>NZ_QTJU01000009.1 GCF_003412455.1 Deminuibacter soli | reverse complement strand
TCTTTCCTGATTCAATTGCCTTTACGGCACTGCGACGTACCTCTTCACTGAAGACGCGTCGGGTTACTAAATGTGTTTTTGCCATGTTTGACCTGGTTTTTTGGTCAACTTATTTCAGGCTCGTACAGAAATACAGTCGTGAGCGATCTTGGCGAATGCCAATTTGATCGCCAGCGGCTGTGTCCTCACAGCCGCATCCTCAACATGCACTGGCTGTAAACTTCCCTGGAAAGGAATAACGGATATAAACGGGAATTGAACAATTGAACTATTGAACAATTGAACTATTGAACGGCTGTTCAGAACATCTATCGCCGGAGGCGATTTATACCCAACAACTGGCAGCAACAAACTTTTTTTCTTTGGGAATGCAACGGTTTCTTTTCTATCATTGTCAGCTTTTCGGAATTAACGTATGACAGATAACAGCCGTCTTATTGCAGCCTGTTTAGCAGGAGACGTAGCTGCCCAGGAGCAACTGTACAAAACATTTGCCGGGCAGATGATGGCTATTTGTTACAGGTATACCAAGTCGGTTACCGATGCCCAGGATGTACTGCAGGAAGGGTTTATCAATGTATTCCGCTGCCTGCACCAGTACAAGGGCGGGGGCGAACTGGGGGCCTGGATACGTCGCATTATGGTAAATGCTGCGCTCAATTACCTCAAGCAAACCAAGCGTTACCAGGGAGATATGGTGCTTACAGATGATTATATGCACCCTGTTTCAGGAGATGACCCGGTAATAAACCTCAGCGCAAAGGAATTGGCCGACCTGATCAGGCAACTGCCGTCGGGGTATCAAACCATTTTTAACCTGCATGCCGTAGAAGGCTATTCTCACGTTGAAATAGCCGGAATGATGGGTATCAGCGAAAGTACTTCCCGCTCGCAGTATATGCGTGCGCGTACCTTGCTTGCCACGTGGATCACCAAATATGATGCGGATGCAACTAAAAAAATGAATTATGCCGGATAATCAGCTCGAAAAACAAATACAGGATTTGATGAGCGGGTTTGAACTACAACCCGGTGCCGGCGCATGGACCAATATTCAGCAGGCCATTACACAGCCGCGCAGAAAACGCCGCGTGTTTGCCTGGTGGTGGCTTAGCGGGTTGCTTTTACTGGGCACTGGCTGGGCTTGGTTTTATTACGAACAACACAAAGCTGGCCCCGCAGCTGCCGCAACACAAACAACAGCCACACAAAACAATACCGGCCTGCCACAGGTACCGGAACCAGCCAGTAAGTCTGCAGCTGATGAACCCAATGCAAACATCGGTACTACGCAGGATGCAACAACAGCTGGCGTGCCTGCCAATAAAGAGGTGTTGGCTGAAACTGCGCCAGGCAATGGCGTTCAGGCAACAGCAGGTGATGCTGCAGTTATGCGTGGGCAGCACAATAACAATAACCCGCATGCAGCTGTAGTTGCCAATGCAGCCGGTATCGGCAACAACGTCGTTCTTACACCGGCTGCGGCCTATATTGATTCAACGGTACAGGACCCTGCCATGTATGGTTCGGTACTGCGCAATATGGCTGGTTTATTGCATCCTGAAACATTGCTGCCGGGGCTGGAAGCCAACCAGCTGAACCCGTTTCAGCCATTGCAGGTACCCGGTGAGCCGCATATACAGGTAAAACAACCGCACAAACATGGCTGGCAGCTGATGCCAACTGCCGGTGCGGGTGTATCGGCAGTGGCGCTGGTAACACGCACGGCAAACAATCAGAATTCGGGACTTTCCTTTTCGGTGCCGCCATATAGTGACTATCTCAACTTAACGCCAAGCAATGGAAATTCGTCGGCTGTAATACCCGGTGCAACTGCCAATACATCGGGCTTCAGCTGGCAGGCGGGCGTATTGCTGGATAGAACATTCAGTGATAAGTGGAGTGTTGAAAGCGGGTTGCTGTATCAATACAGCTCCTTTAATGCCGTATTCAATTACCGTGTGCCTTCGGGGCAACTGTACCAGTCGTTACAGCAGCATAGCAAATACCATATCCATGCCATCGATGTGCCGCTGTTGCTGCACTGGAAAGCATTGTCAGTGCTGGGTTTCTCCGGTGGTTTGATGAATGGGTTCGTGATAACAGCCAATGGCCGCTCCACCAGCACTGTAGCGACTACAACAGCATTCACAACAAAAACGGCCTCCATCAAAAGCCTGATGCATACCTATCAGCCTGCATTCTACTTCTCGCCCGATGTGCCGCTGCGCACCGGTCATTTGCAATGGCGCATAGCGCCTTACCTGCAATATGGTATTGGCAGTGCCTTTAAAATCACAGGCAACCAGGGTCAGCGCCTGTGGCAAACCGGCGTAAATGTGGTGCTTACAGGATGGTGATTAACTTCCAACTTCCAACGTTAAACTTTAAACAGTCATCCCCCCTTCACAAATTTCAGGTTACGCCGTATGCCTGCATATTTGCTGCGTTTAAGCGGTGAGTGTTTGAATATAGCGCGGAAGCTTTCTTCCGTCATCTCCTGCCACTCGCGTGTGCTGAAGTTGAGTATCTCAGGCAGGGGTGTGAAAGCCGGTTCTGTATTGGGCTTGCTGAAACGGTTCCAGGGGCACACATCCTGGCACACATCGCAGCCGAAGAACCAGTTGTCGAAACGTTGCTGCATGTTATCGGGCAGCAGCATGTCTTTCAGCTCAATGGTAAAATAGCTGATGCATTTGCTGCCGTCAACTACCTTGCCGGGCAGTATCGCTTCTGTCGGGCAGCTATCGATACAGCGGGTACAGCTGCCGCAGAAATCTTTGGCGTACGGGTCATCGTATTCCAGTTCCAGGTCAACAATCAGCGTGGCGATAAAAAAGAAGGAACCCGCCTGTTTGCTGATGATATTCCCGTTTTTACCAATCCACCCTGCGCCGCTCTGCTGTGCCCAGCTGCGTTCGAGCACAGGGGCAGAATCTACAAAGCCGCGGCCATTTACTTCGCCCACAGTTTCCTGCAAACGAAGCAGCAGGTTGTTGAGCTTTTCTCTTATTACTTCGTGGTAATCATTGCCATAGGCGTATTTGGCTATCTTGGGCCCGTCGGTATGCTGGGTGGTTTGCGGGTAATAATTGAGCAATAGGGTAATTACCGATTTGGCGCCGGGTACCAGCAGGGTAGGGTCTACACGCAGGTCAAAATACTTCTCCATATAGCTCATTTTCCCGTGCATGCCCTTGTTCAGCCAGTTTTCGAGCCTGCGCGCATCTTCATCCAGCCTGCGGGCTTTGGCAATGCCGCAATAGCTGAAACCGAGTTCTGTACTCAGTGATTTAATGAAGCTGGTATAAAAAGAGACGTTTTTCAACTGTTTTTTTCGTTGTTTTAATCCGGTATTGTATTATTGTGCCTCAACCAATTCCCTTATGCATAAAAGGTTAGCCCTTTTTCTACTGCTGGTGGCATGTTGCCAAACTGTTTTATTCGCCGGTTCCGGTAAACAGAAGTACAAATTCGGTGATGTGAAACCCGAAGATTTTGCCCCCTCCGCTTATGCCGTCGATTCTTCTGCAGATGCTGTTTATCTCTATGATATCGGCAGTTCTTCATACGAAGGTAATAACAAAGGTTTTTTCAGCGTGGTATTTAAACGCCATGCCCGTATCAGGCTATTGCACAGGAATGCTTTTGACCATGCAGCAGCCGTGTCTATTGACCTGTACAAAAAATCCCAGACAGAAGAAAAGCTGGAAGACCTGCAGGTGGCTACCTTTAACCTGGAAAATGGCGTGGTAACCACGACCAAGCTCGACAAAAGTGCGTTGTTTGAAGATAAGAACGGGGATTTTGTTACCGAAAAATTCACCTTCCCCAATATCAGGGAAGGTTCAATTATCGAATACAGCTACACAGTTACTTCGCCGCGTTATTATGATGTGCCTTCCTGGTTTTACCAGGGCGAGTTTCCACGCCTGTTCAGCCAGTACGAGGTTACCATACCCACGCTGTTTGATTTTGTGTTTGTAAAGCAGGGATACCATCCTTATTCAACAGATACGGCGCTGCTTTCGAGCGAATCGTACCTGCTGGTCGATCCGGGGCACACCGCTACAGAAGCATCTACCTCTTTTACCTGGAGAGGCAACACGGTAAACAGTGTATGGGCAATGAAGAATGTGCCTGCCTTAAAAGACGAATCTTTCACCACTACCCTGCGCAATCATATTTCCAGTATTTCTTTCCAGCTGGCAGCCATCAGGTGGCCCAACCGCGAGCCGGAGTTGTATATGTCCAACTGGGGTAAAATGGTGGAAGACCTGCTGAAAGACGAGGACTTTGGGGCAGATCTTGCTGCGCGCAATGCATGGCTGAACGATGAAATGAAGAACATTGTGGCACCGGGTGATTCACCCTCGCAGAAAGCAAGAAAAATTTATGCCTACCTGCGCGATCAGTTTGCCTGTGTAAGTCATTACGGTTTTTACCTCACACAACCGCTGAAGAAAACCTTCCAGCAGAAAAAAGGCAGTGTGGCAGATATCAATATGCTGCTGACTGCCATGCTGCGCAACCAGGGCATTGGCGCCGATCCTGTTATTCTCAGCACCCGTTCGCATGGACTGGCCATGGAAACCTATCCCATCATGAACAAGTTCAACTACCTTATTTGTAAGGCGCAAACGGAAGACAGCACCTGGCTGCTGGATGCATCGTACAACTATCTTGGTTTTAACATGCTGGATCACGAATGTTACAACGGCTCGGGCAGAACAATAGCCAACCCGCCGGTACTGGTAGAGCTTTCGACTGATTCATTGATTGAAAGGCAAACGGCTACCATCTTCCTTGTAAATGACACAACAGGCAAGGTAAGCGGCAGCATTAACAGCTCGCCCGGTATTTTTCATTCCATGCAAATGCGCAGCCAGCTCAAAAATAAAATGCAGGCCGATTTCTTCAGGAATATCCAGAAATCGTATTCGATGGATGTGGAACTGACTAATGAAGGAGTTGATTCGCTTAACCAGCTCGATTGCCCGCTGAGTTATCACTACGATATTGCATTTGCGTTTAATGAAGATCTCGTATACTTCACGCCCATACTGGGTGATATGCTGTACAAGGAAAACCCGTTTAAAGCCAGTACCAGGACTTATCCCGTGGAAATGGATAACTGTATCGACAAAATGTACGTGCTGAATATGGAGGTTCCCAAAGGATACAAAGTGGAAGAGCTGCCTAAATCGAACCGGGTAAATCTCAATGACAATGAAGGTTCTTTTGAATACATCATCGGGACAGACGGAGAGAACATCCAGATGCGCTGTCACCTTAAATTGCAGAAAGCCAATTTTGAACCGGATGACTATGATACCCTGCGTGATTTTTTTGCCTTTATCGTAAAGAAAGAGAAGGAGCAGATTGTGTTTAAAAAAATCAAATCCTGATGAAACGTTTGTTATTCCTGTTGCTGGTTGTGCCATTTTATTTGCAGGCACAACAATATAATATAAGCCTTATTCCCGATTCGCTGACGAAAAATGCCAATGCTGTTGTACGCATGGATGAAACCAGTGTGGTGATTAAGAGCTCGGGCCATGCGGTGGTTACACATAAATATGCCGTTACTATTTTAAATGAAGAGGGCAACCGTTTTGCCGTTTACAGCAATGATTATGATAAGCTGCATTCGCTGCGTGATATTTCAGGGCACCTGTTCGATGCAAACGGCAAACAATTACGTTCGGTAAAGTCGAAGGATATTGCGGATGAAAGCGATAACGATTTTAGTCTTGCCACCGACAGCCGCGTTAAATCCCATAATTTCTACTGGCGCATCTATCCTTATACAGTTGAATACGAAGATGAGCAGGAATACTATACCATGTTTAACCTGCCTTACTGGATGCCGGTAAATGCAGAACATCTTGCCGTACAGCAAAGCCGTTTTACAGTGGAAGCACCGGCGGGTTTCAAGTTGCATTATAAAGCGTTTAATTATGCAGCAGCGCCGCAAACCACTGCCAATGATAAAACAACTGTGCTTAGCTGGCAGCTGAACAATGTACAGCCTGTTGAAAGGGAGTATCTTTCTCCTGCATGGCAGGAGCTGACTACTGCCGTTTACCTGGCTGCAGAAACATTTTCGCTGAACCAGTACGAGGGTCATATGGATAGCTGGCAAAGCCTGGGCAGCTTTATGGGCAGCCTGTACGCAGGCCGTGATGAATTGCCGGATAATGTAAAACAGGATGTGCACCGCCTGGCAGACGGACTGGGTACACAAAAAGAAAAAATTAAAGTATTGTACAAGTACATGCAGCAGAATACACGCTATATCAGCGTGCAGCTGGGTATTGGCGGCTGGCAGCCTTTTGATGCGAAGTTTGTTGCTGCAAAAAGATATGGTGATTGCAAAGCATTGTCCAATTATATGAAGGCCTTGCTGAAAGAAGCAGGGATAGAAGGCAACTGTGTAATCATTAGTTCAGGCAGGAATGTGAACAAAGGCCTGTGGGAAGACTTCCCGGCCAATTATTTCAACCACGTTATCCTGTGCGTACCTGTTGCAAAAGATACCACCTGGCTTGAATGTACCAGTCAAACCATGGCGCCCGGCTTCCTGGGTAATTTTACCGATGCCAGGCAGGCCCTGCTGCTGGCAGCAGACGGCGGGCATGTGGTATGGACGCCCAGGTATACGGCAAAAGACAACCAGCAGCTGCGTTCAGTACAGGCGCAGATTAATGAAGAAGGAAACCTGGTAGCAGACGTGCATACGGAGTTTACCGGTTTGCAGGAAGAAGAAAGGCATATGCTGATGTATGATGTTAGCAAAGACGACAGGGAAAAATACCTGAATGAAACACTAAACCTGCCTACCTATAAAGTAGAACAGATGGACTTTAAAGAACAGGAAGCCGATATTCCGAAAGTGAATGAAACCCTGCGCATCAGCGCGCCCGGGTATGCTACTGTATCGGGTAAGCGCATGTTTATAGAAGCCAACCTGTTTAATAAAAGTGGCCGTTTGCCTGCTGCCACCCAGCCGCGCAGGTACGATATTGAATTCCGCTCTTCTTTTCGGGATGAGGATTCTGTGCATATTGCTATTCCGGCAGGTTACAAGGCAGAATCAATGCCGCAGGATGTACATCTTGCTAAAGGCTTCGGAAGTTATACCATCCATTTCGAAATAAAAGGCAATACCATTGTACTGTACCGCAGCCTTGAACGTATTGCCGGACGTTATCCTGCCAGTCTTTACCCCGAGTTCGCAAAATTCTACGCCGATATGTACGCCGCCGACAGGAAGCGGATCGTGCTCGTCAAAGAATGATGGTATGATGATATGATTGTTGAATGGTTTGATGGCTGTATAGTTAAACAAAGGGCGCAAAGGAATCATGGCTGATTTCCTTTGCGCCCTTCAACTAATGCTACCGTTGCTGGTGTTCCATCGCAACCGCTTCGCTCATTCACTATTCACTACTCACCACTCACGTCTCCCTCACTTCATCGCCGCATCAAACGCCTGCTTTAATTGCAGGTATACATCCTTACGCTGCTCATTCAACAATGTTTTTACAAAAATAATAGAGGCATACTGACGCCCCATATCTACCAGCGGCCAGGTGCCAAACAGTCCCGGACTGCTTACCACCGTGCTGTTACCCGCCGCATCTTTCTCCTGCACCCATTCGCCATAACCATATTCAAAACCTTCGCCTGCTGCGGGAGTGTAAGTAATAGAAAGCCCGTGTGTACGGCTCTGCTGCATTTCGGCAATGGATGCTTCGCTTAACAGGCGCTTGCCGTTAAACATTCCCTTGTTGAGTATCATGGTGAGGAAGTTCATATAGTCTGCCGCTGTGCTGGTAGCGCCGCCGGATGGGTTAACTGCTTTCTCACTGGCGAAACTGCTGTTCTTCATACCCAGCGGTTTAAAAATGCGGTCCGTCATCAGTCGGTCGAACGGTTTTTTGCTGATCACCTCCAGAATGCGGCCGGCAATATTCAACCCGACAGCACTGTAACGGAAAGCGGAACCCGGTTTGGCCTCTATTTCATTTTTGGAAGCAAAATCATTTACTTCGACTTCCAGCGTGCTGTAACGGCTTATTTTAATAAAACTGAGCAGGCCGGGTTTATCAGCTGCAATACCGCTGAGGTGGGAGAGGCATTGGCGTACCGTAATATAACTTTTGCCATAGGTGTCAAAAATGGGCAGGTACTTGCCAACCTTATCATCGAGGTTCAGTTTGCCTTCTTCCACAAAAGTCATTACCAGTGCGGCAGTAAGCCATTTGCTGCAGCTGGCAATTCTGGCGGGTGTATTGCTGTTAAAACCACCCATTTCTTTCTGGTAAACCAGCTTCCCGTTTTTATAAACCAGGGCTACCACATTATTACCAAGCTGCTGCTGGTGCTGTTGCAACAGGGCGTCGGCCTGGGTAAAGTTGTACTGGCTGAAGGCAGGCTGCAACAATTGCAGGAAAAGCAGTATCAGACTGACTTTCATGCAGATAAAGGCGGGTTTTTGTGTCATATTTTCCGGAATTTTCAATTGGATTCAATTTTGAAGATAGTATAAAACCGTTTCGGACACCGTTACAAATCCCGGAAAGGATAAATGGACCGGTAACCGGGTGCAGTGAACCAAAACGCGGATTAATTTTTAATACAATAAATGCTCCGGCGAGGAGGCAATACAACTTATATGAACCTGAACAATTATACTATCAAAGCACAGGAAATTATCCAGGCCGCCCAGCAGTTGGCTTTCAACGAGGGCAATCCCAATATTGAAACCAACCACCTGCTGAAAGCCTTGTTAAACGACGGGGACAGCCCGGTAGAATACCTGCTGAAAAAGAACAACGTAAACATTGGTTACGTAGAAAGCAAGCTGGATGAAAGCATCCGGAAACTGCCCAAAAACCAGGGTGGCGAACCTGCCCAGGCACTGGGCCGCGATTTGAACAACGCGCTGCTGCGTGCCAATGCAACCCTCAAGCAGTTTAACGATGAATTTGTAAGCGTTGAACACCTGCTGCTGGGTATTGTGCACGGCAACGACAATGTGGCCAAATTGCTGAAAGACGCCGGTTTAACCGAGAAAGGTCTGGTGGCTGCCATTAACGACCTGCGCAAAGGCGCTACGGTCAATTCACAAACCGCTTCGCAGCAATACAATTCTTTGCAGAAATATGCGAAGAACCTGAACGAAATGGCGCGTGCCGGCAAACTCGATCCCGTGATTGGCCGTGATGAAGAAATACGCAGAACGCTGCATATATTATCGCGCCGTTCTAAAAACAACCCCATCCTGGTGGGTGAGCCCGGTGTTGGTAAAACAGCCATTGCCGAAGGCTTGGCCAACCGTATACTAAATGGTGACGTGCCCGAAAACCTGAAAAGCAAAATCATCTTTGCGCTCGATATGGGCCAGCTTATTGCAGGCGCCAAATACAAAGGTGAGTTTGAAGAACGTCTTAAAGGTGTGGTGAAAGAAGTAGCCGAAAGTGATGGGGAGATCATCCTGTTTATTGACGAGATTCATACCCTGGTAGGTGCAGGTGGCGGTGAAGGCGCCATGGATGCTGCCAATATCCTGAAACCCGCACTGGCACGCGGTGAGCTCCGTGCAATTGGCGCCACCACGCTGAATGAATACCAGAAGTATTTTGAGAAAGATAAAGCGCTGGAACGCCGTTTCCAGAAAGTAATGGTTGATGAGCCCAGCGTGGAAGATGCGGTGAGCATATTGCGCGGTATCAAAGACCGTTACGAAACACACCACCATGTGCGTATTAAAGACACGGCAATTATCGCGGCTGTTGAATTGTCGAGCCGTTACATCAGCGACCGTTTTTTACCCGATAAGGCGATTGACCTGATTGATGAAAGCGCAGCCAAACTGCGCCTGGAAATGAACTCTATGCCCGAAGAGCTGGACGAACTGGAACGCAGGATACGCCAGCTGGAAATTGAACGCGAGGCCATTAAACGCGAAAGCGATGAAGAAAAGCTGAAAGAGCTGGCACAGGATATATCCTTACTGATTGTACAGCGCGATACGCTGAAAGCGAAGTGGAGCCAGGAAAAAGAGATTGTAGAAAAGATACAGGCAGCCAAAGCCAATATCGAATCGTTAAAGCTGGAAGCAGAACGTGCAGAAAGGGATGGTGATTTTGGTAAGGTAGCAGAAATACGGTATGGTAAGGTAAAAGAACAGGAACAGGTTATTGTTGAGAACGAACAGCAGCTGGAAGCCATCAATGAACGCCGTTTGCTGAAAGAAGAAGTAGACGCAGAAGATATCGCAGAAGCCATTGCCAAAGCAACCGGCATACCCGTAAGCAAAATGCTGCAGAGTGAGCGGGAAAGACTGCTGAACCTGGAAGAAGAACTGCACAAACGTGTGGTAGGACAGGAAGAAGCCATCACCGCTGTTGCAGATGCCATACGCCGCAGCCGCGCAGGATTACACGATCCGCGCAAACCCATCGGTTCCTTTATCTTCCTCGGTACAACCGGTGTGGGTAAAACGGAGCTGGCCAAAGCACTGGCTGAATACCTGTTTGATGATGAGAACATGCTCACCAGGATTGACATGAGCGAATACCAGGAAAAACACACTGTGTCCAGGCTGGTTGGTGCGCCTCCGGGTTATGTGGGTTATGATGAAGGTGGCCAGTTAACAGAAGCTGTTCGCCGCAAACCCTACAGCGTGGTGCTGCTCGATGAAATTGAAAAAGCACATCCGGATGTATGGAATGTATTACTGCAGGTGCTGGATGATGGCCGTTTAACCGATAACAAAGGCCGTGTGGTGAACTTCAAGAACACCATCATTATCATGACCAGCAACATTGGCAGCCATATTATACAGGAGCATTTTGAAGAGGTGAATGAAGACAATCTTACAGAAGTAACCGATAAAGCAAAGGCAGAGGTGATGAACCTGCTTCGCCAAACCATACGCCCCGAGTTTTTGAACAGGGTAGATGAGGTGATCATGTTTCAGCCGCTGCTGCGCAGTGAAATAAAAGGAATTATTAAAATACAGCTCGAACACCTGAAAAAGCTGGTGAGTGTGAATGGTATAGTGCTCGAGTTCAGTGAATACGTGCTGGATTATCTTGCCGAAAACGGGTACGATCCCCAGTTTGGTGCCCGCCCGCTGAAAAGGTTGATACAGAAAGAAATTGTGAATGGCTTAAGCAAGAAAATACTGGCCGGTGCCATAGATAAAAACCACCCTGTACTGGTAGATGTGTTTGACGGTGTGGTGGTATTCAGAAATGATATTTTCGAACGCACCGCGTAATTAACTGAACGTTTTAATATAAGCCGATAATAAGATGGCCCTTCAGTGTCAGCACTGTAAGGGCCATTTAAACGGCTGCTGCGGCGTGCAGCAAGCAAAATGTTAATTCATTTCAAGGGACTTTTAACCCTGCCTTTTCTGTCGTATATTTGCATGCTGATTCGCTCCCGTTATATTGAACCAGGGAAACTTGCGTTATATATCTCCTTACAAAACTGCATAACGGGAATACGTACAAAATACCTACCGCTTTTGTTTTTAACAGAACAAGCGTTACAACGCTTCGATAGCTAATGCCCTTTCCAATAACCAACTGCACAAAACAAGGATGGCGTTATGGCAACAAAAATGAAACAGCCTGCGGAAATCATTGAACCCAGGGACGTATTTGTGGGTGCACCCGGTGCAGCAGTTGTATTAACTGCCTACATCGATTATGAGAGCGAGGCTTGTGCACAGCTGAACGAAGTACTCAATACCCTTCTGAAAAACTACGACGGACAGTTGAAACTTAATATCCGCCATTTCCCCCTTACCCGTGTGCACCAGCACTCCATGAAAGCAGCAGAAGCCGCAGTAGGCGCTGCGCAGGAAGGCAAGTTCTGGATTATGCATAACCTGATTTTCAGGCACCGCAATAACCTTGGTACCATCAGTTTGAAACACTATGCCAGGGAAGCGGGTGTTACCAATAAACGTTTTCTGGATGAACTGGTAAACAGCACATATGGCTGGCAGGTGCGTGGTGATTTGTTAGATGCCCTTGATAAGGGTATTCGTGATGTGCCGGTAGTATTTGTGAACGACGCCATTGTGAAAGGAAAATTATCCGTAGCCGCTATCGGCAAAATGATTGATGCAGCGCTCGCCGCTTAATGCATTACCAGCAGTAATCCCCAGAAAAACCAACACAGCCTTCGTATTAGTCTCCGTGATGTTAGGTTAACGAGTGGAGCCCGAGGCTCGATGGCCCCTTCTTTATTGGAGGGGCCTTTTGTTTGGTACATGCAGCTGCAAGCCTCAAGCTACGAGCTGCGAGCTGCGAGCCTGGTCTAAACCAGCCGCTTGGAGCAGGTACATGGGGAGCCTGTTTCTCGCTCCAAAGGAGTTCCCCTGGAACGGAATCCGCCACAGAATATGATAACCCATTCCCAGTACATGCCAGGGATGCGGCTGTGGGGACACAGCCGCGGGCAACAAAAGAAAATTCGCCCAAATTAGTGCCGATTCCCCGAAATAGGTACTCGCTCAGTTCACTCACCACTCACCAATAAACCCGCTCAGGTAGTCTCGACTGTCGATGTGTCGATTCTCGAAATAGTTACTCGCTCAGATCACACGCAATGTCGTTTCTTTGCGCCCTTTGTGGGTTGGTAAAAAATAGCAATCACGCTTAACTAAAGGACATTGATTTACTTCTGACTACTCACCAATAAACCCGCTCAGGTAGTCTCGACTGTCGATGTGTCGATTCTCGAAATAGGCACTCGCTCAGATCACTCACCACTGACGATTCCCGATATTCCCGTACATTAGGGCATGAAACTTCGCAAACCCCTTAAACGCATCCTGCAGGTACTGCTGCTGCTGGTATTGGTTGGTATTGGTTACGGCATTTACTACTGCTGGACATCCTTTCCCATCATCAGCGGTTATGGTGCCAAAAACCTTTGCTCTGCCATATTTGTCGCCGGTCGCGATGAACAGCAGGTGCGCGACCAGGAGCTGCATTTTTTTCCCATGACACTCGGGCATTTCTCCATTGATTATACCGATTCTTCCGTAACCGGTACGGTATGGGGCTTCGCCAAACGCAAAGCCATTTACCGCAAAGGACTGGGTGCTACACTGGTGGCAGGCATCAGCGAAAAAGAAATACGTGCACAACAATTCAGGCTGGCCACACCACCCACTGTAAATACCGATACCATCGCCTGGCCAAATGGCAACCTGTTGCCCGCAACAGTCTTGCCCGCAGGAATAGATTCCGCTCAGCTATGGCAGGCTGTTAATGCTGCGTTTATAGAAAAAGACACGCTGAAACCCGCACGCACCAGGGCTGTGGTGGTATTGTACCAGGGCAGGCTGGTGGCCGAACAATATGCCCCTGGCTTTACCCGCAATACCCGCCTGCTGGGCTGGAGTATGACCAAGAGTATCACCGGCACACTCATCGGTATGCTCGCCAAGCAAGGCAAGCTGCAGGTAAATGCACCTGCACCTGTTCCCGAGTGGCAAAACCCGGCAGATCCGCGACATACCATTACGCTGAAAAACCTGCTGCAGCAAAGCAGTGGTCTGCAGTTTGAAGAAGACTATTCCAAAGCCAGCGATGCTACACGCATGTTGTTTGGCAGGGCCGATATGGGCGGCTTCACTGCCGGCCATACACTCAAATATGCACCAGGCAGCGTATTCTACTATTCCAGCGGCAACAGCAATATCCTGTCCCGCATTATCCGCGCAACGGTAGGGGAGCGGGATTACCATGCTTTTCCTTATGAACAACTCTTTTATAAACTGGGTATGTACAGCGCCGTGATGGAGCCTGATGCATCAGGCACATTTGTGGGTTCATCGTATATGTACGCCACAGCACGCGACTGGGCACGTTTCGGATTGCTGTACTACAACAACGGCGTCTGCAACGGCGAACAACTATTGCCCGATGGCTGGGTAAAGGAAGCCGCCACACCAGCCACCTCAGCCCTTAAGGGGCAATATGGCTACCAGTTCTGGCTCAATGCCGGCACCGGTGCACAACACAACGATCGCTACTACCCGCATGTACCCGTTGATATGTTCTGCGCCGACGGCTTTGAAGGGCAGAATGTGTTTATCGTTCCCTCCAAACAACTGGTAGTAGTGCGGCTGGGCTTAACACAGCATCACAACTTCGATGCAGATGCATTTCTTGCAGGCGTTTGCGCGGCGGTGAGATAACGTCAATCGTCAGTTGGAAAGTCATCGAGAATCGACAGTCGACATTTGCCTTGCCCGCAGTTCGTAGCTTGCAGCTCAAGGCTCAGAGACGCCGCTTTCTCCGTACCTTTATTCCATGCAATTCCTGTCTGATAAAGAAAAAAGAGCCATCCCGCATTTTTCGCTCAGTGAATCCAGTGAAGCAGGACATGCACTGTTCGAGATAAAAGAGGTTGATGGCCATACCGCTAAAAAGAAACCGCACGTATTTATTCCGCACCGGAAAGATTACTATTTTTTCTTCCTGGTAAAAGATGGATACAACCGCCACTGGGTTGATTTTGTAAGTTATGAAACCAAGCCCGGCAATCTTTATTTCACCGTACCCCACCAGGTACACCTTAAAGAAAAAACAACTCCTGTCAGCGGGTTATTCCTGGCATTTACCGAAGAGTTTCTCGCACTGCAGGACAGGCACGAGCTGCGCGACCTGCCCATTTTGCTTAACCCCGATAACAGGCATGAGCTGGTATTGTCTGAGCTGGAAAATGTTTTCCTGAACGACCTGATGATGCACATGCTGTGTGAGTTTAAAACCAACCACGACTGGAAAAGCAGCATGCTGCAATCTTATCTCAATATTTTACTGGTATATGTGAGCAGGGTCTACACGCGCAGCAACAGTGCAGCAAATTCACTGGCAGGCTCAAGGCAAATGGTAAACCGGATGAAAACACTGGTGAACGAACAGTTTCATGAATTGCACCAGGCATCTGACTATGCGCAGCTGCTGCATGTATCGCCGGGACACCTCAATGATACTATTAAAGCCTACACCGGCCGCACCGCTACCTCACTGATACAGGAGCGGCTGATTGTGGAAGCCAAGCGGCTGCTGTTTCACGGCGATTTGCAGGTAAAGGAAATTGCCTACCAGCTGGGTTTCGAAGATGCTGCTTACTTCAACCGCTTCTTTAAAAAGCTTACGGGCGAAACACCTGCCAGCTTCAGGCTGCACAGCCGCGACCGGGAAAAATACAATTTGTACCGCAGTTAGCAATTGCAACAATAAAACCATCCCACAATAAAAAAGCCTCCCGAAGGAGGCTTTTGCTATTTCTTCATCTTATCCTTAAACACTTTCTCAAACTTCTCCAGTTTGGGCCGTATTACAAACCGGCAATACATCTGGTCGGGATTGGTGTTGTAATAATTCTGGTGGTAATCTTCTGCACTGTAAAAATTGCTGTAAGGTTCTACTGCTGTAACAACAGGGTTGGGCCATGCGCCGCTTTTGTTCAGTTCGTCTTTGTAGTGGCTGGCTTTTTCTTTCTGTTCTTCGTTATGGTAGAAAATTACGCTGCGGTATTGTGTGCCTACGTCATTGCCCTGGCGGTTGAGTGTGGTGGGGTCATGTGTTTTCCAGAAAACTTCCAGCAGCTCGTCGAACGAAATTTTGGCAGGATTGTAAATAATCTGGCAAACTTCGGCATGACCGGTATTGCCTTCACAAACTGCTTCGTAGCTGGGATTGGGTACATGGCCGCCGCTGTAACCGCTGATCACCTTTAATACACCGTCCATTCTTTCAAAAATAGCTTCCGTACACCAGAAACAACCGGTGCCAAAAGTGGCAGTGTCGGTTACCACGCTTGCGATGGTTCTTTCTTCAGCCATACTTTTATTTTGACTTTTATGTTCTGCGCAAGAGATAAACGAAACAACAATCCCCAGTAACACACTCAAACTATATTTCATGACGCATATTTTATTTTTCAACCTGCAATTACCTAACTATTGCGCTGATGAACAAGTTAATTAACATTTTTATCATCTGCTGCGCCCGGGATTTTGTCTGCACCCTTAAGACGCGGCCGGCTCCCTTTACTTACAAACACCCCGGGTTGTCCGAAATATATATTAAATTATCGTTATGTAATAGCCATTTGGCTATGTCCTCACAGCCAATATATGTTGGCGATGCGACTGTGGGGACCCAGGAAAACAGCTGCAAGCTTCAAGCTACGAGCTACAAGCTTGTTTGCCACAAACCGCCTTGGTAAGGGGGTATCATTATTTAATACCCGCTTAAATAGTCTCGACGTGTCGATTCTCGATTCTCGATGTTCCCCGGCTCACGGCCGCTCCTCACGATCTCCCCGACTTTTTGTACCTTTGCATTTAAAAGAGAAGCAGCTATTACATGAAGTTATACCCCGAATCGGCGGCAGTTCAGCTGGAGTTTGATAAGGTAAAAGCATTATTGAGGGAACATTGCAAAAGCGAATACGCCAGGCAAAAAGCCGACGAATTACGCATACACACCAGGAAAGAATATATTTTAACCGAGTTACAGCAGTCCCACGAGTTTAAGCTGATGTTGCAGCTTAGCCAGTATTTTCCGAACGATTATGTGTTGAATATATCGCGCGACATCAAATTGCTGGGCATACCCGGCAGTATGCTTACTGGTGAACAATGGATACAGGTACGCAAACTGGCCGAGAGCCTGGAAAAGATATTCCGGTGGTTCGACAATGAGCGCAGAACCGCTTACCCCGCACTGAGCAAGGTAATTGCCGATACTTATTATGAGAAAACCATCATCGAACTGATAGATGAGGTGCTCGATGAAGCCGGTAATGTAAAAGATACCGCTTCGGCCGAGCTGCAGCGCATACGCATGGGCCTGTACCGCAAACGCAACGAACTGCGCCGCACATTTGAAAAAGTAGTGGCCCGTTTGAACAAGGCAGGTTATGCAGCAGATATTGATGAAAGTTTCAGCAACGGCCGCAGGGTAGTGGCGGTGTTTGCCGAGTACAAGCGGCAGGTAAAAGGCATATTGCACGGCGAAAGTGATAGCCGCAGAACCGCCTATATTGAACCGGAAGAAACCATTGAACTCAACAACGAAGTATATACCCTTGAGAACGATGAACGCAAGGAAGTGCAGCGTATCCTCAGGGAACTTACCCAGCGTATGTCTGTATACAGTCCGTTACTGGCCGTATACCACCAGGTAGTGGGTGAGTTTGATTTTATCAGGGCCAAGGGCCGGCTTGCACTGGATGTAAACGGCAACTACCCCAATGTAGGCGACCAGGCGATACTGGATTTAAAAGATGCCTATCATCCCTTGCTGTATTTGTACAACAGCAAATCGGGCAAGCCTACAATTCCCGTTAACCTTACGCTCGACGATAAAAGCAGGATACTGATCATCAGTGGTCCCAATGCCGGTGGTAAAACGGTGACCATGAAAACCATCGGCCTCAACCAGCTTATGCTGCAGGCCGGGTTACTGGTGCCTGTGCATCCTGCTTCGCAGATGGGCATTTTTAAACAGTTGCTCATTCATATCGGTGATACGCAGAGCCTGGAGTTTGAGCTGAGTACCTACTCATCGCACCTGCTGCACATGAAGCATTTCCTGGAAACAGCGAATGGTAAAACCCTGTTCTTTATCGATGAGCTGGGCAGCGGCAGCGACCCCAACCTGGGCGGCGCCTTTGCAGAAGTGATACTGGAAGAGCTGGCCCGCAAACATTCATTCGGCATTGTTACCACGCACTATCTTAACCTGAAAGTGATGGCCAACCATACGGCAGGCATTATCAACGGCGCTATGGCATTTGATGAGGTTCGCCTGCAGCCATTGTACCGGCTGATGGTTGGCAAGCCCGGCAGTTCGTACACATTTTCCATTGCAGAGCGTATCGGGTTGCCACAGGCCATGATTAACAAGGCACGCAAACTGGTAGATGAAGACCATTTCCGGCTCGACAAAATTCTGAACAAGAATGAACAGGAGGGGCAGAAACTGGATAAAGAGAAGAAGGAACTAAATCGTTTATTGCGCGACAACGAGCGGTTGAAAGCAGAAATGGAACAGGTGCTGAATAAAGAGCGCCACCGCCAGCAGGTAGAATTGCTTAAACACCAGAATGCCATTACCGAAGACCGCATCAGTTACCTGAAAGAAACAGAGCGCAAGCTGAAACAGATTGTGCTGGAATGGCGTAAGGCAGAAGACAAAAATGCCATCATTAAACAGGTGCAGGAACTGCTGTTTAAAAAGAAGGAACAGCTTGTGAACAGCAAGGTGGCCAAAAAGCTGGAGACCAAATACCGCGAGATTACAGGCGAGATTGTTGTAGGAGCTAAGGTGAAGATAAAAAAGAACTACCAGGTAGGTGAAGTAAGGGAAATACGCGGTAGAAGAGCCATTGTACAGATCGGTGTTATTCCAATGAATGTGGAATTATCTGACCTTGTAGTTGTGGAAGACAAAACAGTTTCTTAACTTATACGGCGAATCAATACTTTTTGAACATAGATTTCTTCCGATATCTATAAAAATCTACGAATGGCGAAATTTAAAACTGTATTACTGGTAGAGGATGATCCGATCACGGTGATGGTATGCGAAAGGATCATTCGTATGACCGGTTTTGCAGAACAGGTGAAATCAGTGACCAACGGGCAGGAAGCAATGGACTTAATTCACGAACAGGCAAAGCACAATGCAGAAGAACTGCCGCAGCTCATTTTTCTCGACATCAATATGCCGGTGATGAATGGCTGGGAATTTCTTGCACGTTTCAACAGCATATCGGGATTTTTTCCAAGACAACCGGACATCTATGTACTCAGTTCAACCGTTGACCCCGAAGATTACAAACGGGCCGAATCGTACAGCGTGGTGAAACGGTTTATCTCCAAACCGCTTACCACCGAACTGCTCAACAACATCACCGCTTAGTCAAATTACCATATACACCCAGCCGCAGACGTTTACGTCTCCGCGGCTTTTTTGTGTGCATGCCACCCATTTCCGGTTAAATAGCCCGCACTTGCCTAAATTGCCTGTTCTTGATCATTGTGCATCGCTCCGGTGGCCGGTTACTACCCTGTTTACCGGGAAGTCAACAAACTTGCAGCCCGCGGCTTATTGCCTTAGCTTAAAAATGTTTGTGTATTTATTACACATTACCTATTTTAGTGCCCAACGATTGCGCTGATTGGAACAGGTATTGTATTTGTTCCCTGTTATTATGTTATTTACCAAAAGTGTTGTACCGTTTTCATGAAATTACCAAGCAAGCAGCCGCATCAGAAAGAAGAAGAACAGGAAGCCATTGAAAAGCAAGCCGACAGTAACCAGCCTGTGAAAAAGAACAGCATCGCCGGTAAAAAACCTGCTGCATCACCATCAAACACTGTTAAGACCAGGAAAAAGACTGTTGCCAGTTCCGCAGTAACCGCCACTGCAGGTATTGGTGAAAGCTCCCTTGCGCCTGCTGCGAAAGCTGCGCCCAAAACAAAGCGCAAGCCTGCAAAAGGTGCATCACCCAATTTAAACCGCGTTATGCAGATCACACTCCAGCTTCGTTTTCATACCGAATACGGTCAGTCATTGTACGTCACCGGCAACCACCCGCTGCTGGGCAACAACGACCCCGCCCAGGCAGTGCCCATGCAATACTTCGATAAGGAGCAATGGCAGGCCGTGCTGCAGCTGAGCGAAGCTGACCTTGCCGGTGAACCCATCCGCTACCGCTACTTATTAAAAGAAAAAGATGGCAGTACTGAATACGATTTCAGTAACGATAAAGTGCTTAACCTGGCCAATACCGGTAACGCTGCGTTAACTGTGATCTACGATTTCTGGAACTATGGCGGTTACTATGAAAATGCTTTTTATACCGAACCTTTCCAGGAAGTATTACTGAAACCCAATGAAACCAATATACCTGTGGCGCAGCAGGAAGGCTTTACACACTGGTTCAGGATAAAAGCGCCGCTGCTTGCAAAGGGGCAGGCAGTATGCATGCTGGGCAATGCCTTTGGCAACTGGCAAACAGCCGAACCGCTGGTGCTGGGCAAAAACGCCGGCAGTGATTACTGGGAAATAAAACTGCACCTCGTAAACGGCCCGGAAGCGCTGGTATACAAATACGGTATTTACGATGTTGCAGAAAAAAGTTTCGTGGGTTACGAACAAGGCAATAACCGCGTACTATACGATATAGTAGCCCCGGGCAAACAAACCATTGTAAACGACGGCTACATACAACTGCCGGCCAATACCTGGCGCGGCGCCGGTGTGGCCATACCCGTATTCAGTTTGCGCAGCAATGCCAGCATGGGTTGCGGCGAGTTTACCGATTTAAACCTGCTGGTTGACTGGGCAAAGAAAACGGGTTTAAAACTGGTACAGATATTACCCATCAACGATACAAGGGCAACCGGTGCATGGACGGATTCTTATCCCTATGCCGCCATCTCGGCCTTTGCCCTGCATCCCATTTATTTAAACATAGGCCAGGTAGCCGCCAAAGCCAACCAGTCATTGGTAACAGCCGTACAGGCAGAAGCAACCCGGCTTAACCAGCTGCCATTGATGGACTATGAAGCTGTGCTGAAACTGAAGCTGGGCCTGTTAAAGCAGCTGTACGAACTGCAGGGGGAGAAGACCTTTACTACGAAAGCGTACCAGGTATTCTTTAATCAGAACAGTCACTGGTTACAACCTTATGCTGTATTCAGCTACCTGCGCGATACTTACGGCACACCGGATTACAACCAGTGGCCGGAATACAATGTGTATAAAGAAGCTGCCATTGCCCCCCTGCTCAGCAGCAGTTCAGCGGCATACAACAGCATTGCCTTTTACTACTTTATTCAATACCACCTGCACACGCAGCTGCAGGCTGCCACAGCCTATGCGCATGCATCTGGCATTATTCTCAAAGGTGATATCGCCATTGGTATATTCCGCAACAGTGTAGATGCCTGGCAGCAGCCGGAATTATATCATATGGAAATGCAGGCAGGTGCTCCGCCGGATGATTTTGCCATTAAGGGACAAAACTGGGGCTTTCCCACCTATAACTGGGAGCGCATGAAAGCCGACGGGTTTAACTGGTGGCAGCGCCGGTTTGAGCAGATGAGTTATTATTTCGATGCCTTCCGCATTGATCATATTCTCGGCTTCTTCCGCATCTGGAGTATCCCTTTGCATGCTGTGGAAGGTATCATGGGCCGCTTTGTGCCCGCACTGCCCGTACATATCCGCGAATTGCACGAGCATGGTATTAACTTCGATTACAAACGCTATACACAACCTTATATCACCGATGCCGTATTGGCCGAAATATTCGGCAACGATGCAGAAGGTGTGAAGCAACAGTTTCTGCAAAGCGATGGGGCAGGCGGTTATGCATTAAAACCCGCATTCACCACACAAAAGCAAGTGGCTGCCTGGTTTGCGCAACAAATCCCGCACGAGGCAAACGACCGCATTCAGCAAGGGGTGTTTGACCTGATCTCCAATGTAATTTTCTTTGAGGCCGATCCGGAACAGCAGGGACTAACTTTCCATTTCCGGTTTAATATTACAGCCACTACTTCCTATAAATACCTTGACCCGCATGCGCGTTACTGGCTGAATGAATTGTACATCGACTATTTCTTCCGCAGGCAGGATGCACACTGGAAAACAGAAGCCATGCAAAAGCTGCCGCTGCTGAAAACCGTGACCAACATGCTCATCTGCGGCGAAGACCTTGGCCTGGTGCCGCGCTGCGTACCTTCGGTAATGAAAGATCTGGGCCTGCTTTCGCTCGAAGTACAGCGCATGCCAAAAGATCCTGCGCAAAGTTTCGCAAGGCCCAATGCAGCACCTTATCTCAGCGTGGTTACACCATCCACCCATGATATGAGCACCATCCGCGGCTGGTGGGAGGAAGACGCTGCACGCACACAGCAGTTCTACAACCAGGAATTGTACCAGTGGGGCCAGGCTCCCGCCACCTGCGATGCATGGATTAACAGGGAAATTGTACAGCAGCACTTATCCTCGCCCGCTATGTGGAGCATTTTTCAGCTGCAGGACTTAATGGGTTCCGATGAACAGATCCGTGTGGCCAACCCGGATGATGAGCGCATTAATGTACCGGCCAACCCGCATCATTACTGGCGCTACCGCATGCATCTTACGCTGGAACAACTGCTGGAAAGCGACAACTTCAACAACATGCTGCAGCAGATGATTAAAGCAGGGGGAAGGTGAGACGAAGAGCCATCGGGAATCGACAGTCGACAGTCGAGACTAACTAAGCGAGTATTAAATAGCAGGCACGTCCGCGGCTGTGTCCTCACAGCCGCATCGGCAACATGAACTGGCTGTGAGGACACAGCCAGTGGCAGATAATGTAAATGCTTTTGCGTTCTTTTGCGTTATCTTGCAACCCGCATGAAACTCTATTACCAGCAGTACGAATTACCCTTTCAATACCCGTTCACCATTTCAAACGGGCGTACCAAAACACACCAGCCAACCCTGATTGTTGCGCTGCAGTTGGGCAATTACATTGGTTATGGCGAAGCGCCTGCCATTACCTATTACAATATCACGGTTGAACAGATGATCGCCGACATTGAAGCCAAAAAATCAATGATCGAAAAATTTGCCTTCACTGAAGTGGAACGTTACTGGCATTACCTGCACCACCTTATTCCGAACAACCCGTTCCTGGTATGCGCACTGGATATGGCCGCCTGGGATTTGATGGGCAAAATGAAACAGAAACCCCTGTACGAATTGTGGGGTACATCCTGGCAGGCTGCTGCTAAAACAGACTACACCATTGGCATTGACACCATCGATAAAATGGTGGCCAAAATGAAAGCCAAACCATGGCCCATCTATAAAATCAAACTCGGCACACCGGAAGATATCAGCATCATGAAAGCCCTGCGTTCCAATACCGACGCTGTATTCAGGGTAGATGCCAATGCCGGCTGGACAACAGGAGAAGCGCTTGAAAAAATACCGCAGCTGGCAGCGCTGGGTGTAGAGTTTGTTGAGCAGCCACTCGCAAAAGACAACTGGGAAGGCATGAAGGAATTGTTTCGCGTATCGCCCCTGCCTTTACTGGCTGATGAAAGTTGTGTGTTTGAGCACGACGTGGAAAAATGCCACAACCACTTTCATGGCATCAATATCAAACTTACCAAATGCAGTGGCATTACACCTGCATTGCGCATGATACAAAAGGCCCGCTCACTTAATATGAAGGTGATGATGGGTTGCATGAACGAAAGCACCATCGGCTCTGCCGCCATCGGCAACTTTATTCCCCAACTGGATTATGTTGATATGGATGGCCCCCTCTTGCTCACCGAAGACCGCGCCAAAGGCCTGCTGTACGATAACGGTAACGTATCACTCAGCGGCAAACCGGGATTGGGGATTGAGATAATTTGAAAATTTGAAAATGTGCTGATTTGAAAATATTGGTAAATAAAAAAGCTCCGGCATGCCGGAGCTTTTTTGTATTTGCATTTTCAAATTCACACATTACCGCATTGTGCTCACCAGATCCTCACTCTTGCACTATCCGCCAGGTACATCTTATTCGCCGGCGTTAATTTATAGGTGCTGTAAAACGCATCCACATCGGCAAACGGTCCGTTTACCCTGAATTTGGCGGGGGAGTGCACATCCGTTAACACCTGGTTGCGCAGGGCTTCGGGGCGTGTTTGGCCCAGCCAGCCGAGGGCATAACCAAGGAAGTAGCGTTCAGCAGGGGAGATGCCGCTGATGGGTTCATTCTTTTTATACTGTTCGGTTTGTTGAAACGCATCCCAGCCCAGCAGTATGCCGCCGAGGTCTGCAATGTTTTCGCCGAGCGTGGCTTTGCCGTTTATTTTAAAAGTATCTACCACTACATAGTTGTTGAACTGGCGTACCATTACTTCAGCGCGGTCATTGAATTTTTTACCGTCTTCATCGCTCCACCAGTTTTTCAGGTTACCCTCTTTATCAAACTGGCGGCCTTCATCGTCAAAGCCATGTGTTATTTCATGACCAATAGTGCTGGCGCCTGCATAACCGTATACCAGGGCATCGTCGAGGTCTTCATCGCGGTGGCCCGGAACGGTGAAGATGCCTGCAGGCAGTACAATTTCATTGTTGCTGGGGTTGTAATAGGCATTGTAGGTTTGCGGTGTCATGTCCCATTCATTCCTGTCAACCGGTTTACCCAGTTTATTCAGGTTGTATTGCCACCAGAACTGGTTGCCGTTAATCAGGTTCTGTACATAACTGGCCGTGCCGATCTGTAAAGAACTGAAGTCTTTCCATTTATCGGGGTATCCCACTTTCTTTTTAATGGCAGCGAGTTTCTGCAGGGCTTTCTGCTTGGTGCTGTCACTCATCCAGCTCAGTTTTTCTATCCGTGTTTTATATGCGCCGCGGATGGCTTCTACCAGGTTTTCGTAGCGTTGTTTGGCTGTTGCATTAAAGTATTCCTTTACAAACAGCTGTCCCAGCAGTTCGCCCATTACGCTTTCTTCATTGCGTAAAACGCGTTTCCAGCGAGGCTTGCGTTCTTTGGCGCCGCTGAGCAGGCGGCTGAATTTGAATTTCTCGATGCCGAATGTATCGGGCAATGCCTCGGTGAAATTGTCTATCAAACGAAAGCGCAGCATGGCTTTCCAGGTAGCTACCGGGGTGCTGGTCACCAGTGTGTTCAGCTCTTTATAATATTCCGGCTGGCCAACAATTACGGTGTCGGCTTTGGGTACGTTCAGTATTTTAAAATACTGGTCAACCTGCAGGGCCGGCGCCAGTTTAAACAGCGCGGCAGTAGACATTTTGTTGTAGTTGTGGTAAGGATCGCGCAGGTCGGCCAGTTTGCGGTGTACGCGGGCCATGGCAGTTTCCAGCTTCAGTATCGCGGCAGCCTGTGTGTTGGCTTCTGCTTCAGGTAGCTGGCTCATGGTTAAAAACCGGGCAACCAGCTGCTGGTAGGTTTTAAGAATATTCAGCGAGGTAGAATCCGTTTTCAGGTAGTACTCACGCTCAGGCAGGTACAGGCCGGATTGCCAGAACTGCAAGGCATAGGCATCACTGTTTTTGGCATCCTGCGCTACAAACATGCTGATGATGGAACCTACACCCAGCTGGTCGAACCTGGCTACCAGGGCAGGCAGGCCTTTAATATCGTTCAGTGAATCGATGCTGGCAAAGTAAGGCTGCAGCGGGGCAAGACCGGCTTTTTCAATGCCAGTACTGTCCATCGCGGTTGCCCAGAAATCACCGATCTTTTGCTGCGGTGTGCCTGCGGCGGCATGTGCTTTTGCAGCTTCCAGGTTAATTGTCTTCAGCCTGTTGAGGTTTTCGTCAACTACCAGGTTGCCGATACCCCAGCTGCTTTCTTCATTCGGGATATTGTTTTGCTTAATCCATCCGCCATTGGCGTAGCTGAAAAAGTCATCACCGGGATGCACTGTTGTATCCCTGTTCATGGCAAGGATATCACCGGCCTTGCTGCCGGCTGCATCAGGCTTACCAGTACAGGCAGCGAGGGCAAGCATTGCTGCCAGGGTTGATGCAATACGATAGGGTCGTGTCATTCGTTAAGTTTATGGTTAAAAATAGCAACATTTTTATTGTTCATTTATAAAAACTTAAGCCTTCTATAAGCCGGTGTGGCGCAGATTGGATTAATATTGTACCTTTTAGCATAGTTCGTTTTACCATGTATAATATCCAACAAATGAAGCAATCTATCCCATTCAGGTTGTATGGCGGGTTGATTATTGCCGTATTGCTTGTATTAATGGTGGGCGGTGTGGCCATGACGGCCCTGTGGCGCCAAACCGATGAAGCTTCGTGGGTAGAACATACCTACCGGGTAAAAGAACAATTGCGGGATACCCGTTTTGTGCTGGGGCAAATGCGTACCGGCCGCCGCGATTACTGGGTTACCGGTGACGATAAATATTTAACCGGTTATGTGAAAGGTCAGTCATTGCTGCTGCCTGCCATTGAAGCGCTGAAAAAAGAGATCGCGGATAACCCGGTGCAGCTGGAGAATGTGAATAATATGGAAACCGCAGCGTCTAACCTGCTGCGGTTCTGGCAAACAGATGGCGTTTTGCAGAAAACCGATGATCATGACAAGGTAAAGACGGTTATTGATAAAGAAGAGAGCCTGCTCACCGCCCTTTACGGCCTGTTTGATAAAGCCAAGGCAGAAGAAGACCGCCTGCTGGTGATCCGTTTAAAGAACAAGAGTGATTTCAATAACCAGACAAAAGCCATCCTGGTTGGTGGTATTGTGATATTGCTGATGGTGGTTTTGTTACTTATCAATGCTATATTAACCACGCTCAAAAGCCGCTACAAAGCCAACCTGCGGTTACAGGAAACACTGGGCGAAACAGAGAAACTGAATGCAGTGGCAGAAGAAAAAAACTGGCAGCTGCAGGGGGTGGCACTGGTGAACGACAGTATGCGCGGCGATACTACTACCGAAAAGCTGTCGCAGGATGTATTACAGGCTGTGGTGAACTACCTGCAATTGCCTGCAGGTGTTATGTATGTAATGAATGAAGATGCCACCAAACTGGAGCAGTGTGCTGCAGTGGGCGCTTCGGCAGAATCGGTAAAAACGTTTACGCCGGGTGATGGCATTGTAGGCCGCGCCGCAGAACAGAAAGAGGTGCTGGTGATCCGCGATGTGCCTGCCCATTACTGGAAAGTAGCTTCTGCACTTGGTGAAATGAGCGGACACGGTGAAATAGTATGTGTGCCGTTGTGGATGGATGGCGAATCCAAAGGGGTGATGGAGTTAGGCCGCTTTAGCCCATTCACAGAAGCCCAGCTGAATTTCCTGGGCACCATCTCCAATAATATCTCCATCGGGTTGAATGCCCTGCAATCGCGCGAGAAAATCGATAACCTGCTGGTAAAAGTGCAGGAGCACCGCGAAGCCCTGGAGCACCAGCAGGAAGAACTGCGGCAAACCAATGAAGAACTGACAAGGCAAACAGAAATACTGCAATCGTCAGAAGAAGAACTGCGCGTGCAGGAAGAAGAATTGCGCCAGATTAATGCCGAGCTGGAAGAAAAGAACGAAGCGGTAGAAGTAGCTCGCCAGGCGCTGATGCTGAAAGCAGAAGAACTGCAGGTAACGGGTAAATACAAATCGGAATTCCTGGCCAATATGTCGCACGAGCTGCGTACACCGCTCAACAGTATCCTTATTCTCGCCAAACTGTTGTCTGAAAATAAAGCCGGCAACCTGAACGATAAACAGGTAGAATACTCCAATGTGATTCACAAATCAGGATCTGACCTGCTGAAGCTGATCAATGATATTCTTGATCTCTCTAAAATTGAAGCGGGTAAAATTGAATTCAATTTTGAAGAAGTACCGGTAAAGGATATTGAGCGCGATATACAGCAGCTGTTCTCTGTAGTGGCCGAAGAAAAAGAAGTGGTGTTTAAAACCGTGGTTGATGCAACAGCAACACCCGCCATTTTCACGGATAAGCAAAGACTGGAACAGGTACTGAAAAACCTGTTGTCCAATGCATTTAAGTTTACACCCAAAGGCGGCCATATTACCTTGTCAGTCGCCATAGCCGGCGACAACCAGTATTTTACCAAGGGTAGCCTGGTGAACGCGGGTGATATTGTGGCCTTTAGTGTAACCGACAGTGGTATTGGCATAGCGCGCGACAAACAGCAACTCATTTTCGAAGCCTTTCAGCAGGCCGACGGTTCTACCAACCGCAAGTATGGCGGCACAGGCCTGGGCCTCAGCATCAGCAAAGAACTGGTGAAACAATTGGGTGGCGAAATACAGGTTACCAGCGCAGAAGGGCAGGGCAGCACCTTTACCGTGTACCTGCCGCTGAAAGCAGGTGCCAGGGCAGTGCAGCCGGGCAGCATTGCCCCACTTCCAGCGCAAGCGGAAAAAACACTGGCTGCAGTAGAGGCAGGCCAGATTGTGCAGCAAACCAGAGTGCCAGACGACCGGCATGCCCTGCAGCCGCATGATAAAGTAATGCTGATTATTGAAGACGACGAACAGTTTGCCCGTATTATACAGGACTTTTCACGCGGTAAAAATTACAAAACCATCGTGGCACTGCAGGGTGACGAAGGTTTGTTCTACGCCCGTAAATACAGGCCCACAGCCATTATGCTCGATATGCAGCTGCCGGTAATTGACGGCTGGAACCTGCTGAAAGTACTGAAGGCAGATGAAGTGCTGCGCAAAATACCTGTACACATTATCTCTGCTGCCGATGAATCGAAACTCAGCTCAAACGGTGCGCTGGCCTACCTGAAGAAACCGGTGGAAAAAGAATACCTTGAAAAAGCCTTTGATGTAATTGGCAGTTATCTCAGCAGCAAAGTGAAAAAACTGCTCATCCTGTCAGGCGATTATATCAAGGATGATAACCTGCGCAAACTGGTAGATGAACGCCATTTTGATGTGGAATGCGTATACGCTGCCAATGTAGCGGAAGCACTGCAGGCTGCAGAGAAAACGAAATTCGACTGCATTATTGCCGACATTGGCAAAGACATACAGCAGGGACTGAAAGACCTGGAGCGCCTGCAGCCCAAAGTGGAAAAGGACGCCATACCGGTGATTATTTACCTCGATAAAGATATTTCACCCACCGATGAAATGAAACTGAAGAAAGTAGCCAACGTGGTGATCAGGGAATCATCTTATTCAAAAGACAGGCTGCTCGATGAAATGGAATTGTTTTTGTATAAGGTTCAGGAAGCCGATGACCAGCCGGCTGCGAAACAAAACATTACCCTGGCCGATAACAATATCCTCAAAGGCAAAAAAGTATTGCTGGTAGATGATGACATGCGCAATGTATTTGCATTGAGCACCGCACTGGAAGAGCAGCAGATGGATGTGATCACTGCCAGTGACGGTAAGGAGGCGCTGGACATACTCAGGGGCAATGAACAAATCAATATCGTTCTCATGGATATTATGATGCCTGAAATGGATGGCTATGAAGCAACACGCAGGTTGCGGGCAGATTTAAACCTCACCAAACTGCCGGTGATTGCACTAACCGCCAAGGCCATGACAGGCGACCGTGAAAAAACCATAGAGGCAGGAGCATCAGATTATATTACAAAACCGGTTGATTTGAACCGTTTATTATCGCTTATGCGCGTTTGGTTAACACAATAATGAAGGAAAAGATAGACATATCTGCTGCCGACCTCGACGATGTATTGCTTGTGATCAGGAATAATTATGGGTATGATTTCTCCAATTATTCCCGTGCATCGCTTATACGGCGCGTGCTGCGTTTTATGGATACTGCACGCATCAAAACCGTGTACGACCTGCGGTTTCATTTAACCAACGAGCCGGCGTTCTTTGCTTATTTCCTGCAAACCATTACGGTGAATGTGACGGAAATGTTCCGCGACCCGGCATTTTACCATTCCCTGCGGGAGAAGGTGCTGCCCAAACTGGCCGCGTATCCTATTATCAAAATATGGCATGCTGGCTGCAGTTCGGGCGAAGAGGTATACTCCATGTGCATACTGCTCGAAGAAGCCGGGCTGCTGAACCGGGCAGTGATTTATGCTACCGATATTAACCCGGCCAATATTGAAAAAGCACGCAGCGGCATTGTGCCTATGCACTACATGAAAGATTATACGGCCAATTACCAGCAAAGCGGCGGTAAAGAAGACTTTTCAACGTATTACACAGCACGGTATGAAAATGCACTGATCCGGAAAGACCTGCGCAGGAATATTGTTTTCTCGCAGCACAACCTTGTGACCGATCAGGGGTTTAATGAATTTCAGCTGGTATGTTGCCGCAATGTGTTGATATATTTTAATAAAACCTTGCAGAACCACGTGTTTCACCTGTTTTACAACAGTCTTCCCCCCATGGGTTACCTGGCCCTGGGTATGAAGGAATCGTTGCTGTTTACCGATTTGCGGGATAAATTTGAAACCGTGGATGCAACAGCCAAAATATTCAAGCGTAAAAAGTAGCGATTGATGCCCACGTCAATAGACCATATTATCGTGATCGGCGGCTCTGCAGGCAGTTTGCCGGTATTGCTGCAGGTGCTTGAAAACCTGCCGCCTAATTTCTCCATACCCGTTATTGTAGTGCTGCACCGGCTTAAAAATGTAGCCAGCGATTTGCAGGGCATACTGGCGAGTGTGCAGCAAACACAAAAAATAAAAGAACCGGAAGATAAGGAAGCAATCAAACGCAGACATGTTTATATTGCGCCCCAGAATTACCACCTGCTGGTAGAAGCAGATAAAACATTCAGCCTCGATTATTCAGAACCCGTGCACTACAGCCGCCCGTCTATTGATGTGAGTTTTGAAAGTGTAGTGCGTGTGTTCGGTCCCAAAACAATTGCCATTTTACTCAGCGGCGCCAACCAGGACGGTGCCGACGGAATGGAAGCCGTAGTGGCTGCCAACGGAGTAGCCATCGCCCAAAGTCCTGAAACCAGCGAGTACCCTGCCATGCCGGTTGCTGCCATCGAAAAAAACGCGAAAGTAAAGAGTATGGCACCGGAGAAAATTGTAGAATACCTGCATCAATTAACCGTTGAGTAAACAGCAAACATCATGAGCGCACAAACCCCCAAAGAATTCAAAATACTGCTTGTTGACGACAGGGAGGAAAACCTGCTCGCCCTCGAAGACATGCTGGAGCAGGAGGGGAGACGTTTTGTAAAAGCCACATCCGGCAATGAAGCCCTGAAGCATGTGCTGAAGAATGATGACGTGGGCCTGATTATGCTCGATGTGCAGATGCCGGAAATGGATGGCTTTGAAGTTGCCAGGCTGCTGAAATCAAATCCCAAAACAAAAGATATCTCCATCATCTTTGTAACAGCCATTAACAAGGATGAACAATATGTGCTGAAGGGTTTTAGCCAGGGCGCGGTAGATTACCTGCAAAAGCCGCTGGACATACATATTACCCAGGCCAAGGTTAACGTATTTGAACAGCTGTATTTTTACCAGCAGGGGTTAAAGAACTCCCTGCTTGAAGTAGAACGCATCAACAAACAGCTGGAACGGTTTGTATATATCGTATCACATGATCTTAAATCACCGCTCTCTGCTGTAATTACTATTCTCTCGCTGATGCAGACAGATGATGTTGTACGGCAGCACCCGGAGTTGCAGGATAATGTAGAGATGCTGTCGCAGGCGTCGATGCACCTGTCTGACATGATTAACTCTATTCTCGAGTACTCACGCCAGAGCGCCACGCAGCAAACGGTAGAAGAAGTGGATGTGCAGGAACTGGTACACCAGATCGCTTACCTGCTGTTTCCGCCCAAACATATTAAGATCACTGCATCGCCCGATTTACCCACGCTTAAAACCCGCCGTCTTAAACTGCAGCAGGTATTTCAAAACCTGATCAGTAATGCCATCAAATACATCGACAAACCGGAAGGCGCTATCGAAGTGGGTGCAGTACGCAAGGGTGACTTCTACGAGTTTTTTGTAAAAGACAATGGCCCCGGTATAGCAGAAGCCGATCAGCAGCGTATTTTCAAACTCTTTGAAACCACGCAGAACAAGGCACAGGGCCAGGAGAGCAGTACCGGTGTAGGTTTGAATATCCTGAAAATGCTGGTAGAAGAACAAGGCGGCAAAATACGCGTAGTATCAGAGCCAGGCATCGGAAGTACGTTTTTCTTTGAATGGCGCGCGTGAGCCAGGGCGGTGGTGAGTGGTGAGTGGGTGAGTGGTGAGTGGTGAGTGGGTGAATAGTGAATGGGCAATAGTGAATAAATACAAATGCCGTTGCCGGTGTCCCCACCGGCAACTAGCTTAGTCCATACGCCGCAGGCGGCGTGTACCTTGCGGGCTAACCGCTATACGCTATCTGCTAAAAGCTTGCAGCTCGCAGCTTGCAGCTGTTCTCTACTTGGCTACTTCAATTTTCACCTTCTTGTTTTTGATTTTATGTTGCTGCACCAGGTGCAGCGTGGTGCTGGCCTTGCTTTTGCGGATGGCGGCGAAAGAGAAGAAATCCTTTACTTCTATCAGGCCGATATCTTCTTTTTTCAGTTGTCCTTTCTGGCTTAAGAAGCCAACAATATCTATTTTGTTTACCTTGTCTTTTTTACCGGCTGCGATAAACAGGGTGGTCCACTTGGTTTTTTCGGGCAGTTCTACTGTATCAGGCAACATCATTTCTTCCACGTCTTCCTCAATATAGGCAGGTATTTTTTCTTCACCACTCAGCAGCAGTATTGCGGTGCCGCTGGCTTCCATACGGGCAGTACGGCCGTTGCGGTGCGTGAAGATGTCCTTCGTGGCAGGCAGGTGGTAGTGAATAATGTAGCGGATAAAAGGAATATCCAGTCCGCGTGCAGCGAGATCGGTGGTAATGAGCAGGAAGGCGGTGCCATTACGGAACTTGCACAAAGCGCTGTCGCGGTCGCGCTGTTCCATAGCGCCGTGGTAAAATTCGTTGGGAATGCCTTTCTCTGCCAGCAGTTCGCTTACGCGTTCAACCGATTCACGGTGATTACAGAAAACAATGGTAGGTCGGTTACCCAGTGCGCAGATAAGGCGGAACAGGGTGTCTATTTTATCCTTGTCGGGTGACAGAACTTTTTTCAGCGCCAGTCGTTCTGAAACAGGCTGATCAGGTAAAAAGTCGAGCACAGTTTCGTTCTGCAGACCAATAAATGCAGGTATTTCCACGGCTGGTGTGGCAGAGGTAAGTATGCGTTTATTAATGGCAGGCAGGGAGCCGATAACAAACGACATCTCTTCCTGGAAACCCAGTTCAACAGATTTATCGAACTCATCGAGAACCAGTGTTTCTATGGTATCTGTTTGAATGTTGCCGCGGCGTATATGATCTGCAAGGCGGCCGGGTGTACCGGTAATGACGGCCGGAGGCTGCTGCAGGTTGTTTTCTTCGGTTTCACGTAAATGTCCGCCGTAGCAGCAGGTGATTTTTAAGCCTGTGCCCATTTGCTTGAACACTTTTTCTATCTGCAAGGCCAGTTCGCGGGAAGGAGCGATAATCAGCGCCTGTGTCTGGTGTTTGCGGGAGAAGTCAAGGCGTTGCAATATAGGCAGCAAAAAGGCCAGTGTTTTGCCCGAGCCGGTGGCTGAAAGCAGCACTACATCATTGTTACCGGCATTGGTTTCCATGGATGCTTCCTGCATAGCATTCAGCGCATCGATGTTCAGGTTGGCCAGTATTTGTTCGGTAGAGAAATTTGTTTGCATTGCTGCAAAAGTACGGAAGAAGCTGGTAATACAGCTGCAAGCTTCGAGCTACGAGCTGCAAGCTTCACGCTGCGGTAGCGTCTCTCGCTTCACAGGAGCTCCTACGGGGCGAAAAACGCGGAATGCGCTGAATCTTTGCTACGGCTATTAAGGTTGCCGGTGGGGACACCGGCAACGGCGTTTGTATTTATTCACTATTCACTATTGACTATTCACCCACTCACTATTCACCGGCTTTCACCACTCACTAGTCATACTCCGCATACACCTTCCATTCTCCTGTTTGTGCGTTTTTGGTGAAGTAAAGATTGTTGTCGTCTTCGATGGGCCAGCCGGCTTTATCGTCGGGGGCAATCTGGAACATGAATTCAAAGCCTTCATCAAAGCCGTTGTGTGCCTGCTGAAAGCTGGGGTAGCCGCCCAGTTTATGGTGGTAGTGCAGGTTTACTGCATCGTAGTAATTGCTGATTTCTTCTTTTTCCTCGAGTGTTTCAATGGCAGTGATAATAGCTGAAGGGAATGCAGGATCGTCCCATACCGGGAAATCATCTTCTGCATTGCCGGGTTTAAGCGGGTATGTTTTGAACAGGGGTTCGGGATGTACCCAGCGTTTTACCACCAGCTGATCAGCTGCGGTGTATTCGCGCAATACCCAGCCATCGCCTTGTGGTGTGTGGCTGTCGATTGGTTCATCATATCCAACAAAAACAGTGATGACTGCGGTGTTCTTCAATGCTTCGGGAATATAGGGGAGTGAGGCCACGTGTAATTGCAGCAGGGGATACATTACGTCGCCCTCGCTGTTGAGTGGTATCTCTTCTGCTTCTTTGTACAGGTATACATTGCCTATCCAGCTTTCTGTAGCTGCATCGCCGGGTTTAAATCCGCCTGTTCTGAATTCAACTGTCTTTTTAGCTAGCTGCTGTTTTATTTCCCCTATGTTCATGCTGCTGTTTTGTTGTACCAAAATAAAGGCTTTTGGTTAAAAAAACATGCATCTTTTTGATGTATCTGTTACATGTTAAATTGTTCAATGGTTTGATAGTTCAATAGTTCAATTGTTCAAGAGTTCAATTGTTCAAGAGTTCAATTGTTCAAGAGTTCAATTGTTCAAGAGTTCAATTGTTCAATGGGGGCAATTGATTGATGTGTGGAGGGAAGGCGTATTGAAGTGTGGGGAAAAGCATTTCCTTCTCTGCGGTTGGGGCAGCAGCAGTGTTCATTTACCGCAACAATACGCAGGAGAAAAACGCAAAGCATTGCATACTGCAGGTACATAGGTTTAGGGATCACTTTGCAGTGTGAAGGTGTAAGGGTAGTGGGTTGGCCCTAAAAAGACTAAAGGGATTCCTGCCTCTTTGCAGAAGCGGAAATCCCTTTATATTTTCAGGATACTGATGAATAGTTGATCACTATTACCATTTGCTGTTTGAGAAAGAACGCCTGTTGCCACCGCCGTTGTTACCGCCGGTTTTTTCTTCCCTTGGTTTAGCAATAGTAACATTGATAGCCCTTCCTTCAACCATACCACCGTTCAGTTCTTCGATAGCTTTCTGCGCTTCAGCGTCGATAGCCATTTCTACGAAACCGAAACCACGACTGCGGTTAGTGAATTTGTCTTTAATAACTTTGGCTGAAACTACTTCGCCATACTCTTCAAAAAATCCCCTTAAGTCATCATCTTCAACGTTGAAGCTTAAGTTTGAAACGTAAATGTTCATACTATGTACTGATAATTAATAAAATGAATGAGCTGATAAGCTGAGAAAACAGGAGTGTAAAGAAGCATCACTATTAGCAGAAAATGCGTAGCAGAGATAGACCGTTCAATTACTAAAATGCTGTGTTACTCAAACTGACGCGGCAAAGATACGACGTTAATTCGGTAAAACGATGTTTTATCAAATATAATCTGTTAAAAACAAAATGACCGGAAAGCTGCTGCTGTTTATTGCTGCATGTGCTTTCCGGTCTTATAAAAATATTACATGTTTTGCTGGTTCTTCGAAGCAGCTTTAACCCTTGCACCTGACAGGTAAATCTGGAAACCGATGTTCAGGTTTAATGCGCTTGAAGTTGTGCTGGAGCCAAAACCCACCACACCGTTGTATTTCAGTAAGCCTTCCAAACCAATGTTTGGTGTTATAAAGTAGGCCAAACCAGGTCCGATACCCAAACCCAGTCCATTAGTACTGCCACCGCCTTTTGATATATTGGTGCCTTCAAGGCCTACATTTCCTTCCACAAAAAAGAGGGTATGTTTAAGCACTGTGATATTGGTGTTGTTTATTTTGTTAACATAAAGCCTGGCGAGCGGACCAACACCATAGGTGGTATAAGTTGGTGCATCTTTCGCTGTTTGCAATCCAAAATGTACAAAAGCACCCAGCGCAAGATTGTCTTTAATAAACCAGGCGGCTTTTGGAGTAAGGTTAATGTTGGTAGCGGCACCATGGTTAAGGCCAAAGTTGAAATTCGCGAGATCGGCGCCAATCAATACATTCCCGCGTTGTATCTGGGCATTTACTGCGGTGCAGGTACAAGCCACCAATACAATTGCAAGTGTCATCAATCTTTTTTTCATACGTTATTTTTTATGTGGAGAAAACAGACCTCTCATGGTTGCCTGGAGGTCCGTCCTAGCACAGAGAAAATTCATGCCAAACAGATAGATGCTGCGTTATGATTGATTTGTGTAACGGTTAAGCCATTGACAAACAGACCGAAGCATTCCGTGCAATTATTTCTTTCCTAGCCAGTTGCTTCGGAATTGTTGCTCAGTTGGGGAAATATTGCCTGAATTATCTGCCGTTTCGCGCAATAATACTTTGTACTGCGGGTTTTGCGCAGAAGTAACCGTTACTTTCATGGTTATATCACGATGTTTGTATATAACAGGCAAAACATCGCCGGGTTTGTGTGCAGCGAGTATGGCATCCATGTCTTTTTCAGCATGTACTTCCCTGCCATCAACCGATAACAATGTGTCGCTATTGTCGATACCAGCCATATAAAAAGGGGTATCGCGTCGCGTGTTGCTGCTGATGATCAGTTCATTGTTTTTGCCGGTGGTATACTGCACATTGCCCAGCCATGCTTTACCGGGCTCTGCGGCAACCAGCTGCATACCTGCATTTGCCAGCAGCGGTGCATAATCAAATGATGTATGCCCGTGAATGTATTGTTTGAAGAAAGAAGCCGCAAAAGCTTTGTCGCCTGTTACCTCTGCCAGCACCTGCTGCAGTCCGTCCATGGTATAGGCGATTTCTGTTTTGCCGAATTTCTTCCATAAGGCACGCATGTAGTTATCCAGTGTTGTATTGAAGCGGCTGCGCAAGGTAAGATCCAGTGCCAGTGCTGTGGCTCCGCCATACATGTAATAACTGGTAAACATGTTGGGGTAGTTGGTCTGGTCTATCGATACACCTGCATCAACAAACACTGCATGCTGACTGCTTTCAATGGGACTGTAATATTTTGCTCCCGGTGTGTTTTGCTTGGCATTGATAAGACCCGATAATGTGTTGCAGTAATCGGCAGGCGTGGTAAAACCGGCGCGTTCTTTGAGCAGTTCGCCGTAATACTGCGTAAAACCTTCAGCAAGCCACAGGCCATCGCTCTCATTGCTTTTTTCAAAGTTGAACGGCTCAATGGTTTTAGGACGAATGCGCTCTACATTCCAGCAGTGAAAAAACTCGTGTGCAAATACACCCAGCAAGCGGTTTGATCCGTCAAACGCAACGGGAATAGAGATCATGGTAGAGTTGCGGTGCTCCATACCATCGCCCTTTACATACGGGTTGATGCTTGCAAGAAAGGTATAACGGTGCTGGTCATAAGCAGGCGTTTCACCAAATACAGCCTGGGCCTGTGTTACAATCTGTTTTATTTTTTCGCCGAAGGCATCGAGCTGGTTGTCATTGTCTGTTCCGTCGAAGGCAATGCGAAACTGGCAGGCAGTTTTGTCGGGGTTATTGAGTGTGAAACCGGTATACTTCAGCTTGCCTATTTTAACAGGCGAATCCATAAAGTACTGCAGGCCGGGTGCGGTAAATGTATGCTCATCCTTGCCGGGCAGCAGTTGGGTGGCGATGGTAAAAGCCGAATCTGCCGGGGTATTGAAATGGATGGTGATGGGGGCATTCTCCAGTCCCTTCACCCACATAAAGGTAGCGGGCATGTTTAAATGATAACCCGTGGCGTCAATGCCTGCATAGGTGCCATCTGCATAATTGCCAAACAGGGTATAGGTAAGCTGCACATATCCCGTGTAATTGGCCACGCGGTACACATCACCGTCAGGTTTGGTAAAGGCCAGCGCAGTACCTGATTCATCGGTTACCTGTACATCGTAAACGTTTTTGCCAAATTCATGCGTGGCGTATCTGCCGGGCGAAGAGCGGCTCATCCTGAACAAAAGTGGTGCGCCGGTAGGGGCGTCTTTCACGGTAACACTGATGCGGGCTTCGTGGTGAACGGCATTGGGGGCGCTGAATTCGTACACAAGTTGCTGGGCCTGCGTGTGTAAACAGCATAGGGTTGCCATGCCCAGCAAGAACAATTTAGTCATGTTGCGTTGGTTTGCGCTAAGATAGGGAAATCGGCAATCGTGAGCCGTCAATCGTGAGTGATCTGAGCGGGTGCTAATTTCGGTAGGGCCCATGCCGGTGTCCTCACCGGCATGTATGTCTGGGTTGGTGACTGTGCGGACACAGCCACAGGCGGGAAAGGGGCCCATGCCGGTGTCCTCACGGGCATGTATGTCTGGGTTGGTGGCTGTGCGGACACAGCCACAGGCGGGAAAGTGGCCCATGCCGGTGTCCTCACCGGCATGTATGTTTGGGTTGGTGGCTGTGAGGACACAGCCACAGGCGGGAAAGGGGCCCATGCCGGTGTCCTCACCGGCATGTATGTTTGGGTTGGTGGCTGTGAGGACACAGCCACAGGCGGGAAAGTGGCCCATGCCGGTGTCCTCACCGGCATGTATGTCTGTTGGTGGCTGTGCGGACACAGCCACAGGCGGGAAAGGGCCCATGCCGGTGTCCTCACCGGCATGTATGTTTGGGTTGGTGGCTGTGAGGACACAGCCACAGGCGGCGACACACGCTAAAAGCTATGTGCCCCAAACTTGCAGCCCTGCTGCCACCACCTTACAACTGGATATTATTGTTCAGTCCCGCCTTGTAGTAGGTTCTGAAATATTCGTCTGCTGAAATACGGCCGCTGCCTTCAATTACGAATACTACCAGCAGTACCAGCGTTATAACCGCCAGCGCCAGTTCAGAGCCGTTGTTCATGGTAAAATGGGGCAGATTCACGATAAAGATGGCGCCCAGCAGGATAGGGATCTGCAGGATGCTCATAATACGTGTCATTAAGCCAATCAGTATAAAAAAGCCGCCCAGCAGGTGGGCCCAGGTAATAACGCCTGAAAGCAGGGCTGTATTGGCGTGTGCCAGCCTGGTGCCCTGCAGCAAGGTTTCCAGCCTGGAGCTGTCGCTGATAAAGGCAATGCCTTTAATAAACAGTAATGCGCCAAGGGCAATCCGCAGCAGCGTAAGCCACCTGGGCTGGTGCAGCGAGTGGGCACGGATGTTTTGTAATACCGGCATAATAGAAGTTTTTATACTTATTCAAACGATGCGCCATACAATAAGTTGCCTGTATTACAAAATTTAGCAAATGCAGTGGGGGAGCGGGTTACAGCCGTTTGGGCTATTTGCTTTTTACAATGCTGTTAATCATGCCGTTAAATATAAAATAGTGAAACGGCAGCATGCTGTACCAATACAGCCTGCCCCATAGCCCGCGCGGGCGGAAAGTGGCGGTCTGGCGCAGTTGCAGCTGGTTGCTTCTGCGCATAATGCGGAATTCGAGCCAGGCTTCGCCGGGTACCTTCATTTCGGCAAACAGCAGCAGGCGTTTGCGTTGCTTGTCTGCCACCAGCACGCGCCAGAAATCCAGCGCATCGCCCGGGTGTATCTGTGTGGCGCTGGTACGGCCACGGCGCAATCCTACGCCGCCAAAAGCCCTGTCGATAAACCCGCGGGCGCGCCACAGGGTATTGCCGTAGTACCAGCCCTTTTCGCCGCCAATGCTCCAAATATTACTCAGCACCTGCTGTTCGTCGCCGGTAATGGGCAGCCATTTTACGTCCATAAAGCAGCCGAAGGTGGGCACTTCTACGTATTGCATTACATCGGTGCGGGTGTTGAAGGCGCTGAAAGCGTCTTTCCAGCTGCTGAGCACCAGTTGCTGTTCTATTTTCTCAAAAGCCAGCTGCACGGCCGATTTGTAGGGCAGCAGGGTAATGCCCAGTTGCTGCGCCAGGTTATTGGGGCGGCAGGTGACATTTACCTTCATGCTGTTCACTAGGTTTATGGCCAGGGGATAGGAGGTGGATGTAATAAAATACAGCCAGAAAGAAGACACACGCGGTGTCATAAACGGAAGGGTGATGATCCATCTTTTTAAATGCCGGACTTCTGCAAACTGCAGCAGCATTTGTTTGTAGGAAAGTACTTCCGGCGCGCCGATATCAAAATTCTGCTGATAGGTGTCTTCACGCAGCACCACGCCGGTTAAAAATTCGATCACGTTGCGTATGGCAATAGGCTGGCAAAGTGTATTCAGCCATCGCGGCGCTACCATCACAGGCAGCTTTTCTACCAGGTCGCGTATAATTTCAAACGATGCGCTGCCCGAGCCTACAATTATACCGGCACGCAGTACGGTTAAGGGCACGGGTCCTTTAGCCAGTTCCTGTTCCACTGCCAGCCTGGATTGCAGGTGTTGCGACAAATGTGTTTCATTGCTGATGCCACTTAAATAAATAACCTGCTTGCAGCTGGTGGCATTCAGTTGCTGTACAAAGTTGGTGGCGGCGCGCAGTTCTTTTTCACTGAAATCGGCCCCTGTGCTCATGGAATGAATTAAGAAGAAAGCAGCATCAATATCTGCGGGGAATGCAGGATGGGCGGGCGGTTGCAGGAAATCTATTTCGATGATATGAATATTTTCTGCTGCATGCTCCTGTTCAAACCGCCTGCGGCTGCGTACGCAGCAGTATAGTTCATGTCCCTGTGCCAGCAATGCGGGAATAAGACGTTGACCGATGTATCCGTTGGCGCCTGTTATCAGCAGCTTCATATAGATGGAATAACAGCTTTGTCGCTGCTTTGTTGAAAATGCAGCGAACAGCGCAACGTTTTAAACGGTCAGGCAACGGAAGCAGCGATAGCGGGATCTGGAAGAAACATGAGCGGGGAAACATCGAAAATCGAGAATCGACACGTCGAGACTATTTAAGCGAGCCGAATCTTGAGTTGTGAGCGGGAAAACATCGAGAATCGAGAATCGACACGTCGAGACTATCTAAGCGAGCCGAATCGTCAGTCGTCAGTTGGCGCGAGTATTAAATTAGAGCGAGTATCAGATTGGGAACCGATAGGTTGAGACTATCGTAGCGGGTTTTTATTTGAACCATTGAACAATTGAACCATTGAACCATCAAGCTATTAAACCATCGAACCTCCAAACCCAACCCTGGCACAGATTTCGCTAAAAGCAAATCAACTTTCCTCATTATAAATTAAAGCGGTTATAACCCAATTCTACTTTTAAACATTTACTGTATGCAAACTACAAACCTGTTCAAGGGAATGGCTGCTGCGGCCATTACAATTGCGGTTGCTTTGATTGCCTGTTCTAAAAATGAATCATCGCAACAAAATCTTCCGCCTGCAGGCAAGCAGGCCGTGTCCTTATATTTAACGGATGATCCCGGGTTCTTCGACAATGTGTATGTAGACATTCAATCGGTACAGGTGCTGGTTGATACCTGCAGCAACAGTCAGTGGAACGATTGGGGCAACGATAACCGCGATAGCTGCCGCGTGTGGGATGATTTGCAGATACGCGCCGGTGTGTACGATATTCTTTCCCTGCGCAACGGGCTTGATACGCTGTTTGCGCAAGGCAATGTGCCCAAGGGAAAAATCAAGTATATCAAAATTCAGCTGGGCACGCAAAACAGCCTGGTGAAAGACAGCGTAACCTACCCGCTGCACCTGCCTGCTGCCTTTAACGGCACCATACTGCTGAAATTCCGCGGCGATGAATTTGAACAGTTTGAAAGTGGCAGATGCCGCCTGTGGCTTGACTTTGACATTGCACGTTCTATCATCAAAGTGCGCGACGGCATGTTTTACCTGAACCCGGTACTGCACTGGTTTATTGCCAAAACAACCGGCAGCATACAGGGCAAGGTATCACCCATGAGTGCATTCCCCGTGATTACGGTGTACAACAACAATGGCGATACTTCCTATGCATTGCCCAACCCCGGCGGGGAATTTAAAGTGCGCGCCCTGACTGCAGGTATCTACAATGTATTCGTCAATGCATCGAACGGTTATGCCGATACAACAGTGAGCAACATTACACTTAGTCCGGGCAAGAATGTAAAACTGGATAAGATTCAGCTGCACAAATAAACAGCAGCACCCTATTTTATAACAGGCCACCCGCAATTATTATTGCGGGTGGCTTTTTTATGTACAACAATAAGCGGTTTGAGATGTATAAACACGAGAAATTAATGGTGAAAGGGTGAGAGGGCACAGGAGCTGAAATGTAATTAGCGCAGGGATTTCCGCGGGTCGACTAAACTTATTAATTTCACAAGCAACAGGATACAAATGTTGTTTCTGTTAAGTATCCATCCCCTTTTGAATATGAGAAAATAGTTTAATATAACAAAGCGCTACTGTGGCCGACTATAAATATTATTAAACAAACGTTTGATTTATTGTGAGGAATCACCTTACATTTGCAGCACTCTTCCTTAGAGAAACAAAACCTGAAGTTTCGACTGCTTAGTATCTAAGCCTGTAGCCTGCTGCCGATTAATGTAAATGGGATTTAATTGAATAAACCGGATATTATTGAACTTATGAAACGATCAATGTACACAATGTCGTTCCTTTTGATAGGGAGCGGATTTTCATTATTACAAGCGCAAACCAGGAACGATTCTTTACCATCGGAAGCTACCTTGCAAAATTGTGTGCAGTACGCACTGGTTCACCAGCCCATTGCCAGGCAGTCGGAGATTGACGAAGAGATCACCGAATCGCAGATCAAGGGCAGGCTGGCAGACTGGTATCCGCAGGTAAATTTCAATTACAGCCTGCAGCACAATTTCCAGCTGCAGAAAATTGTGTTCAATGGCCAAACCATACAGTCTGGCACCAAGAACGTCTCTGCCGGGCAGTTTACACTGGATCAGACCTTGTTTAACAGGGATGTACTGCTTGCCAGCAGAACTGCTAAAACCGTGCGTACACAGGCCAAACAAAACACAGCCAGCAACCGTATTGATATTGCGGCCAACGTAAGCAAGGCATTTTTTGACGTGCTGCTTACCAGCCAGCAGATACGGCTGGTAGATGAAGATATTGTACGCCTTGAACGCAGCTATAAAGATGCCTATAACCAATACCAGGGCGGTGTGGTTGATAAAACCGATTACAAGCGTGCCAGCATAGCCCTGAACAATGCCAAAGCCCAGAAGAAAAGCGGGGAAGAACAACTGAAAGCCAAATACGCCAGCCTGAAACTGGAAATGGGCTACCCGGACAGCCTGCAGCTGAAGCTGCATTACGATTCTGTGCAACTGGCAAATGAAGTCTTCTTCGATACCCTGCAAACCGTACGGTACGACCAGCGCATCGAATACCAGCTGCTGCAAACACAGCGCCAGCTGCAGGAAGCACAGGTTAAATACAGCAAATGGAGCTTTATTCCAGAAGTGAGCGCCTTTGCCGACTACAATGCCAACTATCTCGACAACAGATTCTCCAAATTATATGGTGACAACCTGCCCAACTCGTACGCAGGCGTATCACTCAAGTTCCCGATATTCCAGGGTGGTAAACGCACGCAGGAAATTAAGCAGGCAAAACTGCAGCTGCAAAGGGTTGACTGGGATATACAGAACCTGAAAAACAATGTAAACACACAGTATGTGGCAGCACTGAGCGCTTACAAAAGCAACCTCAGCGACTACAACATTCTGAAAGATAACCTTGACCTGGCGCAGGAAGTGTACAACACCATTAACCTGCAATACCGCTCGGGTGTGAAGGCCTACATTGAAGTAGTAAATGCGGAAACAGACCTGCGCACTGCACAGGTAAACTATACCAATGCATTGTACCAGGTACTGAGCAGCAAAATTGACGTGCAGAAAGCACTTGGCACCATTAACCCTTAAGAAAAACATCACAACAATTCATTCATGCGTAAACTATCTCTTAATATGAAAAATGTACGTTGGTCAGGTTCTGTAATGATTGGCATGTTGGCTCTGGCAGCTTGTGGTAATAAAAATGCTCAGCAGCAACAGCAGGCGCCCAAAGCTGTACCGGTGAAGGTTGCAGATGCAACAACCATTCATGCTGTGTATAACGATGAGTATCCCGGCACTGTTACAGCATTGAATCAAACTGAAATACGCCCGCAGGTTACGGGTTATGTTACGGGTATCTTTTTTAAAGATGGTGACAAGGTAACCAAGGGGCAAAAACTGTATACCATCGACGAGCAGGTGTACAATGCCAATTACCAGCAGGCAGTGGCCAATGTGGCAGTGCAGGAAGCCAACCTGGTGAAAGCGCAGAAAGATGCCGACCGCTACCACGAACTGGACAAAAATGATGCGATAGCCAAACAGCAGGTAGATAATGCAGATGCCGCACTCGCTGCAGCCCAGAAACAGGTAGATGCTGCCAAAGCTACCGTACGTTCTGTACAGGCCAATGTACGCTTCTCTACCATTACCGCGCCTTTCACCGGTACCATCGGTATTTCGCAGGTGAAAGTAGGTACTTCAGTGGTTGCAGGCACCTCGGTACTGAATACTGTTTCTACCGATGACCCGATGGCGGTTGACTTTGTGGTTGACCAGAGCGAGATTTACCGCTTTGCACAACTGCAGCAGAAAAGCAATAGTGCCAAAGATTCAACTTTTACCATCGCATTTGCAGGTGATGTATACAAATATCCCGGCACCATCAGCTTTATTGACCGTGCCGTTGACCCGCAGACTGCAACCATCAAAACCCGCCTGGTATTTCCCAACACCCAGAAACTGCTGCGTGCCGGTATGAACACTACGGTGCGTGTGCGCAACAACAGCTCTATACCATCTGTCATTATTCCTTACAATGCCATTACCGAGCAGCTGGGTGAGTTTTTTGTATACGCAGTGGGCGACAGCAGCAAAGTACACCAGACCAAAGTAACAGTGGGCAAACAGCTGGGTACCAATGTGATTATAAAAACCGGCCTGAAAGGCGATGAGAAAGTAGTGGTGCAGGGTATGCAAAACCTGCATGAAGGTGCTGAGATAACCACAGCTGCTCCGCAGGCACCCGGTGCTGCTGCAGCCGGCGGTCAGAAAAAATAAGATAGCGTGTAGTATAAGACAGACCTATTCATCAACCATGAGCCGTGCAAAAGCAGGCAGCTGCTGCGCACGTAAAAGATGTTAAAAAATGATAGCAGATACTTTTATAAAACGACCGGTTACAGCGATTGTAATTTCGATCGTAATTGTACTGGTGGGGTTAATCTCCATCACTACACTGCCCATTGCCCAGTATCCCGATATTACACCGCCCACCGTATCTGTGGCCGGTACATATACAGGTGCCGATGCTGAAACCGTGGAGCAAACCACTACTACAGCCATTGAAACGCAGATCAATGGTTCGCCTGGCATGACGTACATGAGCAGTAACAGTACCAGCAGCGGCCAGAGCAGCATTACCGTAAACTTTGAAATAGGCACCGATGTAAACATTGCCACGCTCGATGTGCAGAACCGTGTAAGTATTGCCGAACCTGCGCTGCCGGATGCGGTAAAACGTTTGGGTTTAACCACACGCAAGCGTAACCCGAGTATTATGATGGCCCTTGCCCTGTACTCGCCCAAGGGTTCGCACGATGCCATTTTCCTGGGTAACTACAGTAATATTTACCTGAAAGATGCCTTGCTGCGCGTGAAGGGTGTAGGTGATATTATTACCCGTGCCGATGACTTCAGTATGCGTGTATGGCTGAACCCGCAGAAGCTTGCTGCGCTGAACATGACCACAACGGATATTGCCGCTGCACTGAGCGAACAGAATCTGCAGATTGCAGCCGGCACCATTGGCGGCAACCCGCAGCCTACGGTACAAAGCTTTGAGTACACCATCTTAACCAACGGCCGTTTAAAAACAAAAGAGCAGTTTGAAAATATCATCGTTCGTACCACGCCTGCCAATGGAAGCCTGGTGCGTTTGAGAGATGTAGCCAGGGTTGAGCTGGGTAAATTCGATTATAGCAACAATGCCCTTGTAAATGGCAAAGCCTGCGCATTTATCCTTATTTACCAGGCGCCTGGCGCCAATGCGCTTGATACGTACAACGGTATCATCAAAACCATGAAAGAGCTGAAGCAGCGTTTTCCGCCTGATGTGGATTATGCTGTGCCGCTGGAAACAGCCACTGTGGTATCTGCTTCTATCGAAGAAGTACTGCACACATTTGTGGAAGCGCTGATACTGGTAACATTGGTGGTGTTCCTGTTCCTCCAGAACTGGCGTGCCACACTGATTCCTGTACTGGCTATCCCGGTATCACTGATCGGTACCTTTATCTTCTTTATTCCTTTTGGCTTTACCATTAACACGCTTACGCTGTTTGCGTTTGTACTGGCCATCGGTATTGTGGTGGATGACGCCATTGTGGTGGTGGAAGCGGTACAACATTATATAGACCATGAAAAGCTGACGCCGAAAGAGGCAACCCACAAGGCCATGAAAGATATCTCTGGCCCGGTTGTGGCCATTGCCCTTATCCTGGCTGCGGTGTTTGTGCCGGTGAGCTTTGCACCCGGTATCGTAGGCCGCCTGTACCAGCAGTTCGCCATCACCATCGCCGTGTCTGTGGTTATCTCGGCTTTTGTGGCCTTGTCGTTAACACCGGCACTCTGTTCCATGATGCTGAAACCAAGCAAGGAAGCAGGTGCCAGGAAGAACTTCCTGGAGAAATTCTTCGACCGGTTTAACAGGTGGTTTGGCAAGGTAACATTTGCTTACGGTAAAGGTGTAGCCAAATGGATCAGGGGTACCCGTTATGTGATCATCATGATGCTGGTATTGTTTGTAGGCCTGGGCTTGCTGTTTGCGAAAAAACCAACCGGCTTTATCCCTACGGAAGATGAAGGCCGCATGTTCGTAACATATGAATTGCCGGAAGGTACTTCTACCGCCCGCAGTGTGGCTATGCTGAAAGACATTATGCAGCGCGTACAGAGCATTCCTGCGGTGAATGTAGTAGGTGGTTTGGCCGGTTTGAATGCCATCAGCTTCTCCAATAAATCGAACGTGGGTACCATGTTCGTGGCCCTGAAGCCCTGGGATGACCGCAAAAGCAAGGAAGAGCAGCTGCAGGGTGTAATTGCAGAAATCGTAAAACGTACCAGCGATCTTAAAGAAGCACGTATCCTGCCAATTGCTCCGCCGGCGATCCCGGGCCTGGGGCAAACATCAGGCTTCACGTTCGAGCTGCAGCAAACCACCAGCACAGACAGTGCGCAGGTGTTTGAAAACGTAGCAAGGAAATTCCTGGGTGCGTTGTACCAGCGCCCTGAAATAGGCCTCGCCTATACCTTCTTTACCACGCATACGCCTAACTACCGCGTAGACCTTGACAGGGATAAGGCCAAGAAGCTGGGTGTATCTATCTCAGATGCATATGCTACCATGAGCACCATGCTGGGCAGCAGTTATATCAATGACTTTAACCTGTACGGGCGCAACTTCCGCGTGGTAACGATGGCTGACAGCAGTTACCGTTCATCGCTGAGCAACCTGCACGAAATATACGTACGCAACAGCCAGGGCAATATGATTCCGCTGGACGCGCTGGTGACTACACGCCTTACAGAAGCGCCGGCGTTGTTATCACACTATAACATTTACCGTTCCATTGAAATCAACGGCACACCCAAACCAGGCTTCAGTAGCGGTCAGGCCATCGAGGCGCTGAAAGAAGTAGCAGCGCAGACACTGCCAGCCGGTTACAGTTATGAGTTCTCCGGTCTTAGCCGCGAAGAGATTATTGCGGGTAACAGTACATTGCTGCTGTTTACGGTATCGGTAGTATTCGTATTCCTGTTCCTCGCAGCGCTGTACGAAAGCTGGTCTGTTCCGTTCTCAGTATTGTTCGCGGTGCCTATCGGTTTGCTGGGGGCCATCCTCGCACTCACGTTTGTACCACGTTTGTCCAATAACATTTATGCGCAGATTGGTATGATCACCATTATCGGTCTGGCAGCCAAAAACGCCATCCTGATCGTGGAATTTGCGAAGGAGCGTGTGGACAGGGGTATTGATATTACCCATGCCACCCTGCAGGCGGTACAGCTGCGTTTGCGCCCGATCATCATGACCTCCCTGGCGTTTATCCTGGGTATTATGCCGCTGGCACTGGCCACCGGCGCTGCCTCACAGGCGCGTAATACCATCGGCTTTACGGTACTGGGCGGCATGCTTGCGGCTACCACGCTGGCGATATTCGTGGTGCCGGTATTGTTTGTATTGATTTCGAAAATGAGTTACAGCAAAAAGAAACTCGAAGAGCTGAAACTGAAAGCCCTCGAAAACGAGCAAACCCTGCCGCACGATCATGGTTAACCAATATACCGGGTGCAGTTTATCTGCGCGGGTATATGCCAGATAATGATAAAAAGTGTCATAGTATTCTATGGCACTTTTTTTTTCGCAGATTGTTACCTTTGCAGCTGTATGCATGATATAGAACCATTTTTTAATTGGCGACATATGTACACCGCTGAAGAAGATCAGCGGTCGCCCTTCTTTGGCCGTACCTACAGCGAGTTTGAATTTTCGCAAACCGTATACAACTATTACATTCACCCGCAATGGGATGAGTTTGGCAGCCGCACGCTGTACCTGAAAATTATTTATGCAGATTATGAATTGCAGTTTGTGGTGATTGAACTGATAGGCGAGTGGAACGATGCCATTGAAAACGATATTATGACGCTGAAGCGTGATGTAATTGACCACCTGTTTAAGGAAGGCATTACCAAATACATCCTGGTAGGCGAAAATGTGCTGAATTTTCACAGCGGTGACCGCGACTACTACCAGGAATGGTTTGAAGAAGTAACCGACGAAAACGGCTGGATTGTGCTGCTGAACCTGCCCGAAGCCTCGCAGTATGATTTCCGTAAAAAGAAGATCAACTACTATATAGAGCTCATGGAAATTTTAAACTGGCGTACCTATAAACCGGAAGACCTGTTTAAACTGATTGATGAGCGCATCAACAAAAGGCTTGAATAGCCTGCATTACAGTACCGCCCTTTGAATAACTACCTAACAACAACACATGGATCTGAACCACTACTTAGCCGAACTCGATAACAATACACGCAACACACTGGATATTGTTGACAAATACTCCGCTACTGAATTACTGTTTAAAGAAGAAGAAACCTGCAGCATCGCCGACCTGCTGGAGCACATCTGCATCAGTGACAACCGCACGATCAATTTGCTGAAAAGCGATACCACATCTGTTGCAGCTACCGAAGAATTATACGGTGACGCCAGGCTGCAACAGATTGTAGTTGACTACCAGGGAGGCCCTAAAATTACCGAAACAGAGTTACGGGAGCTGCAGGGTGCTGTTACCGACTACTCCAGTTTTGAAGCCATTTTTACCCCGCAACGCGAAGCGCTGAAGCAGGCACTGCTGAGCGGTGAAATTGCCATTACCCATAAAACCTACCCGCACCAATACCTGGGCGATATGACGGTGACGGACTGGCTTAAATACATCATCTATCACACGAACAGGCATCTTAACGATATTATGGCGGATTCGATGGAGTTTAAGAAATCGATATCGTGAGGGTGAGTGGATTCATTCAACCATTTTCTTAAGCTTTGGCAACGTTTTTGGTCGCTTAGCGGAATTATTTCTTTGTTAACCTAGCCACTATTACGCTATGCCTGTAAAAACGTCCGCTGTCCTAACCTGTTGCTGTATGCTCTTTTCATTGTTCGCTATGGCACAGGGCTCACCGAAAACGGTAAATGGAAAACTGCTTGGCCTGGATGGTACACCCCAGTCTGGCTACACCCTTCAGTCAAAGGCCCTGCAAAGCCAGGCCACAACTGCCGATGACGGCAGGTTCTCGTTAAAAACCAATGCAGGTGATTCTATCATCATCATTTTCCAGAGTGCAAAACTGGGTGCTTTCAAACTGCCTGATATGGATAATTTCCAGGTGCAGTTTGCAGAAGGCAACAAGTTTAAGTTTACACCGCTTGCAGCTGCAACACCTGCAGCAGATAGCAGTGGTGTTGGAAAAACACCACAAACTGATTCGCTGAAGAAAGATACAGGTGTGGTAAATGCTCCACATGACAGCACTGCAGCTGTTCCGCACGACAGTACAAAAACTGCTGCTGTTCCTGATACTTCCAAAACAGGAGATTCAGTGATGGTGAAAGGAACGGCAACTGATTTTGCCAACCATCCCATTGCATTTGTAAACGTTACGTACAGCAATGGTAAAAGCTATACCGGTACAGAAAGCGGCACATTCAGTATTCCTTTTAAACCCGGTGAAACCGTAAAGTTTTCTGCCGTAGGGTACGAGGCTAAAACTGTTGTGCTCACTGCATTTGACAAGCCCCTGCCTGTACAGTTAAACTCAGCCGCCAACACACAGCAATTGCAGGAAGTAAAAGTAACTGCATTGGGTTTGTCGAAAAAAGGCAAGGCTGTTGGGTACAGTGTGCAGGAAGTAAAGGGTGATGTGGTGCAAACGGCCAAGGAAACCAATTTTGTGAATGCATTGCAGGGCCGCTTGTCCGGCGTGCAGATCAATGGTAACTCAGGTTCCATGGGTGGTTCAACCAAGGTAACCATACGCGGTAACAAATCTATCACGGGAAACAACAATGCCTTGTTTGTAGTGGATGGCATATTCATGGGCAACAACAACCCGGTACCCAGCTACAACCAGCAGATCGGTGGCGGCGGTTACGATTACGGCAGTCCCATACAAGATATCAACCCTGATGATATTGACCAGGTATCGGTGCTGAAAGGTGCTGCTGCCACTGCATTGTACGGCAGCCGCGGATCGAACGGGGTAGTGCTGATCACAACAAAGAAAGGCGGCGGCAGCGGTGGTAAACTCGGTATTACCTACAGCTTCAACGCGCAGATGGATAAAGTATACAAACTGCCCGGTTACCAGAACAGGTATGGCGGCGGCAGTGCCAATCTCGCTGATCCGAATTTTGTTGCCTCTTCTTTTGATACCTTATGGTACAGCAAAAACCCGGAACAGTTTGCAAGCGGACAAGGCACGTACACCGACCCGGTAAAAGGCGGGTACGACCTGATGCCGCAGTTTGCTGCGGATGAATCATGGGGGCCTGAGTTGAAAGGACAGGTGATACGCCCGTATTATTCATTTGACAGGGATAAAAACAATCCCTACTTCGGAACCACCAGTAAATGGCTGCCGCAGCCGGATAATGTGCGTGATTTTTACAGAACCGGCTTAACGTTTACCAATAGTGTAAGCGTGGGAGGCAGCAGTGATAAGGGCACTTTCCGTTTGTCGTACAGCAACCTCTCGCAAAAGTTTATGCTGCCCAATGCCAACAACAGCCGCAATAACCTGGGCTTTAACGGTACGTATAAAGTGAACAGCGCCATTACTGCACTGGCCAGTGCCAACTACTCGGTGAACAGGGCTACAGGCCGCCCGGGTACCGGCTTTTCGGGCACCAACCCAACAGAAGTATTCAGCCTGTACAGCCAGCGGCAACTGGAAATTGACAAACTGAAATACTACCAGTTCCCCGATGGATCGCAGGTAAGCTGGAACCGCAAATCATTCAGTGACCCCACACCTGCATCGGCCACCACACCTTACTGGACAGCCAACAAAGGTTATGAAAGCGATAACCGCTCCCGTTTGTTTGGTATGGCAGGCGTTGAGGTAAAAGCCACCAGCTGGCTGAATTTATCAGGCAAAGTGTTCTTAGACCAGTTCAGCACCCTGCAGGAAGAACGCATACCGAAAGATTACCAGACAGGCGGTTATACCCGTACAGACCGTACTTTCCAGGAATTGAACTACCAGTTTCTTGCAACAGTGCGCAAAGACATCGGTAAGAAATTTGACATCACCGCCACAGCAGGTGGTAACATCATGCAGCAGCGGGATGAAATCAACACCGGCACCTTTACGGGTTTAATTGTACCGGATATTTACAATTACCGCAATGCAGCAGGACGTGTTACCTACACACCATACCTGTTCCGCAAGCAGATTAATTCCGTGTTTGGTGATGTTACAATTGGTTATATGAACAGCGTATACCTGGAACTCACCGGCCGCAACGATTGGGCATCGACCCTGCCTGCAGGCAACAACTCGTACTTTTACCCATCAGCATCTTTATCGGCCGTATTCTCTGACTGGGTGAAATGGAAATGGCTTTCGTTTGGCAAGTTCAGGGCAAGTGTGGCGCAGATAGGCAGTGATACCGACCCGTACAGAACACAGCTGGCGTATGGCATACCCGGTTTGTTTGGCAGCAACCCCATTATTGCCAAAGATCCCAACCTCAACAATAACCAGCTGCTGCCCGAAAAAAGCACGGAAGTGGAAGCAGGGCTTGAGCTGAAATTCCTGAACAACAGGGTGGGACTGGATGCGACTGTGTACAGCCGTACTACGAAAAACCTGATTGTGCCTTTGCAGGTTTCACCCACCAGCGGTTACAATTATTACTTCGCCAACATTGGTAAATCAAGAAGCCGGGGCCTGGAAATAGAACTCACCGGTCGCCCTGTAGAAAGCAAAAACTTCACCTGGGATATTGGCGTAAACTACTCCATGAACCGCAGTAAACTGCTGGCCCTGAACGTACCCAACAACCCCGATGTAGACCGTTATATTGTAGGCACAGAAAGAAGGCGCAACTCCGTATCTACCGCTGCAATAGTTGGTCAGCCCCTCTTTGTACTAACCGGTACCGACTATACGCGTGATGCCGGCGGCAACAAAATACTGGACACCAGCGGCCACTATGTACCTACCGATGCCACGCATATCATCGGCAGCACGCAGCCCAAATTTGTGGGTGGTGTAAGCAACAGCTTTACGTACAAACATATTTCACTGAGTGCGCTGATCGATTTCCAGAACGGCGGCAGCTTCTTCTCGTACACCAATATGTACGGCCTGGCATCGGGTCTGCTGGATGTAACCGCAGCCAATAACATACGCGAAACCGGTATTACGCCGGTGGGTGTTACGGCAGATGGCAAGGAGAGCACCAAACACATCAGTGCTGCAGATCATTTCAAAAACAACTTCGGCACCAATGTAAACGCAGCGAATGTGTACGATGCCAGCTATGTGTACCTGCGCGAAGTGCGCCTGGGCTACGAGCTGCCTGAAAGATGGGCCAAAGCCATTAAAGGCCGCACCATCAAAATATCACTGTACGGCCGCAACCTTTGGCTGATACACAGCAATGCACCGAATGTAGATCCATCAAACATCATCAATTCAGACAGTAATATACAGGGCCTGGAAGGCGGTGCGCTGCCTTCTACACGTACCTATGGCGTTAACCTTAATGTTGGCTTTTAACCGGAAAAACACATACTATGAAACAACAATTGCTCAAAATAACTGCAGGCTGTATATTACTCGCAGGTATGCTGCAGGCCTGTACCAAAGGTTTTACAGGATTGAATACAGACCCCACCAAACCCTCCACCGCCCCGCCGGATGCATTGATCACGGGTGCGGAGAAAGCGGCATCGGATGTATTGTACAACAACTTCGTGAATGGAAAAATAGGCATGTTATATTCCCAATACTGGTCGCAAACCCAAAAGGAAAGCGACAGCCAGTACAAGCTGGATGAGGCCTGCAACAATACCCTGTGGGGCTTGTACAGCGGCGCACTGTCGAACCTGCAGGAGGTAGTGCGGTTAAGCAGTGTAAATGCTGCGGCGGTATCGCCGAATGAGGCGGCTATTGCCAATATCCTCAGCGTATGGCTGTACCAGACACTGGCCGATGTGTACGGCAATGTACCTTACCACGACGCACTTACCGGCCTTAATAATTTTACGCCGCATTACGACAGTGCGCAGGCTATTTACGATAGCCTGGTGCAAAAGCTCGACGCACAGGTGGCTGTATTCGACACTACCAAAAGCACCTTTAAAACAGGGGAGCTGATTTACCAGGGCAACCTTACCAAATGGCGCAAGCTGGCCAACTCCCTGAAGCTGCGCATCGGTATACGTATGGCTGATGCTGCACCGGAGAAATCGAAACAGGTGGTAGAAGCTGCTGCAGCTGCAGGTGTGCTGCAACCAGGCGATGATGCGCTGTTTCCTTACCTCGCTACCACGCCCGACCAGTTCCCGTTTAACGAACAATCCGGCACCGGCATACCCAACGATTATGTGATGTGTAAAACGCTGGTTGATTTTATGACTTCACTCAAAGATCCGCGCTTGCCTGTATATGCCCGCCCCACAAAGGGAGACGGCAGTTACCAGGGTAAGCCTTATGGACTGGGTTTGCCCTTTGGCAACGATTTCACGGTGTATTCGTATCCCGGCACCAGGGTGTATGCGCCTGATTTTCCCGGTATCGTCTGCACCTATTCGGAAGTAGAGTTTGCACTGGCCGAAGCAGCAGCAAGGGGGTATGCAGTAAGCGGTACAGCAGAGGGGCATTACCAGAATGCCATTGCTGCCAATATGAAATTTTGGGGTATTGCAGATACAGCAGCCCAGGCATATATCACCACCGTGCCTTATGATGCCGCTAACTGGCGCAACAGCATCGGCACACAAAAATGGCTGGCCTTGTACATGCAGGGCATCCAGTCGTGGATAGAACGCGTGCGGCTCAATTTCAAAAAAACAGATGGCAGCGATTTATTCACTGCACCCAATTCGCTTGACCCTACTGTACAGCTGGTACCTTACCGGTTAACCTACCCGATCAGTGAAGGCAATGTAAACAGTACCAATTACCACCAGGCAGGTGAGGCCATTGGCGGCGATACCAAGGGTACAAAGTTGTGGTGGAACAGGAATTAGCGGGTATGATGGTTTTTATGACAGCCTGGCCCAGGCGTAGGCTTGCCTGCGGATTTCCTCTTTTACAGTGTCGATGGATTTGATGCGGGAAGCGTTGAGGTAAACCTTTACCTCGTTGTACAATAAATCGTATACCATATGCAGGCCGGTAGGCAGCATGGTATCATCTGGTTGTACTTCGGGAATAAAAAAATCAATCAGTCCGTTGGAACGGATGGAAGGAATAGCCAGCAGGTGACGCGCGGTTTCGCCGTCATCTGCATCCAGGTAAATGGGGAAAGGGTGAAACTGCATGGTGCAGGAAGTTTATAACGCCAAGATACCTGTTTTGATCATCAGTGCATAGCAAAATGCGTTTTTTTAGTTGAATTTTATGGGATAACGGCCATCGCGGTGTAGTAAAACCCATAGCCTTTATTGTCTTCCCTGCGTGAGGGGATGTACCGGTTGCGGTAGTCATCAGCGCTGCTATTGGCGGTGAGCTGCAACCCGAACTGTTGAAGGTAGGTTGCCAGTTGGTGGGGATGAAAGCCGGTGAGCCATTGTTCACCAATTTGCTGCAGATCACGCAGCAGGCGTGGCGCGCCGTAGAAGCTGGCTGGCTGTTGCAGCACCTGTGCATGCACATAGGTAAAAATGATGGCAGAGCCTGGCGGCAGCGCAGCGAATGTGCTGAATACAGCATCAATAGCAGGCCGGGTAAGGTAATTGGTAACGCCCTCCCAGATAACGGTGCCGGGCAGGCTGAGGTTAACATGCTGGCGGTGCAGTAACTGCTGCAGGCTTTCGTTGTTGAAATCGGTGTGCAGGTAGCGGATATGGGCCGGCGCAGGCATATGCTGCAAGGCCTGTTGCTTGCGTGCTGCTGTGGCAGGATGATCAATTTCAATTACCGGTAACTGCTGCAGGGCAGGGAGCCGCAATGCCCGGGTATCGAAGCCTGCACCAAGTATAATCAATTGCCGGCTATGCGGTAATGTTTGCAGCAGCAGGTCATCAATATACCGTGTACGTGCCTGTGCAGATGACATGGCACCGGGTATTCTTTTTACAATATAACGGGTTAACAAAGTACGCATGCCTGGCCGGGCAAACAGCTTTGCAGCAAGGCGCAGTATGCCGGGTAAAAAGCGTGCAGCATAAGGATCGCTGAATAATCTTTCACCTGCCGGTCGCCGGGTTTCCATAGCGCGGAACAAAGCCATGTACCGTGCGGTTTTGCTTGCAGTATGTTGTTTCATGCCTGTAAACCTACAGCATGCCGGTTACCTGTACAATGAACCTGGGTTAAGAAATGCGTTTGCGGATACGGCTGAGCGCCTGCGGCGTAATGCCGATATACGAAGCCAGGTATTTGAGCGGGATGTGCTGCAGCAGGTGCGGGTAATCGGTAAACAGGCCGAGATACCGTTGTTCAGCCGTGTCTTTCAGCAGCGAAATCTGGCGTTTACTTTTGCGTACAAACTGTTCTTCTGCGCTGAGGCGGCCGATTTTTTGCCCCACACTGGTGCGGAGGTAGATTTCCTGGAGGTGATCGTATTGAATACTCCACTGCACTACATCGGTAAGGGCTGCAACAAAATAGGTGCAGGGCTGCCTGGTTAAAAAGGAATCGTAGGCTGTGCCGAAAGTATTTTCGAACCCGATATCAAAAGTGATTTCTTTTTCACCCTGCTCCGTGTAATGACGGGTGATGCCGCTTTCTATAAAGGATAAATGGTTTTCTACCATGCCCGGCTGCAGTATCACCGTTTTTTTACTGAAACAGCGTTGCTGCAGGTAAGTGGCAAACAGCTCCCAGTCGGCCTGCGGAATGGGCCCCATTCTTTCGAGATATGTTTTCAGCTTTTCCAGCGGCAGTGTTTCCGCAATGATACAAAAGGACTTGTTGTAATGCGCCGCCGTTTATCAAAATGGTAATGTTTTTTTCATTTCGGCAGGGCGGAGATGGCGGTTTTATCGTATATATTTATTGAAATGTAATGGCAGCAGGCATTGGCACGGCGCCGGGATGCGGCATTGCGCTTGTGATAATTGCTGTATGACTTTTTTAAACGGTCATGCGTTATGGATATGATTCAGTCAAAACAATTAGCCGGTGTTTTAACCAAACGTTTTCCAGACACCAATCGCTACAATTGCGATACGGAAGAATTAATACTGGGCTTCGCTATTTACACCTGCCGCCAGGCGCAGCAGTGCAATGTATCGCACCTGAAAGACTGCCTGGATACCGTGGACGACCTGTACCAGCACGGCGATGAAGAAATTAAACACATTATAGAACGGGTGTATGTGCCTGTGCTCAAAAACCGCATGGAGCGACAATGTGCGGGCGGAAAGCTGCTGAAGATTTACCTGCCTTATTCGCTTTACCACATTTATATCTCGTTGTGTTATAAACACTGAATGTAACAAATCCCGCAACAGCGGGGTTTCATTTAAACACCGCATCATCAATTCCTTTATTGATTACATAAGAACTGTATACAATCTCCACCTTTCCTTTTTTGTTTTTCAGCTGGCTGGCATCTGCGGGCTTCTCTGCATCTTCAAACTCGAGGGTTACACCTTTGGGCAGCTTGTAATCTTTGGTATTAAATGCAAAGATCACCTTGTCTGGCAGGGCATAGGCGGCATACTGGCCATAGGTAAGGGTAATATCATAGGTGCCGTTTTCGCGGGTAGTGGTTACCGCTTTTTTTACCAGCAGGTTGGTTTCATCAATGTACAGAGTTGATAGTATTACATCACTGTTTTCATTGTTGGGCAGCAGCTTTACAATCTTTGTCTTTACACCGTCTACCACACCATCGCCTGCTGCAATGGCCATGGCATCGTTAAAGAGTATGAGTGATTGCATGTTTACGCTGAAGCCGCCTTTGGGCAATACGGAAATGCCGCCTTCCTTGCGCAACCGGAATTTATCGGGCTTCTTGAAATAGGTCTTGATCCTGCTCACCGGCACTTTTAAAAAAGCAATATTGGTTTTTAAGCGGCCTTCTGCGGTATAGTCATTTACCTGGTCAATCTTGGCGCGTACTTTGGCCACCAGGGCCGATACATCCTGTGCCTGTGCTGCGGTAGCTGTAAAACCAATGCAGCATAACAGGCAGAGCATACGGCGGTAACGGACAAGGAAACTATGGTGTGCGATGTTCATGTTGTTTAACTTAAGATGTCTTTTTTACGGAAGAACCATACAGCTGCGCCCAGCAGTACTAGGATATGAATACCCAATACCAGCACGCTGTGTACAATGCGCATAGGGTATTGAATACTGCCTGCAACCGCTTCGTTGTTCTCTGTAACGCGTTCGTCAAAAAACTCTTTCCAGCTGTTCATGTGGGTAACGAAGAGGTAGGGTTTAATGGTATTGTACAAGGGAATATTCATGGTGCTGAGCACAGAGAAAAATACGATGATGCTCATGGTGGCTACAATGGGGCCGATGGAATTGTCTGCAAATATGGACAGCAGGAAACCTACGGCGGCAACAGTAATCATGGCCAGGGCTGCAAAGCCAAAAGCAGCGCAGTAACGCCAGAATACATCGTTTTCGCGGATAAGTACCACATAATCTGATTTGAATAAAAACAGGTCGTCTGTGCCAAACACGGCCATGCTTAGTACCAGGGCCAGTATGGCCAGCCATACCAGCAGCAGCAGGGTATAAATAACCACGGCGGTAAATTTGGCCAGTACCCATTGCGTGCGCGAATACGGTGTAGTGAGTAACAACCGCAGGGTGCCGGTATTGGCTTCGCCGGAAAAGGTGTCGGCTGCTATCAGTGTTACCAGCAGCGGCACGTGCACCAGCAGCATTTGCAGAATGATGTAACAAACCAGGTAGCCGTTCATAATCTTGCCCTGTACATCAAAATTGCCGCCGAGTGTGCTGAGCATAAATTTCACATAGCTGTCGCCATCTGCCTTCATGCCCACCTGCACCATGGTGATCAATGCTGCAATGGCGGCGAAGGCGATATATGTGCGCGGCCGTTTGAATATCTTAAACAGTTCTGCCTGTAAAATCGTCCACATGCTGTTTGCCTGAGGTTATTTGTAAAAAATAGTCTTCCAGTGAATGCCGGGGTTGCAGCAGGTTTACTGCCACGCCGTTTGCTACCAGCCATTTGTTCAATGCAGGTATATCGTTGCTGTGCATTTTTAATACCACCGATGTTTGCCTGGCAGGCTGCAGCCCTTGCTGCCACTCGCTTTGCGCTAACAATTGCAGGGTGCGTTCATTGTTGCCGGTTTGTAATTCCACGATGGTTTCAGCGGGATTAAACAATTGTGCTGTTTCGCCTTCCAGCAACCGGCGGCCTTTGTCGATGATCACCAGCCTGGTGGCCACCTGCTGTATTTCTGACAACAAATGCGAGGAAACCAGTATTGTTTTCCCGCGCTCCCTGCTAAGCCACAAAACCAGGTTGCGGATATCGGCAATGCCCTGCGGGTCGAGGCCGTTGGTTGGTTCATCGAGTATAATCAGCTGCGGATCGTTGATGAGTGCAATGGCAATACCGAGGCGTTGTTTCATACCCTGTGAAAAGGTTTTTACCTTGTCAAACGCACGTTCTGCCAATCCCAGTAATTCCAGTTGCTGCAGTAGCTGCTGCTTGCCTGTATGTGCCTGCTTAAGGCGTGCAAACAACCGCAGGTTATCGTAGGCGGAGAGGTAGGGGTATACATCAGGTTTTTCGATCACAGCGCCCACCTGGCGCAGTATTTCTTTTCTTCTGCTGCGCAGGGGCAGCCCGAACAGGGTTATATCCCCGCTGTCTGGCGCAATCAGTGTAAGCAGCATACGAATGGTGGTTGATTTGCCCGCGCCATTCTGCCCCAGGAAGCCATACACATCACCGGGCTGTACCGTAAACGATAAATGGCTGACTGCCTGCACATGGCCAAACTGCTTGCAAAGATCGTTGATAGCTATAACTGGCTGCATGTGTGTAATACAGGAAAGGAGGTGCAATTGTTTAAGGGTTTAACGTTTAATGTTTGAAGTTGCATGTTACTCAACACGTGGTTGATCGTTCAATTGTTCAAGTGTTCAAATGAAACCACCGAACCGTCATTTGTCATTTCAACAATTATTTAACGTGCCTCACCGATACGGTGTTTTTTTTCGGGGTTAAATAAGTAAGTTGCACCATACTGTAATTGTCTAATGCATATGAAAAAAAATCTTTTGCTGGCAGCATCCCTGCTGCTGGGTGTCTCAGCTTTCAGTACGGTGCGTTTACCCAATATTTTCGGCAGCGGTATGGTGCTGCAACGCGGCAAACCCATTACGGTATGGGGCTGGGCCGACAAGGGGGAGCAGGTAACCGTTCAGTTCAACCACCAGTCTAAAACAGTAACTACAGGTGCAGACGGCAAATGGATGGTGCAGCTGCGTGCCGAACAGGCCGGCGGCCCATACACTTTGCAGGTAAATGGTACCAACAGCATTACACTCAGCGATGTGCTGATGGGTGATGTATGGATTTGCAGTGGCCAGTCGAATATGGAATTTCATGTAAGTGGTGTGGTAAATGCCAAACAGGAAATCCAGCAGATCAACAATCCCAATATCCGTCACTTTTATTTACCCAGAACCGTATCGGGCACACCGAAAGATGATGTGGACAAAAGCGCCTGGCTGCCGGCCAACCCGGCGAATGCAGGAGATTTTACTGCAGTAGGTTATTTCTTTGCAGAAGCGTTGTACCAGAAATTGCATGTGCCCATTGGTTTGATTCATACATCATGGGGCGGTACGGATGTGGAGACATGGATTAGTCCTGACGGTATTGCGGGCGATCCGCAGCTGAAGCAGGCGGTAGCAACTGTAAAACCCGGTGATGTGGAAGCACTGGCCAAACGCCAGCACGAAAAAATGATGCAGCTGATTCAGCAGCTGCAGAACGGCTTACCTGCACCGGGTGCAACGGCAAGCTGGAACCAGGCTGATTTTAACGACCAGTCATGGCCTGTTATGGCACTGCCCGCACTCTGGGAAACCAAACAACTTGTAAACTTTGACGGAACGGCGTGGTTCAGGAAAACCATTACCGTAGATGCGGCCGATGCGGGTAAAACAGCCGTATTATCGCTCGGTACTATTGATGATATTGATGACAGTTATGTAAACGGTGTGCATGTAGGCAGCAGTAAAGTATACAATGACAAACGTGTGTACACTATTCCCGCAGGCGTATTGAAAGCCGGTAAGAATGTGATTGCCGTGAAGGTGCTTGATACCGGTGGTGGCGGCGGCATATACGGTGATGCTGCGGAAATGTTTCTTGATGTAAACGGGCACAAACAATCATTAACAGGCAACTGGTCTTTCCAGGTGGAAGCCATATCGACCATCAGTACTTCGGTAGGTCCTAATTCCATGCCTTCGTTGCTGTACAACGCCATGATCAATCCTTTGCTGCCACTGTCTGTTAAAGGCGCTATCTGGTACCAGGGAGAAAACAATGCAGGCCGTGCTTACCAGTACCGCACTTCGTTCCCGCTGATGATCACCGACTGGCGCAAACATTTTAAGCAGGGTAATTTCCCTTTTTACTTTGTACAGCTGGCCAGCTTCAATTCCGCAGGCGGCAATGCCAATGGCAGCACATGGGCCGAGTTGCGTGAAGCGCAAACCCGCACGTTGTCATTACCTGCAACAGGCATGGCTGTTACCACGGATATTGGTGAATCAAAAGATATTCATCCCAAAAACAAACAGGATGTAGGCAAAAGACTGGCCGCTGTTGCGTTGCACAATACCTATGGTTTAAGCAGCGAATATACCGGGCCTGTTTATGCATCTATGAAAACAAGCGGCAGCCAGGTTACGCTATCGTTTACCCATGCAGAAGGTATGCAAACCAAAACCGGAACTGATGTGCTGAAAGGCTTTTACGTTGCCGGTGCAGACAAGCAGTTTTATCCTGCAGCAGCTACAATTCATGGCAGCACGGTAGTGGTATCTGCAGCTAATGTAGCACACCCGGTAGCAGTGCGTTATGCCTGGGCAGATGATGCTGGTGAAGCCAACCTGTTTAACAATGCCGGTTTTCCTGCAGTGCCTTTCCGCACAGATCAATGGAAGGGCATAACGGAAGGCAAGGTGTATACGTTGGCGAAGTGAGTGGGAAAGCCATCGAGAGTCGAGACATCGACAGTCGAGATGATCTGAGCGAGCATTAGTTTCGAGAATCGAGACATCGACAGTCGAGACCGTGAATCGTCAGTCGTGAGTGATCTGAGCGAGTATTAATTTCGAGAATCGAGACATCGACAGTCGAGACCGTGAATCGTCAGTCGTCAGTCGTGAGTGATCTGAGCGAGTATTAATTTCGAGAATCGAGACATCGACAGTCGAGACCGTGAATCGTCAGTCGTCAGTCGTGAGTGATCTGAGCGAGTATTAGTTTCGAGAATCGAGACATCGACAGTCGAGACCGTGAATCGTCAGTCGTCAGTCGTGAGTGATCTGAGCGAGTATTAGTTTCGAGAATCGAGACATCGACAGTCGAGACGATCGTAGCAAGTATTATAGGTTTCGCCGGAGGCGATTTGCACTAAACAAGGTTACAGCTCTTAGCATGACGCTATGAGTTGTTTTCTTTATAACCATCAAGCCATCAAACTATATAACCATCCCACCATCTATCTGTATCCCGCAGCCTGCAGCTGAAACAGTTCGGCGTAGCGGCCTTGTTTGGCGAGCAGTTCTTCGTGGCTGCCTATTTCAAGAAGCTGGCCTTTGTCGAGCACGAGTATGCGGTTGGCCATGCGTACCGTGGAAAAACGGTGGGAGATGAGGATGGCTGATTTGCCCTGTGTGAGTTCGGCGAAGCGTTGAAACACTTCGTACTCTGCGCGGGCGTCGAGGGCGGCGGTGGGTTCGTCGAGTATCAATACCTGGGCATTGCGCATGTAAGCCCTTGCCAGTGCGAGCTTTTGCCATTCGCCGCCGGAGAGGTCCACGCCGTTGTTGAAGCGGCGGCCCAGTGCCTGGTCGTACCCATTGGGTAGTTTGGCGGCCAGTGCATCGGCCAGACTTTGCCGCGCGGCTTCTGCAATCAGCGGCCGGTTTTCTTTCTCGCCAATATTACCTACTGCAATGTTCTGCGAAAAGCTCATCTGGTACCGCAGGTAATCCTGGAATATCACACCAATGTTCTGGCGCAGCTGTACCAGGTCGTACTGCCGCAGGTCAATGCCATCCAGCAGAATGCGGCCTTCTGTGGGGTCATATAAACGGGCGAGTAATTTTACCAGTGTTGTTTTGCCTGCACCGTTTTCACCCACAAGCGCCAGTTTTTCGCCTGCATGCAGGGTAAAATTAAGATGCCGGTTGGCCCAGCGTTCTGAGTTGGTATAACGGAAACCCACATTCTCAAAGCGAAAGCCTTCGCGCAGCGGCTGCGGAAAAGGCAATGGATGTGGTGGCTGGTTGATCTGTGGTTGTATATCGAAGAAATCAAAATAATCACGCAAATAAATGGCGCCTTGCGAAATGGTGGTGAAACGGCCCAGTATGCCTTCGAGCAAACTGCGCAGCTGCCTGAACGAACCGGCAAGGAAGGTGAGGGTACCGATGGTGATGGAGCCGTTGATGGTTTTATAAATGATATAACCATAAGCCGCATAATAACCGATACTGCCCAGTAAGGCAAACACAGTACCCCAGGCAGAACGCTGTATGGTTAATGCGCGGCTGCTTACATAAAATTTGTTGGAGAGCGCTTTAAAGCGATCGATGATAAAACCGGAGAGGTTAAAGATCTTTACTTCCTTCGCTGTTTCGTCGCTGGCGCCCAGGTAACGCGTGTAATCCAGCTCGCGGCGTTGTGCGGTTTGCGCGCGGGTAAGCGCATAACTCTTGTTGTTGAAATGCGATTCACCGAGAAAAGCGGGTACAATGGCGGCGAGCAGCAATACAATGAGCCATGGATTGAACACCACGAACCCTACAATGAGGAAACCCATGGTAATTAAATCCTGCACCTGGCTTAGTACCTGTGATAACAGGATGGTACGGCCGGTGGTTTGCTGCCTTGCCCTTTCCAGTTTATCGTAAAACACCGAATCTTCAAACTGGTCAAGGTCAAGTGTGGCCGCGTGTTCCATTATTTTAACGGAAGTGAGGTTGGCGAATAAATCACCCAGCAGGCTGTCTACCAGGCTCACCGCGCGGCTCAGTGCATCTGATAAAACGGCCAGCCCGAATTCAATACCCACGAGCTTCCAGAGATAGGTGTGCGAGGGTATGGTGTTGTGTGTGCTGTTCAGCAGCACCACTTCGTCTATAATCAGTTTGCCTACATACAATATCGCCAGCGGTAATGCAGCGCGTATAACACGCAGTAAAATGTTCACCAGCGTCATCCAGGCGCTGGCGCTCCATACCAGTTTAAAAAATGCGGGTAATACGCGTAATGCTGCCAATCTATCTTTAAAACTCACCTGGTCTGTTGCCTTTACGGCAGCAGGCGTCGTTATTTTTCTCCACTTCATTACACCAAGTTACGCAAATACACCCAAGCCCGGCTGCGGCTATTCTGTTGTGTTGTGCCTTGCATACAGCTGCTGTACCTTGTTTTCGAGCCAGGCAGTATTTACAGGCTGGTGACTGGTTTGTTGTATCTGTTCTATAATTTGCTGTTGGCTGTATTGTTTTTGTTCAATCATTTGCACAATGGCAGTGATCATCCCATACTCGCTTGCGTCCATACTATGCTTCTTGTTTTTCTACCCGTTTAAGCGACAAATGTAACGTTGCAGCGCGTAATTTCTGTTTGTTATTCGAGGAAAAATTGCTTAGATTAAATCAATGTACAAACATGTATGCAGGGCAACCAGGAGCGTGGTTAAAGAGGCGGCTTCGCCGCGTGTTTTTTCTTTGGTGAAAAGTGAATAGTCAATGATCTAAGCGGGTTCAATGGTGCTTTGGGGAAGGATGTCATGATTCGGGAAAGGAAAAGCACACGAGGGCAGGGCCTGGTGTGCTTTTGTATGTCATTTTCAAATTGCCCCGTCTTCGTCCCAGCTGAAGTTGTCGGTGCGGGGCACGTCTTCCATGAGGTGGAGCAATTTGGCAGGCGGGGCAATAAGCTTGCGGGCCTGGGTATCCATAAAAGCGCCGTCTACGTTGATAATGGCTGCCAGGGTATCCCCGTTTTTGATGATCTGGTGTGTCCAGCCCCAGCGGCTGTAATCGCGGCGGGCACGTCGCAATTTTACATCTACGGCAATCGTATCGCCCATGCGTATTTCCCGTTTAAAAATGGCTTCTTCCCTGAATAAAATAGGGCCAATATTGTTCTGCAGCAGGAACATGGTATCTACTCCCTGGTATTGCAGGTAATATAAACGTGTGCTGGCACCCCAATCGTAATACACGCTGTGCCGCACATGAAAATTCGGGTCAAGGTCTGCCCACTGAACAGGGAACGATTGCGTAAATGGTTGCGCCATAGCTTGTGTTTTACATAAAATTATCGGCATCGCGGTAAGCGGCTACCAGGGCTTTTTCGCCATCAACGCCCTTGCCCGAAATGCCGTGCTCCATACCTAACACCCCTTTGTAGCCCTTGTTGTACAGGTGCTTGAAAATGTTTTTGTAATTCACCTCGCCGGTGCCGGGTTCTTTGCGGCCGGGGTTATCACCAATCTGGAAATAGGCAATCTCATCCCAGGTTTGGTTAATGTGGTTAATGATATCGCCTTCATTGCGCTGCATGTGGTACATGTCGAACAGTATTTTGCACGAGGGGCTGTTTACTGCTTTGCAGATCATGTAGGTTTGGGCAGAGGTACGTAAAAACAGGTCGGGCGTATCGCTCAGCGGTTCGAGCACCATAACAAGTTTGTGCGGCTCGAGGATGGCAGCACCCTGGCGCAGTGCGCTGATCACATTGGCGGTTTGTACATCCAGCGGCAGCCTGTTGTAAAAATCGCCGGGTACTACGGTTACCCAGGTGGCGTTGATGCGTTTGGCGGCTTCTACTGCCTGGCGGCATCCTTTCAGGAAAATATCGATGTATTCCTGTTTGCCGGCAGCCAGGGTATTGGCGCCGTTTCCGCCTTTGTCAACCACGAAAACGCCCATCTGCATGCCCAGTTTGGCCATGGTGTTGCCGATTTTTTCCTGCTGGTCAACCGGGCGGTTTACAAACCCATTGTCTTCCATGGCCCTGAAACCCAGGTCGTACGCGAATTTCAGCTGATCGGTGTATTCCTTCCCGGCCTGTTCTTTAAACATGCCGTCGTGTACGCCGTAATTCAGGTGAAACGGGGTGCCTTCGGCCGGGGTTGTTGTGTTGGCGGCGCTGGCTGAGGCGGTGAGTTTTCCGGCGACCATTGCGCCACCGGTAAGCAGTGAATTCCGGATAAAGTCTTTTCGTTGCATAGGCATAACATCGTGTTGTGATACGGGCTGTGTAGTAATGTTTTAGGTGTTTGGTTCAGCGCCATACCGTGTTTGGTAATTTGTGGCTCCTAATGTAAGGCTAAATATTTACAGCACATGCCATTAATGCCCAAAATAGCCAAAATGGTAAGGGGCAAAATTGTACCTTTGCAAGCTGAAAAAAAGCCGGGGAAACAGGCTGCGGCTGTTCAACTGCCAGCAAGCCTGTATATGCAGCCCCTGCCGGACTTTACAAAATATGAAATACGAAAAGGAAATTAACCGTCGCAAAACATTCGCTATCATTTCGCACCCGGATGCCGGTAAAACAACGTTAACAGAAAAATTCCTGTTGTTTGGTGGCGCCATTCAAACTGCGGGCGCGGTAAAAAGCAATAAAATAAAAAAACATGCCACGAGCGATTTCATGGAAATTGAACGCCAGCGTGGTATCTCGGTCGCTACTTCGGTAATGACCTTCGAATATCATGATCACCTCATTAACCTGCTGGATACACCCGGTCACAAAGACTTTGCAGAAGATACCTACCGTACGCTGACTGCCGTTGACAGCGTGGTGCTGGTGATTGACAGCGTGAACGGGGTAGAAGCCCAGACGCGCCGCCTCATGGAAGTGTGCCGCATGCGCGATACACCGGTAATTGTGTTTATCAACAAAATGGACCGTGACGGTAAAAACCGTTTCGACCTGCTCGAAGAAATCGAGAAAGAACTGAGCCTGCCGCTGCACCCCATGACATGGCCCATCAACAGCGGTAAAGACTTTAAAGGTGTATACAACCTGCACGATAAAAGCCTGCTGCTGTTTACCGCAAATACCAAGGCAGAAGAAGAAGACAGCGTGGTAATTGAAGACCTGGATGATAAAGTGCTCGACGAAAAAGTAGGCGAAAAAGATGCCAGCCAGCTGCGTGAAGATGCAGAGCTGATTGAAGGTGTGTATGGTGAGCTGAACGTGCAAAATTACCTGGACGGTAAGGTGGCGCCCGTGTTCTTCGGTAGTGCCATCAACAACTTTGGCGTGAAAGAGCTGCTGGATACATTCATCCGCATTGCACCGGTTCCGCGCAGCCGTGAAACAACCAAGCGCATGCTGTCTGTTGGTGAAGACAAGTTCAGCGGTTTCGTGTTTAAAATACATGCCAACCTCGATCCCAAACACCGCGACCGTATTGCGTTTCTGCGCGTATGCAGCGGCCGTTTTGAGCGCAACAAGTATTATCACCATGTGCGCATTGACAAAGAGATGCGTTTCAGCAACCCATATTCTTTCCTGGCGCGCAGTAAAGATATTATTGAAGATGCCTACCCCGGCGATGTGGTAGGTTTGTTTGATACCGGCAACTTTAAAATCGGCGATACCTTAACGGAAGGCGAAGATTTTTATTTCACCGGTATACCATCCTTTTCTCCTGAAATATTCAAGGAACTGGTGAACAAAGACCCGATGAAAACCAAGCAGCTGGAGAAAGGCGTTAGCCAGTTAACCGATGAAGGTGTAGCCCAGCTGTTCACGCAGTTTGGCGGTAACAAAAAGATTATCGGTTGTGTGGGCGAACTGCAGTTCGAAGTAATACAGTACCGCCTGTTGCAGGAGTATGGTGCAGCCTGTGAGTTTCGCGCGCTGCCGTTTTACAAAGCCTGCTGGTTAACCAGTAACAATGCCGCCAAGCTGGAAGACTTCCTGCGTTTTAAACAGCAGAACTCTGCAGAAGACAAGGACGGACATCCTGTTTACCTCGCGCAAAGCGAATGGTTCCTGAACACGGAGATACAGAACAACCCGGATATACAGTTTCACTTTACGAGTGAGATTCACAAGTAAAAAAGCCTCCCGTTTTGCGGGAGGCTTTTTTATGTTTCAAGTTTAATAGTTTAATGTTTAAAGTTTCCATTTGTGCGAAGGGAGGCCTTAACTGCTTTCTCCCAACTAATCCAACGTTAAACTTCCAACGTTAAACTTCAAACATTAAACTTCAAACAATCACAACGACTGGCGTTAATATTGTGGAGACACACCCGTGTAATTATGCGGTGTAATGGCTTTCAGTTCTTTTTTTACAGCAGCGCTCACGTTGAGTGACTGTATAAAGTGCTGTATATCGGTTTTGGTGATGGCCGATTTGCCTCTTGTTAAATCTTTCAGCGCCTCGTAAGGTTTGGGGTAGTTTTCGCGGCGCAGGATGGTTTGAATGGCTTCTGCCACTACGGCCCAGTTGTCTTCCAGGTCTTGTTTCAGTTTGGCTTCATTGAGCAGCAGTTTACCCAGGCCTTTTTCAATAGAACGCAGTGCAATGGCTACATGCGCTACGGGAACACCGAGGTTGCGCAGCACAGTGCTGTCTGTAAGGTCGCGCTGCAGGCGGCTTACAGGCAGTTTGCCAGACAGGTGTTCGAGCAGGGCATTGGCAATACCGAGGTTGCCTTCTGCATTTTCAAAATCGATGGGGTTTACTTTATGCGGCATGGCAGAAGAACCTACTTCCCCCTTTTTTACCTGCTGTTTAAAGTAGTCCATGCTGATATACGTCCATATATCGCGGCAAAGATCGATGAGAATATTGTTGATGCGTTTAATGGCATCGAGATGGGCGGCAAGGTTATCGTAGTGCTCAATCTGCGTGGTAAACTGCATGCGTTGCAGCGACAACCTGTTTTCTACAAACTCGTTGCCCAGTGCCACCCAGTTTTTAGCAGGGAAGGCCACTGCGTGTGCATTGAAATTACCCGTAGCGCCGCCGAATTTGGCTGCATAGGGAATGTGGGAGAACAGCTGCACCTGGTTATCGATGCGTTCTACAAATACCATCAGCTCCTTGCCCAGCTTGGTGGGGGAAGCGGGTTGACCGTGGGTGCGGGCCAGCATGGAAATATCCCTCCAGGTGGCAGCCAGCTCGTGCAGGTTTTTCTGCAGGTTCAGGATACCGGGCAGGTATTCATTTTCCATGCAGTGTTTCCAGCTCAGGGGGATAGAAGTATTGTTGATGTCCTGCGAGGTTAAACCGAAATGTATCCATTCTGTTACATCGGTAATGCCTGCTTTTTCCAATTGTTCTTTCAGGAAATATTCAACCGCTTTTACGTCGTGGTTGGTTACTGCTTCAATCTGTTTAATCTGCTGTGCGTTGTCGATGCTGAAATTATCAGCCACTGCGCGCAGGGCAGTCCTGCCTTTGGCCGCAAGTTTGAAGATCTTTTTGTCGGCCAGGAAAAGAAAATATTCCACTTCTACCAGCACCCGGTATTTGATTAACGCATATTCTGAGAAATACTCATCCAGAAAAGCCACCTGTTTGCGGTAACGGCCATCTACCGGTGAAATGGCAGTGAGATTGTTTAACTCCATGATTCTGTTTTAAACGGCTTTGCTTTTTATCAATGTGAGAAAATGCGGAAGCCTTACTTTTGCACGCAAAAATAGACGAATTGAAGAAGATACGCGTTGGCGCAGTCAGTTATTTGAACACGAAACCCCTTTTATACGGGGTAAAACGCTCTGCAGCCCTTATGGAAAGGACTGACCTGCTGGAAGAATACCCCAGCCGTATTGCGCAGATGCTGGTTGACGGAACCATTGACGTGGGGCTGGTGCCGGTGGCGGTGATCCCGAAACTGAAGGAATGGCATATTGTATCGGATTATTGCATTGGCGCCGTTCGTCCCGTGGCTTCCGTATGCCTTTTCAGTGAAGTACCCATTGAACAGGTGGAAAAAGTGCTGCTCGATTACCAGAGCCGCAGCTCGGTAAACCTGGCCAAAATACTGCTGAAACACCACTGGAAACAGGCGCCTGTACTGGAAGACGGCAGGCAGGATTACCGCGAACACATTAAAGGCACTACGGCAGGAGTGGTGATTGGCGACCGGGCGCTGGAGCAGCGTAAAATATCGCCGTATGTGTACGACCTGGCCGGGGAATGGATCAGCTTTACCGGTTTGCCGTTTATGTTTGCGGCCTGGGTATCCAACAAGCCCTTGCCTGAAGACTACCTGCAGCTGTTCAACCAGGCCAATGCAGTAGGGTTGCAGCACCTGGATGCAGTGATTGCTGAAAACCCTTACGATGTGTATGACCTGCATACTTATTACACACAGAACATTGATTATATCGTAACCGAAGAAAAACGGCAGGGACTGGCGAAGTTCCTGGAATTGCTGAAAACGGTATAAGCTTAAGTCCTTACCGGTATCAGCGCTTGATCCAACCGAAAGCCATACCTGTGTATTTTTTCAGCAGGCCGTTTATTTCGTCAGATATCCTGAAATAATAAAGACCGGGTATAAACAATGCAAGAAATACCAGTGAGCGTACACAAACATCGGGTGCACGGCGTACTACCTTGGGTAATTGCATCTGCAGGTGCATTTCAGGCAGGGCATAGGCAATTAGGCCGCATACCAGGGCAAGCATTATTACCAGCAGGTGTTTCCAGGTGTAAGGCTGCTGTTTGAATTTATACCAGAGAAAACTGAAACGCATCAGGTTAAAGAAAGTCAGTGACAGCAAGGAAGAATAAGCTGCGCCGATGAGGCCATAGTGGGAGATCAGTATATAGTTAAGCGGGATAGCGAGCGATGTATACACCGCGTTGAAAATAAAATCCGTTTTCCAGTAACTGGATGTGCCGATGATTTGCGCATTGGCGCCAGTGCCCAGGTCAATCAGCTTGCCAATGCCCATAAAGAAAATCACGGTGCCGATGCCTTTGTAATCACCACTCAGCGAAGCTTCGAAATTATGGGAGTTAAGCAGGGTAAGACTAAACATGATAAGTCCCACCACAAGCAGGTTGGTCACGCTTTTATTATAGATATGGTTGATGTTGGCCATATCCTTGTTGCGCCAGGATTCTGACAAAATGGGAATGCTGATGGAGGTAATGCTGCGCTGCGGAATTTCCATCAGTGTAACCACATAGGTAGCAATGGTGAAAACCGCTGCGCCTGCCAGGCCGTTTTCGGTTTTGGCAGCGATGATCATCGTGTCTGAGGTTTTAGACAGCAGGTTCAGGAATTGTGCGCCAAACAAAAACAAACCGAAGTTGGCCATACGTCCCTTCATTCTGCGTGTAACGCTGCTGATATGCGGCACCAGTGCAAAACCTTCGCTCCGGCGCAGGCTCCACAGCAATAACAATACGGCAGGCAGGTAGGCAAACGAAAATATCCACAGCAATTGTGTAAGGTTAATGAGGCCTGTTGCAAACAATACCATCAGCACCACAAATATCAGCCGGTGGGTGGTTTCCTTAATGGTATTGGACAGTACTGTTTTCTTGAATGACCAGGCAAAACATTCCATCCACATATACAGCAACATGAAAAGGCAAAAAGGATATACGAGGTAGTAATAATCAACAAAAAGTTTGGACTGTGTAGAGTACTTGCGTATGATCACCGGTTTCAAAAAATGCCCTATAATCAGCATCAGCGTAAAGCCCAGCAGGCAAATAACAAGTGTAACAAACGGGAGATCATTTTTTTTTGCAGGCAGGTAACTCTGGTAAAACGGGAAGAATTTGTAAATCACCGGCAGCGAACCGAAAGTGCAGAAAGTAGCCATGGTAAGGCCAATATCGGTGATCATCCGTGTTAAGCCAAGTTGTTCGGCGGTTAATATCTGGGGTGCCAGCAGTAAGATATTGAACGCACCGAGCGCAAAACCAAACATGATAATGAACGTAGAACGAATGCTTTGCTTTTGAATGATACCCATTTCAACAATACTGCGGTGTAAAATACCTGCAAGATGCACCAAAACAGCCGGAAAAAGCCAAAACGGCGGGATTCTTTTGCCCTCCGGTACCACGGTGTTGGTGCCTGGCTTAATGTTGCAACATTTTTTACGCCTTGTTTTTAAAGCCTTATACTGAAAATATAATTCCTGTGCAGTTAAATGGTATATACCAGGGCTATGCTCATTACGGAGCCGGCAATGGCATCTATATCCAGCGTGTTAACAGTGCGTGGGATGGCAGGTACAAAAATGTGCCCCAGCCCCGGGTACCTTATGTGTACTGGATTTTGGCGAAAACATTGTGCGGTGATGTAACCAGGAAGGTACGCTGGTGCTCATCCGTTAAAGAGCGTGTTAACGCAGAAAGCGCAGCACCAAAAAATAACCGGGCGCATCAGCAGAAAACGGAGTTTGTCTTATATTTACCGCTTTCGACCGGTAAACGGCGAAGTCATAGCATTTTATGAAAGAATTAATCAGGAAATTCCTACAGCGTTTTGGTTACGATATCGTAAAATATAACCGGCCATTTGTGCCCGGCGAAATCAGCCGTGAATCGGTAGAGCAGGAGCTGAAATGGCTGAAAGCTTACCAGTTTGCTGCTGTTGTGGATATTGGCGCAAACGACGGCCAGTTTTCTGAAAAAATGCGCCTGCTGCTGCCGGATGCCTTTATCTATGCTTTTGAACCTATTCCGCAATCGTTTCAGCAGCTGCAGCAGCATTTCCGCAATGACAATAAATTCAAGGCGTTTAATGTAGCACTGGGTGAAACAGCCGGTGAACTACAGCTTTTCCAGAACGAATACACGCCCTCTTCTTCGTTGCTGCCAATGGCAGACGCACATATCTCCAATTTTGATACTGCGGTAAAAACACAGCAGATCTCCGTTAAAATAGAACAGCTCGATGCGGTGCTGGATACTGCTGCCCTGCAGCAGCCGCTGCTGGTTAAAATTGATGTGCAGGGTTACGAAGACAAAGTAATTAACGGTGGCGGCCATGTGTTGAAACAGGCTACCATGATCATTTGTGAATTGTCTTTCGTGGAATTGTACAAAGGCCAGCTGCTGTTTGCCGATATCGTTGAAAAACTGAAGCAGCTGGGGTTCAGGTATGCAGGCAGTCTTGAGCAGCTGCGCAGCCCCGAAACCAACCAGGTATTGCAGGCCGATGGTATTTTTGTGAGACAATAACATGGCTATGCAAGCAAAGAGGCCGCTGATCACCATTATTACTCCTGTATACAATGCAGCATCACTGATCGTATCGTGTATCGAAAAACTGCAGCAGCAAAGCTCAGTCGATTTTGAACACCTGGTAGTGGATGGCTTGTCGAACGACAATACTGTTGAACTGGTACGTGACTGCCAGCAACGTTATGCCAACCTGCGCCTGGTAAGTGAAAAAGACCAGGGTGTTTATGATGCCATGAACAAGGGCATTCAGCATGCCAATGGTCAATGGCTTTTTTTCCTGGGCGCAGATGATTACCTGTACAGCACAGATGTGCTGGAAAAAATAGGCACTCACCTGCAACAGGCCGGCAGTGATGTACAGCTCTTGTACGGCAATGTATATTATGAAGCTTACAGCCGCCTGTACGATGGCATGTTTGATCACGAAAAAATATTAAAGCGCAATGTTTGCCACCAGGCTGTTTTTTACCGGGCCACGGTTTTTGCTGCACTCGGCAATTATTCCTTGTTATATCCAAGCGAGGCAGATTATGAATTTAACCTGCGTTGCTGGCTCAGCGGCCGGGTGAAACAAATATATGTACCTTTAACCATTGCCTGGTATGCACAGGGCGGCTTAAGCGGGGCAGGCCGTGATACACAGCTGGTACATGATTACCCGGCTATCACCACCCGGCTGGTAGCGCAGGGACAATGGCCGGCTGCACAAAAAATCAACCTGTTGTCCAAGGTATTCAGGAAGCTGGTACAACGTTACCCGGCTGCCGTGTGGAAGAAAGCATGCCAGGTGCCCGGGCATAGCCTTACCTGTTACCTGGCCATGGCCTGGATGATAGGCACTTTGCCTTTTTACCTGATCTTCAAAAACGACAAGGATTCTCCTGCATGAAAAAAATTGCCTTTACCATCTGCTCCAATAATTACCTTGCACAGGCTTCGTTGCTGGTACAGTCTTTTATGGATTTGAATGCAGATTATGAATTTTATATCGGCCTGGTAGATGATGTACTGCCTTCCATCAGGTATCCTGCGCGTGAAGGGTTGCAAATAATCTCCTGCAGGGAAGTAGTACCCGCAGCCCTGTTGCAGCAAATGGCAGCCAGGTATAAAATTGTAGAACTGAATACCAGCGTAAAGCCTTTTTATGTGGAGTATTTCTTTAACAAATACGATAACTGCCAGGTTATTTACCTTGACCCGGATATTTATGTGTACAACAGTTTCAAGGAAATTGATGACCTGTTGCAGCAGCACGACATGGTTATTACACCGCATTGTTTAACGCCCATTCCGCTGGACGGCCATCACCCGCAGGAGCGTGCTTTTACCAAGTATGGTGTTTACAACCTGGGTTTTATAGCGCTGCGTAAATCACCTGACAGCAGTGCCTATATCCAGTGGCTGAAAGAGCGCCTTGCTGCTTTGTGTTATGCCGAAGCAGAGCTGGGTGTATACACCGATCAGTTGTGGGTAAACCTGTTGCCGGTATTTTTCAATAACGTATACGTGTCCCGCCACCCGGGCATGAATGCAGCTTTCTGGAACCTGCATGAACGGCAATTTTCTGAGCAGAACGGCCGCTATAAGGTAAATGATGCCTGTGATCTGCTGTTCTTTCATTTCAGTTCGTTCAGAATTAACAGCTGGCAGTCACTGGCAAGTTATCAAACACGTTACACTGTTGAAACACGTCCGGATGTAAAAACACTGTTTGAGCAATATGCAAAAGCATATCAGCATGCCAAAACAGTATACAGCTCGCAGGTGCCCTGTGTGTTTACCCAACGAAGCCTGCTGGGTAAATGGCAATATTATTACAACAGGTACCGCATTAGAAAAGACCTGGCTGTTTAAAATCAACATACAACCAATTCATTTATAAAAACATCGTCTTTATGGGTTATATCAGCTTTTCAATGCCTCGTGAAATTGTGCTGCAGTTTAAAGACAAGGGCAATATCCGCAACTTTATAGAAACAGGCACCTACCAGGGTGGCACAAGCTTTTGGGCTGCGCGCCATTTTGAACAGGTGGCCACCGTAGAAATAGATCCGGCTATCAGCAAGGCTACTGCTTCAAAGCCCGACTGCCCGGCCAATATCCGGTTTTATGTGGGCAACAGCAAGGATGTGTTGCCTGAGATGGTAAAACCGCTCACCGGCCGTTCTATTTTCTGGCTGGATGGACATTGGTGTAATGTAACAGAAATGGGCAAGGATATGGAATGCCCCCTGATGGACGAGATAAGGGCACTGGCACACCTGAAAGATGCTGTGATTTTGATTGATGATGCGCGCGCTTTCCTTGGCCCTTTGCCCCCGCCGCACAACAATGCAGACTGGCCCCGTATTGACGAGGTTTTCGCATTGCTGAAACAGCAATACCCCGATAACCTGGTAACAATTGCTGACGATGTTATTTACTGTATACCGCCAGATTTGATAGGTGTATATGATGCGGATTATGTGGCACAGTTTGAGCGCCGTTTCGGTCAGAAAAATACAGGGTTGCTGAGCAGGATACTAAATAAAAAGTAAGCGCTTACACGTTTTCCATTTTCAGGGCAACCTTTAATTTATACAGCTGGTGTCCAACCGGTGAATGCAGCAGGTAATGCAACAGTTTAAGGCGTATTTGCCAGGCATCGAGCCTGAGTGAGCTGCCGAAATAACTTTTGTATACCTGCTTGTTTTGTTTAAGGGATTCCATGTAATTCTGCTGGCTGGTGCCGTCCGGTGCAAAAACAATTAATGGTTCGGGCACAAACAGCATGGGTTCTGCGGCAATGCGGCATACAAAATCATAGTCCATGGCTATGGAAATATTTTCCTTGTATAAACCATACTGGTCATGCAGGTCTTTGCGAACAAACATGCTTTGGTGTGCCAGGCTGCGCATTCCCCTGTATAGTTTTGAAGCTTCAAACGGTTTGCCGATTGTGACCCATATGTTGCCGCGCAGCAGCTGGTATTTGCCATGCAGCCAGCGTATGTCCGGGTTTTGTTCAAATGCTTTTGTTACAATGGCGAGTATGTGTTCGTTAATGTAATAGTCTGCCGAGTTCAGCATGTTTACAATATCGCCTGTTGCGCGTAGTACGCCTTTGTTAAATGCATCGGCAATACCGCGGTCGCGTTCACACAGCCATTTGCGGTAAGCGGGCTGGGGCGTATGCTGCAGGTAATCGCGTATTTCATTATTTGATGAGCCATCTATAATCCAGTGCTCATACGGAGGGGTGGTTTGCATGTCAACTGAAGCACAGGTTACCTTTAATTCTTCCAGGTTATTGAAACAGATGGTAATAACAGATATACGCGTGTTCATACTTCACGAATTGATAAATGCCGCTGCCTTTTCTGTAATATGCTCCCAGTTAAAATAACTGAAAAACGCGGCAGGGATGTGTTGTTGCGGTTGTAAAGATAACATTATGCGGGCCGTTTCATTACAAAACGCTGCTACATCATGATCGGGTACAATGGCTAATTGCCCGCCGGTAACAGCTGCCGGTATCCCTATGGCACCGCTGGCAAAGCTGATGCAGGCCATATCGCTGGCCAGGGCTTCTACCAGTTTTGTTTTTATACCGCCACCCTGTGTAATGGGATTGAGAAACAGCTCGGCGCCACGCAGGTACAAATCCATATCAGGCACAAACCCTGCTATAACCAGCCCGGGTAATGCCAGCTGCTGTATGTGCTGCGGTATGTCTTTGCCGCAGATGATGAGTGTAAATGGCTGTTGCTGCTGTTGAAGCAAAGGATAAATGCGCTGTACCAGCAGGTTGAGTGCGGCAGCATTGGGCGCATAGTCAAATGTGCCGTTGAACAGCACAATACGTTCGCCGGGTGCAATGTTGTGCGTGGCGCGTAATATGGCCTGTGCTGCCTGTTTTTCGGCAGGCCGGGGAGGGGCAGTAGCTGCAATGCCGTATGTTGCCACCATGCATTTGTGGGCTGCCAGTTTAAAGCGCTCAATGGCATATGCGGCATCTTCGGGCGTAATAAAAAAATTGTAGTCTGCCCGGCGGTGTACCCAACGTTCATATTGCGCCAGCAACGGCGCCCAGCTCTTGCCAATACTTTTAAACCGTTGTCCCTCTATGTTGTGCGATTGTACAATCAGTTTTACACCGGTCAGCTGTTTCAGGCAAACGCCCAGCCAGCCCATGTAGGGGTGCTGTATCATTACATGGGTAAACTGCCGTGTGCGTATTAAGCGTTGCAAACGCAATGCAAGCAGGGGATTAAAGTATCGTGTAAACGATCCGGTCATCACCGGCAGCAGCTCGTAACCCGCAGCCGCTTCAGGTATGTTTTGCTGCGTGCCTGCACAGGTAATACTGATGTGATGCGCCAGAAAGCGATGAAACCAGGCAATAAATTTTTGCCCGCCCGTTTGGGCAGGCAAAAATTTATAAGGAACAATACTCAACAGTTTTATCATGCAACGGCACCTGGCTTTTGCCTTTTATAAAGTGTAAACACCGCAGCCAGTATGGATAACCATAACAGGATGTTGGCGATATAATTCAATGTCTGACCGGTATGGTACAACGAAGGTTCAAACTTAAATTCAACAGTGTGGGCACCGGCAGGTATTGCAATACCGCGCAGTACGTAGTTTACTTTGGCGTAGTCTGTTTTTTTGCCGTCGATGTATGCGTTCCAGCCGCTGGGGTAGTAGATTTCACTTAACACGGCAAACTGGTTGGCAGCAGCCTGCGAACGGTATACCAGGTGGTCATTGTCTGCATTAACCAGCTCAATACGGGCAGTGGTATCTGCACCCGGCTGGTTGCCGATAATGCTTTTGAAGCTGTTATCTGCAATGGCGGTGGTAAGCGGGTTAAAGCTGTCGAGTGCTTTCATTTCCTCGGCAGGACCGTTTACAAACGTCACATTCTTCACCAGCCAGCAGGCGCCCATGGCGCTGTCGTTGCGTTGAACAGAAGGGCCGCTGTTCTGCTGTGCAGGTATAATAAAGTAACGCGTGTCAAGCATGTTCAATACGCGCATATTGGGCGTTGCCCTGGAAAGCTGGTTTTCAATTAAATCCTGGTAAATGCGCAGTTTGGCTGCATGGTAGCCGCCAATGTTGCGGTGGAAATAAGAAGTAACAGCCTCCATAAACCGGTCGGGGCGCAGGTTGTACACCCTGTAGTGCGAGCTGGTATCCTGCAGTATCAGCTTGTCTGCTGCATCAGGCGTAAAGTTTTCGCTCTGGTAGCTGTCTTTATCCTGGAAATTATTGCTGCTTAAATATTTGCTGTCAGTAGCCAGCAGGTCGGTGGTATTGGCTACAATCAGTATCACAATGATGGCTACTGCTTTCAGCATTTTTTTCATGTACAGGAACAGCAATGCTATTACCAGCACACCAAACAGCAATGCCCGGAAAATACCCGCACCCAGCATGGCTTTCCTGTCACCGATCATCGCGTTTACAATCAGGTGCCCCATTTCGCTGCTGCCGTTTTGCGGGTTGGTGTAAGCCTTGATAATCTGTTCATCAATAAAGCTGTTGTAACCATTAAACAGGTACACGATTACTGCAATACCCAGCAAGGCAGCTGCTGCGTACAATATTTTTTTGAATAGCCTGTTCAGTTGTTCGGGACTTGTTTCGAGCAGCAGTTGCTGCAGGGTAATACCGGCCATCAAAGGCAGCAATAACTGTGGTATTACCAGCGACATGGAAGGCGCCCTGAATTTATTGTACAGGGGCAGGTGGTTGAACAGTATTTCGTTAAAGCCATAGAAGTATTTACCCCATGCCATAAAAATGGTCAGCACCACAGCCGTGAGTATCCACCAGCGGTTAAACGAGGAAGACACCACAAAACCGATAACAGCAAGGAAGCAGATAATAGCACCCAGGTAAACAGGGCCAGCCGTAGAATCAAGGCCGCCCCAGTATTTGGGCAGGCTGCCTGCGAGCTGTACGGCATTTGATTCAGGAATATTTTTCTCAACCAGTGCGCTCACTACTTTAGAGTTTTCGTCGTAGGTTTCAGCACTGCTGCCGCCAAATGCCTGTGGCATCATCAATGTAATGGTTTCGCTTTTGCCAAAACTGTACGAGAAGCCGTAATCAATGTCCAGGCCGGTTGTTTTTACTGTCTTGGGCGCGCCTGCTTCGGTTGTTTCAAGTGTTTTACCGCCGCGCATGGTATAGCGCGCATAATCATAAGTGGTTAATAAGGTAATGGCTGAATTACCTACACCAATGGCACCGCCCAGCAAAGCCAGGGAAAGTGCGATGGCCATGTGTTTAAATTCACCGGCTTTAATCCAGCGAACGATATAGAATATCGTCATTACCACCGAAGTAATCAGCGCATAATAAAATATCTGCGGGTGGTTACTCACCAGTTCCATGGTAGCGAACAGGGCGGTAACAAACAGGCCAATAATATACTTCCTGTTATACAATAATACCAGGCCGGCCAGTAAACCGGGCATATAGGCAATGGCCGACATCTTGCTGTCGTGCCCTGCAATCAATATCACGGGGTCATAACTGGCATAGGCATAGGCAAGACTGGAAAAGATAGCCACCAGGTAATTAAGGCCGAAGCTCATGCTTAAAATATAGAAGCACAAACAGGCAATAAAGAAATATGAAGCAGGAACAGGCAGGCCCAGTGAAAAAATAGCATTCAGATCAGGCAACAGGCTTTTGCCTTCAATAGCTACCTGGTAATTGGGCATACCGCTGAACAAATGGGTGTTCCACAAGGGAAAATGACCATGTTTTTCCTTATAGTTAAAGGCATCCTGTGCCATACCCTTCCAGTGTACAATATCTGCCTGCTGCAGCACCTTTCCATCGAGTGCCGGATGACAGTAGATTAATGCCACTATAATAAACACGCCAAGGGCAATGATATGGGGCAGGACTTTTTTCCACGAAAAATTCTTCATGTTGATCATTTATAGCTAGGCAAATTAAAAGTATTTTGCACGAATGATAGAGAACAAATGGTATTTATTCTTATCCCGGATTACTTTTTTGAGTAACCTAATGTTTATATTGTGCGTTTTATTGCGTTACACACATGTGAACATCCCCGAAGTATTAACCGGTTTAATACTGATCCTGGGCTGGTTCCCGGTGAGTATTCCGCTGAATATTGCTACCGCCTGCTGCATGGTATACCTGCTGCTGGCTAAAAAGCAGCATCCTGTAAAGGCATGGCTGCAGGTAGTGAACCTGTTTTTTCTCGTCACTCAATTTGTTTATTACATCGTTACCTCCAATCAACAATGATCCGTAAGATTCTTTCAGACAAATCAACCCGGCTTTTTATCGGCTTTACCGCTTTTTTTGTGGCCAATGCACTGATTGCCGAATGTATCGGCGGCAAGCTGTTTTCCCTGGAAAAAGTACTGGGTATTGCACCAGCCAATTTTACCTTGTTTGGCCAAACCGGCCTGTCGTTTACCCTTACCTGCGGTGTGTTGCTGTGGCCGCTGGAATTTGTGATTACCGATATCGTTAACGAATATTATGGCCCGGCTGCCGTAAAACGCATCAGTTATACGGCCATTGCCCTGATTTCGTACGCGTTTATCATGTTTTACGCCGCTTTACACATTGCGCCTGCCGATTTCTGGGTACATTCCAAGCAGGATTCGGGCGTGCCTGACATGCAAAACGCCTTTTCCGCTATTTTCGGGCAGGGAATGTGGATCATTGTCGGAAGTCTGGTCGCATTTTTGGTAAGTCAGTTGGTAGATGTGCTCGTATTTCACCGCATTAAACGTGCTACAGGCGAAAAACATGTATGGCTGCGTGCAACAGGCTCCACCCTGGTAAGCCAGCTGATTGACAGTTATATTGTGCTGATTATTGCTTTTAAAATTGGCAATAACTGGAGCTGGGGACTGGTGCTGGGTGTTGGAATGATGAATTATACCTATAAATTTATTGTAGCCATTGTACTTACCCCGGTTATTTACCTGGCAGAACGATGGATAGAAAAATACCTGGGACACGAAAAAGCGGCTGCCATGAAAAGGGCAGCCATGGGCAGGGGGGAAGATGATGGTTTCGAAAACATTCCTACTGCCGGTTAGGTTTAAACAATTAATGTATGAAACAACTACTGTTTATTATTGCCATCGCCTGTTTCAGTGCAACGCGTGTGCACGCGCAAACCAGTGATACCATACTGGAAAGAACGGTACGCCCCGTGATAGTGGAAGCACAGTTTCCCGGCGGTGTAACAGCCTGGCGTACGTACCTGGCCGAAAAAATGAATAATTCCGTAGCGCTGAAAAACAAAGCGCCGAAAGGTGTTTACCGGGTACTGGCCAGTTTTAATGTAAATAAAGAAGGTAAGGTGACGGATGTTAAAATACTGGCAGATCCTGGCTATGGTACCGGGGATGATTTTAAAGCCGTATTGCTGCAATCGCCTAAATGGAGCCCGGCTACACAGGATGGCAAGCCGGTTACTTACCAGCAAAGGCAAACACTTACTTACCAGGTGCAATAACTGCAATTGAAATAAAAAAAATCGGTCCCGGCTTAGCCGGGACCGATTTTTTGTTGACACAGCGTATAAATGCTGACCGCTTGTGTTAGTTGTTCCAGAAAGCAGTGTACGGGTTGTAGAGGTCAAAATTGCTGCTCATGTACTGTTTGGTGCCGTAAGAAACGGTTATCCAGTCAATGCTGCCAGAAGAACCTTTAAAGCCGGTCCAGATTCTTTTCAGTGTACCAATAGAGCGGGTGTAAGGAACTGTTTTAACCAGCTGGTCGTTGATGTAGAATGACGCCTGGTGGGCGGTCATTGCCAATTTCACAGTAGCCCACTGGTTAAAAGTTTTAACCAGCGATGCGTCGCCAATTACACCGGCTGAACCTACGGTGAACTGGTTAGACAATACTTTTTCTGAAGTGCCTACGGTACGTAACACAATTGAATCGTTGGTACCGAAAACGTACAGGAAGAAGTCATACGCTGCTACTGCACCCTGACCGCTGGTAGGTACAATCACGCGTTCAGTAAAGGTCACCGAATCAACTTTTATGGTAATGCCGCCGGGAACCACGTTAACAAAACCGGTGTGCAGGTAGCTTGGGTCAATGTCGCCTGGAACATTAGTGTAGTCGAAGTGCGCCACGTCGTTGCTTACGAAACCACTGTCGAACCAATGTTCGGTATTGGTTTGCTCATTGGGTAAAAAAGCTCTCCAGTTAGAAGTTGCGGAGGAAGTGTGCGGCGTAACACCGATGGGATCTTTAGAACAGGAAAAAAAAGCCACTGCAAGAACAGGGGCAATTAAAGCCAGTTTTTTTCTAATCATTTAGGATTGGTTTTGAATACCTAAAAATAGAATAAAAATAACTGGCAGCAATCCTGCGGGGCTGAAATGGATGGTTTACCGGTGAAAAAACGGTAATCATCCAAACAAAGTTCCACATATAACAAAGGCAGACCTGCAATCCCAGGCCTGCCTTTGTTATGATTCGCACATTGCCTTATCAGGGCTTATCTGTTGCCTTGGTATGAATGTAATACAACCGCTCTATCAGCTGGGCTGTAGCGAGTGATTGCTGACCGGCATTCAGTGTAACAGATTGCCATTCTTCCGTTGGTTTCAGCTTTAGTACCGCTTTGTCTGAATGCAGTGCCAGCGGCAGGTTAAAGCCTTTTACGCAGTTGGTATAACGGAATGATAATTTGTTGTCTTTAACTGCAAACTCCAATACAGGTATTTGTGTGGTGCGCAGGTACTGGTCAAATACTTTAGAGAAATCAAAACCGGCCTGTTTGCTGATGTATTGTTCTACCTGTTGCGTGGTAACTGTCTGGTGGTAGAAGGTTTTACCCAGCCCGCGCAATATCTGCCTGAACAAAACATCATTGTCTATTGCATGGCGGATGCTGTGCAGCATGTTGGCGCCTTTGTAATACATATCACCGCTGCCTTCATCGTTTACGCCGTAATGACCGATAATGGGTACATCGTTGCGGATGTTTTTACGGATGCCGTAACAGTAATCATTACCTGCTTCCTTGCCATAATAGTATTCGGTAAACAGGGTTTCGCTGTAGTTGGTAAACCCTTCGTGCACCCACATATCGGCAATGTCTTTCGTGGTAATGTTGTTGGCAAACCACTCGTGACCGCTTTCGTGTACGATGATAAAATCCCATTTGGTACCCCAGCCTGTGCCGCTCAGGTCCCGGCCCAGGTAACCGTTCTGGTAATGGTTGCCATAGGCCACAGCGCTCTGGTGTTCCATACCCAGGTGGGGCGATTCAATGAGCTGGTAGCCATCTTCATAAAAAGGATAGGGGCCAAACCAGTATTCAAACGCACGCATCATGTCTTTGGCCTGTGCAAACTGTTTTTTTGCTTTGTCCAGGTTGTAGTCCAGCGGCCAGAAATTCATATCCAGTACGCCTTTTTCGCCATGCAGCGTATCACTGAAATGCGCGTATTTGCCGATGTAGGGAATAATGGTGTAGTTGTTAATGGGATTACGCACCATAAAGCTGGTGATGGTAACACTGTCTGCCGTTTGCTGGTGAATCATACGGCCGTTGCCTACTGCCACCAGTGTATCGGGCGCGGCGATGGTGAGAATGGCGCCATTGTCGGGTTCATCACTCTGGTGATCTTTACAGGGATACCAAACGCTGGCACCAAGACCCTGGCAGGCCACGCTCATCCAGGGGCGTTTCTCTGCATCTTTGGCGAAAATCCAGCCGCCATCCCATGGCGGACGAACGGCAATGCGCGGTTGGCCATGAAAATAGGTGGTAATGGTATCTACCGATAAATATTTCTGTTTGGGTACCTGTACATGAAAGGCATTGCCTTCACGGGTAAACTGCAACCTGCGTTTGCCGAATAACACACTGTCCAGCTCCATCGGCTGCTGCAGGTCGAGCTGCATAAAGGCAGGGTAACTTTCTTCCACTACTTTGTAAACGATGCGGTTGGTGCCACGGATGGTTTTGTTAAGATAATCCGGTGCCACGCTGATATTGTACTGCTGCACATCCCACCACGTACGTTCCGCTCCCAGTGTGCCACGCAGCGTGTCAGCATGTGTAAATGTTTTTTCACCCTTCTGCGCCTGCGCCATGCCGTGCATACCCGCAACGGCAGCGAGCGTCAAAAAAAATACTTTCTTCATGCGTTAAAAATAGGATATTCGGCATTAATGAAATGGATTTATCACCCGATGCGTATCATTGGCAGATCGGTTACGGCTTTCAAACGCCCTGCTACGATAGTGTTTGCAGGCTGTGTGCTGTGGCTGTTGCAGGGATGCGGCAGCAACACGGAACAGCACAAACAGGTATTTTATTACAATGAAGTAGACGGCGTGGCTTCACTCGATCCCGCTTTTGCCAAAAACCGTTCGGTGATGTGGGTAATACACCAGCTGTACAACTCACTGGTTGAAATTGACAGCGGCCTCAACATTGTGCCCTCACTCGCCAAAAGCTGGGATATCAGCGCTGACGGAATGACCTACACTTTTCACCTGCGCAGCAATGTTTATTTCCAGGATGATGCCGCCTTCGCAGGCGGAAAAGGCAGGCGCATGACTGCAGCCGATGTGGTGTACAGCTTTAACCGCATTACCGATAAGGCCACAGCCAGCAGCGGTGCCTGGGTGTTTAACAACCGTATTGCGCCCAATGGCTTTACTGCTGTGGATGACACCACGTTTAAACTCACCCTGCTAAGACCTTTTCAGCCCATACTGGGCATACTCAGTATGCAATATTGCAGCATTGTACCGCACGAAGCAGTAGAAAAATACGGGAAGGATTTCAGGCGGCATCCCTGTGGTACCGGGCCTTTCAGCCTGTTTATATGGGAAGAAGGGCAGGCCCTGGTATTACATAAAAACGAACATTACTGGGAACAGGACAGTGCCGGCAAAGCCTTGCCTTACCTCGATGCCGTACAGATCAGTTTCTACGATAACAAGGCCACCGAGTTCCTGCAGTTCAGGCAGGGCGTGCTGAGTTTTATCAACGATGTAGATCCTTCTTATAAAGATGAGATACTCACCAAAACAGGCCAGCTGCGCAGCCAGTGGAAGAACAGGATTGTGCTGGATACACATGCTTATCTCAATACCGAATACTTTGGCATTTTAACTGATCCGGATAACCCGCTGGTAACGCAATCGCCGTTGCGACTGAAAGCCGTGCGCCAGGCCATGAATTATGCGATAGACCGCAAACAGCTGATGATGTACCTGCGCAATTCCATTGGCACACCGGCTGAAGGAGGTTTTGTGCCCGCAGGGTTACCCTCGCACAACGCTGAGCTGGTGAAAGGCTATCCATTCAACCCCGTAAAAGCAGCACAGTTGCTGAAAGAAGCCGGTTTCCCGGATGGCAAAGGACTGCCGGTGATTAAGTTGCTTACCATACCGGTGTATGCAGACATAGCCAGTTTTGCGGCCAGGCAAATGGAAGATGTAGGCATTAAAGTACAGGTAGAAGTTGTGCAGAAAAGCCTGTTGCTGGAACAGACTGCCAAATCGCAGGCGCCGTTGTTCAGGGGCAGCTGGATAGCCGATTACCCGGATGCGGAAAACTATATGGCCGTTTTTTACAGCCGCAACCCGGCACCGCCCAACTATACCCGTTACCGCAACCCGGCGTTTGATGAGTTGTACAACCGCGCCCTGCAAACCACCAATGATAGCGCACGATATGTATTGTACCGCCAGATGGATCAGCTGGTAACCGACGATGCGCCGGTAATACCTATTTTTTACGATATGGCCATTCACCTGCTACAGCCCAACATTACAGGCTTCAAAGCCAATGGTCTTAACCTGCTTGAACTGAGAACGGCTGCAATCAAGAATAATGGCATGCAACCATAAAGAAAATTGCCCCGGCTTAACCGGGGCAATTTTCTTTAAAATACTTCCGCCATCATGCACCTCGCACTGCCGCCGCCATTGGTTTCAATGGTATGCAGGTCGCTATGGATAATGCGGTTGTAGTTTTCCAGTGTTTTTAACTGGTCTTCCGTGAGCGATTGGTAGGCTTGTGTACTCATTACCAGCAGTGGCTCGCCATCTTTACCCAGCACCTGCAGCATATTGCCTGCAAAGTGATTCATCTGGTCCAGTGTAATCAGCACCGCTTCTTTTTCCGTACCGTTAATGGTGGCAATTACATCGCTGCGTTCTGCCACATCACGGATGCTTTCAAGGCAAATCACCACGTAGTGATCAGCCACACACATCATTACATTGGTATGGTAAATGGGTTTGTTGTTCTTGTCGGTGGCATGAAAAATCACCGGCTCGTATTTCAGTTTCTTCGCGAACTCCTGTAATACTTTTTTGTCGGTGCGCGGGGAGAGGCAGGCATAGGCAATACCCTGATCCCTGTCGAGCACCATACTGCCGGTGCCTTCAAGAAAGCGCTGTTCTTTTTCAAAGCCGCTCAGGTCAATTACATTGGCAATGCCCTGTTCCTGTTTCATGCGGTTGATGATGGCCTCGCTGCGCTCGAGCCTGCGGTTGGGCGCAAACATCGGGTACAGCACCATGGTTCCGCCCGGGTGAAACGACAGCCAGTTGTTGGGAAACAGGCTGTCTGGTGTATGCGGCTCCGGGGTATCGTCAATCACGGTTACCTGCACACCATTGTCACGCAGCAGGGTTACCATGCGGTCAAATTCTCCGAGTGCTTTCTGTTGTGCGTCTGCCTGTGCACCTTCTACCTGGAAGGCGTTGTTTACCGCCGTTTGTGCGTTGTAGGTAAACTGCACGGGCCGTATCATTAATATATGCTGTGTTGTTTGCATGAAGGGGAGTTGTTTTATAAAGTTACACCAGTTTATCTCTCAGCAGCGGCATGCTCATGCAATGCGAGCCGCCGCGCGCGCGCGACAGTTCGGCCGAAGGCAGCAGTATCAGCGTGTTTTCGAGCAGCTGCGGGTCCTGTCCCTGTTCAAACAATTCAAATGCCTGTTCGGTGGTAAGCACGTTGAAACCCGCCTTGCGGAAGGCATCCGAGGTCTTGTCGTTACGGTCGTAACCAATTACCACACCTTCTTTCAGCGCCACCACGTTGCACGAATCGGTCCATTGCTCTCGGTCGTCGTGCGGAAAATCATTGCCGCCGCTGTAAATAATGGTCACTTCCTGCGGTGAACAGCCATAATCTTCCACGCTGATCTGCGTAAGCAGCGCTTCTATGCCCGCGGGGTTGTTGGATACGCTGTAGTCTTTGTTAGACTGGTATACTTCAGATGATTTTTTATAAAACTGCAGTATCTCCGGGTCTTCCATTTTATGCAGCTGCGATTTGTGCATGAGTATGCCGAGATAAGCTTTCTTGATATTGTTTTCCGCTTCAAGTATCTTTTCAGAATACCTGCCGTACAATACCCACACGTTGCGCTTTACCTGTGTGAAGATGGTATCAATATGCATCTGCGCCCGTTTGCGCGGTATTTTCACTACTGATATTTTTTCAATACCCAGTGAGGACTTGCTGAAAATGGAGTGGATGATTTCATTCACCGCGTTGGAGGAAGTGCGTTCGCTGCAACCCACAATCAGGTGTTTGGGATGAATCATCATAATGTCCCCGCCCTCAATGCTGATGATGCGCTGGCGGCGTTCCTCTTCTTCATACAAAAAGAAATCACTTTCTTCTGTAATCTCAATTACCTTATCCAGGTTTTCTTTAAAAAAGTAATACAGTGCAAGGCATTTGGTAATGAGCGATTCCCTTTTGCGCGCGGCAGTAGCCATGCGGCTCAGTAGAATATGATCTTTGATCATGATACCGATATCGCGCGTGAAAATAAAGTTGGGAATGGGCGGGAAAATAAACTGGTCGTCCCGGGTGCCGTTCTCTTCAGAAGGCAATACCCCCGTGATCAGTATTTTCGACAGCAGGGCTGTATCCGTAATAGATTCCAGCTTTTGCTGGGTAATAAGGCTGGTTTCTTCGTACGAGCAGATGGCTGCAATCAAACGCAGTTTTACCCGCTCATCCTGCAGTATTTCTTCCAGCAGGTTCTGGGCATCCATTACGTTGTGGCTTTGGAAGTATTCTTTTTTGCCGGGAATAAAACAGTTGGCACGCACTTCTTCATCGGGTGATTGCTGGCACTCGTTGATATAGGCGATTTTTCCGGGGTCAAGGAAATACAGCAGCAGTTTTACATAATGGTTGTATTCTTTCTGCATCTTTTTCAGATGCACAATATCATCGTACAGGTTATCTGAGAATGTACTGGGGATTATTTTTCCGATGCCCCCGTCAGGACTGTGAATGAGAATTTTGCGCAGGGTTCCGAGTTCCGATTCAACAAACAGCTGTTGATGGTCGATAGTAGACATACGTTTCTTTTTTGTGGCGGTGCTTCGCACTGATGCCGGCTAATAAATTAATTGATCGCATTGCATGCCCCGGTAAAGGGCGTCCATTCAGTAATCGGGACTGCCGCAATCGGCCGAAGAAATCAGGTTCAGGAAATACGCCAGAAGCAACTTTGTACGCTTGTGTTTCGGTGCAAACATGTTGCAATATAGGGAGTTTAGGGCAGCTAAAGCAACGCCCGGTCAGGCCGGCGGGTGATTGTGATTAACAGGTGCATAGCGCAAAAAAAAGCAGGAGGGATGAGCGTCCTTCCTGCTTTGCTGTGTTAAGCCCGTTAGTCCGGGTTTTTTGTCTGCGTCTTGATCGTTTTTTTGTCAGCCGGCGGATGCGGGAAATTGGGATAATCTTCATCTGTTTTTTCATCCGGGCTGTTCTGCACATCCTCTTCCCTGGTCATGGGAGTGCTGGGATGTTTTTGCTTGATCTCTTTTCCGGTTGAATGCGGGTGACTGGTGTGTTCATTTTTCATGGCTATCTAGTTTAAATGGGGCGATAAAACTGCACCATACAAACCGATGCCAGTTTCATGCCATTCCGGGTACGCCTGGAAGGTGGATGCCTTTTGCCCGGATTATCTTAAAACGCACGTACATTTCTTCCCTGTACCAGTTATCCCTCCTGGTTTTTGCCACCACGCCGGCATGGCTCTTCCCTGCATAAGCGAAAGCACGGATCGCTTCGGGAGATGTCCAGATGCTGAATGTGGCCTGTTTTATCCACGGCACTTCACCAATGCCATAAGCACACAACAGGCCCCCGGCCAGTGCTGTTTGCGCTGACACGGCAGGCACATTGCGCCAGAAGCTGTGCAGTTGGCTAAAGCGTATGGTAGCACGGGTTAAAACAGCCGTAATGCCATTGTAGTCAGTGTGTTTAGGCAGGTTGCCGAATATTTCGCTTTTATCCCAGCACCCATGCCCGGCAATGGGTTGCAGCAGTAGTTGTACCTGCTTTGCAGAAAATAAAGTCCAATAAAAACGTATAAATTTATTGTAATCAGAAACTTGTGTGATATTATCCTGCGTTTCAACAGTTAGCAGGGCCCATTGCCGCCAATCCGGGCGTTTGGAAAATCCTTGCCCTTTTCCCGAGCCCATCAGTTTCCAGAAGCTGTAACGCTTGCTCCACCAAAGCGGCAACCGGAACAAGGCCATGGACAATATACCTGCCCAGCCCATCAAACGCGGGTAGGTAACAATGGTCAACCTGCAATATAGCGTTGAATTGCTGATGGTTATGCCGTTTGCTTAATTATAGCTGTAATGAATAATTTCTTTACGGTAACGATCGAGTATGGCCGATTTGGTAATGAAACCGATAAAGCGCCCGTCTGCGCCGGTTACAGCCAGCGTGGTGGCGTGCTGTTGCTCAAACTTGTACAGTACTGATTCCACATCATCCGTATCGATTACCGCGGTTTGTTTCAGCATTACATCTGCTGCGGTATTGGGTGCACTGATACGTTGGTCATCGAGCAGAATTGATTTAATATCATTGAGATAGATGCTGCCAATTAATTTTTTGTTTTCATCCAGTACAGCATACACATCTTTGTTGTTGCCGGCAATCAGTTTCAGCATGCTGCGCCAAGGCATGGTGGCAGGGAATGCCAGGTGGTCTTTCTCCACCAGCTGCAGTAATTCCAGGCGGCTTAGCAGGAATTTATCTTTATCACTGGGGTTGAGTTTGCTGCTGAGGGAAAGTTTTTTCATTTCCATCGACAGCGGTTCAAATGATTTCACTACGAAGAAACTGATGGCCGATACCAGCATCAGGGGAATAATCAGGCTATACCCGCCTGTAATTTCAGCGCTCAGGAATATAGCAGTTAAGGGCGCAAAGAACAGGCCGCTCAGCAGTCCGGCCATACCCACTACAATAAAGTTGGCTGTGGGCACCTGGTAACCCATGTGGTGGCATAATTGTGCGGCCACATAACCCAGCAGTCCGCCGATTAACAGCGCAGGCGCAAAACTGCCGCCATTGCCGCCGCCCTGCAGCGTAAAGGAAGTGGCAAAAACCTTTAGCAGGATAACTGCCGATAGCATGGCGATCAGCAGCCAGCTGTTATTGGTATTAAAAAATAAGAGGCCGGTTTTATCCAGTGTATTGTTTTCGGCCAGCGATTTAATGGTGGCATAACCTTCCCCGAACAAAGGCGGGAACAGGAAAATCAATACAGCAAGCAGGGAGCCGCCGATAAGCCATTTGTTTGTTCTTGAAGTAATGTGTTCAAACCGGTGCTCGAGCCAGGTAAATACCCGGGCATAATACAAGGCCAGCAAGCCGCAAAGCAACCCAAGGCCGATATAAAAGAAAGTATTGCTATAGTTAAAAGGCTGCATGTTCCTGAAATTCAGCAAGATCTCGTCGCCAAGTATAATTTTGGCAATCAGTGCACCAGTGGCTGCTGAAATAATGAGCGGGATAAAGGTGGTGATGGTAATATCGATCATCAGCACCTCCAGCGCAAACAAAACACCTGCAATAGGCGCGCTGAATGCAGAAGAGATGCCCGAAGCAATACCGCAGGCCAGCAGCACCGTGCGTTCTTTATAAGGCAGGTAATACACACGCCCGAAGTTGGAGCCAATGGCTGCGCCGGTAGCCACCATGGGCGATTCCAGTCCGGCAGAACCGCCCAAACCAACGGTAACACCGCTGGTTAACAGGTGGGAGTACACCTGGCTGAAGGGCAGGTTGGCGCCTTTTTTGGCAATGGCATATACAATTTTATCATTGCCTTTCTGAAAATTATTGCGGAACAACCGGTATATCATCAATGCGGTGAGGCCAATACCCGCCATGGGTAAAAGGGATTGCAGCCAGACTGTATTTCCAAACCGCATGTGCTTGAAAAACAATTCTTCCAGGCGGAAGACGAATAATTTTAACAACACCGCGGCAAGACTGGCTGTGGCGCCTACCACAATGCAGGCGAACAGCAAAAACTGCTTTTCGGTTAGCTTTTTCTTCAGGTATAAAACGCTTCGGCGAACAGGCAGGTGTATAAAACTAAGCATAGGCAAAGGTAATGGTTATGTGACCGGGTAGCTGTTATTGTTGTTTATATAGTACCTGCACACCCTGTTCCCCGGCTATCACGGCTTTTTGGGCGATGCCGAAAAACAAGGAAGTTTCTACCACACCAGGAATACTTTTGGCAGCCGGGTTTATTTGTTCCAGCGGTGGCCAGGCCGTAAACATTACATCCAGCAGGTAATTGCCATGGTCGGTTACAATAGCGCCATCTTTTTGCGGTGCCTGCCGCAGGCTACTGGTGGTACCGGCAAACAAGCGGCCTATTTGTGCCTGTACATACGTCAGCGCCTCGGGCAGTACTTCAACCACCAGCGGGAAACGGGTGCTGAGTTCCTGCACGTATTTGCTTTCATCGCCCACCAGTATAAATTCACCCGCCATGAAGGCCAGTATTTTTTCGCTGGTGTGTACACCGCCGCCGCTTTTCAGTGCATTCAGCCCGGCATCAAACTGGTCGCAGCCGTCAAAATACAGGTCAATGGCACTGGTATGGGTAGCCTGTTGTACGGCAAACCCTTTTTGCTGTAACAGGCGTGCGGTAGAAAAGGAAGAGGTGTAAACCCGGAAAGCAAGTCCTTCGGCTGCCTTTTGCTGCAGCAGATCGGCCATATGCGCCATAGTGCTTCCGGCGCCCAGGCCAATGCGGTGGTTGTGCTGAACAAATTGTACGGCTGCCCTGGCTGCTTCTTTTTTTAAATCCATGACTGATGTTTTGGTTATATCCTTAATTTTAAACACTTATAAACATTACCATATGATATCCAGGCGGTCCTTTGTAAAAGCTTCAGCGCTTGCTTCAGCAGCTTACCTCGTGCTTCCATCCTGCAGTTCCGGTAAAAACCTGCCGGCAGCCCATACCATCGGTTTGCAATTGTACACGGTGCGTGATGCCATGCAGCAGGATCCGCGCGGCACACTGGCCAAAGTGGCGCAGATTGGTTTTAATGCACTGGAAGGTGCTACCTATACCGGTTCCCAATTGTTTTACGGCATGGATCCCAAAACCTTTGCCGGCGTATTAAAAGAACATGGCTTAATCATGCCCAGCAGTCATTACCGCCTGGGCGCCGAAAATACCAATGGCGCCGTTACCAACGGCACCCTGCTGCACAACTGGGATAAAGCCGTGGACGATGCAGCCGCAGTTGGCATTCAATACATGGTATGTGCGTACCTGAGCGAACAGGAACGTGGCAATTTAGATCATTACAAACAACTGGCCGATGAGTTTAACAAAGCAGCCGCAGTTTGTAAAAAAGCAGGCATCCAGTTCTGTTACCACAACCACGATTTTGAATTTGCACCACAGGATAACCAATTGCCTTACGATATCCTGCTGAACAATACAGACAAAGACCTTGTGAAAATGGAAATGGACCTGTACTGGGTTACCAAGGCTGGTCACGATCCTGTTGCATTGTTTAACCAGCATCCCGGCCGTTTCCCGCTGTGGCATATGAAAGACATGGACAATACGCCCGCGCACAACTTTACCGAAGTAGGCAATGGGGTAATTGATTTTAAAAGAATACTTGCACAGAAAGAAAAAGCCGGCTTTAAATATTTCTTCGTAGAGCAGGACAAATGCCCCAGCTCTCCGTTCGACAGTATTACGCAAAGCATTACCTATATCAAGAAGAACCTGGTATAACAGTGAGTAGTCAATAGTGAATAGGCAATAGTGAATAAACAAAAAGAGCGCAACGCGCTCTTTTTGTTTTACCGGCTCCAGGTATCCCACAAGGTTTTGGTAATGCTGGCAATCACATTTTCGCGGGTGGGTGTGTCGGCAGGGGAATTACTTACCAATACTACCACTACCAGGTGATGGCCGTTGGGCATGGTAATAATACCTGCATCGTTGGTAGCCGCAGTAAGTCCATCTTTATTGGTGGCGCTGGTGCCTGTTTTGTGGGCAACAGGCGTACCGGGCGGCAACAGGCCTTTGATGCGTGCTGCGCCGGGTGTTGATTCTGTCATCCATTTCAGCAATATATCTCTTGATGGCAGTGAAAGCGCGTCTTTGGTATACAAGGTGCGCAGCAGTTTGCCAATGGCTTCGGGCGTGGCGTGGTTGCTGTATTGCACTTCCCATTCGCCCTGTATTTCTTTTTCAGTATTGGCAACTGCCACATGCTTAACGCCAATGTGGTGCAGGTACTTTTTTACCTTCTGCGGCCCGCCCAAAATGCGCAGCAATACATCGCTGGCAGTACCGTCGCTTTCACCTACGGCGAGTTGCAGTAAATCGGCCAGCGTGATCTTTACATTTCCCTGTGGGTGCTCATCTGTAATGGGGCTATGACCTGTTTTTAATAAATCAGACGGCAGTACCAATATGGAATCGCTGAGTTGCCATTTGCCTTTGTCAACCTGCGCCAGTATAGCCATGGCAATAGGCACCTTGTATACACTTTGCATGGGAAAACGGTCTGTAGCGTAAAAACCAGCAGTATCACCGGTTTCCAGCACCTGTGCAAACACACCGGTTTTGCCTTGTGAGCGTTGGGCAAACTGTGCAATGGTATGGTTTAACAATTGCTGGGCATGCAGCAGGGAAGCGGAGAGGGAAAGCAGTAACAGCAGTGCTGTGCGTTTCGTCAAAAGGTTATGTAGCATACCTAAAGATATTTATTTTACGGTTTACTGCATATACAAAGCCCTGCCCGGACTTAAACAGGGGCAGGGCTTTGTTGTTGTATAACGGTTAACCTGTATGCTTACTGCAGGGCAGATAAAACAACGTCTATCGTTTCTTCCATTACGCGCTTCGATACACCTGACCTTGCCGCCACACGCAATCCGCTGATATTGTTGAACAGGAAATGAGCCAGGCTACGGGCTGTTTTTTTGCGGGTGAACACACCTTTATCCTGCCCTCGTTGAATAATTCTCGTCAATGCATCTTCCACACCGTCATTGTTGTTTTTTACCAGTGCATTTATTTCTGCATCGTGTAAAGACAGTTCCACGCCGGTATTTACCATAAAACAGCCCTTCACCACGGCTTCGCTACCGGTTTCTTCCACAATGGCTTTGAACAGGTTCCGGATGGTTGCTGCTTCATCGGTGGCAGCATCGAGCTGTGCAATCATCACATTCGATTTTGTTTGCTGGTAGTAACGCAACGCCTGGATAAACAGGGCTCTTTTATCACCGAATGTATCGTACAAACTCGACCGGCTGATGCCCAGTGCGTCTACCAGGTCTTGTGCCGATGTGGCATCATATCCCTTCTCCCAGAACAGGTTTACCGCCTTGTCCAACACTTCTTTTTCATCAAATTCTTTTGTACGTGCCATAAAAGGATATTTTATACGGTTTGTAAAGATACAAACGCATGAGCATTGGCCGCCTGTTCTATTGGGCGAGGAAGAACTGCAACAGGCCCTGCTGTACCTGCGCCGGTTGTTCTTCAGCTATCCAGTGACCAGCGTTGCTGATTTTAATTTCGGTTACGTTTTCGGCCACCAGTCTTACATGATCTCCCAGAAAGCCACCGGTTGAGTGATCACCACCCATGGCCAGCACAGGCATTTTTAATTTATTAGCACTGGTGAGATTCATGGAAACCCTGAAGCGGAACATTCATTCCGCTTCAGGGTAAAAAAAATGATTTAGAGAACGCCATTTACGGTTAAGCCACCGTCTGCCGTGATTTCAGTACCATTGATAAAGCCGCCGTCAGCTGAGGCCAGGAAGGTTACTGTTTTGGCAATTTCTTCTGCCTGACCAAAACGGCCTACCAGGATTTTTTGACCTAATGCTGAGCCGAAACCATCTACTTCCTGTTGTGAAAGACCCAGTTTGCCATAAAGCGGCGTAGCAATTGGTCCGGGAGATACCGCATTCACACGAATTCTGCGTGATGCCAGTTCAAAAGCCAGCACTTTATTGATGGCCAGTACTGCTGCCTTGCTTGCTGCATACACACTTGAATTGGCCATAGCCAGTGAAGCGTTTACAGAGGTATTAAAGATGACAGAGCCACCGTCGTTGAGAATGGGGAGGAATTTCTGTGCAGTGAAATAAACACCTTTTACATTCAGATCCATAATAGCATCGTAATGTTCTTCAGTGGCAGATGCAACCGGGCTGAAAGCTGCTACGCCGGCATTCAGGAACAACACATCTATTTTACCGAATTTGGCTTTCACTTCGCTTACCAGTGCATCTATGCTGCCCAGTTTGCCCTGGTCAGATACAATACCGGTTGCTGCAACACCCAGTTTTTCTGCTGCTTCTTTTACAGAGGCTTCGTTTCTGCCTGTAATAACCACTTGTGCGCCTTTGGCGATAAAATCTGCTGCTGTAGCATAACCGATGCCGCTGTTACCGCCGGTAATAACGGCCACTTTGTTTTGGAAAGTATTCATTTTTGAAAGTTTTGAATGCGTTTAATTGAATTGACAATACAAAGCTACGTATATTGGAACGAATATTCCAAATAAAGTTTGTTCTTATTGCATTGAGTGCAGGAGTGAAAAGAGAAATTTAACTCAATTGATTGATGATCAATTTTTATTCGAATGCCCGAAACGCTGATTGGATAGTGAACAACCTGTATTTTAACGATGGAATTACGCCAAAAAAATACGTCATACGCTAAATGAACAACCTGGTTTTGGCCGGGCCCAGAATATTTGCAGAAGAAAAGCGAAATTTAATTAAAGCAAAGTACGCATTTCGAGAACATTTGCTAACTTCGTAAAATAATAGGGAATGAGGGTTCATTTAATCAAGAGACAAACCATCATCAACTTTACAGAAAAACACAACCAGGGCAGGATATCCTTTGAATTATGGCTTTCGGTATTGAAAAAAGCAGATTGGGATTGCCCCGAAGACATTTTAAGCACATTTGGTTCAGCTGATTTATTGGGCGATGGTTACGACAGGGTGGTGTTTAACATTGGCGGAAACAAATACCGTATGATATGCCACTATGTTTTTGGAGAGGAAGAAGCGCATCTTTTTGTTTGCTGGCTAGGCACACATGCGGCGTACAGTCATTTATGCAAATCTGGCATGCAGTATATCGTCAGTGATTTTTAAAATATACAATTATGGTAGCCTTACAATTCAGGGTTATTAAAACCGAGGCGCAGTACAACGATTATTGCGCACAGCTCGAAGAGCTGGTTACCCTTCCGTCAAAAACACAGCAACAGCAAGATGTCATCGAGCTGTTAACACTGCTCATTGAAAAATGGGATGCTGCACACAATACTTTTTTAGAATCAAACCCTGTTGAAGTATTACAATACCTGATGCAGGAAAATGGTCTTAAAGCAGTTGATTTATCCGCTGCACTGGGCATCAGCAAAAGCCTGCTTTCTGATGTGCTGCATTACCGCCGCGGTTTATCCAAAGAAATGATCCGAAAACTGTCTGTACATTTTAAAGTATCACAGGAATTATTTAACAGGCCCTACGGGAACAAGGAAGCATAAACCGTACATGACAAGATAGTCCAGACGGGGAAGCAGCTGCAAGCTTCAAGCTACGAGCTGCAAGCCTGTGTAGTGTAAATCGCCTATGGCGACAGCTAAAATTTAATACCCGCTCAGATAGTCGCGACGGTAAATAGCTGCAAGCTTCAAGCTACGAGCTGCAAGCTTGTGCAGTGTAAATCGCCTATGGCGACAGCTAAAATTTAATACCCGCTAAGATAGTCTCGACGGTAAACAGCTGCAAGCTTCAAGCTACGAGCTGCAAGCCTGTGTAGTGTAAATCGCCTACGGCGACAGCTAAAATTTAATACCCGCTCAGATAGTCTCGAGGTGTCGATTCTCGATTCTCGACGGCTCCACTGACGAATCGCGATTCCCTGCTTACATATGCGCTTTCTTTATTCCCAGTTTTTTGATTTTTGAATGCAGGGTGGTGGCGGGGAGTTGCAGCAGTTCGGCTGCGCCGCCGGTACCGCGTATTTTGCCATTTGTTTTTTTGAGCACACTGATAATGAAATCGCGCTCATGATCGGCAAAGCTTTTTATAACCATCTCCTGTGGTTGCTGCATTGAAGAAACGGGTACCCGTTTATCGGGCAGTGGCAGGTGTATTTCGGTAATGGTGTTGCCGGTGGTCATTAATACGCTGCGTTCAATCAAATGTTCCAGCTCACGCACATTGCCGGGCCAGCTGTATTGCATCATTTGCTGGAGCGGTTTGGCGCCCACCTGTTTTACTTTTTTACCGGCTTTTTGTGCAAAGCGTTTGATGAAATGCTGTGTAAGCAAAGTAATATCTTCCTTACGTTCGCGCAATGGCGGCAGGGTAATGGGAAATACATTGAGCCTGTAAAACAGGTCGCCCCGGAATTTGCCCATATCTACTTCATGCTGCAGGTTGCGGTTAGTGGCAGCGATAATGCGCACGTTCACCTTGATGGTGGTATTGCCGCCGATACGTTCAATTTCCCTTTCCTGTAAAGCGCGCAGCAGTTTCACCTGTGTTTCCGGGGGCATTTCGCCAATCTCATCTAAAAACAAAGTGCCTTCATTGGCCAGTTCAAATTTACCGATGCGGCGTTCTGTGGCACCGGTAAAACTTCCTTTTTCGTGGCCGAACAATTCGCTTTCAATTAAACTGTAGGGGAGCGCCGCACAGTTTACTTTCACCATCAGCTTGTCTTTCCGGTGCGAGGCATTGTGTATGGCGCGTGCAACCAGTTCCTTGCCGGTGCCTGTTTCGCCCATCAGCAATACCGTACTGTCTGAAGGTGCTACCTGCGATACGGCTTCAAATACTTCCTGTATGCTTTTGCTGGCGCCCACCACATCAGCGTGGTTGTAGGCTGTTTTTATCTGCTCCTGCAGGTATTGGTTTTCTTCTTCAAGCTGGGTTTTGTAACGTTTTATTTCTTCGAGCTGACTTTGAATTTTATCGTAGCCCCTGAAATTATTTACGGCAATGGATATTTGTGCGCCAATACCCAGTGCCAGGTGCAGGTTGGCCTGGGAGAACGCATTTTTCTCTGCCATGTAAATAAAAATGGTGCCCATGCTGGCATTGTTCATGCGCAACGGCAGCGCTACAGCCTGCCTGGAACCGGTAGAATGAAAAAAGCTGATATAGCGCGGCGCATTTCCTGCAGCTGTAAGTTCATCAAGATCGAAAATAACAGGCTGGTCGGCGGTGAGTACGGAATTGTAAATGCCGTCGTTGATGCTGTACGATTCGCCTGCACGTTCGGGCAGTTCTTTGTGGTGCAGTGTGTCATCGCTTAAATGCAACAGGTAGGCATTGTGTGTTTGTGTTTGTTCGTCAATATAACAAATGGTGAGCTCCCTTAGCGGGAACAGCCGTCCCATGGCCTGTTGTGCAATTTTAACCAAGTCTGTTTTGCTGCGGCACGAAGTGATATCCTGCCCTATAGATAACAGGAATGATTGCTGGCTTTCCCTGCGCAGTATTTCTTCATTGGCCTGTATGTTGGATACTCCGATGGAGATCTGGTGGCAGATGCCTTCGAACAGGTTGATCTGTTTTTGACTTAATGTGCCTTTTTCTTCAAAATGTATAAAAAGGCCGCCAATGCTTTTATTGTTGATGCGTAGCGCCATGGCCAGTACTTCCTTGCTGCCGTGTTTGTGAAACGTATGTATGTAGGCCGGTGCATTGCCATTGCTGCACAGTTCATCCAGGTCAAACACAACGGGCCTTTCACTGGCGAGTACTACATTGTATACTCCATCGTTAAAGTCGAAGCGCGGGGCAGTTTGCTGCAGCTGCGACATGGCTTCTTTTGATTCCTGTGTAAGATGGTACAGGTAACCGTGATGCGTTTGGTTATTGTCGGGCGATATGGCAATTACAAATTCTTTCAGTGGAAACAGGTTGCGCAGTTTTTGCAATACGATGCTGATAAACCGGTCGCGGTGCATGTTGATACTGATGTCTTTCCCGATAGAAAGCAGCAGGGATTTTTCCTGTTCACGTTCTATCACTTCTTCTGTGGCGCGTATGTTGGATACTGCAATAGATATCTGGTTGCCTACGGCCTGTATAATGCCCAGATTGTTTTCAGTAAAGCTGCCGGTAACCTGGGCGAACAGGAAAAACAGGCCAAAGCTGCCCTGTTCATTGCGCAGGGCCATGCATACCATTTCCCTGATGCCTTTGGCATTGTTCAGGTGTATATAACTGGGCGATTGGCTGTTGCGTGCCAGCTCTTCTATATTCAGTACAAGCGCCTGTTCGCTTTCGAGTGCTATGTTTACAATGCCGTCGTTAACAGGGAATCCTTTTTTCAGATCGCGCTGCAACGCCGGCTCATGGTAGTTGGGCGAGTTGGGATCGAGCAGGAAAGCGGTGTAGGTCTGGTGCTCTTTATCAACCAGGCCAATGCCACAGTGATTGAAATTGAAAAGGCTTTTCAGTCTTGTATTGATCACATCGATCAGGTCTTTCTTTTCCCTTATCCTGGCAATATCATAACTGATGGAAAGCAGTATGGCTTTTTCCTGTTCTTTTCTTCTGATGTCTTCATTCACCAGTATGTTGGCAATGGCGGTGCCCAGCTGGTTGCTCATGCCCTGCAGCAAACGCAGCTGGCTTTCGTTGAATTCTTTTTTTACAGGAGAGCAGAGGTGCAGTATGCCGATGGTGCGGTTCTGGTGCCAGAGGGCGGTATATAAAAAATGCCTGATGCCGTTTTTATACATAAAAGCTGCATAGGGCGGTACTTTTGGCCATTTCATCACTTCTTCAAGATCGAATGCTACAGGGCCGCCTGCGTGCAGTACCGTATCCAGTATGCCGTCGTTTACAGGATGTTTGGCTACACTGTGCTGCTTGTATTCCGGGTGTTGGTGCCGGCGTTTATGCCAGTCAATCAGCAGTCCGCTTACGGTTGCCTGATCCTCATTGATAACAGAGATGGCAATATCGGTATAGAACGACATTTTTTCCAGTTGGCTGCGCAGCAGTGGTAGCAGTTGCATCCTGTCGCTGATGCCTGCGATATCACGACTTAATGTAAGCAGTGTTTCTGTTTCGTTGAGGCGTTGTGTGATAGATTCATTGGCGAGCAGGTTGGCCACTGCTGTTGCAATCTGATCGCCGATGCCCTGTACCACCATTAACTGCCTGCGAGTGTATTCCTGTTTGGTTTCATTATAAATAAGCAGGGAGCCAATTTCACGGTTGCGATCGCGCAGGGTAATGGAAATTACCTGCCGTATATCACTGTTGTAAAAATAGCGTACATAAGCAGGCACAGCTGGCTGCTGCATCAGTTCATCTACATCGAACAGGCCTGGTTCGCCGGGATTGGACAGTTTTAACCAGAAGGCTTCCTGCGGTGAATAGGTAACGCCGGTAATGCTATTGTAATTGGGCTGCGCAAGCCGTTTGGGATTGGGTGTAAGTAAGTAGAGGCGAAGTCTTTGCTGTTCGTGGTTGTTTACCACCAGGCATATATCATCGCTAAAACCTGCTTCTCTTAAACTGTGCTGGATGATTTCGCGTAAATGCTGTTTATCCCTTACCGTAGCAATGGCAGTACTGAGTTGAAGCAGCAAGGTTTCCTGGAAGGGCATAAATGGCAGTTCGGTATTTTAAAGATACGAAATTTCGGTGCGGCGTCTATGCATTGTACGATATATCGTCACTCCTGCATCCATATGCCAGGCGCAAGGTGTTGAAAGTTAGTTGGTTAGAACTGGGGCACGTAATTGGAGTTATAAAGATCACAAAGCATATTCAGATGAAACCTTTCGAAATTATACAACGGGGGGCCAAAAGAAGAAGTGAGCCCGGGTTGCCTTTCCGGATACAGAAACTGCAGCTGAATGAATTTGATGCCACACAGGATGAAGATTACTTCATTGCTGACCAGTATGTAATTGTGTGGATACAGCAGGGGGAAGGTACCTGCTGGATGGATATGAAACAAATGGATTACCGCCGGGATGCAGTGTTTTGCATAAAGCCGGGCGTATCATTTAAAATAAAATGTACGCAGCCAACGGAGGGGATGCTGAGTTGGTTCAGCAGTGCATTTCTCGGTATTGCCGACCAGGAAGCGGATTCATATTACCGCGCCTGTTTAACACAAATGTTCGATAGTACGCAGCCGGTGATTGTAGGTGCAGAAGCAGCGGCCGATATGGCTGAAATTGCAGCCAGGCTATTGCGCGAGTTTGACAGCAGCGGCTTGTTCAGGGCAGAGCTGCTGAGCCGTTACCTGAAAGTGTTTCTTGTGTATTTAACGCGGCAGTATGATTATGTGTACCAGGAGCAGGTTTCAAAAACCACTGAACTGGTAAAGCGGTTTATGGTAATGCTGGATAAATCTTTCCAGGAAAAAAAGATGGTGCTTGATTATGCCAGGCAATTATCTGTAACGCCCAATTACCTGAATGAAATGGTGCGCAAGAGCACGGGGTTTACTGCTAGTTATCATATCAGGCAGCGCGTTATACTGGAAGCAAAAAGACTGGCCAGTTATTCCGATGCATGCACCAAGCAAATCTCTTACAGCCTGGGCTTCAAAGATACCGCGCATTTCAGCAAGTTTTTCAAAAGCAATGCAGGCATAACGTTCAGCTGTTTTAAAAGAGGGTTGCATGTATAATGTAAGGTATACACAAGTGAATTGTATGCCATTGGTTGCCCGGAGCATGTCGCCCGAGCATTTTATCGCGAAGATTCTGAAGGATTTAAGTCGCCAGGGGGCTGGTGAAATCGCAAAAAGTCCATCAGGTGGTTTTAAAGCGGTAGTATGGTTTGTGTGTGTTGATAATCTCGACTTAATCAGCAATATTTTATGAGAAAGCCAATAACATTCAAAGCGGCAGTAATGCCTGCTGCTGTGATTCTATGCGAATCAACGATCCCCATTCATGCCAGGGCAGCTGGCAAAGCATTCTTCTCACTGACTTCAACGCCCGGCCTGTTGCTTATTCTTTATGTGGCAACAGGTGTTTTGCTGGGACTGGTTGTATACATGTACATTAAAACAAAACAGGTACGCAGCATGCAGCGTGAGCGCAGCAGCAAAAGGTCTTCCGGGTATATTACCGAACATGCGGATGAATACATCAGCTCGCTCGATACCAACCAGATTGACAGTTACCTGAAAGAAAAAGAAACGCATGCAGGCAATGGCAAACCAGTGAACAAGTTCTCTGTTCCTGTAATTGCATTGATGCTGCTTGCAGGCATGTGTGCTGCCTTGCCGGCTTTGGCGCAGGAGGCTGGTCCTAAAAAAGCTTTTCCCTTTGGTGAATCAGGCATCATCATTACACTCATTCTTATTATTATTCCCATCGCCGGCGGCGCCTGTATTATGATTGTAAAACTGCTGAACATACTGCGTAAATACCGCAGGCAGCAGGAGGCTGAAGATGCAAGTGATTTTGCTGATTACCTTAGCCAGAACGGTGCAGTAGAAGAAGCGCTGGAGAGGCGCAAAACTGCGCTGCAATACAAGCTTAACAACAGCGAGCTGGCAGGGCAAACGCCTGCTGAGGATAGCAAGGGAATCATCAAAAATATTGTGAGCCATGGCGCATTGCCTGTGGTGGCGCAGAAGAAAAGCGGGCTTAACAGGCCCTCAGTAGATCCCGCACTGGCGCGCCTGGTACTATGGTATATTGGCTGTGCTGCCTTCTGGTTGTTGTTTGGTACAACAGTAGGCGAGTATGTGGGTATCAAATTTGTAGCGCCTGATGCAGATCATGTAAGCTGGCTGAGCTTTGGCCGCCTGCGTCCTGTGCATACCAATGCCGTATTCTGGGGCTGGGCTTCACTGGGCATGCTTGGTCTTGGGCATTATATTGTACCGCGCGTAAGCAATACCTCGCTTGCCAGTATCAAAAAAGGCTGGTATACACTTATCCTGATCAATGCGGCGGTGGTACTGGGTTCCCTTTGTTTAATGGCTGGTATTAACAACGCGGGTGGTGAGTACCGCGAATACATCTGGCCGGTACAGTTGCTGTTTGGTATTGGTTTGGTAATTGCACTTACTAACTTTCTGCAAACCGTTGCCAGGCGTACCACCAAAGAAATTTACATCTCCAACTGGTACATCATTGCTGCCGTAATTTTTGCACTGGTCATTTCCCTCGTGGCTTACTGGCCCAGCTGGCAGAACGGGTTGGGTGAAACCATTATACAGGGTTATTACATGCACCAGGGCGTGGGTATGTGGTTTATGTTGTTCACGCTGGGTATTGTGTATTATTTTCTGCCGCAGCAGCTCAACAAGCCAATTTATTCTTACAGCCTGGGCATACTGGCCTTCTGGGCGCAGATATTGTTTTACACGCTCATCGGTTCGCACCACTTTGTATTCAGTTCCATTCCCTGGTGGCTGCAAACCACGGCCATTGTGGGCAGTATGGGTATGGTGATTCCTGTTGCAGCAGGCACCACCAACTTTATCATGACGTTTAAAGGAGCCTGGCATAAACTGTCTTCCAGTTATACGCTGCCGTTCTTTGTAACAGGCATTATCTTTTATTTTACCGGTTCATTGCAGGGTACTGCCGAAGCATTCAGAAGCACCAACCTGATGTGGCATTTCACCGATTTTACGGTAGCGCACTCGCATTTAACCATGTATGGCATTATCTCATTTTTCCTGTGGGCGGCCATGTATGCAGTAATACCAAGGCTCACCGGTAAGGAAGCACCACAGCTTACTATTGGTATTCATTTCTGGTTATCGTTACTGGGATTGATGTTTTATACCATTCCGCTGATGTATGGCAGTACCATGAAAGGGCTAATGTGGATGGAAGGCAAACCGTTTATAGACAGCGTGGTGTTTATGGCTCCATACTGGTTATGGCGCGCAATAGGCGGCAGTCTTATGTGGATGGGGCACCTGTTCTTCGCGTATAATATTTATAAAATGCTTTCCGTTAGTGTTGCCAAAATAAAAACATCACCGGTTGAACAACTGAACCAGTCTTATACAGCGGCTGAAATAAAACTGTAATCACTTACAAACTATGCTATGGAATTTTTCAACAACCATAAAAAACTGTTCACGGCTGCGTTCCTGCTTTTCTTTACGCTTACCTTATTTGTAGCTATTATACCTGCCCTGAACAACGAAAAAATCAACAGGTCATTGCCCGGTGCCGTGCCGCTGAGTGAGGATGCCGTGAAAGGAAAAGCGGTGTTTATTGCCAACGGCTGTGTGGCCTGTCATACACAGCAGGTGCGCAATGTAGCTATGGACAAGGCATTTGGTTCAAGGCCCAGCATTGCGGCTGACTATGCAGGCATCAAACGTACAGATACCTGGCGCAACACGGCAACGCTGATGGGAACAGAACGTACCGGTCCGGATTTAACCAATATCGGCAGCCGCCAGCCCAGTGTTGACTGGCACCTGGCACACCTGTATAATCCACGTATTGTAGTAAGTGCTTCTATTATGCCTGCCTACCCCTGGTTGTTTAACGTAATAGACAATGCACCCAAAAACGCGGTAGTGGTAAACATACCGGCAGCATTTGCAGAAGGAACCGGCAAAGTGGTAGCTACCAAAGAAGCCATGTGGCTGGTGGCTTACCTGCAATCATTGAAACAGGTAGAGCTGCCCGATGGCCGCCCTATGCCTGCCTTCCTGTATAAAAAAGAACCAAAAGCTGCTGCAGCCGGCAGAGCTGTTGATGAGCCGGATGGTGCTGCACTGTATGCCACCAATTGCCAGAGCTGCCACCAGGAAAACGGGGAAGGACTGAAAGGAGCATTTCCGCCGCTGAAAGGCAGTAAAGTGGTGCTGAACAACGATCCTGAGCTGATGGTGAACATTATTATGAATGGTTATACAGGCCGCATGCAGGAAGGATATGGTGCCATGCCGCCTGTGGGAACCAATAACAACCTGGACGCAGAAGAAATTGCCGCCATTATGAACCATGAAAAAACAAGCTGGGGCAACGATGCCAAAAAGGTAACGCCCGATGATGTTAAAAAACTGATGGCATTGGTGAAAGACCAGGCGGTTGCCAAAGGAAAATAAGCGCATTACTGTTCAATTATTGCTGCTGCCGGCAGTGTAGAAACCATTGCATTGGCGGCATAGCTTTTAAAAAATAACGGAATGAAAAAGTATGTATTACTGTTGATGATGCTGGTGCTGAAGTTTGCTGCACAGGCTTGTGATGCCTGCCAGAAACAGCAGCCAAAGGTGTTACGCGGCATTGCCCATGGCACGGGGCCAGACAGCAATTGGGATTATGTGATTGTATGGAGTTTTGTGGTGATTACTGTATTAACCCTGTTTTACTCGGTAAAATGGTTGCTGAAGCCGGGTGAAAAATCGCAGGATCATATTAAACAATTCGTTTTAATCAATGATTAAAAATGAAAGAGAAAAGTACCATATTCATTTTCGTCGACGACGAAATACATCCCGTGGCAGAACTGCAGTCCCCGGTAAACTTTGAACTGGACACTACCCGTTTGGTGGATGGCAAACATCAGCTCAAAATAGTAAGCCGCGACCCCTCGGGCAAGGAAGGCGTTCGTTATATACCGTTTGAAGTGCGTAATGGTCCGGCCATTGCAATTGAAGGTATTAAAGAAGATGCTGTGGTAGATGGGGTGGTGCCGTTAATGATCAACGCTTACGGAAAGGGGGATGCCAAGAACTTCCTGATTGTGGGCAGTGAAACACCGCAGAGTATTCCCTTCTGGATTTTTGTGCTCCTGATACTGTTTGTTGCCTGGGGCATTTACTATGGTATCAGCACATCGATGGTTGACCTTGGTTAAAAAATAATATTCATCCTTATAAAACAAACAAGCAATGATCATCAGTGAAGCGAAAGCGCAATTGGAACAGGCGACCACATCGCCGGTAGTTAAAATACTGCACCAGTAACCGGTTGTAGTGTTTTCCATCCTTTTTATAGCACCAGAAGTGTACCTTACCGCCAGTAAAACCTTTTTATTTTAGATTTTCACCTTATTTAACGATTGCTAAACGGTTTGAGCACTATTTTTCAGGCCGGAAACATCCAAAAATCTACACGAATGAAAAAGACACTGGTTATTGCGGCAGCAATGTCTGTGCTGGGCGGCGCAGCCATAGCGCAAACACCCAACACGCTTACCAAGAAAGAACAAAAGGAGGGCTGGAAACTGTTATTTGACGGTAAAACCACCCAGGGCTGGCACACCTACCTGCGCGATACAGTAGGTGCTAAATGGCAGGTAAAAAACGGCAACCTGGTGTTTGATCCCTCACAGCCCAAAGAAGGCGGCGGCGATATTGTAACCAACGATGTGTATGAGAATTTTGAACTCAACCTCGAATGGAAAATCTCTCCCGGCGGTAACAGCGGTATAATATTCGACATCCAGGAAGATCCTAAATACGGTGCTACTTATTTAACAGGCCCCGAAATGCAGGTGCTCGATAACCTGAAGGCGGATGACAACAAAAAACAGAATCACCTGGCAGGTTGTCTTTACGATATGTCTGGCGACAGCACGGTATCCAAACCCAAGCCAGCCGGTGAATGGAACCAGGTACGTTTAATCCAGGACAAAGGCCATCTTACTTTTATCCTCAACGGTATTAAAACCTTTGAAGGACAGATAGGCAGCCCCGAATGGAATGCCATGGTGGCCAACAGCAAATTCAAAGCCGCACCTTTCGCAGATTTCGCCAAGGTAGCCAAAGGCAAAATTGCCTTGCAGCAACACCCGGGCTCCAGCGAATGGAGAAATATAAAAATCAGGCAACTGTAAAAAAATCCCCCCGGCTCAGCCGGGGGGATTTTTTTTATCATTAACATGTTCATGCTGTTACAGACAGTACAGGTTGGTTTGTTGGGACAAAATGTTATTTTTCAATTTATGAAGTATTATCGCGTTCAACCGGAAGTACGGCCATTCGCTTCGGGCTGTGCTGGTATATCAAACACAAGGCAGGTAAGGATCACAGGCAACAAACTATGGAAATACCTGTTGCTCGCAGGCATGCTGTGCCAGGGCAGTACGAGCCTGCATGCACAGCAGGCGGTTTTGCCTACGCCATGGACGGCAGCTGCACACCAGGCAACAGTGCCGCTTGCAGAATATCCCAGGCCGCAGCTGCGAAGAAGCGAGTGGATGTGTTTGAACGGGCGCTGGGATTACCTGGGCGGTGCCAACGCGCCGGATGCGCTTAACCCGGTTGTGCCTGCTGCTTTTGGTAATAAGCATGACGAGATAATTGTTCCATATTGTCCTGAATCGTATCTCTCCGGCATCCGGCGGAAACAGGAAACAAACATGTGGTATCGCCGTACGCTGAAAGTACCTGCAGCATGGAAAGGCAGGCAGGTAATTGTACATTTCGGTGCAGTAGATCATGATGCCACGGTGTTTGTAAACGGGCAGCAGGCTGGCACGCACGCAGGTGGTTATGATGGCTTTGAAGTAAACATCACGCCTTATTTAAGTGGCGGTGTGGATACCATCGTGGTAGCAGCACATGATGCCAATGATGGCAGAATGCCTTCCGGCAAAAATGGTCCGCGCGGAGATTACGAATTTTCTTCGGGCATCTGGCAAACGGTATGGATGGAGCCTGTTGACCAGGCTTATATCAGCAATATCCGCCTGTTGCCTGAAGTGGATGCGCAACGGTTAAAGTTGCGGATTAACAGTGCTGCCGTAACCAAAGTCACCGCTACTGCTTTAATAAATGGTAAGGTAGTGGCTACCGTTAACGGCACAACAGGCGCTGACTTTTACCTGCCGGTAACACATCCAAAGTTGTGGACACCAGACGATCCGTTTTTGTACGATCTGCAGCTGACCCTTTATCGCAAAGACGGATCAGTTGCCGACAAGGTGAATAGTTATTTTGGTATGCGCAGCATCAGTCTTGGTAAACTAAACAACGTGGTAAGGCCCATGCTGAACGGCCGGTTCCTGATGCAGCTGGGATTGCTTGACCAGGGCTATTGGCCTGATGGTGTGCTTACTGCGCCAACTGATGAAGCGCTTAAATCAGACCTGCTGTTTGCCAAAAAAGCAGGCTTTAACCTTGTGCGGAAACACATGAAAACAGAGCCGCAACGTTTTTATTACTGGGCCGATAAACTGGGGCTGCTGGTTTGGCAAGACATGCCCTGCATATGGTTTCAACACGAAGACACTGCCAGGGTACGGCAACAATTCCGGAGGGAATTAAAGGACATTATGGATGATCACTATAATTCACCAAGCATTATTACCTGGGTGCCCTTTAATGAAAACTGGGGTGCGTTTGATGTGAAAGAAATAACCGGTTGGGTGAAACAATATGACCCTTCGCGTTTGGTGAACGGCAACTCCGGTTTCAATAACAATCCCGGTTTCCAGAAAGCCTATGGCGATCCCGGTAATGGTGATTACGTGGATACGCATATTTATATTGGTCCTTACGGCGCATCGGTGCCGGATGCCAGCCGCGCTGCATCATTGGGTGAATTTGGCGGAGTGGGCTTATTCGTCAGTGGTCATATGTGGCCGGTGGAAAACAATGCCTACAGTCTTGAACCCACCAAAGCGGCGCTGACCGACCGGTACACGCTCTTATTGCAGCAGGTAGAACAGCTGATGAAATACAAAGGGCTTAGTGTTGCCATCTATACCCAAACCACCGATGTAGAGCACGAGGTAAACGGACTGCTTACCTACGACAGGATGGTGGAGAAGATGGACGTAAGCCGGGTAAAAGCCATTAATAGGGAAGTGATTGCAGCAAGCAGGGAGCTGAATCAGGATAAGTAATGTAGATCCTGTACAGGCGTTCATTTTCAAAAAGAAATGCCTGCTGTTTTTTGTAAAATCGAGCCTGCTTTTTACATTTGTTGCCCCACGGGATGTAGCGCAGCCCGGTAGCGCGCGTCGTTCGGGACGACGAGGCCGCAGGTTCGAATCCTGTCATCCCGACTTGAGAGGACAAAACAGCAAGATCGCTGTTTTGTCCTTTTTTATTTGGTGGCAAACCCTTGCTCACACTGTATATCAGCTTTACCGCTTCATTAACGCGGGGTGTTCGAACTCCAAGTCATCAAAACGAATTTTTCCGGACTATATCAATTATTTCCCACAATAAACCATGTTACGCGTTACTATAAAAACAAGCTGCGATCGCAAGCCACTTGCGCAATTGCCCCTTTATTATGTCGCGTGTACCCCTTGCACGATTAGCTTTATTGGTTCATTTTCGCAATGTGGCCTGCTGAAAGGATATTGAGCAGGCTGCGTTATCGTAAAACAGTAAATTATGAAGCTGCTGCTTACTTCTGCCGGTATCAGTAATACAAGTATCCATCATGCACTGGTTGAGCTGATGGGTAAGCCCGTTGCCGATGCGAATGCCCTTTTTATACCTACGGCGATATATGCGTTGCCCGAGGGGGCGACGATCGCACAAAAGGTGATTTGCGGAACGCTGGGTGATCCTTTCTGTGATATGGGATGGCAATCGTTAGGAATACTGGAACTTACGGCGCTGCCCGGTATTCAGCAATCGATTTGGCTGAACAAACTTAGGGAAGCCGACGCGTTGCTGGTGGGTGGCGGCGATTGCCAGTACCTGACTTACTGGATGCGGCAAACGGGGCTGGCAGATCTGTTGCCTTCACTGCTCAGCAAGACTGTTTACGTGGGCCTAAGTGCAGGAAGTATGGTGATGACCAGCTTCGGAACAACGTATGGGCACCATACATTGCCGGCTGATACGCCCAAATCGCTGGGGTGGTTTGACTTTGCCCTGCATCCGCACCTGGATTATGAAGGGTTCCCGGACAATGCGATGGACAAACTGGAACAACTGGCGGCTACACTTCCCATGCCATCTTACGCAATTGACGACCAGACTGCGATAAAAATAGATGGCGACAAACTAGTGGTTATCTCTGAGGGAAACTGGAGGTTGTTTAGTTAAATGTTATGCTTTTTACCACAAAGAAACACAAAGTGAAAACCCACAAAGATCACAAAAAGGGTAGATCCATCTCAATTATTACCGGCTTGTGGTTGGCGTAATGTAGAAAGTCATTAACGATAGCGGTTGTTTTTACTTTCATATAGCCGGTTGTTGTGCCATCGCTGCAGCCGTACCATTCTTCCTGCAGTATGGCTTTATCAATCACTACTTTTATTTCATGATCCGGATCGAGCAGTACGCCGAAAATGGTGGCGGCGCCAATCTTTACGCCCAGCTTCTGCAGCAGCAGGTTTTCCGGTGCAAAGGAGAGGCGCGATACACCCATGATCTTGCTGAAATCTTTTGAGCTGAAAGGCTTATCGGCAACGGTTATGTACAGGTAGAACTGTGTTTGCTGCCGGTTGCACAGGAAAAGTGTTTTCACTGTTTTCATGCTAAGCTTTTCGTCGATCAGGATACAGTCTTCCATAGAAATAGCGTCATCGGTATCTACACGTTCAAATGGTATTTCCAGCTTATTCAGTGCAGCATAGGTTAGTTGCTGCAATTCATTTTTACAGGTTGCTGGTGCTGTTGTTATTATCTCGCTTACGTAAAACATTACTTGTTGTTTAATATGCTATCTCAATAAACACCCCGTGGAATAACAGGAGCTGCATGTTATTTCACGGGGTGTATTGTTATATGCGGTTGCGCCTGTTACTTTATTGCATAGATACGATAAATTAATTTGCCCGGCGCCGGGAAACTGCCCACACCAACGGCTACCGTATGATTGAGCCACGCATATTTGGGCGCACTGGTTTCAAATACAGGAACTGACCGGAAGTAATAATCTGATGGTGAAAGCTCATTGCCTCTTCCGGTACGCATGAGGGTGGCATTGGTGCCGCTTGCGTAGCTGAAGCTACCACAAGCCCCCATTCTCCGCCGCAGTCCAGTAGTTTGCATGCATATGGTTTAGTGCACTTTGCTGTTGGGCACATCAAAGAAATTATTCACTTCGCCAATAGCGGTGCGGGTGCAACGCATCAGGATATCCTGCAGGTCGGTGCCTGAGCTATGCAAGGGATCAATGGCTTTTACCAGCAATGTTCTCAGGTTAAGCAATTCCATTCTATTGAATTTCCTGGATTCCTTTACCAGTTCGAGTTTCATCCGCTGTTCCTGCTGGTTTTGTTTGGGGTTGAATATGCCGTTCAGCTGGCTGCATTGGTCGCAAGCGCCCTTTTTGTTTACCAGTGCGCAGCGGTTGTCGAAAATGTTGGCCATGGTTTCCCTTGATGCGTTCAGCAGGTGTTTTACAACACCCTCGGTTTTATCGAGGATGAGGCAGATCTCTTTCACCGGGAAGTCGTAAATGTCTTTTAAAATAAGCGCTACCTGGTTTTCGATGGGCAGGGTTTTAGAGATGCAGGTAAAGCAAAAATCAATGTGCTCCTTTATCTCATAAGCCCCGGCATTGGATGCCTGGTGCACTACCCTGAACGAGTTAGAAATATCGGGCGTACCAACGGCTAAGCGGGCTCCACGATCCTGCGCATCGGCAGGCCATCGCTTCAGCTTCTTCAGATGATCGTAAGCCAGATTGGTGGCTATGGTAAACACCCAGGTTTTGAGGGATGATTCCTGGTTAAAGGTGGCTATTTTGTCGAATGCCCTGATGAAGGTATCATGCGTGAGATCATCTACATCGTTGCGATCGGTTAATAAACGGTAGAGGTATGATTTCAGCTGGTTTTGAAACCCGGCAAACAGTGTTTGAAATGCATTGATGTCACCGGTCATCGCATTCCTGAGTATTTGTGCTGTTTCCATGTAATCAAATTTAGTGTTTACGGGCGTTATAATATGTTGAATTTCCCGCAGTCAATATCGACTACATGGCTGTTGAAGACTACACCATTTTCCGAAACGAGGAAAGCGGCTGTTTCGCCCAGTTGTTTCAATGAGGTAGTTGCTTTCAGGATATCAAACTTTGTGTAGCGCAAGGCCATCTCTTCGCGGGGTACGCCTGCGAGTTGGGCAAAGTCATTGATCATGCCCGTGATCTTTTTGGTCTCCAGCAAGGCACCGGAGCAAATGCAGATGGACTTAATGCCATGCTGACCGAACTCGGCAGCCATTACCCTTGTCAATGCTTCTATGGCAGCACAGGCAGCGGCAAAGCCCGCCATATTGGGTGTTTTGCTCTTCGCCATTGATGCAGTTAGCAGCAGGAGCGTGCCTTCAGATGCAGATTGGATCATATACCGCGCCGCTATTCGTGAAGTAAGAAACTGTGACCCGCAGATGCGTTGTAATGGATGGAGGAATTGCTCGAAACTGGCCATGGTAGTGGGTGTGCCGCTGCCTGCATCCTTGTAGTAAGTGCCGATGCCATTGAACACCATATCGAGTTTCCCGTTTTCTGCAACTACTTTTTTTAAATAGCTGTCGATCCCGGTTTCATCCAGGGCGTCTACTTTACCTGCTTCGGCCCATCCGCCATTGGCGTTGATTGCTTCGGCCAGTGTTGTTACGGCATCCAGGTTGCGGGCAGTGACATACACTTTTGCGCCATGCTGCGCGAATGAACGTGCCACTGCCCCGGCAATTTCACCTGATGCCGCAAATACCACGGCTACTTTGTTTTTTAAATTGGTCATTTTGTATTGCTTTCTCTTTTCGACGATTGAGCAATGCAAAACGATCGGGTTTTTCTGCAATAATTTTAACCGCAGGAAAATCACCACCGTTACCAGGTGCGTTGTTGCCCCTGCCAGCCGGTTGTACGCAGGAATTGTTCCCAATTCAAGGTGCCGGGATTGATGCGGCGGCTCCATAACAGGTCACGGTCTTTGCCAAAATAGCCATACTCCACCGCATACTCCACCATACCTGTAATTTCATCAACCAGCAGTTGGTTTGCGCCAAAAGCCGGGAAATGATGCAGTAACGCTTCCCGTGAAAATGCAGCACTATATTCCGCTTTTTTACCTGTTACCCGTACGAAGGTGTCTACCATCTCCCGCGGGGAAATGATATCGCCGATAACGGGGAGGGACTTGCCGGCGTATTGTTCGGGATGGGAGAGTATTTCCAGTACAGCAGGCCCTGTTGCAGTAAGGGGATCTACAAATGGTGCGCGGAAATCTTCGGGTAAATAGATGGGGAATACCAGCGTGTCGCCTTTTACGGCGGGCGGGTAAAACTCCACCAGGTTGGTGTAGAAAAAAGCCATGTAAATAAACGAGCTGGTAACCGGCAGTGTGCGTATGTATTGCTCAATATGGGCCTTGTCTGTAAAGTGCGGTGCAAACTTTTTACCTGCTGTAATTTCGGCCACGTTCTCGAGGCTGCTAAAAATGATATGCGGAACGCCTGCTTCCACTGCTGCATCTGCCAGCTGTTTACCCAGTGCTGCTTCGTGAGTTTGCGGAGGGGCAATGCCCGGTGTCATCATAAAAACGCCGTCGGAGCCGCGGAACGCTTCGGTGTATTGTTTTTTATACCCGAGGTCGAGGGGTAAGGGCACCAATTCCGCTCCCTGTTCAACCAAATGGCGTGCTTCCGGGGAATCGATGCGGCGGGTGATGCCGCGCACGCGGTAACGCCCGCTTTGTAATAGTGTATGTGCAGCACTGCGGCCCTGTTTGCCTAAAACGCCGGTAATGGTAATTAGCGGTTTCTCTTTTCCAGGTTTCATGTTCTTTTGATTTGTAGTACTATAAAAAGTATAGTTGCAAACCTATTTATAGTGTGATAGATTTGCAATAGCTATCCATTAGGATAGTCTTTAAACAGGTGCCATGGGTATTGAATGTCAAAGTGATTTAATCAGGGTTAACAACAAATTGTATCCCTGTACAGTGAGTGTTGCGATGGATTTGATTGGCGGCAAATGGAAGGCGGTTATCCTATACCACCTGAAAGACGCTGATAAACGGTACAGTGAACTCAGAAAAGAGATGGTGGGTGTTACTGAAAGAACGCTGAGCCTGCAGTTAAAGCAACTGGAAGAGGATGGGTTGATTTCAAGACAGGTGTATGGGGAGAAGCCGCCTGTTAAAGTGGTGTACGGTTTAACAGATTTTGGCAAATCCTGTGCGCCTTTACTGGATGCGATTCTTGGCTGGGGTAACCAGGTTGCGGCACAGAAAGGGGAGTTTGTAAAAAGTGCGTTTTAACAGGAGGGCTTGGTGACAAGGCTGTCAGTGGTTGCAAGGCATGAATTTGCGCATTTGTCGGGGTATGTAAAGCTGTGGTTACTATGCCGGCCTTGCCGCTTGCGGCGAGCGAAAAAATTGTTCAAATGTAATTTTGCCGCCTTCTGCTTTGTATACACAGATTTCGGAAGACGCGACCTGCATTCCGTTCCTGAAAGTAAGACCAACATTCATTACGATACTGAAAAAATCGCCTGCTACCTGGGGTGCAGATGTATCGCATTGTATGGCTGTAAGGCTACCCAGGAATTTTTTTTCGGCGGCCAGGGTATTTTGTTTGCCGGTAATCTGTGTCCCGTCTGTTTCTATGCGCAGTATGTCATCGGCATACAGTTCTTCCTGCGCCTGTTCAAATTTGTTTTCAGTACAGAGTTTTATAAGGCGTGCGGCTACTTCGGCTGTGGTCATACCTGGTGCAATTTTCTGAAAGGTACGAAGTCGCATTTGTGACCGCAGGAGAGAAATGAGGAACGGCAAAAAACAACAAACAGCTTCGTGCTGACGGAGCTGTTTGTTCTCTAATATCATTCAGTCAAGCCAATCATCCGTTGCTTAATCTATCGGTTGCCACAACTCGATGATGTTTCCTTCGGGATCGAGGATGTGTACAAACTTGCCGTAGTCGTAAGTGGCAATTTCATCTACAATGGTAACACCGGCTTCTTTAAGCTCAGCTACCAGCGCCTCGAGATCTTCAACGCGGTAGTTGATCATGAAATCTTTTGTAGAGGGGTTGAAATAGGTGGTGTCGCCCGGAAATGGCGCCCATACCGTGGTGCCTTTTTTGGATGGATCATCTGCTTCCAGCCATTCAAAGTTAACGCCGTATTCGCCGCCAACTATACCCAGGTTTTTGGCATACCAGTCCTTTACCTGTTGCGGGTCTTTGCATTTGAAAAACACGCCGCCTATACCGCTTACTTTTTTCATCGCATTATATTTAAGAGGAATTTACTGATTTCAGGCAATCATCTACCTGTTTTGGTTACATATAATTTTTCATCAAACCGCAGGGATGCCCTTGTTTTCTGTGCTTTTTACTGATTGTGGGGCATAAACGGTAAATTTGCAGTTCTTTCTGCCGGTAAAGGCATTCTTTATTTCGCAATAAAAACAGCAAGCGCTTGGAAGTCAATAACCAAAATAAGCTTACTTATTTTGAAGAGAAAGTGATTAGTGAAACAGCACTGCCAGCGCGGTTTACTTTCCCTTTTTATTACGAGCCGCACCCACTGACAAAAATAGCGGCTGCTGAACTGCAGCACTACCTGGAAACGCAAACTGAACTGGATCATAATTTCGGGCTATCTGCCGATAGCAGTGCAGGCGCCATCGGGAAAATGTTTGGCGTTTTAGTGGTGCAGGACATGGAGGGGCGTGTGGGCTACCTGAGTGCTTTCTCGGGTAAACTGGCCGGTTCCAATGCGCACCCGCAGTTTGTTCCGCCTGTGTTTGATATGCTGGTGGAAGACAGTTTTTTCCTGAAAGAACAGGAAATCATCAATACCATTAACGCCCGGATTGAAGCAATAACAACCGGCGAAAACTACCTGCGTTTGAAATGCGATATCGAACAATTATCGGAACAATCCCTACGCGAAATAGCAGTCCTGAAGCAACACTTAAACAGTAACAAAGAAGAACGGAAGCATCGCCGCGATGTATTGAAGCGTGAACTGGATGCGCAGGCTTATGCTATTGCCGAAGAGCAGTTAATTAAACAGAGCCTGTATGATAAACACCTGCTGAAAGAACTTACCGGCAAATGGAAACAGCAGCTGGATGAACTGCAGGCAACACTTGCTCAATTGGAGGCCGGCATTGAAGCCTTGAAGAATGAACGCAGGGAAAGATCTGCCACCCTGCAACAACAGCTGTTTGAGCAATATACTTTTTTGAACAAGGCTGGCAAAAGCAAAAGCTTGCAGGAAATATTCAGCGTTACTGCTTTTGGCAAACCTCCTGCAGCGGCAGGTGAATGTGCCACACCCAAGTTATTGCAGTTTGCCTTTGCAAACGGGTATACGCCGTTGGCCATGGCAGAGTTTTGGTGGGGCGCTGCACCCAAATCGGAGATCAGGCAACACAAGCAGTTTTACCCGGCCTGCACAGGTAAGTGTAAGCCTATTCTTGCGCATATGCTGGAAGGGATGCCTGTTGATGAAAATCCTTTTTTACGAACAGATAAGGAGGCGGGTGCGCTTGATATTGTATACGAGGATGCAAGCTTTGTTGTGGTGAATAAACCGGCAGGGCTGCGCTCTGTGCCAGGCGTGGATATTGCGGATTCAGTTTACAGCAGGTTGAAGCATGCATTACCAGGTATTGAGCCGCTTATTGTGCATCGACTGGATATGGATACTTCGGGGCTGCTGGTGATAGCCAAAACACCAGCTGCGCACAAACATATTCAAAAACAGTTTTTGCAGCGTACGGTAAGTAAACGGTATGTGGCATTGCTTTCTAAAGTAATTGAGCAATCAGAAGGGCAGATTGAGCTTCCGCTGCGTGCCGATTTGTTTAACCGCCCCAGGCAACTGGTGTGTTTTAATGCCGGTAAAAAAAGCATTACACGCTGGAAGGTAGTTAAAAGAAATGCAGCTGTCACCAAGGTACACTTCTGGCCGCTGACCGGCAGAACACACCAGTTGCGCATGCATGCTGCGCATGCGCTTGGATTGAATGCACCGATTGTTGGAGATGATTTGTATGGCACGCCATCGGAAAGAATGTACCTGCACGCGGCTTATCTTGAATTCAGGCATCCCCAAACAAAGGAAAAAGTGAGCTTTGAAGCGGCGGAGGGGTTTTAGTGTATTGACAGCTTATTCAGCCTGATTACTGTTCACTGAATACTTCTTTGGCTTAATGCCTGTATGCTGTTCAAATACCCGCGAAAAATGGCTGAGGTTGGTAAAGCCCAGTTGATAGCCCACTTCTGATACGGTGAGCCGTTTTTCCTTCAATAGTCTTGCTGCTTCCTGCATGCGTGCGGCCTGGTAGTATTCAAATACGCCTTTACCAAAAGTCTGTTTAAACAATTTGCGCAGCTTGGGTTCGCTCATGCCTGCTTCAAGGGCCAGTGCGGCAATATGGGGAGGCTCGTCCAGGTGTGTCTGCAAACGCAGCTTAACCGCATAAATGGCTTTAATATCATCGATATGCATATTGCTTGCGGGCACAGCTTCACGCTGCAGTAACAAGGCAAAAACATGGCACAACAGCTCTTCGCATTTTAGTTTATAATAGTGAGTTTCCAGGCTTTCGGGAACAGGCTGCCCCAGCATATCACCGGCTGTTTGTATTATTCCGGTTGAAATGCCTGTTTCAAATACAAAGTTGTCCCTTGCTTCGAGCACGCTTGTTACTACCGGGTGTTGTATGTTGCCGAATAATTTGCGCAGGTATTGCCTGGAAACCGCAATTGTTACGCTGCCGAAAACGGTATCTGATGGCATGGTCATGATGGAAGAAACCGCATGCGGGCAAATCAATACACTGGCCTGTTCTGTTGATAGTTGTTTTTCTGCCTGGACGAGTGAAGGGAAAATGCCGCTCAGCAGGAAAGCAACATCATCCTGATCCTCGGCCAGCTCGTTGGTACGCTCAATAAAAACAGCCTCTTTGAGGTGGTAGTTGCGTACCAGCATGCGCATATCATTGCCCCAGGAAAAGCCGGTAATATAGCCTGATCCCTTGTTTTCGGGGATATGGATAAACCGACCACTGATGGTAGCGCCGATAGCCCGGGCAAATTCAAACATTATGCCTGACCTGTGCTTATCGGTAAGCTGTATTTTCATTTGCGACTATTTTAATAGCTATCACGGCTATTTTGCTTGTAAAAGTAGAGATAGTTTTGCAGATAGAAATAAAAGGAAATATATGTTACTGGAAAATAAACAGGTAGCCATTATCGGCGGAGGCCCGGGCGGGCTGACACTTGCGAGGCTATTACAACTGAAAGGAGTACCCGTAAAAGTGTATGAAAGGGATTTAAACAGGGAGGTACGTGTACAGGGCGCCACGCTTGACCTGCACCAGGGATCGGGACTTAAGGCAATGGAAAAAGCAGGGTTGATGGATGCGTTTAAAGCCACTTACCGGCCAGGTGCAGATAAAGGACGTGTTGTTGATGAACACGCCCATATTTTATTCGATGAACATGACAGCATACAGGATGAAGATTTCAGCAGCGAAACATTCCGGCCTGAAATTGACAGGGGGCCTTTACGGGATATGTTACTGGATTCGCTTGAGCCTGGTACGGTTGTTTGGGACAGTCATTTTATCACCATGTTGCAGGTGGGTGATGTATGGGAGCTGACGTTTAAAAACGGGACAACGGCAACAGCAGATATTGTGATCGGCGCAGATGGTGCAAATTCCAGGATCCGGCCTTTTGTTACGGCTGTTCAGCCTTTCTATTCCGGCGTAACCATTGTGCAGGGAAATGTAGACAATGCTGCAACAGTAGTGCCCGGCATTGATCAACTGCTGCAGGGTGGTAAGCTCTATGCATTCAGCGGCGGGAAGTATTTGCACGTGTCTGCAAAAGGAGATGGCAGCCTGCAATTCTATACCAGTTTTAGAACGGCGGAAGACTGGGTTCGCACCATTGATTTTAATGATAGGGCGCAGGTGCTTGCGTGGTTTAAAGAGGCCTTTAAAGAATGGGATCATATATGGCTTTCGTTGTGCGAAAATGCCAGTTTGCCGTTGCTTCCCCGTCCGCAATATTGCATACCGGCCAACCTGCACTGGGATGCTTTACCGAATGTTACCCTGCTGGGCGATGCGGCACATATTATGCCGCCATCCGGCGAGGGGGTAAACCTTGCGATGCTTGATGCGGTGGAGTTGAGCGAATGCCTTACCAATGGCGTTTTTAATGATATGCAAACAGCCATTGCAGCATACGAGCAGTCAATGCTGGCAAGAGGTGTGGAGGAAGCCAGGGAATCGCTGGCGATGATAGAATGGATGCACGGCGATGATGCGCTGGCAAAGATGATGCAAATGCTGCAGCCTGCGTGATGCATAAAAAAAGTCATTGAAACCAATGACTTTTTTTATGCTAAAATGGTTACCGCTGCAGGTATCCACGACAATTTGCTGTACACTATTTTGCTGCTGTGCTCCAGCCTTCGCAGGTTTGGATATCAGCTACGCGGGCGAATACTTTGTCGAGCAGCAGCTGGTGAACGGCAGGGTCGCGGTCCATACAACCATCAGACAGTACGGTTAGCTGGTAATCTTTATCGGCTGCTTCTGTAAATGTTGACAATATCACGCCGCTGGTAACCACACCGGTTAACACCAGGTGCTGGATACCCTGTGAGCGCAATATCACTTCGAGGTCGCTGCCGGTGAATGCGCTGAACCTTTTTTTAATTACAACAACTTCGCCTGCTGCAGGTGCAAGGGGCGTTGCAATTTTCAACATTTGTTCAGGAGTAACGCCGGCCAGGCGTGAAGGGAGCGTGCTGAAGGTTCTGTGCTCCGGGTGAATTTCGGGATATCCCGCGCGGAATGCGACTACTACATAAATAACAGGCATGCTGTTGGCGCGTGCATGTTCAATTGCTTTTGAAATGTTGGAAACCAGTTGATCGCTGCCTGGTAAAGAGCCTAGCAGCATTTCCTGCATATCCATTACCAATAGTGCGGTGTTTGATTTTTGCTGTGTCATTGCTTGATGGATTATTGTGATGATTAACTTTTAACAACTGTTTCGTTTGCGTTTAAGGGCGATTGAATGCCTGATGCCAGGAAACGGTAAAAGAGCAGCGCGATGAGCAGGCTGGCTGCACCCTGAACAAGCATGCAGGTTTGGGGATGAATGATTTTAGCCAGCCAGCCAACCAGCAAGGCGCCCAGTGGCAGGGTGCCGAAGGCTGACATGGCGAAAAAACCTACTACACGGCCGCGCATTTGTGCAGATGATACCGTTTGAATAACAGTGTTGCAAATGGGTATCACCGACATGGTGCCAAACCCGCACACAAAGCACAATAGAAGAAACAAGGGCAATATGCGCATGTGCGACATTAGCAGTAAGCCCAGTCCCAATACCAACAGGTTAATGAAGAGCAGGTTTTTTAACCGGTTGCTGTTCTTCTGCGAGGCCAGCACCAGGGTGCTGGTTAATGCACCGATCCCGGTTGCTGCATTGATAAAACCATACGTGGCTGCACTGCCTTTAAACACATCACGCGCATAAAAAGGCAGTAATGTATTGTAGGTGGCAACAAACAGGCACACGAGGCCCATGAGCAATAAAATGCGCCCGATCTCGGTTTGTGAACGGGTATAAGTCAATCCCTCACGAAAATCTGTCCAGGCGTTTTTGCTGCGCTGTACTGGTTGCCGTTGCGGGAACTTCATCATGGTTAAACAGGTAATCACTGCAAGGAAGCTCACGGCATTGGCTATAAAACAAACCGTTGCACCATATTTCGCAAGTACAATACCTGATAAGGCGGGGCCTATAAGCCGCGACAGGTTGTTGAGCGATGAGTTCATAGCTATGGCGCTTGGCAGGTCTTCCTTATTGGGTACAATATCGTTTACCATGGCCTGGCGCGAAGGAACATCGTATGCATTGGCCAGCCCAAGCAATACACTCAGCAGCAACAAGCCCCAGAAGGGATTGGCGCAGTAATGATACACCAGTGTTAATGCCACGGCCTGTATGGCTGACACTATTTGCGTTGCCATCAGTACCTTATAGCGATCGTGCCGGTCGGCTGCAATGCCACCTGCAGGTGATAACAGGAAGGAGGGGAATTGTTCGGCAAAAGTGGTTAGTCCTACCAGGAAAACCGAGTGTGTTAATGTGTACACCACCCAGATCACCGCGGTGCGCTGCATCCACATGCCTATACGCGATACCAGCTGGCCATAAAAGAACAGGCTGTAGTTGCGTGATTTAAATGCCCTGAATGTATTGTTAAAGTTCATGTTTAGACTAAAATGTGTTTTTGGTCGAATTTTGATCAAAAAAAACTATTGCAACCCCTGATGGAAAAGCCTGCAAAAGGTTATGAACAACTCTTCCGGTTGTTCAGTGGTGCCAAACAGGGTTATTTCCCGGTTCATACCCCTGAGGGCGGAAAGGAAAATGAAAATGGCCTGTTCCAGCCCGGCGGCGCTGAGTTTTTTAATTTCATTGTTGTTGCCGCCGGCAATCAGCAGTTGCTGCAACACCACCTTTTCTTTTTGCAGGTAATTGGTATGTACTTCCTTTTTTAGGTCATTGTACCGGGAAAGCGCTTCGGCATCCATACCCGCTTCCATGGCGCGGTACAGTGATTTTCGCTTCCTGGCCATTTCAAATTTTACTGCGGCAAAATCCATCAGCTTTTCCAGCAGGCTTTCGTGCATGCTGATGCGTTTGATGGTTTCCAGCAGAATTTCGCTGATCTCTGTTTCCAGTACGGCGTTAAATATTTCTTCCTTGCTTTTAAAGTAGTAATACAACGAACTTTTTCCCATGCCGGCAGCTTTGGCCACATCTTCCATGGTTACCATGCCCAGCCCTTTTTTCTGAAATAGTTTTTGGGCAGTGGCTATTATCTGAAGTCGTTTGTCTGAGGTCATTGTATTAGAATGATGCAAAGATAATGATTTTTTGGACTATTTATGTTTTTTGGTCGAAAACCCGACAACTACAACGGGCCAACGACATCACAACAAAGCGGTATAATTTACCGGGCAGTTTATTGCTATTTACCAGGTACATAACAATAAACTGCTGCAGCTGTGCATGTGCACGTGCTGTTATTACTACAGGTTGCAGTTATTCGGAAGACAAATGGAATGCGCTGCTAAATATTTTCAACAGCGCTTTAGATAAAGCACTGGGTAAGTCTGCGACAGCCCGGAAAACAGACTGCGCATGTGGGGGAGGGTGTATATAGTCTCCCTCACATGCTGTATTAGTCCGCTCCCATCTCTCCTTAAAGATTGTTTAATACAAATCCAGAAAATATAGCGCTTTCATTCGAAGGGCCCTGGAAATGCAAGCCTATGCGCGGACTTCTGTCCCAGCGCGGCAGAAAGCTGATATCCTGATCGCCGCCAACCTGCTGCCAGTCTGCTGTTCCCTGGCGGAAGGCTACCGTACAGGTAAGCTCAGGCAACATGGTTAGTCTCACTTCAACGGGTATACCCGGTTGTGCCGGCTGACTGGCCAGTACGGTTCGTTTATTGTTTTTTACTACCCAGTATTCCACTTTATTGCCTGTTGCACCAATGCCTACGGCAACATCTGCATCGCCATAAAACGCAAGCCCTTTAACAGACTGGTTGGTGTTCACAATCGTTGCAGTAGCAGCAAAATGGCTGCTCACAGGGCGCATTGCAAGCACAATGCCTGTGTTATTGCCTTCTTTAACAGTGCCTGACAATTGCAGCCGGCCGTTAGTTTGACTGGCAACAGGTGAGCTGTTACGGAAATCCCATTGCCAGTATTTTGCTAATTGATTGCCAGTAAAAGCTGTAGTGATATCGGTAGCCTGTTTACTGCCGGCATCCTGGTCAACAAAAGAAGGCCAGTCATTGGTTTGCCAGCGCAGTATTGCCAGCATGCCTTCACGGCCTGTAAATACATTGCTTTGTTTGTTGTAAGCATGATGAATATACCAGTAGTTGCCGTCGCTCTGTTGCACAAACGTACCATGTCCCGGGCATTTCCATACTTCATTGGCCTGCAGTATCGGGTTTTGCGGGTATTGCTCATATGGTCCTTTAAAATTTTTGGAGCGTGCTACGCGTACATTGTAGCTGCAGCCATTACCACAGCAGCTGCCGGAAGAATAAAAGAGATAATAAAAGCCATTGTGCTGTAAAATGCTTTGGCCTTCCATTCCTGCACCCGCAGTGTCTTTCGATAAAGAAAAGATTGCTCCCTCTGTCTTTAAACCGTCGGGCGAAAGCCTGCTGCCGAGAATTTCAATAGGCCGTTTGTCAAGCCCATAGGCTTTAAACGTGATGTATAACTGGTCATGGTCTTTGTAAATAAAGCCATCAATCGCCTCTTTGCCATAGCTAACAACAATACCGCGGTCTTCAAAGCCCTTGTCAGGGTACTTCGAGGTAGCAACACCTATGCAGGAAATATTGTCTGACCTGCGGCGGGCCGTATAGTAAATATAATAGAGGCCATTGTGAAAGTAGTATTCGGGTGCCCAGAAGCTGCCGGACGTCCACTCCGGCGCTTTGTCAAATACATAGCCTGCCTGCGTCCAGTGCTGCAGGTCTTTTGACCGGTAGATAGGAAAATGCGGCGCCCATTCCGACGAAGTGGCAACAGCAAAATAAGCATCCTTTGCTTTGATAACAGACGGATCGGCAAAATCCCCTGAAATAAATGCCTGCGCATTGTTCTGCGCTTGTAACGAAAAAAATGGATAGGCACAAAACAGGCTCACCAGGAGCAGCAACCGATTAGCAGTTCGATATTGTCGTAAAAATCATATAGCTGCCTGGTGACAGCTGGTTATAACAATTACGAATCAGCTTTTGCCTTTCATCACTGTCTAGCAAATGAATCAGCGCATAACAAAAAATGCCGTCATAGCTTCGATCCTCAAATGGCATGTCGGTTACAGAACCGTGGTAAATAATCATGTCTGATCCGTACTGCTTCCGGGCCAGTTCAATGGCAGTGGCTGATATTTCAATGCCTGTTACGGAAATATCATTGTCCCTGAAAATTTGCGCATTGCGGCCATAACCAATGCCGGGAATGAGTATGTTCTTAACCCCGTGTGCGATAAAAAAGTCTTTGGTTAACACGGCAGAATTAGCCGGATCAAATCCCCACATTTCCTGTTTTTCTGAAAAAGCAGCTTCCCAGAATTCCGGTTTCCCTGTTTCATCAAGCATATAGATAGCATTACAAATGTAAAAATTACTCAACGCGCAGCCAGGCAAACGATGCTGCATCTGCTTCCAGTATGTCTTCGCCTTCTTTTGCGGGTTTAAACTGCAAATGCACCATCGCTGTTGCACGCGGACTTACCAATGTATCTGAACGGTGCGTGTGCAGCACATAATACATGTTGCCTCGTTTATCAGTAAACACATCTCCATGGCCGGTTCCGTTGTGGCCAAGCATTTGCCGGCTGATGATGGGATTGCCGGTATATTTCTTCCACGGGCCTGTTGGCGAAGCAGCAGTGGCATAACCTACCGCATAATCTTTATTGCGAAAATCGTTTGCCGAGTAAATAAGGTAGTACCTGTTTTTATGCTTCAGTACAGTTGGGCCTTCGGCTACCGGCCATGTTGCATTCGCAGTATTTTCCCATGTTTCGGTGCCGGCAATACATTCTTTTTCCGTACCGGGTATAATATCGCTCAGGTCTGGCTTCATTTCCACCACGAATATGCGGTTGCCATTCTGCAGTTTAACATGATAGAGGTATATTTTCCCGTTGTCGTCAAAGAACAGGAACGGATCAATCTGTTTGCCTGTTCCACTCAATGCAAAAGGTGTGTCTTGTTTAAAAGGCCCCGCCGGGCTGGCAGCTTTGGCAATAGCAATATGTTCTTCCGCTGTGTAAGCCATGTAGTAACTGCCGCGATAGTGAACTACCTGCGGCGCCCAGAAACCATGATCGCCAAAAGCCTGACCGCGTTTCAATGCAAGGCGCCGGGTGCTGTCCTGCGGTTGTTTCCATGTTTTAAGATCAGTGGAAGTGTATACCGGGAATCCCTGGTTGCTGCCGGTTCCGTACAGGTAGAACATGCCATGGTCTTTAAAAATAGTGGGATCTGCCAGGAATATTGCAGGTTGTTGTGCAAGGCTGCTGATGCTGCATGCCATGCCTGCAGCGATAAATGCTGTTTGAATTTTGTTGCGTAAACCAGTCATGCCCTAAATATAATATAATGACGCCTTGCAAAGTACACATGCATGGAAATTACCCGCACAACCGTACAATTGCCGTATCAAAACCGGACAATCTGCAACACGCCTGAAAGTATAATTATCTGTGCATCGGGCTATTCGGTTTATCTGTACTGGCCGCTGAAAAACGTACCAAAGAAATCGGCATCCGCAAAGTACTGGGCGCCTCCGTAAGCGGTGTTGTTACCATACTTTCAAAGGACTTCCTGAAGCTGGTTACCATTGCACTGCTGGCATCTATACCATTGGCGTGGCTGGCGGCCAGCAAATGGCTGCAGAATTACCCGTACCGCATAACCCTGAGCTGGTGGATGTTCGCGTCTGCAGGCATACTGGTAATCATGGTAGCCCTGTTAACGGTAAGCTTCCAGGCTATAAAAGCGGCCATCGCCAACCCGGTGAACTCGCTGCGAACAAGTTAGTGTGTGGTGAAAGATAGTGAATAGAATAGTGAATAGTGAATAGTCAATAAAAAAGTTCCGCAGTGCTCACTGCGGAACTTTGTTTTTGGTGTGCTGCTGTTGCGCCCGAACATCAAATAACCTACATTGCATTGCACAACGCAATGAAACAATGATCACACAGGAACACATCGACAATTTTAGCCCGGCTTTGAAACAGATTATGGAGGGCGAATTAAAACTGGGTAACATCATTGCCGAAACCGCCAAAGGCTGGCCTGCATACAATACCATAATCGTGTTCCTGCAAAAGCCATTTATAGCGCATTACGAAACAGATAATGTAGTTTACCGCGATGTGAACGACAGGCATTACTGGAAGGCCGAGTATACCGATAAGCAAACCCAACATATATTGGCTTGTTTTTTTGAGTGAGGATACAATACGACGTCATGCGAACCGATTTGAAAGTTTTTGATAAAAGCGAATCACAGTGTACTTACGTACGCCTGCTTAAAAACGTTGCCAGCTATTGCTCAATCTCGTTGCGGCTACTATTATACCTATCCTGATAATAGAAAATTTTAATTTGTTTGTATCAGGTCTTTGCCTAATTTAAGTGTACAAAAGGTAAAACTAACGCTTTCCAACTATGTGCCATCAATGATATACTTGCTATGCAAAGCCGATCAACCATTGCTAACCTATTCACCTGTATTGCCTTGATTGCAAAATCACAATCCTCCATCCTGTTTTTCTTATCGGGCATCTTGCTCTATAGCTCATGCAAAAAGTCGAGTGCCGCCGATGGCAGTGGAAGAAGTATTGTTTCGGGAACACACAATAACAGCCCTTCTCTTTACAATAACTATATATATTACGAGCAGGCTGGCATTTGGCGTGTAGGCGGCAATGGCCAAAATAATATCCGGTTATGTACCAATTCTTACATGGGCTACTCAATTTCTCCTACGGGAAAGATTGCCTATGTAAATTTTGATTTGCATGTCATTGATCAGACACAAGGTACTATTTGGATGATGGATGAAGATGGCTCTAATAAAAAGCAAATCACATTCAACAACACTTTTTAAATTCAACAATGTGAAAGCCCCCATCTTTACATCAATGTTTTTTTGTCTCACATTTCTGTGTAGCACATCCTGTTCCAAGCACGATATAGCCTGCGGAAGCGACAATGTACAACCTGTACCTACTTACAGTTATCCGGCGTGGCATCCATCAGGTAAATACATAGCCTTTGATTATCTACCGTTGCAATCTGCTCAAAAATCAGGTAACGGCCCTTGCAGTGAGTTTAGCTATGCTTATTATCCTGATTCTTCTGGTCTTTGGGTGATGAATAATGACGGGTCTGGCAAGCGGCAAGTAACCCATTTCCAGGTAAAAGATCCATGTTGGTCGCCATCTGGTGACTGGCTCGCATTCAGCGTTAAAGGATTATTGTACAAGATGCCTTTTGATGGATATGTTTTTGATACAACGAGGATGGTTGTTTTAACGACAAGCGGTATTGGTAGTAGCCCTTCTTTCACTGACACAGGCGATTCGTTATATTTCAAGGGAGATACATCTGCGAGGGGCGATGCCGCCTATCTTTTCAAAATGGCTGCAGATGGAACCGGATTGACTGTATTTCAGGATACAAAAAACATAATGAATGATCCGAGGTGCATTTCCTCCGGCGAAGTGTTATATGGTAGTTATGATAGTTTAACAAAACAGGGGCAATTATTTTCATTCCGCGGTAATATGTCTACTGTCAGGAGGATAACGAGCACAAGCGATGTATATAAGGTGAAGAATCGACCTGCTTATTTCGGAGATTACATCTATTATGAGCAATACGGTTTGTGGAGAGTTAAAGCCGATGGTAGTAACTCTGTGAAGTTGTGTGGCGATTCTTACGAAGGTTACACTGTTTCGTCAAATGGAAAAATTGCATGGGTGAATTTTGATTTACAAACGCTGAATAAAACCAGCGGTACTATTTGGGTGATGGATGCGGATGGCTCTAATAAGAAGCAAATTACATTCAATAACACATTTTAAATCTAAACTGTGAAAACACTAATTCAACTCTTATCTTTAATTATTTCTATTGGCTTTTGTAAAGTCTCAGTTTTTGGGCAAACAAGCCGGGATCAGGAAGCAATAGTTTATTTTGGCAGCGGTGTCCAGCGATCGGGTTCTGGAGCTGTCATTTCTTCTGCAGCTATACAAAATGTACTCGCCAGTTATGGATTAAATAGTAGCGACGTTTTGGCTGCGTATCCTGACTTTAATGAGACCGATACGTTGGTTTCAGATGAATATGGCAATACTTATAAGAAAATGAACAAGGCAAAAGTTTTTGTGATCATAACTCCTAATGTCACAGTCCGTAATCAGCTGGTCAATAGCTTACTGGCTCAGACAGAGGTAGTATTTGCTGAAGGGAATGGGCATGGAGAATCGCAGACGATACCTAACGATAGTTATTTCACATCTCAAAATAATCTGTATAACCCATCACATCGGGATTACGATATACATGTTACGGAAGCATGGGATATTACTACTGGATCTGCCAATTCAATCATTGCAATTATTGACAAAGGGGTGGATATTACTCACCCGGATCTTTCAGCAAAAATTGCAGGCGGCGACCAAACCTATCAGCTGGAGACCCTTGGAGATAGTCATGGAACCGAGGTCGCTGGCAGTGCAGCAGCATCTTCTAATAACGCTGTTGGTGTATCTGGTGTTGACTGGAATGCTCGGATATTGCCAAAAGATTATACTAATGGGCCATCTTCATTGCAAGGCGCTATTTTAATGAATAGAAAAACAGAAGAAGCTGTAGACTTTGGTACGAATGTGTGGACGTTAGTGCATAGCTACCATTTAGCTGACGACAATGGCAATCTCAGCCCATACTCGATTATGCTTAGAGAGGGGATGGCTTATGCATACAAAAACAATCGGCTGTCTTGTGTGGCTGCCGGTAACTCTCAGGGCCAGCATCCAAATGTTGCAAATTATCCCGGAGGGTTTGATATGGGGATTTTAACAGTGGCAAATTGCGGTGACGGTAGCATTATTAATCCGGGTTCTACTCAGGGAGATTGGGTTGATATTGCAGCTCCGGGAGATAATGTTTACACTACCAACTGGAATAACCGGTATGCCCCGGTAGCTGGTACGTCTATGGCCGCGCCACAAGTGGCTGGAGTTGCATCACTTTTGAAAAATTATCGGAATGATCTTTACAATGATGACATAATTCAATTAATTGAACGTAGCGCCGTTCACGTGAGTGATGGTAATTTCCCGGCTACACCCAATATTGCTTACGGTTATGGAAGACTGAATGCACGCGCGGCTTTAGATTTTTTGCGAACACCATACACCCTGCAACACTTTACTCAAACCGGCGGTGCAGTTTATGCAACAACCAACAATGTCAAAATGATATTATTGGCATTCCCCGGAGTTGCAGATGGTACTTATATAGTTAACAAAATTGAAGTACGTACTACAGTCACACTGCCATCTACATTTTGCTCCGTTAATGGTGTATGGGGCGTTGGTCTTACTTCTACCGGCTACCGGAACGATGGTGGAAGCTGCTATGGTGAAGGCTTTTGTGATGTTGTTGCTCAAAGTGGCAATACGGTTACACTTCGAACCTATATTTACGAGATTAGTACAATACTAGGTCAGCCTATAGGTACATATCCTGTTGCGAGCGCCGGCGCAGTTAGGTTTGGCTATAGCGTGTTGGGGATAAGTATTGGCAATCCTGTTGTGAGTGGTAGCAATACAATATGTACCCCTACAACTAATGCGCCGTTCGCTGTTGCTGGCAGCACTGGCATATCTGCGGTAACATGGAGTGCAACGCCGGCAGGACTGGTTTCATTTTCTTCTGCGTCGGGTTTTTCAACAACTGTTAATCGTGTTGGCAGTGCTAATGGTGTTGCTACGATAAAAGCAACGATGGCAAATAGCTGTGGTACAAATAGTCTTATACAAAGGAATGTGGTGATAGGTTCCCCGGCTCCCTATGGTATTAACCGGCAGGGATCGAATTGCATTGGATCTGTGATAGGGGATAATGTGTTTACGATAGCCCCGCAGTCTGACGTGAATTTATCTGACTACTCTTTTTTATGGAGTTACCAAAAAGGGTTAACCAATGGATTTTTAGGATCAGGCACAAGCGTTTCGAAGAAGTTTACACAAACAGGCACATATACGGTTACGGTAGAAGGCGATAATAGTTGTGGTACCGCCCCTGACATAGTTATTTCATTTACGCTTTCCAATTGTGCCTTGACAACAATTGAAGCCTACCCTAATCCCGCGAATAACACCATACTTGTAACGTTGTCAAATCCAGGAGCAGGGGCAAATGTGGATTTAAAAACAAACTCCGGATCACAAAGTGCGGATTTAATAAAAGCAATTGTGTTATATGATGTAGCTGGTAAAGTGGCGAAAGAGATGCGTTGCGTTAACTCAAAAATCAGTTAGCGTCAATGTCAGTCAGTTATTGCCGGGAACTTACTTCCTGTCGGTAACAGATAGTGAAAATAGATTGGTGAGTAAACAAATTGTAGTAGTAAAATAACATTGCGCCATAACCAATGCATGGGAAATGTATCAAAGCATTCCGCATGCGCATTTATACGTAGTGCCCGGTGGCGGCCACATACCATACATAGGCCCCGGCCGCCGCGAGGCCTTTCTCAAACAGGCCCTGGCCTTCCTGCAAGGCGATTTTTAGACGTTGTTATTGCCTGTCGTACTTCATTGTTTCAGCTTGTGTCTGCTGTAGGATAGTTATATCCCCGCATTGCCACTGCTTCAGCGTTACAAACAACCTGTAACCGTTTCTTTTTACGCAGCAGCCAATTAGCGCTAATTTTACAGTTGTACATATCGCCCGCGATAAGGTGGTCAGTGTATTTAGTCTCCACAGAAGACCATCAATCTATTGCCCAACGTTCTGTTTGAACAATTAAACTATTGAACAATTAAACCATTGAACAATAAATCCATTGAACAATGAAACAATCAATTCTTTGTTTGCTGTTTGTGCTTTTGCTGGCAGATGCAACGTTTGCACAAACAAAACCTGCTGCTGAAACCGGCACAGCCAGCGTGCCTAAAGACATTGGATGGCCACGGCAAAAAACGAATAACGGAGCGGTACTGCTGTACTATCAACCGCAAATAGATGAATGGAAAGATTATAAACAATTGTCTGCCCGGTTTGCATTTTCATTAACGCCCAAAGGTGGCAAACAAATACTGGGTGTAGCTTCCATCGACTGCAGTACTACGGTTGACAAGGAGGAACGCATGGTATACTTTAAAGATGTGGACGTAAAAGACATTCGCTTTGCTTTGCCCGATACTGCCGGGCAGGCACAAATGAAACAACTGTTTATGAGCCTGGCCCCAACAGGTGGCGAACCTGTTATGCTGGATAGGGTAATGGCCGATGTGGTGAAACCCGGTACACCCACTGAGGGCGTGGCTGTTAAAAACGATCCGCCGCCCATTTTCTACAGTACCAATCCGGCTGTATTGTTAATGGTTGAAGGCGAGCCGGTGCTGGCACCGATAGAAAAAAATGACATGCAGTTTATTGTAAACAGCAACTGGGATTTGTTCTGCGATAAGAAAAAACAAAACTACTACCTGCTGGAAGATAAAACCTGGCTTACTGCTACCAGCCTGCAAGGCCCGTGGACGCAGACTTTGCAATTGCCGAAAGATATGAACAAGCTGCCTGCAGGGCAGAATTTTGATGATGTGAAAAAAATGATCCCGCCACCGCCGCCTTCGGGCAAAGTTCCCAAAGTTTTTTTCAGCGCTGTACCGGCAGAGTTGATTTTGGTTAAAGGTGCGCCCATCTACACTAAAATTACAGGTACACAATTGATGTATATTGCCAATACAGAAAACGATGTGTTCCTGGATAATGCTGCTGAAACTTATTATGTTTTGCTCTCCGGTCGCTGGTTTAGCGCAGGTAGCCTGGAAGGGCCGTGGGCGTATGCAGGTGATCACCTGCCCGCAGATTTTGCAAAGATTCCGCCATACTCTGAAAAGGGTGATGTGCTTGCTTCTGTACCAGGCACAATTGAAGCTTCCGATGCGGTAATGCTGGCAAAGGTGCCCACAACAGTGCTTATCAACAAGGCCCAGGCAGAGGCGAACGTAAAAATCAGTTACGATGGTACGCCCAACTTCAAAACCATTGAAGGCACCACGATGGACTATGCTACCAATACCCAGGATAAAGTGATCAAGGTGGGTGATTTATATTATCTCTGTTTCCAGGCAGTATGGTTTGTTTCTTCAAACCCTTCCGGTCCCTGGAAAACGGCAGATAGCGTGCCGCAGGAAATTTACACCATTCCATCTTCTTCTCCGGTATATAACGTAACCTATGTAACACAAACCAATGCTACAGAATCCACCGTCGAGAGCAGTTCGACGGGCGGTTATTTCGGCATGTTTATTTTAGGCGCTGCAGTAGGTGCAGCCATTGTATATGGTACCGGTTATTATTACCCGCCTTATTTTTATTGGGGCGCTGGCTTTGGCTACCCGGTATACCGTCCCTGGCCGCGTACCTATGGCATGGGGGCCGTGTACAATCCTTACACAGGCGGTTATGCCGCCGGTCGCCGCGTATATGGTCCTTATGGTGCAGCAGGAACCAGTGCCTGGTATAATCCTGCAACAGGCAGGTATGGCCGTTCTGCAAGTGTACAGGGCATGTATGGTGGCAGAACAGTAGCAAGATCCTATAACCCATGGACAGGCGGTTACGGTGCTACTTCACAAGGGCATAATGCTTATGCGCAATGGGGCAGCTCGGTAGCAACACGCGGCGGGCAATGGGCACAAACAGGGCATATTACCACTGCTAACGGAACGGCTGCTGCCTATCGCACATCTACCGGGCAAAGAGGTGTGGTAACACATGGTGCCAATGGTACCGTAGTGCATACCAACAACGGCGTGTATGCCGGTCACGATGGCAATGTGTATAGAAAAAACGGCACAGGCAACTGGAGCCAGTACAACAAAGGCAACTGGAACCAGGTAAACAGGGAAACCATTCAAAGGCAGGGGCTCGGCAACTCAGCTGCATCACGCGAACGTGGACAAATGCAGACCCAGCGCTTTCAAAATGCAAGAATGAACAGGGGAGGCGGTCACTTTGGTGGGTTTCACAGAAGGTGATGCCCCCGGTTTCAGCTACAACATACACGGATCCGGCTACATCCAATCCTTTAACGCGCAGGATATTTGCGTTATTAAAAGTAAAACATATGCGCGTTTTTGTTACCGGCGCTACAGGTTTTGTAGGCTCAGCCGTTGTTCACGAATTAATTACTGCAGGTCACCAGGTGCTGGGCCTTGCCCGTTCACCCGAAGGGGCACAGTTGCTTACGGCAGCAGGCGCCGAAGTACACCCGGGAGATCTGTATGATATTGACAGCCTGCGCAGCGGCGCGGCCGTATCAGATGGTGTAATTCACACCGGCTTTAACCACGATTTCTCTAAATTCAAAGAAAGCTGTGAACATGACAGGCGCGTGATAGAAGCCTTCGGAGATGTACTCGAAGGTTCAGCCCGCCCTTTAATCATCACATCTGCTATCGGCCTTTTACCCAAAGGCAGCATAGTAAATGAAACGGATATGCCCATTGCAGGCCTCAACCCGCGCATTGCTTCAGAAGAAGCGGCAGATGTAGCGGCAGGCCGTGGTGTGCGCGCTTCTGTAGTACGGTTGCCTCCATCCACGCATGGCGCGGGCGATCATGGTTTTGTGCCTATGCTTGCAAACATTGCGCGTGAAAAAGGTGTATCAGTTTACCCGGGCGATGCACTGAATTGCTGGCCTGCCGTTCACCGCTATGATGCTGCAAAACTATACAGGCTTGCATTGGAAAAAGCGGCTGCAGGCGGCACCAGGTATCATGCAGTAGCCGAAGAAGGCATCGCATTCCGCGATATTGCAACGGCCATTGCCCGCGGTTTAAATGTGCCTGCCGTGTCAACATCAAAAGAAGAAGCTGCTGCCCATTTTGGCTGGTTCGCCCATTTTGCCGCCATGGATATCCGTGCCTCTGCTGACCAGACAAAGCAAGCCTTAAACTGGCAGCCAACGCAACCCGGCCTTCTTGCTGATATGGCTGCCAGCTACTTCTCCGCAAAATAGCTGGTGTAAAAGCAATAACACCGGGAAATCATGGGTAAATTACAGTCATAAAATCATCGAACAATTATAGCCATAAAGCAATGAAACCATCCGGCAATAATTCAAGCTTACGCAGGATTTCTACCATCACCGAATATCACCGGCTGCGTGGTTTGCCCAAACCTGAACATCCCCTGGTAAGCCTGGTAAATTATGCTGCTATCAAACATTCACCTGAGAACAATAACAGCAGCTGGGTGCATGACTTTTATCTTATTGCTTTAAAGCGGAACTTCAATGCCAGTTTTAAATATGGCCAGCAGGAGTATGATTTTGATGAAGGTGTGCTGTTTTTTATTGCCCCGGGCCAGGTATTCAGCATACAGGCAACCGCAGATGCCCCTGATAAAAGCGGCTGGATGTTATTGATTCATCCTGATTTCTTGTGGGATACGCCGCTGGCGAAAACAATCAAACGGTATGAATACTTTGGTTATGCTGTTAACGAAGCACTGTTTTTGTCTGATAAAGAAGAAATGGTTATTACAGGTATACTGCAAAACATACAGCAGGAATATCATGCGAATATTGATAAGTTCAGCCAGCAGATTATTATATCGCAGATCGAGGTGTTGCTTAACTATGCCGACAGGTTTTACCATCGCCAGTTTATTACCCGCAAAGTATCGGGTCACCAGGTGCTTACCCGGCTGGAAAACTTGCTGGATGCTTATTTTAGCGGGGATGCAATGGTAAAGGGCTTGCCCACTGTTCAATACATTGCCGAACAGCTCCATCTTTCACCCGACTACTTAAGTACGTTGTTGAAGGTAAGTACCGGTTTAAACACACAGCAACATATCCACGAAAAGCTCATTGAAAAAGCGAAGGAAAAATTATCCGCCACAAACTTATCGGTTAGCGAAATTGCCTGCGAATTGGGTTTTGAACACGCACAATCGTTCAGCAAACTGTTTAAAACAAAAACGAATGTGTCTCCATTAACATTCAGGCAGTCGTTTCAGTAAATAAAAAAAGGAGCCAGCGGCTCCTTTTTCTTTATGCAACTGTTGCTTTCGCAACAGGCTTTGCTTTGGGCTTCTTTCGTTTTTTACCCCACCAGATAATAAAACCGGTAACGGGCAGGCTGGCACACACCAGGCTTATTAAAAAGGCAATAATCTTGCCTGCAATACCGCCGATGGCACCTACATGAATATCATAATCCATGCGCACCAGTTTATCTGCACCGCTGCCTTGCTCATAGCTTTTGTTGTACAGGGTTTGTCCCTGTATTTCTTTAAGCGTGTAGCGGTCAAACAATCGTGTGTGGTTCTTATAAAATGTTTCCTGCTCGGGATTATAAGATGCAGAAATGGCATCGCTTTTCTTCTGCGCAAACTGTATAGACAGGCTGCCTGTGTTGCTGTATTCATGGCTTAGTTTGCTCCAGATACTGTCTTCTGCCGAGTACAATGCTTTTTGCGCAGGTATAGCCGTGGTGTCAGAAAGCATGGCGCCCCTGCGTTCCGGCATGGTTTTGCCGCCGCTGGCTACCCAGTAAATAGATTTGGGTACCCATTTAAAACCAAAATAAATACCGGTAACGGCAATAATAAAGGCGCCTATCAGGGTGTAAAAGCCCAGCACATTGTGCAGGTCGTAGTTCACACGCTTGAAAGTAGCCTTCCATTTTATTTTGAAGCTCTTGTCTACATTAGCCTTGCGCAGGTTTTTCGGCCACCACATTACCAGACCGGTAATCAGCAGTACGATAAAAATCAGCGTAGCCCAGCATACAATCGGCTGACCAACTTCTCGCGGCAGCCACAGGTTAAAATGCCCGATCAGCACAATGCGGAAAAAGTCTTTCTCCAGCGCCTTTGCCTTTAATACCTGTCCCGAATAGGGATTCAGGTAAACCATCATGTAACCCGTTTGCTTATCGCGGTAGGTGGCGATGGCTGCTTTGCCTGTACCCGGATATTGTACGGCATTGATTACTGATCCGGGTTTGCCGGCCTTATCGCCGAACTGGTGTTGTTCAGCGATTTTTTTAAGAGCAGATGGACTTAAGTATGGTTTGGCCTCAACCTGTACAAACTGGTAAGGTTGTGTTACGCTGCTTATTTCTTTTTGAAAAGCATAGATGCAACCCGTAATGCTCACGATAAATACAATAATGCCACTCACCAGTCCCAGCCACAAATGCAGCCAGTCGTTAATGGTGCGGAACAATGATTTGCCGCGTTTCTTTTTTACGGCCGTTTTGGGCGGCGCTGTGGCCATTGGCTTGCTTAGTTCCATGCCTTAGAATTTATAGGTGATAGACATTCTCACGTTGCGGCGTGCTTCCACTACATAGCTGTAAAAGCTGGTGTTTGCTTTCGGGTTGGTATCCAGCGATGCGGTTGTAAGCAAACGCTGATCATCGAGCAGGTTGTTTACCAGCAGGGAAATACCAAACTTGTTTTTCTGGTACGAAACGCCGGCGTCTGCCCGGAAGTAGTTAGGCCAGTTAGGTGTTTGGGTAGTGCCGGTATAACGGTCAGCCAGCCACTGGATGCCGCCGGATAAACCAAAACCATTCAGCGTGCCTTTGCTGAAGCGGTATTGCAGCCATGCATTGGTAATATGACCAACAGTGTTGGGTGTTACATTACCAACAGTTTTGATTGGTTGGTTGGGTGATTCCCTGGTGATTTTTGAACTGGTGTAGGCGTAATTGGCTACCAGGTTCAGGCCCTTTGCCAGCTCACCATTGATGTCTACTTCCACGCCCTTGGTTTGTGTTTCACCCAGCTGTACCTGGAAGGTAGTGGTGCCGTTTACGTGCGTGGGGTCTGTATCAGGCGTAAGCGCATTCTGGCGGTTAATGCGGTATACACTCACACCACTTGTCCAGCGGCCATTGAACCATTCTCTTTTAACACCTGCTTCCAGGTCGTTGCCTTTAACAGGTTTGAAGGCATTGCCGAAATAGTCGGTACCTGATTGCGGTACAAACGACTGGTCGTACAATGCATACACAGAAGTTTGCTTGTCGATAGAGTAGCTTAAGCCCACACGAGGAGAAAAAACATGGTCTTTAATATCAGCAGTTTTGGTCTTGCCAACAGTTTCTGCGGACGTATAACGCAGGCCCAGCGACAACCGCAGCTGATCATTTAAAAAGCCCAGTTCATCCTGTGCATATACAGATGCATAATCTGTAACAGTGGCATAGGCAGTAGAACCGGCACGGGTGCGCACATCTACAGAGCGGTCAATTTTAGGAATAGAATCTGCAGGGATGCCATAACTAGGGTTATAAATATTAAACACCTTGCCGCCTGCCAAACGCAGGTTGGGAGAGAACTGGCGGAAATCGCCCCAGAATTTTTTGTTGCCGAAATCAGCGCCTGCCAGTATGCGGTGGCGAATGTTGCCGGTTCTTTCTTCACCACTCAGGGAGAACTGGCCAAAACGGTTTTCACCTGCTTCATCACCGATGCTGTAGGCACGGGTCATGTTACCTGCAGAATCAAGGGTAGAAGGCCATATGCTGTTGGCCACCATGCTGAAGTTAAAGTAAGCAACTTGTGCGTGTGCTTTCCAGCGTTCGCTGAGTTTATGATCGAAATACAGGTATACGCTATGGTCTTTGATTTTACCGGGTGTCAATGAAGGATCACCATAGAAAAAATCATTGGCTACATTTTCATCGGCCAGTTTTCTTTTAGAGAAAGAATAGTTGCCATTTGCCAGGTACTTAATACCCTGGAAGCTGTATTCAAAGGTTACGGATGTTTTATCATCAATCAGGTATTTGATTACAGGCGATACCAGTACGCGGTTGTTATAGTTGTACTTGGTAAAATAATCTTTCTGCTGACCGGCTACGTTTAAGCGGTACAGTAAGCGGCCGTCTTTGCTCAGCTTGCCATCCAGGTCAAGCGCAGCGCGGTATGTGCTGAAGCTGCCCATGCTCATGGTAAGCGACTGGCGGTTAACACCGGAAGGTTTTTTGGTTACCACATTGTAAAAGCCACCTGGTTCACCTGCGGCCAGCATAAAACCTGCCGGGCCTTTTACAAACTCAATGTTCTCAATCATGGCAGCATCTTCAGCGGTGGGTCCCCAGCTGGCTTCAATGTTCATACCATTGCGGAAAGCGGGAATTTTAGAACCACGCATGCGTATATTGGCATACTGGTTATCCCAGTGACCTACACGTGTGGCGCCGCTCACGTTGCGGGTAATTCCGTCTACTACGTCAAACACCTGCTGATCGGCCAGGGTTTGTTTGCTGATCACCTGTATATTCTGCGGTGTTTCAAGAATGGAGCTTTGCAGGCGCAGGGAAGGGGATACACGGTCTACTTTATAACGGTTGCCGCCGCTGCGTACTACCACTTCGTTCAGCTGCGCATCAGATACTTCCAGCTGGAAAGAGATATTGTTTTGTTTGCCGTTCTCAGCCAGCACTACTTTTTTATCCAGCGGTTTGTAACCCATCAGGGAAACATCTACCTGGTACGTACCTGCAGGCAGGTTTTTGAACATATAAAAGCCGTTCTCTGTAGTGAGGGTGGCTTTGTCAGTACCAATCAAACGAACAATAACGCCTTCTGCAGGCTGGTTATCGGCGGTAATAATTTGTCCGGAGATAATGCCTTTGTCTGTATTCAGCTGTGCAAACAGGTTTACGGATAATACAAGGCAAAAAAAGGTCAGTGCAGAAGGGAGTAGTCTTCTGCGCAATGTGTTGAAAAAGCGCATAAGGTAATAATGCTAGTGGTTAATAAAACTGTCCAAACACTAAAACGAACGTCTGTTTAACAAATCATTTCAGGTCGCAAAAGTATTGGTGTACATTAAGCAAGTCTTACGGTATGCGGAAAACGGATTTATAAAATAGGGAAAATAACGGGTGTTCGTATTCTTACTAAATAACCTGGAATTCATATCTTACCAATCTTTAAATGCTAACTGTTTGGAAAAAATCACTTCAATGCATATAACAAAATTGTTAGATGCAGGGGTTGCATTAACCCCATCACAAGCAAAGCTTTGTATCCCCATTATTAATAGGCTCTATATCAAGATGGCAAATGGTATAAAATTCGCCAGTATTACAGTTGATGGTGATGTTATTAGTAATGGACATCACCGTTATATAGCTTCATTACTGGCTGAATACGAAATAGGAAAAGTGCCCGGCGTGGTGTCAAAAAATGTAGTAATTGGCTGGGAATCAGTTGTGTTTGAAGAAGAAGAGTGGGAGGAGCCTGATCAGATTCACGAATTTAATGTACAGGATGCTGCTGAAAGTGGTATATCGCTTGAAATAATCATGGGATTGCTCAAATAAGGTGTAAATTTGCCATATATGTTAGTATTCCTTGACATAGATGGTGTTATGGTTCCTGCCATAGGACATAGAAGGCCCGAAGTTTTGGCGGACGGGTTTGTTGCTTTTAGCAATAAGTCTGCGCGTGCCCTTGACCGTCTTATCACTGAATATGACGCAACAGTGGTTCTTACAACATCACATAAGTCAAATTATAGTATTGAAGAATGGGAAAAGATCTTTAAAAACAGAGGCATCCATTCCAAAAAGGTTAAATCAATTTACCCTAACAAGGATCATCTTTCCCGTAAAGAAGAAATATTGAATTGGTTTAGCCTTAATAATACTGAAGAAGATTTTGTCATCATAGATGATGATAAATCTTTGAATGGGCTGCCAAAAGATCTGAAAGCGCATTTGATATTAACCAGCTCTTACGTTGGATTAACAGAAGAGCATTTAAACGATGTAAAAAGGATTGTGGCGAGTAATAAAAAACTCCCGTGTTAATAAAGACAGGCAGCTTTGATTTCTTCTGTTAAGTTTCCATATAAAAGAAATAAGGTTTGTTTTGAATGATTAGCCCCGGTTGCATCAGGCCTAATCATTCAACCCCTTTCCCTCCAGTATCTGCGGGATGGATTTTTCGATTCTTGATTCCCTTGTTTTGGTTTGTTTGGGTGCGGCGAAGTAGAGCAGGTAGGCTCTTTGCCTGCCTGGTGTTAAGGCTTCAAATGCTTTCTTCAGCGCTGGTTTTTTAGCGAGCCTGCTTTGAAATTCTTCCGGCATCGCAAATTCCTTTGTCTTTTTCAAAGGCACTTTCAAACCGGCCTTCTCTACTTCAATAGCCTCGTATACGTATGTCTTCAGTACGCGTTCCAGCTTTACTATTTCTTTTACATGGGTAAAACGTACCTGGCGCGCGGCCTGTACGTTTTCCGTTTGCTGTATCAGTATGCCATTGGGGTCGTTCAGCAATGCCCCTTTGAAAAACAGCATGGCACAGTATTCTTTAAATACGTGTATCAACACAATATTGGCGTCCTGGAAGGTGTAACAGGGGCAGCCCCACTTTACTTCTTCGGTAAGTCCGCAATCGAGAATAAGTGTTCTGAGATGCTCCAGTTCCTTCTGCCACTTTTCGTTTTGATCAAAATAAAAATCAGCTTTGGGATTCATGGTGTTCAATTTTATGCATTAACTGAAATGAGTTTCCTGTCTGCCGGTCTGAAATACCACGATACAACGGTGAGTACAATCAGCAGTAAAGCAGGGGCTATTTCACCCAAGGAATCGCCCATGGCTATATGCGAAAATACCGCGCCAGACATTACAAAGAAAAAACCTGCATAGGCCCATTCTTTCAGCAACGGGAATTTAGGCATAAGTACGGCCATAACGCCCAATAATTTCCATACGCCCAGCAACGTTAAAATGTAGAGCGGGTAACCCAGGTGTGCAACGCTGTCTGCACCACCCGTGCCGTTTTTGGCTTTGAACAATTGTACTGCGCCTGTAGATACCATACCTAATGCCAGCCACAGTGTGGCAATCCAGTAAATGATTTTGTTTCTTTTTGTCATGAAGGGTTATTTTAGTTTGTGTACAATATCCTGCAGGCGGTTGTGTGCCATATTAATGCCCTGCGCAAAAGGTAGTTTCAGTACCTGGTCCCGGTGTGCAGCTGTTCTGTATACCACGTGCATGGTAAGTTGACTGGTTTCCTCAGTGAGCGCTTCAAACTCCAGGAATTCGAGCTGCACGCTATAAGGTGTGTTCTCCATTTCAAACGTGCGGATAATTTTCCGGTTGGGCACAAACTCGTGAATCGTGCCGTTGAAGCCGTATTTGTTGCCTTTGTGATCGGTTGTTTCAAACCGGTAACTGCCATGTGATTTGTTTTCGAGTTTCAATACTTTGGTGCCCATCCATTGTTCCACAATTTCCGCATCTTCATAGGCTTTAAAAAGCAGGTCCAGTGGCAAATCAAATACGCGGGTTATTGTTAATTCCTGTTTGCCGTCTTCGGCATGGATTTTTGTTTTTTGTTCCATGTTATTTTTTATATTTTTTCATGATGGATTCCAGTTTGTTAAACCGCGCATCCCACAGCTGGCGGAATGGTTCAAGGAAGTCGGCTATTTCTTTCATTTTTTGCGGATTTAATTGATAGTATATCTCCCGGCCGTTTTGCTCCTGTTTCAGCAATTCGCATTCAGTAAGTATCTGCAGGTGTTTTGAAACAGTGGGGCGTGCTGTATCGAAGTTGGCAGCTATGGCGCCTGCTGTTAAGGCCTGCGAAGCTACCAGCAGCAATATGGCCCGTCTCGTGGGGTCGGCTATGGCTTGAAATACATCCCGTCTCAGGTTCATTGTGTAGTTATTTGACTACAAATATATGTGTAGTTATTTGGCTACGCAACTTTTTTGGAAAAAAATTCCGGCATCGTGGGTATTGGCTATGAGCCGATGGAAGATAGGTTTCGCTCTACTGTGCCGGGGCCTTTCTTACTTGCACATTCACGATGTGGTGGATGTTAACGATTGCGCATTGCTACGCCCGTATTACCGCCCGGCCAACAACCGGGCGGTGCTGGTTTTCAGGCAAGCCAGCTGCCAATCACATGATACACGTCCACCGGGTTGGCGAACAACAACAACACGGCCAGCATATGCCAGCCAAACAGGTGGATATTGAGCATGTATTCAATAGCCAGATGAAACAGGTAACCGATTACAAGAAAAATATACTGCACTTCTTTAATCCATAACCCGATGCCCAGCGCAAATTCAATTATTAGCGCTCCCCAGGTTAGTATTTGTACAAATGGCTTTTGTAGAAGGAAGCGCGGCACCCTGTAGCGCCGGTACACATCATTGGCGGTAATGTAATACATGGCGATACCTTTTCTGTAAGTTGCGCCTTTCAGTTTCCAGTAAACGGTGTAGAGATAAATGATAGATACCTGTATTTGCATCAATCGCAATGCCCATGGCGCCTGCATGGTAATGTAACCCGGTGTAATGAATTGATGATGCTGCCACCACTGGTCTGCCGACCATGCCTGTCCGCAGGGCGTAAATATCAGCAAAAAGCACATAATCCTGGATAGGTTGTCGCCACCATTACACAACGATACATTGCGGTTGATAATGGAGTTGAGTGTAATAAACACTGCCATTACGCTGATGGTGGTGAAAATACCCAGTATCATCATGACCAAAAAAAACACATGAAAGGCCAGTACTGCATGTACCGCTAATGGTGTTGGGGGCAGGTACAAAAAAAGCGAGAGCGATTTTTTATGATAACGCTGCTGGTAACGTTCATACCCCAGCAGTCCCTGCGGGCCCAGGTATTCCAGAGCATTGGCCCAGATAAAAAAGCTGTCGTACAATAATATCAGGCCAAATACAATACGGAACAATGCGATGGTATAAACCGGCTCTGGCGTAAAGAAAAACGTATTCCATGCATCGGATAATTGTTGTAAGCTGAACATAGATTAAGATTTCACGGGCTGATAGGTGTATACCAGGGACTGGTAGGTTTTAACCGGCGTTTGTTCACTGTTGTCCATAGGCGGGATGGGCTGGTGCACCTGGTAGATCTCTGCTTTAACACAGGTTCCTTCCAGGTTGTAGCGGCGTAACAGGTACAGTATAAAATCCAGTTTTATATTCACTGCGCCTTTGTACCTGGATATTTCCAGGTATAGTTTGTGGTACTTTTTATAGCGCAGTTTTTCCCAGGCATTGAGTTGTTCCGAAGGGGTTGGCTCCCATATAAAAAAATTACCGTCGGCCAGTGTAAGTTTTATTTTAGGCCACCAGTTCTGTTTATAGGGATCAGGCGAAAACATCTTCCATTCATGGCAAAGGCCTAACCAGAAAAAATAGGGCAGCACTTTAGGGATCCACCATTTACGAACAGGGTGACTGAGCTCCCTGTCCCAAAAGATCATCCAGAAAAGCATCAGCACAATAAAGAGGTTGGTTAAAATGGTAATGACTGAATGTAAAAAAGGTTGCATGGTTAATAATGATAGGGTGTTTTCCGGAAATCAAATCCGCCGAGCAGCATTTGGTGATGGTGCGTGTCAAAAATGACTGCTTCACCGCAGAATGGTCCGTCGGTTTGTACATAGTGATTGTCTGCAATGGGATGCAGGCGGCTTTCTTTCAGCGGGGCATAGGCGAGTATCAATTGTTTGTTTCTCATAAATACGGCTACCCGGCCAACAGCAGGATGCTGGTATATGCCTGCTGTAGTGTGTGGTGGTTCCTTATGCCCGGGCAAAGTTTCATTGTGGCCGGTTTTATGAAAATAACAAGGGCCAACGAACAAGCCCTTTGCCGTTTGCCCGTTCATATCTGCCCGAATAAAATACCGGCCCCAGTGCGGCAGTGTTTGCTGGAAAATACCCTGGCCTTTATAAATCAGATCTGACCGGTGCCTGCCGCTGGTAAGCTGCAGGTTGTTACCCGCTTTGCTTATGGAAAACACGGTTGCGTTGTATTGATAAGTGCCTGTAAAATTGCCGGTACCGGGGTAATTAAAGTTCAACGCAGTTGTGTTGCCATTTTGCAGGTAATAACGGTTTAAGCACTGCAGCACATATGCCAGCTCTGAAGAGGCGCCGCCGCGGTTGGTCATTGCCAGGTATACCTGTTGTTTTTCCACATGCCATAACAGGGAGGCACTGTGCCCGAAATGCTCGCCGCTTTGAAACAGCAATACCCCGTTGTGTGCCTGTGTGCGCAAATGGCCGATGCCTGTGCTTACCCGTTTGCCAGCAGGCTGGTGCAGCTGCAGCAATAAATCAACGGTAGCCGGTTGAAATACCTGTTTACCGCCGTATGTGCCCTGGTGCAGCAGGCAATATAACAAACGGGAAAAATCGGGTATCGTTGTATGCAGGTCAAACGCGGCGTGCGGCGCGGCTTCCAGCTGTACCGCCTTTAATGGGTAAGGATGGTTGGCTGCGGCATAAAAATGCAATAGTGTATGCGGTGTGGTAATGCTGCCTGATTCCTTGTTGCCAAAACCGGATGCATGCATGTGCAGCGGTACTAAAACCTGCCCGGTAATGTATTGTTCGTAACAGGTGCCTGTGACTTGTTGTATAATAAACCCAAGTAAAATAAACCCCAGGTTAGAGTAGCGGTACTGCCCTGTGCGGATGTCCTCACCAGGCAACCGGCTGAGCGCTGATTGAATCTCTTGTAATCCCGGGTTGCATTTCCAGAGCTTTCCCCTTGGTATACCGCCGGTATGCAGCAGCAAATCAAGCACAGTGGCCTTACCCGGTAGCCAGGGTAAGCATTTGGCTGCCGGCTGGTGTATGTTAAGCAGGCCTTTTTCCTGGCATAACAATACTGCCAGGCCGGTTACCAGTTTGGTGAGTGAGCCTGCCTTGAAAACAGCTGCTTTATCTTCACCGGTTGAATTAAAAACAGCAAAGCTGTGAGAACGCAATATCCCTGCCTCCAGCTGCGGAAAAGCGAAGTGCTGCTGCGACTTCAGTAAAAAGCGCTGAACCGGCGGGGAAAGGTGTTGTATTTGCAAAATGAAGATTAGTTGGTTAAATCAGGATATTCATAAGCAGCAACTGTATCAAACACATTAATGGTGGCAATAACCAGTGCAGCACCGGATGCACCTGTGTTGGTATAATTTTCCATGTACTGGCACATGGAAGGAATGCCGCCGGTATCGGTAACAGTAATCAGGCTGTCTTTCAGTTGTGTTTGACTGGCGGCGCTCCAGCTCTCTTCAAAAGTTTGTGCGCTTTGCGCGTAAGAGGCGGTTTGAGCAAGCTGTTGCTGCAGGGAAAGCACCATGGCTTCCTGCTCATCGCGCTGGTTGCCGGGGCAGGTGCTGGCATTATTGGCATTGCACGGATAAACTGTAATCATGGAGTTGTATAAGGCAGTCCAGTAATCTGCACTGGTGGTTGGGGTGCTGCCAGCTGATTTGATGGCATTGTAAATAGCATTGGCAACGGCTGTTGTAACAGTACTCATAATGGCGCCGCCAAGCATAATGGCCAGTGTTTTTAAGCGTTTGGAGCAGGCGGTTGAAATGCCGCCCTGTGCGCCGGAATCTGCGCCTGCATCTGCAGCGGCATCGGCTGCTGTATCGGCGGCAGTATCGGCTGCTGCGTCAGCTGCGGTGTCTGCAGCAGCATCTGCGGCGCTGTCAGCCACGCCGTCTACAACTGCATCGGTAACTGCATCTGTAGCTGCGTCTGTCACCACGTCGGCCGCAACATCAACCAGAATGGCTACACAGCCGTGCGAAAGGTCAATAGGGGCTGCTGCATCAATGTATTGGTCAGTTTTATTGAACGTAAGCCGGTCTTTCGGTGTGCCAGGCAGTCCGCCTTTTTTTTGATTATCCATAAACAATATTTAAAGTTTACCGAATATAATATTGCTTTGATGAAATGTATCCGTGCGTTGTAGCCCGTGTATATTCATTTTATTCATGTAGAAACCGGGATGGTTATTCATAGCATAACGATCCCGGTTTCAATAAAATGTAAGGCGAAGCTTAATTCGTTAAGTCAGAAAACTCGAAACCTGCAACGGTATCAAAAATATTGATCGTTGCAATAACCAGTGCAGCGCCTGTTGCGCCGGAGTTGGTGTAGGTTTCCATGTATTGGCACATAGAAGGAATGCCGCCTGTATTGGTAACGGTAGACAGGTCATCTTTCAGCTCGTCCTGGCTGCTGGAAGGCCAGCTATCTTCAAATGTCTGCGCAGCATCTGCATAAGAGCTGGTTTGAGACAGTTGCTGCTGCAAAGAAAGTACCATGGCTTCCTGTTCATCGCGTTCGTTACCCGGACAGGTATTGGCGTTGTTGGCATTGCAGGGGTAACTCGCCACCATCGAATTGTACAGTGCAGTCCAGTAGTCTGCACTGGTGGTAGGGCCGTTGTTTGACGACTTTTCTGCATTCATGATAGCGCTGGTTACTGCAGTTGTAATAGAGCCCATAATAGTACCACCGAGGAATACCGCCAGGTATTTCAGGCGGCTGGAACAGGCAGTGGATATGCCGCCTGATGCACCTGCATCTGCGCCCGCATCTGCTGCGGCATCAGCGGCCGTGTCTGCAGCGGTATCGGCAGCTGAATCGGTTGCCACATCAGCAGCAACATCTGTTGCGCCGTCAACAACGGCGTCAGTAACCGCGTCGGCAACAACATCTGCAGCAAGATCGGCAACAACGGTCAGGCAGCCATGTGCCAGGTCAATTTGCGGTGCCGAATCAATGTAGTCATCTACTCTGTTAAAGGTTAGCTGATCCTTAGGTGTAACACCCAGCAGGGCTGTTATCCCACCTTTTTTTTGATTACCCATAAGTAATATTTAATGTTTCCCGAATATAATATGGCTTTTATAAAATTGTAGTTGCGGGCATTTGCGCATGTGTAGCGGCAGTTGTATGTAACGGGTAATAAAAGCGATGGCAATGCAATAAGCGTTATCGATATAATATATTTATAGCTAGCGGTTTAAAGTAATAAAACTTCTGCAGCAGATGAATTTTTGCTGACACAGATGAGCGCGTTGTTAACGCGTATTCATTTTATTCAAAGCGCAGCAGGTGTTGGCAGGGATGGTTATGGTATTTCTCGGCAGTGAACCACATGGCTGCCGGCACATATTCATTTTATTCAAAAGTTACTGCCGGTGCAAACCGGCGGCCGGGTTTTTGCTAAAGGTTACAGTTATATAAATAAAATTGCTTTATTAACGGTTAAAATAATTGCATGAAAACACGCGTATGCGTTTCATTGATACTGCTTGGCTGCATGCTGGCAGGTAGTGCTGGTGCACAGCAGGATTCAGCTGCGTTGCTGCAGGTAAGCGGGGTTTATCCTTCCCTGGCCGTATTTAATGAACACGATGCGGGCCGGTGCGAAACCGACGGCATTGAAGGCGGTATCGGTGCTGTTGTGCCCTGGGCAGGAAAGCTGTGGTTCATTACTTACTCGCCGCATTGCCCCAATGGCAGTTCTGATAAATTGTACAGCATTGACAGCAACCTGCGGCTGGCCGCGTATTCCCAAAGTGTTGGCGGTACACCTGCCGGCCGCATGATTCACCGCGAAACCAACCAGCTTATCATAGGGCCGTATTTTATTGATTCCGCAGGCGGCATACGGGTTATACCGCCATCTGTAATGCCCGGCAGGCTCACTGCCATAGCGCGGCATCTTACAGCGCCGGCTGACAAAGTATATTTTTATGATATGGAGGGAAAGATTTATGAAGCAGATGTACGCTCACTCGATGTAAAAAAGCTGTTTGATAAACCTGTTCCCGGCTGGCACGGCAAAGGCGCATACACCGGCCAGGGGCGTTTGCTTATTGCCAACAATGGTGAAGATGCGGTATATAAAATTTCTAAGCAGGACCTGCTGGCGGGTGATCTTCCGCAGAACAGCGAAGACAAAGGTGTGCTGGCTTCCTGGAACGGAACAGCGTGGACGGTTATCCAACGCAGGCAGTTCACCGATGTAACAGGGCCGGGCGGCATTTATGGTGCACCTGCCGATACATCACCGGTATGGAGTATTGGCTGGGATAAACGGTCTGTGATTTTACAGCTGCTGGATGGCGGCAAATGGTTCAGCTACCGCTTGCCCAAGGCTGCGCGTACTTACGACCACTGGGGCGGCTGGTATACCGAATGGCCGCGTATCAGGGAAGTGGGCAATGGCAACATGCTGATGGACATGCACGGGATGTTTTACACATTCCCTAAAACCTTTTCGCAGCAAAACAGTGCTGGTATTGTGCCGCTGAGCAGTCACCTGCGTTATGTGCCTGATTTTTGCAACTGGAACGGGCAGCTGGTGCTGGCTGCTGATGAAACCACCATGCTCGGGAATCCCATGGCCGGGCGCTCGCAGTCAAACCTGTGGTTTGGCAGTTGGGATGAGCTGAAAAGCTGGGGCCCAACCTCAGGCTGGGGTGGTCCCTGGCTGGATGATGCGGTTGCCGCCAATGAATTTTCACAACCTTATCTTATTACCGGCGATGCCCGGAAAGTATTGCACCTGAGCCATGATGCCAACAGGGAAGTAGTGTTTACCCTGGAAGCGGATGTTAAGGGCAATGGTCAGTGGCAGTTTTATAAAACAGTTACTGTGCCTGCACATGGCTACCGGTATTTTATTTTCCCGGCTGATTTTTCCGCTGCCTGGATTCGTGTGGCTGCAAGCCAAACCTGTAAAGCCACTGTGTTTTTTCATTACACCGGTAAGAGCAGTATACAGCATAAGGAACTGTTTGCATCATTGCCAAATGCAGATGACGCAAGGCAGCAGGATGAGGTGACGCTGATCCGGCCAGCTGCGCATAATAAAAACCTGCAGGTGTTAACCATCGGCAACAAGGGGAAGACTTACCGGGAGGTGGATGAGCGCCTGCAGTTCAGTACACCGCTGGCAGACAGTATTGCACAGGTGGAAAGACTGCTTGCTTTTAAAAAGAGCTTTGAAACAGACAGTGCTTCCCTTGTAGTACATGATCATACCGGCACCTTCCGTTTACCCAAAGGCACTGCCAGCCTCGACAACGAGGTAAACAGCAGGGGAGCGCGCGAAATTGAATCGGAACGCTACATGCTGAACGCAGGCGGAACATTTTTTGAAATAGGCCGTGAATCAGGCTTTGCAGCTGTGCGCCCCATATGTACACACAATAAACGCATCACTGATTTTTGTACCTGGCGTGGCTTGCTGGTATTGAGCGGTACCCGTAATAATGCAAAGCACGACGGGCATTTCTACGGGGATAGCTCCGGCGGTTTATGGTTTGGTGTTGCAGATGATTTATGGAAAATGGGTAAACCCACCGGCGAAGGCGGTTTTTGGATGAACACAACAGTGAAAGCAAATGAACCATCATTGCCTTACCTGATGACAGGGTATGATAAAAAACAAATAACGCTGAAAGCCGACCGTGATGTGCTGGTTACGCTGGAAATAAATGCTGATTTAAGCAGCTGGCATGTGTACAGGCAAATACAGGTGCAGGCAGGCAAAACGGTTACATACACATTTCCCGATGGCTACAGCGCGCACTGGATAAGGGGTGTGGCCAACAAGGATTGTACGGTTACTGCCTGGCTGAAATATGAATAATCCACACAAGGCACAGTATAATACAAAAGCCTTCCGCACCCGGAAGGCTTTTGTATAAATAGCTGTTGTGCTTTATTACCGCTTGTTTACAAACCCGGCTTTCATTTCAGAGTATTAAGCAAAGATAAATGTATACACCGGGTGTTGGAGCACTGTCCTGTACTGTCGGTGTGCCCGGCATGTTTGCTTTGAAGAATTTACTTATCTTTAGTTTTATCACATCACAAAAACAATATAATGAGATCCACTTTCCTGGTTGCTGCTACCTTACTAACGCTTTGCTCGTGCAACAACAACACTTCAACCACCAACACGGCTGCAACCGGTTCTACTGCACAAAAGGAAGCCCTGACAGGCACGTATAAACTGGTGTCCAGCACCATCCAGGTAAAAGGCGATACAGCCCAACCGCTGCCGCTGCAAAACCAGGAGATGATCAAGATATTTAACGGCAGCCATTTTGCTTTTTTCAGGCACGATCTCTCGCAGGGTAAAGGTGCCAACGCCATCTACGATTCAGGTGGCGGCACCTACACTTTAACAGGTGATCAATACACTGAACACCTGGTGTATTGCGGGGGCCGGGAATGGGAGAACCATGACTTCAATTTTACACTTACACGCCATGCGGACAGCCTTATTCAAAAGGGCGTGGAAAAACTCGACAGCCTGCATATTGAGCGGGAGATTGTGGAGACTTATGTAAAAGTGCAATAATGTTCATACGAAATTAACGGGCATTTTTTGCCTGTTTCGCATAAGCCTGTAACGCGACCGTTACAGGCTTATTTATTTAATGCAGCCGTCAACTTATTCCGGGTTGTTCCGTTAACAGTGCTGTTTATGCAGGTTGCATTTGTTGTCCGGATCAGCATATTTAATACTCAATTGAGCACAGTGTTACATGCGTTTCTGTATTAAATTATACCTTGGTTAAACATTCACCCGGGCAGCCCGGTACGGGTTATGCAACCCTTGAACAAATCTTGTCAAAGTATCGGTTAGTACATTATAAAACTCAACACTATGAGCACATTTACAGTAAAAGACGGCACCGAAATTTATTACAAAGACTGGGGAACAGGTCAGCCACTTGTTTTTCATCATGGCTGGCCTTTGTCAGCTGACGACTGGGATGCGCAAATGATCTTTTTCCTGGAAAAAGGCTACCGCGTTATCGCCATTGACCGCAGGGGACATGGCAGATCGAGCCAGACAGCTGTTGGCAATGAAATGGATACTTACGCTGCAGACGTTGCGGAAATCACCACAGCGCTGGATTTAAAAGATGCCATCCACATCGGTCACTCAACAGGTGGTGGCGAAGTAATCCGTTATGTAGCCAAACACGGCAAGGGCCGCGTAGCCAAAGCCGTGCTGATCAGCGCGGTTACACCACTGATGGCGCAGGGGCCCGCCAATCCTGATGGCGTTCCCATTTCTGTGTTTGATGATATCCGTTTAAACACTGCAACGCAGCGTTCGCAGTTTTACCAGGATATCACGCTGCCTTTTTACGGCTACAACCGCGAAGGTGCAAAAGTATCACAAGGCGTAAGAGACAATTGGTGGCGCCAGGGCATGATGGGTGGCATCAAAGCTCATTATGATTGTATCAAAGCCTTTTCTGAAACAGACTTTACCGAAGACCTGAAAAGCGTTGACGTTCCTGTGCTGGTAATGCATGGCGAAGACGACCAGATTGTGCCTTATCATGTTTCGGCTCCTAAAGCAGTAAAACTGTTGAAAAACGGGCAACTGATTTCGTACCCGGGTTTCCCGCACGGCATGCCCACTACAGAAGCTGCAACCATCAATAAAGATTTACTGGCCTTTATTCAGTCTTAAACGCAGCCTTAGCAGATAGTTCAAAGCCATGAAAGTTCGCTTTCATGGCTTTTGATTTTAATGATGTTTACTGCACTACAGAAAATATCCAGAATCGGGTAATAGGTTTGATGGTATTGATAACAATTTAAACCTGTAAGTAATGAAACCGTTGATGCTCGTGTTAGTTTCGGGACTGTTTATAACAACCCTGTCTGCACAAAAAAAAGAAGCAACACCTGTTGCTGCCCAGGCTGCATTTCAGAAAGCTTACCCCGGTGCTACCAAAGTGAAATGGGGTAGGGAAGATGCGGACTATGAGGTGAATTTTACCGCCGGCGGCAAGGAGCTGTCAGCCGTGTACGATGCTTCGGGAACATTGAAAGAAACGGAAGAGGACATAAGAACTGCTGAACTGCCCGCACCTGTTGCCGCCTACATCAAACAGCATTACAAGGGTGCTTCCATTAAAGAAGCTGCGAAAATAACCAGGGCAGGAGGGGAAGTAAACTACGAAGCCGAAGTAAATAAAACAGATTTGATTTTTGATAAGGAGGGTAATTTTATTAAGGCTGTAAAGGATTAAGTGAATACTGCTTGTCTAAAACTACACAGTATTATGATGAGCTTGGGAGGCTTATGCAAACTGTTGCATGGCAAAATTTACCGGGCAAGCATGATGGGATTATTCCGGTTGCCTATGATGAGTACGGATGTGAGCAATACAAAATGTTACCTTATGCAGATCAAGGTTCTAATGATGGGACTTTTAAAGGAAGTGCATTTACAGATCAGGAAGAGGGGCGTGTTCGCGTATTGTGGGATGGTACAGGTAATGCTACAGGATATGCCTATGATTATTTTCTAAAAGATCACTTAGGTAATGTGCGTACTGTATTTATCGATGAGAAAAACAGCCAGCGTTATTTGGCTACCGTAGAACCGCAGTATCGTACTACCGAGCAGAAATTATTTAGTAATCAATTAATACAAACTACCAGAAGTAAAAGCGAAATTCCGGGGTTTGACAACGATCCTAATAATACTGCCATTACTTGGTTGAAAAACGACGGGTCAGATGGTTCTCCGAAAATTGGTCCGGGTATTTTGTTGAAGGTAATGGCAGGTGATCAGATAGTTATATCTGCGCAGGCCTGGTATCGCAACCAGGATCACCAACCAGCCAATAACGAACTTGTTAATAATCTTGCATCACAGGTAGTTAATCTTTTTACGGGAGAGGTGGCCGGTGCTGGTGGACATTTTAATACAAGCAATCTCGGAAGTGGTACAGGTAGCCTGTTAAACGCACCGATACAGGAATTTGTAAACTCAGAAACTACGGATGACAGTCGGCCAAAGGCATACTTGAACTGGATTATGTTGGATGAGGAACTACTGACCAAACAAAGTATCAGTAGTTATATACAAATTCCGGTGATAGGCGCCAACGAAAACTATAAAGTGCTTCAGTCTGGTAATCTTACCATGCCGGTAAATGGGTATATTTACATTTACGAAAGCAATGTGAGTAATACAGGAGTAGCATTTGATAATTTGAGCATTACTCATACACCAGGTCCATTGCTTGAAGAAACGCATTATTATCCATTTGGCTTGGCAATGGCGGGAATAAGTAGCAAAGCTGCAACTAAATTATCGAATAGGTTTAAGTACAATGGCAAAGAGTTACAAAATAACGAGTTTAGTGACGGGGGAGGGCTGGAATTATATGATTATGGGGCAAGGATGTATATACACGTGACCGTCCAAGGGTTGGACTTTTAAACCAAAAAAAATGAAAAAAAATAGTAAATATTACATAAGTCTAACTGCCCTGCTCTTAGCACTGATGCTGATAAGCAGTGTTGGTTGCTATGCACAATCCGATAGCCTGCAAAAACTGGCTTATTCTGTCGTTCAAAAAGAAAGAATTGATACAACTGCCGATTTTTATGATGCTTTTTCCCGTCTGGGGAAAAGCATCATCCCATATCTTATCGAGGTGATTGATAAAAAGCAAACTGGCCTTTTAGGTTACCAAGATCCGTTGTCTTCGAGAATATATCCTTTTATCATTAATAATTATGTTGGTATAAGAGCAGCTTATATTATTGAACATATTCTTGCAAACACTGAAAAAGATAGGTTGTTTAATTATTGTGTTATTCTGAGAGTGCTTAGGGAAAAACCTATTATGGATTCATTGACTATTGAGGATATGGTAGCGATCAAGAAAATTTATATGAATTGGTGGCAAACAAATAGATTGAAACCAATGGAAGAGCTTTCGAAAGATTGGTCAAACAATAAAAGGCCTTTGTCAAATTCCATTTATGTTTGGAAATAACAATATAAATGATGAAAAAAGTGGCTATGGCTTGAGCTATCAAGTAAGCATTATACTGAAGTTGCTATTATTGGTAATTCACGAAGGGGAATGCAAATGTGAGGTATCGGAAATGATACGCTACTTCTTCCCACCACTCTTACTATTTAGCAACATCTCCAGCTTATTCATCTTCGATTTCCAGAAGCCGTCAAAGAAATCAATCCATTCCTGCAGGTTGTTAAACCCGTCCTGCTTCAGTGTGCAATAGCGTTCCCGCCCAATGTCTTCAATGGAAATAAAGCCGGCGTATTCAAGTATTTTTATGTGTTTCGAAACCGCCGGGCGGCTCATATCAAAGTTTTCAGCAAGTGCATTAATGGTAAGCCGCTCTTTGGATAAGAGCTTTAATATTTGCCTTCTGCTGGGATCTGAAATGGCCTGGAAAGCGTCAAACGTTTGCGGCGCCATGTGTTGCATCGTTTAAAAGTACAGCGATCTTTTGTATGTTTTTCATCCAGCCGTCTGTCATGGCTGCGTACAATTTCAGGTTGGCAATTTCCTTAAAGCCGCTGTGTACCAGTTGCAGTTCTGTTCCGTTGTCTTTCTCAACCAGGGTCCAGGTAACAATCGAATCAACCGATATCCTGCCTTCACCCGGCCCTGATTTCCATGAATAGACCAGCTTTTTGTAAGGTACTATTTCCAGCACCTTGCAATAAACATGTCCGTCAAAATCAAGATCAGGATACGCCTTGGTGGTAAACTGGAAATCATGCCACAATACAGGCTGAAAGTCATTCGGCATCAGCCACTGCGCCATCAGTTCGGCATTGGTCAAATACTCCCACACCGCCTCCGGCTTGTGGTTGAAGAACAGCTTCTGCTCAATACTTTTAGTCATTGTGTGGCTTTTAGGTGATTCAAATATATGAGTAACTATTAAGTTACGCAAGCGTTTCCCGGAAAAAAGGGTTAGGGAGCAAGGCTCCCGGCGAAATACAGGTTGCGCAGGGTAAATGGCATTATTTATCTTTGCCCTTCAAATTGGCCGTTCATATCATAACTATTCCGGAATGCGCATAAAATATAGTGTACCTGTTGTTGTTAAAAAATGCAGTGTTAAGCGAAGCCGTGGAGCAGTTTAATGCCGCCAATGGGTTGTAAGCAATTAATACCATCACTTTGATTGTTACATTAACAAAACGCTTTCCGCATCTTGCCCCGTTGCTGGAAAAGTATGCGGCGCAACAGCAGCGGCTGGAGTATCCTGCCAAAACTATCCTGTTGCACGAGGGTAAGGTGGCGCAGCATTACTATTTTGTTGAACAGGGCTGCCTTCGTGTATGGTTCAATAATAACGGGAAAGATACCACCGTGCAGTTCTTCTTTGAAAACGAAGGGGTGGCGTCTATCGAAAGTTTCAGGAAGAACATACCCAGTATATTCACCATTGAAACCGTTGAACCCACTACCGTACAGGTGTTGCCCAAGAAGGTCTTCAACGAGTTGATCAATAACCCGGAAGGCCACCCTTATTTCCTGCAGGCGCTGATCGATTTTTCGTTTGAACGGCAGCAGCATTATATGAATGAATTCCTGTCCCGTATCCGGGACACACCGGAGCAGCGTTACAGCAACCTGCTCAACGATCGGCCGCATATTGTGCAGCGTGTGGCACAGCATTACATTGCTTCTTACCTTGGCATTACTTCCGTACACCTAAGCCGTATTAAAAACAAGCTGGCACAGAAAAAGAAATCCGGCCGCATTTGATAACAAATGTTATCGTGCGTCCCTGCATGCAGGTTCTACCTTTGGTGAAAAGAAACAAACATGAAAGCAGCCGTATTATACAGCGGGGCAACAGCACCGCAATATGCAGATGTTGCCGAGCCGGTGCCGCAGCATGCAGGTGAGGTGCTGGTGCCGGTAAAAGCAGTCGCACTCAAACATTTTGATAAAAGCAGGGTCAAAGGCACCCATTATTCTTCTTCAGCTGATGTACAGCATGCCAGGATTATCGGCGGCGATGGCGTTTGCCTGCTGGCAGATGGCACGCGTGTATACGCCCTTGGCAACGGCGGGATGATGGCAGAAAAGGCCATCGTGGAACGTGACAGGATAGTGCCGGTACCTGCCGCACTGGATGATAGTATGGCGGCTGCATTGCCCAATGCGGTGATAGGATCTGCCATGGCACTGCGTTTCAGGGCAGGCATTGAGCCTGGTGATACAGTACTGGTAAATGGTGCCACCGGTTTTACAGGCAGGGTAGCCGTGCAGGTGGCCCGGCAGTATGGCGCCGGTAAAATCATCGCCACAGGCAGAAATGAGCAGTCTTTACAGGAATTACTGAACCTGGGCGCAGATGAAATCATCAGCCTGCAGCAAAGCGATGAAGCTGTTAGTGCACAATTGCGGCAGCTGCACCGTGTTACACCGGTTCATATAATCATCGATTATTTATGGGGCCATACGGCAGAACTGATATTGGGGGTGCTGCAGGGAAATGGTGCATTTACGCAGCGCACCCGGTTTGTGTCGGTGGGGGCTATGGGCGGCGACCTGCTGCAGCTTTCTGCTGCCAACCTGCGCAGTGTTGATCTGCAACTCTCCGGTTCAGGGCTTGGCAGCTGGACTAAAAGCCAGGTTGGCCAGTTCTTTTCAAACATTCTTCCCGAAATGTTCGGGTTGGCAGCTGCAGGAAAACTGCAGATTAAAACCACCAATGTAGCCCTGGCTGATATTGAAAACCTGTGGGATGTGCAGGTGCCCGATGGCGGCAGACTGGTTGTGCAGGTATAATACTGGCCGGTTTTATATGAATCATTGTTTTAATGCCAGGTAAGCGGAAGCATTATCTAAAAAAATATCCTGTTGAACAATAGGGGTAAAATTGCAAACCGGCGTATTTGTATAATATACACCGGACAACAATGGACAATGCACTATTGACACGCTTTTTTGATAATCAATGCACAAAAGCGGAAAGACAGGAAATCATTGAATGGATGCTTGAACCCTCCAACAACACTGCAGTGAAATTGTGGATGGAGGAACACTGGTATTTTTTCAGCGACGATGAAGACATGGAAGAGCCGGAGCTGGACAAGGTTTGGATGAACCTGCAGGAAAGCCTGGCAGAAGAACTGCAACCCGGCATACCCGTGCAAACCGTGCATTCCCCGTTGTTTGTGCTGCGCAGGCGGGTAATATGGGCTGCTGCCTCGCTGGTATTGCTGGTGGGCAGCTATTTTATCTATAACAGTTACCGGCAAAACAATATAGATATAGCTTCCATTGAAAATAACGGGTACACACAACTGAAGAATGAAACAGCTGCAGACAAGCAGTATACGCTGGCAGATGGTTCGGCTGTAACGCTGAAACCGGCTGCCAGTTTGTATATTCCCGCCAGTTTTAAGGCCGATAAAAGAGAAGCCTACCTTACCGGCGAAGCTTTTTTCAATATTGCCAAAGATGCCAACCGCCCGTTTTATGTTTACTATAAAAACCTGGTGACCCATGTACTGGGTACCAGCTTTTTTATTAAAGCCAATGCCGGCGACGATGCAGTGGAAGTAAACGTGCAAACCGGCAAGGTGGAAGTGTATGAAAAAAGAGGTAAAGATGCCGGCAGGCAAAACAATGGCGTGCTGCTTACACCTAACCAGAAAGTAACGTACTATACCGGCAGCAGGAAATTTGAAACCGCGGTAGCCGACAAACCCATGCCGGTACAGAAAGACACTGCGGTTGTACAGTCACAATTATCACTCACCTTCTCAGATGCGTTACTGCCAGATGTTGCAGCACGCCTTCAGCATATATACGGTATTGAAATAATGCTGGAAAACGACAATTTCAACAATTGCCTGTTTACCGGCGACCTGAAAGAAGAAAACCTGTACGAGGTGCTGGATATTATCTGCAAATCCCTTGGCGCCAGCTTTGAAATAAAGGGAACAAAAATTCTTATCAGGGGAAAAGGTTGCTACTAATGAGTTACACCGCCATTGATCATGTAAATGCACTGCTTATGAACTAATATGTTATGTCGTAAAAAAAATTAGCCGGAATGCTGCAACATCCCGGCCATTGCTGTCTTGCGACAAGATTTTACCCGCTTTGCGATTATTAAACGAATAAAACCATGTGAATTTATGAAAATTAAGCAATTTATTGCTTCAATACTGCTTGCAATGAGAATAACGTTCCAGCAAATAATGATTGCCTTGCTGTTTACCTTTACTGCTTTTGCACATACTTCGGCGCAGGAAGTATTGCAGAAAAAAATATCTGTCTCCTTTACAGAAACGTCGCTTGATAAGGTGATTGCTTCCATACAGGCACAAACAGATGTGCAGTTTTACTACAGCTCCAATACCATTAACGCCCGGAGAAAGGTAACCGTACAGCTCAGCAAAGAGCGGCTGGCGGATGTACTTTATAAAATACTGCAGCCACTGCAGATCGGCTACAAGGTGTTGAATAACAAAATTGTGCTGTATAAAAGCGACAACGATTCGTCGGCAGCACCACAACCTGCCAACCTGCCCGAAAGCGGGTTTGTGTTTACGCCCGTGCGAACGAAAATCATCGGAACGGTGGTGGATGACAAGGATCAGCCCATATCAGGTGTGAGCGTAATGATTATGGGCACCAGCACCGGGGTGGTAACCGATGTGAAGGGCCGGTTTGAAATAACAGTCAACGATAAAAACAATACCGTGCTGGTTTTTAAATATACCGGGTACAAGGAAGAAGAGGTACCGGTAAACGGCAGGGAAGAGCTGTCTGTTAAACTGCAGGCGGTGTCAAAACAACTTACCGATATCGTGGTGATTGGTTTTGGCGAAAAAAAGAAAGGTGATGTAACTTCTGCAGTATCTACCGTAGGAGCTAAAGAAATCAGTAAAAGCGTTGCCCCCAGCTTTGAACAGGCCATGCAGGGCAGAATGACGGGTGTTCAGGTGTCTTCACCGGGTGGTAGTCCGTACAACAGGCCCGTGGTACGCATCAGGGGTGTGAGCACCTTTGGTTCGGGTATTGCAGATCCGTTGTACGTGGTAGACGGCGTGCCCCTGAGCGAAGGCTACAGCGGCTCGGATGCACAGTATGGCAGCCGCGAATCTGACGTGCGTGGCCGCGTAAACGTACTGTCTATGTTTAACCCCGGCGATATTGAATCCATCTCCGTGCTGAAAGATGCTGCCGCCGCTGCCGTGTACGGTGCAAGGGCAGGTAATGGGGTTATCCTCATCACCACCAAAAAGGGCAAAAGCGGTAAGGCGAAAATTGAAATATCCACTGTTACAGGTATTTCAAATGCCATCAAAAAATACAAACTGCTGAATACACAGCAATACACGGCACTGGCACAGGAAGCCATTGCCAACAGCGGCATTAAGCTGGATACAGATACCCTGTTTGATGCAACACATGCATCTTACGTGGGCAACAAGCCAACGTACGACTGGCAAACACCTCTGCTGAACAAGAATGCACTTACACAGGATTATAACCTGCGTGTATCAGGCGCTTTTGACGGAACGGATTATTACCTTTCCGGCGGATACAATAAAACAGAAGGTGCATATCATCTCAACGACCTGGAGCGCTACAGCTTTGCAGGCAACCTCAATAAAAAACTGGGCAAGTACATTGCCACCGGTGTTAACTACCGTGGTGTGTACCAGAAAACAAACGACAGTTATTACAACGACCTGTTTTATTCGGCGTCTGCATCGCCCTGGCAGCCTATCTACGACGCGTCCAATAAATATGGCTATGCTCCCACGGTGGATGCAACGTTTGTACCCAACCCGGACTATTCATCTACAGGAGCCAGTTTAAGCGCTCCCTATATGTTCGACCGCCAGCAATTGTTGTATGGTACACAAACACACAGCAACACATTTGCCGAGCAGCAGATCAATGCCTCTAACTATTCAATGGTGCGTAATTTCGGCAATGCCTATTTCCAGGTAGAACCCATTACCAACCTGAAAATAAAAGCCTCACTGGGTATTGACTGGTATAACAACGTACGCAAAAACTGGACAGGGTTCGACAGCTACCTGTTTTCACAGGCGCCGCAAAACCCTTACCTCGGCGGGCCCAATACCCGCGGGCAGATTGGTATCGTGAATTCCACCAATTTCAATATTGTGCAGGACCTGTCGGCCACTTACAACAAAACGTTTGGCAAACACAACATCGACCTGCTGTTTGATGCGTCTTACCAGAAAACCAGCTTCTCGTATAACTATACCAGCAGCAAACAAGCCAATTCAGACGACCCCAAAACACGGTTCATCCTGCAGAACATCGATCCGCGTGCATTGTCTGTTGAAACCTACCAGAAAGACAATGCCATCATCGGTTATCTCGGCAGGATCAGTTATAACTACAACGGCAAATATTACATTGACGGAACCCTGCGCCGTGACGGTTCATCCCGTTTTGCGCCGGAGAACAGGTGGGGTACTTTCCCGGGCGTATCGGCCATGTGGAAAATATCCCGTGAATCATTCATGGAAAATAGCAGTTTTATCAATGACCTGAGCATCCGGGGCAGCTGGGGTACAGTAGGTAACCAGGAGATCAGCAATGACTATGCTTTCCTGTCAACTATCTCGCCTTATCCTTTTTACTCTTTTGGTTCAGGCAATGGCAATGGTAATGGCTCTGTAGTCAATTCCGTATCGCTGAACGATTTTCCTAACCGCAGGCTTACCTGGGAAAAAGATGAAACAAAAGACATCGGCGTAAATATGCTGCTGTTCAATAAGCTTACATTATCGTTTGACTATTACAACAAACTCACCAAAGGTATCCTGCAAACCACACCGCTGCCATTGAGCGTGGGTAATCTTAACCCGGCACTGACGAATGTGTGTAATGTAAGAAATGCGGGTATCGAAATTGAAGCTGCCTACAACAGTTATATCAATAAAGTGCATTACAACGTATTCGGCAATATCACTACCAACAAAAACACGGTGACCAAAACTTACAGCGACCTGCCGGTACGCAAGGGTTTGGGCGGAAGCAATATTTCGGTGGGCAAGCCGGTAAATTACTTTCTCGGTTACCAGGTAGGTGGCATGTTACAAAGCAAAAAAGATGTAGCCAACTATAAAACCAATGTGCTGAGTGATGACGGCTTTACTTCACAAAATTACCAGCCGGGTGACTACTTTTTCAACGATATTAACCACGATGGTAAAATTAGCGCAGACAGCGACCTGGTGTACCTGGGCAAACCCAACCCTGGGTATTATTACGGTTTTGGTTTTAATGCCGATTACAAGGGGTTTGATGTATCTGTGTTTTTCCAGGGGCAGGGTGATGTGCAGTTGTATAATTACGAAAAACAGTACCTGCTGAACCTGACCGGCAATGGCTCTAATTCCATTACTACCGTACTTGACCGCTGGACACCTGATCACACCAACACCGGTATTACCAGGGCTACACGTGGTGATGAAGGCGGTTCCAATGCGCGTTATTCCAATTTTTATGTGGAGAATGGCGCCTTTTTGCGTTTAAAAAATGTGCAGCTGGGTTATACGCTGCAGGGCAAAATACTGAAGTCTGCCACACCGTTTTTTAATACCATCCGGTTGTATGTAAGCGGTACCAATATTTTTACCATTACCAAATACACAGGTCTCGATCCTGAAGATGCCATTCTGCAAGGTGCCGTATTTACGCCACCCGTGCGCACATTTACTTTCGGCCTGAATGCTTCTTTTTAATATGAACCGGCGAGTGACCTGTAAAACAAATATGCTTGTATGAAAAATAAAATCGCATTATACCTTTTTCTTTTGTTATCAGCCACCACTGTACTGGTGTTGTCGTGCAATAAAAAGAAGCTGGATCTTTCTCCCTATACGCCAACAGAAGACAACTATTTTGCTTCTGAACAGGATTTTGTAAAAGGCGTGAACGGTGTATACGCCAAGCTTTCTGATTTTTACGCCTACAATATCAACAACTACCTGTCGCCCGTACGTTTGCTGATGGGTGATGATATTACCACAGACGGCAATTTCAGCGCCTACGAATCGTTCACCTTTACACCCACAGATGGTGTGCTGACCAATTATTATACCTATAGCTACCAGCTCATTAACAGGGCCAACACCATACTGGAGAAATTAAACACGGAAAAGGGCGTTTATATTACCCCGCATTTGAAAGACTATAACAAGGGCGAAGTGCTGTTTTTAAGAGGGATGACTTTCTTTAATCTCTGGAATCTCTTTGGCACTTCGCCTGTTATTACGCAGCGCATCCTTGACCTGGATCACGTAAACAGCCCATCTTCAGCAGGCACTGCGCTGCTGGATACGGCCATCTCCGATCTGAAGCAGGCAGCAGCGCTGCTGCCGCAATCCTGGTCTGCAACTGATCTTGGCCGCGCTACAAGCAATTCGGCAAACGGCTATCTTGGCAAAGCCCTTGTATTCAGGGCCACGGTTGCCAAAAATCAGCAGGACTATGCAGACGCCATTGCGGCCTTTAATAAAATACAGGGTGTGTCACTGGTCAATAAATTCACTGACAATTTCAGTTATGCTGCAGAAAACAACAGTGAATCGTTGTTCGAATACCAGGCAGGTGTTTCTGCTACAGACAATGTGTGGCTCACCAACGATTTCAATGGGCCTGATAAAACGTTCTCCGCTTACTGGGGCTTTTACAATAACCATTGGTCGTTATACGGCGCACCTGTTTACATTGCCACCAATAAGCTGAAGAAAGAATTTGAAACAGGCGACCCGCGTTTAACGCTGACCATGGATACAGCTACACGTTATATCCAGAAATATGTGGGTAACGGACTTGACCAGGTAACCAACAGCGGTGCGGGATCTTACAACAACCCGCGCATACTGCGTTATGCAGATGTGTTGCTGCTGAAAGCTGAAGCCATCCTGCAATCGGGAGGTGCCATAGCAGATGCTGTTGCGTTAATAAACCAGGTGCGCCAGCGTGCAAGAAACCAGCAACCCGGTGCAGTAGCCCCGGCAGACAGGGATATACAGCAAACAGACCGCAGCATGGCATTAAGCTGGCTGATGCATGAGCGTTTTGTTGAATTTGCAGGTGAAGAACTGATACGCTGGTTTGATATACGCCGCTGGTACCTGAATGGTAGTATGGGTGTTGATCTTACCAGCTTCGATTTCAGCACCAGCAGCACACAGAAAGTCAATTTCCAGAAACAGTATGTATTGCTGCCGATACCATCCGGTGAAATCAACAGCAATCCGAATGTTAAACAGAACAGCGGCTACTAAAACCTCCGTTGACTGAGGCTGGAACCGGCTTCAGTCAACGGTATGCTTCACTTTTCATACAATTGCCATATGAAACAAGTCTTCATTTATATACTTTTTACTGCACTTGCCTGTAAAAAAGACGCAGTGCAGAACGACCTGCTGAAACCCGCAGCAGGTGGTGAAACACTGCAAAGCATTGCAGCCATACCCATCGGCGCCTCTGTAAACCCCGGCGATTTAACCGGTACATTCGGGTATAAAAAAATAGTTGCGCAGGAGATGAGCAGCATCACTGCCGAGAATGTAATGAAATGGGGAAGCCTGCAGCCGAAACAGGATGATTTTGAATTTGCCGATGCAGATAAAATTGCGGCCTTTGCGCAATCCTACCAGAAACGGCTGCATGGGCACAACCTGTGCTGGTATACCGGTAACCCGGATTGGGTTAACAAGTTCCAGGGAGATGCAGCTGCGTGGGACAGTTTGCTGAAAACACATATTACCACAGTGGTATCGCATTTTAAAGGCCAGGCTGCTTCATGGGATGTGGTGAATGAAGCATTCCAGGATAATAATTCAGGAGACTACCGTAACCTGCAAACAGAAGCGAATAATGACGATGGTTGTATCTGGTATCGCCATATCGGTAAGGACTATGTGGCGCATGCGTTTCAATATGCGCATGCTGCTGACCCTGCGGCCATACTTTTTTACAATGACTACAACCAGGAAAAATTCACCAATAAACTCAAAGCCATACTGGATATGGTGGCCGATTTTAAAGCAAGAAATATTCCTATCGGGGGGCTGGGCTTACAAATGCATATCGACATCAGCACCAGCAACGACAGCATTGCAGCAGCATTAAAAGCATGTGCTGCCACCGGCTTAAAAATACATATCTCAGAACTGGATATTTGTGTAAATCTTACCTGGGATAAAACAGCAACCTACACAGCTGACCTGCAAAAAAAGCAGGCTGATAAATATGCTTTCGTAGTACAGCAGTACCTGCAATTAGTGCCCAAAGAACAACAATATGGCATCACCATGTGGAATGTAGGCGATGGCGACAGCTGGTGGAACCAGGCGCCCTTGCTGCGGCATGACTGGCCGCTGCTGTTTGATTCGGCCTATAAAAGAAAACCAGCTTATGATGCTTTTGCTGCAGCATTAAAAAACGGGAATAAATAATGATAAGGCACTACTGCTTATTGCTGCTGATAACAATGTTTGTCTGCACCGCATGTTCGAAAAGGAAAACACTTTTCAAACAGGTGGATGCTGCGGCATCGGGTGTGCACTTTAACAACCGCATTACAGAAACCGATTCAGTTAATGTGCTGAACAACCAGTACATCTACAACGGCGGCGGTGTGGGTATCGGTGATTTTAACAATGATGGCCTGCCAGACCTGTATTTTACCGGGAACATGGTTTCCAACAAACTGTACCTGAACAATGGAAGTCTTACATTCAGCGATATTACCAGCGAAGCCCGGGTTACCGGTGAAGGCAGGTGGTGCAGCGGTGTGGCCGTGGTAGACATTAATAACGACGGCTGGCAGGATATATACGTTTGCTGTACCAATGTGGCCGACATATCCAAACGCACGCACCTGCTGTATGTAAATATGGGGCTTAACGCTGCACGCCACCCGGTGTTCAAGGAGTGTGCAGCAGCATACGGTCTTGCCGATACAGGTTATACCACACAGGCCGCATTCTTTGACTACGACAACGACGGCGACCTCGATGTATACCTGCTCAACAATAAGCCCGGGCCTTTTTACCAGAATACTTTTTCAAGGCAAATCATCAGCGACGGAGCCAGCAACCCCAATGCAGATATGCTGTACGAAAACACAGGGTCAGATTCATTGGGGCACCCGTTTTACAAAAACGTATCGGCACAGGCCGGTATCCGGGAAACAGGATACGGGCTGGGCATCAATATCTGTGATTTAAACGGCGATGGCTGGAAAGATGTATTCGTGAGCAACGATTTCATTTCAGGAGATGTGGCCTATATCAACAACCGCGACAAGACTTTTACTGACAAGGCAAAAACCTATTTCAAACATACCAGCTTTGCGGCCATGGGCAACAGCGTAAGCGATATCAACAACGATGGCAGGCCCGATGTGATAGAACTTGACATGAACCCGGAAGATAACTACCGCCGCAAAATGATGCTGGGTGCGAATAATTACCTGATTTACCAAAACTTCGATCAGTACCATTACCAGTACCAGTACACCCGTAACACACTGCAGCTGAACCAGGGGCCGCGCATCGGCAATGGTGACAGTATCGGTGATCCGCTGTTCAGTGAAGTGGCTTATTTCGCAGGCATTGAAGCGACAGACTGGAGCTGGACACCGCTGGTAGCAGATTTTGACTGCGATGGCTGGAAAGACCTGGTAGTAACCAACGGGTTTCCGAAAGACCTTACCGATCATGATTTTATCGCCTACCGCGATGCAGCTGCCGGCATCATGAACAAAAAACAGCTGCTGAGCCAGATACCGGCCATCAAACTCAGGAACTATGCTTTCCGTAACAACACACGTGTGGGTTTTGATAATACTACAGAAGACTGGGGTATAAACACCGCCTCGTTTTCAAACGGCGCAGCTTATGCAGACCTCGATAACGATGGCGACCTGGATTACGTGGTAAACAATATCAATGATGAAGCCTTTGTATTTGAAAACCGCCGTATGAACAACGCGGAGCAGTCCGCGCATTACCTGCGCATCAGATGCCATGGTGATAAAGATAACCTCAATGCCATTGGCGCAACCTTATGGCTGTATGCAAAAGGGCAGGTGCAGCTGTATGAAAATTCACCCTATAAAGGCTACCTGTCAACAGTTGAAAATATTGCCTCCTTTGGTTTGCCTGATGGCGTAAAGCCTGATTCGCTGGTGGTTTTTTACAATGGCCGCAAAAAGCTGATCGTGCAACCAGGTATTGACCAGACTTTGCAGGTAAACGTGTGTGCCAATACAACAGCAGTCTTGCAGCAGCAGCCTGCTGTTGCAGCAGGCAATCTTTTTTCGGATATTACGGCTGCCAGTCATATCAACTACCGGGATACCGATTACGACTATATCGATTTCAACCGCCAGCGGCTGCTGCCGCACAAACTGTCGCAATACGGCCCTGCATTAGCTGCCGGCGATATCAATGGCGACGGGCTGGACGACCTGGTGATAGGAGCGCCTTACCAGCACAAGGAAACCGTTTTACTGCAAAAAACGGATGGCACGTTTACTGAAAAAGATTTGATCCCGGGCAGCACTGCAAAAGATAAAATACAGGAAGATGCAGGTATACTGCTTTTTGATGCAGATAACGACGGCATACCCGACCTGTACATCAGTTCCGGCAGCGTGGAAATGCCGCCCGGCTCGCCAGCTTATGCAGACCGGCTGTACCTGAATGACGGCAAGGGAAATTTCACGCTGCAGCAGCATGCATTACCAGGGATCAATGGCAGCATATCCTGCGTGAAAGCGGCTGATTTTGATAAAGACGGTGACCTGGATTTGTTTGTGGGAGAGCGCTCCAGGCCTGGTTTTTACCCGCAGGCAGTATCAGGTCACCTGCTGCGCAACGATTCTAAAAAAGGAAATGTTCATTTTACAGAAATCACCGGAGCGGCAGCACCTGCATTGCGCAACATCGGGATGATCTGTGATGCACTGTGGACAGACACCAATGGCGATGGCTGGGATGATCTGCTGCTTGCCGGTGAGTTTATGCCGCTGACCCTGTTGCAAAACAATCACGGCAAATTCGCCGATGTTACCCTGCAAACAGGCGTTGCACAGCAAACCGGTTGCTGGAACAGCCTGGTAGCAGGCGATTTTGACAACGATGGCCGCATGGACTATATAGCCGGCAATATGGGTGACAATAACTTTTTTCATGCCAGTGAACAATATCCATTCACTTTGTACGCGAAAGATTTTAACCAGGACGGGTTTTATGATGTAATTCCCGCGGTGTACCTGTATCCTGATGAACATCATACAACCGGTGATACAAAGGTGTTGTATCCGGTGCATACGAGAGACGATATGCTGGAGCAGCTGAACAATCTTCGTAAAAAATATTTCAGGCATGCAGTATATGCCGGTACCGCCATGCAGCAGCTATTGCCTGATACTGCATTGCACGATGCACTGGTGCTACACGCAGTGAACAGCAAAACCTGTTTGTTTCACAACAACGGCAATGGCACATTCACCTGTATACCCTTGCCCTGGCAGGCCCAGCTTTCAAGCGTATACGCAATGCTGACCGATGATTTTGACCAGGATGGCAACCTTGACCTGCTGCTTACCGGCAATGATTACGGTATGGAAGTGGCAGGCGGCAGAAGCGATGCGCTGAACGGGCTGTTGCTGAAAGGGGATGGCAGCGGGCATTTTACCGCGCTCAGCATGCTGCAGAGCGGCATTTGCATACCGGGCGATGGGAAGGCGCTGGTGAAACTGCGCATGGCAAACAATACCTACAGTGTTGCCGCATCGCAGCACAATGATGGATTGAAATTATTTGCGCTGAAACAAACTGCGCATATGCTGCCGCTGCTGCCGGGCGAAACCAGGGCATTGCATCTGTTGAAAAACGGCCGCAGGCGCATGGAAGAACCTGCGCTCGGGCAATCGTTTTATTCGCAGCATGCACGCTTTGTACAATGGAACGAAAATGACCGGGAAATACAGGTAACTGACCAGTTGGGCAGTGTGCGTAAGATTACTGCGCCCTAAAAGAAGATGGGCTGGCTAACTATGGAAGCACCGGGCCTGCCGGGTTGCGGCGGATGCGGGTAGAAATATCTGCGTCGTGTGCAATATTCTGGTTGCGCTATGGGTAAAATCGATAATTTGCAACATTGCTTTCCATAAGTGTCGCCATATGAACAGTGAAAGGGATCTTACCATATTGCTGAAATCAGGGGATCACCTTGCTTTTAAAAAAGTGTTTGACTGCCATGCCAGGAAAGTATATGCTTATGCCTACAAGTTTGTAAAAAATAAAAGCCAGGCAGAAGATCTTACACAGGATGTGTTTAAAAGATTGTGGGAGAAACGCGCACTGCTCAACGAAAACAAATCGCTCAACGGTTTTTTAATCACGCTCTGTTATCATGCCATTATAGAGCAGCTGCGCCGCAATAAAGCAGTATATACCGGCCTTACCGAAGGCATAGAAAATGAATACCTCGCGCCCGATAATTCCAATGCCGAGCAGCTGGAAGAAAGGGAAATACATTCCATATACAAGCAGGCAATTAACCGGCTTCCGCAAAAACGAAAAGAAATATACCTGCTCAGCCGTCATGAAGGCATGTCCAATATGGAAATTGCCAGCCGGCTTAATATCTCCGTTAAAACCGTAGAAAACCAGATGACGGCAGCATTGCAGTTTATCCGGTTTTATTTTAAATCAAAAGACCTGCTCATCAGCCTGCTCTTCCTTTTCCTTTTTCTGAAAAAATAACCGGTGCATCAATAGGGGCTACCCCTTGTATACAGCGTACTATAATTACGATTGCAGCGTTGGCTGAATCAGTTAGCCTTGCGCATTTGCCGCTATGCTGTTGCATTGCTTTGCTTAACGATAAATATGCCATATGAAACAAAACTTTACCTGTTGCTGTATGCAGCAGCGCATACTACTGCGCCGCTGCCTGAAAAAATGTGTACTGCTGCTTGTACTGGTTACAGGCATGCAGGCGGTGTTTGCCGGAACACAATATTATGTAAAACCCGATGGGAATGATGGTTTGGACGGGCTGACTGTGGGCACTGCTTTTCTCACCCTCAATCATTTTGCAGCCATTGCACAGCCCGGCGATGTGTGCAATATCAAAGGTGGTATTTACTACAACCAAACCTGTTATCTCTCTAACCCGGGAACAGGGCTGAAAGGCAGTGCAGGCAACGAAATTGTATTCAGGGCCGTGGATGGCGAAGTGCCCATTTTTGATGGAACAGGTGCGCCCGATAATTACCTGTTCTATGGTTATGCAGACAATACGAAATCACTGGCTTACTTAACATTCGATGGTATTATTATGCGCAATTACAACCGGGGAGGTATAGGACTGGATGGCAATGTATCAGTGAACCAGGCAGATGATTATGGCCAGTCAAACATACAGATCACGCACATAACCGTACGGCACTGCCTGGTAGACCAGTGCGGGCAGAAAGGCTTTACGTTTGCCGGTTGCTCGGATGTGCTGGTAGAAGATTGCATGGCCTGCAGAAATGGCTGGGATCCCAACTGGGGCTCATGGTCAAGTAATTTTAATATGTTCAAGGTGTGGGGTGATAATGTGCTGGTGCAGCGCTGCATTGCTTTTCACGGGGTAGATGTATCCTCGTATCATACAGATGGGAATGGGTTTATTGTTGATCTTTCTTATTATCATTCACACGTGAAGTTCTGGAACAACGTGGCATTGCTGAATGGCGGTGCAGGTATTATTATGACCAACAGTTCAGGCGGAAGGCTTGCGAACAACAGCGTGTACCAGAACAGCCAGGATCCTGATTACGGCACTACCTATGGCAATGTGCGCTGCGGCATTGGCACCTACGATGTAGCCGGGCGCAACGACCTGGTGCTGGAAAACAATATCGTGGTACAAAGCACCGGCACGGCCTTTAATACCGATGGCAACAGTTTAACAGGCAGTACGGTGCAGAACAACGATATACAGGGTATGTCGGGTTATGTGGATCCTTCCTTTGTAAATGCGGGAGCAGGTGATGTATCGCTGCAATCCGGCTCACCGGTTATTAACACGGGCATCAGTGATGCCAATACACCGGCAGATGCACTGTATTACGATCCGGCAATTATTACATCGCAAACCAGCGGGCAAAAGAAAAGCTGGTGGACACTGGCGCCCGACTACGATTATATCACCAGCAAGGGCGGCCTGAAATATTGCATCTACTCCATCCCGCACAATGGTACCGCAGATAAAGGTGCACGCGAATATGCCGGCAGTACCGGCGGCAGTGCTGGCCCAACCGTGTATGATGATGCACTGCAAAACGGCTGGACATACGATGGCTGGAATGCCGGTTACAATATCAGCAATGCCAATCCTGTTGAAGCAGGCACCAAATCCATTGCCGTACAGGTAACCGGTGCATGGGGTGCCATCCGTTTCAATAACACGGCTTCACAAAATGTTTCCGGTTACAGTGGCTTTACCTTCTGGGCATATGGCGGCAGTGGTGGCAACAACATACAGGTGGTGTTTAAAAACAACGGCACCGAATCTGGCAGAAAAACTGTGTTTATCACCGGCGGCAGCTGGAATGCGTATACCATTAATTTAAGTGAGGTGGGCAGTCCTGCTGCTGTAAATGAAATATGGATACAGGATGCAAACGGTGCTGCACAAAACACTTTTTATGTAGATGATATACGGTTTGCAACAAACAACACAGACTATGTGCTGTACGATGATGCCGTGCAGGATGGCTGGAGCAACGACAGCTGGAGTGCCAATTACAACGCTGCCAACACCAGCCCTGTTGCTGCCGGTACTAAATCCACATCCATACAGATAACGGCTGCATGGGGTGCCATGCGTTACAACAGGTCTTCCCCGAAGGCGCTTAACGGGTTCAGCAGTTTTGTGTTCAGTGCCTATGGTGCTTCCGGTGGCAATAGTTTGCAGATTGTATTTAAAAACAATGGTACCGAAACCGGCAGGAAATCAGTGAACATTACGGGTGGCAGCTGGAACAGCTATACGGTTAACCTCGCAGATGTTGGCAGCCCATCGGCGGTTAATGAAATATGGATACACGATGGATCGGGCGGTGCGCAGCCTGCATTTTATATTGACCAGGTGCGTTTTACCACCGGCAATTCATTTGCTGCGAAAACAGCAGTGATGGCACAGCAAAATAAAGCTGCGGCAATGCAGTTATACCCCAACCCCGTAACAGGCAACAGCATCACGGTAACATTACCGTTAAGCACAGCTGCCAAAGGGTATTTTTCTGTTGTTGATAACGGTGGCCACCTGCAGCACATGCAGGCAGCGCTGCTGCAAAAAGTGAATCGTGTGGGACTGCCGTACCTGCCTGCAGGTGTGTACATGCTGGTAGCAGCTACGGCAGACGGGCGAAGATTTATGACAAGGTTTATTAAACAATAAAGAATGGTGGCTAACTATGCATTATTTACATAAGCAATGGGTATTGGTGTTACTGTGTTGCGGCTTACTGGCGCAGACAGGGTTTGCACAGTTAAGACTGGCAGGTATTTTTAGTGATCATGTAGTGTTGCAGCGGGAGAAGCCTGTTCCGGTATGGGGCTGGGCAGGTGCAGGCGAACGTATTACAGTGCGTTTGAATAACCGCATTGCCGTTACAAAAGCTGACCGACTGGGCAAATGGCGTGTGCAGCTGCCGCCTCTTGCAGCAGGCGGGCCGTATACCTTATCTGTTACAGGTAAAGGCACCACGTTACAGGTGAATGATGTGCTGATTGGAGAAGTGTGGCTGTGCGGCGGCCAGAGTAATATGGAATGGAAACTGGCTGATGTAACCAATGCCGGTACCGAATTGGCTGCTGCGGGCAATGATTTTATCAGGCAGGTAAAAATACCGGATACTTTATCCTTAACCCCGCTCGATGATATCGGAGCGCTGCAATGGACGCCTGCAACCACTGCCACTGTTGCGGACTTTACGGCTGCAGGGTATTTTTTCGCGAAGCAGCTGTACAATCAGTTGCATGTACCCATTGGCTTAATCAACGATAACTGGGGTGGCTCGCAGATAGAAGGCTGGATTAGCAAAAACGCCATGCTGCAAAGCAGTGAATTACGGGGCTATGCAGCCAATCTTCCCGGCACCTGGGATAGTATTGCTGCGCGCCTGCACAAGGGGATTGTACAGGAACTGCGTAAAACGGATGCAGGTTATGTGCAGCCGCCCACGCTAAGCAGCCTGCTGCAGCCGGGTTACGACTACCGCAAATGGCCGGCGATGTATGTACCCGGCAGCTGGGATTGGAAAGGCATGCCTGCCTACCGCGGTCAGGGGTATATGCGAAGAGACCTGGAAGTAACCGCAGCAGATTGTGATAAACCTGCATTGTTAAGTCTTGGCACAAACGACAGCAGGTATGTATTATACATCAACCAGGTGAAAGTAGCGGCAGGGCAGGATTCACTGGTGCGTATACAGCTGCCTGCGCATACATTTAAAGCAGGTACAAATACCCTCCTGCTGCAACAGGGCGCGCAGGTAAATCCCGCCTGGATGGGCATGGGTATTCATGGCGAAAAAGCGCAGGTGTTTATCTCGTTGAGTTCGCAAACCCTGTCGCTTGCAGATGACCAGTGGCACATGATGCCTGTTTTTGATAGCGCCGCTTTTTTTGCCAAACTCAATAACAACGCAGGTACTGCACTGTACAATGCCATGATACATCCGCTGGTGCCTTATGGATTGCGCGGGATAATATGGTACCAGGGAGAATCGAATACGGCGCGCGCTTACCAGTATCGCCGTGTTTTCCCTTTGCTGATCAATAGCTGGCGGCAGGAGTGGAAGGATAGCTTTCCTTTCCTGTTTGTGCAGTTGTCTTCATTCGGTACCAATCAAAGTGCCAATGCAGGCAGTGACTGGGCAGAACTGCGCGAAGCGCAACTGCAAACCCTGGCGCTCCCGGGCACTGCCATGGCAGTAACCATCGATATTGGTGATTCGGCCAATATCCACCCGCGCAACAAGCAGGATGTAGGCAGGCGACTGGCTGCCGCTGCATTCAATAAAGTATATCATTGGACAGTTCCTTACAGCGGCCCGCTGTACAATGCGGTAAGTTTTGATGGGGATAAGGCTGTTGTCAGTTTCTCATATGCACAGGCCGGACTGCAGGCAAAAGACAAATACGGTTACCTGCGCGGTTTTGAAATAGCAGGCGCCGATCATCATTTTTATTATGCCCGGGCAATTATTGCCGGTGGTAAAGTGATTGTGTGCAGCGAACAGGTGCGGCAGCCCTTAGCAGTGCGGTATGGCTGGAGCAATGCACCGGTAGACGCCAACCTGTACAATGCAGACGGGTTCCCGGCTTCACCTTTCAGAACAGATGACTGGCCGGGTATTACCGAAAAAAACTTGTTTGAATAGGCATGTTTAACAGTCTGCCGCAGCGTTGGGCAGACAAGGGATGATCTACGGGTTTTTTACAGGAAGGGACGGTTTTCCGTCCCTTTATAACCAGGTTTTCCGCAGATAAAAATCATAATTAATACAACAGATGAACCGATTTAAGAAAGCATTTGCAACTGTTTCGCTCTTTCTCTTCTTTTCCGTAAAACTGCTGGCCGGCGGCACTGGCAACTATATCATTTACTCGCCGGATAAAAAACTGGCAGTGCATGTATTCAATGTACTGCAGCCAGGTGGAAAAAGTGTAAGTGCTTACACATTTTACCGGCAAACTGCCAATGGCAGTGTGTTGCTGCTGGATACTGCTGCGCTTGGTGTGGAAGTAAATGGTGATACGCGGTTAACGGGCATTCCGCTTAAGCTGGATGTGCAGCCGGTACAATTGGTAACAGGAAAATATACCTTGTTAAGCGGCAAAAAAGTACAACAATCCTATACCTGTAATGAGCGGGTGATTAGCCTGCAGTACCCGGAACATACATTGGATATCGTGTTCCGCGTATTTAATGAAGGTATGGCGTTTTGTTACCGGGTACATGCGAAAGGTGCGGCAACAGTTAGCGGTGAATTGTCTGCGTTTAAGCTGCCGCACAGCTCCCGCATTTTTGCACAGCCTTATGATAAGCCCACCAAGTGGACGCCATCGCATGAAAACTATTATACAAACGGTGTAGCATCTGATACCTTACCCCAAACAACAGAAGGATATTGTTTTCCTGTACTGGCGCAAACAGGTGATCAGTGGTTGTTGCTTACGGAAGCTGGTTTGCATGGCGGCTACGTAGCATCGCACCTGTACTACGCGCAAAAGCAGCAGCAATATACCGTACGCTTTCCTGAAGCAACGGATGGCAATAACTATGGCGACAATACCGCGCATTTTAATAAACTGGTAGTAACGCCCTGGCGATGCATTACCGCAGGTACGGGCCTGCAGGATATAGTTGCAGCTGATATGGTAACACACCTGAGTGCACCTGCTGCAGTGAAAAAAACAAGCTGGATTAAGCCTGGTGCCGCATCATGGAGCTGGTGGAGTGATAATGACAGTCCGCAGGACTATAAGCGGATACTGCCATACATTGATCTTGCCGCACGCATGCACTGGCCCTATTCGCTCATTGATGCCAACTGGAACAGGATGCGCAACGGCAGCCTGGAAGATGTGGTAAAATATGCCAGCACAAAAAACGTGGGTATCTGGGTTTGGTACAACTCAGGCGGCCCGAACAATACAGTAAGTGAAGAGCCGCGTGATAAATTGTTTGATACTGCCATTCGCAGGCAAACCATGGCCTGGCTGCATAGCATTGGTGTTAAGGGTATTAAGGTAGATTTCTTTCAGTCAGACAAACAAATGATGATGCAGCAGTATACCGGTATACTGAAAGATGCAGCTGACAACGAACTACTGGTAAATTTTCATGGCTGCACACTGCCCAACGGCTGGAACAGAACCTGGCCCAACCTGCTGAGTATGGAAGCGGTGAGCGGACTGGAGTGTTATATGTTTAAAGATGGTTACGATACCGTAGCGCCGGTACAGAATACGATACTTCCGTTTACGCGCAATGCAGTGGGTAGTATGGATTATACGGTTACCGGTTTTACCAACAGGAAGATTGTGCATAAAACAACTTATATGCATGAGATTGCATTGAGCATTTTATTTGAAAGCGGCATTGTGCATTATGCGGATACACCTGCTGCGTACGATACCCTGCCTGGTGCATTGCACCGGTTGCTGATGAATGTGCCTGCTGCCTGGGATGAGGTGAAATACCTTGCCGGTGAGCCTGGCAAAGAACTGGTGCTGGCAAGGCGCAAAGGCAATACCTGGTATGTGGCTGCTGTAAATGCCGGTGCTGCTGAAAAGGAGCTTACAATTAACTGGCAGCTGCTGGCACCCGGCAAGCCATTGACCCTGCAGTATATGGAAGATGGAGATACACCGGGCAGCTTCAGGGTAACGGATGTGCAGCAATGGCCCCCAACCATACGGCTACATGCTTATGGCGGCTGTGTGATGGTTGCTACTGTTGCGCACTTATAATTGAAACAGGTTAACTTCAACGAAAATATGTTGCTATGCGAAAAATGGGTTTGCTGTTATGCTTTGTATTGACTGCTTTTAAAATAGGCGCTCAACCATTGACGGATCGTTTGAAAGTAAGCACCAACGGGCACTACCTGCAACACACCAACGGGCAGGCTTTTTTCTGGTTAGGTGATACGGGGTGGGAGTTGTTTCACCGCCTGGATGCTGCTGAGATAAAACAATACCTCGACAACCGTGCAGCCAAGGGTTTCAATGTGATACAGGCCGTGGCGCTGGCAGAATTCAACGGCCTGCGCAAACCCAACCGTTATAACCAGTTGCCGTTGGTGAACGAAAACCCGGCAACACCCAACCCGGCTTACTTTGCGTTAATAGACAGTACAGTAAAGTGGTCGCAGCAGCGCGGTTTGTACCTGGCGCTGTTGCCTGCATGGGGCGATAAGGTAACACCGCACTGGGGCGATGGTCCTGTTGTGTTTGATAGCATCAATGCTTATACTTATGGCCGCTGGCTGGGCAACCGTTATAAAAACAATACCAACATCATCTGGATACTGGGTGGTGACCGTCCTGCGGTAAAAGACAGTAATGACTGGCGCCCTATCTGGCGTGCCATGGCCAAAGGCATACTGGATGGTACGGCGAATCAGTGTTTGATAGCCTATCACCCCTGGGGTGGCAGTAACAGTACTTCACAATGGATACATAAGGAGAGCTGGCTTGATGTCAATATGTTTCAAAGTGGTCATGGTGGCGGGCATGATGTACCCTGCTGGGAGCTGGTTGCGCGCGACAGGCAGTTAACACCGGCCAAGCCAACGCTTGATGCAGAACCTAACTATGAAGATCATCCCGTGAACCCCTGGCCTAAATGGAACCCTGACAATGGGTATTACCGCGACTATGATGTGCGCAAGCAATTATACCGCTCCGTGTTTGCAGGTGCCTGTGGTGTTACTTACGGGCATCATGCAGTATGGCAGTTTATGAGTGCAAGGGAAGAAGCAGTGAACTATCCTGACAGGGGATGGATGAATGCGATGGATCGTCCCGGTGCAGTGCAGGCAGGGTACCTGCGCAGGCTTATGGAATCGCATACACAGCTGAACCGTATACCAGACAGCAGTTTGCTGCTGACACCCAATGGTCGCGGTGGTGAACATATGGAGGCGTGCAGGGATGAAGCGGGTACCTATGCCATGGTGTATCTGCCCATAGGGCGAAAGATTGCCGTCAATACGCAATCAATAAAATCAGCTCAACTAAGCTGTGCCTGGTTTAACCCGCGCACTGCACAAACACAGGCTGCCGGCACTATGCCCAACACGGGCACTGTTACTATTGAGCCACCCGTTACCGGTGTGGGATATGATTGGGTGCTGGTGATTAAGCAAAGCAGATAGAGAACAGCTGCAAGCTACGAGCATCGAGCTACGGGTTTGCAGCTGTTGGCTCATAGCTGTTAGCTTGGATAGGCTAAGTGTATGTATTGTTCTGGTCGTTTAGTTAAGCGTGATAGATATTTTTTACCGCAAAGGACACAAAGAGAAAACCCACAAAGGGCGCAAAGGGGCTGCTGATTAAACGACATTGGCTCACCATTTACTATAAGAGATCTCATTTACCCTTCACAGCAACTTCCTGCTATTCCTTATCTCCAAACACTTCTGCAAACAAACGGTATGATTTCAGTTTTGCTTCTTCGTCAAAAATGTGGGAGGTGGCCATGATCTCGTTTACACCTGTTTCGGCAACGAACTGCTCCAGCCGGCGGCTGATGGTTTCTTTATCGCCTGCAAAAGTGTAGCGCAGCATTTCGTTGGTCATGTATTGCTGTGCATCATCCCAAACACCGGCCATTGTATCAACAGGTGGTTGCAATGGTTCTCTTTTGCCGGTAACAATGCCCAGGAACAACTGCTGCAGGGAGGTGAGCAGTTTAGCTGCTTCGGGTGTGCTGTCTGCGGCTACCACGTTTACACAGGCAAGCACATAAGGCTTGTCGAGTTGTGCGGAGGGCTGAAATTCTTCCCGGTAAATCTGTATGGCCTGTTTAAATGCCTGCGGTGCAAAATGGCTGGCAAATGCATAGGGTAAACCCATGGCTGCTGCCAGGTGTGCGCTGTCTGTGCTGGAGCCCAGTACCCAGATGGGGATGTTTAACCCTTCGCCGGGAAATGCACGCAGTGCGGACTTTTCATTCTCCGGGGAGAACAAGGTTTGCAACTGGCGTATATCCTGGTAAAAATTATGTGCTGCGTTAATGTTCAGTCCGCGGATGGCGCGCGAGGTAAGCTGATCGCTGCCGGGTGCCCTGCCCAAACCAAGATCGATACGGCCGGGGTACAGGGAGGCGAGTGTGCCAAACTGTTCTGCCACTACCAATGGTGCGTGGTTGGGCAGCATAATGCCGCCGCTGCCTACACGAATGGTGCTGGTATTGTCTGCTACATAACCTATCAGTAAAGAGGTGGCGCTGCTGGCCACATTGGGCATGTTGTGGTGTTCGGCAAACCAATACCGGGTGTAACCCAGTTTTTCTGCCTGTTGTGCCTGGCGCAGGCTTTCATGAAAGCTGTCTGCCGGGGTAAGTCCCGCCTTAATAGTGGCGAGGTCCAATACGGAATATTTTACTGCGCTGAGTGTGTGCTGATTGCTCATCTGGTGGTCTTATTGGTTGTGTTTCGTTGCTAATCCTTCCGGACTGCAAAAATAACCCTAAAAACGAGCGCCCGAACAATGCGGCAGATGCGCAATGTTTTTTTAACAGTTGCTGTATAAGACCGCACTAGCAGGCTTTATTTATGCTGGTGCTGTAAAATATAGGCAGCCAGCTGCGCGGTTTCTTTTGAACTTAATACGCCTTCCCAGGCAGGCATGCCTTTTGAGATAACACCCTGTGAAATAGATTTTTGTATGGCTGCGGAGGTGCCGCCGTAAATCCATTGCCGGTCTGCCAGGCTGGGAATATTGTCCTTTCCTTTTAAGTCTGCACCATGACATCCGGCACACAATTGTGCGTACAGCGCACCGGCTGTGCGTTCCGAAGGACTACTTTGAAGGAAGCGAAGGTTTTTTACCTGGGCGGAGCCATCCCTCCTTGATGCCGTTGCCGGTGTCCTCACCGGCAACCAACTTACGCGTCGATCCATTCACTATTGACTATTCACCGGCTTTCTGTCACTCACTATATCCCTCAAAAGCCGTAATTTAAAACATATGAAATACTTCCTGTTTGTATGGTGTTGCATCGTCCCGCTGCTGGCAATGGCCAGGCAGGTGGTTGTGGACACGGCTGCTGCTCCGCTTAATGGTCCCTGGAAATTTGCCACGGGTGATGACCTGCGCCGGGCTGATCCTGGTTTTGATGATGCGGGCTGGGAACAGGTAGATCTCACCCCGCCGCCCGGCGCTCATGACGGAGATGTGGGTCTTTCGGGATATGTACCCGGCTGGTGTGCCCGGGGCCATGCCGGATATCACGGTTATGCCTGGTACCGCCTGAAAGTAAATGTGGCAGCCGGCATAGGAGATACCTTATTGCTCGCAGCACCTGCAAGTGTAGATGATGCCTACCAGCTTTTTGTAAACGGACAGTCTTTTGGCGGCAACGCCCGGTTTAACGGAACGCGGCCTGTTGTATACAGCATCCGCCCACGGGTGTTCCGGTTGCCGCTGGCTTCAGCTGCAGTAACACCGGAAGGCAACCGCACGTTGGTGCTGGCTTTCAGGGTGTGGATGGATGCGGGTAGTTTATCAGGGGGCAATGATGTGGGCGGTATACATATTGCGCCTGTAACAGGCACTGCAAAAACGCTGCTGCCACATTACCGCATGCAATGGCGGCAAACCATTCTCGGTTATATTGTTGATGTGATAGAGCCGCTTATTTTTATCGTGCTGGCCTTTATGGCGTATCGCCACGCAAGGGCCAGCAGGCAGTCCCGTTTTTACCGCTGGCTGATGTGCGCGCTTGTATTAACCGCACTGGTGCGCGTGAACCAGGCCACCTACTCCTGGTGGCAATTTGAAAGCATACAGGTTTATGATCTTGCACGGAATTTTTTACTGGTGCCGCTTGTACTGGGTGCATGGACGATCACCTGGTATCATGGTTTGCGTTCAGCCCAACCCGCTAAACCGCCTGTATTGATTGCCGTGTTAACGGTGTTGCTGTTATGCGCCCAGTTATTGCACCTGCAATACGTTCACCTGGTGCCACCGGCAATAAATAAGGTTGCAACTATTGTTTCATCTTACCTGCGCCTGTTGTTGATTGCCTGCCTGCTGTTGATTGCCATTAACGCTTTGCGGCACAAACATCGTGACAGGTGGCTGATACTGCCTGCCATGCTGCTGGTGAGTATCGGTTTGTTTGCTGATGAATTGTCTTCTCTTGGTGTGCAGGGTATCTGGTTCCCGTTTGGTGTAGGTGTATCACGCACACAGTTTGCGTATGCAGTGCTGGAGGGGTATTTGTTGGTGTGGCTGCTGCGCAGGGGCGGGCTGGGGAGTGGAATACCGGTGAATAGTGAATAGTCAATAAAATAGTCCCGGCCAGGCCGGGACTATTTTATTGACTATTCACTGGCTTTAATATCCTGGATTCTGCTTCAGCTCTTTGGAGGTGTTGAGTACATTCTGGCCGATGGGGAATATTTCGGTGTGGTTATCGGCATCGGGTTGTTTATCCCACCAGCTGCCGGTGTTGAATACGCCCCAGCGGATGAGATCGGTGCGGCGGCGTCCTTCTACTAAAAACTCGCGGCCCCACTCATCCAGCATCTCCTGGTCGGTGAGCTGGCTGCCATCAGCTGCATATAAACTGGGCGAACCGGCAGGGTAGTTGCGCACACGTACTGCATTCAGCAGGGTGGCGGCAGTAGCTTTGTCGCCTGCACGGTACTTACATTCAGCGAGTGAGTAATAGATTTCTGCCAGTCTTATTTCTGCATAAGCAGATGCAATTTTATTGGGGTCGTCACTGGTATAGTAAGGATACTTTACCGGGAAGATGCCTGAGTTGTGATCTGCATGGTTCATGTCAGATTCCTTGTCTGCGATTTTGGTGCCGGGTTTGGCGTCGAGAAACATACCTACTGCATCGCGTATGTACAAGGGATAGGGGCCTTTGTTGCCTCGCACCGTATCCGGCTTGCCGTCTGAATTAATGTAAGGCAGGTAACCGAATAGGAACATGCCTTCCCTGGTGCTGTTATCACCCAGGTTGCGGTATTTCTTTAAGCGGTAATCATCCGGGTAATGTTGAAACTTGATAAAGGGTTTGCCCATAGCGAAGGGGTATTCCACGCTGTCTACATCACGGCCGGGCTGTAAGGCATACTTGGGGTTGGCATCGCCAAAGTCGGAGAAGCCGAAATAGCGCGGCGCCTGGTAGGGCAGCATCCAGAAATACATGTCGCTGGAGTATTGCCAGTGTGTTAAACCAAAGCTGCCGGGGAAGCCGAAGATGGTTTCGCCCGATAGGCCGTTGTTGTAATCAAACGGCGCATCCCAGCGGGTTTCCAGTGCATAGCCGCCGTACTTGCCGCCGATGATATCCTGGCATACGGTAGCACAATCGGTAAACTTATCTGTGCCAATGTACACTTTCGCATTCAGGTACAGGCGAACCAGCAATGCGGCTGCACCACCTTGTGTCCAGCGGCCGGGTACGTTTACGCCGAGATCCTGGCGGGTGGGCAGTTTGGGTATGGATTCCTTCAGTTCCTTTTCAATATAGTCAAAGGTTTGCTGCGGGGTTGATTGTGCGATGCCCTGTGATTCGCCCTTTACTTTTTCTACAATCACCACGTTGCGGTAGAAATCAAAAGCACGCAGCAGTAACCAGGCGCGCAGTGTTCTGAGTTCTGCAATCAGGTCGTCCAGCTCTGCCTGCGTCATACTGAATTTGCCCGGGTCGGTAATGCCCTGCAGGTCTTGCAGTGAGTTGGTGGCAAGGTCTATGCCCTGGTAAAAAGCATTCCACGCATCGTTGGTATAACCGTCATTGGGTGTCCAGGTATGGTAATGCACGCGTTGGTATTGTGCGCCATCGTACCAGTCGCCCTGCCTGCTGGGTGTCATGAGTTCATCGGTACTGTTTTCCTGCAGCATAAAGGTAGAGCCGCCCTGTATGCTCCAGTACGAGTGTTCAAATGGTCTCAGGAAATCTCTTGTTACATCTGCCTTTGTTTGCAGGAAGTTGGCGGAGGTAATGCGGTCGTACAATTGTTCATCCAGCTTGGTGCAGCTGTTGAAGAACAATAGGGCTGTTATACAAAGTACAATGCTGTTGTATTTAAATGATGTATGGTGTGTCATTAGTTGGCGATTGTGTGTTAGAAATTAAGTTGCAGGCCCAGCAGTAACTGGATGGTGGAAGGGTAGTAGTTCAGCGTACCGGCATGTGTATCGATGGTTTGTGTAAGACCAGGGTACAAGCCGTTTACCGGTATCTGGTCAGGGTCGCCGCCGGTGAATTTGGTAAAGGTGTGCAGGTTTCTGCCCGTTGCATACAGGCGTATGGAGCGCAGGTATTTAAAGTTAAACGGATACGTATAACCAAGCGAGATGTTGTCGATTTTTACAAAGTTGCCTGATTCCAGGAAGTAATCTGACAAAGCGGAATAGGTAGACGGGTTGGTTAACTTCGAATACTTGCTTTTGCTGTCATAAGCGGATGTAAGCACATTGGCGCCCTGTTGTGTAGCCGGTGTGCCGAGGTAGAATGCCGTGGTATTAAATACTTGGTAGCCGAATGCGCCGCGCAGGAAGATACCAAGGTCCCAGTTTTTATAACGGAAGGTATTACCCAGGCTGGCGGTGAATTTGGGCAAACCATTACCAACAAATTGTTTATCGTCGTTGCTGGCTTTATTGGCGGTGATGAGCTGGCCTTTCTGGTTGTATACAAGTAAGGCGCCGGTACTGTCTACACCGGCTGACTTCAATGCGTAAAAGCTGCCGATGCGTTTGTTTTCCTGCAGGCGTTGTATGTTGCCGGGGCTGCCGGGTGCGGGCATGCCTACAACGTCTACATAACTTTGCCCCTTGAATAACTCATTGGAAAAAGACACAAATTTATTGCTGTTGGTGGCGCCTGCAAACGATACGGTGTAGCTGAAATCTTTATGCCGAATGGCGTTGGCGCTTAACTGTATCTCCAGGCCCGTGTTTTTCATGGTGCCTACGTTGGCATAGGTTTGTTCCTTTATGTTGGGCGGCGTTGGCACAGAGTAATATCCCAGCAGGTCTTTGTTGGTGCGGATATAATAGTTAAGGCTACCGCTCAGTATACCTTTGAACAAATCAAAGTCTGCGCCGATGTTAAAGTTCTCGGCCTTCTCCCAGCGCAGATCGTAGTTGGCATTCTGGCTGGGCCCCCATACCTGGTACGTAACACCGTTAAATACATAGTAACCATAACCGCTGTAGGTATCGAGCGATAAATAGTTGCCGAAGTCCTGGTTGCCGGTAACGCCATAATCGGCGCGCAGCTTCAGGTCGTTGATCCAGCTGATGTTGCGCATGAATTTCTCCTGCGATATACGCCAGGCTACCGATGCAGCCGGGAAGTTACCCCACTTGTTGCTTGCCCCGAACTTGGATGATCCTTCATGACGCAAACTGGCGGAGAGGTAATACTTCTGGTCAAAGTCGTAATTGAGCCTGCCGAAAAAGGCGATCAGCTTTGAACTGTTTTTGTACGATCCTACACCATTCTGTCCTTCTTCCAGGTTCCACAGGCCGGTGCCAAGGTTGTTATATGTTAACACATCGGAAGGGAAGTCTTCGTTGGATGCGTTGAAGCCGGAGGAGGTAAAATACTGGTACGAATAACCACCCAGCAATTTAAATCCATGCCTGCGCAGGTTGAGAGAGTAGTTGCCGGTCCATTCAAAACTCTTCTGGTCATTCTCATCCAGTTTCTGCGACGCAGTACTACGCCCGGTACCGCCGTGCGCAGGCTGTATATAGGTATACGTGGAAGGAGAGAAACCATACCCCCTGAACGATGAGGTAACTTCACCGAGTGTTACAATGGTGTTGAGGTTGGGTGCAATGTTTAATTTAAAAGAACCATTGATGTCAAGGTACTTGATGTCTTGCTGGCTCAGGTTTACTTTGGCATTCTCAACCGGGTTGTTGGAGAAGAAGCCGGTGTTGATGTACGCGTACCTGCCATTGCTGTCGTAGGGCGAAAGCGTAGGGTTCAGCGTAAGCGCATAGTTAAACCCACTGTAGTCGGCAAGATTGGTGTGGGCATAGCGTGGCGCGATGTTTAACGACACGGCATACAGGTTATTGGCTGCGGTGTGGTTAATACTGACGCGTGCGCCATACTCTTCTTTGGAAGAACGCAGGTCAATACCCTCGGCTTTACGGTAGTCAAGGGATGCCATGTAATTGGTTTTACCATTGCCACCGGAGAACTGCAGCGTATGTTTCTGCGAGAAGGCGGGGTTGCGGCTTACTGTTTTCAGCCAATCGGTATTACCGCCAAAGTCTACACCCCGTTTGTGTGCAAGAAACTCATCTTTGTTTAATACAGTCAGTTTGTTGGTGGCATAGTCAAAACCGGCATACCCATCATAGAAGGCGCGCGATTCAGAGCTTCCCTTTTTGGTGGTGATCACAATTACGCCATTGCTGCCTCGGGTACCGTAGATGGCAGATGCAGCGCCGCCTTTCAATACATCGATGGATTCGATGTCGTTCTGGTTCAGGTTGTCAATATTACCACCGGGCACACCATTGATCACATACAATGGCCCCAGACCTGCATCGCGTGACGATACGCCGCGCAGCTGGATACTGGGTGTGGAATTGGGATCGGCTGTTGCAGTATTGGTGACCGATAGCCCGGCCACTTTGCCCTGTAGCGACATCAATGCGCCATTGCCGCCAACGCTCAGCAGTTCTTTCGATGACAAGTGGGTGATGGCGCTGGTCACTTCTTTTTTGTTGAGTGTACCATAACCCACGCTAATCACGGTAACCTCATCGAGGTTGGTTACTGCCGGCGTTAGCTGGATGGTTAAATTGCCACTGCCTGCAATGGCTACGTAAGTCTGGTAACCGATGCTGGAGAATACCAGTGAATCTGCAGGCTGTGCCTTAATCTGGAAACTGCCGTCTGTTTTTGTACTGGTGGTAGTCCTGGTGTTTTTCACGCGTACCGAAACGCCCTCAAGCGCCTGGTTGGTAGTGCTGGATACTTTGCCGGAAATAATTGTTTGTTGTGCCTGTAGCGTAAAGAAGCAGAAAAGAAATACACAGGCAAACGCAAAGCTGCGCGTGGTCTTTTTCATAAAGCAACTGTTTTAGTGAAGAAATAAATGTTTGCTTGCCAAATTGTTAGCAGCCGAAAAAATAATCAATATCCTGTATGCCACGAAAAAAAAATCGGCAAAACAAATCTTCACTAATGCATGTATGCTTTATGGGGACTGCTAATTGTTTGCTAAACACTTAAAGCATCTTGAGTTGTCAGTCGTGAGTATAAAAAGCCTTCGAGAATCGAGAAACGACAGTCGAGATGATCGTAGCGAATAATCGTTCACATCCAGATGCCGTTGCCGGTGTCCTCACCGGCAACTAGCTTCGCTGCATTCACTATTGACTATTCACTATTCACCTCCGAAGAAGTCCCTTGGACAGTGATCCACAACACAACGGATTCGCTTTGATCACTCACCAGTAATCTCTCACTAAAACGGATACTGCCGCATGCCGCCGTCTACTACGGCTACTGTGCCGGTGATGTATTTTGCGCGGGGTGATACCAGGAACGTGGCCATATTGGCAACATCCTGCGGGTCGCCAAAATCGCCGAGTGCTATTTCCTGCGAGGCAAACTGCCTGCGTTCTGCTGCATTAAAAAAGCGGCGGATATTGGCTGTGTCTATTAAGCCGGGTTGCAGGCTGTTTACAGTAATACCGTATTTACCCAGCTGACCGGCGAGCTGCTTGGCCCATACCACTACGCTTGCCTTTGCCACTGCCGAGGCATTGATGCTGCGTAGTTCGTAGGTGCTGGTGATATTCAGGATACTGCCTTGCCTGCGCTCTATCATGTGTGGCAGCAGCTCCTGTGTAAGCTGCCGGTGCCGGTCAAAATCCAGTGTCATGGAAGCGGCCCATTCGTCTTCAGGTGCCACAACATCCAGCGGTCGGCTGCGGCCTGCATTGTTTATGAGAATGTCAACATGGCCCAGGTTGGTTAATGCAGCTGCAGCGATGCGTTGCGGTGCTTCAGGGGCCACAAAATCCTGTACAAGCAACACAGGTGCCGTGCCGCCTGCTGCAATAATTTCATCCCTGAGTGCATGTAATAGTGCTTCGTTTCTTGCGGTGGCCAGTACGGTTACACCTTCCATTGCCAGTTCTTTGGTGATTGCCCTGCCCAGCCCCTGGCTGGCGCCGCTGACTACTGCTGTTTTTCCTTTTAAATACAGTTCCATAATACTTGCTTGATTGTGTATTGAGAATTTCTTTGCAAAGTTGCAGGCTGCCGCTAATTTTATAGTGTGTACAGTTAATTGTGGGATACATACAAATTTGTAAGTAATGGCAACGAGAAAGGTAAACTCCACGTATACGCGCAATGAGCAAAGTCTCTTTGAATGCGACTTGTCTTATGCAATCAATAAAATCGGCGGCAGGTGGAAACTGCAGATACTGAGTATGCTCGAAAACAGAACGCTCCGCTTCACAGCGCTGAAAAAGGAGTTTGCGTTTATGTCTGAACGCATGCTTACTTTGCAGTTGCGCGCACTGGAACAGGACGGCCTGGTAAAACGAACTGTATATGCTGAAGTGCCGCCCAGGGTAGAATATGAACTAACCAACACTGCGATGGAACTATGGCCTATTTTAAACCAGCTAAGCCAATGGGGCAGCAAACAACGCAGCAGTCACCGTGAGTTGTGAGTATAAAAGCCGTCGGGAATCCAGAATCGACAGTCGAGATGATCGTAGCGACTAATCACCTGATGCCGTTGCCCGTATCCTCACCGGCAACAACCTTCGTTTCGATCGCTCATGCAGTTGCTCATCACAGGGACATCGGCTGTTCTGTGAGTGGTGAGTGGGAAAACACCGGGAATCGACAGTCGAGACTATCTCAGCAAGTCTCTGATCAGCGCAACTGATTCTTCATTGCGGCATTGCTCCTTTGCGCACATTGCGTGAAACAATTCCTCCACATATTGAGAATATGCCCGCATGTTTTGGAGCCTCCAACGTTAAACCTCCAACGTTAAACTTCAAACAGCAGCAGGCGCAGGAAAACTTCGGGTCGCGAAATGTCCGTTCAGGGGTGCATTTTGCCCGGTTAAGGAACATGGAAGATTGCCGGGGCCCGCATGCGGAATACTTTTGATCAACGAAAAAACAAATACTATGAGCACGAATAAGAAAGTGTTATACACAGCACAGGTACATACAACAGGTGGCCGCGATGGCGGTACTTCAAAAAGCAGTGATGGTCGTTTGGATATTAAACACAGCCTGCCCGGCACACCCGGAACCGGCACCAACCCCGAACAGCTTTTCGCTGCAGGCTGGTCTGCCTGTTTTGAAGGCGCCATGGGTCTTGCAGCAAAACAAATGAAGATTGAACTGCCTGCCGATCGCGCGATCGATGCGGCTGTAGATCTTTGCCTGGGTGATGACGGTTATTCACTGCAGGCGCGTTTGAACATCAGCTTGCCGGGTGTACCACGTGAGGTTGCAGAACAGGTAGTAGCAACAGCACACCAAACCTGTCCGTATTCTAAAGCAATACGCGATAATGTAGAAGTGGCCATCAGCGTTTTATAACACGGGACGAGTGGCCTGTGTGTACAAACCGCACAGGCCGCTTTTTATGATTGCCGCTTCCGGCTGCACGTTAAAAATTTCTGTTGAATCAACACCCAAATCATTTTATATGTCTTATCATCAATTTAGCCGTCGTTCGTTGCGTATTGCACTGCTGTGCGTTGTGATAGCTGTTTCAGGTGCGTTCAGCGCCGTATTTGCTCAAGGCAGTAAAGACAATGCTTTCAATCATGTAAAACAAATTGATGCCGGCGTGCTCAATATCGGTTATGTGGAAGATGGCCCTGCAAACGGCCCGGCAGTAATACTGCTGCATGGCTGGCCTTACGATATTCACAGTTATGTAGACGTGGTGCCGCTGCTAACAGCAAAAGGTTACCATGTTATCGTTCCTTACCTGCGTGGTTATGGTACTACGCGCTTCCGTTCTGCCGAAACCGTTCGCAATGCACAGCAATCTGCCATTGCATTAGACATTATCGCGCTGATGGATGCTCTGCATATACCCAAGGCCATTATTGCAGGGTTTGACTGGGGTGCACGTACCGCCGATATTATGGCTGCACTGTGGCCCGAACGTTGCAAAGCGCTCGTGTCTGTAAGCGGTTACCTGATTACCAACCTGCCTGCCAACCTGCGCCCGCTGCCTCCCAAAGCAGAATCAGGCTGGTGGTACCAGTACTATTTTTCTACAGAACGCGGCAAAATCGGTTACACGCAAAACACGCACGATTTCAACAAACTGATCTGGCAAACCGCTTCACCCAAATGGAATTTTGATGATGCTACTTACGAACAAACAGCAGCCTCTTTCAACAACCCCGATCACGTAGCCATTGTAATACACAATTACCGCTGGCGCTTAAGCCTGGCTGCCGGAGAAGCGAAATACGACAAATACGAACAACAGCTGGCCACTGCACCTGTAATTACGGTACCCACTATTACCATCTCCAGTGACTTCGACGGACCTGCTGCCGACGGTGCGGCTTATGCCAAAAAATTCACCGGCAAATACGCACACAAAATATTCCCCGGTATCGGTCACAACGTGCCGCAGGAAGCTCCCAAAGCCTTTGCTGATGCGATTATTGAAGTGGATGGCTTTTGAAGATAATGCAATAGCGATGTATTGCCCGGGGGCAAAAAATAACAGTCATACAATTTACAGGTTAATCAGAACGAAGAGGCTCCCGTTTTTACGGGGGCTTTCTTGTTGTAGATGGTTTAATTGTTTAAAGGTTTCATGGTTTAAAGTTTAACGTTATGCACATATGCCGTCGCCGGTGTCCCTACCGCGACACCTTCGCTCCGGTAAAATCTCGTTTCGGTCATTCACTATTGCCTATTCTCCTCCGAAGAAGTCCCTTGGACAAAGGCGTCCTATGGACACTGTTCACCAGTGATCCCCAACACAACACGGAATCACTCACTACTTACTACTCACTTCGTTCACATCGTCAAATCCAGCTGCAGCTGCTCCGCAGTAACGGCCCCCACAACGCCATCTGCTCCCGGGTTGCCAAATGCATTCTTCTGGAAAGTGATCACCGCTTTCATTGTACGCGGACCAAAATCACCATCAATTTCACCTTCGTAGAATTGCTTGCTTTTAAGAACCGTCTGCAACTTTTCTACCAATGGTCCGGATGAGCCATAGCGCAGTTTGGCCCTGGTGGCTGGTGTGCCGGTAACAATATTGAACAGCTCGGTACCGGTTAACAGGATATAGGGGAAAGAAGACTGTGTAATGCCATACGCGTTGTCGTGAAACACACGCCAGGGGCCAACATTCCGGTCTCTGCCCGGCCGCTCGCATTTGGGAAAGCCCATCACCACCTGGCAGCCTGCACTGGAAAAACTGTCTGCATTAATACCATCGAACCAGCCGCAGTGAATATTGTCCTGCGGGTTATCATATTCTATACGGTCATCGAGGTCAAAGTCAAGATCATCACCGCTGCGCCGGATCGGTTGAATTTCTGTTTGCCTGAAGGCCTCGTGACCTGTGGGTGCGCCGCTCTTGTGAAAGCCCTTGCGGTAATCTTTGTAGTAACCCGTAATCAAACAATTAGTGCCCACACCGCCCTGCGCCTTGGCAGATTTAATCAGGCTGATATTCGGCACCGTACTCGCCGGAAACGCCGCCAGCTGCCCGTCTGTTGCCCGCCATTGCAGTATGGTGCAGCGCGGGTTAATGTAGTTCACATCCATCAGCGTGAGTGTTTGGGTGGCGTGAAAATCCTGGTCGTTCGGGTTGGTCATAATACAACCCCTGATACCCACAAACACCAGCTGCGGCGGGTTGCTTAACTGGAACTGGTTAATGCGCAACAGTTGTTGCAGGGTACTTTGTTGAATAGTAAAGGTAGACATAACTGTAGGTTCAATTGTTTACATGTTCAAACGTTCAAATGTTTCACCAAAGGCAAAGGATTAAAAGAGCCTGTTAAACTAAACGGTATTGAATGGTATATGCTGTATGTAGCTGAAGCTGCCGGAAAGATGAACAATAGCACAATGCTTTGCTGCTTCAAAATAGGCAATTGTTTGTTGAAATGCAATGGGAGTGGTGGATTGTTCCCTCCACTTCGTAACCGTTACACCTTTCTCCCGGGTTTTGTTTTCGCTACCTTGGGTTGATTCGAAAAGTCATGAAAACAGTTGATATGAAATTCTATACCAGTTTACTGATGCTGGTTGTTTTAATAGGCATTGCGGCCAACATACCTCTTTCGGTGGCAGCGCAAGCGAAGCCGAATATCCTGTTTGTGCTCGTTGATAATTTGGGTTACGGCGAACTGGGTTGCTACGGTGGCGGCATTACACGCGGTGCAGCTACGCCAAGAATTGATCAGTTAGCCAGCGAAGGAATGCGCTTTACCAACATGAACTCCGAACCGCAATGTACACCCAGTCGCTCTGCTATTATGACGGGGCGCTTCGCCATACGGTCCGGCACCTATGCAGTGCCCTTTGGCGGCGTGGCCGATGGGCTTACCCAATGGGAAGTTACTATTGCAGAATCTTTGTCTGCAAGCGGGTATAAAACTGCTTATTTCGGCAAGTGGCATCTGGGTAGTAACAATGGCCGTTTGCCGAACGACCAGGGCTTTGATGAATGGTATGGTATTCCGCGTACCACCGATGAAGCCATGTGGCCCTCAGATCCCAATTTTTCCACCAGCTACATGCCTGTTGAAAAGATAATGGAGGGCCGCAAAGGCGAGCAGAGCAAGGCGTTGCAAACATACGATCTTGATCAGCGCAGAATAATTGATGCGGAGATCACAAACCGGTCCATTGCCGCAATGGAAAAAAACGTAAAAGCCAATCACCCTTTTTTCGTGTTTGCAGCACTTACCCAATGCCATATACCTGCTTTACCCAATCCGGCTTTTGCAGGTAAAACCGGTAACGGCGATTGGGCTGATATGTTAACGGAAATGGACTATAATGTAGGTCGTATGTTAGACGCGATTGACCGGCTTAATATCAGGAAAGAAACGATTGTAATTTTTCTAAGCGATAACGGGCCGGAATATGTGCAACCCTGGGATGGCTGGGCCGGTCCATGGAAAGGCCAGTATTTTACAGCATGGGAGGGTGGCATTCGCGTGCCGTTTATGATACGCTGGCCCGGAAATATTCCTTCCAATAAAGTAACCGATGAAATTGTACACAATGTTGACCTGTTTCCAACGCTGGCTGGCATTACCGGGGCTGTTGTTCCCAATGACAGGCCCATAGACGGTATAAATATGAAAGCTTTCTTTTTGGGACAGACCACAAAATCCGGGCGCGATGGTTTTCCCATTTGGGTTGGCGACCGTTTACAAGCCGTGAAATGGAAACACTTCAAAGCACATTTTTACCACCAGGAAACCATGATATCAGAGCCGGAGAAATGGGCATTACCACATTTGTTTGACCTGTATACCAACCCGCGGGAAGACGAAACAAAGCTCCTCTTCTCATCCTGGCTAATCGGCCCGATGATGAAGATGATCGGCGCATTTGAAGCCAGCACCAAACGCTACCCGCTTATTCCCATGGGCACTCCTGATCCCTATACACCACCAAAATCGGGGAATAGTCAATAAGAAATGAGCTTCTGTCCACCCCTCGTAAATGCGGCGTAAATTAACGAAATAACGCAAATGGCGTTGCTGTGATTGTGCTGCTTAGGTATTGGTTTGTAGTGCATTAGCATGCTGGCATCGTGCTTGGCTGTAATAGCCGGAAGCCTGTTGTATGATGCCTTGTCTGAAACAATGTTTAACCTGTTGTTAGCGGTTTAATGGTAATCATTACTTTTATAAACAGGATATACGATCAATGAAAGACAAGATACTGATAGTAGAAGATGAGTTTATTGTTGCCAACGACCTGCGTATAATGCTTACCGATGCGGGTTACCAGGTGGTAGGTATTGCATCGTCTGTAGAAAAGGCGCGGGCCTTGATTTTGGCGCAGCAACCGGATTGGATACTGCTCGATATTATACTCCGGGGCAGTTTAACAGGCATTGACCTCGCGTGGGAACTCATCGGCCAGCAGCTGCCGTTTCTATACATATCAGCCAATACCAACCAACGCACACTGGAAGCTGTGAAAGCCACACAACCCTACGGTTTTATGGTGAAACCCTTCAGGGATACGGATTTGCTGGTAATGCTGGAAATCGCGAAATACAGGCGCAATGTAGAACAGGGACTGGCAAATGCCAATGCACACACCAGGCCCGCAAGCACGCCGCATATTGAAGGGGTGATTGGTACAGCCGGCGGACTGGCTGCCGTTATGCAGCGTATTGCTGTAGTTGCACCTGCAGAAACTTCCGTGCTGATACTCGGTGAAAGCGGCACAGGTAAGGAACGTATTGCGCATGCCATTCACGAATTTTCTGACCGCAGCAAAATGCCTTTCGTGGTAGTTAACTGCGCAGCGCTTCCTGTCAATTTAATTGAATCTGAATTATTCGGTCATGAACGTGGTGCTTTCACCGGTGCCAACAACCGGCGCATTGGCAAATTTGAACAAGCGAATGGCGGTACCATTTTTCTCGATGAAATAGGAGAGCTGCCGCAGGATGCACAGGTAAAGCTGCTGCGTGTATTGCAGGAGAAAGAAATCGAACGGCTTGGCAGCAGTCAAACCATTAAAGTAAATGTTCGCATTATCGCTGCTACCAACCGTAACCTTGAAAGGGAAGTGGCAGACGGCAGTTTCCGGCTCGATCTGTATTACCGTTTGAATGTATTCCCGCTGGTACTGCCGCCATTGCGCAACAGGAAGGAGGATATTCCAGCGCTGGCCATGCATTTCACCAGGAAGTATTCAGTTGCCTGTAAAAAAATGATTACCGGCATAACACCCGCCGTACTGGCACAACTGGCAGCCTACGACTGGCCCGGCAATATCAGGGAACTGGAACATTTAATAGAACGCAGCGTGCTCACTGCCACGGGCATTGAAATAACAAAGGTTGAACTGCCGCAATCCGCTGCTTCACCTGTAACCGATCCCGAAGCAAAACCGGCGGGCATTCAAACATTGGTTGAAGTGGAACGCGCCCATATTCTCAGCGCCCTGAAAGCCTGCCAGGGAAGGGTATACGGCCCCGGCGGCGCAGCCGAATTGCTCGATGTGCCTGCCACTACGCTCTATTCAAAAATGAAACGGCTGGGCATAAAGCAAGGGTATGTGTGAGACCGGGAATCGACAGTGATGAGCGATCTTAGCGAGTACCAATTTCGAGAATCGACAGTCGACAGTCGAGATGATTTTAGCGAAGGAGGTTTCTCGCGGAATACGCGAAATACACGGAATTTTTTTTGCGGAGATCGTAGCGAAGTTTAATACGCTGAACGTCGCAAGCGACGGGGTTTCGGCTGCGCTCAGTCACATGCCGTTGCCGGTGTCCCCACAGGCAACGGCGTTTGTATTTTATTCACTATTGCCTATTCACTGTTGTCCGGTAAAAACGGAAAGCAGTGCTTTTTTTTGCTGTAATGCAACAAAATCAGGCGTGTGAGTGGTCGTATAAAAAGGCAAGCCCCCTTTATTGTGAAGGGAAAAAACTAAGCTGTATTTGGGGGTGCGGATTTTTATAGTTTAACAATGCCTTGTCCGGGTTGATTAAGAAGTGAAGTAAATCTATATAGGTAGCCAGATGTAACCGGATAAGCCC
>NZ_QTJU01000008.1 GCF_003412455.1 Deminuibacter soli | reverse complement strand
ATTCTACTACCGTCAGCCTGTTCTCTACCGTAATACAGAGTACTGGATGCAGGGGTAAAAACGGCAGGAAGAAGGGCGGTATTAAAGCCCATATGGTTGTCAGGGCAAAAGATAATCTCCCATGCATTGTTAAGCTTACACCCGGTAAAGCAAGTGATGTTAAGTTTATCCATAACCTGGATTTGCCCGCTGGCTCCATCGTAGTAATGGATAAGGCATACAGAAATTACAACCAGTACAACCAGTGGAATAATGAACAGGTAACCTGGGTTACCCGGCTGCACGGCCGCAGTGTATTCACCCTGGTAGAAAACAACCCATTGGAGATAAAACAACACCTGGCGGGTGTGAAGGAGGATTGGACTGTAGAGCTGGGCCATTCCCAGGACAAAAACCGGTTTAAAGCGCGGATGATTGTATTTTTCGATGCAGTCAACAAGCAAGAGTTGCGTTTTATTACCAACAATTTTGAGTTGGATGCTTTAACCATAGCAGAGATTTACCGCCAGCGTTGGCAGATAGAATTGCTGTTCAAAAGAATCAAACAAAATTTTCAGCTGCACTTTTTTCTCGGAGACAACGAAAACGCTATCCAAATCCAGTTGTGGTCTACGCTAATAGCCGATTTACTGATCAAAATAATAAAGGACAAGGCAGCGCGGTTGCAAAAAGCAAAACGCTGGTCGATGGCCAATCTGGCCGGGCTTATCCGGTTACATCTGGCTACCTATATAGATTTACTTCACTTCTTAATCAACCCGGACAAGGCATTGTTAAACTATAAAAATCCGCACCCCCAAATACAGCTTAGTTTTTTCCCTTCACAATGAAGGGGGCTTGCCTTTTTATACAACCACTCACATGCCTGATTTTGTTGCATTACAGCAAAAAAAAAGCACTGCTTTCCGTTTTTACCGGACAACAGTGATTGACTATTCACTATTGACCCAGCTTTCCAACGCTCGATTCCCGACGCCTGTTCCCCGATACTTTGCGGGTTTTTGCGGGTTTTGTGCTATCTTCCCCTTTTTCATCCAATCGTATGCCCCGCTTATGAAGTATCTGTTGTTGCTGAGCTGTTTGTTCACAGCCAGGTTGGCCTCGGCCCAGCAATTCCTGCAGCCCTCGGCTGCTGCCAGTCATTGGGTTGACAGCACGTTTAAACACCTGTCTAAAAAACAGCAAATCGCCCAGCTCATGGTGCTGCGCCTGTCCGAACGCAGGGGCAGCAATGTGGTGTTTTTCGACCAGCAGATTGCTGCTGACATTAAAAAGTACAATATCGGCTCTATTTGCCTGTTCCAGGGTTCGCCCGTACAGCAGGCTACCGTAATCAATGCCCTGCAGCAAAAAGCACGCACACCCCTCATGGTTTGTATTGACGGTGAAACAGGGGTGGGTATGCGTTTTACAGACAGCATCGTAAAATTCCCTGACCAGCTTACCCTGGGCGCCGTGCAGAATGCTGCGCTGGCGTATAAAATGGGGCAGGCTATTGCTGCGCAGTGTAAACGCATTGGCATACAGGTGAACTATGCGCCCGTGGTAGATATTAATAACAATCCCAACAACCCGGTTATCAATTTCCGCTCTCTGGGTGAAGATAAATACCGCGTATCCCTGCTGGGTACACAGGTAATGAAGGGTATGCAGGATGGCGGTGTAATGGCCTGCGCCAAACACTTCCCCGGTCATGGTGATGTGGCGGTAGATTCACATCTCGATCTGCCTGTCATCAATAAATCCATTACCCAGCTCGATTCGCTGGAGCTGTACCCTTTCCGCGAACTCATCAGCGCAGGCGTGGGTAGCGTAATGGTGGCACACTTGTATATTCCTGCTATCGATAGTACGCCCAACCAGGCTACTTCTCTATCTTATAAAAATGTAACCGGCCTGCTCCGCAACCAGCTTGGCTTTAAAGGCATCACTTTTACCGATGCACTCGAAATGAAAGGGGTGGCCAAATTCTATCCCCAGGGTGAAGCAGCTGCGCAATCACTCATTGCCGGCAACGACATGTTATGCCTGCCCGGTGATGTAAAAGGCAGCATTAAGAAAGTAAGAAAAGCCGTACGCCAGGGTAAACTGAGCTGGGATGATATTGAAGCCAAAGTAAAAAGAGTGCTGCTGGCCAAATACAACCTGGGACTGGATACCGCACAAAACATCAACACCGAACATTTAACGGAAGACCTGAATGCACAGGTGAACCTGCTGAAAAAAGAAGTATATGCCAATGCCATTACCCTGCTGCACCACCATCCCGCCAACACGGCAACAGGTGCTGCTAAGAAAGTAGCGTATGTAGGCATTGGTTTAAAAGGCGCCAATCACTTTGCACGCCTGTTACAGCAAACCTATAACGCCAGCTGCTTTTATTTTGATTATGCGCAGGACAGCGCTGCTGCCACCCGCCTGCTTGGCCAGTTACAGGGGTATGATGAAGTAATTGTTGGTTTGCACCAGTATGCAAAATACCCTGCCAGGAACTTCGGTATCAGCGGCGCCGCTACCATGTTGATGCAGCAATTGCAGCAGCAGCCTGCAACCGTTGCCCTGGTATTCGGTAATCCATATGCCGTTAAAAACCTGTGCAACGCGCCTGTGCTTGTTGCTTGTTATGAAGACGACAGCATTATGCACGAAACAGCCCTGGCCTTGCTGAAAGGCGAACTGCAGCCCAAAGGTAAACTGCCCGTAACCGTATGTGATAACCTGCATTATGGCGATGGCATTGTAGCGCATAATTGGCTGCCCGAAGCGCCCGCTGCTTCACTGGGTTTTGATACCGCCAAACTCAACACCATTGATTCTGTTGCCGCAGTTGCCATTGCCAAACACGCTACACCCGGTTGCGTGGTGCTGGTCGCTAAAAATGGCAAGATAGCTTTTGCCAAAGGCTATGGCAGCATGAGCTACGATGGTAAAGAACCCGTTACTGTTGAAACCGTGTACGACCTGGCTTCTGTTACCAAGATATCTGCTACTACCGTTAGTGTAATGAAATTATACGAGCAGGGTAAACTGGATATTCACCAAACACTGGGCAATTACCTGCCCTGGCTCAGGGGCAGCGATAAAGCCGGTTTAACGCTCGAAAATGTATTGCTGCACCAGGCAGGCTTAAATGCATTTATTCCTTTTTACCGTGAAACCATCGATACCCTCACTGGTAAACCCAAACCAGGCTACTACGCGGCTTTGCCCGATACGCAGTACACCATTCGTGTAGCGGAAAATATGTACATGCGCAAAGACTATGTAGACAGCATGTTTGCACGCATACGCAACAGCAAACTGGGTGCGCCCAATAAATATGTATACAGCGACAACGATTTTATACTGCTGGGCAAAATAGTGGAAGCCATCACCGGCATGCCGCTCGAAGAGTATGTGCGCGTTACCTTTTATGAGCCCCTGCAAATGGAAAGCACCGGCTTTCACCCGCGCGATCGTATCGCATTGAACGTAATTGCACCCACCGAAAAAGAAAAATTCTTTCGCCGTCAGCAACTGCGTGGCGATGTGCACGACCCCGGTGCTGCCATGTTTGGCGGTGTAGCAGGCCATGCCGGTTTGTTCAGCAATGCCGAAGACCTGGCCAAACTGTACCAGCTGCTGCTGAATGGCGGTACCTTAAATGGTGTACAACTGCTGAAAAAAGAAACCATTGACTTTTTTACCGCCTACCACAGCAATATCAGCCGCCGCGGCCTGGGATTCGATAAACCGGAAAAAGACAATGCCACCCGCAAGGAAGCATACCCTGCCCGCAGCGTATCGCCGCTTACGTTTGGCCACACAGGCTTTACAGGCATCGGCGTATGGGCCGATCCGCAGTATAACCTGCTGTACATCTTCTTCAGCAACCGCGTAAACCCCGAAGGGGGAGAAAACCTGCGCCTCTCGCAGCTGAATATACGCTCTAACATACAGGACATTATTTATGCTGCCATGAAGCAGTAAATAACTTCCGCATCATTCATTGCAAAAGCACGGCGCTTGCGCCGTGCTTTTTTATTGCCCATACCCGCTTGCTTTGCCGTTTACAGGCCAGCACAGCCATTCCCCGAAAATCGGCGCAAATTGTACAATTCTCTGGTTCTAAGCCTTATATTCGTATACTTAATATTGTAGCATTATGAAATCACTACTGCGTATTACGGGTGTAACGCTGGTCATGGTACTGGTATTTGCCTCTTGCAAAAAATCAGTGCCCAAACAGGTCAGGTTCATCCCAAAAGATGCTTCTTTTGTAATAGGCATCAACCCTAAAAACCTTAATGGGAAACTGGCTAAAAGCAATATCAGTCTCGATTCCCTGTTTAAAAGTGCACTGGCCGACAATGCTGATGCAAACGATGTACAGAAATGGGATGACCTGAAAAATTCAGGGATCAACTTCCAGTCAGATGTATATGCATTTGTACAAATCAAAGGCAGCATCATGTCTGGCAGTTCTACCACACTGGGTGCAGTAGCCGCGCTGGATGACGCTACCAAATTTGAAGCATACATCAAAAAACAGAAGCCCGGCATCACCGTACAAAAAGCCAACGGTTTTTCTTTCGCAACTATCCAGAACAGTTTAGCTATCGGCTGGTCAGGCGATATCGTGGTGCTGGCGGGTAACCCCAACACACACAGCATGCTCGACACAACTGCCAATGCCACTGCAGGTGCTGCACAGCAACAGCAGGTGCTGGCCGATATTTTCGCGCTGAAAGAAGAAGCCTCCGTAGCTTCTATTGCAGAATTCAGAGACCTCACTGCTACCAAGGCTGATGCCTTGCTGTGGACCAACAGCAGCAATACGCTGAATACGGCTATCCCGATGATAGCAATGACCAAGGCTTCTGACCTGATGAAGGATTCTTATGGTGCAGGCTTCGTGAACTTTGAAGACGGTAAGGTAGCAGGCGAGTTTAAATACTATGCCAACAAAGCATTCGGCGATATCCTGAAAAAATATGCAGGCCCAACAGTCGACATGGGTATGGTTGATCAATATCCTTCAGCCAACATCGACGGCTTTGGCGTATTCTCTTTCAATCCGCAGCTCATCACTGCCATTGTACAGTTCATTGGCCTCGATGCTACTGCCAATTCTTATTTAAACAGCAGCATGGGCTTTACACTGGATGATGTTACCAAGGCCTTTAAAGGTGATTTTGCCATTATCGCATCTGATGCAGGCGAAAAAGAAGTAACCTCTCCTTACAACCCTGCACTTACTTACAAACAGTCTACCGTAAAATACCTGTTCAACGCCAGGGTGGGCGATAAAGCTGCCTACACCAAAGTAACAGCTGCCCTGGCTGCCAAAGGCGTACTGGTGGCCAACGCCGGCGGTTATACCATATCACCTGTTCCCGGCATTGCTGCCAGCATCGACGATAAAAATGTGCTGGTTGCTTCAGATAGCGCATTGCTGCTCGATTACAAGGCAGGCAAAGGCAAGGCCACATTGGCTGCCGATGTAAAAGACAAGGTAAAAGGAAGCGCAACGGCCATGTATTTTGACATCGCCAAAATTATGACCGGCTTTACACCTGCACCTGCCGATACCACTAAAACGGCCATACACCAGTTGGCGCTGAAAACATTTAGAGATGCTTATTTCGCTTCCGATAATTACGACGGAAAAGCCATGAAGAGCATTTTTGAAATGCGCACGGTGAATGAAAAGGAAAACAGTCTTGCTTCTATTGTGAAGTTCAGTGCAGGTTCAGCACGATTGGCTAAAATAGAAGAGAAAAAGGCGAATGCCGATGCACTTATAACAGCACCGGTAGATACGGTCGCAGCGCCTGCGGTACCCGCACACTAATACAACCAAATATTAACGGAAGGCTGCCCAACGGCAGCCTTCTTTTTTAAGCGGGTTGCTTATATTGCCTTACGCAAAAATGGATATGCCACATGCAGATACAATTGCAACAACTGGTGCCCGTGCCGCTGAGAGACAAGCTGGAACAAAGAAAGTCGGATATATGGAATACCAGTGTTACGTTTAACAAAGGCGAATGGGTTAAAATAAAGGCCCCCAGCGGTACCGGCAAAACCACGCTGGTACACACCCTGTACAAGCTGCGCGACGATTATGAAGGCGCGGTGAGCTGGGGCGGCAAATCGTTACGCAATTACCGGCCTGCCGAAACAGCCGCACTGCGCCAGCAAACCGTGAGCATCATATTCCAGGACATGCGCTTGTTTCCTAACCTTACAGCTCGTGAAAATATTGAACTGAAACGCGTGCTCACTGCACCGCCTTATTACGAAGCAACGGTGATTGATGCAATGGCCGAAAAGCTGCAGGTAGCGCATGTGCTTAACCAGCGTGCCGGGCTTTGCAGTTATGGCGAGCAGCAACGTATTGCCATTATACGCGCCCTGGTGCAGCCGTTTGAATGGCTGGTGATGGATGAACCTTTTAGTCATCTCGACCACAACAATGCAGGCAAGGCGGCTGAGCTTATTGCCACAGAATGCACCAAACGCAAGGCTGGCTTTATATTAACCGACCTGGATGAAGACACGCATTTTGCCTACACCCGCAATTTATTGTTGTAAGCATTAAACCCGGAAGAATACCTATGTTCCCGCTTCTTAAAAAATTAATCCGCACAGGCGCAGGCCGCACCCGCTTTTTAATGGCTGTGCTGGGACTGTCTGTTGCGTTATTGCTGATACTTTCTGCCGTGCAGCTGCAGGCTGATTACCACAGCCTGCTGTACAGCAAAAACAGCCAGGATAGTATTGCCAATTTCCTGGTGGTAAACAAACAGCTCACCGCACAAAACATCGGCGCTGCAGAACTTAGCCCTGCTGATATTAATGGTTTAAAGCAGCAGCCTTTTACAGACGCCATTGGCCAGCTTACACCCAGCCGCTTTCGCATTTATGCGCATGGGGAACAAATACCCTTTAGCACCGACCTGTTTTTTGAAAGCGTGCCCGATGAGTTTATTGATGTAACCAGTGCAGACTGGGCATGGACGGATCAGTCGCAGTTTATTCCCATGATTGTACCCAATATGTTCCTGGATGCCTACAATTTTGGCTTTGCGCCCTCTCAAAACCTGCCCCAGCTTACACAGGATGTGGTGAAAAGCCTGCCCATACAAATCAGCATCAGTACCGCAACAGGTAATGTAAACTATTACGCCAAAGTAGTTGGTTTCAGCGATCGCATTTCTTCGTTGCTGGTGCCGCAGCAATTTATGGATTGGGCCAATAAACGTTTTGGAACAGGTGAGGTGGTAAAACCTTCACGCCTGATCATCAAAACAAAAGATCCCGGTAATCCTGAACTGGTAAAGTATTTACAGGAGCATGGTTTAAAAACAGATGCCGACAAAACCCGCTTTAGCAAATACCGCCAGCAGGTAAACATGATTGTAAATATCTCCTGGGTTACAGGTGTAATGATGCTGCTGTTTGCCATCCTGATATTTACCCTGTTTATACAGTTAACCATCGCTTCGTGTAAAGAAGAAATTACCCTGCTGGTTACCCTGGGTACTGCACCGCGGCAATTGCAGCGTTTTTTGATGCGGCAGTTTTTTCCGCCCAATATCATTATCACGGTAATTGTGCTGGTTGCGGTTGCCATATTGCAATGGCTGATGGCCGGCTTTTTACAGGGCAAAAGTATTTACCTGCCGGCAGCTACCAGTTACACCACGTTTGCAGCTGCCTTACTGATATTGCTGGTGTTGTGGCTGGTAAACTATTTAACGGTAAAGAAATACATCGCACAGGCACGATAAAAAGAAAACCCGTTGCTGATGCAAGTCAACAACGGGTTATAGTTTGTACAAGGGATACGGAAATTCAATGTGTTTTCATAGTACGTCTCTGTCAATTATTTTCAAAGACTGTGAAGTTAGCTACGGCCTGCTGCTTAGTTCAAACGGATACCGAGGTTCACGCTGAAGGTGCGGTATTTGTTTTTGTCGTTAGCACCGTTGTCTGTTTGTGTAGAGTTGATTTTGGTTAAACCCCAGTCGTAACCAACACCTACAGCAATACGGTTAAATTCAACACCTGCCAGTGCATTAATACCTACGCCAAATCTTTTCAGCCTGTCATAACGTGCACCTTCCTGGTCACCGGTGGTAGGGTCGTCATCATTAAACTTAATGGTTGAGCTGCTGGTAGTAACCACGCCGCCTACATTGGTTTCAACTTTTGATTTACCGCCAATGCCCATTTCTACGTAAGGACCTGCACCAAGAAACACACGTGCCTGGTTACTCAACGGAACTTTAATTACAAAGTCGGCAGGTATCTGCAGGTACAGCGGGCGAAAACGGGTTTTTACATAGTTGTTGTCCTTGTTGTTAGGGTCTGCGAAATAATCGGTCTTTGAACCACGGCCCTGTAAAAACAAACCTGTTTGCACAGAGAACATATCGTTCAGCGGAATGTCACCCAGCACACCAACATTAAAAGACGACAAAGTGTGTTTGTCACTTATGGTTCCGTCGCCATTGGTTGAAATGTTTGCCAGGTTCCAGCCACCTTTCAAATAAATACCACCCGGGTTGGTGTTGGTAGTTGCCGATGTGGTGCTTTGTGCAGTTGCCTTAAGGCTTGCGAGACTGATAATACCAGCCATAATTGCAATCGATGTCTTTTTCATAGTGTATAGTTTTTGAACTCCACCTACCATGATTCTAAGACCGTGCCAATCAGGTGGGATACGCTGTGGAACTTTGTTCTCAATATGCTTTAACGTATTGCCTTATAAATGATTACAATAATTGATAGGAGGGTATGTACGGATGTTTGGGGTTGCCTGGGAAATGTACCGGGCAAAGCAAAAAGTGCACACAGCGAATGATGTGTGCGTTAAATGTGTTGTGCGTAACAGCAACAAAAAAGCCGCTTCTGTATGTAAGAAACGGCTTTTAGCTTATTATTCAGTAGGCTTTTGCGGCGGCTTTTGTTGTGGTGGCTGCTGCGGCGGCCTGGGTTGCTGTGGTTTTTGTTGTGGCGGTCTTTGCTGTTGTTGTGGCTTTTGTTGCTGTTGCTGGGGTTGCTGTGGCTTTTGCTGTTGCGGCGGCCTTTGCTGGTGCTGCTGTTTGGGCTGTTGCGGCCTTTGCTGGGCACCATTATTATTATTGTTACCACCACCTTGCTGTTGCTGGGGCTTTGGTTGTTGTGGCCTTTGCGGCTGCTGTTGTTGTTTCTGCTGCGGCTGCTGTTGTTTAGGTGCACCCTGCTGCTGGTTGCCACTACCACGTTGCGGCTGCTGGTTGTTACCGCCACTGCCACGCTGGTCTTTGGCTTCGCGTTGTTCATTACCACCTTTGCGCTGGTCGTTACCGCGTTGCTCTCTTTCCTTGTCCTTGCGTTTTTTGCTGTTGCGTTCCAGGCTGCGCAGGCTTATCTGGCCTACTACATCCACAAACTGCGGTTCAATTTCTTTCACCTTGCTGCTCACTACTTCTACAGCCTGCAGTTCGGTAGCCTTTTCACCACGCTGGTTCATGCGTTTTATTTCGCGCACGCGCTGAATGGTAAGCGGGTATTGTTTGTTGCTTTCAGGCAAAACATACCACATCAGGTTTTTGAAGATATCTTTTTTAATCAGCGAAGCATGGCCTTTCACCGTATCGAGCGTTTCGGCATTATCGGGGAATTGCTGCAATGCATCAAGGTAAGTATCGAGCTCGTAGTTAAGACAGCATTTTAAACGGCCGCACTGACCGCTTAATTTGGTTTGGTTAATACTAAGGTTCTGGTAGCGGGCAGCGGTAGTGGTAACGCTTTTGAAATCGGTTAACCAGGTACTGCAGCACAGCTCGCGGCCGCAACTGCCAATACCGCCCACTTTGGCGGCTTCCTGGCGAATACCTATCTGGCGCATTTCAACCTTCACCTTAAACTCAGAGGCGAGAATCTTAATCAGCTCCCTGAAATCCACACGGTCATCAGCGGTATAGAAGAAAGTCGCTTTTTTGCCATCTGCCTGTATCTCCACCTCGCTCAGTTTCATCTGTAAATTCAGCTGGCGGGCAATGGCGCGGCTGCGGGCCTGTACGTCTTTTTCACGCCCCTTGTGCAGCTGAAACAACTCCAGGTCTTTTTCGGTACTGCGGCGTAATACCTTCTTGATATCGCTGTTTAACTCATCTACCCCCTTCTTCTTCATCTGCAGGCGAACCATTTCGCCGGTGAGGGAAACTTCACCCACATCAAAGCCGCTAACGCCTTCGAGGGTAACATATTCGCCTTTTTCAAAATGCTGAAGAGAAGTATTGCGGTAAAATTCTTTGCGGCTGCCCTGGTTAAAACTTACTTCCACAATTTTGCATGCATCGTCCACATCGCTCAGGGGTAAATTAACCAGCCAGTCGTGTACATTCATCCTGTTGCAGGAACCGGTGCTGCATCCGCCGTTGCTCTTGCATCCGCCGGGTTTACCCGTTCCACATGATCCACATCCCATATTGATGTATTTACATAGTTCAATTGGTTAAATAAAAAGGCGGAAGACGGTAAAAGGCAGGTGCAGGCGGCAGTTCTACAGCATTGCAGACGGCCGCACTTAGACTTTTTGGGTAGTGTATGTCAACGTATTATATGATAAACACTTAACAAAGCGGTTCACCAGGCACTTTCACAAAATCTCTCCGTCGGGGTGTAAACCGATTGAACGGAATACACCTACTCAATCAAAAATAGCGCTTTATCCTGAATAATATGGTAAAGTTTGATGGTAAGGGCGTGGAACAGCATTTTGGCATTGGCGTTTCTTTCAATATAATAAGCCGCCTTATCCAGCTCTTCAATAAGCACCTGCTGCTGGCTTACCGAGGCAATTTTGTTGAGGCGCTGTGCAAAATCTTTTTCCTGTTCAGGTAAAAACGCCTTGTCAATCCCCATTACGCGTATGCGGATGCTCTGTTCCAGCAGGTGGTTAAAATAACGCAGAAACTGTTTTTGCTTTTCACGGCCCATCTTGCTTACTTCTTCAATCCATTTCACCTGGGCTGCCGGTCCGCCCTTCAAAGTGGCATTCAGCCATTCGCGCAGCAGGGTTTGCCAGTCTGCATCAGCATGCTGTATTAATTGCAGGGCTTCGCGGTAATTGCCTTCCGCAATACCGGCTACCTGGCGTGCTGCATCGGGCGCAGCGCCGGTGTTTTGTATGAGACCTTGTTCTATGTCTGCATTCTCCAGCAGCGGAATTTTTACCAGCTGGCAACGGCTTAAAATGGTAGCGAGTATCTGCTCTTCATTTTCGGCCACCAACACAAACAGGGTATTCGGTGGCGGTTCTTCTATCAGTTTCAGCAGCTTGTTGCCTTCCTTGCCCAGGTATTCGGGCATCCACAATACCAGTATTTTGTATTCGCTTTCAAAACTCTTGAGGCTCAGTTTGCGGATAATATCATTACACTCCTCGGCCGTAATATTCCCCTGCTTGTTTTCTGCACCGATCAGCTGCAGCCAGTCAAACGAATTGCCATAAGGCTGCTGCTTTACAAATTCGCGCCAGTTGGTAATATAATCGGTACTGGTGGGCTTATCGCCGCTCTTTTTGGGAATAACCGGGTAGGCAAAATGAATATCGGGGTGGATGAGCTGCTGCGCTTTTACACAGGCCGCACAAACACCACAGGCATCCGTGGGCGCCTGTGCAGGGGCCGCAGGTGCAGGTTCTTCGCCAAAAAGCGAGGGGCCGGCAGGGGCTGCAGGGCGGTTAATGGCCTGCACTTTTTCACACACCACGTACTGGGCAAAGGCCAGTGCCAGCGGGAGGGAGCCGCTGCCTTCCTTGCCCAGGAACAGCAGGGCATGACTTAACCTGTTGTGCTGCACCATTTCGGAGAGGTGCTGTTTAACTTCCTGTTGCCCGATAACCTTTTCAAACTGCATGGAGCGAAGATAGCATACAAACCGACTTGACAAATCTGCCGGTGTTGGTTACATTTATCTATGCTAACCGGAATTACCGCCACCATTCAAACACAGCCATTTGTTAAAATAGCGCCTGCGTTTATTGCAGGTATTGTACTGCAATGGTACATGCCCCTGCCAGCCTGGCTCTTGCTGGGTGCTTCCTTATTGTTGCTGTTACTGCTGTTGCTGTTTGTTCGCCTGCCCATGGTAATGCGTTACCGGTATACATGGCTGCAGGGCACAGGTATATTACTGTTGCTGCTGCTGGCAGGCTGTGCCGTGGTGTATTGCAAAGATGTACGCAATAAAAACAACTGGTTTGGACACCTGTACCAACCCGGCAACACACTATATGTTGAAATAATTGAACCGCCTGTATTAAAACAAACCAGTTATACCGCCACTGCCCGTGTGCTGGGTATTAAAACCAAACGGGGGTGGGAAGCAACCACCGGCAAACTATGCCTGTACCTGCAAAAAGACAGCGCAACCACCCCGCTGCAGACTGGCAGCCGGCTGCTGTTTACACGATCGCTGCAACGTGTGCAGAACAGCGGTAACCCAGGCGGGTTTGACTACAGTCGTTATTGTGCTTTTCAAAACATGTACCACCAGGTATGGCTGCAAAGAAAAGATTATGTAGTGCTGCCACCCGGCCATACCAGCCTGGTACAACAGTATTTGTACCGCATGCAGGGCAGTGTGGTGCGTTTGCTGCAGAACCGCATTCCCGGCAAAGCCGAAAGCGCGCTGGCAGAAGCATTGCTGATCGGCTATCGCAACGATTTGGATAAAACCCTGCTGCAAAGCTACAGCGATACAGGGCTGGTGCATATTATTGCCATCAGCGGTTTGCACCTGGGCATGCTGTACGGTGTACTCATGGGTGCCTTATTTTTCCTGCGGCGCAAACCCTGGCAGCGCCTGCTGCGCGGCGTGCTTGTGCTGGTGGTGCTGTGGCTGTTTACATTGCTGGCAGGTGCCGGCGCATCAGTGGTGCGTGCTGCGCTCATGTTTTCGTTTATTACCGTGGCAGGCATGCTGGGGCGCGTCAACAGCCCGTACAATAATCTTGCAGCTTCGGCCTGTTGCCTGTTGCTGTACGATCCCTTTTGTTTATGGGATGTGGGTTTCCAGCTATCGTACGCTGCAGTGCTGGGCATTGCACTGTTTTACAAACCCATCAGTCATTGGGTGCTGCCGCAAAACCGGCTGGTGAAAAATATCTGGCAGCTGATGGCGCTGAGCATTGCCGCGCAGGTGCTTACGCTGCCGCTGGTATTGTTTTATTTTCACCAGTTTCCTTTGTTGTTTTTATTCAGCAACCTGCTGGTAGTGCCCTTGTCGGGTATTGTATTATATGGAGAACTGCTGCTGTTACTGGTGCAGTGCATTACCCCGCTGGCGGTGTGGTGCGGTAAGGCCATTGGCTGGCTGGTAATGCTGATGAATGCACTGGTGGCGCGCTTGGGGCAGTTGCCTTTTGCACGCATCAGCCAGGTGCATGTATACCATGCAGAATTGCTGCTGTGGTTTGCAGTGGTGTTGCTGGCAGCCGCAGCGCTGCTGTTTGCCAGGAGAAATTTGTTGCTGCCGGCCGTGGCAGGTTTGGTGCTACTCGCATTGGTACAAACCGGTTTCCGCTGGCATAGTTTGCGGCAGCAATACATGGTGGTGTACAATATTCCCGGAACAGCTGCTGCAGAATTGGTCACCGGCCGTACCAGCTGGCTGAAGTGTGATGCGGCAGTAACCATCAACCACCAGTTGCAGCAATCGGTACTGCTGCCTGCACATACCCAGCTGGGTATTGATGAAACCCATGTGCTGAGGCATTTTTTATACCGGTACCACGGCAAAATCATCGGGTTTTTACCGGCAGACTTTAAAGTTGATTCGTTTACAGGCAATTATAGTGTGGATATTCTCATCCTTTCTAACAGCCCGCATTGCACTGTAGCCCAGCTGCAGCAATGGTTTCACTGCAAACAACTGGTTTTCGACAGCAGTAACCCGCTGTGGAAAATACAAAAATGGAAAAAAGATTGCGACAGCCTACATTTGCGCTTTCATTCTGTTCCTGAACAAGGCGCTTTTGTAGCATCCCTGTGAACAGTAACCCCTGCTAACAGCCGCGCATTCAATTGGTTAAACAACTATAATATACAGTCATGCAAAAAAAAATCCAGTCTGCCCTCATTTCTGTTTTCTATAAAGACGGCCTGGCGCCTATTGTGCAAACGTTAAACCGCCTGGGTATCACCATTTACTCTACCGGCGGAACACAGAAATTTATTGAAGACCTGGGTTTGCCCTGCGTGCCGGTTGAAAGTTTAACCACGTATCCTTCCATTCTTGGCGGCCGCGTTAAAACCCTGCACCCCGCTGTATTTGGCGGTATCCTGGGCAGGCGTTATGAGCCGCAGGACCTGCAGGAAATGAAACAATACAACATTCCTGAAATAGACCTGGTGATTGTTGACCTGTATCCTTTTGAAGAAACACTGGCCAGCACTACCGAAGAAAAAGCCATCATCGAGAAAATTGATATCGGCGGACCTTCCATGATACGCGCTGCTGCCAAAAACTTCAAAGACCTGGTAGTGGTGGCCGCCAAAGACGATTACGCTCAGCTGGAGCAATTGCTGAACAGCCAGGAAGGCACTACCACTATCGAACAGCGTAAAGCCTTTGCTGCAAAAGCCTTTGAAATTGTGATGCAGTACGATATTGCCATCAGCAATTATTTCAACGCAGATAAAGCCATTCAAACCGTACAGCAAAAAACACAGCAGTCGCTGCGTTACGGTGAAAACCCGCACCAGCAGGCTGTTTTCTATGGCGATTTAACACAGCTGTTTACCCAGCTGAATGGTAAAGAACTCTCTTACAATAACCTGGTAGATGTGGATGCTGCCGTTCAGCTGATCACTGAATTTGAAGCGCCCGCAGCCGGTAAAGACACTGTGTTTGCCATTATCAAACACACCAATGTATGTGGCGTGGCAGCAAGAAATGCCGTGAAAACCGCCTGGGATGCAGCCCTGTCAGGCGACCCTGAAAGTGCATTCGGCGGTGTGCTGGTAACCAATGGCACGGTTGACAAGGCTACAGCTGAAGCCATCAACGAAATATTCTTTGAAGTGCTCATTGCACCTGCATTTGATGAAGATGCACTGCAGGTACTGAAAAGCAAAAAGAACCGCATTCTGCTGCAGCTGAAAGAACTGAAAGCCACTGCCGGCAGCCAGTACAAATCACTGCTCAACGGTACACTGGTGCAGGATACCGATAAGGGCAATTTCCAGGAATGGAAAGAAGAAGGCGGCAGAACAGCTACCGAAGATGAAAAAGCCAACCTGGTGTTTGCAAACATCATCTGCAAGCATTTAAAAAGCAACGCCATTGCACTGGTGAAAGACAAACAGCTGGTGGGTAAAGGCTGTGGCCAAACCAGCCGTATCGATGCCCTGCGCCAGGCGCTGGACAAAGCCAAACAGTTCAACTTCGACCTGAAAGGTGCAGTAATGGCTTCTGATGCATTTTTCCCCTTTAACGACTGTGTGCAAATGGCGCATGCGGCTGGTGTGGAAGTAATTATTCAGCCGGGCGGTTCTGTGCGTGATAAAGACAGCATTGCCTATTGCGTGGAAAATAACATGGTGCTGGTGATGACAGGCATGCGTCATTTCAAACACTAATATAAAAAGCGTTTATCCATACAGATACAACAAAGCCGGCTGCAAGCCGGCTTTTGTTTTTATAGTATAGCTGCAACAAGCGTTATTGCGGGCAGGGTTGTGCCTGGTGACTGGAATGTACATAATAGGCTGTTTGCGCATCCGTGTAATCGTAACCGGTTAAGGTTAGTGTATCGTGGCGCATGGAAATAACGGACCGTTGCGGATAATCCGTCGCGGAAGTTTTGGTAATCAGCAGCGCCACTTGCAGTGTATCCTTTACCTCCCAGGTGCCGCATAACTGCGAAGTATCCGTACTGAAGGTATAGCCGTTGCCTGCATTGAATTGCAGGTAAAAGGGCTTGCCTGCGTAAGCGGTAAACGGGAATCCTCCGATGCCGCCTGAAGAACCAATTATGCGCCAGGAGCCGCTTTGCAGCGCCGGGTCGTGGATGATATCATCGGCTTCATCTTTATGGCAGGCAACGGCAAGCAATGCCGGCAGTGCAAGGGGTAACAGTGTTTTAAGGAGTTGCATACAATCGTTTTATTACAGTGCTGATGTAAAATAAACAGTAAGCGTTGCATGGGCCGGTAATTATTGTGGGCAGGGCGTTGCCGTGTGGTCAGCGTGCAGGTAGTAACTGATCTCGGCATTAATTCCGTAAAGGGGGGCAAGTGTCAGCGTATCGTGCTGGTACCCTATATAACTGCTCCATTCCGGTTTGCCGGCAAGTTGCACCAGCAATATTTGGCGTGATGTAGAATCTTTGAGTTGCCAGGTGCCGCATTCTTTTGAGGTATCTGTACTGAATATGCAACGCCCGTTGGGCATCAGCTGTATGTAAAAAGGCTCGTTAAGCGGGGTAAAAACATACCTGCCTGCTTCGCTGGCATAGCCTATCCTGCGCCAGGAGCCGGTTTGCGTGTTGAAGTCGTTGATAGATTTATCAGACAGGTGATCCTTATTGCAGGCAACGGCAAGCAATACCGGCGCTGCAATGAATAGTAGTGTTTTGAGGAGTTGCATACAATCGTTTTATTACAAGCATTGATGATTGCCTGTAATAAAACGTTGCACCGGGTAAATTTAGTTTACCACTTTATCTGCGCAGCAGCTGCTGGCAAATGCTTCGGGTTTGGCTTTAAAGGCAAAGCCCATACCCAGGATGTAGCCCATCGCTTCGCGCAGGGCATCATTACTTTTGAACTGCGGATTGGTATTAATGTCAGCATGTACCTCCATGTCTACATCATAGGCAATAAACAGGTTGCATAGCTCGTAAGCAATTTCAATGCTTTTGGCTACTTCTACCAGCATTCTTTCCTTGATGTTGTACTTGTGAGTTGTTTTTTCGTTGTGGATGTACATAAAGCCACCATTGTGCTCGCGCAGAAACACAATTACTGTTGCAAATTCCGTTTCACTACCTTTTACCTGGCTGTCGGTACCAATACAAACCTTCAGGCGTGTACCTTTTTCTGCTTCTTTTTTTATGGCCTCTTCTACTGCATCTTTGATAGGAAGCTGGATGGATTCTCCATTGAATTTTCTCCAACGCATATTTATGAGGTTTTCTGAAGTTACGTAATTAACTGCTGGAAATCCGCATTAAATAATTGTGTTCTTATGCACAAGCGTGGAAAACCGGGCATTTCAGCCCTAATACTGCCCTGTGCCAAGCAGCACAAGGGTACAGGCATACATGGCTTCAATGCCGTTTTCTTCGGCTAGTTTGGCCAGTTCTTCGTTTTCGGCACCAGGGTTAAAGATGATGCGTTTGGGATGCAGGGACAAAATGTATTCATAATAGGCACGCTGGTTGGCAGGGCCCAGGTACATAGTCACAGTGTCGGTACCGGTGAGGGCAGGATGATCGGTAATAACGCTTACATCGCCTATCTGCCCTTCTTTTTTACCGATCGCGGTAACCGGGTATCCCAATGCCTTGAGGCGGCTTACAGCCAGGTAGCTGTATCGCTGGGGATTGGGCGAAGCACCCAGCACCACGGTATTTTTAGCGCTATTCATACAAACAAGGTATCAAATTACGTGCAAATAACCAACAGGGACGGGAATCGTGAGTGTGAGTTGTCAGTCGTAAATAGCGAAACGAAAATCGGGACATGAAAATTGGGAGTGATGGCCGGAAACCATCAAGCCATCCGGCCATTAAACCATTATTTAAAGAATTTGATAAAGCTGTTGAGAAACCAGTTCTCTTCTGCTTTGATAATGGTATCGATGGTTTTTTCGGCATGACCGGCAAATTTGCGGATGTTGCCGATGGTTTCTGTAAACGATTTGATAGCCGGGTCTTTTTTGTCGCCCTCTACTTCCTGCAGCTGGTTCAGTACCTTCAGCATGGGATCGAGTTCGCGTTTTTTGCGCTGCGCCATAATGCGGGTAGCAACCTGCCAGATGTCTTTGTCGGCAACAAAATACTCCTTCCTGTCACCGGGAACAATCATCTTTTCTACCAGGCCCCAATCCATCAGTTCGCGGATATTGAGGTTGGCATTACCACGGCTGATGTTGAGTTGCTCCATTACATCATCTGTACTTAAAGGCGCCTCGGAAATCAGCAGCAATGCGTGCACCTGCGCCATCGTACGGTTAATACCCCATTGGTTTCCTAAAACACCCCAGCTCTGAATAAATTGTTGTTTTGCTTCCTGCAACTTCATGGCTCAAAACTAAACTGTGTTTCTGAAATTTCAAAATTTATTGAAAAATTAGAAGTATTATCTGGGATATCTCGGGCAAGGATAACTGTTGTCATCTTCATGATTGCCCCATGGATGTATCTGCAGGGCAAGGTAACCGCCGCCATTGGGCAATGCGGATTTGCTGAACAGCCATGCAAGGTTATGCAGGCCAACAATCAGCGGGCCGGCCTTTACCGCCATGCCTATCCAGGTATTGCCTTCCGTAGTGTATTGTACCGGCAGGTAAACACCCCATGTTTTGGTTTCCCAGCGTGGAGTGAGCACAATTGCGGTAAGCTCCCGTGTATTGATGCGCGAGTAACTGCGTGTAGAAGCGAACTGCAGCTGCACTTCGGCATTGAAGTAAAAATTGTTGGGCAGACTTTTATCAATACTCACCAGCAAACGGGCAGGGTTATTAATGGTAAAGCCGCCTTTTAATGAATCAAAACCACTCACAATGGTACGCAGGCTATCGTTTAACCGGCGCAGGTTGTGGTATTTCGAGAAAGTGGAATCAAGCCTGCTTACCTGCACATTGTCCTGGAAGCCGCTGAAGCCCATGCTGTATTTGCCGTAGTTGTAGCTGTTGCGGCCAAGATCGAGCAGTGATATAGCCACTTTCCAGTCGTATTCTGCGGGCATTTTGCCGGGGTTGTAATTGCTGCTGTATTCATCTGCATAACGCACATATTCCACGCCCAGGTCAATGCCTGCACCCCATTTGGTACCGCGTAAAAAGTTGCGGTAGTTGGTCCGGAATGATTGATTACTGTCGAGCGCGTCATAGTTGGCAGAGTAGCCATAATAGCCGTTGCCCTGCGAAAGGATATAATCGTTCGCGCTGTTTTTATCGGGTGTAACCACAATATTATTAACGCGTGAATTGGCGCCCGATACCGCATTCATAATGCGCAGCTGCACACCTGCCTGCCAGCGGCCTACTTCATTTTCGTGCAGGATGCGGGCGTAGCCGAAATTGTATTCGAGCCAGCTGCTGGTTTGTGCATTGCCGCCATAGTAGGGTGTTTTGCTGTTCTGGTTTACAAAATCAACCGAGTTTTTGAAGTAGCCATTGAAGTAAAACGGGGTGGATGAACCATGAACATAGTTGCGCAGGTTAACGCCGAAACTCACGGCCTGCTTATGATCTATACGGTATTGCGCATGCAGCAGGTTAAGGGAATAGCTGCCGTGCAGGTAGCGCCTGAAATAGCCGGGCTTAGCCTTTGTATCGGCACTGTCAATATTGCTAAACAGGTTGTAATTGGTAACCCGGAAACCATTGGTGATGGTTTTGCCCTGCACCCCAAACAGGGTAATATCCCAGCGGTACGGGGCATCCAGAATGGTGGCAGGGTTATAATCGGTAGAAAGGCTTCCTGCAAAGGGAGAACCATGCAAAGCCTGCAGTTGCTGTGCAGCCAGTTTGCTGCTGCCGGATACAGTAAGCAGCGCCATGCAAAAAAACGGCAGCAGCCATTGCTGCTGTCGGGAACAGATGCGGGTAAATGTGGTAACAATAATTTGCCTCAATTGTATCATACAATGTACTGTGTAAGGTGTTGTTTAGGTTTTACACGAGCGTAGGGTTGAAAGCCAAAAGGGTTAAATACGAAATCAAATGAATCGCTGAAACCCTTACCGGTAAAGGGGCATAGCAATTCATGCATTAAGCATGGAAGGGTTCAGGGGGCGTTGGTTGATATGGCAAATCAATGTTGTGGCACGGAAATAGCTTCGATAACGAAGTATGGATAATGATATAGTGCAATAGTCAAATATCGGTCCAATATTGGTGCATTTACAAAACGATAAAAGTGATAGAATGTTGCGCGATGCGCTATAAACCAGTGCTGATGCAGTGAATAGAATAAACGGTGGAAAAAAATATTACTATTTATATTCTTGAATATGCGAATCTGTTTTTAACTTTCCTACTAATATTTACTAAATAACTCATCCCATGGCAAAAGCAAATAAGAAAGCTGCGAAAAAAGCTGCCCCCAAAAAGGCAGCTGTGAAAAAAGCAGCCGTTAAAAAGGCAGCGCCTAAAGCCGCTAAAAAAGCTGCCAAAAAAGTAGCCCCTAAAAAGGCTGTTAAGGCCGCAAAAAAAGCCGCTAAGAAAGCTGCTCCCAAGGCTGCAAAAAAAGCCGCTCCTAAAAAAGCAATCAAAAAAGTGGTGAAGAAAGCCGCTGTTAAAAAAGCTGCTGTTAAAAAGGCCGCACCTAAGAAAGCCGCAAAAAAAGCTGCCCCTAAAGCCGCAAAGGCAGCTAAAAAAGCCGCTCCCAAAGCTGCACCAAAAGCCGCTAAAAAAGCAGTGAAGGCCGCCAAAAAAGCTGCTCCTAAAAAAGCAGTAAAGAAAGCCGCTCCCAAAAAAGCCGCTAAAAAAACAGCGCCTAAAGCACACGACGAAAAACCTGTTAGCCAGGACATCGATACCGTTGACCTGGACGATGAAGAGGATACTGACACAGTCGATCCCACCACCGCCGTTAGCCATCCTTCTGTTGAAGATGACGAAGATGATGACTTCGATGACGACGATGAAGATGATGATGACGACGAAGATGACGACAATTAATTTTGACGCCCTCGATAATAAAAGGCTTCTCTTACGGGAAGCTTTTTTTATGGCATACCTGCATTGCAAAGGCCCTGTAGCAACAACAGCAAAAACTGCAGTAAGACGTTTATAGTCAGCTTTTTATAGCTATCCACTAAAATGAACGCTACTAAACGCGCTTTTTTTGCGTAATTTGTAAACAGTCTATCAGTAATGTCCATCAAGATTACCATAAAGAAAAATTCGAAAGCGCATGAGGCTATCAAAAGAATGATGGCCGAGAAAGATGCTTTCCGAAAAGCCATAAAAAGCGGAGATGATGCTGCCTTTTTTGAAAAATACAAGGATAAAATCAGCACTCCGGTTAAACTGAACCACCAACCTTCCTGCTAATTTTTTTGATGTACCCGCTATCGTTGCAACCTAATGGGAGCTACGTCTTCCACACTAATCAGGGCTTACTTTATAAATGCTTTTTCAGCAATAGAAATGCAGCCTTGCGTCAACAGGCGCCACTATTGGGTATTTACGATTTTGACATCTATGAATTTGAGTTTGACTTTATAGATGTCCGCCACAATGAGCGTGCAGCCGGAATATATCCTGCCATTTCCCTTGATAATGAGATCTCGGCGACCATCGCCTTTTTGGTTAATGAATTCCTCGACAGCCAGGAGCGTGCGCTCATTTTTGTATGCGATTCGTCAGACGGCAGGGGAAAAGAACGCCAGCGGTTATTCAGGCGCTGGCATGTATCTCATTTACAGCATCATTATTTTGATCCTGTCTCAATTGAAATTGCTGATGAAAACGGGCATTTATACACTACGATATACGGTGGCGCATTTTCCAGGGCAGATATGTTGGATCGGGATGTCTTTTTACGGCAACTGAAAAGCAAAGCCCAGGAAATTATATTATCCAAATACTGATTTACCAATTAGTATAAATCTGCCTCCTGCGAATTTTGCATAGCCATACAACGCTTTTGTGCGCTTTATGGGTAAAAATACCCTGCCCGGGAAAAAGACGGCTAAAATGGCTGCTGAGTGCAGTTCAGGGCTATACGAAAGAGAGCCGGGTCACGGAATCTTCGGGAGCGGCAGTTGGGGGGGCAAAAAAAGCCCCTCCGGTTTAGCGGAAGGGCTTGTATGGTTGGATGACAACTTCAAACTTAGATCAGCATACGCAGGGGCTCTTCGAGCAGGCCTTTCAGCGTTTGCAGGAAAGCAGCACCGGTAGCACCGTCAACCACGCGGTGGTCGCAGGTAAGGGTGAGCTTCATGATATTGCCGATTTTGATTTCACCGTTTTTAACGATCGGCTCCTGGCTGATACCGCCAACAGCGAGTATGCAGGAATCAGGCGGGTTAATGATGGCAGTGAACTGGTCAATACCAAACATACCCAGGTTAGAAATGGTGAACGTGCTGCCTTCCCAATCGGCCGGCTGCAGTTTTTTATCTTTTGCTTTCTGTGCGTAGTCTTTTACCTCAGCAGAAATCTGGCTCAGCGATTTACCATCTGCAAAACGAACTACAGGTACCAGCAGGCCTTCTTCTACTGCTACGGCAACACCAATGTTTACATGGTGGTTAACACGTATTTTATCGCCCAGCCAGCTGCTGTTGATTTTTGGATGCTGTTTCAGTGCAATAGCTGTTGCTTTCAGCACAAAGTCGTTGAAGCTGATTTTTACCTTGCTGCCTTCGTTAATGCGCGTGCGGGCTGCTACCAGTTCGTCCATGTTAATGCTCATGGTGAGGTAGAATTCAGGTGCGCTGAATTTGCTTTCTGCAAGGCGTTTGGCAATCACCTTACGCATCTGTGAAACCGGCACGTCTTCAAAGCTAACCTGTCCGGCAGGAGCTGAAGGTGCAGTATAGGCAGGTGTGGCGGCAGATGTGGTTGCTGCAGGTGCGGCAGATGGCGTAAAGCTGTCTACATCGCGTTTAACGATACGGCCTGCATCGCCGCTGCCCTGTACATATTTAAGATCGATGCCTTTTTCTTCGGCCAGTTTTTTGGCGAGGGGAGAAGCAATAATGCGGCCTTCGTTTACAACCTGCTGCGCTGCTGCAGGAGCGGCCTGTTGTGCCGGGGCCTGCTGTGGCTGGGCTGCGGGTGCTGTCTGCTGTGCGGGCTGTGCTGCCGGGGCTGGTGCGCCGCCTTTGAGGGCTGCTACTACCTGGTCAACATTTATTTTACCCTGTTCGCCAATAATTGCGAGCAGGTCGTTTACGGCAATTTTTTCGCCGGCCTGGGCACCAGCGTAAAGCAGGGTGCCTGTTTTATAGCTTTCCAGCTCCATCGTGGCTTTGTCTGTTTCAATTTCAGCCAGGATATCGCCTTTTTTAACTGCGTCACCCACTTTTTTATGCCATGCAGCAATTACCCCTTCTGTCATGGTATCGCTGAGGCGTGGCATCAGCACCACTTCTTCCATATTGTGAACATCAATGCCGGGAGCAGCAGCTGGTGCGCTTGCCTGGGCAGGAGCATTCTGTGCAGGCGCACTGGCCTGGGCTTCAGGCTGCGGCTGCGCTGCGGGAGCACCACCATTCGAATGCCGGGCTACCAGGGCCGATACATCTTCACCCTGTTTGCCGATAATAGCCAGCAGGTCGTTCACCTGTAACTTGTCACCGTTTTTCGCTCCTACATGCAATAACGTCCCTTCCTGGTAGCTCTCCAGTTCCATTGTGGCTTTATCTGTTTCAATTTCTGCTAACAAATCGCCTTTCTTTACGGTATCACCCACTTTCTTGTGCCAAGCAGCAATCACACCTTCTGTCATGGTATCGCTTAGGCGGGGCATTAAGATCACTTCGGCCATAATTCGGTTGCTCGTTTAAAATGAGCCGTGAAATTACACCAAAATGCGATAAGCTGAGTTAAGCAATCTTTTTTTTTGCGGCACATGCCGCAGGCAGTGATGGCGGGAACAATTTATTTGTAGTCGGCGATACGCAGCTGGTGACGGCAAAAGTCGTATTCGTTTACATCGTTGCTGCTTACGATCACCAGTTTGCTGCCTGCATACTTTTCAATCAGCCTGTGGTACAGGGCATAACCTGCCTGGTCAAGGTTGGTGCAGGGCTCATCAAGCAGCAGCAGGGGGCAATCGGCAAAAATGGCCTGGGCCAGTTTAATGCGTTGTTTCATACCGCTGCTGTAAAAGCGTATCTGTTTACCGGCAGCAGCTTCCATGCCCAGTTCGGCAATAATGTGCTGCGGTGTAATGCCCAGCATAAAGGGCTTGAAGCCTGCGTGAAAGGTGAGAAATTCGAGTGCGGTAAGTTCTTCAATCAGTTCAAGGTAAGGCGCGGCAATAGCCAGCTGGCGGAAAATTGCGTCTGGCTGTATCTGCGGGCCGCTTGCGGCGGTGTAAGCCACCTTCCCTTCACTGGCATCCATACTGCCGGCCAGCACCTGTAAAAGGGTTGATTTGCCCGAGCCGTTGGAGCCGGTTACAGCATAACTTTCCCCTGCTGTAAAGCGATAGGTGATATGCCGGAATATCCAATCCCGGTTAAATCTTTTGCCGGCATCAGACAGTTCAATAATCATTGCTGTGAAAGGGAAATTTTGATACTATTGGGTATATACCAACTGCTGCGGCTGCCGCAGCGGTTGGTATTGTTTTAATCTTCTTCTTCGGCAACGCCGTTCGCAGAATAGCGTTTGATGATGCCGCGGCCGCTTTCACGGATAAACGTAACAATATCGTCACGTTCATCGCTTGCAGGCATTTCCTCTTCAATAAATTCGAGGGCCTGAGAAATGTTCATGCCTTTGTTATAAATAATGCGGTAGATATCGAGGATATGATTGATCTGCTGCAGGCTGAATCCCCTTCTTTTTAAACCCACGCTGTTTACGCCGCTGTAGCTAAGCGGGTTGCGCATGGCTTTAATGTAGGGAGGCACATCTTTGCCTACCAGGCTGCCGCCGCCGATAAATGCATGGCTGCCCACGCGTACAAACTGGTGTACGGCACTTACGCCGCCTATAATGGCCCAGTCGCCCAGCACCACGTGCCCGGCCAGCTGGGTGTTATTGCTCATAATGCAATGGTTGCCTACAGAGCAGTCGTGCGCCACATGGCAATACGCCTGTATCAGGCAGTTGTCGCCCACGGTGGTTTTACCGCGAACCTTGGTGCCCCTGTTTACGGTTACAAATTCGCGGATGGTGGTGTTGTCTCCGATTTCCACATAGGTTTTTTCCCCGTCAAACTTCAGGTCCTGCGGAATGCCGGCAATAACGGCACCCGGAAAAATGCGGCAGTTTTTGCCAATGCGCGCGCCTTCCATGATAGTAACATTGCTGCCTACCCAGGTACCTTCCCCTATTTCAACATCCTCGTGGATGACTGTAAAAGGGTCGATTTTTACATTCTGCGCCAGTTTGGCGTTAGGATGAATATATGTATGTGGATGAATCATGCCGTCAGTTTATAGCCTGCCTGTTGACAAAAAAAAGACCAGATGATTGGTATCTGGCAGCGCAAAAATAGGTTTATTCTCTATAATTCGGCCAAAAGCCTGCGAAGCTGTTGTTAAAACGTTTGGTATAAATACTACATAAAAATCGTTGATTTATACCTCCTGGTCATGAAAATCTTTCTGCACAAGGGCATGTGCAATACTTAAAAAAAGATGGGAAAACTTTTATAAATTGTGTGGAAATGGCCCTATTACGGTGGAAAACTCCTGTAATGCAGTGAATAAACCGGCCTGTGGTGTGCGTAGTTTGTGCGTTGAAATAGATGTATTTTCGGCCATTAATTTTTTCCGCAGCAAATTTTCTCCCACTATATTCGCCGTCCTTTTCTTGCGGGATGCGATTCTACTTTATTATGAAAGACACTGGTTGTTTAGTCTGGTCAATAACGTAACTGAGCTGTTAGCCCCCGGGAAAGCCGAGTGAACATAAGTTTACTAACCCGTTGAAAATTTATCGTGTAAATGGAACTAGGAAACGTTAACAAAGACCGGAAAGGACGCCGCAAAGCGCCCTCGGTAGACCTGAGTACAATGGTGTATGGCAAAGTGCCACCGCAGGCCAGGGAACTGGAAGAGGCCGTACTCGGTGCCATTATGCTCGAGAAAAGTGCGTTTGATAACGTGATCGAGATTATTAAGGCAGAGTGTTTCTATGTAGATGCCCACCAGCGCATATTCAAATCGTTCCAGACCCTGGCGCAGAAAAGCATGCCCATCGATATCCTCACCGTGGTGGAAGAGCTGAAAAGCAAGGAAGAACTGGATATTGTTGGCGGCCCCTATTTCATTACCAAATTAACCAACGCGGTTGTATCTACTGCGAATATTGAAGCACACGCCCGTATTGTGCTGCAGAAGTTCATCCAGCGCGAACTGATCCGTATCAGCGGTGAAATTATCGGTGATGCGTATGAAGACAGCACCGACGTATTTGACCTGCTCGATGATGCAGAGCAAAAGATGTTCAACATTACCAACAACTACCTCAAAAAGAACTACGACGATATTGGCAGCGCATTGGCCAAAACCATTAACCGTATTGACGAACTGCGCAACAAAACCGAAGATATTTCGGGTGTGCCCAGCGGTTTCCCTTCGCTAGACAGGGTTACATACGGCTGGCAGCCATCTGACCTGGTGATTCTGGCGGCAAGGCCGGCGGTAGGTAAAACGGCATTTGCCCTTAACCTTATCCGCAACGCTGCCATGAACCCCACCAAACCCACACCGGTAGCGTTCTTCTCACTGGAAATGAGTGCTGCACAGCTGGTGCAGCGTATTTTAAGTGCCGAGAGCGAGATTATGCTTGAAAAAATCAGCCGCGGTAAACTGGAAGATTACGAATACCAGCAGCTGCATTCAAAAGGCATTAAACGCCTGGAGCAGGCGCCTATCTTTATCGATGATACAGCCGCACTGAACATTTTCGAGTTCAGGGCCAAGGCCAGGAGGCTGGTAAACAAGCACAAGGTGGGCTTCATTATCATCGACTACCTGCAGCTGATGAGCGGCAGTAACGATGGTAAGCAAACCAACCGCGAACAGGAGATCAGTACCATTTCGCGAAACCTGAAAACATTGGCAAAAGAGTTACATATCCCGATTATTGCACTGAGCCAGTTAAGCCGTGCGGTGGAAACCCGTAAAGAGAGCAAGATGCCGCAGCTGAGTGACCTGCGTGAATCGGGTGCCATTGAACAGGATGCGGATATGGTAATGTTTATTTACCGTCCTGAATACTACGAAGTGATGAATAACGAAAACGGTGAAAGCACCCGTGGTGAAACCCACGTGCGTATTGCCAAACACCGTAACGGTTCGCTCGAAACCATCAAACTGCGCGCCTTGCTGCACATCCAGAAATTTGAAGAATGGGATGGCGACGACAATTTTGCCGGGTTCAACGGCGGAGGCGGTGCCCCGCAGGGCGGCGGGGCTGCACCGGCAGGTGGCAATACCTGGAAACCATTGGGTACCAGCGGTGCACCGGGCGGAGGCGATGATGGGGGCGGCAAATTCTTTATCCAGAAAGGCAGCCGCATGAACAGCGGCGAGTTCGACGATGGAATTGAAGGAGATGCACCGTTTTAATGAATACGGCCACCCCGGCCTGCGGTTTAATGTTATTATAATATCCCGATTGAATGTCTTTAGCTTATTTTTATGAACCCGATATAACGCCCACAAGCACATTACACGTGCTGAGTGAAGAGAGCAGTAAGCATGCCATACAGGTATTGCGCATGCGTGCAGGCACAGCCCTGCAGCTAACCGATGGGAAGGGACATTTGTACACAGCCGGCATACAGGAAGTGAGCAAAAAAAGCTGTACCGTAAAAATTACCGGGCTGCAACAGCAACCACGGGCGGTAAACAGGAAAGTGCGCATGGCTGTATCGCTGCTGAAAAATGCAGGCAGGTACGAATGGTTCCTGGAGAAAGCTACTGAAATGGGCGTACAGCAGATAATTCCGCTATTGAGTGAGCGTACGGAGCGTCAGCATTTCCGGTTCGACCGTATGCAGAGCATACTGGTATCGGCCATGCTGCAGAGCCAGCAGGCCTGGCTGCCCGAAATGCCCGAACCATTATCCTTTGAAAAAGTGCTTGCAATACAGGCAACGCAGAAGCTGGTGGCGCATTGCGAAATGGATGGGCACAAACAGCCTTTGAATAAAATAACATTGCACGATGATGTTCTTTTGCTCATTGGCCCTGAAGGCGATTTTTCAACAAATGAAATAACACAGGCATTACAGCAAAGCTTTGCACCGGTATCGCTGGGCAATACGCGTTTGCGTACCGAAACTGCTGCCGTTGTTGCGGCCGCTTTATTGGTGAATGCTTAACCATATTGTTTTGCGGAGTGTTGCACACTTCCTGAACGGTATTGATATGAATAATTTAGTTGCTGACTACCATTAAAAAACAACTTATGCGAAAGAGCGTTTATTTATTAACGGGCATACTGTTACTGGCCGTATCATGGGGCTGCAGGAGCAGGCATTCCAAAAATAAAAACGTTACCAGGGACACCTCTATCACTGAAGAAACATCTTACAACGACATCTTTCTCGACAGTGCACAGCTGCACCATTTTGTAAGTACTGATACCGCTTTTAAACAGTTCGAAGAACAGTATATCGCGTTTTACAAACAACGCAATTACGAATATGCCTGGTTCGACAGCAGCGGGCTGGGCGAGCAGGCCAATAACTTTGCCAACCTGCTGGGTAATGCCGCTGCTGAACTGCAGGACAGCAGCATTATCAATCCCCGCTTTACACAACTGTACGAGCATTGTAAAAACGACCTTTCCCACAAAACCAGCAAGGCCGATAAGCTGAAGGCTGAATTGTATTTTACCGGCCAGTTTTTTATGTATGCCGCCAAGGTGTACAAAGGCAGCGATATTGATGCCACCGAACTGGGCTGGTTTATACCGCGTAAAAAACTCGACCTTTCTGCCTTGCTCGATTCGGTGATACGCACCAAGAAAGATGCATCGCAATACGTAACGCTGAACGACCAGTACAAAAAACTGGAAGAAAGCCTGATGCAATATTCGGCGCTGGAAAAAGCACATGACTGGAGCGATACGGTTGCCAAAGCCGCCAAGCCCTATAAAAAAGGGATGGACTTACCCGTAATTGCAACCATTAAGCAACGCTTGTACTGGCTGGGCGATATGACGGAAGAAGACACCACCAACCTGTTTGATTCCACGCTGTTTACGGCAGCCAGAAGCTTTCAGCGCAGGATGGGGCTGGAGCCCGATGGTGTGATAGGTTCAAAAATGATTGATGAGCTGAACGTTGCGCCCGCCCGCCGGATACAACAAATTTTAATTAACCTGGAACGTGTACGCTGGATGCCGCCGATAGAAGATTCGGAATATATACTGGTTAATATCCCGGAGTACAGGCTGCACGCGTACGATTCAGGCGCGCATGCGTTTGACATGAATGTGATTGTAGGCAACCAGGCCAATAGCACGGTTATTTTTAACGGCAAACTCAAGTACGTGGTGTTTGCACCTTACTGGAATGTACCGGTGAGCATCGTGAAAAAAGAAGTGTTACCCGGTATTGAAAACGATAAGAATTACCTGGCCTCGCACAACATGGAAATTACCAGCGGGAAAAATGCAGCCATACCGGAAGTAAGGCAAAAGCCTGGTCCGTGGAACTCGCTGGGACTGGTGAAATTCCTGTTTCCCAACAACTACGATATTTACCTGCACGATACACCCAACCACGATCTCTTCGACCAGTCGAACCGCAGTCTAAGCCACGGTTGTATCCGCTTGTCCGAGCCCAAAAAAATGGCGGAATTCTTACTGCGCGGTCAGCCGGAATGGACGAGTGAAAAGATAGATTCCTTTATGCATGGCGACAAAGAGTACTGGGTTACCCTGAACAAGCAGGTGCCGGTATACATTGGTTATTTCACCGCGTGGGTAGACAGGGACGGGCTGCTGAACTTCAGGAAGGATATTTACGGTCATGATGCGAAAATGGCCGATAAACTGTTTGTAAAACAATAGCAGTAACCGTTGGGGCGATGCCTTGCTGGCATAGTTTTCTTACATTCGTGTTACTGAAAAACGACGCTACATGCAATTGATTGAAGTGAACAATGCTGCTGAAGCCAGGGAATTTATTGAAGTGAATGTGCTGATGAACCGCCATAACCCCAAATACATCCGCCCGCTTGATAGCGAGGTGAACGATGTATTTAACCCCGCGGTAAACAAATTATACAAATACGGCGAAACCAAACGCTGGATACTGAAAGATGATACCGGCAAACTCATTGGCCGTATTGCCGCTTTCACCAATTCAAAATATGTAAATAAAGGAACGGAGTTCGCCACAGGCGGCGCCGGTTTTTTTGACTGTATCAATAACCAGGAAGCTGCCAACATGCTGTTTAATGCAGCCGCAGAGTGGCTTAAAAGCAAGGGTATGGAGGCAATGGATGGCCCCATTAACTTCGGCGACCGTGATAAATGGTGGGGGCTCATGGTTGATGGGTTTGATGTAGAACCCGTATACGGTATGGGTTTCAATCCGCCCTACTACCAGCAGTTGTTTGAAGGTTTTGGCTTTCAGAACTACTACAACCAGTACTACTACGCCATGGGCGTAAACGACCCGCTGCCTGCACGTTTCCCTGAGCGGCATGCAAAGTTTAAAGCCAAGGCCGGTTATGAGGCCAGGCATATCAGCATCAAAAACCTGGACAAACATGCGGAAGAATTTGCCACTGTTTACAATGCCGCATGGGCACAACATGGCGAAGCCAAGGAAATAACCAAAGAGCAGGTAGTGAAGCTGTTCAACAAAATGAAGCTGATAATGGATGAGCGCCTGATTTGGTTTGCTTATTACAAAGATGAGCCCATTGCCATGTGGATCAATATTCCAGACCTGAACCAATACTTCAAACATTTCAACGGAAAACTGGGCCTGCTGCAGAAGCTGCGCCTGCTGCTGATGAAACGCAATAATGCCTGCCGGGTATTTACCGGTGTTGCGTTTGGCATTGTGCCCAAATACCAGGCCCTGGGCGTAGATTCCTTTATGATTTACGAAGGCGCACTGCTGATACAAAACAAGGGCTGGTACGACCGCTACGAAATGGGCTGGGGCGGCGACTGGAACCCGAAAATGCTCAACATTTATAAAAACCTCGGCGCCACGCAAAGCCGCCATCTGATCACCTACCGGTACATGCTGAACAAGGATATACCGTTTGAGCGCCACCCGGTGATGGAGTATAAGGCGTAAACGCCATCGAAAGTCGAGGTGAGCTGTATGAAGCACTCCTTTGGAGAATGCGTGATGTTATCATATTGCGAATGCCGGTGTCCTCACCGGCATTTTCTTTTAAGCACACCGATGCGTCGGTGTCCCGATGATACAGCCACGCGAAAGGGGCCCAACCCCATACCCAGGCAATGCACGTTGCCGGGGCAGGTTTGTGGATAAGTCCACCGGCTTTGGGGCGGGTTGGCCTTCGGCAAACGGGTAACTTCTTCTTATCTTGCACCCTGATATGGATAAGTTCATTGTTTCTGCGCGCAAGTACAGGCCCCAGACATTTGATACGGTTGTGGGGCAGGCTCATATTACCACCACTTTAAAAAATGCCATCAAAAACAGCCAGCTGGCGCATGCCTTCCTGTTTTGTGGTCCCAGGGGTGTAGGTAAAACAACCTGTGCCCGTATTCTTGCCAAAACAATCAACTGTGAAAACCTGCAGCCGGATGGCGAAGCCTGTAACGAGTGCAACTCCTGCCGCACATTTAACGAGGGCACTTCGCTGAATATCCACGAGCTGGATGCTGCGAGCAACAACTCGGTAGATGATATCCGCTCACTGGTTGAGCAGGTGCGTTTTGCCCCGCAGGCCGGTAAATACAAGGTATACATTGTGGATGAGGTGCACATGCTTAGTGCCAGTGCCTTCAACGCCTTCCTTAAAACACTGGAAGAACCGCCATCCTATGCCATCTTTATCCTGGCTACCACGGAAAAGCACAAGATTTTACCTACCATTCTTTCCCGATGCCAGATATTCGATTTTAAACGTATCACCTCGAATGATACGGTAGAACATCTTGAAGACATTGTTCGCAAAGAAGACATACAGGCCGAAAAATCTGCCCTGCAGGTAATTGCGCAGAAAAGTGAAGGCTGTATGCGGGATGCGCTGAGTATCCTCGATAAAATTGTGAGCTTTACCAACAGCACGGTTACCTACCGCAACACGCTCGAACACCTCAATATACTCGATCACGATTATTATTTCCGTTTGCTGGAATACCTGCAGCAGCAGGATCTGGCAGGCGCCATGTTGCTGTATGATGAAATAAACCGCAAAGGTTTTGAAGGCGACCTGGTGCTGAACGGTTTTGCCGAATTTATCCGCAACCTGCTGGTATGTAAAGATGCCCGGGCAGTAGCACTGCTCGATGTAATGGACGGCATGCAGCAGAAATATACTTCTGTGGCAGCAAACAGTCCGGCAGCTTATCTCGTAAGCGCGCTCAACATTTTAAATGAGGCTGAGATCAACTTCAAGATGGCGCGTAACAAACGCCTGCATGTGGAGCTGGCGCTTATCAAACTCAACTTTTTACAGCAGGCACTGGAACTGAGCGTTGAAAACGGCTCGGTAGTTAAAAAAAAACGGCTTGATAATCCGGTAGCGCTCAAATACAGGGCAATACCATCGTTTCAGCAAAAAGCGGCTGTTGCAGCTGCGGGTAAAACTGCTGAGCCGAAATTGTACATAGAACCCGCAGCCGTGTTGCCACAGCCACAGGCCAAAACGCAGCAGCCGCAGCAACAGCCCGCCGTGCAGCAACAGGCACCGCAACCGGTGCGTCAGCAGCCACAGGCACCTGCCAACGTAACTTCTCCTGCGGCAGCAGCTGTAAAATCGAAGAAAAGCTTACTGGAAGCGTTGCGCGAAAAATATGGTGACCAGTACCGCATTGAAGAGGTAAAAGAAGCCGAACCGCTGCGTATGGATAAGCTGCAGCAGATATGGCTGGATTATGCGGATAAAATGGAGAGCCAGCAAAAACACTCGGCGTCCAATACTTTCCGTATAGCCAGGCTGGAAATACAGTCAGACGTTCGTTTCTCGGTGCACGTAAACGCCCTGGTACAGCAGCGTTTTATTGAGGCGGAGAAAATGATGGTGACAGATAATATCCAGCAGGCATTCAATAACCGCGGTATTACCCTGCAGATTGTGATTGAAGAAGGCATCAAGGAAGACGTGCCTGCCCACATTTCCATGAACAGCCGCCAGCGTTTTGAGAAAATCGCAGACCAGTATCCCTGGATCAAGGAGTTGAAAGACAGGCTGAAGATGGAGCTGGATTACTAGCGGAGCAATTGCCTGATAGCTTGATAGTTCAATGGCTCAGGGAGTATTGTTATTGGAAAGGATTAACGATGCGGAGTTGATTTTCAAACAGCTGGCCATGTTGCATATCTTCTGAATATAATATGTCGCAATTGTTTTCTAATGCAGTTGCTACAATAACAGCATCAAAAAGCTGTAGATCATGCTTTGTAACCAAGGCAAGTGCATGATTATAGGTGCCATGATCAATTTTGCCTATGATACAAAACTGCAACCAATGAGATAAAGCCTATAAAGCCATCGTTTTTGAGAAATGAAATTTCTTCTTGCAGACGTTTAAATATTCACTGATTACCTGGGGAGGAATGACCGGTTCGCCGGCGATTAATTCAGATACTATACTGTATTATTTAAAGCATCTGTGTCGTGAAGGTATATTAGTACATTCGTGTCCAGCGCAGCTCTGTTACTCATAATCGTTCGCTTCGTCTCTGTTGAATGTAAAATCCTTGAGGCTTAGGCGATAATTACTCATTCCGTTTTGTATTGCCTTTATACGCTCGTCCTTTGATAAAGATATTGCAGCAACAGGGGCCTGATCAACTTCAAATGCAAGCACCTCTACGGTTTTACCTACCAAGTCGTCCGGTAACCGCAGCGTGTAAAATTTATCTGTTGTTTGCACAATTTGCCTTAACATATTACCCGGTTTCTCCAAATTTACGTTTTTATCAGCAGAAAAGCCATAGGGGAGAATTACCTTCTGCTGGCAATCAGCAGGTTCAAGTCTGTATATTTTAAATCAAAGCGCTGGCTGATGTAAAAATTGGTGAGTGCACCTTTGTACAGGTATATGCCATGGCGCAGGTTAAAGTTGTGCCATACCATTTCATCAAAACCGCCTTCTTCGCTGGCATCGAGCAGCAGCGGCATCAGCACGTTGCTGATGGCATGACTGGCGGTGCGCGCAAAGCCGCTGGGGATATTGGGAACACAATAGTGAATTACATTGTGTTTCATAAAAGTTGGTTTCTCGTGCGTGGTCATTTCACTGGTTTCAAAACAACCGCCGCGGTCAATGCTCACATCAATAATCACACTGCCGGGGCGCATGTTCATCACCATCTCTTCGGTAACAACAATGGGGCTGCGGCCGTTTTCATTGCTTAACGCACCAACTGCCACTTCACAGGTTTTAAGTTGCTTGGCCAGGATGCGCGGTTCAATAACGCTGGTCCATACCCGTACGCCAAGGTTGTTCTGCAGGCGTTTTAAGCGGTATACATTGTTGTCGAACACCTTTACCGATGCACCCAGTGCAAGAGCTGTACGGGTGGCAAATTCGCCCACCACGCCTGCGCCGATGATAATTACCTTGGTAGGCGGAATGCCGCTGATACCGCCGAGCAGTACGCCTTTGCCATCATCCTGGCTGCCGAGGTACTGACCTGCGATGAGCATAACGGCGCTGCCGGCAATTTCGCTCATGCTGCGCACGATAGGATAGGTGCCGCTATCATCTTTCAGGTTCTCGAAACCCAATGCAGTAATGCGTTTCTCCATCAGTTTTTCCATCAGGTCTTTTTTCAGTAACGACAGATGAATAGGAGAAATAACCGTTTGATTAAGCTGTAAATGCTGGAGATCGTTTTCGAGAATAGGGGCGCTTTTAATAAGGATGGGCGCCTTGTATACATCGGCTTTGTTGTAGGCTATGCGTGCACCTGCCTCGCTGTAGTCTTTGTCAGTATACTTGCTGCCTTCGCCGGCCTTGTGTTCAAAAATTACTTCATGACCGTTGTTTACAAGCACCGCCACTGCTTCGGGAATCAATGCCACCCTGTTTTCCTGGAAAGCCGTTTCTTTTGGTAAACCGATGGTAAGTTTTGCGCCTTGCGGTTTAATATCCAGTTTTTCTTCCAGGGTTTCGTAACTGAAAGAAGTGCTCACAATAGGCTTTCCTGCTGGCATAGATGTTCGTGCTATTTTCTTTTTTTGTATGGATCGCGGTGGTTAAAACTACTGCTTTTTGCGGAGATTCAGTTAAGATATTATCAGGCGCCGGGTTTGTGCATCAACTACCTGCAATTGTACATGCACGGTTTCATCGGGTAAAATACCGGGTGCTTTATTGGGCCATTCTATCAGGCAAAGACTGTTGCTGTACAGGTAATCTTCAATACCGGCCTGTATGGCTTCGTCTTCATCTTTCAGGCGGTACCAGTCCATATGGTAAATAGTGCCCGCAAGTTTGCTGCGGTATTCATTTACAATGGCAAAGGTGGGACTGCTGATGGCATCTGTAACACCAAGCCCCTCGCACAAAGCATGTACAAACGTGGTTTTGCCGGCGCCCATTCCGGCATCCAGCAGCCATATTTTGCGGTGCCCGAACTGTTCCCAGGCCTGTGCGGCAACAGCAGGCAGTTCAGGAAGCTGAAAAGTGATATCCATGCTGCAAACCTAAATAAAAAGCCCAACACCGGGTTTTGCAACAAGGTAAAAAAGATATTCCGGTTGTCGCAAAATGCAGCTCGCCGCGGTTTGGTAAATTTGCCTTATGGAAAAAGTTAAATGGAAGGTCAACGGCATGAGCTGTACCAACTGCGCGTTAACCGTTCACAAATACCTGGAACAGGAAGGCTTATCCAATGTAAAAGTAAACTTCATGGGTGGAGACGTGAGTTTTGAGCTCGGTAACGGCACCACCAAACCTGCTATACAGAAGGGCATTGAAAAGCTCGGCTATCATGTAGATACCGGCGAAGCCAACCAGGCCCCGCCGCGTAAAAAACTGTTCCGCAATCACCTGCAGCGCTTTGCCTTTTGCCTGGTGTTTACCCTGCCATTGCTGCTGCATATGTTGCCCGGTGTACATATACACATACTCATGAATCCCTGGGTACAACTGGCATTAACCCTGCCGGTATACATCGTGGGGATGGATTTCTTTGGCCGCAGCGCGTTTAACAGCGTACGCCGCGGTATACCCAACATGAATGTGCTGGTAACCATTGGTGCCAGCGCGGCTTTTGTATACAGTTTGGTAGGCAGTCTTGGCCCCAACCCGGAACAATACCTGTTTTATGAAACCACGGCAACCATTATCACACTCGTATTTCTTGGTAACTGGCTTGAAGACCGTACGGTAGCCACCACACAGGCTGCTTTGCAACAGCTCACGGTTTCACAGAAAATCATGGCCAACATGATTGCGTTTGATGACCAGTTCCAGGAGCATGTGTTTCCCGTAGAAAGCATTCACCTGAAAGTGGGCGACCTGGTGCTGATTAAAACAGGCGAGTATGTACCGGCTGATTGTAAAATATTATCCGGCGAAGCCAGCATCAACGAATCCATTATAACCGGTGAAAGCATACCGGTTGATAAAAAAATGAATGATCTCATTATCGGTGGCAGTATGGTTGAACAAGGCAGCATCAAAGCATATGTTACTGCTGTAGGGGAAGATACCGTGATGAGCCATATTGTGCAGCTGGTGAAAGAAGCGCAGGCTGAGAAGCCACCTGTTCAGCAGCTGGCAGATAAAATCAGCGCCATTTTTGTACCGCTGGTTTTAAGCATAGCAGTACTCACTTTGGCCATCAACTACTTTTTTACACCGGTAGGCTTTACGGCAAGCTTACTGCGCAGCATTGCAGTGCTGGTGATTGCATGCCCATGTGCCATGGGACTTGCAACGCCTGCAGCAGTAGCTGTAGGATTAGGCCGTGCAGCGCGCAATGGTATCCTGTTCAAGAATGCGAAAAGCCTGGAGTTGTTTAAAGATATTCGCCAGATTGTATTTGATAAAACCGGCACGCTCACTACCGGTGCTTTTCACATCACTTCTTTTGCGTTGGTACCCGGCGCAGGTATTGATGAAGCTACCTTTAAACAGATTGCTTTTTCCATCGAAAAATATTCCAATCACCCCATTGCCAAATGCATAGCCGCCGAGTGGAAAACCAGGCCTGAACTGCGTTGGGCCAAAACACTTGAAATAAAAGGCATGGGCATGCAGATGACCGATAAAGAAGGCAACACTTATATCGCCGGTTCGTACAAAGCGGCTGTTGCTTTAACAGACGATGCCTTGCACAGCGTATACCTGCTGAAAAACAACCAGCTGCTGGGCTGGATTGACGTAGCCGACACCATTCGCCCGGAGGCCAAAACAGTGCTAAGCTGGTTTAAGCAACGCAACATCAAAACCATACTGCTCAGCGGTGACAGCATGCACAAATGCCGCGAAGTAGCTGCTGCGCTGGATATAGATGAAGTGCTGGCAGAGCAAACACCGGAACAAAAAATGGAACGGGTTGCGCTGTACAATCAACAGGCGCCTACTGCCATGATCGGTGATGGCATTAATGATGCACCTGCCCTTGCAAAAGCTACCATTGGTATTTCCATGAGCGATGCATCGCAGGTAGCCATGCAAAGCGCGCAGGTGGTATTGATGAATCATGGTTTGCGGTACCTGCCGCTATCACTGGGTTTGGGCAAGCATACATTCATCACCATCAAACAAAACCTGGCCTGGGCGTTCGTATACAACATCATCGCCATACCTGTTGCAGCTTTTGGTTTACTGAGCCCATCTTTCGGCGCCCTGGTAATGGGCCTGAGCGATGTGGTGCTGGCGATTAACTCAGTGCGGTTGAGGTGGAAAAGGGTGGCGTGAGAGATCGTGAGACGTCAGTCGTGATCGAGAATCGAGAATCGACAGTCGAGATGATCTGAGCGAGTCCGTTGATCGCAGCGGATATTGGGGGCCTGATGTGAACCGGCACATGCGCATTGCTGTGAACTGGCCAGGTCTGTATAAAATGAATAGGTGTGTTCGCCGGTAAATTTTTATGTTGGAATAAAAACATGATTTTATCCTTACCGCATAAGCAGCTTGATGTTTATAAAATGGGGCGGTTGCTGGTGGTGGCTTGTTACAAACTGGCTGCCGCTTTCCCTCCGGAAGAGAAATTTGCGATGTCGCAACAGCTGCGAAGGGCGGCTTTATCTGTACAGTTAAATATTGCTGAAGGCAGTTCGCGTAAATCTTTACAGGAACGCAAACGTTTTTATGAAATAGCACGCGGGTCGATTATTGAAATTGATGCGGCAATAGAAATAGCGGTAGCTTTGCAGTTTACAACAACTGAACAATTGCAGGAAACCGGAGCACTGCTACTCAGGTGTTACCAGATGCTTACCAAAATGATTTATAATAACCTGTAAAATATTAACGAGACAACGATTGTCCGATTTCCGGTCTCGACTGTCGATTCTCGATTCTCGGCAAGGTTGAACAACCCTGCTACCCCCGACATATGCCCTCCCCCCTCGACATATTACGCGAATACTGGAACCACGATTCCTTCCGTCCCATGCAGCTGGAGATCATTCAGTCATTGCTGGATGGAAAGGATACACTGGCCTTGTTGCCTACGGGTGGGGGCAAGTCTATTTGCTTCCAGGTGCCGGCGATGCTGATGGATGGATTGTGTATAGTGGTGAGCCCGCTGATAGCGCTGATGAAAGACCAGGTGGCCAACCTTGAAGCCAAAGGAATTACAGCTGCTGCCTTACACAGTGGGTTAACCTATTATGAAGTGCAGCAGGTACTGCAGCAGGCAACAGGCGGGGCATACAAGTTTTTGTATGTATCGCCTGAGCGGTTGGAGACGAACTTGTTTAAAGAATACCTGCCTGCCATAGAAGTGTGTATGATTGCGGTGGATGAAGCGCATTGCATATCGCAATGGGGATACGATTTCAGACCGCCTTACCTGCGCATTGCCAACCTGCGGTATGAGTTGCGGCGGGTGCCTGTGCTGGCCCTCACAGCTTCTGCAACGCCACTGGTGCAGGAGGATATTGCAGACAAGCTGAAGATGAAAGAGCCGGCTATTTTCAGGCAGTCGTTTGAAAGGGCTAATCTTTCGTACAGTGTGTTTAAGCCTGAAAATAAAATTGCCAAAATACTGGAGATACTGCAGGCGGTGCCCGGCAGCGGACTGGTGTATTGCGGCAGCAGGCGGCAAACCAAAAATGTAGCACATTTACTGTCACTTGAAGACATCAGCGCGGATTACTACCATGCCGGTTTAGCACAGGAAGAGCGCGATGCCAAACAGCAAGCCTGGCTAACAGGCAAAACGCGGGTAATGGTTTGTACCAATGCCTTTGGTATGGGTATCGATAAACCGGATGTGCGTACCGTAGTGCATTATGATGCGCCGGATTGCCTGGAAAACTATTACCAGGAAGCAGGCCGTGCAGGGCGTGACGGCAAAAAAGCCTATGCCGTATTGTTGTACCAGCAACCGGATATTACAACATTACGCGAGCTGCCTGATGTGCGCTACCCATCCGTAGAAGATATCAGGAAAGTATACCAGGCGCTGGCAGATTTTCTGAACATCCCCGTAGGTGCCGGACAAGGTGTGTATTACGATTTTAACCTGAACGATTTTGTCACCAACTTCAGTATTGATGTGCACCTGGCTATGAACGTGATTAAAACACTGGAGCAGGAAGGGCATATTGATTACAACGAACAGGTGTTTTTACCCTCGCAGGTTATGTTTACAGCCAGCCGTGCACAGTTGCGTTTGTTTGAAGAAGCTTACCCGCAGGCAGATGACATTATCAAATGCCTGCTGCGCACTTATGAAGGCATTTTTGATAACCGCGTATCGGTATTTGAAAAACAGATAGCACGCCTCTGCCGCATATCGCCCGAGGCGGCAACGCAGCAGCTGCAGCAGTTGTATGCATTTGGCATTATCAGCTACTGGCCGCAGAAAGATACGCCGCAGCTGCGTTACCTGCTGAACAGGGCGCCTGCTGCGCATGTGAATATCAATATCGACCAGTATTTCAAACGCAAGGAATTATACAAACAACGCGTGGCAACCATGCTGCAATACCTGCAGGATGTGCAGCAGTGCCGCAGCCGTTTTATTGCGGCTTATTTTGGCGATACCGGGCTGAAAAATTGCGGCAACTGTGATTATTGCCTGCAGCAAAAATCCGGCAAGCTAACCACGACCGATTTTAAACAAATTGAGCAGCAGGTATACCGGCTGCTCAATAGTGAAGGCATTCAGATAAAAATATTGATGGATACCCTGCAGCAGTCATTTCACAAAGACAAAAGCCGGGAGGTTGTGCAATTTTTGCTGGCCGAGCAAAAGATCAGGATGAGTGATATGGGCCTGGTGCAAAAAGCATGATATTACCAGATACGCTTCTTGCTTTTGCCGCCTAACCCCAGCGCACCCAGCAGGCTGCGGGTAATGATAGATGCTGCAGTGCGGCCTGCCTGTTTCACAACAGGGTTATCAAAAAAGCCAGGTTCCTGTTTGGCAGTTTTCCTTGTTGTTTTTTCTGTTTCCTCTTCTGCTGTTTTTTTAGCTGCTTCTTCCAGTTTGGCCGTTAATATTTCGTAGGCGCTTTGTTCGTCAACTGTCTGGTTGTATTTGGGCGCCAGCTTGCTTTTGCGCACAACGGCATCTATTTCTGTATCAGTGAGCACATCCATACGGCTGCGTGGTGAGCAAAGCATGGTATGCACCAATGGTGTGGGCACGCCTTTTTCGTTAAGCAGGGTTACCAGGGCTTCGCCAATACCCATTTGCGTGAGCAGTTCATCGGTTTTGTAAAACGCTGTAATAGGGAAGTTCTCAGCTGCCTGTTTAATAGTTTTGCGGTCTGCCGCAGTAAAAGCACGCAGTGCATGCTGAATTTTTAAACCCAGCTGGCTGAGTATGGCGGCCGGCACATCCTGCGGGTTTTGTGTGCAAAAGAATATACCGATGCCTTTGGAGCGGATGAGTTTGATCACTGTTTCCAGCTGTTCGAGCAGGGCGTCTGAAGCTTCCTGGAACAACAGGTGGGCTTCATCAATAAACAATACCAGTTTGGGTTTGTCGAGGTCGCCTTCTTCAGGGCAGGTGGCATACAGTTCGGCCAGCAGCTGCAGCATAAAGGTGGAGAACAGCTTGGGCCTGTTCTGCATATCGGTTACCCGCAGTATATGAATCATGCCGCGGCCATCATCGCTGATGCGCAGCAGGTCATCTACGGCAAAACTGGGTTCGCCGAAAAAGATATCTGCGTCCTGCTGCTGCAGCTCAATCACCTTGCGGAGGATGGTGCCGGTAGAAGTGGTGGAAATTTTACCGTAGGCTTTCTCAATTTCTGCCTTGCCCTCGTCGGAAATATATTGTAAAACCTTTATGAAGTCTTTTAAATCAAGTAAGGGCAGCTTCTGATCGTCACAATATTTAAAAATCAGGGAAACAAGGCCGCCCTGTGTATCATTTAATCCTAGTATTTTACTGAACAGGATGGGGCCAAATTCGCTTACCGTAGCGCGCAGGCGAACACCTTTTTCATTGCTGAGTGTGAGCAGTTCAACCGGGTAACCGGCAGGCTGGTAGGGGAGGCCCAGTTTTTCGTAGCGTTCCTTTATTTTATCGTTAGGCGTACCGGGCATGGCAATTCCGCTGAGATCGCCCTTAATGTCCATCAGCACAACCGGTACACTGGCATCACTGAGGTATTCACTGATCAACTGCAGGGTTTTGGTTTTGCCGGTACCCGTGGCACCGGCAATTAGACCATGGCGGTTCAGCGTTTTAAGCGGCATATTAATCTTTGTTCCGGGTACAATTTCGCCGTTTATAATGCCGCAACCGAGCTGTACGGCTTCTCCCTTAAAACTGTATCCGCTACTGATGGTACTTTCAAACTGGTCGTTCATGAAATATCTTTCAACTAAACTAAGAAAGATTTCAGTTAATACTATCAACATATATCCGTCATTACTATCATTTTATACATCACTATGTAGCTTACATGCTGCCAAAAGCAATGCTGTAGCTGTTTGCAGCGTGTAAAAGGGGTATTGCACAGGTGCCGGATATCTCAAATGAATATGCATATTGGCCTACCTAAAAATGCCTTATATATGAATTAATTTTTGTTATTTTCGTTAGCATCCAATACTAACACCAACTCCAATTTCCCTGATGAGAAAAGACTTTCATGTTTACAGGCAGTTAGACCAGATGGACTGCGGGCCTACCTGTTTGAGAATGATTGCCAGGTATTATGGAAAACACTATTCATTGCAAACACTGCGCGAATATTCGAATATTACACGTGAAGGCGTTTCATTGAAAGGTATTAGTGAAGCTGCTGATAAAATAGGCTTGCGAAGCATTGCGGCAAAACTCACCTTTGAACAATTAGATGAAGAAGTGCAGCTGCCCTGTATTCTTCATTGGAACCAACGCCATTTTGTGGTGCTGCCGCCACAGAATTACAACAGGAAAAAGAAGAATAGTAAAATACTGATTGCCGACCCTGGTCATGGTTTGGTAAAGGTATCCATGGCTACATTTCTTAAAGCATGGGTAAGTACCGAAGACGGGCAGGGGATTGTACTGGCACTGGAACCGGCTCCTTTTTTTTATGAGCAGGAAGCAGAGAAACGGAACACCCGCGGACTGCTGTTTTTACTGCGCTATCTGCAGCCTTATCAAAAATATGTGCTGCAATTGCTGCTCGGGATGTTTGTTGCGAGTATACTTTCATTAATAGCTCCCTTTCTTACACAGAGCCTTGTTGACTACGGTATTAACCAGGCCAATCTCCATTTTATATACCTGATGCTTATTGCGCAGCTGTGCTTGTTTTTTGGCAATACTGCCATAGAAATGATCAGGGGGTGGTTGCTGCTGCACATTAGTTCGAGGGTGAACATTGCGATCATCTCTGACTTTTTAAGAAAGCTGATGCGTTTGCCCATCCGTTTTTTTGATACCAAAATGGTGGGAGATATTACACAACGTGTATCTGACCATAACCGCATTGAGCAGTTTTTAACCGGTACTTCATTAAGTACGGTTTTCTCACTTGTTAATCTGCTGGTATTTGCGCTGGTACTGGGTATTTACAGTATCCCTATCCTGTGCTTGTTTTTGGCCGGCTCAGCTTTGTCCGTTGGCTGGATGTTGTTTTTTCTAAAGCGGCGGCGCGAGCTGGACTATGCCCGTTTTCAACGCATGAGTGACAACCAGAACAACCTGTTCGAGATTATTACCGGTATGCAGGAAATAAAAATGAATGACAGCGAAACATTGCACCGCTGGGAATGGGAGCGTGTGCAGGCAAGGTTGTTTAAGATAAGCGTGCAGTCCTTAACATTGGCGCAATACCAAAATTCGGGTGCTGTTTTTTTTACGCAACTTAAAAACATACTGGTTTCTTTTATTGCAGCGAAAGAAGTGCTGAACGGGCAAATGACATTGGGAATGATGCTGAGCGTTTCGTATATCATCGGGCAAATGAATGCGCCGGTAGACCAGCTGCTGACTTTCTTCCAGGCAGCACAGGATGCTAAATTGAGTGTTGAACGGTTAAGTGAAATTCACAACCGGGAAGACGAGGAAACCGGTGGCGAGTTAACGCCGGATTATGAACTGGAATTACAGGAGGGTAATGAGCTGCTCAATGGATTGAATGGTGCAAATCACCGGAAGGGATTGCGGATAGAAAACGTGTCATTTCGGTATGGTGGGCCTGATTCGCCACTGGTGCTGGATCGGGTTAGCTTGCATATTCCTTACGGCAAGGTAACAGCAATTGTGGGGGCAAGTGGCAGCGGTAAAACCACGCTGATGAAGCTGCTGTTGAAATTTTATGAACCTGTTGAGGGTGACATTTATATGGGATCGACCCCGCTGAAGCGTATATCTGCCAAATGGTGGCGAAAACAATGTGGGGTAGTAATGGCCGACGGTCATATTTTCTCCAACACCATTGAACGCAATATATCGGTGCAGGAAGATACTGACCGCAAGCGGCTGCTGGAAGCAGTGAAAATGGCGAATGTTGAAGCATTTATCAGCGAGCTGCCTGCTGGTTTTGCCACGCAGATAGGTAACACAGGGAATGGCATCAGCTCTGGTCAGAAACAGCGGATACTGATTGCAAGGGCCATTTACAAGAATCCTCATTTTTTATTAATGGATGAGGCTACCAGTACATTGGATGCTACGAATGAACGTGTAATCATTGACAACCTGGAACGCTTCTTCCGGGGGCGAACGGTGGTAGTAATCGCGCATCGCCTGAGTACAGTAAAACATGCAGACCAGATTGTAGTGATGCAACACGGAAGAATTGTGGAACTGGGTAATCACAAAACGCTTACAGCGCAGCGCGGAACATATTATGAGCTGGTAAAAAACCAGCTTGAGCTGGAAACACAATAGCGAAATAATAACATGCCTGAACACATTAATTTAAGCGAGGTCCATAGCGAAGAAGTCCAGGATATTATCGGACGCATCCCTTCGTGGGTTACACGCAATGGCACCATTGTTATTGCCTGCCTGGTGATAGCAATGCTGGTTGGTGCATGGTTTATCAAATACCCTGACGTGGCAACTGCAAGAGTGCTGATTTCATCTGCCACGCCGCCTGTTAAACTGGTTGCGCAGGCTGGTGGCCGTATAACCCAGCTTGCCGTAACAGATGGGCAACAGGTTGCAGTCAACGATCTTATTGCAGTGATCGATAATACAGCCAATACAGGCGACATGCTGTACATAAAAAAAATAGCCACGCTGCTGGATACTGCGATAGACATAAGGAAAGCTGTTGCCTCAGTGCAGCTTCCGGGAAATATGCAGCTGGGCGAAATGCAGGCAGACTATGTGTCGTTGTTCCAGGCTGTAAATAATTGCAGCTTCTTTTACAGCAATGCATATTATGCCGCCAAATTAAACGCCGTACGTAATCAGCAAAACCAGAACGAACGCATCAGGGAAGGTATTGAACAACGTAGCCGCCTGCAACACGAACAATTGATGATAGAGCAGTGGAAAGATAGCATCAACAGGATATTGGTAAGCGAAAGGGTGATTGCTCCTTCAGAATACAACGAAATCAGGAAAAATTATCTTTCACAAAAAATAGGTGTTACAGACAACAGCAATGCTGTATCACAAAACATGCTGCAACACGATGAATATGGGAAAACCATATCTGATCTTCAGCAGCAGTTACGCACAGAAGAGAAAGATGTATTGTTTGCGGTGCGAAATGCCGCAAAAAAAATAAGAGGACAGATTGCCGCATGGGAGCGGTTGTATGTGCTGCGTTCACCGGTAGAAGGCCGGCTTGTTTTTTTCAGGGTATGGAAGTCTAATCAATATGTAGGCAATGGTGAAACTGTGTTTATGGTAGTGCCCGGTATGCAGCAATATGTTGTAAGAGCGATGCTGCCAACCTATAGGGCAGGCAAAATACAACAAGGGCAAAAGGTACTCATTAAACTGCAGGAATATCCTTCCGAAGAATTTGGCTTGCTGGAGGCAAGGGTAGATAAGCTTGCCAATGTTTCAATGGACAGTGCGTATACCCTGCAGCTTCGCTTAACACATGGGTTTCAAACTACCCGCAACCGGTTAGTTGAAGCACGCCCGGAGATAACCGGAACTGCTGAAATTATCACCAATGATAAGAGTGTGTTACAGCGCATATTCGAAAGCATATATGGCAAACTGCACGATCATTAGCGTGCTGAATGGTGACGTGATTGTATATTTTATTGCTGCAAATATTTGTATTGATGATTGTTGTTTATCATGTTGCATATAGCAAAAAAAAGCATATTTTTTCTTGGTTCTTATAATGATGTTTTATACTTTCAATAGCGGTAAGATAGTTAACTGCTTTTCCTTTTTCTGATAACAACGATTGTTACAATCGATCTCTTAAAGCGTATTCACTAACAATATACGAGCGGCAAAGATGTAACCAGGCATATCATTTATGCTGCAGGGAATTGTATTGCCTGTACCTGTTTCTTTTATTCTCTCAAACTTTAAATAAATGCTTGTTTGCGCTGCAATAAAGAATATAGGCGTATCCCGAAAAGCCTGATAAAAAAAGAGTAGGGAATCAAATTTTATCTTTTAAACTATGAAAAAGTTAAAACTGGGCAAGGCTAACATCAAGCCTATGGAAACAAAAGAGCTTAACAAGGTTTTAGGTGGCTACACTGCTCCTACTACTGCACCAATCGGTGATTCACTCTCTGCTTCTGCCTCTGCTTCTGCCTCTTTCTCCTGGGGCTATACTGAAACTGATATTGAAATTGAAGTTGAAGGTGAAGTAGAAGTTTAGTAACCGTTATGCCAGCGGTGCGCGTTTATGTACCGGCTTTTGTTCTGGCATAAAACAATTTTGAAATTGCCTCAAATGATTATTCATGAGGCAATTTCAGTTCCGTACCTGTGCGTCAGTTCAACAAAGAATATATTTTTCAACCCGGAGCAGCAGCAATGCCCGGAGAATGCCCAATCTATGATTTTACTATTAAGCAGGCAAGACGATGGTTCAACAGCCCTTGTGATTGAGTGGCTCATAGCCCTGCGTAAAAAATATATCCGCGTTAATTCCGATACCAATCGCATGAAATTTGTTTCATTCGATATAGATAAAGAGGAATTGATTATTGAACAAAACGGTGTTCGCGTTAACCTGGCTGAAGTAAATTCCACATGGTACAGGAGGCGCGGTTTTTCCATGGAAAATATTTCCATTGAGGATACCACGCTATCGAAGGCTGTATTCCGGAATAACAGCCATTATCATAAAACCCACATGCAGTCTGAACTTAAAGTAATGATCGAGTTTATCCATGCTTTTGTGGAGGGTCGCAGTACAAAACAAATAGGAAACCACTCATCTGTTGAAGTCAACAAATTAAAAGTATTGGAGGCCGCGAAAAGGTGCGGACTTAAAATTCCGCAGAGCTTTATTGTTACCACGAAAGCAGACCTGGTCAACATTATCAACACATACAATGATGTAATTACAAAAGCAATCAGTGGGCAAGGGGTATACTTTTTCACGCAAACACATCATTATTATTCATACACAGAGAAAATAGGACTTGAGCAGGCAGCTGAACTGCCTGATACTTTTTTCCCTTCTTTGTTTCAAACACAGATTAAAAAGAAATATGAACTCCGCATTTTTTACCTGCGGGGTGAATGCTACACGATGGCCATTTTTTCGCAGGGCGATAAAAAGACTGAAGTTGACTTCAGGAAATACAATACAAAAAAGCCGAACCGTTTTGTACCTTATAAATTACCCGCGGGGATAGAGCAAAAGCTAACAAAGCTCATGAATGAACTAAACCTTGATACGGGATCAATTGATATAATTGTTGATAGGAACAATGAATATTATTTTCTGGAAGTTAACCCTATCGGGCAATTCAGCATGACCTCCGTTCCCTGCAACTATTACCTGGAAAAGAAAATAGCAGAATTACTATAATCCCAAACCTGTTATGATAAAATTCAAGAAGTTAAAAATCAGTTCAAAACAAGCTGTGAATTTGCCTGTTTTTTACAATCATGTTGTTTACAATAAATTTTTGGAAGCCAGTGGGCCTGATAAATGCACTTTCAGTGATAAACTGAATTGTTATACAGATCACACACTACCCGAAAAAATGATCTCCAAGATTATCGATTACTCAAAAATATAAGTTATGAACCCTGTTCGTTTAGCCGGTCACACCGGAGACTACCTTACGTTATATGCTGATTGCTTTTTGGTACAGGGACATACGCGTACGATGATTTGTGATGTATCGAGAAAGAAAATGTTTTTCATCAGCAATGCCTATCATGAGTTGCTGCTGGAGTTAAAAACGAAGACTATTGGTGAAGTAGGTGACATGCTGGAAGATCAATCCGATTTTGAGGAATTTGAGCAGTTTGCGAATTACCTCATTTCCCATGAATTAGGTTTTATCACAGATAATATTGAATGTTTCCCTCCCATCGATTTGGTATGGGATAGTCCTTATTCCATTACAAATGCGATTATTGATATACGTGAAAAGCGACTGAATTTTGAAAAGATCTTCCTCGAACTTGAGCAATTAAACTGCCCTTACGTGCAAATAAGGGCCTATTCAGTACTATCTCCTGAACAGCTGCAAAGTATCCTGTTATGCACGGCAGCAACCGATTTTAAGCATATGCAATTCCTGCTTAAGTTTCCGCAATCATTTTCAATTGAGCCGTACAGCCAGCTGGTGCAGCAATACAAAATGATTTCTCTGCAATTTCATTCGGTTCCCGGGGCGGATTTCGAGCAGCTGAAAGGTTCATACCCATACAGCGATATTTCATTTATCAGGCAGGAAATAGATTCCTGCGCCGGATGCGGTGTTATTAACAGCGAATCTTTTACATTGTATAGCCTGCATGGGTTTATAGAAAACATCCGGTTCAACGGCTGTCTTAACAGGAAAATATCCATTGATGAAAACGGGGATATCTGCAACTGCCCGTCTATGGCGAAAAAGCATGGCAATATTGACAATACCTACCTGAAAGATGTAATGGCAAAAGAAGAGTTCCAGGTATACTGGCATATTAATAAAGATGAAGTGGCAGTATGTAAAGACTGTGAGTACCGCTATATTTGTACAGATTGCCGTGCCTATCTTACAGATCCGGGCAATTTGTATTCCAAACCCTTGAAATGTAATTACAATCCTTATACTGCTAAATGGAACAATCAATGAAAGCTGCCGGAAACACCATTATATTGAAATGCTTCAGCCAAATGCTTGCTGGTTTTTTAATACTCCATTGTATGAATAGTACTGCCGGTTATTCACAAACAGGAAACCAGGACACTTATGATGCGCTGGCTCAAAAGGCCTATGAATATTATAACGCAAAAGCATACCGGCAATCAGCCGAGCTGAATACGCGTGCATATCAATTGCCTGGTGAAAAAGGCACTGGCAACCACCGGTACGATGCGGCTTACAATGCTGCATGTGCCTGGGCGCTTGCGGGTGAGGCAGATTCTGCCTTTGTGCTGTTGCAGGAAATAACTGTGCGGGGTAAATACAATGATTACAAAAGCATAACCAGCGATGCGGATTTTGCTTCATTGCATAAAGACAGCCGCTGGGCAACAATTTGCAATGCGGTAAAGAAGAACCAGGCAGACAAGGAAAATAACACACATGCCGGGGTTGCAGCTGAGCTGGACACGCTTTACCTGAAAGATCAGCAATACCGGTTTTCACTGATGTCGCTGCAGCAGCAAATGCAGGCTGCAACCGGGGATGCAAAAGATAAAATAAAGCAACAGTTTACGGCACTGGCCATGCAGATGAAAGAACAGGATAGCATTAATCTCCGGGTTGTAGAAGGTATTTTGAACCGGTACGGCTGGCTTGGTGCAGATGAGGTAGGCGAGAACGGAAGCCAGGCATTGTTCCTGGTAATACAACATGCTGACCTGGCTACACAACAGCGGTACCTACCCATGATAAAACAAGCCGCTGAAAACGGGAAAACAAAAGCAGCTAACCTCGCATTGCTGGAGGACAGGATTGCTCTACGGGAAAAAAGAAAACAGGTGTACGGCAGCCAGGTATGGACAGATCCGGCCACCGGGAAAAAATATGTAGACATGCTGGCCAATCCTGAAAATGTAGACCAGCGGCGGCAGCAGGTGGGTTTGCCACCAATGTCGGTTTACCTTGGACAGTTTTTCCAGATGCAGTGGGATGCCCACGAATACGCCACCAAAATACTGCCTGAACTGGAAAAAATTAAAGGGCAATACAAATGATCCTGAATAAGCTATACCAGAAAAACCACCATGCTGTTTCTTTCCGCTCAACCAGACGATTACTATTTTACCTGGCAGCTTGCACTGCAGCTACACAATTTTTCGCAGGTGGGCATTGCTGCACAAAATATACATGTATTGGTTGCTTATAACCCCGGCACCGGTTTACAGAACCATTTCCGGGAGCTGATGGAAGAGCAGCGGGGTAAAGCCTGTTTTTATACCTACCCTGATCTTAGAAAAAAACGCAACTACCTTTCTTCCCTGCGTCCGCATATCATACGCCAGCATCTTGAAGCCCATCCGCAATTGCAAAGTGCGTTTTTCTTCTACCATGATTCAGATATTATCTTCCGTGAATTGCCTGATTTTACATCTATGTGCCGGGATGATACCTGGTATGTTTCTGACACACGCAGTTATTTAAGCAGCACTTATATACAACAGGCAGGATGCACAACCCTGCTGCACGAAATGTGTGGCATTGTAGGCATTCCGGTGGAAACAGTGACAGCTAATGATGAGCATTGCGGCGGTGCGCAATATGTATTAAAAAACACCGGACCGGCATTCTGGCAAAAAATAGAGGATGATTGCGAAGCAATGTACGGGCTGCTGGAACAGCACAATAACCGGGAGGCAGAAAAGTTCTACCTGGCAACAGGTAAAGGAAGATCATCGTATAAAGGTATCCAGGCCTGGTGTGCTGATATGTGGGCCTTATTCTGGAATGCTTTACTATTAGGAAAAACAGTAAACATACACCCCGGCCTGGCTTTTTGCTGGCCTGCAGAACCCTTGCAACAATGGGAGAATACAGCTATACTGCATTACGCCGGTGTGCGCGGTAATGAAAAAGCATTCGATAAAACGCGGTATGCGCATTTTCCTCCTTATTATGATACGCATTTGCCGGCAATAGATGCGGATACCTGCAGCAGCGCACTTGTTGATTTGATCAGGAATTTTAATGCTGAAGCGGCTGCCTGTCGTATCGATTTAATGGATGTGTCATTTTTAATACCTGTGCATATAGATTCTGCCAGCCGTCTTGAAAACCTGTACATAGTTACCCGGTACCTCAATAAATATTTCAACACGCATATACTGATCATTGAATCAGGGCTGCAGCAACAAACAGATCCGCAGCAGTTACCGCCTTGCTGCAATTATGAATTTATTGAAAACGATGATATACTGTTTCACCGAACGCATATCAACAACCTGCTGGTTAAAAAGGCACAAACAAATAGCATTGTACTGTTTGACACAGATGTGATACCTGCTATCAACCAGGTGTACGGGAGCGTGCAGTTGTTAAGAAATGCGGATGCAGATATGGTGTATCCCTATGATGGCTGTTTTGTAGGCGTAGACCAGCTGTTTAAAAATATGTTTGCGAAAATACTTGACCCGGATTTGTTTATCAGCAACCAGAACAAATTTAACACAGCAGCCATGCGATCCTGCGGTGGTGCTGTTTTTTTAAACAGGAAACGGTTTATAGCTGCGGGTATGGAAAATGAATACTTCAAAAGCTGGGGCCCTGAAGACAGGGAACGGCTGAAGCGAATGAAAAATCTGGGCTTTTCTGTGAAACGTGTAAAGGGTGCCTTATATCATTTGCCCCACGAACGTAATATAAATTCTGGTTATTGCGGAAGCACAACTCAGGTGGAATATATGGAAGAGTATTTAAAAGTATGCAACATGGAAAAAGCAGCGCTGGAGGCATATGTTTTATCATGGCCCTGGCTGCAGCATTGCCAACTTAATCAGCATTAACCGTTACTATGCTATCAATTTTATCAGGCCTGCTGCTTACCGAAACACTATTGCCGGCGCAAAAAAACGCGGAACCAGCCGGGCTGGGCTTGCTGAATGGCAGGGCAGGGATGCTGCCTGTATATTACCTGTTGCATAAACAAACCGGTAATGCGCAATACAAAATGACCGGTGAACAGCTATTGGAGTGTATAGGTGAACATATTTCGTCTGTTCAAAATAATACATTTGGCGATGGTCTTGCCGGTATTGGTTGGACTATCGAATGGCTGGTACAGCACAAATTGCTGGAAGGGGTTAATACAGACGAGGTGCTAGAAGATGTAGATGACTTTCTATACAGGGAGGTTATTTACGGTAACGAATCAGATATTTCATTGTGTAATGGTACAATGGGCAAGCTTGCTTATTTCTTGCGCAGGGAATGGAGCAAAAATCCCGGTACGAACCGCTTTAAACACATTTGTCACCAGGAATGTATTGTGCTGCTCACTGATGCCCTAGCAGACTGGCTGGATGACCTCAACCTTTCCGCTGCACGTGAAAGTCAACTCCGTGATATAGCAGATTTGCTGGTTGGCATAACAAGTGTTACTGATATTAACCAGCTGACAGTGGAAGCCATTTTATATAAAGCCGCATCTTACACAGAACAACTATTGAATGCTGCAATCCACCGGCTTCAAACAGAACCAGACACTGAAAATGCATATGTATACCAGGCCATGCGCCTGGGTGTTTGTTATTTAATTGCCGGGAAGAAACACCAGCTGCAGCATTGGCAATTGCAGGCAATGCAGTATGTTCACAAGTTGCAGGCTTTGTTGCCCGGTGATGAAACCGATGATGAGCTGCTGTTTCAGCGATTAACCATTTACAGCCTTTTGCATGCCTACATACCCGAACCCGGCAACAGCGATCATTTACTACAACTGATACAGGCGTTGGCTGCCCGGAAACAGCCTTGCAGATTGAAAAATGGTGCAGGGGCTGTAGTCATGGCAGCGCTGGTATTGCAGGATGCTTCGCTGGCTCAAAACTGGCACGAGCTGTTTTTTTAACTCCCCCATCTCAAAATGGTATGTAATCTGGAAGTGCCTGTACAACACTGAACCGGCTCCCCGCACTATTGCTGTTTGCAATAAGGCCAGCTGCGGCGTGTGTATGTATAGTAGTAAATTATATGTTAATTCCGCCTTCCCTGCCTTCAGGTATGTTGCCGCTCATGAAATATCTTTCGGTCATACCCGGAAAGATTCTATTATTGTGTAAACAGAGACGTTTATTTTACCCCTCCAAAACATAAAACCAAAGCGTATGCGAAAAAAACTTTTTGGTGTAATGACAGCTTCTGCACTGTTGTGCCAGGCTGTTCATGCACAGAAAGTGGATTTTACCGAGTATGACCTCGATAATGGTCTGCACGTAATTCTGCACCAGGATAAATCAGCACCAGTAGTTGCGGTGTCTGTCATGTACCATGTGGGCTCTAAAAATGAAGATACTGCGCGCACCGGTTTTGCCCACTTTTTCGAACACCTGCTGTTTGAAGGTTCCGATAATATCAAGCGAGGTGAATTTATGAAAATCGTTTCCTCTAATGGTGGGCAGAACAATGCCAATACCACGCAAGACAGAACTTTTTACTTTGAAACATTTCCCTCCAACCAACTTGAACTGGGCCTGTGGCTTGAAAGCGAGCGCATGATGCATCCCGTGATTAACGAGGTTGGCGTGAAAACACAAAACGAAGTAGTAAAGGAAGAAAAGAGAATGCGTTATGACAACCAGCCCTATGGCAATTTCACAAAAGCCATTTTTGAGCGTTTGTTTGCCAGCCATCCTTACCGTTGGACAACCATCGGATCTATGGAGCACCTGAATGCTGCAAAGCTGGATGAGTTCAAAGCCTTCTTTAAAAAGTATTATGTTCCCAACAATGCGGTGTTAAGCATTGCGGGTGACATTGATCCTGAAAAAACAAAGGCACTGGTAAAAGCTTATTTCGCTGATGTGCCACGCGGCGCGGCAGTAACACCTGTGCGTATTACGGAGCAGCCCATTACAAAAGAAATGGTAGATACGGTGTACGATCCCAATATCCAGATACCGGCTATTTTTGCTGCTTACCGCACACCGGGTGAAAACACGCGTGATGCCAAGGTGCTGGAAATGATCAGCTCTATTTTATCGGGCGGCGCCAGCTCAAAGCTGTACCGGAAAATGGTGGATGAAAAGAAAAATGCCCTGGAAGTACAGGCTTTCAATTATTCGCTGGAAGATTACGGCGCTTACATTACGCTGGCATTACCCAACGGCAATGCAGCCCTGACCGATTTGCTGAAAGACATGGATGAAGAAGTGGCTTCCCTGCAAACCAACCTGGTCAGCGAAAAGGACTACGAAAAAATCATCAACCAGTTTGAAAACAAGGATGTGACTGCCAACAGCAAAATGATTGGTGTGGCTGAAAATCTTGCCAACGGTTATACGTTCTATAACAAAAACACCAACCAGGTAAACGAAGAGCTGAAGGAAATGAAATCCATTACGCGCGAAGAAATACGCGATGTGGCCAAAAAATACCTGGGTAAAAACCAGCGTCTGGTATTGTATTATCTGCCTGCCAAGTAAGGGCGTTTTTCAGTCAATTAACTTAACATCACCATGCGAAAAATAGTATTCTTTATAACCGGCGCTTTCCTGTTTCAGCAGGCTACAGCGCAAACAATAGACAGAACAAAACAGCCCAAACCTGGTCCGGCACCTGTTATCAGCATCGCCGACCCGGTTGTGTACAAGCTGGACAACGGTATTACTGTACTCGTTGTGGAAAACCACAAATTGCCCAAAGTAACCGCCAGCTACAGCATTGATGCAGGCCCTATCACAGAAGGCAGCAAGGCAGGCGGCATGTCCCTGATGGGCCAGATGCTGAGCGAGGGCACACGCACACATGCCAAAGCACAGTTTGACGATGCAGTTGACCAGATTGGCGCCGATGTATCACTGAGCTCGGGCGGGGGCAGTGTAAGTGCTTTAACCCGTTATTTTGACCAGGCGTTTGCATTGATGACAGAAGCCATTAAAGAACCTGCCTTTACCCAGGAATCATTCGAGAAACTAAAATCACAAACCTTAACCGGTTTAAAAGCCAACGAGCGCAGCGTGAAAGCCATTGCAGGAAGGGTGTCGAATGCATTGCTGTACGGCAAAGATCACCCGAACGGTGAGTTTGAAACCGCCGCATCGGTTACAGCGCTTACACTGGATGATATCAAAGCGTTTTATGCAAAATACATTACCCCTTCAAGGGGCATCCTCACTTTTGTAGGTGATATTAAACCTGAGCAGGCGAAAGCCCTTGCAGAAAAGGCTTTTAAAGGATGGAAAGGTGCTGCATTACAGTTTAACCAGGTGCCGCCGGTTAAAAACCCGGCAACTACAGAAATAAACCTGGTAGATGTGCCCAATGCTGTGCAGAGCGAAATTAAAGTAGCCAACCTGGTGCAATTGCCCATGAGCAGCCCTGACTATTTTGCTGTACTGCTGGCTAACCAGATACTGGGTGGCGGTGCAGAAAGCTACCTGTTTATGGATCTGCGTGAAAAACACGGCTTCACATATGGTGCTTACTCTTCTATTGCCAGCGGCCGCAACCAAACAGTATTCAGTGCAAGCGCATCTGTTCGTAATGAAAAAACAGATAGCGCGGTAGTAGCTTTTATTGATGAGCTGAAAAGAATATGCACAGAGAAAGTCACCACAGAAGAACTCAACAGCGCAAAAGCCATCTACAACGGTAGTTTTGCATTGGGTATGGAGAATAACGCGCGTATTGCCACATTTGCCAGCAATATCCTGCTCAATAACCTGCCCAAAGATTTTTACAGAACCTACCTGCAGAAAATAAATGCCGTAACACCCGATGATGTGTTGCGCGCCGCGAAGAAATATTTTACATACGGACAGGCCCGTATTATTGTAACCGGTAAAGCCGACCTGGTACAGGGCGGACTGGCCAGGCTGGGTTACCCTGTTCACCAGTTTACCAAAGAAGCCGACCCTGTAACTGCAGCGGCAACCACCACTAAAGCAGCTGCTGCCGCAACGCCGCAGGCTGTGGTAACCGATTACCTGAAAGCCATCGGCGGTTTGGATGAAATAAAAAAGCTGTCGAGCATAGCTGAAAAAATGAGCATGAGCATGCAGGGCATGACCATCGATGTGGTGCACAAGGCAATGGCACCCAACAAACAGCTGGTGCTGGCTACTATGGGTGGTAATACCGTTAACAAACAGGTATTCGATGGTGTAAAAGGCTATGCTATGCAGCAGGGTAATAAAGTTGACCTGCCTGCAGATGAAGTAAAAGCCCAGCTGGCACAAACCAGCATAGTTGAACAGGTCGATTACCTGGGTACAGCGGGCTTTAAGCTGGAATCAAAAGGCGTGGAGAAAGTAAGTGGCAAAGACGCCTACAAAATACAGGTAACCAAACCCGGTGGTAAAGTAACTTTCGAGTACTACGATGTTGCAACCAAACTGTTGCTGCGCAACGAAGAATCAATGGAGCAGAATGGTATGAGCATTACCAAATCAACCGACTATGCTGATTATAAAAAAGTAGGCAACTTATTATTCCCCTACAAAACCAGCCTCACTTTTGAAGCGGGTGGACAGCAGCAAACCATGGAGCTGACTGCCAGTGAGATTAAATTAAATGAAGGTGTTACTGCAGATGATTTTAAATAACAGGTAACAGGTTTAATACAAAAGAGCAGGCTTTTACAATGCCTGCTCTTTTTTTTGCGGTGTATAGCGCAACCCGTCCATAGTGCCCTTTACCAGGGCTTTCAGATTGCTGAACCTGCCGCGTATTAACCGGTTGGTCAGTTGCATACCGGTAACCAGTAAATAGAACAGGATATATCTGCGGTAATATTTGCGTACAAAAATGTATTCGCTTCTGAAATGGTGGTAATCTGCGAAGGGCCTGGTGCCGCTGGTGGTACCGCCGTTGATGCTCACACCGTGTTTGTGCAGAATGCGTGCATCTTTACAATACACCAATGCATAGCCCGCGTTCTTCAATCGTACAGCCAAATCCAGCTCTTCAAAAAACAGGAAGTAATCTTCGCTCATTAACCCAATCCGCTCAATCACCGATGAGTGTGTTAGCATGCAGGCACCGGATAAATAATCTACCGGCACATCGGGCAGTTGCTGCGCCTGTTGCAGTGGCATGCGTGCGCCGTATTCGCTGGCAAGGCCAAACCGGTAATTGTACCGGCCATACATAATCTGCACCTGTGAGGGATCGTGATAATACAACTGCAGGCAACCGGCCATACCGGTTTTCTGTACGGCTTGCTGTTGTATAAAAAAACGCACCATATTGGTGAGGGTATCTTCAAATACCACGGTGTCGTTGTTAAGCAGCCAGATAAAATGCGGCCCGGTTTGCTGCAGGCTGTAGCGCATGCCGATATTGTTGCCATACGCAAACCCACCATTTTTGTCAGACCAGATAAAACTGATCACCGGTTGCGGGTTACCGGTAATGGTGTCAAATTGCAGGTGGTTGTATTGCAGCAGTTGCCAGCCTTGTGCAGCAGGCAGTTGCCTGGCCCAGGTGATGAGCTGCGTACGGGAATCGTTGGTAGACATATTGTCGACCACTACAATTTCGTACTGCGCGTATGACTGCTTCAGGATGGATTGAATGCACGCAACAGTATCCTGCCAGGCATTGTAATTCAGTAGTACAATATATACTTTATCCATGTCCATAAAAGGCAGTGCTGCGGGCTGTGGTTTATTGCTGAACGGGCGAATGTTGTTGCTGAAATATATCCTTTATGTCCTGGATGAAGGCGGCTTCCTGCCCGCGGATAACGCTGCGGTAATGATCAAAATCGTGCTGCACGGTTTCGAAATCATCCATACAGTGCTTAATCTGCCTGATGATGGCAGGTACCTGGTCGTCGGCATCGCTGAACTTATATTGCTGCGGAATAGGAATATCTTCTTCAAAAGCGGCGGCGCCCCTGCGGCCGGTAATAATGCAGCAGCCGCAAATGGCCGCTTCACGCGGGAAACGATCTTTGCCGGGATGATGCCCAAAGTCGATATACACTTTTGATTTGCGGCACACATCGGCTACCTGTTCGGGTGTTAAATTGGTGAGCGCAAACCATTCCAGTTCGGGGCTTTCCCTGATAAGGGTTTGTGTAAATTCAAATCCTTTTTTGGGATTGTACAGCACCCTGTTCCAGGGTTGTTCATCAATTTCCGGCTGATCGAGAAACGCGGCGTTCAGGTAATCACTCAGGTAATGATAGTTGTGAATGCCATGTTTTTCGAGATGATCTGCCGCATACTGCGATTGCACCAGGTGCAGGTCTACCTTCAGTTTTTCGGGATGCTTAATATCGAAACGCGGGGTAATACCCAGTCTTTTCTTCCAGGTAGATACAAAGTCTACATCAGCAGAATCGTAGAAGAAATCAACACTCAGCCACCAGATCACCTTGCGCAGGTGCTCGTATTTAAACAGGTATTCCGTGCGTGTTTCCGGTACTACGAGGATGTTTTCGGGTGCATCAACTATGTCAGTAGCGTATTCGGAAACATATTTCCTAAACTGCTGGTGAATGGGATCCACACCGTCTTTAATGCGGTAATAATAAATCCAGGCATCAATGCCAAGGTTGCGAAGTGCGTGTACAAACTGGTGCAGCAACTCTGTTCCGCCGGTAGCGTGACTGGCGGGGCAGGGAACATACACCCTGGTGTTTTCATATATGGTAATACCTGTGCGATTCATCATTATGCGGGAAATATCTTTTTGGTTTTAGCCAGTGCAGCACCTATTACCTGGTGCATATCGTAATAACGGTATTCAGCCAGGCGGCCGCCGAAGATTACTTTTGTTTCGGCTTCTGCAAGCTGCTGGTATTGTTTAAACAGCTGTGTGTTTTTGTCGTCGTTAATGGGGTAGTAAGGCTCATCACCACTTTTCCATTCCTGCGGGTATTCGCGGGTGATAACGGTGGTAGGCTGTGTGCCAAACTCAAAGTGTTTGTGCTCGATGATACGGGTAAACGGCACCTGGCGTTCCGTATAGTTTACCACGGCATTACCCTGGAAATTGGGTATGTTGAGGTGTTCATGTTCAAAACGCAGGCTGCGGTATTCCAGCTGACCAAAGCGGTAGTTGTAATATTCATCAATTTGTCCGGTGAATACCACGGTATCTGCCAGCTGGTCAAACTCAGCGCGGTTGGCGATATAATCAACACCCAGGCGTACTTCTGTACCGGCAAAAAGGGCTTCGGTAAGCTTGTTGTAGCCGCCTACAGGAATGCCCTGGTATTTATCATTAAAATAGTTGTTATCGAAAGTAAAGCGTACAGGCAGGCGTTTGATGATAAAGGCAGGCAGATCCTTCGCGTCGCGGCCCCATTGCTTCTCGGTATAACCCTTGATGAGTTTTTCGTATACATCGGTACCAACAAGCGAAAGCGCCTGTTCTTCGAGGTTTTGCGGGTTGGTGATGTTGAGCGATGCTACCTGCTCCTGGATTTTAGCCTGCGCTTCTTCGGGTGTTTTTACCTTCCACAGCTGGTAAAAGGTGTTCATGTTAAATGGCAGGTTGTACATTTCGCCATTGTACAAAGCCATGGGAGAATTGGTATAGCGGTTAAACTCTACAAACGAGTTCACGTAATCCCAAATGGGCTTGTCATTGGTATGAAAGATGTGCGCACCGTATTTGTGTACGTTGATGCCATCTTTGTTTTCGCAATATATATTACCACCCGCATGACTGCGCCTGTCAATTACCAGGCATTTCTTGTTGTTCTTTTTAGCTTCGTGGGCAAATACGGCACCGAAAAGGCCGGCGCCAACGATCAGGTAATCAAATTCTGCCATGTAGTAGTGTTGTGTAAAAAGTTAGTGTTCCTAATATACAAAAAAACTATGCCAGTTTTTGATAAAACAAACTACCGCCTGTTAGCGGCGGTAGTTGTAATGCAGGCTGTAACAGCGCTGCCCGGCTATTTTATGATATTATAAATCTTCTTCGCGTTCCAGCATCAGTATCGCGCTTTGGGGAACAATGAAATATTTTTCGCCGGCGTACTCTATTTCTGTGGCGCCGCTCACGAGGAAAATGGCCAGGTCTCCTTCTTTTGTCTGCAACGGAACGTATTTTACCTGCTCTTCTTCTGTTTTCCATGATTCGTTCTCTACAGGTACCGGAATGGCATATCCGGGGCCGGTTTTAATAACATAACCGGATTGCACTTTTTCTTTCTCCTGCACGCCGGGAGGCAGATACAGCCCGCTATCCGTGCGTTCGTTGGGTTTGGAAGGGCGAACCAGTACCCGGTCGCCAATAACGATCAGTTTTTTCAATTTGTTGTCAGGGGTTAACAGCATATCCCAGTCCTTTATTTTACCTGTAAAATTACTGATAAAATAGGGTTTACACTGCAACGGGCACAATGGCAACCTTTTTGCTAATGGAATGTTTCTCTGTCGAATGTGGCTGCCAGTGAAAAGACGGGATAAGTATTGTATCTTCCAAACAAGCATATGAGCATGGACAAAGTTTACATCAATGGCAAGTTTACATCGCAAAAGATGACAGGCGTACAGCGTTATGCGGCAGAAATAACCGGCCAGTTATTGCCGCAGGGCAACAGCCGGCTGGTTGTGCCGCCCGATAACCTGCTGCAGCAGGTATACCAGCTGCAGCCTGCCGAGGTTGCAGGCACCAAAGGCGGTGTATACTGGGAGCAGGTGCAGCTGCCCGCTTACCTGCGTAACAAGCGCAAACCATTGCTGTTAAACCTCTGCAATATTGCCCCCCTTTTGTATGGCAATAAAATAACCTGTGTGCACGATGTATCGTATGCACTGAACCCTCAGTTTTACTCAAAGGGTTTTTATTATTATTATAAACTGATGATGCCGCGCATTATCAAAGGCAGCAGGCATATTGTTACCGTAAGCAATTTTTCGAAAGAAGCGTTGATGCGTTTGTATAAACTGCCCGACAGCGGTGTTACGGTAATACCCAATGCGGCATCCCGTGCGCTGGATGCAATTGCTGCAGGTAAAACCCTGCAGCCGCCTATTGACCGCCCCTACTTTTTATTTGTAGGCTCTATGGATCCGCGCAAGAACTTGCTGTTATTGCTGGAAGCCTATGTACAGGCGGGTATCAGCAATGTAGACCTGTTAATTGTGGGCGGTAAGTTCAGGGCCTTCAGTGAAAAGAATGCGGGTGAAATGGAACAATACCAGCAAAACCCGCAGATACATTTTTATGGCGCGGCCACCGATGAAGTGCTGGCTGCCTGCTACCAGCATGCACAGGCGCTGGTAATTCCATCCTTATACGAAGGGTTCGGGCTACCCCTTGTTGAAGCCTTTAAATTCGGCTGCCCGGTACTTGCTTCGGATATCCCGGTATTCAGGGAAGTGGCTGAAACACATGCTACTTATTTTGATCCGTACAATAAAAACGCGTTCGTAGAAGTTTTGCGCGCAGCTGCCGGCTCGGTTAAGCCTAACATGCTGGCTGCCAGTGAGTTTGTTGCCCGGAAATATAGCTGGGAAAAGTCGGGAAAGATGATGCGCCAACTGCTTGAGCGTTACAGCTAAACCAGCCGGGTTAAAGCGGCATATGTTTTGCCTTCATGTGCCCAGAAACAAATTTACACTTACATGAAGGTTGCAATTGTACATGATGAACTGGTACGCAAGGGCGGTGCCGAGCAGGTAGTTTTAAGCATGCACAAGGCCTACCCGGATGCACCGGTTTATACACTGTGCTACAATCCCGAACGCACGTATCCCGAGTTTAAAGCGCTGAAAGTGGTTACTTCCTGGTTCCAGAAAATAGGCAATACAGAGAAGCTGGTTAAAATGCTGTTCTTTCCCTTTGATATATGGGCCATGCGCAGCATGCGTTTGAAAGATTATGATGTGGTACTGGTATCTACCACCCACTGCGCCAAATACATCCGCGTTTCCAAAAACACGAAGGTGATTACCTATTGCCATACACCTTTCCGTTTGGCATGGCGCCCGCAATCGTACGCCAATGTTATTCCCAAATTCTTCCTGTTCCGCTGGTTGTTTATGAGCGCTACGGCACTATTCAGGAAGCTGGACAAATGGGCATCCCGCCGCACCGATTCTTTTCTTACCAATTCAAAGGTGGTGCGTAAAAGAATTATGGATACCTACCATCCTTCACAGAACGTAACGATTATCAATCCTGCCGTGAACATCGATAAGTTTTACGTGTCACCGCAGGTGAAGGATTATTACCTGGTTGTTTGCCGCCTGGAGCCTTATAAAAAAGTAGACCTGGTAATTGATGCCTTCAATAATATGCCCCATAAGCAATTGGTGGTAGTGGGCAAGGGATCAATGGAAAAGGAACTGAAAGAAAAAGCAGGCAGCAATATCCGCTTTCTCGATTCGCTCGATGCTGCTGCGCTGTCGAAGGTTTATGCAGAAGCACGCGCTTTGATTTTCCCGCAATATGAGGATTATGGCATTACCCCGCTGGAATCTGCTGCATCAGGCAGGCCGGTGATTGCATTCGGCAAAGGTGGCGTGCTCGATACCATGATTGGTTATACCGATGCGCAAACACCTGCTACCGCATTGTTCTTTGAAGCGCAAACAACACCTTGCCTGCAACAGGCAGTAGAGAAATTTGAAACAATCTCTTTCGATCCGGTGTTTATCAGGAAACATGCAGAGAAATTCAGTGAATCTGTTTTTGTAAGAAAGCTGCATGCATTTGTTGATGGTTTTTCCAGGAAATTATGAGACTACCTTTATCCAACACGCAAGCCCGTAACTGGGTTTCAGTGTACTTATGCCTGTTATTGGCAATCTCGGCTTTTTACTCCATTGTAGTGCCTCCGCTGTATTCAGTGGCTGTGCCCTCGTACCTGTTGATTAATATCGCTGCGCCTTTTATTATACTCATCAGCATTAACGTGAGCAGGGAATTTCTCGCTGAACTGGGGTGGATACTGCTGGCATACCTGGTTTTGTTCGCCCTGTCGCAATGGTATATTTACCTCGCACATCCTGTACTGAACGATAAACTGATTCTGCTCAATGCAGAAGATAAAACGGTGCAGTTTCGCCATACTTTTTTTACACAGAGCTGGTACCTGTTCAATGGCATTCTGTTGTACCTGTACCTGAAATATTATGCTACCAGCAGGCACCTGCCCTATATTTTCTGGAGCTTCCGCATACTGGTGATCTATGGCTTTATTGAAGTGCTGTTGTACCAGCTATTGCACCGCAACGGCGATTTTCTCAGCAACCGTATGTTTGATAATGTGCCGGGTACCGGCAGCCTGTTCCAGGTGAACAGCATTGGCGGCTGGGTAGTGCAACGCATGAAAAGCTTAACAGGTGAGCCATCGATGTTTGCTTTCAGCGTAGTACCCATCTGGATTTTGAGCGTGGGTTTAAAACAGCGCATTGACCAGGTGCTGTTTTTTGCAGCATTGGTATTGTCGTTCTCTACTTCTGCTTATCTCGGCATTTTTGTGCTTGCCTGCGGCTGGCTGGTATTTAACCGGGCATTCCGTAAAAAGTATGTGTGGTTGCTGCCGCTTGCATTGCTGGCGCCTTTTGCCTTGTATTATTTCAGTGCCGGCTTCCGGCATTTTATACATGATGCTGTGCTGGATAAATTAACCGGCGCCAGTGTATCGGGCGAGCAGCGTACCGGTTATATGAAAAACCATATCAGCTACTGGGTGCATGATCTCAATTTCTTTGGTAAGCTGGTGGGGCTGGGTTTTGGCTATGCCCGTTCTACAGATTTCTTCTCCACTTTATTGGTCAATAATGGCATCATCGGATTGCTGCTGTTTACCTGGTTCTTTTTTAAACATGCATTGGTGCCCATGCGCGACCGGTACCTGCACCAGTATTATGTGGTGGCTTTAATTGCCACGTATTGTATTATGATGCTATCGGTGCCGGAGTTCGGGTATTTGTCGCTGTGGATTTTGCTGGCGTTTCCTTACTTCTATGACAGGATGAGTTTTACGTACCAGACGAGGTATCGATGAAGCTTTTAGCTGATAGCGATTAGCTGGAGATTGAGTGCGAAGATTGGAGGCGAAGGTTTTGAACCGCAAAGGGCGCGGAGACTTTACGCTAAGTGCGCAGAGACTTGCGGCGAGTTAAAGGCGTATGGGGTGACACAGACGCCGGCAATAGGATAAGCACAAAGGGCATAGGACACAGATGCTGGTGATATACGATATACATAAAAAATCACCGCAAGCTGCGGTGATTTTTTTATCGTTAGCGGTTCGGTTCGGTATAATAGAATAGGTAAGTGTCAGTGTAAAGTTAGAATGCCATTTCTTCTCCTTTAAATACGTTGAATACGGTTTTGAATATGATCTTCACGTCGAGCCAGATGCTCCAGTGTTCCATGTACCAGATATCGTGTTCCACTCTTTTTTCCATGAGGTCGTTTGTTTCAGTAGCACCCCGGAAGCCTTTTACCTGTGCCCAGCCGGTAATGCCCGGTTTAACAAAGTGACGTACCATGAATTTGCTGATGATAGAGCTGTATTGCTCTGTGTGTGTAAGCATGTGCGGTCTTGGGCCAACCACGCTCATATCACCGAGTAAAACATTCACAAACTGAGGCAATTCATCCATACTGGTTTTGCGTAAAAAGCGGCCCAGTGCGGTAACACGCGCATCGTTAACGGTGGCCTGTTTGGAATCGCTTTCCTTGTTCACCGTCATGGTGCGAAATTTATAACACCAGAAAGGTTTGTTATCCTGGCCGGAACGCAGCTGTTTAAAAATAATTGGTCCGCGTGAGCTGATTTTAATGAGTAAGGCCACAATCGGAAACAGCCAGCTCATCACAAAAACAAGCACGGCTGCACTGAACAGGATATCGAAGAAGCGTTTGAATAACTGGTTGCGGGTATCTTCCAGCGGCTCATCGCGCAGGGAGATAACCGGGAAATGATTCATGTAGTTGATATGGTAGGGCGACTGCAGGATGTGCGCAAAATCGGGTACGAATTTAATACGCAGGCAATGTTGGTCAGCCACATTTACCAGGGCTTTGACTTCCTGGTTATCATCCGGCAGCAGGGTAGAGTAAATTTCACGCACATCGTTTTTGATGGCATAGCTCATAATATCTTTTACAGAACCTTTAATTAATTGGTTGAGATTGCTTTTGGGAGCAGTAACACCGGGTGCCCCGCCTGGTGTAATCTGCGGTGTTAAAGCCTGTATGCGGGTGATTTCATCATCAAAAAAACCGCTGAATTCAAAAGCGGTCTTCTGTCCTGAGAAATATTCTGCCAGTTTTTTACCTGTTTCATTGAAACCGATAATGGCAATCTTCTTGCGGTTACGGGTATTTTTAACAAAATGCTGGATGATTTTCTTGAGTAACAACCTGCTTACACAGATACATACAATAAACTGTAACATGAAATACCAGGAGAAGCCTAAAGTAATTTCATCCTGTTTTACAATCACCTGGTATAAACCAAAGAACAGCACAAATACCAGTAAGGCATTAATGGTGGTGTTTTTCACGTGAGAGTAACGGCCGGTAGATCTGTAATTGTACATCTTTAAAATGGCGGTCATAGACAACCATATCAAATTCACAATGTATATGAGGTTGATTCTCGTGTCTGGCTGCATCAGGTTGTAAGAATCAAAAATCTTAAAAGCAGTGAATAGTGCGCCGTTCAGCAATATGAAATCCAATAACAATAGTGATATCCGCACTATGTAATCAAATCTTGAACTCATGGTAAGGGGCTTTTACTGGAAATAAATAGGCGGGCTTAGCGTTAAAACCAAGTATTAAAGCGCAAGGACTGTGCCTAAATTTTAATCTGTGTATATATGCTTGTAAATCATGTTGTTATTTGTTTTTCAGTGTTTGAGCACTGAAAAAAGTGAAGGAATAAATCAGGCTGCAGGCGGCTTGTTTAATATTCTGTTAGAGATTGCTGGTATAATTATCGCATACTTAATCAGCAAACGGATACAGTTTATGCAGGGATATTTACGGAAGCATTCATATGTAGTTTTATTGGTATGTTTATTTCTCTCCATGGGTTTGCAGGCCCAGAAAGCCAAAAGGGTCAAGCAGAAATCACTACAGGCACAGCACATGGATGGCGCGGATTCAAACCGCGTAATAATTGTGCATTCTATTGAAGACATGCAGCAGCTGGCCGATTCTTCCCTTGCCGTATTACTCACCGATACCCTGCGTGGCGGATTATTTTATTATTCGGCTGATACAACTACCGATGGGGGTACGGCGTTTCGCTCGGTACTGCCCGGTGCAGGCAGCTGGAAAAGACAATACGAGAAAACAGGCGGCATCAATGTTCGTTGGTTTGGTGCACGTGGTGATGGTGTTACCAACGATGCACCTGCCCTGCAGCAAGCCATTAACAAGGCAGCTGCACAGCTAACGCCGGTGCTGGTGCCGGATGGTACTTATTTCATACCGGGTTATATTACCCTGCTGCTGCCTTCGAATACTTACCTGAAGGGGCAGGACAAAGAATCTACCCGTTTTGTTACAGATACTGTTTACACTGATGCTGCGCCCATGATGCTGAAGGGCAAGGGTAATCATATTCATATTGCCAATATCGGTTTTGATGGTGGCCGCCGCGGTACACGCAGCACACAGCATGCAGGCCGCTACTCTATCGTTAACCTGAATTTTGATACAGAGCCTGCCAATGATATACTGATTGAACATTGCGGCTTTGCCAATGTATTTGGTCGTGCGTTGTTGTACAGGGCATCGCAGGTGCGTATTAATGATTGTGATTTTGAGCATATTGGTCGCTACAATATTGACTTTGCTACGGTGGACGGCGCTATCAGCAATTTTGCACGCGAGGGCTGTTCAGATGTATCTATCACCAACTGCCGTTTCAGGGATATAGGTACGCACTGCATTTCTTCTTATAAAATAAGCGGGTTAACCATTGCAGACAACAAGCTGGAACATATTTCGGGTATAGGCATGGCTAACCAGGAATGTGAACACGTAAAAGTTACAGGCAATGGGGTATACTACTCCGGCGATAACGGTATGGACTTTCAGCGCTGTAAGCAGGTGCTGATCAGTGATAACTATTTTTTGAATGCAGGCGATAACAACGCAGGCCGTATTGGTTCGGGTGCTGCCATATTCTTTGGTGATGATTACAGTACCGCCAATGCAAGCAATACCGTTATCAGCAACAACTTTATCCGGGGTAGCTTCTCGTACGAGCATCTTGGCGATACGGCTGCCACGTTTCAAAACTGCGGCATGTATATCATTGATGCCAACCACGTAAAAATAAGCGACAATAACATACAGGGCATTGGCGAACCGCGTAAAAACATGCAGCAGCCGCTGTCTATTGAAGATGGCAATGGCATTATGATCATCAATACGGCCAAGGGAGAAAGCCACGATATACTGGTGCAGGGCAATACCCTTACCAATCTTAAGTGCAATGCCATTTACATCAATGGCCAGTCGCGCGAGATCAAGATCAAAGACAATTACATCAACACCTTTGGTTTGCATGGTGTATATATGTGTGCGGTGGGCACCAACCTGTACAGCCAGATAGAAGGTAATACCATTATTGATGGCAAGAACATTTTCAGGCGTGACGTGGCTGCTGATATCTTTATTAAGGCAGAGAATGCCTGGATCACCAATTTCAGTATCACCAATAACCAGATCCGCAACAACCGCAGGGCCAACTACCAGTCGCGCAACGATACGGTATTCACCACGCACGGCATTTATTTTACGGCAGACGGGTTTGGCAAGTTCAATAACCTCATTGTATCGAACAACCAGATACATGGGCATATGAAAGACGAGATCGGCTTTTCGGACAAGATTTCTGAATACAGCATTCTGAAGGATACCTACTTTCCGGCAGTATCGTTTAACAACAATTACTCGGGCAGTACCGATGATTACCCGGGTGTAATTATACCGGGTTTAAACCAGGCGCGCAAGCCGCGTATTGTTACCGAGAGCTTTAGTGAACATGAGCCGGATTATGGAAATTATACGGCGGGCTCTATTATCCGCAACATTTATCCCGGTAACAGTGTTTATGCATGGGTGGCCACCAATTCAGGGTTTGCTGCTACGGCCCGCTGGCACTCGGGTGCGGTATATACCGATGGACAAACGGTGTATTATGATGCCGATGTGTTTTTGTGTAAAAAAGGCGGTGTGAGCGGCCGGGAAGTACCCAGGGCTTCAGACAAGATGATTAATGATGGCTCGGTGCAATGGCAATACATGGGGAAAAAAGTGTATTTTAAAGAACTGCATTTGCGGTGAACATTGCCGGTGCCGGGTTACAGGACAGCAAAACATGCGGTTGCCGTTTTATTGTAAGGCGGGGTAAATTATGCCGTCTGCAACTATTGTGATATCTTTTGTAATTAATCTTATATTTTAGTCTAATAAATTATAAACACATGGAAGGAAAGAAATACAAGATTCTGCTTTGTGAGGATGATCAGAACCTGGGAATGGTATTGAAAAATTATCTGGAACTGAATGATTACGACGTAACGCTTGAAAGGGATGGCCGCCTGGGGCTGGCTGCTTTTCAGCGTGAAAAGTTTGATATATGCCTGCTCGATGTAATGATGCCCAATATGGACGGCTTTACACTGGCAGAAGAGATCAGGGATATTGACCCTGAGGTGCCGCTGTTTTTCCTGAGCGCCAAAACCATGAAAGACGATATCATCCAGGGGTATAAACTGGGTGCTGATGATTATATCACCAAGCCGTTCGACAGCGAGGTGCTGCTGATGAAAATCAAAGCCATCCTGAAACGCAATGATGAAATTACCAAGGAAAACGAGAACGTGGAGTTTGACCTGGGTAAGTACCACTTTAACCCCAAGCTGCGTGAATTAACCCACGATGGCAAAACGCAAACGCTTTCTCCCAAAGAGAACGAGTTGCTGAAGATGCTGGCAGAACACAAAAACGACCTGCTGCCCAGGGAACGTGCGCTGAAGAAGATATGGGGCAGCGATACGTATTTCAACGGCCGCAGCATGGACGTGTATATTGCGAAGCTGCGCAAATACCTTAAAGATGATGAGCACATCGAAATAGTAAACATACACGGCAATGGCTTCCGTTTGGTGGCGCCTTAGTTGGTGTGTGGTGTAGGTAAAAGGCTGGCCCATTGGGCCAGCTTTTTTGTTTGGAACATGCCGTCAGGCGTGAGTCGTGAGTGATCTGAGCGAGCCTGATTTACCTGCGCTGCCCATGCCGGTGTCTCCACCGGCATGCTTCAAACTTGCGGCTGTGAAGGCACAGCCGCAGGCAGGACGCATCGGCTACCCCGGGGAAATTTTATTCTCCCCGGTTCTTTGCAGTGATCATTTTGCGTATGCCGGTGGCAATGGGCCTTTGACTAAACGCCGCCAAACAAATCGGGTGTGCCACCCAGCGGTTTTTTACCGAGATGGTCGTAGGCTTTGCGCGTTACTTCCCTGCCGCGCGGGGTGCGTTGCAGGAAGCCCTCCTGTATCAGGAAGGGTTCATATACTTCTTCTAGGGTGCCGGGCTCTTCGCCTACGGCGGTGGCAATGGTGGTGATGCCTACGGGGCCGCCCCTGAACTTTTCGATAATGGCATTGAGAATACGGTTGTCCATTTCATCGAGGCCGTGCTCATCTACATTCAGGGCTTTTAGGCCATGCTGGGTAATGCCGAGGTCGATGGTGCCATCGTTCAGCACCTGGGCAAAGTCGCGCACACGGCGCAGCAGTCCGTTGGCAATACGGGGTGTACCGCGGCTGCGGCGGGCTATTTCAAAGGCCGCATCTGAGCTGATGCTGGTATTGAGTATGGCTGCGCTGCGTTCAATGATTTTACGCAGGGTTTCTGCATGATAGTATTCGAGGCGCGATTTAATGCCAAAGCGCGACAGCAGGGGCGCTGTGAGCAAACCGCTGCGGGTGGTGGCGCCGATGAGCGTAAAGGGGTTGAGGTTAATTTGTATGCTGCGCGCATTGGGGCCGCTGTCGATCATGATATCGATGCGGAAATCTTCCATAGCGGCATACATATATTCCTCCACCACGGTGCTGAGGCGGTGAATTTCATCGATAAACAATACATCATTCGGCTCAAGCCCGGTAAGCAAACCAGCCAGGTCGCCGGGTTTTTCAATTACCGGTCCGGATGTTTCCTTGATATTTACCCCCAGTTCATTGGCCACAATGCGGCTGAGGGTGGTTTTACCCAATCCGGGAGGGCCGTGAAACAGCACATGATCCAGGGCTTCGCCACGCATTTTGGCAGCGCGTATAAATATGGTCAGGTTTTCAATTAATTGCGACTGTCCTGAAAAATCATCGATCTCTTTCGGGCGTATATTGTTCTCGAACTCCTTCTCAGAAGCACTCAATTGCGCCTTTTCATTCTGTAAATTGGGATTGGACATGCTGTAAAATTAGCATTCGCGGGCTAAAACGCCAGCTCATAAAAAGACTATATCTAAATTGATCATTTTCAATGTAAATACGCTTAATATTTAGTAAAAGTTAATGTAATGATATGCCGGGAGATAGGCTGAAATAACTAGATTTGTGTTGCAACAATGAAACATGGAAAAAACGATTTCTGCTAAGTTCGATGAAAAAGCACTGACCTATCATTCCTACCTAACCTTACTGAACCAGCTGTTAACAGAGGGCAAAACTACGGGCGCCTACCAATCGCCCGAGTTAACGGAGCATGCCCGCTTAAACATCGGCCGTATGCAGAATGTAATGCAGACGGTGGCGATTGTTCCTGAAATCAAAGAAAAGATAGCGGCCATTACCGGTCCGCAAACCTGGTACGTACTTACCGAAGGCTGGTGCGGCGATGCTGCTCAAAGCATACCCGTAATGCATGCGATTGCCCAGCTGAACCCGAATATTACCTTCAAACTGCTGCTGCGCGATGAGAATCCGGATATCATGGATTGTTACCTGCAATACGGCAAGAGCCGCAGCATTCCCAAGCTTATTGTATACTGCCGCAACCACAACCGCGAGCTGTTTAACTGGGGTCCGCGCCCGGTAGCTTTACAGGAAATTTATGACGACCTGCGTGAAAGCCAGGCTCCGTTTGAAATTATCGCAGATAAGATACACAGCTGGTACGCGGAGGACAAAACGCATTCTATTCAGCAGGAGCTGTTTGAGCTGCTGTAAGCTGCGTGGTGCCCGCGTTTCGCGCCTAATGATAAAATAAAGGCTCAACCTTTGCTGAAACGGTTGTTTTACAATTATTTTGGCACGTAATCCTTTATTTTTACCCGAAATCTTTTGCATGGAGCAGGTTATTGAAGCTATCAGGGAATTGTTTCCGTCTTTCAGCAACGCAGCAATACAAAGAATAGAAAAGCTGCCCCAATCGGGCAGTGACCGCATTTATTTCCGCATTTATACAACAGCGGGCGACACCTTTATTGCCACCTATAACCTGAATGTAAAAGAGAACAACACGTTTATTTACTACAGCAATCACTTTGGACTGCACCAGTTGCCGGTACCCAGGATATTTGCCTGTAACGAAGCGCAGGATCTATACATCCAGGAAGACCTTGGCACCGAATCGCTGCTGAACAAACTGGAGCAATATGGTCACAATGACTATACTTACGGACTGTTTAAAAAAAGCCTTGCACAGCTGGCCAGGCTGCAGATAAAGGGGCATGCCGGGCTTGATTACAACTACACACTCACAGCCCGCGAATTTGGCAAGCAAGCCATTATGAGCGATCTGCTGTACTGCAAATACTATTTCCTCGACACGCTGAAACTGCCATACGACAAGCAAGGCATGCTGGACGATTTCGAGGCTCTCAGCACCTACCTTACCCGCACCGAATACAAATACTTTATGTTCCGCGACTTCCAGAGCCGCAACATTATTGTAAACAACGATGAGGTGTATTTTATCGATTACCAGGGTGGTATGCAGGGTGCATTGCAGTATGATGTTGCATCGCTGTTATGGCAGGCCAAGGCAGAGCTGAGTGATGAATGGAAAACCAGCCTGCTTGATTATTACATGGATGAGCTGGATACCTTACTGGAAAACCCGGTTGACCGGGTGAGCTTTGTTAGTCAATACAACGGCTACGTGCTGATACGCCTGCTGCAGGTGTTGGGTGCTTACGGGTTCAGGGGGCTGTTTGAAAGGAAAGCGCATTTTCTTGCCAGTATTCCGCTGGCGCTGCGTAACCTGAAATGGTTTGTAGAAAACAAACGCATTGGCATTACCCTGCCGGTATTTGACAAAGTGCTGCGCACCATTGTACAGGAAGATATCATCAGCCGGTTTGAAACAACTGTGGCAGATGAAAACACGCCGCTGGTGGTAAAGGTGAACAGCTTCTCGTACAAAAAGGGCATACCGGCCGATACTTCTGCAAACGGCGGCGGTTTTGTGTTTGACTGCAGGGGTATTTTAAACCCCGGCCGTTTTGATGAATACAAACCACTGAGCGGCCAGGACAAGCCTGTGCAGGATTTCCTGGAACAACGCACCCGCATGAACGAGTTTTTGAACAGCGTATTTGATATTGTTGATATAAACGTGGAAGATTATATCCGCCGTGGTTTTGACAGCCTGATGATTAACTTCGGCTGTACCGGCGGCCAGCACAGGAGTGTGTTTGCAGCAGAGCAAACGGCCCGTCACCTGCGCAATAAATACAAGGTGAAAGTAGTGCTGGAGCATACCAACAGTAAGAACTGGGTAGGCGGTGCAGGCAGTGAATTGTAGTGTGTAAGTCCATCTCTGCGCGCAGCGCATCCAAAAAACTGAACAGATGAAAGCAATGATATTTGCTGCCGGTATCGGCAGCCGTTTAAAGCCGTGGACAAACCATCACCCCAAGGCGCTGGCGCTGGTAAACGGGAAAAGCCTGCTGCAGCGCAATGTGCAATACCTGCAGCAGTACGGTATCAGTGATCTTATTATCAATGTGCATCATTTTGCAGACCAGGTGCTGCAGGCCATTGATGCAGCCAAAGGCTGGGGCAGCCATATTACTATCTCCGACGAAACCGGCGCCCTGCTTGAAACCGGCGGTGGACTGAAAAAGGCGGCCGGCTTTTTTGCACCGGGTGAGGACTTTGTGGTGCTCAATGCCGATATTTTAACCGACCTTGACCTGCATGCGATGATTGCATTACACGAGCATACCAAGGCGCTGGCTACACTGGCCACGAGTAACCGCAGCAGTTCGCGTTATTTTTTGTTTAATGAAGCGCAGCAGCTGTGCGGCTGGGAGAATGTGACTACCGGTGAGCGGAAGATAGTACGTGTATCGGAGCAGTTGCAGCAGAAGGCTTTCAGTGGTTTGCATGTGATTAACAGCAGGCTGTTGCCAATGATTGCGCAAACAGGCAAGTTTTCGATGGTGGATGTGTACCTGTCGCTGGCTGCGGACAACGCCATACTGGCTTTTGACCATTCGGGAAGCAGGTTTATAGATGTAGGCAAGCCGGAGAGTGTAGCGAAGGCTGAGGTGTTGTTTGCGTAGCGCTTTTTTAAACCGCAAAGGGCGCTAAGATTTTACGCAGAGATCACTGAGCTTTTTAAAGGTTATTGACTACTCTTCTAATGCCGGATTTCAACAGTAGCACATTGAAATTGATCAGGAGACCTAGCTTGTAGTTGCCCAATTTAAGATAGGTAAGTGTTTGCGCCAGGTGAATATCATTGAGCGTGTCAACACTTTTTATTTCCAATACCAATTTATTCTCAACTATAATGTCCATCCGGTATCCACAATCGAGTTTTACTTCTTCAAAGATCAGGGGCATAGCCTGTTCCTTTGTTGCGAATAATCCATCTTTCAGAATTGAATAATAGAGGCATTCCTTATAGGCGTTTTCTAATAAGCCAGGCCCCAATTCTTTGTGTACATGAATGGCTTTGCCAATTACCCTGGCGGCCAGGTCATTTTCGTTTAGTTGGATGTTCATGGTTAGCTTTTTTGCGTCCTTTGCGTAAAATCTTGGCGCACGTTGCGGTTAAAATACAACTTTACACCTTGATATAAATTTTCTTTTTATCCAGCACATAGCCAATAAACCAATAGAAGGTTACGAGTATAATAGCATACAGCAGTGAGCCGTTGCGGGGATCGGCGGAGATGTTTTTGCATACATGCTCGTAGAACCAGCTGAATGGCGAGTTGTACAAAGGCTTGCCATCGGGCGCTATGCCGGCAGGTATGCGGATGAGGCCGAGCAGGCGTGGCAGGAAGCCGCTCAGTACAAAAATGAATAAGGGGTTTTTTCCGAATACATCAAATACACGGCTCCATTTGCCCTGCGCCTGCTTAAACTCGATGAGGTAAATTAACGTGGCAAGACAAAGCATGGCCATGCCTGTGGTGTGTATAACAAAACTGCTGGTCCATATTTTTTTGTTGAGCGGGAAGTTCATATCCCACCAGTAGCCCGCCAGCAGCAGCATGGCGCCTGCTACATAAAGGTTCGAGAGCATCTCGTACGTTTTGCCTTTTTGCTGAATATACTGCCCTACAAAATAACCAAACACCACCTGTGTAATGGCAGGCAGTGTACTGGCGAGCCCTTCAGGGTCAAAAGCAATACCCTCACCGTGGTACATATGACTTTCGCCCAGTATGGCAAGATCAAACGAGGTGCCGAAAAAGCCGTTAAGGCTGTAAGGGCTGCCCGGTGTGCCCAGCCACCAGCAAAGAAACCAGTACAACAGCAGCAGCGTTACACTGATAACAAACGCCCCCCTGGTTTTAAAGAAATAAATAAGGCAGGAGCCGAGGAAATAACAGAGTGAAATACGCTGCAGCACACCCAGTATGCGCACATTGTGCCAGGGCTTGCCTACAAGCATGTCGCCATCCCATTTCACAAAAGGCATCCAGTTTAAAAAAAGTCCGATCGCAAAAATGAGTACTGTTCTGCGGATCACCTTTTTCAGGAATGCCGCGGTGCCGGCCTGCTCAAAGCGGGGCATCACAAAAGCGAGGGCATTACCTACTGCGAACAGGAAAAACGGGAAAACCAGGTCGGTAAGGGTGCATCCATGCCAGGGAGCATGTTCCAGCGGGGTATAAATGGCATTCCACGAGCCAGGGTTGTTTACAAGTATCATTAGGGCTACCGTAGCGCCACGGAACACATCGAGGGAGTAATAGCGGGCATTGCTCATGCTTGCAATATTTTGTATTGTAGGGGTTTGTACCGGCAAAAGGTAAAAAATAAAATTACAATTAAGTTTTTCCTGATATGCAGGCGGCGATAAATAAAATATATATTTGTCCAGAGCACGTAATTATCCCCCTCAGACAGTTCTAAGCCAGCCACCTTATCCTCTTAAAAACCGCCGCCAATCCTTACAAAAATCTTATAGGATCATCCCCCCGTTTTGAGCTGAATGCTATAACACACCTCATTGTATGATGCAACCGAAACTGTTTTTGGTGCTATTGGCAGTGCTATTGTATTGCTATACGTACGCCCAGGAAATCGTAAAAAACACTGACCTCAGCCAGATTGAGGTAGACCAGCTCACTGATGAACAAATAATGCAATACCACCAGAAGTTTGTGGCATCGGGTTTTACAGAAGAACAGGGGCTGGGAATGATGGCATCGCGCGGGATGCCGCAGACCGAACTGGACAAGTTAAAAGCACGCCTCCGGCAGCTGGCTACTGCAGGTGACCGGTATACCGGCACACGTACCAGGGATTCATCTATGCAGGATAATATGCTCAAAAAAACATCCCTATCACGCAAGGAAGTAAAGGAAGGGCCACAGGTATTTGGTGCAGACTTATTCAGCTCGCACAGCCTCAGTTTTGAACCGGATATGAATATGGCTACCCCCTTGAATTATATACTGGGTGTAACCGATGGACTGCAGGTTACCATTTACGGAACGCAGGAAGCCAATTACAAGTTGCAGGTATCGCCTGAAGGTGGTGTTTATATTCCCAATGTAGGCATGGTACAGGTGGCCGGGCAAACGGTTGAAGCGGCTACGCAGCTCATCAGGCAGCGTATGGGCAGTACGGCTTATCCTACCCTTAAATCAGGCAGCTCCAGCCTGTCGGTAAGTCTCAGTAAAATCAAAAGTATTCATGTAACCATTGTTGGTGCGTTTAAGCCGGGAACTTATACCGTATCGTCGTTAAGTACGGCATTTAACGCCTTGTATGCGGCGGGCGGGCCTGCCGGCAACGGCAGTTACCGGGAAATAGAACTGCTGCGCAATAACAAGGTTTTTCATTTGATAGACCTGTATCGTTTTTTGCTGAAAGGAGACCAGTCTGATAATATTCATCTTGAAGACAATGATGTAATCCGCATACCGGTTTACCGCACACGTGTTTGTGTGAACGGTGAAGTAAAACGTCCCGGTATTTATGAAATGCTGCCGGGTGAGCACCTGAACGATTTGATTGATTTTGCTGCAGGTTTCAGCGACAGTGCATTCAGGGCTTACATTAGTGTAGTGCAGCTGAATGGGGTGGAGCGTGCCATGCACGATGTGTATGAAACAGCATACACCGCATACATGCCCCAATCGGGCGATGTGTTTACGGTAGGTAAAATACTCAGTCGCTTCAGCAACAGGGTTAGCATAGAAGGGGCAGTGTACAGGCCAGGTGCCTATGAGCTGGTGCAGGGCTTAACACTGGCTGGTTTAATCAGGAAAGCATACGGGTTAAGGGAAGATGCTTATGTAATACGCGGGCAGCTGATACGCAGGCAGGAAGATTTAACGCAGATGATGATTCCCTTCGATGTAAAAGCTGTGCTGGCAAACGGTTCAGTTGCTGATATGGCTTTACAGCGGGAAGATAAAGTGCTGATAAGTTCGGTAAATGATTTGCGCGACAGCTTTGTGGTAACCATACAAGGTGAAATACGGCATCCCGGTGATTTTCCTTATGTGGACAGTATTTCGCTGAAAGACCTGATTATACAGGCAGGTGGTTTTACGGATGCTGCATTGGCGCAGACCATAGAAATAGGGCGTATTATCAAACGAAGCAACCTGCGCGATTCAGATATACAGATAAGCCAGGTAATGGAAATAAGCAGCGGTGACGATCTTGCCGTTGGCTCTGCCAACCTGCGGCTGAAACCTTTTGATGTGGTAACCATACGCCGCAAACCCGGCTACCGCAAAGTGGGTGTTGCAACAGCTACAGGGGAGGTACAGTTTCCTGGTCCGTATGTAATTGAAAAAGCAGATGAACGCATCAGCAGCCTGATGAAAAGGGCGGGTGGTTTTGCACCCTTTGCATATGCAGAAGGTGCCTATCTCAAACGCCTGCGGCCGGTAACTACAACCAGTGAAATAAAGCAGGAGAAGGCGATAAAAATTGAGCAATCACTGAAAGACACCTCGGGTGCTGTTGCGGCGTCGGTTACGAGGGCGTATGACCAGATTCCGTTAAATCTGAAACATATTGTGGCGCATCCCGGTCAGGACGATGACCTGATGTTGCAGCAGGGTGATGAACTGTTTGTGCCCAAGCAGGATGCGCAGGTGCATATAACGGGTGAAGTATTATCGCCTACGCAATTGCCTTATAACCCCGATTATTCCATGGATGATTATATACGGGCTGCAGGGGGTTATACCGATGATGCACGGAAGAAAAAAACGTATATCCTGCTTGCCAATGGCAAGGCACGTACATCGCATGGATTTATTTTCAGAAGCAGTCCCAAACCCGAACCAGGATCGGAGATAATTGTTCCCAAATCGAAAACAAGACGGGGATTATCTACCGGCGAAATAGTGGGCTTTTCCGGCATAATTATATCGCTTGCGAGCGTAGTTGTGGCTTTACTGCGCTGATATTTTAAAAAATCAATATTTCAGGATTAAATCTGGCAATCCGGTCAAAACCAGCATGGTATTTGTTTACGGGGGTAGGGGATTTTGTGTATATTAGCTGAAATGCCTCCAATCATCCTTTTCAAGCCGCCTGCCTATTGAAAAACCTGCATCTGGGTAAAAAGATGGGCCCTTAACAACTTTAAAAACAATGGCGCTGTTATACATTGCAGCCTGCCATCGCCCTGTAATTTAACCAGACAAGTATGAAGATCGCGATTGATGGGGCCGGATTTCCGAGAAACCCCACCGGTGTAACCAATATTACTATTTCTATTGCCAATGCGCTGGCAACGGCCAACCCAGACTGGGAAATTTACCTGTTAACCAATGGTGAAGTGCATGCTGATGTGCAGAAGATGATACATAAACTGCCCAACCTTACCCTTATTGTTGAACCGCTGCCTGTATTACAATCCTACGCCATTTTCTGGTCGTTGTTTAAAGTGAACCTGCTGGTAAAAAAAATAAAGCCCGATTATTTTATAGCGCCCAACTTCCTGGTATCGCCATTTTTCTTTCAGCATAAAATACCAACGATTGTATTTGTGCACGACCTGGTGCACCGGAAGTTCAGGGATACCATGAAACGCATCACCAAACTGCACATGGATTCGCTGTTTAAATATTCCCTGCGTAAAACAAACGTGATCTGGTGTAACAGCAATTATACCAGCAAGGAACTGAGCAATCATTTTGCGCGTATTGTTAAACGCAAGAAAGTATTCACCGGGAGTGCGCTGAACGACAGTTTCCTGGAGAAGGTGAAATTGTCGCACAACAACGAAAGTTATATTGAACGAATAACCAGCAAACGCAAGCCCTACCTGTTGTTTGTGGGTACACTGGCACCGCGTAAAAACCTGATATTTTTGCTGCACCTGTATAAAAAACTCAGTGAATCATTTACACTGGTAATAGTAGGTGCCAAAGGCTGGGGTGCAGCTTCAGATGAAATCATCAACCTGTTGAAAGAGCCTGGTTATCCAAAAGATGATATAGTTTTTCCCGGTTATGTTACCGTGGAGCAACTGATTAATATTTATAAAAACGCCTTCCTGTTTATTTCTACTTCACTGGATGAAGGACTGGGATTGCCGCAGCTGGAAGCCATGGCCTGCGGTTGCCCGGTTATTTCACCGCATAACTCGGCTATGATTGAAGTAGTGGAAGGCGCAGGTATTACGGTGAGAGGATGGGAAGAGGCAGACTGGCTGCAGGCCATAGAAACCATTAAAGCAAACCGGGAAATGTATAAGCAAAAAGGATTTGAACGCGTGGCTGCTTACAGCTGGACGGAAGTGATTAACCGTTTTAAACAGGATGTACTGGAGGATCAGGAGGCGATAAAATGATCAAGAAGAACCTGTTTTATAATTCGCTTCTTTCTGTAAGTCAGCTCCTGTTTCCGCTGATCACCTTTCCCTATGCATCCCGTATACTGGGGCCGCATGGCATTGGTACGGTAAATTTTATCGACAGCTTTACGCAGTATTTTATCTTGTTTTCGGCACTTGGCATCCCGGTTTACGGGGTACGCGAAATTGCAAAAAGCAAGCACGAGCCTGATGGCAAACTGTCGAAAACATTTAATGAAATATTTACGCTGCACGTACTGTCTGCATGCGTGTTTTCGGTGCTGTACCTGGTTTTGGCGCTATCGCTGCCATCCCTGCGCAAGCACTTTGATATTGTACTGGTAGGCATTGGCATGCTGCTTTTTTCTGCCGGTTCTATTGAATGGTTTTTCCAGGGAATGGAGCAGTTCGGGTTTATTACCGCACGTTCCATTACCGTAAGAAGTATATCGGTGATAGCCTTGTTTGTGTTTATGCACGCAGGTGCACCGCCCGTTGTTTATTATAGCATATCGGCAGGCGGTTATATACTGAACAGCATCTGCAACCTGTTTTTCCTGCGTAAGTATGTGCAGGTAAAGCCTGTGCTGAATATTAAGCAGCACATCAGGCCATTGGTAGTGATACTGGGGTCGAACCTGGCGATTAGTGTGTACCTGTTCATGGATAACATTATCCTGGGTTTTATAAAAGGTGAAACTGCGGTAGGCTTTTATTCACTCGCCGTGCGTATTGTACGCATTCCCTTTGCGGTGCTCAATGCAGCCGGTGCGGTAATAGTGCCGCAGGTTAGCCAGGCCTACAGCCGTGGTGATATACCTGCACTGAATTCGCTGGCTGACAAATCGTTCAGCTTTACCTGTGTGGCAGGTATACCTATTGCAATGGGGCTTTTTGTGGCATCACCTTTTTTGGTGCATTTATTTGGTGGCGACAATTTCAGTGAATCGGTAATCGTGCTGCAGTTGTTATCGCCCGTGATTATTATCATTGGTTTAAGCAGTTTGTTTGGCATGCAGCTGCTTACACCTATGGGAAAAGAGAAATACCTGTTGCGTGCGGTGGTAGTGGGTATGGTGATTAGCCTGGTAGTGAACCTTTGTATCATCCCTTTTTTCTCGTACAAGGGTGCGGCTGTAACCAACCTGTTAACCGAATGTGCGGTAACCGCCACTTCATTTTATTTTGTGAGACGATATGTGAAACTGCAAATGCACCTGAACATATTTTTTCAATGCCTGCCAGGTGCCTTGTTGTTTATCCCGATAGCATGGGGTATGCGCGCGCTGCCCATTAATTATACTTTACGCGAAATACTAATTATTGCTGCCTGTATGCTAACCTATGGGGTGTACGTATGGTTTTTTGTACGTAACCAATATATAACCAGTGCCAAGCAAATGGTGCTGCAAAAAATACCGGGTAAACTGAATTTCTTTTATAAACAGCATTAACTTTTATGAGTAACAAGTACCAGTTTTGTATCCGCTTTTTAAATACAACTACCAATAGTGCCGCTACCAAGGCAATTATTGATTGTAATAATATATTCAGTGCTGCAGGGTATAAAGATTATACCGTTACTGTATGGGATAATGCCAACCGGGCAAAGTATTTCCCGCATTTGTTCAGCCAGCTGCTGAAATTTTACCGTAGCATTCAGCGTGGTTCAACGGTAATTATACAGTACCCGTTATTAAGCATCAATAATGTATTCGGTCCTTATTTTATCCGGTTGCTGCGGATGAAAAAGGTGAAATTTTATTGCGTGGTGCACGATATTGAATCGCTGCGTACAGGCGGTAAAGACAAGGCTGCCATTGATAAGGAAATCAGCAACCTCAATTACTACGATGCGGTGATTGTGCACAATCCTTCTATGCTGAGCTGGCTGAAGGAACATGGTGTTACAACCCGCATGATTCCGCTGATGCTGTTCGATTACCTGGTGCAAACGCCTGCCAATGCTGCTGCACCCAGACCGTTTTCGCCCAAAATTGTATTTGCAGGTAACCTGGCTAAAAGCAATTTTATATACAAGGTAAAAGAAATTAACTGGGATTTTAATGTGTACGGCCCCAATTTTAAACCGGAACAATCTTTAAACGGAAACCTGGTTTGGCGCGGGGAGTTTTCTGCCGAAGAAGTGGTGCACAAAATGGAAGGCAGCTTTGGCCTGATATGGGATGGTGAAAAAATAGATTCGTTTGATGAGGTACTGGGTAATTATCTCAAATTTAATAACCCGCACAAATGCTCACTGTACCTGGCTGCCGGGCTGCCGGTAATTGTGCCCAGGCAGTCGGCCATTGCAGCATTTGTACAGGCCAATAATGTCGGCCTGCTTATTGATAACTTATATGATCTGAATAACTTCCGGGTAGATGAAGCATCGTACGCTACCATGCAGCAGAATGTGCTGAAAGTGCGTGACCTGATAACCGGGGGAGCTTACCTGCAGCAGGCATTACAGGCTGCTGAAAATGCCGGGCATTAAATAGTATAAACAACATTTGTACCCGCACACACCCTTTTAAAATACAGGCTGAACATGCGTCTGTGCTGAACTGTAAAAAGAGCGGTACAGGGAAATGGAACAATTGACAGGCTGATACGAAAAACACAGATAACGTTCACAAACGAATATAGTCCTCCTATGCCGAGAATAAGCGTAATATTACCCGTATACAACGGTGCACTGTATATTGGAGAAGCTGTGCAAAGCATACTCAGTCAATCGTACAGCGATTTTGAACTGATTGTGATCAACGATGCTTCTACCGATAAAACACTGGAAGTGCTGGGGAACTTTACCGACCCCAGGCTGCGTATAGTTACCAATGAACAAAACCTGCGCGTGGTAAAATCCCTGAACAAAGGCATGGCACTGGCCCAGGGTGAGCTGGTAGCCCGCATGGATGGCGATGATATTGCCCATCCGCTGCGCTTTGAAATGCAGGTAGCCTATCTTGATGCACATCCTGAAGTTGATTTCTGCGGTACCTGGGTAGAAGTGTTTGGTGCACAGCAAATGATTTCAAAATGTTCAGAGAAACACGATTTGATTAAAGCGCATTTGTTTTTTCTCAACAGCATCTACCATCCCTCAGTCATGTTCAGGCGCCAGCGTTTTGTAGAGCACAACCTGCAATACGACGAATCGTTTACCAATGCAGAAGACTATGGTTTGTGGGCAAAAGCGATAGACGTAATTCAACTGGCCAATGTACCCAAAGTGTTGCTGAAATACCGGGTGCACGATTCAAATGTGTCGGTGCTGAAAGACAGCAATCGCAAGGTGCTGGATGAAATACATTACCGGGTATACAAAGATTTCCTGGATAAACTGAAAATTAACTACAATGAAAGCGACCTGGCAACGCACCGCGCACTGGCCATTCGCGAGGTTGATGTAAGCACTGAGGAACAGCTGCTCACGTATCTGCGCTGGATGGAGAAGGTATACAAAGCCAACCAGGCAACACATTACTTTAATAAAACCGCCCTGCAGGTAGTGCTGATGGGCTGTTTTAATGAACTGATGAAACGCTCGAAGTCATCTTTCCGTAAAAGCCGTATGGTGTTGCGGAGTGCGCGGTCTATATTCAGTCCGGCTGATTATGTAAGCATCTGGCGGTATAAATTATCATTGAAATTTACTTCGGGGAAAGTGTAACCTGAGTGGGGCTGCGGTCCCCATCGTTTTCCCGGGTTGTGCGCATGTTATTATCAGTAGCGCATATATTACCAGCTTAGCAGCACGCCAGTGCTGCTTTTTTGTGTGCTGCAGGCAGAGCAGTGCCGGGCAGGCCTACCCCAAGCCTTCTCCGGTAAACAGGGGCTATTTACCAGGGAATCCCGGACAAAAATCCAGCCGGTATACAAGTCAGGCAATGGCGTTTAATTTGCCTGTTATTCTATTTATCAAAGAAATCTGTAACCGAACTCACATTAAGGCTCCAAAATGCGTATTATAGTAGGCGAATAAAATGAACGTAATCTGCCTCAAAAACAATCAATTGGCTGATTATCAGTTATTTGAATATGTTTCTCCATTTGGATAAGGTTAAATTTGCAATTGCAGGGCTAAGGTATATATTTGCGCAATTTAAGTTGGGGCTTAATATGCCCTGATCTAAAGTGCTTCTCTCATAAGCACTTAACTGCTTGGCCACATATGTGGGTGAGGTGGCGGAGCTGTATAAATTTGAAACTACTGAAGTAATGAAGATGATTAAATGTTTGCGCTATCTAATTATAGTGGCGATGATCGTGTTTTCGGTGGAAAGCAAAGCGCAGGATATCCTGAAGATGAATGACTTAACCCAAGTACATGTTGATCAGCTTTCTGATGCGCAGATACAGCAGTTGCAGCAGCAGTTACAATCTTCAGGTTATACACTTGATCAGGCATTGCAGATAGCTGTAGCAAAAGGACTTCCTTCTGCAGAAGCCAATAAACTCAAAGCACGTCTTTCCCAGGGTGCTATTGGAACAAATGGAACCCAGAAACAGGGAAAAACAGATAGCTTGTCTAATCGTCATCGTCGTAACAATAATTATGATAGTTTGTACCGCGACACTTCGGTACGCACTTTCATTGATCCTAAAATATTTGGTGCAGAACTTTTCAATAATACCTCTCTGACATTCAATCCTAATAGCAACAGCATAGCTACACCTTTTAATTACATCTTGGGCCCGGGCGATGATATGGACATTACAGTTTATGGTGTCCAGGAAACTTCCATCAGCACCGAGGTTACCAAGGAGGGAAATGTAAAAATTCCGAATGTAGGCCAGGTGAGAATAACAGGATTATCTATTGAGGAAGCTACTGCTAAAATTAAGCAGATAATGGAATCTACAGCTTATGGAAGCCTGCGTTCCGGCAGCTCTAAGCTGGCGGTAAATATTGGTGGCGTGCGGGGATTGCATGTAACCGTGATCGGCGCTAATATTCCTGGTAACTATACCCTGTCTTCACTCAGTTCTGTGTACAATGCGTTATACCTGGCTGGTGGTCCTAATAAAAACGGCAGTTTCCGCAAAATAGAACTGGTTCGTAATAATAAAGTGGAACGTACCATTGATTTATACCGCTTTCTCGTGAATGGCGACCAAAGTGATAATGTGCGCTTAAAAGACAATGATGTTATTCGCATTCCTGCATATACTACAAGAACAGAGTTGAAAGGTGAGGTTAAACGCCCCGGATATTTTGAAGTACTTCCTGGCGAATCGTTTGCAAGATTGTTGGAGTTCGCTTCAGGTTTTACAGATACTGCGTATAAGGCATCGGTTACGGTGAGCCGGTATACTGATAAGGAGCGACAGATTAAGGATGTACTGGCAGCGGATTATGCTTCGTTTATGCCTGCGGCAGGCGACGTATATGAAATTGGCAAAATTCTTAAACGTTTCAGCAATCGTGTAACCATACAAGGTGCTGTTTTCCGCCCCGCTTCATATGAATTGAAACCTGACATGCATGTGGCGGACTTGATTCGTCGTGCAGACGGCCTGAAAGAAGAAGCTTTTAGCGGCAGGGGGCAGGTTGTTCGCCTGAAGGAAGATTTTTCAAAAGAAGTAATCACCTTCAACATTAAGGCGGCATTGAATGGCTCAGCAGCAGACAATGTGGAATTGAAAAGGGAAGATGAGGTGATTATCTCTTCAATTTTCGACCTGCGCGATGAGTACAAAGTAACCATCCTGGGAGAAGTTCGTGTGCCCGGTGTATATGGATATGGAGACAGCTTAACACTGAAAGATCTGATTGTACTGGCAGGTGGCTTTACCGATGCAGCTTACCCGCAGCGGATAGAAGTAGCGCGTTTACTGCGCAGGGACACACTTACTGCCAGTGATGTGAGAGCCAGTGATATTATAGAATTAAACAATGGCGGCGACTTAAGCGACCAAAGTAAAAACGTACAGCTGAGTCCTTTCGATATTGTAACCATCCGCCGCAAGCCTGGTCCAAGAGAGCAGGAGTCGATAATCATGTCCGGACAAATTCAATACCCCGGGCCTTATGTAATTGCCGACCGTTCTGAACGTGTAAGCAGTGTTATTAAACGTGCAGGTGGTTTTACACCCGAAGCTTACGTGGAAGGAGCCTATCTGAAACGTTATCCTACTGAGAAAGAGCGTGAGCTTAAGAGGATGAAAATTGCCAAATTGCAACAGGCTTTGCTGGATACTTCAAAACGCGCACTGATTGAAGACGAATTTGATCAGCTGCCACTTGATTTGCCTGCAATTATGGCGAAACCCAACTCGACCGAAGACATCGTATTAAAGCCCAGGGATGAGATTATTGTACCCAAATTTGATGCAGAAGTGAAAGTGAGTGGTGGCGTATTGCTGCCAACACAAATTCCTTACCGCAACAATTATACGGTGAAAGACTACATTTCATCTGCCGGCGGTTTGGCCCCTGATGTAATACGCCGGAAAATTTATGTGCTGTATGCTAATGGAAGCGCCAAGGCTACCAAACACTTCCTTTTTATTAAGACTTATCCAAAAGTTAAACCAGGATCGGAAGTGGTGGTACCGCGTAAGCCGCCGCGCAAAAATAATTCAGGTGAGCTGATAGGCATTGCCAGTGCGGTTGCGTCTATTGCTTTGGTGATCGTAACATTAATCAATAACGTTCATTAACAAGCCCTATAATATCATTTCATCGAATTAACTACCCTAAACAGTTGGCTTGTTTACCGGCATAACCGCGTAGGGCAAACATTTATAAATATATGAAGGCAGAGCAAGATGAAGTTTCTTTGAAAGACCTGCTGCTAAAGATCATTAATGTAGTTCGCTATTTGTTGTCTAAATGGGTGGTGTTTTTGATTTTCGGCATTATAGGCGGCGGCCTGGGAATAGTCTATGCGGTATTGCAAAAACCTGTTTATACGGGAGGACTAACATTTGTACTGTCGAATGATTCAAAGCCTTCAGGCGGCCTGGCAAGTTTGGCAGGCCAGTTCGGTCTTGATATGGGAGCGCTTAGCGGTGGCAATGGCGCTTTTGAAGGCGAAAATATTATTGAGCTGCTGAAATCGCGCAGGATTATTAAAGGGGCCATTTTTAAAACAGTTCCCGAAGCCAATGAGACACTTATTAATATTATAGGTGAAAAAGGACCTTTCTTTAAAAAATGGGCAAAAGATAAATATCTGCAGCAGTTTATTCCGTTTCCACGATCTGCTGATAGCGTAAATGGAGTTCAGGATAGCTTAGTTACCGTAATCCATACTTATATAGTAAAGCAATATCTTACCATAAATAAACCTGATAAAAAGCTAAGTTTTTACCAGGTTACCACAAACTCTCCTGTTGAAGCAGTGTCTATACATTTAACCAAAAATGTAGTGGATGAAGCCGCCAAAATGTACATCGAAACCAAAACAAAAACTGCTCACGATAACCTGGCTATGTTGCAACACGAAGCAGACAGTTTGCGTGAAAAGCTTGGAGGAGCCATCTACTCATCTGCTAACAAGGTAGATGAAACATTTAATTTGAACCCTGCGTTACAGGTGAGGAGAGCGCCCATTCAGCAGGGGCAGGTACAAACCCAGGTATTGGGAACTGCTTACGGAGAAGTGGTTAAAAACCTGGAAATAGCAAAAATTACACTGCAAAAAGAGATGCCTTTATACCAGGTAATAGATGCTCCGTCCCAGCCGCTCGTTAAGGTAAAAACAAGTAAGGCTAAAACAGGAGCAATAGGAATATTGCTTGCATTAGTTTTAACTGCCGGCTATCTTTTAATGCGCAGAATGTTTACTATCGATACAAAGGAGACCATTTAACAGAATTTGCATTATTGCAGGGAGACATAAACTGTGGCAACAGTAAGAAAAAACTTCGTTTACAATACCATACTAACTACAAGTAATATTTTATTCCCCATCATTTCTTTTCCTTATGCGTCGCGCATTTTAGGACCCGAAGGAATAGGAAAGGTTCAATTTGTATCAAATTTCGTTCAGTATTTTGTATTGGTGGCTGGTTTAGGTATTCCGGTATATGGGATTAGAGAAGTAGCGAAACGGCGTGAAAATGCTGCTGATTTAAACAGCTTTATTTCTCAGCTGATTATCCTGAACATTGCCACATCACTGGTTATGTCGATGGTTTACCTGGCAATTGTGTGCATAGTACCATCGTTATTCAAAGATTTTACCTACTACCTGATTGCCTGTGCAACACTTGTTTTAAGTTTTTGTAATGTGGACTGGCTCTTTTCAGGATTGGAGAAATTCCGCTTTATCACCTTACGTTCGGTAATTGTAAAAGCAATATCGTTGGTTGCTTTATTTTTTCTTGTTAGAACAGGAAATGATAAAATCAACTACCTGTGGATTATCGTTGGTACTGTGGTATTAAACAACTTATGGAATATATGGTCTGCACGGGCTTTCCTATTCAGGTCGCCCATTGTAATCAAAGACATTAAGAAGCACTTGTTGCCGCTGTTTTTTATATTCAGCACTTTTGCGGCAGTGAGCATTTACACAATTTTAGACACCATCATTCTTGGGTTTCTTACCAATGATGAATCTGTAGGGTACTACACTGCTGCCAGCAGGTTGAATAAATTAGTTATTCCATTATTGATATCGCTGGGTACCGTATTAATTCCACAAATTTCACAGGCGTTTAAAGAGAATCAATTAGCTGAGGCAAAAAGACTGATAAAGGAAAGTTTAAATTTCATCATCCTTGCAGGTATTCCAATAACCGTAGGTTTAATAGCAGTTGCTCCTGAGCTGGTTGTCATTTTTTCGGGTGCGCAGTTTGTTCCGGCTATAACAACCATGCAGCTTTTTGCGCCTGCAATATTGATTATTGCGTTGAGTAATGTTTTGGCATTGCAAACATTAACGCCTGCAGGCCGCGACAAATACGTTACTGTTTCGGTATTGGGAGGGGTTGTTTTTAGCCTGATCGCCAATTTTGTACTGATCAGATTTTATGGATTTAATGGCGCAGCAGTAGCCAATGTGCTCACTGAAATAATAGTATTGATCTGCCTGTTCTTTTTTACAAGGAGAGTGATAAAAATTGATTTCGATTTCCGGCTCTTTATACAATCACTGCTTTCATCATTACTGTTTTTTCCCATTGCCATATTAAGCCGGATGATTGTAAAGAATATTTTCTGGGGATGCGGTATTACTATAATCGCCTCGGTTGTAGTGTATGGCGTATTGCAGCTGTTTGTTTTCAGAAATGAAAACCTGGTAAGATCCGTTAACATCAGAAAAAAATAAGCAGGGTATGATTATAAGCGAGCCAATAATTTCTGTAATTACCATTGTTTACAACGATGTTAAAAATATAAAGGCAACACTGGATAGTGTTTTAAACCAAACCTACAAAAACATTGAATATATTGTTATTGACGGTGGTTCAAAAGACGGAACAGCCGATGTAATCAAAAGCATATCGAACCAGCTTGGTTACTGGGTGAGCGAGCCGGATAAGGGCATATATGATGCAATGAATAAAGGCATTGCTAAAGCCACTGGAAACTGGATTATATTCATGAATTGCGGAGATACATTTTTTTCACCCAAAACTGTTGAGCATGTATTTGGCAACAGCAGTTTTGATGAAAGGGATTTTATATACGGCAGCTCCAAATATTATAAGGCAAACGGGAATATATTTGATAAGCACGTGCCTTATGGGATGGATGATATATGGAGAGGACCCAATTTCAGGCATGGCGCTTTATTTGCGCCAACTGCAATTATGCAGGAATATGCTTTTGATGTAAGCGACAAGAATTTAAAAGTATCTGCTGATTTTGACTTTATCTATAAAAGTTATAAGCGTGGGCATAAGTTTGTAGAAGTAAAAGAAACGATACTGCTGTTCCAGGAAGACGGTGTATCAAACAATTATCTCAAATGCTTAAACGACAATCTCTACATAATTAAAAAGTATGGAGATGCAACACCGTCGAAAAGAGCTTACTATTCTAAATTAAAATTTAAACTGTACACAAAGAACTTTCTGAAAAAAAGTTTTCTTGCGAAGCCGCTTCATTTTATAATACAGTTTATTTATAGTTATTTCCCAAATTATGTGCTGAATGTTGTGCCATTTTATTCGCTGCGGCATTTTTATTACCGCCGTATACTCAAAATAAAACTGGGGCAAAATTCAAGCATACACCTGGGGGTACAGGTTTTTGGCAGGCAAATAAGCATTGGATCCAATACCACGATAAACAGAAAGGTACATTTAGACGGCAGAGGCAAGCTGCAGATTGGCGATAATGTTTCTATATCACAGGATTGTTTTCTGATCACCGCCGACCACGATTATAACACTGCAACATTCAGCTACAGATCCGGAGAAATTCAGATCCAGGATTATGCCTGGCTGGGCACAAGGGTAACTGTTTTACCCAATGTGGTAATAGGGCAGGGAGCAGTTGTATGCGCAGGGGCGGTTGTAACCAAGCCTGTTGAACCGTACACTGTTGTAGCCGGTGTGCCTGCACGTGAAATAGGAAAGCGAAATCCGAACTTAACATATCATCCCGTCGATTTTACCTATTGTGACTAAAGCAATTGCCAACATATCGGAAAAACAAACGCTGCTGTTGCTGAGCGCTTCAATCATACTGGTTTGGTTTATAGCGCCGGTATTGAGCATTTTTGCGATTCTGGGTTATCTGATCGTTACCGGGAATCAAAAACAGCAATTTTTTATACTGCTGGTATCACTAAGCTTCGGGCTTATTGCCTACACCGGCCAATCAATAGGTCCTGATCCCACTGATATTTCACGTTACCATAACGGTTATAACCTGCTCAGTGATACCAATAGTTTTTCCAGTTTCCTGGTGTTATTTGTAGTAGATGGCGGAGGTAACCCGATTTTTTACCTGGTAAATTTCGTGTTGTCCAGGATATTTCCGCACAACCCGCAGATACTTGTATTGGTTTGGGTTACTATCACTTATTATTTTACAACGCTCTCTGTGATAAAAGCGATGGAATATCTGAAAATAGATATTGCATCATGGATGTATATCGGTATTATAGGTATCGTTGTATTAGGCATCATTCCGTTTTTTACGGTAACAGAAATTATTAAACAATGCTCGTCCATCGCCATATTTACCTATGCGCTGATGAAGAAATTGCTTAAAGAAAAGCGTGCTTTCTTATACCTGGTCATCTCACTGCTTGTTCACAGTTCCTCTTTAATGGTCGCATGGATTTATTTTGTATATGAGAAAAAAAACATTGCAAAATGGATGTTAGTAATATTGATGACGAGTGTGCTGCTGGCTTTTTTCAATCTTAATGTAATACTGTCTGTAGTGCTTTCTCCGATTGTGGGAGACGCTGCATTATCAAGGGTTAAAGAGTATGAGAATGTTGAAGTTTGGTCAATCAGCTTCAGGCATTACAGCTGCTTTGCTGTATTTCTGCTAAGCATTTTGCCTTCATACTATTATTATAAAAAAGCGCCAACAACTGATGAGAATGCACCGGCGATCAGGAATATGCTTAATATTTTGTGTCTGGTATTGTGCGTGTTGTTAATTAATCATGGCAATGTGCACAATTTTGTGAGGTATATTTATGGCTTATTCCCCTTTTATATTCTTGCCGTTATTTTATTGTTGAGTACCAAAATAGCCAGAGATCAAAAGTATTTTCTTGTATTGCTGATTTCAGCCTTTTTTACCTATTCTAATTTCAAGTTATTGTCTGTGCAAACTTCTGAGGATGTTAACTATGCCAATTCCTATTTCAATAACTCTTTACTAAACATGGTAACATCTAACGTGATAGATTTTTTAAGTTTTACAATAAGGCAGGAATGAAGATTGTAGTTGCTGATTTTTACAGGGCTGGTAAGGAGCATTATATATTTAACGCATCATTGGTGAAAATATGTACGCAGCTCGCTGATGTTACAGCTGTTCGTTTCATTGCCGATAGTCATCAAACTAACGCATACAGCATATCACACGGTGAAGAGGACGCCAATGGCGTTACATTGAAAGCCTTAACTGTACCTGCAAAAGTGGGCGGCAAACATTGGATAAAAAAGATCGGGTTCGAAATAATTCAATCATTCAGGCTGCTTTGCGCAAGCTCTACAGAAGAGACTGTTATTTTTTCTTCATTGTCTCCCGTAACAAGTGTGTTTGTTAAGTTTTTTGGGTTTTTATGGAAAGGCAAAAACGTATTGATCACATTGCACGGCGATGTTGATTTTATACAGCAGAATAAAACAGGCATGCGCAATTTGCTGGGCAAGTGTTTTAAAGCCAGTTTCCGGATAAAACGAAAAAACGTTAAATACCTCGCACTTTCGTTCCCAATAAGCAATAATTTAATAAAAGAGCATTATTTAAACAGCAACGAGCTTTTTTGGATCAATCATCCCTATTTTTTTAAAAAGCACAGTTTGCATAAAGAACCTGGAAAACCTGTACGCATAGGTCACATAGGCGTAGCAAGCCAGGAGAAGCATACACACTACATTTTTGATGTAGCCCAACGCCTGGCAACATACATTTCGAACGGTGCATTGCATTTCTCGCTGGTTGGTATGGCTGTTAATATCAGTGATTTTTCTAACGGTTATGTAGAAGGTGGCAATACTGCCGGGGAAATGCTTAGCAAGGAACAGTTTGATAAAAAAATTGAGGAACTGGATTATGCGGTATTTTTCTATAGCGATGAACACTACAAGTTTTGCAGCAGTGGCGCAATATTGGATGCTATTAATCATGAAATCCCTGTCATCGCTTTAAAAACGGAAGGGTTTTCGTATATTTTTTCGAAAGCGGCGGGGAGAATGGGTTTCCTGTGTAATGATTTAAATGAAATGACCGCATTAATCGAAGATATAACGAACGGGAAAGTATCAAAGGATGAATATGATGACATGAGAAACACGATTGCTGATTACAAGCACCAGTTCTCTATAGAATATGTGAAAGATCAGCTTGTAGGGCAGAAAGGGTTTATTGATTTTATCAAAGGCAACAGATGATATTTTTTAATAAAATAAAAACAACAAGGCATATCGCAGTATGGGTGCAAACTTTATTTGCTTTGCCTGCTATTTTTATTGGCGTATCAAGTGCATCTTGCCAGCTTAACGAAGCGCATGCAAGCGGCATTACTATCAGTTATCAGCATTCGCTGGAGAAAATATTTAGAGAGAGCAATCTTGGGAAAACCGATACACTTCCTGTAATTGATGTGGCGAAAGGTGAAGTAGCTTCTTTACAGTACATTATTAACGGCGACAAAGATATTACCGATGTTGACGTTCACTTTAACAGCAACGAACAAAACAAGGATATCCTGTCCGGTGCACGTGCGTACTATGAAGGGTTTGTTCGCGCTATGATATTTGCCGATAAACGATCGCGCGATTTTTTGCCTGCGCACGACAATGAATACCCAGACCCGCTATACTCATTTCCCTGCAAACAAATTACAGCAAATCAAAACCAGCCCTGCTGGATCAGTATTCCGGTTGGTGCCAATGCCAAAACTGGGGACTATAAATGCTCGGTAACATTCACGGGTAAATACAAGGGGCAGTCATTTATGTTAACCAGGCGCTTTATTGTAAAAGTGTACCCGGTTGTTTTGAGCAAGGATGATATATTGAGTGTTAGTAACTGGTTTGCATTTGAAACGCCACAAAACGAGTACAAGAAAACATTCAAAAGGATGAATGCCGGTGCAGATGTGCCTTATAATTCTGAGTTGTATTGGGGATATCTGAAAAAATATGCAGCAATCATGTCCGCACACGGGCAAAATGTTTTTTACCTGAGTCCTGTGCATTTGGTGACTTATAAAAGAGATGGCAACAAGTGGGGCTTTGATTTTTCGTTTTTTGACAAAGTAGCAGGCACGCTGCAGGCTAATACAAAATTGAAGTTTATTGAAGGCGGGGCACTTGCTTTAAGGGGGAATGGCTGGGAAGGTAACTTCAGGATGTTGTTTCCTCACCAGGAGAATGGCACTTGGGGTGTGGGGTTGCAGGATCTAAGTAACCCTGATGTACAACAATTTTATAAGGCATTTATGCCTGCATTGTGTGCACATTTGAAAGAGAAAGGATGGGATAAGATATACATACAGCATATTGCAGACGAACCAATTGATGCAAATGCAGATTCTTATATCAGCATCAGCAAATTTATCAGGGCGCAGCTAACCTGTAACCTGAAATTTATTGATGCAGTGCAAACAACAAAAGTTGCAGGATACGTGGATATATGGGTTCCGCAGCTCGATTTTTTTGACAAGAACGCTGCCTTTTTCGAGAACCGGCGCCGCAGCTATAACGAAACTGTTTGGTTTTATACATCGGCTTTCCCGCAAGGTAATTATGCCAACAGGTTTATAGAGCTGCCCCTGGCAAAGGTTAGATTGCTTCACTGGATCAATTTTAAATACAATGCATCAGGCTATTTGCATTGGGGTTTTAACTTCTGGGATGATAACCTGCTGATGCAGCATAAATCGGGTTCAGATGGCTTGCCGGCAGGCGACGCATGGATTGTATATCCTGGCAATAATGAAGTGTTGAGTTCTATACGGTTTGAAACCATGCGCGACGGTATAAATGATTATACACTTTTGCGCATGTTGCAGAAGCAAAATGCCGCGGCTGCACAGGTGCTTGTTAACAAAATTGTATTGAGTTACGATAATTACAATACAGATGCGGCCACCATACTTGCTATTCATAAGCAACTATTGGTGGCACTGTCTAAATAAGCAAGGCGTATTAACTATTAACCGGCCAAACTTTTTTTATTTTAAAAGATGAAATTTCCCAAGGTGTCTGTTGTTATTCCGATGTACAACAGCGAGAAAACAATAGCAAGAACAATTGATTCAGTATTTAAACAAACCTATAAAAATTGGGAATTAATCATTGTTAATGATGGCTCGGTTGACACATCTGAGGCAATCGTCAGGGAAATAATAAGTAAAAACACGCAGTTCAGTATTCAACTGATAGTAAAAGAGAACGGTGGCGTATCTACAGCCCGCAACGCCGGTATGCGTGCAGCAACGGGTGATTACATTGCTTTATTGGATGCTGATGACGAATGGTTGCCGCACAAGCTTGAAATGCAAATAAAGGTATTAACTGAAGACAGTAGTATCGATTTCCTTGGCTCTGCCAGGAATGGTGAAAAATACACCCGCTTTCTTTGGAAAAAATTTGATTACCTGACGCCAATTTCAGCAAGAATACTGTTGTACAGAACATTTTTTGTTACGCCAACGGTTATTTTCAAAAAGAAAATTCTGGAGGAAGTAGGCTTTTTTGATGAAACGCAAAGGTATGCAGAAGAAGGAAATTACTGGATACGTGTAAGCAAAAGTCATCACTGTGTTTTACAGAATGAAAGCCTTGTAATAACCGGTGGCGGTAAGCCTCATTTTGGTTTTTCCGGTCTTTCCTCAAATATGAAGGGAATGGAAAAAGGCGAGCTTAAAAATATGCGCGACGGGCTGAACCTGGGTGTTATTGGTAAATTTGAATATCTATTTTTGGTAACTTATTCGCTGGCTAAATATGTAAGACGGATCCTAATTGTCAAATTACGATAAGTATGCTAAAACGATACGGTTTATTTGGTGCGTTACGAGTTTTTTTGTCGCTTGTTTACACGAAGATTTTCTTTCCGCAGGCTCGCCTTATCAGAGTTCCGTTTGATATAAGAAACAGGAAGTTTATAAGAATAGGGAAAGACTTCACAACCGGCTATGGCTGCAGGATTGAGGTATTTCCACGTAGTGAAGCATCTGGTACCTGCATGGCGATAGGAGATAATGTACAGATTAACGATTACGTTCATATCTCTGCTGTAGAATCGCTTACAATCGGCAATAACGTGCTTATTGCAAGTAAGGTTTTTATTTCAGACCATAATCACGGCAGCTATACACTTGAGAGCAGCGATTCACCGCTTTCTATTCCGGCAAACAGGCCCTTGCCCTCAAAACCGGTAAGAATTGAAGACAATGTATGGATAGGTGAATCGGTATGCGTGTTGCCGGGTGTTACTATTGGTGCCGGTTGCGTTATTGGCGCCTTATCTGTGGTAACGCGCTCTATTCCGCCTTATTCAATTGCTGTAGGTAGCCCTGCAAAAGTTGTGAAAGTTTTTAATATGGAAACACAGGTATGGGAATCTGTGTAGTTTTTTATCATGTATTTACCGGTTATGGCCGGCTGCAAACCATCTACTGATTTGGCCTATGAAGAGTGATATTGACATTGCCGTTTCGATCGTATTATATAAATCTGAGCGCGATGCGATCCAGCAGTTGTTGTCCGATATTTTCGGATGCAACAAAAAGATATTCATATTGCTGATTGATAATTCACCGACTGATGATTTAAAGACTTGCACCAATGATCCAAGGGTGAAATATATATTTAATAATGCCAATCTGGGCTATGGAGCTGCGCACAATATCGGCCTTGAAGAAAGCAGTAAAAGAGGGATAAAGTACCACCTGGTTGTCAATCCTGATATTTCTTTTCAGAGCAATGTACTGAGTACGCTTTACGATTTTATGGATAATCATGAAGAAGTAGGTTTGGTGATGCCGAAAGTATGTTATGAAGATGGGTCTTTGCAACGTTTATGTAAGCTGTTGCCTACACCTTTTGATTTAATAGGAAGAAGGTTTTTTCCTGCATCGCTGGTTAAAAATAGCAATATGCGGTATGAGCTTCATACGTTTGAATACAATACTATTCTGGATACTGCTTGCTTGTCGGGTTGCTTCATGTTTCTCAGGACTGATGTATTAAAAAAATCAGGATTGTTTGATCCTCGCTATTTTATGTACCTAGAAGATTATGATCTTGTAAGAAGAATACACCGTTTTTCCAAAACTATATGTTATCCGTTTGTATCTATTACCCATGGGCACAAAAAAGAATCATATCAAAATAAAACTCTCTTAAAAATACACCTGAAATCGGCAATAAGCTACTTTAATAAATGGGGTTGGTTTTTTGACAAAGAAAGAAAGATTGTTAACAAGCAGGTACTTTCCAATCTTAATAAAAGTACTGTGATTTAGCAACGCGATATACAAAGCAGAATTTTGCTTATAAAACGTACACTCGATGTAAACAATCAGATACAGGAATACGATATTTTTATCTAATTTTTATTTATGGAGAAAATTGCACTTATAACAGGCATTACTGGTCAAGACGGAGCCTACCTGGCAGAGTTACTTTTGTCAAAAGGCTATGAGGTACACGGCATTAAAAGAAGAAGCTCCCTATTCAATACCGAGCGCATAGATCATTTATACCAGGATCCGCACGAGAAAAATGTGCGCTTTACGCTACATTATGGAGATCTTACGGATTCTACCAATCTCATCCGCATTATCCAGGAAGTGCAGCCTGATGAAATATACAACCTGGGCGCAATGAGCCATGTTAAAGTGAGCTTTGATACGCCCGAGTATACTGCCAATGCCGACGGTATTGGCACCCTGCGTATCCTGGAAGCGGTGCGATTGCTGGGGCTGACTAAAAAAGTGAAAATTTACCAGGCGTCTACATCTGAGCTATACGGCCTGGTGCAGGAAGTGCCGCAGAAAGAAACAACGCCTTTCTACCCCCGCTCGCCTTATGCGGTAGCCAAATTGTATGCCTACTGGATTACGGTTAATTACCGTGAAGCCTATGGCATGTATGCCTGCAATGGCATATTGTTTAATCACGAGAGCCCGCTGCGCGGCGAAACTTTTGTTACACGGAAAATTACCCGTGGGGTAGCTAAAATTGCCCTGGGCATGCAGGATAAGCTGTTTATGGGTAATATTGATGCCAAAAGGGATTGGGGCCATGCAAAAGATTATGTAGAAGCCATGTGGCTTATATTGCAGCAGGATAAACCGGAAGATTATGTAATTGCTACGGGTGTAACAACGGAAGTACGTGAATTTATCCGCCTGGCATTTGCTGAACTGGGTATTGTTATTGAGTTCAAAGGTAAAGACGCCGATGAAAAAGGCTATGTTGTATCATGCAGCAATCTTGCATATCAGCTTGAGGCAGGTAAAGAAGTAGTGGCGATAGACCCCCGTTATTACAGGCCTACTGAAGTAGAATTACTGATCGGTGATCCTTCAAAATCGAATAAACAACTTGGCTGGAAGCCGAAATACGATCTGAAAGGCCTGGTACATGAAATGGTGCACGCAGATGTAGATCTCTTTAAAAAAGAAAAGCTGCTGCAGGAAGCAGGCTTTAAAGTAAAAAATCAATTCGAATAACAACCCTTATATCCATGGAAAAGACAGCGAAGATTTTTGTTGCCGGGCACAGAGGAATGGTTGGTTCTGCTATTTTGCGCAAGTTGCAGAAAGAAGGATACAGCAATATTGTAGTAAAAACCTCTGCCGAGCTCGATCTCCGGAACCAGCAGGCTGTAGCCGGCTTTTTTGAAAAAGAGAAACCGGCCTACGTGTTCCTGGCCGCAGCCAAAGTTGGGGGCATTGTAGCAAATAATACCTACCGGGCAGATTTCATTTATGAAAACCTGATGATAGAAGCCAATGTAATACATTCGGCTTATGAAAATAAAGTGGAAAAACTGATGTTTCTCGGCTCTTCCTGCATTTATCCCAAACTGGCTCCCCAGCCACTGAAGGAGGAATACCTGTTAACAGGTTTGCTGGAACCAACTAACCAGCCATATGCTATTGCTAAAATTACCGGCATAGAGTTATGCAACGCCTACCGCGCACAATACGGTTGTAATTTTATCTCGGTAATGCCAACGAACCTGTATGGTCCCAACGACAATTACGACCTGCAGAAATCGCACGTATTACCGGCTTTACTGCGTAAATTTATTACCGCCAAAAAACAGCAGCTGCCCAGCGTTGAAATATGGGGTACAGGAACGCCATTGCGCGAATTTCTGCATGCCGATGACCTGGCCGGGGCTTGTATGTTTCTGATGGAAAATTACAACGAAGCCGGATTGGTAAATGTGGGCGTAGGGGAAGATATTACTATTGCTGACCTTGCCAGGCTGGTAAAATCGATTGTAGGCTATGAAGGTGACATTGTATTTAATACAGAAAAACCGGATGGCACCCCCAGGAAACTGATGGATGTAAGTAAATTGCATGCCATGGGCTGGAAAGCTTCTACTACCCTGCAGCAGGGAATTACTGCGGTGTACGAAGAAATAAAAAATAAAGAATTCAACTAATACGTTTGTTCATGTCCAAATCCATTCTCATTACAGGCGGTGCAGGTTTTATAGGTTCACACGTAGTACGCCTGTTTGTAAACAAATATCCTTCGTATAAAATTGTCAACCTCGATGCCCTTACCTATGCAGGCAACCTGGAAAACCTGAAGGATATCGAACATGCTGCCAACTATGTTTTTGAGAAAGCCAATATACTGGATGCAGATGTAATAGGTGAATTATTTGAAAAACATGGCATTACCGATGTTATTCACCTCGCAGCTGAATCGCACGTAGACCGTTCTATTCACTCCCCGCTTGATTTTGTATATACCAATATCATCGGAACCGTTAACCTGCTGAACGTAGCGAAGGAAGCCTGGAAAGGCAATTATGCCAGCCACCGTTTTCACCATGTTTCAACCGATGAAGTATTTGGCACATTGGGCGATACAGGTTTCTTTACCGAAACCACAGCCTATGAACCCAATTCACCCTATTCGGCGAGTAAAGCAGGCTCTGACCATTTCGTTCGCGCTTACGGCGAAACCTATGGCCTGGGTTATGTAATTACCAATTGCTCCAATAACTACGGACCCAATCATTTTCCTGAGAAACTGATTCCGTTGTTCATCAATAACATCATCAACAAAAAGCCGCTGCCGGTTTATGGCAAAGGCGAAAACACCAGGGACTGGCTGTTTGTGATAGACCATGCCCGTGCCATAGATATTGTTTTTCATGAAGGTAAAAACCACGATTCTTACAATGTTGGCGGGTTTAACGAATGGAAAAACATTGACCTTGTTAAACTGCTGTGTAAACAAATGGATGAAAAACTGGGCAGGGCAGCAGGTGAAAGCGAGCAACTGATCAGTTATGTAAAAGACAGGCCTGGCCATGATTTGCGTTACGCCATCGATGCAGGCAAAATAAACAAAGAACTGGGCTGGAAACCATCGGTAACATTTGAAGAAGGACTGAGCCAGACGATCGACTGGTACCTCAGTAACCAGGAATGGTTAAACCATGTTACTTCAGGTGCCTATAAAACCTATTACGCACAACAATACGAAGCATAATTAGTCATGCCCTGTTTCACTAAGAACAGGGCATGCTGCTATTGGCAGATATGCATAAAGATCTTTACTATGAAAGTTGAGCAAACTGCCCTTGAAGGCTGTTTTATTATACATGATACCGTTTTCCCTGACAGCCGTGGCTATTTTTTCGAGAGTTTTAACCAGCAGAAATTTGCTGATTTAACAGGCCATACCATTCCTTTTGTACAGGATAACCAGTCACACTCCAGCCGGGGCGTACTGCGTGGTTTGCATTTCCAGAAAGGTGATGCTGCACAATCGAAATTGGTGCGTGTATTAAAAGGCAAAGTACTGGATGTGGCGGTTGACCTGCGCCCGGGTTCTGCAACTTTTGGTAAGCATGTGGCTGTAGAGCTGAGCGAAGATTCGCATACCCAATTGTTTGTACCACGCGGTTTTGCGCATGGCTTTGCTGTGCTGAGTGCAGAAGCCACATTTTTCTACAAATGCGATAATTTCTACAATAAGCCTGCAGAAGGAGGGATCATATACAATGATGCGTCCATTAACATCAACTGGCAGTTGGCACAGGATGAAATACTGTTGTCAGATAAAGATCTTTTGCTGCCTACTTTAAAAGAATACAGCGCTTCAATGGCCAACGCATAAACTGCGGCCACATAAAAAGGAAAAAGTATGAAAGGAATTATTCTTGCCGGCGGGTCCGGAACACGTTTATATCCCATTACAAGGGGTATCAGCAAGCAGTTAATGCCTATTTACGATAAACCGATGATTTACTATCCACTATCGGTGCTGATGCTCGCGGGCATAAAAGAAATACTGATTATCACTACGCCGGAAGATTCCGATCAGTTTCAACGTTTGCTGGGTGATGGTAAAGCAGTAGGTTGTTCATTTGAATATGCTGTGCAAGAGAAACCCAATGGCCTGGCACAGGCTTTTGTAATAGGCGAGAAGTTTGTTGGAAAAGAAAAAGTAGCACTCATCCTCGGTGATAATATTTTCTGGGGAGCAGGCTTCAGTCAACTGGTGCAATCGTTCAATAATGTAGAAGGCGGCGCTATTTTCGCATACGAAGTACACGATCCTGAACGTTATGGGGTGGTTGAGTTTGACAATAACTTCAAAGCATTGAGTATTGAAGAAAAACCTTCCAAACCCAAATCAAACTACGCAGTGCCTGGTTTGTATTTTTACGATAATAGCGTTGTGGAGATTGCCAAAAACATACAGCCATCCGCACGCGGTGAATATGAAATTACCGATGTAAACAGGGTTTACCTTGAACAGGGCAAGTTGCAGGTAGGTGTTATGAATCGTGGCGTGGCGTGGCTTGATACGGGTACATTTGATTCGCTGAGTGATGCCTGTGAATTTGTGCGGGTAATTGAAAAACGCCAGTCAACCAAGGTGGGGTGCATTGAAGAAGTGGCTTACCGTATGGGCTTTATTGATCATGAACAGCTGATGAAGCTGGCAGATATTTATGCCAAGAGCGGGTACGGCGTTTACCTGCGGAATATCAAATAACAATTGCGCGGGAGCCATTGCCGGCAAATAGAAGAACGGTGATATAATTAAGGGGCGACTATTGTGGATGTGCAATAACAGCTAAATTGCACTCAAACCGAGGAAATAAATAAACTGATACAAATGCTTAAGCGCGTCTTCGCCTTGTTTGGCTTGAACTGTGTTGCTGTAATGTCCCTACGGGCGCAAAGTATTCCAATCGGGGCTCAGGGAACTGACGATGGTATTAGGTCTTTGCAGATAATGGGGCAATACGACATTACCAATTCGCTTAGCGCAAGACCCTTTTATTTTTCCCGGAAATTTACTACCGATAGCCTGTACCGGCTTATAGATTCCAGTTATACCAGAACAAACTCTTTTAAAAGCCATATCAGCCTTGGCAAATCGGTTTATGCCGAAATACTGCCTGTTAGCTGGCAGCAGCAATATAATTCACATCATCCGTATGGCTGGAGTGATGGAGCAATGATTCCCGGTAAAGGCTACCAAACAATGGTATCTGCGGGTGTATTTATTAAAGCCGGTCCTTTGAGCGTGCAACTTCGCCCTGAATTTGTATATGCAGCCAATCCCCGGTTTGCTTATAACAGCGAATATGGCGGAGTGCCGCTGGCGAATTATAAACATTTGTTTCCAGGCCAATCCAGTATACGCCTTACTGTTGGGCCGGTATCAGCAGGTATTTCAACAGAAAATATGTGGTGGGGGCCAGGCGTTTACAATTCACTTGTAATGACCAACAACGCTCCTGGTATGCCACACCTGGTGCTGAATAGTTCAAAGCCACTTAAAACGGGTATCGGCAGCTTTGAATGGGAACTGGTGGCAGGTAAACTGGTGGATGATTCCAAAAACATACTGTACCAAAATTATTACATGAAGCCCACTGTGGTGTTTGGCTTTCCTGCAGATACAGTAAACCATGACTGGCGCTATTTCAATGGCATTGTTTTAACCTATAGCCCCAAATGGACGCCTGGCCTGTTTCTCGGTATTACAAGGGCTTTCCAGACATTTCACAACGACTTACAACTTAACCAGCGCGGCTTTTTTAATAAATACCTTCCTGTAATCAGCCCTTTCCAGAAGGATATGAACGAGAACGAAGATTCGTTGCGGCGTGACCAGGTTACGTCATTGTTTCTTCGCTGGGTGTTTCCCAGGGCTCAGTTTGAAGTGTATGGCGAATATGGATTTAACGATCACGCATATGATACACGCGATTTCTTTTTATCACCAACGCACGCTGCGGCCTATGTACTTGGGTTGAAAAAAATATTCCCGCTGCACAACAATCAGCGCCTGGAAACCGGGTTCGAATTAACGCAGTTACAGCAAAGCCCCGATTATCTTGTTCGTGAAGCTTATAACTGGTACTGGCATGGCCAGATATACCAGGGCTACACCAACTACAACCAGATTTTAGGATCGGGTATTGGTGCTGGTAATAACCTGCAAACTTTTACTGCTACCTGGGTAAAGGGTTTTAAACGACTGGGTATAATGCTGGAGAGAATGGAGAATGATCCGATTTACCACAATGTTAAATGGACTGATATGTCGGTTGGATTTAATGGCCAGATTGCTTACAGGCATTGGTTATTCAGTGGCCTGCTTCAGTTTGTCAGCAGCCACAACTATGCCTGGGAAAAAGGCTCGGCGTTCAATTTTCATGGCATCGTAACGGCGGGTTATCGTTTGTAAAATCCATGGCACACGCGATACAGTCTAATATCAGGAAAATGAAAAAACAGCAAATCAAAGCGCTTCCTATACTTACCTGCCTGGTGCTGGCATGTTTACTGAAAGGCAGGTCACAAACTATAGTGCTGCCGCAGGGGCTTGACCTGATGCGGCGCAGCCAGCTGGCAGGGCTTACTGATTCTACTATTTCCGGAACCTTAAACATGCTTGAGGTGCCGGTAGCCACGCTGGATTCAATAGCGCCTTACAAGTCAAAAAACAACGGCATATTGTTTCAGCAGGATAACAACAAGGTGCAGTTGTTGCCTGTACAATTAACGCAGCAGGTAAATCTTAAACTGCCGTATGCCTGGAACATTGCACCCATGATTCCAGCAAAAGGCTACCAGGCATTGTTAAGCCCGGGTGTGTACGCACAGTTTGGTAAACATATTACTGTGCAGGTGAGCCCGCAACTGGTATATGCTGCCAACCCCGATTACCTCAATGCACCCAAAGAATTTGTGCCTGTAGAGTGGAGCACTTACAGTCATTGGACGAATACGATAGACATGCCAGAGCATTTCGGCGGCAAAAACTATGTACACCTCTATCCTGGTCAATCAAGCATACGCTACAACACCGGTAAAATTTCAATAGGTGTTTCTACGGAAAACATGTGGTGGGGACCAGGTACTTATAATGCACTTATATTGAGCAATAATGCACCTGGTTTTTTACACGGTACCATTAATACCATTAAGCCCATTGAAACAGGTATTGGTTCATTTGAAGGCCAGGTGATTGCAGGCAAGCTTGACAATACATCCTATCCATCACCAGGTGAGTATGCGGTATACAATGGTGCATTTTTAAATGATCCTAAGTTTAATCAATGGCGTTATATGACGGGGATGATTGTTACCTGGCAGCCTAAATGGGTAAAACATCTTTCGCTGGGCATCGCCAAAGCTTCTTACCAATACCATTCAAAACTTACCTCCCCGCTTGATTTTCTGCCGTTGCAGGGCTTTTTTGGCAAAGCGGTAACACGCTCTGAAAAAGAAGGCTCAAAGGCATCCATGGGGTCTTTGTTTGTGCGCTACTGGATGCCATCGGAAAAAGCAGAAATATACATTGAATATGGCCGTGGTGACCGCTCGCTGATGCCCACCGGCATTTTCCAGGATCACCAGTATCCCAGGGCATATGTAATGGGTATACGCAAGCTGTTCGACAACCGCGATGGCAGCCACATTCAGCTGTTGCTGGAACTGTGCCAGATGCAATTGCCTACCGGTGATCTTACCATGAACAACCCGCAGAGTTGGTATACGCATTCCTATGTGCGGCAGGGCTACACACAAGATGGCCGCGTGCTGGGCGCTGGTATTGGTCCGGGCAGCAACAGCCAAACCCTGGAAGTTAGTTGGATCAAGGGCAGCAAAAAACTGGGGGTTAAATTAGAACGTTACCTGCACAACAACGACCTGTACTACTATACTTTTAGTTACATACAGGATTACACCCGTAAATGGGTTGATTTGTCAACCACCTTTAATGCAGAATGGAACTACAAACAATTTGTATTTTCAGGCAACCTGGGCTTTATCCGCGCGCTGGATTACCAGTGGCAGGTATTAAGAACAGACGGTAATGAGAAATTTTACAGGGGGTATGATGTTTTCCATCTTAACGGAACGGTATCGGCTGCCTTCCGGTTTTAAGAATCCGGAAGGCGTTTGCTCGTCTGAAACAATAGTAGCAATGCTATAGCCAAAGTACATAAAGCAGCACCGGCGAAACCGGTAACGTACCATTTGCTTTCATTGCGCTTCAGCGGCAGGTCGGGATTATCAATAATCTGTACTACGGGCGTTTCCTGGGCCAGGGCAGTTTTACTCAGTTCCAGGTTTTTTACCACTTCCGCATAAATAGTGGTGAGCAGCAATTTTTCCCTCGAAGTTATTTCCGCAGACGCTACAGGGCCTGCATATGCAGGGTTCGCATCCAGCAGCATTATATCACTTTGCGATGAAGACAGCGTTTTATGGTTCAGCAGCGTACTTATACTGTCTGCCCGCTGCTGCAGCCTGTCTACATTCACTTTCAGCCTGTGCGTTTTGGTATCTATATAAAAATTAATAGTTCCACTCAACAGCCGCTCGCAAAAAAGCTGGCTTAATTTCTCTTCACGCATGCTCACATCCAGCTGAAAAATGTTCAGCTTCTTATCCGGCTTGTTGATTGCCAAACTACCCTCCACAATGCTTTTAATAATTCGTTGCATCAGGCTGTCCTGCAGGCGTGTAAAATGACTATTAACCGGGAATTGAACCAGCTGCTGTACCTTTTTGTGATGCAGCCATTTCTCTTTCAATTGATATATCTCTGCATATTTATCGGCAAGGGAATAGTTGCCGGTGTCGTTATAAGGCGTGAGCAGTGTGCGGCGAACAAAAGAAGGGCTTTTCACCAGCGCCTGTATATTATCACCAGCCAGCATGCCGCTGCCGCCAGACAAGCCACCCATATCGATTCCCAGGCCAGACAAGGCTGACATTAGTGAACCTCCGGCTGTTTTAGTATCTTCCATTACAAAGCTCATACTTGCCGTATAAGTAACCGGCTTAATGGCTGCATATATCCCACCCAATAAAGCACCCACTGCTGCTGCTGCCAGCAATTTTTTCCAGTGATGCAACACCTGCATGCCTGCATTCGTCCATTGATGCCAGGTTTGAGCAAGAGAAAATTCCCTGTCTTCAAAATTCATATCGTTTCCGGTAGTCTGCTGCATGCATTAGTTTTTTAATACGCTGATGAGCGCGATCAGGGCGGTGAAAATACTTGTATAAGCTGCAATGGATGTTGCAGTAAACAGGCCGTTAGGGTACAATGATTTTTCCGGAACCACAATTTTACTGCCTGGCAATACTTTGGGATATCTTCTGAAAAACAGGAAGTGTTTTATTTTTCTGTTGATGCCATTACTGTACTGAATATAGGCCTTTTTAAGTTTGCCATTATCGGTAACGCCCCCTGCAGCTGAGATGTAATCCATAAAGTGACTTGAACTATAACTAACGATCTGTTGGTTAAACACCTGGCCATCCACTTCAACAAAAGATTCGTTACGTGGCACATACAGGCTGTCGCCGGGTTGCAGCAAAAATGGTTCATGATTATCGGGCGAGGAAAAAATATCTGTTCCAACACGCAGGTGGTTGCGGTATACCTGCAGGTTTTTAAACGCGCCAAAGGGGCTAACTCCACCGGCACGTTCAATTATATCCTGCACGGCTTCGTTGCGTTTTTCAAGTGTGTATTCGCCGGGGTATAACACCTCTCCGGTTACTTTTATATTGCCAAGCACACGGTAGTTCAGCAGTTGCGGCACAAAAATATAGTCCATAGGCTGCAGCACATAACGGCTGTCATTGCTGGTCAATGCAGAATCAACCTGCAGGGTAACCAGGTGTATCAGCTGGTTGGCAAGTGTATCTGACGTGTTTTTTTCAAGCCTGTTTATTTCTATGCGCTGGTTAGCAGCACTAATGGTAAAGCCACCAGCCATAATAACCAGGTCTTCGAGACGCATGCCCTGCCTGTAGGTAAATGTGCCGGGACTGCGAACAGCTCCGCCGATAGCTACCGACGGGCTGGCGGTGATGTCATCTTTATCGAATATGTAAACCGAATCTTCTTTTACCAGGGCAATAGGTGCCTGCCTGCCGTTTAATACCATTTCAGGGTTAAAAGAAAACATTTCCCTTTCTCCCTCCGGTTTTCTGCGTTTGATATATCCCCTGTTTAAAAAGGCAGTTTCCAGTAGCCCATTGGCTTGCTGCAATAATTGCTGCAGTGTCATGCCTTCAGTTAGCTCGTAGGTGCCGGGGTGTTTCACTGCGCCGGAAAGTATAATGCGGTTTTCAAAACGGCCTGCTATCCTGTCAATAAAAACAGAATCGGCATTGCGTGGCAGAAAATAATTAAAATCTGTTGCAGCAACACTTCTCGCCCTTTTTTCCTGCGTGCCGTTTTCTATTATACTCAGGCGCTCGCGGTAAGCATTATCAGCAAATCCGCCTGCCATGGTCAATGCATCGCCCAGGGTTTCTTTATCCAGCAGTTCGTAAACAGCCGGGCGTTTTATTTCGCCTGAGATAGTTATCCTTTTCTGGTAAACAGGAAAGCGGATAATATCCTGGTCTTCAAGCCGCAGATTGTTTTCAAAAATGCCTTTTTGCAGGAAATTGTAGAAATCAACTGTTGCTACCGGTTTGTTGTTGCGGATGAGTTCAATGCGCCTCAGGGAGCCGTTGGCCGACGGGCCGCCTGAAAGATACAATACATTAAAAAAGCCGGCTGCAGATGAAACTGTGTAAGTGCCCTGGCGTTCAGCCTCGCCTACAATAGAAACATGAATGGTTTTAAGCTGCCCGAGCGTTACCAGCAGCTGTGTTTTACCGGATGCCAGTGCCGGATAAGCGGGCAATAGCTTACTGCGTATACGCTGCTGGGCCTGTTCAATAGTTAAGCCAGATACCGCAATAACGCCGGCATAAGGCAGTTTTACATTACCTTCTGGCGTTACTTTAGCCGAAAGGTCGTTTTCGTTTAAACCGGTAACGGCAATCAGCAATTCATCACCCGGGCCAAGTACATAACCGGCCGGTGTGGCCATTTGTACATTCGGCGCAAAAGAACGGTTGGGTGTATTGAAAAAGTCGTAACCATAAAAGTTAAGCTTTTTGGGAGGTTCGGGTGCTTCTTTCAGCCAAACAGTATCCCGTACAACTGCCGGCATGCTATCCGGCTTATTGCCAGATGAACCCTGCATTCTTTTCCTGAAATTACCAATATCGTTGGCGCTCATGCCCCGCTGCTGCAGCATGCTGTTGATATCAGCGTCTGACATGCCCGATTTCCGGGCCTGCTGGTATAGTTGAATAAGCTGCTGATCCTGTGTATTGTTCTTGCCTGCCTGCGGAATAGCCTGTGCCCCGCTGCTCAGTGAAATAAACGATAGTAATATAATCAGCGCCACTGCGCCGAAGACATTCGCTGAATGTGATAGCTTCATGTGTTTCTGATCTCTGAATAAAAAATTATAAGCCATATTGAATGCCAAGGTGTAAAATCTGCTGTTTGGTACGAAGCCCGGTTACCTGGTTGTTTTCATTATACAGGTTCAGGTAGCCTTGCAGGTAAAGATTGTGAATCCATTGGTATGAACATTGAAAAAGCCACTCTTTGGTACTAAACTGCCTGTCAAACAAAAACGGGGGTTGGGGTTCAGCAAAGTATTGCTGGTCAATGGTACCCGGTCCGCCCTTGCGGGTTGCCTGAAATTGAACGAGGCATTTTACTTTGGCGAAGGGGGTGTACGAAGCGCCAATAATAAAACGATCACTATTGCTGCCAAGCCAGTCTCCCAGGCTAAGCGAATGATTGGTGTAATTCTGCGCCGGATTGAGGTTGCGGTAAACAAACGGGTTAATGCGGGTATACTCGGCGTTTAGTGTAAGATAAGGAATAAAGCAATCTGTAACAGAAGCGCCAACATTATATCCCAGTTGATTGCGGCTTTTGTTTTTATCAAATACGTCGGCGATTTTTATTTCATCTATTAACAGGGTACTGTATAAGTGTGTTTTAGGTATAAGGTTACGCGCACTGGCCAGGAAGAAAAACTGCCCGTTGGCGCCTGCCAGCAAATCGTTGTTGCTGTTGGCATTGTCGTAAACCTTGAAAAACATTAGCGGAAACAGGTAACCGATATCAAGTCTGTCACTGTAAACGATCGATTCCCCCAAACTAAAGTCCAGCCCGGAAACAGGGTGCACAGTAAAGCTGTGCTGTGCCATGAATTTACTGATATAGATATTTCTTTTACCGCCGTAAGCTGTGTTGCCGTAGCTGTATGTGCGACCGGAATCTAGCAGGTCAGAGTTAAGCCAGGCATGCGTATAATTAAAGCTAAGCCATTTAAATGGCTGGTAATCGAGGCGTAGGTACGGGTAGGCAGGCGATTTATCAGATAATACCAGCCGGCTGTTGATACCGTAGCCCCAAAGCAGGTAATCCTGCCCGGCGCTGATGCTGCCATTGCGCCATTGATATGTAATGCTTCCCCTGATATCAGAATAGTTGTGGCGGTTGATAGAATCTGACTGCAATACATAACCCGGGCTGGGCGAATAAGCATGCTGAAGCGTTTGCCTGCCGCTGCCGCTCTGGGTTACATCGCGCCCATAGAACTGAAAACCAACGTGTTTCCCGATTTTGCCCCAGAATTGCAAGCCTATACTTCTTTCTGTATAGCTTTCCCCGTTTCCTGCCGTTATGGCACCGCCTGCAATAGGGTCGGCATAAATTGCCACATCTTTATTGTTGGCGCTAAAGGCCCGCCAGCGGCCATAGCTATCGTTTTGAAACAGGTGAACTTCCTTGCCGCCTGTTACAAGGGTATCGGCCGGGTTGGAATATTCTTTCAGGTAATAATGCAGTTCTTTTCTTTCTACCGGTGATAAGGAGGCTTCCTGTTGCAGCAATTGTTGCAGGTTGTTGCCTATTTTTTCACGGGTAACAGGCCTGATAATGTCATCAAAATGTATCAGGCCCTTCTGTGCCATGCGGTAGAGATAATTGTAAATTTCGTTGCGGTAGTTTTCCCATACAGGCTGGGCTTTTACACCAGCCGCAGGTAACAGAAACAGGCATAAGCAGGCAATACATATGGTAAACAAAGGGTACTTTCTAATAGGCATTTTGATCTCCTCTTATGATATTAATAACGGTTTGAAGAATAATCTGCATATCCAGTCCAAAAGTCCACCGGTGAATATAATACAGATCGAAATTCACCCTGCGTTGCATTGAACCGGATTGCTTTGTTTCGCCCCGGCAGCCATTTACCTGTGCCCAGCCTGAAATACCAGGTTTTACCATATGACGCATCATGTAATTTTCCACTACATGAATAGATTCAAGATTCAATGGAGTAGGGTGCGGTCTTGGCCCAACTACCGACATGCTGCCCATTAACACGTTCCAGAACTGCGGCAGCTCGTCGAGATTGGTTTTGCGAAGATAACGTCCCAGTTTGGTAACGCGCGGATCGTCTTTGGTGGCCTGCAGGTAAGCACCGCTGGCATCTGTATCTGTACTGGCAGCCACCATAGTTCTGAACTTGTAACAAACAATGCGTTTATTGTTCAACCCCCACCGTTCCTGTTTAAAAAGGCTGGGGCCTTTCGAGGTGAGCCTGATAAGCAAGGCTATCAGCGGCAGCAGCCAGATGCCTATTGCGGCAAAAAAGCAAAGTGAAAAAAATATGTCAAAGCTGCGTTTCAGCAGTTTGTTTTCAAGCTTATCCAGTGGCAGCGGACGCACGTTGATTACCGGCAGCAGGCCGATATTGTTCACCTGCGTTGAAGCAGAAGTATACTGGCTTAAATCAGGAATAATACGGGCCTTGGTAGCATTAGAATCACATACTTCCATACAATAGTGTATTTGCTGATGTTGGGCGCTGGGCAAAGCAATAATTACCTCATCAATGGGGCGCTGCTTTAGAACATTACCAAGGTTTTCAATATTGCCCAGGTAAGGGGCGCCATTGAGTTTAAACGTGCTATTGTCTAAAAAGCCCACACACTTATACCCGTAATAATAATATTTATTAATGGTCTCGTAGAAATCGTAGGCCGCAGCAGTGGCGCCTACTACCAGTATGTTGTCGAACAGTTTTCCTTTGTAAATACCTACGTGAATGTATTTACGGATAATGTATTTGGCCAGTGTAAGCAATACAAATACATTACCCATCAGCAGCGGGAAGAAATAAATAGAAAACTGTACATAGTTTTTTAGAAAATAGGATGCAGAGCTAAGAAACAGGCCAAACAGGAACAGGTTATAAAAAATATATACAATCTGTTCTGAAAATTTATCTGAGCGTTTGTCTGTATAAACCTTCGAAAATATACCGGACATAAACCAGGCTCCCAGAATTATCAGCGAAAAAAGGTAATAACTCACGCTATTGGGCAGCAATTGCCTGTTGCCAATAGCAAGGGCCCCCCAGTAGGCTATCAGCAATAAGGGAATATCGATCAGGTATCTTAAAGTTGCATATCTATTGTATGCTTTAGCCATTGAAATAAGTGTAATACAACGGTAGCCAAAACAGCTGCTGCCGCCTGGCAGCAGCAGCCGGTAAAAATTAAATATAAGTAGGCTGATCTACTTTCACTTTCACCTGTGCATTAATCCAGGCATAGGTTTTAGCCAGCCCGTCTTTTAAAGGAACAGACGGTGCCCATTTCAGTTTTTCGTAAATCAGCTTGTTATCAGAGCGTCTTCCGCGTACCCCTTCCGGCCCGGGAATATTGTGGATGTGTATTTCTTTGCCGGCAATAGCAGCAATCATATGAGCCAGCTGGTTTACAGATACCATTTCCTCAGAACCTATGTTTACGGGACCTTCAAAATCACTTTGCATTAAGCGACGTACGCCTTCCAGGCATTCGTCGATATACAAAAACGAGCGTGTTTGCTTGCCATCGCCCCATACCTCTATCTGGCCGCGATCCTCAGCTTCGGCAATTTTGCGGCAGAGTGCTGCAGGTACTTTTTCCTTACCGCCGGTCCAGGTGCCTTCCGGCCCAAAAATATTATGAAACCTGGCAATGCGTACATTAAGTCCGTAGTTACGGCTGTAGGCCAGGAACATACGTTCACTGAACAATTTTTCCCAGCCATAATCGCTGTCTGGTGCTGCGGGGTAGGCTGAATGTTCTGCACAGTTGGGATTATCGGGGTCGTTTTGGTTGTAAGCAGGATATATACAGGCAGAGGAAGAATAAAACAGCTTTTTTACACCGGCTTTTACAGAGAGCTCTGCGATATTCAGGTTTACAAGGGCTGAATTATGCATTACGTTTGCATCATTTTCGCCGGTGAAAATATAACCGGCCCCACCCATATCTGCTGCCAGTTGATATACTTCATCGAACGGTTTGTTTAAAACATCTGCAACAACAACAGGATTAGTTAAATCGCCAATAATAAATTCATTTGCGGCCGAGGCTGCAAATTCGTTAGGTTTAAGGTCAATGCCGCGCACCCAGAAACCTTCACTTTTTAGTTTTTTTACAAGATGCCCTCCAATAAAGCCGCCTGCACCACAAACTAGAGCTGTTTTCATTATAAAGAGTGTTTTGAACTTTTTATGCCTAATAATTCCTTTAGGTTCATATAAAGAAACAAGGGAACTACTGTGAAATATCTTTTATACAGCCGACTGGGCTCCATTGTCAGCCTGAAAAACCATTCCATTCCCGCTTTCTGTATCCAGGCCGGAGCCTGTTTTACATTACCGGTATGGAAATCAAAGGCAGCTCCAACCGTAAACACAGCGTGAACACGGATGTATTTTTGCAGCCTTCTGGCAAAATATTCTTGTTTGGGGGTGCTGAGGCCAATCCATACAATGTCAGCCTGTGAGCAATGTATAAGGTCAGCTAAATCAATTAGTTCCTCCTCGGTCATATCCCTGAAAGGAGGACAAAAAGTGCCTACAATATAATCGTTTTTCAGTTTTATATTACAAACATTTTTCAATTCATTGGCTACTCCCTCTTTGCCTCCGCAAAAAAAATGTTTGATGCCTGTTTGCGCCGTAGCTTCAATTACAGACAAAAAAACATCCGGGCCATAACACCGCCGCATTTGTTTATGCCCTTTCGCCCTGCCAATCCATACACCCGGCATACCATCCGGCAGGTTCGTATGAAAATGGTGCAGGGTTTCCATAAACGCACGATGCTGGTTGGCCAGCACAATACCATGTGCGCCAGTAGCGCTCACAAGCCTGGTTGTGCGGGGTTTTCCCTGAAGGATGTCATCGATAATTGCCTTCGTAAAAGTGGGAATATCAGATGTATAAAGCGGAACCCCCAATACATTTACCATAGCCTGCGTGTTGAATTATATTTTTTCTTTATTCCAGAAAGGAACCAGCCAGTCTGTTGTTATTTTTACACCTTCCTGCAATGAAAATCTCGATTGGCCAAGTACACTGAACGTTTTTTCCATCGGCGCAGGATTTTCCTGGGTCATGCTTTTATACCTTGACAGGGTAATAGGAAAGCTGATACCACATTGCTGCAAACCACTACCTACTACTGCCAGCGCATAAATACAGCCCGAAGGTATAACTCTTACCGGTTTACGGTTAATCGCTATTGAAAAGGCGTTCACCCATTCAAACAGGTTCATGGGAGCATCGCCCACATAAAATGTTTGCCGGGAAACGGCAGCTTCATTTTTTCTTTTTATAATCTCCAGTACCTGCAAACAAACATTGTTTACAAAGCCATACGAACGGATTACCTGCTGGCGGCCCGGATGAAAATATTTGCCATTGCGCAGCACTTTCCAGAATTCATAGGGATAACGTAAATGCCAGGGACCCCATACATTGGTGGGGCGTATGATGCTCCAGTTAAAGTTGTAATTGCCGTTACGCAGCTGTTTTTCTGCGATAACCTTGGCTTCACCGTACACCGTATGGGGGGCATAATCAATGTCTGAAACGGGCTGCTGCCCGTTGCCCTGGTGTACAAACTGGGTAGAAGTGTGCACCAGAAAACCTGTTTTAAATTGTTCGCAAAGTTCAAATACATGCTGCGAACCCGTAGTAACGGTCGGGTAGTCGCTCAGGGTCATATGAGGCAGGCAGGCAGTTTCTGCAGCAAGGTGAAAAACGATATCAGGCTGGTTTTCCCGGTATACGGCTTCCAATGCCTGACGGTCTAGTATATTTACGTTTACCCAGGTTTCATTTTTGTTCAATGGTATTTTGGGCGCCTGAATGTCAACTATGGTAACTGCGTACGCTTCCGTAGTCTCATACCTGAGCATTTCAATAAAATTTGTACCAATGAAACCATTGCCCCCGGTTATTAAAAATTTAGTCATTTAAACTGATTAAAATTTTTAATGACAGACGATTCGAAAATAGCCTGTGTATATTTTGTTTCATAAGTTTCTCTTGCGTTGACAGACAGCTTCGTGTATAATTCATTATCAGCGATTAGTGAAAGCACTGATATTGTCATTCCTTGAATATCATGCCAATTATGCAAAAAGCCGTTGTACCCGTCAATTACCTGGTCAGGTATACCCCGCCAGGTGCTTGCTACCACCGGCATCCCGTAGGAAAATGCTTCCAGTATCACCGTAGGGAAGTTTTCCGCTTCAAAAAAAGAGGGGAACAATAACAGGCCGGCCCTGTTAAAACAGGCAGCCTTGTTTGCTCCCAGCTGAACACCTGCATAGTGCAATATGCCATCACTGATCGCTTGCTCAACCGCGTTCTTTTCTTTTTCACCTCCTAACTCACCCACTACCAGGCCTGTAATAGCTGCATCTTTTTCCCTGCATGCCCTGATTACCTCGATGAAACTGAGCAGGCCTTTACTTTCACTGCATTTGCCTATAAAAAGCACTTCCTTTGACTGCACTCCGTTTCGCACGCTGCGGCTAACCGGCTCCTGCACGCCCGACGGGATAACAACGATTTGCTTTGCCTTTAAAAATACAGGGTCTTTTTTCCCGTACTCACTCAGGCAAATGGCATAATCGCTTTTAAAATAAGCCAGGCGGTAAAAGGGTTTAAGTAATGGATGCAAACCGGCATACAATTCTGAAATACCGCCTGCATGGTAATGAAACACCGTTTTAAAGCCCAGCAGCCGTACAGGTAGTAGCAATGCTATATCCCTGAGCATGGCGGCCTTTCCTCTTCCTGCGGGTGGATAATACACCAATCCTGGCCTGTATACGATGAGCTGAACAATTATTTTGCAAAAAACAGCGACCAGTTTCGCCAGTTTCCTGGGGGTAAAGATACCCATGTTATGCGTTGTCTCGCTGAAATCCATGCGTACAAAGCGAAAATTGAAGCGATTCTGCTCCAGGCAGCGCATCATTTTTTCGATGTTAATGCTCTGACCTCCGTAAGGCGGAGGGATTTGTCCGATAATCAGTAGTTTCATGCCACTGCCATTTTAAACACTTCAAATAATTCGGCAGCGGCTTTCTCCCATGAAAACAATGCCAGTCTTTCTTTACCTTTTAATTGTAATTGTTCTTTCAGGGCAGGTGTGTCTATTACCAGTTTTATTTTATTACAGATATCCTTTTCGTCAAAAGGGTTGAATGTGAGTACAGCATCGCCTCCTACTTCAGGCAGGCAGGTATTGTTGGCAACCAGTACCGGCAGGTTAAACCTGAATGCTTCTAATACGGGAATACCGAAACCTTCGTTTACAGAAGGAAAAACATACATGTCTGCATGTGCATAGGCATGTGCCAGCTCTTCATTTGTGAGATAACCGGGAACCAGCACATGTTGCTCCAGTTGCAATATTTTAATCAGTTCTGCCACTTCGCCGGCACTGTCGGAGTGTGTTTTTCCGCTGCCTTTGCCAACAAGTACCAGTTTGTAGCCGGTATAACCTTCATTAAGCAGCATTTTGTAAGCCTTTATAAGCGCCGGCAGGTTTTTACGTTTTTCCATTACCCCTACATGCAAAATGTAACGGCAGTTTTGCGCACCCTGTAATTGGGCAGGTAATGCGGTAGCTGTATCGGTAACCGGAAAGGTTTTGGGGCCTTCAAAAATGGTCACCAGTTTTTCTTTGGGTATACGGGTAAAATGATGCACCCGTTCACGGGCATAATTGGTGGGCACTACCACGTACTTACAACGCCTGGCGGCCGGCAGGGCAAGTAGTTTAAACATGACCAGCCAAATACGGTTGTAATGTTGCGGGTATTCGAAAAAAAATGCATCGTGAAAAACCTGAACGGTTTTAAATCCCGGGGTTACCAATGGTGTGAAATAATCGTTACAGAAAAGAATATCACATTTTTTTCGCCAGGCTTTAAACGGAAGTGTTACCTGTTTCCAAAACTGCATTTGCAGATGCGACAGCAGCAGCAGCGCCTTGTTGCGCCCCGAATATACCGGTAACGAGGTGTCGAAAAAGTGAAAAGTATGATTGGAGTAAGCGCCCGATTTAAATTGCCTGCACGTCTCTTCCAATGTTGTCCTCTGACCTGTTTCGGCCAGCTTCAAATCCCGGATATCTATTCCTATAATCATTGGCTTGCATCTTTAAATTAACCAAAAAGCCCGAGAAGAACCACCCAATATAACTGATATACAGGTAAGATTCAGCTTCAGCGGTAAAAAGTGGTATAAACAAACTAATTTTCAACAGAAAAACAAACACTGCCGTTTTATGTATCTTACCGCCGGGACTTTTATACATGCGTGCAGCGGTGATAATAATATTAAAGTATATCATCAGGTACAGGAATAAACCAATCAGCCCAATCTGTACCGATAAAATAATAAACTGGCTTTCGCCGCCAACGCTCAAACCGGCAGTAGCTGCGGTGCGGCCCGAAGATCCAAGGCCCAGGCCAAGCGGGTGTTGAATAATGGCATCAAGACCATTTTGCCACTCAATAAGATGCGCCACGCTGGACGAATTGCTGAAATCGATACTATTGATAATAAAATCGTATAAATCTCCCTTTAACAATAACAGGAAAAGCAGTACACCCACAGCTGCACCGTAGTGAATTATTTTCAGCCAGCGCTTTTTACCGGCCAGCCAGGCATAGGCATAGGGGATAGAAAAGAAGCTGGCCAGGGATGCCCTTGACAGCGCAAAAATGACGGAAAATACTGTAGCAGCAAACGCAACAACAAGCAGGCGGGTTAATACAATGCGTTTGTTTATTACAGCAAGCGCTATTAATGCAGACAGTGTAATGAGGTTTGAAGCCGCATGCTCCAGCGGGTTGGCAAAAAAACTGGCAAAACGTTTAAGGCCGTTTTCAATTTCAAAAGTCCAGGTAAGGCCATAGTTGCCTGCGGGCTTCAGGTCGTAAAAGTAGTAGTTGAAATCGGCATAGCCTGTAACGGTTTGAAGATGCGTATAGGGTACTACCTCAAATACCAGTACAATGGCTGCTGCAATGGTCACCAGACATATATAATGAAAGTATTCTGTAATGTTTACAGAAGCGACGCGGATAAGCCGGCCGGCAAAATAAATGAATGGGAAAAAAGACAGTGTTTTAAAGGCCAGCAGCTTTTCGTACAGTGGGAAATTGCCCACAGGTAATACCACGTACAACATGCTGTAAGCTGCATAAGCCAGCACCAGTTTGTCAATTTTATCGAGCTTTACCGCGCGGTGAACAGAAAAAATAATAGTGGCCAGTGCAATTAATATAGTAAGCTCTTTAAAAGCCTGCAGTATGGGAATATATTTGCCGTATCCATACATTAATGTAACAGACATCGTAGTAATGTAAATGGGAAGCCCGAAGATGATAAAGAGCAGCATTTTGTGTACCCTGCCATGCAAAATATGGTAGAGTGCAATGAAGAATAACGACACATATATTACTGGAAAAATCAGGAACATTGTAAGATGTTGGTTATCGTGTCTCTGTCTTAGTCATTAGTATATTTTATGCCATACAGCAGCCCGTCTTTGACTGCACGGCAGGTTGCACGCAATTTGGCGAAACGAAAACGAGCCACAAAATAGCTCATTACACCTGTTATGTAAAAAAAATTAAACAGCAGTGCAGTGGGCGCAAATGGCAGCGGCACATACTTTTTCAGTATCCAGATGCGGTTGCGCTGGTTATAATAGTGTACAGATGCATTGATAAAACCTTCTGCATCTTTCTTTTCCTTTTTGTTAGACATGCCGGCGATATGGTAAATTACTGCGTTGGGCACATAGGCAAGCTGGTAACCCAGTTTCCGTATCCTGAAAGAAAAATCCACATCTTCGCTGTACATAAACATATTGCCGGCCAGCAAACCGGTTTGCTGTAAAACAGTATTGCGAATCAGCAGCGCGCAACCGGTAATCCAGTGTACCTGCTTTGTTTGCAGATGCACAGCCTGCACAGGTTTGTTATGGCCGGGCACAGAGGTATAACCCCATATCTTGTTAAAATACGAGCCGCCATTCCATACCAGGCTGCGGTTGTGGTTAAAATAAATGAGCGGCTGAACTGCACCGGTACCGGGATGGCTGTTCAAGTAATTCATCAGGGCAGATAAAAAGCCTGGTTCGGCAAGGGTATCGTTGTTTAGTAAAAGCGTATGGGTATATTGATGAGCCAGCGAATAACGGATGCCGATATTATTGCCGCCCGAAAAACCGGTATTAGTGGCCGATTGCAGCAAAATAATATCCTGGTGGGCTTCTTTTAGCTGCCTGCCCGAACCATCGGGCGAAGCATTGTCTACTACAATAATATCGAATGCGCGGTACGTCAGGTTGCGTAAAGATGCAATGCAGTTGCTGGTATAAGCAAATCCATTCCAGTTTACGAGTATGATAGCTACTTTTTGCTGCATGCCGGTTATGAATTAATACCTGAAGCCTTTGTACAGCAAAAGCAATTCTTTATCACTTAGCGTATAACCTTCTTCTTTTGTGCCAAGAAAATAATATGCGCATGCTGCATCATACGAGCCTTTGGACTGGCCCAGGATATAATCAAAATATTTCAGCCAGAATACCAGGAAATTTACACCGTAGCTCATTGCCTTGTCTACGGTTTTGGTAGGGGCGAAGCTGGTGATAAAATAGCGCAGCGACCATGCGGCCGCAGAGCCTGCACCGGCTACCAGCCCCGCGCCGGATTGTTTGAAATGCCTGAAAAGCCTGCGATGTCCCAAAAAGGTGAACCGGTGAAAATCGTACTGCCCGCCATGCACCTGTTGCATAAAAGGCGTTTCGGCATACACCTGTCCACCGGGTTTCAATACCCTGTAAATTTCTTTAACACACAAAAATGGGTCTAACACATGCTCCAGAACGGCCTGTGCTATTACCAGGTCGAATGTGTTTTCTTTAAAAGGAATATTGTGGGCATCCAGTATAACATTGGTATTGGGGCCATGCGCTACATCCGATTCAACAAGTACGGTATCCTTGCCAAGTTCGTTTTTCAGGAACTGAATACCATTGCCGTCGATGCTGCCACCCACTATCAGTATGCGTACTTCGGTTTTATGTTTAAGTGAAGCGGCAAGGAGACTGTAGTTTTTTTTGCTTGCCCGGTTAAGGGTAATATCGGGCTGTACTTTTTTCAGGAATTTCCGGAGCGGACTTTTGTATGCTTTAAAAAAAATATCCGGTGCTTCGCCGCTCAGGAAATCTGTTTGCTGAAATGTTTCACTGGCGGGATTGATCAGTACAGGCACGCCATTTACCACAGGGTACCTGCATCCGCAAGCCGGGTTTACACATTGAAAAAAAGAAGCTGCAGAAGTTAAACTGCTTTTACACACCACACACATCACAAAAGGCTCAAATGCTAAATACGACATTTATAGGTTATTTTTCAATACGGTAATAGTTTTAGCGCCATCTTCCCTGCCATTTGCCGGCAAAAAAGAATTCCAGTGCAATACGCTTTACGATAAACGGTTTGCCGTTTAGTTTCAGGTAACGGCGTAATACGCGCTGAACATGCGGGGGTAACTGTTTTTGATAGGTATTATAAAAAAGCGTTACCATGGAAATATATTCTTTCAACGGGTCGTTAGTGCCCAGTAACCATCTGATGTTGCGGCCAATGCGTGCAATCATGCTTTTCTTTTGCGAGTTGTCAAAAGTAACATTGCTGGCGTGTTTTCGGTAGGCTATTAGTGGCTCTGTTATACCTATTGCATTTCCCAGGCTGAAGGCGGTCAGCGCCAGCCAGGCATCGTGATTGAGTTTGCCTTTATAGGGCATTTCCATCAGGAATTCACGCATAGTTGAATTTATTAATGTGGTGCAACCGAAAACGAAATTAGCAAATAAGAATGTATGCAGGCAGTGGCGGTATTTATGATAGCCAAACACTTCCCAGGCAGTACCCGGCAATTGTTTGCCTTCAGCATCTATCAGCAACAGGTTGCTGTATACCAGGCATGGCTGCAGATTATTGGCAGGCATGGCGTGCAGGGCTTTTTCAAGTTTATCAGGCAGCCATATATCATCCTGGTCGGCAAAAGCGATATAATTGTTGGGTTTTGCTGCCGCCGCAGCACGCTGGAAATTACCGATAACCCCCAGTCTTACCGTATTTGTAAAATATTGCAGCAACCCTTGTTCGCGGTAGGTTTCGAGTATCTGCAGGGTTTCATCGGTAGAGCTGTCATCGTATACAATAATTTCTGCCGGCTGCAGGGTTTGCGCCAGTATGGAATCTAGCTGTTGCCGCAGGTAGGTGGCGCCATTACAGGTCGCCATCACAACAGATATGCCTTGTATGGGTATGGTGTTAGCTGCGGCAGTCAACAAATCAGAATTTTTTGTAAACATACGTAAACGCCTGCACTACCAGTTCGTTTCTAAACAGCACCATTTGCAGCAGGCCATAAATTATGGCGCACATGGCTACAGTAACAAGCAATACCTGTACCGGGGACAAATGAAGCAGGTGAACACCCCAGGTTACAGCAATGAAAGGGATACAGCATGCTGCTGCTTTAAGCAATAGTATCCAGTTGTAGGTAAAAGTGTAGTGTTTTTTTACAGCGCGCCAGTAAAGCCAGGTTACCATGCATTCGGCCAGCACATTGGCAATGGCGCCGCCTGTTTCCCTGAAATGCGGTACCAGTAAAAAGTTGGCACCTATGCTTACCGCAACACCACCCAGCACTGCAACAATCATTTCCTTGCTTTTATTGCCCGGTATTAATATCTGGAAAAGGAATAAATGGCCCAACCCAATAAAAACAGGAAGCGGTGATAGCAATTGCATGGCAAAGGTGGCCGGCAGAAAGCGGCGCCCGGAAAATACAACCAGGAATTCAGGAGCCAGCAACACCAGTCCTGCCAGGATGGGGATCGAAAAAAAAATAACGAAGTTAAACGACTTGTTCAGGAGCTTTTGCACTTCGTTCATATTATGCTGCGCAAAATGCAAACTGATTTTAGGTATCAGCACCACACCGAGCGAAGTAACAAAGTACAATGTTATTTTGGCCAGCTTAACAGCAGCTGTATACAAACCAACGGCAGTATCATCTGACAAAAACCCCAATAATACAGTATCCCACACCGTGTACAGGCTGGCAGCGGCTGTGGTGCTGAAAATATACAGCAGCAGCTTTAAATGCCGCAGCGGGTACAGGTTGTGGGTGGTAAAGGAAACGCTTCTGAATGTATAGAAAAAGCTAATGATGTTGTTGCCTACAATTGAAAAGATAGTAATAAGCAGGTAATTAAAGTAATCAGCAGGCGTTTTCACAAACAGGAACAATGCGATAAGCGAAAGCAGTTTTATAAAAGCCGACCGTAAAGTAATAGCCCGGAACTCTTCGATGCCCGAATAATACCAGTCTGCCGCCGTAAAAGCCAGAATAATAATAAGCACGGCGTATTGATACAGGTGTAAATCGTTTTTAAAATAGGGAAAGCTGTAGATGATGATGAAGTAAAGCAGGGTGCATATTATGCTGGCAATAAAATAAACCAGTGTAAGCTCTGAATACACGATTTGCATTTTATGTGGCTGACTGCGGGTGGCGGCAATTTCCTTTACGCCATAAATCGGGATGCCCAGGGCAGCTATCATTGAAAAATACTGGGCAAAAGAGCTTACAAACTGTACTTTACCAATGCCTTCCGGGCCCAAAAGATGCGACGCATAAGGAAAAGTTACTATCGGGAAAAGAATATTAACCAGCGAAAGGATAAGATTATAAATATAATTCTTCTTGACAGGGTCAGCCATAATAGGTTTACTAGTTGTTCAAAACAGAAATCACCAAGTTATCAATCGACCAGCTTTTATCGCAGAGGCTGCCTTGCAGGGCATCGTTGCAACTAAGGGTGAAAGTAGCAGCAGAATGTGTAATGGTATACTGCATTTTATATAAGGTGGTGCCATTGGGTAATGTCTGGGAAGCGCAAACGCCCGGGAACAGCGTATCCTGCGAACCGCCACGTGCAGGGCTAACTCCACTGCCAAAATAGTACGGGAAAGCCTGGTTCAGGTGGTCAACATTGGAAAAAGTGGTGCTTATTATATAATTACCTTCTCCCTTGAGATTCCAGATATCAGAACCTGCACTATTGGGTACAGTATTGCCTTCCCACCGGTCGTGTATGTACAGGTCGAACATAATTCGCAGGTAAGTATGTTCCGGCAGCTGCTTTAGATTTAATGTTAATGCAGTATTATTCATCCGGCCAAGCACTTTCGATCCGTTAAACGTAAATACTTTGTCTTCTGTTCTGAACATGCTGCCATCATAATTCTGGAGCTCTATACCAATTCCTTTACCCTGTTCAAAGTCGTTTTGGTATACTATGGTGTTTTTAGTTAGTCCTCCGGTGCAGGAGAAGATTAACAGCAGGCAGCAATAGAAGGTAAAGATCCTCATATTCATAGTGACGGTTGTTACTAGCGAAAATACTTTAAATCCTTGCAATTAAATAGCTATAAAAAAATGAATGAAACTTATCATGCAAATATGAAACCTAGTTTTGCTTCAAACAATTTGTTTAACTAACTGTTGCTTAGGTATGAACGCTTTTACCATAAAGGATCTGGAAAACCTGTCTGGTATACGGGCCCACACCATCCGTATATGGGAGCAGCGTTATTCTTTTCTGAAACCTAAACGAACCGACACTAACATACGTTATTATAGTAATGACGAATTAAAAACCATTCTCAATATCGCGCTATTGAATAAATATGGGTATAAAATTTCCCATATTGACAAGATGGGGCCTGACGAAATAAGGGAAAAAATTCTCTCTCTTTCCCATGGCCAGGCCCAGCAGGAAAGAATTATCAATGAATTAATCCAGGGAATGGTAGACCTGGATATTGAAAAATTCGAATTTATCATCGACCATTATATCATGGCGCGCGGGATAGAAAAGGCCATCATTCACATCATTTTCCCCTTTCTCGAGCGTATTGGCATTCTGTGGCTCACCAACCATATTAACCCCGCACAGGAGCACCTGGTGACCAATTTAATACGGCAAAAGCTCATCGTTGGCATTGAAAGCACGGTAAGTCACATGCAAACCAACAAAACAGCCCTGCTGTTCCTGCCCGAAAACGAGCATCACGAATTGGGCATTTTATTCATGTATTATTTAATGAAAAGCAGGGGGATTAAGGTAATTTATATCGGTGCCAACGTCCCCATGCCCGATGTGGAATACGTAGTTAAACTGAAGCAGCCCGACTTTATATACAGCCATCTCACCTCTACCTCGCTCAGTTTTAATTTTGAGCGTTTTTTACATCAAATCAGCACCCGGCTGCCCGACACACAGATTTTTATATCCGGGCAAATTACCCACCTCTACAAAAAACAGATACCCGCCCATGTGCATTTCAAAAAAACATTGAGCGAGGTAATGGAGTACATAGCAACGCTTTAGACGGCATATGCGTACATACATAGGTCTGACATTTGCAGTGATTTTAAGCACCCCGCAGGCCGGTGCTGCCTGTTTTATTGTTCCTGATGTACAATTGAATACAGCACTTGACTTTGGCAATGATTTTGTTTAAATTTGGTATACGCACACTTAAACGCAAAAACATGTCCGCTACGCTTGAATTTAACCAGATGCTGATGAGCAATGCCGAATTCCTGAAACCATTCGCCATTACACTTACCAGAGATACGGAATCGGCTAAAGACCTGTTCCAGGAAACCCTCTTCAGAGCCCTTGCCAATAAAGACAAGTACAATGTGGGTACCAATATCAAAGCCTGGTTATACACCATCATGCGTAACATCTTTATCAATAATTACAGGCGCAAATCCAAGCAGAACGTGATTTTTGATAACTCTCCCAACGATTTTCTGCTTAATTACCGCCAGCCCACAACCACCAATGCAGCGGTAAGCAACCTGAACATGAAAGAAGTGCAGCAGGCTATTTTTCACCTGCCGGAAATTTTTAAGAATCCATTCCTTTTATACTTCGACGGTTATAAATACCACGAAATTGCCGACATGCTGCAGGAGCCGCTGGGCACTATCAAGAGCAGGATACACTTTGCGCGTAAACTGCTTAAAAGTTATATACAGCGCTATTAGTATTACCATTGCATAAAAAACTCATCGTAACCGGCAGCGGTTTTGCCGGTTTGTCTGCCGCCTGCTTTATGGCCAAAGCAGGGTGGGATGTGACTGTTCTGGAAAAGAATGCGATGCCCGGGGGCCGTGCCAGGCAACTGGTTGCTGATGGTTTTACATTTGATATGGGCCCCAGCTGGTACTGGATGCCCGATGTATTTGACCGCTTTTTTGCACAGTTTGGCAAAACAACTGCTGACTATTATACCCTTCAACGGCTCGATCCCTCTTACCGCGTTTACCGTTCTCATCATTACACCGATATTCCTGCTGATTATACCGCTTTGGAAACCCTTTTTGAAGAAACAGAGCCAGGCAGTGCCGCGAGGTTACAACAGTTTTTAAAAGAAGCTGCCTACAAATACCGGAAAGGCATGCAGCAGCTGGTGTACAAGCCCGGGCTTTCTGTAACTGAATTTGCTGACCCTGCGCTGCTCATCGATTTGTTTAAGCTCGATATACTGGGTTCCATGAAAAAACACGTAGCCCGTTTTTTTAAAACTGAGGCGCTGCAGCAACTCATGGAATTCCCGGTATTATTTCTAGGCGCCTTGCCCGAAAAAATTCCTGCATTGTACAGTCTCATGAACTATGCTGATATTAAAGGGGGCACCTGGTACCCGCAGGGTGGTATGTACCAGGTAGTGCAGGCCATGTACAGCCTGGCACTTGAACTGGGCGTACAATTCCGTTTTAATGAAGCGGTGCAGCAATTACAAACAACAGGCAACAAGGTTACCGGTGTGGTTACAGCACAAAACATATATACTGCAGATGCGGTAATAGGCGCAGCTGATTATCATCATATGGAAACAGCATTGTTGCCGCCACACCAGCGCAGTTACAGCGATGCATACTGGAATAGCCGTGTAATGGCGCCCGGTTGTTTATTGTATTACATTGGTTTGAATAAAAAATTAAACAATGTATTGCACCATTCACTTTTTTTTGATACTTCGTTTGAAATTCATGGAAAGGAGATTTATACCAACCCGCAATGGCCCAGTAACCCGTTGTTTTATGTAAGCACAACATCGGTTACAGATGCCGGTGTTGCACCCGGTGGATGTGAAAACCTGTTCTTCCTGGTGCCGGTAGCGGCAGGGCTGCAGGGCGATACAACAGCATTGCGCGACAGGTATTTTGATAAAATTGCAGCGCGTTTTGAACAGCATACCGGGCAAAGCATACGCGGCAACATTATTTACAAGCGTTCTTTTGCATACACCGATTTTGTGGAAGCGTATCATGCTTTTAAAGGAAACGCTTACGGTTTGGCCAATACCCTGCTGCAAACCGCGATATTGAAACCGCGTTGCCGCAGTAAAAAAATCTCCAACCTTTTTTATACAGGTCAGCTAACAGTGCCCGGTCCGGGAGTGCCGCCCAGCTTAATCAGCGGGGAAGTGGTAGCCAAAGAAGTGCTAAAAGTGTATGGGCGCTGATCAAACGAAAACGAATCATTGTTATCATCATACAGAACCTGCTAAAGCTTCATGATACAGCTGTTTCATACTGTTAGCCGTGCCTGCAGCCGCATTACCACCGAAAACTACAGCACATCTTTCGCATCGGCCATACGGCTGCTGCACAAAGACCTGCGTGGGGCTATTTATGACATTTACGGTTTGGTGCGGTTTGCCGATGAAATAGTTGACACCTTTCACCAGTACGATAAAGCCGCGCTGCTTGCAGAATTTAAACATGAAACCTTTACTGCCATTGAACGGGGCATTAGCTTAAACCCCATTTTGCACAGCTTCCAGTTAACGGTTCATAAATACCATATCAGCAGGCAACTGGTTACCGCTTTTTTTACCAGCATGGAGCAGGATCTCACCAATAACGTTTACAACCGGCAGGGATACGAAGAATATATTTACGGCAGTGCCGAAGTTGTAGGGTTAATGTGCCTGCAGGTGTTCTGCGAAGGCAATGCTGTGTTGTTTAACCAGCTTAAGCCATATGCACAAAGTCTGGGTGCCGCCTTTCAGAAAGTCAATTTCCTGCGCGATATAAAGGCAGATTACCAGCAGCTGAACAGAACCTATTTTCCCGGTTGTGATTTCAATGCATTTTCAGCAACAGACAAGCAGGCTATTGAAGCCGATATACAGCATAATTTTGATGAAGCATACAAAGGCATACTGAAATTGCCTATGAAAGCGCGTTTTGGCGTGTATGTTGCTTACAAGTACTACCTGTCGTTATTCAGGAAAATAAAAAGACTTCATCCGCAGCACATTATGGAACAGCGTGTACGTATTCCGGCCTATGGAAAAGCTTTTATTCTGGCCAAAGCAGGTGTTCGCAGCCAACTGAAATTGTTATAAAAATACGGCCCGAATACGTTATATTTATTATATGGAAGAAGTGATACTTGTAAACGAAAATGACGAGCCCGTTGGTGTGATGGAAAAAATGGCCGCACACCAGCAAGCCTTGCTGCACAGGGCCTTCAGCGTTTTTGTATTTAATGATAAAGGAGAAATGCTGTTACAGCAAAGAGCGCTGAACAAGTACCACAGCGGCGGGTTATGGACCAATGCCTGCTGCAGTCATCCCAGGCCGGGCGAAGATACCCTTGCAGGCGCACAACGCAGGCTGCGCGAAGAACTGGGATTTGAAACGCCGCTTGGCAAAATTTTCGAATTTACCTACAAGGCAGGTTTCGACAACGGGCTAACCGAATACGAATTTGATCATGTATTTGCAGGTTATCACAATGGCAGCATCTCCCCAGAGCGCACCGAGGTAAGTGATTACTGCTTCAAGAATATATACGATATACAGGCTTCACTTGAAAGCCATCCGCACAAATACACTGTGTGGTTTCATATCGCCTTTCCCAAAGTACTGGCCTGGTGCGAAGCCAGGCAAAATGCAGTAGCCTGACTGAAGTGATGACAGCACCTATGCAGCAGAATGCCATTGTTATAGGTGCAGGTGTTGCCGGTATGGCTTGTGCCATTCGCCTTGCCGTGGCCGGTTACGCAGTAACAGTTTTTGAGAAAAATGCGGCACCCGGTGGTAAACTGTCACAGCTGCAATTGGGTAACTACAGCTTCGATACAGGGCCAAGCCTGTTTACCGAACCCGGCAACATCGCTGCATTGTTTGCATTGGCCGGTGAACCGATGCAGGATTATTTTTCTTACGAACCGCTGGCTATCGCCTGCCGGTATTTTTATGAAGACGGCACAGTGCTGGATGGTTTTACCAATGCTCAATTATTGGCTGAAGAGATCGCACAAAAAACAGGTGAACCTGCAACAGCGGTTACACAATACCTGCATACTGCTGCCGGGTTATACAACAGCACCGGCAAAATATTTCTGCAGCATTCGCTGCATAGCCGTAAAACCTGGCTGCATGCGCCCATACGCGAAGCCTTACGGCATGCCAGGCCGGCTTATTTGTTGAAGAGTTTACACCGGTTAAACAGCCAATGCTTTAACGATGCACGCGTGGTGCAGTTGTTTAACCGTTTTGCCACCTACAATGGCAGTAATCCCTACAAAGCGCCGGCTATGCTGCGTATGATACCCCATCTGGAACACAATGAAGGCGTGTTTTATCCAAAGGGAGGAATGATCAGCATTGCCAATGCGCTGTACAGGCTGGCCTGCGTCAAAGGCGTTGTTTTTCATTTTAACACACCGGTGCAGCATATTCTACAGCAGCAAAACAGGGTGCAAGGTGTAACGGCGGGCAACAGGCATTATTACGCTCCTGTTGTCATCAGTAATATAGATGCCTATTTCACCTATAAATACCTGCTGGGCAATGAAGTTGCCGCGCAACGCCTGTTGAAACAGGAACGCAGCAGCAGTGCGCTTATTTTTTACTGGGGCATTGGTAAAAGTTTTCCTGCATTGCAACTGCACAACATTTTTTTCAGCAATAGCTACCGGGAAGAGTTTGAAGCGATTTTCAAGCACAGGCAATTACATAGCGACCCCACCGTGTATGTCAACATCACGGCCAAATGTGAGCCGGGCTTGCATGCACCGGCAGGTAAGGAAAACTGGTTTGTAATGGTGAATGCGCCGGCCGGTGATTACGCAGGCCATGAACAGGTGAAACAGCAATGCCGCGCAAACGTTATTCAGAAGCTGAACCGGTTGCTGCAAACCGATATTGAGCCATTGATAGAAGAAGAACAGGTAATGGATCCCACAGGCATCGAAGCACAAACAGCATCGTACATGGGATCGTTGTATGGTACCAGCTCCAATTCACCCATGGCAGCATTTCTGCGGCATCCGAATTTTTCGCGCAGCATAAAAGGGTTGTACTTTGCAGGCGGCAGCGTGCACCCGGGCGGCGGTATCCCACTTTGCCTGCGCAGCGCAGCCATTGTAGCAGGTAAAATACTGGATACATAATAACATGGCTAAACCCATATCCTTGAACCGCAATCACCAACGTAACAACAATATCGCTCTTGGCATTGCACTGCTGTTTCATATAAGCGGGCTTATTGGGCTGTTTACCAGCGCCAGGCCATGGTTTATACGGCACACACCGCTGAATTTGTGGCTGATGGCCATATTACTGCTGTTTACGCATCACAGGCGCCATGCAGGTTTCTGGTTGTTTGCAGCACTGGCTTTTGTAACAGGTATGGTAACCGAGATAGTGGGTATTAACACCGGGCTGCTTTTCGGGCAGTATGTTTATACACCCGTGCTGGGTTTGCAATACAAAGGCGTGCCGCTGCTGATAGGGGTAAACTGGCTGGTAATTGTATATTGCTGCGGCACAGCCATGGAAATATTGCAACACAGGCTGGCGCGGTATTATGCCGCAAGCGGGCTCGTTTTGCCGAAGCGTATTCAAACCCTGTCTGTGATTGCAGACGGCGCGTTGCTTGCTGTGTTGTTCGACTGGGTGATGGAGCCCGCAGCGGTAAAATTAGGCTTCTGGACTTGGGCAGCTGATGGGGAGATACCCATGTTAAATTACGGCAGCTGGCTGGTGGTAAGCCTGCTGTTACTGGTTTTGTTCAGGCGGCTGCGGGTCAATTGCAACAACTATTTCGCTATACATTTGTTGATAATTGAAGCCTTGTTTTTTCTCGTGATACGAACTTTTTTATGAATATGCTGCTATACATCGCAATTGCACTGGTCACCTTCTGTGTTATGGAAGGTATAACCTGGCTCACGCATAAATACGTGATGCATGGCTTTTTGTGGCACCTGCATGAAGATCATCATAAGAAAGGCCCCGGCTTTGTAGAAAAGAACGATGCCTTTTTTGTAATTTTTGCCATACCCAGCTGGCTCAGTATTATGCTGGGTTCTATTTACCAGGTGTGGTGGGTGGTAAGCATCGGGGCAGGGGTGGCCATGTATGGACTGGCTTATTTCATTGTGCACGAAGTAATCATTCACCAGCGCATCAAATGGTTCAGCAGAAGTAACAGTCGTTACATACGCGCCATCCGCTGGGCGCATAAAATGCACCACAAACACCTCGATAAAGAAGAAGGCGAAAGTTTCGGCATGCTCATCGTTGCACGCAAATACTGGAACAAAGTAAAACGTGACGAGCAGATTGCCGCACAAAAAACATAATACCCGTTTGTTTCATTGCAACAACACTACGATTATATTATTGCAGGTGCCGGTTGTGCAGGGTTAAGCCTGCTGCAGCGCATGATGCAAAATCCATTCTTCAGCAAGGCCAGCATCCTGCTGGTTGATCAGCAAAATAAAAACACAAACGACCGTACCTGGTGTTTCTGGGAGCAGGAAGCAGGTTTGTTTGATAGTATCGTGGCGCATTCCTGGCCTGCTATTGCTGTGCATACCGGCGCGTTTTCAAAACACTGCCAGCTGCATCCTTACCGCTACAAAATGATCCGGGGCATTGACTTTTACAACTATGTGCTGGGTAATGTGCGTGCACAAAACAACATCACACATATTCAGGGAACTGTTACCGCCATGGGAAACGGGCAGCAGTACGCATGGATAGAGGTAGAAGGGATAAGCTATACGGCCGGGTATATTTTCAGCAGTATACTGCCCGGCACTTCGTTGCAGCAACAGGCAAAAGAGGCGGGTGCACATTACCTGTTGCAGCATTTTAAAGGCTGGGTGGTGGAAACCGATAAGCCTGTGTTTGATGCGGCATCCGCCACTTTCATGGATTTCAGGGTAAGCCAGGCAACCGGAACAGCCTTTGTTTACGTACTTCCTTTCAGCGCCAACAAGGCATTGGTTGAATACACGCAATTCAGCAGCAGTTTACTTGCCGATGCAGATTACAACGCAGCATTGCAGCAATATTTCACCGCGTTTTTGCCGGGGTGTGGCTACCATGTGGTGGAAGAAGAAAAGGGTGTAATACCCATGACAGATTTTGTGCCGCAGCCGCCCGGTAAAAGAGTGGTTTTGATAGGCACAGCCGGTGGCGATACCAAGGCCAGCAGCGGTTATACTTTCCGGTTTATACAAAAACATACTGCGGCTATTGTTCAGCGTTTGCAGCAGGGGAAACAGCCGCAGGTGCCGCACAGCTTCTGGTACAGGCGTTTCAGGATGTACGATGCTACACTGCTGCACATACTGGTTAAACAGCAAATGCAGGGCAGCGCTATCTTTGGTACATTGTTTCAGCAGAATCCCGTGCAGGTGATCTTGCGGTTTTTAGACAATGAATCATCGCTGCGGGATGAATGGCAGGTAATGCGGAGTTTACCTGCATTTGTGTTTATGCGTGCTGCCTTGCAACAGTTATTGAGGCTGCCCGGTAAAAAGGCTGGCAAAAAAAGCCTCAGCGAACCTGCACTGAATAGCTAAATTTGATATTTATACAGTGAAAATATGAAGCAGTTTATAGGGACTTTACTATTGCTCCTGGCTTTAAATGGTGTTTATGCACAGGCTTTAAAGCCGGCTGATGAAAAGGAGGCAATTGACTTTACGATAAAAAACTTCGCCATCAATACCCATGGTTCGCTGGGTGGTTTAAAAGGCAGTATTGTATGGGCACCAGCCAGCCTCAGCACTGCTTCATTCAATATCACGGTAGATGTGAACACGATCAATACCGGTGTGGAAGCCCGCGACAACCACCTGCGCAAGGAAGAATACTTCGACGTGGCTAAATTCCCGGTAATCAGTTTTACCAGTGTGGAAATAACAGCAGCCGACAATGCTTACAAGGTGTCGGGGAACCTTACGGTTAAAGGTGTTACCAAGGTCATCAGCTTCCCGTTCACTGCCAAACAAGAGGGCGCAGGTTACTTGTTTGAAGGCAATTTTACTATCAACCGCCGCGACTTTGGCATTGGTGGCAGCAGTCTTGTACTGTCTGATGATGTGAAAATAGCGCTGAAAGTACATGCCAATCCCTAATCAATGTCGTTTAGTTAATGCCTCCTTTGTGAACTTGGTGGGTTTTTCCGCTGCGTTCTTTGGGGTAAAAAATATCAACCATGCTTAACTAAACGACATTGCATCCCTAATGGCGGTTTATAAAGGTTCTGTAGTACAATGGATAGTATAAGGGTCTCCGAAGCCTTTGATTCAGGTTCGATTCCTGACAGAACCACAAAAAAGGTTGTAGCTAAAGCAACCAGGCCTTCACAGCTATTCTGCCGGCATTGAGCGTGAGCAGCAGAAACAACAATTGTTCATCACTTACTTTGTGGCGAAGAATGGCAAATGCCTTGCTGATATGATTTTCCACCGTTTTTACAGAAATACCCAGTTCGCTGGAAATTTGTTTGTAGCTGAGGTTCTTGTAGTATTTCAGTTCAAATACCTTCCTGCATTTTTCAGGCAGATAGGCAATATTGTTTTCGAGCTGCTCCAGCTGCACATGTGCTGCAGGTATCGCCGGTTCCGGCTGCTCATCTCTTTCAGGTATTGCCTGTTGCAGCGCCTGCATCCGCGTTTTTTCACGCAGCTGGCTGCGCAGGGCGTTAAGTGACCGGTATTTAACCATGTTGTGCAGGTAACCGGCAATGTTAATATCTGCTGCAACTTTTTCTTTGCCCAGAAAAAGGTCTACAAATACATCCTGCAATATATCCCTTGCGGTTTCCCCGTCTTTCACAATCTTAAAGGCAACATTGTGCAGGGGTATCACCATATGGTCATACAGCTGCTCAAATGCAAATTCATCCCCGTTAAGGATGTTTGCCCATAATACAGTAAAATCAGTATTGTTCAATGCGGGGATTTTTCTAACCGGCCAAAGGTAGAAGCCCGGAAATATTTTGCAGTATTAAGGAATAGTTAAGTGATTGGTGGCAATATTACCTAAATGTTAAGCCTCGTAAAATTCAGGAAATGCAATAGGGGATTTTTTGTGCCGCGGTGATAATATAGCGGAAGCAACGCGATATATGAGCAATAAAGAGTTACTGCATTTACTGGATCAATTTCTGGCGGGTAAATTATCACCCGAAGAACAGGTGCTGTTTGATGATTGGTACGCCAAACACACCGCAGGGCCCGGTGCATTAAGTGAGGCTGGTAATGATGCCGGAACGGCTGCTTTCAAATCTTCTTTGTTACAGGCTATCCTCAAAAAAATACATGGCAGGCGCAAGGCGAAACTGTTTCGTTTATACGCAGTGCGTGTGGCTGCCTGTGTTTGCGTAGCTGCAGGCATTTATCTTTTTGTACGGAATAATGATAAACAGGCCGGGGCAGAAAATGCTGTTGCAGGTAATGCGGTTGGGCAGACTGCCGTTTTACAGCGCGTGTATAATAATGGGATAAAAGCAAAAGAATACATACTGGCAGACGGATCGGTAGTTCAGTTATCTGCAAAAAGTGAAATGGTGTACAGCAGTGACTTTAATAAAACCGGCAGAACCGTTTTGCTGAAAGGAAAAGCACATTTTAAAGTAGCGCAGAACAGCAGTCATTTATTTACTGTATTCAGCGGCAGTATTTCTACCACGGCACTGGGTACTGTGTTTTCAGTGAATGCATTCGATTCCGCCAAAAATATCCGGGTAGCATTATATGCCGGTAAGGTGGTAATTAAACATACTACGCCGGGTAAAGGCTTTGCCGATGTTTATCTTAAACCGGGGCAGTCGTTTAATTTAAACAATACAGCCGGTGTGGTGCGTGTAACACAAACAGCCGATGAGGAAACTGCGCTGCCCGGTATTGAAGAGAATAAAGCTTATTTCGCTACCGGCTATGAGCATGTATTTGAGCAAACGCCATTGGATAGTGTGCTGCATGCACTGGAATCCGGTTATCATACTGTAATACGATTCAGAAAAAAAGATATACAGGACATTCATTTTTCGGGTGTAATTGTAAAATCAGATTCGCTGAGCCAGGTGATGAAGCGGATTGCTGTATTGCACAACGTACATTTTATCAATACTGCAGGCAATGAATTTATGATGCAGAAAAATCCTTAAACAAGCACAATACAATATATGAAAACTCGCGTAAACCGGGAGCCGGGCGGAGCTTTGCCCGGGAAGATCCCTTATTGCAATTCTTTTACTGTTTTCAGCAAAAGAAAACTGCAGCAATCTCTTTTACTGTTGCTGTGTATACTTACGGGCACAGGCAGTTTGTTTGCACAGAATCATGTTTTTACCGTACGCGGATTAATTGAAAATGCCCGTCACCAGGCAGTAGAAGGGGCCGATGTGATGCTTAAATATGGCAGCCTGCGCAAAACCATGCATGCGGTAACAGATGCATCAGGCGTATTTACGTTTAGCAATGTGACTGGTGCTGCACCCTGTACGTTTGATATTTCACATGTAGGGTACGCACCGCAAAGCATCACAAAAGATTATAGTCATGCCGCGAAAGAAGAATCTTTATATATAGCGCTGAAAGACCGTGATCAAAACCTTGAAGAAGTGATTGTATCATATGGTCGCCAGCAAAAGCGCAATATCACCGGTTCGGTGGTGCAGCTGGATGCTGCTTCCATGCAGGATATGCCTGTAGGCCAGTTTGCACAGCAGCTGCAGGGCAAGGCTGCGGGTGTTGAAATTATGCAGAACAGCGGACAGCCGGGCAGGGGCATGGATTTCCGCATTCGCGGTGCGGCTTCTTTGCATCAGGCCACTCACCCCTGTTTGTAATAGACGGTATGCCCATTACCGGTAGTATCAATAATATTAACCCGGCTGAAATTGAATCATTCACCATACTCAAAGATGCATCTGCCAGTTCTCTGTATGGTTCACGTGCGGCCAATGGTGTAATATTGATCACTACCAAACATGCCAGGAAAGGCGACCCTACGTTAACCGTAAATGCCTATTATGGCACACAGTCCATTCCCCGGAAAGGCCGCCCGAAAATGATGACTGCACGTGAGTTTGCTACTTTTCAGAATGAATATTATGAAGACAGGGTAAAGTATGAAAACTATACCGGTAAACTCGATACCACCTATGCCAATCCTGAAAGATATGGCAATGGCACCAACTGGTTTAACACGCTTACCCGTTCTGCCCCTATCCAGAACTATGACCTTACTTACTCCGCTGCAACAGAAAATGCTTCTACCACAGTTGTTGGCAGTTACCTGAACCAGCAGGGAGTAGTTATTAACTCAGGTACGCAGCTGTTTGCACTGCGTTTTAACCAGGAGTTTTCTTTTATCGATAAAAAACTGAAAACCGGTTTAAACTTCGCACCCAGCTACAGGCTCGATCACAACAACAGGCTGGGTACCGAAGGTGTGGGCGGCTTAATTGAAAAAGCATCAGAAGCCAGTCCGCTGGTGGCGCCGGTTGATGCAAAAGGCAACACGCCTTTATATGTGCAGTCACCCGGTATGGTAAACAACATTAACCCGTATGCACAGTACATGAAAACGAAAGATGACTATGCAACCACACGCTTGCTGGGTAATACCTATGCGAACTATGAAATTATCAATGGCCTTCGGTTGAATACCAGCATAGGATTAGACATGGGTATGGAAACGCGCGATAACTTTTCTCCTACTTCCATCAGTTCCAATAACCTGGCCACCGGTGTAAGCAGTTATGTAAGCAATTATTCATGGACAGCAGAAGCCAACCTGAATTACAAAAAAACAATTGCATCGGTACATCATATTGAATTACTGGCCGGCTACTCCGCCCAGCAGTTTAAACAGAAAAGCAATTCCGTTTCCGGAACCTCTTTTACCAGTGATGATATTCCCTGGTTAAATGCTGCCACTTCCATTACTGCAGGTTCAAGCAATACCACGCAGTATTCTTTGCTGTCAATGATTGGTCGCGCCAACTACGATTACAAAGGCAAATACCTGTTTTCAGGTGCAATCAGGCGCGATGGTTCATCAAGGTTTGGTTCTGCCAAAAAGTATGGCGCCTTCCCTTCAGTATCTGCAGGCTGGGTAATCAGCAATGAAAACTTTATGCGTGATATTAAACCGGTGAGCTTCCTGAAAGTGCGCGCCAGCTATGGATTAACAGGCAATAACAATATCGGTAACTTTACGTTTATCCCTGCCATCAGCAATTCCAACTACGTACTCAATGGCCAGCTGGTATCAGGTGCAACAGTAACTTCACTGGGTAATAACGACCTGGCATGGGAGCGCAACAAACAAACCGATATTGGTGTGGATGTGTCTTTCTTCAACAGCCGTCTTTCTTTTACCTATGATTATTACCACAGGATTACCGATGGTTTAATACAGGACAGGCCTGTGCCACAGGCTTCCGGTTTTGCAAGCATTACATCCAATGTAGGGGTGCTCGAATTTTGGGGTCATGAATTTGCAGTGAACAGTGTAAACCTGAATGGTGCACTGAAATGGACAACTTCTTTCAATATGTCGTTCGACAGAAACAGGATCAAAGCACTGGTTAGCCCGGGCTTCCTGAGAAGAAACAACACGGTTACTTCAGATTATTTCCGCAACCAGGTTGGTCACCCGTTGGGAACCTTTTATGGTTTCGTATTCCAGGGATTGTATAAAGATGATGCAGACCTTGCCAATTCACCCAAGTATGGCGCCAACGGCAGCGCTTCTGCTGTAGGCACCATCAAAATGAAAGATGTGAATGGTGATAAAGTAATCGATGATAACGACCGTACATTCATCGGTGATCCCAACCCCAACTTTGTATTTGGCATGACCAACACGCTGCAGTACAAACAATTTGATTTCAGCGTAAGCATGGCGGGTTCACAGGGCGGACAAATTCTTGCAGCTTCCAAATGGGCATATCTCACCAACCTCGATGGTGCAAGGGCCTTGCTGTCTGCCGTGAAAGACCGCTGGCGTTCACCGGAGCAACCAGGTTCAGGTATTTACCCGCGTACATTATCGGGCACAACCGCACTGGGCAGGTCGGTAAACAGCCAGTGGCTCGAAGATGGTTCTTACCTCACCGTAAAGAATATTGCACTGGGTTATACCATTCCCTTCCGCAGCAACAAATCTGGTTTTCAGCGCCTGCGCGTGTATGGCTCGGTACAGCAGGCATTTATATTAACAAAATACTCAGGCATCAATCCTGAAATCAGTCTGAACGGCCTGGATGGTACCAGCCTGGGCATCGACGAAAACGCATACCCGGTACCCAGAACATTTGCTTTTGGTATTACAGCAACATTGAAATAGCATCAACAAACTTAAATACACATAAAGTGGTAAAACATATTTTTATAACAGCAGCTGTTGCCTGTGCGTTTGCTTCCTGTAAAAAGGATTTTATCAGCCTTACGCCGCAGGATCAGCCTTCCAGTGCTACATTTTTTCAAACAGAAGCCCAGTTCAGGCAGGGCATTATTGCTGCCTATACACCGCTGCGCGATTTAATGAACAACGATTTCTTTACGGCTGAAATGCGTTCAGACAATACGCATTACGAATACTACAGCATTAACCGCGGTACCGCTTACCAATACAAAGAGAACATTGCCGATTTTGTAGACGAAGCGATTGATGATGTAAGCAATGCTGTGTACTTCGCGCCTTACAAAGGCATTGTAAAAACCAATATCGTAATTGGCCGTATCGGTGCTGCAAATATTTCAGATACCGCAAGAAAAAGCATTGAAGGCCAGGCCCGGTTTTTACGCGCCTTCTACTATTTTAAACTGGTACGTTATTTCGGCGGTGTTCCGTTGTACCTGAAAGAATCTACCAATGCAGATGATGCCTTCATTGGCCGCTCTACTGCCGACCAGGTGTACGATCAGATTATCACGGATGCCAAAACAGCGATTGACCTGCTGCAGCCGCCCGCGAAATTTCCACAATCAGGAGAGGCTACCAAAGGCGCTGCTACCATGCTGCTGGCCGATGTGTACATGACACTGAAAAAATATCCTGAAGCAGAAGCATTGCTGAAAACCCTGCCTGGCATGGGGTATACCTTGCTGCCTGATTATGCATCGGTGTTTTCTACCAGCAATAAAAACAGCAGGGAATCTATTTTTGAAGTGCAATACCTGCAGGGCTTACAGGGCGGACAGCAGAGTAACTTCATTTACCTGTTTTTACCTCGCTGCAAAAGCACTGCCTTGATTACTTATGGTGTTGCTACCAATAACACAGGCACCGGCGGCTGGAACACGCCTACAACAGACATGATTAATGCCTATGAGCCCAATGACAAACGCAAAGATGTTTCTATCGGTGTTGCGGAAGGCGTGTATGATGCAAGCTGTGTATTCACCTTGTCTGCTTACAAAAGCATCCTGAATTACAAACCTGCTACCGGCAAAACAGGTGTTCCCTTCATAAAAAAATACCTGAACCCGCACACCAATGTGAACAATACAGATGATAACTGGCCTGTTTACCGCTATGCAGATGCATTGTTGCTGCTGGCCGAAGCACAGAATGCACAGGGCCGCCCTGCCGATGCATTGGCAAACCTGAATATGGTAAGAACGAGGGCCGGCTTGCCTGCAGCAACAGAAATGGATCAAACCAACCTGGCTGATATCATTGCACATGAAAGAAGAGTTGAACTGGCATTTGAAAACAAGCGCTGGCACGACCTGGTGCGTACAGGCAAAGCTATTGAAGTAATGAATGCAGATGGCGTTCGCTTAAAACAGCAATACAGTTACCTGTCACCGGCTTCTTATAATGTTACCACCAGCAAGTTGCTGTATCCTATTCCAAAGTCGGAAATACTCACCAATCCCAAACTTACACAGAACCCTGATTATAACTAAGCAGTATGGCATTGTTTAAAAAATACGCATTTATTGGTTTATACATGGCCGGTGCACTGGGCTGCACCAGCAAACTGCATACGGCAGAGAGTGCCGCTGCAACAGCAGACAGCAGCGGGGAGTTCTCGATCGCTATTTTACCCGACACACAATATTATACGGAAGAAAGCCAGGGCGGCAACATCGGTTATTTCAAGGCGCAGACCGATTGGATTATGAAGAACAAAGAGAAAGAGCACATCGCTTATGTAATACAGGTGGGCGATATTGTTGACAAAGGCGATTTGTATCCCAGGCAATGGGAGAACGCATGGGCAGCCATGTCAACGCTCGAAACACCGTATGCCGGTCATCCCTATGACATGCCTTATGGTATGGCAGTAGGCAATCATGACCAATCGCCCAGCCAGTTTGCGGTAAGCGGCAAAACCATGAACTACAACAAATATTATGGCGTGTCGCATTTTGCAGGCAGGCCATACTATGGTGGGCATTACGGCAATGATAACGACAGTCACTACGACCTGTTTTCTGCCGGCGGTGTTGATATGCTGGTTATCTATATGGAGTTTGACGCGTTTGATGAAATGCAGGACAAACTGAACGATTGGGCCTGCAGCATACTGGATAAATATGCCGACCGCAAGGCCATTATTGTAAGCCACTATATCATCGGTTTTAACAAAGTGCCTGGTGTAAACAATGGTGGTCCTGCTTCATTCGGCAAACAGGGTGAGCGCATGTACGACCGCCTGAAAACCAGGCGCAACCTGTGTTTGATGATTTGCGGGCATGTAGGCGACAATGGCGAAGGTTACCGCAAAGATGCTTATGCAGGCAATACCGTTAAAACCTTCCTGTCAGATTATCAAAGCCGCCCGCATGGCGGTAACGGCCTGATGCGCCTGATGACTTTCTCTAAAAAGAACGACCAGATACGTGTGCGCACCTTATCGCCTTACCTGGGCATAGAGGAAGAAGATGCAGACAGCAAATTTGTAAAACCATGGTTTAAAGAATCCGGCGCTTCGCGTGTATTTGATTTTAACAACGACAGTAAATCGGAACCGGCTGTTTTCAGCGAAGCCGTATGGACAGTGAATGGTAAAGCTGCAGGTAATTTCGGCAAAAAAGGAGACATCGCAGTGCCTGCAGATTTTAGCGGAACAGGCCAGGCAACACTGGCTGTGTATGATACCGTGCAGGCTGTTTTTCACATACAGGGGCAACCGGATATTGCTTTGGGGCAACCCGGCGATGTGCCATTACCGGCCGATTATGATGGTGACGGCGTGGCCGATGCTGCTGTATGGCGCCCGGCAAATGCCACCTGGTATATCAAGGGCCGCGAGCCATTGAAACACGGCTGGAAAGATGCGATCCCGGTGCCGGCAGATTATGATGGCGATGGCAGAACAGAGCCGGCAGTATGGCGCAGGCAAAACAATACCTGGTATATAGCCGAAGTAGGCAATGTTCCTTTTGGCATTACCGGTGATATACCCGTGCCGGGTGATTACAATGGCGATGGTAAAGCAGAGATGGCAGTATTCCGCCCGTCGAACGGCGCATGGTACGTGTACGGCAGCAAAGACAGTGTGCTGTTGGGACAGCCCGGTGATATTCCTGTACCCGGCGATTACCTGGGCGAGGGAAAAATCCACCCGGCAGTATACCGGCCGCAAACCGGTGCACTGTACCTGCACAATGGCCAAACCTTACCGGTAGCGGCAACCAGGGAAACAATTGTGAACCTGCCCTACCATATTAAACGTAGTGTTTTCTAAGCAAAAGGATAACAAATACAGTTTTCAGCAAGCCCTGGCATGTTTTTGCCGGGGCTTTTTTGTTAAGTAAAGGGAAACCGGTACGGTAACAAAACAGGAATGTTTGTGCCGCATTGGTGAATCCGTTATTTTTGCGGCCATTGGTCCTGTAGTACAATGGATAGTATAAGGGTCTCCGAAGCCTTTGATTCAGGTTCGATTCCTGACAGGACCACATAGCCAGCCTGGTATAACATCGTGCTGGCTTTTCTTTTTGCAGTAATTGGTTCCGCTTTCACCGGCTAAATAAATATCCTCGTGCCCGCAAAATTCTCCCTGAATTCTTTGGGTGTACAGTTCTTTTTCTTCTTAAAAATGCGGTTGAAATTGGAGATATTGTTAAAGCCGCAATGATAGGCCACTTCTGCAATGCCATGCGTGGTATCTATCAACATGCGTGTGGCATGGCCCAGGCGTATTTCATTCAGCGTATCGATAAATGTATTGCCTGTACGTTTTTTCATAAAACGGCTGAACGATGCTTCGGGCATGTTTACCATTTTTGATACTTCACCCAGCGATATCTGCCTGCTGTAATGTTTGTTCATATAATCAAACACCTTCTCTATACGGCGACTGTAAAAATTGGGGTTACTGTTGTTGAACGAAATATCGGCCAGTACCTTGTTGTTGCGGGAAATAGACAAATCATGCAGGATGGAAAACAGCTCCAGCACTGAATCAAACCCTGTTTTCTGCGCCAGGCTCAATATGCGCGGCTTTAAACGTTCAATGGTTTCGGCAGAAAAGGCAATGCCTTTTTGCGAATGCTCAAACATATTGCGGATAAAACTCAGCTGGTTTTTCTGCAGAAATTTATCTTCCAGCAAATCTTTATGAAACTGGATGGTCACTTCCATAATCTCTTCACTGGTACATTGGTGCGTAAACCAGGCATGGTATAAATTAGGGCCAACCAACACCAGTTCCTGGTTGCCAATTACTTCAATATGATCGCCCACAATACGTTTGGCACCGGGTGCATTCAGTATCAGGTTCAGTTCAAACTCATCGTGGTAATGCAGCGGGAAATCAAATTTGTTCTTCACTCTGGAGAACAACGTAAAACAGTCATTGGGCGTAAGCGGGGTTATTTCCCGCATAATATTGGCATTCATAAGGCAAAGTGTACAATTGATTTTGCAAGGCGAATGTACGAATCTATACAGGTTTTAGTTAAAAAAGTATCTGTTTTTGAATACTGGCCCTATTTGCAGATCCTTATAATCAATGGATTTAGCAACAACGGAATTTGAAAATATTTATTGTGCATGTTTTTTGATATAAAATTTGTTAAAAAAGTATTAGTTCTGAGTGGTTACTGGTCGTTAGCTTTGGCCGACTAAAAAAATCTGACTTATGCAACGATTGTGTGTTCTTGCCCGTTTGCTTGTATGCGTACTGTTTTTTCTACCGCTCTCGCTGATGGCCCAGGACAGAACTGTTAAAGGAACTGTACTGGATGAAAAGGGGCAGCCGCTTTCCGGGGCTGCGATTCTCGTAAAAGGTTCTTCCCGCGGCGCAACAACAGACAGCGCCGGTAATTTTACCATATCGGTTCATGGTTCGCCTGTGCTGGTTATTTCTTATGTAGGTATGGCCAACAAAGAAGTAACCGTTGGCGGCGACAACCGCATCAATGTAACCATGGGTGCTGAAAAAGCCAGTCTTGATGAAGTGGTGGTGGTAGGTTATGGCACCTCACGCAAAAAAGATTTAACCGGTGCGGTTGCATCTGTTAAGTCTCAGCAATTAACACAGGTGGCAACACCAGACGCTGTGCAGGCTATACAAGGCCGTGTGTCAGGTGTGCAGGTAGTTGCCAACAGTGGCGAACCTGGTTCCGGCTCACGTATACGCATCCGCGGTATCGGTTCTGTAAACGGCAGCAATCCCATTTATGTGGTAGATGGCTATCAAACCAATGATATCAGCTACCTCGCTCCCGGTGATATTGAAAACATGGACATCCTGAAAGATGCCTCTGCTTCTGCTATCTATGGTGCAAGGGGTGCCAATGGTGTAGTGGTAGTAACTACAAAAAAAGGACGCTCCGGCCCGGTAAAATTCTCTTTTGATGGTTATACCGGTTTGCAAACACCCAGGCGTAAACTTAAAATGACGAATGCTTCGCAATACGCTACACTGGTAGAGGAAGCCTACAGCAATGATGGTGTGCCTGTGCCAACTTCTTTCAAACAGGAACTGGATGACGCGCTTGCCGGCAAATATGGTAATGGTACCAACTGGCAGGATGAAGTATTCCAGAATGGGCTGATGCAGAACTATTCACTGGGTTTAGCCGGTGGTAATGATATCAACCGTTTCCGTTTAAGCGGTACGTATTTTTCACAGGATGGCATTATCAAAAATACCGGTCTTAAAAAATACTTCTTCAACTTCAATGATGATATTACGGTAAACAAATGGCTGCGCGGTGGTTTTAACGTAGCATTCAGTCATGCAGATAAAACTTATTACAATGGTGATCTGTACGCAGGTATTCTGCCCAACGCATTAAGTGCAGAGCCGCTGGCTCCTGTGCGTGACCCGCTTACCGGCAACTGGGGAAGGGCTACTTTATCGTATGCCAATAACCCTGCACGTGTGGTGGATGAAATTAAGGGCAACAGGGGATACAATTCTGCGCTGGTAGCCAATGTATGGGCTGAAGCAAAGATCCTGAAAGGCTTATCGTTCCGTACACAGTTTGGTGCAACCTACAACAATACCCACAACACCACTTATTTACCGCAATTTAAAATCGACAACGTAGAACAGCGCTCACAAAGCTCGCTGTACGATTACCGCGGTGAAGAAACCAGCTGGCTGTGGAGCAACTATTTTACCTACAACCAAACATTTGGTGCGCACAACCTGTCTGTGCTGGCTGGTGCCGAGTTGCAGAACCTGAATCACGAAGAGCTGGCTATTATCGCTTACAATGTACCGGCAGATACCAAGCTGCAGTACATTACCAATGCCCAGTCTAATACATATACCATTAACCCCAATGGTGTTACCTTCCCGTATTTCTCCAACGGTTTACAGTCATTCTTCGGCAGGTTAAACTACAGCTATGCCAGCAAATACCTGTTTACTGCAACAGTGAGAAGGGATGCTTCTTCCAAATTCCTGGGTAACAACCGGTCGGGTGTATTTCCCTCTTTTGCAGGTTCATGGGTAGTAAGCGAAGAAGGTTTTATGAAACACAACCGCGTTATCAGCTTATTGAAGCTGCGCGCAGGCTGGGGTGAAGTAGGTAACGAACAATCATCCAACGCCTATCCGTACATTACCGGTATTGGCGGTAATAACAATTACACGTTCAACAACACTTCGGTTCCCGGTTTTGCTCCCATTACCTATGGCAACAGCAACCTGAAATGGGAAACAAGCGAACAGTCAAATGCCGGTGTTGATATCGGTTTCCTGAACAACAAACTCACTGTGTCTGCCGATTATTTCAACCGCACCACCAACGATATGATTCTGCCTGTGCCTACACCGGTTTACTCAGGTGCACCTGCTGCCCCGTTAATGAATACCGGCACCATGCAGAACAAAGGTGTTGAGTTTGCCATCAGCTATTCAGGTGGTAAAGCATTCAAATATACGGTGGGCGCCAACTTTACGTACGTGAGCAACAAAATCACGAGCCTGGGTAAAGGCAGCGTGATCAATGGTGCCAGCACTGGCAAACTGGGTAACCTGAGCGAACAGCAGGATGGGCTGCCCTTCCCTTCTTACCTGGGTTTAAAAACAGATGGCATTTTCCATACACAGGCTGAGCTGGATGCGTATAAAAACAAAGAAGGCAACGCTATTCAGCCCAACGCGCAGGTGGGTGATGTGAAATTTGTAGATGCCAATGGCGACGGTACCATCAGTGCAGATGACCGCGTAGTGCTGGGCAATCCCAATCCCAAATACCAGTTTGGTTTCAACGCAGATTTCTCTTACAAGAATTTCGATCTGCACATGTTCTTCCAGGGTGTGCAGGGCAATAAGTTAGTCAATGCATTAATCTATAATACCCGTGCTGTTAGCAATGGCTCCAGCAGCTGGAACAATTTTGAAACAGTTCGCCTCGACCGCTGGACACCCACTAACACCAATACCAACGAACCACGCATGACGGTGAAAGATCCGAACGCCAGCCTGCAGCAGTTCTCTGACAGGTACGTGGAAAACGGCAGCTACCTGCGTATGAAAAATATACAGCTGGGGTATACGCTTCCTAAAAAAGTAATCAGCAACTGGGGCCTCAACAGCCTGCGTTTCTACCTGTCTGTTGATAACCTGTTTACCATTACCAAATACCAGGGCTTTGATCCGGAAGTTACCGGTTACTACAGCGATCCGATGTTTACCGGTATTGATGTAGGCGGTTATCCCCAGGCCCGTACTTATCGCGTAGGTGTTAATCTTGGTTTCTAATTCTAATTCTTTACAATAACTTATTCAGCTATATGAAATCTATCAGTTATTTATCCGGAGCAATAGGAGCGGCGCTGGCCCTGGCTGCCTGTAACAAACAGGTGCTGGACAAAAATCCACTGGGCACGCAAACGCCCGACGTTTATTATAGTGATTCGGCACAGGCTATTTTAGGTATTAATGGGATATACGATGCTACTTCATGGGAAGAAGGTCCCAATGCAGGCAGCAATGTGGAGTGGATGTTTGGTGATATCCTCAGTAACGATGCAGAGAAAGGCAGCACACAGGGCGATTTTAACCAGATACAGCTGATGAAGGAATGGCGCGCCAACCCGGCCGATAACCCGGGCAGGGATGCTTACAACAATATGTACCAGGCTATTTTCAGGGCCAATACAGCAATCGCCAACCTGCAGGGTGCAACCTGGAATTCACCTTTAAAAACACGACTGATTGGTGAATCAAGATTCCTGCGCGGATATGCTTACTTCTACCTGTTGCGCATGTTTGGTGGCGTAACGGTGGTAACAACGCCATTGGCTACCGACCAGTTTGGTCAGCTGCAGCGCAGCAGCTTTGCGGCAACCTGCCAGCAGATTGAGCAGGACTTGAAATATGCTGATAGCGTGCTGCCCGTTAAAAGTGCCTATGCTGCAGAAGATATGGGCCGTGCTACCAAAGGTGCAGCCGAATCTTTCCTGGCAAGGGTTTATATGTACCAGCTGGGTACCGACAATACCAACGCTCACACCTGGCAGCAGGTGTACGATATTACCAATACCGTTATGCAATCTGGCCAGTACAACCTGTTGCAGAACTATGCACAGATACAGGAACTGGAAGGAGAGAACGGTGTGGAATCTATTTACGAACTGCAGTATTCAGAATCACAGAACGAATGGGGACCCGGTAAAGTGGGCACTACCAGCAACGTATTCCAGAATACGCGTTCTACCTGGGGCTGGGGCTTCAATAACCCTACACAAAGCCTGGTGGATGAATTTGAACCAAATGATCCGCGTAAAGCCTGTACCGTGTATGGCAATGGTGATATCGCCTGCGGCATCAAACAAATCATCAACAAAGGTGATGACAACTTTACCGGTTATATGAACCGCAAAGCTGCCATCGTAAAACCGGCTGCTACCAAGGCTTCTGGCCAGAACATCCGTAAAATGCGCTATGCAGATATTCTGCTGATGCATGCAGAAGCTGCTGCGCATATCGGCAGGGAACAGGAAGCGCGTGATTATGTAAACCAGGTTCGCGCAAGAGCCCGCTTGTCAACTTTGCCAAAAGGTTCTTTGCTGAACGATGCAAGTACCTATGCAAATGCCAATACACCCGCAGGCACATTGCCCGATATTGACGGGTCTGTTGCCGGCACCGATTTGCTGAAAGCCATCTGGCACGAGCGCCGTGTAGAACTGGGTATGGAAGCATTACATTTCTGGGATATGATACGCACGGGTACGTACATCAGCTCTTTGCCTGACGACATTAAAGCTGCCTGTAACAAACACCTGCTGCCAGGTAATACAGTGAACCCTATCCCGGTACTGCCTATCCCGCTTACGGAAGTGCAGGCCTGGAAGCTCGCTCAAAATCCCGGCTATTAATATATTATTACTGGCACCTGCCCTTTTCTTCGCCGGAAAGGGCAGGTGTCTTATTTTTCGTATATTATCACACCATGTCGTTTAGTTAAGCAGCTTCTTTGCGCTCTTTGCGGGTTTTCTCTTTGCGAACTTTGCGTTAAAAAATGATCAACGCTTAACTGAACGACATTGTATTATCACACACTAATTATTTGCCAGATGCGCCACGTGAAAAAAGCTGTTCTGTGTGCCCTGTTGCTCGGCACTACCTGTGTAGGTATAGCGCAGCAGGATAAAAAGGCCACGAAAGAAACTGTTCATTTATACCATAATCTTTTTAAGCTCGAAAAGAAGGGCGTTATGTTCGGCCACCAGGATGCACTGGCTTATGGTGCTACCTGGAAATACCAGCCGGGCCGTAGTGACGTGAAAGATATAACGGGCGATTATCCCGCCGTGTATGGTTGGGAACTGGGTCACCTCGAACAAGGCGCCAACGTAAACCTCGATACGGTTCCGTTTGATAAAATGCGCGGCTTCATCCACGATGGCTACGAACGCGGCGGTGTAATTACCATTAGCTGGCATGGCAACAATCCCATCAACAACAAATCTGCATGGGATGTTACGCCCGGCGGCGTGAAGGCTGTATTACCTGGCGGTGCAAAACACGATATGTTCATCGGCTGGCTCAATCATATTGCTGATTTCCTGCTGAGCCTGAAGGGCGATAAGGGAGAAGCGATTCCTGTATTGTTTCGCCCGTACCACGAACTAACCGGCAACTGGTTCTGGTGGGGTAAAAATATTTGCACACCGGAAGAATACAAAGCCCTGTTCCGTTTTACCGTGCATTACCTGCGCGATGTAAGAAATGTGCACAACCTGTTGTATGTATACAATACCAGCCAGTTTAAAACAGCATCCGATTTTCTCGAAAGATATCCCGGTGATGATGTGGTAGATGTGCTGAGCTTTGATGCCTACCAGTCTAAAAATCCTGCTGTAGACAGCAGCTTCACCAAAGACGTGCATGATAACCTCGTTATACTTACCAGCCTGGCGGCACAGAAACACAAACTCACAGCATTGGCAGAAGTGGGTTACGAAAACATTCCTTATGCCGGCTGGTGGACGGGCGTATTACTGAAAGCCATTGACAAGCTGCCTGTTTCTTACCTGCTGGCATGGCGAAATGCCGGTTATATCGGCAACTCCACCACACTGTCTCATTTTGTTCCATACGATAAGACACAGGTGTCCGGGGCAGACTTCATCCGTTTTTACGAAGCCCCGAATACACTGTTTGAAAAAGAGGTAGCAAAGGAAAAACTGTACGCTAAATAGCCTTACTGATGAAATTACAATTGATTGATGTTGCCATTATTGTGCTGTACCTGGTATCCATGCTGGTAATTGGGTGGACGTTGCGCAAGAAGGCCCGTGCAAACAAGGAGAATTACCTGCTTGGCGGCAAATCCCTGCCCTGGTATATGCTCGGTTTAAGTGATGCCTCTGATATGTTTGATATTTCAGGCACCATGTGGATGGTAAGCCTGTGTTTTGTATACGGCATGAAAAGCATCTGGATTCCCTGGCTATGGCCGGTGTTTAACCAGGTGTTTATGATGATGTACCTCTCCCGCTGGCTCAGGCGATCCAATGCCACTACCGGCGCTGAATGGCTGGCCACGCGTTTTGGCACTTCAGGCAAAGGAGTTAAGGCTTCACACAATGTAGTGGTGGCTTTTGCCTTACTAAGTTGCCTTGGTTTTATGGCCTATGGTTTTGTGGGCCTCGGTAAGTTTGTGGAGATATTTATTCCATGGGATGTAGTGCAGCCGTATATCCCCTTTCATGTAAAACCGGAATATGTGCCGCATTTTTACGGCATCATCTTTACGCTGTTCGCTACATTCTACTCTGTACTTGGCGGTATGCACAGTATTGTACTGGGCGATGTGATCAAGTATGTGATTATGTCTGTAGCCTGTATCAGCATCGGTGTTATTGCCATGATCCATTTAAAAGGCCGCCCGCTGGATGTGCCTGCAGGCTGGACCAATCCATTCTTCGGCTGGAAACTGGATCTGCACTGGAATGGTATAGCCGAAGCGGCAAATAAAAAGATCAAAGACGATGGGTTCTCCCTGTTCGGCATCTTTTTTATGATGATGCTGTTCAAAGGCATCTTCGCAAGCCTTGCAGGTCCTGCACCCAACTACGATATGCAGAAAGTGCTGAGTACACGCTCACCGCAGGAAGCCAGTAAAATGAGTGGTTTTGTATCCATTATCCTGCTGCCTATCCGTTATGCCATGGTAATTGGTTTAACCGTGCTGGCCTTGCTGTATTTCCGCGATATACAGGGCGATCTCTCAACAACCGGGGGTACCGATTTTGAAAAAATACTCCCTGCCACTATTAACCGTTTTCTGCCGGTAGGGTTGGTAGGGCTTGTACTCACCGGTTTGCTCGGTGCCTTCATGGGTACATTCTCCGGAACGCTGAATGCAGCACAGGCTTACCTCGTAAATGATATTTACCTCAAGTATGTAAACCCCGCCGCTTCTACCAAAAAAATTATCTCCATGAACTACCTCGCCGGGTTGGTGGTGGTAGTGGTAGGCATTGTGCTGGGTTTGTTTGTGAAAGATGTAAACACCGTGCTGCAGTGGATTGTATCTGGCCTGTACGGCGGCTATGTTGCCAGCAACATGCTTAAATGGCATTGGTGGCGCTTTAATGCAAATGGTTTTTTCTGGGGCATGCTGGCAGGCATTATCCCGGCTATTGCACTTGCTGTGCTGAAATCGTTTGGCATATTGCAGGGGCTTGATCTGTATTACTGGCCTGTGTTGTTTGTGCTTTCATTGGGTGCTTCAATTATCGGCAGTTACGCCACACCGCCTACCGAAGAGTACACACTGAAGCAGTTCTATAAAACCGTACGCCCCTGGGGCTTCTGGAAACCGGTACATGCTATGGTAGTTGCTGAAGATCCTTCCTTTGTGGGTAACAAGAACTTCAGGGTAAACATGCTCAACATTGCACTGGGCATTATCGGTCAGCTGTGCTTAACCATTCTGCCCATGTACCTGGTGCTGTGGCTGCAAACCCCTTTAATTATTACCGTTATTATTCTCGTTATTATCATCGCTATTCTCAAACGTACCTGGTGGAACAGGTTAAACGAATATTAATCATCACAACACTAAAAAATACCAGCCATGTCTCACATATTTGATGCACGTTTACAATTGCTGAAGAAGGAGCACGAAACATTGCTCAGCCGCGCTAACCTGCCAGAAACCAACGGCAATGGCATTTTCAGCAGGTATCAATATCCTGTACTCACTGCCGCCCATACGCCGCTGTTCTGGCGGTACGACCTGAACCGCCAAACCAATCCTTTTCTCATGGAGCGTTTTGGCATCAATGCAACGTTTAATGCCGGCGCTATTAAATGGCAGGGCAAATACCTGCTGGCAGTGCGTGTAGAGGGTATGGACAGAAAATCATTCTTTGCCATTGCGGAAAGTCCCAACGGGGTTGATAATTTCCGTTTCTGGGATTATCCCATCGATATGCCCGGCACTGCCGAAAATGATGTAAACATCTATGATATGCGCTTAACCGCACATGAAGACGGATGGGTGTATGGCGTGTTCTGCACAGAACGCAAAGATCCTGCGGCCCCTGCAGGCGACCAGTCTGCTGCGATTGCACAATGCGGTATTGCCCGCACCAAAGACCTGGTGAAATGGGAACGCCTGGCTGATTTAACAACCAACTCTCCCCAGCAACGCAACGTAGTACTGCACCCCGAATTTGTAGAAGGTAAATACGCATTTTATACACGCCCGCAGGATAGCTTCATTGAAGCAGGCAAAGGCGGTGGCATTGGTTTTGGCTTAAGCGAATCTATTACCCATGCCGTGGTAAATGAAGAAATAGTGATTGATCCCAAACGTTACCATACCGTGTATGAAGCCAAAAATGGCCAGGGCCCCGCACCCATTAAAACCCCCAAAGGCTGGCTGCACCTGGCACATGGCGTACGCAATACCGCAGCAGGATTGCGTTATACGTTGTATATGTTTATGACGGATTTAAATGATTTGACCAAAGTAACACACAAGCCCGCCGGTTATTTTATTGCCCCTGAGGGCGAAGAAAGAGTGGGCGATGTGTCGAATGTGGCTTTTGCCAATGGCTGGATTGCTGATGAAGATGGCAAGGTATTTATTTATTATGCCTCTTCAGATACACGCATGCATGTGGCAGTAAGCACCATTGAACAGCTGACAGATTATGTTACCAATACAGCGCCGGATGCCTTTTATTCAGGTGGATCTGTGAAAACACTGAACGCAATTATCAGCAAAAACAAATCATTGCAATAGCAGCATGAAAGTAGCAGATTATAGCCTGGAAACGGCAAAGGAACTGGAAGCCATACTGGGTTACTGGATGCAGTATACGGTAGATGAAACCAATGGTGGTTTCTATGGTAAAGTGAACAACGACAATGTGCCCGCCCCCCGGGCCCCCAAGGGTTCGGTGTTGAACAGCCGCATACTGTGGTCGTTCAGCGCAGGGTACAACAAAACCCGCGACAGCCGTTACCTCGATATGGCACACCGTGCTTTCCGTTATATTGTTGAGCATTTTATTGACAGGGAATACGGCGGCGTTTACTGGAGTGTGGATTATACCGGCGCGCCGCTGAGCGACAGGAAGCAGGTGTATGGCCTCGCATTTTGCATTTACGGCTTAACTGAATATTACAAAGCCTGTAACAGTGACGAAGCGCTGCAACTGGCCATTGCGCTGTATCGCACCATTGAGGCGCATAGCTACGATCCGGAGCGCAGGGGTTATTACGAAGCATTTGCACGCAACTGGCAGCCGCTTGATGACTTGCGTTTGAGCGATAAAGATGCCAACGAGCAAAAAACCATGAATACCCACCTGCATGTGATTGAAGCCTATGCCAATTTGTTCCTGGTATGGCCTGATAGCCTGCTGCAGCAGCAGCTCATTAAACTGCTGGAGGTGTTTGATGAATATATGATCGATGCAAAGAATGGCCACCTGGTGTTGTTCTTTGATGAGCACTGGCAACGCCGTTCCGGTATGTTCTCTTATGGTCATGATATTGAAGCCGCCTGGCTGCTGCAATGGGTAGCTGAAGTGCTGGCCGATAAAAATTGGATAGCCCGGATGAAAGAAAATGCACTGCGCATCACCAATGCAGCGATGGAAGGGCTGGATAAAGACGGTGGTTTATGGTATGAATATGAAAACGGCCATCTTATCCAGCAGAAACATTCCTGGCCGCAGGCAGAAGCCATGATCGGCTTTCTGAATGCCTGGCAGGTAAGCGGTGAGCAGCGGTACTTTGATTTGTCGGTACAAAGCTGGCGCTTTATTCAGCAGCATATTAAAGACAATGCAAAAGGAGAATGGTTCTGGGGCGTAAACGCAGATTATACGGTAATGCAAGGTCAGGATAAAGCCGGCTTCTGGAAATGTCCTTACCACAGCAGCCGTGCCATGCTGGAAGTGATGCACCGGCTGGATAATGTTGCAACTGGCTAACTGTTGATCCAGGCTGCCTGGGCGTTGTAAACACATTGCAGGTTGCTGCAAAATAAAAGGGCGTAAGTACCCGGTTACTTACGCCCTTCTTTATAATGATGATATTTATTTTCCGAATGCAGCGATATTACTTCCGAAGATTTTTACAGCTATGGCCAGCAGTATTACACCGAAAAACTTACGCACTGCAGTAAGTCCGCCCGCACCCAGCGCACGTTCTATCGTGGTGAGCGATTTAAGCGTAATGTATACAATCACGAGGTTAATCAGTATGCCCAGTATAATGTTCAGTTCATCATAGTTTGCCTTGAGCGACATAATGGTGGTTAAACTGCCGCTGCCTGCAATAATGGGAAATGCAATGGGTACCAGGGTTCCGGCTTTATTGTCTGCCTCGCCCTTGAATATTTCGTGCCCCAGCACCATCTCCAACCCCAGTAAAAAGATAACGATAGAACCACCTACCGCGAAAGAGCGTACATCCAGCCCCAGTATATTCAGGAACTGCTGTCCTAAAAACAGGAAACCGATCATCAGTGCGCCGGAAATTAAAGTCGCGTTCAATGCGCTGATATCGCCCATTTTCTTTTTGAGAGAAAGCAGTAACGGCACAGAGCCTACGATGTCAATAATCGCAAATAGGGTAAAGGTAACAGTCAGGAAATGGCTGAAATTAAAATGCATGGGTGTGCCTGTTTACACAAAGATACCGAACGTATGCAGATTTTCATACTTGGTAACAATGCCGTTTAGTTAAGCAACCTCTTTGCGTGTTTTCTCTTTGTGACCTTCGGTTAAAAATGGATGAATGCTACTAAACGGCATTGACCTGGTAATCACGAACCATACACCGCTAAAAGCCCGATGGTTTATGTGTTTCCCGGTGTTCAGGCGCAATATTGTGCAGTATTTCCCAATTGAATTGGCCATCATTTTCTGTGATACGTACAACACAACCATAGTGGATGGAAAAAGCGCCGAACGAATCTTTCAACGGCGTTTGGGTAATATGTGCAAGTATGCTGCGCAAAACACCGCCATGGGTAACCAGTGCAGCTGGTTTGCCAGCAGCCGCTACAGCACTGAAAAGTCGCACCACCCGGTTATACAACTGCACATAGTTTTCGCCACCGGGTATGCAGTGGTTTACAAAATCATCCATCCAGGGTTGCAGTACAGCACGCGGAATGGCATCCCATTGCTGCAGTTCCCATTCGCCGCAGTTGATTTCCTTAAGCTCGTCGGTATAAGCAATTGCTTTTTCCGGGAACAAGGCACCGGCCAGTTTGCTGCAGCGTTGCAGCGGGCTGCTGTACACAGTTTCAATGACTGCAGGAATATGAGGCTGCATGGCAGCAGCTTCTTCAGCAAACGATGCAGTCACGTCAATATCCGCCTGCCCGTAACAAATGCCGCGGGCTACATCAGGGGTAGTGTGTCTTATCAAATATATTTCCATACCAGAATGCAACTTAAGTAAAATACCACTTCAGCTACCTGTTGCGTGGCGCCGAGGCAGTCGCCGGTATAACCGCCTATCCATTTATTAAAATACCTGCCCAGCCACATGCGCGCAATAATCACAGGTACTACTGCCACAAGCATTTTCAGTGGCAGCAATGCCAGCGGCAATAAGCCGGTCACCAGGGCAATCACCAGCTCATGTGCATGCAAACGCCTGTCCGCAAGGGGCTTTGATTTGCTTTGGTCTGCATCCGTAACATAAGTGTATTGCTGCATAATGCTTACCGCACTCAGCCTGCTGCCTGCATGGGCTGCAATCAGCAGCAACGGGAAGCTGAACTTGGGCAGCATGCCGGCCAGTGTGATCAATGCGGCAAACTTAACGGCGAGTATGGAGAGTAGCCCGGTAACACCATAAGTGCCCAGGCGACTGTCTTTCATAATCAGCAGTATCTTTTCTTTTGTCCATCCCCCGCCAAATGCATCGCATACATCGGCAAAACCATCTTCATGAAAAGCACCGGTGGTAAGTATGCCGGCCACCATCATTAATAATAAACTGATGGTAGGCGGAAATACATAACTCGCACCCAGCCATACAATAGCATTAATACTGCCTACTACCCAACCAACCAGCGGGAAATAGCGGGCAGACTTCTGCAGCATATCACTGCCGTGGCCAATATTGCGCGGCACAGGAATACGCGTAAAAAACATCAGTGCCGTAAAAAAAATATCGAGTTGCTTTTTCATGATGTGGCGGTAGATACCCGGGCTGATTCAAAACTGGCCATTTCGTTTACAAAAGCTACAGCTGCCCGCAGCAAAGGTACGGCCAATGCGGCACCTGTGCCCTCGCCCAGCCGTAATCCCAGCTGCAGCAGCGGCGTGGCTTTTAGCCATTGCAGCAATTGTGCATGGCCCTTTTCGCCGCTGGTATGGGCAAATACACAGTATTGTTGTACTTCGGGTTGCATTTGCAGGGCGGCAAGCAGGGCCGTGGTGGCAATAAAGCCATCTACCACAATCACCATTTTTTGTGCAGCAGCTTCCAGGTAGGCACCTGTCATCATGGCTATTTCAAAACCGCCGAATGCCTGCAATACCTGCTGCGGTGTTTGCAGGTTGTTTTGGTGTATCGTATAAGCCTGTTGCAGGGTGGCCAGTTTTTGCTGCAGTTGGGCATCGCTGGCGCCTGTTCCGCGGCCTGTGCAGGCTTCAAGCGGCAGTTGGGTAAATGCATGCATCAGCAATGCTGCCGACGAAGTGTTGCTGATACCCATTTCACCAAAGCCAATACAGTTACAGCCTGTGGCTGCAATGCCGGCAACAATCGCTTTGCCTTTTTCCAGTGCCTGTTGCAGTTCAGCTGCAGTCATGGCCGGTTGCTGCAGGTAATTGGCAGTGCCCTTGTTTATTTTGGCCTGTATAAAATCAGGATGTTGTATGTTATCGAAATCAGCGTTTACACCGGCATCCACCACTTTTAATGCTACCTGGTTAAGTTTGCAGAACACATTAATCGCCGCCCCGCCATTTAGATAGTTCAGCACCATCTGCGCCGTAACAGCTTGTGGGTAGGGATTTACAAGTCCTGTCAGGGCAATGCCATGGTCACCGGCAAACACTACAATATGCGGCTGCGTAATGGCCGGCTGCAGCGTTTGCTGTATGGTGCCTATTTGCAGGGCAATGGACTCCAGCTGGCCCAATGAGCCAAGCGGTTTGGTGGTATGGTCAATTTTGTGTTGCAGCTGTTGTTGCAGTGTTTGCATAAAATGTTGTGTTAAGCGGGTAACAGATCGGTAAAGTAAAAGCCATAAGCTGAAGCCTGGTTCATTTGGCTATTGCCGGTATCAGTTGTTTTCGGTGCTTCATAAGTGCGGTGAATGGTTTCACCTAACGTAAAAGCAATGGGATTTTTATACATAGGCGCTTCGTATACGAATGAGTGAAATTCACCGTTTTCGCCGCAGGGGTCTACGTTTGCAGGCAAGTCGTTTAAAAAGGCTTCGTCTATCACACGGCCGCAGAAACTGCGGTCAAGGTATTGTTCATTTACACAAACAATCACCGATTTAAAGCCGAGTGCAATAAACTCCTTAGCCAGTTCCGCCGTAGATTGTTTCCATAGGGGGAATACACATTGAATGCCTGCCTGCTTTAATTTGTTTTCGCGGTATACACGCAGGTCTTCCAGAAAAATGTCGCCAAACAATGCATGTGTGCAGCCTGCATTTTTTAGCATGGTCACTTTTTCCAGCATGGCGGTTTCGTATTCAGCCATACCCGGTTGCTCCGGCAGTTCAATGGTGTGCAACGGCAAGCCCAATGCTGCTGCCTGTTGCAGCAGCAGGCTTCTGCGTACGCCATGCATTGAAATGCGGTCGTGCACACTGTTTACGCTGGTAAGCAGGTGGCTAACGTTATACTGCCCGCTTTGCAGGGCCTTGTACAGGCAAAGCGCAGAATCTTTGCCACCACTCCAGTTCATATAGGTTTGTAACTGCATAGAATGCCTGCAAGATAAGTTGCCCGCGTGAATCGTCAGTCGGGAGTTGAAACATTGGGACTATTTCAGCGGGCCTGGTGAACGGCCCAAACAACTCCTTCGAAGCATATGATAAAGCTTGCCAAACGCAATTTGTTTAGCCATTAGGCAATCAAACCAATCGTGCCATCCCGGCCATCTGCCTTTACTTCTTTTTCTTTTTGCGCTTGGCCTTGTCTGCTTCGGCTTTTTCCTGTTCAAGGAGGAGACGCCAGTTATCGTTGGGAACATCTTCTGAAAAGCTGATGGTTTCGCGGTATTCGCTTTTGTCAATCTTCATTTCCTCGATGGGTTTGCCGAGGTATTTTTGTATCTCTTCCAGTATGGGTTTCTCTTCCGTGGCGCAAAACGATACGGCCTGTCCCTTCTGTACCCCGCGGCCCGTACGGCCTACACGGTGCACATAGTTTTCCGGCTCTTCGGGTAAATCGTAGTTAATTACATAATCCACGTTGGGAATATCAATACCGCGGGCATTAACATCGGTAGTAATCAGCACTTTGGCGGCCCCGTTCCTGAACTCGTCCATTACCTGTAAACGGTCGCCCTGCTCTTTGCCGCCGTGCATGGTTAACGTAGCAATACCCACGCGTTGCATGGCTGCCATCACACGTTCTGCACGCACTTTGGTGCGTACAAACACCAGCATTTTGCTGTCAGGGAATTCTTTGATCATGCGCTCCAGGAAGAACCGTTTATCATCCATCTCAATATAGGCAACGGCATGACTGATATTTTTCGATACCGGGTCTTGCGGGGATATCTGTATGCGAATGGCATTGCGCACCAGGGAATAAGCCAGTTCCTTGATCTCGGCATTAATGGTGGCAGAAAAGAACAGGGTCTGGTGTTCACGCGGCAGGTGTTTCATTACATCGCGGATGTCGCGGATAAAACCCAGATCCAGCATATGGTCGGCCTCGTCAAGCACCAGTGTTTTCAGCTCGCTGAGATCAAGCTTTTGCTGGGCAATCAGGTCGAACATACGGCCGGGTGTGGCAATCAGCACATCAACACCCTGTGCCAGCCGCTTAATCTGTAATTCCTGTTCTACGCCGCCAAACAGGCCCAGTATATTTAAATCGAGGTTGGCGCCTATTTCACTGAATACGCCGGCTATCTGCACCGCTAATTCGCGCGTAGGCACCATTACGAGGCAGCGTACCTGGTATTTGCGCGGACTATACCTGCTCTGGCTCAGCAAATGCAGCAACGGTATGGCAAAAGCAGCTGTTTTACCCGTGCCGGTTTGGGCAATAGCCAGCACATCATCCCCCTTCAAAATGGGCGGAATGGCTTTAAACTGTATGTCGGTAGGACGTTTAAAACCCATTTCAGCCAAACGTTCTTTTATATCGGGAGAGATATGGTATTGCTCAAATTTCATGCAGCAAAGGTAGAGAAAAGCTGCAAGCGAATAGCTGTAAGCTGTTAGCTGCCTGCGGGGCTGGCAAATACGGGGCAGTGGCGGTGGGTATCATGTACACAAAAAAGCCGGCTTCCTCGGAAACCGGCTTTATATTAAATGGGCCTTTTATCGCACAAGGCCATACATCCGCAGCCCGGTTAGTATTTGTGTTTATGCACTGCACGCTTCACAGCTGCCGTCAATGGGGCAGGCTGGTCCCGCAATGATCTCTTCTTCCACCGCTGTTTCTGCTGTAGAGCCGCCCTGGGGCTGAATCTGTACATTACCCTGTTTTTCAACAGTGAACTGTACGGCCTGTGCAGCTGCCTGTGTACGCAGGTAGTACATACCTGTTTTCAAACCTTTCTTCCAGGCATAAAAATGCATGCTGGTTAATTTGGCCTTTGTAGGCTGCTGAACAAACAGGTTCAGTGACTGGCTCTGGCAAATGTATGCACCCCTGTCAGCCGCCATATCAATCAGCGTACGCTGTTTAATTTCCCACACAGTTTTGTAGATGTCTTTGATCTCCTGCGGAATTTCGGGGATAGACTGTACCGAGCCATTGGCTGCGATGATCTTGGTTTTCATTTCATCGTTCCAGAGGCCCAGTTCTACCAGGTCTTTCAGCAGGTATTTGTTGATCACTACAAACTCTCCGCTCAATACACGGCGAACGTAAATGTTTGAAGTAAACGGTTCAAAACATTCGTTGTTGCCAAGGATCTGCGAGGTAGATGCAGTTGGCATAGGAGCTACCAGCAATGAGTTACGCACGCCATGATCTTTGATCTCGGCCTGCAGCGTAGCCCAATCCCAGCGCTTGCTGGGTACCACGCCCCAGAAATCGAACTGGAACATGCCGCGTGACAGTGGTGAACCTTCGAATGAGCTGTAGGCACCTTCTTTTTTGGCAATGTCGGCAGACGCTTTCATTGATGCATAGTAGATGGTTTCTGCGATGTCTTTATTCAGCTGTGCTGCACCATCGCTGTCGAAAGGCAAACGCATCAGGATAAAGGTATCGGCCAGGCCCTGCACACCCAGTCCGATGGGACGGTGACGCATATTGCTGTTGCGGGCTTCTTCAATAGGATAATAGTTGCGGTCGATAATCCTGTTGAGGTTATAAGTTGCCTGGTAAGTTACTTCATATAATTTCTGGTGATCAAACTCGCCGTTTGTTACAAAACGGGGCAGCGCCAGCGACGCCAGGTTGCAAACGGCCACTTCATCAGGTGCACAGTATTCGATAATTTCTGTACACAGGTTCGAATTACGGATGGTACCCAGGTGCTGCTGGTTGCTTTTGCGGTTGGCAGCATCTTTATACAGCATGTACGGTGTACCTGTCTCAATCTGCGCATCCATAATTGCAAACCAAAGATCCTGTGCTTTTACTTTTCTGCGGGCTTTACCATCACGTTCGTATTTCAGGTATAGCTCTTCAAAACGCTCGCCCCAGCAATCTGCCAGTCCGGGTGCTTCGTGCGGACAAAACAGGCTCCAGTCTTCATTGGCTTCAACGCGCTGCATAAACAGGTCGCATATCCACAAGGCATAGAAGAGGTCGCGTGCACGCATCTCTTCCTTACCATGGTTTTTACGCAGGTCAAGAAATTCAAAAATATCAGCATGCCATGGCTCCAGGTAAACAGCAAAAGCACCTTTGCGTTTGCCACCGCCCTGGTCTACATAACGGGCAGTATCGTTAAACACACGCAGCATGGGGATAATGCCATTGCTGGTGCCGTTGGTACCGCTGATGTACGAGCCTGTAGCGCGGATGTTGTGGATGCTTAAACCGATACCGCCGGCAGACTGTGAAATTTTCGCTGTCTGTTTCAGTGTATCATAAATACCATCAATGCTGTCGTCTTTCATCGTCAACAGGAAGCATGATGACATCTGTGGTTTGGGTGTACCTGAGTTAAACAGGGTAGGTGTGCCATGTGTAAACCACCTTTCGCTCATGAGGTGGTAGGTTTTTACCACTTCTTCAATATTGTCGAGGTGAATACCTACAGCCACACGCATATACATGTGCTGGGGACGTTCTACTACCTTACCTTCCAGTTTCAGCAGGTAAGAGCGTTCCAGTGTTTTAAAACCGAAATAGTCGAAAGCGAAATCGCGGTCGTATATAATGGTAGAATCCAGCAGGGCTGCATTCTGTTTAATTACGTTGTACACCTCGTCTTCGATCAATGGTGCGCGCAGGCCTGTTTTAGGCTCAATATAATTGTACAACGCATCAACCGTAGCAGAGAACGACTTGGTGGTGTTTTTATGTAAGTTGCTTACGGCAATACGCGATGCCAGCAAGCTGTAATCAGGGTGAATCGTACTCATGGAAGCTGCTGTTTCAGCTGCCAGGTTATCCAGTTCGGTGGTGGTAACACCATCATATAAACCCTCAATCACTTTCATTGCCACCTTTACGGGGTCAATGAACTGGCTGTTTAAGCTGTAGCACAGCTTTTCAACGCGGGCGGTGATTTTGTCGAACTTCACCGGCTCCCTGCTGCCATTTCTTTTTATTACGAACATAGGTGCTAGATTTATATTGGGTAAAAGATTTGCTTCACAAATGCGCTGCGGTTAAACCGCGTATATTAAAAGTCCTCTTCGGTAGAAAACACCTGGTCTTCTTTCTTCGAAATCACACCCGCTTTCTGGTAGTCGCCTACTCTTTTTTCAAAGAAGTTGGTTTTACCCTGCAGGGAAATCATTTCCATAAAGTCGAAGGGATTGGTTGCATTGAATATTTTGGTATAACCAAGGGCAGTTACCCAGCGGTCGGCCACAAATTCAATGTATTGTTTCATCAGGTCGGCGTTCATGCCAATGAGTTTCACAGGCAGTGCTTCTGTAATGAATTCTTTTTCTATGGATACGGCGTCTTTAATTATGCCGTGTACCTGTTCTTCAGACAGTTTGTTCTGCAGCATGCTGTACAGCAGGCAGGCAAACTCGCAATGCAGTCCTTCATCTCTTGAAATCAGTTCATTGCTGAAGCTGAGACCCGGCATCAGGCCTCTTTTCTTTAACCAGAAAATAGAGCAGAAACTGCCGCTGAAGAAAATGCCTTCCACTGCTGCAAATGCTACCAGGCGTTCGGCAAAACTGCCATTGCTGATCCAGCGAAGCGCCCATTCGGCTTTTTTGGTAACGCAGGGAACGGTTTCAATGGCATTGAACAGTTTGCTTTTTTCAGCTGTGTCTTTAATATACGTATCGATCAGCAGGGCATAGGTTTCAGAATGGATATTCTCCATCATAATCTGGAAACCATAAAAACACCTGGCTTCCGGAATCTGCACCTCGCTCATGAAGTTAACCGCCAGGTTTTCGTTCACAATGCCATCGCTTGCCGCAAAAAAGGCCAGAATGTGTTTAATAAAATGTTGTTCGCCTTCATTCATATTGTCCCAGTCTTTTAAATCCTGCGACAAATCAATTTCTTCGGCCGTCCAGAAACTGGCTTCATGCTTTTTGTACATTTCCCACACCGCGTTGTACTTAATAGGCAGCAGTACAAACCTTTCTTTGTTCTCCTGTAATAAAATTTCTGTAGATGGCATACCAGGGCATTTTGACTTTTATTGATAACCAAAACCGGCAGGCATAGAGACGACTTTACGCTGCCTGTTTGGCATCGTATTACTCAAAACCTGATAGCTTATGGTGCTTTAGCTGGAATTTTCAGACGCTCCTTTTTTGGAATTTCCCCCCGTTTGGGAATCGCAGACGGATCGCCTTGTTTGCTGATGCAATTTTAGCACAGAATGAAAAAAGGGGGGAATTTACTTGTCAACACGATGTGTCAAACTTTTGGTGAACTTTCTCTTGAATTTTTCAAATTCCTTATCCGGCTTGCGTTTCAGCGAATGGCAAATGTGAATTAACCGTTACCGGATATTCACAGCCCCTAAAAGACGGTAAAAATTAATACACAAAAAAAATCCCACCAAACCGGTAGGATTCTGCTAAAAAAGTCGTATAATCTTAGGCAACCAGTTCCCGCTCAAAAGCGATAAAATGCACCAGTGCACCTGTGTTATTAAATAAAGGGTGAATATCAAATTCGCACAAATAGCTTTCCCCGTTTTTCCGGTAATTCACTACCTGTATATTTTTCAGGATAGCGGGTTGCCGCAGCTGCTCACTGATATGCTGCTTTATCTCGCTGCTGGTTTCAGGTCCCTGCAGCAGGCTGGGCCTTTTACCCAGCACTTCCTTTAATTTATAGCCGGTAAGGCTTTCAAAATTATGGCTGGTCCATACAATCTGCTGCTGGGCATCGGTTACAATAATGGCGTTTAACCTGCCAAGCAGGTAGGGCTGGTACTCAAACTCCTGGTTCCATTTGTGCTGCCCTGCCAACCGTTCCAGGGCATCCAGGTCTTTCCGCACCTGTTTGCTGCTGTTTATCAGCTGCTGGTACGATTCCATAAAGATATCCCAGCTGAGCAGCGGCATACCGGCCGCGGTGTGTTTCGCGTTCATAATGACTAGTGTTTAATAACAACAGGAATTCCGCTGATCATTAAAACAACTTTTTCCGCCTTTTGTGCGATGTACTGGTTGGCCCAGCCCTGTAAATCGGTAAACTTGCGGCCAATCTCCGAATCTGCATGTACCCCCATGCCTATTTCATTGGTTACAATAAAAAAATGGCCTTCCATGGCTGCCAGCCGGTCTGTTTCTGCTTTTATAAAATCCAGGCATTGATCAATATCCTGTTTGCAAAGCGAAAAAATATTGGTGAGCCATAGTGTTACGCAGTCAATCACCGCAGTAGTGCCGTTAATATCCAGCCGGCTAACATGCAGCGGCTCTTCTATATTTACCCAGTTCTGTGTTCTGTCGCGCTGGTGGCGGGTTACACGTTGCTGAAACTCCTCGTCCCACACCCTGGCCGTTGCGATGTACCGCGGCTGTGCTGCAATAGCCAGCGCCTGCTGTTGTGCATAATTGCTTTTGCCGCTCCTGGCGCCGCCGGTAATTAAATAAAGCATGCTACAAATGGTATTTTTCCCTGAATAAAGTGTGTTTGTTCTTCAATGCTTCCAGGCAATTGCGGCATAAGCAATCATTGTAGCGTTGTTCAATAAAACTGCGTTCCTCATCGGTTAACCGCAGTCCGTTGCACTGGCACTGGCTGATATCGCCCACCTTGCACTCAAACGGCTGGTGACAGCGCGGACAGGTTTTTGCTTCATGCGTGGGCATAGGCATTTTGATTAACGTGGGTGCATTTGTGTTGCAAATGCAAAGGTATGGTAAACAGCTGTGGGTGAAACAAGGCGGCCAGCAGCTCAATGCCATCTGTTAAAGTGCTCGCGCTCGGCTGTGTAAACAAATCATAATCTGCCAGGAATACCTGGTTATTCCGCACGGCTTTCAGTTCATTCCAGCCGGGCTTGCTGCTCAGCAAATGCAGTTCCTGCATGGAGCGTTCTATCGTAAATCCACAGGGTGCAATCACCAATACTTCAGGGTTATACTTGCAGATTTTCTCCCAGCTGGTTACAACGCTGTCGCCGCCTGGGTTGGCCATCATGTCAATGCCACCTGCCTGCGCAACCTGGAAAGGTATCCAGTGCCCGCAGTTATAAATGGGCGCTATCCACTCCAGCAGCATTACCCTTTTCAAAGGCATGCGGTGCCGGCGCAGGGTATCTAAAATATGGGCAATGCGTTGCTGCAGCCCGCCGAGATAAGTGTATGCTTTTTCTTCTTCCCCCAGTGCCCGGGCAATGGTTACTGCACACTGGAACACATCATCCAGCGTTTCGGGTGTAAGTGTTACCAGTTGCGGCTGCTTCGGCAAATTGGCTACTGCCGCTGCGGTGCAATGGGTGTCTATCTGGCACACTTCGCATACATCCTGTGTAAAAATAATATCGGGAGCTATCTGTTGCAGGGCAGCTTCATCTACATAATAAAGACTTTTGCCCTGTGCTTTGGAGGCAGAAAAAATACGGTCAATTTCTTCGCTGGAATAACTGTGGCCTTCCAGCACACAGCGCACCACTTTCTGTTTTTCTGCAAGTGCCTGGTGCGGGCATTCAAAGGTAATGCCATGTAAATAATGCTGCAGGTTCATATCATACAGCATTTGCGTAGCCGCGGGAAGGAATGAGCAGGTTTTCATACGGGATTGATGTTTTAGGTTTAATGTTTGACGTTTGACGTTTGAGGTTTAACGTTTAAAGGTTCAAGTGTTTAAGAGTTCAAAAGTTCAAGTCAATGTAATTTAGTTAAGTCGTCATTGTTGCACCTGGGCTTTTTTCTCTGTAAAGTGACCTGGGCAAAAAATGGGAACATTGAAACAATTGAACTATTTGAACGGCTTTCCTCCTTCTCCAACTTTAAACCTCAAACGTTAAACCTTTAAACCTCCCTACGCCATCTTCAGCTTCGGATAACGCTGCTGCAGCAAAGCCATGGTGCCGAACATTACCGCACCATATATCGCTGTGCCTGCCAGGAAACGCATTTCGTAGGGAATAGCTGCAATAAGGCACTGGATATAACCGCCGAATGTTTTCGGGTACAAGGTGCCCATCTGCCAGGCGCTGATATCACTTACAATCCAGTGAATGAGGGTGCATACCAGTATACCGCCAATGATGCGCGCACCATTCAGCTTGGTTACCATCAGTTTGCCGGTAAGCGTCATCAGGGCAAAAGCCAGGTAAGTCCAGTACCAGCCGGTGTACAACAGGCTGTCGCCGCGGTAAGGTGCGTAAATGGTGTACGACAGGATAAAGTCACTGATAAACAACGTGAGCAACGGGAAAGCAAATGGCTTTACATTGCCGGTAAAACAGGCGCCGCCAAACAGGGCCATGGCGCCCACGGGTGTAAAGTTGATCAGCGGACTGATTTCTTTACTGAAACAGCCTGCAAGGCGCAAACCTGCTACAATAACGGTGATCAGCAATACCACTGCGCTGCGTGGGTTGAGTTTGATGATTTTAGACATATAGGATAAATTATGATTCAGTTTACAAAATCGCACATTACAGGTTAATGGCCAAGCCCCCGGTAAAATTAAAACCCATGGTGCTGTAACCATACACTTCATAGTATTTGGTGCCGGTAACATTTTTGGCATCGGCAAACAGGCGCAGTTTATTATGCAGCAACTTGTATTCTGCATACAGGTTTAGCGTGGCAAACGATTTTAACGTAACCGGGCTGCTGCTGTAATCGGTAAGGTTGAAAAACGCATCGGTTCTTTTACCCAGTGATTGCAGGCCGGCGCTTACATACAGCTGCCTGGTAGCCTGGTAGCCAACATTGAAGTTAAAGGTGCTTTTAGGAACACGCAGCAGGTTATAATAGCTGGTATCCTTACCTGCATTGGTTTCGGTAATGCGGCCGGTAACATAAGCATACGCAGCCTTAATGTTGAGGCCCTGAACAGGCTGCCATTTTACTTCCACCTGGGCGCCTTTGTCGTGCTGCGCATCCAGGTTGGTATTTACACCGTTTAAGAATGCAATCACATCTTTCATTTCCCTGTTAAAACCGGTTAAGGTTACAAACAGGTTGCTCTTTAACAGCTCAGCCTGCGCACCGCCTTCTATATTGGTTGATTTTTCCGGCTTCAGGTTGGGATTGGCGCCAAAGCTGCCAAACAGCTCGCTGGGCAAAGGTGCGCGAAAACCGGTGCTGGTACCTGCAAACAGTTTCAGGTAGCTGGTAACACGGTAGGCTGCAGTAAAATTATAGGTGAAATAACTGCCGAAATGATTGCTGCTGTTGTAGCGGCTGCCTATTTCAAGGCTCAGGCCATCTTTGCTGTTCAGCAAAAACGAGAGGTAGGGGCTGGTAATATTGTGCGCGGGGTTTTTCTCCGTAAGTGAGGTATCGAGCAACTGGTAATGCTGGTAGTTTACACCTGCCACCATTTGCACCAGCTGGCCCAATGATTGTTTCCAGTACAGGTCGCCATTGTGAAAGCGCCCGCGGAAATTGTAGCCCGCATCGTATTCCCTTTTGGAAAAATTATAGGTATAGTTTGCAGTAATGGTGCCCTTGGGTAACTGGTAGGTGGCAATAGCACCGGTGCTGTTGAGCAGGCTGGTAAAGTTATTAATGCCATCGGTAAAAGCACCATCGTCATAAGCGCCCTTGTAATAGGCATAACGGTAAAAGGGCGCAATCTTCAGGTTTTTGGAAGCATTGATGCTCAGGTTGGCCTGTACAGACTGCCGGTTAAAGCCATCTTTGTCAAAATTGCCTTTGCCGGTAGTATCGGCTGCTTCAGAAATACCGTGTGTTGAGTAGTAGTTGTAGTTTACATTATAATCTACAATACCGGTAGTGCCGTGTACATTGGCATTGCCATTGTAGGTATGGTAGCTGCCGTAAGAAGAAGTACCGGTAAAGCCGATTTTTTTACTGCCGCCTTTTTTGGTGATGATGTTGATTACACCGGCTACGGCATTAGAGCCATACAGGGTAGATTCACTGCCCTGCACAATTTCAATACGTTCTACCTGCTCCAGCGGAATCATACGCAAATCGTAGGCGCCAACGGTAAGGCCCGATGCATCGAGCAATGGCGCGCCATCAATCAAAATCAGCGTGTAATCATTTTTAGCGCCCAGCATGTACAGCGATTTGTTTAAACCAGGATTGCTGTTGGCGCCGTTTACAATAATGCCGGTTTGCTCGTTCAGCAGCTGCGAGAGGTCTTTACCCGCGCTCTGCTCAATTTGTTCTTTGGTAATAACGGTAACCACCTTGCCAATCTGGCTCAGTTTGGCAGGCGTTTTAGTGGCGGTGACCACCACTTCATCCAGTTTGTTGGCGGCGCTGTCTTTTTGCGCCCAGGCACCCTGCGAAACAGCGAGTGCAGCGAAAGTGTACATCAATTTTTTCATGCTCATCTTAACAGATAAAAGTTAACAGATGAGCTCCCGGTAATAACAGCGTGGAAGAAATGACGAGTAAACCTGAATAGGTACGGCAGTTACTTGTACATATCTCCGGCTTTTCACCCGAAAGCCCAGTGATTGGTTGATTGTTCTGGCAGGTCTTCTGGCTCGTTTGCGCGGTAGCCACCTTCCCGTTGTGAAACAGTGGTTGTACTGGTACCGGCCGTGTGTTGCCACACGTATCAACTTACAGCTACGGGGATAGCGCCGGATTTTCACCGGCTTCCCTTTTAATGTTTTCCACCCTGCGGCAGAAAACAACCAGAGCAGCCGCAAAATTACTGCAATGCGCAGAATGAAAAGAAACTTCTTTTCGGTAGCCTGAACGACATACCTTCTGCACGTATAGGTATTTACAGATAATCTGCATCATATTGCACCCGCACGTTACTTTATGCTGCTTGCGGGCTGCTGTATTTTACCTATTTTTAAAAGCAGTAACAGGTTATATATGAAGCAAAAACAGCAACTCAGTCTGTTCGATTTGACGATGATCGTGGTGGGCCTGGTGATAGGGATGGGCATTTTCAGAACAGCCGCTACATCCGCAAAGGAGGCTTTAAACCCCACCATCTTTTTCTCGGCCTGGGTAGCTGGCGGATTGATTGCTTTATGCGGCGCCCTTACTTATGCGGAAATAGGTTCGCGTTACCCGATAACCGGCGGGTACTACCGTATTTTCTCCTATGCTTACCATCCCTCTATTGCTTTTTCTATCAACTGTATCATTCTTATATCAAATGCAGCTTCACTATCGGGTGTGGCTTTAATTGGGTCGGGTTATATCAGCCAGGTGGTGTTCAGCGAGCCGGTGACTGATGTTACCAAAGCGGCTATTGCAATTGCGGCTATCATTGTATTCTACGGCGTAAACCTGCTGGGCTTAAAAATGAGTGCGCGTACGCAGAATGTGCTGATGCTGATAAAAATCGGCATGATACTGCTGCTCATTGTGCCCCTGTTTATCCCGTCTATGCACCATGCAGCGGCAACACCTGCCGTTACCCAACACGCCGGGTTTCAGCAATGGATACGATCGTTTGGGGCAGCACTGGTAGCTGTTTCGTTTACCTACGGGGGCTACCAGCAAACCATCAACTTCGGTAACGATGTGGAAAATGCCTCCAGGAATGTGCCGCGGGGTATATTCATGGGCATAGCCATTATTATCGGGCTGTACCTGCTTATCAATATCTCGTACTACACAGTGCTGGGGTTTGAAGAACTGAAACAGCAAAATGAGATTGCCCGGGTAATGGCTTCCAGGATGTTTGGCGTAACAGGCGGCAATATATTTTCGGGCATGCTGTTTTTATCGGTGCTGGCTTATGTAAACGTGCTGCTGCTGAGCAACCCGCGCGTCATGTTCGCCATGAGTGAAGATGGCGTATTGCCGGAGATGTTTGCACGGAAGTCGTCCAAAAGGGATGTGCTTGTGGTATCGCTTACCGCGTTCTCGGCCATCTGTATTGTGATACTCATTTTCGCCAAAACATTCGACGAGATATTAAGCTTCACTATTTTCTTAGATTGCTTTGGGATGGCCACTTCCGCAGGCGCCATATTTATGTTGCGCAAACGCACAAAGCACCTCAACCAAACCGGTATTTATACCATGCGGCTGTACCCGCTGCTGCCTATTATATTTATACTGGCCTATGCCTTCCTGGCCGTGAGTATCGTGCGCGATAAGCCGCAAACAGCCGGTATCGGCCTGCTGGTGCTTATGTGTTTCATGCTTATTTATTTTATCACGCGCCGGTTTACGCAGAAGAAAGCAGAACAATAAACCCGGTTTTGCCGGAAAAACTGCCGTTTAACGTTTCGGTAAATAATTTTGCGCTATGTTGCCGCCCTAAATTACCGGTATGGAAGCGTTGCAGTGGCTGCAGAACGCAGATAAAGCACTTTTTACAACAATTAACCACGATTGGGCCATTACCTGGCTCGACCCGCTGATGCTGTTGCTGCGTGAGGCTACCACCTGGATACCGCTGTATCTTTTCATCGCGTTTTACACCTGGCGCAAAAATCCACGCCTGTTCTGGTGGTTTTTGCTGATGAGCGTGGTTACCTTCGGCATCACCGATTTTACCACCGGCACTTTGCTGAAACCCCATATCGGCCGTTTGCGCCCCTGTGCCGACCCACAAATGCAGGGCATCATCCGCAGTCTTATTCCCTGCGGCGGTTTATATTCCATGCCATCCTCACACGCCGCCAACCATTTTGGTCTGGCCATGTTCTGGTATTCCGTATTGCGCCGCGCCTACGGCATACGCTGGCGCTGGCTCTGGTTCTGGGCTTTCGCTATTGTGTATGCACAGGTGTATGTAGGCAAACATTTCCCGCTCGATATACTGGCAGGCGCTGTTACAGGCATGCTTGCCGGCTGGCTTACCACCTTTATTTTTATGCGCGGTATACGCAAATGGCCCAGGCTGCAAACACCGGCAACCGGTACGCAGCAGGGTGTATAGCCAACTTTATTTAGGCAGTTGCAGGTAAAAGCTGTTAGTTTGCAACCTGTACAATGTGCAAGTTTATGAACAGCTCAACCGGCAAACTTTTCTCCTGGCTTATCGCAATTGGTGTTGTATTGAATATTACCTGCCTGTTCAACGAAATACTTGAACCGGACGGCACTTTATATGCCGCACTCTCCAAACAAATAGCACTCAGCAACGATTGGATGAACCTGTTCGACAATGGGCACGACTGGCTGGACAAGCCGCACCTGCCTTTCTGGCTCGCTGCCCTCAGTATGAAATGTTTTGGCATCAATGCCTTTGCCTATAAGCTGCCTGCCCTGCTTTGCAGTTTTATCGGTGCCTGGTACACCTATAAACTCGCCGTACTGCTGTACAACAGGCTTACGGCACAACTATCGGTAATTATTTACCTTACCGCGCTGCATACCATACTCGCCAATTTTGACGTGCGTGCAGAAGCCTGTTTAACCGGTTTTGTGATTGCTGCCATTTATCATATGTACCGCGCGGGCGACAACAAATGGCTGCTGCATGTAGTGGCTGCTGCCTTTTTCAGCGCGCTGGCCATGATGACCAAGGGCATTTTTGTATTGGTTACCATTGCCGCAGGTTTCGTGATATACTGGATCGTTACCAAACAATGGAAACAGTTTATCTCCATCCGCTGGTGGCTGCTGCTGGTGCTTTCGTTTGTGTTTATCTTCCCCGAATTATACTCCCTGTACGTACAGTTCGATGCACATCCCGAGAAGGTGATGTACGGGCACGATCATGTATCGGGTATCCGCTTCTTTTTCTGGGACAGCCAGTTTGGCCGCTTCTTCAACAACGGTCCCATCAAGGGCAAGGGCGATTTGTCGTTCTTCCTGCATACCCTGCTATGGGCCTTCCTGCCATGGTCGGTATTGTTGTATGTTGCCGTGGTGGTGCTGTTTAACAAGAAAAGAAAGCAGGCCATTGAAGCACGCCACTGGATTATCTGGGGCAGTGCCGGTATCAGCTTCCTGATGTTTTCCTTATCTAAATTTCAGCTTCCGCACTATATCGTGATCCTGTTTCCGCAGATGGCTATGATCACCGCTGCTTACCTGCTTTCGGTAGCATCACCCAAAGCCATCAAAGCCATCAATATCCTGCAATGGGTACTGCTGGGCATACTGGTGGCATTGATAATGGTGCTGTGCTGGTTTAGTCATTTCGGTAACCCGCTGGCCGTAACCATCTGGGTGGTATGTATGCTGCTGGTGCTGCTGATCAATACCTTCCGCGGTACCCTGAACGATATTGTGATGCGCAATGCAGGCTTTAGTGTAATGCTGTTTATTTTCCTGAACTTCCAGTTTTATCCTTCACTGATGCACTACCAGGCAGGCATGGAAGCAGGCAAATGGATACAGCAAAATGGCAATGGCGCGCAGCCTGTGTTGTACCGCAATGGCACGTATTCATACGAGTTTTATGCACCCGGACAGGTAGAGCATGCAGACAGTACCGATGCGCTGCTGGCCCTGGGTAAAAAATATAAGAAACTGGTATTGTTCCTGCCTCAGTCTGAAATGATCGCCCTGGCAGATAGCCGGTTTGATGTACAGGTATTGCACACCTTTGATTACTTTCATATCAGCCAGTTAACCGGTAAATTCCTGAACCCCCAAACAAGGCAATCGCAACTCGATACGTTTGTGCTGGCGGCTGTATCGGAAAAATAAACCAATAGCTATGGAACAGTATGTTTACAAGTTTCTGAAGTTTGGCGTAGTGGGTGTAATGGGGGTGGTGATCGATTTCGGACTAACCTGGTTCTTTAAAGAAAAACTCCGCTGGAATAAATACCTGGCCAATGTTACCGGGTTTTCGGTGGCTGTTATCAATAACTTTTTCTTTAACCGGTTCTGGACCTTTAAAAGCACCAATCCCAACTGGGGACTGGAGTTCGGCAAGTTTGCACTGGTTAGTACCATCGGGTTGCTGCTGAACAATCTCTGCATTTACATTTTCCACCAGCGCTTGAAATTTAATTTCTATACGGCCAAAGTGTTTGCCACAGGTATTGTGTTTGTCTGGAACTTTACGTCCAATATGTTTTTCACCTTCCGCTAAATAAATAATGCCGGAACAGGGATTATCCTTGTTCCGGCATTTCAGTTCTGCTTTTACTTCCTTATATTAGCGTATTCAGTAATACGCGCATGATGGATCTTTCCTTTATACTTAATGAGTTTGCGGAAGACAGGGATTCCTATTTCAGATCGGTAGCACCGCCTATTGTTCAAACCAGCAATTTTGCTTTTAAAACCATTGATGAATTACGGCATTCGCTGGAAGATGAATACAGCAACTGGTTATACAGCCGCGGATTAAACCCTACCGTTGAAATCCTGCGCAAAAAACTGGCTGCACTCGACGGGGCAGAAGACTGTCTTGTATTCAACAGCGGCGCCGCGGCTATCTTTGCCGCGGTACTGGCCAATGTAAAAAGCGGCGATCATATTGTAAGCGTGCGTGAACCTTATTCCTGGGCGCTGCGCATGTTTAACGGCATACTTCCCAGATTTAATGTTTCGGTAACCTATATCGACGGCCGCGACATCGCCAACTTTGAAAAGGCCACGCAAGCCAATACCACGCTGTATTACCTTGAATCGCCCAATAGCTGGACGTACGAGCTGCAGGACTTAACGGCCGTAACCAAGCTGGCCAAACAACGCAACATTATCACCATTTGCGATAACAGTTACTGTACTCCCTTGTTTCAGCGACCTATTGAGCTGGGGGTTGACCTGGTACTGCAATCTGCCACCAAGTACATCGGCGGGCACAGCGATGCGGTAGCAGGCGTGCTGTGCGGCAGCAGCGACATCATCCGCCGCATTTTTGCCAGCGAATACCTCAATATCGGCAGCGGTATTCAGCCGTTTAATGCCTGGCTGCTGATACGTGGATTGCGTACACTGCCCGCAAGGCTCGAACGTATTACACGCACCACGCAAGCCGTGCTGCAATACCTGCAGCAACACCCGCTGGTAGAATCGGTGCTGTACCCGCTTGATCCCTCGTTTCCGCAATACCAGCTGGCCAAACAGCAAATGAAAAATGCGGGCGGGTTGCTTACGTTTGTGCTGCGTGCCGGTAACATGGAAACCATCGAACACTTTTGTGAATCACTGAAACATATTTTAATTGCTGTGAGCTGGGGCGGGTACGAATCGCTCATTATGCCGCGCTGCGCATCGCTGCAGCCCGGTGCTTTTGATGCGGCCAATACCAGTCACCGTATGCTGCGCCTGTATGTGGGATTGGAGGAGGCTGATTATATTACCGGAGACCTGGACCAGGCATTTGAGCAAATACGTTTAAAAAGCTAAATATTCACCAAAACCCCGTTTGTTTCCGCTCATCAAATTTTGAAGAAAAAGTGAGACATTCGGTTATTTTTGTTATATGAGGAAAAGCCTTCTGGTGTTGCTTACTGCTGCAATGCCATACTTAGTACATGCACAGGATAAATGGGATCTCCGCCGTTGTGTGGATTATGCCATACAAAACAATATTTCCGTAAAACAGGCCGATGTGCAGGCCCGCATGGCTGCCCTTACTGCCTACCAGGCAAAAGGCCAGATTATTCCCACCCTCGATTTCAATACCCAGGGCGGGGTAAACAATGGCCGTTCCGTTGACCCTACCAGTAACCTGTTTACTACCCAGCAGGTAACGTTTCAGAGTTATAACGTACAGGCAGGCGTAACGCTGTTTAACTGGTTCAGCGTGCGCAATAATGTAATGGCCACCAAAACAGATGAAGAAGCCTACAAGCTCGATGTAACGCGCGCACGCAGCGATGTGTCGCTGAACGTAGCGGCTGCCTACCTGCAGTTATTGATGGCAGTAGAGCAGGTAAACATCGCTTCTGCACAAATTGAACTGAGCAAGTCGCAGCTCGATCTTACCCGTAAACAGGTAGATGCAGGCAGTATGCCCGAGCTTAACGCCGCACAGCTCGAATCGCAGCTGGCCAGCGATAGCAGCAACTATATTACCGCTACTGCCACCGCGCAGCAAGACAAGCTGCAGCTGCTGGCACTGCTGAACCTCGATGCAGGCGTGCCTTTTGAAGTATCCCTGCCCGATGTAGATAAAATACCGCTCGAAAACCTCGCCGACCTGGAACCATCGGTTTTATACCAGACTGCACTGGTAAACCAGCCGCTGCAAAAAGTAAATGCACTGCATATTAAGGCAGGTGAATACAATGTGAAGTCAACCAGGGGCGCTATGTACCCTACCATATCTGCGTTTGCTTCTGTGGGCAGTAACTACGCCAGCACTTACAGGGATTTAACCAGTGTAGTGCCAACAGGTAAGTTTGATACAGTAGCCGTAGTGCCCGTAAATGGTGCGAATTATTATGCGCTTACACCCGGTTTCGCGTATAATTACCACAAAACACCTTATTTCAAACAAATTGGTGATATCAACTTAACCGAGGCCATCGGTTTGTCCATCAGTATTCCTATTCTGCGCAACCGCCAGTTGCGCACCAACTACCAGAAAGCAAAGCTGAATGTAGAAAACCTGAAACTTACGCAGGAACAGGCGAACCAGAAACTGCAACAGGATATTTATACCGCCTACAGCAATGCGGTAACAGGTATCCAGAAATACAACGCCAACAAAAAGGCCAATGAATATTCAGAATATGCATACGAACTGTCTAAAAAAAGATACGATATCGGTATGTCATCAACGCTGGATTATCTTACTGCGCTCAATAACCTGAGCAAGGCGCGTATTAATATGGCATCTGCACATTACGAATATATTTTCCGGCTAAAAGTGCTGGAGTTTTATAAACTCGGCACCATCAGGCTCTGATACAATCCAAATCCAGAACCGACAAAAAAAGCAACATGAGTAAGAAATTAAAATGGGTGATCATTATACTGGTAGTGCTGGTGATACTGCTGATTGTTTTAAGCAAGGCAGGTGCATTCGGTAAAGATGAAGGCACCAGGGTATCGGCCGAAAAAGTAGCCAAACGCACCATTATCGAAACGGTAACCGCCAGCGGTAAAGTGTATCCCGAAGTAGAAGTAAAAGTAAGCTCCGATATCTCCGGTGAAGTGGTTGAGCTCAAAGTAAACGAAGGCGATACGGTGAAAAAAGGCCAGGTGCTTGCCAAAATTTATGCAGATATCTATGCCTCGCAACGCGATCAGGCAGCCGCACAGGTAAGCCAGTCGCAGGCGCAGGCTGCCAATGCCAATGCACAGCTCGGCGCGCTTAAAGCTTCGCTCGACCAAACTGAAGCAGCCTACAACCGTCAGAAAACCCTGCTCGATCAGAAAGTAATCTCCCGCTCGGAGTTTGAAACTGCACAACAGGCTTATTTCTCTGCCAAAGCAAACTATGTTGCTTCGCAGCAAACCATCAGGGCCAATATGGCCGGCGTGGCAAGTGCGCAGGCCAGTCTTAACAGGGCTGATAAAGACGTTAGCCGTACCACTATTATGGCACCAATGGATGGCGTGGTAAGTTTAATGGAAGTAAAACGTGGTGAAAGGGTAGTGGGTACCGCACAAATGACCGGTACCGAAATGATGCGCATTGCGGATCTCAACAGCATCGAGGTGCAGGTAGATGTGGCAGAAGGTGATATCCCGAAAGTAAAACTGGGCGATAGTGCCATTGTTGAAATTGATGCCTTCAATAACCGCAAATTCAAAGGAGTGGTATATAAAATAGCCAACCCGCTTACGCTGGCCAATTCTGCTACCGCTACTACATCGTCTACCACCACGGTAACCAATTACCAGGTACACATCAGGCTGCTGCCAGATAGCTACCGCGACCTGATTGTGAAAAACCAGCCTTTCCCTTTCCGTCCCAACATGACGGCAAGTGCCGATATTCAAACCAGCACACACAGGGATGTACTGTCTGTTCCGCTTAATGCAGTAACCATCCGCGACCCGGGCGCTGATAAAAAAGATCCTACCAAAAAAGATGACAACACAGTAAATAAACCTGCGAGTGCATCTGCCGATGATGATATGCAGGAGGTGGTGTTCGTTTACCAGGCAGATGGCAAAGTGAAGAAGGTACAGGTAAAAACTGATATCCAGGATATCAACAACATCGAAATAAAATCAGGTATCAAAGAGGGCGACCAGGTAATCACCGGCCCGTACGATGTAGTGTCCAAACAACTGCAGGACGGCGCCAAAGTAAAAATCGTTCCCAAAGAACAATTGGTGCAGTCGCTGAAAAAATAACAAAGCTTTCCTGATCATACATCCCGCTCCCGGTTCCGAATCGCCCAGGTTCGCAACCGGGAGCGTTTTTTTACCAACCCTGCCAAGTTCATCCCGGCTTAATCCTGCGGCGGTATACTTGTACCTGTCCATTCGCTTCAATCCCGCACTCACCCAGGTAGTCCCGGCTGTAACCCAGTGTTATTTAGTTAACCATCCCTTTGTGAACTTTGTGGGTTTTCCCTTGCGTTCTTTGCGGTAAAGGTGCCTTGGGCAAAAATTGAACCTTGAACAATTGAACCACCTCCCCTCCGTCCAACTTTAAACTTCAAACGTTAAACCTTAAACCATCGTAACTAAACGACATCGCCCCACGACTGACGATTCACGACTGTTTTTTGTATGTTTGTGAATTGGTCACCTATTTGAAACAAGCGTTCAATGCAGTTTGGAATTATCGGAGGCGGAAGCTGGGCTACCGCATTGGCAAAGATTTTAACGGACAGCCATCATCATATACATTGGTGGATCAGGAATGCAGATGCTATCCGCTACATACAACAGCGCAGGCATAACCCGCATTACCTGAGCGCTGCCAATTTTGATACCCAGCTATTAAGTCTCAGCACCAATGCCGCTGAAGTAATAGCAGCCTGCGATGTAGTGATTATCGCAGTTCCGTCTGCCTATGTGAATGATATACTCAGTACATTGCCCGCCGATACTTTCAAAGGAAAAAAAATTGTTTCCGCCGTAAAAGGCATTCTTCCCGAATCGAACCAGCTGCTCAACGAATACCTGGCAGAGAAATTCCGGTTTCCCCTGCAGGATTATTTTGCCGTGCTCGGTCCCTGCCATGCAGAAGAAGTGGCAGCAGAAAAATTATCTTACCTCACTTTCTCCGGGAAAGATGAAGCAACAGCCGCAGCCATTGCTGCCTGTTTCAAGGGCGATTACCTGAACATAGTAGTTAACCACGACATCATCGGTGTGCAGTATGCAGCCGTGCTCAAAAATATTTACGCGCTGGGTGCAGGTATTGCGCACGGATTGGAATATGGCGATAACTTCCTGAGCGTATACATTGCCAATGCGGCCAACGAAATGGCCGGCTTTCTGCAAAAAGCCATGCAAAGCCATGCAGGCGAAACCGATTGTGAAAAAGACATCAACTACAACTCATCCGTATACCTTGGCGATTTGCTGGTAACCTGTTATTCTCTCTACAGCCGCAACAGGATGTTTGGTAACATGATTGGCAAAGGTTACTCCGTAAAAGCCGCTACACTTGAACTAAACATGGTGGCCGAAGGGTACAATGCGAGCCGTTGTATGTATCAAACCAATGCGCCCATACAGGCCAATATGCCTGTGGCAACTGCCATTTACCGCATTTTATGGGAGCAAGTACCTGCTGCTGAGGGCTTTGCAGGGATAGAGGGAATATTGGTATAAATATCGTATCTTTCAGGTATGCCATTCTCCTTTACATTGCTTTCGCCGGTTGCGCTGGTAGCCATACTGGCGGTAATTGCAGCAGTTCATGCAGCAAAACACTTCCTGCATCACAGGGAGCACAAAAACTAAATAACGGTTTACTGGAAAAAGTCTGCGGCAATACCATCTGCCAGCAGTTTGCCTTGCGGCGTTAAGCGCAGGTTACGGTCGTGCTGAACCATCAGTCCATTGTGTATGTATTTAACGGCCAGCTGTTCTACTGCAAGCAGGGCAGGGGCGCCCCATTCCAGCGCTACTTTATCGAGCGATAAACCTTCCATGGTGCGCAGGCTCGTCATAATATATTCATTCAGCTGCTGTGTGGCTGTAAGCGTTTCCAGTTCAAACGGCACTTCATTGCTTGCGATGGCTTTTAAGTACAGTGCATTGTTTGCAATATTCCATTGCCTGCTGGTTCCGTTAAACGAATGTGCCGAAGGGCCGAGACCCAGGTAATGGCTGCCCTGCCAGTAACTGCTGTTGTGCCTGCTGCGGAAACCGGGCTTGGCAAAATTCGAAATTTCATAATGTTCATAGCCTGCTTCGCCAAGCCAGTCCATCAGCAACTCAAAATGACGGCCCTGTTTGTCGGTGTCTACTGCTTCTTTTTTGTGCTGTTCTATCATTTTGTGCAAAGCCGTCTGGGGCTCTACGGTTAACGCGTAACACGATAAATGCGGAACGCCCAGTGCCAAAGCCTTCTGTACATTGTTTTTCCAGCCTTCATCACTCAGGGTAGGCGTACCGTAAATCAGGTCAATTGTAATATTATGAATACCCGCAGCCCTTGCCCAGGCAATACATTGTTTGGCCTGCTGTGCATTGTGCGCCCGGTTCATCCATTGCAGGTCGGCATCGTAAAACGACTGTATGCCAATGCTTAAGCGGTTTACACCCGCCGCAGCCCACTGTGCGGGCTTGTCTTCAGTAAAATCGTCCGGGTTGGTTTCCAGCGTTATTTCAACACCGGGCTGTACATTAAAATGGCTGCGCAGGGTATCTAAAATGCCTGCTATCGCTGCTGTTGAAAGCAGGGAAGGTGTGCCACCGCCAAAGTAAATGGTTTCAACAGGCTGGCTGCCAAGGTATTGCTGTTGCAGCTGTATTTCCTGCTGAATAGCGGTAACCATATCGGGCAAACTGCTGTGATTGGTGGAGAAATGAAAATTACAGTAATGGCAGGCCTGTTTGCAAAAGGGAATATGAAGATAAATACCTGCCATAACTGTTTGTTTCAAGGCGCGAAAGTAGCAACAATTTGTCAAGGTGCAGGCAGGAGGGTGTTTCAGTAGCTGTTCAAACGCTGAAAGTAGCATCGCTATTCACATGCAGTAAACACAAATGTGTACAATGTATATACATATTTTTTTATTATGCTGCCTGCTTTAAATACTTTTGCGAACCGACTATATGCACAGATACCTTTGCCTTTTATTTCTTTTACTGGTTTCGCTGCAACTAACTGCCCAACGCGATAGCACGGCAGTTAAACCTGCCACAACCCAACCTGCTATACGCGCTGTTAAGCGTGCGGCTGCAGATACGGTTGCGCGTGAAATTGCAGCGCAGAAAGACAGTATCCAGCGCAAAGATTCTGCAGCACTGGCCATTGTAAAGCCCGTGCACACGCTCACCTGGCAGGAAGATACCCTGTTCCGCCGCATCTTCCAGGTAAAATACTTACCCATGCAGGCACCTGCAGTAATGATGTTTTCATCAGAAAAACTGCCTGATAACAAAGACCTGCTGTTTTATGTGCTGGTTGGTGTTGTACTGTTCCTCGCCTTTATTAAAACCGCCTTCCCCAAGTTCTTCGGAAATATATTCAAACTGTTTACACAACCATCGTTCAGGCAAAAGCAAACGAGGGAGCAGCTTTCACAGGATAGCCTGCCTTCGTTGCTGATGAACCTGTACTTTATTGTAGTAGCCGGTTTATTTATCAGTGTAGTGGCCAGCCAGAAAAGCTGGGTAAGCATCCCGTTCTGGTGGGTATTACTGTACAGTACGGTAATACTTGCAGTGATCTATTCAGGTAAATTCCTGTTCCTGCGTTTTACCGGCTGGGTGTTTAATGCGGGTGATGCTGCAGAAACCTACACGTTTATTGTTTTCCTGATCAACAAAATGCTGGGCGTAATACTTGTTCCGGCACTGTTGCTCATCGCTTTTTCACATGGTGCGGTAAACAGTGTTGTGCTCACTATCACCGTGTGTACCATTGGTTTATTGCTGGCTTACCGTTACGCCATATCGCTGGGAGCTGTTCGCAAAACCTTACAGGTGAACGCTTTTCACTTTTTTATTTACCTTTGCGCCGTCGAAGTGGTACCGCTTTTGTTAATATATAAGGTACTGTTTAATAAAATTGGCTTTAGTTTTTAATTTTGTACTTACGAACGAACAACCTGTAGCATGGTAAAAAATGGGGCAACAAAAAGCTCAAGCAATTCAAAAGGAGCTAAAAAAATATTGATCACCCAACCCAGGCCTGAAAGCGACAAATCTCCGTACTTTGAGCTTGCCCGCAAGCATAGTGCAGAGTTGGTCTTTCATCCGTTCATCCGCCTGGAGGGTATCCCTGCGCGCGAATTTCGCAAACAGAAGATTGATATTGCGTCATTTTCTGCAGTAATCTTCACCAGCCGCAATGCCATCGATCACTTCTTCCGCACCTGCGAAGAAATGAAAGTGGCCATCAGCCAGGATACAAAATACTTCTGTATCACCGAAGCTGTTGCATTGTACCTCCAGAAGTTTATCCTTTACCGTAAAAGAAAAGTTTTCTACGGTGCAGACGGTACCAACAAAAGCCTGTTCGATGTAATCAATAAACACAAGGAAAACGAGCGTTTCCTGTATGTGTGCAGCGAAAACCAGCAGGATAACGAGATCGTAAACTATCTCAAAACAAATAAATGCGAACACCAGCTCGCGTTTATGTACCGCACCATCAGTAACGATATTAAGGAAGTGATGAGTAACGTAGAGTACGATGTCATCTGCTTCTTTACCCCAAGCGGTGTAAAAAGCCTCTACGATAATTTCCCCGGCTTCCAGCAAAACGGTACCAGCATTGGTGCATTCGGCAGCAACACGGCCAAAGCAGTGGAAGAAGCCGGGCTGAACCTCGAAATAAAAGCTCCCGCACCACAGGCACCCAGCATGGTAGCAGCACTCGACCAGTTTTTAACCAACGCAGCAAAAAAATAAAACACCACAGGCCAACAATGCCTGCGTTGCTTTTGTAAATACATTCCCGATCCTGCTCTTGACAAGCAGGATCTTTTTTTTAGCTATTCAAACTAACCCCAATGTCCAACCGATTGATCAATGAAACCAGTCCGTACCTGCTGCAGCATGCACACAACCCGGTTGACTGGTATCCGTGGGGACCAGAAGCGCTGGAAAAAGCAAAGGCAGAGAACAAGCCTATACTCGTAAGCATTGGTTATGCGGCCTGCCACTGGTGCCATGTTATGGAGAAAGAGAGTTTTGAGAACGATGCCACTGCCGCACTGATGAACCGCAGTTTTATCAACATCAAGATCGACCGCGAAGAGCGGCCCGATCTCGATCATATTTACATGGATGCCGTGCAGGCACTCACCGGCAGCGGCGGCTGGCCATTGAATGCTTTTCTTACACCTGACGGAAAACCGTTTTATGGCGGAACCTATTATCCGCCCGTAAGCGCCTACCAGCGTCCCAGCTGGACGCAGGTGCTCGAATCAATCAACGATGCCTGGCAAAACAAACGCGAAGAAATAGAAGCACAGGCCGGTAACTTAACCGATCACCTGTTAAATGCCAACAGCTTCGGCATACGCACACCCGGCGCCGAAGAAACGGCAGCCCTTTTTACCCGTGATAACCTGCAGCAGATTGCAGCTAATATATTAACCCAGGCCGATACCGAATGGGGTGGGTTTGGGCATGCACCCAAATTCCCGCAAACCTTTGCCATACAGTTTTTATTGCGTCATCATTATTTCACCGGCAGCGAACCTGCCTTACAACAGGCATTGCTGAGTATTGATAAAATGATTGATGGTGGCATTTACGACCAGGCAGGTGGCGGCTTTGCACGTTACAGTACCGATAAGGAATGGCTGGCCCCGCATTTTGAGAAAATGTTATACGATAACGCACTGCTGGTTGCCGTGCTGGCCGAGGCTTACCAGCTCACCGGCCGCCAGCAATACGCAAACGTGATACATGAAACCCTTGCTTTTGTAGAAAGAGAGCTCTATGCATCCGACGGCGGTTTTTACAGCGCACTGGATGCAGACAGCGAAGGGGTGGAGGGTAAATTCTATACCTGGCAAAAGGCAGAGATCAACGAACTGCTGGGCAATGATGCAGGATTGTTTTGCCAGCTATACGACGTGCAGGACCATGGCAACTGGGAACATACCAATATTTTGTGGATTCCCGGGCAGCGTGAAACGGTTGCAGCGGCTCATCATATAACAGTACAGCAGCTCGAAGAAAAAATGCAGGCCTGGAAAACACTGTTGCTGCAGCGAAGAGCGCAAAGAGTGCGGCCTGCGCTGGACAATAAAATACTGCTGGGGTGGAATGCCCTCATGACAACTGCTTATTGCAAAGCCTATGCAGCTACCGGTAACACCCATTACCGTGAGGTAGCAGAAAAGAACATCAGGATGCTTTCCAGTTTATTCAGCGCGGCAGACGGCGGTTTATTTCATTCACTAAAAAAGGATCAGCCTCCTGTTGAAGCCTTCCTTGACGATTATGCGTATTTTGTACAGGCACTGGTTGCGTTGCAGGAAATAACCGGCGAAGTGAAATACCTTGCCCGTGCAAAGGAGCTGATGGAGTATGTAGAAATGCATTTTGCAGCAGATGGGGGTTACTTTTTTTATACGCACAATAAGCAGCAGGATGTAATCGTTCGTAAGAAAGAAGTGTATGATGGCGCCACACCTTCCGGAAATGCAACTATGGCATTTAACTTGCTGTATTTGTCTGTCGCATATAACCGCCCCCAATGGTACAACCAGGCGGAAACTATGATCGCCGGATTAGGACAGGCCATTACCCGTTACCCCACTTCTTTCGGAGTATGGGCAGGTGTGGTTCAGCTGGCAACAATGGGACTGAATGAAATTGTTGTAACCGGCACCGATCCTGGCAATATCCTGAATGATATACTGCGTTGTTTTATTCCCAATAAAATTATCCAGTCGTCTTCAGCAACCCATCCCGACTTCCCATTACTGGCCGGCAAGCCGGTACAACCTGAAACCGCCATTTTCCTGTGTAAAAATTACGCCTGCCATGCACCCGTTTATGCGGTGCAGGAACTGATAAAATCTATCCGGTCAGGTATGTAAGCCATGCCTTCAAAACATGTCCCGCACAGCCGGAATGCGTTGTAATGAAAAACAGGCCAGTTTTATTGGAGTGATCATTAACATTTATTGACATAACCAGCAATAGCATTGCTAGTCAGCAAGTTGTTGCAATAAAAATGATTGGGGTTGAAACAATATTCTGAACAAAAAGGCGTTTTTAAGCCTTACCAGGTAGCTGCTTGTTAACGATTTAATAAAAGTTGCCTGATATGTTTAAATAGCTATATTTGCTCAATACCCTTCAAACCATATTAGTAGAATGAGAAGCCAATTGATCGCAATATCCGCACTAACTGCGCTTATTTTTGCAGCTGGTTGCAATAAAAAGGGGAAGTATCAGGGCCCCCCGGATGATGGCCAATTACATGGAGTAAGTCCTTCAGCGCGGGGTAGTATGGGTAAACCACTCGGTATGGTATATGTGCCACCGGGAACCTTCCACATGGGTCCCAGCGATGAGGACATCAATTACAATTTAACAGCCCGTAACAAGCAAGTGTCTATCAATGGATTCTGGATGGACGCCACCGAAATTACCAACAACGAATACCGTCAGTTTGTAATGTGGGTGCGCGATTCACTGGCCGCCGTTGACCTGGGTTATATGAAAACCGGTCAAAGCGGGGATACTGCCATTGACTGGAAAAAAGCGCGTACCATTAATTACACCGATAAAACCACGCTGGAAAAACTGAACCGCATGGTGTTGGCGCCGGATAACCGGTTGTACAATAAAATCGGGATCGATCCTGATAAACTGGTGTACAATATCCAGGGCTTTAACCTGAAAGAAGCCGCCAAACGCGAAAACGCAGGCGTACCGGTAAGTCACTTCATTTACCGCTACGAGCAGAAAGTATATCCCGATACACTGGTTTGGATGCGTGATTTCTCCTACTCTTATAATGAGCCGATGGCTAAACGCTACTATACACACCCTTCATTCGGCAATTACCCTGTAGTAGGGGTGAGCTGGAAACAGGCAGTAGCCTTCTGTCACTGGCGAACACATTACCTCAACAGTTTCCTCGAAGCCAAGAAAAAAGCAGTGGAAAGCGATTTCCGCCTGCCTACAGAAGCTGAATGGGAATACGCTGCAAGGGGCGGCCGCACACAATCCATGTTCCCCTGGGGTAACTTTTACCTGAGAAACAAAAAAGGTTGTCTGCTCGCCAACTTTAAACCAGGCAGGGGTAACTACCCTGAAGACGGTGGTTTCTATACCGTACGCGCCGATGCCTACTGGCCCAACGATTTTGGCCTGTACAACATGGCGGGTAATGTGGCAGAATGGACCTCTTCCTATTACTACGAAGGCTCTTACAACTTCCAACATGATATGAACCCCGACGTTCGCTACGACGCTAAAGACAATGATCCTCCCAGGATGAAGCGCAAGGTAGTAAGGGGTGGCAGCTGGAAAGATGTGGGTTATTACCTGCAAACCAGCACACGCAACTACGAGTACCAGGATACAGCAAAATCGTACATCGGTTTCAGGTGTGTGATTGACCTGCCTGCCATGCTCAAAAGGCGTTAATCGTTAAAGTTTAGCTATAAACGGAATACTAATAAACTATACCCAAGAATCCTTAAAGGCTGGCATCAGCCTTGTGAAAGACGTTTTCAGCAATTGAACCATACACAAAAACACAAACAAAAACTTAACTATGGCATCTGGAGTTTCTCCCGCAGTAAACAGGCTCGTAAACGTTATCGTATGCGTAGGCGCATCTATTGTAATTGTTGGTGCGATGTTTAAAATCCAGCACTGGCCAGGCTCTAGCGTATTCCTTCCGCTTGGTCTGGGTATCGAAGCAGTGATCTTCCTCGTATACGCGTTCTTGCCTCCGCCCGATAGTGGCCACGAAACAGCTCCTGTAGCTGTAACCGCAGCAGGTAACCCTGCACTGAAAAACATGGAAAAAATGTTGCAGGACGCAGATATCACTCCTGCCAACCTTTCTAAACTGAGCGCCGGTTTCCAGAAACTGGGCACTACAGTAGAAAAAATGGGTGAAATCAGCGATGTAGTAAAAGCTACAGGCGACTATACACAGAAAACCAAAGAAGCAGCCATTGCTTTAACTTCTGTAAAAGACGCTTACGTTACTACTGCCAACTCACTGGCTTCATTCAACAATGCAGCCGGCAGCACACAGGTGTTCCACGAGCAGGTACAGGTACTCACCAAAAACTTGTCTTCTTTAAATACTATTTACGAATTGGAATTGCAGGAAAGCAATAACCATCTGAAAGCCCTGAATCAGTTCTACAGCAAACTGGCCGAAGCTTCAGCTGCTATGAGCAACAGCGCCGATGACGCAGTCAGCGCTCAGAAACAGATTGCAATGCTGGCTACAAACCTGGGCAAACTGAACCAGATTTATGGCAATATGCTCACTGCAATGCAGGGTAGATAATAGCGCATATAAACTTGATGATCCAATTTCGTAACATGTATTAAAATCTATTCCTGATATGGCACTACCTAAAGAGCCACGGCAGAAGATGATTAACCTGATGTATTTGGTGCTGACTGCATTGTTGGCGCTGAATGTGTCGAATGAAATCCTGAACGCCTTTAAAACCGTGGATCGTAGCCTGAATAATGCCAGTGCAACGATTAATGATAAAAACGCAGCTATCTTCAAGTCTTTTGAAGCTAAATTAAAAGACCCAGCCAGCCGCGAACGTGCGGAGAAATGGCTTCCCAAAGCGCAGGAAGCGCAGAAATTATCTGAAGATATGTTCGCCTACCTCGAAGGACTTAAGGTTGAGCTGAAAAAACAGTCTGGCCTTGAAGTGAAGAATGGTGTGGAAGAATATAAGGAAGATAACCTGGAAGCTACCACCCACCTGTTCGTGGAAGGTAAATATGGCAAAGAATTACAGCAGAAATTAGCTGATTACAAAAACAAAATGCTGGCAATTGACCCGGATATTAAAACCGAATTTGCCAAAACATTACCTATCGATCTCAGCATCCCTAAAACACAGGAAGCAACCAACCAGAAATGGGAATTTGCTTACTTCCATATGACGCCAACGGTTGCAGGCATTACCATTATGAGTAAATTCCAGAATGATGTGCGCAACAGTGAAGCCATGGTTATTGATGCCATTCACAGAAAAGTAGGTGAAGTTGCCGTAGTATACGATCAGTTCCAGGCTATAGCCAGCCAAAGCTCGGCGTACCTGATGCCTGGCCAGGAATTAACCATCACCGGTGGTGTAGGTGCCTTCAGTAAAGCTGCAGCGCCTACCGTAAGCATCGATGGTGCTACCGTTCCGCTGAATGCTGACGGTGTTGCTGAATACAAAACAACGGTAGGCGGCCCCGGCGCGTATACTAAAAAGGTGCATATTTCGTTTAAGAAACCAGACGGCACCATGGGCTCACTGGATAAGGACATCGTTTATAACGTTGGTTCTCCCACCGGTGCAAGCGTAAGTGCTGACAAAGTGAAAGTACTGTACATTGGTTTGCCTAACGACCTCAGCGTAAGCGGCGGTAGCGTAGGTGACGAAAAAGTACAGGTTAAACTGGACAATGGTTCCCTGGAAAAAACCGGTCCCGGTAAATACGTAGCGCATCCTTCAACAGCAGGCAAGGCAAACGTAACCGTAGTTGCCGATGGCAAACCAACCAACTTCGAGTTCAGGGTAAAATCAGTACCTGATCCTGTTGCCATGATTGGTAAAGACAAAGGTGGCCGCGTACCAACCAATAACCTGAAAGCCCAGCAGGGTGTGCGTGCTGAACTGGAAAACTTCGTGTTTGAAGGGGTAAGCTTTAACGTAACCAGCTTCGTGGTATATGCTACAGGTGCTGGCTTTGGTAACCCGGGCATCGCACAGAATGCAGGTGCTTATTTTGGTGCAGACGCCAAAAGAATTATGAGCAAACTGCAACCTGGCAGCACGCTGGTGATAGATGAAATCAAGGCGGTAGGTCCTGACGGACGTACAAGAACCTTACCTACACTTGCTTTCAACTGTTATTAAGGATTTTACATTACAATATTTAAAATATGAAAACCAGTATAGTTAAAGCGATATTGTTGGCGGTAGGGCTGGTATCCTTCCTCGCGATCGATACGCAGGCGCAGAAAAAGAGAAAGCCGCGCGCACGTAGTGGTTATGGAACGACTACTGATACTACTCAGAACAACAATTCGCAATCTGGTTATGGCAATCCGCCATCGGGTTATGGTGCCCAGCCTTCATCAGGTTATGGTACCCCTCCGCCGGCTAACAATGCACAGCCGCAGAGCAATGTACCACTCGAGGTGATTCCTAATTCAGGCGGCGGTTTAACCGATACCATCAAGCAGTCGCTGCGTAATGACAATGCAGTAGAACGCAACCTGGTAAAAGAAAGAACGCCACTGACGTACGAGAACATCCGGGAAGATGATGCCGTTTACCGTCAGAAAGTATGGCGCGTAATTGACGCAAGGGAAAAAATGAACCTTCCGTTCCGTTATGCCGCTACAGAAGACAATGGTAACCAGCGTTTCATCTCTATCCTGTACAGTGCCATCAATGGTACAGACAGTGTAACAGCTTTCTCTGCCGATGATGACCGTTTTACAACGCCTCTAACCAAAGAGCAGGTGGTAAAATCACTTTCCGGCGGTGCTGGTTTTGATACAGTAGACGTAACCGACCTGAATGGTAACGTGGTAAAAAGGGAAGTACGCGGCAAACAGATACCGATTGATTCTATCTACAAATTCAAAGTGAAAGAAGAATGGATCTTTGATAAAGAATCATCACGCATGTTTGTACGTATCCTTGGTATCGCACCCATGATGCGTTTGCGCACCTCAAGCGGTATGGACCTTGGTGAAGATGTAGTGCTTTTCTGGGTGTACTACCCCGATCTGCGTCCCACACTGGCCAAGTACGAAGTATACAACGGTAAAAACTACGGTGGCCGTATGAGCTGGGAAGAGCTTTTTGAAAGCCGCATGTTCTCCAGCTACCTCGTAAAAAGTACTATTGATAACCCGTTCGACAAAGAGTTTAAAGAATACATTAAAGACCCCCTCTTCCGCTTGCTGGAAGGTGAGAATGTTAAAGATAAAATCTTTAACTACGAGCAATCGCTCTGGTCTTACTAAGGTTATTCAAATAATATAAAAGGTCCCGGCTCGTCCGGGACTTTTTTTGTGCCTGTATCAACCGGTTTCCAGGGCAACTTTTCATAAGTGTCGTTTCTACACAAACCGTTGCGTATTTACTTTGATAGATGGTTAAAAAATGGACGGCTGCCGTTCAGGCAAAATTGAATGGCAATAATGGCCCTGGTTTCTTGAAACGCTTGCTGTGACTGCATTTCACGAGTAGTAATGTGTATATAAAACACGAAAGTATTATGCAATCGTGTACATTAAAAATTGTATATAACTGCAAAAAAACCAATGAAAAAACTTGCCGGAGCATTTTCATTACTTACCTTTACCCTGGTTTTTCATAGGATATTGGATTTTAAAATGGGGTTGGATTTCTATCCTGGCCCCTTTTTTATTTTAGGCCTGTCCTCAACAGAAACACCGGTTTTGCGCAACCGCTTTCAGGCAAATCTTCCGTACGGCTACATGTTCTCCCGACTATGTTTGCTCCCCTGTTTTTATCGGCAAAAAATAATCAGTTATCGATATTGCCTGCTGCTTGCTCCGGGTTCGCTTCCCCGTGTTCGGGTTCGTGAAAATGATTAAAAACAAGCATGGCTTTTGCCTTCCCGATTAAACCGGAAAGTTCCGCTACTGTTTTGCCCTGGATGTTTTTAACAGACTTGAATTCTTTCAACAGCTGGGTGGCCGTTTGCTTGCCAATTCCCTGTATCTGCTCCAGTTCGTTTACAAAAGTGCCCTTTGAGCGTTTTTGCCTGTGAAAGGTGATACCGAAACGGTGCACTTCGTCGCGTATGCGGCGTATCAGTTTCAGGCCCTCGCTGTCCCAGGGTAGTTTGATCGATTCACTGTCGCCGGGGAAAAACAGTTCTTCTTCGTTTTTTGCGAGACCCATCAACGTCATTTTACCCACCAGTCCCAGTTCGCGGATGCTTTCCATGGCAGCGCCCAGCTGGCCTTTGCCTCCGTCGATAATCACCAGCTGGGGCAGGGGCTTTTCTTCTTCGGTGAGGCGTTTGTAGCGGCGGTACACGACTTCTTTCATGGTGGCAAAATCGTTGATGCCGGTAACGGTTTTTACATTGTAATGGCGGTAATCCTGTTTGGCGGGAATACCATCCCTGAAACAAACCATGGCCGATACCGGGTAACTGCCCTGGAAATTGGAGTTATCGAAACATTCGATGTGCACCGGCACTTCGGGCAGCTGCAGGGCCTGTTGTATTTCGTACAGCACTTTCTTCTTCTCCATATCGGTACGGCCTTCCAGCTGCAGTATTTTGCGTTTGTGCAGCTCTTCCTTAAAGTAATTCACGTTTTTAAGGGAAAGATCCAGCAGCTTCTTTTTATCGCCGCCTTTGGGCAGTGTAATGGTTACATTGCCGTCAGGGTATTCAATGGCAAAGGGCAGTACAATTTCATGCGCGGCACTGTTTAGCTTCTCGCGCAGGTTTAGCACGGCAAATGCCAGCACATCTTCTTCGCTTTCTTCAATCTGGGCTTCCAGTTCAACGGTATGGGTTTGCACAATGGTGCCGTTTTCTACCATCAGGTAGTTCACGTAAGCCGTGTTGTGTTCTTTTAAAATAGAGAATACATCGAGTGTGCCCAGGTGTTTGCTCACAATAACAGAGCGCGACTGGTAGTTTTCGAGGTGTTCAATTTTGCGGCGTACCATCTCCGCTTTTTCAAACTGCATGTTTACGGCCAGTTCGGTCATCTGCGCTTTAAACACATTGATCACGGGTGTAAGGTTGCCTTTCAGCAGCTGACGTACCTGCTGCAGTCCTTCTGCATAATCTGCTGCAGTTTGCAGCCCCTCGCAGGGGCCTTTACAATTGCCCAGGTGATATTCAAGACAAACCTTGAATTTGCCTTTCTGTATGTTGTTCTGCGTAAGATTGAGCTTGCAGGTACGCAAAGGAATGTATTGCCTGATAAAGCTGATGAGTTCCCGTACTTTACCTGCTGAGGTAAACGGCCCCAGGTATTCGCTGCCATCGTTTATTTTGCTGCGGGTTAAAAAGATACGCGGGTAGGGCTCTTTTTTAATAACGATGTACGGATAGGTTTTATCGTCTTTCAGGTTGATGTTAAACCTGGGCTGAAACTGTTTAATCAGGGAGTTCTCCAGTAAAAATGCATCCTGTTCCGAATCTACAATGGTAAATTCAATGCGGTTAATGCGCTGCACCAGCTCGTGTGTTTTATAGCCGGTGAAGGTTTTGGAGAAATAGGAGCTGATTCTTTTGCGAAGGCTTTTGGCCTTACCCACATACAGCAATGTGCCGCCTGCATCAAAATATTTGTAGATGCCCGGTTGAACCGGGATGGTGGCTGCTATTTGCTGAAATTCCTGCTGCGTCATGTCTTGCCTGTTAATTTTGTCCGTTCCACACGAGGGTGGTTTGTGTATTGCTGTTTTTGCCTTTGTGGCTGATGCTTGTGTTGATGGTGCAGCTTTCGTTCTGCTTCCATCCCAGGCGGGTAACAATAGAACTGTCGTTGCGGTTTTCCATGGTGGTGATAAAAATGCGTTTCACTTTCTGGTCTTCCGGTTTCAGCAGCACATCAATGCGCTGTACAGGCAGGTCTTTGTTGTTGGTGGTATAGCTGATGGTATAGCTGTTGGTGCTCTGGTCGCCGAATACGGATTCGCTGTAATATTTTTTGATAGCGGGTTCTGCAATATTAAACCGGGTAAATACCTGTGTAGCTTCATTAAACTGCTCGCGGGTAATAGTGGCCGAATCTTTTTTATCGTCGGTTACCGTGAGGCGGTACATAAAGTAAGGCACGCTGTCGATAGACTTGATTTGCGCGCGCAGGTAATCCTGCACAGGAAAAAATGCCACGGTATCGTTGTTGTAGGTATTGGGCGGTGGCGCCGCATGCTGTTTGCAGGCTGAAACCAGCAGCGCACAGGCTGCCAGCAAGTACAATGATTTCATACGGTAAAGATACGGCCATAAAAAAAGAGAAGATGCACAGATGGCATCTTCCCTTTAAGCAGTTGTGTTTGTGTTGCGGCTTTAACGAATGGTTTTGGTAACGCTGAGCTTAATCCCGTAATCAAGCAGGTATTCTTTGATGGGATAAGCCGATTTGAAGGTAGACAGCTGCTGGTAACGGAACTGCGGTCCAAACTGCCACCTATAGTCACCCGTACGGTAACTGATATAGGCGCCGAAGCTGGTGTTCACATTCCAGTGACGCAGAAGGGATGACCCGTCGGTATAATTTTTCAGGTTGGTAGAGAGCACAAACGGGTCTTTGTTAAACATATAGGTGGGCGCTGCGAGTGCGGTAACGCCCCAGGTGAAAGGTTTTGTAGCGCTGGCCTTCCAGTCGATCCCGATAGGCAGTGACAATTCACGGTACCGGTTTTTGAGGATGGACAGTGTATTTACAGTGGTGCTGTTGTCGTAAGTAGGGGCAGGCTGCGGGCCGGGGCCTGAAGAGCTGCCAGGCAGGGGCTGGTCATTGCTGTGCTGGGTATAGGCTTCAATGTCGTACTGGCGCTGATTATACTGCAAACCGCCTTTCAGGGTCAACTGCCTGTTAAGCCGGTAACCGAGCAAAACGCCCACTTCCATGCCTATGGCCGGTTTGTGACGTACCACCTTGTTTACGTCAACCGAAGTGTTGCCGCTGAGCGGGGTAGGTAAAAAGCGCTGCAGGTCTGCATTGCCTTTATCATTCAGCAGGCGGCGGTAGCTGGCCGAGGGCGTAATGTACGCTTCTATATCAAACCTGGAGATCCTTGGTTTTAAGGTAATAGCCGTAGTCTGTTTGGTAAAGCCGAGGTTTTTCAGCAATTCATCGTTGGGATTATGCGTGGCCGCGTTGGCGCTGAAATTAAACTTGTTATTGTAGGTGAGTGTGTCAAACCTGTAAGCGGCATTAAATGCAATACCTGAGGCAGGCAATGTATCGGCACGGCTGAAATTAAACGTGTCAACCAGCGCCTGTGCAGTAGCTTCTGCGGGTAACTGCAGCTGCGCAGCAACCGGTGGCGGAGCCGGTGCAATGGCAGCGGCGGTAACACTGGCGGCTACAGCAATATCGGCTGCCGGGGCATTTTGCTCGTGTATTCTTTGCCTGGCATCATCAATGGTGCGGCGGGTAATAATTTCTGTGGCAATAGATTCTTCGAGCGGTTCAACAGAATTGGGGGCGGGTGTAGCGAGCGCAAGCTGCACTTCGGGTGTAGCCATGCGGTAACGGGTATTGTTAAGCAGCTTATCTGCCGGTTTTAACAGTAAAGTGCTTACTACCAGCAAGGCAATGATAATAATGGAAATAAAGGTGAGGGCAGGCCAGCGGCCACGTTCATGCAATTGCTCGTGAATATTACGCCACAGCTGATCGCCCGGATACATCCGGTGATGCTTTACCTTATTTTGAAGGTAATCCTCAAATTCGTCGTTATAAAAGGGGCTTCGCATCGGTAAGGCTCATATCATTTATTAGTCTTCAAAGAGAGCAGCCACGCTGCATCGGGTTCCGGTTTTTCCAGAATCTTTTTTCTTACAAGAATCGTTTCAAGCATAGCACGTGCACGGGTATACTGGCTTCTGCTGGTACTTTCCTCAATATCGAGCATTTCTGCAATCTCCTTATGACTGTAGCCTTCAATGGCATATAGGTTTAAAACGGTTCGGTAACCAATGGGTAGCAGGCGGATACATTCAATAACCTGTTTGGCCTGCATAATGGCAGGAATGGTATCTTCGCGTACCTGCAGCAGCGCGGCATGCGCGAGGTCTACATTTTCATTGAATTTCTTGTGTTTCTTGATCAGGTTGATACAGGTATGAACAACGATACGCCTGATCCATCCTTCAAAAGCGCCCTTGTGCTGAAAGGTGTGAATTTGTGTAAACACTTTGATGAAGCCCTCCTGCAGCATGTCTTCCGCATCTTCACGGCTTTGCGCAAAGCGATAGCACACCGAGAGCATCTTGGGACTGTACCTGTTGTACAATTCCCGCTGTGCAGCCGGATCGTTTTGCAAACAGCCTGTTAAAAGAGCACTCTCATCCATCAGCAGTGATTGTGTCTTTTAAAAATACACATAATTTTCGGTAAAACCTTAAATAATGGCCGGTAGACAGGGGGAAGAAAATTTTGCAACATTGTTGAAAAAATGATCCATATCCCTAAATTTGCAGCATTGTATCAAAATTAAACAGCAGTTATGAGGCAAACGGTTTTTCTGGCGTTGCTCATGGGGTTGGCAACACAGGGAGCATTAGCACAAAGAGATTCTACTGGCAAGAAAGAGACAGGATCGCGTTCGGTACATCCCGTATTGACGGGCAGGATAACCGACGCCAAAACCGGTAACATGCTGGCAGGAGCAACCATTTATTTTCCCGACGCACACACAGGTGCCATCGCAACCGGCGACGGCAGTTATAAAACCCGTGTGCTGGGCAATGGCAAACACCTGGCTGAAATAAGCTACCAGGGTTATGCCACCGTGATCAGGGAAATTACCGTTCAGGGAAACACCACGCAGGATTTTGCACTGCAACCGGCCGTGGTAGAGCAGGAAAACGTAACCGTAACCGGTGTTACCTCGGCCATCAGTACCAGGCGCTCACCGCAATCGATCGAGATTGTTAAACACAACGACCTGCTGAACACTTCTTCTACCAATGTAATTGATGCATTGACCAAAACAGTACCCGGCGTGGCAGGTGTTACAACCGGCCCGGCTATTTCAAAACCATTTATCCGCGGCCTGGGCTACAACCGCGTGCTTATTGTAAACGACGCTGTTCGCCAGGAAGGCCAGCAATGGGGCGATGAACATGGCATTGAAGTAGATGACTACAGCGTAAAACGTATTGAGGTGCTGAAGGGACCGGCTTCATTGATGTATGGCAGCGATGCACTGGCAGGTGTAATTAATATACAAAGCTTAACGCCTGCGCCTGAAGGCAGCATGAATGCCCATGTGCTGAGCGAATACCAGACCAACAGCCGCCTGCGTGGTTTTTACGGCGATGTGGCAGGCACCAAAAATGGTTTCAGCTGGTCGGCTTACGGCAGTTACAAAGGGGCAGCGGATTACCGCAACAAATACGACGGCCCGGTTTTTAACTCCAAGTTCTACAACAAGAATGTAGGCGGTTTGCTGGGTTACAGCGGCAGCTGGGGCTACAGCCATTTAATGGCCAGCAGCTTTGACCAGCACATTGGTTTTAACGAAGGCGAACGTGATTCTGCCACCGGCAAATTTTTAAAGGAATTGCCCGGAGGTGAGGAAGTAATTGCCAGCGGATCTGACTTCAGCAAAATAAAACCGGTGGTGCCTTTTCAGCACATTCGCCACTTTAAAGTAACCAGCGACAATGCGTTCAACATCGGCAAAAGCAAGCTGGATGTAACCGTTGGCTACCAGCGCAGCCGCAGGCAGGAGTTTGGTAATGTAGACGATATCAGCACACCCGATGCCTTTTTTGATTTGAAAACCGTGAACTACAGCGTACGTTACCACTTACCTGCATCCGGCCCCTGGCGTACCAGTTTCGGAAGCACAGGCATGTATCAAACCAACACCAACCGTGCAGCAGAAGTGCTGATACCTGATTACAGTTTATTCGATATTGGTGGTTTTGTTTTTGAACAATACTCTACCGATAAGTTAACCGTGAGTGGTGGCGTTCGTTTCGATAACCGCCATGTAAACGGCAAACAGTTGCTGGAAGACGGCGCTGAAAAATTTGCACCTTTCACGCAGAACTTCTCCAACCTCACCGGCAGCGTGGGCGCAAGCTACGCACTGTCGCATGTAGTGAACCTGAAAGCCAATATCGCCCGCGGTTTCCGCGCACCCAATATGGCCGAACTGGCCAGCAACGGTGCACATGAAGGCACGGTTCGCTATGAAGTGGGAGACCACAACCTGAAGTCTGAAACCAGTTTGCAGGGCGATGCAGGTGTGGAAGTAAACTCCGAACACGTATCACTGGATGCAAGTTTGTTTTACAACCACATCACCAATTTTATTTACTACCGCAATGTGCTGAATGCTGCAGGGCAAGACAGTACAGTGGCCGATCCTGACGACGGCTCGCCTCTGAACGTGTTTAAATTTGCACAGCAAACCGCGAACCTGTACGGTGTAGAAATGAAACTGGATATTCACCCGCACCCGCTTGACTGGCTGCATTTCGAGAACATTTTCTCTTACACACGCGGTAAGTTTACACAGGCTGTTGATGACAGTAAAAACCTGCCCTTTGTACCTTCCGCACGTTATATTTCTGAACTGCGCGGCAACTTTTTTGCACAGGGTAAAAATGGGTTGAAGAACCTGTATGTAAGTGTAGAAAGCGATTACACCTTCGATCAGAACAATGCATTCACCGGCTTTGCTACTGAAACCGCCACGCCCGGCTACTGGCTGATTAATGCAAGCATCGGTTCGGACTTTACCGATAAAAAAGGCAGAACATTGTTCAGTTTACACCTGGCCGGTTATAACCTGGGCGATGTAGCCTATCAAAGTCATTTAAGCCGTTTGAAATACCTCCCGGTAAATGAGGCTACAGGCAGACAAGGCATTTTTAACATGGGCCGTAACTTCAGTATAAAGCTGGAAGTGCCGCTAAGCTTTCATATTTAAATAAAAAAAATCCCGGCTGCTGCAGCCGGGATTTTTTTTATTGTTCAATTGTTTGATGGTTCCATTGTTTTATTGCCCATTGCCGTTGGCTGCTGCCGGTACAGGCTGTTTGGCGGCCGGCTTGCCGGAAGCAGGCATGGCAGCAGGCTCTGTGATTGCAGGATATTTGCGTTCGCCAATTTGCTGACGCCACATGGCGTGATACAGACCATTGATGGAAAGCAACTCCTGGTGGGTGCCGGTTTCAATAATGCGGCCTTTTTCCAGCACATAAATCCTGTCTGCATGCATAATGGTGCTAAGGCGGTGTGCAATTAAAACAGTGATCTGTTCTTTCAGCATCGAAATGTTTTTGATGGTAGCCGTAATTTCTTCCTCTGTAATAGAATCCAGTGCAGAAGTAGCTTCATCAAAAATAAGCAGGTGCGGGCGGCGCAGCAGCGAGCGGGCTATGCTGAGGCGTTGTTTTTCACCACCGCTGAGTTTTAAACCACCTTCACCAATTACGGTTTGCAAACCATTGTCGGCCTTGGCCAGCAGGGTATGGCAGCTGGCTTTGTACAATACATCTTCCAGTTCTGCATCAGTGGCATCGGGGTTTACAAACAACAGGTTTTCTTTAATGGTGCCTGCAAACAGCTGCGTATCCTGTGTTACAAAACCAATTTGCGTGCGCAGCTCATCAAAATCAATATTGCTGCTGTGCACCCCGTTGTAATTGATATCGCCTTTTTTTGAACTGTACAAACCTACCAGCAGTTTTACCAGTGTGCTTTTGCCTGAACCGGATGGACCAACAAAGGCAATGGTTTCACCTTTCTTTACTGAAAAGCTGATATGCTCCAGTGCAGGGAAATTGGCTGTCTGATGCTGGAATGTGACATTATTGAAATCAAGTGTTTCAATACCGCCGATATGTGCAGGGTGCAGCGGTTTGATTTCTGCAGGCCGTTGCATCAGTTTTTCAAAATTCTCCAGCGATGCTTCTGCTTCGCGGTAAGAGGAGATGATGTTGCCGATTTCCTGCAATGGCCCGAAAATAAAGAATGAATAGAATTGCATGGAGATCAATTGCCCTACGGTTAAAATATCCCGGTACACGAGCAACATCAATACAAACAGGATCACCTGGCGCAGCGTATTTACAAAGGTACCCTGTATAAAACTCAGGGTGCGTATGCTCTTCACTTTCTTCAGTTCAAGGCCGAGTATTTTATAGGTATTGTTGTTCAGCCTTCTTATTTCCTGCTCACTTAAGCCAAGGCTTTTGATCAGTTCAATATTGCGCAAGCTCTCGGTAGTGGTACCAGCCAAAGCGGTGGTTTCTTTTACAATGACTTTCTGGATGCGCTTTATTTTTTTACTCAGCAAACTGGTTAAAAAGGACAGCAGCAGGATACCGGTGAAGTAAATAACCGGGAGCGACCAGTGTATGGAAAACGCGTAAATGGTTACAAATACCACACCCACGATCAGCAGGAAAAACACGTTGATAAAGTTGGTAATAAATTTCTCCGTATCAGTACGCACCTTGGTTAAAATGCTCAGCGTTTCACCGCTGCGCTGGTCTTCAAAATCCTGGAATGGCAGCTTGAGGGAATGTTTCAGGCCGTCAGTGAATATTTTGGCGCCGAATTTCTGGATAATCACATTGGTAGCATAATCCTGGAATGCTTTGGCAATGCGGGATATCATGGCTACGCCCATTAATAGCAGCAATACCCATATAACCCCTACCACAAATCCATGCGGGTCTACTGAAAAGTTTTTGTGTTTTACCGCATACTGGTCAATCAGTTGCCTGAAATAATAGGGGTCCAGCAGGGAGAAAGTCTGGTTAATCGTGGCCAGTAAAAGCGCAAGTAACACCAGCCACTTGTGTGGTTTTAAATAATGAATCAGAATCTTCATGCAATATATTTTAAACGGGCATTTTACTTTACCCGCTACAGGGGCCTGTTTTATGTTGAAAAATTACGCTTTTCCTCAACAACAATCATGCTGCTGCCCAATGCTGTCAAGATGACTACCTGCCGGCCCAGCCTTCCCTGTCAAGACTGCGGTACTGGATGGCTTCTGCCACATGCATGTTCTGTACCTGGTTGCTCCCGGCAAGGTCTGCGATGGTACGGCTGACCTTCAAAATACGGTCGTAAGCGCGGGCGGACAGGTTAAGTCGTTCCATGGCATTTTTCAATAATGTTTCGCCTGCGGCATCAGGACGGCACCATTGGTGCAATAATTTCGTATTTATCTGCGCGTTACAGTGTGTACCGGGTTGCTGTGCATACCGTTGTGCCTGTATGTCGCGGGCTTTCAACACCCTGTTGCGGATAAGGGCAGAAGGCTCTCCCGTCTCTTGCCTGCCCAACTGCTGAAACGACACCGGGGTAACCTCCACATGCAGGTCAATACGGTCGAGCAAAGGACCTGACACCTTGTTCAGGTATTTCTGTACAGCGCCGGGCGCGCAGGTACATTCTTTCTCCGGGTGATTGTAAAATCCGCAGGGGCAAGGATTCATGCTGGCGATGAGCATAAAATTGGCCGGAAAATCCAGTGCAATGCGTGCGCGCGAAATACTCACACGCCGTTCTTCCATAGGTTGACGCATTACTTCGAGCACGGTGCGTTTAAATTCGGGTAATTCATCTAAAAATAACACACCGTTGTGCGCCAGCGAAATTTCACCCGGTTGTGGCAGGCTGCCTCCGCCAACGAGGGCCACATCGCTGATGGTATGGTGTGGCGACCGGAAGGGGCGCCTGCTTACCAGTGCCATATGATCGGGCAGTTTGCCGGCCACACTGTGAATTTTGGTGGTTTCCAGTGCCTCGCTCAGGTTAAGCGGTGGTAAAATAGTGGGTAACCGCTTGGCCAGCATGGTTTTGCCTGCGCCCGGCGGACCGATAAGCACAGCATTATGTCCCCCGGCTGCGGCAATTTCCAGCGCACGTTTAATGTTTTCCTGGCCCTTTACGTCGGTAAAATCCACATCGAAAAGGTGCTGTGTATGAAACAACTCTTCTGCCGCATTGACTGGTACCGGTTGCAGGGGTTGTGTGTTGTTGAGAAAATGGATCACCTCGCTTAAATGCGATACACCATATACCGGCAGCAGGTTGGCAATGGCTGCTTCTTTGGCGTTCTGGAGCGGAACAATAAGCCCGGCAAAGCCTTCGCGGTGTGCCTGCATGGCAATGGGCAGTGCGCCTTTAATGGGTTGAACGGTACCATCGAGCCCCAGCTCGCCCATCATTACATACTGCTGTAATTTATCAGGCTGTTGCAATTGCTCGGATGCGGCGAGTACACCAACAGCAATAGGCAGGTCAAATGCAGAGCCGCTTTTTTTGATATTGGCCGGCGCCATGTTCACCACCAGTTTGGTGCGCGGCATATGGAGCTTATTGGTTTTGATGGCGCTTTCAATGCGCTGCAGGCTTTCTTTAACGGCATTATCGGGAAGGCCCACCATGTAATAGTTGCGGCCGGGCAATACATTTACTTCAATAGTGATGGTAATGGCATCAACGCCATATACGGCGCTGCCAAAGGTTTTGACGAGCATGTGTGCGATGTTTAAATAAGGTTAGGGAATAAAGATAGCGGGCAGATGCATATGTACAAGTGTGCAGAAATAATGAACAGGAATGGAGGGCAACTTTTTATGGTTTGTCAGGGAGATCTGTTGCCATTTTACGTACAACAACAATTTAGCTACGTTAAAAAATCAATTACACGCATTTACGGAAAAGGCAGGCCGTTACAGGCAGAAATATATCAGATTACAGGCTGATTATAAAAACACCACAACCGTACACTTATGAAACGCAATAACAGGATGGGTGTTTATGCACTTGTCTTTAGCCTGTGCCTGTTGCTGCTATTACCTGCTGTAAGCCATGCACAGGAGCAAACCGTTAACCAGCTTGCGTTTAAAGGTGGTTATGGTTTTGAAACCCCGGATGGCAGCAACGGGTACAGCGGCAGCATTGGATATGGCAGAACAGTGGGCAAGGCCATACTGTCGTTAACAGCACAATGCCTGGCGCTTGGGCATTTAAGTCAAACGCTGCGCAATGCCAGGCAGCAGGGCGCTGCCCCAGGCAGTTACCGGTCACTGTATATTACACCTGCCATTGGCTGGTGTATCATGAACGAAGAATACCCGGTGATGCTGCAGGTGCATACAGGGCTTGGTTTCCGGCTGTACAACTATGCACTGCCCGGTGCGCAGGATAAAACCATGCAACCCGCCTTTCCGCGCAATGGCAGCAACTGTGCATTTTATGCGGGCATGCAGGCGAGTGTATTTATTACCGGCACCTTGCGGTTGGGCGCGTTTGCAGATACGTATAGCAACAACAAACCCGCCGATGCAGTGCTGGCGGGTTTACTGGTAAGCGTTGGCTGGTAGGTATTACAGCTGTTCAAGCATATTTACCACGCCTTCGTTTTTCAATATCAGGTAGCCCAGGCGATCGTTGCTGATGCCATGTTTTAACTGGTAATTAAATTCAAGCTGGTCGTTGTTTACCTGTGTTTCAAAATAGCGGAACTGGATGTTGGAATGCACTTGCAGCTGGTCACCTATTTCGTACAAATGGGTAGAAAGGATAAACAGCGTATTCTGCATTTTGCGCAAGCCTTCGATAACAACCGTGCTGCATTTCATGGCGTCCTGCACGTTGGTGCCCTTAAACAGTTCATCAATGAGGATCAGCCATTTTTTGCCGTCGCTTATTTTTTCAATGGTTTTGCGGATGCGTTGTACTTCATTGAAAAAGTAGCTTTCGCCTTTAACGATATTGTCTGCCACTTGTATGTTGCTCAGCAACCCGTCGAACATTGTGAGCTGCATGTGTTGTGCGGGAACGCCCATACCTACATGCGCCAGGTAAACGGCTATGCCAACTGCTTTGATGAATGTGCTTTTGCCGGCCATATTGGCGCCGGTTAAAAACAAAAAGTTCTCATGTTCGGTTAAGGCAATATCGTACGAAACAGGTGTTTGCAATAAAGGATGAAACAACTGCGTGGCGGTAACAGCCGGTTTTACTGCCTCGATAAATTCAGGGAATATAAAGTTGAACTGTTTGCATGCAACGGCCATACTGTAATACGCGTCCAGCTTGCTGTACATTTCTATCAGTTCTACCACCTGCTGTTTAAAATGGTAGCGCAGGTAATTGCCAAAACGCAGCATGCGGTCAACCGGCAACGGTTGGGAACGGTCCACCTGCAGCATCTCTTGTATTTGCGGGCGTTGCAGTACCTGGTCAATACGCGTTGCAATATCTTTGAGCTGCGTGGATTGATTACCGGGTGTAAGCAGCCGGCTCAGCTCTTGCAAACCTTGTACAAAGTCGATGAAATGGGTTACCGAATACCGAACAATGCCAAAATCGGAAGGATTGGTGATTTTGTAGATAAGGGCAGTCAGGAGGTTGGAACTGGCCGGTATATCATTGACAGCGGTTTCGTAGAAACGGCCGATCACCATGATAGTGCCGTTGGATATTTTCTGCGGCCAGTGTGGCTCAATGGCAATAACCTGACGTAGCAATGCCTGGGTATCGGTGATATCTTTTAAGGTAGAGAGCGGTTTGCCCAACAATACGCGCAGCCATTCCCGGCCGCCGATGGTTCGGGTAAAGTCGAAATGATGGATAACAGACAACTCTTCATCATGAGACATGATAGACAAATCGTACAAGGTGGTTTTGTCGGCCTGCATAGTGGTATTTCTGGTTTACGTTACGGTATTGGGGTTGATGTTTAGGGCAGTTTACCTGGTAAATTGCAAACGCATCCCCCTATTAGATTCATCGAACTGCCCGTTTTCATAAACCAGGTTGCCATTAATAAAAGTATGGGTAACCGAAGCCGGGTAGGTAAAGCCTTCAAACGGGCTCCATCCGCATTTGTATAAAATATTCGACTTGTTAACGGTATAGGGTTGATTCATGTTTACCAGCACAAGGTCAGCAAAATAGCCTTCCCTTATAAAACCACGTTCTTTGATCTGGAAGCAGGTGGCAACGGCATGGCTCATTTTCTCCACCACTTTTTCAATACTGATGGCGCCCTGCTGTACATAATGCAGCATGGTAAGCAGTGAGTGCTGAACAAGCGGTAAACCGGCATGGGCTTTTTCATAGGCCTCCTGTTTTTCATCCCAGGTATGCGGTGCATGGTCGGTTGCGATCACATCGAGGCGGTCATCGAGTAAAGCTTTCCACAAAGCCTGCTTATTATGGGGTGCCTTGATGGCCGGATTGCATTTAATTAAATTTCCCAGCCTTGCATAATCATCGCTGGTGAAATGCAGGTGATGCACACACACCTCGCAGGTGACGCGCTTGTTTTCGAGCGGCACCAGGTTGGTGAACAATTGTAGTTCTTTCTCAGTAGTGATATGTAAAATATGCAGGCGGCTGTTGTGTTTTTTGGCAAACTGTATGGCCCGGAATGAAGATTCAAAACAAGCTTCTTCATCGCGTATTATTGGATGATCCGATGCTTCCAGCACCGGCTTTTCTGCTTTGCGTGCAGCGAGGTTGCGTTTAATGATGGCTTCGTCTTCACAGTGTGTGGCAATGAGCAATTCACTGTTGCCAAATACTTTTTCGAGCATCAGCGGGCTATCAACCAGTAAATTGCCGGTAGAAGATCCCATGAAGATTTTTACGCCGCACACATCATTCTTTTTGGCGTTGGTGGCCAGTACTTCTTCAATATTGTCGTTGGAAGTACCCATGTAAAAAGAGTAATTGGCCAGTGCAGTTGCGGCAGCGATATCGTATTTGTCTTCCAGCAGTTGCTGTGTAAAAGCCGGCGGGTTGGTATTGGGCATTTCCATAAAACTGGTTACACCGCCTGCCACGGCTGCCTTTGCTTCTGTATAAATGCTGGCTTTATGCGTGAGGCCGGGTTCGCGAAAATGTACCTGGTCGTCGATGGCGCCGGGCAACAACATCAATCCGGTGGCATCAATTTCTTTAACAAGGCCTTTGGCATCAATCTTGCCGCCTATTTGCGCAATTCTGCCACTGCTTATCAACACATCGCCATGACTGATCTTATTTTCATTAACGATTCCCGCGTTTTTAATCACATAATCCATATAGTCATTTAATTTAAAGTATGCTTATGCAAGGTATGAAACAATGGATGATTCTATTAACTACCCTGTTAATTAGCATCGCCGCGTTTTCCCAAACCGACTACATTCCCCTTTGGGATAAACAGAACCAGGTACTGGACCGCCTGGGTATTCAGTTGCGCAACGATTCGGTGCTTGAATTCAGCTCCGTACGCCCCTACAACCGCCAGAAGGTGACCCAGCGGGTGCTGTATATTGATTCGCTGGATAAGGCCGGGGCCCTGCCTTTTAAACTGTCGCAGCTGGACCGCTACAATATTCAGCGGCTGCTGATGGACAACGAAGACTTTGCGCCAGCCTATTTTGATTCGTTCCGCATTAAAAAGCCCGTGTTTAATACATTCTACAAAAATCCCGGCAGTCTGTTCGCTGTGAACACGCCCGATTTTAAACTGGTGGCTAACCCGCTGCTGAACCTGCAATACGGGCATACCAACGATGGTACAGGCAATCTTTTTGTGAACAGCCGTGGCATTTACCTGCGCGGCAACATTGCCAACATGGTTGGCTTTTACACCTACCTAACCGAAAACCAGGAGCGGGACCCGCGTTATGTACGGCAGTTTTTTGTAGCGCACAATGCTGTGCCGGGCGAGGGGTACTATAAAACCTATGGTAAAAACCTGCAGGGGTTTGATTACTTTGATGCCCGCGGTGGTATTACCTTTCATGCCAGCAAATATTTTGATTTTGTGTTTGCCTACGACAAACTGTTTGTGGGCAACGGTTACCGCAGTATGTTCCTGAGCGATTTCAGCAACAGCTTCCTGCATTTTAAAGTAAATGCACGTTTCTGGAAATTCAATTACCAGAGCGTATTTGCAGAACTTACCTCTGCATTTAAAAGCGGCCCGGATTCTATCCGTCCCAAGAAATACATGGCCCTGCACCATATTACTTTCCAGGCTTTCAAATGGCTTAACCTGGGCTTGTATGAAAACATCATGTTCAACCGCTCCAATGGCTACGAGCTTAATTACCTGAACCCGGTAATTTTCTACAAAGCCATCGAGCAGGGAATGGGCAGCCCGGATAAAGTGAGCACCGGCCTGGAAGCTACTTCCAATATCACCCGCAATATCCAGCTGTACGGTCAGTTCCTGATAAATGAATTCCAGGGCAGTACCTTCTTCCAGCTGGGGGCAGGCAGCTGGCGTAATAAACGGGCCATACAGATTGGCGGTAAATACATCAATGCTTTTGGCATCAACAACCTGGACCTGCAGCTGGAAGGCAATTTTGTAAGGCCGTACACTTATGCGCACTATGATAGTATCGGCAATTTCTCCCACTACAACCAACCGCTGGCACATCCGCTGGGCGCCAATTTCAGGGAGCTGGTGGCCCTGGCCAAATACCAGCCTTTCAAAAAATTATGGTTGCAGGGTAAGCTCATTGCTTTTAAACAGGGGCTTGACAGTGCAGGCAAAAACTTTGGCTCAAATATCTTCCTGAACTATTACACACATGCTGTTACCGATGATGTGAAAATAGGCGTAGGCCTGCCGGTAACCAGTGTTACACTCGGCTTTAACGCCTCGTACGAAATATTTGAGAACACTTATATTGATTTCAACGGAACCTACCGCACCTACAACATACAGGGCCGCCCCAACAGCAACGCCCTGTTTTATACGTTTGGCTTCAGGATGAACATGGCGCGGCGGGAGTTTAATTTTTAGTGAGTGAGTTGAATGTTTAAGGTTGAATGTTTGAAGTTTAAAGTTGGGTTGGGAAATGGGGTATGCAGTGATGCATACCTTCTTTGCTTACGGTGAGCGGCTTGTAGCCTGTAGCTTGCTGCTCGCAGCTGTTCGCTAATCTTCCAGGTTCAGCGTAAAGAAAATCATGCGCGACTGCAGTTTGTCGAATACGCTGGAGTATTTAAGCGATGGGTCGCGGCTGTGAATATTGGTGAGGCCCTGGCTGAATTTGATTTCCGGCGATACGGTTACGAAACGGAGGTAGAAGTTGAAACCGATGCCGGTTTCTACGCCAAAATCACCTTTTTTCAGTTTTACCAGGTCTTCCGCATTGCGCGCGGCCGAGTTGCTGGCCAGGTCAAGATCGTATTTGATACCGCCCAGCAGGTATACCCTGAAATTGTGTATGCGGTCTGAATTGAATTTGAAATGGAACGGAAAGCCCACGATGGTGGAAGGCATCAGCTTTTGTTCGATGATACTCTCGCCGGGTGACGGGTTTTTGAGTGTATAGGTGATGTACTTGGAACCACCGATGATGAGCTGCGGGTTGGCCCTGAATTCAAGGTGATTGCTGATACGCAGGGTGCCCAGCAGGCCAAGGGCGATACCGCCTTTTGAACCGGGTTCGGTAACCAGGATGCTGTCGTTCTGGTAAAACCGTGGATTTTTTGAAGTATGCAGGTATGATGAGTTGTAGGAAATACTCATTCCAAAATAATAACGCCAATCATCATGATCGGGCCTGTTAAGGCCAATGCGTTGGGCCTGGGTACGAAAAACGCCTGTCAAAGCCAGCAGAAACAGAAAAGCAGCCTTCCCCAAATATCTCCCGGCTATGCAACGTTTGTTAAAATAAATCATTGAAATAAATAATATAACTTGTTTCAAAGCGTACAAATTGTCCAGTCGTGCTGTTTGTAAGGATTAATAACGTTATTCACGCAAGATAATTGTATGCGCAGCAAACAGCAGCTAAACCCGGCCGGTTAACGGGCGCCGGATTGATATAAGCCGCACATTGTCAGCCATGCAACCAGGGGAAAGAAACGTTCAGGGGTTGAAAAAATAATTACTTTGAACCGCAATAATAGCAGCAGATACCCATGGTCAGCGGCTTAAAATAGGTGTTGCTGTAGCCTACGGTTTCCATGATTTTTACAAACTGGTCTCTTTCAGGAAAAGCCTGTACCGAATCGTTCAGGTACTGGTAGGCCTCCCTGTTTTTCGAGAAAAACTTGCCCACTCCGGGCGCCACAATATTCATATACAATTTATAAATGCCTTTAAAACCTGCTTTCCTGGGGCGGGAAAATTCCAGCACCACCAGCTTGCCGCCTGGTTTCAGCACGCGGTACATTTCACGCAGGCCCTTTTCAAGATTTTCAAAGTTGCGCACGCCGAAAGCAACCGTAATGGCATCGAACGTATTGTCTGGGAATTGAATGGTTTCACTGTCGCCCAGGACAAGGGTGACCTGGTTTTGCAGGCCCAGCTTTTCAATTTTCTTGCGGCCGTGCTCCAGCATGCCTGCGGAAATGTCGATGCCGGTAATGGCAGCCGGGCGCAGCATGCGGTAGGTCATAATGGCCACATCGCCGGTGCCGGTAGCCACATCCAGCACATTTTGCGGATGAACGGATGCCAGCTGGCGGATAGCTTTTTTGCGCCATTGCACGTCAATACCCACACTCAGAAAACGGTTCAGGAAATCGTAGCGGTATGCAATACTGTCAAACATCTGAGCCACCTGCTGCTTTTTGTTGAGGCCGCTGTTCTGAAAAGGTACTATCTTGTCGTGCGCAAATTTTGCCATAGGGGTGCAAAGATATTGAATATCGAACAAGGAATAAGGAATGATGAATATCGAAGGGCGGAAGAAATCAAACCGTGTTCGGTATAGTTGTTGGTTAAGGTTTTGGCAAAATTTGAACACAGTTGGCGGTAACTATATAGATGTGTTATTTTCATCAGGTATTATTACCGCGTAATAAGTAAATAATTTAAGTTTGGGCAACAACCGGTTAGTAAAATGCAAACTGGCCGGCGCAACCGCTTAACCAGATCAAAATACAGGCATGCAAACAGGAGAAGATATACGCCGGCTCAATGAGCAGATTCAGCAATCGGCCGCTTTTGTAGATGTTTTACGCAACGAACTCAGCAAAGTGGTGGTAGGCCAGCAATACATGGTAGACCGCCTGCTGATTGGTTTACTCAGCAACGGGCACGTATTGCTCGAAGGGGTTCCCGGCCTTGCCAAAACCCTTACCATTAAATCGCTGGCCCAGGCCGTTCATGCGAAATTCAGCCGTATACAGTTTACCCCCGACCTGTTGCCTGCCGATGTGGTGGGCACCATGATTTATAACCAGCCGCGCAACGAGTTTATGGTGCGCAAAGGCCCCATCTTCGCCAACTTTATACTGGCAGATGAAATTAACCGCGCCCCGGCCAAGGTACAAAGTGCCCTGCTCGAAGCCATGCAGGAACGACAGGTAACCATTGGTGAAGAAACTTTCCGCCTCGACGATCCCTTCCTGGTGCTGGCCACGCAAAACCCGCTGGAGCAGGAAGGTACCTATGCATTGCCCGAAGCACAGGTTGACCGTTTTATGCTGAAGGTAATTGTAGGCTATCCTGATAAAAAAGAAGAACAGCTCATCATCCGCCAGCAGGTGCAGGGCTTAACTGCGCCGCAGGTAAAACCCGTGGTAACGGTGAACGACCTGATACAGGGCCGTGAACTGACCCGCCAGGTGTACATGGATGAAAAAATTGAACAATACATTGTAGATATTGTATTCGCCACCCGTTTCCCCGACCAGTACGGAATGGCCAATCTCAAAAATTACATCAGCTACGGCGGTTCGCCACGCGCCAGCATTAACCTGGCCCTGGCTGCCAAGGCACAGGCCTTTATGCAGAAACGCGGTTTTGTAATACCCGATGATATCAAAGCCATTTGTAAAGATGTGCTGCGCCACCGCATTGGTATTACGTATGAGGCAGAAGCAGAAAACATTACATCCGAACACATTGTAGATACCATTATTAAAACCGTGCAGGTGCCATAGGTACTGTTGATAACATGAGTAAAAGCAGCAAAAAAGACAAACAGCAACAGGAACCAGCCGCGAAAACGGCTGCAGCCGGTGCTGCAAAGGATGCAGCTGTTACCAGCCAGCAAACAGCGCTCATGAAAAAAGTGCGTGAGCTGGAAATAAAAAGCAAACGGCTCACCAACCACCTGTTTACCGGCGAATACCACACGGCATTTAAAGGCCGCGGTATGGCGTTTAAAGAAGTGCGTGAATACCAGCCGGGCGATGATGTGCGGTTTATTGAATGGAATGTATCTGCCCGCATGGGCCATACCTACAGCAAGCTGTTTGAAGAAGAACGTGAGCTGTCGGTTTACCTGCTGGTAGATGTGAGCGCGAGCAGCCTGTTCGGCACCTTCAGGCAAAGTAAAAAAGACCTGATCACCGAAATATGTGCGGTACTTGCTTTTTCGGCCATCAGCAACAACGATAAGGCCGGGCTGATCTTCTTCAGCGACCGCGTGGAGAAGTACCTGCCCGCAAAAAAAGGACGTGACCATGTATTGCACATGGTGCGCGACCTGCTTACGTTTGAAGCACGCTCTGCCAAAACGGATATTATACAGGCATTGAATTTTTTAAACAATACCACCCGGCACAAAAGCATTGTGTTTGTGCTAAGCGATTTTGCCGACAGCGGTTACCAGCAGGCATTGCGCGTGGCTGCCAAACGCCATGATGTGGTGGGGGTGCAGGTATACGACAAGCGTGATGAGCAATTGCCTAAAGTTGGTTTGCTGCAGGTACGTGATGCAGAAACAGGTACACAGGTCTGGCTCGATACCAGCGATGCCATGACCCGCCTGCGCTACAACCAGCAGTTTATCCGCATTCTTGAAGATGCAAAACAATCGTTTCGCAACGCAGGAGCCGATTTGCTGCAACTGGCCACAGGGCAGGATTTTGTAAAAGCGCTGCAGGAATTTTTTATGAAACGTGCATAATATACAGGTGCAATAAAAACACAAACGGCAGGAATTAAACCGGTGCAGCTTTTAAATGACTAAATTGAAGCATACATTGTATACATATGTTTTTGGGTTGCTGGCGTGTATTTTTTGTTGTACCACCGCACACGCACAGCGTTTGTCTGTAACAACCGACCGCGATAAAATATTGCTGGGCGAACAGGTTATGCTTGAGCTGAGGCTTGAAGACGTTAATCCCCGCACGAGTGATATTAAAGAATGGTTTGTTATTCCCGACACAGCCAACCACATTGAAGTGTTGCAACGCCAGGCTATTGATACCGTTGATATCGGCGGCAGCAACACTTACGTGCAGCGCATTGTATTTACCTCCTTCGATTCGGGCCGCTGGCAGCTGCCGCCCTTTTCTGTTACCGTAATAGATAAAGCAACAGGCAAAGCCAATGTGTTCAACCGGCCAGATTTATATATTGATGTGTTGCCTGTAGATGTATCGCAGCTGAAAGATTACCACGAAATGAAAGACATTGCCGTGGTGCAGGTAAAAAGCTATACCTGGATCATCATTGGCGCAGTGGCCATCGGCCTGTTAATTATATGGCTGCTCTGGAAATTTGTGATTAAGAAGATGCTGGCCAAACCGAAAAAAGCAGTGCCTGCAGCTGTAAAAGGCGATGCCCTGCAAACGGCCCTGCAACAGCTGGCACAATTGAAAACCGAGCGGCCTGATACACCTGCAGCGGTAAAAGCCTGGTTTATCCGTCTCGATGATACCTGTCGCAACTATACAGCGCAAACTGCCTTGCCGCGTGCCTTACAGCTAACCACCGATGAACTGATGGTGGCGTTGCAGGCAAAGCTGGCTAACACGCAGCTGCGTACCGATTTTTACCAGCTGCTGCGTTTGTGCGATGCGGTGAAATTCGCAAAGTATGTTCCAGACTATGCGCAACAGCAGCAGGCGGTGGATACAGCCGTTGATTGTATCAGGCAAACAGACCAAACCTTAAAATCACAGCAAACGACAACAGCAACAGCGCATGTTAACTGAGTGGTATAAACATATTGAATTTGCATACACGTGGGTATTGGGCTTTTTGCTGCTGATACCCATACTGGCTTTTGAATACTTCCGTCGCCACAACAAAACGCAGGCTGCCATGCTGGTAACCACCACGCATTTTGTAAAAGACGTGAAAAGCGTGCGCACCACACTGCGCCATTTCCCTTTTATACTGCGTTGCCTTGCGCTTGTGTTCCTGATTGTAGCACTGGCACGCCCCAGGCAACGTTTCTCCGAAGAGCAGCTGAACGGTGAAGGCATCGATATTGTGCTTTGTTTCGATATCAGCGGCAGTATGACGGAAAAAGACTTTACGCCCAACCGCCTTGAGGCTGCCAAAGCAGTGGCCACCGATTTTGTAAAAGGCCGCCCGGGCGACCGTATCGGGATTGTTATTTTCAGTAACCAGAGTTTTACTTTATGTCCCATCACGGTTGACCACAATACCGTACAGGCACAGATCGACAATATACAAAGTGGTTACCTGCAGGATGAAGGCACAGCCATCGGCTCAGGCCTGGCCACCAGCGTTGACAGGCTGCGCAATAGCAAATCGCGCAGTAAAATTGTCGTGTTGCTCACAGATGGGGTAGATTTCGGCGGCGCAGTGCCACCCGATATTGCCCGCGATATGGCTAAACTGTATCACGTAAAAGTGTACACCATTGGCGTGGGGTCTGAAAAGGAAATGGAAGAAGTGGTACAAACGCCTTTTGGCCCGGTAACACAAAAAAAGAAACTGGAATTTAACGAAGGACTGCTGAAAGACCTCGCCACAGCCACCGGCGGACAATACTTCCACGCCACCGATAAAGAAGCCCTTCAGAAAATTTACGGCAGCATTAACCAGCTCGAAAAATCAAAAGTAGAAGTAAACACCTACACACGTTACAACGATAAATTCTATATCTGGCTCATGATTGGCCTTGGCCTGCTTACATTGGAGCTGATCATGCGCTATACCGTTTTCCGCAAATTTCCATAGGCAACACAGCCGCAAAAGTGCGTGGTTGCTGGTATTGCACAGTTTCTTCGCACAATATGCGCAAAAACAGGCATGCCCCTGTGCAATATTGTTTGGTATTATAGCTATTCCGTAAAACAAGTGTATTTGTTACACTTAACTGGTTATATTTGAGTAATACGGTACTGCTGCCAGATGAACAGATGATACACAGAACAATTATACACTTCCCTTTCTGTTGCCAAACATCTATTCTACATATGAAAAATCACGTTTTGCTTGCCTGTACGGTATTGCTGCTGCTTGCGCAAAGCTGCCGTAAAACAGAAGAAGCTGCTATTGCAGCCAACAACGGCGCCACTACAACGCCGCGCAGTTTATCAGCCATTTTTACCAATGCACTCGGCTCTATCGACAATGGCAACTATGCCGATCCCTGGGTTATTAAAGTTGGTAGTACTTACTATTACTGCGGTTCAGATGGCGGGCGTTTATGGATTACCCAGTCCGCTACACTTGAAAACATTTTAAAACCTGCCAAAACCTACATTTTTACACCACCTGCCGGCACCGGTTACTCCAGCGATTTATGGGCGCCTGAACTGCATTTTCTCGGCGGGCACTGGTACGTATATTTTGCAGCAGACAATGGTAACAACGACAACCACCGCATGCATGTGCTCGAAGGCGGCACCGACCCCAACAACCCGCTTAACGGCAGCTACACTTACAAAGCGCGCCTGGCGGCTGCTACAGACCGGTGGGCTATAGACGGCTCGCCCTTTACCTATAACGGGCAAACCTATTTTGTATGGTCTGGCTGGGAGGGTACAACCAATGTATCGCAATACCTGTACATCGCCGCCATGAGCAATCCCTACACCATCAGCGGCGACAGGGTAGAAATTTCCAGGCCTGATTATGCATGGGAAAAAGTAGGTTCGCCTACTGTAAACGAAGGGCCCGAGGTATTGGTCAGCGGCACTACTATCAGTGTTATTTATTCTGCCAGCGGCAGCTGGACAAACGATTACTGCCTGGGCCGCCTCACCTGCACCAATGGCAATGTAATGAGCAAGGCCTCCTGGACAAAGGGTGCCACGCCTGCCTTTTCGCAATTTGGCAATGTATATGGCCCGGGGCATGCATCCTTTGTACAATCGCCTGATAATATACAATGGTGGATTGTTTACCATGCGGCTAATTCAAATGGCTCCGGTTGGGACAGGCGCATCATGATCCAGCAGTTTGCGTGGGACGGCAACACACCTTATTTCGGCTATCCCATTGAAAAAGGCATTCCTATTCCTGCCCCGTCAATTAATGCCAGCTATGCCATGCCAATTGCCAACGGCACTTACCGTATTAAATCTAAAGTAACCGGTCAGTGTGTAGATGTGCCCAGCGGTACTGCCACACCCGGTACGCAGATACAGGAATGGACAGATAATGGAAACATTGCGCAGAAATGGACCTTTACCAGCCTGGGCAATGGTTATTACAAAATAAAAGCAGCCGTGAACGGCCTTTGCCTGGATGATGCCGGCGCTTCGCTTAGTGCAGGCAATATCCTGATTCAATGGAACGATATCGGCGGATCGGCGCAGGAGTGGCGTGTGCAGGATATGGGTGGCGGGTACTTCAAAATCATCAATCACAGAAGCCTGCTGGCGTTAAACGTACCCAACAGCAATACCACACCCGGCACCAAGCTGGAACAATGGTACGAAAATCAGTACGATGCCGAATTGTGGAGCATTGTACCATAGCCGGGTAAAATACTAACAGGAATGCCGTTTGGTAAAACACCCTGCAAAGTGTTTCGCCAAACGGTATTTTGTTTTGTACCATAGTGAGTGATGGCTGTTAATGGAAAGTGCAGTGTAGCGGCCCCTGTACGCCATTTTTCTTGTAAAAACAGGTGTTGGCGGTGGGGACACCGCCAACGGCTATAAACTTAGCTTGCAGCTATAAGCTCCCGGCTAACAGCTTTCTCTTTATCTTCGCCACGCATGAAGGCATTTGTTTATAAATCAACCGGCAGCTGGTACACTGTAAAAACAACAGCGGGTAAAGTGGTGAACGCGCGCATACGTGGTGCGTTCAAAATAGAAGGACTGTCTTCTACCAATCCAATTGCCGTGGGTGATGAAGTGATGCTGGAAATGGAAGAAGGTTCGGAAAACACCGCCACAATTGTGGAAATATGCGACCGGCGCAATTACATTGCCCGCAGCTCGCCCCACAACCGGCACCAGCATCACATTGTAGCCTCCAACCTCGATCAGAGCCTGCTGTTTGCCACGCTGCGCGAGCCCAAAACCTCGCAGGGATTTTTAGACCGGTTCCTGGTGCAGGCCGAAGCCTTTCATGTGCCGGCCATACTGGTGTTTAACAAAGCCGATTTATACCGTAAAAAAGAGCAGGAGCAGTTTGAAGCGCTCAATGCAATGTACCAGGCCATTGGGTACGAAGTATTGCAGATAAGCCTCGAAAAAGGCACTGGCCTGGATAAGCTGGAAGATGTGCTGAAAAATAAAACAACGCTGCTGAGCGGGCATAGCGGTGTGGGTAAATCTACTTTTATTAACGCGGTATTTCCCGATATGCAGCTGAAAACGCAGGAAGTGAGCGGATGGAGTGGTAAAGGCATGCATACTACAACGTTTGCCGAGATGTTCGACCTCCCTTATGGTGGCAGGGTGATTGATACACCCGGCATACGTGAGTTTGGACTGGTAGATATAGAACGCCAGGAATTATCGCACTATTTCCCGGAGATGCGCAGCCGCATTCAGGAGTGCCAATTCAATAATTGCCTGCATGTAAACGAGCCCGGCTGTGCAGTAAAAGACGCGATAGAAACGGAAGAAATTGCAGTAGACCGTTATGTCAGTTACCTCAACATGCTTGATACCATCAGCGATAAAAATTACTAATGCACCATCGGCCTGCCCCTTAACTGGGCAAGCAGCTCCTGCACCGCACGCTGGTCTTTCACGTTCTGTGGAAAAAGACTAACGCCATTGTACATATTGTACTGCAGCGTAAGCTGTCGCCCACGGTACTTGAAGTGCCAGTCAATACTGTCTGCCTCATCGTTTTTGGCAACAAAGCGAACGTGCTTGTTATTGCTCAGCGTAACGGTGAAAGCATAAAACTGGTTTAAGCTTGCATTTTCATCCAGGATTGTGCCTGATGTTGTGGCACCCACATATACGGACTTCATAATTCCCCCTTAAAACCTAAAATTTATTAAGTTTATATTTTTCTGCTTTTTTAACGTCTTTCATCGCTTTGGGGTCGCTGCTGATGATTTTTTCCGCTCCAACGTTTTTACCATTACTCGGACAGCCATATTTGGCGCCGCAAGCTGACAACAGGTTTACAAAGAGGGAAAATAGGATAGCCCTCGTTAAGGATTTCATGATATTGGGATTTTAGGGTTGCGTTTTTAGCAGTTAGTTGTGGTTGTACGCGAACTATCCTGTATAATTAGACAACAGGAATTCTATTTCGCTGCATTAATTTCACTAAACCACGAAGAATATTTTACATAATTCCCGGCAATGCGTTCAATTTCGCCGTGAATCATGTCTTTCGATATTTCTTTCACCTTTTTGGCCGGTACGCCCGCATAAATACAGCCGGCTTCCACAATGGTGCCTTCCAGTAAAACAGCCCCGGCAGCAATGATGGAATTACTGTGAATTTCGCAGCGGTCCATCACAATAGCGCCCATGCCAATCAGCACATCATCCCAGATATTGCAGCCATGCACAATGGCATTGTGGCCTACCGATACATTGTTGCCGATAACAGTGGGATTTTTCTGGTAGGTACAGTGCACCACCGCGCCATCCTGGATATTCACTTTATTGCCCATCTTAATATAATGCACGTCGCCGCGCACTACGGCATTGAACCAAACGCTGCAATCATCGCCCATTATTACATCGCCCACAATGGTGGCGTTGGGTGCAATAAAACAATTGTTGCCAAACTGCGGTTGCTTGCCTTGTACAGGTAAAATCAATGCCATAAAATGCCGAATTTTGAAGCAATTTCGAATTTTAAGTTGAGCAAAGCGTAAAAGATGAACAATATTTCCAACAGGCAACTGTTTCTGCGTCACGTGGCACAAACCTCACCCGCACCTATCGGCCTGGAGATGGTAAAAGCCGCCGGTATTTACCAGTACGATGTAAGCGGAAAGGCTTATACAGACCTTATTTCAGGCTTCAGCGTATGCAATATCGGGCACAGCCATCCCAAAGTGGTACAGGCCGTGCAACAGCAGGCAGCGCAGTACATGCACCTGATTGTGTACGGGGAATTTATTGAAGGTCCGCAGGTGTCATATGCACATTTGCTTACCAGCGTATTACCTGCTTCACTCAACAGCGTTTATTTCACCAACAGCGGCACTGAAGCTACCGAGGGAGCCATGAAACTGGCCAAAAGGGCCACCGGCCGCACCAAAATAATCGCTTTCAACAAAAGCTATCATGGCAGCACACAGGGCGCCCTGAGTGTAATGGGCGACGAGTACTGGCGCAACGCCTTCAGGCCCCTGCTGCCCGAAGTGTATCACTACGATTATGGCAGTGCAGCAGTACTCGCCGCGATAGATGCGCAAACTGCCTGCGTAATTGCCGAACCCGTACAGGCAGAAAGCGGCATACACCGCCCCAATGCCGCCTGGCTGCAGGCTTTGCGCAAGCGTTGTACCGAAACAGGCACACTGCTCATTATCGACGAAATACAGGCAGGTTTTGGCCGTACCGGCAGTTTGTGGGCGTTTGAACAATATGAGATAATACCCGATATATTATTGCTGGGCAAGGCCCTGGGCGGCGGTATGCCGCTGGGTGCTTTTATTGCAGATAAAAAGCTGATGGACACGCTCACCAGCGACCCCGTGCTGGGGCATATTACCACGTTTGGCGGCCACCCTGTATCGTGCGCAGCAGGTAAGGCGGCACTTGAAGTATTGCTCGAAAGCGACTGGATAGAACAGGTGCAGGATTATGAAGTAATACTTGAACAAAAATTACAGCATCCCAAAATACTGGCACTGCGCACCGCAGGCTGCTGGGCCTCGCTTACATTCAGCTGTTTTGAAGCCAACCACAAAGTAATACAGCGTTGTATTGCGAATGGCTTAATCACCGACTGGTTTTTGTTTGCGCCCGAATGCCTGCGCATTGCACCGCCGCTGTGTATTACGCCGGCAGAGCTGGAGCAGGTGTGTGATGTTATTTTGCAATCCATCGATGAAGCTGGTTTGGAATAAAGCCGTACCTTAGTTGTCCCGGTTGGTATGCCTGCCGCACCCGGATACAAAACCTGTCTGCCGCCAAGCGCAGTAACGTGTTATGTATGCTGATTTGTGCACAGGCAGGATATTCTTCATTCTTATTTAACCAACCCATGCAAAAAGTGCAAACTCCCGCAGCAGGCGTAGAAACGACTATTTACCCTGTACTGCTGATGATCAGCCTCTCGCATTTGCTGAACGACACCATCCAGTCGCTGATCCCGTCCATTTACCCGCTGGTTAAAAAATCGCTGGTACTTAATTTCAGCCAGCTTGGTTTAATCACCTTCACATTCCAGTTAACGGCTTCCCTGTTGCAACCCTTTGTAGGCCGTTTTACCGACCGCAGGCCGCAGCCTTATTCCCTTGCCATAGGCATGGGTTTTTCACTGCTGGGCCTGGTGCTTTTATCGCAGGCCAACAGTTATCAGCTGGTGCTGGGCGCTGTAGCGCTGGTAGGTATCGGCTCTTCTATTTTTCACCCGGAGGCAAGCCGTGTGGCCTATATGGCAAGCGGCGGCAAACGTGGTATGGCGCAATCGCTGTTCCAGGTAGGTGGTAATGCCGGCAGCTCGCTGGGGCCGTTGCTGGCGGCGCTGATTATTGTTCCTTTTGGCCAGGGTAATGTGCTGTGGTTTTCACTTGCAGCACTGCTGGCCATTGCTGTATTATGGCGCGTAGGTAACTGGTATAGCAGTAATATGGCGCGCATGAAGCCTAAAAAACAGGCAACGCTTGACGATCGCCCTGCCTTGTCAAGGGAAAAAATAGCCTTCTCATTGCTGATTTTGCTGCTGCTGATTTTCTCGAAGTATTTCTACATGGCCAGTATGACCAGCTATTATACTTTTTACCTGATGGACAAATTTCATATTGGTGTGCAGCAATCGCAGGTATACCTGTTCGTATTCCTGTTCTCCATTGCAGCCGGCACTTTTATCGGTGGCCCGGTAGGCGATAAAATAGGCCGCAAAAAAGTGATCTGGTTTTCTATCCTGGGCGTGGCACCGTTTACACTGGCATTACCGTATGCCGGTTTGCTGGTAACCGGCATATTATCGGTATTCATCGGTTTGATTTTATCATCTGCGTTCTCGGCCATCCTGGTGTATGCGCAGGAATTGCTGCCCGGTAAAGTGGGCATGATTGCCGGTTTGTTTTTCGGTCTGGCCTTTGGCATGGGCGGTTTAGGCTCGGCCATACTGGGCCGCCTGGCCGATGCGCATGGTATTCGGTATGTGTACCAGCTTTGTGCGTTTTTACCCCTCATTGGTTTGCTTACGGCATTTTTACCCAATGTAGAAAGAAAACATACTGCAGCTTAACCGGCAGCACCGCCGCGTTTTGTTTTTACAGATTTTGTTTTACCACCAATAAACGGCTGAAAATAGCTGGGCATAAGCTGCCTGGCTTTTTCAGCTTTAGGGGGTGCCGGTTTCTGGTATTCGAAATAATAAATCTTCAGTAAAATGATGAAATACGAAATAAGCAGCGGCCCGAAAATAAGCCCGGTGATGCCGAAATAACGCAGTCCCATAATTACACCGAGTACAGTAACAATGGGGTGAACATCGGCCATGCGTTTGGCCAGTACAAAGCGCACAATATTATCTGAAAGCCCGATAAACAGGGCGCCCCAGATAACCACAAAAATGCCCTGCCAGGTATGGCCGGTGATCAGGAAATACAGGCTTACCGGCAACCACACCACGCCTGCGCCCAATACCGGGATAATAGAGGCAAAACCGGTGATTACGCCCCAGAAGCCGGCTTCGGGTAAACCGGCAATCATATAACAGGCATACCCCAGCGAGCCCTGCACCAGGCATATCAGCGGCACACCCACCGCATTGCTGAAAGTGAGTTTTACCAGTTCTTTTCCAAACATTTCAATTTTGCTGCGCGGAAAAGGCAGGAAAAAAACAATGCCTGCCTCCAGCCTGTTAATGCTGGTAAGCATAAAGTACAGGAAGAAATACATGATCAGGATAGTGGAAAACAGGTTAAGTCCCTGGTTAAGCAAAGCCGATAAAACCACGGTGGCAAAAGCCTGCACCTTCTCCATGCTTTTGTCTGAAATAAGATTGGTATGAAAGCGTTCCTGAACAATTTGGTCAATATGCCGCAAGGGGTCCATAATGATATGGGGATTTTCTACCACGCTTATTACCTTGTTGTATAAAAGCGTGGTTAACAAACCGATGGGCAGCAGAATGATAAAAAAGGAAATAAGGATCATGAGCAGGGCTGCCGATGTTTTTTTCCATCTTCTTTTCTTGATAAGCCATTCCATAGCAGGTTTGCTGAGCACGTAAAAGATAGTGGCAGCAAGAAATGCGGTAAAAAACTGGATAAGGCTGAAAAAAAGAAAAACCGAAAATAGTATGATAACGGCTAAAAACAGGTACCTGTTGACTTTATAGTCCTGGCGGTTTTCCATTTAATTTTCTTTAACTGGTACAATGCTTGTACCACTTTAAAACAAATTCATTTGCCTACGGTAAAAATCTTGTGTATGACAGAGAACCAGAAATTTATAGCAGGTATTGCCATTGGTGCAGCAGCAGGTGCGGCACTGGGCATTTTTTTAAGCAGCGACAAGGGAAAGGAACTGATTGCGCAGATCAAGGATATTGCTTCAGATACATCGGAAGAATTGAAATCGAAACTCACCGGATGGGAAAAGGATATGAAGGATTGGGTACAGCGGGGCAAATCTTTTGTATCTGACCTCAGCGACAGTGCGGCTGAAACACTATCCTAAAAATTGAACAATGCAACAACAAGAGGAACAGTTTTTTGCTGAATCCCGGAAAAAGGTAAGGCAGTACCTGAGCAACAGGTTGCTGCTGATTAAACTGCAAACCGTTGAAAAAATAGCCAAGCTGGCAAGCGCCATGTTTGCCGGGTTAATCATCGCCGTGCTGGGCTTTTTTATCCTGCTCTTCCTGAGTATTATGGCAGGGTACCTGTTTGCAGCACTTACACACAGCCTGTTTCTGGGTTTTGGTATTGTAACCCTGTTTTACATTATACTGCTGATAGTGCTGGTTGCCATGCGCAAGCGGATACTGGAGAAGTTTATCGTAAACACCGTTATCAAAATAATTTTTGATCAAACAGAACCTAAGGAAAATGGCCACAATAACTGATAAGGATTTATCAGGCATCAATAACCTCGATGATCTGAGAGCGAAAATCCGTAGTGTGCAGGTTGACCTGAAACAGCAGGAAACGGATTTAGCCGGCAGGTGGAAGCAGCTGCCGCAGGAAGCCATTAAGGCCAGTGTTGGCTCAGTGGTGCCTTTTTTCCTGAACAACAAGGTGGCAGGCAGTACGTGGAAGCTGATGCGTACCGTTACTACGATGTTCTTAAACAAAAGACGAAACGACGACCTGAAAGAAACCTTATGGAAAAGCACCCGTCAACTCGGCGTGTTCACCCTTCTGAAAGGCGCTTTCAGTCTATTGCAAAAAAAGAAGGCAGGATCTCCGAAGCATCGTGATGCAAGCGGAACTGCACCTACTGAATAGTTTACCCAAATACCGTTTTCCTTGAAACTTTTTCTGCGCAGGTTTATCAAAGTGGTTCTATGGACGATAGCCGGTATATTCTTTATCGTTATACTGGCAGTGATTCTTATTCAGTTACCTTCTGTGCAGAATTTTGCCAAGAATAAAGCCGTTGCCTACCTCGAAAAAAAGCTCAAAACAAAAGTGAGCATCGGCCGCCTTGCTATTAATTTTCCCAAACGCATTGTACTGGAACATATTTACCTCGAAGACCAGCACCGCGATACGCTGCTCTCCGGCGATACCCTGCGTGTAGATATTGCGTTGCTGAAACTACTGAAGAAACAGGTGGTTGTGAGTTATGTAGAGCTGGTAAACATCAAGGCCAATGTACGCCGCATACAGCCGGATACAACATTCAACTATGAATTTATTACCAAAGCATTCTCCGGCGATTCAGATACAGCTACTGCGCCGGCAGACACCAGCAGCGGTATGCAGTTTAAGCTGGGCACCGTGCGCCTGAAACGCATCAGCGCCAGCTACCAGGATGATGCTACGGGTAATGAATTTCATTTATACCTCGGCGATTTCCGCACACAGATCAACGAGTTTGATCCCACACATATGGTCGTGTCCATCCCGGGTATACACCTGGCAGATGTAAGCACCCGCATACGCACCTACAAGCCTACCCTGAAAGTAGCGCCTGTGCCGGTTGATACAACCAATACCGGTCCCATACAGGCATCTATTAGGCTGGACACCATTATGCTGCAACGCCTGAAAGTGCAGTATGATGATGAAATTGCTGCCATGCACTCCGTGGTAAATATGCAGCTGTTTAATGTGTTCACCGATAAAATAGATCTCGCACATACCGCCATCAGTTTAAAACGCATTGACCTGGAAGAAACACATGCTGCAGTTACGCTGGATAAACAGCAGAAACCACTGATCGTAAAAAAAGTGGAGCATGTGGCAGACAGTGTGCAGCAACTCAACTGGCGTTTTACGCTGGCAGCGCTCAACCTCAAAAACAACAGCCTGGCCTACGATGATAACAATATGCCGCAGCTGAAGAAGGGGATGGACTACAGTCACATGAACATCACCTCTATTAATGTGAACGCATCGGCATTGTCATTTACACCGGTTGAATACAAAGGAAAAATAGACCAGCTGGGTTTCGCAGAAAAAAGCGGCTTTGTATTGCAAAGAGCAGGAACCGAATTTTTATACAACCAGCATGAGGCACAACTGCGAAACCTGGTAGTGCAAACGCCACATTCGCAGCTGCACAACCAGCTGCTGCTGAAATATCCTTCTGTAGAAAGCATCAGCAAAAAGCCGGGTGAGGTATATGTAGATATGCTGATAGACAGCACCAACATTGCCGTGAATGATGTAGTAACCGCTGTACCCATGCTCAATGCACAGCTTGGCAAATACCGCAACAGCACCATTCATTTTGCGGGTAATGCCAAAGGGTATGTAAAAGATATCCATATCGGCAACCTTGAATTCAGTGGTATTGGCAGTACCGCACTGCAAATGCAGGGCAGCATGAAAGGCTTGCCCGATGCAAAAACTGCCTATTATGATATACAGCTGAAAAAAGCGACCACTACCAGTGCAGACATTGTTAATCTTGCACCGCCCAAATCATTACCATCTACCTTTCGCATACCCGAAACCATGAGTGCTACCGGTTATTTCAAAGGCACCATGAAAAGTTTCCTCGCTAATTTAAATGCACGCACCAGCCGGGGTAATATTGCCGTAAAAGGCAGTCTCAAAAACAACGGCGCAGCCTATACCGCGCAGCTTACTGCCGACAAGGTGAATGTAGGTTACCTGATGAAACAGGAAAAGAATGTAGGCATTGTAAGCCTCAGTGCCGATGTAAACGGCGCAGGCACCAATTACAAAACCATGACGGCTACCATGCACGCCAAGCTGGCAGAGGCTGCTGTGCGCGGATATAACTATCATGGCCTTACCATGCAGGGAAATATAAAACAGGGCCTCGCACAACTGCAGGCAGCTATGACTGATCCCAACCTGCATTTTGCACTGCAATCTACTGCCGATACAAAAGTGGGTAAGTTTCCTGCAGTGCAGTTGCAACTAACACTCGACACTGCCAACTTTAATGCCCTGCACCTGGTAAAAGATACCATGACGCTGCACGGCAAAATTGATGCAGACTTTGCCAATACCAATCCCGATACTTTACAGGGCCGTTTAACCATCAAAGACCTGGTATTTGTACACGATTCTGTGTTGCTGAAAACAGACAGCCTGTTGCTGGCCGCACACCATAGCCAGGATTCACAATATGTTGCAATAAGCGCGGAAATGGGCCGGCTTGACCTGGCCGGTAAATACAAACTCACCGAGTTGGGCACTGCTTTGCAGCATACCATTCACCAGTATTACGGCATACCCGGGTTTAAAGACACAGCCTTTACACCGCAAAACTGGCGCTTAAACATGCTGCTGCAAACCTCGCCGCTGGTTTTGCAGTTTATGCCGCAGCTGAAAGGCACTGATACGATAGGTGCCCATATTGATTATGCCAGCAGCGACAACCTGCTGAAGCTGGATATGGCCGCACCCAAAATTCAATACGGCGAACAGGTGATACAGAATACACATGTGTTCGCAGTAACCGAACCCAAACAGCTAACCTATGGCCTTACCTTACAGAAAGCAGGCAGCAAAAGCTTTTATGTAAACCAGACTGCCCTGAATGGCCGTATTGCAGACAGTACTATTTACGCCACGCTGCATCTGCAGGATAAAAATAACAAGGAGCGGTATGCATTGGGCGTACAGTTAAAACAATTGGGCGATAGCCTTCGCCTGGCGTTTGATAAAGACAGTCTGCGCCTGAACTACGAACCCTGGACGGTTTCGCCCGACAATGCGATTATATATGATACCACCGGCATTATTGTACACAACTTTGCACTGAGCAAAGGTGGCCAGGAGTTTGCGATCAACAGTCCGCAAGGCACTACTGCATCGCCAATTGATGTAAGCTTTAAAGACTTCAACATAAAAACGCTCACCAGTTTTGCAGAACAGGATTCGCTGCTGGTAGATGGTGTAATCAACGGCAAGGCCGAGATAAAAGATGTAATGAAGAACCCGGTGTTTACGTCAGATCTTGCTATTAATAATCTTAGCTACAAAAAAGATACACTGGGTAATGCTGTTATCAAAGTGAACAACGAGCAGGCCAATACCTATGCAGCCAATGTGGGTTTAACCGGCAACAACACTGATATACAGCTTGATGGTAAATATTATACCGGTGAAAGCCGCATGGATATGCAGCTGGCCATCAAACGCATGAACCTGGCTATTGCAAAGGCATTTGCTGCCGGGCAGTTAAAAGATATTGGCGGTAACCTTACCGGCAATATAGCCATGGCCGGTACCTTGCAGAAACCTGATATCAATGGCAACCTGCAATTTCACGATGCATTTATACAGCCCACCATGCTGGGCGAAAAATTCAGGCTCACCAACGAACGCATTGATGTAAACAGCAACGGTATTGAATTCAATGCCTTTACGCTGGCAGATTCTGCGAACAATAAAGCGGTGCTGGATGGCACCATCGGGTTTGCAGATTTCACCAATCCTACGTTTGACCTGATTCTGCGCGCTACCAATTTCAGGTTAGTGAATGCTACCAAGAAAGACAATCCCATGTTTTACGGCAAGCTGAACATGGATGTGGGTATCGACGTAACCGGCTCGATGAATGCGCCTGAAATTGATGCAAGGCTTAAAGCCAACAAGCAAACCGATTTCACTTTTGTGTTGCCCTCTGAAAATCCAGAAGTAGTAAGCAGGGAAGGTATTGTACATTTTATTGACCCTACTGCCAAACGCGATTCAGCACAAAACGCAGCAGATACGCTGGCGCTGCAACCCATTACCGCGCTCAGCGGTATGGATGTAAATGCCACCATTGAAACAGACAGCACTGCGAAGTTTACACTGGTAATTGATGAGCTGAATGGCGATGCATTGAAAATAAGCGGCAAGGCCGATCTCGCAGCCAGTATGGATGAAAGCGGCAAAATGAGCCTCACAGGTGATTACCGTTTGCACGATGGTTCGTACCAGGTAACGCTGAGTGTACTGAAAAAGAAATTCACCGTACAGAACGGCAGCACCATTACCTGGACTGGCGATCCCATGCAGGCCAATATTGACATCACCGGTGTGTATTCAATAGAAGCACAGCCCATCGATTTGGTGGAAGACCAGCTGGCAGGCCGTTCAGGTGCAGATGTAAACCGTTTTAAACAACGGCTGCCCTTCCAGGTATTGCTGAAAATGAAAGGCGAATTGCTGAAACCCATTATCAGCTTTGACATTGCCTTGCCTGAAGAGCAGCAAAACCAGTACAAGGAAGTAGAAACCAAACTCGAACAGCTGCGTACCGATGAATCGGAAATGAACAAGCAGGTATTCGCCTTGTTGCTGCTGGGTCGCTTTGTACAGCAGGACCCCCTGCAGAGTGCAACAGCATCTACCAGCACCGACACACGCATACGCCAGAGCGTAAGCAATATTCTTACCGACCAGCTGAACCAGCTGGCAGGCAGCCTTATTAAAGGTGTGGATCTGAATTTTGGATTAAACTCGGAAGACGACTACACTACCGGCCAGCGCGAAACAAAAACCGATTTAACGGTTGGTGTTTCCAAATCGCTGCTCAGCGACAGGCTGAAAGTGAGCGTGGGCAGCAACTTTGAGCTGGAAGGCCCCGCTGCGGAGCAGCAGCAGAATGCGGCCAATATTGCCGGTGATATCGCGATAGATTACCAGCTTACCAAGAATGGCCGGTATATGATTCGCGGTTATCGCAGAAACAAATATGATGCGGTAGTAGAAGGGCAGGTGGTGGAAACCGGTCTTACCTTCATTTTCACGCTCGATTACGATCGCTTCTGGGAACTCTTCCAGTCCAAGAAAAAATACTGGGAAAACAGGCGTAAGAAACGTGCCCCACAAAATCCTCCCAGCAATCCAAACAATACATCAGGAACCGGTAAACAAGCTGATTCAGGCAAATGAAGAAAGGTTATTACATATACTGCTGTTTAATATTGCTTGTCGTGGCCGCAGGTTGCAGCACCACGAAACATGTGCCCGATGGTGATGCGCTGTACATGGGCGCCGATGTAAAACTGAAAGGCGTGAACGATAGTGTGAAATACGATAAAAAAGCGCTGCGTTCAGAGCTGGCCGGACTGGTGCGCCCTGCACCCAATAAATCATTTCTCGGTATCAAGTTCAAATTACTGTTTTATAACTGGGGTGGTTTTGTACGCCGCAAGCTGGGCGAAGAGCCGGTACTGCTGAGCAGTGTAAACGTTCAGAAAAACAGTGATGTATTGCAGAACAGGATGGAGAACAGGGGATATTTCCGCTCTGAATTAAGTTTTGATACAACGGTGAAGAAAAAGAAAGGCAGGATTACCTACAACGTTACCGTTTATCCGCAATATGTGATCAACAGCATTAAATATCCTGCTGATTCAAGCGATATCAGCAAGGCCATTGCACGGCAACGCAGGCGCGCGCTTACACGTGTTGGCAAGCCCTACGATCTGGATAATATCAAAAATGAATACGCGCGTATTGATGAACGCTTAAAGGAACGTGGCTTTTACTTTTTCAGTCCCAATTACCTGTTGTACGATGTGGATTCTTCTATCGGCAACCACCGGCTGGATATGACATTGAAAATAAAGCCCGGCACTCCCGTGAATGCGACAAAGATATACCGCATCAATGATGTACTGGTATATGCTGATTACAACCTGAGTGCAGATACCACCGCACGCAGGGCCAGGCAGCGGGCAGTGAAATACGATTACTATTATATTTATGATCCGCACAGGAAATTCAACCCGAAAGTATTTAGCCGCGCACTGATTTTTAAGCCAGGCGATCCCTATAACCGCAAGGCGCACAATCTTTCCTTAAACAGGCTCGTGAGCCTGGGGGTGTACCGTTTTGTAAAAGCCCGCTTTCAGCCGGTTGATACACCGGGTGTATACAAGCTCAATACCTTTTACTACTTAACCCCGGCGCCTAAAAAATCACTTCGGTTTGAAGTATCAGGACTAACCAAATCCAACAACGCCAACGGTACCGATTTAACCCTCAGCTGGCGTAACCGCAACTTTTTTAAAGGAGCTGAATTATTTACTGCCTCCCTTTACGGAGGCTTTGAAAAGCAGTATGCAGGGCAGCAGAAAAAAATAAATATCAGCCGCGTGGGTGTTGATTTAAACCTGCTGATGCCACGCGTGGTGGGGCCTGTGCAGTTTAAAACCAACGGCGGTTTTGTACCCCAGACAAGAATTAACGCAGGTTATGAACTGTATAACCGTACAGATCAATATACCTTGAGTTCTGCCAAGGCAAGCTTTGGATATATATGGCGCGAAACCATTACCAAAGAACATCAGCTCAATCTTATTTCCATAAATTATGTAAAGCCTACCAAAATTGATTCTGCATTCCAGAAAGGGCTGGACACCAATATTACGCTAGCACGCAGTATAGAACGCCAGTTTATCATCGGCAGCAACTACAACTTCAATATCAACACGCAGGCAGCGCCCAACCGTAACCGCAACAATTATTATTTCAACGCCAATGTTGATTTATCAGGCAACGTGCTGGGTTTGCTGACAGGGGCCAACGTAAAAGCCGGCAAGGAGAAAAATATTTTCGGAACACCGTTCTCTGAGTATTCCAGGCTTGAATTTGACTTTAGACATTACCTGCGCATAGGCAGCAGGCGAAGCGACAATACGCTGGCCAGCAGGGTATTGGTAGGCGCAGGATGGTCGTACGGCAACAGCATAGCTTTGCCATTTGTTAAATCATTCTTTGCCGGTGGTGTAAACGATATCCGTGCATTCCGTGCGCGCTCGCTGGGGCCGGGAAATTATTATGGCGGTAATGCAGCTGTAGTAGGCTATCTGCCCGATCAGCCGGGTGATATAAAAATACTGATGAGCACCGAGCTGCGCGCGCGGCTGATATCTGTATTATATGGCGCCGTGTTTGCCGATGCAGGCAATATATGGCTTACACACGATGACCCCACCAGGCCTGGCGGTAAGTTTAGCAGCGATTTCCTGGATCAGTTTGCAGTAGGCACAGGTGTTGGTTTGCGTGTAGACATCAAGTTTTTCGTGATACGTTTTGATGCCGCCTTCCCCATACGTAAACCGTTTGTTACCACCGGGTCAAAATGGGTAATTAATCAGGTTAATTTCGGCGACGCCGACTGGCGCAAACAAAACCTCGTGTACAACCTCGCTATCGGGTACCCGTTTTAATGGTATTGCAAACCCTGCTAGCAATGGTTTAATTAAACAAAATACAGGCGGCCATAACAGCTCAGACAGCAGCTGGTGATGGCCGCCTGTTATCTTTTTGTATCCTTTTCTAAAAATGGCGGCTGCATGGAACAAACTATGCTTATTTTGCCGCTTGTTATCTGCAACCAAGCTGCTGCTCCCGGAAATTATTCTCAAAATGAATCGCATGAAAAAAATCTGTTGCTGGGTATTGAGTTGTTATACCAGCCTGGCCATGGCGCAACCTGTGCAGTACACGGTTGCCAACGCACATTCGCACAATGATTACGAAAACACTATCCCGTTTTTAACCGCTTATTATGCAGGCTTCGGCTCTATTGAAGCCGATGTATATGCTTACAAAGATTCCCTGCTGGTATCGCACGAGAAAATTCAGCCCAATGGTGTACACCGCAGTTTTGATTCACTGTACCTGCGCCTGCTGAACCAGATGGTGGTGGCACACAATGGCCACCCATATGCAGATACTACCCGCAAACTGCAGCTACTCATCGATATAAAAAATGATTCCCTTGTTACCATCAGCCGCGTAATGGCTGCCATTTCCAGGTACCCCAACCTGGTAAATAACCGCCAGGTACATTTTGTACTCACCGGTGCCCGCCCGCCTAAAACGGAATACAGCAAGTACCCGGCGTTCATTCATTTCGATGGCAATGTAGGTGAAACCTATCCTGATGATGCCTGGCCTAAAATTGATATGCTCAGCGCCGATTTTCACCGCTTCAGCGAATGGAATGGCAAAAGCAATATCCTTGCACCGGATATCGCTAAACTAAAGCCATTGGTTGAAGATGCGCACAAACACGGCAAGCCTATCCGTTTCTGGGCTACACCCGATGTGGTGAATGCCTGGTACCAGCTCATGAAACTGGGTATCGATTACCTTAACACCGATCATATCCACGACCTCGCGGCATTCCTGAACAACCTGCCGGCGAATAGCTATACCAATCCTGCAGCGCCTTACACTGCTTACCAGCCCAGCTTTGCAAGCGACGGTGCAGAAAAGAAAGCAAAGAATGTTATCCTGCTCATTGGCGATGGAACCGGTCTTGCACAGTTGTACAGCGGCTACACAGCCAATGGTGGTCAGCTCAATATTTTTAATATCCGCAACATGGGTTTATCTAAAACCAGCTCACACGATAACTACATCACTGATTCTGCTCCTGGTTCTACCTCCATTGCATCGGGCGTAAAAACCAATAACCGCTTTGTTGGGGTTGACCATACCGGCCGCGCACTTACCTTGCTGCCGGTATATTTTAACCGCCTCAAAAAAACAACCGGCCTGGTTACCTGCGGTGATGTAACCGACGCCACCCCGGCCGATTTTTATGCGCACCGTGCACTGCGCGACAGCTCTGCTGCTATTTTCAACGACCTGGCTGCTGCTCCGGTACAATTGCTGATGGGCTCTGGCAACAAAAGTTTTACCCCTGCGCTTGCTGCCCGGCTGCGCAACAGCGCCTTTAACATCGACAGCGTGGTAGCCCATGTGCCTGATACCACCACCGGCAAATGGCTTATCATGGAACGTCAGGCTGAATTATCTATGCTTAACCACCGCGGTCCCTGGCTGCAGGAAGCTTTTGATAAAACACTCAACATTCTCAAACGCAACAAAGCCGGTTTCTTCATGATGACCGAAGGCGCGCAGATTGATCATGGCGGCCATGCCAACAACCTGCCCTATGTGGCTACCGAAGTAATGGACTTTGACCAGGTAGTTGGCCGTGCCTTACAATTCGCCGATGCAGATGGTGAAACACTGGTGATTGTTACCGCTGATCATGAAACAGGCGGCTTATCGCTGCTGGGCGGTGACTTCGGCAAAGGCTATGTAACCGGTAACTTCTCCACCAACGACCATACCGGCATACCCGTACCGGTATTTGCTTACGGTCCCGGTTCACAGCTGTTCCGTGGTGTATACGAAAACACAGAATTGTTTCATAAAATACTGGATGCAACAGGAGCTGCTGCCCGATAAAAAAAACTTATGAAAAGAAGAACATTATTAAAAACGCTCGGTGCACTTTCTGTAGCACCTGCTGTATTACCTGCAGCTGCTGCAGCAGCTACAGCCCCGCGTTCTGCCAAACCGGTATTGCGACTGGCGCATATTACCGATGTGCACCTGAAAGGCGAACTGAATGCACCGGAGAAATTTGTACGCTGCCTCGAACATATCCACCAGCAATCGCCTAAAGTTGACCTGGTATTGAATGGTGGAGACACTGTTTTCGATATGAATAAAGAGCAACTGCCTACCATTGAAGCCGAATGGAAGTTATGGCACAGCATTATTGAAGCACACTGCCACATACCCATGAAACATTGCCTTGGCAACCACGACATCTGGTGGTATGAAGAGGGCACCAAGGGAGATCCTGCCTACGGCAAGCAGTACAGCCTGAAGCAACTGAAAATGGAAGCACCCTGGTATACATTTAACCAGGCAGGCTGGCAATTTATTGTGCTGGATAGCGTACACCTCGATATCGACAATACCTGGTACATCGGCAAACTGGGCGATGCGCAGTATACCTGGCTGGAGCAACAGCTGGCACAACTGCCTGCCACAACGCCGGTTTGCATACTCTCGCACATTCCCCTGCTCACTGCTACCCTGATGATCGAAGACAATATTGTAAACAGGTGGGAGTTCACCGGCGGCGATATGCACACCGATATCGCCAAACTAACCAAACTGTTTGTACAGCACCCGAACGTAAAACTGTGCCTGAGCGGCCACATCCACATACGCGACAAAGTGGTCTACAACAATGTCACCTACATCTGCGACGGCGCGGTAAGCGGTGCCTGGTGGAATGGCAACAGGCGCGAAACCCCGCCCGGCTACGGTCTCATCGATCTCTATGCTGATGGCACCTTCGACGAGCAATATGTGCCTTACCTGGAGCGTTAGCGGGTACGTAGCTAAATAATCATCAGTGAAATACAAAAGCAGTGCAGAAGCATTGCTTTTGTGTTTTAAGAAATACACCACTCTTTTTACCGGAAATTGATGTATTGGGGCGTCATATTATCTAAAACCTCCCTGCATGTATACCAGCAAATTATGGCGAAGCCAACGCCTATTGCACAGATCAGAAGGTTTACCGGCAAGTTTGGTACCGGGTAGTCAGCCCGGAACAAAAAACGCAGGTTCACAAAGTTCAGGGCAATAAACAGCAGGCTGGTGAACAGGGTAACCAGGAACGACCTGGCGTAAAACAGCAGAAAAGGTTCCGTTATAGAAGTATATGTTTCACCGAAGGATTTTACAGCCTGGAATAGCGCAGGCGCGTTGGCAGAAGAGATGATCAATACGCCCAGCAGGATAAAGGCTGCCGGCAGCGTCTCCGCATCGTTCATCCCGCTGTAGGGTCGTTTCAATAGTTTCATGCGCCGCAATAATAGCAGGCTTACATAAATAACCAGGTAGCTTTGAACAATAAGCAGTGGAAAAGTAAATATAATATGTGTGGGTAAAAATGTTTTCATTGTTGTATGTGTTATTGAAGTAATGTTACGTTCCAGCGGTTAATATCAGCAAGGTTGGCAGGAATTTGTCCGGGGCCAAACCCGGTAGCAGTAGTTTCCCATAAATAATAGTGTGCTCCGTTAACAGGGATGGCTATGGCAGTGTTTGATGGTGGTTCATCAAGGTCAACGGCAATCAATGCATGTTTATAATAAGTGCTGGTCAGCAGTGCTACTTTATAACCCAGCTTGCCCAGTATATCATACAACAGGAGGGCCCTTGTATCGCAATCTCCTTTTAAATCACCCATAAATTCTACAGGTGATTGTACACCAAATTTTGAGTATCCCTTGCAACAATCACCATTGCAGCGCGAGAGGTATTGATTTACGTAGCTATCAGTATAGTTGTCATAACAGGATTTGTTTACTACCAGTGCATAGGGTATGGATTGAATGCAAGACACAATCATTGATGCCTCATGTTGCCGGTCAAGAAACCTGGCTTTAGCCAACGAATCGAACCTGCCTGCCATAGATGTTATATAAATATCATCGGTTTGCAGCATAGAGCGGTATACCGCGCCAATACCCAGCGCAGCATACTGTTGTTCATCCATTTGTTCATGCGCAATGGCCGATTGATGTATGGCAGACGATGGTATGGAAAGTTGTATGGCATAGTGAGTACTATCCCTGTCTTCCCATTGAAGATTATGGCGAATGATGGTATCTGCCTGCTGATTCTGCCCCTGCACAACATCTCTTGCTGAATTGATGTGCGCATGACTTCTGCGTGGAACAACACGCATTGCACGGTGTGATGTATGCAACAGCGAAAACATTGCAGAAAACAACAGCAGGCAGGTTATAATGGCCCCCAGCCACGGCAGCAGTTTGGCAAACAGGGAAGCAATCCGCGCCAGTAAAATGACCAGCAACGGAAATAGGAAAGGAGCAAGAATAAGCAGGATCCCTGGCCTTATGATTACAATGAGGAGCAATGCTACCAGCCACCACCAGGCAGACTGGTTTCGGTCGTCATCCTTGTAAACAGGTGTCTTGGTGGTGGGGTCTGTTTTCGGTGTGCCGGGTTTAGGCTTATATATCCTGTACTTTTTCCAGTTTGCCCAATAAGTACTACCGTCCGGTGCATAAAATTCCTGCCTGGTATAAATGTAATCTGAATCGGTTTTCGTCTCCACACGCCCGGTAGGGCCGGAATACTCCGTATATTCTTCCGTTATGTTTTCCTCGTACTGGTGCAATACATAACCAAACATTTGTCCCTGCAAGGTGCCAAAACTCTGTGCTTCATGCCGTACCATATCTTTCAGCACAGGGTCTTGTACACGAATGTCGTATAACCAAAGCTGGTAATATTCCTGTTCACCTGCATTCATCACCCTGCAGGTAACCGGCTGTTTTAAAGGTGTAGCCATGGAGTGTGCGGCCGCATAAGCTTGCAGGTATTCAGCTGGCGGATCGTTATAAATATGTGATGAGAAGATGGTTGCCAATACTTCTGTAGGAATGATCGTAAACCGCTGTTCCCATTGTTGGGCATAGGTATCAGTTAACTCCGGCTCGCCCTGGAACTTGATATCAATGGTGCCCTGTACATATACTTTTTGTTCGTGTACTACTGTGTAGGTTTTGGTCCTGGTTGTTTTGCCAGGTTCAAAAACGGGTTCAGGGTTGTGTGTTGTTGCAGGTTTCAGTTGTGTGACTTGTTCATGTGCTGCCCGGTATTCATCATACACAGCCCGGTTAATCTCATTGCTCAGCACTTCATATGCCTCATTGATTGCTTTGAAGCGCTCTTCTGCCCCGGCAGCATCTCCAGGATTTTTATCCGGGTGATGTTGGTTGGCCAAACGGCGGTAAGCTGCACGCAGGGTTTCCGGCGTGCATTTGCTATCGACACCCAGTATGCTGTAATAGTCCTTTGTATAGTCCATTGCAGTTAATATAAACTAAGGCTGTTCAAGGTATTTTTGAAGAAAATCAGCAGTGTGTGCAGCAGCCGGCGGTTGTTTACGCCTGGTATTAAAGGGAGGATCCTCATACCGGGTAAAAATACTTACCGGCTCATCAAACAATGTGCAATACCGGTCGGTGAAAAATTTATAGGCATCAAGTATCAACGCCTTTTCATGTTGTTTTTTCAGCTGGTAATATTCGTGCTTACTCGATAAGGTATACACCAGGTAACCGGGCAGTAAAAACAATAGTACAATCGCCAAAGTCAGCAACCATGCACCCGGGTTCCTGTGGTGAACTTTTTGTACGCGAAACAGGAAGAAGCTGTTACGGCCGATGGTTTGTTGTGCTGCATTGCTGAAAGCTTCCATTCTTTGCTGTATGCGTTGTATGCCGCTGTCTATGGCAGCAAGCTCAATATTATACACAGTTGTGCCGTAGGTGTTTTTCTGCTGCATACAGTACGCTTTCCTGGCGATGAGCTTATCGATCTCCCCTTGCTCCATCGCATCAATTTTAGCTGTGTGCGACAGCAGCAGTTGTTGCTTGTATTGCTCAACAGCTGGTAATAGTTTAGATGCATACAGCGAAATAACCAGCGGCTGTGCAAGCAAAAAGCCCATGAATGCAATAAACCCCATGCGGATGACATTGGAAAAAGTAAATATCCCCTTGCTGCTGTTTTCTTTTGCAAATGTGTTTAACAGGAAAATATAAATGCAAACCACAGCAGGCAAAAGAATATGGCAAGTGCTATTTCTATAATAATAGCATGAAACAGCAGGTCTATGGCATATCGTACGCTTAGCCAGGTAAGCAGCATAATGGCTACAATCAGCAACGAAGAAATATAAAACCGTTGCAGAACTCCTGCACTGCGCATCAGCGAGTACTCAGCACCCAATAGCCTTACAAAGCTTTCGGGTGAAAACATCCAGGATCTGTTGTGCTGGCTCATACCGCTAAGCCTTTATCCTGTGGCTGTGTTTCGTTTACAAAAAGTTCCGGGTTGTCATGAATCTGCTCTTTCTTTTTGTCTGTCCACCGGTTTAATGCTGCTTCGCTTAACTGGCTTTGCGCCTCCAGCAGGGCTATTTTTTCCTTCAGCAACCGCAGTACCTGGTGTTGCACTATTTTATCTCTTTCATGCCCTTCCCTGTCCTGGTAATAATTATACTGTATCTCAATCCCGTTTTCTGCTTTAATCAGCTCTTTGATATTCTCTTCCATATAGTCATACGGGCTCTTGATCAGCATCAGCTTAAAAAAGATCGGTGTGAGCTCGATGGCCATAAACAGCAGGGTAATGAATAAGGAAATGACAGGCCCGGAAATTTCATGGCATATTTTAATGCGTTCCAGCAACCCGTCAAGGCCCGCAGCATACTTCTGGCTCTGGTTTAATGCAGCTTCCCTTCTTTTTTCAATTTCTTCTTTTTCGCCTTTTACTTTTACATATTCAGGACTGTTTTCGAGTGCTTTAATTTCCTGGGCAAGTGCATCCATCTGTTGTTTGATGGCAGCTGCTATGGGGCCGGGGTAGCGATTTTCGCATTGTTTAATATAGTCATCCTCCAGTTTTTTGTAACGTTGTCGTTTATCTGTTAATTCTGCTTCTATCTTTTCAATCCCGCTTTCCTTCTTTGCAATCTCGCTATTGAAAATTGAATCGGTTTTTGCCTTATATGCCTGCTGTTGTTCAATCTGTTTCTCATGCAGCTTGATATCTATTTCGGTTTTAAACATTCTTATCTCAACCGGCTTTGATATTGTCATAGCAATGATAGCGCCCATGAATAACCTTGGCAGGGCTCCCTTCAATTCTTTCCGCGTTATTTCTTCAGTGCCATCTCCTTTACCTGTGCTCGAAACAATAAACCGGTCGAGGTTAAATATCATTAGTCCCCATATAATGCCAAATACCAGCGCTTTCAGCATCGTGGGTATATCAATGCTGTTGTAATTACCGCTAATATCTGCCGCCGTTTTAAAGGAGTTGATGGCATTGCCCCGCGGCTCAAAAATGGTATAGAAGGCATACCCGCCTGCAAGGCCGGCCATAAGCCCTGTTGCTACAATAATGCCGCCCAGGCACAGGTATTTCACCTGGTCGCCATAAGTGCTGCGCTCAAGTATGTAACGGTCTGCACCTGCAGCTTTCCAGAATAAGCGCATAAGAAATGAAGGTGGTGAGCTCCGGTAAAAATCACGGGACATAGTAGGTCAGTTGAGGTTGATTAATGGATATACTATATACTGCAGCGTTGATAGTCAGCGGTAGCTGCAGTTGCAGCTTTTTTAGCTGAATAGCTGGCATGGTAAAACCAGGTTGCACAGTTGCAATAGAACAGGTTAGTGCGTTAAGAAAAACTGCATCGAAATAGTGTAGCGTTTGCGCATCTATATGTACGTGTTTAAGCGGTAATACTGTTTTGACAGATCGCCAAACATTACTCAGTTTGATTGTAACACAGGCTGTGCCTGCAGGCAGGCTGCATACGGCGGCGCCGTTTCGTTTGCGGTATACAATGTTGCCCGGACTAACGCGTATTTTGCCTGCATGAACAGTATCCCAGCTTAGCAGCAATAATTGCCTGTTTTCCACCACCAGGTCTATGCAGTCCAGGCTGGCAAAACGGGGTTTACGGAAATCGGATAGCCACCGTAGCTTTTTTACTACCCGGTAACACCAGTATTTCATGAGTTGATGATTAGCGTGCAGATTGCTCCCATTTACAGAGCGTTTTATTGCTTTTCTGGGCGCTTTCCAGTGTGGTTTGTACAATGCGGTGCTGGCAATTGCTTAAACCGCGGCAATTTGCTTTGTAGTGATACCTGATGGCACCGGTACTATCACATACATACACCGTTGTAGTGGTGTTGCCACATTTAATGTTGCTGAGCAACAGTAAAACAAATAAAAGCGTTTTCATTTGCCGGTACGGATAACGTTTTCACAATACACCACAAGGCATATGTTATTGCGTGTGGCAAGGTTTGGAACAGTATATACAACCGTTTGCCTGGTTATGGTATTTCTTAGCTTCACGTACGGCATCGGCACAGTTATCAAATTGCCCGAGGTATGTTCTGTGTGTAGGCTTGGGCAGCCAGGCGCAATCTTCAGCATGCACCTCATGATCACCATTGTCTTGTGCTACTTTTGAAACGTAGTATCCTTTTTTCATGTTGCAGTGTTTATGTTTCAAAAGTAGCTGCTGTTAAACACTGTTTTTTATGGGAAACCGTAAACGACCTTAAACTTTTCAATCTTAAATAACGCCCGTTTCTATGCAAAAAGCCACCAGCTGCTCGTTGGTTGAAAACCCAAATGCTTCCTTCATTTGATTAAGCCGCTTTTCCACACTGCTTAATCCGGATGGTTTAATCTGCTTCTTTTGCAGGTGTTCAGGAATATCTTTCTGCCGTGTTCCCCTGGCCAGCAGCGATAATACGGCTATATCAAAATCATTGAAGTTATAGGTATTCTTCTGTTTAATCAGCTCCATCAGGTGTCTTGGGAAATAGCGCTGGTTAACGGCAATTTTGGCGATCGCCTGTTTCAATTCTTTTGCGTCGTTCCTTGCTTTACGCACATAACCGTCAATATCCAGCTTGTTAAATAACTTCTCGATAACTGCAGCCTCACGTGTTGCAGAAAATACCAGTACTTTCAGTTCTGGTTGTATCTTTCTTGCAGCCTCAATAAGTGCTGCTCCGTCTGCAAGTTGCTGTGCCTTTGTGTCTTCTTCAAATGAAAGGTCTGTGATAAGCAAATCATACGGGTCGTTACGCAGCTTGCTGTTCTTTATCCGGTCAAGTGCATCATCACAATAATAAACATAATCCGTATGGGGAATCTGCAATTCGTCAAGTGTTGCCTGTACAGAGATATTTGCACTTTCGTGGTCTTCTGCTATTAATACTTTTGTTATCATGCGGAGGTTTAAGCAATTGGAAGATGAATCTCAATTTTCAATCCCCTGGGGGTATTGCCGGTAAAATTAATCTGGCCGTTAATGCTGTTAATACGGTTTTCCGTATTGGTTAATCCATTGCCATAACTAAATGCAGCAGGCACTCCCACGCCATCATCTGTATATTGAATTTTTACCCGGTTACCCTTCCGTTCAAATTTTACGACCACGGTTTGTGCCTCGCTGTGTTTGCGCATGTTCACCATCAGTTCCTGCAATACGTGTTTCAGTTCTTTTTTTGCCTGGTCGTTTACAGTCGCCCATAAGGCGGCCTCGTTGCCTACAACCAATACCTTGGTATGCTCATTCCCGAATGATTGAAGTGATTGCGCCAGTGCTGTAGGGTAATCAACCGGCTCAGGTTCCGGTTGCTCATAAGAAATATCACGCGATTGTTCGTACAGCTTTTCTATTTCATCCAGCAGCTGCTCTTTCTGCAGCTTGTTGTGTTCCACCTGTGTCATCACCTGGTATAACCCATTCGCCACCACATCGTGCACTTTCCTGGAAGTCTTAAGCCGAAGCTCGCGCATGGCATTCTCCGACTGCTGCTTTCGCTTGCGGTCCCAGGCAATGATCATAAATAACACAATGACCAGAAGAACAACGATGCCCCCAATAAACACCCGCTGCAGTATAATCTGGATCCTTTTTTCTGTATTGTCTTTCTGCAAACGCAGGTTGTCAGCTTTATTTTTTTCCGCGTCATAACGAATCAGGGCATACTGGTTCTTCGCAGCATTGCGCCTGGTTTGCAGGCTGTCGCTTAAATAATGGTAGCGTGTAAAATACTGCTGCACTTCTCCCGGCGCACTCAGCGGAATGATTTTTTCCAGTGCTTCCAATTCATCATCCGGACTATTCAACTGCTGCGCAACAGCATACCTTTTACGGGCATAGAGCAGGGCAGAATCTGGCCGGGATTGACGGTAGTAATCAGCCAGGTGCGCATAACTGGCATTCAGCCCCCAGTCATCCTGCTCATCCTGGCGGATTTGCAGTGCCGCGTGTAGTTCAGGTGCTGCCTCGTAACCGGAATTTTGCAGCCATTTTACGTTGGCCAGGTTAGACAATACCCGCGCATACTCTTTCTTATTATTCCGGCTGCTGTTAATAATGGAATCGTAAATGGCGATCGCTGCACCGTACTGCTGCTTTTTGCAGTAAGCAACAGCCTTGTCGTTTAAGGCAATGGTTTTAGCATCTGCGTCAGTTGCAAACTGTAAAGCATGGTTGTAGTAGTCGAGCGCAGCGTCATAGTTTTTCAGGTTAAGACTGCTGGTGCCAAGTTCGTTATAGTCGGAAGAGAGGCAGTTGTAGTCCAGTTTCTTTTGCTCATTGAGATATTGAAGCGATAACAGCAGGCTTTCCTGTGCGCCGAAATAGTCGCCTGCGTCAGATTGAATCACGGCCATGTTATTATAAGCCAGGGCAACCAGTAAACTATCTTTCTGGCTGGCCGCGACTTTATTGAAGTAGTAAAAAGCAGAATCGTTTTGCCTGTACAAAAAAGATTCGCCTTTATCATAATCCAGGGTTGTGGTAAAAGCAGCGGTTTTAGGTTGTTTGCTGCATGCACAGATGCAGGTAAGCACCAGCAGCAGAATTAGATGGCATGTTTTCAAAAAGGGCTATTTGACTTAAAAATAAAAAAATCATATATTTCGAAGGAGATATTCGGCTTAAAAAATAAGAGGCCGTCTCAAAAGTATTTGGGGCGGCTTTTTCAATATTGGCCGGTATACCACGCTATATAGCGGAGACTTTGATTAAGTGAGGTAAAATTATAAGATCACAGGATTGTGTTAGTAGAAGGGC
>NZ_QTJU01000007.1 GCF_003412455.1 Deminuibacter soli | reverse complement strand
TTCCACCGGCAAAATTGTACTGACCCGTAAAAGCAAAATTGTCACCAACCGGTATGATGTCCGTTCCCAACTCGCCGTTAGCCGTATTCCAGCCAATAGCTTTGCTCCAGACGATAACGCCATTGGTATCGAATTTTGTAACCAATACCCTGGATTTAGTGGAAACACCACCAGGGCCTGCATCAGGGGCAGGGGGAGCCATACGTTCCAGGGTAACCGGGCCACCCAGATTGGCAGGCTGACCATTATCCGGTGCATTCCACGGTGCAGTAGTGGAACCAATCACGATATAGCCACCGGGCACCTTTCTTATTTTGCTGAAACTGCTGCCACCGTTTAAAGTCTTTGACCAAAGCCACTCTCCTTTGGCATTTGTTTTTATCAGTACACCGCCAACAGGTACTAGCTTCGGCGTAACACCTGAAACATCAGTAAATGAAGTTGTTCCCGCAAGTAAAAAACCATTGTCACCATCCGTAACTACGGCACTGTTGATCGTCCTGGTTGTACTGGCTCCATCGCCGTCAGCTGAATAAATCCTCGAGACATAAGGATTATCGGTATTGGGATCAGGTATATTATTATAACTGCCGGGCACGCAATTCGCCAGGAAGGCCAGGTAATCAGCAGCCAGCAACGAATAACCCAACCTGTTGTTCAGGTAGCTGGCATAGAGCCGGTTGTTTTGAATTTGCTGATCTGTACTTTCATCAGCAGCGGGCAGGTAACTGCCATAAATTTGCCTGTACTGCGCATCCAGCTGTTTTACTTCAAAACAAGTGGCGCAGGTACTGCCTACATTACATTGAAATGCCGGTGGTAATGCAATGGGATGGGTAAGGTATTTACACCCTTTGGCATTGGGGCCGCACATGTTCAGCAACTCATCCAGGTCTGTAGCACTCATGTCAATATGCATTACCTCTTTCAGGTAATCTGCAAAGGTCCCCTGTGCAACCACATCATAATTGTTTTTAAGTTCCAGGATAGCTGAACACTGGCAATCACTTGGTTTTGCCAGCGCAATATCATTGCTCATGGCCTGCTGTTTATCGTAGGGCAACGGCGTAGTAATTACTTCGCTGTTGCAGTAAATCCTGTTGGCAGTATTTTGAGGATAGCCGTGCTGGCTGTTATAACTATTCAATACATCGGCAAAGCTCTTGTAAACATTCGCACTGCCCGGCTTTACAGAACTTGAACCAAATGGATGTGTTTCATCTGCCCCCTCCACACAAACCTGCGCTAAAAGTGCAACAATATTGGCCTTGTCTGCCTCGCTGTATTCTACACAGCTTCCAAGCTGTTTCAGCCATTGGTCTTTGTAACTGTCGCAGTTAGACTTATAATTATCGGCCATTTTACCATTAATGGTACTTGTAATTGAACCCGCATTCTGATAGCCCTGGTTCAAAAAATCCATCTGGTTATCCGTAAGCGCGGTTGACGGATCACCAAAGTTGGGCATAAAACCATCCCTGATCAATTCAGCAGATTTTGGCGTACTGCCACACATGCCGGCATCGAGGTAAAGGGTGTTCTTAATACCCAGGTAGGCATCCCTGAATTTACGCCATTGCATATCCAGGTCGCCGGGGCACGACAAGCTGCTGAACGGCTGCATATGATCCTTATATAGATTGTAGCAGTCAGCATTCGATTCATCGCAAAGTGTCGTAGCTGCGGCTGTGCTCCATAAAGTAAAATCGTTTGCACCGTAGTGGAGTAAGCTATTTTCCAGTTTGTTTTTAAAATCGCTGCTCTCGCGCAACAGCGGATCGATGGTAGTGGCAGGATTATAACGGCTGAATGGCAGTGCCGACATATTACCTGTAGGATTCAGATAGCCTTTTGCTACTGCATCCGCGTAAGTAGCGGTAGCACCGAAATCAACATCCCACTGCATGCTGGCCTCATGCATCACCGCGTTTTTTAACCGGCAGTATTCCGGGTGCAGGAGAAGCAGTGTATTGGCCCAGGATGCCTTAAACTGCGCCGAAAATTGCGCTGGCGTCAGTTGTTGCGGCTTCAGGTATATGCCCAGGTTTTCATCGTATATACGGTCTTCATAACCGTTTTCATCCAGGTATACCAGGTCTGTACGCTGGTAAGGCAACAATTTGCCATTGTCACCATTTCCATCATCGTAAAAAACAGAATACTTGCTGGTTGCCTTATCAAGGTCGGCATATTGCCCGGATGGCGCAGTCATGTCCAGCAGCATGCTCATTTTAATATCATCCAGCTGGCTGTGTTCAGGCAATACCGGCACATCGCAGTTCTCGCCTATATGCTGTATTGTACGTTGTTCCTTCTTGATAGTCTCCAGGGTTTTGCAGGTATTATTGAGCAGGAAAACATTGTCGCGGTAATAATCTGCAGCCTGTTTGCTGGGTGAGAGCGTTTTCGTAATCTCGTAGTTGCCCGGCTGCAGGTCAATATCAAAGCTCAGGTCAATGCCGGCTGTAGCGGGATTATTCACCGGGAAATTGGGCGCGTTGAAATTGCTGAATGTTTTTATATAAGGCCCGTTCAGCTTCTGGTTATTACAATCGTCTGTAATGGTGATGGTCAAATCGTACAGGCAATCGTATTTGATATTATTGCCGTTGCAATCTGCCATGTTCATCCAGGAGGGATCAAGGTGGTATACAAAATGATGCGTACCGGCCATGCTTACCAGCAGACTTTTGCTGTTAACGATGGATGCATTCCTGATGGAAGGGTTAACATTATCGGTGATCACTTCGGTAATGGCATCAGCACTATAATTCGGCAGCTGGTTGAGCTTAGTACCGGCAGGCACGCCGCCTGCCAAAGCCGTAGCAATAGTTCTGCCATGCATATCTACATAACTTACACTGTATTGCCCGTTGGCATCACGCACCATATTTTTAAAATAGTGGCTTTTATCCCCTACTTCTGTACCAAACAGCGCGTCTAATTCCTCCTGGCTGGGCGATCCATAGTAATACTGGGTTTCGTGCCCTGTACCCAACCTGAAAACACTGCCTACACCACCCTGGCGGCTGATGCGCCCCGTATTGTCGGGTGTGTATTGCGTTTCGGTAAATGCATAACCATTGGCATCGGGGATGAACTTGTTTAACCCATCGTTAAGGGCCGTATTGTTACCCGAATAATACAATGCAGCGCCTTTAGCCGTATGCATCTGGGGTGCCACAGCAGAACAATAGGCAGCAGGATTTGTCAACGAATCGTACTGCAGCTTATCGTATTCAGTGCCGGAAACGTTTACATTAAACATCCTGGAATACCCGATGATATTATTGAGTGTAGGTGCCGGCATTACCTGTATGGCTGGCTGCCCCTGGCTGTTATAGAATGTTTCGGCAACAATGGTTTTGTTCTCTACGTTGTCTTTTGTTACCGTTTGCCTGCTGCGCAGGCTGCCGTCGAAATACTGGATAACAGCTTTGCGTTTGCCGTCTTCCGCAAAACTGATGTTCGACTGCCAGTTCATGGTACGTTCATGCCCGGCAAAAGCATAAGCCGTTGAAGCCATAGGCACAAAATCGGTACTCCAGGCACTCTCCATTCGCCCTTTGGCTCCCAGTTTTTTTGCTGCTCTTACCCTGGCAAACACCACACCTCCGTTATCATACAATAATGGTACATTGTAGGTTAAATCTGCCGTGGTTATGCGCGTGGCATTGTTACGGAAAACAAGCGCAGGGTCGTACAATTGCGTAGCCGGGTTTTTATACCGGGCCAATGCCGTTGAATCTACATACGCCCACTCTACATCATATTCATCTGCAGGCAGTACGGTTGGCCAGCTTAACTTCAATTCATCGCTATTGGTATTGTCGGGTGCCATGTTAACTGCACGAACGGTGCTGTTAACATCATTGTACGCAAATTTAAAGGAGGGGAAAACAGTCATCTCCACTCCTAACTCCAGCATATTCAGCTGCGGTGCTGCTGCCGGTGCACCATTAATGGTGATATCAAGTATTTCCACGGTTACCTTGTGGGCACCATGAAATACCATTGACTTATGCTGGTTGTAATTACCATCCGGTTTATAGTCGATGGTAAAAGTTCGATTGATAAAATCGCTGTGTTGCGGCGCTACCTCAAGTGTGATTTTCGTTTGAATGGTTGCTGTGAATGCAGCAGCTGTGTAGGTATTGGTTTGTTCATTAATCCCAAACCACACGGCATTGTTTACAGCATAGGGTGTGTCTGCAATCTGTGTAAGGTTAGACTGGTAGTAAACATCATCCGCTATAACCAGGGATGCATTTTTAACCAGTTCGTTATTGGCGCCTGCAAGCCTTTTGCGTGCGGGCACCCGCGGAGCCTGCGCGTGCAATTCTGCCACAAACAATATACAAAACGCCATCAGGGCAATGATCCTGTTGAAAGGACGCATATCAATTCGTTTAAAGGGTTGGTGTTACCTGAAATATCTTAAAGTCTTTGTACTGTGCTGCCGGTTCCAGCTTATCGCCTTTTTTAATAAAATAACTGGCTTCGTCAAAAACGGCCTTATCAATACCGCCCGGCTGCTGTGTAAAACGTGTTTCCACACGGGCGTAAGGCTCGTATGCATCTTTCCCCTGCTCTTTCCTTAACCAGGGGTCAACCAGGTTATCGGTTTTAATCAGGTATACAATGCGCTCCAAACAGCCAGACTGGCGATTGATATTAATACGAAGCGACTTCTGTTCGCTACCCGGCGGCAACAGCAATTCAATAACATTCGTATTCTTTGCTTCTGTTGTTTTAACAGTAACACCGGGATATTGCATTAAACTATCCATTTGCTGCAGCTGCGATATAGGTGAAGCAGCCTGTGCAGCCTTGCCAATGCCCAACAGCTTGTCTTCATTAAATACCAATACACAATAGCGGTCATTTTTAATGGTAACCGTATGCTGTATGCTGAAATAATAATTACTGCCACTCAGCATCAGCACGCCGCTGGTTGAATCGAGCAATACATCCGGCGTGTGCTCATTGGTATAACTCATATACACATCAAACTTCAAATTCTCGGCTGCATATTTTTTCTGCAGCGCAGTAAGCCACTTCATGGCTTTTGCGCGTTCATCGCCTTCTGCCAGCGGCAATGCTTTAAGGTTCAGTGTTACCAGGCAGCAGACCAGTAACATCAGCCAGTTTGTACAATATGTTTTCATTAGTTTACAGCCTCCGCTTTTAACAATGCACTTCTTGTTTCTTTAATGGTTTTGATACCACGTTCCGTTTCTTTTTTCACTCTTATCAGTGTCCCGTCATCATCATATTCATAGAAAGTGGCGTAGTTGTTTTCATCCAGCTCCGATACCAGGCGCAATGTAACCGGGTCGTACACGAATGATTTCATATTGGCATTGTACGGGTGTATACGTATATCATCAAAAAACACTTTCGAACTGCCGGTAGCCATCAGGTTAATGGCAAAATTGGTGGCGTTGCCGGGCACCGTGAATACACCTTCATACCGCTGCCAGCCATCTATAATAGTGCCTTGGGGCAGTAAAGCCTGGCTTACAGACGAGCCGTTTACGGTAAAGCTCACGCCTATCTGGCTATGTGTATAGGTTTTATAAACACCGTCGGGTGATTCCCTCGACCAGCCGCTTACCAGTATTTGCCTGCCTGCCAGCGGTGAAAACACCGGCAGCAATACGCCGCCGTTTGAACGAATGGAAGACAATACCGGGCCCATTTCAGAACAGGCTGTATTTTTTGTTTCTATATTCAGTCCAAGCACAGCCGTTGTATCTGCCGGATAAACAGTGGCGCTGATACCTACCGCATCGTTGGGATTAACTGCGATACTGTACTTACCGGTGTGCGCCTGCTCGCTGGTAATTTTGCTTTTTACGGCAGAAAAATCTACATGCCGCGAAGCCGCACACAGCGTTTCACAACTTCCCTGGTTGAAATCATAATCTTCGAAGCCTTCAAAAACCGATTCATTGTAACGCGCGTTCTGAATCACAGCAACAGGTAAAGTGGTATTGTAGCCGTATAAGCCGGCATTGTACCTGCCCAACGCATCTACGTTCTCTATTTCAAAACCTTTTGTGTTAAACTTGGTCAGCTCGCTGTTCCATACCCACCGGGTTGTATCGTACTGCGGGAATATGCCGTTGGCACCGAACGTCCAGAATGGTACAAAATCCCTGAACGCACCGTCGGTTCTGATATTAGTAGCGCTTTGCGGATCGGATTGCGCACGATTGCTGAAATAAGTATATGATTTATTGGCCCTGTAAACACCTAATAGCCCGTAGTTATATGGATTTACAGCGGTATCCATTACCGGGTTATAACATTCCTGTGCAGTGGTGTTTTCGCAATGCTCACAGGATAGTACCTGCAGGGTTGCCACCACTTCGCTGGGATCGTGCGGCAGGTTATATGTCACCTCCAGGTAGGGTTTGGTGGTAATATCCGGGAACAGATTGGAAGCAAATGCTACATAACGGGTACTGGGTTGCGGCAAACAATCCTGGTTGTCTTTAATGCTGAAGCCGGTATTGCCCAGTCCGGATGTAAAGTATTGCTGTTTTAATGCAGCCGTAACATCGGTTGTATAGTTATAATAATAGTTGTTTGGCCTGATAGCATTATACGCGAACTCGTACCAGGAATGCGCAGCGGTATCGGTAACGCCATCTTTAGTCCAGTCTTTTACCGGTATGCTTAACCGCAGGAAATCCGGGTCGGCATATTTCACCGGCGTACTCGCGGTACCTATCTGCGGCGGGTTAAATCCTTCACGCGCAGCAAACAAATGCATGGTTGCGCTTAAAAGTGCATCGGCACTGCTCACCGGTAAATCTTCAAATTTAAAATAAGTGCTCACAGTTGAGGCCGGTGCAGTTGTTAAGGTGCCTGCACGCAGCTTCATTACATCAAACGTATTGCTGAATTCATGCTCCATGTTTTTGGTTACATGCAAGCGTTTGGTAGCCGGACGGGTGCTGAAATTATACTTCAGGTTCACCACACCCGGTGTTGAAGCACAACCCACAGGTGTAAGCGAACGGAAATCGTACCGGGCATCTGTTTTCATTGCAATCGAGACAATGCAATCGCCGATCTGCGCCTGGTAGTCAGACGCGCTTGTTTCAAATGTTTTGGCATAAAATGGCTTGTCAAGGTTTACCGCCAGTATCGGGCACGCTGCGCTAACCGCATAACCACTGCTGTTAGCCCTGCTGATCATATCATTTACCGTTAAGCCATCGTATTTATTGGCGTAAAGATCACCGGATTGAATGAGATAAGAAAAGAGTGGTGTAAGGCAATTGCAGTTGCTGTTTGCGCCCGAACCGTTGTCTACTGCAACCGGCACACAGTTTTTCACACTGCGCTGCTTATGTGGTTCGGTTACCTGCCATAATTCCCGGTACTCGGCAGCGCTGGCAGTTAGCACTTTGCTGCTTTCATCCAGTATAAGCTGGTAATCGCCACCGGCCTGTTTTACCAGCGGATGACGCAATGTTGTTACACTGCCCGCTGCTGCGCTGATATTGCGCCTGCCGGAACGGGTTACTTTCAGGGTCACATCGTTGCCGCTGAAAGGCACGCCGTTTTCATCAATGAAGTAAATATTCTTTTTGCCACCAGCCAGTTCGTTAGCATTTATGGCCCATAACCTGGTAACAGTCGGGAAGGCGGCAAACTCATCATTGCAACTGTCCACTGTACGCGCGGTTGAAGGTTTGGAGTAAGCCAGCAATTCATCACCCGAAGCAAAAAAAGTAGTATCCTCACCCGGGGTAGTGATACCGCCTACTATCTTACCATCTTTAAGTTTGAGGTTGGTGGCAATGGCATTTACGTTTTTGTAAGCGCCGCCCATACCATCATAGGCCCAGTCTGCCGGGTAGGTAAAATTATAAATCGGGTCGTTAAACTCATTGATGGTTTTGGTTAACAACACATCACCGGTTTCGCTGTTATACAAAAGGTTTTGTGTGGTTACCCGGCTGCCCTTGTCAATGGCCACCACGCTGTCTACCAGGCCGTAACGCTGAATTACTTTTGTTGTAACGGCAGAATGAAACAGGTTGTCTTCACTTTGCGCCAGTCCCAGTATGGTTGGAACGAGGAATATATATGGCGGCACCGGTATTTTAAACACATCACCATTAATGGGGATGGAACTGGCATGGGTTACCGACTGTTGCTCGCGCATATCCACCATCAGTTCTATGTCTTTGCCAATGGTAGTGGTGGTATCAATTTTACCTGCCTGGTTAATGGTCCATACCGTATTGGCCAGGTGTTTCTGTGGCACCTGGAGGTTATCTGTTTTGTAAAAGGTTTCCGTATAACTGATCGGATTTGCCGGGTCAGTTTCAGCATACGTGGCCTGTGATCTGGGCTTGCCGTGCATATCGTTCAGCTCCACCTTAAAGCCCTGTGAAAGACCGATATAATATTTGGCGTTTACATGCAGTAAAGAAGCCAGCAAGGGCTTGTACCGCTTTTTGTTTAAACCGTCCAGCTGCGTCATTTCTGTTTTAACCGGGAAATCGTAGGCAGTATAAAAACTGCTCTCTTCATAGCCATTGGCAGAGCGGATGTTCTTCGCATGTATAGAGCGTACCCTTACTTTGCTATAACCTACAGAGGCGCCGGGATAAAAAGATTCACCCAATGGCAATTCCGTATAACCCATTTCTGTTGGCGCCAGCGGCGATATTTTTTTATCATATTCCAGCGGCAAATGAAAAGGGTTTTCATCACCGCCAATCATGGGTTCCCAACAGGCCACACCACTGCTGATGGTTAAAGGCTTGCCATTTACCATTGTGGTAGTGGTATACGTATATTCCTGGCCATAACCGGATTCTTTTTGTTTAGTCATAGCGTTCCAGTTATCGGTAATGGTCACGCGTTTTACACGCAATCCGCCGCCATATTTTTTATAATCGGGGCTGTTTAAACGAACAAAACTGCGCGTAGTATCAAATGACCTGGCCCATCCCCTTCTTTTAGCCTGCCCCTCGTAAGAGCTAAACATATTGGTGATGTTGGTGATCATGCTGTACGCTGTTTTAATCGCGTTGTCCCAACTGGCGCCATCTGCAAAATCGGAGCCGGGGTATGCTTTTGAAGGCAGGTTAAGACGCAGGAAATTCAATGCAGCTTTGGCCACCGGGCTCTTGTCACCAACATCGTCTCCCTCGCTGTTGATCCCCATCACCTTTATGCATATCAAACTACTGGTGACCATTTCATAGTAAGTTTTGTCAATATCTGCATAGACGGATACATATTCAGAACCACTGCCGTACGAATCTGAAGGCATGGCTACGTTCATCCTGAAGTACAGTTTGTCTATATCGCGCAGGTATTTGTCAAACACCTCGTCCCTGCCGCTCACCGGGCTGCTTACACGCACATAAAAATATTTTGCCTCGTCTCCGTTACTTCCATACAGGCTGTTACTCATACCCTGACCGGGTGCAACGGCGCAACCTACCACTTTAAGCATACTGGCTGCGCGTTTATTCTGCACATAGGCGTAATCATCACTTTCGTAGTCTACATTAATGCTGCCGCCGGATGGCAGTTTCACCTGGTTTAATGTCCACGCAGCAGCGTTAGCCGCGGCAATGGCACTGTCCTGGATACTATACGGGTACTCAGCATTAGAGATAATATTACCGCTTACGGAGCCTGGATTTTGCAGGGCGTTTTTGTATGAACCCCACCTGTCGTTGCCGCTTGTGGCATACCTGGGATTGTTGCTGTGGTATTTGAACACATACGGATTACGCTTCCCTTTATCGTTGCCATTATAGGTAAACCAGATGCTGTCGAGCGTAAGCTTGCCTGTATCGTAACCACGGTTGGCAGGCGTGCTATTATACCCGCGGCAAAGCTTATAGCTGTAGGCAAAATGCACTGTTTTTACCGGTGTAGCCTGTGCGCCATTGCGGATAAGATCGGCTTTGGTATACAGATCTATCTGCTTCAGGCGCCGCGCGCCGCCATCAGTCTTGTTACCTCGTTCATCAATAGCCAAACCGTCTTTCCTGTCTTCCGTAGTAAAAGTAGCCACCATGTTTTTCGATTCTATCGAATGCATGTACCACAATTCCTTTTCGCCATAAACGTAGTTGGCTTTGTTATCGGAGTTATCGGTTTTCATGCCCTCGTTAAAGGTAGCGCTGTCTGAAAACGGTGCACGCCAGGCGTAAGGATTGGTAATACTCCTGATCCTGGAGTAATTGAATTTGATTGCATCGCCTGGGTCATCTTCCGAAATGCCGTTACCCGTCAAGTCTACATAATCGGGCGAAAGAATGCCTGTTAATAAAAATGAGTGTGCATAAGCCGGGATCTCTTCCCTTGAATAATAGGCGCGAGGATTTCCTTTTCCGTAATCCACCGAGCCATCTGCATTATACCCGTACGCAGTAAGCCCGGTAGCGGGTGTACCTTTTGATGGATCAAAAACAGAGAAAGACACTTCTTTCTGTTTCAGGTTATATACGGGTATTCCGTACACATATCTTCTGCCGTCTGTATTTACTACATCCACTTCAGACAGGTGGTTTTCCTTCCTGAACGCGTTTACCCTTTTTTCTTTTGCGCGTGTAGCATCCAGTTCATAATAGCTGGTTTCATCGGGCACAAAAAAATACTTGGCAGGTATTGGCTTGTGTTCATTTGGCCCACCGGGATAAATCCATTGCAGCTGCGCCCAGGCATCGTTCTTGTTCTGTCCATATTCTGCATACAGGTTATAATAAACACCACCCACCAGGTTAATTTCACAGGTACTGGTTGCTTCGCCGTGATCGCGCGTATCATTGATCACCAGTGAATCATTCAACCATAGCTTCATGGCATCATCATCAAACAGAAACAATTTATACTTGCCGCTTACAGGCGCCAGCAACCTGGCATGCCAACGTGCAGAAAAATGATCATTCGACCAGCCGGGTTCCGGCTGCAGCTGGGACTTTTTATCGAAAAACAGGCTTTGATCCTGGCGTGTATATTGATGTCCCTGGAAGTTGGCATCGGTAAAATACTCGCCCTTTATGCCATTTTGATCCGGGGGCAGCGGCACCGGCGCACAACCGCCAAAATCAAATTTGTTGGGCGTATACAGATCAATGTACCGCGACAAACCGGTTACACTGGCTTCTGCAGCGGTAAGATAGGTGATTACCTGTGTGCGCTTATCCCTTGTTTGTTTTGTTGCGTTTTGCGGGGTAAGATTGATGTTTTCTACAAAGTCGTTGTTGTGGTAACGGTTCAGTGAGCTGGCAGCTGTTATATTGCTGCCATTTTGCTGCAGGTTTACGGTAACCACATCATCACCGCCGATGGCCTTGTAAAAATCTGCCGAATTGATGGCTTTTTCCCCCGGGTTCCTGAAATACGAAGCCTCGAATAACCCGTGCGGATCCTGGAACCCGATGGTGTTGGCCATTGTATTATTGTTGAGCCATGGGCCGTTTTGCGTGTACGAACGGTTAAGGTCTATATCTACGCCATAATGTGCCAGGCCCTTTGCACCAAGCTCAACAGTAATGCCGCCTGAAGCATCTTTTGTGCGTATGGCATGGTCGTATACAAAACCAATATCTCCCCTGTATGGTCTGAACATGCCACCAATGCCTTCACCTGTTACACTAAAAACATCATAGGTATAAGATGGCACGGCCAGGTTGGGTATTTGCGGTGATTCGCGGTAAGGAATTTCCTTTTCACGGTTCATATCCAGCAGCGCCGAGCGGTTGCGGTTGCTGCCCTGGAAATTGAGATAGCCATATGCCGGCAATGCAAGCGCAGTATCTTCATCCGCAATGCCTGACCTGGTATAGTAACCACTGATAAAGGCGTTGTTAAAGAGGCCGTGATCTTCCGTGCCGAACTTCAGCTTTACCGTTGCCATCAGAGAGTTGTATGGCATACTGATGGTGGGTGTAAACGCTGGCGAAGAGAAAGATATATTGGCACCAAAAGGACCGCTTGAATAGGTGGAAAATTTACCGTTCTTTAATGTATTTTGAAATGCGGAATTCGTGTTCAGCTGCAGTCCTCTGATACCCGTACGAGAATTGTACGAGAAAGAGCTGCCGAATTGCCCCCCGTAGATAAGGCGATCGTTTTTCGCGTGCTTATCAATAAACATCGAAAAAGAGGGCTGTATAGTTAAGCCTGTTTGTGAATTATCGGTAATGCCAATCGAGAGATTCGTCGTCATAGGACCTTTGGTCACTTTCGCGGCATCAATGTTCACATTTACGCCGCCTTCCACGCCCCAGCCGGTACGGCTGTTGTGAAATATTCCTGCTTTGGGGTTAAGAATACTTAGCCCGGCTTTTTGCAGCAGCCAGCTTTTACCGAAAATCTCCATATCTTTTTCACCACTCACACCAATCGTAACATCATCACTTACATGCATTATTTTGCGGATGGTATCAGTATTACCCTTAAAATCATCCGGCAAGCCGCGCATATTACGGGTAATGGTGCCAGGGTTGATATTCCAGCCCAGGCCAACCCAGCTGGCTTCCTGGTCCATGGAAATACCACTTTTATAAGCAATGTTAACCGGGTAACCGCCTACATCCAGCAAGGGTATGTTATAGGAGAAATCACCGGTAAACAAATCAACCATATTGTTGCCGTTCACCGATTGAAACGATTGCATTTCCGGCTGTGAAGGCCCACTGCTGCCCGGCTGAAATACATATTTTTTTAGGGGTTGCTTCAGTTTACCCGGCATGGCCGGTTGACTGCCACCGCGACCTGATGCCGCATCACCTGTTAAAAATGGCTGTGGCGAAGCCAGCTTAGCTTTCGCGCTGTTTATTTTATGCGCAGTGCCATACCAGCCATGATCAGCTGCCCTGCTGCGACCCAAAGCATCCACCGTTTTTACATAAGCAGCCAGCACAGTTTCGGTGTAAAAAATAGTAGCCAATATACAAGCCGTCGTTTTCCTGTACCTTTCAGCCAATCGCAATATCATTGTCGGTTATTTTAGGATTGAATCTCTTTCTCTGGTTAAAATGTAATCGTTCGTGGTATTTAAATAGCTATTCTTTGGGCCGGGTATATATGAACCTGGTGCTCCAGGTTTCCTTCCTGCTATTGTGTATTTCAAACAGGTATACGCGCTTATCTTCCAGCGTGCGCCCGCCAAGATCAATATCCAGGTAGTTTTCTCCCATGGCAACGGCGGCCGAGCCATTTATTACATCGCCGTTAAAGCCTGCATCAATCAAGCGTATACTGTACTGCACCAGGCTATCTTTGTTTTCATTTTCGTACAGTACCGATAGTTTACCACTACAGGCTGCAATGGCTGCATCGGCATAGTTTTTCAGCCTGATATAACCTGCCCCTGTAACAGTTTTTTTAACCGCTACCTGGTGCTGTATTTTAAATGTCCACACTTCGCTTTGTGCAATAAATTCATTATTGTTCCTGGCAACCACACACCAGGCATAGTTAACGCCTGTGTCGAGTGTAATATTTGAAGAAGGGTAATTTATATAAGGCACATTGCCGGTATGTGTGTTGTACACCGGTATGTTTTGCTGTATGGCCTGGTACGGACTTTGGCCCGGCATTGCTGCTACCAGTAAAAAATCGTACTGCAAATTGCTGAACAACTGCAAAGGCACAGGCGGCAGCCAGGTAAACTGCGGATACGCCATATCCAGCACACTCTCATCTGCAGGTGTATTCAACTGGGGCGGATTCAGCGGCTGGACTTCCACGGGTACACATTCTTCGGCCAGCGTTTGCACCGTTTCATATACCTGGGCATATACCGTAAAACAGGCCATATAATTACCGGCCGGCAACATGCCATTGGGATCCATATCATTACTCAATGCCGGCGAGAGGTAGGTATAGCTTACAGGACCAAGATCGGTATTGGTTAGTTGCCGCGCACCTTTCATCAGTGTTATACGTTTGGTAGTGGCTGTTAGTACGGGCCGGTTATCGGCAGTACTAAGCAAGCTAAGGCCAATATATACTGTAACAGGGCTATTGCCCGGATTCACCAGCACCATGTTCCACAACTGGCTTTTGAGCATTACACCTGCAGGCGGCACCTGCGTTGTCATGCTCACCTGCTGTGCATTGGCCTGTAACAAAAGCAGTAAACAAGTTGCAATTACTGCGTATTTCTTCAGCATACGGTTCTTTTAAAAAATCTTGAAATAACTAACCCGTCCAATGTTATTAGGCACCAGTTTTTTATCTGGCCCGGGAATAAAACCTTTGTCATACATCAGCTGTATACCGCCCAGCTTTTTTATATTCACCATAGCTTCCGCCTTATATCCCCACTGCACCTTTTCTATCACGGTTTGCCTGTTGTATTTTCCACCACCGCCAATACGCAACCAGCTGTTCACGGTATATTGCACATCATTTTCAAGCGTATATAAATTATAGCTGCTGTTAGTGGCAATAGAAGCACTGCCCTGTAACGTAAAACGCTTCAGGAACACTGTTTCATTCAATAAAATATTGCGGGTATTGAAATAGACGAAATTGGAATCAGTCGCTTTATTGTAAAATTGTGTATACACCAGGCTGGAAGCTGTTTGCACCTCACCCACTTTATAAAAATGGCTGATATTGGCAACAAAAGTGTAAAACAGGTTTTGTGCATACGCCGAATCGCTCAGCTTAGTTAGCTGTTCACTGGGAAAGTAACCCACCGATATAACAGGCCATTTGCGCATGCGCCAGGTAGCCTGTATACTTTTAAAAACAGTATTGCTTTGATAATTGGTTGCCACCAATGGATTGTTGTAGTCATTCTCTTTAATAGCACCTGTTATGGTTAACCGTTTATTGAAGAATGACTGCTCTGCCTTCAGCATCCACGCATGCTGCTCTGTACCGGTGGTTAAAAAGCTGAACGACTGGAAATTGACGCCGTATTTTTTATAAAAAGCACTGAGCCTGGTACCTGTAGCACGCACCAGGCTGTTTATTTTGATAGAATAAGCTTCATTGGAACGATCACCAAGCCGTGTTACGCCGGCAGCGCTATGCGGGTTGGTACCGCCATTATTATAGTATGGCAACGATGATTTGGCCACTTCGGCTGTTAAAGCTGTGGTGGCATTAATCATATAATTACCTTCTACCGTTACACCCATCACCCGGCTGCTGGGCGTAACAGTTCCGGGTAATACTGTTGAACTGTTGTACAGTTGCCTGCTGCCTGTGTAATAGGTAGCGATAACGTGATTCCCTTCTATCTGTCCCCATCCGTACCGCAAAGCTGTGAAATATTGCTTCGGTGCATTTTTACGCTGTATAATGAAGTCCCTGAACTGGTAGTCGATAACACCAGTAGCCACAGCAGCATAATACGATGGATTATATTCCGCCTCTACACCGGTTACGCTGATATTTTTGGCAGACAATTCAGAGTAATCAATCATATTCCGGCCAACACCAAAACTTCTCACTGCAAACAGGGTTCTGTATCCTTTTGGCATACTGCTGTCGGGTATGTGATTGGTGCGCATAACGCTGTCCAGTTCTGCTACGGTTCTAACGCTGTTTGCCGTGACTGCACTATTATTGGAACTAACTGCCGACTTGCTTTTCTGGCTGTTATAGGCTGCCTGCAACAGCTGAATTTTCTTCCGCAGGGAATCGATCAACTGTTCGTTTTTCTTTAGTTTTTCTGCCAGGCTAAGCGTATCTGCTGCAACATTATTATTTACGCCGGCCCTTTGCTGCGCTTTGATTGAATCCAGCAATGCAAAATCAACATCCCCCAGGTCTGTCTTACCCGGCCAGTTCATATTGGGCAACTCCCTGCGCAAATCAGTAATACTGTCTTGCCATTGTACCTGTGTTTCCGGCAGTTTAACACCTTTGCTTTTTAAAACCCGTGCATTTTTTTCTGCCAGTTCCTGCTGAAAAAAAGAGGGGCTGTTTTTCCAACCTTCGAGTTTCAGCAATTCAGTAGTGGCTAAATCCAGCTGCTGCTTGGTAAGCCTGATGGAATCATTAAAACGCGTGCGCTTCAACAACTCATTTTTCAAAGCAACGCGCACACTGTTTGAAAAAGCATGCGGATTATACTGCAGGTTAAGATTCGTAAAGTTTTTAAACAGGCTGGAGTTACTGAAACGATTGGTAAAATAAAGGCGTACCGGGTATTGATCTTTTACCGTAATATCAAGATAAGTTTGTATGGTATGCTGGTAAATGTCTTTTTCAGCGTAAGGCGTATCTATATTGGATCGGTAATCGAGGTCGTATTCAATATTACCATGTACCCTGAGCAAGCCAGAAGAATGGCCGGGTAACGAGCCGGGTAATTCACGTTGATTTTCCCCATCCGACTGTGGCATAAATACCAGCAGGGTTTGCTTGCGGCTCCGGCAGTTGGCAGCCGAGGGAATTGCCACTACCTGAAAACCGGCATCATTGGCATGCTCAGGAATGCTGCCATAGAGTGCGGAATCGGGAAATGAACCACATTGGCGGCATTTTACAGCCAACCCCACGTTCTTTGCAGGATTCGCGACTTGCTGTGCTCTAGCCAGTGCGAAGCATACCTGCAGAAAACACAATAAAAAAACAATCTTCAACGCCAGGTTATTGGTCATACCAATACTCGGCATAATTTATTCGCAAGACTGAATACAGGTGCCACTGTTCTTTAAGTTTTATGAGTTGAATTAAGCAGCAAATCCGGAAGCAATTTGCCTGGCTGCAATTTTAACGGAATATTTCATTCCACAGCACAATAAAGCTAAATGATTTATATTATTTTTTAAAATAACAGCCCTGTTGCCGCCGTTGATGGCGATACTTACAACAAAACAGGCAAACCTCCCGGTTTGCCTGTTGCACTATTATTAACGTAAATATATTTTACAAACTCCCCGCTATTACGCCCAATGTTTTCTCAATCAATCGCTCTACTGCCAGTGCGCCGTCGCCGGAGAATGTTTTGCTGATGCGGTTGGCTACAATGGCGCTCAGGCTTAAGCATTGGTGGCCCAGCAAATGGCCCAGTCCATAAATGGCGCTGGTTTCCATTTCGAAATTGGTGATGCGGTGCTGGCCAAAGCTAAACTCTGTTAAGCGGTTGATCAATTCCGGGTTGGTTAAGCCCAAACGCAATACCCTTCCCTGCGGACCATAAAAACCCGGACAGGTTACGGTAATGCCATGATAGTAACCGTCTACAAAATGTTTCAGCAGCGAAGTGCCTGCCTGCATAATGTAGGGTTTGGAGAACTGGCTGTCCAGCTGCGTGTGTGCGGTGAACTGTTGTACAATGGCCTTTTCTTCTTCGTTGTTGTCGTGGCGGTAGTAGTTCAGCAGGTTGTCTATACCAAGTCCATGTGTGCTGGCCACAAAACTGTCTACCGGTATGTCAGATTGTAAAGAACCACTGGTGCCTACGCGGATGATCTGCAGGCTGCTTAATTGCGGTTTAATGGTGCGGGTGGTAAAATCGATGTTTACGAGGGCATCGAGCTCGTTTAATACGATATCAATATTATCCGGACCAATACCGGTTGATACAACAGAAATACGTTTATTGCCCAGCCTGCCGGTATGTGTTACAAACTCGCGGTGATTGCGCTGCACTTCTATGGCGTCAAAATGTTTACTCACTTCTTTCACCCTGTCAGGGTCACCTACGGTAATTACTGTGGGGGCCAGTTCTTCGGGACGAACATCGAGGTGATAAATAGCGCCGCGGCTGTTGATGATGAGTTCACTTGCTGCAATCACGTTCATAAAGTATCGGTTTGAAACGCAAAAATCGGGATAATAAATTTGAAAATGTGGTAATTTGAAAATTTGAAAATGAAATTAGTTCACCAGATCCGGAACCTACTTTCCTCCCACGCCCTTTATAGTCATTTGTAAGGTAAATAAACTGGTGCCTGCGGTTATGAACAGTACGTTCCTGTTTTTGCCGCCGAAGCATACATTGGCTGTCCATTGGGCAGGAACGGGTATGTGTTGTATTTTTTGTCCGGCTGCATTGTATACGGTAACGCCGTTGCCACAGAGGTACACGTTGCCTGCGGCGTCGGTAGTCATACCGTCTGAGCCTTGTGCAACGAACAACTGTTTTTCTGTAAGCCTTCCCTTTTTATTGATGCGGTAACGCCAGGTTTTGCCTGCCTGCAGATCGGACACGTAGAGGTATTTGCCATCGGGCGTGCCGGTGATACCGTTGGGTTGCTGCAGGGTGCTGTCCATTACCTCCAAGGGCTGTTTTCCTTTGCGCAGCAGTAATACCATGCGGGTGCTTGCAGCTGGTCTGTCTGCAGGCCAGTAATCGCGTTTGTAATAGGGATCTGTGAGGTATACATTGCCGTTAGCACTTACCCATACATCATTGGGACCATTGAGCAGTCTGCCCTGCAATAAACGCACCAGTGTATCTGTTGTACCGCCTGCATTGATGCGCCATAACTGGTTGTGTTCATCTGCACAAACATAAAGGTTGTTGTGCCTGTCGAAGTACATGCCATTGGCGCGGCCTGCATTTTCTTTATATACAGTAAGCTGATTGGCGGTATCGTATTTCCAGATGCGGTTATTGGGCTGATCGGTAAAGTAAACGTTGCCTGCTGCATCTGCCGTAGGGCCTTCTGTAAAAGCAAAATGGTCGCTCACCAGTTGCAGCTTTGCCCCGGGCGCAACGGGATAGGTTGTTTGCTGGCCGATGCAAATAGGGCTATATATAAGCGCGGCCATTAGCCATACGTAAACTGCTGGTGTTTTGTGCATGGCACAAAGTTAAGGGAATGAGGGGGTTGGGGGATCGCTGGTGAATAGTGAATAGGCAATAGTGAATGATCGAAGCGGAGATTAGTTGCCGGTGGGGACACCGGCAACGGTATTGGGGAGCGCTGGTGAGTGGTGAGTGATCGAAGCGGAGATTGGTTGCCGGTGGGGACACCGGCAACGGCATTGGGGAGCGCTGGTGAGTGGTGAGTGATCGAAGCGGAGATTAGTTGCCGGTGGGGACACCGGCAACGGCATGGCGGGTGGGGGCTTTTTTGTGCAACAAGGCAATAAGGTATTATGCTTTTTTCAGAATACCTCTTTCAATCAGTTTCTTGATAATGAGTTTATGTTCACGCACCAGCAGGGCGGCCAGTGAATCGGTTAGACTGGCACTTTTGGGGTCTGCGTCTTTGGCTACTTTTGATTTGATGGTGGCGGTGCTTGCAGTGGTGGGATGCGGGGTATAGTCCCATACCTTTTTTTGCATTGCGGGTATGTCAGGCGCAGTTGCAGCATTGAGGGTGGAAATGATGTTCAGTTGTGATTGCGCCACGGCTTTGTGGGCTATTGCAGTGGTTTTGGCATTCAGGGTATTGTCGCCGGATAAAGGCCAGGCATCGCCCATGTTGTTTTCTACATCCAGTCCGCCGGGCATGGTATTCAAATCATCGTGCAGGGTTTTCACTACAGCGCTTTCCAGCACATCGGGTTCTTTCAGGTGAATGCCTTGTAACAATGAGGAGAAGCGGCTTTCTGAATCAATATTCGGACGGAAGATGACACCTTTGAAATCTGTTGTTTCCAGTTCGGAAAATGCTTTGGCTAAATCGCCGCCCCAGGCTTTGTGCGCCACATCATCAAAGAAGGTTTTAGATGCGGCGGTAAAATCCCGTTTGTCGCCCGTACCACTGGTAGGCAGCTGGCTGTTGAAATGCTCCATCAGATCCCTTTTGTTAAACAGGTGGCCTGCGGCAAATGCATCGGTGAGGTAGTGATCACCAAAGGCGTTCTGCAGTAAGGCTTCGTTCTTCTTGCCGTCTTTGGCCAAACCTAGTGCTTTTGCATGAAACTTCTCCCATTCTGTTTTATGATCACCGCCATGTGCTGCAGACGATACAGGTACAAAAGCTGCGTTGGATGGCGCAAAATGTTTCTCATTCTTCTGCGCCAGTTCGGTGAATTTACCCTTGGTGGCTTTGTCCCAACGTTCAGATGATACGGCCTTGCCTGTTGTTTTTTCTTCTTTAATGAGTTTTACAATCTCTTCAATCTCTGCCTTGCTCATCTTCAATAAATCATCCGGGCTTTCAAACATATCGCCCGACATGGCGATGATATCACCATAGTCTACATCCACCCCATTCACGTTTACTTTAAACTTACCGCCATCATTCAACGCATCTTTGATGGCAGGTGCAATTTTGGTGGGAATAACGAGCTGGTCGCCTTGTTTGAAGCCTTCGCTGTTTTTATTCCAGATATGCCATTTGTCTTTATTGGCTTCTTTCAACTCTGCTACCGTTACGCCAAACTTCTTTGCAATCTGTTCGGGCACCTCACCTTTTTTCACGATATACGTGATTACAGCCGGTGTGGCCATCTTTTTAAATTCATCACCGGCATCACCCAACTGGGAGTGCTCGCCTGCTTCATACCGTTGTACCTGTCCGCCACCACCACCCTGCTGCACCACATGCGCCAGTTCGTGTGCGAGCAGCCTGCCGCCATTGCCGGATGCAGGTGCGTACCTGCCCTGACCAAATACCACGTGATTGCCTGCTGTATAAGCTTCTGCATTGATAGATGATGCAGCCGCTGCGGCCTGTGCATCGGCATGCACACGCACCTTGCTAAAGTCGTGCCCCAGCTTTGCTTCCATTTTATTGCGCGTTGCCGCATCCAGCGGTTCCCCCTGTGTTTGCAGGGCATTTTGCACAATAGGCGGTGCTGTAACAGCAGCAGTAGCGCGCGCAGCTGAACCTGCCTGCAGTTTGGCAGGCTGTGCCACCTGCGGTTGCATGGCCTGCGTGGCAGCATGATCTGCTTCTTTTTCGAGATGGTCACCGCTGGTTTGTACCGATAGCCTGGCCTGCACAATACCCGGCCCCTCGCCTGCCAGTGGCATGCGGCTGAAACTGTACTGGTAAGCAGGTTGTGCGCCTGCATGCGCAGGTACAGTTTGTTGTTTAGCCTGGTCAGCCGTATTGCGCGGTGTGCTTGCAACAGGCTTACCCGGTTGTGTTTTGGTAACTGAATTAGACATGGCTGTTTTTTAAAGTAGCGATTAAACCGTATGGTATGCTGCAGGTTTGCTATCGGGCAGGGGTGTTTTAAAAACGATATGAAACAGGTTACCCGGATGCCCGGTTATTTCTGCCTTATCTGTATGTGCATGCAGTGTTTGCAATAGCTGCGCGAGTTTCTCTGCCAGTTCGTGTGTAAGCCGCAGCCGCGCACTGCCTGAAATGGTATAGTGTGTAAGCTGCAGGTGGTATTGCTGCACCAAACCGGCAGATACTTTCCATCCCTGCCGGTTGGCGCATACATGAATATGCGCAGGCTGCTGAACGCTGTTGGTTTGAAGGTTTTGTAGATGCGCCTGGTGCAGGGCATTCATGAGCTGCCGGATGATGCGCGGGTTAACCACATCACCGCCTTTGTGAAACCTGAACACGACCACTGCGCTGCTGCACAGCAATGCTGCTGCTATCACGGTATGCCAGGTATACAAGGGCAGCCAGTGCAGGTAACCTGCCATCCATGTAAACAGCACCAGTAACAAGGTTGTCCATTGCGCTTCTGAAAGTCCCTGCCAGTAAGGCCGCCAGGGATCACCCCTGAAAAATTCCATCACATAACGGCACAGTCCGTAACCGGCTGTATACAACACCAGCACCGATCCCGGTGCTGCACCTGACGACAACAGCCAACACCCCGTAAGCACAATGCAACTCACATACAGTGATTCAGCCAGCTGCACCGGGAACAGCGGAACGTTTTCATAATAATAAATCAACCCCTCCTGCACATGTGCATGCGTATACACCACGCCTTTCTTGAAGGGCTTGCCATGACAACAGCCTGCAGAAAAACAACCCAGCCTGCCAAAGGCCAGAAACGTTGCAATACACAGGATCATGATATCAAGGAAACGCAGTACCGGCTGATGCAGCAAACCCAATACCAGCGCGCAACCCAGCAGTATGGCTATTTCGTGGTGATAGTATACGATAATCTCTTCGCCGGTAAGCAGTTTCGCCAGCATGGCCAGTACAGTAAAAGCAACCATGGCTGTTAATGCCATTACCAGCATTCCCCATACCGGTAAATGCAGCGCTATACACCATAGCACGCCCAGCAGCAAACCGGCAGTAAAACCAACGGTGCCGAAGAAATGAAAGGCAGGGATTTTTCTGGTGCCCAGCTTAATATGGGTGGATGGTTTCATTGTTCAATTGTTCCATAGTTCAATTGTTCCATGGTTTAATGGTTCTGCTGTTCCTTGTTCCTTGTCAATATTCAATTAATGAACGGGAATTAATACCTGTTGTCCTGATGCCAATGGTGCCCAGGTGCCGGTACCGGCGTTTACGGCGATGCCGGGATTGGCATTGGCTAGTGCTGCTTCAGTAACGCCATTTTGTGTAGCAACATTGGCGCGGGTTTCACCGGCTACTGCAATGTGTTCCCTGCAACCGGGCAATATTGCATTTGCCGGAAGCGCATCAGAAATACCGGGATTTTTAGCGGTGATGGTAGCCAGCGGCACGCCGGTTCTGGCTGACAGATCTGCCAGGTTTGCAATACCGGCGGGAATGGCAACACGCTCTGCTGCACCTGCCGCACGCAAACCACCCAGCGGTGCACCGGCAGGGTCAATACCCAGGTATTCCACATGCCCCTGGAAGTAAACGGCTCTTACACCACTCTCTCCAATGCCGGTGTGTTTTACACCTGCAGGTGGCGTACCGCCATCACGAATGCGTTCAGCCTGTGCACGGTGATCAGCATATTGTTGTGGCGTGTTGCGGCTGGCCGGTATAATATTCGGATCGGGCTTGGGCGTTGCCACATTACCTTCAATAGAATGACGCACACCTTCTTCGTTACCTGCCAGCACACGTGGCAATAACACATTTAATGTACTGGCCGTAAACATTTCGGTAAATCCTTCTACCATGGTGCCGCGGCCAATAGCCGCATTAGAGAAAGCAGGATGCGCGCGCAGGTGCAGGCTTTCATGTACAGCGCTCTGGAATATTTCCCAACGCTGCCGCAATTCATCTGTTGCAGCACCGGCACCTGTTGGCGTGATGGCAGATAACAGCGTAATACCCTGGCCGCCCCGTTCGTTCCAGCTGGTAAGCCGGTAGTTGATGAGCTGCTGCCGGTTACCGGGCGGCGGCAGGGTGTTGGCATTGGCATAATCCTGCGCCACTTTAACACGGAACGGCCCGTCAGGCGGGTCATCTACTGTTGAGTAGTGGTGTGCAGCAAGTACATCTGTAGCAAACTGCCGTGCACCTGCTGCCTGTGTGGCGCCTGGCACATCGTTTTCAAATAACCACCAGGCCACGCCATCTGCCAGGTCGGGCACACTGGGCGTATTGGTTAACGTGGCGCGGTCGGCCCCGCTGTATGGGTCGAATATATTCTGTCCGCCCACTACTCCGCCGGTGCCTTTGCGTGCAGCCCGGCCAGCGGTTTGCCCTGCTGTTGGTGCAGCAGGATCCATTGAAGTGCCATACCGGGATTCCAGCTGTGCTCTTGCCTGGTTGGCGATATCTACTACTGTAGTTGTGGCAGCGCCGCCGCCAACCGCTGCCGGTGCAGCTGCAAATGGCACCCTTGCGCGGGCCAGTGCAGCATTGGTATTGGGCAGAAAGAATTTGATGTATTCATCATACGCAGTGAATAACTGTGCTTCCATTGCCGCCTGGTTGGCGGCCTGGTTGGGATCGCCGGCCTTGCCATCCCAGGGAATGCGTGGTGGCGCCGGTGGCGGTGGAGGTGGCGGCCCTCCGCCGGGTGGCGGAGGCGGCGGTGGCGGTGCAGGCGCGGGTCTGCTGGCAGGATCCAATTCATACCCTATTTCCCTGGCAAGATCGGTATCGGGTGTGCTTAAGCCTGCATGCTGATCGGGTGTGCGGGATGTACTGCGTCCGCAGCTTTGCAAACGAAGACCTGATTTGAGCCTTGGCAATGCCAGCTTTTGCAGATCGCTGAGCTTTTTGCGGGTGCTTCCCCATAAGGAGGCTACCGCATGCACAGCCGAGCGATCTGCATCTGCTTCCAGCGCAGCGCTGCCTGTTGTTCCGCTCATCTTCCCGGAATCCTTGCCTGCATTGCCCTGCTGTACTACATGCGCAAGTTCATGTGCCATCAATGCATCGCCTGCAATGGTGCCGGGTTTGTACTCATCTTTACCAAATGCTATATGCTGACCAACTGTGAATGCACGGGCATTCATGTTATCTGATAAACTGGCTGCGTGCGTATCGGTATGCAGCTGTACGTTGGCAAAGCTGGTTCCAAACACACGCTCCATTCCTGTGCGGGTTCGGCTATCCAGTGCGGTGCCCCTGCCAAGACTATGCATTACCAGGGCAGGCGGTTGCGCAGCAACTGCACCACCCGGCCTGCTTTTAAACTGCATAGCACTGCCGCCGTCTGAACCCTGTTGCGATGCGCCACCACCGCCAAACAAACCGGCTATGCCACTCACCACACTACCGGCAACACCCATTACAGCGCCCAGTACAGAATGGCCCCTGCGCCAGGATACGGCGGCCTCGCGTGCACGCTGCGCCACAGCCCTGATGAGCTCTTCAGCCGAAGTGGCATGAGCAGCCCCGGGCGAATAACGTTTCAACATGCGCTCCAGCTGTGCAGCCGGTGTTTGCCGGTGGCGCTGAAATGCGGTATTGAGATAGGTGCAATTATCTGCGGTGTAAATGGTATGCTGCAATTCCTGGTTTACTACCTCGCGTATAGACTGGTTCAGGCGATCCAGGAAAACACTGCGCCGCATTTGTACAGGCGATACATCGGCAGCCGTATCATCTACAACCAGCGAAGCGCCTGCATCTTCCTGCTGCTGTTGTTGCTGCTGCTGTTCCGGGTCTGCCGCAGCTGTATCTTCCCTGCGCAACAAATGGCCCGGCAACTGTTGCGTTACGTGTGCCAGTTCATGTGCCAGCAATGCATTGCCCTCGCTGCTGCCCGGCCTGTATTTGCCTGCACCAAACACTACATGACTGCCCACTGTATAAGCCTGTGCACGCACCGCTTTGGCTGAATTGGCGGCTAACGTATCCGTATGTACCTGCACCTGCCCGAAATCGTAACCAAAACGCGGTTCCATTAACGCGCGCGTGCCTGCATCGAGCGGGTTGCCCCTTGTTTGCAAAGCCGCGTGTACAACCGGCGGTGCAAATTGTGCAGGAGGCATATTGCCAGGTATACTGCGCGCCTGTACCAGGGGCGGCATGGCCGGCGAAGTACTGCGTTCAGTAACGTTTTGCTGCAGCCTGTATGGCGGTACACGCAATACACGCGCAGCCATTTCATCGGCTTCCTGTTCAAACCGGTCGCCCGGCCTGTTTACCACCAGTCTTGTCTGCAAACGCAGCTTTGCTCCCTTTGCGCCAAAACTGCCTGGCGGTGGCGCACCTGTTCCAGCCCCGCCTGCTGTTGCCAGCCTGCCGCCTTCGATAGTGGCAATGCGGCTTTCAGGCGCAGCCTGCTCCGGTTGCTGTGCATGCGCAGCCAGATTTTCAGCAGGTGTGATTTTGGGAGTGCTCAATTTGAAAATTTGAAAGTGTGCTAATTTGAAAATTCAAAGCAAAATGGGGTCTTTACCACTAAGGGCGCAAAGACTTTACACTCCGAAGAATCCTGTGGACAAAGGGTACAGCGTATACAATGGCTATTAAGAGATATTTCTTGCTCAATGCACCGGGATTAATACGCGTTGCCCTGCGGCAAGGGCAGTCCAGGTGTTGGTTACGGGATCTACGGCAATGCCTGGGTTGGCTCTGGTGAGCGCGGCTTCGGTAACGCCGTTTTGCATGGCTACGTTGGCGCGGGTTTCGCCGGCTACGGCTACGTGTTCGCGACAGCCGGGTAATATGGCATCTGCGGGTAGTGCGTTGGTGATGCCCGGGTTTTGTGCAGTAATTGTTGCGAGCGGAACGCCGCTGCGTGTGGCCAGATCGTTAAGATCACTCATACCGCCGGGTATATGTATCCGTATTGCGGCACCAGCAGCACGCAGTCCGCCCATTGTAGTGCCTGCGGGATTAAGCCCCATTAATTCGATATGCCCCTGAAAATAGGCAGCACGTACGCCGGCTTCGCCAATGCCTGCATGCGGCACTCCACCCGGTGCGGTACCGCCATCGCGTATGCGTTGTGCTTCTGCCAGTGGTGTCAGGTACTCTGCAGGTGAACCGCGGCGTTGCGGGATAATAGTAAGGTTGGGCGCCGGCGTTGATTGCGCTCCTTCGATAACATGACGTGTTGGTTCGTCTGTACCTGCACGAAACGCGGGCAAGGTAGTATTGAGCAGGCTTACGGTAAACATTTCGGCAAACCCTTCTGCCATGGCACCACGCCCGTTCTCTGCCGCAGCGAATACGGGATGCGCCCGCAAATGCAGGCTTTCATGCGTTGCGCTCTGGTAAATCCTCCATCGCTCAGCCAGTTCATCCGTTGCCGCAACACCTGTTGTGGGCGTAATAGTGGTGAGCAGAGTAATGCCATGTGCTCCCTGTTCATTCCAGCTATAAAGCCTGTAATTAAGCAACTGCTGCCTGTTACCGGGTGCAGGCAAGGTATTGGCTGCAGCATAATCTCTGGCCACTTCCCAGCGAAAAGCATCGTTGGGGTCATCCACACCGGAATAGTGGTGCGCTGCCGTAATATCCGGCGCAAACTGCCGCGCACCTGCCGCCTGGCTGGCACCGGGCTCATCGTGTTCAAACAGCCAGTATCCTACACCATCAGACAAGACATTCACATTTGGATTGTTGGTGAAAGCCGCGCGATCTGCCGCATTGTAAGCATCAAATATATTTTGTCCGCCTGCTACCCCGCCAGTCCCCTGCCGTGCGGCGCGGCCTGCTGTTTGCGGAGCATTGGCTGCCGCAGCATCCATAGACACGCCGAATCGTGCTTCGAGCTGGGTTCTGGCTACATTGGCAATATCTACTGCTGAAGTATTGCCTGCTGCTGCCCCGGTAAACGGCACTCTTGCCTGGGCCATTGCAGCATTGGTATGGGCCATTTTAGCGGTAATATACTGGTCGTACGCATGAAACAGCTGGGTTTTCATGGCTGTGCGTGCAGCTGCCTGGTTGGGCGCACCTGCCCTTCCATCCCACGGCACACGTGCAGGTGGTGGCGGAGGCGGCGGTGGTGGCGGCGCCGGACCACCTACAGGTGGTGGTGGCGGTGGCGGAGGTGGCGGTGCGGGCACAGGCCGCAGATTGGGATCCATCTCAAAACTTATTTCCCTCGCCAGGTCTGCATCAGGCAAATTCAACCCGGCATGCTGATCAGGACCGGCTACCGGTGGTGCAGGCGCAGGCGTACGCCGACCACACGACTGCAAACGCAGGCCAGACTTCAATCTCGGCAGTGCCAGCTTTTGCAGATCGCTTAATTTTTTGCGCGTACCACCCCATATGGAAGCAACAGCATGTACGGCAGAACGGTCTGCATCTGCTTCCAGTGCACCTGTGCCTGTTGATTCGGTTATTTTCTTTGCATCCTGCCCTGCATTACCCTGCTGCACCACGTGTGCCAGCTCATGGGCCATCAGTGCATCGCCTGCAATAGTGCCGGGTTTGTATTCGCCGTTACCAAAGGCAATGTGCTGCCCTACTGTGAAGGCACGGGCATTCATGTTATCTGATACACGCGCAGCATGCGTATCGGTATGCAGCTGCACATGGCCAAAGCTGGTGCCAAACACCTGCTCCATCCCGGTGCGGGTGCGGCTGTCGAGTGCAGTACCCTTACCGAGGCTATGCATTACCATAGCAGGTGATTGCGGCGCAGCTGCACCGCCGGGTTTGCTTTTAAACTGTACGGCCCCGCCACCGGCATCCGGTGCCGCTGCATTGCTTGCGCCACCGGCAGCCCCCGCTATACCCGCTACTGTACTGCCTGCATCACCTGCTGCGCCCAACATGGCATTGCCGTTACGCCAGGCCACAGCAGCCTGCCGAACACGCTGCATCACACTACTGATCAGCTCTTCAGCCGAAGCCGCATCTGCAGCACCGGGTGAATAGCGTTTCAGCATGCGTTCCAGCTGTGCAGCCGGTGTTTGCCGGTGGCGCTGAAATGCAGTGGTTATATATGCACAATTATCGGCAGTGAAAGGCGTGCCCTGCAATTCCTGGTTTACCACATCGCGTATAGACTGGCTCAACCTGTCGAGAAATACACTGCGCCGCATTTGTGCGGGTGATACATCTGTGGCAGTATCATCTGCAATGAGGGCTGCTCCTGCGTCTTCTTCCTGTTGTTGTTGCTGCTGTCCGGGAGCAGCGGTATCCGTATCTTCCCTGCGCAATAAACGGCCTGGTACCTGTTGTGTTACGTGCGCCAGTTCGTGCGCCAGCAGTTCATTGCCCTCGCTGCTGCCCGGCCTGTATTTGCCGGCACCAAACACTACATGACTGCCTACTGTATAAGCTTGTGCCTGCACTGCTTTGGCAGAACGGGCAGCCATCTCACCCGTATGTACCTGCACCTGCCCGAAATCGTAACCGAAACGCGGCTCCATTAATGCGCGCGTGCCTGCATCCAGCGGGTAGCCGGTTGTTTGTAAGGTGTGGTGTACAATGGCAGGCGCTGTTTGTGTGCGGGGTATATTACCGGCAACACGCCGGGTTTGCACCAGCGGCGGTACGGGATGTGCCGGCTTTGTTTCACCGCCTGCATAATGCAGCCTGTATGGCGACATACGCATGGCGTGCGCAGCCATTTCATCAGCTTCCTGCTCAAAGCGGTCGCCCGGTTTGTTTACCACCAGCTTTGCCTGCAAACATACCTGCACTGCCTTGCCACCGAAACCAGCCGGTTGTGTTGTGGCTGCACTGCCTGCTGCTGCCTGCCGCCCGTTATTGGTGGCAACTGCACGACTGTTAAATGCAGGCTGCTCCGGTTGCTGCGTATGCGCAGCAGCATTTTCGGTGGTGGTATTCCTGGGAGAAGAAGAAGGCAATTTGAAAATTTGAACAATTGGATAGCTGGATGGATTTATGGTTGAATGGTTGGATTGTTACATTGTCAACCCAAAACCATTATGCCATGGCGTTTGAGTGCCAGTAAGCATCCTGGCAAAAGTCAACATTGCGGCAAACGAGCGATAGCACATTGGGTCTTCTGCCGCCGGAGCCTATCCAGAATTCGCAACCCAAACGGCGGGCGTTGATGGAATCGCCGATATGGTAACGCGGACTTTCGTAGTACTCCCTGAAATCGGCCAGGCTGCGTATGTAACCGGTGGCTGCATACCAGAAATTACCACTGAAATGAGACACCGGCGGCATATCGCGCCAGTTTACACCAATGGCATCGTAGTAGGGTAATTGTATGGCGCATTGCTGCCAGTTTTGCACCAGCTGCTCCATCATTAAACGGCGCCAGCGGGCCTTGGGCCAGTGATGCGGGTTGCTTACGCCCTTGCTGTGCAGGTATAATACATAACCATTGTACCTGCGTGCATGTGATTCAATGGCCAGCATGGCAGGCGTTTCAAAATATGTTAGTTCGGGGGAATGAAAATTAAGGTTGTACTGTATACCCAGTTTTCTGCAGGTATCGCGCACCTGCTGCAGATCCTGCTCAGAACCCAGTACAGATAATTCGATGGCAGTAAAACCCTGTTGCTGCAGTTGCTGCATCTGCTCTTCAAACACCGGCTGCCATTCGTGCATACAGGCAAGATGGTAAAACAGCTTCACCTGGTTGCGCAGGTAATCGGCTACGGTGCTGCAGTAGCGCGACAATAACCGGAAATGCTGTTCATAATACAGCTGCTGCGGCAGCTGTATGCAGGCTGGCTGCTGCGCGGCAGCAAAATCAATAATGCCGCAGCCCCAGTCAGTATCTACCAGGGTGCAGCGATGGGTGGTTTGGTTAAAAATGCGCAATGCGGCTTTCCATACGGTGCCGTTCCAGGTTTCGCCTTCTGTAAATAATTCAGGTGCGCGCTGGTGCCAGGCATCGGGCGGCAAACAATCGTGCAGTACAATTACACCGTTCGGCGATACACAACGGCTGGCATTGGCAAAGTCTTTCAGCACCTGCTCTTCGGTATGCATGGCATCGATAAAAATCACATCGAAGCTTTGTGTATTCTGTTCGAAGAAGGCATCGGTAGTACCCTGGAAGGTAGATACAGGGCGGGTATCTACCCCTGTTTTATGGGCGCATTGTATGTGTATGAAATTTAAATTTTCATTGTTTACACCCAGTTCAAGATAACTGGCTGCATTGCGTTGCGCAATTAAATGATTGAGTAAGGCTGTGCGGTTCATGGCGGGAACGGTGCGTTAGCAACGGCAGGAGAATATGATTAGCGGAGTGTTGTTTTCTGCAGTATTACCAATGTACCGGCCTGGTGTACCTTGTAATAGTGACCACTGTGCAGCAGTTCATGTACCATGGCCTGTACGCCGGGATAGTAATCTGCATAATCATGAAACCCAATGTACGCGCCGGGTACAAGGCATGCGGCAAAGGCCCAGAAATCGGCCGATACATGCGGGTAATCATGCAACCCGTCAATGTACAGGAAGGCAACAGGTTTGTCCCATTGCAATTCATCTGTGGTAGTGCGAATGCTGTGCACCACGCGCGACAAGCCTGCTTCACTGATGTTTTTTGCAAACAGTTCAAATGAAGCGGGCAATGTATAAATACAATCATCGGCAGCACCCTGGCGGCCATCGTGCGGATCAATGGTGTATACCGCTGCCCCGCCGAAAGCTTTGGCCACGCTGCCCAATGCAACAGTGGCCTTGCCCTGGTAGCAGCCTACTTCTACGATATTGGGTGATTGCTGTTGCTCGCGGCATACTTTAATGGCAATTGCCATGAGCAGTTCTGCCTCATCCGGCTCTAACCAGCCCTGTATGTTTTTAATACGGCTGAGTACTGCACTGGTGATAAACAGTTCCTGCGCACCCTGGTCTTTTGCTACGGCAGGTTTGCCGAATGGCGTGTAATGCCTGAAATAACCACGCAGGTGTTTGCGTACTGCATTGTCGTAACGCCGTTCTACCGGGTGCATCCAGAATGCATCGGTGCGGCTGAGTGCGCGGTTGGTTTCCTGCACACTGAAACTGCGTTTATATTTTACATAATCGTAACTGCATGGGTTGGTTTGTATATCATAGCCCAGCAGTTTTACCAATGTGGGCAATATCACTTCTTCGGTTGCCCATATTTTGGTGCGTTGCATAATATCCTGCAACACGGTATTCTTTTTAAACAGCTGTGTAAGGTCATGCATGGCATCGCGGAGAAAAACAGTAGAAGGCCAGAATGTCCAGTGCACGAATTTGTCGTCCCCGTTTTCAAACTGCTGCAGCAAGGGCTGCCAGAGATCTGTTTCCTTAAAAGCCTGCACAGCAGGAAAAACCTGCACATCGGCAGGCAATACTTTTTCATACCTGCTCGATAGCATGCCCAGGCCGTCACGTTCCTGCAGGTTGGCAGCAAGATAGCCGGCATACCCTTTCCGTATGGCCAGCTGGTCAGAATCTACAATGGTTAACGTATCGCAATTGAAGTTCTGCAATGCAAACTCCATGCTCTGCAACGCAAAATGATGCAGGTAGCCCCATTTGGCAGGCACAGGCCGCGGATACATTACTGCACCGAACTGCCCGTAGGGAAAACGGTTGGAGAAGAGGTTGGGGTTATTACCGCCGTTGTACAGCAATATCACCGAAGAGGGATCATGAAAATGCAGGTTACGCACCAGGTCAATCACACAATCCTCCTGCTCGTGCACCAGGCAGGCATAAATATTCTTTACGGGCGTTATGTTCGCTGCCTGCGCTGATTTGTGCACTACCCTTGCTGCGGGCACAAATTCCGTTGCAACCGGTGCGCCGTCGTTGGCATAAAACTGCCAGTCATCATCCATTATTTTCTGTATCTCTTCTACGGGGTAGGCATGCCACCACGCACCATCTGTTTTTTTGGGACTGATGTTGTGGTCGTGTATCATGTGCACCGAAAAAGTAGAATCAGTATGCACCATTACCCGTTCGCTTGGTGCGCGCCAAACGAACAAACCATCCATGCCTACATCGATATCGGCAAACTGGTTGTGGCTCCAGAACTCGCGGGTATAACAAAGCGAGCTGCCCAGCATCCATTTGCGCTGGTTCGATGGGTACACATAATTGTACGCGTTCTGGTTACGCAGATCGAAGTACAGCAGGTTATTGATACCGCAGATATCGGTATGATGGTTTTGCAATGCGTTTACCTGGTATTGCAGGCGGCGCGGTGCATACCAGTCATCATCGTCCCAGTTGGCGAGTATATTACCCGCAGCATAGGTACAGGCAAGGTTTAACTTGGCGCCGAGTGTTATTTTATTCTGCAGCCGTATGTAACGGATATTGCTGTCGCCCGGCACCAGGTCTTCAATAGCGTCTGTGCCATCGTCTACAATAATGAGTTCTTTACGGGGATATTCCTGTCTTAAAAAATAGCGGATTGCATGAGGTATAAACGGCCGCCGGTTAAATGTGGGCATGATGCAGGATACCAGCGGCAGTGCGTTGTCTGTAGTCATAATAAAACGGCTTATTGTTAGCGGGGGAAGCTGGCTGACCGTTCTTTAAGGATGGATTTTATGGTTGGATGGTTTTATTGTTTGATAGTTTTGCCTTCTGCAAGACACCTCGCGGGCGTAACGCGGATACCTGGCGGCATTAGGTATGCTTTGTTACTGCACTGGCTTGTCGGTGGCGCCGCCCGGGTTGGTTTTGGGGAGGGTGGCTACGAAGCGGGTGAAATTGTCGGAGCTGACTACTTTCTGGATGGCGGCATGATCGTTTTGCAGGGAAACAATTTGTGTTTGCATGGCAGCGATCTGCTGGTCTTTCGCGGCTGCGTCTTTTTCAGCCTGGGCAAGGCGTGTCTGCATATCATTGTCAGCGCTTACCACTTTCTGAAAGGCAGTAGTATCGTTTTGCAGCGAAGCAATTTGTGTTTGCATGGCAGCGATCTGCTGGTCTTTCGCGGCTGCGTCTTTTTCAGCCTGGGCAAGGCGTGTCTGCATGTCGTTGCCGGAGCTGACCACTTTCTGAAAGGCAGTATTGTCGTTTTGCAGCGAAACAATTTGTGTTTGCATGGTAGCGATCTGCTGGTCTTTCGCAGCAGCATTTTTCTCGGCCTGATCAAGGCGGGTCTGCATGTCACGGATGCTAGCCTCCTGGGCAGCGGCATTGGCTGCGGCGGCAGGATCAACGGCAGCTGCGGGTGCCGGCTGATCTTTGGTGATGGCGTAGTACTTTACCTGGCCGTTTTCCTGGAACAGGGTTACCTTCTGCCCTGCTTCCAGCTTGGCCGGCATAGAGGCAATGCTGGCAAAGGTTTCTTTGTTGAAGCCGGGTTTGTATTCTTTTATTTCGGATACCGCGATCTGTTTGCTCTGCAGGTTTTGCGTGGCAGTGGCCACGTCCTGGTTAACCACATCGCTGCTTTTGCTGGCGCTGGCTTTGATGGGGTTGAGATGAATGTTCGACAGTCCTTTTGTTATGGCATCACCCAGCACACTTTTCGCGCTGCCTATTTTGTCTTTCACATCGCGGATGGCTCCCGAAAAATCAGACAGGTGCAGGAAGGTGGCTGAGCTGAGGATCTGCGAGGTGGAAATACGGTCTTTCCCGTCTGTACCGGCAGGTGCTGCCTGGTACAGGGTAATGATTACCTGCTCAGGTGCCGTGGGATCCCATTCCACTTCATCCTTTGTATCGTAAATCTGCAGGTTGTTCTGGTATACTTTAAAATACAGCACGGTGTTGTTGGCACGGGCTGCCGTATCAACGGGTACATTGAAATAGCCGTTGGCATCGGTGGTGGCACTGCCCAGTGCAACGTTGGCGGCGGTTGCAGCAGCGGTGGCAGACCATGCTTCTACCTTGAGATCGGCCACACCTGTGCCGTCTTCACTAACTACCTGGCCGGCTGCAAAAAATTGCTGGTTAAACATATGTAGGCTTTATAAAAGTGCAGGTGAGGAATGTTGTTTGGACGTTTGAAGTTTAACGTTTGACGTTGGCGTTTTTTTACCACAAAGGGCGCAAAGAAAACACACACAAAGGGCACGGAGGAATACAGTTAACTTTTACCGAGAATGAGGCAGCAGAATTGTTCGAAAGCTTTTTCCATTATGGGTTTTACCGGTATAACGGAATGCCAGTAATCTACTGTGGGGAACGATTTTACGTATTTGCGTTTATCGAAGTTACATACGTGGTATACCTGACCGTCGCGTATTTCTACGCAGCCGAGGTATACTTTTTTCTCGGGATCGCAAGTAGGGCAATCGATCAGGAATTCTTCCACAAAGCCGTCTTTGAAATGCTGTACCAGGTGACCCAGCATATCCTTGAATGTTTTGAGTACGCCGTCATGATAGTCGGCCAAACGCTTGGGTGCTTCTACTGTGTAGTTCGGTTTGAATGATGGAGAAAATGCCCTTCTCACTTCGATGGTGGTGAGGGTATTCACCAATCCGTTCAGCACGTATACATTGGCTTGTTTGGCATCGGTGGCAATACCCATCGGGAAAATCTGTACGGGTATGCGGTACTTGGCATCTACTGCCTGTATGCCGTCTGCATTGGCAGGCAGGCGAACTACCTTGCTTTTGTCTGACAGGCTGGCGAGCAGGTATTCCTTTTTGCCGGCGGTAAGGTAAGCGAGCCGTACAATCTGGTTACTGTCGAGTGCTACTGTTTTCTTCAGTACAGAGGTATAATCAAACTGGTATACCATGCGGCCGGTTGCGCCTGCTGCATTGTTTGCCGTAACGTAAATGATATTGTTGTGAATTACCAGGTCGTTCCATGCGTCGGTGCCTGTTACCGGCAAATCGGGTGCTGCACCTGTATCGGTTGCTTTCAGTTTGGTGATGTGTATGCTGGTAAATGTAGTGGACACATTGCCGATACCGGCAGTAGCACTTACACCGCAATAAGCACGGCCACCATCAGCCGATACCACCAGCAAACCGGTGGCACTGAATGCTTCTACCACTGTTGCGTTGAAGTTGGCAGTGCCAATGCTGTCAATTTTAAAGATGCCCTGTCCTTTTGCTATTGCATACAGGGTATTGTCTGTTGCAGCCGCTGCGCCTGCTGTTGCCGTGCCCTGTGCCATGCCCAGTGTGGAAAACTGGAAACCGCAACGCAATGAGGTAGGCCCCCAGGTGAGTACCCCTGCAGCATCAATGGCAGCAGTGGCAAATACAGAATCCTTAGCGTCCAGCACGCCTACGGTATACAGGGTTTTGCCATCAGGCGAAATCAGGATATCCTGTACAACAATTTTATCACTGGCCGGGAATACCAGTGCCTGGCTGTACAGCTTTTTCTGCAGGTCGTAGGCGTATATTTTATTATCGGTACCGCAGGTGTATGCCACATTGCCCGATGGATGCACACGCAGTTTGGTGTGTACTTTCAATGCCGGGCCAAATACGGTATCCAAACCTTCGTCAATGGTATAATCCGGGTAAGGGTTATCGTTATCGAACATGGCGCAGAAGGTTTCGCTGCCCAGTTGTTTTTTCAGGTCGTTGTACAAACACCACAGCAATTTGTCTTCGTACAGTTTGTCTCCTGCAACACCGGCGCAGTCTTTTTCTGTGCGCAGTATGGTTTGTGTTTTGGTGCCTGAAACAAATACATACGGACCGGTAGCTGAGTTGAGCAGTTGTGCCATTACATTGATCACGGCTGTTAACCGCTGCTGGTTTACCGGTATGGGTGCTGTTTCAGTGAGCGGGAAAGGCGACAGTGTTTTCAGGTACTTGACAAAGCTCAGGATATAGTCATTATAAAAATCTTTAAGCAGGGTACCTTCCAGTACATCATCCCAGAAATTTTCCTTGCCGTGCGCTTCTATATTAATCACTGCACCTTTCACGCCATTGCCTGCCAGCATCAGGTTTACTTTGCCTGATTTGCCATCTGGCAGCAGTTTGGCGCGGATGGCTTCTTCCACTACATTGTAGATGGTTTCCTTTTTAACCTGTACCAGGTTACCCTCGCAGTCAATAGCATGGCCCGGTTCAAGCACTACATTCTGCCGCGTAAGCTGGAAGCCGCCTGAAGCAGAAAGCATGGTAGAACGCACTACCTGCGCCTGCCCGCAAATCAGCTTCAACCCGCATATTACCCCAACACCATGCAACAATTTGTTGTGCAGGCGCAGGTCGTTCGCAGCACACAGCTGGTCAAGTGCATCCTGCACGGTTTGTGCGCCACCGAAATTGCAGTTGCCGTTATCAAAACAAATGTCTTCTGCGCAGATATCGGTAAGGGAAGGGAACAGGTCACGGCAATCCTGCACCAGTGCGGCTTTGCCGTCTGCCACCTGTATCAGCGCGAGTTTGCTGTAGTGGTGCAATGTGCCAACAGGCTGCAATGCAGCGGGTTTGGCAGGCATACCCTGCAAAGGCCATTCTATGTTACCGGTAGCAGTGCGTGCAGGTATCAGCCAGTAGTCACCGGCATGAAATTTACCGCTATCAAAGCTCACCTGTATGCCACCTTCAATATCAAGCCAGCCGGTGTTTACAGGTGCACCTGCTGCGGTGCTGCCTGCACCCTGATCCCAGCGGCGCAGCTTCAGTCCTTTTTTACCAATATAGCCTGCAGCAGAGGTGCTGATTTGTATAATGCCGTTGTTTACATCCTGTATTTTCACCAGCGGGTAAGGCGCTGCGCCGAGTGAAACAGATTCATCGATTATTTCGGCCCACTGCCCTGCAGCAAAGCCCAGTACCGTATCATCTTTACCGGTAGAGGCTACAGTGAGTTTATTGCCTTCAATATGTGTAATGGTAGTTTCAACAGAAGCATTATCGCGCGACCATTTAAAGCCCATTGGCTTGCCATTGGCATCTACCTGGTGTACCTGTACGCGGTACAGCTGGTTTTCCAGCCGCTGGTAACCGGCTGAAGGCGGCAGCACGCAAGGGTTATCGCCCGGTTTTACCGGTACAGTCTGCGCGGTTAATTTACCGGTAGACGGCATGGACAATGCCACATAGCCGGGGAATACAGTATCGCAGGTAAGCGGCACCGAGCTGTCTGCACCAACGTTCAGCAGTTTTACCTGCCATACGGTTTGCAAACGCATGGTGGTGTCTGCTTCACCCAATGCTACTTCGTGAATATGCGGATCGTCGAGGTAACTGATCTCACGCTGCCAGGCATCCAGGTACACGAGATAAGCACCATCTTTCAGCTGTGCAAACACGGGGCTGGCCGGTGGGCTTAAAGGGCTGTCTGGCGGACTGAGCGGGCTATCGGGCGGACTTAAAGGGCTATCCGGCGGACTGGTAACCGGGCTGTCCGGTGGTGCAAAAGGCCCGGTAAAATTGCCCAGATCGGGTAACGGATAATAAGGCTGATGCAGGTAAGAGACAGCAGACTTTTCCAGTTCGCAAAGCAATCCATCCACGTATATGCGTCCCGGTGCAATCAGCAGATCGCTGGCATCGGTTAATACGGTTATTTTAAAGCCATCTGTTTTTTTGGGCACGCCCGAAACACCTATTACATCCTTTGTTTCAATAATTGTTCTGTGCTGCTGAATGGCCAGCTGCTCATTCCAGTCAGCGTCGAGCAGTACACGGCCCTGCTGCATAAGCACACCGCTGTAGTGCTTATGCCTGTTAAAGGTTTTACGAGAATAATCGCCTGGCATTGTTGAACCCTCCTGAGTTTATGATGAGTTTGTTAAGAACCATAAAAGATACCCGCCTCCAAACCAAATGGCAGGTATTCGTTGAGCCGTTTGCGTAAGTTGGCTTCGCGCTGCGGCTGGTACAGGTTATGAAAGGCACCCATTTCGGCACCATCTGATGCACCTGTTTTAATTACACACGGGCATTGCAAGGCCAGCTGACAATAGCCTGCTTCACCGTATTGCAGGGAAGTAAATGAAGGTTTTATGCTGTCTGTATCACTGCCTGCCACGGGCTGGCACTGATAGGCACTGGGGAGTTTTGATCCTGGTGGAATATAAGAGAACCGGATACAGCCCTGCTGCAAACGCGCTGCAATAACAGGCGCCTGCCAGCCATCTGCGGGCAATGTTGCCGCCACGAAAATGCTGTTGGATGCCAGTTGCATAATGCGTGTATACACCTTACCAATAACAGTACTGTTCTCTGCATGCAATACCGCACCGGGCTGCAATGGCGCTGCTGCCGCAAACGCCACACCGGTTTCGCTGCCTGCATCGGCAATGCTGTTGCTGAGGTATACCGTGGCATCTTCCGATGCGCGGATGGCACCGGTAATGCTGTCATCTATTTTCAGGGTAGTGTCCGGCAAATCAATCCACAATGAAGGTGTATCGCTTACCGGTAACAGGGTACAGTGTTGTATATCGAGTTCGTGCAGGCCATTGGCACTGCCGGTTTTATCTGTGGCAGGTACACGTACAGCCCCGCCGCTTACCAGTAAGCCATTTAATACAAATACGGAATTAACGCCGCCAGTTATCACCAGTTCGTCCTGCAGCACCAGCACACCGCGTGCGCCTTCGCCGGAGCGTATCTCGATGGTTTTACCTTCGGGTACGTGTATCACGGGTGTTTCGTGCAAACAGTCTGTATGCGCTATTTCAACAATGCCGCCTGTATTCACGAGTTTATCCAGTGCTTTCTGAATGGTGGGCACATCATCAGGTACTTTAAATACGGCAGGCTGATCTTCCCAGGTAGTAGTATCTGCATGCAGGTATTCGCCGCCGCCCATCGATGCGCTGAAGCCATACTGATAGGTTACGCGCACATCCATGGGTTGCGAGGTTTCGGGTAGCCATTCGTTTGGCAGGGCTATGCGGCCCAGTACAGGATCGATGGATACCTTGTGTTGTGCAGGCACATGGTTCCAGCCGGTAACATTGCCCCAGCTGTCTGTGATATCGCTGAGGTCGCAGATGCTGATGATATCGTGCAACTGCTGTCCTACCCCGGCCTCCAGTTTTTTATTGTTGATGGTAATGAAAATGCTTTTGTCTTCTTCATCACCGTAATACCCTTCAAGGTTATTGTCGAGCGCCCACCTGCTCAATGGCATGGATACATTTACGGGTGCAGCCAAATGCGTAATGGTGGCTTCTACTTCGGGTTTGTTGTACAGGCGTACATTACGGCCCAGCGCATCAAAGGTGAACATACCGGTACCTGCTTCAAAAGCAGGCGACTGCGTTAACTGGTAGTTACCTATGCGCCACAAATGAATGCCTACATTGGGGATATTGTATTTGCCGCGTTTGCGTTCAATATTGCGCACATCGGCTGTATGCGGAATGCGGTCGAACGGTGTATTTACGTACTCCATGGCCGTGGCATCGCGCAGGTTGGCCACGGATAAATTGCCGGGCCGCAGGTGGTTCATGTATTGCGTGGCAGCCAGCACCTGGAAGTATTCCACCACGCTCGCATTCCACCCGGTTACATCCCTTGCCAGCTGTTCAATTACTGCTGCCGTGCCTTTGCGGCGGCGGTACATCATGGTATCGGCCACCTGTGAGCGCTGGCTGAAAGGCGCACCCGGAAAAGTAAATATACCGCTGGTGCCTACCAGGTCGCCGATATAGGGCACTACCCATTCGGCACAGGTTTCTATGAATTGATCGTCGTATAACTGCGCCAGGTTCTCTTCCAGCACAGCCACCTGTTCTGCTACAATTGCCAGCAGGGCTTTCAGCGGGCCGCGCCGCTGTTCATCAATGCGTTCCTGCAAGTCTGCCGCTTCGGGGCTATTCTGGTCGTGTATGGCATTCAGCTGTTGCTGCAGTTCCTGTATACGCAGCAGCACTTCAGGTGTTACCATGCTGTTGCCTGCATCGGCATCGCGCATGCGGTACCAGGAAGGCAACAGTTCGTAAATGGTTTTGCTATCGAATGGCATGCTTACATCTGTTTAATATCTGCCGGTTGGGCGGGATCGAGTATGAGTATTTCTGCGGGCAAAATGCCATCGTCACCGGGCTGCGGCATACGGGCAAACAAAATGGCAGGCGGGTTGGCATCGGGTGTACTGTCGCTGCGGTAAAAAGCATCGATGTCTACTGCATCCACACCTTCTACATGCTGTATTACACTTACCACTTCACTGTAGGCAACCGGGTCGCCGAAATTGCGCGCATCAAAAGAGAAATTATCTGTGAGTGCCTGTTGTACGGCAGTGAGTACTTTATCGGGAAGGTATGCTGCATTCACCTGCACAGTTCCGGTGATGCGGAAGTACACGGGTTTGAACGATTGCATAAACAGGGTTACATGCGGCTCGCTCTGTGCAAGAATGGCTAACCGCAAACGATCGTACAGCTGCGAGCCGGCGGGCACTTCCTTACCGGCAGCGCCTGCAATGGTGAGCAGCACACAGCGGCGCTGGCCATTCCATGTCCACGTGGCGAGCGCTTTGGCAATACCGGCAAAGGCGCGGGCAAAATCCTGGTAATCCTGCAAGGACACTACCCGGTTCAGTGTACGTATGGTTAAGGTGGCATTCTGCCTGGCATCTTCCAGTTGTTCGGGATCTGCTGCACCGGCTGCTGCAAGCGGGTTGGTTACTGTTTTAACACCCAGCGGGCGGGTTAACAGCTGCGACAGCTGGTTGGCTTTTACCAAACCGCCCAGGCCAATTCCCTTGCGGTAGGTGGCTTTGATATTATTCTGCCCGGTAGGCAAACAGGCACCTGTAATGCCATCACCAAAAATTACCGTGGTAGCGCCTGCATCGTCGCGGCGGGTAATGTAAATATGTTCCGTGGGGCCATGCCCGTAAAATGCCGGCACTTCTTCCCACAGCAAATCGTTTACACGTATGGTTAAGGTAGAAGCAGCGCCGGTGGCCGAACTGCTGCCGGTGTAGGTAAGCGGGGGCTGCTGCAGCACAAAACGCTGAAATCTTGCAGCTGCATTACCGCTGCCCAGTGTTTCCTGTACAGTTTCGCCATGGGTGGCTGCTGCAACATTGGCATTGATGGTTACCGTACTGCGTGTATAACTGTATACGAGCGCAGCGGTAAACGTGAGTACGGTTAAGCCGTTTTCGGTAAGGGCATCCTGTATGGTCATTACCTCACTGGCTACTACCCCTTTCAGGTCACTGCGTTCTCCGGCAAGAATTACCACCTGTCCTTTTTTCAATTCAAGGTATAAGGCATCCAGCGTAAGTGCAGTATCGGGTGTATTGGCATTGGCCACTACATCGTTCAGCGGGGAGAGTGCAAGCGGCAGTACTTCGCTCTGCACCAGGAAGCTGATGGGGCGCAGCAGCGAAAAATCATCATTGACGGTTGTTTTCTTCCCGTGCGCCGCACCATGTGTGTATTTATAATCGACCACTTCCTCTTTTCCCAGGGCTTTTTCGGCTTCCATTTTTTCCTTGATATCGAGCCACCAGTTGGGTGTAATGGCATTGAACTGCAGCCGCGTTGTTTTGGCGCCTACGCCATAGGCATACCGGGATATGGTATCTACCTGTTTCAATGCCACCACTTTTGATTGTTCTACCGCATCACCAGGCTGGTGAACCGCGATAAAACTGCCTGCCAGCACTTCATCGTATACATTGTCGAGGTATGCCGTATGGTTGTTTTCATCTGCTGCCCTCAGCCATTCAGTCATTTGAATGGTGTTGCCAGATGGTGTTACCTGCAACGGTGCATTGGCGGCAAACACAGCTGCTGTTTTGCGGAATACATACAACACACCATTACCCGCAGGCCCTGCGGCCTGCAGCTTGGCCATGCCTGCTACAAACTCGTCGAGCGGCCATTGCTGTGTTTGCACCAGCGCCAGCAAGGCTGCCTGATCCCATTGTTTGCTTACAATGGTTTGCAATACGGTTTGACTGAGTGTTGTTTTTTCCGGTATATCCGTTACGCTGCCAATGGCAAGACCTGCAGGCCGTTTAAACGCAGGCGGCTGAACACCGGTATCTGCGCAGTATACCCAGGTGGTTTTGGCATCATCGTTCACCACCACCTGCTGTACTTTTTTCAGGTAAGAACTGTTCTGGTAACGTACCAGCAATATGTTGCCCTGTTTAAGACTGGTATTGGTACCCTGCACTATAAACAGGCTGGTGCTGCCATTGATGAGCTGCGGTTGTGCCGGCAGCGGGTGAATGCTGTTCCATTCCACATGGGCATCCAGCGGCTCAATGGTTTCGAAGGTTTGTGCTGTTTCGCCGGGGCCGGGAATGCTCTGCACCCTGGTGGCGGCATCGATGCGTACCGGCGGCAGCAATTGTTTGGTGCTGGTGATGGGGTTTAACGAAAGCGCCTGCCCCAGGGCACCGGGCGTATTGTCGAGCGTAAATGCGAGATAGGCAGAAGCCGCTACGCCGGGATTCAATTCATACCCGATGAGCCTTGCCAGCTGCAGTACAGACAGGCGTTCTGTTGCCGTACGCAGCCAGGCTTCATTGGCAATGCGTTCCTGGTAAAAGGTGAGCACATCGCCCATGGTGGCGAATGCATCGAGCAGGGCAATGGTGAAATCATCGTCACTGCGACTGGTAAATGCATTCAGCGCAGGCTGGTGCAGCGAGGTTAACCTTGCCAGCAAACTTTCTTTAAACGTTTGCCGGGTACCTGTGCGGTAGGCTACGGCCGATAAGCCCGGCCGGTTGGTAATGGCCTGCGGTGTTTCAGCAGAAACACCATCACAGCAGCCGCAATCATTTTGTGTGTCCATCATGGTACTTCAATGCGTTTATTTGCCTCCCACCATCAACAGGTTTAATACACCGTGTGAAGGGAAATTCCTGTCGTTATCCAGTCTTGCTATTTCCAGGCGGTTCAGTATCAGTTTACCGCTGAGCAGTGCGGCATTATCCGGTTGCCCCTGCCGCTGGAATTTGGTGATGCGTACCGAATCAATGCCTTCTGTAGCCTGTGCCACTGCGTACAGGGCGCTGAGGTAAACGGTTTGACCGAATGTGAAATTATCGGGATGAAAGAAACCGGGTGTGCCGTTGGAAAGTATGCGACTGCTGAAACGCGCAGCCAGATCGGCTTTCACATCGGCAGCGAAATAACCGGCAGTGACGCAAACGGTCATATCAATTTCGAGCGATACATACACCGGCCCGTCAATCTCGATGTCCTGACCGGCCATGCGATATTTTTCCATGTTAGTGGTTAACAGGTTTTCAAATGGTGCGTCTACAATAGTGCTGCCCTTACGGTCAACCGTAACAAATGCGGTGCGCCAGCTGCCTGTCCACCGGAAAGTGCATGCCGCCCGCTGCACCTGGTTGCTGCTGCGTTTGGCCACATCTTCAAAATCTGCCGCTGTTACAGCACGCTCCTGTGTGCGGAATGCTTCGGGTGCATCGCGTTTCACATGCTCCATGGCCTCCGGTTCGGTGCCTCCCCAGCCTGGCAGCGGGTTGCTGACAGACAAAATATTTTCATCACCGGTTACCAGCGGGTCGTTGCTGGCCATGTGTGTTACCGTACCTGCACCAACATTACCTGCAATGCCATTCCCCTTGCGCACAACGGCCGTAAACACCGTTCCGGAAGCAGGTCTTGACCCCTGCAAATTGTCACCGAACCGCAGCCAGGCAATGCCGGCATTATCGGTCTCTACCACTATTTTTTTGGCATTGCCTTCCACACCAATCAAATCTTTGGCGGGCAGCCACTCATCGGTAGGCAAACCATCTACTGTTTGATATAATTTAACGGCAGGCATGGTATCGCGCATGGCCCAACTGCGCACAGCGCTTGCAGATACCGGCGCTTTGCCGTTAACGAGATAAGGCACGGCCTGCGTAACGGGCGATTGCTGCAAATGCGGATTGTACCTGGGCTGTACCAGCGTTTGCTGCAGGGTATCATCGCAATGGCCGTGGCAGGCTGCTGCATATGACAGTGCCGCTTCAGGCACCAGTGAAGGCAATGGTGTATCATCTGTTGTAAGCCCATAATCAGCCAGTACAATATTTCCCCAGGCTATGCTTACATTATTGAAGTAATCATTTTTGTTGCGTGCCGAAATACACAGCGCAGCAGGCAAGGCATCATCGGCGTGCCAGGTGATCTGTGTTACCGGTAAATACACTGCACTTGCCGGCGATTCGGGTGGTGAGGTCAGCGGCGAATCAACAGGCAGGGTGTGCAGGTAATCGTAGCTGTAACTTACTGCTGTGAGCTTTACCGGGTAACGGTGTGTAGGATCGGCATCTGCTGCATTGCCTGTTGCAGGCCCGGTTACTTCGGCCAGCACCAGTACCATGCCCGGCTTCAGGTTGGGGTAATAACCTGCCAGCGTAGCCTGTGTAGCGCCTTTGGGCAAACAGCACTCTTCTGCATCCCAGGTATAAAAAGGCATTTCATTGTGTTCGGGATACAGTATTATGCTGTTTTCATCACCAATGATTTCAAATGCGCCTGCATCTGCTTCCAGCAGCTTGCGGTATACATCGCTGCCGATTGACATGGATGCAGGCATATTGGGTACCGTAGTAAAAAACTGTGTTAAGTACGGCGTATTTTTTTCGTACAGCGTAAGATGCTTTACCGTATTGTTCAGCCGCACATGCAGCCATACACGTGCATTGCAGCCGTCGTGCATAAAGTAGTCTACCAGCCTGGCATGTCGCTTTACAGAAATGCGCTGCAGCGCGGTATCCAGGTAGGCTTCTGTGGCAATGGCATCCTGCCGGTAGCTGAGGTAGTCGCCTATATAGGCAAACAGCTCAACCAGGGTAATACCCAGGTCGGCGGGGTTGCGTTCTGTCCATTGCGGCATCAGCAGCGACATGCGGTCGAGCATGAGCTGTTTAAAGCTGCTGTAATCTTTTGCGAGGTAGTTGATATCCGAATCTTCTGCCGGTTCGTGACTGCAGCCGCAATCGGTGGCGCAGTCAATATCTGCCGGGCAGGTTACCTTGAAAGAGAAATCCACGGCCGACATCATTACATCAAAACCGCTGAGTGGTGTGTGGTCATCGTCGTCGTTCACCAGCTGCAGGGTATAGGTAGAAAAATCACCTGCTGCTTTTACATGCACGGTTAAAATGGTTTCATCGGCCAATGCAGGTGATACGGGCAATGGCGTGGCAGCGCCTACTTCCACACTTACCACTTCAATGTTGCGGATGCTTTCGCCGCCGGTGATAATAACATTGTCAACACCAATACTGCCGGGCGCAATGTATTTTAAACAATGCACCAGCAGGGTGGTTTGCCGCAGTTCTATGGGATCGGTTGAAATATCCTGCACTTCCAGGAAATCGATGCCATTGAGTACCGGGTGTTCTTTTACCAGTGTACGGCGGTTGGTGTCACAGCATGCGTAATTCATGGTGTATCTAGCGGGTGAATTGTTCTATAAAATTCTGCTGGGTGGTGCGTACGGTGTAGGCGACAATTACTTTCAGCAATGCATCATCATTGGTTACCTGTACGGCGTTTACTTCAATCAAATCGCCCAGCCATTGCTGCAGCGCGCCCTGCACCAGGAACTGCGTGGTGGCAGCCAGCTCATCGCTGTTGGGCTGAAACACCAGCTGGTTCAGCGCTCCGCCAAACGAGGGCCGGTTAAGCCGTTCGCCTGGATTGGTAAACAGCAGCTGTTCAATCATATCACGGATATGACCATCATTATCGGTGGAGGCCGTGCGGCCCTGGCCGCTGAACTGGTAGGTGAATTTTACATTCATGGTATTGCTGGTTACATACCGGTAACCCGTGTTTGGGTAGATGTGATCATGAGCGGTGTGCCATTGGGTACGCAGATGGCCTGGCTATCGAGTAACAACAGCGGCATGCCCATTGACGTAATGCGTGTGGCAAACGTAACCCAGGTGGCGGTAACACAGGGCACCGGCGCGCCCGACACATTGAACGGGCACCCGGCTATTACATATGGCGCAGGCTGCGTGGCAACCGGCATGCCGGTTACCGTAACACGCGGACTGGGTGCGGTGGGTTGTGCTGTTCCGCCATGTGCGCACAGCACAACAGCACCCTGGTGTAACAAAAAGCCCGGCATAGTAAGTAAAGGGAATTTATATAACAGCGAGTGCGCCGTTGTTGATGGTTACCGCAGGGCCAACAAGCGTAATGCTTGCCCCCTGCCCGTTTTGTATAATGATGCCTGTTTCGCTGATGGAAATAAAAGCACCTGTCATGGTTTTTAACATGATGCCACCGGCAGGACCAGGCAGGTCACTGATCATTAACGTATTTTGTCCGAGCGTTTGCAATACAATGCTGGGCGATGCAGGCAGGCCGGCCAGTGCCAGCGCAGGCACTTCAGCAGCAGAGCCCCAGAAACAGCCAGACCAGATGGGGTAATCGGGATTACCGCCTTCAAATTCAACCCACACGCCTGCACCAATGGGCGGTATCATGTGTGCCCCCATTTGTGTGCCTGCAACAGGCAAACAGGGCATGGCCCAGCTGGAAATACCAAGTGCTGTTACATCGGGCACCTGTACCAGCAGGCGTGCTGTTTGCAGGGGATCGATGTTGTTCAAAACAAGTCCGCGATGTTTACCGTAATATTTTTCCATATGTTCACAAGGCTAGGCAGGCACAGCCGGTACTGTTGATACAAGACCGTTGCGAGACAGGGTAAACTCCTGCTTGTACTGCCCGCGTTTTATTTTGTGTGTTACTTTTTTCACGAAGTATAAACCATCATACGCTATTCCCGCGCCGCGCACACCAACCAATGCACGTGATTTGAGTACCGTTCCGTAACGCACTACATCCAGCGAGCCGTTACCGGTAACCACATCTGCCGAGCGGGAGGCTTCTGCCAGTCCGCGGCCGATGGCTGCCATGGGGCTGAGGTTTACGGTATCCTTCATCATTTTCAATTGCACCGACAGGCCCGGGATAGCACCCAGCGGCGGGTTCAGCGGTGTAATATCCGGGATGGGAATGGGGATGGGCGCCCTTGTTTGCTGGTTCTGGATAAACACCACCGGAATTGTTTTGGTGGCTGCATTGTACGTAAAGTTGAGGTCTTCCACATTGGTGAACGAATCCATGTTTACGTTGAGTGCTTTCTGCGGCACACCTACTTTTATTTCAGGCCCCCAGTAAGCCATGTTGGTACCCATTACGGGGCCGGGTTCTACATAAAAAATGTAGCCTGCATCGCCGGCGAGCTGTCTTATATACGCGAGGTCTGTGCCCTGGTGTACGGGAATCCTGTCTGTAGGTATAGGTATATCCATAAACAGGGAAGGAATAACTACGGGTATCATGCCGAACATGGCGTATTTGGCTACGGCGAGGGCCACGCGGGCTTCGGCAGGCATACAGGGATATGGCAGACCGGTAAATTCGATGAGATCCATGGCGCTGGACAAATCACTGCCTGATACATGCAGCACCGACTGCCCTGTTTGCACATTGGGTGTTACCTGCTGGTGATCGATTAAACCATCCATGAGTACATGCTCTGTACCGCCCACGGTTACTGCGATAATCACCCGGATAAAGGGCCCTGTTTGCCCGATCAATAACAGTAAGGTATTTAAAGCTGATTTGCTGCTGAAGGTAAATGACATCTGGAAACCACTCGCCTCTTCGCCGGATGCTGAAGTGACTTCGATATCGTTGAGTGCGTCCATGATTTCCTTTGGTACCGGTAATGGTACCAGGGGGCCTATCATGAGCGAGAGCTGTATTTTTCCTTTAAGCATCTTAGTGAGTGGTGAGTAGTGAATAGGCAATAGTGTCAGCAGGACTTCTTCGGAGAATGAAAAGGCCGGTTTTGCTTGCAGCTCGAAGCTCGAAGCTTGTAGCTCGCAGCTTTCTCTAGCTGATGCGGATGTTGGCGCCGGGGGTGGTTGTTAGTTCTTCGGGGTGCATGGTGGTGTTGAGGTCGGCGATTTGCCAGAACTGTTCGGGATCGCCGGTATAACCTGCAGCCACATTGTCGAGCCGGTCGCCCTGTTTTACGGCATACAGCTGTGGCTGCGGATTGGGTGCAGGTGCTGTGATGAACCTGCGTTGTACATAGGCCACCGTATTGCCCTGTGCATCGGTATAGGCTGATGTTGGTATGCGGTAATAGCGGCTGTTTACACCGAAATTGCCTGCAGGCTGGTTGCCTGCGAGCAGCATGGCTTTAAACTGGTCTGCGGTCATAATATAGAAGTTATACCAAGGTTAGTTAATGGACCGCCTGAGAACATGGCTGCCAAACGTTCTTTGTTTTGCTGGTAGCTCATGTACAGGCTGCCGCCTTTGTGATCGAAGCCGAGATCATCTACCGTTAACACGCGCATGCTTATGCTCACTTTTGCCCTGATGGGGTTCAGGTTAACATCAAATGCTTCTTCGGTAATGCTGAACTCGGTTACACGTACCGGTACAATGCGGTTTTTATTCCAGATGAATAATGCCAGCGGCGTTTCCATCGGGATAATTTCAAGCGAACCGGATGAAGCACTGCTGTTATTGGCCAGCAGTTGCTGACTGGTGGGATAGATCATGGTTTCCAGTACAGACAGCTGTGGCTGTATCCCTACTTTCAGCGTAACACTGTCTGCTGTTTCGAGCTGGTCTGTTGCATCAATCTCTGCCTCTACTTTCAGTGTTTCCACAGGCGGGCCTGTTAAACGCATGGGCTCTGTGCGGTGGCTGCTTTCACCTGTGCTTTGCACCTGGAATGAGCGGGTAAGGCTGTCGGGATTGTACTGCAGCGTAATGATGCGCTGTACAGTGGCAGTATCGGGGTTTACCAGTACAATACCACCTTTGATGAGGTGCGGAGAACCGGGAAATGTGGTCATAACAGGTTACTGCAATTTAACGTGGTTTGGGCGAGCCATGCAGTCCGCCCATTACAGCAGCAGCCACCTGTGTGCCTGTTGCTGCGGCGGACTGCCCCGGCGCCATTTGTATAGTGTGTGCTCTTAGGGCTTCTATGGCAGCAGGCATGGCCAGTTCGGGCGGCAATCCCTGCTGTTGTAACATACCGGCCAGTGCTGCTTCCACGGCTGCACCAATATACGGTGCTTCGTGTGGTGCAAAACCATGCAGCACCAGTTCTTCTATATGCAGGTTTACCTGCCGGTATGGATTACGCATTGAGTTCGCTGTTGCTGAATATTTTTTCCAGTTTCTGGTATTCGTTTTTGGCAGCATGCATCAGGTGCGGCATTTGTATGGAAGTGTTTTCGCCTGCGGCCATAAATGCTGCATTGAGGGCAATGTTGCGGATATTGCCACCCGCCATGTTCAGGCGTGATAAACGCGCAATATCAATATCACTGGTGGGTGTACCTGCCGGGAAAATGCGCCGCCATATTTCCGCACGTTGTGCTGCATCGGGAAAAGGAAACTGCACCACGAAACGGATACGGCGTAAGAAAGCTTTGTCCAGCGCGCTGCGCATGTTGGTGGTAAGTATGGCCAGGCCGCGATAGGCTTCCATGCGTTGCAGCAGGTAACTTACTTCGATATTACTGTAGCGGTCATGACTGTCTTTGATATCACTGCGTTTGCCAAACAGGGCATCTGCTTCATCAAACAATAAGATGGCACAGCTGTCTTCTGCTGCATCGAATATGCGGCCAAGGTTTTTTTCTGTTTCGCCAATGTATTTGTTTACTACCTGGCTAAGGTCAATCCTGAACAAATCGAGCTGCAACTCCCCTGCCAGCACTTCTGCCGCCATGGTTTTGCCGGTACCGCTTTCGCCGGAGAACAGGGACGTAATGCCCAACCCGCGTGAAGCCATGGCAGCAAAGCCCCATTGCTGGTATACCTTGGCGCGTTGTTTTACCTGTTCACCCATCTGGCGCAGCATGCTTTTTTGTATATCGGGTAATACCAGGTCGTCCCAGGTAGCAGCGGGTTCAATGCGTTGCGCCAGTTCGTGAATGGGTGCGCGTGTATGTATGGCGCACGATTTCCATAATACCCTGCTGATGGCTGCGGCATCAGGCGCGGTTGCAGTTGCGGTATACACGGCCATCTGCTGCAATACCTGCGAGCCGGTGCTGTGTATGGCCTGTGCATCGAGACTGAACTGCCCTACCAGTTTTTCCAGTTCGCCGTTCAGTGTATCGGTATAAGGCTGCAATGTATCTTTCCATAAGGTAAGCTGTTCTGCAGATGAGGGCCTTGGCACTTCAAACAGCAGGCATTGCTGCCGTACTGCGGGTTTCCACTGGCTGCTGCAAACAATAACCAGTCCCTGCACCTGGCTGATCAATGCATTTATGGTTTGCAGCTTTACTTTATCATTCATATCGGCCGTGGCCATATCAACCAGCAATGCGCAATTGGTAAGGGCAATGGTCCTGTTCCATAAACGCGTGTACTCGGTAATGTCTTTTGCATTGGTTGGAACGGCCTGTAAAACCACCTGGTACAAAGGCAGCTGCATGAGTGAACAGATGGCCTGCGCAATGGCAGGTTTATCGCCGCTTTGCGCGCCGGACAATACCATCACAGGCCAGCCATCTACCATTCGGCTCATGCACAATTGCCGGGCCTGTTGCGCCAGCGCAACCTGCGAAGGCACTTCGGTAACGGGTATCAGCAAGCCATCGAGCACACCGGTAAAACGCTCATCGAGCTGCGGAATGCCGGTGAGGTAATGTAATACCTGCTCATCAATTTTCAGCAGGCTGGTAGTAAGCAATTGCGAAGGCAGCAGTTCAATCAACCGCCAGTAACGCAGCGGGGCCTGCGGTGTAAGCGCATTCCAGTGTGCATTGCCTAACACTGACAAAGCCAAACCAAAGGAAGGCAGCATTCTTGCACTGTCGCCCTCCATCTGTGACAGCAGCAGTGCAAAACCTGCATCCAGTTCAGCACCTGCGCTTAACAGCAATACCGAACGTTCAAAAGCAGAGAGATTGAATTTATTGCACAATACGTCCAGCGCAGCAGGTGCCGGCAGCTGTGCCTGCGCCTGCGCCACGGCTTCATTGGCCTGCTGCAGCCGGGTTTCCCCATCATCGGCAGGCGTATAAAACAGTTGCAGCTGCAAACGGATTTGCTGCACTGCAGCCATCAGGTATCGCTGGTTGGCTTCCGGCCAGGAAAGTTGTTGTGCTGTACTCATGGAATAACCACTGTGGGTGCATTGTATCGGCCTGCGCTATCGGCGGCCAGCGGGCTTTCTGCACCATTAATGCGTATACGTACCAGGTAAGTGCCTGCGGTAACACCTGTAACAGGAATGGTTACCGTATCGGTTGTGGCAGGCCCTGCGGCGAGCGTTGCGGCAGACAAGGTAAAGCTGTAGGCGGCCAGCGGTGTAGTGCCGGTTACGGCCACCCACTCGTTCAGCAGCAACTCTACCTGCTGCGTGTTGGCCACCAGCGGGTTTACTTTCACGGCTATATCTGCCGCGCGTGGCGCAGTACCTGTGCCGGTTACATTGGCTGCTGTTACTGAAACGATGGAAGGGCTTAGTACAAAAGCCTGCACATTAGATACAGCGCCTTTGTGTGCCACGGGCGGAACGCCCATTAATTGCGGCTGTACTACCTGTGCGGTATGCACCCCGGCGGTAACAGCTGCCGGTATGGCAATGCTGATTTGTTCGTCGGATATATCTGCAGGTGCCGGTGTGGCTACAATGCCGTCGATGTTTACGGTAACCTGGTCGCTGCTGAGCTTATGCCCCTTCAGCACCAGTATATAACCGGCCAGTATCTGCTGGTTGTCGACCACAGGCGCGGCAGGCGCTGACTTTGAAGCGATGGATTCAATGACCGGCTGATGAAACGGCACCACATACAATTGACGTGAGCGAACAGGCAGGGCTGATTTTTTTGACTTGCGGCTTTGCAGCAGTACTACGGTAACCTTGTAGGCAGCCGTGGCACGGTACTTTGCCTGGAATGCAGGCCATAGTTTTGAAATTTCCTCGGTGCTTAGTACCACCGGGGATATTTTGATGAGCTCTGTTTGTTCGGCCAGTTCTGTGAGTGCCAGCATGGGCAGGTTTACATCCAGCGGGGGTTGCAATGCCTGTTTAATGATGTCACGCGATAACACAGGTGTATCGTGCAGTATCAGCATGGCAAAGCCCATGAGTATTTCGGGCAGCAATTCGGTAGCGCTGTAGGCAGAGATGAGGTAATGCAGGTCTAACGCCAGTGGCGGGTTACTAACCCTGGTGCCTGCACTGTCGTGCGTTGGCAGCCCTTCGTTGCGCCAGCCCTGGTTTACCGTAGCCTGGTACATAAACAGGTTGAGCTGTGTTTGTTCATTGGCTACTGATGTGTCTATGCGGTCTGGCGGAATTGCGGTGAGTGCGAAGTTACCGCCAATGGCGCCGGATACGTCGTTATCTACAAAGCCGTTGTTCAGCAAATCTTTCATCACATGGGTCACGGCGGCAATGGCAAGAGCGGTGCTCATTTATTTTGCTTTGTTGCGCTGTTTTAAATAATCAGACAGGGATACTGTCGGTTGTGCCTGGTGCTTTGCTGCAGGGGCAGCCGGTTTGTTACCGGGTACAGCCCGCACATCAATACGGCCGATCGTTACTTTTACCACAGGCTGCGCTGCCTGTTGTGTGGCGGCTGTTTGTAAAAAGCTGTTGCGGGCGCCCTGGTAAAATTGCTGCATCCATCCGCCCAATGCAGCGGAGGCCGCATCTGTTGCGCTCAGTGACCGGGGGATTCTGCCGGGCTGTAACACCTGCTGTGCACCAGTTTCAGCAGCATCGCCATTTTGGGGCCATGCTGATTTTTCTACCTGCACCTGGTTTACCTGTGTTGCGTTTTCGCTGTTGTTGTGCAAATGTGTTGCCTGCTGTATTGCAGCTGCCGGTAATATGCCTGCTGCGGGCTGCAAGGCGTTATCAGCCCTGACCGGTTGCCCGGCCTGCAGTGCCTGTGCTGCCTGCTGCGCAATGTTGATGGTGGCATCGTTTTGCTGCTGACTGGTTTCACCGGTTGCTGCGTTCACTGCGGGTACCGGCATGCCTGCCAGTGGTGTGGCGTGCGCTGCTATAACCACGTTGTTGTGTGCAGGCGCAGCTGTTGCTTTATTTTCCGCATCCTGCTGCAATGCAGTGGCAGTGCGGCCTGCAACATCATCATCATGTAAGCCACCTGGTGTAATCATACCTGATGGTAAATGATGGCCCTGTTTGTTATCCGCCTGTGTTCCGGGTTCAAACTTCGCCCTTATGCGCGGACGAATGTGCAAACCTGCTTCTGCGTGGCGCTGTACAAGATGGTGTATAAAACTCATGCTTTAATCATTTGCAGGTAGTATTGCCTGCGTTGCGGACTTAATGCGAGAATGGCTTCTTCCGTCCAGCCGAATGCCATGGCCAGCACGGCTGTTTCCTGCAGCAGGTGTTTCACGGCATTGTCTACTTCAATCCATAAATAACTGACAATGTCAAAGTGCGACTGCCACTGGTGTTCACAGGCCGGGCAGGTTAGCTGAATGCGTATATCGGCCTGCCTGTCGGCATCTTCCATATAGGCATTTACTGCATCGAGTGCTGTTTGCGGCAACTGTGCTGCGACACAGGGTTCTCCATTGTGCCATGCCGCGGTAATGCAGTTGTGTAAAATAAGCGAGGCATCATCCAGGTAGGCTTCCTGGTACAACACCTGCAGCATATCGTTGCTGTTGGGCAGCCTGAAATGCACTACACAATCATCTGTAGCAATGCTGTGCAGCTGCACTTCAGGTTGTTGCTGCCAGTTTTGCAGGCGAAAAGTATCTGTGCCGGTTTCCCATTCAATTAATTCGTTGCACTGCGGGCAATGTACCAGGTTGATGAGTTGCGAACCAAATAGCCATTCGCGCAATTGCAGCAAACGGGCGTCCCGCTCCCCTATGCTCCACAGCACGGGTGTACAGGCAGTTGGGTTGCCGCTGGTTACATACAGCAGCTGCAGTATTTTTTCGAGGTAAGTCCGGCAGGTGGTATCTTCCCATACAGCCAGTAGTTCACCCGGTGTTGGCGTGCGCATGGGCTAACCGGCTATGGTTCGTTAAAAGAAGGCTCTGCAGGTTCGGTAACCTGGTAGTCACGTTCCCAGCCTTCGTTCTCCAGTTTAATATGTTGTATGGCGATAGCATTGGCGTTAGCATCGAGATCGGGTAATGACTGGTACTCCGAAACCCAGCAACGGTGCACATGATAGGCAATGGCCAGCTGACCTGCTTCGTTGTACAGCTCAATGGTAATTTCCTTGCGGAAATCTTTGAGCGAAACTTCAGAGCCAAGTCCTGAACCAAAGTTCCATACTTTGTTGGCCCATTGTTCAAACTCGGTATCATGGGTTACACCGCGCTCGAGCGTAATGGCTTCGTACTCGGTACGGCCCGGGCTTTTGCGGCTGCTGCTGGGATCGCCGCCTTCGCGGTGTTTCACTACTTCGGTTGTTTTTTTAAGACCACCAACCTTGCTGATACCCGCTACATAACGGCCGTCCCATTTAACCCTGAATTTGAAATTTTTGTAGGGGTCAAAACGTTGCGGGTTTACCGTGAATTGTGCCATAGTATTTTGTTTTAGAAGTCTTTGAGGTTATATGTCTATCTGGCCTGCCAGCTGTTGTATTTTGATGTATACAAACTCCGCCGGTTTCAGCGGTGCAAAGCCAACCAGTATGTTTACGATGCCCTGGTCAATATCGTTCTGCGTGGTTGTTTCCTTATCGCATTTAACCAGGTAGGCCTGTTTGGGTGTGGTTCCCTGGAACGCACCCTGGCGGAACATGTTGTGCATAAACGCACCCACGTTCAGGCGTATTTGCGCCCACAGCGGTTCGTCGTTGGGTTCAAACACTACCCATTGTGTACCGCGGTACAGGCTTTCTTCAATGTACAGTGCCACGCGGCGAACAGCAAGGTATTTGTATTCATCTGCCAGTTTATCGGCACCACGCATGGTACGTGCACCCCATACCACTACACCGCTGAGCGGGAAGTTGCGGAGGCAGTTAATGCCAACGGGGTTAATCAAACCGTTTTCGAGATCGCTGAGGTTGGTCTGCAATCCCTGCACACCGCTCAGTGCGGCATCAATGCCTGCAGGCGATTTCCAGATGCCACGGGTGGAATCTGTTTGCGAAATGATGCCGGCCACCAATCCGCAGGGAACAAATGTATCCTGCAAGCCATCCTGCTGCGGATCGGCCTGTAATACACGCGGGTAGTAAATGGCGGCATTGCGCGCAGCCGGGCCGGTAAGTCCCAGTGAGCTTAGGTTGGAAGCAACTGTAGCGGGTGCTGCCGTACCCCAGGCCAATGGTGTATCTACCAGCAGGATGGCTCTTTTATCCACGCAGATGCTTAACGCTGTTGCATAAATGGCTTTGTCTGTATCGCCACCTTTTACAGCAGGTGTAATGCAGAGCAGGTTAAACAGGTCGGCTTTGTTCAAAGCAAACAAACCTGTTTTGTCTGCCGCATGTGCAGCATCGTTGTAGGCAGCGGTGTCGAGATCATCGCCATCTGTACCGCCTGAAAAATTTGTTTTGGTAACAACGCCTGCATTCACTGCAGATGCGTCTGGTCTTGTACCGGGTGCAGCGCCGTGTATGCGTACCAGGTTAGAGCTTTGTGCAAGCACCTTGGTAACAAAACGGGGATCTGCAGTGTTTACCGAAACGTTCAGGAATGCTTCGGTAGTACCACCCTCTGCGTTCTCGCTTACGAAAAGGTTAAACAGGTTGGCATCCGGCGTGGTGGCATCTTCATCTTTGGTATGATGATCTACCCATACCTGCAGGTTATTGCCGAACGTACCTTTGCTCGCGGCTTCCAGGGCCAGCCCGCTGATGGTACCTGTTGCAGCAACTGCATTTTTCTCGATACGAACGATGATGGCCACGCTGCCGCCGTTCTGGTAAAAATCCCGTACGGCATAACTCATGGTGCTCTTCGTCCATATACCGCCGAAGATGCGCTGAAAATCGCCGTAGCTGGTAATGGTAACAGGATCACTCACCGGACCGCGGAGTGCCCTGCCAACAAAAGCGGTGATAGAAGTGGCCACGCCCGTGATTGTACGCACGCCGCTGGACAGTTCTTCAATATACACTCCCGGATAGGTTGGTTGTACTGGCATAAGTAAACTGATTTTTGTATGATGATAATGACTGCCACTGCAGTTAACAGGTGAGGCTGCCTTCCTGCATGCACATGAGTTGTTCGGCCGGCAGGTTCAGCAGTATGCTGCGCTGCAACAGGCTTATGCGAACCAGAATTTTTTCTTTTCCCTTGTATTGCACCACTTCACAGCAATAGCCCGTAAACACGCCTTCCCGTATCATGAGCTGGCGGCCGGGCCTGAAGTTTTCATACGATATTTCCATACCGGTTTCGCCCTGTACAGCCAAACGGATATGATCAATCACCGTATCGCTGATGCGTGCAATTTCTTTCCCTGTTCTTACATAATGCAGCACACCGTCTATATCCAGGCTTTTGAGATAACACTGGGTATCGGTTAAATGCACAAATACATAAGACGGGAACAATGGCGTTTCAATGTACTTCTTCCTGTCGCACCAGGTGCGCAGTGTTTTAACGGTGGGCAGGAAAGCATTGACAGCTGCTTTTCCCAGTTGTTCGGTAACTTTTTTTTCGTGGCGCGGTTTGGTGTAAATCACAAACCATCCTGCATTAAACTTGCTCATAACACTAAAAACTTAAGGGTTACAGACAATCCGGGTTAACCGGTTTATGAATGACCTTTAAAAACGCACTTCGTTGAGGATTGGATATAGCTATCGCTAGTGTAAGTACCAAAGCAGGAGACAAATGAGGATAAGGGGCTGAAGAGGAAATGCATAACTACTTACCCGTGTTATTGGCATAACCGGCATATGAGATACACTTCAGTAAAAATTAGCAGGACGTATAATAACGTGAGGATAATATGCAGGCACAAAGTAAAAAGGATATTTTAAAAGTGCAAGGGTTTTGAAAAATGTTTTTGCTACATTTTGAAAATCCGAAAATGTAACCATCTAAAGCAGCCTGAACCCCTTTATACATGCGGGTTAGCGCATATGCATGCAACATGGTTATGGTACAATCGTGCCGGAACAATTTGAAAATGTGCGTGCATGATAGCTGTGCAGCTTGTTGCCGGTGAAGACACCGGCAACGGCAGTTGGTGATCGTCACGACCGGCGATTTATGCAAGTGGCAACAGCAGCGAGAACACCGATCCCTCTCCCGGGTTGGATGTAACGTTGATGCTGCCGCCGTGGTTGCGTACTATTTTGCGGCAATAGGCCAGGCCGGAGCCTGAACCATCGGTATTGCTATCGTTGCTGAAACGCACAAAGATGTCGAAGATTTTGCCGAGCTGCGCCTGTTCAATACCGGTTCCATTGTCTGCAACCACGATTTCGCAATAGCGGGATAAATCGGTGCCGGGCAACAGGGCATCATCCTGTTGTTCTGTGTTTAACGGTCGCGCGTAAATATGCACCAAAGGCTTAACATTGCTGCGCGAGCATTGTACAGCGTTGCGAACAAGGTGGTAAAACAGCTGCACCATTTGTGCAGGCACGGCCTTTACTTCGGGCAAAACATCAGCCTGCAATGCCGCTTGTTTTTCGTTGAGTTGTACGGCCAGGCGGTTGCGTACTTCACGGATCACCAGGTTAAGATCCACGGGTTCAAAACTGAAGTGTTGCTCATCCAGTTCAGAGAACGTGGTAAGCGCGTGAATTTTGCGGCTTAGGTCGCCTGCAAAGGAATTGATCTTGGATGCAATATTGCGGGCCTTGCTTACATCGGTTTCTTCCGTTGCATTTACCAGCAGATCGCTGAACATTCTTATTTTCCGCAATGGCTCCTGCAGGCTATGGTTGGATATGTGCTGGTACTGCCGGTTCTCATCACGGTAATGTGTTAACTGCCGGTTGGTTTCGAACAATGCATGCTGGCTGCGTTCCAGTATATCGGTACTGTGCAGGTGCAGCATCAGCAGCTCGGCAAACAAGGTAAACAGCCCGATAATTTTGGGATTGTTGAGTTGTGCAGGACGCGGGTCGATGGCGCATAAGGTTCCGAAAAAAGCGCCGTTCTTCAGGAAAAGAGGAAAAGAAATATAACTCTGGAAGCCATACATGGCCGGTGTATGGTGATAACGGTACAGGTCGCTTTCAGAAACATGATCGATAATCACCGCCTTGCCGCTGTCGCGGATTTCGTTGCAGATGGTTGTCTGGAGCTGTAATTCGCCGCCAGGTTTTAACCCGAAACTGATTTCATCACGCACACAGCAGGCGATCCAGCGCTGCTGGGTAACACGCGCCACTGCTGCGAATCCCATACCTGTGGTTAAACAGATCACTTCGAGCATGGTAGGAACAATAGATAAATGCTGCACGGCCTCAATATCGGCCGCTAACTGCGCTTCAAGGGTATCACTCATGTAATATTACACTGTTAAACAGTAACAATACAATAAAGATACTCTTTTATCGGTGCTGGCCCCGGTGCCGCTTACAATAAAACAAGCCGCCGGCACAGGACTAAGCTTTTTTTAATCAGCCAGCGCCACTGTTTCGTGCCCTGCGGCCCGGTTGCCATGCAGTTTCTTGCTGATGAGGTGAAGGTAGTCGCGGTTAAACGGTTTCATCAGCCATTGTACGGCTCCTGCCTGTAAAGCTTCTTCTTCTGCAGTACCGGTACAGCCGGCGCTTAAAATGTACACGGGTATGTATTTGAGAAGGGCATGCGCTTTTAACTGATGAAGCACTTCCATGCAGTTGGCGCCGGGCAAAAACTGGTCGAGCAGCACCACATCGGGTAACAGCTGCTGTGCTGCCAGTATGGCTTCGGCAGGGTCTTCGTAAAACAGGGCCTGCACACCGTGCTGGGAACAGATTTTTTCTGCAATCAATTTGTCTATAAAATTGTCTTCTATAAAAATCCACTTCATAGGCAAAACATTTACACAAGAATACACCAGCCTTTTACACATTCAAAGGCGTTAATATATACTTAAGCGCTGTTATATGAATTTTAAGCGATTCTGTATAAAATACTGTGTTTCTGAAATTTAGCTTAAAGCAAAACAACCCGTAAAAGGACAGCCAATGCGGTATTTGATTTATTATAATGATCCAATCATCCCAAAGCTGTTCTGCAGCTGTCCCCGGGAATACTGCAAAAAAAGCATGGCAGGTATTGCATTTGTAGAATATAATAACAAACTTTGGCAACAGCATTGTAACCCTGTTCATTTCACGTTTACGTTTGCAGCTGCCGGTGCTATTTTTATATTACCGGCGGTATACGGAAATAAACACACTCCATACAATTATCCCCATAGCAATCCCTGTATTGAACTTTAGCCGTTTGGCACGCTGCCAAACGGGATTACACTGTGTGCAACTATTAAACACCGCCGGAAAATTGCCTATATGGAAAAAGAGAACAACAACAGGCCCGTGCTCTATGCGCTGTTAATCGGCATCAATGAATATCCTTCGCCTTTAAAAATGGGTAGCCAAACCATCGTGTTCCCCCCCCTGCGTGGATGTGTGAATGATACAACAGCGATTAATGATTACCTGCAGACAGAAAGAAATTTTACCCTGCAAATAAAACAGCTGCACAACAGCGATGCCACCAGGCAAAACATTGTGGCTGGCATACAGCAGCATCTTGCGCAGGCAACGGCCAATGATGTGGCCTTGCTGTATTATTCCGGTCATGGCACACAGGAAGAAACAGACACCGCCGTATTTCAGAATGCAGACACACATAAACTGCAAAGCCTGGTATGTTATGCAGATGCCGCATCGGGCAACAACTTTTTGCTGGCCAATAAAGAACTGCGCTGGCTGATACATAACCTTGCAGCCACAGGCGCACATATTGTTACGCTGTTCGATTGCTGCCATTCAGGCGGCACTACCCGCAATGCCGCACTTGTGAAAGATGCATTTAAAGATGCAGAAGCAGCAGAAAGAAAGGTGGATGTTGTTTTCCCGCAACGGCCCTGGGGCGACTTTATCTTCAGCCACCAATTGCAGCAGGCGCAGTTTACACCGCATAACCTGGCGCAGCTGCTGCCCGAGGGTTTTCATTTCCAGCTCACGGCCTGCGAGCAAAATGAATCGGCCATGGAGCTGAACCGGCGGGGCGTGTTTACACAGGTACTGCTAAGCGTGTTGAAACATGCAGGCAGCACCATTACCTATGCCAATTTATGGGGGCGCATACGCCAGTACATGCGCAATGTATATGAACAAAGACCCACGCTGTATGTGGGCGCAGGCAACAGCAGCGACTGGCATACCAATTTCCTGAACAAACCCGCAAGCGCAGCCGGTACGGCATTGGGTGAAGCCACGTTTAATGAAACGGATGGCTGGCAGCTGAACATGGGCGCCATACAGGGTGTGGCTGCCAACAGCACCGTGCAATTGTTTACTGCCGGTAACCGTGATGTTACGATAGCAGCTACTACCGCCAATATAAAAATAGATTACTGCAGCCTGCAACCCGCATCACCACTGGATGAAGCACAGGTATACCATGCCGAAGTGCAGGCAGCGCAATCCAGTCAGCTGCCGGTGTATGTTGATGACCCTGTGAACCAGCAGGCAGCTGCCCTACCCATTCAGCAGTGTGTGTTTGACAGTTTGTTTAATCCATTCAATAGCAGCATTACCCTTGCCACGGGTGAAACAGCAGCCAGGTATGTGTTACGGCAAACAGCAGGCCTGTATTATATTACCCTGCCAAACGACCGGTACCGCCCATTGGTACAGCCGCTCAATGCAAAAGACACCGCTACACCACAGCGGTTGGCTGCATTTTTTAAACAGATGGCACGATGGGAGTTCATTAAAACGCTGCGCAACCCGGTAGTTGACGAAAACACTGCCTTTGTAAAAATAGAAATAGCCATTGGTGAAACGGCACCCTATGAAACCATTGGCAATAGCGAACAGGTACCGGTTACCCTGCTGCAGCAAAACAATACCTGGCAGAATACGGTACGTATACGGCTTACCAATACCACACAGCAAGACCTGTACTGCTGCGCGTTGTACCTGCTATCAAACTTTGCCAGCTTCTCCAAATACCTGAACCCGCCGGTGAAATTGCTTACACCCGGCAACCCGGTTGAGCTGGTGTACAACAACAGCGCAGTACTTGCTTTTGCAATAGACGAGATCGCTGTTTGCTACAACTGGGAAACCACCAGCGATTACCTGAAACTGGTTATCAGCACCGTGAACTTTGATGCCACCACACTCGACTTCGGCCCCCTGCCCATGCCTGCCACTACACGACTGCACCGCGGCGCACAAAACCTGTACAGCAACGATGCAGCCGGTGTAACAGACCTGAAAGAAAGCAACTGGCATACCCAGCTGGTTGAGCTGTGCACCATTAACCCGCTATACAATACCGTGGGTAAAAAGCAGCTTGAATCACTGCTCGGCAATCCTGAAACAGCACCGTTCGCCAAAGGGCTTTATTGCACCAACAACACGCAGCAGCGTATTACCCTGTTACCGGTGTAAAACAAACAACGCATCCAAAACCACCTCATCTATAAAAATTCAACAGTATGCCAACGCACGACGTAGAAAAGTTTATCAAATCACTGGAACTGGCAGATGCCGCTTCAACCTACCCTACCGACAAAGATTTAACCGATGCGGAAAAATTTGTGGAAGGAAAAGAGCAGGCTTTTTTAAATGACCGCAGTATTTTTTCCTTTGCAGCAGACACAACCGGGCAGATACGCGAAGATGTGCTCAACTCTACCCTGTTGGCGCAACTCGCTGCCAACAAGGCTTACAGCGATCCGGCCGACCTGGTTAAATGGCAAAAGAAATTTGCTGAAGTACTCAAGAACCTCGGCTGGATTGTAGAAGGAACCGAGTTTCAAACCTTCAGTTCAGCACATGATCTTGTGGAAGTAGAACAGGTAATTGTGGATATACTTACTGCCAGCTTCGGCGCTGCAATTATTCCCATCATTACCAAAACACTGGATGCGATAAAAGGCCTGGCCAATACCGACGGCAAAATAAAAGCCTTTGAACGCAACACCACTGCCGTATCAAAAGGAGTTTTTCAACTGGGCGTAGCTACGCAGAAAAACGACCTGGTAGCATTGCAGCTGGGTTCATTCATTATTTCCACCGAAAACAAGATTACGCGCATCCTGTTTTTCAAAATAGAGAAAGACCGGTCTACCCTTGATTACAATTCACAGAAAGCCACCCTGGTGGCAGATAACTATGCCAAAGTGCGTGAAACCATTAAAGAAAAGCTGGGCGAAAAAACACAGGATTATATTGCCGGCATAGAAATATAACTCATACACGCCGCTTATTATCCATATACCTTTTCATCTTTTTTTACTGCTTCCCTGCTGCTTTTGACAAGCTGGCCTGTGCGCTTCAGGAAATAGTAATACGATACAGACAGTACACCCAAAAACAGCAGGGGATCTATCACATACATGATACGGTCGCCTGTTGCGCCGTGCGCAATAGACCCGGATACCAGGGTAATGGCAAAACCGGCATAGGCAAACTCTTTCAGCTTAACGGGTATGCCCGGTGCCAGCAGTACCAGTATACCCAGCGTTTTGGCAATGGTGAGTTCTATTTTAAAATAACCGGGCAGACCAAGGTGTTTAAAAGCGCCTTCAGGATACAGAAAATGATCGTTAAAGGTAAAATTCACCACACTAAAAGTCATCACCGCTGCAATAACGGATGTAGCAATCCAGTAAATCAAATTGTCCCTTTTCATCTTGTTAAGTTTAAACACAAGACAAATTGCAGCACCTGTATGTGACAGCACAATAATGAAAATTTGAAAGTGTGCTAATGAAAACAATTCTACCATTTTTGCCTTTCATTTTCAAATCAGCAAATTTTCAAATTGTTTCGCTCCTGAATTGCATCAGCTTATCCGGGTTTGTTTGTATATAGATATTACTGATACGGTCACCATCGGGTTCAATGGAAACCAGCGCGATGGGGGTATTTCCTGAAAAGTTAAGGATCGAGGGCAGGCCATTGGCCATAATGATCTGCTGCCGGAAATCGGGGATATGTTCATGAAATTTGGGCCATACATTAATGAGCAGCCTGCTTACATTTGCACTGCCGCAAATAGGCTTTTGCGTGGCAGTAATGCGCTGGCCATTCAGCATAAATGTATTGCCATTGCCATCGCCCATCAGCACAATATCCTCTTTCAATACCTGGATTAATTCCTCCACCTGCCCTGCAGACACTGCTTCCAGGAAATGATGCAGTATTTTTTCATGCACCTTCAGGTCTACTTCAAAACGCCGCGTTTCTTTACCCAGGTTGGCTTTGGCACGTTTCAGGATTTGCCGGCAATTGTCTGCCGTTTTCTCAAAAATCTCTGCCAGCTCAGCATAGTCATAGGCAAATATCTCGCGCAGCAAAAATATCGCGCGCTCCTGCGGAGTAAGCTTTTCGAGCAGTACGAGGATACCGATGGACAATGCATGATACGATTCTACCCTTTTCTGCGCACTGCCGGTTTCGTAATCATTCAGCGGCTCTGGCAGCCATATGCCGATATACGATTCGCGGCGCACACGGGCACTTTGCAGGTAATTAATGCAGGTGTTGGTTACTGCCTTTACCAGGTAAGCCTTGGTATTGTGAATGGCAGAATCGTTGGTTTCGAGCCATTTTACAAACGTATCCTGCACAATATCTTCTGCTGCAGCTACCTGCCCCAGCATGTTGTACGCAATGGAGAACAGCAGCGATTTGTAATCGAGAAATATGGTGGCCTTATTGTTCATGCTATTACACAATTTACCCTGTTTATACGAACTGGTATCCGTGTATTACAGCAGACAAGGCAGCCAGGCCATTTGTGACAGCAATGCTAACCGTGCCCTGTATCCGTAAGTTTTACGGAAATATGAATCTGTTCAACCGGTTGGGCCTCATTGCCCGCCAGATATTTATTGAGGATAATTTTTTTACGGTGGTCCTTACTCCAGAAACGGACCATTTTATTACTGGAATCAAGATGCTTTTCCACTTCCCGCTTTGCGGCATACCGGCCCAAAGCCTTATCCAGTGCATAGTAAGTTGAATCGCCCACGGCAATATTGCTGGTTACCACATCCATCCACACTTCCCCTAACCATTTTGCCGCTCCGTTTCTTCGCATGATAACAGTGATACTTCCGCGGTCAAATGCAGGGTCAAAATAGTTGTTATGGTGAAATTTAAATGTATGCCAGGATGGGGTATCATTCTTGAAAAAATCAGGCGGGTAAGCCGTCCATCCTTTCGCCGTATCCAATTGCAGGTTATCGTTGCGTTTGAATGTAGCTACCAGGCCTGTATCTGTTCTTTTCAGGCCAGTTTGAAAAAAGATGGATGCAATCAGGGTGTCAATATTTTGCGCTTTTGCAGCAACACCAATGGTCAGCAACAAGCATACCAGCACTAGCAGGCGAAACATAAACAATGTTTTAAGGTTACCCCGGTTAGCGGCCAATAACACATACCGGGAATAGGTATTGTACGAAGCAGGAAATTACTGCTTTTACCTATGCAAAAGCGCAGTTGATATTGTAACTTTAAAATAAATCTACTCACCCCATCAATGCGGAATTATGGCAAAGGCAAAACCCAAAACTACGGAGACCGGCAAAAGCGTAGCCGCGTTTATTAAAACCATCGAAGACGAAACCAAACGGGAAGACAGCCGGCAGCTGGTTGAGATAATGGCACACCAAACCGGTTATGAAGCCAAAATGTGGGGAACCGCGATCATTGGTTTCGGAAGTTATCATTACAAATACGAAAGTGGTCATGAAGGCGATGCCCCATTGCTGGCCTTTTCACCGCGCAAAGCTGCTATTACCTTATATGTTGCTGCTTTTGAAGAAAAGGAAGCCCTGTTGCAGCAACTGGGCAAACACAAAGCAGAAGGCGGTTGCGTTTATATCAAAAAGCTTGAAGATGTTGACCTGGAAGTGCTGAAAAAAATCATGCGGCTTTCGGTTAAGTTTATGCAGAAAAAGCATGGGAAGTAAGCTATTACTTTTGATGAACCACAAATTTCACGCACATTGTACTTGCCAATGGGCATACACACGATACGACTTCAGTAATTTCCGGAGAAAAAACTTAAAACAGTTTGAATTTCACCGGCAACTTTATATTTTACATCATGCGCTGCACTTGGGTACAGTTGCATGAACCTCTTCCGCTCAGCATTTCCCGCCATTTTGTATAGCCTTTACCTGATTTGACAAACATCAAAACAAGATGGGTCAGTTCTTCAATAACCATTCAACAATAAACCAATAAACCATCTGATCCATCCATCATCTTATAAAACACAGTTATGGCTGACACACTTATTAAGCTGGACAAAATTGAATATTCCACTATTTACACTCTTCAGGAGAATACAGCTGCTTTCTTTTATGAAGCAGGAATGGCCATTGATGCAGATGGTTCGCCTATGGCCTACAATGCAGACAGCGCCAAGGGGCTGGACAAACTGGCCAATGCCGGCAGCCCCGGCAACTGGTTCGGCGTTATGACGGATGCCAATGGCAACCCCATTGTGCAAGGGCCTAGTGATCCGGCACCAGGCTTTTATATTTCACAAACATCGCTGCAGGACAAGACGAAAAAAAGCACCGATCCGCGCCGGTATGCAGATGCATCCAGTATCCCGTTTATCGTATTGCCCAGCAGAAAATCATTCAATGCCAAGCTGGGTGATTTCTGCATTGTTTACAATCAAAAGACCCGGCAGGTAGCAGGTGGCGTATATGCGGATATTGGTCCCAGAACAAAAATTGGCGAAGCATCCATTGCCATGGCAGCAGCATTGGGCATTCCTTCTGCCCCAAGAAACGGCGGCGCAGGCGGCGGCATTGTTTACCTGGTATTCCCTAGCTCTAACAGCACCTGGCCCCTGGGCAATGATGCCATTCAAACCCAGTCGCTGCAACTGTTTACCAACTGGGGAGGGTTAACGCGGTTAACGGCGTTGCAGGAGCGGATGTGAGCGATGGCGTTTATTATAGCGCAATATTAAAGCGCAACAATATTCCTATTTAATATTCAGCGGATAAAGCCTGATAAATTCCGGATCCAATTGCTGATAATGACTTGGAAAAAAGGCTTGCTTACTTTTATCACTAAGTGCATACTGATAAGCTTTTTCCAGATCCCTTTCTTTCATATAAGCAGTTTCTTGTCCTACGTATATCCGCGATATTTTCTTTTCCGTTAAACTATATGCTGCAGTATGTATCATAGGCACAATTGCTTCATCAGTTAAATCTGCAATAATGGGCACTGAATCACAAATAAATACCGTATACTGAAGTTGACAAATATTGTTATCCTTCTTTTCAAAACCGGTTAATTTAATAGTGCATTGTGATACAAATAATGAATCCCGATATCTCAACCTGCTACTCCCATTCATTACATAGATGTACTTAAGACAAGTATCATTCACCGAAACAAGATTATATTTAACGATAGAATCCTTACAATTAGCAACAGAGTTATTAAACGCAGCAACAGCCCTACGCGCTGCTTCCAGGCTATCGACTAGCCTGACCTCCCCGGTAGTACGGTGCAGCATACGTTGCTTCGGCATTTCCACGTTGCCGCATCGTGTCATCAGGGCTGCAGAAATGCATAAATAGATAATCTCCTTCATCTTCATTGCGAGCATTCTTCTGCTTTATTGTAGGTTAAAATCATCCATTATTATTTTCACTCCGCTACTTGCTCCAATCCTATATAAATTCAAAAGACCTTTTCATCAAAACAGATTTAGACATAAAAAACATACAGCTGGCAAGATGTTGTTACTTATACTCATTTGCATATCGGATAGAAACGGCTATTTTCATGACTGTCCGATCATTCAGACTATCCAGATTATCTCCGTACATGCTAAAGCTGTTGCCGTCTTTTAATTTAGGCATATAAATACCTGACATCCCTTTGCCAATTCTTTTTGGACGAACGACCTTAGCTACTATTGAATGAATGGTATCATAGTAATAATAATTCTTTGCAAAAACCTTCTCGTCCTCATCTTCTTGCGGAGAATCTGAAAAAACAAGATCTGTTTCCGGCTGCATTTTGATATGTTGACTAACCATTAACGCCTGATCATCTATTGAGCGAACTGCCGGCACATTTTCCTGTAAACTGAAAATGATATTCCTTTTTCCATACTCCAGTTGAAGAAGCGTATCATTGGTACGTTTATTCAAAATACAGCCGCTATAACTATCTATTCCCTTGCCTTCAACGAGCTTCATAGTATCAGGGATTGACATTTTCAAGCAACCAACTGTATAATCGATATCCCTTACATGGCCTCTGTTACAACTCGTAAATAAATATGCCAGTAACGTCACTTGCAATAAGCGAATAATCTTTATCATTGTGTCTTTTTTATAAAATCTTTCATTTCTTCCCAACTGTCGGCTGTGGTACCACTACGATTCCAACTCGGGCCTAGAGGTAAAGTTTTAGTCCAATCGAAAATGATCTTTCTCTGAACTTGATTGGTACCCGAAGATCTATTATCAGGATTTACATCAAGACTTTTCTCCATAATCGTGTAAGGACTATGTTGTAAGCCAAGAATATGCCCTAATTCGTGACTTATAATCTGATTAACAAATTGGCCACTTCGTTTTCCAGCCTCTACAGTAGCCACGTCACCATGAGCTAATCCAATAGGATTTACATACCCCTCACTTGTATTTTGGGAAGGAATGTCATTGACAAACGTGATAATAAAATCAGAACTCTTCGCCTTATCGACATCCGATACAACAGTAAGGTTTACACTAACGTCAATATCTAAAGTTATCGGATCCCCTTCTTTCCCTTTATCATTTTTTTTAGTATTAAGAATACCGCTAAAATCCTTGGCTATCTTATTTTTTAGCGCAATCTGATCTGCATCTCCAAATGTAAATTCATTGTTAGGATTAACTATTGTTAAATTAATTGTAGCAGATATTAATATCGTTCCGTCACCTTTCTTTTGCACATAATAATCAATATCATTTCCATCAGGATCAACAAATAAAATAGGATTATTTACAGCATAATTGTATGGACTAAACATGTAGAAGCTATCGGCTTTGTTGTCTACGTTAAACCAACGCCCCAATTGGGCATTTAAAGACCTTGCTCCGTAATCATACTCCTCCAACCCGCTACCATCACTAAACTCAGCATGCTGCAGCTCTTTTCCATTATACTTATACCTATTCTCCAACTTCCCAGTCGCCTTACTGCTTATCCCCGCCATCGTCAACCCAAACGGATAATAGTGCGTTTCTTCCGCAAGCGGGCCGCGGGTGTGTGCTACCTGGATATTGTCGAAGTATACATTTACCGGGCTCTCGTTGCTGCAATATACATAAACGTACCCGTTGGCAGGAGCGGTTTTGGCCTGCAGCTCGGCATGGTGGTCTTTCAGTACACCGTTGGCACCCACCATGCTGAAACCATGCCCTACACAGGTGAAGCGTTCATCAAAAAATAGGTAGTTGATAAATGCACGCGGGGCTGTGACATTGTTATTGCCAACTGTGGCCTGCTCGGTTTGCAGGGCTTGTATGCCGGAAACAGCTGATGGCAATGCATCAATACCGGCTGCTGTAACATTGTGCGCAGCCGCGATACCTGAACCCGCCGGTGTGGCCAGCAGGCCAGACAAGATGCTCAAAGTCGGCAGGTTGTTACTGCTGCCCGGGTTACCGGTATTGTAGTAAGATTTGCCAAAAATATCAATCACATCCCCCGCCATTACTTTCAGGGTAATACCCAGCCCGGTTTTGCCGGTTCCGTCACCAGTAAGCTTGTACATTTTCGCACTGTTGGCGCCGGTTTGTGCATTGGGGTTATTGTTGGGAATGCCATTGTTGTTTACATAGCCAGGTATTTCTGATAGCTTGTTCACAATATTGGCATCCTCAATGGCATAAAAATTCTTTTCGATGGCCAATGCCCCGCCAGACGCGTCACCTTCCAGCGTGGCTGCCGGGTAAATATCCTGCTGCCTTTCGTCGGTCAGCACCATACGTGTGTTACCCAGATGGTCTTTCAGTAAGTAATCGTAGGCAAACCCAGTTGCAGCGCCGCTGCCATCGCGCAACTGGCGTACGCTGCCTTCTTCATGTCCGAAGAATTGCAGCAGGTTGTTTTCATACACGTAGTTGCCCAAATAACTGGTAATGGTTTGTTTGGCATTGTTGTTATTGAAGGTGCCCGCAACTCGTTTACCCGTTTTTCAAGCTTGGTGCCTACGGCATCGTAGATATAGGTAATGGTACCCTTACCTGGTATAGTCACAACCGATGGCAGGTTCATATAGTTGTAGGTAATACCATTTGTTCCGGCACTGCCGATATCTTTATTCAGGTTTTCTAACGTGCCGCCTAAACTGAGCCTAATTCGTCTATTGTGTAAGTGACAATGGCTCCAATATTATACCTTCACCTATTAACATCTGTCCTTCATCAAAGGAAAAACTGATGCCGCTTGTAAAATTGCTATCAGGGATAATACCCTTTATAAACGACACATAAACAACACCTGAGCTCCCTGGAAGAAACTTATCCATCTCTATCAAATCGATGCGACCAGAGATCTTCGTCGTTGCACCAGTAAAATTAAACAAAGGCCGGTAGCCGCTTATAAATGGCGTCTTCCTTCCATTCTTGTATAAATGAATACGTGCTAAAACTTTAATTAGATGCTCCATATTTACCAATTCATGCCAATCATTAACAGCTTTAGATAATCAACTCCATGCCACTTAAATTTCCTCCAGATATGGAAACCCAATCTTCAACTTATTCACCAAATCTGTATCATCCACATGCACTATAAAATAAGATGAATCAATCAATTCAATTACACAATAACAACTTTCAAACATCTCCTCATCATTAGAGTACTTTCTTAGTTGATTTTATCTTTATCACCTAAAATAACGACATTAATAACCTGGGAGAAGGTGCTAAAGAAGTTAATAACTTCCGAATATGTATACTGCAGAACAATCCCTTTATTATTAATTTCATTTTCTAATGCGGCAACTGAGTGCTCCCCTTTTAAACTACCAATCGCTTCCAGCCACACAACACTCCAATACAAACCGCACTCTTCTCCTATATATACACTGTAAAATTTCATTTACGGTGATGGATAAAAAGCCGTTTTCAATAAGACCTATTTTCACTTTGCTCATATATCGCTTTAACTAAATCAATTATGTTGGCTATACAAACTGTTGACACGATGACGTCTTTCTCTGGATTCTCTATCTTATGTTGTGAACGCAAAGAGAATCCCTATCGCTTTTTTCATATGAAAAAATTCACAATAAATCCAAGACACCTTTCTACAACGAAGTACCACGATACGCTTTTATAATAAAAGCATTAGAATTATTTTCATCTATAATTTCTCTCAAAATAGCGAGATCCGTGCAGAGAAAATCGACATTCAAATGACCAGATATTTTTATAATAAATTTTAGTTCTCCATGGGAAATATTCAAATCCTTATATAGAAATCCATCTTTATTTAATACCACGTATGGATATAGTAGTAAGTCATGAACTAACCGAAATAAATTACTTTTCGAAATAACCAGTGCACCTTTAGAAGTTCCCGGAATTTCGCTTTCCTTGAAAAAGGTTCGTAAATGGTTTAAATTATTCTCATTATTAGGAAACCAGGCCAGGTCTTTATCTTCATGATTTACAATCCAACACCCCCCATTATCAAGCTTAGTTATTATATTATTAAGTAGACGTTCATACATTTCAACAAATGTCGTTAACATGAGGTCGTTTCTTTCGATAGGACTTGACAATTGAAATGAAATGCCATACCATACAATAGACAAATCAGACGAATCGTCATCGAAAAAATCAAGATATTGCTCTCTATTGTATGGAAGTTCTTTTGCAACCTCTTTCTTGAAATTTATCATAAATATCATTCTTCGCGCTGCGTTTAAGGAATTTTTATGTATAACGAAATTTCGCAACGGAGCCACATAACCGAATTCATTTGCTGCTATTACAAATAGTTCGTTAGCCCTGTACCTGTCAATATCGTTTTCAAAAACAAAGTCACTGCAATAGAATAATTCAAATTACCACTTAGAACATCTCCGCCAAATTCCTGCTCCCTATAATCATCAGACGCAAGTTTATTTCTTTGCATCATGTTTCCTGCTACCATGATGATTTTCACATCTTTATCAAGAATTATATCGATTACACTTATTTTATCAGAAAACACGTTATAAATGCTTGTTGTATATATATCTACTCCCACTATAGTATCATTTATCTGTTCCAATTTATAGCCACTAATGTATTTTGAACTCTCCATTGTCGATACTACGATACCATTCTTTTGATTCCTAATCTTAAGTAGTTTATCATTTGACATTTTTTTCTTTTACAAAGAAAATATAATAGAGAGCACAAAAAATTATTATTAATACGAAGAAAACAGCCATCACCTTTTTCATATAAAACATTTTCTCAAGCTAATTACTACTACTTAATTTCTTTTTTTCAGGTTTAGGAACAGGTGTAGACGTTGTACTGTGATTCGTACCACCATTTGCTGTGACGATTGATTGAGCAATTTAGCCGGACTTGTAATAAGCCGCCCCATGCTTGGGAATTTAAGTCTTCTCCAGTAATCACATTCCATACTTTGCCTGGATACCCTGCACAACTATTGCTTGGTTTCCAATCAACATTATCCTCTTTTTCATTGAAGACATTTATGTAATCGACATGAGTATTTGTAATAGTGTATACCAAAGCAAAGCCCCGCGTTCGTGGGGCTTTGCTGATATCTTTGATATCCTTTGAACTTCAGCTCGATTTCGGCTGCTTAAATTTTACAACATCTGTGTTAAATGATTTAATCATTTTATAAAACTAAAGGAATTAACCGATTTATAAAATTGTCCATATTTATTCGGCTTGATGTTATACAATAAAATTATTGCTCCATCTTTTTTTACAAGGACACTCTTTCTTTTTACACTAAACGCTTTTGCCGTGATATCGTATTTAGATTTTTGGACAATCGGCCTGCTCTCAAGAAGAGAATCTAACTCTCGCTGAGTGGGATTATATATAGTATCTCTCCTTAAATTTTTGTCAAAATCAATCCGTATCCAAATGGCTTGCCTGCCATCATAATAGACGCTAAAATCCGTTGAATTTGTTATCTCATAATATTTTATTCCTTTAGGCAACATAACTTTAAAATGCTCGGGGCTCATTTTTTCGGTATCTCTTGATAAGCCAACGGATGATGTATATATAAGCATATTGCTATCAGGATAAAAAATAAAAAAACCATTCCTCACGCCAGTTTCTGCGCCTCTGTTCACTTTGTCTATATATCTGGAACAAGAAGTCAACATCACCAAGAAAAGGACGCAAGGGCATAACGCAATCATTATTATTCTCATGAAATCGCTGATTATTTTTTATTGATCTTTTTAATTGCATCTACTAACTCATCATACTTGATCGTTATAATGCTTCCATTTGAATTATAAAATCCAACAGTTCGAATAGTTTCAACGGTTGAACTTCCGTATACGCTAGCCCTTGCGTAACAATCTTTCCGTCAGATTCGGCAAATGAATAGTCCATCATGCTCTTAATTTGTCTTTAGGCATAAAGTCACTTTCATTCCATGCGTTTAACTTCAGTGAAAGATCTGAATTATTTAACTCGGTTAGCTCACTCACATGCAGGTCTCCATTCGTCACATCAACCGGACTAATAAACCTATTCGTCCTTGTTAGGCAGACAGTATAGATCAACATCAAATGCTATATTCAATTCCTTTATCAGGCGGTTGTATCGCGCATCTAAATGTACGGACGGCGTACTTTCGTCATTGTCATAGCGGATAAATATAGCACAAGAAAACTCACAATAATATTTCTCACAAAACGGTCGAAACAGTTCTATTTTGGATTCGATGATATTCAACATGGCGTTCATCTGATCTTCAAATGAGGCGTATTTGTCTAGGCCTGAACCCATAATCCATCGATTCCGTTTTGCAATCCCAGAAAAATTAGGGTTCTTTCTTTCACCCTTAATATAGATTCTGACTGGAGTAATGCCAATGTTTTCAGTGATTTCATTGGGGGTTATATCATCAAAGTCCGCGATCACAAAGCTTAGAATGATTTCATTTCTCATAAGATTATTCAATTTTATTATTAAGGTGTAACTGCCGCTGCCCCCAAGGAGCCACCAAATGTTTCTGGCGCCAAAAGGATAGCCGCGCCCCATTTAATTACCTCATATAATACAACTCCACCAACAACACCAGTTCCTATTTTACCTGCTGGACTTAGGCCACCTGCTGCGGGAGTTGAAAATAGGTTGTTCAGATTTATACCAATTGGATCGCCCGGCCCAAGTCCTCCTTTTGGTTTTTCATATACAGTACAATCCACAGAAGGCTTAAACATGCAGTTTTCACTTGATACTGGTTTATTTATAAGCTGGTTAAACAGTAAAAAACAATAGAAATTCATACGCCCGCTGCTGCAGATGATCACTTATAGCCGTTAACTATACCCCATGTACCATATCTATATAAATATGCAGTAGGTTAAGATTAATGCAGGGAAATAACGAAAGGCAGGCGGCAACAATTAAATGCCGTTAATATAGCTCTGGCTGTAGCTTCGGGCAATCAACATTATAGCAACAGCGCATGTTTGTTAACCGATAAAAGAAAAGAAGATCCGGATATTAACGGAGAATAACCTATAGCGTATCCGGTTGCTAAAACAGTACGGTGGTAACCGGTTTTGGTTGGTAAAAAAGTCATCAGAACAGGATTTAAGCAGTTGAATGTTTTGCAAATAAAGGGATTCTGCCCAAAAAACAAAGTTTCCGCAATATTTTCCCTATTCACCCATTCAAAATCTGCATGCGTGGCGTTTCTGCTGCTCATTAAGGCGGCTTCGCGTTTGTGAAACCCCAGGTGGTTGATTACGATGTTTCCCTTTTGCAACCCTATCAATACATACCGCGCTGCATGCGACATCAGCGAAAAGGCATTGTTGATCGCATTCAGGTTGCCGGTAGCATCTATAACTACAGCTATACTACTCAGAATATATACCCCGCAGAAACGCGGAAAAACGGGTATCGCTGGCTTACATTCCTGAAATCTTTGAAATAACCATTCAGTGTAAACTGTCCCACGCCTGCTACCAGTGAGAGACGCTTGAAAAGTTTACCACGCAGTTCTGCAAAGTAGGTGTTGATGATGTACGAAGATTTGTTCCCGTTCACGGTTTGAAAGCGATTGCCTTTATAGCTTAACTCCGCTTCAACAATATCATGAAAATTAAACACGGCATTGCCGCTTACCAGCAAACCCGGACCGTAATCGTAATTGCGGCCTTCCCCGTAAAACAAATACTTGTCTGGCACAGCGCCTAATACTACTACACCAGAGCCGATCTCGGTAAATATCTTAAAGTCTTTTTTCCTGCGCCAGTTAGACAGCAGCTTGAAAGTAAAACTCTGCCCGCCGTATTCAAAAGCACTGTTCTTTAAATAATCGTAGTTCATGGTAACGGAATACAGGTGCAGCTGGCTGCTGTCTTCTTTCATTTTCCAGGTTTTCAGCGCGCCCGCCACCTGCACATTATTCAGGTAGGCCGAATCACCGCCACCTGCTTCCACCTGTGCGTAAAAGCTTTGAAAAGGTATATTCGATTCCTGGTATTTATCACCGTAATACAAACGCAGCCGGAAGTACAATTCGTTTTTGCCGTTGTACTTGCCATATAAGTCCCTTAAACCAAAACGCCGCACGCCAACGTTGATCATGCCGGAGAGCTCGTTACACGAATCCGTATCGCCGTACACCCTGCCCCACTGGCCATTGATGATGCGGTTAAGCCCATTCATGGGGTTTACAATCAGCGCCAGCACTTCCTGCACCTGCCGTTTAACACCCCTTGCCCCGTTGTTGACAATTTTGTTGGAGATGCGGTAAGTCATTTCACCCAATGCAATGCCGCCCAGACTGGTATTGATAAAATCATTCGGCGCCGGGTTATGTGTTTCACCGGCTACCTCCCACAAAAAGCTGCCTGCAAATGCCGCCGGAACCGATTGCCAGAAGGAATAACCATTGGAACGAAATGCACTGTAATACAAGTTGCCGTGGTAGGGATGTGCAAATTGGTTGGTGCTGAAATTATTATCGTCCCACTCCCAGCTCGAGGGCTTCAGGTTATGACCAATACTGGCAAAATTCACTTTGGCAAAATCTGCTTTGCGGATAAACCTGTTTTCAGACCAGGGTATCAATTCAACCAGCAACAACTCGCCCGCGGCACGCCAGAAGTGCTTCTTCCGGGGCACAGTATCTCTTTTCACGCACAATGAATCACTCACGGCATTCGTGAAAGAATGATCCTGTGCAGCGAGGCTTACGCTGAGCAGTAACAGTAGTATAAAAAGGAGCATTCGTGTGTGCATGTTTCAATCCCGGTTTTGTTTTACCTGCCAGTTACAACTTATCTACTGCCCGTTTTAAAAATTTAGGTGCCGCAAACCTGTACCCTGCAAACAATTGCAGGAATACCCGCCCATCCTGGTCTACCGCTGTTGTTAAACCCTGTGAATGTTTCGAAGAATTGGCCGTGAGGTATAACCCGGAAAAAAACCGGCGTCCGTTATACCCCAGCCCCGCTTTCGCCTCCCACTGGTAAACAGGGCTTAACCTGTTGGTAATCTCATTGCCCTCCCGGAAACGGGTCAACAGCCTTGTATCGATATAGCCAAACGAAGGAATAAATGAACCAAATAAATACAACGATTTGCTTACAACAAACGTATGATGATAACCCGCCCCCAGCAACAACTGGAAATTATTTGTTTTTTGCGTGATGCCGGTGTCTTTGTTATTGATAATAAAATAGCGGTAGGAGAGTACAGGCAAAAATGCACCGGCACTTTTCAGCTGCCGTTCCGTTTGCCCGTATACTGCAGCCAGGGAAAGCCGCGGATTGGTGTTGTACCCGGTTGATCCGCCCAGGCTTGTTACCTGTAATTTGTGCGCCTGGTAATAAGGATCACCCGGTTGCCAGCCCGGAACAAAATCTTTGGTATTCTCCAGGTAATAACCTTTTGTGAAAGAAAAATCGGCATTCGTAAACCACTGGTGTGAATTAAAACCAAAACCAAGTCCCAACCCCGTTGTTCTTCCCTTTTCGGCGTCATCGTTATTGCCGGGCAGAAAATGCGGTATATAGGTAAGATAAAACGAGATGTAGCGATAGGAAAAATAGGTGCGGAATAATTCGGCCGGGTTGGGCTGAAACACGTAATCAAAGGCGTCGGTATTTACAGAAAAAAATTCTGCACTGTTTTCCAGTGCCAGCTTCAGCACTATCCAGTCCTTGTATTTTTCTATCCAGTTGCTATCACTGGTTACAGGGCGCAACCTTGCTGTATCCTGTGCACACACGCTTGCTGCGAATAGCAGCATGCTGCATAAAATCAGTGCTTTGCTGTACGGCAGTTGATGGAATAAGGTCTTTTTCAAATGAATGCGTTAAGTACAATAATGCCTGGGTGTATTCACCAATTCGTAATTATTTGCGAAAAGCCCTGCTGACTGGCAGGGCTTCACATGGCAGCTTAAGTATTAGTAACATGGATCAGCCATTAATTGGTTTTAGATCCGCAATCCGTTGTTTGTTTAATTTTCTTTAATGATTGCTCTGCAGAGTTGGCTGTTATTTCCTGGCAACTTACTTCATTGGCCCATACTAGGTTTATGTAGGTAATTTTCCCTTCCGCTACCAGTACTTTAAAAGGAGCAGATTTTTTATCAAGCGAAATGCCCATATTCTGTGCAGACACCGTGTGTTCACCGGCACTCACCGTGTGCAGCGAGTAGCGCTTGTTCTTTAGTTTACACGCGAGGCTGTCATCAATAAATACCCGGAAATTAACAGCAGAAGCAACATAGCCGGTGGCACGGATAAAACAGATCTGGCCGGTGGCGGCAGACTGGGAGAAGGCTTTTACAGAACAAAATGCAAAAAGAACGGGTAATAAAAACAGGTATTGTTTTTTCATGATCAGCTTACTGTGTCTATTGTTTAAAATGATTGTACAGGCAATTATTTGGTATATAAGGGGCAACGTTTCAACAGGTACTCCAAGGTTGCTTTGTAAGCATCCCGCTGTGGCCAGAAGGCTTTGCGATTCTGATTGTATACAATTTCACTTTTATCATTGAAGATTTTAAAGTCCATCACTGTCTGGTAATTCTGTGTGCTGGTAGAATAGGTGCTGCCGTAACCGCTGCTCTTCTGTCCGTCCGTTTTCGTATTATCCTTGGTACTGGAACTATACGAACCGCTGCCGTAATTACTCTGGGTGGTTTTGTTCATGGTCACCATGCCACTCACAATATATTCCACGCCGAGTATGGTAGAGATTTCTTCCATGGTATAGTTCATAATGGTTTCCCTGGTAATACCTGCTTTATTGAGCTTTACATTAGTGGCACGAGGACTGATTACCGTATACACACCGGCGTGCTTGCTCAGCATATCATAGCACTCATTCTGAACTTCTTCGCTCACTTCCTGGGCGGCATTCTGGCCATCCTCGATAAACTTAAAGGGCAGGATGGCTACCTTATTGCGCCTGTCTTCAGCAGTGGATTGCGGCTGCGCAGGCGCAGCCACCGGCGTGGAATTTGCAGCAGGTTGTGATACACCGCGGTTATAAAACTCTACCCTGCCGCTGGCAAAAGTTATTTTAATAATCTCGGCCTTCCTGATGCTGTATACCAGCTTTTCACCGCTGTATACAAACTTTACAGCACTGTCCTCAATGGCCTGCACCTCTCCTTTTAATTCATCGCCATTTGTTTTAAGGATAACATCTGCAGTTTTGCCGGCCTGGGAAATGGCCGCGACGGATATAAATAGAAAAATAAAAGCAGGCAGGATGTGTCGCATAATCAGCTGGGTATTGTGGTGTATTCAATAATTTTCAGCTAATTTAAAGAAAAACAGTCAATTGTATTAATTGTTGAAACAGCTGCAATAAAAATGCTGCCTGTTCCATTGCCCCTGCCACCTGCCAACGGCGCAGCATACCGCAACGCCGTATAACTGTATGGAGCACTATTACTTAAAGATAGCAAAATCAACCTATGCAGCAGAAGGCGTCAGAAAAACGGAGACATTTCCCATATGTTTGCCCCATGGACGCGTGGTGGTGTGCTCTTAAAAAAAGGAGATGCCATTGCAGGTGCCGGCGCATATAAATAAACCTTCCTTCCGCTATCAAAAGATATGGAAGGAAGGCAATAGGTGCTGCATGGCATGCAGTTGAACAGCTATGCAACCGGTTACTGTTAATGATGTGTTTGCGGATGCAGCAACTTAAACAGCGCCTGCTGCAAATCATCATTCTGTAATTTGTTGAGTTGTTCCGATTCGATCTCGTACCAGGTTTTCTTGTTCCCGAGCACACCAATCACAAACGTATGACCAGCCGCCGCAGGATCACCTGTTTTCGGATCTTTTTTGGATAGTGTTACCACTACATCTTTGAATTTTGACATCTGTTAATATAATCAATATCCGCGAACTTTCCTATTAAAGTGCCGCCGGCATTGCTATTCACTGCATGGCCACTTATTACTGTGCGGCCTTCAGCTGCACTTCCTTATCCAGTATATTCGGGTTGCCTTTACCTGTGTTCATCAGGGGCAGCAGGCTCTGTTGCAGAAAATGGCTCCAGCCGCTGGAGCAATCACCATAACATTCAATACCCGGCACCAAACCATGGTGTGTAAAACGGATCTCTGTCTGCTTGCCTGCAGGTGTCAGCTCAAAGCTAACAGTAGTACCGGTCCATTCGGCTTTATCTTTCAGAAAACTCAGCTTGCTGTCTGTTACCAGCCATACTACTTTCTTATCAGGCACTACTTCGGTTAGCCGTTGCCTGGAATAATGCACATCTCCAAACCGCACTTCAAATTCATCATTCAGCTGCTGCGACTTGCCGGTAAAATCTTCCGTCCACCATGCGCGTATATCGTTGATGGCATTGAAAGCATCATGGGCAGAAGCGTCTGTCAACAACACGAGTGTAAAGTCTTCCTGTTTCATAATTCCTGTTTTAGTGGATGATTTGTTTGCCGCCACGAGGCGTTATGTAAATGTATCATGTAAATAACGCCCAAACAGGGTGTAAAATGGACTTTCCGGCGGGTTGATTTGGACACGGTTGTATGCATGGTTCTTTCCAAACAGGCAATGTATTGCTGCAATAACATAGCGCTATTTTTTGTCGTAAATGCCCCTGCACAATGACGCAACTTACAGCCATGCCTTGTTTTACTTTTTACTAGCTTTAAACAATGAAAATTGTACGCGTTCAATACACCACAAGGCCCGAATATGTGGCCACCAACCAGCGCAATATTGCCGCTGTTGTTGCCGAGTTAAAAACACTCAATCACCCGGGTATAAAGTACACAGCCTGGCTGTTGCCCGATGGTAAAACCTTTATGCATTTCGACCAGCTGGAAAATGAAGCAGCACACCTGGTACTGCAAGGCCTGGATTCGTTCAAAAAGTTTGCGGCCGAACTGGCGGCCAGTGCGCTGGAAGCAGAACCCGTGCTGTTGCAACCCACACTGGTGGCATCTACAGAGACTTATTTTTAATGGCAGCTTAAAGCTCTGCATTTTTTGTACAGTGCGCAATGGCATACCAGGCTTGTGGAGGCAATCACGGGCAAAATGCTTATTTTCATTGCCCAACACAAACCAACAACTGCCTAAGCACATGAAATTTTTACTTTTCACCCTGCTCCTATGTTTTGTATTTCTTTCAGCCCGTGCACAAATTATCGAAGACAGCACCTGCTTTGCTTATTTTAAAATAACCGACCGCCTGCGCCGCGGCGATACGCTTGACAAAGCTACCTGGCACAACTTTGTGCAGAATAAAGCCATACAGGTGTACATGAACGACCAGGGCGCCAACGACAATTATTATGAATATTACCGCCGCCTGATGCAGATTGTGTACATGCCGCAGAAGGACAGCATTCTGCAACGCCAGCTGAAAGATTCTATTAACTACTGGTTCACTTACCTGATTTATCAGTACAAAGTGAATGAAGAAGGCATGAAGGCTTACCTGCACCGCATCAATGCCAATCCCGGGGCTTATTTTGACAGCTGTTACAAATATTGCTATACCGGACTTGCTGTGAAAGACCGCAAAAAGGCGCCCGATGAAATCTTCTCTTTTATTCCATTGCACAGCGATGCACATGCAGAAAACAAATGGGTGATTTATAGCCTGCTCTGCGCCTATTTTAATGATAAAAACAAATTGGGCATATTGGGCGGCCACGAACTACACCATGTTTTGAGACCACAGAAAGATATTGATTCAGTTGCTGACAAAGACCGCGGCGTATTAACGCTCATGCTGCGCACGGTTAATGAGGGCAGCGCCGACCTGGTTGATAAAAAATACATGACTTACCAGGCCACTGCATTGCTCGATTTTCAACGGGGCACATACGAAGACTTTTACAGCCTGGGGCAAAAACAATTGCCGCGCATTGATTCCCTGCTGCAACTCAGCGCCACCAGGGACAGCAGTTATACCCTTTACCAGCTGCTCAAAGGCGCAGATAACTCAAGCGGTCACGTGCCTGGTACCTATATGGCCTATACTATTGAACAGGCAGGTTTAAAACAACAATTGCTTGCACACCTTGATGATCCGTTCTATTTCTTTTCCCTGTACGATGAAGCATCGCGTAAAAAAGACAGCAAGGCATACCGCTTCTCTTTTACAACGGTCAATTACCTTAAGCAACTGCAACAGCAATACCGGGACAAATGGAAATAGGTTCATACCAATAAAAAAGCCCCGCAGCACTAACTGCAGGGCTTTCTATTGATGAAGATACCTCTGAAGGCGATTATTTGCCGGCAGTTTCTTTCAGTTGCCACTCAGGACGGATAAAGTGACAGGTATATCCGTACGGATGTTTCTGCAGGTAATCCTGGTGCTCTTCTTCTGCATCCCAGAAATCACCGGCAGGCACCACCTGCGTAACAATAGGCGACTGGTAGATATGAGCGGCGGTAAGTTCTTCAATTAAAGCCGTAGCCACGTTTTTCTGTGCTTCATCTACATAAAAAATAGCAGAACGGTATGAAGTACCCACATCATTACCCTGGCGGTTACGCGTGGTTGGATCGTGAATCTGGAAGAAAAATTCGAGCAGCTTGCGGTAGGAAAGCTCATCCGGATTAAATTCTACCCTGATGCCCTCTGCATGCGTACCATGATTGCGGTAAGTTGCATTCAGCACATCCCCTCCTGTATACCCTACTGTTGTTTTAACCACTCCCGGCAGCGCGCGGATCAGTTCTTCCACCCCCCAGAAACAGCCACCGGCGAGTATTGCAATTTGAGTTGCCATAAGCTTGTCGTTTTTTCAGTTATGCGTCATTTTTTATGCCAATAGCCAAAACGACAGGCATTGAAGCTGAGAAGGCATAATTCAGCCGGGAAATGATGCCTTTGTACAACGGGTTTATGCCGGGCTGTCATTAAGGCGCAACTATTCGCTGCTTACCGGTAATCCCTATCCCCGCATAAAACAGAAAAAATACCACAACAGCATCAATTGCATTAAGTATATTGTGTAAGAAAATTATCCCTTTTAACCGGACAATACATTTATTCACTTATTATTTTTCGCTAATGTATTTCGATCAACATATTCACTATAAACAGGTGATGCTGCGTTACCAGCGCCCTGCCAATGAGCAGGCTGAGGATGAATTTATCAACAAAATTACCCTGGCCTTCAGCGAATCGCCCGACGCTGCTGCCTTTGATCATTTCAGCATAGAAACGGTGCTTGATTATATACGCAGAACACATGCTTTTTACCTTGGCACCAAACTGCCCGAAATTGGTCAAACCATCTATTCCCTGAGCACCGGCACTGATACCAATAAAGAATTAACGCTGTTGCTTGAAGCAGCCTTCACCACGTATTACCGTGGACTGGAAGCGCACATCAAAGAAGAAGAGACGTTTTTACTGCCTTATATCACACAGCTCTATATTGGTTTGCAGGATAACGCCGGACTTGTTTCACCGATGTTTCTGCATGACAACTACTCCCTCGAAACGTTTGAGCAGACGCATACGGATACCGAAGGCGACCTTACGCTGATGCGTTCGCTGATACAACGGTACCAGCCTTCTGCCATTACGGTTTCGCCTTACCGCATACTTATTTCACAGCTGGAAAATTTTGAAGCAGACCTGAATGTGCACGCTTTTATAGAAGATGAAGTGCTTATTCCAAAAGCCAAAATCATGGAATCGCAGCTGCTTCGTATACTGGCTGAACGTAACGGGCGAATGTAATAAACAGCGCAAGCAAACCTGTATTGCAGAGATGGAAGAACAATTATTTGACAAGCTGGTTGCCATCAGGCGCCGGCTGCACCAATTCCCTGAATTAAGTTTTACTGAATTTAAAACATCGGCACTGGTAGCAGCAGAACTCCGCGGCCTGGATATACCGGTGATTACTGTTGCACAAACAGGCCTGATCGGCACGCTGCAGAAAGGCGAAGGCCCCACCGTATTACTGCGCGCAGATATGGATGCATTACCGGTGCAGGAAGATTCAGGCGTTTCATTTCCTTCTTTAACGGAAGGCGCCATGCACGCCTGCGGACATGATTTGCATGTAGCCATGCTGCTGGGTGCAGCGCATTTGCTGAAACAGCAGGATTTTACAGGTACCGTCAGGTTTGTTTTTCAGCCGGCAGAAGAAAGTCCGCTCCGCAGCCCCGAACCAGGCAAATCCGGCGGACAGCTGATGATGGAAAGCGGTGAACTTGCCGGTGCTGATGCCGTGCTGGGTTTACACGTGAATCCCCTGCTGCCCACGGGCCAGCTCGAATACAAAACAGGTGAAGCGCTTGCCTGCGTAGGTAATTTTGTGATCCGTATTCACGGCAAGGGTGGTCACCCCGGCGCTATGAAACATGTGATTGACCCTGTTGCCGTAGCCGGCGCGCTTATCCCTGCTGCGCATGCGCTGGTAGGTGTACAGCCCGATCCGCCCATAGCCGTTCTCGCCATTACCCATGTGGAAACCCTGGCGAAACCCAGCTTCAATGTGGTACCCAATTCCATGCTGCTGCAAGGCTCTCTGAGGGCAGTACAAATAGCCGATTACCAAAGCATCGTAGCCCGGCTGCGCACCTTGCTGCAGCAGCTGGAAGAGCGCTACAACTGCCGCATAGAACTGGAATTTACGGCCTATTACCCCGGCCTGCTGAACGATGCCGGCATACACGACCTGTTGTCGCCTGTTCGCAAGCGATTGTTTGGGGAAGAAAATATGGTGGCAGGACAGGATTACCTGGTGGGCGAAGATTTTTCTTTCTATTCCAGGGCCATGCCCGGGCAATTCTATTTCCTCGGTGCACAAACAGAAGAAAACCATACGTATTGGCTGCACCATCCCAAAGTGACTTTCAATGAGGACTGTATTAAATACGGTGCCCCCTTCCTGGCTGAAGGGGCGCTGCAATTGTTGCAAACACTGAAACCCGGGGAGCAGGTTAACAAGCCGGGCATTGGGTTTACAGCGGTTGCTGCGCAGGGCTAAGGTTCCGCTGACTTCAGGCAATCAACCGGCAAAACCATGTAAATCATGCTTTTTTACGGGGCGGAAACAGGAGGCTGGCGTATGTCAGGAAAAATATTCAGAAAAATTTGCATCAATTGTTTATAATTCAATTGATTCTCCTATTTTTGCCACCCCGAATAACGAATGGTCCTGTGGCCGAGTGGCTAGGCAGAGCTCTGCAAAAGCTTCTACAGCGGTTCGAATCCGCTCGGGACCTCTGAAGTAAGGATCGCTGCGAAGCGATCCTTACTTATTTTTACCTAACTCCACTTTTAGTCGTTGATTTTAAAAGCTGCTTATAGCTTTTGCTTCATGTGGTGCATCCCACCTTTATTGGATAAAACAGTTGCGTTGAAACACTATTTCTTTGCATCAGATTTCTGGAGAAATACTTCCATGGCACTTTAATTATTGGTTGCCAATGTGAATGCGTTCATATTTCTGAAGGGCTCATTGAATTTTTTTAATCGTTGGATCAGATCATTCATGCTGTATACTGTCTAAAATCATTCCGTTCCGCACGTTGTCGCTCTCAAGCGGCCGTCATGCGCATTACACAGGACGTTCGATGACACCGCCGGATCTTTCTGACAAAAGAATCAAACTGCTTGTAAATGCGGCTTTGGACAATATATTATTGGCACATTTTCATTACATCAAATTTAATGTGCCGTGTCATCGGATCGTTTGCACAATACCTCATCCAGCACATTTTTAATGTTCGTTTTATATTCAACATATTCCTGCGATTTGCTGATAAATCTCGTGGCGCCAAGTTGCAATGCATGTTGTATATCTTTACTTTGACTTGATGTACTCAACATTATAACTGGAATATGTTGAAGGCAAGTGTTCTTTTTGATGATGGCAAGGCAGTCAAATCCATTCTGCAATGGCATGTTGATATCCATAAATATTGCATCGACCAATAAGGGGTTTTGGTTAAGCATTTGTATGGCATCCAGCCCATTATTTGCAGTAAATAACTGAACCAGGTGATGAGCTTCCTGTACTGCATCGTTAAAGAACAGTTGGTCGTCATCATCGTCGTCTACCAGCAGTATTGTTATTTTATCCAAAATTAGTCTTTACCCGACAAAGGTAAACCTCACTTTAGGCAATAGCTTACACAATGGGATTTGAAGTTTACATATTTCCCACAAATAAGCGTTTGCGAGGGCCCAGTATCCCTGATCAGGAACATGTGAATCATGTAATAGTCTTACGCCATCTTGTAATATTTTACGCTTTATCCTGTCTTACCTTTATGGTTGATGGCCCTGATATAATCCAAAATTCATTGTGCATTCTTAAAGGATTTCCTTCTCTAAGCCTACACTTTTCCGGATCGAATAATCTGTATCATCATTGTTAGGTTTTACCAACGTAGAGGCAGGCTTAAAAACACCTGCCTCTTTTTTTGTAGGCACTAAAAGAAATATTGTGGAAAATAAAGAACTCGAAAAACAAAAGATGCATATTACGGTGGAGATCATTGAATATATGTCACATGCCGTTGTAAGCAAAACGATTATCAGGAAAAGCACCGGCACTGTCTCTGTAATGTCGTTTGATGAAGGCGAGGGTTTAACCGAAAGAATAGCTCCCTTTGACACCTATGCTCAAATTATAGAAGGGCAGGCTGAATTGGTCATCGATAAAGAGACGTTTCTGTTAACCACCGGATCTTCCATCATCATTCCGGCACATAAATCCAATACCATTAAGCCCAATGGGAGATTCAAGATGATTTTAACGGTTATTAAAAGCGAACCAAGCTAACGCTGGATTGTCAAATATCAAATGACGTAGCCACTTCGACTAAAATAAGAGCGAAATTGATTTTCAAAATATTATGAGCCTCGGACGAATCCGCTCGGGACCTCTAACAGTAAGGATTGCTCAAAAGCGATCCTTACTTATTTTTACTCAGCCTTACTTTTAGTCGTTGATTTTAAAAGCTGATCGATCCGGACTGTATGTTGAATGATCTCCGCTAAACCTTGAAGTACTTTTTTTGAATCGTCCTTGTCATTGCTGCCGCAAGCTTTAATCCAATTGACAGTTTGATCGTTGCGCCAAACCGCACGAACATAGAGACTAAGTCGTTACCTGATTGCCGAATAAAACACCGTAAGTATCCTGTAACGGTTACAGCCTCGAAAAGATTACCTTATACTCGCTACACCAGCAAAAACATACTAACTTTAATATGCTTGCTACAACACAGTACTTCTAAAATGCATTGCATCCGGTCGAATTCAACCCAAAGAATAGTTACTCAATAAACAAAAATATAAACATGACACTGCCCATCTTTTGCATAGGGATAACCTGCGTAGTGTTGTCAGTCACAGGTTACAGCCTGCACTCCAATCTCAATGCTACAGCTGTTCCAATTGATTCCACCGAAGTAACCGCACATGAAATTGTAGAATCCTATGTTTACCTGTTAGGACGCGCGTTGGCGGTGCGGCAGGAACAAATTGACCTTCGCGCACCACAATTCGAGTATAATGTAATTAAATACAATGAAGCCGGGAAAGCAGATTTTGTTAACCCTAATCTTGATGTCGCCTATATGGAGGCCTGGTTTGCAATTGATGAAAACTCCGCAATAATTATTGAGATTCCCCCTATTAAAAATCGATATTACACGGTGCAGTTGATGGATGGTTGGGGCGAGGTGCTGTATAATTTAAACGAAAGGAATTTCCCAGCTCATCCGTATGGTAAATACGCATTAACCCTCGAAAATACCACAGCAGCAATACCATCTGATGCAATAAAAATCCCGCTGCCAGAAAGGAAGATAAAAATGTTGGCGAGGGTGGAATTGCAGAAAACCACCCAGGAAGCTGTTAAGCTGCAAAAACAATTCAAGGCGGTTGTTATTGGAAATCCTGTTATTGAACCGGTAGTCGAATTCTCCTTTTTCACCAACAAGCAATTGCCAGATCTTGCGGTGTTTGAATTTGCTAAAGAATTGATGAAAACCCCTGATTCTAAAATGCAGAAAAAAGATTCCATCCGGGCAATGTGCAATAAAGTGGCGGCCTATGCATTGGCAACTGAAACAAATAAAGAAGAAGTGAGAAAAATAATCAGAGAAAGCGCAATCCCTCAATTGCTGAATTATGCCATTAATAAAGCCGGTACAGTTAAAAATAATTGGCTGGGCGTGCTGATTGGCGGTGAATACCATGGCAACTATTGGACAAGAACTTCGGCCAATTATGTTGGGATTTGGGCAAACAGCACCGCTGAAGTCATTTATTTTATTGCCTCAAAAGATGCTACCGGAGATACTTTAAAAGGAGGCCAGGAATATGTGATTAATTTTGAAAAAGACAAATTGCCCGGTTTAAATGTAAACGGTTTTTGGAGTGTCATACTTGTTGATTTTCCTAATTACCGTGTCGTTGATAACACGTTAAAACGTTATAACCTGAATAATTTTTCGCCCTTCAAATATGAACGCGATAGTACTTTAAAAATCTACATTGCCCCCGTCTATCATTCAGGCTGGCCTAAAGAGAACTGGTTACCTTCTCCCCAAAACGGAAAGTTTAATCTTACGTTGCGCATGTATGTGCCCAAGGCCAATGTACGGACCGGAGATTGGTTTCCTGCGCCGGTTGAAAAAATAAAAAAATAAACTTAATTGCTCAATATAGATTTCCCGCTATGAAAAGAACGATTTTTTACCTGGCTATGATTGTAGCTGTAACATGTAGTTGTGGTAGCAACCGTGCTCCGGGTGATGCAAATAATATGGCTGACACAAGCCTAACAGCTGCCAAAGTACAGCAAATGGCCAGGGAAGCATATGTGCATTGCTTTCCCATCTTTGAAAATTACAAAGGGATTTATTTTTACGGGGTGTTGCAAACTTCACCGAAATATGCACCTATGAATACGATTACCAAAGAAACGAAATTATACTCTCCTGATGATAAGCTTGTGGTCAGTCCTAACAATGACACCTATTATTCCACTGGCATTTTGGATGTCCGCGCAGCACCTGTGATTATAAAAGTACCGGAAAGCAAAAACAGGTATTATGTAATACAGTTAGTGGATATGGTAACAAATAACTTTGCTTACATCGGTGTAAACACAACAGGAACTGCACCCGGCATTTATGCGGTTACCGGCCCTGACTTTACCGGCAGGCTTCCGGACAGTGTAAAGGAAATAAAATCACCTTCCGGTTTTTTGGTGTTTGCAGGACGCACAGCAGTCAATGCAGAAAATCAGGCCGATATTGCAAAGGCCAAACAATTACAGGAACTATACCAGGTTGGTCCTGTCAGCAAATTTTTTCCAGGATTCCCTTCCCAAAAAGCTGACACTCCAAATTTTCCCCCTATAAAAAAACAGACGATTCCGATGAACAGTTTTTTAACAGAGTGAACTTTCTGCTTAAATATACCAGGCTCAGCAAAAGTGATCAATCAATTATAGACAGGTTTAAACCAATAGGTATTGAGGCGGGAAGACCTTACGATTTTGTGCAAACTCATCCTGAATTTAAAGCTGCGTTACTCGCAGGAATTAAAGACGGGGCAGCCGTGGTAGATTCTTTAGGCAATCACATAGGCAAAAAAGTGAACGGCTGGAACCTGGCTCCCTTGGCAAAGGAGTATTTCGGTACCGATTATAACCTTCGTACAGGTTATGCAAAAAAAGCCATTTATGCCAATACTCCTTCTGAAGCATATTATCCTTCTGCGGCAGAAGATAAAGACGGTTTACCGCTTGACGGTAACAATAATTATACAATTACCTTCCCGGCCGGCGGACTACCACCTGCTAAATATTTTTGGTCTATCACGATGTACGATAATTCGCATCAGTTATTGGTGCCTAACGAGATCAAACGCTATTCCATCGGCGACAGAACCAAGGGTATACAGCGAAATACAAATGGTTCTCTGACCTTTTATATCAGCAGTAAAAAACCTTCAGCGGGCGCTGCCAACTGGTTGCCTGCACCTCCGGCAGGCTTTAATTTAATGATGCGAATTTACGGGCCGAAAGAACAGGTATTGAATGGAGATTGGGTGCCACCAGCGATTGTGAAGGTGAGATGATTGGTTGTATAAAGGTCTAATACACCTGCGCACACATTGCAAAAAAAATAAAGGCTGCTGGAAAGCAGCCTTTTCACTCGTGTTTAACTGTTTATGATTGTCGAATATTGGATTTTTGAATATACTGCGCAATGCCTTTGCTCTTAGTATCCTTTTGCAGCCTGCGCTGTCTTTAATAAACCATTGCGATCAACTGCCGTTTGCGGGTATGGGAGTAACTTGAATTTATCCTGCCATTTGCGCTCCTGCACCAGGTTATTGTTAATATCATATTCGTTTTTCATGTTGGTAGTCAGGTTCCATCTGCGCATGTCATCGTACCGGAAGCCCTCCTGGGCCAGTTCAATCCTGCGTTCATTCTGTATTACCTTGCGCAATTCGTCTTTTGATAAACCAGGTGTTACTGGTGGCATACCGGCCCTGTCACGGATGTCGTTCAATGCACTGTATACTTCTGGTCCAGGTCCTTCTGCCTCATTCTGCGCCTCAGCAAACGTGAGTAACACTTCTGCATAACGGATGATCTGGTAATTCTGTGGCGCTGTCCAGTCCACTACGTAATTTGGATCCACCAGTTTACGGAACGTATAGCCCGTCTTTGTTTCACCCTGGTCCCAGTAACCTGTTACTCCCATCCGTCCCCATGGATTGCTGGGGAATAAAACAGACGCATATAAACGTGTATCCCGATCCTTGAATTCATCATAATAAGCCGGGCTGGGATTACCTTTATTGAAACTGGCGGCCCTAGTTGCAGCAGTCGGCGGCGCAAAGGCAGTACCATCGGCTTTCCAATAAGCATCTACCAGTTCCTGTGTAGGTTCTATAGAACTCCAGCCGCCCAGGTAAGCAGGTGGCAGCAGCAGTTGCAGGCCATTGGAATAGGTGGCATCGTTTAAAATAAATCCTGCGTCCAGTATAACTTCCGGGTTGTATTCATTTGCCGCCCAGAACTGCTGCTCGTAGCTACGTAAACCTTTATAGAACTTTTGTTTGGCTGCATCATCTGCGAAACTGCGCAAACTACTGTAATCATCTTTCAGATCATCGGCTGCCAGGCTCGTTAACCTGAATAACCTGAAATGATTGCCATCGATGATTTGTTTGGCAATGGCAGCGGCCTTACTCCACTGACCGCGGTACAGCCAGGCGCGTGATTCCAGGGCCAGGGCCGCCCATTTGGTAATGCGTCCTTTTTCATTGCCGGCGCCGGAGCCGTTGTATTCATCCGGTAATACTGCACTGGCCTGATCCAATTCTTGCGTGATAAAGTCGTATAACTCATCCTGTGAAGCAGGAGCAATATTGAGCGATGCCGGATCTTTGGCAGCATCCTTAATCAATGGCAGCGGGCCAAAGTATTGCGTCATCAAAAAATACCGATATGCCCGCAATGCCCTCGCCTCGCCAATGTATCGCTGTTTTAATGTTTCATCCATCTTCACCTTGTCAATGTTAGCGAGAAAATAATTACACCGGGTGATAATCGTATAGTCGTACCCCTGGTTAATGGTCGCGGCATTGATATTGCCCGCAGAAATTTCAGTGGCATTGCTTTCCCATGGATATTGGCAATAACAATTATCCGCAAATCCGTCATTGTACCAGGCATCATACGCAGTGCCATTTACAAAATTGTAGCAGGCAGTAAGGGCTAGCCGCGCTTCTTTTTCTGTGGTCCAGAATGTTCCTTCGGAAATTTCTTCCTGCGGCAGTTTATCGAGTTCCTTTTTGGAACAGGATGATAGCAACACAGCCCCACACAGTATAGCGAGCATCAGTGGATTGCATTTCATGTAAAGTCGTTTTTAAATCAGTATTTTAGAATGTTACATTCAACCCAATGGAAACAGATTTCAATTGGGGATAGCTGGCGCGTACGGAAGCCATTTCCGGATCAAAGTCTTTTAAGCGTTTGTCGGCTTTTATGGTAAAGGGGTTATTGGACGATGCATAAAAGCGAACCCTTTGCAAATGCCATTGTTTTACCAACTTGGCCGGAAGCGAATAACCTAACGCAAGTGTTTTGATACGGAAGTAGTCGCCGTTAAACAGCCAGAAGCTGCTGTTTACCTGGTTTTGCGTATTGTCGGCAGAAACCAGTATGCGTGGATAGGCTGCATTGGGATCGGGGTTTTCTTTTGTCCATCGTTGCAAATTGTAGCGCTTCACCCCGCCACCATTGAAAAATGCCCAGGAAGCTTCCATTGGCAGATATACCTGCACATCGCTTACGCCCTGGCCCATCACATTTAAATCAAACCCTTTGTAACTTGCGGACAGGTTTAAGCCATAAGTGAAATATGGCACGTCATTACCCACTATCTTCCGGTCATTGCCGTCAATGATCCCATCACCATTTAAATCTGCATATTTAATGTCACCTGCCTTCGTAGCCGTACCCTGGGTCGCATGCTTGGCAACATCGGCATCCGTGGCAAATAAGCCCTGTGCCTGGTACATATAAAAGGCGCCAATGGCCTCCCCTTGCTTGTAGATATAATAGTCTCCGGTTACCTGGTTATCCTGTCCGTGCATATCCAGTATTTTATTCCATACCCGCGACACATTACCGCCAACGGTATAACTTACCGGCCCAATATGACCAGACTTGCTCACCGTAACTTCGATGCCCTTATTGCTTACTTTGGCAGCATTCTGTGGCTGTGTATTATTGGGAACGCCCCACTCAATGGGCACCGGCATATTCAGCAATATATTTTTGGTGATCTTTTTGAAGGCGTCTACCTGTATGTTCAGCGAGTGGTTAAACAACGTTCCATCCAGCCCCAGGTTGGTCATGTCCACTACTTCCCAGGTCAGTGTCGGGTTGGCCAGCCGGGTTTGGTATACACCGCTTGCATAGGCGTTGTTCAGGATTCCAATGGTGCCTGTGGTCATGCCATCATAGTAGTCGTAATAGCCTACATTATTCACATTGCCCAGTTTTCCCCAGGAGCCACGCAGCTTCAGTTCATCCATCCATGTTATGCCCTTGAAGAAACGTTCTTGGGAAATGCGCCAGGCTGCCGATACAGATGGAAAGGTTCCCCAGCGGTGACTGGGATCGAACTGGGAAGATGCGTCCCTGCGCACATTGGCTTCCACCAGGTACCGTTCGTTGAAATTATAATTGAAACGGCCGAAGTAGGAGTTAAATGCCCGCTCCTGTATGGAACCGCTGTTGCCGATGTCGGCAGACGTAACACCCGGAGAACCGGCATTCAGTGCATTGAGGTCGTTGTTGATAAAATCCTTGCGGAATGCAGTTAAGTTGCGGTACTTGTAATCCTCATAAGAACTGCCGGCCATTAACTTAGCATAATGTTTACCCCATTGATGCTCGTAGCTTGCATAGCCTTGCAGTAAGAGATTGCCTGCATTTTCCCAATTCTCATCCAGCCGGTTAGGATATTTATGGGTAGATTCAATGGTTTCCTTGGTTACCCAGTTCACCAGCGGCTGTATTTCATTTGTGAAGGTAGATGTGGTCGCGTTATAGACGTTGTAAGATATCGTACCGTCGAAACTTAATCCCTTGATGGGCTTGAGCGTGGCGTTCAGTGAAGTAATAAACCGGTTGGTTGCGTAGGATGATCTGCCGCCCTCTTGTAACGTGCGTAAAGGATTGATAGCACCGTATGTTGCATCTACCTTTCCGCCGTTCATGGTTCCCCAGCTGCCATCGCTTTGCTTATTAACTACAGTAGGAATCATTCTTGCGAGCGTAGTGGCGCCAAAGTCTGCACCGTTGAAATCAAACCCGTCTCTTATATATGAAATGTTGGTCCCCACCTTAAAGATCTCACTTACCTGTGTTTCGGTATTGGAACGCAGCGAATAACGCGTGAGATCTTTGCCAGGAATCAGTGATTCCTGGTGCATAACATTGGCATTCATATAATACCTTGTTTTACCGCCGCCCATAACACTGATCTCGTTGCTCCAGATAGGCGCATGTTTGCGGTATGCCAGGCTATACCAATCGGTGTTGGGGTAATTGTCAGGATCAGAACCATCCCGGAACTTTTGTATTTCTGCGGGCGTGAACACCGGGTCTTTGCCGGCATTGGTGGCTGCTTCGTTTCGCAGGGTCGCATAATCTGCCGAGCCCAGCACATCTGGCAGTACTGTAGGAGATTGGGAGCCGTAGTAGGCATTGTAGTCCACCTGCATCTTACCTTCCCTGCCTTTTTTGGTTGTCACCAGTATAACCCCGAATGCGGCTCTCGATCCATAAATTGCAGCAGCAGCAGCGTCTTTTAAAATGGACATGCTTTCTACGTCGGATGGATTGATGCGGGAGAAGTCATCTGCACCGATGGGAATACCATCCAGTACATATAGCGGCGCAGAGCTGCCTAAATTTCCCCTGCCGCGGATGTTGATGTTATCCTGGTCATTGCCCACATCGCCTGGCCTGGAGATGACTGTAACCCCGGGAGCTTGTCCCTGCAAGGTTTTAGTAAGACTGTTGACCGGCCTGTTCACAAGGTTGCCCACTTTAACGGTTGTTACAGCGCCTGACAAGTCTACTTTCTTTTGTGTGCCGTAACCTACCACAACTACATCCTGCAGTTTGCTCTCTGCTGCTTCCATGATGATCGTCATTGGTTCGCCCAACTTGGCCACAGTCTTCAACGGAGCAAACCCAACAGCCGAAATTTCCAGGGGATCGCCTGTTTTACCGGCAATGGAAAACTTGCCGTCTGTACCTGCTGCTGTGGATGTGCCACCTCGTTTATTAACAATGGTGGCTCCCGGAACCGGAGCCCCGGATGTAACGGCCACTCGTCCTGTGATGAGGGCTGAGGTTTGAGCCATCATTGCAGGCGCACTCAGCAGCACAATAAACATCAGTATTAACTGTGGCCGTAATAATTTTTTTGTAAGAAACGCTTCCATAAGTGCGGACAGTTTTGTTAGTAATTGGTTGATCAAACAAAACTATCTTTCACTATTGCCAAACCCTACAATCAAATTATCTAATCCTGCAACTTTTTTAGCAGATAGACTTCAAAAATCCGTGTACCAGGTATATTTACATCTAATATAATACTAACAGGCCTCCGGACATGGCAGCCATTGCGTTAAATCATGTCTTTAAATCACCGCTTATGAAAGCACAGCTCATTGATGTTCCGTTTGAAAATAAACACACGATACAGCTGAAAAAAGTAGACAAATTTTACCTGGATAATCCCTTTCATTTTCATCACCTGTGTGAACTGGTATGGATAGAACAGAGTTATGGCAAACGTATTGTTGGTGACCATATCGATAACTTCCTGGAGGGAGATCTTGTGCTGATGAGCCCCAACCTTCCGCACATTTGGCAAAACGACCCCATATTCCTGCACAGGAAAAAAGGATTTCGTTCAAAGGCGACTGTCATTTATTTTCCGGCTGATTTTATTTTGAATCTTTCAGATGAACCGATGATTGTTCATCCCATACAAGACCTGGTGGGCAACGCATCACGGGGGTTGAAGTTTTATGGCGCCACCCGCGAAAAGGTAACGTCCTTACTGATCGATATTGGTAAAGTACAGGGATTAACCAAGATCATTATATTTCTTAAGGTCATTGAATTGCTGGCGCAATCAAAGGAGTTTGAGTTCCTGGCAAGTGAGCGCTTTAAGAATGTTTATGATGCCAAGGATACCAGTCGCATCGCTGCAGTATATAAATATATGATGCAGAATTTTCACAACCCGATATCCCTGGAGAGAGTAGCTGCACTGTGCAACATGTCTCCTACGGCCTTCTGCCGCTTCTTCAAAAGCCGTACGCAAAAATCATTTGTCCAGGTGCTAAACGAATTAAGAATCGGGCATGCATGTAAACTGCTTCAAAACAATGATTATTCCATAGCAGATGCGTGTTACGAAAGCGGTTATAACAACCTGACCAACTTTAATAAATTCTTTAAACAACTAAAAGGCAAAACACCTTCAGAATTTCGCAAAAACATTTCCACTACGCTGTAGCATGGTCGTTCATTTCGTCATGGCTGTTTGATGTTTTTTTCACTTGTCCATAAACATGGCCCGGAAGGCCTTTTACCGGTAAGTCAACATAAAAAATGGAACCACTTTGCGGATACATTTCCAACTCGATATCGAACAGCCCCTGCCGCGCGGTCGTAATAAAAAGGCGTTGCATGGTGGCGCCGCCAAATACACAGCTGGTTACATTAGGCGCCTCTACTTTCACCTTGCCGATTATTGCACCGGTGGCAGGATTATACCGGTTAACACAGCCGCCGCCCCATATTGCCACCCATAGCATACCTTCTTCATCAATACACATTCCATCTGGCAAAACACCCTGCTCGGTCATTTTGACTACCATCCTTTTATTCGAAAGCATGCCCGTTTCCAGGTTAAAATCATAAGCACGCACTGCATATTCGTAAGAATCTATGTAATACAGGGTTTTGTTATCCGCAGACCAGCACAACCCGTTGGAGATGCTGATGTGCTCCAGCATTTTTGAAACCTGTCCATCCTGTATGCGGTACAATGCACCAGCGTGGGCAGCTGCATTTACATCCATTGTACCTATCCATAGCCGGCCGTGGGCATCGCATTTGCCATCATTACAACGGTTTGCAGGTATGCCAGGCTCTATCTCGCAGATCAACCGGCACGTGCCGGATATAGGATCCATGCGTACAATTTCTCCCTGTACTGCCAGCAGTAGCTGATCATCTGCAGTGGGAATTACGGCGCTTACCATTTTTCCCACGTTCCATGTTCTTATGTTGCCCGACAGCGGATCATAACATTCTACGACCCCTGCCACGATATCTACATATAAAAGCTTTTGCCTGGCGGCATCCCAATAACCGCCTTCCCCTAATTGCAGACGCCTGGGAAGCAATTGCGCGGCATTCCAGTGAATCATTAAAATGAATTGAAAATGAAAAATCAAATATTCATGCCAATGGTGTAAAACAGCATATACTATGTTGCCTGCAATGACAACGATCAGTTCTCTGCGCTTTCGAATACGACGGTTTCTCCCTTGTGCAGGTACACGGAGCCAATGCCCGGCCCTTCTTTTTTTACCCGCTCACCCGCTAATTGCCGGATGCGCCAATGCTCAAATGGCAGCCGTATGCGAAGTGTCCCGTTCTGTTCCGCCGCTACTGTAACCGACCGGGTAACGCCATCCGTTTTGCTGGCGCTCACCAAAAATGCGCCTTCTCCACGCAGCCGGGTAAAGGAGACATTTTTCCAACCGGATGGAACAGCAGGGAACACCTGCAGGTAGCCCCTGCGGCTTTGCAGCAGCAGCTCCTGCACACCCTGTGCGAATGCAAAATTACCCTCCAGCGTAAAGGGCCGGTAGGTGTAGCCGGAATATACACCGCCCTGCTGATCACCATTGAGGTGAAAGCTATTGGGAGAACAGAAATGCGTGGCAAATATTTGCAGTTGCTTTACAGCACTATCGGCCTGGTATGCCCGCGCATATAAACAAGCCATCCAGCTGAATGAATAGCCGCACCATTCCCGGGTACCCAGGCTTGCCAGGTGTTGCAGGGTGCTATCGATAATCCATTTGTCCGCTGCCTTGTTTTCATCCAGTAGCCCCAGTGGATAAATGGCCATATAGGGAGACATATGCCGGTGCGAAGCTACCTGTTCTAATCCCGGTGCAATAGATAGTCCTTTCGCTGTTGTTGCAAGCTGGGGCACCTGTTGCAAGATCTCACGCCAGTGTTTCGCTTCAGCAGGCTTGCCCATACTTTCACTTACGTCGGCTGCTGCTGTAAACAGGAACCTGGTGAGTGACAGGTCAAAATTGGTCCAGTCTGTGAACCAGGCATCCCGGGCGTTGTCGCGGTACTCAGGGCTTGAGCTCAGGGGCAGCTTTCTTTGGCCGTGCTGCAGGCGGGTAACAGCTTCCAGGTACTGCGCTACACCTTTGATATAAGGATAGGCCCTGGATTTTAAAAATGCGCTATCCATGGAGTAGCGCCATTGCCAGTAAAAATGTTGTGCACACCAGGCGCCCAATGTGGGTGACAGCGAATATTGTATCCAGCCGCCCATCGGGTCACCGCTTAAGGTTACAACACCCGGCACGTTAAGGCCATTTACTTCAAAATATTGCCGCGTAAACTTTTCGTTGTTCGGCTTTATCTTCCACAACCAGTCCGTATAGGTAGCGGCCTGCGTTAAATGGTTGGCGGTATAAGCGGGCCAGTAACTCAGTTGCGTATTCAGGTCGTTGTGGAAGTCGCCTTTCCAGGGCGGCAGGCTGCCGTTATCAGCCGTCCAGATCGCCTGTAAGGTAATGGCCGGCGCACCCGTGCGGGCCACGCAACCCAGCTTATACTGTTCCAAATAATATTGCCTTTCCAGCACAGAATCGGGAAGCGCGATGGCTGATTGCGCCCAAAACTGCTTCCACCAGGCGATATGGGTTGTCCAATCATCGCCCTTATCCGCTGCGGATATATCCTGCATAACTGTGGTGTTATTGGAAATGGTCCAGCAGCCTGCGAGGGTATCTTCGCCTATGCGTTTCCACTTAACCAACACTTCATAGAAACGCCCGTCATTGGTGGGTTGATGATACAGGCTGGTACTATCTGTCGTGGTGACCTGGCCTTGCTGGTAGCCCAGGCTGGACAATCCCTCCCCGGCATGTGTATTATCTGACACCGGCTGCTTGCCATCCGTCGCATAACGGTGCATCACCAGCCGCGGTATCACATTTCCTTGGTGGTTCCCGGGCAGGTGTGCGATCAGGAAACGCCCGTAAGGCCTGGTTGCATGAACATATGTGGTAAACACTACACCGCTTGTAAAATGGATGGTGTTAAGCGCCGTGTTTATATCCAGGGTACTGGAAACCACGTTCCCCCAGGCTTTGGTGTCCAGTTCAAGTGCGGCGGCAGGCAATTTGGTGGGATAAGGAATCTCATCGTAAGGCGCGTCGCCTACCTGTTGGATGTCGGCGTATTGGTTTTGCTTTACTTTATCTTCAACCTTACGAAAATTTAATTTGTTGAGGTCAAATGCTTTTCGCTCATCCCAAAGATCAGCCCTGTCCAGCGACAGTCGCATATTGCCTCCCTTTTCCCAAACCAGCACGCCCAGTAACCCATTGCCCAAAGGCATTGCTTCATCCCACCGTTTGGCCAGTTGCGTAAAGGAAAGGTTATGGCGCCCGGGTACCTGGGCGAGTAATGCTGTACACTGCAGCAGCGCGAGGATATTAACGAATAGATGTTTTCTCATAACTATTTATTTTCAGCAGCCAGGCACTCCATACACCTGTGTGATAAATGATGGCCTGCCTGGCGGCACTTTAAGATTGTTGCCTTGCCCAGGCCCTTAGCAACGCAATGGCCTTGGCCAAAGTACCTGCGGAGCCTTTGAACGCTGCCGAGCCGCGCCTCTGGCCACCTGGCGTATACCACTCGTAGAAGGTATCATCGGCAAGCACTCGGGTGAGCATCGGCTGTAGTTCCTGCCAAGCCTCCCCTACGTAACCATAGCGTACCAACTGTTGAATCATCCGGGCGCCAAACCAGGTCCAGTCGCCGCCATTCTGGTACTCATAAGCTTTGTTGACAGTGGAGGAAGGATAAGTGTTTTCAGGATATGGTGGATACAGGGTGAGCCCGATAGATTGGGCATTTGCCTGCTTAACATCGTCCAGCATCCGGGTGTTTGCTGACTTGATTTCTGCCATTGATAGCAGCCCTGCTTCTATAGCAATAGCCGTAGCGCCATGGTAAAAGATCTTGTTCTCATCAAAGCCTTTGGGCATCGGGGAAGCGGCCAGGTACCGGTGTGGAATCAGCTTGTGATGAGTATCATCCCACAAGTATTTGCGGATATTGGCCGCTGTTGCAACCTCAAGTTTTTCCCAACGCTGCTGCACCGCACCCGCCGGATAAAACGTTTGAAGATCTTTTAATGCAATAACAAACATCGCGTTGTCATAGGGATCTACACACCAATGGGTATTGGAATCTATATCAACCACGGCGCCGCCTTCAATTTGTACATCGCCCCAATCCTGCGTGGTGGCGCCTTTCAGCAGGCCGTAGCGAGGTGCATAACGTTCTTTCAGCAGGTATTCAACTGCCAGTTCCAGCCGTTGCAATACGGTTTTGCCATCCACCGGTTCCGACAAAATGCTATGGTCACCGGTCGTACGTATGTATTTGGCAATCGCCTGGATGAGCGAAGTTTCCTGGTCTGTTTCCACGGTATTTTTGAAACCCACATGCGTGGTATCGATGGCCGAAGTGTAGATGTTGGGATCATTCCAGGTTACATGCCCTTTGCGTACATAACCATCTACAATCTCCCCGTTGGGCTGCTGCAGGCGCAGGAAGGTAACCAGGCTTTCCCGGATGATGGCTTTGTCGTATACCTGGCAGGAAGTTTCAATAAATGTGTTCAGGTCACGTATCCATACCTGCGGATAACCGTCACCGGCGGCAAAGCCTTTTGCCAGCAGTTGTACGGCCTTTGCATACACGGTGTCAAGCCGCTTGTCTGACAAGATGGTTTGCGCCAGTGCGCGCTGTTGTGCGGACTGTGCCTGCAGCTTTCCGCTGTATAATACGAGACTGCACAACAAGAAAAAAAATAGCTGCACCGACTTTACAGGCGGCCTTAGCCGGGTTCTATTTTGGTTCATATGGTTACTCAATTAATCGTCCCATTAAACAGGAGGATGAGGCTAACCCCGGGTTTGCATCAGCGCGCTCCTGCCCCCGTCCACCAGGTAAGTAACACCGGCGGCAAAACCAGCATACGGGCTGCTGAGAAATACGCACCAGCCGCCGATTTCTTCGGTCGTCCCGATCTTTCCAACCGGGTGTAAACCGATGGTACGCTGCCGCTCCTGCGCAGGATCTGCAAAGCCATCAAACCATTGCTGATTACCCGGTGTATCAATAAAGCCCGGCGCAATACCTACGGTGCGTACCTGCGGCGCCCATTCCACGGCCAGGCTTCTGACCAGCCCTGTTAATGCAGTCTTGGCTACATCGTAAGGGAAACAGCCCGGTATGGACTGGAAAGCATGGTTGGAAGTAACCAGTATAATCACGCCCTGCTGTTGCTCGAGCCATGGCTTACACAACCTGGCCAGTTGCCAGTGTGCTTTGAGGTTCAGATCTATGTTGCGTTGCCAGTCTTCTTCTGAACTTTCGGCGGCCCCTGTAAAAACGTTGGCGCCTGCATTGGATACCAAAATATCTATACGGCCAAACTGTTCGGCGACTGTATCAATCCATCGCTGCAGGTCTGCTGTACTGGTTACATCACAACAGGTGTAACAGCCCGTGGTGCCGGTTATCTGCAATACGGCTGCAAATGCGCCGGGCGCCGGGTGAAGGTCTGCACCGCACACTGTAGCGCCGGCAAGGGCCATCTGGCGGGCAATGCCCAGGCCAATGCCGGCGCCGGCGCCGCTGATCAATACAACTTTTCCGCTTAGGTCTATCGTGAACATATGCGTGTGTTCCTGGTCTTTTTTATGATAAAGTTATCCCGCAATATCTTCTTTTTTATTGCCGGTACGCCTACACATAGAATCCCGGCCGGAAAGCTACCACCCCCGGGTGCTTTTCCATTTCAGCTTCTACCAGGTCTACACCCAGCCCTGGCCGGTCTGACAAATGCAGGTGACCATCGTTGATCATTTCCGCAATAGGATGGGTAATTACTTCATCCCGCCAGGGAACATCTGTAAACATAAATTCCTGCCGGAAGAAGTTGGGCACCGTGGCACAAACATGCGCGGAGGCCAAGGTAGATAAGGGACCATTGGGGTTATGCGGCGCCAGCAGTACGTTGTAGGCTTCCATCATGGTTGCCATGCGTTTCATTTCCGAAGGGCCGCCGCATCGCGTGATATCCGGCATCATAATATCGCAGACATGTTTTTCCAGCAGCGGGCGTATGCCATGCCTGGTATAGTGGCGCTCACCCACGCAAATGGAAACATTGGAGGGTAAACGCTCGCGCATAGCACGCAGCGTATCGGCACTCTCCGGGCCAGCCGGTTCTTCATACCAGGTGATATTGAGTTCGGCCAGTCGCTGGGCCATTTTTACGGCTACCCCATAGTTCAGCATCGCATGGGTTTCGATCATGATATCAAAATCAGGTCCAACTGCCTCCCGCACCGCTTTGCTCACTGCAAAAGCAACGTCCTGCTGCGCCGGGGTTAAGCCCAGGTTATGCGAAAGATCTTCTCCGTATAAATAATTGGTATGTGCAAACGGGTCGAACTTTAACCCGGTAAAACCGGCTGCCTTTACCTTCTTTGCCTGCGCAGCATAATCGGTTTCGTTATGGCCGCCGCCTGTAAACCAATAATTGGCGTAAAGCTGGATTTGCGTACGGAAAGCGCCACCCAACAACTCATAACACGGTACGCCCAGCACCTTGGCTTTCAGATCCAGCAAAGCCATGTCAATGCCGCTGATAGCGCACATGCTGGCGCCGTAAGGCCCCACCCAGTTTAAGTCCCGGTATAACTTGGTCCAGATAAAGTCCGTTTTCATCGGATCTAACCCAATAATACGTTGTCCTACATGCCGCGCAGCTTCCAATACAATGGGGCTGCCTGGCCAGTTCGTGGCTTCACCTATGCCTGTATGCCCTGTATCAGTAAAGATCTTGAGCATGGTCCAGTTATACTTTACGCCCTCTACCAACCACACTTTTACTTCCGTTATCTTCATAATATGTTGTTTTGCCGTTTGGTATTATTATAACGATAATTCAATGGTGTCTTCAATAATATCACCCTGTTTTAAGGGGCGATCAAATTTTTCAGCATGGCCCCTGAAAAAACGTTCATCTCCCAGGTTGCTATAGCCCGCAATTAATAGCTGCGTTATTGGCTGTTGCTTCCACGCCCGCACACTTTGCGCGCCATTGCTGTGTATTTGTACAGTGGCTTTACCGTTGGAAAGCGCAGCACTGGTAATATACATTTTTGTAGAACGGAAATCATTGGTGCCCGCTTCATTCCGGTCTATGTTCCAGGGCCAGGATGGCTGTACTGCCGGGCCGGCCGGGCCGCTGATTACCGCATTTGAAATGGCGCGGGCACTGCCTTCCAGTCGGCCGATGTGATCGGGCGGGTAATAATTCCATAGTCCTTTCCGCTGCCAGTCCAGTTGATCAAAACCGCCCTGCAGCGATAGTACCAGGCCCCATTGACGGGGATTGATGTCCTGCTTTACGGTATAGCGGTAATGAATAAGCACATGCCCGTCGGCCTTAAAGGTATACTGCGTAAAGCCCCCCGCTGTTTTATAATCATCCTGCACGTCTATTGTCAATTGGCTGGCTGTTGCCTGATAGGACAAGTGACTAACCACATGGTCAGTACATACATCGCTGAATAACGGAAAGTCCTGCGTTGTCCCTGTCATTTGTGTGCCCCGCCCTTCCGGATTGAGCGGTAGTAATAGCAGGTTCGCGAAGCTGATCACCGCATTTGCTGATCCTGCGGGTATAAGTTGTATGGCGCCAGTTTGTTTATCCACCTGCAGTTTGGCTTTGGGCCAACTGGCCGAGAGCTGCCCGTCACTTTCCTGGTAAGTGATCTTTGACGCAGCAGGAGCAGGTTTACCGGCAGTGGTTACCGCAGGCACTACTGCAAATGCATACTGGTCTATTAACACCTGCCGGCCATCCCACACATCCAAATACAATGTATCGGTTGCGCGCAGCGGTTGGTTTACCGCCAGGGTTACCGTGTCGGTCTGGCGCTGCGCAATGGATGGATGCAAGCGTTCTCCTGCATGGCCTATATGCCAGGACAGGGTACACTCGCTTAAGTTGGAAAACAACATCCGGTTTTCTACCACGAGCCTGATCATACCGTCACGGTAGTTACCGGCCAGCCGTATCTGCACCGGCGAATATGTTTTTTTCACATGCCAGAATTCCGGCTTCCTGCGACGCCAGTCGTCAATAGGCCCCCAACTACCATAACCCACCATCGCACCATCCGGTAAAATAAACGTATCATCGATACCTGCCCAGATACAACCACCCAGGATGGCAGGCGCGGCATACATTTTTTCCCACATGTTTTTAAAACCAATGCCCCAGGCATCCCTGACACCGGGATCGGTTGCCAGCTCCAGGCGGTTATAGGCATTGAGGTGTGCATATTCGTTAAACACCACCGGGCGGCTGTTATCATGATACTTGCCAGGACCACCCGGTCCCGGGTAGTGGAAATTGGCAAACTCCAGTTCTTTGTTGTCGGCCTCTTCACCGTATTGGTTATACACCCGTGGCCTGGTTGAATCCAGTACCCGTACCAGTGCCGCCGAACGTTTAAAATAGGCATCATAAGCGTCCTGCGATTCATTGGCAATAGACCAATCCAGCACCGCCGGGTCAGATTTGAAAAAGTTCACCATGTCCAGTGTTGGGGCAATGATGGCTGCCTGGTACTGCGCTGCCGGCACTGTTGTGCCATCTGCCCAGCAGAAGGGTGCTTCCACCTCCAAAAACATGCCCAGGCTGTCGCAGGCATGTACAAATTCTTCCGGTGGAGGATAGTGAGATGTGCGGATGTAGTTGACGTTTTCTTCCATAAACAACTTTACATCCCGCACCCAATCATCGCCCGTTAACACACGCCCATGCACGGGGTCTATTTCATGGCGGCAGGCTCCCCGCAATTTAATGGGTTGGTTATTGACAAAGACCCTGTTGCCGCGTATTTCAATCTGGCGAAAGCCAATCATACGTTGCACGGTCTCGCTGCCCTGGGAAGAACTTACTGACAGCCGGTAGGTGTAAAGACGCGGGTGCTCGGGATCCCATTTAACAGGCGCTGCAACCGGGAATGCAAAAGTCTCGCGATGCGGCGCTGCATGGCCGGCAATCTTCGTTAGTGCCACCTTTTTGGAAAATACAGGCGCACCGGTGCCGGGCGCCAGTAACTCGAAGAGCAAGGATGCATCTGTTATGTCTTTGGAAGATTCATTGGCTATTTCCACCTCTGTATGCAGTACGGCATCTTTATAACTCGTATCAAACGTGATGGCCGCGTGGAACATGGAAACATTGAGCGCAGGCATTGCTACCAGGTAGATTTTACGTGTAATGCCACCCAGCGGATGCACCGCATATTGCGAGCCGCTGGCCAGGGAATCTGCAATGCTTTCATTTTTCACCCGGATTACCAGTTGTACGCTACGACCGGGCGTTGCAGCGCCTGTCACATCGATTTCAAAGGGTGTAAACCCACCCAGGTGTTCTCCTATTTTTTTGCCATTCATGAACAGCTCACACACACTGTAAATCGCGTCGCATCTCAATTTTATACGCTGCCCCGCCCAGTTGGCCGGCACAGTAAAGTCGCGCCAGTAGGCCGCCCACGCACCCGGCTGCACCTTAAAACCCTGCATGACCCATTCTCCGGGAACCTGTATCGGTTTGCCTTCGTTCTTTACACGTTCATCGTGGCCTGCATTATCTGCAGGCGCGGCATTGAACTGCCAGGTGCCACCAAGGTTCAGCCGTCCGCCGGTGGTTGCCCGCTCAACAGGTATGGGGCTAAGCCTGTTTATAATTACGGTGGTATCGGCTGCCCTGGCCATACTGGTCAGCAGCAATAAAACCAGAAAGATTTTTTTCATGATCACTCGTTAAAAAGCATATTTGGTGGCGTGCATTAATCCAGCGCCAGTACCAATATGCCTGATAAAGTTTTGTCTTTGATGTTTATTTTCCCGTCGCTGAAAGGCCGGCCATAAAAAGGCTCAGATCCATTGTTGCTGTAATCTGCCGCCAGCCATTGCACCTGGCCGCTTTGCAGCCAGCTGCGTGCCGACTGCGTGCCATCCGACAGGATCGTTACCCGGTCACCTTGTTCATTCAGCAAACTGGCTGAATAGATGTTTGCTTTGGTAGACCTGAAATCGTTGGTGCCTAACGCGTTCGCATCCTCCTTCCAGGCACCCGCGGGCACTACGCCCCAGGGTTCCACATCGTTTTGCCGTACCGGGCCTGCCACGGCACTGCCGGCCGTTCTGGCAATATCATCAGCAGGGTATACAGAAAACGCACCATGGCGTTGCCACTCCAGCCGCTGAAATGTTACCGGTAATTGCAGTAGCATCCCGTATTGCCGGGGCAGCGTATCGGTGCCCTTGTAATGCAATGTATACGCAACCGTGAGCTTGCCTAACGCATCGAACCGGTAGGTTTGTTCGCACCTGGAGCCGTCGCTGTAATGCACCTCCATTGATACGGCAATGATCGAATCGGTCTGGTGAACCGCGAAGGATTTGGCGAAGATGGGATATAGTGTATACGCCTGCAAGGGGTAAATTTCGTTTTGATAGGTTTCTCCTGCAACATTTACCTTGCCACCGTCTTCAGCATTTTCCGGGACAACGGCAAATACAGGCCCTCTTTCCAGCAACAGGCGTCCTGCTTTGCTGGCTTCCACAATAGTACCCGTTAGCTTACTGATCTTGATAGCCGCGGCTCCCTGGTGAACAGTGACGGTAGCGTCGTTTTCACTTATAGCAAGATGTCGTTTATCACGGGGAGCGATTTGCTTTGGCTGCAGTACCACCAACGCTGAATCTACACAAAAGCCGCGCGGATCGGTGAAGTCCAGTCCAACCTCGGTCGTCGCAGCCGTTACCGGGATGGCTATCCAGCCACTGTCATGCGGTGCAATATTGGCCTGCAGGCGTGTTGTTGTGGCCATTTGCCTGCAGGTAATCGCTACGGATTCCAGGTTAGTGAAGTCATACCGGTTTTCTACCAGCAGCCGTAGTGTATGCGTCCCGTCAGCGGGGTAGACCACCCGTTTGATAACCACCGGCGCATAGGCCTTTTTCATGCCATAGAACTCCGGCTTGGGTCTGCGCCAGGCATCAATTACCCCCCAGGGGCCATAGCCCACTACCTGGCCACCCGGTAAATGAAATATATCATCTATCCCGCTCCAAATGGCGCCTCCCAGGCACGCGGGGTGTTGGTACATGCTGTCGTACAAAGTAACCAGCGCGGGGCCGTAAGCAGATCTTATACCGGGGTCGGTCACCAGTTCGCGGCGGTTATAGCAGGATATATGCGCATATTCACCGAACAATACCGGCCGTTTCATGGTATCGCAGGCTTTGCCGCCATTGATGCCCGGGTAATGGTAAACCGCTATGTCGGCCTGGCTTTTAGCGTTGTTAAACCCACCCCAGCACTGGTCATGAAAAGTGGTGGGCCTGGTAGGATCCAGTGCCTTAACAACCTGGTTTACGCGGTTCCACAACGGGCTCCAGCGCGATTCATTGCCCAGTGACCAGATGATGATAGCCGGATGATTGCGTTGGGCGGTTATTTTTTCTACATTGGCGCTGATCATATAGGGCAGGAAGCGCTTGTCCTGGTAATCCCAGTCCTGCCAGATGGGTGATGCACCATGCTGTATCCAGCATAGTGCCGATTCGCTTTCCACGAACATGCCCAGCGAATCGCAGGCATTTAAAAAGGCCTCTGATGGCGGGTAATGGGAAGTGCGGATATAATTGCAGTTGCCTGCACGCAGCAAGGCTACATCTGCAATATCCAATTCTGCTGTAATGCTGCGGCCCGTTAACGGGTAAATAGAGTGCCGGTTAACCCCATGCAGGCGTACAGGCTTACCGTTTACCAGCAGCCGGTTACCGTTCACTGTAACCTGGCGGAATCCCACTTTTTGTTGTAGCGCCTCTATTACTTTACCGTTCTTTACCAGGCGTGTAGCCAGTGAGTACAAATACGGGTGTTCTGCAGACCATTGTTCGGGTTTTTGTACCCGCAGATTGGTTTTAATTGTTTCGCCGGTTACCGGGGTGCGCTGCTGCAGCACCAGGTGTCCTTGCGCGTTGCGCAGTTCATATTCCAACACTCTACCGCTTTCTGCCGGCCCTGCCAGCGTGGTGGCAAGCTGCAATACGGCGTTGTGGTAAGCATTGTCAAAAGTGGTGACAGGGGTTAATGTTGTTATATGCGTTGCCGGAACAACGAACATTTCCACGTTTCTTAAAATGCCACCCACTGTATGCACAGCGTATTGGGAGGTGCAAGCCAGGCGGTCACTGATGGTCTGGGCCTGCACGCCTACATCCAGCGTGTTGATGCCCGGTTTAAGCGCATCGGTAATATCGGCTTCAAAGGGCACAAAGCCCCCTTCGTGTATGGCCACCTGCTTGCCATTTACCCATACGATGCCATGGGTGCTGATGGCCTCGAAACGCAGCTTCACCCGGCCTTGCCGCCAATCATCCGCGATGGTGAACGTGCGGCTATAAAAGGCGGTATCTCCCTCTGCCACATGAAAGCCCTGCATTTCCCATTCACCAGGCACCTGTACCGGGCGGCCGGATGCATTTGCACCCACCCGCAATTGCCAGGCGCCATTGAGCAGGGTAACAGGTTGACTTACCCCTGCCACCTGCGCCGGGCGGGCGGTCAGTGCCGCGACCGGGAAGTCTGCCGCCTGGTTTTGCTGCGCAGTGGCCGCTGCTCCCAGCAGCAAGCCGGTAATAGTGCCGGCGGCCATGCGCCACCACCGGCCTTGTTGTGATTTATAAAATGCCATACGTTTCAAATGCTTGTTTTGCGCTCATGCCTTCCTGTATCTTTTGCTGTACCATCTTTTCTCCCCGTGCTTTTTCGATAGCGCGGCTAAATACTTCCGCCTCTGCGTGACGGGGTACAATGCAGACCCCATCTATATCCCCTATCACGATATCACCCGGTTCTACCCGGATGCCGTTGAACATGACCGGTACACGGAAGTCCAGCACTTTGCCGCGGGGCGCCTGGTCCTGGGCATAACTGCCCATGGAAAATACCGGGAAATTTAACGCCAGGATGCCCAATGTATCCCTGCAATACCCGTCTACCACTGCACCGGTTGCACCCAATTTGATTGCCCGCGTGGTCATTAATTCTCCCCAAAGCGCATACTGCGGAGCGGCCCCGGCGCACACGTAAATTTCATTGGGCTTCAGATCATCCAGTGCCTCCAGCATTAGCCCGAAAGGCTTATCCAGTACCGTGTTGCGATGACCATTTTCGCCCGTAACGTCTGCCTGGAGCACTGTCATTGCCCTGCCTACCATTGTAGAACGCGGCTGTAATGGCCGTAATTGCGGGGAAAGAAACTGGCGTTGCAGTCCAATCTTATCCATGATATCCCCCACCACCGCGGTGTAGAGTTCCTGCCGGATGATGGTAAACAACGATTCGTCGCTATCCCAAAGCGGCTTTACTTGTGCATATTGCATGGTTGTTAGTTTTGCTCAAGAAGTGATGCATATCCCCGCATGCGTATGCCGGGGCTTTGGCGCAAAAATATTCTGCATGCATTGCGCCCCCTCCAACCATCTTAGCCGGCTTTTAAACTATTTTACCATTTAGCTTATTTTAAGCACTCCTGTTTGCAAATATTGATGAAATTAGCGTTGTATGAGGGCGCAGTTGATTGATATTGCTTTTTCCGATAAACGGACCATCCGGGTAAAACAGGTGGACCAGCCTCATTTGGACAACCCTTTGCATTTTCATGATCATTGCGAATTGGTGTGGATACAGCAAAGCACAGGCAAGCGCATCATCGGCGACCATGTGGACCAGTTTTCAGCTGGTGATCTGCTGCTAATGGGGCCCGGGCTTCCGCATGTCTGGCACAATGATACGCCGGAAGATGGATCTGCCCGTTCCCGGGCGATCGTTGTCTATTTTCATCCCGAGTTTTTACTGAGCTTGTCTGATGAACCAACCTACAAGCAGTCAGTCGGAAGTTTGCTGGAGCATGCAAGCCGCGGTTTGCAGATCCATGGACAAACCCGTAAGGCCGTGACCCTGCTGCTGGAAAAAATAACGGCAACAGAAGGCCTCGCTAAAATACTGTGCCTGCTGCAGATTATAGAACTGCTTACTTCTGCGGATGATTACCGGCTGCTGGCCAGCTTTGGCTATAAAAGCAATTATGATCAAAAGGATAATGCCCGTATCCAGCAGGTATATGCTTACCTCATCAATCATTTTAATACTGACATCAGCCTCGAAACCATTGCCGGTGTGGCCAACTTGTCGCCCAACGCTTTTTGCCGGTATTTTAAAAGCAAAACACAAAAATCTTTCGTGCAGCTGCTGCATGAAATCCGCATTGGGCATGCCTGCAAACTGCTGCAAAACGAACAGTATTCTATTGCGGAGATCTGTTACCAGTGCGGCTATAACAACCTTACCAATTTCAATAAGTTCTTTAAGCAACTCAAAAATTGCACACCCACCGAATTCAGAAGGCAATTGCAGTGATGAGAAATCTTCCAAAGCATTCGTTCATCGCGAATTACTTTTAGGAAACAACACCTGGTCAGGCACAGCCCGGAAATCTGCCAGCACTTTTTTGATCAGTGCAGTTTGTACAGCAGCTGCCAGCTTGGGTTCTACCAGGTAAGTGATAAGCACTTCCACCCAGGTGTTGTCATGAATGCGGAAATTGATGATAGGATAATCAGCCGCATCGGGCTCATCTACCGGGGTAGCGGCAAGGGCAGCGCGAAGCTTTTTTAGTTCAGCGATCATTTCATCCCCATGTAAGAATTGATAGGCCTTGCGTATAATATCTTCCACTTTATCCAGATCGCTCTCGTAAGCAATGTGGAAAGGAATTTCGTTCCAGATGTAAGGAAACTTATGCCACGAGTAGTTGTATACCGCCTGTTGCCATACCAGGCTATTGGGAAAGCGGATTAACCGGCCGGTGGCAATATCGGTAGACATATAATCCCCGCCAAACTCCCACAGCGTTGTATCCAGGTATCCAATTTCAACAACGTCACCGCGCAAATCCCCGGTTTGTATCCGGTCGCCCACTTTGTAGGGTGAGCGGAACAGGATATAAAACCAACCGATGAACGAAGCTATGGGGCTTTGTAGTGCGAAACCAAGTACCAGTGAAATAAGTCCCAGTGATACAGCAGCGGCATACCAGTTCTGATTTAGAAAAGAGATACAAATAATAACGATTAAGATGATCCCTGCCAGGTGCAAGGCCCGAACAAGATTGTAATAGCGGGAAACTTCGTGTACCTTATTTTTAACCACCTGCTCTGCCAGCGCTACCAACAGCATTGCCAGCGAGGCCAGTGTTGCTACAGATGCCAGTTTTTTAAGCAACAGCGCATGATTTTCCGAAAGCCTGAAAATGTTGAATTGCGCAATGGCAAATAATATAACACCCCCGGCCAACAGGAATAGATAAATGCCCGCATTGCTTTTTTTGTTTAATGCGCGCACTTTACCAGCTGCTTGTTGTTGCGATTGTATATTCATTCAACAAAAGATATAACATAAAAAACGGCTTGTTGTCTTGGGGATTATATAATGGGCTTACGCAACTGTGTACTTTTTACGATTTACTTTTTTTGTTTTCACCTTCCTGTTTTTTAAAATGCTCCCTTGCCTTTTTCAGGCCGGTAGCAATGGCGACGCCCTCGTCTGCACCATGCAACAACAGTTCGTTGGCAATTGCTACTGCCTTTTCCCGGAGTTGAACGGGCTGGTTTTTATAGGAAGGCGGGTAATTTCCATGATACCAGGGCATATGATTAAACTTTTGATGATTTATTGAATAGTACAGTGGCCGCCAGGCCAATGATGGCCAGCGCAGCACCTGCAGCCAATTTCTTTTTAGTCACTGGTGTTAACCGTGGCCGGGCGTTGCCGTTAACGCTCATGCCATAGTCTACCGTATCAAAAAGATTGCCCGGAGTAACCGCCGTGCTGTCTGCCGTTTTAAAATAGGTTTTCATCACCATAGCCGTTGCTTTTACCACCAGTAGCGGCGCAATGGCATGGCCCAGTTTAAAGAACCGGGAAGCGATACCTGGATACCGCGTAGCGCGTGGGTGAAGGATGGAAGCCTGTACGGCGCGGGCTACTACGGATGTATCGTATACAGGTGGTGCCGGTTTTAAAACCTTACCCGTATAATTACCTGCATGCTGAATACCGGGTGAATCCAGGAATGCCGGGAAAAGATCTGCCACGTGTATAGCAGGCCACCCGGTTAGCTCCCCCTTCAGTGCCTCAAAAAAGCCGCGCAGGGCAAATTTGGCTGCTGAATAAGCGCCACCAAACGGCACCGGCAGAAAACCCCCGATAGAAATATTGTTGATAAGTATACCGTGGCCCTGCGCCTTAAAGAAGGGTAACACCGCATGCGCCCCACGCATGTACCCCATCAGGTTTGTGGCTATCACGCGTTCATGCACTTCCCAGGGCGTTTCTTCAAAGACGCCTGCTGCCAGCACGCCGGCGTTATTTACCCATACATCAATGCCATCATTCCACGCTGCGGCTTCATTAGCAAGATGCTTTACCGCCTCGGTGTCGGTAACGTCTGTGGTAACCACCAGCACGGCTGCACCCAACTCACGGCATTCATCTGCCAGTTCTTCCAATGCCTTTGTGTTCCTGGCAGCAAGAACCAGCCGGTAACCGTCTGAGGCCAGCAGCAACGCGGTTGCTCTGCCTGCACCACTGGAGGCGCCCGTGATCACAATCGTCTTCGTGTGTTTCATATGCTTTTGTTACCCAAACAATACGCCAAGCTTGGTGCAGCCACCGGCCATAGTTCTGGCATAATTGTTAAAGTAGTTTTCATGATGGTAGCTAACCGTAAAATAAAATGCCGGTTCAGGTTGTATGCTGCATTACGCTTGCTGCATGGCCAGGATGAACCGCTATCGCATCAAAAGCTGCATGCCCTATGGCACGTCGCCAGGATCGATGATGTGGAAAGCTTGTTACAAGTGTGTAAGGCAGGAACACTCATTGTTCGGGGGTTCGGGGCAAAAACGCAGCAAAATGTTGTAGCGGCTATTAAAGCCTTACATAAAAGCCAGGCATTTTATTACCATGTTGGCTTAAAAGCGCCACCGCAAACACACCCATTAAACTCACTTGTACAAACATTTATCATATGAAAGAAGAACACAAAATGCACCGCCGCCAGATGCTCGGCGGCCTGGGCGTAGGTATTGCCACTGCCGCATTAACGCCACTTGCTGCCTCCGCCAGGGATTTTGCTGCAGGACCTGCAGGGCCGGCCCTGGAAGATCCTACCAGTAAATATCCCAAGCCACCCTTTGAAAGTCAATCCCAGCCCTGGCCGGGACTTGCCGGCAAAATGAACCCAAGACCGGATCATGGAGAAAAAAGTTATAAGGGCTCCGGCAGACTTGCCGGCCGTAAGGCACTGGTAACTGGCGGGGATTCCGGGATGGGTAGAGCCGCAGCCATCGCCTTTGCCCGCGAAGGTGCCGATGTTGCCATCAACTATTTTCCGTCAGAAGAACCGGATGCACAGGAAGTGATTGCCCTGATTAAAGCAGAAGGCAGAAAGGCGGTTGCCATACCAGGTGACCTGCGTGATGAATCGTTTTGTACACAGCTGGTAAGCCGGGCAGTGGAAGGCCTGGGAGGACTGGATATTGTGGTAAACAATGCCGGCCGCCAGCAATCACATGATTCTATCCTGGATATCACAACCGAGCAATTTGACTGGACGATGAAAACCAATATCTACGCGCCTTTCTGGATCATCAAGGCAGCACTGCCACATTTAAAACCCGGATCATGCATCATCGCTACCACATCAGAACAGGCCTATGATCCAACGCCAGACCTGTATGACTATGCGCAAACGAAAGCCGCTACCATGAACTATGTGAAGTCACTGGCCAAACAACTGGCTAAAAAAGGCATCCGTGTAAATGGTGTGGCGCCAGGCCCTATCTGGACGCCGCTACAGGTAAGCGGCGGTGCAAGCCAGGAAAAGCTGCAAAAGTTTGGTGGGCAAACACCGATGGGCAGGCCTGGCCAGCCTGCGGAACTGGCTTCTATTTATGTGCAGTTGGCCGCCAGCGATGCCAGCTATGCGACAGGACAGATATATGGCTCTTCCGGTGGAGCTGGCCAGCCCTAATAATTCCACATTGCCCATCCACAGTAGTGTAAAATCATCACAAGACCACGCCCTGTGTAGCATAGCTTTCTTATGTAAGCCAATAGTGGCATGGTTTTGCGCCCGCTTATCATGACCTGTAATTTTTTCACGTAAAACCCAACGTTTTAACCTATGAAGGCAGCTGTAATACATGGACCGCATAAAGTAACGTATGATTCGGTCGATGATCCCAAACTAAAAGACGATCGTGACATCATTCTCAAAGTCACAGCCACGGCCATTTGTGGCTCTGATCTGCATATCTACTCCGGCGGCATTCCGCAGCCGCGCCCCATGGTACTGGGTCATGAGTTTATGGGTATTGTAGAAGAGACAGGCAAAGCAGTAAAGAACCTCAAAGCAGGTGACAGAGTAGTGGTGCCCTTTCCCATCGCCTGCGGACATTGTTTCTTTTGTAATCATGAACTGCCCGGACATTGTGAAAACAGTAACCCGGAACACTACGGCCCGGAAGGTGGTTTGTTGACCGAAAAAGGCGGTGCCCTTTTTGGTTACACCGATCTGTATGGCGGTTATGACGGCGGGCAGGCCCAGTATGTGCGTGTGCCCTACGGGGACTATGGCCCCCGCCTGGTGCCGGAGAACCTGACTGATGAAGAAGTACTTTTTCTCACAGATATTTTTCCTACCGGTTATACCGGTGTGGATTGGGGCGAAGTAAAAGGTGGTGAAACCGTTGCCATCTTTGGTGCGGGCCCTGTGGGCATTATGGCCGCTAAAAGCGCCTGGTTGCGCGGTGCAGCGCGCGTGATAGTGGTAGATACCCTACCCTACCGCCTGCAAAAAGCGCAGGCCGCAGCCGGTTGCGATGCCATTTTGTGGGAAGATGGCGCAAAAGATGTAATAGCGCAAATACGTGCACTCACCAACGGCCGTGGTGCAGATGTAACCATTGATGCCGTTGGATTTGAGCCCTCCCGCAGCTTTGCAGAAAAAGCAAAAGCGGTGATTAACCTGGAAAAGGGATCGCCCAAAGTACTGGAGGCCTGCATGAGCGCAGTACGCCGCGGTGGCATTGTATCTGTACTGGGCGTATACCCTACTACTTACGATAACTTCCCCATCGGGCAATTCTTTGACAAAGGCCTTATCATCAAAGGGGGCCAGGCGCCTGCACAAAAGCACATTGATAAACTCCTGGGTTATGTAAGCGAAGGCAAAGTGAAGCTCAATGATATTATCACCCATCGCCTGCCACTTTCTCAAATTGCACATGGATATGAAATCTTTCAGAAAAAAGAGGAAGACTGCGTAAAAGTGGTACTTGATCCGTGGGCTTAATTTTTAACTATTCAATTATTTTTTATGGCAATTCCATCAAAGTATGCCCTGATCACAGGGGCCACCAGCGGCATTGGTTATGAACTGGCAAAGCTATTTGCCAAAGATGGCTATAGCATAGTGATTGTAGCTCGTTATCAACACGAACTCGATACCACATCCCAGGCCCTGCAGACGCTTGGCGCTCCCAAAATAATCACACTTGCAAGCGATCTTTTTGATCCAAAGGCCGCCTTTGACGTTTATAAAGAAGTCAAAGCGAACGGTATTGATATTGATATATTGGTCAATGATGCCGGCCAGGGCCTTTATGGCGAATTCATTGAAACCAATATTCAACGCGAATTAGATATAATACAGCTGAATATTGCAAGCTTAGTCGTGCTAACTAAACAGTTCCTGATAGATATGGTTTATCGTGGAAAGGGTCGTATCCTGAACCTGGCCAGTATTGCAGGCAAACTACCCGGCCCCTTACAATCGGTATATCATGGCACCAAAGCCTTTGTTCATTCTTTTACTGAGGCCATTCGCGAGGAGGTGAAAGATAAAGGCGTTACCATTACTTCTTTATTGCCTGGAGCCACCGATACTGATTTTTTTAACAAAGCAGAAATGACTGATTCCAAGATTGTACAGGAAGGCGAACTGGCAGATGCGGAAAAAGTAGCTAAAGATGGTTATGAAGCATTAATGGCAGGCAAGGATATGGTAATCTCCGGCTTCAAAAATAAGGTTCAGGTGGCAATTAGTAATATTACGCCCGACAATAAAGTAGCAGCGCAAATGCATAAGCAACAAGAGCCTGCCCAACAAACCGGGCTTTAGCTATATTTGTCAGAATTGCAAAGTACCCCGGCTAATAGCTGTTTCACTTAAAAACAAACAAATTCTTAAACCGAGAAGCTTATACACATATTGGCTTTAGGTGTGAATTATTTCGTCATTTCTACTCCCGCCGGTTAGGCCATTCGATAGCCAGGAATCTGTGTAGCATTGCGGCATAAACTTTGGACTTAGCTATTAAAACTTCGATTATGCCAAAAAAAAATCATGAAGACGCGGCTAAACACCATGAAGAAGCCGCCAAACATCATCGCAGCGCTGCTGAAGAAGCCGGCAAGGGCAATCATGAAAAGGCTGCGCATCATGCCCAGGCAGCCCATGGTCATACAGAACATGCAAAAGAACATGCTCGTGAAGCTTCTAAAAAATATGCTCAACAGCATGAAGAGAAAGGAAAGGAAAAAAAATAACCAAGCCTTCAAGTTTTATTACCGTCGGAAAAATCCGGCGGTTTTTTGTTGACAGTTGATGAAGATAGCTTTCTAAAAGGCTTGCGACATATAACGTATTAAACTTTACGCAACGCTGGCTACGACGGAAGAAGTTCTCCTAATATTATCAAGTTGGAGGATTAATGTTGCTTTAGTGATTAAAAGCCTGTGCCAGCTTATTAAATTCGATTGCGGTTTTCACCGCTTCATCAAAAGTAAGCGGCTTTACAATAAAACTGTGCGCACCCAAAGCCAGGCATTGCTCACGCTCGATACGATTTACAGAAGTAGAGCAGACAATGACCGGTATGTCGCAGAATGCTTCACTTTCTTTTAGCATCTGCAAAATTTGGGTACCATTAACCTTAGGCATATTCAGATCGAGCACAATCAAACTCGGTAGTACTTCAACTGATGCATTCAATAATACCATGGCTTCATCAGCTCCTGTGGCAAAAAAGGCACTCCCGTGCAGCCCCGCCGATTCAAAAGCATTTTGCATAATAAAATTGTCTTCGGCATCATCATCTATAAATAATATATCAGGCATACTGCTAGCTAATTTTATTTAACTGGATTAATGGTAGTGTTAACTTGAAGATAGCACCATGCCCCGGTGTGCTGGCTGCAGTAATAGATCCATTGTGCAACTCCGCTATTTTTTTGCAGATAGCCAATCCTAAACCGGTGCCGCTATACTCTTCTTTAGTATGCAGGCGTTGAAAAAGAGAAAATATTTTAGTTAAGTAAGTCTGGTCAAAGCCAATGCCATTATCTATGAATGAAATAACTGCATCTCCATTGCCATCTGCTCCGGAAATACGTATAAGTGGCGCTACGCCCGGCTTAGCATACTTGATCGAATTAGAGATAATATTTCCGAATAGTTGTACAAGCTGCTGGTAATTGCCTTCCACCACAGGCAATTGGTCAATAGAAACAATCGCTTCTTTCTCGTTAATGATCAATTCCATGTCTTGTAATACATCCAGTGCTACTTTGTTCAAATCAACCTTGGCGAAAGAGACACTTTCTTTTCGTACATCCGAAAATGAAAGCAGGTCCATAATCAGGCTGCGCATGCGCAATGAAGCAGCCAGCATTTTATCAAGAAAAACCAAACCCGCCTCATCTATCGCGTGAGCATAGTGCTGTTTGAAATAATCGCTATAAAAAATCATTTTGCGCACAGGCTCCTGCAGATCGTGGCTGGCAATATAGGCAAACTGCTCCAACTCTTTATTGGATATGTTGAGGTGGTGAATAATGTTGTGCAGCTCCAGCTCATTACGCTGCAGCTTATCCTTCACCAATTTTAGTTCTTCAAATTCTTTTTGTGTGTGGATATCTACCATATAACCTATAAAGCTGGCACCGTCAGGAGTATCTTCCTCAAACCTGCATATTACTACGAGGTGCCAGAAATAAGTTCCCGTTTGTGCATGCAGCAGGCGGCATTCACGTTTAATGGTATTGGTATGGCTGCCTTTAATGCGGTTAAGCATTTCGTTGAAAACAGCCAGGTCATCTGCATGAATGATGGTTGCCCAGCCCGCATCTTTTAATGTTTGTAATGACTGACCGGCATAGTTATCCAGCCATCGGTTTGCAAACACAATCTTACCTTGTGCATCTAATGAAAATATAACAAGCGGCAATGAATCAGTTAAAGTGCGGTATTGTAATTCACTGGCTTTCAAACGCACAGTAAGGTTTTGCAGTTGTTCGTTCTGCTGTTTAATTTCCTCATATGGCGAGGCTGAAACATTGCTTTCAAAAGAAGCGCGCCATTCATCAACTTTCCGCTCTATCTCTTTTACCGGATTAACAATCAGCAATTGCATTTCGATGGAAGTGCCTTCCCCGGAAGTGGTAAGATTAAACAGGTTTACAAGCTTTCGTGCATAGTAAATGCCCTGCTTTTGCAGTGATAGGTCTGGGCGACTATCCAGTATAGTGGCTACCAGGTATTGAGCCTGTTGAGCTGTTACCCGTACACCCAATAGCAATGATCCGTTTTCGCCATCTTCGATGATATTTCTTGCAACTTCTGCCACAGCGGTGGCAAAAGTAGTTTGCGCTGAAAGAGATAATCCCGCCAATTCGGCCAGCTTCATTGACCGGCGATGGGCGAGCACCAAATCCATTTCATTTTGCAATGTGATCCTGGCTATTTGTTTCATGAAAGATTACATTATTTTAACCACCAGTACCGATGCATCGTCAGTATTCCGGCAAAAATCTTTATAAATGGCGGCTGCAATAATATTTGGGTCATGTTTAGCAATGCCAGGCAATTTGCTCAAATCCCATCGCGTCCTAATGCCATCAGAACACATTATCAAAAGTTGTCCTTTTTCCACGTCAAATGATTGCTCATTCATAGAGGATGGAATATTCAAACCGATAATGCCATTATATGAAAGGAAATTTCTAATCACCCCGCGAAAGATCAGTCTCGAAGAGATATTACCAATGCCATTTATTTTAATAATGCCTGATCTAAGATTGATAAGCAAAACAGTCCCAACTAACCCGCGTGTTTTTCTCACACTGCTGGTTTGATGTAATGTGCGCAGGATATTGATGGCGTTATCATCTCTGTTATCTGCAAATGCAGTTATGGCCTGTATGGCAGCTAACGCAGCCTCTTTGCCGTGGCCCAGGCCATCAGCCATAAAAATACGGGCGCCCTGATGGTCAAGCCTGGTATATAAACCATCCCCACATACCTGTTCTCCTGGTTTGGGTACTATAACAGCACCAAGGGTCATTTTGAGCTTCCGCGCAACCTCATTTGAACTACCCACATATTTTCGTACCAGGATAATGGTACCCCAGCCGACTTTTGAAAACACCTGGAACACACTTGTCAGCCGTTTTATCGCCCCCAGGCCCATGCCTAAAGATTTCTTATGGGTAGTAATGCCATCAACCTGCGCAAGACTGAGATCGGGAATACCCGGCCCGTCATCAATAGCAATGATTTCAAGTCCGGCCTCTTTTGCATCTATACATGTTTTTACCAGCAACCGGCCATTCACAGCATATTTAAGCAGGTTAGATATTAGTTCGGCAACGACAATATCTATTTCGGCCATCTCATTGGCTTTGAAAGCACACTTGCCGGCTAACGCATGTATTTCCTTTTTAATAACTGCAGTATAACTTCTGTCCACTACACTAAACAGCACATGGTGGTTATCCATTTTTCCACTTTAATATTGTTACCGTAGTGCCTTTACCTACTGTACTTTTTATGTCAAATTCGTTAACCAATCTTCGGGCACCAGGCAACCCCAAACCGAGGCTTTTGCCTGTTGAGAAGCCGTCTTTCATAGCTAATGGCACATCAGAAATGCCAGGCCCTTTGTCACTGAATACCAGCCGTATGCCATTTTGCCTGCCACTGCTGATTATTTCTATCAATACTGTCCCTTTGCCCGCATACTTCAGGATATTGCGTACCAGCTCACTGGCAGCGGTTATAAGTTTGGTTTGGTTTACCACACCCATCCCAATTTTAATGGTATATTCCTTTACACGGTTGCGAAACAGTACCACATCCTGTTCCTTATCTATCGGGATGGATTCTTTATTGAGAACGACTATCATTCAATATTATCCAGGTCTTCATCCGGTAAACTAATTTTTGACTGCAGTAAGGACATCCCCTTTTCAACATTTAATGCGGTGTACACGCCTTTTAGCTCAAGCCCTAACTCTATAAGCGTAATGGCCACTGCAGGCTGCATTCCCACCACCACAGTTTGCGCATCCATGATTTTCGACATGCCAGCGATATTCCCGATAATCCGTCCCATAAATGAATCCACAATGCTTAGCGCAGAAATATCGATCAGGACGCCTCTTGCTTGGGTTTTGCTTACCATTTGAATCAGGTCTGATTCCAGATTTAAAGCCAATCGATCGTACAAATCGACTTGGATAGTTACCAGCAAAAAGTGGCCAAATCGCAGAATTGGTATTTTATCCATTCCAGCGTATTTTATTTTTGAACTTTTCTAACCTCTAACTGCAACATGTTATATGCCTGCTTTAATGCGCTTGCCAATGTGGCCTTGGTTATTATATTCGATAAATCAATTCCTAAATGCACAACTGTTTGGGCAATTTCGGGACGTATACCGCTAATAATACATTCTGCTCCCATCAAACGCGTCGCAGCTACGGTTTTAAGTAAATGCTGCGCCACCAAGGAATCTACTGCAGGCACACCCGAAATATCCAGTATGGCAATGCTGCTACCGGTATCAACAATCTGTTGCAGCAGGTTTTCCATGACTATCTGTGTGCGGGAGCTATCTAATGTGCCTATGATGGGTAATGCCAGTATGTTATCCCATACACGAATAACGGGTGTGGATATCTCCGATATTTCATCTGTTTGGCGCAATATTACTTCTTCACGGCCTTTAATAAAGGTTTCAAAGGTGATAATGCCCAGGTTATCGAATAACTTATTCAGCTTTAAGGTAGCCGCAAATAATACCGCGAGGTCGTTGCTAAACTCTGCTTGCCACACTTGTAAAATTGCATCACGCAGGCTAAAGACATAGTTCCCGGTTTCTTTAGGTGAATAACCTTGCCTTGCGCGTGAAATTGAAATACCTGAAAGAATCTCGATGATCGGTTCGTAAGTTGGGTCATCCACATTTTCAACATTCTTGTCCGTGACAGCTTTTAAGAAGGCATCCAAAAGTTCTTCAGACTGCGCCCTTAGTTCTTCGTTTTCCATCAGATCCTCGCGAAGTGATATATCTGCCAGCTGATATTGCATCCATAGTTCCAGCAAACGGCTGCGTTTTTTTGAAAGCGCCTTGAAAAGGTCCATATTTTCTTGTTAATTGATTAAAAGGTTTAATAACAATACAATTTGCCCCGGCACTTGTTAAACCTCACGGGCTTCAAATTATGTTTTTATTCAACAACGCAATACTACACAGATTTGATGCAATTGTTTAAAATTCTCTGAAAATCAAAGAAAATATGTCAGGGAGACCGAATATAACCGGAAAAACCGTGGCTTCTTTAAAGGAGAGGCGATTAATCTCAATCATCATCTATGAAATTGATTATCAATGAAAAGATTGTCAAATGAGATACAGGTTTTACTTAGCTATCATTAAACAGTTCTTTGCAGTAACGCCTGGCTAAATTAAGTTTAGTGATCGGATAAGAACGAGCGTTTACAGCTCAAGGTGAAATGGGGCTCCGGCTGTCTTGCCGGAGCATTTCTGGTATTTGAACTAGTCCTATCCTGCGCTACACTGAATATAATAAACGGAAAAGAATCCTGCTTTTTACTGAAGTTTGCCCTTTAGCTCAATGGGGATCAAGTATACAGCAGAGCCTGGTATTCGTACCGGGCTCATTTTAGTTTATGCCCTAAGTGATTATTTTTTGTATACAAATAATTTTGCAGCGGTCATTGCAGCCGGGATGTTACAGCGAATTTATCAGTAAGAAGTATGGCTATTTCGATGTGAACTGTATTCCGTTTGATTGCTTAATTGGAAAGAAAATACTTGTTTTTAAACAACATTCAGTTATTCAGTATCCAGTGCATAGTTATAGAACAATGTGTTCTTAAATAAGCTATTTTTTACCTTTTTTATTGACTAACCAGTTAAAAGCAGATTGTTCGCTCATAGTGCCCAGCGGCAGGTGATTCAATATAAGATCTTCCAATTCATGGGCCTGATCAAATGTTACAGGTCCATAAAGAGCAGAAAAATGATTTAAAATGGCGATCGTTTGGTTGCCATTATAACGATTGAATTGCTTGCGGGTGGGAATAAAATCTTTCAAATAAAAGTCTGAAACCGGCACGTCCCAATCATAATCGACCCCCTGCAAGTGTTCTCTTGTAATTTGTATGTGTTAAAAATAACAACAAAAAGCCACCTTTCAGAAAAAAGGTGGCTGCTGTTTGCATTAGAAAACGAATCTACAAACCTGGTAATAAAATAACCAACTAACTGCCCTTTTGCGGTAATGATAGCCTTTACGGCAACGGCATCCTATTTGCGTGTTATGTAATAAACAAAAAATATGAGTAACAGGCAAAAAGCTGCAGATATTCTGAACGATCTGATTCAACTAAATAATGATCGCGTGGCAGGATTCGAAAAAGCACTTTCAGACATCAAAGAGGAGAATGTTGATTTAAAAGCACTCTTTGAGGAGTATGCAAATCAAAGCCGCACCTATGGCCAGGAGTTAACAGCATTGGTAGCAAGTTACGGCGAGGATTTCGACAAAGGAACCAGTGTTGGAGGTACCTTACACCGGGCATGGATAGATGTGAAATCCCTTTTTGGCGGTAACGATCGTGAAAGCATTTTAAATGAGGCCGAACGTGGCGAGGACGCTATTAAAAAAGCCTATACGGAGGCCCTGAGCGATGGTGACCTTACTGCGGAGGCCGAATCAGTAGTAAGAAAACAGTCAGAAGGTATTCACAATGCGCATGACAAGATCAAGGCTCTGCGTAACATTGCCAGGTCTTAGATTGAATAGTAGTTTAGAATTATCGCTAAAACAATAAACGCTCCGGTATTACAACGGAGCGTTTATTGTCTGCTTAAATCAGCGAGTAACCGTTACAAGTTGTAAAATTTTAGATAATATCCTTAGTAACTTCCCAAGCAATAAATCAATCCCGCAATTCTGCGTTTGCATAACCAGGGTGTACGAAACCAACGCTGGCTCTTTTCCTAATCAAACAGTTTATTGATTGCTCAACACCGTAACCTCTGTTCGTCTGTTTGCCTGATGTTGTGCTTCTGTACATGGCACTCCATCAGAACAACCATTCACCAGGCGACTTTCACCATATCCTTTTGAAATAATACGTTCGGCGGAAATGCCTGCTTTTATCAGGTAAGCCCTGGCAGATGCTGCACGTTGGGCTGACAGTCGTTCGTTGTATGCCTTGCTGCCGCGGCTGTCTGTATGCGAAGACAATTCAATCTTCATTGTAGGATATTTCAACAACAATTGTTGAAGTTTGTTAAGAACTATGGCAGCATCCGGGCGAATGTTGTATTTATCGAAATCATAGTATAGTCCCTCAAGAACAAAGTGATCACCCACCTTATAAGTTTTCTCAGGTACAATGTGTTCCCTTAAATAAAGCGATTGGTAAACAGTATCGCCACTCATAATGATGTTGGTACTAAACTGCGCACTATCTGGCTGGAGTGTCGCAAAACTACCTACCAGTTCATAATCAATAGCCCGCTCTAATATGAACATGGTTTGTCCTCTTGTATCTGTTCGTTGACGCCACATAGCGCGACGCTGTAGATTAGTGAGTGCCACAATCGCATCTTGTACTACACTGCTGTCTTTAGCGCGATATACCGTAGTAAGCAAGTTCAATACTTTCGGAGGCGCAACCTCAACTGGCAACTGGAATACATAAATATCGTCGCTGCCAACGCCATTTTGCCTATTGGAGGATAAAAATCCTTTCAGGGTATCGAAACGAAAAAAGTAAAAATCATCAAATGACGAATTAAATGGAGGCAGCAAATTCTTCGGTTGCTGCCACTGCTGTTTTGCACCGGTGACTGCGAACAAATCCAATCCGCCCATACCCGGCCATCCATCGCTTGAGAAATGCAACCGGTTGCTGTCATTCACAACAGGGAACATTTCGTTACCTGAAGTGTTAATGGCGCTGCCGCAATTTTTAGGTTGTCCCCAGTTCCCGGCACTGTCTTTTTCAGCATACCATATATCAGTTTGCCCATAACCACCAGGCATGTCCGATACAAAATATAAGATACTTCCATCTTTACTTAGGGCCGGTTGTCCTACAGAATAAGCTTTAACATTATTGAATGGGCAGGAAACAGCCTTCTGCCAATGGCCTTCAGGACTTTTTACCGAGTATTGCAATTCCAGCTGTTGTTCTTTAACGCGATGGTAAACATAATGACGTGGCGGGGATTCGGTTAATGCATTCCGGCGCGTTGCATGGGTAATAGTAAAATATACGGTATCGCCACGTGACGAGAATACGGCTGCACCTTCATGAAAAGGACTATTGTTCACCTGGGTACCAATATCTGACACTATAGTTTCGCGGGTACCGGGCAGGCCTATATTTTTTCCATCTGAGCGTGCGGCAAATATTTTGGAGTACGGCAAGCCTGTTCGTGGATAAGGCCAACGCAACACTTGTGTTTTATTATCCAAGGCTTCTCCACGTATAAATTCTGTGGTAAAAACAATAACAGAATCATGCACAACAGCTCCCCAGTCTGCATAACTTGTATTCAAGCTGCTGGCGGGTTGCAGTGTTACGATTGCATGTGAATGCAACCAGGCCTGGGCGGAATCGCAGCCAGCCAAACGATTTTGCAGCAGTGGTGAAGTGCCATATTTAGCGGCATAAGTTGTGTACGCTGTTTTCGCCTGTGTGTACTTTTGCAATTGTTTTAATAGGTTGCCTGTACGCATTTGCAGTGTATCTGCGGTGCTATCTTGTTGCATGCAACGCGCATACGCCCCCAGTGCTTTATCATAGGCACCGGTAATTTCATAACTATAACCGAGCTTGTATAAATTCGCTGCTTTTACTTTGCTGCCACGACAGAGGCGTTCGTATATAAGCATAGCCCGCTGGTATTGAAAAGTAATGAAATACCTGTCTGCAAGTTGCTGGTAAGACAACTGCTCCTGCCCTTCTACCTGTAAGAAAACCAGTAACGGCAATAACAGTAAACACAAACGCTTTTTCATAACATGTGTTTTAAAAATACCTGGGTGACAATTCTCTTTTACCATTTGCAGGAAATAACAAGCTTACCGATATTTCATGTGAACCTGTCTGATACGAATTCAATCCACTCGTGGTAAAATCATAACTATAACCAATCCGCAACCATGGCGTCGCAAATACTTCTGCCATAGCACTTACTGCATCTTTCTGCTCCAGGTTATCCTGCAAATGGCTTTTATTCCATATGCGCACAGCTGTCCTGTAAGATGCACCCAACCACAGCACATCGTGCAGCAGCACAAAAGCAGTTAAGTCTACATTACTAGGCCCCTTAAAGTCTTCTTTCCACATAAAAGAGGGCTTTATTTTAAAGTTATCCGATACTGGTATTACTGTTCCTGTACCAACATACAAATGTGGCGAACGCAGCATGCTGCGAAATACAGCACCATTCCAGTTATAAGTTTTTATGCTATTTACCTGTAAAATATCGCTCACAGAAACTGAAAAATAGTAGTTGGGTGTATAATAGTAAATTCCGGCATTGGCATCGGGCTGTGTGCGTGAAGCTTTGCCAACAGGTATGGTATTGTCATTGTTATCAGTATATTGAAAAACATTACCATCAATAGAGTATTGTGTAACCCCCATGCCCAAACCCAGGCAAAGCCGTTTGCTGCCGTCTTCGCTCATAGGTATGCGATAGGTAAAACCACCCCAGGCCGAAAGTGTTTCCTGTGCACCAAGTTTATCCGATAGCACACGTACACTTAGCGCGATACGCTCATCGCGGTGGGCGGTTAGCCAATCGGCAGAGACTGCAGCAGTTTGCGGCGAGCCCGGAAATCCGGTCCATTGCTTTCGGTAAATAGCATTGATATTAGTTCCACCTTTATATCCTGCATAGGCAGGGTTAATATTTACCATGTTGAAAATATACTGACTGAATTGAATGTCTTGCTGTGCAAGAGCCGTGAAACGATTGCAAAGCAATACCAAAACCAGTATTAAGATTTTTGTTTGCATAACTGCTGTTTTAATCACACTTTTTCATCGCATCAGTGTTACCCAGCCTTTATAGTCCTTTGTACCTGCAGGTGTTCGTAATTTTAAGACATAGTAATATGTACCTTCATTCAAACCTGCGCCATCCCATTCGTTGTGATAATCGGAAGAATAAAACACCTGGTTACCCCACCGATTGTACACAACCAATACAGAATTGGGATAGGCTCCAATGCCTGTTATTTTGAATTGATCGTTTTTACCATCGCTGTTGGGTGTAATAATATTGGGAATAAACAGGTCTATTACATTATGTTTATCCGATGAATGATTGTCTGTGGTATCTAAGTCGTTTCCTTGACTACTTACCCAGGCTGTATTCACTACATCTCCGGCAGCGTTAGCCTTAACGGTCAAAACCAATGAAACGCTTGCTCCTGCAGCTATTTCAGGTATTGACCAATGTAACACCCGGTTGGATTGACTGTAACTGGCTTCGCCGGTGGCAGCACTGGCAAACTGATAAGTAACAGACGCAGGCAAACTATCAGTAACCATCACATCCCGGGCAGGTGAATTTAGTTTATTGGTTACAGTGATCGTGTAATTGAATACATCAGAGACACCGGTTCTTTTTTCCTCTGATTTTTTTACTACTGCCAGATCATTGGGCGTTTTAATGAATATGGGAATACGTGTTGAATCGCCCATTACGCTACAACCTGCATCAGAAGCACAGGTCGCAATACCGTTGTCATCACTGCCAGGCATAACATACGCCAGGTTGCTGATGGTGGTAACAGTTGGCAGGCTATCCACCACACGTACAGTAAAACCAAAACTGGTAATATTGCCTGGTGACAGCGCTGCATGACTTTGGTCAATCCGTAAAACGCGCGAGCTACTATCGTAAGCATAGTTGCCATTGGTGCCGCTGCCGGTTATATATGTTACCTGCGAAGGAAGAACATCGCTAATGTAGATAGTATCCAAAATAGCTGTGCCAGTATTCTTAACGAAGATGGTATAATTCAACAACTCATTTAGTTCAGCCACACCATTACCTGAAGCATCAGCCACCTGCTTCCACGCCTGCAAACTGCGGACTTGCGGACTAAGCAACACTGTGTCCTGCGGATTGTGCGGATCATGTGGATCGAGACTGCCACCGACAACGATATTGTTATATACCGCATTGGGCAAAGCCATCATTTTCAAGTGAAGCAGGTAGGTTTGCTGTGCACCTGCATCAATTGTCCAAATATTGGAAACCGGATTATAAGTGCCGCCTCCATCATCAGAAATGTATGTGAACCCTGTCGGAATGTCTTTTACCTGTACACCCATCGTATCTTTCAAGCCATGGTTACTGAGCATGATGGTAAACAATACGGTGTCGCCGGCTGAAGCTGCTGTACGGTCAGCTGTTTTGGTTAGTTGCAATGCTACGAGCAAAGCAGTATCCTGCGGATTATTTTTGTTGCCGGGATCAAGTGTTCCAGCCACCGCAATATTGCTGTAGGTTCCATTTGAAGTAGCCAGGAATGACACGTGTAAGGAACGCGATGCGCCCGCCGGAATGTTCACTGTCCAGATTGACGTGGATGCGTTATAAGCACCGGCCCCGTCATCGCCAACATAACTAAACCCATCCGGGATTTCTTTTATCTGCACGCCGCTGGTATCTTTCGCTCCGTTATTAGTGGCTTGTATAGTGAAAATAACAGTGTCGCCAGGTTGCACATTGTTTACATTGGCAGTTTTGGTTATATGCAGGGACGCAAGACTAACTGTATCGCACGGATTCTGCAAATCATTTGGATTAAGATTGCCCCCTACAACGATATTGCGATAGGTGCCTGTCGAATTCGCAAGCATTTGCAGATGCAGCACGGCACTGCTTAGCCCGGCCACATGCGTTGTCCATATGCCGGTTGCAGGGTTAAAAGTCCCGCCGCCGTCATCGTCAATATAGCTAAAGCCATCAGGAATATCTTTAATTTGAACACCTATTGTGTCTTTTACACCATGGTTTACCAGCGTTATGGCAAACGTTACGGTATCACCAACCGACACGCTGTTACGATTTGCTGTCTTTATTAACTGTAACGACACTAATTCAATACTGTCTTTCGGGTTGTGTGCATCAGTCGTATCAAAATTTCCCCCGACGGCTACATTGCGGTATAGGCCGCTTTCAGCTGCTTTCATGGTAATATGCAGCACTGCCGTTGCACCTGCCGGAACATTGGTTGTCCAGATACCTGTTTCAGCATTATAAGCGCCGGCTCCGTCGTCACTTATATAGGTAAAGCCATCTGGCAATTCTTTTACCTGAACATTGCTGGTATCCTTTGCGCCATGGTTGCTGATACTAATAGCAAACACCACACTGTCACCTGCATGCACTTCATTACGGCTGGCTGTTTTTGAAATTTGCAGAGAAACCAACCGCACCGTATCTACAGGATTGCCCGGATCACTTGGGTCTAATGTACCACCAACAGCGATATTACTGTAGGGCCCCTCAATGCCAACCTTCATTGCAAGCTGAATTGTTTGTGTTGCGCCAGCCGGCAGGTTGCTGATGGTCCAGATTCCTGTAGCAGGATTGTATGAACCATCGCCGGTATGCTGTACGTAAGTCAAGCCGTCGGCAATGTCGTGTACCAATACATTGGTTGTATCTTTTGTACCATTGTTGCGCATGGAAAGGGTAAATAACACGGTATCGCCTGTTTGAACATCATTACGGCCTGCAGTTTTAGTGAGTTGTAAAGCTACCAGCGCTACCGTGTCGCGGGGATTATCTTTGTCATCAGGATTTAGGGAACCGCCCACGGCAATATTGCGATATGCACCTGTTGCATTTACAAGCATCGTAATATGTAACATCCTTCTCGCACCAGCCTGCAAGGTAGCTACCTGCCATATCCCGCTGATATTATTATAAGTGCCTGCTCCATCATCACTGATGTAAGTAAACCCATCAGGCAATTCTTTTATCTGTACGCCACTGGTATCAACCGACCCGGTATTGCTAATGGCAATCGTAAACACCACTGTATCACCAGGATTTACGAATTGTTTATCCGCCTGCTTGGTAATTTGAATCGCAGGAAACGCCAGGGTATCCTGCGGGTTTTCCGGATTCACAGGATCCAATGTGCCACCAACAGCAATATTTCGGTAAACGCCGTCTGCAGTGGCTTGCATAGTAAGCTGCAATTCGCGCGAAGCACCAACAGCAAGTGCGGCAATTTGCCAGTCATGGCTGACTATATTATAACTGCCGCCCCCATTATCGTTGATATATGTAAAACCGGCAGCAATATCGCGGATAGTTATACCAGCAGTATCTTTTGTTCCATTGTTAGAAACGCGGATGGTGAATATCACTGTATCACCTATGTTTACCGTATAGCGATTGGCTGTTTTTACCACGTTTAATAAGGCTTTGCCGGTTACTGCAATACGGGTACTATCGCCAGTACAGGCCGGGTCATGCTCCGGACAACTCGGTTGTTCGGTAAGGCCGCCGCCATTTGCAACAGCCATATTGCTGATATATGAAACACCGGTTACGTTGTCTGCTACTTTTACTTTAAACTGAACGGTAGTAGTGGCACCCGGCTGTACATCCGCGAGTTGGTATACCAGGTAAGTTCGTCCTGCGTTGGTTAACACATTATTCGACGCGCCGCCCTGTATACTGCCCGTAACATAACCGGTAAACGCCGCCACCGAATCCAGGATAGTCATGCCACTTAGCACAGCACTTCCTTCATTTTTAAGGTGTATCGTATAAGTAAGCACGTCACCAGCCGCTGCAATCGTGTTGCCGTTATCGTTTGTTACTGTTTTCCACAGAGTATACCCTGCGGCATTGCCCAGATTTACCGGTTCATCACTGATAATGCTGCAACCCGCGCTGCTGGAGGCTTGTATTGTATATAAACCAATATCGGCAGTTTGAAAAGAAGCGATAGTATAGGTATTTGCTGTAGCCCCTGCAATGATTGAATTACCCTTGTACCATTGGTATGTGGTGGCACCGTTAATATTGGCAGTAATGGTTACCGGCGTACCAATTGGTAAGGTGCTGCCTGGCGGCACGGCAACAACACTGCTGATCACTGGCAGCGGATTAACAGTAATGCTGAATTGCTGCGCTGAACCAATACATCCATTGGCAGAAGGCGTTACGGTGAATAAAGCTACTATTGGCCCACCGGTAGTGTTAGCAGCCGTGAAGGGCAATATATCACCGCTGCCACTTGCTGCAACGCCAATTGCCGGTTGCGTGTTTGTCCAGCTAAAATCTGTCTGCACTGCATTTCCGGTAAAATAAATCTGTGTTGTTGTTTGCCCGTCACAAAGCGTTTGATTGTTTAAACTATTTACATTCACAGCTGGTTGAACCTGCACACTGACATTTTGTGCAGTACTGCAACCATTTGCTTCAATAGTGAATCGATATATTGCAGTGGCGGGTGTTGTACCAGTGTTTACCAAGGATTCAGTAACACCACCGGTACCTGCAGCGGCCGGGTTGGTAATTCCGGGTGCAGCGTCGCGCACCCAGCTAAAGCCTGCACCAGCCGTTTCCGAGGTTGGTATGTAAGTAAATGACGTTGAATTGCAAATAGCCGGCGGCTGTAAGGCACTACTTAACACAGGCATCGGGTTAACTGTGGCAATCACCTCGTGCGTTGACGAACAATTATTGTAGTGAACCGTGAAATGATAAGGCACTTTCACTGGCGCATTGGTCGTGTTTATCAACACTTCCTCTATCTTAGGCAAACCGCCGCTGCCAGGCGCATTGGCAATACCAGGTACTGCATCCCGCTGCCATTGAAAGGTAGCGCCAGCCACATTGCTGGTTGCTGCATAGTTCATTGCACTGCCGCTGCACACGCTGAAAGTATCGTTACTGTTAAATACAGGTACAGGATTTACGGGAACCACCACCTGTTGCGTAGCGCTGCAACCATTGCTGCTTGCAGTGACTTGATAAACTGCGTTGACTGTAACCGGCAAAGTATCTATTAATATTTCGCTGATTTGCGTTGCAGTACCGCTATCAGCCGCATTACTGATGCCGTATACTGCGGCACGTTTCCAGCTCAGGATGACGTTGCTATTATTGGAAGTAATTGTATAATTGAACGGAGATCCGCTGCAGACTGCATCAGGCGAAGTATTTCCCGTTAAAACTGGTATCGGGCTAACAGTAACAGTGCGTGTTACAGGAACCCCGATGGCAGGAAGCATCGTTCCATCTTCCAGCGCATAAGTGTATGATGGAGTAATGGTATATATCACTTGCTGCGGCGCATTACTGTTATTCACCAGGGTTTGCATTAACTGGTAATTGCCGGTTGCATCTGCCACGCCCGATCCGCCTAATGCGCCGGTAACACCCGCAGGTGTGGTTACTGTCCATTGCAATGTAGCGCCGGCCATAGTTCGTAAATGCAGTAATGCAGCTGATTGGGAGCAAACATTGGTATCACCGGCATTTACGGCAGGTATGCGATAAGTGATGGTATGCGTTGTGTTATTGGTGCTGTCTTCATCGGTAAAACCAGGCGGTGCATGTCCCATTGCTATATTGCGTAATTGTGTAGTGGTGCTATCCAATAGTTTCATCGTGCCTTGTATAGTGATAATACCGTAACTGTGTGCCTGCAGGGAAAGGGTATTGTTTTGCAATACCCCATTGGCGACCGTTGTGGCTCCGGCATCAAAGCTGTTGCTGTAGCCTGCATTATTAAATGAAATAGATTGATAGCTGAATCCCGCAGGAAGACTATCGGTAAATGGAATGCCTGGCTGTGCGCTGCCTGCATCATTGTATACACGCACCTGATAAGTTAAAGCGCCATTGTTGGTTACAAGTATAGGTGCGCTTTTCTCGGTACGTACACCACCTGGCGTAGTAATACGCACATTTCTCACCTCGTGAAAGGCAGTAGCGCCGCCAGTTGAAGCTGCAAAACCCAACTTTAGATTCGGCGGTGGCGGAGTGGAAAGAAGTACAGGGCCAAACACGGTTTGCATAGCGCCAGATTCATCCATCTGCAATCGCACGGATACCTGATAAGTGGCGCCATTTCTTTCCATCAATACCTGTACTTTTCGATAATACAATGAACTTTGTGGCCGGGTGGCTGTTATTGTGGGATATGCTAAGGACTTGCCCGCATAGGGTGTACCTGCAAGATTAGCCTGTGTGCCGCTCAGGTAACGAGTACTGTCGCTCGCAGGCCCACGCAATGCTATTGCATTTGGCACTGAACCGTAAGAAGGCGAAAGCCCTCCCACCTGTCCCTGATAAGTAGACGACCAGCTACCGAATTCATCCAGCCCAACGCCAATATAGCCACCTGTAAGCGCGGGTTCGTAAGCCCCTCCATTTGTATTGGTTTTGCTGAATGCGTAACCAAGTGAGCCGCCAACGTTACCCTGGCCAAAACTGCCGGGGCCATAATTAGCATCAAATAAAAAAACGGAAAAACCATCAGCAAGCGGCACACCAGGATTGTTGTTTTTCCAGGCGCTAAACTCAAACTCGGCAAGCACGCCTAAGGTAGAAGGAAATGATTCATTGATATAACAGTAACCCGATTTATAAGTTGTGTTAGATGAAAGACGTAACCATCCATCTCCTGGAACGTCAATACCTGATTGTGCAGTAAGTACTGCTTCGCCACCTAATATAATATCAGGAGGCACAGTGCTGCCACGAAAAGTTTCTGTGATACTAAACTGGGCCCAGGTATAATTATTTACGCATACGCATAACAGGCCTGAAATAAGTATGATTAGCAGTGATTTGGTAATATCTTTGCAGCTGATTGTCAATTCATACGATTATACAATATGATAGATATTTTATAAAAGCATCTAAATGTATACTGTAAATCGGGCTATTGCAAGGCGTAACGGTTACGACTATGTAAGCATCACCGGACTATATTTCAGTCATTTCAATCTCTATCAATTACTTACCTTAAATCTAAAAAAGCTAAAACATTCCACATAGCATCAATAACAACAGAAAAGTTTCAAAACGTTGGTCAGTGCAGCGATAGTCATTGAAGCATGTAACGCTTCACAACGCTATGATTCCCCTAAGCATAAATCGCAAAAAGAGGCTGTCTCTTTATCTTTTGAGACAGCCCCTTTTCATTTTTACCCAACTTTACCTTTTAATTGTTGGTGTTAGGCTGGTTATAACTTCTGCAGTAAGTATCTGCATCACTCCTGCTATTTTTTTGAATGCAATTTGTAGAAGGTTACTCCATTCGTATAATCATCCACTCTGCCGCAGTAATATACTGTACCTGTTCTATCCTGTCCGATAAAATTGGCGTTTGTAAAATCTACAAATTTGGCTTTGCCTGTACTGCCTGTTTGAACTTCATTGGGGTTGAGTAATCCCAATTCTGTTCCTGCATAGCAATAGGCAACCAGATTTTGAAGGTCGTAATTATAAATGGACTCAGCACTAACATTGATTACACTACCATCTATCAGCGGCAAAAATAAAGAAGGAACAGGCATGTAGCCTGCGCTATAGGCAAAATAGGGACTTTGAAGCGCGGGATCGGTTTCATACGACTTGAAAATAAAATGTGTATAATAATCAAACACGCCTGCGAGTTGTTGCTGTATCACATCGTATTGTACCGTTCGTGTATTAAACGCATTATCGTACACATAACCGTACACATATTTGCCTGTTGGATCAAGGCTGTACAGCGAGCTGGCTGCAGGATAGCCCGGGGTGTTATAGAAAAGCGGATTGCTCATTAATACCGTAACATGCCCCCCGGCATCGAGACGGCAAATCATGTACACACAATTAGCGACAAAATCCATGTTGAGCTGTGCCTGACTGATATTGCGATACCAGTTGAGGTGATCTTCCACATCGTCATCGGGTGCAAAATAGTTGCTGTAAAACAGCATTCCATCGTGTGACAAATTAAGGTTCGCGGCTACTACCTGCAGCTTGCTGATGTCTCCCTGGTAAGGCGAACCATCCGTTTTCAATGCTGAGGTTGCGGTAGTTACAAGGGTTCTGTTGATTGTGGTAACGCTTCTGGTTACGAGATTCATTTTGCAGAGCCTGAAAACATAATGATCCTTTACATCAGCGGCAGTCTCGTTTGTTTCCGCAGAAAAATAAATGGTATTGCCATCATACGTTACTGCCGTTCCAAGCAGTTGCACGATGGAGAAAGGGGCTGATTCGTTGTTAAAACTATCTCCCGCTTTTATAATCTGGGTTGTTTTGCCGGCAGCTATTTTATACATGCCATACTTGTTATCGAAAAAAATATTGCCTTCCTGGTCAGTATGTGCGGATCGCAAAAGTGAATGGTAATTCTGTGCAAACAGGATAGCATCATCCGGCATCCATGTAGTAATGGAATCTACCTGGAATGTAGTGTCTGTTTTTCCGGCGCTTGCAGGAAAGGAAAGAATGTTGATCGGTTTGCAATTTGTTGTAATGCCATTTGCAATGAGAGTTACAGGCCGCTTTTGCCCCACTCCCATTTGGTCTGTTATCAAAAATCGTATCAGTTGTACACTGGTTAGCTTGCCTCCCTGATTCGCTGTGTAAGGCAAGGTAAGTGTGTCAATTATTTTTACTGACGCGTTGCCGATCACCAGTTGAAAGTCAGGCCTTTCGTAAAATAGTTTACCGATCATTATCGCTGTGTCGCCCACTACAAGGTTCTCGGGATATTGCCATTCACCGCCGCCAAAATGCCCGTTTAAACTATAAACATCGCTGATCCATGGCTGATCGCTCACAAGGCCTATATGCTCATCAACTTTTTTACAAGCTGCAAAAAAACAACCGATAGCAATCAATATATAGAAAAATCGCTTTTTTCTATTAGTAAATAATAACATGAACATTGGGTTTAAATTAAAAATTTTGAAAAACCTTGATGGCATAAGTTGTTTGCAGGAAAACAAGGCGACCGGTAAGCGGATCTGTATAGGAGCCAGGATTGTTGCTGGTATAGCCGGAAAGTAAAATCGTATAGGCGTGACCGGGATACACACGCAATTGTGTTGCGGCAAGTATGTCCAGTGAATCTCCCTGTTGATACGCTTTAATATTTAGCAACGAATCTGTTGCCATATTTACGGGAACAAAACCGGTATGTTGCAAGTACCTTATTTCATCAGGCAATGAATCGATCGCGCGCTGGTTGAAAGTAAGGAAGACTGGCTGGTCAAACGGACTGAGATTGATAATGCGCAAGCCAATCTTTTTGTCTTGCCTGGTAAATGCATCTGCAGCTACATAATGTGAAAAGTATCCAAGACTGTCTGTGTAAAAGATGCTTACCGGCACATCGCTTTTGATGTTCGCAACAGCTGTATCCAAAAGATGTTTAGCGCTGTCCATCAGGTAAAATTTATGCGATCCGGACGAAATTCTCATAAAAGTTAACCAACTATCTGTTGCGTGCGGAAATGATTGGGGAGTGATGGTGGTAAAACAGGGATATATGGAATAGGATAAATTTTCCGGCCTCTTATAATTGGTATCAGGTTTGTCTATAAATACAAAATTATTACTATTAGCGGTGTTACCAAATACCTGTCCCAGCAAGGCATCTGATGCATTATAAAAACTGATTTGGGCATCGTTCGTCACGGGCAACGGTTCAATTTTTTTGCCACAGGCGCAAACAAACAACAACGTAGCGTAAAGAAAAAAATGTTTGCAAATATTCTTTTCCAATGATTTCATGATAGATTATTTGTAAGTTAAAAAGCGTAAGTGAACTGCAAAAGGAAGTAACGGCCCGGCTTGTACGAGGTATAAATATCATCGCCCTTATAATATGTAACGCCTGATCCCGCATTGTGCATAGGCACTTCCTTGTCATACCGCGAATTGAAATTCTGGTCTTCTGCAATCCTGTAAGACTGATCTAACAGGTTTTGAATGCTGAATTTCATTTGCAATGTTTTTGCAATGTGCTGGGTAATAGAAAAGTCCAAGAGGTGCATAGGCAATTGCAACAGGTTTGGACGTGTGAAGGTAGAAGCAGCACCATGGTCTTCCCTGGTGCGCACACTTTTGGCATAAATGCGCGGACCGCTTACGTTGTATACGAGACCCAATTTTGTGCCCCATGAGGTATTTTCGTAAAACAACCCGCCGTTGAGCGTATAGGGCGACTGTCCCTGTAAACCTTCGCCTTTTTGCTGTGTTGAATCAACTGCATAAAATTGATTGAACTTATGCGTAATGGTGCTGCTTTTGATCCATGCGCCATTGATTACGACCGACAAATTCCTGAATAATTTTCCGGGAACAAAGGACAGACTTTTTTTAATCTCTGCTTCTATTCCATATAATCGTGCACTAACCGAGTTGGAATAACTGATGATGGGAAACGGAAAGCCATCGGAATAAGCAGCCCCTTTTACATCGTAGAAAACGCGTTCAATAGGCTTGTCAAGATACTTGTAAAACACACCGAGATTCAATACTTCATTTAAGTTGCCATGTTGCGGATACAATTCCAATCGCAGGTCAAGATTGTCTATGGTTGCAGTTTGTACCGACGGGTTGCCAATTATTAACTGGTTGTTTTGATAATCGAAATCGTTGTAGGGTGTGAGTTCACGAAAGTCAGGCCTGTTTACCGTACGGCCATAACCTGCCCTGATTACATAGGCTGAATCCGGATGATAAGCAATATTTATGGAAGGAAGCCACGACACTTTGAGATGATCCAGCACGACCGGCACAAGATTATGTGCCCCGTCATCCTGCGCTCCTGATAAACGCTGCCTGTCAATTTCTGCACGGAGACCGGCATTCACCACTATTTTCTGATGCGCCAGTTTCCAATCTCCCATAGCATAAAATGCATTGTACCGTTCACTTGCAACATACGCATCTACAGGACTTGTAACATCATACACTGCCAGCCCGGATTGATCATCAGGAAAATATTTATTGCTCCAGACAGAAGAAAGATCCTGCGCACGAAACCGCAGCAAAGAAGGGTCATTATAACCATAACCATTGTACCAACCCAGGTCATCGTTTGGCGCATGCGGCCAAAGCCCGTTATCAAGCCCGGCACGATTCACACGAAACAAGCGCCTTCCCAACGACCGGGTTTTGTAAAAATTACAGGATCCGATCTTTAAATCGAAAGCCGGTTGCACATGAAAAGTATAATCGACTGCCCCGTTAAATAATTGTTCTTCGTTCTTTATAAACATACGGGTGATCATGCCTTGAAATCCGTAGTGCCTTGTATCAAACCCGCTTGCATTGGAACCGGCAGCAATCCAGGAATCATCGGCATAATTCTGGTTGCTGATGAAATGGCTAATGCGTTGATCCGGCACTTTTTGCAAATCGTATGTATAACCGAGGTTCCATGTTAGCTGGTGTTTTTTTAAAGCGTCCAGCATGTGTTCGCCACCAAGATTACCCGAGTACAACAAACGCTGCTCGAATGACAATACAATGTCTTTTTTGCGCAACAGGTTGGAATCAGTGCCCGGCGATACATTGGCTGTTGTAGTGGTAATGCTTGTAAACCGGCGGCCATCATTTACAAAAAAGTTATTAAAGTTTATGGTATTGCGCTCATTGAGTTTGAGTGTAATATTTTCTAGCACGTTTACTTTGGCGTTTTCAAACGTTTGTTGCGAACGGATAAACCGGTTGTAATCTGCATCGGCCTGCGTATAGGCTGTGGTGTCGTCATCCTGCGCGTTCTGTGCATATGTATTGCCCAATTGCTTGCGCACATCCCGGCAAATCGTCTCCTTCGTGTAAGTCATTGAAGTGAGGTTGTAAAGGCGCTTGTGACCAAACTTCCACGTATAATAAAAATTGAAGAAACCCTGCAGGTCTGGCGAACTATGACGTGTACTGTAATCAAGTGTTGGAGAAAATCCTTTGATAAACTGAGCAGGTGCTACAGTATTGCTTACCTGCTTGTTACTTTGTAATATGCCTGGTGAAAAGGACGGCAGCTTTCTTGTGCCATCATCGAAACCAAGCACATCATATTTTCCACCGTTGTAACTGTTTACTGTTGTCAATGTAGAATTGGGACGATGTGCCAGTTGCAGGCCAATGTCAAAATGCCTTACAGCAGCAGGTTTCTTTGTAAACACTTTGATTGCCGCACCACCATAATCAGCAACAAGATTGGCCACAGGTGATTTATACACCAATATTTTATCAATCACACTGCTGGGCAATAAATCATACGCAAACGACTTATTGTATAATTCAGTAGAAGGCGCAATATTGTTGTTCAGGTAGGTAAGCGTGTATCTTTCATTCATTCCGCGCACTACAATAAAACGATCATCCACCACTGTTACGCCGGGTATGCGCTTTGCTACTTCAGCCGCATTGCGGTCGCCGGTGCGATTGATCAACTCATTGGAAATGCCAGATACCACGCCATTCGCATCTTTGATTTCCCCGAGCAGCTGTTTTTCCGTATTATGCGTTACCGCTTTTAATTTGTGGTGCCCAGATTCTACAATTACTTCTTTTAATGAGCCGCCTGTTTGCATTTTTACATCATATACGGCCTGTACGTTAGGTTCAACAGTAACGTTCCACAAGATGCCTTCCTGGTAGCCTGTAAAGCCGGCTACGAGCGTATATGAACCAACAGGCACATTTTTTATTTCGTAAAATCCGCGGTTGTCTGTAATGGCGCCTACCCTGGTGCCCGACAGCATTACCGATGCACCGGGCAGCGGTTCTGCTGTTTCAAAGTCCACTATGCGCCCACGTATAGATCCCGGCTGCGGCCGCTTCCCAAGTTTCAGTGCAATGGTATTGGCATTTGCCTGGTAAGTGAGACCGGTGGTTTGTGTCAATTCACTCAATACTTTTTTAAGCGGCACCGCCTTCCAATTGACTTTTGAAATATGTACGCTATCCATTACCGCTTTATCGTAACTGAAAATAAAATCGCTTTGCTCATCCAGTGCTGCTATAACAGCCGACAATGAGACATTGGATAACGATAAAGTAACAGGCTGATCCAGCGATGAGGTTTGCGCAAACATTTGCCGCATAGAGATGAATGATAACAGCAGCAATAGCATGCAATAGCTTCCTGCCTTTTTTTTACCGCTTTTTCGCATAAATTGATCCATACTGGTTCTTTAATTAAGAGTTATTTTGAACGTGCCATCATCTTGCAACACGTCCTTTTTATAGTTAATAGTTGGAAAGTTGGGTAGCAGCTTATTTTCGTCTTATCCAAACACTGTCGCCTTTGCTGCGATAAGAAAAATTGTGGATGTAGGCTATGTTATCCATTATCAGCGGGAATGATTCGTGGTGATAAGTGCCGGTAAATCTTGCTGCAGCATAACCTCCTTTTGCGTAAAATATTTTCTTGTGAAAACGGCCGGATAATCTTTCAAAAACTGATTCCAGCGGCACATCATCAAATACCAGCGCTCCTGTTTTCCAATCATTTTCAGCTGCTGCAGAGAAGCCTGAAACAGCAACCCGGCGCGCATTTTTGTTATATACAAGTTTGTGTTCCGGGGCAAGTATAACAACACTGTCACGCGTTGACGCATGCATTTGCACAGCTATCTTGCCTTGTGTTAAAGTGACGCTTACAAAATCATCACTGCGGTAAGCTGACATATTGAAATGTGTTCCCAATACAGTGGTTTGCAGCTGCTCCGTGTTTACAATAAAGGGAAATTTTGCGTTGGAGTTTACTTCAAAATAAGCTTCACCGGAAAGTGTTACCGTTCGGTGAAACTGGTTGTAGTCATCCGGAAGGTCAATAGAAGATGCCGGTGTCAACCAGATTTTACTGTTATCCGGCAGCGTTAGCAAGCGTACGTTGGCGGATTCGTTATACAAATGCCGCTTAGCCATTGTATATTGCATTACCTCATGCGTCGCAGGGGCCATTAAACGATACATAAACGTTGCCATTACAAGCAGCAACACACAAGCTGCAGCCAATGCTGCTTTGCGGCCAATGCGGTACACAGGCCGGCGCAGCGCCGGTTGTATACTGAGTGCTTTACGAAGACGGGCGTCTGTCGCAACAGGCATGGCCGGTGCTTTTTCGTCCCAACCTTCTTTCAGTGATTTTTGTATTTCATCATCAGATTGAGACTGCAGCCATTGCAAAAATGCTTTACGCTCTTTGCCTGTTTGTTGCTTATCAACAAACCGTTGCCATTTTTCTTTTTCCATCATACATTATACACGTGGAAAAGCCCATTCACCTCAATAATTTTTTTTATAAAGACAGCGAGATAACAATTTGTTAATACCACAATTCCATAACAGCACAATTATATTTGTGAACCAATGCCAGCAAATCAGTCAGCCGGGAATGAGCTCTTCGCAGCGCTATACAATGCCACTAAAAACAGTCTGTATCATTACCTTTGCACATATACAAAAGATGTGCATTTAGTAGAGGATCTAATGCAGCAATGTTATCTTAAAATTTGGGAAAGATTTGATCAGTTGCAAGATTACAACAAAGCCTTGCCTCTTGTAAAAACCATAGCACATCATCTGTTGATCGATGTGGTACGCAAGCGCATGAAAGAGGATACCGTTTGGCTTGAAACGCTGGAAGGTGAAATAGAAAATTTAATGGAAGCACCTGCAGACACATCCTTTGTTTTTTTGCAGGCGCTTGACAAAGCTATTGACCGGCTGCCTGAAAATTGCAGGAAAGTCTACCTGATGCATAGAGAAGAAGGGCTCTCTTACCGCGAAATTGCAGCGCAACTATCGGTGTCTGTGAGCATGATAGAAAAGCACATGAGTAAATCTATCAAACTGCTGAAAGCCGACCTGCTAAAAGACTACGCGCTGGTGCTTGCAATCGCAATAAGCATGTCTGTAAATTAAAAAATGTGTTGCAGGGCAATGGTTGCTTCCCCGCCATACTTGCCCAGCTGGTCTTTATGTTACAAATTTATTATCATTGCAGATACCCGAACCGGTATTATATAACCGAGATAACTGATGCTAAATCATGTCACGGTTACAATTTTTTTCTCCTGTTTTATTCGTATAGTTTCGCGGTATTGTAATATTTACCATTGCATGGAAATTTACTACAGACCATTCTCTCTTACTACAAAGCAAACTGTTTATCCGCCAGCGCACGCCATTTAACAGGACTTCCTTAGGTAAATTACACCGACTTCTTTTTTGTTCAATCCGTACTTACTCACTTAATCCGTACACGTTTGTGTTAGCAAGTTATTACTGCGCCCTGAAATTTATGTAAGGACAATAGCAGCATATAACCCAATTCATTTTTAATTCATTCTGGTATGAACATGAAATATTTATGCCTGGTGATGCTTGCAGCTGCATCATCCCTGGCATCCTATGCGCAATTACTTAAAATTGACAGCGTGCAGCTGGCAGGGGACTGGCATTTGGCTACTAATAAAATTGTGCAGGTAGTAAATGTAGGAGGCCTTCAATTGAATGATGGCACTACACCGCCAGGCTCACCTTATGCTTTTACTTCGCTGCATTTTGACTACAGCAACAAAGGCATTGCAACAGCCGCTGATGGAAAAGAATATACGCTATTCATGACTTATCAACCTGACGGTGTGGGCATACTACAAACACCACTGGGCAATGTGCGGCCGTTTGCTTTTTTAATGGTGAAGAGCGATGTATACCTGGCCTTTTTTCAAGGATATAAAGACGGCCAATTCGATGCTGCGGGAAGCGGCGAATGCGTGGCAGTGTATATCAAAAACCGTTAACCTGGTAAGAGCTAACGGTATTGTATAAGTCATTCACTGAATTTAAAAAATATGCAGGTAGCAACAAATACACTAAAGAAGGTCTGCCTCAGCGCTGTTGCTGTTTTGTTTATTGCTGCAGCCTATGCCATACCTACCATTTCTGTAAATGTAACCGCGGGCAATTGCAAAAACAATGGTATCATTACAGTAACAGCTGCCAATACTACCGGCACTGTTTTGTACGCATTGATTGCCCCCTCCCAGCTACCCTTTCCGCAGCAAACAAATAATGTATTTTCAGGTCTGCCTTCCGGTTCGTATACCATAGCTGTTTACGATAACACTACCGGCGCAACACCGGTTACAAAAACAGTCTCGCTCACCAATAACTACACCGACCCATCGGTTTCATCAGTATCTCCCGGTGTTGCCGCTACCGAGGCATATGGTTATTGCGGCCCACAGGGAACAATAGCAGTAACGGTAAAAAACGGTCGTGCCCCCTATACTTACCAGTTGATGGATGCTACGGGCACTACGCCCATAGGCAGCCCGCTGGCAGTTACGGGCACTTCAGGTACGCTAACCAGAATAGCCATTGGTACCTATACCGTCAGGATTACCGATGCCTGCGGCACTTCGTTTATAACCGGGCAGCAAACAGTTACACAGGATAATGATATCAGTAAGGTAACCTTGTCGAACCTGTCAGTTAGCAGTACCTGGGCAGAACAATTAAAGATTAACACAACCTGCGATGGTGTAATTGCCCAGTCATTTCCCAATCTGCTGCCTATGACGTTTACGTATACCAATGGTACCACTGTGAGTATGAGTTACAGGTACCTGCAGGGCAGAATGGAAATACCTGCGGGTTCTGGCAACTGGAGTGCCTGGGGGCCGCTTGATCAAACGCTCACACTTCCTTATGCAATTACGGGCGAATCATTTACGGTGAACTACCAGGTAAACAACCCTTGTACCAATCAAACATTAAATGCTTCGTACACCTACCCGAGGCTGGAGTATACACTGGGTCAGACAAATAACAGCACTACAAGTACCATGTGCGATCCCGGGAAGCAGCTCAGCATCACTTTTTCGGGCAATGTATACAACTGGAGCACCAAGGTTTGTTATCCGATAAGCGTTACGCTGACAGAACAAGGCAATCCATCCAATGTAAAAAACTACACATGGACAAGCAGTTACCCCTACTATATTACAGATGCCATACCTGGTACTACCTATAACGTTACTATCAAAGATGCAAAAGGAGTTACCAGGTCGTATACCTACCTCTATCCTGCTGCAATCCGCGATGCCATTTCTTTGTCTACCTACGTAGAACCCTGTGATTTTAACTCAATACGGTTTTATTTCACCAGCAACTCACTTTCCAAAGGCCCGTTTCCTATAACATATACTATTTTAAATGGCCCGGCTGGCACCGTTGGTACAGCCGTTACTGTAAACAACAGCACTGACCTGAACAGCCAGGGAAGCAGTCTATACACGTATCCTTTTACCAATATGCCCTGGGGAAATTATATTTTCAAAATAAGTTTCGGGAACCCTGTTTGCAGAACTGATACCATTACCCGGAGTAATACGCAGACCTATAAGGATTTAAAACTGCAAACATTGAACTATGTACAGGGCAATTACGGTTGCGGATATTACGACATCACCGGATCTGCCAGGTATACTACTGTAAGTGGATTCTCAACTACTACCTTTTATGCATATTTATACCGGGGCACTACGCTTGTTACAAGCTTTTATTCAAGCAACGGCACTTTTACATTTTCCAATCAGCCGGCAGGCACCTATACCGTAAAAATCTATTCTTATATTAATATATCCGGCAGCCCATCGATATGCAGTGCGCCGTTTGATCAACAAAATATTGTACTGCCTGATTATAACCTGCCGCTTGTAAACAAACAGCTATCGGGCGGATTAGTGTGTGTGGGACAAACTACAGGGCAGCTGCATGTTTCAGCTTCCGGTCTTGCGCCAATCCGGTTTCGCGTGAAGCCACAGGGCACGCCGGATGCAAGCTACAGTGCTTACCAGCTCGATTCCAATTTCAACAATTTAACCCCCGGTGTGTATACAGTGCTTGTAGAAGATGGATGCGGCGGCCGTATTGCAGAAGATATCACGTTATCAAATGCGGCAACCGCATCCCTGCTGCAGGTAACCGGCGCTACTGCTGCCAATACGGTATGCCCGGGAAGCTCTTTTGGTGTTAATGTAACACCTATCGGAACTGTATCGAGCGTGCAATGGACACTTCCCGATAACAGTACCGTTTCAGGCGTGCTAAGTATATCAGTACCCTCTTTTGCACCAGCTAATGCCGGGGTATACCGGGTTCAGGTTGTTTCAACGGCGGGTTGTTCGGTTTCATCCAGCGTTACTATCGGCACGGCAACACAGCCAACACTGGTAGTCAACAATCCTGCGCCGGTTTGTGCTGGTACAGCTGTTAATCTTGCTGCGCCGGCTATTACTGCAGGCAGCAGCAGCGTGTCTATCTATGCTTATTATTCAGATACCACAGCTACCAGTCCATTGCCCGGTTCAACGGTTACACCGCCGGCTACAACTACTTATTATATCCAGGCACTTTCTGCTGATTATTGCGCAGCGGTTAAGCCGGTTATTGTACCGGTAAAACCTTTGCCGGCTGTGTTTAAACCTTCTGCTGTCACAACCTGCAATGGACAAACCGTCGCAGCCATTCCCTTAAGCGGCAGTGTATTGCCCAATACAATCTACACCTGGACCGGCGGCGCCGCCATAGGTATAACCGATGGAAGCAGCACAACCGGCATACCTGCTTTTATAGCGGTAAACACCGGCTCAGCCCCGCTTACCAGAACAATAACTGTTTATGCAACTGCGGATGGCTGTTCCGGTACTGCTCAAACGTTTACTGTTACCGTAAATCCTATACCCCAGGTAAACCAACCGGCAAATGCGGTGGTGTGTAACGGGCAGCAGGTAGCCGCTATTCCCCTTAGCGGAAGTACGGTAACCGGCACGCTGTATAACTGGACTGGCGGCTCATCCATTGGCCTGCCCGACGGGAACGGCACCACAATACCGGCCTTCCCGGCAATAAACAACAGCAATGCACCGGTAACTGCAACGCTTAGTGTTGTACCTGTTGCCAATAATTGTTCAGGCGTGGCACAGAGTTTTACCATCACCGTAAATCCAACAGCTACCGTAAACAAACCGGCAAACATTGTTAGTTGCACAGGTCAGCAAGTAACCGCCATTTCATTAAGCGGCAATGTTGCAGGCGCAGTGTATAGCTGGACGGGGGGGGCAGCTGTTGGTTTGCCAGATGGCAGCGGAACCGCGATTTCTGCTTTTACCGCAGTAAACAATACCAGCACGCCTGTTACCAGCGCAATTACCGTAGTACCTTCAGCAAATGGATGCACCGGTGTAAAGCAAACATTTACAGTCACAGTAAATCCTGCTGTAACCGTTAACCAGCCTGTAAACCTGGTTGCCTGTGCAAATACCCTGGTAGCGCCCATAACATTAACCGGCAGCAGTGTTCCGGGTCAAATCTACAGCTGGACGGGTGGCAGCGCCATTGGTTTGCAGGATGGCAGCGGCACTTCCATACCTTCATTTACCGCCGTTAATGCAGGTACTGCTCCGGTAATTGCCAATATCAATGTCACTGCCGCAGCCAATGGCTGCGCCGGGAACAGCCAGCTGTTTTCAATAACAGTCAATCCCCTGCCGTCCAATACAACTGTTTCAGTTACGCCAAACCTTGCAGATTTAAGTTACAACAAGGTCGTATCACTTACTGCCACTGCATCCGGTGCAGCATCTTATCAATGGTATAAAAACGGAACAGCCTTAAATGGAGCAATTGCTGCCGTATATACCATCAACGGTTATATGCATGACGATGCCGGTACGTACACAGTAGAAGCAATCAGCAGTGAAGGATGCCGAAGCAACACACCAGGCGCCCTTGCATTGCCAGATGTGCAAAAATTCGATACCTGGAAACTGGTGGCCGATGCCAGCGGCAACAATTTGCCCGAAGCAGGCGAAATCCTTACTTATACCATTTATGTAAAAAATACTGGCACAATACCAATTGCCGGCATCAACATAAAAGATACTATTCCCCCGCATACATCTTACCAGTCCGGCGGCACCTACCAGGCATCAGACAATACTGTTAATTTCACCCTAAGCAATCTTGCCGCCGGGCAAACACAATCCGTTGTTTTCACTGCAAAACTGGATGCCGATTTAACAGGTGTTGACAGTGTTTACAACCACGCTGTGGTGCAGGGAGACACCATAACGCACAATACAGGCTGTTCTGAAGATCAACCCAACGGGGAATGTTACACGCCATTGCCAACCAACCAAATCAAAGCATTCGATACATGGAAGGTAGTAGCAGACCAGGACGGCAATGACCAGGCACATGCCGGCGAAACACTTACCTACACTATTCACGTAAAAAATACCGGCAGCGTTACCATTGGCAGTATTTCCATAACAGATCCTATTCCTGCACATACCAGTTTTGTAACCGGAAGTGCCGGCGGAGGCGTGTATAACAGCACCACGAATACTGTTAGTTATAGCTGGAGTAACCTGAAAGTAGAACAGGACACAACCGTAAGCTTTTCCGTACTTGTAAACAATGATATTACCGGCGTTACTGTAATCAGCAACCAGGCCACTGTTACAGGCGACACCATTACGCATACTTCCGGTTGCGGTGAAAAAGATGTAAATGGAAGCTGCACTACCGATATACCCGTACAGGGTACCAAGCATTTTGATACCTGGAAAACCGTGGCTGATGATAATGGAGACGGAAAGGCCCAGTCTGGCGAAAGACTGGTTTATACAATCCATGTTAAAAACACCGGCAGCGTAAGCATCGAGAATATTACTGTTACAGACAAGGTTCCCGCATTTACCAGTTTTGTAGCCGGTAGCAGTGGCGGCGGTATTTACAACAGCACTGACAGTTCTATAACTTATACCTGGCAAAATCTCAAAGTGGGCCAGGATACCAGCCTGAGTTTTGCAGCAATGGTTTATGACGATATTTCGGGTGCAGACAGTATATTCAACCATGCCACTGTTCGTGGTGATACCACTACACATACAACCGGCTGCAGCGAAACAACTGCTGCTGACAGTTGCCATACACCGATCGTTGTGCAGGTTGTTAAAGACTTTGAAGCATGGAAAACAGTCAGTGACAGCAGCGGCAATGGCCTGGCAGAAGGCGGAGAGCGCATTACGTATACCATTCACGTAAAAAATACAGGCAATGTAACCATCGCCAGCACGATTATTAAAGATACCATTCCATCCCACACCACCCTTATTGCAGGCAGCGCGGGAAATGGAACCTATAATGCCGCAGACAGCAGCATCAATTACATTATCGCGGGCTTGGCTGTAGGTAAAGATACCAGCGTAAGCTTCAGCGTACGGCTTGACAGTGACATTACCAATATTGACACCGTGCGTAACCATGCGCATGTGCAGGGCGATACATTGCAGCGCCCAACGGGTTGCAGTGAAGCAACAGCAAAAGACAGCTGCAATACAGATATACCTACGGATAAAATTAAACAGATCGCCACCTGGAAGCTGGTAGCCGGTGCACAGTCCGGCGGAAAGGCTGCAGCCGGAGATACACTCACTTACACCATTCACGTAAAGAATACCGGCACTGTTGTGGTTGAACAGGTAATTATTACCGATACCATTCCTTCCTACACCGATTATGTATCTTCCGGAGGAGGATTGTTTAACAGTGCCGATTCCACCATCACTTTCAGCTGGAATAACCTGAAGGTTGGACAAGATACCAGCGTACAGTTTAAGGTGAAAGTACTGGCAGATATTACAGGGGCAGACACCATCCGCAACCGTGCGCTGGCCAATGCAGATACCCTCATTCATTATACAGGCTGCAGTGAAGCAGCAGCCAATGACAGTTGTGGCACCAACATACCGGTAATTAAAGTTGCCTCCTTTACTGCCTGGAAAACAGTAGCCGATGCCAATGGCAATGGCCTGGCCGAAGCCAATGAACTGCTTACCTATACCATACATGTAAAGAATACGGGAAGCGTAAGGCTGAACAATGTGCTCGTAAATGATACATTGCCACAATATACCACCCTGGTTAATGCCGGCAGCGGATCTTATAACCCTGTCAGCAGACTTATCAGCTTTAGCATTGGCGAACTTGCAGTAGGAAAAGATTCAGGCCTGGTTATACAGGCACGTGTAAACAATGATGTTACGGGCGCAGACAGCCTGTTTAATCACGCCGTGGTTAGCACCGATACCATTACGCATACTACCGGCTGCAGCGAAGCAACGGCGGGTGACAGCTGCACAGTTAAAATACCCGTGCAGGTAATCAAAACATTTGATACCTGGAAACTGGCAACCAAACAGAACAGCAGCGACACAGCAATGCCGGGAGAAATAGTCACTTACACCATCCATGTAAAAAATACCGGCAATGCGGCCATCAGCAATGTTATTATTACAGATACCGTTCCTATGCACACCGGCTACTTACCCGGAAGCGGCGGCATATTCAATGCAACTGACTGCACGGTTTCTTTCAGCTGGACGAATTTGCGGGTTGGCCAGGATACAAGCGTGGCATTTTCCGTACAGGTAAATGCAGACGTTACTGCTGCAGATACTATCCGCAACAAGGCCTTTGTTACAGGAGACACTACTACACATGAAACAGGTTGTTCTGAAAGCACGCCGAACGGCGCCTGCTCTACGGATATACCAGTGAATAAAATTAAGGCCTTCAAGACCTGGAAACTGGTAGCAGATTCCAGCGGTGACGGCAAGGCACAAAGCGGCGAATTGCTGACATACACCATTTATGTGAAAAATACAGGCAATGTAACCATTAACGATATCGACGTATACGATACTGTACCTGCGCATACCAGTTACCTGGGCAGTAACGGCAGCTATGATACTGTTTACAACAGCGTAACATTCAGCGCCAGCAACCTGGCGGTTGGCGCAGTAGCCTCCTTCACGCTTCGGGTAAGAGTAACAGAAGACCTCACGGGCATTGCTGCAATAGTGAACACGGCATTTGCTGCAGGTGATACGCTTAACAATACTTCAGGCTGCAGTGAAGCAAAGGCAAACGGGGCCTGCACTACCGATATACCCACAGATGCAGTTAAAAAGTTCAAAACCTGGAAACTGGTAACTGACAGCAATGGTGATGGCAAGCCGGGGGCAGATGAATTGATTACCTACGCCATCCATGTAAAAAATACCGGCAACGTAACCATTAACAATATCCTGGTAAAAGACACCATCCCTGCGCACACTACCTATGCGCCAGGCAGCGGCGGACTATACAACCCGGCAGATAACTCGGTTACATTCAGCTTCAGTAACCTGCAGGTGAAAAAGGATACGGTACTGCGCTTCCAGGTGCAGGTGAACCATGATATTACCAATGCTGATACAATCCGCAATCATGCATGGGTTACCGGTGACAGCACCACGCACCCGACAGGCTGCAGTGAATCAACTGCCAACAGTGATTGTGAAACCATCATTCCTACCAATGGCATCAAGGCATCCGAAGCATGGAAAACAGTAGCAGATGCCGACGGCGATTATATAGCCCAGCCGGGTGAAATATTAACCTATACCCTTCATGTGAGAAATACCGGCAATGTAGCACTTACCAACCTGCTCCTGTACGATACTATACCGGCAGGCACAAGTTATATTGCCGGCAGCGGTGGTGTACTGAATGGAGCAAGGGTTGATTTTACCGGCATCACTATTCCGGTAGACAGTTCGGCACAAGTAAGCTTCCGGGTACTTGTTACAACCGCTGCAGCAAATGGCGGTGTTATCGCCAACATTGCCTATGTACATACCGGTGACGGCCCCGATGTGCCTACCTGCAACAAGCCCGATGGTTGCCCTGACGGGGGTGGCGATTCCACGGTTATCCCTGTTAACATACCGGTTTATTATGCGTGGAAAACAGTGGCAGATGCAGATGGCGATAAAAAAGCGTCACCGGGAGAACAGCTAACCTATACCATTCATATCCGCAATACCGGCACCGTACAAATCCGTGACCTGCTTGTGTTTGATACAATTCCTGTTCACACCACTTATGTTGCCGCAAGCGGCGGGGTATTGAATGGCAGCAGGGTAACCTTCGCCAATATCAATATCGCTGCGGGCGATTCTGCAACAGCTGAATTTAAGGTAACCGTTAATGCCGATGTAAACAGCTCGGATTTTATCTCCAATATCGCATTCCTGACAGATAACAGCGGCAATACCACGCCCACCTGTACTACACCCACCAATTGCAATGGCGGCGACAGTACCATTATTCCAATCGGGCCTGCACAATACATTGCATGGAAAACAGTCAGTGACAGCAGTGGAGACGGATTTGCACAGCCCGGTGAATTGCTGGTATATACCATACACATCCGTAACACCGGCGCAATACCATTGAGCAGGCTGCTTGTATACGACAGCATTCCGCAGTTCACTACGTACGTTGCAGGAAGCGGCGGACAATTTTATACGGGCAGAATTGCTTTCAACAATATTGCTGTCCCGGTAAATGATTCAGTAGCGCTCAGTTTCAGTGTACGGGTAGCTGCCGTTACCGGTGATGCCGTTGCCATCAGTAATATGGCGTTTGTAAGAGACAATCCGCAAGACCCGGATAAGCCAACCTGCACAAGCCCGGCAGGCTGCCCGCAGGGGGATACCACGCTGATACCAGTGAAACCTAATGGATACCTTGCCTGGAAAACGGTAAGCGATGCAGGTGGCAATGGTGTGGCAGACCCCGGTGAAATACTCACCTATACCATCCACATCCGCAACCTGGATGCTGCCGCAATCACCGGTTTGCTGGTATACGATACCATCCCTGCTCTCACCACTTATGTTTCCGGCAGCGGGGGAACTTTAAATGGTGAACGAGTAGAATTCGCTAACCTGGATATTCCGGCAGGAGATTCAGCAGCACTTTCATTCAGCGTAACAGTGGCTGCAGTTACAGACAGCACCCATACAATCAGGAACATTGCCTGGGTGCACAATGCTTCCGGTGGCCCAGACAAACCAACCTGCAGCACACCATCCAACTGCACAAACGGCGATACTACGGTAATACCGGTAAAACCGGCAGGTTATATTGCCTGGAAAACGGTAAGCGATGCAAGCGGTGATGGAAAAGCACAGCCCGGAGAAATACTGACCTATACCATCCACATTAAAAACCAGGGCGGTACTGCCATCCGGCATTTATTGGTATACGATACTATTCCTGCCTATACTACCTATATCGCCGGCAGCGGTGGTACGGCCAATGGCCCGCGTATTGAATTCAGCAATGTGACTGTACAGCCCGGTGATTCCATAGCCCTTGTATTTAAAGTAACAACAGCTGCAACACTCAACGGTGCCGCTGATATACGCAATATTGCCTACCTGCACGATGATTCCGGCGGCGGAGACAAGCCAACCTGCAATACCCCGGCCGGCTGTACAGAACCGCAGCCAACCCTGTTGCCTGTTGCTGAGCTGGTAGCAATAAAAATAAACAAACAATCATCCAGCAGCACACCTGGCGCAGGAAACGCAGCCATAGGCGTAAATGAGCTTTACTATTATCTTATCACGGTAACAAACGAAGGCACTACTACTGCACACCAGCTTACTGTAACAGATACATTGGCGCCTGTGCTGAGTTATAAAGACAATTCTGCCGACAAGGGCACTGCCACTTACAACCAACCTTCCAGGATCATTACCTGGGTGATTGATTCGCTGCAGGCGGGAGAACATGGCGGATTAACCATTTCTGTCAGCTCCCCGCAAGCCGGCACCATTGTAAACAACGCGGCAGTCACCAGCAATGAAGATGACATTAACCCGGCCGACAATACAGCTACAGTTACAACAGATATTCTTTCCCTGAATATACCAAATGTGATTACCCCCAACGGGGACGGATTTAACGACAAGTTTGTGATTAAAGGGCTGGATCTGTATGCGGAAAATCTCCTGGTAATTTTCAATCGCTGGAACAACAAGGTATATGAACAAAGAAATTATGGAAACGACTGGACAGGCAGCAAGTTAAATGCAGGTACTTATTTCTATGAATTAAAACTCAAAGATAAAAATGGCCAGTGGCATAGTTATAAAGGTTATATCACTTTGCAGAAGTAATGATCGCAAAGTAAAGGATAACCTGAACGCCGATTTCTCAAAAAGGTAAAAGGTAGCAATATGAAACACTTGATAGCCTTTCTGTTGCTGGTACCGGCACTTGCGGCTTACAGTCAGCAGGATGCACAATTCAGCCAGTATATGTTTAATGGCCTGTACATTAATCCTGCATATGCAGGGTACCGGCAGCAATGGAATGTAAATGCATTTTACAGAACCCAATGGGTGGGCTATCCCGGTGCGCCCAAAACATTTTCCATCGCAGCCGATGGTACTGCCAACAACAACAGGGTGGGCATTGGCCTGCAATTGATGAACGACAAACTGGGTGCGCAAAATAACACCTCCTTTTACGGAACCTATGCCTACCGCATACCCCTTGATGATTATGATGATAAAACACTGGCGCTTGGCCTAAGCCTTGGCATTTTACAACGGCGGCTGGATTTAAGTGCGCTAAACCCCAACGATCTCAATGACCCGATTTTAATGAATGCCAAAACCAATGAAATACTGCCGGATGCGCGGGCCGGAATTTTTTATAACAGTGAGCGCTTTTACACAGGGCTTTCAGCAGATAACTTAATTACCAACCTGTTTCAAAAAGGAGAAGGCAATAAAACCTACCTTCCGCTTAAACCGCATATGTATTTTACAGTGGGCGGCTTAATACCCATGTCAGAAGTGTTGATGCTAAAGCCTTCATTGCTTGTAAAAGAAGACTTTGCAGGCCCCACCAGTCTCGACCTCAATGCTTTTGTATTAATCAACCGCATTATATGGGTAGGAGCTTCTTACCGTACAGCCATCCTTAACAAAGACAATATTGATAAATCGCTGGAGAAGTCTGCCGCAGTAGTTGGCATGGTAGAATTGTTTATCAATGACAAACTCCGCTTTGGTTATGCCTATGATCAAACCATCAATGGAACAGCGGCTAACAATTATACCACGCACGAACTGTCATTGAGTTTTTTCTTTGTGAACGCCAAAGCCAGAATGTTATCACCGAGGTATTTTTAAGAACAGCTAAGCAAGCCGGCTGTACAATAGCCGGGGCTTTTCAAACCTGATAAAATGGACAGAAAACCATACCTTCTTTACTTGCTGCTTGCTTTTGCAGCTTTGCTGCCAGCTTCGCAACTGCATGCGCAGTATGTGCTGCGGCAGGCACAAACGCAGGCCACACTTTATCATTACCCTGCGGCCAAAACGCTGTATACAAAAGCTTACAACAAAAAACACTCGCTCCAGGCAGCAAAAAGTCTTGCAGAAATTTACAGCGAGGTGAAAGATTATCCAAATGCGGAATTCTGGTATGCCAGGGTGGTGTCTATCCCGGGTCACTCCCCTGCTGATGAATTGCATTATGCAGAAGCACTGATCAATAACAACAAATATACCGAAGCACGGCAATTGCTGCAACAATACCTTACAAACAACAATGGCGACCAGCAGGCAACTATCCTGCTGGCCGGATGCGACTCTGCGGTGTTGTGGCTGAAACAGCCAATAGCAGGCAACCTGGAAAACATGCAGGCTTTAAACACGGCTTATTCAGATTGGGGCACCATGTTATACAAAGGCCAGTTGATTTTTGCGTCTGACCGGCCTTATGATTCTTTGCGGCGCCAGCCTTTTTTCAGTAACAGCACCATTAAACGTAAAACGTACAGCTTAACAGGCAACAGCTACCTGCATCTTTACCAGGGAAACGGAACAGACAGCAATAACACAAGACTTCTAGGCAGGGATATCAACGGAGACTTTCACAGTGCCAATGCTTCATTTACAGCAAACGGGCTGCAAATGTATTATGCAGTAACCAATCTTGAAAAAAAGAAAAGCAGTTTCCTCGGCAAAGAACTGCCCTATACACTCCATATCGAAATTTTCAGCAGCAGCTGGGATACAGCCCGGCAGCGATGGACAAAAAAAACCGCCTTTCCCTATAACCAGGTATTTCATTATTCCCTGGGCGATCCATGCATAAGCCCCGATGGTCAAACCATCTATTTTACTGCAACATCGGGAGAAGGGCACCTGGGCGGTGCAGATATTTACTATAGCAAAAAAGATAAAGCAGGGAAATGGTCAACACCGGTTAATCTCGGTGCTGACATTAACACCAGGTATAATGAACGCACACCGTTTATAGACGAAGAAGGACAGCTGTATTTTGCCAGTGATGGCCGTGCCGGCATGGGCGGGCTGGATATTTACAAAGCTGTTGCACTCTCCCCCGGGCGATGGACGGTAACCAATATGAAAACCCCGGTAAACAGTCCGCAGGATGATTTTGCGCCCTATGCAGAAAATGCGCAAACCTTTTATTTTTCCAGCAATCGTATAACCGGGAAAGGCAGTGATGACATCTACCTTTTTAGCATAAAACCCAACATGCTTTCTGTTTTTAATCTCGAAGGAAATGTGCGTGACGAAAAAACAGGACTGCCCATCCCCGGTGCCGAAGTAACATTGCTTAACCAGCAAAACACCCTACCTGCAAAAGTTCAAACCGATAACCAGGGATTTTATTCATTCAAACTGGATAGTGCTGCAAACTATGAACTGGGCGCAAACAAAACCGCCTATAATGCTGCAACGGGCATTGCCATTACTACAAAAGGGCTCACAGGTTCCCAAACATTGCGAAAGGATATAGTACTTTCCCGGCCTGAGCCTGAGCCTTCAAAACCGGTAAAATTGGCCAATATCTATTTCGACCTTGATAAATGGACTATACGCCCCGATGCCGCGCGGGAACTGGACAGCCTCGTTACATTATTGCAGCGCAATGCAGACTGGATAGTAGAAATGAGTTCACACACCGATTCCCGTGCCAGCGACAGCTACAATATGACCCTCTCGCAGAAAAGAGCCGAGGCTACCATGCAATACCTGGTAAGGCATGGCATTGCACGCGCGCGGCTAACGGCTAAAGGCTACGGAGAAACAAAATTGGTTAACCGTTGCAGCAATGGTGTTATTTGCTCAGAAGCAGAACACCAGCAAAACCGGAGAACGGAATTTACAGTCATACTTCGATAAATGCCAGCATTTTATTTAATAATCTCCCAAGCCCCACTCTTTTTATCTCTTCGGGTGTAGAAGTTTATTTGTGTGAAAATTGCCATAGTTGTATCATTCCTGGCAGCTTGCAACTCTGTCAATTCAGGCAAGGAAGAGGAATTTGTAAGAACAAATGAAGAGGCAAAACATCATACACTTAAATCCTACTCCATTCTAAAACGAGTAAAAGAGGAACATTCAACACTTCTCGTTTATCAGGCAGAAGTGGAAGATGAACAAAAACATAACCTGTTGTTGACCGATTCACTTGTTTTCAATATTACCGGCGACGGCATTGCAACGTTTTCAGTTGACCGTACCGCAAAGAAAGCATCGCTAATAGATTCTACCATCAATAAGACAGATACATTCCATAAATGGTTACATTACTGTTATTGCTTCAGTAATCGTTCTGCCGTTTTATACGCGATCATCTCTTTTTCATCCTGGCTGATGGGTGCATTCTTCAGAAATGCAACGGCCTTACCATTGTCCTCGATGTATGGATAATCCACCGAATAAAGAATCCTTTCAATTCCTATAGTATCCATAACATACTTTAATTGCGGGTAAGAAAACATGCCGCTCGGGGTAACATACACATGCGCCCTAAAATATTCAGAAATATTTTTCTCTAATTTGGTAAGGCTCTTAGGCATACTCATATCAAGCCTTTCCAAAAAGAAAGGAACCATTTCACCCCAATGTCCCGCGATAAGCTGCAGGTTGGGATATTTATCGAAAATCCCGGATAATATCATACGAATCACCTGGATGCCGGCTTCCGCATGCCATCCCCAACCGTATAAGGAAAAGGCAGTTTCCACGAGGGGACTAAAGCCGGAATAATAGTCTTTTTGAATATTTAAACCAGGAAATCCCGGATGTATGTATATTGGTACATTCAGCCGGGCGGCCGTTTCCAACACTGGCCAGTAGCGCTTATCATCCAGAAAAATGGCCTCTGCAGATGGACGACCTGTGATGAGTGCTCCATTAAGGCCTAAACCGGTAATGGCGCGTTCCAATTCATCCGCCGCTGCTTCCGGAGCAGACCAGGGAAGCGTTGCAAAGGCTCCAAAACGGTCAGGATACGCTTTTATGGCAGCAGCCAACCGATCATTGGCATCTTGTGTAAGTGGAATTGCCTCCTTGCCCGGCAGCAGCTGTGGCTGGTTGGAATAGGATATAATTTGCATGGTTATGCCATTTGCATCCATATCCGCAAGGCGCCGTTCTCCCAGGTCGTCAAGCGCACCCAACTTGGGCACGGCCGTCATTCCTGGCGCGTTCATGTGCTTTATATTGGGAAATGTTTCCCCGATATACCTGGCACTGGCAGCAGCGATTGCTTTGTCACTGGCATGCTCTTCAAATGTTATTATTTTCATTTGTTCCGTGTTTATTGGCAAGCTTATTTATTTAGCAAGGCGCTGGTGAGGATTTCTGAGAACGGTTGCGGGTCAAAGGCATAACCCAGGTGTCCGCCGGGAACCGAAAGGATACTAAGGCCAAGATCCTTACTAAGATTCAAATTTGCGAAAGTGGTAAAATAGCTTTCAGAATCCAGTCCGTTGGCCAGCAATAATTTATTCTTGTATGGTTTAAAATCGGTCGTTGTCCACTTTGTATAAGGATATACCGGCAGCTCGTGGTCGAACCAGTATTTGGAATTTTTCGCCGCCTGGCTGTTGGGGTCGAGATCCTTATTTTGCATGGCCGCAGCGTCCTTCTCGTCAATGTTACCACTTACAAATTCGATCATGGCAGCCTTCATTCCTTCCGTCTCGTAGGTTTTATGAACCTGTCGGAAGAAGTCGCCCCAATTTCCCTTGTTCCCGAAAAGCTCGATAGCGGGAGGCTCGTGCGATACCAGCAGTTCTATTTTGTCAGCATGTGTAAGCAGCGTTTTCAGCGCAACAATAGCGCCGGAACTGCTTCCCAAAACATAGGCTTTCCCGTCATCTGATAGATGGGCAATAAGCGCGGCAACATCATCGGCATCATCTGAAAGGCGATCCTTGAAATCGTAACCGTCATTGAGCGTGCTGTGCGAAAATCCCCGGCGATCGTAAGTTACCACCCGGAAATTTTTGCTGAGAAATGCACGGATGGGGGCAAATATCACGGCGTCACCATTTGCTCCCGGTATAAGAATCAGTGTAGGGCCCTGTCCTTTCACTTCGTAATACAGACTAGCATCAGGGACTATCAGGTACCCATTGCTATCATAGGTCATTGCTTGTGTATCCATATTATATATTTCTTAAGAATTGATGCTTGTTCCAGTATTCGTTATTTGAATAACAATGTCTGGTCTCTTGCCTTTGTTATGGCACAACTGCTATTTTTTGCTTTACAAGGCACATTTCGCACTTGCAAGCGCTTTGTATTAACGACAATTTATTTTGCAATTGGTTCATTTTTTTGTTAGTGGATATGCCGGTCCGGATATGGCTATTGGCCGCTCTTCCTTGTAAAATAGTCCCAGGGAGTTGCCAAACGGCATTTAGCGTAGTCATCAGGCAGATACGAAAGCCCCTTCCCTGTAAGCACGCAGGTATTCGTTGTACATATCCTTTATGCGTGATGCATAGTTGCGGGCATAACTGACTATAGCATCCTGCCAACCTTCCGTTTTACCAAAAGCCATCAGATCATCGATAATCGAAGAGCCCTGTATTCCGCCGCTGCGTAATTGCGCAGACGCGGTAAGCATGCCCATGTTATCAATAACAACATACATATCACGGTAATTTTCTCTCAGCAATTTGACTTCAATGGTATCCTTTACAGGCTGCAGCTCCTGCAGTACGTAAGATTCACCTTCAAATGTTGTGGTGCTTAGCAGGGATGCGCATACATTTTGCATACGTTGTTGCACCGCGATTATGCGAGCCGCCTCTGTTTCCCATTGCAGCTGCTGAACAGGCACATTCGGTTGAACGCACGATGGCCTGGCTTGTTTCATATCCAGGAAAAGATAGCGGCTTTTTGTATTGGTACTCTTGAGTAGTAACAGATAGCGCTTTACCCCGATGCTGCCGGTACCTGCCAGGCGGAACACGCTGCCTATTACTTCGAAGTTATATGGCCCTTCATTGCTGGTTTTAATCCATTCATTGATGTGATCCTTTAACTTTTTACGCAACTGTTTGTCCAGTTTAAAATGCCTTTCATCGGCAAGCGATAACAATAACCTTTTCTTTTTTTTGACGGTACGTTTGCGGATAACATCTCTTACTGTACGTTTGGCAGCACGGGTTAAAAAATCGCATACAATGCCGTCAGCCGTTCTCGGATCCAGGCTTATGGCCTTGCCGTGCGCCAGCGTTTGGGCATAAGACCGCACATATAACTGCGCCATGTTTTCCGCCTTAACCGGCTCAATGTTGAGGGTATCAAAGGCTACAAAAATGCTGGTTACCATGCGTACAACCTCCCAGGTAGCCGGTGCCAGCACGCTTTCATCAAAGTCGTTAAGGTCAAAGTATACCAGCTTATTATCCCCTTTGTAGCTACCGAAGTTTTCCATGTGCAAATCACCACAAACCCAGGTAAGCGGTGCCAGCGGCAGCGGGCTGCTATTAGCCAGGTCTTCATAAAATAAATGGCAGGTGCCGCGTAAAAAGCGAAATGGGGATTGGGCCATTGCCTCATACTTTAATTGCACCATGTCAGGCAATAACGGCCCGTTGAATTTTTTTAATCGTTGTATAAGATCAGTCATACCTTAAAGCGGCTAAAATCGTTCCGTTCCACAGTTTGGCCGGCCTTGAATTATGCCGCAGGAAATATTGGATTTTTTTACCCACAATGCCAGACGCTGACAGCTTCGATGAAAAATGTCAGTTAATATGTGATATGTACATATATGGTGCGCAACTTAAAACCAACTTTGCCCTGTTCATCGCATAAGCTGCATAAGCCGGCGACTTGGACATATTAAATATTAAGCAGACAATATGATGAAAGTTTTAATTTTCGGTGTTGTGTTATTAGCAGCTGCCAACCCATGCAGTTCCTACGCGCAAAATATTAACCAGATTATCAACACCGACGCGGTTGAAAAAATTGAACGCGCACTCTCAGCTGACGATATGCAGGGACGTAAGCCCGGAACGCCTGGAGGTGAAAAGGCCGCTACATTTATTGCAGGGGAATTTAAAAGGGCCGGACTGAAATCCTTATATGGCGATAGCAGCTATCTTCAACGTTTTTCTATGCTCAATGCAAAGCCTGCCGGGGTAAAAATTGTTTGGGGAGATGGCTCACTTGATGCAGACAAAGTAATAGCCTTCAGCGGCCGGCCAGAAATTGACCTTACCGAAAAATCGGGCTACGCGATTAAGAAACTTAAATCATATGCTGAACTGCGTGGCTTTATCGATAGTATTTCTCTTATAACTAAAAATACATTGATACTAGTTGATTCTTCGCTCGCCGGGATTTTCCCCAGAATCCGGCGGTTTGGTAGTCTGCGTTTTAAAAATGGCAACAACCACTCTTCCGTATTGGTACTGGCCCAGCAGTTGCCTGAAAAGTTTACTATCCATATTAAACAAACAATTACTGAACCGGTATTAACAAACGTAGTAGGCATTATTCCGGGTACGGTGAAAAAAAATGAATATGTTATATTTTCAGGCCACTACGATCATTTGGGCATCGCTGATAAACCTGAAAATGGCGATTCGATTTATAATGGTGCTAACGACGACGCAGCTGGCGTTACAGGGGTAATCATGCTGGCACGTTATTTCAAAGCGTTCCATAACAATGAACGCACCCTGGTTTTTGTTGCATTTACGGCAGAAGAAGTGGGTTGTTATGGTTCTCAATATTTCTCCAACCAGTTTGCCAGCCCCAACGATGTCACCGCAATGCTTAATATTGAGATGATCGGTACAGAATCAAAATGGGGAAAGAATACTGCCTATATTACGGGTTATGACAAGACCGACATGGGTAAAATATTGGAGAAAAACCTGGCTGGCAGTGATTTTAATTTCTATGCCGACCCCTATCCAGATCAGCAACTGTTTTATCGTTCTGATAATGCAACTTTAGCTCGTCTTGGTGTGCCGGCCCATACTATTTCCACCTCAAAAATGGATCATGAACCCAATTATCACAAGGTAAGTGACGAACTTAACACTTTGGATGTGGCCAATATGTCAGAAATTATTAAAGCCATTGCTATCAGCGCAACTTCAATTGTACAGGGAATTGACAAGCCTTCGCGGGTTAACGCTGGTGCTTTACATAAGTAAAACCTGACCGTGTTATTGAAAAAATATTGACGTTCGTTTTCCATCAGTTGTAGCCATATCGAAAACCCCGTGTAAAAAATAACCGCTTTCATTTGGAAGCGGTTTTTATACCTGGTCAGTCCTGCAGGCAAACTTCTTTATCAACACCATTTTATTGTTTATCCCTGCTGGATCAGCGCCAGCGCTTTCTTGGCACCCAGCCTGCTGCCCGGTTTAAATTCTTTCCCCTCCAGCTTATTGTAATCCGCGAAAAAAGCTTCCAGGTCCTTTAGAATAGGCCCTGGCAGCTCATCTACCTCTTTTATATTTTGGAAAATGTTGGAGTATTTAGGTATGGCGATAAAGCGATCATTGCGGATCAGCTTTTTACTGTTCTTGCCTGCAGACTGCTCTCCGGTGATGGCCCCCACTACCCGGCATTTGATAATCACACCCGGGAAACTGTTGAACTCAGAAATTACAATCACATCCAGCGGGTCGCCATCTTCCCCCTTTGTTTCTGGTATAAAGCCAAAGTCGTAGGGAAATACCATACCCGATGGCAGGATCTTGCTCATCCTGAAAAACCGCGTCAGCGGGTCATAGTCGTATTTCTGGGCACTGGACTTAGGTGTTTCAATTACTACGTCTACGTATTCCATAGATATTCATTTTTTGTTGATGTCATCATTTTCTGTCGTTGTTATGTCAACGGGTTAGCTGTGATCAGTGATGATACTTAATGTACCATCCCGCTCTATATAAATTTTCTGCACTTTGTCAAAACTATCCTGGTGCAGCTGCTTGCGTACTGCCTCCTGCATATCCTGCAGGCTGATTTGTACCTTTTTCATATTGGCTTTTACTGGCTGGCCACCTTCGAACAACAGCGCAGGTTCACTTTTGACCAGCCTGCTGAATGCAGAGGGCTGTAAGGTTAGCATGCCGATCACCCGGTGCAGTACCACCATCACCAGCGAAGCCGCCACCGTGGGCACAAAACCAGATGCCCCCACCACCGCGCGGCTCAATACTGCGCCCAGCATAATCGTGACCACATTGTCAAAGCTGGAACGTTTGCCGAAAGCACGGATGCCTGCCACACGAATCAGCAACAGGGCCATACAAAACACCACCAGGCAGCGCATGCTCATTTGCAGGGCATTCAAGTCTTTGCCCTCCCCAAAGAGTTGATAAAATAAATTCATATCGCAGGTTAATGTTACCGGTTCTTACCTCAAATAAACTGCCAGCTATCAGGCTGGTACAGATTTAGGAGGCTTTATTGGTAAAGGCATGGCATGTATTCTTTGGATAAGATAAATAGGATCAAAACCTATCTCACTAATGCGCATCAAACCATTGCTGTGGCGGAAAGCGTGACTTCCGGGCATTTACAGGCCGCTTTCTCGCAAGCGGAAGGTGCAGCCCTTTTCTACCAGGGTGGGATAACTGTGTACAATTTGGGACAAAAGGCCCGGCACCTGATGATAGAACCCATAGAGGCGGAAGCCTGCAATTGCGTCTCTGAAAATGTCGCCATCCAGATGGCCTTGCAGGTAGCGCATAATTTCACTGCTTCCTATGGTATTGGCATTACCGGCTATGCCGCTACCATGCCGGAGAAAGGCGTGAACGAACTATATGCCTATTACGCCATTTGCCAGGGGCTTACCATCCTGCGCAAGGGAAGGATTGATACGACGGAAACAGACGCCCTGCAAGTACAGCTGTTTTATACCGACCAGGTACTCGATAAATTATTACAGGGCCTGCAGGCAGTAAACAACGCCATATGAAAACCAATAAGTCACAACACAAAGGTCTCCGGCATTTTTTTAAGATATTAGGCCCGGGCCTGGTCACCGGCGCAGGTGATGATGATCCGTCCGGCATTGCCACCTATTCCCAGGCCGGGGCCCAGTTTGGGCTAGCCACGCTCTGGACCGCGCTCATCACCTTTCCCCTCATGGCCTCCATACAGGGTATGTGCGCGCGCATTGGCCTGGTCACCTGCGAAGGGCTCACCCATACCTTAAAGCACAACTACTCCAAGTTTATCTTATACCTCATGTTGGTGTTCTCGGTGCCGGCGACGGTGCTCAATATCGGCTCTGACATTGCCGGTATGGGCGCAGTCTCCCACCTTCTGCTGCCCAAGGTTCCAGCCTACCTGTTTTGTATTGTGATCACCGCGCTACTCATGTTTGCCATCGTTCAGTTTCCTTACCAGAAGATCTCTTCCATCTTAAAATGGCTATGCCTTAGTATGCTGCTCTATATCATAGTACCCTTCCTGATCAAACCGGATTGGGGTTCGGTTTTGCGCAATACGTTTGTACCAACCATTCATTTTGATAAAGACTTTATTCAAACACTGGTAGCCATCCTCGGCACCACGATCTCTCCTTACCTGTTTTTTTGGCAAACCACCATGGAGGCCGAAGACCAGCAGCACAAACCGCGTAAGCTCGTGGTAAGCCGCCGTGTGCTTTCCGATATGAAGCAGGATGTGAATACCGGTATGTTTGCTTCCAACCTGGTCATGTTTTTTATCATTCTTACCACCGGTGTGGTACTGCATGGCCATATCAAGCAGATTGATACCGTAGAACAAGCAGCCAAGGCACTGGAGCCGCTGGCGGGTAAAATGTCCTATGCCCTCTTTGCGGTGGGTGTGCTGGGCACAGGCTTTCTCGCCATCCCGATTCTGGCGGGTTCGCTCTCCTACATCGTCAGTGAAACCTTTGGCTGGAGCCAGGGCCTGGATAAAAAATACTATGAGGCCAAAGGCTTTTATGCCATCATACTCCTATCACTCGGTGTTGGGCTGGCAATCAACTTTGTGGGCCTGAGCCCCATGAAGGCACTCGTGTACACAGCCATCCTCTATGGTGTAACGGCGCCGGTGATGATTGCAGTCATCCTGCATATCTGCAATAACCCGAAGATCATGCAAAAGCATACCAATGGAACACTCAGCAATATACTGGGCTTTACCACGCTGGTGGTTATGACAGCGGCCGCGGTCACTTTGATTTATTTCCAGGTGAAAGGAAAATAACGGGGACAGCCCGGATTGTTATGGTATACAGATTGCAGGCATTTTGAAGGCTTACTGATTCCTAATTATAAATTCACCTATTATGGCTAAGTATTCTAAACATGCAGGCGAAAAGGTTGAAAAAGCAATGCATGAAAAAAAATCCGGTTCGCTCAAAAGCGGCAGCGGTAAAAAAGTAACCAGCCGCAAACAAGCCATTGCCATTGGTTTATCTGAAGCGCGCAAAGAAGGCGCAAAGGCACCGAAGAAGGCAGCTGCGAAAAAGGCGGCAACCAAAAAGGCAGCAACCAGGAAAGCAGCGGCAAAAAAGGCAGCTCCGAAAAAAGCGGCCGCTAAGAAGGCTGCTCCGAAAAAGGCGGCCAAAAAGGCTGCCCATAAAAAAGCAGCGCCTAAAAAGGCGGCTGCAAAGAAGGCTACCAGTAAAAAAGCGGCTGCAAAAAAATAAGCCGGACGTACATCGGTAAATAAGCAACAGGCCGGTTGTTTGTCGCAACCGGCCTTGTTATGCAGGCGGGTTTTATTTTATCCGTTCACGACCTCTCCACCGTTCACATGTATCACCTGGCCTGTAATAAACGAAGCGTCATCTGACGCCAGGAATACATAGGCAGGTGCCAGCTCTGAAGGCTGGCCTGCCCGTTCCATCGCGGTTTCTTTGCCAAAGGATTTTACTTTCTCTTCATCAAAGGTGGAAACGATCAGCGGCGTCCATACCGGCCCCGGCGCTACCGCGTTTACGCGGATCTTTTGCTTGGCCAGGTTAGTAGCCAGTGACCGGGTAAATGAAGTGATGGCGCCCTTTGTAGATGAATAATCTATCAGCCCGGGTGAAGAACGGTAAGCCGTTACAGAGGTGGTATTAATAATGCTATCACCTTCCCGCAGGTGCTCCAGCGCAGCTTTGGCAAAATAGAAGTACGCAAAGATGTTGGTCTCATACGTTTCTGCCAGTTGCTGGTCGCTGATGCTGCGCAGGTCTTTTTGCGGTATCTGCATACCCGCGTTATTGACCAAAATGTTTAAGCCACCAAGTTCAGCCACGGTCTGTTCTACGGCCTGCCGGCAAAAGCCACTGTCTTTTACATCGCCTGGTAGCAGCAAGCAGCGTTTACCCGCCGCCTCCACAGCCTGCCTGGTTTCTTCGGCGTCCTGGTCTTCGTTAAAATATACAATCGCCACATCAGCGCCTTCTTTTGCATAGTGTACGGCTACCGCGCGGCCAATGCCGCTATCGCCACCGGTGATCAGCGCTACCTTGCCGGTCAGTTTGCCGGAAGGCTTGTAGCCTGCTTTGATGTATTCCGGTTTGGGTGTCATATCAAACTCAGTACCTGGTTGGTGGTCCTGTGTCTTGGCTTGTTTTTCAATTGTTGCCTGGTCCATATAATAGGTTTTAAATGGTGTGCACATGCGGCTACGCTTGTTCCTTTCATACTGTTCTACTTTCATGCCCCTGGGTTTGTTCCAGATGTGTGGAAAAAGCGTTCTTTAATTCCTCAGACATTGCTGTCTTTGCGAGTTTGGGGATCGTTTTTACCAGTTTCTTTCCTGCCCGGCAAATGCCTTTTATTTCATCAACGAAGCGTTCACGCAACGCGGGTTCTGTTTCGCCTTCGGGCGTAGAATCATTTGCCGAAGCGGGTTTGCGGGTGGTTAATCTGGCGGTGCGTGTCGTGCTGCCGTTACTTTTTTGGGTGATGCAGTTTCGCCGGCGGTCTTTTTCAGGGTTACAGCAGGCATTATTAATAGGTTTTATACTGATATAAGCTATAAAAGCATGCCAGTAGTATAATGGCCTGCAAATACCCCGCTGGCCCGAATTTAGATTGTAGTAACGGGTATAAAACCCATCTCCATGAATTTACTCAAATCACTGGCCAGTGGCCTTGCCGGCGCTGCCGCACTTACCATTGCCCATCAATTACTAAAAGACAATGTAGATGATGCCCCACGCATGGACAAGCTTGGCAAGCAAGCCCTGAAGCACAGCCTTACCAAGGCAGGCATTACACTGCCTTCCCGCGTAAACCTGCGCCGCTACACGTTTGCAGGCGATATTATAGCCAACACGTTGTATTATAGCCTGGTGGGACTGGCGCCCAAGGCCAGTGTGACAACCGGCATTGCACTAGGTGTTTCGGCAGGTGTGGGTGCGGTGGCGCTGCCGGAGCCACTCGGCCTAAATCCTGCCTTTGCGGGGAAGTCAGACAAAACAAAGCTACTCACCATTGGCCTTTATACCCTGGGCGGCATTGTAGCAGGGGCGGTGGCCTGCGTGCTGAAGGACAAGGAATAAACGAAAAATTTATTCCGTTTTGGTCGGATCTATCACCCCTGCACCAAATTCTTCGTTCAATACCTTATACATCGGTGTTGGCTCTACAGTGATGATCAGCTCCAGCGTAGGCCCTACAATCAGCTGCAGCAGGTGGCCGCCGTGTGTAAGACCATCCTCTGTCGCCACGTTTACATGCGAATGCGCTACAGGCTTGCCGCCGAATACGGCTACATCACCCACCAGCGAAGTAACTTCCGAAGGCTCGGGTATGGGGATCACCTTAAACATCTTCCGGCTCTTATCATACCAGCCTACCTTAGCAGAAGTGGCATCGCCAATGGCCGTATAATGCGCGCTCTTCACGTTATACTTTTGGGCAAACTCCGTGAGCCCGGATACCACTTCATCGCCCGTGGAAAAGATCAGCGCATAGGTCTTTGTTTCACCCACCGTGCTTAACAGTTTTACTTTTACACCCGGTGATTTACCGGTTTCTGCAGGCTTTACCGGCGAAACGTAATCTTGCGCAAACAAGCGCGTGCAAAGGCCCAGCAGCAGTGCCGCCATGGATAGTATTTTCATAAAGATGATTTAGTCATGCGTTTGTTAGCTGGCATATTTTACCAGCTGCGCCACCATCTTTTCAGCGGTGGAGGCGTAGTCCGCTTCGTATTTTTTTAAGCATTCTTCTTTGGTTGTAGCGGCGTCTTTTTTCTGGCCTTCCCACAGTACTGACAGCGACGTGTAAGAAGGCAACACCAGGCCGATGCTGGTGAAGAAATTGGCCACACTGCCGATGATATGCTCCGCGCCATCGGAATCACCGGTGATGATCACGCCACCGACCTTATTCGCCAGCCGGGATTCTTTGCCGGCCAGGATCTCATCGTGCACGGCATCCAGGCGCTCGATCACTTTTTGAATTTCAGAAGAGTGTGTACCCCACCAGATCGGTGTGGCAAGAATGATAATGGAAGCCTGCTCCAGCTTTTGCAGGATGGCCGGCCAGGCATCACCTGCCCCCATGTCCATAGCCGTGCCGGGCAGGATGTTTTCGTTTACCAGTTTGATCACTTCACAATCCAGGCCCTTCGTTTTTGCCTTGTTCACGAAAAACTCCGTTAATATTTCCGTATTGGATTGCCCGCTTTTTTTGAGTGTACCCAGTAGAATAACTGCTTTCATATGGCTTGTTTAATGTGATAACAGACGTTGGTGCAACCGCGTCCGCAGTAAATCGAGTAACCATTCATGTGCCAATTCACTGTTGCGTCGTTATTTTAAGGGGCGCTTCCTGATTGCTCATGGGGTTCGCACCGGGCAGGCTTTTCAGCCTGGATGGGGATATTCGCTGTTACATTTTTCCACAGTGCTTTTATTAGCCCCGGCTTTTGCCACCCTGCTACCCGAACAGTTTGGCGGTGCCAATGGCGAGCTGGCAGCGGCCCCGGGCTGCTTTGGCCTACTGAAACAGCTGCGGCACGTTAACACAGCATTATCTTTTTGCTAACGCCGCTTTTATGGCAACAAAGTTGACCTGCATAGTTTTAGCTATTTAAACGAGACTATGATGGGTTTACTGTTGCTGGTTATTATCCTTGGGTGGGCATTTGATGTGATCAATGGGTTTCATGACGCGGCTAATGCCATCGCCACAATTGTTACCACACGTGTGCTTACGCCTGCACAGGCAGTGATTTGGGCAGCCTTCTTCAATTTTATTGCATACTTGTTTTTTGGTTTGCACGTGGCAGATACCATTGCGAAGGGCATTGTGCGCACTGAATTTGTGACCCTTCCGGTAATTCTGAGCGGATTGGTCGCTGCTATTGCCTGGAACCTCGTCACCTGGCGGCTGGGTATTCCCTCCAGTTCATCCCACACGCTCATGGGTGGCTTTGTGGGGGCCGCCATTGCGCACGCCGGATGGCATGCGGTTATTTATTCCGAGGTATTTAAAATCATCGCGTTTATCGTGCTTGCACCACTTATCGGGATGATTGTTTCCATGATTTTCTCTTTCACATTGCTGAATCTCTTAAAAAATTCCCGGCCTTCAAAAACACACCAGCTTTTCAGGCGGCTGCAACTGTTTTCCGCCGCAGCCTACAGCCTGGGGCATGGAACAAATGATGCGCAAAAAAACATGGGTATCATTTTCGTCGCATTAATCAGCACCAAACAGCTGCCTGCCAATGCAACGATCCCGCTTTGGGTGGTACTAAGCTGCCACGGTGCCATGGCAATAGGCACCTTGCTGGGCGGCTGGCGTATCGTTAAAACAATGGGTTCCCGCATTACCCATCTCACACCTTTTGAGGGCTTCTCTGCAGAAACAGCCGGTGCCATCACCCTTTTCGGCACCAGTGCGCTGGGCATACCTGTAAGCACCACGCACACCATTGCAGGGGCAATTATGGGCGCAGGCATCACAAAGCGCCTGTCTGCAGTGCGCTGGGGTGTCTCCACCAATATGGTTGCCTCATGGATCATTACAATACCCATTACCGCTGTCGTGGCCTGTGGCATTCAGTGGATCAGCCAGTTCGTATAGATAAAGCCCTACGCCCTTAAATCATGGCGCAAATGTTGACTAAACTATGTAAACCACTATGCCAACAGACATTCATTTTATCATCAATCCTTCGGCAGGAACAGAGGAGCCGGTTGCAGACCTGATCCGGGAAGCTTTCCTCGAAAGTCCTGCATCATTTGACATCAGTATCACCACTTCACCCGAACACCTCCAACGCGCCATAGCAGCCATTAAGGGCACTACGCAACTGGTTGCAGTGTATGGTGGTGACGGCACTGTTATGGAAGCCGCAAAAGCGTTACATAACAGCATTACACCACTGTTTATATTGCCCGGTGGCACAGCCAATGTAATGGCAAAGGAAATCGGCATGCCTGCCACCACAGCAGAAGCACTGGTCTTGCTGGCATCCGGTGATTTTGAGATCAAGGCTGTTGATATGGGTATCATTAATGGATGCCCTTTCCTGATCAGGGTTAATATTGGCATACTGGCAGATATGATTACAGAAACCAGCCCGGAGACAAAAGAACGCTTTGGTCAATGGGCCTATGGATTAACGGCTTTTCGGGAAATGCCGAAGCAGGGCACCACTTTCCAGGTAAACGTGGACGGAGAAAATAGTGCATTAACAGCAGTAGGTTTAACCGTAACCAATGCCGGCAATATCGGCGTGAAGGGCATGTCCTTTCTGCCGGGCATCAGCGTATCTGATGGATGGCTGGACCTGGTTTCGCTTGATGAAAGCAGCATACTGAAGTTGTTGCAGGTTTCAGGCAGCATTTTATTGCAGAAAGAATCACCGCTGCTTCACCACCAAAAACTGCAGCACATAAAGATTACCAGCAGCACACCTATAGATTTTTTGTGTGACGACCAACCCCAACGCGCCAGTGAGCTAAACATCAGTATAGCTCCCGCGTCACTGCACATTGCTTATCCCAAAAACAATGCAGATGAGACGAATTAAAAGTATCTGGTTAATAGTGGTCATCTTTTTCCAGAAGCTCTGGGATCAGGCTTACAGACTTATTGCAGGGATACCGACACTTAAGCACAGCCAAATAACACCCAATTTATTTCTGGGCGGGCAATACAACCTGCGGGGATTAAGCAAACTAAAATCTATCGGAATTACCGGCATCATTAATATGCGCATTCATTCCATTTACACAGAAGCACAATATGAAGGTTTTCATTACCTGCATTTACCTACCGCAGACAATACACCGCCTACGTTACAGGATTTGCTAAAGGGTGCAGCATTTGCCCACCAGGAGATCAGCAATGGCGGTAAAATTTACATTCACTGCCGGCAAGGGCTTGGGCGCGGACCCAGCATGGCCATCGCTTACCTGCTTAAAATGGGGGCCACCTACAACGATGCCCTGGCGCTCGTAAAAAAAGTTCGTACGTTCATTAACCCACGCCCCGCACAGGTTCAACGTTTGAAGGAACTGGAAGCCTGGTTGAAAGAGAATGATGCAACGGTGAAGAATGTGACATCAAAACCGTTATAAACTTTTACAGCTTCTTCACACTTTTCAGAAGTGCCTCCTGGTAGCGGTGATATTTTTTCCCGGCCATCCTAACAGACAGCAGCCATGTCGCCGGCTAAGCCGTACAATGCAATTGCTTTATAGGATGGTTTCAAAACATTTAGATCGGATAGGTGATTTTGTGTTTACAGAACGCCTATCGCCTAATCCTTGAAGATTATCATTTTGTAAAGGCTTTTATTTCCCGAAAAATCAGCTGAACTTTAATAAAAAAATGCCTACTACGCTTGCTATTTTTAACGGTACATGCTTCCCCCCTGACGTTATCAATACTGCCATTAAATCGGTCCAAGGCGCAGATTCCACCTTAATAATGCTTTTCCTGAGTGACGTAAATGTGGAAGGCGTTGGTTATGTTTTCCCCAGTGACATGAATGCGGTTGAAAACCAAAGCGAGCGTTCTGATGTTGTGAACGATAATGACCAGATTATCGCAGACAATATGAAACTCGCAGAAGATATGTGTTTAACAGAAAAGGTCAGATTCGAAATCCGGCGGTTAAAAAAACCAGCAAAAGCGGCTATATATGCATTGCTGAAAGAGGCCGATTTCGTGATAATGGAGCAGTTTGAGCAACCTCCGCGATATGGGGTATCCAATGTTAATTTACATAAATTAATTGACCAATCAGGGGCGAAAATTACCTGGATTAAGAAAGAGTAACTCCCGTTTTTACGCATGAAACCGGCGGTGCGACTGCCAATAATTCGGAGAACCTCTACCGGTGCAGCGAAAAATTGTCAGCGAAAACTGAAAAAAAATCAGCTTTGTTTTGCCTGGTACAAGGTTTGATTTTTTGTGATGTGGTTGATCAACCATATTTAAATACTACTTTATTGTTAACTATTAAAACGCATGTTCTATGTCTATCGTTAAACGCAATGGCAGCATATTCCCTGCGGTGTTCGATGACTTTTTCAGCCACGAACTTTTTAACTGGCGAAACAATAACTTTTCGACCACCAGCACCACCGTTCCTGCCGTTAACATCAAAGAAACATCCGACGCCTTTGAAGTAGAAGTAGCCGCACCAGGCATGGAGAAAAATGATTTTCGTGTTACGCTGGAAGATGATGTGCTAACCATCGCCTCTGAAAAAGAGGCTAACGTGCAGCAGCAGAATGGCAACTATACCCGACGAGAATTTAGCTACCAATCGTTCCAACGCCAGTTTGAACTTCATAAACAGGTAATGGACGAAACTAAGATCACAGCGCATTATGAAAACGGTGTACTGCGTTTGCATATTCCCAAAAAAGAAGAAGCCAAACAAAAGCCTCCACGGATGATTGAAATCCATTAGGGTAATTTATAGAGCTTGCCCAGTGGGCAAGCTCTATCCTGATCACTGGCATTCACGTTATTAAATCAATGGCCATGACTGAAGAAAAATACTTTATCAGGGTTTCTATGAAAGTACAGTCTGCGTTTATTGAAATTGCGCGATTTAGCCTTGGTGCAAATGAAATATATGTGATTGATTTATTCCACGAATTGGAAGGTGATTTTGTCGATGTTGCGCACTACCCTTTGCGGATTGAACTTATTAAGGAGCATGCAATGCGTTATACCATGATTGCCTGCCTGGGCTGCTCATTAACTGAATTTCTTAACAACTCAAAGAAGATTATCAAAGAAACGTTCCGGATTATGAATCTAAGTGTTTAAATCGTAAAAAGAGAGCGTATGAAGCACCTGCTATTTAATTATTTATACCTATCAATCTGGATTCCGGCCAAAAAATGGTTTACGAAAAATTTCCTTGGTAAACGGGATGATGATAATGACCCATTCAATAACCCGTACATTATCTTATGAGAAGTCACTGATCAGCTTATTTATGATTCAATGTGCTGCGGCTATGGATATTATCTTTCATACCGTTCCTTTAATAAATTCATCATGTACACATTAATATCCCATTGGTTGGCTACCGGCATCTTCGTAAAGGGAAGCGCCGGCATATAGGGAGCCGGGCCAAATTCCGGGGTAATGGTTAACAGGGACGCGCCTTGTTTAAGCCGGCCGGCTACAATCTGATCCCACCAATGAAGATGGGCGGCAAGTTCGGTTTGCCATTCAGGGGCACGCGGATCGGATACCTGTGCCGATTCTGCATGGCCCACCCGCGCATGTATGTGAACTGATCTGCTCACCGCCAGCGCGACTGCAGCTGCTTGCTGCTCCAATAAACTCTCCGATACATTACACCAGTGGGAGAAATCAGCCGTGATAACGATAGCCGGGTTTTCGATAAGCAATTGGGCTGCGATATGTGCAGCGAAGAGGGCCTTATTCCGGTGGGTTTCATGAGCAATGATAACGCCGGTGTCATTCGTTACTTTCGTAGCCAGCTCGAATAATTCCCGGTTTTGATCAGCCGTGTAATAATCCTTGCCGGTTTGTGAATCGATTAAGACAGGGTGTAAAGCTGCAAGGTTTTCCAGGTGTGCCTGGAAACTTTCTTTATGAGCAGCGATATCCTGCTCAAATGATTGGTAAAACTGGCCAATTAACAGCAGGTTGTGACGCTGCAGCGCGGTTGTAATAATATCCTTTTCATCCTGCTCAAAAGGAATAGGCGTTTCCACGCCATCAAAGCCAGCTTCTTTAACCATTGCACAAAAAGGATCCCATGGAATATGTTCAGCGCCCCAGCGGGGGCAAAAGAATTTGATCTTCATTATAAATTTCTCTTTTTAAGTGCTTCTACCGCATAGTCCACCGCACGTGCAGTTAAGGCCATGTACGTAAGGGACGGGTTTTGACAACCGCCGGATGTCATGCATGCGCCGTCGGTAACAAAAACATTGGGTGCGCCCCATACCTGGTTATGACCGTTTAGCACGGAAGTCTTCGGATCACGTCCCATCCTTGCAGTGCCCATTTCATGGATGCCGAGGCCAGGCGCCTGCTGTGAATCCAATTGGGTAATGTTTTTAAAACCTGCGCGATCAAGCATTTCCGCGCCTGTTTGCAAAATATCGCGCAGCATTACTATTTCATTCGACCGGAAACTGCAATCAATGTTGAGCAATGGCATGCCCCACTGGTCTTTTTTATCCTGGCTTAAGCTTACCTTATTACCTGCTTCGGGGAGGCATTCTCCCATGCCGGTCATATTCATCTGCCAGGGTCCCGGTTCTGTCAAACTATCTTTAAACGCTTTTCCAATCTGCGGGCTGCCTGATGCATTTCCCTGCGGCCGGTGACTGCTGCAGGCGAAGGCATATCCTCTTAAAAAATCAACTTCTTTTTTATCCGTTAGATTTCTGAACCGGGGTATGTATACGCCGGTAGGCCGGCGACCGTAATAGTAAGTATCTTTAAAGCCCGCATGTTCTCCAAAAATCCTGCCACGGTAGTTATGATCCATCAGGTAGTGCCCCAGGGCGCCGCTGTCATTACCCATGCCATTGGGAAATCTTGAAGAGGTAGAATTTAGCAAGAGTAATGTGGAGTTTAAAGTGCCAGCGTTGACGAAGATGACCTTTGCAAAATACTCAGTTGTTTTGAGCGTACCAGCATCAATCACCCGCACGCCTTTGGCCTTCTGCGTTTGCTCGTCATAGATAATCGAATGCGCAACAGAAAACGGGCGAATGGTCAGGTTGCCGGTAGCCATTGCAGCAGGGAGAGTGGTAGCGTTACTGCTGAAATACCCCCCAAATGGACATCCCCTGAAACACAGGTCCCTGTATTGGCAAGGGCCTCTGCCGTTCAATGCTTTGGAAAGATTGGCTGTTCTGGAGATGATCAGGTTTCTGCCGGGAAAATTGTGTTCAATACTGGCTTTCAGGTGTTTTTCAACCACCGTCATTTCCATCGGAGGTAAAAATTCTCCGTCCGGCACTTGTGGAAGTCCATCACGGTTGCCGCTGATACCAGCAAACTTTTCGACATAACTATACCATGGCGCAATATCCTTGTACCGGATAGGCCAGTCGGTGGCGATACCATCTTTTGCGTTCGCTTCAAAATCAAGATCACTCCAGCGCTGCGTCCACCGGCCCCACAGTAGCGACTTTCCACCAACCTGGTAACCGCGAATCCAGTCAAAGGGTTGGGTTTGGATATAGGGATGTTCGTGATCTTTTACAAAGAAGTGCTGTGTTTCTTCCCTGAACGCATAACAACGCGCCGCAATGGGATTGTCGTTAAAGAGTTTTGCAGACAACTTGCCGCGATGCGGAAATTCCCATGGCGCCATCGTGGCGGTGGGGTAATCTTTGATGTGTTCAACATTTCGCCCACGCTCCAGCACCAATGTTTTCAAGCCTTTTTCGCACAGTTCCTTTGCAGCCCAACCGCCTGAAATACCAGATCCAATTACAATTGCATCGAAGGTATTGCCAGCGGTATCCTGCGCGTTTCTGTTGATAAATGCACTATCATTCATAGCTATTCGGCGTTGTATTGATATTCTGGGGAGGTTTTACTGATCACATTTGTGTGTTTGTTCTTCAGGATAGAAACTTTCTCTCCTGATGGCAATACTTCTTCTTTGATCAGGTAATGGTTCTCATCAAATTCAACATGGGAAACGGTTTGGGCGCCTTCCGTATTACCTCGCCATACTTCCAACTCAACCGGTTCCCATTTACCAGATTGGGCAGATGCATAAGCGGCATCAATAACGGCATTTACGATGTAACCATCGTAGAATGTTTCTGATGGGTCGCGACGCTGCTCTATTGCTTCAAACATGTCGGTGAACATGTTGCTGTATCCCAGCTCGTGCACCTCATCGCCTACCGGGAAAAGCCACCCGCTATTCGTCTCTGCTTTCTCAGCCACATAGGCCGCACTTTTACCGAGCGAAAACATCTCGAAGCCGGTACGTAAAAAGTTATTGATCCAAATGGTACCGTCTGTACCCTGCACTTCATCCCGCAAATCCATTCCACCTCTAAAACACCAACTCACTTCAAAATGACCAATCGCCCCATTGTCATACTTAACCAGACCAATGGCGTTGTCTTCCGCGTCAATAGGATGTACCTGGGTGGCCGACCAACACAGTACCGCGACCGGGCGATGTTGCTTGCCAATATAGTTACGGGCTATTTCTATACAATGACAGCCCAGGTCAACAATGGCCCCGCCGCCAGACAATGCTTTATCCCAAAACCAGTTGCTATGCGGTCCGGAATGCGCTTCACGCGATTTTGCCAGTAACACTTTACCGATTGCACCGGCTCTTACACTGGCTACCGACTTGATGAATTTCGGGGTATAGCACAGGTCTTCCAGGTAGCCGCCCATAATGCCGGCATTTTCCACCAGCTCCAGCATTTTCTTTGCTTCGCTTGCCGTGCGGCCCAGCGGCTTTGTACACAATACATGCTTGCCGGCTTTCGCACATGCTTCAACAGCAGGCAAATGAAGGTGATTGGATAGCGCGATGATGACAACTTCTACTTCCGGATGAGATACTGCAGCATCGAGGTCATTACTGGCATGAGGAATCTTGTAATCACCAGCAAACACCTTTGCCCTTTCTTCGCTATTGGAATACACCATGGTGATAATATCCTTCCGGCGTTGTGCAATAAGTGATTCAGCGTAAAAGCGTGCAATAAATCCAGAACCCAATATGGCAATTTTCATATTTTCTTACTAACAGTTATTATAAAATGTGTGTACTAAAAGTTGCTGTTATGCCCAGTTAAATGTTTTCCTGATGAAGTCAACGCTTGTTTTCCAGTCATCTTTTAAGGGGTGTGATGGCGGATCGTCAAATGCTAACTCTACCGCTGCGCGGCCGCTGAAATTTTGTTCCCGCAGCGCCGCCGCTATTTTATTAAAATCGGTCACGCCACTTCCTACCGTCTCCGTCCACCGGCCATTTTTATCCTGGTCGCGCAGGTGCATGTACACCATTTGTTTTCCATATGTATGAATAAACCATACCGGGTCAACGCCGCCCCTGATCAGCCAGTTCAGATCCGGGCCGAGTTTGATACCAGGTATGCGGGACAATGTACCTTTGAGATCGTGCAAACTATTTTTCACTTCGTAGGTATGATTGTGCAGGTTCAACACAATACCATGCTTATCACATAGCGGTATGAGTTTGTTTAACAGCTGTGCCTGCGCATCCAGCTCTGCTTCTGTTTTAATGCGGCCGGCATCGCCCACTGATACACCAAATGTTTTTCCTCCCAGTTGCTGCAACCTGCTGATGACGAGCGCTGCATCATCCAAAATCTCCGCATGCTTTTCGCTATCCCACATACTGCCGTTATAGGAAGCACCAGTTACAGGAACTTTATATTGCTCAGCAAGGCTTCCCAGGTGAGCGACAGCATCGTTATGCCTTAAATTAACTTCCATAAGTTCCATGCCGTCCAAACCCGCAAACCGGAAGTCCGCGAAAGCCTGCTCAATGACCGGCGTACTATCCCATTTCGGTGGAAACTTGCTGGCGTATGCCCATATGTGTCCACTGAGTTTGACTTTTTGTGTTTTGCCGGCTGCAACTGCAGCAGCCCCGAACGCGCTGCCCAACATGGCTCCGGCAGTCAAGTACCCGGTCTGTTGTAAGAAATTTCTTCTGTTTAATTTTTTCATGGGCTTATTGATTGACCTCTTGTTCCCAGCCTGTTTCTTTTAAAGCGGGGTCGTTTTCTTTTTTCAAAAAATCTGCATTCGATAAAGAGGCGGCATCCCAATGCAAAATGGCTTCATCGGGTATTACATCCACCGGTGTTTTCCAGGCGGTGGACGTTTCATTGTAAGCCAGATTTGACTGCAGGCTGTAACAGGAGATGATCGACCAACGTGGATGGTCTGATAGATTGGCTTCAGAACGGTGCAGCAAATTGCTATGAAAGAACAATGCATCTCCCGGTTCAAGCTCGGCATAAACCAGTTCCATCGTCTTTAAAGCATTGTTCACCATTTGCATATCGGCGCCTACCTGTTCCCCGGCAAAGCCATGATTAACGCGGCCTATTTTATGAGAATCTTTAATAACTTGCAGGCATCCATTTTCTTTGTTTGCGGGCGTAAGGGCCACCATTACACTGATCAGCTGATCAGGAAACATAAACTGGTTTTTATACCAGTAACCATAATCCTGGTGCCATTCCCAGGCACCACCTACTTTTGGTTCTTTTTGCATCAGCTTGGAATGATAGTGGCAAACCTTCGCGTCGTTTCCAAGTAATAGCTGCACAGCGGCTACCATCTTCTCACTGCGTGTCAGGTAACCGAATACATCATTGCCAGGCGTGAACCACAAAGACAACTTTGTTTTCTTACCGCTTTGATCATTAAGATCCAACGCATTGTTGCGCATCGCATTATCGTTGATAGCCGTTGTGTAAAGCTTTTCTATTTCCGGCTTGGTGCAAAATGATTTGACAATAATATACCCTTGTTTATGGTACAGACTGACCTGTTCCTGGGTAAGTGTAATACTGGACATGTCATTAATTTTTATGTACACTAAGGTAGCAGCGCGTAGTTTGATACACTACACCCGGTGTGATTAAAACCGATACTTTTCTAACATTTGTTAGCCAATGTGCCCTTTAAATGGTATAATTGAATAATGAAACCAGTACTGGAATACCTGCCCCGGAACTCGGGCGAATCATTCGTGACGAGGTTGTTCGACTATCAATACTATCCCACACCATGGCATTTTCATCCGGAGTATGAATTGGTGTTGGTAACGGAGAGTACAGGAAAAAGAATTATCGGTGACCAGATCAGCTATTTTGAGCCTGGTGACCTGGCATTGATAGGTCCTTACCTGCCGCACACGTATAAAAATGATGCAAAGTATTTTGCTCCCAGGTCCAGCTTGCGGGCCAAATCTATCGTAGTGCATTTTAAGGAAGATACCTTTGGAACCGGTTTTTTTGATTTACCGGAATCGCAAAAGATTGCAGGTTTATTGGAGCGGTCATTCAAAGGTTTAGCAGTAAAGGGCAAAACCAACGCTGTTGTAGCAGATAAACTCCGGAAGCTTGTTAAAGCAAATGGCTTCGCCAGATGGCAGCTATTGCTGGAAATACTGCATGTTCTGTCCGAAAGCAAAAGCCTGGAATATATATGCAACAATGCCATTACCGGGAAAAACACCGCGGAAACTATCAGGATGAATCAGGTCATCAATTTCGTACTGGATAACTTCCACCGGGACATCTCGGTGAAGGAAGTTGCTCAACTCACCAATATGGCCGAAAACTCTTTTTCAAGATATTTCAGTCAACGAACCAGGAAGCCTTTTACAAGCTTTGTCAATGAGGTAAGGCTTAACCATGCTTCAAAATTATTGGTAGAAACCGATCAAAGCGTCACGGATATTTGCATGAAATGTGGTTATAATAATTTGTCCAACTTCAACAGGCAGTTTCTTAAGGTTTATAAGAAAAATCCTTTGCGTTACAGAAAGGCTTTTCTTCATGAAAACACTTAATATCAACCTTTTTAGCGCAGAAACAAAGTTTGTATACAATAAACGATCGGCGATAGTGGCAGCGGCTCTCCGTGGAGATTTCTCTACAGCCCCAGGTTTCCAAAAATTTTGACCGGCGCCACACAAGCGTATTGAAATTTATTCTTTTGTCTCTGGTAGTAGAAATGGTATTTATTGTTTATCCAGGCCTTTGCGCCGTGGTGGCGGGTTGTAGCTTGGCGCTATATCGGGCTTACATGGATCTTAAACATGGGCATAGTAGCATTTACAGACGCTTCAGTGTCACTTGGCACGCGATTTTCGTCTGGTAGACAAAAAACATTATGGCTACTGTAACAAAAAAGAAAGGGAGTGCTAAAAAAGCCGCCCCAAAGAAAGCGGCGGCTAAAAAGAGTACCGCCTCTAAAGCTGCAACCGATTCATCAGCACCCACACAAACAGAACCTGCCCTGCATGAACTTTTTGTTGACGAGATAAAAGACATTTACTGGGCAGAAAAGAAACTTGTGCAAACACTACCCAAGATGCAAAAAGCAGCTACTTCCGGGGAGCTGAAAAATGCGATTGGTGATCACCTGGAACAAACCCGTGAGCATGTTGCCCGGCTGGAGCAAGTATTTGCTATCCTGGGTCAGAAGGCTCAGGCAAAAAAATGTGATGCCATGGAAGGATTGACCCAGGAAGGGCAAAGCATTGTTGAAGATACTGAGGCTGGCAGCGCTACCCGTGATGTTGGTATTATCATGGCTTCTCAAAAAATTGAGCACTATGAAATCGCTACCTATGGTTCCCTTCATCAGCTGGCCACAGTACTCGGACTGTCAGATGCCGCAGAAATCCTTGCCACCACCCTGGAAGAAGAAAAGGAAGCCGACAGTTTGCTTTCTTCCATCGCAGAAAACGACATAAACTACGAAGCGAGCACGGAAGAATAACAACATATGTACCTTAGTAAAGGCCCTCGAGTTACGTCGGGGCCTTTTATGTTTTGTGCAAGGCATCTAAAACCGGGAACTGGTTTGAATGAAATGAAAAACAGCTGTTGTTACCTCCAGTAGTTATTAGCTGCAGCAATAGTAGCAAATTCAATAGCCACAGTTTGTCCCGCAGCAATCAGCATCGCAGCATCGTTCGCATATACGCCGCGCAATTGCCCGCGAATGGCATCATCAGGCTGCGTTGCCTTAATAATCAGGCGCGACAGTTTAATGGCAAGCTGCCTGCCTTCTTCGGGAGTAGCCGTAAGTAAGGTGTTCCCCGGCACAAGTGTAATTTGATCGCTCATGTTTTGTAATTTTCGTATTTAGTAAGAAGTTGCTTCATCGTAAAGCCAAACGCAGGTTTCATTGTTTCATTGTTCAATTGTTTCATTGTTCAATTGTTCAATTTAATGCGCGCTGGTGTATTGACAATTCAACCATGGAACTATTGAACTTTTGAACTTTTGAACTTTTGAACTCATTGAAATTTTGAACTTTTGAAAATGCAAACCCACTTCAAAATTAAATAAGGTTATGCGTGCGCAGTTCAAAAAAACCGGTCTATACGACGGCAACGCATGTAAAATTTGCGGATTGCCATCAATTAACAACAGCAGCAGAAAGTGGCGCTGGTTAATCTTTACCTGATTAAGCAACTGTAAGTCTTAACAAAACTTTACCTGTTATTGCAGTCCTTGCATGCCAATCCGTTACATGTACATTTTTTACGATAACCTAAACCTTGGTTATGACTTTCCGATAAAATAATTTTGTAATGAAATTGTTATCCTGTGTACAACACAGCACCTGGCAACACTTGCACTGTTTGCATTCAATGAGCATGTTGCTTTGTGCAAAAGAATTGATGGCGAAGTAAGCTAATGCAGCTCATAACCATTTTTTCTTCTGTTACATTAGCTGAATACAAACATTCACAGCATGGAATACACGTTAAAAGTTTTGTCCGTAGCGCCTGTTACCCACGATGTACACCGCATACGTCTTGAAAAACCGGAAGGTTTCAGTTTTACACCCGGCCACGTCGCAGATGTATCGGTTAACAAACCGGGATGGGTAAATGAAAAAAGACCGTTCACCTTTACTGCACTTAACAGTGAACCCTATGTTGAGTTCACTATTAAATGTTATACAGATCACGATGGCGTTACCAAACAAATTGGCCAGTTGCAGGCCGGCGATGAACTCATCGTCAGTGATTCATGGGGTGCTATTGAATACAAGGGAGAAGGTTATTTCATTGCGGGTGGCGCAGGCATTACACCATTTATAGCCATCTTCCGCCAGCTTCACAAAGACAATAAAATCGGTAATAACAAGCTGTTTTTCTCCAACAAAACAGCAGCCGATATTATTTATGAAGAAGAATTAAAACAGCTACTTGGCAACAATGCCATATACATTGTAACCAAGGAAAGCGACCCGGGTTACCGGCACGACTACATTAATGAAGCCTTTCTGCAAAAAGAAGTAACAGACTTCGTCAACAGTCCCTTCTACATTTGTGGCCCCGATGCTATGACGGCAGCCATCACCGATATACTGGTAAAAAACGGTGCTTCGGCAGACACTGTCGTATTTGAAAAGTAGCAGACCTGAAGGTGCAATAACCACATGGATAAAGCTTTGAGCCACCTGTATAAACCTTAAACTGGAAACAATAAACCATTGTCCTATCTAACAAAATATGGCTACCTGTGCCTGCTGTTATGCATCATGCAGCAGGTAAATGCGCAGCCAAAGGGCTCCTATCTTACCAAACTGAACATGGATAATGGTTTGGCCAATAATAAGGTGAACTGTGTGCTGAAAGATAAACGCGGGTTTGTATGGCTGGGTACCGAAGATGGGTTAAGCCGTTATGACGGCAAACACTTCACCAATTTTGCCAGTCGCAGCAATGATTCCACTACCCTGCCGGGTGCCATTGTCACCAGCCTGCTGGAAGACAACGACAGCATTATCTGGATAGCCACGGCCGATGGCGGTCTAACAGCCTATAATTACCGGCTAAGCGCGCCGTTGCAGCTAACCAATTATCAACCGCATACTGCAACAGGCGTACTGCATATTGAAAAAATAACCGCCGATTTTTCAGGCAACCTTTGGCTGGCAGCAGCCGGCTACCCCATGCTGCGGTTTAACAAAAGCACACGGCAATTTGACATGCCGTTTAAAGAAGCCGTAATCACAGCCGAAGCAGTATGCATTGATTCTGCCGGTATGTTGTGGATGGGCAGCATGGGCGGTGGTTTGCTGAAAATTGATACGCGCAACCTGCAGTCGACCTATGTAAATATAGCAGGTGCCACAACTGTTAACAGCAGCACGCTCATTACTTCGCTGTTCACAGGCAGTGATCTTGCATTATGGTGCAGTACGGCAAGCCATGCACTGTTCTGCCTGTCAACCGGCAACACCCAGCCCGCAGTAGTTAAAACATTCAACGGGAAACAGCGGCCTGATGATGAAATCATTCATTTTGCAGAAACACCTGATAACCTGGTACTGATGTCGGGCAGGCATTCGGGCATGATCATGTACGATAAGCAAACAGGTACATTCAGTACTTACAGCAATGGGTTTTCCCAACAACATGATTTACTCAGCGATCATGTAAACTGCGTGTACAACGATTACACCGGCATCACCTGGTTGGGCACCAACTACGGCGTGTATGTATACAATCCACTGTACCATCCATTCTCGCAGATTTTTCTGCCACCGGCGAACGGCAACATCACTGTGTATGACTTTTATAAAGACATACATGGCAGTTTGTGGATAGCAACCAGCAATGGATTGTTTGTGCAGAAAAACGGCAGCAGCGGGTTTGAACACCGCGCGCTTTCCTGGAACGGTGTGCCCCTTTCTGTACAGAAAATACTGGCAGATACAGACGGCAGCTTTTACCTCGGCACTGATTATTCACTGTTTGTATACAACCCTGCCGGCAATGCATTAAGCCTGTTACCCAATACGGCGAACGACCCTGTAATGGGCAGGCTAAAAGCACCCGGTATTGTATCCATCGTAAAAGATACTATTCATCATCACCCAGTGCTCATTGTTTCGCCTTATGGTTATCCGCTTGCCGGTTATGACCTTGCCGAACAAAAATGGATACACCCCTTCGGCAACAATGTAACACCCAACCAGGTAAGAAAAATATGCCGTATCGCAACCGGCGGGTTATGGCTGGCCACTGCCACCAACGGCTTAAAACTATTGCAGCAGCAAGCCACAGCACCCTATTACAGCCTGCAGCAACGCACTATCAAAAGCAACCTGCAAACCAGCGACATATTTGATGTACTGGAAGACGGTGCGGGTAATATATGGGCCAGCAGTTACGGCGGCGGATTAATACGCTACAACAATGCTACCCAAACAGCTGCCAACATTGAAGAATCCAGCAACCTGGTAGAGGGCCTGCAGAATGATCCTGCGGGCAATATCTGGATGATCAGTAACGGGCATTTGCACAAATACAACCCGCATGCCCGCAAATACAGCTGTTACTCACTTCCGGGTTCGGTGTACAGCAGCATTAAGGGCTATATGTACAAAGACAACAATGGCATACTGTACATTGGCGGCACCAATTATTACATTGCCTTCGATCCGCAGCAGGTGAAAGAAATCACCAGCGACCCAACGGTGTACTTCACTGATTTCAAAATATTCAATGATTCGTACAATCACCTGCTCAGCAATGGCAATATTCACCTGGCGCATAACCAGAATTATTTCTCCATTGAATTTGCAGCGCCTGAGTTCAGCGGCGGCGGCAATGTGCAATATTCCTATATGCTTGAAGGGGTTGATGCGGACTGGATCAACAGCGGGGACCGCAATTTTGCCAGTTACAGCAACCTGCCTGGCGGCGATTATGTATTTAAAGTAAAAGCAGGCAACTGGCGCGGCACGCATGGCACACAGGTTACTGCGCTTAACATTCATATTACGCCACCAATCTGGCAGCACTGGTGGTTTTACCTGCTGCCCTTGCTGCTGGTAGCGGGTATATTGTGGCTGCAATACCGTGCAAAAATCAAAGCACTGCTTAACAGGCAGGAGATACGCAACAAAATAGCCAAAGACCTGCACGATCATTTAGGTTCTACCCTCAGCAGCATTGCGGTATATAGCCAGGTGGCAAAAATAAACCAGCAGCAACAAAAGGAAGAGCAGCTCACCAGCATACTCGATAAAATTGGCAACACCGCCAATGAAATGATTGGTGAAATGTCAGACATTGTATGGGCCATTAACCCGCTGAACGACCAGGTGATTAATTTCATCAACCGCATTGAATCGTTTGCCCGGCCGCTGTGTGCAGCCAGTAATGTAACACTGCTGATTCACTACGACGAAAGCCTTACACAGCTGAACATGGATATGGACAAACGCAACCACCTGTACCTGATGTGTAAAGAATCAATCAACAATGCCGTGAAGTACGCAAACGCCAGCAGCATAACCCTACATATCGGCATCCGCAACAACCAGCTGTTATGTACAATAGAAGACAATGGCTGCGGCTTCCAGTACGATGCCGTAATACAGCAGGCCCGCAGCTCACTCAGCGGTAACGGGCTTAAAAACATGGCCGCAAGGGCTGCATCCATTAAAGCATCCTATAAAATAGATACAGGCCCGGGCACAGGCACCCGCATCAGCATTACCTGCCCCCTGCCCTGATTGTTTGTAAAAAAATGAGCCCATGCATACAAGAATCGCATTGTTTGATGATAACCGGCATATCCGTGACAGCATTGTACACCTGCTGGCCACCGAGCCCGATTTTGAAGTAACCGGTGTATTTGAGAACGTGCTGAGCTGCGTGGAAGACTGTGCAGCCTGCACACCGGATGTGGTATTGATGGATATTGAAATGCCGGGCATGACAGGTATTGAAGCCGTTAAGCTGCTGAAAAAAGAAATGCCATATCTCCTTATTATGATGCAGACCGTGTTTGAAGATAATGACCGTGTATTTGAAGCCATTTGTGCCGGCGCCAGCGGTTATATCCTCAAAAACCATCTAAACACCCGGCTTACAGCTGCCATAAAGGAATTACAAACAGGCGGCTCCCCCATGAGCCCGGGTATTGCCCGCAAAGTACTAACACGCCTGCAGCAGTTAACACCAGCTGCCCAGGCACCTGCAGAAGACTACCATTTAACTGCCCGCGAAAAAGATGTACTGGCCTGTATTGTAAACGGCCTTAGTTACAAAATGGTCGCGGCTGAATTAGGTATCAGCTACGAAACCGTACGCAGCCATATCAAAAAAATATACGAAAAACTCCAGGTGGCTTCCCTTACCGAGGCCGTAGCCAAGGCTATCAACCGGCGCATTATATAGATGATTGTTTGATACGCTAAAGCGGGGTATGTTTCTTCCACACTACAGTTGCAGTTGTTGCTCCACCGTTGGTAGTATGTGTAACCACATAACGCAACAGGTCGTTTTCCAGTGTGTAGCTGCGCACCTGCACTTCTCCTTCCCAGTTAGGGTAAAATGCATGCTGTACATTGAAAGTAATGCTGTTGCTTCCGGGATCAACGGTATATGTTCCAAAATGTGAATTATTACCCTGTACCAGGGCTGCATTTTCATTTGCAGTAGCTTTATTCTTATCTCCTGCTGCAACTTTTGGACGATTGGCCTTTAAAATCTGTATTGCGTAATCTCCCGCACCAGTGAACACGAGCAGGCCCACCGGATTTTCGCCGTAAGGCAATGTCTTACTTCCGTCGGCATTGGTATTTTCTACTGCCACCAATGTCCATGTACCGGTAAATTGTTTTTTAACCTGTTTGGATAGCTTTGCATGTTGTGCCTGTAATGCGGTGAACAACAATATAAAAGCGGTGCACATTAAGTATCGCATAACCTATTTGTTTGTTTTAATTGTATCAGCTTTTGTCATTCATCAGTAACCAGGGTTTAGGCGCTACTATTCACCCAATGTGTATGTTCCTGTTTGAGAAGAGGGTGACTGACAGAACAACGTAAAATTGTGCAATAATCAACAATTGGAACCTGTACTATTTTACACTTCTTTTGTATTTTACAACCATGCAGATTGAAACACTACACAAGCCGTATGAAATTGAATGGAAAGAAATGCAGCACTTTCCCAAAATTGCCAGGCGGAATAATTTTTTTGAACTGATCTATATTATAGCGGGCACAGGCATACAAACGGTAAACAAAAACAAGTTCAACTACCGCAAGGGAAATTTGTTTTTACTGACCCCGCAGGATGTATATTCATTTAATATCGCCGTGCCTACAACTTTTTTCTTTCTCCGGTTCAACAAACTGTATGTAAATGAAAAATGGGGAAAGGACAAGGATGCTGTAAAACAGGTGGAATACATTTTACAAAACGCCAGCCATCGTCCCGGTTGCATATTAAAAAACAAAACCGACAAGCCATTGATTGCTTCACTGGTGGAAAGTATACTGAACGAGCAAATCAACCAGCAATTGTACTACAGTCGTATTACAGAACAGATTGTTAGTACTGTTATTACCGTTGTGGCAAGAAATATTGCGCTGAAACTTCCCAAAAATGTTAAGGAAAACACCGGAGAACCTGTATTGGATATGCTGCATTATATTCAGCAAAATATTCTTGAACCGAAAAATTTAAAAGCAGAAAAACTGAGTGGGCATTTTAATATATCGCTGAATTATTTAGGCCGTTATTTTAAAAAGCAAACCGGCGAAACCCTGCAGAGCTATATTGCCAATTACAAATTAAGACTAATAGAAACAAGGTTATTGCATAGCGATATGCGGATCAACGAAATTGCTTACGAATTTAATTTCAGCGATGAAAGTCATCTGAACCGTGTATTTAAAAAATACAAAGGAGTAAACCCGTCCCAATTCAGAAAAACAAATGGTACAATTTAATGCCAGGACTTGCAGTTCTGGTAAATTGGTTTAATATGCAGCCAAAATGATTCCTGATGGCCTTATCACTTATCGACCCTCATGAAATATTAAAAGCCGTAACAGGCAGTTATTCCAATACAACCATAAGCACGGTAAACGATCAGGTGGTGCGTATGTCGGTAATGCAAAAAGCTTATCCCTGGCACCGGCACCCGAATTCGGATGAACTTTTTATCGGCGTTCAAGGTGTGCTTGTTATAGAATTTGAGCGCCACCTTGTAGAACTTACAGCCGGTCAATTGTTGCTCGTACCACGAAATGTTTTGCACCGGACTTTTCCCAAAGGTGACCAAAGCGTAAATCTGACTATCGAAAGTAAAGACATGCAAACGGAGTTTGATGAGCGAGATTAATCCAACAAGTTTTTTATAACGGAGACGATATCTGTTTCAACCTAAGAAGAAGAAACTGACAATGCTTATCAAAATAAATCGAACAGACTGCTTAAATGCATTTGCAGTTTTTCCTTTAAGAAACTACAACTATGAAAAAGAAGAAGAGGAAATTTACTATCCCGCTGTATTTAAAAGTTACCTGCTAACTGTTTCGTCCAGGTCATTTCGAAGCCATGTTATGGCTATGGGCAAGCAACTTGCGAAAATGACTGAGTTTTTTAACATTGATTCATTAATATTTCTGGGCGATACAGATAGACCCTGGCAATACCGCAATATAGAATATAAGGCCGCCAGAGAGGCAAAACTGTATTTAACAAGTAATAAAATCGGAAAGAAATTCAATGGAGCATTACAGGTTGACAGAACAGCATTGCCGGTTTTCATCAGGCATCTATCGTGGCTTACCCGTTGTAACGCAGCTTTGCCCTATATTCACTTCACCGATGCTGAACAACAACTTCTCGGGCACATTTGCCAATATGGCAACCTGCATTTCCATTCTTTAGATGAAAAGATGGACAGCGCTTTACAGGCGTATATAGCCCAAAGCCGGTTTATATACGTGGCTGACAACAAATGCCACAACCAATTTAGCAATAATTCCATCACTGGCTAAGTACTGGCAGGCACTACGTGATTGAAGTTTTATAGCAAAGGGCTATTCATCGCCGGAGGTGGCTTTTTTGCGCTGGTAGTAGCTTTTCGTTTTCTGGCTGTTACCGCATGATTCCATTGAACACCATTTGCGGCGATGGCTTTTGCTTCTATCCACAAACAGCCAGGAACAACGCGGGCATTGGCGCACCAGTGGAAACTCTCCGCGTTCAATAAGCAAATATGCATCCAGTACCAGTAGCCAAACCGGCGCCGGTAAACCAGCCGGCAGCACATCAGCCGTAAAGCTTAGACCGGCATCTCCTTTTTTAAGTACCCGGTAGCGAAGCGCATCTGCAAATAGGGTATTTACTTCGGGTAACATATCCGTCTCACCAGTGAAGAGCTGGTATAGTAATACCCGCGCCTGGCGGGCAAAGGCCAGGGCCTTGTTTGCAAGTGCAGGGCTTTTTGATACCTGCCTGTGCAGGGTTTTCAGGATGGCGGGTTCAAGGAGATCAATCCTGCCGGCCAGTACCAGCAAATCCTCATAACTGTGTAAGCGTTCCACAACGACGCCGTGCTCCCGGTCATACCCGGAATTTATAAAGTCCAGGCAGGCAGTCCCTCCATCCAGGGTCATTGTCTCAACCGTTGTGATTGTCTTCATACCCTTTAAAGTACAAAAATCACACCGGCAAAGTATTTGTTACAGGTGTTGTCATTAACACTAGTAAAACACCTTTTAACGGTTTAACATGCGGCAACAGAAAAAACCACCACGCGCACTGCTCATACTGGCATTTATTGCCGTGTATTTCATTTGGGGTACTACTTACCTGGCTATTGCTTACGCTGTAAAGGGCTTTGGGCCTTTTGCCATCTCCGCTATGCGGTACCTGGCTGCCGGGACCATTCTCTCGGTGTGGGCGCTGGCTACCAAAAAGGTGTGGCCTGCAGGTAAGGACTGGCGGGTGCTCATTATTAGCGGCATACTGATGCTCAGCGGTGGTACGGGGCTGGTAGTAGTGGGGGAAAAATACATCAGCTCCGGCAGTGCTGCGGTAATCATGGCTACGGAGCCGCTGTTTTTTATCCTGCTGGATAAGGCCAGGTGGAAGTCTTACTTCTCCAGCAAGTGGATCATTATCGGCCTGTTGATAGGGTTTGCAGGTATTGCCCTCTTTGCGTGTTTTACACCGGCTGGTGCTACCGCTACTTCAAGGCCTGTGCTCGGCACCATTATCACGCTGCTCAGTGCCGTGGCCTGGGTGGCGGGTGCATTGTATGCCAACTACCGGCTCACTTCAAAAACCGGTACTTCTGTTCATAGTGCCGTGCAGTTGCTGGCGGCAGGTCTGTTTTCTGGTGTGGTGGCGGTTATTCATGGTGAATGGCCGGCAGTATTCTCCGGCAATGTTGCCTGCACCGCATGGGCGGGTGTGGCCTATCTCACAGTCATGGGCTCCCTGGTAGCCTACCTTGCTTTTAACTGGTTACTTACTGTACAACCGCCTGCTATCGTCAGTACCCATACATACGTGAACCCGGTTATCGCTGTGTTTATCGGTTGGCTGGTTGCGTCTGAGCAGGTAACGTTGTTTCAGCTGATCGCACTGGTGGTAGTGATAGCGGGTGTGGTAATTACACAGTCCAATAAGAGCAAAATAGCCGAGTAAAGCATCATTCCGTAGCAGGGTGCAGGTCGTGATCAAAACACAAAGGATCCCTTTCAGCGATCCTTTGTGTTTGCTTGCACTTATTGGAGGGGTGTAACAAATTCTCTATTACACCACCCCACCCATCACCGGGTCAGTGACCCCTTCCTTCCCTGTCTCTACCCTGCCGCAATAATGGCGGAAGAATTCAGGTGTACCGTCTATGGATAACTGCACATCGTACCACTGGTGCGATGTATCAAGATTTACGACAACGGATTCCGTTTTACCTGCACCAATGTTTACTGATTGCAACAGCTTGCCTGTGCTGCCATGTTTGAGTTGTACTGTGCAGCTTTTTGTTGCAGCGGCATTGCGCAAATGCAGCACGATGTTGCCGGTTAGCACATCTGCCCTGCCCTTGCTTTCATAACTGCATTCAGCCAGCAGCTGGTCGTTGGCCGTGCCTTTGAACTCGCGGTAAAACCCATTGGGGCCATAAGCACGCAAATGATATTGTTTGTTTTCAAAAGCATGCAGCGGCCATTCATAGGTTAAGGTATCACCTGCTTTGGCAGCAAACGACCATACCCGGCTTGTTTCTGTTGCCTCATTACCCTGGCCTTCATATTTGCCAGGCGCATAAACTGAAAAAGGGGCCCCTGCTGCCTGGCCTTTCCACACTGCATTACCGGCCTGTAAACGAAGTACAAACTTTTTCCGGTCATCACTCAGCTGACCATTGGTATGCAACTCATAAGGCAGCGCAGCAGATGGCCGAACACCCGGCTCCTGCCTGGGCATTACGCCAGCGCTGGCAGGCGCTGTAACAAATGCCTGCACATCATTGTCAGTTACCTGCCTGTAACCTGCAGGCTCCTGTTTAAACCGGGCATTGAAAATATTTTCCACATGCGTATTTCTTTCGAGGAAAGGAATGCGCTCCAGCTGGCTATTGTTGAACGGCGTAAATGCAGTAGTAAGATCACCGCAGATCGTGCGGCGCCACTGGCTGATATTGTCTACATGGATAGACTTATTGAATTTCTTATTTACAAATGTCTCAAGGAATTGCAGTGTAGAAGTATGATCAAACAGCTGCGAACACACTTTACCACCACGGCTCCAGGGCGATGCAATGATCATTGGCACCCTGAAACCCAGTCCTATAGCGCCTTCACGGGCCTGTTTCTTCGGAACACCTTGTTTCAGTTCATTTTCGAGACGAACAAATTCTATTTCAGTTTCAATACCGGCCGAGCATTTGCCTGTGCCCGGTTTGTTGTTATCGGGAATAGAAAACGGCGGCACATGATCAAAGTAACCATCATTTTCATCGTAGGTAACAATGAAGATGGTCTTCTTCCATACTTCCGGATTTTTGGTGAGAATGTCGAGTACTTCAGACACATACCATGCACCATACCAGGGCGCACTGGGATGATCAGAGAAATTCTGCGGTGCAGCCAGCCACGATACGGTTGGCAGCTGATTGTTCTCTACATCACTCCTGAACTGGTGCAGCAAATCGCCCTTGGGTACTTTCAGTGTACGGGAAGCACCATTTTCTTCATAAGTCAATGAAGTAATGGAACGGTAATCAGGATCTTTCTCATTTACGGTAAACGCATTAAAGAACAGGCGCTGCTCTTCAGGAGAAAGCTTTTCAAACTTCGCAGCATTCCACTGCAGCAATTCATCCTGTGCTTTGGAAAGCACTTCCTGTTTTTTCTGTATCGCAGCTTTGATCTTCGCAGCAGTATCTTCATCTGAAGGACTTTCTTCCTGCAGTTTATTGATTTCACCGGGCAATGTATCGGCCTGTTTTTGTAAAGCCTTAATATACTGCGGCGCGAACTTTACATTGTACGGTTTAAAAAACTCCAGCAGGTTGCAGCCAAAGTTCGACAGCCAGGAACGTTCTTCTCCTTCAAAACCACCGCCGCAGCTCAACGCATTCTGGTAAAATTTCCAGGCAATGCCATTTGCTTCCAGTAATTCAGGAAAGGTTTTCCAGTCCATTTTACCATAGCTGAAATCATCGTTGCGGATATTGGCCTTGGGTATACCGTTTTCTTCATGCGTAATTTTGCCTGTCCAGAAAAAAGAACGGTTGGGTGTGGTGCTGGTCATGGCAGAACAAAAGTTCTGGTCACAAATAGTGAATGCATCTGCCATGGCATAGTTAAAGGGCAGGTCTTCCCTGGAGTAATACCCCATGGTAAGTGGCATACCGGCATATGCCTTGTTGCCCGATGCTTTGGCTATCAACCATTGGTCGTATTTGCCCTGGTTATGTGCATCTACCTGGCTGGCGCGTGAATGCGGCAACGATCCCATCCAGGTTATCTTAGTATCACGGATGTCCAGTCTGAATGGTGCATACGTTTCACCTGCAGCATTGCTTTGAAACCATACGGGCTTATCATTTGGCAAACGGATGGCCCTGGGATCGTTAAACCCGCGCACGCCGCGTAACGTACCGAAACAATGATCAAACGAGCGGTTTTCCTGCATCAGTATTACTATATGTTCCGCATCAAGAAAAGTACTGCCCGGGGCAGGATCAATAGCAAGCGCCCTTTGAATAGAGCCTGGCAAAAGATTGGAGAAGCCCGCTGCGCCGGATAATAACATTGATTTTCGCAGAAATTCACGCCTGGTATCCATAAGCTGTAATTGTATCGCCGTGTGACAAAATTTTAATCAGAAAGTTTAAAGATCAGATATTTATATATTCAACAAACCACGGCCTGCCATGAAGCAAACAGTTAACCTAAAATTTACATTGCACAGCAGGCTGCGGCATGCATGCAGTAACGCCGCGTTTGTTTCAGCGAATTGTTTGCCGCATTAGCCGATAAATATTACACGAACACACAGCATATATACATTCCTCTAGCCTGCATGACACCCCTGCACCGCCCTTATCTTTGCCAACCTACCGCATAAGAAACAATAGCAGCAATCAGGCTATCGCACCATCAAACTACCGTTCAACATTGTTACCGGCTTTAGCCACAGCATTTTCCCGGCAAGTGAAAAAGGCCTTACATTTATCGCACAATTCACATACATGAAAACACGAATTCTCACCTGCCTCCTTGTTTTGCTGGTAGGTAAAACACAGGCCCAGTTAAGTGCGCCCGACAATATTGCCACCAGCAAAGGCCCGTTAACCATACAGCCTGTAGAACATGCAAGCCTTGTACTCACTGTAGCCGGCAAAACCATTTATGCAGACCCTTCGGGCGGCGCTGACCTGTTTAAAGGATTGGCAGCACCCGATGTTATCATTATCACCGACATTCATGGCGATCATTTTGATCCCAAAAACATGGACGCAGTTAAAACCGCATCTACTATACTTGTGGTACCTCAGGCAGTAGCAGATAAAATGCCGGAGGCTGATAAAGCACACATGGTAGTGGTAAACAATGACGGCACTACCACGCAGGCCGGTATTTCCATTCATGCCATTCCGATGTATAATATTCCCGGCGGACCAGATGCCAAACATCCCAAAGGCCGCGGCAATGGTTATATACTGGGCATTGGGGGCAAAAACATTTACCTCTCCGGCGATACAGAGGGCATTCCCGAGATGCGCGCACTCAAAAACATTGATGTGGCTTTTGTTTGTATGAACCTGCCCTACACCATGGATGTACCGCATGCAGCAGACGCTGTACTGGCATTTAAACCGGCGATCGTTTACCCCTATCACTACCGCGGGCAAAACGGTTTAAGCGATGTAAATGAATTTAAAAAACTCGTGAACGAAGGCAATAAAAACATCGAAGTGCGTTTGCGCAACTGGTATCCCCAAAAATAAGCGCACCCTTACATTGCAATAGCAGGCCCGGCCGCATTACTGCAGCCGGGCCATTTTATTCAAAACCATACAATCCGCGCTATTACCTGCAGGAATAAGTAATATCAATATCACTGTAAGCAAAGCCTGCAAACGAGCCTGCATACAGCTTCCCGGGACTGCCCAGGTGCAGGGGCAGCCACTGGTTGTTATACGGGCCGGCAGGCACTACATTGTTTACACTGTAATCATGATCGAGAAACATCCATATTTTATTGGTAGACCGGATGTTTTTCCTGTTGTCGTAGGTTTTACCATTCACCAGGTTGCCGTTGCTGTCATAGGTATACGTGGTTACGCTCGAGTTGTTGGCATCATCTATAAACGTCCATGTAGCCATCCTGCCCATGCCATCATAGGTATATTTAAAAATATAACGGTGATGATAAGACAGCCTTACACCGTTGGCCCATTCCCCGAATACATACTGGGTATCCTGTACAATCTGGTTTTGCAGGTTATACACATAGTCGTGCCAGGTTTCAAACGACACATCGCTGTAATACCCGATATGCTGAATAAGCCTGTTGTGCTGATCATACCTGAACAATACATCAGGATAACCGGTAGCGGTAAAACTCTTTTTAATGGAAACCGGGTTCCCTTGCTGGTTGTAGGTAAAAAACAGGGAATCATCAAACGAACCCACGTTACCCTTGATCTTTTCTACCCTGCAGCCTGGTTGACCTGCAATCACATCACAATTCTTTTTACAGCCGGTGAACAATGCTACAAGCATGCACGCAGCCAATAAACGGTAAGGTAAATAGTATTTCATACAGCTGGATTTTGCAGTGAATGGTTTACGCAAAGCACAGTCAGGCACACAGCATTGTTGCTGCAGCAATAACAATTACAGTAACCCGGGCAGCCTGCCCATAGATTATACCAATAGATAAAACCGGTAAAGCGGAGGTAACAGCGACAGATAATACGCTTTGAAAGGATGGAGTTAAAGCGATGTAAAGTTGGCAAATGAAAATGAAAAATGCAAGCAACGGGTTGTAATAAATTTCCGGGCGAAACGCTGCAATGCAGTAAATACAAAAGACACAGCGCTTTATGCAGGAAAAAAAAACAACTGCACAAACACTGTATCTTTTTAATTGCTTTTGCAGCCGGTGTCGTTTAGGTAAGCGTCCGGATGTGGTAGTGGTTCAGGCCTGCAGCACTGCACTCACCCTGTTAATTTCGGCTTCGGTATTAAAGTAATGCGGTGACAAACGGATGGCCCATTCAATGCCCTTTGCCGAAAAATCAATCTGCGCAGATGTTTTGGATGTTACTGAATAACGGATGGCATGTGTATGTAAAAGGGCTTCCAGTTGTTCCTGGCTAAATCCTGCGCGCGTAAACGTAACAATGCTGCACTGCTCCGTACCCCTGTCTAACACCTGCACGCCGGGCACAGTGGCCAGCTGTTTGCGCAGCAGGCTGCTCAGCATGTGATTGCGTGTGGCAATGTATTCCAAACCCAGCTCCATGGCATAATGCATGGCTTCGGTTAAACCGGTTAAGGCTGCATACGGCAGTTCCCAGGTTTCAAAACGCCGGGCATCTGTACGGGTAGTGTATTGGTCAGCGCCAGTCCATGCAGCGCCACGCATATCAATGTACAATGGTTCCAGTTTTTCTGATAGCACCCGGTCGCTCACATATAAAAAACCTGTACCGCGCGGACCACGCAAAAACTTACGGCCTGTGGCGGTTAAAAAATCACAGCCGATTGCCTGTATATCTACGGGCAGCTGCCCTACAGACTGGCAGGCATCTACCAGGTACAGGCAATTGTACCTGCGGCACAGTTCACCAACCGCTGCCGCCTGCTGCACCAGGCCCGAGCTGGTAGGCACATGTGTTACCGCTACCAGCCGTGGTTTGTGCGTTTTAATCAACTGCTCCATATGATCCAGGTCTATATCACCTGCAGCCGTATTGTTGGCGCGCACAATATGAACACCCCAGCGTTGCTGCGCCGATAAAAAAGCCAGTTGATTGGAAGCGTAATCATCGTTTGTGGTTACAATGTAATCACCCTGCACAAACGGGATGCTCAGCAGCGCTTTGATATACGCTTCTGTGGCGCTGAAAGCAAAGGCAATATTTTCGGGTTGGGTATTGATCAATCTTGCTGCCTGCACATAAAACTGTGCAATTTCAGCAGCATGTTTTTCAGCCACCGCATACCCACCGGCTTCCGTTTCTTCATCAAGGTAAGCCTTCATGCGGGCAACAACCTGCCTGGGCATCAGGGAGGCGCCGGCGCTGTTTAAAAATACCTGGTCAGCACAGCCTGGTGTATCGTGGCGTATCGTTAAAATATTCATGGCACCAATATAGACAAAAGCAATGAGCTGGTATCGTCAAAACCCGTTGCAGGTTTAAAGCAGGTACAGTTTACAGGTGCTTTCCTGCAAAAGTTCCGCTTTTTTAGCTAAACCGGCATGCCGTTGTTGCCCAGTGCAAGCGCTACCAACTCCTTTTTATTACGCGACACCGGTATTTCATGCCCGTTTTCCAGCAACAGGTAGCCGCCATTGTCTTTTACCCAGCTTTTCACATACCCAAGGTTCACGAGATGCGATTGATGACAACGGATAAAGCGGTAATTTTTAAGCAGCTCTTCGTATTCATAGATAGGTTTGCTCACGGTGAGCCTTTCACCACCTGCCAATTGAAATACCGTGTAGTTATTCGATGATTCGCAGTGTACAATATCACACACCGGCACAAAACGCGTTTCTTTTAAAGTAGCCAATGCAATACGGTGTTGGGCGTTTTGTTGCTGCAGCAATTGCAGCAGGTTTTCAAGGTGGCGGTTTTGCTGTTTGGTGCTGCGGTTTACTGTTGCCCGCGCCACGGCAGCCTGCAGCTCATTAATGTTCACCGGTTTCAACAGATAGTCCACCGCCGCAAAACGAACTGCCTGTATGGCGTACTGATCATAGGCTGTTACAAAAATCACTTCAAAGTCATACTGCGGCAGCTCCTTCAGTAATTCGAACCCATTTTTACCAGGCATTTGTATATCGAGAAAAAGCAGGTCTGGCCGGTATTGCAGGATGGCAGCGATACCCGCAGTTGCATGCTGAGCCGTTGCAACGACTTCCACACCCGGACAATAAGTTGCCAGCAGCTGCGACAGGTTATCGAGGTTGTTTTGTTCATCGTCTATTACAATGGCACGTAATCTGTTCATGCTAACCAGTTTTTAAATAGAAGGCGGATAATCGTTCCCTGCGCAGGCGCACTTTGTACCTGCATGGTGATAATCGTTCCTTCTGTCATTTCATTCAACAACCTTATCCGGTCGTGTGTAAGCTTTAATCCGTAACCAGTGCCGCTTACAGCGGTATCAAAGCCTGCCCCGTTGTCTTGTATCAATACCAGCAGGTCTTTACCCTGCCGACTGAAACGCACCTGTATCCTGCCTTGTTCCCCCATGCCCGAAACGCCGTGTTTCACCGCATTTTCTACCAGGGGCTGTAACAACAGCGAAGGTAATTCAACAGCCGAAGTATCCGGCGCGTTTTCACAATCGATAGACCATGCGAAATTAAAACGCAGCTGTTCCAGGCGCAGATAGGTATCCAGCGTAGCGATCTCCTTTTGCAGCGGAATATACGCCGTATCGCTCTCCGTTAATGAATGCCGCACCAGCATGCCAAAATCAGACAGGTAGCGGTTGGCGCCGTCCATATCCTGCTTGTTTATCAGTCCCTGTATGGACGAAAGCGCATTGAAAATAAAATGCGGGTTCAGCTGGGCGCGTATAGCACGTAAACCAAGCGCCTGCTTTTCTTTTTTTGCCTGTTCCTCCATCAACGCAAGCCGTTGCCTGCGCAGGGTTACCAGCAACGCGATGCTGCCCAAAAAACTAATCACCAGCAACACGGCCGCCACTTTAAACCACATGGTTTGATACCAGGCAGGGGTTATTTCAAATACATAAGCAGTTACATGCTGCCGCTGCATACGATAGCGCATTTGCAGCACATAACTGCCCGGATCCAGGTCTTTCAGCCATATCAAACCGTTGTCATATGCATTGGGCTGCCAGTTGGCAGCTATTTTATTATTTCGCAGCAGGCGGTATTCGAGCGCTTCCTTTTTGTAGATATCTGCCGTAAGAAAAAAGTACAGGTCATGCTCTTTCGACGGCAATACCAGCTTTTTGGGCAGCCCGGTTACTGAATCCAGCCCGGCGGGCTTATATAATTTCGTCCATTTATCACGTGGCGCGGCAGCAGCAAAACGGGCGTTGGTTTTCACGTGCATCAGCAAATCATTCAATTCAGCAGCAGTGTAAATATCTTTCAGCACAGGCTGCACAGCCACCCAGTACACGGCAGCTGCACACTGTATTGACTGATCGCGCCGCCGCCTTAATTCAACTGTAATATAATTTCCTGTGCCGGTGCTAAACCCGCCAAGAAAAGCACACCTGCGACGGAAAGTATTTAACTGAAACGCACTGTCTGTAAACTGTGTGATGGCTGCCCATGGCTTTATCACACGTGAACCGTTTTCTGTTACCCGGTATTCGTACAATGCCGCATTTGAGGCGAAAACACCCGGCGCGATAAAATATACCGCAGACGAATCGCAGGCATACAACACCTGGTTGCGATCGCCCAGGTTAGACCTGAAATTGTACAAGGAACCACTGAATGACATGTTTAAAGCTGTTGCGCCGGCTAATTCGGCCGGCGCGCTGTAAATGCCATTATATGGTATTGCCGTTACCAGCAACGGTACAGAATCCTTGCCTTCACCGATATAGGAAGTAGAGTAATTATTCCATTCAATGGAAGTAAAATCAACCGTGCTGTCATGCCAGGGTATCTGGGCCCGGCATATACAGCTGCCCAAAAGCAACAATAAGCAACTAACTACATATTTTCTCATATCAGGGGGCCTGCCAGAAAGCGGCAGCATTATTCGTGTTGTAATATAATAAATCGCCTTGTTGCGTGCCGCTTTTTGCGCCGCCGTTTTGCTTTTGTCTGAAATAGGCAACAGGATTGAGTTGTATGTAACTGATGACTTTGCCGGGCATTCTTGTTTCATTGCCGGCTATGCTGTTTACCGGGCACTGCAGCAGGTAAAGATTCTTTGCCATATAACCATACAAATATTCCTCCCGGCTGCGGGTAAAACGGTGGTTCCAGTTGGCATCCGGATTCAGTATGAGCGGCTCGCCGTTGATTAAACGCGCACGCACTTCCTCAATGCCCAGCAATTCGCCTTTTTCATTCATTACATAGGCATCATTGGTAGGGTCGGCCCATATCCATTTGTGCAGCGCAGGTACGTATACGCTGTTGATCACATGACAGTCCGGGTCAATACCCAGGCTGTCTTTGGGCAAACACGTAACAAGTCTTGACTTAAACCCCATAGCAAGATAACACTCGTTCAATACGGTGGCCAGCCCGCGGCAATTCAGTCCCCTGCCCTCTTTACGGCATACACTTACCAGGTGCAGCGCATCACGTACGGGCGGGTTTTCGGTATTGCCATCGTGTGGTACCAGGTTATGCACCCAGTGCAGCAGGTTTAACACCTGTTCGGTCTGGTTGCCCGTGCCTGCAATCGAATCCAGGTGAAAATAGCGCCGCAATGCTATTAACGCTGTATCCGCCGGGGACTGATAGGTAAAAGCAGGCAGGAGATTGCTGTGCACCGTATTATCATAAACCGATGCAGTTTTTAATATAAACAGGTAATCGCCAACAGCGCGCAGGGGCTGCACCAGTGCTTTAAACCGGGCAAGCTGGTGAAGGCTCACCAGGTCGCTGTCGTTCACCAGGTGCTGGTAATCCGCATAGGAATACTGCAAAGCCGTATCCAGGTAACAGAGCGCTGCAGCTGGCTGGTGCAGCAAGGCATATGTGCAGCTGAGGTTGTAGTAAACATTATTATTTGCTGCCGTATACCGCTTTTGCGTAACCGCATTTAGTGAACGATACCAGTGTTGCCATTGCCGCAACCCGGTATGATAGGCTGTTGTATCACGTTGCTGTACCAGCGTACAAAAGAAGCATTGTATTGCTGCACAACACTGTCTGTGAATGCTGCATCATTTTGCTGCGACTGCCCATACAAGGGCAGCAATGCGCATAAAATTAATAGTAACCTGGGTAACATACGAGCTGTTTGGTGGATAAATGATTGGGTATGCCTCAAATATCCACCAGGCCGTTAATACCTGTAACACAAATGTGAATCCGGCAGCCGCTAATGTGAATCCGGCAGCATTGTTTTGTACCTGGCCAGCATGGCCAGCACTACCAGCACCAGCGCTATAAAAGACGATACGGTGCGCACTGTGTGCAGGTTACGCCAGGGCATTTCGAACAACCGGCGCTGTGCAGCAATATCCGCATCGCTGGCCTGTTGCAGGGGAAAAGCATCCAGCATTTTATTAAGGGGGATATTACCGAAAATGGTAACGCCCATTACACCCACCGCGTACACAAGGGCCGCAGCAAACAGGTAGCCATACCCGATGCCATCGGGTTCCCGGTAAAACACCCAGGCACACCAGGGCAGCAAAAACAAAGCGCCGAAGAAGCTGGCGAAAAACAAGGGGTTTTGAATAGCGCGGTTCAGGCTTTGCATGGCACTGATATAACCACTGTCTGGCAGGCGCGTGATACCGGGTACTACCGAGCACGACCAGGCATACATTAAACCGGCCATGAGGCCGGTGCTTACAGCAGTTGCAAGCAGCAATAATTTATGTAAAAGAGACATGGTATACATCAATAAAAGTTGAATAAACAAGCATAACCAACACCTATTTTGCCTGGCGCAACGGCAGCAGGCTGCCAATCCAGTTCAGCAGCCGGTTTTGCTCTTCATCACTGAGCTTTGCACCGCCTTTGGGCATGCGGTGTTTAATAAAGACCTGTTTGTAAATACGCGCAGCAAGACCGTTCATATTGTTTTCTGTAAATACTTTGCCCGGGTTCTGTGCAACATGGCAGGTATTACACCTTGTTTGCAATACATCCAGTGCAGCCTGCTTTTGTGCCGAATCTGCCGCTGTGGCCGCGGCATAGGGTTGCGCATAATCGGTATGGCATAACCACAGTAAACCTGCAATAACCAGGGCTATTGTTGTCCATTTTTTCATGTATGATACTTTAGAACAAAATTGCCTTAACCCCGGCCGCAGAAATTGAACAAAACCGACATTCTGCTATTGTATCAAAACAGGAAAATTAGATACCACCCCGGTTGTCTTTTGCTGGAATTGATTGGGAGAACAGCCTGCAAAGGCTTTAAACTGGCGGATAAAATGCGATTGATCGGCATAGCCATTATCAAACGCAATATCAGTAAGGCGGTGATACTGGTTGCTGCGCATTTGCTGCAGGGCTGCCTGGAAACGGCATACTTTTGCAAACACACTCGGTGCGATGCCTACGTAACGGCTAAACCAGCGCTCAAAGCTGCGTTCTGTTATGTACAGCTGCCGGTGCAGTGTTTTCAGCGGCACATTGCCATTGCTGCGGATGATGGCATCAATCGCGTAATCCATTCCCGCATCAGCGGCACCGGTATGCAGCCGCTGTTCTGCCTGCAGGTAAGCAGTCAATGCGCCCAGCTGCAGTTCGCCTGAGGCGGCTTCATTCAATTGTTCATTCAGCCGGAAGCCTTTGCCGCGCGCAAGAAAATCGAGATCAACACAGGTATCAGTCAATTCACCGGCATCCATACCAAACACAGATTTAACGGCATGCGGATAAAAGACCACCCCAAAAGTTTTAAGCTGACCGCTCAAATGCATTTCCCTGGGTTTGATGGTTTGGCCATACAGGAAAATACCGGGTAAACGTTTCTGTTCTTCATCGTGGTACACACCTGTCTCCTGCTGAAATACCAGCCCAGGGCAACCATCTGCCAATGGCTTGAATACTTTGGTAGCTGTGCCTGCGCAATCTTCTTCCAGCGTCCAGCAGTACTGAACAAATTGCCGCAGGGCGGCCGGTGGCGGAAGAAGTGTGTATTGCATGGGCATGAAGTTACAAAACCCCGTTTGAAACAGTGAAACCAATGGATGAGCGGCAGCAAACAGCTGTAAGCTACGAGCATGTTTGCTTTAAATCACCCCGGCGATAGTATGCTGATCATTTAATACTCGCTTAGATCGTCTCGACTGTCGATTCTCGATTCTCGATGTTTTCTTCACGCACGACTAACGCCGCACGGTTCACGCTAATACATGCCTGCACTAATCAGCAAACTGGTGTACGCTAACCGGTAGTTAATTTGCGCCGCAAACAGGTCTGTTTCAGCCTTTGTAAGGTCTGCCCGGGTTTGTACAATCTCTCTTTTTAAGATACTGCCTGCCGCCAGCTGGCCCTGTTTAAACTCCAGTTGCTTTTTACGATAAAGCACAGCCTTTTGTGCGGCGGTTACCAGGGCCTGTGCCTGCAGCGCCTGCCGGTAAGCTTTTTGAACAGCAGCGCTTACATGATCTGATGTGTATTGCTTGCTCTCCGTGGCCGCTGCCTGCTGGTGTTGCCGCTGTTTCACAACCGACTTCCTGGTACCGAAATCGAGTATTTTCCAGGTGAGCAGCAAGCCTGCCTGGTAATTGGAGGCCGGTAAAAAATCAAACACACTCTGGTAAGAAAATCCTGCAATGAAAGACAAATCAGGCGTGTACTCCTTTCGCGCTGAGGCAACGCCTAAACCCGCTTTCTGAACAGTTAAAGCAGCCGCCTGCACATCGGGATTTTTATCGTTTGCCTGGCTTACATACGTCTCCACCGGCTGCAATACTGCAAGACTATCCGGTAATGGTGCCAGCTCAAAACGCGTGTTAACCGGCAAACCCAGCAACTCTGCAAGACTGGCGCTGTAGTCTGCAATATCGTAGTTCGCCTGTAATTGTTTTTCTTCATCCGCTGCCAGTTGCGCCTGCAGGCCATAGTGATTGGTTGAATCTGTTTCACCAGCCATCAACGCGCTTTCCACATCATACAACTGAATTTCTGTTAGGCGTATATTGGCTGCAGCCTGCTGCTGTTTGTGTTGTGCCAGCAGTATGCCGCAGTACAGCTGCTCCACCCCCTGCCTTACCTGCCATTCGGCCTTCTGCACCTGTGTTTGCGCAAGTGCCACATTGGTTTTGGCCACCTTTACACCGGTTGACACCTTGGTTAACTGTGTAATTGGCTGCACAACATTGGCGCCTGCCAGTATCATGTTGTGATCACCTTCAAACAGCTTAAAGTCACGGTCGGGAATGGGAACACTGGCGATGTTGCCGAACTTACCCTGCGGTATCACCACATCGGTCTTACCCGCATACAGGTAACCACCGGTTGCATTGATATTCGGGTAATATTTACTGCTAATGCCATCCAGGGAATCGCGGCTTTCCTCCACACGCAGGCGTGCTATTTTCAGCAGCCTGTTCTGCTGCAGCGCCATCTGGTGGGCTATGGGCAGGGTAATATGCAGGGCAGTATCCTGTGCCGATGCAAAAAACACCGCGCCTGTCAGCTGCACCAGCAGCAGTATGCGGCTATGCCTGTGCAGTTTCATTTTGTACTTTTTTATGATGTGGTTTCACTACTGTTGTAAACAATACAGGTATCACCAGCAGGGCCATGACCATTGAAAACAATACCCCCATTGCCAATACACTGGCCAGCGGGCTCCACATGGGCGATCCCGATAATATCATGGGCAGCACACCAATTGCCGCAGCCATGGCCGTTAAAAAGATGGGGCGCAGCCTGCGTTTGCCTGCTTCGGCAGCTGCACTCGGAATGTCTTTCCCCGCAGCAATAAGTTCATTGGTATAATCCACCAGTATAATGGCATTGCGCACTACGATGCCCGATAAACTGATTAAACCGATAAACGAGGTAAAACCAAATGGATTATGTGTAATAATCAAGCCAAGCAATGCCCCGAAAAGACTAAGCGGTATAGCCGTCATCACCACCAGTGTTTCCCGGAGGTTGCGGAACTGGAACAGCAGTATCAGGAAAATGAGCAGCAGGCTAATGCCCAGCGCAACCAGCATTTGGCTGAATGTTTCTTTCTGGTTCTCTTCTTCACCGCCATATTCAATGCGGTAGCCCGGTGGCAGTGGAATGCGGGCAATGGCTGGTTTTACTTTTTTCAGTATTTCAGATGCCAGTGCACCATCCTGCACTTCGCTCAGTACACTCAGTGTGCGTACCCCGTTTCTGCGTACAATACGCCCTGTTTCCCACTGTGGTGTAATAGTGGCTATTTGCCGCAGGGGCACACTGGCGCCGGTGATGGGCGAGCTTACGTAAGTGTTGGCCAGCTCCGTAAAATTGCTGCGGTTGTTCTCATCCAGCCGCATCACGATGTTTACCGGGTTATCTCCTTCATACATGGTCGTAACCGGGTAACCGCTGAAGCCGATATAGGTGCTGGTGGCAACAGTAGCTGTTGAAAAGCCAAGGCGGTTGCCCTCTTCATTCAGGTTAATATCTACCCCGTAATAGTCTTCCATAAAATTGGTGCGCACATTATCGGTGCCGCTGGTTTTCACCAGCAGGCTGCGCACCTGCTCTCCTATTTCCTTAATGGGCTGCAGTTCTGTACCAACAATGCGCACTTCTACCGGCGCCAGCAGCAACGAGCCCTGCTGCATTAAACGTACATGCGGCCTGCCCTCCGGCACCAGTTGTGTAACAAGCTCGCCGAGTGATGCGGCTACTTCCCCGGTTGCTTCATTGGTTTCGGTATTTACCAGTATTTGCCCGAAATTGGTTACAGGCGGCTCGGGAGAAAAATTATAATAAAAACGCGGTGCACTGGTACCTGCAAAGCTGGCATAGCTGGTTACACGCTTGTCTTGCCTTATTTCATTCACCAGTCGGTTCAATGCCGTTTTTGTTTCATCAAGCCTGGTGCCTGTGGGCATCCATAGCTCTACCACAAACTGGTTGCGTTCTGCTGCAGGAAAAAATTTCTGCTTTAAAGCAAAGTACAACATACCACCTGCAATTACTGATATAAGACCCACGGCCAGTGTTATGCCCTTGAAACGCATGCACCAGCCCAGTGCCTTATCATACCCATCCTGCATATAATCCAGCACTGATTTTTTAGCCGGCTTGCCCGGTTTGCCTTTGGCTTTGTGCAAACCGGTTTTAATAAAACGGCTGCACAAATATGGCGTTAACAGCATGGCCACTACAAAGGAAGAAGCCAGTGCAATGGATACCGTAACCGGCAATGAAAAAATAAACTCACCTACCGAGCCTGACAGGATGATCATTGGCATAAATGCCGCGATAATGGTTGCCGTGGCCGTAAGCACCGGCACCACCAGGTCGCCCGCACTGCGCCAGGCAGCCGTATGCCGGTCTATGCCTTCATCAAGCAATTCTACATAATTGTCTGCAATCACAATTGCATCATCCACCACCATCCCCAGCACTACAATCAATGCGGCAAGCGATACCTGCTGCAATTCTATGCCTACCATATGCAGCATGGCAAAAGTTACCGCCACGGTTACCGGTATGGCCATGGCAGCCACCGCCGCAATACGCAAAGGCAGCAGCAGTATGGTTACCACGATCACGGAAACAATGGCCAGGAAAAACTCCCGGATAAAATCATTCACGCTTGTCTGCACAATACGCGGCTGGTTAACGATGGTATTGATGGTAACGCCCGATGGCAGGTATTGCTGCAGCTGATCCAATATGGCTTTTACATCTTTGCCAAACTGTACAATGTTATTGCCTTCCTGCATTTCAACAGACAGCATCATCGATTTATGGCCGTTCACGGTGTAATACGTGGTGGGCTCTGCATATGCCCTTTTGATGTCTGCCACATCGCTCAGCCGCACTACACCGCCACTGGGCGATACACCAACAATCTGGCTGGCAATCTGCTGTTCTGTTCCAAAATAACCGGTGGTATACAGCGGCACCTGGTTAACACCTGTTTTGATATCACCTGTTGCACTAATGGCGTTCTGCGATTGCAGCACCAGCATTACCTGCTGGTATTTGATGCCATACTGCGCCAGCCTTGATGAATTGGACGTAACCGTGATCTGCTCCGGCTGCTCGCCATACCGTTTTATCTTAGACACCGCTTTCAAGGTACGCAAACGGTCTTCTGCCATTTGCAGGTAATGCTTCAGTTCACTGTAGCCAAGCTCGTCCGATTCAAGGCTGATGAGCATGGCAATGGTATCGCCAAAATCAGTATTCACAATAGGGCCGATTACACCCTTGGGTAAATCCTGCATTTTGGCAAGCTGCAGGTCATGTTTCAGTTTAGACCAGAAGATATCCGGATCTTTCACCCATTCTTCCAGTTCTACATTGATGATAACAGCGCCATCGCGGGAAGTGGAATAGGTTTTCTCCTTACGCACCTCTTCATACTGAAACAGGTATTGCTCCAGCTTTTTAGCCACCTGCTCTTCTACCTGCAAAGAATTGGCGCCGGGATAAAACGCCACCACCAGGCCGGTGCGTATGGTTATTTTAGGATCTTCCCTGCGCGGCATATTAAGCAGCGAGTACACACCCAGCAACACCACCAGTGTAAGCACGGTTAAGGTTACCTGCGGGTATTGCAGCGAAGCTTTTACAGGATTCATGGATGCGGTGCTTTAAATTCAATAAAGGCGCCATCCTGCAGTTTTTGCTGGCCGCCGGTTACAATCAGTTCGCTGCCGGTAAGACCGGAAGTAATTTCTACCTCACTGCCGGCCAGCTGCCCTATAGATACATTGCGCTTGTAGGCCCGCTTCTTTAAACTGTCTGCAATAAATAAAAACGAGGTGCCATCAGGGTCGTGCAGCACCGCCGTGCCGGGCAACATGGTGCGGGTGCTGCTGGCATTGGTTTGCAGCGTGGCATTGGCAATCATACCGGCGCGTATCTGCTGCTCTTTATTCGGCACCGTTACCTTCACGGTATAGGCTCGCGATACCGCATCAGCTACTGCCCCTATCTCCGTAATGGTGCCGCTGAACTGGCGGTTCAATGCAGGAATAGTTACCTGCACGGTTTGCCCTTTGTGCACCCGTGCAATCTCTGCTTCAGGTACATTGGCCTTTATATAAACCGGCTGTATAGATACAATGGTAAAAACAGGAATACCCATTGCTACATTTTCACCTGGTTCTATATTACGTTTGGCAACAATGCCCGATGCAGGTGCATACAGCCGTGTATCGTGCAGGGCTTTTGTGGCCTGCTTTTGCAGTGCCTGCGCCTGTTGCAGGGCAGCCGTGGCTTTCTGGTAGTCCGCTTCCGTAAGGCTTTCACGGTTTTTCATAATGGTGGCACGGTTAAACACATCGGTTGCTTTCATCAGCTCTGCATTGGCAGCATCCAGGCTGTACTGATAACTGGCAGCATCCAATGCAGCCAGCAGTACGCCTTTGTCAATTGCATCCCCTTCTTTGGGTACTACGGTTGTGGCTTTGCCGCTAACGGAGAAACTGGCATTGGTGGTGGTATTGGCTTCTGCCGAACCGCTGAGTACCAGCACACCCGCCTGCTGCAGGCTTTGCGTACGGCTTACTACTACGGGTATTGCAATAGAACCGGTATCTGTATTGTTGTGTTGCTTGCCACCAGGCGAAGAGCAGGATTGCAGTATAACCAGCACTGCAGCAATGTACCCGGAACGAAAGACGACAGCTGCCCGGGTGAAGATGACATGCATAGTAAACGTGCTTTGTTGCATAGATTAATGCCCTCAGGTTCATTTTGTTCCCTGAAATTACCAAAGCCAGGGAAGTAGCAGTTCATGTAACCGTTACACATAAACGCACGCCTGCGTTTATGCGCCACTGTATAAAATGAACAAACTGCAACTGTGTGATTTACTGCAAACCTTACTCTTACCACCAACCAGCAGAAAGGCGATATACAACAGCACCAATTAAACACCCATAGCATGGCACTGAATATTAAAATCAACTTTGAAGAGAAGTATACCGCACAACCGGTAGATAAACTCAACTACAGCACTTTTGAAGCTGAACTAAAAAACGGCGAAAAGGTTACACTTGGCATAACCATCAGCATGGATGAACACCCGTTTATGCCCGACGTGCTTAACCTGTCGTTCGGCCCTGTTGACGCCAATGACCAGATAGATGACGAAGTAAAACTGCCGCACCGGCATCATTCGAAAGTTTTCTCCACCGTTGTATTTGAAGGGCTGTCCTTCTTAAACAAGCATCCGAAAAAATACCTCGGTATCGATGGCTCTACTATGTCGCGGGCCTACTTGTACTACAGGTGCATTCAAAACAACTTCGATTACCTGCATTCATATTTTGACATCTATGGCGTGAACTATTACGTGCGTTATTTCAGGTCACACGAAGACCAACCTGAGTTTGAAGATGGCGATATATTAGCGTTACCTGTGGTACTCGAAAAAGGCGAAGCCGTTACTGCACCAAGGTTATATAATTACTTCATTTTCAAAGCAAAACAACCACAGCCATAATTTTTTGCCTTAATACCGAAATTCCACTAATTTTACACAGCTATGAAAGAAAAAATATTACAGGAAGCCAAACTTCACGCCGAAGCAGCCATGCTGCACGGCAACAGGAAGGTTAAAGTAACCCGCAAATCCGGTAACACTTCTTCATTGGGTAAAGTCATTAAAACAAAAGAACAGGCCGATCTCTTCATGAAAATGCTGAGAGCCATCTAATCGCATACAACAACTAAAAAGCAAGAGCACCCATGCGGTGCTCTTTTTTTGTGCATACTGTCGCTCATTCACTATTGCCTGTTCCAGCACTTACTTATAACCAGTTAGCCGGGGAAAAAAGTACCATAGAAAGGATAAAATGGCAATTTCCCGGCAGCTACCGCCTCAATACCTTTGTGCAGCAAAAATGACCCGGTAACAGAAAAATCACACAACCAAAACGCAAACAGGTTGTTATTACAACGCTGATACCAGGTTAAACAAACATTCAAACATAAAAACTACACAAATGAAACGCACAGCATCTGCACATTGGAACGGCGATCTTAAAAATGGCGGCGGTACAATTTCTACACCAAGCACAGTACTGAACAAAACGCAATATTCTTTCAATACCCGCTTTGCTGACGGCGTTGGTACCAACCCCGAAGAATTGCTGGGCGCAGCGCATGCCGCCTGCTTTACCATGGCAACCAGCTCTGCACTTACCCAGGGTGGTTTTACGCCCGGCGACCTCGACACTGTGGCTACTGTTGAGTTTGACATGAGCTCTTTAAGCATCACCAACATTCACCTGGAATTAACCGCAGCGGCTATCCCCGGTGTAAGCAAAGAACAGTTTACTGAATTTGCCAACGCCGCCAAAGCCAATTGCCCGCTGTCAAAAGCCCTCGCTTCAGTGAACATCACTTTAACTGTGAACTACGCAGGCTAATATATCCGTACAGTTATATAAGAAGGTCTGGCCCCGGGGCCGGGCCTTTTCTTTTTTTTGGGATAACCGGATAGCATGAAGCCGGGACTGTTCCAATTGAACACTTGAACTTTGAAACCTGGGAACACCTCAAACCCGAAACCTCAAACGCGAAACTTCAAACGCGAAACTTCAAACGCGAAACTTCAAACATTAAACTTGAAACTTTCCCCCCTTCAGCTTAACTTCAGAAAAACAAATTCATTTCCTCTCAAAAACACCTTTGCATGCCAAAACTATCGTCTGCTTCCCGGCGCCGTTTTCTGCAACAGATCGGCGCAACTTCGCTTTTAATGGCCGCAGGCCCGCTCAGCAGTTTCGCTGCCCGCGAACAGGCTGAAGAACGTATGATCCGCTACAACAAAAGCTTTTCTCCCAACGACACCATCCGTCTTGCCGTTATCGGCTTCGGCATCCAGGGGCATGGTGATACAGCCACCGCGCTAAAAGTGCCGGGCGTTGAACTGGTAGCCGTGTGCGACCTGTACAATGGCCGCCTCGACAACGCCAAAGAACTCTACGGCGATAAAATATTCACCACCCGCAACTACCAGGAAATACTGGGCCGTAAAGATGTGGATGCCGTGATCATTGCCACCAGCGATCACTGGCATGCACGCATCACCAAAGAAGCCCTGAAAGCCGGCAAGGCCGTATACTGCGAAAAGCCGATGGTGCACAAAATAAGCGAGGGAATGGATGTGGTAAATGCCTCGCTCGCCAGCAAGGGCATTATACAGATAGGCAGCCAGCGCGTAAGCAGCATCATTTACGCTAAGGCGCAGGAACTGCTGCAGGCAGGCGAAATAGGCAAGCTGAATATGGTAAATGCAGTGTACGACCGCCAGAACGCCATCGGTGCCTGGGAGTACACCATGCCACTCGATGCCAGTCCGGATACTGTTGACTGGAACCGTTATGTGGAAGGCATGAACAAAATACCCTTCGATCCCAAGAAGTTTTTCTGGTGGCGCAACTACAAGGAATTTGGCACCGGCGTGGCAGGCGACCTGTTTGTACACCTGCTCTCCGGCACACACGTAATAACAGGTTCAAAAGGACCTGAAAAGATCTACGCCAGCGGCCAGCTCTCTTACTGGAAAGACGGCCGTAATGTGCCCGATGTAATGACCGGCATTCTGCAATACCCCGATACCGCTGCGCACCCTGCCTTCCAGCTTACCCTGCAGGTAAATTTTGTGAGCGGCACAGGCGGCGGCGAAACCATCCGCCTGGTGGGTGATGAAGGCGTGATTGATATCAAATACAACGGCCTTACTGTAAAACACAGCATTATGCCCAAGGCACCCGGCTTTGGCGGTTATGATGCGGTAATGACCTACCCCAAAAGCATGCAGCAGCAACTGACAGACGCCTACAAACAGAAATATACCGATGCCGAACGACGTGCACCGCACAAGGATGACATCGATTTTAAAGCGCCTCCCGGATACAGCGACCACCTCGACCATATCACCCGCTTTTTCGACGCCATCCGCGGCAGCAAACAAATAGTGGAAGATGCCACCTTCGGCTTCAGGGCTGCAGCGCCAGCCCTGGCCTGTAATGACAGCTATTTCAATAAAAAGATCGTATTCTGGAACCCGGAGAAAATGCAGCTGGAAAACAGCTGATAATGGCTGTATGGCTTATTGGTTTGATTGTTTGATAGAGAACGGGCCTATATTATGAAACGCCTCCGCTTCACCGCGGAGGCGTTTTTATTTGCGCCCTATTCAAGCTATACAATACTTCATCAGAATGCTTCAAGAAAATTGAAGTAAGTACCATTGTGGTTACCGGTTTCAGATGGCGCATAACCGAAATCAATACGCAGGTTAAGCCTGGGCTGTATTTCAAAGCGCATACCCACCCCAAAATCAGGCAGGGCACGGGTAAACAGGGATTGACCAAAACTGCCGCCGATAGCACCTGCACCGCCCCATACCACGAATCCGAAGCGCGACGGATCGCCATTGCGCTTATAGAATTTATGCCGGTATTCCGAAATAAAATAGTTCAGGAAAAAATCCCTGAACTGCCCGAACCGGAACCCGCGCAAATCATTGGAAGTACCAAGACTGATCATGGAGGTAAAAGGCGCCTGCCCGAAATCGTACCTGGAACGCCAGTTCAACGCAAGCGTGCGGCCCTTCCTGTTCCCGATGGGCAGGTAATAACGGGTATCAAAATCCAGCGCACCAAAATGCGTATTGCCACCAAACGCTTTCCGGTAAAAAGTGTAGATGAATGCACTGTACAAGCCCCTGTAAGCATTTTGCGGATAATCGCGCGAATCATAACTTAATATGCCGCCGATGCCTGTGTTTACAATGTGCTGGCCGGCTTGCAGGTAATAGGGATCCTGCGCCATATGCTTGTTAATCTTCCACAACACATTCTGGTTAAAATCCAGGCTCACGCCTGCAAACAGGTGCCTGCGCAATTTCCATAGCGGTCGCACCTGCGCTATAAAGAAGCTGCGCCAGAAATTGGTTGAATCAGGAAACTTGGTGTGTATAGCCTTTTCGTATCCCACACCGTAATAGGCATCGCGCGATGCTTTGTATTGTATCAGCGCATTGATGCGCAGCTTGTCATGCATCCAGAAGGTTGTCCACCCCGAGCTGGCGATGAATGATTTAATGGAAGAGTAAGTCAAAGTAATGGGCACAGACGAGCGCGGCAGCAGGCTGTCTTTTTTATTGGTTTTAAAAGAAAAGATAGCACCGCCCGCCAGACTGAATTGAATATCTGGTGAATAACCCGGCAGAAAAAACGGGTTGACCAATAAATTCCCCTTGTCAGGCCCTTTTACAGGCGCCCCGAATAAATGAAAGCTTTTCTTTTTAGGAGGTGTTGTATCGTGCAAAACGGGCATGGTAGTGCCATTGGGCGGTGTACTGTCGCGTATTTGCCATGCATAGGCAGCCGGGTGTAACAAAAATAACAAGGCCAGCAGGTATAAACATCTGTTCATTCGCATGCAATTGAAATGGTTCCGGTGCTGGTTAGTACAAAAGCCGTTCCGCAGGCAGCTCAGTTGCATGAATAAGCGAAAACAACGCCCTGGAATAAGATGGCGGCTAATTTTAACGCAAATGCGTGAACAAAAAACGTAGCCCGTTAAATCATCATTGGCATGAATTTGTTGCGGAATAAAGAAAGCCAACCTATGTACAAGATTCAGCTCTTCCATGAAAAATCAGCCGAGCTGCTGCAACAGCGCGCCAATGAATGGCTTACCAGTCATAAAGAGATCGCCATCACGCAATCCAACACCACGCAATCCGGCACCGGCATAGATGCCTCTTTCTCCCTATACCTGTTATACACCACTACCGAAGCCCAGGCCGAAGAACTAAAAGAACTTGCCGCCGAAGTAAAACCCCAGGATTCCGTAGAAGCCACTACCATCAATCCTGACATCTTAACGCCCAGCAGTTAGATGTTCAATGGGTTAATAGTTTAATTGTTTAATAGTTCAATTGTTCAATGGTTGGATGGCTCAATGGCTTAACAGCGCCACACTTCTTTGTGCCCTCTGCGTAAAACTTCGTGTTCTTTGTGGTTAAAAACTGCGCTACGATCTCCGCAATAGTCTTTGCTAAGATTACAGGCTCGCTAAGATAGTCTCGACGTGTCGGCTCTCGATTCTCGACCACGGACCCGCACAGGCTGACAACTCACGGCTCACGATTGCCGATATTGCTTACCTTCGCGGTTTTACATTGCATATGACCTTCAGCGAACTCAACTTAAATACGCCCCTGCTCAACGCCCTTGACGATCTTGGATTTGCCGAGCCTACCACCATTCAGCGCAAAGTATTTTCCGTGATCATGAGCGGACAGGACGTGTGCGGCATTGCACAAACCGGCACAGGTAAAACCTTTGCCTACCTGCTGCCCTGCCTGCGCCAGCTGAAATATTCAAAGGAACGCTTTCCGCAAATGCTCGTGATTGTACCTACCCGCGAACTGGTAGTACAGGTAGTGGAAGCCGTTAAAAAGCTCACTGCCTACATGACCCTCGAAGTGGCAGGCGTATATGGCGGCGTGAACATCAACCCGCAAAAAGAAGCCATGGAAAACGGGCTTGACATAGTAGTGGCTACACCCGGCAGGCTGTACGACCTGGTGGTAAGTGGTTCACTGCGGTTAAAGGCTATTAAAAAACTGGTGATAGATGAGATGGACGAAATGCTGAACCTCGGCTTTCGCACACAGCTGAAAAACATACTGGACCTGCTTCCGCCGAAAAGGCAGAACCTCCTGTTCTCTGCAACCATTACACCCGAAGTGGAAGACCTGCTGGAAGAATACTTCAACAACCCGGTAAAAATTGAAGCCGCACCTGCAGGCACACCGTTAGAGAATATTGACCAGCAGGCGTACGAAGTGCCCAATTTTTACACCAAGGTAAACCTGCTGAAGCTGTTGCTGGAACGTGATGCCGAAATGAGCAGGGTAATGATATTTGCCGCCACCCGCAGCCTGGCAGACCAGCTGTTTGAACAACTGGAACCAGCCTATCCCGGTGCAGCCGGCGTTATACACTCCAACAAGGAACAGAATCACCGCTTCAATACCGTAAAACAGTTTCGCAACGGCACCTACCGGTTTATTATCGCAACCGATATCGTGGCCAGGGGTATTGATATTTCCGAAGTAACACACGTCATCAATTTCGATTTGCCTGAAGTACCCGAGAACTATATTCACCGCATTGGCCGTACCGGCAGGGCCGACAAAAATGGCATCGCGATTTCCTTTATCACCCCGCGTGAAAAAGAACAGCAGCAGGCCATTGAAGAACTGATGCACTTCGCCATTCCCGTAACACCGCTGCCTGAAGACCTCGTTATTTCAACTGTATTAACAGAAGACGAGATACCCAAAGTGCACATGAAAACCATACCGGTAAAGCTGCCCAACAAAGGCGTATCCGGACCTGCATTTCATGAGAAGAAAGCGAAGAACCGTAAAACCAACCAGAAAATCACCCACGCAGAAAAAATGAAACAGAAGTACGGCAAGCCCAAAACGCGCGCCGGCCGGAAAAAATAAAAAGAACACGCAAAGGATGCAGGCTTTACCAACCGCATCCTTCGTGCTTTTATACCTGTTTCGTTTGTTGTGCCTGCAACGGGTTTATAGCAGCATAATCGCTAAACTGCTACTAATCAAATTATCCGCTGCGCATTGCCCCTTGCCTCCCGCCCACTTGTTCCTGCATTTATTTGCCATCTCTGTCTGCCGCGGTCATTTCCTCCCGCCATGCAGTAACCGTTACATATTGGAAAACTGCGGAAGCAGTGGCTATTTTGTGCTGGCATCTATTATTCATTCAAACAAACCATATGGAAACAAAAACCAGTTCAAAATACATTGCTGAGTTTATTGGTACGCTTTGCCTCGTATTGTTTGGCTGCGGATCTGCTGTAATAGCAAGCGCAAACATAGAAGGTGTTGCCCCTTCAGGCATTGGTTTGCTGGGTATTGCGCTGGCATTCGGCGTAACAGTAACGGTAATGGCATATGCCATCGGGCCTATTTCAGGTTGCCATGTAAACCCGGCTATTTCCATTGCTATGCTGGCTGCCGGCCAGTTGAGTTTTAAAGATTGCGTAGGCTATGTAATTGCACAATGCCTTGGCGCTATTGCAGGCGCCGGTATACTGCTACTGATTGCCTCAGGAAGGCCGGATTTCGTGATGCACCCCTATGTATTGGGCTGCAATGGATGGGGAGCTGATTACCTGGGGCATTATTCCTTAACCGCGGCATTCCTGGCCGAACTGGTATTCAGTTTTATTTTCCTCATCGTTATATTCGGCACTACCGCAAAAAGAGCCAATCCCGGTATGGCCGGACTGGCCATAGGTTTGTCGCTCACGCTTATTCACCTGGTGGTTATACCCATCACCGGCACCTCTGTAAACCCTGCACGCAGCCTGGGACCTGCCCTGTTTGCAGGTGGTGCAGCCCTGCAGCAATTGTGGCTATTTATTGTAGCCCCAATCCTGGGCGCCGTTACCGCTGCCGTTTTCTGGAAGCTAACACTGGAACAAAAAGAAGTGGTAACCAAGAAAATGGTGGATGTACACGAAGACATTTCGATTAACAGGGTGTAAGCGCGTGAATCGTCAGTCGTGAGTGGAAAAACATCGGGAATCGACAGTCGACACGTCGAGACTATTTAAGCGAGTATTAAATAACACAATACTTATCGCCTGCGGCGATACTGCGAATCCCTTTTCTTAAGTCCTATGTTGGCATACCAGCCGGCATAGGACTTTCAACGTGCTCACCGGTAATGCCGTAACCTGCCCGTGGCTGTGTCCCCACAGCCACCTTCTTCACCAATAATGAGCGGTGTGCAGCCACCGGCGAAGCGATGCGCCGTTTCATTCATTATTGACTATTCACCAGTGATCCCTCCCTAAATGCCGCAAGAACCGGGTTGCTGTGCCGTGGCACCGCAGCTAGTTTTGTGGCAGAACAAATGATTATGTTATCTATTTCCGAACGCATCCGCACAAAAGACTGGACCGCTATTACACAACAACTGCACCAGCAGGGTTATGCCCTTGTACCCGATGTTGTGAGCACAGAAGAATGCAGCCAGCTTATCCAGCAATACAACGCAGACCTGTACCGCAAAACCATTAAAATGGAGCGGTACCGCTTTGGTTTGGGCGAGTATAAATATTTCCGTTATCCTTTGCCTGCGTTGATTCAGCAGTTGCGCGAAACCGTGTACCCGTTGCTTGCACCGGTTGCCAATGAATGGATGCGGCAACTGGGCATAGGCACCAGCTTTCCTGTTTCATTCCATCACCTGCAGCAGCTGTGTCACAGCCACAAACAGGTACATCCCACCGTGCTTACGCTGAAATACGGCGCAGGCGGCTTCAATACCCTGCACCAGGATTTGTATGGAGACATCTGGTTTCCCATGCAGCTGGTACTGTTTTTAAATGACGCAGGTAAAAATTATACCGGCGGTGAATTTGTATTAACAGAACAGGTTCCGCGTGCGCAATCGCAAGCCATAGTACTACAGCCACCACAAGGCAGCATGTTGTTATTCACCACCAGTTTCAGACCTGTGAAAGGCAGTCGTGGTTACTACCGCGTAAACATGAAACACGGCGTAAGCCGCCTCCACAGCGGTGAACGCCACACACTCGGCATCATCTTTCACGATGCATTGAGTTAGCTGTTTAAATGGTTGTCCCCACAGCCACCTTCTTCACCCTCACCCGCGCCAAAGCTTCCAACGGAAGCGATGCGCCGCTTCATTCACTATTGACTATTCACCAGTGCCCCTTCACCAATATACCCGCTCCGACCGCTCACCACTCACTATAAAGATCCGCAAAGATCAATCCCCATGTATCTTTCACGCTGATACTTGTAATATTGCGATATGTAACGGTTACACCCACATTACCGCAAACGATTTTATTAAATTTAGTATGATAACAAGCTTGCCATCGTGGCAGCGTTTCCCTGCTCAATTAATAAGCGCTGTAATGAATACAACTAACGCCAACCATACTTTCAGCGACAAAGAAATTCTGCGGCAGTTAAATAAAATACTGAAAGCAGAAATGTTCCGCTCTTCAAAAGTGCTGAGTAATTTTTTGAAATTCGTCGTATCCGAAAAACTGAAAGGACGCGAAGACACCCTCAAAGAACACCGTATTGCAGTGAAAGGCCTCGGTCTGCCCGCTACCTTTGATCCCAAGCACCTCGCCAACATCCGCATCTATGCCATACGCCTGCGTACATTACTGCAAAGCTATTATACCAGCAAGGGAGCAAATGATGAAATTCGCATCAGTGTGCCCAAGGGTGGCTACAAACCTGCGTTCAGCAAACATGTGCCCGGCAGCACAGAACAGCCTGCCGAAACTGCTAACCAGCGATTATCCATTGCCGTGCATCCTTTAATGAAAGGTACGCCCGGCATCAGCGAAGAGCTGGTGCACCAGTTGGGTGAACAGTTAACCAGTGAACTGACTGCCCGTTCCGGCTTAAACGCAGTGGTATACCCTTATGCACGGGAAGGCGGCCAGGAAGGGCATGGCCTGCTGCCTGCAGCGTTAAGCATTACCGGCACGCTAACGGATGCAGATGATACACTGGTAGCCAATATCCAGCTGTTGTCTGCACAGCAGGAGGCGCCATTGCAAAGCTGGCAATTTGAAACCGGCAGCAACAATCCGCAGGCATTGGTAGCAGAGATAGCCACTGCCGTATACCGGGCGCTGGATGAGCAAAAAGAAACCCTGCCTGCCAGCCACGGGAACCATGAATAATACAGTTGCTGTTACCTGTGCGCATTACCCAGCCACAACAGGGTATTGATGATCATTTTATCCTGCACAGCATTGCCGAATGTATTGGAGAGCGTGGCATTGGTATGGTGTTCGTAATCCATATCATTGTGTCCCATATTCACGTACAGCATGTGGTAGCGTTTGTTTGTCCACACCACGGGATAATAACCGCTGTGCCATATTTCATGCTGTTTGGGACCTGTACCCAAGGGAAAGCTGGTTGAATCAATAGACAGCAATATATCAATATCTTTATGCTTACGCAGATCGTTCTGCCACCTGTACCATTCATTGGGCGATGCTTTAAAAGTAGCCGGCAGCCCTTTCATAGCCGGGTGTGCTGCATCTTCTACACGCAGTATGGCCGAAGTGGGGCGCCAGGTATTGGAACCATACTCGCCTGAACCGAGAAATTCATTGTGATACCAATCCCAGTTCTGCGGATAATCAGAGGGTGTAAGTGCAAAAGCCGAAAAATGAAAACCGATCCACCCGCCGCCCTGTTCCATGTATTGCCGGAAAGCAGCACGCTGCGCAGGTGTTTCAGGACGTGTATCGAGGAACAACACTACCTGGTAGTTTTTCAGGAAACCGGCGTTCAGGTTATCCCAGTTATCGGTAGAATCATAGCTGAAATGATGGGCCGCTGCCATTGTAGCAAACCAACGGTTGGCTTCATGTACAAAGCTGATATGTGCAAGATCATGCTTTGCCGTAAAAAAGCCGATCACCTTAAAAGGCTTGCCCGCATTGCGTTGCGCCATACAGGGCCTTGCAGCAGGTAAGAACAGGCCAAACAATACAATCAGCAAAATGCCATACCGGTTGAAAGAAAACATAGGCAGTTGGTTTGATAAGTGCAGATGAAGGTATTCAATTACGCGGATTTACTGCCGGCTTTGCTGTTTTTATATGCATCCTTATACGATGCATAATCCTTCATTACCTGTGCTGCATATTGTTTGGCATACTGCAGGATGGTTTTCTTCCAGCGGCTGCCTGCGTCGGCAAAAGCAATCAGTTCGTCTGCAATACCCGAACCGTCACGTCCCGCACTGCGCAGCTGCCCTGAAGCCGTTAACAGGGCCATGGTAGATAAAATGGTATTCAGCTTACCGCGTTTGCCTTTGCACAAGGCCAGGTTCATACGGTCACTGGTGGGCTGCAGTTCTTTTAGCACAAAATGCATGCGGTCTATTTTCACTTCGTGCAGCAATGCGGGAGATACATACTGCATGCGTTTTTGTATGGCGATAATGCGTGCTGCATTGTTTTTCCAGTCAGGCTGCGGTAGTAACACATAGGGTTGCAGGGAAGAAGGTGTGGCCTGTTTTAAATCCAGCAACCGCAGCCGGTTGGTTTTCTTATCCTGTACCAGCAATACATAGCGCTGCAGCCCCACGCTGCCGGTACCGGCAATACGATAAGCTGCATCCAGTGTGCGGTAGCGGCTCAGCGGTTCGTGCGCCTGCAGCCATTCGTCTGTTTGCCGGATAATCTTTTTCCTTGTCTCAGGAGTTACCTGCATAGACTTCTTATTGTCGATCAGCAACCGCACACGGTCTTTCTTCAGCGTAAGCCTGGTTTGCACAAAATCCTTTTCCCGCCGCAGTTTCACCTGTTGCAGAAAAAAGCGCAACAACCCTTCTGCCGTTTCTTTCTCAACAGCCAAAGCCTTCCCGTTTTTCAGTACATGCAAATAAGTATCCAGGTAGTCCTGGCACAACACTTCAGCTGTTTGTTCATCAAACCCTACCTGGTTGCCGGCAATATAAATGCTCGTAAGCAGGCGCACTAATTCCCAGCTAACAGGCGCCTGGATGGCTTCATCAAAATCATTCAGGTCGAAATACACTACACGGTTATCCCCTTTGTAGCTGCCGAAATTTTCGAGATGCAGGTCACCGCATATCCATGCGCGGGTATTATCTTTCCAGCTGATTTGTTTGGCGAGGTCTTCATAAAACAGATGACAGGTACCCCTGAAAAACCGGAACGGATCTTCACTGATAAAACGGTATTTGAGCGCCAGCAGTTCGGGCACCCGGTTGTGGTTGTAAGCCGTTATGCGATCGTAAACAGTTGCCATGTGCCAGTATTTAAAAATCGAATTCTTTAATCTCGGTGTCCTGCAGCAGGCACTGCACCAGGGCTTCATGACTTTTTTTAGTACCCTGCAGCAGCCAGTTACCGGTGATCTCGTCACCTATCCTGCTCTGCCTGCCACGCTTGGCTTTTAAATTATATTGCTTAAACAGCACCTCATACCGCTCCAGTGTTTCCTGGCGAAACGGGCAGACTATTTTGTAGCTGCGTAACTGGTTGAGTGTTTCTATCCAGTCCTGTACATAGATAAGGCCCACTAAAATCAGCAGCACCATAGTGCCTGCAACAAATGCACCGGTGGTATAACCTGCGCCGGCTGCCATACCCAGTGCAGCCACCATCCAGATAGTTGTTGCGGTGGTGATGCCGGTAACCTTGCTTTCTTCTTTGAAAATAACACCGGCACCCAGGAAGCCGATACCGGTGATGATATTGGCAGCAATGCGATCGGGATTGCTGCTGCCGCCGATTAAAACAGACAACTGTGTAAACAAACAGGCGCCCACACTTACGAGTATGGTGGTACGCAAGCCGGCAGATTTGGAGCGGTATTCACGCTCGGCGCCAATAATTGCACCAATGAGCAACGCAACCATCAATTGTTGCAGGTATAGCGGTATGGCAAAATGCATAGCGACAAGTTGTACAGACCAATGTACAAAAAGAAGCGCAAAGAAGGCGGGACTTTATAGAATGGCTGTGAAGACACAGCCATTGGCATAGTGAGTATTGAATAAATGCCGGCGACATGCCGGCATTTATTCCTGTTTATCATACCGCCTCCGCCACACGCTGCTCGTGGAACAGCGCTGCCGCAACACCGGTAAAACCGCAGTCAGGTACCACGAACAGCGAGCCGGCAAGCGGCTGCGCAGCCAGGTCTGATTCAGATAGCCCTTTGCGTGCGGTAGTAATGTATAAATCGCCAAGGTTTTCGCCACCGAATGTGCAGGAGGTAACGCGTGCAACAGGCAATGCTACCCGGTGCAGCTGTTCACCCGTTTGCGGATTCCAGCGCGTTACCTGCCAGCCATCCCAGTGCGCTATCCACAACATGCCTTCACTATCGATAGTCATACCATCGGGTGCGCCGTCCTTTTCAGGGATGCGTATCACTACGCGCCTGGCGCTGATATCACCGGTAGCATCATCGTAATCACAGGCTGTTACTGCATATGCAGGCGTATCAATGTAATAAAACGTACGCGCATCTGCACTCCAGGCCATGCCATTGGGAATAGTGAGGTGTTTGATTTTTTTAACGATCTGCAGGTTGTTGTCGAGCATGTAAATGCTGCCTGCTCCCGGCTGTTCAGACAAGGAAACCGTACCTGCCCAGAAACGCCCGGCAGGATCGCATTTGCCATCATTAAACCGGTTATTGGGCAAATGACATTCCGGTGCATCGATCATTTTTATGGCGCCGGTATCACGGTTGATAAAACCCAGCCCCTGCTGCAGCGCAGCAACAAAATCACCATTGGTACAAACGGCTACGGCACCCAGCAGCTGGTGTACAGGCAAACTGGTGTGTTGTTGGGTGCGGGTATTAAACTGGTGCAGCACGCCACTCAGTATATCAACCCAGCAAATGGTTTGGGTACGCGCATCCCATACCGGGCCTTCGCCCAGCATACTGGTATGCGCTACTACTGCATTCATTGGCAAGCGAATCGTTGTAAGCATATGTGTTTTTTAAAGTGTACGTGTTAAACCTCCTGGTACGGCGAAGGGCTAATGCAAGTCCACCCGCCATCTACCACCAGACTTTGCCCGGTGATATGCCTGGCATCATCACTCACCAGGAACAGGGCGGCCTGCGCAATATCTGCCGTGTGCGCCGGTCTGCCCATTGGTGTAAGCCTGCTCCACACACTGGCATAGTCTGCCTCCTGCATGGTGCGTTCGGTTAAGGTAGCACCCGGGGCAATGGTGTTTACATTAATACCAAACGGTGATAATTCAATTACCAGGTTGCGCGCCAGCATTTCCAGTGCAGCCTTGCTCATGCCATAGGCCGCAAGATTTTTATGCGCCTGGTGCCCGGTAACGGAAGAAGTAAACAACACACTTCCCCCCTTACCCAGCCGCTTCATTTCATTGGCTGCAGCCTGTGCCAGGAAAAAACTGCCGCCGAGGTTTACCTGCATTACGCGGTTAAACGCCTCGGGCGTATATGTAAAGAAATCACCAAACAGGGTAATGCCTGCATTGGCAATCACAATATCAATACCGTCATGTTCCTGAACAGCCGTTTGCACCAACTGCCTTACAAACTGAACATCGCCCGAATCACCGGGGTGCGCAGTACACTGCAATCCTTGTGCACTGATAGCTGCAGCCGCCTGCTGTGCCAGTGCTGCATCAATATCATTCAGCAAAACAGTAGCCCCTTCCGCTGCCAGCCTTTGACAAATTTCAAATCCTATTCCCTGTGCAGCACCGGTAACCAGTGCTGTTTTGTGCTTAAATCGCATACTCATATGGAAGGTTTATCGTTTCGTACAATCGTTCTTAATTAATGTGAATCACGCGACACCTCGCTACCGGAGCCGCCCTGCAGAAAATCAAAATCAGCCCCCAGGTGCGCCTGTTGTACATGCTGCTGGTACAGCTGTACATAACCGCGTGCAGCAGGTTTAACCGCGTTTTGCCATTGCGCTTTGCGTGCTGCTATTTCTTCGGCAGACAAAGCGATTTCCAGCTTACGGGCAGGCACATCCAGCGTAATAATATCGCCTGTTTGCACAATGGCCAGCGTACCACCTGCAGCCGCTTCGGGCGAAACATGCAATACCACGGTGCCAAAACCGGTGCCGCTCATACGTCCGTCAGAAATACGCACCATATCGGTAACACCCTGGGCCAGCAGCTTGGCCGGCAAACCCATATTACCCACTTCAGGCATGCCGGGATAACCTTTGGGACCCACATTTTTCAGCACCAGTATATCATTCGCCTGTACATCCAGGTCAGGATCATCTACCAACGCCTTGTAATGGTCAATATCTTCAAACACCACAGCCCTGCCTGTATGCTGCATCAGGTGTGCACTGGCAGCCGCGGGTTTAATCACCGCGCCATTTTCACACAGGTTGCCTTTCAGCACCATAATACCCGACACCTCGTTAAAAGGCTGCTGTATACCGGCAATCACTTCGTCATTATAATTTACGCAGCCTTCATAGATCTGCTGCACAGTAGCGCCCGCTGCTGTTACACATTGCGCATGCAGTTGCGGCAACAGTTCTTTAATTACAACAGGTAAGCCGCCTGCGTAGTAAAAATCCTCCATAAAATAACGGCCTGCAGGCTGCAGGTTGGCCAGCAAGGGTATGCCTGCTGCCACCGTATCAATATCTTCCAGCGAAAGCTGCACGCCAATACGTGCTGCAATGGCCAGCAGGTGAATGGCAAAATTGGTAGAGCCGCCGATAGCCGCATTTACCTTAATGGCATTTTCAAAAGCCTCCCTTGTTAAAATGTGTGATAAACGCACATCCTCATGCACCATACGCACAATGGCCGAACCGGATAATTGCGCCAGCACCTTGCGTGCTGCATCGGGCGCAGGAATGGCGGCGTTCTGGGGCAGACTGATACCCAGCGCCTCCGTCATACAGGCCATGGTACTGGCAGTACCCATCACCGCGCAGTGCCCGTCGCTGCGGCACATGCCTGCTTCAGCCAGCGTTAGTGCCTCTTCGGTCATTTTGCCAGACCGAACCGATTCACTGAAACGCCAGATATCGCTGGTGCTGATATTGCGCCCTTCATGCCTGCCGGTAAGCATAGCCCCGCCAGATACCACGATGGTGGGCAAATCAACACTACAGGCACCCATCACCAATGCAGGTGTGGTTTTATCGCAGCCGCACAGCAATACCACACCATCCAGCGGGTTGGCGCGTATCGATTCTTCCACATCCATGCTCACCAGGTTGCGGTACAGCATGGCAGTAGGCTTAATCAATGTTTCGCCCAGCGACATAACGGGAAATTCAACCGGGAAACCACCTGCTTCAAGCACGCCCCTTTTAACGGCCTCTGCAAGCTCCCGGAAATGACTGTTGCAGGGAGTTAATTCACTCCACGTATTACAAATACCTATTACGGGTTTGCCCTGCAGTTCGTGTGCGGCAATACCCTGTTTCTTCATCCAGGCACGGTAAATAAATCCATCCTTACCGGTGCGGCCAAACCAGCCCTGGCTTCTGCGAATCGTTTTTTCCATGGTTCAATTTATCGAAAAACAGTCAATACCCGAAAAGCTTGCCGCACAAAACATTTAGCAGCACAGTTTGTTATGGATTTATAACACTGGCAACATGAAAACAGCAATCGTTATCGGCGCAACAGGTATGGTAGGTTCTGCACTGGTACAGCTGCTGCTTGAGCACCGGGATTATGCACACGTAAAAACCTTTGTACGCCACAGCAGCAATGTAAAACATCCCAAGCTGCAGGAGCGTGTGGTTGATTTTAACCAGGTAGCCGGGTGGCAGCATTTTCTGCAGGGCGATGTACTGTTCTCCTGCCTGGGCACAACGCTGAAACAGGCAGGCAGCAAAGACGCGCAATACCAGGTAGACTATACTTACCAGCTTGAAGTAGCGCTTGCAGCCGCTGCTAACAAGGTGCCGGTATATGTGCTGGTATCTGCATCAGGCGCCAGCATAAATGCTGCTCATTTTTATCTCCGCATGAAAGGCGCGCTCGAAACAGCCATACTGGCCCTGCCTTTTCTGCATACCCATATTTTACGCCCCGGCGTGCTGGAAGGGGCACGCAAACAAAAACGCATGGGTGAACTGACTTTCTTAAAAGCCATGCGCTTCTTTAATGGCATCGGCATGTTCAAAAAATTCAGACCGGTACACGTGCGCAAACTGGCCCGTGTGATGATCGGCATTGCCGGCAACAGCGCCGCTAAGGTAAAAGTGTACGAAGCCGCAAATTTGTGAAGAGGAGGCGCATCGGTATCGCCCGCGGCTGTGTCCCCACAGCCGCTGGTTGGATGCATGCCGGTGGTGACACCGGCATGGGCATTGTGGATGGCGCCCTCGCACCGACTGACGATTCACGCTTAACGCTATATTTCGACGAATGAAACCCTGCCCCAGCTGCCAGACATTCCTCATATGCACGTTTTTTGTTTAAATTGCCCGCGATTAGATAGGCGATTACACATAGTAAACTACACAATACATTTGACCGTTCGTTGTACAACCCGGGTTGCCGCATAAACAAACCGGCAAAAGGCTTCAAACAGCAGCATCCCCTGCCTGTTCATTTCGCTAAATGGCAACTATTGCATAGTTTAGTGAACCACAATACTAATTCCCCAGGGGGCTATTGATTTTTTACCTACTGTATTCGCCCCATTGCAACTTATTGGAATACGCAAAACCTTACCTGAAGCAGCATGTACCTGATACATGGCTATGCCGTTATTGTACCTGCTGGTTTATACGATTACTATGAACGAGAAAATTCTGATTGTTGAAGACGAATTTATTGTGGCAAACGATTTACGGCTCATCGTGGAAAAAGCCGGTTATACCTGCTGCGGCACTGCCGATTCTGTAGCTGCAGCACTGGAACTCATCAGCAAGCATAAACCCACACTGGTATTACTGGATATTTTTTTAAAAGGAGATTTAACCGGCATCGATCTGGCCCGCAGGCTCTCCGAAGAAAACATTGCTTTCGTTTACTTATCTGCCAATTCAAACCAGGATATCCTGGAAGCTGCCAGGGCCACACAGCCCTATGGTTTTCTTATCAAGCCCTTCCGTCAAAAAGATGTGCTGGTTACCCTCGATATTGCCCGCTACCGTCACGAGCATAGCCTCGAAGCCAGGCTGAGAAGGGAAAATGCCCTGCAGCAAGTGTTTGCACAGATTGCCGATGCACCGGGTGATATGGAAGAAAAACTCCTGAAAATTACCACCGCCCTGCAGCCCTACATTCCGTTTGAATATGTATATATGGATATGTTTAAGGAAGGGCTGCTGCTGGATAAAGGTTTCAGCTTTCTGCGAACAGGCTTTGATACCTACGAATCAATTGATGCAGCAGGATTACTGGAAATCACCGGCCTGTCGATGAAACAGGTAAAAGAAATGCTGAAAGGATATGCACCATGTTCTGACCTCACCTTTTTTAACAACGACGATTTTACGCGGCACCTGCATAACCTGCCGCTGAAAAAACAGCTGGCCCATACACTGCAGCTGAAATCAAACCTTACCCTGCCGGTGAAACTGCCCGATCAGCGCCCGTTCCATTGCTGCTTCTTCAGCCGCAAGCCGGATGCCTATACAGCCGATTGCATCGATATGTTTAACAGGCTGATGCCTTCGCTGATAGCAACGTTTAACCAGATACTGAAAGCAACAGCAGCTGTGCAGAAAAAAAACGCAGCCGGCAAACCGGATAATATTGCAGCATTCGAGGGCATCATCGGCAATAACCACCGCCTGCTGAGTGTACTTGATCATTTAACACAGGTGGCCCCGCTCGATACTGTTGTGCTGATACTCGGTGAAAGCGGTACCGGCAAGGAACAAATTGTCAATGCCATTCACCAGCTATCACCCAGGCGTAACGCACCCCTGGTAAAAATAAACTGTGCCGCGTTGCCTGCTGCGCTGATTGAATCGGAATTATTCGGTCATGAAAAAGGCGCCTTTACCGGTGCTTATGAAAAGCGCATCGGTAAATTTGAACAGGCGGCTGACGGTACTATTTTTCTTGATGAAATTGGTGAAATGCCTGTTGAGCTGCAGGTGAAACTGCTGCGTGTATTGCAGGAAAAGGAAATAGAACGACTGGGTGGTGCTGCCCCTATTAAGGTAAACGTGCGCATTATTGCAGCCACTAACCGCAACCTGGAGAAGGAAGTTGCAGAAGGCCGCTTCAGGCTTGATCTGTATTACCGGCTCAATGTATTCCCTGTACAGCTGCCGCCATTGCGCGACCGGCTGGACGATGTGCCTGCGCTGGTGAATCACTTTATAAAAGTCTTCAGCAAAAAAACCGGCCGCAACATTACCGGCATCAGCGAGCAGGCCCTGCAGCGCATGATGCATTACCACTGGCCCGGCAATATCCGCGAGCTGGAACATTTTACCGAACGCAGCATGCTGTTGTGCAAAGGCTCTATTATTACCGACGTGCAGCTGCCGGAAAGCGAAGGCTTTAAACCCAGCACCAGTCTTGCCGGCAACGACCGTATTAAAACCATTGAAGAAAACGAACGCGATCACATACTGGCTGTATTGCAGAAATGCGCAGGCCGCATATGGGGTGAAGGTGGTGCAGCTGAAATGCTCAACATCTCTCCCACCACCCTCAGTTCTAAAATGAAGCGGCTGGGGATTAAAAAAGAAGATGTAAAGTAACGCTGCGCAAAACGCGTAAGCTGTACCAGTTCAACGGCCTGTCAGCAAAGCGTATTTTCCCGGCAAAGAAAAAAAGGGAACCTGGTATCCGGTACATCCACTAACATTCTTCAACCGCCAGGCTCCCTTTCAACCTACTGCATCAACTGTATAACCAACGAACTGCTAAAACCAGGTATTGTTACGCCAGCACCGGAAGCACGTTTTCGATTTCCGCGCGCAGGGGTTCATATTGCTCGGGTAAATGAAGATAGCTGCCAAGCCTTGTTACAGGCTCGTCTGCATCAAAACCGGGGTTATCGGTTGCCAGTTCAAACACCAGTCCGCCCGGCTCACGGAAGTACAACGAATAGAAATAATGATTGTCAATTTTTTCGGAGACACACAAACCTGCTGACAGCATTTTTTCCCTGCAGGCCATTAGCGCAGCCTCATCTTTTACACGGAAAGCAATATGGCAATTCATATTGTCGGCACCGGGTGTATCCTGCAGCCGGCTGCTATCTACCAGGTCTATTACAGCCGCATGACTGGCCGCCTGGGCACGATACCTGCACCGGCTTCCCTGCCTGCCTTCCGGTGTATAATTCAGCAAGCCAGTTAACAAGCCCGCAACGCGTGCGGGATGCTGCACTGCAAGTGTTACATCATTCAGCCCTTTAATGCCATTTTCACCTGTAATATCACCATACTCCCAGGGCGAACGTTTGTCTTTTTTGCCGGCAGCCACCAGGTTTATCTGCAAACCGTCCGGGTCGTAACACCACAAATAAGGCATGCCAAAACGCATACCGCCATCACCATGCCGAATGCCATGCTGTTTAAACCGTTTTATCCAGAAAGCAAAACTCCCTGCCGGAACAGCAAATCCTATTTCACCGGCCATAGCACTGCCCTGCGGCGGCGGCTGAAGCCCTTCCCACGGAAAAAAGCTCAGCACCGTACCTGCACCGCCCTGTTTATTGCCATAAAACAGGTGATATGCACCAGGGTCATCTGTATGCACCGTCTTCTTCACAAGACGCAGCCCCAGCACCTTTGTATAAAAATGATAATTGTGCTGCACATTGGCCGTTACGCCAGTAATATGATGAAGCCCCGGGATGGAAATATTGCTCATGTGTTACCATTGTCTTCGCTATGTAAACATTACCACAAATCAGCACCGAAGTAAAACGCATTGATGCCATCGAGTATTTCAGCATCGGTCACTGCCTCCTGCACCGGCAATTTGCCGGAGGGTTGCGTTTGCTTAATCAGTTGCAGTCTTCCATGAAAAAGTACATCCTCCTCTACCTGCGAAGCGCCTGCATTACCCGGCATATCACTAATGCCGTCAAATTCTTCGCGGTTGATTTTACCGCTCACAGAAACACCGGTCTTTTTTTTCCTGTCTGCATCCATACAAAATTGTTCAAAGAAAATGTTTACCACCAATGGACGAACTGTTTTATTGATCGTTAACACACCATGCAACCTGCCTTCTTTTTCAGCCCCTTCATAACAGTTGCCTGAAAACAGCATATTGCCTTCGGCGGGATAACTGGTTGGTATTGTATTAAAGTGCGGAATACGCTGGCCTGCCTCTTTTGCCTGCAGGTCAAATTTCTTGATATAACCGGCAGAGGATTGATTTACCGCTAACTGAACCTGGCTGTTAGCCGCATTTGGTTGCCAATTGATCGGTGCCATTAATCAAAAAATTTTTGTTATTAATGATAGGTGCTGTTGCCATCGGGTAAACAGCAGCAGAAGCTCAACATTACAAAACTAAATCACTAAAACTGCATGCACAATTGACAAGATGTGGAAATTGATGTACATATCATCGTAATTTTTTCAGCAAAAACCGTCATCCTTCATAATCACCCACACTACGTATAATGCAGCAGCAGCAAGCGTTACAGCACATACACCAACAACATAAAAACAATAGTCTACCCCAATAAAGGGTATCCGTATTTGTATTTATGCCACTATTTGTTGTACGCACTGGCACTGCGTGTAAAATATTCCAGCACGCTTTCAGCAGTTTTCCGGTTTTAAGCAACTGTACTGCACACAAGTGAAAACAATGCGCATTTGTACGCAATGATTAACGAAACAAAACATGCAGCATCCTGTTGAAGAAACCGCCCTATGACTTCTTACAGGCATTCCTGCAACGGCAGTTGAAACAGGTATGATTATCTTATTATAGCCAAATAGCTTGCCATTCAATTAATTAGCTGGAAATCAACAAACAACGGGATTTATACAACTGTAAAAAATGACGACATTTCGTCTTTTAACGATGGGCATTATCATTTTTTCGCTGTTTGTTAAGGGGCAATTGACAGGCTGACAGCCGTCGCTTTTTGTCAGTCCCCCTGCCGGGATAAGCGGAAAACCTGGTTTAACAATTCCGGAAATAATTATTTTTTCGTGTTTGACTGACATTTAAAATTCCGTTGTAAGCATTTACAGGAAAGCACTTACCGCTTTTTTGTAAATAAAAGCATTGTCATGCACGCTCAATATGTTAACATCATTTAACCATTCATTTACTGTTTAGGCATGCTTGTTGAAACTTTACCTACAAAACACAGCATATGAAAACGAGAACTGAAACATTCGAATTAATGATCGATGGCAACAAAACCACAGTTAAAGCAACAGCGTTTAAAACTCCCAGTAATGACGCACGTTTCAGGGTGAGCATTAATGAAAGCCCTATTCATATATTTTCGTTCGACGAAAAACTACAACGCTTTACAGACATAGAGGCAGGTGCCAAGGCAGAACCTATACCCGCTACTATTGAAAAAGCTGTTGGTGAGCAGTTATACCATTTACAACAAAGTATTGCAGCCTAACGGCACATATTCCATCTTGATATAGGAACAGCAGGTCTTCACCTGCTGTTTTTTTGTGTATATATTTCCCAATGAGGATAAAACTACTGCAGGCAACCGGTAGCCGGTTATTTCCGTATGTACCAGGCATGAAACGTGTACTGCATTTACTGGCCGGGCGTTTGTACAGACCGCTGTTACTGAAATACCTGTCTGTAACCAGAACTTACACTTACAAAGGCATTAGCCTGCTGGTGCCCCCCGAGGTATTTCACCCCGCATTCTTTTTCAGTACCCGGCTATTGCTGCATTATATCAGCTGCCTTCAGCTTGAAGGCAACACGTTTCTGGAGCTGGGCGCTGGCAGCGGACTTATCGCGTTAAGTGCGGCGCGTAAAAAAGCATTGGTAACAGCTACTGATATTAACCCGGTGGCCATCACCTTCCTGCAAAAGAACAGCGTAGCCAACAGGCTTCCGCTGCAAATCATCCATTCCGATTTGTTTGAGCATATCCCGCAACAGCAGTTCGACATCATTGCCATTAACCCGCCCTATTACAAAAAGCAACCGCAGACCTTTGCAGAACATGCCTGGTTTTGCGGTGAAAACGGCGAATACTTTCAGCGGCTGTTTTCTGTACTGCCACAATACATGCACGCACAGTCTACCGTGCTCATGATTTTAAGCGATGGTTGTGATATTGAACTGATCGAACGCATCGCAAACACCAATAACTGCACATTACAGCGCGTATTCACCAGGCAATACCTGATGGAACAAAATTTCATTTTCAAAATAGAATCCGGCTCTTCCCGGGGGCAGGCATAGAAATCCAGGCAATTGTTATCATTTTGCAATAATTCCCGCAATTATTTTGAATATGACCGTTCGGTCATATATCTTTGCACTGTAAATAATTTCTCATGTCAAAAGGTGAAGAAACAAAACAGCTGATCATTGAACGTGCTGCACCGGTTTTTAATACCCGGGGAATAGCTGCAACGGCAATGAGTGACATTATGGAAGTTACCAAGCTATCCAAGGGAAGCCTGTATGTTCATTTTACTGACAAAGACAACCTGGCCGCTTCCGTGGTTGATTACAGCCTTTCGCAGCTTTCCAAAAAAGTAATGACCGCTGTAAACCGGCACAGTAATGCGAAAGACCGGCTTTTTGCCTATATCGATGTACTGGGCAATCCCCTGCAGCCCCTGGTAGCCGGCGGCTGCCCGATGATGAATTTTGGCGTGGAAGCAGATGACACCAACCAGGCAATCAGGGAAAAAGTAAGCAGGCTGGTTAAACAAAGCCAGAAAACCATTGCAGGCATTATACACAAGGGCATCGAAGAAGGTGTTTTTAAACCGGATTGGGAATACAAGGAATTTGCTACAATGCTTTTCGCCATGATAGAAGGCGGTATTATGATAAGCCGTATTACCGGTAACGACAGTGCCATGAAAACAATTAAACGCAATCTGAAGAATATGATTACAGCACAATTGCTGTAATCTTTTTTTTGCCTCATATATGACCGATCGGTCATATTAAACAACCGAATAACAGTCACAAAACTAAACACGATAATATGAAAAAGCAGAAAGTATGGTTTATCACCGCGCCTCTACACCGGCCATTAATATCATCACTTGTTTCTAACACAAATAAAACAACAGCAAAATGAACATCATTAACAAAACAGTACTGATCACCGGCGGCGGTTCCGGTATCGGCTTCCAGACAGCAAAACTTTTGTCAGAAAAAGGCAATACCGTTATCATCACCGGCAGAAACGAACAAACATTGCAGAGCGCTGTGAAACGGTTACAGCACACCAGTTATATTGTTTGTGATATTACCAGCGAAAAAGACCTGCAACGCCTGGCAGATACCATTGCCACACAACACCAATCGCTCGATGTGCTGATCAACAATGCAGGCAGCGCCTATAAGTATGATTTGCTGAATGACACAGACGTTGCAGCCAAAGCAACACAGGAAATAGGCACCAACTATATTGCAGCTATTGGTTTAACACATGCGCTGCTGCCGTTATTGCGCAAGGCACCGGAAGCAGCCATTGTGAATGTTACCTCCATCGTGGCCTTCGTTCCGTCTGCCAGTATCCCTACCTATTCAGCCAGCAAAGCTGCACTGCATTTCTACAGCCAAACACTGCGTCATGTACTTGCTGCTGATACCAATGTAAAAGTATTTGAACTGATGCCCCCGCTGGTAAATACAGACTTTTCAAAAGAGATCGGCGGCGCCAACGGCATTCCTCCTGAAGCAGTAGCGCAGGCTTTGTGGGAAGGTTTTGCAACAAACAACTATGAAATTCATGTGGGCGATACGGCCAATATCCGCCAGCTGTTTTTCGCTGCCCCGGATGAAGCATTCAAAGCCATGAACCAGGCATAAATACCCGCAGCAACTGCTGTGTTTATATAAAAAAGCACGTTCCGGCAACAGAACGTGCTTTCTGCACGATACCCGGAAGGCAGCAATCCTGCTCATTTTTGGCATTTTCTCCCCTGCAAATAGACGCTTACCCCCTCCCCCTTTTCAGTAAAATTGCAGCAACTTTGCCTTGTTCAATACCACCAAAGCTATCACCCGGAAATATGCTGCATATGAAAACAATCTTCTTACAAATTCTTTTACTCCTCTTTATCGGCAATATACTTAACGCACAGCCTGTAAAGCCCGCCACCAGTGGTTATGCGCCTATTAACGGACTTAAAATGTATTATGAAACTTACGGTGAAGGCAGTCCTATTGTACTGCTGCACGGCAGTTTCATGAATATACAGGCCAACTTCGGTGAAATAATCCCGGCGCTGTCCAAAACACACAAAGTAATTGCGCTGGAATTACAAGGTCATGGAAGAACGGCAGACATCAGCCGCCCGCTCTCTTTCCCTGCACTGGCCGGCGATGTAGCTGCTTTGCTGGCCTATTTAAAGGTAGACAGTGCAGCAGTACTGGGTTACAGCCTGGGCGCCACTATTGCGCTTGAATTAACCCTGCAGCATCCCAAACTGGTAACCAGGCTGGTGTTTATTTCCTCCGCCTACAATTCAGATGGCTGGATACAACCGGTGCGTGATGCATTTGCCATGATGAGCACTGATATGATCAGCCAATCGCCATTAAAAGGAATGTATAACCAGCTGGCACCCGATACAGCGCACTGGAAAATCTTTGTGACCAATATGCTCAATTTCAACAAAACGCCGTTTGACCTGGGTATTGACCGGATTAAAAAAATCAAAGCCCCCCTGCTCATTATTAAAGGTGACAACGACGGCATTGACTATGCACATATCGCATCATTGTATGCAGCCTGCGGCGGTAATGTATTCGCCGACATGGCAGGCTTACCCAAATCGCAGCTGGCCGTTTTACCCGGCGCATCACACGTTGGTGTGATGATGCAGACGGAACGGCTTATCAATATTATTGTACCTTTTGTTCAATAAACTATCGTTCATTGAGCTTCTAACTCAAACGGCCTGTGACAGCAATAGATTGTCACAGGCCGTTGTTTTGTATAAAGACTTACGTTATTAATCCCAGTTAAACGATACCTCACGGTTGTTCAAACGCCATTTCGAGGGCCATTGGCTGGTCATCCAGTCCAGCGGTTCGCCGGTAGGTTGCACTTTGGCAGCCTGTGCAAATGCTGTTTGCAGTGCAGCTTTCTTTTCTGCGTCGAGAATACCCAGCTCAGCTGAAACAAATAAAGGCGCGCCGCTTTCTGCCAGCAATTGCAGCCATTGCTTGTTTTTCTCCCAGGGCACATCTTTGGTTAGCCCCACACAATCACCATCTGCTGCATAAAAGGTATTGTGATGCGGCAAGCGGAAGCCCAGTGTATTAACACCCATTTTACGTGTTCTTGCCCATTCCTTGCCGCTGGTATCATCACCGGTGCGGTTTAGTTCAAACAAACCGGCAGAGAGGTGGCTAAGCGTGTTGCAGCCTATAATGTACATATCACCCGCAGCCTCGCGGATAGAACGGTACAGGTGACCGATGATCTCTGCATTGGTTTTGGACTGATCATAGAATTTCCAGCCGGGCACGGTAAAATTATCTGTCATCTGCATGCCCCATTTGCCAAAAATATCCCAGGTGCTGTAATCATGTTTTACCATCTCGTATCCCCATTCACGGTACACCTGCATGTTGTGTTTAACGCGCTCAATGGTTTCGGGTACGGTGGGGTCTAATATCGGTTGTTTAGCATCATTGCGTCCTTTAATGGTTGGCGCAAGCAGGCTGGGCTTGTCGGTTAAACGTGCAATCAGCGGCCTTGTCCACAAACCCGGGCGCATGCCCAGCGATTTGATTTCATTGGCCGATGCATGCATATCGGGGAATTTCTCATTTGACTTTGCAAAATCATCCGGCTGCTCCCAGCCATCATCAATCACCGAGAAAGGTTTATTGTCACTTACCGGCATCAGCTGCGCCATAAAGGCCGTTTGCTCCCTGATGCTTTTGGCGGAGTTGTTGCCATATACCACATACCAGTCGTTAATACCATACACCGGCTGTTTGGGCAGGCGTGGTGCGGCACACATGATTTTACAGAAACGCGTGGCCGTTGCATAGGGATTTTCGTTCGCTGTACTTAGTGTTGTCACTATATCAGCCGCATGCAGGGTACGTTTACCGAGCTGCACACCCACACCACCTGAAAGCGTATTCATGGTTAACGCAAGACTACCCTGTTTTACCGACCACCAGCAGATAGATGCAGCACCTGTTTTTACACCAAAGCAGGCGGTTTGCCTGTCATCGTGCAGCAATGCGTACCAGGGATGCTTAGCGTCAGCATCGGGCGCTTTCCAGCCAAGGTCGCCATAACTGCGCTCCCAGTGATCGCCCAGCACTTTGGTATACCCGGCAGTATCATATTTCCATACTAAACGCACACCCTGCAATGCGATGCCGGGCGCCTGCACATATACGGCCTTTGCATCAGCATTGGTTTTAATTTCAACACGTATACCCTGCCCGGTAAAAACAGTACCGTTGCTACCGGTAAGTTGCATCCACTGATCGTTTACCTGCGCCCAGGCTTCATCGGGGTAATTGATGAGCGGGGTTTCATAAGCAGCCGCATGCGCCAGCCTGCTATACATCACTGCTACTGTTGCAGTGCCTGTGAGTTTGATAAAGTCTCTTCTTTGCATTGACGGCAATTTATAGATAATATCTTACATATCAGGCGGCGCACACTGCTAAGAAAGTTTAGCAAATAAAAAAGGACAAAACAGTTGTTCCGCTGCTTTGCCCCTTTAGGTTTGGGCTATACTGTAGGGATTAACAGAGCCAGGTTATAGTCTGGGGGAACTACCTATCGTTTCAGAATAGTAAATGTTGTACGCCTGTTCAGCTTTCTTCCTTCGGGATTATCGCTGCCATCAGCATTGGTGTTGGGTGCAACAGGCATGGTAGCGCCATAACCCTTTGCGGTAATGCGCGACGCATCGATGCCCTTGCTCACAATATAGTCCACACATTTCTGGGCACGTGCAAGTGACAGGCGCAGGTTATACGCTTCACTACCCTTGCCATCTGTATGGCCACTGATCTGAATCACCATGTTTTGGTTCTGGTTCAGCATGTCTATCAGCTTATTCAAAGAAACCTCGGAACCATCGAGCAGTTCTGCTTTATCGTAGGCATAGTAAACATTATCCAGTGTTTTGGTTTCTGCGGTATCAGGCACAGGCGCTGCCACAACAACCGGCTCCTGTACAGGTGGCGCAGGCCTTTCCGGTGCAGGCAGTTTGCGGCTAATCCTGAACAGTTCCAGGCAACAGGCAGCAGCCCTGTCAGAGCTAAGCCATACTTCCTGCAGCAGGTCTTCGCTGTTACCTCTTGCAGTAAGATAGATATCATCTTTAACAGAGTTCACCGGGTAACCCATGTTTTCCGGCGCAGCAAAATGACCGATTTCTCCCGTAGTGCTGAACAAATCAAAGCCACCCATACCTACCCTGCCGTTGCTTGCAAACACCAGTGTTCCGGATGCAGCATAATAAAAAGGCGCCTGTTCATCATCTGCGGTGTTGATAAGTGAACCGGCATTCACCGGTGTGCCGGTTTTCCCGGTTTCATCTACCGGTGCGTACCAGATATCGTAACCACCTTCGCCACCGGGTTTATTGCTTGAGAACAACAGGTAATGCCCGTCACGCGTAATAAAGGGCTGCTGCGCGCTGAAACCGGGCTGGTTGATATCGGCAGGCAGTGCTACAGGATCGCTCCATTTACCGCCCTGTTTACTGGCCATATACAATGCAGCATTGCGGGTACCGGTTGCATTCCACCTGGTAAAATACATGGTAGTCCCATTGGCTGAAACTGTTGCCACACCTTGTTCAAAGGCTTTGCTCTGCGCAATGGCCGGTGCAGTGATGGCTGCAGCATTGCCATTGGCAAACTGTACCTGGTATAATTTATTGGTATGATGTGCGGCGGCCGTACTATCCTGCGGGCGGGTACTGGTGAACAGCAAGGTAGTGGAATCAACCCATACCGGCGCATAGTTGGCACCCGGGCTGGTTAACACATCTGTTGCAGGCTGTACGGTAAAATATTGCAGCCCTGGTTTGCTTAACTCCTGTTGTATAAACTGCAGGTTCCTGATCTCCCGTTCTGCGGTGGTTTTGTAAGCATCATGGTTGGCATACACAGAAATAAATGCCGTAAATGCCGTAGATGCTTCCTCATATTTGCCCAGCGCACGCAATTGTTCTGCCAGGTGAAACATGGCCAGCGGAAACTGTGCAGTGTTTGCTTCCAGCAATTTTTTATAGGCATCTGCTGCTTTTGAAGGATAGTGCAGCATGCGGTAACTCTCTGCCAGCTGCCACTGTGCTTTTTCCTTACTGGTAGCAGCCTTGTCTTTCTTAACGTTAGGCAGCTGCGGTTTGTAGGGGTCGTACTCCGCACCACCTGTTGCGCCATGTTTGTCGTTGCCGAGGTATTTTTCATAATACGCAGCTGCTGATGCATAGTCGGCCTTTACAAAGTAATCGTTACCGGCCTTCAGGTAATCGTACACAAATTGTGCGTGCACCAGGTGTGTTGCAAGACCAAGCAACATAAGTAGTGAAATTATTTTCTTCATATTGATTAACATAAAGGATGGTTATTACAAACGCGGACATACAAAATCCACCGGCTGCGACTTGGCGGCTCTTTTACCGATAATGGTGAGTGATATTTCAAAGCTGTTGGCAGCACCTGCCATTTTATTCAGGTCAGAATTATTGATATCATAACTCGCACCCAGCGCCCAGCCTTTGTGTGTAAAGCCGATAAAAGGCGATAAGGCGTCTTTAAAGCGGTAGTTGGCGCCCAGCATCATACTCAGGTCTTCGTTTACCTTATATTGCCCGTAAGCGCCGATCATTTTTTCAGTTGCCGTACGCTGTTTCAGGTACAGGGCATTGGGGGTAATGCTGAATACGTCTGACAAGGCAAGCCGTACACCGCCATGCAGGGTATAACGGATCGGGAATTTTTCCGTACCTGATGCGCTGAATTTATCATCAGACTGCGGCAGATGCGAGAACGATACACCGCCAAATATATTGGCCTTTTTACCGGGTGTTGCATCAAAATACATGATACCTGCACCTGCATCAAATGCCAGTGCAGAAGTACGGTTGAGTATTACATTGGAGTTGTCGCCATTAAAACCGGTAACCGGGTTCCACTGCGAACCAAAGGTGAGTTTGTTGCGATCGAAATGACGCTGTATTAAACCGAACTGCAAACCCAGGTATACACGCTGTGAGCCATCCCTGCCAAAGCGTATGCCTGTGTATGCCACATTACCGTAAGCCGTAGTATACGCATAACCGCCATTGCCTGCTGTTTGCTTTAACACACTTACACCGCCGTTGATACTTTTCTCCGTGGTAAACTCGCCCGATGCGCCGATGGTGGAAAAAGGCGTACCCACATTACCCCACTGGTTCCGGTAGATGGCAGATGCACGGTAAGCGCCGTCAAACGTACCGGTAAGCGCCGGGTTTAACCACGCCGGGTATATGTAATATTGGGAAAAATGCGGATCAACCTGCGCCTGTAACCTGCCTGCACACAGCACCAGCAGCAGCAACACATAACATTTGTAGTTATTTCTCATGACAGAAAGTTTTATAAATCATCAATTATTTCAGAATGGTTACATACCCTGACAAGGGCTTGCCGCCTGTTCCCAGGTTAATAACATAGTAATAGGTTCCAAACGGCAGTATATTGCCATTCATACGGCCATTCCACGGTGTACCGTAGCGGTCGCTGTGGTATACATGCTGTCCCCATCGGTTAAACACATCCACTACGGCTTTGGGGTACTTAGACAGGTTGGCTATTTCCCATACATCGTGCACGCCATCGCCATTGGGCGTAAATGCATTGGGCGGTATTACCTCGCGCAACACGGTTACTGTGAGCGAATCGCTGGTGGTGCAGTTAAACTCACCGGTGGCTGTAAGGGTATACACCACATCATCGGTTACCGTGAGGTAAGGATGCAATACAGTGGCATCGCTTAAAGCTGCCGCAGGCTGCCATTGCAGGGCATATGCAGACGAAGCCGCTACTGCATTGAATTGCACCTGTGCGCCTTCTTTTGCCGTGAAGGACGGGCCTGCATCTATCACCGGTTGTTTGTGCACGGTAACTGTTTGTGAAGCAGGTGCGGAAGCACATCCATCCGCGCTTTTCACTACGAGCGATACATCAAAGCTGCCCGCAGAACGGAATATTTTATCAGGCGTTTGCAGCGTGTTGGTTGAGCCGTCACCAAAGTTCCAGTACCAGTTGGTAATGGCGCTGTTGCCCGTGCTGTTATCTGTAAAGGCGGTATTATTGCCCTGGCACAATTCTTTGGGGGCTACGGTAAAGGCTGCTGTTGGTCGGTCATAGAATTTGTCCGCTACTTTGGATACTGCATTCCTGCAGCCGTACCCTGACGTGGCCGTTAGCTGTACTGTATACACGCCTTTTGCTGCATAGGCATAGGCGGGATTGGCTTCCACAGAACTGCCGGTTCCGTCACCAAAATCCCATGCATAGTTTAAATCACCCCTGGATTTGATGGTGCTGGTGTTCCTGAATACAGCCTTCCCGCCGGGCATGCAAATGGTATCAGGTACAATAAAATCTGCTACAGGCAAGGGTTGTACAGTAACCGTTTGGGTTTTAACACTGCTGGTGCAATGAGTGCCTGTTACCGTTAAGTTAACCGGGTAACTGCCGTCAGTAGCATAGGTGTATTGAAACGCATCGCCTGCAGTAAATGCTTTTGCAGTACCATCCCCGAATTTCCAGTTCCAGTTGCTGATTACATCACCCGCAGCTGTTGTAGCAGTGGGTGTAAAGTTCACAGCTGCGTTGCTGCAGGTATTGTCGGTGAACAAGAATGCTGCTACGGGCGCTGCATATACTTCAATGGTTTGCTTCACAGAATCGGTGCAGCCCAGCGAGGTGCTGTACACATAAGTTACCGTATGCATGCCTGCACCTGCAATGCCGGGTATAAACGAACCAGCCGCAGCAACCCCATCTCCTTTATAATAGCCTGTGCCGGGCACGCCGTTGGTAACCGATGCTTTTGCTACAGACACCAGCACAGCATTATCACACACAGCCGGCAGGGCAGAAAAGCTGAAAACAGGCGCAGGGTTAAATGTGGCCTTTATCACCGTATCACTTATACAGCCCTTGTCACTTACGGCTTTGTAGGCAACATTGTAGCTGCCTGCCAGGGAATACATATGCGAAGGGCTTTGCAAGGCTGATGTATTGGGGTTTGCAGCGGTTGCATTGGCATCGCCAAAATCCCATTGGTGGCTTGCAATGGCCCCTGCTGATATGCTGGTATTGTTTACAAAGTTGACAACACCGTCCTTCGGCAAACAACCTTCAGAATAAGCTATATTTAATTGTGGCGCAGCAAACACAGTTACCGGTTTGGTTACGGCATTGCTCACACAAATATCACTGGCTTTTACTACCAGCTGCACGTTATAGGTGCCTGCTTTAACATATGCTTTTTGCTGGGGGTTACCTGCAGCAGGCAATACATCACCATTGCCGAAATCCCAGTACCATTGCAGTGTTCCGCTGCCCTGGTAGGCTGCCGACCCGGTAAATGTATAGGCTTTGTTTTCACAGGGTGTTGCAGGCGGTGTAATGGCAAAGTCTGCAACCGGTGGCGCATACACGGTAATTTTCTTTGCCGTATCTGCCACGCAGCCTTCGTTGGTAATGGTATGCAGGTTAATCAGCTGATCCACTCCTGCCGGTATTACCTGCGTTGCGTTGATACCTGATGCCGCAGCACCGCCGGGGAATATCCAATCCCAGCTGCGCAGTGTATAACCATCTGTTGTTGTAGTGATGGAGGCTACCTGAAGTGCATCCAGCGAGCAATCCGGCTGGTGGGTAACGGAGAAATCTGCCAGTGGTTTTGGTCTTACTTCCAGTACCAGTTTGGCATCTTCGGTATGATCGCATTTGTCAATCGTGGGACTTGTCAGTGTTAATGGCAATTCATAGGTATCCGCTGTGCTGAATACATAATCTGCCGGCAAGGTATACCGGTAGTACAAAGAGCCGTTCACAACCACTGTTTCTGTAAATGCTGGCGCATTGTCGGTTATATCTGTTGCCGGTGTTAACACATCTGATAATGCACTTAGCTTCCATACAATCTGCGTGGGCTGGTACGCAATTAAAGCTGATATTTTAACCGGTGTGCGGATACAGGTAAACGGGTTGCTTTTTGATACCAGGTCGAGTGTGTTGTGCAGCATGCTGTTTACATGCAGGTTGTTGATATGTGTGCCTGCGTTATAGGAATAACTTTCTGCATCACCCAGTCCGCAGGTAGTGGCAGTGAAAGCAGAATCGCAGGTTACGATACATTGACCGGGTGCTGCGGCCGGGTAAGCCGCAAAGCCTGTCCACCGCCGTTCAATAACAGTATAATTGGCCAGCTGCGGGTGCGGGTAGCTGTAATATTCAGCCGGACTAAGGCCAGCGAGCGGCTGCCCGTCTATACGTATGGAGGATAAACCGGTGCCCCCGTTGGGCACAATCATGGTAAGATAATTCACCACAATATCATGCCGGTTGTTCCGGTAAAAACCAATGCGCTTAATACCCTGGTCAACCGGGCTAATGTACATCATGTCCGGGTCATTAATCGTATTGTTCGGCCCGTCGCAGGTACCGAACTGGCCCGTCATAAACTGCGCTATCATAATCGGCTGGTCTGCTTCTATCAAATCAGCCGTACGGCTTTCATAATAGTAATAATGATTACTCAGTGTTGCTGCAGGCAGGGGCACACCATTCACCTTTACAACGGTGGCAGGGTCGTTCACCAGTATCTTATAGGCATTGCGTACCGGTTGCCGGGGATCGTTTGCCTGCACTACAGGTGCAGTAAGGTATCGTTTGCCCCATGCCTGCAATGGAAACAGCTGCTGCATATCTGCATCCGTAAAACCCTGGCCACAGGTCATTGGATTGGTAGTTTCACTGCTGCCGGAAAATACGCCCACAGGATAACATTGTCCTGCCGGGTTGGCGATAGAGCGCACCCGGGTGCCTGTTGCTTCCTGGTCGTGCGCATTATCGGCGAGCATCTGGTATATTTCACCCCTGTTTAAGGTAACATTGAACGGAACGCCTGCAGGCAGGCCATTGCGCGTGGGTGATGCAGGTGTAATTTCAACCACCGTGTTATCATGACTGGCTACTACATACGTCCAGGAAAAAGCACCTTCGGGCCCGCGCTGGTTAGAGTTCACGGAGTAATAGGTATATCCCCATGTTTCTACCGGCATCAGCATGGCCACACCAGATGAGCCTTCTGCAATACTGTGCGCATAGGCTACAATAGGCACATTGCTTTCTATATGAATACCCTGGTTTGGAAACACACCTTCACTGCTGGTGCCGCCGCTGCGTGTGGGCAGTGAATACAAACGGCTGTCAATGCCGGTAACATCAGTACCCTTGGGCATGTTGTCTGTTACCAGTACCGTGTTGGCCGCAACGGAATAGTGCTTTACCCAGGTGGTGTTGTTCACTGTCACCGTTACCTCAGCCGCCTGTTCTGCACTCAGGTACAGCACCAGCTCCTGCGTGTTCTCCCCTTTTTCCATATACTCATTGTGCCCGTACCCCACCCAGAATTCAGTTCCGCGGTTACTCAGGTTTTGCGCGTGTAAACTGGCACAGGCACACAACAATATCAATACTATCTGAAGGCGTTTCTGCATTACCTGATGAGATTTAGGGTACCTTTTTTGGTTACATGCTGGTTATTGTTCAACAGTAAATCTGCTACGTATATGTACACACCCGATGGTTGCGGCTGCCCCTTATAGGTGCCATCCCATCCCTGTGACTGGCTCTTCGTTTCAAATATCTTCTCACCCCACTGGTTAAACACCATCATATGAAATACCTTAATGCTGCTGCCGTATACTTTAAACAGCTGGTTTTCTGCAAGGCCTGTCTGCGGTGTAAACGAGTTGGGGATATACACTTCATCCATCACCGTTGTGGCAGCTACTGCGGCTGATATTGCTTCTGTACAACCACCCAGTGCTCTTACCTTAAGCGTTACTGTTGTACCTGTTTGCAGGCCGTTCACCGTATGTGTCAATCCCGTTGCGCCGGATGAAGGAGCAGTCCATGTAGCGCCGTTATCCGTGGTTACTTCATAGCCTGTTGCACCTGTAACAGCACCCCAGCTAAATGTTACCGAAGCTGCACCAACTACATCCACTTTTGCTACCGGTGCTGCAACGGTGCCGTTAATAACAACCGGCTTGGTCGTGTCTGCCACGCAACCGTTTGCATCAACCGTACCCAGCGATACCTGGTAGGTGCCTGCCTTGCTGTAGAGATGAACGGTGTCTTTCGCTGCGGCGGTGCCTGTTTCACCAAAGTTCCAGGCCCATTTAATCACTGCGCTGTTGTCTGCGCTGGTTTCGCTGCCGGTGAATTGTGTGGGCGTACCCAGGCAAAGCCCGGTGGCGGTGAAGTCTACCACAGGCGCTGCGTGTACTTCCACAGGCACTACGGTTTCCAGTCTTGAATCGCAGGCATCAATATCCGGGTGCGTGATAAATACGGATATGTTATAACTACCCGGCGCATTGATCACGAGGTTCGAATCGGGCATATACTCATAGTAGGTAGCACCGTTTACGAACACGGTATCTACTGCTACCGGTTTGTTGATTTTGATACTGCTGTCCGGTTTCAGGTTGGGCACACCGCCCAGCTGCCATTCCAGCACATCGGGCTGTACAGTGGAGAAGAACTTGATTTTAAATGGCGTGCCTGCGCAGGTATACTGGTTGTCTGCACCGGTTACGGGGTTCAGCACGTTGGTGTACGATGCCCTGGTGTGCAGGTCGTGTACCAGGGTGCCTGCATTAAAACCATAGCTCTCCTGATCGCCCAGGCCGTAGGTGATGGCTGTAAAGGCAGAATCACTCTTCACGGCTGTTTGCGCATTGGCTGCATCCCAGCGTTTTACCACTACCGTGTAACCGGGTGCATTGGGGTGTTTATAGGTATAGTCAAACTGGTTGCTGCCGTCGATGGTTAAAGAGTTCAAACCATTGTCCGGTATGGTCAGCGTGAGGTATTGTGTGGTAATCGCCGTTCTTGTTGTTCTGGCCAGCGTTACTTCTCTGATGCCCTGTTCTACCGGGCTCAGGTAAATCATTTCCGGGTCACCGTCACCGGTATACCCACACTCGCTGTTGTTTTGTGAAGGAATAAACTGCGCTATCATTACCGGCTGATCTGCTTCTATGTATTCAGCAGCATTGGTTTCAACCAGGTAGAACCTGTTATCCACCAGTGCAGACATGGCCAGGGCTGTTCCGTTTCTTTTTACCACAGTGGCCGGGTCTCGCACATACACTTTAAAGATATTGCCGTTAAACAGTGTGGCGTTGCCTGACTGTGATGTGGGCGTTACCAGGTATTTCCTGCCCCATGCGCGGTAAGGGAAGTTTTGCTGGATGAGGTTATCACCGCTGGCAACCGGCTGTGCGCCGCTGCAACCGATATTGGTACGGCTGCTGCCCGAGAATACCGCAACAGGGAAACATTTACCTGCGGCATTGGTGACAGACCGTATTTTACTGCCTGTTAAATCGTACCCGTCTGTGATATTGATGTTGGCACCCAATACCTGGTATACCTGGCCTTTCTGCAGGGTTACTGTAAACGGCACACCTGCTGCATGACCTCCCTGGGTTGGGTTGGATGGGGTGATCTCTACTGTTGTATTGTCATAGGCGGCTACAACATAAAACCATGAGTAGGCATCCTGGTAATAACTCTGTTTGGGTGTAAGCGCATAATATTCGTATCCGTAGGTGCCTACCGGCATCAGCATGGTAGCGCCCGAGCTTTTCTCTGAATAGATGTGCGCATTGGCTGTTATCGGTGTATTGCTTTCAATGCTGATACCTGTGTTAAACAGGCCTTCACCCTGTAAGCGTGCATTCCATAAACCATACTTCGGCATATAGTCGGTCGTGATCACAGTATTGGCAGGCACATCGTATGTCCTGATCCACTCGGTACCATTCACTTTCACGGTTACATGCGCGGGTTGCGCGCCTGCACCGAGGTATAACACCATCTGCAGTTTCATAGACGGCACTACGTAATCGCGGTTATTATCGTCAAATAACTGGTGGTGACCATAGCCTACCCAGAACTGCGTGCCCCTGTTGCTGGAATCGGAGGTGTTGATGGCAAATGGCGGCAGTGTTCTGTGCCCGTCTGTTAAACCGGTGAATTTATCCAGTACAACCAGGTTGGTATCTTTTATCACGTTCCTGAAGGTATCCAGCTGACTGATGCCCGATACTTCCCATGCAGCGGCATTGGTTTTACCCATTTTAATAATGGTTTCATCCGGTATAAAACCGCGCCAGGGATCCAGGTAATACTGTTCAACCGTATGTCCCGCAGGTGTTGCACCGGTTGTGGTAAATGCCGTGTAGAAGAACATATGCGGTTGCCCGTTGGCAAGGCCCGTTGGTTCAACACCTGAATAACGTTTGCCTTTGATATCAGCAGGCACGGTTGCACCCCAGGTAATTTTTGTTACCGTATCTGTACCCAGCATAAAGGTCTGCGTGGTGTAAGGTGCCGGTGTGGCAGGAATGGCGGTAAGCAGTACCGGTTCTTTGGCAGGTACAAATTCATAGGCACCCAGGTCAGGCACGCCGTCTGTTAAAGTAGTGGCGCGCTTGTTACCATTGAAGTCCACGCTGTCTGCCGCAACCTGTATACCGCGGCCCTGCATGGCCCATACATCCGGGCTGTTGATATCAGGCATTAAGGCTGTATTGGCTGCGAATGCAGGTTTGTACACCAGTGAATGTTTGTCGGTATACACCGTATCAACCCATTTCTTCAATGAGGAGAAATAACTTGGTGTGGTAACACCATCGCCGATCAGGCCGTCAAACTCCAGCAGGTTGGTGCCTGTGCTGTAGAGCAGGTTATAATCGCAATGTACATCTTCAGGAACGGCTAAACACATGGCTATACCGCCGCCTGTATTGGTGAACACGTTGTTGTAAATCTCCATCGGCTCAACCGGCTTAGACATGTATTGCGTTACGTTGGCAAAATACGCGCCTACGCTGGTGGTGGAGGCAGACTGGTTCTGAACCGTATTGTTATAGCAATTAACACTGCCCACATCTGCCAGGTGCATACCATAAGCGGTATCACCGGTGGTAGCCATATCAATCACATTGTTCATGACATTACCGTTTACACCACCCCATATGGTGATGCCGAACAGGTTACCGGCATTGCCTGTGGTGGCAATGATTTTGTTGGCCGATACACTGCTTATCCTGGGCAGCGTACCCCTGTTGTCAGTAAAATACATTGCATACGCAGTGATGCCGGTATTGCTGATGTTGATATTGTTTTTGGTAAGTGTATACACCGTATCGCAACTTGCCATGTAAATACCATACGTGGTGAGGTTTTGCAGGCCGTCTTTATTAATGGTGTTGCCGCTTACCGATATATGGTGAATATTGGCCACCATGATATTGGTGTAGAAGCTGCCGCTTACCTTGTTGCTGTCAACCGCAAACCTGCCGGCTGCACCACGCACACCGTTCAGGTAAATACCGTCCACACCATTGGTGATGGTATTGCCGGTGATGGCATTGTCCGATCCTCTCAGTCCTTCGCCATAGATACCGGTTACATCTGTTGTTACGTTCGATTTGGAAGGCACATTGATGATACAGCCGGCGACGCTGTCGTTAGAGGATGTACCGGTTATTTCCACGGCCCTGCCGTAGTTGGTACCGGTAGCCGTGATAGTGATATTTCTGAAAGAGATATAATTGGTGCTGTCCAGGCGCAGTACATAATTGCTGTCTGCCGTACAGCCTGTTGTTAAGATAACAGAAGCCGCATCATTGTCTTTGCTGAGGAAGGTAACGGTTGCCGAATCGGATGCACCGGGTATCTTAGGCACTATCACCCTTTCGTAGTAGGTACCTGCAGCGGCCAGGAAGCGTACTGACCCGCCGATGCCGCAATGCATGGCAGCCACAGCCTCGTTGAAGCTGCCGAAATTGGTGGCGCTGGCCGGTTGTGCGGGATCAATGGTGTAGTCGCCTTTCAGCAGGTACTGGTTTAATGTTACCTGCACCGGTGTAGCGTAAGCCACACCCGTTCCGCATACTACTACGCCGCGGAAATACATATCGGGCGATGCCAGCTCATGCGTAAGGTCAGGTACATCGGAAGAATCACTGATGTTTGTCCACGGGCCGGTTGCACTTGCCCCGCGTTGCCACAGGTATTTCTGGAAGCCGCCTACGCTGTTACCCGATAAGGTAAATTTTACGGTTGTACCCATGCAGATACCAGCAGAAGGATTGGCCACAGCCACCCCCGGTGTGGGCGGAGTGGCGCATACCGATGTAGAAAATTCATACGCACCAATATCCGGGGTAGCAGTATTGCGCGCCACATTCAATATATCTGAAGCAACGCCCACCTGCGCACCGGTATTATCCAGTCTTGCAATGGTAGGTGTAAAATTATAAGCCGCAGCATTGGTGTACAGTGGATCTGCGCTGTAAGAGTGCATATCGGTGCCGGTGGCAGTTTGCCATGCGGCCAGCGTAGGATAATTACCGTTCAGGTAACCCCAGTACTTGCCAAACGCAGGCGCATCCAGCCATATATCGTTATTGTCTGATGCACACGTTGTGCCGATGACATAGTAAATACCGTATTTAACACCGCTTCCGCCGCGGCGAAGGGTTGCCACGTTATTTTTTACCGCATTCTCTTTTGAGCTGATGTACTGGTAAAAAGCATAGGTACCGTTGCTGCCGGTATAGGCAGCATTATCGAACACAACGGTATTGTGGTAAAAATTCACATGCTCGGAAAGGAAATTGTAGCAGCCGTAGATATCACCTGCACCGTCAAAATCATACAGCAGGTTGTTGGATACTACAACCGGTTTATCTGCAGGTGAATGGTTGCTTTCAATGTTGATGCCCCTGCACTCATAGCCACTGCCTGTTTCACTGGTAGAAGTACCGTGTATGCGGTTCCCGGTGATCAGCAGGTTGTTGCTGTTTCCGTCTGCCTCCACACCATAAAAGGTAGTGAGGTTGGTTCTGCCCGCACGGTTGATGTCATTGCCTTCTACCACTGTATTGGTGGATGTTTTTATATACACACCATACTGGTGAAAATCTTTAATGGTATTACCGATGATCCTGTTGCCGGTTGAAGGATTGTCATTCTGCTGACCAGGCATACATACCGCACAGAAACCGCCGGATATGGTATTGCCCTGGAACAGGTTGTTATCGCAACCGGAATTGGTATAGGCCCAGTAAGGATCATCCCCTGCTGAACTCAGTACAATACCGGCATACTCCATACCTGCAGAAGTTTGCGGGATAAGGATAGTACACTTGCGGAAAGTATTGTTGTCTGCATTGTTGGTTAAAAACACACCCCAGCCATAACTGCCGTCGCCCGATGCATCAATCTTCAGACTGTCGAATATAATGTGGTGTGCACCATTTAAGGCAATTACTGCCCTGTTGCTGTAATCGGCAGAAGAGAAATGCAGCGTATTGCCATTGCCCAGGAAGGTAATGGTGTTGGTGGCAGATACACCCGCAATGGTTGAATCGAGCACCAGCTGTTCGTTATAGGTGCCGCTGTTGGGTTTTACCGAGAATACAACCGGCCCTTTAATGCCACAGCTTAATGCAGCCTTGGCTTCGGTAAAGTTCCTGAAATTGCCGGTACCGTTGGTATCAATGATATAAGTACCGCCGGGTAATGCTGCATGCACATTAATCAATACCGGCACTGTATAGGTGGTGGTACCGGCACAGGTAACTGCCGCGCGGTAAAACCTTGTTTCTGTAGCCTGTATGGTAAATAATGGATTGCTCAATGCATTGCTCGCCGGTGCAAAACTGCCTGTTGCAGTGATACCCGATTGCCACTGGTAGGTTTGCGTTTGGCCGGTTGAGTTGCCGGTAAGGTTAAATTCTACAGCGCCGTTCTCACACAACTCTGTTACACTGGCTTTTGCTGTACCTGCCACTACCGGTGTGGTACAGGCTGGTGTGGTAAATTCATAAGCGCCCACATCTGGTGTGGATACGTTTCTTGTTTTACCGGTATAATCCACAGGTACTGAACTTCCCAACGATTTACCACGGTTGTCGATATCGGCATTGGTGGGTTCGTAGTTGCCTGCTGCTGCGTCTTTGTATTTAGGACCGCTGGCTGTAGAAGTGGCATCATAACCTGCCAGTTGCCATGCTGCAAGACCTTTACGGTCTGTACCGCTGAAGCCGGTGTTGCTGTTGCCGTCTGTAGCACCTATGTAAAGATTGTTGTTGTCGCTGGCAATAACACTGGTCGGCTCGGCAAAATACATGGCATACTTGTTACCATCACCACTGCGGGTAACGGCAATAATATTGTTGTATACGCGGATGCCGATGGCCGCATTCTCCTGGTAAAAGCCATAGGCGTTGAAGGTTCCGTTACCGGGTGTACCATCAATGTTAACGGTATTATGGTAATACAAGTTGCGGTCAGAGCTGCTGTTGTAAATGCCATAGATGGTACCGCCGCCATTGATATGGTCGATAATGTTATTGCTGAAGATGTTCTCCAGGTTGGCTGCACCATCTGCATAGCTGGAAGCAATGCCATAGAAGGTGTTGGACGAGCCGGTGTTGCCGCCGAACGGATTGGTAATGCGGTTGCGCGTTACAGACAGTTTGGTTTGATTGCCGTTCAGGTAAATGCCCTGGAAGTCGCCCGTAACAGCCCTGGTAGGTCTGCTGATGGTATTGCTGTCAATTACCGTTAAAAACGAGTTGGCGTTGTAAATGCCATAGGTATAGAAGTTCAGGAATTTATTGCGGCGTATGGTGTTGCCGATATTGCTCAGCGTTGGTTGCCCCACCAGCGTCATGCCGAAGAAACCGCCGGTGATGGTATTGTCTTCAAACAGGTTGTAGTCACAATCTGCAGCACCTGCTGTTGCATCACTGGCAGAACCGCTGATGGCAATACCTGCGTAGTTGAATGAACCGGTGGCTGTATCGCTGTAAATGGCACAATGACGTACAATGTTTGAATCGGCGTTGTTCAGTAACTGTACTGCATAACCAAATTCACCGGAGGTTTTACCGGTTGCCTTGATCACCAGGTTGTCGATGATGATATGATCTGCACCATTCAGCTTCATTACCGCTCTTTCATTCGAGTTGGTAGAGGTATAGGTAATGCTGTTGCCGTTACCGTTGAAGGTGATGGTGTTAACTGCAGACGCACCACTCACCTGGTTCATGATGAGCTGTTCGTTGTACGGACCGGATGATGGCGCTACGTTAAACACCACTGCACCGTTGATACCACATTTAATGGAGTTCCACGCGTCGTTGAACGACTGGAAGTTGGTACCACCCGTAGGCAGGGCCTTGTTAATAGTATACACACCGCTGGTTGGCTGCAGGGTATGTATCAGTATACCCGGTGAGGCACTGCTGCCCGTTCCGCAAGTGCTTAACAGGCGGTACCAGGTATCGGTTGTTTGGGTAATGGTGAGGTTGATGCCTGTGGCAGCTGCAATATTTGTCCAGCTGGCGCTATCCGGTGAAGACTGCCACTGGTACAATAGCCCTACACCCAGGTCTCCGCTGCGGATACTCAGCTGCGCACTGCCTGATGCACAGATCGGGTTTTCTGAAGTAACCACCACGCCTGCTACAGGGGGATTGCCACAGGGAAGCGGCGAAAATTCAAAGGCACCCACATCCGGCGTGCCTGTACTGCGTGCAGCGCCGGTAATATCGGTAGCAATGCCAACAGCTACACCTTTGTTATCTGCCAGTGTATTGTTGGGTATATAATTATTTTCAGCCAGGCTCCTGTACAGCGGGTCAACACTTACAGAAGCTGCATCCTGTGTGGTGGCTGTTCGCCAGTCTGCCAGCGTGGCACGTGCGCTGCCGCTGTAGCCTATATTATTGGTACTCGCTGCTGCCACATAAAAATCATTGTGGTCGCTCACATAACTATTGCCGTTCGATTCAATGTACATGCAATAGTTACTGCCGCCACCACCACGTGTAATGGTAACGATGTTGTTCTTAAACTCCAGTCCAACCGCTGTGGCAGAAAGATCAATACCCCTGGTAAGGCTGGCCGATGTATTGGCAGCATTATCGAGGGAAACCGTATTGTTATAAAAATGCGCGTAATCCGCAGAGCTGGTATACAAGGCGTATATAGGGCCTGCACCATTGAAATTATACAGTAGGTTATTGGATATGATATTGGGTGTTGCAGCCGTTGCATCACAATAAGCCACATTAATGCCGTATGCGCCCTGGTTGGCAGATGGGTTTGCCCCAAACGGACTGAACACGCGGTTGCCGGTTACCTGTGTATTGATGGCGCCGCTGGTAATATATATGCCATTGAATACGCTGGTAAACACCGTACGCACTGGCCTTGAAATACGGTTGCCTGCAATTATGGCTCCATCCGTATAACTTATATATATACCATACTGGTTAAAATCGCGGATATCGTTATTGGTAAAACGGTTGCCTTTAATGGCATCACCATCGTTCCAGCCGCCGTTCATCGTCATACCATAATTACCACCTACAATGGTATTGCCGTCGAATACGTTGCCATCGCTCAGCGATCCGCTTCCGCCCGAACCCGGGTCAGAATCTGTACCATTGATTGCAACACCTGCAAATGTGTAAGAGGTGTTGGTGATGCCTGCGTCAATATAACACCTGCGGAAAGTATTGGAATCAGCATTATTGATCAGCTGTATGCCCATACCATATGAGCCGCCGGTAGCATCTATTCTTAAGCTGTCGAATATGAAGTGATCTGCACCGTTTAATTTCAGCACTGCTGCACTGTCGTACGTATGCGGTGCATAAGCAAGCGTATTGCCATTGCAATTAAAGGTAATGGTGTTTACATCCGAAGCGCCGTCTATTTCAGGGATAATCAGCTGTTCGTTGTACGTTGCCCCGGTGGTGGTAACATCAAATACCACTGCGCCGCTTACGCCGCCGCAATGCAGCGCCATAATGGCTTCTGAAAAAGAACCGAAGTTGGAAGTAGAGGTACCGATGGCTGAGTTAATGGTATAATGACCAAACAGTTTCCTGTTGCCGATACCGGTGATGGTAAGCGTATCTGAATACACCCAGCTATTGCCCGTGGTGCAGAACATACCGATGCGGTAATAATTCGTGCCTTCAATAGCCACGGTACTTAAGGCAGATGGATCCTGCTGCGGTGCTGCAATTACATTGAACGGACCAGCCATTGAATTGGACTGCTCCAAAAAAAACAACAGTCCGTCACCGGCACTGTAGTCATTCAGCGAAAAGTTCAATGTATTTCCGGCGCATATTTTAGTAGCGCTGACAGCGGCCTTGCCGGGAATAAGCGGGCTGGGACAGGTTTGGGCATTAGCTGCACCTGCCAGCAGTATTACACATAGCAGGTTCATCAACCAATATTGTTTACATACAACAGCCAGGTAGTTTTTTCTCATACTTGCGTTTTGGTAGCTATTAGTAACAGTACAGTTATATCTGCAGCGACATCACCATACAAGGCATGGTAATGCACAACCGCTTATATAGTTATGCTAAGAGGAACTAGTTGTTCTGGTAATAAAAAGTAGACATGATGCACTTTGCCACAACCAACAGGTCAGCCGCCCCTTACAGGTACAGCAGGTTGTTGCCGTAACAAACGAATGCCACAATGATGAATGCAGGCAATCAAAAACTGCGAATGGTGATACCATCCGCTAAATACCTGTGAACGCAAAACGATGTGTTGCATAACGCATGCACGCATAGGTAAATAAAGCTGCCGGGCGTATTACTGTCCATAACACATTCGCTTAAAAGCCCGGCGTGTAAAATTTGTACGGGCCAGTATCATCAGGCTAACCCGGTATGTTGTTTTTTGCAGGTAAAAGGTATATAAGAAAGTGCTTTCTGGATTATCCATAAAGACATTCAGTGATAAATACACCGTGAGCAGGTAAAGGGGGGGGATGGTTCGAAGAAATTTTTATTATTTTTTTTAATGTAATATCTGGTGAGTGGTCGGAGGAGCATTGTTCAATGGTTCAATGGTTGTATGGTTGAAATAGCAGATTTTATCTCACAAACAATAAAGCCATCGAACAATAAAACCATTCCAGCCATTATAAATGCTAATTTTAGATCCACTTATCTTGCTTTTATGAAACATGGATTATTGATAGACATGGATGGCGTTATTTACAGCGGCGAGACTTTAATTGAAGGAGCCGACCGCTTTATTGACCGCCTGCTGAAAGAAAACATCCCGTTTACGTTTATGACCAATAACAGTCAGCGCACAAGACTGGAAACCGTACGCAAGCTCGCACGCTTTGGCATTACTGTAACAGAAGATCATGTATACACCAGCGCTATGGCAACCGGCAAGTTCCTGGGCGACCAGGGTGCCAACGGCACTGCCTATGTACTGGGCGAGGGTGGATTGCTCACCAGCCTGCACGAAAACGGCATTACGCTGGTTGATTCCGATCCTGAATTTGTAGTGCTGGGAGAAGGCAGGAATTTTACCCTTGAAATGGTGCAGCGCGCAGTAGACATGATACTGGCAGGTGCCAAGTTTATTACCACCAACCGCGATCCCTCACCCAAAAAACCGGGATGGAATAACTTAGGTATTGCCGCCACCACTGCCATGATTGAGGAAGCAACCGGGCGCAAAGCTTTTGTTACCGGCAAACCCAGTCCGGTGATGATGCGCTCTGCCCGCAAATACCTGGGGCTTGAAACCGCAGAAACCACCGTGATCGGCGATACCATGGAAACCGACATACAGGGTGGCGTGCAGATGGGCTATAAAACAGTGCTGGTGCTATCCGGCATCGCCAAAAAAGAACGCCTGGGCCACTACGCCTTTAAACCCGACCTGGTAGTAAGCTCAGTAGATCAACTGGATTTCCCCCTGAAATGGTGGCAATAAATGAAAAAAATGGAGAAGCGCATGAGTACCTCAGCCCAGGGCCGGGTATACCTCGCCATACACCGGCTGTACACTGGCTAAAGCATAATCGAATCATGCGCTTCATACAATCATGTGCACTATATCACCAGCTGCATGATAAGCTGAACGAAATGAAAAAGCTGGGCATTGTATGGCATTTCCGGAAGACCGATATCACGTACATTTGCCATTCAAATACCTGTACTATGAACGTGCACGTTTTACAGCATGTATCCTTTGAAGGCCCTGAATTTATTGCAGACTGGTGTGCAGAAAAAGGCCACCACCTCACCTATACCCGCTTTTACCAACCCGGTGCTCCCCTGCCCACACAGAACGATGTGGACTTCCTTGTAATCATGGGCGGACCAATGGGTGTATATGACACGGATATATATCCCTGGCTGCAGCAGGAAAAAGATTTCATCACCGCTTTTCTGACAACCAACAAACCTGTACTCGGCATTTGCCTGGGTGCGCAATTACTCTCTGTTTGCGCAGGCGCAGCAGTACAGCCCGCACCGCAAAAAGAAATCGGCTGGTTCCCTGTAATGCCGGTAGCAGCTACAACAGCTGTTCCCTGGCTGCAGGCTTTGTTACAGCACAACCCGGTATTGTTTCACTGGCATGGCGACCGCTTTAACATACCCGCCGGTGCAGTAAACCTGGCCGCTACTGCAGCCAACGATAACCAGGCGTTCCTGTTAGGCAACAATCAACTGGCCCTTCAATTTCATGCAGAAGTAAAACCCGATGGCATGCAGCGCATGATCACTGCCGGTTTGGATGAATTACAGCCGGGCAGCTTTATTCAATCCGCAGATACCATAACAGGCAAAGCCAACTTCAGCGCATCCAATACCATTATGCGGGGTATGCTTGAACAGCTGGTTGCAGCAGGCAGTTAAGTCGGTGAACGCTGCCAATATTGTCATTGCCAACTACCGGCAGTTCATATGTCTTATACAAAGCCCAGTTGAACTTATCAAAGTTGTTATTCTTTTAAACTCTCCCTATTTTCCCATGGTATCGTAATAGCGCTTTACAATATACCAGGCTTTCTTTTTTTCTCCTTTTTCAGATAACAGGCCCTTCCTGTTCCAGCCGCGCTGGTATTGACTTTGCATGCGGCGCGGCGAACGAAAATCGAACAATACCCAGGGGCAGGTGCCGGCCAGGAAGGGGATATTTTTAAACATGGCCAGCTGTTGCTTATATACTTCTTCCTGGTACTCTTCTGTCCAGTTATTGGCTGTATCTGCACTGCCGTGGTGGCCGGCCAGCGCTTCTGCACCAAACTCGCTCATGATTAGCGGCTTGTTAAAATCAGATGTCCATTTATACGCTGCACCGGGTGCCTCCCATGGCTTGTACCAGCCCAGGTATTCGTTTACGCCAATCACATCAAGGTATTTGCTTACAGTATCTGAAATATGTACTGTTGTATGCGAAAAACGCACATGATTAAATGCAGAAGCTATAAGACGTGTGCTGTCAAGACTGCGGGCCAGTAGGGCCAGCTGCACAAGCGCGCCATCACGCGCCGGGCCGGGTGTGGTTTCGTTGCTCAAACTCCAGATAATAATGCTGCTCCGGTTTTTATCCCTCGCAATCATTTCACGCAGCATGTTGCTTAGTTTAAGCTGCATACCCGGACTATCAAATGCGATAGACTGCCATGCGGGTATTTCTTCCCATAACAGCACACCCAGCGAATCGGCCATGCGTACCATGTATTCGCTGTGCGGGTAATGTGTAAGCCGTACAAAATTGCAGCCCATTGCTTTGGCATGCTGCAGTAAATAAAGCGCATCGCTTTGCGTATAAGCCCTGCGTTTCCCTGCGCCTATCTCTTCATGTATGTTTACACCTTTCAAAAAAACCTTCCTCCTGTTCAGCAATACAACAGCGCCATCCGTTTCAATGGTGCGAAAGCCGATCTGTTCCTGTATCGCATCAGTCCCTGTTGTAAGGCGTACGGTATACCGCTTCGGGTTGTCGGGCGACCAGGGCTTCAGTGTTGCAGGAAATTCCAATAAGGCAATGCCGGAATCATTGGTTGATGCAGCATAGCTGATGCCGGCTTCAGGAACACTTACTGTAACCTGTTGCCCGGCTGCGGCTGTGCCATTTAATTTAACCCAGCCGGCCACTTTATTTGCTGCTCCTTTTTTAAACTGAACAAAATAATCTTCAATAAACGAAGCAGGTGTTTCTACCAGGTTTACATCACGGGTAATGCCGCCATAGTTATACCAGTCGAACCCTGCGGCAGGTATGCCTTCTTTTGAACGCTGGTTGTTTACCCGCACAACAATGCTGTTGTGCGCCTGCGCCAGTGCTGTTATCTCAAACTGAAATGGCGTAAAGCCTCCTTCATGACTGCCGATTTTTTTACCATTGAGATACACGTCTGCCCGGTAATTAACCGCACCAAACACCAGGAACAGCCGTTGCCCATTGGGCGTGTAGTCAAATTGTTTCCTGTACCACACCGTGCTTTCATAGTAGGTAAGTTCAGGCAGTTGCGAATTGAAATCGCCCGGCACATGCAGGGTGGCTGATGCATCAAAAGAAAATTCAACAAATTCATGTTTATCGCCGGGCACGCGTTCAGTGCCTACACCATTGTTGCGGTTACCGAAATCTTCCGGATCAATCAGGTATTGCCAGTTGCCGTTAAGACTGGTGGTTTTGCGGCCCTGTACATTGGTGATAGCTGTTTGCGCCTGCAACCCGAAACAGGCTGCCAGTAAAAAGGTGGTTAGCAGTAATCTCATGTAGTTGTTTTAGTAAGGCATACCTATGCCCTGCTCTGAAGATATAAAACTTCTTTATTCGTTTGAAAATGACCGGGTATTTTATTCTGCGCGTAACCTCTTCACCAGGTTTGCCGGTGCAGCTTTTAATCACATGGCAACAATACCTGCGTCCGGAAGCAAACAGCACCAATGCGGACTGCAAGCCTGAGCAACTTACAGTCCTGCCAAAAGTCTGGGGGTATATATGCGTTTTGCTAAAAAACGTCCATGAGCAAAGGTCGCGGATAAAGGCATTTCCGGATGGCAAAATTCAAGGTAAAACTGGTAAAAATCAACGTGTGCGGGTATGAAATTTAACATAGCACTAAAACAAAATCTACCATTAATTATGCGAATTATATCATTTCCCCGCGTAATAAAGGAGCAAATTTGCATCCGGTTACACGGCTCTTACGCTTGCCTGCCATTTCATTAATTATCAATACCATGAAACAAACATTTCTTTCCTGCAAAAGCGGGAACCCGGTTTACTTGTCCTTACTACTATTGATGGCAGGCATAATTGCCTGGCATACAGGTACAGCGCAGCAACTACCTGCTGCCACCATTAAAACAGGCGGCGTGCAAATGGTCAGTATCACTACACCCAAAGGCAATTTCAACGTATGGACCAAACGCGTAGGCAACAACCCCAAAATAAAAGTGCTGCTGCTGGCAGGCGGCCCTGGTGTAAGCCATGAATACCTGGAATGCTTTGAAAGCTTTTTCCCCAAAGAAGGGATAGAGTTTATTTACTACGACCAGCTGGGTTGCGGTTATTCAGACAAGCCCAACGACACTGCGTTGTACAGCCTGTCCCGCTCTGTTGATGAACTGGAACAGGTGCGTAAGGCGTTACATCTCGACAAAGAGAACCTTATTCTCTGGGGCCATTCATGGGGCGGCATTCTTGCCATGCAATATGCATTGAAATACCAGTCGCACCTGAAAGCATTGATCATCTCAAATATGGTGAGCAACATGAAGGTGTATAACAGTTATGCATCGGATGTGCTGGAGAAACAAATTCCTGCGTCAGCACTGGATTCCATCAGGCAGTACGAAACCCGCGGGGAATTTACTAACCCTGCTTACGAAGCACTGATGTTCCAGCATTATTTTGCACAGGTTGTTTGCAGGATACCGGTGCCTGAATGGCCAGAACCCTTTGTGCGCGCATTCCGCGGCATTAACCGTGAATATGGCGATTATATGGTGGGCCCAGACCAGTTTGTGATATCCGGTCAGCTGGCAACCTGGCATGTAGACGACCAGCTGCCGCAATTGACTGTTCCCACGCTCACCATTGGTGCACGCTACGATTATATGAACCCCGGGCATATGCAGTGGATGGCCACGCAGGTGAAAAACGGCAGCTTTTTGTACTGCCCCGGCGGCAGCCATTTGTGTTTTTATGATGATCAGAAAACATACATGGACGGCCTTTTAAAATACATCCATGGCATAGCAAACGGGCAAAAGAAAGTCGCCCTTTAACAACCCTTCCCCGCTTCATTTACTTTGGCATTAGTCCGCCATGAAAACTGAGCAGTACATCGGATAGTTTGTCCCGACTATCTGGTGTGCTGCTTTTGCAATGTTTATTGTTCTCCATCCGGATATTTTGCCGCTGAATGAAGGCCATGCTTTAAAAAAAGTATTTGCAGGTGTCAGAAATTTTAATTCACTTTGCAATACAAAGCACTTTTAAAAACATCACCTTAAAAAATTATTTATGCTTACACAAAACAAAAGATTGGTTGCAATATTGTTAACCGTAGCGATTTTATTGTGTGTACCCCTGGTTGCCATGCAGTTTACCAGTGAAGTCAGTTGGAAATGGCCTGATTTTGTTGTCGCAGGCATTTTACTGTCAGGTACAGGGCTGCTGTGTGAGTTGGTATTAAGAAAAGTAAAAAAGATGCCCCAACGTTTATTCATTTGCCTCGCCGTGCTGGCAGTTGCCTTTCTTATCTGGGTTGAGCTTGCAGTCGGCATCTTCGGAACGCCTTTTGCCGGCCATTGATGCTAAGCTTGTTTCGGGTTTGAAGTTCAAGGTTTACTGTAAAACGCAAACATTGCATCTTCGGGTATGGCACCATAACATTAAACCTGAAACATCAAACTTGAAACCTCAAACCTTGCCTTTTTCCGTAAAAACTACTTGTTTTTAAATTTTTCTCTTACTTTTAGGGCAACAACTATGTCTGAACATACCAACAAAGTGGAAATAGGAATTGACCATAGCAGCAAGATTCCCCTGCATGTGCAGGTGGAAGAGTTTTTGCTGAAACTGATTGCACAGGACAAGTTCAGGAAAGGACTGTTTTTGCCCAAAGAGGTAGAGCTGGCCAACCGGCTGGGCGTTTCGCGCAATACCATCCGGCAGGCAACCAACAAGCTGGAGCATAAGGGACTGATTGTTCGTAAAAAAGGGGTGGGCACGCGCGTGGCAGAGAAGAAATCCTTGTCTACCACCGGCCTGGATCACTGGTACAGCTTTACCCGCGAAATGCAGGAAAAAGGCATCAAAGTGATTAACCTGGTGATTAAAGTAGAATGGGTGAATCCGCCTGAAACCGTAAGCGCTTTTTTCAACTGCGACCCTGATAAGCCGCTGCTGAAACTATCCAAACTGAAAGGCGATTCATCCAAAGAACCCATTGTATATTTTGAAAGTTACTTCCACCCGCGCATCGGTGTACAGGAAGGTGACGATTTCAACAAGCCTTTGTATGATATGCTCGAAGAAACCTATGGCGTTGTGGTACACCGCTCAAAGGAAAACATCAGTGCACAGGCAGCCGGCAAACTGGGGCGCAAGCTGAAGGTTGACACCCATTTCCCGATACTGTGCAGGGAACGTTTTGTATACGATGCAGGCAACAGGCCGGTTGAATACAATATCGGCTATTACCGTTCAGACAAGTTCACGTATTCGATAGACATCAAAAAAGGCGCAAACAAGTAGCGCGCTTTTTTTTGCCCGGACTTAATATGTTCAAACATTCTAACAAACTAACCCGTAAGGGGGAACATACCATCAGCAAGCATATGAATAAACTAAGCCTTGGCGTAGATATCGGCGGTTCACATATATCGGCAGCACTGGTTGCAAACGGGCAATGCCTCGAAGGCAGCTTTGTGCGCCAGTCAATAGATTCCGGTGCTTCTGCAGCGAACATCCTGGATAACTGGGCTGCAGTGATTAACCGGGTATTGCAACAGGCGGGCAATGCAACCGTGGAAGCCATCGGCATCGCGATGCCCGGCCCTTTTGATTATGTAACAGGCACCGCAGCCATGAAAGGCATGGGTAAGTACGAACGGTTATTCGCCATAAATGTGCAGGAGGCGCTGCGCGCAAGGCTCAGCACTCCTGCTATTCCCCTATTCTTTGCCAATGACGCGGCCTGTTTTGGCATCGGGGAAATTACCGGCAATGCAGGTATTGCAGCCGGGAAGGCCATTGCTATTACGCTGGGAACCGGTTTAGGCGCCTGCTTTGCCATCAATGGAGAACCGGTTACCACCGGTGAAGGCGTTCCCGCCAATGGTTACCTGTACAATTTCCCTTTCCTGGATGGTATTGCGGAAGACTATATTTCCTCCCGCTGGATTACTGCGGCATTCAATACTGCAGGCAAGAATGCACCGGCTGGTGTAGAGCAGATAGCTGCACTCGCTGCACAGGAAAACACAGACAATGAAACCGCCCTGCTGGCACAGGATATTTTTCACCTGTTCGGTCATAACCTGGGCAGCTTTATCGCGCCAAGACTGCAGGAGTTTGGTGCACACACACTGGTCATCGGCGGTAATATCACACGCGCCGCTGCCCTCTTTGTCCCTGCCATGCAACAGGCGCTGGAAACCGCGGGCGTTAACTGCACACTGCACTTTGCACCCGACACGGAGCAAGGCGCCATTGCCGGTGCTGCACACCTTGCATTTACACGCGCGGCTGCGAACAGCACACCCAAACGGCAATCAAAACAACCGCAGTTACCGGCGCAGCTTAAGCCTGAACATACGCCTGCAAATGGCTACCGCCTGTTTCCTTTTGAAACACTGGGTAATGATCACATACAATCCGGCTACGATTCGCTGGCACAATGGATTATTACACAACGCAACGTTCGCATTGATGGTTACGAAGGTTTATACTGGGATGAAATACGCACTGCGCTCTGCTTTGCCTTGCGCAAAGCAGGCGTAAGCGTATACTGGTACGATGCAGCTGCTTTTCAGCAACCGGCATCAGCAATTAACGATATGATTGCCCCGTTCATAGGCACTCCCGGTGCTGTATGGGGCAAACGCACCAGCCTTTCACTGGCTGATTTCTTTGACCCTTCCATCGCACAATGGCAGCCGCAGGAAGCAGCTGATGTCATCATCTTTGCCGGCACAGGCGCAGGACTGGCCCAATGGAACACGCCCGTTGTATATATCGATCTTCCCAAAAACGAACTGCAGTACCGCATGCGCGCAGGCAGCGCTTTCAATACCGGCAGCACGGAAGCAATTGACTTTGCCGAAATGTACAAGCGCGCCTTTTTTGTTGACTGGATTGTACTGGCCGCACACCGCCAACAACTGTATGCTTCCATTGCTGTTATCGCCGACGGACAATGGCAGCAACAGATTAACTGGGCCTTCAGGTCTGCGCTTGAACAGGGGCTCAACAGCATTGCCCACAACGTTATCCGCAACAGGCCCTGGTTTGAGTCCGGCGTATGGGGCGGGCAATGGATGAAGCAGCACATACCACAACTGGCGCAGGATGAAATCAACTACGCCTGGTCGTTTGAACTGATAGCGCCCGAGAACGGGCTTGTATTTGAAAGCAACGGTTACCTGCTGGAAGTATCATTCGACTGGCTGATGGAAACACACAGCAGCGATGTACTGGGTGAAGATGCAGCGCGGTTTGGCACCGAGTTCCCGATACGCTTTGACTTTCTCGATACGGTAGACGGTGATAACCTCTCCATTCAATGCCATCCTTCGCTCAGCTACATTCAAACACAGTTTGGAGAAAACATTACGCAGGATGAAACCTATTACATACTCGACTGCCAGGAGAATGCTTCTGTTTACCTGGGCTTTACGGAAAATGCAGATCCCGCAACGTTCAGGGCTGCACTCGAGCACAGCCAGCAAGCCGGTGAAACAATTGACATAACGCAGTATGTACAAAAACTGCCTGCCGCAAAACACGACCTGTTCCTGATACCCAACCAAACCGTACATGGTGCAGGCACCGGTAACCTGGTACTCGAAATCAGCGCCACGCCTTATATCTACACGTTTAAAATGTACGACTGGATGCGGCTGGATTTAAATGGCCGGCCAAGACCCATCAACATACAGCATGCATTTGAAAACCTCGATTTCAGCCGAAAGGGGCAGCGCGTGCAGCAAGAACTGGTGTCCCAACCACTGGCACTAAGCAGCACCGATACCAGTGCAACAGAATGGCTGCCCACGCACCCGGAACATTTTTATGCGATCCGCCGCATAAGCCTGCCGGCACAAACCGGTTATCACCAGGTATACACCACCGGCAAATGCCACCTGCTGATGGTAGTGGAAGGCGATCATGTTCAGCTGAAAACAAAGCAGGGCAAAACAGTAACCATGCGGTATGCAGAAACCTATGTAGTGCCTGCTGCTGCTGAATATTATGTACTCAGTAACAATAATGAAGCGCCTGCTAAAATTGTACAGGCTTTTGTAAAATAAGCAACGGTTATACAGTCATTATCCTTTGAAACCTTGCCGCGTAAAACGGCATCATTACCAAAACCTAAAGAAGCACGTTGTATGAAAAGAATAGCGATGTCCCTGGTTACTTTCTGCCTGTTTTTCACCGCAGGCAAACTAAACGGGTACGCACAGAACCAACCGGCATTGCTGTGGCAGATAGGCACAGCAGACAACAGCAGTAACGAACTGGCACTGGCGCCGGAGCATTATGCAAAGTTTACCAAAGATGCCTTTTACAGGGTTGGCCGCTCAGTAGCAGCCAAAGACTGGCCTTATGCGCAACCCGGCCCTGATGACGGGTGGGCAGGCAACACCACGCATACCAGTTCCATCTTATTCGCACTTCGTGATAAACCGCTGCCCGGCAATTACCAGTTGCAGGTAAAAACCATAGATGCAGGCCATAGCCAGGTGCAGCTGCGCATCAGCGTTAACGGAAAAATATTCACACAAACGCTGGCTTCCGGCAAGGCAAGGGGTATTCATGGTAACAGGCAGCCAGGCTCGCCTGCTTCATTCGATATCAATATCACTGCAGATGATCTGAAAGCCGGGAACAATATCATCACCATTACCACGGAAAAAGGGAGCTGGTTTGTGTACGACTGGCTGGGTTTCAGCGCCCCTGCAGGTACCAGGCTACAGGCCGTGCAGCCCGGCATTACTGCTGAATCATGGCAAGCCCTTCCCTTTCTGCAGGAAAAGAACGGGCAATCGTTTCAGCCCTGCCTGCTCAGTATTGCCAATAACAGCGATACAGGCAATATAAAGATTGGCTTAGCCGGCAAACCGGGCACCAGCTACCCACTTACAGCCGGGCTCAACAACATAACATTAGCACTTCCTGCAGTTACGCAAGACAGCACGGTAACCATCGCCGTTGCACAGAAAGGAAAGCAGCTGTTTACAAAAGATATCCGGCTGTCACCTGTAAGAAAGATGACCGTTTACATTCTGCCGCATTCACACAACGATATTGGTTACACCGAAATACAAACCAATGTGGAACGCAAACAGATGAACAACCTGTTAACAGGCATAGCCTATGCCAAACAAACCCGCGACTATCCTGCCGGAGCACGTTTTGTATGGAATCTTGAAGGTGTGTATGCCGCCGACTTGTTTATGAACCGGATGAACGCACAGCAAAAAGCCGACCTGGTTGCTGCCGTGAAAGATGGCGGTGTTGCCCTCAATGGCATGTACCTGAACACGCTTACCGGACTTTGCCGCCCGGAAGAGCTTTTGCAGCTCTTCCGTTATTCCAACAAGCTTGCCGCACAATGCGGTACTACCATACAATCTGCCATGATCAGCGATGTACCCGGTTATACCTGGGGCACCGTAACGGCCATGGCTCAGGCTGGTATCCGTTATTTCTCTGCTGCACCCAACTACTTCGACCGCATTGGCGATATACTTGTACAATGGGAAGACAAACCTTTCTGGTGGTTTGGTCCTTCGGGCAAAGACAAAGTACTGGTATGGATACCCTACCGCGGTTACGCCATGTCGCATGGTTTGCCCAATGGTCTCACCACTTCATTCGTAGGCAGCTATATGAAAGAACTGGAGCAGAAAAAATTCCCCTACGATATTACCTATATCCGCTGGAGCGGTCATGGCGACAATGCCGTACCCGATCCATCCATCAGCGAATTTGTAAAAGACTGGAGCAGCAAATATACCTGGCCCAAATTCATCATCTCTTCTACCACCACAGCCTTCCGTGCATTTGAAGACAAATACGGCACACAGCTGCCCGAAGTACATGGCGACTGGACTGGCTACTGGGAAGATGGCGCAGGCTCTTCTGCACTGGAAACCGCAGAGAACCGCGCATCCTCTTCGCGCCTTACACAGGCAGGTGCCTTGTGGGCCATGACTGCACCGGATAAATTCCCGGCAGACAGCTTTCATGAAGCATGGAAAAACGTAATCCTGTATTCTGAACATACCTGGGGTGCAGATGAAAGCGTAACAAGACCATTGACACAGAAAACCATGGAGCAATGGATCATCAAAAAATCATACGCTACCAATGCAGATAGTCTTTCACTGGCACTTACACAAGGCGCACTCAGCAAGCAAAGCGGCACCGCAGTAGCCAATGCGGTGGATATTGTAAACACCAGCTCATGGCCACGTACGGAGTTGGTTACCTTGTCGCGCGAACTTTCAGCAGCAGGCGATATTGTAAAAGATGCTGCAGGCACCATCATTCCATCGCAACGGTTAACCACCGGCGAGCTGGCGTTTGTTGCGAAGAACATTCCGCCCTTTGCCTCCGGCCGCTTCTTCATATCGGCAGGTAAGGCAGCCACCACCAGCAGCTTTACTACCGGGCAATATATGCTGGACAATGGCATTATCCGCTTAACCATCAATCCGCAAACAGGCGCAATCAACAGTTTGAAGCATGCCGCATTGGGTAACGATTTCGCAGATACCACTTCCGGCGAGGGTTTGAATGATTACCTGTACCTTGCAGGCAAAGACACTACTGCCCTGCAGCATATTAAAGAAGTTACCGTACAGCTCCGAGAAAACGGCCCTGTACTTGCTTCACTGCAAATACGGTCACAAGCCCCCGGCTGTACCCAATTGCTGCGCGAGGTAACACTGGTAAAAGATTTCGGCTATGTTGACATTGTGAATCATCTTGACAAGAAACCTGCAGAGCTGAATCCCTATCCCGGCGATTACGGATGGGCCAATACGCAAGGCAAGGAAAGCCTGAACATTGCTTTCCCCTTTCATGTACCCGGCGGTGAAATAAAAGTAAACATTCCCATGGCAATGATACGTCCCGGTAAAGACCAGATACCCGGCGCCTGCAAAAACTGGCTGGAAGTGGGCAACTGGGCAGATGTATCCAACAGCAACATGGGCATATCGTGGGTATCGCTCGATGCACCGCTCATAGAAGTAGGCGGCATCACTGCTAACCTGCTGGGCGGACAAACCAACCCGGCCGTATGGCGCAAAACCATTGAGCCTACGCAGAAATTCTACTCATGGGCATTGAACAATCACTGGGAAACCAATTACAGGGCCTACCAGCTGGGACATATTTATTTCAGGTATGCCCTGCAACCGCATGCCGCCTTCGATGCCACAGCAGTAACAAAGTTTGCAACAGGCAAGGCAGAACCGCTTATAGCAACACCGGCATTGGGCGAAGGCCTGCATACCTCATTGCTGCAACTGAGCAATACACAACTGGTTACCCTGGCGCTGAAACCTTCTGAAGATGGTAAGGCATGGATGGTAACCCTGTACAACCCCGGCAGCAGCGCTGCTGCTACAACACTGCAATGGAGCGCACCTGCCGGCAGCCAGTATTTCAGCAACACAGCCGAACAACCGGTAAAAGAAGCAGGCAAAGATATAACGGTAGATGCGCAGGGCGTTGTAACATTGCGCGTTGAAAAACGCAGCGGTGCAGTCACCACACGATAAACACAAACGAACACACCATACGCTAAACGATTCGCTATGCTATATAGAAAAGCCGTACCCGTATTCCTTGGCTTTTTTGTGATGGGATTTGTTGACCTGGTAGGCATTGCCACCAATTATGCGAAAGTAGATTTTGGCCTGCGCGACAGTGTGGCCAATCTGCTGCCGCTAATGGTGTTCATCTGGTTTGCCCTGTTCTCCCTCCCATTCGGATTGCTCATGAACCGTATAGGCCGCAAAAGCCTGGTAATACTGGGTATGGGATTCACCGCAGCTGCATTGCTGGTGCCTTATTTCCTGTACCATTTCTCCGTATTAATGGCAGGCTTTGCCCTGTTGGGCATTGGTAATACCATGCTGCAGGTATCACTCAACCCCTTGCTCGGCAATGTAGTGCCACCCGGTAAACTGGCGCCTGCATTAACCGGCGGGCAGCTTATTAAATCATTGTCATCCTTTCTTGGCCCGGTGCTTACTGCAGCCATGGTACAAATGGGTGGCAACTGGCGGTTAACCTTTCCGTTGTTGGCCTGCGTTACCCTACTCAATTTGTTATGGCTCACGCGCACCAGTATTCATGAAGAAGCACCCGCAGCAGGCCAGTCTTCTTTTAAAGATTCACTTGCATTGCTTCGCCGGCCTATAATACCCTGGCTGCTGGCAGGCGTAACTGCTATTGTGGCCATCGATATCGGTTTAAATACGACCCTGCCCAAATTGCTGCAAACACGCTTCTTGCTGCCTTTGCCAAAGGCAGGACTGGCCACCAGTATTTATTTCGTAGCAAGAATGACCGGCTCATTGCTGGGTGTATTTTTCCTTTCCTCCTTTAAAGAAAGAAGCTTTTTACTGCTCAGCGCCATTGCCGGTATTGCAGGCATGGCAGGCATTCTATGCTTTCATCAACTATGGCTGCTGGGTGTTTGCATTTTTATAACCGGTATGGCAGTAGCCAATATATTCCCCATCTTGTTCTCTGCAGCACTGCAACGCGTGCCGGGTATGGAAAACCAGGTATCCGGTTTACTCATCATGGGTGTATCAGGCGGTGCATTGTTACTGCCACCGATGGGCCTGCTGGCCGACTGGCAGGGGCAAGCCTGGTCACTATCACTTCCCCTGCTGTTATGGATTTTCCTGGCCGGCGTAGCCTGGCTGTTAAAAGAACGGCAATAACTTTCCGGCTTGCGTAAGTCGTTTTCCTGATTGTATAAATGAGCGTACCGTAATTAGTGCAATTTCGCTGTATGGAAATTTCAATATGAAGGTCATGTAACGATCAGGCCGCTGTAGTCCTGCACCGGCTTTTCAAAACTGCTGCTTCCAAAAAGCTTAAGCCCGGGTATGCGGTATTGATCCTGCCTGAAAGAAATTTACCTGCAGCCCGGCACTAATTTATTTCATCACTGTACTTTCTGCACATCGAATCATGATACACAATAAGCTTAAAAAGGGCGCAAGCGTCCTTTTTAAGCTCCCGCTGCCCTCGCCGGTGTCCCCACCGGCGAGGGCTACCCCCATCACCTCACCCCTTCGTTTTTTCCTTATATTCAGACGGCGTTACCTGCAGCTTGGACTTAAAAACCGTAGAGAAATAAGCCTGGGAAGAGAACCCCACCTTGCTGGCTACTTCAGATATGGAAAGATCTTCATTGCTCAGCAGGTAGCGGGCGCGTTGCAGGCGCACGTTTAATATATAGTCGTTTACGTTAATGCCCAGCAGGGCTTTTACCTTCCTGTTCAGCTGGATGCGCGAGATGCTGATTTCCCGGCAAATTTCTTCCGCAGAAAAACATTCATTGCCGATGTTCTTTTCTACGATAGCGGTGAACTCGTTCAGGAATTTACGGTCAACTTTAGCGCTGGCGCTGCGCGCACTGCCGGTGCCATCGCTGGTGTAATGCTCCTGTAACATTTTACGGCTCTTCAGCAGGCTTTTAATGGTTTCTTCGAGGTGCTGCAGGTTAAAGGGCTTGGAGATAAAGGCATCTGCATTGAGCTTGAGGCTGGCTATCTGTTTCTCCATGCTGTTGCTGGCCGTTAATATGATGACGGGTATGTGCGATGAGCGGATATCTGTTTTCAGGGTTTGGGTAATAGATAACCCGTCTTTCTCCGGCATCAGTATATCGCAGATAATGAGGTCGGGAATTACCTCATAAGCCATGGCCAGACCACTGTTGCCATCCCCTGCTTCAAATATGGTAAAGTTGAGCGACAACCGTTGTTTCAGGAAATTGCGCAGGTCATCACTGTCTTCAATAATCAGTATCGAGTATTCTTTGGCTTCACCTGCTATGTCTTCTGCATGATAAGCCGGCAGCTGTTGTTCTGCCGTGTATATTTTCATTTCCTCGTATACACCGCGTTCACTCACGGGTTCATGTACCAGCTCGTCTTCCTGCAAATGCGCTGCGCCCAGTGGCAGCAATATTTCAAACCGGGTACCCTTCCATTTTTCGCTTTCCAGTACAATTTTGCCGCGGTGCAGCTCTATCAGTTCTTTCGATAAAGACAAGCCAAGGCCCGTACCTTTGAATGAACTGCCACCCTCCTGGTAAAACAGATCGAATGCATGTTTGGCCGTAGCAGGCGTCATGCCTATGCCAGTGTCTTCTACTACAACAACCGCTTCCCTGCCTGACGGGCTTTTGTTAATGGATACCGTAATGTATCCATTTTCCCGGGTAAACTTCAGTGCATTGGATAACAGGTTAAACAATACCTTGTCCAGCATATTGGCATCGAACCATACCATCAGGTTCGGCATGCGGGTGTTCACCTGCAGTGTGATGTTTTTCTTCCTGGCATTTTCTTTAAACGAGTAAGTGATCTCTTCTACAAAATGCACCAGGTCATTTTCGGTGGCGCGCAGCTTCATTTTCTGGTGTTCAATCTTCCTGAAGTCCATCAGCTGGTTTACCAGCCGCAGCAGGCGCAGTGCGTTTTTGTTGATCATATCCAGGTCACTCTTCAGCGAGAAATGCAGTTTGGGATTGGCCATTACATTTTCGAGCGGACCAAAGATGAGCGTCAGCGGTGTTCGCAGCTCGTGCGATATATTGGTAAAGAAATTAAACTTGGCTTCCGTGGCTTCCCCTGCCCGTGCAGTCATTTCAATAAGCTGGTTACGCTGCCGCGATATTTCTTCGTTGGAAGCAGCCAGCCGTTTGTTGATGCGGCGTTTGCTGCGCCAGGCTACCAGCACTACGGCACTGAGAAAAGAGGACAAGATCAATGCAGCAATGGTGATGTACAAAAACGTTTGCTGGCCACGGTAAATATTGCGCTGCTCCTGCAACAGGCTTTGCTGTTTCTCGATGTCTTTTTGCTGTTCATCAATTTTGGCAGATTGCAGCTGCATCAGGTGCACATTGGTAGAATCAATCACCAGTGTTTGCAGCGTATGCTGCTTGTCGAACATTTCACCGTTGAGAATTTTAAACGCTGTTTGCACCGCTTCCTTACCGCCGGTGGGGTAAAACATGGTGGCATTGATAATTTTGTTATTTACCAGGTCAAGTCCGCCGCCAGGCACAGCCGTTCCGTCAACCCCAATGATCTTTACCCGTTTCTCTATACCCAGCTCTTTGCACATATTGTAAGCCCCCAGTGCCATTACATCGTTATGGGCATAAATAAGGTCGGCCTGCAACAACTCATTCTTTATGCCGGTGAGCGCAGTGGTCGCCTTGTCTTTCAGCCAGTAACCATATACTTCGCGCGTAATATGAATGCCGGGGTATTTATCGATGCTTTGCCTGAACCCGTTTTGCCTGCCAATGGCAGGGGTCGATCCCGGCCTGCCGATCACCTCCACAATATTGCCCTTGTGGTGCAGCAGGTCAGCAGCATAATCGCCTGCCATTTTACCCAGCTCAAAATTGTCTGCACCAATAAAACTGGTATACAACTGCGAGGCAATGGTGCGGTCAATCACAATAACAGGAATGCCTTTATTAAACACCTCTTCCACAACACCGGTTAAAGGCTGCGCTTCATTGGGTGAAATAATCAGCAGGTCAATATCCTGCTTCATCATTTGTTTTACCTGTTCTACCTGCAGCTGGCTGCTGTCGCTGGCATCCCTGTATAATAATTCCACATCGGGGTGAAAGGCGAGTTCCCGTTTAATATCGGCCAGCATCTGGCGGCGGTAATTGTCATCTGTACATTGGGAAAAGGCGATTTTATATTTCCGGTGGGTGGTACCCTTGCTGCAGGAACAAAGCGCAATCAACAAAAAGGCAATACAGGCAAGCAGGCAGTTGCGTTTACAGTAGTAAATCATAAGACAAGCATTATTCGTTATTCGTTGGGCAATGTCGTTTAGTGAGCGGCTTCTTTGCGGTAAAAAATATCAATCATACTTAAACTAAACAACATTGATTGGTTAGGCTGCAGGCAAAGGTTGTTCTTTTTAAAGGAACGGGTTTATAAAACAGCAGCAATTTTTTTAGAAAGCCGCATACCCGCACTATGTACTACCTGCACATCGCTTGTACTGATGTTCAGAAATTGAAAATGCAGGTACAGAAATCGAAAACCGCCCAACAAATAAAAACATTGCCATATATAAAAGATGCTACGCACTAAACAATTAAGCCTTTTCACCGGTCATGCGCCATTTTAAATGATTTCCCTGCCCTATTGAAAGGCTCAACCTGCTGCAGCATGTTAAGCTTGTAGTCAAAACAGGCCATATGAACGGGAACAAGATTTTACGCTGGTCTATCGTGATTGCTTTAGGCGGCTTTCTCTTTGGTTTTGATACCGCAGTTATCTCCGGCGCAGAGCAGTACATTCAGCGCTACTGGTCGCTCAACGCCTTTCAGCACGGGTTAACCATTTCCATTGCACTCATCGGCACCATCATCGGCTCGCTTGGCGGTGCCTATCCTTCTGATGCGCTGGGCAGAAAAACGACCCTGTACCTGGTTGCAGCCTTGTACCTCGTCTCTGCTCTCGGCTGCGCCCTTTCTACCAACTGGTACCTGTTTCTCGCTTTCCGGTTGATGGGCGGGTTGGGCGTTGGTGCTTCTTCCGTTACCGCACCGGTATATATATCAGAAATCGCGCCTGCTGCCAAACGGGGCAGACTGGTAGCACTGTTCCAGTTTAACGTGGTATTCGGCATCCTCGTTTCCTATCTATCCAATTACCTCATTGCGTCACTGGCAGGCGAATCGTGGCGACTGATGCTGGGCATACAGGCCGTGCCCTCGCTGGTATTTCTGCTGCTGTTGTTCCGCGTGCCCGAAAGTCCGCGCTGGTTAATCCTGTACAGGAACCGCGTACAGCAGGCCAGGCATATATTAAACACCATTGACGCATCCACTGCAGAAGCCATTGTACAGAACATTGTGCAGGCAGCCACTGAAAAGCAAATGGGTAAAAAACCCAGGCTGTTCAACGCCAGTAACAAAGTGCCCATTGTACTCGCGGTAATGTTTGCGGTATTCAACCAGGTATCGGGCATTAATGCCATCATTTATTATGCGCCGCGCATTTTTGAAATGACTGGTCTTGGTGCCAGTTCCTCCTTACTGTCAACCGTGGGCCTGGGTGTCATCAATTTCATCTTCACCCTGCTGGCCTTAAACCTCATTGACCGTTTTGGCAGAAGAACACTCATGCTCATCGGTTCCTTTGGCCTCATTGTTACGCTGGCCCTGGTATCCTGGTGTTTTTACAGCGGATCAGGCGGCATTACCGTGGCGGTGTTCCTGTTCATCTACATCGCCTTTTTTGCCTTTTCGCAGGGGGCAGTCATCTGGGTGTTTATTTCCGAGATCTTTCCTTCTTCCGTACGCGCCAAGGGGCAAACCCTGGGCAGCACTACCCACTGGCTGATGGCAGCCATTATCGCCTTTGCCTTTCCCTATGTGGCCGAACGTGCAGGCGGCGGTACCACCTTCCTGTTCTTCGCGGTAATGATGATTGCACAGCTGCTGTTTGTATGGCGCGTGATGCCCGAAACCAAGGGGCGCCCGCTGGAGCAGCTCGAGCACCAGCTGATATTGCATTAACCCTACACACTTCACCATTAATCACTACGTATGTCAAATAGTTTACACCAGGTTGTTTGTTTTGGCGAAAGCCTGTGGGATATACTGCCTTCCGGTAAACAGGTGGGTGGTGCCCCTTTGAATGTGGCCTACCACCTGCACAAGCTGGGCCAGCGCCCGGCCATTATATCCCGCATCGGGTTCGACGATCACGGGCAACAACTCATTCAAACAATGGAACGTCACGGCGTATGCACCGACTATTTCCAGGTAGATTACAACAAGCCCACCGGCGTGGTAACAGGCCAGTTAAAAAACGAACAGGAAATGGTGTATACCATTGCACAGGATGCCGCGTGGGACCACATTGAAAAAGAAACAGAAGCCGCACAGCTGGTACAGCAGGCACAATACTTCGTGTATGGCAGCCTGGCTGCCCGCAGCACCGCCTCTGCCGCCACCCTGTTCAGCCTGCTCGACCTGGTGCCCTGCAAGGTGTTCGACATGAACCTGCGCGCGCCCTTCTACAACCGCAATACACTGGAATTGCTCATGAACAGGGCCGATATACTGAAACTGAATATCGACGAACTGGAACTGGTTACCGGCTGGTTTTCCCCGCTGCTCAATATAACAGACCGCATCAAAAGCCTGCAAACCCGCTTCGGCTTTCGCATGCTCATTGTTACCTGCGGAGCAAAGGGCGCCATTGTAGCCTGCGGTGATGAATGGTACAGCTGTAAAGGCCTGCCTGTGAAAATTGCCGATACCGTTGGATGCGGCGATGCCTTCCTGGCAGCACTCCTGTGCAAACAGCTGGAAGGCGCTACAGTAGCCGATTCACTGGCATTCGCCAACCAGCTGGCTGCCTTTATAGGCACACAGCAGGGCGCCTGCCCCGACTATCACCCCGCCGATATCAGCCCCCAACTGCAATAACCCCCAAACCCTCAAACTTTAAACGTTAAACCCTTAAACATCAAACAGTAAAAACGCTTGCCATGCGATATACAAACACATTCACTGCCTGCGGTTGCCCTGCGCACCCGCCACCTTACCCCTGTTGCTGCAAAACAGCGATACCTGCAACCCCCATCCTGATTATCAGAAAACCAAAATTCAACTATTTATGACACGTCTACTGATTGTACTGGCCCTGCTGCTGGTAACAACAGCACAGGCCCAGCAAAAAAACATAAGCGGTACTGTGCTCAGCAAATCAACCGGGCAACCGCTTCCCGGCGTATCTGTTAAAAGCAGTATCACTGCTGTTTTCACCGATACCAGCGGCCACTTCTCCCTTGCAGCTGCAGCGAATGATGTACTCACGTTCGCCTTTGTGGGCATGACAGATCTGCAAATGAAAGTAACCGCGCAAACCCGTGAACTCAACATTGCACTGGAAGAAAGCAGCACCAACCTGAACCAGGTAATTGTAGTAGGTTATACCTCGCAACGCAAAAAAGATTTAACGGGCGCCGTTGCAGTAGTAGAGCTAACCCCTTCCGTGCGCAACAACACATCGGGCAATACGGCACAGGCATTACAGGGCCGCGTTGCCGGTTTGTACATTGAAAAAGACGGCTCACCCAACGGTGCTACCAGCAGGATACTGATACGCGGCGCCAACACACTCGGCAACAACGATCCCCTGTATGTAATAGATGGCATACCCACAACCAGGCCCGAAGTGTTTCAGAACCTGAACCCATCAGCCATTGCCTCGGTGCAGGTGCTGAAAGATGCCTCCGCTGCTTCTATATATGGCTCACGCGCTTCCAACGGTGTTATTATTGTTACCACCAAAAACGGCGGCAATACCAATGGCAAGGTAGAGTTCCAGCTCAATTCCAACATAGCTGCACAATCAGAAAAATCCATGCGGTTTAAAATGCTCAACTCACTTGATCGCGGTAAAGCATTGTGGCAGGCATCGGTAAACGACCGGCAGGATCCAGCTGCAGGTTATGGAGAGATCTACAAATTCGACTGGAACGGCAACTATGATAATCCTGTATTAAACAGCGTGGCCGTACAACCTTTTGTTGGTGGTGATCCCAATACACCGGCAGGCAATACCGACTGGCAATCCGTCATGTATAAAACTGGTCTGGTAACCAACACCAATCTCAACATCTCTGCAGGAAGCAAAAACAGCTCCCTGCAGGTTGGATTGGGTTACCTGAAAAACACCGGCATGCTGCGTTATACCGGTTACGAACGCATCAGCGGCAACATCAACGCCATTACCAGGGCCTTTAACAACAAGGTCACTTTCGGCGTAAACCTCAACATCGCCAACTCTAACGAACTGCTCACCACCAACGACCTGGGTGGCGCAGCAACTACCGGGCTGGCAGTAACCCTTGCCCCCACCATTCCGGTGTACCAGAAAGATGGCGTAACCTTCGCAGGTGAATCGGGTGCCGGTTATTCAGACCGCAACAACCCGCTGCACATGCAGTACCTCGCGCGCTGGAACAATGCCAACCGCCTCAGCACTTTCGGTAATGTGTTTGCAGAAATACAACCTGTAAAGAACCTGTACTTTAAAACCACATTCGGTGCAGATGACGCGCGTTACCTAAGCAAAGTAATTGCACCCACCTTTACCGAAGGCGCACTGAGCAGAACCACCAATAGCCTCACTTACGATCAAAACCATTTCCTCAGTCTTACCTTTTCCAACACCCTGCGGTACGATCTCTATTTCGCCAAAAGCCGCTTCAACTTCCTGCTGGGTACAGAATATATTAAAACAGACCTCGACTTCCAGAACACCGTAAAACAGGGCTTCTCCATACAAACGGAAGATTACTTCACGCTTAATGCAGCCACAGGCAATACCGCGGTATCCGGCAGCACTACCGGCAACCGTTTATTCTCCCAGTTCGCGCGGGTTGATTACAATTTAGATGATAAATACCTCGCTGCCGTAACCCTCCGCCGCGATGGCTCTTCACGCTTTGGTACCAATAACCGTTATGGTATTTTCCCCGCCGCTTCTGTGGGATGGCGTATTGACCGCGAGCAGTTCATGCAGCGCAGCAACCTGTTTTCAGAACTGAAGCTGCGCCTGGGCTGGGGTCGTGTAGGCAACCAGCAGATTGGTGACATATCCCGCTTTGCCCTGTATGAAGCACGTTATGGTCTTACCCAAAACCAGCTCACACCCGGCTTCTGGGAACCGTACATGAACATCGGCACCGCCTACTCCTTAAGCGGTGCCAATACCGGCGCATTGCCTTCAGGCTTTGTACAAACACAGGCAGGCAACCCCGACCTGAAATGGGAAAGCACACAGGAACTAAACAGCGGTCTTGATTTCGCCATACTGCATAACAGGATATACGGATCGTTCGATTATTTTTCCCGCAAAACAAGCGGCATCCTCATTACACCACCGGTAGCATCTGCATTGGGTGAAGGACAAACAAGACCGGTAAACGGCGCCACCAAAACCAACAAAGGCTGGGAACTGGTGCTGGGTTACCAGGGCGAAGGCACAGGTAACTTCAAATATGATATCAAGGCCAACTTCGCCCACTTCAGGGACAAGATTACCGTGCTGCCCGAAGAAGTGCGCCCTGCCTATCCCGGCAACCTGGTGAACACCATTATCGGGCATTCACAGTTTGACATTTTTGGTTACCAGACCATGGGCCTCTTCCAGTCGCAGGCCGAGGTAGACAAAGCACCCACGCAAATTGGCGCAGCACCCGGCAGGATAAGATATGTAGACATCAATGGCGATGGCAAAATAGACGACCTCGACCGCACCTGGATAGGCAGCACACTGCCTTCACTGGAATACGGACTGCGCATAGATCTCCGCTATAAAAATTTCGACCTGTCTGTATTCGGTTCAGGCGTAACCGGCAGAAAAGGATTTGATGTGTACTCACTGTACAACAACCTCATGAGAAGCCGCGAGAATGTTGGCCCCGGTGTATTTGACGGCTGGACACCACAGCATACCAACACCAAAATACCTGCACTCACCCTGAAAGACGACAACAACGAAGGCCGTACATCAGACTACTTCATGGTAAACACATCCTACTTCAAAATGCGCAACATACAGCTGGGCTATAACCTGAAACCCCGCAGCGTATTCAACAACCTGCGTTTCTACCTCATGGCAGAAAACCTGTTCTGGTTTAAAAGCAGCCAGTACCAGAGCCCCGACCCCGAGCGCATAGATCTTGGCCCCGTGCCCATTCCCAAGACCTACACCTTTGGTATCAACGCATCCTTTTAAGCAACCAAAAACATCACACAATGAAAAAGAGAACAACGATCTATATTTCCGCAGCGCTGCTGATGCTGGCCTCCTGCAAAAAAGCGCTGGACTATACACCCGCCGGCGTGCTGTCTTCTGCTGACCTCACTTCTGCCACTGCAGCAGAAGGATTGGTAACAGCCGCCTATGCTGCCATCGGCAACGGCGACCCCATTGGCCCCATCTTCAGCAAATGGGCTTACGGCAGTGTACGTTCCGACGACGCCTACAAAGGTGGCGGCGGCACCGGCGACCAGGTAGAAGTAGACCAGATGGAACACTACAACACCGTAACACCCACCATGGGCATCTACATCAACCGCACCTGGACCAACTACTACAAATCTATCTCACGCGCCAATGTTGGCCTGCGTGCAGTAAATGCCCTTTCTGAAGACGTGTTGCCCAAAAAGAAAGTGCGCCAGGCAGAACTGCGCTTCCTGCGCGGGCATTCCTTCTTCTCACTGAAGCAGCTGTATAAAAACATCCCGATTTTTGATGAAACTGCTACCAACGATGACATCCTTAAAGTGTCCAATGATTTAAGCAATGATGCAGCATGGGATAAAATAGCAGCCGACTTTGAGTTTGCTGCACAGAACCTTCCCGAAACACAGTCAGAGCTGGGAAGAGCGAATAAATACGCAGCAGAAGCTTACCTGGCCAAGGTAAGATTGTACCAGGCATACGAGCAGGATGACCGCCACCAGGTAGTCAACATCAACCAGGGCAAACTGCAGCAGGTAGTATCGCTGCTGGAAGACGTGGTATCATCCGGCAAATACTCGCTTGCACCCGATATCAGCGACAACTTTCTGCCTGAAACAGAAAACGGACCGGAATCCGTATTCGCCATACAATTCACCATCAACGACGGCACCATCAACGGCCGCCTTGATTATGAAGAAGGCGTTACCTACCCCAGCGGCGCACCGCAATACGGCTGCTGTGGTTTTCACATGCCCAGCCAGAACATGGTGAATGCCTTTACCACAGATGCCAATGGCCTGCCCAACTTCAACACCTTTAACAATAGCATTGCCGACTTCACAGCACAAACCTTCGATGTGCGTGTTGACCACACCGTAGGCGTTGACGGACACCCCTATAAATACGACCCCACCACGCCATTCAGCAACAGCTGGATACGCGACCCGGGTGTATACGGCAATTTCCACAGCATGCGCACGCAATTACTTTCCACCAGTTCCTCCTATTACAAATTAGGCCCCTTTATGGGCTCTGCCTTAAACGTGGTAGTTATTCGCTACGACGATGTATTGCTGATGCTTGCCGAAGCATACATCGAAACCGGTCAGCAGGATAAAGCCCTGCCATTGATTAACCGCATCAGGGCACGCGCAGCCGCCAGTACAGCCAGGCTCAAAAAAATAGACGGCACCTTCGCCACTGTATACAATGTAAAAGAATATCCCGGTACAGGCTGGACACAGGACTATGCACGCAAAGCACTGCAATGGGAACGCCGCCTGGAATTTGCCACAGAAGGCTCACGCTTCTTCGACCTCGTGCGCTGGGGCATTGCAGAACCTACACTCAACGCCTACATCAACGTAGAAAAAAACAGGCGTACCTTCCTGGCAACAGCAAAATTCACCGCAGGCCGCGATGAGTACCTGCCCATACCACAGGCAGAGATTACATTCACCAAGGGCCTGTATAAACAAAATCCCGGCTACTGATAAACAGGTTGGCTTATATTTAGCACCACGGTTTGTATGGACTATTCAATTTGCCTGAAATGAAAAAGCTTGTCATACTTCTATCGCTATTGTTGTGCACCTGCATTATATGCAGTGCCCAAACACCACCGCCTACCATCACCATGGGCAGCCTGCTGCAGGAGATGACCGATGCGGAAACAGTTACCCGTTACCCTTCTCCCGCCTACACGCTGAAACAGGCAAGCAGTTACGACCGCAAATCTGTTTCACCCGACCAACCAGGATGGTTTGCCAACGGAGACGCCAACCAGTTTATCAGGGAAGAAAAGAAAGCAGCTCACAGCGAGTTTGTGTTGCTGGATGCAGATGGCCCCGGTGTAATTGTACGGTTCTGGTTAACCACGCTCGCTAAAAAAGGCATCATGCGTTTTTACTTTAACCATGAACCCACACCCTCACTGCAAATACCTGCATTTGATTTAATGAAAGGCGGCTTCAATGCAGGGCAGGGATTACTGATACCACACTCCAGTTACGAACCGGAGGGCAAAGGCGGCAATACATTATACCTGCCGCTGCCTTATCAGCAACATTGCAAAATAACCTGGCAGTTTGCAGACAGCGCCAACCGTAAAACACCACACTACTACCAGGTAAACTACCGTACCTACGCACCAGGCACAAAGGTGGAAACCTTTACGCCTGCACTGCTGCAACAGTACAAAACAGCAATCGATAAAACCAGCACGCTGCTGCTGCACCCCGCTGCACCGGAAGGCAAATCCGTTTCGCAGCGGGTACAGCTGGCGCCCGGCGATTCCATCGCCATACCAATGCCCGCAGGTGCTGCAGCCATTCGCCAACTGCAGCTGTCACTTGCTACAAACAACGAAGCAGGCAAAGAACAGGTATGGCAATCCACCATACTCGGCTTACAATTCGACGGGCAACAAACTGTACTGTGCCCTGCAGGCGATTTTATCGGCAGCGGGTATGGCGGCAAACCTATCACCAGCTGGTACAGGGAGCTAACCGCTTCCGGTACACTCACCAGTCGTTGGGTAATGCCCTATCAGCACACAGCCACGCTCACCGTAAAGAACAACGGCACCGGCACCCTCACCGTTCAGCTACAGGCAATAGTAAGTGCGTATACATGGAACAACCGTGCTATGTACTTTCACGCTGCGTATAAATTTGAGCAGAACATTAAAGACGCCAAATGGGACTATGACCTAACCAAAGTAGCCAAACAGGATACTGCCGCACCCATTGACTGGAACTTTGCCACCATACGCGGCAAAGGCGTATACCTTGGCAACACCCTGTCCGTTAACAACCACATGAAATCATGGTACGGCGAAGGTGATGCAAAGGCATATGTAGATAACGAAGCCTTCCCTTCTGAATTTGGTACTGGTCTGGAGGATTATTACAACACCTCCTGGGCGCCCGTAGTATTGTACCAGACACCTTTTGCCAACGCACCGCGTGCAGATCAGCCTTCTTCAACCGGGTACAATACTTTTACACGTACACGCATATTAGATGCCATACCCTTTACCAACGCCTTTTCATTCGATATGGAAATGCTGAGCTGGGATGGCGGCACCATTGATGCTGCCGCTACCACGTATTGGTATGGCTTCACCGGATCAACAGACAAATAACCTTTATTATGAAAAAATTACTGCTTTATTGCTCGGCCTGGTTCTCCTGTTTTACCCTGGCCGCACAATCAGACACACAACCAACACCGCAGTGGCGGCCTGTTTATCACTTCACCCCTGCAAAAAACTGGACCAACGACCCCAATGGTTTGATCTATTTTAACGGTGAATACCACTTGTACAACCAGCAAAACCCTTTTGAAAACAAATGGGGGCACATGAGCTGGGGCCATGCCACCAGCAAAGACCTGCTGAGTTTTAAACACCTGCCCGTAGCCATACCCGAAACCATTGACCGTGATACCAACTGGCGCTTCTCCGGGTGCGTGGTTTACGATAAAAACAATACCAGCGGCTTTGGTAAAAACGGCGCGCCCCTGGTGGCCATATACACCGTTGCACAACCCAACAAACACCTGCAAACACAATGGGTAGCCTACAGCAACGACGGTGGAAACAACTATACCAACTACGAAAACAACCCGGTACTCAACCTCAATAAAGAAGACTTCCGCGACCCCAATGTGCGCTGGAATGAACAGCTGAAAAAATGGGTAATGGTAGTAGCCATGCCTGCCGAACATGCCGTGCGTTTTTACAGCTCACCCAACCTGAAAGACTGGACCCTGCTCAGTGAATTTGGCAATAACAAGGAAGGCTTTCATGAACGCGCATGGGAATGCCCCTTCCTGGTGCAACTGCCGGTTGACGGCAATGAACACAACAAAAAATGGGTATTGTTCGTCTCCAGCTGGGGGTCGCACGAAGGGCCATTTATGCAGTACTTCACAGGTGATTTTGACGGTACCCGTTTTATCAACGACAACCCCGGCACAGCTTACCTTACCGTAGATGAGGGCAATACCTTTTACGCCGCCATCCCCTTTAACAACCAGCCGCAGGGCAGGGAAATACTCGTTGGCTGGATGGTACCGCTGAAACAGCCTACCTACCCCTGGCGTGGCCAGTTCTCCATACCGAGAGATTTAAGTCTGCGCACCACCGGAGAAGGGCTCAGGCTGGTACAGCAGCCATCTGCCGTAGTAACTGCTGCACTCGCCAAACTGCCCGCAGCAAAAAAACAAGTCAGCAATAACCTGTTCATCAACAACGGATCTGTTAACCTTACCAAAGGCAATAGCTTCAGCAGCAACGCCCTCTGGATACAGGCTACCTTCACCCCTGGCACCGCCAAAACAGTCGGCTTCCGGTTAACACAAAACGGTGACAGTGCTACTACCGTAACCTATACCACCGAAACCGGCGAACTCAGCATTGTACCGGTTAATGGTGAAGAAATCCACCCCTTAAAAGCAACGGTAAAACCACAGAACGGCAAACTCACCCTGGAAATACTGTTGGATAAATCCACCCTCGAAGTATTCGCCAACAACGGAGAAAAAGTATTTACCACACTCGTCTTCCCCGGCCAGCAGGCAAAAGGCTTATCGGCATTTGCCACCGGCGGCGCCGCAAAGCTGGATGTAAAGCTGTTTGACCTGGATAAATAACACCTGTACCCATAAAAAGGCAACACCGGTGAGCCATTCAACGGTGTTGCCTTTTATTCAAAACGACAGAACAATACCCGAAAGAGACATCAGGCATTGCCGTTACAAAATTTCGCCGTAACTATGTTCCAACAACGAAATATCCTTAGAAAAATCCAAGAAGCAATATCCTTTAGAAATCCAATTAAGTGTTTTAACCCCCTGGACCATTTAACCCTAAGCCCCGGTTTATAAAAACCCGGGCTTTTTTTATGCATTTACTGTAAGCACCTGCCTGTTTTCCCTTTGCTCCCCGCCTTCATGTAGCCCTGAATAGATCTTATCCCTGCTATTGCGCAAACTTTCTTATGCCACCATTTCCCGATGTAATCATGAGCTACTCATGAGCTACTCAATATTTTTCCATGTTCTGCTCCTGCTCAGTCATTTTTCAATGGGTAAACATGAACTTCCTTAAACATAACCGTTCCATGGGTGGCATACAACCACAGGTAGCAATGGTCACATGCAGCGGTTTATCCAGGCCATCCACACCGCCAATTGTTGTATTGCCAAGCGAAACCGTATGATTGGGTGCGGAGAATTGCAATCGGTAACCACCACCTTCACCCTAGCCCGCTGCACAGGGAAAGGCCCAATGCTTTGCTATAGAGCCAGGCTCCAAAAAAACCTGGCACTATGCTGCAATATAAGCTGTAGCAAATTGTAATCTATTCACTTCGCAGGCTCTTTACGGGTTTAGCCAGCGCAGCCCTGATAGCCTGGAAACTGAGTGTTACCACAGCGATCAGTAAAGCAAACATACCCGCCAGCGGAAATACCCACCAGCTTACGGGGCTGCGGTAAGCAAAGTTTTGCAGCCAGCTGTTCATAAAATACCAGCCAACAGGTGATGCAATCAAAACAGCAATCACCACAAGCCGGATAAAGTCTTTCGCCAGCAAGCCGGTTACGGAAAACACACTTGCCCCCAGCACCTTCCTGATACCGATTTCCCTTGTTTTTAATTGCGCTGTATACGTCATTAAACCGAAAAGACCAAGGCACGAAATAAAGATGGCGATAAAGGCAAACACCTTAAACAGGGCACCTGTACGCTGGTCGGCCGTATACATTTTGTTATACACATCATCCAAGAAAACATAGGCAAACGGGTAACCGGGATTGTAATTGTTCCACACCCGCTGCACCGCAGCAAGCGCATCCTGTGTATGCCCTGCTGCTGCTCTTACATACAGCTGGCCCAGCCATTGCGGTTTCCATAAGATAACGCACGGACCAATTTTAGCATGCATGTTCAGGTAATGAAAATCCTGCACAATACCCGCAATAATACCCTTGGTTTGATATAATGTAAATGATTTCCCTATCGGGTCTTTCAACCCCATCTCCCTGATGGCTGCTTCATTCAGAATAAAATAATTCGAATCTGCTGCAGTACCGCTGAAGCCTTTGCCTGCTACCAGCTTTATACGCATGGCAGACAGGAAATCCCTTTCCACCGGCAGCGTAAATATCAACTGCGGCTTTGCCGGATCTTTACCCGGCCAGTCATTCGTTGTAGTATTGGAACTCACCTGCAACACATCCTGCCCTGCGGCTGTAACACCCGCAATGGAAGGCTCCCGCAGCAGTGCATCTTTAACCGCATCATACCGCCCGTACATATTTTTAAGATCAATGCGAAACACATTCTCCCGGTCAAGCCCCAGGTTCATTTGCCGGATATAATTCAATTGCCTGCCGATAATGATGGTGCAAATAATAAACACCACGGAGAAACCAAACTGGCTTACCACCAGCAGCTTTCGCAGCAAATGATTACCGCGCCCGATGGAGAACCTGCCCTTAATGGCCTGCAGCGGGCGGAACGAAGACAGCAACACCGCCGGGTAAACAGCAGACGCCACCAGTGTTACAGCCATAGTAATACACAGCACCTTTAACACAGCCGTATCGAAGAGGTTAAAAGAAAGCGCCTTCCCCGTTAAGGCATTGTACATCGGGAACACCAGCTTTACCAGCAGCACAGAAACAACCATCGCCATCAAAAACACCAGCACAGATTCACCAACAAACTGGAAAAAAAGTTGGCGTTTGCCCGCGCCGATAATCTTGCGCACACCTATTTCCCTTGCACGTTGTGCAGCCTTGGCAGTGGTAAGATTGATGTAATTGATGGAAGCAATGAGCAGTATCACAAAAGCTACCCAGGTAAAAATCCGCACCATCGTGATCAGGCCATCTGAGCCATCAAGATTATACAGATGCACCTGTGACAGCGGTTGCAGATGGTATTCCAGCGTGCGCGTAATGTTGTCAGAAAAGTTTGCCTTCTGCAGCCGCGTTAATGCAGCAGCCACAGCAGCAGGTGTGGTGCCCGGCGTTAACCGCAGGTACATCTCAAAATCGTAGTTATTCCAATCCGCATCTTCTCCTGTCGGGCCGTTGGTGCCGGCTGCCGTAGCTGCGGCAGATTCGTTGAGTATATTGAATGGAATAAAATAATCGAAGTGCACCTGCGAGTTATGCGGCATTTTCACAACGCCGGTAACTGTATAACTTTCCTTTTTATCCTGCCGTGTTATCACCTTTCCTAAAGCGGCTTCGTTGCCAAAGTACTTCTTTGCATATGCTTCCGTCAGCACAATGGAGCGGTTGTCATGGAAAGGCATTTGCCGGTTGCCTTCTATAAAAGCAATATCCAGCACATCAAACAGCGCCGGATCAATAAAGGCGGAATTTCTTTCAGAAAAGACTTTATCCTTATAGCCAAGTACCATCTCATTCCAGTTCGTGGTAATGCGCCCTGACTTTTCTATGCCCGGCACCTGTTTGGCCACATAACCCAGTGCAGGCGGAACAGTGGGGAAATAACTCTTATTGCCGCCCGACATAAAACCCGGCACTGCCCGGTAAATATTGGCCGCGCCCTTAATAGATTGATTATAGCTTTTCTCATCCTGGCACCAGAGCAAAATCAATATGCCTGCCGTAAGCCCTATGGCCAGTCCGAAAATGGAAATGAACGACGTAAACTTATTGTTCCGGACACTCCGGAAGGCAGTCTTCCAATAGTTCTTAAACATAAGAAGCGGTTTGATGCAATTGGCACATACACTATTGTGCCAATTGCACAAGTAATTGCCAGCCAGCATATTGAAAATAGCCAGGCGCCAATCAGGCACCCAAAAGCGAACAAAATGAGTGCGGTTTTGATACAGGGAATTATGCCCGAAGCCTTAGATTTTAATTTGCATTACCATGAGGCTGTTAGTATTTTGTATTGCACAATAAATTAACCTATGGCACTGGCAGTAAACCTGAATTTGGATGATGTTTATGAAATCAATCCGTTATCAGAAGATTTGAGAGTTAGCACATTTATCACTGATCTGCAGGATGGTACTTCCATACCACTGCAGGTCGAAATCAGCAGCGAGCCGCATGCCTTACTTTCTTCTGTTTTCAACCTGGCCTTTGGTCCTTTGAATGCAAGAGGACAAATAGACGATATAGCAGAACTCGCACATGAAGATTATTCTAAAGTATTTTCGTCAATCCTCTTTGCAGGAGTAACCTATCTTACAGATCATCGTGACCATTATTTAGGCATCGACGGATCAAACGATTTAAGAGCATATCTCTACTTTCGACACCTTCAACGCAACTTCACCTATCTCGATAACCTATTCGAAATGTATGGCCTGAAATACTATGTAAGAATAAATAGGTTTGGCAAGAATCAGTATGACAATCCCTTTGATTTCAATGATGTTATTCCCTCGCCCGTTGGAATAAAAAGAAGAGAGAAATGGCAGGATGCTATGTATAACTATTTCATTTTCAAATTAAAATAGTTGTCAACATGATATGCCGATCATTTAAAAAATAGTAGTAATTTTGGATATGACAAAAAGCATTGAAAGCAAAATTGCAGCCTTGAAGGCAAAAGCCAGGCAGGTAGGCAAAAACGATGTTAAACCTTCCAGCGCCAGCCGCAACGGATCTTCTTTGCATAAGATCATTAAAACACCCGAGCAGGCAAAGGCCTTTATGAAAGCTTTACAATCTGCGTAATCGTAGTGCCTTATTGCCTGTATGTAGCCAGATTGATCGATAATCGGGCTATCCACCGGTATGTATCCATTATTTAAATATTCTTTTACATTACTTGTAAATAGGTATTCACTCCCGCCTTTTACTAACACATACTGATGATTCAAATTGGCTTAACACCCATCGTGCATTCCCCTCATGCACTTTGTTCATTTTGCATGCTGTAAGCGATAGTACGCACCTGCCCTGGCCGTTTTAATTATATTTGTCCGCTACAATTCCCCTCTTACACCAACGCCTGTTGTTTTAACTGCTTAACTATAAAAACCCAACGACTATGAACATGACAATGGAAGCACCTGTTGCTGCCCAAACTTCATCCAGGCTGGCAAACATTACTGAGTTTAGTTTAAACTGGCCCCTGCTGCCAGGCGAAACCGCAGGCTCTACACATGAATTGATCATTGGCCATGAGTTTATTTTTGTTACCGGCCAGAACATGAACCAGGTAGCCAAGTTTAATTACGACGGCGACCTGCTGGCTTATTACCGCATGCCTGCCAATAGCGGTCCGCACGGCATTTTGCTGGATGCCCGGCAACGGTTATGGGTATCGCTTGAATTTGCAGGTGAAGTGGTGCGACTGGATGATGACGGACATATTGTGCAAAGCATTGACGTGAAAATGTATCCCAACAGCGATAAAACAAATGGCATCAACACCGCACCGCATGGTATTGGTCTTGATGCAGATGGCCAAACCATCTGGTTCACCGGTAAACGCACCAGCACCGTGGGCCGCATTACACCTGATGGTACTGTAACCCATTACCAGTTAAACACACTGGCATCCCTGCCTATCTTTTTGTCTGCAGGCGGCAAAAACAGCATGTGGGGAACAGAGCTGCTGGGCAACTGCATTTACCATGTAAACTACAATGGCAAGGTAAACGAATACACCATACCTACCGGCAACAGCAGGCCCATTGCCGTGATCAAAGACCCCGAGAATGACACCATGTGGTTTACCCAGGAAGCAGGCGTTAAAATAGGCAGAATTGACGCAGCAGGCAACATCAGTGAATACCCCATACCTGCTATACAACCCAACGACATTATCGCTTCGCTGTGTTTTGACAACGATATGAATTTATGGGTACAGGTATATGTTGATTTCAATAACCCCACCCCAACAGGCAATGATTACCTCATACGCTTCGACAAATCGATACGCCATAACATAGGCATTAACGCCACCGGCGTACCTTACAGCACACATATTGTGCCCAGCCGCCAGGTAATGATGCACCGCATCCGCAAAGACAAAAACGGTAATCTCTGGTTTACCGAGATGATGACCGATAGGCTAGGCAGGATCTTGTTGCATAAAACATTTTGAGAAGGATGGTTTGATGGTGCTATGGTTTGATAAGTTGAGCGTATTGTCGGTTTTGTTCTATTTCCCGTTAACCGGGCCTGGTAGCTTTGATGAAAATTACCAGGATGACAATAAACAACAACTCCGCCGGCATACTCGTGTTGGGCAGTACCGGCAAAACAGGCAGCCGAGTGGCTGCACGCTTACAGGCATTGAACATTCCCGTGCGCATGGGCTCGCGCAAGGCGGCTATACCTTTTGATTGGGATAACCAGGCCACCTGGCAGGCGGCCCTGCAGGGCATTACTGCTGTGTACATTGCTTTTGCGCCCGATCTTGCCATACCCGGCACTGATAATACCATCCGTTTGTTCACCCGGGTAGCAGTTCAACAGGGCGTACAGCAACTGGTGTTGTTATCCGGGCGCGGCGAGCCGGAGGCTGCACGCTGCGAAGCCATTGTACAACAAAGCGGCCTGCAATGGACCATCATTCGCGCCAGCTGGTTTATGCAAAACTTCAGCGAAAGCTACCTGCTGGAACCTGTATTGGCCGGGCATATGGCCCTGCCTGCAGGCGATACAGGCGAACCATTTGTTGATGCAGATGATATTGCCGATGTAGCTGTAGCCGCGCTTACACAACCTGGTCATGCCAACCAGCTGTACGAAGTAACCGGCCCGCGGCTGCTGACCTTTCGCGAAGCAGTGGCTGAAATAGCTGCAGCAACCGATCGTGCCATACAATACGAGCAGGTAAGCAGCGAAGCATACGCCTCCATGCTGAACGAATACGGTGTGCCTGCAGATGTAACGGCCCTTCTTTCCTATTTATTCAGCGAAGTGCTCGATGGCCGCAATGCTGCAACTACCAACGGCATACAACGCGCCCTGGGCCGGCTGCCCCGCGATTTCAGGCAATTCCTGCAAAGTGCCGTTGCCACCGGCCAATTCCGGGAAACCATTGAACAACTAACCATTGTCCCCATGCCAATGTAGCTTACAATCCTGCATATATAGTCTGCTTTTTTTTCAATATCCTTGCAAATACTGTGATGCACCTGCATGCACAGTGATGCAAAACCATTCATATGAGAAAAAAACTGTTATCGATTGTATTGTTGTGCGGTTTGTACCTGTGTGCTGCAGCGCAGTCCTACACGCCTTCTCCCCAAAACGAGCAGGCCAGGCAATGGTTTACCAACGCGAAGTTTGGTTTGTTTATACACTGGGGACCATTCAGCATACCGGGCTCAGGCGAATGGGTAATGAACAACCGCAATATCACGGTGAAGAACTATACACGTCTCGAAAAGTTTTTCAACCCGATTGATTTTAACGCGCAGGCCTGGGTTAGTCTGGCCAAAGGCGCCGGCATGAAGTACATTACACTGATTACCCGCCACCACGATGGCTTCAGTATGTGGGATACGAAGTATTCTGATTTCAGCATTGCACATACGCCTTATAAAAAAGACATCGTGAAACAAATGGCAGAAGAGTGCCACAAACAAGGCGTTAAGCTGTTCCTGTATTATTCGCTGTTAGACTGGCGCCGCGACGACTATTCCTACTGGACAGGCCGCACCGGCCAGGGCACCGGCAGAACCACACGGGGCAAGTGGGAAGACTACATACAGTTTATGAAAAACCAGCTGACCGAACTGCTCACCAACTATGGCGAAATAGGCGGCATCTGGTTCGACGGTTACTGGGACCAGATGAATGAAGAAAGCAAAGACCGTAAAGACAACGACGTGCGCATAGACTGGCACATGCGCGAAATTTATGACCTTATTCATCGCCTGCAACCGCAATGCCTCATTGGCAATAACCACCACATGACACCTTTGCCCGGCGAAGATTTCCAGATGTTTGAGCAGGATGTGCCCGGTGAAAACACCAGTGGCCTCAGCTTCCAGAAAATATCGGCACTGCCGCTGGAAACCTGCGCAACCATCAATGGCTCGTGGGGCTTTAATTTAACAGACACCTCGTACAAAACACCTGCGCAGCTGGTGGCACTACTGGTAAAATCTGCCGGCAACGGCGGCAACCTGTTGCTGAACATAGGCCCCATGCCCAACGGCGAAATACAGCCCGAGTTTATTGAACGCATGAACTGGATGGGCAGCTGGCTCAAAACCTATGGCCCAGGCATTTACCAAACAAAAGCCGGTTACCTCCGCCCGCAATCCTGGGGCGTTTTAACACAGGCTGGTAACAAATTGTATGTGCATATACTAAAACAGGAAGCAGGCGATATTCAGCTGGCGCAGTTCCCGTATAAGCGCATCACAAAAGCCTACCTGCTGAAAACAGGCGCCGCAGTAAAGGTAACCCTGCAAAACGGCACGGCTACCATTCCGGCACAAACACCTACCGCTACCGATCCCGACCAGGTAGTGGTACTGGAAATAAGCGAATAATCTATCAGCCCGGAGGTTGTCAACAGCAACCTCCGGCTAATACTGCTTAATTTTTCCTGAATAATGGGTATAGCCAATCAGCAAGCCGATGGAACCAAAATACTGTGCAGCTATTCTATATATAAGCGTGCCACATAGGCAATACCACCGCCAATGGAAGGTGATTTATAAGTTGTTTTCAACTTACCCTGCCGGTCGTTTGCAACATACTACCTGCCATTCCTGTCTTTTGCATAAAACAAGTTTACGATGATCAAAAACATGTAGAAGGATAGCCTTGCCAGGTAACCTGCGCTCAACCCCAAAACCGGTTGTACAGCAGCTTTCAGTCTGCTCCCCCGTCTACGCTATCAAAGGTTTCCCTGGCCTTTGGCTTAATACTATACCTGAACGATACCATGGGCCCGTAATAAACATCGAACTGCGTTCCATTGGTTCGCAATTGCAATTGCCCTATCAGTCCCGCCAGGAAATGAAGATTCTGTGTAATACCAGCACTGTAATAAACAGATAACCGGAAAATATCAAAATGATCTGGCGCATAGTCTTTCGATGCAAACTTTAGCATCAGTTCTGTGTAGTAAGAAATATTGGGTGCTTTAAACAACGGCTTCGCGGCGTGCTGGTTAAGAAAATGATTCACGCCAAACCGTGCCCGTAACCTGGGAACAGTCTGGTGTGTGCCATCCCTGTCATCAAAGAATTTTGTTTCAAAACGCAGTTGTTCAAACAAACTTCCCTTGGGCATATTTTGCGAATAGGTGCCCATAATAATCAATCGCTGCTCAAGGGTTTCATAATTGCCGGCTTCTTTTATTTCATACTTCTGGTTGCGTGCATAGCCCAACCATAGTTTCATGTTCTTAAAGCCGTCGTAAACAATCCATGGCCTTAACACGAATCGCTGTGCATAAGCAAAGGGATTTTTATTGGTATAAGCGCCCTGGGTCACCAGCTGTACATCTGCCTGCCCGCTCAGGTGCCATTTTTCATAAACAGGAAAGGCAACATCAGTTTCCGCAATAGAAGCAGGAATAAACCCCATTGAATAAGGCGCGGGTGCCGGCGTTTGCGATTGTGCCCGCAGCACCATAGTAATCACCATGCCGACAATCAAAACGAATATCTTTTTAAACAAATTCATAATGCAGTGTTACATGATAACATTTATAAGCATAAACCTGTGCCAACGCTCGTTTACGGGCACAGCAAATAGTACGACGCGGCACAAGTCGGTATCACCTGGTGATTCTACAGGCAGCATTAAAAACATTCTTTCACGGGAAGATAAAAGCCTGGCAGCGTTAAGCAATTAGTGTAACGTCAAGTTACAACTATTACAAAACACACATTGCATTGTAACGGTTACGATAGTACTTCACAAGTATAAATTGCATACCCCAAACAACAAACAGTACGTAATTGCTTATGGCACTCAAACCCCGGATGATCGACCAGGATACCCTTTCGCAGGCACTTGTACTATTCAAATGTTATTTTTATTTTACTGTAACCAGCTAATCTGCCCGGCCAGCAAAGCCTGAGATGGAAACACACCGCTTACAATTAAACCGGCCCATTATGCTTACCACTGAGCAACTAAAGTATAACCTTACTGTATACCTGGATAAGGGCGACAAAGAGGAAGTTATCGGCTTTACATTTTTAGTGCAAGAGCCTGGCATAAACACAAGGTACGTCTGTCACATTCCGCCTCCCGGAATGGCACATTTACACTGCATTTGCACAGGCCTGGTTAACGAGCTTTGTAACACAATAAACAAACGGAGGCTGATACCATGAGAAAAATAATCGTACTATCAATGCTTAGTCTGGATGGCGTAATGCAGGCGCCCGGCGGACCAGAAGAAGATACTTCAGGCGGCTTTCAATACGGCGGCTGGGTGGCACCCATGGGAGATGAACTGTATAGCCAGGCATTGAGAAAACAATTAAAACCTGCCGACCTGCTGCTGGGCAGAAAAACATACGACATCTTTGCCGGCTACTGGCCACAGCATGGCGACTTTTGGACGGGTGTTAACGATGTTACCAAATACGTACTCTCCAACACCCTCAAAAATCCCGAATGGAATAACTCCATTGTTCTGCAAAACGTGGCAGATATTGAAAAGCTCAAAAACACCGAAGGTGGTGATATACAGGTGCACGGCAGCGGCGAGCTGGTACAATTGTTACTCAAGCATGACCTGGTAGATGAACTCTGGCTCAAAATCCACCCATTAATCTTGGGCAAGGGAAAAAAGCTTTTCAACGACGAAGCCCTTGCACGAACATTCGCCTTAACAGAACATACCATTACTACAAAAGGCGTTATCATTGCGAATTACCAGCGCATTGGGCCGGTGCAGACGGGAACGATTGAGGTATAACAACGAGCCCTGACTTGTAGCCACGCATGTGGTGGGTTTGCCAGGGCTTGTTTAAAGCATGTTAAACCGTAAACAACAAATAAATTACAAAAGTCAAGCTATGCCGCACTTTTGCATCATTTAAGGCTATTCAACTTCTTCAAAACAATTTTAATACGCCTTTCTAGTTCACTGTCATCATAATAATTAACATCCTGATTCCTTAACCTTTCATCGGGCTCATAAAAATCAAGATCATAAGCTATTTCTCGAAGACACTCCTGCTCTAAAGTATTAAACTCAATTTTATCATCCCAAACATTTTGTTGAAATAACCTTATTAATTCTTTACGATTACTTTTGCTTAATAATATTGCATTTAAAATTTGCATCTATAAAGGTATAAATCGAGCATTCATTAATTTCGATCCACGTATTACCGTAGTAATATTTCCACTTAAAGGATTTGTTCCAACCAGTAGATCCTTTCCAGACGCGAACCCATTCCTAAGAATGTAATTTATGGTTTTATTTTTAGGATCATAAAATTTAGCCCCCTTGTTAATTGCGGCCTCCACCATATCTTTCGTTATGCCTCTTTGTGCTAGACGTTCAGCAGCATGTTCTGTGAGATTTATGCCAGTTCTGACTAATCCCATATTGCTTACTTCTGCCACCTCCTCAATGCCCTTACCTTCCCTAAGTAGCCTCGCAAGTGCAGGTAAAGACCTAACTCCGCTATTCGCTATACCAGTAATTGCAATAACATCTCCAGGTAAGGTAAACAGAGAAAAATATATTAAATAAGCATCACGTTCAAACTGCTCAGCTTCTTCCTCTCGTTGGTACCATTCGGGCAACCTGCCATTTAATACGTCTTGTACGTAGCTATACCTATCACCTTTTTGAAATACATCTTCTCCATTCCGAACTCTATAAGTAAAAGTTTCTAGGTTACTTTTAAAATGCGTATCTATTCTTATCGATCCACCATACCACGACATTCTCTGATAACGACGATTGGAGGTTGTTACTGTTAAATTACCTAAATCATTAGGGTTGTCTTCGTTTACAGCTTTTTCCTTTAATCCTAATGGATCGTTATGCAATATTGGATTATTAGCCGCAAATCCATACAAAGACATATCGTGACTAATATCTCCTAATCTATCAATCTGTACAAATCGACCTAGCTGCGGATCATACATACGATGCACCGCATCGTATAAGTCTAGGCCGCTTCCATCATCAAACTCTCTACTCTGTAATTCGTTACCACTATTATACTTAAACCTATTCTCCAACTTACCAGCTGCCTTACTACTTATCCCCGCCATCGTTAACCCAAACGGATAATAATGCGTTTCTTCCAGCAATGGCCCGGGTGTATGTGTAATGCTCAGGTTGTCAAACGCCACCCCGGTGCTGCTTACATTGCTTTCATAGATGTAAATATATCCATTTACCGGCATGGTCAGGTTGCCGGATTGCAGCACTTTGTAGGTTTCATTTACACCTACTACCGGTACCTGCCTGTAGCCGCTGATATCTGTCCTGTTTTTCAGTTGCTCTTCATCGAGTAAAATCCAGTTCAGGAAGGCTTTGGGGCGACTATCATCTGCCGCCTCCGAGCTTACAAATCCCTGTACCGGCCCGTTCAGCAGGCTGCTGGTACCTGTTCCGAGATTGGCGGTATTAAAGTGACCGCCGGCAGCACCTACTTCACCGGTAAATAGGTTCACCAGCTGCGCAGCAAGGTTGTTGGCAATGGTGTTGTTGGCAGGCTGGTGCTCCTGGTTGCGGTACCAGGCTTGTGCGGATATAGACACCTGGTCACCTGCCATTACTTTCAGCAGAATACCCGGGCCAATTTTAGGGGTGCCATCTGCCCCATCATTTTTTAGCCAGGTTACAGTGGTATTACTGGCATCGTTGTCAAAACCAGGTATCTCGCTTTTGTTTCTTGCCGTTTGTGCCAGCTGATCGTTAAACAGCTGCTGCTCTGTGGTACGGTATTGCGGTTCTACTGTCGCCAGGTAGCGTTGACTGTTGAACTCATCTGTAAGTACAGTGCGCGTATTACCCAGGTGATCTTTCAGGAAATAATCATAGGCATAACCGGTTTGCACTCCGCTGCCATCACGCAATACGCGTACACGGCCTTCTTCCTGACTGAAGAACTGCAGCTGGTTATTTTCATATATAAAACCGCCCAGGTAATCGGTTGTGGTAGTTTTGCTTCCCTCTGCAACACGCTTTTCCAGTTTATTGCCCACAGCATCGTATATGTAGGTGATGGTGCCTTTGCCCACAACAGTAAGTTTCCAGGGCAGGTTCAGGTGGTTATACACAATATCCTGCGCACCTGCCGGTACATCTGTACCAACTGAAGCACCGATATTTTTATTCTTGTCAGCTAACAGGTTGCCGTTTACATCATAACCATAATCATTACCTGTTTTATTATTGTCTGTAAAATCACCCAATTGGGTAGCAGCACGACTATCAGAAACAGCAGCCAGTTTATTGGAGCCCTGGTTACCGCCATAGTAACTATACGTGAGATCATCTACAATGTCGCTTGCAATGCCAACCAATCCCTTCTGCCACATAGCCTGGATATTGCCATTGGCATCATAGGCACTGCGCCAGTTAATACCATCACCCATCCGCATACTAAAATCAATGCCGGCACTGGTGCTCCAGCCACCATCAAACTGTGTAAAATCAGCCTTTAATAACCTGTTGGCACCATCATAAGCATAACCATAGGCTCGCTCTTTGCTGTCACTGCCGCTCGCCCAGCGTATACCGGCAATATTGCCGTTGTATTGATTGCTGCCAAAACCCCAATCATAACCCAGGTCTATACCAAACCATTTGTTATCGGCATTAACACCTACCCCACCATTATCATTCCGGTTTATCCCTTTTAACCAGCCACGGATATTGTACGAGTACTTGTCATCTTCCATAACAGTACTGGTGAGGTTGCCCTGATTATCGCGTTTCTGGCCAATCGTTTTCTCTTTTACCTGTCCCAAAGCATCGTAAGACAGGGTGCTGATCAACCGCTTATTGGCAACATCATCTCCCACCTGTTTGGTCACGGTCAGTAAACGACCGGTATGATCATAGAGAAAGTCTGTTTGAACACCAAGGGCAGCTACGCCACCTGCGGGGTTATTGTGTACCAGGTAGCTGCTCACCACCTTACCTGTAAAGTCATAGCGGTTGCTCACAATATCTACACCACCCTTGTAATTATCCGATTGCACTTGCACAACACGCCCCTTATCATCGTAATAAGTCACAGTCTCCAGCCATTTGCCCGATGGCAGGTTGTTGAGATCTTCCATCGCCAGCGCCCGCGTTCTTGTAGACAGGCCCTGGGTAGCTGTACTTGCAGCGGCCGCCGTAGCTTCGGCATTATTGTTACCGCCTGTACCGGGCTTTGCCGCATAGGCTGTATTGAATGTTTTGTTTACCCCCTGGTAGTTATCATAGTAAGTATAGGTTAATGGCGTAAGAGAAGCCCCAGTTAACAGGCCAGAGCCGCTACCACTTCCCATACCAGATGCGTCTGCAATCTCCAATACTACACCGGCTGCAGACCCATCCACTGAAAAACCTTCCAATGCAGTTATGCTATTGCTAGCGATGTAGTCGGTTGTTACCCCATCCCAGCTGTTCAATATAATATCTGAAACCGACGCAGTCTTCTGTATAGCCAGGTAACCCTGTAAATCGGCAGCTGTTCCATTGAAGCCGCTCATGATACCTGTTTGAACCGGCCTGTTAAGATCATCATACAGGGTATACAACCACTGCGCCTTTGCTTTCAGGTTACCATCCTGGCTGTATGTTAACCGGTCGCGTTGGTCGTATACCATATACACCCAGGCTGCACCGGGTACTTTTTTGGCAATCATACGGCCTCTTGTATCGTACTCATATCGAAAACAAAGCTCATTCAGTGAAGATGCGGAAGGTTGCACTGTTCCGGAAGCGGGCAATGCTTCAACGGCATTAGGTGGCAGTACACAGCGCAGTTCGCCAAGATCGTCATATACATAATAGGTAGACAACCATGTGCCGGCATCATCTGCCTGCACTTGCTTCAATATCACATGGCCCTCTTTATCCTTAAACTCCCTGATCTGTTTGCCATGCTCATCCACCGTAATTGTTTTGATAAGCTGCCCAGCCTGATAGATACCGGTACTTTGCGGAACATTCACGGTAGCATTGTCAGTACCATAAACAAGACCTGCAAATCCAATCGACCATATGCGCACATTATCGTCTGTGTTTACCAGGTATTGCAGCGCCACTCCCCTGCCACTGCCTACCCAGCTGTTACCGGCTGCATAAGTTTTCAAGGGGCGGTTCAACGGTGACAGTTCATAATCGGTTTGGCTGTAAAAGAATTGCTCGCCATTAAAAGCAGGTTGCTCCGCCGGATAAGCTGATGTATAAAAACTATGCTGATCGGCAAAAGGGTTCAGTTTAAAATTACCATCGCTGCTATTATTATCTGCATAAGGCAAATATTTAGATACCTCTCTGCCAAAAGCATCGTATACTACCGGTGCAACAAGATCTTTTGTGCCCGGTGTTGCCTGCCAGCTCACCGTTTGCAATGGCCGGCCTAATCCATCAACATATTGTGTGGTTCGGTTCACCTCGCTTACCTGTCGTGCAGTGCTGGTTACATCACTGGCACTGGTAAAAGGCTGGCGGGGCTGCCAGGTACGAATATAATTCTGGCTCGTCGCTGTGTAGCCCGAAGGCGTACTCTCAGGCGTAAGGCTGGCCGCAGGAACACTGGTTATACTCTGTGGAATGTTCGTTTGTGCCGCTGCTATTCCCCCCGCAAGCACGAAAAGAAAAACACCCATCGAATGAAGAAAACGCATATGTAAAAAGTTTCTTAGTAAGTGATATCGGGTTGCTCTGTCCTATGATTACAAGGATGCAATCAGCTTGCACCAACAACTACTGTCCCTGGTATTTATATTCTAAACTCTTAATGATATTGCCATCCTGATCTCGGGTAAGCTTTAAACGCCCAAGCGCATCATATTCAAAATAAACAACATGGCCACTTGGATCCATCTGACTTATCATCCCAACGTGTGGCACATAACAGTATGTTGTCATTTGGGTACCAGAAGGATAAAGCCTTACTTCATCCATATTGGCACATTGTACAGTTATATTATTCACTCCAGACAAATCCCATTTATATAAACGCCAATTCCCCCTCGTTGCAGTAAGCGTACCCTGACTGCCATTCACAACCGGAGCAGACACGCCGATATTGCACCATAGTGTAACAGTATATTGCCCAAGGCCAACTGTTTTAGAAAGAGTACCATTGTATGACTTATCCCCGGTTAGTCCTCCATTATTAATAAGATTGCCATTTGCGATCCAATTTCCAAAACCATCTTCTTCAAATGAAGTAGCGGCTATATTCGCGTCGCTGGCTCCGTTCACCATTGCTATTGGATAAGAATATTGATATCCCCAGATGTAACTTTGCGAAGCATCGCCAACTTTATTAACGTTAGTTAAATTATAACTCGGATCATAATTATTAAACTGTATCCGTTTCTCAAAAGTGCCGCTCCCTCTTTTCACTTCAACGTAATCTGGAACCGCAACAGCCCCATTATTCCTGTAGTGATTAATAGTGCTTATGCCTACATTATTCTTCAGTATTGTTTTTTGAATAACTGTTGTAATAGCGTGATTATTTTGCAGGTTATCCATTACACTCTTTTCCGTTGATGTAAGATTGTCTATAATATCTTTATCAGCAGGGTACCGAATCACTGTTACCATATTTTTGTTATCACTTGTAGTACTTGATATAGAGGTAGGTTGTAAATGATCCAGATTTTCATAAACATAATGTTGACTTTCTAAAGCATATTTTGTCGGGTCACTAGCATCATACAGGTAAGTATCTACATTACTAAGTTGTACTGCGCCCGAGTAAATTGGATAGTCAAAGGCATAATACCAGGTTGGATCACTCTGATCATAACAACCCGAGAAAGAATAAGAAAAACCTATTTTGGATCCACGCCCTTTTTTAAGTTGAGTATTTGTGTAGCTATTTACTACTTTTTTCACAGGATAAAATGTACCAGTCCTTAAAGCATAATCAGTTTGAGACAACAGCAATGAACCAGGCCACCCATCGTTTGTTATATAAATACCATTACAGTATGCTTGCGGCACTGGTAAAACACTATTGGATACGGTGCTATAATTATACACTGTTTTATCCTGAGTAGCTCCCATAATATTCAACCGATATTTTGCTACTTCTGTATAGTTTATCTGAGCATTTGACAGATTGAATACATCATAAAGAGATGAACTGTTAAATGTCATTGCTGTTCCCATAGAAGGAACACAAGACACACTACCTGTAGAGCCAGCTGTACCTGTATATGTCTTTGTATTTTGTATATATGTGCCCAAAGCAAATGTGGGACCGGTTAAATTTCCATTTCCGTTCTCATTGGCTCCATAACGATATGCCTCTCCTCCAACTATATTGTTATTTACATCATAGTTTGTTACCTGCTTTATGCGTAAACCTCCACTATTCGTTATAACTGGTGTAGTTGTTATTTGGTTCCAGGTTATAGTAATGCGTGCAAATACCTTGCTATTGTCGAATGCCCCTGCAATCATCTGGTATGTGTGCCCTGCTACCAAAGGAATATATGAGGTAATATTTGTTGTATTATTAGGGCTACCGATAGCCTGTGCAGGTGTTTGTCCGGCTGTAAGATCGGCTATCGATGCATACGGCCTGGTTTGAACACCTGGATAATTGTAGGACGAAATTGTTATCGAAACCATCGCATCACCAGAAATCCCTGACGGAGCAACAAATGTGGTTTGCGCATTTTGATTCATTTGGCCTGTTGCGCTGGCCGATTGACTTACTGGAGTAATAACAGTTTTGTTATCAGCGTATCTATTTATTTCATAGTCAAAATTAGTATAACCTCCCGTTGGGTATTTAATCTGTTTCAAAATACCTGCCTGAGTGTAAATTTCGTTAGCCCCCCTGTCGGCACCTCCTATTGTATAAGGATAACTATCATAATTACCAGTCGTCTGAGGAATTAATCCTGAATTATTTTTTCCATTATAATATCCAAATAAATCCTGAGCATTGCTTCCCCTATACGGAAGAGGAGTGCCATTATAGGAAAAATTATGAGATTTTTTTTGACTATTGTCAATTGCTATTTCTTCTAGAGATTCAAGCCGCATACGATACCCTGGAGAACTAATTGACAAAGGATTATCGGTTGCACTTGCTCCAACAGTTGTAAAATTTCCATAACTAAACCTGTACCCACGCTGCCTATTGTAAACCCTGGTTGCATTGTCATAACTAAATAGCCTGATAGAATCAAGCCTTGACTGCTGATCCAAATCAAGTCTGGAGCCTGAAGAATAAAAAACAAGCTTCCCGTTGGTAAAGTTAATTTCTTTCAATCTTAAGGGAGCCGACTGCGTAAAACTCATTGATGATGGCCCGTTATTGCCGTAAACATTTCCATAATTATTTATACTCGCCGAATAATTAAGTGCATTTATTGTTAATGGCGGATCAGTAGAATAAATGAAATTAATCGTTTCCGACTTATCATAAGATACAATCTTAGACAGATACCAACTTGACACATAATTCTGCGCATTGTGTGGAAATGGAGAATCTGCCTGCGTGGTATAATAGCTGTTGGTCTGCTCCTTGTCCGAAAAATAAAACTGATTCCCTTGTCCATCTAGGATTACAAAATACCCATCGGTGAAATGTTGTACCTTCAGAGGATCTTGATAAGAAATAATAAATGGCTCCTTATCTTCTGTAAATGAATATTTTCCGGAGTGTTCAAGAAAATTATAGAAAAAGTAGTCTGGCTCAACATCTGTAAGATTCATCGCTGCTTGTTGCAGAAATTGCCAATTGTTTTGACCTAACAAAGTTTCTGCAAGTGGAGGGGTCGCAGAGGTATAATATCCTTTTTGTCCAAAATCATCACGTCCGCGAATTGCTCTTGTAATAACTCCTCCTGCATTTAAGCTCCATCCTAATCCTACCCAACTAGCTATATCATTTACCTTTATGCCAGAAGGATAATAACTTAATGAGATGGGAAGTGACAATTTTGCTGTTTTAATATTAAACAGAGGTATAGAAATATTAGCCATACCAGAACTTAAATTTACCGGCACATCACCATATTTACCTAAACTTGCTGCATCAGGAGGAGGAGGCACTATATTAGGCAAAGAATAATCTTGTCCCCAACAAACGCAGTCAACCAAAAATATTAAAGCAGTCAGTATTAGACGCAAACAAAACAGTTTGTTTTTCATCGCATTGATTTGAATAGTTATTTGCACGAAACAAGAAGCCGTTTATATAACCAAAACCCATTAATATTCTCTACACTTTGGTAAATAGCACCCCTTACAACCCATACCCCACCCTAAACTTCAGTGCCTGTGCCTGTGGCACCTGGCTGTAGCTCAGGAAATCCCACAGCAGCTGCAATTTGCCTTCTTTCTTGCCAATTTTGTATTTCTTGGTTAAGCCAATAAGGCCGCTTTTCTGCCATACATCTATGTTGCGAATGGTAGCCGTTAAGCTGTTGAAAGATTGCATGTAATTGAGTTCATACCCACCGGTGATCCAGATGCTGCCTTTGGCTTTGATGTCAACAAAGCTGCGCAGTCCAATACCTTCGCCGGTTAGTTTAATGTGGTTGAACAGCTTGCCCCAGCCCTGTTTGTAGCTTGCGCCTACGCCAACAGTAGCTTTATCGCTTAGTTTATAGCCCAATGACAAGCCCAGTTCACTGATGGAGGGTAACAGTTTGCTGCCACCGGAAGACTGCAGGTTAAACCCGTATTCCAGGCGTTGCAGGAAGGATTTAGTTTTTTGTTTGTTGGGCGTAAAATCAGGCATATCCATATCGCTGCTGCCGCTATTGGTGCCAAGCTTATTCGCCTTGTCTTTCAGCTGGTCTAACTGCCCCTGTGCCTGTTGTATCTGCTGCTGCATCATGCCTTCGGCACCGCCACCAGCTGCACCACCTGCGGCGGCTTGTGTGGCAGCACTGCCCATACGCTGCGCCACAAGACTTTGTACCTGGCTGCGGGTTTGCAATCCAGCCAAAGCCTGCGCGCTTCCATAATTATCCGGTACGCCAAACAAGGCACTCAGGTAGCTGTTTTTTTGCATAAAATTCTTAAAGGCCGGCAGTGAGCGTACAGCACCCATAATCTGCTGCTCTCTTTTTTCAGGATCGTTGATGGCAGCTTTTACATCGTTTAACCGTTGCTGGTAGTAATATGCTTCCTTATTGATAGCAGTGAGTTCTTTTGCCATGCCCATTTGCTGCAACTGGGCTTTCAATGCATCCTGCCGTTGGCGTATATAAGCTTTAATATCGGCTGCCTGCTGCAGTTGTCCCTGCAGTTGTTGCAATTGCTGACTAGCGCCTTGCAGCTGCTGCAGCCTGGCTGTGCCATCAGGTAATTTTCCCTGCTGCTGTTGTAAAAAACTAAGTGCAGTTTGCATACTGTCTGCACCAGGCAGGTATTCTTTTAACGGGAACTGGCTGGTGACTGCTGCCGTATCATTCAACTTACCTTCGAGCTGCTGGTATTGCTGCTGCGATTGTGCAAATAAAGCTTTGGCCGCAGTGCTGTCTTTTGCCATCATTTTGGCACGCAGCTTGGCTTCTTTACGCTGCATACGCTGCAGTAGTTTATCACTCTGCTTCTGCAACATACGGGTAAGCTTGCTGTATTTGTTTTGCACAGCATCAATGGCGCTGCTGCTTACAGCAGTTGCTTTATCTACATCCACGGCGCCGCTTGTTTGGGCATGAAGGTTTAGTGCACAAACAAGCAGCAGCAAGCAGAGGCTTTGTTTTAAAATGGTTGGCATATGGAACTCTATAGGGATGAATGTTAAATTCAGTTGTTGATTACTTATTTTTTATCTCGCTCTGTAGCTGCTGCATTTTCTGCTCCAGTTCACGGTTCTTCTGCATTAACTGGTCATTCTGCTTTTTCATATCAATCATGTACAGGGTCAGTTCCTCCATCTTTTTCAGCAACACTGCCTGGTTGGCTGCCAGGTCAACACCGTGTTGCTGCACTTCTGCAGCGGAAGGCACTTCGGGCAAATGTTTATTCTGTTGAATGTAAGCAGCTACTGAATCCAGGTGTGGCAATTGATAAGTTGAATCAAATACGTAATCCGGCCAGCTTTGCCGGGCTTTCACTACGGCTTTTGTAAACAAGGCAGCACCATCAACCGCAAGTTTATATCCTGCTGCAGCGTCAGCTGTTCCGATGCTGATACTGCCTGCCGGGCTGGCATACATAATATTGGAAGCAACAGATTGATAAGATTTAAAAATAGTACTGTTACTTACACCAGATTCCTGCACCAAACGCGGAAGCTGACCATCTGCAATCGCATTCCACCAGTAACCGGAAAAATTGATGGCAGCGCCTGACCCATTGATATCTCTCATTTTTACCGCAAGCCAATCATTGCCCAGGTATTTAACGGTATATAGAGTAAGCACAGGACTTGTTTCACTTAACGGAATAAGATTAGCATAGGTATTTGAATAAGCCGACTGGATGTTTACATGATAGTCTGTGGCTGAATTAAGTGCGCCGCCATTGCCCCTGTAAAATGTCAATGTACCATTCATGCCTGCACAGTTATTCCCGGTTGTTGAGGTGATAAGTGCAGGTACCAACAACAAATATTCAGCAGGACTTCCTGCACCAATATCATTGGAATGCCCGATAAACAAGGGTGCAGTAAATAAGGTACCCTTTGCACCTTCATATTCTTCTATACCTTTTCTCACTTCAAGCATGGTTTTGGGAGCGTCGGTTGCAGACCCAATCATTACAGGACCAGTCCAATTTTGCGCATGCCCTTTTATTACTAAAAAAAGTATCAGCAGCAGTGCCAAGATTCCGCTTATCACATGTTTTTTTATAGTCATTTATTTTCTTTTATCGCATATCTGGAATCAGTTATAATATCACTACACAGTACTTACTGCTTATTCTTTAGTTGCAAAATTTCCTCCTGCTGCAATACAATTGTACGTTGCAAAGCAGCCATTTTCTTATCCTGTTCAATCATGTACAGGGTCAGTTCTTCCATCTTTTTCAGCAACACCGCCTGGTTAGCAGCCAAATCAACACCTCGCTGCTGCACTTCAGTAGCAGAAGGTACTTCGGGCAGATGTTTATTCTGTTGAATAAATGCAGCCACTGAATCAAGGTGTGGCAGCTGGTAGGCGGAATCGAATACATAATCCGGCCAGTTAAGCTGTGCTTTCACTACTGCTTTGGTGAAAATTGCAGTGCCATTTACCGCAAGCTGGTAGCCTTTTGTATCTCCGGTGTTAATACCAATGGTGCCGTCGGATTTTATTCGCAGACGCTCCTTCAGGTTATCGGGCGTTCCTGCATCAGACGTACAAAAACTAAGCTCCACCGGCTGAATCAGGGCGCTGTTCGGCTGCCACTTATTGATGCGTTCCGCACGGATACGCGCACCAACCTGATAAGGATAGTTATCACGATAGGCCGGAAAGTCTATATTGTAACCGCCGGTAACGGCGCCCAAAGGGACGTTTAAATTACCAGGATCACCCTGTACACCAATCTGCATACCGGCAACACCCGGTGCCACACCTGCTATCATTAGCTTACCCACACTCACGTCGCCATTCGAGCCTTCCGTTACCAGTCGTTCCCAGCTTTCCCACGAACCCTGCGGCAAACCTGCGCGATGATAAATACCACCATCGTTAAAATTCAACTGATGGCTTTTGCCGCCGGTATTATCACCCCATTGTGCAAAAGTCATCATGCCTGAATAAGTGCCGCTACCCGGTACATTTACTACCGAGCGCGTTTTAAACTCAAATTGAGCAGTCCCCGAATACGTGGAAGGTGCAGCGTCTACGGTATTGGTATTTTTTACCAGTACTTTATCCGCATTTTGTGCAAATACCGGTTGCACAAAGCACACAGTCAGCAGGGCAGGCAATAATTTCTTTTGATTCATATTTACAATGTTTCGTAATTCATTATTTCATGTAACAGGCGAACTACCTGGGTCCGCCAGGATTATTTCCAGCGTAACATGTGTTAAGCATTTTTATGAGGGATAAGTAACTACAATGATATTGGTCATGCAGCTGTCATCAGCAGAACAGCTCATACCGATACATGATAAGCCTTTTATTAAACTAAAAAAGCAATGGAGGCAATTGATGTGCAGAGCGCACCTTACTTAAAGAATGTGTTTCGGGATAACAGAAGCAGTTTATGGTTGACATACAAAACAGGGATTAGCGATTGATGTAATTCCAGCAAAAAAAAGAAAAAGATCCCGGATAAACAATAGTGAAAACACCAATGTACATATTAAAAACACCATCTACCCGGATAATCAGTACCTGTAGATTGTAATCTATTGACAATAACAGGCTTACCGGCAGAAAAAGGCCATAACACAACCGGGGATATTTTATGCAATCGCTTCTCCCGGCAATGGTAAGGGTGTTTTACTGCATATACTGCCCAATCCCCTGCCCGAACGACCAGTTATCGCCTGAATTCTCCGACAACACGATAATCACGTCGTTTATACTGAAACCGGTATTCGCTGCAATGGCGCCGGCAATCGCCTTGTACAGGGCCTTTTTTAAATCGGGCGAACGGCCTTCCCTGGCAGTGATGTGTACATACACCAGCTTCGCGGAATGTTGTATACCCAAATAGCTGTCGGCATAAAACAAGTCCTCTGCAGGAACTGTACGCACCACCTGGAAAAAATCATCCTGCGGAATCCTGAATACATTTACCAGGCTTTCATGCACAGCGGCAGACAAGGCTTTTTTCTCTTCAGCTACAGTTCCTTCCGGAATAAAAATCTGTACAAATGGCATAGATGTTTTTTATCCCGGTAAAGATAAGACAATCATGTTGCAGGGACAGGTAACACCAGTCATTACTACTGATCATTTCAACTATCCGGGCATGACTGCATGCGCTTTATCTGCACCCGTTTTGCGCAATATTGCACTACCGCATTGTGCAACAAAGCATAGCCGTAACTTATTCGCTGCTATAGCATTTTTTCACACAACTATTTCTTAATTTAAACTGTTGATCAAAAAATTTCCATTGCCGGGAGATTGCTTGCCCTTCTGCTATATCGTTTTTCTCTGGAAGCCTGGCTTCCGGGCAACACTTGCCGGGTTATCTTAACCATAACATCAAACAGCTTACCCATATCCACTCTCCCAAACAAAACTCTAACTACTATGACGACCAAAGTAAAAACACTGCTAACGGTTGCTGCTATGTTATGCGCCCTGCTTGCCTTATGTAAGAACACCGCACAGGCGCAGATTAACTGGCCACAAAATCAGTTGCTGCCATCCTTTCCAACAACTGCCACTAACCAGGATTTATTTACCTTAAACGAAAAATCATGGCGATGGGAAGGCGAAGGGGCATCGCTCAGTCACCACACCGGCCGGTTGGAAACAGATGGCTGGCTTTGCCAAACCGGTATAGATGCAGCCAATCAACACATGATCTTCGGCCCTTACGACACCAGTTTAACTGCCGGACCCAATGTTGCAGAATTCAGGATGAAGATTGACAACAACACTGCCAACAACGATTCTGTTGTAGACATTGATGTACGTGATGCTGCCACCGGCGCTACGCTTGCGTTTCAGGCTGTAACACGCCAGCAGTTCACCGTTGCATCCAACTACACCAGTTTCAACCTGCCCTTTACCATGCCGGTTGATCACCACCCAATTGAGTTGCGCGTTTTCTGGCGTGGCGCTGCTTACATTAAAGTAGATTATGTAGCCGTACGCCAGGATAATACGGCAGAGATGTACTTATTTTCTTCACTGAAAGGTGTGGTGAACAGAACCCGGCCGCGTATCTTTTCCTATGAAGGCGATGCTTTTGCAGAAGGCCCTTATGCATGGCCGCAATCACTGGGTTTAACCTGGACGGAATATGCCAACCGCTGGGACCTGGTAACCAAGTACAAAAGCGAAATATCCGGCCTGATTGTTTATGACCCCGCACAGATACATACAGTTAACCTGGCCACTACACTATCCAAAGACAAAAAGGCCCTGGTGGTATCACCCACCCTGTTGTCACGCTTAACAGCTGCGCCGTATAACTTCCCGGTATTGGTTGACCTTCGCAACCAGTTTACCAGCAAGCTGCAGGTATACCAAACGCTGTACAATACATACTGGCCATCTATAGATCACCGCATGTTAATCGGGTTAAGTCCTGACGCGCACCGCGCCGGCTTACGCGAATATGCAGCAGCGCTGGGCGCCGCGGTTATCTGGCTCGATCCCAATGTAGCTGCTGAAAGCACGCTGTTGAACAGCTTTCTGTCATCTATGCCGCCAAGCGCCACATTTATGGGTTGGTGGCCTGAAGAAGGTTCCGGCATTACACGCGCATCCAGCTATGGCATTGCCACGGTTGCCAGCGACTATTCTACCAACCTCACCGTGCACAGCGGTATGTCAAGAACAGTAAATGTAAAACCTATACCTGCCAAACCCACTTTGCAGAACAAAATATACGTAGCGTTTATCTTAAGCGATGGCGATAACCTGCAGTATGTAGAACACCTGATGCGCAAGCTATGGGCCAACCCCGATCGCGGATCTGTACCCATGGGCTGGACTTTATCACCTGCTATGCTCGATGCTATGCCGGGTGCCCTGAATTATTTTCACCAGAGTTCTACCGATAACGACAACCTTATTTCAGGACCCTCAGGTTATGGTTATGCGTATCCCAATAATTTCCCCAACGCAACCAGCCTCGACCAATATGTTGCCAAAACAGAAGACTACACCAAACGCGCAGGCTTTAAAGTAGTAACTGTGTGGAACACCATTACCGGTGGCATTAACCAGAATGTAGGTGAAGCCTTTGCAGCCAATGCACCGTCATTACTGGGTTTAACGGCACAGAATACCGGCGGGCCGCTTACCGTATACAGCAATTCATTACCTGGCCAGCCGCTTTCATGTAACTACTGTACAGGTGAGCAGGCTATGGAAGATGCGATAGCCTCCGCTTCTTCGGGCTGGAATGGCACCAGCCCGCGTTTTGTAATTATACAGGCGCAACCCTGGACAGACGTTAAGCCCACCAATTTTAAAAACGTAATGAACTCACTCGATGCCAATCACATTGTAGTACGCCCGGATCACCTGTTTCAGCTGATGCGTGAAGCGAATGGCCTGCCTGTTAACCCGGGTGTTAGTTATGGCACTGATATTACCGATCTCGGCGGCACAGTAAGCGCACAATACCAAACCGGTTCACCCGCAGGCGAGGAATACACCAATCTTACCGACAACAATGCCAATACCAAGTATCTCACGTTTAATGCATCGGGCTGGATACAATACCAGGCAAGTACCAACTATGTGGTAAAAAGTTATACCATCACTTCAGCCAATGATTCACCGGAGCGTGACCCGCTGAACTGGACTTTGCAGGGTTCTACCAATGGTTCTACCTGGACCACTATTGACACCCGCACCAATCAGGATTTCCCGCATCGCTTCCAGAAAAGGATTTTCAATTTCACCAATACCGCGGCCTACAACTATTACCGTTTCAACTTAACCAATAACAGCGGCACCATTTTGCAGCTCGCAGAGATTGAGTTATTCGGTCAGGCACCGGGCAGCGGCGCACGCATCGGTAATATTATTGCCGCCAAAGCAACAGATTCAGTAAAGGTGACCACTGATGCAAAGGCTGTTTCTATTTATCCCAACCCGGCCAACAACCGGCTTTATATAAAAGGATTACTTCAACCCACACAACTGGAAGTGTACAATAACAACGGCCAGCGCATGCTTTCCGCCAAAGGCACATCGGTTGATGTAGGTAAATTAACACCAGGCATGTACTTTCTTAAAATAAGAGACGGGCAAAAAACAAAAAGCTACAAATTCATCAAGCAATAAAAAAAAGCGGGCTCCGGCCCGCTTTTTTGTTCCGGGTTTCTTGTTTTACGTTTATCATGGCCGGTAAAAACTATCTGCAAAAGTCACTGGTTGTATTCCAGTTTGCACTGGCATCGTTTTTAATCATCGCCACATTGGCTATCTTTTTACAGTTCAATTATCTTACTAAACAAAGCCTGGGTTACGATGACAACAATTAAATCACAGTTAACAAGCCCGGCATGACGCGCAGTGAAGCAGCATTATTCAAGATGGCTTTGATGAAGAATGCTACCATCATTATGGCAACTTGTAAATGGCTGCCTAAAGCCCCCCATCAGACGTATGAACTTATGGGCAAAATAAGGCCCCCTAACTACAGGTGTTGAGTAAATTGAATCTCTTTTTCCAACGAATGAACTGCCAGGGACAATCGATGAACATACCTATCTTTCTGCCTTGATCAACTGCCTTAACGAGAAAATCCGCTGCGTCTTGCTCGGTGCGTAACCATTTCTGCCAAAGATTCCAAAGGTCTAAAAACGGCCTCAGCTGGTTTTACAGTGATACCAACATCCAAATATGGATGTTTATAGAAAATCGTATTGTCAACAATCCGGTAAGTGGTCAATTATGACATATCCATTTACTAAGCCATTAGATTTCGAAATTACGCTGTCCGAATCGTAAAAGTGATACCAGAATTGGGGCACGTATAACGATAGGCTCGCTCCCCGATTACTGATGTACAGCCGTCGCTTTGACCACATTATAATAAATTCGCTGCAAAAGCGTCATGTCTTTTGTTATGATAATCGCCTTTGCCTTTAACCCTTCCCTATACACAATATTGCGCTTATTGTTTGTGACCAGTCCGTGGCTCAGCTGCACAGTCGCCAAAAAACCGCTATCGCTGGGCAGGTTTGAAATATAGTTCAACCTTCCCTGTAATACCCCATTTTCCTCAAATGGATAAGCATCGAGCCTTAATTGTACACTAAGACCAGTATCAATCTTTCCAAAATTCGCTTGTGGTAAATACAGCTCAGCGTAAATATCGATGTTATTGGGGGTGATGAAACAAATTTGCTTTCCCGAACGCAGGTATTGATTCTCTTGTAGCGGGGCCGTGAACATAATAATCCCATCTATCGGTGCAATTAAGATGAAGTTTTTCTTCCAGGTATCAACATGACTTTTCAAAGACAACAACGACTGCCGAAATACAGACAGCTCCTCATTCTTATCGTGCTCAAGCTGGTCAAGATCTTTTCGCTTCGCTCTGGCCTGGGCATCAAGTGCTAATAACGAAGCATCCAATTGAGGAATCAGTAATTTTTTATTATCCAATTTGCTCTCTTCTCCCCTGAATTCGTCTTTCGATATTACTTTCTGTTCAAAGAGCACTTTCTTCATCCTGTAGGACTCCTCCGCCAGCTGAAGATCATGCTCTGTGAGCTGCCTTTGTTGAAGGACCATAGCTCTATTCGCGTCCATCGACACTAAATCACGATCGACCACCGCCTTTTTTCTTTGGTAAAAGCCATTGAGCACGTAGTCATTAAACAACTGCAAAGCGGTAGTGTATGCCTTATATTCATCTTGTAGTTCCCCAAGATCAATGTAATTTGTATGATATAGCCCTGCCAATCTTTCAAAGTCCCCCTTATTTAAAAGGGCGATACTGCTATCAAGCATTTTAGATAGTTCGAGAATCTGCTGATGACTCCCTGTACATTCAACCCATCCAATTACCTCGCCCGAATGAACCTGTTGATTGCTTTGCACAAAGAGTTTTGTAAGCCTACCGTCCTGGTGAACTACAACCTCCTTGGCAGAATTCGATGAGGTTAAATTAGCCTTCGCCTCGATAGTATCGGGATAACTTATCAGTCCCGTAGCGCCAAACAAACAAACAAGTACAACTAATAGTACCAATAGCGCCCATTTCTCCAGGAAAGAAGGCTGATGCGAAATAATCTCTTGCGCCATATCCGATCGCTGATACAACCCTTCATCAATTACTACATCCCTCACAGCCTGTATCTCATCGTTTTGATCAATTGTAATGCTCATATAGGTTAACTTTTAGCGGCAATAAATTACTGGTAACGTTAAGATCCAAGTTCTAATTGGTTTTTCACTAATTCATAGTAACGCCCCCGTTTGCTACTTAATGTCTTGTGATTACCTTCCTCGACAACCTTACCCCGGTGTAGAACAACAATCTTATCTGCATTCTTCACGGTGCTCAGGCGATGAGCTACAATTACAACAGTGCGTCCTTCAAAAAATGCACTTAAATTTTCAACAATACATTTTTCATTCTCAGCATCAAGGGAATTGGTAGCTTCATCAAAAAACAGATACTCTGGATTTATATAAGCGGCTCTTGCAATAAGCAATCGCTGTTTTTGCCCTTGACTTAACCCTGTTCCGTCAATCCCCAATTTAGTGTCAAAACCATTTGGCAAAGTCTCAATAAACGCGAGTATATTGGCTATCTTACAACATTTTATCAACCTTAAGTGGTCCACAAATTCGTCCCCCAATGCGACATTCCGCGCGATGGTATCATTAAAAATATAGCCATCTTGCAATACCGAGCCACACTGGCTTCTCCAAAATGAGGGACTCAAATACCTAAAATTATTTCCTCCAACATCGATATGTCCTTGGTATTGATCGTAGACCTTGAGTAGCAACTTGAGTAAGGTAGTCTTACCACTGCCACTTACGCCGACTATTGCCGTAACTTTCCCTGCAGGTATCGTAAGAGAAATGTTATCCAAGACAGGTTGGTGCACCGCTCCAGGATAAGCAAAAGAAACAGACTCGATATGTATTGATTTATCATCGGGTAAATAACGGGTAAATGTTTTTCCAGCGGGCTCTTCGGAATCCATAAGGTGGATTTCATTTAGGCGCTCCATGCTAATTTTTGTATCCTGAACGCTTTGAACAAGTCCAATAAACTGCTCTATCGGGCTACTCATCTGTCCGATGATATATTGTATGGCTAACATCGCCCCAAAGGTTAGTGTCCCCTCAACCACCATTCGGGCAACTAAAAAGCTGATCAAAATATCCTTACCGTGAGAGATAAAAACAGCACCGGCAGATTGCAATTGGCTGTAGTTCAGATTGCGAAAATTGAGCTTTAGTACCTTGGATTGAATATTTTCCCATTCCCACCTTTTTAACCTTTCAGCTCGGTTTAATTTTATGTCCTGCATCCCCTGAATCAACTGTAGGGTAGCAGTATTTTCATAGGAGGACAGGTGAAAAGTTTGATAGTTAATTTTTCTCCTTATGCGTAAAAATAGCTGTATCCAGATAAAGTAAAAAAGATTCCCAACGGTAAATACCAAAAAAAGAGATGAGTTGTAAAACACAAGCACGATACTGTACACAACAAAGTTGAGCATCGAAAACAAAGTGGTAATAGCTTGCCCGGTAAGAAACGATTCAATTGTTTTATTGTCATTGATGCGTTGTAGTGTGTCCCCTACTTGCCTTGAATCAAAATAAGAAAGAGGAAGATTGGTAAGCTTAATCCAAAAGTCCGATAGAATAGAAATATTGAGGCTATTAGCTATTCTCAACTGAAGTCTACTTCTAATGAAGGAAACGAACGTGCTGCTCAAAGTCAAGGTTAGTTGAGCGACAAGCACAATAGTGATATACTGCATATTTCGGGTATTAATACCCGTATCGACCATTGTCTGTGTTAAAAAGGGGAAAATAAGCTGTAAGAGGGACGCGACCAGCAAGGTTACAACAACCTGAAAAACCTGCCAACGCTGTGGATGCAAATATCGGGAAATAACACCCCAATTCAATGCCTTTGCCTTATCGCCTTCTTGTTCGTAGAATGCTGGCGTAGGCTCCAGTATCAAGGCTGAACCGACATCGCCAACACCTTCCAACTTACTTGAAACCCATTTTTGTAGAAACTCCTCTTTTGTAAAATTTACCAAACCCGCTTTCGGGTCTGCAACTGAAATCCTTTTGCTTGATGCTGAAATCAGCACCACAAAATGATTTTGATTCCAATGGAGGATTGCGGGAACAGGAAGTTGGAGTAATTTTTCAAACGGAACCCTGACACCCCTTGATCTAAAGCAAAATTTCTCGGCAGCCTCACTTATATCAAATAGCGTCGCACCTTGCCTGCCAAAATTCATCTGCTTCCGGATAGTCTCACTAGTGAAATGCTTTCCGTAATATCTAGCTATCATTCTTAAACAGGTTGGACCGCAGTCCATCGCGTTAAGTTGCTTGTAAAAAGTAAATGGCATGAAGAATCGTTGTATAGACATGATTGTTACTGAAAGATAAATAAACTCACATAGTATTATGTGAAACAAAAAATTAAAATTTTGCTCAATAATTTTTTTTTTGAAAACATATTTTATATTTGAATATAGTATGTAAGCTGCTTCATCATTGAATAAGATCAACGAAAGTATCATTACAGCTATCGTCACAGCATCCCACAATCACTATCTACCTTACACGCACCGGTTTCTACCCGCGCAACCTATAAGACATTATAATAACCTAGCCATATGCTTGCTAATCTGGAAGACCCCCGCTTCGCGGAGGCAAACGCCATTGCGGTCACGCGACACTTATTAAGACTGTTGAAGATAAAACTATCAAATTCAACGCTGGTGCGCTCTTTAGAAGAGCATCCAGCATTCCCTAGCCTGTTGAGCATTAGCGATGTTTTATCAAATCATCGAATTGACAATCTAGCCGCGAAGTTTGACCGAAATAACTTTCTAATAATACCTACTCCATTTATCTCTCAAATCATTGTTCGAAATGGCACCGCACCGTTTACCATTGTCGATGAAACAACCGATGAGCAAGTACATTTCTTGGACCCCGAAACCTCGTTATGGTCCTGGTGTGAAAGAGATGCTTTTATAGGGCGTTGCACGATGATTGTACTCGCGGCTGAACCTTCGGATGAATCCGGAGAGGTTGACTACGAAAAAAAAATAGCGGCGGAACGAAGAAAAAGGCTTGCTCAAGTCTCCGCGATACTTCTGCTGCCAATTGCGACAACCATTTTGGCTGTTTATACGCTTGTCACGCAAGGCCTGTCGGTTACCATACCCGTCCTAAACACCATGCTATCGGTCTTTGGCCTTTTTGTTACTTCATTGCTGCTATCGCACAACCGAAGTGAGATAGGCCAAATGTTGCGCCAGGTATGTAGCATCAATGAGAAAACCGACTGCCACGCGATTCTACATTCCAATGCTGCCCATATTGCTGGCTTCAGCTGGAGTGAAATAGGCTTCTCCTATTTTGTAGGTACGCTACTATTACTCACTTTCAAGGGTCTGACAAATCCCCAGGTAGGGGCATTATTAAGTTGGATGTCGATTTTCTCCCTACCCTTTATAGGCTATTCAATATTCTATCAGTGGCGCATTGTACGGCGCTGGTGTGTCTTGTGCCTTTGTACACAAGCGATTTTGCTACTACAATTTACTTTGAATTGCATCACGAATCTCCCATCCTGGAACCAACATTCTTTCACAATCTTTAACATCGACATGATGGTCACGGCGGGGCTAGGTTACTTACTACCACTAATTGTAACGACTACCCTTATAAGACTCGACAAAAACGCTAGAGAGGGCCAGGCAAGTAAAATGGAATTAATCAGAATGCAACGAAATAGCGAGATTTTTCAGGCCCTGCTAATGAGACAAAAGCGGTTAACAGAAGATCCAGGGAGCATGGGAATAGTGATTGGAAATCCCAATGGCAAGCATAAACTGATTAAAGTCTGCAATCCATATTGCGGTCCCTGCGCCGAATCGCATTCTTCGTTACATCAGCTCGTCGAATCTATACCTGACCTCCAACTCCGTATAATATTCACGGCATCTAGTGCACCCGAAGATTCTAAAGCCGAACCCGTTAAGCATATTTTAGCGATCGCGGAAAAAAATGATGAGCACTTGCTCAACAAAGCATTGGATGATTGGTACCTAGCGGAAAAAAGGGATTATGCAGCATTCGCAGAAAAATATCCGATGCGAGAAGAATTGAATGATTCTGCATTAGTCGACAAGATAACAATGATGCACAGCTGGTGCGAAAAAATTAAGGTTGATTTCACGCCTTCCTTTTTTGTAAATATTCCTTCCGATGCTGCCGGCGACGAGTCATTTTACGAATTACCTCCCCAGTATAAAATCAACGATCTAAAATATTTTTTTGAAGGTTAATTCAAGAAGCAATGTTTTTTCTTCACCAAATCAATAACAATGAAAAAAGCATCACTAAAATCAGTCGCGCTAAGCGCCAACGAGCTGCTTACGAGGGAAGAGATGAAATTAGTCAGTGGCGGAAGTTCTGGCGGAGGCTGTGCATCTGGACCATGCACAATTGACATTCAGACACCAAACGGAAGCTGGCTACCAATGAGTGGAAATTGTAGTATTGGACTTCTCCAGGGAACATTTTACACCTTTTGCTATTGCGAAACTGGACTGGGTCCGATAAACATCACGAGCAATGGCGGTGTAAGCAGGTGTACCAATTAGTTCTTTTTCCGCAGGGTGTCGTTACAATTTGAGTTTGATTCTTTAAAACAGGGCGACACCATTATGTGATACTGCGCGATTCACTATCACCTTCAAATAAAATCACAACAATGAAAAATGCAAGGTTGAAAGCAGTTTCACTCAACGCGAGTGAACTTCTGACAAAAGAAGAAATGAAACAGGTTTCTGGAGGCAGCTCCGGCGGCGGTTGCTCTTCTGGCCCCTGCACGCTCACCATTCAAGGGTCCAACGGTAGTTGGGCAACATGGTCGGGCTCCTGCAGTTCTACAGCAATTTTGGGTACGGACTTCTTCCAGTGCTATTGCGAGACAGGCCTCGGCCCTGTGAACGTAACAAGCAATGGAGGGGTAAGCAGGTGCGGTAACTTCGGTTAAATCTAAAGGCTAAAATATACCTGGTATATTTTAGCCTTCAAATATGACTATAAATATTAGCTATATGGCATTCACCGAAACACTAATCAATCTTCTTTCGGATCGCAACCACTGGGCACGTAGATCAACGGTATTGCTCTATACAGCAGTGATACTTACAATATTCGCAGGACTTTCATGCAAGACAAATATGGGCGGAGAAATGAAAATAACCGGACATTTAAGCGGATTACCTGATGGTCATATATACCTACTGGACCAAAACCGTAAAATTGTAGACTCTTCGGCCACGGCAGACGGCAATTTTGAACTTGCAGTGCGCCGAAGTATGTATCAGGAACCACCCTACCTGACGCTGGAGCATCGAGATAAAAATGGCCATAAAAGAATGTTCAATTTCGTTACGAATAAGCTAAAAAATGGCGGAGGTTTACATTCCCAGTTTTTCATGTTGGAGGATACAAGTGATATCCAGATAACCGGAGCGTTAAAAGACTTCACGCCCAAAGATTTTGTTCTCCCCGATTCAGTGAAATTGGTGTATCCGGAAGATCCCATACATGCTGGCAAGCAAACCGCAGTGCTGTACAACATCTCTTTTGAATTTGATCGCATGACGGATAGCACCTTCCAACGCATCAAGAGTTGGGTAAAAAAGTATCCCTACTCCTATTATTTGCTGTACGAACTGAATAAAAATCAGGGTAGCCTATCAAACCCACAGGTACAAAGTTTACTCAATGATTTCAACCCAGAGCTGCGCAAGTCTGCTACTGCGCAAGAAATCGCCAAGAGAATTACCGCAAGAGAAGAACAAAAACTTGGGATAAAAACCAAATTGGAAAACACTAGTGGATCGCTGCAGCCTGCACTTGATCCATCCAAAGAGCTAAATGTGTTAATTCTCTGGGCCTCCTGGTGCGGTCCATGTCGGATGGAGATTAAGGAACTGAAGCCACTGTACGAACAATTTTCTAAAAACAGCCATGTGCGATTTGTTTCCGTGTCTATTGACCAAAATAAAAAAGATTGGCAAAAAGCGGTGGATGAAGAAAAAATGCCCTGGGAACAGATGTGGTTGCCCTCGAATTTAGCTGCTTACAGTCGGGAGATATTCGGTTTTAACGGAACGATACCTGCAACCTTGTTTGTAGATAACAAGGGAAATGTGTTTAAACGCTTTTCAGGATACGCTCCGGGGGTAAAAGATGAATATACCGCCGAAATAAAACGTTATCTGGATAGTAGCGGACTGGCAATGAAATAGAGATATTTTAATCACTGGCCCAATAACTATTTAAGTGCATGAGAATAGTACAAACTTTTTGGTCTTCCGGTAAGGACTGGAAGACCTACAATTTTGGATGGGATTCCCCCAAATTTCACCTGATGGGATGGGCATTGAGTTGCCTTAAACTTAAAGAATTCTATCCTGACGTCCATTTGTATACCGACACTGCAGGTGCTGAACTACTTATAAACAGGCTCAATCTCCCCTATACGGCAGTGCATATTTCCCACGATGACCTAAACCATGCATTCAGCACACACTGGGCAATCTCTAAAATCAAGACCTATGCTTTGCAGGAAAAGCCATTTTTGCACGTTGATGCAGATGTGTTCATCTTTGATAAGTTTGCAGATAAACTAGAAAAAGCTGGTCTGGTTATGCAGAATTTTGAAATGGGCACAGCCGTCTACAGGAAGCTGACGGATACGGTCTACAGCAACCTGTGTAGTGTTCCAGCTTATCTGGACACAGACCTTTGCAAAAACGCTATCCCATCCTGCAATGCCGGAATATTTGGCGGCCATGATTTAGATTTTATTCGGGAGTATACGAACGTTGCAACCAATTTTTTTGAGGACAATGTCGCAGCTTTTCCAAACGATATTGCCGATGGCTTCAATATTATTTGTGAACAGATTCTCTTTCATTCCCTTTGTTCAAATAGAAATAAGCAGATAACTTATCTTTTTGACAAACAGTATCAAGACGATGGGTATGTGATGCATGAGTTTGCCGATTTCGCGCTAACACCTACGAAATTAAAATACCTCCACTTAATTGGTAAACACAAAAGAACCAAAGACATTGTCGAGCTAATGGCGCGAACGCTACTGAAAGAGTATCCAGCTTATTTTTATAAAATATTGGAAGCGTTCGATGATGAACACAAATATTATCAAGCAAGAATGGCAAAAGACAACACTGCTGCGCAGCCGCAATCTGGCGCACTCCCCATTTACCAAAGACGACATTCAATCACGCACATCAAAGACAAAGAGCATTGGGGTGCATTTCCAAGGAATAGTAAAAACGAGACGACAAAAGAGCAACATTTTATTAAAGAATTACAAAAATACGAGACCCAGCTGAGCGAATTAACCAAATCCTGGAAACAGGTTCCGGGCAAGGACCTGTTGGAAATGGAAACTAGCTCCCTTGCACAATTTGAATTCTTTTTACTGCCCCTTTCAGAGCAAAATACATTTTTCATCAGCAGGCATCCTTGGCTTGATACAATTGAAAGTCCTTTCAACTGGTATATGCCTATCGAAAGCATGGATGGTCAACTCAAAGAAGAAGATAAGGAAGTGATCATCGCCTGCACTCCGGAAATATTTTATCATGAATGCAGGGAAGTCGTCATTGATGAACTAGAATATAATATCCTGGCGCTGCTGGATAAAGCAATAACGTTTGCTGACCTCTTGCGACAAGTGCACGAACTTTTCCCTTCCGACAACCCGAATAATGGCCCGGATGAAGTCCTAATTCTAACGCTTATAAAAATAAGGCGGCTTTTGGCTAATAAATTTATCTCTATTTTCAAACCGGTAGAAAACTAAAGCTGAGGCCTTCCAAAACTCAAGGGTGATTAAGGGCCTTCCTAAATCGGCAGCATTGAAGCCTCAATGTCTCATACAGTCCTTGAATATACATTCGCTATAAACTAATCCAATTGGTTGCACACTTGCCTATATTCGCAGGAATACGCTAATTTTCAGCCCGTCTATACGAAAAGATGATTTATCACAAACAGGCAATCGAACTTATCAGCCGTTTAAGGGCCCAATTCTCCGTTCAAATCATTAAAAACAATAGCCCCTTTCATAACAAAGCGGCTGAGCTCTTGCCGGAAGAAGATCATTTCCGCCTCGACATTATGTTGAGGAATTCTGTTTATCGGGAGGAGATTGTCGGTGCGACTTACCAAGAGCTAACCCTCACGCTAGAAAAAGAAACACTGATAGCAAACGATGTGTATATACTTCAGGCAAGCGGCCCCTCAGCCACTGCCCAGGTGGGAAACCTGGCCTCGGCTGGTTTTAAACCAAAGGGTAACTACTATTTTCGGCTGCTGATGCCTTTGCAAGAACAGATATATCTTCATTACAGCCTGGAAGAACGCCACTTCGAATCAGACCTTGGCTTTATTTCACGACTCGGAACCGCAGCTGTAATAAACGGCGAAGAATTGACAATATGTACATTTCCGGTCGAGGATAAATGGTACCTTTCTATCGAATCCCCTGCAAAACAGGATCTTGACAGCTTCGCGGATAAGGCTTTTGCAGTCCTGTGCGGTTTGGGCTTTATAAGCGGTCATTTAGCGGGTGAACAAGGCTGGTATTTCGCCTATGCCAATCCGGAGATGCGAGAAATAGTCGGCTGGCAGTTCTGGCAAAAAAGAAAAACCATCAGAACCATCTACAAGCCGGTATATACGAACCCATATGCGTTTAAAGATATTCCCAAACATATACAAGACGATTTCCATGAGCAAAACAGGCTTAGAACCATTAGCCTGCCAGAGTTTTCAAAACTCTGCGAACATTTGTATCACAACGCTTCCCTGCGCGGGGCAATTATTCTAACGCTGGAGTCGTTGACTGGCAGCCTGATACTGATGCCCGCCGGTTTATCGGTTGTTTTGGAAACGCTTTCTGATGTTATTTTGGGCGATAAAAAGCTGGATTTAAAACCCATACAGACAGAAAGATTGAAGAAAGAGATATTGGGAGAATTTAGGAACACGCTTTCTAAGTTTCAGGAAGCACTGGGGCCTGATGGCTATAATATTCTGCGTGGCAAAATCGATAACATCAACCAACCGACCAATAGAACAAGGCTCACCGCGCCATTCGAGGCCGTTGGTATTAAACTATCGCAGGAAGATTTCAAAATGTTAAACGCACGTAATGATTTTCTCCATGGCCGCACGATAGATCTCGCTAAACTCGGTGAAGATCGTAGCGACGACAAAAAAGACCAGGACACTTATTATGCGGCAACCCGGCTCTATACGCTTATTAGTATGTTGATTTTAAGATGGGTGGGATATGATAACTATGTCGTCAATCATTGCGTCACGCAAAACCAAATCGCGCAGCTCGATATTACAGAAGACGCGTTTCGAGCACTATCGTAGCACTGGAAATATGCAGGGAAACATTGCAGCAGCATGCAAATAAAAATAACAATCGGGGCAAAATACTTCCAAATAAATGCTGCGCCAGTAGTAGGGTCAGTGCCCCCTACCGATTACAATTAGGGACGAGAGAAATATGTCCCGGCACCTATGTTTTTAAAATGAATCACCCAGGAAACAGGCTGAATGGCATAAATTAGGACCTCAATAAAGAATCACATGCCCATGCATGAACTATTGTCGGAATGGTACAATAAGGCGATTCTTCATTCCAGCGACCTACATATCATACGCCCTATAGAAAAAAACAAAATTGAATTTATCAGGGGCACGCTCCTACGATATTTTCCAGCCAAATATTCTCAGTTAAAGGAAAAGCAAGAAATATCCCTGGAAAAATTAATTGGTTAAAATCCTTATTACTGTCGCCAGGCCATTTGGGAAGTGTAAAAGCGTTGTATGAGGTTTGCCTATTGATCAGTTATTGCAAGGCCAAAGCGCACGAACTTTGGGAAGAATTCTCAAGTTGCGAGCTACTCTCCAATGGTAACTTTGCAATAGACATGTGCGATAGACTTGTTTTTCGAATTACGTCGAACAAAAAAGTCCATGCCAAATGTGCTCATGACAATTCATTTTGAGTTTGATTAATGCTGTTTGCTTCGATTCCTGCATCGCGCCTGGTTGAGCAGGCTTTCTTGATATACCAAACAGCATCAAACACCAACAAAATGAACGGTCCATTCAGTTGACAGTGAGGTTATTAGGAGGAACTCTTGAGTAATTCCTTGAGCAAATTTAAATGCTCAAAGTGCTCAAGGAATTACTCACATTCAGAATGGTTCTACTTGATATAAATGATGAAGACTGTAAACGAAAAGAGGCTGTCTCAAAAGATGAAGTGCCCCCTTAAAGTTAGACGCTTTTAGGGGGCACTTCAAGAAAGAGGCAGCCTCATTTTGTTTTTATAGTTATACACCTGATCTGGATATTTTTTCGTTGCAG
>NZ_QTJU01000006.1 GCF_003412455.1 Deminuibacter soli | reverse complement strand
CTTTCCTGATTCAATTGCCTTTACGGCACTGCGACGTACCTCTTCACTGAAGACGCGTCGGGTTACTAAATGTGTTTTTGCCATGTTTGACCTGGTTTTTTGGTCAACTTATTTCAGGCTCGTACAAGCGAGTACCGGTCAATACATTACGCCTGCTGTTTTATTCACTATTGACTATTCACCCGAACGGATCACCGCGCGAAGCGCGTATGCCCCAACCTTAGTATTCCATTTTGCGTAAAGAAGGGGCTTTAAACCAGGTAACGCCCACTACCATCCAGGTCATGATGCCGCCGAACACTACGGAGGGCACAACCCCCAATAATCTTGCGGCAAGACCACTTTCAAACTGGCCCAGTTCATTGCTGGAATTGATGAACATGGAGTTTACACTCAGCACGCGGCCGCGCATGTGATCGGGTGTTTTAAGCTGGGTAATGGTGCCACGTACTACCACGCTAATGCCATCGAGCATGCCGCTGAGCAGCAGTGCGGCGAACGATAACCAGTATAACTGCGATACAGCGAATATGATGATACAGGTGCCAAAACCGGCTACTGCAAACAGCAGTTTGGTGCCCTGTTTTCTGCGCATGGGAGAGATGGTAAGCAATACCACACTGCAGATAGCGCCGATATCGGCTGCGCCGTTCAAAAAGCCGAAACCTTCAGGGCCTACTTTCAGGATATCCCTTGCATATACCGGCACCATGGCTACTGCGCCGCCAAACAATACCGCAAACATATCGAGCGATAAAGCGCCCAGCAGCTCTTTTGTTTTGAATACAAAGTTGAGCCCTTCCTTTACACTTTCAAGCGTGCGTTTTTCACCGCGTTCAGCCAGCGGCGGTTGTTTCTTCAGCGGGAACAGTATAATAAAGGAGAGTGCCAGTAAACAGGCAATCACGGTAAGCGTGCCTGAAATACCGATACCTGCTATCAAAAAGCCCCCGATGGCATGCCCGCTAACCGAGCCGGAAAGCCAGCCGCCCTGGTTCCAGGTAGTGGCATTCTGCAATGCGCTTTTGGGCACAATAGATGCCAGCATTACGTTAAACACCGGCCCTGTAAAAGCACGTATAATGCCGGTACAGAAGATGGTCATGTACACGCAAATGGCAATCCAGTGATTGCTGAGGTGTGCAGCCGTATAGCGGGATGATAGCATGGTTAATATGGTGGCTGCAATGCAGTACAGCATTACGCCGGTAAGCAGCAGCCTGCGTTTTTCTGATATGTCGATGAAGTGACCGGCATACAGTGCCAGTGAAATGGCAGGTATTACTTCAGACAGGCCAATGAGGCCGATGGCAAGAGGATCGTTGGTAAGGTTGTAAATCCACCAGCCAACAACGGTGGTCATCATGCGTAAGGCCAGGATAAAAAAGATTCGTCCTGCCAGCAGGTTGCGGAAGGCTTTTATTCTGACCGACGAGAAAGGATCGTTTTGCTGGGTTGGTACTGTTTGCGTCATAACCTGATGTTTTTAGTAAAGCCGGGCTACGGTAAACTGATATAATGCTGCCCTTCGGGAAAATCCTGTTCCAGGGCATCCAGTATTACCTGCAAATGTGCATCATTTCCAAGAAAATCGGCATTTGAGGCATCAACGAATAATGTTTTGATGTTGTGTTGCCTGATATAACTGGTGTAGGTATCCTGCAGGTTCAGCAGGTAATCGTCGGGTATATGCTGCTCGTAGGCGCGGTTTCTTTTGCGGATATTCGCCTGTAAACGCTCTACGGGTGCATGCAGGTAAATGAGAATATCGGGAAATAACAGTTGCTGGTGAATAATGTCGAACAGTTTCTGGTACAGCCTGAATTCTTCTTCGGGCAGTGTTACCTTGGCAAACAGCAGGCATTTGGTAAAAAGATAATCCGATACGGTGATGTGCTGAAAAAGATCGTTGGTATGCAGCATTTCTTTCAGCTGCTTGAATCGCTCCGCCATAAAAAACAATTCCAGCGGAAAGGCGTATTGTTTGGGGTTTTCGTAAAACCTGGGTAGAAATGGGTTGTCTGCGAATTCTTCGAGAATCAGTCTTGCATTCAGTTTTTTTGCCAGCAAATGCGCCAGCGTTGTTTTTCCTGCTCCTATATTGCCCTCTATCGTAATAAAATGATGCTTCATGTTGTATTAATCCGGGCACAAAATTACGGGGCAGGATAAACCGGTTACGAAATTTTATGCACATCCAGTGAATCAGGGCACTGAACCAGCAGCGTGGCAATGGTTTCATGCAATACCGGGTGCTGCACATCAGCCGCAATTTCGGCCAGCGGGGCAAGTGCAAACCTGCGCAGGTGCAGCCGCGGATGCGGAACAGTGAGCAGCGGTGTTTGCTGTACCAGGTTGTTGAAAAGCAGGATATCGATGTCTATCACACGTGGCCCCATGTGCTGCAACCTTTGCCGGCCCATTTGTGTTTCTATATCCAGCAACTGCTGCATCAATGCATTGCCATTAAGTGTCGTTTGTACATAAAGGGCCTGGTTGTAGAACGAGGGCTGTTCTTCTACCCCCCAGGCAGCCGTTTCATAAATGGCTGAACATTGAATAATCGTGTGTCCTTTTTGTGTAATCAGCTCCTTAGCCTTGCCTAAATATGCCAGCCGGTCGCCTAAATTACCGCCTATCAACAAGTATGCGTGGTTCATAAATTGGTAGTATAGCCCGCTTCAAATATCTTTATTTTTAAATGCACACAACAAAGTATGAAATCCTTTTTCAAAATATTCTTTGCAACCCTGCTCGCACTCGTGCTTTTTACGGTGATCGCTTTCCTGGTGCTGGCTTATATGGTTGGAAAGGCCACTTCGCCCGATAAACCCGAGATAGGTACCAATGGTGTGCTGGTGCTCGACTTATCTACCGGTTTTAAGGAACAATCGCAGGATAACCCGCTTTCCGCTCTTTTTTCTGATGCAGAAGATGCGCCCGGTTTACACGATGTGGTGCGTATGATTGAATATGCCAAAACCGATTCTGCCGTTAAAGGCATTTATCTCAAAGCTTCCGGTAATGGCAATGGTTTTGCAGCCAGCGAAGAGCTGCGGCAGGCCCTGCTGCATTTCAGGGAAAGCAAAAAGTTTGTGATCGCCTATGGTGAAGTGATGAGCCAGAAAGCGTATTACGTGGCTACTGCGGCTGATAAAGTGTATTGCCATCCCAACGGCGGGGTAGATTGGTCTGGCTACTCCAGCAGTGTAATGTTCCTGAAAGGTTTGCTGGATAAGCTGGAAATAGAACCGCAGGTGTTCTTTGCAGGTAAGTTCAAAAGCGCCACAGAGCCTTTTCGTGTAACGCAAATGACAGATGCCAACCGCCTGCAGACAACCGTTCTGCTCAACGATTTGTACAGCCGCCTGCTGCTAAACACCGCCACTGCCCGCCATACTGATACCGCTGCCTTACATGCCCTCGCCAACAACGGCACCATCCAATCTGCCAGCGACGCTTTAAAATATAACCTGGTAGATGGTCTTAAATACGACGACCAGGTAAAGGCAGAAATCTTCCGCCTGCTGCACATCAAAGAAACAGAACATCCCAATTTCATCCTGCCTGGCAAATATGTAAAGTCTATCGATACATCCGACGAAAAAGATAAAATTGCCCTTATCTATGCACAGGGTGATATTGTTGACGGCAAAGGGCAGGAAGATGAAATAGGCAGCGACCAGTATAAAAACATTATCCGCAAAGCGCGGTTCGATAAATCTGTAAAAGCGATTGTATTCAGGGTAAACTCACCCGGCGGCAGCGCACTGGCCAGTGATGTAATCTGGCGCGAAATATCACTCGCCCGCAAAGAAAAGCCGGTGATTGTAAGCATGGGCGATCTCGCAGCTTCCGGTGGTTATTATATTTCCTGCAACGGCGATTCGGTGTTTGCCGATCCCGGTACTTTAACCGGTTCCATCGGCGTATTCAGCATTATACCCAATATGCAATCGTTCTTTAAAAACAAACTGGGCATTACATTCGATCGTGTAAAAACTGCACCATATGCAGGTATCACCGATGCCAGCAAACCGCTTACGGAAATAGAAAAGCATTTTCTGCAGGCCGATGTGGATTCTATTTATTACACCTTCAAATCACGTGTGGCAGAGGGCAGGAAAAAATCAATAGACTATATCGACAGTATTGCGCAGGGCCGCGTGTGGACAGGCGAGCGGGCCATTGAGGTGGGTCTGGTAGACCGTATCGGCACCATGCAGGATGCGATTGCTTCTGCTGCGCACATGGCTAAGCTGAAAAATTATTCCACTGCAGAATACCCAGAGAAAAAATCCCTGCTGGAACAATTGCTGGGGGGTAGTGTTTCCCAAACCATCCGGGTGAACATGGCTAAAGAAGAAATAGGTGCTACCGATTACCAGATGCTGCAACAGGTGAAGAAAGTAAAAACCTGGTTTGGTATTCCGCAAACAAGAATGGCGTTTGATTTGAATGTGGAGTAGTGAGTGGTGAGTAGTGAGTGGTGAGTAGTGAGTGGTGAGTGGGAGATCACTGGTGAATAGTGAATAGTCAATAGTGAATAAAAGAAATCCCCCGTTCTGGCTTAGCCGGGACGGGGGATTTCTTTATAATGCTGTTGCTGGTGTACTCACCGGCAACAATGTTCGCTTAGCTCACTCACGACTGACGACTGACGATTCACGATCCCGACTGTCGATGTCTCGATTCTCGAAATTGGCACTCGCTTAGATCACTGACGACTGACGATTCACGATCCCGACTGTCGATGTCTCGATTCTCGAAATTGGCACTCGCTTAGATCACTCACGACTGACGACTGACGATTTACGATCCCGACTGTCGGTGGCCCTAGGGCTTGCTGTCGGGGATAACATAACCGCTGGCGGTAGTAGCGGAGGACCGGGGTTTGGATTGCCTGGCGCGCGGCCTCGGTTTTGTTGTTGCTGTGTTGCTGTCTGCAGCGGATTTTGCAGGCTTGTCTGCTGCAGCTGTGTTGGCCATGATAATCTTATCGTCTGCATAACCGCTGGCAACCTTATTGTTTTTGGTCGTATCTGTTGCAGCGGGGGTGTCTTCTGTTTTCACCTGCACTTCTACAGGGGCGGCTTTCGCTGTTGCTTCTGCTGTGGCCTTGCGGGTGGTAATGGCAATGGCATTGGGACCGCCGTAAGCAGCTGCTTCGGTGCCGCTGAGTACGGTTACTTTGGCAATATCAGCCGGGTTAACCTGCTGCATTTCCTTATCGCTGATCACCTTGCCATCCAGCACATATACAGGCGCATTAATGGCAGTGAGCACCTCGGCTGCCCTGGCTGTAGTATCTACCTTTATGGTTGCGTTTTTGCCCGAAACAGTAATGAGTTTGGTAACACCTTTAAACACGCCGGTATCGTAACTGGCAATATTCACTACATAGGCGCGCGTGGTTGTTTCGTTTGCCTTGTTTTTGTTTTTGCTTTTTTTGCTGCCGGCTGGCGCAAGTGTGTCGCTGCCGTTGGCTGTATCGTAGCTGAATACGTGGCGGGGTGTAAATCCGAATGCAAACAATCCTGTTACAGAAAGCAGGGCGCTCAGCAGTAACAGTCTTTTCAGGTAACTGTTGCAGGGGTGGGTTAATGGGAAATACATAAAACGTCTTTTAATGGGTAAAATTGAAAATACGTTAAACCGGGTGTAAATTAAGGGAAATTCGACCAGCTTGTGCATAAAAGTCTACGCCCCTGCGGGCCGGCATTTGCAAAACCGGCTTAAACAGGCTGTGGCACAGGTGTTGAAGTTAGCTTTTTGGTTCATTTTCAAATTCATTCCTGTATTTTTGATGCCAATTCAAGCACCATGTCTGAGATCGTTGTTTCTGTTCGCAATGCCAATATTTACCAGGGGGGTAACCTGGTGTTACAAGACGTAAATTTTTCTGTTAACAGGGGAGAGTTTGTATACCTGGTAGGTAAAACCGGCACCGGCAAAAGCAGCCTGCTGAAAACATTATACGGCGAATTGCCTTTGAAAGAAGGCGTGGTAGATGTGGCAGGGCATTCGCTGAAAGACATGAACTGGAAAAAAGTTCCTTTCCTGCGCCGCAACCTGGGCGTGGTGTTCCAGGATTTTCAACTGCTTACAGACAGAAATGTGCATGAAAACCTCCGCTTTGTACTGAAAGCCACGGGCTGGAAAGACGAAAAGCTGATGGAAGAAAAAATCAACGATGTGCTCGATAAAGTTGGTTTAAAAAGCAAAGGCTTCAAAATGCCTTTCGAAATGAGCGGCGGCGAACAGCAAAGGGTAGAAATTGCCCGTGCCCTGCTTAACTCACCCAAAGTAATACTGGCAGATGAGCCTACCGGCAACCTCGATCCTGAAACCAGCGATGAAATTATGCAGCTGCTGTTTCACATCTGCCGCGATTATGGCACCGCTATCATCATGGCTACGCACGATTTTATCGTAATTAACCGTTATCCTTCCCGCATGCTGAAAACAGAAAAAAGCAAGGTAATGGATAGTGCTGCGCTGGTGACAGAATAAGTTTCATCTTTCCCAGATCCATTGTATAAAGGTGGCCGCATTGCCGGCGTTGTTGTAGCGTTGCAGCAATACCTGTTTGCGCAGGGTAATATCGCGCAGGGTAAACGGCTGCCGGTACAGCGCACTTATTTGCTGTATCCATTGTGCAGTAACGCCTGCAGCATGGCAAATAGCGCTAAGCCCGGTACTGCGCAGCACCGGTGCATGTGCAATACAATGCCTCCCGTTAAATAAAGCATTTAATAACTTGCCCGGCACGCCGGTATTGGTAAAACTGGGTAATAAATGAATGTGCGCCTTGCGGATAATGTCCTGCAGTTCGGGCGCGCTGGGGTTGGCCACCACACAGGTGTTGGTCCATTGCCGTGCCTGCTGTTGCAGCCGTGGCGAGGGGTTGCAGCCTGCAATTACCAGGGGCACATCGATGTTGCGGCATACCTGGTTCAGCAACCAGCTTGCCGCCTGCTCATTATGCCCGGCCGATAAATCGCCGTGGTATAAACAATAACTGCCCGATCCTTCTTCACTGTTCACCTGCTGCTGCGGAATAAACAGCGGCAGTACGGCCGTATGGCGGTATTGCATGTATTCGCGGTAAAAATCTGCATCGGCATCCAGGCTGGTAATAAACACTGCCTTACCGGCAATACGCTGCTCGTGCTGCAGCAGCAGCGAAGCCTGGTGGCGGTAGTACCATTTACGCAGCAGGTTGGCCGATTGCCTGGCCTGTTGCTGGTAGCTGCGGTGCTGTACCTGCTGCAGGCGTACAAAACAACGGCGGCCGGCAAAACGGTCGTCCAGCAGCAGGGCGGTACAGTGAATGCCTTCCATCAAAACAGGGTAATCATCGTGCAGCAGGCGCTGAAACAGCTGCTCGTTTTTACGGCTGGCCACCATACAGGGCAGTTGCAGGATGGTAGCGGCCGAAATGCGGCTGTGCGGGTATACATGCACGCTGGCGCAGTATTGCGTAAGGCAGGGAGGCAGGGGAGCGGCATCATCGCCAAAACAGTGCAGGTGAATATGTATGCCGGCGGCTGCCAGGGCAGGCAGTTTGTAAAAACGGTCGGCCATGCTGCCATAAACAGCCGGGTATGGTATGGTTGAACTAACAATATGTAAATGCTTTTCCAATGGCAGCCAGGTTTCGGTGCAGCAGGTTGTTCGGTGGGGTTATGTTTTACCAAACAGCTGTAAACAGGTATTGTTTCAATTGTGGAGAACCCCTAATTTCGCCCCCAATTATACGCCCCGCTAAATTATTTGGGCATTACTGCTGTTTTCATCCCCGAAAACCCTACCTTTGCACACAAAATAAAGTAGAAGCCATTATTTGGATGTTTTAAAAAAGTATTTGAGATGCCTTTAACAAAAGAAAAAAAAGCAACAATTTTTGCTGAATTCGGTGGTAAAGCCGAAAATACCGGCTCTATCGAGGGCCAAATCGCTATGTTAACAGAGCGTATTTCCAGCATTTCCAAGCATTTGCAGGCAAATAAAAAAGATTTTTCTACCAATCGCGGTTTGATGCAACTGGTAGGTCAGCGCAAACGCCTGCTGGCTTACATGCAGAAACATAACCTTACCGGTTATCGTGAACTGATCGCTAAACTGGGTATCAGGAAATAATTCATTCAGCTATGATACAAGCTATTCCCAACTGAAATTGTAAAACGGTTGGGAATAGTTTTTTGTGTGTATAGCGGTTGCATTGCGCACTAACCCGATTTTTCGCCTGATTCCGCCGGTACAATCCTTCCCTCCTGTTTTGTACGGCGCAAATCTGCCCGGTCGTATCCGGGATTTAAATTACTTACATTATGTTATCACAACCATTAAGTGTATCGTTTGACCTGGGTGGTGGCCGCGAAGTGACCATCGAAACAGGTAAACTGGCACGCCAGGCCGACGGATCTGTTACCGTTAGGCAGGGTAACAACATACTGCTGGCTACCGTTGTAGCCAACAAAGAACCACGCGAAGGACAGGATTTCTTTCCTTTAAGCGTTGATTACCAGGAAAAATTTGCCTCTGCCGGTCGTATCCCCGGTTCTTTTTTCAAACGCGAAGGCCGTTTAAGCGATTACGAAGTGCTCATCAGCCGCCTGGTTGACCGTGCGCTGCGCCCGCTGTTTCCCGAAGATTATTTCTGCGATGTGCAGGTGCTGATCACCCTCGTTTCAAGCGACGGTGAAATTATGCCCGACGCACTGGCCTGCCTGGCAGCCTCTGCAGCACTCGCCGTTTCTGATATTCCCATTAAAGAAATCATTTCTGAAGTACGTATTGCACGTATCGGCGGTGAACTGGTGGTGAACCCTTCCAGGACACAGCTCGCTACTGCCGATATGGACTTTATGATCGCTGCCACTGAGAAAAACCTCATGATGGTGGAAGGTGAAAGTAAAGAGTGCAGCGAAGAAGACCTGGTGAAGGCGCTTCAGCTGGCACACGACGCTATCCGCATCCAGATTAAAGCACAGGAACAGCTCCGCGCTTTAAAAGGTGTTACCGGCAAGCGTGATTATCCAAAACCCGTACAGGACGAAGAACTGAGAGAGAAAGTTGCTGCTTTCAGCTCAGCCAAAATGTACGAAATCGCTAAAAGCGGTACTTCCAAACACGAACGCAGCGATGCTTTCAAAGTGCTGAAAGATGCACTAATAGAAAGCCTTGGCGAGGAAGTGGAAGACAAGACCAAAAAACTGGCTAAAAAATATTACGAAGACCTGCAGTGGGAAGTGGTGCGTAACATGATTCTCGACGACCGTATCCGTTTGGACGGCCGCCAGCTTGACCAGGTTCGTCCGCTGGCAATGGAAACCGATCCGCTGCCTACACCGCACGGTTCTGCACTGTTCACCCGTGGCGAAACCCAGTCGCTCACTACCGTTACACTCGGTACACCGCTGGATGAGCTGATGATTGAAAGCGCAGCAAAATCTGAATATTCTAAATTCATCCTGCATTATAACTTCCCCCCGTTCTCTACAGGTGAAGTGAAAATGATGCGTGGCCCCGGACGCCGTGAAGTGGGTCATGGTAACCTGGCTATGCGCAGCCTGAAACAAATGATGCCCGGCAGCGATTATGCTTACACCGTTCGCGTGGTGAGCGATATCCTGGAATCAAACGGTTCGTCTTCAATGGCAACTGTATGTGCCGGCTCACTGGCCCTGATGGATGCAGGTGTGCCTTTCCCCAAACACGTTAGCGGTGTGGCCATGGGTTTAATTACCCGCGGTACCGATGGTAAATACGCTATTCTCACCGATATCCTGGGTGATGAAGATCACCTGGGTGATATGGACTTTAAAGTAACCGGTACCCGTGAAGGTATTTGCGGTGTGCAGATGGATATTAAAGTAGACGGCTTAAGCATGGAAGTAATGCGCGAAGCACTGGAGCAGGCACGCAAAGGCCGCCTGCACATTCTCGACGCCATGTACGAATGTATGCCGGCTGCACGTGCAGAAGTTAAATCTCACGCACCAAGGATGGAGAAACTGATCATCGATAAAGAATTTATCGGTGCAGTAATCGGGCCCCAGGGTAAAGTGATCCAGGAAATTCAGAAAGAAACCGGTACCACAATCAACATCGAAGAGGTTGGCAACACCGGTGAAGTAAGCATTTTCTCTGCCAATAAAGATGGTGTTGAAAAAGCACGCATCTGGATTAAAGGCATTGTTGCTGTTCCTGAAGTGAACGAAGTGTATGAAGCAAAAGTAAAAACCATTCAGCCTTACGGTGCGTTCGTTGAGTTCCTGCCTAAGAAAGAAGGTTTGCTGCATATCAGCGAAGTTTCATGGAAACGCCTCGAAAGCCTGGAAGGTGTGCTGAAAGAAGGTGATGTAATTAAAGTAAAACTGATTGGCGTTGATACCAAAACCGGCAAGTTCAAACTGAGCCGCAAGGTGCTGATGCCAAAACCTGAAGGACACCAGGAACCCGCTCCGCGCGGTCCGCGCCCTGAAGGCAGTGGTTCAAGAAACGGTGATCAGCGCGACCAGCGCGAGCCCCGCGAACCACGTCAGCAGAGAGACTAATTCAGTTTACTGCAAATAATACAAGCCCCGTGCATACCAGTGTGCGGGGCTTTTTTGTGAGTGGGAAAGACATCGACAGTCGAGACATCGACACATCGGGACGATCTTAGCGAACCACTAACATCACTCATGAACCTGGCTCGCTGCGATAGTCTCGACTGTCGAATCTCGATGTGTCGGTGAACCCGCACATGCGCGAAGCGCGCCGAAGCCCACCACCTACAACACCGATGAAAACAGCCTGCAGATAGATTCACAGAATTTCTTCACCCTGCTGCGTTGCGACCATTCGGCGAGGGTTATTTCAACACTGTCTTCGAGGTCTTTCAGGAAAACGGCTTTCAGCTGGTCGTGGATAAGGGAATCATATACCACGGCATTCAATTCAAAATTGAGATCAAAACTGCGGATATCCATATTGGCAGAGCCAACCATGCTGAGGGTATTATCACTCACCAGGGTTTTGGCGTGTACAAAGCCTTTTTGATAGAGATAAATGCGTACGCCGGCTTCCAGCAATTCTTCGTAATAGGAGTGGGCAGCGAGGTTTACAAAACGTGAATCAGACACACCGGGTACCAGCAAACGCACTTCAACCTTGCTCAGTGCGGCTTCCCTTAATGCATTGCGCAAACTTTCATTGGGAATAAAATACGGCGTGGTGATGTACACATATTTTTTTGCATTAACAATGGCGCTGAAATAACTGAGCATGATGCTGGCACGGTCACTGTCTGGCCCGCTTTGAATAACCTGTACCAGTTGGTTGTGGCCGGTTTTGTCACTGGGAAAATAATCCAGTGAAACCGGCAGCTCTTCATCTGAGCAAAAGTTCCAGTTCAGGAAAAACAGGTACTGCAAGGGTTTTACGGCATCGCCTTCAATCAGCAAATGGGTATCGCGCCAGTAAAGATCGTTGCCGGGTAAATTATTATCGTACCGGTCAGAGATATTGATGCCGCCGGTAAAGGCCAGCCTGCCATCAATGATAATCATCTTGCGGTGATCGCGGTAGTTGTGCCTGTTAGAAACCAGCGGGAACAGGATGCGGTAAAACGGGAATGCTTTTACCCCCTGTGTACGCAACTTGCGCAGGTACCTGTTTTTAAGCGATGTGCCAAAATCATCGTAAATCATTTTTACTGCAACACCTTCTGCTGCTTTTTTTACCAGCAGTTTCAGCAGCCTGTCTGCAATAACACCGTTTTCAATAATGTAATATTCAATATGAATATGGTGCTGTGCTTTTTCCAGCTCGGCAAACATGCGTTCAAACTTCTGCTCCCCGTTAATCAGCAGCTCTACGCGATTGTTTACAGACAGGGGCAGGCGGCTGTCGTTCAGTATCAGTCTTGCTGTTTGCTCGCTGCCTTTCAGTTCTTTCAAATGCTGTCCCAGCAAGTCTTCCGAGAGGCGTATGAGATGACTGGCATATAAATTAAACTGCGCATTATCCTGCAGGAATTTTCGTTTATACAGTTTGTTCTTGCGATAGTTTTCACCTGCTACTGCATAAATAACAATACCCAGCACGGGCAAACTGTAAAACAACAACAGGTAAGCGATGGTTTTGGAAGGCGCGCGGTTCTGGGAAATAATGATGACAGCAAACACTGTACTCACCACATAAGAAGCAGTGATGATCCAGCTCAGGATGTCAATAGAGTGGAGTGTCATATTCATCAGCAAGATAAGGCAAAAAAAATCGTGCCGTAAAGGCATCGAGAGTCGAGAGTCGACAGTCGAGACTATCACAGCGAGTCCGATTCGTGAGATAACCAAGCGAGTATTACACTGTCGCCTTCGGCGACTTAAACCCAACAGGGCTGGCAGCTAGTAGCTTGCAGCTGTTTTTGCTAACCGCTTTTCTTTACCTTTGCCGCATGCCCAATTATATCCAGGTTTCGATACACAATGCAGAGCAGGAGCAGAAAGACATTATCATCGCCCTGCTGTCTGAAGAAGGTTTTGATGGCTTTGAAGAAAGACCTTCTGAGCTATACTCTTTTATTGAAGAACCCGCTTTTAATGAAGCGCCATTGAAAGAACTGAGCGAACAGTTTGCTTTTAGCTATACCACCAGTTTAATTGCAGAACAAAACTGGAATGCCTTGTGGGAAGCAGGTTTTAGTCCTGTACTGGTGGATGATTTTGTAGCCATACGCGCCAGCTTTCATGATGCTGTGCCGGGTATGCAGCATGAAATTGTAATTACACCCAAAATGAGTTTCGGCACCGGTCACCATGCCACTACCTATATGATGATTCAGCTGATGCGTGAGCTGGATTTCCGCAATACCGCTGTGTTTGATTTTGGCACCGGCACCGGCATTCTCGCCATACTGGCCGAGCAGCTGGGCGCAGCCAGTGTACTGGGCATTGACAATGATGACTGGAGTATCGACAACGCGCAGGAAAACCTGGCTACCAATCATAGTACACACACCACTATTGCAAAGGCTGATACTGCAGCAACAGGCGGATCGTATGATGTGATACTTGCCAATATCAACAAGCACATTATACTTGCCAATATGCCGCAACTGCAGCAGCAACTTAAAGAAAACGGCGTGCTGCTGTTAAGCGGATTGCTCGAAGCTGATGAAGCAGATATTTTGCCCGCTGTTGCCGCGCAAGGCTTACAACACCGCAAAACCTTCCACCGCAACGGCTGGATAGCGATGTGGTGCAGCAAGTGAATCGTGAAGCCATCGAGAATCGAGAATCGACAGTCGAGACCGTGAGCCGTGAATTGTCAGCCGTGAGTGATAAGCGGGTACCAATTTCGAGAATCGAGAATCGACAGTCGGGATTATCTCAGCGATCGCAAGAATATGCCGCCGTTGCCGGTGTCCCCACCGGCAACTAGCTCCACCCCGGTAAAAATCTCCGCTCCGTTCATTCACTATTGCCTATTCACTATTCACCGTGATCTCCCACACTCACCACTCACCACTAATCCCCCATATGTTAAATTTCCTGCTAATTTCCCCAGCTAAGGCATTCATCTGGTACTTTTTAATATATGATGGAAATAAACGATTTGTTAGCGGGTGTTTGTGAATGTCAAAATCCCCTATATTTGTCTACCCAACTGTAGCCACCAATGAACGAATTGTTACTCATCATATTGGCGTATTTAATAGGCTCGATTCCCACATCCGTTTGGATAAGCAGGCATTTTTTCGGAATTGATATCCGGGATTACGGCAGTGGTAATGCGGGCGCCACCAACACTTACCGTGTGCTGGGCTCCAAATGGGGCACCGTGGTAATGATTGTGGATATGCTGAAAGGCGTACTGGCTACTTCCCTGTATATTTTATTACCGCATTATTTAACCGACGAGTGGGACAGAACCAACCTGATGATCGGGCTGGGACTGGGCGCCGTACTGGGTCATATCTTCCCGGTATGGGCAGGCTTTAAAGGCGGTAAGGGCGTGGCCACCTTGTTTGGTATGGCCGTGGCCATTCAGCCCCTGGTAGCAGTTTGCTGTGTGGGTGTGTTTTTACTGGTATTGTACCTAACCCGCTTTGTATCGCTGAGTTCTATACTGGCCAGTGTTGCTTTCGCGGTGCTGATACTGTTTATCTTCAATGAAAAAGAAACCCTGTACCGCGTATTCGCAGTGGCAGTGGCGCTGATGGTGATACTAACCCATCAGAAGAATATCAACCGCATACTTAAAGGCACGGAAAGTAAAGTGCCCATTCTCAAATACCGCGATCGCCGCAGGCGCCGTCATCTTGACGACGATGAGGACTAAATCTTTTGCACAGCTGCATGGTGCAGCGTATTCCATCCTACTGTAATAAGCCCCGGGTTTTAAGCTGCATGCAACCAACTGCACTGCATAACTGTATGGCATTTGGATATTTGCATGGTGCATGCTTATCTTTAGCACATTAAATAAGCAACTGCCTGCAAACTGGTACAGATATTGAAAATTAATTTTCTAAACACTGAAACAATGACCCGTAACCTTGCTATAGCTGCTGTTGCAGCCGCAACGCTAACTTTCGCCGGATGTACAAGAAATGCCATTACCGGCAGAAGCCAGTTATCCCTGGTTTCTGAATCGGAAATGCAATCCATGGCGCTTACGCAATACCAGCAGTTTTTAACACAGAACAAAGTGGTATCTGCTTCATCGAGTAAAGATGCGGAAATGGTAGTGCGCGTAGGCAACCGTATTGCCAATGCCATTACTACATATTACCAGCAAAAGGGCGCATCTGATATTTTAAAAGGCTACAAGTGGGAGTTTAACCTGGTTGACAGCAAGGAAGTAAACGCCTGGTGTATGCCTGGCGGTAAAGTGGTGGTGTATACCGGCCTCCTGCCTGTTACGCGCGACGAAGCTTCGCTGGCTATTGTACTGGGGCACGAAATTACCCACGCCGTTGCCGGTCATGGCCGTGAGCGCATGAGCCAGCAAATGGTGGCACAGGGACTGGGCAGCCTGGGCGGCGTAGCCCTGGGTGGAAACCCGCAGGCTGCAAGCATTTTCAACAGCGTTTACGCGCCTTCTGCACAGGTGGGTGTGTTGTTGCCCAACTCGCGCAAACAGGAATCGGAAGCCGACCATTACGGCCTTATTTTCGCGGCCATGGCAGGCTACAACCCGCAGGTGGCCATCGCCTTCTGGGAGCGCATGGCATCGCTGGGAGGAGATAAGCCGCCGGTAATGCTGAGCGACCACCCGAGCGACCAGGCACGTATTGACAACATTAAAAAACTGATGCCGGAAGCCTTAACCTATTACAAACCGGTAAGCCACTGATTGTGAATAAAAACGGTGAAACCCGCATTTTTTGCGGGTTTTTTTGTGCCCATAAGGGGAAATGCTGCATTTTTTACCTAATTTTGCACTCTCGAATTTCTCACCTTAAAATTTTTTTTGAGGCATGTCGCAAGAAAGTTTGTTTGAAAAATTGCAATTAAAAGACGAAAAAAACCTGTTGATACAGGGCATCCCTTCAGCAATCGAGAAGCAATTCAGCAAGCTGACGTTCTCAAAAAATGTTACCCCTTTATTGAAGGCTAAAAAGATTGATTTTGCACTGGTGTTCGCACTCAGTCAAAACCAGCTTTGTAACATTTTGAAGGAATTGTTCAGTGCGTTACACGATGACAGCAAATTATGGGTAGCATACCCAAAAGCCACCAGCAAAATTGCGAGCGATTTAAACAGGGACTGTAGTTGGCAGATTTTGTCAGACAATGGTTATGAAGCGGTGAGGCAGGTAGCAATTGATCATGTGTGGACAGCCATGCGTTTTAAGAAAGTAGAAACAATTCCCAACCGTTCGAGGGCATTTACCGAGATCAGGAATTCTGAAATCAACGGTGTTGATTTTGACAGGCGCCTGGTTAGTCCGCCCGTAGAACTGGAAACCCTGTTTGTAAAACACAATGAGGCAAAAGAATTTTTTACCAATTTGTCGTTTACCAACCAGAAGGAGTATGTTTCCTGGATCCAGGACGCAAAAAGAGCTGACACGAAACAGAGAAGACTTGAAGCAACAGTAGAAAAATTATTGGCAGGAAAGAAGAACCCCACCGAGAAATAATCACCTTTTTCTTCGGTTTCAAAATCATTAAAATGTGCATCCACGATAGTGGGTGCATTTTTTTTGCCGCGCCTTTTTTATGCCAGTGACTGTGTTCCCCACAGTCACATTCGCACTCAATAATAAGCGGCTGTGCGGACACAGCCGCAGGCGCCCGAGGAAAAATTAGCTAAAATCAATAGTACCCGCTTAGTTTCCTCACGGCTCACGACACGAAAACAGCTGCAAGCTTCAAGCTGCTAGCTGCTAGCCTGTTGGGTTTAAATCGCCGAAGGCGACAGTTATAATACCCACTTAAATCCCTCACGACTGACGACACGAAAACAGCTGCAAGCTTCAATCCCTGACGACTGACGATTCACGAATCGGCCCCGATGGTCTCGACGTGTCGATTCTCGATTCTCGACGATAACGGTTGTGAACAATTTACCTCGTTACTTGTAACATTTATACCCTGAAAAAACTAACTTGTTGTTTCATTTTTTGACCCCTTGCTGCTATCGACTTTATGCTTTGTTTAGTGATCGACGACGATATGGATGACCAGGAAATATTTGAACTGGCCATTAGGGAAACAGGAAAAAACTGTAGCTGCCTGTTCGCGGGCAGCGGGGAAGAGGGCCTGCAGCTGCTGGAACAGGAGCCGCTGCCCGATTACATTTTTCTTGACCTGAACATGCCGCGTGTGAACGGGTTGCAATGCCTTGAAGCCATACGCCGGAAAGACAACCTGCAGCGGGTACCGGTTATCATTTACAGCACCTCTTCACAGCAGGTATATATTAACAAAGCAATGTTGCTGGGCGCCACAGCTTTTATCACCAAACCATCAAGTATTGCCGGGTTAAGCGGGTTGCTGAACCATTTCTTTGACCGGCTGTAAATTATATCAACAGTACCTACTATGAACAACCTGCAACTCGCTTCTGCAGAACAGATATTATCAGGCGGCGGTGAAATGGGCAGGCGCATGCGTGCGTACGATTGGCATAATTCCCCGCTGGGTGATGTGCAGCAATGGCCGCAGAGCCTTAAAACCTGTGTACGTATTTTGCTTACCTCGCGCCAGGCAATGTTTGTATGGTGGGGCAAAAAGCTGATTAACCTGTACAATGATCCTTATACTGCCATTCTGGGCGGTAAACATCCCGATGCTTTGGGCATGCCTGCGACGGAGGTGTGGCGCGAAATATGGCACCAGATTGAGCCACGCGCCAAAGCATGTATGGAAAAAAATGAAGGCACCTACGATGAAGCCCTGCTGCTGATTATGGAGCGCAACGGTTACCCGGAAGAAACGTATTATACCTTTTCTTACAGCCCGGTACCGGGCGAAGACGGCCTGCCAGCAGGCATTATCTGTGCCAATACCGATACCACGCAACGCATTACCGGCGAACGGCAGTTGCGCACACTTACCGGGCTGGCCAAAAACAGCATCGATAGCCTGAACGACCAGGCTGTGTTTGACAATACCATACGCGTGCTGGGTGAAAACCCGCACGATTTTCCCTTTGCATTTATTTACCAGTTATCTGCAGACGGGCATACCGCAACACTTGCTGCCAGTACGGCCAGCATGAACCATACATTGCTGCCACAGGAAATACACCTGCAACGCGATGGAGATTGGGGATTGCAACAGGTGCTGGACGGGAATAAAACGCAGGTGTATAACATCCCTGCCGGGATACGGGATTTGCCGCAGGGCGCATGGCCCGTGCAACCCCGCAAGGCATTGCTGCTGCCCTTATCTGCCGGCGTGCAGAAACACCCGTTTGCCATACTGGTGGTGGGTTTAAATCCATACCGCCTGTTGAATGAGCAGTATGCAGGCTTTTTTCAGCTGGTGGCCGACCAGGTAATGACCGGCCTGGGTAATGTACATGCACTGGAAGAAGAACGCAAACGTGCAGCAGCACTCGCAGCAATTGACAGTGCGAAGACAGCCTTCTTCAGCAATATCAGTCATGAGTTCAGAACACCGCTTACATTGATGCTTGGTCCGCTGGAAGAGTTGCTGCAGAACGATGGCATATTAACACCGCAGCAGCATGAACAACTGTCGGCCACACACCGCAATGCGTTGCGTTTGCTGCGGCTGGTAAACAGCCTGCTCGATTTCAGCCGCATTAGCGCAGGCCGCATGCAGGCAGCGTTTGAGCCCGTACAGCTGGGTGCTTTTACAGCAGACCTGGCAAGCAGCTTTCGTTCAGTAATTGAAAAAGCAGGGCTTGTTTTTGAGGTGGATTGTGCTATTTTACCGCAGCCGGTGTATGTAGACACCGATATGTGGGAGAAGATTGTGCTGAACCTTTTATCCAACGCATTTAAATATACCCTGCACGGATCGGTGCAGGTAAAACAATACGAAGCAAACAATCAGCTGGTACTGCAGGTAGCTGATACAGGTGTGGGCATTCCTGCCAGTGAATTGCCACGCATGTTTGAACGTTTTCACCGGGTAGAAAATGTTACCGGCCGTTCACACGAGGGCACGGGTATCGGCTTGTCGCTGGTAAAAGAGCTTGTTGAATTACATGGCGGCACCATTACGGTAAGCAGCACGGCAGGCAAGGGTTCTGTGTTTACAGTAACGCTCCCGCTGGGTTATGATCATTTACCGGCGCAACAGGTAAAACATACAGACACAGGTACCACCAGGCAGCGTGTGCAAACCATCGCTTTTATTGAAGAAGCCATGAGCCTGCTTGATCCCGATGAGGCCAACATGGCTACTGCTGCAAACGTGGTACAGGATAAAGACACGCTGGTGCTGGTGGTTGACGATAATGCCGATATGCGGCATTACCTGGAACGCTTGCTGCTGCCTTATTACCGCGTAACAACTGCAGCCAACGGAGCACTGGCGCTGGAATACATGGAGCAGCACCAACCGGCGCTGGTGATCAGCGATATTATGATGCCGGTGATGGACGGCATACAGTTACTGCATACACTGAAACAGCAACCGCATACGGCGCGCATACCGGTAATTTTGCTGTCTGCAAGGGCAGGAGAGGAGGCCAGGATTGCGGGTTATGAAACCGGTGCGGATGATTACCTGGTAAAACCCTTTTCTGCCAAGGAATTACTGGCAAGGGTGAGCGCGCAGCTAAAACTGGTGCACATTCGCAGCCAGGCAGAAGTGCATTTGCGTAACCTGCTGCTGAAAGCACCGGTAGCTATATCAGTAGTAAGCGGACCTTCTTTTGTAATAGACATTGCCAACGATAAACTGCTTGAACTATGGGGCAAGCCTGCTGAAGCCGTAGTAAACAAACCATTGCTGGAAGCATGGCCCGAAGCTGCCGGGCAGGGTGTTATTGAACAACTCACCCAGGTATACCGCACCGGTGAGCGATGGATAGGTCATGAACGCGAAACCAGGCTGCACCGCAACAATATACCCGTAACAGCCTATGTGAATTTTGTATACGAACCGCAATACGATACCGAAGGAAAAATAAGCGGCGTAATGGTAGTGCTGCACGATGTGACAGAACTGGTAAACGCCAGGCTGATGGCCGAGAATGCAGCTGAAGTACTGGAACAAAAAGTGCAGGACAGAACGGCTGATTTAAAAGCATCGAACGAGGCATTGCTGCGTACCAACCAGGAGCTGGAGCAATTTGCCTATGTGGCCAGCCACGATTTGCAGGAGCCGCTGCGCAAGATCCAGATATTTTCACAGCTCATTACATCCAACCAGGGCAAGCCTGCGTTTAATACCGCGAAATACCAGCAGAAGGTAGAAGCATCAGCCCGGCGCATGTCGGGACTGATCAATGACCTGCTGAATTTTTCCAGGCTCGGCAAATCCAACGGGCAGTTTGTGCAGGTAAACCTGAATACTGTGCTGCAGCAGGTGCTGAATGATTTTGAGGTGATGATCACGCAGAAAAAAGCACGTATTCACAGTGATCCCCTGCCTGTAATAAAGGCCATACCCATCCAGATGAACCAGTTGTTGCATAACCTGGTAGGCAATGCCCTTAAATTCTCTGACGACGCGCCTGAAATCAATATCCGCCTGCGTATACTCGATGGCCAGGCTGTACATATTTACCCGCAGCTGCAGCAGGGTATCGAATATGCCGAGCTTACTGTTGCCGATAATGGCATTGGTTTCGACCCGCGTTATGCCGAACAGATCTTTGTTATTTTCCAGCGGTTAAATAACGGGCAGCAATACAGCGGCACAGGTATAGGGTTGGCGGTTTGTAAAAAAATAGCCGACAATCACCATGGCATTATTCTCGCCCACAGCGAACCGGGTAAGGGTTCGGCATTTACCATTGTGCTCCCGGTGGCATAAATTCAGTTTAATGGGCTAAGTAAGGCATGTTGAAAAAAACTAAAGGCCGGATTGTATTTATTATGATATAATCCAATATATTCGTTGCAACAACCACCCCTAAGTCCTTAAACAAGCATGAAAAGATTATTCGTGTTATCAGCATTTGCGTTAACCGCGCTGACATCCTGCAAAAAGGATGAGGAGGTCATCTCCGTTCGCTCTTATATCAAAGCCACTTTAAACGGGAAACAGCTGAACTTCAGCAGCATGAGTACTGCTACCAGCATCAGTTTCGACAAAGATTATATGTTGTCTGTTATCGGCATCGATACAACAACCACCCAGCCTTCTGCCATTACTTTGCGATTAACTTCTTCCAACCCCATTAGCGAGGGTACCTATACGTCTCTTACACCTGCAAATGCCACCGGTATCTTTAACCTGGGCGACAGCCTTTCCAAGGTATTTGAAACCGGTATTGCAGAAAAAGCAGTGCACCCGTTTTCAATGAAAATTACCAGCTTAACCGAGCGCGAGGTAAAAGGAACTTTTGAAGGGGAGTTTAATTCCATCGGTTATGCTACCGGCGATACCAGCAAACTCATTTTTACCAAAGGCGAGTTTGACGTGCTGGTGCAATAACCGGCAAGTGTGCCTGCCTTGTATAGGCAGGCACAGCGGCCTTACTTGAATATTACGGTACCATATTGTTTGGTAAGCTCCTGTTCAATTTGCTTCAGGTGCTTGTGTATTTCTATGAGTTTAACCTGCTCTTCATATGTGGTGGCCTGCTCCATATCACGCTGGTTCTGGTCAAACATTTTCTTGATCTTGCGCAGCTTGAAATAATGTACGCTCAGCTGCACATCTTTATGACTGATGTCACGGTTTAAAATGTTCATGTTCTCCTGCTTGTCATCCCAGCGGTGGCTTAATTCAAACTGGTTCATGGTAATGTTCACTACCAGGTTGCGGATGTCTGCATTGTCAATATACAACAGGGTTTTGTTGGTAGGCTCCATGCCGGCAAAGTACTGGCGCCTGTATTCTTCGTACAGCTGTTCCATAGGGGCACTGTCAAACTCAAACTGCTCCAGTTCATCAAAAATATACTGGGCCATGGTCTTTTCTTCATCCCATGCACGCAGGCCATATTCCATCAACACACGCAACAGGTTTTTTTCATGCGGCTCGTCCTGGTTGGCCAGTAACGATGCATCATCAAACGGCATGTTGTCCTGTGGCGGCATATCATCCGGCGGCATATCAAAGCCGGGCATATTGTTGCCCTGGTTGTTGCTATTGTTATTGCCGTTGTCGAACTGCGCAAAGCGTTTTTCATCGCGCTGAATACGGTCGCGCTTGTATTTATTCACCAGCGTGGTCAAACCGGTTTCATCAATACGCAGTATGCCCGAGCACTGGCGTATGTATTCCTGCTGCTTGGTAAAATCCTCTGTTTTATTGATTTTACTGAGCGTTTCGGCAATCTGGTTTACCACATCATTTTTGCGGCTTACATCATTGCCTGCATCTTTCAGCATTATTTCCAGCTGGAAAAGAATGAAGTCTTTTTTATGCTCTGCTACAAATTCCCTGAAAGCATTTGCACCTACCTTGTTTACATAACTGTCCGGGTCTTCCTTATCGGGAATCAATACCAGCTTTACATTCAGGCTTTCTTCCAGCGCCATATCCAGTCCGCGCAGCGCAGCCTTTATACCTGCCGAATCACCATCATAAATAATGGTGAGGTTGTTGGTATATTTTTTTATGATGCGCAGCTGATCGGTGGTTAACGATGTACCGCCACTCGCCACCACGTTTTCAATACCCGCCTGGTGCAGGCTGATCACATCCGTATAACCTTCTACCAGCAAACATTCATCCTGTTTGTCTATCGATTGCCGCGCGAAATAGGCACCATATAAAATACGGCTCTTGACATAGATCTCATTCTCCGGCGTGTTGATGTACTTGGGTACTTTCTCAGCCTTACCAATCACCCTTGCACCAAAACCAATGACCTTGCCGGTGTTGTTGTGAATAGGGAAAATAATACGGCCGCGGTAATTGTCCAGCAGCTCTTCATTGCGGTTTACAACCAGCCCCGTTTTTACCAGCAGCTCTGCATTGTACTGCTTTTGCAGGGCAGCCGTTACAAAGCTGTGCCTGTTTTGCGGACTGTACCCCAGCTGAAACTTTTCACTGATCTCCCTGCGAAAGCCACGTTCTTCCAGGTAGCTCTGCGCCACAGCCTCGCCTTCCTGTGTTTGCCACAGCTGTTCGGCAAAATACTTCTGTGCAAACCCGTTGATGATGTGCAGGCTCTCTGCCACCTGCTGGTGCTGGCGTACTTCCGGACTTACCTGCGTTTCTTCAATTTCAATGTGGTAGCGGTTGGCCAGCCAGCGCAGTGCTTCCACATAGCTGTACTTCTCCAGCTCCATTAAAAAGCTGATGCTGTTGCCGCTTTTGCCGCATCCGAAACATTTGTAAATTTCCTTGGCAGGAGACACGGTAAACGAAGGCGTTTTTTCGCCGTGAAAAGGGCACAGGCCAAGGTAGTTGGCGCCTCTCTTCTTCAGTTTCACAAATTCGCCCACCACATCGAGAATGTCAATGCGGTTGGTGATCTGTTGTATGGTTTGCTGGGTAATCATGGGGAAACGAACAAAAGTAGCAAAAAGGCGTGAGGTGTGAACCCGGGTGAACAGTGAATAGTCAATAGTGAATGATCTAAGCGAATTTTTCCTTCATGTCGCCTGTGGCTGTGGGGACACAGCCACGGGCACAACAATTTTGTACAGCCGGGTAGACGAGTGGGAGAAAAAGCCTGCAGTTCGTAAAATACTAACAACTATTAGTTAAAAGCCGGCTGTTCCCTATCTTTGATAAAAGCCTCATCGAATTATGCAGAACAGAGTTGTTTATATTGTTTCCGCCGTTCGTACGCCGATCGGCAGTTTTGGCGGATCGTTAAAAGATTTCCAGGCCCCGCAGCTGGGCGCTATTGCCATTAAGGCTGCTGTACAACAGGCTGGTATTGAACCTGCCCAGGTGCAGGAGGTGCTGATGGGTTGTGTATTACAGGCAAATATGGGCCAGGCGCCTGCCCGCCAAGCAGCCAAACTCGCCGGTTTACCCGATGCCGTGATCTGTACCACGGTAAATAAAGTCTGCGCCAGCGGCATGAAAGCCATTGCCCAGGGCGCGCAAAGTATTTTACTGGGCGATGCGGATATTGTTGTGGCCGGTGGTATGGAAAGCATGAGCAATGTGCCCTATTACGCAGCCAATACCCGCTGGGGTAACAAATACGGCGATGTAACCCTCACCGATGGACTGTCTAAAGATGGCCTCACCGACGTATATCACCAATATGCCATGGGTAATGCAGCTGAGTTGTGTGCAAAAGATTGTCATATTAGCCGTGAAGAGCAGGATGCTTTTGCCATTGAAAGTTACAAAAGAAGCCAGGCCGCATGGGCCAACGGCCATTTTGCTGCTGAAGTGGTGCCGGTGATGATACCGCAGCGCAAGGGCGATGCACTGAAGTTTGACAAAGATGAAGAACCTTACAATGTTAAATTCGATAAAATACCTGAGTTAAAACCTGCTTTCCAGAAGGAAGGTACGGTTACCGCTGCCAATGCCAGCACCATGAACGATGGCGCTGCCGCTGTTGTGCTCATGAGCAGCGAAAAAGCAAACGCACTGGGATTAAAACCGCTGGCCATTATAAAAAGCTATGCCGATGCCGAACAGGCGCCTGAATGGTTTACCACCACGCCCTCCCTCGCCGTGCCCAAAGCAGTGGAGAAAGCCGGACTGCAACTGAAAGACATGGATTTTATTGAACTGAACGAAGCCTTTTCGGTGGTAGGTATCGCCAACACGCAAAAAATGGGGCTGGATGCAGCAAAAGTAAATGTACATGGCGGCGCTGTATCCCTCGGCCACCCGCTGGGTTGCAGTGGCGCGCGCATCGTGGTTACCCTTGTACATATTTTACAACAGCACAATGCCCGTTACGGCGCAGCAGGTATCTGCAACGGCGGCGGTGGCGCCAGCGCCATGGTGCTCATGAGAGGGGAGTAATATTAAACTTCAAACATTAAACGTCAAACCTTCCGCAGGTAGTCCAGCTGGCTTTGCAGGGAATTGAGTACCGTAAGGTTGGGTAAACGGTTGGTGATTTGCCGGGTAACCGGTCCGCCAGCAACCACCTGCTGTGTGCTGAAATCCTGGCAAAGCCGGCTGGCATATTCTTCGGGCTGCTGCTTCATAAAGTTGGTGATCTGGTAGTAAAAGAGATGCGTAACCGGTCGCCCGGCAATTAACTGCAAAGTGTCTGTGTCTATGCCGGCGCCTGCATACAGCACGTTTTTCCCGGCTTTCTTAAGCATATAGTAAATAAACAGCAAGGGTATTTCATGGTGTTCGCCCGGCGGGGTAAACAGCAGGTAGCGCTGCGGGCTGCCTGTAGCGCGGGGCAGCGCGTCTATTTCGGTAAGCAGCCGGTGACGTATAATATTGCTGGCAAAATGCTCCTGCACCGGCATGGCGCTGTTGGTAAGCCAGAACAGGCCGGTTTTTTCCAGGTAAGGATACACCACCTGCAACATGCATTCTTCCACGCCCAGTTGCCGCATGGCATAGTTAAGGGCTTGTGAAAAACTGAGATCATCAAAATCAATCATTGCTTCCAGCAGCTGGTTTTGCAGGCTGCCAAAAGGTTTGCGCTGTAGCTGGTTCAGTGCAAGGGCTTTCAGTGCATCCTGCTGCAGGCGGGCGATATGTGAAATTTTAAAGCCGTTGTGATACAGGAACGAGATACGCAGCAGCTGCTTCAGGTCTTCATTATCATATACGCGGTGGTTACTGTCTCCTCTTTTCGGTATCATCAGCCGGTAGCGCTGCTCCCAGATACGCAGGGTATGCGCTTTTATACCGCTGAGGTTTTCCATGTCTTTAATTGTAAACGCGTGCATTCCGGATATTTTCTATGTGCCTTGAAAAAACGCCGGCAGCCTGGCACGCCTGTGCAGAACAGTGGTGAACATGGGCAGGAAATGGCAAGGATACCGTTGGTAAATGATTTCACATTTTATTTGTAATAAAAGCGACCGTAATAATACAAACGGTACAGTACATTTTTTGTTTACAGCCGGCAAAAGGATTACTTTTCGTTCCTGTTTAAGCCATGGCAGGCAAAACCGGATTTGGCCGGATGCGTCAGAATGGTATTTTTGTTGGCACTAATTAAAAACTATGGGTTGGATTATTTTCATCGTTGCAACGATCGGCTGGCATTTAGGTATGTATGGCATGTTTAAGAAAGCAGGGATTGAACCCTGGAAAGCACTGGTGCCTGTGTACAACACCTGGTTGATAGTAGAAAAAACAGGGCTGCGCAAAGTATGGTTCTGGCTGCAGCTGATACCAATAGCAGGGCAGTTTGTTACCATTTGGCTCTGCATCATTTTTGTGATGCATTTTGGCCGTTTTTCCCTGCTGCATCATACAGCGGCGGTATTTCTGCCCTTTATCTATTTTCCTTACCTCGGCTTTTCGCCCAATGAAAAATGGGTAGGGCACGAAGCGGTTAAAAAATACCATAAATCGCCCACGCGTGAATGGATCGACGCAGCTGTTTTCGCCATCGTGGCTGCCACGCTTATCCGCACCTTTATTTTTGAAGCATATACCATACCTACCGAGAGTATGGAGAAAACCCTGCTGGTAAATGATTTCCTGTTTGTAAATAAAATGAGCTACGGCTCACGCCTGCCGCAAACACCCATCAGTTTTCCCTTTGTACACAATACCATGCCTTTCAGCAAAACCATGCCTTCCTATGTTAAATGGGTACAGGTACCTTACAAACGCCTGCCCGGCTTTAGCAAGGTGGAAAGAAATGATGTGGTGGTGTTCAACTTCCCTGCAGGTGATACCATTATCAACCTGCCCGATTTTGGTTCTGCCAATCCTTATTACGATGTGCTGCGCACCTCTTACAATGGAGACCGCGAAAAGCTGATGGCTGAATATCCCATCCTGGTGCACCCGATGGATAAAACCGATAACTACATCAAACGTTGTACTGCTATTCCGGGCGATAAGCTGGAATTGCGCAACAGCGTGTTGTACATTAACGATAAACCTGCTTTTGTACCGCCTGCCTCACAAACAGATTATGTGGTAGAAACCAATGGCACACCGTTCAGTGAAGAGTTTCTGCAGAAATCACTCGGTATCGCCGATCCCAATGATAATGGCGGTCACATGAGTGTTTACGGCGCCAAAGGCAATGCCTACCTGATTAACATGACGCCGGAAGAAGCCGAGCTGGTAAAAAAACAGCCCAACTTCAAAAGCATAGAACCTTACATTTATAACAATGGTGCTACGTTCCCTTACGACAATGATCATTTCAAATGGAGCCCGGATAACTTTGGTCCGCTGGTAGTGCCGCAGAAAGGTGTTACCGTAACCCTTACGGCAGCCAATATTGCCGTGTACAGGCGCATTATTGATACGTACGAGCACAATACCTTACAGGAAAACAACGGCAGCTTTATCATCAACGGCAAGCCAGCTACCACCTATACTTTCCAGTACGATTATTACTGGATGATGGGGGATAACCGCCACCGCAGCCAGGACAGCCGTTTCTGGGGGTTTGTACCGGAAACCAATATCGTAGGCCGCGCTTCGCTAATCTGGTTCAGCTGGAATGGCAGTCCGCGCTGGAACAGGATTTTCAGGAGCATCAAGTAGTGAGTGGTGAGTAGTGAGTAGTGAGTAGTGAGTGGTGAGTGGTGAGTGGTGAGTGGAAGATCACTGGTGAATAGTGAATAGTCAATAGTGAATAGTGAATAATAAAAGCCCCGTCCCGGCTTAGCCGGGGCGGGGCTTTTCTTTTGAATGCCAGGGCCGGTGTCCCACCGGCATTCTGCAATAAAGACGCCTCCATAAACGCTCGAAGCTCGAAGCTCGCAGCTCGCAGCTTTCTTTGGTTTCCCGGCTTTTTTGCCTTAACTTCATTCACCGTAAGGGGTCCTCATAGCTATCGCTATGGGGATTTTTTATCTAAAGAAGGAACTGTATGAAAGCCCAGCAATATCATTTTGCTTTTGAAGAGTATGCCGATATCAGCGAACTGGCACCCAAAGATGCCGAATTGTTGCGTGCAGCCAGGGCAGCCACTGAACATGCCTATGCACCTTATTCCAATTTTCATGTAGCAGCAGTAGCCCGTATGACCAATGGTGATACGGTTGCCGGTACCAACCAGGAAAACGCCAGCTACCCGGTGGGCATCTGTGCAGAACGCACCCTGCTTTCCACCATTTCATCGCTGTACCCCGATCACAAAACCGAGATCGACACCATGGCCATCAGCTACCATAACCACAACGGTGCCAGCAGTCACCCCATTACGCCCTGCGGTATCTGCAGGCAAACAATGGTTGAGTATGAGGCCCGTATGCTGCATCCCATCCGGTTAATCATGGGCGGACAAGAAGGGAAAATATATGTGGTGGAACGCGCCGGCATGCTGTTGCCGCTGAGTTTTACCAGCGACGATATGTAGCAAGAAGCGGGTTGAAACCGCCTGCACCCCGCTGTAATTTTGGTTTATGAACAACATCGATTACCAACGCATAGCCGAGGCTATACAATACATCAGCGATCACTTCAAAGAGCAGCCGGACCTCGATGCCGTTGCTGCCGCCGTTCACTTAAGCCCGTTTCATTTTCAACGGCTGTTTAAGGAATGGGCAGGTGTTAGTCCTAAAAAATTTACCCAGTACATCTCCCTGCAATACGCCAAAGAACTGCTGCGCAAACAGCAATCCCTGGCCGATGTAAGTTTTGAAACCGGCCTCTCCGGCACCAGCCGCCTGCACGACCTGTTTGTATCCATCGAGGGCATGACACCCGGTGAGTACAAAAACGGCGGCGAAAGCCTGGTGATAGATTATGCTGTGTACGACACACCTTTCGGGCCTTGCCTCATTGCATCTACCATGAAGGGCATCTGCCATATGTCGTTCCTGTGGGATGATGAAGATGTACCATTTGCCCTGCAAAAAGCCTTCCCGCGCGCCAGGCTGGTACAGCGTAAAACACACATCCAGCAAAGCGCCCTGCATTTGTTTGAGCAAAACCGGCACGATTTACCGGCCATTAAACTGCATCTCAAAGGCACCCCGTTCCAGTTAAAAGTGTGGGAGGCCCTGCTGCATATTCCCAGCGGCGGCGTGCAAACCTATGGCACCATAGCCTCGGCTATCCAGATGCCCATGGCAGCGCGGGCAGTGGGTACAGCAGTGGGTGATAACCCGGTTGCTTATCTTATTCCCTGTCACAGGGTCATCCGCTCTTCCGGCATCACCGGCCAGTATCACTGGGGCGCGGCCCGCAAAAAAGCCATGCTGGGCTGGGAGGCCGCGCGGGTGTTTGGCGAAGAGCAGGGGGAGTGAGGGAGATTACTGGTGAATAGTGAATAGGCAATAGTGAATGAATTTAGTGAGTGGTCAGTGGTGAGTGGTGAGCAACCTTAGCGGAGGTTTTTATCGGAGCGGAGATTCGTTGCCGGTGGGGACACCGGGCAACGGCAACGGTGGGGGCACCAAGATTCGCTGCAATCATCCCGGCTGTCGATTCTCGATTCTCGATGGCTTGTAAGGCCTCGCGCCGACTGATCACCCATCATTATACCAGCGAGCAGCTTGTTGGTACATAGGTATTGCGGTGGTGAATTTTCCGCCCAAAAAATCGCCAACTTTTTCAGCGAATGCCTGGTATTGGGTGTATATGATGAAAATAAACAAGTAATTTTAATAGCGCCGCGAGGCACCACGCCCAACGGCGCTAAAATAAACTGATGCCGCCACTGTACTACACATATTACCAAAGCCCTGTGGGTATGCTGAAAATCGGCGGTACAGACCAGTATATAGCCGAAATCAGCTTTATTGATAAACAGGAACAGGTAGAACATGGCGAGCCAGGCATTTCAGAGGTAATGCACCAGTGTACAGAGGAACTGATTGAATTTTTCAACGGCAAGCGCCGCGTGTTCGACATTCCCGTGTACCAGGAAGGTACCGAGTTTCAGCAAAAAGTATGGAGTGAGCTGCTTAATATCAGCTTCGGCAAAACCATCAGTTATATGGACCTGGCCAAACGCCTCGGCGATGTAAAAAGCATCCGCGCGGCAGCATCCACCAACGGTAAAAACCATATAGCCATTGTAGTGCCCTGCCACCGCGTTATTGGCAGCAACCACACCCTGGTAGGTTATGCCGGTGGCCTCTGGCGCAAAAAATGGCTGCTCGAACATGAAATGAAGGTCGCCCATGGCGTTCAAACCCTCTTCTGAATATTTCGTATAAAGCATAAAAGGCTGCCCTCAACAGGGCAGCCTTTTTTGTATGCATTTGGCTGATATTAGCGGAGATAACTTCTGATAAACCAGGCCCATTTTTCGTGCTGTTTCAGCAAGCCGGTCACAAAGTCGGCATTGCCGGCATCGTGCATTTTGTCCTGCAGTTCATCAATATCATTGCGCAGCAGGCGAATCACTGTTTCGTGGTCGCTCAGCAGGCTTTGCAATTGTTTCTGCTGGTCGTTGGTATACTCTTCTTCCAGCAGGCTGGTAACCTGTAAAAAGTCTTTCAGACGGCCCTGTGAATAGTGACCGAGCATGCGGATGCGCTCAGCTACTTCATCAAATACCTCGTCCAGTTCATCATACATTTTTTCATAAAAAGTATGCATTTCAACGAAGTTGGAGCCTTCTACGTTCCAGTGAAAATTCCTTGTTTTTGTGTACAACACAAATTCATCCGCGAGAATCCTGCCGAGGATCTTTACCGATCCCGCCTTATGTTCTTCCGATAGTCCGATGTTTGCATTCATGGCTGTAGAATTTTTAATAATAGTAAAAGTAAGTATGGTCCATCACACAACAAGCGGGGCCGCGTATTGTTTGGCTTGTAACGGTTAATCCGGCGCTGTTTGTACAACAAAAATGGAGAAATGTGCAATAGAAAGAATGGAGCTTAGTCGTTCAGCAGCTGGCATAAATGCATCAGCTCATCGTACTTGTAGGCAGTTTGATGACTGTCGAAACACTTGGCCAGATTCTGCAGCAGGTGCTGGATAATGCGCACATGGTTGAGGGGCTCAAAAAAACGTGCGGAAGAACGGATATCGAGGCGTTTGAAATAATGGTCTATATCGGTATGACTGAAGGGCTGGCCGGTGGCAGCATCTACATAAAAATGAATATTGTGCTGGCCGTTGGTAGAGCCGGGATTGTAATCGTTGTGGAAAAACGCGAGCACAAAATGCTTGGGAATTTGTATGGCCCTTACGGGGATATCGAGCAGTTCGCACAAAATAAGGTACAGGATGCCATTGGACAGGGCATTGCCTTTTTTGGCCTGCAGTGTTTTGTGGATAAAGAAATCATCCGGGTTGGTGAAAACGGTTTCCTGGCCCTTGAGATTGTAATAATTGTATACGATGCTCGAAATTACATTGGCCTGCTCCAGCGGGGTAAGATAGCTGTTAAGCTCGAGCCATACATTGCGGCGTATTTTTTCTATTTCCTGGAGAACGGGTGTGGTTTGCAGATCGGGGTACTGGAACTTGGCAACCAGCAGTGCGCCGAACAGGAGATCGTGGTAGGCACTGTTTTTCCATTCGGTAAAATCAACCACCAGGTCAGAAAAGTGCAGGCGATGGATAATCATCTCAATCCTTTCCTGGGTAGATTCGCTGGGCGAGTTCTCCCACAGGTTTTCCAGATTGGGTATGATGCCTCTTCCATAACCAACCAGCCGGTGCGATACCGTGCTGAAAACCTCTTCATCAGGGTCGTCGATTAAGGTAAATAAGGCCGATATTTCTCTCGTTTCCACCATTGCTATTGCTACCCTGTTTTAGTACAAATGAAATTATTTTTTCATTAAACTCCTAAAATAACTTATGCTCATTTGTGGATTATTTGTTTGCATTTGGTTACACAGTTCAATAGCTAAAACAAAAGCGGCAAAAGAAATGTTCGTACAACACGGCAAGTGTGCAGGTGGTTTTAGTCCGGTTAAAATTCCCGCTGTTCTCCGCCGCAAAGCCTATCGTGTAACCGATATGATCAACCACAAAATCAGTAAAACAGCCAACACCGCCGCAGGCAATATGCTGCGGTTGATGAGCTGCTGTTGTTTTTTCTGTTTCAGGGTATCCTTTATGCGTTGCAACAGCAACGTGTCGGTACCTGCTACCTGTTGCAACAAGGCACAAACCGCCCGGGTATAGGCCAGGTTTAAGGGCCTTGTACAGGCGAGTGCGTGTATTACAATATTGACATTGGCCTGCGGGTTTTCGCTGCGTTGCACCACTTCCAGGTTATATTCGCTCAGCAGTTGTTGCAGTTGAAACAGCAAAGCATCATGATGAATGCGGAAAAAATCCTGGCGGTGTACCGTTTCTTCCAGCGTTATCATTTGCCGGGCAATCCAGTCGGCTGTAATGCCATGCTCCATTGGCCGCTCGTTCAAAAAACGGTAATGATAAAAACGCTCGTAGTTATACGCCTCGCGTTTGGCAGCATCAATAAGCGTGTCGTAGGCTTCCTTTACTTCCCTGAAATGGAGCTCAGCCATATGATTGCCGGTATTTTTATCAGGATGATAGCGCAGCGCCAGCCTGCGGTAAGCTTTTTTTACCTCATCAGCAGATGCTGCCGGACTAATGCCTAATATTTTATAATAATCCTTTAAAGCCATGCTGTGTGTTGCGGTGTAAACTTAAGGCATCCCGCTGTAACAGGTTATAATTTCTGTTTATATACGTACCTTAGAAACCTAACTTATTATTGTCGCAAAAAATATCATGATGAAAAAACTGATGCTTGCCGCCTGTATCACTGTACTGGCCTGCTCTTTCACTTTCTTTAAAAAAACACCGCGCATTCTTGTGTTCTGCAAAACGGCCGGTTATCATCACCAGAGTATTGCTGTTGGCAAGGTTGCCATTATGCAGCTGGGTGCAGCGCATCATTTTGATGTGGATACTACCGCCGATTCAACCGTGTTCACCGATAAAAACCTGAAAAAATATGCAGCTGTGGTGTTCCTGAGCACTACCGGCAATGTGCTGAACGATGAACAGCAGGCTGCGTTTGAAAAATACATCCGCGCAGGCCACGGCTTTGTAGGCGTACATGCTGCCACAGACACTGAATACGACTGGCCCTGGTACAACAAGCTGGTAGGCGCTTATTTTAAAAGCCATCCCAAACAGCAGGAAGCGGTATTGCATGTAACCGATTCAAGCTTTATTGCCAGCAAACACCTGCCAGCAACCTGGAAACGCAAAGATGAATGGTACAATTTTAAAACCACCAACTGGGATGATGTGCATGTACTCATCACCATCGATGAAAGCAGCTATACAGGCGGTGAAAACGGCAACTATCACCCCATGAGCTGGTACCACAACTATGATGGCGGCCGTTCTTTTTATACTGAATTAGGTCATACCGATGAATCTTATGCAGACCCGCTTTACCTGCAGCACCTGCTGGGAGGTATTGAATACGCGATAGGAGAGTAATAACATTGCATTATACAAAGCATGCCGGTAAGTGTATACCACCGGCATGCTTATATGTCCTGGTCAAACGGACCCGCTACGATCATCTCGCGTGTCGGTTTCCCGAGCCGACCTCAGCCCTGGCCTGTTATTTACAACCTGTAAAATATACCGGTTATGCCAGCGATACATTCCATTCTTGAAACTGCGTTATATGTCGATGATCTTGAAGTAAGCGTTCAGTTTTACCAGGATCTGTTCGGTTTCAAACTCCTGTTTGGCGACAGCAGGCTAAAGGCACTCAACATTGCCGGCAGACAGGTGCTGCTGCTGTTCCAGAAAAAAATGTCACTTACGCCCACACTGTTACCCGAAGGCATTATTCCCCCGCACGACGGCGATGGCCCGGTACACATGGCCTTCGGCATTGCTGCTGCGGAAGAAGCGCAATGGGAAACTTTGCTGCAGCAAAAAGGTATTGCCATTGAAAGCAGGGTGTTCTTTAAAAAAGGGTGCAGCATTTATTTCCGTGATCCCGATAATCATTTAATAGAACTCGCCACCCCCGCCATATGGCAGTTTGAAGAAACGTGAAGGCGTGAGAGGAAAGCCATCGACAGTCGACAGTCGAGACGATCGCAGCAAATTTTGATGCCCCCTTTCCAACGCTGTTGCCCGGTGCCCCCACCAGCAACTAATTTCCGCTTCGATCACTCATCACTACTCACCAGTGATTCCCTCACTCCCCTTCACCCCATACACCTTCCTATACACCATCTCCTTAACATGACGAAACCCCGCTTCACTATTGTCACTGCCGCTGTGCAGCAGGTGCATCGGAACAAACATGGCATCTTTTGTATAAGGTGGCTGCAGGTAGGGGTAGGGGAAAATAGTAAACCCCAGTTTCTGGTAAAACCCGATGCGCCGTTTGGCAAAAGGCGATTGGTGTTCATGTTCCGATTCCAGTACCAGCAAACGGTATTGCTGTTGCAGCAGTTGAATAACGGCAGCGCCAATGCCTTGTCCGCGCAGGGTTTCCCTTACTGCAATGTGTTCAATAAAAACAAAGCCGGGTAATAACCACCAGCTCACCATGCCGCCAAACTGGTGTTGCACATTTACCGATGCCAGTTGCAGGCTGCCTGTTGCTGCCAGTATGGTTTGCAGGTGCCAGGGGCGGCGTTCAGTTGCAGGAAAACTGCTTTCATACAATGCATGTACGGCGGCTGGAATATCGGTGGTATGCTGTATAAGCTGAACCTGCATAATAAGGCTTTAAAATCGCTGGAATATACGGTAATCACAAAAATAAATAAACCTGCCATTTTAAAGCAACCATGCATTTGCCGTTATGCCTATTGCATAACCTAACTGGGAGGCTATGGCCACCTCAGTAACAGTCTGCGGCAATGGTTTCCGGAATCGATTACGTAAACAAAATACCGGGCAATGGCGTTTTTGCCGAAATTGCCGCCGGTAGAAATGATTGCACAAACAAAGGCTGCAGGGATACTACCTGCAGCCTTTTGTTCAGCACAATTGCCGCAACCAACATTTATACGTTTTACCGTGAAGAAACAGCGTTTAACGATTGTATTATTACTTGCCTTTGGCCATATGGCAATGGCACAGCAGCAGGTACGTTTAATTACAGGCTGGGAGTTTTTGAAACAGGATCTGGGCGGCATATGGGAAGCGGTACGTCCTGTAACAGCAGGCAACCCTGAAAGTGTGCCGCTCTGGCAAAAAGTGCAGCTGCCGCATTGTGTAAATGCCACAGATGCAGTTGACCCCGATGTAAATTACTACCAGGGACCAGCCTGGTACCGCACCAGTTTAAACATCAATAATCCCTACGCCAACGGCCGTACGCTGCTGCATTTTGAAGGTGCAGGGCAGAAAACGGAAGTATATGTGTACACCACGAAAGTAGGTGCACATACCGGCGGTTATGATGAGTTTACGGTGGATATTACCGATGCAGTCGCAGCCTTTCAGCAAACCGGGGTATGCAAAAAGCAATTCAAGGGAAAGGTACCGGTAAGTATACGCACCGATAATTCGCGCGACCTGGAAATGATTCCTTCCAGCTTGTCGGATTTTAACGTGTATGGCGGCATTTACCGTTACCTGAACCTGGTATATGCACCTGCATTGTCGATAGATAAACTGTTTGCACAGGCAGGCACAGATGCTGCCGGCAAACAGGGTATGCTGGATGTGCGTGCAAGATGGTACAATCCCCTGCACCTCGATAGCGCAACCATCACACTGCAACTCAGCGATCCGCAGGGTAAAACCATACAGCAGGCAACCCTGCCTGCAACCAGCCTGCAGCAGGAAATGCAACTGGTAAAATGGAATATCAAAAAGCCGCAGCTATGGCAGCCTGATCAGCCATTTTTATATACGGTAACAGCTACCATTACAGCGAAAGGACAAAGCTTTACACAAACAGAACAGGTTGGCTTTCGCAATTTTGTGTTTGAAGCAAACGGTCCGTTTATGCTGAATGGCAAGCGACTGCTGTTACGCGGCACACACCGCCACGAAGACCAGGCAGGTGTTGCAGCCGCGATGACGGAAGACATGATCCGCAAAGAGTTGCTGCTCATAAAAAACATGGGCGTGAACTTTATGCGGCTTGCGCACTACCAGCAATCACGCGAAGTATTACATCTGTGCGATAGCCTGGGCATACTGGTTTGGGAAGAAATTCCCTGGTGCCGCGGCGGGCTGGGTGGTGCTGTTTACCAGGCACAGGCCAAACGCATGCTCACCAACATGATTGAACAGCACTACAATCACCCGGCCGTGGTCATCTGGGGTTTGGGTAATGAAAATGACTGGCCCGGCGACTTCTCTACCTTCGATAAAGAAGCCATCCGTTATTTTATGAAACAACTCAACACGCTCTCGCACCAGCTGGATTCAACACGCAAAACAGCCATCCGCCGCTGCGATTTTTGTAAGGATATTGTGGATGTTTATTCGCCATCCATATGGGCAGGCTGGTACCGCGGTTTGTTTACCGAGTACAAATCATCTACCGAAGAAGAGTTCAAAAAAACACTGCATTTCTTTCATGCAGAATGGGGGGCAGACAGTCATGCAGGCCGTCATTCTGAAAATCCCGATAAAGCACTGCAAAATATAAAAACAGGTAGCGGTACAGATGAACGCTCCGGTGATGCCTCTCTGTTCGGCGGTGCGGCAAGGGCTTCAAAAGATGGCGACTGGAGTGAAAGTTATGCCTGTAATTTGTTCGACTGGCATTTGAAAGAACAGGAAACCATGCCCTGGCTCACCGGCTCTGCGCAATGGGTGTTTAAAGATTTTTCCACTCCTGTGCGCCCTGATAACCCGGTGCCTTACATGAACCAGAAAGGCGTGGTAGAACGCGATTTAACACCCAAAGAGGCATACTACGTGTTTCAGTCATACTGGACAACACAGCCCATGGCACACATTTACGGTCATGGCTGGCCTGTGCGCTGGGGGAATGAAGGTGAAGAGAAAATGGTGAAAGTATATTCCAACTGCAGCGAGGCAGAACTGTTTGTCAACAACAAAAGTTATGGCACTAAAAAACGCAACAGCCAGGACTTTCCTGCTGCCGGCTTACGCTGGAACGTTGTGTTTGCAAGTGGTGACAATGAAGTGCGTGTAGTGGCGCGTACAGGTAAAACAGTTGTTGCCGATACCATTCAATTAACTTATGAAACAAGGAAATGGGCTAAGCCTGCCACATTGGTGTTACGCAAAACGGCAGAAGCCAACGGCATTGCAACTGTTGAAGTACAGTTGAAGGATGCTGCGCAGGTGACCTGCCTGGATGCCACTGCCTTTGTACGTTTTGGTATTGCGGGCGACGGAACCTTAATTGACAATCAGGGCACCTCGTCTGGTTCACGTTATGTGCAGCTCACAAACGGGCGCGCCATAATACGTGTACATACCAATGGCGGCAAAAGTGTGGTAAGTGTGCAAAGCGCCGGTTTACCTACAGCGCTGCTGCCGTTATAGCAACAGGCAGGCTTACAGGGATCACACCATGAATCAATGAACACGTTTTAGATGCAAACGAAACGAATAGTATGGAATGCAGCTTTGCTGCTTTGTTTAATCAGCACAGGTATTGCCTGGCAACACAAAAAGCTGGTTAATCCTGTGTATGCAGAAGCTGCGAAAACCCTGCGTGCGCAGGTATTGCGCGAAGCAGCACAGGCCATGCAGGAGGCGCCTGTTACCGTAACGGCGCAAACCTGTGTACGCAGTGCGGGCGGCAAACATGATTTTTATTCTGAAGGTGACTATTGGTGGCCTGATCCGCAGCATCCGGATAGTCCGTACATACAAAAGGATGGTTTGACCAATCCCGACAACTTTGTCGCACACCGGCTGGCAATGATCCGCTTCAGCCGCATTATTGGTGCATTGGCTTCGGCCTACAAGTTAACACACGATGATAAATATGTACGCCAGGCGATGCTGCATGTACGCGCCTGGTTTATAGATACTGCTACCTGCATGAACCCTAACCTGCAATACGCGCAGGCCATTAAAGGCAGGGCAACAGGCAGGGGTATCGGCATCATCGATACTATTCAGCTCATGGAAGTAGTGGAAGGACTGGAAGCAATGGAAGCATCCGGCATAATTGGTGCGGATTTGCTTGCCGGTGTACGCAACTGGTTTAATAAATACCTGTTGTGGTTAACCACGCATCCCTATGGCAAAGACGAAATGAACGCTGCCAATAACCACGGTACCTGCTGGGTAATGCAGGTGGCTGCCTTTGCCGTATTTACGCACAACGATACCCTGCAGCAGTTTTGCAGAGACCGGTTTAAGAACCTGCTGCTGCCTTCACAAATGGATGCAGACGGCAGCTTTCCACGTGAGCTGAAACGCACCAAACCATACGGGTATGCTATTTTTAACCTCGATGCCATGAGCACTATCTGCCAGTTGCTGAGCACCCCGTTGGATAATTTGTGGTTGTACAAAACACCGGATGGCCGTTGCATGCAAAAAGGCATCGCTTACCTGTATCCCTACCTGCGCGATAAAAATACCTGGCCATTTCAGAAAGACGTGATGTTCTGGGATCAATGGCCGGTAGCGCAACCTGCATTAATATTTGGTGCGGATGCCTTACAGCAGCCGGATTGGCTCAATACCTGGAAACAGCTGGAACATAACCCGCAGAACGAAGAGGTGATCAGGAACCTGCCGGTACGTCACCCGCTGATATGGGTAAAAGAAAACAAGGCGATATAACAGTTGCACCATCAGAACGAACATTTCGCAGAACATGCTTTAAATACCAGGTATGCAAAAATTAATAGGATTGGCAGGTGCGGTTGTTTGGGCTGCAACCCTAACAGCGCAGCCTGTGCCACTGAAAAAAATAATGAATGATGCTGCAGTACAAACCATGTGCCTGCTGAAGAATACGGATTCCATACGTACAAGGAATGCCGAACTGGTATCGCCCAGGACACTGGAAAAAGGCGAACTGAAACTGGTGCCTGCAAAAGACTGGACCAGCGGCTTTTTTCCCGGCGTAATGTGGCAGCTCTATGCGTATAATCACGGGCAGCAATGGCGTACGAATGCCGAAAAATATGATGCACTGGTTGAACCGGAACAATGGAATGGTGGTACGCACGATATGGGCTTTAAAATCTACAGCAGTATCGGCAATGGCTACCGCCTTACCAATGATGCACATAGCAAAGAAGTCATTATACAGGCTGCCAAAACACTTAGCACGCGGTTTAACCCCAAAGTAGGTTGTATCCGCTCATGGGATCATCACAAGGAAAAATGGGCCTATCCCGTTATTATCGACAATATGCTGAACCTGGAGCTGCTGTTTGCAGCAACGCGTTTAACCGGTGATTCTTCTTTTTATAAAATAGCAGTGGCGCACGCAACCACTACCATGCAGCATCATTTCAGGGATGATTACAGCTGTTTTCATGTAGTGGATTATGATACGCTAACAGGTAAAGTGCTGCAACGCACCACCCACCAGGGTTACAGCGATGCTTCTGCATGGGCGCGCGGACAATCATGGGCCCTGTATGGCTTTACCATGTGTTACCGTGAAACACATAACCCGGCCTTTCTGCAACAGGCAGAACATGTGGCTGCTTATATTTTACATCACCCGCACTTACCTGCAGATGGTGTGCCGTACTGGGATTTTGATGCGCCCAACCTACCCAATGAACCGCGTGATGCATCTGCAGCTGCTGTTATTGCTTCGGCCTTGTACGAGCTGAGTGCATACAGCAGCAATGGCCGTGAATACCGTAAGGCGGCAGATCATACATTGCAGTGCTTAACCAATCATTACCGTTCACCCATTGGTGAGAACAAGGGCTTTATATTGTTGCACAGCACAGGCACAAAGCCCTCGAACACAGAGGTGGATGCACCATTGAACTATGCAGACTACTACTACCTGGAAGCCCTGCAACGTTCAGTGAAACAGCGGAAATAAAGCACGCATGGCCGATATGCCAATTCATCTGAATAAAAGGATAAAAAGCCCGGCCGGCATTTGCAGAAGAATGAGTTAGTTGCAGTCACTATTATAGATTCAGTTTTGTTCAGTTAAGCGTTGCGTATGCGCCTTTGCGGGCCTTGCGTGAAAAAATCCTAACTGACTGACATGGATAATTGGTTGCACTAAAAACTGTATATGAAAAGATCGATTGCTTGCCTGTTTGTTGTATTATCCTGTTTCTGTTGCAGCGTACACGCGCAGCAGGATACTTCCCGCGAAGAAAGAATGCAATGGTGGCGCGAAGCCCGTTTTGGTATGTTTATTCACTGGGGCGATTACGCACAATTGGCCGGTAGTTACAAGGGGCATGAAATTGGCCGCGGTGGTGAATGGATCATGAACCGCGGTAAAATACCGGTTGCAGACTACCAGGCGAGTGCCCGCCGGTTTAATCCCACGAAATACGATGCAGATGCCTGGGTACGCATGGCGAAAGATGCAGGTATGAAATACATTGTAATCACTGCCAAACACCACGATGGTTTCGCCATGTTTAAAAGTGCAGCCAGCAAATGGAATATCGCAGATGCCACACCTTACGGCAAAGATGTATTAAAACCATTGGCTGAGGCCTGCAAGAAGTATGGCATTCGCCTGGGCTTCTATTATTCGCAGGCGCAGGACTGGAACAATCCCGGCGGGGCTGCTGCACGCAAACCGGCTTCAGAAGGCTGGGCAAATCCCGATTCTGCTGCCATTGATGCATACACGCTTGCGCACAAAGGCCATTGGGATCCGGCACAAACAACGGCCTCAATGGGTGAGTACATAGACAAGGTGGCGGTGCCGCAGGTAAAAGAACTGTTAACCAATTATGGCGATGTAGCCGTGTTGTGGTGGGATACGCCAACCGATATGACCGATGAATATGCGCAAAAGCTGAAAGATGCATTAAAGCTGCAGCCACACATTATCACCAACGACCGTCTTAAACGTCCTAACTTCCCCGGCGACTATAAAACGCCTGAACAAAAAATACCCAAACCACACGAGCTGGATCATACCGATTGGGAAACCTGTATGACGATGAATGGCACCTGGGGTTATAAAAGTTATGACCACAAATGGAAAAGCGTGGAAACCCTGGTGCGCAACCTGGTTGATATTGCTTCCAAAGGTGGTAACTACCTGCTGAATGTTGGCCCTACCGCATCAGGCGAGTTTCCGGATGAAAGCATACAAAGCCTGCAAGGCATCGGCAAGTGGATGAAAGTAAACGGTACTGCTATCTACGGTACACAGGCCAGTCCGCTCGATGCACCTGAATGGGGCAGGTATACCCTGAAAAAACAGGCTGGCACTACCACATTGTACGTGCATGTGTTTAACTGGCCTGAGGATAAACAGCTGCTGATTAAAGGGGTGCAATTGCCTGTGGTAAAAGCAGCCCTGCTGGCCGGCAACCAATCCCTTCAAACCAGCACTGCTGCAGATGGTATCACCATCCAGGTGCCTGCCACAGCGCCTGATGCAATTGCCACGGTCATCAGCCTGGAACTGAAAGGAAATTTATAAATCTACTGTGCCTGTTAAGCTGATTGCTTTTTTTTACCGCAAAGGAACACAAAGGGAAAACCACAAAGTGCACAAAGAAGCCGTTTACTAAATGCCGATGAGTGACAACCCACGATTCACGATCATTCCGCCGTGATCTCGAATACATGGCTGCTCAACACCTCCGGTGTTCCACCATTTGACGGGTTGAAGCCGATGTTCATTAAATAAGCGCCGCTGTAAACTTTATCGTTCGCTGCATTGTGCGATTGCGTACCGGGAAACAGGTTGGTTTCTTTTACATGGTATTGTTTATTGGGGTCAAGGCCCTGTAGCGTAACATTGTAAAACACTTCGGCCCTGCGTGGGTAAAGGTGATAGTTGAACAGCACAGCTTTTGTTTTGTCATCATTCACATACATTACCACTGCGCGCTGGTTATCGTAGGGCGATACCAGCCTGTACAAATCACCCTTCCAGATTACTTCACTGAGGCGCTTGTAGTTGGCAATGGCCTGCTGACTGAATTGCAGCTCTTTGGCCGTGAAGTCGCTTACTTTAATATCGTAGCCGAGTTTGTCCATCATGGCTACATCTGTTTTAAACTTCAGGGATTGTTTGCCCCAGTTGGTAACGTGTGCTGCAATGGTATTGGCCGGGAAGAAGTAAGAATAGCCCCATTGAATAAAGATGCGTTCAAGCGGGTCGGTATTGTCGCTGGGCCAGAATTCGGTAAAATACTTCAACGCACCATAATCGGTACGGCCACCACCGCCCGAACACAGCATAATAGGTAAGTGCGGATACTTTGCACGAACGCGCTCAAACACTTTGTAGAGGCCGCGTGTGTAATCGATGTATAAATGTGATTGTTGCTGTTTCAGGTAAGGTGAATAAGTATTGGTCATGGGGCGGTTGCAATCCCATTTAATATACGCGATGTCTTTGTTTTCATCGAGCAGGTCAGCTACAATGTGGTATACAAAATCCTGTACCTGCGGGTTGGTTAAATCCAGTACCAGCTGGTTGCGTTCCAGGTGTTCCTGGCGGTTGGGCAGACGCAGAATCCAGTCAGGATGCTTATTGTAAAGATCGCTTTTAGGGTTCACCATTTCAGGCTCCAGCCATATGCCGAACTTCACGCCTTTCGCTGTCGCTTCCTGCACCAGGTGACCAATACCGTTGGGCAGTTTGGCTTTATTGGGCTGCCAGTCGCCCAGGCCGGCTGTATCGCCATTGCGTGGGTGGTTGTTGCCAAACCAGCCATCATCTAACAGGAACATATCAACACCCAGTTGCTTTGTTTGATCGAACAGGCCGGAGAGGATGTTTTCATTGAAATTCATTTCAGTGGCTTCCCAGTTGTTCAGCAGGGTAAGGCGTGGCTGGTTGCCATCCAGCACCGCGTAGTTACGCGCCCATTTGTGCAGGTTGCGGCTGGCCTGTCCCTTACCTGCATTGCTGTAAGTGTAAATAAATGCAGGTGTGGTAAAGGTTTCGCCGGGTTGTAGTGTATAGTCAGATGCATAGTTGTTGATGCCGGGCAGCACACGCAAAGAGTTAAGACGGTCTATCTCAAATGCAAAACGGAAATTACCGGTCCATGCCAGTGTGCCTGCAATCAATTCACCGGTGTTTTCTGTGGAAGGCTGGTTCAGCGACAGGAAGAACAGGGGAGCGCGGTAAAAATCGGCGCGTGTACCCAGTTTACTGTCTATAATGTGTATGCCATTGGTTAAGCGGCTTTCTTCCATATTCATTTCCTTGGCCCAGTCACCATGAAACTGTGTAAGCCAATACTGGTCTGCATCAAAGTGCAGCAATGCAGATGCGTATTGGGAAAGCACTACCGGCTTTTTCTCGTTATGGCTGATGGTGCTCCAGGCTTTAATTACATCTTCATTGGGGAACGCGGTGAAGTGTAATACTACTTCAACAGGATAGGCTGGATCTTTCAGCACAATATCGGTTTGTATGCTGTCTGCATTACCCGTGCTGGTATGACTTTGATAATGCAACTCCAGTGAAGGATTACCATCGTTGTGCACCATGCGTAGGGCAGGCTCAAACCAGTCATCCAGTCCGCCGCCGATATATGCTTCGTGTGTGGTTTTGAATTTGGTGTAATCCGTTCCGGCTGTTTTCCTGCCAAAATACACCTGGTACAAGCGCTCGTTTTTGCCAACGGCAAATACCAGGCTGCTGTTTTTGGTGTCGATGCTGATGGTTTTGTTTTGTGCAAATAGCGAAGCACCGTATAACATACACAGTGCGGTAAGAAGTAGCCTCATGTTTTAAGTTGCAATCGGTGAATAAAGTGTTGAAGATACAATAAAAGCGATTAGCGTTTAGCAGGTAGCGTTTAGCTTGCAGAAGCAACGGTACTGGGTACTGGTTTAAAGTTTAATGTTTAACGTGCAGTGGCTGTCAGAGTATGCGGCATAGTAAAACGCTGCCAGCTTTTGCAGGTTTGCTGCAAGCTGCTTTCGGGATTCGCTGCGATCATGCCGACTGTCGATTCTCGATTCTCGGGCGGATATGTGCGCGGCCCATCATCCCGCCACAAACTCCTTCTGGTACTTCAGCGGACTTTTACCTGTAATATCCTTAAAGTATTTATGGAAACAGGCGAAGTTGTTAAACCCGCTTTCGTAGCAGAGCTGTTTAATGCTCAGTTTGTTTTCGATAAGCAGTTTGCAGGCATGGCCTACACGTATTTCAATGAGGAATTGTGAGTAGGTTTTACGGGTGCGTGATTTAAAATAACGGCAGAACGAATTGGGGCTGATATTGGCAACACCGGCAATCTCATCCAGCTGAATTTTGCGTTTGAAATTAGCCAGTGAATATTCGTAAATGGCATTGATACGGTCGTTCTCAGCTTCTACAAATTCATGTTTAAAACCGATGGAAGAGAGCATGGTGAGTTGCTTGCAATTGGCAATGGTAATCAGCGCCTCCATCAGGTAAATGATGCGTTCCGTACCTTCTGCATACAGCAGGCGTTCCATCAGTTCTGCCACGCGTACGCGGGTTTTACCGCTGATTTGTATGCCCAGCCTTGCCTTTTCCAGCACATTGCGGATGTTCACGTTTTCGGGCAGCTGCAGAAAATGATCGCCCCAGAATGTTTCGCCAAAATGAGCCACACGTACGTCGGCATTGGTGCGGGTATGTTCATCAAAATAAAAATCATCGAAGCGCCAGTAATGTGGCAGGTGTGCGCCAACCAGCACCACATCGCCTGCTTTAAACGGCTTGATGTTATCGCCGATAAACTGCGTGCCTTCTCCTTTTTTAAAATGGATCAGCTCTACTTCGGCATGGTAATGCCATCTGTTATTCACATGGGGTACTACATCCTGGCGAACACTGAATGAATGTGCCGGACCAGTGGATACCTTTAGCAATTGTGGTCTCATTCAGATAAATATGCTTTGGTTTGCACGAAAGGAATGGAAACAGGCTAATTTACCTTACTACTATGATAAAATGTAAATTTTTTTACCGGCAGTACCTTGCTTTATTTGTACCCGGATTGTGAAATCCAATACAGGCCTGCGTAACGGAGACGCAAACGTTTCCGTAGTTTTTCGTTTCGCAGGCGGCATTATTCCTAATAACAACAAGCAGCGCGCAGCTATGAATGGTACTAAGCAAAACTTCCTGCACATACACCCCGCGGATAATGTGCTGGTAGCCTTACAGCAACTGGACAAAGGAACAACGGTACAACACAACGGCAGCTTTATAACCCTGGTTAATGATGTAGCAGCCAAACATAAATTTACTTTATATGACATGCCTGCCGGTGAAAACATTTATATGTACGGCGTACTGGTAGGCAAAACCAGCGAGGCGGTACCCAAAGGCGGCGCTATTCATGTGCACAATGTAAAACATGCAGCAGCCGGCTATCATATGGGCGAACGCAAACTGCAATGGAACCGGCCTGCTGTTGCTGCTTGGAAAGATAAAACCTTCATGGGCTTTCACCGGGCAGACGGCTCGGTAGGTACCGCCAACTACTGGATTGTAATTCCCCTTGTGTTTTGCGAAAACCGCAATGTGGAAGTGCTGAAAGAAGCCATGGCCGAAGCCCTCGGTTATGGCAAGGTAAACCGTTACGAACAGCAGGTGCAGCAACTGGTGCAACTGTATAAAAATGGCGCCTCTGCACAGCAGCTGGAAGACGCCGTACTGGAAGATACTTTCACTGAACCGCTGGCGCGCCGGTTATTCCCGAATGTAGACGGTATCAAATTCCTGACGCATGATATGGGCTGCGGCAGCACGCGCTCCGATGCAGAAGCACTGTGCGGCATGCTGGCCGGCTATTGCACGCACAGCAATGTGGCCGGGGTTACCGTGCTTAGCCTGGGCTGCCAGCACGCACAGGTAAGCATTTTGCAGCAGGAGATTGCCAAACGCGATCCGCAGTTTCAGAAACCAATGGTAATACTGGAGCAACAGAAAGAAGGTACGGAAAGCCAGCTGATGAAGAAAGCCATCCGCCAGACTTTCCTGGGATTGGTAAAAGCCAATGAAAACACACGCCGGCCTGCACCGTTATCAAAATTGTGTATCGGGCTGGAGTGTGGTGGTTCTGATGGGTTCTCGGGTATATCCGCCAATCCTGCCGTGGGTTATACCTCTGATTTGCTGGTGGCATTGGGTGGTTCAGTAATCCTGTCTGAGTTTCCCGAGCTGTGCGGGGTGGAACAGGAGTTGAGCGATCGTTGTGTAGATGAAGCCAATGCCTCACGCTTTATGGATTTGATGCGTGTGTATAACAACAGGGCAGAGGCAGAAGGCTCGGGGTTTTACGCCAACCCTTCACCCGGCAATATCCGCGATGGACTAATTACCGATGCCATTAAATCAGCCGGCGCAGCCAAGAAGGGCGGCACTTCACCGGTAACGGCTGTGCTTGATTACCCGGAGAAGGTGACACAACCCGGTTTAAACCTGCTGTGCACACCCGGCAATGATGTGGAGAGCACTACTGCTGAAGTTGCGTCAGGCGCCAATATCGTATTGTTTACAACAGGGCTGGGTACACCCACCGGCAACCCGGTAGCACCTGTGGTAAAACTCAGCACCAATACCCGCATTTTCGCTAAAATGCCTGATATCATTGATATTAACTGCGGTACCATTATAGAAGGTACAGAAACCATACAACAGGCTGGTGAACGCATTCTGCAATACGTGATTGATGTTGCCAGTGGCCTTATTCAGCCAAAGGCAGTACTGAAGGGACAGGATGATTTTATTCCCTGGAGAAGAGGCGTGTCCCTGTAGTATACTTGTCTGTTGCACCGGTGGCTGTGGGGAACACAGCCACCCTTCTTCCCCCAAAAAAAACTCGTTAAGTTCATTCTCCGAAGGAGTTCTACGGACACTATTCACCGGCTTTGGCTTTCCTCACCACTCACCGCCTCCCCACTCCTCAAAAAAATGGTAGATTAGCACTGCCGATACATCCTGTACACCGGCATCCTTCCGCTTAAAAAATTTAGCTATGAATACCTACAGACTGGAGCATGATTTCCTGGGCGAGAAACAAGTACCTGACGACAAATACTATGGCGTGCAAACACTGCGTGCAAAGGAGAATTTTAATATTACCGGTATTGCTATCAGCTCAGAACCTTTATTCATCAAGGCATTTGGTTATGTGAAAAAAGCCGCCGCGCTGGCCAATGCCGATGCGGGTGTGCTGGATAAAAACATCACAGACGCAATTGTGTTCGCCAGCGATGAACTGATTGCAGGCAAGTATGCTGACCAGTTTATCAGCGACCTGATACAGGGCGGCGCAGGCACTTCCTGTAACATGAATGCCAATGAAGTAATCGCCAATATTGGCCTGGAACACATGGGGCACCGCAAAGGTGAATACCAGTACCTGCATCCCAATAACCATGTGAACTGCTCACAAAGCACCAACGATGCCTATCCCACTGCATTCAGGCTGGCATTGTATTTAAAAATCAGTCTGTTTACCGAAGCACTGGAAAGATTGCAGGCTGCTTTTTATGAAAAAGGAAAAGCATTTGCCAATGTATTGAAAATGGGCCGCACGCAATTGCAGGATGCTGTACCGATGACGCTGGGGCAGGAGTTCAATGCATTTGCCACCACCATTGGGGAAGATGTGCTGCGTATGCGCGAAGTGCAGCAATTGATTACCGAAGTAAACATGGGCGCTACTGCCATCGGCACGGGTGTAAATGCGCCTGAAGGGTATGCGGCCAACTGTGTGCGTTACCTGGCTGAGCTGAGTGGTATTCCTGTTAAGCTCTCTGCCGATCTTATTGAAGCCACTTACGATACAGGTGCCTATGTTCAATTGAGCGGTACCATGAAACGCTGTGCCGTTAAGCTGAGCAAAATATGTAACGACCTGCGTTTGCTGAGCAGTGGCCCGCGTACGGGTTTAAATGAAATTAACCTGCCGCCCTTGCAGCCCGGTTCTTCCATTATGCCCGGCAAAGTAAACCCCGTAATTCCAGAAGCAGTGAACCAGACCTGCTTTTACGTTATCGGTGCCGATCTTACCGTTACCATGGCCGCAGAAGCAGGCCAGCTGCAGCTCAATGTAATGGAACCGGTAATCGGGTTCTCCCTGTTTACCTCGCTGGAATACATTACCCGTGCCTGTGACATGCTGCGCGAAAAATGCGTGGTGGGTATCACTGCCAATGCAGACCGCACCCGTGAAATGGTGATGCACAGCATTGGCATAGTAACACAGCTAAACCCTGTAGTGGGTTATGAAACCAGTGCCTCCATTGCCCGTGAAGCACTGGAAAGCGGCAAATCGGTGCACCAGATTGCCGTGGTGGAAAGAAAAGTGGTAACGCAGGAGAAGTGGGATGAAATTTATTCCATCGAGAACCTGATACATCCTAAATTCATTCGTTAGAAGTATAATGCAAGCCGGGAAATGAAAGTGGGCGAGGGTAGTAAAGTTCCCTGTGTGCTTTTGTTTCCCGGTTGTTTTTTGTCCTGTTTCTTATCATAAAACACAGCTTATGTTGTTGCTGCAATTACTGTTACTGCTGGTTGTAATACTCATCGGTTCACAGATGAAAGGCATTGGCCTTGGGGTAATGGGCATGCTTGGGTTGCTGGTATTTGTAGGTGTGTTTCACCTGCGCCCTGCAGAACCGCCGCTGGATGTAATGCTGATTATACTGGCTATTGTTACCACAGGAGCTACCATGCAGGCTGCAGGCGGTTTGCAGTACCTGGTAAGTCTGGCAGAACGCATTATACGCAGCAACCCGGCCAGGGTTACTTTTATAGCGCCCATCACTTCTTTTGTGCTTTGTTTGTTTGCAGGCACTTCGCACATTGTATATTCCTTGCTGCCCATTGTTTCGGAAGTAGCGGCAAAGAAAAGAATACGCCCCGAACGCCCGCTGAGCATTACCGTTATTGCTTCACATGTAGCCTTAACCGGAAGTCCTATGAGTGCCGCCACCGCTGCACTGGCGGTAATACTGGCCTATCCCGGCGCGGCCCTCGATATTATGAAAATAGGCATTCCTTCCTGTTTTATCGGCGTACTGGCAGGTGCGTTTTCCGTTCGTAAAATGGGTAAGGAGCTCGACCAGGATCCTGTGTTCCTCGAAAAGATGAAAGACCCTGCTTTTGCCAGTGCGATAGATCAGGAAACAGGCAGTGTATCTCAGCCGGTAAAACCCGGTGCTAAAACAGCTGTACTTATTTTTTGCGTGGCTATTTTACTGGTGGTATTGTGCGGCTCGTTCCCGTCACTGGTGCCGCGTGTGCCTGCCGGTAAAGCCGGTTTGCAGGTAAGTGCTGATGGCCGTTTAACCATGGGTTGTATTATTGAAATAATCACACTCAGTGCAGCTGCCATCATTATGCTGGTAACACGCACCAAGGCAACCGACGTAGTGCAAACCAGTATGTTCACAGCCATGGCATCTGCAGTTGTTTCTGTATTTGGCGTAGTATGGATGAGCGCCACGTTTATTGCCGCCAATGAAGCCGTGATAAGGCAGGCGCTGGGCGGTATGGCACAGGCACATCCCTGGCTGTTTACATTCGCCGTGTTTTTGATGGCTGCATTGATATTCAGCCAGGCTGCAACTACCAAAACCATGATGCCCCTGGGAGTGGCACTGGGCATTGCAGGTGCACACCTGATTGCCATGTTCCCGGCAGTGAATGCCGACTTTGTGCTGCCCGGTTATCCTACCTTGCTGGCAGCGATCAGCTTCGATAAAACAGGCACTACGCATATCGGCAAAATGGTGCTTAACCATAGTTTTATGCGTGCCGGACTGGTAACCATTGCAGTTGCCGTAGCCATGGGCTTTTTGCTGGGTCATTATCTTTTATAATGCAGGAACCTGCGGCAATGTGTTAATTGCAAAAGCAAAATTCCGCAAAGCATACGCACGGTACTGTACAGCGAGGTGCAAAAACGGTTGAGTGTTGAAAATCGCTGTTGTCACTTTATAGCAAAATCATTTTGGCAACCCTTATCAACTTGCATTCTCAAAGCGTTTGGCGGATAGTAAGCATCTTTTTTGCTAAAAAAAAGCTTGTTATTTAAATGCCAATCAATAGCTTTGCACCATCCTCGCATAAAAACCTCCATGAGAATAATGTCCCCCTTTGAAATGGCGTCTGTAAAGATGCAGTGGATGGTTATGTGCGCGGATCAACAAAACAAATTAGAACCTTTGGTTTTATAAACTTGGTTTAGCTAAAGCTTCTTAAATAGACGATGCTGATTATTCAGAAGGGTTCGTCTCTACTTACCCTTCTTTCTTTTTAAGAAGTGTTACAGCCAAAAGAATTTGAATTTTTTTCTCATGTGCGTAAAATACGCGACCGGGGAATGTTTCTACATTCCCTTCTCTTTTTTTAAGAAGGTTCAAAGTTTAAATAGTTTCAAAGTTCAATGGTTTCAAAGTTCAAATAGTTTCAAAGTTTGAAGTTTAAAGTTTGAAGTTGCACCCGGCGTGGTTGTAAGGGAAGGGCACCAGGTACCGCGGTGTTTTCTTTTGAACAATTGAACCAATTAAACGATTGAACTATTCACCCCCATCAAACCATCCAGCCATTCAACTATAAAACCATCTCCCCGGTTTCTCCTTGTTTCCGATATTTGCAGCTTAAATCATGTAGCATATGCGCGTTGCGATTAATGGAATGGGACGTATTGGCCGGCTGTTGTGCAGAAAATTGTTGCAGCACCCGACTATTGAACTGGTAGCAGTAAATGATGTAATGGATACCGATAACCTGGTGTACCTGCTGAAGTACGATTCAGTATATGGTACGCTGGCAGACGAGATGCAACACACGGGCGATACCCTTGTCATCAACGGCAAAACCATACGCGCCACGCGGTTTGGTCATCCTTCACAGCTGCCCTGGAAAGAGTTGCAGGTAGATGTGGTACTGGAATGCTCGGGCAAGTTCACCACCCGCGATGCAGCAGGCACCCACCTGCAGTCAGGTGCAGGCAAGGTATTGCTTTCTACCACCGGCGCGCCGGATATACCTTTGCTGATTTATGGTTTTAACCAGCATGCACTTACCAAAGACATCAACATTATTTCTCCCGGCGGCTGCATGACCAACTGCAGTATCCATATTTTATACCTGCTGCAATCCATCGGCATTGAAGCAGCGCAGGTAAACATACTGCATTCCTACACCTCCCGCCAGGCATTGGTAGATGCACCTGCCAAACAGTTCCGCCGCGGCCGCGCAGCAGCAGAAGCCATTATCCCGGTTGAAATTGACCTGGCAGTATCATTGCAGCGCCTGTTTCCCACTATACCCGCCATTGCAACCATGAGCACGCGCGTGCCGGTAGCCAACGGTGCCATGGCCGATTTTACGGTGCAGCTGAAACACGAAGCCAGTGCTGCCGAGATCAACAAACTGTTTGAAACAGCTGCAAAGCATGAGTTTAAAGGGGTGGTGGGGTATACCACCGATCCGCTGGTATCACTCGATGTAAGGGGGAATACCCATTCCTGCTTAATTGATGGTGCATTGACCAGCAGTGCAGGCAAACTGATCAAATTAATTGCCTGGTTTGATAACGAATCCGGTTATACTTCCCGCATGGTAGACTGGCTGGAACTGATAGGCCGTTTATAACAATACTGCAGTAAGGAGCGGTGGCAAAACCGCTCTTTATCTTTAAACAGCCGGTTAGTGGCTGAAAATAAATGAATCTATTTGTTTAATTAATTAATACAATAGATATATTTTTATTCTTTTTTCTTTATATTCAATTAATTACCACCTCTTTACCTCAATTTTTTATATTTTGGTCGCAGGATAACATCACTAATGGCCAATAAAGAGAATTTTGCTTTCAACAGAATTAAAGCAGTGCTTGCCGAAAAACATGTGCTGAACCAGGATCTGGCGGCTGCCCTCGAGGTAACTACACAGGCGGTATCGGCCTGGTGCACCAATTCCAAACAGCCCTCGGTAAAAACCTTATATGATATTGCAAAATTCCTGAAAGTCGATATCCGCGAACTGCTGGTGCCCACCAGCTGGCCAAAAGATTAATACACAGTCACTTCCCCGCTAAAACGTTTCAATAACATTTGTTTAACAACGCTTGCGGTTAAAAACTTATCATTTTGTGCTTATTTCGTTGCATTGATGATTTTCTGCACAAAATGAATAGTGCCGTAATCTGCGGCCTTTGGTAAGCACCGTTATTGCTTTATCATTATCTCTATTATCCTTTATGAAAAATCTGGTGTTCGTATGTATTGCCTGGTTGTGTATCCAATCAGCCGTTGCGCAAACCGGCGTTTTTTGTTCGGTACGCGACAATAACCTGCCCGCCCTTACAGATGCCCTTAAAAGAGGAATGGATGTAAACATGCGCAATGAACGTGGTGAAACATTGCTTGCCGCAGCATGCAATGCCAACCGTACAGCAGCCGTGCAGTTGCTGCTGGAAGCGGGTGCAGCTGTAAACACCACCGATAATGCAGGCAACACGCCGTTGATAGGTGCTGCATTGCGTGGTTATACCGGCATCTGCAGCCTGTTACTGGATGCAGGCGCTGCAACAGACAGCAGTAATGCAGCAGGCGCTACGGCATTGATTATTGCTGCCACTTTTGAGAGAACCGATATTGTTGCCCGGCTGCTGGAGAAAGGCGCCGGTAAACAGGTAAAAGATAAAACAGGACACGATGCCCTGTACTATGCACGTAAACAGGGCTACAACAACATTGTGAACTTATTGCGCAGTTAACACCGCGCATCCTGGAAAAACCAATTTCACTTGTACCGCCGCAGGCTTGTTCCTGCGGCATTTTTTTTAACGCCAGGCTACCAGTTCAAATGTACCCTTGATCTGTCTCCACAGCCGCAGGCACATTTGCTTCAGGCACTCACCCATGGTCTCCAATCGTCTCGACTGTCGATTCTCGATTCCCGATGGCTTCCAACAGGGTATTTCTTGCCCAAACGGGCGGTTTTTCTACAGCTGCAGCGTTGGGTGATATGCTGTTCCATATGCTTAAAACGCGCATACAAATTGATTCAGGGCTATTGACACCTTCTTTTATTCACCCTGAAAAACTGCACCATGCAACAGGTACATTTTAAAGAAGACAGCCGCCATATGGTGGTGGCAGAAGCGTTTAACAGCCTGGAAGAAGCGGAACAGGCTGCCGACAGTTTCCTGGAAGAAATGACATCAATTGATGAATGCGGTACCCATTATGTTCGTGTGCAGGTAAGCGGAATGCCCGATACCATGCAGAACGGTACTTATTATTTTGATGTGGTTACACACCTGTAAAAGCACCGGCGCACTGTTGCAGTACATTGAAATACTGTCGCAGTGCGCTTTTTCGTGTTGCAACAGCAATGTGGAATGGTGTGGCACACGTGGTATTGGCATGTTTGTGGCAAAGAGAAGAATGAATCCGAATTGTTCATCTAAAACTGATAACCTATGTTACGTTGGACTGTGACTTTTTTAATCATCGCTATTATAGCGGGTATTCTGGGCTTTACCGGCATTGCTGCCGGAGCTGCAGAGATAGCAAAAATCATCTTCTACATTTTCGTTGTATTACTGGTAGTATCCTTCCTGTTTGGCCGCAGAAGCGGTGTGTAGCATGGATTGCATGAACCGGCAATGTATAACGGTGGCAGGCAATTTGTACAACTTAACCTAACCAAATCATAGTGTTATGGCTAAGTATTCGCCCAAAAGCGGGCAGAAAGTTGAGCAGAGCATGCACGAAATGAAGGAAGGTAAGTTGCGCAGCGGACGCAGCAATAAAAAGGTAACCAATCCCCAACAGGCTATTGCCATTGGTTTGTCCGAAGCAAGGGCTGAAGGGGCAAAGGTGCCTAAAAAGGCTGCACGTAAAAAGGTTGCAAAGAAAGCAGCACCGCGTAAGCGTGCTGTTAAAAAAGCAGCCGTACGCAAAGCTGCGCCACGCAAAAACGCCATCAAAAAGGCTGCACCACGCAAGCGGGCAGTAAAGAAAGCAGCGCCGCGTAAGCGTGCTGTTAAAAAGGCCGCTGTTAAACGTGCATCCAAACATGCCGGTGCATAACACCGCAAACCGGTTACCTTATACTACTCACTAACCCATTAACGTGTGAAGGGTAACCTTAAAAAGGGATATCGTAAAACATATCCCTTTACTTTTAAAACGCATGACGTAAACGCTTCATCTATGAAAAATGTACTGTACAGCGCCCTCGCAGGCGCCCTTTTATGGATAGCTGCCGGATGCGGCGGCCAGTCTGAAAAAACACCTGCCGCAGGTAGCAACAGGGATTCTGCCAGCAGTGCCGGCACCGATTCTATGGTGAATAACTCCGCAGGTGAACCACGCATACTGGACACCACCAAACGCGGCGATTCCGCGTTGAAAAAGTAAGTCTTCGGATGTTTGCCATATCCCCGTTTTTCATATGGCAAATGCTGTATGATAGTTACACTTAAGCCCTGCAATGGAAGTTGCAGGGCTTTGCTTTGCCTGGCAGCAGGCGGTGTATATATGCCGTGCGCAGGGGTTGTAAACGACAATAGGGTGGTGTATCTTGACATCCGTTCAGAGGTAATTCAAATAGTTGGATAGTTCAATGGTTTGTGGTTAGCTGGTTTAAAAGTTACCGGATCAGGCCCGTCAAATCGAACTATTAAGCATTTGAACATTTGAACAATTAAATTACCAAACCATGTCAACTATGCCTGCTGCAAAACAAACACCTGTACAAACTGTGGATGATTATATTGCCCTGGCACCCGTTGCTATGCGGGAAGCGCTCACAACACTGCGCAACAACATACTGGCTGCGGTGCCCAAAGCAGAAGAGCTGATCAGTTACCAGGTGCCTACCTACAAACAAAATGGCGCGCTGGTGCATTTTGCTGCTTTTGCCAAACACTGCTCATTGATTGTGGTAAACAAAGACCTGCTGGTTTTTTTTGAGAAAGAACTGCAGGGGTTTAAAACCAATGGCGCTACCATCCGGTTTACACCTGGGAAGCAGTTGCCCGCCACTTTGGTAAAGAAAATATTGCAGCAGCGTATTAAGGAAAATGCAGCCAGGATGAAGTGAGCAGATGCCGCGGCACTGTCGTTTTCGGGTAAGTATTATACCAATATGGTGTACGAATACGCAACGCCCACAGATCTCAGCACCACTGCAATAAATGCCTATTGGTTTAAATATGTACTGATTGCCGGATCGTTACGGCAATCGATGGAAAAAGACAGGGTTAATGTGAATGACTATACGGCTGTAGAACGTTATGTCAGCACACATTCCGGTAAGTAAGGCCCACCGTGAACAACCCCTGAGACTGTTTTGCAACGGTCTTTTTTTATGCCTACCCGGAAGCTGATGCCGTTTGGCCCTTCTCTGCAACCGGCTTGCCGCTGACTAAAATGGATGCAATTGCATAACGCGTGTAATTTACCGGTGGTGCAATTATTGTGGTGCTGATAACCTAAACAATACACCGTATGAAGTACAATTTGTTAGGCAACACCGGGTTGAAAGTATCGGAACTTTGCCTGGGTACCATGACGTTTGGCGGAAAGGGCTGGGCAAAAGCTATCGGCAGTCTCGATCAGCAGGCAGTAGACCAGATTGTAAAACGCTCTGTTGATGCGGGCATCAATTTTATAGACACAGCCAATGTGTATTCAGAAGGGCTTTCAGAGGAGCTCACCGGGCAGTCGATTAAAAACCTGGGGTTGCACCGCGACGACCTGGTGATTGCCACCAAGGTGCGCGGACAAATGGGGCAGGGGCCCAACGACAGCGGCTTAACACGTAAACATATTATGAGCCAGGTAGACCAGAGCCTGAAAAGGCTGGGCCTTGATTATATCGATTTGTACCAGGTGCACAGCTTTGACCCGCTCACACCCTGGCAGGAAACATTGTGGGCGCTGGACGACCTGGTAAAAAGCGGCAAGGTGCGTTATATCGGTGCAAGCAATGTTGCTGCCTGGCAGCTGATGAAGGCGCTGGATTTTTCTGCCTATAACCGTGTGGCAGGCTTTGTTTCCCTGCAGGCTTATTATACTATTGCCGGCCGCGACCTGGAGCGTGAGTTGATTCCACTGCTGAAAGATCAGCGTGTAGGCTTGCTGGTATGGAGCCCGCTGGCTGGTGGATTGCTGAGTGGTAAATACAAACGCGATGAAAAAGCAGAAGGTGCAAGACGTACGGCCTTTGATTTTCCGCCTGTAGACAAGGAAAGAGCTTTCAACATATTGGATGTGCTGCACCCGATGGCGGCAGCTAAAAAGGCATCTGTAGCCCAGCTGGCGCTGGCATGGCTGCTACATCAAAAAGTGGTGACTTCGGTGATTATCGGCGCCAATAAAATGGAGCAGCTGGAAGATAACCTGTTATCGGTAAACGTACAGTTTAGTGAAGATGAACTGCAGCAACTACATGAAGTAAGCCAACTGCCGGCAGAATACCCGGGCTGGATGCTCGACTTTACAGGCAAGGACAGGAATATTGAATAAGGAACAAAGAATGTTGAATGAGCAGGATGGGTTATCACTTCTTGGAGACAAGCGGGTAGGGAGATGCCAAATCAATTGTGCCTGATTTTACCAGCAGGAAATGCCATTATTGTTTATGCTGATTTTCAGCCGGATGTGGAGTAAGTGAGGTGAAGTATCCGGGCATACAATTAACACCGGGCCGTTTACGAATACGGCCCGGTGTTGTTATTAAGCTTTTTGCTCATTGGGTATAGCCGGTTCGTCGTGGCTGTTTTTATGGAGGTGTTTGCGCAGTGCAGAAGGCAATTGCAGCAGGCGGTGATGTACCAGGTAATGAATAACCTTTTCCTCCATCCAGTGATGCAATGGCAGCAGCATGGCTACCAGTACAATTTTTACCAGCAATACCTTGATTGGCTCGCCGTGTGTAATGGCGTGAATCTGGTTATCGGCCAGCAGGGTAATGAATTCAAACAAAAAAATAAAAGAGAAAAAGCCCAGCGCGCGTACCACAGCGGCAGGCACTTTAAAAATACCCATCATCAGCAGTAAGGTAAACACGCAAACAATGCTGATGGTAATACCAATGTACTGGATGTTGTGTTTGCGTTGTTCTTCCTGCTCATGGCGTATGGCCTCACGTTCCTTGCGCTTGTTTTCATTGTCAATTTCCATGGTCAGCAGGTCTTTTTCCTTGCTCAGGGTATTGAGGCTGTCACGGTAGCTGTAATACTGCCCCATGTACATGCCTGCGGTTTTATAGTCTCCCTTTTTGTAATATAAAGAATCCAGGTCGCTGGTGATGTCGGCAACAGACTGTAAATCGTGCGTGGCATTGGCACATTGCAGTGCACGTTGTTTGTATTGGATAGCGGCGTCCAGGTTGCCCATTTGTTTGTACAGCTCTGCATAGTGGTTAAAATAGTCAACGCGCTGGTAGTCGGTAGCATTGCTGTTGAAAAAGGGCTCTACCTTGCGCATGTAATACAGGCTGCTGTCGTAATTGTGCTTCAACAGGAAGATATAGCCGTTTGCCTTATCCAGCTCATTGCTCATGCCGGCGTCGATAATAAATTTGCGTACCTCGGGCTTGTTGAGATAAGCTGCGCCCTGCTCAAACAATTGTGAAGCATAATACATGTTCAGTAAGCCGAGGTATACGTATATTTTCGATTCTGCATGGTGCAGGCTGTCTGCCAGTGCTGCCGCCTTGTCGAAATACAGTTTACCGAGCGATAGCTCTTTTTCGTTGGAGTAGAGCCCGGCTATTTTCATATAATCATCAAACACCAGCATGGGCTTGTTTCTGCGCTGGTCAATATCCACCATACGGAAGGTATATTCGCGTGCCTTGGGATAGTTGCGCAGGTTCTGGTAAAAATCTCCCATCCGGTAATATACAATACGCAGTAAAGCGTCATCGTTGCTTTGCTCGGCGAGCGACAAACCTGCCAGTAAATGGCGGAAGGCGGTAAGCATGTCGCGCTTGTACACATAGGTTATGCCAAGACCATTGCAGGCTTCTATTTTTAATGAATCTGCATGTGGTGTTTCGGCAAGTAGCGTGAGTACCTGGTTGCCATCTGCAATGGCTTTGTCGGGCATACCTGAGCGCCGGTAAAATTCAGACCGCAGCAGGTACACCCTGGACTGCAGGATTTCACTGGTGGTATCCTGCGCAACAGCAAGCGCATGGGCAATGTCGTCTAGCCCGTGGTGTACATTATCGAGCCTGTTTACATTGTTGAGGTAGCGGGCTGCGCTGTTGAGATATGCGTTTACGGTAAGCAGGTGGCTGCGTGATTGCTCTGCCTGTGCAATGGCAGTAATGGCAAAAGAATCTGATATGGCAATATTGTGTAAAAACCAGAAATCGCTGAGGTCGCCTTCGGCGTTGATTTTCTCTGTGAGGTTGCCGGCTGTTTGCAGGCGGCTGGTAAGGCTGTCGCGTGTTACATCCTGCTGCGCTGAAGCTGTGAACAACAATAGCAGCATACTCCCCAGCAATACATATTTTCTCATGATCCGTTAGTGTTGAGGCAACAAGATACTCAAAAAATGCCACCTGCAGGGCAGCGCCGGCGATGCATGCGCTAATAAAAAACAGCACCCGCCACGAGGGAAGGTGCTGTATAAAAAAAGGGAAGCGCGCTTAGTTTTCTGTTACCGGTAAGGGAAACATGGTCCACACATCATCACCGGGACGGTCGATAGGTAATTCGCCCAGGCGGTTGTAGCGGCGCATGTCAACCCAGCGGTGGCCTTCATAAAACAGGGAATACCTGCGCTGGTTAAGCATTTCGGTAGTGAGTGCATTTTGTGTTACTGCGCCGGCATAAGCAGGCAGGTTATGTTTTGTGCGAATGACGTTCAGCGCCACAATTGCGTCGGGGAAACTGTTCAATGCAATTTTGGCTTCTGCATATATCAGTATCAGTTCTTCGTTACGGATAATAGGCATGGGGGCAGTGCTGGAGGTGTATACCCAAACATCCCTGTTGCTGCTTAAGCCGTTTAAGGAAGCGGTTGCATTGCGCAGGGGGGCCTTGTTAATCCTGTCGTCGCCAGGGGTAATATCGGTTGCATAGGAAGGATGTGCCACACGTATTTCACCTGCCTGGTTCAACGGGATAAAAGCCGGGTTAAGCTGGTCGCCAGAGCCTGTGCCGAATACATGGTTAACGCCTGTATTGAAATCGCCGTTGAGGCTAAAGAAGGAATCGTTCAAATACGTTAATGCACTGGCCCATTGCTGGCGGTATACGGCTACCCTGGCCGCCAGCGAACGGTTAAACTGTACAAGTCCGGCTGCATCGCTGAATGAACCAAAACCTGCGAGCGGAAAGGAAACTGCAGCCCCGGTTAAATCAGTCTTTGCAGAATCGAGCAGCAACGCGATGGTGGTTAAAGCCGCGTCGTATCCTACAATGGGACCCAGGTGATCAGGATCGTTTACATCGATGCGGATGCCATTTGAATCGGTGAGATTAAGATTTAACAGCAGCTGGTAGGCTTTGATGGTTTTTGCAAACCCGCTGTATCCTTTTTTCTCCGCATCGGTAATGGTAGTGGCATTGGCAGCGGATTGTATCAATATATTGCAGTTTTTAATCACGCGGTAGTGGGATGCCCAGGGTGTGGTGATATAAAAATTACTGCTGCTTAAAGTGCCGCTGTTGGCGCCGAGCAGGTCGGTTACATAACGCGGTTCTGACCCGGAGAAGCGGTAACCTTCACGGCCAATGGTGCCTACATCATCAAGATAGAGCGCGGCATTATTGCGCATGCCCGATTCGGTGCCGCTTACCAGATTGTTTAATTCGCTTTTGGAAGCGTTGTTTAAAAATTGCTCGGCAGTAGGTGAGTTAAGGTTGCCGTAATCTTTTTTGCAAGACCACATGCAGCATGCCAGCGCCAGTAATATTGTTGCAGGGAAATACATCGTTCGTTTCATGGTGAATGATTTAGAAGTCAACTGAAATATGAAAATCGGCACGTTTGGTGGCGGGGTATGGATCAACATCCACGCCTGTTGAGAAGCCGGTGCCGAAGTTGGACACCTCAGGATCGTACGATTTGTATTTGGTAATGGTTAAATAGTTGTTGAGCGAAACGCCTACGCGTATGCCGCGTATAAAAGATACCGGCAGTTTAGTGATAGAATAGTATAAACCTATTTCGCGCAAACGCAGGTAGCCTGCATCTTTTACAAACTGCTCGGCATTTACACCCACTTGTGTAATGCGGTAAACACCATCGGGCAGGCCCTGTTTGTTGGTTACATTGTCGTAGTCAACACTGGTGCCGCCGAAGTCGTTCTGCAGGGAGGTAAGGTTAATGTTATCCCCGCCATGTTTCCAATGCAGCAGAAAACGCAGGCTTAGTTTGTTGAAGAACGTAATGTCGTTGTAAGTGCTCATCTGGAACTTGGGCTCCGCATCGCCCAGCACGCCTACACCTGCACCATTGAGACCAACGATTTGTGTGGCTGATTTGCCTTGTTCAACCTGGAACGATCCCAGTACATACCCAAACGAGCCCTGTGGTATGGGCGGAATAATAAAACGGGTAACTTTTGAACGGTTCAACCAGAAGTTTACCGAGCTGTTCCAGGTTACGTTTCTTGTTTGAATGGGTTTGGCATTCATACCCAGTTCTACACCCTGGTTGCGCAGGTCGCCTGCATTCAGCCATTTGGTAGAAAATCCCGAAGATGCGGGAAGGTTGCTCAGCATCAGGAAATTGTCGATCTTTTTGTAGTAGTAGGTGAGTTCAAAGCCCAGCCTGCCTTTCAGGATGCTGAAGTCAAGCCCTGTTTCCAGTTCTTTCTGCCGCTCGGGCTGAATGGCCGGGTCGCCTTGCTGTGTATTGATGAGTGAACCGGGGTTGCCTGCAATGTTCGATACCACGGCTGAAGTGAACTTGCTGCCATAGGCAGGTACATTGGTTGCCTCGCCATAAGCAGCGCGCAGTTTAAAGTTGTTGAAGAAAGTGTTTTTGCCAAAGCCCAGCTGCGTAAGGTTCCAGGATACACCTGCCTTGGGGTAAGCATAGTAGTGTGCCACATTGCCGTTGTTGCTGGAGCGGTCGAAACGAACGCCTGCCGTAAGCGTAATGCCTTCCAGCAGGGTTGCTTCTTCCTGTGCAAAAATACCGTTGTTCTGGTATTTAGACCTGAACTGTGTGGCGGTTAAGGCGCCTGCCTGGTCTACGTTTGACTGCCCTGCAATAACCTGTGTTGCTACGTTCAGCAGGTTGTTGTAATCGCCTGTTTCCTGTGTAATACCTGCAGAGGTGGTAAGCGCCAGGGCAGACGAGGGCGTATAACTGTTAACCAGTGAAAAGATATAGTTGGTGCTGAGATTTTTGGTAAACCCTTGTATGGATGTGCCTTTGTTTACTGCCTGAAACTGCAATATACCGGGGAACTGTACATTGGTTTGGAGGTTGTAAAAATCAACACCACCCCTGCCAACGAATTTGGTGGTGCTTTGTAAGCTTTTCTGCAATACAGCTTCAATATTGGCACCGCCGATGAAACGGTTTACCGATTCGTTGTTACGCATCAAAGCAATTGTTTGCAACGGGTTGGAGGCTGCAAACGGGTTGTTGGGGTAGTTGCCCTGGTTATCCGGGTGCAGTTGCGCAAATGACGGCGTTGACGCTAAGGCAATGCCCAGTGATACGCCTGAATTGTCGTTGCCGGAAATACCGCGGTCAGCAGATGAGTTGATGTAATTGGTACTTACGCCTATTTTGATGCGATCGCTCAGGCGATGGTCTACATTCAACCGGAATGCCGTGTTTTTATAGCCGGTATTTTTTACAATGCCATCTTCTTTTTTGGTGGCAGCTGAAAAGAAGAACGTGGTTTTGTCGCTGCCGCCACTCATGCTAAGCACGGTATTGCGGGCAAAACCTTTGTTGCCATATACTTCTTTTTCATAATCGTAAATATGACCTGCAGCCTGTGCATCGGTAAACTGTTTGGCCAGGGCAACGCTGGTGGCGCTGTCTGACGAAAGGGAGGCTGCACGTGCCGCAGTGAATTGGCGTACACCAAGCAGTTTGCGTACGCGTATCTGCCCCAGATCCTGCGAAACGGTAATGCTGGTTTTGCCCTGCCTGCCTCTTTGGGTGGTAATGATAATTACACCGGCAGAAGCTTTGGAGCCATAGATAGAGGCTGCGGATGCACCTTTGAGTATTTCAATGTTTTCAATGTCTTCAGGGCGTATATCAGAAATGCGGCTGGAAGGGTTATCCTGGTTGGATGTCGGTGCCCCACCGGAAGCAGCGCCTGTAACAGCATTCAGGCCACCGGAGGTGGCAGTGTTGTCGATAAACACACCATCTATCACATACAATGGTTGTGTGTTGCCGTATACCGAGGTAACACCGCGCAGTTTTACCGAGCTGCCGCCACCGGGTGCGCCGGAGTTGGCATTGATAAGTGCGCCGGGAATTTTACCCGAGAGTACGCCATCAAGCGTTTGACCCGGTGCAACGCCTGTCAGCTGCTGGGCAGATATGCTGGCAACCGCATTGGCCAGGTTTTTTCTTTTTACACTGGTGGCCAACCCGGTTACCACTACTTCATCCAGGCGGGCTACGTCTTCTTCCAGTTGTACAGTAACACTGGCTGCGCCGGCATCAACACTAACGGTTTTGGATTTAAACCCGGTTGAACTGATCATAATGCTGGTTGCACCGGCAGGTATGGAAAGCGTAAACCGGCCACTGGCATCGGATGTGGTTAACTGGTTGAGTTGTTTGAGTGATACGGTGGCGCCCGCAATGGGGCGGCCATTGATATCGGTGATATTGCCTGTAACGGTTCTGCCCTGCGAGAACAATAGTAGGGGCATCAGTAATAAACACCATAAGCCTAAGTAAAACGGCTTCAGATTTTTCATAATGCAGCTTTGTTTAATGGTTGGTTAGTTAAGGTTGTTGTGAAGTATATACGTGGCTGCCATAGCCCATTGCTGCCACTTGCTTTGCGCGTTGGCGGTAACTGTTCATGTCTGTTGGGGCAACGGTGGCAAGTCCATCTACATAACGGTTAAAGAGACAGAACAACGCCGCGATAAGCACGGTGTCGTGTATGTCATGTTCTGTAGCGCCTGCCGCTCGCGCGTTGTCAATATCAGCGGGCAATACATTGCGGCCGCTTTGCTGCACTTTGCCTGCAATGCACAGCAGGGCTTTCAGTTTGCCCGAAACCGGTGCTGTGTGGTAATTGCTGATTACCTGGTTTACCAGTTCCGTATTGTTGCTTAAATAACAGCTGGCAATAGCTGCGTGCGAGTGCTGGCAGTAAAAGCAGTCGTTCAATGAAGAAACATAGGCTCCTATCAGCTCCCGCTCCGCAGGCGTTAAACCATTATCGCTGCGCAGTAAGGTATTGGCAAGCGCACCCAGCGGTGCTGCGGTATGCGGACTGAAGGCCAGCAATGCGCGGATGCCGGGCAGGGATTCGTTTAGTTGTATGTGCGGCATGTGTTTGTTTTGGTGGTTGCGTAAATGGCTATTTGTGCAGATCGTAATCGGCATAACCTTCGGCTGCGCGTTGCGGTGCACGGTCAACATAAAACTGCCTGTTCTGCGGCGCCCAGGTAGCCATGCCATCCACATAACGGTTGTACATGCAAAAGGCTGCGGCGATTAATACGGTATCGTGTATTTCTTTTTCCGTAGCGCCTGCTTCTGTGGCTGCTGTGATGGCTGCAGTTGTTACCTGTTTACCGCCTTTTTGTACCAGCGCGGCAATGCCCAGCAGGGCTTTCATTTTGGCTGAAAGCGGGGCAGACAGATAATCCTGCTTCACGGCATCAATGGCGGGAATGTCACAGTTGAGGTAATGCCCGGCTATAGCGCCGTGTACATTCTGGCAAAAGAAACAATCGTTGAGCGAAGAAACATAGGTGGCAATCAGTTCCCTTTCACCGCGGGATAAACTGTTGTCTGCACGCAGCAGCGCTTCTGCAAGGTCGTTTAATGGCCTGGCTGTTTCGGGGCTATATTCCATCAGTCCGCGAATGCCGGGTAAGTCGTTGTGCAAATTAATATGTGCCATATGCATTATTTTATATGAATTATTGTGCAACCGGTGCTGTGGGCGGAACATAGCCTTTCTCTGCCATGCGTATGCCCATGGGTACGTATTCGGCGGGGTCGGTTGGGGTAAAACTGTTAAGGCCGTCAACATAGCGGTTGAACATAGAGAAGGTTGCCGAAATTAACACCGCGTCGTGTATTTCTTCGTCTGTGGCGCCTGACTTGCGCGCAAATTGTATATCATTTTCTGTTACGGCCAAACCAGACTGCTGTGTTTGCCCGGCTATGTGCAGCAAGGCTTTCAGTTTTTCGCTGATGGATGCCTGTGTCATGTTATCGAGCACCTGGTCAACCACGGCGGCCGCATCACCGTATAAACAACGGGCAGCTGCAGCATGGCTGCTCATGCAGAACAGGCAGTTGTTGCGGTTAGATACATAAGCTGCAATGAGTTCCTTTTCTGCTGCCGATAAAATGGAGTTGCCGCGCAGCAGGGCCTGCGCCAGATCGTACAAATGTTTACCTGTTTCAGGGCTGAAGAGTACAAGGCTCCTGATGCCTGGCACATGATCGGGTACTTGTATATAAGCCATAGTTGTCAGATGAATGAGGTGAATGTTGATGTAATGAGATCGTATAATCAGCCACTGTATTTTTCTGTTCTGAAAAAAAGCGTGACAATAAGACCCAGCAGGAAAACAAAAGAAAAGCTGAAGACTGCATTGCCATACCCGCCAAGGAAGGTAACCAGTGAGCCGATAAAGAACACCACGGTCGCAGTGAACAGCCTGCCGATATTAAAACAGAAACCAGTAGCCGATGCGCTGATGTTTTTGGGAAATAACTGTGGTATGTAAACCGACAAAGCCCCCTGGCTGATGCCGAAAAACAGCGCCATGGCTGCAATTTGCAGGTACAGCAGGGGAGATACTGCGGTGGTTAATTTAAACAGGGTAAACGATAGCAGGAAACAGCCTGCAAAACATACCATCATGGTTTTTCTGACGCCCAGTGCATTTACAATCCAGCCGGATATGAAGCCGCCTGTTAAACCACCGGCACCCATGAGCATCATTGACATACCACGTTCTTTCTGTGCATCTGCAGTGCCCAGCAGGCTTTGTATCCAGGAGGGCAGCCATGAAAAAGTAGCCCATAAACCAATGAGTGCAGCGCCAAAAATAAGTGAGCCGCCCACCAGGTTTTTACGGGTGTTGGGTGAAAACAGGCTGGGCTGCGTGGTATGGCTGCGTTGTGTTGTAAGCGGCCCATCAACACCGGACTTAATAAGCCTGGCGCCGAGCAGGGCAATTACAACAGGCAGCAGGCCAATGGCAAAGCCAAAACGCCAGGATGCGATGAAGTAATTGATTAACCCCGCAGAGAAAATGCCCAATGGAATGGAGATAGACAGGATGCCGAGCGCGACTGCTCTTTTTTTATCGCTGTAGGCTTCTGACACAAGGATGGTGGTGGTAACCAGTACACCGCCCACACCGAAGCCGGTTAAAAAGCGGAATACCACTACACTGATCCAGCTGTAAGAAAAACCGGTGAGTACGGTAAACAGTCCGTAACAAAGTGTGGCGTACAGGAAGGATTGTTTGCGGCCAATACGGTCGCACAGCAGGCCCCAGATAAAGCCGCCGGCCATCCATCCATAAATAAAAACGGCGTTGATGGAAGCGCCAATGTTTTCCAGTTGCTGCCCGTTGTGGTTGCTGCTGAGTAAGTCTTTTACGGCAACAGGCAGGTATACCGACATAAGTGTGGAAACGGTACCGCCCAGCGTACTGCTGAAAAAGCAGCAGAGAAATAAGGCAGTGATACCCGGTGTTGCTATGGCAGCAGGTGCATTGCGTGTAAAGTCAGGTGCAGGGGCAATCGTAGTTGTTTTCATGGAATCGCAGTTGGGGTTTAATGGAATGATGCTTCGCCTGTAACGGTAATGCCTTCGCGCGGGCGTGTGTAACCAACAGTGATGAGCCGCGATGCCAGTTTTTCGTAATAGGCAGGATCTTCAGGACGGTAAGTGCCGAGGCCATCTACATAGCGGTTGTACAGGCAAAAGAGGGCTGCTATTAATACGGTGTCGTGAATTTCTTTGTCTGATGCGCCCTGCGCTTTGGCAGCTGCTACATTTTCGGGTGTAACGGCCGTGCCCAGCTGCTGCACTTTGCCTGCAATAACCAGCAGGGCTTTCATTTTATCGCTTACTGCTGCGTTATCCAGATCGTTGTATACCTGGTTGAGCAGTTCTGCTGAACCTCCTAATGCGATTACTGTGGCAGCATGTGCGCTGGTGCAAAAGCGGCATTGGTTCTTGTAAGAAACCAGGGTGGCAATGAGTTCGCGTTCGAGTTCGGTGAGTGTGTTGGGGCCGCGCAGTAATATTTGTGTTAAAGCGCGGATGGGATCGCCGGTATCGGGCCTGTTTTCGAGCAAGCCGGTAATGCCCGGCAACTGGTTGTTTAGTTGAATGTAAGCCATGGAGCGCATGTTTGTGCATGTTACCGTTAAAGCTATAACAGGCGTTAACCATAACGGTGCAGGTGTATGAATGATGATGAGAATGTATGGTGCCGGCGCCTGCTAATACAACAGTGATTGTGATTAACCCATACGCGTATGGGTGCGCGTTGCCACAGCGGGCAGGCAGGTAATGAGTAATCAGGCTGTTAATTGCGGTGGCTGATCACAAAAGCCGGTATAGCCGCAGCAGGTAGCTGCACAGGAAGTGTTAACGAAGATGGCCGGCGCAGCAATGGATTGTTGTACTGCGGCCATAAAATATTGTTCGTATTCTACAGCAGGAAAGGATTTTTTGACGAGACCGGGTAGTTTTTTTGCGCCGGGCAGGTCATTGGCATGTGCGCCGAACGCCTTTTGCGCATTGTCTAAACGTTGTTTACCGGCATCGGGCAGGCATAGCAGCACCAGTTCGCCGTTGGTTATTTTGCGTTTTACGTATTTGTAGGTTTTGCCGGCGATGGTAATTGCTCCGTCAACCCGTTCAAAATGCTGCTGGTCGCTGATGTAAGGTATGTTCAGCGGGATTTTTATTTCAAAGAGATCGTTGTTATTGTAGTCGTTTTTGTCGAGGCTGGCTTCGAGAGAAACTTTGTGTTGCTGCTCCAGGCAAATAAATAGCAGCCGGTAACCGAACAGGTTAAACAGCAAAAGGGCAAGCAGGCATATGGCAGTCAGTTTTCGCAAAGCAACCCAAAATACTGAAATATATCCAATGTGCCATCAAATTTAAAGACGGTGTTGTAACACTTAATAGTCAATGTGAATAGTCAATAGTGAATAAAACAGCCGGCAGCTTTTGCCGGCGGGCTGTTTTATGGAGGATTTTCTTTATGTATGGCCGGCGATGATTTTACCGTCCTGCATTTCAATGGTGCGGTCTGATTTTTCGGCGAAATCATTGTCGTGTGTTACGGCGATGATGGTTTGGTTTAACTCGTGGGTGAGTTGTTTGAAAATATCGAACACAATCTGTGTGTTTTTTGAATCGAGGTTGCCGGTGGGTTCATCGCCCATAATTACTAACGGATCGTTGATGAGCGCCCTGGCAATGGCCACGCGCTGCTGCTGGCCGCCCGATAACTTGGAGGCCGGTTTCAGCGCCTGATCGTGCAGGCCCAGCAGCGTGAGTTTCTGGTAGGCTCTTTCTTCTATTTCCTTGCGTGAAAGTTTGCCCAGGCGCATGGCGGGTATCATTACATTTTTTAAACACGTGAACTCAGGCAGCAGGTAGTGAAACTGGAATACGAAACCGATTTTTTCGTTGCGTATGGCTGCCAGCTGGTTTTGTTTTTGGCCTGTAATTTTTTCACCATGAATGTATAGTGAACCATCGTAATCTGTATCCATGGTACTGAGCAGGTACAGCAGGGTAGATTTGCCGCTGCCTGATTTGCCTACGAGCGTTACAAATTCACCACGGTTTACGGTAAATGATATATCGTTGAGTACCCTGAATTTAACGGGGTCATAAAAATACTTGCCTATTTTATCTGCCTGCAGCATTATTTCTCTTTCCATACAAGGCTTTTTTATTTTCTGAAAATAGCTACCGGGTCTACGTTCGCGGCTTTTTTAGCCGGGATGTAACCTGCGGCCAATGTGATGATTAAACCAAATATGCTGCCCTTGAGGTATACCCATGGCTCAAAGCGGATGGGGAAGTAGCCGATATCGCCACCCACAAATACATGCGCCATGCGCCATACCAGCAGTGAGGCTACGCCCAGGCCAATTAATATGCCCATGAGACCGATGATTAATGCCTGCTGTACAAATATGCGTATCACATCTTTGCCTTTAAAGCCCATGGCTTTTAAAATAGCGATATCATTGAGCTTTTGGCTGATGGTCATGTTGAGGATGTTGTAAATGCCAAAACCCGCTACCAGCAATATAGAGAACGATACAGCAGTGATAATGATGGTACGCATGCGGCTGGCAGCAACCACGGTTTCGTTGGCCGCCTTCCAGTCTTCGGCTTTGTAGCCAGTGAGATGGGAGAACCGTTTTGAATAATCCTGCGCCTTGTTGAAATCGTTTACCGACACATTGATGTCGCTTACATAACTGGCATTTTTGTTTTCCAGTTGTTGGGCAGCGCTGATGTTGATGTACGATTTGGTTTTATCCAGCACAGAATTATTGGTTTGAAACAGGCCCACCACCTTCATTACCTTGGTTACATTTTCGGAAGAAGTAACGGAGATGTTATCGCCCGGCTTTGCGCTCATTTTATCGGCAATGCCTACACCGAGCAAAATGCCGTTGGGTGTGGTTTTGAGGCTTTCCATATCGCCCTCAACCATCAGGGATTGAATGCTGAACATCTGGTCTGCATCGTCGATAATAACGCCTGATGCATTGCCTGCGATCTGTGATTTGCCGTTGTTGTAAAAGATGCTGACTGCAACGGTGGGCGTTACCAGTTTTACATCCGGCTGTTTGCGCAGCAGGTCGGCAATGTCCTGCGGATTAACAATGCGGTTGGTTTCGGGAATTACCTTGGGGTTTACAATAACGTCTGCCGCCTGTTGTGTGCCGGCTTTAATAAGGGGCTGGCTGATGTTATCATCTTTATACACGCGTATGTGCGGACTATTCTTAAAAATGCTTTCGTTTGATTTCCTGTCGAACCCGGTGGTAAGCGAGTTCATGAATATAAATATTGATATGCCGATGGTAACACCGAGTGCCGCGATGAGCGTAAGCTTCCGCTGCTTCACGATATAGGTGAAGGAGATTTCGGAATTGATGCTGTTTTTCCTGGCCATGGCAGTTATTTTTTCTGGTTAAGTATCAATACATCGCCTTCACTGATGCCGCCGAGTACTTCTACCCAATCGGTAGATACTATACCTGTTTGAATGGTTTTCTCTGATTTGTTTTTCAGCAATACCTTGTTGCCGTACGAGAGATAATTGCGTGGTATTACCAGCGCATTCTTTTTTTCGCCTACCAGTATATTGCCTTCCAGCTGGGTGCCGATGATGCGGAAATCCAGGGAATCGTTGAACCATGCTTTTACCAGGAACGATTGTGATGCTGCATCAAAGGACGGAAGAATTTCATGCACAGTGCCTGCATAGGTTTTGGTTTTGTTGGTATTGAGGCGCAGCACAACGGGCTGGTTAACCTTTACGTGCGCCATATTGCTTTCGTCTACATTCAGCTTCGCGTAAATAAGGCGTGGGTTGGCAATTACGGCAATTACATCGCCTTTGCGTACATAGTCGCCCAGCTGTTTTTTCTTCTCGTAAATTTTACCGGTGATCACTGCTTTTAACAGGTTTTGTTCCCTGATAACGCGGTTCACTTCTTTGGCAGAGCGCTGCATTACTTCCTGCTGTTCGGCTGCGATGCGCTGGTTATCGTACTGCTGTTGCAGTGCGCGCAGGGTTTCGCGTGAGTTGCTGGCTGCGAGTTCGGTGTTTTCGTACTCGAGCCTTGAAATGCTGTTGCTGGCATACAGGCGTTTGTAGCGTTCGGCCTGCAGCTCGTCTAACTTCAGCTTGTCTTGCGCGGCATTGATGTTGGCCTGTATCTGTTGCAGGGCCGGTGCGCTGGGGCGCGTATTGCTGCTGGCAATGGCATGCAGATCGGCTGCGCTGTGCGCATTGATGATGTTTTGCTGGTTATCAATTACCGCCAGCAGCTGACCGGCCTGCACCTGGTCGCCTTCTTTAAAGCTGAGCTGAATAATGTACCCGTCTGTTTGGGCGGTAAGGTTGTTTTGATCATCTGCTTCCAGCACACCGGAGGCGAATACCATTTCAGTGAGGTCTTTCCGCACCGGTTGTATATCAGTTGCATGGTGGCTGCAGGATGCTGCGGTAAGCAACAGTGTTATGCTGAACAGGTAGTAACTCGTTCTCATTGTATCGTGTTGTTGATCTGTATTTTTGTTTTCTGGTATTCGCTGCCGGCCAGCTGTGCCGCGGTGTTGAGGCTGCTGTTAAGCCAGTCGCTGAATGAATTGAGCATATCGGTAGCCGATAAAATGCCTTCGCGGTAAATGTTCAGGTTTTTGTAATACGAATCCTGCTTTAGGACAGCTACCTTTTGCGCCAGGCGGTAGCTGCTGTAAGCCTTCTGGTAATCGAGCCCAAGCTGGCGGTTACTAATGCTATCCTGCAGCGCGGCGTGCTGTGCGTTGGTATTGGCCACTACCAGGTTAATACGGGCATACTTTACGGCGGCTACTTTATTGGCATCGGGCAGCAGGGGCATTTTTAGTTTAAGACCCACATAGTTGGCGCCCAGCCAGCGGGTATTGTCGAAGAAAGCATTGTTGGTATTCTGTTGCCAGGCCAGGTAACCTACAAAAGAAAGGGTAGGCATAAACCAGCGCTTTTCTGCACGCAGATCGGCCTCCTGGTAACGCTGCTGCTGCAGTGTTTGCTGTTGCTGCAGGTGACCGGCGGGTACCATGGAAGCATCGAAGGCAGGCTCGGGCAGCAATGTATCGGTAAGTACTACCACAGAATCGGGGTTAATATCGCAGAGCAGTTTAAGGCTGTAGTATTGTTGTGCCAGCTGTACTTCCAGCTGCTGCAGTTTATCCTGCGTGGCCAGCTGGTTGGCCTGTGCATTGTTTACATCCTGCGAGCGGGCAATGCCTTGTTGCTGCTTGTTGAGCATGATTTGCGTAAGGGTATCTGCAACGAGCAGGCTTTGCCGCGTGATGTTTGCCTGCCAATAATAGCTTTGAATATTGTAGTAGGCAGCTGCAATGCTTTCGTACAGGCTTTTTTTAGTGAGCAGGTTGTTGAGCGTGGTAAGCTGTTCGTTGGCTTTGGATAACTGCACTTTGGCTGCAGCATAAGGGTTCAGGATATCTATCTGCGGGTTAAATACGATAGCGGTTACATATTTCTGCCCCAGGGTAATGGGCTGAAATTTGCCCGGCTCACCACCAAAAATCTGCGCCGGTAAAAAGTTGGTGGGCAGTTTGGTATTGTCGGTAGCAGTGAAAGTGGCATCGCCCTGTACATTCCACTGGGCCAGTTTGGCGGCCATGGTTTGGTACTTGGCGAGAATATTTTGCTGGGTAGCATTTTTAAATGTGGCGCTATGGCTATCGGCGTAACTAAATACATCGCCGGGAGAATGAAACCGGATGCCTGTTTGCGCCGCTAAAAGCAGCGGGCTTACAAGCAGCCAGCAAAAAAGCAGGTGCCGCATATGGGTTTTGTTTATTGACCGCAAAGATGAAGCGCCGGTGCCGTTGCAGGAAGCTGTTTCGGGATGAGTTAGACAAAATACCCGCTGGGTTAGACAGCGGGTATCAGTTTTTGGCCAGCCAGTCTAAAAAATGCAGGTTTTTCTCTTTCCGGATAGTGATAGGCTCCGGGTAATCGACCAGCAGGTTAAGCAGCAGCTTGCGGGCGAAGTATTGCGATACATCTTTAATGGCCCTGCGGTTTACGAGGTGCTGCCTGTCTGTACGGTAAAAATCGCTGCCAAGGCTGTTCTCCAGCTCATCGAGCGGCTGGTTGATGATGTATTGGTTTTTATTAAAATCGATAAGGTTAACCAGGCCGTTGTGAATGTAAAACAAAGCCACCTGCGCAGTGTTAACGGGAATAATTTTGTCTTTATGGTTTACGAGCAAAGAAGCAGGAGCCGGTTTGTGCTGCTGGCTTTGACGCAGCAGGTCTACAATGGCCTGGTAATCGGCCGGGGAGCCGAGTTGCTGTTTCAACGCCTCGTAACGCTCAATGGCTTCGCGAATGGATTGCCGGCTATAAGGTTTGAGAATGTAATCAATACCCTTGTTCTTAAACGCATCGATGGCATACTCGTTATAAGCGGTACAAAAAATAACGGGTGCCCGTAGCGATACCTGTTTGAAAATATCGAAACTTAAGCCATCGCCCAGCTGGATGTCGCTAAACACCAGCTGGTATTGGTTATTACTGCTGAACCAGGCAATGGCTTCTTTTACGGAGGCCAGCGTTTTTACTACCTGCCAGTTGCTCCGAAGAGATCCGATGGTATGCTCCAGTTCTTCGGCCAGGAACTTTTCGTCTTCTATAATAACAAGGTTCATGGGTGCATCATTTTAAGCGTTACCCTGAAAGTAGCGGGTTGCTCTTCAATTACAACCGGCTCGTTAAACAGCAGCCTGTAACGTTCGGAAAGGTTGTTTAAACCCATACGGGTAGAATCTTCCAGCAGAAAACGTTTCTGTATGTTGTTTTCCACGATCAATGTATCGCCGGTATTGCTTACCTGTATGGTGAGCGGTTCTGCTTCTGTAAGACTGTTGTGTTTTACCGCGTTTTCGACCAGGGTAAGCAGTGCAAAATAAGGCATGCGGTATTGCTGGTATTTTTCGTCGGAAATATGTACGTAAAAATGCAGGGCTTCACCAAAACGCATTTGCTGCAGGGCAATATAATCCCGGCACAGGGCCAGCTCCTGCTTAACAGTAACGATATCGTTTTTGCGCTGGAAACCGATGCGCAGAAAATCGGACAGCTTAACCAGGTACTCATCTGCAATAGCCGGGTTTTTACGTATCAGTGATTTGGCTGTGCCCAGTGAGTTGAACAGGAAATGCGGGTTTACCTGGTTTTGCAAAATCTGGTAACGGGCTTCGAGATTGGCGAATTTGAGTTGCTCATTTTCGGCAGACAATTGCTTTTGTGTATAAATAAGCAGGATGTAATTGCTGATGATGTACACCACCCCATTTACCGACAGAATGTTCACCGTGCGCGTGATGTGAAAGGCCGCACCATGAAAGGGAAACAGCTCGGGGAATATATAGTAGACAATAAAGGAAGCAGTGATCATGACCAGGCTGGATGCATAAAAGCGGTACCGCTGTTTGGTAAACCGTATTTTACGGATCATCTGTATTTGAATGACCCAGGCAATGAAAATAAAAAAAGTAAGCAGGGGCACTGCCCACAACAGTACGGTAGGTGCTTTGCGGGCCAGCAGTACGGCCGGGGTTGAGAGCATAAGCGCTATCAACGGCGAGGTGATGGCTGCTGCCTTGTACAGCTGTTTTACCTGGCGGGCAGACAGGGGTGTGTAAATGCGCATGCGGCTTGTTTAACAGTGCTAATGTACGATGTAAATGTATAGGAGAGTTGCAGCGCATCTGCCCGGTGTTTGTACAGGATAAGGGTGTATGCTTCCTGTTCTTTGAAAAACATAACCACCTGGTTTAACGGAACCGCAGATAAATCGCTGACTGTGCACAATACATACGTGCCTTCGTTTACATGCGGCTGCATGGTTTTGAGGAGTTGTTGCAGGTTGGTTTCGCCGGACATGGTGATGGTTTTAATGTGCTGATACTGTGCCGGTTGAATAGCCTGTTTGGTATCATATGTTATACTGGTTACAAAGTTATATCAGTGATTGTGTAATTTTACAGCTCAATATTAAAACGATTATATGATGCGAAAGACGATATTTATTACAGGCACCAGTTCGGGATTAGGCAAATTGACCGCGAAATATTTTGCAGAACAGGGATGGAATGTTGCAGCCACCATGCGCACCCCTGAGAAAGAAACGGAATTGACACAGTATAACAATATCAAGATATTTAAACTGGATGTTACCAAAACCGATGAGGTGAAAACTGCCGTTGCAGCTGCCGTTGCTGCGTTTGGTAAAATTGATGTGGTGCTTAACAATGCAGGCATGGGTACCTACGGTGCGCTGGAGCTGGCCAAAGAGGCGGATATTGACTGGCAGTTTGCTGTAAACGTACGCGGGCCTATAAATGTGATCAGGGGTTTTTTACCACATTTTCGTGAGCAGCAGGGTGGCCGGTTTATCAATGTTAGCTCATGGATGGGACTTACTACAGCGGTGCCGCTTGGCTCGTTGTACAACATGTCGAAATTTGCACTGGAAGGATTAACGGAAGGCCTGTATTATGAATTGAAGCCTTTAAACATTGACCTGCATTTGATAGAGCAGGGTGGTTCTGCCGATAATAATTTTCAGCACAACATTGCCTGGAATGAAAACCCGGCCATAGATGCATACGATGCAACTACCGCCAAACTAAAAGCCATTATGGGTGATACCACGCGCGTGTTGAGCGACCCGATGACTATTGTTACCGTGATATACAGCCTGGCCACCGGCGCCAGCAAACAATTCAGGAATGTGATAGGCCAGGACGGCAAAGATTTGCTGGCCCTGCGCAACAGCGTGCCTATTGAACAATACCTGGAAACAGTTGCGGCAAATTTTGCGTAAGGAAATAGTGAAATAGCCGTGCATGCGATAACCAACCGGCGTAACCTGTTTTGATGGGTTGCGCCGGTTGGCGTTTACAGGGTATTGCTGAATGCTTAATTTTACCGGTAAAGAGGTTGAGCAATGCGTAAAAATGCCCGGGGCATCCCTGTAAATAATTTTGGTGACGAGTGGGGCGGCGGTGTGTTCATTGAGCGTATCTGCTTTGAATATCTGCCTGATTTGGGCCAATGGGAACAACCGGAACGCCACGATCGCCATTCCTTCTTTTTGCTGGAAGCAGGAAACGTAACCATGGAAATTGACTTTCAGCAATATCATATCAATGCTCCGTCTATCATCTATATGCATCCTGACCAGGTGCACCGAATAGCAGCTTTTAAAAATATAGTGGTGAGTGCCTGGGCGGTAACCAATGATAACCTAAATGCCGGGTACCTGAAATTACTTGAAGATATTTTACCCGCGGCGCCTATGGCTTTAAACGATCGTATGTTTGCGCTGCTTACTGAGGCGGTATCACTCTGCATCAAATTTTCGGAACGGGAAAAGGACCTGCTGTATCATTCTTTGTTAAAAGATCAGATAAATGCACTCACTGCATTAGTGCTGTCATTTTATTGGGAACAGCGCATGCCATCAGGTGATCGCCTGTCCAGGTCTGAATTTGTAGCCAAAGCCTTCAAACCGGTAAACATCTTAGGCAATACCATCGGCATTGTGAAACGCATGGGCTTATTGGATCAGATACAGTTGAATGCATTACTGATGAAATCCGTAGAATTCAAAAATGCGCACGACATAACAGAAAGGCTTGACCTGACGCAAAAAAGACAAGCAGATAGCGGTGAAACAGAGTATGAGATAGAGCGTGATATATTGTTAGATATGTTGTACCAGCTGGTTAAAGATGACGTGGCGTTTGTTTACGGAGAAAGCATCACTGGCTTAAAGGAGCAAGGTGACCAGGTGGAAGTTAACTTTAAAAATGGGGCGCCACAGACTTTTGACCTGGTATTTGGCTGTGACGGTATTCATTCTGTTGTACGAAAATATTGGTTTGGTGCGGAAGCTGCCTATTCCCGGTTTCTGCAAGCTTATTTCTCTATTACTATCGTTAATAAGTTGCTTATCCCTGAGTATACAACCCAAATGTACAGCGAGCCTGGCAAGACGGTGATGCTTAATGCATATAACGGTAAAACGGATATTTGCCTTGCCTTTTTTGCAGAACAGGAGATTGCTTATGATTACAGGAATGAGCAGCAGCAGCGGAATATTATTCTTGATCAGTTTAAAAACACTGGCTGGCGAACAGCCGAACTATTGGAAGAAGTACAGCAGTCGACAACTTTTTATTTTGACAAACTATGTCAAATGAAAATGCCGTCGTGGACCAAAGGCCGTGTAGCATTGGTAGGTGATGCGGGTTATTGTGCCTCACCAGCTGCCGGCAGGGGCGGCTCACTGGCCATTGACGGGGCCGCAGCCCTGGCAGATGCCTTTCAGAACTGCCAGGGAGATTATGAACTGGCCTTTGCGCACTACAATCATGCCTTTCGCCCCTTTATTGACGAAGTACAAGCAGATGTGGTAAACTTTGGCATGGAGGCGTTGATTCCAAGATCGCAGGAAGCTATTGACAGAAGAAACAAAGAAGGGTTTGGCTTTTGATGGATTCGCCATTTCAATTGGAGCGCTTCAAAAAAATGAATGCGTTCGCTTCGCTCACTTCATTTTTGTTTTCGCATCCCGATTCAGGTAAACTTGATCGGTCTGCTGCAAACAAAAGCTCCCGGCAGGCCGGGAGTTTTTGTTTTTTTGGCGGGCTACGAGGGACAGTTTTCGAACCTTTTAAATGAAAGCCTTGATGATATTTTATCTTTTTTAAATAAAAAAAACTGATAAAACTATTAACCAAATAAGCAAAAGAAGTTTGAAGATCGAAGTAGATATGCCTCTCTTAAGCTATATTATGAAATTTGAGGAGTTAATTTAAAACGACTTATACAGAAATTTATAATTTCTCTTCTCCTAGAATCTACATTTTCTTTGGAAAAGCCACCTTTTTGTATTTCCCCAGCCAAGTACCTGGTTTCTGCAACTATAGAATCAAGATAACTAGACACTTTATTTATTGGTGGCAGGTTGCCAATTCCACTATTTAGGTCTTGTTCTAAAAGACATAGGTTGCCTATTCGATTTTTTTCGTATTCATAGTCTTCAGAAAAGCCATAGCTTGAGGTAGAAAAATTTGGATCCTTGCTAAAGATGTGTTCTACTTGAAATTTCTTATACATCTCTATATCGAAATTCGCTCTACTATATTCAAATAAAATATATTTAACAGCTCCGTTACTATAAAGTGCGCCATCAAGATATGTTGCTAGGACATGATCGTTAACAAATTTTTCACTAAAATTTACAAGATGATTTTTAATTTCATCAACTGAAGGTGATTTTTCGGCAACATAAGAACTCAGCCAATAAATATCTGCTATTGGATTTGTACCCCTAAGCTTATAGACTCTAACCTCCACAGCTTCAAGAACGTTTAACAACTCATCTAGTTTGTTTTGAATATAGAGCCTAATAATTAGTGGATATAGAGTTGCTGTGAATTCAAGATACCTGAATAGTTTATGGTAACTTTCCTTTGTTTTTACAGCTTTTATAAGATCGGAATAGCCAACCGCAAATTTCTCAAAATCATCGATATACTCACTTATAAATTCTTCAAGTCTTTCTTGGTTGTCCTTTAATTCTTCACAACGATTCTTAAGATTGTTAAAAATCGTATCAGCACCATCTCTATTGTTCCAAGTTTGAGGAAAAAGTTTCCTGGCTGAATAATAGTGCTGCGTAAAAACTGTATTTTCATCAATGCGACCTAATATTCCGAGATTGTCTTTCCATACAAGCAAATCATCATAAGCATCGAAAATTTTCTCAAACCTTGCGTTAATAGCATTATTCAATTTTTCCTTTAAGTGGAGGGTTGAATAAAGCATTAAAATGCTTTTCGTTTTATCAAGAATTCTTAATGGTAATCCCCTGTCATTAATTATAGAAAACATCTTAACTGCTTGTGCTTGATTTTCTACATTAAAGACAAGCACATCCATTTTATCCCTTATGAATATAAGTCGTTGCTCAATATCCTCCTGAGATAATGAATTAGAAAATGCACAATGTCATTGCAGAATACATATATTTATGACTCCTAACATATATTTTGTCGGCCTTTATACTATCGTACTCAAAAAGAAGATTTGCCAAAAAATCACCATCTACCCCTAAAGGTTTAAGTTTTAAGTTGTCCTTGGAACCAATAAATGCTCTTTGTAAGCCTTCTCTTGTTGCAAAATCATCAAGTTTATCAATTAGAACCTTTAAGAGTATAAAAAGTGTAGTAATACGCTGCTGACCATCTATTATTTCGTAAACAGTGTCAGTAGTTAATCCAATCACCTTGTTTTCTTTAAATGAAAGAGTACCAAGGAAATGGTTCATCCTATCATTAACACTCTCCTCTATATCTTGCCATAGGTCTTTACATTCGGTATTAGTCCAGCTATATTTTCTTTGATAGGCCGGAATTACAAATCTATTTCCATTAAAAATGGAACCTATTTTTTCTGTTTGACTTTTGCTTATCGACATGACATAATTTATTAAATTTCTAACCTGTTTTGTAAAATAGGAATAGATTATCTAATCAATAAGTTAATCTCCAATTTTTCAAAAATTCAACAGAGAATTTTACTCTCCGTAGTATAAATAGTCTTAACTATTCTTATGATCTCCTAAGCCCTGGAATATTGAAATTTATTCAGGGATAATAGATGGAACGTCGGGAGTCGGAGGTTTGGTAATGGAAGCCTTTTCTGATTGTCCAGAAGCTTCCACTTTTTTAACCTGATTTGGAGTCTTTGAGTAGCCTCCTTGACTCGATGTATCCCCAGCAAAATCATGAAGTTCAGCAAATCTAGATAAATGCTGATAATAGCGATCTAACAAATTCTTTGATTTAGGTAGCCTCAACCTACCAACCCGCTTAATACCGAAGTTAAATTTCCTATTAGAATAATTGACAAGGATTCCTACTTTTTCCAGAAAACTAAATGGGTGCCGAAGATGGGCTTTTATCGCATTACGTTGAGCTTCCGAGATGAATTCATTGGAGATGGCATCGAGTACTCCATTATGCGAATCCAACTCTTGAGCATATTTTTCAAATTCATCCTTAATAAGTTCATATCGCTGTTGCCATGCTGAATTATGAAATCGCTTATCATACGTAGGAGCATTTAAATCCAAGACTGCCTCACCTGTGCTATTAAATACTATGAGATCAAGTACATTCAGAGCTATAACAATATCCTTTTTAAAGTGTACAAGACCATTTTTGTCAGTTCCTCTCTCAAAATATTCGAGCTGATATTTGTCGGCAAAAAAATGATTTGCGAATTTCTTCTTTTTTATTTCACCTTCGTACTTCCGTTTCATTTCAGTGAATAGCTGTTCAGAAGACAGTTTCTCTATTTCCAGAAAAATAGCACTTTCAGATCCTCTTTTGCCATTATCTCCTCTTACCATCATATCACATTCTTGAGCTACCAGAATGTAATGCTTATTCTTTTTTTCACCGTCTGTAATGACAAAAATGTCACCGTTATCTATAGGCCTCCGCAATTCGTTTAAATGCTTATCAGATTCAAAAAGTTCTTGATGCCTCAATTCGAACTTTTTGTTATAGGGAACCGGTTTAGCATCTTTAATTGCAATTTCTATATTAGATACTTCTTTTGCAGAACAAATGGTGTCATTAACTTGGGATACATAGTTCCCATCATTCATAAGCTCGCGGACATTATCTTTAAATAGCACATCGGTTATTCTCAATAACGTCTCTGGTTCCCATACACCCTCTGTAGATGATGTTTTAAATACTGTATGATCAAAATCGTATGTATCAAAAGTTCTTAATCTTTCGATAGTTTTAGCTTGTGCCTCTTCAATAATTGTTATTGTCCTATCTTTTATTACTTCACAAAAAGTATTCAAACAAGCTTTTTTAATTCCATCAGTAAACAGATCATGTTTATTCAAACGAGATTTAGAAAGGAGAAAAAAGTCTACTACACTTAGCCCTTTTCCATTCTCACATATTACCTGTCTGTCAGTTAATTCATTTGCGATGTCCGTGGTGGTATGAGTAAAAAGAGTGGCAATTATCTTATCTGGTATATTTCTATTTTTCACTTCCAGTATTAGGTCTTCTCCTTTTGTCACAGTAAAAGGATCACCAGCTAGCTTTAAGTCCTGATCGAAAAGAACGAGAATTCTTTCCCCTTCTGGCAACCCTTGCAAAATAGCATCTCTTTGATCTATCCATTCATTTGGAGTGAGGCATATCAAAACACCATCAGCAAAAAACTCTTTCACATTGTTAGCAACATTTAGGTCATTGATTGCTTGAGGTTCTCCAACGAGTTCGTACGCCTTTTTATAATAGCTTAACTGCTTGCGTGGTTTAATATTGTCCCAGGTGGAGTCTATATGCTCTGGTAAAATATCATCTTCCAAAGTTAAATCCAGTGCGTTTTGTATCGAAAGCTCTCTTAATTGGTCCATCTTATTTTCCCCTATGATGGTACGAACTAATCCAATAAATGTAGCCTTATCTATGGGTAATTTAATAGCATCATCTACAAAGTAGACTTTTTTAATACTTAATTTAGATAGGATTTCAGCTATATTGGTCAATAAAGTTTCCGCGACATTCTCATGATCTTCATATGACTGATGTGCTGCCTTTGGTTCGTTTGTTTCTGCCATGAAGTGCACTTTTAGGATTCGAGGTTTATTTGAAACATATAGCGTCGTCCGTGGGAATTACGCTTATTAAGTAAGATAATAGAACCACCAATAGTATCTAGTAACTGCTGAACAACAAATAGTCCTAGTCCTCTCCCTGCTCCTTTGGGCTTAGTTGTAACAAAAGGTTGAAATAGCACTTCTTCTACAGCAGGCGAAATTCCATATCCGTTATCCGATAACAACAAAAATGGCTTTTTTATCTCGATAGTTATTGTCGGTTCAAATTTTAAATCAGTTTTTTTTAAATCATTTAGCCAATATTCAGCATTAAGCATTAGGTTGTCAATTATCTGTGTAATTTTACCCTTATTAACTCTGATCGTAAAATCTTCTGTTTTAATTATCTTAATGCTAATTTTTTTACCTGACCGGGTCTCATAATATTCCTTTACTTCATTTGCAAATATTAATAATGAAATATCTTCCTTAGTTTCCCGATTAAAACGTAAGGAAGGTGCCATGTGATTTAATTGTCTACGAATGGAAACAATAAAACTTTTCACGTGTTCTGTATAGACAAAGAAGGTAGCATCTGCCGATTTAGACTTTTTCAACTGAGCCAGTACGGTGTCGGTCTGAGTTCCGATTCGGTCAATTATAGTATACATTTCGTGTGTAAATGCTTCAGCAGTAATTCCTAATCCAGCTAGTTCCGAGAATTGTACAATTTGCTCTTCCAGTTCGGCGAGTCGTGGCTCTAAGTAATTAGCATCATTTTCCAGGTTCTTTGCGACTTCTAAAATTCCAGAAACTTGATCGAATATTTGTTGAGCGTCATTTAATATTTTTTCAACTTCTTCTAGCAATCCCAGTGCTTTTTGCTGCTCGGGAGTTGCAAACAAAGGCTCGGTCTTAGTTTTTCTAACCTCAGCAGCAACCTTTGCTCTAGTATTTTTTAGTTGAACTGCAACCTCTTTAGTTTCATTTTCGATTGCAGTAGATTTTTTTGAAGTTGCTACAAGACGTTCCTTAACATCATTGAACGATCTAATACTTCCCTTTGTTTCTGATTCCTTCTTTAGATAAATATCATAACTTCTCCTTGTATTTCCTAAGACGATGTTTATATCTTCAACTGCACGATTGATTAGCTTAAAAAAATTTCGCGAAAATGGCGAATCCATGAAGCCTTCTCTATCTGTCTTTTCGACTAAGCATCTATTGTCGCTAGCTGTGATACTAATGAATCCAATAATATTTTCAGGCCGCAGTAGATAAAAAGAGCCTCCTGAGGTTTGACTCCTCCTTAGGTCAAGCCAATCTTTATTTTCCATACCGTAAGGCTTAATACCAAAACCATCTCGAAAAATTCGAATTCCAATTTGATTTTTAACCAGCTGTTTATATTCAGAAAGTCTATCATATGCGGACTCTACTTCTTCGGTTCCACCTAAATTAAATTCGTCGATTTCACCTTTAAATGAACCAGGGTTTGCTGGTATTAGGTGTTGTTTTATATCGTCTAAGATTTTATCAGGAGACATATCTTTTTCAAAATCATAAGATCTTTCAAAGGAAAAATAAATTCCTTTCTTCCCATTATATTTTAGATAGGGCAGTGAATGTTTGGGATTGCCATCTTTTTGTGTAAGAAAAGAGAAGAAATTTACTCCATTATCTTTTAATATAAGTTCATTGAAAATCTCATTTTTTACAGAGCTATTGCCTTGTAACTTTGAAAATTTTATCGTACCATTTAAAGAGATTGTTTTACCATCGAAATCAATTTTATAACGGGTGACAGCCAATTCACGCAGTTTATCATTAATCTCATCGAGATCAAATGGCTGTCCATTTATATTTAGATAAACATTGAATTTGCGCTCTTCTTTAAAGGGAAAAATTAATTTTGATAACTGCCCTCTAAATTTATCACCAGCTTCGGATGTCCAAATTTCTGGATCTTTAAGTTGGGCAATTATTAATTTAGTGCCCTTTTTAGTTATATTTTTTTCTGTTTTACTATAATTTGTATTTACTGAATCTAATGCACCATCTTCAGTAAAATGCCGCCAATCAAATGCCACATGATGTAGTTCGGGTTGTCCTTTTTGCCCTGTAAACATCTCTAATACATCTCCTAGTCGTTGTGTACTTAACCGCCCCAGGCCTTTGTCCCCTAATGGAGTTCTTTTTTTGTCAGTCACTTCTCCTTTTGCCTTCATTTCCCTTTTATGTGACACCGAAATAAACAGCCATTTGTCAACTATGTCTGAATATGTCATTCCTGTTCCATTATCTTCAATAATGATGTACCCATTGGTCGTATCATTAAAGGTAAGGCCATTTTCAGCAGGGTGTCCAGAGGTTCCAATAGTAATCTTCACCCAGTCAGCATCAGCATCGTAAGAGTTTTTGACTAGCTCCATTATCGCCGTCAACTCGTCCGACACAAGTTCTTCGCCAAGTTGTTTAACAACGGCAGCGCTTATTCTAAAAAAAGGTTGATCAGGCAATTTTTCTAAAGATTAAAATGTCTTCAAATGTCATTAACTCAGCGTCTTTATTCCTCTTAGCCATTCTTCTATGAAGTATTTCTCGTGAGATCTTCTTAATTAAAATAGCTCCCTCATTTTCTATAAGTTCTTTAATAATTTTATCATTTGGAATTTCAACTCCCCCAACGTTTCGATTTCCCACAGTCCATATTTGATAGGAATTTATTTTTAAAGAAGAATGAATATTAACTATCGAGAGATATAGGTCATAAATAAAATTCACTACCTTTTTCAGTTTGTCCGGTGAGGCTAATTTGAGTTTTAAATATGTACTATGAAAAGATGGGGATATTGAAAACAGAATTTCCAATTTGTCATCCTCTATTCTTTTTAACTTACCTCCTAGCCCTCTTGTATCTATTTCTGAAGTGGTTTTTAAAAAGTCGTTTGTTGCTAATTCATGTATGTCCGACAAATCGATCCATTGCAATGGAAGGTATGAATGCTGCCCATAAGTAACAGTAGTTTTATTATCACCATAAGGTGGTGATGTTACAAGCAGATCAAAGAAATTTCCTTCTCCTGTTGGCGTATAGATTTTTTCTTTACTATCGCACAGCTTAAGCGTTACTTCTCCAATATATGCACCTTTAGAAAGTTTATCTGCTTTAAGTAACAAGTCTGAATACCAATTCAAGTCTTCAATGCAATTTTCAAAATGACTTTTAAATACCCGTATTGGAGATATATTTCTGTTTTCGATTTCTTTCGCCTCCCGGATGTGAAGCTTAAAAGTAGAAGTCCGGTCATTAGATGTAAGCCTTACAACTTCAGCTAATATAACCCAATAAAAGCGACGAATAGCGGGTCTATCTTCTTCTCGAATAGCTCGTGCTATTTTTGAAAGTTCAATTGAAACTGAATCTTTAAACCATTTTTTTAGCCCTTTAAAATTGGCTTCAATCTTATTAGAACGATCATTATCAAACCTTCCAAAAAACTCTTCCTTTCTTTCTTTAATGGCTTTAACATAGTAAGGTCCTGTTCTGGTTTTTGTAACTAATATAGCTAGAGGATTTATGTCTTGTCCATAACAATTTAATCCATTTTCCATGCAGGCAACTAGCGAAGTACCTGATCCCATGTAGGGATCAAGCACATTAAGAGTTTCAGGTTGGTTCCTTATAATTATCTCAATGAGCTTTTTTTGGACTATCGGAACCATCATAGCTGGATATTGGAAAAAGCTGTGCAGATATTCACTTCTATCGTGATCTGGCGAAGACCAAAAAGTGTTATTTTCTTCAGTCAAGGCATCTATTTCGTTACAAATTTTTTCGTCAATATTTTCAGGTAAGAACGCAGGCGCGTCATGACCTGAATATACTCGTTTTATTTTGGGAACCTTTTCAATTATTTCCATTATGTGAGTCGCTATGTAAGTGTGAACAAATATATTAAAATACCACCTATTTTCCTAATTAACTGAAAAGCAATTAATTATGTAAAAAAAATTACATGGTTTTTTAATTATGATACTGTTGCAACTCCAACTCATTTCACAACTGACTTTCCCTGTCGCTTATAATAACAGTTACCATAATTTACAAAAAAAAGAAAGGACAGAAAAGTTACTTTATTCGCATGATAAATTTTACCAATTTATTCTCCTTTATTCAATAATGTCATACAAATATTGTAATCACTAAAAATTGCTCAATTAAACTTGCTAGGAATTTATCACCCACCATTATCAAAAAATTGATTTTCCCCACCCTGATTAAATCTCCCCATCTGCACCGCCTTACCCTTTTCCGGCACCTCAATAACCACGTCTACATCGTGCTGGAAGCTATTTTCTCCACGGAAGTTCCCTTGTTTAGTGGACTGGAAAACATATATAAACGATTTGGTTGGGTACTGTGCTTTCAAGTTCCTTAGCTGATCCGGGGTTAGCCCCAGCCGACTAACACTATCCAGGAATATAAAGTCATAGGGTGAAAGATCGGCCTGTAACTCACCGGTTACAAACAAATTAGGGTGTTTGGCTGCATTCAGCTTCTCTTGTAGGGTATAATCCAGCCCTTCTTCCTTCGCCACATACAGTACCCTACCGTGATTTTGAGCTAGGTAGGAGGCAAAATCAATACAGAGATAGGATTTGCCCATTTTAGGTTTACCGAACACCATCGCAGTAAAATTACCGGACGGATCGCCAATTAATTCCAGCCATTTCCCGGTAAAGCCAAGCGTTTTAAAGTGCATTTTGGCAAAATCCATACTATTCACCACCGCATCCGGCGGTAGAGCCTGCTGGTTATTATCTGGTAATTCCAGCCCGTGTAAACCGCCATGACCACATTTTTTGCCACCGCAACCGCACCCACAGCCGTTCAAGGCATCATGAATACCATTCAGCACGGTCTGATGGATATGTAATGTGTCAGTTTTCTTAGCTGATTTCATAAAAGTGCGTAAGGACTGTAATACCTTCTTCATCCGCTCCATGTAGGGATCATTAGCTGGCAGTTTCCGCTTATTGATATCCCCGGCGATCAGGTTATATAGGCGTTCTGCCTTGTCTTTAGTAATCTGCTTACCCTGGATGCCGATGTACCTTTTCATGTAGGCTACGGATAACCGTATTTTCTCGGAACCAGCAATTGCCATAAACTCAGTAAGGGTTTCCTCGCTGATCTTCACATGAATAGATTTCCCCATTTTGTTATACACCCGTATCAGGTTGCTCTGTATGTAAGAAATCTGGCTGGCATAGGAAGAGGTTTTGCGGATACGTTTTTCTAAAATGGCCTTCTGCAGGGCATTAATAAAGTTTAGCATTTGCGCTTCGGTCTTTACCTTATCGTGCATCAGGATATAACGTTTTATAAACCGTACCTCTTCCTCTATTTTTTCTACCGGCTGGGCATTGCTGGTATCTATCCTTTTGTGTGGGGCTGGTTTGGGTTTGGGCGCTGCCTTCTTAGCCGCTACTTCCTTGGGAGCAGTTGCCGGTTTCTCGGATAATATCTCGTTATACAACTTTTGCAGCGGAAATTTAAACGTCACTTTCTGTTGCTCTATCAGTGTTACATGGATATAGTTCTTCAATACATAGGCATGGAAACGGTCATTACCGCTTCCCATCATGCTTTTATTGATCTGCGCTACACTTTGCCCGTTCATGACAGAGCTATAGATGAACTTTTTGGCAATCTCATAGGCTGCTGCTTCACTAACAGCGCCTGTAGCTTTTTTAGCAACTGGTCTTTTGACGGCAGCCGGTTTGGCAGGAAGGCTGGACAGGTTAGCGAGATACTGGTCTACAGTGGCCTTTATATCCTTGTCAGAATGATAATAATCCCATGTGCTGTGGTTATCGGTGACCTCCTTTACAAAATCGTACACCTCCTGTAGGTTCTCCGGCAGTTTATGGCGGTCAATGCCTTTTACTTTCTCAAAATAGTTGTTGATGGTAAACATAGGACGATGTTTGTAATCATTATTGTAGTTTCAGGCGGAGGGCTTTTGCTTTCAGGGAGAGTAGCTTTATCTTATCTACTTTGGCAGGTTCTGCTACGGGCGGGTATAGCTCATGGATAGCGGCAGCAATCACGGTATCCGTTTTCGCCAGGATAGGCAGTAGCCTTTGTTGAGTACCGGGATCTGCTTCTTTTAAAGCCCTGCTGGCAAGATGATACCGGAGAATCAACTCCTGCAGATGTTCCGGCAGGTCAGTAGTGGGTATGTCAGCGCGGGCCAGCTCCTCGTGGTGCCCTATATAAAAAGGTACTATTGACCATCGTTTAGTTTTTCTGCCAGTGACTGTATCGTGTTCTCTATATCCCGGATGGCTTCGGCTTCTGAAAATATACGGCCCATGTATATCCGGTTAGGGGCAAGTTTGGCTGTATTAGTATAGGTGGACTGCTCTATGGTGCTGATAAGGTTTTTCCTTTCATTAAAACCTATACCTATATCAAGTGGTGCCTGTTTCTTAAAATGCTCATAACCCAAGTTGCTAGTTATTTGTAGCATGGCGTTCCAGCGAAGCGACCCAAAAAGAGGAATTGCAAAAACTGATCTTTCCGGAGGGAATTGTATATGATCGGGAAAAACGGGCATTTCGAACCCCTAAGATGAATTTGATTTTTCAGCTAATTGCCCACCAGCTGGGCAATTTCGCTTATAAAGAAAAAGGGACTTACCATTACTTTTATGATAAGTCCCTCTTAGCGGAGAGAGAGGGATTCGAACCCCCGGACCTGTAACAGTCAACGGTTTTCAAGACCGCCGCATTCGACCGCTCTGCCATCTCTCCGGGTGCAAAATAACAGTGCTGTATCTGATCTTCCAAAAAAAAATGATCATAATAGCATAATTTTTTGGTGCAGCGTATTTGTATGATTGCTGAAACCATTGACAGTAAAGGGTTTTAGCGTGTTGATTTTTTTGTAAAAAAGTTAAAAAAAGTTCGCTGCACATCTGTTTCACTGTGAAAAAATAGTGCAGCAAGTTGTTTTAATACGTTGTTTATCAATTTATGCCGCTTGCAGTTTGCGTGGGAAATGCGTACTTTTTAGATAGCAAAACCTGCCGGGTGTTTTATTTACTAAACAGCCTTTTTATGAAACAGCGCTATGTACCTTTTATTTTCTTATGTATATTTTTTGCCTGCAACAATGGTAAAACAAAAGAAAAACAACCTGGTACTACAGCACAGGCTATCGGGTGTTATAGCCCGCCGGTAACGGATAAGGCATGGTATACTGCCGGCAAAAAAGCGCCCCTGTTTGCAGGATTAAAAGGTATTGACTTTACCATTACCACTAACAGCCAGGAAGCGCAAACCTATTTTAACCAGGGCATGATGCTGGCCTATGGTTTTAACCATGCAGAAGCTGCCAGATCGTTTTACGAAATTACCCGGCTGGATAGTACCTGCGCAATGGGGTATTGGGGTTTTGCCTATGTGCTGGGGCCTAACTACAATGCAGGCATGGAGAAAGATAATTTTGAACGTGCTTATGCAGCTGTTGTTAAAGCGCAGGCACTCGCTGCAACATGCACTGCCAAAGAAAAGGCGTTGATTGCTGCGCTGGCTGCCCGGTATGCAGCAAACCCCACTGCAGACAGAAGCGCCCTGGATATAGCTTATGCAGCAGCCATGAAGCAGGTATATATTGCCTACCCTGATGACCCTGATGTTGGTGCGCTGTATGCTGAAGCATTGATGGATTTACACCCCTGGGATTTGTATGATAAACAAACCAAACAACCCAGACCGTGGACGCCGGAGTTGCTGGCAACCCTAACGCACCTGATGACTGTTAACCCGCAACACCCGGGCGCGCATCATTTTTATATACATGCACTGGAAGCTTCGGCCACACCTGAAAAGGCTTTGGCGAGCGCGCGGTTACTGGATACACTGGTGACCGGGGCAGGACATTTGCTGCACATGCCCTCGCATATTTATATTAACACCGGCGACTACCATGCAGGTTCTGTTGCCAATATACGGGCGTTGGCGGCAGACAGCACTTATACCACGGCCTGCCATGCACAAGGGGCGTACCCGCTTGCCTATTATCCACACAACTATCATTTTTTGGCGGCCACTGCTACACTGGAAGGTAACTGGCAGCTGGCATGGCATGCGGCTAAACAACTGCAGCAACAAACGCCGGTAACCGTTATGCATATGCCGGGATGGGGCACTCTGCAGCATTATTATACCATACCTTATTATATTTCCGCCAGGTTCGGGATGTGGGATACGGTGCTTGCCGTGCCTGCACCACCCCAAGACCTGGTGTATGTACAGGCGATGTGGCACTATGCAAGAGGTATGGCGTTTTTTGGAAAGAATGACGCGACCCGTGCGCAAAAGGAGCTGGGCAGTTTGGAAACCCTGGCTGCAGACACCAGCCTGCAACACCTGACGGTTTGGAATATTAATACTACAGCAGATCTTGTACAGATTGCAGTAAAAGTATTGCGTGCCGAAGCTGCAGCCAGGCAAAAGCAATTGCCTGCAGCCATTGCTTTGCTGAAAGAAGCAGTTGCACTTGAAGATAAGCTGAACTACAATGAGCCGCCTGACTGGTTTTTCTCTGTACGGCATTATTTAGGTGCGGTGCTGGTAAAGGCCGGTAAATATGCCGAAGCGGCAACAGTTTACCGGCAGGATTTGCAGGTATGGCGAAAAAACGGCTGGGCGCTGATAGGTTTATACCATGCGTTAACAGGCCAGGGAAAACACCAGGAAGCACAACAGGTGAAACTGGCTTTTGACCAGGCATGGCAATATGCCGATGTGCACATTACTTCCTCTGCCGGTATTATTGATTAGGACTGGGCGGTTACTTAAATATCAATGGTAACCCCTTCGCCCCGTTTAAGACGCACCAGCTTTTCTTTGATATCTGAACCGTTGATTAAGCTGTACGTAGTTTCGGGTGTTTCTAAAAAATGCTCCCAGCCTTCCATGTGTGTAGGCACCAGTTTGCGGGCTTTTAAAATATGCGCCGCCTCGATGGCTTCGGCGCCGGTGAACGTGAAATTCATATCGCCGGTCAGCTCGGGAAAACCTGCATGGCCAATGTGCAGTATGGCTGTATCAATGGTAAAACGGTTGGCAATTTCCTGAATGCCTTCGAACAAAACCGTATCGCCTGATATATATAACGCACCATTTTGCTGTCCCAGCCAGGTAACGATAAAACCAATAACATGACCAGAACCTTTGTCAAGCTCTTTGTTGGGTGCGTGCTGACAAGGTGTTGCCGTAATGGTTAAGCCAGGCACTTTATTGTTGGGTATGGCAACGCTTTCCCATTCATCGAGGCCATGCACGTGTGTATCTTCAAGCCGCTGCTGCGCCTCTTTGGTAGAAATAACGAGCGGAACGGTTTTGATAAATTCGCGACCGGCATTATCAAGATTATCTTTATGCTGATCGTGACTGATTAAAACAAGATCTACCGCGCCCAGTTGTGCAGGCAATAAAGCAGGGCTACCTGTTTTTACCAGCATGCCTGCGCGGCCACCCGGGTAATGGCTGCCGGCTGCATCGAAAGCAGGATCGGTCACTATGTGAAAGCCGTTGACGGAGATGAGCATGCAGGCAGTATCGATTTGCGTGATGGTAACTTGCATAAGCGGTTTGATTTTTATAACGGTTACCCTAAATTTAACTGAAAAAATGGCGGCAGCTTTTTTTAGCCTGAAAGTATACAACCATTACACTATAATATACCGTAATTGGCCGATTTAGCTTTTGCTAAAACGATATTTAATTAATTTATCTGTTATTTTACAACCTGACCGATTGATTCACTTTAAACTTTACCAGGTGAAAAAACTTGCCTTACTGGCCGCCCTGTTTTGCGGCGCTGCCACTGCACATGCCCAGCAATTGTTACACGTAGCTGTGGCGGGTTTAACACACGACCATGCGCACAATATTATGCACCAGTACAAACGTGGTGAAGTAATTATTGCCGGTATTGCGGAGGCTGACCCGCAGCTGGTGGCGCGCTATAAAAAAACGTACAATCTCCCCGATTCATTGTTTTACCCAACGCTGGATGCACTGGTGCAGCATGTGCACCCGGATGCGGTGCTTGCCTACAATGCCATTGCCCTGCATTTGAGCGTGGTGGAGTTTTGTGCGCCGCGGCATATACCCGTAATGGTAGAAAAACCTTTGGCTACTACCGTGAAAGATGCACAGCGTATTGCCGCGCTGGCCGCACAATACCATATACCGGTGCTAACCAATTACGAAACCACCTGGTACAATACCAACCAGCAGATTAATGATATGGTAAGCAGCAATGCCATTGGCCCCGTGCGCAAAATGATTGTGCATGACGGGCATAAAGGCCCCAAGGAAATTGGCTGCAGTAAAGATTTTTTAAACTGGCTTACCGACCCCATACAAAACGGCGGCGGTGCTATACGTGATTTTGGTTGCTACGGCGCCGACCTGATGACCTGGCTGATGAAGAACGAAACGCCGGTTGCCGTTACTGCCGTTACCCGGCACATTAAACCGGATGTATACCCGAAGGTAGATGATGATGCCACCATACTGGTTGAATATGCTGATGCCACCGGTATTATAGAAGCCTCGTGGAACTGGCCTTTTAATATTAAAGATTTTGAAGTGTTTGGCAAAGATGGCTACCTGCATGCCCTTAATGCCAACAAACTGCAGCAACGCATTAACGACAGCACTGCTATGCTGGAAGTGCACGGCGCACAATACCAGGATAATATACCTTACCTGGCAGCCGTATTGAGCGGTAAGGTGAACCCCGGCAACGACCTGTCATCCCTGCCCAACAACTTAATTGTGGTGCAGATACTGGAAGCCGCCAGCCAATCTGCCAAAGAGGGGAGGAGGATTGTGTTGAAAAAATAGAGTGCAATGTTATAAACAGGAAGATGGGGCTGTGCAAGAAATGCCAGCCCTGTTTTTTATTACGCCGGCCGATGAAAATAAGTCTACCTTTCCCCAATTTTCCATTTACTTCCATCTTCGTAAATAATTTCGGTAGGCCATGCTAATACTACCTTTTTACCGTTCCTGCTTAATATGTCCCATTTACCTGAATCTGATTCACCGGGATTGAGCGGTTCATCTGTAAATCCTCCGCCAAAGCCTTCAGCAAGCGTGCTTGAGCCCATATCTGCCGGATCGCCAAATACAGTTTCACCAAACCATCTAAACTTTATTCCTGCAATTTTTTTTGAAGAAACATTTTTATAGATGAGATAAATGTCTTTATAAGTGCTGTATTCCCTCTCAGTTAATTTTGCTGAAAGTACCTTTACTGGTGCCTGGGATAGTCCGGATGTATCAAACATTGTTTGTTTTTCCATCGCTTTAACTGTAGAATCAACTTCAGAACGAACTTTAATTGAATCAGCATGCGATAATCTGGATTGGGTAGTATATGTGGTATGACCTTTTTCTACACATGCTGCAAAAAGAATGATACCAAACAGGGTTAAAAATTTCATAAGTGTGTTTTTTAATAAAGTTTTGTTGATGATAAAGAGGGTTAAGTAGGGGCGCTTTGTTTTATACAATATCATTCAATGCAATAAAGAGTTCACTATCGGTAACGCCCATTTTTTTAGCCATGAGTGTGAGCAGTTGTGTTTGTGTGCGCTGATGCAGCAGTTGCTCTTTGGCATTTACTGCATGCCTGATAATACGTATTTGCAACAGGATGGCTATGGCAAGGCCTGCGAGATAAACAATGCAAAAAATGAATAATTCCATATATATTTTTTAACGGGATGGTTTGATAACTTATTTGTTGCTGCAAGTAACCATTACTGCCTCATTTTATTTTACGGGTAACCGTAAAACGCATGCGTTAAATGTTAACGCCGGCGATTGCTTTGTAGAAGCAGGGTAGTGGTAAGTTATTGTCTGGCAGAATTTTTAGTAGTTTAGATCTGTGACAACTGGCTATTTGGATTAAGTCCAGCCATGCTTGTTGTGATTTGCTTTCAAATCATTCTGTAGCTTAGATCTGTGACAACTCATGGCTCAGTGGTTCCTTTTCCTTTTTGGTTGTGATTTGCTTTCAAATTATTCTGTAGCTTAGATCTATGACAACGTCACTGATGTGGCCAGCGATATTGAATAGTTGTGATTTGCTTTCAAATTATTCTGTAGCTTAGATCTGTGACAACTTACCGGTTAGTATCCAGTTTGGCTCCACGGTTGTGATTTGCTTTCAAATTATTCTGTAGCTTAGATCTGTGACAACGCGCCGTGCTATGGCCACTTTCAAGCTCAAGTTGTGATTTGCTTTCAAATTATTCTGTAGCTTAGATCTGTGACAACGGGCTCAAACTGGACCAAATACGGCTTTATGTTGTGATTTGCTTTCAAATTATTCTGTAGCTTAGATCTGTGACAACGACAGGCCGTTCGTGCAGAGCTACACACCGGTTGTGATTTGCTTTCAAATTATTCTGTAGCTTAGATCTGTGACAACAAAATAGTAGCTGGCCGATAAATCGAACCGTTGTGATTTGCTTTCAAATTATTCTGTAGCTTAGATCTGTGACAACTGTATAAGCACACCAACAATCCCAGCGATAGTTGTGATTTGCTTTCAAATTATTCTGTAGCTTAGATCTGTGACAACTGTATAAGCACACCAACAATCCCAGCGATAGTTGTGATTTGCTTTCAAATTATTCTGTAGCTTAGATCTGTGACAACAAGCATTTTGGCAGCATGGCAGCTGGAGTAGTTGTGATTTGCTTTCAAATTATTCTGTAGCTTAGATCTGTGACAACAAGCATGCTTAATTCGTTGTTATTGCTTGGGTTGTGATTTGCTTTCAAATTATTCTGTAGCTTAGATCTGTGACAACACTTTGAAAAGCGAAACCCATATACCTATGTTGTGATTTGCTTTCAAATTATTCTGTAGCTTAGATCTGTGACAACACGTACCGCCGCCGCCATCTTGCGGTGTACGTTGTGATTTGCTTTCAAATTATTCTGTAGCTTAGATCTGTGACAACAAATTGCTGAACTTAAATCAAAGCTGAATGGTTGTGATTTGCTTTCAAATTATTCTGTAGCTTAGATCTGTGACAACTTCTACGATCAGGATCAGGACAACGCTACAGTTGTGATTTGCTTTCAAATTATTCTGTAGCTTAGATCTGTGACAACTAAAGATATGCGACCATGTTACTATACATGTTGTGATTTGCTTTCAAATTATTCTGTAGCTTAGATCTGTGACAACAAGATAGTTGTTTTTTGCTGTTGTCCGCTAGTTGTGATTTGCTTTCAAATTATTCTGTAGCTTAGATCTGTGACAACCCAGCGCATCAAGTAAATGGCTTGTTTGTGTTGTGATTTGCTTTCAAATTATTCTGTAGCTTAGATCTGTGACAACTCACAGCTCATATACGGTTAACGACGTCGCGTTGTGATTTGCTTTCAAATTATTCTGTAGCTTAGATCTGTGACAACCGTCCAAAATCTGCAAATCACGGTCGATCTGTTGTGATTTGCTTTCAAATTATTCTGTAGCTTAGATCTGTGACAACCAGCTCGCCTTTCAACACTCGCAATTACCAGTTGTGATTTGCTTTCAAATTATTCTGTAGCTTAGATCTGTGACAACAATACGTTTTAACCAAAACTCACAATTATGGTTGTGATTTGCTTTCAAATTATTCTGTAGCTTAGATCTGTGACAACATGATCCTGAAGGACCCCGCCATACTCCCCGTTGTGATTTGCTTTCAAATTATTCTGTAGCTTAGATCTGTGACAACCATTAACGATTGACAGAGTGGATAATGATAGTTGTGATTTGCTTTCAAATTATTCTGTAGCTTAGATCTGTGACAACACAGCCCTGTTTTAACCGGCGCCGAAATGTGTTGTGATTTGCTTTCAAATTATTCTGTAGCTTAGATCTGTGACAACACTGTTCGTACCTGCTGCTATCGAGGCGTGGTTGTGATTTGCTTTCAAATTATTCTGTAGCTTAGATCTGTGACAACTTGTTTATTAAAGGTAAATATGCCACCAACGTTGTGATTTGCTTTCAAATTATTCTGTAGCTTAGATCTGTGACAACGATGAGCTTATCATGGAAAATGTGGATGCAGTTGTGATTTGCTTTCAAATTATTCTGTAGCTTAGATCTGTGACAACACAGCCCTGTTTTAACCGGCGCCGAAATGTGTTGTGATTTGCTTTCAAATTATTCTGTAGCTTAGATCTGTGACAACACTGTTCGTACCTGCTGCTATCGAGGCGTGGTTGTGATTTGCTTTCAAATTATTCTGTAGCTTAGATCTGTGACAACTGTATCATTCAGCTGCGTAATCACGGCGCTGTTGTGATTTGCTTTCAAATTATTCTGTAGCTTAGATCTGTGACAACTATGCGCTATGTACTACAACGGACTTCTTTGTTGTGATTTGCTTTCAAATTATTCTGTAGCTTAGATCTGTGACAACTACAGCAGGTCTATACCAGGGTATGCGATAGTTGTGATTTGCTTTCAAATTATTCTGTAGCTTAGATCTGTGACAACACGAATAGAATTGCTTGGATTTACTGTTATGTTGTGATTTGCTTTCAAATTATTCTGTAGCTTAGATCTGTGACAACCAGCATGACTATTATTATTGACAAAGATGAGTTGTGATTTGCTTTCAAATTATTCTGTAGCTTAGATCTGTGACAACGGTAGGTCTGGTGGGCACAACTCGTGACCCGTTGTGATTTGCTTTCAAATTATTCTGTAGCTTAGATCTGTGACAACATGCAGGCTATAGATGCTAAAATGCGAGGGGTTGTGATTTGCTTTCAAATTATTCTGTAGCTTAGATCTGTGACAACGCCAAAGATTGGGTAAGTCTATGGAATCGTGTTGTGATTTGCTTTCAAATTATTCTGTAGCTTAGATCTGTGACAACCGAGCAGATCAACACGGAATATATCTCTCTGTTGTGATTTGCTTTCAAATTATTCTGTAGCTTAGATCTGTGACAACAATCTGCTTTCTGCATCTTCGTTTATGTATGTTGTGATTTGCTTTCAAATTATTCTGTAGCTTAGATCTGTGACAACTTTAATGGCCAGTACAATTACTGGCAGTTTGTTGTGATTTGCTTTCAAATTATTCTGTAGCTTAGATCTGTGACAACTTGCTTATATATGGATAGTAGTTGAATGTGGTTGTGATTTGCTTTCAAATTATTCTGTAGCTTAGATCTGTGACAACACTTACCTGAAAGACGCAGGCGCCAGTCCAGTTGTGATTTGCTTTCAAATTATTCTGTAGCTTAGATCTGTGACAACTGCCATCTAACATACATCTAAACGGCATGAGTTGTGATTTGCTTTCAAATTATTCTGTAGCTTAGATCTGTGACAACGTGCTGCTCGGATTGAAGTTCGACGCGGACGTTGTGATTTGCTTTCAAATTATTCTGTAGCTTAGATCTGTGACAACTTAACCTTTCAACAGGTATATGAGTGGGTTGTTGTGATTTGCTTTCAAATTATTCTGTAGCTTAGATCTGTGACAACTTGGTACTAGAGGGCACAATTCTAGGGCTGTTGTGATTTGCTTTCAAATTATTCTGTAGCTTAGATCTGTGACAACAAGCCTGTTATAGTGCACCACCTTATTATGTTGTGATTTGCTTTCAAATTATTCTGTAGCTTAGATCTGTGACAACTTAACCTTTCAACAGGTATATGAGTGGGTTGTTGTGATTTGCTTTCAAATTATTCTGTAGCTTAGATCTGTGACAACTTGGTACTAGAGGGCACAATTCTAGGGCTGTTGTGATTTGCTTTCAAATTATTCTGTAGCTTAGATCTGTGACAACAAGCCTGTTATAGTGCACCACCTTATTATGTTGTGATTTGCTTTCAAATTATTCTGTAGCTTAGATCTGTGACAACATAGAATATATGCTCAATCATGGCGTCCCTGTTGTGATTTGCTTTCAAATTATTCTGTAGCTTAGATCTGTGACAACAAACGCTGAAAATGTGGCAAGCGTTTTACCGTTGTGATTTGCTTTCAAATTATTCTGTAGCTTAGATCTGTGACAACATACCCGTCATTGGGCCGTCAACGCCAACAGTTGTGATTTGCTTTCAAATTATTCTGTAGCTTAGATCTGTGACAACCATGAAAATAAAAAGAGAAGATATTAAAGAGTTGTGATTTGCTTTCAAATTATTCTGTAGCTTAGATCTGTGACAACACTTACCTGAAAGATGCAGGCGCCAGTCCGGTTGTGATTTGCTTTCAAATTATTCTGTAGCTTAGATCTGTGACAACTTATAGCGCCTTTGATCAGTGACAAGTCTTGTTGTGATTTGCTTTCAAATTATTCTGTAGCTTAGATCTGTGACAACGCTCTGGCCTTGACTGGACGCTGCTGTCCAGTTGTGATTTGCTTTCAAATTATTCTGTAGCTTAGATCTGTGACAACTTTGTTAACTTCTGCAATTACATCAGGGCGTTGTGATTTGCTTTCAAATTATTCTGTAGCTTAGATCTGTGACAACTGCTTTAACTACGCGATCTAACGATTGCTCGTTGTGATTTGCTTTCAAATTATTCTGTAGCTTAGATCTGTGACAACACTACATCGCCACCAAGCGAAGAAGACCAGGTTGTGATTTGCTTTCAAATTATTCTGTAGCTTAGATCTGTGACAACACTTATCACAGGTAAAGCGCTGGACGTGGGTTGTGATTTGCTTTCAAATTATTCTGTAGCTTAGATCTGTGACAACACGGCTTATCGCGATTCGCTTACTATTACGGTTGTGATTTGCTTTCAAATTATTCTGTAGCTTAGATCTGTGACAACTGGCGAATTGGGGCGTGTCATTGCTGTAGCGTTGTGATTTGCTTTCAAATTATTCTGTAGCTTAGATCTGTGACAACTGGAAGCCTTATCGCGAGGGGCTTTTAGCAGTTGTGATTTGCTTTCAAATTATTCTGTAGCTTAGATCTGTGACAACGAAGCTAGGTTTTGAAGTGGTTTGCGTGGTGTTGTGATTTGCTTTCAAATTATTCTGTAGCTTAGATCTGTGACAACTAACCGGTTCCTGCCGCAATGCGCTGGCCAGTTGTGATTTGCTTTCAAATTATTCTGTAGCTTAGATCTGTGACAACGCCTCGGCTGAGATATACTGTACGTTTGTTGTTGTGATTTGCTTTCAAATTATTCTGTAGCTTAGATCTGTGACAACAAACAAAAAGACATTGCGATCCAACTCAATGTTGTGATTTGCTTTCAAATTATTCTGTAGCTTAGATCTGTGACAACCGAATTTTATGTAATCCTTTACCTGTATGCATTACAGGCGTTTTTTAGGATGAAAAATCGGGGTCTGAGCTACAGAATTTTTATCCTGTCCGTAATTTTTTAAAATAATTCAAGTTGCTGTACTGTTTCAGGCGTTTCAACCTGCTCTTTGCCCCTGAAAATCTCCATCATGCCAAACTGTTTGTCGGTGACACACATAATTCCCACATGGCCTTTAGATGGCAGGATACTTTTTGCCCGTTTTATGTGAACATCCGCATTTTCACGACTGCTGCAATGACGGATATACATACTAAACTGGAACATCTGGAATCCGTCATTCAGAATTCTTTTGCGAAATTCAGCATAGTTTTTCCTGTCCTTTTTGGTCTCTGTAGGCAAATCGAAAAATACGAGCACCCACATAATTCGGTATGCATTTAATCTGTTAAACATAATAACAGCTTGGCATTTGTTAATTCAGCGTTGGATAGGTGATCTTTCTGACCTTACCTTCAAAGCATTTTGACAAGCTGGCTGTTGTTTTTTGCACTGCATTCATTAACGGGCTTTTCTGTCCTTCTATCAGTACATCTGATGCCGGGATAGCCAGTAGTGCTGTTTTCATGGCTGGCGTCATTTCCAGGAACTTGCCATTGCTACGCACCAGCTGGCACACTACTTTATCTACAAATGGCCTGTAAGGTTCCATAATATCGTCGGCCAGGCAATAAGCATTGTATTGATTGCGATGAAAAATGCCCAGGGTAGGGAGCAAGCCACTTCCTACCAGCGACCTGGCTACAATAGCGCGGATAATCGCGTAACCATAATTTAGCAGGTTGTTTGGCGGCGGACCATATCTTTCCCGCCTGAAAGCCAAAAAATCAGGAAATACTGCTTTCCAATAATAAGCCGCACCCTTTGCTTCACAATTGTCAACATCTCCGCTTTTTACAGTTTTGGCAAGATTGAGTAGATAGTTGTTTTCTGCCTTTTCAATAGCCAGTACGGCAGCCTGGTTTGCTAATTTTGCCTCTACCGTTTGCTGCCACAGCTGTTTTTTTAAGGGTACGGTAGCTTCTATCTGAGCCTGAAATTTCTGGCTTTGCAATGTATGCCCATCCAGGTTTAATAACATGCCCGTAGGATGGTGCGTTCCATCGCAGGTTACCAGGGCTACGTTGTTGGCCAGCAACTTGGTTATTAACGCCTGTGTAAGGGTTATTTGCTGATGGTCTAATATTAATAATCCGATGTCCTCGATAGAGGCTGATTTGGTTTCTCCACTTTCAGGCAGTTCTATTACCATTTGCTCATTACTGGTTTTAAGATAAGCCGGGTTGCCAAAGTAAAGTGTACGCTTTATCATTTTGTATGAATTTAAACCGGTTGCGTAATATCCCCGGTTATTGTTATTTTTACTTTATACCCTTTAAATGTTGAAGCGCTTGCCTGAACTACTCTACCAGCTTTTTTATCTTGTGTGCTTTCGAGCGGCTGTGTTTCCAGATGATGCAGAAACCAGTAGCTTCCGGCTGTTAATTTCCTTACCCTGAACAGGTATGGGCTAAGTGTTTTTTTGTCATTTTTTTGCAATGCTTGTACGATATCTTCCTGTGACAAGCCAATAATGAACATCTCGTTTTGTTGCAGACTTTGCAGGAATTGCCATTGGTCGTTTGGAAGTTTTTCCAGGAAACTTTGCGGGTATTCTTTGCCGCTGGATAGAATAATATTCCAGATTTCTGCAGGCTGGGTAATAATTACCGGAATGCCGTATTTTTTTCTTTCAACGGCGTGCCAGAATGAACATATATGTTCCTGTTTTTTTCCGTTCGCATCAATATATATTGCTGCATGGTGGTTGTTGCCTGGCTTTACAAAACCAATGTTGTTGCCTTTTTCATCTTGCTTAACAGGTTCCACTATGCTTAAGCCAGTTAAGCAACGTACAGATCTTACGGGAATTCTCTTTTCCTCATTGTGCCAGATCGGATTGTTTTGTAAATCCTTCAAGACATCTTTTTCTTTATTATCGAATTGCTCAAGTCTTTTCTGAACAATCCGCTGCACATGACGGTCAATGATATAAGGGATGTCTTTGATTTTTATGCTTTCTATTGGGTATTTGACTACATATTCTTCTTTAAAACAAGTGCCATATTGCAATATTTTTGTTTTTGCTTCATCGAGATAAATTGCCTCCTTTTTCAAGGACAATAATGCTTTGGAGGTATCATTGTTGTGTTGTTTTAGTCTGTCTTCGACTAATTTCCTGATATACGGTTTGAAAATGAGGTCAGGATTTTCAAAGAGGTATTTTACTGGCTTTTCCTTTTCAATGACTTTTATTTTTCCATACACAGTATCCTCGCTTAGTGCTCCGCGGGGGATGATGATGCCTGTTTGCACTACCTTCTTGCTACCCTGTATTTTTACTTTTCGCTTACCTGTAGTCGCTGATTTTTTCCCCGATTTAAAAGATATAAGGATGCTGGATACCACGTTTTCTAGTTGGATGGTAGTAAAAGGCCTTTGGGCAGCAAGGTAGGCTTCTAACAGCGGTTTTCGTTTGTTGAAAGTTGATTCGTTTTTTTGCAGATCATTATACATGTTATCCCTTGTACTTTGTGCATTCAGGGTATTGATACGATGAATAAATCCCTGCCTTGTACAAGCTATGGTAAGGGCGTCTATGGCGTGATGGCGATGGTCGTCACGTTTGCTCCAGCCATTGATTATTTCTTTATCGTTATTATATTCAGTTAAACCCAGTTCGCGATATTTGGGTAGCTGAAGATTAACGAGTACATCATCCCAGCCCCATATGTGTCGCAGGTAGGCGGTTACGCTGCCACTGGTTGTCCAAACATTGTAACATACTTTTTCCAACAGCTCCTTCGCTTTTCTTGATATGTACTGTGTTTCGCGTAGTTGCCGGTCTATGAAATCCTGCGGTATTTTGTCCGCCGGCATCAATAGTTTATCTCTCTTGGTTTTGTTGATGATTTTGTTGTTATACAAATGATCTATGGTTTGCAAATAGCTGGAGAAAGCGCTGTCTCCTTTACTTTTCATAAAGTCATAAGCTGTTCTGTTGTCTTTGTCCTCATTGCATCTGCGGTGTGTTAGCGTTTTGTTGCTTTGTGAATCATCAAAAAGTTTGGATTTAGGTATAATATGTTCCACGTCAATGCTATTACCCTGTAATGCATCTGTTATTCCGAACTGTTTTCCACAGTAAATGCAAGTAGCATTCGTTTTAACATCCTGCCCATTGATTTCATGAAATAAGCGCCATTTAATAATAGTATTTCTTGTTGCCCTTACACCAAAAGAACCATATTCTTTTTCAATCCTATCGATGATGGCTTTATTTTCCCTTTCCCGTTTTGCTATTTGCATGAAAGTGTTATTTCGCTCTTCCTTGCTCTGTTTCAGCTCACGCGCCAATTCTATCCTTATTTCGTCGGGTCTTCCATGTATTGCTATGATGTCATTTACCAGGTTAATCAGCTGATTTAGTATTTTTTCTACAATCGGCTGTCGCAGACTGTTCTTGGGTAGTGTGTCCAATTTATCTGCAAGCAGTTGCTGCAGGCGTTCATCTGAAGTTAATGAATTAGAGTGGTTGTATCCGGCAAATGCACAGGCTGTACTATAAACATGGCCATCAATCAAATGCGGAATTATTTTCCGCATAGCCTTAGCTGATTTATTGGCGAACGAGAATTTTCTAAAATCTATGTTGGCAATATTTTTTGCGGTTGTTTCATCTATAGCAAACTGGCGTATTAATGTTTGTGTACATTCTTTTACATCTGAAATAGCATAAGTAGTGTGCCAGAGTTTATACAGTGGCTCGTTTTCAAAATGCCTGGTAATTTGCTTTTGAACACTTGTTGCTAAAACCTCACCTGTTTTTTTATCAGTTAAATAAGCCGGTGTTGTGCCTGTTTCAATTTGCAAATCAAATCTGAGTAGTTCAGCTGACCGGTTGTTGTTCTTCAGCTGTTTCAGTAAAAGTGTTTTGGTGATATTGCCCTGCAAACCTTTAGTTATTTGTTTATTTGCGTACCAGCCATCTTCCTTTTTCAAACCCAGCAGTTTGAAAAGTTCCTTCTGAGTTAGCAGCTCGTTGTTATCGAGGTAGTTGAATAGCAGTAGTTTTTGCTGCTGGGAGGGGAGGTAGGTTTCGCCATATTTATTTTGCAGCGAAAGTGTATTAATGGTTTCCCATATTTTACAGGCCTGTGCAAGCGGTGAGCTTCGTGGTGCAACTCTTGGACCTGCCTGTACAGTTTTGCCGGTTGTATTATTTGTGGCAAAGCCTTCCAGTTCACAAATGCTCACCAGGTCTTTCTGTGATTTCAGATTGCGTTGATAGTACACTGTCTCATTTCTGATTTTTTCAATCAGTGTTGGTGTTAGCAATGAATAAAATTGCTGCTGCGTCTTGATGATGGCATCAAACTCCTCTATATATGCTTCTCTCGGGAATACCTGCTGTTTTATCCGGTAGTGTTGATTGGCTTGTAGTGCTTGGTGAAAATGCGTTCCAATAGTTTCTTTTTTTTCTTTTAGTTGCTGGTGCCTGTTTTTTACTTCAGTAACATAGTCAGTATCTTTTTTGTCGAGGTTAGTATCACTACGGCTGCTTTTGTAACCACGTTTCTGGTTTAAATGTAGCAATACCCTACCCAGCTCTTCTAGGGTAAGCTGTTCCCGCAAGGCTTTTGTTCTTAAGCCATACAGGCGTTCAGCTGATAGGCGAATCAAGCTGTTGTCAGGCATCATGTTGTATTGCTGCAATAACAAAATAAGCTGCTTTCGCCTAAGCTGGTATCTGTCGTAGCCTTTTCGTTGTGTGCGTTTCTGGGTTCTTTTCTGGTTTTTTGATATTGTGTTTCCCGAGGTGAATTCATCTTTGTCATCAGGATTTAACGGGATGATGCGTGTGCCCATTCCTCTAATCATCCATTTATCGGCAGTAAAGTTGATCAACGCCCAGCCAATGGACGAAACGCCAATATCTAGTCCTAAAATATTCATGTGAATGGTTCTTTAATTTAAGTAAATAAATTTCTATTGGATGTATGGTGTGTTTTGATTTTGTTAATGAATCCGAGAATTTTTGACTTCAATTATTTGTGAGCTCATCTCCAAGGCCTGACTTTAATTTGTTAGTAAAAAAAGATTTTCGCGTTTTCATTAGTTTTATTACTTTAGCAAAGAAGCAAATCACAATAAGGATTATTCCGTTGTGAAAACATTTACGCTGCCCTCGTCGTTTATCGGGGGCTTTTTTATTGCTATAACTGTACGTGCAATAAGGGAAAGGTGCAGCATAGTACATGGCATGCAGGTTTAAGTTGAAAAATGAAGAATAGCAGGCGAAATAATGGCCCGTATTATACAATATAGAAAAATATTCTTCTAGCATTTATTTATTTCATTCAGGCAATAAAAAAGCGCAGACCGGTTAAGGTACTGCGCTTTTTGCTGTTTGTATTACGGTTTACCGTAAGCATACGTTCGTTATGCTGAGGGTGGTATGCACGTAACCACAGGAACGTTGGTGGTTATATTATTATTAGAACACGTTTAGCTATTATGTACAACGTAACTAATACACAAAGCTGAAAATGAAATCATAACCAGCAAGATTAACAACGTAGCCAGTGTAGTAGAAACTATGGTTCGGATTGGATTAATAATGGGGCTTTCTGGTGTTGAGAGTAGATATGCAACAGGCACTGTTTTACTAATAACAGGTTTGCGAATTGAACTTTCTTTTGTAGCAAACCTATGTGTTTCTCCGCTTTTTGTTTGATACTCTATTACGGCCTTGTGCAGTGTTCTCATGTCTGCATCCTGCTCTGTTTCGTTGCCTACAACGCGCCCTATTACACGTTCTCCATATAAAAATGTACGAATGCTGTGTACGAGTTTTGTATATGCAGGATATATAACTGCAAAGAAAACAAAGTAGTTGCAGATGGCCGCAGTTGTTAAAATGAGAATGGAAAACGCAGTTGTATGATGAAACTTGAATTGGGACAGGATGGTCACGTAGGGCTGATATTTATGACAGGTAAGATACTGAAATTTTGATGCAAACAAAAGTATAAGTCGTTGTTACGTTTTGCCGGCACCTTAATGGCAATAAGCTGGAGAAATACGCTTTTGATTATTTTGTTAAGGATAACCTTGGCAATAACCGACTGGTGCTAACCGATGAGCACCAGGTAGACCAGTACCCGGTAGCTACGCTTGAAACCGGTGCGACTGCGGTAGAAAAGAACTACTACGACATACAGGATGCCAATATTGTAAGCAAACAAAGTGTGGCAGGGTTTACAGCTGCGGCCGGGCAAAACTATGCCAATAACAATGGAAACCCTCCCTATAATACCAATAGCAGCAGCCAGGTTAATACGGAGAGCCAAAAGCTGTATAAGCTAAACAGTAATGGAACACAGACCGGGCTGGGCATTACCTTAAAGGTAATGGCAGGGGATAAGGTAGACATATGGGGTAAATCGTATTACTTTCAGAATGCCGTTGACAACAATCATAACACAGCTGTTCCGCTTTTAACGGTACTTACCGGACTGCTGGGGAACCCCGGCGCCAGTGGTATTGGTGCAGCGCATGGTGGCGTTACGGCAGGTATGCTTTCGGGCATTAGCGCCACAGCAGGGCCAATTACAACACAGTCAGCAAACTCGGCAAGCGCCAATAATGCAACGCCGACAAAGCCGAGGGCATATATCAACTACCTGCTGTTTGACGAGCAGTTACGATGTGTAGGTAGCGGCATTAGCCAGTCTGGTGATAATAGTATAATTAAAGATCATCACACTGATTTATCCGCCATTCCTATAGCAAAAAATGGTTATATTTATGTATACTGTAGCAACGAAAGCCCTGTTGATGTATACTTTGATAATTTGCAGGTAGTGCAGACAAGAGGGCCGGTGCTGGAAGAGACGCACTACTACCCATTTGGATTGACGATGGCGGGGATCTCAAGTCAGGCTTCTGGAAAGCTAGAAAATAAATACAAGTACAATAAGGGAAGTGAGTTACAGCACAATGAATTCAGCGATGGAAGTGGGTTGGATATTTACGCGACGCAATTTAGAAGTTTGGATGCACAAATAGGAAGATGGTGGCAGATTGATCCTAAACCGGATTATTCCCAAAGTTTGTATAGTGCCATGGGGAATGATCCTATACTATTTAATGATCCATTAGGAGATACAATTATTGTCGATAAGAGGGGGTATGTAGTTCAGAAATACGGGAAAGATAATTTAGTGTTTTTGCAAAAAGGGAAAAAATTAACAAGAATAGGTGAGCTAGGTAAAACTATTGATGCAAATAAGATATTCAAAAATTTGCTTAACAGTAACATCAAGGAAGCCCAAGGATCGCATAGCCCATTTACATTTAAAAACCTGGTGAAAAATAAAGGAGAATGGGATTTGAAAAATAATCAGAAAACAATTTATGGATTAGCCAATGCATTTGATAAGGGTAAGGAATCTAAAACCCAGTTTGCTTTTCAAGGATCGAATTACACAGCTCCAGATTTAGGCAATTACCACTATGGAGCTACTGGTAAAGTCTTTGGTTTCTTTATGTTTACAGAGGAGTTTTTATTACAACAGGCTGGCAGCGCACAAATGAAAGCTGGGACTTCAAAACCTGAATGGCAGCGCTATGGTACAAATGAAATTAGTGCTGGCTTTGGCGAAACAAGGACTGTGCGGGGAGATATGTTACCGCCGTATGGAGATGATCCGGATGATCAAAAAATGATCAAACAGGGATTTCGATATTATGACAACAATAAAAAAAATCTCAACGAGGAAGAATAAATATGAAAATGAACATAACAGTAATCTTGACTACCTTGATTATTCAATCTTGCAGTTTGTTTGAAAAAGACGAGAGGCTTTTAACAGAACATACTACATCTAACGGTCAAAAAATTGAAATTTATTACGTCGGGTTAGGAGCTACAACCAATGATGTGATTCAAGTTCGAAAATCAGGTCTTAAAAAGCCAGTATGGATTAGTGATAAATATAATTGTTTAAAGGCATCTGATTTAATCAATGACATTTCTTTGCGACTTGTATTAACTGACACAGGCTTTAATAACTATACTAATAAGGCAGACACTCTTTTGGTAGATGTTAGATGAAGTTTAAGTGTTTTTTATATGATGTGAGAAGGCCTTTTAAAGAGCAAAGATGAGCTTGGGGTATTTAGCTTATGAAGCCAACAAGAATATTCGTGTTATAAGTTGAGATGCTATGGTGTTGATAGTAGAGGCTACCACATACGGCCTCTGTTATGAGTTTGTTTGGTTTGAATTGAGTAACAAAATGACAAATAATTTATTGTTTTATATGCGTCAAATTATTTCAACTCCCTCATCATCTCCCTCACCAGCATCGCTGAATTATGCGCAGCCGTTGTATAAAACTGCACAATATCCGCCGCGGCAGTGCCATTGGCTTTATCACTTACACTGCGTATAACCAGGAAAGGGATGTGTTGCTGCCAGCATACCTGTGCTACGGCAGCGCCTTCCATTTCAGTGGCATCCGCATGCAGCTGTGTGCGCAACTGCTCTGTTGCTGCTGCAGACGACACAAACACATCGCCCGTTACAATGGTGCCGGTAGTGGCTACAGGCACGGCTGCATTGGGAATGCCCGCTTTCTGGAACTGCAGCTGCTTGCTGCTATGCACGGCCAGTTGCACCAGCAATGAATCGCACGGGAAAAATAAAGGGTTGTTTTGCGCAGTAACGGGGTTGCGCGTGGCCTCGTGCAGCATGCCATTTGCATTGACGGAGCCATAATCGTGATAAGCAACAGTGGTGCCGATAACCAGGTCGCCAGGGGCAAGGCTGGGGTTGACACCACCCGCTATACCGGTGAAAATTATACTTGCAGGAATAAAGTGCTCAACCATAAGTGTAGTAGTAATGGCTGCATTAACTTTGCCAATACCCGTTTGTGCAATTACCACATGTGCACCGTTTAATGTGCCTTCGCTGAAATGAATGCCTTGTATTACCTGCTCTTTGGGTTGCTGCAATTGTGCAACGAGCAGGTTGGTTTCGGCATTAAAAGCGCCGAGTATACCGGTTGTTTTAGCCTGCTGTGCGCTTGTATACATACTACAACATACCACTGCAAGCAGTACACTTATCCGTTTATACATTGTTTATGTGTTTTAATTTTCAAGTGCCAAAGCTACTATGGCCAATGCATCTATAATAAGCAGGCCGATATTGATGGCCTCTTTTTTACCCGCCGCCAGCTTGATGGCGGTAAATGCCAAAAAGCCCCAGATAATGCCCTGTGTGATGGAATAGGTAAACGGAATTAATACCATGGCAAGGAAACAGGGAATGGCTTCGTCCATTTGCAGCCAGTTGATTTTAACAACAGGCCGCATCATAAATACACCCACCAGTACCAATGCAGGCGCTGTGGCAATAGGCGGTACTGCCGATAATAAAGGCGCCAAAAATAAAAAGGGCAAAAAGAGTAGTGCGGCGACCAGCGCTGTTAAACCGGTGCGCCCGCCAGCTTCGATACCTACGGCTGATTCAATATAAGCTGTACCCGGACTGGAACCTACCAGTCCCGCCAGGGTGGTGGCCACCGCATCTGTTACCAGGGCGCGTTTTACATGACGGGGTTCGCCCTTTTCATCGAGCAGGCCGGCGGCCTCTGACAAGCCTACCAGGGTTGAAAGGCTATCGAACATATCAGTAAAAATAAAAGCAAAAATAACAGGCACCATGGCCCAGCTAAGGGAATGCACAAGATCCAACTGCAGCAGCAGGCTAAAATCAGGCGCTGCAAAAAAGCCATGCCAGCTGATAAGTGTGGCACCCGGTGTACCCCAAATGCGCCCGATGGGCAGGGCTGCCAGCGTGGTAAAAACAATGCCCAGCAAAATGGCACCCTTTACATTGCGGATGATGCAGATGGCAGTAAACAGCAACCCAGCCAGGAAGGTGAGCAGGGCAGGGGTAATGGCCCCCATGCCGATAATGGTTTTGCCCTCGCTGTGTACAATAAACTGCGCCTGCACCAGCCCGATAAGTGTGATAAATAACCCGATGCCCGCGGCAATGGCGTAACGCAGCGGGGTAGGAATGGCACGTAATATATAGGTGCGTATATTAAAGGCAGACAGAATTAAAAACACGATGCCCGACCAGAATACGGCCCCGAGCGCCACCTGCCAGGGTACTTTTAAACCCAGCACTACTGAAAAGGTGAAAAAGGCGTTTAACCCCATACCCGGTGCCACAATTACCGGGTTGCGCGCGTAAATACCCATCATGGCGCTGCTGAAAAAACAAACCAGTACGGTGGCAGTAAGCACCCCGGCAAACGGCATTCCGCATTGCTGCAGAATAGAAGGGTTGGTAACAATAATGTACGAGGTTGCCAGGAAAGAAGATATCCCCGCAATAATTTCCGTTGTTACGGTGGTATTGTTCTGCTTCAGGTTAAAAAAGGAGCGCATAGTGCAAGATAGAAAGCCAATTTGAAAATGTGCGAATTTGAAAATTTGAAAATAGGTTGTAATGGGTTTCCATTTTCACATCAGCACACTTTCAAATTTTCAAATTAACTAGTGTTGTTACATTGATTTTACGTTTGCCAACGCATAATACATTTTACCCCTGTTGGTTTATACATTGCCTGTTTTTTTGCCACGCTTATGGGAAAAAATTAAGCGTTTACCTGATTAGCCCGCACCCTATGCGGTTTGCGCACTATTTTGCAACTGTTTTTTAAGGGTTTAGGGTTAAAACCAACTCGCGTCATTCTTGACGGGAGTTTTTTTTTGATTTTTTTTGACTGCCCGATCCCTTGTAAAAGCAAATTGACCACACGGTACCCCCATACCTGTATCGACCCGGATTTTTAACCCCTTATGCTGTTGACCCGCTTCAAGTGAACAGCTTCAGTTCTCAAGAAAAACAATGAACAAAATGCTGTGTCCCCCCAGGCACATTAAGTATGCATTTTGCGGCTAATTGCGTGTTTACAGCCTTATTTATCCATAACCGTTTTTCCTTATGAGAACTTTTTTAGCCCTGGTTGTTTTATTGCAGGTAAACACCCTGCTGGCTGCCAATGGCATGCCCACTGTACATTGTACCAAAGGTTTTCGCTACATTGATACTGTACTAAACGCAGGCGGTGACCAGCGTTTTATACCGGTGCTTGTTGCATTTATGCATCCTGATGCCAACCCGGCCGGTGTTATTGCCGCCTACAGCGCCCTGGCGCAACCGGTGCACCTGGTAATTCCCTTTGGCAATTGCAACAGCAGCAACGGGAACACTTATTTTACCGGTAACGGCAGCGATACAAAAGGATTGGTATGTACCCGCACCATGCAACATACGCTGGACAGTATTGCCGGTTTTATTCACACCATTAACCGCCAGTACCACTGCCGTTCGTTTGTATCGGGCTACCAGCAGGGCGGCGAACTGGCAGTAATGCTTTCGGTATATTACCCCGAAAAAATTGCCGGCGCCTTTCCCATTGCTTTTTCGCAAACCAACCGGTTGAATATGCTGCTTAAAAAAACACATGCCGGTTTTATGCCCGTGTACCTGTACCGCCGGGCAACCATTGAATTGGCAGCAACGGGCAGCGAAAACGAACAGGGACACAATATTTACCTTGCCGTGAACGAGAACAATACTGCGCCTGTGGCTGCAGAAGCCTGGCAAAGCTGCCTGGCCATGCTGGATGTGCAGTTGCAGCGCTACCGTAACGGCTTTTCGGAAAAAAGACTGAATAAATATTACCCTGTAACCGCTGATAACCGCAATACCGCACCGGCGAAAGAAGCACGTGTTGCTGCCAATGCCGGTACCACTGAACGTCGATTGAACGAGTTGCGCTAACTTTGCGCAAAACCGTGTTCGTTTGAAGCAACTCTCTGTTCTCTCAAAATATTTCTGGAAATACCGCGTTCGTTTTACGGCCGGTATTGTGTTTATTATATTGTCGAACTACTTTGCCGTGCTGGCGCCCCAGGTGTTTGGTTATGTGATGGGTAAGGTGGTAGAGCATTTGCCGGGCGCTAAAACAGCTGCCAGCACCCAGGTAAAAGATGGTGTAATGCGTTTGCTGGTAAGCCGTATTGATACACTGCCTTTTGGCCAGCTGGTGGCAGCCTGCGGTGTTACCATCCTGGTACTGGCAGTGCTGCGCAGCATTTTGATGTTTTTTATGCGGCAAACCATTATTGTAATGAGCCGGCATATTGAATTTGACCAGAAAAATGAAGTTTACCAGCACTACCAGCAGTTGCATGCTTCTTTTTTTAAAACACATACTACCGGCGACTTAATGAACCGCATTGCCGAAGATGTAAGCAGGGTGCGCATGTTTACCGGCCCGGCCATTATGTACCTCATTAACCTGCTATCGCTGATTACCCTTTGCGTGATTATTATGTTCAGGAAAGATGCCAACCTTTCGCTGATTGTACTGGCACCGCTGCCGTTGCTCGCGATTACTATTTATATTGTTAACACGGTTATTTATAAGAAAAGCGAAAAGGTACAGGCCCTGCTTTCGGCGCTTACCTCTAACTCGCAGGAATCTTACTCAGGCATTCGCGTTATTAAGTCATTTGTGCAGGAGCGCTCTATGCTGAACTTTTTTACCCGCAACAGCGAAGAATACCGTAAAAATGCAGTGAGCCTGGCCAAGGTAGAAGCAGTGTATTTCCCCAGTATGACCCTGATGGTAGGTCTTAGTACGCTGATTACGGTACTGATTGGCGGCCGCATGGCCCTGCACGATCACCAGCAGGTGGGGTTGATTGTGGAGTTTGTAATTTATATTAACCTGCTCACTTTCCCGGTCAGCGCCATTGGCTCGGTAGCAAGTATGATACAACGCGCTGCCGCCTCGCAAAAAAGGGTGAATGAGTTTTTGCAAACCACTCCCGAAATTGCCGATGCGCCCGGTGTGCAGCCCGGCGAACTGAAAGGCGATATTGTGTTTAACAAGGTGAAATTTACCTACCCGCACACCGGTATTACGGCACTTAAAAACTTTTCGCTTACAGTTAAGGAAGGGCAAAAGGTGCTGATACTGGGTAAAACAGGCAGCGGAAAATCTACCGTGGCGCAATTGCTGCTACGTTTTTACAATGCTGATGAAGGCAGTATTGCTGTTGGCGGCAGGGACATTAACACCTTCCCGGTAAAAAGCCTGCGCGACCAGGTGAGCTATGTGCCCCAGGATGTGTTTTTGTTCAGCGATACCATTGCCAGCAATATCAGCTTTGGCCTGCATAAACCCGCACCGCCGCAGCAGGTTGAGCTGGCTGCACAATATGCCAGTATTGACAGGGAAATAAAAAACCTGCCCGAAGGTTACCAAACCATGGTAGGGGAGCGCGGCGTTACGCTGAGCGGCGGACAAAAACAACGCGTATCTATTGCACGCGCGCTGATTAAAGATGCACGCATATTGCTGTTTGATGACTGCCTGAGCGCAGTGGATGCAAAAACCGAACACGAGATCATCCATAACCTGTATAATTATCTCAATGAAAAAACAGCGATTATTATTACCCACCGCATTTTTACGGTGCTGAACTTTGACCAGGTGATTATTATTGACGATGGTGAGATTATTGAACAGGGTACGCACCAGGAATTGATGGATTTGAATGGATATTACGCTGAATTATATCGTTTACAGATAAGTAATGATCAATCTGCGGCCTGATGCAGGTAAGTTTTTAAGTTTCTGGTCCAAAATTTTGGCAATTTGAAAACAATCATATATTTGTAATCTTTAAAGGAATCGTTTAACCAAAACCTATTTCACTGTGGCGTACGAAAACAATGACAAGAAAATGGAAAGCGTTTATAGCAAACGCATCAGGGCTGGAAAAAGAAGGACTTATTTTTTCGATGTACGTGCCACCCGTGGCAACGACTACTACCTGACCATTACAGAAAGCAGAAAACGTTTCAATGATGATGGTTACGACAGGCACAAGATTTTCCTCTACAAAGAAGATTTCAACAAGTTTATCAAGGCTTTGAACGAAGCGGTAGACTACGTTAAAACCGAGCTGATGCCCGATTTTGACTTTGATGCCTACAACCACGAATACGCTGAAACTGCTGAAGATGGTGCAGAAGTTGCCGTTCAGGAAGAATTAGCAGAGCCTGCAGCTGAAGTAGTTGTTGCAGCCGCTGCTCCCATCACCACTACCAGCCACATTGCCACAGACGAAGTAGATAAATGGTAATTATAACAATGCCGGTTCAATTAAATTGATTTATATGCCCTTTGTTTTTGCAAAGGGCTTTTTTTGTGCCATACGTAAACATCCTGTATATGTCAATCATCCAACGAATGCTTCCCTTGCTGGTTTTTGTGCTGTTGCTGCAAACGGCGCACGCACAATATGCGCAGGGTAAAATTATCGAAACCCAATCTGTTCAAAGCAGCATTTTGCACCGCCCCGTTAAGTATGTGGTTTACCTGCCACCAGGTTACGAATCATCTGACCGTACTTTCCCTGTTGTTTACCTGCTGCATGGTTTCAGCGATGACCATACCGGCTGGCTGCAGTTTGGCGAAATAAACCGTTTTGCCGACAAGGCGATTGCAGATGGCACCATTCCGCCCATGATTATTGTAATGCCCAACGGCGATTCGAGTTTTTACATTAATGCTTATGACGGCAAGGAGAACTATGAAGACTTTTTTGTGAAGGAATTTATGCCTTCCATTGAAAAAACATACCGTATCAAGGCGGAGAAAAAATACCGTGGCGTAGCAGGCTTATCGATGGGTGGTTATGGCACGCTTGTTTACGCGCTGAAATACCCGGAATTGTTTGCTGCCGCCGCACCTTTCAGTGCCGCCGTATGGGACGACCAGGCTGCACTGGATGTACCCGACAGTAACTGGAATTTTATATTCGGCAAACTATACGGCCGCGATTTGAAAGGCAAGGCACGCTTAACCGATGCCTGGTATAAAAACTCACCGCTTAAAATAGTGGACGAAAAATCGACCGCCGAATTAAGCAAGGTGCGTTACTGGATTGATTGCGGTGACGATGATTTTCTCACCATCGGCAATAGCCAGCTGCATATTGCCTTAACCAAAAAACACGTACCGCACGAGTTTCGCATGCGCAACGGCGCCCACAACTGGACGTACTGGCGCACCGGCATTACCGATGCACTGGAATTTATAGGCTGGAGCTTCAGGCAGCAGTAGCAGCCTGATGGCTTTATTGTTTGATGGTTTGATTGCTTGATGGTTGAAAAGAAAAATGGCTTGATAGTAATTTAGCCATCAAGCCATTAAACCGTTAAGCCATCGAACAATTATTTCCTCATCTTCTTATACGCATTGATCAGGCCGTTGGTGCTTGAATCGTGGGCGGAGATGGTGTCTTCGTTTTCGAGTTCGGGGAGAATTTTGCTGGCCAGTTGTTTGCCCAATTCAACACCCCATTGGTCGAAGCTGAAGATGTTCCAGATAACGCCCTGTACAAAAATCTTGTGCTCGTAAAAAGCAATGAGATTACCCAGTGTGTAAGGCGTAATTTCTTTTACAAGGAAGGAGTTGGTGGGGCGGTTGCCGGTAAATACCTTGAAAGGAACGAGTTTTTTAAACGTTTCTTCTTTTTTGCCTGCCTGTAAAAACTCATCCCTTACTTCCTGCTCGGTTTTACCGTTCATCAACGCTTCTGTTTGCGCAAAGAAATTGCTGAGCAGTTTGTTGTGGTGGTCACCGATAGGGTTGTGGCTGATGGCCGGTGCAATAAAATCGCAGGGGATCAGCACTTTGCCCTGGTGAATAAGCTGGTAAAACGCATGCTGGCCATTAGTGCCTGGCTCGCCCCAGATAACGGGCCCGGTGGCATGGTGTACTTCATTGCCGTTACGGTCAACGCTTTTACCGTTGCTTTCCATGTTGCCCTGCTGAAAATAAGCAGAGAAGCGGTGCATGTACTGGTCGTACGGTAAAATGGCTTCGGTTTGTGAACCATAAAAATTGGTATACCACAAACCTACCAGGGCCATGATGGCAGGAATGTTTTTATCAAACGGGGTATTGCGGAAATGTTCATCGGCAGCATAACCGCCTTTGAGCAGTTGTTCAAAATTATCGTAGCCTATGGTTAATGCGATAGACAGGCCAATGGCGCTCCACAAAGAGTAGCGGCCGCCAACCCAATCCCAAAAGCCGAACATATTGGCTTTATCGATACCGAATTTGGTTACTTCTTTTTCGTTGGTGCTCAGTGCCACGAAGTGTTTAGCAACATGCGCCTCATCTTTCGCTGTTTTCAAAAACCAGTCACGCGCAGTATGTGCATTGGTCATGGTTTCCTGCGTGGTAAAGGTTTTGGAAGCAATGAGGAACAGGGTTTCTTCGGGTGTTACCTTTTTGAGTGTTTCGGCAATGTGGGTGCCGTCTACATTGCTCACAAAATAAGGCTGCACCTCTTTCCAGTAAGGTTTCAGTGCTTCGGTAACCATAACAGGACCCAGGTCGCTGCCGCCGATACCGATATTGACAATGTATTTTATTTTTTTGCCTGAATAGCCTTTCCATTTGCCGCTAAGCACATCGTTTGAGAAGGCTTTCATGTGTGCCTGTACTGCATGAACATCGGGCATTACGTCTTTACCCTCACTAAGCACGGGTTTGCCTGAGAAATTGCGCAGGGCAGTATGCAATACAGAGCGGCCTTCTGTTTCGTTGATCAACTCGCCGGTAAACATGCTTTCAATAGCTTCTTTCAGCTTGCATTCTTCTGCCAGTTGCAGCAGCAGCTGCAGCGATTTGGCGTTGATAATGTTCTTCGAATAATCGAACAGAATATCTTCAAACTGTAAAGAAAACTTGCTGAAACGTTCAGCATCGTGGGCGAACAGTTCCTTTATTTTAGCGCGCTGCATTTCATCTTCATGATGCCTTTTCAATAACAACCAGGCTTGCGTGTTGGTAGGATTCACTCTGGGAAGCATAAAATAGAATATGGTTTTTATATTGCAAATACAAACATCAAAACGGTTTACAGTAAGTTATATTGTTACCGCAGCTCACCGGGTTTTGAAAGCCGGTTGCAGCAGGTGCTGTTAGCGGGCCGGTAAACCGTTTCTGCAAATGTCACTGTTATAACTGTTGAACGCTCACAATCCCACCATCTTACAATAAAACTATTTCAACACGTTGGGTATTTTTATAAATGTTCAATTGCGTTAATGGTCTGTTGTACCATAGCGGGTTGAATATCCAGGTGAACCACAAGGCGCATCTGAACGGGTGAGATGGCTGTTACGAGTATGTTTTGCTGTTTCAGCGCTGCCGACAGCTGTGGGGCGGTAAACCGCTCTTTAACCTCAAAGATGAGAATATTGGTTTCAACTGGCAACATTTCGCCAATAAAATCTTTTTTAACAAGGGCGGCTGCGATGGCCTGGGCGTGCTGGTGATCCTGCTCCAGCCGCTCTACATGGTTGTCAAGCGCATAAATGCCTGCAGCAGCCAGCATGCCTGCCTGGCGCATGCCCCCGCCAAATGCCTTGCGGATGCGGCGCGCCTTGCGGATAAAATCGTGTTTACCCAGCAGTACACTGCCTACCGGGGCGCCAAGGCCCTTGCTGAGGCAAACCGAAATACTGTCGAACACCTGACCGTACTGCAATGGCGTTTCTTTTTTGGCTACCAGCGCGTTAAACAGGCGGGCGCCATCGAGATGCAGGGGCAGGTTATGCTCCTGGCAAACAGCCTTGATGCGGTGAATTTCTTCAAAATCGTAACAGCTGCCGCCGCCGCGGTTGGCAGTATTTTCGAGCGATACCAGGCTGGTAACAGGCTTGTGTATATCGTTGGGGTTGTTAATTCCGTCTTTTACCTGTGCAGCGGTAAGCCGGCCGCGGTTGCCTTGTAATAACCGCACCGATGCGCCCGAGTTAAATGCAATGCCGCCGCCTTCGTACTGGTAAATATGCGATAACTGATCGCAGATAACTTCGTCGCCGGGCTGGGTATGGCACTTAATGGCAATTTGGTTGGTCATGGTGCCGCTGGGACAAAAAATGGCAGCTTCCATGCCGAATAATGCAGCTGTTTTAGCTTCGAGGGCGTTAATGGTGGGGTCTTCCCCAAACACATCATCGCCCAGCGGTGCCAGGTGCATAGCGTTGCGCATGGCGGCTGTGGGGCGGGTAACGGTATCCGATCTGAAGTCTATCATGCAGCGAAGTTATTAAGGTAAACGCAATTTAAAAACTGCAAATCAAATAGTTGTGTATAAAAAATCATACGTTTTAACTTTAATTTATGCTGGTTTTATGCAGTTTTTTAGTTAAAAGCTAGCATTATCCATGATTGATGCGTAAATTTGCAGGCATTTCTGTATTTTCAGAATACTTTAACCCGATGTTCTGCACCCTCCCTGAAACAATTTCTTGTCAGCGAACGTTTATATATAAAACAGAATAATCCATTATGAGGCAGCTTAAAATTGCCACACAGATCACCAATCGTGATTCGCAAGCGGTAGAAAAATATCTGCAGGAAATCTCTAAGATTCCGATGATCACTCCCGAAGAGGAAACCACACTTGCACAGCGGATCAAGATGGGCGATCAAAGAGCTTTAGACAAATTGGTGCAGGCGAACCTGCGTTTCGTGGTATCTGTTGCTAAGCAGTACCAGCACCAGGGGCTTTCTCTTAGCGACCTGATCAACGAGGGTAACCTCGGTTTGATAAAAGCAGCCCAGCGTTTCGATGAAACCAAGGGTTTTAAATTCATTTCATACGCCGTATGGTGGATTCGCCAGTCCATTTTACAGGCGTTGGCAGAGCAGGGCAGATTAGTCCGCTTGCCTCAAAACAAAATTGGCACCTATAACAAGGCTAATAAGGCCTACATGGCTTTTGAACAGGAACACGAACGCGAGCCTTCAACAGAAGAGCTGGCCGAAATCCTGGAAATGAGCGAAACTGAAATCAACAACATTTTCCAGAGCAATACACGCCATACTTCGCTTGATGCCCCGGTACACGAGGCCGAAGACGTAGCAATGGGTGATTTACTCGAAGGCAGTGACGACACCGACGATGACGTAATGAAAGATTCATTGCGTGAAGAAATACGCCGTGTGCTTAAATCTCTGAGCCCGAGGGAAGCGGAAATTGTAAACGCCTATTTCGGTCTGGATGGTGAAAATGGTGTTACCATTGAGCAAATTGGTCAGAAATACGATCTCACCAAAGAGCGCATCCGCCAGATTAAAGAAAGAGCCATTAAACGTCTACAGAAAGCACGCTACAGCAACGCGCTGAAAGCATACCTGGGATAATTATTATCCCTGTTGACAAGATTCTTTGAGTGCCCCCTGCGAACAGGGGGCATTTTTTTGTGTTATACCCTTATACCTTCCCCGCTAATACCTGCCTTATGCTGAAAAAGGGTTTCTGGCTCGCTTATCTTATTGCATTTACCGCATGTGAAAAAACAGTACACCTGGTGCCCGACCACCAATCGCAGCTGCTGGTGGTAGATGGCACTATTGAAAGCGGCATGCCGCCGCAGGTAATACTTACCCGCTCGTTCAGCTATTTCGATACCATTACCGCCGCACAGCTGCAGCAATCTTACGTACACAATGCCAGGGTTTCTATTTCAGACGGGAACCAGAACTACCCGCTTACCGAGTACAATTACACGCTGATGGGGCAGGTGTTCTGGTATTATGCGCCCGCGCAAACCAGTTATTTCAATGGCCGCGCCGGGCGGCAGTACACGCTGCATATTGAGGTTGACAGCCAGCAGTATACTGCCGTAACAACTGTTCCGCCACTGGCTAAAACACTGGATTCACTGTGGTGGAAACCCGCACCCAATGCCAAAGATTCTGAAAGCGTGGTGCTCTGGGGCCGTTTTACCGACCCGGCCGGTTTTGGTAATTATGTACGTTACTATACCCGCACCAACAGCGAGAGTTTTTATGCCGGTTTGCCCTCGGTTTTTGATGATGAGCTGACAGACGGTACTACTTACAACCTGCAGATTGACAGAGGGTATAACCGCGGACTGCAGCTCAATATTATCAGTGATAATTATGGCGTTTTTATGCACGGCGATACAGTGACTGTGAAACTGAGCAATATCAATAAAGCTACTTACGATTTCTGGCGTACCTGGGATTACGATTACCAAACCAACGGCAACCCCTTTTCGAGCCCCATAAAAGTGCTGGGCAACGTGAGTAATAACGCGTTGGGTGCATTTTGCGGCTATACTTCCCAATACCAGACGCTTATTATCCCCAAATAACAAATGTTTGTGTAAAACCCGTGAACATAATAGCGTAAGGGTTCGATATTTTTGCACGTCATTACGTTACTAAAAAAAATTGCATGGAAAAGGGAACAACAGCAACAGAAAGAGTGCATTGTTTAATTATAGGTTCTGGTCCGGCAGGTTATACCGCTGCTATTTATGCGGCCCGTGCCAATCTTAAACCCGTATTGTACCAGGGCATTCAACCCGGCGGGCAGCTGACCATTACTACAGAAGTAGAAAACTACCCCGGTTACCCCGAAGGCATACAAGGCCCCGAAATGATGGTGGATTTTGAAAAACAGGCGGTACGTATGGGTGCAGATATCCGTTACGGACTGGCTACCAGGGTTGATTTCAGCGGTCCCGTACACAAGGTATGGATTGACGAAGAGAAACTGGTAGAGGCTGATTCGGTGATTATTGCTACCGGCGCATCGGCCAAATGGCTGGGCCTGGAAAGTGAAGAACGCTTGAACGGTTATGGCGTTAGCGCCTGTGCCGTGTGTGACGGTTTCTTTTTCAGGGGTAAGGAAGTAGCCATTGTAGGTGGCGGCGATACTGCCTGTGAAGAAGCTTTATACCTGAGCAAACTGGCCACTGCGGTACACATGATTGTGCGCAAAGGCGAAGATGGCATGAAAGCCAGCAAGGTGATGCAGGACAGGGTTAAAAATGCACCCAACATTAAAGTATACTGGCACTCAGAAACCGTGGAAGTGGTAGGCGAGAAAAAGGTAGAAGCCGTTACCATCCGCAATGTGCAGAGCGGTGAAAACACAACGGTGCCGGTTAGCGCATTTTTCGTGGCCATTGGTCACCAGCCCAACAGCGATATTTTTAAAGATTACCTGACCCTGGATGAAGCGGGTTATATACAAAGCATTCCCGGCACCGCGCAAACCAATGTAAAAGGTGTGTTTGCTGCAGGTGATGTGCAGGATAAAATATACCGCCAGGCAATTACTGCTGCAGGCAGCGGCTGTATGGCTGCGCTGGATGCGGAACGCTATTTGGGAAGCATCGGGCTGTAAGCGCCGATAGTCGGGATGATCGTAGCGGGACTGTTTGAAGTTTATTACATAATGTGTGCACTTATCGCTGCGATGTAAAGGAAACAGGCTTGCAGCTCGCAGCTGTTTTAATAGATTAAGGGAAGCGGGTGGCTGTGGTAACACAGCTGCCGGCTGATGCCCTTTGGATTGTGCGGGATGTTTCTTCCTGAATAAAAGAGCCGGCAGCTATGGGTTTGCGGCTAACAGCTTAACAAACATGCTTACCATCGAATTATCTGCACTGCAGTTTTTTGCCTATCATGGTTTATATGAAGAAGAGAAACGGTTGGGTAACCGTTTTGAATTGGATGTGACCATTGTGTATCAGCCCGGGTATTTTCCGCCCCGCACTATTGATGATACACTTGACTATGTAAGTGTATATTCGTTGATTAAACAGGTAATGGAGCAGCGGGAAGACCTGCTGGAAACCGTGTTGCATAACATGGCACATTCTCTGTTCAATACATTTGCACCTATTCACACTGTACAGCTATATCTTAAAAAGCAACAGCCACCCATTGTTGGTTTTGAGGGTGTAATAGGCATTCGTTACAGTGCAGCGAGGGAAGCAAACGAAAACGTTTAACCAATAGCATCTATACATGAAGTTACTTATTGTATCTGTATTGGCTGCCATGCCGCTGTTTGCTGCAGCACAGGATGTAAACCTGCTGCTGAAAGAAGCAGATAACCTCGAAAAGCAGCTGAAAGATGAACAGGCCCTTGAAAAATACAAATCGGTTATTGCAGCAGATCCCAAAAACATGCTCGCCTTTACCAAAGCTACAGAGCTGAGCTGCGCCATCGGCGCCAGGCAAACCGATAAAAATGCCAAAGCCAAATACTACAACGACGCACTGCAACTGGCTACGCAGGAAATTGGTTTTGCGGCCGACAGTGCCAGCGCCAATTATGCCATGGCACTTGCCTGCGGTAAAATGACGGAAGTAGAAACCGAAAATAAAAAAACGGTAGCGTATGTAAAACAGATTAAGCAATATGCCGATAAATCAATTGCCGCCAATCCCAATTTTGGCAAAGCCAACTATGTGGAAGGCAAATGGCATTTTGAAATGATCAATCTTTCCTGGATCAAGAAAACCGCCGTAAAGGCATTGTATGGCGGGCTGCCGCCTGCCGGGCTGGATTCTGCCATTATGTATTTTGAAAAATGCAGAACGCTTGAACCCTATTTCGCTGCCAACTACCTCGACCTGGCCAAGGCCTACCAGGCTAACCGTGAACCGGCCAAAGCCCTGGATGTATTGAACAAGCTGGTAAAACTGCCCACACGCACACCCGACGATGTGGCGCTGAAAGCAGAAGGCAAGAAGCTGCTGGAGGAAATACAGTAGGACTGCGCCCGTGAGTGAAAAAAGGCAAGTGAATAGTCAATAGTGAGTAGTGAGTAGTGAGTAGTGAATTTTTCGGGTTCAACATAACATAATGAAAAAGGCTCCGGTAACGGAGCCTTTTTCATTATTGACTATTCACTATTCACTGTCTCGATGTTCGCACTAGCCGCCGCTGCCCATCATATCCAAGCCGCTGTCGCCACCTTTGTTGCTTTTGCGTTTAAAGAGACTGGCGTCGAATTTACCGAAACGGTAGCTGAAGTTGAGGCGCAGTAACTGCGGGTCTCTTCTGCGGTACTGGTTCTGGATCAGGAAGTCGCTTTGCGCATAAGTGTTATACACCTGTGTGCGGAAGATATCGTTCATGCTGAGTGAAACAGAAGCACTGTTACCACCTTTCCAGGTCCAGTCTTTTTTAATGGCTGCATCAAAACCATAGTGTGGTTTAATATAACCCTGCGCTGCGCCGAGGTTGCCGCCGCCAAATCCGCCGCCACGGCCACCGCCGCCGCCACCACCGCCATTGCCGCCACCGCCGCTGCTGGCAGGTAATACGGTTTTAGCCTGGTAGTCGCCGCTGAACTGGATAGAGAAGCCATGTGGCAGTTTGAAGGTGTTGTTCATTTTACCAAACCAGCTGAAACGTTCATTGCTTTCACCTGCGCCTTTAATGTTGGCAGTGTTTATTTTGGAATTGAACAGGTTTACGTTCAATGTAAGATCCCAGAATTTGAGCAGGGTAAGCTTGTTGGTTAATTCAAGGCCGTATGTGTTGCTGCTGTTGGCATTGATGTAACTGCTGTAGGTAACGCTGTCACCTGCAGGGTTTACCGGGTTGGGCCCCAGGTAAAGATAGCTGGTGATGAGATCGCTTGAATGGCGCATAAAGGCTGTTGCCAGGAAGTTGCCGCCATGTGCGTAGTTGATGTTGTAAGACAATTCGAAGGCATTGGTAAACTCGGGTTTAAGACCAGGGTTACCGATACTGGGGTTCTGCGGATCGCTTACGTTTAACGAAGGCAGTAGCTGGAAGAAGTTGGGCCGGTTTACTTTACGTGAATAGTTTAACTGGATATCTTCTTTATCATTCAATTTATACGTGATAAAGGTGCTCGGAAACAGGGCAATGGGATAGGTAACTTTAAAAGCTGTATCCCGGCCATGACTTGCGCCATCGATCAATGTACCGTGGTAGTTGGAGCTTTCTGCACGCATACCCAGCTGGAAATTAAAGCGGTTGGCTTTAAAGCTGTAGGTGCCATAGGCAGCATACACTGCATCGGTATACTTATACCTGTTTGAAAACAACGTGTTCAGCGTATCATCATAAAACTGGTATGAATTACTGGTTGAATTACGGATTGATGCACGTAACCCTCCCTCCAGTTTTGAGTTGTCGGTAAGTGGGTTCTCGTAGTCGGTTTGAATGGTGAGGTTGCTGTTGTGACCATCACCCTGTGTTGCCTGTGTGCGAGAAGGGAATTTGCTGCTGCCATCCTGGTTAAAGATAGAAGTAGCTACCGAGCTGTTGTTGTCGTTGGTGCTTTTGTTATAGTTAACATCGGCAGTAAGATCGTGCCCGTTTTTAGAGAAGTTGTGTTTGTAGCTCAGCTGTCCGCCAACGTTTCTGAACTGGAATTTGCTCAGTGAGTTGAGGTTGCTGGTAGAGGCGAAGGTATTGTCAATGGTTGAATCGACAATAGAGGGCTGCGTGTTTTTAAAGCTGCCATGCACATAACTGCCTGCTACGGTAAAAGTATTGCGGTTATCGGCAAAGAAGTCAAACCCGCCACGTAAAAATGCAAACTCGCCATTGTTTACGCCATTGCTCAGCTCCTGGTGTACAGTGCTTGGTGGTGTGGTAAGGTTTTGCCTGTCTGTAGTGCTGGTGAATTTAGATTTGCGCTGGTTATAGTTACCATTCAGGAAGATGTTGAATTTACCCTGGCGGTAGTTAAGATCTGCCCCTGCGTTGTATTTGCCGCGTGCGTCAATACCTGCTCTTATGCCGCCGTTGTAACCTTTCTTCAGGTTTTTCTTCAGCACAATGTTCAGAATACCACCGCCGCCGCTGGATGCATCGAATTTGGCAGATGGGTTGGTGATGAGCTCCACACGGTCAATAATGTCTGCAGGTATCTGGTCCATGGTAAGCGTAGTGGGCCTGCCGTCTACAAACAGCGTGGGCGATGCGTTGCGAAGGGTAACGTTACCATCAATGTCAACGTTTACAGAAGGGATCTGTTTCATTACTTCTGTAGCGGTTTGGCCAGAGCTTACGAGGTTTTTATCAACGTTGAATACCTTGCGGTCAACACCCATTTCAAAAAACTGTTTGGCAGTTGCCGTAACGGTAACGTTGCCGAGGTTGGCATCTGATGTGTTTATCTTGATGTTGCCAAGGTCTTTATCAACCATGCCCATCATTTGCTGCATCCTGTCCTGCGGGTTTTGTCCGCTGCTGGCATCAGGGCGTTTGATATCAAAACCTACGGGTGCATCATAATCGGTATAACCTACTGCAGTAGCGCGCAGGCGCATTTTACCGAATACAGGAAGGTTGTCGAAGCTAAAGTCGCCGTTGGCTTGTGTAATAACGGTGCCGAGAATGGCATCTTTTGGTTTTTTTGTTACGGTATCGAACTTGGTACCAATAACCTGCACAGAAACAGCATCAATACCTTTGTTGGTTTTGCTGTCAACAATTTTGCCGTACAGATGACCCACATTGAAGTTGCCGCCGCCACCGCGAGGCCGGCCTGCACCGCCGCCTGGCATCTGGGCGTAAAGGGTGGTGACAACACACAGGGTGAACATCATCCAGATCGAGAGCGATTTAATCATGGCTTTGTTTTGTATTCCTCTTTTTATTGCTTGCTTATAAACGATAATATAGTGGCCGCAGGCCATACACATACCTGATGTGTGGTACATTACCTATACAAAGGACTGCAAGGTTTGCACCAAACCATTTATTTATTCGGTATGTAGGAGTAGAAATTAGGCAATCACAAACACAAGTAATTGGATGCCACCGATGATAAAACCGGTAACAGCGCCTGTAATCCTGAACATGCGCAGCTGCGGAGCAAGCAGTGTGCGGAGTTTGGATTGCAGCATAACATCGTTGAGCCCCATTATGCGGCTGGTGATGATTTGTTGTATGTCTGTATCTTTTTTTAACGTTTGCACGTAATTACTGAGCAGGGAGGGGAAAAGCAACCGCAGTTCGGTCATAAATACCTCTTTCAGCTGGTTAATGGTCTTATCGCCGATAAACATACTGATCATGGGCATTGCAGTGCTGAGCTTTACGCGTAAGAAATGATCAATATGCGCTTCCACTTCAGGCAATACTTTTTCGATATTAGCAGGATCTGTAATCTGTTGCTCAACCTGTTCAAACGAAAAAATCTTTTCACTTACCAGGCCGGCAACCTGTTCGGCCATTTGACGGCGGCGTTGTAACAGCGAACGGAGCATGAACCGGATGGCAATACTGTTGAGTATCCATCCTGTAACTGCGGCAATTAAAGGAGTGAGGAGCAGCCAGGTGTTCATATTCCGGTTTTAGTGTATAAAAAAACCTTGTAAACGTTACTTGCTTACAAGGTTTAATGATTTGGTGAAGGGAGGATGAGGGGTCTCGAACCCCCGGCCTTCAGTGCCACAAACTGACGCTCTAACCAACTGAGCTACAACCTCCGTGTCCCATTCTTCCGTATTATCGGTAGGGGGTGCAAAAATAGAAAAAAATTGAATAGAACAAAATATCTGGTAAAGTTTTATTGAAAAATGTTTGAACATCTTTGTCCATACCCGCCGAAAACCTTTGTTAATTACGGCATGCGGCTTGTTTAACGATATGATAATTACGTTATTTTTGATGCAATGACCCGAAAAATATTAAGAATCATGATGAGCAGAAAAGTTCTTCCCTTATTGCTGATAGCATTGTTAGGTGTAACATTCTGGGCGTTTAGCAGGGGGGGAGATGAAAGCACTTTGGCCAAACAGCAGAAGCTGCTGGCTACAGTGGGCATTATCCTCGAGCAAAAGCATTACAGTCCCAAAACCATCGATGACAATTTCTCCAAAGAAATTTTCAGGAAGTATCTCGGTGATCTTGATCCTGATAAAAACCTGTTTCTTGCTTCAGATATTGATTCGCTGAAAAAATATGAATTAACCATCGACGATGAAATTCATGGCGCACCCATTGCCTTTTTTCCCGCAGTGGCTGCTATTTACACCAAAAGGGTAGATGAGGCCATGGCTATTTATAAATCAGTGCTGGTGCAGCCTTTTACGTTCACCGATAACGAAACTGTACAGCTGGAAGGTGATTCGCTGAGTTACCCGGCAGACCTTAATGCGCGCAGGGAGCAGTGGAGAAAGCGCCTGAAATACCTTACGCTGGAAAACTATTCAGACCAGCTTGATCAACGCGAAAAAAGCAAGGCAACGGATTCTATCCACAACAAAAAAGACGATCAGCTGGAAGCAGATGCAAGGGCCAAAGTTTTAAAGATGATGGACCGCAACTTCAACCGAATGAAGGCGCGATACAAAGAAGAAGACCTGTTTAGCCTGTTTGTAAATACCATTACAGGCGATATGGACCCGCATACAAACTATTTTCCTCCTGTAGAAAAACGCGCTTTTGATGAAGAAATGAGTAATCGTTTCTACGGAATAGGTGCACAGCTGCGTGAAGAAGACGGTACCGTGAAAGTGGTAAGCCTGGTAGCAGGCAGCCCTGCATGGAAAAGCGGCCAGGTGCAGGTAAATGATGTGATCACCAAAGTGGCGCAGGGCCAGGGCGATTTTACCGATATTACCGGTTTGGGTGTGGAAGATGCCGTGAAACTGATTCGCGGCAACAAAGGCACAGAAGTGCGTTTAACGCTGAAAAAAGCAGATGGTACTGTAAAAGTGGTATCGCTGGTACGTGACGAGATTGTGCAGGATGAAGCTTTTGCCCGCAGCGCTATTGTAGCCAACGGCAACAGGAAAATAGGCTACATATACCTGCCGGAGTTTTATGTTGATTTTGAAAAACAGAACGGCGCACATTGCGCAGCCGATATTGCCATGGAAGTGCTGAAACTGAAAGCTGAAAAGGTAGACGGCATTATACTTGACCTGCGCAACAACGGCGGCGGCTCATTATACGAAGTAGTGCAGATGGTTGGCCTGTTTGTGAAGAATGGCCCTGTAGTGCAGGTGAAAGACAGGGATGGCCTGCCGCAGGTACTAAGCGATAACGACAGCAATATGATTTACGATGGTCCGTTTGCCGTAATGGTAAATGAACTGAGTGCATCTGCTTCTGAAATATTCGCTGCCGCCATACAGGATTACAAACGCGGTATTATCGTGGGCAGCACTTCTACCTTTGGTAAAGGCACGGTGCAGAAAAGCCTGCCACTGGGTAAGCCCATTGATATGTTCAGTGGCAGAACCGAGTACGGTGCGCTGAAATTAACTTTCGAGAAATTCTACCGCATCAACGGCGGCTCTACCCAGCTGAAAGGTGTTACACCCGATGTTGTGCTGCCCGATTCGTACGAATACTGGAAACTGCGTGAGAAAGACAATCCTGCTGCGCTGAAATGGGACCAGATTCCGCAGTCTGCCTTTACACCATGGGAAGGCGGGCTTGACCTGGATGCGGTAAAACAGGTAGCTGTAAAACGCGTGGATACCAGCAGTTCGTTTAAAACCATACGCCAGAATACAGCGTGGTTGAATAAAAACGTTGACAAGGAATACAGCCTGAACCTGGTACAGTACCGCGATGAGCAGAAAAAACTGCGCGCTGTGGTAAAAGAAAGCGAAGCGGCACTGAAGCTGAAAAAAGAAATGAACGTAACAGCGCTGGCAGCCGATAAAGACCGTTACTTCAACAACCCTGATAAAGCAAAAGGCGAACGCTACCAGCAATGGCTGAAGAACCTGCGCACCGATATATACATTGATGCAACTGCTAAAATACTGGGCGATGTAGCTGCGAAAGAGCATACATTGTCTGCAAAAAAATAACAGTTGTATGTAAACATAACATTGAGCATTGCACGTTTGAGCAATGCTCAATTTTTTTTAGCTGATTTGAAATCACTGGAATTTCATTATCATTGTTGTTCCAACAATAAAAGTGAGACATGAGTACTGCAGCAAATGACAAGAAATGGTTTGCGCTATATACAAAACCCCGTTGGGAAAAAAAGATCAACACAACACTCATTAAAAAAGGGATTGAGAGCTGGTGTCCCCTGCAAAAAGAGGTGCGCCAGTGGAGTGACCGCAAGAAGGTAGTGGAAGATCCTGTATTCAAGTCTTATGTTTTTGTACGCATTGCAGAGGCCGACCGGCTGCAGGTACTGCAAACAGACGGCGTGCTGAATTTTGTGTTTTACCTGGGCAAACCTGCTGTTATACGGGAGGAAGAAATCAGTTCCATAAAATCGTACCTAATGCAGAAAGATGCGCAGATTACTATTCAAAGCATTGAAAGCTTTGAGAAAGACAGCCGCATAAGGGTAAACCAGGGCATTTTTATGGACCAGGAAGGCACGGTGGTGCGCACATCGGGCAAACGCAAGGTATATGTGCGTTTGCAGAGCCTGGGGCAGGTAATGGTAGTGGAATTTCAGGCCGAACACCTGGCGCCTGTGCAGCAACAGCCCACACAACAACCATAACGCAGTTATACAGACTAATAAAAAAAGCCACTCACTGAGTGGCTTTTTTTATAATATGCGTGTTGTTATACGTTAAAGCGGAAGTGCATGATATCGCCGTCTTCTACCAGGTAATCCTTGCCTTGTACGGCCAGTTTGCCATTGTCGCGGCAGGCAGCTTCTGAGCCGAATTTTACAAAGTCGGTATATTTAATCACCTCTGCACGGATAAAGCCTTTTTCAAAGTCGCTGTGGATAACACCTGCAGCCTGCGGGGCCAGCATGCCTTTGGTGATGGTCCAGGCGCGTACTTCCTGTACACCTGCGGTAAAGTAAGTGGCCAGGTGCAGCAGTTTGTAGGTGGATTTGATAAGCCTGGCAACACCGCTTTCTGTAAGGCCAAGATCGGTGAGGAACATCTGGCGGTCTTCAAAGCTTTCCATTACGGCGATTTCGCTTTCAATTTCAGCGCTTACAAACAATATTTCCGCGTCTTCATTTTTCACTGCTTCCTGTACTGCCTGTGTGTGTTTGTTACCGGTAACCACCGATTTTTCATCCACATTACATACATAAATCACCGGCTTAATGGTAAGCAGGAACAGGTCGTATAAATGTTTCTCTTTGTCTTCGGGTGTTACAGCAAAAGCACGGGCATTTTTACCCTGCTCCAGGTGTGCTTTCATGGCCTGCAGAATTTCCAGTCCGCGCAGGGCTTCTTTATCACTGCCTGTGCGTGCCATTTTTTCGTTGCGTGCTATTTTCTTTTCCACGCTTTCAAGGTCTTTCAGCTGCAGTTCGGTATCAATGATCTCTTTATCGCTTACGGGATCAATTTTACCGTCTACGTGAATCACATTATCGTCGTCGAAGCAGCGCAGCACATGAATAATGGCGTCGGTGCTGCGGATATTGCCGAGGAACTGGTTACCGAGGCCTTCGCCTTTGCTGGCACCTTTTACAAGGCCTGCAATGTCTACAATTTCAACAGTGGTAGGTACCACGCGGTTGGGTTTAACCAGCTTTTCCAGCTCAATTAAACGTTCATCGGGTACGGTAATAACACCCACGTTGGGTTCTATGGTACAGAAAGGAAAGTTGGCAGCCTGTGCCTTTGCATTGCTCAAGGCATTGAATAAGGTAGATTTACCAACGTTGGGCAATCCTACGATACCTGCTTGTAAAGCCATTATCTAAAATTTAAATGTTGCTAATTGATAGTTGCATTGTTCAATGCTTCCATTGGTTCTCCAAAGAAGTCCTTCAGAGAATGGTTGCATTGCCTGCTGCGAAAAAGCGGTTGTTTCCAACTTTTTCCGGCCGCAAAAGTACAGATTCGCCGGAAAGCAGAAAGAAACATTTATTTTTAGCTTTTTGGCGGCGTTTTTCTGTACTTGCGGGCTATTGAGAACGCCAAACTGCTTAAATTCCGGGTATGGCGTTAAATATTGTTTGGGTTGGATTTTTTGTCATCGGTTTTGCTGTGGCCTTGTGCAAATTTGCTTTTCTGCATGACAATGCTATTTTCCAGGTGCTGGTAGAAAAAATGTTCGATACTGCCAAAATCGCGGTGATGGATGTATCGCTGCCGCTGGCAGGTACCATGGTGTTTTTCCTGGGCATTATGAACATTGCGGAAAAAGCAGGTGGTGTTAACTGGCTGGCGCGCAGACTGAACCCATTAATGAAACGCCTGTTTCCCGAAGTGCCCGATAACCACCCGGCCATGGGGCAAATGGTAATGAACTTCAGCGCGAATATGCTGGGCCTTGATAATGCAGCCACCCCTTTTGGCCTCAAAGCCATGGAAAGCCTGCAGGAAATGAACCCGGATAAAAACAAGGCCAGCAATTCACAGATCATGTTCCTGGTGCTGCATGCCAGCGGGTTAACATTGATTCCTTTATCTATAATTGCTTACCGCGTAAGCATGCATTCCACGCAGGCGTCGAGTGTGTTTATTCCCTGTGTATTGGGTACTGTGTGTACCACGCTGGCAGGCATATTTGTGCTTAGCTTTAAACAGAAGCTGCGCTGGGATAGTACGCTGGTTCTCTGGCTGCTGGCCCTGGTTGGCATTGTTGGCTTAATGATGGCGGGTGTGGGTATGATGACACCCGAACAGAAAGAAAACTTCAGCAAGGTATTTGGCAACCTTACGCTGATGGTGATTATCGTGGGCATTATACTGGCAGGCGTTTTTAAAAAGGTTGCCATATTCGATACGTTTATTGAAGGCGCCAAAGAAGGATTTGGGGTGGTATTGCAGATTATACCTTACCTCACCGGTATGCTGGTAGCCATTAGTGTATTCCGCTACAGTGGTGCGCTTGATTTTATGGTGCAGGGTATTACCTGGCTTATTCATTTAACCGGTATTAATACAGAATTTACGCCGGCCCTGCCTGTTGCGCTGATGAAACCCTTCAGCGGCGGCGGCGCAAGAGGGCTGATGCTGGATGTAATGAAGGCCTACGGACCAGATAGTTTTGCAGGTAAGATTGCCTGCATTTTTCATGGCACGGCAGACAGTACTTTTTATATCATTGCCCTGTACTTTGGCCGTGTAGGCATTAAAAACCCGCGGTATGCCATTAGTGCAGGTTTATTAACAGAATTTATAGGTGCGGTGATTGCGATATTTATTGGTTATATCTTTTTTTATTAGTGAGGGATAAAGAGCCGGTGAATAGTGAATCAATGTCGTTTAGTTAAGCGTGATTTATATTTTTACCGCTCCGAAGGAGTCCTATGGACAAAGAACACAAAGGGAAAACCCACAAAATTCACAAAGGAGCCGTTAACTAAACGATATTGAATAGTGAATGGTTAATTTTTTTGTAAGTGATTGCAGCGAAAATTTTTTAAACATGAAGGGCGCAAAGATGTTATTCTTTGCGCCCTTTTTAATTATGAAAGCAGTGCTTAGAACGAGAGGGAGGTGAGCTGTCCGTCCATAGTGCTTACAATAATGTTGTGTTCATTTACCGGCATAATGCTGTTGACGAGGCAGTTGGAAATTTTGTGCTGCCACAGTACATTGCCGCTTTGTTTATCGATGGCACATACCATACCGGAGTGTGTAGGTACAAACAGTATATGGTTTTGTTCAACTAAGGTAGATGGGCACAATTCGTATCCCAGCTGCACATTGGCCTGCCATATAAAATTCATTTGCTGCGCACTGGCTGCTACGCCGTATACTTCTCCTTCCATGGTTTTTACATGAATCATACTGCTGTCTGCCGAAAGCCCCATTGATTCGCGTACGCGTTGCTTGGGTGGCTGCACACGCCAGTTAACAGCACCGGTGGCTGCGTTGAAAGATGTCATATAGCGGTCGGGCGCTACGATAAATACATTGCCGCCTGTGCCTACAGGTGTGCACACTGCAGGTGAATACATGCGGTTGGTGGTACCATTGCTCCATTTCCAAACCAGTTTGCCGGTGGCCTGGTCAAGCGCATAAAAATCATTGTTCCAGCAGCCGAAATATACATTGCCCTGGTACAGCAACGGCTTGCTGACCACAAAGCCGCTTACATCGCCAAAGTCCCACACTGGTTTGCCACTCTGCAGGTCTATTGCCCTGAAATGGCCATCAGAAGCGCCAATGTAAACGATGTTGTTACCGATAATTGGAGAAGCCACTACAGGCTTTTCTGTTTGCACTTTCCAGCGCAGTTTGCCTTTGTTGTCGAGGCAGTAAATAAAATGATCGCTTGAGCCTACCACAACACTGTTGCCTGCCACAGCAGGGGTGGAGTAAATTTTTCCGCTTGTTTTAAAACGCCATTGCACACGGCCTGATTTTACATTCAATGCGAAAATTTCACCACCTGTATTAGTACTGATTACATTATCACCCATTATAGCAGTGCCTGCACCAATATCGCTCGATGCCTTGTATTGCCATACCTGTTTAATGGAAGGGTATTGTGTGTTTACGGAGAACGAGGGGCGGTAATATTGTGTAGTGTCTTTTTCGTAATGGTGATTGAACAAGGCAGTGCGTGTCCACACAGGGCCTTCGGGCAAGCCTGGCTTTTTAATATTGAACCATGCGCTGTCGTTGCTGAAGGTAACAATGTTGTAACCGCCCAGGCTATCTTTCGCGCGCAGGTTAGAGCGGCCCATTACACCGGGTATGCCTTCAAAAGAGTAGGCATGGTTAGAGTGGCCATGGCCACACAATACGAGTTCAATATCGGCTTTTTTAATACGGTCAATGGCTTCGTACCAGTTGTTTTGTGCGCTATCCTGCGGGTAATGGTTAAGGTATATCAAACGCTTGCCTGCATTTTTTTTGCTGTTGAGCACAGAATCGAGGAACACGATGTGCTCACGCGGCACTTGCCCGGGCCCCATGCGCATGTTTGGACCAGAGCTGGTGCCTACGAATAAAAAGTTGCCGTGTGTAAAGGCGAAGCATTCATTGCCAAAAATGGTTTTGAAACTGTTGGCACCGCTTTCGCTCCAGTTGGCATCGTGGTTGCCGGGTATAATGTACCAGGGTTTGTTTAGGCTGTCGAGTATGGTTTTGGCGAGTGTAAATTCCCTGTCTGCGCCAAAATCGGTGATGTCTCCTGTGAGTACTACAAACTGCAAGGCAGGATTGGCATTGATGTCGCGAACGGTTCTGCGGAGGTCTTCATCGGCATTGTTGCTGCCGATATGTGTGTCAGATACAAAAGCGAAGCGGAACTGCTGTGCGCGTGTTTGCAGCAGTAACAGCAGCAGCAACGCGGTAAGCATGGATGTTTTTATCATGGAATGGTTATTATGCTATGGCTAAAATACAACCGGAAGCACGATGGCTTCCGGTTGACAAAAAGGAAAGGGAATTGCTTACCAGCCCGGGTTTTGCATGCTGGCTTGTATGGCAGCAGGGTATAACAATATCTGGCTGGTTGGGATTGCTGATAAGTAGTTTTTGGGATCTACAAACACTCTCTGCAAGGTAGCCTTGTACGGCATGATGTAACCGTCAGCATTCAATGTTACTTTTCCGTTTGCAGGTACGTGTGCACCGAGGAATGAATCGGGGTTCTTGTTACTGTCCATGTAATCGCCTTTTTTCCAGCGGTACAGGTCTTGCAGGCGGAAACCGTCCATCATCAGTTCCACTCTTCTTTCGCGGCGTACTTCCCAAAGTAATGCACTTACAGAAGGATCTCTTTTGGGATCGTTGGGCACATTGCTCAGTAAAAGCGGGGCCACTTTAGCACGGGCGCGCAGTTTGTTGATGGTGTTGTCAATATCAGACTGTACGATATTGTATTTACCATCATCTGCCAGCTCTGCGCTTGCTTCTGCATAGTTCAGGTATATTTCAGAAAGCCAGAACAGGGGAGCGTCTGTTACGTTTGTACCAATCTGTACCTGCGTAAGATCAATGGTTGCAGGCAAAAACTTGGTGGGTCTGTAACCGGTGCTTGAGCTGAAGGAACCCAGCGGGTTACCGGTGTAGCAAAGTGCAGCGGTATCGATGGTTACTTTCAAACGCCTGTCGCGGTTGGTGGTTAAATCAGCAATGGTATTGTCGCCTTTGTACAGGGGAGAGCTGCTGATGGGTAAACCATCTGAACACAGGTATGATTCAACCGCTGCTTTAGACAAGCCATTCATAGCAGTACTGCTGTAGTTATAAGCAATCAGTGAATGGGTTAAATAAGCGGGTTCATATCTTTTATACAGGATCATCTCTTTGTTGGTACCCAGGTTTACAGAGTTGTAATTGGCCTGGTAATCGGGCGAAAGCGCATAAGTTGAAGCCATCAGTTTGCTGCTGGCATCCTGCGATGCTTTGAGGTAATCATCGGCATTGGGCAGTTTCAACTCAATGTGGTATTTGCGGTAAGTACCTTCATATAAACACACCCTTGACTGCAGGGCGAGAGCCACGTCCCTGTTTACTGTATTATCACCGGCATTGGCGCGCAGGTTGGCAATGGCAAAGTCAAGATCGGCTTTTACACTATCCATTACCAGGGCACGCGGGTCACGTGGTTTATAAATATTGGCAGAATCGCTGATGTCCATTGAATGGCTGAACCAGGGTACATCTCCGAAGGTTTGTACCAGCTGAAAATACTGGTAAGCCCTGAAGAAGTGTGCGATACCTTTCCAGTTGTTTTTGGCTTCATCACTCATACTTGCCAGGTCTACACGCTCCAGCAGTATATTGGCTTTGCGTATGTAACCAAAGAACCAGCTTCCGTTGGTGCTTGCCGTGGTTTGCGGGTACTGCGTAAAAGTAGCAGCAGCCTGGTCGTCGGTTAAAGAGGGAAAGTAGAAATCGCCGCTGGCAGAACTGCCGTTGCCATAGCCGGTGAACAGGTTGTAAAATTCCCAGCTGTAGGCTTTTACGCTGTTTTCATCTTTCCAGTAATACGGATCTATAAAAGTATCCGGGTTGGTTACGTCGACGTATTTTTTACATGCCATTGAAGTGCATATGAGCAGCAACATCGGCAATAAAGCTTTTTTTGATTTCATATTTGAAAAATTAGCTTCGTTGATCAGTTTGTTAGAATGTAAGTTGTAAACCGAATGAATAAGAACGCATAAACGGCCAGGTTCTGCCAATACCGCTTGTTTCACCTGTTGTAATTTCAGGATCAATCGGCGCACCTACATTAGATATTTCTGCCAGGTTTTCCCCGCTCACATAGAAGCGTAATTTCTGGATATTGTATTTGCTCAGCAATTTTCTTGGCAACGTATAACCAAAGGTTACGTTTTTCAACCTGCAATAGGCGAGGTTCAACAGGTATTTGCTTTGCGGGTAAAAGTTATTGCCGCCGGCGCTGATGCCGCCAACTGTACCTGTTCCGTTACCAGGGAAAGGATTGGGATAACGTGCATCGGTGTGTGTGGGTGTCCAGTAGTCCATCTGGTTCGCATACAGGATATCGATGCTCTGGTACAACGGTAAAATGGTTTGACCGGTACCCCACCATGAACGTTTGCCTACGCCCTGGATAAATACATCCAGATCGAAGTTGTTCCATGAGCCACCCAAACGCGCGCTGTAGATATAACGTGGTTCGGTATTGCCAATCACTTTCAGATCACCATGATCGTTCAGTGTTGATTTACCGCCGTCAATTTTCCCATCGCCGTTCAGGTCTTTGTATTTCACATCACCTGCGCCGAAGTTAAAGTTGCCTGATTTCAGGTTGGTTTGGTCGGCTACGCCTGCAACAGGTTTGCCGGAAGCATCAAAGTCAGCTGCCGTAAAATAACGGTCTGTTTCAAAGCCCCAGATTTCACCGTAAGTTTTGCCTACGTAGTTCTGGCCAATGTTGAAGTTGGGGTTATCGTATTTGGTGATCTTTGTTTTGTAATCGGTAAATGACAGGGTACCATACAGCTGTATGTCTCTGCCAACTGTGTAATTCGCATCAACCGCAATTTCGTAGCCGCTGGTGCGCAGGTTACCGGCATTAATCCTGGGGCCTGAAGTGCCAAAGGTAGATGGCACTGAAGTTGCCTGCAGCATGCCTTTGGTATCGCGCTGGTACCAGTCGAACGTAACACCTACATGATTTTTCAGGAAGCGGGCGTCCATACCGAAATCAAGCGTTTGTACTTTTTCCCACAGCAGCGATTGGGCTACTGCAGATGGCTGACCGATGTACTGCGCATAGCTGCTGCCATTCATCCAGTTGGCCTGGCCTGCTGTCATGGTAGGCAGGAAGTACTGGCCACCAAGGTCCTGGTTACCGATAGAACCGTAAGAACCGCGCAATTTCAGATCAGACACCACTGATTTAAATGATTGTGCGAATTTCTCTTCGGTTACACGCCAACCTGCAGAACCGGAAGGGAAAAATGCCCAGCGGTTGGTGGGAGACAGTGAAGAAGAACCATCGTAACGGCCATTTAATTCCAGCAGGTATTTGCCTTTGTAATCGTAGTTGAGACGGCCGAAATAACCGGCATAGGCCAGTTTGCCATGTCCGTTTGTGCTCCAGCCAAGCGGAACACTGGAGCCGCTTGGAGCAGCAGTCTGGTCGCCATAAGCCAGGCCGAGTTCACCCTGTGATGGGTCGAGCAGGCCTTTGCGTGCAGCGAGGAAGTTGATGTTTTCGTCTTTTTCAGCGTTGATACCAGCTACCAGTTTAAAATTATGATCCTTGTAATGTGTCTGGTAAGTAGCGTAACCGTTGAAAGTATTTACCAGTAAGCGGCCGTTGGTATAAGTTACAACATCCTGTGAGGCGCTGGCAATATTGTTCAATGGCAACATTGGGCCGGTTGCGGCAGACCAGAAGTCCCATGCATATACGGGACCACCTGCATCGTGCCTTAACGGGTTGTCGCGGCCAATGGTATAGTCGGCATTAAAGGTTAAGCCTTTGGCAATTTTTACGGTAGCACCCAGGTCTACACGGTTGTAGTTGTCATTGAGACTTGATTTGCTGGCTGCATCCAGGTAAGCTGAGTTAACACGGAAATAATGTCCCTGGTAGGTACCGTAAGGGAAGTAAGCACCCCAACGCCAGAAATAATACCAGTAGGTCTGGTACTGGTAAGGATACTCGTAGTTGTAGTTGCGGAACATGGTTTTCACGCGTACATCGAGCCAATCAGTAACAGCAGCATTAACGCCTGCGGTAATGTTGTATTTTTTAACATTATCCGAGTTCATTTTAATGATACCGCCGTCATTGCTGTAGCCACCGGATAAATAGTAGCCGATTTTATCGTTACCGCCCTGGAAGCTGATGGTATGCAGTTGAGATGGTGTGTATTTGTTCAGCATCTCTTTTTTAGGATCCCATGTTTTATAGAAATAAGCATGGCCATCTACCATGTCCCAATCCTGGCCCAGTATCATTTCCTTGCCGGTATTGGTTTTGGCGTAGTTTTTCTGCCAGTTGATTACACCGTCTCTTAATTTCAGCATGTTCATACCGAATGTTTCGGGAGAGGAAGTACCGGCGCGTACACCTGCATCGTTCAAAGCTTTCAGCTCATCGGCAGGGTTGGCAAAATCGGGTAGAATAGTAGGTGTATTCCACGAAAAGTTATTGGTATAGGTGATGGTGGATTTCTGGTTTTTCTTACCTGTTTTGGTTTTGATCAATACCACACCAAAAGCAGCGCGTGCACCGTAGATAGAGGCAGAAGAGGCGTCTTTCAATACAGAGATGCTTTCGATATCGCTGGGGTTAATCACGCTCAGGTCGTCGGTTTGAACGTTGTCTACCAGGATCAGCGGGCGGCTGGTACCGTTGAGCGAACCCAGGCCCCTGATATTGATGGTAGCACCTGTGGTTAAACCGCCGTTGCCGTACTGGATGGTTAAGCCCGGTACAATACCCTGCAGGGCCTTGGTAGGATCGTTGAGTGGTTTGCTGTCGAATGTTTTGGCAACATCCACCGTTGCAACGGCGCCGGTAAGGTTTGCTTTTTTCTGGCTGCCGTAACCAACTACCACCACATCGTTCAGGCTTCTTTGTTCGGCCTGTAAACGCACATCAAAATGTGTGTCGCGGGTGGCGGTGATTTCCTGGGCAGTAAATCCCACGTAGGAAATGAGGATGGTTTGGCCGGTACGCGCTTCAATTTTAAATGTACCGTCTGTGCCGGTAACCGTGCCGGTGCTGGTTCCTTTAATGGAGACGGATACGCCCGGCATAATTGAATCGGTTTGACCATTGGTTACTTTACCTGTGTACACTTGTTTTTGCGCTGCTGCGGGAAGGGTTGCAAGCGCGCCAAACAAGAACAGGAGCAGGTAAATCAGTTGAACTTTCATCCTCCGGGTGAAGACCGGGACGGATTCAGAGGGCAGGTTTACTCTCATGATAGCTGTTTTGGATAATAATAAATTTGGTTTAAAGTAGAAAAACGCAAAAAAACGCAATCGAAGGGAGCGGCAAATCGTTTGTTCTTACTGCAATGTTAAAATTTCAAGATAAAACCGCAAAATTATTCGGCAAAATGGGCTTATATGTTAATTTTTTGCAGGTTATTCCGGTTTTTTGCCTGTTAATCCTGCAAAAAAAAGCAGCTGAAATGCGCAGGATACGATTTTTTGTATAGATTCCGGCGCATAAAAAAGCTGGCAACCCATGGGTTGCCAGCCGGCCTGTTTGTTACAGTTAAGGGTTTATTTGTTGATGAAATAGCTCAATGTCTTTCCTTTTCCAGCCAGGTGTGTAGTATCGTTGCCAGCGTATAACAGGGTGTAACAATGCTGCTCTACCATCGCAGTTGGTATTTTAGCAATCACATATTTACTGGTGTCTGACCGTTTGAGGTAAAGCGTATCAATAATGCCGCCTGCCAATGCAGGGATTGCGGTAAAAGCTGTGGTCTGGTTAATCCGCACTTTGGTAAGCACAGCAGTATTTAACCTGTATGAGTACACATTTACCGTTGCATTGGCAGTGTCGTTTTCTACTGCATGTATCATACGCACATAGGTGAAACCTGGTCCGGCCATGGGCAACGGGAAAGAATCGCGTAGGAAAATCAGAGAAGAATCCCTGGTTGCGAGTTTTACGGAATCTGTCAGCGCCAGTGTATAATAGGTACCTGCCAGCAGGTTGCGCTGCAGGCTTACCAGGGTGGTTGAATCTGGTGTGGTTTTGCCGTTAAGCGTAACCCGGATGGTTTGATTGCCGGCAGGTACGGTAACATAAGTGCCGGTATTGAGCGGCGAACCGGCCACACCCGGAAATATGCTGCCGTAAGATAATATGCCGCCCGAAAGCTTGCTGTTGTTGATGTACACATTCAAACTGTCTGATGCGCCGGATAAACGGCTGAAATAAGGCGATGCGTGTACTATTTTTAAAAAGGCGCTGCCGCCTGTGCCGGAGAAGACTGCATCTGCAGGTGGATCTTTTTTGCATGATACCATTGCCGCGGTTACTGCAGCAAAGCCGGTGAGTATAAGCCAGTATTTTTTCATGAATCTTTTTTTTAGGTTGATGGTTTATTTCATCGAAAACCAGCACTCGTGTGTGCAGTAATCCGTTGCCGTACCACCCATGGCAGTTACGGCGATAATATTGTATAAATATTCTGAAGTGTTCTGCGGTCTTGCGCGGTACACGTATTTGCCATTGTTATCAGGATAAATGTCTGTCACTGCGAGCGGCACCCAGCCGGTGTATACCTGATTGCCGTTTGCATCTTTATCGATGTAATGATAGCGGCGCATATCTACCCAGGTTTCATGCGCATTCCAGCCATACAGGGCAATGTATTTCTGCAGCATAATATGGCTAAGGGTAAGTTTGTCTGCGGTTTCCGGTACAATGGCTGTATTGTTCAGATAGGCGTTTTCAGCGGCATCGGTAATTAAACCATTGGCAGGCACATTGGTGGCGTAGTCGTTTTTGAGCATATCAATATGCAGCTGGATGGCGTTGCGGTAGGTTGCCAGTGCGCCGGCTTTATCTCCTTTAATAAACTGTGCTTCTGCTTTTATAAACTGCATTTCACAGGCTGTCATTACCGGGAATGGTGCCTGGTTTCTGAATATGAACCGGGCGTTTTTATCATCTGTCGCAGTGGTGCTGGTGTAAGTGGAGCCCCAAAAATTCGTAGGCAGGTCGTTGGTTGCCAAACCGGTTGATGCGGCAGCGCCTTTTACCGGGCTGATACCTTTGAATGTGCCGTTGGCGTTTTCACGGATGAGGTAGTAAATACGCGGGTCCTGTATGCCGGGGAACAAGGGGTTGTTGCCGGAAAGCAGGTCGGCAATAAACACTGTCTGCCGGATAGAACCAACGTTGCCGCGGGTTGGGCCAAAATAGTTCATGGTACCTGATACATTGCTGTTTTCAAAGGTTTGAATACAGTTGTCGTTGTTCACACTCATAGCCAGGTCGCAGTACTTAATCACAGAATCGGCCTGGTAGGTACTTTTATTGCTGAGGTGGTGAAAGGAGCGGGCCAGTACGCCGTAAGCGAATTTTTTCCATTTATCGAGATCGCCGTTGTTAAAGTACTTGTCGCCTATGGCCAGGTTGGCACTGATGCCGGTGCCTGCCTGGTTCAGAAAGGTTAAGGCCCGTTGTGCGGTAACACGTACGGTGTCGTATACCATGCTCAGTGAATCGTAGTCAAACTGCGTACGGCTGTTGTCGAAGGCTTCTTTCAATATTACATTGCCATATTCATCGCCCAGTGTTAGCCAGCTCCAGGCGCGTATGGCCCAGGCTGCACCTACATAATCCCATTTCTGCTGCTGTGAACCCCAGTTGATAATCTGGTTGAGGTTTTGACCAACTGCGGCGTAGTGCATGGTCCAGGTATAGCCTAATATACCGCCGTTGCCGCCATTGGTGCCACCCATGCGGTCGTACTGGTAGTTGTTGGTGTTTTGCGCCCAGTACTGTATGTAGCGGCCTATTTCCCTTGCATCGCCTGCTGTACCGTTGCCGCTGTTGGCAGCGCTTGAGCCTGCGGTGAAGTTGGCAATTACGCTGGGCAGCAATTGTTCAATAGGCTCTACCACCTGCGCGTTGGGGTTTAAATAAGCCTCATCTATTTTTTTGGAACAGGCAGTGTCCAGCAAGCTTATTGCCAAAGCTGCTGCCAGTATATATGTAGTTGAATTCCGGTTAAACATGTTGCACGTTTTAATAGCTGTTAAAAGGATGTTCTTAAACCAATATTGATGCTTACAGGCGCAGGCAGGCTGCCATAATCCATACCCCATGAACCAATGCCTTTGGATGCAGCGGTATTGCCGTTAATGGCAGGGTCAGGACCTGAATAGTTGGTAAACAGCAACAGGTCATTGGCTGTTACAAAAACGCCGAGTGATTTAAAGTATTTGAGCTTGCGCACCACGTTCTGCGAAAAATTATAGCTCAGCGTAATATCGCGCAGCCTGAACCAGTTTACGTTTTTCTCAATAAACTCTTCATCGGGCATGGCGGCGGCGCTGTAGTAGTCGTTCTGGAAATAAGGTGTAACCACAATGTTGTTTACAGTGGGGTGTGCGCTGTTTTCCTGCCCGTCGGCCAGCACACCTTTTACTACGCGCGGGGTTTGGCGGTCGGCCGTGCGGATGCTTTTGCCCTGTTCGGTTAAAAACATATCTGTGCCATTGTAAATATCACCGCCTATTTTCAGGTCCCACAAAAAGCTCAGCGTCCAGTTTTTATAGGTGATGTTGTTGGTGGTGCCCAGGGTGAAATTGGGGTTGCGGTCGCCGATGGTAACCCAGTTGTTGGCTACGTTGGGCAAACCGGTTACCGGGTTAATCAATATATCGCCCCTGTTGTTGCGTGCATAATGGTAGCCGCTGATGGTGGTAGTTGGTCCGCCTTTGTGCAAACCGGCCCTGGCTGTACCGAAGAGCTGTGTATCGCCCAGGTAGTAATCGGTGAGTGAAGCGGGCAGTGACAATACCTTGCTGAACATTTTATTGAAGTTGAACAGGATGTTCCAGTTCCAGTCGTTTGTTTTTACGGGGTTGGCGGCGAGTGACAGCTCAATGCCTTCGTTACGCGTTGCCGCAACATTCGAGGTATTGAGCACGAAGCCTGTTGCATAACTGGCACGGTAGCCCTGTATAATCTGGTCGCTTACACGTGTGTTGTAATACGAGCCTTCCAGTGTAATGCGGTTCTTCCACATGCGCAGTTCAAAGCCTGTTTCATATGTCTTCTGGCGTTCGGGTTTCAGATAAGGGTTTGAATTGGTGAAACCATAAGCGAAGCCCTGCCCGCTGGCGAGGCTATTGACAAAAACAGACTGGTTGGAGTATGGATCGGGCAGCCTTGCCGTTTGCGCCAGCGATGCACGCAGTTTCAGGAAATTGATTACATCGCCCGATTTAATGGCAGGCAGCATATCGCTGATGATGGCGCTGAGACTAAGCCCCGGGTAGTTGTAATTGCGTGTTGATTTGGGAAACACGGATGATTGCTCGAACCTGTGTGAATAGGTTAAAAACAATACTTCGTTATAGCCCAGCGATACTTCGCCAAAATAGGCATTGTTGCGGTTGATGCTAAGGTTGGGCTGGCCGTACACGTTGCGCAGCAGCCTGGTTCTGGTAGAGGGCAGGGTATTGCTGCTGTCGGTGCTGGTTGAATCGATGAGCTTGTTGCCTGATACGGCAAACATCTTGGTTTCAAAATTCTCCCACATGGTACCTATCAGTAAACGACCGCTGAATTTGCCGATCGATTTTTTGGCGGTAGCAGTAATGGTATGGTTGTAACCGGTGTACCTGCGGTAGTAGTTATCGAGCCAGCCGCCGGTTGCAGCGCTGTATTCACTTGATTCAGGATGGTAGAAGGTATAGCCGTCTGTTTTGTAGTGATCGTATCCAAACCTGCCTGAAATAGTTAACCAGGGAAAGGGATAGATGTTTAAACCGAACGTTGCGAAAATGCGGTCTGTTTTATCGCGGCTTTTATTGTAAATGGCATTGAACAGCGGGTTGTCCAGTTCGGTATTGGGCCCGTCTGCCGGGTTAATCAGCTGTTTGTGGCCTTTGGGTGAAATGTAATTGCGGATATCGTTGTCTGATGGCCAGGTATACAAATTCAGCAGGTAGCCACCTGCACCACGCAGTGGTTTGTTGTTTGTGCTGGGTATGTAAGAAAAGGAAGGCGTAAAATCAAGATACTTGCCAATTTTTGTGGTATTGGCTATGCGCAGGTTCAGTTTGTTGTAGGTGTTGCTGGGCACTACGCCTGACTGATCGATGTATGATGCGGAGATGCGGAAAGCACTGTTTTTGGTACCGAGGTCTACGCTTAGATTGTGTGTTTGTGTAAAGCCGGTGTTGAAGAAATTGTGTTTGTTATCGTAAATGCGGGTGCTGGCGCCCAGTGCCGGACCGAAGAATGCCGGTGTGGTGCTGAATGCCGGTGAGTAAACACCATTGTTGCCGATGGAGTAAGCGTCTACTGTTTTATTAAAACGGGTGATAGTTTGTGTTCTGAAACTGTTGTCATAGCTAACCGACACGGAGTTGAGTTTTGGTTTGCGCGTGGTGATGACAATAGCGCCGGAACTGGCCTGGCTGCCGTAAAGCGCCGTTGCTTCAGGGCCTTTGAGTACGGTTACGGATTCAATGTCGTTGGGGTTAAGATCGGCGATACGGTTGGTGTAATCGTTGTTGCGGTTGGGCCTGTCAGATGAAAGCCCCACACCGGTGCCGCCGTCGGATGTTTCGTTGAAGGTATTGTTGTCCATGATTACCCCATCTATTACAAACAAAGGCTGATTGCTTAAGGAAAGCGAATTAAAGCCGCGTAATACGATAGAAGCAGAAGCGCCGGCCTGGCCCGTGGTAGGGGTAACCGTGGCCCCGGCAACCCTTCCCTGTAAACTGTTGAGGAAGTTTTCGCGCTGTGATTCGCGGATTTCCTTACCAGCCACTTTTTGAACGGAATATCCCAGTTCCTTGGGGTTGCGGCGTATATCCATGGCAACAACCACCTGGTCAAGTTCCCTGGCTACGCCGGAAAGGGTAATGGTCATTCTGCCGCTGCCGGCCGTGGCTTGCTGCTCGGCCATGCCCACATAGGTAAAAGTCAGCAACTGGCCGGGCCTGGCCTCTATGCTGAAAACACCGGCGGCATTGGTGGTGGCCACTTTGCCGGTAGCTTTGTTGGTAACGGTAACTCCTTCCACAGGGGTTTTGTCCTGCGACAGCACAACGCCCGAGATTTTGGTGGCCTGGGCATTGGCGAGGGAAGGATACAATAGAATGCCTGCAAGCACAATAAATAGGCAGACGAGTTTTCTCATATCAGTTTGTTTGGTTTGAAGACAGTAGTAAGGCAAGGGTTGCAGGGTGTCAGTAATACGGTTAGCAGCGGTAAATTAAAGCCCGCAATAAAACGCAATCGAAGAAGGGAAAAGCGCGTTTTGTTTACACAATTTTACTCTAACCCCGCATAAAAACAAAATTTAATACATCAAATGCGGCAGAATGCCGAAAATGAACGACCGGCCACCGGAAAATACCTGTTCTATGGTTTTTTAAGGCTGTTACCTGCTGCCGGGCAAAGCAATCCCGCGGCGCAGTAACTGCGCATTTATACAAGAAACAAGGCAATAAAAATGACGTGGCAACCGGGCAAATTCAGGGCAATGGCAGTTTATACCACCTGCAATCCCTTTTCCCTGAAGCATTGCAACAGGGCATCTTCGGGCGATAATTCCGTAATCAGCATATCAATCGCGGTAGTAGGGCATACCTGCAGGCGCTGAACGCTGTTGAGTTTTTCGGATATGGCGAGTGAGACGGTTTTATGGGCAGCGCGTATCATGGCGCGTTTTACTTCAATTACTTCCCAGTCAAGATCAGTAATACCTGCCTGCGCATCAATACTGTTGGTGCCGAGAAAACAGAGGTCTGCGCGTATTTCGCCCAGCCGCTGCACCACATCTGCGCCAACGGCCATTTGTGCGTTTTTCAGCAGTTTATTACCCAGGAAAATGACCTCACTGCTGGGGTGGTTCAGCAGTTCCAGGGCAGTAGGAATACTTACGGTAATGAATGTGGCATTGAGATCGGGCGGCAGGGCCTTGATGAGCTCGCGTATGGTGGTACCGCCGGACAGCAGCACAAACATGCCATCGCGTATGAGCTGTACCGCCTTATGGGCAATAATCTGTTTCTGCGGAAGCGAATAGATATTGTTGTTCTGGATGGTAAAATGAAACGATTTGCTGAGCGCGCCGCCATGCACTTTCATCAGCTTGCCTTCTTCACTCAGCTCCTGTAAATCCCTGCGAACGGTATCTTCCGACACATTCAGCTGCACACATAAATCTGACGAAAGCACTTTATTATGGATATTGATCTGTTGAATAATGTAAGCCTGTCGCTCTTTTTTCAGCATAAGATAAAAGCAGTTGTTTACGGAAAGGTAAAGAATAACCAATAAGCTGCAAAGTGCTGCATCACTTAATCCGCGGCCTGTTTGCGAATAGCAGCCAGCAATAGCCGGTTATCATGGCCAGTACCGAGGCCAGCAATACGGCTATTTTGGCGATGTTCTGACCAGCAGGTTCAGCAAAAGCCAGGGTACTGATGAAAATAGACATGGTAAAACCAATGCCTGCCAGTATTCCCACACCGGCCAGCTGCATCCAGCCTGTATGCGAGGGCAGGGTGCCATATCCTTTTTTTACCAGCAGGTAGCAGGTACCGCAAATGCCCAATGGCTTGCCTATGAACAGGCCGGCCACTATACCCCAGCTTACGGTGGTGTTTAATGCGGCACCCAGGTGGTCTGGAAAATGAATGGCTGTATTGGCCAATGCAAACAAGGGTAACAGGATAAAATTTACCGGTGCGTGCAACCGGTGTTCCAGGTGTTTAATCTGCTGCGCAGGTACCAGCAATGCAAACAATACACCGGCCACGGTAGCATGCACACCGGAATGATACATGGCAAACCACAACACCAATCCCAGCAGGTAATGCCACCACTGCATGGTTGTTTTGCCCCGCAGGGAATAATACAACACAGCAGTAACTGCTGCACAGACCAGCAACCACAGCCATTGTATGGCACCGCCGTAAAACAGTGCAATTACAATAATGGCACCCAGGTCGTCTATAATCGCGAGTGCTGTTAAAAAGATGCGCAGCGATACCTGTATGCGTTTACCCAGCAATGCCAGTATGCCCAGCGAAAATGCAATATCTGTAGCCATGGGAATGCCCCAGCCGTGCTGGTTTGCCGTGCCTTTGTTAAACAGGATATAGATAACTGCCGGCACTACCATGCCGCCAATAGCAGCAGCAGCGGGCAATGCAGCGCGTTGCGGGGTGGAGAGTTCCCCGGTTTGCAGTTCGCGTTTTATTTCCATACCTGCCAGGAAAAAGAACAGCGCCATGCCACCATCGTTAACCAGGTGAACCGGGCTATGCGGCAACTGCAATAGCTGAAGCCAATGCCATTCCTGCTCCCAGATGCCGGGATAAGCGCCAAACAGGTTACCCAACAGCAGGGACACTGCGGTGCAGGCCAGCAACAGTATGCCGGTGGTGCGGGTGTCGTTGTATATGCGTTTGAGCAGTTGCATGAGCGTGAATCGTCAGTCGTCAGTGATTTTAGCGGGTACCAATTTCGAGAATCGAGAATCGACACATCGAGACTATCTTAGCGAAGGCTTGATTTGAGCGAATCCGTGATCTGAGCGAATTCGTTTGAGCAAAGCATTGATTTAAGCGGGCTTTTGATCTGAGCGAATTTTTTTACTGCTCCGGGGGGAGATCGTCAGAACGCAAATGCTGCGGCTTTAGCGTTCTGATGTTACTTTGCTCAAAGCCCTTTAGCTCTCACGCTACTTTGTTTCTCCAAACAGGTCGTAACGGGATTTGGGGCGGATATTGTCGAGCCATCTAAAGCCTTTCAGCTTTATTTCCTCGTGGTTTACCTGGCCCATGGGCGACATATTGCCCTGCACGTCGCTGATCCATTTTACCCGCTGCGGCTTCTTGTTCTCGAAATAGGTGTCAATAGCCCCGGCAGATGATTTGTTTACACCGATGTATTTATTTTGTTCGTCCAGGGCGTAATACACGTTTTCGGCACCGCCCCTGGCACGTACGTAATCTATCTGGCCGTTTTTAAAATAACCGTTGATGGTACGGCCTTTTACCTGGTTATAAAAACTGTCTTTGCCCACGCGGTTCAGTACCAGCCCGTTTTCAAAGGCGTACATGCGTTTGGGCTTTTTATCCTGCGTAAACAGGTAAATGGTATCGCCCGTAATCTGGCTTTCCTGTGCCCATAACACCGGGTTTTTAAACAGCCGGAAAACAGAATCCTCTGAAGAATAAAAAAGACTGTCGCCCACTGCCTGTAACGAATCAGAGAAAATGTGCACATGGTAATAGCCTTCTATAAAACGGTCGCGGGCGCTGTCTGGTTTCAGCTGCAGCAATTTTTTAAGATCCGTTGTATCCAGCACATCCGGCACATTACGTTCTTTACGCAAAGCGCTCAGGTGGGCTGAGTAAAAGGTATCTGCCGCTACGAAAATCGAATCTGCATCCTGCTTAATAATCAGTACCGGTTTTTGTGTGGCGAGAAAGGAACCTTCTTTTTTATTGCTCTTTACGTTGTTGGCAATTAGTGTATACCCCTGTTTCAAATCACGGATAAATACATTGCCCGCTGCTTCAGAATAACCGGATGAATCGTTTACAATATCATCTGCCACCAGGCTGGTGCTGTCGTCAACCAGCTCGGAGCGTTTGCCGAAGTAGCTTTTTTTATTGAGCATGTCGTAATACCCGTCGGTAGTATGTATCTGCTGCTTGTCTTTACCTGTGATTACCGTTGGTACGGTAAAGGTAGCTACCTTGGTGTAGGTGTTGTACAGCAGGGTATCGGTAGTAACCGTGTATTGCGGGTTTACCAGCTTTACTTTCTTTTTGAAGGTAACATCACGGGTATCGCCATGGTAATAGGCTTCTGTGCTGGTAAGGGTGGTGCTGTCATTCACCAGTTTACCGCCGGCCAGGTAAATACCCAGTTTGCTGTTCAGGTTATAACTGAGGTCGTTGGTGGTTAACACGCCCCTGCCATCGGTGAGTTTGACATTCTTTTTCAGAAAGGTTTGCCTGTCTGCACCAATGTACTTCATGTAATCGGAGTAGGTGTGCACACTGTCGTTGTCATTGATGTGTACATGGCCAAAAGCTTCAACAGTGTTGTGCTTCCTGTCCTGCACCATGCTATCGCAGTAAAAAAGGGTAGTGCCCTGTGAGCCTACTACATTGCCGGTAGCAGAAAACAGTTCAGACGTATCCTTTTTTTCATTGGTAAACCGGTCGGCATGTGATATAATGATGGTCTTTTTTTCCTGTGATGAATCCTTCCCCTGCGCAAACAGGCGGTGTGCAGGAAATATCAGCAGGGTAATAATAACAGCCGCAAAAGAAAATCGCCTCATTAATGGTTTGTTGGTGTGGTTGTTTTGTACGTACTATCCGTTGGGCCTGCAAGCGGTGTGCTTTTGTCTTTTTTGCCAAAAACAGAAAGACTTACATAACGTTTGGGATGTAGTCTAAAGTCATCCATGAGTGTATTAAGGCTGCGTATGGTGCTGTTAAGGTTATTGTATAATGTTTTATCGTTGATGAGGGCACCCATCGAACCGTCGGTTGAGTTGAGTTTGGTCATCGCGTTGTTGAGGTTGTCAACCGATGCTTTCAGTTTGTTTACCACGCCATCAATGTCTGCCTTGCTCAGGTGGTTGGTGGTAGCTTCAAGGTTATCCATTACCCCGGAGATTTTGCTGTTGTTATCAGCCAGGTTTTTGGTAAAGCTGTTTACGTTATTGAGCGACTGGCTGAGGGCGCCTGTTTCGTTGTTGAGCAATGTCTGCAGCGAAGCAGAAGCAGTTACCAGTCCGGCAGTAGCCTTGCTCAGGTTGCCGATTACGCTTTGCAGGTTGCCCTTGGTAGCAGGGTCGAGCACGGTGTTTACATTTTTAAGCACAGTATCGAGCGAACTGAGGGTGGCTTTCAGCTGGTCAGCTACGGGCCCGACTTTATTGGTCAATTCACCCAGTACGCCGCCATTGTTGGCAGTGAGCACGGTATCGCCTGCTTTCAGAAAGGTAGTGGCGTTGCCCAGTTTTATTTCTACATTAGGGCTGCCCAGCGGGTTGCTGGCTATGCTGGCTACAGAGTTAACAGGTATATGGTAGTCTTCATTTAATTTGATGGTAACAACGATTTGCTGTAAATCCCCGTTTTGTGTTTGTATGTCATTCACGGTACCTGCCTGGTATCCGTTAATCATTACGGCATTGCTGGAAACAAGTCCTTTGGTGTCGGCGTATTTGGCATACAGGAAATGACCGCTTTTGAAAAGGCTTTTTCCTTTCAGGAAGTTAAATCCTAAAAAAAGAAGGGCTACAGCAATCACCGTTAATGCACCGATTTTGGTTTCGTTTGAGACTTTCATTTGTAATTAATAATTTGAAAGTAAATCACAGTTGTGATGTCTTTTTAAAGGTCTGTTCCTTTCAATGGCCAGTACAAGCTTTATACCATATCAAATGAACCTCGGCAAAAGTAGGCAAAAAGCGTGAGCTGGAAAGCAGTCGTGATGGATGATAGGAATACCGTCGAGAATCGAGAATCGACAGTCGAGACTACCTGAGCGAAGATTTGGACGAAGAACACAAAGGGCCCCCCAAAGTACGCTAAGGGCAAGCCAATGTAAGGCTGAAACGGCCTTAACATTAAACATGAAACCTTACACCTTAAACTGTCTCTTATTGCTGTCCCCGCGGTTGGGTTGTTGAATCGGCATCTGCGGCTGCGGCCGGGGTATTGGTTTCTGCAGCGGCTGAATCGTTGGCTGCTTCTATGGCTGCAGGTGGTATCAGGGTGTTGTTTTCGAGTGAGTATTTATAACGGCCCAGTGCTTTTACAAGTACGTCGGTTATTTCGTTCTGGCCTTTTTCGCTGTTGAGGTAATTTTCTTCGCGCGGGTTGCTGATGTAGCCGGTTTCTACCAGTATGCTGGGCATGGCTGTGGCCTGCAATACCCATATGCCTACCTGGCGCTGGCGTGCTTCACGGCTGATGCGGCCAATTTTTTTAAACTCATCTTCTACTGTTAACGCAAGATTGGCGCTGCGGGTAAAATATTGCTGGGTTTTCAGCGCGTATAAAATGCGTTTCTGCGGTGAATCCATGTCAAAATCTTTCATCGAGCTGGCGGTAGAGCTATCTACAAACAATGATTCATTTTCACGCATGGCCACTTCCTTGGCTTCGCTTTTATGTGCTGCCCATATATAGGTTTCTGTGCCTTCGGCAGGGTTGGGGGTGGTCCAGTAACGGTAAGTAGGTACTTTATGGGTATACTTTTTACGTTTTTTGCCTTTGCCGCGGTAATAGGTTTCGGTGCGGTAACCGGTTTGTTCACTGTGCCTGATAGGGTCGGCGCTGTTGCAGTGAATAGAGATAAATAAATCGGCTTTTGACTGGTTGGCGAGGTCTGCACGCTCATGTAGGGTAGGGTAGCTATCCGTGGTTCGCGTCATAATTACGCGGATTTCAGGAAACTCACGTGTTATTTTATCGCGCAGCTTCAGCGCTACGGCAAGGGCTATATCTTTTTCATAAGAATAGTCACCGGGCGCACCTTCATCACGGCCACCATGCCCGGCGTCGATGACAATGGTTTTGAGGGTGTTTTTTTGAAAGGCTCCCTGGTTAAAAGACCTTATTTCCAAAAACGAACTGCTCACAATCCACAATAACAATATGCCTAAGAATTTTTTCTTCATTGCCTGCACTACTTACTGCTTAAACGGGAAAACTGTGCTTAAAATTACCAACTGTGACGGAAATAAGGTAAATACATCGATATTTTAACCAAACCTATATAATTCTGCCACGTCTTTGCAATATAAGGGTTTTGCGTTGCGCCTGCTGTCAATTGGAATAGCAATGCAGGCTTTTGTATTTCTTTAACGATTGGGCATTCAGCAGGTGCCTGCGGGCATGCGAAAGCCACAGGCAAAATGAATATGACTGCAATTTAAAACAATAAGGTTCCCGGTTATTTTCCCTGGTTTTCGAGATGAGCCTTGTAGCGGAGCACTGCTTTTTTAATACAGTTGCTTACCTCGTTTTGCCCTTTTTCGCTGTTCAGGTACGCTTCATCTGCAGGGGTGTTGATGAAACCGGTTTCTACGAGTATACTGGGCATGGCTGTTGCCTGTAATACCCAGATGCCTTCCCAGTCGCGCTGTTTTACACCGCGGCTGCTTCTGCCCGATTTTACAAATTCTTCTTCCACATAGCTGGCAATAAGGCAGCTGTTGTCGAAATATTTGCGGGTGCGTAATGAAGCCATGATTTTTGCTTCAGGCGAATCGAAATAATGATAATCGCTGTCACCTTTTTCACTTTCGTGCTCTTCTTCTTCGGCAGATCCTACAAACTGTTTTTTCTGATCGTTTTTATCTACCGACCACACGTAGGTTTCGGTGCCGCTTACCACGCCGGGCAAACGGTAGCGTTTTACAATGGGAACGCGGCGTGTTTTTTTCTTTTTCGATTTTTTGCTGTAGTAAGTCTCCGTGCGGTAGCCGGTTACTTTAGAGCGGTAGCGCGCGCCGCCTTCGTTGAGGTGAATGGAAATAAACAGGTCGCCATGTGCTTCATTGGCCATACGGGCACGCAGGCGGTTGGCTTCGTTTTTATCTTTGAGGCCACCGGGCAGGTTTTCGCCTGTGCGGGTATAGACTATTTTGCAGTCCGGCAACTCTTCTTCAAGCAGCTTGCCGAGCTTCAGGGCGATGATTAAAGCAACAGAACTTTCATTGCTGAATTGTCCTTCCGCACCACCGTCGGGAAAGCCATGACCGGGATCAATCACAATGGTGCGAAGTGCAGGTTTGGCGGCAGTTTCGTGAAGACTGACAGGGGCGAAAGAAGTAAGCACAACGGCAAGCAAAAGGGTAACAGACAGCAAAAAAGTCTTTTTTATCATAATTGCTTTAGTTTAGGGAATATCTTCACAACTCATTTATTCTTTAAGCCCTATTTTTGTCCGACTACTTATGGGCATACTTTGTAAAGTTAGTGTAAAATATGTTTTCGGCGGTGTTACATCGTTGTTGTTGCTGTTTATAGCAGCACATGCAGGTGCTCAGGTGCAGAAAAAACAAGAGGCAAAGAAAGAACAGGTAAATAAAATTGACAGTGCAAACAGGGTAAATAACAACATTAACCAGGGAGCTGATACCACCCGGAAAGTAAAAGATTCTACCGTTGCAGATTCAACGGTACAGCGCATCGATTCTACCAAAATATCCAGGGATTCCCTGGATGCACCGGTTGAATACAGTGCAGCTGACAGCGCCGTGCTTATGGTTGACAGCCGTAACTTTTACCTGTATAATAAAGCATCTACCAAATACAAAGACATCAAGCTTGATGCCCATACCATTGAATACGACCAGGCCAACCAGCAGGTAAAGGCATTCGGCGGCGTAGATACGTCAAAGAATCCGCTCAACAAACCCCAGATGACACAGGGGGATGCCACTTCTATCATGGACAGCATACGGTTTAATCTTAAAACCATGCGCGGTCTTACGCAGAATGTATATTACAAGCAGGGGGAGATGTTTGTGAACGCCGAGAAAATGAAAAAGGTAGATGACGGGGTTGAGTATGCCTACCGCACCCTGTTTACAACCTGTAACTACGATATACCACACTTCGGCATCAGGGCACGCAAAGTAAAAATCATCAATAATAAGCTGGCGGTATCCGGCCCGGCCTTTCCCGAGTTTGAAGGGGTGCCTATGCCGGTGGCCATTCCTTTCGGTATTTATCCCATGAGCACAGGCCGCCACTCAGGACTGCTGCCGCCGCAATATACTTCGAGCCAGGATTATGGCCTGGGCCTGGAAGGACTGGGATATTACAAAGTAGTAAACGATAACTGGGATGTAATTACCCGCGCCAACATTTACACCTATGGCGGCTGGAACCTGTATGTGAACCCCAAATACCTGGTGCGTTATAAATACAGCGGTAACCTCAACATCTCTATACAGCATACCAAAATTCTGAACTCCAATTCGCTGTCGAAAGATGAGTTTACCAAGAGCAATACATTCATGGTAAACTGGAGCCACTCAAACGACAGCAGGGCAAGGCCAGGTACCTCGTTTTCGGCCAGCGTAAATGCAGGTAGTACGCGTTTTAACCAGAACGTTGCCAATAACCCGCTGCTGAACTATCAAAACCAGCTGTCTTCTTCCATCGCCTACAGCAAAACATGGGACCAGGGTAAGTACAACCTTACTGTGAGCGGTAACCACAGCCAGAATACGAGCAGCCGACCAGACGGTACAGCCAGTCCGGGTACCATTAATGTGAGTTTGCCCACGGTAAACTTTACGGCCAATACATTTTATCCTTTCCAGAAAAAGGAATCAGTGGGTAAAGCCAAATGGTACGAGAAAACCGGCATCTCTTACAACGGTAGTTTTTTAAACCAGGTAACTTTTATCGATTCAGCCGTAAGCATCCGTAAAATACTGGATACCCTGCAATGGGGTGCGCAGCACAATATTCCTATTTCCTTGTCATTGCCGCCTGTTGGCCCGTTGATTTTCTCGCCATCACTCAGTTATTCTGAAAGATGGTATGCGCAGAAATACCAGTACAACCAGGTAGGTGATGTAAAAGGGGTGGATACCATTCAGCGTAAACTGGAAAAAGGCTTCTTCACTGCAAGAGAGGTAACCGTGGGCATGTCGATGAACACACGCATTTTCGGTACGTATCAGTTCGGGAAGAACAGCAATATCGTGGCAATCCGCCACGAGGTGAAACCTTTTATCGGTTTCTCTTACAAGCCCGACCTGATGAAGCAATACTATACCAAGATAAAGATTGACACACTGGGGCACACGCAGATGGTATCTGCATTCGACGGAAGTTTGCTGGGCTCGTTCGGTTCAGGTCAGTCGGGAAGCCTGAACTTCGGTATCGACAACCTGCTTGAAATGAAGGTGAAAAACAGGAAAGATTCTACAGGCGAAACTCCTACCAAAAAAGTGCGCCTGATAGACGGGTTTGGCGTAACCTCTGGTTATAACTTCCTGGCCGATAGTTTGAAACTGCAGCCCTTCCTGTTCAACTTCAGGAGTACGCTGTTTGAAAAAATCAACATTACAGCCAACGCAACCGTTGACCCATACGATATTGACAGTGTGGGCCAGAAAATAGACCGCCTGTTGCTGAAACGCGGAAGCCTGGGCCGTTTTACCGGTGGTAATATCGCCATTTCATCATCGTTCCGCGGTGGTGCCAATGACAAGCGAAAAGATGGCGACCGCATACCGGAAGATCAATACATGACACCTGACGAGCAGCAACGCCAGCTGGATTATGTGCGCAGCAACCCGGCCGAGTTTGTTGACTTCAACATTCCCTGGAACCTGCAAACCTCTTTATCCGTTAGTTTCACCAGGCTGCAAACACTGAACCTCCAGCATTTTTATACACAGGTAAACAGTAACATCAACCTGAATGGTGATTTCAGTTTAACGCCCAAGTGGAAGATAGGCGGCAGTGCTTACTATGATTTCAGAACAAGCCAGATACAATCGCTCACGATGTTTGTAACGCGTGAAATGCACTGCTGGCAAATGGCCATCAACATTACGCCCATCGGCATCCGTAAATCGTTCAGCATTGTGCTGAATCCGAAGTCAGGCATCCTGCGCGATCTGAAGATCAACAGGTCGAGGTACTTCTATAACAATAGTTATGGATATTAGTGAGTGGTGAGTGAAAGCCAAAGCTGGTGAATAGTGTCCATAGGACTCCTTTGGAGAATAGTCAATAGTGAATGAAATACAAAAGCTCCCCTGTTGAACCGGGGCAGCCTTAACAAAAACGCATACAGGCCTGAAACTTGTATGCGTTTTGCTTTTGCCGGCAGAACAATTTTTTACCGACAGCTTATTGCAGGGTGGTAACCAGTTGGGCCAGCTCACTGGTATTGCTGAAAACAGTATGGTGTGCGGCTACATAATCTTTAATGGTATTTGTTTTTTGCGGGAATATTTTTTCCAGCTGTTTTTCACTGTTCGCTTTGTACAGCGTGTGTCCTCTTCTTATCCAGAACTGGGGAACGAATTCCAATACGAAGTTGCCCTTGTACCGGCGGTTCATATAAACTTCAGATACGGTATTGCTAACCTCACGGTCATATTGTTTGGAAGTACCATTGTGGTCAACAGTGGCAGAGACCGGCACTTTCCGGTTATCGTAACTGATGAGCAGCGGCATATTACCGGCAGCACCTACTTCATAAAATTTGCCTTCATGGGCAATGAATTTCCGCTCGCCCATGAACACGGTGTCAATGGCATCCAGGTTGGAAAGAATGAGCAGGTGACCATCCTGTATAAAGGCTATTTCCTGGGTGTTGGTATTGTAATTCACCGGTGCCTGTTGTGTAGTGCCGCCGTGCAGTACAACAAAACCGGGTTCAAAATGCTCGTACAGGTAGCCATTGGCTTTCAGCGTATCGCTTAACGATTGGGCATGACTGGCAGAAAAGATAAAGGTGCAAACCAGTATTGCCAGCAGGTTGGAAGTTTTTTTCATGTGCGTCAGTTTGGATGATGAAAAGATAGGAAAAACCCGGCATTGTGCGGCCAGGTTTTTTCACTGTTTATGTGCCGGTGTCTCCACCGGCACAGGCATACCCTAAAAGCAAACCCCTCCCGCAGTTGCGGGAGGGGTTTGCTTTTATATTCGCTAAAATCGTCTCGACTGTCGATTCTCGATTCTCGACAGTTTTCCAACTCACTATTTCGCCTTCTTCTTCCGCGCTACTTTTTTAGGCGGGTTCGCTTTCAGGTCTTCAATAATCGCTTTTACTTCTTCAATGGTAAGGTCAGCGGCTTTTTCCTGCTGCTCCTTGCTGAGTTTGTAATTGCGCAGGCCCTGTTTTATGTACGGGCCGTAAGGGCCACGCAGCAGCTGTATTTTTTCTTTCTCAAATACCTTGATGGTGCGTTCGTCTTTTGCCTTGCGTTTTTCTTCAATCATGGGCGCCACCTCTTCCAGTGATACGGAATAGGGGTCCATTTCTTTATTGAGGGAGTAGAATTTTTTATCGTGCGCCGCATACGGACCAAAGCGACCGATGTTTACGGTAACATCCTGCCCTTCAAACAAGCCAAGATTGCGGGGCAGTTTAAACAGTTCCATTGCTTCGTCAATAGAAATGGTTTCAATGCTCTGCGTGGCTTTCAGCTTGGCAAAACGTGGTTTCTCTTCATCGTTGGCTTCGCCTATCTGTACCATCGGGCCATAACGTCCCATGCGTGCAATCACCCTTTTACCGGTGGTGGGGTCGGTACCCAGTTCACGTTCGCCCTTGGCGCGTTCGGCTGTTTCGAGTGTTACTTCAATATTGCTGTGGAAGGGTTTATAGAAGGCATCAATCATGTTGTTCCACTTCATTTTGCCTTCTGCAATTTCATCAAACTCTTCCTCAATGCGGGCCGTGAAATTGTAGTCCATCACTTTCTGGAAATGCTGTTTCAGAAAGTCGGTTACCACCATGCCCAGATCGGTAGGAAACAGTTTAGATTTTTCCGCACCGGTATTTTCTTCCAGTACTTCTTTTGCTATCTCGTTCTTTTTATCCAAACGCAGCAGGTTCACTTTGCGTTTAACACCTTCCTTATCCCTTTTCTCCACATAGTTGCGTTTCATGATGGTAGAAATGGTAGGGGCATAGGTACTGGGGCGACCAATACCGAGCTCTTCGAGTTTTTTTACCAGCGAAGCTTCCGTGTAGCGGGGCTGCGGGCGGGTAAATTTCTCGGTAGCGGTCATCTCTTTAAAGTCAAGCTGCTGCTGAACGGCAAGCGGTGGCAGCATGCCTTCTGTGTCTTCTTCCTCTTCGTCGTCTTTGCCTTCCATGTATACTTTCAGGAAGCCGTCGAATTTGAGTACTTCACCGGTGGCAGTGAGCTGGTCTTTATTGGTAGAGATGCTGATTTTGGCAATGGTTTTCTCGAACTCTGCATCACTCATTTGTGAGGCGATGGTTCTTTTCCAGATCAGCTCGTACAGGCGGCGGGCATCGGCATCATCCACTGTATGACTGTTCATATAAGTGGGGCGAATGGCTTCGTGCGCTTCCTGTGCGCCTTCGTTCTTGTTTTTGTATTTGCGCGGCTGGTAATAGTTTTTGCCGTAGCTCTGCGTAATCTCCTGCTGAATATCCTGTATGGCGGTATCGCTCAGGTTTACGCTGTCAGTACGCATGTAGGTAATTTTACCGCTTTCGTACAGTTTCTGCGCCAGCAACATGGTTTTGCCCACGCTGTAACCCAGCTTGCGGCTGGCTTCCTGTTGCAGGGTAGAAGTGGTAAACGGCGCTGCCGGGGTACGTTTGGCGGGTTTAACCTGTATGTCGGCCACCTTGTAATCGGCACTTTTACAGCTGGCCAGGAACTGCTCTGCCGATTGGGCGGAGTTGAGTTTGGAGGGGCCGTCTGCTTTAAAGGTGACGTTTTTACCGTTGATATCCTTCGCCGCAAACAGGGCTTCTACTTTAAAGCTGCTTTCTGCGGTGAAGTTGTTGATTTCCCTTTCGCGTTCTACAATAAGGCGAACGGCTACGCTTTGCACACGGCCGGCACTAAGACTGCGCTGCATGCCTATTTTGCGCCACAATACCGGGCTCAGCTCAAAACCCACCAGCCTGTCTAACACGCGCCTGGCCTGCTGTGCATTTACCAGGTTCATATCGATGAGACGGGGATTGGCTACTGCCTTTTTAATGGCCGGACTGGTAATTTCATGGAAAACAATACGCTTGGTTACCGCAGGGTCTAAACCCAGCACCTCGGCCAGGTGCCAGCTGATACTTTCCCCTTCGCGGTCCTCATCCGATGCTAACCACACTTCGCCTGCTTTCTTGGCGAGTTGTTTCAGCTCTTTCACTACTTTTTCCTTGTCTTCGGGAACGGTATAGCGGGGGGCATAATTATTATTAAGGTCAATACCCATGTCGTCTTTTTCAAGGTCGCGGATATGGCCGTAGCTGCTTTTTACCTCGAAATCGTTGCCAAGAATCTTTTCGATGGTTTTAGCCTTTGCAGGGGACTCTACAATCAGTAAATTTTTTGCCATAACAATCAGGGTGGTGAAAAACGGGGGAAATTGCCCCCTTCTTTTTTTGCAAGGATAACAAATAATTTAAAATAAAAAATCATCTGCCATGTGAAGCATTCCCCGGAAGCCCCCTTTATTTTACGCCCGGGCGGTTAAAAATTCAATAATGCGCTGCTGGTTAGCCTTGTCGCGGTAAATACCGCTATGTCCCAGTCCTTTTGTTGTAACGAATTGAATATTATCTAATTGTGAATTCCTGGTTGGGGCCGTATCCAGGTACGGGCAAAGGTTGTCCAACTCATCGTGCAGCCATAAAACCGGGTTTTTGAAGGTACTTACCGCCCGGTTTACCGAAAACCATTCTGCCGGGCGGTGGGCCAGGTTTTCGATGATTTGGGCAATAAAGGGCTGCAAACGGGGGCTTAACTGCACCATTTTAAAATAATGCTGCATGGCCGTGGTGGTTTCGGTGGCCGGGGCAATGAGCACAATACGCATTTCGGGGCGTTGCAGCACTTCGGCAGCGAGGGCCGTGGCCAGCCCGCCGAGGGAGTGTGCCATAATACCATGAAAAGGGCCGTATTGCTTTACAATGTGCACAATCATATCCCTGTACAGCAGCGCGGTAATATATTTACCTCCGCTGGTGCCGTGCGCCGGCGCATCGTAGGCCTGCACATCGTAGCCCAATTGCAGCAGGGCAGTGGCATAATCGGCAAAACGGTAGCTGCCGCTGTTAAAGCCATGTACAATTAATATACACCTGCCGTTAGGCTGTGGTGCCTTCATATAAAAACCACTGATGGGGTTGCCATGAAAATTGAAATGCCTTTTCTCCGCATGCGCAAACACCGGCGGGGTGTCTATCCGCAATTTGACAAATGGTGTGCAAAACAGGCGGAAAGCCGATTCAGCAGCCTTGCGCGGTGATATCCTTTCCATTGCCCTGAATTTGGACCTGTAGTAACCCAACACCATTCTTTGTGCTAATTTCATCCTTTGAACCAGTTTTATTACGGTACAGGCTTTGCACCTGTGCATGAAACCAAAGATATGAAGGTTGCACTCATCGGGTCGGGAAATGTGGCTACAGTACTGGGCAGGAAAATAAAAGCGGCACATCACACCATTGCCATGGTATACAGCAGGCAGCTGGAAAAAGCGGAGGTACTGGCCGGTGAACTGGAAGCTACTGCCGTTGACACACTGGAAGCCGTGGAAACAGCCCAGGCTGATATCTGCATAATTGCCGTGGCCGATACCGCCCTGCAGGTAATTGCACCCACGCTGCGGCTGAGCAAGGGTATTGCCGTACACACATCGGGCGCATCGGATATGGATATTTTACGCGGCACAGCCCCCGGTTACGGCGTGCTGTACCCGCTGCAAAGCATCCGCAGGGAAACGGCGCAGGTACCGGTGACCCCTTTTTTAACCGAAGGCTCGTCACCTGCCGTGCTGGACACCATTACCGGTTTTGCCCGAACCCTGTCGCCCCTGGTAGACCATGCCAGTGCTGCTGACCGGCTGAAACTGCACCTGGCTGCGGTGTTTACGTCTAACTTCAGCAATCATTTATACACCCTGGCAGCCGATTACTGCAAGGCGCAAAAGCTTGATTTTGACCTGTTGCTGCCCCTTATCCAGGAAACCGCAGCCCGCCTCTCGCATTACCCTCCCTCTCAAACACAAACCGGTCCGGCCATCCGCAACGACCAGGGCACCATTGCCAAACACCTGGCCCTGCTGCACAACAATACCGATGCTGCGGAGGTATACCGGGTGCTTACAGAGAGTATCAGCCGTTATTATGGTTTGAGGTTGGATTGTTGAAAGGTTTGATGTTTAATGTTTAACGTTTTAAGGAGTATACCGGTGGGGCTTAGCGCAGGGAATCCCGAACCGCGATGCTGTGCGTATCGAATCATGAGCCGGTGCATATTGAAGGCGTGGCAGGGGGATACTTGTGGGAAGTGAAGGGCAAAAAAAATCCCCGTGGTAGAAACCACACGGGGAGGATTGTTATGAGCAAGCAACCGATCACGATGTAATAGCATTGCAGGTTCACTTCATCTTTTCTTCACTGTTTCAGCAATGCGTCAGGGCTGGTGTTGCAGAGGCGCTGAAGCTCTTTTACCAGCGTGTATATAAAATTAAGCGTTTTTGTGAGAAAACAAACAGCCGTTCGCTAAAAATTTAGTCAATCTTTTAGAGGCGGCTTTACGCTATCAATTGGTTAAATTGATTGGTTTTCACACTCTTTTGGTTTAGGTATGGTTCGATAACCTAATTTTGCCCGGCAAACAGCCGTGTAAATCCCTGTGCGATGTTGAATTTGTGCGAAGCCGGCTGCAAAAACTGATATTACAATAAATTATACCGGATGTTTTTCCGGCATAAAACAATGGGAGATAGACTGCTGTTGCAAGGCAATGACTATCTTTCTGCCCGTACAAAACCCAGCAATTGGCTGTTTAAGTTACGGAACTTCCTAATTATTAGATTATATGAATGTACTTACACTGTTTAAGCAGGTTACCACGTTTGTGTTTGATGTTGATGGCGTGCTTACAGACGGAAAACTGATGCTGCTGCCCGGCGGTGTAATGGCAAGGGCCATGAATACAAAAGATGGCTATGCACTGGCACTGGCCATTAAACAGGGGTATCACATTTTTGTAATCTCCGGCGGCAATTCTCCCGAAGTACAGGACCGGCTGAATAAGCTGGGCGTAAAGGAAGTGTTTATGAAGGTGGAAAACAAGCTCGAACGGATGCACCAGCTGATGGAGCAGTACCAGCTTACCAGAGACGAGGTGTTGTTTATGGGTGATGATGTGCCGGATTATGAGTGTATGCTGGCATCGGGCATAGCCTGTTGCCCTGAAGATGCAGTGCCCGATGTGCGCAATATTGCCCAGTACACTTCGCCACGCAAGGGCGGTGATGGCTGCGCCAGGGATGTAATTGAAAAAGTAATGAAACTGCGGGGACACTGGACAATTGATACTTCGGTGAGCAGCAAGTAGCGTGAATCGTGCGTCATTGGGCTGCCTGCGGCTGTGTCCCCACAGCCACAGGTAAGTGAATGTTGTTTCCGCCGAAGGCGGCTCTTGTAAAAGGCTTGCAGCTCGCAGCTAAATAAAACCTCCAACGCGTGAAAATGATTGTAGCTTTTTTCCGTTTAATACGCTGGCCTAACCTGGTTTTTATTGCGCTTACACAAGTGCTGTTTAATTACGCGGTAATAAGGCCTGTGTTGTTGCATGCCGGCTTGCAGCCTAACCTGCAGGGCTGTGCGTTTGCAGCACTGGCACTTGCATTCTGGCTGGTGGCAGCGGCAGGTTATATCATCAATGATTATTTCGATTATAACATCGATATCGTTAACAAGCCTAACAAAGTTGTTGTAGGCAAAATCATCAGCCGCCGGTGGACCATCATCTGGCACCTGGTATTCAGTCTGTCAGCTGTAGCGCTGGGCTTTTATATGGATATCACTACGCGTATTCATTTAATGGGTCCGGGTATGTTGCTTACAGCGGCATTGCTGTTTTTGTATTCCATTTCCCTGAAAAGAAAATTGCTCTGGGGCAATATTCTTGTATCACTGCTCACAGCATGGTCGGTACTGGGCGTAACCTGGTGCGAAAGCAGCAACCTGATACAGACCATTTCCCTGCACCTGCCGCAGGTAAACAAAATAACCCGCATTACGTTTTTGTATGCAGGCTTTGCCTTTATCATTTCACTGATACGTGAAGTGGTGAAAGACATGGAAGATGTGGAAGGCGACCGCCGCTATGGCTGCAACACCATGCCTATTGCCTGGGGCATCAATGCTACCAAGGTTTTTGTAGCTGTATGGATGGTGGTGCTGATTGCACTGCTGGTGATTGTGCTGGTGTACGTGCTGCTGTTTGGCTGGTGGATGATCTCCATTTACTTTATTGTACTGGTTACCTTACCCTTGCTGTGGGTATTCCGCAAACTGTTTACGGCCAATGAACCGGCCGATTATCACCGCCTCAGTTCAGTAATAAAAATGGTGATGTTCACCGGTATTTTGTCCATGCTGTTTTTCAGCTACTATCAATAATATACACGCAACTTTAATCATAAATGAAATCGATTATCCTTGCATCCCAATCGCCCCGCCGCAAACAATTGCTCGAATGGGCTGAGGTGCCTTTTGAAGTGGTAACCCAGTCAACCGACGAAACCTATCCTGCCGGTATGGCCCTGCCTGAAATACCGGTACATATTGCCCGTGAAAAAGCACTGGCCGTAAAGAAAATGGTGCAGCATGCTTTTCATGCGCAACATGCAAAAGAGACTATTCTTGCAGCCGATACATTGGTTATGCTGGGTGATAAGGTGATTGGCAAACCCAAAGACCGTGATGATGCCGTTGCCATTTTAACCGAACTGGCAGGTAATACCCATCTTGTAATTACCGGTGTGGTTATACTGCATGCAGGTGGTGAAATTGCTTTCCAGGATACCACCGAAGTAAGTTTTCATCCGCTTACGCAAGAGCAGATAGAATACTATGTAGATACTTACCAGCCCTACGATAAGGCCGGCGCCTATGCCATACAGGAATGGATCGGCGTAACCGGCATCGCCCGCATTAACGGCGACTTTTACAATGTAATGGGGTTGCCTGTGAGCCGCGTGGTGCAGGCGCTTGAACAGCTGGGTGGTGAGTAGTGCGTGGTGAGCGGTGAGTGATCGTAGCGGGTTCGTGGGTGAATAGTCAATAGTCAATAGTGAATAAAAGCAATAGTCCCGGCCGGGACTATTGCTTTTTAAGATGCCAACGCCGGTGTCCTCACCGGCATTCCTGGCTTACAAATGCACAGCCGCAGGCCCGGAGCTGCGCCGGCGTTTGCCGGCGTTCAGCGTATTAAATTCCGCACCGATCTCCGCACCGGTAAAAGCTAACCGCTATCAGCTAACCGCTATCAGCTAACCCCTGCTCCTTAAATTTTCTGCTCCCTCTTGCCTGTTCAGTAAATTCTTTTTACTTTTTTCCCATGTTAACCTATCAGCAACACATTCCTTTCATAACGGAAAGGCTGCTCCAATTTATATGGCAATACCAGTACTTCAGCAAGCAATCATTGGTCACAACAGACGGTGAACCACTCCAGCTTATTCATACCGGAACGCTTAACACCAACCAGGGACCGGATTTTACCAATGCCCGCCTGCGCATTGGCAGTACCTTATGGGCGGGTAATGTAGAACTGCATGTGCGCGCTTCAGAATGGCATCAGCATGCACATTCGGGTGATGTGCATTACGACAATGTGATACTGCATGTAGTGTGGGAGCAGGATACCATCATTACCGACAACAACGGTGAACCCTTGCCTGCACTGGAACTGCAGCCGAGGGTATCCTCTATCATGCTGCAACAGTATATACAACTGATGGAATCGAAAGATTTTGTGCCCTGCGCTGCACAGTTGCCGGTGCTGTCACCATTGGCCTGGCTGTCGTGGAAAGAACGGCTGGCAGCTGAACGATTGCAACGAAAGGCAGCTGTGCTTGCAAAAATGCTGCAGGGCGCAGCCAATCATTGGGAAGAAGTGTTCTGGTGGCTGCTGGCACGTAATTTCGGGATGAAAGTAAACGGTGATTGTTTTGAAGGGATGGCCCGTTCATTACCGGTGAATTTGCTATCGCGCCACAAAATACAGATACACCAGGTAGAAGCATTGCTGCTGGGCCAGGCAGGCATGCTGGAAGAGGATTTTGCAGAAGCCTATCCCAAACTGTTGCAGCGGGAGTACCGCTACCTGCGGAAAAAATACCAGCTGCAACCCATCAGGCAAACACCTTCACTGCTGCGCATGCGGCCTGCCAATTTTCCTGCGGTGCGGCTGGCGCAGCTGGCCATGCTCATTCACCAGTCTGTTCATTTGTTTGCGCATATCCGTGATACACCCAAACTCAGTGATGTTCAAACCCTGTTTAATGTTACGGCCAATGATTACTGGCATTACCATTACCGGTTGAATGAACCTGCCGGCAACTGCGCACCTAAAAAACTCGGCAATGCCATGACGGGCAACCTGGTGATCAATACCGTAGTGCCGGTGTTGTTTGCCTATGGCTTGTCTGTTCATGACGAAGAGCTGAAACAGCGCGCCATTCAATGGCTGGCCCAGGTTGCGCCTGAGCAAAACAATATTACTACTGAATGGAAAAGGGCAGGGGTAACCAACTACAATGCCCTCGATTCACAGGCACTGATTGAACTCAAAAATAACTATTGCGACAAACGCAACTGCCTGCAATGCCCGGTGGGTAACCAGCTGTTGAAAAATGTGTGAGAGCAGCTGTTAGCTGATAGCGGTTAGCGGTTAGCTTTTACCGGAGCGAAGACCGGTGCGGAGGTGGTTGCTCGCTCCGAAGAAGTCCCTTTGGGACGGAATCCGCGGAAAGCACGGAATTACCAGAGCGAAGATTTTAGCGACATTTAATTTGCAGAACGCCAGTAAACGCCAGCGGGGCTTTGTGCCTTAGCTGTGAACCGGTACAAAAAAGCCAAGCGCTCCCGCAGGAGCGCTTGACTTTTTATTCACTATTCACTATTGACTATTCACTGCTTTGGCTTCTCACCACTCACTACTCACCACTCACTGCGCCGCCCACTCAAACACTACGTTCTGCAGCAGGTCGGGGTGCAGGCTTTTGGCTACCGGGCAGGTGTGTGCTGCGCGTTCGAGGATGGTGCGTGTTTTTTCATCGGGATGTAGCTGGGCCGGGAATTTTAAGGTCACTTTCACTTCGCCGATGCGGCGTGGTTCGGCGGCCATAACCTTGGTTATATCGATGCTAGTGCCTGTAAGATCTATGTTCAGTTCTTTTGCCTTAATGCCCATGATGGTAAGCATACAGCTGCCAAGTGCTGTTGCCACAATATCGGTTGGAGAAAAACGTTCTCCTTTACCATGGTTGTCTGTTGGTGCATCTGTTTCTACAATTGATCCACTCTGCAGGTGCCGTGCTTCTGTTCTAAGGTCGCCTCTGTAAATTATTTGTGCGGTCATTGGACGAAAATTTGCCTAAATTTACGCCTATCAAATCAATTCAAACGTGAAGAAGTCATATTTGGTATTACTGCTTAGTATTGTTGCGGTTATCAGCTTCGGACAGGATTCGGGTAAGTCAGCAAAACAGATCAAAAAAGAGCAACGCAGGGAGCGCATCAACCAGTTGATGAAACAGGAAGAAGAGGGTGCTCTTATCTATAACAAGCAGGGTGCTTTTGGCATTAAACTGAATACCGATGGCTATGGTATTTTTTATGAACACGGCAAATACAAAACGATTGATAAAACCAATCTCTGGTGGATTGAACTGGGTGAAAGAAGAAACCAGAAAGAATCAAGGGTAACCACCCAGTACCAGGATGCTTCGGGTTATGTAATCGGCAACTCCTATATTTTCGGCAAGCAGAATAACTTTTATTACCTCAAGGCAGGTCTCGGCCAGCAGCTGCTTATCGGTGGCAAGGGCAACAAAAACGGCGTGGCTGTTTCTGCCATTTACGGTGCAGGACTTACTGCCGGTTTGCTGAAACCCTATTACCTGAAAGTGCTGACCGGTCCGGGCGGACAGGAGCAAACGGTTAAATATTCCGGTGACAAAGACACTGTGTTTACCGACCCCACCATTATCGCCGGTTCGGCCGGTTTTTTCAAGGGTATCGGGGAAACCAAAATTGTAGCCGGTGCCCATGCCAGGGTTGCCCTGCGATTTGATTACGGCCGCTATAACGAACTGCTTTCGGCCATCGAGGTAGGGGTAAACGCAGAATATTACACCCAAAAGATGCCGATTTTGATACTGGTACCTGCTAAACAGTTCTTCTTCAATGGATATGTGGCCCTGGTGTTTGGTAAGCGAAAGTGACCTATTTTTGCAGCCTGATTAATTTGTTTTTGCAAAAGAACAATGGAACCATTCAAATAAGAAGTGATGCAAGAATTACCGGTAGTAGCGAAGATTGAAGCCGAAACAAGAGTAAAAAAACCTGACTGGTTACGCGTTAAACTGCCCATTGGCGAAAGCTATAAGCATGTACGCAACCTGGTTGATACACATAAACTGCACACCATTTGCGAAAGCGGCAACTGTCCCAATATGGGCGAATGCTGGGGTGCAGGCACCGCCACTTTTATGATCCTGGGTAACACCTGTACCCGCAGCTGCGGTTTTTGCGCCGTAGCTACCGGCCGCCCCGACGCGGTTGACTGGGACGAACCCCAGCGCGTGGCAGAAGCCATTAACCTGATGAAGGTAAAACACGCGGTATTAACCAGCGTTGACAGGGATGAACTGAAAGACGGCGGTTCTATTATATGGTACAACACCATTAAAGCCGTAAAAGCATTAAACCCCGGTACCACGCTCGAAACCCTGGTACCTGATTTTAAAGGCCAGGTAGAAAATATCCAGCGCATTATTGATGCTGCCCCTGAAGTGGTAAGCCACAACATGGAAACAGTAGAACGCCTTACCCGCCAGGTGCGTATACAGGCCAAATACCGCCGCAGCCTGGAAGTATTGCGTGTGCTGAAAGAAGGCGGCATGCGTACCAAAACCGGCATTATGCTGGGACTGGGTGAAACAAAAGAAGAAGTGGTGCAAACCCTGGAAGACCTTGCCGCTGTTAACATCGACGTGGTAACCATTGGCCAGTACCTGCAGCCTACACAGAAACACCTGCCTGTACACCGTTTTGTACACCCCGACGAGTTTGCAGAACTGCGTGAAATAGGCTACCAGATGGGTATTGACTACGTGGAAAGCGGTCCGCTGGTACGTTCTTCTTACCACAGCGAGCGTCATGTATTTGCAGGATACGGCCGCAAAAAATGGATGGAAGAGAAAAATGCGATGGTAGGCTAGTTGGATTGTAAGCCATGTAAACCATTGAACAATACAACAATTAAAAAGGGCCTGAAGGCCCTTTTTTTATACCTTTGCGGCAATTACCGGGATGTTAAAGTATTTAACAGCGTGCATATTACTCCTTGGCCTTGTGGCGCAAACCTTCAGTAAAGTGGTGATTGTGCTGGATTTTTATGCCAACCGGGATTACATCGCCAAAGAACTCTGCGAAAACCGTGGCAAACCCAAGTTGAACTGCTGCGGTAAATGCCAGCTTCACAAGAAATTAAAACAGGAAGACAAAAAAGACGAGCAGAACCCGGAACGCAAGGCCGAAAGCCGCAGCGAAATATTCTGTGAAACCCTGCTTGCCCTAACGCATCCTGAAAAGATATACTACACCATTAAGCGCACTTATCCTGTTTACGCAGCTGTTACTGCAGCAGGTACCAACAGCGCCTGTTTTCATCCGCCCTGCGCTTAAAAACAACTTCCTTATTGCCACTTCAGGCAAAGTAACACAACCATAAACGCAGGTGCTTTGCACAGGTAAATCTATGTAATGACGGAACGGCGAAAACCATCCGGCCATGCAGCAATTTAACCATGCAACCATACAACTATTAACAGTTTCCCCCGATCAAACAAACGGTCACCATATTGCTATTACTGGTACTGCTGGTACAAACTTTCAGCGCAGGCTTTGTGGTGCTGAACTTTTATGCCAACCGCAGTTATATTGCACAAAACCTGTGCGAAAACCGCAGCAAGCCACAGCTAAACTGTTGTGGCAAATGCCAGCTGAACAAAAAACTGCGCCAGGAAGAGAACAAAGACCAGGATAGCAATGGCCGCAAAAGCATTGAAATAAATGCCGGTGCGTTTGATGCCGTAACTGCTGACATTGTCATTTTGCATTATACTCCATTGAAGGTTAAATGGCCCGGTATACGCACCATTGGCCGCCCGGTAGATATGCCTGCCGGTTATTTTCATCCCCCTGATAAAGCTGGTTTGTGCTGATAATGGCGCGCACCATTGCAGCTGCATGGCATAATAAATATGCCTGTAGTGGCCTGTGCCTGTTTCAGCATGCAGATTCCCTGTTTCTTGTTCTCTGCACGCCCGGCAGCAGGCACTTGCACAAGTGATGCTGTAACAGGGCGGTATCAACTTTAACCAACTATATGAATCGCTTCAGGAATAACAGATCAGCCATAACAACCGGCAGAAAGGCGTTTGCGTACGTATTAACCATTTTATTGCTATGCATTGCGCATGCCGTAACTGCACAAACTTTAATCACCGGTAAGGTGTTCGACAGCATTACGCGCGAACCCATCAGCCATGCCGCCATACAGGTGAAAGGCACCGGCAAAGGCAGTTTCAGTGATGCATCGGGTAACTTTTCTCTGCAGGTAAACAATAATGAAGAAGTGTTCATCAGCTGCATGGGCTATGCTACGGTACAGCTCAGCATCAGTAAAACACAGCAGCATATTGCATTGCAGCCGGTAAACAATAAACTGGCGGAAGTCGTGGTCACCGGCAGCCGTACAGAACAAAAACGCACCGATGTGCCGGTAGCCATCAGCACCATTAATGCACAAACCATCAGCGACACCAGGGCGAACCGGTTAGACCAGTTGCTGAACAAAGCCACCGGTGTATTTATGGTTAGCCTGGGTAACGAACAGCATGAAATGAGCATCCGCCAGCCGCTCACCACCAAGAGCCTTTTTTTGTACCTGGAAGATGGCATTCCCATCCGCACCACGGGCTTGTACAACCACAACGCCCTGCTTGAAATGAACATGGCTGCAGCCAGGCAGATAGAAGTGATCCGCGGCCCTGCATCGGCCCTGTATGGTGCAGAAGCTGTGGGAGGGGCAGTGAATATTTTAACCGCAGCACCACCGGCCTTACCTGGCGCCACCATTGGCATACAGGCCAACAACAACGGCTACAAAAGGGCAGATATACAGGCAGGCACCAGCTTTGGCAAATGGGGTGTGGTGGCCACCGGTTATTATGCCAACCGGCATGATGGCCCGATTGATTACAGCGACTACAACAAAACTGCGGTCACTGTACGCGCCGATTACAAGCCCACCGATAAAACCACATGGACCAACGCGGTAAGTTATATTCATTACTACAGCGATATGACCGGCGCACTGGACAGTGCGCATTTTGCCCATAAGGATTATTCAACACCTTATTCATTCACCTATCGCAAAACAGATGCATTGCGGGTGAAGTCACAGCTTACACAAGCCTGGAACAACAACAGCCAAACGCAGGTAGCCATATTATACCGCAACAACAGCATCAAACAAAACCCATCGTACTATATAACACCCGGTGCCACTGCATTACAGGCCAACGGGCAAATCAACAACAGCTCTTTTCACAGCTACCTGTTTATTGCACAGCATCAGCAAAAGCTGAACTGGCTGGGCAGTAAAATAACCGGCGGCATTAGTGCAGATATTAGTCCGAGTACCTATGTAGCCAATTACATCAGCGTACAGCGCGATCCCAAGGGCAACTACACCAGTTACACGCCAACGGATTCATTGCTGAGCAATTACGCTACCGGTATCAGCAACCTGGCATCGTATGCGCAGTTTGAAATAACGCCCCTTCGTCACCTGAAATTCACCGGTGCACTGCGGTATGATTTCTATCATTACAATTTCACCAACCACCTGCCACCATCAGCTTCTACCGGATCACCTTCTGCCAAAAATGATTTTAACCGCGTAACACCCAAGCTGGGCTTTACGTACAATTATCACGGCATAGGTGTATACGGCAACTACAGCCAGGGCTATGTACCGCCGCAGGTTACCGAGTTGTTCAACAGTGTAAAAGTGCCATACCTGAAACCGCAAACCTTTTTCAACTATGAAGTGGGTGGCTGGTTTTCACTGGTACAGAACAAACTGTATGCTGACTGGAGTGCTTACCTCATGAACGGTACCAATGAAATCATCTCCGTATTGCAGAACGATGGCACCACACAAAACCAGAACGCCGGTAAAACCAGGCACAAGGGTATTGAATACGGTATTAATTATAAACCCACCGCCCAGTGGCTGTTTCGTTTGAGTGCTACCAATGCACACCATACGCTGGTAGAAGACATCGAGAAAAACGGCCGCGGTAACGTGGATTACAGTGGCAATGATATGAGCGCAGCGCCAAAATTCATAGCCAATGCAGAAGTGATGTACAAGCCTGTATTTATTAAAGGCTTCCGCATTGGTATTGAATGGCAGCACCTGGGTAAATATTACATGGACAATGCGAACAGCAAGCAGTACAGCGGGTTTGACATCTTCAATGTGCGCGCCGGCTACAACCTGCAACGCATGGATATATGGGTAAACGCGCTGAATGTGTTGAATAAATATTATTCCATCCTGGCCACCAAATCAGCCTACGGCTACAGCTATAACCTCGGCGATCCCCGGGAAATAACGGTAGGCGTTTCGTACAGGCTGGGAAGGTGATTTTTTTAACCGCAAAGAACGCAAAGTTTTTACGCAAAGAGCGCAGGGAAAAGCAAAAAATGAAACCATGGAACTATTAAACAATTGAACCATCAATCCATCATGACCATCAAACAACTCTATAACTGGCACCGCAAACTAAGCATTATCATTGCTGTACCTGTTTTGCTCTGGGCTACCAGCGGGTTAATGCACCCGTTGATGACGAATATGCGGCCCAAGGTAAAACAGCAGTCCATACAGGCACAGGCTGTTGATACAGCTATGCTGAAAGTGCCGCTGCAACAGGTATTGCAGCAGAGCCATATTGATTCATTTACCAGCATGCGGCTGGTGAATATCGGGCGTTTCTGGTTTTACCAGGTAAAAGTGCCGCAGTTCAGCGGACTGCTGTATTTCAGTACACTGAATGGCAAACTGCTGAACAACGGGGATGCCCTGTATGCACGTTACCTCGCCAAACAATTCCTGGAAGGCAATGGCAATGCAGCCGGTAAAGACAACATGCAGCACCGGCACATGGCAATGCCTGCCACGGCTGCTGCAAGTGTACCGCAGGCAGCTGCACCCGCTGCTGAGGAAGATTGTTGCAGTGCTGCAAGCAGCATGGCCAATGATACGCAGGGCGGGGCAGCAATAAACAACGTGAGTTTTGTGGAAGGCTTTACCAGCGAATATAAACCCATCAATCATCTGCTACCTGTGTACCGCGTGGATTTTGCGCGTGCAGACGGCATCAGGATCTATGTTGAAACAGCACAAAGCCGCTTTGCTTTTGCCGTAGATCATAACCGTGCAGCTTTTGACACCTTCTTTCAATTGTTTCATACCTGGTCGTGGATACAGTTCCTGGGCAGCGGCAAATTCGCTGTGGAAGTGGGTTTGGCCCTGCTGGCCTTTTTAACTGCAGTGGCTGGTTTGTATCTGTTTTTCAATACAAAGTCTGGCAAGGCCAGCGGCAATACATTGGTGAAGGCCAGGAAAAGACATCGTTATACCGCCGTGGTGGCATCAGTTTTTACGCTGATGTTTTCTTTCAGCGGAGGCTACCATGCATTTACCAAGCTCACCAGGCCCGAAGAAAAACCACAGGCCGTGGCACAGGTGTTTCATACAAAAAATATACAATGGGATTTCGCACGCGTGAGCCAGGCATTGGACGACAGTACTGCACGCATCGCCAACATTGCACTGGTACAAATGAACGGCAGGCCTTACTGGCAGATACTGCTGCTGCCCGCACAGCAACACATGCAGGCACCGGCACATCATATGGATTTGATGAAAGACATGAAGGCCGCAGCCCCAGATATCCGCTACATTGATGCAGGCGATTATACGCAGCTGCCAGAGGGCGACCGGCAGTATGCCGTATACCTGGCCAATATGCTGGGGCACCATACCGTTAATGAAGTACAAAGCAGCAGCCAGGTAACCGCGTTTACCGATGAGTATGGTTTTATCAACAAACGCCTGCCTGTATGGAAGATTGCCTATGCCGCCCATCACGATGAACGTTTTTTTGTAGAAACCACTTCCGGCGCACTCGCGGCACATATCAACAACCTCGATATGTATGAAGGCTACAGCTTTGCGCTGCTGCACAAACACCATTTTATGGACTGGGCAGGCAAACAGGTGCGAGACGGCAGTACCATTGTGGCTGCTTCGCTGCAAATACTGCTGGTGGTTGTGGGATTAGTGTTATATTTCGTTCGTAAAAAACGCCTGGCACAAAAGCAGGCGTAACAGCGCATGAAAGGGTTGTTTATTTGTTTATTGGCATTACTCAGTAAGCTGGCTGTGGCACAAAACAGCCAGCTTACCTGGGTATGGCAGTTTGCGGCGAAGGCGGCAGATTCAATCCTGCTCCCGGGCCATACCTATATCAATATACATGGAGAACAACTTACCGTGCGTGCTTTCAAATTTTATGTAAGCCATTTGGAAGTAGCAGGGAAAGATGAAGTATTTCACTCGTTGGGCGACAGTACTTACCTGGTTGACCTGGCCGATACCACCTCTCAGAACATTGTTTTACAGCAAGCGGTGGCGCAACCCGCATTTGTCAGGTTTACCATCGGGGTCGACAGTAATAAAAATACGGAAGGTGTGCAAACCGGTACCCTCGATCCTGCCAGGGGCATGTTCTGGACCTGGAACAGCGGTTATATCATGGCCAGGCTGGAAGGCAGATCGCCTGCATCTGGCGCACCCGGTCATTACTGTACTTATGATGTGGGCGGCTTTCGCGAAGGCGAATGCAGCAACCGTACGGTAACATTGCAATTACCTGCCATAGCGGGTGATCATATTGTTATTGCAGCCGATGCCCTGCGCTTTTTTTACGGGGCACATACCGTAACAATTGCACAGCACCCGGTTTGCCATGAACCCGGTGCCCTGGCCATGCAACTGGCCGATAATTATGCTGGCATGTTCTATATTGCAGCCGAACGGTAATGAAGCGCTGGTTGTACATATTATTCATTACGGCCTGTATAGCCGCCGGCAGCAGTTTTATTGCCCGTGAAGCCGTGCATACACCCACGATTGTTCATTTCGATATCCCGGAAGGCTGGCCTAAGCCGGTTTACCCCTTTAAAGAAAACCCGTTGACACAGGAAGGTATTGCCCTGGGGCGGCGCCTGTTTTACGATGGCCGTTTAAGCAAAGACGGCAATTTCCCCTGCGCCAGCTGTCACCAGCAATTCGCCGCCTTCTCTACCTACGACCATAGTTTAAGCCATGGCTATAATTATACCTTGACTACCCGCAACGCACCGGCCCTGTTTAACCTGGCCTGGCAGGCCTCCTTTATGCACGATGGGGGCATCAACCATCTTGATCTGCAGCCTTTAGCACCCCTTACCGCACCCAACGAAATGGCCGAAACCATAGATAGTGTGCTTAAAAAACTGCGGGCAGATACCAGCTACCGCAAACAGTTTACCGCTGCCTTTGGCGATGCCACCATCAATACGCGCCGCACCATGCAGGCGCTGAGCCAGTTTCTGCTTACCCTGGTAAGCGCCGGCAGCAAATACGACCGGGTACAACGCGGCACAGCCAGTTTTAACCTGCCGGAACGTCTCGGCTATGCCATTTTCCGGCAAAAATGCGCTTCCTGCCATGCGGAGCCGCTGTTTACCGATTTCAGCTACCGCAATATTGGTCTGCCGGCAGATACCACCCTGAACGATCTGGGCCGTATGCGCATTACCCACCACAGTACCGATTCACTGAAATTCAAAGTGCCGAGCCTGCGCAATGTGGCTGTTACAGCCCCTTACGGGCACGACGGCCGTTTTTACAGCATTGACGATGTACTGCAGCATTACCGCAGCGGCGTGGTTAATACCCCCACCACCGACCCTCTTTTGCAGAAGGGCATTCCTTTGTCTAATTTTGAAATAGGCCAGTTGAAAGCCTTTTTATATACCCTTACAGACAGCGCTTTTATCACCGACAAGCGGTTTGGCATTCCTGCCAGCATGGTTTTGCCGGCAGCGCCCGATGCAGGGATGCACGCGAAATAACCGGGGTTTTAAAAAAAAGTAAAAAAAGGCGGCAACGTTTTCCAACCTTTTTACAACTGCCTACTCTTACTATCAGGAAATAAATTTGGAACAGGCACAACATATACTAACAGCAACAGTGAGAAAAGCCCGGACGGGTGATACAAAGGCCTTCGAGCACTTGTACAACCAGTTCAGCAAGGCCATGTTCAGTATTTGCATCCGGATGACCGGCACCCGTAACGATGCAGAAGATGTATTGCACGAATCGTTCATCATCGCTTTCCAGAAACTGCACCAGCTGAAAGAAGAACAACAGTTCGGCGGCTGGCTGCGCAGGATAGTGATCACAGAATGTATCCGTTTTGCCAAAAAACATTTTTACTGGAACGACTGGGATGAAAAATACGAAGATGAACTGAGCGACAGCGGGGCAGACTGGTACACACAGATCCCGTTTGATTTAATGCAACAGGAAATAAGAAGCCTGCCCGACGGGTGCAGGCAGATATTTAATTTATACGTGCTGGAAGACTTTGGTCACCGGCAAATTGCCGAGCAGCTGGGCATATCAGAATCTACCAGCAAATCGCAGTACCTGCGGGCAAGGCAATTGCTGAAAGAGCGCATCACCAGAAAACTTGTATCAGATGGATCCATTTAAACAATACCTGCAACAGCATGCGGATGAGCTGGATACAGACGCGCCGCGCCCCATGGTGTGGCAGCGCATTGAACAGGATATCAATGCCACCAAAAAAGCGCCTGTTCGCCTGTACCTGCGCTGGGCAGTAGCGGCAAGTATTGCCGTGTTGCTGGGCTGCATGGTATGGCTGGTAATACCCCGCCACACCAATACGGTAGCTGTAACAACGCAACCGGCTGTAAGCCATACACCTGAAACACCCGCTATGGCTGAACAGCCGCAGGCGGCAACGGAAGAACACAGCACCATAGCAGCACATAAAAACACCAATGGCGAAAGCATACGTAAAACAGGCACTGCTGCAGCAAAGCCTGAACAAGTGCCAACGCATCCCGATGAAACACTGGTACTGCACCACCTGGAAGCGGGATTTATTTCTGTAATTAACATGCAGCTCGATAAAGTACGCAGCATGCCTATGTACGCCGAAGGGCCACAGTACTACAGCAGTTTTAAACACCAGTTCCAGCAGCTGGAAGAAGATGAGAAAGCATTAAAACGCAGCATCGCTAAAACCGGAATTACCGATGAACAGTTAAGTGCGCTCATTGATATTTACCAGCAAAAGATAAACGTGCTGAAACAGCTGCAGAACGAAATCATCAAAACCAACAATGCCTGGAAACAACACCAGGATGATCAGTCATCACCCAGTTTCATGAACATTTAATTAACGCTTTATGCGCAACGATATGAGAATATTCTACACATTATCCCTCGTTTTAACCATCCTTGGCGGCGCAGTTTGCGCGCAAACCACTACTACAGTCAATGTCCGCGTAGACACCGTGCGCGCCAAAACCAGGGTTATTACACACAGTGAATACAATGTAAGCGGTTACGGCAATGTTAGAGACAACAGCGACAACAACGACGAACAGGGAAAAATAACCTACACCGACAAAACCATTACCCGCGAGTACACGGTTGGAAAATCAGGCGAAGTGCTGATTGAGAACAACAACCGCAACTTTGAGATAAAAACCTGGGGTGAAAACAAGGTAAAGCTGGTGGCCAGCTTTTCGCTCGCGCGCAATGCCGATGATATTTCGGAAGATGAATTGCTTGAAAAAATAGGCATCAGTGTTAAAAGCTATACAGATGGCCTGCAGATTATAGCAAACAACAGGGACAATGGCTACCTCTACAGCTATGGCCCGAAATTCAGGGTGGGTGCCTATGGCGGTTCATACAATAAAAGCGAAAATACCGATGCCAGCGCCGGTAAAGAAGGCAGTACTTCCAAAACCCCGCGTAAATCTGTTTACACGGTATACGTGCCTGCCGATTGCCGTCTTGAAATTGACAACCGTGATGCACCTGTAACCATTAGTGGCAAACACGCAGAATTGAAGCTGGTGGCCAACCGCTCACAGGTTGAAATTGAAGACGTAGACAAACTGCTCCTGCGCACCAAATACGGCAACACTGCCATTCACAGCTGTAAAGACGGTGAAATAGAAAATGAAAATGGCCGTATGACCATTAAGAATGGCGATAAAATTGATATCGACAGCAAATACGGTACTATTGAGCTGGGTACCATTACCAGCCTCAACATCCGCAGCAACAGCGAAGACTATGATATTGAAAGCGTGGGTACGTTAACCGGCCGCAAAAACTATGGCAACCTGCGTATAGGTACACTCACCAAAAGCATTGATATAGAAGGCAGCAATGCAGACATCCGCATCCGCAATACTGCATCTTCTGTAAGCACCGTAAAAATTGATAACAAATATGCCGATGTACGCCTGCCTGTGCGCGATTTGCAGAACTATTCTGTAGAAATGCAGGGTAATTACAATAACGTATATGGCTCGTTTGAAAAGGTGCCTGTAGCCGATACTGAAGACAAAGGCGATAAAGGAGAAAAAGGGGACAAGGGCGATAAGAGCGACAGGGACAAGGGCGAGAAAGGCGAAAAATCGGGCATGTATGCTGCCAGCCCAAAGCCACGCATGACTGCTATGAGCGGTTTCCAGGACAATGACAACCCGCGCCATTTTACCGCCAAAGTAGGCAGTGGCGGCGGACCAAAATTCATGATCAATTGTGTATCGTGTACGGTAGATTTTAAATAATAAATAAGCTGTAACATCTGGCAGGGTATACCGTTATACCGGCTTCTTAAATTAACCAACAACATCCTGATTCCTGTTTTGAAAATGCACTTTTCATGATGGCAGACTATTGCCTAAAAAAAAGTATATGAAAACCATTTTAACACTGCTGCTTATCACCTTGGGGCTGGCTGCCCATTCACAACAGCTGGCCTCCAGGTTAACAGACAGTTCAACAGGAAAGCCTGTAAGTTTTGCTACCATTGGACTGTACAAAGCAAATGACACTTCGAAAGCCATTGTCCAGAGCATCAGTAAAGAAGATGGTTCGTTCACCATTAAAGTAAAAGATACCGCGCAGCATGTGCTGGTAATCACACATGCTTCATATGCCACTTATCTCTACCCCATTAAAGGTGCATTGCCGGCATCTATTGCACTGGCACCCGCTACACAAAGTGCCGGCAGTGTAGTGGTCACCGGCATCCGCAAACAGCTGGTAGAAAAAGTAGATGATAAACTGGTATACAATGTAGAAAGCGATGTGGGCATTGATGGGCTGATGGCTACCGATGTACTGGCCAAAACGCCCTTTGTAACGGTAGATGCAGATGGCAATGTGCAACTGAAAGGACAGTCTAATTTCAAAATACTGCTCAATGGCAAGGAATCCGGCCTGTTTGCCAAAGACCCGAAGGAAGCGCTGAAGTCCTTTCCTGCCAATGCTATCAAGCGCATAGAAGTAACCACCAATCCATCGGCAAAATACGATGCAGAAGGGGTAGGTGGTGTAATCAATATCATCACCAAAAAGAAAGTGGCAGGTTACAACGGTTCGCTGAGTGTGTACCAGAATACCATCGGCACACACAATGGCAATGGTTCAATGAATGTAAAATGGGGCAAGTTTGGTTTTACCAGTTACCTGGGTATAGGAGAGGGCCGCAACCGCCCTGCCCAAACCCACCAGGAAACAGAATCCCTGCAGCCCGTAGCCTACGCCAAACGCATTATAGATGGCACCAGTACCCAATCGTGGGGATGGCTGTATGGCACCAGCGAACTGAGTTATGATATTGACAGCCTTAACACCATGAGTGCATACCTGAACGGCGGTTACGATCATGATTACAATGGCCTGCAAAGCGATGTGCGTATTATATCACCTGATTTTAAAGATACCGCGCACAGCAAGCTCAACACCAATAACGCAGAGAAGTACCCGTGGAATGATATCGGGATGGATTATATACACAAGTTCTCAGGCAACGCAGAAAAAGAATGGTCTGTTAAACTCAACCGCCAGTTTGCGCGCGACAATGTTACGGGTAACAGCGATCAACTGGCAGACGCAAACCGCTACATTTTAAACGATAACCAGTCGCACAACGCCCAGTACACGTTCCAAACAGACTTTGTGCTGCCGCTGCCAAAGAAAACAAAGCTGGAACTGGGCGCTAAAGTAATACTGCGTAACGCAGCCGCCGATTACATAAGCCTGTACCGCAACAGTCCGCAGGACAAGTTTACGTACGACAGCAGCAATACCAACCGTTTTCATTACAGCCAGGATGTATGGGCAGCCTATTTCACCTACCTGTTCAATATCAAAAAATGGCAGGTGAAACTGGGCAGCAGGCTGGAACATACCGAGGTAAAAGGCGATTTTGAAAGCCAGTCCGTATCCCTGCGCCAGAACTATTTCAACTACATCCCGTCTGTGTACGTATCGCGCAAAATAGGCACACAGCAGGATATCAGTTTCAGCTACAGCAAGCGTTTACGCAGGCCATATATCTGGGATCTGAACCCCTTTACCGACAATACCGACACCCTGAACATCACCTATGGCAACCCGAACCTGAAACCTGAAGTAACGCATTCGCTGGAAGTAGGCTACAGCGTGTTCAAAGGCAGCAACAGCATCAATATCCGCCTGTCTGAAAATATTTGTAACTCACAGGTGATCAAATACACCACATTTAACGATGAAACAGGTGTATCCTCCACCACGCCTGACAATGTGGGTGAAAACAGGTTTACCGCCTTAAACCTGAACGTAAATGTGAAATTGTATAAAATATGGAACCTCAGTGGTAACACCGGCATACAGTACAATTCAATCCGCAACCGCAACAACAGCGCGCAGCACAATTCGGGCATCAGCGGTAACGGGTGGATTAACAATACAGTAGATATAACCAAAAACTTCTCGTGGTTACTCAATGGCGGCTTCTGGCAACCACCGATACAATTGCAGGGTAAAAATGCGCTCAACTACGGTTACAATACCGGTATAACGCTGAAAACCTTTAAGAAGCAATTGTTGTTTACAGTACGGGCAGGCGGCTTTTTACAACAATATTTTGTACAGAAAAGTACTTTCAAGGACGAAAATTTCGTTCAGACAAAAGAGGTGCGCAACCGCTACAGCAACATCGGGTTCAATATCCGCTGGAACTTTGGCAAGCTCACCGAAAGTACCAGCCGCAAAAGAGGTGTTAACAACGACGATATTAAAAAATAGTTTTCTCACGTGCATTAGTACAAGGGGCTGGGTTTTTACCCGGCCCCGCTTGTTTTAGCAGGTTCAATGGTTTCATTGTCCGATCGTTCAACCATAAACCATTCAGCCATCCAGCCATTTCTTCAAATTGTCTTATTTTGCTCCCTTAATACCAGATTACCTTGTACAAATTAGTGATTGTTTTATACGTTGTGTGTTTTGGCCTGTATGTGCTTTTTTCGCGTGAGCCTGATTATTTTGATGGCGAGGTTATCCCGGCTGTTATACATTTTGCTGCAGATAGTGCACATGCCAAACCCGTTCCCAGGGCCACTTTTGAGATGATCGGTGTTCATTACAGCGTGAATGCAGACTATACTTTCAGGCAGTTTAAAGAGGGGGAAACCGTACACGTGATATACGAAAATGCACAACCCGAAAAGGCTGCCATTTATGCCATATGGGGTTACTGGATACGCTGGCAGGAGCTGCTGGCTTCTGTTGTTTTGCTGGTCGTTGGCCTGCGCGGGGCCATGGCTATTACCAGCAATCCCGATCCCAATGTAAAAGACGAAGCCGAATTTCCCCGCCGCAAAAAAAGGAAGTATTCGTGAAGATGGCTTCATTGTTTGATGGCCTGATTGTTGAAACCATCGAGCCATTAAACCATACAACAATCAAACCATACAACCATCAAACCGTCATTCCCATGCGCACCATTGTGATGCTGATTTGCTCGAATGTGTTTATGACCTTTGCCTGGTACTGGCATTTAAAGGAGAAAGGTGTTCCGTTATGGAAGGCCATTTTAATAAGCTGGGGCATTGCTTTTTTTGAATATTGTTTAACCGTGCCTGCCAACCGCATGGGCTTTGCCAATGGGTTTAACGGCTTCCAGCTGAAGATTATACAAGAGGTAATTACCCTGGTGATCTTTACCATATTCGCGATACTGTACCTGAAAGAGCCCTTTCACTGGAAATACCTGCTGAGCTTTGCATGCATTATGGGGGCGGTGTATTTTGCATTTAAGAAATGAGGGGAAAACCAGTGAATAGTGAATAGTCAATGGTGAATAAAAATAGTGAGTGGTGAGTTGTGAGTGGTGAGGACGGAGCGAAGTGCAACGTTAGTGTACCGGTGCTTAGAAAATTAAATTCGCTCAGATCATCTCGACTGTCGACGTCTCGATGTCTCGAAAAAGAAAAAGGGCATCCTGATCGAAACAGGACAGCCCTATTAACCCTGCTGCATAAAAAAAAGTTGGTGTATACACTGCCATGTGCGGTTGTTGCAGGTACAACAGTACATGGCTGATATAAATGATACGATATTGTTGTTAATTGTAACAGGTTCTTTTATGGCTTGTAACCATTGCCTGTTAAGAGTAGTAGTTGTTCGGGCAGAAGTATTTGCCCTATATCCAAACGAAGTACAATTGAGACGGTGTAAAGATAGAAGTGTTTAATGAGCAAAAAAAAATATTTTGCTATTTATCGGTATAACCCGCATTCATCACGGCGATTCTGCCATTACTTCCTGCGAAATATACACGGTGCCCGTTCCTGGCCTGCTGTACTACATGAAACCCCTGTCGTGTTAATAACTGCCAGTTGCTGCCATCATCACCCGATACGTCAACCCCACTGGTGCCGCAGGTTACAAGCGAATGTTTGCCGGTGAATATAACGCATGAGCGATAGCCGTGCGGAGATGTAACAGGTTTGTTAAAACTGAAACCCTTGCCGGTTAATTTAACGAGTACACAGTTATCATGCGCAATGGTATCTTTTGCAAAATCGCCGCCTACTACCACGGCATAGTTGCCGGAAGCCGCACTGGCAATGGAGTTGGCGCCTGTGCTGGTTTGTCCCTGCATGATGGGCAGTGAATCGTTGCGCAGGTTATTGTATAACACGATGCGCGATTTGATGCCGCCTGTTACAAACACCAGTTTCTGTTGCATAAAACAAAGATTGGTTCCGCTTGATGCAAAGAACGCTTCACCTGTGCTGAGCAGGGGCAGCTGCTTGTCGGCAATAGTGTTCACCTTAAACCAGCTGTAACCGCCGTCTTCCGTGGCTGCCAGGTAAGGGCGGTTGTTTTGCAGGGGATCACCTATAACAAATCCCCTGCGGCCATCGGGCGAAAAGGCCATGGCATCGAGAAACATGCCTTTGGCTGTGTCTTCAAATACTTTGGTCCAGCTGCTGCCGCCATCGGTGGTTTGCAATAAAACGGCCGGTTCGGCCACTGCCATGATCACGGCAATTTTATCATTCAGGGCTTCTATATCGCGGAAATCACGCTTCTCAAACCCCGGTACCTGTATCCATTGTATGTGTTTACCGCCATCGGTACTGCGGGCTACCATACCATTGCTGCCGCTTGCCCAGAACACGCTGTCGTTTACCACCGACAAGCCGCGGAGGCTGGTTTTGTGCGCAGAATCGAGCAGCTGTACGGGTTGCTGTGCATGGGCGGGTTGTAACGCAACAACCATTGATAACAGGAAAAATATTTTTATAAACCGCATTGAACCAACATTTTTGCAAAAATTATAAAACTGGTGATTGCAAACTACGGTGCAGGTGCCGTAAAAGAAAATATTTGTTGCAAACACCATAGCAGTTAAACAACCTTTATGATCCCTTACTGGATGAGCAGGTCCCAGTTATTGCTGGGCGATGAGAAGATAACCCATTTAATGCAACAGCATGTGCTGGTGGTAGGATTGGGTGGTGTTGGCGGCATTTGTGCCGAAATGATAGCCCGTGCAGGCATCGGTAAAATGACTATTGTAGATGCCGATGTGGTAGATCTCAGCAATTGTAACAGGCAAATAGCCGCGCTGCATACTACCGCCGGTTTGCGTAAGGCAGAAGTACTGGCCCAGCGCCTGCGCGCCATTAATCCTGAACTGGATTTAACTGTACTGCCGCAATACCTGCAGGAAGAACAGCTGGAAGCATTATTGCAGCCCGGTGCTTTCAGTTATGTGCTGGATTGCATTGATACCCTTGGCCCCAAAGTAGCGCTGCTGCGTATTTGCGTTGAACGCGGACTGCCGGTTGCCAGTGCCATGGGCGCAGGCGGCAAAACAGATCCCTCGCAGGTAAGGGTGGCCGATATCCAGCAATCTTACGATTGCAAACTGGCCAAATACGTACGCAAGCGCCTCAACGAAAAAGGTGTGCGCGAAGGCATACAGGTGGTATTCAGTCCCGAAAAGATTGATGAAGACAGGGTGATCGTTACCGAAAAAGCCTTTCTCAAGAAAACACTCATCGGTACCATCAGCTATATGCCCGCCATATTCGGTTGCACACTGGCCAGCGTAGCGATCAGGGAACTGATGGATTGATAGTGCCATTGCTGGATTGTTTGATGGAAAGATGGCTTACAAATATATAGGCGCAGGTGAGGACACCCGCGCAGGCGTCGAGCAAAGCGCCGCAGTCAACGACTGCAGCGCTTTTGTATTTATTCACTATTGACTATTCAGTATTCACCTACGGACCCGCTAAAATCACTCACCACTGACTATTCACTTGAAAAATCCCAACTCCTGCTTCATTTGCTCCATTACATTGTAAATAATAGGGCAGCGGCCATAGTGCATAAAGGTAGCAAACAGGCGGCCCTGGAAATGGGGCTGGTGAAAGCTGGGAAATTCCCGGCATTCGGTAAAACGGTGCTCGTAAATAGAGCAGCTGTTGCCTTTTAGAAAATGGCAGGGAATGGAATTAAGCACCATTATTTCGCCACTGCTGCTGCATTCCACATAACGTTCTTTTACATCTTCCTCGGTGGTTTGCAGGTGGGCGGCGAGGGCTTTTACTTCGGGTGCGGTAATATTTACCATCAGGGAACGGCAGCAGTTGCCGCAGGTAGTACAATCAATTTGCGGGGAAACTTCATTGCTCAGCCGCAGCACCAGGGTGTCTACCTCATCGGAGGGAAGCGCCCGTACAAAATCTTTGAAAGCGGCATTTTCAGCTTCTTTCTCCTCCGCTTCGCGGGCAATAAAGTCCAGTTGGGTGGTAATGGTATTCAAGGGTGCAAGGTATACAAAAGATACTGCAACGCCGGAAAATATCCTGTTTACCGGTATTGCTGCCTGAACCCCAATGGGGTACACCCGGTAACTTTTTTGAACAGGCGGGAGAAATAGCCATGGTCGTCATACCCCAGCTCATTGCTGATTTCCTTTACACTCAGGGGCGTATGGTACAGCAACCGTTTGGCTTCGAGCATTACGACCTGCTGAATATGGTGCGATACGGAAAAGCCGGATACCTGGTGCACCATATCGTTCAGGTGCGAGGTAGAAATGGCAAGAGCACCGGCATATTCGGCCGGTTTTTTCCATTCCTTAAAGCGGGTATGCAGCAGTTCCCTGAAATCCTGTTCAATTACCACACTACGGGTATCGGCAGGCCGGTTGCAGGGGTCGGGAACAGTGGCTTCATTGGCCAGCAGGGTAAGTATGCTTTGCAGTATGCTGTGCCTGGCCGGTACGGTGAAAATGCCCTGGTTATCGTTATTGAGCTGGTGTAAAATACAGCAGAGTTGCATCAGCTGCTGGTGCAGGCCGGGCGAAATGCTGAATACGGGTTTGTGTGCAATAGCCTGTTGCAGGGCGCGCTGCAGGGGAACAGGCATTAGCGGGGCATCGAATGAAATGGTGTAACCACCTGCGTTGCGGTATTCTACCAGGCTGTGTACCTGGCCGGGCCATATTAAACTGATGGAAGGTGCCTGGAGCTGGTGCCGCTTAAAATCGATGAGCATATCAACATACCCTTCGTCCATTACAAACAGCAGGAAATGATTGTCGCGGTGTGGTTCGGTAATAGCATGCAGGTGCAGGGTGTGTATTTCTGCAATGCCCCGGATAAAGATGCCTGCACGGGCGCCTTCAATAATATGATGCCTGGGAATTGCCGCTTGTTTTCTTTTCATACTGCACCTGACGAATAACCCTTCAAAATATTTGGAATACAGCGTACCTGAGGCCATTCCTGTTTAAAGGAATGACTTAGCCAATACAGGATTTGCAGGCGCAAAGATAGGAAAGTAACAGCGCGTTAGCCGGGCTGATTGATAACCGGGCAGTTACATGGCTGAACGGCGTTCGCGCTGAAGCAATTAAACAGAAATCCCCCCTGCAGGAATACCACAGGGGGGATATGCCATTACATGGAGGCAGGGCCTACAGGTAGCTGAGATTTGTTTGCGGCGTTAAAGCCAGCAAGGTTTCATACATCAGCAGAATGGTATTTTCAATGTCTTTTTTGTGGATCATTTCTACCGTGGTATGCATGTAGCGCAGCGGTATGGAGATAAGTACCGAAGGGCAGCCGTCGTTGGCATAGGCAAAACTGTCGGTATCGGTGCCGGTGCTTCTGCTTACGGTGCGCATCTGTACAGGTATTTCGGCCTTCTCAGCCACATCCTGTACCAGGTTCAGCAATTTGTTGTGTACAGCAGGGCCATAGGCCAGTGAAGGGCCTTTGCCGCACCAGATATCCCCTTCAATAATCTTGTTCACCATCGGCGTATTGGTATCGTGCGTAACGTCGGTAATGATGGCGATATTGGGTTTAATGCGGCGGGCGATCATTTCTGCGCCACGCAGGCCAATCTCTTCCTGTACTGCGTTTACAATGTATAAACCAAAAGGCAGTTTCTTTTTGTTTTGTTTCAGCAGGCGGGCTACTTCGGCAATCATAAAGCCACCTACGCGGTTGTCGAATGCACGGCCGATCAGGTAATCGTACGCCAGTTCATCATACCCTTCTTCGTAGGTAACCACAGAGCCGATGTGTATGCCGAGGTCTTCCACTTCTTTTTTAGAACGTGCACCGCAGTCGAGAAACAGGTTGTCTACCCGGGGCTGCGGTTCTTTGTGATCAGGGTTGCCAATGCGGGTGTGAATGGCTGGCCAGCCGAATACAGCTTTAACCGGGCCTTTTTTACCATGAACCAACACGCGTTTGGCGGGGGCCACCTGGTGGTCAACACCGCCATTGCGTTTCAGGTAAATCAAGCCCTGGTCGTTAATATAGTTTACAAACCAGCTTATTTCATCGGCATGCGCTTCAATCACCACTTTAAACGGGGCATCGGGGTTAATAACACCCACAGCAGTGCCATAGGGGTCGGTGAAATGCGTATCTACATAAGGTTTCAGGTATTCGAGCCACAGCTTTTGCCCGGCGCTTTCAAAGCCAACAGGCGAGGGATTGTTGATATAGTTTTTAAAGAAACCCATAGCGGTTTCTGTTAAAACAACGGACGGTTCTTTGGTACTTTTGTCTTTGTTTTTTTTCTCTTTTGCCATAGTATTTATTTTACCAGTTCAACACCTAAAATGCCACACACTGCTTTCAGCAACATCAACCCGTCTATCACGGTAAGGTAATAAACAATGTTTTTGCGGCGGTGCAGTGAGTAAGCCACCACCAGCAATGCGATAAAGGGAATGGTGTTGATCGCTATTTTTAAAGCAGGAAAATGATTGATATGTGCAAATATCTGCAAAGAAATTAAACCGGTGATGGTAAGCGGGATAATGATAAAAAAAAGCGTTTTCCGCAGTCCGTATTGTACTACAAAGGTTTTGAGCTGCAGGTTCGAATCGGAAGCATAGTCTTTGATGTCGAACATAATGCACAGTACGGTAATAAACATCCAGTTTTTGAGAAAGAACCAGGCTTCGAGCAGGGAGATGATGTAGGCAGAGCGGGTTTCTGTTACGCGGAAGATAACAGGGTACAGGGTTACGGCCCCTGCCCATACAAAGCCGATGACAAAGGGTTTCATCCAGCCGGTTTTACGCAGGTTCAGGTGCATAAAACCCAATAGTGGTATATCGTAATAAAAAGCCGCAACCAGGGGCACCAGTGCGGCAATAACCCAGTGCCAGGGCGATATGTGGAAGACATCGGAACGTATTTCCCACAGGTACAGCAATGCTGCAATTGCGCAGACAATGGTTAAGATAAGCTGTGTGGCAAATACCAGCCGCCGGTGATTGCTGTACCAGAGCGTACGCGGGTTGGTGCTGTGCACATATTGTTCGCTGATGTAGGCACGGGTATAATACACCACGGTTCCGGTGAACAACATCAGGTAAAACAGGCCGCTGTTGAGTGTGAAACCTATCTGCAGGTTCGATTCAATGGCGAGTGCCACCGCACACAGTGCATAAAAATAATTGCCGAAAATCAGCAGCCATGATATCTTTTTTAGCAAACTGTTGTTATTGTGCCAGCAATTTAATGACAGGAGATCTTACCGTATCGCTGATGTGATTGCCTTTGTCTTTTAACCAGAAACGGAAATAACAGGAATCTACACGCGCGGCAGTAGGGCATGCATTAATGCTGGGGTAACCGCCATCGCTTGCATTGTATACGTAATTGATTTCAAACTGGCCCTGCAGGTTTTTGGTCGCCGTAAAATCAGGCACCTGGTAACCTGAAGTAAAATCGCCGTCTGAGCAGGTGAAAGAAATTTTCTGAACCCAAAGTGTATCCTGTATATCGCCTTCTTTATCGGTAAAATCAATTTTAAAGGTCATGAGCTGGCGTTGTACAAAGCTGGTATCATTCACGCTTTTAAAGGTAAGTTGCGGTTTGGTGCTGAATTGATCTTTGCTGCATGCTGCCAGTGCGATTGCGATTAGGCCAATAATAAATAATTTTGCTTTCACCAGTTTGTAGTTTTTATTTTCAGCCGGTTGTTGTTTCAATGGTTTTATACCGTTTTATGCAAATGCCCGGCGCAATCTATTTACAGTTGCATGTCAAATTTAAATAAAACCACCGATCAGTATCCTTTAAACGAAAGTATTGTTGACAATATTTTTAAAGATACCATTGATTTTCCCGGCGCTGCCCTGGAAATATTCCGGTACCAGTATTCGCACAACCCGGTGTACCGCGCATGGTGCGATACGTTGGGTGTAAGCAGCAGCATGGTACAACAAGTGGCCGACATTCCTTTTCTGCCTATCTCTTTTTTTAAAACACACACGGTGGTATCAGGCATTTTTGAGCCTGAGATTGTGTTTGAAAGCAGCGGCACCACGCAAACCATTAACAGCAAACACCTGGTGAAGTCGCTGGAGGTATACCGGCAAAGTTTTGTTAAAGCTTTTGAGCGCGAATATGGTCCCATCAGCAATTGGTGTGTGATAGGCCTGCTGCCTGCTTACCTGGAACGGCAACATTCTTCGCTGGTGAAAATGGTGGATGATATGATACAGCTGTCCGGCCATGCCGACAGCGGTTTTTACCTGTACGATCATGATAAGCTGGCTGCCAACCTGAGTGTGCTGGAACAGGCTGGAACGCCGGTATTACTGATAGGTGTTACGTTTGGACTGCTTGATTTTGCCGAAGGTTTTCCCATGCAGTTGCAACATACGGTGGTAATGGAAACCGGTGGCATGAAGGGGCGCCGTAAAGAGATTACGCGGTACGAATTGCACGATTACCTGAAGCAGCAGCTGGGTATAAGCAGCGTGCATGCAGAATATGGAATGACGGAATTGCTGAGCCAGGCGTATGCAAAGGGGGAGGGCCGTTTTCACTGCCCGCCATGGATGAAGGTGTTGCCAAGGGATGAAGAAGACCCCTTGCTGCTGCACCGGCATGGGCGTGGAGTACTCAACATTATTGACCTGGCCAACATACACAGCTGTTCCTTTATCGCCACGGAAGATGTGGGACAGGTGCATCCGGACGGCAGTTTTGAAGTATGGGGCCGTATGGACAACAGCGATATACGCGGCTGTAGTTTATTGGTGGTATAACCGGCTCGTATAGCCGGTTGAACAGGATTGCGGAAAGCCCTTTGAGCACTCCCGCTGTCATGCACCGCCCAATGAAATGCCAACAATTACATTAATGCGTGGCACTGTCCTTCGCAGTGTTGCCCGTTTGCCTGGCGGGGCGCGTTTTGGTGCGGTAGATGCCACCCCTGGTGGTAATCAGGTATACGCCGTTTTTGCCGCGTTCGCCATATTTTTTCAGTGCAGCCGAATCTTTTACCTGGTCGATGCCCGTGATGGTCATCGGGTCAATTGTAGGAAAAGCAGGCGTGTTAAATTCAGTGCCGTCTACCACGTACAGCGGGTGATTGGTGGTATCGGGTGGCCTGTTGAAGTACACTGTATTGGCGTTGTTCTCCGGTTGCTGCGTGGCCCGGCTGTCCCTGGTGGTAAATTTAGGCGGTGCTACCACAATCGTATCGATCCTGGTAAAGCCCTTGCTCTTTTTCTGCGCCTGTGCACAAACACAGGTAAATAAAACAAAAAGTAGTAAAAAGTATTTCATCGGGTTAACTTGAGCAGGCAATTTAGGTATTCACTACTGTTCAGGCTGTTTACTTTACTATTTTGCGTTCTTCTTGGGCGCAGTTCACCCATCGTAGCAATAGGCGACTATAAAGTGCGGCGAAAGCTGCCTTGGCAATAGCACGGGATGCTTTACCGCTGGCTGTAATTACTGCCTGTTGTCTGTATTGGCAGCAGGTTTCCAATGCGCTTCGGGTTTAGTGCTCACCAGTATAACACCATATTGGCCGCGCAGTCCGTATTTTTTGGTAGCAACAGAATCTTTCAGCACCGTCATGGTTTGTATGATACCGGGGTCCAGCTGTTGCAATGCATTGGCGCCCTTCAGTTCAACACTGTCTACAATTACCAGGGGTTCGTGTTTGTAAGTGTACTGCCGGGGATTGTTGTTGGGAGTTGAAACCTGTGCATGTGCCATGTAGCCGAACAGTAAACCGCCTAAAGCGAGGATATAGTATTTCATAAGTAATTATGCTAGTGCTATAAATATACCGAAAAATTCATATGCAGGTAATAAATCCGCCTGCTGCGCGTTTCTGATTAGGATGGCGGCAAGTGGTGCATGCCGCGTATTTCAATTGATCAATAATTTATATATTTACCGTTCCTAAATTATCCTTCATGAAACAACTCTTTTCTGCTGCTGCTTTGCTGCTTGTTGCTGCCATCACTTTTACATCGTGCAGCAGCTCAGGTAAAAGCCATTGCGGTTGCCCTTCTGCCAGCGGCAACCATGTAAATACCAAACCGCTCAGGGATAAAGACCTGTAAACCTCTTTCTCCCGTCATTTGATATCAGCTGCCGGCCTTGCTAAAACGTATTGGCCGTTGCAGCCCCAAAGCATTGGCTGCATATACTGTAACCGCAACTTTTTGTGTTGAAAAAAAAGATAGATTTGTCCGTTCCGGAAAGTGTATGTATCGATTTATGAAACCATTGCTTGTTTGCTTATGCCTGCTGGCCGCCCTTACCCCCGGCGCCTATGCCAATACTAATGACAGTTTGTTAACCAGGCTGGCTGCCACCATTCATGCTGCTCCCCAATACGATGCTGCAAGGGTGAAGGAAATTCAGCAGCTTACACAGGCCCTCCAGTCTGACCATGTTACCGACACCACCATATTCAGCAGCTACGAAAAAATATATGAGGCGTACAAGGTATTCAATTACGATTCTGCCTATACCTATGCACGCAGACTGATTCAGCTTTCCCGGCATATTGGCGGCAACAATTATACAGCCGCAGCCAAACTCAAACTCAGCTTTATATTATTGTCTGCCGGTTTGTACAAGGAAACCTACGATTCCCTGCTTGCCTTGTCGCGCCAGCCTGTGCCAGATGCATTGAAAGGGGAGTACTACACTTTGTGGGGCCGCTATTATTACGACCTCGCCGGTTATGCCAACGACAACTACCACTCGGTTAACTACGATATTGAAGGCAGCAAATACCTTGATTCTGCCTTACATTATTATATACCCGGCTCTTTTGAAGCTATTTATTACAACGGGCTGCTTAACCTGAAACGCGGTAAAACGTCAGAAGCCAGTCATTACCTGGAGCAGCTGATGCAGCAACCGGGTTTAACCGCACACCAGCTGGCGCTTACTGCATCAACCTTAAGTGCCATTTACCAGGGCAAGGGTGATATGGACAATGCCATCAGCCTACTGATACGTGCAACCGTGGCCGATATCGAATCCAGCACCAAGGAAACAGTGGCCATCTTCCACCTGTCTGAGCTGTTGTATAAAAAAGGCGATCTCAAACATGCGGTGATGTGTATTGAGAGTGCTATTTCCAATGCAGAGTTTTACGGCGCACGCCAGCGTAAAGTACAGGCCAGTTCTATCCTTCCTTTAATTGAAGGTGCCCGCATCAGCGGTATTGAAGCGCAGAAAAACAGGCTGGCCAATTACGCCATACTCGTTACTTTACTGGTAGTTGCCCTGGTAGTACTGGCCTTTGTGGTATTGCGCCAGGTAAAAAAACTGCAGCTGGCACAGCAGGCATTAAAAGCCGCCAATACCCTGCAGCAGCAGGCCAATGAACAGCTGGGCCAGGCCAACCGGCAACTGGCGCTGGTAAACGATGAACTGGAAGACGCCAATAAGATTAAACAGGAATACATCGGTTATTTCTTTAACATGGATTCCGAGTTTTACGGCAAGCTCGATAAGATTAAAATGACCATCGAGCAAAAACTGCATGAACGCAAATACGAGGATATCCGTTTTGTATTAAATAAAATAGACGCCCGCAAGGAAAAAGAAGAACTGCTGCTCAGTTTCGACAAAATATTCCTGAAGCTGTTTCCCGATTTTGTGGCAGAGGTAAATTCCCTGCTGCGCGATGACGAACGTATTGTATTGAAAGACGGTGAGCTGATGAGCACCGACCTCCGCATTTTCGCCCTGATGCGCATGGGTGTAACCGACCCCGAAAAGATAGCCCAGATACTCGAGTATTCCGTTAAAACCATTTACAGCTACAAATCCCGCATCAAAAACAAGGCAACCATGCCGGGCGACGTTTTTGAAGAAAAGATTATGCAGGTAAAAAGCGTAAGCCCGAGGCCGGTGAGTAGTGAGTAGTCAGTGGTGAGTAGTGAGTGGTGAGTGAGAAAAATTCCGCCCGGGCGAAGCCGGTACATCCGCTAAACTCTTGGTTTTCCTGTCTTTTTTTATTCTATTAGTTAAAATCTTAATGTTTATTAACTTGTTGATATAAAATATCTTACATTTTTAATTTTCTCGATTTTGCCTATTTTTTTGCCATAACCCTTTTACAAATTGGTAGCGGCTTGCTTGCTCAGTTTCTTTGACTGGTTATTCAATTTCTAACCCTTTTCAAGAGATTGCCAAGCCAGTTTATGAGACGTTTTCTACTGTTATGTTCGTTTGCGGTTGCTGCGTTAGCCACCCGTGCACAAGACCAGGTACTGCCCGTTGGGGATGTAAAAAAAGTGTCGGCAGCCAACGGCCGGCTCGATATTGCCACCACGCATGCCTTTGTCCGTTTACAGGTATACAGCGCTTCGGTGGTACGGGTGCGTATATCCGGCCAGCCATTGGGTGATGATTTTTCCTATGCCGTAACTGCCAAAGCCTCCGGTAAAATAACCCCGGTTGAAACGGCGCAGGATATTCAATTCAGCACAGATTCCATTCGTATACATATTGGCAAAAAGCCGTTTTCTGTTAGTTTCTATACCCCCGATAACCGGCTCATCAGTGAAGATGAGCCCGGTTTAACCACCTCCTGGATAGGGTCGGAGGTAACTGCCTATAAACACCTGCAGGAAGGCGAACGCTTTATCGGCCTCGGTGAAAAAACAGGCAACCTCGACCGCCAGGGCAATGCCTATACCAACTGGAACTCGGATGTGTATGGCTACAACGCAGCGCAGGACCCGCTGTACAGCACCATCCCGTTTTACATGGGGCTGCACCACGGGTTGCAGTACGGCATATTCCTCGACAATACGGCGCAGACCGATTTTAATTTCGGCGCCAGCAATAACCGCTTCTCCTCGTTCGGGGCCAAAAGCGGTGAAATGAATTACTATTTCCTGTACAACAGCAGCGTGGCAGGTATCATTGAATCGTACACCTGGCTTACCGGCCGTATGCCCATGCCCCCCATGTGGGCGCTCGGTTACCAGCAAAACCGCTATTCGTATTATCCCGATACCGAAGTGTACCGCATAGCCCATACGCTTCGCGAGAAAAAGATTCCGGCAGACGGCATTACCCTCGACATTCATTACATGGATGCCTACAAGCTGTTTACCTGGAACAAAGAACGCTTCCCCAACCCCGAAAAAATGCTCGACAGCCTGGCTGGTATGGGTTTTAAAACAACCGTGATTGTAGACCCCGGTATTAAAACCGAAAAGGGATACGCGGCATATGAAAGCGGTATGCAGGAAAACATTTTCCTGAAGTATGCCGACGGACAACCCTATACCGGCCAGGTGTGGCCGGGCTGGTGCCACTTCCCTGACTTTACCAGCGAAAAGGGCCGCAGCTGGTGGAGGCAACAGGTAACGAAATACACCCGCCAGGGCGTTGCAGGTATCTGGAACGATATGAACGAGATTTCTACCTGGGGACAGAAGATGCCCAACAACGTACTATTCGATTTTGATGGCCACCCCACCACACACCTCAAAGGTCACAATGTGTTTGGTTTGGAAATGGCGCGCAGCAGTTACGAAGGCACACGCAACGATTTACAGAAACGCCCCTTTATTTTAACACGCTCCGGTTATGCAGGACTGCAACGGTATACAGCAATATGGACAGGCGATAACCGCGCAGAAGATGATCACATGCTGGCAGGTGTGCGTTTGCTGAATAGTTTGGGACTAAGTGGTGTGGCATTTACCGGTATGGACATTGGTGGCTTTACCGGCAACCCCTCAGCCGCATTGTACAGCCGCTGGATGCAGCTGGGTGCATTTATTCCTTATTACAGAAACCATACGGCGCTTGACAGCAAGGCAGCAGAGCCATGGTCGTTCGGTGAAACCATACAGGATATTGCACGCAACTACATCAACCTGCGTTATCACCTGCTGCCATATATCTATTCTACTTTTTATGAAGCTACGCAAACCGGTATGCCGGTGGTGCGCTCGCTCGCCATTGATTACACGCACGATGCCAATGTATACAAACCCGCTTACCAGAACGAATTTCAGTTAGGACAGGCCTTCCTGGTAATACCGCAGGAGAGTGTGCAGCAATATGCCAAAGTGTATTTGCCTGCGGGGCAGTGGTACAACCTGTACAACGATGTAAAAGAAAACGGTAACACGGAAAAACTGATCGGGTTGTCTGCCGCCACCTTACCGGTATATGTAAAAGCAGGCAGCATTGTGCCCATGCAGTCGCTGATACAAAGCACAAAAGAACAACCTACGGATACGCTTACGCTGCACATTTACAACGGCGGCAGCAACAGCTTTACTTATTACGAAGATGATGGCGAAACCTACAAATACGAGCAGGGCTATTTCTACAAAAGAAACATACATATCAATACGGCGAACAACAGCATTGTACTGGATAAACCCAGCGGCAGCAATGGTTCTAAGTTTCATCAAATACAACTGGTACTGCACGGCTTTAACAACGGCAGCCTGCAGGTAAACGGCAAAACCTATACAGCAGCCAATATAACAGGATCTGTAATGCCCGGCTATACGTATACAGCACAAACAGTGGTACTGGATAACAGCAACAATACAATCACCATTAACTATTAATGTAGTTTAGTTAAGCCGCCTCTTTGTGCGCTCTGTGTTTGTTCCCTGCGCACTTTGCGGTTAAAAAATAGATAATGCTTAACTAGCAACATTGATTCAATATTAATCACCACATATTAACTAACAGCGCTTCTTCACTTTAACTTGTCATATATGAATTTACCCCGCATTTCAACGATGCTCTTACTGCTATGCCTGTGCAGCGCACTGCTGCTGAAGGCAAAGGCGCAGTCACCTGGCATACAGGTACACGGTTCTGTAAAGAATGAAAAAGGAGAACCGGTGGATTATGTCTCAGTGCGTATTGCCGGAACAGAAAAAGGAACAGTCTCGGATGCCAAAGGCAATTTTACCTTAACTGCACCTGCCGATGCGCAGCTGCAGCTAACACATATCGGGTACGATACCTTGCTGGTGAAAGCCGCAGCACAACTCAGTGTTACACTTACTTCCAATGCATCACCATTGAACGATGTGGTGGTGATTGGTTATGGTACCGCACGCCGCAAAGAAGTAACCGGCGCTATTGCCACTGTAACTGCGAAGGACTTTCAGCAGGGCAGTATTACCACGCCTGAGCAACTCATCGCCGGTAAAGTGGCCGGTGTAAGCATCACCTCCAACAGCGGCTCACCAGGTGCAGGCAGTACCATTCGCATACGCGGCGGTGCTTCACTCAATGCCAGTAACGACCCGCTGATTGTGATAGATGGTGTGCCCCTGAGCGGCAATAACATTTATGGCGCTTCCAATTCACTCAGTTTGATTAACCCCAACGATATTGAATCTTTCACCGTACTGAAAGATGCGGCGTCTACCGCCATCTATGGTTCAAGGGCGTCGAATGGTGTTATTATCATTACTACCAAGAAAGGCACAAGAGGCACGCCCACATTCAGTTTCAGTACACAGGTGTCTGCCGCAACACTGGCTAAAAAAATGGATGTGCAGTCTGCTGCCGAGTTCCGCAGTTATGTAGATTCACTGGGTGGCGGTACATTTGACAACACGCATACCTATAAATCTTTACTGGGCAGCGCCAATACCGATTGGCAGAAAGAGATATACCAGACAGCCATTAGTACCGACAATAACCTGAGCGTATCCGGTGCGTTAAAGAACATGCCTTACCGTTTCTCCGTAGGCTACCTAAACCAGGATGGTCTGCTGAAAACAGACAACCTGCAGCGTATTTCAGCAGGTATCTCATTAAGTCCGCGCCTGCTGGATAACCACCTGAAAATAGACCTGAACCTGAAAGGCGCCTACAACAAAACACGTTTTGCCAACAACGCAGCCATCAGCTCGGCCGCCTACTTCGATCCCACACAGCCCGTTCATGCCGCTTCACCCTATGGCAACTATTTTGAGTGGGCATCTGTAGATGCAGCTTCCGGCGATGTTACGCTGAACAAGCTGGCACCGCGCAACCCGGTTGCCCTGCTTGAGTTGTACAACAACCGCAGCACCGTGCAGCGCAGCTATGGCAACATACAGTTTGATTACAGCTTTCATTTCTTACCCGAACTGCATGCCAACCTGAACCTGGGTTATGATATTGCCAAAGGCGACGGTAAAATTGATGTGCCTGCCTATGCCGCACAGAACTTCCTTGATGGTGGTCAGCACAACCAATACGCCAATAAAATTGGTAATAAAGTAGGGGAGTTTTACCTGAACTATACCAAAGACATCAAGCCCCTGAAAAGCAATGTGAATGTAACAGCGGGTTATGGCTACTACAACAACCTAACCACCAACTATAACTATCCCGCCATCAGGGCCAATGGCGATACCATTCCCGGCAGCATACCACTGTACAAGATGGATAAACCGGAGAATACTCTCATCTCTTACTACGGCCGTTTGATTTATACGTATGATGGCAAATACATTGTTGCTGCCTCTATCCGTTCAGATGGATCTTCCCGTTTTGCGCCTGCCACGCGTTGGGGAACCTTCCCTTCGGTAGCGTTTACCTGGCGTGTAAACAAAGAATCTTTCCTGGAAAATGCCAAAGCGCTCAGCGATCTGAAGCTGCGCTTGAGCTATGGTGTTACCGGTAACCAGGATGGTATTTACAACTATCCTTACCAGAGCGTGTATTCTTTAAGCGGTAACGGATCTGCCGTACAGTTCGGCGATAAATACTATTACATGGGCACACCTGCTGCCTATGATGCCGGTATAAAATGGGAGCAGACCAGCAGCTATAATGCCGGTGTAGATTATGGTTTCCTCAACAACCGCATCAGCGGCAGCTTTGATTTCTACTACAAGAAAACGAAAGACCTGCTGAACACCATTCCTATTCCTTCAGGCTCTAACTTCAGCAGCACCATTTTAACCAATGTAGGTAATGTAGAGAACAAAGGTGTGGAAATGGCCATCAATGCTACCGTGCTGAAGACTGCCAAATACAGCTGGGATATTGGTTTTAATGCATCATACAACCAGAACAAGATCACCAACCTCACTGCTACCAAAGATTCTACCTATCCGGGTACCTTAACCGGTAATGGCATTATCCAGATCAACTCCGTAGGTTACCAGGCCAATTCATTCTATGTATATCACCAGCAATACCGCAACGGCAAACCTGTTGAAGGCGTGTTCGCTGACATTAATGGTGATGGCATCATTAACCAGAACGACCTGTACCGCTACAAATCACCCTTCCCCAAATTTGTACTGGGCTTTACCACGCAGTTTACCTATGGCAAATGGGCGGTGAATACCGTGCTGCGTGCCAATATCGGTAACTATATGTACAATGGCATTGCTACCGGTTCATTGAAGTCAAACATCCTGAACCCGCTGGGTTACCTGGCCAACAGCCTGCGTGATGTGTACAATACACAGTTTGTATATGGTCAGTCACAATCTGATTACTACATCGAAAACGCTTCTTTCCTGAAGATGGACAACCTTGGTGTAGCCTATACCGTAGGCCGCATACTGAACAACAAGGTGGGACTGCGTTTAAATGCCAACTGCCAGAACGTGTTCACCATTACCAGGTACAAAGGACTTGATCCTGAAATCTACGGCGGTATCGACAACACCATTTACCCAAGACCCCGCACGTTTGTACTCGGTGCCAGTCTGCAATTCTAAAAACGGTTAAAAAAAGTCATTATGAAGAAATACACTTATCCTATACTGCTGCCGGTACTGGCGCTGATGCTGGGTTTTGCATCATGCACCAAAGACCTGAACCTGCAGCCGCTCAATGCCAATACTGCCGATAAACAATACGCCACCATGGATGGCTATAAACAGGTACTTGCCAAAGTATACGGCAGTTACTCGCTGGTGAGCAGCAGCGGCGTGGGCGTTTCCGATATCAACATTGCCGGCATCACCGATGCAGGTACTACCGATTTTGTACGTGCTTACTGGAACTTACAGGAGCTTACCACTGATGAGGCCGTATGTGCCTGGAACGATGCCAATCTGCAGGCGTTCCATAACATTAACTGGACATCCTCCAATGTACTGGTGAATGCATTGTATGCGCGCAGCCTGTACCAGATCACCGTGTGTAATGAACTGATCAGGGAGAGTGCCGATGATAAAATTGCCGCACGTGGTTTTAAGGAAGGCGATGCTGCCACCATCCGCAACTTCAGGGCTGAAGCGCGTTTCCTGCGTGCTTACCAGTACTGGGTGCTGATGGATTTGTTTGGCAACCCGCCCTTTGTTACAGAGAAAGATCCCATTGGTAAATTCATTCCCCCGCAGATTTCCAGGGCCGATCTGTTTAAATATGTAGAAGCTGAACTGAAAGCCATTGATGCAGACCTTGTACCTGCACGGCAAAATGAATACGCACGTGCCGATCAGGGTGCTGCATGGGCCTTGCTGGCGCGCCTGTACCTGAATGCAAAAGTATATACCGGTACAGAACATTATGGAGATGCCATTACCTATGCACAGAAAGTAATCGGCGCAGGTTATGCATTGCAGGGCAGCTTTAAATCGCTGTTCATGGGCGATAACAATATAGCCAATACCGAAGTCATTCTGCCTATTGCTTACGATGCTATCAACTCACAAAACTATGGTGGTACTACTTTCCTGATTTGCGCTGCACATGGCACCAATGTAGCCGATAACAAAGCTTACGGCATACCGGGTGGTGGCTGGCTGGGTAACAGGAGCACCAAAAGTCTGCCCCAGGTATTCGGCGATTACAGTGGCGCAACAGATTCCCGCGCACAGTTTGGTCCGGGCAACCTGGAAGTAAACGATGTACTCACCTTCAACGACGGGCTGGCTGTATACAAATTCAACAACCTTACCTCCAAAGGTGCTACACCACCATCAGCCAACGGCGTATTGTGCCGTACAGACTTCCCGCTGTTCAGGCTGGCAGAAATGTACCTGGTATATGCAGAAGCAGTTTTGCGTGGTGGTGCGGGCGGCAGCAATGCAACGGCATTACAGTACATCAACCTGCTGCGCACAAGGGCCTATGGGAACAGCAGCGGCAACCTCGGCAGCATTGCATTGCAGGATGTGCTGAACGAGCGCATGCGTGAATTATACTGGGAAGGCTTTCGCAGAACAGACCTCATCCGTTTTGAGCAATTTACCGGCAATACCTACCTGTGGCCGTGGAAAGGCGGTGTGAAAAACGGTGCGGGTGTAGATGCACACTTTGCGCTGTTCCCCATTCCATCTGCTGAAACCATTGCCAACCCCAATCTTAAACAGAATAGCGGCTATTGATCTTTAACGCTGTTAAACATGCTTGTATGCAAAAAATAACCAAATATATCCTTGCTGTACTGGCGCTGCTTAGTGTGGCGTCATGTAAAAAAGATGCCGTGCAGTACAACCTGCAGCCAGGGCAGTTTCAAACCGGCAATGCACTTACTTCAACCAGTGCCGCCATTGTATTAACACAGGCAACAGAAAACGATACGGCCGTAACCTTTCAGTGGAAAGCTGCCAGCTTTGGCAATGGCGCTGTAGTGAGTTATACTTTTCAGCTCGCTGCGCCGAAAGACACGGCGAATGACTGGGCCAATGCGAAGTTCTATACCGTAAGCGGCCTGCAGTATGCCTTTGTGGGTAAAGACCTCAATAACCTGCTCAATAGCATGGGCCTTACACCCGGTGCTGCCAGCACATTGGTGGCGCGTGTAAAAGCCACGGTGAACCAATACAACGGTACAGCTTCAACAGTGCCGCCGGTGTATACCAACACGCTTTCCCTGCAGGTGACCTCTTATGCGCTGGACATGTATATACCCGGTGATTACCAGAACTGGGATCCTGCATCTGCACCCAAACTCGGCGCTGTAAACGGCAAAGCCGGTTTGTACGAAGGATATGTGTACATGGCAGCGCCCGGTCAGCACTACTTTAAGTTCACCAATGCACCCGACTGGAACCACACCAACTATGGAGACGGTGGTAACGGCACCTTCAGTACAGACGGCAATGCTGCCGGTTTATCTGTACCAGACGGCGGTTACTATTACCTCACTGCTGACCTCAACAAAAACGTATGGACAGCCACACGCGTAACCTGGGGCATTATCGGCGACGCCACACCTGGCGGCTGGGACAACGATACGCAGCTGCAATACGATGCAACCGCACAGGTATGGACGGTACAGGCGGCCATGAAAAAGAACGGCTCCTTCAAGTTCAGGGCCAACAACGAATGGAAGATTGACTTTGGCATAGACAATACCGGCAAACTGGCTTATGCAGATAACCCCTTCCTCGGTTATACAGACGGCCTCAGCAATCTCTCTGTAACAGAAGACGGCAACTACACCATTACACTTGATTTACATACTGGCGGCAAGTATACCTACAGCCTCCGGAAAAACTAAAAGCAACAGCAACCATGGTTACTTTGAACAAACTGGGATTATTAATTACATGGCTGCTGCTTGCATGCAGCAAAACCAGCAGCACAGCGCCCGGCAATACCACCGGGCCTGTGCCCGCAGTAAAAGATTCCGTACAATATGGCACACCTTACGCACAGGTACCCGATGCACCGGATGCCGTGATTTACCAGGTAAACATCCACGCATTCAGCAGCACGCACGATTTTAAAGGCGTACAAAGCCGGCTCGATTCCATCAGGGCCCTTGGTGTAAACGTATTGTACCTGATGCCCGTTTATCCCGTGGGTACCGTTAAGTCGGTGAACTCGCCGTATTGCGTGAAAGACTACACAGGCGTAAACGCTGAGTTTGGTACACTCGCTGATTTGCGCACCCTGGTGCAGGAAGCACACAACAGGGGCATGGCCGTGCTGTTCGATTGGGTAGCCAACCATACCGCCTGGGACAATGCATGGACAGCCAACAAAAGCTGGTACCAGCAGGATGCAGCAGGCAACATCATCTCACCTGTAAACACCGGGTGGAACGATGTGGCGGCACTCAACTACGGCAATGCCGATATGCGCAGCGCCATGATCAAAGCCATGAAATACTGGGTATACAATGCCAATATTGATGGCTACCGTTGTGATGCGGCTGATTTTGTACCTGCCGGTTTCTGGAAACAAGCCATCGATTCGCTGCGTGCCATCCGCACACACAAACTGCTGCTGTTTGCAGAAGGCACCCGTACGGATCATTTCCTCAGCGGCTTCCAGCTGAAATACGCCATGGGCTTTTACTACAACCTGGTGAACAACATTTACGCAAAGAACGGATCAGTGCAAAGCATTGATTCAGTCAATACCGTTGAATACAACCTCGCCGGTACAGACAGCCGCGCGGTGCGTTACATCAGCAACCACGATGTAGACAACAGCGATGGCACACCGCTGGACTTACTGGGCGGTAAGCAGGGTTCGCTTGCGGCCTTTGCAGCTGCTGCATTCACTACATCCGTTCCCATGATCTATAACGGGCAGGAAAAAGGCTGCCCGGTTAAACTGAACTTCTTTAACAACAGCACGGTGATAGACTGGACACTGAATGCTGATATGACTGCGGAATACAAGAGAATCATCGCTTTGCACAACAGTAATGAAGCGCTGAGAAGGGGTGCATACACCAGTTACAGCGATCAGGATGTTTGTGCGTTTACACGTGTGCTGAATAATCAGAAAGTGCTGGTGCTGGTTAACCTGCGCAACAAGGCAGTGAGTTATACGCTGCCTGCTGCGCTCGCCAACAGCAGCTGGAAGAATGCTTTTGATGGTACCGCCATTACCATTCAAAGCCAGGTTGCTTTGCAGCCGTACGGGTACCTGGTGTTGCAGAATCCCTAGTACTCCAATGACTTTGTCATTTGCTAACGATTAAATATTGCGTATGAAAACAACAAAACGATCGCCGGGGAGCCGTATGGGCTTTCCGGCGCTGCGCCTGCTGGCGCATGCCTTGCTAACTGTGTGGCTGCTGTGTGCAGGTATGGCACATGCACAGGATCCCGCACAGTATGGTACACCTTTCTCCGGTGTGCCCGACACACGCGACGCGGTTATTTACCAGGTAAACATGCGCGCGTTCAGTTCTTCTCACAATTTACAGGGTGTTATCAACCGGCTTGACCAGATCAAGGCCCTTGGCACCAACGTGATTTACCTGATGCCCGTTTATCCCGTGGGCACGTTAAACGCGGTTAACTCTCCCTACTGCATCAAAGACTTTCAAAGTGTGGGCAGTGAATTCGGTTCACTCACCAATTTACGCGCGCTGGTAGATGGCGCACACAGCAGGGGCATGGCCGTTATGCTCGACTGGGTGGTAAACCAAACCTCCTGGGATCACCCCTGGATTACCCAGCACCCCGACTGGTACCTGCACGATGGCAATGGTAACATCACCAGCTTAAACGGCTGGACAGATGTGGCAGCCCTCAACTTCGCCAGCACCAGCATGCGTACTGCCATGATCAATGCCATGCGCTCCTGGGTGTTCAATGCCAATGTAGACGGCTTTCGCTGTGATTTTGCAGATAACCCGCCGCTTGATTTCTGGCAGCAGGCCATCAGTTCATTGCGCGGCATTACTACACACAAACTGTTGCTGCTGGCAGAAGGTACCCGCGCTGCCAACTACACTGCCGGGTTCGATTACAACTTCGGCATGCAGTTTTACTACAACAGCCTGAAACCCATTTTCACAGGCGGCGCTGCAACCGCTATCGACAATTCAAACAACGTAGAGTACGCAAGTGCAACGGGCAACCAGCAAATAACCCGTTACCTCACCAACCACGATGTAAACGGTGCTGAAGGCACACCCCTTGAACTCTTCGGCGGTAAAACCGGCTCCATGGCTGCTTTTGTAGTAGCTGCCTACATGAAAGGTGTTCCCTTCATTTACAACGGGCAGGAAGTAGCCTTTCCTACACGTATTACATTCCCCTTTACTTCTGTTACCATCGATTGGAGCATTAACCCCGATGTTACGGCAGAGTATACCAAAGTCATTGCTTTCAGAAACAGCAGCACGGCGCTGCGGCGCGGCACGCTTGTTTCCTATACCAACAACGATATCTGTGTGTTCACCAAAACATCGGGCACGGAAAAGGTGCTGGTGTTTTCCAATCTCAGAAATGCATCAAACAATTTTACACTTCCCGCCGCACTGGCCAACTCTACCTGGAAAGATGCCTATTCAGGCGCCACGGTAACCCTTGGCGCCAGTGTGGCTTTAAGCGCTTACCAGTATAAAGTACTAACCAATGCCAATGTACCGGTGGTGCCGGTTACCGGTGTTACCGTTAGTCCAACCAGTGCCAGCATCAGCGCCGGTACAACCAGGCAGTTAACCGCGACGGTGGCACCGGCCAATGCCACCAATACAACGGTTAGCTGGAGTTCAAGCAACAACAGCATAGCTACCGTGAATGCCAGCGGACTGGTAACCGCGGTTGCAGCAGGCACAGCTACCATTACGGCCACCACGCAGGATGGCAACAAAACCGCTGCGGCTGCTATCACGGTAACGGCTGCCACCAGTTTCACGGTGAACTTCTACAAACCATCCAACTGGGGTACGGGCATTAAAATATACTGGTGGAGTGCGCTGCCCGCAGGCGTACTGGCAGACGGCACCTGGCCCGGTGTAAACATGACCAATGCAGGCAACGGCTGGTATAGTTACACCTTCACCAACATTACGTCCACCAACCTGATCTTTAATGATGGTACCAATCAAACGGCAGATTTGAACAGGAACAAAACCGGCTGGTACCTCAACAATACCTGGTACGATACCAATCCCGGCACACCCGTGGCAGTAACAGGCGTTAGCGTTAGTCCAACCACGGCAACCGTTAATGCAGGCGCCACACAGCAATTAACGGCAACCGTATCGCCATCCAATGCAACCAACAAAACAGTGAGCTGGAGCAGCAGTAATGCAGCTGTGGCTACGGTAAACAGCAGTGGTTTGGTAACCGCTGTTGCAGGCGGAACTGCTGTGATCACCGTAACTACACAGGATGGCAATAAAACAGCCACCAGCACTATTACCGTACCATCCACCGGAACCGTGTATTATCAGATCAAAAACCGCTGGCAGCCTACGCAGTTTTTGTATGATGGTGGCAATGGCCAGGTGAAATACGGTACCAATCCATCTTCTGCCAACAACCTGTACCAATGGGCCAAGGTAGATGCAGGCAGTGGCTATATTTTATTGCAAAACCGCAGTACCGGCAACTACATGCATGTAGAAAACCAGAACGGTGCAGTACAATGCAGCGGCATTACCCCCGGCTGGTACAGCGCTATGTGGACGGTAGCCGCCGCAACCGACGGATGGAGTTACCTGCAAAACAGGTGGCAGCCATCTGAATGGATTCATGTAGAGGGCCAGCTGGGTTATGCACAGTACAGCGGCGTGCAAAGCGGCTGGTACAGTGCCATGTGGCAGTTCATTAATCCGCAAACGGGTCAGGCAGCGCGTACCGGCGGTACTGTGCAGCAATCAACTGAGGTGGCCGTAACTGCAGCCAAGGCGGCACTTACCGCACATGCCATTAAAGTGTACCCCAACCCCGCAGCAGGCAACCAGTTTTACATCGATGTGCAGGGCATACCACAAAACGGGCAGGCCACGGTAAGTGTGTGGGATGTAAATGGCAGAATGGTGTTGCTGAAAAAAATAAGCGGCATTGCACGGATAGAACATCACCTCGCAGCAGGCATGTACGTGGTAAAAATTCAGTCAGCCAGCGTACAGCACACCGCGAACCTGATTATTACGAAATAAGTTTGTTTTACGGGATAAATTCACAAGTGTAACAGGCCGGCTTCCCGGCCTGTTTTATTTTATATCATCTCAGTTATCATAACCATACAACCATCGAACCATACAACCATTCATAACTATCTTTTAAGAACGTTCACAGAAATGAATACCCCTTTTACGGGATTCCTGCTTGCGCTTACCTGTGAAAGCATGTATTTTGGCGGCACCAAAACATGAACATGCGAATGAGAACTGTACCTTTTTTAATGGCAGCCCTGCTGCTGACCCTGACCGGATGCCAGAAAGACTACTCTGTTGATACGCTCAATGCCGCTTCCGGGGCACAGCTGAAAACTGTGCGCATTTATTTTCTTGATAACAATGTTGCGGCCGGTGATGATACCTTGCACACGATCAACTACCTGTATGATGCCCGGCAACGCCTGGTACGTGTGCTCGATTCCAACTACAATAAAGATGGGGCGCGTTATGCAGGTGCTTTAACTTATAACTATGACGGCACCAGTAAATACCCCTCAGCAGCTACCAGTGAGGAAGATAATGGCAATGGCTTTATGGAGCATGATATGGCAGTGTTTCGTTTTGATGCAAACAAACGCCTGGTATTTGACAGCTCCATCATAAACGGCAGTACCATAAGTATCGCGTGGACGGGTAACACAGCCATTCGCACAATGATAGACAAAACTGCAGGTGGAACAACCACCATGGATACACTTTACCTGGATGATAAAAGAAATATCACAAAAGAAACTACAACGCAACTGGTATCCGGTTACCTGGTAAATATTGTAACCACCAACACCTATACCAACTACGCGAACCCGTTCGCTGCCTATCCTTTTCCTCCCATGACAACAGTTGAATCTGCCAACCTGCCGCAATCCATTGCTATTGTTGCAACAGATGTGTTGGACGGCAGCAATTTATACAAGGATAATGCTACCCTGCAATACAAACTGGATGACAAAGGCAGGGTTATCGAACAGGCATCAGCCGACGGGAATACTAAATTTATATTCAGTTACTACTAGCACGCTGCAATAGTTGTTTAAATAAAGCCAGTCATTTACAGACTGGCTTTTTTGCTTCAGGTATAATAAGCGATGGATCTTCAGGCTTCGGGTGGTGTATGGCTTGTTTTTGTTGCAGCACATCATCTGCCACACAGGTGGTTGCGTGAAATGCAGCAACAGCAATACTTCCGGAGCATGCAATAAAAAGATGTGTTTAAAATGAACGTTAATGAGCAGGCATTGGGCGTGGTTAGAATGCTGAATATCGATGGTTTAAAGTACGTGCTTTTTTCCGGTAAAAGGAAATTAAAATTTCAGCAGGTAACATTCACTTTATTGTGAGTGATTGCTGAAATGTAATGATAGCAATGCTTTTGACAGGATGATTGCATGCTTGTTAATAAATACATTACGAAACAGGAAGGGTGTACCCGGTGAGACAGGTCTGTTCAGGTAAGCATGAAATGAATGTTTTATTCATGCTGTTCAATTTTTGTTTGCCGTTTTATTTGCTTGTATCTCTTCAAAAAGCATTTTACCTTACTGCCCGCAATGCAGCTGCAGCCGTGGTTTGCGCTGCCTGTATCAACCTGCTGTTTGCCTGGTGTATATGCACAGGCGCCTGTAATAACTGTTATTCTTGTAATGGTCCCATAGTGCCAGCATACCTAACCTAAAACAATACGCATGGAAAAAACGACATTTACCGTCGCAGATTATTTGCTTACCCGTTTATTGCAATTGAATGTTACCGAGGTATTCCAGATACCGGGTGATTATGTTAAACACTTTACACAAACGCTCGAACATTTCCCCGGTGTAAATGCTGTTGGCTGTATTAATGAACTGGATGCCGGTTATGCAGCCGATGCCTATGGCCGTACACGCGGTTTGGCAGCTGTTTCACTGCAGTATGGCGTAAGCACGTTTATCGCACTCAATGGCGTTGCCGGTTCTTATGTTGAACGTAGCCCGGTGGTGGTGATCAGCGCCACACCCGGTGCCGATATGCGCCGCATTACCAAAATGTACGATGTGCTGTACCACCACAGTACCGGTAATATGGCGGCAGACCAGGAGGTGTACAAACAGGTAACTGTTGCCTGCGAAACGCTCAGTACCTCGGCAGGCGCAGCAGAGAAAATTGATAACCTCCTTATTGCAGCTATTACCCACAAGCGCCCTGTATTTATAGAGTGCTACAAAGAAGTATGGGGCGAGCCATGCGAGCGGCCTTCCTCCAAACCACTGCAGCCACTGGTGTTTAAGAGTGACCCGCTGGCATTGCGCAATGCCGTAACAACAGCCTGGGCGCAGATCACTGCAGCGAAACACCCCCTGATATTTGCCGGTGTGGAAGTGCTGCGTTATGGCTATGCAGACCTGCTGCAGAAAATCATAGACGCCAGCGGATTCCTGTACACCACCACCACGCTCGGTAAAACCGTACTGGATGAAGGGGGTGATAAATTCATCGGTACGTATTCAGATGCAGCCTCTATTGAATCAGTACGCGATCTTGTTAAAGCAAGCGATTGCTTTCTTACCCTCGGCACTATCATTACTGATGATTACCTCTGGTTTGTAGAAAACAAGTATTCCAAAATGGTACTGGCCACTACAGACCAGATACGCGCCGGTTATTTTATTTACAAGGATGTGACCATGAAAGATTTTATGGAAGCATTGCTTGAGCTGTTTAAACATACCAAAGGTTACCCCCTGCAGGTTACCGCACCGCCGCAGCCGGTATATCCCAACCCCTGGGCTGCCAACTCAGATCCGCGCTGGAACAATCAGCCCGAAGTAATTACCTACAACCGCTTCTTCCAGTACTCCATGAAGTTCCTGAAAGACAACCACCTGCTGGATAAGATCGTAATGACTTTCGGCGTGAGCTCTGCCGAATATGTAGCCACCAATGCCTACGGGCTTCGCCAGAACACCTTTCTCTCTTCAGCAGCCTGGCAAATCATCGGTTATGAAACAGGTGCTGCATCGGGCGCGCAGCTGGGCAGCGGCAAACGTGCATGGACGGTTGCGGGTGATGGCGCGTTTATGATGGTATGTCAGTCGCTGTCTACGCTCGTACGCAACAAACTCAATGCAGTGATCTTCGTTATGAGCAATGGCGTGTATGCCATTGAACAGGTATATGTAAACATAGATGCATTTGAGCCCGGTCCGGAACACAAATTTGATACGTTTGACCTGTTACCCGGGTGGGACTACCTGGCACTGGCCAAAGCCTTTGGTGCCAATGGTTACCGCGCTACCACGGTGAGCGAGTTGAACAATGTGCTGGCGCAGATAAAAGACCTGAAAGATGTGCCTGCACTGGTGGAAGTGGTGATTCCTGAGAAAGATCTGCCAGACCAGATGCGCAGGCTGGGGAATGAGTAGCGAACACTTTAACCACAAAGGGCACAAAGGCGAAAACCCACAAAGGTCAAAGGGCCGTTGACTATACTACATTGATCCTCTATACAAATTTTAAACAGCACTTATGACAAACAAAAAGTACTCCATCTTCGGAGCAGGCGCAGCAGGCTTGTATACTGCATGGCGGCTGCTCAGCGGGAACATTAAAGCCACTGAAGTTAAAGGCAAAAATGCCGGGCTGTTGCTGGAAAACGATGTGCTTGAATTGTACGACTGGGGCCAGTACAATTTTTCACAGCAACACAAAGGTACCCGTGCGCCCGGAGCGCGTGTGTGTACCTGGCACTACCAGGATGATAAGAACAAATCTTACCTCGAAGTAGGCGGCATGCGTTATTCTGAATGGGATGGTACACCTAGGGGCGGCGGCCACAGGCTGGTAACTACTACCATTGCCAAACTGGGTCTTACCAAATATTCGGTACCCTTCAATGAATCGCAGAACCCGCTGTATTACCTGCGTACAAAGAATATGTACCTTGATGAAATATCTTCCGGCAACCCCGCACCTTACAATGCATCGGGTTTTGCCAATGCAGCTTCGCCAGACAGCGGGTTTAATACCGTAGAGAGCCTGGCCGTTACCAAACACAAAGGCCCCAAAACGCGCACTGAATGGTGTACATTTTACCAGCATGGCCGCATTGATGTGGATTTGCCTGAATCATCTGTTTACAAAAAAGGCGACCACCTCAAAGACATCGGTTACTGGAACCTGATGTTTGATCAGCTGGGTTCTGAGGGATATGCTTATACCTCGGCAGGTAATGGTTATACCTCCAACGTGATTAACTGGAACTCCGCGGTTGCTTTTGATGCCAACAACGAGTTTACACCCGGTACCGAATACCGCACACTTACACACGGCTATTCCAGCATGTTTGATGCGCTGTTTGCCGAGATCGTAAACCTGGCGCAGAAAAAGAATGTGCAGTTTAACTACTATCCCAACACACGCCTGCATTCTATCTTAAACAGGAAAGACGGTATTCACTACACCACGGCTACAAGGGAACATCCCAATAAAAAAGCAGCATCGCATATTACGCAGGCTGCGTGGCTGGCTATGCCGCGTTATTCCATTGAGCTGGTGGCGCAGGCTACGCGTTATGAAGATCATGGTACTGAAGATGTACTTAATCACAGCAAAGTGCAGCTGTACCTTGAATCTGCCATTATGCAGCCTTCTTATAAGGTAGGTATGTTTTTCAGGGAACCCTGGTGGGCTGATAATGCAAAAAAGACACCCCGTTATCCTGCGCGCGTAAGCAGTTATGAAGTTACACAAGCCGTGCTTACGCAATTGCAGCAGCAGGGTTTCCCCGAGAAATACCTTACTGCCATGAAAGCAGACAGCAAGATGATGGAAACGCCGTATGCCCCGGCTGCTGAATTTATTAAACAGGTAGAGCAGTGTGTACAGGAGCGCCTGGGTATTAAACAGGAAGAAATGTTGCTCACTGCCGCTACGCGCAATACCATTGGCCCCAGCGTTACAGATACGCCCATTCGCCAGGTAGTATATTTCGGCAACAATGCACTTGATCAAACGGGTGAAAAGGTATATGGCCTGCTGGCTGCCTATGATGATGAAATGTTCACCAGCTTTTGGCAGGAGCTGGAGCTGGGCCCCAATGCACACCGTAAAATACCGCTCTCTGAAAACACGCAAACACTCGACGGCCCGCGCAAGCCTTCAGCCACAATGGTGAAGATGCTGCGTGCACAACTGGCTGCCGTGCACTTTGGTCCGCAGGCTGATTATACGTCTGTTCCCGAGCCGCTGGAAACAAGGTATATGGACTGGTCGTTACCGCCCTTTAATGCCGGTTACCACGCTTATGCAGCGCACTATGATGTGTGCGATGTGCAGCAGAAAATAAGAAAGCCATCGCAGCTTATTGAAGGTGCAGATGCCAATATATTCATTGTAGGTGAGGCTTATTCCAACGACCAGGCCTGGGTAGAAGGGGCGTATTGCACAGCTGAATCGGTACTTAACGATTTCTTTGGTATAGAGCCGCTCATCGACAACAAAGAGTATCCGTTTATTTGCCCGTGCGGAACAACGGTTGCGCCGTCTGCCGTAAAAGTGACCAGTACGGAGATACCGGTAGTGGGTGGGAAATCGTGATGTTTGATGTTTAAAGTTTAACGTTGGGGCGGAAGGGGTTCAAAAGGTTCAATAGTTTCAGTGTTTAATTTTTTAAGCACTTTGCAGGGAACAAGCGGCCTGGCCAACAACGTTGAATGTACAATAGCTAAACCGCGCAATGCGGAAAAAAATAAGCGCCTGGTATTACCCGGGCGCTTTTGTTTGGTACACTTGTATTGTTTCCCGGGTATAATGCAATAAGTTGAAAGTGGCAGTTTAGCTGCTGTGGCCGGGAAAACCTCCGGCAAGCTGAAATGCCGGCCCCCTGTAAGGATCATAGTTGGCCTGTGCTGCAAATGCACCCTGTACATTGTTCAGCAGGTACAACGAAATATCCTCCGTTGCATCCGATCCGCTGTCTGACCAGATCAGGTTACCAACACTGCCGTTTGCAATAAGGTCCTGGCGTATGCAGGCATAGTTCTTAATCACCGGCGGATCATAACCCAGTGTGCCGACACAGCCCAGGGATGCATAACCGGTGGGTGCAACTGCGCGCCAGATAGCACCGTCATAATCCCCGCCGGAATCCGCATCATTCCATACCTGCTGCCAGCTTGCCGGCGCTGCTATAACCGGGTAAGCGGGATCCTGGTTAACCACCGATACAATCAGTGAATTGTTTACAGGCGCAGTAAAATTGCCCTGTGCATAATCGCCCACAATATAATAACCCGCCGGCGCAACAGGACGGTAAATGGTTACATCCATATCTGCACCCGAACCCAGGTCGGAATATATCCAGGTATACCTGCTGGTATAAGTTGCCAGCAAGGTAGGATGCCCGTTGGCATAAAGCACAACATTTTGCTGGGTGCTGCCGGTTTTAACTGCCATGGTGATGGTGTTTATGAATGCAGCATAAATGTAAGTCCGGTTACCCTGTTTCACAATGCTGTGAATAAAATGAATGGGCTGGTCTGCAACCGATCGTAGTGGCCTGTTGTGCCGGTGCTTCCTGGCCTGGGTGTGGCCCCCGGGATTCCAATTGATTACCCGGAGCGTTCGATCCAGCCGGTTCAGGATAGAAAACATTAAACGCGAAACCTTCAAACGTTAAACGGCGAAGCCAGCCTTGTATTTTAATTTATTTAGATGTATATTATCAGTCTGGTTTCGGCTGTTGCATGCAAAATTGCGGACTGTGCCGATAGTCATTAACACTTCAACTTACCTGTATGAAAAGCACACATCACCCCACCCTTGACTATTGGCGCAAAAGCCTTGCCGATGCAGCCCGTACAACAATTGACCTGAAAAAAACAACACATATACAACAGGTCGCCATCAACTGGTCGGAAGGAATAATAGACCCGCACCAGGCCAACACTTTACTTGACCAGGCAGAACGGCAACTCAATAAAGTAAAAGGCCTTAAAAGCAGCGCAGATCCCGGCTGGCAGGTGTTGGACAAAACACCCGTGCTCATCGCTCCCTTTTATTTACAACCCATTCCGGAACACCTGAAGTACAACGGCAGCGAGAAGCCGGTTTATCCATTCTGGGTGCCTGCCATACTCACGCGTAAGGGTACACTGTGCATCGGCGATATCACCACGCCATATATCCCGCGCATGGTACTGGAGCCATTGGTGGGGCTTTCAGGTGATGTGACCCTTGCTTCGGTTGAGCTGGCAGATGCCGTGCTGGCGCGGCAGTTTACGGGTAAAACATGGCAGGATTATACCGGCTATATCTACCACATTTTTGCTGAGCTAACCGGCAGCCGTTTAAGTGCCTATACCATACCCGGCTATCGCGTTATCTGCGAACCGGTGGTGGCAGCCAATGAAACACAGCCCAATGCAGCAGATAGCATTATCCGTCTGTATGATCATTTGCGGGCTGAATCCACATTGCCGGCTTTGTTGCAATGCCTGCAAACACAGCACCCGGCTGCATTGAAACCGCTGCTGACCATGGATGAAATGGAAGCCATAAGTGTGAAACATCTTGGGCAAATGGGGCATAAACATGCATTGTCTGTTTCGCAGCGGCAAGCCATGTATCATTTTTTAACACAGCAGCATGGCGATATATTGGCCGTAAACGGTCCGCCCGGCACAGGCAAAACCACCCTGCTGCAAACAGTGGTAGCCAACGAGGTAGTGGCTGCCGCGCTGCAAGGTAAGGAGCCGCGCATTATACTCGCCAGCTCAACCAATAACCAGGCAGTGACCAATATCATCGACAGCTTTCTGCATGTGCAGCCGCGCGAAGGGGCGTTGTTTAAACGCTGGCTGCCCGGGGTAACCGGGTTTGCACTTTTTTTGCCGGCAAGGGAACACGTGGTAAAAGAAGGCATCCCGTTTTATAAAACAGGCGATACCTATCCCGGCGGTATAGAATGTAAAGCATACGTGGCCGATGCCGAAAAGGCTTACCTGGCACAGTTTACCGCATTTACGGGCGAACCCATGCAGCAGGTGCAGCAGGTGATTGACTGGCTGCAACAACACATGCGCGGCGTACAGCAGCAATTGGAGAAGGGCATGCAGTTATGGAAATCGTACAAGCAGCAGTTACCCCTGTTGCTGCAAACCCTGGGTGTTACAGGTGATGCAGCATGGCAGTCCGATGAACCGCATAACGCACAGCTGGAAGAATTGCATACGGAGCTGAAGATACTTGAAAGTGAAGTGGATTATTATTTCAAAAAAGAACGCTGGTGGATATCGCTGTTCTCTTTTCTGCCTTTTGTTAAAGAACGGCGCGTACGTGCATTGATACGATTGTTCCGCGACAGTGTGCTTGACTACAGTACCATTGATTTTTACAGCAAGGCTTCTATTCACCGGTATTTTAATGAACGCTTTGCTGCCATCAAAAAAATACGCGCCCTCGATGCAGCATGGAATAGCTGGAAAGCAGCCAATAACATACAGGGAAATCCGCCCGCTTCGCCGGACAAATGCAGGAAGCTTGCTGCCGCCGGAAAACCTTTCTTTTATAATGAACTGGAAACAGGGATAAAGAACGAATTGTTTTATTATGCTGTGCATTACTGGGAAGGCCGCTGGCTGCTGGCTATAAAGGAGGCCCTGCTGGAAAATAGTTTGCGGAAGAATGGCCATGCCAATGCTATTAAACGCTGGCAACGTTTTGCGATGCTAACACCCTGCCTGGTGAGCAATTTTTATATGGCACCAAAGTTTTTTACCTATTCCAAATTTAATGCGCAGCAGGGGCATGATAAACTGCCTTTATGCGAACTGGCCGATCTGCTGATTGTAGATGAAGCCGGGCAGGTATCTCCCGAAATCGGCGCTGCCAGCTTTGCACTGGCAAAACGCGCATTGGTAGTGGGCGATACACAGCAGATAGAACCGGTATGGAATATATTGCCGCAGGCCGACTATGCCAATGCACAGAAGGCGGGTTTGCTGCATGGCCTGAATGATGAGGAGATAAGTGTGTTGAAAGAAAAAGGCTTGCTGTGCAGCGCCGGCAGCATCATGAAGCTGGCACAGCAGGCCTGTTGTTACCAGGTACACGCTGAAGCAGAACGCGGCATGCTGCTTACAGAACATCGCCGCTGCTTTGATGAAATTATCGGTTATTGCAACAGGATTGCCTATCATGGTTTGCTGGAGCCGATGAAAGGACCTGCTGTAAACCATATACTGCCACCCATGGCTTTTGTGGAAGTAGGTGCATCGTCTGAAACTTTAAACGGCAGCCGCTTTAATGAAGCAGAAGCAACAGCGATTGCTGCCTGGCTATCGCAACAGGGAGAACGGCTGGTACAGCATTATACAAAACAGGAAATGCTGCTGGCAGAAAAAGAAGGCCGTACTGCAAAACAATTGCAGCTGCACGATATTGTCGGCATCATTACCCCGTTTACTGCACAACGCTGGAAAATTCAGCAAAAGCTGGAAGAAGCGGGTATCAGTACACGGCTGCTCACCATTGGCACTGTGCATGCCTTACAGGGTGCAGAGCGACCGGTGATCCTGTTCTCTTCTGTATACGGGAACAACAATGCAGGGCAGCGGCTTTTCTTCGATAATGGTGTGCACATGCTGAATGTTGCCGTGTCACGCGCAAAGGAAAGTTTTATCCTGTTTGGCTGCAGTGAGTTGTATAAACGCAATGCCAGCTCGTATTCCGGGCAGCTGTACCGTTATATTGCAGCGTAGGTGCAGAAAGATATAACGGCCGGGCAGGTAGTCCTGAAAACACCCTGAGATGGTCGCGATAGCACCCGCTGGCTCGGCGGCGGCTTGCATGATGCAGGCTGGGATGGTGCAGGCAAATCTGCCTCGCAGCTGGCCATATTGCCGGGTTTAACGCATTACAATATTGTATCTCCGCAACTTGCAAACGTGATAATACCTTTTCTTGCTGAACCGGTGAAGCCGGTTAAATAAGTTGGCATATTGATAGGGGCCGCTTCAGTACCGGTTGAAGCGGCTTTTTTGTGCATTGAAAAAAAGTTTGTTTATTTGTAAAATCATTGAGTAATCAAGTATATGTCAACAAGCAGTGCACTGAAATTTTTCATGAACCTGGCCAAGGTGCAGGCCCTGGTTTCCAGGCGGTTTGATCGCCTGAACATGCATGGATTGGGGTTCAGCGATTTCATGATCCTGTACCTGCTGCACCAGGCAGGGGAGGAACGCATGCGCAGGATTGACCTGGCTGATAGAATTGGTCTTACCGCTTCGGGCATTACCCGCATGCTGTTGCCGCTGGAAAAGAATGGCCTGCTGAAAAGGGAAATCAACGAGCGCGATGCGCGGGTGAGCTATGTAGTATTAACCACAGCCGGCAAACGCCTGTTTAACGAAGCGCTGGACACGGCCAATGAAGCAGCGAAAGACCTGCTGCCTGCAGCTACCGTTAAAGCCATTAAACCATTATCTGATATACTCGCCACCCTGGGCGGTAATATTTCCTGATTGCATCATGACAACCACTACCTTATCTTCCGTAATACCTGCCGCTAAACTGGCGGCGGTTGAAACTGCCTTGCTGAAAGCCTTCCATACAACCGGTATCACGTCCATATCCCTGCTGCACGGCGGCCTGTCCGATGCTGCAGTGTACAAACTGGAAGTAAACGGCAGCGTATACGTATTAAAATCTGATGTGCCTGCACAGCCTGGTGTTGATTTGTACGAATGCATTACCCTTGCTGCGAAAGCCGGCGTATCGCCACAGGTGTATTATGCCAATGCCGGAACGGGCATCTGTATCAGCGCGTTTATTGAACCCAAACCGCTGCGCGGTTCTTTTCCTTCCAATGAATTATTGTTGCGGGCACTGGCAGGCACTATTCAACGCATACATGCCATGCCGCTGTTTACCAAACCCGGTGATACCAAAGGCACCGTGCAGGGACTTATCGGGCAATGCCGGGTTTCGGGCATGTTCAGCGATGCTGCATTTGAGGAATGCTTCGGTTACTACAATGCGGTGCTGGAACAATACCCCTGGGAGGCAGACCAGGTAAGCAGTCACAACGACCTTAATCCCAATAACATTCTCTGTGATGGTGCAAAGCTGTGGGTGGTAGATTGGGATGCGGCTTCGGTTAACAACCGTTATATTGATCTTGCGATTGTGGCCAATACTTTTGTGCAGAACGAAGCGCAGGAAACCTTTTTCCTCCATGCTTATTTTGGCAACAGCCCGGATGCCTGCCAGCGCGCCCGTTTCTTCGTTACAAGACAAACCGCCTACCTGGTATATGCACTGATGATGTTTCAGCTGGCAGGCAGGGCCAATGCTGCGATAGCTGTTGAACAGCCCTATGCCGCATCGAACAATATGGAAATGGTAAGGGGAATGCTGTATACCGGGGCGCTGTCGCTTGCTACGGCAGAAGGGCAAATGCTGTACGGGCAGGCATTGTTTAACCAGGCCTTGCACAATATGCGCTCGCCTGCATTTGCTGCGGCATTGGCCGGGCTGCGGCATGCCGTGTAATTTTACATCATTATCCGCAATAGGTACTACCGGTATTTGGGGAAAGTGGTGAACTTTGTCGTATCCAAATGGGTTATTTGGCAAACACTAAACAAAACGTTATGGAATACAGATTTTTAGGTGATTCAGGGTTAAAAGTGCCTGTGTTCAGCTATGGCACAGCTACGTTTGGCGGCAGCAACGAGTTTTTTAAAGCCTGGGGCAATACCCAGCTCGATGAAGCCATCCGCCTTGTAGATATGTGTCTTGACAGGGGCATCAATTTTTTTGATACTGCCAACGTTTACTCCCAGGGTGTTTCAGAAGAAATTCTTGGCCAGGCCATCAAAGGCAAACGCGATGAAATCATCCTGTCTACCAAGGCTACCTTCCCCATGGGCAGCGATCCCAACGCAGTAGGCTCATCGCGCTTTAACCTCATCAAATCTGCAGAAGACAGCCTGCGCAGGCTGCAGACCGATCACATCGATATTTACCACATGCATGGTTTCGATGGCAATACACCCGTACAGGAAACACTGCGGGCGCTGGATGACCTGATCTCCAGCGGCAAGATCAGGTATATTGCTGCATCCAATTTTTCAGGCTGGCACCTGATGAAATCATTATCCGCATCTGAGAAATACGGCTGGTCAAAATACATTGCACACCAGGCGTATTATTCACTGCTGGATCGTGAATTTGAATGGGAACTGATGCCGCTTGGTCTTGATCAGAAAGTAGGCACCATTGTATGGAGCCCGCTGTCATCCGGCAGGTTAACCGGCAAGTTCAGGCGCAACCAGCCGCTGCCCGAAAACAACCGCATGGCGCAGGGTGGTGCACATGGTCCGGCTACGAATTTTGAGCGTTTGTACAATATTATAGATGTGCTGGACCAGGTTGCTGCTGAAACCGGCAAAACCATTTCACAGGTAGCCCTGAACTGGCTGATCAACCGCCCTACTGTTGACAATATTATCATTGGTGCGCGTAATGAAAAACAGCTGGAAGAGAACCTGGGCGCGCTGGGCTGGCACCTGACCGTTGACCAGGTGAAACGGCTTGATGCGGTGAGTGATGCAGATCCTATTTATCCTTACTGGCACCAGCGTCAGAATACGGAGCTGAATCCTATCCCGAAATTTTATTAGGCAATTGATCATAAACAATAGCCTGCTTTAATCGCAACCGGTTCCGGTTGCGATTTTTTTTTTGACCTGGATCAATGTTTTCGCCATTGCGTTCATGGAGTTTTGTATTCCTAAAACAATAGTATGGAAACAACATTTCGTGCAACGGCACCACCGGGCGAACAGCGGCAACTGAATTATGCGCTCACAGGTATTGCATTGATCATATTTATGGTAAACCTCGATGCCAGTATTGTGGTGGTGGGTTTGCCTACACTGGTTAAATCGTTCAATACCGGGTTTGATACTGCGCAGTGGATTGTGCTGAGTTATATACTCGCGGTTACGGCCTGTATTGCAGGTGCAGGCAGGTTGGGTGATTTATTCGGCAAAAAGAAACTATACCTGCTGGGCATTATCGTATTCATTGCTGCATCTGTGTGCTGCGGGCTGGCTACGCGCGCCGCCCATATGATTGCCTTTCGCAGTGTGCAGGGAGCAGGTGCTGCATTTTGTCTTGCGCTGAGCTTTGCCCTTGCAGGCGACCTGGTGCCGAAGGAGAAGCTGGGTAAAACAATGGGCATACTCACTACCATGGTTCCGCTGGGTATAGCATCGGGGCCAACCATTGGCGGCTTGCTTATTACGGCATGGGGCTGGCCATGTATATTCCTCATCAATCTGCCCGTTGGTGTGCTGGCCTTGTGGTTTATTCAGCGGTTTACGCCTGCTGTTAAGCCCGTAAAAAACGGCCGTGTAGATATAACAGGCATGCTGCTGCTGGCCGCCTTACTGAGTTGTTATGCGTTGGGTATGACTACACTTGAAGGCAGGCAATACAATAACCCGCTGGCCTTTTTATTACTGGTGGCGTCAGCTGTATTATTGGTTGCGTTTATTACATGGGAGCGCAAAACTGCACATCCATTTCTGCCTGTGCACCTGTTTACGAATGCAGTATTAAACGCCAGCCTTATAGCAGCAGTGATGGTATACATTGTGATGACTGCTACCATTATCCTGTTTCCTTTTTACCTCACCAGGGCCTGTGGGTACAAAACCTGGCAAACGGGGCTGGTTATGTCATTCGGGCCACTTGTTACCGCGCTGCTAAGTGTGCAGGCCGGTAAACTGTCTGATAAATACGGCGCGCGTAAACTGATGTTGTATGGTGTGCTGGCCATGATAGCCGGTTGTGTGCTGATGGACAGGGTAAACCCTGCCAACGGCTTACCGGCTTTTCTGCTGGGCATCGGCGTGATACAGGTAGGACTTACTTTCTTTCAAACACCCAACAACGCGGCCGTGATGGAGCTGGCAGGTGCGGGTGAGCGGGGTTTGTTTAGTGGCTTGTTATCGCTTTCGAGAAGTACAGGGCAAATTACGGGCGCTGCGGTAATGGGGGCAGTGTTTGCCATTGCAGTACACAGCGCGGGTGGTACAGAAACGGCGAATGCAGCGCCGGCCGCTATAACCCATGGCATGCACCAGGTATTCAGGGTAAGTGTGTTGTTACTGTCGGTGGCTGCCCTGCTGATTTATGCTGCCCTACGCAAACAACAAAAGATGCTGATAGGGCAGGCTGCCTGATGGTTTTTGCTTAATTTAATGGTTTGCCGCAGTTGGCACGAATGAAAACAGTCCGTTATGTATGAACAGCTGAGCAAGTATATCCTGGATTGCATTGCGGTAAACGATGAGCAGTTGCGCACTATTCTTTCCTACTTCCATCCCTTATCGCTAAAAAAGAAAGAGATCGTGGCTTCTATTGGACAGCCTGCACGGCGCATGTATTTTGTAAACAAGGGCTGCCTGCGGGTGTGCTTTATCAAAAACGACGGATCGGAAGTGACACGCAGGTTTGCTTTTGAAAATGCGTTCTCTACATCGCTGGTGTCATTCATCAGCGGCAAGCCATTAACGGAGTACACGCAGGCTGTAGAGCCGACCGAGCTGCTGTATATTTCCCGTAATGATTTTTATTACCTGCTGGAACAGATCCCTGCATGGGAGAAATTTTACCGCAGTTACCTGGAGCATGCCTATGTAACCAATACCAACCGCCTGCAGAGTTTTATTACACTCGATGCAACTGAGCGGTACCAGCTGCTGCTGAACGAGCATCCGCAAATTGTGCTGCGTTTGCCCAATAAGCTGGTGGCCAATTATCTTAATATATCACAGGAGGCATTGAGCCGGTTGAAAGCTAAACGGTAGACAGGCGGTACTTATCAAAGTCTGCCGGGATCTTTTCAAAGCATTACATGCAAGGGTGTTGATGTTACGGGCAAGGTAATTGTTGTGACCCGGAAAAACAAAAGGCCCCTCCTGCAGGCAGGAAAGGCGCTTTGATTTTAACAGAGAACAAATGTATATGCAGCCGGTGTTTAAACAGAAGCTTCGTACACGTTGCCAAAGCGGCCGATGCCTTCCTGTTTTGCTGCTGGACTGGCGTGCAGCAGGGCAGCGGGTACTGTTAAAAGGGAACCTGTAAGGCCAACGTTTCTTAAAAATCGTCTTCTGTTGAGCATGATAATCAGAATTTCAGTTTAGTTGCTGCATCGCCTTCAATTTCAGAGATGGCGGAGGTTTTGCTGAGCACGATGCCGGTTTGTGTTCTTGCCTTTGTCCATTTGCCCAGGGTAACATTGTATTCACCGGCCATATTGTTCCAGTAACCAACATCGGCTGTGTAATAGCTCAGCGAAAGCGTGTTGGAGCCATTCTGGTAATAAGGCTGCGTTTTCAGGGTAATAGGGTCTATCTTATCATAGAAGTCGGTATTGGTGATTTTATAACCTGCGGGAACAGGGCTTGCCGTATACAGGCTGCCACCGGTTGCAACAAACAGCACATCTACCGGCTCAGAATCTACGGTTACTATGTTGCTGTTAAACACGGCTACACCTGAAGCATTGCCGCTGTTGGCAAACAAGCCGCCTGTTTTGGTACCAAAGTCGTCGCCATTGGTAGTGGTGTAGTTAAATGCCCTTATCCAGTTTGAGCTTGCCATGCTGGTAGAACCTGAACCATTGATGGTTTTGCCGCTGCCGCCTACATAGAAGAAAGTGCCTTTTGCCGCTTTGCCGGATGTGAGGCTGAATTTAAAAGTGCGCATATCACCGGTAGCCCATCCTTTGGAAGGATAACCTGAAGGAGTTGAGGCATTGGCGTTATTGGTCACCACAACAGCATAGGGTGTTTTGCTGAAATCAATATCCTGTGTAGCCAGCAGCTGCACATATTCATAGTTGCCATCACTGCCTTTTACATCACTCATAAAGCCGGAGATAACTACAGGCGCAACGGAGATGGTGGTACCGAGCAGTTTAATATCGTTGCCGGTACGTATGCGAAATTCAGGAACAGCAACACCTGTTGAATCGGTTGCCGTGGTGTTGAAAGAGATGCCGGTGTAGTTGGCATTGGCCACCATTGCCTGGCCGGCAAATGCAGCTTTCTCATCGGTACGCAGGGTAATATTGCCAAAACCATCGTTCAGTATTTTGCTGCCTGCAAGGGTTTCACCTGCTTTGGGCAGGGGATCGAAGCCGCCTTTTACAATTACTGATAATACGCTTTCGTATGCATCGGGGTTGGTCAGTATTTTACTTGCCGGAACGCGGTTGAGCGCAATGCTGTTACCTGAAGAAACCCTGGTGATCGCTTCTTTTTTGATGCCGGTGATTTCGAGGATGCCGTTTACTTTTTTAAGTACGGCACCGCTTACTTTAATGGTAACAGAATCGCCGGGTACAAAGGTAGCAGCATCGGCACCAAGTGGAATAGAGATGCCACGCAGTTGCGACAGGCGGCGTGCATCCTGCACTACCAGCAAGCCTTCAGGCAGGTTGCTGCCTGAGTGGTCAGATACAACCATGGCTGTAATATCTTCTGCACCACCCATGTTATCGGGTGTAAGTGTAACATCGCTGCCCTTGTACAAATTTCTTACATCATATATAGCGATATAGGGGCTGAGTACGGCACCCGGGTAATTATCTTTTTTACATCCTCCTGCCAAACCGGCCAGTACGCAGAAAGAATACAGTATTACTTTTTTCATGGTATTTGTTTAACAAATAGTGAATCCTGGAATCGGGTTTAACGTTATGGTTTCTGCCACCATACCTGTGTTGAAATAATATCTGGTCCCTGCGCTGCCACCGCTTTTTTATAGTTGGTGGGGTTGGTTGATTGCACGTAAACAGGGTAGGTCATTCTTGCCGGCATCACACCGTCGTTTTTCAAACCGGGGCCTTTGGGCAATGTGGGGTGACCGGTACGGCGGTATTCAAACCATTGCTGCATGTCTTCGAGGAACAAGGCATAGTATTTCTGCAGGTGAATGCGCTCCATTTTCTGATCCAGCGTCAGGTTATTGTCCCACTCCACATCTGCAGCGGAAAGGAAGTCGGTTATTTTAACCGGCCAGGTGGGCAGCCACAACGTAATGCTGTTCAGTGCGCCATCGTTGTAGAAAGTTTCGGCAGAGCCGCTGATCCAGCCTTTTACTGCTGCTTCGGCCAATATGAATTTCAGCTCTGCATAGTTCATGATCATACCGGTGAGCGGGTCTGTCATCAGTGATATTGCAGAAGTGTTGGAGTAGAAATAAGACTTTTTAGGAGGGTTGCTGCCTGGTGCATAGCCGCTGGGTACACCCAGGTAAGCGCCTGCTGCAGGTGCAATACCCCACCTGTTGAAACCACCGGTACCATACGTAGGAATGTCGATACGGGGGTCGTTCCAGGCTACCAGGTGATCGATAAAGAAGCTGGCAATAGCCGGTGTTCTGAAGTCCTGTTCCCTGATGGTCATATAAGGCGATACATACGGGCCTACACCTGTCCAGCGCAGGATGGCAGCATCTGCATTGCTGGCCATAATAGGATAGGTGGATGCGCTTGTTTCAACGATGTCTTTGATTTTGGCAATGCACTGATCAGCTACTTCTGATTTGCCGGACAGTTTTAACAGCAGGCGCAGGTAAAGCGAGTTGCCGAATTTGCGCCATTTGGTAACATCACCATTGTAAACAGGGTCGCTGTCTGCCGTGATGCCTGTAGCTGCGCTCAGCAATACGTTGGCTGAATCGAGCTTGTTGAAGATATCGAGATAGATGTCTTTCTGCTTGTCGAATACAGGCTGGGTGTTCATGCTGTCCCTGGCCTGGTTTGACTGGAAATAAGGTACATCACCATACGTGTCGGTCAATAAGGAATAGATCCATGACTGGCAGATCAGCGAAATACCCATGTACGATTTGTTATAGGTAAGTGGCTGGCTGGCGATGGTGTAGAGCGATTTGAAGTCTGTTAACTGGCCATACCAGCCATTGTACAGGTTATCGGCCCAGGTAGCACGGTAATCGTAACGGAAGGGCTGGCCTTCTGCATCACTCATGTTCACGGTAACCTGCATCAGCTCGTTGTTGAAGTTGCGGTTGCGGAGCATGTTTAAGCTTACGGTATTTGCCAGTGCAGGTGCCAGCAATTGCTGCGGGTATGCATTGGGGTTGGTATTGGGATTGGTATTGATTTCTTTAAAGTTCTTGGTGCACGATGTAAATGCAACACTTGCCAGCAATGCAATACCTGCTATTTTATACGTGAGTTTTTTCATTTTGCCTGAGATTAAAGTCCAACATTTAAGTTAACACCGAATGAACGCGTAGAAGGGAACTGGCCGATTTCGAAGCCGCGGATGATATCAGAGCCATCCAATGTGCCAAACTCAGGATCGAAGATGGGCCATTTGCTCCAGATAAACAGGTCGCGGCCATAGATGCCGATCTGCACACGCTGTAAGCCCATTCTCTTCGCTATTTTGGGGTTAAGTGTGTAGTAGATGCTTGCTTCGCGGAATTTGATGAAATCGGTACGGAAGGTGCTGCCTTCTGCATTGTCCTGGCCGTAGTGTGAGCGATAGTATTCGTCAATATCAGTTGCAATCACGTCGTTCTTCCTGTAATGACCTTCGCCATCCTGTACTACCCCATTACCGATGATGCCATTGTAACGGCCCGGCAGTGTATTGGTGGTTTTACCCTGTTCAGCCAGTTTGTAATGGGTGAGTGAGTGTGCCACGCCGCCGTACTGTACGTCGAACACGGTGTGCAGGGTAAATTGTTTGTAAGTGAAATCGTTGGTTAAACCCGCTTTCCATTTAGGAATGGTGTTACCGAGGTAAACCACATCCTGTGTTAACAGGGCTATGCCGGTTTTTGAATCGTATACAATCTGTCCGTCAGGAGCGCGCAGGTAACCGCGACCGTACATGTCACCCATGCTGCCGCCTACTTTGGCTACAATCTGTCCGCCGCCAACAGGGCCGTTTTTCAGCACGATTGAGCTATCCGGTAACGATACGATTTTGTTGGTGTTGGCAGAGAATACCATGCCGGTAGACCATTTGAAACCGGTTTTGGTTTGTACAGGGGTAACGTTTAAAGCTATTTCAATACCCTTGTTGTTTACTTTACCGGCATTTACCACTTTCTGCACCCAGCCTGATGACTGATCAAGGTATTGTTTCAGAATCTGGTCCCTGGTGTTGCCTGTGTATACAGTCACATCAAGGTTAACACGGTTGTTTAACATGCTTATGTTAGCACCTGCTTCGTAAGTAATGGTACGAAGTGGTTTGAGGTTAGGGTTGGTGAGCAGTGAAGGGTTGCTTAAACCACCGTTGTACAGGCTGCCTGCACTGGCATAGTTATAAGAAGTAAGATAAGGTTCTGTACCGCCGCTGCCTACGCTGGATGCAGAGAAGCGTAACTTGGCATAGTCGATTACTTTGGGCAGGCGCAACACGTCTGAAGCCACAAAGCTGAAGTTGGCAGAGGTGTAGAAGAAACCTGCGTTAGCAGTACGTGTTGGTGTTGCCAGGGCGCTGTTATAATCCTGGCGGCCGGTGAAGTCAGCATACAGGTAGCTTTTGTAGTTCAGCGACACTAAGCCATAGAAGCTGTTGATGGCGTACTCGCTTTTGTATGGTAATGTAACCAGCGGGCCGGCATTGTTGGCCAGGCTGTATACACCGGGGAAGGCCAGCGAATCTGCACGGTTTTCATCTTTATTATACCTGTTTTTCAGGATGCTGCCACCTGCTGATGCGTTAATGCTGAGGTCGCGGGTAATTTTATCGCTGTAGCGCAACAGGAAGTCGGCGCTTGATTCAATGGAAAAGATGTTTTGGGTACGATAGCTGCCTTTGGGCAGTTTGGTGCCTGCATCCCAGGGGCGTTTCTGGTTGCGTGCGTCGTACGACATGTCGAGCGAGGTTCTTACCTGGAAGCTCCATTGTTTGTTGAAATTGTACGTCGCCTGAATGTTGCCGGTTACCGCATTGCGGTTAGAGGCATTCAGGAACTCGTATGCAATGGCATATGGGTTCTCCGGGTAGCTGCTGAAAGGATATTCTATTTTCTGTTGTTCCTTACCTTTCACCCAATAGTTTTTCAGCCAGTTAAGGTCTGCACTTGGCTGCCAGAAAATATACCAGTACATGATAGACTGGTTGCCGTAACCGGCGCCTGGCAGGTTATCGCTCCATTTGTTGTTGTAAGTAACTTTAGAAGAGATGGTAAGCTTGTCGCTAAGCTTGGAGTTTACCGATAGCGCTACTGAATTGCGTTTGTAGCCGGTGTTGGGAACAATCCAGTCGTTGTTTACATTGGTTACAGAGAAACGTGCAGTGGTTTTATCGGTACCGCCGTCAACACTCACACTATTGGTAAACGTTTTGCCGGTAGTGAAATAATCTCTTGTCTGGTTTTTATAAGGTCTCCACAATGTTCTTACGCTGTCCTGCGACTGTGTGCCCGGGTTAAACTGGAAGAACTTCTGTCCGTCGAATTTAGGGCCATAGGCAGAGCTGGTACCGCTGGTGCTGGCGCCATCTGCCGAGGCTCCCCAGGAATAATAAGCTGCACCATCCAGGCCCTGGCCGTATTCGTATTGCAGGTCGGGCCAGCGGTTGGGTTTCTCCAGGCTGTAGTTGGAGTTGACATTCACGTTCATGCGTTTTTTAGCACCACCTGATTTGGTCGTGATAATAACAGCGCCATTGGCACCACGCTGACCGTAGAGGGCCGAAGCGCCTGGGCCTTTCAATATGGTAACAGTTTCAATATCGTCAGGGTTCAGGTCGTTGAAGTTGCTGCCGTAGTCTGCAGGCATATTATCGCTGCCTGTGCCATAAGTATCAGAACCCGCGGTACCTGTGCGGCGGCCGCTGCCCTGGTTAATTACCACACCATCTACCACAATCAGCGCTTCGTTGTCGCCGGTAAGGTTGTTTTCACCGCGCAGAATTACTTTGATAGAACCTGCAGGGCCTGCGTTGGAGCGAATCAGGTTTAAGCCGGCTACTTTACCGGAAAGTGCATCAGCCCAGTTGCCAGACATGGCATCAGTAAGCTGCTCACCTTTGATGGTAGTGGCTGAGTAACCCAGTGAACGTTCTTCGCGTTTAATACCCAGTGCGGTTACCACCACACCATCTATCTCTTTCACATCTTTTGATAATTCAACAGCCATTTCTCCCTGGTTAACACCGGTGAATGTTCTTTTCACAGGGTAAAAGCCAACTGAAGAAATTTCAACTGAACCATCTTCTGCAGGAATGATTTTGCTGAACCGGCCATTGTCGTCTGTAAGTGTCATTAACGTGTTGTGACCAGGCTGTTTAATAAATACGGTTGCGTTGCCAACAGCTACACCTTTTTCGGTTACAATACCATGCAGTTCCATGGTGGTATTGCCGGCCTTTTTAACAGGCGGTATTTTTTTAATAATGTAACTGCTGCCGCTGGCTGTGGCAGTAAAGCCGCCTGGTGCCAGGGTTTTGCTGAGCAGTTCGCTTACAGTAGCGGCTTCGTAAGAAGCAGCCGGAACTTTTACTTCATACAGCTCTTCGTTTACGTACGCCAATTGTACATTAAACTTGTGTTCGAACTGTTCTACTACTTTGGACATTGTTTCAGCATTGTGCTGAAAACGTAGCCGGGTGGTTTGTGCCTGAAGCAGGCCGATGCATGCGAACAGCATAAACATCACCATACTTAACCTCCCTGTAAATTTCCCGTGTTGCATAGTTGTTGGTTTAAACAATAGAGTGCCGGGCCGCCTTTCGGCAGCGATTAATAAATAATATGAACTGTTGTTGTTTAGTGAATGGTGTTTCCTGTCAGCTGGTTCAGTACCGCCAGGTTATCCCGGAGCGGCTGTGAAAAATTCCAGGTCAGCGTAACTTTTGTTAAACGGTTAACCCCTGTGGTATTCAGCTTTACATGATAGTAAGCCGAAACATTATCGATCAGTTCTCCAAGCGGTACATCAAACAGGCGTACTTCCTGCTGCAGCCACCAGTCGGCAGCAATAGCCGGTACCAGGTTAGTGTTGCCTGTGTTATTGTTAACAGTGCTTACCTGCTGTCCGCCATGTACAATTACCTGTCCGCGCTGGTTGTGCAGGGCAACTGTGCCTTCCTTTACAGCCAGGTGCAGGTCTGTTGTATCTTTTACAGTAATGGTAAACTGTGTACCCAAGACCAGTACTTTCTGTTTGTTCACTGCAATCGAGAATGGATGTACCTGGTCTTTGGTAACAGAGAAAAAAGCGGTTCCCTTATCCAGCACCACCGAGCGTTTTGCAGCAAATGTGGGATACATATGTATAGCTGAATTAGGTGCCAGCCATATTACAGAACCATCTGCCAGTTCCACTTTCTTTTTATTGCCATCGCTTGCCACTACATCCCAGGCCGATACCGGTACCTGGCTGTTGTTCATCCAGGTGAACTTCACAATCAATGCCGTAAGCACTGCAGCAACTGCGCCTGCACTGATATACAATACACGCCTGCGGCCGTTTGCAGAAGCCGTATGGATGCGGTTGTGTATTGCGCCGAGCAATTCCTGTTTTCTTTCGGATGACAGATGCGCCGGTTGTTGCCAGGCCTGCTGCCATTGCTCATCAGTGAAAGTGCCGCTCTTACGTCTTTTCCAGATCATGGGAAGAATTACTTTGTATAAGTGACGATGACTGAAAAAAATAGTACCAGTGTAAAATGCGGCTTAACAATTCGTTCATATTGGGTGGGTACGGAGATGGCTGTGCGCGTGCATTTGTGGCTGAAGCATTGCTGCGAAGCCCGTTGGGTGCGGATTACAGGGGATAGTGGCTGAAGAAAAAGGAAGTGGGCGTAACATGCGTTGCAATGCGTTGTTACAGGAACAACAGGTTTACCTGCTGTAATATTTTTACAATGCGCTGGCTGGCTGTGTGCAGCTGGTTTTTTACGGTTTGCTCGGAAAGATCGAGTTCTGAAGCAATTTCTTTTACAGACAGGGCTTCTTCGTTTTTCATCACATATATTCTGCCCATCTGTACCGGAAGCCGTTTAATGGCCTGCTTCCACAACTGGTGCAGTTGTTTGTACTGATAATAGTCGTTGGGTTTAATATGGTCTTCCTGTGTGTCGGGCGGTGTATCCGCAGGCTGCCATTTTCTTCTTTTAATTACCCTGATATGGTCCGTGATACAATTCTGTACAATGGTGTACAGGTAGTTTTTAAAAGAAGTATGCACTTCAATGGTGCTGCGCTTATGCCATAGCTTAATAAACACTTCCTGCAAAATATCGTCTGCATCATGTGCATCCTGCAGCCTGAAATTAATATAGGTCAGTACCGGTTCTGCAAACTGGTTAAACAGCTCATTGAACGCATCTTTGTCGCCTTCTCTCAGTCGTTGCAGTAAGGATTGTTCATCCGGTAATAATTCCTGAAAATGCATGTTTAACACTATATATACGGATTACAAAGCACGTTGCCCAATGTATGCCTCATACAGTCACTGCCGGTGTGCACAGGGTGAATGTATGGCGGCAGTGAATCAGGCCGCAAATTGCAGCACGCATGTTAATTTTTTGCAAACAAATGATTAAGTTTTGATAAATGCATCAACAAAAGTGGTTGCATGATTAAACCTTTTGCTTTTTTACAAGTAGTCAATGCCGCACTAACCCGCACTGCATGTATGTTTGCGGCGATGCAGTGCCGGCGCGGCTATGCCACCTCTTAACAATTTGGTAATATGCCTGTCTGGTACCTGTTTGCATTTTACAGCGTCATTATATATTATGAAAAAGTTCATCCTTTCATTATTGCTGCTACCGGCAGTTAGTTATTCATTTGCGCAGCAGGCAACGCATGTTGTGCTGATCACCATTGATGGTTTTCGTCCCGACTTTTACCAGGATGCATCCTGGGGTGCATTTAACCTGCGCATGCTGGCAGACAGCGGTGTGCGTGCAAGTGCCGCGGTACCTGTGTTTCCGTCTGTTACCTACCCGGATCATACTACCATTGTAACCGGTGTGGCGCCTGCAAAACACGGCGTTTACTACAATGCACCGTTTGAACCGCAGGGCGCATCGGGTGTATGGTATTTTGATTACAACGCCATTAAGGTGCCCACCTTATGGGATGCAGTACACAAAGCAGGTAAAACATCTGCCAATGTAATATGGCCTGTAACCGTTGGTGCACCTATCGATTACAATGTACCTGATATATGGGTAGCCAAAGGCGGCAGCGACCGACTGGCCATTACTGCAAAAAATACAACACCCGCAGGTTTGTGGCAGGAGCTGCAGGATAAAGCCACCGGCACTTTACAACCGGATGATTTCGCGATGGTAAACGATGAACTGATTATGGATGAAAATGTAGGCCGCATGAGTGCTTACATCATTCAGCAATACAAGCCCGGTTTTACGGCTTTGCATCTGGCCTGCTGTGATCACTATGAACACGCACAGGGAAGAGACGGTTCACTGGTAAGAAAAGCGGTAGCCGGTGCAGACAGGGCTATCGGCGATGTGCTGGAAGCAGTGAAACGTGCAGGTATAAAAGACAGCACGGTGATTATTGTAACCGGCGATCATGGCTTTGTAAACATCAGCCATTCCTTTGCGCCCAATGTATTGCTGGCGCAGAACGGTTTGCTGAAAGATGTTAAAACCGGTGACTGGAAAGCGCAGTTTTACAGCGCAGGCGGTTCTGCTTTCCTGCACCTGAAAGATAAAAATGACAAAGCTACATTGAATAAAGTAGTGGAACTGCTGAAACAGTTGCCTGCAGCAGAACAACAGTATTTTAAAATCATCGATCAGCAGGCATTAACGCAATCCGGCGCAGACCCCGCTGCAGTGCTGGCTGTGACCGGTTTACAGGGCACTACCTTCAGCAATGCAACAGATGGTAAAATGGTAAAACCTGCCAAGGGCGGTACGCATGGTTTTTATCCTGACTTCAATGATATTAAAACCGGTTTTGTTATCAGCGGTAAAGGTGTGCGCAAGGGCAGCAGCATTGGTGAAATTCATTTAACCGATGTTGCGCCGGTGGTGGCGCAGGTGCTGGGGCTTGATTTTAAAGGAACTGACGGGCATGTACCGGATGGCATGCTGAATTAAGCAAACAACCATGGTTGATAAGCAGAAAGCTCCCGTTGCGGGAGCTTTCTTATTTGGTGCACAGGAGAGAAACTATTCAGGAAACAGCATCCTTGCCAATTACTGTCCAGTCGTTGCTGCCATAGCCTTTTTCTATCCAACGGTCCATTTCTTTGGCAATAGCTGGTATTACGGCAAGCGGTGTGCCTGCCTGCGCTGCGGCCTGCATAAATAAGCCGGTGTCTTTACGGGCCATATTCAGTTCCCACGAAGCCTGCTCGTAGTTGCCGCTGGCTACGCGTTTTAACCTGGCCGGTAAACCTGCGCCGGGGTTCCAGGTGTCGAACAGGGTATTGAGATCTTCCACGGGAATATGCAATGCCTTCGCGAGCGAAAGCGTATCAGCGATACCGGCAGTGAATGTTATCAGGAAAAGATTGCCGGTTAATTTCATACCTGCAGCACGGCCTTCTTCAGTACCAAAATTGATTACCCGGCCGGTCATTTTTGCGAGTGCCGGTTCCCATTGCCTGATGACCTCCTGGTCGCCGGAAACCAGCATTATGCCTGTGCTTTCCAGTGCATTGGACGGACCCATAAACACCGGTGCATGCAGGTAAGTAAAGCCTTTTGCTTTCCAGTCTTTTGTTCTTTGTACCGCACCTTCGGCCGAGGTGGTGGTATGGTCTATAATCACAGCGCCGGGTTCAAAGCCTGCGCTGGCTGCTGCCAGTACCTCGTTTACGGTGCCATCGTCTTTCAGGGTTACATGTATTACGGCAGCGCCTTTTACAGCTGCTGCAACATCTTCAAATGCTTTGGCGCCATCTGCTTCCAGGGCCTTCGCTTTTGATGGTGTGCGATTCCATACCTGTACCTGTTCTCCTTTTTTTATCATGGCTTTCACGAAATTGGAACCCAGAAGTCCCATACCCAGGAATGCTATCATGTGGTTTGTTTTTTATACAAACAAAGGTACAGGGCAAGATGTTTGCTTGTATCGGTTTTCCTGCAAACAGGAACAGTAAGGTGTTTTAAGTAAAAAGCAGCGATTGCGGTGAGGGGCTTTTTTTTGACTACGATAGACAAGATTGTCGGAGGGTTGGTCTTTTTTGACTTACAGTAAGTGTTAATTGAAATATAAGTATATTTGCATTGAAAATCACCTTTGGAGATAAGAAATTAGAAAAACTGGCCAATGACGACCGGAAGCGGATTCAGGCATTAGGGAAGTTAAGAGCTGAGATTCTGAGGAGGCGGCTTAGCCAGCTGGAAGATGCTGCAACATTAGAAGAGGTAAGGCATTTGCCAGGAAACTACCACGAACTTAAAGGCGATCGGAAAGGCCAGTGGGCCTGCGATCTGGACCAGCCGTACAGATTGATTTTTACGCCACACGCAGATCCCATACCCACAAATGAGGCCGGTCAATACGTTTGGTTAGCAATTACGGGGGTAGCGGTAATTGAGATTATAAACTACCACAAAGAAGCTTAACAATGGCAAAACAACATCAATATTTTCCTCCATCAAGGCCGCATCCAGGGGAAACCTTAGATGAGAAACTAAAGGAAATGGGCATGGGGCCGAAAGAATTTGCGCTTCGTACCGGGAAACCTGAGAAAACTATTATTGCTGTTCTTAACGGGGAGAGTGCTATTACGCCTGATATGGCCGTGCAGTTTGAAAGTGTGACGAGGATTCCGGCAAATTTCTGGATGAATCATCAGCGAAGCTATGATGAGTTTATCGCCAGGCAGAAAAGGCAAATAGTTATCCAACATGCAGTGGCATGGGCGAAGTTATTCCCCCTGAGCGATATGATAAAGAAAGGCTGGCTGCCCCGTGCGGCCACTATTGAGGAAAAAACAACAGCGCTGCTTACTTTCTTTGGTTTCTCTAATCACACGGCCTGGGAAGATTATTATTTCAAACAACAACTTAAAGTTTCCTTTCGTATTTCATTGGCACAAACAAATGAGCCCTATGCAATCTCAGCATGGCTTCGGAAAGGGGAGTTACAAGCCGCGGAGTTAAAAACAAATGAATATTCGGAAAAGAAGTTCAGAGATGCGCTGCCGCAACTAAAATCCATCATGGCGCAACATCCCAACGACTTCTTTAACCAACTGCAAAGCATTTGCCTGGAAGCGGGCATTAAAGTGGTTTATACGCCCTGTATTCATAAAGCTCCTATCAATGGCTCTACACGCTGGCTTAATGATACGCCTTTTATACAACTGACCGGCAGGTACAATCGGAATGATAGCTTTTGGTTTACTTTCTTTCACGAAGCAGGGCATATTCTTTTACATGGTAAAAAGGATATATTCCTGGAACAGGTAGCATATTCCGATCAAGACCTGGTTAAAGAAAAGGAGGCGGATGTTTTTGCTGTGAAGTGGACATTGACTGAGGAAGAAGAGGCTGAGATATTGTCAGCGGCGCCACTTAATAAAGAAAAGATCAGGCACTTTGCAAAACAATTCAATACCCATCCGGCTATCATCATCGGAAGGCTTCAATACAAAAAGCAGGTTGCTTACTCTTTTGGCAAGGAATATTTTGAACCGGTGATACTGGAATAAAGCTGCTTACCGCAGTTTGCAATATGTTTACTACCGCACAAAGGTTTCGTAGTGTGTTACTTTCTCTTCAAATTCCAGCAGGTACAGGTGATCTTCTTCGTAATATTTTGCAGTATCCAGCGGCTCGCCTGCAAATTCACGGATACTATCCCAGCTGTTCCATTTGGTGACTGTCCAGAAGTGACAAACATCATTGTCTGCCCGGCGCCATATTTCTACGGAAAGATTGCCGGGTATGCTTTTATAACCCGGTACGCCGGAGCGTAGTAAATATTCCAGGTATGTATCGGCGTCGCTCGCCCGGGTACGGCCATGCCACATGCGGGTAATAACGGTGTTCATGATTGCAGGTTTATATAATTGAAATTAATCTATCACCCGCGTTTGGTGGCTACCGTTGGTGGAATCGATGCATCACTGAAGCCCGTAATGCGTAAGTTATGCCACCCTAATAAATGAGGCACCGGGTTGAATGTAATTTTGCTGCAAACAGAAATTTGACTGAACCGTAAGGCTGAATGCGGTAATTTTGCAGGGATTTTTAAAACCATTCACCGAGAACCAATGACAGGACTTAAACACATTTCTTTCGACCTCTGGTATACCATCATCAAGTCTGACCCGGAATACAAGCCAAAACGCAACCAGCTTTTTGCTGATATGTTCGGGATTACGCGGAGCATGGAAGAAATAAATGTCACCTTTAAATATTTCGATGTACTGATTAACGTGATCAATGAAAAAACAGGCGGCCAGGCTTCTTTTTATGAAATTTATTATTACCTGCTGGCCAACCTGGGTGTAGACATACGCCAGGTAGAACCGGCGCAGCTGGATGCATATTATACGGCAACAGAAGTATTGTTTTTTGAAAACCCGCCTGTGCTCATGGATCCTGAAACACCGGCTTTATTCCAGTCACTCAGGGAGCAGGGGTACACAATCAGCCTGCTGAGCAATACAGCTTTTACGCGCGGCTCAACCCTGCGCCAGCTGATGCCTGACTGGGGTATCGAAAGCTACTTCGATTTCCAGCTGTATTCAGATGAAGAAGGCACCAGCAAACCTTCGCCCAACTTTTACCAGCTGATGTTTGAAAAGGTGACCGCCCTGTATCCTGTTACCAAGGAGCAGATTCTGCACGTGGGCGACAACCCTGTTGCAGATGTGGGTGGTGCAAAGCAGTTTGGCATCAACACCCTGCTGCTGCCCCCGGATACTACGCTCAGCATGCTGCTGAGGCCTGTATTTGGTGCTGCCACAGTTTAGTGCAACTTGTTATAAAATGCCATTGAAACCCGTAAGCAGGCAGCTTTGCCTGTTTGCGGGTTTTTATCTGGATACAACCTGCTGAATAGGCTATCTTAACCGTTAGATCAAAAGCGCATCAGTTTCGAATGGAAAAGAACGCACCTGCAAAATCGTGGCTGGCATTGTTTACGCTGGAGTTTATGCTGGCTGTATTGCTGCTGCTGTTATCGGCTTCGGTATTTGGTTTTATTGCGCACTATTGTATTACCGTTCGTGATCAAAATAATTTTGATCACCGCATATACATACTGCTCACGCAGCATGCCGGCCCTGCATTAACCAGGCAGGTGCAACGCATCACTTTTTTAGGCAGCGGTACTGTGCTGGCACCTGCCTACCTGTTGATAGCATTGATATTGTTGTTGCAAAAACGAAAACAACTGGCAGCAGCGCTTATTGCCATTGCCGGCAGCAGCATGCTGCTGAATGTAATTCTGAAAAACATATACCAACGCAGCAGACCTGCACTGGCGCACCTGGATGCCGTACAAGGATATAGCTTTCCCAGCGGGCACAGCATGGGTGCTTTCACTTTTTGCGGGCTGATCATTTTTGTTATCTGGAAAAGCCGCGTGCCACGCTGGCTGCAGCTTATATCAGCCATATTATTATCACTGTTGGCCATACTTATTGGCTGCAGCCGCATTTACCTGGGTGTACATTTCGCCAGCGATGTACTGGCAGGATTTTTTGTAACCGTGCTCTGGTTAAGCCTCTGTTTTATGCTGTGGCAACTGGCTAAACACCGGCATTGGGTGTAAATACCAAAAACGGCCTGGAAAACCACATCTAGCGAAATGTTATAATCAATTGAATGTTACTTCGTTTGAATTCATCAGTACGTTACAGTATTGCTAATATTCATAATGATTCTTGAAAAAATGCATTGTTTTCATTATTTTTTATAGCTATATGTTATAATCTATGAAATCAATTGCTTTTATTGACCTTGAAGTAGATTTCAATACAAAAAAGGTACTTGATGCCGGTGCCGTAAAAGAGCAGGAAAATGTTTTTCACTCCAGATCTTTGCATGCGCTTGCTGCATTTCTACAAACGGCCGATTTTATTTGCGGCCATAATATATTCCATCACGACTTTCATTATCTGGGCGAGGTTGCTGCTGTAATAGATGCCAATAATATTATTGACACCTTGTATTTGTCTCCATTGCTGTTCCCATTGCGGCCTTATCATAAACTACTGAAAGATGAAAAATTGCAATCGGATGAGTTGAATAATCCCGTTGCAGATGCAAAAAAAGCCAGGGAGCTTTTTTGGGATGAAGTAACTGCGTTTAAGGAATATGATGAAACAATGAAGCAGGTTTTATATTGCTTGCTACATCAACAAAAAGCATTTCAGGCCTTCTTTCGTTTTGTGGATTACACATGTTCGGATAATGATGTAGAACAATTAATCCGGGATAAGTTTCGCATGTTTGTTTGTGAAAATGCAGACTTGTCAAAAATGATCCGGGAGGCGCCGGTTGAGTTGGCTTATTGTTTATCATTGATACATGTGCAAAGCCGGTATTCTATTGCGCCGCGCTGGGTGTCGAAAAATTATCCTGCTGTTGAAACAATAATGTACCAGTTACGGAACAGGGCCTGCTTGCCTGGTTGCATTTATTGCAACGGTGCGCTGGATGTTCACAAGGCATTGAAACGTTTTTTTGATTATGATGCATACAGGACTTATGCAGATGAGCCCTTGCAGGAGGCGTCAGTAAAAGCAGCAGTTGACGGAAAGTCGATTCTGGCAATATTTCCAACAGGTGGGGGAAAATCATTAACATTCCAGGTGCCGGCACTACTATGTGGGGAAACAGTTAAAGGGCTAACAGTGGTTATTTCACCATTGCAATCATTAATGAAAGACCAGGTTGATAACCTGCTTGCGAGTGGTATTACAGAAGCGGTTACAATTAATGGTCTTATCAATCCATTGGAAAGGGAGCAAGCCATTGCACGGGTGGAAGATGGGTCGGTTTCTATATTGTATATATCACCGGAATCACTACGGTTGAAAACAATTGAGCGGCTGTTATTGGGTAGAAAAATCAGCCGTTTTGTAATTGATGAAGCGCATTGCTTTTCTTCATGGGGACATGATTTCCGGGTAGACTACCTGTACATTGCTGACTTTATTAAAATGTTGCAACAAAAGAAAAATATTGCTGAAAGTATTCCTGTTTCGTGTTTTACAGCTACAGCAAAACCCAATGTAATAGCTGATATCAAAACATATTTTAAAGAGAAGTTGTCTATTGAGTTCACCGTATTCCACTCCAGCGTGTCGCGAACCAATTTGCAATACCATGTTTGGGAGAAAAAAGATGATGATGAAAAATACCTTGCTGCAAGGGAATTGATATTGGCGAATAATTGTCCAACGATTGTTTATGTTTCACGAACAAAAAAGGCATTGGATATCGCCAAACGGTTGTTTGAAGATGGAATTGAAGCAAGGGCGTTTCATGGAAAAATGGATACGAGCGAAAAGGTGGCTAACCAGAATGATTTTAAATTAGGGGCATTAGCTGTCATTGTGGCTACTTCTGCTTTTGGTATGGGGGTAGACAAAAAGGATGTGAAACTGGTGATTCACTATGATATATCAGATTCATTGGAGAATTACGTGCAGGAGGCAGGAAGGGCAGGGCGCGATGAAAGTATAACTGCCAACTGCTTTATACTTTTTAACGAGGAAGATTTGAATAAACATTTTATACTGCTGAACCAGACGAGATTGTCAATGAGTGAAATTCAGCAGGTGTGGTCGGCGGTTAAAGCTGTTACAACGTACCGCCTTGCTTTTTCCAATTCTCCGCTAGAGATTGCCAGGAAAGCAGGGTGGAAGGAAGACGTTGTAGATATTGAAACCCGTGTATTAAATGCTATTGCCGCACTGGAAGATGCTGGTTATGTGAAACGTGGACAAAATATGCCTCGTGTATTTGCTAATGGCATCCTTACCAAAACTGCCCGGGAAGCCATCGATAGAATTACCCTGTCTGAAAGGTTTAATGAAAAGCAAAAAGAGCAAGCGGCCCGGATAATCCGGTCTCTTTTTTCGAGCAAAAGAAGGAACAGAAATAGCGAAGATGAAGCAGAAGCGCGCATCGACTACATATCTGATCACATGGGTATCCCGAAAGAAGAGGTGATTAATATTGTGAACCTGTTGCGCGAAGAGAAAATTCTTGCTGATACAAAAGACCTGAATGCTTTTATTGGCAAAAATGGAATAAGTGAGACGCTTGTTAAAACATTCAGGGCAATTGAACAGTTTTTGCTGACCATATTTAGTGAAGAGAAAAGAGTATATCATTTTAAGAAACTTAATGAAGAAGCAAAAAAAAGAGATGTGGCGAATGTCACACCTGCAAGACTTAAAACAATTATTTATTTGTGGGAAATTAGTAAGCTGATTAAGCGGGAACATCGCGGGGATGCGCGGTTACAGGCTACTGTTGCATTGACCGAACCGGTATCGCAGCTGAAGGCAAAGCTCGAAAAAAGGCATCTGCTGGTGCGTTTTATTATAGGGTACCTGCAACAGAAAGTTACACAGCAAGAGCCTGTTGTAAAAGATGAAAAGGCTACCATGGTGGAATTTTCTGTACACGAATTGAAAGAGCAATATGAACAACAGGCAGGTATTTTCAATGATACAGTTATAGATGATGTTGAAGATGCACTGATTTACCTGTCAAAAATTGAGGCCATAAGTATTGAAGGTGGTTTCCTCGTACTTTATAACCGGATGACAATAGAGCGACTGGAAAACGATAAAAGCAGGCGTTACAAGAAAGAGGATTACAAAAAACTGGATCAGTTTTATAACAGTAAAATTCAGCAGATTCATATTGTAGGTGAGTATGCAAAACGAATGCTTACTGATCAGGAAACTGCACAGCGGTTTGTAGATGATTATTTCAGGATAAATTATAGTGCTTTCCTTGATAAGTACTTTAAAGGGTCCCGCAAGGATGAAATCAGGCTGCCTGTAACACCGGCTAAATTCAAGCAGCTGTTTGGTGACCTTTCAAAGGTGCAGTCAGAAATTGTACATGACCAGGCCGGTTTTATGCTCGTAGCAGCTGGTCCGGGCAGTGGAAAAACCAAGGTACTGGTGCATAAGCTTGCTTCATTGCTTTTGATGGAGGAGGTGAAATACGAACAATTGCTGATGCTTACGTTTTCCAGGGCGGCGGCTACTGAATTCAAAAAAAAGCTGACAGCACTTATTGGCGGAGCCAGCAAGTATGTTGACATAAAAACGTTTCATTCATACTGTTTTGATCTGCTGGGTGAAACCGGGCGTGCTGAACAGTTTGCCACTGTGATCAGTGATGCTATTGAAAAAATAAATAAGGGGGAAATTGAAGCGAGCCAGATTGCCAAAACTGTATTGGTAGTTGATGAAGCGCAAGATATGTCTGCAGCCGAATACAGGCTAATCAGCACATTGCAAAAGGAAAATCCAAAGATGCGGGTAATACTGGTTGGAGATGATGATCAGAATATCTACGAGTTCAGGGGGTCGAGTTCGGAATATATGCGCCATTTCGGCGTTGAAAATAATATTGTTTCTTATGAATTGGTTGAGAACTACAGGAGTAAAGCCAATATCACCGCATTTGCAAATGCTTTCGTGCAAACCATACAACGGCGAATTAAAAGCCAGTCTTTGATCGCCAATCAGAAAGACAATGGCGCAATAAGAGTGATCCGTTATACTGACAGGCAGCTGGTGACGCCATTGGTTAACGATGTGCTGTCTTCAGATTTATGCGGCACCACAGCTGTGCTTACCAATTCGAATGAAGAAGCTCTGAAGGTTGTTGCATTGCTTTGTACAAATGGGCGGAATGCAAAACTTATACAGGAAGGAGATTGCATCAATAACCTGGGCGACCTAATTGAAATGCGCTATTTTACTGATATGTTGGGCGATGATACCAAAAAGATCAGCAGCGGGCACTGGGAAAAAGCAAAGAAGGCTTTTATGCAAAGGTTTTATAACAGCTCGCAGCTTGAATTGTGCAGTAAGATCATCAGTGATTTTGAGGTTACCAACAAGCAGCAAATGTATAGGTCAGACCTGGAGATATTTATCCGTGAATCTGCTATTGAAGATTTTCTCGAACCGGGCAATGACCGGATTATTGTATCTACCATTCACAAAGCAAAAGGGAAGGAGTTTGATAATGTATTTATATTGTTAAATAATATCGTATTGGACAACGATGAGGTTAAGCGCAAAATATATGTGGGTATTACACGTGCCAAAAACTGTTTAACCATTCATTACAACGGTGATTATTTCGATCATATTAAAGCGGAGAACCTGGTGTGCACAAAAGATGATAATGTTTACAGCGAGCCGGTTGAAATAGTAATACAGCTGGGGCTTACAGGTGTTTACCTGGGTTATTTTACGGGTATCCAGCATTTGACTGACGGGCTGTACAGCGGCCAGGTATTAAGCGTAAGTGATGTTGATTGTTTTAACGGGAACGGCGAAGCTGTTGTCAGGTTTTCAAAAAAGACCATGGCAGAGATTGGAAACCAGTATGCACATGGGTATGAGTTGAAATATGCAAAGATTGGTTTCCTGGTGTATTGGGAGAATAAGGAAACAAATGTGGAATACAAGATTGTTTTGCCCGAACTGCATTTTTCTAAAACGGGGCATTAAAAAAACCGCCCCGGTTTTAATCGGGGCGGCTTTGCATTTATATCAGTTCTTGTTATTTAGCAGTATGCTCAATCCATTTCCTGGCGTTAACAAAGGCTTCCATCCAGGGAGATACTTCGTCTTTGCGGCCCTGTGGATAGTTGGCCCAATGCCACTGGAACAAAGAACGTTCAAGGTGTGGCATGGTTACCAGGTGACGGCCGGTTGTATCACACATCATCGCTGTATGGTAATCAGAGCCATTCGGATTGGCGGGGTAACCTTCGTAGGCATATTTCGCAACAATCTGGTATTGGTCTTCTGCATACGGTAAGCTAAACCTGCCTTCACCATGCGATACCCAAACACCCAGCGTAGCGCCTGCCAGGGTAGACAGCATCACGGAATTGTTCTGCGGTATGGTGAGCGAAGTAAAGATGCTTTCGTGTTTGCGGCTTTCGTTGTGCAGCATTTTTGGCTTCTCTGCATGATCGGTGTTGATTAAACCCAGCTCAATAAACAACTGGCAGCCATTACAGATACCAACAGAAAGCGTGTCTTCGCGCTTAAAGAAGTTCTCCAGCGCAATACGTGCCTTGTCGTTGTATAAGAATGCACCTGCCCAGCCTTTCGCAGAGCCCAGTACATCTGAGTTGGAGAAACCACCCACCGCACCGAGGAACTGGATGTCTTCCAGTGTTTCGCGGCCGGTGATTAAATCAGTCATGTGCACGTCTTTTACATCAAAACCTGCGAGGTACATGGCGTTGGCCAGTTCTCTTTCCGAATTGCTGCCTTTTTCCCTGAGAATGGCCGCCTTCGGTCTTGGTTTGGTTGCATCGATCACCGGTTTTTTACCATCGAACTGTGCGGGGAACTGGTATTTCAATACCTGGTTCTTATAGTTGTCGTAACGTTCTTTCGCTTTTACTTTACCGCTCTGCTGCTGATCAAGCAGGTACGAGGTTTTAAACCAGGTATCTCTCAGTTCATCAATGGCAAAGCTATAGCTGCTGCCGTTGTGCTGAATGGTGAGCGTTGCTGTTTCAGTAACCGTACCTATTTTGTGGAAGGTAATGCCTGCTGCGTTCAGCACTGCTTCTGCGCCTGCATCTGCCTGGAATACGATGCCTGCATTTTCTGCAAACAATGTTTTAATAATGTCATCACTGCCCAGTGCAGACAAATCGAGCTGTGCGCCGAGGTTCCTGTCTGCAAAACACATTTCGAGCAGGGTGGTGATGAGGCCACCGCTCGCCACATCATGACCAGCCTGTATTTTACCGGCTTTGATTAACTGCTGTATGGTATTGAATACATTCTTCAGCTGTGCAGCATCCTGTACATCCGGTGTTTCGTCACCAATTTTGTTGCGTATCTGCGCAAAAGAAGAACCGCCGAGTTTGAAACCACCGGTGGTAAGGTTGATATAATAAACCGCACCACCATTTTTCTGCAGTACGGGTTCTACCACGGCTGTAATATCATCACAATGGCCGGCTGCTGAAATGATAACGGTACCCGGTGCAATTACTTCGCTGCCGGCGTATTTCTGTTTCATTGACAGGGAATCTTTACCGGTAGGTATGTTGATGCCCAGTGCAATGGCGAAATCAGAACAGGCTTTTACTGCCTGGTACAAACGGGCGTCTTCACCTTCGTTTTTACAGGCCCACATCCAGTTGGCTGAAAGCGATACGCTCTTCAGACCGTCTTTTAAAGGCGCCCATACAATGTTGGTGAGTGATTCTGCAATGGCGTTACGGCTGCCGGCTGCTGCATCAATCAGTGCGGCAACAGGTGCATGACCTACAGATGTGGCAATACCATGTTTGCCCTGGAAATCGAGTGCCATTACGCCGCAGTTGTTCAACGGCAGCTGCAGCGGGCCTGCGCATTGCTGTTTGGCAACACGGCCGCCTACACAGCGGTCTACTTTATTGGTTAACCAGTCTTTCGATGCCACGGCTTCCAGCTGCAATACCTGCTCCAGGTACTGGTGCAGCTGACCGGTTTTGTAGGTAACGGGCTGGTATTTCCTGTTGATGGTTTTGTCTTCCATCACCACTTTGGGTGAGCGGCCGAACATATCTTTCAGCTCAAGATCTATGGGTTTTACATCTTTGCTGGAAGAAGCAAAAGAGAAATGATGATCACCGGTAACATCACCCACGGTGTACATGGGACTGCGTTCGCGATCGGCTATTTTCTTCAGCAGGTCGATGTGTTGCTGGCCAATAACCAGGCCCATGCGCTCCTGCGATTCGTTGCCGATGATTTCCTTCGCAGACAGGGTAGGGTCGCCAACGGGCAGCTTGTCGAGGTCGATGCGGCCGCCGGTATCTTCTACCAGTTCAGAGAGACAGTTTAAATGTCCGCCTGCACCGTGGTCGTGAATAGAGATGATGGAATTGGTATCGTTTTCTACCATACCGCGAACGGTATTGGCTGCTCTTTTCTGCATTTCGGGGTTAGAGCGCTGAATGGCGTTCAGCTCAATGCCTGAGCCAAAAGCGCCGGTATCTGCAGAAGATACGGCTGCACCACCCATACCAATGCGGTAGTTGTCGCCGCCGAGTATTACAATCTTATCGCCTTCTTTGGGTTTCTGTTTCTGTGCCTGGTCGGCCTTGCCATAACCAATACCGCCTGCGAGCATAATTACTTTATCGAAGCCCAGTGTTCTGCCATCTTCCTCGTGTTCGAAGGTGAGCACAGAACCGGTAATGAGGGGCTGGCCGAATTTGTTACCGAAATCGGTGGCGCCGTTGGAGGCTTTGATAAGGATGTCCATGGGCGTCTGGTACAGCCATTGTCTTTCCTTCGTGCCTTTTTCCCATTCGCGGTTTTCTTCAAGCCTGGAAAGAGCGGTCATGTACACCGCGGTACCAGCCAGCGGCAAAGAACCCTGGCCGCCTGCGAGCCTGTCCCTGATTTCACCGCCGGAGCCTGTTGCTGCGCCGTTAAATGGTTCAACCGTAGTAGGGAAGTTGTGTGTTTCGGCTTTCAGGGAAATAACGGAATCGAAATCCCTGATCTCGTAGTATTCCGGTACATCAGGCCTTTTAGGGGCGAACTGCTGTACTTTGGGGCCTTTTAAAAAAGCCACATTGTCTTTGTAGGCAGAGACAATATCGTTGGGGTTTTCTTCTGATGTTTTACGGATGAGTTTGAACAAAGAGGTGGGTTGTGCTTCACCATCGATGACAAAGGTTCCGTTGAATATTTTATGACGGCAGTGTTCTGAGTTTACCTGTGAGAAACCGAACACTTCAGAATCGGTGAGTTTGCGGCCCAGCTTTTCAGACAGCTGGTTCAGGTAATCTACCTCTTCGGTGCTGAGGGATAAGCCTTCCTGTTTGTTGTAGGCTGCGATATCGCTTATTTCGAGTACCGGCTCGGGCTGAATATTGATGGTAAAGATGGCCTGGCCTAGCGTGTCGTATTTCTGGAACAGCATATGATCGTAACCATCGGCATCTGCCTGCACGGGCTCAAATTCTTCAATACGGAGGATGCCCTGGATATCCATGTTCTGGGTAATTTCCACGGCATTGGTGCTCCAGGGCGTAATCATGGTTGCCCTTGGACCAACAAAGAAACCGGTTACTGTTGTTGCTGACTTGCATTGTGCGCCTCCGAAGAGCCAGCTTAATTTTTCTGTATCGGCTGGCGTGAGGTCTCGGTTTATTTGTACAGCATAAACCTTTGCGGACGGAATTTCGAAGAAGTAAATCCTGTTCATATATGGCCGCAAAGGTATCCAAAAATGCTAAATGATGCGCCTCGTTAATGAAATGTGAAAGCGGGTTCGATGGTTTAATTGCTTAAGTGCCTGATTGTTTTTATGTTTTAAGGTTTGAGGTTTAATGTTTTGCCTGTGGCTGTGTCCCCACAGCCACCTTCGCACTAAACCAAGCGGCTGTGAAGACACAGCCGCGGGCGGGGCAAGGAAAAATTCGCTAAGATCACTCTCCAAGGGAGCCCTTTGGACACGACTGCCGACTGACGATTCACGTTCACGCCTGCACCCGGTGCATCTCCCCATTCCCATCCATCACTGCCTCTATAACGTCGCCGGTGAAAGATACGCGGAAGCCGGGGGGCAGGGTCATTACATCGAGTAAGGCGTAGCGCTGGTTAAAGACTTCATAAATGCTGAGCAGGTCTATTTCTGACATAGGCCTGTCTTTCGGTTCGCCGTACAGGCCGATGTACCAGCCAGAATCTTCGGCATCCACCGGTTCTTCACGTACCAGGTAAATATGATCCTGCTGCAGGCAGCCTTTGGCTACGCCTATTTTATCACTGAAGCGGATATCTACCGGGCTAACACCCAGCTGCTCCAGCAGGGCGGCCTGGCCTTTCAGTACCTGCAGGGTATTGTCTACAAAGGGCATCACGCTGGTAAAGGGATCACCGGCGAAATAGGGCTCGCATACATGCAGCTCGCCGTTGAAGTCGCGCAGGGTTAACAGTGACCAGCCAAATTGTATGGTGGTGCCGTTTTGTACCGGCGGACCGGCTGCATCGAGTTGTTCAATGGCATCAAGCAACGATTCGGCCTGGGGCGATAGTGCTTCCCCGCAATCGGCCACCACCACCCAGCTGCCTATTTTACGTTGGTGTTTCATTATTCTTTCAGTCTTTCTTTGATCGCTTTTTCTACAGCTAATTTAGCCACATTTTCTGCCTGTATCAGTTGTTTTCTGATAGCCGGGTCAATAGGGCCGGCTTCCTGCAAACCTTCGTATTCGGCCCAGGAGCGGTCGCGCTTGCCAAAGTTTACAGATGGGTCAATACCCATAATGTTTTCGCGCAGCGTTAGTATCTCGATCTGCTGTGTGCGCGAAAGCCTGTTAAAGCCGGGCAACTTCATGATTTTGGCTACCGGGTAAATATGGTCAGGACTTAACACTGATACCGGTTTGTTATACACCGGGTCAATAGGCTGCCTGGTAGCCGGGTCCATCTTCGCTTTCTGCGCCACATAATCATTCAGCTCTTTGGGGCGTGCGGCCTTTCTCAGGTCTTCCTGCACATCTTCGGGTATGGCACTGGAGCGTTCTATTTCCTGCTGCAGTTCTACTTCTGCTGCCTTAATTTTTGCATTCAGCACAGCGTGCTCATCCTGCAGTGGCCGCAGTGCATCTTTCGCTTTGCCGATCCGGTCATTCAGCTTGTCTAGTTTCTCCTGCTGGGCGGCTCTTGCATCACCTTTCAGGTTTGGCATCTTCCTCGATTCCGTATCGAGTTTTTTCATCAGCTGACTGAGATCATCCTGTTTGGCCTTCAGGTTTACTTCCAGTTCGGTGCGTTGCTTTTGCAGGGTATCCCTCTTCGCCGCAAAGGCTTCCCGTTTGGGAACAGAGGCTTCCAGTTGTGCCTGTGCTTCCAGCTGGCGCGCGTCAGATTCTGCCTGCCTGGCCACTTTCTGCGTATCGGTAGCCGCGGTGAGTGCCTGTTTGGCGCTGTCGTCTGTTTGTTTGGCCATGTCTGCCGCGTCCTGTGCGTCTTTTGCTGCTGCGGTGGCCGTTACTTCGTCTGGTGTGCCCTGCGCCTTCTTGGCGGCAGCCTGCGCGGCTTTCAGTTTCTTATTCGCTTCTGTTAAAGCTTCTTTGGATTGTCGTGCGTTTTCCTTCGCCGCTGCAACATTCGCGTCTGCTGCTTCTACCTTGCCAATCGCATCCTTCAGCTCTGTCTGAAACTCTTTTACGGTTTCCTGCAGTTTCTGCGCGTGCAGTTCTTCCGGCGTAGGCGGTTTGGCAGGTGTGTCGCCGGGTGTAGCGGGTTTGCCTGCTGCGCCTTCCTTGTTTTCACCCGTGCCTGTTGCGGGTTTTGCAGTGCCGGTTTCATCTGCAGGTGTTTTGCCTGCACCGGGTTCGTTGGCTGTTGCCGGTTTGGCTGGTGCAGGCGGCACTTCCTCAGCAGGGGCTTTGCCTGCAGCAGCAGGTTTATTGCCTGGCTCGTCTGCCGCGGTTTTGGGTTTAATGGGTGTTACTTCATCAGCAGCAGGTGGTTTGGCTGGTACGGTTTCTTTGCTGCCAGTACTGTCTGCCGGTTTGGGCTGCGGTGGCGGAATATCGGCTGCCGTTGCTTTAGGCGCAGCAGGTGGCGGGGCAGTGGTATCTGCCGGTGCCTTAGCCGGTGGCACTTCGTTGGTGGCTGCAGGTTTGGGGGGCTGCGGTATGGTGGCTTCGGCAGGTGGTTTTGCCGGCGTTACTGTATCTGCAGGTGGTTTAATGGCCGGCGGTAGCTGTGCTGTTCCTGTTTTACCTGCAGGCGGCAGTACGGGTGGTTCCTGAACAGCAGGTGCCTTGGGCAGTACAGGTGCGGGTGCAGCGGTGGTTGCAGGTGGCGGCGCTGCCTTGGCCGGTGCACCTGTGCTGCCGCCACTGGCTGCGGCAGGCCTGGGTGTGGGTGCTGCGGCGGCTGTGGGGGCCGGTTTGGTGGTTGTTGCGGCCTTGCCATGTCCATAACCGGAGATGGCGCCGTTGAGTATATCCAGGAAGGTGCTTTTGGGATCAAGCATTTGTATGGTCAGCTGGTCTGTAAAGCTGGCCCAGGTTACGTTGTTATCTCCCTTTAGCCTTGCGTAAACATTGTTCACTGCCACCGTAAATGCGGCCGATGCCTTACCTGCAATCACGCTCTGCACAATATTGGCCACTACGTATTTGCCCAGGCTTTGTGCTGCGGGGTTTTGGCCAATAATGCGGGCCGCAACACCTTCGCCTACCTTACCGCCAAATTTGCTGAGGATAAGTGTTACCACTGCATCTACCGCAAGCTGGCCCCAGTCTACCTTATCGCCGTAATACACCTTCATGCCTGCCTCACCCAGTTTACCTACCATGGGTGCCCAGGTGGCAATGGCGCCCGCAGTAGCAGCGCTGCCGCCCACGGCTTCTGCTGATAACACGCCTGCTGCCAGTCCGCCCGATGCAATGGTGGCAAGTATACCAAGCGCAATAAAGGATGCATCCCTGGTGTATTCCAGTACCGTAATGGTGGTTTCACCTACCGAGATGATATCCTGCCAGTACATCTGGTACATGGTTTTGGCACTGGTGGCAGCTGCTTCGCTATCGGCCATAAGGCTGGCAGCCACGGCATAGTTTTTATCTGCAAGTGCTTTCTGTGCTGCTTTTGCCAGCGACCGCGCGCGCCCCACTTCTATGTGTAAAAACGGACCGGGATCTTTGATACGGCCAATGGTTTTTACTATGTTGGAAACAATCCAGTGTTCTTTGTCAATGGCAGACTGGTTATTGTACCCATCTTCCGCATAATCAGCCTTGCTGCCGGTTTGCCTGATACCATCCCTGATAGCTGCGGTAATTTTTCCATTGGCATCATCCACATCTTTCTGTGAAAGGTTCTTTGTTTCACCGTCTATCTCAATCGTGTACAAACCACTGCCTACCTGCTTTACACTTTGTATAAGCTGGATGGTATTCACCAGCCGCTCTTTATCATTGCCACCTTTTACCGATGGTATCAGCGGGTTCCTGGGTGCTTTGGAAACCGAGTGCCGCCTGAAGGCTTCTGCTTCCAGCCGGTCAAGTGCCTGTACCAGCCGTTCTGTATCGGGATCGCTTGTTTTGGCCCGCTTCACCAGCTCGCCCTGCAGCAGCCGTACTTCGCGTTCCAGTTCTGCATCGCTGAGTGCGGCAGGGTTTAATGTTTTGATCATCGATTCGGCATCGCGCACCAGTCCCGGGGCACTGGCACCTGCAACAGCTACCGGCCCGATGCCTTGCGTAACAGCCGTTGCCGCATTGTCTGCGTCCTGCTCCAGTGAATTGCCCGGCATAACCGAAGGCAGGTTCTGCGCACCGCGTCCCTGCTGCACTACATGACTTAATTCATGCGCCAGCAAATGCCTGCCCTGTGTGGTGGAGGGGGCATATTGTCCTGAATTGAATACAATGTTTTGCCCAACCGTATAAGCGCGTGCGTTTACTGCTTGTGCCGATGCCTCTGCCTTTGCATTGGTATGCACACGCACATTGCCAAAGCTGTGGCCAAAGCGTGGCTCAAAAAATGAGCGGGTGGCAGGTGCCAGTGGTTCGCCCGGTTGCGACACCACATTTTGCACCACCGGCGGTGCTGTGGTAACCGGTGTGGTGGCAGGTGATAACGGCTTTAGTTGTATGGGAGGCACATAACAGCGCGATGCTGCGGCAGGTGTTGTTTCCCGCTCTTTTTTATCAGCAGCATCATCCTGTTCCTTGTTATCGCTTGTTTCTTTTGTTGCACGTGCGGCGGTTGCGGCAAATACCGGTACCTGGCCAAAATTGTGCTGCACATGCGTTTGTGCGGCAGCCTTGCCTGCCTGCGGAGGTGGTATGTGCCGGTTATTGTGCGCAGTAAAGCGCTCTTTGTCTTTCGCCTCCGCACTGTGCGTGGCAGGTGCAGCTGGCAAATGAGCCGGTGTTTTTTGTGAGGCAGCCATGCGTGCTTGTCTTTGTGTTAACAGATACAGGATGCGCATCCTGGTTTAAACCGCTTATAACAGCTGTCGCTGCCGTAAGCCCATGTGCAAACAGTAATATACCGGGGAGTGCTGACGTGCATGTGAAAGGCAGCGCCGCCAAGCCTGTATTGCTTCGCCGTGCGCCTGTTAACACAAAATAGTAAACGAATGGTAGAAATCAAAATCAGCTTTTAGCGGTTAGCTGATAGCATTTAATTTGTGGCCGCTTAACCGCTTGCGGTGGTAACGCTCCCTCTGCCGGCATGGGCATCATGAAGGCATCAGTTCAACCCTGTAAACACACTATAGAAACATACGATTTCTTCGCCCTGGCCAAAGCTGAAACGCTTGAAGGCTTTTACAATCGGGTCTACCACGTAGCCGTTGGGCAGCTGTACAATAATATCGGTGGCGCCGGTTTCGGGAACGCCGATGGCATGGGGCGTGGTCCACTTGCCTTTGTTGTTGCGTACCATTACTTCACCGGTATAACAACCTGCCGTGAAAATAACTTCTGCAAAATCATTCACGGTAAATCCCTCATTGCTGAACTGCAGTAAAAAAGCATCTACAAACCGCAATGATTTTACCGAGTAGTCCAGCTCAATGTTCATGTTTTGTTTGATGAAAGTGGCGAACTGTATCGCGAAGAGTTTCCCGTTTGCCGGGGATAGTTTATACCGCAGTTTCAGGTCGCGCGTAGGCAAAGGGTTTTTGCCATTGTCAACCCGCCTGAAGCGGTGCAGCAGTTTTCTGAAGAATGACATGGGTAACGGAGTTGATGAATGTGCCGGTGGCAGCAGTCGGTTTTCACTAACAATATACTCATAAAAAAGCAGAAAAAATAGTCCCCCAAGGCAGGCAAATTCCGGGGCTGCCACATGACAAATGCAACCCCTGTTTGACCATATCAAACCTGTCTGTGTGTATACGCCAGTTACCAGGTAGGGTACAAGATAAGTGATCAGCGAAATATCGCTGAATTGCCCTTGTACTGGTATTTACAGAGAACCGGCCTGTTCTTTTTTGCCGTTGATTCTACTCATTATTTCATTGATTCTGACTAGTGTGCAATTGCTGAAAACAGGCACCTTTGTGTTGTTGCTCCGGTTGAAGATACGCTGTAGGTATTTTCAGTTCATGAACGCTGTAAAGGCGGCAGGAGGTTCAGGCCTGTTACTCATGCGGCCGGAGCAACTTTTTTCTGTACCACACCAGTTGAGACAGGCACGGTAAGGCGGCGCTGCGGCGCCGGGGATTTGTTTATAAAGTGTAAGTATATGTTGGATCAAGTAAGACAAAAAAAAGTACTGTTCGCCACAGTACCGGCCGACGGTCATTTTAACCCGCTGACAGGGCTGGCCAAATACCTGCAGCAGCAGGGATGGGAAGTGAAATGGTATACCTCCGGTTTGTATCAGGCAAAACTCGGTAAGCTGGGCATTCCACACCTGCCGTTTAAAAAAGCGCTTGATGCCAACGGTAGTAATGTAGACAGTGTTTTTCCGAAACGTACGGAGATCAAAAGCAAAATAGCCAAACTGAATTTTGACCTGATTCATATTTTTTCTGACCGGGCACAGGAGTATTATGAAGATATACGGGAGATATACCGTGATTTCAGGTTTGACCTGATGATTGCTGATTCTGTGTTCAGCGCCATTCCTATAGTGAAGGCTGCGCTTGCTGTTCCCGTAGTTGCGGTAGGTATTGTACCGCTGCCCGAAAAATCGCGCTACCTGGCGCCCTATGGCCTGGGTATGACGCCTCCCGGGAATTTTTTACAACTGATGAAATACCGGCTGCTGCACCTGGTATCGCACAAAATACTGTTTAAAGAATCGATTGCAGCTTATGCGAAAGCGCTTGCCGCACATGGTGTGCAAAGCAACGGTGCACAGTTGTTTGACGTTATACTGAAACATGCAGACCTGGTTTTGCAGAGCGGTAGCCCGGCGTTTGAATACAGGCGGCCGGATATGGGCAGGAACATTGAATTTGTAGGCGCATTGCATCCTTACCAGGCACCGGAAAAAGCGGCAGTGCCGGAATGGTTTAATACCGTGCTGCATACCTACAAAAAAATAGTACTGGTTACACAAGGCACGGTTGAGAAAGATTACAACAAACTCATCAAGCCTACGGTAGATGCGCTGAAAGACACCGATACACTGGTGATTGTTACCACAGGCGGCAGCAATACCACGTTTTTACGGGCGCGTTACCCGTATAAGAATGTGATTGTGGAAGACTTTGTGCCGTATGATCTTATTATGCCGCATGTATCTGTATTTGTAACCAATGGCGGTTACGGCGGTGTGCTGCTTAGCATCAAACACCAGTTGCCCATTGTAGCTGCAGGCATGCATGAAGGGAAGAATGAGATCTGTGCCAGGGTGGGTTATTTCAATATCGGCATTGATCTTGAAACAGAATCACCCGATCCCGTGCAGGTGCGCGAAGCTGTGCAGAAAGTGATCAATGATGCTGCTTACAAAAAACATATAAAAGCTGTTGCCGCAGATCTTGAACAATATGAGCCCATGGTATTGGCCACGCATCATATTGATGCCTTATTGACTGCAACAGCGTAACGCTTTCTTTTTTTCGGTTGGGTTCTTGCCCGGGCAGCTGGTCGTAGTATTCCGGCTGCCCACTTTTGTAACCCCGTGCTGCTGAACAGCCCATACTGCCACTCATCCATATCGCGCATGGGTAACCGGTTGAAGTGTTTACATTTAACAACACGCTTCATACCAGCTACTATGCAATTGAGATACGAGGAAATACTGCCGCATGCGTATTTGCGGAAAGATGTGAAATGTTACTTCATCCGGGAAACGGATGAATTTATAGAGTTCGAAACAAAGATATTACCCGGCGGTTACCCTGAGCTGATATTTAACCTCAGCGATATTTACCTGTACGCCGAAACAGAGAACCGTTTTAACCTTACACCGCCGATCGATTACCTGGGCCAGTTAACACGGCCCCTGCCCATAAAGTCGAAGGGAAAGATCTGCATGATCGGCATCCGGTTTTATGCACATGCACCCGCTTATTTTTTAAGGGAAAGCATGGACGGGTTTAACGACCAGGTATCTGACCTTACCGGTTTGCTGCACAGTTCTACACAAACCCTGTATCAGCAGCTAATGGAGGCAAACGACCTGCAACTGCGCATTCACCTCATTGAGCAGTTTTTATTCAGCCGCATGGCCAATGCAGAAAAGCGTTTTGACCAGATTACGCTGGTAGGTGATATTACACGGTACATGGCCGCCAACAATTACTTTGACAATGTAGACCAGGTGGCAGAGAAATCAGGCTTTTCATCCCGGTACCTGCAGAAGTTATTCCTGCAATACACCGGGCTTACACCCAAATCGTTTTTAAAGCTCAACCGCTTCAGGCAAAGCCTGGATTTGCTGGACAATAAAAAAGAATCGCTTACCTCCATCGCCTACAACTGCGGGTATTTTGACCAGTCGCATTTTACCAAGGAGTTTAAACTATTTACCGGCACAACGCCCACTGAGTACCTGAACGAAAAACTGCTGTAAAAACCGGCCAGTTCCGAAATTTACTATTTCATGCAAGGGCATGCTGCTAGTTTTGTTTTTAACTGAATCAATCAATAATAGTTAAAAGAACAAACATGAAAGCGAAACTGTTTTTTACCGGGGCAATGCTATTGGTACTTGTTTTTACCTGTTCCGGTTATCTTCATGCGCAAACAGGCGCTGCTTACACAGAAGCGCAGCATGCCATTGCTGCGAGCAATGCAAAATACCACCAGGCGTTTGCCAAGAATGATTCTTCCATTTTCATTAACAGCTATGCCGAAGATGCCTGTATACTGGCACCCGGTATGCAGCTGGTATGCGGCAGGGGTGCTATTGCACATTTCTTTACAGATGGCTACAAAATGGGTATCCGCGGCGGCAAACTGGTTACCACTAAACTATATGGCGATGGTGTTGACTATATCACCGAAGAAGGCTGGGGCCAGATAGTAGACAAAGACGGTAAGCTGATAGATGAAGCGAAATACATAGTGGTATGGAAGAAAACAAGCGAGGGCTGGAAGATGTACCGGGACATCTTTAACGGCAACCCGGTAACGAAGTAAGAATATTCCTGATCAGCAGCATATGGGAAGCTTTGCAACAAATAAAAAGGCCCGCAGTCACCGACTGTGGGCCTTTCCCGGAATAGCCTTTGTGCAGCAATGCTTCAGTGCCCGGACTTTTTTAACTGTATGTATTCCGTAGGTGTGGTACCAAATTGTTTGTGAAAACTGGAACTGAAATATTTCTGCGAGCTGTAGCCTACCTGGTGATATACCTCGTTGATGCGGCAGTCTGTAGCCAGCAATAACCCGGCAGCTTTTTTAAGGCGGGTAATATTGATCAGCTCATTGGGAGAGAGGTTGGAGATGCCCTTTATTTTGCGGTACAGGGTGGCGCGGCTCATGTTCAGCTCCACCGCCAGCAGGTCAACATCCAGCGCAGTGTTCTCTATGTTTTTGGAAATTACCTCATTCAGCCGCTCCAGGAACTGGGTATCCGATTTAGAGTAAGCCATACTATTGATATGTGATACCGGTGATTGGGCAAAGTACTCCTTTATCTTGGTTCTGTTGGCCAGCAGGTTGGCTACCTGCACTTTCAAATGCTGCGGCGAAAACGGCTTTTCAATATAGGCATCTGCACCGCATTCCAATCCCTCTATTTTCGATTGCAGGGTGTTTTTGGCAGTGAGCAATATCACCGGCACGTGGCTTGATTCGAAGCTGGTTTTTATTTGCTGGCATAATGCAAACCCATCCATACCCGGCATCATTACATCACTGATAACAAGGTGAATGTTTTCTTCACCCAATATAGCGGCTGCCTGGTTGCCGTTCTCAGCCGTAACCACGGCATAGTTAGCCTGCAGCATCTGGGTAAGGTATTCCAGTATGTCTTCGTTGTCGTCTACTACCAGAATCGTGGGTTTTGTTTCCTGCAACATAAGCTGTGATAATTGTGGTGTATTAAACACCGGGTTGTTTTCCCTGCTGAAAAGGCAGCAGCAGAATAAATGTGTTTACGCCGTCTGCCGGTTCTTTCAATGCTACCTGGCCTTTATGCAATTCAACAAGTGAGCGGGTAATGGCTAAGCCAATGCCTGTTCCTTTCTGCTTGTCTGTTTGTTTAATGCGGTAAAAAGGCTCGAATATTTTATCGCGCATGGCATGGGGTATTACAAACCCGTCGTTGCTCACTTCAATGGTGAACAGCACATCGGTTTCGCTCCAGGGCAGCAGGCGGATGGCTGCCTTATGATCTGCGTATTTAACAGCATTCCCAATCATGTTCACCAGTATTTTCCTGCCTGCCTCTGCATCTACCCAGGCCAGCAGTGGCTGCGGCGGGCATTCAAGGGTATACTGCAACTGCTTTTGTGCAGCCATAAACTGGAATTGCTGGTAGGTGTCTGCCAGTAAGGCCGTGATATCGGTTAGGGTAAAACTCAGCCCGAAACCCGTGGCTTCCGTTTGCCTGAAATCGAGCAGCTGGTTGGTAAGGTCTATCAGCCGGTTGGTGTTCTTTTCTACCAGTTTCAGGCTGTTTTGCAGCCGGGGCATGTGTTTGTTTTCTTCCAGCATGTCTTCCACCGGCCCTTTAATCAGGGTAAGAGGCGTTCTTATTTCGTGGGTAATATTGGTAAAAAATGCAATCTTTGCATCATAGAGCTCGGATTCTTTTTCATGCGCCAGCAACTCCATTTTTCTCTTGTGTTTTTCTTCATGGCGCTGATGGTAATTACGCACCAGCAGGTAAACAGCTGCTGTAATCAATGCAATATAGAATAGATAAGCATAGCCGCTTAACCAGAATGGCGGCTGAATAACAATGGCCAGTTGTATTTCATTGGTATATGTGCTTCCGTTCACCGAAGCCTTTGCATGAAAGATATAACTGCCCGGCGGCAGCTCTGTGAAGTATACTTTGCGATTGGTTTGCAGGAAGGTCCATTTTTTATCCAGTCCCTCCATGAAATAAGCATAGGCCGTTTTTTCAGGGGATGTATAACTAAGGGCAGAAAAATCGATACTGAAAGTGGACTGATCGTATTTCAATGTCACTTTATCTGTGTACAGGATAGAGTGGCGGATGGCGGTATCTGTGGCGTTTACCTTGATCTCTTTGTTGTACACCTGGAACCCGGTAATAAACAGGGGTGCAGCAAAGGTGTTGCGTGTAAAGCCGGCGGGATTAAAGCGGATCATCCCTTTTACGCTGCCGAGGTATATATTGCCGGCAGTATCCTGGCAGGCTGAGTTATAGTTGAACTGGTTACTCAATAAGCCATCATCCTTGGTATATACCTTTATTGAATCTGTGGCAGGGTTAAGGCATACCAGTCCGCCCGAAGTGGTTACCCATAACTGCTGCCTGCTGTCTTCCAGTATGCTGAATACAAAATCAGCGGGCATGCCTGTAGCGGAGTTGTACCTGCGGAAGGTATTGGTGTGGCGGTTAAACATACACAATCCGCCGCCTTCGGTGGCTATCCACAGGCGGCGTTGCCTGTCTTCATAAATACCGTTGACCTTGTTGTTGCTGAGACTGTTTTTGTTTTGTGCATCGGCCCTGAAATTGGCTGTTGCATGGGTAGATGGATTGTAGCTGTACAGCCCATTGTTTTCGGTGCCTGCCCATACAATGCCTGCTGCATCTTCATACAGCGCATATACAAAATCATTGTGCGGAATACCCTGTACGGCAGTAAAACCCTTCGTGGTATCGTTGTATGCATACAGTCCTGCCCCGGTGCCTATATAAATGCGGCCCGAGCGCATGCGGCGTATGGTGATGATGAAATTGCTGCTGAAAGCACCCGGCTCACCGGATCCAGTATAATGGCGGATTACTTTACCGGTGCGGATATTCATAATATCCAGTCCGCGCTCGAATGTACCAATCCAGAGTTCATCACCGCTGGTCATTAAGCCATGAATATTGGAATAGGCAATGCTGCCCTTTTCGCCCGATGGCTGGAAATGCTGAAACCGGCCTGTTTGTTTGTCCAGCTTGTTTAAGCCTGCATCTTCTGTGCCCACCCACAGGTTGCCATAGCGGTCTTCACATATCTCGCGAACGGCATTGCCCCATAAGGCATGGGTATCATGTGAAGGGAAGAATTTCTCGAAGTAGGTATATTGTTTGGGGTAGTAACTCAGTCCGCCGAAATAAGTGCCTGCCCATACACCGCCTTCCTTGTCCCGGCACAGGGTGTAAATGGCATTGTCTGAAATGGAATAGGGGTCATTGTACTGCTTCTGCAAATGGGTGAACCGGCGGCTTTGCGCGTTGTACACGTAAATGCCGGCCTCGGTGGCTATCCAGCATTCATTGGGTGCATATTGTACAAAGTCGCGTACATAAGTTTCTGTTTTGTCTTCGTTGTAGGTGAGTATATCCTCGTAGTTGCCGGTGTTGGCTTCCACCAGTTTCACGCCCTGGTTAGAAGTGCCTGCCAGCAATTGGTTATTGCCGGCTTCATAGATCTTTTCAATCCATTTTGATACAACGGGCCTCGAGTGTTTGAATAGATCGTAGAAGCTGAAGCTGTCAGTATGTGCGTTGTATTTGCCGATGGTACCGGTAGTGGTAGATATCCAGGTATCTTTCCCGGTAGTAATGCAGATGCTGGTGGCATTGCCTGTGCCGGGGTAGTTGTGCAGTTGTTGTGTGGCTGTTTCGTACCGGTACAGTGTAGTACCCAGTATCAGCCACAGGTTATGCTGCGCGTCTGTTTTAATATCGCGCACATCCCTGCCTGCAGTGGCTGTTACTGCATGAAAGCGCTCTGTGATAGGATCATACAGGTACAACCCCTTTCGTGTGCCCACCCATAAACTGCCGTCGGCATTGGCCTTCAGGCTGTGTATGTAGCTGCTGCCGATAGAAGTGCTGTCGTCTGCTATATTGCGGAACACCTTGAAGCTGTAGCCGTCAAAGCGGTTTAGCCCGTCCCTGGTGCCAAACCACATAAAACCTGCCTGGTCCTGCGCGCTGCAGAACACGGTGTTGTTGGATAAGCCGTTTTCAACCTGGTAGCGCCTGAAATAATATTGCTGCTGACCATGTACACGTATGGCAAACACGAACAACACATACAGCAATAAGTAGATGGTTTTAGGCAAGTGCAATAGCATTAAGGACTACAAATATAGGGTTTCAATCCACGTACAAATACCCGTTCTGCTGAAGCCGTTTGTGGCGCAATGTTGAATTTGAGATGTTTTTGAACATTATTGAAACGATTCTTCCCGTTGCAGTAAAAAACAATTTCTTCATTTGTGCTATCTAAACACTGCTTGCACGGTGTGGTATCAAATACGGATTTACAAACTCAAACTGATTGCGCCATGATTGCTTTTTTTCGCCAGCTTCGCCTGGAAGCGGGGAATGCCCAACGGCAACCCTTAAACCGCAAAACGGTTCCCTTTCTTTTCCTTTTCTTTCTTTGCAGCACGGCAGCATTTGCCCAGCATGCCGCGCGCATAAAAGGTATTATTACAGACAGCACAGGTGTGGGCATACCCGGTGCTACGGTGACGGAAGTGGGCACTAAGAATGCCGCACAAACACTGAATGACGGTACGTTTACCTTAACCGTATCCAGCAGGCAGTCTACGCTGCATGTGTCCTCCATCGGTTATGCCGACCAGGAAACAAGCGCTGCGCAGAACAGCATTACGGTTGTGCTGAAAATGCAGAACAACAACCTGGGTGAAATTATGGTTGTTGGTTATGGCAAACAGCGCAAGGTAGATTTAACCGGCGCGGTTGCCCAGATTAGCTCAGAGCAGTTGAAAGACCGGCCTGTACCATCTGTAACGCAGGCATTGCAGGGCGAGCTGCCCGGCTTGCAGGTAGTGAACTCGGGTGGTTCACCGGGTCGTGAAAAAACCTTTATACGCATACGCGGTATATCGAGCATGAACGCCGGATCTGCCAACCCGCTGGTGATCATCGATGGTGTGGAAAGCGCCCTCAACGATATTAACCCGGAAGACATTGCCACCGTGAGCGTGCTGAAAGATGCTGCTTCTGCAGCCATTTACGGCAGCCGTGCGGCAAATGGTGTTATTCTTATTTCTACCAAAAAAGGCAAGCTGGGTAAGCCTGTAGTAAGCTACAGCGGTTATGTGGGCTGGCAGGACCTGGTGTACAAACCCAAATTTGAGAACTCGTGGGACTATGCAAGATTGATCAACGAAGCGCTGGTAGGCGAAGGCGGCAGCCCGCGTTATACAGATGCCGAGATACAGAAATTCAGGGACGGGTCAGATCCTGATCATTATCCCAATTCCAACTATTCAAAAGAAATGTACCGCAACAATGGTTTGCAGCACAGCAATACCCTGCAGGTAACAGGCGGTACGGAAGCAGTGAAGTATTTCTTTTCATTGGGCTATCTTGATCAGAACGGCCGCATCTACTCCAACGGTTACCAGCGCCTCACGCCAAGGTTTAACCTGGATGCTAAAATCAACAGCTGGTTTTCTGTAGGTACCAACAGCAGCATTACGTATTCTACCGTGCTGGAACCTGTTTGGGGCGGACTGGTGCGCCAGGTGCACCGCATTCCTTCTGTTACGGTATTTAAATACAGCAACGGTATGTATGGCAAAGGTGCGGATGGCAACCCCATTGCGTGGACGAAAGACGGCGGGCATAACGAAGCCAATGATACGCGCATCTTCCAGACATTTTATGCAGAAGCCACGCCGGTAAAAGACCTGAAAGTAAGAGGCTCTTACACCATTGACAACTACACGCACAAACAGTACAACCGCAGGTATGATATGTACTATGGTGACGGCTCTTCACAGAAAGATAACTATGGTGAAAACTGGCTCAACACCGACAGAACCAATACATGGATTGTGCAGGCTAACTACACCAAACGGATTGCGGATAAACATACCATTGCTGCACTGGCCGGTTTTCAGTATGAATACTTTATTGACCGCTACAACTACCTCGCAAGGTCCGGTTTCCCCAATAACAATGTGGAAGAGATCAACGCGGCAGATCCCAGCACGGCCAAAGCAGAAGGTTCCACTGTAGAGGATAAAACAGCTTCCTATTTTGCCCGCCTGAATTATGATTACGCCGGCAAATACCTGCTGGAAGCGAATTTCAGAACAGATGGCTCTTCTCGTTTTGCTGCGGATAACCGTTGGGGATATTTCCCGTCCGTATCTGCAGGCTGGCGCATATCTGAAGAGCATTTCATGAAGCGCGCACGCTGGATCAATAACCTTAAGCTCAGGGCCTCATGGGGAAGCCTTGGTAATAACCTCGGTGTGGCCAGGTATTACTACATGCAGCGCATCGCACTGGGCGCCAACTATACATTCAACAATGTGCTGAGTACAGGCGCCACGCAAACCTCACCCAATAACCCGGATATTACCTGGGAGAAAACGAATGAAGTAAACCTGGGCCTGGATGCCAACCTGTTCACGCATTTCAACGTGACAGTTGATTTGTACAGCCGCAAAACAAACAATATCCTCAGCTCAATACCGGTATCGCGTGAATATGGCCTGGATGCGCCAACCGTGAATGCAGGTGCATTGCAGAACAAAGGTGTGGAATTGCTGCTGGGTTATAACAACCATGCCGGCGCATTTGAATATACCATCTCCGGTAATGTTGCCTACAATTACAATGTGGTTACAAAATATGCAACGCCGTCTATCGGCGACCGTGTATACCAGCAGGGACATAAATGGGGTGAGTTTTATGGCTGGGACTGGACAGGCTTTTTCGCCACTGATGATGAGGCACAGAAATCACCGCACCAGGTAGGCGCGCCGGTAAAAGCAGGTGATCTTAAGTTCAGGGATGTAAGTGGCCCTGACGGAAAACCGGATGGTAAAATAGACGGCAACGACCGTGTGTTCCTTGGCGGCAGCGATGTGCCTGACTGGACATTCGGCCTTAACCTCAACGGCGCTTACAAAGGTTTCGACCTCGGTGTGTTTTTCCAGGGTGCAGCCAAAGTAAAAGAACTCATGTCAGGCGATGCATTCTATGCCTTCAGCAACGGCGGTAATATCAGGACATGGCAGGCAGAAGACCATTGGACACCCGAACACATGGATGCGAAATACCCGCGTTTAACCGTAAACCAGAACCACAACATCACCACTTCCGGCTTTAGTGTAAAAAGCAGGGATTATGTACGACTGAAGAACCTGCAGCTGGGTTATACATTCCCGGCAGCAGCTACCAAAAGACTGGGTATTCAGAAAATCAGGGTTTACGTCACAGCTTCCAACCTGCTTACCATTCAGAAGAACGGTTACCTGCAGTGGGATCCTGAAACCATCTCGTACGGCAATGGCCTGTACGGTTCAGACCCGCACGATGTAGTACCGCTGATGAAAGTATATGCAGCCGGCGTAAACGTTACTTTTTAAATCCCGAACAATGCAATTATGAAAAAGAGAAACTACCTGATATATCCGCTTGCAGTCATGGCCCTCCATGCATGCAGCACCAAAGACCTTGATGTAACACCGAAGAATGAATTATCTACCGGCACATTCTGGAAAACAGAGCAGGATGCTACCATGGGCTTAACCGCCTGTTACAACAACCTGGGGCAATGGGATGATCCGAATGACTACTGGTACGTTACTTTCCTCGATGGTGCTACCGACAATGCCTATTCACGCGACGGATGGATGGGCATGCAGGCCATCGGTAACGGCACCAATACTGCTTCCAGTCCGGGAAGGGATTACTACAAATTTACCAAGGTAAGAAGGTGCAACCTGTTTATCGAGAACATTGACCAGGTAACCATGGATGAAACAAAAAAGAAGAAGTATAAAGCAGAAGCCCGCTTTCTGCGCGCCTACAATTATTTCGTGATGCAGCAATTGTATGGCAAGTTGCCCATTATAGAAAAAACACTCGGCTCAGACCAGGTACTGCCGCGCAATACCGAAGAAGAAGTGATTGCCTGGATGATCAAAGAACTGGGTGAGGCCGCGGCAGATTTGCCGGTGCAGAATTATCTCGAATCTGCCGGTCATGTTACCAAAGGTGCCGCGCTGGCATTAAAGGCAAGGATTGAACTGTTCAATAAAAAATGGGACGATGCCATTGCCGATGCAAAGACGGTGATGAACATGGAGGGAACATTTGAACTCTATAAAGATTACCGCGGTTTGTTTTTAACAGGCAACAAACTAAGCCAGAAAGAATGGCTGTATGCACAACAGAATGCACCCAATGCAACCAGCGGTACGGCAGCTTACCCGGTGCTGGTACCATACGGCGATTTAACAGACGGCTGGGCATCGATGAATATTACCGATAACCTGGTACAGGCTTACGAGGTAATTGATGGTACCACCATTGATGAAGGCTCGCCTTTATACGATCCCAATAATCCTTACAAGAACCGCGACCCGAGATTGAATCAAACCGTTATCTGTCCGGGTGAATGGTGGGATGACCGCTACTTCGATCCCTGGAAGAAATTTTATACAGAAGGTACAAGAAAAGGGCAACAGAATCTTGACCTGTGGTCAGACTGGCGTGGTGCAAGAACCGGCTACCTGCTGAAGAAATATTTCGATCCCATTACTTCCGATCAGAACAACAAAGCCGGTTTTGATGTGCCGCTGATCAGGTTCGCAGAAGTATTCCTGATTTATGCGGAAGCTAAAATTGAAAAAGGTGAACTGGACAATGATATGTACAGTGCCATTGACAAAGTACGTACAAGGGCAGGTTTACCCAATACAGACAGGGCCAAATACAGCAGCCAGGAAAAATGCCGCGCACTGGTAAGGCGTGAAAGAAGGGTAGAGTTTGCGATGGAGGGTTTGCGCCTGTATGATATCAGGAGATGGGATATTGGCAAACAGGTGCTGGATGGTGCGCTGATTACTGCAAGGGAATGTACGGTGAATGGTGAAACCGGTAAACTTACATTCGACAATGGAGCCAAAACCTATCCTGTTGAAACCAGGGTATTTCATGCAGACAGGAAATACCTGTGGCCGCTGCCCCAGGCAGAACTGGATGCAAGCAAGGGCGCGATTAAACAAAACGATGGCTATTAAACGGCAAGCAAGAATCAATAATCAAGTGTAGTTGAATGTGTGCAGGATGCCGGTTGCAGTTTTGTGGCCGGCATCTTTCCCGTACATGAAAAAAGAAACAGCATTGAAAAGCATTGTTCTATTATTAATGGGTGCGCTTTGTTGGAGCAACAGCGCAACAGCACAGGATAGCCTCCGTTGCGGTGAAGCAATCCTGTTTTCGCGCAATGAAGAAGGCGGTTATGCCATTGGCTGGCAATACCGGGGAAGTATTTTTTCTACTTATGATAACAACCACCCGGTTTCACTGATGATCGATTCTGTGAGTTACGCGGTAAACTACCGGCGCCTCACCAAACAACCGGCAACATGGGTTGGTGAAGCAACTGTTGAAACACCCGGCGGCAGCAGGTTCGCTGTAAAAGATGTATACACACTTGCGGCAGACAAGGCTGCGTTTGTAATGAGCAGAGAGGTAAATGTGCTAAAAGCCGGCAGCGATAAATGGTTCAATTCATTTTTTGGTGTGCAGGGCAATGCGCTGAACGATATAAAAGATGCAGAAGTGTTTGTACCCGGCACATGGTATAAAGACAACCGTTACCTGCCGCAGTATGCACTGGCAGCAGATGCAGCCAGCAACTATTTTTACTTCCGTGAAGACAGGCTGCCACTGCCATTGGTCATGTGCCGCAATAAAAACAATGCCAGCACGGTTACCCTGATGCACCTGTCTGCAGACCCGCAGACTTTTTTCGAGGAGAGCGGACTGGCACGCATAACCGATGCCCGCATGCAGTTTGGCGCCATCGGTTTGCAGCAGCAGCAAAACCTCACTGCCCTGTTCCAGTTCCCGGGTTGTGAAGGCGACCGCACCTATGTATCGCGTTATTCTTTCACAACCGGGCAATCCATAGCTACGAGGGGCACAGGCAACTGGGCCATGCGCAGCCACCCGGTACAAACAGGTATACAACACCGTTATACCCTGGCTGTACGGTTTTCCCATGAACCAGATTTCGCTTCAGCATTAAACAATGCCTGGCAGTATACATACCAACAATACCATTCTGCTGTACATACGGAAAATATGAAGGCAGTGTTTAACGAAGAAGCCCGGTTGCTGAACGACTACTGGCGCAACATCGGTGGCGCACCGGGCTGGCCGTTCTCTGTTTACCTGCCATCGGGCAACACGCGCGCTTACGATTACCAGATGGGCTTTATCGGCTTCCAGGTACCCAATGCCTATTACCTGTTGCGCTGCGGATTGGAAACAAACAACCAGTCTATGATTGACAAAGCCTGTAAGGTGCTCGACTTTTGGGCTGCGGAAGCTGCAACAGATAACGGCTTGCCTAAATCATGGGCCGAGCCGTATGTGGACAAACCATTCGGCTGGCGTAAATACCCGCAGTTTATGCGCATTGCAGGCGATGGCATGGAAGGTGCATTGCTGGCCTGGAGTATCATGCAGCGGCACCACATCAGCAAACCTGCGTGGCTGAAATTATGTACCGGCTTTGGCGACTGGCTGGTAAACAACCAGAATGAAGACGGCAGTTATTACCTGAACTATAACTGGTGGGATAATGGCAAACCGGGTCATAACAGCAAATACACAACCACCAACGTGATCCGCTACCTCGTGGAGCTGTACCGCGTTACCCGGCAGCAGCGTTATCTCGATGCCGCGGTAAAGGCCGGTGTGTTTAGTCTGAACGCCATTAACAACGATTACCTGTATGTAGGCGGCGTTATTGACAACCCCAACGTAAAAGACCGCGAATCAGGTCAGCAGGCCATGTATGCCTTTATGGCTTTGTATGATCATACAAAAGATCATCAATGGCTGGATGCAGCTGTACAGGCCGCACGATACACGGAAACCTATATGTATGCCTACCATGTGCCCATGAGCCAGGGAGATACACTTACAGATTTCCCTGCAAACAAAACCGGCACCGGGCAAACGCTGATTGCCACCGGCCACTCGGGGGTGGACAATGGCTTATCCTTCTCTTCTTTCCAGTACTACCGCCTGTACCTGTTTACCGGCGATAAACACCTGTTGCAGGTAGCACGTATGGCCATGTACAATACGTTGCAAACAATGGATATGGATGGCAGCATGGGGTACAGGTACAAAGCCCTGCAAACAGAAGCATTTTCGCTGTCGGGCAATACACGCGGCCACAGCGTGCGGCAATGGCTTGCCTGGAATACGGCGGCCGTGATGGACCCGCTTTGCAGGTTTAAAGATGCGTTCAATAACGTGGATATAGACGCAATTGAAAAGCTGCCATTGGCGCAGCGCAGACAGTTAAACGAACAGTACGGGAAAACATCCGGGCTGGTAGAAAAAGAATAACATGATCCTGAAATTAAATCATATTGTTATCTGCTTCCTGGCCTTGCTTTTTCTGCTGCAGGTGCAGCAGGCAAGCGCACAGTATACATATCGATGGACGCCGACCGACCAGTTTTACCTGAGCGCCGGTTTCCTGAAACCTTTCGGGGTAGAAGACCTGGTGCCGTTTGGTTACAGGCTCGATAACGGTTCAGCAATACCCTTGCATAAAGGGGCTACAGGTGTGGTATCTGATCCGTTGCCGGTTACGGAGCAGCGCTATTTCTCAACCGTTCGCTATGCTTTCAGGGACAGCATGGTTACAGCGGCAACATTAACAGTGAAAAACATCAGTGATAAACGTGCAGGCATAGAAAAAGTGCTGGATCAGTATTTTGGTCATGCAGATTATAAAAACGTGCGGGAATCTGTTTATTCCGATGAAGACTTTGCAGTGAACCTGCGCGTGGCCGATCAAACACTATCCATTGTATCGCTCGATCACCAGGCTTTGGAAGAACAGGCATACCCCAACATCAACTTGCGTAACTATGGCGATAACGGTCTGTTCTGGTATGATGCAGATACGGCCAGGGCCATCGGTCTTGCATTTTACAACCAGGTAACCAAGGAGAACAACGTGCAGCCTGCATTCAGGCTGTATTACCGTTCGCCTGTTTCCATTAACCTGAAATCGGTTGTGTTTGAATTGGGCAATGGGAAGAAGATCAGTTTCCCGGTAAACACCATCACGGAAAAAGGCTTGCAGAAAGTAACCCGTTGTTACTGGAACTACGAAACAGGCAGGGAAATACTGCGTTCAGAGAAAGTAACCGTTTGCCTGCAGGGAACTGAAACTGTGCGGTATGTAATGCCGGCCTACCAGCGGCACTCCTTACAAACAGCAGTACAATTTTATAAAGAGAACGTCACCAATCCCTTGCTGCAATACAAAGGATGGTAGCAATACACACATGGGAATAAAACTCAACGTTGCACTATGATCAGGAAGAAAACGATTTTTATGTTGCTGTTGCTGGCGCAGGCACAGCAATTTGCTTTTGCACAGCCCGCAACAGGCAAACAGATGAAGACACCATGGGCCAAAGATGCTGCGCGGACAATTCCGTTAAATGAATATCCGCGCCCGCAACTGGTAAGGGGCAACTGGACCAATTTAAACGGGCTGTGGGATTATACAATACAGCCCAAAAACAAGGGTATACCGGATAGCTGGAAGGGTAAAATAATGGTGCCTTTCCCGGTTGAATCGGTACTGTCCGGTGTACAGCAAAAAGTAGGGCCCGATAGCCTGTTGTGGTACAGGCGAACCTTTCGCATACAGCAAAACCTTGCAGGTAAAAAAGTACTGCTGCACATAGGCGCTGCCGATTACGAAGCCACAGTGCTGGTAAACGGCAAACCCGTTGCAACCCACAAGGGTGGTTACACCGCTTTCAGCGCAGATATAACCGCTTCCCTGAAAGGTGGTAACGAAGAATTACTGATCAGCGTATGGGACCCCACCGATCATGGTGAGCAGGCGAGAGGGAAACAGGTAACACATCCCGGTGGTATTTACTATACATCCGTAACAGGTATCTGGCAAACAGTATGGTTTGAGGTTGTACCTGAAACCTACCTGCAAAGCTGGAAAACAACAACGGATATCGATCAGTCTGTAGTTACCATACGCCCCCGGGTAACGAATGCGCAAAACAACGATAGCGTTACGGCAGCCGTATTCTTTAAAAAGAAACAAGTGGCAGTTGCAACTGTTGCTGCCAATGAAATATTGCGACTGGCGATACCGGGTGCGCAGTTGTGGAGCCCGGACAAACCGGTGTTGTATGATGTACAGCTGGCCATAAAGCGCGGCGGTAAAACGGTTGATAAGGCTGATGGTTATTTTGGTATGCGTAACATTGCTGTCGCGAAAGACGCGAAAGGCGTGAACCGCATCTTCTTCAACCATGAGCCATTGTTTCAATACGGTCCGCTGGACCAGGGATTCTGGCCAGACGGCATTTATACTGCTCCTACGGAACAGGCCCTGGTAAGTGATATCCGTAACATGAAAGACATGGGCTTTAACATGGTACGCAAACACGTAAAAGTAGAACCTGAAAGATGGTACTACAACTGCGATAAACTGGGGCTGATTGTATGGCAGGATATGCCCAGTGGCTACGGCGAAATTGTACCGGTGAAAGACCATGATCATTCCACCGAAGGCGACTGGATGGCAACGCATTACCAGGATGTGGTGCGCAGCGCTGCTTCTGAACAGGACTTCCGTGATGAATGGAGCAGCATTATGCAGCAGCTGCACAACTACACTTCCATTAGTGTATGGGTGCCGTTTAATGAAAGCTGGGGACAGTTTAAAACCAATGAAATACTGCAATGGACAAAAGCACTGGACCCGACAAGGCTGGTAGATGGTCCCAGCGGCTGGATTGACCGCGGCGAGGGCGATATGCACGACTATCATTTGTATGGCAGCAGGCTGGATAAAGATTTCCCGCTGGAAAACAACAGGGCGCTGGTGATTGGTGAGTTTGGCGGCCTGGGTTACCTTGATTCGCTGCATGTGTACGATGGAAAAGTGTGGAGTTACAACGGGTACAAGAACACCGGTGAATTGCTCAAAGCCTACGAGGCATTGATGAACCGGATAGCAATACTGAAAGAAAAAGGCTTTTCTGCTGCAGTGTACACACAGTTGACAGATGTGGAAACAGAAATCAACGGGCTGATCACCTACGACAGGATACGCCGGAAGCTCTTGATGAACCAACTGAAACAATTACACGGGAGACTTTATGTTAACGGGCATAAAGAATTGTTCAGTTCGCAACCCTGATGCACCGGTTCCTTTTTCTCTGCAGGTATGCACCCCGGTGCATGCCTGCTTTTTTAAACGGGTGCGCCATACCCGTAACGATTGCCGATATAAGTGCCACTAAAAACCATGTCATATGAAATCAAGTTCTACCTGCTTACCTGCTGCCGGCAAAGGCAACAGCCTCAGCGCGCCGCTGATGGCGCGTTGTTTACTGCTGCTTGCAGCATTGTTTATTACCTTATCGGGCTGGTGTACGGGTACCCCGGTATACACCATCAACTCCAGCCAGGCCACACTCACCGTCCGTAATATTGGCAGCGGCACTTACGGTATCGGTATCCAGCTCAACAGCACCACTACTTATTATGAACAAAATGCCCCGCTGGCAGTAGAAGTGGTTAACACAGCCGGTACTGCAACCTGGCTCACCGGCGCCTACACTGCAGTGCAGGATATGGGCGGCGGACTGTATAAATGCACCGGCAATATTACCAGCGCCAACGGAAGCGTATTTGCCTTTACCGATACCTACAAGGCATACAACGCCACAGGCACATTTGAAATAAACAGAACCGTGGCCGTTACTACCGCCAATGCAGCAGATGCCGGCTTTTCTACCAGGCTCGCATTTCAACGCGATGTTACCTCAGCCATGAACGATTACGATTTTTTTGCGCCTTCAATCTGGTACAAAAACAATGCAGACGTTGCAGATAACGCGCTCGCCACAGACTTAACAGACAACTATTACTGGTTCAGGGAAGACCGGATGCCCCTGCCCATTTTTATGGTGCGGCAAAAAAGCAATGGCGCTACTTTCTCGGTATACCACAAAAGTCCCGACGGCAGCACCTTTAAAACGGAAGATGGTTTAAACCGCGTAATAGATGGCAGGATGAAATTTGCATCCATGGGTATGCAGAACAACACGCAGCCGCTTATTGGCATGCTGTTTCCAGGAACAGAAGGGGAGCGCACCGGTATCTTCGGCATGTCAACCACCAAACGCTGGGCTTACCGCAGCAATCCTGTTACGCTGAACTACACACAGCAATACAGCATGTCTGTTACCCTAACCAGTGAAACAGATTATACCGCTGCGCTTAAAAACACCTGGATCAACTACTACAACAGCAGTAACCCGGCTTTGTATAGCGTTAATTTAACGCAGGTATATCTTGACCAGGTTGCCATTTTAAACAGGTACTGGCAATCCATCAATGGCGCGCCGGGTGTGCCTTTCAGGATAAAACTCGACGGCACGGTGGAAAGCCAGAATGATTACAATTACGACATGGGATTCGTGGGCATGCAGCTTCCCAATGCTGCATTGCTGATACGTGAAGGTATTAATGCCAACAATGCCACACTGCTGTCAAGAGGCGAGCAGATGGCGGAATGGTGGGCCAACAATGCCAGCCTGCAGAACGGCTGCGTAAAAACCTGGTACGATCCCTACCCGCAAACCTGGCGCAGTTATGCCACCTATATGCGCGTAATAGGCGATGGCATGACAGGATTGTTATGGGCCTGGAACTTTGAAAAGAAACATGGTGTGGACAAAGCCAACTGGCTGAATGTTTGTACCAAGGCAGGTGCCTGGCTGGCTTCCATTCAAAATGGCGACGGCTCTTTCCCGCGGGCAGTGAACTATGCAGACAACACCATTGCATTTGCTGACAAAACCAATACCTCGCACGTGATTGCTTTCCTGGTTGATCTGTACAAGGCAACCGGTGCAGATGTATACCTGCAAACAGCATTAAAGGCCGGCAACTATATTTATACGGATGTATACCAGAACTTCCGCTATGTGGGTGGTACGCCCGATAACCCGAATGTGCCGGATAAGGAAGCGGCATCCATGGCGTTGCGTTCTTTCCTGGCTTTGTATGATCTGACGAAAGATACCAAATGGCTGAACGCCGCATCGCAAACAGCCTACTACTATGAAACATGGGTATATAGCTGGAACGTACCCATTCCGCAGGATGATGCCGGTGCCACTTATCCCAAAACACGATCTGTAACCGGGCTGAGTGTGATTGCCACCGGTAACAATGCAGCCGATTCGTATGCTGCCATTGATGCATTCAGCTTTTACAGGATGTACCTGTACAACGGTGATGCACACCTGTTGCAAATGGCAAAGCTGTTATTGCAGAATACCAAACAGGCCGTTAACTGGGACAGGGCCAACCCGGTTGCAGGATACGGTGATCCCGGTATACTGGGCGAAGCAACCAATGTAATGATCCCGCGCGGGCATGGGGTAAACTATTACCTGCCCTGGCAAACCTATAACCTGATGGAACCATTGGTACTGATGTGGGATGTGTTTGGCAGCTATGATATCAGTACAGCTGAAACCCTGTCGTTAACAGACCGGCAGACAAGGAACAACAACTACTCCAATACCCGTGGTTTTATGCAGGCTGCTACTACACCGGCCGGCATTATTTCAGGCGGTACCTATCGCATCACCGGTGTGCAGAGTGGTAAGGTAATGGAAGTGGAAGCATCTTCTACCACCAATGGCGCCAATATTTCGCAAAACCAATGGAACAATACCAGCAACCAGAAATGGGTGGTGACTTACGTTGGCGGCGGGTATTATAGTCTTACCGCTGTACACAGCGGCCAGGCAGTAGATGTGGTAGCCTCTTCTGTTGCAGACGGCGCCAACATTACACAATGGCCTTACTATGGTAATGCCAACCAGCAATGGCAACTGACCAATGTGGGCGGCAGCAATTACAAGATCATTAACCGCAACAGTGGCAAAGCAGTAGATGTAGCAGGCTTCTCGTTAAGCAATGGCGGTAATATCCAGCAGTTTACCTACAATGCTACAGACAACCAGAAATGGACATTCGAGTTGTTAAGTGCGCCGCCGATTGTATCGGGCGGTGTGTACAAAGTAACCAATAAGAACAGCAATAAGGTGATGGAGGTAGAAGGCGCCGCTGCTGCAAATGGCGCCAATATTTCGCAGAACCAGTGGATGAATACCGATAACCAGAAATGGACAGTAACGGATGTTGGCAGCGGTTACTACAGCATCAGGGCAGTACACAGCGGCCAGGCAGTTGATGTGGTGGCATCATCCACAGCAGACGGCGCCAACATTACACAGTGGCCTTATTACGGCAACACCAACCAGCAATGGCAAATATTGGATGCCGGCAGCGGTTATTACAAAATAGTAAACCGCAACAGCGCCAAAGTAGTGGACGTGGAGAATTTCTCGTTAAGCAACGGCGCCAATATTTCACAATACCACTGGACAGGCACCGATAACCAGCTCTGGAAATTTGAGTTACAGACTGCAGGTGTGCCTGCACGTATCGCAACACTGCCCATTGCTAAAAAAGCTGCTGCCGATTCTGCTGTTGCATTGAATCCGGTGTTGACCCTGTTTCCCAACCCTGCATCCGGTGAATTGCATGTGCGCTGGAACTTCCCTGCCGCAGAAAAAACAACCCTGCAGGTATTCAGTATCGACGGTAAACTGCAGCAGGCGCAAACGGCAACAAACACGGCCCTGGTGGTGATGAATACCAGCAGGCTAAAAGCAGGCACTTACTTATTAACCATCAGTAACAGTAAGGAGGTGATTACCCGAAAATTTATGGTTACGCGGTAAGCGCTCATTTCTTTATCAAAAGCGGTCCTGGCTTAGCCGGGATCGCCTTATTATTGGTTGTTTAATCGTTCAGGTCAATTTTATCTGTGAGTACATCCCAGTGCGAAATCAGCAGCTCAAAGCGGTGCTGTTCGTCTTTCCTGAGCTTTGCTGTATCAGGATAAAGCTGCTTTTTATAAGGACGTGTAAGGTTGGCATCGAATGCCTGCACAGCGCTTTTGAATACGATGGTTACCCTGAAATCCCAGCGGGTATCTTCGCCTGCATGTAACATCGGCACTTCTGTGGTAACCCGTATAATATCGCCTTTCTCCATGGCCTTTTTCAGCAGGGGATAGTGATTGGCCTTCCACAGGTCAATAAACTCGCCGGCAAATCCCCATTTTACTTTGTAATAATTTTCGATGGTGAGGTAGTCTTTGGAAGCAGGATTATTTTGTGCCTGTGCCTGTTGCCATGCAGCAAACAGCAACAGCAGTAGCATGCGTTTTAACAGCGTTAATCTCATAAAGTTGGTTTCCTGTAAAATACGGCAGTCAGCAGGTTGCGTCAATAGCTGTTGCATAAAAACCGGTAGAAATGCACCTGGTACACTGTTTGAAATTATCTTAAGAGATATAGTTAGGCTGTCAGCGGCTATTTATCCGGGGCTGCCTGTGTCATTTCCCGCAAGGTTAGCCAGCCCGAAGGGCTGCTTGCATCCTTCACGTAAATAACCATTGATCTGCCACGGGCGATAACCGGCGCACCACCGTTTTTGGGCGTATTTCTAATGGCGAAGATGGAACATTGTATGGCAGTCTCGCCACTGAATACCGTGCTTTCGATAGTGTTTTCTATAAACTCCACCTTCGAGCTGCTGAACCAGCCGGTTAACTGCTGCTCCAGTGCTGCACGGCCTGTAACTACATTGGTGCCGCCGAAATATTTAACCACATCAGGATGATGCAACCGCGCTACTGCCGCTGCATCGCCTTTGGCAAAGGCAGCTGTAAGGGCGATGATCGCCTTGTCCAGCGATTGCCTCAATGCTATTGTATCGGTAGTACATTGGGCGCGTACCGACATGAAAAAGCAGGTGGCACACAGCAGGGTGAGCAGGTTTTTCATGTTTTACCGGTTTATATGGTAGATCGCCTTTTCTAAGGCATTTTACTTATTTAAACAATCGCTTCCTTATTATACTTCGCCCTGTATTCCAGTGGCGACATGCCGGTTATTTTCCTGAATACTTCACGAAATGCTTTTATATCAGCGTAGCCCACTTCATACATCACTTCATTGATGTTTTTGCGCGTGGTTTCCAATGCTTTTTTGGCTGATTCTATTTTAACCCGCTGCGTGTATTCCAGCGGTGTGTTGCCGGTGGCTTTAATAAACCGCCGGTCGAAGTTGCGCCTGCCTACAGCAAAACGGGCAGACAAATCTTCCACGGATATTTTCTCGTGCAGCTGGCTTTCAATATACGCCTGCGCCTGTTGCACCATTTCATCGCCATGCAGTTTCTGGCCGGTAAAAATAGTAAAGGCAGATTGGCTTTGCCGGTCTATCTCAATCTGGAATATTTTGGAACAATAGATCGCCGTTTGCCTGTCGTAATATTTTTCTACCAGGTAAATCATCAGGTTCAGGAAAGAGTAACCGCCGCCGTTGGTGTAAATGCCGTTTTCATCTGTAATCAATTTTTCAGGCTGCAGTTTTACTTTGGGAAACAGGTTTCTGAAAGTATCGGCCGCACTCCAGTGTGTAGCGCAGTTTTTTCCATCCAGCAAACCTGCAGATGCCAGCATGAAAGTGCCGGTGCACATGCTGGCCAGTTCTGCGCCGTTTTGATATTGTTGGGCAATCCAGTCCCTCAGCAGTTTATTGCCTTTTGTGGCTTCCTGGAAATCACGGATAAGCGAGGGGATAATGATGAGATGTGTTTGGCTGATGTCTGCAATATTGGCCTGTGTTTTTACCGTAAGCAACCCGTTGTCGAACGCCGCTTTTTTGGAAACGCCTGCCAGTATAATGTTAAACGGTTCGTCCCTGCCGACATCTTTCCAGTAAGCATTGGCGCTCATTAATACCTCGTAAGCACCTACAATACAGGCTACGCTGCTTAAGGTGCTTTGTCCGTCGGGAACAAGAATGGTAATCTGTTTCATGATATTTGTCGTGGCGCAACAGCATGTGTTTGCGGGTGATTAAAGATAAGATAACCTGCTTGTCCAAATCAACCCACCGGGAAGGTTATTTTGCCGTTCATCAGGGTTGTTTGAGGTTAAAGATTTACTGTTGTGCTTAAACTGTGGGTGCCGGACAGACACGGCAGGATGGCGTTTGTGTTGGTTTTATATATCCTGGCAGTAATAATACCAATGCTTCATTTGCCTGCTTATGAAATGGATCCTCTTATCATTCAGCGTACATGTATCTGTCGATAACCGGTACAAGCTGTATATAAACGGCAAGTTGGCATCATTAGGGCCGGCAAGGGGAGAACACCTGCAATGGAATTATGAAACCGTAAACCTGGCGCCCTTGGCTGCATACCGGCAGCAATACCATTACCGCGCTGGTATGGAATGAAGAGGATTTAAAGCCTGAAGCACAACTTTCGCTTCGCACCGGTTTTATTATGCAGGGCGCAACGTTACGCTGAGCCGTACAGAACACGGGATATCCGGGAGTAGTGGTATTATTGCATGTATGCCGTCAGGTGAATATTTAATTTATTGTTTAAACGTGGTTTTAAAGATTATTCCAGTATTTTTGGTTTCCACCAATTGCCCTTAAAAATCCAATGTCCAAGCAACCTCAATTACCGGGTATCCAATACCTGAGAGCTTTAGCGGCCATTTTAGTAGTGTTAACCCATACATCGGGAATGGCCAGGTTTCCCAAGTATTTCAACATGAACATGTGCGATGGTTTTTTTGATTTAGGCGCCATAGGAGTACCCTTGTTTTTCGTTATCAGTGGTTTTATCATCGCATATGTATCCTTGCAACAAAATACTTTAACACCAAAAATTTCGCCTGCAAGCTTTTTCGGCAAACGCTTTACCCGCATCATCCCGTTCATGTGGGTATGTGTAATAGGCTATGCCATGCTGCGTGTATTGGGTAGAGATGGTAAGTTTCCTTACATGGAATATGGCAGGTCAATCATCCTGTTCCCGGTTGGTGCGGTGCAGCCTAACCAGATCTGGACACTTCGTCATGAGTTTTTATTCTATATCCTGTTTTGTATAAGTATTCTCCAGATACGGTCGTACCTGGTGCTGGTAGTTTGGTTTCTTTCTCCTTTTGTGTGGTTTTTTGCAGCGCCTTATATAAGTAATGAATTTTTAAACGCACTGGGTAGTTTTGTATTCAGCAAGCTGAACCTGTTGTTTGGCGGAGGCTACCTGGTTGCTGTGTTGTTTTTGCAAGATAAGCTGCCACGCTTAGAAAAACGTGCAAGCACATGGCTCACTGTTGTGAGTATTGTTTTTTTACTGATAGCAGCTTATTGCTTTGCTGGAAAATATAAAACCTTTTACCAGGTATTTGTTTGCGGTGTCCTGTCATCTCTGGTTTTATATGCTGCTATTTATCTGCAAACTTCGGCAACTCCTTCGCGCATAGAAAAGCTGCTGTTGTTACTGGGAGATGCATCGTATGCCATCTACCTTATTCATGCAGGCATCGTTTCTGCAATGCTGGGTGTTTGGTCGAAGCTGGACCCCAAAGCCAACTGGGTGCTTATTATGCTGGCTGGTGTATTGCTTTCCTGCACAGGCGGCATTATTGCACATAAGTTTATAGAGAAACCGCTTTTAAAGTTATTTCAGGGTAAAAAGAAAAGTAGGCCTGTGCCTTTGGGTGAATTGAAAAGTGCGTAACTGCCGGCTGCAGGCTAAGAAAAACGCTCCTGAAACAGCTCGAAGGCGACGACCGGCAGGAAATTCATCCAGGTGATGTTGTTTATTTCGCCCCGGGTGAAAAGCATTGGCACGGAGCCACAGCTTCCACTGCCATGAGCCATATTGCTATACAGGAAAAACTAAATGGCTCACCTGTTGACTGGATGGAACATGTTGACGACGCACAATACAACAAATAAGCAATGGTGCATTGAGGCTTTGTGCAGCGCGCCGGTTTATTGCGCATTGGTTGAACGAAGTGTTGATTGTACCAGCGAAAATGTATACAAAACTTCTGTAGCAATCTGTTCGCAACGGGCACTATATACCTGGTCCTGGCTGGGCTTGCCATCTCCGTCTTTCGGGTCTTCGTAAGGGGTTGCCACTTTCAGTGTGGCACCGGTTACAAAAGGGCAGTTATCGTCTGCATGTGAACAGGTCATCACAGCAATAAAGTTGCTGGTAGGGTTGGGCTTATCCATATACTTCTTGGAAAATGTAATAAGCGGATCAGCGCCGCTTGCATATACTACGCTGTAATGCGGGTTAGGTTGCCCGGTAGCTCCAGAGATCTTAAACCCGGCTTCCTGCAATGCTTTGATGGCGTTGGGGTTAAAGGCAGTGATCTCGGTGCCGCCGGAATAGGTAGCTATTGCCGGAATAGCGTAATAGGCCGCAGCAGCCGCTGCCCATAACTGGCCCATATGGCTTCTGCGGGAGTTATGGGTGCAAACATAGATCAGTGCAGCTTTTCCGGTTGTATGGAGTGCAGCTGTTACAGCGTCTGCAATTTTATTCAGCTCGCTTTTTCGTTGCCAATTAATCAGGTCAAACTTTTTTTCAACGGTACCAAGGTACCCGGTAAGTGCAGGTAAAAGTTGAATGCTCATGTTGAAGGCTTACGCTTTTGCGGCGTTGATAATAACAGTATAATATTTTTTTCGTAGCCGGAAGGCCACATTTACCAGGGCTATCAGCGCAGGTACTTCTACCAGCGGGCGTATTACACCTGCAAAAGCCTGGCCCGAGTTAATACCGAAAACCCGATAGCAATCAATGGCTATGGCAAGCTCGAAATTGTTGGCTGCGGCAGTAAAGGCAATGGAGGCATTGGGCTGTAATCCGCGCCCATGGCCTTGCCCGGCATAAAACTCACCAGGAACATAATGGCAAAGTAGATGGCCAGCGGTATGGCGATTCTGACTACATCCAGTGGTATCTGCACAAGCAGTCTGCCTTTCAGGCTAAATATAACCATGATGGTAAATAGCAGTGCAATCAGTGTTATGGGGCCAGGAAGCTAAGGCGCCTGCGCCGGGCCGGGTTACAATTTTGCATGTGAAAGTATTAAAGTGGGTGATGCGTTTTATTGAGCACAGCATCCCGGAGCGCAGCAGGCTTCTGTTGCCGGCTTTTCTGCATACACGGTAATGCTGTAGATGCCGTTGTTGCCGGTACGGAAAGCAGTGATTTCTTCGGGCGATAAGTAGCTGCTTAAAATATCATCGGGAATGAAAATGGCTTTTTCTTTCTGGATGGTCATATGCTGAAAACCGTTGGCTGTGATCAGGTCCAGGTATTCGTTTTTCTGGATGGCACCGGATACGCAGCCGGCATACATTTCAGCGGCCTGTCGCAGGTTGTGCGGCAGGTTGCCTTCAAGCACAATATCAGAGATGCTGAAGTGACCGCCGGCTTTGAGTACGCGAAAAATTTCTTTAATCACACCATCTTTATTGGGTACAAGGTTCAGCACGCAGTTACTCACTATCACATCGGCCACACCAGCGCCTGCCGGCATTTTTTCAATATCGCCCTGGCGGAACTCTACGTTATTGTAACCCAGTTTGTCCGCATTGGTACGGGCCAGCTCAATCATGGCAGGTGTAAAGTCAATGCCAATCACTTTACCGTTTTCACCTGTTTCCCTGCGTGCGATAAAACAATCATTGCCAGCGCCTGAACCCAGGTCTATCACCGTGTTACCCGGTTGTATTTTGGCAAACTGCGTAGGCAGGCCACAGCCCAGTCCCAGATCAGCATCCGGGTTATAACCTTCCATCGTACTGTAATCATCACTCATGATATTGTATACTTCGGTTGAACAGCCGCCTGCACCGCAGCAGGACGCCTGGTTCGTACCCTTGTCCTGTAAAGCGATCTCGCTGTATTTCTGTTTTACAAGTTCTTTCAGTTGTTCAGCTGTTTGCATAATAAATTTATTTATCGTATAATTGCAATATTGCGATAATTAGAACAAAAAAATCAACAACAGTTGCTGTCGCTATCTTTCACTTCCCTGAAAAAGGCATTAAATAGCGTATTGTACCGTTTCCATATTTTGGGATTAATGCAGTAGCACACGGATGCGCCTTCAATATTCCCCTGGATAATGCCGGCATTTTTCAGCTCTTTTAAATGCTGGGAGGTGGTTGCCTGCGCAAGCCCCAATTCATCTACCAGATCGCCCGTAATACAAGCATTCTTCTTCAGCAGGTATTGCAAAATGGCAATACGCGCAGGGTGGGCGATAGCCTTGGCCATATTGGCCAGCTCATTCTGCTGTTTGGTAAATAAATCTGATTTCGTGATGCCCATATCGCAATATTACGATTATAATCCGGATATCACCAAATTTACTGCGCAATAAAAAAACTCTCTAAATAAGTTAAGAGGGCTTTTGCCCGGAACCGGACTATTTTGATGCTACGCCAGTTTTTCCGTAACCGTTTGCAACCGGCTCATCGTACCATTTCAATGTGATATAGGCCGGAAAGATGGCGCCTATTAAAATGAGTAATGCCCAGGGCCATGCGTGCACTATAATTATGCCTTTGTGATTGCTGATCCAGGTAACGTAAAAATACACCAGGGGTAGTGCAATGGCACCGGCGCCGTCTAGAATTGGGTAGTGTATGGTTCCATTAAATCCGAATATCTTCCTGCTATAGTTCCTCAAATGCACCAAGTTTAACAATGCCACTGATAGTTGTACTATTTGTGCTGCCAGGGTAAGACCATGTCGATTACCCGCCGACGGATCTTCACCGGTAATTTTCCCCATGTTGTAAAAAAATGTTTACTTAGGATAACTAACCGCATTAACTGCTTATCAACAGAGAGTATTGATGAAAAAAAAGATTTTTCCATTCGCCTTATCCATATTGATCAATCTCGTTGTCTTTACCAACGTTTCTGCTCAACTGTCGGCAACGCTTACTGGTAACCTGGTGGATTCAGTAAACAGACATCCCATGTTTTTGGCGACTGTCGCACTGTATAGATCCCAAGATTCCACTATTATTAATTATAAACTCACCGATGATAAGGGGCATTTTAAGTTTGCCAATGTTCCTGCAGCAACACCGCTCAAACTCATTGTCACTTATTCTGGTTATAGTGTATACAGAAGAAATTTTACGCTGCCGGCAGGTGTGACAGATTTCGGTAATATTGTTATGAAGCCCGATACGATTGCCCTGGAGACAGTGCTGGTACTTGCTGAAAGACCTCCCGTGATTGTTAAAAAGGATACGATTGAGTTTAACGCCAGTTCTTTTAAGATGTTACCCAATGCAGTGGTTGAAGATTTATTCCGGAAATTGCCTGGTATGGCCGTTGATAAGGAAGGCAACATCACGGCCAATGGGCAGCGGGTTAGCAAGTTATTGGTGGATGGCCGTGAATTCTTTGGTCAGGACCCAAGAATCGCCTCTAAAAACCTGCCCGCAAATATCATCGACAAAGTGCAGGTGACGGATGATAAGGAAGAGGCATATATGCATCCCAATCGTCCTTCCTGGGAAAATGGTAAGATCATCAATCTAACCTTGAAAAAAGGCGTAAAACAAGGCATATTCGGAAAAGCCTTTGCAGGTGCCGGCACAGAGGGCCGTTATGAGGCTGGTGGCCTTTTAAATATGTTCAGGGATACACTTCAGGTGAGTGCAATTGGATTTAGCAACAACCTGAGCAGAAATGCAGGCTTTCAGTCCGATGACCTGCTTTCGATTGGAGGATTTCAAAGAAGTAATTTCAATGACATGAACTTAAACGCAGATGGCTCTGTGGCAAGCATCGATAAGCTGTCTTTTGGAGGAGATGCCGGCGGCATTCAAAAGTCAACGGGCGGAGGCCTGAATATCAACCATCAACTGGGAGCCAATACTACCCTGAACTTGCTGTATTTTTATAACGGCAATTCATCTGCGCTGGATAAGCTTTCGGTGAGCCAGCAGTTCCTTGGCGATTCGATATTAAATGTGCGTACCCACGCGCTCCAAGATATTGATAGTAGAACCCACTTACTTTCTGGAAGCCTTCGGCAACAGATAAGCAACTTTGAACAACTTAATTTCAAACCTGCGCTGTATGTGAGCAATGTGACCAGCCATTCCTTTACCGACATTAGTTCCGCAACAAACTATCAGCAGTTGTTAAACCACAGTGTGAACCGGGAGACTTTGAATGGAGATGGCTTAAATTATTCACATGAATTAAGTTATAGTAATCTCAGGTTGAAAAAAGCCGGTCGGTCCTTTACCGTCCTCAACCGCCTGTCACTCGATCATAATAAGCAAGATCAAATCAATTCAGCGAATAGTGACTTTTATAGCGGAGGGGATTCACTCTACGATTATTTAAACCAGCTACGCCATACCAATTTGCCGTCTTTTTCAACTTCAGTGGATCTAACCTATAAAGAACCCATCAGCAAAACCCTGTCTTTGCAGTTTACCAGTACGGTTGCTTATTTCAATGAAAAGCAACAGACCGGTGCTTATAACTTTGATACGCAGGCGCATTCCTATGTAGAAAGGATAGATTCCCTTTCTTTGGTTTCACACCGCACCGGCTTTAAAACCTTTTCAACTGTTACACTTCCCTGGCAAATCGGCCAGGTGGTCTTTACACCAGGCATAACGGTGCAGACAATCAATATCAACAACAGGTTTGGTGATTCGGCTGTTCGCCAAGACTTCCAGTACTATAGACCATATGCCACGATACGCTGGCGCCGATTTTATCTCGGGTATAGCTCTACACTCAAAGAACCAGATGTAACCAGCATTCAACCGGTTGTCAATAACACCAACCCGCTTTTTCAGATCAAAGGCAATCCATACCTGAAGCCAGTAAAAAGCCAGACTGTAAGTTTGTCGCATAATATCTATAAGGCCAGCAAACTGATTGCCTATAACTTCCGCATTGCAGCGACCAAGTATACGGATGCTATTATACAACAACGCTCGGTGGATGGTGACGGCGTCCAGTACGCAATGCCTGTCAATACAAACGGGAATTGGACAATTAGTGAAATGGCAGGTATTACCAAGCACCTGAAAGTAGGCAATGGCAATTGGGAATTGATCGGGGGGGCTAAATTCAATAGCAGTTTTAACCGGAATATCATACTGGTAAATACTTTACGGAGTGAGCAGCGGCTATGGAATATATCTCCAAGTGCAGAAGCAGGGGTGAACTGGAAAGATCTGGTTGATGTGCGACTATCATATGTACTCTCTGTATACAAAAGCCGATATAGTGATCCCGAATTTCCCAGCCTGGATGTCACAACCCACGGTGCGAAGCTCAATATGACCCTTCACTTGCAAAAGCATTTCTATTTTGAAAATATGCTTGACTACCAGATAAACCCACTACAGCCAGCTGGAATAAAAAAAGACAACTTGCTATGGCATGGTGCGTTTAACTATACCTTTCTTAAGAACAATGCAGGCATTTTAAAATTATCTTATTTTGACCTGTTAAATCAAAACACCGGGATAAGCAGGGTTATTAGTCAGAACTACATTCTTGATTCACAAATCAAATTGCTTCATCGCTACTTTATGCTGACATTTATTTACAACATCAGGAATTTTAGTCAAAAGGAAAATAAGAATCGCTCCCTTTTTAATTTTTAAAGAAGCGTTTAGCTACTCTATTTTTTTACGCGTACATGCGTACCAGCAGCATAAGCTTAGCAGGGTGGCGGCATATACTGAAGTAATTATTAAAGTCTGCTGCAACTTTACAAAATCTGATCGAAATAAGGTTCAGACTTAAGAAACCCAATTGAGGATGCTAATAAAGTAATTGCTAAAGCCAGGGAACTTTTTTTAATTGAAGCTATAGATGCTGATGAATACAAGCAAATAAAAATCGGATAGTGCGAAGAAAGTCATAGAGTTGGAAGCGAGATTGATGGATATGGCCAAAATATCAGTAAATCTGGAGCTCCTTAAAACGTGTATAGAAACCCTGCAGAATATAGCAAATCTGTATCGAGAAGGGGATGTTCCCCGAAAAACTGCTTTTTCAAGAATCGACTTTTCGAACCACAAGTCTAAACGAAATCGTTTCGCTGATATGCAATGTGGGAAAGGGTTTTGGGGAAATAAAAAAGGACAAATCGATGAAAATATCGACTTGTCCTCTATAGTGACTACTATACGCAGAAACCACGTAAGATAAGCGCATATCAACTAGATTCTTCCAATTCATACCTGCTTCAGCGCCGGGAGATATATTCCATGGTTTTTGCTCACTTTGCAAAGAATTAACCAAAATGATAGTTCTGTTAAAGCTACTGTTGGATTTAGCTCCACCTATTAGCTACTTTCGCCATTCCCAAGTTTAAATGTTTGTAATGCCAGTCATTTCACGGATTGTCAAGCTATATTAAATAACGGTAAATGCCAGGCTGCAATAAATAGTGCTTAAGAATTTAAGGTCAAGTATAAATTTTTTTTATAGATTAGACGCTGTATATCCAAAACATCTAGCAGGCATGAGAACATCACGTTTTTTCAATCTTTGCATTGGCTTACTATTGCTTTCTATTTTGCAGGATAGGACAGGTTATGGCCAGGGAACTAATGTCATCGAAAAATATCGTGCAGCGATTGAACAGTGCTCCAAAATATCATATGAAGTAATTCGGATCGATACATTTGTCACCGGTGCTATCTGGAAGCATTCAGGTCAGTGTTATATGGCAAAGAGCGCAGCCGATACATTCACAGGGTATCGTTTTTCGTGTTACCGACCAGATTTACATATGCGACTTCAATATGACGGAGTACGTGCCTATGTTATCAATGAGCATGCAGGTTTGCTGGATTCGCTGGAGCTAAACCGAAAAATGCTCTATGGCAGTCCTCCCGGACAGCTACTGGTACCGGAATTAATGAGTTTTGATACGACAGGTGTTCGAATCTCCGTTAGTGAAACTCGAACCAACTACCTAATATCAATAGCTTTTCCAGATGATACAGCCTACGGTATTGAGCACCACAATAAGATATTGTACCTGAGCAAGAGTGATTACCTGCCGGTAAAGATTCTGGATACACTCCATGCATTTGGAGCAAGGCAGGTCACGATTAAAGAGCTAAAAAATATGGGGGTGAATGTAAATGGAGAATTGGCAATTTTAAATAGCACCCAGCTATCCAAATACAGGCCCACTCCAAAAGAGAACAAGAAGCCGGGATCTTTACTTTCTGAAAACGCGCCATCTTTCAAGTTGCCGGACTTCAACGGGGAGTTTTATGCGTATGACGGATCTGCTAAAAAGATCGTTTTACTGGACTTTTGGGATACCTGGTGCGGACCCTGCCTTGGTGCGATGTCTAAGGTGCAGGGAATACATGAACAATTTAAAGGCAAAAACCTGGAGGTGATCGGTGTACTCACCAATTCCAAAAACGCGGTGCTGGCCAGACAAATCTACGCAACGAAAGGCATTACCTTCCTGGGGCTGATAGCCGACGAAAAGATGCGAGAGCAGTACAACGTAAAGGCGATACCAGCATACTTTATTCTAAAAGATGGAAAAATTGTGTATGCTGCCAATAGCATCGATGCTAGTATTGTTGAAGAATCCCTGAGAAGATAACACCGGCCGAGTGCTATAAAGCACAAACCCGACCGATATTGCTGATGGATTTCTATAGTTCAGATACGTTGTATGCAAGCATGCGCGACGAGTAAATTGTTTTTTCCAATACATACAGCCGGTGCCGCTTGGCGTCTACCCTAGGCGCGAGGATGCAGAAGGAACAAACATCTTATAGGTCGGCTTCCCATGTTTGTCGAATATGTAGATGCTTTTTTAGGGTTTCTGATTCAGCTCTTTAATATCCTAAGAAAAATAGATCGAAGCGACAGATGGTGGAAACTGTATTTTCCCAATTGTGTGACCACCTAAACCTAAGAAGAAACTATGCACGATCATACATAGGACTAGCTACCAGGTTGTCTTCCAAACTGTCGGCAACTTCTTTACTTCAGTTCATTAATTTCCAGAACGAAGTTAAAATTTACGAGCTGCAATCTGGTGTAATCTTAACGCCGTTCGTAATTATCCACACCTACCTTTTTAACCGCACGCGGCGCCACGTTCGTCCACGACTTAAAGGCCTTTCTGAACGCGGTCGGATCAGAGTATCCGAGGATATCTGAAACCTCCGAAATTTTTATCGCTGGATTTTGCATTAATTGAAACGCAATATCTTTTCTAATTTCCCCGGCAACATCGCGGAAGGTGGTGCGTTCCTGCATCAGTTTTCGTTGCAGGCTGCGGGGTGTCATATCCAATGATGAGGCAGCTTCGTCAATCGAAGGTATCCTTCCCTTGAACTGCATGAACAATACCTGTTTCAAATTTCCGCTGGTTGTATTGGTGGCTAGCAGCGCCTGCTTTTCGGCCACCATCGAGTTGAAGCGCTCAAACATAGATTGATCGCTGGTGAGTATAGTCGCAGTTATATCTTTTTTATCTAAAATAATACGGTTGACCTCCTGGTTAAAAAGTACGTCACAGCCAAAAAACTTTTGATATTCGGAAACTTCCCGCTTTGGGTAGGCCAGTTCTATTCGTAACGGAACAATGCGCTGGCCTGTAAGTGCTGCGGAGGTGTTGAGCGTTGATGCCAATAAAAAATCGTTTGCCTGCCTTGCCGGTTCCGGATGCTTCAGCAGCCACATTTTATTCTGTTCTATTTCAAGAATGGCCACATCATTAATGATGTATTTATAGGAGACCATCGGCGATATCATGTGGCCATACTTGCTTAGCATTTGCAACGCCTGGTCAAGATCTTTACAACTTTGGATCAAAAATCCAACCATGCCATGCAGCATTTTGGGCGTGCCCATACCTATATGCAAACCGATTAAGGGATCGCCGGTGAGTTTTAAAAGGGGCACCCAGATCAAAGCCGCTTTTTCCCACTCAACCATTTTTTCTGAATCGCCCATTTCATCAGCGCTGATATGCGACACCTCGCAAAGTGCATCAAATGCCGCCCCGAATGAGGTGGCTGTCTGGAAGATGGTACGTATAACAGTTCCCTGTAAACCCATGGCGCAAAATATATCATTTGAGGAATAAAAGATGCCTTTTCAGGCGCGGGAAAGGAGGGTCCTTTGTATTCTAAATTACAAATTATGAACAATACTAAAAGCATGTTTTTGAGAAAATGGGTGGTCGGAAACCTGGTCGTTTACCCAGGATTATTGGGCCTTTTGCACCCGCTGATTGCACACGGGCTTACCGGCGATCATGATAAATTGTTAACGACACCGCAGTTTATCATGCATACCATTTCGATATTCATTTTTGTTTTCTTCCTTGCCGTTTCGAGAAACAAAACTTTTGAAGTAATTGGGAAAAAGAAAACCCTGTCAGACGCTTGGCCGTTACTGTTCTTTGCGCCATGGGTGTTCTGGCTGGGCTACTATACCTTGTTCGTGCCATTCGATATTCTTTTTATGTTCCTCTCCATCGGCATTATCAACGCTGTACAACTAAGGCCCTTTGTAAAATCTCCCGCAAAATGGATAGGGCAATGCATACTCGGTTATTTGCTGGCGGCTGTTGCAGGCATTTTGATCGGTCTCGGCGCTTATCTCCAGTATTACAAAGACTTCCAGGGCATCTCTAAAGATCTTGCCACCTGGACATCCATCAGTATTCCCGCGGCATTTGTTGTTGCTTTTTATTTCAGGTATATCCTGGGCAGGCAGATTCGATTTGACAACAGCCAGGACATGATGGCCAAAAGCCAACCGCAGATCTCAAAGGTTGCATAAAAATCCCCGCCATAAACCAGATAAAATATTGGATATGAAATACAAGACACACCTTTGGATACTCCCATTTATAGGCAGTACTGTTATAATTGCCTGCAGCAAAAATGCCGGCTTGCCTGACACGCCTGTTACAGGAACGAAGAATGGCGCTGTAACGGGTATTGTAACGGACGCTAAAAATCTGCCTGTGAAGGCGGCGAACATCATTGTTGAACATACAGTATGGTATAACAGCTATCTTCTTGCTGCCAGCAATAACGAAGGTAAATACGAGGTGTCGTTACCCAATGAACCTGCAGGCGACTGGACCGCCAAAGCCCAGCTTACAAAAAATGCTTATGGACAAACCTATACATTTGACCTGGAGCCAGATAATACCGGTGCTTTCAGCAAAGCTACCGGAGCTGTGCGAAACTTCAAATGGAAGCTCAGTGGCCAGCGGCCCGGCAGTACCAGTTATTATGGTGCGCATGTTGACCTGTACATGCTGGGTACTGATGTGAACATGACGAAAATAAAACTGCTGTTTACGCCTTATCCCGGCGAATCAACTTTGATCGATGGAACTGTTGCCACGGCATTTGAAAAGCCGGTGGAAGACGTAGCAGGTACTTTTATGGTAAAAGATATACCGATCGGGAAATACTCGGTCAAAGCACAATACAACGGTAAAATGCTATTGCTGAATAACCGTCACCTGGATGATAACAACGAACCAGTTAAGACGGTGATCTTTGGTAAAAATGGTTTCCTCGGCGAAACGGAATATAATATTGAATTTTTCGTGGTAGAGTAAGCTGGCTTATCAGAACCAGCTCACAAAATGACACGATTCGTTGCAGTATGGAGGAAACGGTGCAAAATTGAACCAAAACGCAGCATTCTGTATGCCTAGCTGCCAATGAGTGGCTTTGTTAATCAGTTTGCTTCAAAACAGTTCTGACAGTGTTACGGGGATATGTTTTTGCACCAGGTTGTCAAAACCTGGAAGTATGTAAAAGCAGGCGCAGATAAACTGCCGTTTTGTACCTGTCAAATCGTGGCGATGTGAGCCGTGTCAAACGTTGGTTGTTGTCGCCGAGGTTTAAAATCCGTGTCATTACCCGTGTCGTTTTCGTGTCAGGAAAAACGTGCATAAGCGGAAAAAGGGGGTAGAAAACGACTTACGGAAAATAAAAAAGCCTTGATTATCAAAGATAACCAAGGCTGTATGGTGCCCAGAACTGGATTCGAACCAGCACACCCGTGAAGGCGCTGCGACCTGAACACAGTGCGTCTACCAATTTCGCCATCTGGGCATTTGTTTTGAAGCCGTTTTTGTTGAGCGTTATCAGGTTTCACGCTGCCGGCTTCTGTTGTAAAGTTAAGAACTTTCCCGCTCGTAGCCCTTGTTTTTCAACCATTTGGCTGCGATTGGGTTGCAAATATAGGAGGATTTTTATTCCTGCAAAAAAATAAATGAAATTTTGGAGATTTTTTTTTGAAGGCCGCTCACAAGTGCGTTGATTTTCTGCGGCGCTATACGAACGCCATGGGTACATGATACCGCAAAAGCGCCTGTTTCCCGCATGAACCTGAAAAATTTCCCGGTGTTACTGCAAGCTGCCACGGGGGAGAATAAAAAAGTCCTGCAGTGTACACTACAGGACTTTTATGTGGGCAGGAGAGGATTCGAACCTCTGAAGTCGAAAGACAGCGGATTTACAGTCCGCCCCATTTGGCCGCTCTGGAACCTGCCCGGCTTGATGTTTTATTTTAACGGGGCACGAAAGTAGGGAAAAAGTATATTCATTGCTGAAATAACTTGAAGCTGCAAGCTGCAAGCCTGTTTGGTGCATACACCTCCGGCATGTTTGGGAATGCTTTTAACCACGAAGAGCACAAAGTCAGTACACAAAGAACACAAAGAGCATCTCGCTTGAAAAATCGCCTCTGCGACAAGCATAGTTCTCGCTTAAATCATTTCGATGTGTCGATGTCCCGACCCCGAAACCGATACCCGCTACAATCACTCACAACTCACCACTCACGATTGTTTACGATTTGTTAACGTGTAAAGCTGTATTGCTGCTATAACTTGCCGGCCCAATAGTCAGCATAATGCCGCAACAATTAACTGCTGATTCCCGCCTGCTTGAGCGCATCGCGGCCAATGAGCCGCAGGCATTTGAGCAACTGTATGCGCAATACTGGGAATCATTGTACCTGTTTGCTTATCGTCGCCTTCAATCTACTGCCGCTGCCAAAGACATCGTGCAGGATATCTTCATTAACATATGGGAGCGCCGCAGTGAATTGGTGCTGCATGGTTCGCTTACCGCTTACCTGCATGCTGCCGTTCGGTATAAGGTAATTGAAAAATTAAGCGTACTGCTGAAAGATCGCCAGCGCAGCAGCCAGCTTGCAGCCATGGTGACCGGTTCATTCAATGATGCGGATACTGTTATCCGCGAAAAGGAACTGATTGCCTTAATCGGGCAAAAAATAGACCTGCTGCCTGCGCGTATGCGTGAAGTGTACCTGCTGAGCCGCGAAGAAAAATTGCCTGTGAGTGAAATTGCCTCACGCCTTAATCTCTCCGAACAAACCATCAAGAACCAGTTAACCAGTGCACTCGCACGTTTAAAAGATGGGTTAAAAGAAGCCGCCTCATTCTTGTTTACAATTTGGTAACAATGGCGCCTGGTACCAGTTGTTGTTTTTCACCACAATAGGAAAAACAAAACCGGTTCATGGAATTATCCCACATCAAGGAATTGTTGCAGCGTTACCTGGAAGGCCAGGCAACACCGGAAGAGGAGTTGCTGATAGAACAATGGTTTGCACAAACAGGTGAGCTGCCCGCAGTGCTGCCGGCTGACAGTAAAGAACAGCTGTCGCAGGAAATGCTCAGCGTTATCAGGGAGCGCATCGGCTTGCCGGATACGGCAAAAGCGGCACCCGTTAAACGCTTCAGGCCATGGTTAATAAGCGCCGCAGCAATAGTGGCAGCAGTGGCTGCCGGTATTTACCTGTTGCTGCCTGCTGCAAAAAACAATGCGGTCGCTGTTCAGCCAAAAGCAGTGGCAACGCCGGCAGTTATTGCAAAGACTGTTACCGTAACGGCAGGCAGGCAGTTGAAAAAGGTATTGCTGCCCGACAGTTCGGAGGTATGGCTGAATTATTCGTCCAGGCTGCGTTATGCCGCTGCGTTTACAGGTACAACAAGAGAGGTTTATCTTGAAGAAGGCGAGGCTTATTTTAATGTAAGGCAAAACGCTGCACAACCCTTTATAGTGCATACGGCCAACGTTGATACACGCGTGCTGGGTACATCGTTTAATGTAAGCGCCTATCATTCTTTGCCAAGAATATCCGTAGCCGTAAAAACAGGAAAGGTGCGTGTTACGGCACATGGTAAAAAACAAACGGCATCGTTTGAATTGCTGCCTTCGCAGGGCATTGCCGTTAACCCTGTTACTTTAAAGGGCATTGCTTTTGAGCAGCCGGTTGAACATATTTCTTCCTGGAGAACCGGTGCTTTGTCGTTTGACCAGGCACCGCTGGGTGATATTATACTGGCGCTGCAGAACAAGTACCATGTACACATCAGTGTGCAAAACCCCGGCCTGCGCTCACTTGCCTGTACGGCCACATTTACACGCAACAATTCACTGAAAGAAATTCTGGATGCCTTAACGCTGGTGCATAACCTGCAATACACGATCAATGGTGATGAGGTTGTTATTGCAGTACAGGAAGGTCAATAAAAAACCGGTTATGCAAACACATAACCGGCCAATACAAAAAAGCTACACTGTTACGTCCGTAAGAAACGGCCATTTCTGCGGATGCGTGCAGTTCTGTTTTAATCATAGCAATCAAAACATGTCAAAAGTATGAAAAATCGATTACGTTGTTTGGTCAGCCGCACGCTGTTGCGGTTGGGCATCGTATGCTTGTGCACGCTGCTGGTAACAGGTGCATGGGCATGGGAAAAAACGGCTGCGCAGGATTTAAAGAAAACCGCGAGCCTTAATCTGGAGAACATGAGCCTCGCTTCAGCCCTGCAGCATGTGGCAGAGGCAGGTCATTTTAAACTGGTGTATGATGCTGCACAGGTAAAGAAGGTCAATTATAGCGGCAGGCGTTTTTCGAAGCAGCCGTTGAATGCGATACTCGATTCGCTGCTGGCAGGTACTTCGCTCGGGTATAAAACCACGAACGATTTGCTGATCGTATTCCAGCAAACAGCAGCTGCGCCATTTACCTTAAAAGGCAGGGTGCTGGACAATGAAAAAAACACGCCGGTGCCTGCAGCCAGTATTTCTGTAAAAGGCACTAACCGCGGCACTGTAGCAGGTGATGACGGTAATTTTATATTGGAGCGGATTGCAGAAGGCGATGTATTGGTGGTGAACTCCGCCGGTTTCGAGAAACAGGAGGTGCTGGTAAAAGATGAGAAAGTGATTACCATACGCCTGCAGGCTTCTGTACAGAATAACCAGGAGCTGGTGGTGGTAGGTTATGGTGTGCAGAAAAAAGTGAACCTTACCGGTGCTGTGGGTTATGTTGATTCAAAAGCCATTGCAGATAAACCGGTGGCGAATGTAGGGCAGGCGCTGCAGGGCGTGGTACCTAACCTCAACATTACTTTTGGTGACGGGCATCCCGGCAGTGGCGCTAAATTCAATGTGCGCGGTACTGCCTCTTTAACCAACCTGAGCGGTTCTCCATTGATATTGATTGATGGTGTTCCCGGTGATATTAACCTGATGAGCCCTGCAGATGTAGAATCTATTTCCGTATTGAAAGATGCGGCTTCTGCTGCCATTTACGGCGCACGCGGTGCGTATGGTGTAATACTGGTTACTACCAAACGTGCCAAACAGGGCAAGCTTACGGTGAGCTACAGCAATAATTTCAGCTGGCAAACACCTACCACCAAAACAGATTTTATTACCGATGGCTATACCGCTGCCAAACTGGTTGATTCTGCTTTTATCCGCGCTACCGGCAACAGTTATACCGGCTACAATGATAATGACTATGCTGAATTGCTGAAACGCCAGTCAGATCCTTCCCTGCCACAGGTGGTTATTCAAAACCGCAATGGTGTTAACCAGTATGTGTATTATGGCCATACCGATTGGTGGCATACCATGTTCCGCAACTGGCAGCCTTCCATGGAGCATACGCTGAATGTATCCGGTGGCAACGAGAAGGTTGACTTTATGCTTTCCGGCCGTTACTATAACCAGAAAGGTATTTTCCAGATTAACCAGGATGCGTACAATGCCTATAATTTCCGCGCCAAAATAAATGCACGTGTTACACCCTGGTTAAACCTGTTTAGCAATACGCAGTTTTCAGGAACGGATTATACTTACCCGGGCTGGGGATACAATTCCAACTTTGTATCTATCACTGTGCATGCCCTGCCTTCTTATGTGCCCGTTAACCCGGACGGTACGGCTACTTACCGCACCAACCTGAACAACTATACCATTGGCGACGGTGTGTTTGCATCGCTGCTGAATGGTAAATCAAAAGGCGGTGAAAAACATTACGACATTACCAATACTGTGGGCTTTAACCTTAACCTGGTAAAGGGTTTAACATTAACCGGCAACTATACCTATGAGCTGATGCCGCATGCTGATTTCAACCGCAGAACAGCAGATCCCTGGTCTGTCAGTCCAGGTGTAATTCAGTATGTAGGTAACGATTACCTGAAAGAGGGCAGTTACCTCGATCAGCATCATACCATTAACTTATACGGCACATACGAAAAAAGCTTTGGCCCGCACAACTTCAAAGCCGTGGCCGGTTTAAACCAGGAGTTGCTGAAGTACAAAACCAATACGGTTCAGCGCAGCAACCTGCTGTCAAACGATCTTAACCAGATTGACCTGGGCACCGGTGATATAACCGTAGTAGGCAATGCCAACGAGCTCGCGCTGCGTGGTTATTTCGGCCGTTTAAACTATGATTACAAAGGCCGCTACCTGGTAGAAGTGGATGGTCGTTATGATGGCAGTTCCCGTTTCCCGGCGAGCAGGCGTTATGGTTTTTTCCCTTCTGCTTCTGCAGGATGGCGCATCAGCGAGGAAGCCTTTTTTGCCCCGCTGAAAAGGGTGATCTCCGATTTGAAATTCCGCGGTTCTTATGGTTCACTGGGTAACCAGGCACTGGGCTCGGGAACAGACTATGCCAGCTTGTATCCTTATGTGCCGGTAATGCCTGCAACTGTGAACAACTGGATTATTGACGGCACCAAAACACAAACGCTCAGCGTGCCTGCACCTATTGATCCCAATTTTACCTGGGAGAAAATTGCAACGCTGGATGCCGGTGTTGACCTGGCCCTGCTGAAAAATCATTTCCAGGTATCGTTCGACTGGTATAAACGCATTACCACAGATATGATTACCCCCGGCAAGGTTTTACCCGCGGTATTTGGTGCAGGCTCACCCAAACAAAATGCGGCCGACCTGGAAACAAAAGGGTTTGATGTAAACGTAAGCTGGCGTGACAACGGTACTGTGGCAGGCAAACCGTTTTCTTACAACGTAGGCGTAGTGCTGTCTGATTATACGGCAGAAGTAACCCGTTTCGATAACCCGAACAAGCTGCTTAGTAATAACTATGTTGGCCAGCAGCTGGGTGAAATATGGGGCTATAAGCTGGATGGTTATTTTGCCAGCGATGCAGCAGCACAAGCGAATAAAATTGACCAGACTTTTGTAAACAAGCAACGTTTAAGCGCACCGGGTGTATACAGCAAATTGTCTGCAGGTGATATCCGTTTCAAAGACCTGAATGGCGATGGCATTATCAATAATGGTAAAAACTCTGCAATTGACCCCGGTGATATGCGCAGGATCGGTAACCAGAACCCGCGTTATTCTTTTGGTATCAATGCCAGCGCTTCATGGGGTGGTTTTGATATGGCGGTGTTTTTCCAGGGCATCGGCAAACAGCAATGGTATCCCGGTAATAACGCGGATAAATTCTGGGGCCCGTATTCAAGGGCGTACTACTCGTTTATACCAACGGATTTCCCGGGCAAGATATGGAGCCCTGAAAATCCCAATGCGTATTTCCCAAGGCTGAGAAGCTATGAGGCATTGAACGCCGGTGGCGAATTGTACACAGCAAACGATAAGTACCTGCAAAACCTCGCTTATATCCGTCTCAAGAACCTCACATTTGGTTACAGCCTTCCTGCTTCACTGTTGCGCAGGATAGGGGTAAGCAAACTGCGTTTCTATTTCAGCGGACAAAACCTGTTTACTGCAACAAAGCTTAAAACCAAATACATTGATCCCGAACAGGCAATGCCCGATGGTGATGTGAATGGTCGTGTGTACCCGTTCTTTAAAACCTATTCAGTAGGCCTGAACATGACGTTCTAACATTGTTGATCTGAAAAAACTGTTACATGAAACAAATTCTCTCTGTTATATTACTGTCTGGCCTGGTGCTGGCAGGATGTAAAAAAGATTTCCTCGAACGTGAACCGCTTTCGCAGATTTCGCCAGATAATGGCTTTAATTCTGAAAGCGAACTGAAATTGTATGTGCGCTCGTTTTACCAGGGTATGATACCCAATGCGGATGATAATAACAATGCTTTTACCAGTTTGTATAACGAAGACATTGATAACATCATTAAAACCGGTTTGAGTGAACAGCAAAGCGGCGCCCGCGTGGTGCCGGTATCCGGCGGTGGCTGGAGCTTTGGTGCATTGCGCAACATCAATTATTTTTTACAGAACTACCGCCGCGGCGGACTGGATAGTACGGTGACCAACCAGTATGTAGGCGTGGCACGTTTCTTCCGTGCGTATTTTTACTTCAATATGGTAGCGCATTTTGGTGATGTGCCCTGGTACTCAGAAGTAATTGCATCCAATGATTCGGCCAAACTGCTGAAGCCAAGAGACCTGCGCACGCTGGTAATGGATTCTGTGCTGGCAGATATTGATTTTGCCATTGCGCACCTGCCTGCTGATAAAAGAGCATCCGAAGCTACCAAATGGACGGCCCTGGCACTTAAATCGCGCCTGTGTTTGTTTGAAGGCACGTTCCGTAAATACCATACAGAATTTAGTCTGCCCGATGCTGACCGCTTTTTGCAACTCGCTGCCGATGCAGCAGGCACCTTTATCAGCGCCAGTCCGTACACCATTTATAAAAGCACCGCAAAACCTTACCAGGACTTGTTTGCTTCTGAATCGGTGGTTACAGATGAAGTGATCCTGGCACGCCAGTACAGTACTGCACTGCAAGTGTTTCATAACCTCAACTATTACACCTTAACGCCATCGTACGGCAAACCCGGACTGGAGAAGAAACTGGTGAACAGTTACCTGATGAAAGACGGCTCTCGTTTTACTGACAAGGCCGGCTACGATACCATGCAGTTTTACAGCGAGGTGCAGAACAGGGATCCGCGTTTGTCACAAACGGTGCGCACACCGGGTTATACACGTATTGGCAGTGCCATTACTATCGCGCCTGACTATGCTGCTACGGTAACGGGGTACCAGTTGATTAAATTTGTAAGTGACCCTTCACATGATGTAAACCAGCGTTCAGATAATCCTTTACCCGTATTCCGCTACGCAGAAGTATTGCTGAACTATGCAGAAGCAAAGGCTGAACTGGGTACACTTACACAGGCTGATCTCGATAAATCGGTGAAATTGCTGCGCGACAGGGTTGGTATGCCTGCAATGGATTTGACAGCAGCCAATAACAATCCCGATGCTTATCTTGCTGGTCAGTACACGCATGTAACCGGTGCCAATACCGGCGTTATCCTTGAAATACGCCGTGAGCGCCGTATTGAGCTGGTAATGGAAGGACTGCGCTGGAACGATCTTATGCGCTGGAAAGAAGGCCATGTGCTTACTGCGCCTTTCAACGGTGCGTATTTCCCGGGCCCCGGCCAGTACGATTTGGACAAGGATGGTAAAATTGACCTGCAGATATACACCGGCAATAAACCTGCAGGCAGCGGTGTAATTTTAAAACTCGGCAGTGATATTGATTTAACCAATACCACATCCGGCGGTTACATCATTGTAAACAGAACGCTGGGCAAAACATTTAATGAAGACAGGGATTACCTGTATCCTGTTCCATCACAGGAAATACTGCTGAATCCTACTCTCAAACAAAACCCCAACTGGAAATAATATTACCGGTATTTTAAAAGAAAATAATATGCGGACTGTTTCATCATTGTTGTTGTGCCTGTTGTTGTCTGCTGCAGCAACAGCGCAGATAAAGCTCAGAATCTTATCCTACAATATTTATCATGCCGAGCAAAACTATGAACATGGCAAACCCAGCCTGAACGATATTGCTGCGCTGATTCAAGCACTGAAACCTGATTTTGTTGCCTGCCAGGAAGTAGACAGCGCTACGGAGCGGTCTGCAAAAATATACGGCAAGCCCGTAGACATTATGCAGGAGCTGGCCAAACAAACGGGTATGAAAGGTTACTTTGGCAAAGCCATGAACTATGGCGGCGGTGGTTATGGCGAAGGAGTGCTCACTAAATATGCTTCGGATAAACCAACCGTGGTACAATTGCCCAACCCTTCGGGTGGTGAACCAAGGGCGTTGATTTATGTGCAGCACCAGCTGGCAGACGGGCGCACGCTGTATTTCGGCGGTACGCATCTTTGTCACCAGTTTGCACCCAACCGCGAAGCACAGGTGCAAACCATTACCAGCACCCTGGGCAATGCAGCTGGTCCGGCTATATTGTGTGGCGATTTCAATATTGCGCCTGAAGGCAATGCTTATGAGCTGATGTTGCAGCATTGGCTGGATGCGGCTGTTGTAAAAGGTGATGCGCAGAATACTTTTTCTTTTGATAAGCCGCATGTGCGTATTGATTACGCATTCCTGTCGAAAAATGCGCAATGGAAAGTAACCGGTGTAGAGGTGTTGCCTTATAAATACTCCGATCATATGCCCGTGCTGTTTACCATTGAACTGTTGTAAACAAACGCGCAACAGACGGCCGTTGAAGAACCTTGAAAATAAAACAGGAGCCGCCCCATTACGGGCGGCTCTTTGGTTTTCAGGAGGTGTTGCAGTTTGTTATTGGTTACCGGCAACGATGTTCAGGTGGGCAGCAGGATAAATTCAATTTGTTTAAGTGAATAAATATTCACTTATATTTGCAGGGTGAAACCCCGGGACGAAAACAAGATAGCGCAGGTATACAAGGCTACCCTGAAGCTGGTTAAGGCACGTGGCCTGGCAGGCATTACCATGCAGTCTGTAGCAAAGGAGGCCGAAATGGCCACCGGCACCCTGTATATTTATTTTAAGAACAAGGATGCGATTATCTTCAATTTGTTTCACGTTTGCGTACAAAATTCTGCACAGGTATTTTTCCGGAATTATAATCCGTCTGCCCCTTATAAAGAGGCCCTGCACCTGATATGGTACAACATCATGCGCCACCGTATGGAGCATTTTGACGAAAGTGTGTTCCTGGAGCAATGTTTCCATTCCCCCTTTATTGATGAACCTACCAAGGTGCGGGTAAAGAAAATGTTCGATCCCCTGCGTGAGCTGATTGAGCGTGGTAAACAGGAACAGGAGCTGAAAGATATGGACAGTTTCTGGTTGCTCTCTTTTATGATGGGCAGTATTAATGAAGTCGTGAAACGCGCTGTGTATTTTAATAAAAAGATCAGTGACGAGATGCTGGAAATGAATTTTATGATGTGCTGGGATGGAATGAAAGCATAAAATTTTTATTCTTTAAGTGAATATATATTCATCTAATAAATAATTGTTCAAACAGGAACCATTAGAAACCTTTGTATAAAGCAACAGAAGATTTATGAAATACAGTAAACCACGGGTGTTTACAATGGCATGGTTGCCGTTGCTGTTACTGGCATTGCCCGGTAAGGCACAGGAACAAAAGCGGCTTACGCTGCACGATGCCGTTGAACTGAGTATTCAAAACAGCAAGCAGCTGAAAGTAAGTACCGCCCGTATTCAGGAAGCGGTAGCTGCAACGAAAGAGGCCACGGAACGCAGGCTGCCCGATTTCAGTGTATCGGGCTCGTACCTGCGGGTAACCAAGCCCGATATTAACATGAAGACCAAGGCGCTGGGTGGCAGCGATAGCAGTGGCGGCGGCTCCCCGTCGGTTTCGCAGTTGCTGTATGGCATGGCTACCGTATCGATGCCGGTGTATTCGGGCTCAAAGATCAAATACGGCATTGAATCTGCCCGTTTGCTGGAAGAAGCCAGCAGGCTGGACGCAGCGGGCGATAAGCAGGCGGTTATGCTGAATGCAGTAGCTGCCTATATTAACCTGTACAAAGCCAATGCAGCCGTACAGCTGGTGCAGGATAACCTGGAACAGTCAAGAAAAAGGGATACGGATTTCAGCAACCTGGAAAAAAATGGTTTGCTGGCCAGGAATGATATGCTGAAAGCACAGCTTGAAACCTCTAACCAGGAACTGGCGTTACTCGACGCGCAGAACAACAGTCAGTATGCCATGGTGAACATGAACCTGTTACTGGGTTTACCCGAAAATACCTTGCTGGTGCTGGATTCGGCCAGTATACAACAGCCCGGTGAATTAAAGCCGCTGATGGATTACGAGCAGATGGCAGATACCGGCAGAAATGATTTAAGGGCACTCGATCTGCGCAAACAGGCTGCTGTTGCCAATGTAAAAGTGGCAAAGGGCGATTACTATCCCAGCATTGGTTTAACGGGTGGTTATGTGGCAGCAGATATTCCCAACTTTTTAACCATTACCAATGCGTTTAACATTGGCGTTGGTGTTAAATACAGCCTGTCATCTCTGTGGAAAACGGATGCCAAAGTGCAGCAGGCAAAAGCACAACAGGTACAGCTTACTGCCAATGCAGGCGTGTTGCAGGATAATATTCACCTGGCCATTAATAAGGCCTACCTCGATTACCTCAGCGGTGTTAAAAAAATAGAGGTGTACAACAAGGCGGTGGAGCAGGCAACAGAAAACTACCGCATCAACAAAAACAAATACAACAATAACCTGCTTACCCTTACAGATTTGCTGGATGCAGATGTGGCACAGCTGCAGGCCCGGCTGAACCTGCGGTTTGCGCAGGCCGACCTGGTACTGGCTTACCACACGCTGTTGCAGAAAGCAGGTATGCTGAACTTATAATTATTCAATCGCACGTACTGAAAAAACATACTTTATGTCAAATAATCCAGCCGCAGGCGGTGATACTACCCCTAAAAAAAGAAGCAAGACATTTTTAATCATACTCATTTTACTGGTTGTTGCAGGTGCCTGGTTCGGCATCAGCAAATATGTATATGCACAACATCATGAAGAAACCGATGACGCACAGGTGGAAGCCAATATTAACCCGGTTATTCCCAAAATTTCAGGTTATGTAACCGAGGTGCGTGTAAAAGATAACCAGCATGTGAAGAAGGGGGATACCCTGCTCGTGCTTGATAGCCGCGACCTGACCATAAAAGTGGAGCAGGCTGAAGCTGCGCTGGCTACTGCACAAAGTAACCTTGCTTCTGCAGAAGCCTCAACAACAGCTGCACGTGCAGGTATTGCCACTTATGAAGCATCGGTAAAAGCGGCAGATGCACAGATTGAAGAAGCAAAGGTGAACCTGCGCCGCGCAACACAGGACTATGAACGTTATGCCAACCTGATCAAAGATCACTCCATTACGCAGCAGCAGTTCGAAATGGCGCAGGCTACCAAAGAAACGGCCGAGCGCAGGGTGCAGATGCTGCAGGAACAACGCCTGCAGGCTACACGCCAAACAGGGCAGGTAACTTCACAGAGCCATGCTACGTCTACACAGGTGGGCGTGGTAAATGCCACCATTAAACAGCGCCAGGTAGATGTGGATGATGCCAAACTGAACCTTTCCTATACGGTGGTGACTGCACCGGCAGATGGCGTTATTTCAAAAGTGAATGTACAGGCAGGCCAGTATTTGCAGGCAGGCCAGGCTACTTTCAGCATTGTACAGAGTGATGAGATTTGGGTAATTGCCAATTTCAAGGAAACACAGTTCGACGACCTGCATGAGGGCCAGAAAGTAGTAATAGAGATTGATGCATTTCCGGGTCATGAATTCGAGGCAAAACTGGCTTCGTTTTCACCGGCTACCGGCTCACGCTTTGCCTTGCTGCCGCCTGATAACAGCAGCGGTAACTTTGTAAAAGTAGTACAGCGTTTACCTGTGAAAATAGAGTTTGTAAACAAACAGGATTCACTGGTAAAACAACTGAAAGCCGGTATGAATGCCTTTGTTAATGTTCACCTGGATTAGTGCGCGGAATACAACTCATTTAAATTATGCAACAACAGAATTCGCTTGTTGAATATGGTTCGCGGCGTGTGATTATTACCATTACGGCTGTTTTTTGCGCGCTGCTGGAAATTATTGATACCACCATTGTAAACGTTGCCCTCAATAACATGCGTGGCAGCCTGGGTGCAACATTGAATGAGGTAAGCTGGGTTATTACTGCTTACTCCATTGCCAATGTAATTGTGGTGCCAATGACCAGCTGGCTGTCGCAACAGTTTGGCAGGCGCAATTATTTTGCAGCCTCGGTGATCATCTTTACGGTGTCCTCTTTTCTCTGCGGCAACTCAACAGGTATCGGCGAACTGATCCTGTTCCGTTTTATACAGGGGCTGGGCGGGGGCGCCCTGCTGGTAACTTCGCAAACCATTATCACCGAAAGTTACCCGCCCGAAAAGCGTGCAATGGCACAGGCCATTTATGTGCTGGGTGTTATTGTTGGCCCAACATTGGGGCCGCCATTGGGTGGTTATATTATTGACCATTATTCATGGCCGTATATTTTTTACATCAACATACCCGTTGGTATTATTGCCGCGCTGCTCACCATGCAATATGTACGCAGTCCCAAATACGCAGAAAAACGGCCTGCAAGCCAGGTAGACTGGCTGGGCATTTTCCTGCTTACGGTGGCTGTTGGCTCGCTGCAATACATATTGGAGAAAGGGCAGGAAGAAGACTGGTTCAGCAGCAAACTGATGGTAGTGCTGGCTGTAGTGGCCTTTCTTGGTGCGTATTGTTTTATATGGCGGCAGCTGGTGTACAAATACCCGATTGTAGAATTGCGCGTGCTGAAAAACGGTAACCTGCGCATTGGTGTTATTCTCTCGTTTGTGCAGGGCTTTGGTTTGTTTGGGTCTACGTTTATTATTCCGCTGTATACGCAAACGATATTGGGGTGGAATGCCCAGCAATCGGGCATGCTGATGGTGCCCAGTACACTGATGGTGGCGTTTATGATGCCTATTGTGGGACAAATGATCCAGCGCGGTGTATCGCAGAAATACCTGATTGCAATAGGCATGGCCATCTTTTTCATCTACAGTTTATTCACCTACCAGATTATTACACCGCAAACCGGTGCAGAAAACTTTTTCTGGGTGCTCATGATACGCGGCGTTGGGCTGGGCCTGTTATCGGTGCCTATTTCGGTGATGTCGCTGTCTACCCTGAAGGGGCCTGAAATAGCGCAGGGTGCTGCGTTTTCGGGCATGATGCGCCAGCTGGGCGGGTCGTTTGGTGTGGCGTTGATCTCTACTTATTTGTCGCGCGATATCATCGGTCACCGTTACAATCTTGTAAGCAAGCTGGATGTATTTAACCCTGCCGTGCAGGCAAGGATAAATGGTATTGCAGCTGGTATGCACGCGAAAGGCATGCCTTCGAATGTGGCAGTGAAAAGCGCACAGCAGCTGATGGACGGCTCTGTGACCATCCAGGCAACCATCTTATCATACATGGATATTTTCCTGTATGTAGGCTGCATGTTCCTGGTTTGCATTCCTTTTGTATTAATATTTATTAAGAAGTCTAAAGCGAAAGCCAAAGGCTCACTGGCAGATGCTGCACACTAAGTAAGTTGAATAACATGTTAGGAAAAGCGGGTGTATCAGTTAACGGTGCACCCGCTTTTGTTTTGCAGGTTACTGTATCGCCGCGGCTTTTGTTGCGCTGTGCGGCAAGGTTGCTTGCCTGCATTTAACAATGAATAGCTAAATTGCGCCATTGTTATAGCAATAGCACCGGTTTTGCCCAACTGAGGCCGGTAGTTGTTTTGTTTACCCAACGTTGAGCAGCATGATTGATAAAAGAGTATTACCACTGGCCATTGGTGGTTTAGGCATTGGCACTACCGAGTTTACCATTATGGGTTTGTTGCCCGATGTAGCACAGTCATTACAGGTGAGTATTCCCGAAGCGGGTCGTTTGATATCGGCCTATGCACTGGGCGTAGTAATAGGTGCGCCATTGCTGATTGGTTATTCTGTTAAGTTTCCACCTAAAAAAGTATTGATTGCCCTGATGGTACTGTTTGCCGTTTTTAACGGCTTATCTGCCATTGCACCCAATTATACGCTGATGCTGGTGGCCAGGTTTTTATCGGGCCTGCCGCACGGTGCGTTTTTTGGTGTGGGTACGGTAGTGGCTTCAAGAATAGGCGGGCCGGGTAAAGAAGCAAGATATATATCACTGATGTTTACCGGGCTTACAGTGGCCAACCTGGCCATGGTGCCGCTGGTAACGTATGTTGGCCATACATTTCACTGGCGCTGGTATTTTGCCATTGTTGCCTTTATTGGTTTGATTGCCTTGCTGAGCCTGTTTGTGTGGCTGCCTGCCATGAAGGGTAAGGGTGAAGATGCCCATTTCAGGGATGAACTGCATTTTTTAAAGAACCAGCAAAGCTGGTATGTGCTGCTGATCACTGCCATTGGTTTTGGCGGATTATTTGCCTGGTTCAGCTATATTAACCCGCTGATGACAGAAGTGGCCGGCATTGCCAAAAGTAATATGGCGTATGTGATGACGCTTGCCGGCGGCGGCATGGTAGTGGGTAACCTGGTGGGCGGTTATGTGTCTGACAAAATGGGTGCGCCTAAAACCTGTGCCTTTTTGCTGCTGTTAATGATGCTGGCACTCACAGGCGTGTTCTTTTTCTCGGGCACCAGGGCCATTGCATTAACGCTTACTTTTATGTGCGGCGGCTTATCGATGTCTGTTTCTGCACCGATTAATATTATGATGATGCGTGCTGCTCCCAATGCAGAAATGATGGCGGCGGCGTTTATGCAGGCAGCCTTTAACGTAGCCAATGCGCTGGGTGCTTACCTGGGCGCCATACCGCTGCTGCACGGACTGCCATACAATTACCCTTCACTGGTTGGAGTAGGCATGACGCTGATAGGCTTGCTTATTTGCACAGCTTATATCGCAAGGTATGCACGCGTGCGTGTGGCGAAGGAAATGCAAACCGGGGCCTGACCGATAGGTTAGCCATCCTGTAGCCAACCTTAATGCTCCAAACTATACCCAATCCGAAGGTGCCTTTCCGAACATTTTCTTAAAGGCATGTGAGAAGTGGGAGAGGCTTTCAAAGCCCAGGTCGAGATAAATGGACGAGGGTTTTCGGTGCTTTTTTTCTATCAGGTGTTTTGCTTCCTGCAGCCTTCTTTCCTGCAGCCACTGGCGCGGTGAGGTGCCGAATATTTTGTTGAAATCGCGCTTGAAACCTGCCAGGCTTCTGCCGGTTAGCTGCGCAAATTTTTCGACCGGGATGTTGAAATGAAAATTGATGCGCATGAATTTCTCCAGGTCAATCTTGTGCGGTTCGGAAAAGTCGAACAGTAAATCGCTGAGCGCAGGCATGGCGTGCAGCAACAGTTTTACACCTTCTTTTACTTTCAGCATACCCATATCATTCGTTATTCTTTCTGCAGGGTTGCGTACATAGGGCATGATGGATTGAAAATAGCCGTGCAGGAAATCGTTCGGCGGAATCAGTATGTTGGATGGGCCATTGTATTTATGCCGGATGCTTACCTGTTCTTCCAGCGCAATGGTTCTGAGCAGGTCTTCCCGCAGGGAAATGACGATGGTTTCATAATCCTCATCAGGCAGGGGCGTTTTGGTGATTTGCCCCAGCTGGTTTTTGCCCACCAGCAGCAGCTGGCCCCTTCTCATCGAAATAGTCTGCCCGGCTGTTTCCAGCGTGAACTGCCCTGAAACCTGCATGATGAGCGTGTTATGCGACAGGAATGCCACATTCTCCTTCCGCATGGTGGAGAGGTAGGCATAGAAAATTACGCCGGGTAAAATTTCACTGGGATTCGTCATGCTATAAAGTTATCAATAAGGGGGCTAAATGCCCCCCGTATTTTATCGTTGCAGGTAAGTGCTGCCTACTATTGCGCCTGGCGCAAATTGCTCATTAAGTTTACTCATTTCTTCAGGTGTAAACACAATATCCATTGTCTGTATATTTTCAGGCAGTCTTGATCTTCTGCTCATGCTTACCAGCGGCATAATATGTTCGCCTTGTGCATTTACCCATGCAATGGCCAGTTGTGCGGGCGTGTATCCCTTGTCTTTTGCCATTTGTTTTAATACATCCACTTTCTCCAGGTTTTTAACGAGGTTATCGCCCTGGAAGCGGGAGAAGTGCGTGTGGTAATCATTGGCAGGAAGCGGGGCTTTCATATCGCCGGTTAACAAGCCTTCTGCTGTATTGGCAAAAGCAACAACGCCTATCCCGAGTTCTTTCGCTGTGGGCAACAGGTCGCTTTCTATCTGCCGGTCGGCTAGTGAATAACCTATCTCCAAAGCTGTTACAGGATGTACACTGTGTGCCTTGCGCAGCTGCGCTGCAGTTATTTCAGACACACCGAGGTGACGCACTTTTCCTTCTTTGATCAGGTCGGCAACAGTGCCGATTACATCTTCTACGGGCACGCTGTTGTCGAGCCGGCAGGGTTGATACAGGTCAATAACATCTACACCCAGGCGTACCAGGGAATAGTTAATGAAGTTTTTAATGGCAATGGGACGAAGGTCGAGGCCCAGCCACTGACCGCCATAAAAGATGGCGCCGAATTTAACGCTGATAAACGCATCATCGCGCCTGCCTTTGATGGCTTTGCCAACCAGCAGTTCGTTGTGACCTGCACCGTAGAAGTCACCGGTGTTTAAGAAGTTGATGCCATTATCGAGTGCCATCTGGATAGTGGCAATACTTTCGTTTTCGTCGTTGGTAGCACCGCCCCAAACGGATGACATGCGCATGCAGCCCAATCCGAGTTTGGAAACCAGCGGGCCATTGTTGCCTAAGGCTATTTTTTTAACTGTTGTCATAGCTGCTGTTTTATTGATAATGATTCAAAGGTCGTTGTTTGTGGTATACGGCTGCTGTCGCCCGTGGCTCAATTTACTTGTCTGTATGGCTCAGGGAGCATGTTTAGTGAGGTGAGGGTTGCTGTGCCAATTCTGTGTACACGCCTGATAGTTTGGGCAAACAGTAAGGTGAATGTACAAAACTTGGTGTAAATGGTAAATCAATGCATGTTTATACTAAAGTGTAAGCCGCCTATACTATGAAATACCAATCGTCTCCCTGCGGCACACTTTATTTCGCGGCTTAACGCGTGCATTGTCGAAATACAGTTATCATCAATCGCATGCAGATCAGCAACCGGCTGTACAGCGGTGAAGCTGGATTTTCGCTGCTGTGCAATAAGCTGATGGTTTGGCCGGAAGCTTTTTTTCAAGGCATGATGGAAATGATTAACCAATTCCCTTTCTTTGCAGCCCGGTTAAAGCAAGCTGGTCTTGCAAAACCGAATACGACTGCCCAGATGGCGAAATTGGTAGACGCACTGTGTTCAGGTCGCAGCGCCTTCACGGGTGTGCTGGTTCGAATCCAGTTCTGGGCACCATACAGCCTTGGTTATCTTTGATAATCAAGGCTTTTTTATTTTCCGCAAGTCGTTTTCTACCCCTTTTTTCCGCTTATGCACGTTTTTCTTGACACGAAAACGACACGGGTAATGACACGGATTTTAAACCTCGTATTGCAGGTATGTTTTGAACACATCCCCTGCTATCATCCGGCTACAGTTGGCGACTGCGACCAACGTTTAACATGGTTCACATCACCACAATTTGACAGGTACAAAACGGCAGTTTATCGAAGCCGCGCAAAACTTTTATTTGTTAAAGTTTTACGCTTCCAGTACCGCTTTTACTCGCATACTACCACATTGACTTTCCAATGCCAACAGCTGGCTAGACGCCATGCAATTTTGTTTGTAATGGCCTATGTATTGATGGCCCATTCTATCACTTTTCAATTTGCTAAACTATGAAGATAGGCAAGAGAAAGAGCGATAAGGGCGATCGCTACATTTATTACTATGACCTTGGCCGTGATAAGGGACAACGGCCCCAAACAGGTGATTATACTTGGGTGAAGCCGAAGACCCCAGCGGAGCGGCAGCACAATAAAGTTACCCTGGAATTACTAAAGGTAAAAGAATCCAACTACGTGGTAGACCAACAAGCCATAGGCACCGGCTACGTACCACCTCACAGGCTTAAAGCTAATTTCTTAGACTTCTACGCTGAATATGCAAAAGACAATGCCACGCCCGGTAACAGGCATTTAAGCAACAGCCTTACACAACTTCAATTATTTTTAGATGGTAAAAATCAATTAGCGCCGATAGCGATTAATGAAGATTTCTGCAAACGCTTCCGCGCTTATCTAAAGAAAAAATTCACAGGCGACACACCCAGCAACTATTTCAGCCGCTTTAAACAAGTACTGAAAGCCGCGGCAAAGGCAGGGTATTTTAAGGACAGCCCCGCAGAGGAAGTAGCCGCACAATCAACCACTAGCAAACGACTGAAAAACTTCCTGGAAGCGGAAGACTATGTTCAATTACTACAGGCCCCTATTACAAATTACGAAGTTCAGGAGGCTTTTATTTTCTGCATTTACACCGGGCTTCGCTTTGTAGACATTGGGCGCGTGTTGTGGACAGACATAGCAAACGACACCCTAACCACCCGGATAATTCAAAAGAAAACGGGCTTCCCACTTGTGCTTGCCCTGCATCCTATTGCAAAAGGTATCATTGTAAAAAGGCTAAAAACAATCATGGACGGCCCGGAAGAGTTCAGGCAAAAGAAGCTGGCAAGCACAATTTTCGCGCTGCCTTCTGCAAACGGTTGTAACAAGATTTTGAAAACATGGATGGAAAGAGCAGGCTTGCAAAAGTCTATTACATGGTCTTGTGCAAGGCTCAGCTTCTCGATTTTGTTACAGGATGCCCGGGTAGATAATGCGACTGTTGCGTTATTACTTGGGCATACAACAACCCACTACGTAAATAAAACGTACAAGCGGCACAGGCCAAAAGACCAGATGGAAAACATAGGAAAGTTACCTAGCCCGGAAGTATCACCCTACTTTTTGTTAATAGATCAAACAGGAATGCCAGCCACAAACTAGGTTGGCCAAAATGCATAGGAAGGCTTTCGGCAAATCATACCGGAAGCCTTTCTTTTTCTTCACCAGCTGGGAGCAATAACACTGATCGAAGCGAAAATTAAGCTGGTGAAAAGAAAAAAAAAGTCCCGGCGGTAGCCATGATCGGCCACTGCGACAGATTTAAGGATCATATCACCAAACGCCCGAGATAAGAAGCCGCGTTTTGAAAGTTGGGGGAGCCAGCTATGTTTTGGTAAAACCAAAACCGCTGGCCGCCTCATGCTAACGCATTCAGCGGGATTTTTTCATGCTATCGCATTCAAAAATCATAATGCAATGGAGCAGGAAAATTCCAATAAACCCAACCGGGGCGGCCGCCCCTTAAAGCCTATCAAAAGGGACAAGCTACTGGCTGTAAAGTGCACCGGTTCCGAAAAAGGAGCAATTGAACAAAAGGCCAAGGCGCTGCAAATAACGGTATCAGAATACCTCCGGGAAATCTCCCTAACTGGAAAAATCAAAGCTAAAAACAAAGCCCTTCCCAAGGAAATATTGGCCTTAACTGGCACGCTAAACCATGTAGCCGCCAACCTCAATCAAATTGCAAAGCGGCTCAACATGGCTGGTGATTTTGACCCCGCCGAGCGCTCTAAATTAAAACTTCAAGTCCAGGAACTGAAGGCGCTAACGACCTTAATTAAAGATTCGTTTAGATGATCGGGTACATTGGAACTGGGAAATCCTTTGCTGGCTGTATTGGTTACTGCCTGGAGGATAAGAAAAATTTAACCAAGGAAGAGAAACGCCACCTTTCTTTTAAAGACAACCTGCAGCACCTCAACCGGGCCGAGGTTCTGTTTTATAACCGATGCTTCGGGGATAAAAAAGAACTGGTGCGCGATTTTATAGACGTATCGAAATTGAGCCGCAAGATCGAAAACCCGGTTCTGCATATGTCGCTAAGATTAGCACCCGGTGATGCTATCACCAAAAGCCAGCTGGAACAAATTGGCCGAAAGTGTGCGGCAGAGTTCGGTGTAGCCGATAATCAATACCTGTGCATTCTACACAAGGACACCGCAGAACAGCACATACATATTGTCGCCAACCGGGTGGGTTTTGATGGCCGGGTAGCAAGTGACAGCAACAGCTATAAACGTATGGCAGCACTGTGCAGGAAACTTGAAAAGGAGTTTAATTTGCGAGAGGTGCTAAGTCCCCGCAAGTTCCTCACAGACTCAGAAAAGGGCCTGCAACGGCACGACAAGCGGAAGCAGACATTAGCCGCCGAGGTCGGCAAATGTTTATCCCTGGCCGGTTCTTTTGCAGATTTTGAGCGCCTGTTAGGCGAGCGTAATTACTCCATTATAAAGGGGCGCGGCATAACCTTTATAGATGATAGAAAAGTAAAAGTAAAAGGTAGTGACATTGGCTTTCCGTTGTCTAAAATCAATAAGATTTTTGAAGTAAAGAGACAGCTTGCCAATAAAAGAAATGAGGAAATAGAATATCGCAAAACGTTGGACAACCAATTGGTGGCAGCTTCACACCTCACTCTGCGGGATAGAACAGCGCTTCAAATTAACCACATGAATGCGCTTAAAGCCTGGTCAGGACGACAGGAAATAGATACCTTGGGGAGCCTTATAGAGATTCTTCTAAGGTATGAACAGCCTAACGGCGAAATTCCCTACCAGTTTATAAGACGTAAGAAAAAGAAGGGTCTTTGGGGAGAACTAGGATTGTAGGTAGCTCAACTTTTCGAGCAAGCCGATTCATAACTTTGATCTACTTTCCATTTTATCTAATCAATTTACAATTAACGTGTTAATTAAAAATAAAGTATATTAGTTAAATTTAATTCAACCCCTATTCATATGAACATTTATTTTTCGGACTTCTTTGAAGTCACTCCCGAAGCAATTGATGACTATGGTGCATTTAACATTTCATTAATAAATGACCTACCTCTGTTCATCGACCCCTTTTTATTGTTTGGCAATGCTTCATCTGAATATCAAGACCTTCATAAGTCTATATTAAAATACTTGACGTTTCTAAAGCAAAAAGCAGATGCCGGCATAACCAAGTTTGCGCAAGTTCGATCTTGGTACCTATTTCCCGAAATAAAACAAAATTGGTTTGGATACAGTCGTATTGGCAACGGAGGTAGTGGACTGGGAAGAAAATTTGGAGAAGCATTCTCGCAATCAATTACATGGGTTTTTAGTGATTTAGGGAAAGAAGTGGTAACTCAAACATCTCATCTGGAAAAGGCTGCATTATTTGAGATCGGAGTAGGTAAAGATAATATTAGCGATTTCACAACGAATCTAATTAAAGATTATTTACTTACCTACACCGAGAAGTTTGCCCTAGAATTTATTGATCCTAAAAAGCTAAGAAAGGTTACTGTCTCAAAAGTCTATTTTGATTACGAGTTAGAAAGATGGATGCCTAAAACATTTACTTTACCATATATTTTTAGCGATTATATTATTTTAACCCCCAAAAATATTCTAACGAAGGACGAGAACTGGATAAATGCAAATGATTTAAGAGGTGACTTCACTTCAATCTGTGACGGCATTCCCAATGAGCAACTAAGACATGAAATCTCAAATTACTTTCAGCGGCAATTACCTGCACCAGAGAAGAACAAGAATAATACACAAAAAGAAATAACCGAAGCTGTTCAAGAAACAATAAAAAAATACCCTGAGGTAATAGAGTGGTTCATCAAGAAGAAAGAAGAAAATAAAGTCGGTGCCAAAAATGTGTCCGAAGAAAAGGTCGAGGAAGTTGCTGCATTTGTTAAAAACATTCAAGAATTTGTCGCTCTCTTAGTATCGCTAACAAATTTCTATGATATTAAACCTAAGGGGTCTTATGACGAAGCATTGCAAAGAATCGCTTTTTTGAAAGACGTTATAGAAAACAATGATGGGTACAGGTTGTTTTATTTAGACGGAAATCCGATAAAAAGAGAGGAGGACCTACAGATTATTTATAGACTTACTTGGTTTGCAACAGAGTATGATGTCAATCGAGAAGTCAATAACGGAAGGGGGCCTGTGGATTATGCTGTTTCAAGAGGAGGAAAAGACAAAACGCTTATTGAGTTCAAATTAGCTTCCAATTCCAAACTCAAGCAAAACCTCGCCAAACAAGTAGAGATTTACGAGAAAGCAAATAATACCAAAAACTCCATTAAAGTAATTCTACATTTCGATGCTACTGAGCGAAAAAAAGTTATCGATATTCTTAAGGAGTTAAAGTTAGAAGGAGACAAAAACATAATTCTTATCGACGCTAGCAGGAAGATATCAGCGTCAAATGTGAAATAGATAATAGCTAATATGACGCGTGGGGGCAATGATCCTTATCCTTTTGGGGGATAAGGATCATTGCCGTAGCTATTTTTTCCCCTTATTTTACCATCACGCCCATGAATTACCACTTCAGATTTTTGCTGCTTAGCAATATTTGTTGCGTAAGATATTGCATCGGATTGACGCGAAGTTATTACAGTTGCAGTCTTTCGACCTTCTACTCTAACCGCCCAACCATTTCCTAATGGAACAACATGTTGATTTTTTTTACTCATAATCACTAATAATTTAAATTAGCCAAGATAGTATTGCAGTTGGTTATAAATCTTACTGCTTCTCTTTTCCTAACTATTCTAGTGGAATATCTGTTTATCGGATCCCAAGAAAGAACGTCATTCCATTCCCGCACGAAGCTTGTTGTAATTGTATATTCCTCCCCAGAATACTTCAATAATCGAGACAAATCATGATTTTTTAATTGTTGGATTTTATTCACTGTTGTTTTAAACAATGCAGAACTTATCGGAGATGTCTTATATGCCGCAAACTCAATATCATTCTCTGGATATCCATGCTTGAATTTAAAAATATAGCAAATTTTCAACTTTAATGCTATCTCTATTGAATAGCCAGCCATATATTTAGCCGTACTGTAACGTCTGTTTTCAAGCAGGACTTTTGTGTCCTTAAGACGATTTTTCACCAGAGTTCTAAGATCATTTTTAGCTATCATCAAATGACAATTAACCTTTCTTCAAATCAGAAAGTCTATCGATCATTTCATTCTTCTCTTTAAGCATTCGTTCATAAAGTTCAACCTTTTCATTGTACAATTGAACTATCTTATCTATAGGATTAAATGTCGGCTGAAAATTATATCCATTTAAAACCGATTGGTCATTGAATGTATTTGAAATTATCTGCACGGCATAATCTTCATTAAACTTCTGTATGGCTTCAGGTGTCACCTTTAAAATTTTTGCAACTTGTTCTAAAATATCCACTTCAATAGTCTCTTTTTGTTCTAACAAAGACACTTTTTTCTGGTTCCAATCCTCTCCAAGCTCAAAGGCCAATCCCTCTTGCTTGATACCTAACATTTCGCGGAACCGCTTGATGTTCCGGCCTTCGTGTACTTTATTGGGCATATCAGTATTTGTCATAGTGCAAATTTATCTTTTTCTGAATAGGTAATATAGTCATTTTTCGGAATAAAATAGTTCTACGCCAGTCATGGAATCGAATAAAGAAGTAGAATATCGAATTGATTAGCAGATTATTACAATGTTATTTAGTGTCTTAAAACGCTGAATATGCTAGACCAAATTGAATCACCACCCACACCTACCTTTAGCGAAAGCGAGTGGCTAAAGCTCATTTTTACGCTAAATGATATTCAGGATTGGTTGACCGGGTTAACAACCAATGCCTTTATGGGTATTCCGGTTTTTGACAAGAAAAAGCTATTCCGGAAAACCTATTATATAACGATTACAAGGCTGGTCCACCTTTTAGAACGACACTATTACAAAATCCCTCGCTACCCCCTTGCAAGTAAATTCACTGTTCCGGTGGTAGATATTTTATCCCATTTAAGGGATGCGTCATCCCAGCCAGTTTCCCCCGTTCTCGGCACGTTGAACTATCGGCGGGTGATTAATACAGGCGCTATTATAGGATTTGATATTGACCGGACACCCACCTCCTTTATAACAGTTATAACCGATGGCGGCGGCCAGATTATCACAGCCTACCCAGGCTACAGCCGCCCCGAACGTAAACCTAATAATGAATAACCCATGAAAGACTATATTAAAACCTCCATTTGGTACAGGGAAGAGATTACCGACCCCTACCAGATCATTGCAAATTATTTTGATTTTGCCACTGTAGCCGACTACAGGCACCAGGTGTTACAGATGATAAAAAAAGCGTACACCAAAGGTATTTGGCAAAAACGCTGTCCTGCAAATGTCCTATTCAGTTTTGAACAACTGGAAGGGCTAATTAATGCAGCTTATCTTATCGATAAGGAAAACAAAAATGGGCAGCTGAAAATACAAAGGAGTGAGGCATTCAACCCCAACCTTTTCAGGGGCTGGATTGGTAGATTGTCCGACTGGGACTACTTTCCGCGCTCGCTTAGCTTTAAAGAATATACCAACCCCTATCTGGTTTTCAAACGGTTCTTTAAATACCGGGAATTGGGAGATTGGAAGAAGGCACTAAAACCGTTGCAAGAATATGTTCTTAGTCCCGATCCTGTTTTTGAATGCATGGAATCCGCCGATAGCCTACAAATCTATAGATACCTTTTGAAATTGATTGAGGCCGCACACCTGATTGATGTAAGGGAAATTAACCATGTGGGCGGGCGCATTAAGAACCGCCTTCCAAATAAGGCTTAGTCATGTTTCTATATCCAAACTGGCTGATGCTTCAACTCTGTCGAGAGAATGAAGCGGAGGCCAGTTTTCTTTTACGCGTATAACAGGGTATTACCGGTTTCAAATCATTCTCTTTAAAGCAAAAACGAATACAATCCATTACAAAGTATTACAAACGGTTTCCAAAGTTGCGGTTCTATGATTGCCATCCATATATTTGCCAAGCGCTGAAAGCCTCCCCGGCTGGTTATCACAATGTTTTATAATTTTTGCAATTATGATCCAATCAGAACAAAAAGTCGTTATGCGGGCGATCGCTTTGTGCTTTAAACGATTTTTAAAAACGGAAGAAGCTCTAATTTATACAAACCTTGAACGTACGCAGTTTGCAAAGAAATGCGCAGAGGCTGGTATCGTTAAAAATGCGTCAGGCTATTATAGCCGGGAGCAGCTTGACAATATGATGGGCAGGGAAGAAATTTGATTAAGTGCAAGCTTTACAAGAATCTTAAAAGTCAAGTGTAATCCACTTGACTTTTTTTTGGAGAATGCCCAAATATCGATGCGGACGGGATAAAATAATTACATTAGTACAGTAATTGTGCAAAGCGGCAATTAGTAAGAAAAAAGCGCCGTCCCTTGCTGGAACGGGCTTTTCGGCACGGATTCGACACGGAATTATTAAAGATAATTGATAACCAAGCTGGAAGTAATCCAGTTCTGGGCACGTAAGTAGTACTTGTAAAGGTTGTAAGTTATTGACTTACAGCCTTTTTTTAAATCCTTTGCCGGGATTTGTCTGTTTTTTGCGCTTATTCCGACACGCAAAAGACACGCGCAATGACACGTAAAAATTACATTCGTGCACAGGAAAGTAACAGGAATGCTGAAGCCCGCTACAGCACTGCTCAAAAAAAATTATGACACGCGGTTCTGTCACGCACCTGTACACCTGTATTACTGTCAACTATGCATCAATCAATTTGACAGCTCACCAATACATTTCAATTTCTACCGAAAAACATTTATTGATTCCCCCCGGTATTGTTCGGTTTTTCATATGAGTATGCATATCTTAAACATTTTAATACTACCGTGAAAACACGGATTGCCAAAATGAAAATCCAGTTCTATTTTGGAAAAAACTAATCTATGAGAAACAACAAACCCTTTGCGCTGGCAAGGGTACTCCTTGCCTTAATCCTTGTTTTCAATGCCTGTAAGAAAAAAGATACAACGCTACTAACCCCAGAGGGCCCAGATTCCGACTTGTTCAGTATCGCATCAGCAAAAGCTATTGTTGAAAAGGACGGCGGCAACTTCTCGCAAGGCGTCATGCGTTTTGCCGACACGGCAGGTCAGCAAGTTTCAATTGGCAGGCTTAACTGGGAAGCGGTCAACGCATACGAAGATGATACAGCCAAGTACATTGAAGTGCCATTCAAATTTGAAAATAAGTATTCTGCAAGTACTCGAATGCTTATTACACAAGAGAACTTTCAGGCCCCTTCTTTTTATTCACTTGTTGTAAAACAAAATGCCGCAAAGCAAACCCTAATACAACTCGTGCAAATGATCGTCGCTCGCCAGCATCGCCAAAGCGATGAGAGAATCGCTGACATATCTGTATCCGCCAAACCTTCTACTGCCATCGGGCTGCAACTCTATTTTGATACACACGGTAAGTTTATTACACAAGTTAAATACTATAAAGGACAGGTTTATACACAGCGGGGCGGCACTTATAAAAGTTCACTTATGGGTGGGGATCCATGCGTAGAGGTGCCAACAACTACCTATGAAGTTAGCTGCCCTGCTACGCCTGATGGGACAACTATCTGCATTTATACCCCCTACACCACCTACCAAACGGTGTGTCCCGGTGGTGGATCGGGTGGCGGTGGCGGTGGTGGTACTACCGACCCAGGTGGATCTGGCCCTACCCCCGGAGGTGGCGGTAATGGCGGAGGTGGTATAATAGTACCTGACCCATTTCCTCCGGCGACAATTCCACCCGTTTATAACAGTAATACGGGTGCAAATAATGGTAAGATAAGCTGTCGATCCTTTGTTTTCATTAAAATTAACTCAACAACAAATTGGCAGGAAGCGGGGGTATCAGGCATTCAGTTCGTTGCAGACTGGTTAGGTATGGGTATTTCCAGCGTTAAGCCATACGGGACTATTTATGTGGGCACTCCAACCTTTAGAATTGCCAGCGATTTACCAGGTCAACCAAAAATCTATATTACAAATCGTGAAGCTGCTTATGAGGCAGCAAATGCAGCCAACGCAGCCGGGCAGTTCCAGGCGGCGAAGTACGCAGGAATAAGTGCTGAAATGTTTGAAGCAATACCGAAAGAAACATTGGCTATTGAATTTAGAAATCTAATGCAAGGCTTTCTTAGCGATGCTTTACAATGTTCCTGTACCGTGAGTTTGTATAACTCTTCCAATAAAACAGTGGTAATGAAGGCTGACTGGTCAGGTGACGATTCTTGCAATGGATACTAAACATAGGATTATATAGATACCGGATAAATACTTTTGAAGTAATTTATTCGGTATCTTGTTTTATGCTAGCATCCAAAATTACAGCTATGGCAAACGAATTTTTCCCAGTGGGGATAGCTTTCGTTAACAATGAACAAAATTACTTTGCTACCCAGCAATATCGCCATCTCATAGCAACATTAGCCGAATCCAACAAATTGCAAATAAACTGGGAACTGTTGCAAGACCGGCTGGAAGTTAATGGTTGGAAAACTTATCCTGTTGGTCCGCCAGCTCTTTTGCATGGACGATGCTGGCGCATAGGGGCTTTTAAAACTGGCGCCCAAAACGTTGTAATTACGATTAGCAGGCTTGCGCCTCTCTATTGCATTTATAAGAACTTACGATTGTCTGGGTACAAATATGGTGACTTACGTAACGTTTCAATTAACGATTTAAACGATCCTGTTATTATGGAAACTGGCCGTGCGATTGAAATTTTCTTCCCAAGTTATGAACCCATAGAACAAATGATCGCTTTGAAAGAAATTGAAAATATTGCCTTTGAAGATTACGGTAAGCTGAATGATAATTTCTATTCCGATATTACGTATAAGCCTTTTCTTATTTTTAACGCGCTGTTTTCATCGTATTTCTATGATTAAAAATATTTCACTATTTTTTTTGTTGTTTCTGGCCAGCCCTGTTTTTGGCCAGCAAAGACCTCAGATTGTTTTGTCTGCCATCGATACGATCTTCAATGAATCAGTAGCGACACTAAAGAGATTGTATTATACAAGAACGTTGACTTACGAGGAGAGATCATCCATGTATCCATATGATATTGCCGGAGAAATATTGTTAAGGAACCCTTTGGTAATTTGCAGTCATTTCCCTGTTGCGAGGCTCTATTTTTCCACTGATTCAACAGGTCGGCTATCAGCGTTTGTGTACAGAGTACAGGGAAGCCCGGCGGATTTGCCAGACAGTATAAGTCTACGTATGCATCAAACGGCCAGGATAGTTTCGTTCAATACATCTACGTTAGGAAGTAAAGAAAATCTTGTCGTCCAAAGCTGGCGAAATAGTCAGTGTAACTATAGAATTTCAAAGCATTTTTTCAATACAGACGATTTGGTTGTAATGTCATCTAACGACGTTAATTCATATATGAAGACCCATTTCCAAAGACCTAAAAAATGATTTCGCAACAACCCAATGGCAAAATTATTGACTATTTGCTTTAGTTCGTACACTTGTTTACTCGTTGTGTCGAAGGGTGGAATTAGTTTAGTGACTTCGGTATCCTTTAATGAAGTTGAGAGGGCTTTTTATTGCGCAGCGGCACAATAAAAAAGCACCAATGCATTTTTTTTATATTTTGCGCCAGTTTTAATTCATAGTCTGTATATCCAATTTTATTGATGAACAATAACGAGCTGGCCACCAAGCCACACTACCCCATATTAGACGGCCTTCGCGGCGTCGCAGCTATCATCGTTGTAACATTCCACCTGGGTGAGCCGCTATCGACCAGTAATTTAGACAAGCCCGTCAATCATGGTTACCTGGCCGTAGACTTTTTCTTTCTGTTATCCGGTTTCGTGATTGGCTATGCTTATGACGATCGCTGGAATAAAATGACTGTTGGCAGCTTTTTCAAACGCCGTATCGAAAGGCTTCAGCCAATGGTGGTATTGGGTATGACCATGGGTGCTATCGGTTTCTACTTTACCGATTCTACGCTGTGGCCACTCATTCATACTGTGCCGCTGTGGAAGATGCTGCTGGTAATGCTTGTTGGTTATACAATATTGCCTGTGCCCTTATCGCTTGATATACGTGGCTGGGAAGAGATGCATCCCCTCAACAGCGTAGGATGGTCCCTGTTCTTTGAATACATTGCCAACATCCTGTATGCTATCGGCATCAGGAAATTTTCCAAAACAGCATTGAGTATCCTGGTGGCCATCGCCGCTATTGCACTTGCACACCTGGCTATCACCAACGGCGACGTTAGTGGCGGCTGGACGCTGAATGTGCCACAGGTGCGTATCGGGCTAACCCGTACCATGTACCCTTTCTTTGCCGGTTTGCTGCTTTCACGCATAATGAAGCCGGCGCGCATTAAAAACGCCTTTTTATGGTGCAGTGTTTTAGTGGCTGTTATACTTTATATGCCACGCATAGGCGGTGCCGGCCATCTCTGGATGAACGGGCTCTATGAATCTGTTTGTATCATCATCATTTTCCCGCTTATTGTATACCTTGGTGCAAGTGGCATAATGCAAACACAAAGAGAGAACAGGGTATGCAAATTCCTGGGTGATATATCCTATCCGTTATACCTGGTGCATTACCCGCTGGTTTATTTTTACGTTGCCTGGATCAGCAATCACAAAGGCGTAACCATTGCGCAGGTATGGCCTTATGCGTTGCTTATTCTGATAGGTGCAATTGTTTTGGCCTATGCCGCGTTGAAATGGTACGATGAGCCGGTTCGCAAATGGCTGCGGAAAAAGCTTGCATAAAAGATTGCCGTGTTATAGCTAAAAGCCCTGCATCTGTGGATGACAGGGCTTTTGCATGCAAGGAGGGTGTGGTTTATTTGTTGTCGATGCTGATGCGTTTGGTGTTGCCGCCGTTGTAATAACTGATATGCGCCGTCGGGGTTTTCAGGTAGCTGGTTTTGAATTTTTGTAACAAGGCATCAGGTTGTGCTTTGTCATTTACCATCAGCACCTTGTCTGATAGCTCCAGGGAAACCAGGTCGTCTTTGCTTTTGATGATGTTTTCCTGTACCAGGCCGGTGATCAGGGAATCAATCATTTTACGTTCTTCCTCAGCGTGTTTGCGGTCTACTTCGGCCTGTGCACGGTCTTTTTCTGCCTGCTGCCTGTCACGTGCTGCCTGTTCGCGATCTTTCACGGCCTGCTCCCTGTCCATTTCAGCGCGCACGCGATCTTTGTCTGCCTGCTGCCGGTCTTTGTCTGCCTGTGCACGGTCTTTTTCCGCCTGCTGCCTGTCCAGCTCTGCCTGTGCGCGGTCTTTCGCAGCTTGCTCCTGGTCGCGTTTTACCTGCTCGAGTATCTGCGTTACCAGGGATTGGTATTTCGGGAAATCGGCCGCAGGTATGTCTTTGCCATCAACAGCGAGTTCGGTTATCTTTTCATTTTCCACTTTTATCTTGTATAAGGTGCCATTACGGTAGGTGGTGATGCGTTGCACAGGATCTCCGATCGAATCAGATTCCACGTTCAGGAAATTATGATCCTGTGTAATATGCGTGGTACCGGGTGTTTTTTTCTGTGTTGTTTGCGCCTGAACGGTGAGTACAGACATGGCGAGTACAATGGCTGCTGCCTGCGCAGCCAGGATATTTGTTTTCATGCGTTTCTTTTTTAACGGTAATTGATGAATAGGCAATACGATGCCAGTACACTTTCCAGTGCGTTGTTTAAGCCTGTTTTGATAAATGAATGACGATGGGCACGGTGTTGGGCAGCTTATAAAGTGCGCCTTTTTACAAAGCTGTTACCACCGTTGTTGCCCGTGGTTTATGGTGTGTTGTGATTGCGTTCTGCTGCTGCATGTTTGCGGTCCAGCTCAGCCTGCACACGGTCTTTATCTGCCTGCACACGGTCCCTGTCTGCCTGCTCCCTGTCTCTCGTTGCCTGTAGCCTGTCCAGTTCAGCCTGCTGCCGGTCTTTATCCGCCTGCGCACGATCTTTTTCTGCCTGCTGCCTGTCTTTTTCTGCCTGTGCCCGGTCTTTTTCCATTTGCGCCTGCGGTGATAGTGGTATGCCTTCTTTCACAGGCGGCATGTAAGCCAGCGGCTGCAATTCACTATTGCTGCGTTGTGGTGTACGCGTGTCATCTATGGTCATGTGCGTACGTGCAATATGTTTAACGGCTGCTTTAAGGTTTACAGCAGCTGCCTTGTAGTGTGTTTCGTTCGCCTGCAATACGGGCGGCGTGGCCACATAACTGATCTGTTGTGTTTTGCCGGCGATCATTGATTCAATCACGGGTTTTGAAAAATGCCGGGCGGCCGTATCTGCGGGTTGCCTGGTTTTAAATACACCGGTTAGTGCGATACACACGCCAATGCTCAGCAGCAGGAATATTTTCTCTGCACCATTTAAAGTATGATTGCGGTTGCAGGCAATACGCATTACCCGTTGGGCTAACTGGTTTTTGGTGCCGGGAAATGCAGTGGTATAGGCCGAGCCGTACAATGAATGCCTGGTAAAGTTTACCAGCGCTTCTACCAGTTGTTTGCGGGCTTGTGTATGGTGCAGGGCCACATCATCACAGCAATGTTCCCTTTCCTGTTTTACAATAGCAGATACCCATAAAAAACCGGGGTTGAAAAAGAAGATGGTTTGCGCTGCCTGCTGAAAAATATTCACCAGGTAATCGTTGCGGCGTATGTGTGCCAGCTCGTGCAGCAACACTGCCTCTACCTGGCTGGCAGGGAGGTGGTTCAGCAAGCCGATGGGCATATAAATCACCGGCTTCAGATGACCGATCACTACCGGTATTTTGGTTAGGCCTGATTCAAGCAGCAGCACTGTTTTTTTAACGTGTAACTGTTTGGCCAATGCTGTTACGGTTTGCTGCCAATGTGTGGCAGGCTGGTACAGGTTGTTTCTTTTAACCCGGTTGATATAGGTAAAGCCGATGCTTATCTGCAGGCATTTAAGCAGGAAGAAAGCAAACCACAACAACACAATGCTGTTGGCATAACGGGTGCAAAAGGCGGGTATGTTTTCTGCCAGCTGTGCAAGGCCCGTGTGATGCATAAAGCCGGGCGCCTGTGGCGTGGCGGTGCCGGCCAGCGTTGCTGCGGTTGCATTGTTTAATGATAACCAGAAAGTATAAGCGCATACCACCGGGAACAGGAGCAGCAGGCTACTCACAATATTATAGCGAACTGCTGCGCGTGTTTGTTTGGTAAGTAATATTACAATGGCGGTAACAATGCCAAGCACCAGGCCCTGCCACAGTGAATGCAGCAGCATGCACGAGAAGGCGCGCAGCCATTCCTGCAAAACCGGTGATGTGAATAAGTTGGCCATATACTGGTTTTAACTATTTACCGTTGTCAAGCTTTTTCAGCATTTCTTCAATTGCTTTCAGTTCTTTGGGTGATGTTTTGTCATTACCCAGCAATGCCGTCATTAAGCCGCTTACCGAGCCTTCATACATGGTGTCTACAAAACGGCTGAGCATACTGCCTTTTGTTTTTTTTTCTTCCAGCGCGGCGCTGTAAATGTGTTTCATGTTGCTGTCGTCACGCAGCAGCATGCCTTTTTCTGCCATTACCTGCATCAGCTTCAGGGTAGAGGTGTACTGCACCGCATCGTCTTTCTTCTCGTTCAGGGTATCATGTACAAAGCGAACCGTTGAAGGACCGTGTTTCCACAATACCTGCAGCACGTCCATCTCCGTTTTTGTAGGAACTGTTTCTGATGCATTCAATGGTTTCTTTGCTTTCATACAATGAAGGTACGATAAAAAACGTACGTTTCGCAACTAGGGTGCTTTTTTTCCTGCTTTTGTGATGAACGGTATCCCGGCAGGGATAAAAAAATCCCCCCGCTTCCGGAGGGATTATGGGGGAGTATTGCTGTTTATTATTGTTTTACAAACTGTTTGGTTACGCCATTGCCCGTAATAAAATAGAGACCTGCCTGTAAACGGCTTACATCTATGTTGCCGGTGTTGTTGATGTTGACCACTTTCATGCGGTGACCCGAGAGGTCTGTAATAACCAGCTGCGTGTATTTCGCTGTTTTGGTTTCACCCAGTTGTACGTGCAGCGTGGAAGTAACCGGGTTGGGGTATACCTGTATATCCATATTGCCTGCCTGTGAAGCGGGCGCTGCCTGCATATCACTGGCAGCAATAGCCAGCGGGGCCGCAAGTGTACTCACGGTTTCCAGGGTCCATTGCTGGTTGGCTGTGCCGGTGCCGGTATACGAATACAATATAATGCCTGTGCCGTTGGTGGTGCTGCTGGCAGAATCATCAAGTATATAATGATTGCTCATATTGCTTTGTATAAGATAGGCGCCGCTGCCTGCACCCACTAAATGCCATTGCTGGTTGGTGCCGCCACCGTTCAGTGTGTATTGAATGGGATGCGTGCCCAGGTCCTGCGCACTGCCCGGCAGGTCAATGGCCTTGCCGCTGCCGCGGTTAACAATGGTGGTTACGCCGCCGGTGCTTAACGACCATTGCTGGCTGTAGTTGCTGCTGGCTGCATTTTGTACCAGGGTAGCAGAATTGGCGGTGCTGTTGTTTTTTACATCCAGGTATTTGCCGCTGAACACGTTTTTAAGTTTATACCAGGTGGTACCGCTGGTAATGCTGAAGGTGCCGGTTACCGGTGTGGCCATGCCGTTGAATATATCTTCTACGGTAACGCGTGCGGTGTAAGTGCCTGCTGCCAATGAGGTGGTGAGGGTATCGGCGCGGCGTTGCGGTACGGTGTCAATATAAGTTTGTACAACGGTTGAACCGCTGAGTATTTCTACTTTGGCTGCCAGCTGCGGACTTTTGGTATTATCCGTTGTCCAGTTAACAATAATCTTTCCTGGTGCATACGAAGCGCTGACGCCTGTTACCGAAGCCGTGGTTAACACAGGTGCCGTGCCCTGGTTGGTTTGTACGGGCAGTGTTAAAGTGCGGCCTGTTCCAAAGCCTGCACCGGGTGTTACATCGGCACCGTGTTCCATAAAATAGGCATCTTCCGTTGCATCATAACCGGCATTGAAGGCGCGGTCATAAATGCCGTTGCGGCCTGCATCGTTGGCGTTGGCGCTGAAGTAACGGCTGGTATGTTTGCTCCAGTTGCCGGCTGCATCCAGGTTCCAGCAGTCTTTAAAAAAGGCCTTGCGTTTAAAGCGGCCATCCCATGCTGCATTACTGCCGTCCCAGTTTTCAAGAAATGCATCGTTGCCCGAACCAAGGTAACCGGCGGGTGAAGGTTCTGCCAGGATAGAGGTGAGAAACCATTGGTTGGTGCTGAGGTTTTGAATAAAGGTGGCCACATACATATTGCCTTTTGATTTCCACGAGCGGATGGCAATGTTGTACCAGGTGTTGAGTGTCCAGTTATAAGGGTTAATAGATTGCCAGCCGTCGCCTTCGCCGCCAAAGCGACCGGTGTAGGTATTGGGCGCTGCATAAAACACGCTGGAGTAAATGCCGCCGCTGGTATTGGGGTCCCACAGCGATGCAATGAGTGTGTGCGAGCTGCCTTTTGAACTGTCGGGCGTTTGCTGCAAGCCATTGTAACCGCCATTGTAATTGTGCACTGCGAAATAAGAGGTGTAGGCAGATTGTACAATCTTTACTTTGTGAATCTTGGCTACCGCATCGGAAGCGAAAGAAAATACCAGGTGCTCAGATGGCGCTGCATTGCTCTGCGCTTTAAGCACCATACCCGTTAATGCCAGCAGGCAGGTGAGTACAGTTGATTTCATATTATGTAATAGATGGTGAACGGGGGAGATTTGCAGCCGCATACGGGCACGTAGCCGGATAGCATCGATCGCACCATCATAATTTAGTACAGATTGGCGGTAGTTGACAAGGCAAACGTTTGTGTAATTTCAGTCAGCTTTTACGCAAACGTTTGTTTGCAGAAGCAGGGAGATGAATTGAATAAATGGTGTGATAGCCAGATTGATGGACATAGTAAATGCGATCATTTCTGCTCAAAAAAGAATACACCTTTTTTATTGGATACGATAATATCGGGCAGACCATCTTTGTTGATGTCCTGCACCACTACCTGTAAGCCAACTCCGGAATTATCATCTACCAGGTGTGGTATCCACGATGGTGTGGCGCCGGGCCTGTACTCGAACCAGTACAATACAGCGGGATCAAATGCACCGGGATCTTCATGGTTATGGGCAAAATAACGTTTGCCGGTAACGAGGTCAGGATGCCCGTCGTTGTTGATGTCTGCCATGGCAAGGCCATGTGATTGGGAGAATTGGTTATAGATCACATGGTGTTCCCATGCAGTGTCATTTTTTTGCTGATGCCACCAGATGCCGTATTTGTGTGCAGAAGCACTCACGAGGTTGTGCGCATCGAGCGCGTAAATTTGTGAACAGTCTTCGCCAAGATCAGCGGCATGAAAGGTCCAGTTGGTTTGTGTGCGGTCTGCAGGTGTTTCCCACCAGCCCTTGGTAATGAGTATGTCTTTTCTGCCATCCCCATTCATGTCGGCTGTGCCAAGGCCATGCGTATACCGGTTAGTGCTGATGCCTGTATTGCTGATCACATGCCGCTGCCAGGTGGTATCACCTTTTATGGTGGGTGATTGTAGCCAGATCATTTCTTTGGCTACCCAATCATTGCAAAGTATATCCGGTCTGCCATCTCCGTCAATGTCTGTGAGTGTGGGTGATTCGTTGCCTGCATGTTGCAGCAGCAAATGCATGGGCCAGTAGCCGCCTTGTTTGCCGGGGTTATGGTACCAGGCCACTTCTTCACCGGGCAAACTAAAGCGCACCAGGTCTGTCCAGCCATCCTGGTCCACATCCATTGTAAAGTTTAAAAACGAGTTGCTGAACTGTGTGTCGGGGCGGTAGGTTTTACCGGGTGCCAGTTCATGGCGCGTCCAGTCGGGTGCTTCAAACCAGTAAGCACCGGCAATGATGTCTGTATGGCCATCGTTGTTTACATCTGCAACAGCAACGCCTTCCGAAATAAAGTCACTGCTAAGTATATGTTTGGTAAAACCGGTTTGCGCAAATGTGGCAGGTGCTGCAAACAGCAGTATGGCTAAAGGGGCAAGCTTGTTCATATGCATTGGTATGGCTGGAAGTAATCAACAGAAAATGGCGCCGCTTGTTTACCGTTCTTCTTTCCCGATCGGTAAATCCCTGCGCGACCATTCGCTCCACGAACCGATATACAGTTGCGGACCGCTGATGCCGGCATATTCCATACCCAGCAGGGTGTGGCAGGCAGTAACACCTGAACCGCAATGCACAATAATGTTGCCATCCCTTACATCGCCAATCGCTTCATCATAGGCAGCAAGCAGTTCTTCGGCCGGTTTGAATTTGCCGTCTGCATCAAGGTTGTCTATATACGGCAGGTTAATGGCGCCGGGAATATGGCCGGCTATTAAATCAAGCGGCTCTGTGTGGCCGAGATAACGGGGTGTTTCGCGCACATCAATCACCAGTCTCGTAGCGTCTTTGGCTGCCTGCATTACTTCCTCAATGGTAACAGTATGCAGGTAATCATGTTCAGCAGGATAGGGGGCTGCGGGTGTTGGTGTATAAGCTTCGTTTTGCAGGGGAATACCTGCTTTTTTTGCGGCAGCAAGTCCGCCATTGATCACCTGCACATTGTCGTGTCCAATTGCGCGCAGCATCCACCACAGGCGTGCGGCGCTGTTGGCGCCCGATTTATCGTCGTATACAATTACATGGCTGCCGGGCGTAACGCCCCACCGGCCCAACTGTGCAGCAAAAGCAGCGAGCGTTGGCAGCGGGTGCCTGCCGCCCTGTGCCGGGTTATCGGTATGTGCGGCCAGGTGTGTATCAAGATCGGCAAAAACGGCATTGGGCAAATGGCCTTCCAGGTAACGCTGGCAGGCATCTTTACCACCGCGTGCATCAATAAGTATGGTATGGGTTCCGGTTGCCGGAAGCTGATCAATTTCGATTAATGGTGACATATACACGAAGTTTATTCCACAATCTCGTTGTCGTCTGATGTTTCATTGCCGTCTGAGAGGTCTTCCAGCGCCACCGGTTCGGTTTGCTGAAACAGTACGGCAATACCAAAGGGATCGCATATGGCAAACTGGCCTTCTGCAAAACGCAGCATCCATTCCTCGCTGTCTTCATAAAAAATAAGCTCAGGCAGGTCTACAGGAAATTCCTCGGGCGGAAGATCAAGCCAGTCTACCTCGTCTTCCGTAATGTTGTGCCCTTCGGGATCTTTCTGCAGGGTTTGTTTAATAAACAGCAGGCCGTTAATTAAACAGCTGTCGATATCAGCTACAATCTTTTCTACAAAGAGAATGGAGGCCGCGCTTATTTCATTGCCATGTGTATGAATATACACCGGCACTTCTCCCGAAAAGCCGGCGGCATCTATATGAACGTTGCCACTCCACATAGAAATCTCCTGTGGTGTTTCCATCAAAATGAGTTCGCCAAAATTAGCGTTATACGATTGTGCCATATGGTAGTAGTTCGTCCTGAGTTATTGTGCCTGCAAGCTGCTCGCAGGATGTACAATAATACAATGTTTTGCACAGATGACACGTGGACTTTTCCGTTTTCCCCCTTTAAGCCCCCTTTTTTATGGTAACCAGGGGCGAACGCAACAAATTGCGATAAATATCCAACAGCAATAAAACCATCCAACCATGTAACCATGAAACAATTGAACCATGAAACAATTAACGGGAGAGCACCCTTCTGCATTCAGAAAGCGGTATGTGCAGTAAAGGCTGCTGCCGGTTATTTCAGTTTTACCTCTACCACTTCGCCGTCTTTTGTTACTTCAACGTACTTGTACAGTTTATCTGCATGTTCAACAGTGTAGTACTTGCGCTCGTAGTAATCGGTTGTGCCGCCGTAACCGTAACCGCTGCCGGTATACTGGTTGTAATAGCCGGATGTGTTCCAGTTTAAAATGCCTTCGAGGTAATATTTACCGGGTTTCATTTTAGGAAAGGTAAACTCGCCCGTGCTGTTGGTAACGGCAGTAAGCCTGAAGCGCCAGGCATTGGGATCGATGTATACGTATTTCAGTTTTTTGGGATTCTCTTTCTTTTTGAGATCGAGGTATTCTTCGAGGTAAGGGGTAACCGGGAACAGGATCACGGTCATTTTATTGGCATACAGCTTTTGCCCGGTGATGGCCATTTTATTGTTTTTGGCGCGGGTAAACGCCACGCCTTTAATGGTGCCGTTGCCTTCTGCAAGTGCAGCCCTTGCTGCCAGGGTGTCGAACGGTGTTTTAGCATAAATGCGGATGGTATCGTCACGTTCTGGTTGCACATATTGTGCGCGTACTGCACAAACTGAAAAAAAGAACAGGAGGAAGAAGCATGTTGCCTGATTGCGTCGTTTCATATTTACAAATTCATGGTGTCAGTCAGCATTGACCAGGTGCTGGTGCAAGATGGAAATAGTTGATTTTGTGCCGCAAAAATAAAGGAATGGCGAATATTGAACAAGCAACAGGAAATACTGAACCATTCAGCCATCAAACAGTCAAACCATCCAACCGGTATCCCACAGGATACTGCCCTGCTCTGCTGATTCGGCGTAAATTTACAGGTACTAAAAAAAGGACAAGCTATGGAACTGGGATTAAGCACTTTTGGTGATATGCAACCGGAGGGAGTAGCAGGCGGGGCAGTGCTGGCAGCACAACGTATGGCCCAATTGCTGGAAGAAGCCAAACTGGCGGATGAGCTGGGACTGGATGTGTTTGCTTTAGGTGAACATCACCGGCCCGATTTTGTGATAGCTGCACCTGAAGTGGCGCTGGCAGGTATTGCCACCATTACTAAAAAGCTGCGCCTGTCAAGCGCTGTCACTGTATTGAGTTCTGCCGACCCGGTAAGAACCTTTCAGCATTTTGCCACACTCGATCTGCTTTCCGGCGGCCGTGCCGAGATTATGGCAGGCAGGGGCTCGTTTATTGAATCGTTTCCCCTGTTTGGTAACAAGCTGGAAGACTATGACGAGCTGTTTGCAGAAAAACTCGACCTGCTGCTACAGATTAACCAGCGCGAACGCATTACATGGACCGGACATTTACGCGCACCGATACAGGACAAAGGCATTTACCCGCGTCCTTTACAGCAACAGTTGCCCATCTGGATAGCCGTAGGCGGCACCCCTGCTTCAATGGTAAGGGCCGGCAGTTTAAACCTGCCCGTAACCATTGCTATACTGGGCAGCAATCCCGAACAGTTTTTGCCGATGGTGGATTTGTACCGCAAATCTGCCGAACGTGCAGGGCACAATGTTCAACAACTGCAGCTGGCTTTAAATATGCACATGCATATTGCAGACGATTCGCAGCAGGCAGCTGATGAATACTGGCCCGTATACCAGGCATTGATGAACCGCATTGGCCGCGAAAGAGGCTGGTCGCCGCTTTCAAGAGAACAGTATGAGTACATGCGTTCACCACGCGGCTCTTTGCTGGTGGGCAACCCGGAAGAGGTAACGGCCAAATTATTACACCTGCACAGCCAGTTTAACAATACCCGCTTTTTAGGACAATTGATTACCGGGAAAGACCTGGCGCATGATCGCCTGTTGCATTCCATCAGGCTGTTTGGTACGGTGGTGGCCCCTGCAGTGCGCAAGGCGCTGCAAAATAAGCCCGCAGAAGCCTGAAAATAATGAATAGGGAGCCATACCACCTGAAGGGGAGGGATGGCCGGAAACAGGGCTGTTAACCACGCAATTTCCCGGTTTTCCCTGAACGATGCCCGGACGAAGGTCGGACGATCTCCGGACGATGCTGGAGTGGCGCTCAAACGGTTGTATTTTGAGCATAAAAAGCGGGTGCATTCATGGGGTGCTATTCTGGCATTATTTTTCCGGTAGAATTCTTAAACATACTATTATGGCTACCGTTGAACCAATTCATCCCGGAGGTGCCGGTAAAGAAGGAGGAAACGCCAATAGCCAGTCTGGCCACCTCACTTCCGCTATCCCCGGCAAATCACCAGACAATACCCCTCCATTGCCATTGCCCGAGCGCAAACCCGAACTGGACGAAGATGTATATGATGAAGAAGATAACTGGGACAGGCCCGCGTTGCAGGGAGATGATTTTGATTATGAATAACCGCTGTTACTGCACAGCGCCAAGACCAATGCCTGCGAATGCTTTTTTGTTTTCCAGCGGTACTTCATTGGTTTTCTGCGATCTTATCCTGTCTTCGCCCTGGGCCGACTAACGATTGTTGGAGGCCGGTTACTGTGATGCAAGCAGTGCCATAAGCCTGTCGAGAAAAGCGGCCTGTTGTTCATTTATTTTGCCGCGTGCGGTATCCACGCTCATCCATTCAGCCCGGTCAACTTCGGGGAAGCTGGCCTGTTTGCCTGAGCGTGGCGGCCATTCTATGGTGAAGGTGTTGCTGTGCAGCTGGTTTGTATCAAAGTCTCCTGCTGCAGCCCAGCAATAAACAGTTTTGCCGCCTTTCTGGCGTATACTGCCCAGTTCCCTGAACGGGCCTGCGGGCCGGTAGCCGGTTTCTTCTTCAAACTCGCGTATCGCAGCATCCTGTGCTGTTTCTTCGTCTGTATATTCTCCCTTCGGGATAGTCCACCAGCCGGCATCCTTACGGGCAAAAAATGGCCCGCCCGGATGTACCAGCAGTACTTCCGGCTCATGGCCCAGCTGCCGGTAAAGCAATATGCCTGCGCTTGTTTTGATAACAGTAAAGATAGGAAACAGCTGGAAGGTGAATAGTGAATAGTCAATAGTGAATAAAAAAAGGAGTGCGACGCGCTCCTTTTTTTGCTAATGCCTTTGCCGGTGTCCTCACCGGCATCCTTCGCTTCGATGAGTGGTCTCGCTAAGATAGTCCCGATGTGTCGACATGTCGATTCTCGAAGTCAAACTCGCTAAGATCACTCACGACTGAAGAACAGCTGCAAGCTACAAAAGGCCGGGGAATGGTGAAGGTGAATGGTGAATAGTCAATAGTGAATAAAAAAAGGAGCGTGACGCGCTCCTTTTTTTGCTAATGCCGTTGCCGGTGTCCCCACCGGCATCCTTCGCTTCGATGAGTGGGCTCGCTAAGATAGTCTCGATGTGTCGACGTGTCGATTCTCGAAGTCAAACTCGCTAAGATCACTCCCCACTGAAGAACAGCTGCAAGCTACAAAAGGCCGGGGAATGGTGAAGGTGAATGGTGAATAGTGAATAAAAAAAGGAGCGCGACGCGCTCCTTTTTTTGCTAATGCCGTTGCCGGTGTCCTCACCGGCATCCTTCGCTTCGATGAGTGGTCTCGCTAAGATAGTCTCGATGTGTCGACTGTCGATTCTCGAAGTCAAACTCGCTAAGATCACTCACGACTGAAGAACAGCTGCAAGCTACAAAAGGCCGTGAAATGGTGAAGGTGAATGGTGAATAGTGAATAAAAAAAGGAGCGCGACGCGCTCCTTTTTTTGCTAATGCCGTTGCCGGTGTCCTCACCGGCATCCTTCGCTTCGATGAGTGGTCTCGCTAAGATAGTCCCGATGTGTCGACGTGTCGATTCTCGAAGTCAAACTCGCTAAGATCACTCACGACTGAAGAACAGCTGCAAGCTACAAAAGGCCGGGGAATGGTGAAGGTGAATGGTGAATAGTGAATAAAAAAAGGAGCGTGACGTGCTCCTTTTTTTGCTAATGCCGTTGCCGGTGTCCCCACCGGCATCCTTCGCTTCGATGAGTGGGCTCGCTAAGATAGTCCCGATGTGTCGACGTGTCGATTCTCGAAGTCAAACTCGCTAAGATCACTCCCCACTGACGATTCACCAAAAAAGAAAGACCACGTAGAAACGTGGCCTCTTTAGGATACTTGTCTATGAACCAGAGATTCTTTGGTTAAAAGCCCGGGTTATTAGGCAGCAGGTTTGGATTAACGTCTGTTTCCTGTTTAGGCACAGGGAAAAGCAGATTTTTAGCAGCGAAGGTTGCACCCCATGTGGTGGTGTGGCCTACGAAGTTGTCCCACGCGCCTGTAACATCGTTGTGTACTTTCTGCGTACGCAGCATATCAAAGAACATTTTGTTTTCGAAACACAGTTCAAAGTAGCGTTGCAGCCATACTTCATGTTCAAAATCATCCTGTGACAAAGCGCCGATCGGTGCCAGGTTGGCCCTTCCGCGGATAGCGTTTACATAACCCACGGCAGCTGCATTGGGACCACCTTCTGCGCGGTTAGAGGCTTCCGCATACATCAGGTATACATCGGCCAGGCGGTACAGGGTAAAGTTGAGATCAGATTTGGCAGTGCTGCGTACAGCTACAGAATCAAACCATTTGTAGATGTACGTATTCGGGAACACAATAGTATCTGTGTTAGAACCCTTCTTCGCATACTTGGTATAGAAGAATTGTCTTTCCTGCACACGTTTGTCGCCTGCAGGGAAAGAAGCCAGGAACTGCTTGGTCGGGAACACCGAACCATATTCATCCGAATACTGTGAAATACCTGAATAGTTGGGAATGGTTAAAGCAGTCAGCGGGTTGTTGGAGTTTACTGCTGCTGAGTACTGCACCTGGAAGATAAACTCGCCGTTATTTTTATTGCCGGGGTTCAGCATGTCGGTGTAGTTGGTAAACAGCGTAAAGCCGCCGTTGTCGATCACCGCTTTAGAGCGTTTGGCGCTTTCTGCATAGTACTGTGCACCACCATTAATCGGCAAACCGGCATAGGTGAGGTACACATCAGCCAGCAGCGATTCTATTGCACCCATCGTTACATTGCCTGCGGGGTTTTTCCATGCCAGGGTTGATTTTTCGGCAGTGAGCAGGTCAGGAATGATAATGCTGTCGTAGATGTTTTTGGCGGGTGTGCGTGATGCCAGCAGGTTCAGGTCTTTGGGAACTGAAGTAACCTTGGGCACTGCACCATACATACGTACCAGGTAAAAGTAATACATCGCGCGCAGCGTGTATACTTCGGCGAGCATGTTGGTTTTATCTGCATCGCTAACGCCTGCCACTTTCGGGATCTGTTCAATGGCGTTGTTACAATCGCCTACGCCCAGGTACAGGTGCTGCCACCAGGTATCAACATAAAACGACGTGTTGTTGTAGCTGAGATTCTGGAAATTGATAAAGCCTGTTTGACCGAGGTCGCTGTTGCTTTTGCCGGTCATAAACTCCAGCAGGTTGTAAGTGTTACCGCCGTAAGAAGAGTTCTGGCCGCTCAGCAAGCCCTGCATCTGGCGGTAGCCTGCATTGGCGTATGCACGTGCAACCTGGCTGCTGGTGAGGTTAGAACTAGGCGATATAAACCCGGTTGGCTTTTCTTCGAGGAATTTTTTGCAGGAGCAGGTGAATATGAGCACCGTTGCAACCAGCAGTATATTTCTTGAATTTTTCATTTTGCAATTTTTAAGTGATTGAACGGTTCAGTTAAAAGCCCATGGTTACACCGAGGTTCCATACGCGCGGACGTGGATAAGAGAAGAAGTCCAGGTTCTGTGAGAAGTTACTGTTGTTGCCATAGCTGGTGTTATACGTATCCACTTCAGGATCGTAACCGGTGTATTTGGTAATGAGGAACAGGTTCTGCACGCTGGCATAAATGCGCAGGCGGTTAATCTTCATGCTGCGCAGTGCTGCGTCGGGCAGGGAGTAACCCAGTGTAAAGTTCTGACCACGAACAAATGAGCCGTTTTCTACCCACCATGTATCAAAGTGTGAATCCTGTGCAAACTTGTAGTTACGCACCTGTGAGATCATGGTATTCTGGTGATCTGGTGTCCATGCATCCAGCACTGTTTTCAGGCTGTTGGCAATGGTTTGCCTGTCTTCTGAAGAGTGTTTGAATGTAGCGGCTGTATTCACACCCTCTACTACACGGATGTCGAAAGAGAAGTCCCATCCTTTGTAAGTAAGGCTGCTGCTGAATGTACCGGTCCATTTAGGATAAGCACGGCCAATGATGCTGTAATAAGGGCTTCCGTCTGCATTGTAAATGTATTTGCGGTCGCCGGTGTGCAGGCTGTGCTGTGCAGCCAGATCGCCTTCCTTGTCGCTGTATGTGCCCAGGCGTGTCATGCCATAGAACGAACCGATGGGAGCGCCTACGCGGATTACGTTTGTTTGACCCAGGAAGTTAGGGCCAGGGAAGATATCTGCATTGCCTGCGTTCAGTTTCAGCACTTTGTTTTTGTTGGCAGCAACAATGAAGTTGGTGCTCCAGGTAAGGTTTCTTGTTTTGATGTTAACAGTGTTCAGGTTAATTTCCACACCTGAGTTACGTACTGAACCTACGTTCTGGTATACGTTGGATGTATACATGCCAGCGCTCCAGGGAATAGGGGCCTGCAGCAACAGGTCTTTTGTAGTACGGCGGTAATAATCAACCGACAGGTTGATGCGATCTTTCAGGATGCTCGCTTCCAAACCCGCATCAGCCTGTTCGGTACGTTCCCATTTCAGGTTGGGGTTACCAATGTACTCAGGGCTAACGGCGCTTTGGTTGGAATTGTTCAATACCACCTGGTTGGCACTCTGCTGTGGTATGGAGCGGTAGGTACCAATTTCCTGGTTACCGGTAATACCATAGCTGGCGCGTAATTTCAGGTTGCTGAAGAAGGTCTGGTGTTTCATGAAATCTTCTTCAGAGATACGCCAGGCTGCACCTGCTGAGGGAAAGAAACCGTATTTGTTGTTTTCACCAAATTTAGATGAACCATCCACCCTGCCTGTAGCAGTAAACAGGTAGCGGTCTTTGATATTGTAAGTAATGCGTGCATATTCAGACTGCTGTGTAGACTTGCTGTCGCCTGAGCTGATACCCTGGCGCACAGAACCTGCACCCAGGTTATGATACTGGAAGAAGTCGTCGATGAATTTCTGTGCTTCAGCATCGAACGACTGGTTGTTGGTTTCCTGGAAAGAAATACCCAACAGGGCCGTCATGCTGTGGCCATTTTTGAACTTGTGGTTCCAGGTAAGGTAGTTCTCAGACTGCCAGTAAACATTGGTGAAGCTATAAATATGTGCATCACCACCCTGGTCTTGTGACAGGTGGGGCAGGTTAAGTGCAGAGTAGAAATTGTTCTTTTGCCAGTTGAGGTTATAACCGAAGTCTGATTTGAAATCGAGTTCTTTGGTGATGTGGAACAAGGCATAGATATTACCCAGGCCCTGGAACACATTGTTGAGTGTATAACGGTTGTTGGCAATATGCACGGGGTTTGGACCACCTTCGAGACCTGCAATATCAAAGTTGCCGGCCCATGTGCCATCAGGATATTTAACAGGCAGGATGGGTACTTCTTCCGACACCATCCTTGGTACGTTCAAGCTGCCGTTACCATCAGATACCACGCGTTGTTTGCTGTTGATGATATTGATGTTACCACCAATACGCAGCCAGCTTTTCACATCGTTGTCGAGGGTGATCCTTGCGCTGTAACGTTTGAAGTTAGAAGTGGCCATAATACCATTCTGATCGAGGAAACCCAGTGAAATGCTGTACAGCGTTTTTTCGCTGCCACCCTGGAAGTTGAGCTGGTGGCTGTTGGATACAGCGGGTTTGTAGGTTTCTTTTTCCCAGTTGGTATTGTACAATGGTTTGTCATTTGCATCAAACAGCTTGGGGAAATTGATGTGGTTAAGTGCTGCAGGTGGCGTCCATACTGCACCCTGCGGGTCGAATTTCTGACCGTTGGCAAACGATTCGTTGTATACCTTGATAAACTCGTCGGAGTTTAAAGTGGGCAGGTGACGGTACAGTTCGCTCACGTTTACGTTACCATCGTAGGTAACACGTGTTTCACCACGGCGGCCGCGTTTGGTGGTTACGATGATTACGCCGTTGGCGCCGCGTGCACCGTAGATCGCTGTAGAAGACGCATCTTTCAGCACTTCCACAGAAGCGATATCGTTGGGGTTGATACTGTTGCCATCTACACCAATTACACCATCCACTACATAAATAGGATCGATGTTAGAGTTGATGGAACCGATACCACGGATACGTACTTTAGCGCCAAAGCCAGGGGCTGCACTGTTTACGTTTACGTCTACACCGGCAATTTTACCTTCCAATGCCTGGGAGATGTTAGGCACCGGTTTATCCATCAGCTGTTCGCCTTTAATTGTGGCAACAGCGCCTGTTAAGTCTGACCTGCGCGCTGTACCATAACCAATCACCACAATATCGTTGAGCGCGCTTACCTGTTCCTGCAGAAACAGGTTTAAGGTATTTTGATTGCCTACGCGTACTTCCTGGCTGGTAAAGCCAGTGAAAGAGATAACGAGTACGCTGTTTGCATTAGGGGCCTGTATGCTGAAGCTACCCCTGTCGTCTGTTACAGTACCGGTTGAAGTACCTTTTATCTGAACAGATGCCTGTGATACCGGCGTTCCATCCTTGGCATTCTTCACCGTACCTGTTATGCGTACCTGTGCCACTGCATTCCCCGCGAGGAACAGGCACAGCAATACGTAGTAAAGCTTTTTATTCATAGCAAGTTATTTTGTTAGATTGAATTGTTGTGATCCCATAGCATTGCATTCCTTGTATTGTCAGGTATAAAGCCAACTAGGGCGGGCGGTTGTGCGTGGTGATAAAGTTGGGTTGTGGCATAAAGTTTTTTTACGTGCACTTGAGAATTCAGATTGTTCACCGGTACGGTTATGCATACAACTGCACAGCCGCCTGTTTGCAGTTGCCTGTAAACAGCAGTAATCTTTAATGTAGGGTATGTATGTTCAAATCAATGTTGAATCCTGCTCCGGTACTGCGTTTGCGCTTATGGCACAAGGCTGTCAGGTGCGGTTGCAGAGGGTGCACACAGGTTATGAAGGGCAGGGAGTGATAATTCAGCTGAAGTATTGGTTAACCGTTCATCGCACTGTTACGGGTAACGCTTGCTTTCACTGTAGTGAAGGCAACGTGATAGGGTGTGTTTGGCATAAGTATAACGGTTAATACGGATGTGCGGTGATAGGATACACAGTACCGGTTGATGAACCGGCATCGTTAATCGCAACAGTGCAATGGTTTGTCTATACGCTGTTATGACAGCTGTATGCATGATCGTGCTGCTGCGCTTATGTAAAAAAGTAAATAATTTATACCGGCCAATAATACCCGTTCCGGTACATACAGTTATCGCCGGAGTATTCCGGTGAAGTGCATTAGCATTGGTTTTTGCTGAGTAGCGCGAAGGAAAACTAAAAACCAACGATTGGATAATCAGTTCTATTCCCATGGCAAGTTTTGGCTAAATCGTTATTATGACAAACATATAGCTATATTTCTTCAAAAGCAAATATTGTGTTAATAAACTGCGCCTATTGCAGCATTTTAAATACTGCATATATTAATGTAATTGAAAACCAATTTGTATATATTAAACTATTATGTTTTGCTAATATTTTAGCGGTATTTATATTATCGGTAATGATTATATAAGCCAGCTATTTTAGCAAAACACCTGCAGATTTGCGGCTGTACCAAATGATCGCTATTTCAGCCAAATGGAAGACAGTCATTTTCACCCGGTAAGTAACCGGGAAACAAATAAAAAGGTTAACAGAAGAAAGAGCCATTGAACAATGAAACTATTGAACAATGAAACTACTAAACCCCAGGGTGAAACGTTAAACCTTCAAACGTGAAACCTTCAAACAACGAAAACCGTACCTTGCCATCCGCGCCGGCTACCAACCGGTTTAAGACGATTGTTATGAGAACACTGCTATTATTCGCCGGCTGTATGTTATGCTCGGTCGCAGCCGTTGCCCAGGTTATTTCAGGTAAGGTTACTACTGTTGCAGGTGCGGCCATTGCAGGCGCATCAGTTCATTTGCTGAATACAGATCGTTCTGCTGTTACCGGCAGTACAGGCAATTTTACGCTGCATGTGCCGGCTGCAGGCGTTTACCAGTTACAGGTACAGGCCACGGGTTATGCTGCTGCACAATACCCGGTTGTGGCAAATGTACCCGTGCAGGTTCAGCTCAGCACTGTTACACGGCAGCTGGATGCAGTAGTGGTTACTGCAGGTAAACAGGAAGCCGCTTTGCAGCAACTGCCTTTTACCGTAACCGGTATTACTGCGCAACAGGTAAAAGCCTGGCGTTTGTGGGATGTAAAAGATGTTACGGCCATTGCCCCCAACACGTATGCAGCCGATGCAGGGGATAACCGCAATGTTACCGGTATCCGCGGTATCGTTACTACTTCGTATGATCAGGCGGTTGCTACTTATATCGATGGGGTAAACCAGTTTGGACTGGATACCTATATCGCTTCACTGGTTGATGTGGAGCGTATAGAAATACTGCGCGGTGCGCAAGGCACTTTGTACGGGCGCAATGCCATGGGCGGTGTGGTGAACATTATTACCAAACAACCAACAGACCAGCCGGAGGCTTTTGCAGACCTGGATGCAGGCAATGCCGGTTTGCAACGGTATACCATCGGTGCCCGGATACCATTGGTTAAACACAAGCTGTACCTGGGAGCCGCCGCACAATACAGCGCATCCGGCGGCTTTTATACCAATACCTATACCAACAGTAAATACGACCGGCAGCATCGTATTACCGGCAATTATTACCTGCGTTACCAGCCAGGCAATAACTGGCGTGTGCAGTTAAATGTAAAACACAGCAACGGCCGCAACAAGGGCGCGTTTCCGCTGGCGCCTGATGCAACATCGGCTTTAGCGCATCCGTTTGTGATAAGCCAGGATGCCAATGGCACCATGGTTGACAATACCATAAACACCTCATTGGTGGTACAACACAGCAGCAGCGGTATACAGTTTACCTCGCAAACTGCCTGGCAAAAGAATTACCGCTATTATGCCAACCCGGTTGATGGTGACTTTTCCCCGCTCGATGCCGTATCTGTCATCAACAACTATGGTAAACACTGGAATAAGGTAAACGTGTACACGCAGGAGTTCCGTTTCAGTTCACCTGCGGGCAATACATCGGCACTGCAATGGAGTGCAGGGGCGTATGGTTTTTACCAGGATGCACCGGTAAAACAGGCTACACGTTATGGCGCAGCCGCTGCTTTGCTGGGTGTGGGTGATTCTTTGTTTACCACGCGCAATACCACCAATACCTACAATGCAGGCGCAGCACTGTATGGTGATGTTACTTACCGGCTAACACCGGCCCTGTCTGTTACCGGCGGTCTGCGTTATGATGCAGCCCGGCAGCACAAACGCGTACTGGGCGAATACCGGCACGATCCTCCAACAGACTGGATGACCAGCTTTGCAGATACAGCCGCAATGGTTACCTATCACGCTTTTTCTCCCAGGCTATCGCTGGGTTATACATTCAGTGAACAATTGTTTGGGTATCTTAATTACAGCCAGGGCTTCCGTACTGGCGGGCTCACCGACTTATCGGGCGATCCGTCTCAACCGCCGTTGTATGCCTATCAGCCGGAGCATAGCCACAACTATGAAGCCGGTGTGCGGCAGCAATTGTTTAACCGCAGCTGGCAGGTACGGCTGGCTGCTTTTTATACCACGCTCAGTCATGCACAGGTGCCCACTTTGCTGATGCCTGAAGCTGTGACCATTATCCGCAACACCGGCACACTGCACACACGCGGCGCAGAAGCAGAAATAGCAGGCTTGCCCTTACCTTGCCTGCAGCTGCAATGGAGTGCAGGCTACACACATGCACGCTACCAGGCGTATAAAACCACGCAGAACGGCGAGCCGGTCGATTTAAGCGGCAGGGCACAGGTGTTTACCCCTGCTGTTACTTCGATGCTGGCCCTGCAATACACACATACGTTTAAAGGCAAACAACCTTTGCAGGTCATGGCAAGAGGTGAGTGGCGTTACCTCGGTAATACGTATTTCGACATTGCCAATACCATTCAGCAGCCCGCTTACAGCCTGTTCAACCTGCGCGCCGGCATACAGGCCGGCAAATATGCCCTATGGGGCTGGACAAGAAATGTACTGAACAAAAAATACATCAGCTATGCCTACGATTTCGGTGCCGCTAAACTGGGCGATCCGGCAACGTATGGGGTAACGCTGGAGGTAAGGATAAGGTGAGTGGTGAGTGAAAGCCGGTGAATAGTGAATAGTCAATAGTGAATAAATGTACTTGCCTGAATAAGGTTGACTTTTTTTGTAGATAATAGACCTCGTTGTAAAGTAATGTTTTTTCTGATACAGCTGATTAAAGCGGTTCATTTGCAAAAGACATTGCTTTGCAACGAGGCTTCTTTTTTATAGATTTTCCATTTGGGCCTTTGTGCTTTCTTCAGCCCTTTCAGCCAGCGTTCATAGTCTGCCGGAGAACGCCAGCCCAGGCTTTGATGGATTCTTTTTTCATTATAGTGCCTGATTGCTTTAGGCACAAGCCGTTGTAACTGCT
>NZ_QTJU01000005.1 GCF_003412455.1 Deminuibacter soli | reverse complement strand
CACACAACTTAAGAAAGAAAATAGCCTAAAAAAGCAGGCTAAATCAATCAAACAAACGCCCTTCTACTAACACAATCCTGTGATCTTATAATTTTACCTCACTTAATCAAAGTCTCCGCTATATAGCGTGGTATACCGGCCAATATTGAAAAAGCCGCCCCAAATACTTTTGAGACGGCCTCTTTTTTGTGGAATGTAGTGAGTGGTGAGTGGGGGCCATTGGTGAATAATGAATAGTCAATAGTGAATAAATAAAAGCTACGCACCGCGTGGCTTTTATTTTATGTAGCTTGCGCTGGTGTCCCACATGCGCTTGTGTCTCCGCCCGCCTGCGCTGGTGTCCCCACCTGCGCATTCTTTGCGTGCTCTGCGTATTTTCTTTGCGGCCTTTGCGGTTAATTCACTCGCTTCCATCCTTGAACATTGAAACACGTAAACTTTTAACCCTTCTGTCCGCTTGTGAACAGAAAACTGTCCGCTTACGTACAACTGCTTTTCTTTAACGTTTCAAAGTTTGCTTAATTATCAATCAGTTACGGCTGTCGTAACCACATGGCACCGGTTTGGCATTATACCTAACATCAAACGCAAACAACAAAAAAATTATAAAAACTACGTTTATGAAAAAGCTTATCCTCGCCGCCGTTATCGCTATCAGTCTTACTGCCACTGCATTTGCTGGTACCAATACTGAAAAAGTAAGCACCTCATTTAAAAAAGCATGGCCGGCAGCCAGCAACATCAACTGGAAAATGAACGGCATGGTTACCACCATCAGCTTCACCGTTGACAACCTGAACATGCAGGCTTTCTATGATGAAGACGGCACCTTCCTGGGCACCAGCCGCGCAGTAAACCTTACCGATTTACCTGCAGCAGCACAAACCACCCTCAAAGAAAAATACCAGGATTACACCGCCACCGAAGCCATTGAAATGAACTACACCGCCACCGGCCTCAACTATTATGTTTCTATGGAAAACGATACCAAAAAATTCATCCTGCAAATAGCCCAGGATGGTGCTGTGAAAGTGTTCAAAAAACTCAGGAAATAGCTGCGAGCTGCAAGCTTCGAGCTACGAGCAAAACAATAGAATTGTATATAACAAACGCCTCTGCCGGGTTACCGCAGAGGCGTTTTCTTTCGTTATACTTATGCCATAAATTCGCTATCCTTTGTGCCCTCTGCGGGCGTTTTCTCTGCGACCTCCGCGGTTAAAAAATTCGCTAAGATCAACTCACCACTCACCGCTCCTGAGAAGGCTGGATAAACGTGATTGACGCCAAACAAAGTGGCAGGCTGCCATCCTTATCCCAGCACACAACCACACGTGGCGCATGCATCGTATCCTGCATAGAGAAAGAAGTAAAAGAGCCTACCTGTCGCGCAGCAAAAATGCAGGCAGAACTTTGCTGTGCAAACTTCCCATTCAACAAATCGCGGAGCGTACTGTAAGTATTGTACATATGCCGCTTGGCCTTTTTGCCGGTGCCATAAAAAGCGCTTACCTGCACATGCAGCGCAGTATCATTTTGAAAAGCATTGGCCTTGGGCAGGTATTGAAAAATACGCAGCGTAGCACGAATGGGGCGTTTATGAAAATAATCATACACCACCGTAGTATCTTCAAAATATACCTTTGAATTGCCGATGATTTTAAAACTGTCGATGGTATTGTTGGGGAACTGCCGTTTTGCTTCCTGCAGCAGCGCTTCTTTACTCGCCGATAGGGGGAGATTATAAAAATAAGGCTGCACTTCTTCCAGGCTGGTTATAACCTGGGCCTGGGCCTTGTACAGGCCCGGTAGCAGGAAAATAGATAGTATAAACAGTTTCAGCTGTTTGTGCACTATAGTAGGTTTATATCATCAATTTAAGCATTTCTGCTGATAAATAAGCCAGGTATCGGTAATTAGACTGTTCACATCGACCAGTTTGTAAAAAGCCAGCTTAAGGTTTTAACAGTTCAAAGGTTTAAATGTTGAAGAGTTTAGCCACCACTCTATTGCTGAACAATATTTGAGTTTTACTTTTATCACATAACACTTCAGGCTTTTTTTCAAATCTTAAAATTGATAATACCGCAATACGGCCAGACTTCTTTATATGGGTTCCCAATGACCCAAGCGTAAAAATTATCATTGAATGTGACGGATTTCAATTTCACAAGACAAAGAAGAAAAAAGGATGACGTAAAAGCTTACGCATAACATTAGTATTGCCAATAGTGGGGCTTGACATTGAAGCAATAAGCAGCGGTAATTCTGTTGCGGTGTGGTTCGGTCTCAACAAATAAAGCCCAACTTTGGTTCTTAATATTTAACTTTATCAAAAGCCAGGCAGCAGTTCCGGACGGACGGAATTCCATCGGCAATACCTGCTCGTTGGCAGCAACGAAACGAGACACTCTACTATGGCATGGATTCCAATGTATTTATTAGACAAAGACATTGACTTCTTGAATGATTGGCTCAATCAAGAAGAAGAAATTGCATTTTTAGTTTCTAATGGACACAAAAAATGGATTGCAAAAAAGGAACACACCATAAAAAATGACATTGGTAATCAAAATTTTGGTGATGGATACAACTTTGTAATTCCAAATTATGCTGAGTATAACCTATGGCACATTCCTTCTGGACAACTTCCGCTGCCTGAAGCCAATAACGGTAGCGTTACACTTAAATTTCACAAGGAAGATTCGAATGAAGATGGTAAAGTTGATAATCCATGGTTGGGTTGGACGGAGATAAGAACCGGAGCTAATTCAAGAATTCCATATTTCGGTGCAGGATATCCAGGTGTAATTCATTTGGAAATAAATCTTCCACATGACCAAGAAATTAGAATGTCAAACTTTGGTTGGATTGGCAATCATTATAAATTAATTGGAAATGGTGCAGAACAGACAACTGAAAAGTTTTGGAACAAACTTAGACGAATGGCAAAGAAAATAGGGACCCAAATTCCAAGAAGCAATACCCTAGAAGGGAAAAAAGAAGTATTTGCATTCCCAACCGCATACGAAGAAATAAAAAATGGCAGACCTTGTTCCCTAAATCCATAAGTAACACCTGCAGCTGCTTCACGAAAATGGCTTTCGCATACTCACCTACAAAGAAGACGACCCCGACTGCGGCAATGCCACCGTATGGATGGCGCAATTAGATACCTAACGAACACAACATCTTCGCGTGTTTGCTGTTTTGTTATTGTTATTAACTTAAACCATGTGATATGCCCGTTATAAAGTACACAAGATTATTCGCCGCCCTGTTAGTGCTTTTTACCGCCCTGGCTTGCAATGCAGGCCCAGGCCACTCCGTTAACGACAGCACGGCCCGGGCCAAACCCACCGACAGTGCAGATCATACCAATGTAAAACCCGCGGCGCTGCCCGCAGCTGCAGATACAACCAATGCAGTAGTGGCACTCGTGAAACAGGCACTTACCACCAAACTGTTGACCAATGATTTAAAATCCCTCAACAGTGACGACCGGCAATTCACCTATTCAACCGCCGATATCAATGGCGATGGCCGGCCTGAAATATTTGCAGGCATGAAAGGCCGGTATTTCTGCGGCAGCGGAGGATGCACTGTTTACCTGTTAAATAACAAAGGGGAGAAGATAACCGCGTTTACCATTGTAAGCGGCCCTATTATTATAAGCAACCACACCACCAAAGGCTGGCACGATTTAATTGTACCAAGCAGCGGCACGCCATACCTGGTTCAGTTTAACGGTAAGGCTTACCCTTCAAACCCATCTGTTCAACCCAAATACACCGGCACTACCGGCGATACAGTAACAACGGTGTTACCGGATAACGCGGCAGTGCTGAGGTTTTAAGTGTATTACCCCGTCCATAGCATTACTGGTAAATAACTATCCATGTAGTTTGTTAATGCTACCATATAGATGGTACAGTTACAATAAAACCATTAAGCCATAAAACCATCGAACTATCTTCCCCAGATTTTAATTTGCAGCAGCGGGTGCTGCACAGGTAGTAAAATGTTTCCCTTTCGTTTGCAAACACATTTGGCATATTGGGTATGTAGGCCATAACATGCTCGCGCAGGGTAGTAATATTAAGGCTGGATTGCGGGTAGTTAAAAAAACTTGCCAGCAGGCTATTGTAAAAAAGCAGGTTAGCATGGTGCAGCAGCAGCCCGGCAACGGGCAGGTTATTGCTTTGCAAACAAGTGGCGGCGCTTGCCAGCAGGTTGCATCCCTCATCGTAATACCGGGTAAACACCTTATGGGGCATTGGCAAGCATATTGGCGCCTGTTTTTTGTTAACCTCGCTGCAAAGCAGGTGTTGGGCTTTGGTGTATACCAGTTTTTGGGATATTTTATGCTGCTTGGAGCATATAATATGCCGCTGCTGGGGATGTTTTATCCGTTTACAAACAGCTTCAGTTTTGTTCAGTTTATGCACCTTTGTTCAGGCTTTTTACTACATTGGTACAAACTGGTGCATTTTATTATATTTGTTTACTACCCTAACAACTATGGCTAACAAGTACACGAAGGCAGAAACGTAAAGCGCATACGTGAAATAATGGGCATTAAACAGGAAGCCTTCGCCGCCAAAATGGGCGATGACTGTACTCAGAAAAAAGTTACCCTGCTCGGAGACAAAGACTGCATTGACGATGACCTGATGGAACAAATTGCCCAGGTACTAAAAGTGCCTGCAGAGGCGATCAGGAATTTTAGTGAAGACGTTGCTATTAATATCATAGGTAACACCGTTACCAATCATGACAACGTATCTATATTAATTGCTTGAACTGATGGAAGAGAATAAGAAGTTGTATGAAAGGCTGTTGGAGAGTGAGGGTAGTAAAGTAAAATTATTAGAAGAATTATTAAGTAAAAAATAGAAAATTGGTCCAATTGATGATAGCTGTCAATCGTAAAATTGGCAGCCTTTTTTTTAATTATCCATATGGAGAATATATTCTTTTCCGCGCTAGGTATTGATAACGATCTTTATAACGAATATAAGTATGCTAGCAACTCTGGCCATTTGGATAATCTAGCTCGATTAAACATTTTAGTTGGAGAAAATAACTCTGGTAAAAGTAGGTTTCTTAGGAAGATTTTTGCTGATGAAGAGTTGAAATTTCTCAGCCCCGTTGCAGATAGAAATTTTATTAATGAGAGATTTCAATATTTTATTGACGAACTTAAGAAAAATAATTTTTTTAACGAACATGATGCCTTTGAATCCATTAGAATGGATGTTGAAAAATTTTTTCCCTTCATATATTTGACACCATTCGTGAGCTATGAGCTCGTATTTAAAATTTTGAGGGAAACTGAAAGAATACTGAAAGGGATGATTTCTAATTTTCCGCAGCTCAATAATTTATTGCTAACTACCCAAGAATGCCTAAATGACATTAAACAGTTGGTAGGTGGAAATTCACAATCTGTACACTATAAATTTAGACGGATTTATATACCTGTGTTAAGAGGTTTAAGGCCAATTCAAAGGCCGGCTGTCGGAGAAATTTCCTTTTTAAATGAATATGATAACTATAAGGATAGAACAGTGTTTGACTATTTTACGGAGGTAAAAAGAAATAAACTGGAAGATGATATATACACTGGATTAAATTTATATGATGACGTTAACAGGTTTTACAATGGTGACGGTGAAGAGAGGGAGACGTTAAATAGGTTTTGCAAATTTATCTCAGAAACTTTTTTTAATAATGCAAAAGTTGAACTGATTCCCCGACATAAAAAACCAGTAGTTTATGTAAAGATTGGTAATCATGAGGAACCAATTTACAATCTAGGTGATGGCATACAATCTTTAATAATTTTGTTATATCCGGTTTTCTTCTTTAAGAATGATTCATTGAAAGTTTTTATTGAAGAGCCAGAAACTCATTTACATCCAGGATTTCAAAGACTGCTTATCGAAACGTTACTAAAGGATGAATTTAGAAATTGTCAGTACTTCATAACCACACATTCGAATCATATACTTGATTTGACTTTTGACTATAGGGGCGTAGCAGTTTATACTTTTGAAAAATCGGAAGACATCGGAAAAAAGCCAACATTTATAATCAAAAATGTTGAAAATACGGAGATCAACATACTGGCTTTGTTGGGAGTTAGAAATTCATCTGTTTTTCTATCGAATTGCACAATATGGGTTGAAGGCATAACAGATAGAATTTATTTGCGGAAGTATTTAGAAATAATTCAAAAGAATAAAGCCTTAAAATATTATGAAGAAAAGCATTACTCATTTGTCGAATATGGAGGTAATAATATTACTCATTGGTCTTTTTTAGATGATGAAGATCCAGCACACCCTAATATCGCCGTAGAGAACTTATGCGGTAAGTTATTTCTTATTACTGATAAAGATGATGCGGGACATGAAAAGCACAACGGTAGAAAGAAAACGCAGACGAAGAAGATGAAAAGGCATGCTCAATTAAAAGACAAACTGGGGGATAGGTATTATTGTTTGGAATGTAATGAAATAGAAAACCTTCTTTCTGCATCCGTTTTAACAGCCATTATTGGTGAAAATAATATTAAAGCTGGGGCTAAAATAGAAGAAAAACATTACAAGAATAAATATCTAGGAAAGTATCTGGATTCAATTAAAACTGACGAAAGCAAATTTGCCAGTGTGTCAGGGGCGATTGCAAATAAAGTTGAATTTGCCAAGAAAGCCGTTGACTACATACAGGTGAAAGAAGATATAAGCAAAGAGGCAATAGATCTAGCTAACAAATTGTACAAGTTTATAGCAGCACATCACAAGTAAATGCCAGTTTTATTATACTTATTAGCCGTCAAAATAAAAGACAAATTTAGTCCAATATATTATGATAAAATTGATTTACAGCCGTTATATTGTGTTTCTACAAACCAAAAGTGCCCAGCCGTTGAATAGAGAATGAATCTTCAGGCGTTGGCGAATCGGCATTGTACGCAGTGCTTAAGCGGGGTCTAAAATTGGTACTGCTTTGCGCGTACATTTGGCTGCACACAGCGGTGAATAGGGCCAGCAGCAGCCAGCCTCTTTTACAAGCATTCATGTTGGGTTAATTTTGGTAATTGGCCGCAATATTAGCAGTTGGCTATTGTAGCTGCAAGTAAACGGCAAATACCAGTTTATTCTTTTTACACGAATGGCTTTTTGTTACTAAAAGCCGCTTTCAATTTTTTTCTATTGTATCCATATAATGGCAAATCATTATATTAGCTGCATCAACCCAAACTTATGCGACGGCTATTTTTTCTGCTTTCATTCCTATTCTTCCTTTCACATTCTTATGCACAAACCGATATACAGCGCGATGCCAGGGTACATCCTGTTTTAAAACGCGCTATGGCCAATGAACCGGGGCTAATTGGTTACGGGCGGCTTAACAGCTCTATGCTGGTAAACATGGCGGTGCTTAATACCGCTACTCACACCTTAAACTGGTTTACCTGTCACGGGCGTTTATTTGATTCAGCCACTTTAACAGGGATGAATACGAGGCTATTACTACCCGTGCCATTGACCCTTTTACGTTATACCAAAACATTTTCAACGGGTACATTGCTGATGTAAAAGCTGTCAGGAATATTTATCGCTTATCGGGCAAACAGGCTGTGTTTCAATATGCCCGTTCAAATTACCAGGCCATATTCGCCTCAAAGCCGGTACAGTCGGCTAAAACATCCTTACAAAAGCTGATGGCCTTAGAAGGCATCCAGCGGAGCGTTTTGCTGCGAATGGCTTACTTTAATTGTATAGCACCAACCCTGTTGTTCAATGATCAACCATTCAGTATTGACGCCAAACGGCTGGGCACGATGGAGAAGAGTGAGGATAGTACAGTATACCACAATATTGAACCGTTTAGTGCTGCCAATAAAATAATACTGTATAAAACGGCGCCGGGTAAACTGTATGTTTACAACAGGCAGCAACAATCAACAGACAGCGTTCCACTGTTAACAGACAAATACAATTTGCTGCTGAAAGAAAAAACGGATGTTTTTTTATTATATCGGGGATGGTTTGAGCTGCAGTGGCAGGATGCGATGGAAAGCGCCGCACAGCTGATAAAGAAAAATGCCGTTCCAGATTCATCAGGAGACGTATACCGGTTTGCTTATAAACAGGATGTCTCCGCCAATTTGAAGGCTTTATATGCGCGCATGAACGCCATTGATCTAAAAATCGAAGAGCTTATTGTTCCCGAAAGCAAGGTAGTAGAGCAAGCTGTTTATGACCAATTTAAAGGTGAAACTTCTGAGATAACCTATCTTCCCGGTTTAGGCGCAGGTTATACCTTTACAGCAGTAAGGGGTCAAAAGGTATATGAATTAACGAACCACCTCGGCAATGTACTGGCCACAGTAAGTAACCGCCGCCAGCCCGTTAGCCTCAACAACACCACCATCGACCACTACGAGCCCGTAGTAATGAGTGCCACAGATTACTACCCTTTTGGTATGGAGATGCCGGGCAGGGTGTATAACGGAAGTGGCTACCGGTATGGGTTTAACGGGAAGGAGAATGATAACGAAGTGAAGGGTGAGGGGAACGAGCAGGATTATGGGATGAGGATTTATGATACCAGACTTGCAAGATTTTTAAGTATTGATCCTATGAGTAGCAAATTTCCTATGCTGACACCATATCAATTTGCCAGCAATAAACCTATTATAGCTGTAGATTTGGATGGCGCCGAAGCGTTTATGAAGACAATTCAGCACAATTCTACAGGAAAAGTGGTAGCCGTTGATTTGGCTTATGATGAAACAATTAAGGCACTTCCTGTAGGTAAAATGTATGTCCAGCATGCTTATCCCACAGGGGCTATCATGAAGTTTGAAAACTTAGGCCCATTGGATTTTTCCAACGACAAGTATGGCTACCCTAATAAAAGAGGCTATAAGGATTATTCGGTAAGGAAAGAGTACAACCCTTTTTATGATCCTGCAAACATAAATAAGACTACCCTGTTTTCTGAATTTATGACAGGGCAGGGTGCTGAAAACTCGATTATTGTTGGTGGCAAAATGTTGAATGATATTAAACAGATGCCATCTGTTCAAGCTGCAACAAATGATGCAATTAAGGCTTTCTTGTCGGACGGAGTAATTAATCCAGGTGAGACGTTTTCAAAATATCATACAATGACATACAGTGAGGGCGCTAAGGATATTTGGGTTCCATCTATAGTAAATGGTGGTGTGAAAGGTGGTGCTGGTTCTTATTTAACAACCCAGCATTTTTTAGGTTCTTATAATTTGCGTATTGATGTTTTGGAAGACGGAAAAACAGGTTTGTTTACCTTGTCAGATTCGAAGACAAGGGAGTCGGTTACGGATCATCAGAAAAAGGGTAATAGTATATATCGTCAAAATGGAAAACTTATTCCCTGGGGATCTACATATCAAAGATATATATGGATTGCCCCTTTGGAAGCAACGGTAGCCCCAAAAACAAATTATGGTAATGACAAGGATAATACGCTACAAAAAATAACAACACCACTAAAACAAAATTAGTTACAATGTTAAAAAATCGATATTTATTAAGTCTTTTGTTTGCTTTTTGTGCATGTAACGATATGTGGCTAGATAAGCGTATGCAGATTGTAGATGATATTTATTTAATTCAAATGAATGGTGATGGTATAAGGATCGGCAAAAGAAAGGGAGAGTCTGATTATATTCCAATCTTGCAATCATCCATATCTGCCTTATATAAAAATGAAAATTTATTGTATGCTAAAGCTAATCCAGAAACAAAGGATGCGGATACAATTTATTACGTCATCACATATAAGGAATTGTCTGATTCATCTTCGGTTAGGCAGGTAAATGCACAGCAATATGACTCGTTGCGCAAAGGGTTAAAGGAATTGATTTTAACAGGCAAATGGCAATAGAAATAACTTCTTGAAAATATGTGTCCAGGAAAATAAAAGGTAGATGATTAGTTGAAGTGATTGTATCGAGAGTCTAATTAATATCCTTCTATTGCGTTAAACAAAGAGGATTTCATCAGGTACGCGAATAAAAGAAGCTGTCTCGAAGTTTTGTGACAGCCCTTTTTACAGGATTTTTTTGTTTACTCCATGCCTCAATTGGTCAGACCAATATGGAATAAGAGGCCAAATGGGAAATAAATTTTTTAAAAGCATCTGGAACGGAACGGCAGAGGGGATTGAATCTTATGAAGTGGTAAATTCATCCATCCATTGCCATACTGGTTATTTCCCGGAACTTCGCACCAGAAAGGAGTAGTATGAAAAAAATAGGATTTCTGTCATTCGGGCATTGGGCCAATCATCCGGCCTATAGGGCCCGTACTGCAAGCGACACGCTGCTGCAGTCTATCGATTTGGCGGTGGCTGCTGAAGAAATCGGGTTGGATGGTGCCTATTTCCGTGTACACCATTTTGCGGCACAGCTGGCATCCCCGTTTCCCTTGTTGTCGGCCATTGGTGCCAAAACAAAAAGCATAGAAATAGGAACAGGGGTTATTGACATGCGTTACGAAAATCCGCTCTACATGGTGGAAGACGCCGGCGCGGCAGATTTAATTTCCGGCGGGCGATTACAGCTGGGCGTTAGCAGAGGGTCACCGGAGCAGGTAATTGATGGGTGGCGTTATTTCGGTTACCAGCCTGCTGAGGGCGAAACCGATGCAGATATGGGGCGTAGGAAAGCGCTGGAGTTCCTGGATAAATTAAAAGGTGTGGGGTTTGCACAGCCCAACCCGTACCCCATGTTTCCCAATCCACCGGGGTTGTTGCGGTTAGAGCCGTATTCCGCAGGCTTACGGGAACGTATCTGGTGGGGCGCAGCTACCAATGCTACAGCTGTATGGGCGGCCGAAAACGGCATGCACCTGCAGAGTTCTACCCTCAAAATTGACGAGAGTGGCAAACCATTTCATGTACAACAGGCAGAACAGATAAGGCTGTACAAAGAAGCATGGAAAAAAGCAGGGCACCAGCGCGAGCCTAGGGTGTCTGTAAGCCGGTCAATCTTTGCGCTGATCACTGAGCAGGACAGGCAATACTTCGGGCACGACACCAAAGGCGAGGATAAAATCGGCTTTTTAGAAGCTGATCAACGCGCCATTTTTGGAAGAAGTTACGCCGGCGAACCCGACCAGCTGATTAAAGACCTCGCGCAAGACGAAGCCATCCAGGAAGCCGACACCGTACTGTTAACCATACCCAACACCCTTGGGGTTGAGTATAACGTACACGTGCTTTCTTCTATTCTTAAATACGTAGCGCCCGGCTTAGGCTGGCGTTAATACTGTATAAATGTATAGGCTCAACAGTGTTTATGCTGTTGAGCCTTTGTTACCTACAACACCGCTGCCTCCTTCACCTGCTCCGCCATCTTTGCTGCGGGTATCACCAGCCCGAAGTTCATCGGGTCTTCAATCACCACAGTCAGCTTAAAATGCGGTGGTATCACAATATCAAAAAACTCCTCTAGTGTTTTATTCGCGTCCCGGGTTAGTTTAATGGCAAATATCGGGTCTTCCTTTGCATTTTGTATTACCTGCTGTTCTATCGCTGCACGACCCTGGGCATTAAAAAGGTCCATCAGCGTTTTGCCTTCGTGTACGGCAGTAATATACCTCTTGTTGGTTGCGGTAGTGTCGTTAATAATCTTGATACCTAAAAACTGCGCAACATCACCACGTGTAAACAGGCCGTCTGCGTTAATAATTTTGCCGGGCATACTGTCAATAAAAACATAGTCACAGGCAGCATCAGGCAAATTATAAAAGCCGCTCACGTTTTTTAGTTCTATGTCATATTGCACTACAATCCACAGACTGCAGTCGCCGCCACCGCCCTGGTGCCAGAAGTAGCTGCATTCGCAGCTTTTAAAGCTTTTAATCACATCCTCGCAATAAGGTATGGGCGGCACATTTTTGTCTTTATAGTCGGTTCGGTATTGGCCGCGGTAAGGTATCCAATAGTTGGCAACAAGCATTTGCTTCCATATGCTACGGTCAATAGCCTTAATGGCTTTTTTAGCGGCATTAATAAAGGGTGTTTCAATCTCCGAGGGAAAATGTTCACTGGCCATGTCGCCCATAGTAACAGTGCGGCCATTAAAGGTAAATTTGCTGTCCCAGGTTTGTTGCAGCCTGGCCGGGTTGTTCAAATCATCGTGAACACCTGCCAAACCCGCATCAATATCAATAGATGTTTGGTTAAAACGGGTAACCAGGCTGGCAAACTGCTGGTTCAGGTTATTGGGCGGGTTGCCCAGCCAGTTGTTGATAACATTGTTAAGATAACCGGCGCACAATGCACCCAATGCGCCCAGCTCACCCGCTAAGGCTGCAAAAGCTGCTTCAAAAAAACTAAGTCCATACGCAAGACCAGGATCGTTGTTATCCTGTATCGTCAGCAGCAGGTACGCATTCAATATGCAGGGTTTGCCATGCGAAAAAATGTAGCCATTAAAAGCCTGCATATTTACCAGGTTTTGCTGCACAATTTTAACTTGTTCAGGAGTGGGTGTTGCCATTGATTGTTAATTTTAGGTTGATGTTATTAGGTGGGAGATATTTGTAATGATGATAAGCACGAAGAACTGCCCCTTAGCCCAGTTTATTTTTCAGCAGCGTTGCAAGTTTATAGAATCAGGCATAGAAAAAGCTAGCCATTTTGTTCAGAGATGTTTGATATTCAGTCGGATAAGTAAGCAGGAGCAAGGCTTATCAATTTGTCGCTATAAGTGCGATACAGTATTCCCAAATTGAACTATTGAACCTTTTGAACCCTTGAACGGCTGTTGCTCCTTCGCTCCGTTCCAACGTTAAACCTTAAACTTCAAACCTTCCACAACAAAACCGCCCACCCCTGTATCAAAACCGAACAAGTTAACCCCGCAGAAAACCCGGTAACTTATTGTAAACAAATGCCTTAAAACTCCGGCACCAGGTTGGCTGCTCAACGTGCACTATGCTTAAAAACATCTTCAAACTGGCTTACCGCAACGTACTGCGTAACAAAGGTTTTTCTGCCATTAACATTACCGGCCTGGCAGTGGGCATGGCCGCCGCTATATTAATCCTGTTGTGGATACAGGATGAATACAGTTACGACCAGTTTCATACAAACAAAAACCGTATCTACGAAATATGGAACCGCGTTAGGTTTGAAGGTGACCTCTCTTGCTGGAATACCGTACCCGCACCTTTGGGGCCAGCCATACAAAAAGACGTACCCGAAGCAGAACGGGTGGTAAGGGTAACAAACAGCAACACAGCCTTGCTAACGGTAGGGGATAAGAAATTAATGAAGTCAGGTATATATGCCGATACCGGTTTTCTGCAGGTGTTCACCTTCCCCCTGTTGCAGGGCAACGCAGCCACAGCGTTGAACGATATACACGGCATCGTGCTTACGCATAAAACAGCGATAAGCCTGTTTGGTAACGAAAATGCCATAGGCAAAGTGGTGCGGATGGAGAACAAAGACAATTACACTGTTACCGGTGTGCTGAAAGATTTGCCCGGCAATACAAGGTTTAACTTTGATTACTTATTATCCCGCCTGGGATTTAAATACAGGGAGGGACAGGATTTGGGTTGGAACGACAATAGCACACCAACTTACGTAATGCTGAAGCCTAACGCCAATTTTGCTGCTGCAGCTGCCAAACTTAAAGTATTGCGCCAGCAATACAGTGAGGATGCAAAGAAAATGAAATGGGAGCAGTTTATGTATCCCCTCAGCCGCTGGCGTTTGTATTCAAGCTTTACCAATGGGGTAGAAGATGGTGGGGGACTTAGCACCTTTGTAAAACTGTTTGGCGTTATTGCTGCATTAATCTTACTCATCGCCTGCATCAATTTTATGAACCTCAGCACTGCCCGAAGTGAAAAGCGGGCAAAAGAAGTGGGTATCAGGAAAGTGGTAGGCGCGCGCAAAGGCTCGCTCATAGGCCAGTTCATTGGTGAATCTGTTTTTATCGCCGCACTGGCAGGTGTGGTAGCCATTGTTATTGTACAGCTAACACTGCCTGCTTACAATCAACTTACCAATAAAGAATTGTCGTTGAATTTTGGCAGCATATACACATGGGTGGCACTGGTGGGCTTTGTGCTGTTCACCGGTTTGCTGGCCGGCAGTTACCCGGCATTCTTCCTGTCTTCTTTTATGCCCATCAAAGTATTAAAGGGTACATTTAAAAAGGTGAATGCATTAATAACACCAAGAAAAGTGCTGGTGGTATTGCAGTTCACGTTTGCCATTATTTTGATTGTAAGCACCATCGTTATCAAACAGCAAATGGATTATGCCCGTGAACGCGAAACAGGCTACAACAAAGACAACCTGGTGTACCAGTTTATGACAGGCGATATACCCAAGAACTACGCACTCATAAAAAATGAATTGCTGGCAGCCGGTGTAGCCAAATCTGTTACCAAAACCAACTCGCCGCTTACTGAAAGGTGGAGTAATGGATGGGGCCAGGGCTGGGAAGGCAAAGACCCGAACGACCAAACTTCCTTCGACCGATACCTGGCTGATGAAGGCCTGGGAGCCACTGCAGGCCTGCAGTTTGTGCAGGGCCGCGATTTTGACTTGCAGAAATATCCTACCGATTCCACCGGCCTTATCATCAATGAATCTTCGCTCAAACTAATGAAGTTCAAACAACCGCTGGGCAAAATAGTAAGCGACCTCGGTATTCAATGGCATATAGTAGGCGTGGTGAAAGATTTTATTTTAACCAGTCCGTACGAACCAACCAGACCCATACTCATCTGTGGTGCCAAAAGCCAGTTTATGACATTCAAAGTAATGCAGATAAAACTCAACGGCAACAATTCCACTGCCAGCAACCTGCAAAAAGCGGAAGCCATCTTCAAAAAATACAATCCCGAATACCCCTTTGAATACAAGTTTGTAGACGAATCTTATGCCCTTAAATTTGATAATGAGCAACGCCAGGGCATATTGGCCGCTGCATTTGCTGCGCTCACCATTTTCATTTCCTGCCTGGGCCTGTTTGGTCTTTCAGCCTACATGGCCGAAAACAGGATTAAGGAAATCGGCGTGCGCAAAGTGCTGGGCGCATCAGTAACCGGCATCACCACCTTGTTGTCGAAAGATTTTGTAAAACTCGTATTCGTTTCATTCTTCATAGCCGTACCGCTCGCTTACTGGGGCATGCACAAGTGGCTGCAATCGTATGAGTACCGCATCAGCATTCACTGGTGGGTATTCGGCATCGCCTGCTTTTCAGCAGTAGCCATCGCCATCGCCACCGTAAGCTACCAGGCCATCAAAGCCGCATTAGCCAACCCTGTAAAGAGTTTGAGAACAGAATAGCCCCCTCTCAACCATTCAACATTCAACAGTAAACTTGCTAACGCATCGAACATTCAATGCATACCTGCATTGAATGTTCGATGCATTTCATCCTGCGCTCCGCAAACGTTTCCGTAAATAAAAAAGCCAATGGATTGTTAAGGTGACTAAATTTTAATCAACTTGTATAATCAAAACGATTGAACCAGGCTTGCCCGCATACAACACTATTGTATGCCTGCATGTGAGAAACGAACGATTCCTGTTTCCCTTTTAAACAGCACGTACCACACAAACACTTCGCACACCGGCGTGGCGCCACCGGTGCGTAACCCTGTAAACATAGGTGCTCCAACAATCATTACTAAAACTTGCCTTATGATGAAGAGATTTACTCACTTCAGCTTGCTGCTGCACATGTTATTGCTGTTGTGCGTAGCAGTTGCTCATGCACAAAACAACATTGCCGTACACGGCCGGGTTACAGCACCCGGCAGCAGCAACGGTTTGGGTGGCGTATCTGTTGCCCTGCAAGGTACCAACCGCGGTACCACTACAGATGATAAGGGGCAGTACCGTTTAAACAATGTACCGGCCAACGGCACACTCATCTTTTCTTTCGTTGGCCACAAAATGCAAACCATCTCAGTCGACAATCGCACCACTATCGACATCGGTATGGAGCTGGAAGGCGCTGCCTCGCTCGACCAGGTGGTGGTCATCGGCTATGGTTCTACAAGAAAGAAAGACCTCACGGGTGCAGTAGCATCAGTAAATGCAGTGCGGCTGCAAAAACAAAACCCCACGTCCGTGCAGGATGTATTGCGTTCCAATGTACCTGGTCTTAGCGTGGGTATTACTACATCGGCCAAGCCGGGCGGCAGTTTGCAGATACGCGGCAAAAACACGCTCACCGCAGGTTCTACACCATTGCTGGTGCTGGACGGTGCTATTTACAATGGCGCCATGTCCGATATTAACCCGCAGGATATTGAAAATGTAGACGTACTGAAAGATGCCAGCGCCAGTGCTGTATTCGGCGCCAAAGCAGCAAGCGGTGTCATCATCATTACCACCAAACGCGGCAAAAGCGGTAAACCGGTGGTAAGCTTCAATACCAATGTGGGTGTTGCTACCATGGGCGTAAACCAGCCGGTATACCAGGGCGAGGCTTTTCTGAATTGGCGTACCGATGTAGAGAACAGCACGCACGGCTTTACACAAAAGCCTTACCAGTTTAACGATCCGCGCACACTGCCTTCCGATGTGTCGCTGGCGCAATGGCTGGCTTACGATAACAGTGCAGGTGATCCTGTTACCGTATGGCTGCAGCGCCTCAACTTTAAGCCCATTGAAATAACCGACTATAAAAAAGGTGCCGTTACCAACTGGTACGATATGGTGTTTCACAATGGCCTGCAGCAGAACTATACGCTAAGCCTTTCCGGCGGCAGCGAAAACTTTAACTACTACTGGTCTGCCGGTTACCTCAACAACGAAGGCGTTGTGGTAGGGGATAAATATTCAACTACCAACAGCCGCCTGAAGCTGGAAGGCAAAGTAAACAAATGGCTTACTGTAGGGGCTAACACACAGTTTGCGGTGCGCAACGAAAGCCAGGTGCCGGTTAACTGGTCGCTGATGACCTTGAATACACCGTATGGCGGCATGTACAATGATGATTCTACTGATTATCGTTATAGTCCGCAGGATGATGCCGGTTCAGGCGCGCGCAACCCGCTTTCGGGCCCCAAGTACACTACTAAACGCCAAATGTATTATACCCTCAATTCACTGGTGTATGCCAAAGTGAAATTGCCTTTTGGTATTAACTACCAGCTGAATTTTTCACCGCAGTTTGAGTGGTACCAGAACTTTACACACAACGATGCGCGTTACCAGGATTTTGCCAGCCTGGGCGGTACCGCAGAACGCAATGAGCACCAGCAATACCAGTGGCAGCTGGATAACCTGTTTACCTGGAGCAAAACATTTAACAGGATTCACCATATCGATGCCACATTCCTGGTTAACTCGGAGAAGTACCAGTATTGGTCAGATGACATGACCAACAACCACTTTAACCCAAGCGATGTACTCGGTTACAGCGGCATGGGCTCCGGCACAACACCGGTAATCAGCAGTGACGATCAGTACAGCACAGGTGCTGCATTAATGGGCCGCTTGTTCTATTCGCTGAAAGAACGCTATATGCTTACACTAAGCATGAGAAGAGACGGTTATTCTGCCTTTGGCCAAAAACACCCATGGGCAACCTTCCCTGCCGCTGCACTGGGCTGGGCCTTTACAGAAGAGCCGTGGTTTAAAGCCAAATGGCTCGATTATGGTAAACTGCGTTTCTCTTATGGGGTTAACGGTAACAGGGATATTGGCCGTTATGTGGCACTCAGCAACCTGAGCACCGGCAAATACCTTGAAGTAAATACCGATGGCACCACCAGGCTGGTAACACAGCTGTATGTAAACGCCATGGCCAACCCCGATTTGAAATGGGAGCGTACTGCAGCCTATAACTGGGGGTTGGATTTCACGATACTGCACAACATACTCAATGGTTCTATCGATGTGTATAAGAGCAAAACAAAAGACCTGCTCGTAAACCGCGCATTACCCGTAATGGTGGGCTTCAGCAATGTGTACACCAACATTGGCGAGGTAGATAATCATGGGCTGGAGCTGAACCTGCAATCGCGCAACATTACCCGTAAAAACTTCACCTGGAGCACTTCTGCCAACTTTGCCATGAACCGCAACAAGATTGCACACCTGTATGGTGACAAGGCCAATGTGTACGATTCAACAGGCAAGGTAACCGGCACCATTGAGCCGGATGATGTAACCAACAAATGGTTTATAGGGCATGATGTAAATTCTGTTTGGGATATTAAAGTACAGGGCGTATACCAGAATGGTGATGCCGCAGCAGCTGCACGGTACGGACAAAAGCCCGGTGACTTCAGGCTGCAGGATGTAAACAACGATGGCAAATACACCAATGCAGACAGGCAGTTCCTGGGTTACTCAGAACCCCGCTTCCGCTGGACGCTGCGCAACGATTTCTCCTTCCTGCAGCACTTTGATTTTTCGTTCCAGATTTATTCGCTCTGGGGCCACATGAGTTCGTTTAACCAGGCTAAAAACCGCGATGGTTTCCCGGATCGTACCAACTCATATGTATACCCGTACTGGACACCTACCAAGCCTACCAACGATTTCGCACGCATTTATTCAAGCGATGGCGGCGCCAGTTACAACGTATACCGCAGCCGCTCTTTTGTAAGGCTCGATAACATTGCCCTTGCCTATACTTTTTCAAGAGCGCTGGTACAGAAAGCCGGTATACAGGATCTGAAAATTTATTTCAACGTGAAAAACGTAGCGGTGTATAAAAAGAACTGGCAGTTCTGGGATCCTGAATGGGACCCCAATGTAGGCCCTGGTCCTACACCACGAACCTATACACTGGGTATCAATCTCACGCTCTAATGTTTGTTCACCTTTAATGCTTTTGTATGACAACGCTGAATAAAAAACTGCTCTGTATAACATTCCCTTTAATGGTTGCAGCCGGTTGCAAAAAATCATATCTCGAACCCAACGCACCCTCGCTGTACCTGCCCGATAAAACCTATACCACACCCGATGCCCTGCAGGATGCCCTGGTAGCCTGCGAACGCAACCTGCGTTACGAATGGTATGGTGATGGTGCACCCATTATATCACAAATGATTTTTTCTGATGCAGCCGTAGATGGTGTAACCGATAAATCAGGCCCTGCACAGGATTTAAACATCGACATCACTCCTGATGCACCCAACAACGATGCCGATCACAACCGCATTGGCTGGTTCTGGGATCAGAGTTACCTGCGTATAAAATATGCCAACACTGTACTCACCTATATTGATGTACCCAAATGGGATACCACCAACGCCAACGATAAAGCAAAACGCAATGCATTAATCGGTGCTGCGTATTTCTTCCGGGCATACAGTTACTACAGCCTGGTAAACAACTTTGGTGATGTGCCCACAGCGATGATCGTATACAGTTCCCCAAAACTCGATTTTCAAACCGTTAAGCGTGAGACCATATTGCAGCGCATGAAAACCGACCTGGAGTTTGCTGCACAATGGGTGCCCGACAATGTGCCCAAAGGCGAAGTAACCAAAGGTGCCGTGCTGCATTTGCTTACGAAAGTAAACCTGTCATTAGGTTTGTTTAATGATGCCATTGCCAGCTCCACACAGCTCATTAACAGTGGCGCTTATCACTTAATGACCAACCGCTTTGGCGGGGAGAAAAATGATGCTACCAAAAACGTGGTGTACGATCTGCACCGCCCTGCCAACAAAACCCTGCCTGAAAATGGGGAAGGGCTGATGTATGTGATTGACCTGGATGGCTTCAAAAATAATGGCGACTACGATGGCGGTATGAGCAGCATGCGCCAGGGCGCTCCTAACTTTTATACCAACATCAATACCCCAGACGGTAAAAAAGGCACCAGCGATGCTACCAAAATTGAGTTTGACATGGCCACGCTGTATGGCAGGGGCATTGGCCGTTGCCGTGGCACCTGGTACAGCACCCATGCTATATGGACAGATACCACCGACTACCGCCATGCCAAAGGCACCTGGTTTCGCATGGAAGATTATGTGTACAACGCTACCGCTTTAAAAGGTGTTAGTCCATACTATGGCAAACACCTGCAGAAATACAATGATGCCGGCGGCCTGCTTTGCGCAGATACCATTCGTTGCTGGTTCGACTGGCCTTATTACAAACTCTATGTAAAAGACAATGAAAACGCCACACCCAGCGGAGGCCATACGCCCTGGTATGTATACCGCCTGGCAGAAACCTACCTGCTGCGCGCAGAAGCCTACTATTGGGCAGGCAATGCCGCCGCAGCCGCTGCAGACATCAATGTGGTGCGTGCCCGTGCCAATGCACAGCCCATTACCGGCACAGTGGATATAGGTACCATACTCGACGAGCGCGACAGGGAGCTGTTTTACGAAGAGCCCCGCCACGAAGAAATGGTGCGCATGGCTTATCTTTTCGCCAGCACCGGCAAAGCTGCCTACAATGGCAAAACCTATACGCTGCAGAATTTCTCGAAAGACAATTTCTGGTACGACCGTATCATGGAAAAAACCGACTTTTATAACAAAGGTGTAAAAACCAATCATGGTGATTTGTATACCATGAGCCCATACCACGTACTGTGGCCGGTACCGCAATACGCAATAGACGCCAATACCCAGAAGCAGATAAACCAGAATGAGGGCTACAATGGTTTCAGCAAAAACATTCCGGCGCTCACTGCTATCCCCGATAAATGAAAAATACAATCATGCAAAGAAGAAATTTCATTAAAAACAGCGCACTGGCCGCAGCAGGCATAGGCGCCAGCAGTTTAACATTCCCCTTGTTTGGCCGCAACCTTGCACCCAACGAAAAAGTACTGATCGGTGTAATGGGTACCAATGGCAGGGGACTTGAACACATCAAGGCCTTTACCAAAATACCCAATGTTGAAATTGGTTTTATCTGCGATGTGGAAGATGGCGCACGCGCCAAAGGCATTAACCTGGTGGAGAAACTCACCGGTAAAAAGCCGGCCGCCATCAAAGATTTCAGGCAGGTACTCGATAACAAAGATGTAGATGCCCTGGCCATTGCCGCACCCGATCACTGGCATGCACCTGCAGCCATACTGGCCTGTGCAGCCGGTAAACACGTGTACGTAGAAAAGCCCTGCAGCCACAACCCGGCTGAAGGGGAGCTGCTCATAAAAGCTGCGCGAAAGTTTAACCGGCATGTGCAAATGGGCAACCAGCGCCGCTCTATGCCACACCTCATCGATGCCATGCAGCAGCTGCGCAACGGCGCTATTGGCAATGTCTACTTTGGCAAAGCCTGGTATACCAACAGCCGCAAACCCATTGGCACCGGTAAGGTAATACCCGTGCCCGCCAATCTTGACTGGGATCTCTGGCAGGGCCCCGCACCACGTGAAGATTACCGCGATAACCTGGTACACTACAACTGGCACTGGTTCTGGAACTGGGGTACCGGCGAAGCCTGCAACAACGGCACGCATGAAATTGATTGTATGCGCTGGGCGTTGGGTGTAGATTATCCCACTCGCGTGGTATCTGCCGGGGGCCGCTATACTGCGCACGACGATTGGCAAACACCCGATACGCAGGTGGTGACGTATGAGTTTGGTCCGGGTAAAAGCTTTACCTGGGAAAGCCGCAGCTGCAACAACTACCCGGTTGAAGGCAGTGGCCGTGGCTTTATCATCTATGGTGAAAAAGGAACGCTCGTAAACAACGGTGGTGACGATTACACGATTTATGATGAAAAGAACAAAATGGTAAAGCAGGGTAAAGATGCCGCCGTAACAGACACCATCAATCCCTTAGGCCCAGGCGAAAACCTGGATGGTTATCATTTCCGCAATTTCATTGATGCGGTTCGTAAAGACACCCCGCTGAACGCAGAAATAGCAGAGGGGCATAAAAGTGTGCTGCTCTGTCACCTGGGTAACATATCCCAACGCACAGGCCGCGCCCTTAACTGCGACACGGCCAACGGCGGCAAAATCCTGCACGATAAAGACGCGCAGCATTTATGGTCAAGGGCCTATCAATCAGGCTGGGAACCCAAAGTCTAGTTGCCTGCGGCTGTGTCCCCACAGCCGCACTATATTGGCGTCTTTGTGGTCTTTGCGGGCTTTTTCTTTGTGCCCTCCGTGGTAAAAATCCGGCTTATGCTTAATGAGCGCGCCGGAAAAAAATAACCAAAATAATCAGCAAATAAATCAATAAATTGTGATGAGCTCCAGAAGAAACTTCCTACAAATAACAACACTTGGCATAGCAGGCTCTGCCGCACTTCCACTGGCAGGATGGGCTGCGCAGCCGCAAGTGAATGCGACTGCAGGTGAAAACCCTTTACCGGTGGGTATTGCGGGTTTCACCTTCGCCAAGTTTGATTTAGATGCCTCCATCGCCATGATGAAAAGGCTCGATCTGCACTATCTCTCCGTTAAAGACTTTCACCTCCCGTTAAACAGCGACGCCGCCAAAATAGCCGCCGTACGCGCCAAACTCGATGCGGCAGGCATCCAGCCTTATACAGTGGGTGTTATTTACATGAAAACAAAGCAGGCCGTAGACGATACGTTTGCCTACGCCAAAAGGGTAGGTGTACCGCTGATTATCGGCGTGCCCGATTATGACCTCATCGATTACACTGAGCAGCAGGTGAAAGCGTATGATATAAAAATCGCTATTCACAACCACGGCCCGGAAGACAAGTTGTACCCGGGCCCCAAAGATGTGTACGACCGCATTAAAAACCGCGACCCGCGCATGGGCCTTTGCCTTGATATAGGCCATGCAGAACGCGCAGGCACCCATCTTACCCAGGCCATTCACGACTACCGCGACCGCCTCTTCGATCTGCACATCAAAGATGTTACCGCAGCAGAGAAAGACGGCAAAGCCATAGAAATAGGCCGCGGCGTAATTGACTTCGCCGCAGTGATCAAAGCCCTGGAGAAAATTAACTACAAAGGCGTTTGCAGCATCGAATTTGAAAAAGACATGACCGACCCCCTTCCCGGCATCGCCGAATCAGTAGGATACTTCAAAGGCGTTATGAAAGGTTAGTATTATTGTTTTTTCTTTATAAACTGCCCGGCCCCAAAATCGTCCTCCGAAGAACTCCTTCGGAGGACAATTAACCAATGAAACCTCTTGAACCAATGAAACCCTTTGAACCCTTCTCCCCCCAACTTTAAACTTCAAACGTCAAACCTTCAACAATTCTTTACAAAATCTTAGCTACTTCGCATCTGTAAAAAGTCTTACTTTTGATTCGCATGAAAAAACTCATCGTCGCCATCATTGCTATGCTTTACCTGGGCTCCAGCTCAGGGGCTACGCTGCACCTGCATTATTGCATGGGCGAGCTGGCGCAGGCAACGATTGAGCTGGGCGAAAAAGACGGTCGTGCATGCGAATTCTGCGGTATGCCCAAAAGCAGCAAACAAGCCGGTAAAAAAGGCTGCTGCAAAGATGAACACAAAAGCATACAGCTCTCAAAAGATCAGAAAGCTGCAGGTGCTTACATCAGTTTTCTGCATGCAGCTGCTGCAATAGAACCCGTACAGTACGCCGTTGCGAACATGGTTGCACTGCCTTCCATCGCCCGCAGCTTTCCCGTGGCCAACGCGCCGCCCAGTAGCAGTCAGCCACCAATTTACCTGCGTAACCGCGTTTTCCTGATCTGATTTTTTCCCCGTTATCATGCAATGCCGCAACAAGCCGGCCGCATTTCAACTATTACCGTTATCCGTTATATCTTTTATAACACCGAAATGTGCCCAATTTGTATGATTGTTTAACCGGATTGCCCGGTTTGATTGTTCCACTTATCATTAAATTTATCTTACACAACATTTATAGCCGCAAATCCCCATGCAATGTCGCTTAGTTAATGGCCTATTTGTGAGCTTTGTCCATAGGACTTGTAGCTGTAAACCGTGTATGCATTTCATCAAATAGTAATAATACACTATATGCAATTCATTAAAATCTTCCTCTTAGCCGCCTGCACCCTGTTTTCTGTAAGCATCTTTGCCCAGGGTGTAAAAACCGAAACCTTTAAAGTACAGGGCAACTGCGGCAGCTGCAAAAAGCACATTGAAACAGCCGCAAAAGGCCCCGGTGTAACCAAAGCCGAATGGAACAAAGACACCAAAGTATTCACGCTGGTATACGACCCCGCTAAAACAAACAGCGATGCCGTACAGAAGAAGATCGCAGCGGTAGGTTACGATACAGAAAAATACAAGGGCGATGATAAAGCATACGCAGCACTGGATGAATGCTGCCAGTATGAGCGCAAGGCCAGTCACTAGTTTTTATACCCATAACACAAACCGGTAAGCCGCAAAGCATGTCGCTTTCGTGGATAGGGGAATGCTTTGCCTTATCGCAACAATACTGATATGAAATATATCCTTTTTTCACTGATGCTGTTCATAAGCGTAGCAGCCGGTGCCCAGATACAATCGGTTACTTTAAAAGCCAGCGGACTTACCTGCAGCATGTGCAGCCGCGCCATTTACAAAGCCCTCACTAAAATTGATGCAGTGAGCGAGGTAAAGGCCGATATAGAAACATCCAGCTACGACATACATTTTAAACCCGGCGCAGCCGTTGTACTCGATGATTTAAAAAATGCTGTAAAAGATGCCGGTTTCTCTGTTGCAGCTATGGATGTAAAAGCGCTGTTTAACAATACCGCGGTTCAAAACGACGCCCACATTACGTTAAACAATACGCTCTTTCATTTTATCAGTGTAGCGCCAAAAACGCTGAATGGTGAAGTGGTGCTGCATTTGCTGGACAAGGATTACCTGCCCGAGAAAGAACGCCGCAAATATGCCGCGCAAACCAAACAGGCCTGTTACGAAACTGGCACCATGCAAAGCGCAGCCAATACACCGGAGCGTGTTTATCATGTTACCCTGCAACAATCGTAACATATGGCAGCAACATATAGGCGCCGGCTGCTCACGCTGCTATTGGTATGCAGCGCAGTGGCCGGTAAAACACAGGAGCTGTTTGTATATACCGAGCCTGCAAGCAATATGCCCGCCCATTCACTGGGCGCGCGCTTAACCAACGGTTTTGCAGGCAACAATGCCGCGGGCGGTTCACTCAACTACAGCCTGATACCCGAGCTGATGATAGGCGTTAATAAAAACCTGATGGTACATGCCGAAGGTTTTTTCAACAACAACAATGGCGCCTTTCGTGCGCAGGGAGCAGGGTTGTATGCCAAGTACCGTTTCTTTACCCATGATGCCGTGTACCGCCATTTCAGGATGGCCGCCTATGGCAGGCTGAGTTTTAACAACGGCGCGGTAGTACAGGAAACCATCGATACCTATGGGCAGAACAAGGGCTATGAGCTTGGGTTAATTGCCACGCAGCTGCTGCACAAACAGGCCATCTCCGCATCGGCAGGGTATACGCAGGTATTTGAGCCGGGTAAACAGGGCATTACCAATGATAAGGCCATTAACTACAGTTTGTCAACAGGGCGACTGATATTACCCCATAACTACCATGACTACAAACAGGTGAACTTTAATATCATGGCCGACTTGCTGGGACAGCACCTGCTAAACAGCAATAAAAGTTACCTCGATATAGCGCCTGCCGTACAGTTTATATTCAACAGCCAAACCCGCATTGATCTTGGTTACCGGCAGCAGTTGTACAACAACGGTTTGCTGCGCATGAACACCAATGGGTTTTTGCTGCGTTTTGAACACACATTCTTTAACGCCTGGAAATAACACAACAGATGAAAAAGTTACTGTTACTGGCCGCGCCGCTGCTGTGGCAGGCCACCGCATGGGCACAGGATACGTCCATGATGCACATGCACCACATGGATACAGACACTGGCATGCACATGGATATGCATGGTGAACACAAGGGCAAACCCATGCACCACAGCATGGCCATGAATCATTCCTACTCATTGAACCTGCCCATGTCACGCAACGGCTCCGGTACAGGCTGGCTGCCCGATGCATCGCCCATGTACGGTGCAATGGTGCACACAGGCAAATGGATGCTGATGTTTCATGGCAATGTGTTTTTACGATATACCAGCCAGGATGTATTCAACAAAGGCAGCCGCGGCGGCTCAAAATGGGATGCGCCCAACTGGTTTATGGGCATGGCGCAACGCAGGGTAGGTAAAAACGGGCTGCTGCACATAAGTGCCATGCTTTCGCTCGACAGGTTAACGGAAGGCGGCGCAGGCTATCCATTGTTATACCAGAGCGGCGAAAGCTGGAAAGGCATGCCGCTGGTTGACAAACAGCACCCGCACGATTTGTTTTCTGAACTAAGTGTGGGGTATACGCAGGCCTTGTCAAAGAAATCAGATGTGTTTGTATACCTCGGTTACCCCGGGGAGCCGTCGTTGGGTTCGGTGGCTTTTATGCACCGCCCTTCTGCCATGTATAATCCCGATGCGCCGATCAGTCATCACTGGAATGATGGAACACACATCACCTTCGGCGTAGCCACTATCGGTTACCGGTATGATAAATGGAAGATAGAAGCATCTTCCTTCACCGGTCGCGAGCCAGATGAGAACCGCTACAATTTTGATGAAGCGCGTTTTGATTCATGGTCAGGCAGGTTATCGTACAATCCCACTGCCAACTGGGCTTTCCAGGCATCGCATGGATATGTGAAAAGTCCTGAATTGCTGCATCCCGGTGAAAATGTGCATCGTACCACAGCCGCTGCCATTGCCAGTTACCCGCTGGGGAAAGAACAATCCATTAACGCCACCGCTATCTGGGGGCTCAACAAGAGCAAAGGCCATGATGGTGAAAATGCAGTTTTGCTCGAAGCTGCATTGCGCAGCCGTAAAACAGCCATCTATACCCGGTATGAATGGGTGCAGAAATCAAGCGAGGAGCTGAATCTTGACGAAGCCTTGTACGGCGAAACACTATTCCCCGTGCATGCATTAACTGCGGGCATTAACCACGACCTGCTGCACCTGAGCCCGGTAAACGTGGCCATTGGCGCACAGGTTACCTTTAACCACAGCAGCAAGGCCCTGCAAACGCTATATGGTACCAACCCTATGGCTGGTGAGGTTTTCATGCGCATATACCCGGTTAAAATGTAATGCATACAACCGTTACACGGGCAACAATCCGGAACCCTGCATTGTATTACAGGTAACTAATTCCATATACAATGAAAGATCTTGAAAACAAAGTAGCGATTGTTACCGGTGCCGCATCGGGCATTGGCCGTGAAGTGGCATTTGCCTATGCAACAGAAGGTGCCTCCGTTGTGGTAAGTGATATTTCGGAAAAAGGCGGCAATGAAACGGTTGACCAGATTAAAAAGGAAGGCGGTGAAGCCATTTTTATAAAAGCCGATACTTCCAAAGCCGCAGACAATGAAGCGCTGGTAAAACAAACGGTTGAACATTACGGCGCTTTGCATATTGCCTGCAACAATGCGGGTATTGGCGGCGAATCTTTACCTGCCGGTGAATACAGCATTGAAGGCTGGGACAAAGTGATTGCCATTAACCTGAGCGGTGTGTTTTACGGCATGCGCTACCAGATACCTGCCATGTTGAGTGCAGGTGGCGGCGCTATTGTAAACATGGCATCTATACTGGGTGCAGTAGGTTTCAGGCATGCCTGCGCCTATGTTGCCGCCAAACATGGGGTAGTGGGTGTTACACAAACAGCCGCGCTGGAATATGCCCCGCAGAAGATACGCATCAACGCAGTGGGCCCTGCCTTTATCAGCACACCATTGCTGCAGCACATGGATGAAGAAGCGCTGAATGGCCTGGTGGCATTGCATCCCATGGGCCGCCTGGGTAAACCCGAAGAAGTGGCAGAGCTGGTATTGTGGCTGAGCAGTGACAAGGCTTCCTTTGTCACAGGAGGGTATTACCCGGTAGATGGCGGTTATCTGGCACAATAAAATGTTGGCGTATTTGCGTGCGATCATTAAATTTGCCGGATACCAGTCTCCGTAGCTCAGTTGGTAGAGCAACAGACTCTTAATCTGTGGGTCCACGGTTCGAGGCCGTGCGGGGACACAGGGTAAAAAGCCTCTCAATTTTGAGAGGCTTTTGTTTTATAATGTAATCGTGTAATGTTTCGGTAGACCACCATATTCGAAGGCGGAAGCATCGTGAGAGTTTACGCGATAGCCTGCTGCGATGGTGGCATTGAGGTTATAAAACCGGTATTGCAATTTTACCTTCTGCGGCATTTGTCCGGAATTTCCGGGCAACTGAATCTTTTACGAAGTGCGTTTATCTAGCTTGGCTCCGAATTTTTAGGTCTCATCAATGATGCTATTACATACAACAGGCCAGTGCAAGGGCTAAGAAGGAGCGATACAAAAAGAGCTTCCCAGTAGTTTAATCCTTTTTGACTGGCAATGTTCGCGGCTATATGGCAAAGCACGAAATAAACGAGAAGAATAGAAATGTAGACAAAATAGATAGGTTCCATAGTTTGAGTTTTTAAACAGGTTGATTTAATCGAGATAAAGCCTTCTCATCAGAAGAGAAGAGGATTGTCCTCTAATGACGAATCCATTTAACGGCAGCATGTTCCCCTTTCAATGCATACACAATAACAAAGCCAATGATGGCAAAAGCCAGGCAAATAAAGAAGGCAATCAGCCGGTGTTCCTGCTGTTCTTCCGGTGGGGTGTTTTGGTTATACTGTTCGCGGAGTTTTCTACGTCCGTAGGCCGTATTAGGATTGTAAGGTTTTCTTTGAGCCATATGGCAATTTGCCCAAAAAGTAAAAATCTCCTTTAGTAAATGCAATTTTTTCTCTGTTCGTTTTGTTCAGCGTTGTTTGATCTTACCTGATGGGGGGAGTAATAATCTTATTTATCATTTGCGATATATCGTGTAAATACTGATTTACAGGTATTTTCAGGGGAAGGTAATGGTGTAATTTCAGAAAAATTACCATGATGAGTATCAAAATAACTGCTGTTTGCTGCCTGCTATTATTAGCCGTGGCCTGCAAAAAAGATCTGAATAAGAACAACCTTAATGGAGCCGATATACCAACCACACCGCGTGAGCCTGGCCCCAATCCTGATGATACCCTTATTTGTGGTCCCGGGCCATTGGCTTTCCCCGGCGATACGCTGAGCCATACTCCGTATCCTGAAGAAACTTTATGTTGGCCCGGAAGCAAATCTACGTATTACGGACGCGGGTATTATGTTGGTTACAATGATGGTGTTATGGTGTACAACCTCATCGGGCAGGGGCTTCCGGAACCTTTTTATTTATTTGAATATGATTTAACCTTATCGAAAGACAATACCACTATTACTTTAAAAGCAGATGGAACAGTAGACTATAACTCGGCTGGTTATGCCGGTTGGAAAATAGAATCAGTCAAGTTTACAGTCAAAGATAAATGGACAGAGATACACGCTATTCTGCAGCACTATGTAGATTACCAATGTGAGAAAAGATGGCTGCTGGCCCTGGCTCTTTGGCCTAACCTTACGCCTGAACTGCGTGATTTTCAGCAGGGGCAATATGATGGCTACAGGGCAGCAACAGACAGAGCCCCATACACGCCCTAAACCACTACCTGAAACTGGGTAGTTTTTCCTTTTTCCGCAAAACAGCCGGTCAACTTTTCGGCTATTTATTAAACTGTTTTTATATTCATCAGCAAAGCAGTGAAGGTTATCCGCTTTGATCTTCGATCCGTTAAAAGGGTCGCCCAGATCATTCAGTATTCACTATTGACTATTCACTGAACTAAACCACCTTAACCCAAACACAACGATATGCTACAAAATGTTGCCGAAAACATCATCGACTGGAGCACTAAAACCGGGAGCTCACAAGCCTATTACGCAGACATTGCCGGGAAATTGCGTGTATTCAGTGGGATTGCCAACGTTAGACACTACATCAACGACGATGCTGAAAATTACTGCGATATAACTGCTTATGAAAGCCTGCTGAAGGAAATGGCGGGTATCGCTGCGCCGGATGTTGTTATCAGCAACGTATCATCAGCAAATGATGGTGAAAACTGGCAGTTTTATTTTTCCGTAAACGGCAATGAGTTGCATTGTTCCATCCCCGATCCCGAAACTGACTGGCTGCAACCCGGTTTCCTGGAAAATGTGAATGCATTGCTTGCACCATATACCAACAAACAGTTTAGCATAGTGATGGCAACCAGCATGTCTAACAGCGATCAGTGTTTTGATATGGTGTTTATTACCGCTGATGTGCTGCAAGATTTGATCAATCATCCCGATCAATATGCGCTGGCGCAACCTTAGCGTTGCGTATATCTGTCAAATTATGAAGCCTGCATGCGGTTGTAAACTGCTGCAGGCTTCGTGCTATTAGTCAGTTTTATAGTATAGTTGCGCCCATGTTCATTAACTGTAACAATGCTGAGCGGCGAAGTTCATCTGCCGTAAAGGTGCCCAGTACAGGGTGGCTTATAGCACAGGTGCCGGTTGCTTCAGGATCAAGCAGTACGGTGTAGCCCGCCATAATGGCTTCGCGGCTGGTGGTAGATACACAGCCATGCGTATAAAATCCCATAATCAATACTTCAGTAACGTGTAAGCTTTGCAGCCATTCACCTATGTTGGTTCCGGTAAAAGCTCCGTATACATTTTTCCGGAACGCTTTCTCCTGTGCAGCGCCGGGCTGCACACCAATGCCGGGTGAAAATTCTGCGCCCCAGCTGCCCGGTACAAATGCGGCAGATTCATTGGGTTTATTGTGGTGTCTTACCCATGCAATGGGCTGTTGTTGTTTGCGGGCTTGTGCCACATGCTGCAGAATGGCTGCGAGTGCCTGGGCATGGCCGGGTACCGGTCTTTGTCCTTCAGGGGAAAATTCGTTTTGAACATCAATCACTATTAACGCTTGCATACTTCGGTTATTTATAGCTGCAAGCTAGCAGTACGTGTGCGGCGCTGCAATCCGATTATTGCTGTAGTTGACTTATTTCCCAGCCAATCATAGTGAGCTTGCGTGCCTTGCCGTAATGATAGTTGCCCATACTGCCATCAGCAGCAATAATACGGTGGCAGGGAATAAGGTACAGGATATGATTGGCGCCTATGGCTGCACCAACAGACCGTGCTGCACCGGGTTTACCGATCAAACGTGCAATTTGCTGAAAGGAGCTTACAGATCCGAAAGGAATATTGAGCAATGCTTCCCATACTTTTACCTGGAAATCCGTTCCCTGTACCAGCAACTGGAGATTGGCGGCATCCTTACCGCTGTGCTGGAATATGTTGCGGATATAGGTTTGCGTAAACTCCGGTTTATGTGTTAACCTGGCAAAGGGCCATCGTGCAGAGAACTGCGCAAATTCATTCCTGCTTTTTTCTTCATCAATAAACTTCAGCGTACAAATGCCTTTTTCTGCAACGGCAATAAAACACAAACCGAATGGTGTGGCATGGTAGCCATAACATATCTCCAGCCCTTTACCGGCAGACTTGAATTGCTGCGGGCTCATGCCTTCTATTTTTACAAACAGTTCGTTTACGCGCGACTGGCTGGATAGCCCGGCTTCATCCGCCGCATCCATCATGTTTTCGGTATCGCGTATTTTATGGCGCAGGTAATCGAGTGTGAGGTACTGGGTAAACTTCTTTGGACTGATTCCCACCCAGTCAGTAAAAATGCGTTGAAAATGATAAGGGCTCATGTGCACCTGCGCGGCAATAGCATCCAGGTCTGGCTGCTCCCTGAAATGAGTGGTTAAAAAGCCGATGGCTTTTTCAATCCGGTAATAATTGGCCAGTTTATCGGGCATAGCAGGTATGAGCTTGATTCAAAACTACACCAATCCTGCTATTGCATCAATCCGGATCTTGCGATTTTCCCTGTACTGGATGGTGTAAACAGGGTACATACCGGCGGGCATTTCCCGCAACAGGCCCAGGGTGCGAAGAAGATATTCCAGCGATCTATGCAGCATTACAAAAGTTTATCCGGAACAAGGCTGTCTGTATAAGCACCCGGCTGGCAGCAGGAGACAGAATTGGGTCTGTTTAGCTGCGGATAACATAATGTAGTACATTTAAACAAAATTTACCTGCCGCCGCATGACCAAGAAATTGCCGAATAACGAGCTGGAACGCATTGCTAATACCACTATGGCCGATGTTGTAGAGATCCGTTTGCGTGAATACCTTAAAACAAGCGCCTTTAAACCCGGGGATGCCCTGCCTAAGGAAATAGAGCTGGCCAATTCGCTGGGAGTAAGCCGCAATGTGGTACGCGAAGCGTTGAGCCGGTTGCGGATGCTGGGCATGGTAGAAACAAAAAAGAAACGCGGCATGGTGCTGGCCAGGCCGGATATACTCGGCTCTTTTGAACGCGTGCTCGATCCTGCTATTATAGATGAACATACCCTGCGTGATTTATTTGAACTGCGTTTAACGCTGGAGGTGGGGCTGGCCGATTTACTTTATCTCCGCAAAACAGCAAAGGATATTGCCGAGCTGGAGCAGATTGCCAAATCGCAGAAAGTAACAGGGGATAAACAAACCTTCCGCATACAACACGAGATTGCTTTTCATGGCAAATTATACCAGATGACCGGCAACGATACCATGAGCAGGTTTCAAAGCATGCTGCTGCCGGTATTCGGTTACCTGGTTACCCTGGAGAAAAAGCCCATCATCGGCAAAGTGTCCCATCTTGACCTCGTGAAAATCCTGAAAGAAGGTACCAAAGAAGAATTCAGGCAAGGCATGCTGCAACACCTGGAACATCATTTCAAGAAAATACAATAGCGGTTTAAGTTTCTTGCAATACATCCTGAACAGTTGCTGCGCAGCATACTATTGTTTGCGTAGCATGCGTGTGCACTGGTGTGCGTAATTCCTGTAATGCTTGCTGTTATTGCATTTGCAACTTACCATTGCTAAAAACTGTGTTGCATTTTCAACAGTAAGGCACATGCTTTCGCGTCAGCATCTTCCACTATAAAAAGTAATAAATAACATATCCCGAAAAAAAATATTTGCCTGTAATGGAATTTATCAGCACATTTGATATGTAGTACATAACTACTTATTAACTGCTCCATATGAAACCTCTATACATTATGCTCCGGACAGCAGGCTGCTCCGGGTGCAAGGCAATGCTTTGTGTGCTCGCGATTGCGCTGCTGCATGGTTGCGCCAGCAAAATGAACAACCTTCAAACACCCGCTATAACCAAAACACCGGAGAATGAAGCTGCTGCCAGGGCTGCATTGGCAGCACCCATTCACAACAGTGCACTGTTATTTGATGGTGGCACAGGCATCTATCATTCTTTCCGTATTCCTTCCATCATTAAAACAAACAATGGTACGCTCATTGCTTTCGCAGAAGGACGCAGATGGAGCCCGGCTGATTTTGGTGATATCAATGTTGTGTTTAAACGCTCACTCGACAATGGCAACACCTGGTCTGACCTGGGTGAAGTAGCTGCATCCGGCGCAGGCACCTGGGGTAACCCTACGGCTGTGTACGATTGGCAGGCAGGCCCCAATGGCAGGGTGTGGCTGTTTATGTCGTGGAATGATGAAAACAAAACATCGTTTTCTTCCATCAAAGCCTGGGGCGACAGAAGGGTGTTCTCCTCTTACAGTGATGATCATGGGGAACATTGGTCTGTACCGCAGGATATGACAAGCGCGCTGCTGCCGCCCGGCTATACCTGGGATGCAATGGGGCCTGGCATTGGCATACAAACAGTGGCAAGCCATGCAGGCCGTTTAATCATTCCTGCCTTTGGCCGCAACATTTACAGCGATGATCATGGCGCCAGCTGGCACTACCAGTTATTGCCCGGTGGCACTGATGAAAGCACCATTGTAGAATTGCTCGATGGCAGCCTGCTGCGCAATGACAGGCCAGGTACAACGGAATGGAACACTGCAAAACGCCGCCGCAAATCTGTAGGCTCTATTGAAAATGGTTTTGCCGCATGGGCTGTTGACAATGCTTTGATCGATCCCAAATGTGAGGCATCGGTTATACGCTACAACACCGACGCACCTGCCCGCCTTATTTTTCTGAACCCCAACAACGAAAGCAAGCGTTGCAACATGACAGTGCGCATTAGCTATGATGAAGGCAATACCTGGGCAAGAAGCAGGAGCATTTACGACTGGAACACCTGTGACTATACACCCATCACCATTGCCAAAGGCGGTTATTCCAGCATGATTAAAACTGCTGATTATGCAGTAGCTGCATTGATAGAGATCAATGAAGATGTACACAACAGCAGCACCAGCAACAAGTCTGTCGAGTTTCACAAATTCAATCTCGCCTGGATACTCAACGGCGCAGGGGAACCTTGATTACCAAACAACCACATTCATTATTTCACCGGTTATGTTAGCCGTACCGGTTCAATGATTGCTTATGAAAAAAAATATGCTCTCTAGTTACTGTCAGCAAACAGCCATAGCCCTTGTGCTGCTGTTGCTGTGTCAGGTTTCGTTCGGGCAGCGCTTTACCGTAAAGGGAAAGATCACTGACAGCAGTGGCGCTGCGCTGGAAAAAGTAAGTGTGCAGATCAAAGGTGTGCGGGGCGGTACAGCCACAGCACCGGATGGCAGTTTCACAATCGGATTACCTTCAGAAAACAGTATACTGCTGGTGTCAAGCATAGGCTTTGCACAGCAACAGGTGGCCGTAAATGGCCGCAGCAGTATACAGGTTGTATTGCAGCGTGTAACCGATACCATGGCAGATATTATCGTGGTGGGCTATACGCAGCAAACCAGGGCAAAAACAACGGCTGCTGTAGCCAAGCTCGGTAGCGAAGAACTGAAAAATACCTCCAACCCCAATCCCATACAAGCCTTGCAGGGCAAACTGGCCGGTGTATCGGTACCTGTTACAACCGGCCAGCCCGGCAGTGGCGCCAACAACATTATTATACGCGGCGGTACCAAACTGAATGTGTATGGCTCGGGCGTGGGTAATGGCAATGGCAGCGCTGTGGGCAGTTCTGACGCCAGTGGTCCGCTGGTGATTGTAGACGGTGTATTCCGTTCGCTGGATGATATTAACCCCGACAACATTGAATCGCTCCAGGTAATGAAAGATGCGGCTGCCACTGCTATCTATGGTGCGCGCGGCGCCAACGGCGTAATTGTGGTGAAAACAAAGGGCGGCAAGTTTAACAGCAAAATGAACCTGAGCCTCAATCACCGCACCACCTGGGAAACCAAGGCCCGCGATTATAAATACCTGGATGCAACACAGTATCTTACCCTGGCACGTACTACGGTGAAAAACACCACAGACAAGCTGGATAAGGATAACCTGCTGAACAATGGCGGCTTTTCTGCCGGTACAAAAGTATATACTGCCAAAGGGCAGTATGGCATCAATATCAACCTGACTGCATTGTACGATAACATTGTGTCAGTAGAAGGGCAGGACTATGTGAACAAGCTGCTTGCCAAAGGATGGCAAACCATGGATGATCCTATTAACCCGGGCACCAAACTGTTGTATGCAGATAACCATTACCAGGATATGCTGTGGGTAACCGGTTTAACCAACAACGATAATATCGCCGTAAGTGGCGGTGGCGACAAAGCCAACTATAATGTATCACTCGGTTATACAGACCAGGCTGGCATATTTACCGGCACCAATTACAAGCGCTATGATGCGTTGGGTAATTTCGGGTTCAAGGCAGCAGAAAACTTCCGTATAGATGCCATGATCAATTACCAGTACATACAACCCAATTATGTAGATGCTTACCAGAATGAGCTGGTGCGTGGTACACGCATTACGCCGCTGATCCGCATTTTTAAAGACGATGGTAACCCCATGCCCGGTGAGCTATACACCGTACGCAACCGCTTTCATACGCTGAAGTATGATGATACAAGGGTGTCTACCGAAAGACTGGTATCGAGACTGGCAGGTGATCTCACCATTACCAAAGGGTTGCACTGGAAACCTGCGGTATCATATGTAATGCAGGATTACCGTTACCTGTTTATGCGCAAAGCCACACCTTCCAACGAAATTCAACCGTCTACGCAGCGGCAGAAAAATGAGAACACGAACAACTTCAGGCAGCTGATGGTTGACCAGATCCTGCAGTATGATTTCAACGTACGCAACGATCATCATTTCACATTGCTGGGCGGGTTTAACTACACCCGTTCTACCAACAGCATTATCAATATCGGATCGCAGCGGGGTACCAATGATTATATCTACACCATTAACGAACCTACCACTACGGTAGTGAACGGCGTGGTAATGACGAATGTGACTGATTTTGGTACCAGTTTAACTGAATCACGTTCAGCCAGCTTTTTTGGTCAGCTCAACTACGATTACCAGGGCCGTTACCTGTTAAGCGGTGCATTGCGTGATGATGGCTTTTCTAATTTTGCACCGGAAAACAAATACGCCTTGTTTCCTTCCGCATCTGCCGGCTGGAACATACAACGGGAAAAATTCTGGATACTGAAACCCGTGAGCACGCTGAAACTGCGTGGCAGCTGGGGACAGGCAGGCTCAAGCGACCTGAGCATTACCGATACCTATGGTGGCTATTCCGCAGTGACCTATGCACAGGGATCGGGCATATTGCGCAGCAACTTATCCAATCCCAACCTGCGCTGGGAATTAACACAAACAACCGATCTCGCTGTGGATGCGGGCTTCTTAAAAGACCGTATTACCTTATCGGTTGACTGGTACAACAAACTCACCAAAAACAGGCTGGCTTCCAAACCGCTGCCTTCTGAAGCGCCATTTACTTCTATCACGTACAACAACGGTGTACTGCAAAACAAAGGGGTAGAAATTGAGCTGGGTGCAACACCTGTAAAAACAAAGACATTCACCTGGCGCAGCAATTTCTCTTTTGCATATAACAAAACCCTGATCAAGCAACTGCCTGCCAACGGCCGTGCGAAGAACAGGCAGGGTGGTGACCTGGTATGGGATGCATCCTCCAAACAGCTGGTTGAGGCAGGTGGCTTTGCAGAAGGAGAGCGGCCGTATGGCTTATGGGCCTACCATGCACTCGGCGTATTTGCAACCGATGCGCAGGCCAGTGCCTGGAATGCTACAACAAAAGATAACCTCGCCTCGCCCTCCGGCATCAGCGTAGGCAAACATGCAGGCGATTACATTTTTGAAGATGTAAACAAGGATGGGGTAATTGATACCAAAGACCAGGTGTTTATGGGCTACCGCACACCCAATATTATCGGCGGTATGCAGAATATGTTTACCTATAAAGGTTTTACACTGCGTGTGGCGGTTGACTTTGCCATGGGACATTTAATCAGCAACGGTGCACTGGCGCGTTCGCTGGGACAGGGCCGCGCGTTTAATGAAGGTGCACCCTCACAGGCACTTGGTAATGATATCTGGCAGAAAGAGGGCGATGAAGGAAAGAAATATGCACGCTTTTCTTTTGCTGACTACGATTTTGGTCAGCGCAATTACCTGCGTGGTGCAACGCTGGGTGTTAACCAGTCTTATTCTTCCGATGTATCCACCATGATTGAAAAAGGCGATTTCCTGGCATTCCGCGAAATATCCATCAGTTATAACCTGCCGCAAAGTGTGTTGAAGAAAATCCATTCTACCGGCATGAATGTATTTGCCAGCGTGTACAACCTGGGTTATATCACTGGTTACAAGGGCCTGAACCCGGAGAGCTATACCGGCTTCGATCCCGGTGGTTATCCGCGCCCCAGGCAGTTTTCACTGGGTGCAACATTACAGTTCTAATCATTTTAAAACAGGGTATATGAATAAACGATTTCCCGTGCTGTTGCCGGTTTTGCTGTTGCTGCTGGCAACAGGCTGTAAAAAAATACTAGAGGTTAAACCCTTGTCGAGCATAACAGAGGCGACCTATTTTCAAACCGAAGGTGACTTTGATCCTTACCTTACAGGCATCTATACTTCCATGCGCAGTTTCGCCAACAATGTTACCTATGGCACAGAGCGCAGTGAAGAACTGGTGGCAGCGTCCAACTCGCGTTTCGGGGTGGCGTGGACACAGCTGATTACACCCTCTTCAGGTGCTATCAATTACAACGACTGGTATGCAGCCATCGGCAACTGCAACCTGCTGCTGAGTAAAATACAGGGTTTCGGTTTTGCTGCAAGCCCGGATACCAAAAAACGCATACTGGCTGAAACCTATAGCCTGCGTGCCTTTTTCTATTTTCACCTTACGCGCATTATTGGCGATGCGCCGCTGATGCTGCAGGCAGTAACAGATGAAAATGTGCCGTTGCTGCCACGTTCAAAAGCGGTGGATGTAATGAAACAGATTCAGTCGGATATTGATACGGCGATTGGTTATTTCACTTCCATGACCACCTTTTCTGCCAAAACCTATCCATCCAAATACCGCTTTTCTTACGGTGCCGTGCAGGCTTTAAAAGCAGACAGCCGGTTGTGGAGCGCAAAAGTATTGGGTGGCGGCGAGACTGATTTTACGGCAGCAGTGAACGCGATCAACGAAGTAGAAGCATCCGGTGTAAGCTTAAACGCGGACTATAAAAATGTAACCGGTGTGCGTGCGGCTACCAACCCTGAAGTGATACTCGCAGCCTACTACAACCGTGATGAAACCAGCGCCAACTATGTATTGAACGCACTGCCGTTTTTCACCATTGTACAGGGCGCATTAAACATCGATAGCATTCCCTATGCCCAATCATCCGGTAATGGCCAGGGGGCATACCAGATCAGCCCGTTGTCGCGGTCACTGTTTGCAGCCAATCCATCAGACAAACGCATTCCCTATACCTGGATTACCGAACGGCAGGCCAGTGGTCCGCGCATCAGCTGGATTACCAAATACACAGGTACCAAATACGCGGATGACCGTATTGCAGACAATGACCTGGTACTGTACCGGCTGTCAGACATTTACCTGCTGAAGGCCGAAGCCTATGCCGGTTTAAACGATGTGCCCAATGCCATTGTGTATCTCAACAAAGTACGTGCAAGGGCAGGCAATGGTGCTTACAGTGGAGCAGCAGACAAGGCATCACTGGAAAAAGAAATACTGGATGAACGCGGCAGGGAACTGTTTTTTGAAAACAAGCGCTGGTACGACCTGGTGCGTTTTCACAAAGGCGGCACCATTGACGTGTATGCCTATGTACCCAACCTCAAAGGCAAAACAACACCACTATTCTGGCCGCTGAACACAACTGTGCTGGCCAATAACAAAATGCTGGTACAAACCGAAGGATACTGATAACGGATTTTCTTATATAAAGTAGCATTATGAAAAAAATTGAAGGACTGATAGCAGCTGTATTCACGCCGTTTCATGCGGATGGCAGTTTAAACAAAGACATGATTCCCTCACTGGTAAACAAGCTGGTAAATGATGGTGTAAAGGGCATATTTGTCTGCGGCAGCAATGGTGAAGGCCCCAACATGACCACCGCAGAACGCATGGAAGTAACCGAAGCCTTTATCAGCGCAGTAAACAAACGCATGTTGGTAATAGTGCACGTGGGGCACAGCAGTATAGCTGAATCAAAACAGCTGGCTGCACATGCCGCTGCACAGGGTGCGGATGCATTTGCTTCTGTTGCGGCATTTTATTTTAAACCGCTGCATGTGCAAAACCTGGTTGACTGCATGGCAGCGATCGCATCTGCTGCACCTGCGCTGCCCTTTTATTACTACCATATTCCGCACTTAACGGGTGTGGGTATGGATATGATTGAGTTTCTTACACTGGCAGGTTCGCGCATTCCCAACCTCGCAGGGTTGAAATATACGGCTGCCACTATTTACGAATACCAGTCGTGCCTGAATGCTTTTGAAGGCAAGTTTGATATACTGTACGGTCTTGACGAATTATTGCTGCCTGCCTTGTCGGTAGGGGCACGTGCAGCCATCGGCAGTACCTATACTTTTGCTGCGCCGCTGTACTACAAAGTGATCGCGGCTTTTGACAACGGAGATCTTGTTGCTGCAAGAAAACACCAGGCCTATATGGTAGAAGTGATCCGCGTAATGCTGCGCTTCCCGCCCATACCTGCGCAGAAAGCGATCATGAAAATGCTGGGTTGGGATTTAGGCCCTGCAAGGCTGCCGCTGGTTACCTTAACCGACGCACAGTACAAGGAGTTGTATGATGCATTAAACCGGTTGTCATTTTTTGAGCAACTGCCTGCTGCAAATAAACTACATTCAGTGTAGCGCCTTACAGCGGCTGCATTCCACAATTTAAAAAGCGAATCATGCGCTTATTCAAACGATTGCTGATTCTTATCTCATTTGTAACAGCTATGAAAACACAGGCTCAGGATACTGCTGTAAATACCTGGTTCAACTGGCAGCAAACCACACCACTGCCCGACAGTGACGGCTTTGCGGGCGTTTGTGCCGGGGTAAGCAATGGCGCGCTGCTGGTGGCAGGCGGTTCTAATTTTCCCGGTAATGGCCGGCCATGGAACAACGGGGTTAAAAGCTGGCATAAGACCATTTATGCATTGGACAAGCCGGGTGGCGTATGGAAAGCAGCCGGTGAACTCCCGGTAAGCACGGGATATGGTGTGGCACTTACCTGCAATGAGGGCGTACTGTATATCGGTGGTGCAGATGCAACACAACATTATGCAAGTGCCCTGTTATTGCAATACCGCAATGGTAAGGTGCAGATTGCACACCTGCCAGATATGCCTTCTTCACTGGCGTATGCATGCGGTGCAATTGTGCATAATACGGTATACATAGCAGGTGGTGCGGCTGCGCCCGGTAGTGCAACCGTGAATACTTTGTACAGTATTGATTTATCGCTACCTGCTGCTGAAAGAAAATGGCAGGTGCTGCCTGCATTACCTGCAAGCTCCCGTATGCTGGCCATGGCCGGTACCAGCGAACAGGATTTTTATGTGATGGGCGGTGTGCATCTCAATGCTGCGGGTACACGTGAATACCTGCAGGATGTTTGGCGGTATACACCAGGCAAGGGCTGGCTGCGTATGGCTGATTTGCCGCAGGTGCTGGCTGCCGCACCTTCACCTGCATTTAATGCCGGGCAATCGCACCTGTTACTGTTTGGCGGCGATGATGGGGCCAATGCAGCGAAGGTGGCTGATTTAAAAGACAATCACCCCGGTTTCAGCAACAAAGTAGTTGCTTACAATACACTTACCAATACCTGGTCTGTCACAGGCAACATGCCTGTGCATATACAGGCAGACGCTGCGGTAAACCCGCATGCAAGTACGTATGCGCCGGTAACCACACCATTGGTGGTATGGAACGGCAATGCAGTGATTGCCGGTGGCGAAGCGCGGCCTGCTGTACGTTCGAACAGAGTGCTGGTGGCTGCACCTGCACAACCGCCGGGTAAATTCGGCTGGGCAGACTGGCTGGTGATTGCACTGTATTTTGTGGCAGTGGCGGGCATCAGCTTTTATGTAACAAAGAACACGGGTGGTACAACAGGCGACTTCTTCCTGGGCGGACAAAAAATTCCCTGGTGGGCTGCGGGTCTCAGCATATTCGGATCGAAGCTCAGCGCGCTCACCTTTATCGCCATACCGGCAAAGGCTTACGCAACAGATTGGGTTTACCTGATGAACAATGTAATGATTGTGGCAGTGGCGCCGATTGTTACGTTATTCTATCTGCCGTATTTCCGCAAGCTGAAAATCACCAGCGTGTACCAATACCTGCAGATACGGTTTAACCCAACGGTAAAGCTGCTGGGCAGTTTTACTTTTGTGATCTTCCAGCTGAGCAGGCTGGGGGTGGTGATATACCTGCCTGCACTGGTATTAAGCACGGTAACAGGCGTGCCTATTTTTGCCTGCATACTGGTGACCACGCTCATCACCACAGCCTACAGCATGGCCGGCGGTATTGAAGCCGTGGTGTGGACAGAAGTAATGCAGGTATTCGTACTGCTGGGTGGTGCACTGGTCAGTATCCTGTTTATACACCAGCATACACATGGCGGCCTGCAGGCCATGCTGAAAGAAGCAGGCGAACAGGATAAGTTCCGGGTGGCGAACCTGGGCTGGAGCATGTCGCAACCGGTGCTGTGGGTAGTGATCATCGGTTCGTTCCTTACCAATCTTGTTACCTATACATCAGACCAGGTAGTGGTGCAACGTTATCTTACTACAGCCACCGAGAAAGAAGCACGCCGTTCCATTTATACCAATGCCATCATGGTAATTCCTGCTACCATACTATTCTTTGGTGTGGGCACGGCCCTGTGGTTTTACTTCCGTCACCACCCTGCGCAGCTAAACCCGCATGGGCGAACAGATGATGTATTCCCCTGGTTTATTTCGCAGGAACTGCCGGCCGGCTTATCAGGACTGGTGATTGCGGGATTGTTTGCAGCTACCATGTCAACCATCAGCTCCAGCATGAATGCCATTGCTACCGTGGTAACCACAGACTTTTACAAGCCATTCCGCAAGCAGGCAACAGACAGGCAGTGCCTCTTGTTTGCTAAAAAGCTAACGATGTTCCTGGGTATTATCGGGTGCGGTATTGCCGTGTATCTTGTATACCTGCAGAACACTTCTATCTGGGATCAATACCTGAAGATCATCGGGCTGTTTGGCGGTTGCCTGGCAGGCATGTTTGCTGCGGGTATCTTTTTCCCGCGTATCAACAGCAAGGGTATATTACTGGGCTTTATCACCGGTTGTGCAGGCTTGTATTTTGTACAGCGATCTTCTTCCATTCATTTCTTCCTGTATCCCTTGTTTGCGGTGGCGGGCTGTTTGTTCTGGGGCTATCTGTTCAGCCTGTTGTTCCCGGAGAAAAACAAACAATCGCCAGCAGCAGCTACTGCCGCAACACTGGTTAACCCATAATGATTTAATGTATAGCTATAATTGAAATTTATGCAAATCAGCAAATACACCTATTTTATTTATACCGCATTACTGGTGTTCAGCCTGTCAACGGGGTTGAATGCAACGGCGCAGGATAGCTCAACCGCTGCGTTGCACTACCTGTATCCCAATGGGGAAGCGGGTTATGCATGTTTTCGTATCCCGGCATTGTTAACCACCAATAAGGGTACGCTGCTTGCATTTGCTGAAGCACGCAGAAATGGTTGCGGCGATACAGGCGATATAGACCTGGTGGTAAAGCGCTCACATGATAGTGGTAAAACCTGGAGCGCCCTGCAGGTGGTATGGAGCGATTCTGCCAATACCTGCGGTAATCCTGTTCCCATTATGGATGAACAAACAGGCCGCATCATCCTGCTTGCTACCTGGAACCTCGGCACTGATCATGAAAAGGAAATCATCAATCAAACCAGCCGTGATTCAAGACGGGCCTTTGTGTTGTCTTCTGCCGATGACGGCAACAGCTGGTCTGCAGCAAAGGAAATTACTGCTTCGGTAAAACATGCAGACTGGACCTGGTTTGCCACTGGTCCATGTGCAGGCATACAGTTGCAGCAGCATAAATACAAGGGGCGCCTGGTGGTACCGGGTAATTTCCTGGAAGCGGTGAGCAGGAAGAATTATTCACTGGTTATTTATTCCGATGATCATGGCGATACCTGGCATACGGGCGGCATTACTCCGCAGGATGGGGTAAACGAAAGCACGGTTGCCGAATTAAAGAACGGCAGCCTGCTGCTGAATATGCGCAATACACAACACAAAGGTTACCGGCAGGTAGCGTACAGCCATGACGGCGGTATGAGCTGGGGCAATGTGCAGGGAGATACGGTGCTGAAAGAGCCGATGTGCCAGGGTAGTTTGATTACCCTGAAAGCGGGCAGCAGTAAGGGATCGCTGCTTTTTGCCAACCCGGCCAATGCAACAGAGCGAAAAGGGCTTACCGTGCGTTTGGGTAACAACAAAGGCAACAGCTGGGTGCATCAGCAATTGTTGTATCCTGGCCCTTCTGCTTATTCTGCTTTATCTGTAATACCCGGCGGTGATATTGCCTGTTTGTTTGAAGCGGGCTACAAAAAGCCATATGAGGGCATTGTGTACCAGGCATTGCCGTTGAAACAACTGGAACATGCGCAACAGTGAAACAACACAGCTGCCATTAACTGCACATAACCTGAAAGGCAATTGGGCTACGCTATTGCTACCGGTGAATGCGGATGAAAGTATAGACTATAACAGGCTGGCGGCTGAGATCGATTACCTTATTGCTGTACAGCCCGATGGCATTTACTCCAACGGTACGGCGGGAGAGTGGCATAACCAGACAGAAGAGGAGTTTGATAAAATACAGCAGCTGCTGGCGCACCGGTGCAGGAAAGCAGGCGTGCGCTTCCAGGTTGGGGCAGCACATGCATCATCCATTGTTGCGTTGCAAAGAATACAACGTTCGGTACCGTTGTTGCCGGATGCCTTCCAGGTAATATTGCCCGATTGGGTGGTTACTACAACAGAAGAAAGCATTGTTTACCTGCAGCGGCTTGCAGTGGCGGCAGGTAATATACCGCTGGTGTTGTATAACCCGCCGCACGCCAAGCAAGTGTTATCTCCTGCTGCGTTGCGGCAGTTGCAGCAGGCTGTGCCGCAGCTGATCGGTATAAAAACAGCCGGTGGTAACAGTGAATGGTATGATGTTATGCGGCCTTATGCAAATGACCTGTCGGTATTTGTTCCCGGGCATTTGCTGGCGAGTGGTGTGCGGCAACAGGTGGCGTCAGGGTCTTATTCCAATGTGGCGTGCTTAAGTCCGGCAGGGGCACAATACTGGTGGCAGCTGATGCAAACCGATTTGCCGGCAGCACTGCATATAGAGCAACGCTTGCACCTGTGGATGGATTTATTTATACGCCCGTTGCAGGCTGCAGGTTACAGCAACCCTGCGCTGGATAAGTTTATGGCTGCTGTTGGCGGATGGAGTGTGGTGGGTACACGCCTGCGCTGGCCCTACAGGTGGGTGCCTGCAGATGTTATTCCCGAAGCTGCGTTAATGGCCAGGCAGCTGCTGCCGGAGCTGTTTTCCTGAAGCCCGTAAAAAATCCCGGGCAAGACTGCCCGGGATTAACCAATCTATGTATGATGCATAGGAGAACGTTATTGCATGTTGCTTTTCCTGGCTGCGGGCTTCAGTTATCCGGTACCGGGATGGCGGATTGTGCGAAAAATCCTATATTTAAATCATTCTAACATTATTGCCATATACTACTGCTATGAAAGTATTCCTGTTATTTGCCAGTCTTATACTGCTGCTTGCGTTTGAGATATTGCGCGTGTATTTTATTATGCCATTTCCCGGCAGCCAGCAACACCAAACCATTGGCTTCGCCTATTGGCTGGGGCGCAATATTTTCTGGGTAAGGGGTGTGCTGCTTGCTGTGGCCGCTTACGCATTGCTTACCATATCGTATGGTGTTGCTATGTGGAAGAAACTGGTGCTGGGTGTTATCGTGGCGTTTTACGCGGTGGTATTTTATTTCTTCAATTTCCGCTTTGAAGCAGATAAGATGTTCTATCAGCCCACGCATGCTTTTTTTGCACCTGCTGCTGCAAATACTATTGCTCCGGAAAAACTGGTGATTGGTGTGAGTATTAACGGTGAAGCAAAAGCCTATCCCATTCAGCTGATCGGTTATCACCACCAGGTGCGTGATACGGTTGGACATACACCTGTAATGATCACTTATTGTACAGTATGCAGAACAGGCAGGGTGTACAGTCCTGTTGTAAATGGCAAGGCAGAAGATTTCAGGCTGGTGGGTATGGATCATTTTAACGCGATGTTTGAAGACCATACTACCAAAAGCTGGTGGCAGCAGGCTACGGGTGTGGCCGTTGCAGGTCCGCTGAAAGGTGTATCGTTACAGGAATTGCCTGCGCAGCAATTAACCTTGTCTGCCTGGCTGCGCGAACATCCCAACAGCACCATATTGCAGCCCGATACGGTATTCAATGCCAAATACAAACAGCTGAAAGATTATGATCTCGGCACCATCGACGGGCATCTCGAAAAAAGGGATTCCGGCTCATGGAAAATGAAATCGTGGGTGGTGGGTGTAATACAAGGCACAACAGCCAAAGCATATGATTGGAATACACTGGTGCAGCAACAAATAATACAGGATTCATTGCCGGGCCTGCCGGTATTGCTGCTGCTGGAAAAAGACGGCAGTTCTTTCCACGTATATAACCGCCGGGTAAACGGGCAGTCATTGCAATTCACTGCGCCTGATAATACCGGTATGTTTACTGATGTTAACACGCACTCAACCTGGAACAGCAATGGCGTTTGCACTGCAGGAACATTGCAGGGGCAGCAACTGCAACCCGTGCAGAGTTACCAGGAGTTCTGGCATTCCTGGCAGAATTTTCATCCTGCTACTATGCGTTACCCGGGGTAGGGAACAGTTGCGAGCTTGTTGGGTGTAATACTAAGTTTCAAAGATCGCAAGGGCGCAAAGTCGCAAAGGCTACGATCACTCACGACTGACGATTCAATGTCATTTAGTTAAGGGCTTCTTTGTGAACTTTGTGGGTGTTCCCTTTGTGTTCTTTGCGGTAAAAATATAAAGCACGCTTAACTAAACGACTTTGATTCGCGATGCTACTGCCGGACGGCTGATTGATCAGCCAGGGTGGCTGCCGGTTTTATGCGCAGCCTGTAACGCAATACAACCGCGTCTCTGAATATAAGGTTCAGCCATTGTGCATCACCGCTGGTAGGTACTACATAACTGGTGTGTAAAATATTGGTGCCTGTTGCAAGGGTAGTAGTATGAATACTGCTGTCGGTGTTGGCAATACTGTCAGGCAGCAGCAATACACGGTCTGTTGCATACAAACTGCCATGCAGGGTATCCAGTGTATGAATATTGAAATAGAGGGTATCGCCCGGCCTGGCATACAAAGTGCCTGTTGAAGGAAAAACAGATTGCACGTGCATTTGCACAAAAGCAGTGGTGCAAAACGGGCTCCGGTCAAATTCCTTTAAGGCAGGCGGTTCTGCAAGCAGTGTCCAGCGCAGGTCTTCAGGGTAATGATCCATTAAAAACGCACGTGGTGAGGCAAGGAAATACGTATCGTCAAAATGCGGCTCAAATTCATTGCGGTAATTGATATAACCACTTGCCCAGGTAGGATCCAGCAGGTACCAGCTGCTGTCTATCAGCACAGCATTCCAGGTATGGTTGGAGCGGAAGAAGCGGTTGCGGCCTGTTTTGGCATAACCGCGCACCAGTTCACTCTGCACACCTGCATAGTTGCAGAGGGAAGCAAACAGGCGTGCATAACCTTCACACACTGCCATGCCGCGCTGCAGCACCATTTCAGCCACACGGTCGTTCAATGGTTTCAGGCTGCCGGTATCTGCTGGTGTTTCCTTGTTATCTGTATAAGTGGCGCGTAAGTTGGTGCGCAGGTTATAGGCAATATTGGCTGCAATCCACTGCATAATTGAATTTACCTTCTGCCTGTCTGTAGAATCGCCCGCGGTAACTTCTGCAGCCAGCAGGGCCGGGGTAAGTGCCACGGCAGCATCGTGTTTATGCGTATGCCGCTGCGCATGCACAGTAAGGCAGGTTAAGCAAAGCAATACAGGCAAACTCCATTTCATACACACAGTTTCTGAATGATACACCGGTTGAGCGGGTATTATACCCGCCCGGCAGCAGCCGGCTTGTTACCAGTAATGTAAGCATTTTTTGCCGAAACAGGCAATCCGTTCGATCACCACTCACGGGAAGTACTCCATTTATGTATAAAAGTGCTTAGAAAAGCCGGTACTGCTGAGTAACTTTATTGCTGCTTACACGCATTGTTTTCCATCACGTAAACCTAAGTATATGCCCCAACCAACCAAAAGGCGGTACAGCAAAAAAACGATAGTTGCAGTGCTGATTGCGGCGGGTGCGCTGGCCATGCAATTTGTGCGGCCCGGTATTGAAGCGCCGCCTGCCAATGGCGAGCTGGAGGTGCCGCCCGAAGTAAAAGTCATTATTGTAAAAGGCTGTTACGATTGCCATTCAAACAAGGCCAACCTGCGCTGGTACGATCAGGTAGCGCCTGCTTACTGGCTGGTAGCCGGGCATATTAAAGACGGCCGCAAAGCATTGAATTTTTCACAGTGGCAAAACCTTACTGTGCCTGAGCAAAATGCCAAACTGTGGGAATGCGTGAACCAGGTAATCAGTGGTGATATGCCGCTGCCCGGCTATACTGCTGTACATGGCAGTGCGAAAATTTCACCCAGGGAATTGCAGGTGCTGAAAAGTTATGTAACCTCACTTGCACCGCATATACATGTTGATTCAGCTAAAACGCACGATGCAGATACGCAGCTGCAGCAATGGTATAAAGATTCAGCAGGCGTGCAGCAGGCACCGGTTGCTGCCAATGGGGTCGCTTTTATACCTGACTATAAAAACTGGCAGGCAGTAAGCACCACCGAGCGTTTTGATAATGGCACCATGCGCGTAATACTCGGCAATGATGTGGCCATACAAGCACTGCACAGCAATGTGCGCCCCTGGCCTGATGGTACCGTGTTTGCCAAAGTGGCCTGGGATCAGCTGAACGATAGGGACAGCAGCATACACACCGGTGCTTTTAAGCAGGTAGAGTTTATGATAAAGGATGCAAAGAAATACGCCGGTACGAAGGGGTGGGGCTGGGCGCGTTTCAGAACCATGAAGCTGGTGCCTTACGGTAAAGATGCCCTGTTTACCACCGAATGTGTGAATTGCCACCGCCCGGTAAAGGACAATGATTTTGTATTTACACTTCCCGTTAAACACTGATGTATGAAAGCAAAAATACTCACCGCTGCCGTGTTGCTGTTGCTGGCATCGTGCAGGGGCCACAACAATACGGTAGATGGCTTTAATGAAAAAGCATCGCTTGCACCGGAGCTGAATATAAATGCCATGCACCTGAAAGTGCTCACGACTTCTGTTGATAAAATAAAAGGCACCATGAGTACGTTATATGGTAACGATACTGCGGTAAACAATGCACGGCGCGGCAGGCCACATATTGCCGGTGAAACACTGGCTTTGGTTACCTGGCAGCAAACGGATGATCCCAACTGGTTTGGCGGTCGTATACCAGACAGTGTGCGGCAGGTGGAAATAATTCATGTGGCAGCAGGCAATGCAGGAATTGCATACAATTATGCCAGTTATGCAGGAAAAAGCCTGACGCCGGAAAAAGATACGGCATCCCGTCAGGTAAGGATTGAACGCATTTTGTCAATGCGCCCGGCCGTAATGCCATGATAACAGCCGTATTCGCTTGTTCTTTGCTGAAACAGATCTGAATAAGAATGAATTGCAAAAGAAAGTATAACGAATGCGTTTGCGGAGCCAGTTGGCCTGGTCTTTGCAAACAATGAAACGTTTTTTAAGGGTTTAGGGTTGAAAAAAGCCTTTCCATTCCTGGAAGGGCTTATTTTTTTGCACCAGGTGAGGCGTGAGTGAGAAGGCAGCGAGAATCGAGAATCGACAGTCGAGACTGTCTTAGCGAGCGTTATTCGTGAATCGTCAGTCGTCAGTCGTGAGGGAACTAAGCGCGTATTATAACTGTCGCCTTCGGGGACTTAAACCCAACAGGCCAGCAGCTTGGATGCTTGCAGCTGTTTTAGGGCTTGCAGTGCGTGACCATCTTCAAATTGTAGAAATGTGGAATATGTGGGATACGTTGATCCCCATTTACGCATGTTGAGAAGCTCATGAGATGCGCATGAATAACCCGCGGGAGTTTTGGGAATAGAAGTGGCTTGTCAATATAAATACGCGTATTGACAGTTCAATAAACCAATCTCAGGCAGTAAACAGCCTGGCGTTAGAATAATGCGATCAGCGCCTAGTTATAGTTTTCGTCCGGGAAAACATCAAACTCAGCGGTTTGGGAGAAAGATTTCAGTTTCTTGTTCATCTTCCAGGTGCGAAAAGCATAGGAAGCTACCAGGTAATACGTGAAAATGATCACGGCAATAGCAAGTGATTGCAGAATAAAAGACATGTTTAAAAGTTTAGGTATATCTAATATAGTAAATTTATCAAAGTGCGAACACTAAGTCTTGTTCATTTTGTTCCCTGGCAGTGTTTTTAGGGCAAAGAATCGGTCATTGGGTGGTTTATTTAGGTGATTGACAGGTAAATGGGGTGTTAATTACGTTACATGATGGATGTTTGAAGTTCAATGTTTAAAGTTTGAAGTTTGAAGTTTGAGGTGAAACCTGGCGGAGACCGGTGCGGAGGTTTATTTCAGGGAGCGGTAGGCTTTTTTGCAGGGAGGAGGGCTGGCAGCTGTGCTATTGATGGCGGGTGCAAAATTTAGGTTGATTGTGCGGGAGATATATGCTTGTCTTTTTTTAGATTTGCCCGTGCTGGTTTTGCAATCGTTGCCATTGCGTACGAACAATCCAAATCTTTAAAAAAATCAAATGAAACTGTTTCTGCAGAGAATCCTCCTGTTTTCGGTGATTGTGTGTGTAGTTGCTGTTGCCTGCAGCAAAGAACATAGTGTAGATACCGGGAAACGCCCGCCTGCCCACGGCACCCTGAAAGATGCGAATGGCAATTGCCTCAACCAGGCAGTATACGGCACTTTTTACAACGGGGTTAAGGCAAAAGATTCCAACTATGTTGAAATTGCGGTGAATGTTACGGTGGCGGGTTCCTATACGGTTGCCACGGATGTGAACAATGGCGTATCCTTCAGCGCCAGCGGTATTTTCTCTGATACAGGTATTCATATTATCCGCTTAATTCCTACCGGTGTTTTCAGCACCCACGAATCAACTTTGTTTAATGTGAGCTTTGATACAGCCGCGCCCTGTGTATTTGATATTGATGTACAGGACAGTACGGGTAAAAACCTGGGCGGGGATAATGGTACTACCAACCCTGTTGGCGCCAACCAGTACCAGTTTACGCTGAATAACAAGGTGTATAGCGGCAGTATTAATGTGGCCACTATAGAAGATGTAACTTACCCGGGTGCAACAGCGCAGAAGGGACTGGTGATTACGGGCATCAACGCTGCAATGGATTCTGCTTTTATTATCACTATCGCTACTCCGGGCAGTAAAATTACCAGCGGCACCTATACAACAGCAGATGCCAGTAAAATAAACCTGTTTAGCATTGGCAAGGGCGATGCGTCTAACCCGACCAATGGCTCAGGATATATAGCTGCCTTTTCAACCAAAGGTGTTATCAGTACCATACTTACCTACAACAGTACAACCAGGATAGTGAGCGGAACATTTTCCGGAACGGCAGTGCCGGTTAACGGGGGAACAGCGGGTTCAACAACAGTAGCTGTAACCAATGGGTCGTTCAGTGCAACGGTGCAATAGGAGATTATTTTCAGGGGTATATAAAAAAGAAAAGCCTTTCCAGGAATGGACAGGCTTTTTTTCAACCCTAAACCCTTAAAAAACAGTTTTAATGTTGCAACAATCATACCAGACTGTTGGAACATTGAAGTTATTTGGGTGAATAGTTGAAGGTTTAATGTTGGATGTTCAAAGTTGGAAAAACAAGGTTCAAATGAGTTTTATTGTTTCAGTGTTCAAGCTGGCCAGGACAAAATAATACCGGATGGTGGGGAAGATATGGCTGTAAGTGCCGGGTGGGGGTGAAGAAATATTGGGACTTATATAAAAAAGAAAAGCCTTTCCAGGAATGGATAGGCTTTTTTTCAACCCTAAACCCTTAAAAAACATTTTATATGTTGCAATTACTGTGCCGGATTACCTGGAATGATTGATTTTTTACAAAATAGTTCAAGCCATAGCAATATTCACCAGTCCCAGCTGCTGTCAACAAAATGCGCCGGCGGCTGTTGCTGTAACCGGTACATTTGACAAACGGTGTTTGAACAGGCAATGCAATGAATTATATTTGCTAAGGTGCCCGCCACCTTGCTGCGCCTGATTGCCCAAAAGACTAACGATGAATGATGATTTTCTCTTCCGGAATAACCCGAATCCAATGTGGATTTATGATTACCAATCGCTACGTTTTCTTGCGGTAAACAATGCTGCCATTGAAAAATACAAATACACGGAAGCGCAGTTCCTGCAAATGTCACTGTACGATATACGTCCCACAGATACGTATGATCAGCTCAACGAAAAAATAAAAGAGATTAAATATTCCGGCACCACAAAGCCTTCGTTGTGGCTGCACCGCGATGCCACAGGCAATGTGTTTCATGTTAAAATAAGTTCTACCCGGCTTGACTATGAAGGCACAGATGCACGTTTGGTGGTAATTACCGATGTGGAAGACCTGATTGAGCAGCAAAAACAGATTGATGCACTGAATGCACAACTGCGCGAGCATGCCATGTACACAGAAGAAACCTTTCGCAGCGCATTGAAACATTCAGCCATCGGTATGGCATTGGTGCTGCCCAATGGCCGGTTTTTGCTGGTGAACGATTCGCTCTGCGATATGCTCGGGTATACGCGCGAAGAGCTGTCTGATATGAGTTTCCAGCAGATCAGCTATCCTGAAGACCTGCCACGCGATCTCGCGATGTTTGAAACCCTGCAGCTGGGAAAAATTGATACCTACCAGATAGAAAAAAGATATATCCATAAAAACGGCAGCCTGGTATGGGCTATTTTAACCGTTTCCCTGTCGCAAACCATCAGGCCGCACCCCGACTGCTATGTATCGCAGGTGATTGACATTACACGCACCAAGGAAAAGAAACAGCAGCTGCAGGATAGCCTGGATATCATCAGCAAACAGAACAAACGCCTGTACAATTTTGCGAACATTGTATCGCATAACCTGCGTGCGCATTCCAACCATTTAAACATGCTGCTGGAACTCATCGGGCAAACCAATAAAGAGGAAAAGAAAGAAGCATTGCTGCTGCGGTTGAAACGTATTTCTGCACAGCTCACCGAAACCATTAACAATCTCGCAGATATTGTAGCCATTCAAAACCAGGAAGACAAGCTGCGTTACATGCTGCCGCTGCGCGCCTATGCGCAAAAGACCATCGAGCTGCTGCAACCGGAAATAGACAGCGATCACGCGCAGGTGATATTGCGCATTGCACCGGATGTGGAGATTTATTACAACCCCGCGTACCTCGAGAGTATTCTGCTGAACCTGTTGTCTAACGCGCTGAAGTACCGCCGGCTGCAGGTGCCGCTGGTCATTGATGTATCCGCGCGCCGTTTCGGCGGTGAGGTGCTGCTTGATGTTAGTGACAACGGGCAGGGCTTTGATATGAACGCGGTGGGTGACCGCATTTTCGGCATGTACCAGACGTTTCATGGCAATGCTGATGCAAAGGGCCTGGGCCTCTTTATTACCAAGAGCCAGGTGGAAGCGATGGGTGGCAGCATTAGTGTTACCAGCAAACCCAACCAGGGCAGCACTTTCAGCATCCGTTTTGCGGCAGAGGTGCCGGCGCCGGTGTTGGTGAATTGAATTGTGAATCGTCAGTCGGAGGGAGTGTTATTCGAGAATCGAGAATCGACAGTCGAGACTATCTTAGCGAATCCGTGATCGGAGCAAAGAACGATAGTGGAGAACTGAGCGAAGATCTAAGCGGAGATTAAAGAGACCACTTTTTTCGCCCGCGGCTGTGGGGACACAGCCACGGGCAGGGGCATTCAACCAGCAGGCTATTGTATTCCCATTTTCAAATCAGCACACTTTCAAATTTTCAAATTGTATTATCCTGTTTTTCTCAGCAACGATTGCTGTTGTTGCATAAGGCTTACTGCCAGGGTGAATACGGTTTCTATGTGTGTGTCGTTATTCCAGTCGATGGTTTTGTGCAGCTTACGGTTAAGCGGTGCCCATTTATAAGTATCGTGGCGCAGGGAAATGGTGAGCGATGGGGTGGCTGTTGCTGCGGCCAATTGTGTGATGTCGGTACTGTTGGTTATGAAGAGAAAGGCATTGCGTATCAGCCAGCCCAGTGCGCCAGTGCTTAGCTGTCCGGTAAGGTCAATCACGGGGTGATGAATACATTTGCGTATTTCACGTATCAGCGGCTGATCGTCTTTGGCACCGGTAATAATCAGCGTGTAACCCTGTTCAATACAGTAATCGGCCAGCATCCCGAAATAGGCGGGCGGCCATTGATCGGCAGACGGGTGTATCACTACATAGCTTTTTTCATACACAGGTAACAGCAACCGGTTTACTTCCTGTTTATCGCCGGGTAGTACGGGGAATTCCATGCTGCTGCCTTGTGTATCTATACCAAGCGCGTTTACCAATGCCAGTTGCCGCAGTATTTCCGGGGCATGATCGGGGTAGTTGATGAACATGCCGGAATCAACCAGGCCCTCGTCGTGCGAAAAACCGGCTACATGCCTGGCACCCAGCTGAAACATGAGGGTATTGATGATAGCGCTGTTGTCCTGCAATTGCAGTAACAGGTCGAAGTTTTCGAACCGCATGTGTGCAGCAAAATCTTCAAAATTTTCTTTGTTCATGGGAATGCCGGGCAAGGCAATAAAATCGTCAAAATATTCGGGGAAGCGCTGTAATAAAGTGGCAGCCCAGGGCATGGATACCAGGGTAATGTGCGCCTGCGGGTAAGTATTGCGTAACGCACGCACGGCAGGTATGCTGCAAAGCATGGCGCCAGGCTGCACTGCCCTGAAAACCGCAATCTTCCGGATATCTGGTAACACGGGTTTCATAAGTTACTACTTTAAGCTTTGTGTGTTGGCAATTGCATTATTGCAACAGCCCTGTGTTTCTATCAATTGGCATAGTTCAAATACTGTGCAGGGCGCCGTTACAGGCGTACCGGGCATTAAAGCCAGTTGTACTGGGGAAAACTTACACTGCTGCGCAGTAAAAAAATCAACACTACGGCTTGTAACCCTTCCAGGCTTTTTAACACAGCCTTCTTGCGCTGCCGGTAAACTTTTAAACAATCAACGTAATTTTTTGTACATTTAGGATGCAGAGAATGTTCATCGATTGCAGCAACAATAATAGTTCTTTACGGAATTGATTTTTAGCCTGGTTTACAAGGTATTTGCCTGCATAGGTATTTCAACCGATTCAATTGTAAATCTAGCTCATATGAAATACGAATATGTTCAAAGCGATTTGTCGAGAAGCCTGCTCGGCGGTTTGTTTGCGGGAATTATAGCCGCATTTTCCAATCTTATCTTTGTATTTATTTACCGCGCCATTACCAAGTTCTATAATTTTAATGTGATAGATGCAACTGTTATCTCATTCGGTTCCATACTATTGTGTATTGCCTGCGGTATAGTGTTTTACTGGCTGGCGCACAACATGAAAAGCGGCATCACCCTGTACCGGATACTGGTGCTTATTGTAACCATTGTTATTATATACTTTGGCATTGCGCTGCGCCGTTCAGTAGAAGCCGATATTCCCGCTGAATTCAGGGTACTGGTTATTGGCACACAAACCATTATCGGCGGGTTGGCGATGTTCCTTATTCCATACCTGTTCAGGCACGACAAACTGATTAGTTAGTCAATCAAGTGTTGTATAAAAAAGGCCGTCCAAAAGACGGCCTTTTACTATTTCTTGCAGCTTAACTACTGCGATAACGCATCAAACTCTTCGTCAGTTAATTCAATTCCCGCGGCGTCCATATTTTCCTGCAGGTGTTTTACCGAGCTGGTGCCGGGTATCAGCAGGATATTGGCAGACCGTTTCAGCAGCCAGGCCAGTGCAATTTGTGCTGTTGTTGCATTGTGGGCTTTGGCAATAGCGCCTATTTTACCGGCCATGCTCTCTGGCCCGGACGCCAGCGGAAACCAGGGAATAAAGGCCATACCTTTTGAAGCGGTGTAGTCTACAATGTTTTCCCATTGCCTATTGCCCAGGTTATACAGGTTTTGCACGGAAACAATGGGGACTATTTTAGCTGCCTGCTCAATTTGTTCAATGGTTACTTCAGACAGGCCTACGTAACGTATTTTGCCTGCTTTTACAGCCGCTGTTACGGGGGCCAGTGTTTCTTCCACAGGTACATTGGGGTCGAACCGGTGCAGTTGCCACAGGTCAATGCGGTCTGTTTTCAGTCTTTGCAAACTGCCTTCAATGTTTTCGGTAATGAAGGCGGGGTTTCCGTTGGGTGTCCATTTATTGGGACCTGATCTGCCAAAGCCGCCCTTTGTGGCAATGACCAGGTCTTCTTTATACGGGTACAATGCTTCGGCAATCAGTGCTTCATTAAATTTCGGTCCGTATGCTTCTGCCGTATCAATAAAATTTACGCCCGCTGCCACGGCTGCCTGCAACACTTTTTTCGCATTGTCGCGGTCAGCCACATCACCCCATACACCCGGACCAGTCAATTGCATGCCACCGTACCCGAGCCGGTTAACGGCGAGGTCACCGTTGATTTTGTAAATATGCTGCTGTTGAATAGTTGCTGCCATATCATTTGTTTTGTTGAAATAACAACGTGCGGGAGAGGATGGTTCGGCGATGGTTCAATAGTTCAAGCCATCAAATCATCGAACCATCCGGCAAGTTTTCCTGCTCCCAGGTATTCTTCATGAAAATTTACACAAACGTTTGCCTTGTTCTACGCAAACGTTTGTGTAATGGCTTTCTGTTATAGGTAAGCCTGGCGCGAAATTTTATCTCGGCAAAGCCCTCTATTTTTATAGCACACACAACACAGATAAGAAAACCTGCTTCCTTGCTATGAACCCGGGTTGCTGCTGTGGCGTGTTTTCTACCAGCCAAAACTAGTACGATGAAAAAAGCCAACCTTGCTGTTCTGTTGTTCACTTGCGTGCTGTTGCTGCTGCATATAGTAGTACAGGCCCAGACAAATGCTGCGCAAATAAGCGGTACCGTTAAAGATGCAAAGGGTGCAGGTGTACCCAACGCTTCCGTTCATGTAAAAGGTTCACGTGCAGTAGCCGTGACCGATGCGGAAGGTCATTTCGTAATTAAATCCATTAACCAGAAAAAGGCTGTGCTGCAGATCAGCTCCGTTGGTTTTGCAGACCAGGAAGTGAGCGCCACAGCCGGTGAAGATGTTGCTGTTACCCTGCAGGACAATGCGAAAAAACTTGATGAAGTAGTGGTGGTGGGTTATGGTACGGCCAAAAAGAAAGACCTCTCCAGCTCCATCAGTTCCATCTCGAGCGACCAGATGAATCTTGGCGGTGTTACCTCCAACGCCGCACAGGCCATACAGGGCCGCGCTGCAGGTGTACAGGTAAGTCAAACCAATTCAGCACCGGGTGGCGAAACCGTTATCCGCATCAGGGGAGGTAACTCCATTAAATCAACCAACGAACCGCTGTACGTGGTAGATGGTTTCATCTCTTCTTCAGGAAAAGACATCAACCCCAACGATATTGATGATATCCAGATTCTGAAAGATGCGTCTGCCACCGCTATTTATGGTGCAAGAGGCGCCAATGGTGTTGTGCTGATTACCACCAAACGCGGTAAAACAGGCAAGCCCGTAGTGCAGTACGATGGTTACTATGGTGTACAGAAAGTGTACAACAAACCGACGCTGATGAATGCGCAGGATTACATGAAAACCACCAATGCCAAAGCAGTGGAGAATGGCAACCCGCCCGAGTTTTCTGCTACAGAGCTGGCAAGCAATACCAATACGGACTGGTTTGCACTGGCCACGCGCGATGCAAAAGTGCAGGATCACAACATCAGCTTAAGCGGCGGCAGTGAAGACAGTCATATCGCTTTATCCGGCAACTACTTTTCGCAGGATGGTGCATTGAAAAAAACAGACTTCACGCGTTACTCGGGCCGTTTGAACTTTGATAAATCGTACGGTAAAAAATTCAAGATCGGCGGCAACGTATATGGCGCACATACTTACTCACAGTATAAAACCTACGATGGCAACATTGTTCCGAGCAACGCGCTGTATGGCATTTACTTTACCTCGCCTTCTATACCGGTATACAATGCAGATGGCACCTATGCTACCCGCAAAGGCCGCGACAACCCGATTGCCTGGTTGCTGGCGCCTACCAACGACCGTTTTATCAACAGGATTACCGCAAGCTTTTTTGCAGACTATGAAGTGTTACCCGGTTTAAACCTGCACCTCAATGCAGGCGCTGAAAACACGGCTACCAAAGAAGGCACGTATTTGCCTACCACACTTATCTCGGGTTCAAAAGTAAAAGGCCAGGCAAGTGTAAACGATGTATCGGGCACCACTACGCTGTGGGAAGCTTACGCAAACTATAAAGCAAAATTCGCCGGCAAACATTCACTGAGCATACTGGCCGGTGTATCGCGTCAGAAAGATATTACACAGATACACTATACACAGGTACAGAAATTTCCTACGGATGAATACCTGTACAACAGGCTGGATGCTGCTGCAGAACGCATTGGCGCCAGCAGCTCAAGGGTAGAAGTGCCGGTAGCTTCTTTCTACGGGCGTTTGAACTATTCGTTTGCAGATAAATACCTGGCCACCTTCTCACTGCGTGCTGACGGCTCTTCTAAATTCGGTGCCAATAACCGCTATGGTTATTTTCCCGCGGGTTCACTGGCATGGCGTATGAGTGATGAGGACTTTATCAAGCACCTGAACCTGTTCTCTACCCTTAAAGTAAGAGGCAGTTATGGCATTACCGGTAACGACCGCATTCCTACGTATATCTACATGGCCACCTTTGGTCCGTCGAACGTATCGCTGGGCCAGGGATCAGATGCGTACAACGGAACGGTAATTACCCGTGCAGCCAATCCTGATCTGCAGTGGGAAAGCACTTCACAGCTCGACCTTGGTGTAGACATGGGTTTTGCGAAAAACAAGATCAACGTAACGGTTGACTACTACCGCAAGAAAACATCGAAGCTGCTGATGGATCTGCCGATTGGTCAATGGTGGGGTTTCAGCACACAAACAGCCAATGCAGGCGCTATCGAGAACAAGGGCCTGGAGCTGTATGTGAACAGCGAAAACATCAGCAACAAAAACTTCCGCTGGAATACCACATTCAACATTGCGTGGAACAAACAGCGTGCGTTAAACCTCGCAGCCAGCAAAAGCATCATCACCCAAACAGCCAACCCGGATGGTTCTGTACCCGCAGCCGATTTCACCAAGCTGGAAGTGGGACAGGAGCTGAGCATGCTGTATGGTTATGTGTATGATGGTGTAATAAAATCAGGTGAAAAGTATACGGCGCAGCCTGATTCAAAACCAGGTGATCCCAAATACCGCGACCTGGATGGTGACGGTTTAATTACCGCGAAAGACCGCCAGTACCTGGGTAATGCCAACCCGCATTATGTGTATGGCCTCAGCAACGATTTCAGTTACAAAGGCATTGAGCTGAGCATCTTCTTCCAGGGGGCGTTGGATTATAACCTGTACAACATGAACCGCCTGCTGCTGGAAACCTATACCGGTACAGATGCGCTGAAACGCTGGACACCACAAAATGAAAATACAGATGTGCCCAGGAACGGTTATTTCACTACCAAGTATGGCGGTTATATCAACTCCCGTTTTGTAGAGAATGCCAGCTACCTGCGTTGCAAAACCATTACGCTTGGTTATAACCTGCCTTTGCAGAACACCTGGTTGGGTGGCAAAATCAAGAACATAAAAGTATATGCCACCGTACAAAACCTGTTTACGGTAACCAAATATACAGGCACCGATCCTGAAGTAAACACCAATGTGAAGTATTCTTACAACGATCCGCAGGGTACATCAGGCAGCGGTACGGGTAACCTGTCATCAGGTCTTGATTTCAATGCCTACCCGCCTTTCCGTTCTTACACATTCGGAGCCAAAATCAATTTCTAACGCATTAAATGACTATCATGAAACTGATCAATTATATACTGCCGGTGGCCTTGCTTACAACAGGTGTATCGTGCAAAAAATGGGTAGAGCCTACTTTATACAGTTCCCTTTCAGATACGGATGCTTTTCAAAAAAAGGATGATGCAGTTGCTGCCGTAAACGGTGTGTATTCACGTTTGAAACAACCGAGCGGTATAGGCGATTCTTATCAATACTACGCGGGTTTCCAGATGACTATTTCCGATTTTACCACTGATATTGGACATTCCAGCCAGTCTGGCGACATCTCCCTGTTGTCAGACTGCCAGTGGTCTACCAATAACAAGTACCTCAACTTTGCGTGGCAGCACCAATACAAACTGGTATCCGACGCCAATACGGCCATGTATTACCTCGGTAAAATGACTACCATTACCGATGCGGAGAAAGACCAGTTTATGAGTGAGCTGCGTTTCCTGCGTGCCATTGGTTACATGGATCTCACTGATGCCTTTGGCCCGGTCATACTGATGACCGAACAAAACATCGGCAGCCCTTCGTACAGCTCACAGCCCAAAACATCTACAATAGAAGAGATCGAGAAATTTATTACCGAAGACCTGCAGTTTGCCGCAGCCCATTTGCCGGTAAACTATGTAAACAACGCTATATATCCTACCAACGATGTGGGCCGCGCCACCAAAGGCGCAGCGCTGTCGCTGTTAACCAAACTGTACATGCGCCAGCATAACTGGCAGGGTGTGGTTGATTTAACCAAACAGATCGCTGATCTCAATCAGTATGAATTGTTCCCTACCTATGCCGGTTTGTTTGCAGAAAGCAACAAGTGGTGTAAGGAATTTATCTTCAGCGCGCTGGCCGATGCATTAAACGACGGTACAGAGCTGATGAACCATTTCGGTCCGCTGAACAACCCCGTGGTAACCGACCGCTGGCAGTATTACGCGGTATCCTGGTACTTCTGGAACAGCTATGCTAAAAATGATGACCGCCGCGAAATGTTCTTTTACGATTACCAGGGATCAGACGGACTGCATTACATGCAGGCGCCTGCCGGTGTAATCAATCCGCCTGAAGGTGCGTATTACCTGCCCGATGTTGCCACCAAAAAATATGCAGATCCCGCCGGTTCAAAAACCTACTATGATGGCCACGGTATTCCCATTCTGCGTTATGCCGACATACTGCTGTGCAGGGCCGAAGCATTAAACGAATTGAATGGCCCCAATGATGAAAGCATCGGCCTTATCAACAGCGTTAAAAACCGCTCACATGCCACACCGCTTACTGCAGCCGGCACCTACACCAAAGAAACCCTGCGTGATGCTATTTTACAGGAACGCAGCTGGGAGCTGTTCTTTGAATGTAAACGCAGGCAGGACCTTATCCGCATGAACAAGTACCAGGATGTGGTAAACACCTACCTCAATGCAGTAGGCAAACAACCCGTGATCAGCATGCCCAAGCACAAATACTTTCCATACCCGCAAACCCAGGTTGATTTGAACCCCAACCTTGACAATAGCGGACGTTTGTAAAATAGGTTTTATGATGATGAATGATGCAGCGTTGCCGTTATAGCAGTTATACGGCAGCGCGCTTCATTTTTTAAGCAGGTATTGCATGAAGAGAAAAATGAGCACAGTAATGCGCAGATGGATAGCAGGGTTAACCCTGCTGGCGGTGGTGGCCGCAGCCGCAGGCTGCGGTAATGACTGTGCACACCTGGTAACCGGTATCCGTATAGATGAGGCAGGCAACAATGCATTGAAAGTGCAGGTAAAAGTAACCACCAGCGCAGCTGCCGATGTGCACATTGAATACCGCCTGCAGAACAGTACCGGTGACTGGTTTGCAACACCGGTATCCAAACAGGGCACTGCGCATAAACTGGTATTAACCAACCTGCAGTTCAGGCAGCCTTATGTTTTTCGTATTGTAACTGCTAAGGATGGCTGCAGTGCTGTGAGTAAGGAGTACACTTTTACTTCACCGGGTGCACCATTATGGCTGAAGGATATGTATTCAGTGGTTTGCCCGGATACCAGTGTGTTGCCGGCCGCGTTTAAAAACGGCTACATGCTATTGTACAAACGCGATGCGCCGGGCATTTTATCTATCATCGACTACAACGGTGATCTGCACTGGTACCACCAGGTAAACGGCACCGGTTTTAAAACAGCCACATTCACCCAAAACAATACCATACTTGCGATATTGGGTACAGCAGCTTATCAAACCAGTTATGGCAATGAAATACTGGAACTCTCGCTGGCGGGTGATACGGTGTTTCATTTAAAGAAAGGAGAGGCAGGTTTGCAGCAAACCATTCACCACGAAATTCTGCTCAACAACCATAACCAGGTAGTCACCATTTGTGCGGATGAACGCATCCTGGATTTATCTGCACGCGGTGGCAGCAAGGCAGATACCGTGAAAAGCGATGGCATTATTGTACTGGATAAAAAGGGTAATGCGGTGTGGAAATGGTCTGTATTCGATGCCCTGAACCCGCTGGATGATGCGTCGATTGTAAAAGACCGCAATGACTGGATGCATGCCAACAGTCTTTGCCTGGATACAGATGGCAACTACCTGCTTTCGTTTTATAACAACGGGCAGATCTGGAAAATTGATGCCCATACCGGCAAGGTCATCTGGAAATTCGGGAAAGGCGGTGAGTTTGCCATGCCTGAAGGCAGTGTATTTGATAACAGCCATGCCATTCACCTGAACAGCCATGGTGCATTAATGCTGTTTGACAATGGTACCAGCAAACAACGTTCGCGCACGCTGGCCTTTACCCTCGATGCACAGAACAAAAAGGCAACGCTTGCCATGCAGGTATTGCTGCCGCCGGATATGTACAGCGAACGCATGGGCAGCGCTTACCTGGTAAACGATACTGCGGTGCTGCAATGTTGCTCAAAACGCAATGTGGCGGCGCTTACCAATTTGCAGGGCCGCTTTTTATGGGCTTTGAAAGCAGGCGGTTCACCGTACCGGGTTAACTTTTTACACCCGGAGCAGGTGCGCCCGTATATTGGCCGTTAATTTTTTTGACTACTTAAGCAATCGCGTATGAAATGGAAACAGTATGCAGTGATAACAGGGATGGCGGCTGTAACAGCAGCAGCGATTATGGCATCCTGCCTTTCGGGGGCTGCGGAAAAAAATGCGGGCACTGTTGTAAAAGAAGCGCCTGCAGAAGAGCAGCCGGTACTGGTAGACACACTGGCCATACCCCATGATAAGTTTGGCGAATCGGTACGTTATGGCCGTGAGCTGATGCTGCGCACCGCGTATTATATTGGTCCGAACGGGATAAACGGTCAATACCTCGGCAACAAGATGAACTGTACCAACTGCCACCAGGATGCAGGCACCAAGCCCTATGCATTTAACCTGGTTGCCTCACACGAAAACTACCCGCAGTACCGTGCGCGGGAGGGCAAGGTATTAACCCTGGCTGAGCGCGTGAACAACTGCGTAATGCGCCCGCACAACGGTAAACCGCTGCCGCTGGATAGTAAGGAGATGATTGCCTTTCTGAGTTACCTGAAATGGATCAATAGCTTTGCACCAAAGGGCAGTCATTTTAAAGGAGAGAAAAACCTGGATGTGCATTTCCCCGACACCGCGGCCAACCCTGTTAACGGCAAAGCCTTGTACAGCACGTACTGCAGCCGTTGCCACGGCACAGAGGGACAGGGGCAGCTGACGGCAGACAATGGTACGTATACTTATCCGCCGTTATGGGGTGCCAATGCATACCAGCCCGGCTCCAGCATGCACCGCGTTATTAAACAGGCGCAATGGTTGAAAGCGAATATGCCGTATGATAAAGCTACACACGATAAACCCTTCCTGACGGATGCAGAAGCCCTCGATATTGCTGCCTTTGTAAATGATGACAAGCAGCATACCCGCCCGGGTGTGAAAAGTTTTGATTACCCGGTGGCAGCAGAAAAGCCGGTGGATTATGACCACCCGCCATTTGTGGACAGCTTTTCTGTAGAACAGCACAAATTCGGTCCGTACAAGCCGGTAGTTGATTCATGGAAAGCCAAAGGCATGAAGGCGGTCTATTAAGATGGTTTGATAGCTGGATGGGCTTTATGGTTGAACACCGGTGGCTTTGTTGCGGAACAGTTGTTCACACAGCCAGGCAATGGGCAGGGCGATAACAACACCTACTGCATAACATACACAGTCGCTCCATTTAAAGCCGAAGCCGAGAATGATGCCAAAGGGAAATGTATGGCGCAGTTTTACGATCCAGGCTGCCTGGTATAATTGCTGCAGTTCAATACAAATGCAAACGATATAGCTGATTAGGGCAATACGCAGCAGGGGTTTCAGCGGATACAGGAAACGGATGCCAAAGAAAATACAGGTTGCGGAAAATACATCACCGCCATATTCCTGCACCAGCGGGGAAAAGTATTGGGGAGCCCAGCGGGTGGCCAGGCCAAGCGGGATATTAAGTAATATCAATACGGTGTATAACCAGCGTCTTTTTTGCTTCATAACAGGGATCGGGCGTTTAAATATAAAGGTTAGATACATAATAATTAACTGGCTATTTATCATGCAGGCCAGCTGATATTGGCTGAAATAGCGTGAGGTCTATTTGGGTGAATAGTGAATAGTCAATAGTGAATAAAACAGCTGTTTACTTGCCTATGGCTGTGTCCCCACAGCCGCAGGCGACGTATACACATTCATTGCCTATTCACCATTCACTATTCACTGTTTTACCAGGCTCTCAATGCCTCTATCTCTGCCAGTGTTTTGGGCAGGTACTTGCCCAGTTTGTGTGCGCCGGTATCAGTAACCAGGAAGTTATCTTCAATACGGATGCCGCTGAAATCACGGTAGCTTTCCAGCGTGCTGTAGTTGATAAACGCATCCAGTTTATTTTCGGCCTTCCAGGTATCAATCTGCTCGGGAATAATGTATACGCCGGGCTCAATGGTAAATACAAAACCGGGTTCCAGTGCGCGTGCAAGGCGTAACGATTTCCAGCCAAATTCCTTACTCTTCACCATGCCGTCGCCATAACCCACATGCTGTTCGCCCAGGTCTTCCATATCGTGCACATCCATGCCCATCATGTGTCCCAGCCCGCATTGGAAAAACAGGGTATGTGCGCCTGCTGCCACAGCTTCCTGCGGGTTGCCTTTCATCAGGTTTACGCCCACAAGCCCCTCTACCAGTTTTTCACAGGCCTGGGTATGTACTTCTTTATAGGTAATGCCGGGTTTCAGTAAGCTGATGGCATGGTTCATCGCGTTGAGCACTACTTCATAAATTTCCCGTTGCCTGGCAGTAAACTGTTTGCCTACCGGGAATGTGCGTGTTAAATCACCGGCATAGTGCATATTGTTTTCTGCGCCGGCATCTACCAGCAACATCTGTCCTTCCCGGATGGTATTGTGGTGTGCATGGTTGTGCAGCACCCCGCCGTTAATGGTAAGGATAATGGGGTACGATAAAGTGGCGCCTGCTGCCTGTGCTGCTTCGTGCACTTTGGCGGCAATTTCATATTCCTTCATGCCCGGGCGGGTGTATTGCAGGGCTGCCAGGTGCATATCGGCACTGATGGAAACTGCTTTCTCCAGTTCAGCCACTTCACAGGCTTCCTTGTGTGCACGCTGGGCAATAACGGCTTTGATAAAGGGGAGAGAAGCTTTTTGCTGTAACTGCTCCGGTGGCCATTGCAGCCAGGCGCTTAGTTTTAGCTGGTTTTCGGGCCGGTAAGGCGGCAAAATATGAACGGTGCGGCCGGCGGTTTGAGCTTTCTGCAATGCCTGCTGTACCTGTGCATAGGGCTGTGTTTGATCGATGCCTACCATGGCGGCCATATCTTTTACAGATGGCAGCGGGCCTGTCCAGATAATTTCGTCGAGCGTAAGCTCGTTGCCAAAAATGGTTTCGGTATTATTGTCAATATCGATAATGGCGGCCAGCATGGGCACATCCAGACCGAAATAATATAAAAAGCTGCTGTCTTGCCTGAAGGGATAGCAATTGTCTTTGTAGTTCATGCTGCTTTCTTCATTGCCCATCAGTAACAATACGCCAGATCCCATTGCCTTTTTCAGTGCAGCGCGGCGGCTGGTGTAAACCTGTTTTTCGAAAAGATGTAAATGCATGTGTTTACTTTTTAGGAAGGCTACAAAATAACGCATAAAAAATGAGCTGTATACATTACAAAAAGCAGGTTGGCAGGCACTTGCTGTTGAATATGGGTTTGATTAATATCAAAAGAGCCTGGTTAAGGGGATTGAATTGTATAACTGCCGAATTGCTGCCTCCGGAATTTAACAAATTGTATAAGTGCTTATATATCACCCGGCAAGTGCGTATAAGCCTGTTGTAACGTATACAAACGTATTAACCGCACGGTTTATGTGTTTAACTTTGCGGCGATTAAAGAGGAGGAATTATGAAACTGATACAAGGTATCACTGTGCTGGCTGCTGTTTGCTTTATGCTGCCGGCAGCAAACGCTAAAGACAATACGGGTTTATATATGTCAGCCGGCGATTTCGAAACCCAGGCCCTGAAGTACACAGATAACTATGTTATCCGAACCAGCCCGTTGTTTAGTCCGTACAAAATAAAAGTGCTGAAAGCAGGAGATGTAACCGTTTTGTTTAAAGATGATGTGTATGGTTACCGCGACAGTAAAAAGCAGGATTACCGTTTTTTTAATGAAGCAGAATACAAAATCATCAACACGAAAGGTTTATACCTGTACAGCCGCCGTACTACTACTGTAAAAGGCAAAATACGTGAAACACATACCCAGTATTATTTCAGTGAAAATGCCAGCGCCCCGTTGAAAACTTTATCTATCTATCACCTGAAACAGGCATACCCCAACAATGCAGCCCTGCACGATGCACTGGATGCACAGTTCCGTTACGACCAGGACCTGGCGCAGTACGATAATTACCAGAAGCATTACAAGCTGGTTGGGCTGATGGAACGTTTCGTTAAACAATCATAGCAACTCCCCCGGTTTTTATAATACACGTGAATATAGTCCTGGCTTAGCCGGGACTTTTTTGTGCAATAAATTGCCGTTTTTAACGTTCTGAATAATCAAAACCATCAAACAATCAAACCATCAAAAAATAGAACAAGCAAACCGTTACTGATGCGCCGCAGGCGCTTCAGGATTTCTCCAGAATTGTTGCCTACTATTGATGTGACAAGTACTGTATGCTGCAGCAAACGCAAACGGAGCTTAACAAAACAGTTTAGCTGATTGGCCTGATTTTTACTATATTACCATATCAGGCATTTGCAGGCCGGCAGTTGAATACCGGTTATATGAACCCTATATAATATCGAGGAATGGAAAAGGTGTATTGGGACAATATAGAAACACACGTTAACAAACTGTTTGCAGCCAACGAGCATGCTCACCTGGTTTACCATAACCTGCAACATACCACGCAGGTAGTGTCGAGGGCCATGGAAATAGGACAGCATTATACCCTGAGCGAAGAACAATTGTTTGTATTGTTTGCGGCCGCCTGGTTTCATGATACCGGCCATTTGTTTGCCGCATGGGAGCTGCACGAGGAAAAAAGCGTGGAACTGATGCGCCAGTATTTTTCTGCTACAGATGTACCGGCTGCGCTTGTTGAGCAGATCGCCACCTGCATTATGGCTACCAAAATGCCTGCCCATCCTGCTTCCCTGCTCGAAGAAATCATCTGCGATGCAGACCTGTACCACCTGGGTACAGAGAAATTCTGGGAAACAGACGGACTGGTTAAGCAGGAAGTAGAGCTGCGCACCGGTAAATCTTTTCCGCAATGGGCCAGCAAGGCCTGTTCATTTCTTGAGAGCCATCGTTATTTCACCTCTTATTGCAACGAATTGCTGGGCAACGCCAAAACACACAATGTAGAGCGCATGCAGCAGCTGCGTGGATAAACACGTAAACAGGCAACTATTTCCCGCAATCGGCTATTGACCTGTAATGGCCGCCGCAGCTATCTTTACTTCAACAGTACATTCCTCTGTCAGTTTGGTTTTTACGGGACTGCCGGGCGCTCATAAACCGGAGAATTAATTTTAACTTACACCACCCGTAACATCTCTTTATGGAACAACAGCTCATCACCGGCATTCACCATGTAACAGCGCTGGCCGGAAGCGCACAGCAGAACCTGGAGTTTTATACAGGCATACTGGGCCTGCGTCTTGTGAAAAAGACCGTGAACTTCGATGCACCTGAAGTATACCATTTTTACTACGGCGATGAACAGGGCCACCCGGGCAGCATTCTTACCTTTTTTCCCTACGAAGGACTGGTAAAAGGCCGGCATGGCAAGGGCATGCTGAATACCACTACGTTTTCGGTACCAACGGCTTCACTCAATTACTGGTTAAACAGGCTGAAACGCTTTGGTGTAGCCTATAAGCAGCCTGCAGAACGTTTTAACAACGAGCTGGTGGTATATTTTGAAGATGCAGACGGGCTGGGGCTTGAACTGGTATTTAACGACAATGACCAGCGCAGGGGATATGAAGGCGGCCCGGTACAGGCAGAACATACCATCAAAGGTTTTTTCAACGCAGAATTATGGGAAGAAGGCTATGAGCGTACCGCGGGCTTGCTTACCGAACAACTGAACCATACGCTGATTGCTGAAAAGGGCAACCGTTTCCGCTTTGCGGCAACCGATTCGCCCGGCAACTATGTAGATATCCTGTGCATGCCCGATACCCTGCGCGGTTTACCTGGCAGCGGTACCGTGCACCACCTGGCTTTCAGCACACCCGACAGCGCCAGCCAGCTTTCTGTACGCCAGAAAATAAGCGGCCGCATGCTGAATCCCACACCGGTGCTTGACCGCAATTATTTCACTTCTATTTATTTCAGGGAACCAGGCGGCGTATTGTTTGAAGTTGCTACAGCAGCACCTGGTTTTGCAGTAGACGAAGCCCCCGAACACCTGGGCGAAGCGCTGAAGCTGCCCCGGCAATACGAAGCAGACCGCGCAAAGCTGGAAACAACGCTGGTGCCGGTAAGTGTCGATTACCAGAAATACAAATAGATGTTTTAAATGACTTAATGGTTAAATTGTTTTATAACCATCAAACCATTGAGCCATTTAACCACTGCGATAAAAAAAGCAGCCCCGCGGGGCTGCTTTTTTTATCGCAGTAGGGTGATATCCCCTTTCTTTTGATACTTGGTGCCGTCAAAAAATTCGATATCGGCAATGTACGTGTATACATCCTGCGGCTGTATGGTGCCTTTGTAGCGGCCATCCCAGCTGGGTTGTTTGGTGCTGTTGCTCTGGAACACCATTACACCCCAGCGGTTGTAAATGCGGAAGATCACCTTGCTCATACCATAACCGCGCAGGGTAATTACATCGTTTACGCCATCTCCGTTTGGTGTAAAGGCATTCGGCACATCTACCAGCGGTATTACCAGGGCTGCTACTGCATGGCAGGCCGTATCCATACAGCCATACTGGTTGGCTGCATACAAACAGGCTTTAAAGGTGTCTGTTGCCTGGTAAATATGTTTTACAGTAGTGTCGCGCATAATGGTGGGCAACCTTTCGCCATCACCAAAATCCCAGATATAGGAAGTGGCGCCGGATGAACCGTTCAGGAATACAACCGGCGTATTGGCTTCCGGTGTGATGGGTGTATAACTGAAAGCCGCTTCCGGTTTAGGGCTAACTGTAATGGTAAAAGAAGTATCTGCTGTTTTGTTACAGGTGTTATCGTCTTCTGCATGCAGTTTTACAATATAGGTGCCCGGTGTATTGTATAAATGCGTTGGGTTAATATCGGTAGAGGCAGGGCTGCCATCACCAAAATCCCAGCTAAACCGCTGACCACCCAGCGAGGTATTGGTAAACTCTGCTTCATAAGGTGCGCAGCCGGATGCAGGTGTTTCAAACTGTGCTTTTACCAATGGCGATATACGTACCTGTTTTAATACAGAATCAGGATAATTACAATACGATGTATCGGTTAGGCGCAGCACAATATTGTACGTGCCGGCAGCTGCGAAAGTATGTGTCTGGGTTTGTGTTCCCACCGAATCGGTTACCGTGCCGTCACCAAAATCCCATACAAACGACTTACTGGTAAACGGCCGCGATGGGGCAGTGGAAGTATTGGTAAAATCGTATTGCATGGAAGTACAGGGGCCTACCTTGGTAAAATCGTACGAGAGAAAAGCCCTGTCTGTTCTTATGCGGATATCGGCATAAGCTGTATCATATACATTACATGAACTGGGATCAACCGAAATCAGCCTTGCGCGGAAGTTACCGGGGTTCAGGTAGGTATGGTTTATTTTATTGTCCGTGGTGGTAACATCGGGCGTTCCGTCGCCAAAGCTCCAGATATATTGCTTGCCCATGGCCATGGTGTCTTCAAACAACACGTCAGAAGGGGCGCAGCCGCTGGTTTTGCCCACGATGCCTTCAATGGTGGTACGCAAACCTGCAGAGATACCGGCAAGGTGGAAGGCCATTTTAATGGCTGCCAGGTTACAGCCGGCTACATCGCCATTCGATTTGGTAGTGCCGTTAACAGGCGCCCATACACCGGCTGTGGTAGGGAAGTGGTTGCCCGGTACGCTGAGATCGGTGCCGCCGCCGCAGTTGGCGCAAACGGCCTGGTAAATAACCCCGTCCTTATCAAACCGGCTGGTACCGCCATCTACGTGGTCAAACAAACCGCCTATCTGTCCAAACATGCTGCCATACAATTGTGCCGCTGCATCTTTCTTCAATACAAAAAAGTAGAAATCTGCTCCATCCCTCTGGGGACTGTTGGCGATATATGCATCAGGTGTTGTGGTTAAGGCGCGGGTATTGTTGTTGCCGTAGCCGGTAGCATTTTCGCCGCCGCCCCAGCCGGATACATACACGTTTTCACAACGGTCAACCAGGAAGGCGGTAATTGAAATATCCGGTTTGCCCTGTCCTGCACCAAACACGGTGGAATAGACATAGCCGCTGAGGTCGGGTTTTATTTTCGAGATAAACTGTTTGCCTTTGTCTTGTTTGAATGCCGCATTATCTGTGGTATACCAGGTGCCGGTGGTGGTACCGGTGATATAGGGCACGCCTCCCTTGTCGAACTGGATGCCGAATATAAGATCTTCACCCGGTGTGCCGAAGTAGGATGATTTGATAATACGTGAACCGTCGTTACTGATGATGGCTACAAACCCGTCGCAGTCGCCTTTCTGGTAGGTGCCTGCAATAACATTGCCATTGCCTGTGCCCGGGAAGTTCTCGCTTTGTGTGCCGCCCGCCACGTATATATTCTGGTCGTTCGGGTTTAATGCCAGTACGAAAGATGCATCATCTTTCGAGCCGCCAAGGTAGCTGCTGAAAATAATATTGCTGAGGTCGCCTGCTGTTTTAATCACTACGCCATCCTGTGCACCGCCTGATGTGGGCTGAAACGCGCCGGGGGTAGTGGGGAAGTCGGCAGACTGTGTTTGCGCTGCGAGATAAATATTATTGGCATCGTCGGTAATCACTTCACTTCTTGCATCATCGCCATAGTTGCGGCGGGTGCTGGATGCGCCTACCTGTGCTGCGCCTGCATAGTTGGTTTTTACGTTTACGCCATCCATGCCGCTGCCGCCTATGCGCCGTGAGCCTACCAGGGCAGAGCCGGCTGCATTCAGCTTGGTAAGCACAATATCATAGTTTCCCCTGTCAGGGCCTTCAGTGCCATACAGGGGTGAGGTTTGCGGATAACTTCTGCCCGATGTGGTACGGCCTGCGATAATGAGGTTATTGTTGTTATCTACCACCATACTATGTGGCTGGTCGTTACCTGCGCCGCCGATATAGGTTGCATATACCCGTTTGCTGCCCGATGAATTGAATTTCATGATGCCCATGTCAATGGCGCTGGTACCATCGTTGGTACCGCCGCCAAAACTGGTCTGGTAAGCGCCGTTCGATACCGGGAAGCCATTGCCAAACACGATGCCGCCTGCATACAGGTTGCCCTGTTTATCGTAGGTAGCGGTAAAACCCCAGTTATCGGCCTTGCTGCCTGTAAACGTAGAAAATACCAGCGTAGGATCTATCACCAGCGTGGATGATTTATCATAGTCTTCCAGCTGGAAGCTGACAATATTTTTCCTGATTACGTATTTAGCCTTCACAGTTACCTTGCCGTTGCTGCCGGCTGTGTAGCTGTAGGGGCTTAGTTCGTTTACATCACCAACGGATGTTTGTATGCGCAGGCTGCCGTTACCCTGGATAGACACTTTATCTGCCCCGTCAAAATACATGGCAATCTGCGAGGGATCAGCTCCCGGGTGTACAATAAAGTCGTATTTGAGCGAACCGTTGTAAGTATAATAACGGATATCGATACCGGTGTAGAGATTGTTATAGGTAACAGCCTGGTAGCTTACGCAGTTGGAAGCCCATTTGGTGGGATCACTTCCGATAAAATAATTGTTGTACGAATCGAGTGGTTTATCGGGAGCTGCTGTAATGGCCGAGGTATCGTTGCTGCCCATGAATATTACCTGGTAGGCATGCGAATGAATGATGATCGGCGCACCGGTACCATCCCCGCTGTTGCCACCCGTACCGCCGCTGCCGTCGGTGGGGTTATCGATCGTTTTGGCTGATTTTGGTGGCTTTGTAACAGGTGTAACCGGGCCGCTTCCGATAGAAAGCCCGTGCATGTAATTGTGTACCCGCTTTATGTCTGCCTCGTTGTTCAGCATAATGCGGTAGCCGTTTTTTTGCAGTTGCAGCGCGCCGTTGTTGGCCAGCTCACCCCTGAAATCAGCCTGCTTGTCCCACTGTCCCTTGTTTTGTACAAATTCCAGCAGTTGGGCATTGCTGCTGGTGCAGGCAAGCAATAAAATCCCTATCGCCGGAATGAATTTGAAAATCTTCTGCAACACAACGCGTATTTATATAATAAGTATAGAAACAAAAATAGTCATTGATCAAACGAAAATTTGTTAATAAAATTTTGCATCTGATTGTCGTATAGATGCTGCCGGCATTCTAAAAGCTGCCTGCGTTACCCAGCCGGCTTAAAAAGCTAACAGCAAATTAAAACAGTTAATGGGCGGCAAGGTTGGGAAATATGTACTTTCCGTTGTAAATTATACAACCAAATCAACCAAATATTCAATATGAAGTACCTGCTTGCTGCTATGCTCAGCGTAATGCTGTATCCTGCTTTTGCCAGTCCGCGCAACCACACGCCTACTCTTGTACGCAATGATTCTGCCGATTTACGGGTTTTCGTAGGAAAATATCTTTTCCCCGATGATTCTCCCGTAAGATTGGTGGAAGTGTTCCTGAAAAACGATACGCTTTGTTTTAAATCAGATCATGATAGCGGTGCATTTAAAAGGGTAGAGCGTGACAGTTTTGAGTTCAGCACCGATCAGTACAGTGGCAAAGTGTTGTTTAAACGCAATGCCAACAGTGGCAAGGCTACCGATATCATTATTTATGTGGCCGATATGGTGCTGGAAGGCAAAAAAGAAGAAAACGGCGAATAAACCGTTCTGCCCAAGCTGCTTGGGTATTGCTGTTTTTTCATCAATGTTGTAGGGATGGGTTCCGTTGTTTTAACCCGGAGAGGCGAACATATGAGCAAAAATTGTTGTATCATTGCCGCCAACCCCGGTTTCTTTCAAAGAACCCATCCTTAAAAAAACAAAGATGAAATACCTGATTCTTGTATTTTTAGTGGTATCCGCTTTTTTTTGCCCGCCTGTGAACGCCCAGCAGCACAAATACCTGGTGCGTGACTACGTGAATGAACATACGGATAAATGCAAAGAACTGTCACAGAGTTATGGCATTCCTGCGTCTATTATTATAGGTACTGCCATTGTTGAATCGGGCGCAGGCAGCAGCCGCAATGCGCAATTGCTCAACAACCATTTCGGTATTGTTGGCAAAAACAAACTGGCCCAGCGCAATCCTCCCATCAAAACCAAGTACAAACAATTTGAATCTGTCGACGCATCTTACGAAGCCTTCTGCAAAATACTGAGCAGGCGCAAATACTATCAAACGCTGAAAGACGATCGTGATTACAGCAAATGGGTTTCTGCCATCAGTGCCGCAGGTTATTCTACCACTCCCGATGTGTGGAAGCAGAAAATGATGCATACCATCAAAAAATATCACTTAACCAACCTGGATAATTAGCCTGTATGCGTACCGGCTACAAACAGCTACATTTGCGCCTAAATTTGCATGATTTTGTCGCACAGGTATTTTGTTTTGAATAAGCCGTACAATATGTTGTCGCAGTTTGTGGGTATCCATGAAACGGCGCCAATGCTCGGGAGCCTTGATTTTGATTTCCCGGAAGGCATTCATGCAGTGGGCAGGCTCGACAGGCAATCTGAAGGGTTGCTGTTGCTCACTACCAACAAAAAAGTAACACGCCTGCTGTTCCTGGGTGAACAGCCGCACAACAGAACCTACCTGGTGCGTGTAAAAAATGTGGTGACCCCCGAAACGCTCGAGCGCCTGCGAACAGGCGTACCCATTATTATACAGGGCGGCGAAACCTATATCTCCACGCCCTGCGATGTGCAGCTGGAGCCAGAGCCGGTTGATTTATTTCCGCCTGCTGTTCCGCAAAACGTACATTACCCGCACAGCTGGCTGCGTATTACACTTACCGAAGGCCGTTTTCACCAGATCAGGAAAATGGTGGTGTCTGCCGGGCATCGCTGCCAGCGCCTCATCCGCACCTCCATCGAAGACATTACCCTCGGCGATCTGCAACCCGGCTGTATCCGCGAACTGGACGAGCAAACCTTTTTTGGCCTGCTGCATATACGCAACTGGGAATAGTGCGCCGCAGGCGCAGTTTCACGTTTAAAGTTTCACGTTTAAAGTTTCAGGGTTTAAAGTTCAATTGTTCAATTGTTTCATTGTTCAATGAGGATGGGATATGACAGGGGGGTGTACCACGTAAATGTGGTTGTGCTGCGGGTGTTCGATTATTTTGGCTACACCTTCAACAGGTGCGCCACGCTGAGACTGATAATCATGCTGAAGAGCCTGCGGATATGAAAAAACTGGTCCATTTGTTTATTGCTTTGGTTACAGGTTATGAACGTAGGATAACATGAGCCCTGTGGCGAACCTTGTGGCCTTTACCGTATGGGGATCGCCCTGCAGGAAGTTTTGCTCATTCGGGTTATCGAAATTGATGGGTTGCATAAAATTATGGGTGCTGCCATAGGTAAACAGCAAGCCCGGCCGCAGGTTGAATTTGCGCTTCCGGAAATTGGCTCCCAGCTGCAGGTGGTACTGGCTCCAGTTGCTGAGATTGGCGACCATACCATTTTCGTCTTTAAAGTGTTTATCGTCAGCATAGGTAAAATCTGTTCTGAAGCTGCAATAACCCTGTACCGCCGGTGTAAAGTTAAAGCTGATGCCTGCGGCGAGGTTAAACACCGCGCGGTGAATGTCTTTGAACTTCAGCAGGGCGGAAGTGGTTTCATCAAACCCACCGGTATCGGGCCGTATATAGGTGTCGTTGCGTGGCGTAACCACATTGTATTCCTTTACGCGGGCAAAGTATTCAGCTGCCAGGTAAATCTGCCCGCTGCTGCTGTAATCAAAAGCATAGCCCAGGCCAATACTCAGCGGGGTTTTGTACTTGTTGTGCAGGCTGGTTTGCCGGGTATTGGCCAGCAGGTTAAAGTTAATGTCAAGTTCATCGCGGATATTGTTTACCTCAAAATCACTCAGTAATGTACCCCTGCCGCCGATTTGGACCTGTGGCAGGCCAACGGTAAGTCCGAGGTGATGCCGCCCATTGTTATAGGCCAGTCCGCCTTTCAGTTGCAAACCTACATTGAGGTACGAGAGCAGGTAACTTTCTTCTGAGCTGGAAATAGGCGGGTAAATAGAATCCGGTGCATTCACGAGCGCCCTGGAAGTGATATCAAGATCGTAGGTTTGTTTGCGCAGCTGTGCTGCCAGCGAGAAACCTGCCGACAAACTGGGCGTTATTTCAAAGCCGGCGGCCATCAACGCCGTTGTATTAACGGTGCTGTTCTGGAGGGCTACCTGGCCAATATAGTATTCCGTTCCCGGGCTGTACGAATCGTTAAGCACATTCTGCTGCACATCTTTGCGCTGCGTTGCCTGGAACGACATGGAGGGCTCGCGCAGCAGGGCATAGGCAAAGCCGGCATGTTTAAACGATACCACACCCGATATCATCTGCGGTATTACGCTCGCCCCCTTTGAGTGCAGGCTGTACCCTGTGCCTACCCCGTTTTTAAGATTGATAGATTCGAACTGGTACAGGGTGGCATTAATGGTGGCCGTGCTTTTATGGCTCCAGGCCAGCAACGCGGGATTGTAGAAAAGCATCCCGCTGTCTTTGTTATAGGCTATTACCGCACCCGGGGTGGTAAAGCCGCCTGCACAGTAAGAACTGTTCCAGTAATTGGCGTCCTGCGCATGGGCGCAGCAAATGGCAGTGAGCAAAGCAACTGTTACACAGTAAATTCTATTTCTATGCATCTGGTCAGGTTTTCTTACATTTAAACATACCTATAAACAATGCTTATGAAGCGCAAGCGGCCTGTACTACTGCAATTGTTATATGCGATGGCCATGCTGTTAACAGCCTGTAATGGATTGTATGCACAGAATCTCGGCTTCAGCGAGCCCATTCATTACCTGCCCGGTGTTCGTACCGACAAAGCGCTGGATATTACCAATTTTAAAAAAGGATTTTTTGTTACCTGGAAAGGCACCGGTGCAACAGCACCTGTATATGTGGCTTATCTCGGTAAGCAGTATGATACCAGTTTTAAACAGCAGGCAGTTACCATTGCTGAAGGGAAAAGCGCATATGCGCCTGTTCTAAGAGTTTTCGGGAACCGTATGTATTTGTTCTGGATTGATATGGACGGTACTGTAAAATACATAATCAATAATACAGACACAAGTTTTAATACGGGAAATGTATACAGTTTTACGCTGAACAATGCGCCTGTTGTATCGGCGGGCATTACTGCTGCGAAGGTGGGTGGCAAACTGGTAATAGCCACACATGGCAGCGGCGACCAGTTATTGCTGGCCATTACCGAGCCGGGCGCCGATGGCGTGCTGCCCGCAACGCAGGCCGTGCCGCTGCCGCAACAAGGCACTGAATACCCCTTTGTGGTGGCCCTGGGCGATACTGCATTGCGGCTAACCTATAAAGGCAAAAAGCAGGATTTGTTTTATGCAGACTACAACCTGCAACACAACAGCTTTTCACCGCAGCAATCACTGGCAGGTGCCGCATCTGAAGTGGCACCAGCTGTATACCGTGTGTTTACTGCCAACCGGCTGTTTTACATCTGGCGTGGTGCTAAAAAAGACGACCGGTTGTACTACAGTACCGATACCATTCAAATGCAGCCGCGCGCCGGCGTGGCTTTGCCACCCTTATTTACTACGCAAAACCCGGTATCCATTTGTACAGTGGATGATAAAAAATTCATTCTCTCCTTTGTGGGTAATGACGGCAGTTTATACCTCAGCTATTTTACCAATTACCAAACCGCCAGCTGGATGGGCGACCTGTTATTGCCGCGCAACGAACACCTTACGTTGAAAGATGTGGTATTGCCCGGCTCGCACGATGCAGGCATGTCGGTGTTAAGTGGTACAGGTGGTATGCAGGCCAGTTCAGTTAACGAATGCAATACCCTTACCCAGTCACAGAATATCGCGCGCCAGCTGGAGGCGGGTATCCGTATGTTTGATTTAAGGGTGGGCAGTTTTAAGAACGACCTGTATGTTAAACACTGCTCCGCCGATTGTATGGCCGATGCCATGGGCGGCGGTTATGGTGAAAAGCTGGGTACAGTGCTGGATGCGGTACACAACTTTATGCAGCAGCACAACAGGGAAATTGTGCTGCTTACGTTCAGCCATTTCTGCGAAAGGGAAACGTCGGCGCAACAGCTGGCAGCCTATATTGCCGGTAAACTGGGCAGCAGCCTGCTCTATAAATCAGGCAGCAAAAAGCTGGATGCGCTTACCTTACAGGAGCTGGCAGGCAAGGTACTGGTGAGCTTTGAAGGAAAATATTATCCAGCGCAGGGCATCGATTCATGCGCCATACAAACGGCTTCCGGTGCATTTATTAATTTCAGGCGTGCTTATGCAGCTACCAATGATATTAAAAAACTGCTGCAATGCGAAGAACAGTTTTTTACGGAATTAAAGGATGGCACAGCAGCCAATGACCTGGTGCGGCTTGACTGGCAGCTAACGCAAAGCAGCGAAGAGGCAGCGATGGTGTGCAACGATTTCCAGAACGAGAAAACCAGTCCGCTGGTGAATGGTGCCATGCTGCTGACCAATATCCTGAAAAAGAACCAGAGCATTACCGACCTGTCGCTGAAAGGCAATAAATACCTGCCTTCCCAGCTGAACCAATGGATCAGCAGCGGTATTGTTAATCGCCGCAACAAGCCCAATATTATATATGTTGATGTGGCCGGCGCCTGGATCACCGATTACTGTATACAATTAAACCAGTTGGAGCTATATCGTTAGCAGCACAGGAGGTACATGAAAAATGATTATATTGGTGTCAGCCAAACTAACTGACATGAAAAATATAGCCATCCTGCTAGCCGTATTGTATTGCCTGCCTGCCAGTGCACAGGATTCAATAACCCGTGCTGTTGTTCCCCAGACTTCCGTAAAAAAACACGTAACGCTTGATGAAAACAGTATTGTTCGGGACAGTGCAGGTAACCGGTACGATTATGATGCCTGGCATAACTTGTATATAACAGGCAAATACCGGATGATCACCAAACGCGATGTGCCGGGTGAATACTTTCTTGTAAAATTGAGCCAGGAAGAACTTGACCGCAGGGCTGAAAGTATGCCCAAACCCAGGGAGACACCTTGGTTCACCACCGGTGCACCGGTAGATGCATTTAAGATAAAAGATATCAATGGTCATACCTTTAGCCTGAAAGACATGCAGGGAAAAGTAGTGGTACTCAATTTCTTTTTTGTTGACTGCGCCCCCTGCAGGCAGGAAATACCCGATCTCAACACACTGGTAAGCAGCTACAGTAACAATAGCGACGTAGTATTTCTTGCCGTAGCACTCGATGATAAATACCGGTTGAAAGATTTTCTGAAAGAGAACCCCTTCAGCTATCCCGTGGCAGCGGATGGCCGCTGGCTTACCGAAAAAACAGGAATTACTTCATTTCCTACGCATGTGGTGATAGGCAAAGACGGCAATGTGCTGTTTCATACGGCAGGCGGCGGGCCGGGTGTATTTCACTGGCTCAAAAAGAGCATTATACAGGCAACAGGCAGTTAGCTGCGTAAATGTTTGTATCTTGACGGTCTTTTCTATAGTAATTCGGTAGAGTAATGGCTGCTTATAAAAAACTGGTAATTAAAATAGGGTCCAATGTGCTTACGCGTGAAAACGGTTTGCCGCATGCGGAGCGGATCAGCGAACTGATAGATGAAATGGCTGCACTGAAGCAGCAGGGCATTGAAGTGATACTGGTATCATCCGGCGCAGTGGCAGCAGGCCGCAGCATGGTAAAAGTATCTGACAAATATGATATCGTTGCCGCACGGCAGTTACTGGCTTCTGTTGGACAAATACAGCTCATCAGCAATTACGAACGCCTGTTCAGGGCGCATGATATAACCTGTTCGCAGGTGCTGGTTACACGGGAAGACTTCCGTGACCGCCTGCATTACCGCAATATCTACAACTGTTTTGACATACTGCTAAAGCACAGCATCATCCCCGTGGTAAATGAAAACGATGTGGTGTCTGTTACAGAACTGATGTTTACCGACAATGATGAACTGGCCGGTTTAATTGCCTCTATGATGAAGGCAGACGCGCTCATCATTCTCACCAATGTAGATGGCCTGTATACCGGTCACCCGGCAGATCCCGCATCACAGCTCATTGAAGCGGTTACACCCGCCATGGATGACCTCGCTGCGTTTATCAGTTCAGAGAAATCGAACTTTGGCAGGGGCGGTATGCTCACCAAGTGCAACATGGCTCGTAAAATAGCCGGGCTGGGTATTGCGGTGCATATTGCCAACGGCACTAAACCCGGCATACTGCAGCAGGTGCTGAACAATAGCATTCCGCACACCAGCTTTTTGCCCTTTGAAGGCAGTGTATCGGGCAGCAAACGCTGGATGGCGCATGCAGGCAACTACGCCAAAGCCGTGGTACACGTAAACAAAGGCGCAGGCGAAGCACTCAGGGGAGAACGCGCAGCCAGCCTGCTGCCGGTGGGCATAACAGCCATTGAAGGCGAATTCAGGAAAAAAGACCTGGTACGTATTGTAGATGAAAACCATGCGGTGATAGGCGTGGGGATAGCGGAATACGGATCAGACAAAGCACAGTCCTTACTGGGCATGAAGAACCAGAAGCCGCTGGTGCATTATGATTATTTATACCTCCATCATCATTAATATGGAAGCCAACTACATACAATTGTTCAACGAAGCGCGTGCCGCTGCTGATGCATTGTCCTTGCTGGATACACCATTGATCAACCGGGTACTCAATGCCATTGCCGATAAGGTAACGGCGAATGTTGCGTCCATACTCGAAGCCAACCGGGCAGACCTGGAGCGCATGCATCCTGAAAATCCCATGTACGACAGGCTGCTGCTGAACGAAGCACGTATACAGGGCATGGCAGCTGAGCTGCGGCATGTAGCGCAATTGCCATCGCCTTTGCAGGCTGTATTGAGCGAACAGGTATTGCCCAACGGCCTGCAGCTGTCGCGCATCAGCGTGCCGCTGGGTGTTATCGGTATTATTTATGAAGCACGGCCCAATGTTACGCTCGATGCATTCAGCCTGTGTTTTAAAACAGGCAATGCGGTACTGCTGAAAGGCGGAACAGATGCGCATCATTCCAACCTGGCTATTGTACAACTCATTCACAGTGTACTGCAGCAATACCAGCTGCCACAGGCAGCTGTAACCCTGTTGCCGCCCGAGCGTATTTCTACAGAAACATTATTGCAGGCCACTGGTTATGTAGATGTGGTGATACCGCGCGGCAGCCAGCAGTTAATTGATTTTGTGCGAAAAAATGCCCGTGTGCCGGTAATTGAAACAGGCGCCGGTATTGTACATACGTTTATTGATGCCACTGCCGATACCGAAAAAAGCAAGGCCATTATCCTGAATGCGAAAACGCGCAGGGTAAGTGTATGCAATGCGCTTGATTGTTTGCTGGTACATGAGGAACAACTGATTGACCTGCCCAATTTATTACAACCGCTCGCTGCTAAAAATGTAAAGCTGTATGCAGATGAACGCGCGTATGTTGCACTGCAACCACACTATCCCGCAGATCTGCTGGCGCATGCAACGGAAGAACATTACGGTACTGAGTTTTTATCACTGCAGATGGCGGTGAAAACAGTAGCGGATATTCATGAAGCATTGCAGCATATTCAGCGTTTCAGTTCCAAACACAGCGAAGCTATTGTATCACAAAACAAAAACAATATCGCCTTGTTCCTGCGTGCTGTAGATGCTGCAGCTGTATATGCCAATGCTTCCACTGCTTTTACAGATGGTGCACAGTTTGGCCTGGGTGCAGAGATCGGCATCAGCACTCAAAAGCTGCACGCCCGCGGGCCAATGGCATTACAGGCGTTGACAAGCTATAAGTGGATAGTGGTGGGAGACGGGCAGGTGAGGTTGTGAGTGAAGCGAATTTTTAACCACTAATAACACAGAGAATATGTGCAAAGGGCACAAAGTTTAACGGATTCGCTTCGTTTCTTTGTGCGCCAAAGGCCGTATTGGTTTTAACCAGGCCGATCAGGCTGCGTATACACCGGAAGCCAGTCGCCCCACGCAACTGGCACAGCAGTTTGAGCAGTACAACCTGCTGGTGCCGGAGTTGCTGCGTGTGTGCATTAACCGGGTGCGATTGCTGTCCTATGGTTATAGCGAAAACACCGGCATACCTGTGCCCGATGTAAGTGGTACATTAATAAACCCTGTTGCAATGGCGCTTGAATTGGCATAGCTATTAGGGGCAACAGGATAAAAATAGCCGATTAGCAGTGAATGGGGTTGGCTTTGTAATAAACGGGGATTTTTTCACCAGGCTGGTGTACGCAGGTGTTTAACAATACTCTTTTCTGAATAACAAAAGGCTGCACGGGATGTTCCGTGCAGCCGTTTTGTTTGCTATAGATGTGGTGATTATTGCAGGCGGCTTTTTTTGAATATGCTTACATTACCTGCTGCAGATATTTCCAGTATCAGGGCTTCTTTGCCATTGTTGAGCGATACATAGTAGTTTCTGCCGTTGTTGGCATCATCCAGTTCGGCTGCTTCTGTAATAGCATAGGCTGCATATTTTGCCTGCAGTGTACCCTGTGCTTTCATGGGTAAGGTAGCAGGCATAATGGCGCGGCTGATGCCGAAGCGTTTGCCGTCTGTATCATAGAATGCCTGCATGTGTTCGTTGTTCCAGGTAAAGCTTACAACAGTATAGCTGTCATTGGTGCGAACGTTGATGTCTGCTGCTTCCGGGAACTCTTTCAGCAGGGCTACTTTCAGTGATGCATTGTCACGGGCTATAGCAGCAGAAGCAAGGCTAACAAAGAGGAGGGCGGCAAGGATAAACTTTTTCATACACTGTGTTTTATAATTTTTTGGATGTTTTGTTTTGATAATAGGTATAGTGCCAAAGCGGTGCCAGTAGAAAATTAGTGTTGTAATAGATTGATAATGAGTTTGTTTGTATTTTGTGCAGATGCCTTCCATGTTCGATAGCGGACATTTTTTTGTTCGCAACCGAACAGGTTTCGGTGTTTAGGGGCTACATTTGAAGCTAAGCCCAGATGATTCACTTAATTAATGTAATGGTATGAGAAAACTAATCCTGGCACTTGCTTTATTGCCCGGTGTATCGTGTGTAACCGCACAGAAAAAAGTAGCCCAATCAGGTAATCCTATTTTTAAGGGTTGGTATGCAGATCCTGAAGCTGCCATCTTTGGCAAAGAGTATTGGGTATATCCCACGTATTCTGCGCCTTACAAAGAGCAGATTTTCTTTGATGCATTTTCTTCAAAAGACCTGGTGCATTGGACCAAACACAGCCGCATTCTCGATTCCCAGCGTGTAAGCTGGGCGCATATGGCCATGTGGGCGCCTGCTATTGTGCATAAGGAAGACAAATATTACCTGTTCTTTGGCGCCAATGATATTCATGATCCTGCCAAAGAAGTTGGCGGCATTGGTGTGGCGGTAAGTGATGCACCCGGCGGACCATTTAAAGATTACCTCGGTAAACCGCTGATCAGCGAAATAAAGAATGGTGCACAACCGATCGACCAGTTTGTGTTTCATGATAAAGACGGCCAGTACTATATTATCTACGGCGGCTGGCAGCATTGCAATATTGCCCGTTTGAAAAATGATTTTACCGGCCTGCTGCCTTATGAAGATGGCACAGTATATAAAGAAATAACACCTGAACATTATGTGGAAGGCCCGCTGATGTTTTTGAAAGACAACAAGTATTACCTCATGTGGTCTGAAGGCGGCTGGACGGGCCCTGATTATTGTGTAGCCTATGCTATTGCAGATGCACCAACCGGCCCGTTCAAGCGCATTGGCAAAATATTGCAGCAGGATGCTTCGATCGCAAGAGGTGCGGGTCATAACTCCGTACTGCATGTACCAGGTACAGACAAATGGTATATTGTGTACCATCGCCGCCCGTTAACAGAAACAGATGGCAACCATCGCGAAACCTGTATCGATGAAATGCACTTTAACGAAAAAGGAGAAATACTGCCTGTAAAAATTACCAACGAAGGCGTGCGTGCGCAGGTGATTCCTTAGCAGTGAGTAGTGAGTAAATAAAAGGAGCGCCATGAGCTCCTTTTATTTTAGACAGCAGTGTCCTTGTGGCTTAAATACACTAAGATCTTCGCTTCGATCACTCACTACTTACTACTCACCACTCACCACCTCACCACTCCACAATCACTTTCACACACGCATTCAGCCCCATATTATAAATACCGGAGCGGCCGTTGGGGGAGCTGCTGTAGTACTCGAAATACTTAAGCCTGCTCAGGTTGGATTGATACACCGTATTTAGCAGGTTGTTTACCTGCAGCTGGCATTGCAGTGTTTTATTGCGGGCATAGGCAATGGTGGCGCCTGCATTAATATTGATAAGCTGGTAAGCGGCCGTGGCTGTTTCTGTGCTGTTTAATGCCAGGAAGCGGTTTTGTGCACCCGTATACTGCCATTCTGCACCGCAGGTGACGGCAGGCAGCCACCTGGGACCGGGAGAAAAGGTCTTGCTGATGATTGCTGTATTCTGGAAAGGCGGTATTAGCGGCAGGTATTCTCCATATATGCCCTTTTTTTGAAAATTGCTTTCTTTATTAAATCCGTAAATAAGCGAAAAACTGTTGCCAACGGTAATGCTGCGGTCTGCGAAAGGCGCTGTGCTTACATAAGCTTCCAGGCCGATAAGCTGTGCATCAGCCTGCCCGTAACGGTAGGTTCTGTTGCCGGGTACAATAATTACCGGGTCGCCATGTGCATCGCTTACCTGCGACAGGTAAATGTAGCTGGTGATGTAATTGTGAAACAGGCTTAAGCCGGCATGCAGCAAGGCGTTTTCGGCCAGCAACCCCAGATCTTCTTCCAGGCTAAATTCAGGCTGTGCCTGCCGGTTGCCAAGGTATACAATGTGTGCGCCGGGGTCTAAACCATTGGAAGCAATCTCCGCAATATTCGGTGCCCTGAAACCGCGGGCTATATTGGCTTTCAGCGTAAGCAGGGTATTAATGCGGTAAGTAAAGCCCAGGCTGTATGAGGTGCCGGAGAAGCTATTGCGCAATGCAGGAAATTGCAGGCTGGCGCCTGCAGTATCGGTTGGTGATGTGTGGTAGTCATAGCCGGTGGCCGTATCGTGCCGCACATAAAAGTCCTTGCTTCGCATCAGCCGCTTGTCTTGCCGTATGCCGGCACTCACCGTAAAACGGCCGGTTTTCCATTTGGCAAAACCGTATATGCCTGCATCGTATAAATGATAATCGGGAATGGGGAAATCGGTACCGCTGCGGTTTTGGTTTTGCTGGTACATGCCATTGATGCCGCCGGATAATTCCAGTGCAGCAGAAATGGTACTGCTCCAGCGCAGGGCAGACTGTATGGTTTGCAACTGAACAAACAAGCCTGGCTGCTGCGTTTGTAACGGGTGGTTGTATTCGCGGCGGGTGTTTTGCTGCCACGATAACAGGGCATTCCATTCACTGTTGCCGGTATGCAGCTGCGCATTGGTATATATGCGGTAGTGTTGTATGTGCTGGTGCAGCGGGCTGATGCGGTAACTGCTTAATTCCTTGCTGCTCACTGCTGGCCGGGTGGTGATGTCATCAGCCGCACCGTCTGCAACCTGTTTGGTAAACTGCCGGGTAGACGAATCGCGGCTGCCATCGGGTATGCCCTGGATATTATCGTATAAAGTGCCATTGATGCTGATGCTGCCGTTGCGGCCTGTATAACCGGCCATGGCTGCGGCATGCCGTTCGTTAAAACCGGTAAGGTATACGCGGCCGTCTGTTGCATTGCGGTAGTTTTTAGCCAGTCGTTGTGCAGCACTTGCCGTCCACCGCCAGTGTTCATTGCTGCTGTGCAGCCGTATACTGTTGCCCAGCAGGCCATTGTTGCTTTGGTATTCTGTTCCTGCACGGCCATGCAGCTTACCGTCTTTTTCAATGGGTACAAATGAAAAGAAACTTACCACACCTGCCAGTGCATCTGAACCGTATAACAGGCTGGCCGGGCCTTTTACCAGTTCCACCTTCTGCACCTGGTAGGGGTCCAGCTCAATGCCATGTTCATCGCCCCATTGCTGGCCTTCCTGTTTAATGCCGTCATACAGGGTAAGCACGCGGTTGTACCCAAGGCCACGGATAAAAGGCTTGGATATATTGGGCCCTGTTTTTACGGCTGCCACACCGGGCACCTGTTTGGCCAGTACGTCAATAATATTGGCATCCAGTGTACGGTCCAGTTTCCTTCCGCTGATAACGCTGATGCTAACCGGTGTTTCGGCAATGGTGGCACGCCGGGCAGCACCGGTAGTAACGAAAACGCTGTCCAGCCGCCGTGTAGCCGTGTCTTGTGCCGTTGCGGCCAGCGGGGCCAGGAAAAATAGAAACAGGTATTTCATGCAGCAGGTATTTGCTTACAAAAGTAATAAGTTAGATTAGTCTAACAAATGAATTTGATGAAAGGTTGCTTTTTACACCAAATCGGCTAATTTTAGGTGAATGATCACGTTAACAGAAGAAAACTACCTGAAAGCACTCTACCGCCTGTCTATGGGCCAGGAGCCTGTTTCAGTGAAAAGCATTGCCGGGCTGCTGGATATTAAAATGCCTACAGTAACCAGCATGGTAAACAAACTGGCAGAAAAAAAGCTGGTACGGTACGAAAAGTACAAGGCCATTGAGCTTACGGAACGGGGTAAAAAAGCAGCCCTGCATATTTTACGCAAACACCGTTTAACGGAATTGTTCCTGACACAGGTAATGGGGTTGGGTTGGGAGGAAGTGCATGATATTGCCGAACAGGTAGAACACATTCAAAGCGAACGTTTCTTTAACCGGGTAGATGAAATGCTGGGCTTCCCGCGGTTTGATCCGCATGGCGAACCTATTCCTGATGCCAGCGGCAAGCTGCCGGTAATGAATGCCTTCCCGCTGAGCAACGGTACGCCCGGTAAAAAATACAAACTGGCCGGTGTGCTTAACCACGAGCCGAGTTTTCTTACCTTTTTAAATTCCCTGCAGCTGGCCCTGGGTACTGCTATTGAAATAAAACAGGTGCAGGTTTTTGACGCTTCTATGGAAGTGGTACTGAATGGAAAAACAAAAACCGTATTCAGCTCACTCGTATGTGAAAACCTGCTGGTGCTGTAAGAATAAAACAATGAAGCAATAAAACAATTAACCCTGCTTATTTTTGCCGGATGAAACTCTACATCAGGAATATGGTATGCAACCGTTGCATAATGGCAGTGGAAAAACTGCTGGCAGACGAAGGTTTGCAGGTGCAGTCTATACAGCTGGGCGAAGTGGAAGTGGCAGGCAAACCTGAAAAGGCCGTACTGCAAAAGCTGGATGCAGACCTGCAGGCCATTGGTTTTGCATTAATGGATGATAAGAAAAGCCGGCTGATAGAGCGCATGAAAAATGTGATCATCCAACACGTGCATCATTCTGATATGCCGGGCGACAAACACCTGTCTGACCTGATTACCGAATCCATTCACAACGATTATAATTATCTCAGCAACCTGTTTTCAGAAGTGGAGGGCATTACGCTGGAGAAATTCTATATCCGCCAGAAAATAGAACGGGTAAAGGAACTGCTTGCGTATGATGAGGATTCCATTACCAATATTGCTTACCAAACCGGCTACAGCAGTGCTGCACACCTCAGCCGTCAGTTCAAGGAAATTACCGGTTTTACACCCTCGGCATTCAAAGCCCTGAAAGGGCACCGCAAGCCATTGGATAAGCTGTAAATTGTGCAAGGCTTACCATCAATTGTGCAAAGGTTCTCTTAAAATGCGGTGCACATTTGCTGTACAAAAACAGCAATATGGCCAACCTTTCATCCGCCACTGTTACACAAACTTTCCCGGTACTGCATTTATCCTGCGCCGCCTGTGCCGCAAGCACAGAGCGCATGCTGCAAAGTTTGCCGGGTGTTGATACGGCAGGCGTTAATTTCGCCAATGCCACGGCTACGGTGCAATACCATCCTGCACAGGCCAATCCCGCACAGTTTAAACAGGCATTGCAAAGTATCGGGTACGATATGCTTACCGATACTACTGCAGATAATAAAGAACAACTGAATATAATTCAGCAGCAGTATAACAAACAACTGAAACGTGCAGTGATCACCGCGGTGTTATTCAGTATGCCGCTGGTAGTGATCAGCATGTTTTTCATGCACATGCCTTTGGGCAATTACATCATGTGGGCGCTGGCTACACCTGTTGTGTTTGTGTCAGGCCGCCGTTTTTTTGTGCAGGCATGGAGCCAGGCCAAACACCGTACTGCCAATATGGATACGCTGATTGCACTGGGGGCCGGTGTGGCTTATTTGTTCAGCGTATTTAACACTGTGTATCCCGCATTCTGGGAGCAGCGCGGTTTACAGGCGCATGTTTATTTTGAGGCTTCGGCAGTGATCATCGCTTTTATATTAACGGGTAAGCTGCTGGAAGAAAATGCACGCGGTAAAACAGCTGCTGCCATCAAAAAACTGGTGGGTTTACAACCCCGGCAGGTAACACGGCAATCTGCAGACGGTACATTTACAGCAGTGCCGATCTCAGCTGTACAGCCGGGTAATGTATTGCTGGTAAAACCCGGCGAAAAAATCCCGGTAGATGGCGAAGTGTTAAGCGGTACTTCTTATGTAGATGAAAGCCTGCTGAGCGGCGAGCCCATGGCGGTGTTGAAAGAAGCGGGTTCCCGGGTGCTGGCCGGCACCGTAAACCAGCAGGGCAGCTTCAGTTTTACGGCCCGGAAAACAGGCAGTGATACCATGCTGGCGCATATTATTCAGCTGGTAGAACAAGCACAGGGCAGCAAAGCGCCTTTGCAGAAAACTGCCGATAAAATAGCGGCAGTGTTTGTACCTGTGGTTATCGGTATTGCATTACTGGCCCTGTTGTGCTGGTGGATATGGGGTGGTGAAAGTGGTTTTTCGCAGGGCATTATGGCGATGGTTACGGTACTGGTGATTGCCTGTCCCTGTGCATTGGGACTTGCCACGCCTGCTGCCATTATGGTAGGGGTTGGCAAGGGCGCCGGTAATGGTATATTGATTAAAAATGCCCGCAGTCTTGAACTCGCCAAACGCATAAATGCCGTGGTGCTTGATAAAACAGGCACCATTACCGAAGGTAAGCCTGCGGTGACAGACAGTTTTTGGCTGCAGGGTGATGAAACACTGCAGCACATATTGGCGGCGCTGGAGCAGCATTCAGAACATCCGCTGGCAGCTGCTGTGCTGGCGCATTTACCCGGGCCATTGGATTATACCGTGAAAGACTTTAAGCGCATTACCGGCCAGGGTGTGCAAGGCTTTATTAACGGCAGATTGTATATCGCAGGTAATGAAGCCTTGCTGCATGCGCATCAGCTTGCGTTGCCGGAAACCTTGCAGGCAAAAATCCACACCTGGTTGCAACAGGCGCGTACCGTTATCTTTTTTGCAGATGCAACCACCGTTATTGCAGCACTGGCCATTGCAGATACTGTTAAAGCAGGCGCTGCAGCAGCCGTACAGGCATTGCAGCAACAAGGCATTGCCACGTATTTATTAACCGGCGACAATGCAGCAGCAGCTGCTTTTATTGCCGCAGAAACAGGTATTGAACACTATCGTGCAGGTGTATTGCCCGCAGAGAAAGCTGCTTTCGTAAAAGAATTACAACAGCAGGGCAGGGTGGTGGCAATGGCCGGCGATGGCATCAATGATAGTGCCGCACTGGCACAGGCAAATGTAAGTATTGCCATGGGCAAAGGCAGTGATATTGCGATGGATGTGGCAGACATTACTATTCTTTCATCAGATCTGCGCCGCGTGCCGGAGGTGATCTGCCTGTCTGCTGCTACGGTGCGCACCATTCATCAAAACCTGTTCTGGGCCTTTGTGTACAATGTGGTGGGTATACCGGTTGCAGCAGGCGTGCTCATTCCTTTCACGGATTTTATGCTTAACCCGATGATTGCAGGTGCAGCCATGGCGCTGAGTTCTGTGAGTGTATTGCTGAACAGTCTTCGTTTACAAATCAAAAACTAAACATATGCAACAGGTACAATTCAAAACAAATATCAATTGTGGTGGCTGTGTAGCCAGGGTAACCCCGTTCTTAAATAAAGCGGCAGGCGAACAAAACTGGGAGGTAGCCACACAGCAGAAAGATAAAATACTCACTGTTACGACCAGTGCCTTATCAAAAGAAGAAATTATTGCAGTAGTTAATGAGGCCGGGTTTAAAGCGGAGGCTATTTAAGCAGTACCGATAATAAAGGCGTGGACTTGCATTGCAGGGTCCACGCCTTTTTTGTACAAGGTTTATTTAGTGAGAAGAATCGTGCCGTCTGCCTGCTGACGGTAACTTGCTTTGTACGTCAGCGCCAGCCAGTCGAGCACTGTTTTCAGGTCTGCATTTCGAAAGATGTTGCTGGCCTTTATTGTATTTGTCCAGTCACCTGTGGTAACCAGGTTTACACTAAACCAGTCATTGATTTTTTTTACAGCCGCAGCCGCGGTGAGCTGGTCCAGTACAAGCCTGTTTTCCATGTTCTCGCGCAACGCCGTGGTATCGGTGGTTTCCTTTTCCATCAGGTCAACTTCGCGGTTAAACAAAATCATTTCACCTGCGTGTAATGTCTCGGGCAGGGTGTCAAAAGCAGACCGGTAGTTTTTCTGTACAGTAGCTGTTCCGCTCAATACTTCTACGGTAGCGCCATTCTCTTTGTTAAACGAATTAATACGTGCTGCTGCCTGGTGCAGCTGAATAGTAAGGCTGCGTGTATGAATGGTTAAGCCGGTGTCGCGGGTTGTAAAAAAAGCGTCTCCGTTTAAATGAACACTGCCGGCAGGGGCACCGGTAACCTGTGAGTTGCCGGTGAGTAATGCCCTGCTGTTGGGGTTTACCTGCTGCCATTGCCTGCTGCTGTTGGTTTGCAGCGTACCGGCAGTTGGTTGGCAGGCAAGAAAAAACGTAGTGCTGAAAACAGCTGTTGCCACTAATTTGTGCATGTATGCGAAGATAATGCTCAAATGCCTGCAGCCGGTTCACACATGGGTAAAAACAGTCATTGTTCAACGGCAGTTGCGGTGGCTACTGCTTTCCAGGTGTACATATCGGTTTGTACGGCTGCAATTTTTGCACCTGCACGCTGGTAAGCATCTGCACCCAGGAAAAGACGCAGGGGCGGCTGCGCTGCAGCTGCGGCTTTCAATATGGCTGCCACACCTTTATGCGGATCCCCGTTTTGCAAGCCATCGTTCTTTTGAAACAGCTGTATTCTTTCACGAACCAGTTTGTAATCGCTGTTGCTGTTTTGCGGTACTGCAAGTGAATCGCCTGCCAGGAAATTGGTGCGGAAAGCGCCCGGTGCCACAATGGTAACATGAATGCCAAACTCTTTCACATCCTGTGCGAGTGATTCTGAAAAACCTTCCACGGCAAACTTGGTGGCAGAATAAACCGCGGTAGCAGAGGCTGCCTGGAAACCGGCGATGGAAGAGAAATTGAGGATATGCCCGCTGCCCTGTGTGCGCAGGTAAGGCAAGGCTGCTTTTACTACCTGGATGGTGCCAAACACGTTTACCTCGAAATTGCGGCGTATTTCGTCCATGTGCAGCTCTTCGGGTGTGCCCAGTAAGCCGTATCCAGCATTGTTTACCACTACATCAATACGGCCGAAATGCGCCACCGTTTGCTGTATGGATTGCCCGATGCTTTCTGCAGAAGAAAGGTTTACGGCCAGCGGTAAAAATTGTGCGGTATTGGCAGTAACGCTGCTTTTCAGCGTTTCCACGTCGCGTGAAGTGGCGGCTACACGGTTACCGGCAGCCAGCAGCTGTTGCACCAGCTCAAGACCGAAGCCTTTGGAGGCGCCTGTGATGTACCAGACTTTGTTGTTGCTCATACTGTTTGTTTTTTGCAATAACAAAGCTATGCCTGCTATAGCCGGGCACTATTATGATATTCAAACCAATGGTTGTAAAAATCAAACATTTCTGAAGTGCCGGGGTGTTTGCTGGGTTCTTTTCTTGAAGAAGTTGTGGAAATGCGAGGTGTCTTCAAAGCCCAGGCAATAGCTTATTTCGCCGATGTTCCAGTCTGTATATTTCAATAAGGCTTTGGCTTCCTGCACCAGGCGGTCGGCAATGAGTTCAGAGGTGGTTTTGCCGGTCACTTCTTTCAAGGCACGGTTCAGGTGGTTTACATGCACGGCCAGGTGCCGCGAAAAATCAGTGGCAGTACGCACGCCGATCTGTTGCATGGGCGATTCAATGGGGAACTGCCGTTCGAGCAGTTCAGTGAACAGGGAAGAAATGCGCGTGGCAGCGCTGGTATGCTGAAACATGGTTTGTGCAGGCTCCAGCTTAATGGCCTGGTGTATCAGCTCAAATACATAGTTGCGCAACAGGTCGTATTTATAGGCATAGTCGGAATCGATCTCTGTCTGCATGCGTTTAAACACCTGGGTTGCCTGTTCCAGCTGTTCGGGCAGCAGCTTGAATACAGAGCGGTGCCCAGGTTTGAACACGGGGAAATCCCGCAGCTTGATGCTGCTGTTGTGGTTCATGAATGCTTCGGTGAAAATGCAGAAATAGCCGCTCTGGTTTTCATCCAGCGGCTCCCAGTCATACGGCACCAGCGGGTTGCCGAATAGCAATGCATTGTTTTCAATTTCAATGCTTTTATCGGCATAATGGTACCGGTTGCGGCCAATAATGAGCGTGATTTTATAGAAATCCTTGCGCCGGTAGCTCACCTGTTGCTTGGGTTTGGCGCCCAGGAACTCATCGAGTTTAAACACATTGAAATGGCCTATCTGCGATTGCAAATTTTCGGGCAGCCACATCTTTTTACTGCGGTAAAATTCCTCGATGGTTTGTACATTGCTCATACCTAAAGGTACAAAATTCAAACATTGCCGGAAATTAAATACCAGCCAATGCCTGCTGTCAAAGCTCCTGTCAGGGTATTGAGGGTGTTTACCATATCGTTTCCTATTACCAGTTTTCGCTCCAGCGTGGCACCGAGCACCGAATCGGCCAGGTTACCCAGGGTACCTGCCAGTACAATGAGCAGCCAGGCGGCATCAAACCTGTTCAGCAAGGCATATACGGTAGCGATAATGGCTGCCCCGGCTGTTCCCAGCAGGGTGCCTTCCAGGCTGATCAGCCCGTCCAGTCCTTTTTCTTCCTGTTTAAAATGGAGAATATGGTAAAACCTGCGCCCGTATACCATGCCCAGTTCAGACGAGAGGGTGTCTGCTGTGGCCGATGCAAAACAGCCCGCAATCATTATCCCGGCCAGGTGCCGGTACCCGGGGAAACACCAGGCGATGAGGGCGATTGCGGCAGCCACCCCTGCATTGGCCAGCACCTGGCCTGCGTTGCGGGTGGTTTGGTGTGCATCTGAAGCGCGGCTGCTGCGTTTCTGTTCCTTTTTCCAGGAGCTGGCGGCTGTACCCAGTATAAAAAAGCCGGTCATCAGCAATATCCCGGTAAGTCCGCCACCCAGGTACAATACCGCCCCGGTAGCTGCGCCGGTAAAAGCTGCTGCCGGCGTAAGTTTCCGTTTCCATAGGCTGAACACAACGCCTGCAATAAGCAATACCGCTATCCATATGTCAGTTGGCTGTACCTGGTTAAACATAGGCAATGTTAGGGAATAATGCGTGAATCGTCAGACGTCAGTCGTGAGTGATCTGAGCGGGTACCAGTTTCGAGAATCGACACGTCGACACGTCGAGACTATCTGAGCGGGTATCATTTTCGAGAATCGACAGTCGACACATCGACACTATCTTAGCGAGTATCATGACTTTCGCCGGAGGCGATGTATGCCAGGCAAGCTATCAGCTGATCGCTTGAAGCTTGCAGCTGCTTTCCAGTCGTGAGTGATCTAAGCGGGTACCAGTTTCGAGAATCGACAGTCGACACTATCTGAGCGGGTATAAGTAACCGTTTACCATCGCCGGAGGCGATTTATGCCAGGCAAGCTATCAGCTGATCGCCTGAAGCTTGCAGCTGTTTTCCTTTGCTTACTGCTCACGGCTATTTCGTACCTTGCGCCCTTTACCACATGCATGAGATTACTGTTTACTTTTTGCTGTTTATTTATCGCTGCCGGCGCTTATGCCCAGCAAACCATCCGCGGAACTGTGCTGGATGCCCAAAGCCGTGAGCCGCTGGAGCAGGCCCTTGTACAATATGGCAATGCCTCTGTAACCACCAATAAACAGGGTGTTTTTGAAATTAGCGGTTCCGCCATTTCCCATATCACCGTTTCTTTTATCGGCTACCAGCCACAGCAGGTAATGCTTGGCCCGCAGCAACGTACTGTGCTGGTGCAGTTACAGCGGGGCGCACCCAACCTGGGCGATGTGGTGGTGAACAGCGCTGCGCCGCAGCAGGTGTTGCATATCATCAGCAGACTGGATTTGAATACCGAGCCCGTTAAATCGGCGCAGGAGGTATTGCGTAAAGTGCCCGGTTTGTTTATTGCACAACACCAGGGCGGCGGAAAGGCTGAGCAGTTGTTCCTGCGCGGGTTTGACCTGGATCATGGCACAGACATCAATATCAGCGCAGACGGTATCCCGGTGAATATGGTAAGTCATGCACACGGACAGGGATATGCCGACCTGCATTTTATTATCCCAGAGCTGGTGAAAGACATCGACTACGGCAAAGGCCCGTACTATGTGGGCTACGGCAACCTGGCCACAGCAGGGTACGTAAACCTGAGCACCATTAACAGTGCACCGCAAAATACTTTGAAGGCAGAAGGCGGCCGTTTTGATACTTACCGTGTTTTCGGCATGATGAACCTGGTATCTGCCAAACAACAGGAGCAGGGAACTTATGCACTGGCAGCAGGCGAATACCAGTACAGCAACGGTCCGTTTGTATTGCCGCAGCATTTTAACCGCATCAACCTGTTTGCCAAATACGGCACCCAGCTAAATACACGCAACCAGCTAAGCATAATGGCCAGCACACTCAGCAGCAGCTGGAATGCTACCGGGCAGGTACCTGAACGTGCCGTAACGGAAAAACTGATTGACCGTTTTGGGTACATCGACAGTATTGAAGGCGGCAACACGCACCGCACCAATGTGTCCGTATCGCTGAACACGCAGCTCAGCGATCATGTGTACTGGGATAACCAGGTATACTACACGCGCTATGATTTTAAACTGTTCAGCAATTTCACGTTTTACGCAACGGATACCATCAACGGCGACCGCATTCGCCAGCAGGAGGGGCGTAACCTGTTTGGTTACAATTCAAGGCTGCACAAACAGGTAAGCACCACCGCGGGTGCATATGATGCGGTATATGGTGCAGGCATGCGGCTGGATAAAACTAACGGCAGTTCTTTATCGCACATGTATAACCGTGATTCGCTGTTAGCTTATGCGCAATACGGCGACATAACCGAAAGCAATGAATGGCTGTATACAGATCAGTCGTTCAAAACAGGCAACTGGCTGTTCAATGCAGGCCTGCGCGCAGATGCACTGCAGTTTGCCTACCTCGATCGCATCAGCAACAGCAGGCTGCCTTCGCAAAGCAAGGCCACGCTAAGTCCGAAAGTAAATGTACAATACACCTTCAGCAACAGCTGGCAGCTCTATATAAAAGCAGGCAAAGGCTTTCACAGCAACGATACCCGTGCTGTAGTAATGCACCAGGGAACCGGCATATTGCCTGCAGCGTATGGCAGCGACCTGGGTGTGGTGTGGAAACCCGCGCCCCATCTCATTATCAACGCAGCATTATGGTACCTGTACCTGCAGCAGGAATTTGTGTATGCCGGCGATGATGGAACCATTGAACCTGCCGGCAGAACCAGGCGCACCGGTATAGACTTTAGTGCACGTTACCAGTTGTGCAAATGGCTGTTTGCAGATGCCAACCTCAATGCAGCCCGCCCGCGCAGCATTGATGCGCCCAAAGACGGCAACCGCATTCCGCTTGCACCCACCTTAACCAGCACAGGCGGTATCAGCTGGCATTTCAGCAACGGCATCAGCGGCGGCCTGCGTTACCGCTACATGCACAACCGGCCTGCCAATGAAAACAACAGCATTGTGGCACATGGTTACACGGTCACCGATTTCAGCTGCAGCTATACGCGCCGTTGTTATGAAATAGGAATTGCCATTGAAAACCTGCTGAACGTTCAATGGAATGAAGCACAGTTTGACACCGTATCAAGACTGAAAGGAGAAGCTGCACCTCTTGAAGACCTGAACTTTACGCCCGGCAATCCATTCAACGCCCGGCTGAAACTGGCGGTGTTCTTTTAACAGCGATGCATGAACAGCCGGTTATATTAGTGTTATTTTTCTTTTCGGTTGTTAAACTTGTGTTATCAGCAGGTGCTGTTATTTTGACACCTGTATAACCTGCAATACCCGCAAAACCTTATACAGCAGGCATTCTGTTGCCTGCAAAACAGGCGCTGGATAGAATTGGCGCTATTTATTTGTTATAAAATGCTTATCCTGCCTGCATTTGCGCGAAACAGATTTTTCTTGCCGGGCTTAAAGTGCTTTATTTGCGTAATTTTTCAGAAACAGCACGTATTAACCCATGTTGATTTTATTATTCTTCCTTGCACACTGGTTCCTTTCATTGTTTTTCCAAACATTTTTCCTGCATCGCTATGTTTCGCATAAAATGTTTAAGACAAATAAGTACTGGGAGCGGTTCTTTTACTTCTGCACTTTTATCTTCCAGGGTTCTTCCTTCCTCAATCCACGTGCCTACGCTATTATGCACCGCATGCACCATGCATACAGTGATACTGAAAAAGATCCGCACTCTCCGCATTTTATCAAGGATATCTGGGGTTTGATGATGAAAACAAAAGATATTTACCTCGAATACCGCCAATATAAAACAGAACCCGAGCCTGCATTCCGTGACAGGTACCCAACCTGGCCACTGATCGACCGCGTTGGCGATATGTGGATCACGCGTCTTGTTTTTGCTGCGGGTTATATAGCATTCTATGTCGCTTTTGCCAGTTATTGGTGGATGTTCCTGCTGTTACCTGTGCATTTTCTGATGGGCCCTGTACACGGCGCTATTGTAAACTGGTGCGGACACAAATACGGTTATTCCAACTACGATAACGATGACCACAGCAAAAACACCCTGCCGCTTGATTTCCTGATGATGGGTGAGCTGTTCCAGAACAATCACCACAAACGCCCCAACGATGCGAACTTCGCGAAACGCTGGTTTGAGTTTGATCCCACTTATCCCATTATGCGTTTAATGCACCGTTTGCATATTATCCGTTTGAGGAAGACGGCGTAGCGCTGTTGACGATAAATTTCAATACAGTTAATAATAAGGTATTACAACAGTGTACGGCAGTAACCGGCACGGGTGTAATACCTTTGTTGTTTTTGAGAATGATGGTAACAGCAACGCATGGTATATTTGTTAACCAAACCGCAGCCTCATGCAAGCCATCGAACGCACCTTACACTATATTCAGCAGCACTTTAAAGACGATCTCAGTCTTGAGCAACTGGCTGCGCATGCGAATTATTCGCCTTTTCATTTTCAGCGGCTGTTTAAGCAATATGTGGGTGAATCGCCCAAGCAATATATGCTGCGGCTGCGTTTGCAGCGGGCGGCGAAAGACCTGTTTTTTTATCCTGATAAAACCATCTATGCCATTGCCATGGATACCGGCTTCAGTTCGCAGGCGGTATTTGCGCGGGCCTTCAAGGCCAGGTATGGGGTAAATGCCGAAACTTACCGCGCAGAAGAATTGCTGGCCGTGGAGTATAAACACCAGCAGGCGAATGTAATGAATGAACCGCCACCTTTCAGTATCCAGCGCATAGAGCGTTTTGAAATGGCGTATGAAACTGTATACATGCAAAATGAGGAAGATGTAATGCAGGCATTCAAACGCATTGGTAACTGGGCTGCTGCAAGGGATATTGCAGGTGCCGATCCCCTGTATTGCGGCGTATACCTTGATTCGCCCATCAGCACGCCGGCTGACAAATGCCGTTACCTTGCCGGTATAAAAATCAATACAAGCAACCCGGATTACCGTGAAAGAATATACACCTGTGAGGGCGCCAAATACGCACAGATTCCCTTCTGTGGCGGCTTTGATACCGTACTGGATTATGCCCTTTATTTTAAGAAAAAGCAATTGCAGGAAACCGGTTATTCACTGGTAGAAGGAGTGCGCGGCTTTGAGCTGTTTGCCGAAATGGACTTCAGCAAGCCCTACCGGGAACAGTTTCGCACGCTATGCGTAGCCGTGCAGCCCAAATAGCAAGAAATGCAAAGCGAATAGCAAGATCTGCTTCTATAAGCCTGCTGCTGCATGCTAGTTTTGACCTATCAAAATCAAACAACATGAGCACAGCAAACAGCACTATCGTAATAGCAGGAGGCACTTCAGGCATCGGTTTGGCAACAGCAAAAAGACTGGCAGCCACAGGCGCAAAAGTTATTGTAACAGGCCGTAACCCCGAAAAACTGCAACAGGCAGTTGCTTCCATTGGCGGCAATGCAGCAGGACAAATACTCGACAGCAGCGACCGCAACAGCCTGCAACAGGCATTTGAAAAAATTGGTAAAATAGATCACCTTGTTATTGCCGTAAGCGGTGCCAAGGGGGCAGGCTTGTTTAAGGAGCTTGACCTGCAGGTGCTACTGGCAGGCTTTGAAGAAAAGCTGGTGCCGCAAATGCAAACCGCACAGGTGGCACTTCCGTTTATGCATCCCAAAGGCAGCATCACTTTCGTCAGTGCAGTAAGTGCAAGAGCCAAAACACCCGGTGTGGCCGGCCTCGGCGCTATTAATGGTGCCATCGAAATTATGGTGCCCGTCATGGCCAAAGAACTGAAGCCTTTACGCATCAATGCCGTTTCTCCCGGCGTAGTTGATACAGACTGGTGGAATTTTATGAGCCCGGAAGTAAAGAAAGCAAGCTTTGAACAATACGCAGCTATCACACCTGTTGAACGCGTTGGCCTGCCCGACGACATTGCACAGGTAATTGAATTGCTCGTCTCCAACACCTTTATCACGGGCCAGGTGATTGCTGCTGATGGCGGGTTGGCCTTGTAAATAACAAACCATTGAACCATTAAACACTGAAACTATTGAACCTTCTTAATCCCCCAACGCCTGCTCGATGGCTGCCTTATTCGGGATCGTCATCCCATAATTGGTTTCCAGCGTTTGCAGGTCTTCTTTGAAACGCACCTTGCCGGGCGACATATCATCATTGAAGTTCCGGTTCTTCCAGTGGCCGTATACTTTCAGCGCTTCGGGCAGGTTGTTGGTGAAAACCAATCCCAGTGCAAGGTTGGTGTTAATCCACTGCTGCTTTTGCGTGGGCTGGTCAATCTGCAATGCAATGCGCGCTGTATCCAGTGAGTTGGTGTACAGGTGGTTTAGCAACAGGTACCACGATAACGATCCAAGCGTTTTTGCTTTCAGGTTATTGTAAGCGGCAGGGTTATTGGAGATACGCAGCAGCGAATCTGCATACAGGGCCATCTTGCGCGTATAATCCAGCTGGGTAGCCATGTTGGCAGGTGTGGCATCCAGGTCGAGCATGCGGTTGTAGTATGCATTGTACAGGTACTGATAACAGTTTATTTTTTGTGCAGGCTGTTTGGTCATGGCCAGCAGCTGGTGTGTAAGTTTAATCGCCGTATCGTATTGCCGGTTGTTGTATGCTTTGGGTATTTCCTGTTCCAGGTATTGAACAGGGAATAACTGTTTCAGCGAACTGTTGCCGCTGCCATCGTTTTCCAGGTATTTCTGGTACAGCGGCAGACTGGTGGTGGCCAGCCATTCAGGCTCGTTGCTTAATACAGGGGCCGGACTTTTTTTGCTGAGGTTGTACAGTTTTATGCCAAAGGCATTATAAATGGCCACAATTGAATCGCTCAGGAACAAAGGCGTTGCCGCATAAAACCTCGAAGGACTTACCGAAGAAGTAGCGCCTGTAGTGGCAGCATTTACCAGCAGGTATTTCTTTTCTCCTGTTGCGGTATAGTAAATGGTGTACATGTCCGGGTAATTGCGGAACAGTATATAGTTGCCCTGCGGTGATAAAATGGGAATGAAATTATCTGCCAGGTCGCTGATCACATTTTTAGTTTGCTCAATATTATTGGCCAGTGTAGAAATGCGCGTGAGATAGGCCTTGTCAAAATAACAGTTCACCACCAGGTTCGTGTCCAGCGCCATCGATGCATTGGGAAAACCGGGCAGTTCGGTTACGTTGCGTTCATAACGTATTTTGTTTTTGTCTTTGTCTTCGAGCAGCAGCACATTTTTGCGGTTCACATCTAGCAGCGTTTCCGTAGTGTCTATCTGTTTGGTAATAACTTGTCCGGCAGGTGTTACATAATACAGGGTTTGCCCGCTGCAGAAATAGTTGTTATTGGATAACAGTCTTGGAAAAAAACTGCCGGGCCTGGTATCTGCCAGCTGCATGCTTTGCATAGGTGTAAAAGTGTTATTGCTAACATCGTACAGCTGTGCCTTACCGCTGGCCGATACCGCCATTACCTGGTTAGGTGCAAACCCGCATACCAGCACTATGCTGAAGCTGATGGCCTTCGTGGTTAAAGGGGCCCCTGCATCGCTCAATAAACACAGCGTATCATTTTTATACAGAATGTATTTGCACGGCGCATTGTTGCCTGGTACTGCTGCCAGTGAAGGTACCGGTAATTGTGGCTGACGTACGGTGTTGCCCGGCAATGCAGCAGTGGCGGCCACCAGCGATGCAGGTAATAGAAAGGTATTGATGCTGGTGCTTTTGCCGGGCTGCCGGTAATTCATGGCTTCTACCAGGCCATTGTTGTGGATGATAAAATACATACCGTTCTGCGCTGCTATTAACCGGTTAATGCGGTTGGGCAAACCTGTGGGCGGGGTAATGTATTGTGCCGGCAGCAATGTTCTGCTCAGCTGGCTGTCGAGTATCTGCCGGGTAATACTGTTTTTGTTAAACAGGTAACCCAGTGATGCGGCTGCAATGGCGGTGCTGTATTCGCTTTTCTTGATATAATCGTAAGTATCTGCAGATATGGCAAAGGCATTTCTGAACGCCTTATAATCTGTTGAATCTTTACCCAGCCGCATCAGCGTATCAGTGATCCGGTCGCGCAGGTCTTGCCGGGGTATTTTCTGAAACCATTCTTTTTCAGTGGAGGCAATGTTTTGTCTTCTCTTTTCTACTTTGGCCGTGTGGTAATAAAAAACAGCGTAACATGCCATTAGCAGCAATATAAAACTCATCCCCATTACAATGCGCCGTATTTTCAGCCTGCGTTTTGTTTCCTGGGCTTCTGCGGCAGCAACTGCCAGTTGTTCCTCGGCGCGTTCCTTTTCCTGCTTTTTACGGTTAATGTAAGGGATCATGGCCTCACTCACAATCTCGTAGTAAATGCCACCTTGTCTTACCTCGCGGCGTATCACCTTAATGCTGTATTCCAGCTTGTCAATGGCGGCCTGCACTGCTTCAGGTGTGTATTGCCGCAGGTGGTGAATAATTGCGTCTTTGTGAAAAATATTGCGGGTACGTTCATTCAATACCAGCAGCGATAATATATCAATGGCTACCGGCCGGTCTTTTTCATTAATGCTGTTCAGCAGTTCAAGGTAAAAGTTCTGCAGTATATCGCCTACGCTGTGTTGTTGCAGTGCTGCTGTGCGTTGTTCATTGCCGGGTATATTGTACAGCTGCAGGCAAACGATCTGCATTTCGGTTAAATCAATATTGCCATCCGGATACTGCAGTGTCATTTTCTGGCTGATGTTTTTACACAGCTCCGCAGAAAAAGGATTACTGAAATGCTGCTGTTTCTCTGTGTCATCAAAGGGCCGGTAAATAATGCTGTTGATCTGGTCTGTCGTAAGCGGTTTAATGCGCAGGTAGTGATCGCGCAGGTCGGGAATGGATTTAAAGAGCCGCGCAAATTTGGCCAGGTAATCTTCCCTGAACACAAATACCAGCTTAACCGGCAGTGTTTGTGAAAAGTAGCAACGGGTAAGCAGCTGTACAATCAATCCCTGCATCTGCCTGCGTTTGGCCATGGCAGCGGGAAAGCGGGTGTCTTCTTCAAACAGGGTGATCAGTTCTTCAAACTGGTCAAATATCAATACCACGCTGCGGTCTACCTTGGGCAGCAGTTTGCAGGCGTTCTCATCTGTGCGGTTGCGCAGATCAAGCAGGCGGATGGTTTCCTTGAATTCACGGAAAGAGACATTGATCTTCTTACTGTCTGTAGCATCGGTTTCCCTGAACTGGTCAAATATAGATGGCTGCCACTTGTCTTTTTCACAACGTATTTTGCTTACCACGAAGGTGCCGTTGAGGTCAGGGTTTAGCCGCACCACTTCTGGCTGAAAATCATCTTCCAGCAAAGTAGGGAATACACCTGCATTCATCAGTGAGGATTTGCCTACGCCGCTATCGCCATATATCAGCAACCCGCGGTACAACAGCAGCAGTTTGCTGATCTTCTGTATTTCTGTATCCCTGCCAGCATAAATATTCCGGTCTATCAGGCGAAACGATTTCATGCCCCTGTACGGCAAATCGGGTAACACTTGTGGCATGGCGGTTATTCTTTGGTCACTTCCTTGTACAGCAGCGGTATAATCTTCCAGGCGTCTAATACAATAAAGTGTGTTTTGTAATTGTCTTCAAACAGCAGTTGAATCAGGTGGTTGGGAGCGGGGTCAATGGAATAGTTCTTGGGCAGGGTAATCGGGTCGCGGCCCCAGCGAAGTGTTTTAAACAACAGGCGCAGGTTATAATCCATCAGCCGGTAACCGATAAACAGGATGGATTTGCTGGTAAGCGCATCGGTGAAGGATTGCGGAATGGGATTGTAGTTTTCCTTATCACTCATGCGTAAAATGAATTGTATATAATCCTCATCCGTGATCACGATAGATGACCTGGAATCGATATCGCCATGCACTTTGTATACAAAGGGCTTTTCGGTGGTAATCTGGTTGGGCGGCACATCAAAGGTCAGCTTATCGCGCTGGCGGTTGTATACACCCACATAGGGTTCTTTCTTCACAGCGCGCAAAGCTGTTTCAAACAGCTGATCGTAATTGGTGGTCATTACATACTGAAAGGGCATGCTGGCCAGGTAATACAACAGGGGAGAAGGCGATTTGCCTGTTTTGATTTCTTTGGTCAGCAGGTCGGTGAGTGAATCAAACGATCCCTGTTCCAGTTCGTGATACTGGGCTATTTCGCTGAGGTTGGCGGTGTCTTTCAGCATATCGCGGTGTACCAGTTCGGCTTTTATTAACTGTGCCAGCTCCCAGCCGGTGGGTGGCCGCTGCTCCCGTTTGTACAGTTTTTCATTTTCGTCACTGCAATAATTTACCCCTGCACCCAAAAACAGGATACACCTGCCTCTCTTGATATTGGCAGCAATGGTCTGTATAAAATTATAATCAGATGGCGCTATTTCGGCAGACGCATCCGGTATCAGCGTTGTGTCAAATGGAAAACTCATAGCATTATGTATTCTGTAGACTAAGAACCTAGGGCGGCTGTTCTTGAAAGGGGAGCGGGTTTGGGTGTATATGCACAGCTTATATAAAAGTAATAGATATAAAATGCAATGTCAAGGGTTAAACAACAGGCCCGGGCTGTGCATTTTCACATGGCCCGCGTTTTCATTATGATAAAAACCTTTCCATTTTGAAAGGGTTGCTCCTGTCTTTCTCAGCACTGGCATGGATTATTTTGTTCTTCAATATGCTGGGAATCAATCAGGTGTATTCTTTTTTTAACAGAAAGCGGCCTGCAGGTATATCGTTTGACCCCATTGTTGTCAAAATCACAACAATGAAACGCAGGTTGAGCAGCAGGTTGTTTGGCAGTCCTTACAGGATTTTTCTCACCGTGCTGCGTTGCGTGGCTATTTGTGGTTTGCTGTATCACCTCATAGCATAATAATATTTTTTATATGATGAACCAATATGAAGTACCGGCCCTGCTTGCAGATGAACTGCCAGCCATTGGTGCAGAACTGAAAATGGTGAAATCCTTTGGCAATGTACTGGGCAGCGTGCGCATTTTTACCGAGTACACCAACAAAATGGTGGCCATCCACCAGCTGGAAATGGTGAAGCACTGTATGTGCCTGGCCGAGCAGTTGTATGTAAAAGGCAACAACCTTACCCGCAACGCCATTGAAAATGTATTTGTATACGCCATCTCATCCATGCGTTGCTGCTGCAGCAAAGGAGAATGGCAGCACATTCAGTCACAGATGCCTGTAACACTGCACTCGCTGTATGTACAACAGGTATTGAAGTCAGGTTTATAAAACAGCATATATGATAGCCTTAGTGTATCTCGCAATTGCCCTTATTTGTTTTGTGGTGTTCTTCAAAGCCATCGATTTCTTCGACAGGATATAACACCTAACCTTTTTGTGAAGCTTTTAAATTTTGAATGTTATGATGAATGCGTTGCTTATTTTATCGATACTGGTTTTCATTTACCTGGTATACGTTTTACTTAAACCCGAGAAATTTTAACTGTACAACCATTAGAATATGAATGCTGAAATTTTAGGTGTTGTAGTCACTTTCCTGCTCTCCGTTGCATTGGCCGTTCCACTGGGGCGTTACATTGCAAAGGTGTTTGCAGGTGAAAAGAATAGCACCGATTTTATGGGCCCGCTTGAACGTTTGATCTTCCGGTTTTGTGGCATTGACCCAACTAAGAAGATGGATTGGAAATCTTTCCTCAAAGCGCTGCTTACCGTGAACCTGGTTTGGCTGGTATATGCCTTTGTAATGCTGCTGGTGCAGAACAGGCTGCCGCTGAACCCCGATGGCAACCCAGGGCAAACGCCTGACCTGGCTTTTAATACGGCCATCAGTTTCCTGGTTAACTGCGATCTGCAGCACTACTCAGGCGAAACAGGTGTTACCTACCTTACACAGCTGGCAGTAGTTACCTTCCTGCAGTTTGTAAGTGCTGCTACTGGTATCGCCGCACTGGTTGGTTTGCTGAATGCCATCCGCGAAAAAACAACCAACAACATTGGTAATTTCTGGCTCTTCTTTATCAAATCACTCACCCGCATATTGCTGCCTTTGTGTATCATCTGGGCGGTGTTCCAGGTGTTCAACGGCACACCTGCCAGCTTTGCAGGCAAGGATACCATTGTTACACTGCAGGGTGATACGGTTAATGTATCACGCGGCCCGGCTGCCGGCATGATTGCCATTAAACACCTCGGCACCAATGGCGGCGGCTGGTTTGGCGCCAACTCTGCGCACCCGCTCGAGAACCCCAGCTACTTTACCAACATGCTGCAGCTGATCGGTCAAACCCTGCTGCCAATGGCCATGATTTTTGCTATGGGCTTTTATATTCGCCGCAAAAAACTGGCCTGGGTTATTTTCGGTATCATGACCATCGGTATGCTGTGTTTGCTGGTGCCCACCGTTGTAAGCGAAGTGCATGGCAGCCCTGCCATTGCCAGGCTCGGCGTAAGTCAAAGCACAGGTGCCATGGAAGGTAAGGAAGTGCGCTTTGGTCCGGCAAGTACGGGCTACTGGAGTATTATTACCACCATTATCTCTACCGGTTCGGTCAACTCCATGCACGACAGTTCCATGCCTATGTCTGGCTTAATGCAAATGCTCGGCATGATGATCAATGCCTTTTACGGCGGCTGCGGCGTGGGCATACTCAACTATTTTATCTACATCATTATCGCCGTATTTATATCAGGATTAATGGTAGGCCGAACACCCGAATTTATGGGCCACAAGGTAGAAGCGCGTGAAGTAAAAATTGCTGCGCTGGTAACCTTGCTCTCTGCCTTTCTCATTAAAGCAGGTGCCGCGCTGGCAGCTTATTTCGTGGCGCATCATCCCGATATGGCCTGGTCGGTGAAACCATCCGGCTGGCTCAACAACCCCGGCTACCATGGCTTCTCCGAAATGCTGTACGAATTCACTTCGTCCAACGCCAACAACGGCAGTGGCTTTGAAGGACTGGGCGACAACAATATTTTCTGGAACGTTTCAACAGGCATCGTATTAATACTGGCGCGCTTCCTGCCTATTATTGGTCCTGTGGCCATTGCAGGTATACTCGCCAATAAAAAATATATACCCGAATCGGCCGGTACATTAAAAACAGATTCACTCACATTCGGTGCAATGACGTTTGCGGTGATTCTTATCATCAATGCCCTGTCGTATTTCCCGGCATTGGCACTGGGCCCGCTGGCAGAATATTTCAGTATGTAAACAGTCAGGGCCAATTCAGTTAAGCGCCTCTGTGCGTCCTGTGATTTTTTCTTTGCGCCTTTGCGTTGAAAAAAAAGACAAAAGAACTTAACTGGATGGCCTGATGTAACCGCCGTACAAAACCATTCCACCTTAATTGAAGAAAATGAAACCGAATAACGCATTGTTTGCAAAAGAACTGGTGATGCCTGCGCTGAAACAGTCTTTTGTTAAACTGAATCCTAAAAGCATGTTCCGCAACCCGGTAATGTTTACCGTAGAACTGGGTACTGCCATCATGCTGTTTGTTACCGCCTGGTCGTTCCGGGTAAAAGATGCTACTGTTGGCAGTTTTGGATATAATCTCGCCATATTTATCATTTTACTGCTTACCCTGCTGTTCGCCAATTTTGCGGAAGCCATTGCAGAGGCACGTGGTAAAGCCCAGGCCGATAGCCTGCGCAAAACCAGGGAAGAAACACCTGCTAAAAAACTCATGGCAGCAGGCGGGATCTTCACCGATGAAATAAGAACCGTGCCTTCCTCACAGTTGCAGAAAGGTGATGTGTTTATCTGCGAAGCAGGCGATACCATTCCCATGGATGGTGAAATTATACAGGGCCTGGCCACCATTGATGAAAGCGCCATTACCGGCGAAAGCGCGCCCGTAGTACGTGAAGCGGGTGGCGACAAATCATCTGTAACCGGCGGCACCAAAGTGCTCAGCGATAAAATTAAAGTGAAAGTAACCACCGAACCTGGTGAAAGCTTTCTCGACAAAATGATTGCACTGGTAGAAGGTGCTTCACGGCAGAAGACCCCTAATGAAATTGCCTTAACCATCCTGCTGGCCAGCTTCACACTCATCTTCGTGATCGTGTGTGTAACACTGAAGCCTTTCGCCGACTATGCAAACACCACCATCAGCATCGCTGCTTTTATCTCCCTGTTCGTTTGTCTGATACCCACTACCATCGGTGGTTTACTGAGTGCCATTGGTATTGCCGGCATGGACAGGGCGCTGCGTGCCAACGTGATCACCAAAAGCGGTAAGGCAGTAGAAACTGCAGGTGACGTAGATGTGCTGCTGCTCGATAAAACAGGTACCATCACCATCGGTAACCGCAAAGCCACCCATTTCTGGCCCACAGCCGGTGTAGATGACAACAGCTTTACCGAAGCCTGTGTGCTGGCTTCCCTGGCAGATGAAACACCGGAAGGTAAATCCATCATTGAACTGGCAGGCGGCATCAATGGCCACGCCTATTCAACCAATGGTGCGCGTTTTATAGAATTTACCGCAGAAACAAGAAGCAGTGGTATTGATCTGCCTTCAGGTATCCGTGTACGCAAAGGTGCATTCGATGCCATCCGCAACCTGGTAACCAAAGCAGGCAACAACTTCCCGAAAGATACGGCAGACAGGGTACGCGACATCGCCTCAAATGGCGGTACACCGCTGGTGGTAAGCCGCAACGAACAGGTGCTGGGTGTTATTGAGCTGCAGGATATTATTAAACCCGGCATACAGGAACGTTTTGAACGCCTGCGCAAAATGGGCGTAAAAACCGTGATGGTAACAGGTGATAACCCCCTCACCGCAAAATTCATTGCAGGCAAAGCAGGTGTAGATGATTTTATTGCAGAGGCCAAGCCGGAAGATAAAATGAACTACATCAAAAAAGAACAGGTGAGTGGCAAGCTGGTGGCAATGATGGGCGATGGTACCAACGACGCACCCGCACTGGCACAGGCCGATGTTGGCGTAGCCATGAACAGCGGTACACAGGCTGCAAAAGAAGCCGGTAACATGGTCGACCTTGACAATGACCCCACCAAGCTCATTGAAATTGTAGAGATCGGTAAACAGCTGCTCATTACACGCGGTACCATCACTACCTTCTCCATTGCGAACGACGTGGCCAAGTATTTCGCCATTGTGCCTGCGCTCTTCATTACATCTATTCCGGCCCTGCAGGGTTTGAATGTGATGCACCTGAAAAGCCCCGAAACAGCGATACTGGCGGCGGTTATTTTCAATGCACTCATCATTCCTATCCTTATTCCGCTGGCTTTGCGTGGCGTGGCTTACAAACCCATCGGCGCAAGTGCGCTGCTGCGCCGCAACCTGCTGCTATATGGTGTAGGTGGTGTTGTTGCACCATTCATTGGTATCAAACTGCTCGATCTGCTGCTGGGTGTATTTATGTAACCGGCTCAGTTAATAAGAATTGTATTGTTCGAAGCATGCGGCTCGAAGCGCGCAGCTCAGTTTAAACTTTCGTAACATGAAAAAGTATTTGCTCCCCTCAATAAAAATAACCGTGGCTTGCCTGGTGTTGTTTGCAGGCATTTACCCGCTGCTTATTGCAGCTGTTGGTAAACTTGCTCCCGGCGGCGGTGATGGTGAAAAAGTAATGGTAAACGGCAAAGTAGTGGGTTACGCCAATATAGGGCAGAAGTTCACAGCCGATAAATATTTCTGGGGCCGCCCTTCTGCGGTAGACTACAATGCTGCCGGCTCGGGCGGTTCAAACAAAGGGCCTTCTAACCCTGATTATCTCAAAACCGTACAGGATCGCATCGACACCTTCCTCGTACACAATCCCGGTGTGGAGAAAAATGAAATCCCTGCCGAACTGGTAACCGCATCAGGCAGTGGCCTTGATCCCGATATTTCACCTGAAGGTGCTTATGTGCAAATCACCCGTGTGGCTGCTGCACGCAAAATGCCCGCTGCTGCCGTGCGCCAGCTGGTAGATGCAAGCATCCGGAAACCCCTCCTGGGTATGCTCGGCCCTTCAAAAGTAAATGTATTGAAACTGAACGTAGCACTGGATAAGCTGAAATAATACAATCAAACCGGCAGTGGTTGCAGGCTGTTTTGTTGACCTGCCTGTTGTATGATCAATGGCTGCTGTTTTTGCAAGCCCTAAACCCTTGCCTGCAGCTGCTCCCGGTTTGTTTAACTATTGATAACATGAATTACTACCGCATTATACTGGTGATCGCCGCTTTTATACTCGCCGCTATAAAAGCACGTTCACAAACCGTATTGTACAATGGGTTGCTCAACGGCGATACTTCGCAGCCCGCCAGGTTAACGCTGGAAGGCTATGTAGATGCCTATTTTGCATTCGATGGCAACCAGCCCAAAACATCAGACAGGTTGTATGTTGTATCCAATTCACGGCACAATGAAATCAACATCAACCTGGCCTATATCAGTCTCAAATACACGGCCGCCCGTTTCAGGGCTACGTTAACGCCGGGCTTTGGTACTTACATGAATGCCAACTATGCTGCCGAGAAAGTAACCCTCCGTAACCTGGTAGAAGCCAACATCGGTTTTAAACCTTTTGCAGGTAAAAACATATGGGTGGATGTGGGCGTACTGCCCTCGCCCTACACATACGAATCGGCCATTTCTTTTGATCAGCTCCTGTACTCAAGATCCATGGCTGCCGAGAATGTGCCGTACTATTTAACAGGCGCAAGGGTAAGCGTACCGCTTACGGCAAAACTTACTGCCAACCTGTACCTGCTCAATGGCTGGCAGGTGATCAACGATATAAACAACCCGCTCGGTTTCGGCAGCAACCTCGAATACAAACCAACCGGCAACCTTGCCCTGGACTGGAATGTGTATGCAGGTAACGAAGGTTCTGAAACACATCCTGATTTTAAAAACAGGTACTTCACCGACATATATGCCAACTGGCAGCCGGGTGAAAAAATCAGCCTGTCTGCCGATGTGTACGGTGGCATACAACAGCGGCACCTCGCAGATCATAGCCTCGGTAAAGACAAATGGTGGCAGGCCAATGCCGCGGTGAAATATGCCTTTAACAAAGTGCATTCCCTGTCTGCAAGGGCAGAGTATTTCAGTGATCCGCACGATGTGTTGTTGCAGCCCGTAACCAATGTAACCGGCTTTAGTACGTATAGCGAGAGCTTGTGTTATAACCTCAATATCGATCAGCATGTATTGTTCCGCGTGGAAGGCAGGTACTTCCAGTCGCCCGGCAGCGTATACGTTTCTGCTGATCAGCACCCCGTAAAAAACAACTTTTTGATAGTAGCTGGCTTAACAGCAAGATTTTAAATTTCAACAGACAAATGAAAAAGCAATTGCTCTCAGGCGCGTTGGTGCTTGGTTCGGTAATAGCGAACGCACAAACTGCAGAACCCAAAACAGAACGGCAGATTATTGTAGAAGAGGTAAAGAAGGAACTACTTGATTCCCTGAAAAAAAATCCCTCACTGCTGGATAAAAATGAAGAGCCGGCTGCTGTTACTACCAAAGGTGAATCCTTTGCAGATGGTGATTTCAGCTGGATTAACGGTAACGACCGCAGGCATAAATCTTTGCTGGATACCAGGTATTTCACCCCCATCTTTATGTTCGATGGAAACTACAACTACTCCTTTCACAACCCCATTGATCATACCGTAGTTGGCTCAACCGCCCTTGCACGTACCAACGAGTTCCAGGTTTCTGACATTGTGATTGGTGGTGAGTTTCATGCAAACAACGTGCGTGGTAAACTGGTTACGCAGTTCGGCACCCGCTCAACAGTGGTGCCCCGTAACGATTACAGCATTTATCGTGGCCAGTACGACCTCGCCAATGTGTACCGCTACATCAGCGAAGCATACGGCGGGTATCATTTCAACGCGCTGCATGGCATTAACGTGGATATGGGTTTATTCATGTCGTACGTTGGCTTGTTCAGCTACTACAACAACGAGAACTGGGCTTACCAGCCATCCTTTACTTCAGACAATACACCGTGGTTCTTCAACGGTATGCGTATACAGATTTTCCTGAGCAACAAACTGAAGATAGAACCCTGGATCATCAACGGCTGGCAGTCATACGGCAAGTTCAATGAAATGCCGGGCTTCGGTGGCCAGGTATTATGGCGCCCGAAAGAATACCTGCAGTTATTGTCTAACAACTACTACGGTGCCGATGCAGCAGGTATTCCAGGCAGAAAGCGTTACCATACCGATAACAGCTTCCTGTTGCGTTATTACAACAAACCGCAGTCAAAAGGCTTAAGCCGTGCAGCCTTCTCCGTTACAGGTGATCTGGGTTTTGAAAATGGTGGTGGTGTGCAGCCCTTTGGCGGAGATTCTTCCAAGCCGTCACAGAACTTCATCAGCGGCATGGTGTACAACAGGCTTTGGTTTAACAAAAACACAATCGGCGTAACGCTTGGTGGTGGTTTTATTCACAACCCCGGCCGTTACCTGGTATTGCTGCCAACAGGCGATGCCAGCCCGCTGCCCAACCCAAACAACCCTACGCAAACAGTAGGTACACATCCTTTCACCGCAAACCCTGGTGATAAATTCAATGGCTTTGATTGCTCTGCCACGTTCGACTGGATGCCGAACGATTATATTACCTGGCGCCTTGAATTTGTAAACAGGAATGCCGATGTGCCTTATTTCGCAGGCCATGGCGGCGTAACCTCGCCTACAGGTTATACCACAACACCGGTTCCTGCAGACTGGCGCCCCGACCTGGTTAAACATGAATCAAGACTGGTACTGGCTGTACTGGTTCGCCTGTAAGCGGTCCGGATTCAATTTGAGGCAAAGCAAACGCATTGCGTTCCCGGCAAGAAGGGAACGTAATGCGATTTGCTTTTACGGAAAGCCCGGTTAACCGTGCAGCCGTTGCACTTTCAACTATCTTTGTTAAAGCAGAATAATCGCATATGCCCGAAGAAAACAGCGCCGATCAGCATTTCCTTGACCTGATCCGCAAAAGCAGGAGGGGTAAATTCAAAATCTATATTGGCATGAGTGCCGGTGTAGGTAAAAGCTACCGTATGCTGCAGGAAGCCCAAACCCTGATACGCAATGGCATCGATATAAAAATCGGTTATATTGAAACACACGGCCGCATTGAAACAGCAGCCCTGCTCGATGGCCTGCCTGTAATACCGCGCCGCCGCCTGTTTTACAAAGGCAAGGAGCTTGATGAAATGGACTTCCAGGCCATTCTTAATTTGCGTCCCGAAATAGTCGTGATCGATGAGCTGGCGCATACCAATATCGAAGGCAGCAAAAATGAAAAGCGCTGGCAGGATGTAATGGACATCCTCGATGCAGGCATCAACGTAATCACAGCCGTAAACATACAGCACATCGAAAGCCTCAACGATGATGTGCGCGAAATAACCGGCGTGGAAGTAACCGAGCGCATTCCCGACAATGTACTCCGCATGGCCGATGAAGTAGTTAACATCGACCTTACGGCAGATGAACTCATCAGTCGTTTAAAAGCCGGTAACATCTACGCAAAGGAAAAAGTACCCATCGCACTCAGGAACTTCTTTCAGCCCGAGAAAATACTGCAGCTGCGCGAACTGGCATTGAAAGAAGTAGCCTCGCAGGTAGAAAGGAAAATCGATACCGAGATTCCCCGCAACATCCAGAACCGCGCCGAAAGGCTCATGTGCTGCATCAGCAGTAACCACAACGTATCCAAAAACATCATCCGCAAAACAGCCAGGCTCGCCACTTACTACAACGCCAAATGGTTTGTGCTGTACGTGCAAACACCCCGTGAAGAAGCCGATAAAATTGGCCTCGCCGCACAACGGCATTTAATCAATAACTTTAAGCTGGCTACCGAAATGGGCGCCGAAGTAATACGTGTTAAAAACAGCATTGTGGGTGCCGGTATACTGGAAGCAGCGGAAGCCAATAAAATAACCACGCTTTGCATTGGAAAACCCCATATTACACTGCGGAGTATTATTTTAAGAACCGCTATTTTTAACCAGCTGCTGAAAAAGCTGAGCAGTTCTGATATTGACCTGATTATTTTATCTGAATAATATGCGATTAAAAACGAAATTGACCCTAGGGCTTGTGTTCCTGTTTATCGTAATACTCTCGTTTGGTATCATGGGCATTGTGTACATCAACCTGCTTAGTAAAGACGCGCGGCTGATTTTAAAGGATAACCACATTACGCTGGAATATTGCAACAATATGCTCAAATCACTCGAATCTGTTTCCCGCGATACTGGTGCAGTCACCGTATTTGAGCACAATTTATCCATGCAGGAAAAAAATGAAACCGAAGTAGGGGAGCGCAATGCAACCATAGAATTGCGTAAAAATTTCGACAGGCTGAAAGCCAGTCCGGGCGACAGCACTTACGCACACAACATCCGCAACGCAATTTACCGCATACAGGATTTAAACCAGCTGGCCATCCTGCGTAAAAACAAAACGGCCTCCGCCACAGCAGAGAATGCTACCTTCTGGTTAACCATCATCGTTACCATACTCACCATTGTCGCATTCACCTTTATCATCAATTTCCCCGGCATTATCTCTGCCCCGCTGCAGGCTTTATCAGAAGGTATTACAGCCATTGCAGGCAAAAACTACAGCAAACGCATATATCTTAAGCAGAGTGATGAGTTTGGCGAACTGGCCGGTGCATTCAATACCATGGCTGAAAAGCTTGATGAATATGAACACAGCAGCCTGTCGCAGATTCTGTTCGAGAAAACACGCATTGAAACCATCATCAACCAGATGAAAGATGGCATCATTGGTTTTGACGAAAAAGGGCACGTACTGTTCATGAATGCAGTAGCCGAAAACCTGTTCGGGTTGAAAGAAGCGGAAATTACCGGTCAGTACAATGCCGATATTGCCATCCGCAACGATCTTATGCGCACGCTGCTGCAAGACAGGGAGAAGAAAGAACTGAAGATCTACGCAGACGGCAAGGAAAGCTTCTTTATCAAAGATCCCATCACCGTAAACAACGGCGAACAGCTGATAGGCGAGGTAATTGTACTACGCAACATCACACCGTTTCACGAACTGGACGAAGCCAAAACCAATTTCATCGCCACCGTATCGCACGAACTTAAAACGCCCATGTCATCTATAAAAATGAGCACCCGCCTGCTCAACGATACCCGCGTAGGTGACATGAATAAAGAACAGCAGGAACTGGTAAAAAGCATCGACGATGATATAGACCGCCTCCTTAAAATCACCGGCGAACTGCTGAACATGGCGCAGGTAGAAACCGGCAACATCCAGTTGAAACTGCAGCAAACCACGCCCGAACAAGTAGTGGAAGTGGCACAGCTGGCCGTGGCTACACAGGTTGCACAACGCAACCTGCAGCTGCAGCTGTTCGTGCAAAATAACCTGCCACCCATTATGGCCGACCCGGAAAAAACATCCTGGGTACTCATTAACCTGCTTACCAATGCCATCAAATACTCCCATGAAAACGGCACCATCGAGATCACTGTAAAGCGCGACAACAACAAGGTCTTATTCGCCGTAGCTGATCATGGCAGGGGCATTGAAGAGAAATACCTCGCCCGTGTGTTCGACCGCTATTTCAAAGTACCCGGCAGCATTGAAAAAGCAGGCACCGGACTTGGCCTCGCCATATCACGCGAATTTATAGAAGCACAAGGCGGCCAGATATGGGTAAGCAGCTCCTACGGAGAAGGCAGCAGGTTTGTGTTTAGTTTGCCAGTGGTTTGATGTTTGAAGTTGCATGTTTAACGTTTCATGTTTCATGTTTAATGTTTAACGTTTCATGTTTAACGTTGCGAGTACCTTGTTATCGTATTCCCTAACTTTAAACTTCAAACTTCAAACTTCAAACATTAAACTTCAAACGATTAAGCAAAAAAACGTAGATTTAAGGTCATAGCTGCGTTCATATGAGCAAATTGTGTCAGGCATTTTTTGCCTTGTTGTTATCACCGTTCCTGGTACAGGCCCAGTCTGTAGATTCCCTGCCCGCATGGGCTTTTGGCGGTTTTGTGCGCCCGGACAGTATCAATCCCGTTATTGCACCGGTAGATAATGTATATTTTAATTGCCCTGTACTAAAACAGGCAGTGCCCTGGGAATCGAATGATACGTTTAACCCCGCAGCAGTTGTGAAAAACGGGAAGATAGTGGTGTTATACCGTGCAGAAGACCGTTCCGGCAAAGGCATTGGCGAACGTACTTCGCGCATTGGCTATGCCTCCAGTGCTGACGGACTTCACTTTGAACGCCGCGCCACACCGGTGCTGCACCCCGATAATGACGCACAAAAAGTACATGAATTTCCCGGCGGCTGTGAAGACCCGCGGGTGGCTGTTACGGAAGACGGCACCTACGTTATGTTTTACACGCAATGGAACCGCAAAGTACCGCGGCTTGGGGTGGCTACTTCAAGGGATTTGCTGCACTGGACAAAATTCGGTCCTATTTTCAGGAAGGCCTACAACGGAAAATTTTACGATACTGCCACCAAATCTGCTTCCATCGTTACACGGATAGCCAATGGCAAACAGGTGATCGCCAAAATCAAGGGTACCTACTTTATGTACTGGGGTGAGCATGGTGTGTATGGCGCAACCTCAACCGACCTGGTAAACTGGAAACCGGTATTGGATAGTGCCGGTGCATTGAAACCTTTTATCTCACCGAGGGACGGCTATTTTGACAGTGATTTAACCGAATGCGGTCCGCCGGCAGTGATCACACCGCGCGGCATATTGCTCGTGTACAATGGCAAAAACAGCGCCACCACAGGTGATAGCCGTTTTACGTCCAACAGCTATTGTGCAGGCCAGGTGTTGTTTGATATAAACGATCCCACACAGCCTGTAGCACGCCTCGACGTGCCATTTCTGCGCCCTGTGGCCAGCTTTGAAAAAAGTGGCCAGTATATAAACGGTACAGTGTTTACGGAAGGACTGGTGTACTTCAACAACAAATGGTTTTTATATTATGGCTGCGCCGATTCGCGCGTAGCTGTTGCCGTGTATGATCCTGAACATCCGGCGCTGCCCGATGCCCTGCCCGCTACTTTTACACCGCCGTTTCGCAAAAGGGCTATGGCTGCGGTTATAAAATAAGCACCAGCGTACCGCCAATGATCAGTGATGCGCCTGCAATGGTTTTCAGCGTAAGCTGCTCACCCAGGAATACAAACGACAGGATAATCGCCAAAGCCACGCTCAGCTTGTCAACCGGTGCCACCTGCGATACCTTGCCCATTTGCAATGCCTTGAAATAACAGATCCACGACAGCCCGGTAGCCGCGCCAGACAGCAACAGGAACAACCAGTTCTGTTTAGATAAATGCGTAATGCCGCTGCCGCTGCCCTTCACCAGCACAATAGCCCAGGCAACCAGTAAAATCACCACAGTCCTGATAGCCGTAGCCAGGTCAGAATCCATTTGGCGGATACCCATCTTCGCAAATACCGCCGTCAGCGCCGCGAAAAAAGCCGATAATAAAGCATACCACCACCACATAAGCTTGTTGAATTTGTTGTACTATAACTAACTGTTGTAAGTGTGCACTTGTTGTAACAACCACAATATTTATTACACCTTCAAAATGTCTTCAGAAATTCCCGGTATGTTTGCCACCAGTTATGAATACAATGGCAATAAAACGTTGGATGATCCTAGGCAGCCTGCTGTGCTGTTTGTTAGTGAAAACATGGGCGCAACCCGCTGCGGGCGCAGGTTCTGTTGAAGGTAAAGTAAAAGATTCGCTTACGGGACAGCCTGTTGAATACGCAACCATCACGCTGCTTGCTGCCGGGAGCGCCAAAGCCGTAAACGGCGCGACCACCGATGCTGCAGGTAATTTCAGCATTACAGAGGTGGCCGCAGGCACCTATTCCATACAAATTGGTTTTATCGGTTACAGCACGCAAACACTGCAGCGCATTGTTGTTGCCGCAGGCGGTACAAAAAAACTGGGCAGCATTACACTGTATAAAGAGCCCGCTGCACTGCAGGGTGTAACGGTATCTGCCACGCGCAGCCTGGTAGAAAACAAGCTGGATAAAATGGTATACAATGCCGAAAAGGATATCAGTTCCCAGGGTGGTGTTGCTACCGATGTGCTGAAAAAAGTACCGCAGATATCAGTTGACGCAGATGGCAATGTAGAACTGCAGGGCAACGGCAATATCCGCTTTCTCATCAATGGCAAGCCTTCCAGCGTTTTTGGCGCCAACCTCTCCGATGCACTGCAATCCATACCGGCCAGCCAGATTAAGAGCATAGAAGTGATCACCAGTCCGGGTGCGCGCTACGATGCAGAGGGCACCGGTGGTATCATCAATATCATTTTAAAGAAAAGTACCGTGCGTGGCATCAACGGTAACGTTAACCTTACCGGCGGTTCCCGCCTCGAAAACGGATCGCTGAACCTGAACATGCGCGAAGGCAATTTCGGTATGAATGCATTCTTCAGCGGCAACGCACAGCTGCGCAGCACTACCCGCAACAGTTTTGAGCGGCATGCCACCGATTCAACCAATACCATGCTGCTCCAGAACGGCAGCAGTGAATTTACCCGCAATGGTTTTGAAACAGGGCTGGGCTTCGACTGGAACATCACACCAAAAGACAACCTCAGCGGTAATATTGGTTTTGATCATTTCGGCACACACAATAACAGCACCAGCTATTTGCAGCAATACGCAAAGGCAGGAGACGACCCGCTCCACACCACCACGCTTGCAGCCAACAGGCTGCGGTTTAATACAGTTGACTGGGGACTGAGCTATAAAAAAACCTTTAAAAAAGAAGGAGAAGAGCTCGACGTGTTGTACAACGCCAGTTACGGCAACAACCATGTATACTACCAGCAAACCCAGCAAACTGCTGCCGGCGCTGCATTTGCGGGCAACAGTGGCGATAACCCGGGAACAGACAGGGAAATCAACATACAGGCAGATTACACCAACCCGCTTTCAAAAAGCTTCACCCTCGAAACCGGTGTAAAAGGAACTTTCCGTTCCATCGCCAGCAATGCGGCAGTACAAGCACTGGATGTCACCAACGGCGAATACCTGTACGATACCGCGCAATCCAACCAGCTGCAGTACAAACGAAAAGTATATGCAGCCTATGTTTCAGGCACGTTCGCATTGTTCCATCACTTTCTCGATGTAAAAGCCGGTACCCGTTACGAGTACACGCATGTAGATGCAGCCTACTCGCAGGCGCCGGATGTAACCGTGCCCGATTTCAGCACCTGGGCGCCTTCTGTTACCTTATTGCATAAATTGAATGAAGAGGCTTCTGTAAAACTGAGCTATACACACCGCATACAGCGTCCTGATTACCGCGTGCTCAACCCGTTTGTAAACACCGCCGATCCCAAGAATATTTCACATGGTGATCCACTGCTGAAACCCGAAATCGGCGACAACATTGAAGCAGGCTACAACCAGTCATTCAAAGGCGGCGCCAGTCTCAATGCAGCATTGTTCTATCGCAGATCCAACCACGATATACAGCCCTACGTAGTCTATTACCCCGAATACCTCGTGGGCGATTCTACCTACACCAACACGTCAGTAACCACCTATGCCAACATAGGGCTCGAAGAAAATACGGGCTTAAGCTTATATGGTTCTGTACCCATCACACATGCACTCAGCCTGCGTTCGAACGTAATGTTGTTTGAAAGACATATCATCAACCGCATCAACACCGGCAATTCAATCAGCAGTTTTAACTACCGCATCAACCTGAACGCCACTTACCAGGTCACCAGCACACTTACGGCAGAATTGTTTGGCAACTTCAATTCAGCGCGCAACGAAGTGCAGGGCAGGTATCCCTCGTTCACCTTTTATAACCTGGCCGTACGCAAACAGCTATGGCACACCAAGGGCAGCCTGGCATTAACCACCACCAACCTGTTCAACAAATACGTAAACCAGCTCACTGCTATCCGGGGAACAGGTTTCACGCAAAACACCCTTCGCCAGATACCTTTCCGTTCCATCGGTATCAGCTTTACGTATAAATTCGGCAAACTCAGCTTCAAAAAAGAAGAAGAAAAACACAACGACAGCGGCGAACCACAGCTATAGCGTGAATCGTCAGTCGTGAATCGTCAGTGCGTAAGCAAAGCTTGCACAACAAAGCATAATACAAAAGAGCGCCCCGGCGCTCTTTTGTTATTCTCCACAGCCCTTGCCGGTGTTCCCACCGGCAACACACCTCGCTAAGATCACCTCCGCAAAGGTCAACGTTAAACATCAAACATTAAACCTTAAACCATCCCGCTCAGATCATTCACTATTGCCTATTCACCAGTGATCACCACTCACCAGTAATCTCCCTGCACATCTTCTCCCTGAACTGCACAAGGTAATCCGCATTCGCCCGGGCCATTTGCTTACCTGCGGCAGTATTCATCAACGCAGGCAACTGCAGCAGTTTCACAGTAAAATGATCAAGTGCATACCTGCTGTCATTCAAAGGCCGGTTTTCACCCATCGGGTCTTCCGCGTTGAACATCGATGAATGCATAAGGCCGGCAGTATAAAACGTGCGTGCAATACCGATGGCGCCAAGCGCTTCCATGCGGTCTGCATCCTGCAGTATTTGTGCTTCATAAGTTTCGGTAGGGATACCCGCTGAAAAACTGTGTGCATGAATCGCATGATGAACCGCGGCAATTTTATCTGCAGGAAAACCCGTGAAATGTTCCTTCAGCAGAACAGCAGTTTGGTCTGCACTCAATAGGGAAGAGCAGCTTCTGTCAGGATGATTTTTGGGAAAGGAAACCAGGTCATGAAAATAGGCGGCAGTAAGTAGTACCAGGTCATCGGCCTTGTTACCTTCAGTCTGGTTAATGGCGCGACAGTTTTGCCATACACGATTAAAATGCCCCATATCATGCGCGCCGTCATCACTGTTGGCATGTGTAGTTAAATAGCTGATGAACTGTTGTTGCCAGTAAGTAAGAAGTTGCATGTCCATAACGGCTAAAGTAGCAAAAATGCGCTAACCCTGCTCAGCTGTTGAAATGAATCAGCAGCATTACAATAAAACAACCCAGCGTAACCAGGTACAGCAGACAGTGTTCAAGGGCTTCCGCCAAGCTCAACGCCCCCCCTAAATGCCATTGCCCGGTGTCCCCACCGGCAACAAATCCCCGCTTCGATCTCCGCCAAGTTCAACAGTAAACATCAAACCTTAAGCGTTAAACCATCTCCGCAAAACGGGCGAAAGCAACAACAGGTAAACCGCCTGCCGCAGGCGGTAAACACAATTGCTGCGGCGGTGGGCTTGTGGTATCTTTATCACAGAAACTGTTTACCGATTATGACAGCTGATACAATACCGGTATATGCGCTGGATGAGCACGACGCTACTGCACCTTTCATGGTTGAATACAGGGAGGGTAGGGACGATTCGGCAGATCGTACCGGCAGGGTTATGCGCCCTCACCGGCATGATTACTACGGGGTATCACTGGTAAAACAGGGATCGGGTGTGCACAGCGTTGATTTTACCGAATACCGCATACAACCCGGCACTATTATATTCATGAGCCCCGGCCAGGTACATCATGTACAGCGCGGTGCGGATGCGGATAATAAAAACACGCAGGGTATACGTATCGCCTTTACGGCCGCCTTCGCCAGGAACCACCCATTGTTGCAGCCGGGCGCCTGGGAAACCGGGCACCTGCAACCCGGTGATGCAGCCTTTGCACAACTCTGGGATATGTGCATGCAGCTGTTCGAAGAATACCGGGAGCAACAATCGCTGGGTAAGCGTATTATGGAGAACTACCTGGATATTGTGTTGTCGCGCATTTATCGCTTGTTGCAGCAGGGAGCGGAACAAACACTGCAGCCCGGCAGCAATGCAAAAATGACGCGCGACTTTCGCTCACTGGTACAGCAGCATTTTATGGAATATCGCCAGCCTGCAGCCTATGCGGCCATGCTGCATGTGTCTGCAGGCCATTTGAATGATGTGGTTAAAGCACAGACAGGCAAAACCGCCTCGCAATGGATTGCCGCCCGCGTATTGCTCGAAGCACAGCGCATGCTGGTGCATACGCACGAACCCGTAAAAGCCATTGCAGCCCTGCTGCAGTTCAATGAAGTATCCTATTTCTACCGCTTCTTTAAAAAACTTACACAGCAAACACCCGAGCAGTTCAGGGAACAAATCCGTGAAAAGTATACCTGAACCGGTATCCGGTGTACCCATTGCCTGAAAGGTATTGTTCAACTTTGTGATACAAACAACAACACATGTATCACACAATTTCCACCACAGCGCCCGTGCTCGATGTTATTCAGCAACGCTGGAGCCCCAAAGCATTTACAGCACAACCCGTAGGTAAAGCACAGCTGCAGCCTTTGTTTGAGGCGGCACGCATGGCCGCATCAGGTTTTAATGAACAGCCCTGGCAGTTTATCGTGGGTTGCAAATATGAAGATGAAACCCAGTATCAGCGGGTATTGCAATGTTTCAACGACGACAACCGCGCCTGGGCACAAACCGCACCGGTAGTAATGATCGTACTCGCCAAACTCTATTTCGATAAAAATGGTATGCCCAACCCATGGGCCTGGCACGATGTAGGATTGGCAGTAGCCCAGTTAAACCTGCAGGCTGTAAACGAAGGCATGCAGTTGAGCCAGGCCGCAGGTATACTGCATGATAAAGTGCGCGAAACATTTGGTGTGGGCGAATTGTACCAGCCCTGCACCGGCATTGCATTGGGCTATCCCGGCACCGGCGACGGGCTGAACGATAGCCTGCGCGCCAAACACCGCCATGTACGCACACGCAAACCGGTAAGCAGCTTTGTACACTACGGCATGCCGCAGTTGCCAGGGTTGACAGATGAGCAGCAACTGCAGACTTACCATCTGCTGAAAAATAAAATTGCGTTCGGCAACCTGCAGCCGATGATCGATTTCTTTCGCGGGAAGAAAGAAACAATCTGATTATTTTATTTTTGAGTGTTCGTTCAAGTATATATATTTGCTGCATGGCACGAAACAAGGCATTTGATCCTGAGGAGCGCATGCGGCTGGCGAGGAATGTTTTCTGGGAGAAGGGCTACCACGCCACTTCCATGAGCGACCTTTCAGAAGCCATGCAGTTAAACCCGGGAAGTATTTACGATACCTATGGCAGTAAACATGCCTTGTTTCTGCAATGCCTGGCAGATTATGCAGCAGAGGCGCTGGCCGATTACAAAACTGCAGCCAGCGTAACCAATTCCCCGCTGAAGGCTGTGCATTGTATCATATACCGCGCCGCAGCCAAGGTTTCGGCCGGGAAAAAGAAAATGTGCCTGGTGCCGAAAGCTACTTTTGAATTGGCCGGTGCGCATGAAGATGTGCTGGAAGTACTCAGGAAAAACAACCAGCTGGTGCAGCTGGTAAAAACGCTGCTGCAAAAAGCGCAGCAGGCAGGTGAGCTGGGCCGTGAGAAGGATGCAGGTGTGCTGGCTCATGTAATTGTAGGCAATTTTGCCGGTTTCTGGCAAATGCATGTAACAAATGAAAACAGTAAATTACTCAGGCAAATGGCCGATTGCCTGGTGCAGATGATCAGTTCCTGATCTCTTTTTTTGCTAAATATCTGAACGATCATTCAAAATAAAAATCCCAGTATGCAGAGATTACAAAACAAGGTTGCCCTGGTAACAGGAGGCAGCAGGGGCATTGGCGCGGCTATTGTAAAACGTTTGGCAGCAGAAGGCGCTGCAGTTGCTTTTACTTTTGTACACAACGAAGCAAAAGCGCAGGAAGTAGTGGCGCAGGTAGTGGCAGATGGTGGCAGGGCCATTGCAATCAAGGCCGATAATACCAATGCCGCAGAACTCACGGCTGCTGTAGATAAAGCAGCGGCACAGCTGGGCGCACTGGATATATTGGTGAACAATGCCGGCATCTTCAGCGCAAAACCTGTTGACGCCTATTCGCTCGCTGAGTTTGATGAAATGATGTCTGTAAACGTGCGCGCCGTATTTATAGCAGTCCAGGCCGCACTCAAACACCTCCCCGCAGGCGGCCGTATCGTAACTATTGGCAGCAATGTGTCTGTGCGGCCCGGGCGCCCGGGCATGAGCGTATACGCCATGAGCAAGTCTGCATTGATCGGCTTAACCAGGGGGCTCGCGCGCGACCTGGGTACGCGCAAAATTACGGTGAACCTGGTAGAGCCTGGTCCTACCGATACGGATATGAACCCTGCTACCGGTGAAAAAGCCGATTTGCTGCGCCAGGCCATGGCCATTCCGCAATACGGCAAAGCCAGCGATATTGCTGCCATGGTAGCCTTGCTGGCATCTGGGGACGGCAGTTTTGCAACGGGTGCTGTGTTAACGGTTGACGGGGGATTAACTGCTTAGCGATGATGCTGGTATAATTAAGTAATGCGTGGCCGGCCGGTAAGGAGGAAAAAAATTTCAAGAAATATCGAATTATTTCAATATTTCTATTTAGTTTTATGCTGAATTACCGGCCACCATGGATAACAGGAAGTTTGAGAAAATATCAAAAGCCTTGAGCGATGCCAGCAGGCTCTCTATTCTGCAACAGTTTAAAAAGAAGCAGGATTGCGTGTATTGCACGGAGGTGCATGATCTGCTCGACCTGGCGCAACCTTCCATCTCTCATCACCTGAAACAGCTGGTAGACGCAGGTTTGCTGATTCCCGAAAAGGAAGGGCGTAACCTGAAGTACACCCTTAACGAAACCGTGCTGGATGACTACATTACCAGCCTGCAGCGATTGAAATTGTGATCCGGTTCCTGATTTTTCTGCGTACTTATTGATGCGTTCTTGCCACCAGTAACATGCCGCTTGCGGTGCTGTACTGCTTTCCCTTTAGCTTATTAATTGAAACATTTAGATATTTAGATGAAAAAATCAATCTACATCATGGCGCTTGGCGCCTTCGGCATCATCACCACCGAATTCGGGGTAATCGGGATAATGCCTGCCATCGCAAAATCATTTGGCATATCTATAGATACAGCGGGCTGGCTGCTCAGCGGCTTTGCCCTTACCATAGCATTAACCGGTCCGTTCACCACCTTGCTTACCGCGAAAGTGAACCGTAAAACCATGATGTGCCTGGTGCTGGCCACGTTTGTGCTGTCCAATGCCTTGTCTGCCGTGGCCCCCAATTTTACCGTACTCATGATTGCACGCATTCTGCCCGCTTTTCTGCACCCGGTGTTCTGGGCAGTGGCAACAGTGGCCGCTTCAAAACAGGTTGAGCCGAAAGATGCACCAAAGGCCGTATCGGTTGTGCTGGGTGGTTTAAGTATTGCCACAGTACTCGGTGTGCCCATTACAACCTATGTGGCCGATGTGTTTAACTGGCAGACTTCCTTCGTGGTTTCAGGTATAATTAACCTGGTGGCTTTTGCAGCGCTGGTGTTGTTTGTTCCATCCATGCCTGTAACTGAAGATACTTCTGTGCGCCATCAGCTGGTTATCCTGCGCAAACCACAGCTGTGGCTGAATCTTACCGCTACACTCATTATGATAGCAGGTATGTTTTCAACCTATGGTTACCTCGCCGAATACCTCGGCAAAATTACCCGGATGAATGGCGGTGAAATAAGCCTGATGTTATTGTTGTTTGGTGCAACAGGTATTGTGGGCAACTGGCTTACCGGTATTGCGCTGAGTAAAAATGTGCTGCTTACTACCCGTTTGTTTTTATTGTCGCTGGTGCTGGTGCATCTGCTGGCTTACAGTTTCGGCGGTTTGTTTGTGCCCATGGCCATCATTATTTCCATCTGGGGTTTTATTCATACAGGCGGTTTCCTGATTGGCCAAACGCGCTCTACTTCAGAAGCACCCGAAGCGCCGGAGCTGGCTGCAAGCCTGATGGTATCGTTCGGCAACGCAGGTGTAACGCTGGGTACGTTATTGGGTGGCGCCATTATTACCTTATATAATGTGCATGAAATTATATGGATAAGCATGGCGTTGTTTATGCTCACATTCGGTTTAAGTTTTATTACCATCGGCCAAAAGCGAACAAGTGTAAGTGAGGAAGAAACGGTAAACAGTCCTGCACCGCAACCCGTTTTAGAGTAGCCATTGCTTCCTCTAATAAATCAATATTTTTTCGATCATCTGTTCAAAAAAACGGGTTACATCTTAAAATTTAACTACAAATGCCTAAATTTTATGTGAATCCTTTCGGGTAAGCGGAGGGCGTTGCGTTTTTCAGCGTAACTTTGCGGCACTTTAAAGATTATACGATGAGAAGCGGTAAATCTTCAGGAACAGATGCCGATGTGGTATTAATTGGTGCCGGCATTATGAGTGCTACGCTTGGTATGTTGTTGAAACAATTGCAGCCTGATTTAACGGTTGAAATTTTTGAGAGACTGGATATAGTAGCTGCCGAAAGTTCGGATGCCTGGAACAATGCAGGTACAGGACACTCGGCCCTATGTGAGCTCAACTACACTCCGCAGCGTGCAGATGGTACCATTGATACCAAAAAAGCCATCAAAATCAACGAATCGTTCGAAGAATCAAAAGAGTTCTGGGCATACCTGGTTCAAAATAACCTGGTAGATGCACCGCAGACATTTATCAACAGCATTCCGCACATGAGTTTTGTGTGGGGCGAAGAGAATGTTACTTATTTGAAGAAACGCCACGAAGCGCTGAGCAACTCGCACCTGTTCAGGGGCATGCAGTATTCTGAAGATCACGCTGTGCTGCAGAAATGGATTCCGCTGGTAATGGAAGGTCGCGACCCAGGCGAAAAAGTGGCTGCTACACGCATGGAAAGCGGTACCGATGTAAATTTCGGTGCGTTAACCCGCAGCCTGTTTGCAAAACTGCAGGCCATGAAAGGGGTAGGCATGCACATGCACCACGAAGTGCGCGACCTGGAAAAACAGGAAGACGGTACCTGGCTGCTCACGGTGAAAAACCTCACTACCAAAAGAAAACGTGATATCCGTGCAAAATTTGTTTTCATCGGTGCAGGTGGTGGTTCACTGCCCCTGTTGCTGAAATCTGATATTCCGGAAGGCAAAGGTTTTGGTGGCTTCCCGGTAAGCGGCCAATGGCTTAAATGTACCAACCCCGAAGTAATAGAACGCCATGCTGCCAAAGTATATGGCAAGGCGCCGGTTGGTTCACCACCCATGTCGGTTCCGCACCTCGATACCCGCATGATCGACGGTAAAAAAGCACTGCTGTTTGGTCCGTATGCAGGCTTCTCTACCAAGTTCCTGAAAAACGGTTCTTTGCTTGATTTGCCTTTGTCTATTAAGTTAAACAACATCCGCCCCATGCTGGCAGCGGGTTTTGACAATATTCCGTTGACCAAGTACCTGATTAACCAGGTACGCCAGTCACCCGAAGACAGGCTGGAAGCGCTGCGTGACTTTTTGCCCAATGCGCGCATGGAAGACTGGGAGCTGGAAGTTGCCGGTCAGCGTGTACAGGTAATCAAAAAAGATGAAGAGCATGGCGGTATCCTGGAGTTTGGTACCGAAGTAGTAACAGCGGCAGATGGTACCATTGCTGCCTTACTGGGCGCATCACCCGGGGCATCAACATCAGTATCTATCATGCTCGACCTGATAAAACGTTGTTTTAAAAGCAAGGAGCAAACGCCGGAGTGGCAGGCAGGGTTGAAGAAGATGATACCTTCTTACGGGCAGTCACTTGCAGCCAACAACGCCTTGTTTGAAGAAACCAAAGCCTGGACAAGCGAGGTATTGCATTTAAAAACGGCTGCTCCCGTGGGGCAGGTGCCTGCATAAAGTGTATTAATAAGAATCAGTTTACTATAAAAATGAGTGAGCCTGTTACAAAAGTGACAGGCTCTTTTATTTTATTGCGTAAAAAAGGTGTTTTTAAGAAAGAAACACTGTAGTTTAAAAAAAATTAATAACGTAAGTACATCGACTTGATGTAATTACAACGACACAATAATGCAGGCAGAACAGATGAAAGTTTTAACATTGTTGTGATTAATGTAATGCTTGCTGGCAAAGGGTTACATGATTTGTAATAAAAGTGCTGACATTAATGTTTATACATTGTAAATAAATAAAATTTATAGAAACCGATAATGTATTTTAATTGCTTTTTCAGTATTATTTATAAAAAATTTATTCTTTTAATTTGTTTTTTTTGTTCGATATACATTCGCCTCCTATATTTGTTAAGAGAGTTTTAAAAGAAGAGTGTTTCGTGTTTTTATTCCGTGGCCCTGAACCTTAAAAACAATGTCCTATGCTAAAGCTGAAGCTTCTGAGCTTAAAGGTAAGCTTGGGCTCCTACGAAACTTTATTGTGCCACATTGTGAACCTTGCAAAGCAACATAAACCGAGTTATGTATGCATCGCGAATGTTCATTCGGTAGTAGAAGCCCGGCGAAACCGATCCTTCCGTGAGGCACTTACAAGTGCTGACATCGTTGCTCCAGATGGGATGCCTTTATCTAGGTCAATTAAACTATTACATGGAATTAAACAGGAGCCGCAGGTAGCGACTGAATTGCTCAATGGCTTATTTGCCAGGGCAGAGGAAGAACAGTTACCCGTGTTTTTCTACGGCGGTTCTTCAGAGGTGTTGAAAAGGGCATCCGACTATATTACACAGCATTATCCATCATTGCAAATCGCAGGTAAATATTCTTATCCTTTCCGTTCTTTAACAGAGCAGGACAAGGAAGATATTGCGAATAAAATAACCAAATCAAAAGCCCAGATAGTTTTTGTGGTATCGGGAGTGCGCCGCCAGGAGAAATGGATGTATGAAATGAGGGGCAGGATACCAGGCGTAATGGTAGGTATAGGCGATGCCTTGCCTGCACTGGTTGGTATTAAAAAACGCGCACCGAAATGGATGAAAAACGGGAATATGGAATGGGCTTACAACATGGCCAACGAACCCCGTAAAATTTTTACAAGCTACCTCGCTACCTATGCAGTTTATACCACACTTGTACTAAGTGAGAAAATCAGGTTACTGATGATGAAGAGTACAAGTACAAAATTCACCCAAAGAGAAATTATAGAACCACTGGTGCAGTGATAACTATGTCGGCGTTTTGTCTGGCAGTTTCAACCCTAAACCCAACTCTTACAGCCAGTTTACAAACGCCAGCTTACAACATTGCAAGTGATTAACTAAACGGTAATATTAACGATTAGCCGTAATGTTATTGCTGTGTCTGGTGTAAGGCAAAGACAAAGGCCAGGCTGCCATAAACGGCTGCCTGGCTAATGTTATTTCTGCTAAGGTTATCTGAATATTGCATTGCTTGCCCTAAGAAAAGGTGCTATTAACCGAATTTATTAATGTTTGTTTTGTATAACTATTTCTTATACGTGGATGGATTGATTTTGTTGGGGAAGCGAGTATATTAATTTATTTATACCAGATGAAGCATGTGCAAATTGATTGATAAAAGCAATAGATTTGCGACACTGTTATAACCCGATACCTTTAAAGAATGTGTTTTTAAACCCTAAACATCCAATGGGAAGCCGCTTTGCTTATCTTTTACGGATTACTTTGCTTGTTAGCGATTTCATTATCGTTAACGGCTCCTGGATTGCATCCTATGCATTCTTTCATCAGTTGAAAGATCCTTCAATTGCTTATTACACTCCGCTTAATTTTATCGTTTATAATGTCAGCTGGTTAATGGCTGCATTCTTTCTGCGTTTATACCAGTACGATACACTGAACAGGCTTGAAAGCATTTTGCGCCAAACAGCTAAAACAACACTCGTTCATATTTCTTTCCTGGCTATGTTTTTACTGATCTCCAGTGAAGACGTGATGTTTAAAAAACTGTTGCTTGTTTGTTCAGGCATACTTGGATTGGCTTTTGTAATAAGCCGTTTTTTTGTTACTTACATTGTTGAGTTTATCATAAAGAAGGCCAAGCTGCAAATGAAAACAGCCATCATTGGTTATAATCAAACCGGTGTAAGGCTGGCAGAATATTTTGAAGGCAACAGCAATATTTATTCATTCGAAGGCTTCTTCGATAACGGAAGTCATTTAAGTAATTCTGCCATTAACAGGGAAGGGGATATTGTTGGTCCTATTGAGCAGTGTATTGAGTTTGCCGTTAAAAATGATATCCGAGAAATCTATTCTACTTTATTACCCGGCCAACATACCGAAGTAACCAAACTTGTAGAAGTTGCAGATAAATATTGTGTGCGCGTGAAGTTCGTAGGCGACTTTAACGAGAAACAGGAAACCTCTTTATCGTATGTTGAATACCTCGACAGTATGCCTGTTCGCAGCCTGCGTGCAGAGCCGCTGAACATGCTTAATAACCGGGCCAAGAAAAAAATATTCGACGTGGTAATGAGCTTCCTGGTAATAGTGCTCGTATTGTCATGGCTGGTACCCATTATAGGTTTGCTGATTAAACTGGAATCGCGCGGGCCGGTATTTTTCAGGCAGCTGCGTTCAGGTAAAAACAACAAGCCTTTCTGGTGTTACAAGTTCAGGAGCATGACGGTGAACGAACGCAGCGACGAAGTGCAGGCTACTAAAAATGATATACGTGTCACCAGGATAGGTGCTTTTTTGCGTAAAACAAGCCTGGACGAATTTCCGCAGTTTTTCAATGTGCTGAAAGGTGATATGAGCATTGTTGGCCCGCGCCCGCACATGCTTAAACATACAGAAGAATACAGTGCGTTGATCAATCAATACATGGTTCGCCAGTTTTTAAAACCCGGTATTACAGGCTGGGCGCAGGTAAATGGTTACCGCGGTGAAACAAAGCAAACCAGGTTAATGAAGAAGCGTGTGGAGTGTGATATCTGGTATATGGAAAACTGGTCATTAATGCTGGATATACGCATCATTTTTATGACTGTGATTAATGTGTTCAGAGGTGAGGATACAGCTTATTAGTATTTAGTGTTTTTAGATAGTGTTTTAACCCGAAGTTTTGTTTAATAAACCCGTATTATGAAGTCATTATTGGCAATACTAGCCCTGTTGTTAACTGCCGGCATTAATGCCAGCGCGCAATTTTACGATAAGCCTTCGCACGTTTCGCTTGAAGTGCAAGGCGTAATGCCTATGGGCGGCTATTTTGCCCAGAGCCAGAAAACCGGTGGCGGTGCCGCGGCTAAATTAATTATGCCGCTGAGTGAATCGGCCGACCTGGTTGTGTCTGGTGGGCTTTTTATCTTCCCCGGCAAAATGGTGCCGCGCGGTAAGACAATGATAAATGCCGGTTATCTTAAGCCAATATCGCTTTTAGCCGGGTTCAGGTATTCGTTTACTCCAACAGACGTATTGTATGATGACGAGGCTATGAATACTTTTTATATAGAGCCCAGATTGGGCTTTAGCGTAATAAGATCAAAGAGCTGGGTGCCTACGTATGCACCAACTATTGGTTACCTGATCAGGGATAAAGTAGATATCAGCTTCAGGTACCAGGCAACATCATCGAGTAATAAATATAACCAGGAAGCCATGCTTGTATTTGGCGTCGCTTACGGTCTTGATTTTTAGCATTGTTGGTACAAAGTCCTGCAATAAAAAAGGTGCATTGTTTTTTCTGCAGGCAGGTATTGAAGCTAGATGAATTTCGGATTCCGCAGGCATATCGAAGCCATCAGGGATAGTGTTAGCCAATAACACGATTCCGGATGAGCTGCCTTGATTTTATCTGCCGCTGTCGCACATATGTCTGTACACTACGCAGACGGGCCCTTTTATAAAATTAGTGCCTGCTAATTATTGTAAAGGGGAACATACGGCATACTGAACCAGGTATTGCCAGGTAAGTAATCATTACGACGGTCATTAAATTGACGGCTGTGACTGAGATGGCGAAGCCGTACCGGGTATACCCGGCATCCTTATTTCCTCCTGTTTTGAATAACAACTTGGTACAACACGCTTGTTTTCATTAGTATCGCGCTTTCGCGCCATTTTATATATATCATATTTCAAACCAATTAATCTCATGAAAATTGTTATTGTAGGAACTGGTTATGTAGGTTTAGTAACTGGCGCTTGTTTGGCTGAAGTGGGTACCGAAGTTGTTTGTGTGGATGTAATGGAGCAGAAAATTGAAAACCTGAAGAAAGGTATTCTGCCAATTTATGAACCTGGTCTGGATGCCATTGTACAGCGCAATTTTCAGAAAGGGCGCCTGCAGTTTAGCACCAGCCTGGCTGAATCAATACTAGGAGCAGAGGTGGCATTTATTGCAGTAGGTACACCTCCCGGTGAAGATGGTAGTGCCGATTTGAAATATGTATTACAGGTTGCTGAAACCATTGGTGCGCATATGCAGAATTACCTGGTAGTGGTAACAAAAAGCACTGTTCCTGTAGGTACTGCTGCCAAAGTAAAAGGTGCCATTGCCAATGCATTGGCAGCACGCAAGTCAAACCTTTCATACGATGTGGCTTCTAATCCTGAATTTTTGAAAGAAGGCGCGGCAATCGACGACTTTTTAAAACCAGACAGGATTGTTATCGGCGTTGAATCTGCCCAGGCAGAAGAAAGGCTGAGAAAGCTGTACCATCCGTTTGTACTGAATGGACACCCCATTTTATTCATGGACATTCCCTCTGCGGAAATGACCAAGTATGCAGCCAATGCGATGCTGGCTACAAAAATTTCGTTCATGAACGACATCGCTAATTTGTGTGAGCTCGCAGGCGCCAATGTAAACGAAGTGAGAAAGGGTATAGGCTCTGATCCGCGCATTGGTAATAAGTTCATCTACCCCGGCATTGGTTACGGCGGTTCCTGCTTTCCCAAAGATGTAAAAGCACTGGTACGCACGGCAAAAGACTATGGTTATCAGCTGCGCATTCTGCAATCTGTAGAAGATGTAAATGATGATCAGAAAAATGTGCTGTTCAATAAAATCAAAAAACACTACGGCAACGAAAGCCTGGCCGGCAAAACATTTGCATTGTGGGGGCTTTCTTTTAAACCAAATACCGATGATATGCGCGAAGCGCCTTCACTGGTACTGATTGAATCTTTACTGGCTGTGGGTGCAAAAGTTCAGGCTTATGATCCTGTGGCAATGAAAGAAGCGAAACATATGCTGGGCGATAAAATAACTTATGCGACAGACGCTGCCGGTGCGCTTACGAATGCTGATGCACTGCTGCTGGTAACTGAATGGAATGAGTTTCGCCTGCCAGACTGGAAACAGGTGAAGGAAAACCTGAAAGATGCAGTGCTTTTTGACGGACGCAACATTTATGAAGCAAAAGAACTTGCAGAAAAAGGCTTCACATATTATTGCATAGGCGTAAACAATTAATGCCGGTTTCAAAAATCCAATATCAACTTCTGAAGTATTTACAATAATGAAAAAACGAGTTTTAATTACCGGTGCAGCCGGCTTTCTGGGTTCTCATCTTTGCGACCGTTTCATCGCAGAAGGGTATCATGTTATAGGCATGGATAATCTTATTACAGGTGATAAACAGAATATCGAACACCTGTTTGCCCTGCCTGATTTTGAGTTTTATCATCATGATGTAAGCAAATTTGTACATGTTCCGGGTAAACTGGATTATATATTGCATTTCGCTTCTCCTGCAAGTCCCATTGACTATCTTAAAATACCCATTCAAACCCTGAAAGTCGGCGCAATGGGTACGCACAACCTGCTTGGTCTTGCAAAAGAAAAGAAGGCGCGTATTCTCGTGGCTTCTACTTCAGAAGTATACGGAGATCCTGCCGTTCATCCGCAAACCGAATCTTATTGGGGTAACGTAAACCCCGTGGGTCCGCGCGGTGTGTACGACGAAGCAAAACGTTACCAGGAAGCCATTACTATGGCCTACCATACTTATCATGGCCTTGAAACAAGGATCATCCGCATTTTCAATACCTACGGCCCACGTATGCGATTGAATGACGGCCGTGTATTGCCTGCATTCATTGGACAGGCATTGAGAGGAGAAGATCTAACTGTTTTCGGTGATGGCAGCCAGACACGTTCTTTCTGTTATGTTGATGACCTGGTAGAAGGCATTTACCGTTTGCTGATGAGTGACTACGCATCGCCGGTAAACATTGGCAACCCTTCTGAAATTACCATCAGGCAGTTTGCAGAAGAGATACTGGCATTAACAGGTGCAAAACAAAAGGTGATTTATAACCCGCTTCCCACAGATGATCCCAAGCAACGCCAGCCCGATATAACCCTGGCGAAGCAATTGCTTGGATGGGAACCAAAAGTATCCCGCCAGGAAGGTTTGGCTAAAACCTATGCCTACTTCCAAACGCTTACGCAGGAACAGCTGTATAAAAAAGATCACAAGGATTTTACAGGTTATACTAAATAATAACACCACAGTGATAACGGCCGGCAGCCGGTTATTTCATTTAAACACATACAAGATGCGCATTTTTTCAGGGAAAATCCCGTTGCAATTTATTTTACTCGGGATTGTGATATCAAGCTTATCAGTAGCATGCAGCACCAATAAGAAAATTGCTTATTTCCAGGACGTGCCGGATTCGTTATACCTGAAGGTTCATGAAAACCAGGTGAAGAAATTCGTTGACCCTGTTATCCAGAGCAACGATATTTTACAGGTAACTATCTTAACACTTGACCCGGGCGAAAACAGTGTGTTGTCGAACACGAACAGTGCAGCATTTCCTGTACAGCCTTCTTCCGGTGGTGGTGCAAGCCTGCCTGTAAACGGCTTTATGGTAGACAGGGACGGGCTGATTGAATTGCCTATTGTGGGAAAGATTAAAGTAAGCGGGTTAACAACCGCGGCGGCACGCGATACCATACATAATATTGTGGCCAAATACTATAAAACACCGGTTGTAAATGTACGCTTCACCAATTTCAGCGTTTCGGTGCTGGGGGAAGTACAGCGCCCCGGTACCTATACGGTGCCTAACGAAAAGGTAAGCGTATTGGACGCCATCAGCATGGCCGGGGATCTGTCTATTTTCGGAAGAAGGGAAAATGTAATGGTTATCCGTGATTCTCTTGGCAGCAAGAAAGTAGTGCGGCTAGACCTGAACAATCTTTCGCAAACCGTGCAGTCCCCCTATTTTTATCTGAGCCAGGGAGATATGGTATATGTTGAGCCTAACAAAGCTAAGATCGCTTCTACTGATGCATACCGTGCAAGAAATCTTACCATCGCCGTTTCAGTTATTTCATTATTAATTATCATCATTTCAAGACTTTAAACAAGATGCAAAAAACTATTCCGGCCGATATGCCTGTTCAGGAAGATAAAGTACAGGACAGCTCGGTGTTTTTTACAAAGTTTATTGGAAAATTGGTGGCACTCTGGCCCTGGTTACTTGTCTCAGTTGTAGTTAGTCTTGCTCTTGCTTTTCTAAGTCTTGTAGTTAACACTCCTGCATATAAAATACATGCATCAATATTGGTGAAAGACGGTAAAAATTCGTCCAGCGTAGGGGAGGAAAGCGTACTGCAGGATCTCGGTTTTTTATCGAATAAAAATAATGTAGATAACGAGGTTGAAATATTGAAGAGCCGTTCCCTGATGCAGGATGTGGTTCGCCGCCTTGAATTGAACGTTCGTTATTTTGCGCCTGGGAAGCTTAAAAAAACGGAAATCTATAACAATAAGCCGGTAAAACTGAGGTTTTTGTCATACGATTCGGCTAAAGGACCAGTGGCTGACGCATATACGGTAATCCGCAAAAAGGATGGAAGCGGCTATACCTTAAAAACTGCGGACGAAAAGCAATATAATGCACTATTCGGTGATTCATTGCATATCGGATCATCGGTAATTGCACTGTTACCTGGCGAGAGTTTTGACCGCTGGCAACCTTCGCAATCTGTTATAATCTCTGTAGGCTCTATTGATGCCGCAGCACGCCAGTACGGTGGACTTTTAGGTGTTGCTGTACCTAACAAGCAGGTAACCATCATTAATCTTTCTCTTGAAGAGAGTTTGCCCGACCGCGGAGAGCAGGTGCTTAACACACTTATTGATGCTTACATGCAGGCCAATGTTAACGACAAAAATCGAATGGCCGATAGCACGGTCAAGTTTATCGACGAGCGGTTAGGGCTGGTGTTTAAAGAGCTGTCGGTAATTGAAAAAGACATTGAGGGCTTTAAAACATCAAATAGGTTAACTGATATAAGTGAACAGTCTAAGCTGCTGCTTGAGAATACAAGTGATTTTGCAAAACAGGAGACTGCGCAGGAGGTTCAGTTGAGTGTGGTTGAATCATTGGAACGGTTTATTGCAGCGAATGAAAACAACAGCCGTGTAGTGCCAAGTTCACTGGTTATGCAAGAGCCGAGTTTTGTGGCACTGGTACAACGGTACAACGATATACAGTTGCAGCGCGATAAAATGCTGATGAGCCAAACGCCAGATCACCCCTCTATCATAACCGTTGACGAGCAGCTGCGGAATCTCCGGAAAGACCTGATGAGCAGCATTCAGTCGATTAAAAACGGTATCCGTGCAAGCATCAGTGAATTAAAGAAACGTACATCAGGTTTTGAATCTCAAATAAGCAAAGTGCCTGTTAAAGAGCGCATTTTTCTAGACTATTCACGCCAGCAGGAAATAAAACAGGAGCTGTATTTGTTCCTGCTTAAAAAAAGAGAAGAGACAGCAATCTCAAAATCGTCTACAATCGCAGATGCACGGGTTATTGATACTGCACAGGCTGATATTCTTCCATTCAAACCCAACAAGAAATTTATAGTCATCGGCTGGTTTATTCTTGGTTTACTGGTACCATTCGCCATCGCATATGTGAAAGAATTCCTGAATAACCGTGTTTCCTCGATGCAGGATATTACGAATATTACCCGCACACCAATACTGGCTGAAATTGGACATCATGATGATGATGAAAATGTAGTAGCCATAACGTCAAAAACAAAATCAGTTATATCAGAGCAACTGCGTGCCTTGCGTACCAATCTTGAATATGTGCTTACCGGAGAAGAAGATAAGGTTATACTGATTACATCAAGTATGAGCGGAGAAGGTAAGTCCTTTCTATCTATTAACTTGTCTATTGCCATTGCTATGGCTAAAAAGAAAGTCATATTGCTGGAAATGGATTTGCGAAAGCCAAAGATTACAGAGAATCTTGGTTTGCAGGTCAGGGGCTTCAGTAATTTTACGGTGTCAAAAGATCAGAACTGGCAGCAATGGGTACAGCCATCAGGTATACAGGAAAACCTGGATGTACTGTGCAGCGGACCGATACCGCCAAACCCTTCCGAACTGCTGATGCTTCCCAAAGTAGCAGTGATGTTCGAGGAGTTAAAAAAGCATTATGATTACATCGTGATCGATTCCAGCCCGGCTGGCCTGGTAACTGATGCACAATTGCTGGCCAAATATGCGAATGTATCGCTGTACATGGTTCGACATCACTATACGTATAAGCGTCAGCTACAACTCATCGAAAAGATATACAACCGCAAAACCATGTGCAAGCTTAATATAGTAGTGAATGATATCCGGTTTAAAAAGGGATATAATAGCTATAACTATAATTATACGTACGACTACTATGGTTATGCTTATGACCAGGACGATAACAAAGACAAGAAAGAAAAAAAGAAGAGAAAAGCGAATCAGGATTAGTTCAATATTTTACAATTATAAACGCAACAATACATGAAAATCGCATTGATCACCGGTGTGAATGGACAAGATGGAGCTTATCTTGCCGAATTATTGCTTGAAAAAGGATATATGGTTCATGGTATTAAAAGAAGGTCTTCTTTGATTAATACCGATCGTATTGATCACTTATACCAGGATCCGCACGATAAAAATGTGCGTTTTAAACTTCATTACGGCGATCTTACAGATTCAACGAACCTCATCAGGATAATAGCTGAAACCCAGCCAGACGAAATATACAACCTGGCCGCCATGAGCCATGTAAAGGTAAGTTTCGATACGCCCGAATACACCGCCAATGCTGATGGTATCGGAACACTGCGTATTCTTGAAGCCTTGCGCATTCTTGGACTTACAAAGAAGACGAAGATTTATCATGCTTCTACTTCTGAATTGTATGGCCTGGTGCAGGAAATCCCTCAAAGGGAAACTACTCCTTTTTATCCGCGCAGTCCTTATGCTGTTGCAAAATTATATGCCTACTGGATTGTGGTGAACTATCGCGAAGCCTACGGCATGTACGCATGCAACGGCATCCTGTTTAACCATGAAAGCCCGTTGCGCGGTGAAACTTTTGTTACCAGGAAAATTACCAGGGCAGTGGCTGCCATTGCGCTGGGCATGCAGGATAAACTTTACCTGGGTAACATGGATGCTAAACGCGATTGGGGACATGCCAAGGATTATGTGAGGGCTATGTGGATGATTTTGCAGCAGGAGAAGCCGGAAGATTTTGTGATAGCAACCGGTATTACTACCTCGGTGCGCGATTTTGTAAAAATGGCTTTTGCTGAAGCCGGAATTGAAGTAGCATTCAAGGGCGAAGGCGTAAATGAACGCGGTTATGTAGTATCATGCAGCAATAGCGAGTTTATGCTTGAGCCGGGTAAGGAAGTGGTATCTGTTGATGCTGCATACTTCAGGCCAACTGAAGTTGATCTTTTGATCGGTGACCCGTCAAAAGCGAAACAAAAGCTGGGATGGGAACCTGAGTATGATCTGGCTGCAATGGTTAAAGAAATGGTTGCTGCAGATATCATTACATTCAGGAAGTCAGGAATAACACAAATGGAACATTTAATCGGATAGTTCCGGGATAAACAGCGCAATGGCAAAGAAGAGAAAGGTGCTTTTTGTATCGCTTGGCACATTTACCCAAACAGGAGGCATAGAAAAATTTAACCGGTGTTTTCTAAAGGCATTGCACGAACTGCAGGATGAAGCGGATATGCAGGTGCAGGCTTTTTCCCTGTACGACGAAAATGAGAACAGTAAATATTTCCCGGCACAGGCCTACCGTTATTTCAGCAGGAGAAAGACTGCTTTTATTAGCGCAGTATTAAAAGAAGCCTTATCGGCCGACATCGTGTACATCGCACATGTAAATCTTGCATTTCTTGGTATACTGGTGCGTTTGGTACGGCCTGCAGCCCGTATTGTGGTGATAACACACGGCATTGATATCTGGACCCCTCTTGATGCGGTAAAGAGAAAACTGCTGCAACGGTGTCACAAAATTTTAACCGTTAGTCATTATAATATTGACAAACTGGTTCACCTGCAAAAGGTTGATGCTTCCAAAATTGAAGTTTTTTATAACACAGTTGATCCTTTCCTGGCGCTGCCCGAGAATTTTAACAAGCCTGTACAATTGCTTCAACGCTACCAGCTGAATGCTGACAACCCCCTGATTGTTTCGGTAGCACGTTTAAAGGTGACCGAAAAGTTTAAGGGGTATGATACATTGCTTGAAATACTGCCATCGCTGAGTGCAATTCATCCCGGTATAAAATATATGCTGATTGGTAAGGCTGAAGCAGCAGAATTACAGCGTATAAACGAGCTGACAGTAAAGCATGGTATACAGGACCGTGTAATACTGACGGGCTTTGTGCCGGATGAAGAAATAATGGACCATTACCTGCTGGCAGATTGTTTTGCAATGCCCAGTAAGAAGGAGGGATTCGGCATTGTATTTATTGAAGCCATGATGTGTGGTTTGCCGGTAGTTGCCGGCAATAAAGACGGCAGTGTTGATGCACTGCAGAATGGCAGGTTTGGACAATTAATCGATCCCGATGACAAGAATGCAATCAGGAGAGCCCTGGTGCATGCGCTTGAATACTCCGGAAAAGATTCGCATAAAACTGGCAGGGCGTTGCAGCAGGAAGTATTTAATCAATTCGGTTTCCCGGCATTTAAGCAAAGATTGTTGACATCTATCAGGGAGATGAAATAGAAATAACAGCATGAAAAAGATAATCTTTATCAACTCTCACCCCATACAGTATTTTGCACCGCTGTATAAATACCTGGCTCAACAGGATGTTCCCGTAGAGGCATGGTATTGCTCAGATGCCAGTATCAAGGGTATTGACGACAAGGGATTTGGCGTTAAAGTGAAGTGGGATATACCATTGCTGGAGGGATATGCTTCCCGTTTTTTTAAAAACCATTCCTGGAAACCGTCACATTTCAACGGTTTTTTTGGGTTGATAAATCTGGGTATAATCAGGCAACTGAGGAAAGAACCCAAAGCTATTATAGTGGTGCATGGCTGGGCGTATTGCACACATTTCCTGGTATTAATGCTTGCCAAACTGATGGGGCATGAAGTGTGTTTACGAAGTGAAATGCCTTACAACCAGGAATTAATGAAAGCAGGAATTAAACAGCGGATCAAGCGCATGGGATTGAAATACCTGCTGTTTCCAAGAATACATAAGTTCCTGTATATAGGAACGCAGAACAAGCGTTTTTATGAGAGCTATGGTATAGCTGAAAATCGTTTGTTCTTTTGCCCGTATAGCGTAGACAATATGCGTTTCCAGGCAGAAGCGGCAACATTGGCTCCACAGAAAATACTGTTGAAAGAAAGCAAGGGCATACCAGCAGGTGATAAAGTGATCATTTATTCAGGCAAATACATTGCCAAAAAAAGACCGCTGGATATTATCAACGCCTTCCTGCAATTGAACAAACCAGGTGTTTGGCTCATCATGGTAGGCGAGGGAGAGCTGCGCGGTGAAATGGAAAAATTATTGCAGGCACATGAATCAAAAAGAGTGATACTGACAGGTTTCATCAACCAGTCGGAAATAGCCCGCTACTATACACTCGGTGATGTATTTGTTATGTGTTCTACCATCGGGGAAACCTGGGGGCTTTCTGTAAACGAGGCAATGAATTTTGGATTGTCTCTGCTTATTTCCGAAACTACGGGCTGCTCTATAGATCTTGTGCAGGAAGGAGCCAACGGGTTTGTATTTAAAACAGGTTCTGTAGATGATTTGAGCAACAAGTTGCAACGGTTGTTAACCGCACTGGAAAAAGACGAAGCGGCGTTCAGGGAAAAATCATTGAAAATCGTAGATAAGTATAGTTACAAGACAATTTATAGCACGCTTAAAGCACATGTAGTTTAGTGGCTGAGTAAAACGGATAAATATGCAGGCATATAAAAACAGCAAAATACTCTATGTGGGAAACCTGTCGAAAACAGGTAATTGTTACAGGCGCATGCTTCAGCTGGAGAAGCTCGTAGATACGGTAGATGCCATTGACATAGTGCCGCATATCTATGCTTCAGGTTTATTTACCCGGTTACACTATCATTTGCAAATTGGCCCGGGCATACGCAGCCTTAATAAAGCTTTCAAAAAAAAGGTCAGTGAGCAGAAGTATGATATTATATGGATTGATAACCGTAGTTATATTACTGCATCTAGTCTTGCTTATGCCAAAAAAACGCATCCCGGTACGGTATTGATGAGTTTACTTATAGATGATCCTTTTGGCGAATTTACACGCGGATGGAAAATCTTTTTACAGTCATGCAGGCGTTTGGATTGGGTGTTTGTACAGCGCCCGCAAAATGTCCAGGAGCTTAAGAATATCGGCGCTGTTAACGTTGATTTTTGTTTTCGTTCATTCGATCCTCAATGGGCCAGGCCGTACGCGTTTTCTTCGAAAGAAGAGCGCAATAAATACAGGCATGAGGTTGGCTTTATTGGAACTTATGAAGAACAGCGTGCAGAATATATTGCTTATCTCATCGAAAAAGGCATTAAGGTAAAAGTGATTGGAAGCGACTGGCTCGGCAAAAATCATTGGGCAACGATAGCACCCTGTTATGCAGGTGCTGCTGTGTACGGAGATGAGTATGCGAAATCGCTGAGCGGCTTGTCAATTGCATTACATTTTCTGCGACAGGGCAACCGCGATCAGCAAGACAGCAGGACTTTTGAAATACCGGCCTGCAAAACATTTATGCTTGCACAACGGACACCCCTGCATGAGCAATTCTTTGAAGAAGGGAAAGAAGCTGTTTTTTTTGACACCAAAGAAGAACTGTTAAACAAGATAGACTACTATCTGCAGCACCCGGCAGAGCGGGAAGACATTGCTGAAGCGGGATACAAACGCAGTTATGCAAGCGGATATGATCATTTAAGCAGGCTGGAAAACATCCTTAAAAAGATAACAGCCGTTACAGAAGAACACCTGGTTACCCAAGACATAAATAAGATATAAATAAGTAAGAATGATATCTGTTGTAATGCCTGTTTATAACGGCGCAGCTTATTTGTACGATTGCATTCAATCCATCTGCAATCAAACAGAAGGCGAATTTGAATTGGTTATTTCTGATGATAATTCAACTGATGAGACCAGGCAGATTGTAGCAGGATTTACTGATTCCAGGATAAAATATATTGTTAACCAGGGCGAGCGTGGAATATTTCAGAACCTGAATAATGCAATTCAGCATAGCAGCAGAAATTATATCCAGATATTCAACCAGGATGATATCATGGAACCCGGCATGCTTGCTGCGCAGGTTGCCTTGTTGCAGCAACACCCCGAGGCTGGAATGGTGTTTTGCCGGAAATTGTCAATTAATGAATCCGGTGCTGTTTTCAATAACCCGACAGCCCGTGTAAATCCGCTTCCACAGGTTATTGGCCGTGAGGTTGCCTACCAGTATTTTACTGCGTTCGGTTGTTTCCCCGGCAATCTTTCACCTGTAATGTTAACACGTAAAGCATGGGAGCAAACAGGGCCATTTGATGCGGCATATCATTATGCCGGTGATTTTGAATACTGGTTTCGCCTGTCTGACAGCTGGGATATTTGTTATAACGAACAGGTTTTGTGTAAGGTGCGCACACACAGTAAAAGGGCAAGTGCCGTATTGGGCACAAAAGATCTTAAACGTACCGAACAGCTTTTTAAAATTAATACGCAGCTAATCGCCCGTTACCCATCCGGTCCTTTGCAGAACCATGCTGTATCTTATGTACAGCGTACCGTGGGAATTTATAACCTGCATTTACTCGTAATGTTTGTTTTGCGGAGAAAATGGGCACAGGCCCGTGCAGTATTGCCTGTATTTACCGGTACATTCAGTATTACGGAATTATGGTTTAAATACCTGCGCTACAGAATAGTAAAACAAAGAGCAGCTGATTACCCTATTTATCCTAATATCAATAATTAGCAATGGAATTTAGTAAGCTGTTAAACGCAATAAGTCCGGGAAAGTTCAGGCTGTTGCTGGCCTTTATAGTTGTTGTTTACCACATGCACATGGCGAGCTTTTTAGGTATCGGTCATTATGCTGTATATGTCTTTTTTGTATTGAGCGGGTACTGGATTTTTAAAATGTTTAATGAAAAATATAGTCAGTACGAGGATGGTTACAGCGTTTATTTGCGTAGCCGGCTTTTTCGCCTGATGCCCGTTTACTGGCTGGTGTTATTCGCGGCAGTAGTACTGTTTTGCTTATTTAAAGATCCGTCTTATGGCTACAATAGTTTGATGCATCTTAATATTGCAGAAATTGCTACGAAGAATTTTTTTGTATTCGGACTTAACACTATCGGCATACGGTATATAGGGTCGGCATGGTCGCTTGACGTAGAATTACAGTTTTACATTGTTGCTCCCTTGCTGCTTCTATTAGCCAGGAAAATCAATATTATTAGTGTATTGGTCATTTCAGTGGCCTTATGGATAATACTGTACAGACTGCCTGAAAGCTTTCAGGCTAATGGTTATTTCTTCTTTTATCTTCCTTATTTCCTGATTGGAGCAGCTATTTACCTGCTTAATATTTATTGTTCTGAAAAAACGGCTATTGCCGGACTGGTGTTAGCAGGAGCGCTTGTGCTGGCGAATTACCTGGTGCCATTTGTACGCAATAATTATATGCTTAACAGAGATGCAGTGCTGTTTGGATTTAATTATCACGAAGTACTTGTATCGGTTTTAACCTGTTGTACCATTCCCTATGTAACCAGGAATGTACGACTTAAACCTGCAAAAAAAGACGGCCTGTATTCTTCCATGTCATATGTTATTTACCTGCTCCATTGGCCTTTAAACCTGATCTGCTTACGGCTGGCGAAAGGAAAATCTTATTTGGCAACAGGCATGTATCTCCTGGGTTATTTAATTATCTGCATAGCGCTTACTTATGTGATCAGTGCATTTGTAGATAAATATTTTGAAGATAAGAGAAGGCAATGGTTACTTACAAGAAATGCCAAATTAAAGCTGGCAGTTTAAACCCCTACTTTTCATGATAAACGATACTACAATAGTCGTATTAACTCCGGTTAAAAATGAAGCATGGATACTGGAGCGATTTTTACAGGTAACGTCTCTTTTTGCAGATTTGATCATTGTAGCTGATCAGCTTTCTACCGATAATACGAAGGAAATTACTGAACGCTTTTCCAAGGCTTTATATGTACTGAATGATACGCCGGAATATGATGAGGAATACCGGCAGCATTTGTTGATTAATAAAGCAAGGGAACAAGTGAAAGGTAAAATGTTGCTGCTTGCCCTGGACGCAGATGAATTGATTACTGCAGATAGCATCGGGCACACAGAATGGGTCAATATAGCAGCGCAGCAGCCGGGCACCCGCATTATGATGAAGAAACCTGATATTCTTCCGGGGTTTAGAGAATACCTTGATTATCCTGAATATTTTTACCTGGGGTATATTGATGATGGTGCAACACATAAGGGTAAAAAGATACATAGCTCGCGTCTCCCGCCTTCTGATAAAACGTATAATGCAAACGGCATCACTTTCATGCACTATGCACAGGTTCGTGGAAAGGAATATAAGTCACGTCAGCGTTTGTACAGTGTTATTGAAAAAAATAATGCAACATCATCACTGCAGTTGCGGTACAGGAAATATTCCAGAGCATTACAGCGTCGTGGTGCTGAAAAGATGATTAAAACGTTTCCTGAGCAATGGTTAAAGCGCTTCAGGGATGAGCAGATTGACATCGAACAATTCACTTCTACGGAGCTGAATAATTACAATAAGCAGCTGCTTGCATTTTTCACCGAACAGGGTTCCAGGAAATATTGGTGGGAAGACATCTGGTATGTTGACTATGAAAATATTATTGAAGAATTTAAAAAAGACAATGATGTATTTCCCGGTCTTCGTATAGCATACCCGCCGTTTTATGTAAATGTGGCAAGACGCGCTTATATAAAAGCATTGGGTGGAATTTTGAAACTGAAGAAAAAGATTTAAACATTAGCAGGTGAAAACTTTAGCGCATAGGGCTATGGCGAGCTATATCCCGGCATTTATACTTTTTGTTTTAACATTTGTGCAGTCCATTGTGCTTGTGCCTGTTTTCCTGCAATACTGGGGAAGTGAGAAATACAGTGTATGGCTTACTTTGTATGCATTTATCACGCTGATGCGTACACTTGACCTGGGGCATCAGAACTATATAGGAAACGAGTTTTCGAAGCTTTATCACAGCGATAAGCGTGCGGCTTCGGGTTTGCTGGGGTCCAGTGTTCGGGTGGCTTTACTGCTCGGTGTATTTGAATTGCTTGTTTATGTGGTTATCTGTTTATGTGGTTATCATAAAAGTGCGGTAGGAATTGATCTGCAACAATACCATGTATCTGACGGGATCATTGCTTTTTTGATCATGTGGCTCTTAACCGGTAGTGTAGGGGGATTGATTACCAGGATGCTTTACCCGGTTGGAAAATATAGTGTTACCAACTATTTTGGTTTGCTTATTAAGGTTGGTGAACTGGTAGCAATATTGGTGGGCGTGTATCTTAAATTGTCTATCAACCAGCTTTGCATTGTGGTAGCTTCTACCTGGTTTGTTTACAACGCGTATACATTTATTGTAATACGTAGAATTATGCCTGATTTTTTTCCATGGTGGAAAGATGGTTCGTGGAAAGCCGGGTTTAATAACCTGAAGAAATCGGTTGTACTCACATTTAACGGTTTTATTGAACAGTTCAATACCAACGGCCTCATCCTGCTTGTTTCACATACTGCCGGCCTGCTTGTTGTTCCGGTGTTTACTACAGTGCGTACTGTTGGTAATACATTTATGCAGGTGTCTAATCTGATGCTTAACCCGCTGGCTCCGGAGTTGGTACGTTATTACGTGAAGGGGGAAAAGGAAAAAATCATCGCCACCATAGAGGCGAACTGGTTTATCACAGGCCTGATTATTAATGTACCGGTTATACTGATCCTTCCTTTTCTCGAGTTCATATACACCTGGTGGACAAAAGGAAAACTGCCATTTAACCCGGTGCTATTGTATACGATTTTACTTAGTATAGCAGTGGTTAATTCCGGGAAATCTTTTGTTACGGTTTTAACCAGTATCAATGAATTGAAATCTGTTTTAATCATAACCATCTGCAGGTTTATCCTTACGTACGGGTTTAGCATTTTGTTGCTGAAGTATTTTGGTTTAAGCGGTTTGGGTGTATCGATGCTGGCTGCAGAAGTAGTGAGCTCGGGCTATTTGCCAGCCAATTTTGTATATAAATTACTTGGCCTCAAAGCAAACATTTTGCAGAATAAAATGCGCCTGCTGTCAATACTGCAGATTATTTTGCTGGGTGCCGTATTGTTTGCGCAGTTGGTATGGCCGGGCCTTAAAGTATTCATATTTGCGATAGGGTTTATAACAACCATAAGCATCAGTTTGCTGCAATGGAAAGGACTTGATGCTGATGTTCGGAAGCGTTTAATATCACTTGTCAGGAAAAAGTAAACTATGGACAAAAAGATTCAGCAGCTTTCTGCGTTTTCTCAGCCGGCAGATTTTAGGGGCCGGCCAGGATGGATGGTGCAATTATGGTGGCTAACATGGTTTTTCTTTTTCAGAACATCTCCGCAGTTTATGTTTGGATTCAGGAGATGGCTGTTGCGCTTGTTCGGCGCGCAGATAGGCAAGAAAGTATTAATCCGTCCTTCCTGTAATATCACTTATCCCTGGAAGCTCACAATCGGCAACTATTCCTGGGTAGGCGATGAGGTGGTGTTGTATACACTGGGACCAATTACAATAGGCGATAATGTAGTAGTGTCGCAGCGTTCTTATATATGTACCGGTTCACATGATTACCAGGCGGTAGCATTTGACATATATGCTAAACCTATTGTCATAGAAAATGAAGCGTGGCTGGCTACAGATGTTTTTGTGGCACCGGGTGTTACAATTGGCATGGGCGCTGTAGTAGGGGCCAGGAGCAGTGTTTACAAGGATATGCCTGCCTGCATGATTTGTATTGGCAACCCTGCAAAACCGGTTAAATCACGTATTTAAACGCAAAATGAAACAAACTATGCAAGCAGAAACGGTGGCTAGATACGAAAACGTTGATTTTGCAAAAGGAATACTGATTTACCTGATGGTGATTTTTCATATTCACTATGTAGGTAATTTAACAACAGCCATGCAAAGTATTACAGCTGCTGTTTACGCTTTTCATATGCCTGTGTTCCTGATATTCAGCGGCGCTTTTGCCGGCTTCGGGAAAAACTGGAAAATACAGATCGCCAATGTGGCAAGGAGAGTGTTTATACCTTATGCTATTTTTGAAACAATTTACCTGCTAAGTCTTTTTATCTGCAGTAAGCTCGGATTGCAGTTTGCTAATTCATTTAACGATCTTTCGGTGACGGGTTTATTATATAAAATTACATTCGACCCGTCAGGCGCTTACTGGTATCTGCATACCATTACCATAGGTTTAATTATTGCTCTTGCAGTAAACCATTTCCTGGGTTCAAATAAAGTAAACGTACTTGCTGTAACCGGCCTCTGTTACTGGCTGGTGTCGCTTGTTATCCCAAGGGTTCGTTTTGCAGACAGCATGTTTTTATTAATTGGGATGTCGTTTCAATTCTATAAAATAGAAATAAAATCCAGCTGGTTCGCGATTGTGCCCATGGTTATTGTGATTTACATCGGGTTGCCACAGCTTGTCATCAATTCGCTGGAAGGCGTTACCATAACACTGCTTGCCATATCTGTTTTATACGCTTTGTTCGATCTTACAAAGAACACGCTGTTTAAGCGCTATATGTGTTTTGTTGGTAAAAACACCCTGATGGTGATGCTGGTGCATCCCATTTTTCTGAATATTTGCCGCCTGTTTTACCCGGCTGTTTTAAAAATAGATCCTACCGGCATCAGTTACCTGGTTGTTGCTGGTGTTATCACAGTAGGAGTGTCGGTATTTATAGCCAGAATTTCAGATCAGTTTAAAATCAGCACTTTGTTGTTTGGCCGTCCTGTGTATGTTTCAATGAGTGAAAACCAGTAACGTTATGATCTTCGTTTTTTACATTATCGGATGTTTGTTGTTTAACCTGGTGTTCAGTCATTTTTTTACAGAGCAGGTAACCTTTTTTATATACAGCATAACGAATATTATTATCAGCATTCATTTTTCCTGGCGCCTGTACAGGAAAAAAGGAAAGAGCGCGTTTCTGCATCCCACTGTGCTTGCTTCTTTCATCTTTTTCACGCTTAGTTTTGGTATCACTGATCTTGCCTTTATTTCATGGCAGGATGGGCCACCGCCAAGCAGCTGGCTTAACGATTATGTGGGACAATCTGGTTTTTTATATGGAAATGAGGCACTTTTCTGGTCTATTATCGCCCATCTGACCATGTGGGCCGGTTGCAGCTACATACCTTGGCAAATCGCTATGCGGGAGTGGCTGGCCAAATCGAGGCTGATGAAAAAACTGAATGAGACAAACAACATCAGGATAAGAACGGTTTTTTGTTTGTATATCACCGCAGTGCTGGTAAAGCTGCTTATGATCTCGATGGGCATTTATGGCATTACCGGAAACTCCGATGCACTTGCAAAATACCAGGACGTTAAGGGGATTTTAAAGATTATTACAGCCTTGAGTGATGTGTGTTTCTTTTTGATTGGGATACACTATTTCTCACTCGGAAAGAAAAAATCTTTGCTGATTATACTGTTGATTGTTGAAGTATTTTTCGGGGTAATGGCAGGTTTTAAAAGCCAGCTGTTCATGCCATTTGTATACATGGCCTTCAGTTATTTCTATGTACACCGGAAAATCAATTACTGGTATATGATCATGGTTGTTGTGTCTATTGAAGCTGCCTACACATTTGTACAACCCTTCAGGCAACAGGTTTACAACGATGATATAGATAAATATTCCGTTACCGATATTCTCAATGCATACGCGCTGGCACAAGAAAATAAAGAAGAGCTGGGGCGTAATAACAAAGATGAATCTACTTTTATCCAGGTAATCAACAGAACCAATCTCACAGGAGCTGCCGCACTGGCCTTTCAGTATTTTCACCAGAAAGGCACCATTCCTGAATACAGGATACAGGAGCGTATCTACTTTTTCCCGATGATGCTTTTTGTGCCGAAGGCGGTATGGGGCAATAAACCGGAAAACAATCTCGGTACAGTTACCAACGTGAAGGTATTTGGCAAGCCGCCTGATGCTACCGCAGCCGTGGATATTTCCTGTATAGGTTTTGAATTACTGGGGTGGGGGACAGTGATTGTAATTATCCCCATATTCTTCCTGGTAGGCGTCATTCAGCAATTTCACAGTGAGCTGATCTATTCATATGGAAAAGCAGGCCTCATCATTTATCTGGCCAATCTTATTCCCAACTACCAGATTACAGAGTTCTCTTTTTACATGATATCTATTTGCAGGGGTTTCATTGTGGGGTATATCACACTGAAACTATTTCTAAAAAAATAACAGTAACGCAGAAGAGGATAAATAGCATGGCATTGAAAATATTGCACATAATTCCGTCGTACAAGCCCGCATATGTGTACGGAGGGCCAATGTACTCTTGCTCGGCATTATGCGAGGCATTGGTAAAACAGGAGCATGATGTAACGGTACTAACCACCACTGCTAACGGCACGGAAGAATTGCCTGTTAAACCCGGCGAGGTGCAGGTGGTAGATGGAGTAAAGGTGATTTACTGCAAACGCATTACCAAGGATCATACACATTTTTCGCCACAGCTGCTCAGGTACTTATGGAAACATGTGCGTGGGTTTGATGCCGTACACATTCACTCCTGGTGGAACCTGGTAAGTGTATTTTCATTGCTTATCTGTGCAAAGAGAGGTGTAAGGCCGGTGTTTTCTCCCCGCGGCATGCTGAGTACTTACACGCAGGACACGAACCATTCTATTGTTAAAAAATGGATTCACCGTTTTGTCGGCAAGCCATATCTGTCAAAGACAAAGTTCCATGCAACTTCAGGTGCGGAATCTAATGAAGTTGCAGCGCTTTTTCCCGGAAGCAGTGTAACCGAGATCTTCAATTTTGTAAATATACCGGTTGCTGCCAGCCTCTCTCCGGCATCTTTTAACAAGCCGGTTCGCATTTTGTTCTTAAGCCGGATAGATCGTAAAAAGGGCATTGAATTGCTATTGCAGGCATTGCAGCTGGTTACCTTTCCGTTCGAACTGAATATTGTAGGGCCGTCAGAAGAAACTTACCTGGCATCGTTACAGCAGCTGGCTGCTGAATATCAGCTGCAGCACAAGGTTAAATGGTGTGGTCCTGTATATGAAAACAAGTTTTCGCTGATACGTTCGCACGATTTACTTGCATTGACCTCGTACAATGAAAACTTTGCCAATATTATCATTGAATCGCTCTCTGTGGGTACGCCTGTGCTTATTACTGATATGGTGGGTCTGAGCAATTATGTTGAGGCCAATAACCTGGGCTGGGTATGCGGTGTAGATGTACAGCAGATCAAGGCAAGCCTGGAGCAGGCTGTGTCAGATACTGCAAACAGGAATGATATCAGGCACCGGGCGCCTGCAGTTATTGCACGCGATTTCAACGCAGAGGTGCTGGTACAGCATTATATTGATCTATACAAGGCGTAAACATTAAACCTATCAACCCTTACAGGCATGAGCTTGGTAACTGTTATTATTCTTACCTATAACGAGGAACTGCATATAGAAAGATGCATCCGCAATCTTCAGAAAATAAGCAGTCACATTGTACTCATCGACAGCTGTTCAACAGATAAAACCTGTGCAATAGCCACATCGCTGGGTGCAAAGGTGTACGAAAATCCATGGCCGGGCAGCCACTCTATACAATTTAACTGGGCGCTTGAAAACTGCACATTCGATACTGAATGGTTAATGCGTATGGATGCGGATGAATACCTTACGGATGAGCTGATCGATGAAATTAACCGTACGCTGCCTGCAACACCTTCCGAAACGGGTGGCTTCATTATCAAACGCCGGGTAATATTCCTGGGCAAATGGATAAAGCGCGGTGGTTTCTATCCGCACAGGCTTTTGCGTGTATGGCGCAACGGATACGGTAAACTGGAAGAGCGCTGGATGGATGAACACGTAGTGCTGTCAAAAGGTAACATTGCGCACCTGCAATATGATATGGTTGATCATAATCTTAATAACCTCACCTGGTGGACCCAGAAGCAGAACAATTACGCCAACAGGGAAGTACTTGATCTTGTAGATATTCAGAATCGCTCTACAGCTGCAGCAAATGTTGCTGCCAGCCTTACGGGTGAACAGTTTTCAAGGAAAAGATGGCTGAAGGAAAAGGCGTACAGCCGTATTCCCCTGTTTGTTCGGCCGCTATGTTATTTTTTCTTCCGGTATATCCTGCTGCTAGGGTTCCTGGATGGCAAGGCAGGGCTGGTGTTTCATTTCCTGCAAGGTTTCTGGTATCGCTTTCTGGTAGATGCCAAGATGCTTGAGTTGCGTATGGCTGGTTTAAAGAGATCCGAAAAAAAATAATGTATGCAGTCTTCTGTTTCTTCAACTTCACCTTTGTATTTAACCCGCTTTATAGCAGCCTGCATGGTACTGGCGTATCACTCCGCACCGGTCTGGTATAAAGCGACCTATGCTGATATCACCAAATGGGGAGAAGCAGTGAATTACTTCTTTTTTATCTCCGGCTTTGTAATGCTTCTGTCTTGTCAGCGTTACCTGCAGAACAATGCAAATCTGAAACAGTTTTCAAAAGTAGATTTCTGGATAAAGCGTATTGCACGCATATACCCGGTATATGTCCTGGCGCTTCTTATAATGGTTTGTTATCATTATTTTGTAGCTTTTTCCATACCATCCATACCATCGAGGTTTCCAATGGAAGTACTGGGCCTGCAACGCTGGGTATATGCAGGTTCCATTAATTCACCCGGCTGGTCTGTATCCTGCGAGTTCCTGTTCTATTTCCTGTTTCCTTTCACACTTGCCTGGTTGTGGTATACGCCGTTAAAAAAGCTGGTGCTGCAGGTAACGGGATTGTTCCTGCTCAACGTTGCAGTTGCATTGTTTATGAACCAGTACCTGATGCCTTTGCAATCAGGCAAGCTGGTGCATATGCTTATCAGCACTGTTTACGGGCATCCGCTTTTTAAATACACCATTTTCCTGGCTGGTAATGTATGCGGCATCATTTATATCCGCTATTTACAGGCAAGGTCTTTTAACCAATACCTTGTGGCTGCAGTATTGCTGGCATCACTGGCGAGCATCTTATACTTCCTGCATCATATTCCCGGCGACAGCCCGCTTATTGCATCAGGAATGCTAACGCCTTTGTATTTCATTTTTGTGGTAAGCCTTTGCAAGCTGGAAGGCCTGTTATTACGCCTGCTGTCTGCCCGGCCATTTATTTTCCTGGGTGAAATCAGTTACGGAGTGTACATCTTCCAGTTGCCTGTGTGGTTTTTTGTTACGCACTTTACCGGAGTGCCGATTCTGCATCATGCATTTGCACATATTAGCGGATTTACCGGGTACGCGTGTATACTCATCCTGTTTGCTACAGTTGTATATTACCTGTACGAAATGCCTGCAAAAAACGCAATACTTAAATGGTATACGCAAAGCAGGGAAAGAAGGCAAGAAAAGCTGGCACCCGGTATATCATAAAGATTGGTCAAAATAAAATCAGGAATGGCTAAAATTTCAAAGCTTCACAAACTTGATGCATTGCGCGGTTTTGCTGCATTGTATGTAATAATGCATCATGTTTGTCAAAGCAGCACATTTGCATACAAGAATTTCAGGTTCCATGGATTGCGCTTGTCGTCTCTCTTTGGATTTGGACAGGAAGCGGTGATCATTTTTTTCCTGTTGTCAGGATTTGTTATTGAATATTCATTTACGAGGTCAACAGACAAATCTTTTGCAGACTACTTTGCGAAACGTTTTTTCCGCATTTATATTCCGCTTTTCATTATATTTTTATGCAGTTACCTGGTAAAGTCATGGGAAGCTTCGCAATTACTTAGTGCGGATTGGCTTACACTTGCAGGCAACTGTTTGATGCTGCAGGATCTGCCTGCTGCCAGGGCGCATGTATTGTTTAGCCCTTATATGGACAATTCACCGCTGTGGTCGCTGGCCTATGAGTGGTGGTTTTATATGATTTACTATGGCATTTACCGTTATGTGCCTGCTGCAAAGCAATTCAGGTTTGTTTTCGCGTTGGTTGCATTGGCTGTTGTAACGTACCTTTTTTACCCGTTTTTTGTTAACCGTATCTTGCTTTACCTGGGAATATGGTGGTGTGGTGTAGAACTGGCAAGGCTGTATATTAAAGGTGCTGTAAGTTTTAGTAAGGCGTGGCACTTGTTTGTTATGGTTGCTGTACCTGGTGTCATCATTGGGCTATATAGTTATTGGCTGGGCTATATGGCCGGCGCAGAACTGTCTCCCGGAAGAACGCCGCTGCTCGAACTAAGACATTTTTCTTTTACCGCGTTGAGCCTGGCAATTGCTATTGGCTGGCACCGGTTAAAATGGATAGGGTTTAACCGTATATTCGGGCCTTTTACCATATTCTCGTCTGTTTCCTATGTGCTGTATATCGCGCATTACTTTATTGCTGTTAATCCGGTGTACCTGCAGTTTATCGGTAACCCGCTGTTAAGATCGCTGGTGGCTTTACTGCTGCTGTTCGGGTTTTCGTATATCATAGAATTGCAGGTGTACCCACGGGTACGTAAAATGCTGCAAACCGGCAGTAAGCGCAACAATACTGCCGGCCTGCAGCAATCTTTCAGATAAGGTGATAGTTAGGCATGCGCAGTAAATATTTATACAGTTCTTCCAGTTTGCTTTGCACATCCTTGGTGTTGGCGGTGTCTGAAGGTTGCTGCTGCAGGCGTTCCCAGGCCTGCGTCCAGTAATGATCAGCGGTGCCGCTCTGCAGGTTGCCCAGCAGAATCTTGCTTTTAACATAGTCCTGCTGCTCTGCCGGCAGTCCGTTAATGAAAAAGTATTGGGCAAGCTCTGCAATCAGGCTGTTGGGGTCGCCCGGATCAGACAGTGTTTGTGTAAGCTTCAGTACATCTATTTTGGTTACAAAGTTGTTTTCTTTGATGCCCGTGGATACAATTTTTTCAACAAACTGGTTGCGTGCAGGCAATGTAACAGAGTTGATCCACAATTTATCATATTCCGGTGCCTGGTAGTAGGCTGGCCATCCTGCCACATTCGGCGGCTGTCCCAATTGCTGCTGCTGCAGTGCACAGGCTGATTGCAGGTTGTACAATACATTGTACCTGCCGGCAAGATCAGTCGGAATAGGAACACGGCATTCACGCAAAAGTCCGATGGTAAAGTCTGCCGGGCTTTTGATTATCCCGCCTCTGTTGGCTTTGTCAAAGAAATGCTCGCTTGAAAAAAGCGCCAGCAATACAGGTTGTATATTATAATTGTTTTTCCTGAAAATGGCAGCCAATGGCGCGATGATGTTTTTTTCAGTAACACTGTCTATCTCGTGGTAAATAAAAAAACGATAAAGCTTCCGGCAAATAAACAGGGCAACTTCGTGTTGTGCGCAGATCATGTCGAGCAATTCATCTGTTTCCTTTTCACCGTCCGGGCCCTTTTGCCCTTTGATCACTTTGTTCCCGTAAAATGAAGAAAAATGTTTGTCGCCGTTATCGTGTTTATAGGAAACAAACTGGGTAGTGGCAGCATTGGTTCTGTAATCTATAATCCAGCCGGTTAGCACACGGGCTGCTTCTTTGATATCTGATTCTGTATAATGCGAGCCTGGGCCTTTGCCAATGGCAAACAGTTCCTGCAACTCGCGCCCATAGTTTTCATTGGGAGATACATTGGTGTTGCTATCGCCATTCAGGTAATACAGCATAGCAGGATTGCAGGTAATCACTTTCAGGAATACCCTGAAATTAGCCAATGCATGTGTTCGCAGCAGCTGGTTGTACTGGTAGCAAAAAATGGCCTTTTGAATAATCCTTGTTTCGGTTGCAAAATGATTGTGCCAGAAGAGCACCATTTTTTCACGGATGGTGCGTCGCTGGAAAAACATTAGCTCAAACCACCATGATTGAAACGAGTTGCGTCTTAAACCATTTGGGTTGTTCTGATCACCGGTATAGGTGGGTGCATCAATCCAGGTTCTGCCAAAAGGCACATCCGGGTCATTGTTTTTACCGCCATAGCTGTAGGCATTGAGCGGTGGGCCAGGTAACGCTTCGTTCGTGTAAATCAGTTCCTGTAAGCTATCATGCATCCCTTTTGCCATGAAATAATGGATATCTTCCTGCGTTGCGCCAAACATGGTTCTTTTAAGAAGATGCTGTACTGTATCATGATCCCATGGGCCCTGGTAGGGCTTCAGTCCGCTGGTTACTGCTTTGCTAGGTGATCCCATAAAGGTTTAAATATTGAATGGTTGATTGGATTAAAGATAGATTCATTCTTATTGCGTATAAAAATTTGAGGTCTTTTATTTTTGCATTTACTTTGTTTGACAGGTCGCTCGCCAATTAGTTAAATCCAATCCTTTAAAAAGCAGAATCATGAAGTTGAAATATTTTAAGTCGTTAGACGGTGTTAAAGGTATTGCCGCATTGCCGGCGATGCTATTTCACTTTTGGGCCCGGGCTGTTTTGCAAAACATGTCTTCACCTGCATAGTCCGCCTTATTACTTTATCTCAAACGAATGTCCCTAAATCCATAATAATGAAAAAACGCATACTGCTTGTGGGAGGTAATTTTTATCCTGAAACAACCGGGATAGGTAAATACAATGGTGAAATGATTGACTGGCTGGCAAAGCAGGGACATGAGTGCACGGTTATTACCACCTTTCCATACTACCCGCATTGGAAAGTGCAGCAACCCTATGACAGGCGCTGGTTCTGGTACAAAAGCGAGGTAAGGGATGCCCTAACCGAAGGCGGTACCAAAGTGAAGATATACCGTTGCCCGCATTATGTGCCTGCCAACCCGAGCGGGGTAAAGCGTATGATGCTCGATTTTTCATTCAGCCTTTCTTCTTTTGTAAAGCTGCTGCAACTGATCCCTGGTAAGAAGTATGATATGGTGATCACCGTAGTGCCGCCATTTCATCTTGGGTTACTGGCGGTACTGTATAAGCGTTTGCGCAAGGCAAAATTCTTTTATCATATACAGGACCTGCAGATAGAGGCTGCGCGTGATTTAAAAATGATCCGCTCAGAGAAGGTGGTAAAAACACTGTTCAGCGTAGAAAAATATATTCTTGACAGGGCCGATACAGTTAGCAGTATTTCAGATGGCATGATCAAAAAGATACGCGAGAAGGTAAAAAAGGAAGTGACCTTTTTCCCTAACTGGGTAGATATTTCATTGTTTCATCCGCTGGAAGACAAGGCCGCGCTGAAACAATCTTTTGGCTTTGCACCTGCTGATAAAATAGTGCTGTACTCCGGCGCAATAGGAGAGAAGCAGGGACTGGAAGCAATTATACAGGTGGCTGCACAAATGCGTGCTACACAAGGTTTAAAATTCCTGATATGCGGCTCAGGACCGTATAAGGAAAAACTGCAGAAACTGGCAGAACAGCTGAATGTGAACAATGTGATCTTTTTTCCCTTGCAGCCGTTTGATAAGTTCAATGCATTTCTGAACATGGCCGATGTGCACCTGGTTATTCAGAAAGCACAGGCAAGCGACCTGGTAATGCCTTCCAAACTAACCACCATCCTTGCAGTAGGCGGGCTTGCGGTGGTTACGGCGAATCCTGACTGCAGTTTGTATGAGCTGGTAAACAAGCACCAGATCGGTATTTTAACCGAAGCAGAAAACTCAGCAGCGCTTCAGAAAGGTGTTCAAACAGCAATTGAAAGTAACCATACAGCTATCCATACAAATGCCCGTAATTACGCTGAAAAGTATCTTTCTATCGATAATGTACTGAGTTCCTACATTACTTCTGCCTAAAAATTGCTTTAATTAAAAAATAATATTTACTTTTGGTTTATTAATTTTAGTTATACCCTGAAGATACCTGAACCCTTGCCTGCCTACGTGTGTTGATATAAGTTACATCGACTTATTGTGAAAAGGGTGAAATTGTTGAATAATATAGCTGTTATGCTATTGATGAAATAAACCCTTAAACTATGAACTGACCAGTTTGCTCCAGATTACCCTAACCCGTCTCCTCGCCACCATTTTCCATTTTATTTTTAAGAGGTACGGTTCGAATATAGCAAATGCACAGGCATTAAAGCCTTGCTGCGGCTTGTTTGTACATCAAATATGCCGGTGCTGTAACCTATGTAAATACAGAGAAGTAATAATCCATTTATCCATATTTGAATAACCAAAAAGAAAGCAGTGTGATTGAGTAAACAGTGATTGAAAACCCTAAACTTAATTCCCAATTTTATGGTTATTTCCATTAAAGAAAAAGGGACAAAACAATATATCGAGTGTTTGTTTTCGCTCCGTAAGCTGCGTATGTCAGGTCTTGCGGCATTATTGTTTATATTCTTTTTTGGTTGCGCTAACCTGGCAACTGCACAAACCGATGCAGCAGATCATGTTTCACCTGCCGAGCAGCAGGAGGAAGCTGTTGCTAAGGTTGCTGATGACGACCTGTTTTACGCAAACAATGTCACGTTTGTATACGATGGTTTATATGCTGTAAATACTGCAGATGGTGTAGGACAGATAAAGTTGCATGTACGTGTAACAGACGCCAGCGGCAATCCTGTTGCGGGCGTTCCGGTTACATTCAGCGCAAGTCCTTCAGGCAATGTAACCATTATAAAGAATGATGCTGCTACTGATGCAAACGGTTACGCTTATGTGGCCTACAGCAGCACAACACCGGGTATAGTAAACATCAGCGCAAATGTGAACGGCACCAGTGCAAACGGCGGTACGCCCATTCCAATTACCTTCACCAATATTGTTGATGTAACAAAGAGCAGTTTCGCGATAATCAGCAACAATGCCATTGCCAATGGCCAGGCTACGGATATTGCTGAAGTGCGGCTGGTAGATGCTAATGGAAACCCACTGGTGAATGTGCCTGTGAGCTTTTCAACGAGCGATGGAGCTGATGGAAGTGGTACCGTTAATTATACCAACAGCCAGGGTATTGTTCAATTTACGCAGACCAATAAGAAAGTTGTTACCTTATCACTTGCTGCTACGGTGAACAATATTCCTATTGGTGCTACAGATAACTGGGCTTTTGTGGCTGATAAGCCGGATGTGGGTTCAGGTGGCGGCGATGTGCCCCCAGGCTCTAATCCCGGTGACGGTGGAACCAATCCTCCCGGTGGTGGCACAAACCCCGGTGGTGGAACCAATCCTCCTGGTGGCGGAACGAATCCCGGTGGTGGCACAAACCCTCCTGGTGGCGGAACGAACCCCGGTGGTGGTACAAACCCTCCTGGCGGCGGAACGAATCCCGGTGGTGGCACAAACCCTCCTGGCGGCGGAACGAATCCCGGTGATGGCACAAACCCTCCTGGTGGTGGAACGAATCCCGGTGGTGGCACAAACCCTCCTGGCGGCGGAACGAATCCCGGTGGTGGTACAAATCCTCCTGGTGGCGGAACGAATCCTGGTGGTGGCACTGATCCTGGTGGTGGCACTGATCCTGGTGGTGGTACAGGTCCCACCAATCCCAGCACAGGTGGCTCTTGCGGCAAAACAACCTTTACGCTTTCTGCGGCATCACAACAGGCAGATGGCACCAGCGTGGTGTCTGCTACTGTGGTGCTGAAAGATCAATACGATCACCTGATCAGCGGTGTTGATGTATCGTTTTATGTACTTCAAAACAACCTTGTACATTTCCTGAATGGCCCGGTTATTAAAACCGATGCCAATGGCGCCGCCACACTGAACATTGTTAGCTATAAGGCAGGTACGCTCGATTTGTTTGCCACTGTAAACGGCAGCGTGATTAAGGTGTGTAATGACAATGATGCCAGGATTATATTCCTGCCTGGCCCGCCGGATCTTGACAATGACAGCACCTATCTCAAAGGCATTATCACTACCGCCCTGGCCAACAATACCGATGCAACCAGCGCTGTAGCACATATTGTTGACAAACTGGGCAACCCTGTTTCCGGTCAAACAGTAACTTTTTCTTTTGTAGATAAAACAGGCAAGGCTTCTTTCACCACCGGCGCTACTGCTGTAACCGACAGGTATGGCAATGCTTATGCAGGTGTAAAAAGTGCTGCCATCGGCGAAGCTGATCTTTCTGCCACTGTATTGATCGGTGCTGCACAACAGGCCATCAAACACGGCTATCCTACCATACCGGTACCATTGTATTTTGTTTCAGGTACACCGGATATAAACAACGATTCTACTTATATTATTCCCGTAATTGATAATGCTACGGCTAACGGGCTCGATATTACGCGGGTAAAAGTACACGTTGTAGATGCCTGGGGTAATGTGGTGGCGAATGTTCCGGTAAACTTCAATAAAACAGACACAGCCGGCCGTTCAATATTTGCCAACAACAACAACATTATCTATACCGATGCCAATGGTAATGCGTTTATCGATTTAACCAGCCTGGCAGCAGGAAAGGTTGATGTTACCGCCAACATTGTTATCAATGAAATAGCCGTAAACATTATTCATGGCAGCCCGGCTGCAGTATACTTTGTAAATATTCCCGATACGGATAATCCTGAAACATTGCTGCAGGTGGTTATTCCCAGGGCAATGGCAGATGGTATGTCGAATACGAGCGTAAAGGCACACGTGGTTGACCAGGATGGTAACCTGATGCGTTTTGTGCCGGTGTACTTTAATATATCAAAAGGACAGGGCAGGATTATTACGCCGCAGCCGGTGCCTACCGATGTAAGTGGTGACGCTTATATCCTGATCAACAGTACAACAGACGGCAGTGTAAACATTGTTGCCGCAGCGGGTACCAGGGATATTAAAAACGGAAGTCCTGCATTGGTTCAGTTTACCAGGCCGGATATTTATGTACCGCGTGCGTTTACACCTAATGGCGACGGGGTGAACGATATTATCAAACCCATTGTGGTAGGTGTTTTCAAGCTGCAGATATTCAGTGTGTACAATCGCTGGGGTAACCTGGTATTCCAGAGTGCAGATGCTGTAAGTAAAGGCTGGGATGGCACTTACAAAGGTGCACAACAGCCCAATGAAACATATATATGGGTAGCGCAGGGACTGGATGCTGCCGGCACATCGGTGCAGCGGCGTGGTATGCTTACCCTGGTAAGATAAAAATGCCGGATGCAGGTAATATAAAATATCCATCATGAAAATCGCAGGTTTAAGTGTATTGATGCTACTGGTTACAGGTATGGCCTATGCGCAGGAAATTAATTTTTCCCGCGTGCAGGACATGACGGTATGGTACAATCAATCACTCAAAACAGACAAGCAGAATACCGTAAAGCTCAATTACCGCAACGTATCGTACCAGGGATTAATGGCGTATAACAGCGTTGCGGCTATGATAGATATACCGCTTATTAAAAAGGTAAACAGGGAAGAACCAGACAAGGGCTACTTCAGCCTGAGCGGTGCAGTTGCTTCCGATAAATCGAACCAGGGCATATTCAGCAACACGGTTGGACTGCTGGGCCTGTCTTATGCTTTACCGCTGGGTGATGAGGAAACCTATGCTGCTGTTGGGTTTCAGGGCAGCTATTACCAAAGCCGTTTGAATACGGTTAACATGGACGGTGCTTTTCCCGACCAGTTTGACCAGTACGGACCCATTACCGGTGCACAGAGTAAAGACAATATTGCCGGTAACTGGGCTTACTATTATTTTAATTTAAACACAGGAATTTCAATTTTTAGTAACGGAGAAAATAATAAATGGTATATTGGCGCTTCAGTAATGCATGTGAACCAACCTTATACCGACCAAAAAAAACTGTCTAACTCCAAGCTCAGTCCGCAATGGTCTTTCCAGGGCGGGTACACTTATATTACACCGGATAAAAACGAGGCTTCTTTTCATGCCACACTCAACTGGCAGGCACAAGCCTATAAACATTTTTTTAATGTGAACTACATCAAATCGCTGCCCGGCATACAGGGTGGGGTAGGCTGTGGTTTATCATACAGGTATAATGACGCAGTTATACCCGACATCGAAATCAGGTACAGCAACGTAACCATTGCTGCTTTATACGATATCAACGTATCAGATATCCACGCTTCCGGGTATCAGCGCAACGGGATAGAGCTTGCCTTGAAATTGGATTTTTAATGCAGAAACCGAGACAAGTGTAATATGAAAAAAATGCGAAAAGTGTTATGTATGGCTGGCTGCTGCCTGCTGCTGGCAGTGGCTTCCAAAGCCCAGAATGAAGAAGGTGAAGAAACCCGAACCTGGGATAAGCGATGGTTTTTAGCCCCGGGTTTAAAGTTACAGGCACAGGATTTCGCTTTCCTGGAAAAGAACAGGATGGGGTACAAATCAAATGCAAATACATTGCCGCTAAAGGCACGTGGTAACGTGTCAGCGGCAATTTCTGTTTATAAAAATCTTAGCTCGCGCTTTGCTTTCAGTGCCGATGTGGGATATGATTATGGCAATGTAACCAATGATAAAGTGCAGATTGCAGATGCATTGGCAAAATCTTACAATGCTCTGAACGCTTCGGTATACTTTCACCTGCTGAGCGCACGCTTTAAACTGCAGCCCTATATTTATGGCGGCTTTAACGCGCTGGTACACGACCAGGCTTTTATGAGCATCCCTGCCGGTGCAGGTGTTAAATTCAATGCCCGCGGTATTATGCTGTTAGGCCAGGCTGCTTACGGGTTTAAGGTAAACCAGAATATTTCCAACACCATGATTTATTCACTGGGTGTTTACCTGCCAATCAGCAATAAAAAGCTGCAGCCGCGTAAGAAGCCTGCTGATAAAAAAGAAACAGGTACCGGCGGTAACGGTGCACCAACCAATGTGTTCGTGGTAATGCCTTCAAACGATTCATTGTTTAAGGTGCTGCAGGGAAGACTGGACGACCTGAGCAAGGCTGTCGCTGCAGGTGGCAGCAATGGTAAAAATGGTAACGGACGCAATGGCCTTAACGGGGAATCTGAATACAGTGAAGGAACTGATTCACTCGGTAACCCGCTGCCACCATCTATCGCGAAGTTTATTATTTACTTTAACTACGATGAGCATACCTTGCTCTCCAGCGCGTTTAATGTGCTTGACCAGGTGGTGTATCGCCTGAAGCAGGATAACACGCTGTTTGTGGATTTGATCGGTTACACTGACCTGTATGGTTCACAGGACTATAACCAGCCGCTGTCTAAAAAACGCGCAGAGATAGCTTACAACTACCTCGCAAGCCGTGGTATTCCGCAAAGCAGGATGTTCTTTAACTACTATGGTAAAAAGAACCCGATTGTGAATACACAGAATAAGAAAGACGACTGGCAGAACAGGCGTACGGAAATTATCCTGTACAGGAAACATTAATCACCGCAACTTACAACAGGTAATAAAATACAATCCCCTGGTACCGTTATGGCGCCAGGGGATTTTTATTTGTACCAGGGCTGGTTTCTTTGGTAATAAACCCGGTAGTGCTTTTACAGGTTAATTACAAAGCGGGTGAATAACCGGATGCCGTTAAAGCCCATCTGTACTGCATCCCAGGCCCCGCCGGTTTCACCGTCGTAGGCTGCATACTTGGCACCTTTTACATAACCCAGGTCGGGGTGCACGTTAAAAATATTGTCTGCACCTACAAACCAGGTAACACCTTTTGCCAGTTTATAACTTACATAAGCATCGGTAACCAGTTTGCCATTGTAGTTAAACAGTTCGGGTACGGTAACATCGGGGTTGGCGTCGAGCGGTACAATGGGGTTAATGCCCTGGCCTGCATAATCGCCTGTCCAGCCGTAACCCAGCAGTTTAATCCTGCCGAAGTAAGTAAGATGGGTGCCCACGCTGAATTTGTTGATGCTGTAGTCGATGGTGCCGCCCAGTTTAACCGGCGGTGCAGAAGCAAGAATGTAGCGCTGCTCCCTGTCACTGAAAAATTCCTGGCGGTGCAGATAGCTGTCGTTCAGTTTCTGCGGCACATTGATCTTGTCTATTTTCATGTGCTGTATGTTGCCGGTAAGCAATACATGCAAACGCTCCCTGTTGCTGAATTTATGGTTGTAGTCAAATACCAGGTCAACGCCGATGTTGGTGGTGTTGACAGCATTGGCAAAGAACTGGGCATTGTCGATATGCAGGGTTTGCAGTGCATTGATAAACTCTGGGTCGAGCGTGCTGTCGCCTGAGCTGAACTGGCCCGATAACACAATACGGTCTTTCACTTTTACATAATAACCATCTACTGTAATGGTGAAGTCAGACACGGGTTTCCAGGAGAAGCCGAGGCTGGCGTTGATGGATTTTTCCTGTTTCAGTTCTGATATACCGGCTGCCCTGGTAACGGGGTCGAAGTTGGGGGCTATTTTTACTTCGGTAATGTTGCCGCCCTGTACATTGGTGAATTGAGAGCTGTAGTTGATCTGCTGCAGCGATGGTGCACGGAAACCGGTACTCACCGATGCACGTACGTTAAATTGCTGCGCCAGTTTAATACGTGTGGCCAGTTTGTAGTTGCTGGTAAAACCAAAGTCGTTGTAATTCTCCAATCGCACAGCAGCGCCCAGTAACCATTTTTTGGTGATATCCAGTTCTGCATCTGCAAAGCCTGCTATGTTAGAGCGGTTGGCGTTGGCTACATCGGTTGGCCGGTAGCCGGGAAAACCCTGTGCGCCGGTGGCCTTGATAAAGTTGGGATCGTAGTTGGTATACGATGATTGTTCGCCGGCTTTTATTTTATATTGCTCGTAGCGGTATTCTGCGCCCAGTGCCAGGTTCAGGCCTTCTGCCACATCCATCTGTTTGTCGAAGGTGATGTTGGTGGTGTTTTGCAGGAAGCTGAATCCGCCGTCATCAAAATGGGTTTGACCACTTCCGGCAGATGCGTTGAATGTTTTGTCTCCATAAAAATGAAAGTCATTGCGACCGAAGGTGTTGCTGAAATCCCAGGTCCAGTTACCGGCTGTTGTGCCTTTTAAACCTGCAGCAACAGATACATCGCTGATATGTGTTTGTATATGCGGATCGTAGATGGTATCGTTAGGCTCACCATCGGGCGATTTTACGCTGTACATGATGCCTGGCACATAAATCACGTTGCCGTTTGCATCAGTGGGAAAGCGGTCGTCGTGGCCGCTGGAAGACGGGTTGTAGCCATGCAGTGTGCGGGTGTAGGCGAAGGCATCGGATGATTTGTAGTTGTATCCGCCGAATGCATAGAAGGTGGTTTTGCTGGTGCCGAAAGGTATTTCCATATTCACCATACCGCCGCCAGAAGTAACTGATCCATCGCCATGCGCTCTTCTGCCTGTATTAATGGGCAGGCCGGTTGCATAACTGGTATCGTTGACCTGCCGGAAGGTTTTGCCCTGTGTAAGGAAGTTGCCTGAGAGGTTAATGAATCCGCCGTGCCTGCCGATTGCCACACCATCATTAATGCCAAGTGAAAAAGTATTGCCGTCAATGCTGTTGCTGTAGCGGTACTGGCCCATAGACCGGGAGAAATAGGTATTGTATTTATGATCGTAATAACCCGAATAACCGGCGTTTACATTGAGATGGTTTACGTCTTTTTTCAGGATGATATTGATAACACCGGCAATGGCATCTGAACCATATTGCGCAGAAGCGCCATCGCGCAGTATTTCCACGCGGTCTATAGATGCTTCGGGTATGGCGTTTAAATCGGTGCCTGAATTACCGCGTCCGCGCGTACCAAACACGGCAACAAATGCGGTCTGGTGGCGGCGTTTGCCGTTTACCAGTACAAGCGTTTGATCTGGCCCCAGGCCACGTAGCGTAGCAAGGTCAATCTGGTCGGCGCCGTCACTGCCGCTTTGTTTGTTGTAGTTGAATGATGGTGCTGCGGCATTGAGTACTGAGGTAAGATCCATTTTAGCAGTGGGCAGGGCAGCCTGGTTTACGCTGATGATATCTACCGGTACCGGTGTTTCTGTTTTGGCGCGTCCGCTGCCGCGTGTGCCTACGAGAACCACCTGGTTTAATTCGGTAACAGCTGCTACAAGTTGTATGTTCAACTGGGTTTTTCCCTCCACATGTACCAGTTGCAGGGCATAACCTACATAACTTATTTCCAGTACATCTGTGGGGTTTACCTGCAGGCTGAAATAACCATTCTTGTCAGTTGTGGTGCCGCCCCTGGTATTGCTGCGTTTTACACTTACGCCCTGCAGCGGGGTGCCTGTTGCCGCATCGGTAATAGTGCCTGATAGTGCTGTTGTTTGTGCGCTTGAAAAGTTGCCAGCAAAAAGGCAGATGGCAATGCCCATGGATAGTAGTAGTCGTCTCATACATTCGCAGTTTGTATAATTTACGTTTTTTGGCGTATAAAAGCGTCATTTTCTTGCTGAAAGGCTGTGCTGCATGTCTTTCGGCGGGCACACGTTCTTTCACTAACAATTGCATACGGTACATGTTTTGTATTGGCAAAAGAAAAACACCTATGCAAAGCATCCTTTTGATAGCCTGTACGGCTGTAACGCTGACCGTTTGCAGTTGCCAGTCATCACAGAATAAGACACAGGCAGCGGCCGATTCCGCTGCTGCCAGTCAGCCGCCGCAGCGAATAAGCACCGGAGAAGGAGATACGGTTACACTGCCGCCGCCATTCCAGTCAAAATCAGTCAAAAACTTCAGTCATGTGATCAGCTGGCCGCAGGGACAAATGCCTGTTGCGCCGCCCGGTTTTACCGTAAACAGGTATGTAGTGAATATTAAAAGCCCGCGCTGGTTGTATGTATTGCCGAATGGCGATGTGCTGGCCGCACTGGCTAATACGGAAAGCAAGGGTATCAAGGCTGTGAAAGACATTACCAGCGGTAAAATAAAATCGGAACACACCGATCAGAGCGCTAATGTGATACTCCTGTTCCGCGGACTGAAAAATGGTGTACCTGAAGTGAGGGATACGTTTTTAACAGGTCTCAACCAGCCGTTCGGCATGTTGCTGATCGGTAATAATTTTTATGTAGCAAATACAGATGCTGTGTGGCGTTACCCATATACCAGCGGCCAAACAAAGATTACTGCAAAGGGGCAAAAAATTATGGATGTGCCGCCTGCAGGTTATAACAATCACTGGACACGTAACATTATCACGAATGCAGACCAGTCGAAGCTATTTGTTACAGTAGGTTCCGGCAGTAATGCCGGTGAGCATGGTGTTGATAAGGAAGTACACCGCGCGAATATCTTACAGGCCAATCCCGATGGCAGTGATGTGAAAGTATATGCCAGCGGACTGCGTAATCCCAATGGCATGGCGTGGGCGCCCGGCACCAATACGTTGTGGACGGTAGTGAACGAACGTGATGAATTGGGCGATGACCTGGTTCCTGATTATTTTACCAGCGTAAAAGAAGGCGGGTTTTACGGATGGCCGTTCAGCTATTATGGTCAGCATATTGACCCGCGTATTCCTGCAAAGGAACAACGGCCTGATCTTGTAAAAACAGCACTTGTGCCCGATGTGCCGCTGGGGTCACATACCGCGTCGCTGGGACTTGTTTTTTACACGGCAAAAGCCTTTCCTGATAAATACCAGGGCGGTGCCTTTATTGGGCAGCACGGCTCCTGGAACCGGTCGCAGCTGGCAGGTTACCGTGTGGTGTATGTACCCTTTAAAAACGGGAAGCCCAGTGGCAGGCCGGAAGATTTTTTGACCGGTTTTATCGGCGATACTGCAAAGAGTGAAGTATATGGGCGCCCGGTGGGTGTGGCTGTCATGAATGATGGTTCTATGCTGGTGGCAGATGATGCGGGGGATGTTATATGGCGGGTAAGCGCTTCCTCAAAATAAACCCGGCTATGGCAAAACAGCAGCAGGTTACCAGGGTACTGTGCTGCTGCTGTTGATTGTTTGTACCCCGTGTTTCAGTATACTGCCTGTACATATTACCGTAGTGCCTTCGTGTAAACCTTCTGAAACACAGGGCTCAGTCAAAAATAAAAACCGCTGCAGCATGGCCTTGCTGCAGCGGTGATGTATGATTACAGAAATTTAATCAAACCTTTTTAACAGTTGGCACGGATTTCCTGCCTTGAAATGCGTGTACTTAAGATAGCGCTTTACCGGGTCAGTAAGGCTGCAGGCAATGGTACGTTGCCCGCTTACTGAATCTGTGTAGGCGCATCTTTTTTTCTGAGAATAATAAGCAGTTCCAGTATAATCAGCGCATACACAATCATTCAAATCAAGGCCGCACTACAAGCACAATGCCTGCACCAAAACCATAGGGCAAAAAAGAAACAATAATGCCGGAAGAAAGCCAAACAGGAAACATCGGGTATTTTGTTGCTACAGGTTGGTAAAGAAACGGGTAATATCATCTGCCAGCAGCCGTGGCTGCTCCATGGCTGCAAAATGGCCGCCTTTGTTAAAAGTGCTCCAGTGTTGTATATTAAAAACGCGTTGTGCCAGGCTGCGGGGCGGGAAATTGAGCTCTTGGGGAAACTGCGCAATGCCGGTTGGCGTTTTTATTTTTTCGCCGGGGTTAAGCTGGAAGGGCGACTTGCTGTTTTCGTAATACAGGCGTGTAGAAGAGTGGATGGTTTGCGTAACCCAGTACAGGGTTACGGTGGCGAGCAATTGTTCTTTGCTGAAGCAGTTTTCAATAGAGCCTCCGTTATCGCTCCAGCTATTGTATTTTTCTACAATCCATGCACACAGTCCCATTGGTGAATCATTTAATCCGTAGGCAAGCGTTAATGGTTTGGTGGCATGTATATGTGCATAGGCTCCCTCATCGGTAACCCATTGCTGTTGCCGTTTGCGGTATTCATTTTCTTCATGGGTTAACTGTTCGCCTTCGTTTAAAACCGGCAAACAGGAAGAAGGGATATAGTTGAGGTGCAGTGCTTTTACATATTGCGGATAGCTTTTGGCGAGCGCGATACTGATGCCTGCACCGAGATCACCTCCCTGTGCACCAAAAGCGGTATAGCCCAGTTTCAGCATAAGCTTGCACCACAAATCGGCAATGCGCTGGCTGTTCATACCGGGTTGGGTTACGGCAGGAGAAAAGCCAAAGCCGGGAATGGAAGGTATAATGAGGTCAAAAGAAAACTGTGGATTTTCTGTGAGCAGGGGAATCAGCGGCATCATCTCCATAAACGATCCTGGCCAGCCATGGGTAACCAGCAAAGGGAAGCTTTTGGCACCTTTGCCCTTGATGTGCATAAAATGCAGCTGGTGGTTGTCAATATCTGCAATAAAATTTGGGTAAGCGTTGATGTGTGATTCTGTTTTGCGCCAATCAAAACGGTGCAGCCAATAATTGGCCAATGCCTTCATGTAAGCCATGCTGCTGCCATAATGCCACCCGCTTTCGGGTATTTCATCTGGCCAGCGGGTAACACTAATCTTCTGCTTCAGGTCTTCCAGCAAGTCTTGCGGAATCCTGGCAGTAAAAGAACGTATCATACTAATTTTTAAACGGGGTGTTAATGGACGCCGTCAAGTTAGTGCTAATTTCTTGCAAAAGCCAGTTGCACATGCAAAAAAACGCTATATAAATCACTGTAATTAAATCGATAGCGAAACATTGATTTGTTGCAGCGCCAGGATGATCACAAATAGGTGCACAAGGTGAAATATCCGGGTGATATGGTGCATATTTGCCGGGGAAGGAATGCGTATAAAAAAATATAGCATTGCCGTAGGGGTAAAAGGATTACCGTTTGTCATTACCTTAAAGGAAGGCATTGACGGAAGCTGTTATATTTGAGCGTAAATATCAAACCGTACGAATGGAATTGCATGCTACGGATACAGTAGCCGTTTTATACGATAAGGGTGAATGGGCATTTGAGCAGGCTTTTAAGCAACACTTCAAGGCACTGCATGCATATGCCTGCACCATTGTGCGCAATGATGCTACTGCAGAAGAGCTGGTGCAGAATGTGTTTGTGCGGCTGTGGGAAAAATCAGACCGCATCGATATCAAACAGTCGCTTGCTGCCTACCTCTACCGCTCGGTATACCATGAAAGTCTGAACCACCTGAAACACCAGAAGGTAAAAACCGCTTATCAAACTTATTCATCGTATCATATGTCACCCAATACAGAAGGTGCTTCCAGGAAACTGCTATTGCGCGATCTTGAAGAGAAGCTGGACCAGGCGCTGCAATCGCTTCCGGAACAATGCCGCACCATTTTCCAGATGAGCCGGTTTGAAGAACTGAAGTATCACGAAATTGCAGGGCGGCTGGGCATTTCTGTTAAAACCGTGGAAAACCAGATGGGTAAGGCATTGCGGCTGTTAAGACTGAAGCTGGTTGATTTTTTACCTATGCTGCTTTTATTCCTCCTGAACCTGTAAACCGTACGCATTGAAAATGGAATCATCCGATATTATTGACGAGCTGCTGGTAAAATACCTGCTGGGCGAAGCTTCTGCTGCAGAGCGGCAGCAGGTGGCGCAATGGCTGGCATTATCAGACAACAACCAGCGTTATTTTCAGCAGTTCGAATTAATCTGGCAGCAAAGCAAACAACTGGCTGCCACCAGTGAAGTAGACGAAGAAGCTGCCTGGCAACGGTTTAAACAACGCCGCAGCAAGCCCGCGCAGGAACAGCCTGCACCGGTAAAAAACATGCGGCAATGGCTGCGCCCGCTGATGGCGGCTGCTGTGTTACTGCTTATTTCAACAGGTGTTTGGCTATGGCATGCCTACAACAGCAACCGCCTGCTGAACCTGTATGCACAGGATGCCGTAGTAACCGATACACTGCCTGATGGCTCAATCGTAACACTGAATAAACAATCATCTATTCATTATATGGCGCATTTTACAGGAGGTGAGCGCGCCATCACGCTTTCGGGCGAAGCTTTTTTCAACGTGGCCCCGCGTGCAGACAAACCCTTTATCATTTACGCCAGCGATGCCGTGATAAAAGTGTTGGGTACATCGTTTAACGTGCGCACCAAAGCGCGCGAAACGGAAGTGATTGTAGAAACCGGCAGCGTGCAGGTAAGCAAACACCAGTATGCCGTACAGTTGCAGCCCAATGAAAAAGCCCTGGTATCTGACGAAGATGTAAAACCGCTGAAACAGGTTAACAGTGATGAACTGTACAATTATTATCGCACCAAAACATTTGTCTGCAATAAAACGCCCTTATATAAACTGGTAGACAAACTGAACGAAGCATACAATGCCCATATTGAAATAGCCGGCAGTAACCTGCGCAACCTGCAGCTTACCACCACATTTCATAACCAGTCATTAAACGAAATCCTGGAAATAATCAGGCAAACATTTCAGCCTGCTGCCAGCCTTAGCATTGTGAAGGAGGGAGATAAGATTATTATCAGGTAATACCCGGATGAGTGATCATTTGATGAATGTAGTCTGTCGCCTGCTGTTGCTGGTGCTTTTGGCACCGGCCGGCCGTGTTTGCGCACAATCTGTTTTAACAAAGGATATTGTATTACACGCAGAACAGCGACCGCTTGGCGAGGTATTGAACAGGCTGGGGAAGCAGGGAGGCTTTTACTTTTCGTACAACAGCATCCTGCTGAATGCAGACAGCCTGGTGAATTGCCATGCCGTGCATGTACCTGTTAAAAATGTGCTGGACGGCTTGCTGGGCGGGCGTTTTGAATACCATGAAACACCCGGGTACCTCATTTTGCTGCCCGCTGCATCGGTACGTGAGCATTGGTTTTACATCAGCGGTTATGTGACGGATAAAAACTCAGGCTCTTATGTTTCGGGGGCCAGTGTATACGAAACGCAGCAGCTGGTATCGGCACTCACCAATGACAAAGGTTATTTCAGGCTGCGTTTACGCGGGCGCTATGCAGCGGCCACCATTAATGTAAGCAAGGATATGTACCAGGATACCGTGCTGCCTGTTGCAGCAGGGTACGATCAGCAATTGCAGCTGAGCATTGTACCGGCGCCTGTTGCCGAGTTAACGCCTGTGGTGGTAACCAAACATGTGAAAGTGGAAAAGACCTGGCTGGGCCGGTTCTTTCTCTCTTCCAAACAAAAAATGCGCAGTCTTAACCTCAATAGTTTTTTTACCACCAAGCCCGTGCAAATGTCAATTACACCGGGTCTCAGCACGCACAATAAAATGGGCTCACAGGTAGTGAACAAGGCTTCCTTAAACATACTGGGCGGGTACACGGCCGGTTTGGACGGCGCAGAAGTGGCCGGACTGTTTAACATCAGCCAGCGGAATGTACGTTATGTGCAGCTGGCCGGTTTATTCAACGTAGTGGGCGGGCATGTATATGGCGTGCAGGCCGCGGGTTTCAGCAATACCGTACTCGATTCACTGAATGGCGTGCAGCTGTCCGGTGGTTTTAATATCATCAAAGGCAGTATGGGCGGTGTGCAGGCAAGTGGTTATTACAACCATGTATCTTCCAATACACATGGTGTACAGGCTACAGGTATTGTGAATATTGCGGGTGGTGAAGCACATGGCGTACAGCTGGCAGGTATAGCCAACATCGGCCGCAGATTGGTGAACGGCGTACAGGTGGCAGGCATACTCAATTACACACACAAACTGAAAGGTGTGCAGATAGGGTTGATCAATATTGCCGATACATCGCGCGGTTACAGTATCGGTTTAATCAACATCAGCAAAGTAGGGTATCACCAGCTGCTGGTATATGCGAATGATGTTACCAATGTAAACCTGGCCTACCGTGCAGGTAACAAAAAGCTGTACAGTATTTTACTGGCAGGTATCAATACCACTGCAGGTAAAAAAGCATTTGGCTTCGGTTACGGACTGGGCACCGGTTTTTACTTCACACCTGCATTTGCGCTTACGCTGGAAGCCACCGCACAACAACTGTATCTCGGCAGCTGGAACAACCTTGCCCAATTGTACCGTGCACATGCTGCATTACAGTACCGTATTGCAAAAAACATTGCCCTTTTCGCAGGGCCTGCGTATAACTTTTACCACACCGAAAAACCGCAAACTGCCGAAGGGTACAAATACTTTCCCCTGCGTGAGCATGATATTACCAATGGCAAAGGGCTGTTCACCTGGACGGGCTGGCAGTTCGGGATTGCGTTGTTCTAGAAAGGTTCAATTGTTTCATTGTTTAAAGGTTTAAAGTGTGATGTTCGTTATTCCTTTCTGCTCTTTAAAAATAAATTTACCTGCGGCGTAGGGGGAAAGTATCCATTGCTTGTCGAATTACTCAAACAAAGCAACAGCAGTGGAAAAAAGAAACATACCATTTTACACACGCAATAGTAAGGCAGCATTACTCGTTATAGGTTTATGCATTGGCTTATCATTACACGCACAAAAATCAGCACCGGCGCATGTTGGCCTGGTGTATCCCATCAGTACGAACGGTACGGCAGCGCCGCAATACAGCAACGGCTTTTCATTACATGCCATTGCAGGCGTATCGCGCACAGAGCGTAATGTAGCGCTCGCAGGCTTCTCCAATATTATACTCGACAGTGCCAGGGGGCTGCAGACTTCCGGTTTCTACAATCATATCGGCAATACGGCGAAGGGCGTAACGCTGGCCGGTTTTGCCAATTATACCAGGCACCAGTCGAACGGCGTGCAGGGCGCAGGCTTTCTTAACCTGTATGGTGGCGGTAAAGGGCTTGCAATGGCAGGCTTTGGCAACATTGTTACAGGCAGGCATGCGCAGGCAGCTTACAAAGGCGTACAGCTGGCCGGTTTTATGAACAGGGCAGGAGATGTAAACACCCAGGTGGCAGGGTTTATCAATATTGCACGCAAGGTAAAAGGCGTGCAGCTGGCAGGGTTTATCAATATTGCTGACAGCAGCGATTACCCTATCGGCATTGTGAACATCATTAAAAACGGCGAAGGCTATATAGGCGCTGCCATTACAGAAAACTACACCGGGTTAATCAGCTTCCGCTCCGGCGGCAGGGTGCTGTATGGAATACTTGGACTGGCGTATAATTTCAGCAGTGAGAAAAACAGGTATGGACTGGAGGCTGGTTTGGGTGCGCATTTGGTACGTGCCAAACAATGGCGCCTGAATACAGAGTTATCCAGCACCTGGCTAACTGATTTTAAAGGCGGCGATTATTTAAACGGCGCGCTGCGTATACTGCCATCGCTGCGTGTAGCGAAAAGTGTAGCGATATACGGCGGGCCAACACTCAACTTTGTAGCTGCAACCATTACAAGAAACAGCGACCTCAGTACACACTATTTCTGGCATAAAACAAGTGGCGATCATATTTACGGTTTATATTGCGGCGTTATGGGCGGGGTACAGATTGCCATTTTCCAATAAACAAAACCAGTTCTGTTCAATTAACCAGTTCTTATGCGAAAAGCAACGATCACACCAGTTCTTATCATGTGCATCATTACGTTTTGTATGGCTGTTGTTTCTCCCGTACTGGCACAACAGCGTTACACCATCAGCGGTGCTGTCCGATCGAAGAAATCGGGTGAAAGCATTATCGGTGCAACGGTAACCGTGCAGGGAAAAAACACAGGCGTAGTAACCAATGATTACGGATTCTTTTCACTTACCCTGCCACAGGGCAGGTACACAGTAATTATTGCAGCTGTGGGTTTACAGGCACAACAGATTGAAGTAGACCTTAACAAAAACACGGAGCTCAACACGCAGCTGCAGGAAGAAAGCAATACCCTGCAGGATGTTACCGTGAGCGCGCAAAGCAAAGGCCGCAGCATCAGCAGCACACAAATGGGTGTGGAGCACCTCTCTATCAAGGAAACCAAAAACATTCCCGTACTGCTGGGTGAACGCGATGTATTAAAAACCATGCAGCTGCTGCCCGGTGTAAAAGCCGCAGGCGAAGGTAACAGCGGGTTTTATGTGCGTGGCGGCGGGGTAGACCAGAACCTGATTCTGCTGGATGATGCACCTGTGTACAATGCATCGCACCTGCTCGGTTTTTTCTCAACGTTTAATGCAGATGCCATTAAAGACGTAACGCTGTACAAAAGCGGCATGCCCGCACAGTACGGCGGCAGGTTGTCTTCTGTGGTAGACGTGCGTATGAATGATGGCAACAACCAGGACTTCCACGTAAACGGCGGTATCGGTTTAATCTCGGCAAAGATTGATGCGGAAGGCCCGATAGAGAAAGATAAATCTTCTTTCCTGGTAACAGGACGCAGGACTTATGTAGATGCGTTTCTCAAGCTCAGCAACGATTCTACCATCAACAAAAACAGCCTGTACTTCTATGATCTGAATGCCAAGCTCAACTTTAACCTCGGCAAAAACGACCGCCTGTATGTATCCGGTTATTTCGGCAGGGACAAGCTGGGCTTCAACAATGTGTTTGGCTTAACCTGGGGTAATGCCACCGGTACCGTTCGCTGGAACCACAACTTCGGATCGAAGCTGTTTGTGAATACATCGGCCATATTCAGCAACTACAACTACAATATCGAGATCAACGACAATGGCAGCGATTTCAAGATATTTTCACAGCTGCGCGACTGGAACCTGAAGCAGGACTGGCAGCTGTACCTGAACCCACGCAACACCATTCGCTTTGGCTGGAACAGTATTTACCATACCATCCGCCCCGGTGAAGTAACCGCCACATCCGGTTTGCATGATACCAGTTTCCAGAACAGGTATGGCTGGGAGAATGCCGTATACCTGAACAACGACTGGAAGGTAGCGCGCAATTTTAACCTCTCGTATGGTATGCGCTTGTCTGTTTTCAGTGCGCTGGGCAAGGGTAATTTCTATGATATAGACCACAATGGTAAAATACTCGATACGACTTACTACAACAGCGGCGCTATCGTAAAAACCTATGTATATCCTGAACCAAGGCTGGCATTGAGTTACCAGTTCAACAGCAGCTCTTCTGTAAAAGCATCGTATGTACGCAATACGCAGAACATGCACCTGCTCTCCGGATCAAGCGCTTCGTTGCCAACAGACAAATGGATTGTGACCAACAATATCATTAAACCCGAGATCTCTGACCAGTTCTCCGTTGGCTACTACCGCAACCTGAAAAACAATATGTATGAGTTAACAGTAGAGGCTTACTACAAAACCATGCAGCACCAGATTGATTACCGCGATGGCGCTGATATTTATTCAAACGACGCGATTGAAACACAGCTGCTGTTTGGCAGGGGCAGGGCCTATGGTATTGAGTGGCTGCTGCGTAAAAAAGCAGGCCGTTTTACAGGATGGGTAAGCTATACACTGTCTAAATCTGAAAAACAGATCGACGGTATCAACAACAACCAGTGGTACAATGCCAGGCAGGACAGAACGCATGATATTGCCCTTGTTGGTATGTACCAGCTCAATAAAAAATGGTCCTTATCTGCCAACTGGGTATACTACACCGGTGATGCCGTTAGTTTCCCAAGCGGCAAATACAAAGTGGATGATCGTGTAATCTTTTATTACACCGAGCGCAATGGTTACCGCATGCCGGCCTACCACCGTCTTGACCTGGGTGCAACACTGCAGCTGAAAAAGCATAAGAAATATTCTTCTGAGCTTTCATTCAGCCTGTACAATGCCTATGGCCGCAAGAATGCTTACGTGATCACTTTCCGCGAAGCCAAAGACAACCCGCAGCGTACAGAAGCGGTGCAGACTTCTTTGTTCAGCTTTGTTCCATCTGTTTCGTATAACTTTAAATTCTAAGCAAGTGACCAGAAATACATTGATAGGAATGGCTGTATGCCTGCTCTCCGGTGCAGCAGCCTGTACCAAGGTTATTCATACCGATTTGAGAAGTGTACCTGCAAAGTATGTAGTGGAGGGTAATGTCACCAACCTGGCAGGTCCGTATACAGTACGTATTACACAAACCAAAAACTTCGAGGAAGACAATACATTCCCCGGCGTAAGTGGCGCAACTGTTACCATTACAGATGTACAGGCTGCTTTCACTGAAACACTGAAAGAAGTAAGTGCAGGTGTGTACCAGACGCAGCAACTGCAGGGTAAAATAGGCAGTACTTACCAGTTGCAGGTAAACGTGGGTAGCAATGTATTTACCGCCAGCTCTACCATGCCGAGGCAGGTGCCGCTGGATAGCATTTATGTATTAGACCAGGCGCTGTTTGGTAAAATAGCCAAGGTGATTGTGCCTGCCTATACCGATATACCGGGCCAGGGGGATAATTACCATTTTGAACAGATCATCAATGGCAATGTGGACAAAACCATCTACTATGGCAACGATGATTTTACCGATGGTGAAACCAATACGTTTTCCCTGCGCCGCAACGATCCTGACAGTACGCTGCATGTGGGCGATCATGTGGTAATTGAAATGCAGAATACCGACAGGCCGGTGTACAACTACTTTTACAGCATGGATCAGTCGGCCACGGGCGAAGGCAATGGCATACCTGCCAACCCGGTTACCAATATTACCGGTGGTGCGCTGGGTTATTTCAGTGCATATACTTCACAGTCTAGGGCGATCACGGTGAAATAGCATCAATCGTGAAGTGAATAGTCACTAGTGAATAAAACAGCCGCCGTTGCCGGTGTCCCCACCGGCAACATTCGCTGCAATCATCTCGATTGTCGATTCCCGTTTAGGCATTTTTTGTCCGAAGGACTTCTTCGGTAACATATAATACAATGCTGCGCCTGCAGCTTTCTTAAAACCGGCGGCTGGTGAACACTGGCTGCCGGTTTTTTGTTATCCAGTAAATGGCTTCCTCTTTTTCCGCAAAAAGTAAAATATTTCTTCTGTTCATTCGTCCAACTTCATAGCCGGGGTGTACTTGTTTTTTTGACAAGATGCTTTGCCTGGCGTAATTTGGCATATGCGTAAACAAAAAGGGCAGGCAGCTCCCGCTGGAAAGTCCAAACCGGGTATCTTCAGCTTGCTGAAACCTTACAGAAAAATGCTGGTAATGCTGGTGGTACTGGCCTTGTTCAGCAACGGTGTAAACCTGTTATTGCCCGGCATTATTGCCCGCGGTATTGACAGCTATACGGCCGGTACCTATGTGCTCAAACACACGCTGCTGTGGTTCCTGGCTGCAGCGCTGTTTATTTTCGTGGTCACTTACCTGCAAAGTATTGTACAAACCTATGCATCTGAGAAAGTAGCGCGTAACCTGCGTACGCAACTGGTTGATAAAATCTCCCGGCAATCTTACGTGTTCATTCAAAAGGCCAATCCATCCAAACTGCTCACCAACTTAACCAGTGATGTGGATGCGATTAAAATGTTTGTTGCACAGGCCATTGTTTCCATCACTTCTTCCATATTCGTGATTGTAGGCGCCAGCATTCTGCTGCTGAGCATTAACTGGCGGCTGGGGCTGGTAGTATTGCTGCTGATACCCATTATCGGTATTACGTTTTTTATGGTATTGCGCAAAGTGCGCGCGCTGTTCAAGCGCAGCCGTGAAATCATTGACTGGTTAAATAAGGTGATCAATGAAAGCATACTCGGCTCTATGCTGGTGCGGGTGATTAATTCGCAGCAACTGGAGTATGATAAGTTCCTGCGTGCCAACACAGATGCGCGTGATCTTGGTTTGTCTATCCTGCGTTTGTTTGCAGCACTGATACCGGTAATACAATTTACCGCGAACATGGCCATACTGGCGATACTTGCGCTGGGCGGCCATTTCGTAATATCCGGCAGCATGTCGCTCGGTAATTTTGCTGCCTTTAACAGCTATCTCGTTATCCTTATTTTCCCGATACTGGTGATTGGATTTATGAGCAATGTGATTGCGCAGGCAACTGCATCATACAATCGTCTTGTAGAGATACTGGATGCGCCCGATGTTAAAGATACAGGCACTATTGCCGAGCCATTGAAAGGGGCTGTTGCCGTTGAATCGGTAACGATTAACTATGGTGGCAAAAAAGCACTGAACCAGGTTTCGTTTGAAGCGGCACCAGGCAGTAAAACAGCGATCATTGGTCCTACTGCGGGTGGTAAATCACAACTGCTGTACCTGCTGGCTGCATTGATTCAGCCGGATGAGGGGCGCATTACCTATGATGGTCATACCATTGCCGAATACAATAAGGAGCGCCTGCATGCGCAGCTGGGACTGGTTTTCCAGGATAGCATCATCTTTAACATGAGTGTGCGGGATAACATCGCCTTTAACAGCAGCGTTACCAGCGAAGACCTGCAATGTGCAATTGATACCGCTGAATTAGGCGATTTTATTGCTTCACTGCCGCAGCAGCTGGATACAGTTGTTTCGGAAAGAGGCTCCAGTTTGTCTGGCGGACAAAAGCAACGCATTATGCTGGCCAGGGCGCTGGCCATTAACCCGCGCGTATTGCTGCTGGATGATTTTACCGCGCGTGTTGATACACAAACCGAGCAGCGTATTTTGGACAATGTTCGCCGCAACTACCCGGGCATTACACTGATTTCGGTAACGCAGAAAATTGCAGCCGTAACACATTACGAGCAGATTATACTGCTGATGGAAGGAGAGGTGATTGCCAAAGGCACACATGAAGAACTCCTGGCATCCTGCCCTGAATACATCCAGATTTACCAGTCACAACGCAGCACCAGTCATTACGAAACCGTTCAGAACGGCGTACTGTAAAAATAGTTACATGAACAACCAGTCATACGATTTAAACCAGCTCTCAGCATCGGCGCCGGAGAAGAAATCCACCATTGCCGTGTTGCGCAAGCTGTTTGCACTGATCGCAGAAGAAAAAGGCAAGTTATACCTGGCCTGCCTTTTTATTATCATCAATGCACTCATCAACCTGTCTGGCCCGCTGCTGGTGGGTTATGCAATTGACCACTATGTGCAGCACAAGGAATACCACGGGTTGCTGGTAATATCCGGCTTTCTGCTGGCCATGTACCTGGTGGGTTTCTGCACCAGTTATGTGCAAACACGTTTAATGGGCGGGGTTGGACAGCGTTTGCTGTTTCAGCTGCGCAATGCCGTGTTCCGCAAGCTGCAGGAGCTGCCGGTGGCTTTCTTCAACCAGAATAAAGCAGGTGATCTTATCTCCCGCATCAACAACGATACCGATAAACTCAACCAGTTTTTTTCACAGTCACTCATGCAGTTTGTAGGCAGCCTGATTATCATGATCGGTGCAGGCATTTTCCTGCTTAGTATTCACATTGAACTGGGTAGTGCAGCCCTTGCGCCGGCATTGCTGATAGTGGTATTTACAAAGCTGGCATCGCCCTGGGTAAAACGCACCAATGCACTTAACCTGAAAAGCGTAGGTGGCATGAGCGCCGAAATACAGGAAAGCCTCAACAACTTTAAAGTGATCATTGCCTTTAACCGGCGTGACTATTTCAGGGAACGTTTTGAACAGGTGAATACGCAGAACTATACCACGGCCATGAAAGCAGGCGTTGCCAACAATATATTTATGCCGGTGTATGGCCTCTCTGCCAACCTTGGCCAGGTAGTGGTGCTGGTAATGGGTATTTACCTAATTGCTACCGGATCGTTTACGGTGGGTTTGCTCATCAGCTTCCTGGCATACGTTAACAACTTCTACAACCCGCTGCGCCAGCTGGCTGCGCTGTGGGCTAATTTCCAGGTAGCCATGGCAGGGTGGGACAGAATTTCCCAATTGCTGGCGCTGGAATCGAACCTGGAAACCGTGCAGGATAACAGTTTCCCCGTGCAGCCCGCGCTGCTTGAATTTAAAGACGTAAGCTTCGGTTATCCCAATGGCAAACCGGTACTGCACCATATCAGCTTTACACTGGAGCGTGGCAAAACATATGCATTTGTTGGCCCCACCGGTGGTGGTAAAACTACTACCGCTTCACTCATCGCGCGTTTGTACGACCCCACCGAAGGCAAAATAATGCTGGAAGGAAAAGACATACGTTCTTACGACGCCACTACACGCGCCACTACCATCGGGTTTATTTTGCAGGAGCCCTTCCTGTTTTCAGGTACAGTGCGGGAGAATATCCTGTATGGCAATGAGCAATACCTGGATTATACCAATGAACAACTGGTACAGGTAGTGCATGACGCCGGACTGGAAGCCCTGCTGGCGCGTTTTGACAATGGGCTGGACACAACGGTAAGCAACAGCGGCGACAGCATCAGCCTTGGCCAGAAACAGCTGCTGGCGTTTATGCGCGCGGTGTTGCGTAACCCATCGCTGCTGATACTGGATGAGGCCACGGCCAACATTGATACCGTAACAGAACAGCTGCTGGAAGACATCCTGCGCAGGCTGCCTGCTACCACCACCAGGGTGATCATCGCGCACAGGCTGAATACCATTGAATCAGCAGACGAAATATTCTTTATCAACGCCGGTGAAGTAAACCGCGCAGGCTCCCTGCAGGATGCAATGCACATGCTGTTGCAGGAGAAGCGGCAATCGTGAATTTTGAGAGCCATCGAGAATCGAGAATCGACAGTCGATTCACCTTCGCTTTGCCCGCGGCTGTGTCCTCACAGCCGCATCTGCACAAAGGCTAAAAGCTAATCGCTATCAGCTACTTACAGCTATCCGCTACCAGCTTGTAGCTCGAAGCTCGAAGCCGGCTGTTACGGGTTATCCTGTGATTTGTCTTCTGCAAGTTCTGCGTCATCGGGTGTTTTTTCGAGGTCGCGGTCAAGTGCGTATAGGGCATCGCTGCTGGCTTGTGCGCCGCCGGCAATCTTGATTTTATCGAGCAGGTTAATAGCCAGTGTTTCTTCTTCGGTTTGTTCTTTTACAAACCACTGCATAAAATTCCAGGTGGCCCAGTCTTCTTCCGTAAAGCTCTGTTTCACCAGCTGGTAAATGCCCTTCGTATTGTCCAGCTCCTGCTGAAATACTTTTTCAAAACAATCCTGCACATGCAGCGGGTCAGGACCAGGTTCGGGAATGGCGTCTATTTTAACACGCGCGCCTCTTTCAAGAATGTATTCGAGAAATTTCATCATGTGGTTGCGTTCTTCTTTGGCATGCCTGAACAGGAAGTTCGCAATGCCGTCGTATCCTTCACTCTGCGCCCAGGATGCGTAAGAAAGATAGATCTGTGAAGCATGTGCTTCCTTGGTCATTTGTGCATTAAGGGATGCGGTGATGGAGGGTGACAAGCGGTTTGTATTCATAAGTTACCTTTTACCGGGCTGTAAGGGAAAAATCGTGCCATGGCGGGAAAGATGGTTCAATTGCGGGATGGTTGGATGGTTGCATGGCTTTGCAGAATATGTGTAACGCACCAGCCCCACAAAAAACGGGCTATGCAGTTCCTCCGGGTGAAGAAACAACAGGCCTGATCCATTATTCTACAGCTATGGTTGAAGCTATTCCACACTTTGCCGTTCCGGGAAATGCAGTAAAAAAATCACAGATAATTAATGTACTGATAAATAGCCGGCTTATTCTTTCTGTTGGCATACATGAAATCTGGTACGGTTTTGCTACTGTTATCATCAAAGAACGGTGATTCTCTACGTTGAAACATATCCCACAACTTTCCGTAAAAAAGAAAGAAGCAGGATAAAAATAATAAAGAGATAAGCGTTCAAAAAAAGGTGTGTTCCGCAAGGAGTACACCTTTCATTGTTTTGGGGATACCCTGCGGGGTGTAGGCGTGTTCGGGAATCGAGAATCGACAGTCGGGGCCATCTAAGCAAATCTTTTGCGGCTTTGTTCCCTTGCGATCCTTGCGTGAAATTGATAAGTGCAAAAGCCCGAACGATGGTCGAACGATGCTAGAGCGATGGTATCTGTTGCCGTGGCAGGCGGCTTCAGCGCGTTAAAATGCGCTTTGATCTTCGCTTAAGATTTCAGCGTTTTCCGCGTATTCTGCGAGCAACCAACCTCGCAGCTCTGCACAGGAATATCTTGCTATGGCACGTACACCGTGTCTTTCCTGGCGCTTCGCAGGGAATCTATCTGGCGGTTCAGGCTGTCTACCTTGTGCAGCATGGTGTCTTGCTGAACAAGGGGGTATTCGGGTTCGGCAGCCGTGTATTCGTCGAGGTTCCTGAGGCTGGCATCCATCCAGGTGTTGAAGCGTTTGCGCCAGCTGTTTGCATATACTTTATTGAACCAGTTGCTGATCACCACATCAGAGGTCCAGATAACGCGGGTGCCGTTACCGGTGTTTTCTACCAGGAAGCTGTTTCCCGCAACACCGTATTTTTTATAGGTAATGGTGGCCCTGAGCTGACCAGGCTCCTGGGTCGATTCAATTAAAACATCGCCTTCACCATAATCCGCTACATCACTGCTCCAGTTTAAACGTGCACCCGAACCTGCAGCCGGACCATTATACGTGATGGTTGCTCCCGGATCGGAGCGCAGCCATTCCGCCCATTTTTTCCATTCATTGGTATTGCTCAGGGCACGGTATACCACCGGTTGCTTTGCTTTCAATACCATGGATTTTTCGAGGTGGATAGTGCCGGGAAGGAAATAAAATACAGTGCCGCCTATGATTATCAGGATAATAAGTACCAGCAGGAATCGCATATGGCTATAGTTTGGTTAGATGTGGGTGAGTAATCCAAATACTGTACCGTGTCAAAAGGGGTATTTGAGATAGATGGTTGAAATGGGTTGATAGTTATATGGTTAGGTGTCGTTGATTGAAGTTGTAGTTAAGAATAAATGAGGCGATATCGGCTGTAACGCGCATAATAAACGGGGAAGCCTTAAACGTCAAACATAAAACGTCAAACCTTCAACTTTCAAACATAAAAAAAGCCCGTAAAATGTACGGGCTTTTGAATGATGTAGCTGCAGGCAAATAAGCGTTAACAGCTGCAATGTATTTAAAATGAGTTGTTTACGGTTTCCTGTTACCAGAGTGGCGTTTGGGGCCACCCTTGTGATGAAACCGGCGTTTGCCGCCTCCGCCGCCACTGCCGCGACGCACATGAGGCGTGTATTCAGGGGTAGGACCGAATTGCTCCGGTACCTGTGCCTTTGTAACGGCATGTCCCAGTAATTGCTCAATACGGGCAAACTTGTTTTGCTCTTTTTCTTCAATAAAAGTATAGGCAGTACCTTCTGTTGCTGCGCGGGCTGTACGGCCAATGCGGTGTACATAATCCTCGCCGTCGTTCGGTACGTCGTAGTTGATAACCAGGTCAATATCTTCAATATCAATACCGCGGCTTAAAATGTCGGTAGCTACCAGGATGCTGAGTTTCTTGTTGCGGAAATCAACCAGTACCTGCTCGCGTTTGTCCTGCTCCAGGTCTGAGTGAATCTGGTCAACCGGCAGGTTGGCTCTTTTCAGCTCGGCGGTTAACGCTTTTACATTCTGTTTGCGGGAACAGAATACCAGTACGCTGGAGAAATCACCATTGGTGAGCAGGTATTTTACCAGGGGTATTTTCTGTGGTTCGTACACCACGAAAGCTTCCTGTACTATTTTCTCCGGTGGCTTGGAAATGGCGATACTTATTTCAACTGGGTTCCATAAAATGCTGGCTGCCAGCTTCTTGATCTTGGGAGGCATGGTCGCTGAAAACAGCAGGTTCTGCCTTTCTTTGGGCAGGTAAGAGATAATGCGGTTAATATCGTCGTAGAAGCCCATGTCCAGCATGCGGTCTGCTTCGTCGAGTACCAGGTATCTCAGGCCGTCCAGCTTTACGTAACCCATGTTCAGGTGGGCAATCATGCGGCCGGGGGTGCATATCACCATGTCAACCCCGTGCGACAAAGCTTTTTTCTCTGCAGAAAACAGCGATCCGTCGTTACCGCCGTAAACAGCGATAGAGCTAACAGAAGTAAAGTAGGAGATAGCCTCCATAGATTGGGCGATCTGCACGGCCAGTTCACGCGTAGGCACAATAACCATGGCGTTGATTTGCTGCGCATCGTGCGGCTGGGTAAGCAGTTTATGAATTACGGGCAACAGGAAAGCGGCTGTTTTACCGGTGCCAGTTTGCGCAAAGGCAATAATATCCCTTCCTTCGATGATAGGGGGAATTACCTGCTCCTGAACCGGGGTGGCGGTTTCATAACCCATCGAATCGATCCCATCCATTAACCGTTCATCAAAACCAAATTCTGTAAAATTCAATGTATCTGTGCTTAAATCTTTGATGTAATACTGGTAAAGATAATGATTTGGCCGGAAGATGCACGCAGCGCAGGCAGATTAGCCCGCATGTAACGCTGCCTGCCCGATATACACTTTCCGCCATTTATCACAAGCTGATGTATGCATAGGCGCAATCCCTTATATTTAGCCAAAGAAAATAACTGTAAATGAAGACTACCCTCGTCACCTGTACCCTTATTGCGGCAGGCGCATTGCTGGTCAACAGCACCCATGCGCAAACATTGCCCGCCAACGTAAAAAAAGCATTGGCCGATACCGCCAAATCCGCTGCCGCCAGCGCCCCTAAAAAGACTTCCATTGCCGATAAAACCAAAGGCAACAAGAAAATGGAAGGACTGTTTACCGTTTACCTGGATACTGCCAATGGCAATACACAGATCTTCGTAAGCAAAGGCCAGCTGGGAAAAAAATACATCTACCAGAGCTTCTCTGAGAATGGCCCGGCTTCATTGGGACTGAACAAAGGCACTTACCGCGACAATGCGGTGATCTGTATTAAAAAGTATTACGACAGGCTGGAATTCCAGCGCATGAACACCAATTTCTACTACGATCCTGCCAACCCGGTAAGCAAATCGGCTGATGTAAACCAGCCTGAAGCCATCTTCCTCACAGAGAAAATTGTGGCAGAAGACAGCACCGGTTACCTGGTATCGGGCGATGGCCTGTTTATGGGCGAAAAGCTCGACCAGATAAAGCCAACCTTCCCGCCCGGTATTCCGCCGGGTGCCGTGTTTAACCTGGGCGGTTTAAACCCCGGTAAAAGCCAGCTGGTGAAAGTGCGTGCTTACCCGCTTAATACCGATGTGGTGGTGGATCTCGCGTACGACAATCCCATGCCTTTTAACGGTGGCGGAAAAGACATTGCTGATGCGCGTTTTAACCGTATCCGCGTACAGCATTCCTTTCTTGAACTGCCTGAAGACAATTTTAAACCAAGATTGGATGACCCGCGTGTAGGTTTCTTTACCGAAGAAGTAACCGACCAAACCAGCATATCACCCACACCTTTCCGTGATATGATACACCGCTGGAACCTGGTGAAAAAAGATCCTTCCGCTGCGCTCAGCGAACCTGTTACACCCATTACCTGGTACATTGAAAACACTACGCCTGTTGAATACAGGGATGTGATTAAAGCTGCCGGTGAAAAATGGAACGAAGCTTTCGAGAAAGCCGGTTTCAAAAACGCCGTGGTAATGAAAGTGCAGCCGGATACGGCTACCTGGGAAGCTGGTGATATCCGTTATAATGTAATTCGCTGGGTAAGCTCACCGTACCCTGCCTATGGCGCTTACGGACCCAGCTTTGTAAACCCGCTGAGCGGTGAAATACTGGGTGCCGATATTATGGTAGAATGGTACAGCGGCAGCTTTACACCGGTGTACGATGAAATATTCAACAACCCCGGAAGTCCCGCTATGGCTGGCAGCAACCTGCCGCTGAATGTAACCACCGCTACCTTTGCAGGCGCAACACAGCCCGCACAACAGGCTTTGGCCAACAGCGCCAAACCTGAAATGTGCAATATGGCTGCTGAACTGAAAATGCAGTTCCTTACTGGTGTTACCGCGCTGGAAGCGGCAGGTGCGCCGGACAACGAATTAAAGGAAATGCACAAACAGTTCCTGTATTACCTGATACTGCATGAAATGGGGCATACCATGGGCTTAATGCACAACATGAAAGCCAGCCAGATGCTGAGCCCTGCAGAAATCAACAATACAGAGATCACGCACAAACTGGGCTTACAGGGTAGCGTAATGGATTATCCTGCCATCAATGTAAGTCTCGACCGCAGTAAACAGGGCGATTACTACACTACCAAGCCTGGTCCGTACGATTTATGGGCCATTGAATTTGCCTATACACCTACTGCCAGTGAAACAGAAGAAGCTGCTTTCCGCAAACGTATACTGGCGCGCAGCAACGAACCCGGACTGATGTTTGGCAATGATGCCGATGACATGCGTGCAGCAGGCAAGGCCATAGACCCACGTGTAAACGTGAACGATTTAACCAGCGATGCCGTAGGTTATGCCGACGACCGTTTTAAACTGGTGAACCTGTTAATGGGCAAACTCAAAACCAAGTATGCCCGCCCGGATGCAAGTTATGCCGAGCTGCGTGCGCGGTACAACCTGCTCAACGGTCAGCGTAACTCCATGATTGCAGCAGTAAGCCGTTACATTGGTGGTGTGTACATCGACCGCAGTTTTGTAGGCGAAACAGGTGCCACCAAACCGTATACACCGGTACCGCTGGCTTACCAGAAAAAAGCCATGGATGTGCTGGCCCGCAATGTTTTTGCACCAAATGCCTTTGATGCAGATGCACAGGTAATTCCTTACCTGCAAACACAGCGCCGCGGTTTTAACTTCTTCAGCACAACAGAAGATCCCAAGGTAACCGCTGTATATAACACACTTGCAGTTGGCGCCATTTCGCACCTGCTGCATGCACAAACCCTGCAGCGTATTACAGCCACCCGTTTGTACGGCAACCAGTATACTGCAGTAGATGTGCTGAACGATTTAACCAGGGCCATCTTCGATGCAGATATCAACGGCAATGTAAACGTATACCGCCAGTACCTGCAAACCACCTACGTAAAAGCCCTGGCACAAATGCTGGCAGAGCGTGGCGGTTATGATGATATTGCACAGGCAGCAGCCCGCAACACGCTCAAAAAGCTGAAAGCAAAACTCACTGCCACACCTGCAGCAAATGAAGAAGTAAAAGCACACAGGGGTAACCTGGTGTTTTTAATTGATGATGCTACTACGGTAAAATAGAGGTGCAGCGATATACCAATCGCAGTACATTAATTGATATAACACAAAGCCGTGCAGCCCGTTTCAACTTAATGGGGGCACGGCTTTTTTAGTTATTTTTACTCCTTGTTTCTGGCTGTAATTTATTTCCTGATAACCTGTAATAGATGAAATAAATATTAATATATGATCTGCGTCATACAAACGGGGTGGGTTGTTTGGCACGGCATTCATTTTATAATATATTTGTCATCCTTAAAGAATAATCCACTTTTTATCCTATAACAACTACTGCAAATGCAACTTCTATAATTCAACCCAATAGTATCCGTAACCATTCTCTGCTTCTATTCATGCCCTTGAACAATCCATGACCTTATATTTATTCACTGCCATCGATAAAGCGTACCGCAAAGATTTTCAGCAAACCGTGCGGTTGCAGAACCTGAAAGTAACGGGTTGGCTGGCGCGTTTTGTTGGGGTAACCTGCCTGCTGTTGTTTGCTTCGGCGCTGGTGATTAACTATAATAAAACATTACCGGGTGTGTGGCAATATTATGCCAAGGTTTTGCTGTTCCTGTTTTGTACGGCGTTTGCCTGCATTACCACCATTGCACTGGTACAACGCAAAACAACGGCTGAGAAGCTGGTACGGTATCATTTTATCACCTTATTGTATTCCCTGCTGTTTATTACCGGTTGTATGTGGTTCACTTTTGTGCAGCCCAATAACCTGCGCAGCACGCTGGTGATGATGGTGGTGGGTTTGGTGGTGATTAGTGTATTGATGGTATTCAACTGGCGCGAACTGCTGCTGATTGCAGGCACCTGCGGAACGGTGTTCGTTGTAGCCTGCCAGCATTACCAGGTGATGTATACCCTGCAGGTATTCAGCTTTTTTGTGCTGGCCTTTATTACCATGGCTTTTTTACTCATCGCACGCATGCTGTATTCGTACCACGTGAATTATTATTTGCAGATACGCATTATTGCAGAGCAGAATAAAGTCATTGCGCAGGTGAGCGACGTAAAGTCCGACATACTCGCCCAGGTAGTGCACGACCTGCGTAACCCGGTATCAGCCATACGCGCAGTGCTGGGCTTACTGAACGATTACCCGCATTCTGAAAAACAGAAAGAAGAATATGTGCACTGGATGCAGCAAAGCTGCGCACAGGCCGAGATTATTATTGATGAGCTGATTAATGCAGCAAGGCAAAAGAACATCAGCGGACTGCAAACACAATGTGTATCGCTCAACGAATGGCTGGAAACCATTTGCGACCAGTGGCAGCGCCGTTTGCCGCCGGAGAAGCAGCTGCAGTTAAAGCTGCCCGGTAAAGCCGTGCATGGCAATATCCATACAGCCAACCTGCAGCGCGCTGTAGACAATATTATTCACAATGCGGTGAAATTTACACCTGCAGAAGGCAATATTACCCTTGGACTTAACCGCTACCACAGCGGCGTGCGTATCACCATTGCCGATAACGGCATCGGTATTCCTGAAGCCCTGTTACCTACCTTGTTCGACCGTTTTTCTGCCTCCGGCCGTGCAGGTGTTGCCAATGAAAGCTCCAGCGGCCTGGGCCTGCATGTATCCAAACAGCTGATAGAAGCGCATGGCGGTTCACTTACGGTTACCTCGCATGTAAATGAGGGATCAGTTTTCAATATCCATCTTCCTTTCAGCATCCTGTAACAGCTGCTGGCATCAGTATTGTACTGCATGGGGTATGACACAGCCTATGATAACAACAGTTGCAGCATTATTTGCCCTGGCAATACTGGCCTGTAACAACCCCGCGCCCAAAACCGGCGGTGGCGGCACACTTTCACCCGCAACAGACAGCCTGGTAAACAGCGGTGGCCATTCAGCAGATGAAGCCGTTCGTGATGGTGCGGTACTAATTACGCGTGCAGATTGTTTTACCTGCCATGCCATCGAGAAAAAAGTGGTAGGCCCATCCTATAAAGATATTGCCCGCAAATACCAGCCCCTCGAAGGCAATGTAGACAAACTGACTACCGCCATCATCCGCGGCAGCCGCGGCATATGGGGCGATGCCGCCATGACCCCACACCCCAACATCTCCCATGAAGATGCCCGCAAAATGGTGAACTATATTTTCTCACTCAGGGATAATCTGCCGGTACAGGATACGGTGCGTATAAAGCAGTAGAAGCAGCTATTAGTTGGTAGCGGTTAGCTGATAGCCAATAGCGAATGGTGGTTAGCTATAGCGATTGGCTGATAGGATTAGCAGTTAATACAGTAAGCTCGTTATAAGCTTAGCCTGGATAAAAGCAAACAGCCAATAAACTGCAGCCAGAAAGAAGCTGAATAGTTATTAGCTGTTAATAGTAAAATAAGCAAGCTACGTTACGTTCCTCGCTAAGATCAACGTTAAACATCAAACGTTAAACCTTAAACGCACGATAAAAACTCGTAGCTAAAAAAAGAGCGCCTGAGCGCTCTTTTTTTTAAAGGGCTTGTTCCTTCACCTTATTCGTTACATTATGTAAATGTTCTTTTCCTTTTTTAATGGTGGCTGAAGCCTTGTCGCTTAAAGAAGCCAGGTGGTCTCTTATTTCATCGCTTGCATCACTGGCAGCATCTTTTACAGAAGAAAGAATTTCTTTGCCTTTTTTGCTTCTGAAAAAAATGACACCGGCTGCAACTACAGCTGCGCCAATGGCTATACTAACGGCGAGTTTCTGGTTACGCATATGCTATTGTTTTTTTAATTACGAGATGAGCGTTCTGTGATTGGTATGACAAGTATTGTGCCACTGCAAAACCGCAACAGCACCTCGCTGTAGCTTTACGCCGCTGCCATTGCTGCTTTTGGGGAGGGTATTCCTCAAGCTGCCCGGCACCGCAAACCGGCGCGGTAGTAAACGGGTTTCCGGTACGCTTAAACCTACCGCGGTATGCACTTTGTTTTATCCTAAGCAAAACCTGCTACCATGAAAAATACATTTTATTACGCGCTGCTGATATTGGGGACCGCCGGGATGTTAACAGGATTTTATGCCATTGACATGGACGCTACCTGGCGTTACCTGCTGGCCAATTCGGGTATTGTGCTGCTCACTATTTTTTATATCGCCACAGTTTTGCGCATTTACCGCGACCGTGATTTGCTGCCTGCCCGCAGAACCTGGTTGTTCACCACGCTGTTGCTGCCGGTGTTCGGAGGTATCCTTTTTTTGATTATGCAGCAGGAAGAAGCGCTGGACTAGTTTTATCAATCAATACCTCAACATTGTTGTAAAAACATCAAATTCAGTATGTTAAATATGAAAAATTTCATGTTGAAGGCAACAATTGGCCATACATTTGTGTCTATAATGTTGGAGAAATTCTAACTAAGTTTTTGTTAGGCCGGGTTATTTTTAGCCCGGCATTTTTGTGTCCCTAAAACACTTCGCCCAGGTTTACAAATAACCCGCGGCTGCCCTGGAAGCCCAGGCCATAGTCTATGGCAATATTGGTGTTGGAGAATTTATTGAGCTTGATACGCAGTCCGCCGCCGTAACCCACATTCAGTTTTTCAAACGAACCGCCCGGCCACTGGCTAAAGCTGTGCATGTTGGTAAACAGCACAGCACCCAGCAACCCGTTGGCCGTGATATTAAAACGGTATTCCGCCTCATCGTACAGCATGTTTTTACCCTGGAAACGGCTCTGAATGTATCCACGGCCCGTATTGTTATACGTGTCCCAGCCAAGCGAAGGCATGTCAAGATAGGGTGGGTTGCCATGAAGGGTAAACCAGTTATAGCTCCACAGAGCAAGCACCTGTTTGCCATGGTTTACGGGTATGTATTTGCGGGCGTCTATCAGCAGGCTTTGCCAGTTGCTGTTGCTGCCCAACCAGGTAAAATTATTGCGCACTACCAGTTTGCCATACCAGCCGCCGCGCGGGTTTACGGGGTTGGTGCGCGTGTCTTGCAGCAAATTCAGGGTAATGCCGCTCGATATGCTGTTTTTGCGGAAACCGTACCGGTCAAAGTCTGTTGCGCCCTTATTGGTATCCACGCCCGATTCGCTGATGCCCCAATGGTAATCGAACTGGTAACCCAATCCCGCATACCAGTTACGCCCTATGTTGCGCAGTACCGCTTCATGCAGGCGCAGGTAATTATAATTGATGGTAAAATGGTCGTTGATGGAGGTGGTGCTGCCCAAACCATAGTTCTCAGAAGGGTAGCGCAGCAGGCGCCAGTCGCCAATGAGGTTGTACTTGTTATTGTCTGTCCAGATGGTGCTTTCTGTGTTAAATAGCAGCTGGTTGTATTGTGTATAGGCCAGGTACGAGTTAATGGCAGAAATGTTCTGGCTGGGGTATTTGCTGCTTTGTATAAGCGCATTGCCGGTGATAATACCTGCCAGCCCGGTTTGCAGGGTGTATCCGAAAGCAGGGGCCACGGAAATCTGTGTGAGTTTTTTGTTGTTTTCGCCGGAGCGGATAGGGGAACCGGGTTTAAAAGCGCGCTGGATGGCATCTACAATATCCCGTTGCCGGCCAAGACTGTCAGAAGATGCATTTGATTGCGCGCTGACGGTTACACTGCACGCAAAAATGGTCAGCAATACCATACACACCCGCAAACTACTCCGGTCTGTTAACATACATATTCAATAAAACAATGATAATTGGGCTGGAAAGCACTTCGTTGGGCAGTAGGTATTGATAATCCGGCGCAAAGATAAGTCAAAACCAGGGTTTGCGGGTATTGTAACCGTTAAAACCGGGAATCGGGAATCGACAGTCGAGATGATCTTAGCAGGTATTATGCCTGTTGCCGGTGGCGATTTACACTCCAGGTGCCCATGCCGGTGTCCCCACCGGCATGCAGGTTCATGTTAGTGGCTGTGAGGACACAGCCACGGGCGGAGTGTTGGAAATGCATTGTCTCCATGAGGCCCATAGCGGTGTCCCCGCCGGCATGCAGGTTCGCGTTAGTGGCTGTGAGGACACAGCCACGGGCGGAGTGTTGGAAATGCATTGCCTCCATGAGGCCCATGCCGGTGGGCCCCACCGGCATGCATGTTCGCGTTAGGGGCTGTGAGGACACAGCCACGGGCGGAGTGTTGGAAATGCATTGCCTCCATGAGGCCCATAGCGGTGTCCCCGCCGGCATGCATGTTCGCGTTAGTGGCTGTGAGGACACAGCCACGGGCGGAGTGTTGGGAATGCATTGCCTCCATGAGGCCCATGCCGGTGTCCCCGCCGGCATGCAGGTTCATGTTAGTGGCTGTGAGGACACAGCCACGGGCGGAGTGTTGGGAATGCATTGCCTCCATGAGGCCCATAGCAGTGTCCCGCCGGCATGCAGGTTCATGTTAGTGGCTGTGAGGACACAGCCACGGGCGGAAAAAATGCATTGGAGCAAAATGTATCCCGGCTGCCGATGTCTCGATAAGCTCCCACATGCGCGAATGCGCGCAACACCCAACCTACGACACTTCCCCGGTCAGCTGGTAATCCTTCCTGAAGTGTTGCGGTGATACGGAAGCCTGGTTGGTGAAGAAGCGTACAAAGTAAGCAGGGTCATCATAACCCAGCTTGTAGCCGATTTCTTTTACCGTAAGTGAAGTGTGCACCAGCAGGCGTTTGGCTTCAAGCAATATGCGGTTTTTGATGATATCGTTGGGTGTTTGCGTACTGTACCTGGCAATGCGCTTGTGCAGTGCCTTGGGGGTAAGGTTCAGCAGTTCGGCGTATTCGGCAACGCCGTGTTTGGTCGTGTAGTTCCACTCAACCAGCTGACTGAACTTGCGTGCAAATTCCATTTCCTGTTTACTGTCGCCGCTTTCCGGTGCAGGTGCCTGGTTGGCTTCTTTCCAGATGCGTGTGCTGCGAATGATGATCTGCTTCAGCAAAATGCGCAGCATTTCTTCTGCAGTGGTGTCTTCAGCATTGAACTCGCTGGCAATTTCTTTCAGGTAAGATTGTATCTGTGCAGAGCGTTCTTCATCAAGATATACAACGGGAATATCGTACACATTGTGAAACAGGATACCATCGCACGAGACTTCTTTATCGTGTAAGGCCACGCAATAAAAATCACGGTTATAGTATAACAGCAATCCGTCGGTACCGGTTTCGCCGAGTTGATAGTATTGCCCTTCGGTGATAAAGAAAATTGCATCCTGTGCCAGTTCATACTGTTTAAAATCAATTTGAATACGGCTGCCCTTGCGTAAGAAGATTACTTTAATAAACTCCCGCAGGTTCTGCTGCGTAAGCTGATCCAACATACCTGCGGTGATGGTACTGAGCCCTATCTTTTTAAACGAGAATTGTTTGAACTGGCTGGTCATAATCGGCAAAGTTATTAAAAAGCAGGCAGCTGTGTATACCGCTGTTGCAGGTAGTAGTGGTTTGTTGGATATAGCAGTTTTTTGTTTTGGAAATACACCATTTATTCAGGAAATTAGGGAACGATTAAAGATTGCTGCCCTTGCCTCTTGTAGCTCCTGCGTGCGTTTCCTGCTGTCCCGGTTATAACTTATGAAACAAAAACCATCACTATGCTACATCTTACACGATTGCTTTGCTGCTGCCTTGCCGCAGCCTTATTTGCCGGATTGCCCGGCTGTAAAAAAGACCTGCAGGCGCAACAGTCCGCCAGCCTCACTGCGCCCCGTGCTGCTGCCGCTTACCAGTTGGTATGGGCCGATGAATTTAACGGCACCAGCGTAAACACCGCCAACTGGACTTTTGAAACCGGTCCGGGTGTAAACAATGAAAAGGAGTATTACCAGGCTTCCAACGCCAGCGTAAGCAACGGCAACCTGGTGATCACTGCCAAAAACCAAAGCGTGGGCGGCTACCCGTATACCTCTGCCCGCATGAACACCGCCGGGCATTTCACTACCACCTACGGTCGCGTAGAGGCGCGTATCAAGCTGCCTTCGGTACAAGGCTTATGGCCTGCTTTCTGGATGCTGGGCTCCAATATCGGCACCGTGGGCTGGCCCAAATGCGGTGAGATTGACATCATGGAACACGTGAACACCAACAGCACTATCTATGGCACCATTCACTGGGATGCCAACGGTCATGTGCAATACGGTGGCAACACCAGTACCAGTGTTACCGATTACCATGTGTACGCCATTGAATGGGATGCCAATGAAATTCGCTGGTATGTAGACAATACGCAGTATGCCACTGCCAATATTCAAAACAATATCAACAGTACGGAAGAATTTCACCATCCCTTTTTTATTATCCTGAACCTCGCAGTAGCAGGTGACTTCCCCGGACAAACAGTAGATGCCGGCAGCCTGCCTGCAACCATGCTGGTAGACTACGTGCGTGTATATGCACAAACTACCGGTGGCGGCAGTATTCCTTATGGACAAACTGTTACCCTTAAGGGCTTCAACAATGACTATGTAAGCAGCGAGAACGGCACACAACCTATGACCTGCACCCGCACTACTGCACAGGCATGGGAACAGTTTACCGTGGTAGATGCAGGCGGCGGAAAAGTAGCGCTGCAGAGCATGGGTAAATATGTAAGCAGTGAGAACGGTGTAAACCCCATTACCTGTAACCGCACCACTATTGGCGACTGGGAGAAATTTGACTGGGTGGTGAATGCTGACGGTACTGTGGCTTTCCGCGGTAACAATGGCAAATACATCAGCAGCGAAAACGGTACTCAGGCCATGACCTGCAACCGCACCACCGCCAGCGGCTGGGAAGCATTTCATGTGCAGTAAGGTGTTTGGGGCTACGGCGCGCGTTCGCGCATGCAGGCATTTCATCGACACATCGACAGTCGAGAATCGAGATACATTTTGCACCAACAGTTCCTATGCTATATGGTTGGTGCTCGCTACGATAGTCACGACTGTCGAAATGTCGATGTCTCGAAAATCCGGCCTCGCTACGATCACTCACGACTGACGACTGACCACTCACGAATAGGAATCGCTATGATAGTCCCGACTGTCGATTCTCGATTCTCGACGCCTTTCACTATAATTGTATTATGAAATTGACCAGCACCGCATTGTTCGTTTGTATGTTATTCGTTGCATTGCCCTTGTCTCTTTGCGCTCAAACAACCGCTGTTAACGAAGTGAGCATATACAGTGGTTACGGGCAGGGGAACTTTCGCTGGTCTATTGCGGGTAATACGCATGGGCAAAGTCCCAACATTTACTCTGAACTGAAATGGCATGCCATCGGCGGTGCTGTGCTGGGTGCGCATGTGCACTACGAAGTATGGCCCAAATGGTTGCTGGAGGCAGATTTTAACCAGGTGTTCCTGTCTACTGGTAAAGTCAGTGACCGCGACTATGCGGGTGATAACCGCACGCAGAATATTTATGATGGCCATTTCAGCGGGGCAGACGGGCACCTGCGCTCTTTCAGCGGCGGGGTAGGGTACCGGCTTATTCAGCGCAGGGGTTGGGAGTTGCAGCCGTTTATCGGTTATACCAATACACAGCAGCAATTGTCTTTAACCGATCCCGGTGGTGTATATAGTCAGCTGCACAGCACCTATCAAACCAGCTGGCAGGGTGGATATGTAAAAGCAAAGGCGCTTGTTCAGCTCAGCAAATTGTTTCAGCTGAAAGCAGGTGCCGCGCTGCGTGTAATGGCTTATGATGCCAAGGCAGACTGGAACCTGATCAATACATTCAGTCACCCCATTAGTTTTAAAGATGCGGCCACCGGCCTTGGAGCAGATATTGATGCGCAGCTTTCACTGGCTGTAACCCGGTCGCTGCATGTGTTTGCGGGTGCAGGATGGTATTACTGGAAAACAGGTAACGGCACTGATGAATTGTATCTTGCAGATGGCAGCATGAGCACCACGCAATTCAACGAAGCCGTGCGACAGGGCTGGCAGTTAAACCTGGGTTGCGCATTTCACTGGTAGTGTAAAAAAACAAAGAACCATCTATCCATCCCACTTCCATAAAACACGTATAGCGCCTACGCCCAGCGGTTACCTGCATGTGGGCAATGTATTGTCGTTTGCACTTACTGCAGCGCTGGCGCGTACAACAGGTGCGACTGTATTGCTGCGTATTGATGATCTTGACCGCGACCGCATACAACCCGCATATGTACAGGATATCTTCAATACCCTTCAATTGATGGAGATACCCTGGGATGAAGGCGCAAAAGATTACGGCAATTACCTTCATCGCTATTCGCAGGTACATCGCCTGCCTTTGTACCAGCAGGCTTTGCAACAGCTAAGAGACGGAGGGCATGTATTTGCCTGCGATTGTTCCCGCGCACAAATATTACGTGAGCGGCCGGATGGTGTATATCCCGGCACCTGCATCCACAAAAACATACCGCTGGATACACCGGGTGTAAGCTGGCGCCTGCATACCAGTGAAACAGCGCCCATACGGGTAAACACATTCAACAAAGGCATTGTAACCGCAACATTACCCGCATTGATGCAATCATTCGTAGTGCGCAAAAAAGACGGCTACCCAGCTTACCAATTGGCATCTGTGGCAGATGATGATCACTTCGGCGTAGACCTGGTGGTGCGCGGAGAAGATCTCTGGTCTTCCACGCTTGCGCAGCATTACCTTGCCACGCTGTTACCCGGCAGTAACTTTGGCAACACCGTGAGTTATCATCATCCCTTATTACTCGAAACAGCAGACCGCAAGCTATCCAAATCAGCAGGCGCTACTTCTGTACAGCACCTGCACAAATCAGGCAAAACCGCAGCGGATATTTATACTATGATAGCGCAGGCACTCGGTTACGATAGGGTAGTGCGCGACTATACCGGGCTTGGAGAGTTGATGTTAGGATGATTGCACCAACCAGTTGTGCATCATCATTGAAATAAGGAAATTCAGTACGCGCACTGGTATCAACTTTACCGGTTAAAAAATCCAGTTGGTTAAAGCCATCGAGATGTACTTTAAATGTTTTATCACCAACGGTAGTATCTTTTATGTCATGCTTATTGTATTCATGACATAGCTGCATTTAATTGTGCGGTAGTTTAAATAGTTTTTCTGCATTACCGTGAGCGATTTTTTCCCTATCCTCGTTGCTTATCGGTGCATTGTTCAAAAATTCTCTTGCATTGTTTTCCTGCACGTAGGGATAATCTACCGAGTAGATAATACGGTCGGCACCCAGCACTTCGAGCGTGAACTGGAACTGTGGCCAGGTAAACATGCCGCTGGGCGTTACATAAATATGATTTTTGTAAGTATTCAGAATGGATTGTTGCAGGTGGGTTGTCTGTTGCGGCAGCATGCCATCCATACGATACAGAAAGAACGGAACCATTTCGCCCCAATGCCCTGATATCAATTGCAGGTTGGGATACTTATCAAACACACCGGCTAAGATCATCCGGATGATTTGTATGCCCGCTTCGTTGTGCCAACCCCAGGCATAGAGTGAGAATAAAGAGGTAACGAGCGAATCAAAACCGCTGTAATATACCTTCTGCACATCTTTATGCGGATAACCCGGATGCATGTAAATAGGCACTTTTAATTCATTGGCGGCTTCCAGTACCGGTGCGAAAAAAGGATCGTCCAGAAATTTAGCGGCAGCAGCAGGGCGTCCGGCTATCAGGGCGCCTTTGAATCCTAATTCTTTGACGCATCTTTTTAATTCTTCGGCTGACGCTTCGGGGTCGCCCAGGGGCAACATGGCAAAGGCTGCGAAACGGTCGGGGTGAGCCTTAATGGCTTCGGCCAGGCGGTTGTTGGCGGCTTTTGTCAACGGGATGGCTTCGGAAGCAGGAAGAAATTGCGGTGAGTTGATATACGACAGTATTTGCATATCAATCCCTGCGGCGTCCATCCTTGCCAAACGTTCGGCTCCTGCATTTTCCAATACGCCCCCGGGCAGGTTATCGGTGGTAATTGAGGTGTACGGGACAATCGGTCCAAGTACTTTCGCCGTAGCCGCTGCAATGGCGGGATCGTTAAGATGTTCCTCTATTGTAATGAGTTTCATTTGCGCATTTAATGTACTTGCCATGATTGATATAATGTTTAAAAAGATTATTTTTTTCATGGGTATACAATTGATTTTAGGAGATGGGCTCGGTGAAGGTGTTTTCTTACAACAAAGCGAAGCAGGCCAAATTCCTGCTATGCATATCAAGGATGCCGGTTTCATCCTATTTCACCTTCACCACTGCAGGCGGCGTCCATGTATTGTTGATGACCGCTTCTTTCGGTCCGTATGCCCGTAAATACAAAGAGAAATTTCCCTTGGGTGCAGGCAGCCAGTTATCGCGTTGGGCTGGTGCATTTGCCTGCACATAAATAGTGAGTGAACCGTCGGGGTTTAATTGCAGCGTTTTGTTCTTGGTGCCGAGCGAATACCGTTTGATGTCATTCGGAACAAAAAAATGGTATTCATCATACAGCGTGAGCGACCAGAATCCATTTACAGGAGGTAGCTGATCTTTGGCAAACGTTACCGTATAGTTATTGGCGCCATTGAGCCTGTTGCCTGCAGCATCAAGATCCTGGTAGAAATACTTTGTTTCTATGCCAACGTTCACCAATATATTTGATTTGGCGATGGCTGTACGGGTAAAATAATCGGTTCCGAAAGCAGCGCAGTTATTGGCGGTTGTCCAGTGCGAGGCCAATGGTATACCCCAGTTGCGAAATTGCAGCAGCGGGCTTACCATTTCGCTTTCCGCTTTTTGTGCTTCGTCTATAATGGCCTTCTTCAATAAAGAATCTTTGGCTGCAGCGGCAATTACCGCAAGTACCTGCGCATAACGTGCTTCCTCGCCGGGCAGCGGCGGCGCATCTTTTAACACCGCAGGCAGTTCGTCAAAGAACTTATCGGGAAACACCCACCTGGTTTCGCCCGAAGCATCATTTTTCACTGGTGAAGCCAGGGAAGGAAGTGCACTCCAGTTCTGCGTTTTAGCCTGGCCATCAAACTTGTCAAGTGGGTATACATCAATACCATTGATTGTTTTTTGTATGGCAGCACGATCTTCGGGCGTATCATCCTGGAATACCCTGGGTACAACAAAGGCGGTGCCGGTCTTACTCCTGAATACCCTGGTAATACCTTTCGGTATAACGCCATTCCAGGTTGGGCCAACCAGCAGGTAAAACCCGGGCTGCGTACCATACATCTTACCAATTTGTGCAAAAGCATCTGTGCGGGTATCAACCACTTGGTACACCCAGAAGCGGTCACCAAAATCGGGCACCTGTACTATCACCGGTGTTTCATCCAATGCCGCAATGGCTGCACCATACACCACATCCTGGTTGGGGCACGCAACCCAACGTTGCTGGGGTTGTATATAGTCGTGCAGCATCGACAAATTATTGAGCGGGGCAAAAGGTATTACGCCATTCATTAAACCCACACGAGGGGCCTGTTTAAAGGCCAGTCGCCGGTTGTAGATGTTTTCCATTGGCCATGCCCAGAAATAGGCATCTCTTGCTACCGTTCTTGCATAAGCTTCCGTGATCTTCATGGCAGTATCAGGGCCGGGAAGGAACCTGCGCGTAACTGTGTCGATGGCTGTACTGTCAGTCGCGGCAGAAGCAGCTGTATCACTGGTTGTATATTTCTTTTCATTGCAGGCAAACACTATTGCCAGCAATACGGCGAGCGGTATTGTTTTGCGCATGGCAAACGGTATATTGAGATGAACTAAGATGGGTTGTTGTTATTGATCACCTTTAGCCATTTGTTGTTTCGCATCTTCCACCTGCAATTCTTCCATGCGCGTTAGGCCGGATGTGCCCAACTTAATAACGACTTTTTCTATTTTGCCCGTGAAAGCAAAGGGCAGCTTATACGTGAAGTCAACAGGCGAGCCAACGTCTTCCCCAATGTCAAGTCCTTCACCCAAACCAAACTGGATGGGGACGGTTTTTTCAAGACGCCCACCTGCAATCTCTTTGCCATTGGCTGTAATGGTTAAGCTGCCACCTTTGCCGATGCCTCCGCCGTCGTATTTGAAATCAACCGCTATTTGTGTTTTGCCCTGTGGCAAGGCTGTTTTAGCAGTGAAGGTGGGCCGTTCCTTGCCAAGATAGTTGTATACGAAGTTCACTTTCCCGTTGCGCAGGTAAAGCCCGTAACCGCCTTCCAGGCCGCCATGCGTAACAATCATACCATTGGCATTGGCAGGCACATCAATATCTGCTGTTATGGTCCATGATTTGTTTAACATAGGTGGCGAAGCAGCATCGGGCACACCAACCGTGCCCGGGTAATAAGTCATCGTGGTACGGCCTTTTATAAGGCTGGGTCTGCCCATCAGTTCACTATTCAGGCGTATAACAGCGCGCCAGTCAATCGGCAATACATTGTACTTGGCTGCCTCTACCCACCACAAGTCCTGCAGCTGGCGCAATTTCTCCGGGTTTTGCTGTGCAAGGTCATTGGCCTGTGAAAAGTCGGCATCAATGTTATACAGTTCCCATTTCTGCTTATCGGGATCAAAGTTTTCCCTGTTGGGATTCCAGGGTGCAAACGAGAGCGCAGAGGCCATCCAGCCATTGTAATAGATACCCCTGTTTACCGCCATTTCGAAGTACTGTGTACCGCGGTGGCTTTTTGCATTAACGCTGTCTTTGGGAAATGTATACGCAAAACTGAGCCCTTCAATAGGCTTTTGCTGAATACCGTTCAGTTCTGTGGGGGCAGTAATGCCGCAAACATCATAGATAGTAGGTGTAATATCTATCACATGAAGAAACTGGCTTCTTACGCTTCCCTTGTCTTTAATCCTGGCAGGCCAGTCAATGATCATCGGGTTGCGTGTTCCGCCGAAATGACTGGCTACCTGTTTCGTCCATTGAAAAGGGGTATTCATGGCCCATGCCCATTCAGCAGGAAAATGATTATAATGTTTGGGGCCGCCCAGTTCATCAATGGCTTTTATGTTATCCTGCCATTTTTCAGGGAAGCCGTTAAAGAAGAGGTTTTCGCTCAACGATCCTTCAATACCACCTTCAGCGCTGGCGCCATTGTCACCGGCAATATAAATGATCATCGTATTGTCTGCATCGGGCAGTTGTTTTACGGCATCTACTATTCTGCCCATTTCATAATCGCATTCCGCGCCGTATGCTGCAAATACTTCCATCATGTGCGCATACAATCTTTTCTGATCGGCATTCAGTCCGTCCCATGCAGGCAAGCTTTCAGGTCTTGGTGTGAGCTTTGTATCCTGCGGAATAACACCGGCTGCTTTCTGCCGTTCAAATGTTTCTTCGCGGTATGCATCCCATCCTTTGTCAAATTTTCCTTTAAACCTGGCGATCCATTCCTGTGAAACATGGTGTGGGGCATGTGTTGCCCCTGGCGCCACATACAGGAAAAAAGGCTTATCGGGCGCGATGCTTTTCACTTCCCTTACCCAGGAAATGGCATGGTCTGCGAGGTCGGTGGTAAGGTAATAGTTGGGATCAGTAGAAGCGGGAACGAGGTTATGGTTTTCGTACAATATCGGGTTCCAGTGATTCATATCACCTGCGTTAAACCCATAGAAATAATCAAACCCCAGTCCGCTTGCCCAGTGGTCGAAAGGGCCAGCCTGACTGAGCTCCCAGGTTGGTGTGTTGTGATTTTTTCCTATCCATGCGGTGGCATAACCATTCTGCCGAAGCACTTCACCCACCGTTCCGCAGCTCTTTGGTAAAATGCAGGTATAACCGTCATACCCGGTTGCAGCTTCGGTGATGCCGGCAAAAGCAGCGGAGTGGTGATTGCGCCCTGTTATTAACGCAGCCCTGGTAGGGGAGCACAGAGCAGTGGTATGAAAGCGGTTAAAACGCAGGCCATCAGCTGCGAGTTTATCCATGGTAGGCGAGGGTACGCCGCCACCGAAAGTACTGTATTGCCCAAAGCCGCAATCGTCAATCAGTATCATCAGTATATTGGGGGCACCCTTGGGCGCCTGTACCATTTGCGGGAATTGTGCCGGATCTGATTCCAGGTAGGTTCTGCCTACCTGTCCTTTAAAATGAAAATCGGGTCGTGGTAAAATGGCGGGCGTGCGCGGCGTATCCTGCGCGCGCATGTTCAGTACAGCGAAGCAGCATACCAGCAACAACAGGAGATTTTTCATAATACTTTTATTAGATGGATTGCAGGAATGGAATACAAACACTTATAACCAATGATGGAAAGCGCTTACCGGGTCTGTTACCTTAGCCGGTTGTACAAATTTGCAAAGGATGTTCGTTAGGCAAAACTATGGCCTGGTGCAGTAAATTACTAATGAAACGGAGCTGTAACGGTTACGGCTGATGATGGGACTAAACGTAAAACAGCTTCACATTTTTGTGAAGCTGTTGTGGATTGGATCGGTGTAGAATCGAATGACCAGTTACTGCAAAAAATCGCCGTCAATGATCAACAACTTAACTCCCGATGCGGTACTGGAACGATGATTGCTTAGATTGTCAGAAACCACATAGGTCATGCCCTTAGCCAATTCAAACTTTTCCCCTGTATCCAACTCACTGGTAAAGCTGCCTTCCAGGCAGTGAACAATATGCCCTTTCTTACACCAATGGTCGGCCAGGTATCCGGGAGTATAGGTAACTGTTCGAATGCGTAAACCGGGCAACTGGAGCGTGTGCCATAAAGCAGTGCCGCTGATGCCGGGATGGTTCGTAGGCGAAATAGCATTCCAATCAATGCACTGGAAAGGATGTTTCATAAGATAAAAATATAAAAAAGCGCTAAAACTAAACCACCTCTTGTATCAACTGTAGTTGCCAACAAGCCTTCTAACAAAAAGGCCGTCTCAATAGTCGAGGCGGTTTAACGCTGATATAGAACAGATGGTGACCGATCTAATTACGTCTACTTTTCAAACACATCTTTGCCGGAAAGAAACTTTAAAAATTGTTGCAGGAATGCTGCACCAGTATCAATTTTTTGCATAAAAATCATCCGCCAACTTTTGGGCAGCACACTTTCAAGGACTGGTAAAGAGGGGTAAAAGTTGTGTGCCTTTGTAAGGATAGGTAAAACCGGGTAAGGTTTATACCCAGGTAGGGCCTATTTTGAAAGTTACTCGAATAAAAAAACAAACCCGCGACCAGCGCGGGTTTTAGAAAATTTCTGCGGACCGGACGGGACTCGAACCCGCGACCTCCGCCGTGACAGGGCGGCATTCTAACCAACTGAACTACCGATCCTTATGTGATAAAACGTTGTCGTTTTGTCGTTGGGAGTGCAAATATAGGAGGGATTTTATTCAAACCAAAAAACTGGTAAAAAAGTTTTAGATTTTTTTCAGCACAGCAATAAAAATTCATCCGGCACATACACGTTCGATGGCTGTTCGTTGCAATTGAAACACAACAATGGAACAGCAGTACGTAACAATTACTGCTCTTGCGACGAAACAAAAGAAGTATGGGTATCCGGTACCAGTGCCTATACGCCGGATGATGCCACCATGAAGCAGTTCCGTAAAAAATAACCTGCTTATTGCAGCTTGCTCATCGGCCATACAATGCGGCATATGCGGCTGAATTTCCTGCGGCGGAGCTGCCGCAATATTAGGTAAGTGCAGGATGGATGGCGGTTATTTTTTGCTATCTTGGAACAATTGTTCATTGCTCCATATTTAAAAGTATGACTACTCCAACATCCGCTTCTTTCAGCCGCCGCCGGTTTGTAAAAAACATCGCTGCCGCGGGCATCGGCTTTAGTATTATTCCGCGTTATGTAATGGGCCGCGGCTTTACTGCGCCCAGCGACCGTATTACACTGGGCTTTATAGGTACAGGCAAACAGGCCCGCGGTTTAATCAACTCTTTTGCACCCAAAGCACAGGCCGTTGCCGCTGCTGATGTGGATGCACAAAAACTGGCGCTTTTTAAGTCCAACACCGAAAAGTTATATGCAGCAGGCAAGGGGCTTGCGGGTTTTAAAACACTGGATACCTATGCCGATTTCAGGGAACTGCTGGCGCGCAGGGATATTGATGCCGTTGTAATTGCCACGCCCGATCACTGGCATGCCGTGCATACCATTATGGCTGCCAACACCGGCAAACACGTGTATTGCGAAAAACCACTGGCGCATTCCATTGAAGAAGGCCGTGCCATGGTAAATGCAGTAAAACGAAACAATATTGTTTTGCAAACAGGCAGCATGCAGCGCTCTTGGAAAAACTTCAGGCAGGCGTGTGAGCTGGTGCGCAATGGCTATATAGGCGATGTAAAGGAAGTGCTGGTAAATGTGGGCAAACCTGCCATTGCAGATGATTTGCCTGAGCAGCCGGTACCTGCAGCGCTTAACTGGGATGCATGGGTTGGTCCCGCACCGTTTAAGGCTTTTAATGCAGAGCTGGCACCACCTGTAGAAAAAGATATTTTCCCCAACTGGCGCAACTACAGGGAGTATGGCGGCGGTATACTGAGCGACTGGGGTGCACATATGTTTGATATTGCGCAATGGGCGCTGGGTATGGACCGGAGTGCGCCTGTACAGTTTTATCCGCCGGATGGCAAGGAACACCAGTACCTGACCATGGTATACGCCAACGGTGTGGTAATGAAACACCAGGATTTCGGCCGCAATTTCGGTGTTCGTTTTATCGGCTCAAAGGGAACACTTGATATCAGCCGCGACTACCTCGACAGCAATCCCGCGAACATAGCCACAGCCATAATACCCGATAATGCTGTGCGTTTGTACCATAGCGATGACCATTACCAGGACTGGCTGGATGGCATTAAAAACAACAGGCAGCCTATTTGTGATGTGGAAACCGGTCACCGCACCGCATCGGTATGCTGCCTGGCCAATATCACCTACTGGCTTAACCGCCCGCTGCAATGGAACCCGGAGCAAGAAAAGTTTGTAAACGATGATGCCGCCAATGCCTTGGTGAAAGCGAACATCCGTGCGCCGTGGAAGATTGTTTAAGGTTGGATGTTTAACGTTATTTATTCCGGCGCCGGAATTTTAGTTTTATTACAACTTCAGAAAATGAAACGAAGACAGTTTATTGAAAAAGCAGGAATCATGGGTGCATCGGCTATTTTGCCCTTAAAAGGCATAGCAAGCGCACAACCCAAATATAAAATGGGGTATCAGCTTTTCTCTGTCAATGAAGAAATGAACAAAAATCCTTTGGGAACATTAACTGCCCTGAAGAAAATGGGATACCAGGATTTTGAAATATTTGGATTTGATGATGAAAAAGACAGCTACTATGGAATAAAATCTGCTGCATTTAAAAAAATGCTTGATGATTTAAATGTGTCCGCCACCAGTGGCCATTATTCGTTTGCTCCTTATTTAGATAAATCTGATGATGACTTAAGGCGATTTGTTGACAGATGTATTACAGGGGCTAAAAACCTGGACAGTAAATACATTACATGGCCCTGGATAGCGCCCGAACAGCGAACGATTGACAATTTCAAATTGATGGCGCTTAAATTAAATAAGATAGGAGAGCAAATTACAAAAGCAGGTCTTGGCTTTGCTTATCACAATCATGGCTTTGAATTCGAAAGTCATGGAGATGCAAATGGTTTTAGTATCATTACCAGTGAAACAGATCCTGCATTGGTTAAGCTTGAAATGGATATGTACTGGGTAATGAATTCATCGAAATACACCCCGGGAGAATTGATAGATGCACAGCCCGGGCGATACGTGATGTGGCATATAAAAGACATGGATAAAAAAACAAGGGACTATACGGAATTGGGAAACGGCTCAATCAATTATCTTACACTGCTGCCTGATCCTGTTAAATCCGGGCTTCAATATTATTACCTGGAGCAGGGCGGTAATTTTGCGGTTAATTCAATGACGAGTGCTGCTGAAAGCGCCCAATATTTTAAACGCAATCTTCAAAAGTATTTGTAGCAAAACCGCTGAACCGGCTTTTACTTAGTATTATATGCAAACGTTAATAAAGCAAATGAATGCCGACAATATTTCTCGTCTAATAAAGAATTGCGCAGTGGTTTTTTGCCTGATAACAGCGGGTACAGCATTGCATGCGCAAGTAAGCACTACCTTAAAACCGATCACCAAAATAACCCCCGGAACTGTATGGAAAGATACGAATGGAGAAGTGATAGAGGCACATGGTGGCGGCATAATGCAGCAGGGTAATATTTATTACTGGTATGGTGAAAATCATGCAAAAGGAGAGGGCAACAAAACGGGTATATCCTGTTATTCTTCAAAAGATCTGCTAAACTGGCACAATGAAGGTGTTGTGCTTCCCAAGGAAGCATTGCCCGTGGCGTTCAGAGACAGCGGTGCGTGTGAAAGACCTAAAGTGATTTACAACGACCGCACAAAAAAATACGTCATGTGGATGCACCTTGTTGCCCGCGGGCACCTGGAAGCGGATGCCGGTATTGCAGTTGCAGATCAGCCGGCAGGGCCTTTTAAATATCTATATAAAACAAGGCCCATAAGGTACAATTATGGTTATAGGGGAGGGAGTGCCAGAACGTATGTTGGCGACCCGGAAGAGGAAACAAAAGGCAATACCTTTCGCGACATGACCCTGTTCAAAGACAGCGATAACAAGGCTTATGTAATTTACGCATCAGAAGACAATGCTACCATGTACATATCGCTGCTTAATGCGGATTATGAAGCAATAGCAACACCTGCAGTATTAAACAAAACCTGGGTGCGTGCATTGCCGGGTGCATTCAGGGAAGCGCCTGCAGTTTTTAAAGCCGATGGCTGGTATTACATGTTTACCTCCGGAACAACAGGCTGGAAACCCAACCCGGCAAAGGTTTACAGGGCTAAAACCATGTTGGGCAAATGGGAAGACATGGGAAACCCCTGCGCAGGTGATGAACAGCAAACCAGCTTTCGTTCTCAGCCAACCTGCGTAATACCTGCGCCGGGGCGTTCAGCCGGCAATTTCATTTATATGGGCGACCGGTGGGTTGGGGAAGCGTTGGCGCAATCCACCTACGTATGGCTTCCATTTTCTGTGCCGGCAGACGGTAATATCCGGTTGCAGTTTTATAAAGAATGGAGTTTTTAGTGAGCCGTTATTTAACCTGCTTTACTGCAGCACTGGTTTGTGGCAATGGAATATAGCCTGTTTCGCCGGGGATGGTGGGAAAGCGCTGGTTGGTCCAGTCGTCTTTGGCTTTTTCAATGCGCTCCATGCTGCTGGATACGAAGTTCCAGAAAATAAAACGCTGCTCGGGAAACGGTTCGCCGCCAAACAGGTACACAGTAGTGCCTGCGTTCATGGTAAACTCGCAAAGGCTGCTTTCTTTGGCTACCAGTATGCGTTTGGGTTCGTAGGTATGGCCTTCGCTCTCTACACTGCCTTCCAGTATATACATGCCTGCCTCGCCCTGCAGTTGCTGGCCTGCGTGGATGGTTTGGCGGCTGGTGGCTTTTATTTCAAGAAAAAACAGGGGGCTGTATACGGGTACCGGTGAGGTATGGCCCAATGCTGTGCCTGCTACCAGTTTATAGGTAACATCACCTTCTGTCCACTCGGGTATTTCTTCTTTTGATGCATGGTAAAAAGAAGGCTCCATCTCTTCCTTATCACGCGGCAGGGCTACCCATATTTGCAGGCCATGCAATTGTTTATCGAGCCCGCGCAGGTAATCGGGGGTGCGCTCAGAGTGGGTGATGCCTTTGCCGGCGGTCATCCAGTTTACTTCACCGGGTTTTATTTCTACTACCATACCCAGCGCATCGCGGTGCATAATGCTGCCTTCGATCAGGTAGGTGAGGGTAGACAGGCCGATGTGCGGATGCGGGCCAATGTCCATATTGTGATGGTCATCCATACTAACCGGGCCCATGTGATCGATAAAGATAAACGGCCCAACCATGCGTTTTTCGCGGAACGGCAGCAGGCGGCCAACCAGGAAATTGCCGATATCGGCAGAGCGTTCTTCAACTATGAGCTGGATGTTAGACATATGCTTTGTGTAAAATGATGGTGCAGATACTGGTGTGAGCGTAAAGTTACCGGTTAACCCTGTGATGCGCCAATAAATATTTGTACATTAGTAAGTAACAACCATGCCGTCAGCAACTGAAATATAGGTAACCTCTGTTAAGGCATTTTGCCCGGGACTTACGGATGATGCGCCTGCTCATCACCATGGATACACCGAAGGGGTGGTTCTACCTTATTTACCGGGCATCGCAATACCAGGTACTGAAAAACAGCGCAAATCAACCGGCAATGGCTTGCCTGGCTGAAAAGGACAGAACAAACAGGCAGGTTGCTGCGCTGAAAAAGTAGCCTGGTAAATGACCGGTCATTGAGTACTCAACAATTTATCAATAACAGGTAAAATTCAGAAAAGTAAGTCAGAGCGGCATATTCAGCAGGGTTTAGGATGCCGCCGTTGATATTTGCAGATAATGCCACGTCTTTTTCATATAAGCGAAACACCGGGAATAACCTTATTTGAGCCGCGGCCTTCGCCTTCGTTCTTTGAAGGTATTGCGGGTGAGGTGGTGTTTGCCATTGAAGAAAGATTGGTGGCAGGCTATTCAACATTCATCGCTGCAGCATTCCCTTATCCGCATGCGCAACGCACTTGCCTGAAACCTGCCGCACCTGGCCGATGTTTACAAATTCATAACATGGCTTTTGGGGTCTTTAAAAGGTAAACCCCTCACTTTTGTTGCCGCGTATGTTGACTATTCACTGTTCACCGGATTTCGATCACTACCACTCACTATTCGGTTCTTAAGCTTTTTACCGGGTTGGCTACAGCGGCCTTGATGGCCTGGAAGCTGACAGTTATAATGATGATGCATAGTGCACCGGCGCCGGCAGCCGCGAATATCCACCACGATAACGATGCGCGGTAAGTGTACTGCTGCAGCCAGTCGTGCATAAACCATGCGGCCAGGGGGCCGGCAATTACAAAAGCTGCTGCCACCAGCACTACAAATTCCTTGCTCAGTAAATTCCATACATCCAGTATGGAGGCGCCCAGCACCTTGCGTACGCCAATTTCTTTTTTGCGTTGTTCTGCTACAAAGGTGGTTAAGCCAAACACACCCAGGCAGGAGATCAATACGGCCAGTAAAGTGAATATGCCGGCCAGCTTGCCAATGCGTTCTTCATCACCGAATTTGCGGGCGTATTCATCGTCTACAAACTTGTATTCAAACAACTGGTCAGGACTGTACTTTTTAATGACAGGCTCAATTTTAGCGATGGCCTCACTTGCTGCAGCGCCGGGTTTTAAACGCAGTATGGCTACATTGCCGGGATAGTTGAGCAGGGTATACACAACAGGTTTGGCTTCGCCGTACGGTGATTCCAGCACCATGTTTTTTACTACACCGATCACCTTTAAGGGTTTGCCCCACCAGGTGATAAACTGGTTGAGCGGTTTGCTGAGGTTCATGTATTTAACCGCAGCTTCGTTCAGTATCACCGCAGAAGAATCAGTAGGAAAGTCTCTTGAAAAACTGCGGCCCGCCTGTAGTTGCCAGTTAACGGTTGACCCGAAATCAAGCGATGATGTCATTACACCAAAATCAGTGGACAGGTTGGGATCCTTACCCGGCCAGCTGAACCCGCTGGTGCTGTTCCAGATACCCGTGGTAGGACTTTCTGATTCGGCAACTGCTGCAACGGTGCCTGTTTGCAGCAGCTCGGCTTTTACGGCCTCAAAATGATCGTGCACTTTGCCTGATGCCAGCGGTATGGTAAGCAGGTTTGCCCTGGAGTAGCCCACAGGTCTGTTTTTCGCATATTGTATTTGCCGGTACACGGTAATGGTGCAGATGATGAGACATACAGATACCGTGAACTGTACTGCTACCAGTATTTTGCGCGGAATGGCAGCCAGGCGTCCTGCCTTGAAAGTTCCTTTTAACACTTTAACCGGTTTAAAAGAAGACAGGTACAATGCCGGGTAACTGCCTGCCAGCAACGCGGTTACCAGTACAAAAACAATAGCTGCCAGCCAGCACCAGGCATTGGTGAACGGCAGGTGCATCTGTTTTTCGGCAACCCTGTTAAAAAAGGGCAGGCTCAGCCATACAATCAACAGGGATATAACGAAGGCCATGGCTGCCATGAGGGCAGATTCGCTGAAGAACTGCAGGATGAGCTGGCTGCGCAAAGAGCCCATTGTTTTGCGCACACCCACTTCACGCGCGCGCCGCTGACTGCGGGCTGTACTCAGGTTCATGAAATTGATGCAGGCCAGCAACAGCACAAACAGGCCAATGGCGCTAAACATGCGAACGTATTTAATGGCGCCGCCTATGTTTACCCCTTCTTTAAACTCTGAATGCAGGTGCCACTTACTCATTGGTTGCAGGAACAGGGCAGGTTTCTTCTTCTGCAGTTGTTCATTTACCTTTTTCAGTTTGGCATCTTTTATTTTAAGCGAAGCGGCCCCGAAACTTACGTTATCATTCACCTGTGCAAACAGGGTAACAAAGTTGGGGCGCCAGGGATCTTCCGTGTCTTTGAGGTCGTTGTTGGCATGATACCAGGATTTCCAGGAGGCTACAAAACCGAGATTTGCAAAGGTAGAGTTGGCAGCAAAGTCTTTGTATATGCCCGCCACTTTTACGGGTGGCATCTGGTCAATCTTCAGGGTTTTGCCAACAGGGTTTTCGTTGTTAAAGAAAGCCCTGGCTGCAGATGCGGAGATGAGGATGGAAGAGGGATCTTTCAGCGCATTCCTGCTGCCTTGCAGCATATCCAGTGTGAACATATCCGGCATTTCACTTTCGAAATAACCGCCTGTTGCTTTGAGCCGCTTGTCGCCGATGGTCATCATATGATCGCCCCAGTTCACGGCCATGACCAGGCTTTTAAAATCGGCTCCGTAATTGGTGCGCAGTTCATTGGCAAGCGGGTAGGGTACACTCCACCAGGTTTGCACTTCGCCGTTGTTGCTCACGTTCTGTATGACCTGCGCAATGCGGTCGTAATTTTTAAATTGCTTGTTATACGTCAGTTCATCATACAGCCAGAGTGCAATAAGCATGGCTACGGACATGCCGATAGATAAACTGGCAACATTGATAAAAGAAGATAGGCCGCCTTTCCGGAAATTACGGAACGCAACCTGGAAGTAGTTTTTAAACATGACAGCGCTGTTGATTAGCAGGTAACAGTCAATTTTGGTGCGCACTTCATAAGTGGTTTATTTTCAGTGTTATTGATGCTGCGGCGGGCAGCTTCATTTGTCCGGTTACGATACAGTAGGTGTGCGGAATGGGTTAGCCACCGCCGCTTTAATTGCCTGGAAACTGATGGTTGCCAGTGCAATGGTAATGGCCATTAATCCGCCTGCGGCAAATAACCACCAGCTGATATGAATACGGTAAGCATAATCCTGCAGCCACTGGCTCATGCAATACCATGCAAGGGGTGCAGCAATGGTAAAGGCAATGGTGCGGTTTTGATACAGTTAATGTCACCTAACGAACATAGTCGCCAAACCATTGCAGCGTGCCATACAAAACACTGCCTGTTGGCTGTAGCGGCGTAGGGATGGTCATTGCAGCATTGGGCCTGTTTTTATTGCCAGCGCAGCTTTTGGAATGTGTCCTGTTGGCTGTACTTCCTTCAGGTACGCTCCATTTCCCGTTCGTTTTACGCAGTACACTGTCGATGCCTTTTTGCAGTTCAGCCTGCAGTATGGTGATGAATATACATGAAATTTGATTGAGTAGCCAATTGCCGGCGCGCCGTTGCATTCGTCAAAAATCTCTTAACCTTTAGTTGAAAGTGTCTAATATGCACAAACTGATAAGCTATAGATTTATAAATAATCTCCCAATGGCAAAAGGCAGCTCCGGGACACTAAAATATCTCAACAACAAACTTGCAGGAGGAGCAGTAAACCAGAGAGGTAACGACTACGAGACTTGCGTAGCCATAAGCAAGCTATTGCAACTGGTAAATGCTTTTTCCGCTCAATTAAGATTGATAACTATATCAAGTCAAGTCCACGCGTTTGTTGATGACCTATATATTGAAAACCTGATACCAGGCGAAGTAACGGAAACATACCACCAGTTAAAAACTTCTTCGAAGAAGCTCTATTGGGGCAACAAATCAAAAACTGGAAGCTTACATTTCGATTTTAGTAAACAGGCCGCTTTACTAAAACGCAGGCATGTGCATTTTCAGTTGAAGCTGGTTGTTGCCAACAAGACAGTTTACAACAACGCAGTACTAAAACTTCCCCAATCACTTAAAAAAATAACAGCGGTTGAGTTATTTCCCTGGCATGATTCAATAAACCAGCAATTAAGATTAAATCCTTCATTTCGTGCAACCGCCGCTGCGTTATGCGCTTTTAGCGAAACCGATAAACTGGAATCGTTGGTTGCACATTTCGCAGGTGCCTGGGCCATGTGCCATAAGAAAAACATATCGCTGGAAGCATTCTTTGATCTTGTTAAATCCAGAGGTCTGGCATTCCTGAAATCAACCTTCCATCCGGCTCTCCACCCTCAGGCAAAGTTGATCCTCGATACTATTCCTGGCTTTCACTACCAACTTGCGCATGGCTATTTGGTTTGGAATTTTTCCTCGACTGACAAGGGGAATATTCCCCATTACCTGGATTCCAGCGAATTTCGTAATATTGAGAACGAAATACTTACACAGAAGCCTCAGACTTTTTACGACCTAGAACAAATAATTTCCTGACAATGAGAAAGTTAAGCTCATATGCTGCACAGTCTGCCGGAGTTAGAACTTTACTCGACAAGCTCGCAGATAACAATACCGGAATAGACGAATATAAGGCATCATTTTATGAACTGGGCGTGGCCCTATCATCCGTAATTTGGGAAACTCAGCACTTATTGCCAAATTTAAAGGTAACCTTAGCCTGTTCCTCAGAAGATGCTGATTGGCTTTCGAAAGGTATTTTAGATGATTTCAAGCGGCATAAAACAGATATTAACCTTGCGGTTTTTTGGAATAGCCGGACAAATCCGTTTGAGGACACAAATTATACCGTTGCTCCAATTACTAAATTTTATATAGAACCCTACGAAGAAGTAGATCTTTTAATCATCTGTAAATCTATCATAAGTACGTCTTGCGTCATTCGAACTAACTTAAATTATCTGATCGAGCGAATTGAGCCTAAAAAGATATTTATCGCATCGCCTGTTTTGTTAGCCAATTCTATAGGAAAGCTGAAAAATGAGTTTCCTCAGGAAATAAGTGACAAGTTTGATTTCTTCTATTTTGCAGAAGACCAGGATTTAAACGATAAAGGTGAAGTTGTGCCTGGCATTGGAGGTTCTGTCTATCAAAGGTTAGGGTTGGTTGATTCCCTTGCAAAAAACAAATATATTCCGGAAATTGTACGGGAACGCCGTGAGAGAATTTCCGAGAGATAAATGAGCCGATCGTGATCGATCGTAAGTTGAATAAAAATAATAACGAGCCAGCTTTTATGCTGGCTTTTTTAATACCAGCACGCAGAAGAATCAAAACGCAATACCAGTTATTGAACAGAGTGGTGAGCCCCACGCATAAATCATACAAGCATTGCTGCGATTTCTACACATTTTAGGCGGCAAATAAAAGCGATAGCCCGAAAACACGCCGCACCTTTACCAGACTATTATGCACCCGAAAAAGCTGTTAAATAAAGAAGCAAAATACGTAGCCCGCTGCTTTAAGAAGAAGGGGAAGGATAAACTGTGTTTTCACAATTTTGCGCATACGCGTTATGTGGTAAAACAGGTGAAACGCATTATCCGTGGTATGAAGCTGCCCGAAAATGATGTGTTCGTATTGCTGTCTGCAGCCTGGTTTTACGATACAGGTTATTTGTTAACCGGCGATACCGGCACTATGAGCGCCTTTAGTGCACAGGCATTTCTCGAAGATCAACCGGAAGATAAAACCATTGCACCACAAGTGGCGTCATTGCTAACAGCAGTGTACAGCAGGCAGAAACCGCAGAACCTGCCGGAAGAAATATTGTCGGATGCTGTACAGGTGTATTTGGCAAAAAGAAGTTTCTGGAAAAAGAATGAACTTTGCAGGAAAGAAACCGCCTGGCTACAACACCGCAAAATAAGCAAGGCCGAATGGATGCAGGTAACGCTCGATTTTATGGAGCACCATACCTACTACACCAGCTATTGCCGCGCTGCGCTGGATACGGCAAAACAGGAAAACCTGCACAAACTAAGGTCTAAGCTGCAGGCGGTGCAGACCGTGCAGGCTGTACAGGCAACGCCGGTGGCAGATGCCGTTGACGATGACGAAAAAAAAAAGACCGGAACCGCCAACTGATTTCGTCTTCAGGTTCATAGCAGGCAATGCACAGCGCCTGAGCAAAATGTCGGATAAAAAGGCGCACATACTCATTACCGTGAATGCCATCATCCTCTCGGGTGCGCTTTCCCTGGTGATTAAAAAGCTGGAAGACGAAAGCACGCTGATCATCCCCGCATTTATACTGCTCGCCGTAAACCTGCTTTCCGTAATGCTGGCAGTGCTGGCTACACGGCCTTCCCTTTCAAAAAGAGTACTCCCCAAAAACAAATTCGGCTACCGGGAAGTGAACCTGATGTTCTTCGGCAGTTTTTACAAACTGATGCCGCATGAATATACCGCAGGTATACGGGAGCTGGCCGGCGATGAGGAAAAGCTGATGCATGCGATGACGAGAGACGGCTTTTTCCTGGCAAGGGCGCTGGGAAAAAAATACCTGCTTTTGCGCTATGCCTACAGCGTTTTTATGGTTGGCCTTATTGTTTCCATTGTAGCCTTTGCAGTGGTGCTGGCCGTAATAGCGTAGCAGACTTGCCTATTATTGCTATTTTTACCGCCATGAGTGATGCAATGCGTGGTTGGACAGCAGGCAGGGAATGCTGCTGTTATCCCCTTATTTTACTGCTGTGGCCGGGTTTGCTGCTGTTGCTGCTATGCCAGCCTGTGCATGCGCAGACCGGGCCGGATGCGTCGGAAGATGAGCTGATGGAGCTAAGCACCGCTGCGCTCACCCGCCTGTACAACAGTACCGGTGAGGATGCGCACCGCGTAAAACTGCTCGTGATAATGGGGGAGCGCCAGACCTATAAGCCGGGCGAAAATATTGCCGATCTCGATAGCGGCCGTGCTTACCTGCAGGCTGCATTGCAACTGAATAAAAAAGTGGGTTCTGTTGAATGGGGCTACAATGCCCTGATGGAGATGGGCGCCCTGTACTATGAATATGAAAACAAAACAGACAGCGCACTGTATTGGTATAATACCGCTATTAACCTGGCCCGCAAAAACAAGGATACACGTGAAGAGGCCATGATATTGGCCAACCTAGCTTACAGAACGCCCATTTACAAAAGGGATTTCCTCAACAAGCGCCTGGAGTATTGCACACGCGCATTCCAGCTTTTTTATTCGCTGAATAAAGACGATGAAAAGGGGATAGACATGCTCAAGAATATGGCAGATTGCCATTTCAACCTGGCACAGTACGCGCTTGCAGAAAAGGAACTGAAGCAGGTATTGGACATGTACAATAAAATTCACTTCAAAAAACTGCACTTTACGTACGACCTGCTTTCTGCCGTAAGCCGCATGAAGGGCGATTTGCCGCAGGCGCTCTCCTACGCAATACTGGCGGTAAACAGCATGGAGGAAACAAAAGACAGCGTGCAGGCAGGGTATTTTTACCGGCGGATGGCGGATGCGTACGATGATATCGGCAACCGTACGGAAAGCCTGCTGTATTCCCGCAAATGCTTCGAGGCCTTTAAAAGGCAAAGCACTACCATGCTGTATCCTTCACTGGTTGATCTTGCAGGCAGGATGATCAGCGAAGGGCAGGCAGCTGAAGCCGTTAAACTGGTGAACGAAACCACGCAGCATTACCCTGTGGTGAGCGGCATGGAGGCCGCACTGGCCATTGTGCGCGGCGATTGTTACAAGGCCATGCGGCAATATGCACTGGCAGAGCAGTTTTACCTGCAGGCCCTGAACCCGGGTAACGGATCGACCAATACTTTTGATGTATATTACGACCTGGCTGATTTGTATGTGATGCAGCAAAAATATGCAGCTGCTGCCGGCCAGCTCAACTACCTGCTGGAAAAGGAGGCCATCAAATACCTGCCGCTTGCCCGCGTGCGCGATGTGCACCTGCTGTTGTTTAAAGTAGATTCTGCCACCGGTCATCCTGCTTTAGCCATCAATGAGTACCAGCAATATACCCGCCTCAAAGATTCACTGCTGAACGGTGAAACGGCCAAACAAATGGCTGGGTTGCAGATACAATACCAGACCCGCGAAAAAGAAAAAGACAACGAGCTGCTGCGCAGGCAAAGCCAGCTGCAGCAGAAAGAACTGGATAAATCGAACCAGCTGCGCCGCTTTATCCTGGCGGCTTTGCTGTTGCTGCTGTTTATTATCGTACTGCTGTACAACCTTTATAAAATAAAACAACGCAGCAACCGGCAATTGCAGGCCCAGCAAAAAGAAATACAGGATGCCTACGATGCGCTGGCCCTTTCTTTAACACAGAAAAACAGGCTGCTGGATGAAAAAGAGTGGCTGCTCAAAGAAATTCATCACCGCGTAAAGAATAACCTGCAGCTGGTAATGAGCCTGCTGAATACGCAAACGCATTACCTGCAGGATGGGGTGGCGCTCACGGCCATTAATGAAAGCAGGTACCGCCTGCGTTCCATTTCGCTTATTCACCAGAAATTGTACCAGTCCGATGAAATGTCGGCAGTAGACCTGGATGGTTATATCAAACAGCTGGTTACGTTTTTACGGGAAAGTTATGCGCGCCCGGCTATCCGGTTCGTGGTAACAGTAGCTGCGGTGGAAGTAGATGTATCGGTTGCAGTGCCGCTCGGGTTGATTATTAATGAAGCCATCACCAATATCTTCAAGTATGCTTACCCGGATGCAGCCGGTGGCACTGTACACCTCACCCTGCAGCAACATCCTTGTGCGCTGGAACTGGTGATTACAGATGATGGCACCGGCCTGCCTCCCGGCTTTGATCTGCAGCAAAGCCATTCCATGGGCTTTACCCTGATACAGGGGTTGGCAGAGCAGCTGGATGGAGAACTACAGGTAGTAGCAGGCCCCGGGCTAACCATCCGCCTTAATTTTCCCTTACCTGAAGGGCATGCTGCCTTTTAATAAAAGAGGGTGTACCCTGCGTGTTTGCATTTATATACAATTATATATCTATGCTGGTACCAATGCCGGGTAAATGAAGTGTAATCCCGGCGTTTGCAAATGCCTGAATGGCTGCTGCCTTATCCAGCTTGATAGCAGGGAAGGTGTCGTAATGCACGCCAAGCACATGCGTTACGTTTAACAGCTTTGCGGCTTCAATGGCTTCGTCAGTACCCATGGTTAATACATCGCCAATGGGCAATACTGCAAAGTTCAGTTTGGCCCACCGGGGCACCAGCTGCATGTCTAAAGTAAATGCTGCATCACCGCTGTAGTAAAAGTTACCGGCAGCTGTTTGCAAAGCAAACCCTGCAGCAATGCCAGCATAACTACCATCAGGGAAGCTGCTCGAGTGCAGCGATGCAAATGATTTGGCCGAGCCGAAATCAAAAGAAACCTGTCCGCCGGGGTTTAAGGGATGCGCTTTTTCCAATCCCTGTTTTGTGAAGTATTGGTATATCTCGAAAATGCCAACGAGCATTGCACCCGTGCGACCGGCAATCGCAGCAGCATCCAGTATATGATCAAAATGCCCGTGCGATAAAAAGATATAGTCGGCTTCAATGCTGTTGATATCTATCGCGTGCGCCAGTTCATTTCCGGAAATAAACGGATCAAATAAAATGTGCTTACCGCTGATAGCTGCAGAAAAACAGGAATGTCCGTAATAGGTAATTTTCATCTGAATGGTTTTTATTGTTAAGGAATGGCCGTTGCTGCTAATGTGTTACTTTATTTCGTAACAAGGAGTGGTGTTGTGTAATGGTGATACACGCGGCGTTGTGTTTGGTTCAGATGCGGGGAAAAGAATAGGAAAGATCTGTATCGGTGAGCGATAAGGTGTTTTTGCCCGGTTTTGCGTGCATGTATTAACCGGCACCATCCCAAAGGCAGCTGTTATCATAGGGCAGTTGTGCATGCGCCAACTGTTGTATGCCCCATTTTTCCATGGCAACGATAACTGCTATTAACGACTGCCCGGCCCCGGTGAGCGAGTATTCTACTTTCGGCGGCACGGCAGGGTATAATTCACGGTGAAGAATGCCCTCTTGCGTGAGTGTTTGCAATTGCGCACTCAGCACAGCAGGGGTAATACCTGCAATTGATTCCTGCAACTGGCCGAAACGTTTTGCTTCATTACGCAGTTCCCAGAGTATCTGCATTTTCCATTTGCCCGATAATGCAGCAATGGTGGCATGCACCGGGCAATTATTTTTCCTGTTTTCTTTTTTGTTATAAGCCTGTGTGTCAACGATACTATTGTTTTTCATACTTACTATGCTTGGACGAACGTATTTTTTATGCGGGTGGCAGTATTTTCCTTTGCTGCCTAAAACCCGTATATGAAAGTAATACTTATTGGTGCAACAGGCACGGTGGGCAGTATAGTACTGGCAACACTTTTACAAAACAGGGAGATAGAAGTGATAACTGTTTCCCGCACCGGCAAAACAGATCTTCATGCCGATATCAGCGATCCGGATGCTGTGGCAAAGCTGTTTGGTGCAACAGGATCGTTTGATGCCCTGATCAATGTTGCAGGCGATTGCTGGATTGGCCCCTTTGATGAGATGACGGAAGACAGCTGGTATACCGGTATTCGCAGTAAACTGATGGGGCAAATAAACCTGGTAATGATGGGTAAGGCATATATCAACGAGGGCGGCTCTTTTACGCTTACATCCGGCTTTCTTTCCGACGATCCGGTTAAAGGTACCATCAACTACAGCGTGGTGAATGGCGGTATCGACAATTTTGTACTGGCTGCGGCTACAGAACTTTCCCGTGGCATTCGCATCAACGCGGTAAGTCCCGGCCTGGTATTGCCGGCAGGCCATAAAGGCATGTATGCGGCAACGCCGGGTCAGTACCCGGTTTCACATGATCGTGTGGCGTATGCGTATTACAAAAGCGCATTCGGTTATTTAACAGGGCAGGTGTTTCGCGTATGGGAACCTTCCACACAATACCTGCGCAAATAGGCCTTCCCGCCGGCGCCGGCAATAAACGTGGTGATTACTTCTTTTCAGGAAGAGAATACAGGTGATGGTACAGAATATATGAACGATGCATTGCGGAAGCGTACGGCAGCAAAAGGTAGTTTCTTTTCATGTAGTAATGGTTGATCCTTTTAGTTTAACCTTGGCCGTAGGGGAGACAAAATCTCAGGAATGGCTGGATGGTTACCGGTTTGATGGTTGAGCGGCAGGTAAAATCGATGTCTCTTCCGTGCAATCATGTCCTGGTATAGCCGTGATATTGCTTTTGGCCATTTGCTGATCGCCCCATACGCGCAGGTAGTTGATAAACGGTATCAGTTCCATTCCCACCTCTGTCAGACTATAATCCACACGCGGGGGTACTTCATTGAATACCTTGCGGTGTACCAGGCCGTCTTCTTCCAGCTCACGCAATGTCTGTGACAGCATTTTGGGTGTTATGTCCTGTATAACACGGCGCAGTTCGCCATAGCGCAGCACTTTGTGGTTGTGCAGGTACCAGAGCAGCCTGCCCTTGTATTTGCCGCCGATGCGGCGAAAAGCATAGTCTACCGCGCAGATACCCGTGTTTGAATTTTTTTGCATAACGCCTGTTTTTTATGACCTGATTATCAATAATACTATGGTTTTGGTAACCAGCCTACTTAAAAGTGCCTACTTGTTTCGCTTTTCTACAGCCGGTATTTTTACGTACAAATATAGCAACATGCAAAGACGAACTTTAATGCGGAATTTATTACTGGCAGGATTTGGATATGCATTACCCCTGAACCGCCTGCTGGCCTTTTCACCAGTTTAAGCTGGGCGAACTGGATATTACAGTAGTAACAGATGGTTATATAAAAATGGCGCCGGTACAGCCCTTGTTTGCACCCGATGCACCTGCTGCCAGCGTAGACAGTATCCTGCGCAGCAATTTCAGGCCAACCGGCGAGGTAGACCTGGGCATGAATATACTGCTGGTAAAAACGGCCGGTAAGCTGATCATGATAGACAGCGGTTATGGCAGCTATGGAGGTCAGGCGAGTGGCTGGCTGCCCCAATCGCTCACAGATGCAGGATTTGCCCTCACCGATATTACCGATATTGTGGTTACGCATGCCCACCCTGATCATATCGGGGGATTGCTTACCACCAGCGGCCAGTTTACTTTTCCCAACGCCACTATTCACATGAGCGCACTCGAGCACAGGTTCTGGACGGCTGACAAGCCCGACTTGTCTAAAAGCAAATTCAGCGACAAGGCCCTGCTCGAAAAGATCATCGGCATCATCCACACTACACTGGCAGGTATTAAACCCAAATTGCAGCTGTTCGATTACAACACTACCTTACTGGGCTGCATCAAACCTGAACTGGCCCCTGGCCATACGCCCGGCCATACGCTGGTACACGTATCTTCCGGCAACGAAACCCTGGTGCATGTAGCCGACCTGGTGCATTCTGATGTATTGCTGTTCCCGCACCCCGAATGGGGCTTTTTCGGTGACAGTAATTTTGAGCAGGCTGCTGCCACCCGCAGTAAAGTACTGGCCGCACTGGCAAATGGTAAAACAAAGGTCTTTGCCGGTCACCTTGCCTGGCCCGGCCTTGGCCACGTACGCGCAAAAGACCAGGCGTTCGAGTGGGTGCCGGAGGTGTATGCGTATCCGGTTTAATGTTCAAGTGTTCAAATAGTTTAAAAGTTCAAATGGTTCAAATGGTTCAATTGTTCTCTGGAGAAGTCCGAGGCCTAACCCAATGGAACTATTAAACTATTTGAACTATTGAACTTCTCCTTGGCGTTACATTTTATAACGTTTATTCCTAATGTATCAGGTTGATTTAAAAGACATTATTATGCCCGTAAAGGACACGGGACTATGTAGTATCAAAATAATTCAATAACTATGTTGAAACAATGATTCAACCCCCTAACCCAATAGCGTTTTAACCCCTAATCTATTTAACCCTAAGCCTTGGTTTGTTTAAACCTTGGCTTTTTTTATGTCCCTGCATCAGGGTTGTAACACCGTTTCTCCGCTTATACCACTCCGCAAAAATCCCTTCGGGAAAAATTCCATTGATCTATCCAAGCAGTCTTCGCACAAGGCCAACGTTAAACATGAAACATTAAACCTTCAAACTAAAATAACTAGTTGCCAAACTCATACCCCACGGTAAAGTTGATGTTGTAGTCATTGGTTGACGATGCACCTGCCGGGGGACGGCTATCATAGTTATCATAGAAAGTAAGCCCGATGGTAAAGTTGTGGAACACTTCAATCTTCGTGCTCACATCAATTTCCAGTCGTATACGGCCCCAGTCGCTTAGTGCCGGGTACATATAGAAATCGGTTTCGAGCGACAGTTTGGGCGAGGTGTTGTAAAACCGCTTGTATTGTGACAACACCAGTGCATCCAGGTTCTTTGTATAGCCGGGTGCATCGGTAGCCTGTTCCGTATTCAGCGAAAGACCGGCAGCAGCCAGCAGCCGGTTGTGGTTATTGGCGAGAATGGTTTTACCAAAGGCGCCATTGAGCAGGAAACGGTTGGCGATACCCAGCTCCGTGTTCTCCTGCCAGCCAAGCTCCCCGGTAATGAAATTGGCTTTTTTAAGATAATGGAGATTGGTCCATTTAACATCCTGTTTGCGGGTAAGCGTACTGTCTGACAGTTGCTGGTTGCGGATAGTGCTGGCTGCAAGGGAGCTTTCAAATGAAGGAACGCGGTAGGTAACAGATCCCGAGAAATTCAGCTGCAGGATATTGCCCGACTTGGCATAACTGCACCCGGCATTTGCGCTTCCGCTGAAGCGTTTCACAAACCGGTTTTCGATATTAACCATCTCCACAATATCATCCAGTGTATAACCATGCCGCTGGAAGAAATTGCTGTCCACCTGCTCAACCAGGTGCTCGCCATGCCGCAGGGTAATATCAAATACTTTGACAGAAACCACACGGTTTACCTTTTCCCATTTGATGGAGATGGTACCCGGACCGTCCATTTTAAAGGTGAGTATGGCGAGTTTCATGCCCTTGATTTCCCCGGTAAGAATATCGCCGTTGGTTAAATAGACTTTATCATTTTTCTGACCGATGCTGTATAAACAACAAATATTCAGCAATAGCAGGCTTATATATTTTCTGATATAGCGCATGTGGGTATAGTAAAACAGCTGTGGTTTGCCGGCGGGCAGGAGCGGAGCATAAAAGTAGTTACAAAGGCAGCCTCCTCAAACCTGTAACGGTTACGAATGTTTTGCTTCACAGGCTATCCGCTAACCGCTATCTGCTAAAAGCTCTTCTGTGTATTGCGCAAAAAAATCGGTGAGTGATGTATACGGGCGGGGGCAGCAGGGTTTGTAACCCTCAAAAATTATTATCTTGCCGGCGCATGTTGCTGAAACGCCCAAAGCATCAACTGGCTTTCCGGATTTTTCTGATAAGCGCATACACCGCCTACTTTGCGGTGCATGTATGCCTGCGTTTTTTTGCCCCGCACACCGATATCGCCTATTCAGTATTCCTCAAACAGCTGAACCGCGAAATACAGCAGCAAAGAAAAAGCCTCTCCGCTTCCGATGATGTGGAAGATTTAAAAACAAGCAAGGTAGGCTGGCTGTATAAACGTTTTGCACCCAAGGCGGCTGTAGAACTTACCGGTACGCCCGTGGTACACATTACCCGTTATTTTTGTGTGGCAGGCAGCATGCCTGCTTACGCGCAACCTGCATTGTACAATCATTTCCTGCTTAGCACAGCATTGCGTGCGCCTCCTGCCATCGCTTAACATAAACGATGCATTATGCCGGCCTCCCGTATAGCGGGTTATGCCTGCATTTAATTTTATTGTAACCAATTCAGCCAAGATTTTTCGCAACCCATAAACCAACAGCCAGGTATTTTCTGAAAGCTGCGGGGCTTTGTTTCATTGTCATGTATGCATTTCACGAAATATACCTGTGCACGATTTGTCTATTGGCCACTCCATTCCTGGAGTGGCATTGGCTTTTATATTTTTCATTCAGCATTAACGGAGGATTTAACGTGAATAAAAGATTTTTCTGGTATAGTGGATCGCTGCTCGAAGCAGTTGTGCAACCTACACGCCATCAGTTTCAGTTCAGTGTGTATTGCCTGGAACCATTGTTTACCGAACTGTTCCGCGCAGAGCATATTATTATTGATATTATGAAAGTGAGCCTCGCGGCTGTTACCGGTGAGCTGTTGTTTACTGACTTTTACCAGCAGAATTTCATCAAGGCCATCAGGGAGGTGATTGAGGTTGATGCGTGAGGGGGAAAGCGTGCGGCTGCACACAAGAATAGCCGCACGGCATTTTGCGTTATGCGATTGGCGTTGGCTTTTTATTGGCATCAATGGCTACCAGGGTAAACTCACCGCTGATGGCTTTTTCCCTGCCGGTTGCGTACATCTGTTCAATAAAGATTTCCACTTTTACTTTAACGCTTGTTCTGCCAACGGTAACAACCCGGCCTACCAGTTCAATAATGGTACCCATGGCTATGGGTTTGGTAAAATCAATGCGGTCGCTGCTTACGGTTACCATGCGCTGGCGGCTGTAACGCGTGGCGGTAATAAAAGCCACTTCATCCATTAAAGCCATTGCTGTGCCGCCAAAAAGTGTGTCGTAGTGATTGGTAGAATCGGGGAATATTGCCTTGAAAATCCTGGTCGTAGAGGCCTCAACCTGTGCTTCATTCATCTTTCGCTGGTTTATGTAGGTAAAGCAGGCTGCACCGCAGCACAGCCTGCCGTCAAACTTACATAAATTATGCATGCACTTCTACCAGCTTTCGCAGTTCACGCGCAGCCTGCACCATTTCGTGCAGCGCTGCTTTTGTTTCAGGCCAGCCGCGGGTTTTCAGTCCGCAGTCAGGGTTTACCCAAAGCTGTTCTGCAGGTATTACTGCGCGGGCTTTGTCCATCAGGTCAACCATTTCCTTTTTGGATGGCACCCTGGGTGAGTGGATATCATATACACCCGGGCCAATTTCGTTGGGATATTTAAACTCCGCGAAAGCATCCAGCAGTTCCATCTGCGAGCGGCTGCATTCGATGGTAATCACATCTGCGTCCATACCGGCAATATGACTGATGATGTCATTAAACTCCGAATAACACATATGTGTATGTATCTGCGTAGCGTCTTCCACACCACTTGCTGAAATCCTGAAAGCACGTACTGCCCACTGCAGGTAAGCTTCCCAGTTTTCCTTGCGCAGGGGCAAACCTTCACGTATGGCGGGTTCATCTATCTGTATCACCTGTATGCCTGCTTTTTCCAGGTCTGTCACTTCATCGCGTATGGCGAGGGCTATTTGGGTGCAGGTTTCACTGCGTGGCTGATCGTTGCGCACAAAGCTCCATTGCAAAATAGTAACAGGGCCGGTGAGCATACCTTTCACCAGTTTCGGTGTAAGGGACTGTGCAAAGGATGTCCAGCGTACCGTCATAGGCGCAGGACGGTTTACATCGCCATAAATAACAGGCGGTTTCACACAGCGGCTGCCATAACTCTGTACCCAGCCATTTTGAGAGAACACAAAACCATTCAGCTGTTCGCCAAAATACTCCACCATGTCGTTACGTTCAAATTCGCCATGCACCAGTACATCCATATCAATTGCTTCCTGCCAGCGTATAGAGGCTTCCGTTTCATTGGCAATCAGCTCATCGTACTGCGCCTGTGTAAGATCCCCCTTTTTCCATTTGGCGCGCCAGCTACGTACTTCTGCTGTTTGCGGGAACGAGCCGATGGTAGTAGTAGGGAACAATGGCAAGCGCAATGCTTCGTGCTGTTTCACTTTACGGCTGCTGAAGGCACTGTTGCGCGCAGCGTCTTTATCTGTAATCGCGGCAACTCTTTGTTTAACGGCCATGTTATGAATAAGGGCAGATGTATGGCGGTTTTTCTTCGCCTGTATGTTTTCTTTCAGCTGTGCTGCTGCGGCCTCATTGTTTTCACCGCTTGCCAGCTGTTTCAGCGTAATCACTTCTTCGATCTTCTGTTTGGCGAATGCCATCCATTGCTTGATTTCGGGGGTTAACACCTGCTCATTTGTTTCCAGCGCCAGGTCGCACGGTACATGCAGCAGTGAGCAGGAGGGAGCTATCCAAACCCGGCCTGCGCCCAGCTGCCCAACGGCTTTACTAATCAGCGCAAGTGATGCTTCAAAGTCGTTTTTCCAGATGTTTCTGCCATCTACCACACCCAGCGACAATATGGTGTGTGAATGCGTAATATTGGCTGCCAGTATGTCTTCCAGCTGCGAAGGGCAACGCACCAGGTCGAGGTGTAATACCTGTACCGGCAGGTTCAGTACGGTAGTTAAGTTTTCGCCATAACATTCAAAATAACTGGCGAGGATAAGGCGCAGTTGCGGCAGCTTGTTCCTGATTTCCTGGTAGGTTCTGGCAACTACCTTTCTTTCGGCATCGGTAAGGTTAAGCGAGAGGCAGGGCTCATCCAGCTGCACATAACAGGCCCCTGATGCTTCCAGTCTGGTTAATACTTCAATGTATACAGGCAGCAGTTTGCTGATGAGTTCAATGCGGTTAAAGCCGGTTTCTTTTTCCTTGCCCAGCAACAGGTACGAGACAGGGCCCAGCAACACAGGCTTTGCATTAATGTTATTGCGTTTGGCTTCATTAAACTCGTTCAGCACTTTGTTGTTAAACAGCGTGAACTGCTGGTTGGCCGTAAACTCGGGCACAATGTAATGGTAGTTGGTATCAAACCATTTCGTCATTTCCATTGCAGTAATATCATAGCCGTCTTTCTGGTAACCCCTGGCCATGGCAAACAGCAGGTCAATATGTGGCAGCTGTTTGTCGTGCATCAGGTCGTGGTACCTGGCCGGTACAGCGCCTACCATCAGGCTTGTATCCAGTACCTGGTCATAAAACGAGAAGTCGTTACAGGGAACCAGTTCAATGCCGGCTTCTTTTTGTAAAAGCCAGTTCTGCAGCCGGATAGCATGACCAATTTGCATTAATTGTTGTGCAGTGATCTTACCTGACCAGTACTGCTCCGAAGCTTTTTTGAGTTCCCTTTGGCTGCCTATCCGCGGGTAGCCGAGGTTGTGTGTTTGCATGTTCAATGCTTTTAAAATGATAGAATCAGTTAAAAGCTCTTTGCTTAACCTGCAATGCCTGTGAAGAATAAGTAGAAATGAAATATATGCACACGCAGGTATTGCCGCAACCATACAATAGGGCCGGCCGGGTAGTGCATACCAGATCAACAACTGCTTCATTCCGCGAAAGCATTGTCAAATACAATAAAGGCAGGTCTCCTGGCTTGTAACATTTTTACCGTCCTTCCCATCCCGGCGGCCAGGCCCGGACAGTGGACAACAAGGGTAAAAACTGCTGCGTTACTTACAGTTGCGGGACAGCTTGTGATTTACACACAATTCCCTATTAATCCCGTGTAAAACGGGAACCTCTGTTGCTTGATACGAGATATAAAGAAAAGAACTGGCCCGCAAATTAGTTCTTTTTAAAGATTATACCATAAACAATAGCACAATGGTTGCCTTGTTCTGATAGTGGGGCCCGCTTCCGCCCGTGAACTTCAAACGTTAAACCTCCAACTTTAAACGTTAAAACCCGGCTTAGTAAAAAGCTAATATTTTTAGCATTTCATTTCCTTTCTGTATCTTTACGCTATGACACTTTTCAACGATGTCGCGTTGTTTGACGAAGGAAAAAAGCGCTTCACCGACTTCCATTTGCCCGGGGCTGACCTGCGTTTATGGGAGCAGTTTTTCGATAAAGCAACAGCAGACGACTACTACACCACACTGCGTGATACAACGCCATGGAAGCAACGCGTACGGCAGATGTACGACAGGGTAGTGCCAGACCCCAGGCTCACCGCTTTTTACGGCGGTGCCAACGGGTATGCATGGACAGAACTTTTACTGGCCATTAAAGAACTGGTAGAAGCAACGGCAGGTGTTCAGTTCAACAGGGTGCTGCTGAACTACTACCGCGATGGCAATGATTCTGTTTCCTGGCACAGCGATACATTGCCTGCAGATGGCATACATCACCCCATTGCATCCGTTACTTTTGGCGATACGCGCCTGTTCAAAGTGCGGCATAAAACAGACAAGCAGGTACCGCAACTGAGCATCCCCTTAACACACGGCAGTTTCCTGTTAATGGGCCATACCATGCAGGATGTATACGAACACCATGTACCCAAAACAAACAAACCTGTAGGCGGAAGAATCAACCTCACCTTCCGCATTTCCGAACCCGCAAAGCCGGTATATTTCGTTGATGACATCGCGCGGTAAGCCCGGCAGCAACCCCATGCTGTAGAATTGTTACACAAACAGCGCTGGCTGCGGCTTGCTTTCCGTCAACAGCAGCTCAACTGTTTACGTGGTACTAAAATTGATGCAGCTGTTGCTAAACCAATCTTCTTCGTATGGCCAAATCAACCAAAAAGGCGGGTGCCGGTGCGCCTGCCGATCCCAAGCTGCAAGACCTGCAAGCCAATACCGAATCAGGACAGGATCAGTTTCTTACCACCAACCACGGACTTAAAATCAATGATGACCAGAATTCGCTGAAGGCAGGCGACCGCGGTCCCTCGCTGCTGGAAGATTTCATCCTGAGGGAAAAGATCACCCACTTTGATCATGAGCGCATACCCGAAAGAATTGTGCATGCAAGAGGTTCTGCAGCGCACGGCTTTTTCCAGGTATACGAATCAATGGCTTCCTATACCAAAGCAGGCTTTCTGCAGGATCCGTCTGTGAAAACCCCGGTGTTTGTAAGGTTTTCAACAGTTGCCGGATCCAGGGGATCTACTGATCTTGCCAGGGATGTGCGCGGCTTCGCGGTTAAATTTTATACGGAAGAAGGCAATTTCGACCTGGTGGGCAATAATATGCCTGTATTTTTTATACAGGATGCAGTAAAGTTTCCTGACCTGATACACGCCGTAAAGCCCGAGCCTGACAATGAAATACCACAGGCCGCATCGGCACACGACACCTTCTGGGACTTTATTTCCCTGATGCCCGAATCTGCACACATGATCATGTGGGTAATGAGCGATCGCGCTATTCCCAGGAGCCTGCGCATGATGGAAGGCTTTGGTGTACACACTTTCCGGTTGGTGAATGCACAGAACGAAGCCTGCTTTGTAAAGTTTCACTGGAAACCTTTGCTTGGTGTGCATAGCGTAGCATGGGATGAAGCGCAGAAGATCTCCGGTAAAGACCCCGATTTTCACCGCAGGGATTTATGGGAAGCCATCGCAAACGGCGACTTTCCCGAATGGGAACTGGGCGTGCAGATTATACCGGAGCAGGACGAACACAAATACCCCTTCGATTTGCTGGACCCCACCAAACTTATTCCCGAAGAACTGGTGCCGGTACAACGCGTGGGTAAACTTACCTTAAACAGGAACCCGGATAACTTTTTCGCAGAAACAGAACAGGTCGCTTTTCATGTAGGCAATATTGTACCGGGCATTGACTTTACCAACGACCCGTTGATGCAGGGCAGGCTTTTTTCCTATACCGATACACAGCTCATTCGGCTGGGCGGGCCCAACTTTCATGAAATACCCATTAACCGTCCCGTTGCACCTGTACACAATAACCAGCGGGATGGACATATGCGCCAAACAATCAACACAGGCCGCACCAGCTACCATCCCAATTCATTGGGCGGTGGTTGTCCCTTCCAGGCAAAGATGGCAGAAGGTGGTTTTACTTCGTACACGGAAAGAATAGATGCGCATAAAGTGCGGCAACGCAGCAAGAGCTTCTTTGACCATTTCAGCCAGGCCACCTTGTTTTACAACAGCCAGTCTGATGCAGAAAAAAATCATTTAACAGATGCCTTAAGCTTTGAACTGGGCAAAGTGGAAACCGTAGCTATCAGGGAGCGTATGCTGGGTATTTTGTTTCATATAGATAAAGGGCTGGCCTCAGCAGTAGCCTATAATCTTGGTCTGCCTGTTCCCAAACATGAAACCATTCTTAACCACAGCATTCCTGCAGACGGTGACCCGCAGGCGTTTCAGCCGGTGCATGTAAAGCCATACCTTGATAAGTCGGCACCGCTGAGTATGGCAAACACCAGTAAAGACAGTATCAAAACAAGAAAGGTAGCCATACTTGCAGCAGACGGGGTAGATGCTGCTGCATTAACAACCGTGGTAAACGCATTAACTGCACAGGGCGCTGTGCCAGAAATCATCGCACCCAGGCTGGGCTCTATTACAGCAGAGAATAAAGAAGAAATTCCCGTGCGGAGAAGCCTGTTAACCGTGGCGTCTGTATTGTACGATGCCGTGTATGTACCCGGCGGTACCAATAGTGTAGCCTCCATTGCAGCCGACCCTGATGCCATTCATTTCTTAAACGAAGCATGGCGGCATTGCAAAGCAATTGCATTTGATGAAGCCGCAAGGCAGGTGCTCGAAGCCACCTATTTCGCAAGGAAGGTGCCGGCAAACCCTGATGCAGCAACACAACTGGAAACAGGATTAATACTGTCAGCAAACGCAGACGAACTGGCAAAAACATTCATCGCCGCCATTGCCATGCACCGTTTCTGGGAAAGAGAAAAACCACAGAAAGTACCTGCCTAGTGCAGGTTGCGAATGATAAAACCCGGATGGCGCATGAGCACTTATGCGCCATTCTTTTTGTTTTACGCAATAAAACCATTCAACCAGCATGCTTACCCTGTAACCGTTACAGTTTTGCCTTCGTTGTTACACAAACTAGTTTTGTCCAGGTTGTATCATAACCCTGTTGCAGCCTGTACAATAACATGCCCGATCAAAAACTTTCCCACCGCTTTCTGCAGTACTTTGTTTTACTGGCTGCCGGCCTCTGTGCATGGAGCATACAGGGGTATAGCCAAACAGACAGCTTAAAACGTGCAGACACCACGATACATGCAGATACCATTCGGCATACCGATACATTGCAGATACCCGATTCCGTTGACCTGCCGCAGAAAAAGCGCTTCTGGCGTGCATCCGGTGAGCTGATGCTGGCGCAGGTTATTCCATGGTCAGTGAATTATTTTATTCGCGATGCCGACTTTGCGCACATCAGCTTCAGCAGTATCTGGTACAATCTCAACCTCAGTCACTGGGAGTGGGACGATAATAAATTTGCCACCAACCAGTTTGCGCATCCCTACCAGGGCAGTTTGTACTACAGCTCCTTCCGCACCAATGGCTACAGTTTCTGGCAGGCGGCACCGGCTGCCTTTGCAGGCAGTTTTATGTGGGAAGTAGCAGGCGAAACACATCCCGGCGCACCGAACGATTTTATCAATACCAGCATGGGCGGTATATCATTGGGTGAAATGAGTTACCGCGTGGCCAACCTTGTGGTGAACGATCAGCAACGCGGGTTCAAACGCCAGCTGCAGGAAATCGCTGCCCTGGTCATTAACCCCATGTATGGCTTTAACCGCATATTGGATGGCAAATGGGGCAGGGTGCGCAGACCGGATAATCCATCACTCAAGCGGGTTACCCTGCACGGCCTGCTGGATGGAGGTATACGCCAGTATAGTGAAAAGGAAAGCGACCTGTTTAAACGTGGCAGGAACGAATGGTATGCAGGCCTGCGTTTCCTGTATGGTGATCCGTTTAAAGATTACCGCAAGCCCTTCGATAACTTCCTGCTGCAGCTGGAAGTAGGTGGTGGCGATACCGCGCACATTAACGTAGTAAAGGTGGGAGGAAACCTGTATGGCTGGCAATTGAGCAGCACTGCCAAAGCCACACATATCGGTGCTATCACTGCTAACTATGATTACTACCGCAACTCCAGCTTTTTCTACAGCGGGCAAAGCATCAACTTCAACGTGTATTCCAATTTGCCATTCAGCAGAAATGTACACCTGTACAGCCAGCTCGGCGCTGGTATCGTGATATTGGCAGCCGTGCCGGATGCTTACCTGTACTACGGTGAAGGCAGAAACTATGATTACGGTCCCGGCATAAGCTTGCTGCTGAATGAACGTTTGCAGCTGTTCCGGAAATTATGGTTCCATGTCACCTACCGCGGCGGGTGGACAAAAACCATCAATGGTAACAAATCATCTTTCTTCCTGCACGCCTTTACCTCCGAGCTGCGTTACGATATGTTCAAGAATGTATCCGCCGGCGTAGAGTGGGGATATTTCTTCCTGGATGGCACCTACAAGGATTATGATGATGTGCAAAAAAAATACCCATACCTGAAAGCAGCAGTGGGGATACAGTTTTAATGCTTGGGGATGTGCTACGCCAGTGCACTCGTCAGTGAATAGTGAATAGTCAATAGTGAATTTTGGTGAGCGTGTGCTAAGGATAGACATGCGGCTGTGGGGACACAGCCGCGGGCGCAGACGCCGTTGCCGGTGTCCTCACCGGCAACTATCCCTCCTCACCAACGTACCTTTATGCCACCATTCACCACAAATCCGTCCAGCGGCGCATAGATGTCGCGGAAGATGGGATGGGTAACGGTGCCGGTGTAAATGTTGTCGAACTTTGTTTGCCGCGTATCTGTGAAGTTTTCGAAGTTTACGAACAGGGAAAAGTGTTTCCATAACTTCTCTGCCATGAAACCGCAGGTCCAGTAGGGCTTACCGGTTGTGCCATCTGTAAGTAGCTGTTTACTGTAGTAGTAGGCTTCCAGCCCAAGTTTCCATTTGCCTTCCTGCTCATACATCAGTACATTGTTTAACCGGTGCCTTGCCGTAAGCGGATTGGCAGTTTTGGTACTGCCGTTGTTCAGTTGGGCATCTGTATACGTATAACCTATGAATAGCTTAAAGTCTTCATAACCCAGTTTAACATTCGTTTCCCAGCCCCGCGTGTTTACATAACCGGCAACATTGGTAAGGCGATAACGGTTACCCGGCGCATTGGATAGTAACAAGGGATCATTGATGCGTGTATAAAAAAACAGCTGGTTAATACTGAGGCTTACTTTGCCAAACACCCTTGTACGGTAGTTGAGGTCAAAGTTAAGACCATGTGATTGCTCCAGCCTGTTAGAATCTGCACTGATGGGCAATACATTCCTGAACTGGATGCGTTCTGTTTCTTCTGTAAAAATAGTGGGTGTTTTATAACCAAGACCACCGCCTAAACGGGAAGTGAGTTTGGATGTTAGTTTAAACAACACCGATACACGCGGCAGCAATACAAAGCCATAGTCGAACACATAGTCGCCGCGCAAACCTGCTTCGGTTTGCAGCCATGTATTCACCTTCCAGGTGTTTTGTATGAAGCCGCCAACTGTTTGCTGCGCATAATTTCTTTTAGGAAATGTATCTGCCGGAAACTCTTTGAAATTATCGGTATACAGGTTTAAACCGCCCACCCAGTCAGCTTTTGCGTGGTTGCTGTTAAATGCCAGTTCCGAATAACTGGCCAGTTGTTTGCCGTCAAACACATAGCCGGGGATGGTAATGGTTCGGTTAAACAGGTTCACTGAATTCTTTACCGTTAAGCTGTTGGCTTCATTAAATGCATGATCCAGGGTAAACTCAGTAGCCGTACGGTTGCTTTTGTTTCGTTCAAAATAGCTGTGTATGTTGTCGCCCTTGCCGTCGAGGTAGCGGATATCTCCGCCTGTTCTGTTTTCAAACATGGTGCTTACGCCGATGTTGATCTTTGTAGCCGGGTTCAGGTATAAAAACAGTTTCGGGTTAAATACATACCGTGCTGTTTTAGGGATGGCAGTAAAATCGGTACTTGCCGGTGCATAGGCACTGCTGCTGTTGCGTGATGCAAAGAGCGTTAACCCCACCTTGTTGAACTTTTCTGCATAAAAGCCACTCAGGTCAAGTCCACCGGCAGAAGTGGCATTTGCCAGGAAGTTCAGTTCTCTTTCATTGGTTGGGACTTTAGAAATCAGGTTCACCAGCCCTGCAATAGCGCCGCCGCCGTATAGTGTGGAAGCGGCTCCTTTGATCACTTCTACCTGTTTTAAATCCAGCGGCGGTGTTTGTAATAAGCCCAGTCCGCCGGAGAACCCTGCGTATAAGGGAAAGCCATCTTTAAGCAGTTGTGTGTACCGCCCGTCCAGTCCCTGTATGCGGATACTTGCGTTGGCCGATGTGGCGGAAACCTGCTGCGTTTGAATGCCGGTGCTTTCGTTGAGCATCATACGTATGTCGCCGGGTTTCATATTGCCCTTTTCCTCCAGCTCTTCGCCGCTGATCAACTCTATACGGGTAGGAATATGCTGTATGGTACGGGTGCTGCGGGTAGAGGAAACAACCACCTCATCCATCGCCTCACCGGCTGGTTGCAGGTAAATGTATACGGTATCGTTGGGGCGGGGAAAGGTGAAGGTGGCGGTATGCTCCAGGTAGCCTACAAACCGCACAGTAATGCGCTGCGGACCGTCAGCCAGATTGCTGAGCAGCGCAACGCCATTTTCACCGGCAGTTGCACCCTTGCCTGATCCTTCTGCAAGAACCGTGGCACCGGGCAGCGGTTCTTTTGAATCTGCATTTTTAACAACGGCAGTAAACCGGTGCTGGGCAATACATACGTTGCCAATGCACAGCAGCAGCATGGCCGCTACAGTTTTTATCATCTTGTAATGAATGGTTCGAATGAAGTAATAGGCCATCACAGGTAAGATGGCGCTTGTAGTACATTAAGCAGCGATCATGCAGCTTTGGGAGGCTGCCATATAGCAGGGGAGAAGTCGGCCAGCGCGGGTGCGATATAACAAGACCGCTGTTCCACTGCAAATGCAACGGGAACAGTAAGCCAGGAAACAGTATTGTCGGGAATTGTTACCCCATGACAGGCACCACACGCAAAGAACGGAGAACACGGCGCACAGGGTTTGTGACCGGCAGATACGGGTGCCTTCCCGGATGCGGCATGCACACCCATTTCCTCCATACAGCAGTCATCATCGGCACTGCAGGGAATGCCCGATAACACCAGCACGTATAGTGAAAAAAGATATAACAGCCATTTCATGGGTGCAAAGATAGCGGTTTCAGGTACATGGAACAGCGGGTAGCTTATAGCTATGCCGACGCCGTTGCCGGTGTCCCCACCGGCAACTAAGTGAGTGGTGAGTGGTGAGCAGTCGGTGATCGAAGCGGAGTGTTGCGCGGTTGTGAGGACACAGCCGCGGGCGGCGGGTAAAAGCATCACAACGATATATCCCACTGCAGCCGGAAACGCCATTGGTGGGCAGGGATGCCGCCGGTTTTGTCGTAGTTGAAATAACTGGTTTCGGCGGTTAGCTTGTTTTTATGCCCGTTGAAGAACCAGTTTGCGGCAACGGAGGTTTCTCTTTTCTTGGTTTGGTCTGCTTCTCGGTTAGGGTTGTAGCCTGCATTGCGCACGGCCAGTTCCAGGGGTTTGGGCCACCAGTGCAGGGCTTCGTGAAAAAAGTAACCTGCCTGTATGTAGTAGCCATGTAAGTTATCGGTATGGTCGTTGTTCAGTTTATCGATAATCTCTTTCCAGTGAAATTCACTTTGCCAGCTGAAGCCTTTGTACATAAGGGCTGTTTCAATATTGGCCTGCGTAACGCGGTACTGGCCCGGCTTTCCATCTTCGTACCCTTCCAGGTAACCGCCGCCTGCCTGTGAAAAACGCGTGTACGGACTTTGGTTGGTTACACCCGATACTGCCAGTACACCGGCAGGCTCCTTGTGTATTTCCAGGTCGCTTCCTTCAAAGTCAAGGTAGCGGCCCGTGAAGTTCCATTGCAGCCGGCTGAAGTACATTAAGTGGTTATCATCATTGGTAGTGCTGCCGCGACCTGTACCGGTGAATACGCCGGCCCAGTAGTTGAAGTCTGCAATACCTTTTCCTTTCAGCCTGCCGTATATTTCGGCGCCCTGCTGCCTGTCGAGTGTAAACTCGCGGTTAATCACAGAGCGGTCTACCATGGTTTGCTCGCCGCTGCTGATGCGTCTTTCACGGGTATATTCCACTTTAAACTGCCCCACCTGGAATTTCAGCCAATCCCATTTCTCAATCATGATGGTATAGTTCAATAAATTGGACTGGCTCAGTTCATATTCCCAGTAATATTTCAGCCAGGGTTTAAATGCATGGCCGCCTACTTTTAAGCGGGCGCGGTTGATGCGGAAAGCAGGTTTGGTTATACCGGTAAAATCATCAAACGTAACCGGGTCCTGGTCTTCAGGTGTAGAGAAGCGGAACTGCAAACGGCTTTGTACCTGCAATAAGAATTTATCGTCTGCTGTTTTAAATTCAAAACCCTTGCTGCCATAATGGGCAGATACTTTTTTAGACGTATCGGCAGCTTCCTGTTGCGCGCTTGTGTTATGGCAAAGCAATAGCAACAGTGCGCTGCAGGTGATCAGCTGTTTGTATAAAAGGCAGCGGCGGTTACTCATGACTTGCTTTTTTGCCGAATGCTTTGGAGATGCCGAGACCTATTGTCCAGGTATCGTAAGCATCCCAACGGAAATCGTATTGAAACACACCAAACACTTCCCAGCCTTTTCTTATCGGCGTGCCGTATTCAACTGCAAAGCGGGTGAGGTAATAGTCTTCTTCTTTGGCAAACTCGCCACCCAGGCCCAAACCAAAGCTCCAGTGTTCAGTAGGTTTGAAGAAGAATAGCATCGCGGGGGCAATGGGATAGGAGCGTTCTACCACTTCGTTTTCACTGCCCGCATTCTTTTCTACTTTAAAAGTCTCTGCCACAAAATCGGTGTGTATGCCTATTGCGAATTTGCGGGCAAACTGGAAGTTGTAATCCAGTCCCCAGTAAGGCAATACCGTGAGCTTCTTCTTGCCGTTTTCATCTATGCCGCTGAACGCATGTTCATGGCCGATATTCAGCCCGATGCTGTGTATGGGTTTAAAAACAGCTTCTTCCTGTGCATATGTTTGGTGAACGGTAAACAACAGCAACATGGAGATGAATAATGCAGGTGCAGCAACACACCTGCCGGTGGGTAGGATGTTCATAAGCCTTGTATTTGAGCAATGCAATGTGTTATTGATGCCGGCAGTGAAGCAGTTGGCCGTACGCGATTGTTACCGCCTAAAGTTAAAACCAAAACAAGCAGTATAAGCTGTAACAGCAGCTGTAACGGTTACGATAGATTCGCTGAAACACAACAACCCTGTTCTATCTGCCGCGCTGCTGTGTTAAGCGTAATTGATATTTTTTACCGCTCCGGAGGAGTCCTATGGACAAAGAAACGCAAAGAGAAAACCCGCGAAGTTCACAAAGACGCTGTTAGAAGATGATGGCTAATTACGCTGTCACCCGGATCGCCCGCGGCTGTATCCTCACAGCCGCGTATTAGTAGCTGAAGAAGGTGGCTGTGTTTCCACAGCCACCGGCACATTTTGTATACACCCCGCTATTTCGGCAGCTGAATTCCTTTCTGTTCCATGAGCTTTTTGGCTTCCTGGATGGTTCTGAAACGGTTGATTTCCATTTCGCCACTATATTGTTCTCCCTGCAGCGGCCTTGGCGGGTACTTTATATAGGTTTCTATCAGCTCGCGCGTGGCTGTATTGAAGATGGGCAGTGTCCAGGTTTTTTCGGTAAAGCCGTTCATGAATAAGTCGTAGCGCTCCTGCGGGTCCTGCCACAGATCGTAGATAGCGGGAACAGTAGCTACATAACGTTCTTCACCACGCCAGCCGAGTTGCTGACCCGGCATATCACTGCCTGCCTGCGCACCGTTATCGCCACGGGTATTGAATACGGCTTTAAACCTGTCTACCCTTACAGCACCCGGTGATAATTCAGATTCTGTGAAGTAAAACCATTTGTTGCGCAGCGGTTTGCCTTCCTTGAATAACACGTTCGACATATCATAGCTGTCAAACACCATGGGCTTTCCTTCGCGGTCGTTGGTGGGCAGTTTAGCACCTGCGAGGCTTGCAAAAGTGGCCATCAGGTCGAGGCCGCCAACGATATCATGACTGTCACTGCCGGCCTGTATCTGGCCCGGCCACCAGGCTATGGCAGGCACGCGGCTGCCGCCTTCGCGATCGGTTCCCTTAGAACCCCTGAAGGGGGTGTAACCCGCATCGGGATGTACATCCTGCCAGGCTCCATTGTCAACGGTGTAAATCACAAAGGTTTTTTCGCCGATACCCAGTGAGCGGATTTTGTCCATCACACGGCCTACATTGTAATCCATTTCCACTACGGCATCTGCATATTTTGATTTGGCAGGAGACTTGCCTGCAAATTGTTTGGAAGGCAGATTGGGCTGGTGGTTTTTCGCAAAGTTTACACACATGAAAAAGGGTGAGCTGCCTTTTGCATAATCATCCAGCTGTTTCAGCACATTCTCCGTCATGTTCATGTCCAGCTCCGCAATATTGTCTTCTGTTACTTTCGATACTTCCCTGGCTTTCTGGCCTGCTTCGCCTTCGAGTATACCGGTGGTTACCTTTTGGAAAAAGGCCAGCATCTCGGGCGACATATCCGGGTTCCAGGATGGAAATGCATAGGTGTAGGCGTTCAGGTGATACAGCACCACGTTCTGCATTTTATCAAAGCCCTGTGCAGTAGGAATGGCATAGTCAGCCTCACCCAAATGCCATTTGCCGGAGAAATAGGTTTTATAACCGGCTGTTTTAAGTACGGATGCCAGCGTCCATTCTGCTGCCGGAAGACCGCCTCCCTGGCCCTGGAAAGCCACGGTAGTCATACCGCTCCTGTTGGGAATACGGCCGGTGAGCATGGCTGCGCGGCCGGGTGTACAGCTGGGCTGCCCGTAAAACGACCAGAACTGCATGCCTTCTTTTGCCAGGCGGTCGAGGTTGGGGGTAGGCATACCGCGGCCTGCACCGCCGCCATATACACCCAGGTCACCCCAACCGGTGTCATCCGAAATAAGCATGATAATGTTCGGTTTGTCCGGGTGCTGTTTTTTCTGCTGTGCTATGCTGCCGGTAACAGACAGTGCTGTTAAAAAAACACACAACATAGAACGGTTAAATCGCTGGATCATAAGTAATGAAATTTTTCAGGTGATAAGAATGGATGGTTTATGCGTCAGGTAATATGAATACACAAGGGTGCCTGTCCATGTGCATGCGTAACTGTATGCGTATGCATATGGGCTATGGTTTCAAGCAACAGCGAATAAATACCGGTAGTGAAGTAGTTTATGTGATTGTTTATATAAAAACAATAGTATCCAGGTGCAACATAAAGTTAAAGCCAAAACAGGCAAAGGTGTTACGTAGCGGGCACTGTAACGGTTACGATCGTATTGATGGTTTGATTGTTTGCTTGTTTGATGGTTTCAGTGCACGGGTAACCGTTACAGTTTCCTTATTGCACATATAGTTTGCTAACTTGAATGCAGTATTCACGGCAAACCTTACGTACTACGCTTCAACACGCATTCATATGAATAAAATACTACCCGTTGTGGCATCATTGTTTGGTTGTATGCTGCTTGCATCCTGCGGACCAGGTAAGAAGCTCACGCAGGCCAATGCCACTATTACACAACTGCAGGCAGCCAATACACAGTTGCAGCAGCAGGTTGCTGCACGCGAAACAGCACTGGCCGGTTTGAAAAAACAGTATGATACCTGTCAGCAGCAGAATGCTGATTGCGATACTGCCATGGCCATTGTGCGGCGTAACCTGCAGGCGATTAACAATGCACTGGCGCAGGAGGGTACTTCCTATCGCCAGATACGGGAAAAAGTAGATGAATCGCTGATTGCGTTTTCGGATGCAGACCTGGGTGTAAGTTACCGGCAGGGCCTGATACATATCTCCATGAACGATAAACTGCTTTTTGGTTCAGGCAGTGTAAGCGTTAGCGAGGATGGAAAGGAGGTACTGGAAATGGTGGCAGGGGTGCTGAATCAATACCCGAAGCTTAGTGTAATAGTCGTAGGCAATACAGATGACCAACCCATCAGGGGCAGCTTTAAGGATAACTGGTCATTAAGCACGGAAAGAGCCAATGCCATTGTGCGTTTGTTCCGCGATAATTTTAATGTTGATCCTGCACGGTTAACGGCAGCAGGTCGCGGAAAGTATAACCCTGTCGGCGATAACAGCACGGAAGAAGGCCGCGCCATGAATCGCAGGATTGACATCGTATTAAACCCTGATTTGTCACGGTTGTGGGAGGTGAGGCAGGGAGGTGGTGAGTGGTGAGTGGTGAGTGGTGAGTAGTGAGTAGTGAATGATCTTAGCGAGTACTATTTCGAGAATCGAGACATCGACAGTCGGGACCATGAATCGCCAGTCGGTGCGGGTACCAATTCGGGAATCGGGAGCATCATAGCGGGTATGAAATAACACGTAGCTGTCGCGGAGGCAAAATAATCAGGCAGGCTTGCAGCTCGTAGATCAAAGCCTGAAGCTTGCAGTTCTTTACTTCAAAAACTATGTTATGAAATTGCTGATACACTACAAAGGATGGCTGCTGGTATTGCTGCTGGCGCTGTTTATGTTACAAACACCTGATGCGATGGCACAGCGGGGGCGGTCAAGGCCGGCACGTAACAACAGCAGGCCCGCAAGGCCAGCGCAGAGCAGACCTGCGAACAGGGGGAATGCCGGTAACAACACACCCAATGTTAACCGTAACAATGTTAGCAGGCCCAATCAAAACAATAACCGGCCTGCCATTAACAACAACAGCAACAACAGAACGGTTAACAGGAACAAGGTTAATGTAGACAACAGTCGCAGGAATGTAAACATTAACGTGGATAACAGTAAGAACATACGGGTGAACAATAACCGCAACACGGTGGTACGCAGGAATAACATCAACACTTACAGCAGGCCGCCGTATTACTGGGGCGGCAGGCGGTACTATGCTTACCATCCCTACTTTTATCATCCCTACCATCCCTTTGTATGGGGGCCTGTATGGCATCCCTGGGGTTTCCTGATTACCACGCTGGCCGTTACCGCTATTGTGGTGAGCGTAAACAATGCGCAGTATCATTATGACCAGGGCAACTGGTACCAACCCTCCGGTTCGGGTTATGTAACCGTGCAGGCGCCCGTTGGTGGCACAGTAACTACCATTCCTTCAAATGCACAAACAGTGGTGGTAAACAATACCACCAATTACTACTATGGTGGCGCATATTATGAAAAAGATGGTACAAAATACAAGGTAGTGCCGCCACCCGCAGGTGCTACCGTAGACAATTTGCCGGAAGGTGGTGAGGAAGTAAAAATAGGCGATCAAACCTACGTGAAAATAGGTGAAACCTATTACCAGCCCGTTCAAATAGACGGTAAAAACAAATATGAAGTGGCGCAGGTAGAAGATGGTGCAGGCAGCTGATGCCGGTACTTTAACAGCATTCATTCACTATAAATAGCAAGTCGTGAAAAATACACTATACCGCCTGTTGACAGGCGCATTGCTGCTTTGCCTGTTTTGCGCCACCGCACAGGCACAAACAGTGGTAAGAAGACCGGCAGCCGGTGCCGCAGGCAGCTGGCGTTTACTGGGCACGGTGAGTGCCAGGCACACGGCAGACCACGATGCCATTCTTGTACAAGGGCCGTATGATCATTTCCGGAGGATCAAGTTCAAAGTAACCGATTCACCACTCACCATGTATAAACTGGTGGTTACTTATGACGACCGCGCCGCACCGGAAGTAATTGCCACCCGTTTCGATATTCCCAAAGGCGGTGAAAGCAGGGTTATTGACCTGCGTGGCGGCTCGCGCAAACTGCGGAGCATTGAATTCTGGTACGAGACCAAGGGCTTTTTAAACGGCAAGGCGGATGTAACCGTTTTTGGTATGAAATAACAGGGCAGCCGGTTAGCGCCCGGTAACAAAACAAGCATGTATGAAAAAGCTGTTGCACTACGTGCGCACCACTATCCTGGGCGGCATACTACTGCTGATACCATTGCTGGTGCTGATCATGGTTATCATGAAAGCAGTACAGCTGATACGGCGCGTGTCGGACCCCATTGCTAAAAAGCTGCCTTTTGATATACAGGGTATTGGTAAAGACACCGTGCTGCTGCTGGTGTTGCTGCTGCTGCTGTCTTTCACCGCAGGGCTGTTTATGCACACCGAACTGGCCAAACGTTTAAAGAAGCTGCTGGAAGAAAAGGTGCTCATCTATATTCCCGGTTATGCTTACCTGCAAATGCTGTCGACAGATAAACTAACAGAACAACGTGATGCCAACTGGAAGCCCGCTACCATACTGGTTGATGATAACGAGGTGATTTGTTTTGTGGTAGACGAGAGCGAGCATTACTGTTCTATTTTCCTGCCCGATGCGCCGATGCCTTCTTCCGGCTCTATCTGTGTGCGCGAGAAAATCAATGTACGTTTTCTGCCAATAACGGTTTCCGAAACAATACAGCTCATCAGGCAATTCGGCCGCGGCGCCGCGGCAGTGCTGGAGGGCATGCGGGAGCGGCAGTCGTGAATGGGATACATCGAGAATCGACAGTCGACAGTCGAGACGATCTAAGCAGATATTCGTGAGTCGTCAGTCGTGAGTGGGAATACATCGAGAATCGAGAATCGACAGTCGAGACTATCATAGCGAGCATTAAATAATGCTTACTTGTCGCCGGAGGCGATAGAAACTAAACAAGCTTGTAGCTTGCAGCTTGTAGCTTGTAGCTTGCAGCTCGTAGCTTTCTTTCGGCTGCCTTCGATTGTGATTGCCGGTGGGGACACCGGCAACGGCATTTAAATGAATAAACAATGAAGCCACTCAACCATATATCCATTGTGCTGCTATGGCAAACATTGGTGCTTGTTGGCGGGGCTTTGTATGCGCAGCAGGATACAGCGGTTAAAGGAGGTGACAGCAGTAAACAAAGAGATTCCATTCACAATGTGGTGTTGGTGAACCAGGGGGCTGAACTGGATTCACTCGGCAGAAGGCTGCAGGCCGATGCTGTGCGTGAGGCGGAGCTGAAACAGGAGATCAGCCGCCTGAACAATACTGATCATGAAAAGCGGGAAAGCCTGCTGAAAGAGCTGGGACTGTTGCGCTCTGCCACATCAGGACGCAGTTTGCTGTTAAAACAGAAAGCCGATTCGCTGCGGCCAACCGTGAAGGGGTTTGGTGTGGCACCTTTCGGCGATACGCTGTTGTATGTGTATGCAAAGCTGGGCAGCTTTTCACCGCAGGAACGTGCCGCTGCCATCAGTGAACGGCTACGCAGGATTGCAGAGGATTACAGGTACAATGCAGATTCTTTTACCGTAGTACACAGCGAGCTTACCACAGATGTGGTGTATAAAACCACAACGGTTACCAGTATCGCAGACAATGATGCCTGGTGGTTTAACGATAAAAAAGATTCGCTTGCCACTGCCTATAAAAACAAGATGGCCCTTGCCGTATTGCAATACCGCAAAGAAAACAGCTGGCCAACCCTGCTCAGGGAAATACTGCTGGCTTTGTTGGTGCTGGCTGTGCTGGGCGGTGTAATGTTTGTTGTAAGCAGGCTTTTCCGCCGCACGCGCTTATGGATCATGCAACAGCAGGGCACCCGGCTTACAGGGTTTAAACTGAAGAACTACGAGATCTTTGATGCAAAGCGCGAGGTGGCCTTCCTGGTGGTGCTGAATAAATGGGTGAAGTGGATGGTGATACTGGTGCTTATTTATATTGCATTACCCATTTTGTTCGGCATATTCCCGCGAACAGAGGATTTTGCACATACGCTGTTCAGCTACATCTTAAATCCCGTAAAGCGCGTGCTGCATGCCATATGGAATTACCTGCCCAATTTCTTTACCATTGTGGTATTGGTAATTGTTTTCCGCTACCTGGTTAAAGGCGTGTGTTTTCTTAAAACAGAAATAGAAAAGGGCATACTGAAGATACCAGGCTTTTATGCTGACTGGGCCAATCCTACCTACCAGATTATACGCATACTGTTACTGGCGTTTATGCTGGTGGTTATTTTTCCTTACCTGCCGGGATCAGATTCCCCGATATTCAAAGGCATATCCGTGTTCCTCGGTGTGCTGTTTACGTTTGGTTCTGCCGGTGCATTGGGCAATGTAGTGGCCGGGTTGGTGCTAACCTACATGCGTGCGTTTAAAACCGGCGACCGTGTGAAGATAGGTGATGCGGTGGGTGATGTAGTGGAGAAGTCGATACTGGTAACCCGCATACGTACTATCAAAAATGAAATCATCTCTATTCCCAATGCTACGGTAATGAACAGTTTTACTACCAACTACAGCAGCGATGCGCCTGACAGGGGATTGATTATCCATACCACACTTACCATTGGCTATGATACGCCCTGGCAAAAAATACAGGAGCTGATGATTGCTGCAGCTGATATAACTACCTACATTGAAAAAGAGCCCAGGCCCTTTGTGCTGCAAACAAGCCTGGATGACTATTACATCAGTTACCAGGTGAATGCGTATACCAGGGAGCCCAACCGCCAGGCCACCATTTATTCCGAACTGCACCAGCACCTGCTGGATGTATTCAATGAAGCAGGAGTGGAAATTATGTCGCCCCACTATACCAGCCTGCGCGATGGCAGCAAGAGCACGATACCGCGTGAATCGTGAGTGGGAATGCATCGAGAATCGACAGTCGACAGTCGAGACTATTGCAGCGGGTATTAAATAACGTTTCCTTTTCGTCGAGGCCATGTAAACCAGGCAGGCTTGCAGCTTGTAGCTTTCTTCCAGCCGGGAGCGTGAATCGGCAATCAAGGCCGTTTAGTTAAGCGTGATGGATATTTTTTACCGCAAAGAACGCAAAGGCGAAACCACAAAGTTCACAAAGAGGTGGTTAACTAAACGACATTGAGCCGTCAATTGTCAGTCGGTGCGGGTACCAAATCGAGAATCGACAGTCGACAGTCGAGACTATCGTGTCGGGTATTAAATAACGTTTACTTTTCGCCGGAGGCGATATAAACTAAACAAGCTTGCAGCTCGTAGCTTGCAGCTAGCAGCTTTTCCCCTGCTTTTCCCCTGCTTTCCCGTAACAATACGCGTGACCGTTACAAATATGCAATGGCTGAAAGATTACGTAGTTTTAATTTCATCAATACGCTTGTTTGGGTTTGGTAATACTATAGGTTTTTTCAAATGGTTTTCGCCTGGTTTGTCCAGATCAGGCGGTTTTAAATGCATTGACACCGCAACGTTTTTCTCTCTGTCTTCAACTAAGGCAAGTAGTTTAGGGACATACACCTGGTTTATTTGAACCGGGTGTTTTTTCGTGAGTGTGCGTGATTGAAGCAGGGGTTTGGAGGGCGCCACTGGTGAATAGTGAATAGGCAATAGTGAAAGATGGCGCAGGTTTCACTCGATACGTTGGCTTACGTTTCATGCCTGCGTTGCAACCTGCTGTCACCGTTACGACTAGGGAAATTCTATAACGCTGAGTAGCTTTGAGTTTATTCAATAACTGTAAATCTACTGCATATGTTCAATGCTGTTGCCAGATTCATTGTTGCTGTTTGTATAACAGGTATGGTGCTTTGGGGCTGCAAGGGAAAAGAACAACGGGCCGGTGCCAATTATGCTGATTCTACCATTGTAACCGGCTCAAATCCTTTGTCTTCCTGGAAAGATGGAGCAGCCAAACAACGCATACTGGCTTATTTTAAAGCTGCTACCGATTCAACAAATGCCGGTTATGTACCTGTTGACAAGCGTTTGCTGGTAACCGATAATGACGGTACGCTTTGGCCCGAACAACCATTTCCTTTTCAACTCATATTCACGCTCGACTTTATCCGCGCCAATGCAGCAACACACCCGGAATGGAAGAACATACCTGTTGTAAAAGCCATTGTGGCCAATGATAAGGCAGGTTTGATGAAAGCCGGTGAACGTGGCCTGATGCAGGCGATGTTTCTCGCACACAGCGGCATGACCACAGACCAGTTTGACGCAAGTGTGCGTCAATGGATAGATACTGCGCGTGATGCACGTTTTCATAAGCGCTATACGGAACTGGTATATCAGCCAATGCTGGAACTGCTGGAGCTGGCAAAGAAACATCGTTTCAGGGTGTTTGTGGTATCTGGCGGCGGTGCTGATTTTATGCGTGTATGGGCGCCACAGGCCTATGGTATTCCAGCCAGCCAGGTCATTGGCTCATACAATGCGGTAAAGTATGAAGTGAAAGACGGTAAGCCTGTACTTACCAAACTGCCGGAGAATATACTGCCGGATGATAAACAGAATAAACCCGTTGCTATACGCCAGTTTATCGGCCAGCAACCTGTTATTTGCCTCGGTAACAGCGATGGCGACCAGGCGATGATGCAGTATACTTCGGCCAATAAATATCCCAGTCTCTGCCTTATTGTAAAACACACAGATTCAACCAGGGAATACCAGTATGATGTGCACACCTTAAGCGGCCATCTCGAAACAGCCCTCAAGGAAGCTGCCCAAAAGAACTGGCTGGTGGTGGATATGCAAAAAGACTTTGCCAAAGTGTTTGCATGGGAGTGAGTATGCAGTTTGGTGGGGAGCCATTGGTGAATAGTGAATAGTGAATGATTGAAAAACTCCTTAAACGTTAAACTTCAAACCTTAAACTTCATTAACTGCTTCATATGAGTACCGTTAACCTTAGCCCCTTAATCAGGCCGGGTATTGCTGTGGCTGTATTTCCCTTTTTACCCGGGAGCGCGCCTGCACTGCGTGATACGTTGATTGACGATTTATGCAACGCCATATGCAACATTTTGGAAAGCTATCCGCATTGCAAAGTAATTCCCTATGCCACCGCAAAGGCACTGGAAAGCGAAGCCGAAGATCTTACCCTTGCCTGCCTGCAGGCAGGTGCTGATTTTATGATTACCGGCAGCATGCGAACGCTCTTTGGATTTTACTACCTCAATATTCAGCTGGCAACAGTAGCCGGTCATGTACACCTGTGGACAAATACCCATTGTTTTGAAAATGTGACAGACCTGCACGCCATTACGATGCTGGCACGGCAGATAACCAACGGGTTATGGACACAGCTACATGTATTGTATATGGCCGGATTTCGCTGCATAGCTCAACAGGCAGGTGTGCTTGTTTAACTTGCATGCTTGTAAACATTAAACGAAATCTTACATAATTCACTGGTGTGATAAAATGCACGGTGTTGACTTTGTTTTTTTTAGTGTGTGTCTTTTAATTTGTGTCCGCTTGGGTTTGTTTATATACTATTTAATCCTATATTTTCGTATTTAGTATAGTCGCGCACTGCAATGCGTTGTCAAGGACAAGAAACTATAGTTTTTAAATTTCTAACGAATGCGACACGATTCAATTATACAAACCGGCGATCTTGTTCCGCCATTTATCATCTCCTTTTTTTACCCCTACAACGGGCAGGATACGTTAATTAAAGTTACTGCGACAGTAACCTTACATCCATGCGGTGAATATTATGCAGTGGATAATTTCGCCTCCCAATCCGGAGAACCCCTGCAGATAAGGCCACAGCAAATTGCCATTCACGACGATACATGGGTAGATGTATTAACGGGTACAGAAACGTATCTCTCCAAGATATTGGGTGATGCGATTGCAATTGAGATTACGAGATGATGGTTTGATTGTTTGATAGATCATTAACGAGATGGTTTAAGGTTTAACGTTTGATGTTTAACGTTGATATCAGCGGAGATTGGTTTGGGGTGGCTGTGGTGTGGACAGATTGTCTCGACGTGTCGATGTCTTGATTCCCGATGATTGTTGCGCCCCTTAATTCGTCACTTTTTTGCTCTTCAGGTAGGCTTTCAGTGAAACGCCGATTGCATTTACTTTCTGCACTTCGGGCTTATTGCCGAACTGGTGAAACCAATACGTTTCAAAGCTGAGTATGCGTGTTACTTTTAGTTCTGCCCCGCCGCAGATCCGCAACCGGTTGAGTTCGCCCTGCCCCAGATTGAAAAAATACTCGGCATATACATACGCCGTAAACGTGAGATAAGCGGTGTGCATGTCCCGTTCCAGCATAAAACGTGGCCGGTAACGGAATTTTACATCGCCGTCTGTAAATCGTATGTCTAGCCGGTTGCGCAGTGTGCCCATGAGTTTCCAGAGAAAATAAAAGCGGTTATTGGCCATGCCTACCAGGGTGTGTTCTCTAAAGGGATCTTTTGAGCTGGGCGGACTGGCCGAATACATGTAACCGGCCCGCAGCCATAGTGCATATACAGAGGTAGAATCCATGCCGGTTGCTTCATGCAGGTAACGGGCCTTCGTAAAGTAATCACCGAACAGGCTGAATGACCCATCGCTGTAGTCGGAGTTCTTTTGCCTGGTACCGGAAATCTTTGCTACTATCCTGTATTGATTGTTAATGCGGTAATAGGCATCGAGCTCGGGCCATAATTGTTCATTGGTGCCGCTGGTATCCTGTGCACACAGCAACACCGGGGCTGCCAGTAAAAAAATACAACAAAGCAATAGGCATATGCTTTTCATAAATATTACCTGTTTTAAAATGCTTCATTTAACCCCAGGAAAAAGCCATTTGATCCAAACCGGCCAACCGCATAGTCAATACAAATATTGGTACGTGTGTTTTTATTGAAGAGAAAGCGCAAACCCGCGCCGGCTGCAGGTTCCCAGTATTCCAGGAAACCGCTGTTCAGGTTGTTGGTGCCGCTTTGTACGTTCGCGAACACCACACCACCTACAAAGCCGTTCTGTGAAATGGGAAAACGGTATTCTGATTCTGCATATGCAAACGATTTGCCTTTAAACCGGCCGATGGTGTACCCCCTGCCACTACGGTTAAACATATCGCTGCCGGTGCCGGGTAATTCGAGGTAGGGGATTTTACCACTCAATAAAAAATTACCCCAGTACCAGAAGGCCAGTACATGGCTGGGATTGCGGTGTGACAGCGGAATGTACTCCCTGAACTCGGACAAGAGTTGTATGGCATTGGCGCTGCTGCCGATAAAGGTTTCATTCACGCGTATGCCCAAATCTGCATAGGTGCCATGATACGGCCTGTTTAACTGGTCACGGGTATTGTATTGTACATTTAGCAAGAAGCCATTGGCATTGTAGTGCGTTGTGTTAAAGCCTTCATACGTGCTATAGGTATAATGCGGTGTAATATGCGTGGAATCGAGGTTTTTGTCTTTGATATTGCTGCGCATGTCTATGCTTGCGCCGGCACCGATAAAGAAATGCGGCGCCACTTCTTTATAGGCTTTTTCAAAGAAACGGATATAGCGGTACTGGATGGGGAATACCGTACTATCGTAGTTGGTGGGTATGCCATATATAATCAGGGCATCGTGCGGCTGGTCAATCCCGGTTCCCACCCCATAGTCCAGCGTTACTATTTTAGCGATCTGCCAGTTGCCCTGGAAATTCCAGCGGTTGCCTTCGGTAAATACATTGTGCCTGAACTGGAAAGAAACAATGCCCTTGGTGGTGATATAACCGCCCAATGCACCGATAGACAGGTTGGTTGTTTTTTTATCGCCGAGATACATGCCGCCCGTGAAGTTCACACCCATCTGGAAGCCGATGCTGGGATTGTAGCCAACTGCAGGCAAAAAAGCAATGGTGCTTTTATTGGGCTTGGCTGCGTGTGACCTGGAACGAAACAACTTGCGGTAGATGTCTACTACATCTGTTTCGCTGCGTGTACTGTCTGTTTGTGCATAACAGCTGCCACAGAGCAACAGCATTGCAACACACAGGCTGTATTGCAGCAAGCGGTAAACAGGTATATGGTAATGGCGGTTCATTGACGTTTGGTTAAGAATACAAGTGAAAAGCTGAGTAGTAAACTGATGGTGCTCATGTGCATTTTGCCATAAGCCGGAATGCCTTGCAGGTAAGATTGCTCTTTGATGTTTTCGGTGGAATAGGGTAACTGGTATTGCGTATTGGTGCCGGTGCTGTATTGAATGCCTGCAATTACTTCACTGTTGTTGAATTTAAACATGGCGCCTGTAGTTACATGGTAAATGTTCCATAGCTTTTGTGCCAGTTGAAAACCGGTGCCCTGCGGCCGGTCATCGCCATAGTGATTGTCTGACCGGGCAGAAAACAATACATGAAATGCAGGCCGCAGCAGGTAGTCGAATGAGCAGGACAGGTTCAGTACCGGCTTGTTCACTGACCATGCGCGGAATAATGCAGCTGGTTGCAGGGGCACTGCACCATCCACAGGCAGAAAGGCGGCCGCGGAATTGGCGTCCAGCACTGTGTATTGTTTCAGCGAGCTGTAGTAGTTGGCGGCAACTGCCGTCTGCAGCCGGCCAAACTTACCAGATACACCCCCGCTTACCGACCACGGGTATTTATACTGTACATGCGCGCCTATCATAAATGTGTTGACGACATAGGTCTTACGGCCGGCAGTTGCCACATCTTCCACCTGCAAATTGCCCAGGTTCATATCGCCCCTGAATTCGCCATAGCTGTACAGGCGAATGGTAGGTGTAGTAACCGTTACACCTGCGCTCCATTGTTTGGCTTTATAGGCAATGCCCAGTTTTAGCCGGGACATTACATTGTTGAAATACATATCGATGTCTTGCTCTGCAGACACCAGGTTGTACCGGGTGTTCAATGGTGCATTGGGTGTAACAAAACTGTGAAACCCCTCCTGGTAAGTTTGCGTGCGGAACAGGAACTCTGCTGATGCGCCGATGTAAAAATGATCGGTCAACCTGTAACCGCCGCCCACTACCCCTGCAATTTCGGTGATATCGGTATTCAGGTGCAGATCGGCTGTATACTGCTCTGCGCCGGGGCTTTCAGTGTTGTTGATGATATCGTTGCTGCCTGAAGCGCGTTCACTGAACCGCAGGTTGTCGAGCACATGATGGTAAATGGCGTACCCCAGCTTTGCCTTTTTGTTGCGCAGCTGTATATCACCTGCCAGCATTGCCGGTATGTTGTGCAGGTAGTTGTTGGTAATATCCAGCTGTTGCCGTTTACCGGTAAAGCTGATATTGGTAAGGCTCCATGCTGCAGAGTTGAGTGTGATGCTGCTGCCGCTGCTTTGCGCCAGTGTGGCCGGGTTGCTGAATACGGCGGTGCCATCAATCTGCCTTGAAACGCTTGCCCCGCTTAAAATGGAATTCTTGGCGCCCAGTTGTATGGTTTCATACTGGTTGTCCTGCGCAAACACCCGTGTGCACAACAAATGCGCATAAACTGCGAGGATGGTTATTACTGCTTGCTGCATAAAGGTTACGTGTAATAACAGCCATGATGTTACAAGTTACTTTAGAATAGGGCATAAATGAATGTGTAACGGTCACGTGCAGCGTGAATCGTCAGTCGTCAGTCGTGCGTTGGCAGTGGTGAGTGGTGAGTGGTGAGTGGTGAGTGGTGAGTGGTGAGTGGTGAGTGACCGTAGCGGAGGCCGGAGGCATAAATACCCAACTAGCTTGCAGCTCGCAGCTTGTAGCTCGTAGCTGGCTGTTCTTGCGTAACTGTTACAGTTTGGATATGCGCAACAAGGCTGTTTATATTTGTAAAAACGTTAAAACATTTCTCAGGGGTATTATACAGTGTTGTTCATTCGTATACCTTGTTTGTCCAGGCAGGGTTGTTAATGGCCCACCCATGAGATAAAATATATGCATTGCAATTAGTGTTTGTTTCAAGGAAATGGGCCTGGTCTTTTAAGACCAGGCATTCTATGAATCGTTGAAAATATAACTGCTGTAAACATCGCTTACGCCTGCAACTACATCCGTTTAAAACCAATACTCGTTATCCCGCATTACTAAAAAGAACATATGAAATTGAAAACACTTGCGCTGTCAGGCACCATGCTGCTGTTGACGGCAGGCATGCTACATGCACAAAAGAAACCGAACATCCTCGTCATCTTTGGGGATGATATCGGGCAAAGCAATATCAGCGCTTACAGCCGTGGTGTAATGGGGTTTATGACACCCAATATTGACCGCATCGGTGCCGAGGGCGGTGTGTTTGTACAGTACTATGGTCAGCAAAGCTGTACTGCAGGTCGTGCTGCGTTTATCACCGGCCAGTGCCCGTTCCGTACAGGCTTAACCAAGGTAGGGCTGCCCGGTTCGCCGGTGGGTTTGCAGAAAGAAGATCCCACTATTGCTGAGTTTCTGAAACCATTGGGCTATATGTGCGGCCAGTTTGGTAAAAACCATCTTGGCGACCAGGATAAATTCCTGCCTACGGCGCATGGCTTTGATGTGTTCTTTGGTAACCTGTACCACCTGAATGCGGAAGAAGAACCGGAAAATCCTGATTATCCCAAAGGGGCAGAATTTAAAAAGGCATTTGGTCCGCGTGGCGTGATAAGATCAACAGCTGATGGTAAAATTGAAGATACCGGCCCATTAACGAAGAAAAGAATGGAAACCGTGGATGAAGAATTCCTGGCAGCTGCCAAAGAGTTTATGAGTGCGCAGGTAAAAGCAGGCAAGCCTTTCTTTACCTGGTTCAATTCTACCCGCATGCATATATTCACGCACCTGAAACCCGCGTCTGCCGGTAAAACCGGTTTAGGCCTGCAGGCAGACGGCATGACGGAACACGATGCCATGGTGGGTGAGTTGCTGGCCTTTTTAAAAGAGCAGGGTGTTGAAGACAATACCATTGTGATCTATACCACCGATAATGGTGCCATGAAAAACCAGTGGCCTGATGGTGGTTCCTCTCCATTCCGTGGTGAAAAAGACATGAACTATGAAGGTGCATTCCGTGTGCCTGCATTGATTCGCTGGCCGGGTGTCATTAAACCCGGCACCAATTTCACCGGCCTGTTTTCTGCAGAAGACTGGCTGCCTACACTGGTGGCAGCTGCAGGTGGTGATGCTGACTTGCCTGCGAGTGTTACCAGGGGCGCACAGGAAGGCGGCAAGAGTTTTAAAGTACATCTCGACGGTTATAACCAGGTGCCTTACCTGAAAGGCGAAACCACTACCAAGCGCCATGAGTTTGTGTACTTCGATGATGATGGCAACCTGGTGGCTTACCGCGATGATCGTTTTAAATACACCTTCAACCGGCAGGATGCAAAGGGCATGGAAGTATGGCGTGTACCCATGGTAAAACTGCGCGCACCGATAATGGTCGATCTGCTGGCCGATCCCTACGAAAATGCCCCGGATGGGTCAGTTGGATGGGAAATGTGGGCCATGCAGCACGCGTTCATGATATTGCCTGCAGTAGAAAAAGTAGCCAGGTATCTGGGTACTTACAAGCAATTTCCGCCGCGGCAGGCACCGGCCTCTTTTTCTATTGATCAGGTAATAGAAAAATTGCCCAAGTCGCAAATAGCGAATTGATGGATGCATGAATCGCTGGTGAGGTGCAGTCAGTGGCTAACGAATCGGCATTGAACAATGAAACAATGGAACAATGAAACAATGAAACCATTGAACCCATACATGCGCACAGCGCTTAACTACCAAGCAGTCCGCCTATGACCACACGCGAACAGGTGCTGTTGCTGAAGCAGCAGATCAGTGAAACCATTATTGGCCAGGAAGAGGTGGTGACCAAAATCCTGGTAGGGCTGCTCACAGATGGCAATGTGTTGCTGGAGGGCTTGCCGGGTTTGGCTAAAACACGTGCGGTGAAAAGCCTGGCGCAACACTTAGACTGTAAACTAAGCCGTATCCAGTTTACGCCAGATCTGCTACCGTCTGATGTTACCGGTACGGAGATTTACGAGCCGCAGGCTGCGGATAAGTTTATGTTTAAGCCGGGGCCTATTTTCAGCAACCTGGTGCTGGCAGATGAAATAAACCGTGCACCTGCCAAAGTGCAGTCTGCCCTGCTGGAAGCCATGGAAGAAAGACAGGTATCAGTAGGTGGAAAAACACATGCCATGGAGCCGCTGTTTATGGTGCTGGCTACGCAGAACCCGGTAGAGCAGGAGGGTACATACCCCTTGCCTGAAGCGCAGCTGGACCGCTTTGTGATGAAGATACTGATCGGCTATCCATCCTACGAACATGAAATGGATATACTGCACCTGGTAAGGAATGAAACAAAAGGTGCAGCAACGAATGTTGAAGTTATTCCGCAGGAGGTGATATTCGCTGCACGCAAAGAAATCAATGCCGTGCAGGTACAACCCCCTGCGGAAAAATACATGGTTGATTTGATCAGCGCCACGCGTTACCCGGAAAAATACAATGAAACGCTGCGCCGGTGGATCAGTTATGGCGCCAGTCCGCGCGGCACCATCAGCCTGGATAAGTGTGCACGCGTAACGGCCTGGCTTGACGGACGTGATTATGTAACCGCAGATGACATCCGCTATATCGTGCACGATGTGCTGCGGCACCGGTTAATACTGAGTTATGAAGCCAATGCAGATGGCATTGATGCCAATGCTGTAATTAATGAATTGCTGAAACAGGTAGCAGTTGCCTGAAGCGGAAGCTGATGAAACACCCGGCAGCACATAATTATCCCCCAGAAGTGGTCACCTCGATGAGTGACCTGATGCGGTTTGAATACCTGGTACAGGCGCGGCACCTGTTACCGGGTCATACCGTGTTTTCTTTGCTCACCGGCACGCATACCTCGAAGCTGCGCGGCAGGGGACTTGATTTTGAAGAAGTGCGCCGGTATGTTTATGGAGATGATATCCGCAATATTGACTGGCGGGTAACAGCCAAAACAGGCACCACGCATTCCAAGGTATTCAACGAAGAAAAAGAGCGGCCCACCTTTATCGTGCTTGACCAGAGCAGCGCCATGTTCTTCGGGTCGAAGCGCTATGTAAAATCCGTTTCCGCTGCGCATGTTGCGGCCATCAGCGCTTTCTATACACTGAAACGGGGCGACCGTGCAGGCGGCATCATCTTTAACGAATCGCATTACGATTATGTGCCGCCCAAGCGAAACAAAGCGTTGGTACAGCACTACCTGAAATGTATTGTTGCGCAAAATGCATTGTTGCCGCAACGTAAGCAGGTACAGCGCGATCCCCATTTACTCAACAACATGCTGCAGGTTACCCGGTCGCTGGTAACACACGATTATGTGATACCCGTGATCGGCGATTTTAGTGCCATGGATGCAACCACCAGGCGGCACCTGCTTGCATTGAGCAATCACAACGATGTAATACTGATTCACGTATACGACCCGTTTGAACAGGCATTGCCTGATGGACGACTGGTATTGACAGACGGCAAAAAACAACTCACCTGGAACAATAAAAAGCGACATGCGGGTAAACTGTTTGCCGCGCATTTCAGGGAGATGCAGACAGCCATGACAGCCGAGTTCAGGCACTATGGTATACCGGTGGTGTTTTTTAGTACGGAATATGCGATAGAAGACCAGGTTAGCCATCATTTTAAGCAGTAATACCTGCATACATGCAACAGGATTTTGGTGAACTGATTGAACCGGCACCCGTGCGGTTTTCATTCGGCGCCCCCGGCTGGTATGTGCTGGCTGCGCTGGTATTGCTATTGCTGATGCTGCTGGCAATGGTTATTGTACGTTACCTTAAACGCAATCATTACCGCAAAACAGCACTGCAGTGGCTGGCGGCAGAAGAACAGCGCGGGCCGCAACCGGATGCCCTGGTATATGCAGCCAATATGCTGCTGAAACGCATTGCCATGCGCAACTACGGCAGGGAACGTGTGGCTGCCGTGCAGGGTGAAGAATGGATAAAGCTGCTGAATACCACCTGCCGCAAGCCTTGCTTTGATGCAGCAGACAGTGCATTGCTGCAACATGATTTGTATGCTGCAGGCACGCTTCCTTTGTCGCGCGCAGTGGAATTTGTGCTGAAGTCAAAGCGGTGGATTAAAACACACAGACATGCATTTTGAAATTGCCTATAAATGGGTGTTCCTGCTGCTGCCCCTGCCATTGCTGGTGTACCTGTTGTTGCCGGCGATGCGCAAACGACGTATGGCATTGATCGTTCCTTTTTTTGATACAGCTGCTACCGTAAGTCATACCAGGAAAACAAAACGCGGCTGGGTATCGCGCCGCAATATACCCGCCTGGCTGGCAATGCTGTTGTGCTGGATCGGTTTGCTTTGCGCAGCATCTTCCCCGCGTTATGTGGGCAAGCCGCAGAAGAAAATTAAAACCGTACGCAGTTTTATGATCGCGGCAGATATCTCGTTCAGCATGGCAGAAACCGATTGGGTAATTGAAGGCAAACGCATGAGCCGCTGGGGTGCAGTGAAATCGATTATGAAAGATTTTGTGCGCAACCGCAAAAGCGACCAGATGGGGCTGGTAATGTTTGCCACCAATGCCTACCTGCAGGCACCGCTTACGCGCGATCTGCCCACTATTGCCTGGCTGATGGATGAAACGGAAGTAGGCATGGCAGGCCAAATGACGAGCATAGGCACTGCAATTGCCTACTGCGTAAAAGTATTTAAAGAGGATACGGTAAAACAAAAGAACATATTGCTGCTGACCGATGGTGTGGATGCCGGAACCGATATACTGCCACTGGATGCGGCACAGGCAGCAAAGAAAGATTCCATCGTAATTTATACACTGGGCATTGGCAAAGCCAAAGGCAGCGGGGGATACGACCTGGATGAAAAAACACTCAGGGAAATTGCCGCAGCTACTGACGGCAAATATTTCAACGCCATGAATGAAGGGCAGCTGAAACAGGTGTACGCCACACTGGACAAGCTGCAGCCCGTGGAGTATGAAGAAGAAACCTACAAACCCGTTACACTATTGTATTATTACCCGCTGGCCGCCACGGTGCTGCTCGCATTGCTGTTTTTGTTGATAGCAGCTGTGATCAGCATTTTCAGGCCCGCGCGGTAAAGCGCATTACCCAATGTTAATGGCCTATGTCGATCAGCGAACTTACACATATGATCACGGGAATTGACTGGCAGCGGTTTCATTTTCTGCGGCCCAAAGCCCTGTGGTTATTTGTGCCGCTGGCAGCGGTAGTATTGTTATTGTTTGCAGGGGATAAGGAGCGGCGCAAGTGGCGGCGTATTGTGGCACCTGCCCTGCAGCCTTATCTTTTTACACGCAACAGCAAAACGGCCATTATACTGCCTGTGCTGGCACTGGTGCTGGGTATCGGCTCCGCTATCATTGGCATTGCAGGGCCTGCCTGGAAAATGAAAGACATACCGGGTGAGAAAATAAACGCCGTGGTATTGATTGCGCTGGACTTGTCCAAATCAATGCTGGCAACCGATCTGCAGCCCAGCAGACTGGAACGCGGTAAATTCAAGATCAATGATTTCCTGGATGCCAACCCCGGCGCGGCTGCCGGCCTGGTTGCCTTTGCCGGAACAGCACATCCCGTGTTGCCGTTTACCAGCGATTACAAAATCATGAAACAGCAGGCCATTAGCCTGAGCAATAAAATAATGCCTGTACAGGGCACCAATATGCCTGCGCTGATCACGTTGATGGATACCATGATGCAACCGGTTACTGCACCCAGTACGGTATTCCTGCTCACTGACGCGCTGGATAATGAAGCGGCCACCTTGCTCAGCAACTGGATCAACACCACGCGGCACCGGCTGGAAATACTGCTGCTGAGCAGTACAGCAGGTGCGGCTGTGCCCGGTTACAAGCATGTATTATCCAGACAGGACATGGCTGTGGTGCAAAACCTGCAACAGGATCCGAAAATCACCATTACACAGCTAACACTCGACCACTCGGATGTAACCGGTATTGCGGCACGCATTAAACAGAAGCTGGTGTTTGAAAAACAACACAACAAAAGCGAAAAGGAATGGGATGATATGGGCTGGCTGCTGCTGATACCCTGCATGGCCATTGCTGCACTGTGGTTCAGGAAAGGGTGGACGGTGCAGTGGGTATGTATCCCGTTTATATTGCTGGTCTGCACTTCATGTGGTGTAAAAAGCAGGCATCCTGACTGGTGGTATAGCAAAGATTACCAGGGACAGTTATTGTATCAGGCAGGCAACTATGCTGCGGCAGCGGAACATTTTGAAGACGACAACCACAAAGCTGCAGCCTATTACAAGGCAGGCGACTATGATGCTGCGGCTGATTTGTTTTCGCTGGATACCAGTGCAGCCGGTCAATACAACAAAGGACTGGCACTGGCCAAAGCCGGTAGGTATGCAGACGCGGAGGATGCTTTTAAGCATGCCATCCTGCTTGATGCCTCGCTGAAAGGCCGTGCACAGCAAAGCCTGGAGAAGATGAGCACCGCACAGCACCGGGCCGATTCAGTGAACCGTTTTGACCCGCTCTCTGTATCCAAAACAGCAAAGACACTTGCTGAAAACAAAAAGAATGATAAGAAAGACCCGCTGAAAGAACGTAAACCTTCGCCACAGGATGAACAGCTGAGCGCAGACACCAGGGTGAAACAATTACCCAAACACGGCGATCGCATGAGTGATGAAGTACAATCGAACATACACCGCGGCAAGGAAGCCCAGGCCCCGCAACCCGATGAAAAAAGCAACCAGGGCGCATCGCTGGCAGGCAATATATTGCTGAAGAGAGCCGTGGCAGACCCCGCTGAATTCCTGCACAGGCGCTTTCTGCTGCAACAGAAACGTTCGGGCAAACATCCTGTAAAACAGAAAGAACCATGGTAAAGCCAGCTGCCATACTGCGCCTGCTGTTGTTGTTGCTGCCCGCGGGACTGTTGCAGGCGCAGGTGCATTGTTTTGTGCAAACACAAATGGACAGGCAAAGTGTATATGCACAACAACCCTTTAAAGTTACGTTCACGGTATATACGGCCACCTGGTTTACCGCGCCGCTTGATTTTGACAATATACAGATACCCGATGCGTTTATTCTCCCGTTCGACAGAACACAGCCGGGCATGTTTACACGCAGCGGCAAACAATATGCAGGCATACAATTCTACTTTATCGTGTTCCCGTACAAGGCAGGCAAATTCACGATACCCGCTATCCGCATTGTAGCGCAAACACCACCGGAAGGGCAGAGCACGAGTAAGAAAATAACGCTGGCATCCGCACCGCAGTCCTTTATTGTAAAACCCAACCCGCCTTCATTTACCGGGGCTGATTGGTTTGTGGCGAAGAATGTGTTTATCTCGGAGGACTGGGATAAATCACTCAGTCACCTGAAAGTGGGAGATGTGGTGAAACGAACGGTGACCATCAATGCCAAAGGAACCTTACCCCAGTTTATACCGGCTGCTGCCCGTGATACACTTGACTGGGCAAGCACCTATATAGCCGATGCAGTGCTGGAAGATACGCGTGACGATTATGATGCCAATGGCATACGCAAGCAAACATTTACCTACCTGCTGGAGAAAGAAGGCGCGTTCCGGTTTCCTGCAAAAACCATTACCTGGTGGAATCCCTATTCAGGTAAAGTATACCGCAAAACCACCGGTGTGGTGAATGTGCAGGTACAACCCAATCCCAACCTGGGTATATTAACCACGCTGAAAGACAGTTTGAATGCAGGGGTAACGCAGGCACCCGTTGCAGCTGTACACAAAGGCCCGCTACAGATCATGGGCATGCCCTGGTACTGGTTTGCATGCATTGCTGCCGGCGCTGTGTTATTGTTGTATTGGCTGGTATTGCTGCTGCTGCGTTTATACAGGTGGGCAGTACAATGGCGCAAACGGGTATTGCAAAGCGAGGCGCACTGGTTCAGGAAGTTATTGTTGTCACCATTGCAATTGCCGGTATTGCTGCGCAATTTGTATCATTGGTGGGATAGGTCGGGTATTAACCGGGAGGCTGCTTTTACCAGCACTTTGCCTGCAGCGGAGCAGCAGCTGCAGCAGGAGATGCATACTTATTTTCATGAGGTATACCACAACAATACAGTGGCTGCGAAAGCAGGTACGGCCTTTAAGAAAAGGTTGCGGCATTACCGTAAGGCGCAGCGCAAAACGTGCACAGAAACCAAACAGGTGATTGCATTGCAGCAACAGTTGTGGCCGGATGCATAGCGGGGGAGACCGTTACAGGAATGCCTGCCGTAACCGTTACAATCACCATTGAATGTACAAGTGAATGTAATTTTAATATAGTAGTCGATTGTTTCATTTCAAGCAGCAGTAGTTGTGTTCCCTGCTTTTTGAAGCAGGGAACTGTTTTTATTACTCCAAAGGAATCTTTTCGGCAAAGGCCGCAAATTGAACCATTAAACTATTCAACAATCAAACCATTGCGCTCCATGGATACCAGTAAAATGGCGGAAGGGAAGAAGTTTCGCGAGCAGCTGCCGCGGAAATCACATGCATTGTGGCAGGCGGATAAGAAACGGCCGGCTGTGCTGGATTTTATCAATGCGTCTAACTACGATCGTGTGCAGCAGCTCATTCCTATCCGGCATGCGCGTATGAACCAGTCGCCTTTTACTTTTTACCGTGGCAATGCGCTGATTATGGCGCATGATTTGTCCGGCATGCCACATACAAACATGCAGGTACAGTGTATTGGTGATTGTCATTTAATGAATTTTGGCGGTTATGCCACACCGGAGCGTTCCCTGATTTTTGATGCAAATGATTTCGATGAAACGCACCCGGCACCATGGGAATGGGATTTAAAGCGGCTGGCCACGAGTTTTGTGCTGGCTGCGCGTGATAAACAAATGAAGGCGTCAGACGCAAAAGGGCTGGCTTTTACCGTAGCCCAATCGTACAGAACCAGCATGTTCCAGTATATGAACATGAGTGTGCTGGATTTATGGTACCTGAAATTTGATGTGCGGGATATGATGGAACAGGCCAAATCTGACCGCGTGCGGGACCGCCTGAAACAGGCCATTGTACGGGCAGAAAAGGCATCGCACGAACAGGTGTTTAACAAGATAACCCAAAAGGTAATCGGCAGCTTCGAGATCGCTGACCAGCACCCGCTTATTTATCACCCGCTGGATGTAAAGAAGGAAATGCTGCGGATACGCGAGTTTATGGTGCGTTACCTGAACACGATACAGGATGATAAACGGTTTCTGTTTGAAAAATACGAGGTGGTTGACCTGGCTTTAAAAGTAGTTGGCATTGGCAGCGTGGGCACCCGCTGTATGGTTGCCCTGATGATGAATGATAAACATGAGCCCTTGTTTCTGCAGATTAAGGAAGCACGCAAAAGTGTACTGGAGGCGTTTACGCAACCCAGCAAGTACAAACACAGCGGTGAACGGGTGGTGCAGGGGCAGCGCCTGGTGCAGGCTGCCAGCGATATGTTCCTGGGATGGAGTAATGATTCGGAAGGCCGTTACTATTACCTGCGGCAGCTGCGCGACCGGAAGATTGCACCGGATATCGATAGTTTTGATAAAGAACTGCTCACTGCCTATGCACGGCTTTGCGGCCGCATGCTGGCACGCGCGCATGCCAAAACAGGAGATGTAGCATTTATATGCGGGTATATGGGTAAAAGCGAATCGCTGGATGATGCCATCAGTGATTTTGCCCTGTTGTATGCTGACCAGACAGAGCGGGATTTTCAGCAATTCAGCCGGGCTATTAAGGCAGGCAAGCTGGAAGTTGGCGAGGTTTGATACTGCAGTTGAGTTATGGTGTTGAAGTGATACCCCCGCCTGAATAGGCAGGGGCATTAGATGGCACTCCGCAGCGCCATCTTTGACACCATAAAAAAGCAACATGTGCCTATTTCAGCCAATTGCTTCCGAATACAATATAGTAAGCCCAGGTGTCGGGGCCTTTGGCCACATCAACACCTACGCGTAAGCCGAATTTGCGGGCCAGCAGGTAACGGAAGCCGGTACCATAGCTGTATACCCAGGTGGCATCGCCAAAATCTTTCCATGCATCAAATGCTTTGCCGCCGCCGCCATAGAGCATCATGCTCCATCGTTTGTACAAATCCCAGCGCAGTTCCAGCTCAGATAAAATATCGGCCTTGCCCTGGTAACGGCCTGCTTCCACACCACGCATGTCAATAGAAGGCAATACATAAAATGGCTGGTCGCCGAATGATTGCTGCCCGTCTACACGCAAACCGGTAACCAGTTTCTTTGCCACCTGCTTGTAGGCATACACATAATAGTTCAGGTGCCAGAAATCATAATCACTGCCGAATATGTTATCGCTGCGTATAGCGTCCATATGCAGTTTAAGGCCATTGTTGGGTGTAAATACATTGTCGCGGTTGTCTAACTCCACAATGGCGCCCAGCTGGCTGATCAGGCTTTTATAATCGTGGTCTTTTACAAAATCAGGCGGCAGCAGGTGATCGCCTTTGTAGGTAGCGTCTGTTTTCAGGAACAGGTATTTCAATCCTGCATACCAATGCGAATACCCTATTCTTTTGATGGCCTGCAGCATAATAGGTACCGCCCTGAAGTTGAACTTGAATTCCTTTTCTCCCAACACGGGCAATGTACGGTAATACGACATGTTTACATTGGCATAACCACCACCGACCAGGTATTTGATGCGCGCTTTTATAAAAGTGCCGGAACGAAAGCCGCCAAGCATCCAGGTATTGTTAACGGTATAAGCACCCATGGCGCCGGAGATGTCAGGTGCAATAGGTGTTATTTTCAACTGTCCTTTTACAGAATCCATATATGGCTGCCGCTTTTTAATAAACACGGGCACCAATCCGCCGCCAAAGCCGCCCAATGCAGGCTCTGTGATGATAATGGGTACAGGCACGAAGCCGTTGGCGTTAATGATGTAGTCACTGAGATCAAATCCATGGTCGGCTGAATCGCGCAGGCTAATGTGCTTTTTTTGTGCCCATACACCCATGCAACCTAACAGGAGTACCGGTAATAAGGCTATTGTATAACGAATGGTGTGCGGCATAGATGGGTGTGTTTTGTTTATCTTCTGAACCGGTAGTTGGCTGAAAGCAACAGTGATTTTCTGCCGCCGAGAAAGCCGATCTCGGTGCGTACCTGCCAGCTGTGGTTAAACTGGTATTGTGCACCCACACACATGCTCCAGTTGGATGCTGGCCGTTTCTTTAACGAGTAGTTTACATAGGCATCTTTAATGTCGATCCCGCTGATCTTATCCAGTAGTTTTTGCGCGATTTCCTTTACTACTTTTTGCTGTGCGGGCTTTAAATCCTGGTACCAGGCAGCTGTTTCCTGTACAATCTCTTCCAGCGCGTCTTTGTTGATGTTGATCTTTCCTGAAAGACTGAATGTACCCTGTGTAGTGGTATTGATGAAAAAGCCGGGAACACCTGCCCACACGGCCACATTGCGGTAGGGCTTTTGTTTAAACAGGAAATTGTACCCGATACGAGGTGTAAACATGGTAGCCTGTGCGCTGCCGTCGATGTTGTTCATGAACGACCAGGTGTGGTTGATGTCGATGATGGTGATAATGCCGTGGTAACCGCCTGCCAGTGTGGTACCAATGCCAAAGGTGGAGCCGTGGAAGTTGGCCTTGGTGGAGAAGGCAACGGGATCGGAGATGGACACATTGGTTTGCGCATAACTTGCACCTGCAATGCCATACACATCCAGGAAGGGCAGTACCCATAAGTCGGGCCGTACGGTAACGCTCTGCAGGTTGGCCTTTACCTCTGAGAATTTAATGAAATCGAGCGCTACCGGTTCATTGCCGTTAAAGCCCACCTGCAGATCGCTGATATTTACTTTTTGCGAAGCGATAAAGGGGTTGATCATAATGCCGATGGGATATGGAACATCAAAGCCCTTCTTCGTGAGCTTTTTGCCCCATGCAGGAAATATCCATTTATAATTGGAGTTTTTAATGCTGTCTGTATAGGCTTTCCGGTTATTGCCATATTTCATGCCTGCACCTGCCTGTGCAAACAGTGATACTGTGGCAATGTTGAGCAGGAGTGTTATGATAAGCCTGGTTGTACGCATATAGCATGCTTAATGGGTGTTGGTAGTATTTTTTGCAGCACCGGCGCCGATGGGGATGGAAATAGTGCAAAACCAGGCCTGGCTGCGTTGACTGCCGCTTACGTTTTTTATCATATCTGTCATGCCAAAACAGTAACGGATGCCAATGCCCAGCCCCTTGTCTTTTCTTAGTTTATAAGCCAATCCTGCCACTGCGCCAATGCCAAAATGTGTTACCGAATGATTGGTGTTGATGGTATAGTTTAACGGGTTGCCGTTTGTTTCGGTTTTAAATACATCTTTTGTTTTCAATAACCAGTCTACCTGCGGCCCCAGCTCGGCAAACAACAGCCCTTTAATGCGGTAGTGTATTAGCAACGGCAGGCTGATGCCTTTGATGTTTTTCTGCACGTAACCATTGCCGAACAGCGTATCGATATTGGCATTGCCTGTTGCATACACGGGCAGCTGCTTTGTGCCGAATGCCGATTTGGGTATGGCTTCCGGGTGCAGGAACAGGTTTTCTGACACCTTGAAGTTAAAATACAGGCCCAGGTCAAGTGCCGGTTTGTATTTTCCATTCATGCCTGTTAAGCTAACCGCGCCGGGTGCAACCATTAACCCGAATTCCAGTTTATCGGTATTCAGTTTTTTGCCGAATACCAGTGATATCAATACCTGCGCACCGGCCATGGTGCAGCAACCGGTGAGCATTACCAGTAGCAGGATCATTGTTTTCATGGTAATGACCGGGTTGTTTACAGGCGTTTATTGATTGGGTGCTTTCTGCTGGCTGTTCAGCTCTCCGATAAAAGGAATGTTTTCCATAATCGCGAGGCGGGTGCGCGTTTGCAGGTACACTTCCAGCTGAAACATTTTGGCTGCGTTTACGCCGCCCAGTACACCGCTGAATTTTTTGAAGTAGGATTTGTACAGGGAAGTATAATCACCATCATTGCTGAACGAACTTTCTGCCAGTTTAGTGGCTTCCTGGCTGGATAGATTATTGTACTGGGCAGCATAATCCTGTAACAGGGAAATGCGCTTTTTGCCCAGTTCCTTGCGCTTGCTTTCGTATTCATCGTATAGTTTCCAGAACGCAACGCTGTCTTTTGCAGGCACCTGCAGGTAGGCACTCATGAGTGCTTTTTTGTCTTTGCCAAAGGCACTTTGTACCATGTCTACATCTTCGGCATTGCTTTGAGCGAATACCGGGGCAGCTGCTGCGAGGAGCAGGATGGTACACAACAGAACGGATAATTTCATACAAGGCTTTTTTAGGTGTTTATAAATATGTGTTATTGCTTGGCTGCAGGTTTGGTGTGTGGTGTAAACAATTTCAGGTTTTGCCCGATGGTGATGAAAAAGGTATTGCCCTGGAAGCGGTTACTGGCGCCGAATTCACCCAGCCAGCGGAAAGAAAAGGCGGTAAGCGATTTCGGGAAAAGAATATTGCCTTCTGCACCGAGGGCATAAATATGATCCTTGGTGCCGGTATAGGTGATGGCGTCGGTAATGGGTATTTTATCGCGCGATGATTTTGTTTGTATGTAATACACCATGCCCAGGTTAATTACCCTTGGTATGGGCGTTCCTGCAACCGGTATATACCATGTTTTGGCCAGGCCGCCTTCCAGCGATAACAGGTCACCGGGTTTGATGTCGGTATTTTTCTTTTTTGAGTTTAATGCGTAGGATGCGAGCAGGGAAAAGTTCCATTGTTTTTTTGCATCGAGATACAAGGTGGTACCACCGGAAAATTCATTGGTAGTAATGCCAAGGCCGGTGTTATCGTCTGCCCCCAGTGTGTAACGGCCGGTTGGCAGGTATAGCGCATAGCCTGCAACAAAATCAGCCCTGGCTGTTTTCCAGCCCAGCTGCACAGGTTGAACATACGTATCGGTGAACGACAGGGGCGATTTGCTGTATACCTGGCTGCCATCTATTTTATTGCTGGCAAAACCCACCAGGGCCGAAGCGCCCCAGTTGCCGCCCAGTATTTTTACATTGGTCACTACTGATACACCTACGCCCGTAACAAAGGCAGTAAGGTCGGGATGTTTGTTGATCACATCGCCGTTGTCGTTTTTGAAATTGGAGGCTGTATAAATATAAGCCGGCACTGCAAGAGAAAGCGAAGGCGAGGTTTGTGTGCCTGCGCCCAAGCCTGCGTCGCCGAGTAAATGTGTGCCTTTCACCTGTGCTGTTGCGTGCAGGCTAACGCAATACAGCAATAGCATGATGGTTAGCCGGTCAATTGTTTTTTTCATGGTTGTTTATTTTGACTGTTCATTACAATGCATATTGCTTTTCTCATGGACGTGTGTTTTGATCCGGCTGCTCACCAGGCTCGCCGGATGAGGGCAGCAGCCTGATCTTACCGGCGCGAGGTGGTATTACAAAATCAAATAGTGCATTTGACAGGTTCGGATTAACATGCCAGTTGCTGTAACTGGCTTCATATTGCGGACCGCCTTGTGTATGGTAATAGTGAATGGAAATTTTAACCGGCAAAAACCATTGCTCCATCGATAGCCAGAACTCGTAGCTCTTTTCCTGGTCTCTCCCCGCAATATGCACGCAACTTTCGCCATTAACGGGCGTTTGGCCCAGGTATAACAGGCTTTGCGCGCTGGCGGCGATTGCTGCAGCAAAATCAGGATAGAAAAAGTCTACACCCGGGAAATCGATGCCGAATGTTTTACTCACGGTATCGATCGCGGCGATGATGCTGCCGGGTGCGCTGATGGTAGCATAGTTGTTATGATCGTAAGAGTAATAACTGAGTATGCTGTCGTCGCACCACAACCCGCGGCGCCCTTTGTCGCCGCTGCTTATTACCAGCAGTTTGCCGGGGAATTTCATAAATACATCATCCAGTGTACTGTGTTTAACAAGTCCTGCCTGCCCGTTTGCCATATCGTACGATGTCGTAATCCTGAAACTGCAGGCGGTCATTTGCAGTATGGTGGCCGTGGTACGCTGCAGCAGGAACAGGGCAGCAGAATCAATATCCTGCCGCTGTGTTTGTGCAGTTGCCTGTATAACTGTTAACAGGCACAGCTTCAATGCTATCATCTTTGCGCTGCTCATAAAACGGGTTTTAACGAAAACCGTTTACTGCGGAAATACCAGGGTTAATACCGCACGCCAGCCAAAATCGGGTTTTATATTGTCAGGTCCTGCCAGCGGAATGCGCGGGCCTACGCCGAACTGTACGGTTTGTTTGCCCATTTTGGTGACGCCGGTGGCTAAAGGGTTTAAAAAAACAGTGGTATTGGATGCCTGCCAGTTTTGTGTGATCTCAGCGTTAATGCCCAGGCCTGCGCCGGTTTTCCAGTTATGCACCAGGAATGGTTGCAGGAATAGCTGGTTAACAGCAGCCCTGTCTTTATTCCCTGCGACTGACCAAATCTGGTTTGCCAGGAAGCCGAAGGTTAAGCCGCCGGTTTGTTTCACTATCAAAGCCGTTGGGCCGATGCCCCATTTTTTGGTGCTCAGGTATTCATTGGTGCCTGTAGGTAGCAGCAGGGCAGGGCCTACACCCCATATTATTTTACTGTGAACCGGCGAAACAAAAAAGCTGGCGGTAAGATCACTCAAACCGCTTTGTTTGGCGCCGGGCGCAGTAATGTTGTTTTGCGTAACAATAGGTAATATGACCCTGTTAATCAGGTTCAGGTTTTTAGACAGGGATACGGGAATAACGGGCTGGAAATTGAGCGTGTTCTTTGATCCGCGGTAAGGGCCTATGCCATAATCAGTGTTATTCTGCAAAGGCGCGCTGATTAAGTTGGCCACAGGGTTCGACAGTTTCTTTGCCAGTTCAGCCGCGCTTACCGGTTTCTTCTTTGCAAAGGTGGATGTGTCTTCCTGGGCAAATGCCGGTAAGCAGGATACGATAAAGAGCACTAGCAGGTAATATTTTTGCATGAGCAGGGCTTGTTTAATGGTATCCTGAACTGGAGATTATTTTACTTTGATAACAGTGCCATCCGGTTTTACAAAAACGGTCTTCTTGGTACTGCCCTTTACTGCGGTAACTTCATAAAAATCGCTTTTCTTGCCATAGTCTGTTGTTTTAAGATAGCTGGTAGAAAGCAGCTTGTAGCTCTTGTAGTCGGTACCGGCCAGGTTACGCAATGATTGTTTTACAGCATCTGGCAGGGCTGCTTCGGTTTGTTCCTGTTTTGATTTCAGGAGCGTGCCGTCTGCACGGTATAAACCGAAATACTTCATGTTGTCTCTTTTGAAGCTGATGGTGTAGTGATCAATTTCTGCATCACTGTTCATGGTGTTTTGTTCGGTTACGTTCCAGCCGTTTTGCACACCGGTTGGTGAGGTTTTAAAATACTGGATGGCGCTGGCGTCGGGAAAGCGGTTGTTCAGTGAATCGACCACTACTTTGGGTGCCAGTTCTTTGGTAATGGGTTTGCTGGCGCGGATAATGATTTCATTGTTGTCTTGTGCAAACAAGCCGGTGCTTGTTGCAAGCAGCAGCATGGCTGGCAGAAGCATTTTTTTCATAACGACAATTTGTATGGTAAAGGAATCGGATATACTAAGTTGTTTTATTTTTTACCGTTGGGTGGCGGAAACTGGGCCATGATTTTGGTGATGGCTGCGGGTATGGCCGTATCAGGATCTTTGATGGGCTTGTCAATTTCACTGTTGCCAACGCCCTGCCATAACAGCTTTTTGCTGTTGGCATCTACCACATCAATAATCAGCGAGCCATCTTTATAGTTCTGTACATTGTAGCTGGTATAACCTGTAACGCCCATGCCGCCGCCCCATGCATACGGGCGATAGTAACCGCCGTAACCATAATAATCGGTAGTAGCTGAAACACTTTTACGGTCTTTTAAAATGGCGGTTACGTTTACGAGTACGTCGGGGCCTGAAGCATCTTCCTGGTAGCCCTTCCTGGTCATCTCGGCCTTAATAGCGCTGTTAATCCTGTTTTGATTCAGTTCGCTTACGGCACCTGTTTTGTCGTTTTGCGGGTACAGGCTGAAGGTTTTGTATTTCGAGAAGTCGGCAGACTTGTCGTAGTCGCTGCTCACCTTCAGGCTGGGGCTGCACCCCACAGATACCAGCAGGGCTGCGAATGCAATAGAGAGTAATCGTTTCATAGTTTGTCGTTAATACGTCAGGTAATAATTGTTTTTATGCCGGTTTTATATGAACCGGTGTTTATGGAAACGCGAAGCCGATGTTGATGCCGAAATGTTGCAGGTGGTTAAAGCCGAGATCATCGCTTTTATTGGTGGCGTAATTAAAGAAACCTCCCACATTCAGTTCAGCGCCGCGTGCAATACGCACAAGAAAGCCTATTTCAGGCCGCACGCAGAAGCCCCAGTTGTTGTCTTCTATGCCATAGATGTTGTAGTAAATATCCTGTTCGCTGTACTGTGTGCCCAGGCCAACGCCGATGTAAGGTTTTATGTGTTTGCCGCCCTGCAGGTAGTAATGTCCTGAAATGGTGACGGGTACGGTATAAATATCCTTCACCGCATCGGTGGTTACAGCGCCATTGCCGGAAGGGGCCTGGTAGGTTTTGGTGCCTGCATATTGTTCAAACGAATTCCAGCTGGCGCCAATGCCAATGGAGAAGTTGGGTTTAATCATGCGCCTGTATTCAAGCCGGCCGCCGGAGAAACTGGCCTTGCTTACGAGATCATTGTTGGGGAATGCTATTTCCCACGATACAAAAAATTTATCGGGTGATGCTGTTTGGGCGATGGAATGCAATGAACCCAGGCAGCATGTCAATAGTAGTATAACAGGTAATATCTTTTTCATAGCTATAATTTTTGGTAATGCATGAAATGTTCACGCGCAGTGAATGCCGTTGGTTAATTTGTTTTCAGGTAAGGTGATTGTGCAAAGCCCTGGTTAATGGCATTAATGCCCAGCTGTATGTTGGTGTTCAGGTCAGAGCCTACGGCGCCAAAGCCATCACTGTTCCATACAACGGTGAGCGCCTGGTTTTTAACAGCATTCTTTAAATCGATGATATTGGTAATAACGGTGCCTGTGGTATAGGCATAAACGGATGTATAGGGATAGGGGTAATAATAAGGATAATACCAGCCCCAGTACCAGGGATCCCAGTACCCGGGATAGCCATCCCACCAGCCCCAGTACACTACATCTACATTTAAATTCTTCACTACGGAAACAGTTACGCCCAGGTCCGGATTGTTTTCGCGGGCTGTCCATACATAACCGCGTGCAGTAAGATTATCGGTCACGGCTTTGATGGCTTTTTGTGCGCCATCACCGGTTAAAACGGAATCTGCATCCTTGCCGCCCAGGTTGGCCACTGTGTCGGATATATAAAAGGTTTTGTACTCACCGAAATTGGCCTGTTTGTCGTAGTTGGTCGTTACCACAAATTGAGAAGAGAGCTGGCTGAAGTCGGGTGTTTTTCTGCAGGACGAAAAAATGGTGCATAGGATGGCCAATGCTAAAATTACCTTACGCATAATAATAGTTTTAGTTAATGGATGAAAGTAGCCGGGTTAAGGGAAGCGTTATTGCATTTTAGTGTCGCCAATTGTAGAACCGGTTAGCGTGTTTCAATGGAAGAATATAAAGTTATACAGCAAACGTGAAACGTCCATATTGTAACGGTGACACGTAAACAGGCATAAAAAGATGACATTTTAATTTTATTTAATAACGCTGTTATGCAGGCTGGGTTTGGCTTGTATCGGTTACAAGCTATGGCGGCAGCGGTATAATCCGGTATCTTTGTATCACCTTCCCGGCAGGCAAATGCAACCGTTGCATTGCTGCTGTAACAATCCCTCTCACTCAACACCTTACTATTATGGGATACCTGAAATTAGACATGGGGTGCAATGAAGATGATATTCGTGCCCAACTGAACAGGCTGCTGAAAAGCGCTGCATTTAAATCTTCTACTGTGTTAACAACCATGTTGAAATACCTGGTACTGGAAAAGCTGAAGGGGCGTGAAGACGAACTGAAAGAATATTCCATTGCGGTAAAGGGATTAAATAAACCGGCTGATTTTGACCCGCAGCAGTTTGCGATGATCCGTATTTATGCATTCAGGTTAAGAAAGTTGCTGGAATTGTACTACGCGGGGCAGGGCAAATACGACCCGGTGAAAATACTTATTCCCAAAGGCAGCTACAAACCTGAATTCAGTTTGAATAATATGACGGCGGTACCGGTGCAGCTGCCACAACAACCGGTCAATAACCAGCGCGTGGTACTGGCGGTATTCCCGTTTCTCAGTATGAATGGATCGCCGGTGTATGATGTGCTGATTGACCGGTTGTGCGAGCACATGAGCCTGCACCTGGCAGGCAGGGAGGGTGTGCGCGTGATATCCTATGCATTGGTGCGTAACTATGCATTGCAAATGGATGATTTGATTAAAGTAGGCGCCGACCTGGGCGCACATGTATCTGTTGCAGGCAGTATCAGTTTTCAGCAGGCTGTACTGGAGCTGTCTGTTCAGCTGATAGCTTCGGGTACAGGTATATTATGGTGGACAGAAAAGGTGCAGCATGCGGCACAAAGTGAAAGTATTGAATCTGTGGCCGGGCAAATGGCAGAGATGATTTATGGTGTAGTAGCAGAGCGTTTGCTTGCTGCAGATTAACAGCGTGCGCACTTGCTGCAGGCGAATGCGCACGCTGTATAAAAAAAACGCTGTGAACCGTTAACGCCTTAGCATTTCTTTCTTCAGGAAAATGGCCAGTGCCAGCGAAATATGCGTGGCCATTTTTAACAGGTTGCGCTCTTTGTGCGATTGCTCAAAAATACCCGCCCACAGCTGTTTGTCGGCCTCTATGTTTACCAGCTGTACATTCAGGTATAGTTTATTAAACAACTCAATCATAGTGCCCGTAATCACCAGTTTGGCATAAGTTGTTTTGTGTGCAAGCGATTCCTTTTGCATAAAACCTGCGCGCCTGGTAAAATGATATGATAGCACAGAAATATCATTATAAGACAACTCGCGGCTTATCTCGTCGCAGATCACATCTATATCGGTCGGCTGAATGGATGCTGCACTTACATTGGTAAAAGGAATTACCGCCACCGGCATGGGAGGCGTTGCAGGTACAAGCAGTTCGTCACTGCAATTGAAACCGGCCGGAATATTTTCAAGAAACTCGGGCACATAGGTGCCTTTGGGAATATGGATGCGGATGGGGTCTGCCTGGCCGGGGCCTGCATAATAGTTCTCTAATACTTTTCGTAATCGAATGGCATAAGTTCTGATGATGGTGCCCTGCTGCGGGTTAAATGTTTTGGGCCTGCCAAGACCTATTACTGCAATGGTGTATTCTTTAAGGCCTATTTCGTTGCCCGATAGTTTTTCCTGTACTACAAACCGGAGGAATTGTTGCAAGACTTTTGAAGACTGGAATTGGTGAAAGTGCATCAGGCGGTTAAGTTGGTCAATGACCTGGTCGTTGGTTAAAGCAGCAGGCTGGTAGCTTTTCATGTTTAAGATTTTAGGATAAAGGCTTTGGTTTACTCAGCGGTAAAATTGACTTGTCGAACACGAGTTCGGTTGAATAAATGCCTTCTTAAAGGTTACTTAGGGAAGCAGTTTCAGGTGAGTGCGGATTGGTGTTACAAGGAACGGTTTCATATAGGTAGTGTTAAGTTAAAATAAATTGTGAAAAGTCGCAACATGTTTCTGGGCTGAAAGAGTAACCAAATACCTGTTACATCTTTTCATATTTGTTTTAATTCGTCCTGAAACTCAGTCGCAGTAATGGTTTGAGCGGATGTTACAGTATTGTTTCAAACAGTTGATCAATGACTGGTGTAACGGTTACTGGGTTGCGCTATTGTTTGTTGCAGGGGCTATAATATGTCAGGCGTTAACGTGTAACGTAGTGTGCATGCATGTTTGGTAAATATAGGAGGCACTTGTTTTTTGTAACCCTTCTGTGTAACATAGCTGTATGTACATATAAACGCCCGCTGGCTACATGTTTCCGGCTGTTTGCCTGTGCGGGATCTGATATGATAGCATTGCGTTTTATGATAAGTTAAAGTGCCGGTGCTGAAACATGCTGCCTGTAAACAGGTCAATGCATTTGTTTAAACAACTGCTGCATGGTATACGGCATAGATGCAAAGAAGATAAGCCGGTACTTTATAACAGCATGTATCCGTTACAGCTTTGCAGTAATATGTTTAAAGAAAGTTTTGAATTAATTTCGATGGGTTAACACCTGTTAATACCCCATTGGGTTTCTGCTCCTTGCTGCTGGTTCCGGCGCCCGGACCGTTAAAAATACTAGAGACTTATGGGTAACATGCATGCCAATAACAACTTTAATGAAGCCGAAGTGCTGGCGCAACTTGATAAGTTGCTCCTGGCGCCCGGCTTGAAATCATCCAAAGTGCTGCGCAATTTTTTGCGGTTTATTGTATTGGAGAAGTTATCAGGCAGGGAACATGAATTAAAGGAATACAATATTGCAGTGAAGGGATTGCGGCGCGGAGAAGATTTTAACCCGCAGCATTTTTCGCTCATCCGTATTTATGCATTCCGGCTGCGGAAAATACTGCGCACGTATTATGAAGGGCCGGGTTTGCTGGATCCTATACGCATCAGCATACCCAAAGGAAGTTACCGCCCTGTATTTCAACTTAACCACCTGCTCGATGACAGCAGTATCAAACATAAGGTAATTGCCGGCAAGGGAGAGTTTATCGCCGTTGCCATATTCCCGTTCGTGAGCATGGATAAAACACAGGTGTACAGCGTGCTGATAGATAAATTGTGTGAACAGGTAAGTGAGTACCTGTCTGAAAAAAGTGATATCAAAACACTCTCGTATATACTGGTGAAGAGTTATGTATCACACGTAAACGATGTGCGCCGCGCAGGGGCAGATCTTGCCGTGAATGTGGCTGTTACAGGCAGTGTGCGGTTTGAACTGAATATGTTACTGATAAGGCTGCAGTTGATTGCCGCGGCCACAGGCATACAGCTGTGGATGGGTGATTTTGAATACAAGCTGCAAATGCAAAGCATTGAAAGTATTGCACGCGAAATTGCAGATGCCATATACAATGCATTGTTTGCGCGGCCAGGGAAGGGCTGAGGAAAGCCGCAGGTTTTTGACTACCGTTTTTGGGATTATAACAACTTAATTGAGCTAATTATGCGTACGATTATCCTGTTTCCTATGATGCTTGCATTGCTGGAGGCTTCTTGTAACAGTGGTGTGGTGAAAGAACAGCCGGCCGGCGATTCTGCAAAGGTTACTGCCGTTAGTTGTGGTGGTGGTGCCTCCCGTGCCGGCAGACTGGCACATGGCGGAAAAGCGACCATGCAGGTAAGTAACCTGGGCTATGCCATTCCTGCAACGGCGGATACTGCGCATTGGCCGCCGCGTCCCTGGCCGGCAGGCATGGTGTGGATTCCGGGTGGCAGTTTTATCATGGGCGGTGTAGGCAGCTTCAGCAGGAAAGATGAGTTTCCGCAGCACCGCGTAGCACTTGACGGGTTCTGGATGGACCAGACGGAATTGACCAATGCCGCATTTGCACAGTTTATACAGGCCACCCATTTTGTAACCGTTGCAGAGCAAAAGCCGCAATGGGAAGAACTGAAGCAACAGCTGCCGCCCGGTACCCCCAAACCGGATGATGCATTGCTGGTGGCCGGGGCTATGGTGTTTACACCCACACAACATGCTGTTGACCTGAACGATTATAGCCAGTGGTGGCGCTATGTACCTGGTGTAAACTGGCGGAACCCCGACGGAGCAGGCAATCAGCCCGGTTTGGAGAAGCATCCCGTGGTACAGATTTGCTGGACAGATGCTTTGGCTTACGCACAATGGGCCGGCAAGGCGCTGCCAACAGAAGCGCAGTGGGAGTATGCCGCACGCGGCGGCAAAGAGGGTAGGGAATATGGCTGGGACGAAACGGTTTCCATGGATGAGGAGAGCGATAAGGCCAATATATGGCAGGGCTCCTTTCCTTACCGCAACACCCAAAAAGATGGGTATGTATTATCTGCGCCGGTAGCTTCCTATGAAGCCAATGCTTATGGTTTGTACGATATGATGGGCAATGTATGGGAATGGTGTAACGACTGGTACCGCCCTGACACGTATAAAACAGATCTTGAAAAAGGCACGGTACACAACCCGCAGGGGCCGGCCAAATCGTACGACCCCGATGAACCGTATGCCCCCAAACGCGTGGTGCGCGGCGGTTCTTTTCTTTGCAATGCCGCCTACTGCGCCAGCTACCGCCCTTCGGCAAGAATGAAAACTTCACCCGATTCAGGGGAAAATCATACCGGTTTCCGTTGTGTGCTTACAGATGCAGCCTGGCGCAAATTGCTGGAACAGCATACGCAGCTCGCGCAGCGATGAGACAGCGTGAATCGTGAGGGACATCGAGAATCGACAGTCGACAATCGAGATGATATGAGCGGGCACCAATTTTCGAGAATCGAGACATCGACATGTCGAGCTTGCAGCTGTCTTCCATCAAACCATGGCGGCGTTCGGGTCAAATGCAGGATGTGTTCGCGACAATGCGGTTTTACCTGTTGTTCACATACTTCTTAAGGTAACCTGCTGTTTTGCTTTTCGCAGCAGCGGCTACGGTTGCGGGCGTTCCTGCCACCACTACCTTGCCGCCGAGCTCACCTGCACCCGGACCAATATCGATAATCCAGTCACTTGCAGCAATTACATGCATGTCATGCTCTACCACAATTACAGTATTGCCCTGTTCTACCAGTTTATCCAGCTGCACCAGCAGTTTTTCAACGTCTGAAGGGTGCAGGCCGGTGGTTGGCTCATCCAGTATATATAAAGTATTGCCATGTTGGGTGCGCTGCAATTCGGTGGCCAGTTTAATACGCTGTGCTTCGCCGCCCGATAGTTCTGTAGCAGGCTGACCAAGCCGCAGGTAACCCAATCCCACCTGTTTTACCACATCCAGTGCGCGGTACATAGCAGGCGCTGCCGCGAAAAATTCCGCTGCCGCATCTACTGTCATGTTTAATACTTCCGCGATGTTTTTTTCCTTGTATAACACCTCCAGCGTTTTGCTGTTGTAGCGTGTGCCATGGCAGGTAGGGCAGGGTGCGTATACGCTTGGCAGAAACAACAACTCTACCATTACAAAGCCTTCGCCTTCGCAATGCGGGCACCTGCCTTTGCCCACATTAAAAGAAAAACGTCCTGCATCATACTTGCGCTTTTTAGCCATGGGAGTGTTGGCAAACAATTTTCTTACATGATCAAACAGTCCTGTATACGTGGCCAGGTTAGAGCGCGGCGTACGGCCAATGGGTTTCTGATCAACCACCACCAGGCGTTTAACGGCCTCCATACCTGCAGTTATCCTGCCGCTTACGGTAACCGTTTCCTGTTCCAGCAAAGCTGTTTCATCTTCGGGTGTTTCGGCTATATCCTGGCCCAGTTGTGCGGCCACCAGTTCTACCAGTGCCTGGCTGATTAAACTGCTTTTGCCTGAGCCGGAAATGCCGGTGACACTGGTAAATACACCCAGCGGAAAATCTACCCGCAACTGGTGCAGGTTGTTGCGCGTCACATCTTCCAGCTTCAGCCATCCTTTGGGGGCACGGTTTCTGCTGATTGCCAGGGGATGGTTGTTGTAAATATAATGTCGTGTACTGGAGGGTTCAATTTGTTTCAGGCCATCCGGCGGACCGCTGTACAATACTTCTCCGCCCAGTTCACCTGCTTTCGGGCCAATGTCTACAATCCAGTCTGCATGCCGTATTACATCCACTTCATGTTCTACCACGAACAGGGAATTGCCTGCCGCCTTTAGCCGGTCAAGTGCGCGCAGCAGCGCCTCTGTGTCGGCAGGGTGCAAACCCGCAGAGGGCTCATCGAGCACATACACCACACCAAATAAATTGGAGCGCACCTGCGTGGCCAGTCGCAGGCGTTGCAGTTCGCCGGGGGAGAGTGTCGGGGTGCTTCTTTCAATGGTAAGATAGCCCAGCCCGAGATCCAGTATCACATTGAGCCGTGCAATCATGTCCTGTGCAATGCGTTGGGTGACCATTTGTTTCTCGGGGTGTTCTGCTGCTAACCTGGTGGTTTTAGTATTGCCTTCTGCATAGGGCAGAAAGATGCTGTGCAGTTTCGACAGCGGCACGCCGGACATATCTGCAATATCCAGCCCCGCAAATTTTACGGTCAATGATTCCTTCCGCAAACGCTTGCCTTTGCAAAGCGGGCATTCGCTGCTGAGCATGTATTGCAGCACGCGTTTTTTCATCAACTGGCTTTGCGTATTGGCAAACGTATGCAGCACGTACCGTTTGGCGCCGGTGAATGTGCCCATATAACTTGGTGTCATCTTGCTTTTGAGTGCCTGTTTTACCTGTGCCGCGTCAAAGCCGGAATAAACGGGTACAACGGGTTGCTCTTCGGTAAACAGTATCCAGTCACGGTCTTTCTGCGGCAGGTCGCGCCAGGGTTTGTCAACATCATAACCAAGTGTCATGAGTATTTCCCGCAGGTTTTGTCCTTGCCAGGCCGTAGGCCATGCAGCAATGGCCCGCTCGCGGATGGTGAGCGAATCATCGGGCACCATTGATTTTTCTGTTACCTCGTACACCCTGCCCAGGCCGTGGCATGCAGGGCATGCGCCTTCGGGCGTATTGGGAGAAAACGCTTCTGCATAAATAATGGGTTGCCCGGCAGGATAATCACCGGCTCTTGAATACAGCATGCGCAGCAGGTTCGACAAAGTGGTTACACTGCCAACAGATGAACGTGTGGATGCTGCACCGCGCTGTTGCTGCAGGGCAATGGCAGGTGGCAGTCCTTCAATTTCGTCTACCTCGGGAATGGCCATCTGGTTAAACAGCCTTCTTGCATAAGGCGATACCGATTCAAGATAACGGCGCTGTGCTTCGGCATACAAAGTACCAAAGGCGAGTGATGATTTGCCTGAGCCGGAAACACCGGTAAACACCACCAGTGCATCGCGCGGTATTTGTACATTGATGTTTTTGAGATTGTGCTCGCGCGCACCGCGCACATGAACAAAGCCCCGGAAGGAAGAAGTATCGTTGTGTGATTTATCCTGACGCATACCAAGCCGTGTCAAAGATTATGCCGTGCGGTTGCATGCGCCGGGATGGCATTGTGCACTACCTGCTTCCGGGTAATATTACCTGAAAACAGGTGCTGCCACCAAGCAAATGATACATTCGTTGTATTTTCATGCACGTATGAAAACCATAACCGCTTTACTCGCCATTCTCCTTTTACTGGAATATGCAGGTGCGCATGCAGCGCCTTTTACGGATACTACATTGATTGCTGACAACAGGCAGCAAACCCGGCTGGACAGCCTGGTGCAAACTGCTGCATCTGCGTATATGCAACATCCGCATGCCAATTCGCTATCCATCGGTATTGTGCAAAACGGGCATGTTTATTTTTATAATTACCACAAGGGTGCCGGCGCATTGCCCACCAGCGAAAGTGTTTACGGCATAGGCTCAGTGGCCAAAGTGTTTCTGTGTTCCATGGCCGCAAGGGCAGTGGTGGCCAGCCGCCTGCAGCTGAATGAAGATATCCGGAAATACCTGCCCGGCAAATATCCCAACCTCGTTTACCGGCAGCAGCCTGTGCGCGTGGTACACCTGGCCAATCATACTTCGGCCATGCCCGGTATGTCGCGCACGTATGCTGATGCTTATCTCGACAGTGTTCTGAAGCTCGATCCGCAACGCTTCGGTGACTGGTACAGGGCCTACACGGCAGACAGTCTTATTAAAGACATGCATCATTTTGTGCTGGACACCGTACCCGGCACAAAATTAAGGTACAATGGCAATGGTATGATGGTATTGATGGCGATTATGGAAAAGGTGTATCACCAGCCATATGAAACACTGCTTACGCAGTTTCTGCGCGACAGTCTGAATATGCATGATTCGCGTTTAACGCTGTATGCAGCACAGCAAGACCGCGTGGTACAAGGTTATGATGAAAACGGGAAAGCATTGCCGTTCATCGTTGACAAAGGTTTCAGGGCTGCGCCCAGCCTGTTGTCTACCGCTGCAGACATGGTAAAGTTTATACAATGGAATTTAAACGAACACAACAGTGCAGTGCAGCTGGCACATACCACTACTTTTAAAGATGCAGATACAGAACTGGGTTTGGGCTGGTTTAAAGGTATTGATGCGCAGCAACACCACTACCTGTTACACAGCGGCCATGAAGGCACTGGTTTTAATTCGATCTGTGTATTATACCCTGCAAACAATACCGGCATCGTAATACTGGTAAATGAAATCACCGGCCAGGACAGGGTAAACGATCTGAAAGACAAACTGGCCGAAGGGCTGATGGAATAGCGATGAGCACTCACTGACATCCAGAAAAGTTCTCCGCGAACACGCCGTTCATGGCATATACTTTTCAACCAGCAACAATGCCCGTTGTATATCCAGGTCATTTTGTTGTACAATATCCGCTGCAGTGTACTCTACGGTGTCATCGGGCATAACACCGCGGCCGGGTACCGGGTGTTGGGCTACAGATACTACGCGCATCCAGGGAAACTCCACAACAATACCGGTATTGGGCAAGGTGAAATGCTGAATAGTGCCGCCGCTGCAGCCTTCTTCATTGCCTGCTGTTTCGCGGCCTATGAAACGGGCGTTTCTGCATTGTGCCCGGATGGCCGCTGCGGTGTGCGCGCCCGCGGAAAAGGTTGCACCATCAATCAATACCAGTAAGCGGCCATCAAAATGATCAACGGTGCTTAACGGGAGTGTGGCAGCTACATCGCCAAAGGCCGGCTTAAAATTTACCTGGTACCAGTTGCCGGCCTGTTTACCTGCATAAAAGCCTTCATTGAAACCGGCTGTGCGGTCGGTATCAAAATATTGTTCAAAACCATTTATTGCGGGGTTGGGAATGCGCGATTCCATACGGCTGATCATGTGGTAGGGAGCATCTGCGAGGTAGGACAATAGTTTCGCTGCCACGCGTATGTCACCGCCGGTATTGTGGCGCAAATCCAGTATCAGGGTGCGGGTGTGTGCATCGTGTACGTGTTGAAATACCTCTTTAAAAAGCAGGGTATCGCTGTACTGGTAAGCGCCTGCCCTGAACCAGGCAACAGGCTGGTGTTTCAAAAACTGCAGGCGGCCATCTGCAATGGTGGTATCTGTTATCCAGTTGCTGACAGCGTTTGATTGTGCTGCTGTTGCGGGCATTGTTGCATTGCCTGCCGGCATGCTTACTGTAACCTGCTTATGCACGCCATCTTTTGTGGTAAGTACCAGCCGGTAGGGTGGTTGCAGGTGTAAGTCGTTACATGCATCTTCAAACCCATCGTATTCGCTCAGGAATAATTCTTTAAAGGTTTCGTTATAGCCATCGCCTGCGTACAGGTTATACCCATGTGCAATAATATGTTTTACATCTATACCATTAATGCTGTGTATTTCATCGCCTGTGGCAATGGTATTTACCTGGTGCGTGGTAACCCAGGCGCGGTGATGCTGCGCCAGTACTTCAAAGGGCAGGTGAGGGCTGGGTACCCTTGTATAGCCTGCTGAATGTTTTAACTGTGTATGTCCGCAGGCGAGTTTGCTAAGCAGGGGGTATATATGGCTCATAAATGCAGATTCGGTTGCAGGCGTATCCATTGCAGCAAGGGTTTGCCGGTACAGCAGCTGCAGGGAATCGGCCGGGTAATACAGTCCGTATGCCGGGTGCATGTGCTGTATGGCCTGCCATAACAGGGTTAAGTCGTTCCGCATGTTTTTTACAGGTAACAGGTGCAGGGCAGTACCGGCGTTGGTTTGCGGGGCTTTGGACTGGCTGTAAGCTGCTGCGGGCAGCAGCATTGCAGCAAAGCAAATACAGATATATATACGGGCTAAGGTAAGTCGGTGCATGGTTCGTTATTCAGCAATAAAATAAGATATGGTGGTAAGATAGGCAAAAAACCATTCCGCGTTAATGTTGTTATAGAATATAACCTGCTTTTCTAATCAATGATGAATGCCGATGTATAAACGAACATCCTGCCTTGTGTTTTGTATTAGCCTGTTTGCCCATTGTACTACCGTTACCCTTCGCCCGGGTATAGAAGCGGTAGTAACAGACAGCGTAACCAATACCTGTTTAAGTGCCGTGCAAATTGAAAGTCCGGGCGGCGTTGTATATGGTTTGTCTGATACACAGGGCCGTTTTGCTATTCCGCCTGTTACACAAAGAAGAATTAGCTGGCCGGGTGATGAGCCGGGTAAAGCAGGGCCAGATGGCCGTGTGGTGCTGCTGAAAAAGAATGGCTATTTTATTGATACCATTGATGTAAACGTGTATGGCGCGCAACACACCGGCAGCGTGGTGCATACGGATACCATCCGTTTGAAACCTATGCCTATTTAACAGCAATCCCGGCCATTGCCCGCTTTTGGCCACAGATTTAACCGCGGTGTTGAAAATAGCCGCAGGGCCTGTAGCGTTCAATGCCATAACTGTAGGGTTTGCTGCTATGGTATGCTTTTTTCAACAGTTGCTGTAAAACCGTATCTCATGAGCTTTATTACCATTAACAATGAACCATCGCAACACGAACCCGTTCACATACACTACGAAGACCTTGGCAGCGGACAGCCTGTTGTACTGATACATGGCTGGCCATACAGCGGTGATATGTGGGAGTACCAGGTAAATGAACTGCTGCAGCATGGCCTGCGCTGCATTACTTACGACAGGAGAGGGTTTGGCAAATCATCACGCCCTGCAGCAGGCTATGATTATGATACACTCACGGCCGACCTGCATGCTTTACTGGAACACCTGGACCTGCAAAATGCAGTATTGGTAGGTTTTTCGATGGGCGGCGGTGAAGTGGTACGCTATTGTGCGAAGTATGGCACTGCACGCATTGCCAAAATAGTACTCATCAGCTCCGTTACACCGTTTATGCTCAAAACGGCCGATAATCCGCATGGTGTGGAACAGGCTGTTTTTGACGGTATGCTAAAGGGAATAAAAGAAGACCGCATTGCCTTTCTCGATAGTTTCGGCAAAGCCTTTTTCGGCATCAGCCTGATTTACCACCCGGTAAGCACACCCATGCTGGATCATTACCGTACCATTGCTGGTTTTGCCTCGCCCCTGGCCACGCAGCAATGCGCAGTTTCCTTTGCAGGCACCGATTTCCGGCAAGACATGGCTTCCATTAAAGTACCCGTACTTATTATTCATGGTGAATCAGACAAAACTGTTCCGCTCGAAACCGGCGGCAACCAAACAGCCACCCTGTTGCCTGATGCGGTTTACCTTATTTACCAGGGTGCACCCCATGGCTTGTTTTACACCAACCGCGATTCCCTGAACCGCGACCTGCTCACCTTCATTGCCAATAACACAGCAGCCGGCGAACCACCCATCAGGCCGGTAGGTGTGTTTGCAGAAACGAAATTCTGAGATCTTCGTTGAGTTCAACGTTAAACCTTTAAACTGTTTTTAGTTTGAAGTTTAAGGTTTGAAGTTTAAAGTTTTGAGAAGTATTCGCTCGATCTCCATTGAGTTCAACGTTAAACATGAAACGTTAAACCTTTGAACTGTTTTTAGTTTGAAGTTTGACGTTTAAAGTTTTTTGAGGAGTATTCGCTTCGATCTTCGCTGAGTTGAACGTTAAACATGAAACGTTAAGCCTTTAAACTGTTTTTAGTTTAAGGTTTGAAGTTTAAAGTTTTTTGAGGGTGTGTTCGCTTCGATCTTCACTTGAGTTCAACGTTAAACCTTTAAACTGTTTTTAGTTTAAGGTTTGAAGTTTAAAGTTTTTTAGGAAGTGTTCGCTTCGATCTTCGCTTGAGTTCAACGTTAAACCTGAAACGTTAAACCTTTAAACTGTTTTTAGTTTGAAGTTTAAAGTTTTTTGAGGGGTGTATTCGCTTCGATCTTCACTTGAGTTCAACGTTAAACATGAAACGTTAAACCTTTAAACTGTTTTTAGTTTGAAGGTTAAAGTTTTTTTGGGAAGTGTTCGCTTCGATCTTCGCTTGAGTTCAACGTTAAACCTGAAACGTTAAACCTTTAAACTGTTTTTAGTTTGAAGTTTAAAGTTTTTTTAGGAAGTGTTCGCTTCGATCTTCGCTTAAGTTCAACGTTAAACCTGAAACGTTAAACCTTTAAACGCCGTTTGCGGCATTGTCGTTAATATGGTATAACTTTGTAATCAGTATAACGTATGATACCAAAATGAAGAAAGCGCCCACGGTAACAGCCGCAGCACACAGTAAAACAGCTGCCCAGAAAAAGATGGAAAAACGGTCAAAAGCCGTATTGTCGAACCCGCGCAATGCTGCCGAAGAAGTGCAGGCCCTGCAGGATGCCATTTATGTGATTGGCGGCAAATGGAAACTGCCGATCATTAATTCTATTTGTAATGGCAACAGGCGTTTCCGTGAAATTGAGCGCAGTATTCCCGGCATTACTACCCGCATGTTATCGCGTGAACTGAAGGAAATGGAGCTGAATCAATTAATCAGGCGCACAGAAAACCCGGATTCTCCCACAAAGGTGGAATACTCCGCTACGGATTATTGTTACTCATTCGGACATATTATCCTGGAGATGATCAGCTGGGGAAAGGCGCACAAGGAAAAGATCATACGCGGTAATTAAAGGCGGCAGCAAATATGCAGTGGCGGGTTAATTGGGCTGGTAGTGCTGCATAGCATGAAATGCAAACAAAAGCCGGTGACTGTGTCTCCACGGTCACCGGCCATTCATACGAACACCTGGGTTATTTGTTATTCTGCTTCGTTATTGATATTGGATTCTGCAATATCTGTCAGCTTCTGATCTGTTTCTTTTTCTTCTTCCAGTGTCTGGTTCAGCAATTCTGCCGCATCATCGTACTGTAAAACCTTTGCCAGCTGCACCAATGTGCCGTAAGTGGCTATTTCATAGTGCTCTGCCTTTTGTGCAGCCATAATCAGGGCTACATCCCTGGTGTAAGTATCTTCTTCTGTTTCTTCCACAATTGAATCTGCTTCTTTGGTGATGCCATCCATGGCTTCACATTTTTTAGCAACGGCCTTTTCTCCAACTATTTCAAACACCTGCTCCAGGCGGGTTACATGCTCTTCGGTTTGTGACTGGTGTTCTCCAAATGCATTTTTTAATTCATCTGTAGTTGCTGCTTTCTGCAGTTTGCCCAATGCTTTTACCAGGTGTTTTTCAGCCCAGTAGATGTCTTTCAGGCTGTCGACAAAAAACTCCTGCAACTTCGGGTGGTTGTTGCTTTCCTGGTCTTGTGTGTTTGCTTTTTTATTGGTTTGTGACGCTGTTTCTTTTGTTGCGTTACTGGCTAAACCGCTGTTACGCGTGGTGGTGCTTTTCTTTTCCATAAGTCGAGATTATTTGTTATTTACAGGAAGTACCTGCAAAAACGTGCCACGATCTGGCAGCTGTTCGGGCAAGGGCAATACTGCAGCAACAGGCATGCGGGTGTAGCAACGCTTCTACAAAAGGGTGTAGCAGGTTTTATGCGGTTGGGGCAAACCCAATACAGATGGGGCATGCAGCGCCTCAAATGGTAAAATTTTTAACAACACGGGCCTGTGCAGCTAATTGGCATGGGTATTTGCATATAAGTAGTATGGCAACAACAGCAGCACCCAAAAAGGCCGCCCGTGTTACGGCAAAGAAAAATCCGGTTAAAAAAACAGGCATTGCTGCACCCCGGAAGCAGGGTGCGCGGAAGCCAGGTGTATTGAATGGTAAAAAGCCTGCAAAGCCACTCAGGGCGCCCAAAGCAACCTTTCCCCAAACAGTAGCGCCCATGCTGGCTACGCTGGTAAACGAGCCTTTTGACAAAGAAGGCTGGCTATACGAGATAAAATGGGATGGCTACCGTGCCATTGCATTGTGTAACGGGCAAAAGGTAAACCTGCTCTCACGCAACAATAAATTATTTAATGAAAAGTTTTATCCTGTACAAACTGCCGTTCAGCAATGGAACATAAATGCGGTGGTAGATGGTGAAATCTGCGTGATCAATGAAAAAGGCATTGCGCACTTTGGTTCATTGCAAAACTGGCGCAGCGAGGCAGATGGGGAGCTGGTGTACTATGTATTTGACCTGCTCTGGCTCGATGGTTATAACCTGATGGATGAGCCATTGGTGCAACGCCGTGCGCTGCTGAAACAATTGGTGCCTGCAGGCGGCATTATCCGTTTCAGTGAAAACTTTGCGACTTCTGCCGTTGACTTTCTGAAAGCGGCCGGTGAAATGGGTATGGAAGGCATTATGGCCAAGAAGGCGGACAGCCTGTACCTGCCGGGCGAACGCACGCGTGACTGGCTGAAGATCAAAACACACAAGCGTCATGAAGTAGTGATTGGCGGTTATACACGCAACGATGATTCGCTCAAGGCTTTCAGCTCCCTGCTGGTAGGTGTTTACAACAAAGGTAAATTGCAATACACCGGCAAAATAGGCACCGGCTTTAATGATCAGCTGCAGCGGCAGCTGATGCAGCAGTTTAAACCGCTGGTAATAAAAACATGCCCTTTCTCCGATGTGCCTGATGTAAACAAGCCCTCGCGCTTCAGGCCCAACCCGCCGCACGCACGTGTTACCTGGCTGCAGCCCAAAATGGTGTGTGAAGTGAGTTATGCAGAAATTACCAGCGATGGTGTAATGCGGCATCCCAGTTTTGAAGGCATGCGGGAAGACAAAGCTGCCAAAACAGTAACAGCAGAAACCGCTGTTAAAACAAAGGAAGTACTTTCCCGGAAAGAAAACAGCAAAACCAAACGGCTGCTGCAACCATCGGGCGAACAGCAACGCAAAACCCTGCTGAACCCGAAGGATACAACGCAAGTACGCAAGGTGAATGGTCATGAGCTGAGTTTTACCAATCTCTCCAAAATATACTGGCCTGCCGAAGGGTATACCAAACGTGATATGCTGAATTATTACTACCAGGCAGCACCGTATATAATGCCGTACCTGGCAAACCGCCCGCAATCGCTTAACCGCTTTCCGAATGGGATTAACGGCCACAGCTTTTACCAGAAAGATGTAACAGGTAAGGCACCGGACTGGATACAGCAATACCCGTATCATACCAGTGAAGGGGAAGACAAGAACTTCCTGGTGCCGCACGATGAAGCTGCTTTGTTGTATATGGCCAACCTCGGCGCCATTGAAATGAATCCCTGGAACAGCACCGTGAAAACGCCGGATCACCCTGACTGGTGTTTGATTGACCTGGACCCTGATAAGGGTAATACCTTTGAACAGGTGATTCAAACTGCGCAAACGGTAAAGCAGGTGCTGGATGAGATAGGCATAACCGGGTATGCCAAAACATCCGGATCAACCGGTATTCATGTGTACATACCGCTTGCAGCGAAATATACGTATGATGAATGCCAGCTGTTTGCAAAAATGATTGCCATACAGGTGCACGAACGCCTGCCATCGTTCACCAGCATCGAACGCATGACACGCAACCGCAAAGGCAAACTGTATGTTGATTACCTGCAAAACCGCCCCAAGGCCACCCTGGCTGCACCGTATTCACTGCGTCCCAAACCCGGTGCCACGGTATCGATGCCGCTGCATTGGGAGGAAATAAAAAAGGGCCTGCAGATGAAAGACTTTACCATAAAAAATGCCATACAGCGTGTGAAGCGCGAAGGCGATTTGTTTAAACCCGTGCTGGGTAAGGGTATTAACCTGCATAAGGTGGTAAAAGCCTGGAACCGGTAGCGGTTGCCGTTTATCAAACTGGTTAGTATACGCTTTGCGCGTTTTTTGTTTTTGAATACCTTCGGTACCGTATCAGGCAAACAAGGTACAGGCAAGCAGTATGGGATTGATTAAGGATGTGTATTCAGCCAGGTTTTATAATGAACTCGCTGCTGTGGCAGTTGGTGTGATACCCGCGTTTGATAAGACCGGTTTTGTAAAGAAAGCACTATCGCCGGCATTCAAAAACATGGAATGGAAAGAGCGTATGCTGCATACCACGCAGGTATTGCACCTGTTTATGCCGAAGCAGTTTGGCAAGGCAGCAAAACTGCTGGTAAAGCTGGTAGATGAACTGGTGAAAACAGGTGTTTCCGATGGCTTGCTGCCTTATATTTTTCTGCCTGAATATGTGGCCATGTACGGTATTGATCATTTCAGGGAATCGGTGTATGCGCTGGAGCAGATCACGCAATTTATCAGCGCTGAATTTGCCGTGCGGCCCTTCCTGCTGAAGTATGGGGATGAAATGATCGGTGTAATGACCGGCTGGTCAACCCACAAAAGCGCTGCCGTACGCAGGCTGGCCAGTGAAGGCAGCCGCCCGCGTTTGCCCTGGGCGCTGGCCATACCCGCCCTTAAAAAAGATCCCTCACCATTGCTGCCCCTGCTCGAAAACTTAAAGAACGACCCGTCTGAAACCGTTCGCAGAAGCGTAGCCAATAACCTCAATGATATTGCGAAAGACCATCCCGGTGTGGCATTATCCATTGCACGCAAATGGAAAGGTACCAGTGCCGCTACAGATGCCATTGTTAAACATGGCTGCCGTACATTGCTGAAACAGGGTAACCCTGAAGTACTGGCACTGTATGGATTAACCGGCACTGCCATTACAGTAAGCGATTTTACTGTAACAGAAAAGCATGTGAAAATGGGTGATTCGCTCAGCTTTACCTGCACCATTACCAACACCGGCAAAAAGGTACAAAAGGTACGGCTGGAATATGGCATTTATTATCTCAGGGCCAACGGCCAGTTATCGCGCAAAGTGTTTAAAGTAAGTGAGCGTGATTATGCGCCTGGCGAGGTTTGCACGGTTACACGCAGGCAATCGTTCAAGGCCATTACTACGCGGGTGTTTTATCCCGGCAAACACGAAGTGTCGGTTATTGTGAATGGAGAAGAAAAAGTAAAACACCCATTTGTATTGAAATAAGCAGCATGAAAACAACGCTGGAAGCGTATTATACCAAACAGCCGGAAGCCATCCGGGAATGCCTGCTGGCGCTGAAGGCCATTGTACTGCGGCTTGACGCGCGCATTACACATGTGCGCAAATTCCAGATCCCTTTCTTTTACCTCGGCAACCGCAAACTGGCTTTTTTATGGGTGAACCGCAAGAAGCTGCTGTTTGGTTTCGTTACCGATAAAAGCGTGCTGCCCCAACAGGAAGGCACCCGCAAGCGCAATCACTTTGAAACAATAGAGATTAACCCGGATGAAGATATTCCGCAGGAATACATTGTAGCCCGGTTGCAAGCATTGATAACGTTGTATGATGAATGTGATGGCGGTATGTGCCAAACAGCCTATCCGCTATAAGCTTAACGCTTTCTGTCCGGTTTATGGTTTGCATTGAATCTTCCGCAGGTATTCCAACCTTTCTTTACATAAGATTGTTTACGGCTATAGCGGCCTGTGCCGGTATGTATGTGTTTGTTTACTACAATCTGTATTTCTATGGAGCAGGGGAGTATTTTAACGGTAAATGGCGGATCGTCGAGTATTAAGTTTGCGTTATATAATGTGGGCCTGCAGCTGCAGGTGAAAGGGAAAATTGAAGGCATTGGTACAGCGCATGCGCGGTTTTCCTTTAAACAGGCATCCGGTACACAGCAGCCCGAAAAAAACATCGAGGCAAAAGACCTGGAGGCTGCTGCTACATTTTTTGCTGAATGGCTGCAGCAACAATCTTATGCAAACAGGCTGCTGGCCATTGGTCACCGCATTGTACATGGCATGCAGTACACGCAGCCCGCTTTTGTAGATGCGCAGTTGCTGAAAGCGCTCCGGGATATCAGTGCCTACGACCCCGATCACCTGCCCGGCGAAATTGCACTCATCCAGAAAATGCAATCAATTTTTCCCCGGCTGCCGCAGGTGGTGTGTTTTGATACCGCTTTTCATACCGGTTTACCGGCTGTAGCCCGCCTGCTGCCTATTCCCCGGCGTTATGCCAAACAGGGTATACACCGTTACGGTTTTCATGGTTTGTCGTACGCCTACGTGTTGCAGCAGTTGCAGCAGGCGGCTGGTGAAAGTGTTGCCAATGGCCGCGTTATTCTCGCGCATTTGGGTAATGGCTCAAGTCTTGCTGCTGTGCAGGCAGGCAAAAGCATCGATACTACCATGGGCTTTACACCTACGGGTGGCACTATGATGGGCACGCGGCCCGGTGATCTTGACCCGGGTATTGTTTCCTTTTTGCTGCGTCATGAAAAAATGAGCCCGGCTGCATTGAACAACCTGCTGAACCATGATTGCGGTTTGCTGGGTGTATCGGAAACAAGCGCCGATATGCAGGAGTTGCTGCAACAGGAAGCATCCAGTGACAATGCTGCTGTTGCAATAAATATGTATTGCTACCAGGTAAAAAAATGGATCGGCGCTTTTACTGCTGCATTGGGCGGACTGGATGCACTGGTGTTTACAGGCGGTATTGGTGAGAACGCAGCGGTAGTGCGCTCCCGCATTTGTGCCGGGCTGAATTACCTGGGTATTACGCTGGATGAAACACGCAACAATGCACATGAATTGCTTGTTTCTTCCGGCAGCGGCCATGTGCCGGTATATGTAATAGCCACCAATGAAGAATACATGATTGCACAGCAAACACTGACACTGATTACACATCATTCATAAAATTTAATCGCCACATTATGGAAAATGCGCAGTTACAGGCAATTGATGCCTACTGGCGTGCGGCCAATTATCTTTCGGTAGGACAGATGTACCTGCTCGGGAATCCCTTACTGCGTGAGCCTTTGCAGCCCGCACATATCAAAAAAATGTTGCTGGGGCATTGGGGTACCACGCCTGGACAAAACTTTATTTATGCCCACCTCAACCGGATCATCAATGCGTATGATCTGAATATGATTTACGTGGCAGGGCCCGGGCATGGTGGTCCGGCCATGGTGGCCAACACCTATCTTGAAGGTACGTACAGTGAGTATTATCCTGCGATTAGCCAGGATGAGCAGGGATTGCAGAAATTGTTCAAACAGTTTTCCTTCCCGGGTGGCATACCCAGCCATGTATCGCCCGAATGCCCCGGTTCTATACATGAAGGCGGCGAGCTGGGTTATTCATTAAGTCATGCATTCGGTGCGGTGTTCGATAATCCTGACCTGGTGGTGGCCTGCGTGGTGGGAGACGGTGAGGCAGAAACAGGTCCGCTTGCAACAGCCTGGCATTCCAACAAGTTCCTGAATCCTGTTAATGATGGTGTGGTATTGCCGATCCTTCACCTGAACGGGTATAAAATTGCGAACCCAACTGTGCTGGCGCGTATCAGCGATGAAGAGTTGCATTCCCTGATGCGCGGTTACGGGTGGGAGCCGTACATGGTGTCAGGATCTGATCATGAACAGATGCACCATGATATGGCTGCCGTACTGGATACCATTGTACAACGCATTCAAGAGATTCAGCAACAGGCAAGGGAACACCACAATATGGAAAGACCCATGTGGCCCATGATTATCCTGCGTTCGCCCAAAGGGTGGACCGGTCCGCTGATGGTAAACGGCTTGCCGGTAGAAGGCAGCTTCAGGGCACACCAGGTGCCTATACCAGACCCTGCAGGCAATGCAGAACAATTGAACCAGCTGGAAGAATGGATGAAAAGTTACCGGCCCTGGGAGTTGTTTGATGAAAACGGAAAATTGCAGCAATGGTTACAGGAGCAGGCTCCCAAAGGTCTCCGGCGCATGGGCGCCAACCCGCATGCCAATGGCGGCATATTGCTGAAAGACCTGCGGATGCCCGATTTCAGGGACTATGCCTTTGATGTGCAGCAACCCGGGAAAGACAAAGCATCAGATACCACGGTACTCGGAACATTTTTGCGTGATGTGGTAAAAGCCAATCTGTCTTCCCGCAACTTCCGGATTTTTGGTCCGGATGAAACCCTGTCTAACAAACTGAACGCCGTATTTGAAGCCACCAGCCGTCAATGGATGGCTAAAATTGAAGAACACGATGAACTGTTGGCAACAGATGGCCGTGTAATGGAAGTGCTGAGTGAACACCAGTGCGAAGGCTGGCTGGAAGGTTACCTGTTAACCGGCAGGCATGGTTTGTTTAACAGTTACGAGGCCTTTATTCATATCATCGATTCTATGTTTAACCAGCATGCAAAATGGCTGAAGGTAACGGCAGAAATAAGCTGGCGCATACGCATTGCATCGCTCAATTACCTGCTGGCCTCGCATGTATGGCGGCAGGATCACAATGGGTTTACGCACCAGGATCCTGGTTTTATTGATCATGTGGTAAATAAGAAGTCGAGCATTGTACGTGTGTACTTACCACCTGATGCCAACTGCCTGTTATCGGTAATGGATCACTGTTTGAGAAGCCGCCATTATGTAAACGTGACCATTGCCGGCAAGCATCCTGCACCGCAATGGCTTACCATGGACCAGGCCATCCTGCATTGTACAAAGGGCATCGGCATCTGGGGCTGGGCCAGCAACGATGATGGTGATGAGCCGGATGTTGTAATGGCTTGTGCCGGTGATGTGCCCACGCTGGAAACACTCGCAGCTGTTTCAATACTGCGCGAAAAAATACCGGCGTTGAAAATACGCGTGATCAATGTAGTTGATCTCATGAAACTGCAATCGAGCAGTGAGCACCCGCACGGGTTGGATGATGCGGCGTTTGACCTGCTGTTCACAGCCACCAGGCCGGTGATCTTCGCGTTCCATGGTTACCCGTGGCTGATTCACCGCTTGACCTACAAACGCACCAATCACCGCAATATTCATGTGCGGGGTTACAAGGAGGAGGGCACCATTACCACGCCTTTTGATATGACGGTGCTGAACGAGATGGACCGTTTCAGCCTGGTGCAGGATGTAATTGAGCGGCTGCCGCAACTGGGCACCAGCTGTGCGTACCTGAAGCAGGAAATGCAGGATACGCTGATCAGGCATCGCAATTACATTAAGGAACATGGGCAGGATATGCCGGAGGTGGCTGATTGGGTGTGGAAGGGGTGAGTGGTCAATCGTGAGGCGTCAGTCGTGAGTGATCTGAGCGGGTACCAATTTCGAGAATCGAGAATCGACACGTCGAGATGATCTAAGCGAGTATTAAATAACTGCTTTACGCCAGAGGCGGTTTGCTCTAAACAGGCTTGCGGCTTGCAGCTCGTAGCTTGCAGCTGTCTCATGTCGTGAGTGATCTGAGCGGGTACCAATTTCGAATCGAGCGTCGACATGTCGGGACGATTTAAGCGGGTATTAAATAACTGCTTTACTTTCGCCAGCGGTGGTTTGCTCTAAACAGGCTTGCGGCTCGTAGCTCGTAGCTTGCAGCTAAAAGGTGCTTTAAACGTTTAAAATTGGCGGGGAGTGAACGGCGCTTCCTGTAACGGTTACTTATAAAAAGTATAACAAAGGATCGATATTTTAGCTTTTGAGCTGTTCAACGGCTTGCTTAGTTTACGCATATATTAACATGCCTGTCTTTTGCCTGTAACGGGGCAAAAGGACAGGCATCGTTTATTTTATGCCCGGATTGTGTAAAAAATCCACACGTGGCTACACAATGCAGGCTGGTATTGCTTTCCCGGTGATAGCATACACAACAAAGCCGGCATTTTGGCCGGCTTTGTACAGGGCTATAAAAAGGTAACATTGAGATGGTTGCTGGTAATTGATAATCAATTACTATTTGTGTTTGCTCAGGTAATCTTCTACTTTCCTTCTGTCGTTCCCTACCTGTTGAATGGCCTGCTTAACTGCATCTTTTGAAACAAGGTATTTGTCAGCCAGGTACTTTAATTCATAATCCTGATTGGCGGCAACCTGGCTTCTGTCTCTCTGGCCGGCCAATTTTGTGTTGTCTGACATAAACTTTTTCTTTTAGCAGATAAAAAAGTATGCCAGCAGCGATCACCGGACCATTTGGTAAAAACGCAGCAGTGCTTAAAAGACTTTGCCTGCAATGATGGTGGGGGTTAAGGCCTTGTTGTTTCATCAGGTGACCAATCGTTGCTGAAACCGCCGAAGCGTGCATGGTACATTTCGTCTCCCGTATGCTGCGTGAACTCAACATTCAGCTGGTTAACGGCCAGTTGCAGTGTTTCAGTGCAAAGATCAATTAATGTTTTGGCGAGCAGGGCGCGTGTTTCTTTCGGTCTGCCGGCGCGTATATCCAGCATCAGCAGTGCGCCAGGCACAGGTTCGTCATCTGTGCAGCGCCATACCGATCCTTCACCAAGTTCACGTATAGACACTGTAACGCGCTTAACATCTGCCTGCATAATTTCAGCGTATGTTTCGCCCATACGTTTAGCGAGTTGTTGTTTTACCGCGGCAGGGTAGCTGCGGGTTACTTCCAGTTGCAGATAAGGCATAGTGTATTGCTTGTATAAATTACTGAATCAGTTATTTAGCGAACTGTTTAATCACCGCGATAATATCTTCCTCGCCAAAGGCAGCTTCGGCCTGCTGGTAGGTTTGTAAGGCAGTAGCGGCCAGCGGTGTGCTGAAACCTTCTGCCTTGGCCAGGCGCAGGTCTTTGGCAATGTGTTTTAATGCAAATGCTGCCTGGTAATTGTTGTTGAGAATAGCTTCGCCCTTGATTTTGGCAAATGGGTTACCCAACGTGCTATTGTTGAGAATGGCAGTGAAATCTGCAGCCTGCACCCCGTGCTGTTGTGCAAAAGTAAGTGCCTCGGCCAAGGCCTGCGCATGCATGCCCAGCAACAGGTTAATGGCCAGCTTGGCGGTATTGCCTGCGCCCGTGCTGCCAATGTGCATGGTTAACTTGCCCAACTTGTCGAGTATGGGTTTGGCTTTTTCAAACGCATCTTTTTCTCCGCCCACCATAATCACGAGCTGTGCATCCTGCGCCTGTTTTACGCTGCCCGATACCGGTGCATCAAGGTACACATTACCCTGTGCAGCGCATTGTGCGGCCATTTCCTTGCTGATGGCAGGCGATACCGTGCTCATGTTGATGATGAGTTTGCCCTTAACGCCGGCTGCCAGTAAACCGGTTGGTCCGTCGAAAATATCTTCAATGGCTGCATCGTTCGATACCATGATAAACACGGTATCTGTTTGTTGCAGCAATTGCTGTGGCGTGTTTGCTGTGGCTGCGCCGAGTGATTGAATGGTTGCTGCTTTGTCTTTACTGCGGTTGTACACCGTTACCGCATAACCTGCCTTAATCAATTGCTGAGACATGGGGTTGCCCATGTTGCCGAGACCAATCCAGCCGATGGTAGTATTGTTCATCTTGTTGTTTTTATTGGATGTTGAAGTGCAAATGCAAACCCTGTGCGAGCCTGCACGTAACAATTGTTAAAAGTAAAGTTACCGCATATTCTTGCGGATGCGGCTAAGTGATTGCGGCCTAATACCCAGGTACGATGCAATACCGGTTAGCCGAACCTGCAGCCACTTCCGGCTGGCATATCAGGAATTTTTCATCACGCATGGTAGAATCCTCATCCAGGCAGGCATTGCGGGTTTGAATTTTGTTCATAAGCGCCTGCCGGGTTATGTCATTAATGAGGTTGTTCAGGTAAGGAATCTGTTTGTGCAACTCCTGCAACCTGGTTTTGATGGCGCGCTATACGGATGCATCGCATGCGTCGTATATGGTTTCTGCTGCAACAAGGTTATGGGTGAAGCTATGGGAGGGAAGTTTATGCAAAAATGGGCTGGTGTACCGCATGAAACCGTTGCCTGCAAACGTTTCTGGCGATAATGAAATGGGTTTGCCTGCAGCTGGTACTGTTTTTTTGAAAAAAAGCAGGCTTAATTTTGTTTGAAAGAAACAAATCCCCCTATATTTGCACTCCCAAAACGGTACAACGGTAACGGAAATGCTGGAAAAAGGGAACATAAGGATCGGTAGTTCAGTTGGTTAGAATGCCGCCCTGTCACGGCGGAGGTCGCGGGTTCGAGTCCCGTCCGGTCCGCAAGAGGAGCCTATATGGCTCCTTTTTTGTTTTTTTAGACGTAACTGCCCGTCCTACAATAAAAAGGTAATCTGCTTAATTCTGTTTAAATCTACCTAAGTCGGTAGCTATTTCGGTTAGTACGCTCCAACCTTAAATTTACTAACCGAATTTCTTGGAAAAGTATGCTAGAGCTTTTTGGGAAAGAACGTGTTGCAGCCCCAATAAGGGTTGTAGCTGTTTATTCATCAAAAAAATTGTGGGTATGAAAGTAAATCCAAATCTTTCAGTTCTGTTTTGGGGGAACGGAAAGGAGTACAAAGGGGAAAAAAATCTGTACATCCGCATTACCGTTAATGGTCAAAGACGGGGGGATGGCGATGGGCAAAAAAATTACAATGTCTTGCCTCCGATCGTTCTTGGTGGTCCTTTTCGACTACGACGAGTACATAGTTGCAGAACGTGTAAAATCATAAGAAGGGCTAGTGATCAACGACCAAGCTTTTAATTCCTTCCAGATTTCATGAAGCGGAAGTAACACCTTGGTGGAACAACTTACAAAGATCGATTGAACATAAAAAAATGACATGGAACAGCAGCTGTTGGATTTTGTGAATGAATTTGATTTTAATTCTCCAGGGGGCACTGAGGACCAAATTTTGGAGGTGGAATCGAACATTGGTGCTCAATTTCCAAATGACTATAAAGAGTTAATGAAAGCTAATAATGGGGGAGAAGGTTTTGTTGGAGAAGGTTATTTAAGACTTCATAAAGTGGAAGATTTGCTTGAACTTAATGTTTCTATGTTAATACTAATGGAGCAAATTCCTGATTATTTCTTGATCGGTACAGACGGGTCAGGTATGGGATATGCATTTCATAAAATCGATAAATCATATCATAGTTTCGGGCTGATGTCTTCTTTTAAAAATGGAGACTATCTCATCAGGCAAGGAAATAAATTGAGCGAATTGCTTGAGCGGATATATACTGCTACCGAGTTTGATCGATAGGTAGCTTTTTTAAATAAAGAAGCCGTCTCAAAAGTATTTGGGGCGGCTTTTTCAATATTGACCGGTAATACTTAAATACACCGGATTCAACATCGGCAGCCGCATATCAAAATGCTTTAAAGTATCTGCCGTAAATATTTGTTCTGCTGAGCTACAAATTTCCGTTTTTGCTACCTTTTAGTTGGAATTTAACCTACGACGGACCAATTTATTGATGAGTTCGCAAGGAGGCAAAATATTTATTGGAATAGATGACAAGGGAGACATCACAGGCATAGAAAATTATAAAAAACTGATGGATGATATTCCTAATTAAGTTGTCAATCACTTAGGATTGGTTGTAGATATAAATCTGCATCAAAATCGGGTAAACGTTATATTGAAATTAATGTACCAGTTAGCAGTGTGCCGATTTCCTATCATGGTTCTTATCATTACGGAAGTGGTAGTACCAGACAGGAATTAAAGGGTACATCTTTACATAACTTTATTGAGTAAAATGTGGTTGTCATGAGAACGGCAACCAGTACCGGAAGAACTTATGAAATTGGCCGGTAGAATGATGCACAGTTATCCAATGGGCCATAATTCTCCATTCTGAATACTTTCTCGAACACCCAATAGTGCTTCATCTTCGTAACCGCATGGAAATTTTGTCAAGAATTGATGAGCGGTTTCTAATGTTTCTTCGACAGAATGAAACTTCGCAAGTTGCATATACAACCAAAAGCAAAAGTTACGCTTATCTACTTTAAGCTCTTCATTAAATGAGATTTCTTTTAATAAAAGATGTGCATCTTTTACCAAATCAATTACTAATAAAACAATGAAACTAAAGCTTCCTCTATTAATCCCTTCTTGTAAATATGGTAGTGTCAACTCAATCTCTTTCGCCCGAAAATGTTCGGTCATTTGCTGAGAAATATAATATTTCATTTTTTCAGAGGGATAATTCTGAATATTTCCTGAATGCCAAAATACATGAGGATTATTCGTGTAGTTACTAAGTAAACCCAATATATTTCTTCTAATACCCTCTTCCTTAATCTTTGAGAAACTGGAAATAATATAAAACCATGCGGATGGGCGATTTCTATGATTAGAATAAAGTGATTTTAATCCCTCATAACAAATATCAGGATGTTCAATGTCAGCAAACCATTCTAAACTACGACCATAATTTTCATAATTCATATATGCCTCTCGATAATCGAAGCAATATTCTATAAAGGAAGAAAACAATTCTTCTGAGAATTCATTTGTGGCTTCAACACGTATTGAATGATATTCTTGTTCCAATACCTGCGGATTAACCTTCAAATAGGCAGAAATGTCTACCCAAAAAGCTTTATTGATTTCCGGATCATAAACGATACCCACGGTCTGATATAATGCCTGGCTCCAATAGTTTAGATGTGCTTTATCAGTTGGAATTTTATAGCCTTTATTGTCTTTATAGCTGATTCCGCTTTTTAGCTGTGCAAAAACGCCATAATTCAGGGCAATTCCACCTTTTACAAATTCAATGTAACAATCGTTCCCTTGATCATTTTCTCTTAAAAAAGAGTGAAAGATTGAATGGTTATTCTGTACAACGCCCTCAACATATCGGACCCCTAACAGTTCAGTTTTCAAATTTGGATTGCGTGACGTCATAATTAAGTAGCAAAATAATTTTGCAAATAAAGCTACAATCATTTTTTGCTACCTATAGCAAACTTTGGCTTGTGAATGAAAAGAATGGCCCTTGAATTTATCTATCATTCAAATCTCAGCAAATCACTCAAATATTCAATTTCCATTATTTGACTATAATTCAATAACTTAAGGGTATTTTGAGTGTATCTAAAAATGCCAAAAAAGTAAGGGTTCGATTGTAACCCCGTCCGGTCCGCAAAAGCTTCACAGAAATGTGGAGCTTTTTTGCGTTTAAGCATGTTTGCTTTTGTGGATGATGCATTAATTGGGTTAATCTTTGGGCTTGTGTTTATGTGGTTTTAAATCAGGGTGCTTTGGTTTAACTTCAGGAGTAACCCTTCGTCTTTTGTCATCTTTTCCGTCGTCTTTTTTGGGTTTAGGGCCCGGCTTAATGGCTTGCATGTTTCATGTTTTTTAATGATAAGATTAAGTGACTTTACCATTCAAATTTAGCTAATGAAAAAGGAGCGTTTTTACGGTTTCCCGGAATACAAGAAATATTGCCCATATACGTTAAAATCAGGCATACCTGAGCACAATGGTGGCCAAAGAGAACAATGTGTTTCCCATGATTCCGCAGGGCGCTTCTATCAATGAGATCAGGCTCAGGTAACGGGCTGGATTGTTCAATAGTTTGATTGTTCAATTGTTCAATGGCGCTCCGGAGGGGTTTTGGCTAAATCAAAAGCAGATATGGCTAAATCTGCGGACTGGGTGCTTGCGATCTTTGTAACAACAAAAAGGATAGTTATGCGCGTATTTCTTACAGGAGCTACCGGGTTTGTAGGCTCGGCTATTGTTCCGGAATTAATCAATGCAGGTCACGAGGTATTGGGGCTTGCGCGTTCGGAGGCAGCTGCGGATGCATTGCATAAAGCAGGTGCGGCAGTACACATGGGTGATCTTGAAAACCTTGATAGCCTGCGAAGCGGGGCCGCGGTAGCAGATGGTGTAATACATACCGGCTTTGTGCACGATTTTACCAGGTTTAAGGAAGTGTGCGAAATAGACAAGCTTGCTATTGAAACCATGGGTTCGGTATTGGCGGGTTCGGGCCGGCCGCTTATTGTTACCTCGGGTTCTGCGCTGGTAAGTCCCGGCCAACTGGCTACAGAAGATATGATGCCGCCATTTAACCCCGCATGGCCACGTGCGTCTGAGCAAATGGCGGATGCTGTGGCTGCGCTTGGCGTAAAGGCTTCTGCGATGCGTTTGTCACCCTCTGTGCACGGGGAAGGTGACCTGCATGGGTTTGTTCCCATACTTGTTAAGCTTGCGCGTGAAAAGGGTGTTTCTGCCTATATAGGTGAGGGCGCCAACCGCTGGAACGCTGTACACCGGCTGGATGCAGCGCGTTTGTACAGGCTTGCGCTGGAGAATCCTGATGCAGGCATCCGCTTTCATGCGGTGGCAGAAGAAGCCATCACTTTTAAAACCATCGCAGCATTAATAGGCAAACAACTGGGTGTTCCGGTAGTGTCAATAGCACCCGAAGAAGCGGCCGCGCATTTCAGCTGGTTTGCAGGCTTTGCCGGGATTGATTGCCCTGCATCGGGTGCAATTACCAGGGAACGTTTGAACTGGACGCCTGTGCACCAGACATTGATTGCAGACCTGGAACAGGGCGTTTACACCCATGCAATCAAATAAGCAGGTGAACATCATTGCCACAAAATTGTAACTTGTAGTATGAGCAGCAGCAAACTTTCGTACCGGTTTAAAACCATTACCGAATACCACCGGATGGCCCAACTGCCTGCACCGGCGCATCCACTGGTGAGTGTGGTGAATGTGGAAGACGTAACGCCGCTCGCCACAGAAGGCTCGTTCAGCATCATCTTTGATTTCTATTGTATCTCGATGAAACGGATGCCGGAAGGCCGCTTTAAATATGGTCAGCAGACCAGCGATTTTGATGAAGGTGTATTGTTCTTTACCGCACCGGGGCAGGTATTTGGCATTGAACTGGACAAAGGAGTAAAACATCATCCCCACGGCTGGATGATCCTGTTTCACCCTGACCTGTTGTGGAATACGCCGCTTGCCAAAACCATTAAGCGGTACGAGTTTTTTGATTATTCTGTTTATGAAGCATTATACCTGTCTGACAAAGAAGAGGCTATGCTTACAGGCATTGCGCGGCAGGTAGAACAGGAGTATCAGTTTAACATAGACCGGTTTACACAGAACGTGGTTGTTGCGCAACTGGAACTGCTGCTGAGTTATGCGGAACGTTTTTACCAGCGGCAGTTTGTAACACGGAAAGCCGCCAGTCATGAGATTCTAAGCAGGATGGAAGATCTTATTGCCACCTACTTTAACAGCGGTGCTTTGGCAAAACAGGGGCTGCCCAGTGTGACCTGGCTTGCCGAAACACTGCATATTTCCCCGGGCTACCTCAGCGGCCTGCTAAAATCACTTACAGGGCAAAGCACGCAGCAACACCTGCACGATAAACTGATTGAACTGGCAAAGGAAAAACTTACCACCACGCATCTTTCCGTAAGTGAAATTGCCTATGAGCTGGGGTTTGAGCATCTGCAATCATTCAGCAAGCTGTTTAAAACGAAGACCAATTTCTCACCGCTGGCATTCAGGCAACATTTTAATTGAAGTGAGAGTGATGGATTGTTGCAGTAGCGGCGTCAAGGTTCATAATCATAGGGCAGGCGTGTAGCCAGGCGCTCCCACCAGCCCCAGAAGCCGGTGAGCAGGAGGTCTACATTGTTGAAGTAGCCGTTTTCCTTTATTTCAAGGGGCATGTTGTGCGTAAGCTGTAATTCTGTAACAGGATAGGTACGCAGGCTGTTGAGTTCATCTGAAGAGAGATGGTATTGCCTGTTTTTAAAATGCGTGTATGCAAGGGGTTCTTTTATTTTGCTGCAGGTTACCTGCAGGTAGTCTGTGAAATGCAATAGTACGGTGCTGCTGTCTGTATCTTGAGCAATGTCTTTGAAATTCACCAGCTCCATGTGCAGGTTTTCAGATCGGTCGTCCTGTGCCAGCACGCTGCGGTAGTATTGCAGTGAATCGCGCGGGAACAGTTTTTCGGCCTGCCGGTGCATGGCTACCTGGTTAATGGCCCCCGGGCCTGCCGCATCTTTCACCTGTTCAAAAGCCTGCCGGTATAATAACTGCACGCGTGTTTTTTCTGCATTGGGCTTTTGTTCGCGCACACGCACCTGGTATCCTTCGTTTTTAAAATTGTGCTGGTACAAGGTGCGCATAAAACGCAGCAGCGAATACTGGTATACCCCTTCGCGCTGTTGTTTCCACTGCAGTTGTTCGGCTTCGGTGCCATTAAGCTCGGTGAATAAATTGTAGGCCTGGTAATCCAACGACTGATCGGCTGTATTGTACCAGAAATCAGCCAGTGTTACAGTAATGTGATAGCCCAGCGCTTTGTTATCTGCCTGCAAAGGTGCGCTGGCATAGGCACGCAGCAGTTTGGTTTTGCTGTTGTATGTGAAATGCAAAACATCGGTATTGGTGATGGTGCATTGAGCAGCATAGGCAGAGCCGCCGATGAATGCTTCTGTAAACAGCCTTCCCCATTTTTTCCAGCCATCTTTATCATACCTGCCTACTACCACGCCTTCCAGCTCATTTAACTGCGGCTGCAGTTTAAACAGGTATGTTTTGCCGCGCAGGGTTTCAGGTATGGTATACTCCAGTGCTTCATAACCGGCATAGGAGAGTATTAGTGTTACATCCCCGGCAGGCAGTTTATCCAGCACAAAATTGCCGGCTGCGTCGGTACGGGTGCCGGTAGTGGTGTTGGAGATAAATACGCTTACCTGCTGCAGCGGTGTTTCAGTTTCTGATACCACTTTGCCGGTAATCCTTTCCTGGCACAGGGCACAGGCGGATAACAGCAACAGGCATGGCAGCAGCAGGTAACGGATGAATTTATTGTACTTCATAGGTGACTACCTGTTTTGCGGGTTTACCATTGTCACTTAATCCTTCTATTATTATTTGGTGTACGCCGGTGTTATCTGCATTGCGAAACTGTATGGTTGCCGTGCCGTTTTCGCCGGTGCGTATCACCGGTTTCCAGTAAATGGTACTGCGTATGTCTTTTCCGCCGTCAACGGCATAATCAGGTATATAAAATTCGCGTACTGCAGAATAGCCCATGGCTTTTACAAACAACACTCCTTCGGGCAGCTTGTTTGTTTGCGCAGACTGGTCGTTCACTTTGTCGTAATCAATACCGCCTTTTTTAGTGGTGATGATTAACAGGCCGTTTCCGCCTTTTGTGCCGTATGCAGCCAGGTACCTGCCGCTGCGCAATACTTCTATGCTTTGTACATCTGCGGCATTGAAGCTGCGCATATCCAGGCCGGTTGCAGCAGTCATTTCCACGCCATCCAGCAGTACAGTCATCGGTTGTTCGTTAAAGCCTGATGCCATAAAAGGCTGCAGGGCTACTACGCGCGAGGGGCGTATGCTTTTGTCTTCAATAAATTTGAATCTGACCCCGGTAATACGCCCTTCAAGACAGCTGGCGAGGTTGTGACAGTTCTTCAGATCTTCATAGGTGAGAACCTGGTCTGCCTGGCCTGGCCCATTCAGGTTCAGCGAAGGGGCTACGGCCTCCTGCACGCGGCTCTGGCGTTTGCTGCGCACCACCACTTCTTCCAGTTCGCGGCCGGCATCCTGCTGTTGTTTGCGGTGTGCAGCCAGCACCGGCTGGTTTAGTGTGATGTAGTGTTGCAGAGCCTGTTCGTGGCTGTTATTGTGCCATGCAGCGGGCAATACGGCAGGGGCAAGCCATTCATTGAGTTGTATGGTGGCCCTGCTGTTGGTGGCCAGCGGGGTTTGCAGTACGTAGGAGGACTGATCGGTAAACTGCACATCGTCAAACACGAACTCACCGGCTGTTCCGGTCACGGTATCCATCATGTATCCATCGCCCTGTTGCGGTAACAGGGTAATGCGTGCGCCAGGCAGGGGCTTACCTGTGGCGGATATTATTTTGCCGCGCAGGGCAAGTCCTTTTTCAGCAGGGAATGCAATGGGGGGAAACTGGTTGGCCTGTAGGGCTGTCCAGCTAAAGCGGCGCCAGCCCTGGGTTAACAGCAGGTTGTCGAGGTCGTTGGCACGGGTGGTATCGTCACCGGTAAAATAATAGCCGGGCTGTTCTATATAACCGCGGATATCAGCCGTAAGCAGCAACGAAGAAACAATAGATGCATCTTCCGGCTGTAACGGCTTTACCATACCGGCATCTGTTACAGCAAGGGAAAAATTGCCGCTTACCGGGCTGGCATGTATATCGGTTACGGTGAGTGTAAGTGTTACAGGTTCACGCGGGCGATATACTTTTTTATCGGTAGCGGCGGCTACATGCAATGTGTCGTGATGGTTTACAAACACCAGCCGTTCCGCCACCGGTATGCCTTCTGCTGTAAACAACGTAAACTGTGCAATACCTGTCGGGAATTTGTTCCTGGATATGTTTACGGAAGCCTCGCCGTTCAAAAGGGAAATGGTTGTGCTAAAAAAGGGTTTGTTGTTGCAAAGTCCCAATAGGGTTGCCTGGCCCGCAGTTACACCGGCTGTTGCAATGTGCAGCTTTACCTGGGCACTGTCCCTGTTGTCTGCTGCCAGCATATAACCTGTTTTCAGGGCCTGTGGCAGGCTTACCTGTGCGGTAGCGCCATTGGCATAGGTAATGCCTGCTGTATACACATGCCCGGGCTGCGGGGTAAATACAAAACTGCCCATTCCGCCAAACCCGCTGCTGAAGGGTACTACAGCTGTTCCTGTTTCATCGGTAACCTGGCCTTTTATGGCAATGGAGCGGCCATTGCTGCCCACGGCTTTAAATGCCATGCGTGCCGGCAGGCCTTCCAGCATTTGCCCGCCTTCAGGGAAAAACTGTGTAACGGCCGGACGGGAAGTTTTGTCTGTTGCCTTTTGGGTATTGCTGCTGCTGCCGATAGGGATTGTCTTGTCAAAAAACCAGTCTGACGAAAAATTGCGCATCCAGGCAGTGTAGGCGCGCAGCCGGTAGTTGCCGGGCGGCAGTGAATCGGGCAATGCCATGCTGCCTGTGGCCATACCATCGGTAACAGGGCTGCGCAGGGTATGGCTGATGTGCTGGTGTTCATCAATCAAATCAGCATACAAAACATTGCTGATGGCAGACGGAAGGTTTTTTTCGGCGTTTACCACATAGCCTTTAAAATACAAAGTATCGCCTGCCATGTAATAGGGCTTATCTGTATGCAGGTACACTTTTTCCTGCGGGTATGTTTTCCTGAATTTATCTATTACACGGGTAATGGCCGGCAGGGGATCGCCGGGCAGCCAGGCGGCAGTGCACAGGAAGGCGGGCAATAATAACAATCCTATTCTTTTATTCATTGGCAGCAGAGCGTTGAACTAAATATAAATATTTTTATGTCCAAAACCGAAGCACACCAACAGAAAGATGGGTATATTTATTTACGTGTTCGTGTGACACGAATTGCACAGCATAAATCGCATTTTTTGCGATTGTAAAGTGTGCTTTTAAACGATTGCATCTATCAATTACGGAAGCCATGAAAAGAACATTGTTATTCGCCTGTTGCCTGCTGTTGTTTGCCTGTGTACATGCGCAGCTTACGGGCAGTCCGCAGATTACTGCTGCCGGCAACCTGGGGCAGTATCTCTCTAAAAGCATCGCCAATGAAGTGGACGCGCGTAAAGCAAAAGAAGGTGGTCCGCTGCTGGAGTTTAATAATGCAGAAAACACCATTGGTACGCGTTTCCTGTTTAATACCTGGGTACAGGGCGATAGTGTGATTAACAACCAGGGCGCCTACATTAATACCACCGGCTTTGCGTTTAATTTCGACAAAGTATCGGGCAACCTGATTGCCTCGCAGGATAAAATCAATATTATGGCGGTAGTGCCCGATGGCATCAGTTCGTTTATACTGCAATACATGAACCGCAACTTTGTATTTGAGCATGTAAAGCAGATTGATGCATCACACTTTTTCCTGGCGCTGGCAAAAAGCGAACACAAGTACTCACTGTACAAGCTGTTTGCAACCAAGTTTATTGCCTCGAACTACCACGATGACGGCATTATGCAAAGCGGTAAAAAGGAAAATGAGTATAAGGAGGAAAGCAGTTTTTACCTGTTGAATAAAACAACCGGCGCTGTTACACCGCTGCCGCTGAAGGCCAGGGCTATCAAGGCTGCAATGGATGCAGACAAGGACAAGGTGAACAAGTATTTTCATGACCACAGCGAAGAAGAAGTAGACGAGAACTTTATTACAGGGCTTGTTAACAACATTAACGGGTAAGCTGTAATGGTGTATATTGCACGCCCTTAATTCCGGATGCTATGACACAAGAACTTTTTTCCTGGTATGAGAACCGCCAGTATTTCTTTAAGCTGGAACCTTCGTCAACGAAAGACCAGGTGCAGATTATGATGTACAATACCCTGTATACGTTTGTGAAAAAACCGGAAGGCTGGCGCAATCACGATAGCAACAAGATGGAGCTGGCGCAGGGGTTGCTGGAGGAGGTGATTAAGACGATAATGGCGTGATAGGGAGTGGTGAATAGTGAGTAGTGAGTGGTGAATAGTGAGTGGTCAATAGTGAATAAAACGGTGCATTACTTCTTTGGAAGCTTTGGCGCGCTTTTTTAGGGAGGACTGCTGTGCATGGACAATCAATGTTGTTTAGTTAAGCGTGATAGATATTTTTACCGCAAAGAAACACAAAGGGAAAACCCGCAAAGGTCACAAAGAACTGTGAACTAAACTAAATTGGCAATAGTGAATAAAACGGCGCATTACTTCTTGGAAGTGATGCGCCGTTTTTGTTTTGGCTGGCTAATTGCTATCAGCTAACAGCTATCCGCTATTTCAGCTTGCTGGTTTGTTCGTCGAAGTATTGTTTGGTGAAAATAACGTCGGGCAGGTTGTGGTACCAGTTTGATTCGTGTTCGATAGACATCATGCCGGTGAAGTTCTGGCGTTTGAGTTCGGCGAATACGGGAGGCAGGTCGATAACACCTTTTGTTACTACAGTGTCGGCTGCTTTGGGGTCGTCAAATTTCACGATGTCTTTCAGGTGTGCACCGTAGATGTGGCCTTCCAGTTTTTTCAGGCAGTCTACCGGGTTCAGGCCATTGCGGGCCCAGTGACCAATATCGGCGCAGGCGCCAATGTTCGGATGGCCCTGTATGGCGGCCAGCACTGAATCGGGGTGCCAGTATACATTGGGTTTGGGATGGTCGTGGATGGCTACTTTTATACCGTATGCGCCGGCCAGGCTGTCGACCATGCCCCATTGACTTTTGATGGGTTCTGAGGTAATATAACTGAGGCCGAAGTATTTGGCCAGCTCGAATGCCTTAATCCATTCGGCTTTGTCTTTCGGCACAATTACGCCCATGGCAACGATGCTGATGCCTTTTTTAGCCAGCAGGTCTTTTACTTTGGTTTTTTCTTCGTCGGTCATGTCGCCGCCGAATTTGCCTTTCATACCGGCGCCCAAATCCTGGCCCCAGAAAGCTTCAATGTTTTTAATACCTGCGCTGTCCACTTTGTCCAGCGCGTCGGCAAAGGGGAACACACGGAAAGTCCACATCTGCACGCCAATCCTGTAGTTAACGCCGGTGGCGGTTGTGGTGGAATCTTTGGCGGCGGTGCTGTCTGCGGTGTTTTTTGAATCAGTGCCCGAGCCGCAGGCGGCAACAGACGCGGCACATAGTAATCCTAACAGGTAGGAGGGGATCTTCTGCATGGTGCAATCTTGGTTTGATGAATAATATTCTGGCATTCAAGATAAAGAATTGTTCGCTTACGGGGCGTTTTTAGGCAAAACTTCGGTGGATGGGTGTTTAATGTTGGAAGTTTAAGGTTTAAAGTTGTTTTTGGGCTGCTTGCAAAGTGATAGCAACCTGCTGTGTGTGGTAAATAATTTACGTATGGCCGTTAGCCGTATCGTTAAATGCAGTTCTGTTCGCGACAGTGAATGCCTGGTTCAGGTGTAAAAATGCCCTGTTCACAGCCTTGTTCTGCGGTTATGTTCAGGTGGTGTATAATTTTGCTTTCGAAGACAACGGATCATCATCTTACAAAATAAACAAACATGAAAACGCAGATCAGATTTGGTAAATCATTGTTATTTGCAGCCCTTGCTTCATTGTGCTCTTTCGGTTCTTTAAAAAGCATGGCACAGGGCAGTTCCAAAATCAAAAATATTGTTATTGTGCATGGTGCTTTTGCTGATGCATCGGGCTGGGAAGGTGTATATAAAATACTGACAAAACACGGATACCATGTTACCCTGGTTCAAAACCCTTTAACCTCACTGAATGATGATGTACAGGCTGCCACAAGAGCGCTGGACAAGCAGGACGGACCTGCTGTGCTGGTAGGCCATTCATGGGGCGGATCGGTGATTACACAGGCCGGTGTATCGCCTAAGGTAGCAAGCCTGGTATATGTGGCTGCCTTTGCACCTGAAGTTGGTCAGTCAACACTGGATGTATATCAATCTGGTCCGGCATTGCCTAAAAACGGCATCCTGCCTGCTGATGCAAACGGTATCGTTTATTTCGACAAAGCGCTGTTTAACGAGTGTTTTGCAGGCGATGTTAACCTGGCCAAAGCAGCCTTTATGTTCGATTCGCAGCAGCCGATCGTGGGCGCCTGCTTTACTGCACCTATTGCCCAGGCTGCATGGAAAACCAAACCTTCCTATGCAATTGTTGCTACAGAAGACAAAGCCATTAATCCTGTACTGGAAAGAACCATGTACCAGCACATTGGTGCAAAAGTAACCGAAGTAAAAGCCAGCCATGTGGTATATATATCACAGCCCGAAGCAGTGGCCAAAGTAATTGAAGCAGCCGCACAGGGTGCTGCCAAATAAACTACTGACATAAAAAGGCGGATGGCCTTGCAGCAGGAATAGATACTGCTGCAAGGCCATTTGTTATAGTGGCCTGTGGCTTCCGGTACGGAATTGCGTGCTTATTGCTGGTGCAGGCACAAACCATTGCCATCCGGGTCTTTCAGCCAGGCAAAACGTCCCCATGGCTGCGTATCTATATTGCCCACGGTAATGCCTTTGGCAGTGAAATGGGCTATATCTTTTTCCATGTTTTCCGTTTCTATAATAATGCCATGGAACTTCATGAGGGCAATAGAAGTGGGCTGACCGGGAAGCCCCAGCTGCAGCCAGGTTTGGCCATGGTCTGCAGGTGCTTCCACAATTACTTCAAAGCCGAGCTGCAGGTAAAAGTCTTTCGCCTTCTGCTGGTCGGCCACCGGGATAATGATGATTTCAAGTGCTTTCATTTGTACCTGTTTGATTAGTGTATGCTGCAAAAATAGTGACGGAAAAGCGGGTTGTCTCATGGGGAATACGACAATCTTACCTGTTGAATGCGTCAGGTTTTTCAGATATCTTTAGTACATGAAGCATGTTACCATACTGGCTTTACACGATGCTGCCATTAACTGCGTTGACAGTTGTTTCCAGATACTCACCAGGGTAAACGATTTTTTGCGTTACCAGGGCAAGGCGTCTTTTTACGAGGTAACAATTGCAGGCCTGCAGAAAACCACTTCCTTAAACAATGGCCTGTACACAATTCATACAACCGCAGGCATACACGGGATTGCACATACAGATGTAATTGTGATACCGATTACCTGTGGACATTTCCCTGAATCCGTTAAACGCAATGCACAGTTTATTGATTGGGTGCGCGCCATGTATAAAAACGGCACTGAGATTGTGAGCCTGTGCGTAGGTTCTTTTTTCCTTGCAGCTACCGGCCTGCTGCATCATAAAGAATGTGCCGTACACTGGGCAGCCAGGAATGAATTCAGCGCAATGTTTCCTGATGTGCGTGTGATAGATGACCGCCTGATTACAGATGCAGATGGCATTTACACCTGCGGTGGCGCTTACTCGTACCTGAACCTGTTGCTATATATTATCGAGAAACACCTGAACAGGGAAATGGCAGTGCTGGCTTCCAAAATGTTTGAGATAGATATGGACAGGAGCAGCCAGCATCCTTTTGTAATTTTCCTGGGGCAAAAGCATCATGCAGATAAAAATGTACTGGAAGCGCAACAGTATATTGAGCAGCACTACGAACAGAAACTGACTGTTGAAGCAATATGCGCAAAAGCCGGTATGGGCAGAAGAACCTTTGAGCGGCGGTTTAAGAAGCTTACCGGTAATTCAATTGTGGAATACATTCAACGCGTAAAGGTAGAAGCCGTTAAAAAGCAGCTGGAACAAGGCCGCAAGACCATCAATGAAATTGTGTACGAAGTGGGCTATAACGATATTAATGCATTCAGGGATGTGTTTAAGCGATGCACAGGCTTGTCACCGCTGGAATACAGGCGGAAGTTTGGCGTGTGAGGTGATGTCACTCTCACCTCGTCTGCCCCGGCGGCCTCAGCACTATCTCATTCACATTAATATTACCTGGCTGACTAATGCCGTAAATCACCGCATAGGCAATAGCTTCTTCATCCATTTTGGGCATGTTGGTTAAGTTGCCGTACAGGGCTTTTACTTTAGGACTGGTAATATCGTGCCCCAGTTCGGATTGGGCGGCACCCTGCTGCACCAGTTTGCGTGCGGTAGCTTCGCCCATGCCGCTGCTGGCACCTGTTATCACTACCACTTTCCATTGTGCGTGTATTTACACAACAAAGGTAGCCGGCACGCGGCCGTTAAAAATTATGCCATTCAATCCCAAATTTATGATCTGGCAATTACTGCCTGTTTCCTGAAATGATTAGGCGTTTCGCCGGTCTGCTTTTTAAAGAAGATATTGAAGTTGGCCGGGTGCTCAAAGCCAAGACAATAGCCGATGGAGGCAATATCCCAGTCGCTGTGCAGCAGCAGGGCCTTGGCTTCTTTCAGTAAGCGTTCTGCAAGTATAACAGAAGTTGTTTTGCCGGTTACCTCCTTCAGTATTTTGTTGAGGTGATTGGTGTGTATGGCTAAAGCCTCCGCGTATTCACCTGCGTTTTTTAGTTGCAATGCATGCTGTGGCGAGGTAACCGGGAACTGCCGCTCCAGCAGTTCCAGGAACATACCGGCAATGCGGTGGGCAGAAGAGCCGGGCTGGTACTGTGGTTCGGCAGGCGTTATCTTCAGCGCTTCGTGCATTAACAGGTGCACGTAACTGCGCAACAGGTCGTATTTATTGGGGTAGGCAGATTGTATTTCTTTCCGCATCTGCTCAAATATACCTGCCAGGAAATCGGTGGATTGCTGCGAAGGAAACACCACCGTGCTGCTGTTGATTTTAAACAACGGGGATTGCGAAAGAATGTTTGTTTTAAGCTGGTGGGTCACAAACGCTTCGGTGAACATGCAGAAATAACCGGTTTGCCGCTTGCCCAGGCTTTGCCAAAAATAGGGCATCAGGGGATTGCTGAATACCAGGGCGTTGTTGTTGATGTGAATGGATTTGTCTGCATAGGTAATAATACCCCTGGTGTTCAGTACCAGTGAAATTTTATAAAAGTCACGCCTGAGCGGTGGAGCGGCTGCGCCCTGGCTCAGGCGGTTTATTTTATATACATTAAACTGCCCTGCATCTGAATAGTGTTTGCCCTGCCGTTCAAGAAATTCCCCTGCTGTTTCTGTTTTGCGCATGGAGCAAAGTTATGCAGTTCAAATAAGGGTGATTTTCCGCTTATCACAATAATACGTGCCCGGACAAAAAAATACCCGCATTATGCGGGTGTTATATTCATTTCGTAAAAGCGCAACTATTTGCTTTTAGTTGCCCTTGTAATTGTAGCGGGTGGTGTGCGTTGTTCTGCTTTTCTTTTTTTGATAAACTGCACGGTCAATTCAATATCCTTTTTTATATCGGCTTCACTTTTTTTCTGCTGGGTTCCAATAAAACCGATATTATCCAATTGGTAATATTGTTTTTTACCTGTCATTTAAAGTGATTTTTGTAGTACGAAGATACCAGTTTTTTTGCGGAATTTCCTGAAATGCTCATCCGGTCTCTGAATATCAATTCTGCTCCCAATGTGTCCATATAATGCTGGATCAGTCTTGTTTTAGCCGTAAAAGCTACAAACCCTTCAAAGCCACAATCATAACTGGTTTTGCAGGCAAAAGCGACCAGGTTTGCAGGAACCCCGAGATACAATTTTGCATGGCCATAGTTATGCGGTGCTGTTTCAATCAGATGCATTTCCACATAATTTTCCAATAGTTGCAGGCTAATCAGGCCTTGAATATCAGTTTGTCCTATTATGTTCAGCTTATATAAACTCCGGCCGTAATATTTGTATTCTGTTTTCCAATTAAATCGCCAGCCATTTTTCTTTAAAACAAGTTTCAGCTCCTCATTCTTTAAGGGTGTAACTTCTGTTTCAAAGCTTTTGCCGGTGCCCGATTGCTCAATACTGTTGGTGATCTTATCTATAAAGAAATGCTGCTTCGCCATTTAGTTAAAGGTAGAGCAGTTTATTGCTCTGGCTCTTACTCTGGTGTGTGCATTTTATCCCTGATTGAATTATCCGGCACGTCTTGTTCATTCCCCATCCGGCACATCCTCCAGCCGGTAATACACTTTCAGCCCTCTTTCCTTTGCTACACGTACATCTTCATCTGCACCTTTGGATGCTCCTTCAAGTCTAAGTACGGCATCACATTTCTGCAGCAGGCGATGGGCAACAGGGTATTGCACTTCTTCCCAGGCGGCGTCTCCGGGTTTGGTAGAACCGGCGAGCTGGATCAGGGGCAGCGCCACCCATTCACCGATCATGGGCACATGGCCTTTCCTGAACAGGGGTAGGGCAACGGATTCAAGGTAGTGCAGGTTCTGCTGCATCAGTTGCGGATCGTCGTTGGTGCCGCTTCTGTACGGCCCTGCAATAAGTATTAACATGCGATAGCGTTTTGTTACACAAAGAACGGCGCTATTTATTCAACTGCACTTAAGGTACATTAAGAAATACAGTTTACCGGGCTTTTCTTACGGCACTCAAAAATTCAGGTGTAATGCCGAGGTAAGAGGCGATTTGTTTCTGTGTTACAATCTGCGCTATATGCGGGTATTTCAGCAGGAAGCTTTCATATCTTTCTTTGGCAGACAGGGAGAGGTTCTCAATCACCCTTAACTGTTCACGGGTATACGCGTTCTGCATCAGTATCCGGAAAAAGCGTTCGAACTTGGGAATGTCTGTATACAGCTGGTCGAGCCTTTCTTTGCTTAACTGGAAGATGCTGCTGCTTTCCAGTGTTTCAATATACATCATGGCGGGTTTGGCGTTCAAGAAACAATACATATCTGTCACCCACCAGTCTGCAACGGCAAACATGATGGTCGATTCTTTGCCTTCCTTGTCTGTATGATAAGCCCGCAAAGCGCCGGCGTGTACATAGCTTAATTGTTTGCAGGGCTGTCCTTCCTGCAGCAGCAGCGTCTTTTTGGGCAGCTCTTTATAGCTTAGCAGCGAGGTGAAGTGCTGTGTTTCTGCTGCAGTGAGCTGAATGTGGCGGGCAATATTTTTGAGAAGCAGGTCGTGTGTCATGGCAGGAGAATAAAGATAAGCACCATAAAACCATAAAACAATCAATCCATTATTCTGCTACCTTACAGGTAAAACAACCGGATGTTACAGAATCGTGTTGATCCCTGGGGCAATCTTATTCAAACCAAAGCGCGTGGCGCGTGGATGGGGAACCGCGGCATACTGCATAATGAGCAGCAGCAGGTAGAGCGGCAGTTTAAGCTGAAGGCCTGGCTGATCTGTCAGCTTGAGTTTAAAGACCGGAAACGGCAGGTAATGGCCCCGCACCGGTATACGGAGTTGTTCTTCCTGGATGAGGCCACGGCTTTCGCGGCAGGGCACCGGCCTTGTTTTGAATGCAGGCGCGAGGCAGCGGAACATTTCAAAACCTGCTGGCTGCAGGCCAACCCGGAGCATGGCTTTGATGCAAGCGTATCAATAAACGAAATTGACGCAGTACTGCACCGGGAACGGATCAACAGGAAAGGAGAGAAGTTAACCCATGAAGCGCCCGCAGCTGCACTACCCAACGGGGTATTTGTGGTGTGGGAGGGCAAACCATGCCTGCTGTACAACCGGCAGCTTTTTCCCTGGTCGCCTGCTGGCTACAAAACAGCCATTGCCCTGCCAGTAGCTGCGCCATTGCAGGTGCTTACGCCGCCGTCAGTCGTGCGGAGTTTTACGGCCGGTTACCAGGCCCAGGTGGGGGTGAATATAGTGGAAGGTGTAAAGTTGGATGTTTAAAGTTAAATGGGCGTGAAGCTCCGGAAACATCCGGGGATAAAAACTGGCCTGAATAAAAATATAGAGCGGTAAAGCGGTGAGCCATCGTGGGCTAAATGCTTATAGTTGCAGGAAACTGTCTCGCACCCAATTTAAATATTGCTAACCGTTTGTCAAATAGGGTATTGTGAACTTTATATTAATTTTCGTTTAACAATCCATTAACTTACTTTCGCGCCCGTTTACGGCTGTCAATACAGCTATAGCTTTGATTTTCAAACCAACACTTAATTATGAAAATCCGTTCACGGGTGAAAATTGCCTTACTTGGATTATTGTTACTGGTACTGGCGCAGTCGGCTGTATTGGCACAGTCGAGCGGTTCCGGTCTCAGTGGTTTTATTTATGAAAGCGAAACCCAGCCTTTGCAGGGTGCAGCTATTCATCTTAAAAATGTGGCAACAGGTTTTGTTGCGTCTACCTCTTCTAACAAGCAGGGTTATTTCACCTTCTCCGAGTTACCGGTAGGTACTTACGACATCGAGATTTCTTCGATGGGTTTTCAAACTACCTTATTAAAAGATAATGCACTTAACCTGGGCGACCGCCTGGTGCTGCACAAAATTGTGCTCGTGAAAGGCGCCAATGAGTTAACAGAAGTAAAAGTGCACTCTTCCAGCTTTAACAACAGTGTAAGCAGGTTGGGTACAGGTACTGCCGTTACCGCAAGAGCCATCTCTAAAATACCTTTGGCTACCCGTAACTATACCGATCTCATGATCCTGTCGCCACTGGCAAACGGTGGTTCACTGGCAGGTGCAAAGGCAGGTGGTACCGGTTATATGCTGGATGGTGTCAGCAACAGGCGAGCTACGTTCGGCGGTTTGTCTGATGCTGCTTTCTCTATCTCTTCCGAAAGCATCCGTGAGTTTGAAGTATCTACCAACTCATACGATGTTACCAATGGCCGCGGTTCGGGTGGTGTGGTGAAAGCCATTACCAAAAGCGGTACCAACACGCTGCAGGGCGCTGCATGGACGTACTATGGTTCTAACTCGCTCGCTGCTAAAAAAGATGTAAACGGCAATAAAGTAACCACCAAATACGAATCATTCCAGATCGGCGCTAACCTCAGCGGTGCAATTATCAAAGACAAACTGCACTTCCTGGTATCGTACGATCAGTACAGCAATACCGTTCCTTTCCGCGCCTACGATTTTAACTTCTACGGCTCACAGGCACAGGGCGAAAAAACACTGAACATTACCAAAGCCAATCTTGATAAAGTGGTGTCTGTTATGCAGAACCAGTTTGGCTTCCCTGTGCAGCAGGAATATGGTGCCATCAACATTAAACAGGAAACCAAAAATGCGTTTGCCCGTTTTGACTGGAACCTCAACAAGAAAAACCTGTTAACCTTAAAGTATAACTACCTGCACTTTGTTGACCCCAACAAACTGAAAGGTGGTGGCGTATTGTCTACCCAGTATACCGGTGTGGAAATACAGAATGCCATTATGCTCGGCCTGCGTTCTGAGTTCAACAGTACATTAAACAACGACCTGAAAGTAAACTTCAGCACCTTCCGCAAATTCCTGCACTACACGCACAACCGCGTACCTGAAGGATTTGTGGATGTGGCTTCTACTTTTGCAGACGGCAGCACCGGCAAAACAACCGTTGGTTTCGGTAACCAGAACTGGGTGCCTGAACGTGATGCATCTGATGTAATCCAGATCGTTGATAACCTGCGCTACAAAACAGGCAAACTCAACTTTGTATTTGGTACAGACAACAATATCAACCATATCACCGACCGTTTAACACACGATCAGCAGGGCCAGTTTTACTATGCCAGCATTGCTGATATGGAGAACAACAATCCTTACCGTTTTGTAAGGAAGATTTCACCAACAGATGAAAACCCCAAAATCAGCGTTCCGTTGATCGAGGTTGGCCTGTTTGCACAAATGGAAACCAACCTGCGTCCTAACCTGAACCTTACCGTAGGTTTACGTTGGGATGGAACCATCATCGGCAATAAACCAGCACCCAACCCGCTGCTGGAGCAGAAACTGGGTGTTAAAACAGACGTGGTTCCGTTTGATGCGAAAAACATTCAGCCACGCGCCAACCTTATCTGGGATATTCATGGCAACGGCCGCGATATCGTGAAAGTAGGTGCCGGTTTGTTTGCATCTGAGTTTACCACACAGCCCATCACTTTTGCACATATCGACAACGGTACCAACTTTAAATATGTAGATGTAAGAACCAATGTACCTATTCCTGACTGGAAAGCTTACCAGAGCGATTTCAGCAAGGTGCCGGGTTCTACCTACCTCAAAACACTGTCTGCACAGCCTACTACCGTGCTGGTACTTGACAAGCACCTGAAAAACCCGCTGACATTTAAAACCAGCATCAGTTACTACCACTACTTCAATACCTGGTTCCGCATGGGTGGTAACCTGTATTTCGACAATACATGGGATAACTACTACCTGTACGATCTGAACATGAAACGTACACCTGACTTTGTTACCAACGAAGGCCGCGAAGTATATGTACCTGCCAGCACACTGGCTGCTACCGGCACCAACAGCCGTCCGCAGCTGGCCAATTCAAGAATTGCATCAGAGTTTGCACAGGTGCGTTATTTCACCAATACCAGCTGGGCTTCCAAATTCTGGGGTGCAGTAATTGAGGCAAGTGCACAGATTGCAAAAGACGGTTCATTTAGCGTGTCATATGCAAGAGGCAAGGCTACCGGCACTCCTCCTTATGATAACGGTGACCCGCGTAACGCCAACTTCAGCGTAGGTTCTTCTTACTGGAATTACGGTTCATACGGCAGAAACTGGTACAGCGACGGCGATCAGCGCAACAAACTGGTAGCCCTGTTCCTGAGCCCTACTTTCTATGGCTTCAGCGTAAGCTCTTCTTTCCAGGCTTACCAGGCTGCACGTTTCTCTTCTTATGTTGATAAAGACGTGATCGGTGCCAACAACGATGGTGTTGACCTGGCGTATGTGTTTAACCCGAACGATCCTAAAACACCAGACAATATCCGCACAGGCATGAACACCCTGCTGCAGAAAACAAGTCCTGAGTACCGCAAATTCCTGGAAAGGAACATGGGCAAATTCGCTGCCTACAACGACGGTATCCAGCCATGGCGCACACAGTGGAACATGAGTATCGCGAAAGATTTCAAAATTTACAAAACCAACAAACTCACACTCCGCGCCGATATTTTCAACGTGCTGAACCTGCTGAATCATGATTGGGGTGGTTACAAATTAATTACCAACACCAACCTGTACACACAGCAGGGCTTTGACCAGGCCACCAAATCGTATATTTACAACGTAAACACCAATGCCGGTGCGAAAGTGAAATCATACGACAAACTGTTCTCTGTTCAGTTCGGCCTCCGTTATTCTTTCTAAACGAATCATGGTTTAATAAAAAAATGCGGAATGAAGTCATTCCGCATTTTTTTTGTGAGTGGTCAGTAGTGAGTAGTGAGTATTAAAACTCGCTAAGATCACTCACCACTGACCACTCACTACTCACAAAAACACGCTATATGAACAAAACAATTCTTTCCCTGCTCTTGCTAAGCTGTATCACAGCACAGGCGCAGGTAGCCGAAGCAGGTAAACCTTTGCCGGAATGGAAAGAAGGTTACCTCGACCTCCACCACATCAACACCGGTCGCGGCAATGCTGCTTATTTTGTTTTCCCGGATGGCACTACCATGCTGGCAGATGCCGGTGAGCTCGACCCCACCAACCCGCGCACCACCTCCAAACGCAATACGCCCATGCGGCCGGATAATTCCAAACATCCGTATGAATGGATTGCCGGTTACATTCAGCAGGTAGCGCCGCAGCAATACAATAAGGGTATCGACTATGCGCTGATCACCCATTTTCATGACGATCATTTCGGCAGCTATTATCCTGGTGCGCCCATGAGCAGCAGTAAAAAATACGTGCTCACAGGCATTACCGGTGTAGGCACGCTGTTGCCGTTTCATTACCTGTTGCAGCGGGATGAACATTACCCGGTAAGCATGAGCACTATCCTGGGCCGCCTGCCGCAGGATACCCATTACAAAACTACCTGGAGCAATTACCAGGCGTTTATACAGGAGCAATCAGCCAATGGCATGCAACTGCAGTACTTTAAAGCAGGCTCTGCCACGCAGGTGCACCTGTTGCACCGCAGCTATCCCGATTTTGGCGTGCAGAATGTAAAATCGAACGGACTTATCTGGACTGGTAAAGACAGCAGTGTTGCGCAGCATTTCCCACCGGTTGATTCGGCAAATGCCAAAACATGGCCCGATGAAAATGCATTGAGCAATGTACTGCTGATTCATTACGGACCATTTGTGTATTATACCGGCGGCGATTGCCCGGGCAATGTTTTCCTGGGAGATGCGGCCTGGCGCGATGTAGAAACTCCCATTGCACAGGCAGTAGGTGCGGTAGATGTGGCTACCATGGATCACCACGGCAACCGCGACGCGGTGAATGCCAATATGGTAAAAACGTTACAACCGGCAGTATGGATAGAGCAGGTATGGACAGCCGACCACCCCGGTCATGAAACCCTGATACGCGTTATTTCCCCATACCTGTACACGGCCAAACGCGACCTGTTTGCCACCAATATGATGGAAGCCAACGAGCTGGTTATTGGTCCGCTGGTGCAGCAGTCATACCGCAGCACACAGGGCCATATCCTGGTGCGCGTACTGCCGGGCGGCCACCAATACTATATAATCATCCTCGACGACAGCAAACCGGGCAAAACCGTGAAAGCAGTGTTCGGTCCATACGAGGTAAAAGCCAAAAACTGATGATTGTTTTGCATAACGATAGAATGGGGCGCCGGTAACGGCGCCCTTTGTATTTTCAGGCTAACAGCTATCTGCTAACAGCCAAAAGCCTGCACAGGGTTTTATAGGCGGCCTATTGCAAGTGTCAGATAAAAACGGTATATTGTATTGTCAGTATAACACTCCCGCCAGTTTTGGATAATTGTTGTTTATTGTATGTACGAATGGGCTTTATGCATTGCCAAAACTAAAACTGGTTATACATGAATACTTTTCACAAGTTCGCTGGTGTCGGAAAATGGAAGCCGGGTAAGTGCCTGGTGCCAGGTTATTGCTGTATTGCTTGTATGATTAACCACGAAAAGGACATTCTTCTCCGTTATATATACCTGTTTTCTTAAACAACTATTGTTTTACTGCTGTCTTTCGCTGTGTTACGGCGGTAAAGCCAGTTGTGTTGTGAAATCTATGCAAACCGGGTTGTAGTCAGCATTGCGATTCCCTTTTTTATTGCTTCTTAAAATGAACTTATGAAAGTGATATTACTGGCATTTGCCAACAGTTACCAGAACCCGTTGCCCAACCTTACGGCAGAAGCCAATGAACTCAACGACATACTGAGTGAACGTTATATTGCCGGTGATTATATCGTGCACCTGGAAGCATTTGCCACACCGGAACGCACTGCCGGCCTGCTGCGCAGGTACGAGCGTGATCTCATCATCTTTCACTTCAGCGGGCATGCAGGCAGTAACCAGTTGCAGATGAACGAACAGTTTTTGTATGCACCGGGAATGGCTGCACAGCTGAAAGTATGTGCAGAAAACGAACTGAAGCTGGTGGTATTAAACGGCTGCGCTACGTATGCACAAACAAAACTGCTGCTGGATGCTGGGGTGCCTGCCGTTATTGCCACCAGTGCCCCGGTGGAAGACGTGAGCGCCAGGAACTTTTCCGTGAGCTTCTGGGAGCAGCTGGTGAAAAACGATGAAACCATTGAAGATGCCTGTAAGGAAGCCCTGCGTGCCGCAGCACCGCTTACGCAGCAAGTCCTCCCGGGCGAACAGGGATTCAGGCACCTGGTAACAGATTACAGCGAACCTGCACACAATCCCGATGCGCCGCTGTGGCGGCTGGATGCGCTGAACGATGATGCTGTTTCCATCAATCCCATTCCTGTTAAGCCTGCCTATGCCATTTATCCCAAGCCCAACAATGAACTCATCAAAACGCTGTTTGAATCGTTCCAGGCGGCAGGCAACCCGCGTATCATCGATTACTTTGAACGCGAGCAAAATAATATACCGGTACAGGACAATGACAAACAGATTGCCATTGTTAACAGCATCCCGTTCCCGATTGGCATACACCTGCAAAAGCTCATTTGCCCCATCACCGAAACCGAAGGCAGCGGTTATGATGTAATGGGTTTTAAACGGCTGAAGCAGATTGCACAGCTGTTTCAGACCACCACGGAGTTTCTCGGCATTATTATGATTGCGCAGATATGGGAACTGTACATTAAGTTCGACCAGGACTTTGTACTGAGTGATGAATTGAAAACTGCATTGCGTACCTACCTTAACCCCGACAAAATTGACAGGGAAACCTACAACTACATACCGCTGATACAAACCATCAGGGAATACCTGCGCAACGTAGATTTACCCAATGCACGCATCCGCCAGTTTATTGATGAACAGGATATATTGAAAGACCTGTTTGAGTTTGACCAGGACTTTAAAAATGCCTGCGATTACCTCTATCACCTGCGCGTAAGAACTGCGAAGAAAGTGGTGAATGAAGACCGTATGGCCGCATTCTGTAACGAGGCTGAACGGCAATTGTGTGTGTTTGTGAAGCCGCTGGGTTTTATACACCGGTATCACTTAACCAGTGTGCAGCAGATCGATATTTTAAAGCTGCGCCATATTAACCGGGACAAGGCAGAGTATGTACACCGTATTGTGCGCTGCATGCAGGCCATTGGTAAAGATGAATGGAATTACTACTACATTAATTCCTTCCTCGATAATTGGGGCGTTATACTGCTCAAATGCGATGTGACCACCATTGATGCTGCCCGTAAAAAATACAAGGTAACGGTAAAGGATTACCTGAACCTTACGCCGTTTGTGATTGACCGCAACTCATTCATTGAACGTACTGATTTACCATATATCATGTTTTACAAGGGCGAAGTGAATGAGGATATCTATTTCAAACGCGTAAAAGACCCCACCAATGCCAAGGAATCGTTTGTAATACCCAACATAGAAAGTGAAGAGGACCGGTTTAACTCCATCCGGATGCAATTCGTTGCATTCAAAAAATTTATCGCGTGAAGCAGACTACCAGGAAAAGTCCGTTTAAAGTACTGGACCCCTTCGACAAAAACGAGCGCGAGTTCTTCTTCGGTCGTGACAAGGAAGTTGACCTGCTGTACGATTTTGTGAGCAAGAACAGGATTGTGTTGTTGTACGGCCAGTCAGGCACCGGTAAAACAAGTATTATACAGTGCGGGCTGGCTAACGAGTTTGACGTAACCGACTGGCTGCCGTTTTTCATCCGCAGGCGTGATGACATCAACGCATCGCTGGAGAAATGCCTGAACAGCTATGCCAATGCCGCTACGCGCAGCAACGGGCACCAGACCATGCCTGCCCCGGCCCCAACGCCGGGCGAGGTGCAGCCGGCGCCGGAACGGGAAGAAGTAATGGATCTTGCCGTAAAAGTAAAGCAACAGGTAACGCGTATCGTTGAGCGCATGAAACAGATCACCCGCATTTCACTGCGCCCCATCTACATCATATTCGACCAGTTCGAGGAATTCCTGATCCTCGCTACGCCCGAAGAGAAATCGGTGTTTATCAAAACCGTACAGGCACTGCTCGATTTAAACAGCGAGATCGATTGCCACTTCATCATCGTGATGCGTGAAGAATACTTTGCCTGGCTGGATAGCTTTGAGAAAGACATTCCCGGCATATCAGACAGGCGGCTGCGCATAGAGCCGATGCGGCCGAAAGAGATACAATCTGTCATTGTTAAGTCCTGCGACAAGTTTAACATCACACTTGAAAACCCTGAAGAAAATACAGCACAGATGGTGCGTGCCCTGTCGAAAAAAGGAGAGGTGCTGTTGCCTTACCTGCAGGTGTACCTGGACCAGCTTTGGAAAATAGACTACGAGAGAACCTATGACCAGGGCTATCAGGGAACAGAAGAATACGTGCCGCTGGAGTTTACAGGAGACGAGATCAAAGAGTTTGGCGAAATCAAAGATGTGCTGCAGCGGTTCCTGCTCGATCGCAAAGGCAGGCTGGAAGAAGAGTTGAAAAAAACGCATCCCGACATAGCGGCTGGTGCGTTTATCAGCAGCTTCCTGGATTCTTTTGTAAACGACCAGGGTACCAAGAACCCTGCTGCCTTTACCGTGGAAGAGGGCTTTTACAAGTTCAGGAAGAAATCAGCTAAGTTCCTGCGTGAAACAGATCCGCAGCTGTTAAAAGATACGCTGGATTATTTTGCTTCCAGCCAGATATTGCGCAATAGCGGCGACACCTTTGAGCTGGCGCACGATGTGCTGGCGCGTTTAATTTACCAGCAACGAGATGCGAAGATCAAAAAGCTCACCGGCATAAAATTCCAGATCGCCAATTACACCAAAAGCAGGGAAACAATACCCTACCAGTCGGTAAAAAACTGGGAGAAATATGTAGACGGGCTGGATTTAAAGCCGGAAGAAAAAGCCTTCTTTGCAAGCAGCAAGGTAGCCGGGCAAAAGCAGGAATATGACGACTTTCTGCGTAGCCGTAAAATGCAGCTGAGCAGCAACCTGGTAAAGGCTTCCCTGCTCATCATCGGCCTGCTGATTGCAGGTGTTATCTGGGCGTTTCGTGTAGCCAATTCCTATTACGCCATTGATTTTATATCCAGCATCGATACCATCTCCAACAAGCTGGATGCCGTTCGGCTGGCCAGGTATGTGTATGACTACAAAGGATACGACAAGGAACGCCGGGATAAAATTGAAAAGAAGATCGTTGACCTCTTTGCCACACCAGCTGTACAGGCATCGTTTGGCATTTACCAGGCACAGCTGAATGCAGCTGCAAAACTGCTGCCTGCTTACGAAGCAGATATCTCGGGCGATGCCGGTTTTGTAGTAATCAGGAACGATTCGCTGAACAACGGGCAGGGATCTGCTGATTTTTCTGTGTTTAACACGAAACAAAAAACAGTCGTAAAAACATTTAAGAAAATCGACTATGCCTATTTCATCAATCACGGGCATACCGCTGTACTGGCGCTGAATGATTCATCGGGGCTGGGGCTGTCTGCCAAACTTATATTATACAATTGTGATACCCGCCATACCGATACCATTGCTTTAAACGATGGCAAACATAGCAACAGGCTGAGTTGCCTGTACGTAAAAGAATTCCTGAGCAGGAACGACTGGACAGATTATGATTCATACCGCATACGTTATACAGCATCCGGCAACCTGGTGATTCCCTACCGGCAATACAACCGCAATGGCTGGCGGGAAGACCGGCGTGTGCGGTTGCTGGGACCAGACAAAAAAACTGTGCTGCTGGATACCAGCTCATACAGCTCCATCAGTTTATCGAAGCGCTACAAAGAGCTGATTATTGCCAATACCAAAAACGGTAGAATCAACGTGGGGCTGTTTAGCGAATCAGGCAAGCCTGAGGTTTCGTTTAACGGGTCGGGGTTTGCCGATTTCTCCCAATCAGATACCATCATTTATGCAAACACCGATACCCTGGTATTTTTAACGCGCGATTTGCTGCCGCAGGTGACCATGCCTTTTCATGCCGGTATATTTTACGCGTACGCAGCTGATGTGCCGGGCGGACAAACCGTATTGATACGCGGCTACAACGATACCATTGTGGCGGGCAGCTACCATGATGGTGCGTTTTACCAGCAAACCATTTACGACGAAGCAATCAGAGGGTTTAACCTGAAGAAACAGCTGCTGGTGACACAGCCGGTGATTACTGTGGCAGGAACTGGGAATGATTCTGCTGTTGTGTGCAGGAACTTTTCCGGTCAGAAAATCAACACCTTTACCAGTTTGTATGGCATAGAAAGCATGCGTTACAATGATACCGGGGGCGATGTGCTGGTGATGGCCAACAAGGATGCCAGGAGTGGTTTCCAGTATTTATATCTGCTGAGCGACAGCCTGAAGAAAAAGGCAACCTTTGTGTTAACACCGAACGATTGTTATGGCTTCAGCAACAATGGTAAAAATATTTATTATGTGCGTGACAATATGCTGGCGGTATTTGCGAATGAACGCCTGATTAACGTAGATAATTTTGAAGAAGTAAACAGCTGGCTCAGCGGCCGTAAAGACATCTACGATCCTGACAGCAAGGCATTCAAAGACCTGAGAAAGCGCTACAACCTGAAGTTTCCCTGGTAAACATAAACGGCTAAACAGAAAAGGGCGCCGGTAACCGGCACCCTTCGGTAACATAACAGGTGGTTGCTTACGGCATAACCACAGTGTCAATTACATGAATAACGCCATTGCTCTGGTATACATCTTTGATAGTTACCATTGACATTCCGCCTTTGTCATCCATTAATTCAATGTGGTTGCCTTTCATGGAAGCAGTGAGTTTGCTGCCCTGCACGGTAGTAAGTTCAGCCTTTCCATTACCTTGTTTAATAAGGGAGGCCAGTGCTTTTGAATCCAGCCTGCCGGGTACCACATGGTAAGTAAGTATGCTGGTAAGCATGGCTTTGTTCTCGGGCTTCACAAGTGTTTCTACTGTGCCTGCAGGTAATTTGTCAAATGCTGCATTGGTAGGAGCAAACACGGTGAACGGACCAGTGCCCTCCAATGTTTCTACCAGCCCGGCAGCTTTTACTGCTGCTACCAGCGTAGTATGGTCTTTTGAGTTAACGGCATTCTCTACAATGTTTTTGGAAGGATACATAGGCGCTCCGCCTACCTGTACCGTTTTCTCTGATTGAATGCCCTGGCTTATACCGGCATTGGATACCAGCGATGCAATGAATACAATGGCTAACAATTTTACGCGTTTCATTTTCTTATTTTTTGTTGTAAGATGTCAGGTCAGGTTGATATACGGCGCTTGACTATGGACGGATCTTAAAACAGAAAATAAGTTTTAGATGGTTAATGTGCCTTCGATGGAATCATCAAGTGTTTTACCCATTACTGCACCTGCTACCTGTTTGGCAAAGGCTACAAACTCACCGTGTTTGGTATCCCAGTAATAACCTGTTTCGGGTACAAATTGTATTACGGATATGCGCGGATCGTCGATGCCTTCGGTGAACCAGGTCTTTAATATGGGTTCCCATAACTCTTTTATTTTTTCTTTATCCTGGTTAACACTTGCCTTGCCGTACAGGGTTAAAAAATCGGAATGGGCGCTTCCCTGGAATAACAGCTGTACAGCAGGATCGGTAATAATTTCTGCATTCTTGTGACTGTCTGTTGCGCTTAAAAACCAACAGGTACCCTGGTCATCTACTTTTTGTACAGACATGGGGCGTGTTGCAAATGGTTCGCCGGTGGTAATGCGTGTGCAGAAGAAGCAACTCTTTGCTTTTTCACCCAGTTCCTTTAGTTTGGCTGCTGCCGCCTGTCCCTGCAGGTTTTCCCGGTTTTGTTCGGGCTGTTGCTGATTGATGCTGTCCATATAGTTTTTTCAGGAAACGGCGTTAAAACCATGCCAGCAGCACTTAACCCATCCGCAGGGCCTTTTTGTTGAACAGTGCATGCGCAGGCAACAGGCAATGCTGCAACAAGCAAGCCCGGCGCTTACAGCTGCTGTGTATTTGCTTCCTCGCACAACGAATATCCATACAACCATATAGCCATAAAAAAAGAAAACACGGCATTGGCCGTGTTTTCTTTTCAAACCATTAATGTTGCTATTTTTCGCGCACGCCTACGGATATGCGGCGGTCTTTTTTCTTTTCTTCGTCCGGTGCATTGGCAGCAGCTTTCGCAAACTGCGAGCCATAGCCTTCTGCGCCGAGCAGCTGTGCGGGCGATACGTTTTCTGCTTTCAGGGCAGCCAGTGTAGCATCGGCACGTTGCTGTGATAATTTCAGGTTGGCAGTGCTGTCACCGGTTTTGTCGGTATAGCCGCCTATTTTGATTTTCAGTTTCGGATAAGCTTTTACAATGGCTGCAATGTTTTTTACCTGCTCATTGCTTTCGCTGGTGATAACGGCGCTGTTGGTAGCGAAGTTGAGGTTGTCGAAATCAAACCACACGTCTTTACCTGCTACTGCGGTGTTGTCGTTTAAAAAACGAACCAGCTGGTCTTCAATACCACCCTTGTAGGCATTGAGTTCAATATTGCCGGGCAGTTGCACTTTAATGCTTTCGCGGCTGGTTGCCGGCGCTTCGGGTTCGGCAGCTTCAGTGTGTTCGGTAGTTGCTTCATGCGCTTCGCCGCTTACCGGTTCAAAAGCAGCCGTGGTATCCGCACCTGCGTGAAATGCGCAGCCCCTGGCAATTAAAACCAGCAGCGTACAAATGATAAAAGAGATAATGCCTGGTCGTACCAAACGGGTAACAATGCCCCGATCGTCCTGTTCTTCAAATGAATGTGTAGCCATAAGTTGAATTTTTGCTGGATCATAATTACAAAACAAAATCTAAACGGGCAAATGTAATTGGTGCCGGTGCAGCCAGGTATAGTTGCCTGCGGTACGTTACAGCAAAAAAAAGGCCACCGTACAAAACGGTGGCCTGTTGAAGCGGGCATTGAATGGATGCAGCTATTCGGGTTCTACGGCAAAGGCCGCAACGTCTGATCTGTCGTAGTTTACATAACGTGTATTACCATCGGTATGGTAGGCGGTTACGTATAAGGTTTCTGCAAAAGCAGCATGTATACAGGTGCCCAGCAGCGTGGCAATAGGGGCGCTTTCCTGGTAATGTATGATTGCGCTGTTAACGGTTGTGGTGTTATCAGGCGGCGGCACCTGGTCTGCATAACTGGCTACCGTACCCACATTGCCCTTGCTCACTACGAACGAATAGTCTGCATAGCGGTGCAGCTGGTCTGCTGCAAAGCGCAGTAACACACTGGCCGTGTTTTTATCCTTATAAGTGGCAAAGCCGCATTCGGTATCAGCAGTGCTCCCGGTGTGGCCGGTGTCATGGTTTTCCACTACCGCATCATCAATATGGCAGGCGCTGGCATTGTTGTCTATTCTCAGTAAAAAGCGGAAGCCGGTAATAGGGTCAGCGGCGTTGGTATTGTTAACGCCATGAAACAGGTAATCGGTATCAATGCTGCGTGCAGGCAGTGCTGCAGCGTTGGGTGGCGAAGCCAGCAGGCTGTCTACCAGGAATACATCATTACCCGGTGTTTGTGTTACGCCATTGTTGTCGCAGAGTTCCAGCACAAATTCAAAGAGGCCATCGCCCAGTTTGGCATCTGCAGCTGCAAGACTGATGGTATCTGTCATATAGGTGGTCCACCTGGCCGATGCATCACCTGTGGCAATGCTGGCTTCAGAAGGCGGTATTTTGTAGATGACACCCGCACTGCTGGTCTCGTCGAGCTGGTAATTGCCTACAAAGGGCAGCAGCAGGCCATTTACCAGGTGTTCGTAGATATAGGGTTTGGATACCGGTTTCTGATCGTAATAGAATGATTCGTTTACCGGGTTCAGGAAACCATCTGCAATGCGGCGGTACTTCCAGCGGTAATGTGTAATGCTGGCTGTAGGCAGGGCATCGCCAAAACCAACGCGGATAGGGAAGCCACCGGTGAACGGACTGATAAACTGGTTGGCCTTATCACTAAGAATGCCCTTCGCCAGTCCGCGTGCATCACTGAATAAACTGGGCTGTGTATCGTGCATGGCAATGCTGCGCAGCGAAGTGTTGTTCACATTGCTGATCCATACAAATTCACCTTCCAGCGGGTTGCATTCACAGGGCAGTACGCGTGAATCGGTAACCTGTACATTGATATCGGTGCCGCATGCATAATTCCAGCGTGTATAACAAGGGAAAGGCGGGCGGTACACGGTTACCCAGTTGCCGCCGATATTCACTTCTACCCACACGTAAATGTTTTCGGTGGTATTGGGCGGCAAAAACAACCAGGCAGAGAAGTGGCCGCTGCAATCTGTTTCTACCACTGCTTCTTCTTCCAGCCGGTAAAACCAGGGCCAGAAGATGGGCCACAGGCAAAGGTAAGGGTACAGTATATCGTGGTACCTGGATACCAGCGGCTGAATGGTTTCAACTGTTGCAGACTGCAGTTCGCTGAGCACGGTATCAGGCAGTTGCTGTGCTGCAGTTTGCCTGCCTGCTGCTGCAGGTTGCCTGAAAGCCGTTGCTTTTGAAACGTTGATATTTGCAACTGGTTTGGCAACCAAAGAACGCAATGCGAGGTTCTGTTTCACCACACCCGCTTCGCGCAATGGGCCGGGATCAGGACGCGGTGGTATTTTTAGTACGGGTTGGTTAATCTGCGCCAGCCTGCCTTTTAAGTCATCCAGCAAATGCGGCGGTATAACAGGCAGTGGTTTAAGATAAATGGGTACCAGGAAGAATTTCTCTACGTTGCAGATGTGTACCCTTGCATGGCATACGGGAAGATTGGTATTAACCCCATTGATCACAAAGTTTTTGTGTACATGGCCGGTAACATTGCAAAACCGGAATGGCGGGAATTGAAGAATATTGTCCGGCAGGCGCTCTATGCCGATCACATTCCTGTCGGTGAATTTCATCACAGCCTGGTAAGCACCTGCACTGGCCAGTGTTTGCTCATTGGCTTTGGCAGCAGGTATGTTATCGGGCAGCGCAGCACCCACGTATATTTTATCTGTTTGTGCGGCAGATTTAATAACCGCATCCTGCCCGTCGAAAGTGGCGGTTTCTACAATGTTGCCATTGTAATCAACTGCATAGGCGCGTAAATCTTTTGTGTCGGTAATGTTTGCATCCTTGGCAAGCCTTACCACAATAGCATCCAGTTTTTTAGTATCCATATGACAATGTTTTAGTGCATACTTCATCAGTATGCTTGCGGTGAAAGAAAGGTAACAGCGTGTTATTTCATGATGAGAGCTGGTATACTGCTGTAACGTGTATTTCCTGGAAAATGGCGGTAAGTTCAGGATATGGAGTAGTGCCGGACTGATTGCGTATGCAAACGTACTGCAGGGGGATGCGGTATGCAAGGTGATTTATCATCCTGCTGCAGTGATTTATCACAGTAACGGGTTCAATGGTTAAATGGCTTTGTTGTTCACTCGCTTCGATAGTCACGATTGACGATTCAATGTTGTTCAGTTAAGCGTGATTGATATTTTTTACCGCAAAGACCACAAAGAAAAACCCACAAAGAACGCAAAGAAGCTGTTAACTAAACGACATTGATTGATGGAAAACAGCTGCAAGCTACGAGCTGCAAGCCTGTTTAGTCTACGTTGCCTACGGCGATAGAATACCAACAATTTAATACTCGCTTCGATAGTCACGACTGTCGATTCTCGGTTCTCGAAATTGGTACCCGCACCGATTAACGATGTAACCGTTACATGAACAGTCCTGTTCAGTCATTATCCTTTATTATTGTAAAAAAGAACCTATGCAGCAAAACACGCTTCCGCAAAAGTTATGGATGTCTGCCACTGGTTTGTTTCTTTGCGTGTTCCTGGTCATTCATTTGCTGGGTAACCTGCAGTTGCTGCTGCCGGCTGCCGATGCAAAAGAGCAGTTTAACTGGTACTCGCGTTTGCTCTCCGGCAATATCATCATTAAGGTCATTGCCTGGGTATTGTATTGCTCCATTATTGGTCATGCGGTGTATGCATTGCTGCTCACCCTGCAAAGCAGGCGTGCCAATGGCACCCGGTATGTGTACGATAAACGCGGCGCATCCAGCAAATGGTATTCGCGTAACATGGGACTGCTGGGCACCATTATTTTGATTTTCCTCGTCATTCATTTTAAAGACTTCTGGTACAGGTATAAATTCACCGACCTGCCGCTCGATGCCCGCGGCCAGCCTGATTTGTATACCGTAGTGGTGTTTGCGTTTGCGCAATGGTGGTACGTGCTGTTGTATGTAGTGTGCATGTTTGCCATGGGGTTTCACCTGCTGCATGGCTTTTTCAGTGCAGCACGAACGCTGGGCCTGTATCATCCCAAATTTACGCGCTGGGTTAAAGTGTCGGGATGGTTATATACTGTAGTTATAACAGGTGGCTTTATTATTATTCCTATTTATGTTTATTTTACAAATAGCTGAAGTATGGATGCAAAAATCCCTGCCGGTCCGCTGGCTGAGAAATGGGCCAGTTATAAAGCGCATGCCAAACTGGTAAACCCTGCCAACAGGAAAAAGATGGACATCATTGTAGTGGGCACAGGCCTCGCCGGTGCTTCGTGCGCAGCCTCGCTGGCCGAGATGGGGTACCAGGTAAAAAGCTTCTGTTTCCAGGATACACCGCGCAGGGCACATTCTGTAGCTGCACAGGGTGGGGTGAATGCCTGTAAAAATTACCGCAACGATGGTGATAGCATTTACCGCATGTTTTACGATACCATTAAAGGCGGCGATTTCAGGGCAAGGGAAGCCAATGTATACCGGCTGGCAGAATGCTCGCAGCAACTTATTGACCAGGCTGTGGCGCAGGGCGTGCCTTTTGCCAGGGAATATGGCGGCTACCTCAATAACCGCTCTTTTGGCGGGGTACAGGTATCGCGTACGTTTTATGCACGCGGACAAACAGGCCAGCAACTATTGCTGGGTGCTTACCAGGCCCTGATGCGCCAGGAGGCTGCGGGCAAGGTGCAGTTATTCACGCGTCATGAAATGCTCGACCTGGTGCTGATAGATGGGAAAGCCAAAGGCATTATCACGCGCGACCTGCAAACCGGCGCTATTGAACGGCATGGGGCGCATGTGGTGGTACTGGCAACGGGCGGGTATGGTAAAATGTATTACCTGTCAACCCTGGCCATGGGCTGCAATGCATCAGCCATCTGGCGGGCGCATAAAAAAGGTGCGTGTATGGCATCACCCAGCTGGGTGCAGTTTCATCCCACCTCTTTGCCACAGTCAGGCGAACATCAATCCAAGCTAACGCTGATGTCCGAATCATTGCGCAATGATGGCCGCATATGGGTGCCGGCCAAACAGGCCGATGAGCGTGCGCCCAATGACATACCTGAAGCAGAACGCGATTACTACCTCGAGCGCCGGTATCCCTCTTTTGGTAACCTTGCCCCGCGCGATATTGCTTCGCGTGCTGCGAAGGAGCGTATTGATGCAGGCTTTGGTGCCGGCGTAATGAAGAACGCAGTGTACCTCGATTTTTCCAAAGCCATCAGCGAACAGGGACAAAATAAAATTGCGGAGAAATACGGCAACCTGTTTACCATGTACCAGCGCATTACCGGTATCAACGCCTACCGGCAACCCATGCTAATTTCACCTTCCGCACATTTCAGTATGGGCGGGTTGTGGGTAGATTATGAACTGATGACCACCATACCCGGTTTGTTTGCACTGGGCGAAGCCAATTTTGCCGATCATGGTGCCAACAGGCTGGGTGCTAATTCCCTGCTGCAGGCCAGTGTGGATGGTTATTTTATTGCACCCTACACCATACCCAATTACCTCGCAGGCGAATTGCAGGGCGGTAAAACAGATACCGATCATCCTGCATTTGAAGCTGCAGAAAAAGCCGTACGTCAGCAGCTGCAACAGTTTCTCCAAAGCAAGGGCCAACTGCCGGCAGATCATTTTCACAAAACACTGGGTAAAATACTGTACGACTATTGCGGCTTGTCCAGGAACAGGGCCGGATTGGAAAAAGCGATCCGTGAAATAAAGGCATTGAAAGAGCAGTTTTATCATGAGCTGTGCATAACCGGTAACGAGCGCATTAATACAGAACTGGAAAAAGCAGGCCGTGTGGCAGATTATTTTGAAATGGGTGAACTGCTTTGTCATGATGCCTTAACACGCGAAGAATCGTGCGGTGCGCATTTCAGGGAAGAACACCAGACACCGGAAGGGGAGGCGCTGCGCGATGATGAAAATTTTTGTTTTGTATCGGTATGGGAATGGAACAAAGGCGAACCTGTTTTACACAAGGAAGAACTGGTTTTTGAGAATGTAAAACTCTCTGTACGCAGCTACAAATAAACACCGTAAAATTCGAACCATGAAGCTCACATTGCACATATGGCGGCAGGAGCAGGGCGCGTCAACAGGTGCCATGCATACCTATGCACTAACTGATATACCGGAAGACATGTCGTTCCTGGAAATGCTTGACCTGCTGAATGAACAGCTGATGAAGCAGGGCGAGCGGGTAATTGAGTTTGATTCAGATTGCAGGGAAGGCATTTGCGGGCAATGCGGCATGATGATCAACGGCCGCGCACACGGGCCGCTGAAACATACCACTACCTGCCAGCTGTACATGCGCAGCTTTAAAGATGGTGATACCATTTATGCAGAACCCTTCAGGGCCGCCGCTTTCCCGGTAGTATGCGATTTGAAAATTGACCGCAGTGCGTTTGACCGCATCATTGGTGCCGGTGGTTATGTATCCGTAAGTACCGGCCAGGCACCCGAAGCCAACAGCATTCCCTATGCACATGAAACCGCAGAAGCTGCTTTTGATGCGGCTGCCTGCATTGGCTGCGGTGCCTGCGTGGCAACCTGCAAAAACAGCAGTGCAGCGCTGTTTACCGGTGCTAAAATTACACATATGGCCTTGCTGCCGCAGGGACAAACAGAAACAGCCGCAAGGACACAGAAAATGGTGGCACAAATGCACAAAGAACATTTTGGGCATTGCACCAATACCGAAGCCTGTGAAGTGGAGTGCCCGCAGCAAATTTCCGTGCTGCACATCGCCCGCATGAATTATGAATACAACAAAGCCTCACTGCTGCATAAGTAGGCAAATCATTGAACAATAGAACAATGCAGCCATCCCGCTGCAGGTGCTGGAATAATCCTGCTTCCGGTTGAACTATTCAGGCAAAAAATGGTTAACTTCTCACACACAAAAGACAACTCTATGGAAGCCATTGCTACAGCCACTCTGCGTATTGTAAGTGCTGCATTTGAACCGGGACAGCCTGTTCCCAAAAAGTATACCTGTGAAGGAGAAGACGTAAATCCGCCGATTGGTATCTGTACCGTGCCTGAAACGGCTGCCTCTATTGCCATTATCGCCGAAGATCCTGATGCCACCCACGGCACGTTTGTGCACTGGCTGGTGTGGAATATACCACCCGGTACCGCTGTTGGTGAAAACAGCAACCCGGGTATCAGCGGTCGCAATGGTTTTGGTAAAACAGGCTATGGCGGCCCATGCCCGCCTTCCGGCACACACCGCTACTTTTTTCGGGTGTACGCACTCAATAAATTGCTGGATATACCCGCAGGGTCTGAAAGGAAAGCATTGGAACAGGCCATGGAAGGGCATATTGTTGCATCCGGTGAACTGATGGGCACTTTTGCGAAGCACAAAAGTTAAATTAGCAGGTTATACCGTTCGTTCCGGCGGTTTGCGGTTTGTATCGAGCTGCTGCAATTGTTTAGCAGCATTCAGCAATTGTTTGCTGCCGGCAGATTTGCCGAAGACCAGCCTCACCAGGTATTCGTTTTCGTGTTGCGTGGCCTGCATAGACAGTTCCATTACTTCGAGTTCGTTTTGCTGAACAATTTTTTCAATAGCTGCAACCGGTGTTTGCCTGGTATTGATAATCAGGGTGAGTTTACGCAGCTGTTGTTGTGCGAACAGCCGTTTCTCGAGTGGTTTGATGGCGGCTAGTATCAGCAGGATGATTACTGTGGTGCTTACGGCAGCAATATACAATCCTGCGCCAACAGCCAGCCCAACAGCCGCTACAGCCCATAAACCTGCGGCAGTAGTTAAGCCACGGATCAGCTGCGGCCTTAAAAATATAATGGTGCCTGCGCCCAGAAAACCAATGCCGCTGATTACCTGCGCCGCAATACGGGATGGGTCAAGTACTACAGAAGGTGTGCCGAGTATATCGCTGAAGCCGAACATGGACACAAGCATGGTGAGCGCTGCGCCTACACAAACAAGCATATGTGTTCTAAGGCCGGCAGGTCCGTTTTTCCGCTGCCGTTCCCAGCCAACTGCGCTGCCCAGCGCCGCCGCAGTCAGCAGCCGCACAATGGTTTCAGTAAAGGCGAGATGGTAGTTGTGCATATCAAGGTTTTGCAAAACAATACAACGAAAACAGCCGGGCAGCAAGCATGGTATCTGTCGCCCGGTTGCTGGTTTTGCTGCAAACCTGGTGCCGGTATAATTAATTGCTGTGTACCGGCTCAATATATTCCCTGAGCGATTTGCCGATAATGTACGTCCAGCCCTGTTCAAAACTGGTTTTGGCAAAATCGGGATTGTTCTGCGGAAAAGTTTCCAGCCCTTCATGTGTTAGCTTAAGCCGGGTGCCATCACCTTCAGGGAACAGTTCAAAGGTTACTACAGATCTGCCTTCATAATCTTTGTACTGCCAGCTATAGCTGAGTTTACGTTCAGGTACAACTTCCAGTATCCCGCATACATGCACATAGATTACATCATCTTTGCCCCCGGTGAACTCAAAAGTAAAACCCACTTCCGGTTTAAATGCAGAGAGGTTAAAATACCATTGCTGCATCTCATCCCTGTCGGTAAGGGCTTTCCAAACCCTTGCTGCCGGCGCATTGAACGTGCGTTCAATTACAAATGGCTGATTGTTCATGCTGTTATTTTTTTGATTGTTTACGTTTCACTGCAGGTTGTGCTGCCTGCGATAAAAAGGCGTCCAGGGCATCCAGCCTGGCTGTCCAGAACGGCCGGTATTGTTCTACCCATTGTGATACCTCATCCAGCTTTTGCAGTTTTGCCACGCAAAAGCGTTCACGCCCCTGCTGCCTGATGGTGATCAAACCGCATTCCGTTAATATTTTAATGTGTTTCGACACAGCCGGGCGGCTGATGTTAAACTGGTCTGCCACCTGCGGATTCCGTTTCCGTTTCAATCTCCGCTAAAATATGCAGCGTCTTCAGCGGTTTCCGCGAGAGATAAATTGTCCGTTTTACTGTGCAAGCATACTGTACAGCCTGCTGTCGCGTTTGTACACATCCTGCCTGAAATTGAGCACGCCGTCCTTGTCCATGAAAGCGGTAAAATAACCGATGTATACCGGAATCTTTTTCTTCAGGGTAATCCATTGTTCCTTGCCGCTGTTCATGCCTTTTTCAATTTTGTCAGGCGGCCAGTTGGGATCATCGCGCAGTAAACGCAATGCCAGGTCATGCGCTTTGGCCACGCGTATGCAGCCATGACTGAAGGCCCGGTTGTCTTCATTGAACAATGACTTTGAAGGACTATCGTGCAGGTAAATATTGTTGGCGTTCGGGAAAATGAACTTCACCAGTCCAAGTGAGTTGGATGGACCTGGTTTCTGCCGCACATTGCCGCCGTTCCATTCCATGCGGTGCGATGCCAGGTAATTGCTGTTGCGTTTGATACCGGGCAATACTTCTTTCCGCAAAATACCGGGCGGTACATACCAGTAAGGACTTAATACCACATATTGCAGCCTGCCGCTGAAGATAACGGTTTTATTCGCCGTGTTGCCCACCACTACATTGCAACTCCAGGCATCTTTGCTTTTCTCAAAAAAGTGCAGCGTGTATGCCGGGATATTCACCAGTATAAAATTCTCTTCAATACTATCTGCCGGTATCCAGCGCAGGCGTTCCATATTGGCCATCAGTTGCTCTATGCGTTGCTTCACCGGCACATTCAGTGCGGTGATCATCGCGGTAGTAATGGTAGAATCCGGTGAAATGCCATGCCTGCTTTTAAAACGTGCGGCAGCAGCGCCAAGGGCCACATCAAACAGCTTGCTGTTGTCGGGTGAAGGCAGGTCGCCCAAAAGAAAAAGACGTTGTTTTACCAGGCTTACCACGGTATCAATATCGCCCGGCTTCAGTGTTTTTTTAATACCGGGAATATTGCTGTTGAACTGCCCGTTTTTATCAATGTCGCGGTACAGCGCCAACGCTTTTTTGAGGCCGTGATATTGTGGGCTTACAATATTGTCTTCTTTTACGCCAATGGTATTGTCCGAAAGGTTTTTCTCCAGCAGCTGTGCATAGGAGAGTTTGCTCCTGGGTAAAAACCAGTTCATGCCTGGTGCCTGGCCATTCAGTTTGCCGGAGAAAATGTTTTTGGCGTAGTTGAAATATTCGCCTGTAAGCATCAGCTCAGTAGCTGTGTCGGGCCGGTTGGGGCTGGCAGCAATTGTGCTGTCATTGTACTGCAGCAGTTGCAGGAAATCATTTTTATAGGGGATGGTTGGGTTTACCCCGTCTGCCTCACTGTCCATAATGCCCGATACCAGCACATTGGCAGTTTCTATGAGCCCGTTTTTATCGTACCAGGCATAGTTGAAATGATTGGCGCGGTAAAACGTATAAAAGGATTGCTCAAATTCTTTAAAAGCAGGTCTTCCCTGCAAAAAGCGGCCGATGGCTGCGCTGTCCAGTGCAATGCCCGAGGCAAAGTTAAAACTGCCTGCTACCAGGGTATCGAGGTGTTTGGGCACCTGTTTGGGCAAACTGTCTGTATGTGCGGCTGCCTGTTTTGGGTTGTTGTTACAGGCCTGCAGCAAAATCAATAACAGGCACAGGCACATGGAAGAAAACAATTCAACACCCGGGTTTCTCGGGGAAGCATTTGTCATAACTGGCTGGTTTAAGCTGCTGTACCATGCGGTGCAGCATGATACATAACAGCTTTCCCCGGCAACTGTTTACAGGAAATGCTGTAACAGCCGGATAATGAGTTCGGCCGCCTGTATTACCCGCTTAATGGCAGCCGGGTCGGGCAGGTTAAGTGCAAACTGGTATTGTATCAATGCCGGTAAGTGAATCATAGGAAATCTGTTTTGGTTACCAGGCAAAGTAAATACGCGGTAGTGACAACAGTATGTCAGGAGCAAACGGGAAATGGAAAGAAATGGTTAGATGGAAGAATAGTTAAATGGCTGGATTGTTGAATGGCTAAAATATTCGCTTAGATAGTGTCGATGTGTCGAAGTGTCGATTCTCGAAACTGGCACCCGCTTAGATAGTGTCGATGTGTCGATTCTCGATTCTCGATGGCTTTCCTCACGGCTCACGATGTAAGGGCAGGGTTAAAACGTTCAGGGGGTACTCCATTGGGTAAGAAAGGCAGTATGGGTGCGGCTAGTCAATGTTTATTTTGCTGTCGATCATGTTCAGCAGGCGCATTTGCGATTTTATGGTGCTGTTGACAGATTTAACGTCAAGATACCAGCGGTAAAGACTTTTACCAATGTAAACAGCGCTTAGGGATAAAACCGGGTAAATTAAAACAGACATGGTGTTTTATTTTGGAACCACAAGTTGACCCTTTATTGTTACAAATGCAATAGGTGTTTTCACGGTATTACACTGTTGCAACGTTGATGTGGCGCTGTTAAAGGTGCAACAGCAAGTATGCGTGCAAGCACTTATTTTTGTTGCATGACAAATGAAATAACCGCACTTGCCCGCAAGGTTTGGGATTATCATCACCTGCATCATACCATTACAAAAGCAGATTGTATTCTTGTACTTGGCAGCCACGATACCCGTGTTGCAGAACGTGGTGCCGAACTATACCTGCAGGGATGGGCGCCGCTGCTCATTATGTCGGGCATGCTGGGTAACCTGACCAAACAAAGCTGGACAGAAACCGAAGCCGACAAGTTTGCCGCCATTGCCATTGCCATGGGTGTACCGCGCGAAGCCATACTTATCGAAAACAGGTCTGCCAATACCGGCGAAAACATCCTTTTTACACAGCAGCTGCTGGAGCAGCACAACCTGCATCCGCAATCTTTCATTGTAGTACAAAAGCCCTACATGGAACGCAGGAGTTATGCCACGTTTAAAAAACACTGGCCCGATAAACAGCTCACCGTAACATCACCGCAGTTATCGTTTGATGAATACCCCACACCCGATATACCTCTTGAAAAAGTGATCAATATTATGGTGGGCGATCTGCAGCGCATCAAAGAATACCCGGCCAAAGGTTTCCAGGTATACCAGGAAATTCCCGGCGATGTATGGGAAGCCAATGAACAGCTCATTGCTGCAGGTTTTAACAAACACCTGATTCAATAACGGGTAAAGTCTATTATTTTTATAGACTTTTAATGCGATTCTGCCGGCGGCAGTATTTTTGATGTAATTTGGTGACCAAGAAATTATTTATGCGAATCCAACGTGTTGTTCCATTGCTCGCACTTGCCTGTTTGCCCGGTGCTTTCTTTTCCTGCCGTGATAAAGCAGCTGCATCCGGCAATGCCACTGCCAAAAAAGACAGTGCTGCCATGAGTTGCGGCACGCCGCATTCGAGAGTGGGAGCCATGCTGCAATCCGGCAAAACTGCTGCTGTACAGCTCTCCAACCTGGATTACACCATACCTGTTGCCGACACCGCCCGCTGGCCTGCCAAGCCCTGGCCAAAAGGTATGGTTTGGGTAGCAGGCGGTACGTACACCATGGGGGGAGTAGGCAAATTTGCCCGCCCCGATGAATTGCCGCTGCACCAGGTAACCGTAGATGGTTTCTGGATTGACCAGACAGAAGTAACCAATGCTGCCTTCACCCAATTTGTAGCAGCTACCCATTATATTACCGAAGCAGAGAAAAAGCCCAGCTGGGAAGAACTGAAAAAACAGGTGCCACCCAATACCCCGGAACCGGATGAAGCCACACTGGTGCCCGGCGCCCTGGTATTTACCCAAACCGCACAGGCGGTTGACCTGCATGATTACAGCCAGTGGTGGCGCTATGTGCCCGGTGCCAGCTGGAAACACCCCGAAGGGGCAGGTGCCGCTGCACCCGCAGCCAACCATCCCGTAGTACAGGTATGCTGGTACGATGCTGCCGCTTATGCCAAATGGGCCGGCAAAAGTCTGCCTACCGAAGCGCAATGGGAATATGCTGCACGTGGCGGACTTTCCGGTAAAGAATACAGCTGGGGCGATGATGCGCCCGCCGATACACAACACGATAAAGCCAATATCTGGCAGGGACAGTTTCCCGCCACCAACACACAGCAGGATGGCTATGTGCTTACTGCACCGGTTGCTGCTTATGCACCCAATGGCTATGGCCTGTACGATATGATGGGGAACGTATGGGAATGGTGTGCAGACTGGTATCGCCCCGACACTTATCAAACCGAAAAAGCAGCAGGTGCTTTGCACAACCCGCAGGGGCCTGATAAATCGTACGATCCCGAAGAGCCTTATGCAGCCAAGCGCGTAGTGCGCGGCGGTTCATTTTTGTGTAATGCCTCGTACTGCGCCAGCTATCGCCCTGCTGCACGCATGAAAACTTCGCCCGATTCCGGTGAAAACCACACCGGCTTTCGCTGCGTTATGACTGATGCACAATGGCGCCGTGCGCAGAAATTGTTGGCTGCAAGGTAGCCCTTTCCAAACGCCGTTGCCCGCCAGACTGCCTGCATACCGGAACTACTGTCACTATTTTAACTTAAGTGAAAATTTAAACATTAAGCCTTGTCGATTTTTGCTTACCAACTGCGCTGACCTGCAGGAAATGGTTAAATTCATTTCTGATTGAGGCATCAGCAACCCAGGTAGTGAAAACAGACAAAGTATGAGCGACAATTTCGAAATCCTAAGCACGCATTTGGCCAGCTTCGCCGGGCTGAGTGAAAATGATATAGCTGTCAGCAAACCATCCTGGAAGTCCCGCAAAATCAGTAAGGGCGACTTCTTTAACATGCAGTACGTGGTGTGTAACGACCTCGGGCTGGTGATCAAAGGCATTTTCCGCATATATTATGCAGACCCCGAAACAGGGGAGGAAAAGAACATTTTCTTTTTCTCCGAAAACCAGTTCCTGGTTTCCTTCCGCAGCTTTATCACGCGGAAGATTTGCCATTATTTTATCCAGGCCATGGAAGATTCGGAGATCATCTACATATCCTACCGCGACCTCACAAGCCTTTACGACATGCGCCCGGATTGGGCCAAGTTTGGCCGCTTGCTGGCAGAACTGTTTTTTACCTATTCGCAAACACGTACGGAAGAATTGTTATTCATTACCCATGAAGAAAGATTCATCCGGCTGCTTGATGAGCATCCCAATATCGTCAACCGCATTCCGGCTTATCATATCTCGTCGTATCTCGGCATCACCAATCCATCGCTCAGCCGCATCCGCAAAAGAATCAACCGTTGATCGTTTACATGCTCAGGCTGTAATTGGTACAGCGTTAATTGTTTTGCTTAAACGGAAAGCCGTCAGCAGAAAGTAAAATGCACCAAAAGCAGCATAACCTGCAAGCGTGGAAATGCCCTGGTTGGGCTGATGAGCCATAGCGATAAAAGCAATGCCTGCCAGCATAGACTGGCCACCACTGATGATCATCGGCCATTGACCGCCCAGTTGTTTACGGCGGCGCAGTCCCAGTATTAATTGAATCAATCCCGTCAGAATAGCCCAGGTTCCAAAAACCTGCAGCGCCTGTGGAATGCCCTTCTGCAACGCAATACTTACTGCTATAGCCGTGATAATGCTGATGGCGGCATTTACATATTGCGGCGTTTTGCTGGCAGCAGGCGGGTTCGCCTTTATATCAAAATAAGTAGCGATAGCATCCCATACCGGGTAAATGATAAAAAGAATCGTTGCAGCCGTAGCATTTGTTTTAGCTGCTGTTGCCACCAGCAGTACCCATACAATAGAAAAGGCAGCGCGCGTGAAATATAGCGTACGTAAGGATTTCGCGGTTTCAATAGCCTAGCCTGGGCGGTTGATACTGGATGAATTTGTTGCTGTCATAACCTGGTATTTTTTAGTTATGCCAAAGGTCAGTCATATTTTGCCAGGCGTTTTTCACTTAAGTTAAAAGCAACAGGTTAAAAAGAAAATACCAGGAGGTAGGGGGAAGGGTTGATACAGCCAGCCGCAAGCTTCAGGCTACGAGCCGCAAGCTTATTTAATCAAAACCGCCTCAGCGGAAGTAGTGTTAGCCAAAATTCGCAAAAATCATCTCGGTGTGTCGATGTCTCGACTGTCGATTCCCGGGGCTTTCCTCACTCACGATGCCCTCAGCATTTCTTCAAGAAACACTTCACCGCGCGCCGCATGCCAACATAAAATTCGTGGAAAGGATCGCTGGGCTTGGGTTCTACAAAGGAAGTAAACTCCCTGTCCCCGCAAATGCTGGTTGATTTAAAATACTTCACAAAGGCCGGATGTTCGCATTCAATAATCAACAGCTCCTCGTTTTCTGCAATATGCAGTACAAAAAATACAAGATCCGACGGATCCTTGAAATCAAAATAGAGTGGTACAGTTTCCTGTATGGCAAGTGCTGACATCGACATTTTTTTCTTTTAATATACGTTTTTTTATCGGTTTCTTAGTCCCGAAGCCCCTGGGGAACCTCCCTGCTCCATAAAAAAATATTCCCCCGGATGTTATAAAAGAATGAACATTCACTTATTTTTGTGCTGCCATGAGAATACGCGATGAAAATAAAATGACCACCATCCAGGAGAAAGCGTTGGAAATGATTGTGAATGAAGGCTTTGACGGCTTAAGCATGCAAAAGCTGGCCAGGGCCGCAGGGGTTTCGCCTGCTACCATTTACATTTATTTTAAAGACAGGGACGACCTGATCATCCAGCTATACCTGCAGCAGCGCGATCTTTTTTTCAACGCCATTATAGAAGGGCTGAACGAAGACATGGATTTTGCCACAGCCCTGAAAGTACAGTGGAAAAACCGTGCGCGCTTTGCCATCGAAAACCCGCAAACCACGCATTTCCTGGAACATATCACCTATACGCCATTGTACAACGAAACCTTTAAAACACCCGGCCCGCGGTTTTTAACGGTAATGAAAAGCATTGCCCACAAAGCCATTGAAAACAAGGAACTGGCCGAAATGCCGTTCGAAATGTACTGGTCACTCGTGTTTGCGCCGCTGTATAACCTGGTGCGTATGCACAAACTCGGCAAAAACATGGCTGGTGAACCGTTTGTGTTAACCGATGAAATGCTGGAAAGCACACTGAAGCTGGTGCTGAAGGCCATCAAACCTTAATTTTTACTCATTCACCTAAATGAATGTTCATTTATGGAGCTGGAAACACAAATACTGGTATTCAAAACCAATATCTGCTGCGATGCTGCCTGTGCCATGGTAGGCAGCCGCCTTAACCATGCGCCCAATATCCGCCGCTGGACGGTAGACCGTAACGATTGCGACAAGGTTTTGCGGGTAGTTGCGCAACAGGTACAGGCAGCCGATATTATTGCGCTGGTAAACAGCAGCGGCTTTTTGTGTGAAGAGTTACCCGGCTAATGATTCAACCTCCATTTATTTTAAATTGATTACTATGACAGCAACCAATCACACAAAAACTTTTACCCGCTATCAGGCATTCATGATAGCCATGCTGGCAATTATCCAGTTTACTGTTATTCTCGATTTTATGGTAATGGCACCCCTTGGCGCCAACCTGATGCGCGTAATGAAAATTACGCCTTCCCAATTCAGTTTTGTCGTATCTGCCTATGCTTTCAGCGCCGGTATTTCCGGCATTTGTGCTGCAGGTTTTGCAGACCGTTTCGACCGCAAGAAAATGCTGCTTTTCTTTTACACCGGCTTTGTAGTAGGCACCTTTCTCTGCGGCATTGCACCCAATTATTCCTTTTTGCTGCTGGCACGTATTGTTACCGGCCTGTTCGGTGGTGTTATGGGTTCTATCAGCATGGCCATTATTGCAGACTTGTTTAGCCTGCAGGTGCGTGGCCGCGTAATGGGTTTTGTGCAAACCTCGTTTGCTGTAAGCCAGGTAGCGGGTATCCCGCTGGGTTTATTTCTCGCAAGCCGTTATGGCTGGCATTCCCCGTTCCTGCTGATTGTTGGCTTTTGCGTGGTGGTAGGCATTATCCTGTTCCGCTGGATGAAACCGGTAACCAGTCACCTTGCCGTGCAGCACGATCGCAATGCCTTTGCGCATCTTGCCCACACAGCTTCCAACAAAAAATACCAGCTGGCTTTTTTAACAACCGTGTTTATGTCTGCCGGTGGTTTTATGATCATGCCTTTTTCATCAGCCTTCATGGTGCACAATGTAGGCATACCGGAAGACAAGCTGATGCTGATATTCTTTGTAACCGGTCTGGCAGGTCTTGCAATTGGCCCATTGGTAGGTAAATGGAGTGATGCGGTAGGCAAATACAAAACCTTCCTTTTCGGAACCTCGCTCGGCTTAATCATGATGCCGATTTTTACCAATCTTACCATTACACCCATGTGGATAGTGATGGTAATTAACGTAATCACGTTTGTGAGCATTTCATCCCGTATGATTCCTTCACAGGCATTGATTTCAGGCATACCCGACATGAGCGACCGTGGTGCTTTTATGAGCATCAACTCCTCCATACAGCAAATGGGTGGTGGTATTGCCACCATTATCGGCGGTTCTATTATTACCGAATTACCCAACGGTGCGTTACAGCATTTTAATATTGTAGGCATCTGTACCATGGTGGCATTGGTTACCTGTGCAGTGTGTATGTATTTCGTAAACCGTTTCATCAACGCCCGAAAAGCAGCCGCCGTTGCCGCCCCTGCACAGGAACCCGCAGTGGCCATGGGGCATGAGTAAGGGGAAGATGGCTTGATGGTTACATGGTTTGATAGTTTAATGCAGCCATTCAGCCATCAAACCATTGAGCCATCTTCTTTGTTCACCGGCAAATCCCGGCCATTTACCTGCCCGCCGTATGGCATTAACCTATACCGGCTTGACCTGCGCCTGTTGCTGCAATAATTTTGGTGTATCAATTAAAACATCATTTTATGAGCCGTTTTCATACCAACAGAATACAGCGCAATCACAGGCCGGTTATTGGTTTAGTGCTGGTTGCCGCGGGCTTTATCTTGTTCGCCTCAAAATTTTTTACGGGTATACCTGCATGGCTGGTAAGCTGGCCCATGTTTGCGGTTGCCGCAGGTTTGGCTATTGCACTGGCTAACCGTTTCAGGAACCCTGTGTGGGTATTCCCTTTTTTCTGGGGTGTATATGGTGTGCTGAATATGCAGATGCCCGGCTGGAACCTGCATGAATATGTGTGGCCGGCTGCTATTATGATCACCGGTTTCTTCCTGATGTCGCGTTACAACGGCGGACGTTATTACAAAAGGGAATGGAAAGCACAGGAGGTAGATATCACTGCCGTTTTTTCGAACAACAAAGCGGTGGTGGCTACCGACGATTTCAAGGGTGGTGATGTAACCTGTTTTATGGGCGGCGCTTCCATCGATTTGCGCAATGCCGGCTTACAATCACCCGCCACGCTGGACATCACCTGCTTTATGGGTGGCTGCAAATTGCTGCTGCCGGCAGACTGGATTATAAAAAGTGATCTTACTGCCATCATGGGCGGTATTGATGACAAGCGTACCCTTGTAGATGCAGACCCAACCCAAAACAAAGTGCTGGTTATTGATGGCACCGCGTTTATGGGTGGCATCGAAATCACCAGCTTCTAGTTATTGCCCGCAACACCGTTGCGCGTAGAACTGCCGCTTGGATCAATGGCTTTACCGCTGGAACGCAGGTTCACAAACTTGTTCAGCAAATCGAACCAGAAAGGCGCACCCAGGCTAATGGCAATGGCCGTGATAAAGAAACCGAAGAAACTCGTCCACGTTATATGGCTGGCTATATAACTGGACTTTATATAAAACCCGTGTTGATTAAATATTGAATCGGGGATGTTATTGGTTAAAGGCACCTGCTGTAAAAAGGCAAGGTGCCTTTTTTGTAACAGGCGGATAAAGGTTGTGTCTGTTTTGCCATAATCTTTCCAGCCCAGTCCCAGCAGGGTGGTTATGCTGTCGCGATCGGCATTGAGTTGTGTAAAAGCCTGGCTGGCCAGCGAACTGTCGTTCGCGGGATTGTAAGAAGGGTTGGTGGCGGCGGCAGCGCCAATGGCTGCCAGTTGATCGCTCTTGTCTTTGTTCTTTGAAAGACAGGTAGAGATACTGATGCTGTCAATATTCAGGGTTATGGCCAGCAGCAATCCAATGCCAAACAACCAGAAATGCGTGGTTCTTTTATACCAGCCGCTTACCCTGTCCATAGAATCGTTGAACCACTGTTCCAGGTGTTGCGCAAACAGGTCAAGGCTGCCTTCCGATTCGTTGAGATGGTAGTTCAGTATTTTAAACGTATCTGCATCAATAACCGGTTGCTGCGGCTGCGTGCCGGGCTGTGCGGCAGGTGCTTTACTGTAGGTATTGATGGCATTTTGCACCATCATAAAATCAGCTTTCTTCAGTTCATTCTCCGGGTCAAGATTTTTGAGCGTATCAATCAGCACCGTAGAAAAGTTCTTTGCACTGAGATAGGAGGGTTTGCTGAACAGTGCATTCTCCCCATAGTTTTTAATAATGGGATGCGCATAAAAGCGGCCGTATAAAGTGCGCGGCGCTCTTTTCACAAACCAGCCGAGCAGCCAGGTATATAAATCCGTTATCCTGCAAACAAGGTATTCGCGTAACTGGGCAAACCGCCCTTTGGGCTGCGTATTGCTAAGCATGCTGCGAATGCCCTTATACAAAACGCGCGACCTGCGCTGGAACAAACCGGCCAGGCCCTCCTGCAAGGCGGTTACAAACAGGCTGTAGAGCAGGAAAATAAATACCAGGCCGGTAATAACATTAATCACAGAATAATTGAACATGGTTTGCAATATAAAGAATCTGTAATATGTAATAAGATTGTTTTATTGTTTGATGGTTGGGCAGTTGCCGGAAAAGTACAGGGAAAAGCCAAAAGAGTATCACAGTTCTTTCCAGTAATAAAACGGTTTTGCTATTATTTTTGCCATTAGCTTTTATTCTTTTATCTTACTGCTCCCAACCGTAAAACAACCGAGCGATGCCATTGAACAGAAGAACCGTTCTGAAACAATTTTTGTACATGTCTGCGGGGATGGCCTTATTGCCAGCGTGCCTGCAGCATCATGCCAAATCGAGTATGCTGTTAAAGCATATAGCGATTGACGGAGACCAGGAAAAGACCCTGGCCGAACTTTCCGAAACCATTATCCCTGCCACTACCACACCCGGTGCCAAAGATGTATCTGCACACCTGTTTGTGTTAACCATGGTAGATGATTGCTTTACCAAAGCCGATCGTGACCGCTGGCAGGCAGGTTTTGCCGCATTTGAGAAAATGAGCAATGACCTGAACGGTAAAAACTACCTCAGCAGCACACCGCAGCAGCGCGAAGCCCTGCTGACCAAACTGGAAACAGTGAAAGATGAAAAAGATGATGCAGCCTGGTTTTATCAGGCTACCAAACGACTTACCATCCGCTGTTATACCAGCTCCAAATTTTATTTAACCAAGGTTCAGGTGTACGAACTGGTGCCTTCCCGTTACAAAGGCTGTGTACCCTATAAACCCGCTGCCAGAAAGGTGGCTTAACATTTACGCTTTACCCTCAATTATATGGGCAATACTAAAGAAACCCGCACGTTCGACGCTATTGTAATCGGTTCAGGTATCAGTGGCGGCTGGGCTGCAAAAGAATTTACAGAAAAAGGTCTCAAAACACTGGTGCTTGAAAGAGGCCGCGATGTACAGCACCTGAAAGATTATCCTACTACCAACAAATATCCCTGGGAATTTGAACACAGGGGCGATATAACAGCCGATGTAAAAGAAGCCAACCCTGTTGTAAGCCGTTGTTATGCATTCAGGGAAGATGCCATGCACTTCTTTGTAAAAGACACGGAACATCCGTATGTGCAGGACAAACCGTTTGACTGGATACGCGGTTACCAGGTGGGTGGCAAGTCACTGTTGTGGGCCCGCCAAACGCAGCGCTGGAGCGACTTTGACTTTGAAGGCCCGGCAAGGGATGGTTTTGCAGTTGACTGGCCTATCCGCTACAAAGACATCGCGCCCTGGTACAGCCATGTAGAGAAATTCGCAGGCATCTCCGGCAATAAAGACGGTTTGCCCAACCTGCCTGACGGTGAGTTTCTGCCCCCGCTTGAACTGAGCTGTGTGGAGAATTACTTCAAAGACTTCGTATCGAAAAACTATAAAGACCGCAATGTGATTTATGCACGTTGTGCGCATCTTACAGAACCGCAGCCCATACACCTGGAACAGGGCAGGGGACAATGCCAGAAAAGAAACCTTTGCCAGCGCGGATGCCCGTTTGGCGGGTATTTCAGCAGCAATTCATCTACCTTGCCCTGGGCACAGCGCACCGGTAACTTAACCATGCGCCCGCACTCGGTAGTGCATTCTATTATTTACGATGAACAGAAAGGAAAAGCAACCGGCGTACGCGTGGTAGATACGCAAAGCAAGGAGATGATTGAGTATTATGCCAACGTGATTTTTGTAAATGCGGCTGCCGTGAACACCAATATCATCCTGCTCAATTCTACCTCGCACCGTTTCCCCAATGGTTTGGGTAACGACAGCGGTGTGCTGGGCAAATACTTTGCATTTCACAACTATCGCGGCCATATCTCGGCAGAGTACGACGGATTTAAAGACAGCACCACCGATGGCCGTACGCCCACCAGTGCATACCTTCCGCGCTTCCGCAACGTGGTAAAACAGGAGACGGACTTTTTGCGTGGCTACGCAGCAGGCTTTTCATCAGGCCGTGGTAAAAACATGCATACGGAAGGCTTTGGCAAAACACTGAAAGAAAACCTGTTTAACCCCGAAACAACCGGCTGGTATGTTGGCTCGCATATGATGGGTGAAACCATCCCGAAAGAAAGCAACAAGCTCACCCTTGATGCCAGTAAAAAAGATGAATGGGGTATTCCGTTATTGCATCTTGACATTGCTTATGATGACAATGATGAGAAAATGCTGAAAGACTTTTTTGAGCAGATGACCGAGATGTACACCAAAGCCGGTTTTACCAACATCAAAACAGGCGATTCCAAACAGGCGCCCGGACTGGATATTCACGAGATGGGCGGTGTACGCATGGGCAATGACCCCAAAACATCTATGCTCAACAAATGGAACCAGCTGCATGCCTGCAAGAATGTATTTGTAACAGACGGCGCATGTATGACATCTACCTCCACACAAAACCCCTCGCTTACCTACATGGCCTTAACAGCAAGGGCCGTAGATTATGCGGTAACACAGCTAAAGAAAAACGAACTATAAAAAAATCCCCGGCCAGTTTAAGGCCGGGGATTTTTTTACGTAAGTCGTCAGTCGTGAAGCGGAGGAATTTATTGCAACGCGTCAGATTGATTAGCGAGTTTTCCCGACCGCTTCGCCGGCGGCTGTGGGGACACAGCCACGCGCATAATTTATTGACTATTGACTATTCACTATTCACCGGCAAAGCCGGTACGCACTAACCATTACATATTCTGCCTCAGGAAACTCTCCAGCTGCGCCTGGGGCATGGCTCCTGACTGACGCCATACAATTTCGCCGTTTTTGAAGAGGATAAACGTAGGTACACCCTGTATACCGAAAGCCTGGGCAACTGCGGGGTTTTTATCAACGTCCATTTTCAGGATACGCAGTTCATCTTTCATTTTTTCCTGCACCTGTTTTAGCACAGGCGCCATGGTTTTACAGGGGCCACACCATTCTGCAAAAAAATCAACCAGTACGGGTTTGCCGCTCTGGATAATGTCGCGGAAGGTTTCTTTTTTATCTGTTGTATCCATAAAGTACTTTTCCTAATTTCTTCAAAAAAGATGCTAGTTTACCCGGCAGGCAATAACGGCTGTCAGAATGAACAAACGGCTGATATATACCTGCCATTACAACCGGAAAAGGTCAGGATACTGCAGATCAGGCAGCAGGCACGGTATAGGGCTGCTGCAGCAGGCTGGTAGCCCGGTCGCGGATGCGCTCTGCCGCCGATTTGCTTAAAAAAGCATCGTTAAACACAAAACAGCAATCCAGCCGGTTGCGGAACGAACTGGCTACAAGCGTGTTGGCATTGCGCCAGGGAAAAGCCACTGTTGGACTGAACACATCTGCCACGTCAAAATGCTTGTAATGCGCCGGGATATCGAGTTTGCCCATATTGCTGAGGGTTACATCATGCGCGCCGTCCATGCTTTGCAGCATGCGTATCATTTGCGGCACACTGCCGTGGAAATATTCACCCAACAACAGCTGGTCTTCCACATGCAGGTTGTTGAGGTGCAGCATAAGCGTTTGTTTGAGTGACTGCGCATGGCTCCAGAAATCATTGCCCGTTGTTGCAGTCAGTGACAATTCTATCACCGGTGCATAGGCAAACATATGGTGTTTGGCAAGGGCCGGCACATAGCGCCTGATGTCTGCGGGGCAAATCAGTTTGCCGCGTGCACTATCGCCCTGTACTTCTTTAAACGCCTGCAGAAAAGCCACACACAACATGGTATGCAGGGAGCAGCCTGCCTGTTTGCTGCGCAGTAACAAATCGGTTGTAGCTGTTTCGGAAAGTTTCCAGTGCAACACCTGCGGTGTACCGGGTGCAGCTATCGCAAACTTTTTTGCCTGCATGCTTACACGGGTAATGCCGGCGAATAAAGATGTTTTCAGTTTTTTGGAGAATGGCAGCCGGTGCCGGGGCAACAGCTGGCGCAGGTGGCTGAAACCTTCGTCTGTACCGAGTTCGGCAGCAGGGTTGTCGATCAGCTGCAACAGTTCGCGCATGAGGTTGGCAATGGTGGTGCCGTCGCAGATACAGTGTGCGCAAACCAGCATCAGTTCTGAAACCTGTGGTCCCCGTAACCACACCATCCTTGCCAGTGGCCCTTCGTATTCATTGAACAGCTGTTTCCACTGCCATTCCGATTCATTGAGCCATTGGTCATTGTGACTGCGTTCACGTATCACAATGGGGAGCGGCAGTGTTTGCGGCCTGGTAACAAAATAGGGGCGGCCCCAGGCATTTTTGCGTATCACAGCGCGCAACATGGCATGTGAGGCCTGCAGGCGTGCGCAGGCTGTTTCAAGCATAGGCAGCGTAATTTGCCCAAGCAAACGTACAGTGAATACACAATTTACGGGAGTTGCGGCGTCTACATACATAATCCGTTCGCCTATCAGCAGTTTGCGTTTCATGCAATGGTGTTTTGCAGGGTGATGTGTTGTATAGCTGTTGTAGCAATGGCTGCGTGGCTAAACAACAGATTTAGTGCAGCTGCCTTGATGGCCTTTGCCTGTTCCAGCGAAACAATGGTGTTGTTGGAAACAAAACCAAAATCCATTTGACCGTCATAGGTAGAGGTGATGATGGTGGTGGGGTTTCCAAACGGGCCAATCACTGTTGGACTATGGATGGCTGTTACTTCAAAGCCATGGTACTTTTGCCGGATGGGCAGCGGCCCCATGTTAGAGAACATAAAATCGTTCTTGATTTTACCGTACCGAAACAGCTTTTGCATGGCAGGCTGTATACCATGAAAATGCTCAAGCGAACAGAGTAGATGATATGGTTTCAGTTGCTGTAACTGTTTGGCTGCCTGTTGTTGCAGTAAGATGGCTTTTTGCCAGAAAGGTGTTTTGGTGTCACCGTCAAATGCAAAACTGATAGAGACGCCAAAGGAGAATATACTATCGCTTTTTATTTCCGGTACAAACTTTCGGATGTCGACCGGGCAGGTGATTTTGAATTTACCTGCCTGTTTCACTACTTCATACGCACGCAGCCAGGCCAGCGCCAGCGCGGTGTTTACCGTTACGCCATGCAGTTTGCATTGCTGCAACAGCGCGGCAGACTGTGCTGCATCCAGCTTCCAGTGCAGCAGGTAATCTTCATTCCTGGGTATGTTCAGGGGTTTGCTGGTATTAATAAAAGCTGCGCCTGCACCTATAAATATTTTGGCTGCTGCAGCCATGCTGCGGCGGGAAAGGCTGTGCAGCAGCGGCCATTGAATGTACTGTTTAGCCCATTGCTGCACGGGCGGTATCATATCATCCGTGCCGATGTGGGCGCCGGGTTGTTCCAGCAGTAATAATAATTCCTGCACAATGGCTACTGCAGAAGAGCCATCGCACAAACAGTGATGAAAGGCCAGCAGCAGATCGCTGGTAGCGGCGTCGCGTAACCATACCATTTTCGCAAGCGGACCGGTTTCAACCGGGAACAAGGTTTTCCATTCCTGTTCTGTTCGCCTGCGCCAGTGGTCATCATCTTCTCGTGAAACAATCTCCAGCGGAATGGGCGGTGCTTCTACCTGGCATTCAAACCACGGCATGTTATGTGCACCGGTGGTAATGCGTGCGCGCAACATGGCATGTTTTACCTGTATGCGGTCAAGCGCATGCCGCAACCCTTCAGCAGTAATCCCGCCTTTCAGCTGCAGGTGAAATACACCATTGAAAGGCTGGCTTCCGTTGCCATACATCAGGTGTTCAAGAAAAATCAGTTGTCTTCTCATATGTGGCTGTTTGCATTCGTTAGATGGGTGCTGGTTTTGTTTGCGGCTGCAAATTGTTCGAGGTGAAATACTGCTGCATCGTTGCCGCCCGCATTGATATAAGTTTCCCGTATGCGTTGTGCGGCCAGCCTGTATTGCGGGTTGTGCAACACATTATGCAGGGCCTGCTGCAGGTCGGGTATGCGCAGGCGCTTGTAGCGCAGTTTAATGCCGCAGCCGGCGCGCTCTATCAGCGATGCCGTATGAAACTGGTCATAGGCAATGGGCGTGATTATCATGGGCAGGCCATGCAGGAAGGTGTCGTTCACGGTATTAAAGCCACCATGACAAATCACTGCATCCATCTGTGCCATTACAGCCGACTGTGGTACAAAATCCTGCACAATAAAATTCGACGGCCATTCTTCCATAATGCCGGGATGTGTTGCTGCCACAATGGTTACCGGTGTATTGCCAAATGCAGTAACCAGCTTGCTGAAAAACTCCTTGCGTATGTTTACCAGCAAAGTACCGATAGAGGCGTATACTTTGGGAGAAGGCATCGCCGCCAGTTTATCCCAGTCAAACGGTGCATTGTTGGGCCTGCCTTTCACCGGCCCGGTAAATTGCATGTGTGGCGGTGGCTTTGTGCAACCGGCAAACTCGGCAGAGGTGAATACAATATTCAGCTGCGGTGAGTTAACAATGTGTGCATCGGTATAAATGCCAAACTCCTGCTGCAGGCCGGTGATCAGGGCATTTTGCCAGGCATTGATTTTAGGTGTTTCCAGCATTTCTTCACCCACAATGCCGGGTGGCACCGGCGTGGTAGTGGCATAAGGAATGCCTTTGCTGTAAGCGCATATGGCGCCTGCCCAGGTAATGCAATCGCTCACAATAACATCCGGCTGAAAGTTATCGGCAATGCGTGATACGCCTGGCATCATCCAGCGGCAAAAGGGGGCATAGGTTTCTTCCAGTGCCAGTTTCAGGGCTTCTGCACCTGAAATGTTGGGGCCGTCATCCTGGCGTTTTAACACACGTGCAATCGCCTCGCGGTGCGGGGCCAGTTCTTCTTCAGGAGTAATCCATACGCCGCCTTCGGGTATATGGTGCGGCGCCAGAGGTTGCAGCCCTGTCCATACCACCTTGTGTCCGCGTTGCAGCAAAGTGGCGCCCACGCTCAGGGTAGGACTGATGTGGCCGAAAAAGGGCGGAACTACAAATAAAAATTTAGCCATGATACAGATAGTTGAGCAGGGTTAGGTAAGTGTGGTGAAAGCAGGCTGTGTTTGCAAACAGTTTTCGAGCAGCTGAACGGCATAGGCAGTGCCGCCTGCCTGTTCAAACGAATGGCGCATGGTTTCAGCAGCGTTTTTATAGGCAGGTTCGGTTAAGATGCTGTATACATGCTGCCGCAGCTGTGCAGGAGTAAAACGCTTGTAATTCAGCCGCAGCCCGCATCCGGTAGCGGTTACACGCGATGCTACATACGACTGGTCGTATGCAATGGGCACTACTACCAGGGGCAGGCCATGCTGCAGGGTTTCAGATACGGTGTTTTGCCCGCCGTGGCAAGCAACGGCATCCACATACGGCAGCAATTGCAGTTGCGGCACGCGTTCCTGTACTATAAAATTCTCCGGCCAGCTGTTGAGCAAACCGGGTGTTGATACCACAATCACCTGTATGTTCTCCCCGGCGAATGCGGCGACCAGCTTTTCAAAGAAGTCTTTTTTATACGCATGATCAAACGTAGTGCCGATAGATACGAGTATGGTATAGGCGTAACCATGCGCGTGAAAGGCATCCCAGTTAAAAGCTACATGCGCCGGTCTGTTGGAAGTAACGGGGCCGGTGAAATGGTATTCTTGTGAAAGCTGCGTATCACCAAAAAACAACTGCGTGGTATACAGCAGCACCAGTTGCTGTGAAAGCGTAATGGCTTCAGGATGGTGCAGGCCAAGTTGTTGCTGCAGTTGCAGTATTTTATTGTTTTCCCACTGGTGTATGGCCGGCAGCTCATCTTTCATTTTTACAGAAGCAGGTGCGGTAACCGAAGTAACAAACGGAATGTTTTTTTTCCAGGCAGCCATGGCCCCTGCAAATACCTGGTGATCGTGTATAACCAGGTCGGGCCGGTAGCTGTCGAGCAGGTCGCAGATACAGTGGTACAGGTAACGGTTTAATGGAATCAGCACATCATCGTACAGGAAGCGGATGCTTTCTACACCGTATACATTTTGCTGCGAAATATTGCTGATGCGTTCTGCTTCGGGCAGGGTACCGGGCTGCGGCGGTACAGGCAGCCAGTGTGCGCCCTGCGGCAGGCGGGTTTCGAGTGTTGGGTCAATGCTTATCCAGCCTACTTCATGTCCCTGCTGCAGCAGGGCAGCACCAATGCTTAACGTAGGGTTTACGTGGCCTGCGAGCGGGGGAACAGTGAATACAAATTTAGCCATGGTGTTTTCAGTTTTGTGTTTCAAGTTTCAGGTTTGACGTTGATAGAGCGCCGGTTCAAAAGTTCCAGTAGTTCAAAAGTTCCATTGCTCGTGTTGAATCGGGTATGGCTGCTAACCATTGAACCATTGAACAATTGAACTTCGGAACGCGGCGCAGCCGCTACATCGCCAGGTTCCAGCCGGGTGTTTCTACGCCGATGCTTGTGGCAGAAGGTTGAAAATGGTGTATCCTGTTTTCACGTGGTTGCAGGAAACTGTTGATGCTGCTGCCTACCTGGAAGGGTTGTTGCACGGGTATGTGGTGGTCGCCTGCCAGCCAGGCAAGTTGTGCGTTGGGTATTTTACGCAGCAGCTGTTTGCCTGTACTGGCGCAGGGAGAATCGGTGCCGTATAACAGCAGCGTATTGTGCAGCAGGCGGTCAATGCCTGGCTGCTGCATGAAATCTTTTTCAGCCAGCATATCCTGCTGCAGGGTGGTTTGTTTCAATAAAAAATGATAGAGGTTATAGTTGCGTTCCAGTTGTCTTTTGCTCATGGGTTTGCCCTGTGCCTTGCCGGCTGCGGCTATTTGTTCGAGTAATGCACTTTTGCTGTAGGCATCAATGCGGGCCAATGTTTGCTGTTCAAATGGGTCGGGCGCTTCAATGGCTACGAGTTGCTGTATGCGTTCGGGATACGATACGGCTGTTTGCAGGGCAATCAGTGCACCATAGCTGTAACCGGCCACGTGTACCTGGCGCAGGTGCAGTGCATCGAGCAGTTGTATTAAATCGGCTGCCATGCCCTGCAGGTGATAACCCCAGGTGCATTTGCTGCTGAGGCCATGGCCCTTTAAATCGTACAGCACTACATGGTACCGCTGTGCGAGCATGGGAGCGATGTTGAAATAAAACACAGAGAGGTTGCTCATCATGCCATGTATCAGCACAATGGTTTCTGCAGCGCCCCTGTTCATTTCCTGGTAGTGCAGGGTGGTGTTACTGGTTAACTTGATTACTGGCATTGCTGGATGTATTGGATGATGTTGTTCAGGTTTAATGCAATAAGCTGGTCTATATCCATGTTCGATAACCAGCCGGTGAAATCGATGCCTGTGCCGAAATGCTGTTTTACTTTTTCCGAGAAAGCAACCAGCTCAATGCTGTCCATTTCCAGGTCGCGGGTAAAGGTGCTGTCCTTTGAAATGTCGAGCCCGTCTGCAAACTCGGCGCCGATTACTTCTGTGATGAATTGTTTGAGTACAACGAAAATCTCGTCGCTGCTAAGTCTGGTTGCTGGTGTTAAATGGTCCATCCGATAATGTAATTTTTGTGTTGAATTGTGGTGATCCAGGTCTCGTTTATTTTAAGCGCATGGCCTTGTATCGCTGTAATCCCGTATTGTTTCGGGTTGCCCTGTAAACCTGTGCCTAGGTATTTGGCATAAGCTTCTTTCGCTACCCAGCAGCGGGTAGTCCATTCAGGCAGGTCAAGGTCTTTGATCAGCGCCCATTCCTGTGCAGCGAATACCATATCGATAAAACCTTCACTGCGTGGGGCTATCAGCTCTATGTCAATACCAACCCGTTTACCTGCTGCGGCAATGGCCACTGCATCGGTGCCTTTGTGGGCGATGGAAAGCTGTATGTCTGCCGTTGTTTCACCGCTTGCATAAGGCTGCCCGTTGGTATGGTTATGTATGCTCAGTTCGTTAAGATAACAGGATGCATCACGTTGGTCCAGCACATAACGTACGGCATCTTTAGCTGCAATACGGCTGATGGTCCATTGCTTTTGTTTGTTTATCGGCAATTGCTGTCGATAACGGCGTTCAGCCCCGGTGAAGTATCGCTTTAGAATAAAATGCCATGAATTCACGCGCTGGTAACGGCTGTTGAAGAAGAATACGCCCGGCGCAAGCATATCGCTCAATGCAGTGCCCAGCGGCTGCATGCAGCTTTGCCACAGGCGGGCATCTATTTCGAGCCGCCTGTTTTGCCAGCCTTTAATGGTGGCCCATACTTTGCCATCGCGCATCAAAATGAAATCGCCCAATGCATATTCCGGTGTGAGTTGTGTAAGCACACAGGTGCACTCAAATGTTCCGTGCTGCCTGGTATAATCATCGTAGAAATTTACTTCGCGGATGTTTACCGGGAAGGCTACCCGCTCTTCTGTTAATGTCAGTTGCAGCCACAGCCCAAAGAGCTGTCCTGCATTGTCGAGCAATGAGCCTTTGCCTGTGCCGCCTTCAATAATACCGGTGATGCCCTGTTTGCCGGTATGTAACACGCGTACAATGCCCTGGTAGGCCGGTCCATGAAACATATGCCCGCGGTAAATGGTGGCCCGGTCAGGAGCAATGCCGGTGGCTTCACCCGGGTTCAGGTTAAAAGGCGGCGCTGCGGTATAGCTATCACCCAGCAGCACACCTGCGCGCGCATACTGGTCAATGTGCAGCTGCAGGCTGTTGTTGTTTTGCCATTCGCATTGAATCACGCTGTTTAAATCGGTGGCAACGCTCATCCATTGAAATACCTGTACTTCGTTTATCTGCAGTACCCGTTTGCCAGGTGCGGCATTGGCTGCAGCATCGGCAAACAGTTCCAGTATCATGGTCATGGGAATCACCGGCTCCATGTCGTCCATATGCTGCCAGCCTTCTTTCTGCCGCATCAGTGCATGATCCAGCAGGTAGGGGTGTGTGTGCAATGATACCTGCAAAGGCGCGTTAAATTGTTTGGGCTGTACAGGCGGCGGTGCGGCAAATGCAGGTGTGGTGCTTGTTACGGGGCGTTGCTGTAACAGCGCCAGCAATTCGTTTTGTGCCTCCTGCAGCAGGGCTATGTTTTCGCTGACTGTTTGCGCAAGGGCCGGTGCATGTGCCGGCAATGCCTGCACAGGCTGCGATACCGGTATGCCTGCTGCACGTGGTTTCGCGGGTGGTGTGGCAATGCTTTGCAGCAGTGGCCAGTGTTGCACCAGTGGTGAGCCCAGTTGCAGCTGTATGGCTGTGCCTGCCTGTTTCACAGGTTGTTGTGGCTGTATAAAATCCATCGCAATAGCACGGCCTTCTACAAATAAAGCGGCCAGTACCCGTTGCAGCTGGCCAATGCCGCTGCGCGTGGCCACATTGGCTGCAACCGCGCTGTAGGATTGCTGTTTCAGCGTATCGTCTATAAAGCCGTTCAGTCCGCCTGCACCTGCCTGTATAAATACCCGTACGCCTTCTTTGTACAGCTGCTGTGTTAATTCCCTGAAGCGAACGGTATGTGTTAAGTGTTCTTCTGTTAAGGCCAATATGGCTTCCTTGTTTTGCGGGTAAGGCTGCAGGCTGGTGGCAGACCATAGCGGCACCTTGCCCGGCGTAAAGCTGATCTTGTTTACATTGGCCAGCAGCAAGGGTAACTGTGCCTTTACAAAAGGGGAGTGGAAGCCGCTCTGGAAGGGCAGTTGCTGGTGAAATACCTGCTGCTCCAGTAACAGGGTGGTTAATTGTTCCACTGCTTCCGGTGTGCCGCAAACAATGATCTGCTGCGGACAATTATCGTTGGATAAATAGAGACCTGGAATCTGATCCATCAAAGGTTTGATACGATCATACCCGCAACCCACTGCCAGGAAACGGGAATGCTGCAACTGGTAATCTGCCGGGTTTAAGTCGCCCAGCAGTTGCAGCACAGATGCTTCTTCTACCATGCCTGCGCTGCTCCATCCCAGCCATTCACCCAGGCTATGGCCGGCAATTATATCAGGTTGCACACCGAGTTGTTTTAGGGCTGCATCAATATAACGGCTGCTGTTGATGGCAGCGAAAACATTGTGCAACAGTTCACCTGTCCGGGTAGCGGAATGCTGTACAGGAGTGAGGTTAAAGTATTGCGCAATGGAAGCTGTTTCACCGGCAGCCAGTCCGTCAAGACCAGGAAATACAAAAGCGAGTTTGCCGCCGTTGCTTAATAGTGGTTCAGGTGTATACCAGATATCCTGCCTGTTGCGCCATGGGGTGTTGCGGGTAACTATTTTGATGGCCTTCTGTATGCGTTCAGGGGTGGGATCAAACAAGGCAATGCGGAAATTGCCTTCCCCTGTTTGCTGTTCGTTGTGTTGCAGCGCCTGCAGCAGTGCCTCATTGCTAGGGCGTGCCAGCAGCAGCACTTTGTCTTTTTGCTGTGTGGTATTGCTGCTTTGTGTTGACTTCCGCGGAATCTGCTTCGATGCTTCAAAGCCTTGTAACACCACATGGGCATTGATGCCGCCAAAACCAAAAGCATTTACACCGGCTATGCGTGGCAGGGTGCCTGCATCCCAGTCTGCTGTTTCGGTTACCGGTGCAAAGCGGGTTTGCTGCAGGGCATTTACCGGCTCATCGCAATGCAGGGTAGGCGGCAGTTTGCCGTAATACAAAGCCAGCGCAGTTTTAATTAAACCGGCAATGCCGGCTGCAGGCATGGCGTGACCTATATTGGATTTTACGGAACCCAGTCCTGCTTTAGGCAATGCAGCATCAAAGCCGAATGCCTGCTGCAACGAGGCGATCTCTGTTTTATCTCCTAATGGGGTGCCGGTGCCATGTGCCTCAATATAACCCACCTGCTGCATGGGCAAGCCAGCCTGTTGCCAGGCCTGTGTAATGGCCTTTACCTGGCCTTTTACAGCAGGGCTCATCACACTCTGGCCGGCGCCGTCGCTGGATATACCGGTGCCCCTGATTACGGCGTATACTTTGTTGCCATCCCGCAGCGCGTGTTCCAGCTTTTTGAGTACCACGAAACCGCAGCCTTCGCCAATGAGCAGCCCGTCTGCCTTCTGATCAAACGGGCGTATCTGCTGTTGCCTGGATAAGGCCCCCAGCTGCGTAAAAATGCTCCAGAAAGGTGCATTCTGGCAGGCATGTACGCCTCCTGCAATCATGGTATCGCAGCGGCCGCTTTCCAGCTCTTGTATACACTGGTGCACGGCCAGTAACGAGCTGGCGCAGGCTGCATCTACTGTGTGCGCAGTGCCGCCAAGGTTAAGCCGGTTGGCTACCAGCGATGCGGTGAGGTTGGGAATTAAACCCATGACGGTATCTGGTGTAAAACGGCCTTTTTGTAACTGGTATTGCTGCTTTACCTGCTGTAGCTCTTCGGGTGATAAATGCGGCAGCGCAGTGCGCAGCAGTGCTGCCAGCTGTTCGCCGTTGCGTACAATTTCAATGGCACGCACAGCGGCAGGACCGCTGTAGTTACCCTTGCCAATGATGATGCCGGTATTGCCCAATGAGATATGATTGTGCAGCAGGTCTGCATCACGCAGGGCATCGCGTGCAAGCTGCAGGGCCAGCAATTGCTCGGGTTCTGTGCCTTCAACGGCTACAGGCAAAATGCCGAAGGGAACGGGGTTAAATTGTGCATGTGCATCTATAAAACCACCGCGGCGGCAGTAAAAGCGGTCAGGCGCCGTGGTTTGCGTATCAAAGAATAGGGCATCTATCCGGTTAGCGGGCACAGTTTCAATGGCGTCTTTTTTATGCAGGATGTTCTCCCAGAAAGACGGCACATTGGCTGCGCCGGGAAACATGCCGGACATGCCGATGATGGCGATATGGGTTTGATGGGACATAGGTGTTAATTCAACAGAGCGAGTTAGTATTCGTGTTTCGGGCAATGCGCGGCTGGCTAACCGGCCATGATAATTACCTGGCTGTCGTTGCCGTGCCGCAGTTCCTGCATAAAGGCTTCCATGCCATGTGCCAGCGGAATCAGTGCAATGCCCTTGCGTTCGTACTCCCGTTCCAGGCTGGGCGATACCATGCCTGTTCCCTTCCACGGGCCCCAGTTAATGGCTATCACATGTGTATTCAGTTTGCTGCGCAGCAATGCTGCACTGGCGTCCAGCACGCTGTTGGCTGCGGCATAATCAGTTTGCCCGCGGTTGCCATAGGCCGAGGCCACGCTCGAAAACAATACCATGAATTGCAGGCCTGGCTGTAATTGTGCAGCCAACACACGCATGGGGTTTACCTTGGTGGTAAACACGCGCTCAAACGATTCCGGTGTTTTTTGTGCAAACAATTTGTCTTCCAGTAAACCGGCACCATGCACTACGCCATCTATGCGGCCATAGGTGCTGTACAGTTGCTGTACCAGCTGTGCAAGTGCTGTTTCATCGCGTGCATCCAGCGAATAATAACTAACGGTTGCGCCTGTTTGCTCCAGTGCGGTAATGGTTTTGCGGGCCTGGTTGTTCTTGTGTATTTCCTGGGTGCGCTGTTCTATTTCTGCAGGGCGTTTCACCGTGCCGCCTGTGATCAGCCATTGTTTGATCTGCTCTTTGGTGTGCAGGTGGCTGCCGGCTGTTGCTGCCAGTTCACGCGGGTCGGCAGAGCGGCCTACGAGTATAAAGTGGCAGGGATAATCCTGCGCAAAGCGAATCATCAGTTCTGCAGTAATGCCCTGTGCACCTCCCAATACCAGTACCACGCTTTCCTTGGTGAGCTGCAGGGCAGAAGCGGTATGTGTTTCCAATGCTGCAGGCATGGGCTGCAGCACAAAACGGTGACCATTATCGTAGCTGATGGCTGCGCTTGTGGTGGCATACTGTAGTTCGCCCAGCAATAGTGCTGCGAGCTGATCGGCGGGCATGGGCTGCTGCAACTCAATGCTGCTGCAGCATACGTGTTCGTATTCTTTTGCAAGGCTTTTGATAAACCCCTGGTATCCCTGTATGCGGCTTAGTACTTCAGCTGTGTTTTCATTGCGTGCATGTGCAGTCAGGTCGCTTGCAGCCAGTACCCATTTCAGCTGCTGCCAGTTGAGTTGCTGCAGCATGGCCATGCTATCGGCGATGCTGAGCGGTGATGATGTATTAAACAGGTCCAGTTGTATAAACCCGTCACAATGCACAGGCATTTGTCCCGGCAATGCTTGTACTGCGGTTGCGCCAAGCGGATGCAGTAATGCCTGTAATTCGTTCAATGTTGCTGTATCTCCGGCAACGGCAAAGCTGCATCCCTGCAGGTTGTGGCTATTGGCGCTGCTTAAAGGCTGCGCAGTTTTTTCCAGCCGCAGGCGGCTGAGTACAGCATTGCCCGTGGCAGGTGTGAATCCTTCTTCAATAATCTTCTGCGCTTCCTTTACCGGCTCAAAGCTGCGGGTGAGGGTTTCGGCCAGCCAGTTGACCAGTGCCTGCAGGGTTTTAAGGGCGCTTAGCTGTTCGCTTTGCTGGTCGCTTCCGCTGAAGCCTGTTTTTGTTTTGAGTTCACCGATAATTTCCATGCGTTTGATGGAATCGATACTGAGATCGGCTTCCAGGTCAAGCTCCATGCCCAGCATATCTGCGGGGTAGCCGGTTTTATCGCTTACAACATTCAGTAAAATCTGTTTCAGTTCTGCTGCGCTGAATGATACGATATGTGTTTGTTCAGCTGCTGTAACCAGTGCTACGGCTGCCTGTACGGGCGCGGCGCTTTGCAGTACCTGTAACAATGCCTGCAGTGTTTTGCCCTGTGACAGTTGTTCGGTGCTGCCGTTCCAATCACCACCTAGTCGCAGTTTCAGCTCGCCCAGTATTTCGGTGCGTTTGATGGAATCAATGCTCAGGTCGGCTTCCATGTCCATATCCATGCCCAGCATGTCTGCAGGATAACCTGTTTTATCACTTACTATGTGGAGCAGTAGTTGTTTCAGGTCTGCCACAACAGGTGTTGCAGTTGTTACAGCTGCCACTGCTGGTTGTGGTGATGGCAATTGCTGTGCTGCTGCGGGCTGTACTACTACGGCCGGGGTAACTGCGGGCAACTGCGGGTTGCCAAGAAAGCCCATCATTACATCGCGCTGCGCCTGTATCAATGCTTTGATATTGCTGAGGTATTCCTGCACCACCTGTTCAGATGTGCCGGCTGCAACCGGTGCGGCTGTTTGCCAGTGTGGCTGTGTTAATTGCAGTGGCGTGGTAACCGGCATGGCGCCATGCGGCGGCAGTTTGCCGGTTACAGGCAGGGCCATATGGCCATTTACCTTCCATACGGTGTTGCTGCGTGCATGTTGCAGCGGGTTGTCGAGATTGAGTATCGCTGCTTTTCTGCCGGCAAACAATTGCTGTAAGGCCACTTCGCGACCGCTGGCAATATACCGGCCCAGCATATGCAGCAGGTGGGTAATACCGTGCTGGTCTTTGTCTTCGGTGTGTAACAACAGTTCGTCTTTACCAAGAATGTTTTTAACCAGTCCGCTCAACACCTTGCCCGGACCTGCTTCTATAAACACCCTTGCCCCGGCTGCGTACATCTGCTGTACCTGTGCGCTGAACAGTACGGGCTGCACCAGGTGATCGGTTAAGCGTTCCTTGATGGCAGTGGCTGTTGTGGGGTAACGTTCGGCCGTGGTATTGCTCCATACCGGTATGGCCGGCGCGCGGAATGGCACATTGTTCAATACCTGCTGGTACAATGCTTTTGATTTGCTTAACAGCGGACTGTGAAAGGCACACGCTACTTCGAGCTGGCGGAAGGAAGTCTTCCGGTCTCTCAGCTGCTGCATCAGGCGTTCCATCGGTTCCGTGCCACCGGCGAGCACCCATTGCTGGGGCGAGTTGTGGTTAACGGCATAAACACCCGGTTCAAGCGAAAGTATTTGCTGCAAATCGTTTTCGTTGCAGCTTACGGCCATCATGGTGCCTTTGTCATCTTCAATGGCATCGAGTATGGCTTTGGCTCTCTGTTCACTTAAGGGCACCAGCTGATCGGGTGCAAAAACGCCTGCCAGGCAAAGCGCAGGCAGTTCGCCATAACTATGTCCGCCTGCCATATCGGGCGTAATACCCAGCAGTTGTAACAGTTGTGCAATGGCCATGCCTGTAATGCCCAGCAGGGGTTGTGCTATGCGTGTGTCTTTAATGGCTTGTTTCTGTTCTTCTGCCTGTTGCGCAGTAAACACGGCAGCAGGGAAAAGCAGTTGTTCATAAGCAGGGTATTGCGCCAGCCAGCTGCGCAGCGCAGGGAAACACACAAACAGGTCGCGCGCCATGTTAATACGCTGACTGCCCTGCCCGGGAAACAGGAAGGCTACCTTGCCTGCTACGGGCTGCAGCGGGTATACGCCGGTTGCTGCTGCGCCTGATAAGGCCAGGTTGATTTTTACAGCAAGGTCTTCTGCATCATTGGCCACAATACACAGCTGGATGGGATCGTTGCTGTACTGGTGCAGGCTGAAGGCAATACTGGTTAAACTGGTGCCATCGTTGTGTTGCAGCAGGGTATGCACACTGCGCAGCAGTGTTTGCGCATCACTGAATTGTTTTCCCCTGAACACAAACAACTCCGATGGCCACGCCTGTAATATGCTGAGTGCAGCGGGTGCAGCTGCCTGTGTATCGTTTTCTATCACTGCATGGAAATTGGTGCCGCCAAAGCCAAAAGCACTGATACCGGCTACGCGGCGTGTGCTGTTCCATACACCGGCTACCTGGTTAAAGGCAAACGGACTTTCACCTGCTTTATAATATGCATTGGGCGTGCTAAGGTGAAGTGTTGCAGGTTTTACACCATGGTATACAGACAAGGCTGCTTTGATAACACCGGCCAGACCGGCTGCGCACTTGGTATGGCCAATCTGTGTTTTTACCGATCCCAGCCAGGTTTGTGCAGTTAAAGCCCCTGACTGCTGGAACATTTGCGACAGCGCGCTCAGTTCTGTTTTATCACCTACAACGGTACCTGTACCATGTGCTTCAATTAAACCTGCGGCAGCAGGTGAAATGCCTGCCTGCGTGTAGGCGCGCTCCAGGGCGCGTAACTGGCCGTTTTTGCGCGGCGCGGTCAGCCCGAGGCTCTTGCCATCGCTTGAGCCGCCGATGCCCTTAATCACGGCGTAAACCGTGTCTCCGTCGCGTTTAGCATCGGCATGGCGTTTCAGTACCAGCATCGCAATGCCTTCGCCTAGGGCAATGCCATCGGCCCCTGCGTCGAATGTGCTGCAGCGGCCTTTGCGGGAAAGGGCCTGCGTGCTGGAGAACAGGAGGTAGTCGCATATGCTGTTGTGCAGGTCGGCAGCGCCGGCCAGCACCATGTCTGATTTTTCGAGTTGCAGTTCCTGGCAGGCGAGGTCAAGCGCAGCCAGGGAAGAAGCGCAGGCAGCATCTACCGTATAGTTTCTGCCACCCAGGTCAAGGCGGTTGGTAATACGGCCTGAAATTACATTGGCAAGTACACCGGGGAAGGAATCTTCCGTCATTCTTGGCAGCGCAGCATCCAGCTCAGCGGGTATTTCGCCAAATAACTGCGTAAACAGCGAGCGGAATGTATAACTGCCTGCCAAATCGTTACCGCCTTCTGCTCCGATGATCACCGATACGTTTTCTTTGTTTAATGCATCACTGCCATAACCGGCATTGTCCAATGCCTGTTTGGCTACCAGCAAGCTTAACAGCTGCGTGGGTTCTATGGCGGCAAGTGATTGCGGGGGAATACCAAAGGCCAGCGGATCGAAGTCGATAGATGGAATAAAGCCGCCCCATTTGCTGGGTGTTTTATCTCCATTGACAGAGGCGGGATCGTAGTACAGTGCTTTGTTCCAGCGTTCATCCGGTACTTCGGTTACGGCATCTTTCCCAAGTATAATGTTGCGCCAGAACTCTTCCACGTTCCGGGCACCGGGATAGATACATGCCATGCCTACAATGGCTATGTTCAGTGCCTGATCGTCGTGCACAGGCTGCTCAGGCAGCATGGCTTGTTGTAATAGTGCATAGTTGTCCATTGCAACCGCCTGGTGCAGTTGCTGCATGGTAAGCACTTTGTTTTGCAGGGCAGCTACCTGCCCAATCATGTACATGCCGTTTTGCAGCTGCTGCTGTTCGTTGAGTTGCTGCAGGTTGTTGCCATTGCGTTCAAGTCCTTTCGCTGCAATACGCAGGCGGCCTACATTCAGCGATTCCAGCTGTTCCCATATTTCTTTTTTAGGAACGCCTTCCTGCTGCAGGCGTAGCTTCTCCTGTTTAAAGAAATCAGTAAAAGGCGATTGCAGGCAACGTGTTTCATGGCCCGGTGCTGTTTCGAGCAATACCGTGTGTTGCTGTGCTATGGCCTGTTGCTGAAACTGGGGCAGTATGGCGCCGGTGCTCACTGCTTCCTGCGTGTACAAATAAGCAGTGCCCATGAGTACGCCGATCGCTGCACCGCGTGCAGCCAGTGGTGCGGCCATGGTGGCTACCAGTGCAGCGCTGCGTGCATCGTGTATGCCACCTGCAAAAAATATGGAGATGCGGCTGAGATCGTCTTCCTGCAACAGCCGGTTGATCTGTTTTTCCCACAACACCAGGCTCGACAGCGGGCCTACATGCCCCCCGCATTCCCTGCCTTCGAACACAAACTTTGTTGCGCCTTCGCGTAGAAATAAATCAAGCAGCGATGCAGAAGGTACATGCAGAAAAGCCGGTATGCCGGCCTGCTCCATCGATTTGGCCTGTGCGGGTGTACCGCCTGCAATAAGTACTACCGGTGGTTTTTCTTCCAGTATATAACCAATCTGTTCGTTGCGCAGTTCCGCGTCAGCAAACCCGAGTATGCCTGCTCCCCAGGTGTTGCCGTTGGCCTGCTGTTTGGTTTCGCGCAGCAGTTGTTTTGCCTGTTCACCTTTTAACAGCGATAAGGCTACAAATGGCAGTGCGCCTGCATTTGCGACGGCTGCTGCAAAGGCAGGCACATCGCTTACGCGTGTCATGGGGCCTTGTGCAATGGGGTAGGTGAGTTGCAGTTGCTGCGCAAGTTTGTTGCCTGCGCTGAGTATATTAAAATGCTGTGCCTGTTTTAAATGGCCGTGCATGGCTTCACGCATGGCAAAATACAGGCGGCTGAGTTTTTTGTATTGCTGTTGCAGGTCAATCGCCAGTGTTATATCCTGGCCAATGGGCAGGTAAGCCTGCGTAACATCGTAACCGGTAAAGTAGTCTGTAATAACTGCGTCATCAGTCAATGCCGGTGAATCTGGCCGCACCAGTACGCGGTAATGCCCTATCAGCCTGGTTTCGCTGCCATTGAGCTTTTCGCAGATAGTGCGTGTGCTTTTGGGAATATTGCTTTCAGGAAACAAGGCCAGCTGGCTATCGAGCACTACACCTGCTGCGCCCAGTGCGGTTATTGCTGCTGCGTTGTGCACGCCTATGCCACCCTGCAGCAACACCGGGATGCCGGGTGCTTGCTGTAATACCTGCTGTAACAATATAAAGGCGGCCGTATCCCCGCTGCAGCCACCGCTTTCACTGCCTTTGAGTACAAGTGCTGTTGCGCCTGCAGCGCTTGCTGCCAGTGCTTCTTCCAGTGAATATACCTGGTAGTATAACTGTACATGACGTGGTATGGGCAGTCTTGAGTGAAAGGGAACAATGGCCATGGTGGCCTGCTGCGGCAAATCAACAGTGCCGGAGAATGTTTCAGGAAAACAGATGCCGAAGGGTAAGCTGCATTGTGCAGTAAACCGTGCTACGGCTGCATTGGCCTTCACCGCATCGCGCCCTGCGTGGATAACAGGGAACAGGCCGGCTTTGGCAAGGGCTACGGCTAAATCTGCGTCGGGCTGTTCAAAAGGGGTTATACCCACGATAAAAGTAGTACTAGTCATGGTCGCATTTTTTTAAGGTGCAGTTCAAATGGTTATTACATGGCAAGGCAAACTACTTTCAAGGGCAAGACAATCGTTGTTCAATCTTATTTATTTTTATTCATTCATGCTATTCTTCAACAAAAAGCCGGTTGGGCATAACAATTCATCTCCGGGTTTGCAGAAGGCACGCACGGGCATACGAAAAAATTGCGCTACAAACGCTGGTGAAAATGGTAATGGCAAGTTGGAATAAAAACGGGCTGTTACAAGGGTTTATGGCAGTACAAACCACCATTGTTCAAATGGTACAGATTAAAATAAATACAAACAGTAGAAACGTTAAGCCAAGGGTACGGTACCTGGCAAGCCATTAATGTATTAGTAACAGTGGGAACAAAGGATAAAGGGATTTCAGTTGCAGTTTTGGTTATTGCAGATGCTGGAATAAAAATATATATAAAAAAAATAAAAACCAAATTTTAGCTGTCGCATCTGCACTGCTTTTGCTGTTGTATCTGCACGGATGATGCCTTATTAAAAGAAAAGCACCGTTATATCGCTTGCAGCTCAGCGCTTACGCTTATTTTTACCCGCTATCATTAAAATATTGTTTGATTATCGTTTTATCATGAGAAAACATTCCCTTTCTTTTTTGTGTGGTATGGCCCTGTGCGCAACCGGTGCTGCATATGCACAAACAGGTGCAGCATCACAGTATCAGCCGGCTGCATTGTTTTCGCCGGTATTTTATACCCAGAACGGCGACGCGATACATGCAGCCAATGGCAATCCCGGCCCGCAGTACTGGCAAAACCGGGCAGACTACCGTTTGCATGCCACCATTGATACAACTTCGAAAGAATTAACCGGCACTGCCATCATTACCTATACCAATAATAGTCCTGATTCACTTGAATACCTGTGGCTGAACCTGGATCAGAATACATACCGCAGTGATGCCCGTTCCAACTTTTTAACCGGCGCTACTGCACCTGCACATACCAATGGTTTTGTGATCACCGGTGTAACAACCAGCCCGAATGCAGCTGTACAGGCCAATTACACCATTACCGATACACGCATGCAGGTGCGCCTTGCCAAACCACTGGCACCCAAGGGCGGTACAATTACTTTACAGATCAGTTATCATTATACCATTCCCGGTGCTTTTGGCGGCCGTACAGATTATGTAGCCACCAGCAAGGGTACTATTTATGAAATAGCACAATGGTTTCCGCATATGTGCGTGTACGATGCCGCACGCGGCTGGAATACCCTGCCATACCTGGCCAGCGAATTCTATTATGATTATGGTGATATTGATTATACCGTTACGGTTCCCTGGGATATCATTGTTGCCGGTCCGGGTGATTTGCTGAACCCTGAAACCGTGCTCACCAAACAACAGATCGCACGCCTGGCGCAGGCACGCAACAGCGACAAGACCATCATGATTCGCAGCGCTGCTGAAATAGGTGACCCTGCATCACGACCTGTACACAGCGGCACCCTTAGCTGGCACTACCTCATGAAAAACACGCGTGACGTGGCTTTCGGCGCATCCGGTGCATACATATGGGATGCAGCCGGCGTGCGGTTGCCCAATGGTAAAAAGTCAATGGCCATGAGTGTATACCCGGTTGAAAGCGCCGGCAACGAGGCATGGGGCCGTGCTACGGAATACCTGAAAGGTTCTATTGAATACTTTTCAGAGAAATGGTTTCCCTATCCTTACTCCGTAGCCATCAACGAAGCAGGTATTGCAGGCGGCATGGAGTATCCCGGTATTTTATTCGACGGCATCACCGATAAAGGCAAGGAACTGTTCTGGGTAACGGCCCATGAAATTGGCCATAACTGGTTTCCCATGATCGTCGGTTCTGACGAACGACGCTTTGCCTGGATGGATGAGGGCTTTAACACGTTTATCGATATTTATGCATCGGATGTTTTTAACAAGGGCGAATATGCACCCAAACGCGATGCAGAATACGCAGAAGGCGGCGGCAATCCCGCTGATGAAATTGTGCCGGTGCTCGTTGACCCGGCCTGCCCGTCTATCATGACTGCGCCCGATGCGATACCGGAGAAATACCGTCACCCCTTAACATATTTCAAACCTGCATTCGGACTGGTATTGCTGCGCGAGCAGATTCTCGGCGCCGACCGTTTTGACTATGCGTTTAAACAATACATCGCACACTGGGCTTTCAAACATCCGCAGCCGGAAGACTTTTTCCGCGCTATGGACAATGGGGCAGGTGAAGACCTGAGCTGGTTCTGGAGAAGCTGGTTTTACAATAACTGGCGTTATGATGTTGCGGTAACAAATGCTGTAAATGCAAAAGAAGGTAACCGGCAGGTGGTGCGTATCAGCTTTGCAAATCTCGATAAACAGGCTTTCCCTGCTGTGGTTGATATTGCCCTGCTCAATGGCACACACCAGCGCTTTACACTGCCTGTGGAAACCTGGCTGCAGCAAAAAGCAACTACCATTACCATACCTGTGCCTGCAGCAGCCGATAAGGTAACCATTGACCCGGATGCAAAGCTGCCGGATGCAGATAGAAGCAATAATGTGAAGGCAGTAAGCGGGGAGTGATAAAAGCAGGTGAGTGGTAAGTGATCTCGAGTAACAATTTCGAGAATCGACAGTCGACACGTCGAGACGATCTAAGCGAGTATAAAACCTGTCGCCGGAGGCGATTTATACCAAACAGGCTTGCAGCTGTTTCCTGTCGTGCGAATGTTGCCGGTGGGGACACTGGCAACGGCAACGGTGGCTGTTTTATTCACTATTGACTATTCACTTTTCACCAGTGGTTTCCACATTAGGCAATTACTTTGCGTACCGTCTCATACACCTTGCTCAGCTCATCCGCAGTAATGCAATAAGGCGGCATCAGGTACACCGTATTGCCCAGGGGGCGCAGGTATACGCCTTCCTGCAAACATTGCGCAGTAATGGTTTGACTGATATTGTTCAGGTACTCGTCTTTCCCCTTGTTTATTTCGAAGGCCAGGATGGTGCCCAGCTGGCGCAGGTTTTTGATGTGCGGATGGCCGGTGATGGTGGTGGCAAATTGCCGGTGGCTTTGTACAATGCTATCAATACGCTCCATGGCGCCGGGCTGTTGCAGCAGGTGCAGGCTGGCCAGCGCTGCTGTGCATGCAAGCGGGTTGGCGGTAAAGGAATGGCCGTGGAAGAAGGTCTTCAGCTGATCGTCCTGTACATAAGCCTGGTAAATAACATCGGTGCAGGCAGTAACACCCAATGGCATGGTGCCGCCGGTAAGTCCCTTGCTTAGGCAAATAATATCGGGCTTGATATTGATGTATTCACTGGCGAACAGCTTGCCTGTGCGACCAAAGCCTGTCATCACCTCATCGGCAATACATAAAATACCGGCTTCTTTGGCGGCTGCGAGCAGTTGATTCAGTGAAGCGGCATTATACATTTTCAGTCCGCCCGCGCCCTGTATCAGCGGTTCATAAATAATGGCAGCGGTTTCATTGCTGTGTTGCTGCAGCAGGGCAATGCTGTCTGCAATATTCTCCGGGGCAGGGGCATCAATAAACAGTACTTCAAACAGCAGATCATGAAAAGCGAGTGTAAACACACTGCGGTCGCTCACACTCATAGCGCCGAATGTATCACCATGATAGGAGTTTTTCAGTGCGATGATCTTTTTGCGCTGGCGCTGTTCTTTGTTCCACCAGTATTGTACGGCCATTTTTAAGGATACCTCGGTAGCGGTAGAGCCATTATCGCTGTAAAACACCTTGCTGAAATTACCGGGCAGCAGTTGCAGCAGTTTTTCTGCCAGTGATACAGCCGGTTCGTGCGTAAAGCCGGCGAAGATCACCTGCTCCAGCGTGAGGGCCTGTTTGTACAGCTGCCCGGCAATGTAGGGGTGTGCATGGCCATGAATGGTTACCCACCAGCTGCTGATGGCGTCGATGTAAGCATTGCCATCGGTATCGTACAGCAGGGTGCCTTTGGCCGAAGCCACGGGCATGGGTACAGGCATGTTTTTCTGTGGTGTAAACGGATGCCAGATATATTGTTTGTCTCTTTCTGTCAGGTTCATCGCGCAAAAGTAGGGGAAACGGAAGTAAGGGGGATCACTGGTGAATAGTGAATAGGCAATAGTGAATGAATGTACTTGCCTGAATAAGGTTGACTTTTTTTGTAGATAATAGACCTCGTTGTAAAGTAATGTTTTTTCTGATACAGCTGATTAAAGCGGTTCATTTGCAAAAGACATTGCTTTGCAACGAGGATTCT
>NZ_QTJU01000004.1 GCF_003412455.1 Deminuibacter soli | reverse complement strand
AGCAGTTACAACGGCTTGTGCCTAAAGCAATCAGGCACTATAATGAAAAAAGAATCCATCAAAGCCTGGGCTGGCGTTCTCCGGCAGACTATGAACGCTGGCTGAAAGGGCTGAAGAAAGCACAAAGACCCAAATGGAAAATCTATAAAAAAGAATCCTCGTTGCAAAGCAATGTCTTTTGCAAATGAACCGCTTTAATCAGCTGTATCAGAAAAAACATTACTTTACAACGAGGTCTATTATCTACAAAAAAAGTCAACCTTATTCAGGCAAGTACAGCTAAGATCCATTGACTATTGACTATTCACTGTTCACTGTTTTCCTACACTGCTGCCTTTTTTATAGGCTGTAATCAACCGCCTGTCTCCCACAATCCATATCACATCACTCCACTGGAACTCCGTATCTGACGCAGGATTCAGCAGGTGTTCGCCATTGCGTTCAATACCCACCACCAAACCGTTTGTTTTTTCACGGATACCCGAAGCACGGATGGTTTTGCCCTTCAGGCGTGTGATTTCATCCACCACGATGGTTTGCAGTACAATGTTTTCAATATCTGCAGCGGGCTGCTCGGCAGGCACAGTGTCTATAATTTTCCTGAAACGCTGCATTTGCTCATCGGTGCCTATTACGCCAATTGCATCGTAGGGAAAGAGTTTTTCATAGCGGCTGGGGGCATAAATAATACGTTCCCCTCTTTTAATAAAGGCGATATTGATGCCGTATTGTTCACGCCAGGCCAGGCTTTCCAGCGTGTTGCCGGTAAAGGGCGCATCAGCATGTATTTCAAAATCTGCTAAGTGCGCATCCCATGGCGTTAATGATTCATTGGGTTTGGAAACAGCGGCTGCCGCCCTTTCGCGTGCATGCAGGTTGCGCAGAAAACGTTTTTCAATACGGTGATAGTAATGATGCAGGCGGCGGTAAAACACAAACAACATACCCGCCATTACCGGTACTACCACCAGCAGCGCAATGCCGCTCGAAAACAGTCCGTCAACCAAACCGCCCAGCAATGCAATGGCAATAAGATTGCGCACTATTTCAATAATCACGAGCGGACCGCGGTTGTATTTTTTATCAAGCCACAAATCAACATAAGCAGATGATTCAGGCCGTTTGGCTACCATGCCCCATAAAAAAGGCACCATGGCCACCAGCGCAATCACCAGCGTAATGGTATTGGCCAGCCAGGGCTGTGCTATTTTCTGTTGCAGCAGCGGCGCCAGGAAACGCAGTGCCAGCAGTATAATGGCCACGGCTACTATGCCATTGATCACGATAATGGTACTGTAGGCTTTCAGTACTACCTTCCATTTATTCTCTGCACGTATCTGCTGCGTGCCCGATGCGTATTTATTTAAACTGTCGCGCACACGCGCAGGCAGCCAGCTGTTAATGCGGTTGTACACCGGCTCTGACCAGCGGATAAAATAAGGCGTGGTAAATGTAGTGATGGCCGAAATAGCCACTGCAATAGGATACAGAAAACTGCTGGTTACTTTCAGTGTAATGCCCAGCGTAGCAATGATAAAAGAGAACTCACCAATCTGCGCAAGGCTCATACCCGCCTGTATGGATTGTTTCAGCGGCTGGCCCGATAACAGCGCGCCCAGCATGGTGCTGATGAGTTTGCCAAAAATGGTAAGCAGTGTTAAAATAATCACCGGCCCTTTGTGGGCGGCAATGGCACCGGGATCAATCAATATACCCACCGATACAAAGAACACGGCAGCAAACAAATCTTTCACAGGTTTAACCAGGTGTTCAATGCGTTCGGCAAGTGTTGTTTCTGCAAGAATAGAGCCCATCACAAACGCACCCAGTGCAGGCGAAAAGCCGGCATGTGTTGCCAGCACCACCATACCCAGGCAAAGCGCAAGGGCCACAATAAGCAGGGTTTCCTCACTCATCAGCTTGCGTGTAAAACGCAGAAAACTGGGCAGCAGGAATATCCCCGACACAAACCACAATACCAGGAAGAATAACAGTTTCAGCACCGTAACCAGTAAGTCACCACCTGCAAAATCGCGGCTCACGGCCAGTGTAGACAATAACACGAGTATCAATATAGCCACCAGGTCTTCTACAATCAGCACCCCGAATACCAGCCCGGCAAACTGCTGGCTTTTTACCCCCAGCTCTTCAAATGCCCGGATGATAATGGTGGTGCTGGATACAGACAAAATACCGCCGAGAAAAATACTGTCCATACCCGACCATCCCATTAAACGCCCTGCACCATAACCCAGCAGCAGCATGCCCGCAATTTCCACGATCGCGGTAACACCTGCAGTGCCGCCTACGCGCACCAGCTTTTTAAAACTAAATTCAAGTCCCAGGCTAAACAACAGGAAGATTACCCCTATTTCGGCCAGTGTATTAATATTGGCTACATCGGAAACAGTGGGTACAAAGGAGATATGTGAACCCACCAGCAGGCCGGCCACTATATACCCCAGTACCAGCGGCTGTTTCAGCCATTTAAACAACAAAGTCACCAGTCCTGCGGCAACGAGAATTAAAGCCAGGTCTTCAATCAAATGCGGTAAATGCGCCATACAGGGTTACAGGTTTTAATGAAAAAAATATCAACTCAGCCAACTTTAAACATTCAACTTCAAACCCTTAAACAATGAAACCATCAAGCAATTATACAATTTACCCGTCAATCAATTTCTCTAACACATAATACACAATCGGACAAAATGTTGAATTTTTCAGCGTGATCTGTGGCCTTTTCAGCAAAACATCTTCATCTGTATAGGGAAAGCGTTCACAGTCAGACGGGCGCACCTCGTATATGCCGCAGTAATTATCGGCCCCCAGAAACGGGCAGGGAGATTGTTTTACCACGTAATCGCCATCTGAATCGAGCCGCAGATAGGTATCGATAAAAACGCTTTCACGCATGCCCAGGTGTTTGCTAATGCGTTTGATATCAGGGGTTTTAAAACGGGGGGAATAGTTTTTACAACAGGCAGCGCAATCCAGGCAGTTCACGTGCGTGAATGCCTCTTCGTGCAGGTCGGGCAGCTGTTTTAACACTTTGTTTTTATCTGCCCGCTGCAATAATTGTTTGTACTTTTTCTGATGCTCGGCTGACTTTTTTTGCCAGTTATCCAGTTTTACTTCACCCATGTATACAAAACGTTAAAAAATCCTTTTAATGAACATTACCTTGCATTCCGTTACTTTGCAGTAATAACCCAAAGGTAACCCATTAACATGGAAGGATTAAGAGAACAATGGCTGATTCTGATTTCGATGCCGGTATACATCATCATTATTGGTCTAGAGTTAGTGCTTACACACATGCAGCACCGTAAGGCTTACACGGTGAAAGACACTGTGCACAATGTATACCTCACCCTGCTGAATGCCGGACTGGACATTATTTTCAGGGCGGCATATGTTGGCATACTCGGTTATTTTTTCCAACATGCTTTAATGACCTGGCAGCACGTGGTTGCCTACTGGATTATGCTGCTGGTAGCAGAAGATTTTATGTATTACTGGCTGCACCGGTTCGACCATGAAGTACGTCTTTTCTGGGCCGTGCACGTTACCCACCACAGTTCACGCTATTTCAATTTTACCATCGGCTTCCGCTCATCGGTATTTGAGCCGCTGTACCGCTTCATTTACTTTATTCCCCTGGCATGGCTGGGTTTTCAACCCCTCGATATTGTATTCATGTACTCTGCCACGCAAATATGGGGAACACTGGTACATACGGAACTGGTAAACAAACTGGGCTGGCTCGAATATATCCTGGTTACCCCATCGCACCACCGCGTACACCATGCCAGCAATCCCAAATACCTCGACAAGAATATGGGTATGTTCCTGATTATCTGGGACAAAATATTTGGCACCTTCCAGGCCGAACTGCCCGCCGAAGAATACCAGCCCATTAAATACGGCCTTACCACCGACCTGGTTGATACCAATCCCGGCAACCTTGTTTTCCACGAATGGAAACAGATGGTGCAGGACGTTTCCCGCGAAGACCTCACCATCCAGGAGAAAATAGGCTATGTGCTGGGCCCTCCCGGCTGGAGCCACGACGGCAGCCGTATGACCAGCGAAGAAATGCGCGCCGCCGAAGAAGGCCAGGTGCCGGTTGGGGCTATGGTAAGCAGGCAATCCTGAGGAATAACGAACAGGGTCCGAAGGACTCCTTTGGAGAACAGGGGATAACGAATATTGAAGGGGAAAAAGGAAAATATTGTATAAACAAACGGCCTGTAACGTACAGGCCGTTGTTGTTTTTACACAGCCGGCTTAACGCCATTACCGTTTACAATACTCAGGTACGATACATTGATGTTCAGTACCTGGCTCATGGGCACAATAAAATACTCGCCCGGTATAGGCACCGGCTGACCGGTTTTTGCGGAGTAATAATCCCTGCTGCGTGCTCCCTGGTTTACATGCTCCTTGCGCAGGTCGCGGCGTGTAGCCTGCTGTAATACCAGGTAATCCAGCTCGGTAGAACGTGGTTTGTAGTAGTAATTCACCAATATGCCGGAGTATATTACCGTAGATTCTTTGGTATTTGACAGTACGCTTACATAGGTAACATCTATCGATGCTGTTTTTTGCCGTTCACCATTTTCATTAAATACAATGCCTTCAAACACCTCGTACCACTCGTTGCCGAGGCCCAGTAAACGGGTAATCCACCCGTAACGCAGTTCCAGACGGTTAACCAGCAACCCCAGCAGGTAGCCGGTAAGTATAGCAACAAAGCAGTAAGCCAGAAACGACAGCACATCATGCCCAAACACCCGGTTATCAATAGGAAAATCCTTATTGGAGTAAAGTATATTAAGAATAAGGTCAAACTTTACGTATAGGCCGAAGATAAACAGCGTAAGCAATAATAATACATGTATAAAAATGGGTATCAGGCTAAAAACCCAGATAGAATCTGTAAAAGACAAAGTGCCCAATAGCTCTTTGAGGTTTTCTTCCCGGTTTACAGACATGCGGAAAGAGATAGCAGGCAGGAAAAGCAGGGTAAGAATAAACGCCCCAAGCGCAATGTTCATGCGGCAGTTAATAATAGGTTAGCGTACAAAGATTATTTTTGATTATCAACAGCGGAAGACAAGCGAACCATCATGGTTTTGGGCTTAGCTGCTGCACCTTGGGCAGATGTGGCAGGTACTAAAAAAGAGATAACCTCGCCATGAAGAAAGGCATCTTGCTTGTCGTTGATGGCATCGAGCATAGCGTATACTGCCCCAGGAGTTTTGAGGAGCGCACGGCCTTTATTGCTTATTCTCGCTTTCATTCCACTAATGTACAAAGTATTGTACTTAAAACCAAATTGTGTAACGTTGTTTACAGGGTGCTATTACAATCGTATATAATTGATTATGAAATAATTAAACACCACAGCGCGCATCATCAAATGCCTTTGCAACAGTCGATACCGTTGGTTACGCAGCCGCTTCGCCAACTGCTCACCTATACTTCACCTACTCACGGGCTAACCATGAGCGAATGATGATCGAATCATGATCGAATCATGTGCGCTAATTGATTAATAATCAATAAACTGATTCATTCCCGGTAAATCGCTACGGGTGGGCCTGCCGCTTTTATGCACGATTAACCGCACAATTGTTACCTGGTGAAACAACGTATTTATGCCTTTGCGGGTTTGCTCGTCTTTCTTCAACAACACAAGCGATTGCACAACCTTTCCCCATTCACAAGAAATTGCTTTTTTGAACCTTCTACATCGTAACTTTGCGCATTCTTTTCAAAAAAAGTGGTCAACAATAGTCATGAATCTATTTGAAGCACAATCCAGCGAGTTCCAGAGAAGGCATATCGGTGTTAATGCTGCCGATACAAAGGCCATGCTGCAAACCATCGGTGTGGGCAGTTTAGATGAACTGATCAATAAAACCGTACCTGCCGCCATCCGCCTGCAGGCACCGTTAAACCTGCCGGCTGCCATCAGCGAGCAGGAATACCTGGCCGAACTGCAGCAGGTTGCCGCTAAAAACCAGTTATTCAAAACTTACATTGGCCAGGGTTACTACAATACCATTACGCCAAGTGTTATCCTGCGCAATGTGTTCGAAAACCCGGGATGGTACACACAGTACACCCCTTACCAGGCCGAAATTTCACAGGGCCGCCTCGAAAGCCTGCTGAACTTTCAAACCATGGTGAGCGACTTAACAGGCATGGAAATCTCCAACGCCTCCCTGTTAGACGAAGCCACTTCAGCAGCCGAAGCCATGGCCATGTTTTTTCACCAGGTGAACAAAACAGACAATATTACCAAACCAAAATTCTTTGTAGACAACAGCGTTTTTGCCCAAACACGCGATGTACTGGTTACAAGGGCCACTCCTATCGGCATTGAACTGGTATTCGGCGATTTCCGCAAGGCACTGCTCGACGATACGTATTTCGGTGCCTTTATACAATACCCCAACAGCGAAGGTTCTATTGAAGATTACCGCGGCTTTATCGCCAACGTACACCATGTAGGCGGCTTTGTTACCATGGCAACCGACCTGCTGGCTTTAACCCTGCTTACCACACCCGGCGAACTGGGCGCAGACGTTGCCGTAGGCAGCGCGCAGCGTTTTGGTGTTCCGTTGGGTTATGGCGGCCCGCATGCAGCATTCTTTGCCACCAAAGAAGAATTCAAACGCAATATGCCCGGCCGTTTGATCGGCGTGAGCATTGACGCACAGAACAACCGTGCCCTGCGCATGGCCCTGCAAACACGTGAACAGCACATCAAACGCGAAAAAGCAACTTCCAATATCTGTACCGCACAGGCACTGCTGGCCAATATGGCTGCCATGTATGCCGTGTACCATGGTCCCGCAGGTTTAAAACAGATGGCTGAACGTGTTGCCCTGCTTACGCAAACACTGTCTGAATCACTGGCAGAACTGGGTTACCCAACCGTACATGCACATTATTTCGATACCATTAAAGTAGCGGTTGATGCAGACAAGGTGAAAGCCATCAGCGACAAACACCAGATCAATTTCCATTACTTCGATAACAAACACATCGGCATTTCACTCGACGAAACCACCACGCAGAAAGATGTGCTGGACATCGTTTACCTGTTTGCCGAACTCAATGGCCTCAATGAAGCCACCATCGGATTCGATGCCGATGAGTACACGCTCACAGCCATCCCTGCTTTTGCAAAACGCAGTTCTGATTATCTCACGCACCCTGTATTCAACACGCACCACAGCGAAAGCCAGATGATGCGTTACATGAAACAGCTCGAGAACAAAGACCTGTCTTTAAATACCAGCATGATCAGCCTTGGCAGCTGCACCATGAAACTGAATGCCGCTACGGAAATGATCCCGGTAAGCTGGCCTGCATTTTCACAGCTGCATCCTTTTGTACCTGTGGCACAGGCCAAAGGTTACCAGCAAATCACCGACGAGCTGGGCCGGTACCTGTCTGTGATCACCGGTTTTGATGCCTGCAGCCTGCAGCCCAACAGCGGTGCACAGGGCGAATATGCCGGCTTGTTAACCATCATGGCTTACCACCATGCCAATAACAACGCACACCGCAATGTGGTGTTAATCCCTATTTCTGCACACGGTACCAACCCTGCTTCGGCAGTAATGGCAGGCATGAAGGTAGTGGTGGTGAAAAGTGATGAAGACGGACATATTGATGTTGCCGATTTAAAAGCAAAAGCTGAACAATACAAAGACACGCTCGGCGGCCTGATGGTAACTTACCCCAGCACGCACGGTGTGTTTGAAGAAAGCATCCGCGAAATCTGTGAAACCATCCACCAGTATGGCGGACAGGTGTACATGGATGGCGCGAACATGAATGCACAGGTTGGCCTTACTTCACCTGCTACCATTGGTGCAGACGTATGTCACCTGAACCTGCACAAAACCTTCGCTATCCCGCACGGCGGCGGCGGTCCCGGCATGGGCCCCATTTGTGTAAAAGCACACCTGGCGCCACACCTGCCCGGTCACCAGGTATGGAGCGACGGCAGCAAACCCAACGGCGCTGTTTCTGCAGCACAATTCGGCTCTGCTTCTATCCTGCTCATCAGCTATGCTTACATTAAAATGCTGGGTGCAGATGGTGTTAAAATGGCAACAGAATATGCCATTCTCAACGCCAACTACATGAAAGCGCGTCTTGAAAAATATTATAAAATACTGTACACCGGCAACAACGGCACCTGCGCGCATGAGTTCATCATCGACCTGCGTCCGTTTAAAGCAACCAGCGGTGTGGAAGCAGAAGATGTGGCCAAACGCCTCATGGACTATGGTTTCCACGCACCTACCCTCAGCTTCCCGGTACCAGGCACTATCATGGTAGAGCCTACAGAAAGTGAGGACAAGGCTGAGCTGGACCGCTTCTGCGATGCGATGATCAGCATTTACGAAGAAATAAAAGCCATTGAAGAAGGCAAAGCACACAAAACAGATAACCCGCTGAAAAATGCACCACATACCCAGGCTGTTATCTGCGCCGATGAATGGGCACATGCTTACACCCGCAAGGAAGCAGCCTTCCCGCTGTACTATGTTACACAGAGCAAATTCTGGCCATCCGTATCCCGTATCAACAACACCTACGGCGACCGCAACCTGATTTGCACCTGCGAACCCATCGAATCATACATGGAAAACTAGGGCAATGGTTTTCATTGTTCAATTGTTTCATTGTTCCTGCATAAAAAATAAAAAAGAGCGCCAGGCGCTCTTTTTTATTTTTATCACTGCCGAAGCCGCTGTCCCCGCCGCGCTTCTTCCTAACATCAACCCGCTTCGATAAAATCGCACCATCAAGCCCTCCGCTCCGGTAAATTGAACGTTTGAACTAGTGAACCTATTAAACCATCCAACCATCCAACAATGCTATTTCATCGCGCTATGAATGGCATTGGCCGAATCAAGGTGCACATTCAGCACAGGTAGTGTACGTTGTGCAAATGATTTGATCGTAGTATCTTTCAAATTGTCACCTGCCTTCTGAAATTCGGCAATATCTTCTTTGTGGTCATCTACCATCATATCCATATAAGCTTTATCAAAGTCTTTTCCTTTTTTCTGCATCAGCTCGTTCACGTGTTTCTTCTGCTCGTCTGAGAGGTCGCCCGGCAGGGTAATATTTTGTGCTGCCGCAAGGGATTTCAGTTCATCATTCGCCTTGGTATGGTCCTGCACCATCATATTACCAAATGCTTTAACACGTGGGCTCACGGCATTCTGCGCGGCATACTGCCCCAATTGTACTTCCATTAAACCGCCGCTGGCGGCTTTCGCGGTAAAATCAGACACGTCTTTGTCAGCCGTGCCTTTTGCTTCATTCATGGTTTTGGCACTGTCTGTACTGTCTGTTTTAGCGGTATTGTTATTTCCACAACTCTGCAGGGCATACATCGCGGCAAGGACTACAGTGCAAAGAATCAATCGTTTCATACATGGTATTTTTTATTGGTTAATCAATAATGCAGGTACTCTTTCAAATCATAGGCCATTCGCACCTGCCCGTTGTAAAAGTTTCTGGCACAGAAATTAAAGCGATAATAGTATTGTTCACCTATTTAAAACAATCGCGTATGCCTAACGAAAACACAGATAAACAGGGCTTTGCAGCGGAAAACAACGATCAGCAAAGAGACAATGCCGCCAAAGGCGGCGCCATGACCGGACCAGGCGTAGCAGACAGCAAACATGCAGTATCCGCACCCTATGATGCAGATATTCAAACACAACTGGCCGCCAAATCAGGCAAAAAACACCCCCATACGAACAATAACAATCCGGACAAGGACGCAGAAAAATGATGCGTGTTTTGCCCATCATAAAGCGGGTGTAGAATATGCACCCGCTTTATGTCAACAACCCGTTTTCCTTTTAACAATAAATAAAAGTGTTATGGCAAAAAGCAGCAATGTATCAAAAGACTTAACAGACACACCGCGTGATCTGAAGGAAATGGAGAAGGAAAGCGCCAACGTAGACCTTCCCGAAATGGATGATATACCCGGCCAGGAAAATGTTGAGCCTGCACCGCTGGGAGAACTGGCAGATACCACCTTCTCTTCAGCCGATGAAGAAGGGGATGAATTATTTGATGACACAGACGACGACGACATTTTGAACGATGACAGTGATGTAACCGAAGAGGAACGTGACCTGCTCGACCGCAGCGCCAACAGCGACCCTGCCTATGAAGATGAAACAGGGATTCGCAACGCAGCCCTTGACAGCACAGATTTTGAAGGTGAGCCATTAAACGAGGCAGGCCTCAACTCTTCCGTTTCGGGAGAAGACCTGGATGTACCCGGGTCAGAAGAGGATGATGAAGATGAAGACATCGGGGAAGAAGACGAAGAAAACAACAATTACAGCCTGAACGGCGAAAACGCGTAACAGCAGGCATTTCGCCGCACAGCTAACCATTAAACGCTGATACTATGTCAAACATCATTAAAACCTTGCAGGAAAAGCTTGGTTATAGCTCATTTGATAAAATTGATCCCAATAACCAGCAGAATAAAAGCGAACTGGTGCAAAGTGCCACTACCGATCACTTTGACCAGGCAGCTACCATTGCCACACTGGTAGGCCTGTATAAATTCGGTACTACCGAAGATGGTTCGCGTGCCCTTACACAGACATTGCCGGCAGATTTGCTGCAGCTGTTATTCCGCGATAAGGAAGAAGAAGTGATTGAAAAGGTAGCCCATTATGGCAACCAGGGTTATGAACAAACAGAAGCCAGCATGACGCAGGTGGCACAAACCGCCATCAGCACCATGCAGCAGGAAACAGGCCCTGATATAACACCGGAAAAAATACGCAACTGGCTCGCCGGTCAGCGACACAACATACTTGTGTACCTGCCGCCCGATCTGAACATGGGCGATGCCGTAAACGACACCTCTATTGAAGACAGAACCAATAAAATGGAAGGACCTGTCTCTAACCTTATGCACGCCATTGAAGACATTTTTGCAGAGAAAGACAAAAGCAAGGAAATATAACACCAGCATACCTGCTGCCGTTATTTGCCAATACAAAAAAGCGCGGACCAAACATCTGCGCTTTTAATTTATACAAGGAGCAAGCAGTCAGGAACTTTAAACCTCAAACGATTAAACTTTTTAACCTTTGCCGCGACTTGCCTATATTTCCGTTGCCAATTCACGATCATGAGAAAATTTACCGGCATCGCTGTACTCGTCTTTGCATGTTTAACCGTACAGGCGCAGGAGAAAAACAGCGCCTGGCTGCGTTCACTGCTTGCAGAAAAAGGCTCTCCCCTGCTGCACCAGATACTGGAACAGCCCGATACCTTTCATTACCAGCTCATCTATACCAAAATAGACCGCGACCAGCACAACGTGCCGCATTTCACCAATTACTTCCTGCATGTAAACAAGGAAGCCTACTTTAACCCGGCCTCTACCGTAAAACTGCCCACCGCATTGTGCGCACTCGAAAAAATAAACAGCCTGCGCAATAAGGGTATTGACAAGTATACCACCATGCTTACAGACAGTGCCTACGAAGGACAAACAATGGTACGCAGCGATACCAGTGCTGCCAATGGCTTACCATCTGTAGCGCACTATGTAAAAAAAATATTTCTCACCAGCGACAACGATGCCTACAACCGCCTGTACGAGTTTGACGGGCAACAAACCCTTAACCAGTCACTCTGGCAAAAAGGTTACCCCGACATACGTATTGTACGCCGCTTTGCACCCGCAACAGAAGAAGGCAACCGGCATACCAACCCCATCCGCTTTATGAACAACGGAACGCTGGTATACACACAGCCCGCAGCATACAGTTCGTTAACCTTCGATTATACCAAACCTGTTTTTGAAGGCAGGGGACATTATGATAAAGATGAGAACCTGGTAATGACACCCATGGATTTCACGCGCCACAACAACCTGCCGCTCGAAGACCTGCAGCAACTGCTGCAATCTGCCCTGTTCCCGGCCTCTGTGCCACGCAGCAAACGTTTTAACCTTACGAAAGATGATGAAGATTTCCTGTACCAGTATATGTCGCAATACCCTTCAGAAACGTTGCACCCGAAATACGATACCAGCGAATACTTCGACAGCTATACCAAGTTCTTTATGTTTAAAGCGGGTAAAAGCAAAATACCCGCAAACATGCGGGTATTCAATAAGCCGGGCTGGTCATACGGTTATTTAACAGATGTAGCCTATATCGCAGACTTTGCGAACCATGTTGAGTTTATGCTCACAGCCACCATTTATGTAAACAGCGATGGCATCATTAACGACGATAAATACGACTACGACACCATCGGCTACCCGTTTTTTAAAGAAACAGGTACAATCCTGTACAACTATGAATTAAGCAGACCCAGGCAGTACACGCCCGATCTGCAGCGCTTTAAACTGCACTACGACAGCGAGGTTACAGGTCAGAGTATGCCACAGGGTGCAGGAAAGTAATTTCCGCCTTTGATACATTGTGCTGGTATTGCGGCTGACCGGATACATTTTTCCACGCAGCATCGGTATTGAACGCCTTCCAGTGTTCATCACGCTCAGCCATGCTGTTAAAGCTGGTCATGTACATTAAATTGGGCATATGGCTGCCCGCAATAACAGATGCATAAAACACCGCATTAAAACCAAGTCGTTTAAAGATGCTGATTTCATCACCATCATTAAACATCTTCACCTTGTTTGCAAACAGCTTTTCCGAAGGGCTTTCATAACTGCGCAGCTCATACACATGCGCTGTTTTATTGGCATCCAGCTGCGGCACATTACAGGTGGGCGCCAGCGGGAACGCCTGCAATATTACCTGTTCCATACGCTCATAGGCAGCCGCATTATATGCTGCATCCGTATAGGTGATGGCAGCTCCCTGGTAAGCAGCATTGGCCTGTATGCGCTGCTGCAACTGCTGCAATGCATCAAACGAAGCAACAGGCAGCAATACATACAGCCGCTTGTCTGCCGAAGTATCGTTACCCATCCATTTAAACACACCGGCTTTCGCAATACCAGCTTTGTGCAATGCAGGCAGGTAGGCCTGCTGCAGGTAATCATCCAGCAGCTTTTCCTGGGTATTGTTCCTGAAATGATAAATGGTAAGCTGGTACCATTCCTGTGCAGGCTTTTTATCAAAGGCAAACGCAGTGCATACTGCGGTAAGGGCCACCAGTAACAGGGACGCTTTTTTAAACATATAACTGATCATTTTTTAGCTGTAAGGCGCACACAATTTAATTGTATTATACAGCATTTTACAGCTAAAAACATTTTAGCCGGTAATACTGTGTCTCCGGCCGCTCATGCAATTCCTGCGGCGGAATATACATTCATATTATAGTTTACCCACATGCATGATAAAAAAAGCGCAAACGTTTGATATATGGGGCGCAAACGTTTGTGTTACATGCAGCGGCATTCCGGCATTTTTATCAACGTGGCAACATGGCTTGATATCCTATATTTTAGGTAAAACTTTTTAACTGTTTATGGGAAATCAACTGTTGGCCATTTTAAGAATGGTACAGCAAAAAACGTTCATGCCAGTGTTCCGTACAGGCATGTTGCTCACGTTACTGCTGTACCCCTGTTTGTCAAAAGCCTGGCAAACCTCCCCCACTGCTGTTACAGGCATTGTACACGCCGCCGACGGCACGCCATTGTCTGGTGTATCGGTTAAAGATGCATCCGGCAAAAAAGGTGTTTTTACCAACGACAAAGGCGAGTATGAGCTTATGGTAAACAGCACACAAACATCGCTTGAATTCAGCTATGTGGGTTATTTTACAAAGCGCGTTAAACTCAACGGGCACACCAGCATTAACACGGTTTTATCTGCCGATGATAAAAACCTGCAGGAAGTGGTGGTGGGTACACAACGCCAGTCGAAGAAAACCACTACTGCAGCCATCTCCTCTGTCAGCGGAAAGCAAATCGAAAACCTCCCTGCCCCCACGGTCGACCAGTTGTTGCAGGGCCGTGTTGCGGGCTTGGATGTGCAGATCAATTCCGGTGAGCCCGGCGCTTCTCCCACTGTGGTAGTGCGCGGCAATACCAGGGTGAGCCAGAATGTGGGCAATGTTGACCAGGCCCGCGCATTGAGCGGACCACTGTATGTAATAGACGGCGTGCCTGTTAACCCCGAAGATGTAAGCGGTGGTTTAGACATTACCGGCACCAACTATCTCGCAGGCATCAACGTAAACGATATTGAAAGTCTTGATGTGCAAAAAGACGCTGCTGCCACCGCAGCATGGGGCTCAAGAGGTGCCAATGGTGTTATTTATATCCGCACACGAAAAGGCCGCAGCAACAAACCCGAATTCAGGGTGAATGTGTACGGCGGTATTACCAAACAACCCGAACTGCTGCCTACACTTACCGGCGCCGAAGAACGTAAACAAAAACTGGCGCTGATAAAAGAATATGCTACACCAGCCGTGTACAACGCATTGCCGCATATACTTACAGATAGCCTTAACCCGCAGTTAAATGCGGCTACCGACTGGCAGGGCCTGTTTTACCGCAACGGCGCTGTGCAAAACGCAGACATGTCAATATCTGCTGCAACAGACAATGTCAACTACCGCTTAAGCGCCAACTACTACAACGAGAAAGGCGTGATCGAAGCATTTGGCCTTAAACGCTATTCGCTAAGAGGCAATTTTGATTTCAGGATCTCTCCCAAATTCACCTCGCAATTTATTGTAGCGCTCTCACGCAGTGACCGCCAGCGCGGCCGTAAACTGAGAACATCAGATGATAACCTCCCCTTAACCGGCTCAGGCATACCGGCTTCTTTTTACCAGCTCAATAGTTTTGATTCACTCAGCTACCAGGGCATGTACAGCAAAGTGCGCAACCAGAATACAGATGGATGGTACTCAGCTTCACTTACGTTGAATTACGACATTTTGCCCGGCCTGCGCTTTACCACCATGGGCACAGCGAGTGTTACTACCAACAACAGGGATTACTTTATGCCTTCCAATATAGATGCCATTAAGGCCGGCCAGGATGATGCAGATGCACAACCATCGTATGCTGAATCAGGCGCACGTACTTACAGCAATTATTTTCTGTCCAATACATTGAACTACGCAAAATCGTTTAACAAACATCACTTAACCATAACAGGTTCGCAGCAATACAATAAAGACATTTCCAAGTATACCATTGCATCAGCATATAACCTGCCCTCTAACGATATCCAAACCGTAACCGGCGCACCACAACAGTACCTGGCTGCCAGTTCAGACTACCAGCAGTCTGCACTGCTCTCTTTTATGGGGCAGGCGCAGTACGATTTTGATCAGAAATACATTGTATACCTGGCAGACAGGGCCGATGCCTCTTCACGTTTTGGCGCTGCTTCCAAATGGGGTTCCTTCCCTTCAGCAGGTGCAGCCTGGATTATCAGCGACGAAGGTTTTATGAAGGGCACACGCAACTGGCTGAACATGCTGAAAGTACGCGGCAGCATCGGTAAATCAGGATCGCAGTCAAACGACTATTATGCGCCCTTCAACGCTTATGTAATCAACGGCACGTACGATGGCAATACCGCCATTTCACCCAGTTATACCAATGGCTTAACCAAAGACAATCTTACCTGGGCCACTACCGTTCAAAAAAGTGTGGCGCTTGAAACGCAGCTGTTCAACAACAGGGTTTCACTGGTAACGGATATTTACGACAAGGTTACCAAAAATGATTACTTCACTTTTAACCTGCCCTTTTATGTAGGGTACGACAACATTACGGCCAATGCCAATAACATGTGGATCAGCAACCGTGGTGTAGAAGTAACATTGATCACACACAACCTGTCGCCCAAAAGCAAATTACAGTGGAATACACAGCTGAACCTGGCATTCAACAAAAACGTGATCGCCAAACTGCCCAACAACAACCGCACCTTTGTAATTGACGACTACTATGGCATTGGCCGCATGTACAGCGTTGGCCAGCCTATTTATGAAATGTTTCAGCTGAAATACCAGGGTGTTTACAATACCGATGCAGAAGTACCCGTAAACCCCATTACCGGTAAAAAGCTTACCTACTTTAAAGGCAACTATGCAGTACAGGCCGGTTACCCCAAATGGGCCGATGTGAACCACGACTACGATGTATGGAGTGATGAAAGCCAGAAAGGCGACCAGTTTGGCGACAGGGTGGCTACAGGTAACCCCAACCCAAAATTCACCGGAGGTTTGGTAAACGACTTCAGCTACAAAAACTTCTCGCTGAGTATTATCAGCACCTTCGCCTGGAAACGCACCATCGTGAATACCTTCCAGCAACAGCAGTTTTCACAGGTATGGAACTATGCTTCTCCCTACAGCAATATCATCAATGCCCTGGCCAGCAAACGCCTGCCTTCGCTCGATGGCCTCAATTACTGGCGCCCGTCTGAATCGGCGAAGAACAGCAACTACAAAGCAGACTTCCCTTCGCTTGACCCCTATGGCCCCAACTACTACCAGTTCAGTGCCTTTACCAATATGTTCAACGAAGACGGCAGTTATTTTAAAATCAAAAGCATCATCCTGGGTTATAAAATGCCGGACAATATTATCTCACGCTTAAAACTGAAAGGCGCAAGAATATATGGTGTAATCGACAACATACACACATTCACCAAAGCACATGTACCCGACCCCGAAGCTGTAAACGCACTGGGTGTGTATACCGGCGGCATGTTCCCTGTTCCGCATAAGGTAACACTCGGTATTGATGTTCAATTTTAGTGAGCTTAAAAATCATTCCATGAAACGCAATTCTTCCTTTCTATACTTACTGGTGCTGCTGGTGATTAGCCAGTCGTGCAAAAAAGACCTGAACCAGGGACCCATCAATTCCACCTACGACCAGGAGTTCTGGACTTCCAAAACCTCGGCCGAGCAGGGTACAGTAGCCATGTACGGCGCATTCCGCGCTGCAATACGTGCGAACAAAGCCTTTTTCATTAACAGTGAAATGACCTCGGGCCTGTTTAATGCAACAGACTGGAACCTGGTATCACTGACAAAAGACGGCGGTGAAAAATTCCCGGTAGCCACCACCAACTACCTGGGTGAATGCACAGACTGGACACGCTATTACAAAGTCATCAGCCAATGCAACACAGTGCTCGACAAAGTAGCAGCCATGCCCGTTGGCCTGTTTGGTGACAACAACAAAAAGAACAGTTACATTGGTGAAGCATTATATGTGCGGGCACTTACCTATTTTACCATGATCCGCATCTGGGGCGATCCGGTATACATTACCAAAACATACGACAACGCAGACTACGGCAACATTCCACCGGTTGCCCGTACCGCTGAAACAGCTGTGCTGGATACCTGCATACTCGACTTAAACAAGGCCGCAGGCTATCTATCCTTTACCGGTGGCGATCCATCTAAAACCACGCGCGCAAGCAAAGGGGCAGCATACGCATTGATGGCACATATTTATGCCTGGCAGCACAAATACGATGATGCCCACAAAGCCTGCCAGCAGGTAATTAACAGTGGCGGTTATGCAATGGAATCTGCTGCAACCTATGCCAACATATGGCAGGGTAAGTCATCGGCAGAAAGCATATTTGAAATACCCATGCAGTTCAATCAGAATGATAACAACTTCCTGAACTCAGCCGATGGCTACAATGATTACAATGACTGGTCTGAAGCGCAGTTTAATTTCTTCAGCATTTTTTTGAAAGATGAACAGGTGGATGATCTTAAATCAACCTGCTGGCTCGGAGATACCAGCATGATCAGGGGTATTTACTGGTACGATAACGATATGCGCTTCAATAATATGCTGCAATATACCCCTGCAAGCGGCGGTGACCCTGCCGGTTTTAAACTGCTGAAGTACGCCAATTTCAAATACCAGAATCCATCCAACAGCACCAATGCCTATGTGAACAATAACCTGGTGCTTTTCAGGCTGGCCGATATATACCTGCTCGATGCGGAAGCATTGGCCATGACCGGCAAAACACAGGATGCGGTAGATGCACTGAACCTGGTACGCCGGCGTGCAGGTATCGAAGATTACAGCGGCGACCTTGACCAGGCATCCCTCGTAAATGAGATCATGGATGAACGTGGCCGCGAACTGATTGGCGAAGGCAGCTGGTTTTATGATATGATACGTACCGAACCGGTAGTACATGCCCTGGAAGGTTACCTCGGCTACCCGGCAGACCGCGTTACCCAGAAAGGTTATTACTGGCCGCTGGATATGGGCAAATTATTCCAGAACGACCCGCTGTTAACACAAAACCCCTACTGGGCATCTCATAACTGATTTAAACGAATTGTATGCGCAACTATTTTCATCACTATATCACTGCACTGGCTGTAGCACTGGTATGTTTCAGCTCCTGCAAAAAAGACAGCTACATTACCGGTGGCGTGCCCTCGGTTACCAAAGTAAACATGACCACCTATGATTACCTGGCAGCCAACTCGTTCCAGCTGTTCGACACAGTGCTGCTGCTTATCGACAAAGCCGGTTTAAAAGATGCCGTTAACCAGCCGGGTACCACCTTTTTTGCACCTACGGATGGTGCAGTGCTTTTATACCTGCAAAACCAAACCCTGGTGGGCCAGTCAAAACAAGGGCTCACGTACAAATACACGCTTGACAGTTTATTGAGCAATGGCCTGCAAACCGTGAAAGATTCTATGAAACTGTACCTGTTTAACAAAACAATCGCGTACGGCGACCTTACCAACGACGGCGACATTTTTCAAACAGCTGCAGGCAACAACGTAGTGCTTTCTTATGAGTATACCAAAGATGTAAACCAGGGTTACAACAACAATGTATCCGGTCAGCCGCAGCTGCTGTACTATACCATGTTGTGGCAGCCGCTGCAACCGCCATTCGTTGCATCAGACATTCCTGATGAAACCGGTTACCGCGTTATTTGCCAGACAACCGGCGTTCAAACCACCAATGGTACACTGAATGTGTTATACCTGCATCCCTTGTTTTTCTCAGGCATTAAAAGATAATTATCATGAAACTGATCAATAAACTGCACCACCGCTGTACAACAGCCCTGCTCAGCACTGTATTGTTGTGCTGCGGCTGCACCAAATACGAAAAAGGCTTTTTAAGTCCTTATATACAATACCCGCTTAAAACCTATACCGTTATTAAAGGAAGGGCCAGCACTACAGACGGCATGGTGCTCGATGGTTCTTCATTACCGGTAAGCGTTAAAATACTGCATGTATACGATGTGCATTCAGGCAAATTGATGGACAGCATTTTCTTCAAAAAATACACCGTACAGGTATGGAACGGTTCATACGATGCTGCCAAAGACACAACGCTGGATATGATAAAGGCCAAGCAAAGCACGCTTGACCTTGAACCCCTGCACATGAACGAACAGAGCGGTTCTATAGAAGCCAATACAGGCACCCTCAACCTTCCTGCAGGCGATTATAATTTTGACATCCAGGTAACCAATATCGGTTCAACCGAAATATTGAAAAGAGATGTAGTAAGCATTACCCTGGTAGATGGCGTACCGTTTGAAGAAGCGCCCGGCGCAGGCAGTGTGGCCAACCAGCTGTTTTTGCTTACAGATGAAAACGTGGTAAAAACACTGGCCAAACCCATTGTTACCATTAAACGCGTGGCCGACAAACCCAACCAGGTTACCCTGCAGCTGGTAGATAAAAATGGGGTTCCCTTTAACCCGCTGAAAGGCGAAATCGTCACCAGGATTAATGGTGGCCTTAACCCCATACCGCCTACACGTCCCAACCTGGGCGATTACACACGTACTTACCAGCCAACAGACACATCGATTGTATACCCCTTCAGCATGTTGCCTATTCCGCTGGCTTCTGCATCGTACGGGTATAACTATTACATGTATTACCGCATTCCAACCAAATATGCACACAGCGATGGCTATCCTGATGACCTGTATACCGTAAACCCGCGTTTCCCGGTACGTATATGGCTCGAAGGCAGTTATACCATCACGGTTAAAATGCCGGATGTGACACACAGGTAAAACCATCCACTGCTGAAATAAAAAGGCCGCCCCCGGTTAGCCGGGGCGGCCTTTTAGTACCGGTATGTGTAATGCAGCCCTGAAAATATCAGGAAGGCAGTTCCACCCGTGTGTAATCATTCAGTTTGTCCAGCTCCAGGATCGTGGTTTTACCATCTTCCGATTCGTGGTACATTGGCACAAACTTGGCGCCCATCACAATTTCCTTGTACGTGTACGATGTGCGCCGCTGCACAATGCTGGAATAAACATCATCAAAACCACGCACCAGTACATATGCTTCTACATCCGCGTTTTTCATATCTTCTACCGAAAGGCCAAACAGCGGACTGTTTTCATCAATCACATGCACCACCGTCCAGTTCATGCTTAGTGTATCTATGCGTGTACGTTCCAGGTCGAGGCTGAAAAAACGGTACTGCTGGTCGCCATCTTCCTCTACAATTAAACCCAGGTTTACTTTAACAGAAGCATCTGTAATGGTATGACTTTGTTTGTAGGCCACCAGCCGGAACATCAGCGCACGCTGGTTTGCACCGTACGGACTGATCAGCGCCTCTTCACTGAAATTGATAAATGCCTTCGGCTTTGAAAAGCGGCCGTAGATTAAACCCGTTACAATGGCGAACGATAAAAAGCCCGACATGGATTCAACTGCCGAAACACTGTGTGCAAAATCACCAATCGGGTTTACCCTGCCATAGCCAACCGTGGTAAAAGTTTCGGTGCTGAAGAAAAACACTTCGCGCAGCTTGCCCCATTGCGTGGCAGAAACCAGTCCCTGCAACTGGCTGAAACCTGCAATCAGGTAAAGCGAAGTAAACATAAGATTGATGAGAATGTAAAAACACAAAAGCGCGAGCATAAACCGCCACCTGGGCAGCGTAAGCATGGTATTGTACAGGCTGGTACGCTTCCAGATGGTAAGGCCTGTTTTTTCGAGGTTAAAACTGCCGTCTTTATTAATAAAGCGCTCCCCCATACTGGCCGGGTTTACACCAAAACCGGTATCGGGATTCTGCTTGATAAAGGGGTTCACTTTTTTCGATAAACTCATAGTTTCAGTAGCTCCTGCAAATATCTGTTTTCTCTTTTATCCAGCAACCACATACCGCCTGCCGTAGCCACACATAAAATACTGATAACCCACCACAGTGTTCTGAAACCTGCCCATGCCGCCAATTGCGAACCCGCAGCAGGCGCCAGCACCTGTGCGGTGCTCCAGGCCATGGTAATCAGTGCCGCATAACTGCCGCGGTTGTGTGGCTGCGTGCGCGTAATCCAGTAACTGTTTAAAAATGGCAGGCACATAATTTCACCTACGGTAATCAGGGCTATCACCAAAACAGAGGTGGCAAACACTGCCGGTAAAGTATTGAGCAGCACATAAGCCACCGAAATCAGCAACATACCGCGACATACAAAATACATGGGCCGTTTGCGGTTTTCGAGGTGATACACTACAATCATTTCAAACAGGGCGATCATGATGCCATTCTCTGCCATCAGCCAGCCAATCCGCTGCTCCGGCACATGCCAGTTTGTTTTTAAAAACACAGGCTGCATGCCGAACATCTGCATAAAACAGGTGGCAAACAAGGTGAGCAGCACAATAAACCAGAGGTAAATTTTATCGCGGTACGGAGAACTGTCCTGCAGGGCCTGTTTGGCCTCCTTACTGTGGCGGATGTGTTTTACCGGAGGCAGCAGTTTCAGCAGCAACAGCGCAGCCAGTATATTGGTGCCGCCGTCTACCCAAAACAGCAGGTGGTAATTATGCCCGGCAATAAACCCGCCCAGCGCGCCGCCGCAGGCCCAGCCCAGGTTAATGGCAAAGCGGTTGAGCGAATACGAGCGGGTGCGGTTTTCGGCACTGCTGTAATGCGCAATAGCGGTTGAATTGGCCGGCCTGAACGATTCGTTGCACATGCTCAGCACAAATGCCCCGGCACTCAAGGTTGGAAAAGTATGCAGCAGGCCCAGGCACATAAACAATACCCCGCCCAGCAGCAGCGCCGCTACCTGTACCGGGTAAAAACCAACGGCATCGGTTATTTTGCCACCTGCAAAAGCCCCGGCAATGGCACCGGTACCAAAAGCAGCCATCACCAGGCCCGCCTGTGAAAGGGAAAAATGTAATTGCTGGGTGGCGTAAATGGTCATAAAAGGCACCACCATGGTACCGCTTCGATTGATAAACAATACCACGCTTAAATACCAGGTGGCCGCAGAAAGTCCGCCAAATGCTTTTTTGTATACTTGTAAAGGATAGCGTATCATGAAAATAGAAAACCGGCCGGCCGGATTGTGCTAAAACTTTAAAGATACTGGCTTCCTGCTGGCGCAGAAAATGTACTTTCGCTCAAAATATCCTGATCATGGGAATCGCAGATAAATTATTTAATATGAAGGCAGAAAAAGCGGCTGCTAACTTAAAAGCAGGTGAAGAATTTTTGGCATCCAATAAAGAAAAACCAGGCGTTGTGGCACTGCCCAGCGGACTGCAGTATGAAATTCTGACCGAGGGTGTTGGCGCCAAACCAACCGCGGCTCAAACCGTTACCTGCCACTACCACGGCACGCTGATAGACGGTACCGTATTCGACAGCTCAGTACAACGCGGCCAACCCGCCAGCTTCCCGCTGAACATGGTAATCAAAGGCTGGACAGAAGGGCTGCAGCTGATGGGCGTTGGCAGCAAATGGCGCTTTTTTATACCGCCGCACCTGGGTTATGGCGACAGGCAGGTAAGTGCCCAGATAGGCCCCAACAGCACGCTCATTTTCGACGTTGAGCTGCTCGGCATCCGCTAAACCACACAAACCAATAACAAAAAAGTGAATACACACCGCAAGGCGTCTGTTCACTTTTTTTATGTGTACCCGAGAAAGCTGCAAGCCTGTTCCTGCACTCGCTCCGATCATTCACTATTGCCTATTCACTATTCACTAGTGCCCCTTGTGTACAGATATTACCACACCTGTACCAAACGAGGCATGCGTTACACGCGGGCCTGCACCTAATAATTTCTGTCATAGCTTCAATATTACTGCAATCCTGTTATTTGGCATGAATATCGACACGCATTCAGCAGATTCAATTTATTCATTTCTTAAATCTGCAACCTATGGACAAACTGGAAATAAAAGGCAAATGGAATGAGTGGAAAGGAAAGATCAAACAGGCATACGGCGATTTAACCGAAGATGACCTGAAATATGAAGAAGGAAAAGACGATGAACTGCTGGGCCGTTTGCAGCAGAAGCTGGGCAAGTCAAAAGACGAACTCGCTGACTGGCTCAAATCGCTCGGATAAAACTTACAACAACTAAAAGCACTTCGTGCATGCGTCCTGCAGCCCTTGCAGGACGTTTTTATTGAGTGGCATGCAATGGCCTTAAATGCCATAAATGCACGGCTTTTTACTGAACGATCCCCGGACGATGGTCGGACGATCCCCGGGCGATGGTATTTTGGCGTGCCTGGAGAGCCATTTAGTAAAGGAAAACCACCGGCGAATACCGGATGCTCAATAGCGCACTCATCGGTAAAATTCCCTGATTTGTCCAGTTTATTCCCTGTTTTTGATCGTTTTTTTGTGCGGGGGCTGTTGTTACTTTGCACGCAAATTTCCTGTATGCCCAATAAACAATCACCTTATATCAGCTCTTCTGCTATTTCCATCCAGGTAAATACACCCAAAAAGATACAACCCAATACACTGGCAGCTGTTTTACACAATGTTGAACTATACAATAAAGGCCAGCGCGGCAAAGTAGAAGCCGAGCTGGAAGCAGCTATCCCCCACCTGTTTAAAGCAGGGGCTTTTACCTTGTTTTCACCCGAAGAATGGATGGCAGGCAACAACCCCGGCCGTGCACTGGTAGGCCGCCTTGCTTTGGAATACGTGGAAACCAACAGCTGGCTGGGTATTGGTGGCTGCTCTGCGTGTTAAAACAGCTCGCTTAATTCAAGCCAGCGCATTTCTTTTTCACCCAGTTCGGCGGTAATTTCACCAATGCGTTTGCTTGCAATGGCAATTTCATCGTACGAAACGTCAGGCGAACCCAGTTTTTCTTCCAGCTGCCCGCGTTCTGTTTCAAGACCGGCGATAGCTTTTTCAAGATCTTCAAACTCGCGCTTTTCTTTAAAAGATGGTTTGCGTTTTTTATCATCTGTAGCAACTGTAGTGGCTGCTTCTGTTTTTGGGGCTGTAACAGGCATGTTCTTTTCTGCAATAGCCTGCTGCTCCTTGTCTTTCAGCCACAGGCGGTATTGTGAATAGTTGCCCGGGAAATCACGCACTTCACCATCACCCTCAAATACAAACAGGTGGTCTACCAGCCTGTCCATAAAGTAGCGGTCGTGTGATACAATGAGCACGCAACCCTGGTAATCGCTTAAAAAGCTTTCCAGCACTGCCAGTGTAGGCAGGTCAAGGTCGTTGGTAGGTTCGTCAAGTATCAGGAAGTTGGGATTGCGGAAAAGAATGGTAAGCAGTTGCAGCCGTTTTTTCTCACCACCGCTCAGCGATTGCAGGTAGGTGTACTGCTTCTCCGGCGGAAACAGGAACAGCTCCAGGAACTGCGCTGCGCTTAAACTGCCGCCATTGGCCAGGGGGAAATTCTCTGCAAAGCTTTTCACATATTCAATCACGCGCATGTTATCCTTGATCACCAAACCCTGCTGTGAAAAATTACCAAACACCACGGTATCACCCACATTGATTTTACCGCTGTCTGCCTGTTCCAGTAGCTGCAGAATATTGAGGAAAGTAGATTTGCCTACCCCGTTTTTACCAATCACCCCAATGCGTTCGCCCTTGCTGAACGTGTAGTCAAAGCCTTTTAATATTTTCTTATCGCCATAGCTTTTGTACACTTTTTTCGCTTCGATAATCTTGCCGCCCAGCCTGCTCATTTTCACCTGCAGCTGCAATTGCGCATCTTCAATACGCTGTTTGGCGCGGGCTTCCACTTCATAAAAATTATCCTGGCGGCTTTTGCTTTTGGTGGTGCGCGCCTTGGGTTGTTTACGCATCCATTCCAGCTCTTTGCGGTATTCGTTGCGCGCTTTGCTGATGCTCGCCTGCTCGCTTTCTATGCGGGCGGCTTTTTTCTCCATGTAGTTTTCGTAATCACCTTTGTATACGTACATGTTTTCCCTTTCCAGTTCCCATATCTCTTCACAAACAGCATCCAGGAAATAGCGGTCGTGCGTTACCAGCAGCAGGGTTACGTTTTCCTGGTTCAGGTAATGCTCCAGCCACTCAATCATTTCCACGTCAAGGTGGTTGGTCGGTTCGTCCATCATCAGCAGGGTATGCTTGTGATCGAACCCAATGTCAATAAGGGTTTTGGCCAGGGCTACGCGTTTGCGCTGCCCGCCGCTGAGCTGGCTCACCATATCGTGCAGGTGATGGATATTGAGTTTACCCAGTATCTGCTGCACTTTCGATTCAAAATCCCAGGCACCCAGCTCGTCCATGCGGGTGATCGCATCTGTGAGTTCTTCTGCGTCACCGCTTTCGGTGGCCGCTTCGTACTGTTTAATTACAGCCATTATGGGGTGTGCCTGGTGAAATATATTCTCGAGAACAGATTTGGTTTCTTCAAACTGCGGATCCTGTTCAAACAAAGCCACGGTTACATCTTTGTGTATCCAGAGCTTGCCTTCTTCAGGTGTGTCTTTGCCGGCTAAAATACGCAGCAGGGTGCTTTTTCCCACGCCGTTGCGGGCGATGAGGGCAATTTTGTCGCCCTCGTTAATATGGAATGAAATATTGCGGAACAGGGGCGATGCGCCAAAACTCTTGGTTAAACCTTCAGCTGAAACATAATGCATGGCGCAAAGATAGCATTTGTTGGGCGAGCTGCGTTCAGCAGCTATTGCGGCAGTTTTACCGCCTGCCTTGCCAGCAGTTTCCAGCTGCCCTGCTGCTTCACCCATACCAGCAGTATGCCGATTTTTACCGCGCCGGGCTTGCCGCCATCATTGGTTTGCGCACTCAGGGTATGGCGCACAATGGCAGTATTGCCGGTTACCGAAATGGTTTGGTCAGTAAGGTCAATGCTCACAAAGTCAGACGAGCCGTTCAGCAACGCTTCTTCAAAAGCTGCTTTGCCCTGCACTTTGCCGCTGGAATGGCCATAACTTAAGGCAGGCGCTGTTAGCTGATCCAGGTTGGCTTTGGTTGGATCGATCATGGCCTTGCGCAGCGATTCAACAGCTGCTGCAACGGCCGTTTCGTCTTTCGACTGGGCCATGGCCATACCGGAGAGTAATAACAAAAAGACAATACCTGCAAACGTTTTGTTTTTCATATAACATGGTTTCGAAGATGAAAATAACGAATAGCGGTTAGCTGATAGCGGTTAGCGGTTAGCTTTTTAAGGAAATGGTAAAATAGCTGAGCAAGATGGATAGATGGCTTGATGGTTTAATTGCTGGAGGGTTTTACTGGGTAACAACAACATTAAAAACAGAACCGGAAGGGAGTGTCTGGGGCTGGGGCTGACCTACGAGGATACCTAACAAAGTGGTTGTGTTCATACTAGCGTTAACAAGGCGGATAGTAACATTGCCTGTTGACGAAACATAAGCATAGGCGATAGATACACCGGTGGGCATTGCCGCAGTTGGTGATACGGAAACAACAGAGCCAATTGCGGCATTTGTCACAGGAAAAGTAATATCAGTAGCCGGGCTGCCATAGCCACCACCACCAGGTATAGAAATAGCTGCTGTTGTAGTATAGGTACCTTTTATGATATTGCTTAAAACAGATCCATTTGTACCTAATTTAAATGTTCCGCGCACATCCAGTTTGGCAGCAGGCGCCGTAGTGCCTATACCTAAAGAACCGCCGCTGGTAAGGCGCATTTGCTCCGTGTTGCCGGTAATAAAAGGCAGGTCAAATGCAGTTGTGGTACCCAAGTTCTGCGTACTGCTCACACTATTGCCGCCCAGCGCCCAGTAGCCGTTGTGCAGCGAGGTGGGTGTTACGTAGTTCACCACACTGTCTTTGCGGCGCAGGTAATAACCCGATAAAGCTGTGGCGGAGGTATCCGCTGTAATAGTACCGGTAGTTGTTACCGGGCCGCCGGTTAAACCATAACCGCTGCCCACGCTGGTTACCGAACCCCCACCCTTGGTTGCGATGAGGGCGCGCAATGAGGTGGAGGTATCGGCAAGTCGTTGGGCACGCACATAGTTTGTTAACATGGCGGCTGTATCAGAGCTATTTACTTTGGTAGCAAGCGTGGCGCGGTGTGCCGTTAAGCTATCCATGAAACGCTGCACACGCATGTAGTTACTTAGCATGGCTGCGGTATCCGCAATATTTACTTTTGCAGCGAGATTGGTTAGCGTAGCGTAATTGCTGCCGAGAAAATAAGGTGTTACATAATTCACAGCACTGTCCCTCCGACGCAAATAATAAGACGACAATGCAGCAGAATCTACGATCAACGTACCAGTTGTTGTAATAGGCCCGCCGGTTAAACCATAACCGCTGCCCACGCTGGTTACCGTACCCCCACCCTTGGTTGCGATGAGGGCGCGCAAAGTGGTGGAGGTATCGGCAAGTCGTTGGGCACGCACATAGTTTGTTAACATGGCGGCTGTATCAGCGATGTTTACTTTGGTGGCAAGGGTGGTTCGGTGTGCTGTTAAACTATCCAGGAAACGTTGTACGCGTACGTAGTTGCCTAGCATGGCTGCGGTGTCGGCAATGTTGACCTTCGTATTCAAACCCGCAATGGTGGCGTAATTATTAATGAGAAAATAAGGTGTTACATAAGCTGCAGTACTGTCTTTCCTGCGCAGGTAGTAAGCCGACAAGGTTGCTGAATCAACCAGCAGCGTACCGGTGGTGGTAATAGGCCCGCCCAGTAAGCCATACCCGCTACCCACACTGGTTACCGTACCGCCCAGGCCCGAAGCTGTGAGCTGACCGGTGGTATTGTTCAGCGCCAAACCTGCACCCAGCATAATTTCCTGCATAGTGCCTGCTCCGGTGGTATAACGCCCCAACAGCCTGCCGTTGGCAGATACATCCTGTATTTTGGCGTAGGTTACAGCGCCCGGTTTAATGGTGGGGTTGGGATAAGTACCCGTAAGATCGCCCCCGGCAGCCCCTGCCAGCTCCCAGAAATTTAACCCGTCGGCAATTTTTTGCCAGTGACCGGCCTTGCGCAGGCGCAGACTGTTATCAGCCGTGAGGTAAATAATCATCCCGTCCGGCGCGGTAGTGAGTGGCGCCAGCGTAGTATCGGCAATGCGGGACAGCAAAAGGCCCTGGTTGCTGCTTTCCAGCTCCAGCACAGACGATTTATGAATGGATACCGGATTGGTTCCCAATTTCAGTTGCGCGTGCAGCACGGTGAGATTCAGGAAAACGAAAGCTGTAAGACAGAAAAAGTACAGGGAAAAAATTCGCATAAGCAGCCCTATTTTAGCTCGCCATAGGTCTTCTTCAAATTAAACAATCCCATCTGATACACCTCTGTTCAGAACATTCATTTTGCCTCCCGGAAATGAACATGCCGGCCAGGCGAAGCGGGCGCGGGAAATAACAGGTTAATGCAGCAAGTTATTAGCGGCACGCAATTTGTACAATGAGGCAGGTCTCATCAATTAATATATATTTTAATTCAATATTTATTAATCCGGGTATATCTCTTTAATTTACGGTCGTGATTCGCTTTCAAAATTTTACAGTAAATTTAAAGCTCGATCATCCCCTGATGATGACCTGTTAGAAATGCTGAACATGAAAATACCAATATCCTTTCGTGTTTACCGAAGAACGTAACCACAGCTTTCTACTATACTTAAAACACCGGAAGACCGTCTTTGAAAAACAAGCCGGACCTGCCGGCAGAAAGATGTTTCCTAGCCTGATTGATTGTTTGCCGCCGAACGTACTGCCTGTTTTCAGTTGTGCGTGTACGATGTTTTGCCCAACCCAAACCCCGGAAAAAGTTGTTTACCAATTGACTATAAAACCATGAGCCAATCCGGAAAGCTGTTAAAGAATGCATTGATTTATACGGTAGGTAACCTGGGCGCCAAACTTCTTTCTTTTTTGATGGTGCCTTTGTATACGTTCTACCTGAATAAGGCCGATCTCGGCACCTACGACCTGTTGCTCACTACCGTAACACTGCTGGCGCCATTCATCAGCATACAAATGGCAGAATCAGCTTACCGCTGGCTGCTTGATGTGAAAGACAATGACCATAACCGCCAAAGCACTGCCATCTCCAACAGCCTGCTGGTATTCCTGGTGAACAATATCGCATTTACCCTGCTTTTTGCTATTACACAGCTGTTTTACAAAGTGCCTTATGCCACCGAATTTGCCATTATCCTGTTCCTGAACGGATTGCTGGGTTATTTACAGCAAACGGCGCGTGGATTGGGCTTAAACAAGCTGTATTCATTTATCGGTTTTAGCCTTACCTTCTTTATCCTGGTATCCAACGTGGTTTTCGTGGTGGTGCTTAAAATGCGCCTCGATGGTATCCTGTATGCTACCATCATCTCTACCCTGGTGGCCATTGTAATACTGGCTAACCGGAGCAAAATTCACCAATACATCCGGTTCAATACCATCAGCAAAAAGGAAATTAAAAGCATGATGGCCTATGCATGGCCGCTTATTCCCAATACCATCAGCTGGTGGCTCATCAACGAGGTAAACCGGTTTATTATATTGTTTGCACTGGGTGTAGATGCCAATGGTATTTTCGCCCTGTCAAACCGCTTCCCTTCCATTATCCTGATCGTGAACTCTATTTTTATGCTGGCCTGGCAAGATCAGGCAATTGCCATTCACGACAGCGAGGAAAAAGATGCGTTTTATTCCAAAATCTTCAATGTATTCCTTACCCTCGAATTTACATTAGTCATTGCCCTTACCGCAGTTTCCAAATACGTGGTTAAACTGGTGGCCAGCCCCGCATTTTTTAATTCGTGGTATTATATGCCCATTTTGTATCTCAGCGTGGCATTCGCCTCGTTCTCTGCTTTTCTCGGCGTAGGTTACCTGGGTTCCAAAAAAACAAAAGGATTGTTCACTACGACTGTGTATGGCAGTATTATCAACGTGGCTATCTCTTACCTGAGCGTTCGGTATATTGGCCTGTACGCACCCTGTATTGGTACCTGTGTTGGCTTTGTGATAATATGGGTATTACGTATCAGGCAAACGCGCGCGTTTGTTAAACTGAAAATAAACTATACCAACCTGGCCGTCATGCTCGGTGTTACATTCGCCGTTATGTACCTGGTAACGCTCAATAACCTTTATACAGATGTGCTTTGCATACTGATTGCGGTAGCCACGCTTTTTATTGCCAACAAGTCGCTGCTGCAATACCTGTATGGTTTTGTGCAAAAATCATTTGCATCTTTTATTCCCAAACACAGCCGATCATAACTATACCAACAATGCATTCAAAACCCACGCATATGAACAGTAACGAATCAAATCTGAACAAATTAAGATCACTTATTTACACTTCACTCGATCCGTTAATTCAGTCAGATTACAGTTTACTGGATATTCCTGATTATAAAAATATTGGCGACCACCTGATCTGGGGCGGCGAACTGGCTTTCCTGAAAAGATTGCCTTACAATATGTCTTACTCTGCCAACTGGATTTACTGCCAGCTGAAAGACATTCCCACCAGCAACACCATCCTGCTGCAGGGCGGCGGTAACTTCGGCGATATCTGGCGTCACCACCAGGAGTTCAGGCTCAAAATCATCAGCAATTTCAAACAGTCGAAGATTGTGGTGTTTCCGCAAACTGTTTATTACAAAGATGTGGAGATACTGAAGAAAGATGCTGCCGTGTTTAACCAGCACCCCAACCTTACCGTTTGTGCCAGGGATGCGGTTACCTACGAAATACTTAAGAAATATTTCCACAAGAACAATATCATCATGCTGCCGGATATGGCTTTCTGTCTCGATTTAACAGAGCATATCCAAACACAGCCTACCAACAAGGTATTGCTGCTGGAGCGTAACGACAAAGAACTGCAGCAAAAACTCGATATCGACAACCTGTTGTTTAAAGAAGACAAACAGAAACAGCTGGAAATACGCGACTGGCCGCGTTACAACCAGTCACGCCTCAGCGAAGCCATTGAAAACACGATTAATTCGCTGGATATTAAAATAAGCAAAAGACTGATCAAAGTACCGGTGATTAACCAGCTGATCGATCCCCGCCACGGCATGAAACGCAGGGACGCAAGAACCAATTATATCAGCAACGGCATCAAATTCATTAACCGTTACGATACCATTTACACTACCCGTTTGCATGGCTATATTCTTTCTGTATTGCTCAACAAACAGGTGTATATGCTGGATAACTCTTACGGTAAAAACAGCGGCTTCTACAATACCTGGATGAAAGATTTCGAAAAATCAGTGTTCCTCGGCAGCGTAAGCAAACAGCAAACCGATAACCTGCAGGGTAACAGCAAACTGAACACGCAGCCGGCAGTGTAAACAGCTGTTTCAATTGTTCAATTGTTTCATTGTTTCATTGTTATTACGTTACTAAAAAGACCGTCCCGGCTGAGCCGGGACGGTCTTTTTTTATTTCAGAAAATTGGTTTGTATGGTTTGCCATACTTCGCTGCCTTCGCCAGCCAGCACCTGTTTTAACATGTACATGCTGAAACCTTTGGCCTGCTCGAATTTTATTTTCGGCGGCAACGATAATTCTGCGGGGTTCACCACCACATCTATCAATGCAGGACCATTGTGCGCAAGCGCCCGTTCCAGTGCAGGCTGTATTTCTTCCGGCTTTTCAACACGAATGCCCAGCATACCCATGGCATTGGCCACCTGCGCAAAATCAGGATTGTTCAAATCCGTACCAAAGGGCTGAAGCCCCACCACTTTCATTTCCATGGCCACAAACCCCAGCGAGCTGTTGTTGTACACCACTATTTTAACAGGCAGGTTGTATTGCCGGATGGTTAACCAGTCGCCCAGCATCATGGCAAAACCACCATCGCCGGACAGGGAAATTACCTGCCGCGCAGGATACGTAAGCTGTGCACCGATCGATTGCGGCATGGCCGATGCCATAGAACCGTGGTTAAACGAACCCAGCAAGCGGCGTTCTGCCGTCATACGCAGGTAACGTGCGGCCCATACTGTTGGTGCGCCCACATCTACCGTGAAGATGGCATCTTCTGCAGCCGCATCACTGATCAGTTTAGTGAGGTATTCGGGATGAATGGGCGTACTGCCTGCTTCCCCGCTGGCATGCGCATCAAGCGCCTTGCGGCTTTTCTCATAACGGTTCTGGCATTTACCCAGGTGCTCACCTTCGCTTTTCTGCTCCAGCAAAGGCAGCAGTGCAATCAATGTTTCGCGCACATCACCCAGCAAACCCATATGCAGCTTGCAGCGGCGGCCCAATCGCTCGGGGCGAATGTCTATCTGTACTATTTTAGCTTTCGAGGGAAAGAAATCCTTGTACGGAAAATCAGTGCCCAGCATCACCAGCACATCACTTTCTTCCATGGCATAGTACCCGGATGCAAAACCGATCAGCCCCGTCATGCCCACATCAAAAGGATTGTTGTATTCCACGTGTTCTTTGCCGCGCAATGCATGCACCATGGGCGATTGTATTCTTTCACCCAGCAATAGCAGTTCAGGGTGTGCACCCGCACAGCCACTGCCGCAAAGCAGGGTTATTTTGGCCGAACTGTTAATGAGGTTGGCCAGCCGGTGCAGGTCTTCATCGTTGGGGCGTATATGCAGGCGTTGCTGAAACGGCTGTGGCGCCCAGTCTGTATCATCTACTTTTTCCATGGCCACATCGCCCGACAGCCCGATTACCGACACGCCGCCCAGTCCTACCGCGTGTTGTATGGCAATGTTCAGCACACGGGGCATTTGCCTGGCAGAGGAGATGATTTCGCAATAATGGCTGCATTCACGAAACAACAGTTCAGGATGTGTTTCCTGGAAATAGCCTGTACCAATTTCACTGCTGGGAATATGTGCTGCAATAGCCAGCACAGGCGCCATGCTGCGGTGACAATCGTACAAACCATTAATCAGGTGCAGGTTACCCGGACCGCAGCTGCCTGCACAAACAGCCAGCTGCCCGGTCAGTTGCGCTTCGGCTCCTGCAGCAAAAGCAGCGGCTTCTTCATGCCGGTAATGAATCCATTCAATTGTTTTTGATTTGCGTATTTCTTCTGTAATGGCGTTGAGCGAATCGCCCACCACGCCATGCACGCGCCGCACCCCCTGCTGTTCCAATATTTCTACCAGCCGTTCTGCTATTGTTTTCGACATAGGTAACTATTTGAATTGTGAAACAGTACGCAGTTTATTTTGTTGCAGCGGCAAGGCAGCAGGCAGTATACCAGCAGCTTTTATACAATAAATGACACGATTTACACTTTACAGAACCAGGAAAAGCTGTATCATTACCGGCATTTTATTGATTCACCACAACCGATTATATGCCGGAAGTAATATTACAGCTGAACGAGGCGCACAAAGGCGCGTTTAAGATAGAAGAGCATGGCCACCACATTGCAGAAATGGTAGTGGCGGTAAAAGGCCAGGAACTGCATATTTACCATACCGAGGTGGCAGATGATCACCAGGGACAAGGCCTGGCCAAACAGCTGCTGGATGCGATGGTGAATTACGCGCGCACCCGGCATTTGCAGGTAGTACCTTATTGTGTTTACGTACAGGGACAGTTTAAACGCAATCCCGAATTGTATGCCGATATCTGGAAACGCACACCCGAAACCGAGTAACAAACGCCATTAAATACCCTGCGGCTGCGGTACTGCCGGAGGCGCAGGCTTACTTTTCTTTGGCAATAACAGGCGGCGCAGGTAATCTGCCGAAGGCTTTTCTACAAAACGGTGTACCAGGTAAGCCAGTACAACGGAAATACCCATTACCAGTACAATATACCAACCCGCATAATCTCCCGGCTGCGACACCTGCCCCAGCTTATGCAGCAGCATTACGCCAATACGCGCATGCAGCAGGTACAGCGGGTAACTGACCAGGCCGATAAAAGCAAAGAAAGGCGTGCTTAAAAAACGCAGCCACTGCGGGCGGTACAGGAAAACAATAAACAGCGCGATATATATAGCCACGAATATTCTTTCATTCTGGTATTTGAGCATGGTCATTTGCACCACCACCAATGCAGCCATTAACCAGGTATAGCCCTGGTGCATTTTGCGGCCTGTAAACAGCATATAAAAATAAATGCCGAGTGTAAACAGGATAATGTATTCCGGGAACAGGTAAATATCAATGGTATTTTTCACCAGGTCCATATGCGGCAATGGTTTCACTGCGGCAACCAGTTTAAAGGCATAGTGGATAAGCAATACAACGAGCGTCCATCCCATCCAGTTTCTGAAGAAATTTTCTTTTTTGAAGAAGAATACCAGTGATGCGAGGATGTAGAATTTTATTTCAAACGTGAGTGTCCAGTATACGATGTCAATGTACTCTACCTTATGCCCGAAAACACGGTTCCAGAACCAGAGATCAGAGAAAGTCAGGGAAGGAAAAAAATCAGCCCAGGTGTTATGAAATTCAGGCACCTGCCTGGCAGGATCTATCCATTGCACAAACAGGAATGTAACGATGGAACAGAACAGCAGTGCAGGAAACAGCCGGATAAAACGCTTTACCAGGAACTCACCGATTGAGCGGCAGCGCTCCAGCGTCATGAAGATGACGAAGCCTGAAATAATAAAGAAAAACTGCACCCCGGTGTAACCCATCCTGAACAACAAAACCCCGGAATAGCGGTCGCCGTATGGATACAGGTTCATCTCATGCTGCGGAATGGTGTAACTGAAGGTATAGTGCACCAGCATTACCATGATTACGGCAATGCACCTGAACCCATCGAGCACACCAATGCGGGACTTGCTTTCTTCTGCTAACATATTGTTGGTAGGTTTTTATAGAAAAGGACTTCAGAAGGGCCAGGGAAGTTCACACTACCGGCAAAGTCAGTGCCATTTTACCCTGAAAGCAGCTTTTTATATGATATTATTTATTTATGAATAGCGATGATCAGGTATTTGCCGCTGTCTTGCGTAAACCATATATCGCCCTGCCCAAACATAGCGCCGTGCTGGTTGCGGAAAATACGGTCAAGGCGCTGGCGTGCGACTACATTTTTCATGCGTTCATCAAACAGGTGAGGGTATTTTTTAACGAAACTGTCCTTGTTTTTGGCTACCAGCAACGGGAAGCGGGTATGATTGATAATGCTGTCCATTTTGTCGTGCTGCACCCAGCCTTTAAACTGCACCAGGAAATGTTTAAACCCTTGGGGATCACTGAAACCTGCGTCATCCCAGTCAGAAGGCTCACTGCCATCTTCAAAGAAATTATCCGGCGCATTGATCTGCGCAGTGTAGGAAGTATCTGCTGCTGTACCGGAATTGGAATCAGCAAGGGTGCCCAGCGTAGAAGACGGGTTCAGGGAATCGTCGGCCAGGCTGTCTGTTTGCTGTGTTTTTTCGCCGCTATGATTGGCGCATGACTGTACAAGGGCGGTTGCACCCCAAAAAAGGTAAAGGATGAAATGTTTACGCATCACACATTGTTTATAAACGTACGGCAAAGGCGCCTGCACGGTTGTACCCGTTACATCATACAGAACCCGGAAATACCTGCGGCGCTGCCCGGGCAACTGTATAATAACGTGTTAAACAACGGTTCAGCTAATTTGTTCCCGTATTTTACCGCGTAACGGTGTATTGCAGCACACCGGCTTTACCGGGCCGTTTGGCAGTAAGCAGGATACGGTAAATATCCTGGTGACGCCAGTTCACTTTCAGGCCCTGATCCTCCGGTGCATCCAGGGGCATTTTTTCTTTGGAAACCGCCCAGAAAGCAGCGTCATATTGCAGTACCACCTGGTTGTGCGAAGCAGTGGTAAAAACAATTTTACCCGGCTGATTTATATCTGCTGCACATACCGTAATAAAACCCTGGGTAAGGCTTTGTAATGGAGCGGCTGCGGCAAACCGGTCAGTGATGGTGATAACACCTTTGTGAGATGTCACAATGTTCCGCTTCCATGAACTGATGCCCGCCGTGGCCGGGTAGGCTTCGCGCAGTTCCATCTGAAAGCTGGTGCCGTTTTTATCATTGTTATAACTCACCGCTGTTGCAGAAAAAGCACCATCCCCCTGCTGTACACCATTAATGGTTGGCAGGTTGTGATACGCAGAAGTATTGTACCAGATATCGTAACGGTGTTTGGAAAAGGTTTTGGAAGTATACGTGCCCGAGCCCACATCAATAAGCACAGGGTCGCCAGATGCATACACAGCAAAATCGCCGATATCGTTGTGATTATGACTTTCATGGTTGTTACCGGCATGGGCAGACAAAAACAAACCATTGCTGAGCCGTGCAATCATTAACTGCACATCCGGAAACCAGGCATTGTTTACCGGTGTATAAGGTGTGCGATCTGCTGCAATCGTTTTTATGGCAAGCAGGTTATACAAATCGCGCGTACGGCGAAACTGCTCTATTCCCCTGCTGTCGCCATTGGGCAAATCATGATATATCCAACTGCCGAAACCAGTGAGCTGCGTATCGTTAAGCGCTTTTCCAAAACGGTAAAGCATAGCACCATCCGGACTGATACGCGGATGCGCATCGGCCACATTCACGAAGTAGTTACCGGCAATATGCGTTTTATAAATGTAGGAGGCCATTTTATCAACAAAGGGATCACCATACACATTGATCGCTCCTTTGCTTGCATCGTTCAGAATCGCAAGTTCATCAAATACGGCACCGCCGGCTGCAAACCAGTAGCCCGGCCCTTCGTCACAACCACCATCATCACCCAGACTGTTCATGTACTGGTTGGTTACCTGCAAGGCGCGGTACACAGCTGCTGCCCTTTTATCTTCTTCTTTCTCAAACAGCAACGCAGCCACCACATAATTCGACATAATCCACGGTGCCCAGTTATTAAGCTTGGCCTGCGGGTTACCAGCACCCATCCAGCCATACTTTGCAGTAGCCATGGGTTGCAGTATACGTTTGTTCATTTCAAAGGCAATACGCTGGCGAACCAGTTTTGACACACTATCCAGTCGGGGGCCAACGAAATAGTCTGTCCATGCCAGCACAGCCGCAGTTTCCGCTGCAAACAAATCCACTACCGGGTCCTGCACATCGGGCAAACCAGCCCCTGCATTCTGCATGCCGATGTGCGCCGTAACACCCCAGAAACTTTCTTCACAAATATTCCATACACCATTTACAATCTGGTCAGTAAAACGCCCCTTGCCTTCTGCTGATTCCGCCAGCACCAGGTCGAACAGCTGGTTGCGCTTGGCAAATGACAAAGCTTCGTAGGCAGTACGGTTGCCATCGCGCACAAATTGCAGCGTTACCGTTGCGGGAATAGAAACAAAGTCTTTCTTCAAAGCCTTTTCACCATTGGCAATCATACCGGCGATAACAGTATCAGGTACGGCCTCCTTCCATGCTGCAGGCGTTTGCGGGAAAGGTTTCCAGCTGCCATAGGGCAACAACGCAGCACGAACAGCAGGCAACGTATATTTACCCAACACATTGCGGTTGCTGAGTTGCGCCGTTGCGGTAAAGGACAGGAAAAGTAAAATAACGCAGAATCGTACAGTTGTATTTCTCATATGGATGCAATTATACATGGCAGGTATAAAAATAAGGATACCGGCAAAGTCTATTTGCTAATATCCTTATTTTTTATAACAATGCAGCCATCTTAACTGTCCATCAGCCATCCAACCACCTTAACCACCAGGCCATCCAAAAACATCAATGTCCCGTTTCATCTGCACTGGGGCCATAGCTGCCGGGAATAGGAATATCCAGCAATCGCAGGTAAACGCCCAATTGTGCACGATGGTGAATAATCTGGCTGTACGTCATGCGCAGCACCTCTTCTTTCGGTTCTGTGCTGTAAATCTGTGCACCGCTGCGCAACGTCCATAATTCATCCAGCTGGTCTTCCTCTGCTTTCTTTAGTTGCTCCCTTGCATCCTGCAGGTTTTCATCAAAATACTGCATCAGCTCCTTGCTATCGTTAATGGTTCTGGGTGCGTAATTATTCTGCTGAAAATCGAGTTCATTGGTATTAAACACCATACCTACCCAGCCAGGCAATTCTGCAACATGCGCTGCCAGGCGGCGCAGGGTCATGCTTTTAGGATGCGGCTGCCAGTCTAATTGCTCGTCAGGTACGCGCGACAGCATTTTGCGGGTAGTGATCGCTTCCTGTTCAAGTACTTTCTGCAGTGTTTCAATCTTTGACATATGGTTTTGTTTTGTTGCTACAAAGTAAAACCAGGGTAGTGACAGCGTTATGTCAGCAATGCTTTCCGCAGTAACAAAAATTTTGAATTTTCAGCAGGTTTGACTTTACTTTGTATCACAAAGTGCTTTCAATACAGGCCGTTCCATTTAAAACAATACCAATCCCTCTAACCATGCAACACTTTATACAACCATCCTCCATCGTCAGGGAAATATGGGGCCGCGCAGATGTGATACTTGTGATATTCGGTGGTGCCGCTGCTGAGTTTGCATTAAACAAGGCAGTGGACTGGCTCTATTATACCGGTCGCCTGCCGGCCGATCCATTGGGCAGGTTATTCTCCACCGTGCAGTATGCCCACCATATTATTTTTGCAGAACCGGCACAATCCATTGCAGCTATTACACGCATGCGCGCCATACATACAGGCGTAGAAACAGCACGCGGCAGCAATATACCCGACTGGGCTTACCGCGATGTATTGTTTATGCTGATACACTATTCCATTGCAGCCTACGAACTACTGGAACGCAAACTTACCATAGCCGAAAAAGAAGAAGTAGTAAAAGTATTCCTGACCGTAGGTGAACACATGCAGCTGCAGGGCTTGCCTGGCAATTATACCGGCTGGCAGGCACAATATGCTATGCAACAGCAACAAAACCTTGCATACAGCAACTACACAGCCGATCTGTTTAAACAATACCGCAAACACCTCGGTGCATTCCGTTATGCCTTGTTGCTGCAAACACAGCAGCTCATAATAAGTGATACCGTGCGCAGTTACCTGCCCGCACCAACGCTGCACTGGCTTAAAGCAATATTGCCCGTATACAAATGCGGTAACAGGCTGCATATTTCCCGCACCATCCGCAACCTGTTATTGCCTGCTGCCTATAAACAGCAAATCATAGCGCTCGACAGGCATCCCGCTTAATATTCAGCCATACCAGCAATACAGATCCATCAAACAAATCACCCGTTTCGCCTCAGCGCTTACATTTTTTACATAGATTTATACAGGCAGGCAGTAAAACATCCAATTATCATGAACAGGCAGCAACAGCTACAGCATATTCAGCACAGCGAAAAAGTATGGGACATGGTTATTGTGGGTGGCGGGGCTACCGGCCTGGGAACCGCACTGGACGCAGCTTCCCGCGGATTGCAGACATTGCTGCTGGAACAGGCCGACTTTGCCAAAGGCACCTCCAGCCGCAGCACCAAACTCGTGCATGGCGGCGTACGCTACCTGGCGCAGGGCAATATTAAACTGGTGATTGAAGCCCTGTACGAACGCGGCCTCTTGCTAAAAAACGCAGCACACCTCGCAAAGAATGAATCTTTCATTATACCCAATTACACCTGGTGGGATGGCCCGTTTTATACCATCGGCTTAAAGGTGTATGATATACTCGCAGGCCGCCTTAGCCTGGGCCGCTCTCAACATATCAGCAGGAAAGAAGTACTACGCAGGCTGCCCAATATTACAGCCAAAGGTTTGCAGGGTGGTGTGGTATACCACGATGGCCAGTTCGACGATGCACGCCTCGCCATTAACCTCGCGCAAACAAGCATTGAACAGGGTGCAACGCTCATCAATTACATGCGCGTAACCGCCCTGCAGAAACAGCAGAACCGCATTAGCGGTGTTGTGGCAACCGATATGGAAACAGGCAACAGCTACACCATACAGGCCAAATGCGTGGTAAATGCTACCGGCGTTTTTGTAGATGAACTGCTGCAAATGGATGCACCCGGCAGCAGGCCGCTGGTAAAACCCAGCCAGGGTGTACACCTGGTAGTGGACAAGTCGTTTCTTGGCGGGCCGGATGCCATTATGATTCCCAAAACAGAAGACGGCCGCGTGTTATTTGCAGTGCCCTGGCACGATAAAGTGGTAGTAGGTACAACCGATACCCCGCTCGATGAACATACACTGGAACCCGTTGCCCTCGAAGAAGAGATCAGCTTCATTTTACGCACTGCCGCACAATACCTTACCAAAGCACCCGCCAGGAGTGATGTACGCAGCGTGTTTGCCGGCCTGCGCCCCCTTGCCGCACCACAGGAAGAAGGCGCTAAAACAAAAGAGATTTCACGCAGCCATAAAATACTCGTTGCCGCATCCGGACTGGTTACCGTTACCGGCGGCAAATGGACTACCTACCGCAAAATGGCAGAAGACATTGTGAACACAGCTGTACAAACCGCCGCACTGCAAGCCAGGCCCTGTGTCACCAAAAGCCTGGGCATACACGGCAGCATGCCTGTTACCAATAGAAGCAATCACCTGTTTGTATATGGCACCGATCAGCAAAACGTAGAAGCACTGTATACCGAGAATGCAGCATGGTCGCAGCCATTACATGCACGCCTACCCTACCTGCAGGCCGAAGTAATATGGGCCGTGCGCACCGAAATGGCGCGCACCGTAGAAGATGTACTCGCCCGCCGCACCAGGGCCCTCTTCCTCGATGCGCGCGCAGCTATTGAAATGGCCCCGCAGGTAGCTGCCCTCATGGCCGCAGAGCTGCATACCGATAACAACTGGCAGCAGCAACAGGTAGCAGACTTTATTGCCATAGCCACACATTATTTGCTGACAGCATAATAATATTCCGTGTAATCAGCCTATATTCAAACCGCGTTTACACACGAGAAACATTGCCATATGGAAAAATACATACTCGCACTGGATCAGGGCACCACCAGCTCACGCGCTATCTTATTTGACAAACACGGCGAAATAAAAGCCGTTGCACAAAAAGAATTTACACAACTGTTTCCCCAACCGGGCTGGGTAGAACATGACCCGAACGAAATATGGTCATCCCAGGCAGGCGTTGCAGCCGAGGCCACCGTTAAAATCGGCGCCAATGGTACCAACATCGCAGCCATCGGCATCACCAACCAGCGCGAAACCACCATTGTATGGGACAGGGAATCAGGCGAGCCAATATACAATGCCATTGTATGGCAAGACCGCCGCACAGCCCCCTTCTGCGAGCAACTGAAAAAAGACGGCCACAGCGCAACCATTGCAGCTAAAACCGGCCTGGTAATAGATGCTTATTTTTCTGCATCAAAGATCCGCTGGATACTCGATAACGTAGCAGGGGCCAGGGCCAAAGCAGATGCCGGCCAACTGGCCTTCGGTACAGTAGATACATGGCTTGTATGGAAATTCACCCGCGGCCGAAAACACGTTACCGATGTTACCAATGCCAGCAGAACCATGCTGTTCAACATACAAACACAGCAATGGGATGAAGAACTGCTGCAACTCATGAACATCCCCGCTTCCATGCTGCCCGAAGTAAAACAGTCCAGCGAAATATATGGCGAAACCGCCACCACCATCTTCGCCACCAAAATACCCATCGCCGGTATCGCAGGTGATCAGAATGCTGCATTGTTCGGACAAATGTGTATCGACAATGCGATGGTGAAAAACACCTATGGTACCGGCTGCTTCATGCTCATGAACATCGGCAGCAAATTCATCGCTTCAAAAAACAACCTGCTCACCACCGTTGCCTGGAAAATAAACGGGCAGATACAATACGCTTTTGAAGGAAGCATTTTTATTGCAGGCGCCGTAGTACAGTGGCTGCGCGACGGACTGGGCATTATCAAATCGTCCGCAGAAATTGAACCGCTCGCACAGCAGGTACCCGATACCGGTGGCGTATATTTTGTACCTGCCTTTGCCGGCCTGGGTGCTCCGTATTGGGATGCAGATGCACGTGGTACCATTGTGGGCCTCACACGTGGCACCACCGCTGCCCATCTCGCCCGCACTGCACTGGAATCTATCGCCTACCAAACCCGTGATGTACTGCTCGCCATGCAGGCCGATGCAGGTATGGAGATAAAGGAACTCAGGGTAGATGGCGGCGCTACTGCCAACAACCTGCTCATGCAGTTCCAGGCCAATTTACTCAACTGTAAAGTAATACGCCCCAACATCATTGAAACCACCGCACTCGGCGCAGCTTATCTTGCCGGGCTGGCCGTAGGCTTCTGGCCCGATATAGCCAGCATACAGCAATTGTGGAAGGCAGACAAAACCTTCACACCCGCAGCAAATACCAACGCTGTAAAAGCAGGTATCGCAGGCTGGGAACGGGCCATCCACACCGCACAGGCATGGAGCAAAAATGAAGTACATCCCTAACCAAACCCATTACAACCATGACACCTTTTTTAGCAGAATTCTTCGGCACCATGCTGGTAATACTACTTGGCGAAGGCGTTGTTGCCAACGTAGTACTCGCACAAACCAAGGGCAATAACGCCGGGTGGATAGTTATTACCACCGCCTGGGGCCTGGCCGTATTTGTAGGCGTTACTGTTGCCGCACCGTACAGCGGCGCACACCTTAACCCCATTGTTACGCTCGCACTCGCCATTGCAGGTAAGTTCGCCTGGCCGGCCGTGCTGCCGTATATGGTGGCACAAATGCTGGGCGCTATGACAGGCGCCTGCCTGGTATGGGCCATGTACCGCGATCATTTTAACCGCACCACCGATAGCGATGCCATACGTGCCGTGTTCTGCACTGCCCCTGCCATACGCAACGGTTTCAGCAACCTGCTTAGTGAAATCATCGGCACGTTCGTACTCATCTTTACTGTTTTTTATATCACCGGCGCAGAAATCACTTCTACCAAAACAGCTGTGGGTTTAGGCTCCGTAGGTGCCCTGCCCGTTGCGCTGCTGGTATGGGTTATTGGCCTGGCCCTGGGCGGCACTACCGGTTACGCCATTAACCCGGCACGCGATTTTGGCCCACGTATGATGCACGCCATCCTCCCCATAAAAAACAAAAGCCATAGCGACTGGGGTTACGCCTGGGTACCCATTGCCGGCCCCATTATCGGTGCTGTAATGGCTGCGGGACTGTATCTCTGCCTGTTACGCTGAGCCGTTCAACAAAGTAAAACTGAGCTATACAACAAAGCATTTCCCGGTAGAATGACCGATATTTGTGTCTAAAATTACCAGGTATGCAGGGAGCGAAAGAACAGGAAAGAAGCGGGCTGTTGTACAATTGTTACACCGAGCGATGGCACTCAACCGAGCAGTTTGTGGCCGAACATGCATTCAGCAGGATTATTTCCGGGGAGCTGCATTTATTCCTGGATGGCCAAACAAAAGTGCTGAAAACAGGCGATACCTACCTGGTACGCCGTAACCAGCTGGCAAAAGCCACCAAACTGCCAGCCCTGGATGGCGATTTCAAGTCCATCACTATTTACCTCACGCAGGAGCCCCTGCGTGCATTCAGCATAAAACATCAAATAACACAGCAGGCTGTTTATAACGATAACACCCTGCTGGTAATACCCGACAATGCCTTTATCAACAGCTTTTTCCAGTCACTGCTGCCTTATTTTAACGAGCAGTCTGCCATTAACAACGAACTCATCGAAACCAAAACAACCGAAGCCATACTGCTGCTGCAAAAAATCTGCCCCGACAAATGCGACTGGCTGTTCGACTTCAGGGAACCCGGCAAAATAGACCTGGAAGCCTTTATGCAGCAGAATTATATGTTCAATGTAAGCATCCCGCGTTTTGCCCAGCTTACCGGGCGCAGCCTGGCCGCTTTCAAGCGTGATTTTGAGAAAGTCTTCCATTCCTCACCCAGCCGCTGGCTGCAACACCGCCGCCTCAGCGAAGCCCATTACCTCATCAAGGAAAAAGGCCGCAAACCCGCCAGCGTATACCTCGAAGTAGGCTTCGAAGACCTGTCCCACTTCTCCTTCGCCTTCAAAAAGCAGTTCGGCTACAACGCCTCCACCGTGGCATAAAAAATACACGCTGGTACACCACCCAATCCAACTTTAAACTTCAAACGTTAAACGTTAAACCATCCTACAACACCAAAAAGCTACCCTAAACGACTTTGACTTACCACTCACCATCAAACTCGCTTAGTTTATTCACTATTCACTATTCACCGGCTTTCATACGACCGATTCCTTATTTTCGCCCCATATGCCCTATTACACACTATTCAACTGTAGCATCACCGACCTCACCACCACCACGCTGTACAGCCACAGCGGTACACTCGCTGCTACAGACATCCAGGGCTTTTACAACATTCATCCCGTATACATCGCACTGAACGAAGGTCATTTCACGCACACCTTCCATTCCGAAACACTGCCACCGGTGACAGTGAAACAGCTGCCTGACCAGGTTGAACTTTACTGCGGCTGCACCGCCCCGAATACAAAATTGTGTGCACACCAATTGCAGGTACTGTACAACATCCTGCACCGCGATGAATTGCGGGTATTCTTTGATACTTCATTACGGCACCAGAAAATACGGCAGGTTGCTGCAGCTTACGGGTTGGAACAATCGCCCAACCCCGATGCACTGTTCAACATCGATTACAATAACCGGAAAACAGACATCACCCCCATAAAACCAGGACTGTTTCCTGTTACCCCCGATAACATTAGGCGACTGCAGAACATGCTAACGCCGCAGCAGCCATTGCCACCCACGCTCACCAGTGCAGAACACAACAAAGCCTGTATTGTATTGCGACAGCACAAATACAACAGGCACCTGTTGATTGAGCTGTACGAAGCGCCTGCCACCAAAAGCGGCAAGCTGAAGAACCCGTTTACACCAGTGCAGCCGTTGGCATTGCTGTGGCAAAACAACAACGCGGCTGAACTCAAATTCTTCACAGCCGTTGCACGGTTTCAGCAAACACCATCAGATACCAAAACAGCAGCAGACCTCGATGCATTAAAAGCCATTATCAGCAACCCGCTGCGCTTACCCTTCCTGTATCACGATGCAACTGTATCCGATAACGTTACCACCAACTCACTCAGGGAAGTAAACATACAACCGCTGCGCAAGGGCATTGAAATCATCGTGGTAAAGCTGGAAGAATACTACCAGGTGCGCTTGCAGGTTACATTGAATGAGCAAACAGTACAAGCCGACGCCTTACCCATGCGGTTCGGTTATTTTTTACAGGATGAAAACATATTTTATTTCATTCACAATTTCAATACCCTGCAGCTGCTTGATTTCTTCAGGCAGCAAACACAGCTGCTGATTCATACATCGCAATACCAGCAGTTTCAGGAGCAGGTGCTTACACCGGCAAGCAACAACATCCCAGTGCACTACACCTACCTGAAACCCGCCACCACAAAGGAATTGAAACAACTCAACCTGCAGCACGATCAGCGCAGGTGTATTTACTTATCAGAAGCAGGCAACTATATCCTGATAAAACCCGTGATGGTGTATGGCGACAGGGAGATACCGGTAAGAACACAACACCAGTTATACATCACCACCGATAAAGGCGTGCAGCTGGCAGTGCACCGCGATGATGCAGCAGAACAACAGCTGCTGCGCACACTGCTTCGCCAGCATCCTGATTTCACAGAACAGCTGGAAAACGGGCTGGACAGCTTTTACCTGCACAAAGACAACTTTGTAAACGACGACTGGTTTCTGGAGGCATTCGCCCGCTGGCGCGAAGCAGGCATCGCCATATTCGGCTACAACACACTGAAAGATCACAAACGCAATACACACCCTGCCAAAGTAAAGGTACGCATTGTGAGTGGGTTAAACTGGTTTAACACCCAGCTCGATGTACAGTTTGGCAACACCAAAGCCAGCCTCAAACAAATACAGCAGGCTGTAAAGAAACGCAGCAAATACATTCAGCTCGATGATGGCACCACAGGCATACTGCCCGATGAGTGGCTGCAGCAATTCATGCGTTACTTTTCAGTGGCAGAACTGGCAGCAGATGTGCTCAAAACACCCAAAACCAATTTCACTGCCATCCGTGAAATGTATGAAGAAGAGCAACTGGATGAAACCGTGCAACAAGAGCTTACATTGTACGAAACAAAATTCAGCGACTTTACCACCATACAGCCGGTTGCACCACCCGCTAATTTGCGCACCACTTTACGGCACTACCAGCAGGAAGGCCTAAACTGGCTGAACTTTTTAGACAGCCTGAACTTTGGCGGCTGCCTGGCAGATGATATGGGTCTTGGCAAAACCATACAGGTATTGGCCTTTATGCTGCTCCAGCAACAACAGCAACGCGGCACCAGCTTACTCATTGTACCCACTTCGCTCCTGTTTAACTGGCAAAGCGAAGCAGCTAAGTTTGCACCATCACTAAGCATACTAACCCTGCATGGCCCTGCACGCATGCGCGATACAATTGCATTCAATGAATACGACATTGTACTCACCACGTACAATACCCTATTGATGGATGTAGGTTTTCTGCGTCATTACACCTTTAACTATTTGTTCATTGATGAATCGCAACACATCAAAAACAGCAGCGCGCAACGGCATCAGTCAATCGGCTTGTTAAAAGCCCGCAACAGGTTACTGCTTACCGGCACCCCGGTAGAGAACAACACATTTGATATTTACGGGCAGCTATCTATCGCCTGCCCCGGCTTGCTGGGCAGCCCGCAATATTTCAGGGATACTTATGCCATCCCCATCGATCGTTTTAAAGATGACAAGCGCGCCGCAACCCTGCAGCAGAAAATAAAGCCCTTTATTTTGCGAAGAATGAAACAGCAGGTAGCAGCAGAATTGCCCGACAAAACAGAAACCGTGCTGTACTGTGAAATGAGTGGTGAACAACAAGCCATTTATGATCAGCATGAAAAAGAGCTGCGTGACTATGTAAACAAAATGCCTGTTACCACAGAGTTTGATGAAAACGTATCGCACAATATGTTTGTGTTAAAGGGCCTCACCAAACTGCGGCAGATATGCGATTCACCCGCACTGCTGCCCGGCGAAAAACCTTACCCCAATGTATCGGCCAAAATAACCGTACTGATGGAGCAGATTGAAACACGTGCGCCCTATCATAAAATACTGGTGTTTTCGCAGTTCATATCCATGCTGCAGTTAATACGCCAGGAGCTTGACAGCAGGCAAATAACATACGCATGGCTCACCGGCAGTACTACCGGCAGGGATGAAGCCGTGCAGCAGTTTCAAAACAATGATAACGTGCGGGTATTTTTAATCAGCCTGAAAGCGGGTGGCACCGGGTTGAATTTAACTGCTGCCGATTATGTATACCTGGTAGATCCCTGGTGGAACCCGGCTGTAGAAAACCAGGCAATAGACAGAAGTTACCGCATTGGCCAGCATAAAAACGTTGTTGCCGTACGCTTGATTTGCCCCAACACCGTGGAAGAAAAGATCATGCGCATCCAGGAAAACAAAAAGACCCTGGTAAACGAACTCGTTCAGGCCGATAGTTCCTTCCTGCAAACCCTTACCAGGACTGAATTAAGCGCCATTCTGCAGCCCATCTAATCTGCATTACAGCTGCATAAGTTATATAAGCACTTACCCATTTTGCATAAACACCGTTACAAAACGTTTCCTTTTGGGGCATTCATTTCGTCGTTTTGCGCAACCCGGTGAGGCTTAAAACGAAATATCTTGTTATAATCTCTGACAAATGAAAAGTGCCGAATTTCTAACACCTATGCTGTGTGCCTATGTAGCCGGCCTGTTAAGCGAACAGGCTGCTGAAGAAGTACAGGAGATGTTGGCACTGCATCCGGCGTTGCAGAAGAAAGTCAGGAGATTACAGGCATGTTTACTGGAAACAACTACATCCAACCAATATCCTCTTATAGCTGAAAAACTCGAAAGAAAAGTACTAGGCATGCTGTCAACCATTCATCAACCCTAATCAACGGCAGCATGCCGCTCTTTCCAAGCAAGGCTATCACGCATTCTCGTTTATAATCCATTATCATCGCACAATTTACTGCATGCAGCCTTGGTGCTATGTGCAGTAAGTGCATGTACTATACATGGCAACAGGCATCTTTTACTGTCCTGAATTCACTTAAAATAAAATCCGGATTTCACTCGTCATCTTTCTCAAAACTATTGCAACTTTATTCCGGCGAACGAAACAAACCAACTTCAATCGTTCTCTTCTTATCCCTTCCATTCTGTCCCGTGTTTCAAATGTATTAACAGAGAACCACTGTACCCCTGATAATAAACATGTGTAAACAAGCACTGAATTAATTGGCTGTTGACCGGGCATGCCCGACTGTATTTGGTGCACACGCAGGATTATTGCTGTATCTATCTCTGTAAACAACCACTTAGTCATTGGCCCATTTGATCCGTACCCTGCCATACCGGTGGCATACACCGGTTAAAGCGTACTTAAATGTCACGGACTTTAGGCAAGTCCATCTATATCTATAGACCGGACTTTTTAAAACGAAATCTACTATACCTATAACGAGAAACCCGATGGGACAAAAAGCTATCATCATTGGCGCAGGGCCCGCTGGCCTCACTGCAGCCTACGAACTGCTGAAACGTACTGACATTACCCCCATTATACTCGAAAAGAGTGGTGATATTGGCGGTATTTCCAAAACGGTTAACTACAAAGGAAACCGCATGGACATAGGCGGTCACCGTTTCTTCTCCAAGTCAGACCGCGTAATGAACTGGTGGATCAACATACTACCTATTCAAAACGACGAATCGGGCATATTCACCATCAGTTACCAGAACCAGCACAGGGACTTACACCTGAACGATACCAGCGCTGCAGGCGACCGTGTAATGCTGGTTCGCAAACGGCTCTCACGCATTTATTTTCTCCGCAGGTTTTTTGGCTATCCTATTCAATTATCTATAGAAACCCTGCGCAAGCTGGGTTTGGCACGCACCATTGCCATACTCTTCTCTTACATGCAGGCTCAGCTGTTTCCTAAAAAACCGGAAAACAGCCTGGAAGATTTTTTCATCAACCGCTTTGGCAAAACATTGTACCAGCTGTTCTTTAAAGATTATACAGAGAAAGTATGGGGTGTATCGTGCAAAGAAATTTCTGCTGAATGGGGCGCACAACGCATCAAAGGCGTATCCATCAGCAAGGCAATTGCACACGCCATAAAATCGCTGAAACCATCCGGTAAAACAAACACCGGCGACATCAAACAGAAAGGTGTTGAAACCAGTTTAATTGAACGCTTCCTGTATCCAAAGCTCGGCCCTGGTCAGCTTTGGGAAGAGGTAGCCAGGCAGGTGCAGGAAATGGGTGGCATTATACACATGCACCAGGAAGTAAACGAGATCATCACCAGTAATAACGAAGTAACCGCCATCACCGCAAGAGATGCCAAAACCGGTGAACTGACTGCTTTTGAAGGAGATTATTTTTTCAGCACCATGCCGGTAAAAGAACTCATTGCCGGCATGAATGGCCAGGTACCGGCAGACATCAACCGCGTAGCAGCAGGTCTCCAGTATCGTGACTTCATCACAGTTGGCATCTTATTAAAACGCCTCTCCAGCACAGATCTCAAAACAGGCCAATCCACCACGCTCGACTTACAGGACACCTGGATATACATACAGGAATCTGATGTAAAAGTGGGACGCCTGCAGCTGTTTAACAACTGGAGCCCATACATGGTGAAAGACCCAGATACAGTTTGGGTAGGTATGGAATTTTTCTGCAACACGGAAGACGCGTTCTGGAAAATGAAGGATGAAGACATACAACAGCTCGCCATCAGCGAACTGGCAAAAATAGGGCTGGCGCAAAAAGAAGATGTACTCGACAGCAACATACTGCGTGTAGAAAAAACTTATCCCGCATATTTCGGCACGTACGATGAGTTTGATAAAATACGCGCCTATACCGACCAGTTCAGCAACCTGTTCTTAGTAGGCCGCAACGGCATGCACAAATACAACAATGCAGACCACTCCATGCTCACTGCCATGGTATCGGTAGACAACATTGCCGCAGGTATTACAGACAAAGCCAATATCTGGAGCATCAACACCGAACAGGAATATCATGAAGAGAAAGGACAGGAAGCTGTTGGCAGCACACCCTCAATACTGCCTGCACCTAAAACCGGCTCCCTTGCAGCATTTGCAGGTTTCATCTGGAACAACAAGTGGAACCGTGGTTACCTGGTTACAGCGATACTGGCCTTTATACTGCAGTTCTGGTTATTTAAATTACAATATCCTTTTGCCAACTATATGCCGGATTCCTATTCCTACTTGCAGGCAGCGGCGAGCAACTGGGATGTAAACATGTGGCCCGTGGGTTATTCCAAATTCCTGCGACTGGTAAGTGTGTTTACACATTCAGACACAGGTGTAACGGGCTTGCAGTATGGCATGCTGGGATGCAGTTTATTGTTGTTCTTCTATACCCTGCTGTATTTTTTCAACCCGGGCAAAGTAGTCAAAAACATCCTGTTCCTGTTTTTTGTACTCAACCCGATAAGCTTGTACATCAGCAATTATATATCCTCCGACACATTGTTCATTAGTTTGAGTTTATTGTGGTTTACGCAGCTGATCTGGATCATTTATCGCCCGACTGCTGTTCAGCTGGTAGTACAAGCTTTTTTATTGCTTGCCTGTTTTGTGGTTCGATACAATGCTATTTACTACCCCATTATAGCCGCAGCAGCCTTTATACTGTCGCACCAGGGCTGGCAGCGCAAGGTAACCGGTATCGCGTTGGGATGCCTGTTCATCTTCGCCTCCATCTCATACACCAGCAACAAAATGCAGCAGGAAACCGGCAAACGCCAATTCTCCGCCTTCGGCGGCTGGCAGCTGGCCAATAACGCCCTCTACATGTACGAGCGCGTACCCAAAAGCGAGCGCACACCAGTCCCCGTCAGGTTTGCGAAACTGGATGGCATGGTACGGGCGTATATTGATACGCTGGGAAGGATGAAGATGAATGGGTTGGATTCATCACAATATGCAAGCTATATGTTCTATTTATGGAGCAGCAAAAGTCCCTTGCAACAATACGTTGTGAAAAATACTGGTAAAGATTCAGCTGAGACCTTTAAAAACTGGGCTGCAACCGCACCACTTTTTTCTGATTACGCGACTTACCTGATAAAGCAACACCCTGTCGCATACCTGAAAAATTTTATGACACCCAACGCTATAAGATATGCCGCTCCTCCGGCAGAATTTATTGCCAGGTACAATATGGGGAGTGACAGTGTGAAAAACCTCGCTAAAATATGGTTTCAGTATAAAACACAAAAAGTAAGCAATCAGAATGGCAAGGCAAGAACAATCGGCGCACCCACTACCTATGCCGTTTTTTCATCAATAACCAATGCTCTATTACTGATAAGCATTGCCGGCATGCTAATATTTAAAGGATATAAAGAAAACCGGAACGGCGTTAAGCGATTATTAAACCTCACACTGCTATTGTGGATAATGAACGTGGGCTTTAGCATTGTCGCCTCCCCAATTGTATTGCGCTACCAATGCTTACCATTATTAATCACCTTCAGTGTTGCGCTCATTACTGCGGAAATTGTATTCAATCTAAGTAAAGAACAGGAAAACAAGGCCAGCGCCAGTTCTCAGGGCCTGTTGCCTGCCTGACAATAAATCAAACTTTGATCTGCAAGAACAAATTTTTAAGTTATGAAGAAAACTACTTTTCTGGAATTACTCTGCGTGTTATTTGCTTTCCTGTTTTTCTATACAGGGATTGTCAAATACCTGGACTACACCAACTTTAGTTATGACCTCAGAAGATCTTATGTATTTGGTCCATTCAGCAATGTAGCGTCAATATTGCTACCGGCTGCAGAACTGGCTATCTCTGCAGGATTGTTTATACCCAGGTTCAGAAGCATTGCCTTGTACTGTTTCACCTTCATGATGGCAGCCTTCACCTTGTATGTTGGAGGCATGCTGATATTTGTGGACCATGCTTCACGCCCTTGTACCTGCGGCGGAATTATAAGAGACATGTCATGGCCGCAACACCTTGTTTTTAATATCGTGGTTACGCTTCTTGGTATAATAGCGATATACCTGCACAAAAAGACTTATCGCAAAACAGGTACAGCTGAATTAACTACACTATAATTTCCATATCCTGATTTACCTCATGCAGCAAACGATAACAAATACCACAGGCAAGCAGGTTTCAGAACCGGCAGAATTAATCAAACGGGGTTATGCGGCGTTACTCGACAACTATGGATTGTCATATATTACTGATGCCCATTACCTGGAATCAGGCGTTATAGAAAATAAAAAGGGATGGATACTGCATTTATCTGTGATAAAAATTCAGGTGGAAGAGTTGCTGAAACTGGTTGTGCCGGAGCTGCAACGTTTCCAGGTTCCTTTTAAAATTGTAAAAGATCCTGACGCTGCAGGTAACATCTTATCAGATGCATTGGGATATACGCGGCTCGCCAAAATAGTAAGTATTTATCCCGGCAACGATCAGCAGGCTGCACGTATTGCAGATGCCCTGGCAAAAATAACCAATCACCTAAAAGGGCCAGACATACCAACCGACGCACATGTTAGCGGTATCGTATATGCACGGTACGGGAATTACAAACCACTCCATAACAACGGCGACTACCAGGTGCCATTTATGTTGCCGGCAACAATCAACTGGCCTTTCAATACACCCGCGCCAGCTACGCAGTTTCCCAAAAACAAGCTGTTAAACGACCGGTATAAACTGGTAGAGGTGATTAAATCAGATGTAAAGGGTAACGTAATTAAAGGACTGTACTTTAAAGGGTTTCTGAATATCAAAAGCTGCATCATAAAGCAGGGTAAAAAAAATATGTGGGGAGATAATTTCGGCAGAACCATCGAAGACAGGTTGTATTGGCAGAAAACTATTTATCAAACACTCAGCGGAAAGATCCCTATCCCTAAAATATTTGACTATTTCCAGGAAAACGGCGATACCTATCTCGCAATGGACTTTATAAAAGGCAATCCATTGGAGCAATACATACTCCAGCTTTTTGATAAAAAACCATGGTTTGAGCTCGCGGCTGTTACAAGACAAAAGCTAACAACCACAGCTCTTAAAATTGCCAAAACCATACAGCAGTTGCATCAACTGGGATATGTTCACCGGGATATTACGCCTGTTAATTTTATTATTTCCAATTCAGGCGAACCGATACTGATTGATATGGAGTTGTGTTATGATTTAAACTCACCTTCACATGTGCCACCATTCAGCCTCGGTACATTCGGTTTTATGTCTCCTGAACAGGAGGCTGGAAAAACACCTACTGTAAAGGAAGACATCTATGGCCTTGGCGCACTATTAGTTGTTTTTTTTACCAGCTTACCGCCAGACAGGTTTTCGGAAACTGACCAGGAACGACTGTATAACAGCTTGTTGTTTTTCACACACAACGCGGCCATTTCCCGGCTATTGTGCAATTGTTTACAGGCGAAACCGAATAACAGACCTGGTATAGAAACAATCATCGCGGTATTGGAACAGGAGCAAAAACACCCAATAGTAACAAATGAACAGGAAACACCCGACCCGGTATTTATTACCAGTATCATCGAAAAAAGCCTGGCCAGTATTTTTCATGAATATATATTAACTCCTGAAAAAAACTGGGCTACCTATTTCTCCAATAGCGGCATCGTTGCAACGCCAGACCAACTTCAGAAACAGGTGTTACTTGGTTGGCACAATGGAATAGCAGGCATACTATACGCGCTTGCCTTCGCCAAAAGAGCAGGCATGGATTCAGCTATCAACCAAGAAATTGTTAATATCAACTGGCAAGCGCTTAAAAATGCCTTTTTCAAAGACACTCTATTGTCGCAGAACTATGGTTTGTTTGATGGCAAAGCTGGTGTGGCACTTGCCCTGTATGAGGGTATACAAAGCGGCTTGCTACCTGCACAGGAGCAACCAATGCTTGCAGCCTGTTTTAAAGATGATGCAGCAGGCGAAAACCTGGCAGAAGGTATTGCAGGCCAGGGGCTAACATTGCTGCAATGCTGGGATTTATTACCTGAGGCTTTTGCACGCGAAAAATTAAATCATTATATAAGCTTATTGGTGCAAAAACAAAATCGCGATGGGTACTGGACTTCGGAATTATATAAAACCCACCCCCTGTTGCAATTGGGCTTTGGTTATGGCAACGCAGGCATATTGTATTTCCTGGTTTATGCATTGGAAAAACAATCCGATACAGCAATTGTAGACAGTGCAAAACGAAACTTGCAATGGTTGCTAAAACAACTGGTCAATCAAAAAAGTACCAGAAATGTTAATGGTGAAAAAATGAAAAAGAACAAACACAACTACCTGATTGGCAGACCAGGTATTGTTAAATGCCTGTTGAAAGCAGGGACAGTATTAAATGAGCCAATGGCAGTAAAAAAGGCCTCGGACATATGGAATAGCTTAACACCACATCCTGTGCAAATGGATATTACGTTCGCAAGCGGCTTGTGCGGTTGGGCAAACATAGCACTGAACGTTAAGGGTTTGCCAGGCGAAACAGTTACCCCTGACCGATGCGATTGGGTTGTCTCATTTTTGTTACATACTTATAAGCAACAAAAAAACAAGGTCTTCTGGTTGCTGGATCATTCTAAGACAGCGAATGCCGACTTTATGAGTGGCAACACAGGTATACTCTATTTTTTATTACATTATCTCTCAAGCAGAAATAAAGACGTGTGTATACCGCTAAGTGATACACTACTCTGGTAAAATATGTATACACAACCGGTTGCTACTGCAGTAAACAACCGGTAAAAACAGGGGATGCTGAAAACCTGGAGAAAAGAGTAAGCTATATGAACACCTAAAGTTTTTCTTGCTTTTTGATTAAAAAAGTAAACACTTTATGAACAAATCTAAAATCTTTTTGAGCGCTGCTGCGCTGTTACTGGCTGGTGCCGCTGCTTTTGCTACTAAAAAAGCCGGCACAGTAAGCTATTTCATTCGCACAGCTGCCGGTTATTTGTTAGTGCCTGCAGTAGAGTGCGCTCCAACACCAGGCCTTCAATGTACCTACCTGACTGCAGGTGGTATAAATCACGCTAAAGTTTACTACGCTACTAGTGATAATCCAAACATCTACGTAACAGCTTCCAAAAAACCAGAATAGAAGCGTAATTGACACGTCCTGTTGTTCTATACAATGGGACGTGTTAATTTACTCCTTATTTTAGCTAAACCTGCACTTATGAAAAAAAACATTTTTTGAGTATTTCAGTCTTTATACTCTCTATTGTTGCAGCTTTTTCTACAAAAGCACTAAACAAAAAAGAATTACAATTTTATGTATTCGATCAATACTGTTGGTGTTATACGTAAATTCCCTTTGTTAATTGCACAACCAGGTGGCTAGACTCTACATGCACCTACTTAACAACCTTTGGCGTCAATCATGTTAAAGTATATTACTTTACGTTTAGTAACCCCTATCTTTTAGAAACCGCTTTCAAATGGTAAAAAAGGCTATGGCTATGCATTTTATCAATCCTGAATCAGTAGTACTTTCATCCTCTTTTTGGTCAATGCCAGCTTTAACCCGCTTTTGGCAAGCGCTCTCTGGGCATCCGAAAAATCATCCCAGCCGCTGTCAAATACCAAGCGAATATTACTGGTTATACCTGTTTCATCAACAAATGGGGGATCGGGCCATCGACTATTCATAATAACCAAATTAGACATCAGGTCTTTCATGGAGAGGTTCGCAGCATAACCATATTCACTCAGTTTCTCTATGCCATGCGGTTTATTGGTAAGGCTGGCTCTCATTTTTACTGAATCATCAACTACCAGAGTCCAGCAATTCACCATTCTTTCGACTACACTTGCCTTATAGCCAAAATAACCCATTAAATCATATTGCATCTTCCGCATCAGAAAGCTATCTTTTACTTTATCTCTCGGAACAGTTAGACTGTAACAGTATAAATTTTTTTTATACACTTTATCACCAATAAAATTCTCAGAATCTTTAATATCCAATATCGGTTGGTAAGCAACTTTCCCATAAAATCCGGTGTCTTCTATATCCCAGCCTGCACGTCCCAGGTAAGCATATTTATACAAGTCCTTTAGGTCCGCACCAAGCACTTCAAACTTTCTAAGCGCAGGTTTAAATTCAGCAATATGGTGTGGATATCTAAAGGTTACACTGTCTGCGTACATAGTTAGGACAGACCTGTACAAATAACCAGTGTCTGCGCCGCCGTTACCGTGAATAAGAAAAGGCGCAGAAGGATTATATGCCGTGGGAAATCTTATTTCATGCGCCCGTACAGCTTTGAATAAAACGGGGGATTCGCCACGTAGATAAGCTGCTATCTGATTCCTATCAATGCCCCCTCCTATTCCTTTTACTATCCCGTCAGGATCAACAACAACTGTGTACGGCACCTCCCGGATATCAAATCGGGCAAAAAGGCTGGAATCAAATGCACAGGCTAACTGCAGGTTGTATTTGTCCGTCGATTTTTTAAAGATCCATTTTGCTTTCGCGTTCGCATCTAATTTACCCACCATCAACACTTGAACCTGCCCCGCAAATTCTTTTTGGTACGCATTCATATGGGGAAACGATTCAATACACCCACCACAAAAAATTGTCCACAGATCTAACACTAGCCATTTACCCTTAAAATCGTCAAGCGTAAGTCTTTTCTTAGGATAATTAACAATATCTGTAAATAAAAAATCAGGGCACCGCTTTCCTACAACAGGATAAGCGGGATCTTCATTTTTACCGGCGTAGCAATTGAAGCAGAAAAAGCAGACAACAGAAAGCAAAATTAGTTTCATAGAATGCAACATTATAATTATCTGAATGAATATGATTAGTAACCCGGGTTTTGCGATAACAGGGGATCTGCGTCCCGCTCTATTTGCGGTATAGGAAAAAGTTGAGCAGTATTATTCCATTTTCCACCCTTTAACGGTGTAACCACTGCCATTATGCTATCTGCCGTATTAGTTCTTTTTAAATCAAACCATCTAAATGCACCTTCGGCAAATAGCTCTATCTGCCGTTCGTGCTGAATGGCTGCCAGTACAGAATCTTTTCCTTGTGCAGAAAAATCAGCAAGCCCTGCCCGTTTGCGTACAATATTTAAGTTGCTGAGTGCCCCTTTTGTATCTCCCATTTGCGCATTGGCTTCGGCCAGTATAAGATACTGTTCAGCCAAGCGCAAAACGGTTGTGTATTCTGTAATGGTGGCACTCGCTTTAATTTTATACTTATTGGGAAAATTATACGTATTGGCGCCAACGCTTACGCTACCTACCCATGCTTGCTTTCTCTTATCGCCGGTCTCAAAGCTATTGAGTAATTGCTTGCTGATAGTGGTGCAGTTACTGGTTCCAGCAGATGGCGTAGACAGCAAGACGAAATTGGCCCCCATTACAGAATTAATAGTCGGCTTAACAGCCTGTATCTGGAAGATGGCTTCCTTGTTATTTGCCCTCAGAAAAACACTGTTCAAATCACTATTGAGACTATAAACCGTTGACTGATTGATTACTGCACTTGCTTCAGCGGCTGCATTTGCCCAATCTTTCTGAAAAAGATAAACCCTCGCCAACATAGCAGATGCTGTTGCTTTATTCGGACGAACCCTTTCTGAAGACGCCAATGTATCCGTTGCATTCAGATAACTATTGCTAAGGTTAGTTTCTGCGTCCTTCAGATCAGTAACAATCTGGTCGTATACTTTCGAAGCAGGCGTTCGAGCTGCCAACCTGTTTGAAGTATAATCGGTGCTAAGCAGCAATGGAATATCACCATAAAAATTAACCAGGTTGAAATATAAGTAGGCACGGATAAATTTTGCTTCACCCATCAATTGTTTCACTATAAACGGACTAAGCGTAGTAGATTTTCCAACTCCTTCAAGCACAGCATTGGCCCGGTAAATACTATTAAAGGAAATCGTCCATATATCACTTACATTTTGGGTTAATGCGATCAGTGAATTCGTGTAACAGCCCGACAAAAATGGATCTGCAGAAAAACTAGTTAGCTCATCTGCTGCCAAACCAGCAAGCAGGGAGGTGTAATAAGGAGCTGTTTTGTTTTCAATATCTGTATATATCGCTATTTGTGCAGCGACAGCAGTAGCCTGGTCAACAAATACTACCGGAGAAACAAGGTTTCCTGCGGGGGGGGGAACTGTCACAAATTTCTTGCAACCGGCGATAGCAGATAGCATAATCAATGCCGAAGCAAACAATCTATAGCGTAAAATTTGCATAATAGTGTACATATAATTAAGTTTTCAAGCACTTAAAGAGTTAATTTTATCCCTGCCGTAATTGTTTTCAATACAGGAAAATAGCTTTGCGTTTCCGGATCTACACCACGGTACTTTGTTATTGTAAGCAGATTCTGGGCTTGCACATATAGTTGCAGGTTTTGTATATGAATGTGTTGCATCCAGCTATCAGGAAACTTGTATATCAGCGACACATTCTTTAATCTTATATAAGAAGCATCACCATATACATAATCACTGGCTTGCGCGTTTATATATGCCTTATAAGCTGCTGACGCTGCGCTTTGAGTAAATGCTTGAATAGAAGTTATATCGCCAGGCTTCTGCCATCTGCTTAATACATATTGTGGTTGATTAGCAGTGCCATCAGGGAAAAGCATACCCGGCGCTCCAAAACTATTTATATAAGTAGGTGCCGTCTGTTTTACAAACTGCAAAAGTACATCCAGCTGAAACCCCTTATAGGTAAGCGCATTGCTTATTCCGCCATAATATTGTCTTCGACGCTCCATGATTGTAGTATTATCGGCGGGTTTGCTAATAGCACCATCTTTGTTTACGTCGAGAAAAGTAAACACGCCCGTAAGCGGATCTACACCTGTTGCATGATAGCGCTTGGCAATCTGAATTGATTTGCCGATAATGTAGCTACTTGCATAGCTACTTTTAGCCAAATCAGGGAAACTAACCAGTTTACTTCCTGCGGAAGTAAGATTAAGCGAGGTAGTCCAAGTAACTTTTTTATTGCGGATATTGTTTGTATTCAACGTAAACTCCCAGCCAAAATTTTGAATTACGGCAGGAAAATTACCGGCTACAGAACCAAAACCAGTAAAATTGGGAAGATTATAACCAATCAGCTGGTTGCCTGATCTATTGCTAAAATAACTGGCTGAAAATAAAATCCTGTCTTTAACAAATCCTAGTTCTGTTCCCACTTCAAATTTCTTATTCACCTCCCAGCTATAGTCTGGGTTAAAAAGACTAGTTGGATATAACCCTTTTACTCCCTGATAAGAAATGGTCAGTGACGTATATCTGCTCAGATATTTATAATCGCTAATTCCATCATTACCCGTGGTACCGTAGCTTAGTCTAAGTTTGCCAAAGCTAAAAGCTGCTTTTTTATTACCGAAGAATTTCTCATTTGAAAAAATCCAGGCCCCGCCTATTGCGCCGAAATTGCCAAACTGCCTTCCTGGTCCAAACCTGCTGCTACCGTCGCGGCGCGCAGTTAAATTCAGCAAATATTTCTCCTTGTAATTATAACCAATACGGGTGAAAACAGCATTATATCTATATAACGTACTCAGCTGCGCAACCCCGGAAATAACAGATGCGCCCGATAGCGTACCCAATAATGCATCACTGACGTACCCGTAACCTGATGCCAAATTATCGGCCGTGCTGGTTTGTTGAAAGGTCAATCCGCCCAATACATCTACTGAATGATTGCCAATTTTTTTGAAATACCGCAATTGTGGTTCTATCAGCCAGGTTTTGGTAATGCGGCTTCCATAATCTGTAACACGAAGCGTTGGATCAGTACCGGCAGATGGCGGCAAAGACTGCAGTGGTGTAATATTCGACTGTGTACTTTGTATATAAGTATAGCCTAAACCTGCTTTTGCCTCTAATCCCGGCAATATGCGGTAGCTTAAACTGGCATTGGAAAGAAGGTTATCTGTAACCGTTTTACTGGTAGCAAGTATCCGGGCAAAGGGATTGATAAATGTACTGTTTTGCCAGTTCAGATTTTCACTTTTATCATAAACCGCCGGGGCATCGGGCGGTAATAAAATTAAATAACTCGGATCATTTTGCGGTAAAATAATCAGGTTGTTCATATAGGAAGCTCCTATGCTCATACGAAAACGCTGATCAGTAGAAAAATGTGACAAATTCATGGAAACGGCTCCTTTACTGTTAGGGAAATCGCCAGGTAAAGGAGTTCCATCCTTTGAGTAACTGGCATTCACTATAAACTGCGTGCCAGCGCTTCCACCTGATAAACTTGCATGTGCATCTGTATGGTGCACGGTGTTTCCAATCAACATTTTTTGCCAATCAGTATACCGGGTTGTATCCCAGACACCATTAATATCATAATCTTTTATCCCCGGAGTTTTACCATCATTATTGAATGCCTCATGCCGCATAGCCAAATACTGTTGTGTGTTCAGCAATTTCGCATAACGTGCAGGAGAAGTGCCTCCTGTATTCACTTCAACATTTAACCGTAACGCGCCTCCCTTTCCCTTTTTAGTCGTAATCAGAATAACACCGTTTGCTCCCCGGGAACCATAAATAGCAGTTGCATCGGCATCCTTCAGCACTTCAATACTCTCTATATCACTCATACTGATGTTGTTTAACGGATTTATCGCGGCAGCACCGGTGCCGATCGCAGTTGTTGTCACAGGAAACGGAACCCCGTCTATCAAATACAACGGTTCCAGGCGACTGGCAATAGAGTTTCTACCACGTATATACACCGTCATTAATGCCCCAGAATAAGGGCCATTCACCTTGTCTATTTCTAATCCTGCTACCCGCCCCTGCATGGCAGACAGGGGATCCATTACCGGCTGCTTTGCTATATCCTCTCCTTTTACGGTGCTCACATTTCCTGTATTCATCCGGTTGGTTGTTACATAGTAGCCCTTCACCACCATCTCATCCAGCATATTAGACGTTCCCTTCAATGTAATTACAACAGTCCGGTTGCCTTCCATATTTACATCTTTGCCTATAAACCCGATACAGGAAACGGACAGTGTTGCGTTTCGGGCATTTTCACCTACAAATGTAAAGGTGCCGTCTGCCTTGGTAGAGGTAGCACGTTTTGAACCTTTGATTAATACTGTCGCTCCCGGTATAGGCTCCCCCTTATCACTCACTACTATCCCCTTTATCTCATCCGGCTCGTTGTATCTATTAAAAAACTCCACCGGCGAAGGCGGCAATAATGAGTTCACTTTTGTATCCGGTTTCTTTGGCGCGTACTTGTTGCGCAGCACTACTATATAGCCGTCCAGTGCATAGGTAATGGGGGTATGGTCAAACAATATGGCCAGCACATCTTCCAGTTCCCTGTCGTGCACATCAATGTTCACCAGCTTGTTTTTGTCAATAAGGTCGCTGACGTACAAAAAACGATAAGGCGTTTGTGCCTCAATAGATTTAAACACTTTGGGCATACTCACCTGCTGCAGCGACAGTGTAATGCGCTGCCCGAATAGTCGTGCATTGGCGTCTATGCCCAGTAACATCAGTAAAACAAGTACACATGGTATAACCCGGAATGTTTTGAACAAAACGGAACCAACCGGTTTCCCCGTTTTGCAGTGAGCAAAGGATTGCATGTTTAGCAGTGTTTGGTTGTTAACAATAAAAGGTATGTATATGCGCAGGCAGCTGCACCGCAACTATGCGGCACACACCCTGCTACAAGTAAATTTTTTGATTAAATTAATTTTGAATGAGATCTTTCAAATAGCAGCAATGACTGGCTTTTCATGAAAATGGAAGAAACAAGGAAGGAATTAAATTGAACCCGAACGAATAAGCACCCTACAGAAGCACACCACCACAGTTTATTGCTGTACTACTGCAGTTTAACGCTGAAACTTTTTGTCTCAGGGGGCAAACAGGAGGTTTCTGTACATGTTTGAAAATTCACCTGGCCTGTGATATTTGTTTTTACAGCAGCATTGCCTGCAGTTTTCACTTTCACACGCTGTACAAAATCTACCTGGTTTTCGTACTGCAGCTGTGTAATATCGAGCGCTTCAATTTTTTCGTGCTGTAACTGGCCAATTTCTTTAATAGCGCCTTCCAGCTTTACCAGCGGGTTACTGGCAAAATGAATAGCAGTAGGTGAAGCAATTGCATCTTTGGGCTGGTGCTGTGCATATACGTGCCAGCCGGCCTGTATGGTTGCTGTTAAATGAATTTCCCAGGTAACAGCATCCACTTTACGCGCGGTATACTGCCATTGAACAGGATCCTGCGCCCGCACCGATACAAACGCCATCGTTGCAGCAATCGTTAGGGCAAAAATGTGCTTCATACATTTTATTTGAATGAAATAAAAGGGAATCCATGATCAGTTTTATAACGGTGTAACAATTACCTTTCCTTCCACCAGCGTAAATTTTACCTTACCTGTCAAATCAAGCAAATGGAGCAAGCGGGATACCGGCAAATCTCGATTTAAAGTACCGGTAAAATCCAACGATACCGGCGCCTGAAACTCTACCTCTACATTATACCAGCGCCCTACCTGGGCCATGATTTCCTGTATCGGTGTTTCATTGAAAGCAAACATACCCTGCTTCCATGCGGTTACTTCACTCATATCTTCCTCGCTTACCCGTATATCTTTTTTACCTGCACTCACCACTGCCTGCTCACCCGGCGTGATTACTTTGGTAATGCCCTGGTGGTTTACTTTAACCGAACCTTCCAGCAACGAAGTTTTTACCAGTCCTTCTTCTGCATAAGCCTTGATATTAAAATGGGTACCCAGCACTTCCACTTCATCCTGCGGCAAACCGTTGGCGCCTGTAATTTTTACATGAAAGGGAACGCGCTTACCCGCCGCCGTTACGTGCGCCACTTCAAAATAAGCTTCACCTGTTAAGGTTACTTCCCTGTTATCATTGCCGAATTGTGTAGGATACCGTAGTGAAGAAGCGGAATTAAGCCATACCTGTGTACCATCGGGTAATGTCAACTTATACTGACCACCTTTGGGCACTTCAAGCGTGTTAAATGTGTTGGCGCCACCGGCATTACCCTGCTGATAGGCCAGCTGCCCATCCCGCTGTTTAATTACCTGGCTCGAACCATCTGTAGCAATGGCGCCGTTTTTCGCAGTATCCAGTAATATTTTTGACCCGTTGCCTAAAGTAAGCCAGGCTTTGTTACTGCCCGGTGCAAAATCAGAAACAGGCGCAGGCTTTACAGAAGCCACTGTATCAGCAGGCTTACGAATGTACATTTTATACACTGCAGGGCCACCAACAAGCACCGCGAGTAAAGCTGCAGCCACCCAAAGCCATGAGAAACCCCGGATGCTTTTTACTTTAGCAGTTGTATGTATCGCATGCTCAGCGATCTCTTTGCTTTGCGCATTTTGAAATAAGGCAGCAAAACCTGCATCGCTGTTAAAAGGAGAATCAGAAAAACGTTCCTCTTCATCAATAGACCGCATGTTTATATCCACGGCCGACAGAATTTTGCCCGCCCCGGGCTGTAACATCAGCTCTCTCAGTTCCTGCTCTTCCGATCTGTTTAACTCACCTGTATACATCCGTTCTAATAACAGTTGTAACCGGTCAGCATCTATTCCTGTTTTCATATTTACAAATTTTAGGAATTTGTGCCTTCAGTAATGAATGATAATTGTTATGAATTGTCTAGGAAGGCGCACAACTTTTTATAAAAAGTGTAGCCCTTTATCACAGGCAGCAACAAAACATGGCAGCAAGCCCTTCCACTGTTAGCAAAATGCCAGCAAAATGGAAAACACAAGCGCCTCACCTGAATACCGTACCACATGTTTGCGAATCAGTTTCAGGGCTTCCATAAAGGTGTTGCGTACAGTAGAGGGAGAAACTTTCAGCAGACCGGCTATTTCATCGTAAGCCATGCCCTGGTTAAAACGCAGTTCATACACTTTCTTGCGCTGGTCGCTCAGGCGCTCTACGGCTTCCTGTATCAGCCGCTTCATATCGCGGCCATGCACAAAATCATCGGCATCATTAATAGCCAAGTCGGCTTCAATGCTTTCGAGCAGTTCTATGGTTTGCCGTTTATTGTTGCGTTTGGCGTGTTCATACACCACGGTGGAGAGTATGCGGTAAATATAAGAGTACGGATGTTGTACTTCGGTAAGGTTGGCGCGGTATACCCATATACGCACAAATACTTCCTGGAAAATTTCCTCCGATGCTTCGGCAGATGAGGTAAACTTATAGGCAGCAGCGTAAATACGGCGTTTGTAAGAATCAAACAGCGCTTTGAATGCAACCGGGTCCCCGGCCGCAATATTGCTGAATAAGACCCTGTCCAGGCTTTCCTCCACAACATATTCACTCTTTTCCACCCGGCCCCCGGCCGCCCCTTCTTGTCGCTTAAATTTCATAAGAAAGGATTTGGTTTAGTTGGCGTACATAACAATTGTTCCGAAAAGGTTGACTAATAAAACAAGATTGACCAGGTAATCATTGACTACGCAATGACCCATCTTACCTATTTCAGGCACCTGAAGCGACAGCTATAAAGGTTTACCGTAAAGTCTGGAAAAGAATGGCTTAACTGATCAAGGTTTGCCAAGGGATGGATTATCAGGCTTAATTTACGGCGTAAATATATTGCCTGTATACTTTTTTTACCGGGCGGTCTCGATATGGCAGGCATAAAAATATTTCATAATCTATGCCTCCACCGAGTTAATTTTCATCAATGCAATATCCATATTGATTCCAGTTGCATAATTGAAAAAACGGTGAATTCCCGCCGACCATTTTTTTCTCCAGCTGCTTCCCTCATTTTCTGCCGCTTTTACGCCTTTTTATGCCCGGCAGGCCATAAAAAAAGGCGGCCGACAGGCCGCCTTTCCAGGAACAGGCTGTTCCTAAACAGTTCGTTTTAATTTATAGGGATATACTTTGCCCGATGCCCACTGTGCTACGTACAGGTTCTCGTCTTTGTCTACACACACGTCGTGCGGATGTACAAATAACTTGTCTGTCTGCGACATGGGCTGCAACTGGCCGTTTACGTAGGTTGGCTCACTGCCGCCGATATTGCTCACCACTTTGTTGTGTTTGTCGAGTATGGTTACAAAGCCTGAGCCTTCCTTGTTCATATCCGGTGAACGCAGCACCGCTGCGTACAGGTGTTGACCATGTATTACAGGGCGGCATACACAGGCACCCGGTAAATGGATAATTTCCTGCAGTTTGCCATCCATGGTAAAACGCTTGAAACAATTGCGTGTACGGTCTGTCACCAGCAGCCCGCCATTGTGTGTGCGCTTATCTATCAGTATGCCATGTGCATTATCCAGGTGCTCGTCACCTTCGCCCTTTCCCCCGAAATAGTTCAGCAGTTTTCCCTTGCTATCGTAATGCAATACGTATTGGGCGCCATAACCGTCGGCAATAAAAATGTCGCCGTTATCGGCAATGGTGGTTTCTGTAGGCACAAAGGTTTCCGGTTTGGTATAAATGCCTGCGTCGAGCGGCGCATCAATGGTAAGCAGTATTTCGCCTGTAAGCGTGGTTTTGTATACCTGGTGTTTTACTGTATCGGTGATATACAAATACTCGGTACCGTTTTCATCGTGCAATGTTAACCCATGCGCACCGGGAAAATTATGTCCCCAGGCATCCAGCAACTGGCCGCTGGTATTGTAAATAAGTACATTGTTTTTTGTTTCATTGGTCAGCAGCAGTATGCGGCCCTGTTTGTCCTGCACCATTTCATGGCAATCGTTCACAGGATATTGCTGCGGGTTGCATTTGCTCCATGCAGTATCAACAGTATACAGCATGTTGTTGTACCCATATACTTTTCCCTTGTCGCGGGCTAAAAGATCGTGCATAATAAAAATCCCTCCGAGGGTGATGGTTGTTTCGCGTATAAAACGCCGGCGCGTGGCCGGCTGATTAGCAGATGGCTTTCTCTTGTTCATATGCAGGCTGTATTGTTGCAGTTTGTTGGGAAGCAGCTTCCTGCTCCCTGTATTCGCGTTTAACAATCGTGGCTGTCTTGTGCTCACCGGTATGGCTCCATCCCGGCGGCATAACAATATACAGGAGCTTGTTTTTAAGTCCGGGTGCCTTGACTACATCTTTAAACAGATAATAGAACTCGCCGAAATACACATCAAAGAAGTTTTTCATGTTCACTTTGCGACTGATGCCGTATTCAATAGTAATATCCCTTCTTTCCGGCTCGTAGGTTTTAAACACCCTGTCCCATATGTTTAACAGGTTACAGAAATTGGTATCCATATACAATGGATTTCTTGCGTGGTGCACACGGTGATGTGATGGTGTTAAAATTAACCGGCCGATAAATCCGAAGCGCGCATCTTTAATTACATTTTCTCCCACATGAATAAATGCGCCCCAGGTACCATCAATAAACATAATAACACCCAGCATAAAAGGGTTAACACCCAGCAGTATGCAAACTGTGGTGCGTATCACATCTGCGTAGGCACCTTCTAAAAAAAAGTGTGCATAGGTTACGGAGAGGTTCATCGTTTCCGGCGTATGATGCTGTGAATGCAAACACCAGAACAACCGCACTTTGTGCCCCCAATAATGGTACAGGAAATGGCCAAATTCCCATACGATATAACCATAAATAAACCAGTACCAGGTATTGGTGGCGGTGAAAATGGCATACTTCGAAAAGAAGCCGATGCACAGCGCTACCATTGCCAGGGAAATAAACCGGCCGATAAAACGGTTGAATACAAATATGAGAAAGGGAACACGGTAATCTTCTATCTTAAACCGCTTGTAAACAGCAGCCCTGATGATCTCAATAACTAACAAAAAGGGAATAAAGGGACCGATAGCAGCCGTAATACCATCCCAGGTGAGTAAAGACTGATAGTTCCCCGTGCGGAATAACTTAACTACTCCATCAACATTGAAGAACCCTACAAACTCATGATACAGCGTGTGCAGTACATCCATAGCTTTTCATTTGGCACAGGTAAGCTACCAATAAATGAAGAGCTAAAAAACTTTTAGCAATCCCGTTCGATTCTGTGTTTCAATACATTATGGGCGTATGTTCCATAGGCATTTCATCATCCCGGGTACAAATTATTCTATTTCAAGCCATTACAGACCGGCCTTGCATAAACGAATTAGCTAAAATATTTTCATCTTTTTTCTGCGTATATACCCCTCATGAACCAAAGGGCCTGCATGCCTGTTCCTGTTGCGTTAAGAATGTACCGCTTGCCCCACAGCTGCCGGCAATATTTTGTGGCGTTTATTTTGTAATATGATCTTCAAACAAACTGCACCTTAATGAAACCATACTTTTTATACCTCCTTGCAGGCCTGGCTATAACTTTATCCTGCTCCTGTAAAACACAACAGTCAACAGCTGCTGCCGGTGACGGCATCACAGGGAAACAATGGCGGCTTACTGAATTGTATGGCCAGCCGGTAACCGTTACCGGCAACAGTAAAATACCCGGCATACTGCTTAATGCAACCGATAAAAGAATAACCGGTAACGGTGGCTGTAACACCTTTAACGGCAGTTACGATATAAAAGACCACAGCCGCATCAGCTTTTCGCAAATGGCATCCACGCAAATGGCGTGCATTGACATGACTACTGAAACCAAACTGCTGCAGGCATTGCAAACAGCCGATAATTATACCATCAGCGGTAACCAGTTATCCTTAAACAAGGCCAGGATGGCACCGCTGGCGCGTTTTGAAGCCGTTGCTCCGTAATAGCTACCGCTGCTGCAGCTGTGTTTGCGCACTCCGGTTAAAATAGGTATCTTCCAAAGCAATCACAGCTGCATCTATGAACCTTTCTTTCCTGCGTTTACTTTTGTTTTTATTGTTACCTGCGCTGCATGCCGGCGCCCAGTACGACACGGCTTACGATGCGGCCATTGCCCGCGCCGGTTTGTACCATTTGCAAAAAGACCATCACAATGCCATCCGTTGTTTTGAGCAGGCATTTGCCATTCAGCCACCCGATGCACTCAATGCCTACAAGGCGGCCGGCGCTTATGCGTTAGACAGCAATGCCGGCAAGGCTTTTTATTACCTGGAACTGGCTTTGCAAAAGGGCTGGCACGATGCGGCATGGCTGCAACAGGATGCCTATTTCAGCTACCTGCAATATGCAGCGCCCGCGCAATGGCAGCAACTGGTACAAAATGCCGTGGCAAACGAAAACAGTTTTGCGCAAACACTGAAACAGCCTGCACTGCGCAAGCGCATTAACCAGATGGCCCTGGCAGAACAGCAACTGCGTTACCAGGCAGCGCAAACTACCAATGACACTGCTTTGCAGCGTATACACCACAACATCTACACGACCGGCAACGAAAACCGTGAACAGGCAAAAGCCATACTGCAACAATATGGCTGGCCCACTATCAGCAGCGTGGGAAAAGATGGCCAGAACAATTTCTGGCTGCTGGTACAACATGCCGATGCAGACATTCCTTTTCAGCAGGCTGCACTTGATTCGATGAAAAAGATCAGGCAAAGCACTGAAACAGATCCTGCACATTATGCTTTCCTGTACGATCGTGTGCAATGCAATTTAAACTACCCGCAGTTTTACGGAACACAGGTAAACTGGACACAACAAGGACAAGCCAACGGCTTTCGCACCATTGCACAGGAAGAAGTGACAGACCGCCGCAGAAAAGCGATCGGACTACCGGTGCTGGCTGTTTATGCGCTCAGTTATGGCTTCACTTACCAGCCTGTTAATGCTGCAACAGCCAGGCACCGGGAAGACAGCCTGCAACATTTGTCTCAATCATTACTGGACAGTGCAGCACAAGCCTACCAGCAACAGGCTTTTCCAAAAGTGTATGACTGTTATAACAATGCCTCGATGATTGCAGGCGGTATGAGCAACGAGGAGCAATTACAGGCTGCCGTAATTTTCTGCCGTATTGCCACACAAACAGGCGAACAGCAGTACAAAGACATTGCGCTCGATTTCCTGAACCTGCTGCAACTACGCCATGCCATCAGTAAAAAATCCCTGCAGCAGCCCGCATTCAGCATATTGCAGCAACAACCGAGATGGGCTGCGATTTACGGGCGATTGGAATGAGTGTTTATTTGTTTCACCATTAAGCAACAGAGCAATCAAACCGCTCACAACCTGATATTGTTCAGTTGAAGGTATTCTGCCGGCGTCATGCCCATTACTTTGGTGAAGCTGAAATTGAAGGCCTGCTTTGATTTGAAGCCTGCTTCAAAAGCAATGACCGATACATCTGCCGCTGCCTGCTTGTCTTTTGCACGCTCCAGCTGCTCCAGCACATCGTTTATGCGAAAACGGTTGATGCATGTGTGAAAGGTTTCTCCCCGGTAACGGTTTAATGCCTCGGCTATGTGCATACGCGGGGCGCCGGTTAATATGGCAACCTGCTCCATAGACAGGTCTGCATCGCGGAATAGTTTTTTATTGTACAGCACCGCTTCAATAGTATCCACCAGCACCTTTTGCTGTACATCGCTCAGCAGGTTTGGGCGCACAGGTGCAGTTGCTTCTTTAGCTTCCATGGCAATAGCCGCACAGGCTTCGGCCATATGAGGCATCAGATCCAGCCAGCCGCGTTGTTTCATTTTATGCCAGCAGATAACAACACCCAAGATAAAAATAACAGTGTATGCCGCAAAGCGCAGGTAAGTATCTGTGGCAGCAGAATAGGCAGTGTGATTCAGGAACAATGCAAGCCGCACCAACCATTGAACAAGCACCATCGCATTTATCGTTAGCAGTAAGCCATTGATTAACCTGATCAATTGCTGTTCTGCCTGCCAGAAATTGTTTAAACGGCCCGCAACCCGCCAGCTGCCAATACAAAGCACTACCTGCGTAACAACGGTTAAGGGCAACGTAATAAGATTATATAAATGCATCGCCTGCAACGGAATGACATTAAACAGCAAGATGTATATACTGATGGAGCAATAACAAACAGCCGCAATAATAAATGGCAAAAGCAGGTAACAGTAACTTTTGGCACGAAACCGGCTGTCAGCCGTTTTTTTCGCATAAAACCAGCAGAGCGGGCCATAGGCCAGACCAATAAATGTATTGAAAGTTGCATTGAGCACAGAGTTACCGATCACCGCATACATCACGAATTTTATTATAAGATGCACGCACAAGCATACCAGCAATAACGTCAAATACTTATCTGCCAAGGGTTTTCGCTTGCCTGAAACCACAATTACCAATGCGATCAACGATTGAAATATGCCGATAAAAATAATATACTTCATACACTACACATGCTTACGGCCCGGTATCCGTAACGTTCCTGTTAATTGATGAAGGCATAACAACCGTCAAGGGGCCGCAAACATAATGTTACATTGTGTACAAATGACACGCTAAAACAGATTTTATATTTTGTTATGGATGATCAGCTGCTTTTGTTTACCACGCAAACGTTTGACTAACCCCGTATAAATAAACAGGAAGGCTTTTGCCTCCCTGTTTGTTATTGCATCAACCAACTATCAACAATGTATGATTATCGCTATCTTTTCGCAGCAGCTACAACGGGGAATGCCACTACACGCACCTTCGTGCAGCCATACGGCACCAGCGTTACGTCTTCCGTTTTGTTGGAAACCTTTCCGCGGTACACGCCGGTGCGGTCGTTTACGGGTTGCTCAGACACACCGTTCACTGCTTTCCAACCAGGAATTGTGCGCGCGGGAACTTTGATCTGCAGTGGTGCATGATCCAGGTTCCATACAAACGCTGCATTTACGGGCGCGCCGGATTCTACACGCATTTCTTCGCCGGGTTTTTCCACTGCATCTTCCAGCAGGCCATAGTTCCAGTCGTTCGCCGGGTATACACTGTAATAATCTCCTTCCCTTTTATCATGTCCTTTCTTCCATTTTTCATTCAGCTTTAACGCATATACCAATGGGCCACGTTCTACTGTTCTTGAATTACGGCCCCAGATAGAAGTCTGAATTTCCATAGGCAGCTGCAGCAGCAATTCATCACCCGGCTGCCAGGCGCGGTACAACGTAAGCAGCGAGCCAGCTTTGCCTGTTTGCAATGGTTTCCCGTTCAGCAATACAGTTGCTTCATTACACCATGCAGGTACCCGCAGTTGCAGCGGGAATACCACTGCGCTGTCCATCTTTAAACGGAAACTGATATCGCTGCTGAATGGATAATCGGTTACTTCCTGTATGGTTACAGGTACTGAATCGCGCCCCAGCCTGGCAGTTAAGGTAGACGGGCTGTAGGTTAACGCCGCCAGTCCGCCGGTAGCTGTACTATACCAGAGATGTGAAGCAAACTTCGTCCACCCCTGGTGCATATTGGCGAGGCAGCAGGTGTAACCGCTGCGCATGCCCAGTACATTGCACATCTGCCGCTCAAACGGCAGTGAAAAATCAAACACGCCTTTGCTTATCTGTACCTGGTTAGCCACCTGGAAATATTGCTTGTGGTTATAGTCATCCGAAGTCTGCGGCGGCAATGCATTAAAGGCTAGTCTTTCCAGCGGATCGGCATAACTGGCGTCACCGGTAAGCTCGATGATCTTTTCCAGGGAAAACATGCTTTCAACAATTGAACACAACTCCGATCCCTGGCTGGGATCGTTGCCGTTTAAATCTTCATCACCCGAAAAACTGCCCATGGGCAGGCCATGCACCATCATGAGGTTGTAATACCCTTTTTTAAGATTAAACAATTCCTGTTTATCACCGGTACGCTGGTAACTGATGGCAGGCGCTTTTAACCCCATGGCCACATTCACGGCATGGCGGTTCATGAGTGTATCGGTGTTGCGGTAATTGGTGGTATGTATAATCCAGCGGTCATCACCAAACCAGCGGCCCCAGGGGTATGCCTGTTTTTCGATAACAGCTGCCAGTGAAAGCAGGCTGGTATCGCTGGTAATGCCATACAGCCATTGCACCATCATCACATTGTCTGACCCGCGTGAACTGGCCCATTCAGAACAGAAGCTCAGCGGTGTTTTACCCAATGCGTTCAGCTGGTAATGAAAATAACGCGTCATAAATGGCACCACCCGTTTATCGTGTGTGGCCAGGTAATACTGCTGCAATACTTTCAGCATTACCATGCGCGGCCACCAGTCGTCGCCATATACACTGTTGGCCACATCTACTTTTTTACCGGTGCGCATTTCCCAGTTGGTGTACGGACCAAAATAGCCGGAAGGCCGCTGGTGATCGAGTGTCCAGTCAATGTATTGCTTCACCTTTTTTATCAGCGAAGCATCGCGCAACATATAGGCAAGCGGTACAGCGCCATCCAGCCAGTAAGGCGTTTCTTCTCCTCCGTCACCGGCACCACCCAGCCAGCCATTGTCTTCCGACATGCGGTTGTATACTTCATCGAGGTGGCTGGTAGTGCCGTCCCGCATAATCTGCAGCTGGTGTAATAACCAGCCCTGTGGCTGAATATCGCCCAGGGGTAATTCCCTGAATACAGGCGATACAAAACTGCTTCTGCTCGAACGTGCATCCCCGGGATCATGTGCGGGTTTAAAGGAGGCGAGCAGCCAGACGGCCATTAAGGCCCATGCGGTTTTTCTCATCATACGCAAAGGGTGTTTATGCGGGCAGATTGCAGCCATACAGCCTGCCTGCGGTTATTGGTAATTGGGGTTCTGCACCATTTTAGGGTTTGCATCAATCACCGGCTGCGGTATCGGGAACACTGAACGGTAGTCACCATTCGGTTTATGCGATAACCAGCTTTTACCGGTGAAAGTGCCAAACCGTATCATATCGCGCCTGCGGTAACCTTCCCATGCAAACTCCCAGCCCAGCTCATCATACAAACCGCCAAATTCAACGGGTGTTACATTGCCTTTATCGGTTACCTGGTAGTGCTCTACATATCCCCAGCTGTAGCGGGAATCGCGCAGCAGGTCGGCCGGGGTTACCGCAGCCCTGGACAATTCTGTTTTAAAATTGCGGGTACGCACCTGTGTTACCAGCGCAGCAGCTTCGCCGCTGTTACCGGTACGCAGCAGGCACTCCGCCTTCATCAGCAGCACCTGCGCATAGCGAAAAAACGGGAAGTCGTTGCTGAGGTCGCGTTTGGCGCCCATCTTTACTTCAAACTTGTTCATCCGGTATCCATCTGCTTCGCCGGTGTACAAACCATCGGGCATGCTGTTGGCAAACACAAGCGGCTTGCCCGATAAATCATACGAACCCAATAAAGGCGTAACACCATCTGCTGCAAACTGCGGCCCCATCAGCCAGGTATCTGCAAGCCTGCCATCTGCGGTATCGTAGGTATTGATAAACTGCGGGATGCCTTTGGATGAACCTGCGCCATACGGCGTAGTTTGCAAATCGTATTTTGCACGCAATGCCGCATGCCAGGAGTACATGTACACATAAAAATTGGTACCCAGTATTTCATCAAAGGGAATGGCGAAAATGATTTCAGGAGAGCCACTGTTGTCGGTTACAAAATTGTCCCTGAAATTGGGGGCCAGGCTATACCCGCCGCCATTAATAATATCGTTGCACTGTGTTAAACAATCATTCCAGTGTTCTTCACCTGTATACACTTTCGCATTGAGGTACACATTTGCCAGCAGCGCCTTCGCAGCCCATTTATTAAAACGGCCGTAATACAAAGTGCCTTTTTCTTCGCTCAGCAAGGGCAGTGCATTGTTGATTTCAGCAACAATAAAATTGTATACTTCTTTGCGGGTTACCTTGGAAGGCAACTCCTTGCTGGTAGTGGTATCCAGCGGGGCGTCACCAAAATTGTCGCAGATAAGCCAGTAATAAAATGCCCGTGCCACACGCATTTCAGCGAGCGCTGCGTTCTTGTTAACATCAGCAGGCACAGGCACTTTACCGGTACTTAACAACTCAATAATCAGGTTAGCATTCAGGATGCCTGCAAATGGTTTGCTCCAGGTATTGGTGATCTGGCTTTGATCAGCATTCCAGATATGCAGGTGCATGCGTTTGTAAATGCCGCCATCATCCCAGCCGGATGCATTGGCGGGCATTACAATTTCATCTGTGGTGGCTTCCTGCGCCATGTAATAATCCTGCTCGCCCCACATGCTGCGCAGGTTGGCATACACTTTACCGATCAGCGGATAATAATCCTTATCGGTATACTGGTAGTTTTCCTGTGTTACCGCTGAATACGATTGCTCGTCCAGCGTTTTTTTACAGGCTGTAAAGGTTGCAACGGCTAAAAGAATATATATGGTGGTTAACTTTTTCATATGGTGTTATTGAAAGCTGATGTTAGCGCCTAAGGTGAATGTCCTGGTAGATGGATAACGGTTGCGGTCGTCTACACCGGGTGCAAGTCCGCTGATGCTTACCTCGGGATCAATGCCTTTGTACCCTGTAATGGTAAACAGGTTGGAGCCCGATACATACAACCGCAATCCCCTGATGTGTTCACTGTGCAGATCGAAATGATAGCCCAGTGTAATGTTGTCGATTTTCCAGTAATCACCCTTTTGAACAAAATAGCTCACGTACTGCAGCTCCTGGTCATCGGCCAGCGGGCGTTTGCCGTATACATTGTTATACGCACTGGTAAGCAGGTTGCCGCGTGTAAGCATTACCGGCACACCATAAAACATCTGCGCCATGTTAAGGATGCTGAAACCGAAGGCGCCGCGCATGGTCACATTCAGGTCAAAGTTTTTGCAGGTAATGGTATTGTTCCAGTTCAGGTATTGTTTGGGCAGGCCATTGCCGAGAATGGTTTTATCATTGGGTTGCTGTTGTGCAATGGGCTTGGGTTTGCCATCCTGCCCCTGTATTATCCAGTGGCCATTGTCATCGATGTCTACCGATTTATATCCCCAGAAATTGCCTACCGGCTGCCCTATCTGCACCCTGTGGGTAATGGTTTGAATGGGTTCACCGGTTGCACCCTGGTCAAAATAACCGGCCTTCACCGAAAACTTGTCATTGGATAAAGACACTACCTTGTTGCTGTTGGTTGAATAGTTCACTGATGTAAACCAGCTGAAATGTTTGCCCTGCACCGGCACACCGTTCAATGTTACTTCAATACCCTTGTTCTGCATGGTGGCCGCATTGGCCGTAATGGTCGGGAACAGGTACGGCGGGGTGGGCACGTTGTAATCGAGTATCAGGTCATCAACAGTGCGTTTGTACACATCTACCGAACCGGTCAGCCGGTCTTTCCATAAACCGAAATCAAGTCCCAGGTTGCCTTCTTTCTTTTTCTCCCAGCGCAGATCAGGATTGGGATTTTTCGAGGGACTGATGACCTGTATCCATTCGCCGTTGATATAAGCGAATGAGTTAAAATCAATCGTGTTAAGCGACTTGTACGGACCGGATGGTTCGGTGCCGGTGATGCCATATCCTGCACGTATTTTCAGCGAACTCAGGAAATTGACATTGCGCATAAAATTTTCTTTCTGGATGTTCCAGCCCACAGATACTGCGGGAAAATTGCCATACTTGTGGTTGGCGCCAAAACGCGAAGAACCTTCCCGGCGTATGCTTGCAGACAACAGGTAACGCTCTTTGAAATTGTAATTCAGCCGCAGGAAATAACTGAGCAGGGTTGACTTCTCTGCATAACTGTATTCTACTGCTTCTCCCCTTGACAAAGCCTTGCCTGCACCCATATTGTTGTAGGTAAAAAAATCAGAAGGAAAATCCCAGTTCTGCATGTAATAATTTTCAGAGTACTGTTTGCGCCAGCTATAGCCGGCAAGACCTGTTAAGTTATGTGCACCCCAGCTGCCGCTGTATTGTGCGGTGGCTTCTACCAGGTCGTCGGTGCTGCGCGTGGTGCCGCGGGATGCATAGCCATTTTTACCATCGCGCACAGTAGAAATATGTTGCTTGGTTTCGTAGTAGCCGCGTGTACTGTGCTGTTCATCGTGTGAGCCCAGCAGTTTAAACGTAAGCCCGTTAACCGGCAAAAAGCTCAGTGAACCAAAGGTTCTGAAATCGGTGTATTTGTTTTCACCCTTTGTTTCTTCGAGCAGGGACACCGGGTTTACATAGTCCGTTTTGTCTGTATGTTGCGTCCAGGTTCCATCGGGCGCTTTCACGGGATCGGTAGGGTTGTATGTTACGGCATTGCGATAAATATCGCCACGGTAGCTGCCGCCATCGGCACCGGCAAAATAGCTTTGCTGGTAACCGCTTACATTGCCATTGAATTTCAGCTTACCGTTAAACATATTGTGGTTTATTTCAAAACGCGGGTAAAAGAATTTGTTGTCTGTTTTTTTAATGATCCCATTCAGGCTGCGGTATTCAAAACTGGCAATGTAATTCGTGTTCTTATTGCCTGCCTTCAGGTTAATGCTGTACACCTGCGATACCGGTGTTTGTGTAATCTCATCCAGCCAGTTGGTATTGGCGCCATAATCCATGGCACCGGGCTTTTGCTGTGCTACCAGCTGCCGGTAAGCGTTTGCGCTAAACACATCCAGCTTGCGGGCAATGCTTTGTATGGTGGCATAACTGTTCAGTTCTACAGTGGGCGGCAGCTCACCATTTACTTTTTTGGTGGTGATAAGTATAACCCCGTTGGTACCGCGCGTGCCGTAAATAGCCGCAGCAGAACCATCTTTCAGCACATCAATGCGGTCAATATCTTCCGGGGCCACAGTAGTTAAACTGCCGGGAATGCCATCAACCAGTATCAGCGGGTTGGCGCCTGCATTACTGATAGAATTCAGCCCGCGCAGCAAAATCTGTGAAGTACCGGTAGGGTTGGCATCTGGCGTAATAATATTTAAACCCGCCACCTTGCCGCGTATCAGCTGCGATGCATCATTCACCGATCCTTTTACAAAATCCTTTGCTTTTACGGACGATACGGCACTGGTGAGTTCTTCTTTCCGCTGCGTGCCGTAACCCACTACCACTACCTCGCTCAGGGCTCTTTCTTTCTGTTGCAGTTTTACCACGAGTGATGCAGTGGCACCTGGTTTTAATTCATACCCGCTAAGGGTTTGTGTTTCGTACCCCACCAGTGAAAGGGTAAACACATAATTGCCCGAAGGCAGCTGGCTGAAACTGAATACCCCGTCGGGTTTGCTTTCAGCGGTTGCAGAAAAGGCAGTGTCTGCTTTTTTCGCCGTAACACTAACACCAGGCAAGGCGCGTCCCTGTTCATCACGCACCATGCCTTTTACATCGGTATGTGCATTTTGTGCAGTGAGTGAAAAGGGAAACAATAAAAACAGGACAAGCCATTTCGTTAAAGCATTTTTCATACGTTGTAGTGCGCTCATAGCGTTTTAGATTAGGTAATAAGCAGTGCAGGCGTGAGGTTGAGACGCATTTATTTCCTGCAGCCACGCGAAAGGGAACACACGCGGATACAGGAATAAACACCGGGCTCAGGGATGCTTACGCACCAGGTAGCGGCCATCCTGCCTGCTTACGGTTAAACCATTGAGCAACGCTATATCATGGATAATTTTATCGATGTCGTCCGACTTCCTGAAACTGCCGAAGAAATTGGTGTTCGCCAGCTCTGCCGGATCGTAGCTGATGACTACGCCATAATATGCACTCAGCTGGTTGAGCACCTGCGGCAGCGGCTGGCCGTGAAATGCGTACCAGTCGGGTTGTGAAACGGGCTGTTGTTGCTGGATACCGGGCGTGGTAACGGTGTCGCGCAGTTGCGGGGTTTTACCCGTTGCACCGGCATTGTTCACACTGGCAGTCATTGACTTTTTATCATAGGTCAGCACTTCGCCGGGTTGCAGATAAACGGCATGCGCCAGGTGTGTTCCTGTTACAACAATTTTCCCGGTAAGTAGTTGAATGGTAATCAATTTACTTTCCGGGAAAGCCGCAATGGAAAACGCTGTGCCCAGCACTGTGGTTACCAGGTTGCCTGCATGCACGCTGAAAGGCTTATCAGCATTGGATATTACGTTGAACAAAGCTTTACCCGTTAGCTGAACAGTGCGTGTATTACCGGTGAAATTTTTCTCAAAACTAATGATGCTGTTGGGTGCCAGTTCTACCATCGACCCGTCGGGCATGGTAAAACGCTGTGGCTTGTCGCTGCTGTTTTGCAGGGCGGCCATCCCCGGCTGCTGTTGTGTTACGGGTTTTACGGCCACAGGTGCAGGTGCTTTCTGCTGCCATAGCAACAGTATGCCCATGGCGGCCAGTAAGACGGCTGCTGCTGCCATGCGCAGCCATTTCATGGTATGTACTTTTTTGGGAAAAACCTGCAACTGTACCTTGTTCCAGATTTGCTGCGATACTGCAGGATGCAGCCGCACCTTGTCTGCTGCCGCTTCGCTTTCGGGCAGCAGCCGGTCCAGCGCACCGGCATCTTCGCGCAGCAGGGCTTCTACCTCGTGCGCTTCGGCAACAGTACATTGCTGCAATAAATAACGGCTTACCAGTTCCTGCGAAAGCATGCAAACAGATTTTTATACAGGTAATACGTTTGCAAATGATGTACCCCTTGCCCGCCCCCTGATTTTTTTCTCAGTACAGCCAGAAAGCGGCCCCCAGTACAATAAGTGCGGGCAGGTACTTGCGTAAATCTTTCAAAGCCAGTGTAATATGCCCCTCCACGGTTTTTACGGAAATAGAAAGCCGCCCGGCAATTTCCTGGTGGCTAAGCCCCTGCAGCCTGCTTAAAATAAACACCTGTTTGCGCACCGGCGGCATTTGCTCAATAGCAGCCAGCAACGATGCCTGTATTTCCTTACCGGCCAGCTGTTGCCATACATCATTGGCCGCTGTAGCCTGCGCAGGCTGCTGCTGCACCAGGTTGCGGCTGTTGTATTGTTTGCGCAACAGATCGATCATGGTGGTGCGGGCAATGCGGAAAATCTGTGTAAACAATTGCTGTTCAGCCGTGAGCGCGGCCCTGTATTGCCACAGTTTTACAAAAGTGAGCTGGGTAGCCTCTTCGGCAATGTACGCGGACTGGGTTTTCTGCCACACATAAAAATATACCCGTTCATGGTATTGATGATACACTTCTTCAAAAACAACCTGGTCGCCTTGTTGTAATGCATTGATAATATCCACCTTCAACAAATTAAAATGCAGCAATAAAATAGGAAAACAACACAGGAGCTGTGCGGTGGCGGTGATGGGTACATAAGCTGGCAATTTAAAAGGCAATCGCAATAAGTGATAACCCTAAAGTTAACAGAAAAATCCAGTGCTTGTTGAATAAATTATGAATCCGTATCCTGGTTATATTTACAACAGCATACGCACACAAAACTGCTTTTCAACAAACGCCAAACCAGCTACTGATGGAGAATTACAGCATTATTATTTTTCTGTTGATCGTGATGATTGCATTATCTGCCGTTGCCGATAAAATAAAGATCCCCTATCCTGTATTGCTCATCATCGCCGGCATTGGCATTGGTTTTATCCCCGCTTTGCCCAACATACAGTTAAACCCCGAAGTGGTTTTTCTGATGTTTCTGCCGCCGCTGTTGTATGATGCTGCTTTTAATATATCGTACCGGGAATTTAAAATGAACATTAATACTATTGGCACGCTGGCCATATCCCTCGTGTTTGTTACCACCGTAGGCATTGCTGCTGCAGCGCATTTTATGATACCGGGCATCAGCTGGCCATTGGGTTTTGTGCTGGGCGCCATTTTATCGGCTACAGATGCGGTTGCTGCCATCAGCATTACCAAGGGATTGGGCATTTCGCACAAAACCAGCACCATACTGGAAGGCGAAAGCCTGGTAAACGATGCTTCGGCATTGATTGCCTACCGCTTTTCAGTAGCTGCTGTAACCGGTGCTGTATTTGTATTCTGGAAGGCTTCCCTGCAGTTTTTACTGGTTATTTCCGGCGGACTTTTGACAGGCATGATCATGGGCCGCATACTGGCCTTTATTCTAAAACATGTACACCGCAACGGCGTTGTTACCATCAGCTTTATGATGGTGGTGCCGTTTGTTACTTACCTGGTGGCAGAAGAACTGCATGTATCGGGCGTTATAGCCGTGGTGTTCCTGGGGCTGGCCATTGCACGTTTTAGCAGGAAGCTGTTCCCCGAAAACCTGAAACAACAATCACGCACCTTCTGGGAGATCATTATTTTTTTACTGAATGGATTCATCTTTATTCTGATCGGCATCGAGTTTCCCTATGTGGCGCACAACATCAGCAAAAGCCAGTTGCTGCCCTATATTGGTTATGCTTTTGTAATTACCGTGGTAGCCCTGGTATTGCGCATGGCAAGGGTATTTTTACAGAAGCGCAACCTGCAGCGTGCATTCAGTTCCCAAAAACGCAAAATAAGCGAACATGCATTGCTCGACTGGCAGAGCAGCCTGGTGATCAGCTGGTCGGGCATGCGCGGCATTGTATCACTGGCCATTGCCATTGGCTTGCCGGTTACCTTGCAGGACGGTACGCCCTTTCCGCAGCGCGATGCCATCATCTTTATTTCTGTTGCTGTAGTATTGTTTACGCTATTAGGCCAGGGCTTAACGCTGCCCTGGCTGGTGCGGGCATTGAAGATAAACCAACCGGAAAATACAAACGCGGTACAACAAAGCGACAGCAGTACGCAAACGCAATAAACTTCAGCGTTTACCCCAATACACATCCATCTTCCGGCGAAAGCGCTGCCATTTACCGGCAGGAAAATTCTCATGCACATAAACGGCTTCCTTGCTGGTAATGCGAAACAATTGATGGTTGCGCATAAAACTATCCACGCGTTTTTCAAACAGCTCACCACCATACGCAGGGTAACGCACAGAGAGCGCATGCGTTTCATTGTAAACAGGTGCACGAAACACCGCTGTCTTTATAAGATAACACTGGTCAGAAAAACCATACCCCAGGTAAAAATGTTCCAGCTCATCAAATGATTCTTCTTTGGCCTGTGTGAAATTGAAGTCCCACGTGGGGTTCGCCACCACCACCTCTTCCCTGCTGTTAAACACGGCAAGGGCCTGCTGTATCCAGTCTGTTGGCTTTTTAGCCGGGAATGAATCGCTCGAAAAATGCAGCAGGTAAGGCGTGTTGCAGAGATAGATGCCGGCAAGCTCTGCAATGGAATAGTAATAACCACCGTTGAAGGAGGCAGGATCTATCTTAAAGAAATCAAGCGCTTCATTTGCGTAATCGGCTACAATATAAAAGCCATCAATCACGCCGGCCCGCACCTGTTTCCTGGCATAATAACTCACTTTGTCAACATCTGCCACGTTATTGATCAGCACCCTGCGTTGCGCAAAAGCTGTATTGCACCTGGCAATCATGGTGCGGAGATAATTTCCCTGCAGGATCATTTCCCAATCGTTTTCATAACACTTGGTTTCAAAACTGAGCATGGCATTGGCTTTGCAGGTGATGTTTCAACGCGGCAACACCGCAGTAAACAGGGCTTTTACAGGGTTATCCGGTTTTAATTTATTAAATTAGATCATTTAGTGAGACCATGAAAATATACTTCCGCTTATTGTCCTATGCCAGGCCCATAGAGAAATACGCCATACCTTATCTTATTTTCACCATTTTAGCGGTTGTGTTCAGTACGCTCAACCTGGCCTTGCTGGTGCCCCTGCTAACCACCCTGTTCGGGCAAAGCGCCAACCATGAAATACCGGCCAGACCGGAACATTTCTTCGATATTATCAAAGCCCTCAACTACTACTCCTACCAGGCCAACAAACAATACGGCGTAACCAAAACATTGCAACTGGTTTGCCTGGTGATTGTGCTCTCCGTTTTCCTGAGTAATATATTCCGGTATTTTGCAGAACGCACCATGGAAAACCTGCGCATACACACGCTGCTAAACCTGCGCAAAGCCGTATTCAGCAATGTGATGGATTTACACATCGGCTATTTCAACAATGAAAGAAAAGGCGATATCATTTCTAAAATAGCCTCCGATGTACAGGTGGTGCAATACTCTGTGACCGGTACCCTGCAGGTATTTTTTAAAGAACCGCTTACATTGCTCACGTATCTTGTTACCCTGTTTGCCATCTCGTACAAGCTTACACTGATGTCGGTGCTGGTGATTCCTGTTTCTGCTTTTATTATTTCGCGCATTGTAAAAAAGCTGAAACACCAGGCAGCTGCTTCGCATATTTCTTACGGCATTATGATCAGCTATCTTGATGAAGCACTCGCGGGCATTAAGATCATCAAATCGTTTAACGCCACCGGCTTTATCAAAAACAGGTTTAACCAGGAAAACATCCGTTATTCCAATATCATCCGCTCCATGGCCAAACGGCAGCAGATGGCTTCTCCTGTATCGGAGTTTATGGGCGTACTGATGGTAGCTACTATTGTGCTGTATGGCGGCTCACTGGTTACCTCCGGCAAAAGCGAAATGACGGCAGCGAGTTTTATTGCCTATATCGCCTTGTTCTCACAAATTATGCGACCGGCCAAAGCCATATCCGATTCATTCAGCAACATACATTCCGGCCTGGCAGCAGGCGAACGCGTGTTATCACTGATTGATGAACAACCACAGCTTACCGATACGGCAGATGCAGTGACCATCAGCGCGTTTAACCAGGAGCTTAGCTTTAACGATGTATCGTTTGCCTACCATACCATACCGGTACTGCAACATATTTCGTTTACCATACCCAAGAGCAAATCCGTTGCGCTGGTTGGCCCTTCGGGCGGCGGCAAGTCTACCATCATGGATATGATACCAAGATTTATTCACCCGGTATCAGGTACCATCAGCATCGACGGACAAAATATACAACACCTCACCGCCGATTCACTGCGTTCACTGATGGGCATTGTAAACCAGGATTCCATTTTATTTAACGATACCATTTACAACAATATTGCTTTTGGCAAACCGGATGCACGCATGGAAGATGTGGAAGCTGCTGCAAGAATTGCCAATGCGCATGACTTCATTACTGCCACACCCAAAGGCTACCAAACCAATATCGGCGATAAGGGCGTTAAACTATCCGGCGGCCAGCGGCAGCGCATCTGTATTGCCCGTGCCGTGTTAAGCAACCCGCCCATTATGCTGCTGGATGAAGCCACTTCTGCACTGGATACCGAATCGGAAAAACTGGTGCAGGAAGCCCTGAACAACCTCATGAAACACCGTACCTCGCTGGTAATTGCCCACCGCCTCAGCACCATCCAGAATGCAGACAACATACTGGTACTGGAAAATGGCCGTATTGTTGAGCAGGGCACGCACCTGGAATTGCTGGAGCAAAACGGGCTGTACCGCAAGCTCATCGATATGCAAACCTTTACCTCTACCACCCTGCAAACCACGTAGCGAAACGCACCATGGCAGCAACCAGTATCGACATCATTATTCCCTCCTACCGCCTGGAAGCACAATACCTGCTGCCCCTGCTGCAATTGCAACGGCCTGCCGCAACTATTATTCACTACTATGTAATAGCCGATAACCCTGCCGTTGTTGTGGCGCCTGCCATTCAGCAACTGGTAAACAATGATGATATAAAGCTGTTGATAAACGAGCATAACCTGGGCGCAGCCGTCTCGCGCAACAAGGGTATTGACAGCGGACAGGCAGACTGGATCCTGTTCCTCGATGATGACATTATTGTTCCACCCAACCTGCTGGAAACCTATGCTGCTGCCATTCAGCAATACCCGGATGCAACCGGCTTTATCGGCCTTGTAAACCTGCCGCCTGCGCAGGATGCATTTACCCGGGCCATTCAGGTAAGCGGATCGATGGATATATTCAGCATCGCACAACGCAAGCCGGCCTATGCCTGGGGCGCTACTGCCAACTTTTTAATCAGCCGCAATGCCATCAGCGATATCCGTTTTTCTCATGCCTACCCCAAAGCGGGCGGTGGTGAAGACGTAGACTTTTTCCTGAAGGTGCGGGCACATAACCAGTATAAAGACTACCAATCACTACCCGCTGCCGCAGTGTTACATCCGTGGTGGAACCAGGGCCGCGTTAATTACAAACGCCCGTTCCGCTATGGCATTGGCAACAGCTACCTGGCAGCATTAAACCCTGCCTACACCTATTACGACTGGCTGAACACACCTGAAACATTGCTGCTCACGATGGTTGCAATAATCATTGCCGGACTATTACAACCAACTGCATTGCCATTGTTCGCCTGCCTGCTCGCGGGCATTGTAGTAATAGAATGTATTGCCACCACAGTGCAGGCCATCAAACGCAGGGCACCGCTGCAGCCTGCCGTGTATGTTTATTTACTGTTGCTGCGTTTAAGTTATGAAACCGGTGTATTATGGGGTAACCTGGCAAGGGGCAGAATAAAAGGCTTTGGCGAACGCTTCAATGATAACTGCCGCATGAATAAACTAAAATTCTACAGAACCAGCAGTTACCGCATTACCAAGTGGGTATTATACTTATTGCTGACCTGGTGGCTGTTTACAAAGTTTCGTTAAACCTGCAGGTAACCATTGGCGCAGGTTACAATGCGGTGGTGAATGGTTTGTACATACCGCTTCTTGTTTTTATTAAACGCAGCTTTTGAATTGCATTCATGGTGTAGGTGGTAACAAATAGCTGCCAGCTTCAGCCGCTTCTTCAATATACCGCCATGAATCAGTCGCGCCGCAAACTCATTGTCTTCAAGGCCCCAACCCCTGAACAGGTTATTGTAACCATTCACAGCCAGGAAATCTTTGCGCCAGAATGCGAGGTTACAGGCCTTGGTATTGGCTGGGCTAAGAGCATTTGTTTTAATTAAAAAGGAGAACAAAGGTGCGCGTATGGCATTAAACCGGTTATGGATACCGGCAGATAAAAAATGCAGCCGGGCATGCTGGTTGTGCAGCAGCCGCTTCGTAATATCTTCACTCAGTATAGCACGGGAGCCCTGTACAAAATAGCCGGGCTGCGCCTGCTTCAGGTGATCTTCAATAAACTTCGGGTGCAGGATAATGTCACCATCTATCTCAATGATGTAATCGGCCCGCGCCAGTTTTACGGCTTTATTCAATATTACGCTTTTACGAAAGCCTTTATCCTCATGCCACGCATGCTGCACGGGAAACCGGAAAATATTGCGGTAACGGTCAACCAGGTACCTGGTTTCTTCGCCCGAACCATCATCTGCAATCAGTAACTCATCGGGCAAGCGTGTTTGCTTTAATATACTCAGGAATATTCGCTCCAGTGCCTGCGGCCAATTGTATGTTGAAACTAAAACACCTACGGAGATCACTTGCTGCATACCCTACATTTTGGTTAGAAATGATTAACGCCAGGAGTTGCGGGTTGAAAAAAACAGCGCGGGGAGCCTTGTTTAAATAAGGCAGGCAATATATTACACGTTATAAGGGAAGGGCTATAAAAGCAGGCAAAAGAAGCTGCATAGCCATGCTGGAGAATTACTTACAAATGTGCATTAATCCGGACTTAAGAAACAATCCTGCTTCAAGTTAGCCATTTCACTTTATTCGTAAAACCTATTTCAAAATAAATTGTTCATTTTTTCTTAACCTGTCCGTATTTTTTAAGGAGCTGTTTTTTATTTCGTAATTTATACATCAGCCTACCACACATTATGCAACTCTACTGTACCGTATGTTCAAACAATTATCTTGCCCAGGCAGGCGTGCTGGGTGCATCTGTAAAAAAGCATGCGCCCGGCTCCAGGTATATGATCTTTTTATGCGACGAGCCGCTGCCTGACATTGATTACACACCACTGGCCGATGAAGTGATCCCCGTAGCAGCCATAGAACCCGCCATTCACGCACTTGCCGCCAGGTACAATACTGTAGAATTAAATACCTGCCTGAAGCCCCGCATTATCGAATACCTGTTTACCGAACGCGGCGAAGAAAAAGTTATTTATCTTGATCCCGATACCAAACTCTTCAGCTCACCTGCATTCCTGTACCAGCTGCTCGATAACACCAGTATACTGTTAACCCCGCATATTTATACACCCATTCCACTGGATAATAAAACACCCGGCGAAAGCACGTTCCTTAATTTTGGCCTGTACAACCTTGGTTTTATTGGCTTGAGCAACACATCAGAAACAACTGAATTTATACGCTGGTGGAAAAACCATACCTACCAGCAAGGTTATATAGATGTTTACAAAGGCATATTTGTAGACCAGCTGCCCATTAACCATGTACCCATCTTTTTTAAAAATGTGCACATATTGCACAACACGGGCGTAAACATGGCTCCCTGGAACCTGCACGAACGTTACCTTAGCGCGGCACCTGCAGGCGCTTACATGGTCAATGGCAATACCAGCCTGGTGTTTTACCATTTCAGCTCGTTCAGGGCAGGCCATATGGAATTGCCCCTGCAGCATTACAATCGCTTTAACATGGCTGCACGACCGGATTTGCATGAACTATACCGCACCTACAATGATGACCTGAAAGCTGCAGGGTACGCCAGGTACAGCCACTTAACACCAGCCTACGACCGTTTGCGAAAAGGCGGTGCTGCAGCGAGGCACGCTAAATCCAAATGGCAATTGTTCAGTTTCAGAAAGCGCACGGCTCATTGAAAGTCAGTTGCCCCTTCCCGCTTTTTTTTATACCGCTTTAACATAAACCGCAGGTATACCAGCATACCCATGTGCTTCCTGATCAACCGCGCCTTGTCTTGCCTGAACAGCAGGTCATCACACACAGACGAAAAACCCGTCATATTGTACAGGGCCACTTTCACGGGAACAAACTGTTTTTTAAACTGCGGATCGCCCCAAACCTGTATGTTCAGGGCATAATCGGCAAATACGCGGTACCGCAGGTTGTACCTGTATCTGGCAAACACAGCGGCAGGATAAAGAATACACTGGTGATTCATGCAATATTTTGCCAGCCTGTACCTGCTGAAAGGCCCGCCCAGCAATACATACGAAGGCCGCTCCCCTTTCCCGTACCAGGCTTCACTGCTGCCGTAGTAAACCGTACCGGGCTGTTTCAGTTGTGCAAACAATGTTGCAAAGCCCGGCAGCAGCCGGTCATCAGCACCCAGGAAATGCAGCCAGCGCCCGCTTGCAGCCGTTATACCTTTGTTAAGCGCATCATAAATACCTGCATCAGGCCCGCTTTGCCATACCATGCGCAACGTTGTAAAGGATTGTGCAATAGCAGGTGTAGCATCTGTACTGCCGCCATCTATGATCACCACTTCTATCCCTGGCAACGACAAATCGGCAATTGACTGCAGGCATCCCTGCAGGTAATCAGCTGCATTATACGTAGCGATTACAATACTTACCAGCACTGCATGGGCCTGTTGTTCCGTTTCCCCGGTCATACGCACACAATGGTTTTGCAACTAAAAAAACTTATATTCAGTAAACAGATGCTGTTGGTTTTTGTTTTGTTGCCTGGTGCATACAGCGCTGTTTATACGTTACACGAACTATGCCGCATGGAAAATTACAGGGTTCAATCGCCGGTACTATTGCTGCTGTTTAACCGGCCCGATTTAACGCAGCAGGTTTTTCAGCAGATACAGCGCGTGCAGCCTGCACGACTGTATATTGCCGCCGACGGGCCACGCCCCACACATGCCGCAGACGCTGCCCTGTGCGCACAGGCACGCGCTGTTGCCACACAGGTAAACTGGGATTGCACGGTAAAAACCCTGTTCCGAGAAGCAAACAAAGGCTGCAAAAAAGCCGTATCAGAAGCACTCACCTGGTTTTTTGAACAGGAACCCGAAGGCATTATACTGGAAGATGACTGCCTGCCTGTGCAGAGCTTTTTTTATTTCTGCGACACATTGTTGCAGCATTACCGCCTGGACACACGCATTACCTGCATCACAGGCACCAACCTGCAGAACGGCCGCCAATGGGGCGATGCGAGTTATTATTTTTCCCGCTACAGCAATATATGGGGATGGGCCAGCTGGCGAAGGGTATGGCAACAATACGATGCAGAATTAACACAATACCAGCCCGCAGAAGTTGCCCGGCAAATGAAGAAAGTATTCAGCGACCCGTTTCTCGCGGCAGACTGGGTGAAGTTGTTTAACGATCTGAAAGCGGGGTTAATTGATACCTGGGACTACCAGCTTAACTTTATCAATTTTTTTGAAAACCGGCTCTGTGTTACGCCCAATGTAAACCTTATCAGCAATACCGGTTTTCGTGATGACGCCACGCATACACACAACCCCGATAACCACAACGCACACCTGCCTGCAGGCGAAATCACCCACATTACACACCCGCGTTATTTTTTACCGGAGACGGAAGCAGATTATTATTTTCTGCAGAAAGAATTTGACCTGGCAGCCAGGTGGCGCCGATACAATAAACCCAAACGCAAATTTAAAAGATGGGTGCGTGCCTTATTCCAGTCTACATAAGTAAAGACTTACATTTCCTGATGAACCCATCTGACAAATTATCGCGTGAATAAAACGCATGATAGATGGTATCATTGTACGTGGTGCCTAAACCAAACACCTGGTGCTGCGGATGATGCAGGTACCATTTTTCATCTTCCACATGCGTGGGCCACCAGTATTTCACCTGGCCGTTTTCCCGTTCAATATGCTCGGTAAGGTTTTGCCCTGCATCCATATCATCCGTCATATTCATATCCGGGTAATCCAATGCTTTTAAATAGGCCGTGGAGATGGCGAAGAAAAAGGGTGACACATACAGGTTCTTTGCATCCCGCAGGTGATTGGCAGTTTGCGCAGCGCCAACAATGGTGCGCGGCTCCAGCAAATCGGCCAGCAGCTGCTGCAGCCAGAACTTGTGCAGGGGAATACAATCAATGTCAAAAAACACCAGGTAATCGGTGTCGGTAACTGTTCTGCAGATATGGTTCAGGAAATCCCCATGACTGAATTTCTGGTCAACAATGTGGTTAACACTGCAACCAAATTTCTGAAACACTGCTTTCTGGTACACCGGCACCTCGGGGTTAACCTTGTTGTTGTAAAATGAAAATATCTTGAACAGCGATTGTTGTGGTTGTTTTTTCTTAAACAGCATACCTGCGCTTTTTACTATTTACGTGCAACAAAATGTTTAATGGATAGCTGTGTATCGCTGGCCTTTACCCGGAATGGTGCCAGGTAAAAAAAAGTAAGCCATTCATCCATCCATTTCCGGCTGGATAAACCGAGCCTGGAGAACAGCAGCCTGAAAGGTGCCAGCAGCAATAACCGCAGCCGGCTCTTTTGCCTGTTCTTCCTGTACAAACGCAAAGCATCATCATATTGATGCAGCACAATGCCTGCATCCAGTATACCCTGCATTAACCGCTCCCTGTAGGCGATGGTAAGCCTTTCTTCCGGTATAAAATGCTGCAGCAGCATTCCCTGTTCATAATACAATTTGTAATCCCACAACAGCAGGCGTTTGCAGTATTCAAAATCATCTCCGGTGGTTAACTGTTCCCCGTTGCGCCCGTTAAGCAGTGAAGGATACCTGGTGTCATTCACCTGTAAAAACAACGACCTGCGCGTAACCAGTCCGGCCCCCAGCACAAAGCCCCGGTAACTCACATCGCCCGAAGCCGGTGCAGGCGTACCAATGGCATACTTGTCTTTGTATTCCTCGAACCAGTCCGGGTAAGCAGGCGCATTGGTAACCGGTAAATTCTGTCCGCCTGCCGCTCCTATTAAACTATCACTGCGCATCACCCGGTAAGCGAGCTGCACATACTGCGCTCCCAGCCAGTTGTCATCATCACAGAAAATGATGTATTCATACTTTGCCTCCTGCGCTCCTTTTTTACGGGCATACATTTGTCCGGCCCGCGGCTCATCTATTATATGAAACGCCACCTGCGCGTGCTGCAACCTGCTCCACACTTCCCGGGCACAAGCCACCGTATCATCTGTCGATGCATTGTTGACCAGCAATATCTCCCACTCAAAATCTGCCGGTACCAGCTGGCCAGCCAGGTGCTGCAATGTTTGCGGCAAACGTGCAGCGCTGTTAAAACAACAGATGATAACAGAAACCCCTGTTTTGTCGCCGGCATGCATAGGGCTTTATACAATTTAAGTGAATAATGAAAGGCTGCTACTCCAGCTTCAGGTAGCGGGCAATTTTGTTAACAGGTAAAGGAACCGGCTTGTTTAATGCATGGTATAAACCTGTGTTAAGACCAATAAACCGGGCCAGCTCAAACAGCCGGTGCGGCTCTTTGCTGTATTGCACTTTAATAAATTGCTTCAGGGCATTTTTCAGAAACCGGTAAGGCCCCATGACTTGTTGCAGCAGGCGGTCTTCCTGTTCGGGGAAAACCTGCAACAAACAGGTGGCATAACAAACGCTGGTACCATACGCCAGGCGACGCAGGTAGGCATCATTGGCACGTGATGCGGGAATCATGTGTGTAATGTGCAGGTCAGGACTAACACCCGCTGCATACCCCATACTGATGCACAGCAATATCATCTGTGTATCTTCCCCGCTGCTAAGTTTTTCACCGGTTCTGCCGTCGAGTGTAAATTTCCCGGCCCTGGCCATGCGTATGTATTCACGCAGCAGGAAGGCATAGGTACACAAACCTGTACCAAAAGGGTAACAGGGCTGCCATTGCTTTTCTGAAGAGAACAACACCTCCTGCTCGTGCCGCTCCTGGAAGGCAACGCGTGCGTAGGCGGCAATGGCTTCGTTTACCCCGTCAATAAAATCAACCTGCACATTGCCAGGCCCCCAGGCAGCCACACCCGGGTACAAAGTATTCAGTTGTTTTAGTTGTTGCAGGTAATCTTTTTCCGGCTCATTATCATAATCAATGTATACAATAAATTTCCCGGCAGCCTGTTCAATGGCAGCCATGCGTGCAAAACGCACTCCCTGTTCTTTCACCAGCAGGCAGGTAAATGCAGGCAGCTGCTGCCGGCAGGCCACCACACAGGGCAAATTGTTTACAGGTGTATTGCTGTTATTGTCAACCAGTATTACTTCGGTTTGCAGATTACTGGTATCCAGTTGCTGCACTGCCTGCAGGCAGCGTTGCAGTATACGCACATCGGGATTGTAGGTGCAGATAACAATGGAGTAATCTATATCATGGCTTGCTGACAACATGGGCCGGTGCTTTCATTGCATTACCTAATTTACTGATAATAATTCAAACCCGCCAGCATTAATCCGCAGCCACCATGTCGCGTAACGTATACAGGTTACCGATCGCATCGCCCAGTGTATTGTTAAAGTACGCGAATACCTGCCTGCCCCGCAGCAACTGTTGCTGTATCAGCGCAGCATATCGCTTCAATACATCATTGCTGTAACTGCCCCTGTATCCTTTCTCCGGACCATGAAAACGGAAATAGGCCACACCTGCTTTTTTATTCAGTACCGCAGTGGCAGAATTGGACATATCGTGCAATACCATGCACGCTTTATGTTCGTCTAACATGGCGTATACCTGTTTGTTGTACCAGCGGCTGTTCCTGAACTCCACCGCTATTTGCCAGGGCTTGCCTGTTTGATTGTGCTGCTGCAGCCGGTGTAACAATAGATCTACCTCCTCATAATATTCATCGGTAATACTTGCGGGAAACTGCACCAGCAAACACCCTTTCTTATTACCTGTTTCATTGGCGGCCTGCATAAACCGGGTTACATCCGCTTCTTTATAAGCCAGTGCCTTTGCATGCGTAATATCCCGGTTAAGCTTTACGGTAAACACAAAGTCATCCGGCACATCGAGCGACCATTTACGAAATGTAGCAGGCATGGGCACTTTATAAAAACTGCTGTTTACTTCAATACTGTTGAACAGGGAAGCATAGTACTGCAGCCGGCTTGCCTCCCGGAATGCTTCAGGGAAAGCTTGTTTGTTGGGCACCGGCAGCACCAACCCGCTTAAACCGCAATAAAATAATGTATCGGACATGTGTATATCCGTATAAATTTTGTGCCAGTAAGGTTGGTGAGTGGTGAGATTATCAGTGAGTGGTCAGTGGTGAGTAACGAAAGCCGGTGAATGGTCAATAGTGAATAAAAAAGCCCGTAGTCATAGACTGCCGGACTGCCGTTGCCTGTAACCCCCATAATGCCGTTGCCGGTGTCCCCACCGGCAACCAATCTCCGCTAAAATCCTCCGTGCCCTCCGTGTGTATTCCTCCGTGCCCTCCGCGGTTAAAACCTCCGCTCCAAATCCTCGCCCCGATCTCCGCTTCTCCAAAGAAGTCCTTCGGACAATCACTCACCACTCACCAATAATCCCCTCCATCACCGGGTAATCAACAAACCCGGCATCTCCTCCCTGGTAATACGTATCGGGATCACCCTGCGTTAAGGGTGCATTGCGCCTGAAACGTTCTACCAGGTCGGGATTGGCAATAAAGGGCCTGCCGAACGCGATCATATCTGCCAAACCAGCCTGCAGCATAGCTTCAGCAGATGTGGCAGTATAGCCGCCTGCCAGTATCAGCAGGTTGGAAAAGCGGTTGCGCACTTCTTTAATGTAAGCCGGCGTAATAGAAGCAGTACCATTCACAGGCTGGCTGGATAAATGGATATACAGGATACCCAGCTGCACCAGTGCATCGGTGATGTACTGGTGCGTGGCCAGCTCTTCTGCATACGGTGGCAGGTCGTTGATTGCTGCAAAAGGCGACAACCGCACACCTGTACATTTTTTACCGATGGCAGCAACAACACCCTCCACTATTTCGAGCAGGAAACGGCTGCGGTTGGCAATACTGCCGCCATAAGCATCTGTTCTGTGATTGGATTGCGGATGCAGGAACTGATCGGGCAAAAAGCCGTGTGCACCATGAATTTCCACGCCGTCAAAACCAAGCGCAATGGCATCAGCGGCTGCCTGAACGTGTGCGTTTACCAATGCCTGCACACCGGCAGTAGTCAATGCTTCGGGCACCGGCATGGGCAGGTGAATATCACCGGGCGTACGCATCAATCCCTCAGCCTGCACGGCAGATGGGGCTACCAATGCCGCATTGTTTTCATTGTTCATGGGGTGCCCGATACGACCCGTATGCACCAGTTGTATAAAAATGGTACCGCCATAGGCATGCACTTCATCCACCACCCGTTTCCATGCTGCTTTCTGTGCTTCATTATAAATACCCGGCGCATCCAGGTAACCAATGCCATTACCGGCCACTGCACTATTCTCTGCAATAATTAAACCCGCACCTGCACGCTGTGCATAATACAGCGGTACCGATGCATTCGGGATGCCATTGGGCGACCTGCGGCGGCTCATAGGTGCCATTACTACACGGTTCTGGAAATGATGACGGGATGTTACCAGCGGGGACAAAAGCCTTTCTATAGAACACATAACTGTTATTTTGCTGTCAAAATTACCAGGTGCAGCAACGATGGAACAGTGATAAAACAGGGTTTGTTCTGTAATTTTACAGGTTATGGAACAAAAAGCATTACACCAGCCTTTTGAGCTGTATGTATCAGATATGGAATGCTGGAAGGAGCGTCCGCTGATTTATCATTTCTTCGAGATTGTGCAGATACTCGAAGGCGAAGGCACGCGCGAAGTAAACCGCAATAAGTTCCGCTACCACAAGGGCAGCATTTTTTTATTTACACCGCTCGATTGCCGCGGCTTTGACATAACAAAACCCACACGCTTCTGCTCTATCCGTTTCTCGGAAACCTTTCTACGGCAAAGCAAAACACCGCAGGACAGGGAACGCATAACCCAATGGCTGCAACAGCTGGAACACATTTTTTATCACCACAACCGTTTCCAGGAACTGCTGGTTAAACAGCCGGGCGACTGTAACATGATTGCTTCGCTGATGCAGCACATGATGGAAGAATACGAACGCAAACAACCTTATTACGAAGAAAACCTACAGCATTATGTTACCCTGGTATTAAACATACTGGCACGGAATGTAAGTAATGGTGCGGATACCGCTGCAACAGAAACAGACACTTCATTAATTAACCGTATGCTGTTGCACATTGGCCAGCACATCGCAGATCCGGAGAAACTGCGCATTGAATACCTGGCTGGCTGCTTTAATTTATCCGCCAACTATGTGGGCGAATACTTCCGCAAGTTCACGGGCGAAAGCCTGCAGCAATATATTACGCAGTACAAAATAAAACTGGTACAGCAACGGCTTACACACAGTAAACTTACCATCAGCCAGATAGCCGGCGAATTGGGCTTTACAGACGAAAGCCACCTCAGCCGCCAGTTCAAAAAACACAGCGGCCAAAGCCCGGTGGAATACAGGAAGCATGCCCAGGCGCTGCAATTGTAGTCAACAACATTAAAGATTTCCGCGTTTAAAATCGGCCAGGAACCGCTCCTTATTAAAAAGCATCAATATTTTCTGCCCGTCGAGAAATGTCTTATCGGTGGGGCTTATACCGGCTTTAATAGCCTCTGCTTTATATACAATAAGTTCTTCCGATTTACCCGCCCCCATCATCATATTCACAAAATGAAGAGAGCAAAGGGCATTGCCCCTGGATATTGTGTTACTTGCCGTATCCTGCATTTGCCTGGCAATAGCTTTTATACGCGCATAGTCGGCATAAGCAGCAGGCTGCTGTTGCCGGTTTTCATACAAGGCTCCTCTGAACATCAACCACCTGGAAGCAAGGGGCAAATGTTCATCTAATCCTTTTGTCAATACCGCGATAGCACTGTCATAAAAGCCCAATTTCGCATATATCTGTGCCTGCAGATAAAGCGTAGAACCATCCAGGCTATCAATAGCCAGTATCCGCGTGATATAGCTTTTCTCTCTATGAACATCCCTGGCCTCACCCAATGGCAGCGGCATACGCAGTACCTGGAACAAGGTGTCATTTAGCCGCTTCACCTCGGCAGCAGCAGCGGATGATAGCTTAACCTTCTTTGTGTTATTGTTCTGCCGGACATGGCAGGCAACGAATACTGAAAATAATAAAAGCAGCAACAGCGAATTTCTGTAACAAAAAAACAGGCGCATAAACGATGGTTTAGGTAAATAACAATACAGGCAAGCCTGTTGCTTGCTGTTTATGCGCAGGTAAGATTATTGGGGCAGACAACCAGTGATGGCTGCCTTATAAAGCAATCCCCGCTGCCATCACAGCAGCGGCTGTGAGGACACAGCCGCAGGCAACAAGAGTGGATCAAAAACTACAACAAAAGAAAAGCACCCCTTTAAAGGGCCGCTTTTCTTTTTCATTCACTATTGCCTATGGGCACTATTCACTGACTTCATGCCAGCGTAATATAATCCGTCATAATCTGCCCGGCTTCACGCTTCACAAAGTCAAGGTCATCTTCTTTTGTTTTGGTTTCGCCTTTCTTGAGCACCGGCAACCCAAGCGCCTGGCGGCGCAGGTTATTGCGGTCAAAGGAGGCTTTTTCTTCTTCGTCGCGCTGCTTTTTCAGGTCAGCTTCCCTCAGTGAAACCGTGGTTTCGGCATCCTGTTTCTTTATTGCCGCAATATCATCCAGGATGTATTTATAACTGCTGCTGCTGGCCATGCGCTGGTCGTGCTGCTCGATCAGCTTCGGCAGCACGGCAGAGAAATCGCCTGCTTTTACATAATCTGTTTTGTCAATCACATCAAAAGGCATGGCAGAAGGCTCAGTATCTTCACCATACTTATCCAGCGGAATAACGGAAGGGAACTGTATATCCGGGATAACACCCTTGTGCTGTGTTGAATTACCACTGATACGGTAAAACTTCGCAATGGTCAGGTTCAGCTGGCCATAAGTGCTCTGGCTGCCGGTTGATACGTTTTTGGCTTTACCGGCAAGCTGGTTTATTTTATCGCGCAGCGGAGAGCCCAGCACCTTGTCCAGGTCAATGGAGCTTTGCACCGATCCCTTGCCATAGGTTTGTGTACCCATAATGATGCCGCGGCCATAATCCTGTATGGCACCGGAAAATATTTCTGAGGCAGATGCACTGAAACGGTCTACCAGCACACCCAGCGGACCGGTATATGCCACTTCCTCGTCTTCGTCCTTTTCAACATCTACCCGGTTGCTGGCATCACGCACCTGCACTACAGGGCCCTGCTTAATAAACAGGCCGGTTAGTTCAATGGCTTCCATGAGGGAGCCGCCGCCATTTTCCCGCAGGTCAATCATCACACCATCCACATGCTCATCTTTCAGGCTGTCGAGCAGCAGTTTCACATCATGCGTAGTGCTTTTGTAGTTGGGATTGCCGGCTTTGTAATCGTTGTAATCAATATAGAATGCAGGGATAGCGATCACACCGATCTTCACCATTTTACCATCTGCACTGTTGTAGGTACGGATCTCTTTTTTGGCAGACTGGTCTTTCAGGATGATCTTTTCACGCACCAGTTCCACCACTTTGGGTTTGCCGCCCGCACTGGCACCTGCAGGCAGTATTTCGAGGCGAACCACGGTACCCTTTGTGCCGCGTATCAGGGCAATGGCATTGTCAATACGCCATCCCACAATGTTTTGAAACTCGCCTGTTTTTCCCTGCGCTACGCCAACAATACGATCGTTCAAACCAATCTGTTTGCTCTTGTCAACCGGGCCGCCGGGCACAATGCTTTTAATGGTTACATACTCATTTTCAGACACAGGTGAAATACCGATACCTTCCACCTGGCGCGACATTTCGATATTGAAGTTCGCGGCGTTCGACGGATTAAAATAATTGGTATGCGGATCGATGGCTTCGGTAAAAGCATCCATGAAATACTGGAACACATCCTGGTTAGACAGTTTGTTAGACTGCGACAACAGGCTCTCGTACCGCTTCCGCAATGTTTCCTTATTCTTCGCCATATCTGCATTGGCCAGCTTCAGGTTCAGCAGGTCGAACTTTACGCGATGCTTCCACAACTCGTCCATTTCAGCAGGCGAATTAATCCAGGGCAACTTGTCACGGTCGTACACAAAACTGTCTGCCTGGTTAAAATCAAAGTTCTGTTTCAGGCACACCAGTGAATAATTCACCCGTTCGAGGTAGCGTTTCTGCAACACATTGAACATATAGAACACCGCGTTAAGATTGCCTTCTTTGACATCATCATCCAGCTCAGTTTTATACTTTTCAAATTCGCGGATATCGGAAGCGAGCAGGTAACTGCGGTTTTCGTCGAGCGCTTTGAGATAGCGGTTATAAATAACAGTTGAGATGGAATCGTTCAGCGCAACTTTTTTGTAGTTGTAATTGGTGATCAACTCTGCAATTTTCTTACAAACCGTTACCTGCTGTTCATCAGGCAACAGGTCTTTATCACTTACCCTGATGAGTTTGCCGGGTGATGCCTTACAGGCGAGTGCAGCGCTGAAGAGCAAAAATAAATATACTTTTCTAACCATATCTTATGCTGAATTATAAACGGGGATGAAGCAAAAGCACTTTTTACGGTGCCGGTATCAATCGCTAATTTACAAAACGGCCTGTAAATGAAACAAAGTATAATACACCAGCGGCAAGTGCCTGTTTTCGCCGTAAAAACTGCCGTTTATACCGCTACTCACCATGTTTTATTATCTTTAAAAGCCATGCGCCGCAGGCAGCATTCATGCGGCAACCCAAACCACATGACCACCAGCACAACAACAGCGATACCAGCCAGCCGGCAAACCCGGGCCCTGCTTTGGGGCATATTTGCCGTATACCTGCTGCTGCTGGCGCACACCATTGCACACCATGAATTGTGGGCCGATGAACTGCACAGCTGGAATATTGCCAAGGGAAGCACCAGCTTTATTAACCTGCTGCAAAACACGCGCTACGAAGGCCATCCGCCGCTATGGTATACGTTGTTATGGTTGTTATCAAAATGCACACATAGCCTCACCTGTGTACAGGTGCTGCACTGGTTTATAGCAGGCACTGCAGTATACCTGTTGCTGTTCCGTTCTCCCTTTTCACTGCCTATGCGAATAGTGCTGCCGTTTGGCTATTTCTTTTTGTATGAATATGCAGCATTCAGCCGTAACTATGCCATAGCACTGGTGCTTGCCTTTTGCCTTTGCCTGTTGCTGCAGCATAACCGCAAACAAAGCCTTTTGTATTACCTGTTGTTGTTCCTGTTATCCAATACCCATTTGCTGGGCCTGGTGCTGGCAGCAGCCCTGCACCTGTATTACCTGTTACAGCAGGGTGAACGACAGGCTGCCAGAAGGCAAATTATCCTGCAGGCGCTTGCAGGTATGCTGGTATTGCTGCCTGCGCTATGTTTTATTGCGCCGCCTTCCAACAGCGAAATGAATGCAGGTTTCTGGGCCAGCCACTGGAATAGCAGGCAGCTGCTTACGCTGGTGCAATTGCCGCAGCGTGCGTTTATACCCATACCTGCCTGGTGGAATTACCATTGGTGGAATACGACCTTCCTGCTGAACAGCAGTACAACACACCCGGCATTAAAACTGCTGAATCCATTACTGTCACCGGGTTTGCTGCTGCTGGCCTGTTTCATTTTACGCAACAACCGTAAAAGCCTGCTGCTGTTCGCTGCCAACTTTGCCGCCAGCTGTGCAGTAAGCCTTATCTTTCCTTTAAACAGTGCGCGGTATGCCGGCTTTGTGTTTATTGCTTTTATCGCTGCCCTGTGGTTGTACCAGGCAACCAGGCCCATTGCAGCTAACCGGGTTAAATATGTGTACGCGCTGCTGTGCATACAATTGCTTGCTGCCATCCCCGCATTGGCGCGGGACTGGCAATATCCATTCTCCAACGATTACCGGGTACATGAACTGTTACAGCAAATTCCGGCGCAGGAAAAAGCAGTGACGGATTACTGGGCACTGAACACCATTTCGGCTTATGCAGACAAGCCGTTTTACTGTGCAGATTTACAAAAAGAGGTTGCCTATATTTTGTGGACCAGCGAATTTTCTGCCATGCTGCACCGGCCGCATCCTTTTTACAATGGGGTAAAAACCTACTGCACACAGCAGGGCATTCAACAGGTATACCTGCTGTCAGTGCTATCGCCGGTACAATTGCAGCAAGCAGATGCCTTGCTGTTCACGGCATACAAAGTAAATCTGGTAGATAAACGGGAAGGCGCTATAGAACCCGGCAGCAACCTGTACCTGTACAAAATCAGCGGGCAGTAAAAAGACGAGCCTGCACCAGCTTCCATTTGTGCAGCCGGTATTGCAGGGATACGCGCAACACACCCAAACCATATTGTATGCTGCGCAGGAAATTGATGCTGGAAGCTTCTTTAAAATAAGCGGTGGGACAGGTTATTTCAGCAATCTCATACCCCTTCATCAGCAGCTGCGCCAGCATTTCATTGTCAAAAATAAAATCATCACTATTGGCCTCAAAGTGAATGGCAGTAAGCGCCCCGGCCGAAAATGCACGGTAACCGGTATGGTATTCACTCAGCTTCTGACCCATTAATATATTCTGGATAAGCGTAAGCACACGGTTAAAAAAATATTTGTACAAGGGCATGCCGCCTTTCAATGCCCCCTTTCCCAAAATGCGGGAACCCAGTACCACCGGGTACACATCGTTGGCAATAATGCTGCACATGGCGTAAATAAGGCGGGGAGTGTACTGGTAATCCGGGTGCAGCATCACCACTATGTCTGCCCCCAGCTCCAGTGCTTTGGCGTAACAGGATTTCTGGTTACCGCCGTAGCCCTTGTTGCAGTCATGGCAAATAATGTGCTGAATACCCAGTTCACGGGCGGTTTCAATGGTATTATCCTGGCTGGCATCATCCACCAGTATCACTTCATCAATAATGTCAAAAGGAATTTCGCGATAGGTTTTCCCCAACGTACGGCCTGCATTATAGGCCGGCAAAACCACCACTATTTTCCTGTTTCCGAGCATACACCGGCAATTGCCTGGAACATACGTAAACACATGCCCGGTGGTTGCCTCATCAAACAATTCATCCATCCAACCATACGGCCATCTCCCTATCTTTGCGCCAGATGCTGTTCCGATTTCCTCCCATACCGCCAGACAAAACAGACGCCACCTTCCTCTGTGGCAAAGAAGGCGCTTTTGCCAAGCTGAAGATTGAATCCAAAGCAGGCAAACGCACGGTGTTTCTTACAGAGCATACCCTTCTTTTTGTGCGCAAGGGCGCCAAACTATTGCATTTTTCTACCGGCACTGTTACCGTTACGCCCGATAACGCGGTATTGCTGAAAAAGGGCATTTATGTAATGGCCGAATACATCGAGGAAGGGCTCAGTTTTGAAGCGCTGCTGCTTTTTCTGCCGGTAAAACTGTTGAAAGCACTTGCCCTGCAACAACAGTTCGGCCGTAAAACCGAACACCAGGGAGAACCGTTTATGCTGCTTCCCTGCAACGATTTGATGCAGGGTTTTAAAGAGCAATTGCGGCAATACTTTGATACACCCGTGGCCAATATAGATCAGCTGCTGCCGCTCAAACAAAAGGAAATCCTGTTGCTGCTGATCTCATCAGGACAAAGAAACCGTGTTGCCCATTTTATACTCGACGCTATCAGCACCGAGCCCGAAGACCTTGAATATACAGTGCGCACTTACCTGCTGCAGCCTGTGACACTCGAAGACCTGGCCAATCTCTCCAACCGCAGCCTGGCTTCTTTTAAACGGGATTTCCAGCGCCTGTTCAATGCCCCGCCCAAACAATGGATTAACCGGCAGCGGCTGGAATATGCACGCCTGTTATTACAGAACAGCAACCAGCGCGTGGCTGAAATAACCACGGAGTGCGGGTTTGAAAGCCCCTCCCATTTTATCCGCCTCTTTAAAAAAACATATGGCCATACCCCGCAATCGCTGCGGGCCGATATTACCATTGATTGAGCTTTTCAGGCTATGCCGCAGGCAGTACCCGTCGCTAGTTTTGTACAAAATTCAAGTGTATGAAAATTGTATTGATCGGCGGAACAGGCACTATCGGCAAACGCGTGGCAGCAGCACTGGCTCCCGGGAACGAATTGATTATTGCAGGCCGCAACAGCGGCGATATCCAGGTAGACATTGCTTCTGCCGCTTCTATTGAAAACATGTTCCGCGAACTGGTTACAGTAGATGCCTGCATTTGTACAGCAGGTACCGGTTATTACGGCGATTTCCACACCATGACGCAGGAACACATGATGCCCGGCATTGGCAACAAATTACTGGGACAGGTAAACCTGGTGCTCATTGGTAAAAACTATTTGTCTGAAGGCGGCTCTTTTACACTCACTTCGGGTATTGCAGCCGAACACCCGGCCCGCAATGGCGCAACGGTAGCCATGCTGAATGGCGCGGTGAACAGCTTTGTACTTGCCGCATCGCAGGAACTGAAAAAAGACCAGCGTATTAATGTAGTTAGTCCGGGCCTGGTAGCAGACAGTCGCGAACGCTACGGCGCCTTGTTTCCCGGTTATAACCTTGCACCGATGGATAAGGTGGCCAATGCTTATGTATTAAGTGTACTGGGTGCCGTGAACGGGAAAATTCTCAAAGTATATGCGTAACCGGTTGGGCAGCGCTCCCTGGTTAAGGCGCCTTAGCCAGGGAAGGCGTTGCACGCTTTCATTGGCAAACCCGCTGCGATCACGCTATTTCGCTAGTTTCTAGCCAATACGATCCACTTACAGCAGTGCATCAACAGCCACAGCGCACCCAATGCTATCACCGGCATTGGGTGTTGTTTTTTCCCGGCACCTGCTGCCCGTTTCATCCTCCTTGTTGCCCGGTTCGCCGTTAAAGTAGCTTGCCCGATGCATTGCTGCAAATAGCTTTGTTACACAGGCATAGTAAAATAGCTGTTGAATAAGTCGTCCTTTGTGGCGCAGTGTTTCAAGGGGTTGCCCTTAGCGGGCAGCCCTTTTTGTAATGCAGGCATGTAACACGCCTGCCTGTTAAGGCAGGATATGCCCGTTTCAGGACCGGATTTGCCCGGTTGGCAGCAGCTATTGTCCAAATTGGCACAGCTTGTTTTAACTTAGCATATAATGCGCAGGTTAGCAGGCGTGTATAAAGAATCAAGGAATGAAAAAAGGAAACTTCAGGATTTCGCAGGGGGTTATCTGGATCAGCTCCATCATATTGGGACTGCTCGCCTCGGTGCCGCATATTGCTGAGCACCGCTTCAATACACCCGAAGCCCTGGTTAACTCTGCACTTACGGCTTCATTTGCCCTGTTTGTATGGTATTTTAATATTTATACGCTTCCGCAAACCAGCAGCAAACGCGGTGCTAACAGAAGCTTCTCATACCCCAGGCTTGTTATCAGCCTGGTACTGGGTATTGTAGTGATGTTTGCGCTGGCTACCGTTCAGCAATTAATATTAACCCACCTGCATTTTGGCCCGGTAATGCTGATGGTGGAAGTGAGAGGCATACTCATTAACCTGGTGTTTTACATGCTGATTCACCTGTTGTACCAGAACTACCAGAACCAGCAGATTAACCTGGAACTGGAACGCATTAAATCAGACAACCTCGAGGCCCAGAACGAACTGCTGAAGCAGCAGATTAACCCGCATTTCCTGTTCAACAGTCTCAATACGTTAAAAGCAATGGTAGAAACGCAGGACAAAAATGCAGTAGAGTTTATCCTGAAGCTTGCAGGCTTTTATCGCTTTACGCTGGAAAGCCGCAAGTTTGATTTGATTCATTTTTCAGAAGAAATGGAAATTGTCAATGCATATCTTTTTCTGCTGAAAGAACGTTTTGAAGACGGCATCAGCTTTACCAACACGGTAGATGAAAAATATACGTCAACACTAATGCCTCCATTCACACTGCAGCTGCTGATTGAGAACTGCATCAAGCACAATGTAGTATCGCTTGATAAGCCGTTGCACATAAAAATGTATGCAGAAGACGGTGCTATTGTTGTAGAGAATCCCGTGCAGCGCAAACGCAATGAAGAGGCATCGCTTGGTGTGGGACTAAAAAACATTAACCTCCGCTACACCCATTTCCTGGAGCGGGGCATAGACATTATAGCCACTGATCAAACTTTTAAAGTTAAACTCCCGGTAATACATGAATATCATCATCATTGAGGACGAAATAAAAACCGCGAAATCGCTGGAAAGCCTTATCACCGCTGCAAAACCCGGTGCAAAAGTGATTGCCAAACTGCAGAGCATAGAAAGCGCCGTGGCTTATTTCACAAACAACGATATGCCCGATCTCGCATTCATGGATGTGCAGCTGTCTGACGGTTTGTGTTTCGAGATATTTAAATCCGTTAAAATCACCTGCCCTATTATTTTCTGTACTGCATTTGATGAATATTCGCTGGAAGCCTTCAAATCCAACGGTATTGATTATGTGCTGAAACCTTTTTCACAGGAAGACATAACAGGCGCCCTGAAAAAGGCTGATGAGCTGAAAAACTTTTTCCAGCAAAATACGGCTCCTGATATCAACAGCCTGTTATCGGCGCTTACACCGGCACAGGGCAAGAAAAACTTCCTGGTGTTTAAAAACCAGAAATACCTGAACATACCTACGGATACCATCGCTTTCTTTTACATAAAGTACGATGCTACTTTTATCATGTGTTTCGATCAGCAGGAGTACAACATCAGCCAGTCGCTCGACCAGGTAGCCGCACAGCTGCCTGAGCTGCAGTTTTTCCGCCTCAACAGGCAATACCTCATCAGCTTCGATGCCATAAAGGAAGTGGAACACTTTTTTCAGCGCAAACTGTATGTAAAACTAACCATTCCCACACCGGAGAAGCTATTGATTCATAAAGACAAAGTGAGTGTTTTTTTACGCTGGATGGAAAACCGCTAGCGTTCAGCACTAAATTGTACAATACACAGCCTGCACCGCCTCAATGGTGCAGGCTTTTTTATGCCCGGCTTAAAGCGGCCGAATGCCCGATTCGGCCCCCTACTTGCCCGTTTAACCCACTTTGCACTCGGCAGCGCTTCTGCAGTGTGATAATTTTGATACAGCAAATGCATACAGCACCAGTGTTTCAGCAGTATGCGAACAAGCAGCATTCCTGACATATAAAAACTTATAAAAATGAAAACGTTATACATTTTATTAATAAGCTTATTCACCGGTTTCACCGTCAGCAGCCAGGTATTGAAACCGGTAAAATGGAGTTACACAGCAAAGAGAACCGGTGAAACAACCGCTACCCTGTTTATGAAAGCCGAGATTCAGCCTGGCTGGCATGTGTATGCCCAGTCACTGGCAAACGGCGGCCCGGTAAAAGCCAGCTTCAGCTTTACCCCTGATGCTTCCTATACGTTAGACGGGGAAGTAGCAGAACCGGCATCCCTTTCAAAATTTGAAAAGGCGTTTAATGCGAATGTGGCCTATTTTGAAAACACGGTAGTGTTTCAACAGAAAATACAGTTAAAAGCAAAACGCGCATTGGTAAGGGGGACAGTACAGTTTATGGTTTGCAGCGACAGGCAATGCCTGCCTCCCCAAACCCTTGCGTTTGCCGTACCGGTAAAATGAGACTGACCAATCCTGTATCCCGTGAAAACCAGCTACAGTAAGAACTTGCAGCAACAGACGATTCAAAGCATCACATTTAAAAACTACGAAAATGAAATCATTTAAATTGTTATTCCCGGCAACCTGCCTGGCAGGCATATTTGCCATCACCGCCTTTATGAACCGCAAAAACAACATCAACAACCTGCAAACAGCCAAAGACAGCAGCGGCATTGCTGTGGTAGAATTATTCACTTCTGAGGGCTGCTCCAGCTGTCCGCCTGCAGACGCTTTGATTGAAGGCATTGAACAGCAGATTCACAACAAGCAGATTTACATACTGGCTTACCATGTTGATTACTGGGACCACCAGGGCTGGAAAGACCGCTTCAGTGATGCTGCATATACCAAACGCCAAAGCCGTTATGTAGAATGGCTGCACCTGCAAACCCTGTATACACCGCAGATTGTGGTAAACGGCGCATCAGAATACGTAGGCTCTGACGAGAGTGCTGTATTAAATGCCATTTCCGACGGCCTTAGCCACCCTGCCAAACAGCTGCAGTTTACCGGAACAGTAGAAGGAAACAAGCTGAAAATAGATTACACAGCTTTTGCAGAAAAAAGGTCAGCGCTCACTTTTGCGCTGGTACAGAAATCAGCCCGGAGTGAAGTAAAAGCAGGTGAAAACGAAGGTAAAACCCTGTCACATGTACAGATTGTAAGAGCACTGGCCACTGCACAAACAGATGAAAAAACCGTGCTGCTGAACTTACCCGCAGATTTCAGCCAGCATCAATGGGAAATCATCGGTTTACAGCAGAATAACGGCAATGGCCATATTACTGCTGCCGGCCGTTCAGCCGTACAAAGCCCGGGCGCTTCTGCCAACTGATCGCGGGCACCAGGTTTAATGGTTTTATTACCAGATAATAAAAAAGCTGGCTGACAAATGTCAACCAGCTTTTTTATGCATGATACGCTCCTGTTTAAAATCCGTAGCGGATACCCAGCTGAAACTGGTAAGGATTACCGCTTAAGCCAGATACACCGGCATTGGTATTTACCGCATATCTGAAGTTGTTGGTAGCAGCATCAAAACCAGACCTTGACAGTAACGAGGTGGCGCCCAGCGCATGGTTTACCCCCCATGATTTGTTAAGCAGGTTGGCTACATTAAACAAATCGCCTGACAGCTCAATGTATTGTTTCCTGTATACTTTCACTTTGTAGGTCAATCGCAGGTCAACTGTTCCGTAAAAAGGATTTACACCGCCATTGCTTTCTGCAATTTTGCCAAAGCTTTTGCGCAGGTAGGTTTTCATGCTGTTCTCTACATTGGGATTGTTGAGAATGGCATTCAGACCGTCTTTCATGTACTGTGGCGTGCCGGCACTGTTAGGATCGGCTACATAAGCCAGGTCGTTGGTTTCAACAAAGTCGCCATTGATGTTACCGTTTACATACATAGAATAACGGGTACCACCCAGGCCTGAGAAACGCACACCCAGGTTAAAGCCATGAAAGCTCGGCGTGTTACCGTAGATCACTATTTTACTGCGGAAATGATTGTCTGAATAACGGATCAGGCTAAGATCCCTTGGATCACCTCCTGTGTATTGGTTTAAGGTAGCCGTATTTGCTACGTTACCGTTGTAAGAGGTATTGTCCCTGGCCTGGTTCCAGGTGTAGGAGAACGCGATTTCGCCATCTTTGTAATAGCGGTAATCACCGTCAATTACCACGGCTGCCTGGTTTACCTTACCAACACTTTCCAGCTGCAGCACACGGCCTACCTGGTTGGTTTTTCTGCCCAGTGTCCAGTCCTGCGAACCATTGGAAGTATTGATCGTAGCAGCAGGTACATATACCGGGCGGTTGCCTTCCTGCGATAAAGTAAAGTAAGGCTGGTCAACCATATTCTTGTCAAGATAAGTGTAGTTGTTACGTGCAAACGACAGGTAACCTGCAATACTCATCCTGAAATTAGGGCTGAAGAAATGACTGTAGGAGCCGTTGATCTTATACACGATAGGCACTTTCGCATCTTTGCCATTCATGTTAATGGTGTACAGTTTAGGCACATCTGTTTTGCTCACGAGATCTTTACCCGGTGCAGAAGACGGGTTTTGACGATAACCAGGGAAATTGGGTGTGGGTACCAGGCTGCCGGTAACATCGATGCTCGCAATATGGCTGCCATCAAACAGCATATTGTTGATCATGGAGTAAGGGTTTAGCGCAGAACCCAGGATACCGCCGCCCAAACGAACGATATCCTTTCCATTCTGGTGTACATCCCAGGTGAACTGAACGCGTGGCTGCACCTGTAAAGTAGCCAGCTTGTTGGATGTATTTAAAGAAAGCGTGTTGTATACAGCCTGGTTAAAATTGGCTTTGTCGAGATAATCGGTATAGTCTATACGCACGCCGGCAGTTGCAGTTAAACCGCGGCCAAGCGTTGTTTGCGCCTGCGCATATACGTTCGGGCTAAGTATATTGAATTTGATATTGTGATCATCAGACAAATAAACATCTCTTGTAAAACGGTAAGGCTGCAGGTTGTCAAATGCAGCAAGCCCGGTATACCAGAAACGGCCATTTGTTTCGCTGCCGTAAATTGAGTTCTGGTGTGTAAAGGTTACACCACCGCCCAGTGTAAAGTTGAACTTATCGGTGTTGATATAAATATTATCCACCAGCTGGATAAGGCTGTTGTTGAAGTAGTCGCCGCCATAACGCTGGCCACCCAGCTGTATGTTGGTGTACAGTCTTTTCGCAGTATCCATCGGGTTAACAGATGCAATGTTCGAAACAGTGGCTCTCGGGATATTATCTGCCGGCAGCTGCGGGTTGGCGTACAGCTTATTGTACTCCCAGTAATGTTCAAGCTTTAATTCATTGGTCACCCTGGGATTGATAGTGGTACGCAGCGAAGCCATAACACTGTTGTTGATGCTTTTACGGCTGCTGTATACTTCAAAAATATTGATGGTGGTATTGTCACCGTCTGACTGGTTATCCATATCATAGATAAAGTTATCACGAATGGTAAGCAGGCTTTTCCTGCCCAGCTGCCAGTCAATACGGCCAAACAATGCATGTGTATTTTTAAAACGGCTGAACTGGCCAAACTGCGGTGAATTGGCCACACCGTATTTAGCACGTGCTATTCTTAAAAAATCATCCTGTGTTTGCTGGGTTACGTTGTAACGCAGTGCATCGGCATTTGACTGGATAGGCGCAATCAGCAATGGCTGCGTATTGGCCTGGTGATCCCATGCCACAAAGAAATGTGCTTTGTCTTTAATAATGGGACCGCCCAGTGAAAAGCCATATTGTTTAATGTCAAACGGCTGGTTACGTTTCTGACCATTTAAACCGTAGGGGCTCGAAAGCCAGTCTGTACGCAAAAAAGTAAAGGCGCTTCCGCTTAAAGTATTGGTACCCGATTTGGTTACCGTGCTAATGGTGCCACCACCGGCATTGCCATAGGTAACATCATACTGGTTGGTTACTACCTGGAACTCGCGCACTGCTTCCATGGTAATGGCATAGGCACCTGTTGGCTGACCGCCTGAAATGGTACCTCTTGCAGCCATGCCATCAATGGTAAAGTTGGTGGCAGAGCCCAGCTGACCGCCAAGGCTGGTACCGGTGCTTAAAGGAGAAAGATCGGCCAGTGTAGTGAAGTTACGGCCATTTACAGGCAGGCGGTTAATGTCTTTGGCAGTAACTGCTGTAGCTGTACCAATGTTCTCCACCTTGTTCCTGAGTGAAGTAGATTTAACCACAACAGCCTGCAATGCAGCTGTTTTCTCTGTCATCTGGAACAATACACGCAACAGGTCGCCCTGGTTCAGTGCATAATCCGTTTGCGTTTGCGACGCCATTCCCACTGCTTCCGCAATAATGGAATAAGGGCCACCCAGCGGAAGTTCTTTCAGCAGAAACTCCCCTTTTTCGTTGGAAACTGTTTTGGCAGTAAAACCTGTAGATCCGTTTTTAATGGTAATGGTTGCATGGTCAATAGCCTTGCCATCAGGGGAAACTATTCTACCGGCTATACCCGCCAGGTTGGTTTGTGCGGTAACAACCTGTACCATTGTAAAAAGTAGTAACAATAAAATAGTGCAGCGCTTGGTGAAAGACATAGTAGTGGTTTTGATTTGCGGCAAAGGTGCCCGTACTATGTTGCCATAACATTAACACTACTTTATGTTTATGTGAACAAACAACTCAGGCCGCTTGCAGCAAGCGGCCTGAGTTGTTAAGCAGTATACAAGTTATTACCGGTGATTCAGCGGATCATCTGCTGCATTCACATACGTAACACCGGAAGCGCCGTAACCGGTGATTTCTACAATAACCGGTTGATCTTTTGTCATGGCAAAATGATTCTGCCCTTCCACTTCCGAGTAAACACTACCCACCGGCAATTCTTTTAACTTGCCTTCATCAAACTTGTCGCCGTATCCAAAGTACCAGGTGCCTGAAACAACGGTTCCCACACGGTCATCCGGGTGCAGGTGTGCAGGTATTTTTGTATTGGGCGCTACTTTTAATAAGATGGTATAGAGACCGGGCTTTGCAGGATCTCCGTGAATAACGATTACCTGCACTGCACTTAAATTAGAAGAACCCGGCGCGCGCGTGCCGCTTGCTTTGGCTGCGATAATCTGTTGCTGCGTCATACGCAGCTGCCCGCTTGTATCTGATTGAGCCCGGGCTGTACAGAAGACTGCAAGCAACAAGGCTGTTAACAGCATGGGTTTCGTAACAAGGGATTTTTTTAGTGTTTGCATGTACATATAAGCTGATTGATTGGTTATTGTTTTGCTGTAAAAAAGTTCATCAGGTCATGCGATACCTGTGCTGTATTCTCCTGCACAATCCAATGCCCTGCCCCTTTGATGTTGGAGGCAACAACATGCTCTGCCACCAGCTTGCAATGGTCTTCCAGGAAGGCGGCACCGAAGTATTCGCCACCCATTGCCAGTACCGGCATTTTAAGCTTGGTTTTCATAAATTCTTTGTTGTCGAGTGCATCCTGGTCAAATGCGCCAAACCAGTGAAAGCTGCCCGTAGTGCCGCCGTCAATGGCATAGGCCCGCACAAACTCTTCTGATTCCTGGCTGGTAAAGGCATCTTTTACATGACCTACCAGCGGCCAGAAATTCGTAAGAAATTCACGCTCCTTACCCTTGATAATATCACCCGAAACAGGCCATCCGAAAAAGCCGAACCACCAGGCAGAACCTTTCACCTGTCCCCAAACAGGTTCAACACCGGGCAGCAATGCATCCATCAGTGCAAGCCGTTTTACTTCAGTACCGAATTGCGCAGCATAAGCGTAGGCTACCATCAGGCCAATATCATGGCCGGCCAGGTTAATGGAAGAATAACCCAGTTGTTTTACCAGCCCGTGTATATCTGCGGCCAGTGTTTTCTTATCATAACCGCTTGCCGGTTTTCCTGATTCACCAAGCCCGGGAAGATCAGGTGCAATAACCGTGAAATGCTTCGAGAACTCAGGCAGCAACCGGTTCCACATAAACCAGTTTTGTCCAAAGCCATGAATCAGCACCAGCGGTTCGCCGCTGCCGCCAATCACATAATGAATCGGGATACCGTTTACAGTTACCGTCTGGTGTGTAAATCCATCAGGCGGTGCAGCCGGGAGCAGCCCTGCAGCTGTACCGTTTCGTTTGGTGGAATCATTAACCGGTGCAGCAGCTGCCGTAAAGCCCAGTAACAGCAGCAGTGCAAAAAGAATGCTTGTGGCGAACCCGCCGCAGCGGGTATTGTGTATTGTATTCATAAGACTTAGTTTTCAGTTTTGTTGTTTTCTATCCAGCTCATTACCTGCATGGCCACTTCCTGCCATCCGGGCTGGCCCAGTACAAAATGGTTGCGGCCTTCAAACTCTTTATAATCGGTCACCGAATTTTTATCGGTATATTTTTGGTAGTTGGCATAATTAAGTGAAGCGGGAATACTCCTGTCTGCCGACCCTGCAATCAGCAGCAGGGGTGCATGCGGTTTGTGAAAATCAACCGTGGCGGCAGCTGAGACCGTATCTCTCACCACCAGTTTTGATTCCGGGATAGCCCAGCAGTAGCCCTTCTCCTGCCATGCTTCGGGCATGCCGTTGGTAAAGCCATACTGCCACTGCCTGAAACTCATCATAAAAGTTTTTCGGGTAGAAGTGAAAAAACCCAAAGGCCCCCAGCCTGCAATCAGGAACGATGGTTTGAAGGTGAAAATTCCCCTGGGCGGCACTGAATGAATGGCAACGGCTGCAGTAGCCATCTCTTTCTGCAACAGCAGCTGGGCAATTAAACCGCCGATGGAATGCCCCACAAGAACAGGTTTACGCGGCATGGAACGAATGATATGCTCATAATAAGCGACCAGCTGGTGAAGCCGTACAGACGCCACCTCTGCGTCAGGATGACGCGCCCTCAATACTTCTGCCGGTGCATCTTTGTAAGGCCAGGCGGGCGCATGCGTGGTGTATCCCTTTTTTTCAAAAAACACCTTCCATTCATCCCAGCAACTGTTACTGATAAAGGCGCCGGTAATGAAAAGAATGTTCTTTGAATCGTTGTACATCATACAGAATCGTTTTGCAGTGCCGGAACTGCACCCAATGCCATTCCAACAACTTAAACAATTGATTCTGCGTGCAATAAGCAAGATATTCTGCAGTGGCCGCACAACTGTATTTCGTTGTACGACGAAAAGCTGCAACTTGATTTCGTTGGCCGGCGCGCCGTATTACTGCTGCGGGGTATGGGCAGCAGCAACACATACAGGAATTTCCGGCGTAATCCATAATAAATCAATTCAAAACCGTACTTTAAACGCCATGCAACCTGCCGCAAGGTGCCGTGGCACAATTGCTGGTAACATCTCCCTAAAAACAATGCTATGAGCGAAAAACTAACTGCCCTGGCGTTCCTGTTCCTGCTGGCCATACCCTGCCTGGCCCAGCGGGAATTTGCGGATGAAGCGCAGTTGAATAAAACCATCACAACCCAGCGCCAGGTAAAAGACGGCAGTGAGAAAATAACCGTACTGCTGAAAGCCAGCCACTGGTATTCTGCCCAATACCCCGATACGGCAGCCGTACAAAAGGCTTTGCTTTACGGGCAGCAGGCTTTGCTGATCGCCGCGAAAACAGCAGATCGCAAAAAACTGGCAGAGGCTTACCTGCAGCTCTCGTTTGTTAAACAATTGCAACGTGACTACATCACCGGTAAACGTTATGCAGACAGCGCCGTTCACTTGTTTGAACCACTCAACAACCCGGACGAGACCGGCGAAGCCTATGTAATGCTGTGGTCGAACAGCTCACTTACCGGCATGCCTTACCCCCAACGTATTACATTGCTTGAAAAAGCTGCCGCACTGTTTCATTCGGCAGGCAACAATAAAAGAGAAGCACAGTGTTATGAAGAAATCGGCGACCTGCTGCAGCTGGAAGGCAACCCCGGCGCAGCACTGGCTATGCTGAAAAAATCACTCACCCTGTACCAGCTTACCAACACAACAGCCATACATGGCCTGTACAGTCTTTTAGGAAACGTGTACAGCATGCTTGGCGATTATAAAGAAGCGGTACAATACGGCCTTATGGCAGTAAAAACAATGGAAGATTCAGGCGATACCACCAACAGCACCCTGTGTGCCGTGTACAACAGGCTGGGACTGGTGTATAAAGAACTGAACGACCTTAACCATGCAGCTTTCTATTTCCATCGCTCGCTCGATATTGCTATCAGGCGCAACGATCCGGATGAGATATTTGAGCTCACCTACAACATTACCGGCCTGTTCATCAATTCTGCAGAATATGATAAAGCAAGGCGTTTTGTTTTCACCATGACCAGGAAGTACCCCGAAATAGAAACAAAGTATAAGCCATCTATCGCGATACTGATGATTACTATTTGCCAGCGGTTGCAGCTGTTTGACAAAGCCATTGCCTACTGCGCACAGCTGGAACAGGAATTAAAAAACGGGGTAGCCGATTTCCGGGTAATACAGAGTGCCTATACAACGCTGATTAATTGCTATATTCAAACGGGCAACCTTACCAAGGCAGCAGATTATACGGCTTTGTATAAAATATTCTGCAACAAGATGCAGATTGCGGCTTACACAGAAGACTACCACATGGTGAAATTCAGGATAGACAGTGCTACAGGCAATTACTTTTCTGCGATCGGCAATTTTCAGCGTTCGCAGGAGGTAAAAGATTCCCTGTTTAATGAAGCCAAAAGCAGGCAGATTACCCAGATGGGTATTGTGTATGAAACGGAGAAGAAAGACAAAGACATACAGCTGCTGAAAAAGGAAACCGAGTTTCAGCAAAACAACCTGCGGCAAACCAACATTATTAAAAACATTACCATGGGTGGTGTAATTTTGCTGTTGATCGTTATTTCACTTTTATACCATGCATACCAGCTCAAACAAAAAACAAACAGTGCATTGCAGGCGCACCAGAAAGAAATTGATTTAAAGAACAAATCCCTCGAAAACCTGGTAAAGGAAAAAGACTGGCTGGTAAAGGAAATTCATCACCGCGTAAAAAACAACCTGCACATGGTAGTAGGGCTGCTTGCCAGTCAAACAGAATTTATCAAAGGGCAGGAAGCGCTTGATGCCATCAACGAAAGCCAGAACCGTGTACAGGCCATGTCGCTGATACACCAGAAGCTGTACCAGAAAGAAGACCTTACCACCATTGACATGCCCTCGTATATACTGGAGCTGACAGAGTACCTGAAAAGCGCTTTCCATAAGAAAAACCCGGTACATTTTACGCTTGATATAGCGAAGCTGGAACTGCCCCTGTCCCATTCGGTTCCCCTGGGTTTAATACTGAATGAAGCCATCACCAATGCCATTAAATACGCGTTCCGTGATGACCGGCCGGGTGAAATAAAGATCAGTTTAAAGCAGTTAAGCAACACGCGTTACAGCCTGGTGATAAAAGATGACGGCATGGGATTACCGCCGGCATTTAACCTGCAGCAAAACTCATCACTGGGCATTACGCTGATGCAGGGACTTACAGAAGATATAGGCGGAACATTAAAAATATACAGCAACAACGGTGTTCAGGTTGAATTGTTGTTCAACCTGCCTGAACCGGCATCCCGGGTAAGCTAATCAAATAAACAAGTAAAGCATTTATGGCACTGCGTGATAAAATTCTGATTGTAGAAGACCAGTTTGTGGAAGCCAACCACCTGCGTTTAATGTTGAAGAATGCAGGGTATACCGTCAGTGGTATTGCGCGCTCTGTTGAAGATGCCAAAGCAAGCATCCGGCAGGAAAAGCCCGGCCTGGTGCTGTTAGATATCTTTCTCTCCGGCAAGGGAACAGGCATTGACCTTGCCAGGTACCTGAAAGAAGAAAACATTGCATTCATTTATCTTTCCGCCAATTCCGATGAAGATGTATTGAATAAGGCCAAGGCCACACACCCTTACGGCTTCCTGGTAAAACCATTCAGGGAAAAAGACCTGCTGGTAACCATGGAAATTGCACAGTACCACCAGGAGCACGGACTGGAATCGCTGTTCAGGAAAGAACTGTTTTTTCAAAAACAGTTAAAGGCCATGAGCGGCAGCCAGCTAAGCCTGCAAGACGGGCTGCTGAACATTGTACGGGCACTGCAGCCACTGATCCCTTTTGATTTTGTTGTACTCAAAACAACAGATGACGGCCCTGACAGCATCAACGGTTTTTTAAGAATCAGTTATAATGAATACCAGTCAATCGGCGTAAATGAATTCCAGGTAATCACCAAACTGAAGATGCATGAAATGCAATCCTGGTTTGCAAACGAAAACACTTCCACTGCCATCACCCTGCATTGCGGCGACGATTTTGAAGCTGCCGGCAGCAGCGGGATGAAGCAGGCCGTTGCAAAATATTTCGGCATGCACTCGCATATCAGCCTGCCTGTTAAACCCGCAAACGGCCAGCATTCTTTACTGCAGTTTCATTTCTTCAGCAGGCAGCCTTTTGGATTTGATGAGGAACACCTGGTATTAAGCGAGCGTTTGCAGGGATCACTTGCGCAGGCAACAGCTGCCCTGATAACGCAATGCCACAAAAACAACAGCAGCGATGCTGCAACTGCACCGGCACCGAACATTATACCATCACCCGGCACAGAAGAAGGATTTTACGGCATTGTAGGCACAAGCCCGTTGCTGTTAAAAGTATTTGATGATGTTACCCAGGTAGCAGCTTCAGACACCTCGGTGCTGATACTGGGCGAGAGCGGTACAGGCAAGGAACGCATCGCTGAAATTATCCACCGCCTTTCGCCCAGGGCCGGCCACCCAATGGTAAAAATAAACTGTGCTGCGTTGCCGCCTAACCTGATTGAATCTGAATTATTCGGTCATGAAAAAGGCGCTTTCACCGGTGCGCTCGACCGCAGGACCGGCAAATTTGAGCAGGCCAGCAACGGCACTATTTTCCTGGATGAAATAGGCGAAATGCCGCTGGATATGCAGGCCAAATTATTGCGCGTACTGCAGGAGCGGGAAATTGACCGCATTGGCGGAAAGGTGCCCATAAAAGTAAACCTGCGCATTATTACCGCCACCAACCGCAACCTGGAAAAAGAAGTAGCCGAAGGCAGGTTCAGGCTGGACTTATATTACCGGCTGAATGTGTTTCCCATACAGCTGCCACCCTTGCGTGAGCGCACTGAAGACATTGGTATACTTACCCGTCACTTTATTGCTGCATACAGCCGCAAAACAGCCAAAAACGTACGTTATATTTCCGATGCTGCACTTAAAAACCTGTTAACCTACCACTGGCCCGGCAATATACGTGAACTGGAAAACCTGGTTGAAAGAAGCGTGGTGCTGGCCAAAGGCGATTCGATAGAAGAAATTCCACTACCTGTATCCAGGAACATATTTCTGCCTGCTGAAAAAGAAGAACTGCATATCAGAACAATTGAAGAAAACGAAAAATCACATATCCTCGCTGTACTAAAAAAATGCAATGGCCGCATCCGCGGCAATGGTGGGGCTGCTGAAATCCTCGGCGTACCGCCAACAACGCTCGCGTCTAAAATGAAGAAGCTCGGCATTCGCCGCGAGTTCAGGGAGTAGCAGGTGCCTGTAAAATATTTAGCGGCCTGGTTAAACACCAGCGCCGCTAAACACTACCTGATTGATGTATTATTGATGATGCTACCCGCTTACGCTATTGCAGTCTGCGCCTGCAGCCCGGGATACAGTTTGCGGAACATCGCATAAGTTACGCCCACCATTACAAATGCAACAATTGCATCAATAGTGGCAGGGAATCCCAATACTGCAATTTTAGAGAAAAATGCAAAAAGAATATCGAAGAACATGCCTGCAAATACCCACTCTTTTAAACGCAGCAGTTTGCCGGGAATCAGGAGCGTGATTATACCGGCCAGTTTAGCTACCCCAAGTATATAAATAAAATGCGGAGGATAACCTAACAGCCTGGTGATGCCCCAGACAAATTCGTTATTGGTGAGCTCACCAACACCACTTGCTCCAAACCACATACAGGTAAGAATAGTTCCGATCCAATAGATTGTTGTTGCTGTTTTGCGTTTCATATATTTTGGTTTTGTTGTTATTGATGACACAAAATTGCTGCACGTAAATCAACCGTACCAGCGCCAATATCCTGAAACGGGCAATTTGGCCCCCCAGGCGGGCAATGCACCCGGTTAGCGCTTTTCCAGGTAAAAAAAGCACTTCCCAAAGCTGGTATAATACGCAAAAACCCAGCGCATGCCGGGTCTTGTACAAATTTTAAAGAACTTACTGAAATCCGATGTATGGGTACAACCCGGCTGCCAGGCTACTTTTTTAGAGCGCTTGCAATCAGGCTATCAATTCACTTTTCCCGGCAGAGCAATCTGTTTGACTATCTGGTTCAGGAAACGGCTGTCATATTTGTATGCTGCATGCCCATTGCTTTGTTCTTTATTCCCCATCCGGATCAATCACATCCGTTTCTGCAACCCTGCCCACCTGCCCGTCTTCCAGGCGCACTTTTATGCCGCGTGAATGATAAGCGGCAGAGGTAAGCAAATCTTTGACAATGCCATATGTGAGCCTGCCACTACGCTGGTCTTTCTTCAATATAATGGCCACTTCCAGCCCCGGGTAAATATCTTTCCTGTATTGTCCGTTCATGTTCGCGATTTCTTGTTTAACTGCAAAATTACCTGTTCGCGCCAGGAAACAATTATGCAACCTGCACATAACACGGATTTAAAGCAGTAAAACGCATTACAAAATAATTTATTTGCGTAACTCAAAAGTTACTCATAGCTTTAGGTAACTAAAAAGTTACTCATTATGAAACAGACTATCCAACACAGCTTTTTCTTTTCCCACTCACCCGAAGCGGTTTGGGAATACCTTACCACACCTGCATTAATGGCGCAATGGCTGATGCCGAATGACTTTAAGCCCGAACAGGGCTGCGCATTCCAGTTTAAAGTTAATCCCATAGCCAAGCTTGACCTGGACGGCATTTTTGATTGCAAGGTGCTCGAAATTGTTCCGTACAGCAAACTCTCCTATTCCTGGAAAGGCGGGCCAGACAGGGAGCATGTGACGTTTGACACTGTTGTGGTGTGGACGTTAACAAAAAAAGACAATGGAACAGAATTATCGCTTGAGCAAACCGGCTTCCGCTTACCGGAAAACCTGCCTGTGTACAATTCCATGACCGATGGATGGTACAAGAACATACAAAAGATAAACGCACTTTTAAACATCTCAAAACATGTGCCCGCGGACTGTTGATGTTTTCCAGGCAATCGCCGATCCCAGCAGGCGGCAGATATTGCGGCTGCTTGCCCGGGAAAGCCAGTCCATTAATACACTGGCCAATAACTTCAACATGAGCCGGCCGGCGGTTTCAAAACACATCAGCATACTGCAGTGCGCAGGGTTTATCTCCATAGAAAACATCGGGCGGGAGCGCTATTGCACGCTCAGTAAAAACGGCTTTACTGATTTGCAGCAATGGCTTGGTTTCTTCGATGCATTCTGGCAATCGAACCTGGTAAAACTGGAAGCATTGCTGCGCAGGGAAAAGGGCAGTAAATAACGCCCGTAATATTCAAGTAAAAATCATCGGACATGACAACAACTGATTTCGAAACCTCATTTACCGTAAACCACACACCCCGGGAAGTATTCAATGCCATCAACAATGTTCGCGGATGGTGGTCAGCTGAAGTGGAAGGCCGCACAGATACATTGAATGCAGTTTTTCTTTACCACTACCGGGATGTGCATGTATGCAAAATGAAAATCACGGAATTTGTACCGGGTAAAAAAGTGGAGTGGCTGGTATTGCACAATTATTTCAATTTTATCAGTGACCAGAGCGAATGGCAAAACACCACCATTCATTTTGATATCACTGAAAAAGATGGCCGTACAACCCTTCACTTTACACACGAGGGACTGGTGCCGCAATACGAATGCTTTGACATTTGCTTTGAGGCATGGACGCGGTATATTCAGCAAAGCCTGCATAACTTAATCACCACCGGTAAAGGCCAGCCCAACGCCAAAGAAGAAAGTAACAGTTTTTACAACCAGCTGGTTAAAGAATGGAGTTAATACGCTACAACAAATAGCAGTACAGGTGATACCATTCCTGACCTGGCACCTGGTTACCCTCTATATTTTTATAGGGGGTTTGGTGCATGGTTTATTTTTTGCTAACCTTGCGATCTAAAAAATCGTGTATTAGTCATATCGAGATAACCGTAAAGCATTCTTCCCTATTTTCCGCTACACCCTTGCATCACAGGAAGGTATTTATTAGCTTCGGCAGTGTTACAGGCTGTAACCGTCCTTCTTTATTTCAAATTCATCAAGATCCAGGGCCATATGAACTTTGCCACACGGGTAAACAACTTTAACAAACAGCTGACGCTTAACGTTGCACTGCCGGACAATATCGCGGTACTGAACCCGTTTAAAGATGCTGACACCTTTAAAACAGCAGCAGGTTTTTACAATAAATTCTACCATGACCACAACAGGCGGAAACTGATACTGGGCATAAATCCCGGGCGATTGGGCGCCGGCGCCACCGGCATACCTTTCACCGATCCAAAACGGTTAACTGAACGTTGCGGCATTCCCTATACCGGTCCGATGCTGCATGAACCATCGTCTGCCTTTATTTATGAAATGATTGACGCATTCGGCGGCATCAATGCATTTTATTCCAGGTTTTATATCAGCTCCATTTGCCCGCTGGGCTTTGTTGTAAAAGACAAAGACGGGAAGGAGAAGAATTACAATTACTTTGATAGTAAGGCGCTGACCACGGCCGTACAAGCTGTTATAGAATGGAACATCCGGGAGCAGATTAATATGGGCTGCGATACGGATGTTTGCTTTTGCATGGGACTAAGCAAAAACTACCAGTATTTGTTGCACCTCAACAACAGGCTGGGTTATTTCGGAAAGATTATACCGCTGGAGCACCCGCGTTTTATTATGCAGTACAAGAACAAACAGAAGGAACACTATATAAAAGAATATGTACAAAAGCTGCGGACGCATTTACCGGATGCGCAGGAATAGAAAAGCTCGGCGCAGGCGCCAGTGGCGTTGGAGGCAGGCTCAAAATACCCTTGTACGGTATTCCCTAAAAGATGAAAACATTCGATGAGGCTTACTGCTGGCTGCACCCACCAGCGATGATACATTGCCATTGGTTAAAACCAAATTGGGCATTCGATAATAAAAAAAAGGCTTCAAAACAATATGTTCTGAAGCCCTTTTCATTTCCGTGATTCCGCTGGGACTCGAACCCAGGACCCATACATTAAAAGTGTATTGCTCTACCAACTGAGCTACGAAATCATTCCTCTTTTTTAATTAAGGAGTGCGAAGATAAGAGAAATATTATTTCTGCAAAGAAATTTTCAAAAAAAATTACTGCCTGCATAAAAAGACTGCCGATGCAATGCATTCATTAGCAGCAGTCCCGTTAGTTATATACCTTGTCAAACGCAGCAAATACGCGGTTTGCAGCACAGCAGGCTGCGTATTGACCGTTCCTCACATTGTCATATCCGCCCATCGTGATTGTCTTGAAATGCCTTCAGGAATACAAAATGGGCACAGTACTTTTATCCCACAAAAACGATAAACCATGTCTGCCATCAATCCTTATCTTACCTTCAATGGTAATTGCGAAGAAGCATTCGAGTTTTACAAATCCGTGTTCGGTGGTTCTTTCCTCACCCTGATGCGGTTTGATTCCATTCCTCCCGGCGACTATGCTCCGGCTGAAGAAGAAAAAAACAGAATTATGCATGTGGCCTTACCCATTGGCCCCAACAGTACTTTAATGGGCAGCGACCGTATGGCTGCTCACGGACCAGGTACAAACGGCGACAATTTCTCTATCGCTTTTAACCCCGACAGTGAAGCACAGGCAGACCAGGTGTTCAACGGCCTGGCGCAAGGCGGTAATATAACCATGCCTTTAGCCAAGGTTTTCTGGGGCGCTTACTTCGGGATGCTGACCGACAAGTATGGTGTAAACTGGATGGTGAACTACGAGTACAACAAGCAATAGTCACCAACAACAAAGCCGTCTCGCTGAGACGGCTTTGTTGTTTTATACCAGTAAACAGTTACTGACGCTTATTGCTTCACTGTTGTTTGCTGCGGCGCAGGCGCTGTAAAATGATACACACCCGACCCTACTGTAACGGGCACATATCCACTCACTGCTTCTGCCGAACCTGGTGTTACTGCTTTGCCATCGGCCATTACAGCGGATGCGGCTGTAGCCGGCACATACACTGTTGCGGTAGTATTGGCAGGGATGGTTACATCCAGCTGCAGGGTACCATTCTCCAGTTTCCAGGCTGAGCTTGCAGTGCCATAATATGTTTTTAAACTGGCAGCCACCTGCGTTAATCCTCCGCCGATATGAGGCATTACTTTTATGTGGTGATAGCCCGCTCCATCTTCATAGGTATCCAAACCAGCCACTACACGATACATCCAGTCGCCAATGGCACCATAGGCATAGTGGTTAAACGAGTTCATAGAAGCCGGTTCAAACGTACTGTCTGTACGAATGCCATTCCATCTTTCCCATATAGTGGTAGCGCCCATTTTCACCGGGTACAGCCACGAAGGGAATGATTCCTGCATCAGCAGGGAGAATGCCACATCTGTATAACCAAAGCGGCTTAATACATGGCACAGGTAAGGCGTGCCAAGGAAGCCGGTGGTTAAATGATTACCGTAGTCTTTCACATTGGCAGCGAGCTTTTCAGCAGCCTGCGCGCGCAGGTTTTCGGGTAACATATCAAAGTTCAGGGCCAGCACATAGGCGGTTTGCGTGCTGGATACCAGCCTGCCTGATGGTGTTACATATTCTTTCAGGAAGGCTGCTTTGATTTTCTGCAGCAGCGCCGTGTATTGCTGCACATCAGCATCATTGCCCAGCACTTTTGCTGCATTAATCAGCAACTGTGTTGAATGGGCGTAGAAGCATTGTGCAATCAGGTATTTATCGGTTACTGCAGACCTGCCATCGTTGTCATCAAAGGGGCGGTAGAACAGCCAGTCACCAAAATGAAAGCCGGTATTCCACAAGTCATTTTTGCTTTTGCCGTGCATGTACTCTACCCAGGCTTTCATGCTCGCATATTGCTGCGACAGCAGTGTAACATCGCCATAAGCGAGGTACATATTCCAGGGTATTACGGTGCTTACATCTGCCCAGCCTGCTGAGGCGCCTGCATCAGGACCCAATACATTGGGCACCACAAAAGGCACACTGCCATTGGGCAACTGATCGGCCGCCACATCTTTCATCCATTTGGCAAAGAAGTTATTTACATTCATGTTGAAAGAGGCGGTGCGCGAAAACACCTGCGCATCACCTGTCCAGCCCAGGCGTTCGTCGCGTTGCGGGCAGTCGGTAGGCACATCCAGGAAATTGCCTTTTTGTCCCCATTGTATGTTGTGCTGCAGCTGGTTGATCAAGGCATTGGAAGTGCTGAATGTACCGGTGGGTGGCATGTCGGAATACAATGTAACGGCTGTAAAGTCTTCCGGTTTCAGTTCACCGGGATAGCCCTCTACTTTTATATAACGGAAACCATGAAAGGTGAAATGCGGCTCAAACTGTTCCTCTCCGCCACCTTTCAATACATAGGTAGCAGTGGATCTTGCGGCGCGCAGGTTCTCGGTATAAAAGTTACCGGCCTTGTCCAGCACTTCGGCATGCTGTATCACTATTTTATCACCTGCATTGCCTTTTGCCTTCACCATTACCCAGCCTACCAGGTTTTGGCCAAAGTCAATTACCTTCTCTCCTTTGGGTGTGGTGAATATTTTAACCGGTTTAAATGCTTCGTGTTTGCGGATGGGTTCGTTTACGGTTGCCAGCAGGTTGTTGTTGGGAAAGCTGGCTACTGCTGCACTTGTCCAATCTGCGTTTTCTTTAAAGCCGGGCAATGCCCAGCCTGTGATTTCCCTGCGTGCATCATACCATTCACCGTGGTAAATTTCAGCGTCGAGTATGGGGCCTTTGGCTGTTTTCCATGAGCCATCGCTGATTACGGTTTCTGTTGAACCATCTGTGTAGGTAATCTGCAGTTGCAACAGTAAGCCGAGGTCTTTGCCAAATACATTTTTGGTACCACCCCAGGCCAGGTAGCCCCTGTACCAGCCATTGCCCAGGGTAACACCAATGGCATTGGTGCCCTGTTTCAGCAAATCTGTTACATCGTACAACTGGTATTCGAGGCGCTTGTTATAGCTCGTCCAACCCGGTGTAAGATAAGCATCACCTACACGTTTGCCGTTGATCTGTGCTTCATACAAACCGTGCGCAGTAATGAATGCGGTGGCATGCTTTATTTTTTTGGATGTGGTAAATTCCTTGCGCAGCAAGGGACTGGTACGCCAGGTTTCATCTTCTGTATAACCAGGCTGTATCCATTGCGCTTTCCAGTCTGCCGCCTGCACGCCCATTTGCCACCAGGCGCCTGTGCTCCAGCTGGAGGGCTTACCGGAGTTATCCCACACACGCACCTGCCAGTAGTATTTTTTACCGGGTTGCAATGCACTGCCCTTGTAGGTAACATGCACGGATGAATCGGAGTTTACTTTGCCGCTGCTCCAGCTATCGCCTTTGCCATTGGGCGCAGTGGATACCTTTACCTCGTAGGCAGTTTGCGTTACGTCTCTTTTGTCTGAGACCAGCTGCCAGCTAAGCCGCGGCGCTGCAGCATCAACACCTGCGGGGTTTTCGCGGTTCTCACAAAGCAGGCTGCTCACCTGTACCTGGGCGAAACTGATTCCCATACAGCATTGAAACAAGGCCATCCATAAAAGTGTTTTTTTCATATTCTCATCGTTGTTTTGCTACTTGAATTAAAGCGGGTTCTGTTGCAGGTTATCGATAGACACTTCACGTTGCGGAACAGGCAGCAACAGTTTATTCGCTGTTACCTGGAAGGCCGCTGCAGGAATAAAGCTCTTGAGCTGTTTCTCCTGCACACCATGTGCATTCATCACATCTACTGCTTTGCCGGTGCGCACCAAATCGTACCAGCGGTGGTTTTCAAAAGCCAGTTCTACCCTGCGTTCATGTGCAATTGCCTCGCGCAGCTGTGTTTGATCGGTTACTGTGATGGGTGCCAGTGCCGCCCTGCCCCTGATGCTTGCGCCGCCAAATACATCATTCAGGTAATGTAATGCCTGTGCGCCTTGCCCTGTTTCATTTAAACATTCTGCCAGCATCAGCAGTACATCGGCATAACGGTATACGATAAAATTCACATTGGTTCTGCCCGGTGCAACAAAGCCCCAGTTGTACTTTTTCACGTAGGGTATATTCACAAAACCGGTAGCATCGGTAAAGCCTGTGGCCAGTGATGCATCTTTGCGTTTGTCGCCTGCTTCATAGGTATCCAGCATATCCTGTGTAGGAATGTTCCAGCCATTGTCAACGCCCATCCCTGTATTCACATCGCCGGTTACTACCGAGCCTGAAGTATAGGGCGCAAAGGTGTACATAAAACTGCTGGCCAGCTCGGGCAGGATTCCGGAATACTGCAGCTCAAAAACAGATTCGCTGTTGTTTTTATTGGCAGGGTCAAATATGCTTTTGTAATCTGCCTGCAAACTGTATCCCAGGGTAATTACATCTTTCAGCACAGTTGCAGCAGAATCGAACTGTTTGCGTGTCATGTACACTTCTGCCAGCATGGTTTCTGCTGCGCCCCGGGTAGCGCGGCCTGCATCTGTACTGCCATATTTCACCGGCAGCTTAGCACTTGCTTCCTTTAAATCGGCAATAATGGTGGCATATACCATATCGGTCTTCGCCCTGCCTTCTGATCTTGATTCAGCAGGTGAATTTACCGATTTCAATCTTAAAGGCACATCACCAAATTGGCGCACGAGGGTAAAATAATGAAAAGCGCGTATAAAAGATACTTCTCCGGTGTACTGGTTCTTTGCGCTATCGGGCATGGTGATGCCGCCTATGCTGCCGAGTACATCATTACAATTGGAAATACCGCTGTAAGAGCGCTGCCATAAATCAAGCACAGATTCGGCAGTGGCGCCGGTTAAAAACTCATCTACAAATTCACGCTGCGTTTCAAGACCGCGGTTTTCCTTGTTAAACTGGAAACCGGTATTATCCGAACGCATTTCGCCAAACAGCCAGTAATCGATGCGGCCCATATCCCGCAAGGGGATATAACAGCCGTTTACTGCCTGCTTTATATCAGACGCTGTTTTAAAAAACGTACCAGCGGTTAATGTTGACTGGGGATCCATTTCCAGGAATGATTTTTTACAACCAAACACCAGTAACAGTACTAACAGGCCGGTTATATTGTATAGCTGCTTTTTCATATAACTAGTTGTTGCGGTTTAAAATGAGCAATTCACGCCAATGGTATAAGTGCGCGCCAATGGGTAGTTGGTAAAATCCTCACCCGGCTCCAGTGCGCTGCTGCCATTGCGGTTTACATCAGGATTGGCGCCGCTGTATTTGGTAAAGATGAATGCATTCTGTACCGATGTATACAAACGCAGGGCTTTAAATACATGGCTTCTGCTCAGCAACCGCGGTGGCAGCTGGTAGCCCAGCGTAATGTTCCTGATGCGCATGAACGATCCGTTTTCGATATCGCCAGAGCTGATATCGCGGTACAATACCCTGCCGCCATTGGTCGTGGGTGTTTGCCCATCGCCCGGCTGCTGCGGGTTACGCCACCTGTTGAGCATTTCACGTGTTACGTTGAATACGCCGTCAATATTATGCAGGTACTGGTTGGCTTTCTTAAATACCTGGCTGCCCTGTACACCGTTGACGATAACACTGAGATCGAAGTTTTTATAACCGAACGAGTTGGTCATACCCCAGGTAAAATCAGGCTGCGCGCGGCCTATTACGGCAAAGTCTTTTACCGGTTCAATAATGCCGTTGCCATCTACATCTTTGTATTTAACAGAGCCAAGCACCGAAGTAGCAGCCTTGGGTGAGTTGTCAAAGTCTTTCTGATCCATATACACGCCCTGTTTTACATAACCGTAAAACTCACCAATAGGGTGACCAACCTGTGTGATGTGCGTATATGAGCCTTCGCCGCTGCGGCCGCTTAGGATGGGATCGTTTTTATCGTTCAGCGCAAGTACCTTGTTGCGATTGAAAGCAATGTTGAAACTGGTTGTCCAGGTGAAGGCATCTTTCAGGTTCACGGAGTTAACGGCTATTTCAACACCCTTGTTCAATATTTTACCTGAGTTGATGAGTGCATTCTGGAAACCGGAAGACAAGGCGATCTGGCTGTTGTACAGCATGGCAGTGGTGATCCTGTGATACAGATCAACCGTTAAAGAAATACGCCTGTTAAACACAGCCGCATCTATACCGGCATCCCATTGTTTGGAGGATTCCCAGGTTAAATCAGGGTTACCCAGTGATGACCTTGACCTGCCCGGCGCCAGCACACCACCAAACACATAGTTACCCGGGCCAACACCCGAGGTATAGGTGTAGTTACCGATATTGAAGTTGCCCGACAAGCCATAACTGCCGCGCAGCTTCAGCTCATTGAGCCAGGATACGCTGCGTAGGAAACGTTCATCACTCATGTTCCAGCCAATACCTACGGAAGGGAATGTACCGTACCGGTTGTTGCTGCCGAAACGGGAAGATCCGTCTGAACGGATGGTTGCCGTTAACAGGTATTTGTTCCGGAAAGAATAGTTCAGTCTTGCAAGGTATGAAAGCAGCGACCATTCCTGTATATCATCGTAGGCCGTGGTTATGGTTGCGGCTGCATTGATGGTATGTATTTTATCATCCGGGTAATCTGTTGCATTGATGCCCAGGTTTTCACTGGTTTCCTTCTGCGCGGTATAACCGATAATGGCATTGAGTTTATGATCCCTGCCAATGGTTTTATCATAGGTTAGCAAGGCCTCACTCAGCCAGTTGGTGGCATTGTAGCGTGTAGTAAAGGAATTGGGAATATCCGGCGGCAATGCGGCAAAGGGGCCAACGATATTAGAGGGGTTGAACAGGAAAGACTGTTCATTGGTATAACTTACGTTAATGCTGTATTTTACTTTCAGGTCTTTGATGATCTCATATTCTGCAAAAGCAGTAGCCAGGCCCTTAAACTGTTTGTCATTGGTACCTACGTACTGCAGCCAATCCAGCGGGTTAGAGGAACCAAACATACCGGGCGAAGTAATATAGGGTGTTCTTTTCCCATCCGTATATACCGGCACCAGCGGACTTAACCATTGCGCAAACGACAACACATCTACAAAGTCACGTTCAAAATCGTTGCGTTTCTGCACACTGTAAGAAGGCGCCAGGTTCAATCCCAGCCGCAGTTTACCGATATTACCTTCTACATTGGCCCTGCCTGTAAAACGTTTATATCCTGTATAACGCACCACACCTTCCTGGTCAAAATAACCGAGCGATATGGCAGAGCGTACATTTTCACCTCCCTTGGTGAGGTTCACATTCACGTTTGACTGTGGCGCTGTGCGCAGCACTTCGTTATACCAATCTGTTCCCTTACCATAGGCATCGGGGTTGCGGTATTCTTCAGGGATATCTGCATCGGTAGGTGTTAATCCTCGCGAAGCAAAATCATCTATCACCATCTCTTTCCTGAACTGTGCAAACTGGCGTGCATCCATCATATCGGGTCTGCCCTTCTTTGGTACCTGCTGCCAGCCGGTATATGCACCCACATCCAGCTTAGCTACGCCGCTTTTGCCTGACTTTGTAGTAATCAACACTACACCATTCGCACCGCGTGAACCATAGATGGCAGTAGACGATGCATCTTTCAGTACGGTGACAGATTCAATATCATCCGGGTTTAAAATATTAAGCGGGTTGCTGGTTTGACCAAAAGAGCTGGTGAGTGCGAAGCCATCAATTACAAATAAAGGATCGTCACCTGCACCGATAGAACCGGAGCCGCGTATTTTGATAGAAGCGCCGCCACCGGGTGTTCCGGTAACATCTGCCACCTGTACACCGGCAATCTGTCCGGCCAGCTTTTGATCAATACCAGCAGCAGGCACGTTCTTAATATCTTTTTGCGAAAGCACAGCAACAGAGCCGGTGAGGTCTTTTTTCTGTTGCTTACCATAGGCAATCACCACTACCTGGTCGAGGTTGGCAGCAACGGGTATTAACTGTATGGTAAGGTTGGTGTTGCTGCCTACGGTTAGCTTCCTGTCTTCAAACCCCACATAGGCAAAGCTGAGTACAGCGCCTGTTGCAGCCTGTAAGCTAAACCTGCCATCTGCACCCGTAACAACCGAAGCTTTTGTACCGGATACGGTAACAGTAACACCGGCCAGTGCAGTTCCCTTATCATCCTGCACGGTACCGGCAATTGTTTTTTGTTGCGCTGCGAGCCGCAACGTACACAGTCCGAGCAGCAGCAGCAACAGCAGCAGTGTGCGCCGCGGGACAGGTAGTTTCAATGTAATTTTCATGACGAGCAATTTTGGTTTTATGCGAAAGACATCTGTTAAAGCAATAGTTTATTCCCTGCATACTTTGCGTGCTTTTGGCTATACACAAAACATACACCTGCGGAGCCTGCTGAAAGTCCGCACCAGGTATGTATTACCGCATAAGCATGTTGCTTAGCGTATAATACCCGTATGTAAAAGCTGAATTATCCGGAAGTGGATATTACATAAAAGGATGGATAGTTTTTCATAAGGCAATCAAGTGGCAGTTTCATAACAGCTAGTTTTTAGGTTACACAGTGGTTGTAAAAAACAGCAATCGTTTACACACAACACCGCCACCCCGTGTTAAGCGGGGCAGGTTAGTTATAAGCATACCTAAAAATAAATGCATTCATTTGTATGGCCGTCCTGAACTGTTATGGTGGAGGAAAGCTTTTAGCTGATAGCGGTTAGCGGTTAGCTTTTATCGAAGCGGAGATTGGGGCGAAGAGCTTAGCGGAGATTAGCATTACACTGCCGGGTGCTGTGCATTGATTGCGTTTTGTACAGCGGTGGTTGTACATTTGAAGATGGAAAAGCCAATAAATAGCTGATAGCGATTAGCTTTTAGTGAAGCGAAGAACTTAGCGAAGATTGGTGCGAATTTTTAACCGCAAAGGACACAGAGGGCAAACCCGCAAAGAACACAGAGGTTCTTAGCGAAGAAGGCGATGCGCTTTTTATTCACTATTGACTATTCACCGGCTTTCTTTCACTCACTACTGACTACTCACTACTCACAAAAAAACGTCCTCCCTAAGAAGAACGTTTCCTTAACCAACTCTTATTTAACCTTTACTACCTGCTTACTTGTCCAATCTGTTGTACCTTTGCATTTGTCTTGTATAATCGTTTACGGTTACTGAGAATCGGTGTAATCCCAAATCCTGTCTGCTGATTCTTTTACCATCACCCACTGTATTCCGTTGCTGTATTCTTTTGATTGTTCGTGTTTATGTCCATCCTGTATACGACCATTCGTTGGGTGTTGAGGTCAATTTTACTACGTGCTGTTGTGCCTGTTAAAATGCCTGCTCAATCAATCCTTGCTGTTGCTATTACTGTGTACTACCTGTTTATCTTTCCAATCTGCTTTGTCTTTTTCGCTACCGGCTGGTAAACCAGTTTTGGTTTCTGTGAACCGGTGTTTAAACCCAAGAGCCTGTCTGCTGCGTCTTTCAATGCTGCTAAAATCTTTTCTGTGTTCATGATCGCTCTTTTTAATCGTTCCTCAATCATTTTGATAACACAAAGCTACGGCGCTGCAACGGGCGGTACAATGCACGAAATATCCCAATTATGGTACTTTTTCCCCCGGAAGCTGAAAAGGATGGCGTTTTAACAAATTGTATGGATAAATGCGGGTTGGAGGTTTGATGTTGGAAGGTTTGATGTTGGGGGTTGGAGATCTTAGCGGAGCTGGCTGTGGGGACACAGCCAGGGGCAAGGGGCAGCGGAGAATTGGGCGGAGATTTTGGGCGAAGTCCTTAGCGGAGCTGATTAGCAACTATCTGGTGGATTTACACGTATCTTATACATTATCATGATAAAACCAGGTATGCTTCGTTTTTTATTGGCGCTGATTGTGGCGGTTGGGCATGCTGTGCCCGGGTGGGTATTTCTTGGGTATTTTGCCGTGATCTGTTTTTTTATACTGAGCGGTTACTGGATCAGCAGTTTGTTTCACCGGCAATACACACAAGAACAGCATCCCTTATTCGTGTTTTATACCAGCAGGTTATGGCGACTGGTGCCTACCTTGTTGTTGTTTACCATTGCAGCGCTGGTTATGCAGGCGTTGTTTGATCGTTCGTTTATGTTGCAGGTGCAGCAGCTTAGTGGTTTTGCTCAAACGAGGTTCTGGTTGTCGCATGTGTTTGTATTTGGCCTGGCGCTGCTGAAGTTCCGGTTACTGGGGCCTGCCTGGTCGCTGGATATTGAGTTGCAGTTTTATGGTGTGTTTCCATTGTTATACCTATGTGTGAGCAGGTTTGGTAAACGCGGGTTGTTATCACTTGCTTTGTTAAGCGCGCTTGCTTACCTGTTTATCCGTTGTTTGCCTGTATTGCAGTTCTCGTTTATAAAACCAACATTCCTCTACTATTCGCCTTTTTTCCTCGCAGGTATGCTCCTGTACTGGTGGCCTGTTGTATGCAGCAGGTACATTGTACTGGTGTGTAATCTTGCATTACTGGTAATCACGGCATTGTTGTATGCACAGGTATTGCCCCGAAGCAGTGCATTGATCAACGAAATAATGGCCGTGCTAATGATACCGCTGATCAGCAACTGTGTTACCAGGAAAAGCGATGCAAAAGATGCATGGCTGGGTAATATTTCATACGTGCTTTATCTCGCGCACTGGTTATGGATTATCCCTTACCGGCAATGGGTTACCGCAAACACCGGCGCACAGGTATTGTTGTTTTGCGCCTACCTGTTGCTTACAGGCATCACCAGTTATGTTGCTTACCGCTACTTTGATGCAAAGGTTAACCGGGCCAGAAAGCGGTGGATGGCGAGGCAGGCGGCATTGGTGAGTGGTGAGTAGTATAGGGCTCTGTTTTTCACTCACCACTCACAACTCACCACTCACTGGCTCTGCCGCTCCACTCACCGAAGCCCCCGCTGCGCGGGCTCCGCTTTGCCGGAAAAATTGTACATTTTGGGCATGATTGCCCAACGACTACTTGCTAAAGCTTTTGCAACGGCCTGCTTTTTCCTGCTCACTTTTATGGCACCCGCACAAAAACCCAATGCGGGGTATGAGCTGCATATACACCATTCCACAGACCCTATGCATGTAGACGGCTTCCCCAATGAACAAACCTGGCAGCAGGCAGACAAGGCGGATCATTTTTTTATGGTGCTGCCCATGGATACCAGTTTCGCCAAAGTGCGCACCACCGTACGCATGGCTTACGATGACAATAACCTGTACCTGCTGGCCGAATGTTTTAACGGCATGCCCGGTGCAGATATGGTAGAATCCCTGCGCCGCGATTTCGCTTTCCTCAAAAACGATAATTTCATTTTCTTCCTCGACCCGTTTGAAGACCAAACCAGCGGTTTCAGCTTCGGCGCCAATGCTGCAGGCGGTCAGTGGGACGGGCTGATGTATGAAGGTGGTAAGATAGATCTTAGCTGGGACAATAAATGGTCGTCTGTAGTACGCCATTTCAACGATAGATGGGTGCTGGAAATGGCCATCCCCTTTAAAACATTGCGTTATAAAAAAGGCTTAACGCGCTGGGGTGTCAACTTCAGTCGCAATGATCTCAAAACAACCGAGAAATCAGCCTGGGCGCCTGTTCCCAGGCAGTTCCCTACTGCTTCACTTGCCTATACCGGTGTGCTGGTATGGGATACACCACCGCCCCCGCCCGGTGCCAATGTATCGATCATTCCCTATGTGCTGGGCGGTGTGCAGAAGGATTATAACACGCACCAGCCTGCCACTTACAAGAAAGAAATAGGTGGTGATGCAAAAATTGCCGTTACTTCTTCGCTCAATCTCGACCTTACGGTAAATCCTGATTTCTCACAGGTGGATGTAGACCGGCAGGTGATTGATCTCAGCCGCTTTGAATTGTTTTACCCGGAGAAACGCCAGTTCTTTTTAGAGAATGCCGACCATCTCAACAACCTGGGTTATGCCAGCATACGGCCTTTCTTTTCCAGGCGCATCGGCCTGGGTGTACCCATTGATTTTGGCGCACGTCTCAGCGGCAAGCTCGATCGCAACTGGCGCATCAGCGTACTGGATATGCAAACACGCAAAATGGAATCAACCGGTTTGCCTGCACAGAACTTTTCGGTACTGGCCATTCAGCGCAAGGTTTTCTCACGCTCCAATATCGGGTTTATCTTCATCAACAAACAATCCCTGCATTACCAGCCCGGTAAAGACACCACGATGCCCGTATACTCGCAATACAACCGCAATGCAGGTGTGGAGTTTAACCTGGCATCTGCCAACAATGCATGGACAGGCAAAATGATGGTACTGAAATCATTTAGTCCGAATAAAAAAGGCGATGATTATGTACATGCCGGCAACCTGCAATACACCAACCGTCACTGGCTGGCAGGCATGCAGTACGAGTTTACCGGCAGCAATTACAATGCAGAAGTGGGTTATGTTCCAAGACAGGGTTATATCAAATTCAATCCGCAGGTATCGTACCTGTTTCTACCGCATGGCGGTATTGTATTAAGTCATGGCCCGCAATTGACTTCCAGCTATTATTTCAATGAATCATTTCACCGTACGGATAATGAAACACAATTCAACTGGCTTACTACCTTCCGCGATAAAAGCACCATATCGGGTGTACTCATCAACGATTATGTGCAGCTGCTGCAACCCTTCGACCCCACCAATACCGGTGTGCACACACTGGCCACCGGCACACAACACCGCTGGAACACGGCCGGACTTGATTATGTAAGCAAGCCACAGGCACTGTTTACCTGGGATGCTTCGCTGCGTTACGGCGGCTATTATGCTGACAGTAAGAAGTTCATGTTCATCGGCGATGCAGGTTACCGCATACAACCCTATGTAAACTTCACCGTTAACGCCACCTATACCAGCCTGCAGCTGCCGCAGCCCTGGGGACATACCAACTTTTGGCTGGTGGGGCCTAAAATAGATTTCACGATGACCAATACGCTGTTCCTCACTACTTATATTCAATACAACCAGCAAACCAAAAACATGAACCTGAACACGCGGCTGCAATGGCGTTACAAACCGGCGTCAGACCTGTTCCTGGTGTACACAGACAATTACCTCACCACCCCGTTTTCGGTACGCAGCCGCGCCTTTGTGCTGAAGTTTAATTATTGGTGGAATTTATAGATAGCATTGTTCACTTGCGGTAAAGATTTGGCCCTGCCGCATAATTGCATTATCTTTTTCACTGCTGTAAAAACAACTGCTATGCTAGCTACGTTCGGACAATACATTGTGCTCATTGTAGTGATTATGCTGCTGGTAATGCTGGCCAACAAACTAAAAGTGGCCTACCCGGTAATGCTGGTACTCGGCGGTTTGCTGTTAAGCTTTCAAACATGGATACCATCTGTTAAAATAGATCCTGAACTCATCTTCATCATCTTCCTGCCACCGCTGCTGTACGAAGCAGCCTGGTACACCTCATGGAAAGAGCTCTGGCGCTGGCGCAGGGTCATCAGCAGTTTTGCCTTCCTGATTGTACTGGTTACTGCGTTGGTGGTGGCTATTTTCTCCAGCTGGCTTATTCCCGGCTTTTCACTGGCACTGGGCTTTTTGCTAGGCGGCATCATTTCCCCGCCCGATGCAGTATCTGCCTCTGCGGTGCTCAGGTTTGTAAAGGTGCCTAAACGATTATCCGCGATCGTGGAAGGCGAAAGCCTGCTGAACGATGCAGGCAGTTTGATCATCTTCCGCTTTTCACTGATCGCAGTGGAAACGGGCAGGTTTGTATTTCATGAAGCGGCGCTGAGTTTTGTAAGTGTGATTGTAATGGGCATTGCAACCGGACTGGTGATCGGCTACATTTTCTACATCGCACTTTTAAAGCTGCCAACCACGCCGCAAATGGACATCGTATTGTCTATTGCAGCGCCCTACGTCATGTACATTGTGGCAGAATCCATGCACTTTTCCGGTGTGCTGGCTGTTGTTGCGGGCGGACTGTATCTCTCTGCCAGAAGCCACCGCTATCTCAGCTACAGAAGCCGTTTCCAGGGCACCACCGTATGGTCGGTACTGGGCTTTGTATTAAACGGCCTCATCTTTATGCTCATTGGTCTTGAGCTCCCTGAAATCATCCGTCAGCTGGGTGAAGTGAGTATGGGCGAAGCAATAAAGTACGGTTTACTGATAACAGGCATTCTCATTGTAAGCCGTATTGTATGTACCCTCTTCGCCAGCGTGTTTACCGTATTCATCAGCCGGTATATTACTACGGCAGACAACAGGCCGGGCTGGCGCGGACCGATATTGCTGGGCTGGGCAGGCATGCGCGGTGTGGTATCACTGGCAGCAGCCTTATCCATACCCCTGCAGTTAAAAAGTGGTGCGCCCTTCCCGCAACGCAACCTGATACTGTTTATCACCTTCGTGGTAATACTTGTTACCCTGGTTGTGCAGGGCCTTACCTTTCCTGCACTGATACGCCTGGTAAACATGCCCGACCCCGATCATCATGCATCGCCCGAAGAACAGCACCGCCAGATACGGCAGCAGCTGGCTGCAGCCACTATCCAGTTTTTGGAATCGCACCCCGACGACCTGGCCCGCAGTAACAGCTTACTGCAGCAACTGAAAACAAAACTGCAGCAGGAGGAGGCATTTATGGAACACTGCGACAATACCCATGAATTGGGCATCTTCGGAAAAGTATATTTAGAAGCACTCGACCACCAGCGGCACCTGTTGCACCAGATTAACAAGAACCCAACTATTGATGAAGACATCATCCGCGAACAGCATATCCTGCTAGACCTGGAGGAAGAAAAAGTACGGTCGCGGTATGTGATTGAGCCGGAATAACGCATGTACCGAACCGGCACCGTAGTATTGTTAAGGTAAATACGGGTGAATAAAAAGAACAACCTGCGGCGGCGATGTAAAGATACCGGCTGATGTATTTTGCGTTTACACACCACAAACTGATTCATGCACAGCCGCCATCGCAAACCTGTCATCACAAGCAACTGCCTGTTTCTCTGTTTGCTTGTATCCATACAGTTAATACCACATACAGCGCAAAGTCAGTCGCCTGCCGTATGGTGGGTGGGCACCAACTTCACACCATCCACAGCCGTTAACCAGCTGGAGTTTTGGCAGCAGCCTACTTTCGACACGGCGACCATTAACCGTGAATTGGGTTATGCAGCCTCCATCGGCATGAACTGTATGCGGGTATTCCTGCACCACGTTGCCTGGCAGCAGGATTCTACCGGTTTGCTCAACCGCATGGATCAGTACCTCGCCATTTCCACACGGCACCATATACAAACCATGTTTGTGTTCTTTGATGATTGCTGGAACGATGATTATGCAGCAGGGCCGCAACCCGCACCCAAACCGGGCATTCACAACAGCCGCTGGCTAAAAGATCCCGGTAACCGCATTGATACCCTGCCCCTGCTGATGGATACCCTGCAACAATATGTAACCGCAGTAGTAACGCACTTCCGCAATGATACCCGCATTTGCTGCTGGGACTTATACAACGAACCCGGTCATTTTAAACACGGACTGAAGAGCATGCCACTGCTCAAAAACACCTTGCACTGGGTAAAAGCCTGCAGCCCGGTACAACCTGTAACCATGGGCATCTGGAACCCGGCATTCACCGGGTTTAACCAGTTTCAGCTGGCCTGCTCAGACGTTATCAGCTTTCACAATTACCGCGACACCACTTCCCTTAAAGAGGCCATGGATACACTGGTGAACAGGGGTAAAATGGTGGTGTGCACCGAATACATGAAACGGCCCAACAACAGTACTTTTACAAGTTGTTTGCCATTGATGAAACGTTACGGCGTGGGTGCCATTAACTGGGGACTGGTAGCCGGTAAAACACAAACCAATTACCCGCAGGGCAATAAGGGCGGAGAGCCTGCACCGGCACTATGGTACCACGATATTTTTTATACAGACGGGCACCCTTTCGATGAAACAGAAACCAGCGTGATACGCAGGGAAACGGGCAAGAACAGTCAATAAAAAAGGCGCTGCTATGAAACGCTTTTACGGACTGCATCAGGCTTTCGCCAGCTGTACAATATCTTTTACATCAATAACCTGTTTGGCATACCCGTGCTGCGTTACGTTAATCATTGCCTTGCCCACTTCCTGCAACGTACAGAAGCCCTTGGGGAAAACCGCCCTGCCAAGCGGGTATACCCAGGCAAATGCACGATAAAGGCCCTTCAGGTTTCGCTGCCCGGCAGTTGCCTTCATAAAACCCGGCCTGAACATATAGGCGTGCTTAAACAGCTGCATCAGCTTATTCTCCGTAGCGCCCTTCACACGTGCCCAGGCAACACGGCCCTTTTCCGTACTGTCGGTACCGGCACCGGTTACATAACAGATCGTCATATCCGGGTTCATTTTCACCAGCACCTCACCAGCATACACCGTAAGGTCGTACGTCATGTGTTTGTATTCTTCCTTGCTAACACCAACGGATGATATACCCAGGCAAAAAAAGCAGGCATTGTACCCCGCCAGCTGTGCTTCAACAGCCGCCAGGTTAAAGAAATTGCTATGAATAATTTCCTTCAGTTTGGGATGCGTTCTGCCCAGCGGCCTGCGGTTAATCACCAACACCTCTTCCACAGCAGGATTGTCCAGGCATTCGAGCAAAACGCCTTCTCCAACCATACCTGTTGATCCTGTTATGATGGCTTTGATTTTCATGGCTTGATGGTTTAATTGTCTGATTGCTTAATGGTTGAATGGCCTGATTGTTTAATATTCTGATAGTTTTACTGTAAAACCGGGTTAGTTGCTGTCCCGGGGATTCTCCCCTGCATCACAGGGCAAACAACAACAGGCCGTACTGCAAGGCACGCTACCGGCAATCATTCTTACAGGCAGATGAGCTACCGCCTGGGTCGGTGTATTAAGAGGTTGAATGTTTGCAGTTTAATGTTTCAGGTTCGTTGTCGCCCGTGGTAAAAGATCCATCACGTTTAACCAAACGATATGGGCTGCCGATTCGCTAAAGTATTTGCTTCGGTTCAAAATCGTATATTGCAATCATTAAACGCTCCTTATAAAATAACAGAATGGAAAGCAGTACCGGCAGCCCGGTGCTGAAAGTCTTGTTCGTCGCAGGCGGATGAGGCTACCACTATTTTCTTCCCACATTTTTATAGAGCGTAACATGCAACATACTACGATAGCCGTTATCGGCGGCACAGGCAAATCAGGCCGGTACCTTGTTCAGCAATTAATCAGCAACCGGTTTCCCGTTAAACTATTGCTCCGTGATCCGGGTAAATATCCCACGCACCCTACAGGCATTACACTTGTGCAGGGTGATGCGAGGAATTACGAAGCAGTGCACACCTTACTTGAAGGATGCAGCGCAGTGATCAGCACTTTAGGGCAACCCAAAGGCGAAAGCCCCATCTTTAGCGATGCCACTTCCAATGTTATCCGTGCCATGCATGCACACGGCATTACACGCTATATTGTAACCACCGGCTTAAACGTAGATACACCTGCTGACCAAAAAAGCGCCGCAACTGCACTTGGTACCGATTGGATGAAAACCCACTATCCCCAAACAACGGCAGACAAGCAAAAAGAATGGGCTATACTCGCCGAAAGCAACATTGACTGGACATTGGTACGGTTGCCTTTAATAGCGCTCTCTGGCGCCAACGCTCCCATCAACATTAGCCTGGAAGATTGCCCCGGCGACAAAATAAGCGCCACCGCTTTAGCACACTTTTTAATGCAGCAATTAACAGATACTGATTACCTGAAAGCAGCGCCATTTATCGCCAACCGGTAGTACTATTTGAAACAAACAGTAGCATGGGTAATGGAGAAAAATCTATGGCAAAATTTTTGGCGCTTAAATGCACACATCCTGCTGATGCTCCAAAACCCGTAAAATAACAGGAAAAGCGGCTAGGGAAAGAACATCTCAAAGAAGAAAGCCTTCACTTTTTTTGGCCATATCTTTCTTTCCGGTTAATTTGGCCGCCACTGCAATTTCAACTCATAGACCATGAAACCGTTACTGCTATTACCTTGCCTGCTTTTGTATATCACTACCACGGCTCAAAAAGTGGAAAAATACTTCGATTTCAGATGGAAAGAAACCACCCCTGACAGTGCACGATATGCAGCCATGATAGAAAGAACCGATTCCGGCTGGCACCGCAAAGATTATTTTATACATGAGCGCAGCCTGCAAATGGACGGAACCTATGAAGACGAGGCTTGCAAAACGGCTAACGGGCTGTTTGTATACTATCATGCCAACCGGCGGCTGAAAAGAAAAGGCGAATACAGTCATGGCCAGTTTAACGGGCTTTGGGTAAGCTATCATGCAAATGGCATGATGAGTGATTCTATACATTACAACAATGGCCACAGAACAGGCACCTGTTTGGGCTGGTACGCAGACGGTACTGCCTCTGATTCAGCTGTGTGGAACGCAGACGGTAGTGGTATTGCTGTTGCCTGGTTTAATAATGGCTCCCCTTCTTTTGCAGGCAGGTATAGCGCTGGTGAAAAAAAGAATGGCAAATGGCAGTTCTTTCATAACAATGGCAAAGTAGCTGCTTTTGAATGGTACCAGGATGGCGTATTGGTTAACAAGCAATATTTTGATGAACAAAGCAACCCGATGGATACAACCAGCCACGATCATGAAGCTAATTTTCCGGGAGGCATTAAAGCCTGGCAGAAATATCTTTACAAACATGTTTACTTTCCCACGCAATATCAACTGGTAAATGCAGACCAGGCCGTGGTGGTAGTAGATGCAGATATTGATGAAGACGGCAATGTATCCAACGCAGAAGTAAGTGCGCCCTTTCATCCGGAATTTGATATTATAGCGCTGGATGCAGTACGCAAGTCGCCCAAATGGTTGCCTGCTGTACAACACAACAGACGCGTACGCACCAGGGTACGGCAGCCCGTATACTTTGCGCAGGAATAATCCGGAAATAATCCGTTAATAAAGAAGCGCTCTGCGGAGCGCTTCTTTGCTATTTCTACGCCGGTTCTGCCACACCAATAAACGCCACCACTCCATCGTCTACCGGGTTATCAAACATGAATAAACTACTTATACTTACCACCACGCTCCTATTTATATCTTGCTCTCCTTTTAAAGATATGCCGGAATCAAGTGAACAGGAACTAAAGAGTAATTATAACTCAAAGCATAAAGAAATTGCCAAACTAAAGCGCTACTTTAATTCCATTACACCAAAAGACCTGGAAATATATATAGAGTTCATAAATGACCAAACCATTGATCTCAGCATCTATCATAAAACAATACCTCCATATCCGAAAAAGGTACTTTTTCAACAATGGGGTTTTAATCCATATAATGGCAGGCAGGATTCACCTGTTTACAATATGCCCGATGATGAGACTTCATCACTTGATACGGTAAAAGACATATTGAATTGGAAAGATGCAACTTTCCGGACGATCAAAGCTTACCTTGACAATGCCAATTGCATTTCAGTAACCAATGGAGAGCCAGCCAATGTTGGTTTCAGGAGAAGTGGCATGGGCATGTACTTTTACAACCTGTTTAATGCACCACTGAACGACAGCCTGAAAAAAACCTACAACGATTCCTGCCGATACCGGCTTTACAATGATACGATGGCGTTCGAATACGGCGGAGGAGCAATAGGACCGCAATGCTTCCCCGACAAATAAAGCCATGGTTACTTCGTACCTTTGCCCTTCTATCAAAATACAATTATGAAAGAACAGCTCAGCAACCTGCTTGCAGGTGTAAAAGAAAACACTATCCCCTTTGTAGAAGTCATCGCCTTTATCGACCACTGGTACCAGCACCAGCCCACTGCATTTAAAAATGGCGATACCTACAACGAGGCCAACCAAAACCAGGGCAGCGCCCGGGTGTTTGCTTTTGCCCAGCTCAACCAGTTGAACCAGCAGGATACGCTTAGTTTGTTTTCAGAACATTACCGCTCTGTACTGGCACATCCTGACGCAACTGACCACCAGAATATCCGCCAGTTTATGGCGCATGGCTGGGCAGGCATCGCATTTGAGGGAGCAGCATTAACACCGCATCAATAAGTAAAAGAAAACAGGCATCTGCGCAGTTTTAACGCAGCTCCTTTTTATACCTGGCGAAAATTTCTTCAATATAACGTTTGCCATAACAAACAATAATGCCCGAGTTCCCGTTCACCGATAAGGTTTCATTTTTACGCTGTACATCCATCGGTTCAGGAATATACCCGGATACTACCCCTGCTACTGACATCTTTTTAGTACTGGAATCGTAGGTTGCAATAGGCCCGCCGGAAAAGCCTGCATTGTTGTGGCCGTCCAGCAGCAATAACTCAAGTCCGTTGTGTTTTACCCAACCAGATATCATTGCCTTTTTTACCAAAGGGAACTTAATGCCAAGCGCTTCAGTGCCCAGGTTTCCCAAGGGAAAACCAAAGAATAAAACATCCTCGCCAATAGTGATCATGGTGCTATCCATCAGCATGCCATGTCCCTGGAATACTTTCTGCAGGGTATCTTCGTATTTTACCAGTTCTTCAGGTAATTCAACATGCTGGGATACTGTACCCGGCAATGTAACAATGGCAACATCCACTTTTCTGTCTGCATGAAAATACACATGCGCATCAAATGCCTTTAGCTGTTTTTGCACAACCAGTTGTATCGCTACCTGGTCACCTGATGTATGAGACGATGCAAACAGGTGTGCAGCAGTAATAAAATATTGCTTCCCGCCTTTGGCAACTATAAAGCAGGTACCGGTTGCTTCATCACCGTAGAGATTAAAAGTATTCGACATTGCTTCCGCTATCGCCAGCCGCTGTTCATTCTGGCAAAAAGTAAACACCGGCAAAACAAGCAAAAACAGCATGCGCAGCAAGGTTTTCATATGAAGCAGATTTATGGTTCATGGCAGTTTGAATGTACGGCTTAATTCCAATAGTTCATAACCTGCGCAATAGCTTGCCGGTTACAGCAGCGCTATATCCCCTGCTGTTCCATGCACCCGGATGCATTGCCCGCCTTTAATCAGGCTGGTTGCATTTTCTACCTCAACCACTGCGGCAGCCGTATTCACGCGCAATAACAACGCCGTGCGTCATTAATCCGCCAGCTTCGGTAACCAGCATCAGACAAATGAGGCCAGTCACGTAAGTGAGATGCCTCGCCTACAACTCACTCAATAAGCAGTAAAAGAATTAAGCGGATGTCCCTTTCCGTGATTCCATTAGTACAGAACTCGAACTCTTTGTTAGAAGATTTGAGGCGATTGAATCAGCTAAAAGATATTGCTATTCAAAGTAATATAGATAAAAAAGAAGCTGATAATCTCAAGAACGATTGCTAACAACAGAAGATAGTAGGAAAACTAAAAAGATGATGTTGCTAAATAGGTAAAAAGAGCCTTACTACATCAGGCTGATTTAAAACTTCCCCATTTCCTTTACCCGATATTTCGAAAACTTAGCAATCTATTCTAGGGATAAAGTACCATTTAATATAATTTTTTGCCATAAATATTCAATATGAACATCTAAACTTAGATTTCATTCATTTTATTTTTTAAATTTGCATTTTAAGATCAAATTAAAGCATTAAAAATGATAATAGACTTTTCTGTATCCAACTTTGGCCCAATACGTGAGGAACAGGTGATTTCTTTTGAAGCTACAGCCGATGATAGCCTTAATGACTATTATGTTGCGGAGCCAATTCCAGGGTTGAAACTATTAAAATTATTGATAATATATGGCCCTAATGCTTCTGGTAAATCCACTTTTTTAAAAGCTTTGGAGTTTTTAAAGGACTTAAACATTTATCCTGTTAAAGCAAAGTTTGAATCCTTAGACTTTGAACCCTTCTTATTTGACAGCAAGTCAAAGAAAAAGACTTCCATACTAAAAATGGGCTTCGTAGCAAACAAGGTAAGGCATAGCTATGAGGTCGAGTTTACAAAGAACTATATCCTTAAGGAAAAGTTACAATACGCTCCTAAAGGAAGAATGGCAGACCTGTATTTAAGAGAAACCGATATAGAAAACCAGCTTTCTAAAGTTTCTTTCGGTAGTACGGTAAAAGCAAGCGCTAAAGATATTGATTTGATTGAAGGAAATACTATCTGGAATACTACTGTAATCGGAGCATTCAACAAAACCAATGTGAATATTCCTGAGCTACAACAAGTGTTTCATTGGTTCCGGGAAACATTAATGGGTGAAATTGAACCAGGAACAGATTTATTGGGCTGGACAACAAAAAGGGTGGATGAAAATGTTTCTTTTAAAGAATCTGTTATAGAGATAATCAAAAAAGCAGATATTCAAATCAGCGGGGTTGATGTAAACAAAAAAGAACGTAAGCTGGATAACGAGATGATTTCCCGCCTATCTTCCATTTTACCACCTGATGAAATGAATGATTTATCAACTACAAAAAGTATCAAAACCATTGACCTGATTTTTAAGCACCTTGTCAGAGATAAGAAAGGGAAAGAAAGTACACATAGTTTACCCAGAGAACAGGAATCCAGAGGAACCTTGAGATATTATGGCTTGAGTGGTATTTTATCGACTATTATTAAAGAGAATAAAGTTGTGTCTATTGATGAACTGGAAACTTCTCTCCACCCCGACCTGATGAAACATTTCCTATTGATGTTTTTGGCTAATTCTGGTCAATCACAAATGGTTATTACCACACACAACCTCTTTCTGCTGGAAGATCGGGAAATACTGCGGAATGATGCCATATGGTTTACACAGAAAAAAGATGATGGTACTACAGATTTGTATTCCCTCTCGGATTTCGATACTTCCACCATTAGAAAGAATTCTTCCATTATCAATTCGTATAAAACCGGAAAATTGGGAGCAAAGCCGGAATTGGGTAACATTTTTATAACCGAGGACAATGGCTAGACCCGATAAGAAAAGGAAGCTTTTACGAAGGATTGCTGTGGTTGGTGATGGTGTTACCGAGAAGATTTACTTTGAGCAATTGAAAGAACTGGAACGGATTAAAGACGTTGTCATCAAACCGGAACTACCCAGCAAGTCTTCAAAAGGTGGCTCTTACAAAAAAGCCATCAATACTGCAAAATCTCTTGTGGAGGAAGGTTATGACCACGTGTACTGCCTTATAGATTTTGATACGGTACTATCAGAAAATAAACTTGCGGATTTTACACAAGAGCTAAAAAGTATTAACAGCAATGAGATTACGGTTTATATAAACAATCCTTGCTTTGAAACCTGGGTACTGGTACATTATGAAAAGACGGGTAAAGCATATGCTGATTGTGATACTGTAGGTAAAGCCATTACCAAGTACCTGAAAGATTATTGTAAAAACCAGGAATATTTAAGAAAAAAGAACTTGTATAAAATTTTAAGACCTCAGCTTGAAATCAATGCAATACCCAATGCGGCATTTCTGGAAGATAACAGAGCAGCAAAAGGTAATAACTACCCAAGAGCCGAAGTATATAAATTTTTCCTGAAAGAAAAAATTGTAAACCCTAAAAAGAAATAAAGCGATGGAAACAAATCTACAAACAAACTGCTATAATTGTTCCAAACCTCTACGACAGACAGGTTACTTTTGCGGTGGGTGTCTTACACAAGTTAAGTGTAAATCCTGCGGTTCATCATTAGAAAAAGATGATGCTGGCTGTGTTAATTGCGGTACGCCTAACGAAGTGCGAGCAGAAATAAAGACCGGCTCACATCAAAATATCAACACTTTTCGTTTGCACGAAACAGCGACTGACAGGACTATCGAAGCAACATTTAGTGATGATGTGGCTAAAGACCTTGCCGGAACCTTACGGGATGCCGCTGCTGCCGGAAGGATGAGAGCAATTGCTTCAAGCTTTCCTCCCCTCAATGATTTTAATGGAGCACATAAAGAAACGGCTGACTTTGCAGAAGCGGAAGCTGTAAACAATGGAAATACACTTCCCAAAACTGAAGCAATTCATAAACCGGTACAGACCGATACTGCAAAACAGGAAGAATACCCGACATTGAAAGCTGTTGCTATGAAAAATCTTCCCGGAACAGAAACGGAATGGATTGTGGTGTATGCTTTTTATGCTTCTAATTACGGGAAAGATACTTTTACAAGGCAAAATTTAATTGAAAAATATGAAGAATCAAATAGACTGGACAATAATAAAAAGAGTGCTCTTTCAATATATATAAAGAGAGCTGTTCAAGGCAACTTCATTAATCCATTAGCAGATGATTATTCAATCCTGGATAATGGAATCGAAAAAGCAAAAGAAATCATCTCAAGAACAAGTAGCTCCTCGGTTAAGCTAAATAAACAAAAATCGAAAAAAGTCGAATCAGAGCAAGTGTCAGAAAGTAAAGGTAGTAGCACAGTTAAAAAGAAAACTTCAGTTGCTGCTTTCTCTCCTAAAAGGCTTACTGAAATAGATTTTTATCCTTCTGGAAAAAAAAGTTTAGTTGATTTTATTAAGGATTTTAAAATAAAAAATGATAACGAAAGAAACCTTCTTTTTACTCATTACTTATCTGAAGTTCTTAAAATTACATCCGTAACGTTAGACCATCTTTATACCTGTTATGACGAAGTAAATCATAAAATTCCTGAGAATATGGCAAAGAGTCTGGGAAATACCAAAACTCGCACAGGTTGGCTGAAAACAATCAATTCAAATATTGAAATAACTACCAAAGGTATAAATAAGATAAAGTTTTGGAATAAAAAAGATTAAGATATGACATTGGATACATTTGTTCACCGGATTAATGATTTTGACACCTTTACAGCAAGCAGTAAAATAGACTATTTTGTCTATTATCATACTATTGTAAAAGGGAATGAAGGCGCTACTGCAAAAGATATTAAAGTGTGCTTTGATGAATTGAAGACGACGAAGTATTCGAATATCCCCCAATACCTTAAAAACAACACCAAGAAAGTTAAAGGTAAAACACCAAAGTTTATTTTACAAAAAGGCACATACCATTTGGAACGTTCTAAAAAGAGTGAGATAGATGCATTGATGAATGTGCCCCGGGTAGTAGTTCCGACCAATAATTATTTTCCATTGGAATTGTTCGACAATACAAGAGGTTACTTAACCACCATATCTCAACAAGCTGCGGCTTGTTACGACCAGGGATTATATGATGCCTGTTCTGTAATGACAAGAAAACTATTAGAAGTATTAATTATTGAAGCATTTGAACGTCATAATATTTCAAATAAACTCAAAAATAGTAGCGATAACTTTTATTACCTGAGTGACTTAATAGAAATCTTTAAATCCGAAACAACGTGGAATATCGGCAGAAATGCGAAGAACAGTTTACCGAGCTTAAAGAAGATGGGAGATTTAAGTGCGCATAACAGAAGATACATTGCCCGTAAAAATGATTTGGACAAACTGAAAGACGATTTACGAATTGTGCTGGAAGAACTGGTTCATATTATTGACTACCCTAACTGGAAATAAGCTATTCTAAAAATTTTAATTAATTCTTCTATGGAAAATTTACTTTACTATCCATATATTAATATTCCGCAAACGGATTGGACAAAACGAGTGCTACTGTATTATGACAAAGTAGCCTCTATCGTTCCTCAAAGATATTTTTACCATCCGGAGGATTACGACCCGTTTATGAAAGATATGGTAAGAATGGAATTAGTTGAGCCGGTAAATCCCCTTGAAGTGTTAGAGCATCCCTGGAGGATTTCAGCACCATTTATTGACTATATAAAAAGTGAGGATTTTAAATTAAAGAAAAGACTGAATGCATTCCAGCTTGGTAAATTTGGAAGAATTCACCGGGATAAGTTTGCATTGAATGGCCCAAGAATTCATATTGATAAATTTGATGGAGAGATTTTTTATCAGTTAGAACAAGCAGGGCTTGCAGTGAGACAAGATGGAGAATGGTACATTGTAGAACAAAGAACGGCTAATGAACTGATGAATTTTTTGGCTTCCGTAATTGGCGGTAAGCTTAAATACCAGCCTACAACTGATACAGTTAGAAAACGATTCAAACCTGGTGAATCAAAAAAAGAATTTCAAGCTTTTACAATCCAAAACGAAAAAAGAGAGCTGATACTAAATGAACTGATACCGTTTCCTAAACAATTAGACTTAGCCCAACTCAAGAAATTTAAAGAAAAACACCTCGATATATTAAAAGCGTTTAAAAACTGTATTGAACTCATTGTGTTAAATCCGGCTATTGAAGAAGGTACGCCATTATTTGTGGAAACAATCAATGAACTCAAACTAAGAAAAGAAGAATTATCAGCTAAAATGAATGAAAATAAATTTGGAAAAATATTCTATGGAACGGTATGCGGTATTATCGGGGCTGGCGTGGGATTAGCGACAGCAGGAACTTTAGGAGGTGTTATTGTAGGGCTTCCCGGTTTTGCAAATGCAGTTTATTCTGCCTTACAAATTGAAAGAGCAGAAGATATATTTGACCAGTCAGGTATGAAGTATCTTGCATTGGCAGATAAACGGTTGACAAGAAGACCTGCAAATTCTTAACTCCTTTGTTAAGGTATTATTCCAATTTACTTGACTATTCCGAACATTCTCATATATAACTTTTGCGTTATTATGAGAAAGCTATGTCAACAGCCATTCTCTACATTCGTGTCAGTACGGATGAGCGGGCCATTAAGGGCTATTCAATTAAAAACCAAGAAGATCGTTTGATTCAGTACTGTGAGGTAAATAATATCTCAGTGTTTCAAATCATTCGTGAAGACCACTCAGCAAAAACATTCTACAGACCAGAATGGAAAAGTATGCTAAAATCTTTCAATCACAAAAGTCAGAACGGCCAGATTTGGTATTATTTACACGTGGGATCGGTTCAGTAGAAATGCAGGAGATTCTTATTACATGATTGCTTATTTGAAGCAAATGTGTATCGAAGTGCAGGCAATCGAACAGATGCTTGATTTGAGTATCCCTGAAAACAAACTGGTCTCGCATTATACCTTGCTGTTTCGGAAGTAGAGAGTGCAATCGGTGTTAGAGGGCAGACTAAAAAGATCATTCCTAAGAGTAAAAATATTCACTTCCCCTTCCGGGGCGTATTTATATGCCCTGGGTGTTGCAGGGTGCTTACAGGAAGCGTCTCCAAAGGAAGTAAAAGCTACTATGCATACTATCACTGTTATAACGGGTGCAAATTCAGAATCAGGGCGAGTAAAATAGACGACCAGTTTATGAAATTTCTTAAAGGTTTTATTCTGCCTGAGATTATCATCAGTTTATTCCGAATCATTATAAAAAAATACTATAAGTCGGGTCAAAAGGAGTATGCTATAAAACAACATCAGGTCACAAAAGCTTAGAACACCTTTCGATAGATCAATCAAAGCAAAAGAATTACTCCTAAGAGGTGAAATCGATGAAGAAGGCTTTGCGTTATAAAGTTTGATTGCGAAACAAGGATTAACTCAATGGGCAACGAGCTTCAACAGGTAGCATTGGATATAATAGGCTTGCGAAAAGATATTGACAAAGAGATGCCTCAACTTCTTCGTATGGTTCAACTCTTTTTAAAGCTACCTTTTGAAAGAAAGTAAAAATGATCAGACTTATATTAAAGGATAAGATTGTTCCAGGTGATAAAACATTTCAAAGTGCTTTAAATGATATAACCAATACAATGATTGGGGCAAAGGTCTTTGGCCATGAAAATATTAGTGAAAATCCAAAAACGCAAGTCTGTTTTGAATATGATGCAGAAAGCAAATATTTCTATAATGAGCTAACAAATGATGCTGATTTCAATGCCACAAAGCGAGTTCGATGTTTTGGCTGAAGTTTCCTTAAATAGTAGGTTTTCTTAAAAATATGGTTTCATTGATTAATTTTCAGTAGACTATGGGTATCAAATCGCCACTGGTACTTGTAAATAATGGAGTTCGAGTCCCAACAGATTACCCCATTGGTACAAGAAGCTTTTGCCAACAAAAAATTACAATAAATAAGGAGTAGTAATCTGATTATTAACCTAGTAAAGTTCTAATCGTGAAGTGCGAAAAGAGTTCGATTTGGCATAACTCTAATTATGAGAGCGACTGAGGTGAAATAGAAAAGCATAAAGACACTGAAATACAGTGGAAAATAAAAAAGCTTCGACTTACGTTGAAGCTTTTCTTAAGTGATTCCGCTGGGACTCGAACCCAGGACCCATACATTAAAAGTGTATTGCTCTACCAACTGAGCTACGAAATCATTCCCTGTGTAAACCGGGCATTTTGTGATACCCTTGTTTGTTTTGGGAGTGCAAAGATAACATTTCTCTCTTTCGAACCAAATTTTCAAAGTTTTTTTTCAAAAAAAATAGCGCACATCTGCTGAAACTCAATCAGTATCGATGATTCAGCCATCTGCCTATTAATATTTCTGCAGCAGCGAAAGCAGCTTCCTGTCCAGTAAATGGCCCTGCCAGTTCTCATATGCCACATCTGTTCTGCCCGAATCAAGGATGCCGAAATCGCCCGAGAATTCCCATAAGGCAAAGCCGATCTTATTGGAAGAAAGTATATCCAGCACATCGTTAAACCATGCCAGAAATACAGCATGCGGTGTTTTCTTCCAGGCGCCGCATTCACCGCAATGCACACCGGTTCCGCTTTTCATCAGCTCTATCCATGGCTGGTAAAATGCTTCCAGTACTTCCCTGTTCATGGGTTTGTTACCAGCCATACCAGGCCAGGCAGGCACAGGCATATGCTCAGGGTCACTGCTTGCCCAGGGCGCCTTATAATGCGATATGGCATGCGGGTTATATCCCCGGCAACTTTGCGCTACCGGCAGCGATGCAAGCTCGGGAATTACCAGGCTGCCGCCATTGTTGCCATCTGCTATAATGATGCGTTCGCTGTTTTCATGGTGTATGGCCGCAACGGCAGCCTTTGCCACTTTGTAATATAAATCGCCGGGTACCGGTCCGCCGGGTGAGTGCTGGTCATTCATGTCCTTCCGCATACTCGGTTCGTTCACCAGGTCAAAACTGAGTTTGGCAGTGCCGGTGTTTTTAAAACGTTTGGCCCACATGCCCCAGTGAAAACAAAAGGCATCCAGGGCAGCCTGGTCTGTCCACAGGTGGTAAGGTTCTTCAAAACCTGCGTTGATGCAATAACCGGGCGCGCGGTGCAGGTTCAGACTTACATGCATGTTGTATTTATGGGCCAGGTGTACCAGTGTTTCAATTTTATTGATCTGCTGTTCATCGGTTTGGTAAACCTCATCCGGGGTAATGTTTTTAGATCGGTCGTACCGCAGGTAATACGGGTACGCAACAGGGAGGCGAACAAAATTAAAGCCCCAGTCCTGCATCCACTGGAAATACGCTTCCGGGGTATCATGCCTGGGTTTGGAGGGGTCAGGCGTATTAAAATCGGTCAGGTTAAACCCCTTCCATTGCGGCAGTTTGTTTGCCTGCTGGCCGGCGGCCAGACTGTCTGAACCGGCTATGCCTGCAGCCATTGCAGCCAGGGCGGTGTTTTTAATAAAAGACCTTCGTTGCATACGGGGCAATGGTTTGGTTACGTAAATATATCGAATACAACTGAGTGCCAAACAGATGCACGGATTGCCGGGGAGAAGTACTATTTTTGTTGCATAAATCGTTTCTATGGGATATTTCACTGATAAAGTGGTGGTTGTTACAGGCGGTTCTGAAGGAATTGGACGTGCGTTGGTTGACAGCTTATTGCAGGAAGGCGCTAAAGTGGCCACCTGCGGCAGAAATTATGATAAACTGTACCAGTTGCAGAAGCAATATTCAGGCAAGGCTTTTATTGTACACGCAACCGATGTGAGCAATGAACACGACTGCCAGCAATTTATCGATGAAGTAGTTCGCGTATACGGCACCATAGACATTTTAATCAACAACGCCGGTATCTCCATGCGCGCGCTGTTTGAAGAATCTGAGCTGTCAACCATACGCCAGGTAATGGATGTTAACTTCTGGGGCACGGTGTATTGCACCAAGTTTGCCCTTCCCTATATCATTGCCAGCAAAGGCACCATTGTAGGCATGTCGTCTATTGCGGGTTACCGCGGACTGCCGGGCCGCAGCGGTTATTCTGCTTCCAAATTCGCCGTAAACGGCTGGATGGAATCGCTGCGCACAGAGCTGCTCGACCGTGGTGTGCATGTAATGTGGGTATGCCCTGGCTTTACCGCTTCCAATATCCGCAACGTGGCTTTAAACAAAGACGCGCTTCCGCAGGCAGAATCACTGATGAATGAAGGCAAGATGATGAGTGCCGAAGAATGTGCCGTGCATACACTGCATGCTATTGAAAAGCGCAAACGCACGCTGGTGCTTACTTCCACAGGCAAACAAACCGTGTTTATGAACCGGTTTTTCCCTGCACTGGCTGATAAGCTCGTGAGAAAATTCTACTTTAAAAACGGTGAACTGGTTAAATAACACCATCTTTGCTCGTTTTTATCGATGCCCATAATTACACTCACAACAGATATTGGCCAAAACGATTACATAGTAGGCGCTATTAAGGGGCAGTTACTTTCTGTAAACCCTTCGTTCACTATTGTGGATATTACCCATACTTTATCGCCTTTCAATTATTTGCAGGCTGCCTATATCTGTACCAGTGCCTACCGGCATTTTCCCGATAACAGCATGCACATTGTGCTGGTGAACCTGTTCGAAACATCACCACAGCACATGCTTATAGCACCTTTCAACAACCAGTGGCTGGTATGCCCCGACAACGGTATTCTCACCATGATTACCGGTACCAGGCCACCGGGCATGATTGCCCTGTCTATTCCGCAACAGGATAATTTAGGCGTGCTGCAGTGCACACAACCCGTTGCGGCGGCATTAAACAAACTAAGCCAGGGTACTGCCCTTCATTCACTCGGCAACACCCATGTGGCCATCGAAGAAAAATACCCGCTGCGCTCTACCATCGGGCCTGACTGGATGGAAGGCCAGATCATTTTTATCGACAACTTCGAAAATGTAGTGGTGAATATTACACGGGAAGAGTTCAATGAGCAGCGCAAGGGCCGCAAATTTAAAATTGTATTTACCCGCAACGAGATCATCGATAAACTCAGCGCCAATTACAGCGAGGCCGCACCCGGCGAAAAGCTGGCCTGGTTTAATTCAGCAGGCTACCTGGAAATAGCCATCAGCAAAGGCAATATGGCCGGTCTCTTCGGCCTGCAGGGCTTCACCGAATCCATGCATCAACAAAACACGGCCTTGCAAAACAAATGGTTTTACCAGACCGTGCGTATCTTCTTCGAATAAAAAACACCGCAGAACACTTCGCTTCATCCATTCACTCACTATCGTCTATTTGGTTTCCCAACAAACGCACTAACATCACTCACGACTTACGAAAGAAACATGCTTCGTTCATTCACTATTGACTATTCACCGGCTCTACCTTCACTCACTATTCATATCCCGCAAAGCTCTCATGCGCATAACACCATATCCACTTTTCCCCAGGCTCGGCTGAAATAATCACCGGGTGTCCTGTTGCATGAAAATGAGCACTCATATGCTTCATAGGCGAATCGTCGCAACACAGCGTAACGCCGCAGGTTTGGCAGGTGCGCAAATGCACCCAGCGCCCGCCGTTCTTTACACATATTTCGCATTCGTGTTTTTTGGGTTGCTTCAGCTCACCCAGTTGCTGAATATCTTCACAAATTGCCATAGGATAATTGTTTTATACTTCTGCCAGATACTTGTGTACAAAACTGATTGCCATAGACCCTTCACCCACTGCAGATGCCACGCGGTTCATAGCGCCTGCACGCACATCACCTGCTGCAAATATGCCGGGACAGCTGGTTTCCAGCATATAGGGGTCACGTTCCAGCTTCCATAAGCTTTTAAAGGAATCACGGCCCACCAGGTCGCGCCCTGTTTCCAGGAAACCCTTTTCATCTTTGATCACATGCTCACAAATCCATTCGGTAAAAGGCTTTGCACCGATGAAGATATACAATGCATCTGCTTCTACCGTACGGGTGGACTTTGTTTGCGTATCAATCAACTCTAGCTCTTTCAAACTTTGGTCGCCACGCGCTTCCACAATCTCTGTATGAGACAATATCGTGATATTGGATGTGCCGTTAATCTGGTCAATCAGGTAGGCCGACATGGTAGCGGTTAAATCAGGCTTGCGGATAATGATGTATACTTCTTTCGCAAATTTTGAAAGATACATAGCGCCCTGCCCTGCTGAATTGCCGCCACCCAGTATGTATACTGCCCGGCCTTTACACGATGCTGCTTCTGTAGTGGCAGCGCCGTAATAAATGCCTGCACCGGTGAAATCGCCAATCCCTTTTGTTTCTAGTTTGCGGTAATCCACACCGCTGGTAATTACCACTGCGCGGGTGTTCACCGTGGTATTATCGGCCAGCGACAAAATCTTATATCCCTCCTTCAACTCAATAGCAGCAACGGTTTGTGGCGACAACAGCTCTGCACCAAAACGTGTGGCCTGGCTAATTGCCCTGCGTGTTAAATCGGCGCCGCTTAAACCGCTCGGGAAACCAAGGTAGTTTTCTATGCGTGAACTGGTGCCTGCCTGCCCGCCCGGGTAACGGCTTTCGATCAACAATGTTTTCAAACCTTCAGATGCACCATACACGGCTGCAGCCAGCCCTGCCGGACCAGCACCAATAATCACCACATCGTACACTTCGTTCTTCACCTGTGAGTTAAGACCGATATGCGTAGCTATATCGCGCAATGCAGGTGTTTTAAGCACCACGCCATCTTCAAAAACAACAGCAGGCAATTCGCCTGGTTCAATGCCGTTCAGTGCAGCCAGCTGTTTGCCTTCTTCGCCACGTGCATCTATCCATTGGTACGGCATCAGGTTGCCTGCCAGGAAATTCTTAATCTCGTGCGACTTGGGTGAAAACTGGTAACCCAGCAGCTTTATACCACGGTAAGCCGGTTTGTAATCGTGCTGCCAGTCGTCGAGCAGTTCATTCAATGCAGGAAACATCTTTTCTTCCGGCGGATCCCATGGTTTCATGAGATAATAATCCAGGCTTACCTGGTTAATGGCTTTAATAGCTGCATCGGTATCAGAATAGGCAGTAAGCAATACCTTTTTTGCTTCGGGATAAAACTGCCTTGCCTTTTCGAGAAACGCAACACCTTCCATTTCAGGCATACGCTGGTCACTCACAAACATGGCTACTGTTTCGCTCTTGTTCTTCAGGTCAAGCAAACTGCTCAACGCTTCACTGGCCGATGTGGTGCTCAGTATGCGGTATGTTTTACCATACTTGCTTTTCAAATCCCTGCTAATGGCACTCAGCACGTGCCGGTCATCATCAATGGTAAATATGATTGGTTTCTCCATAATGGTAATCCGTTAATAAAATGCCCGCTATTGCAGGTGAATAGGAAAACACAACGTAAACGAAGTGCTCCCCGGTTGCGATCGCAAACGCACTGTACCCTTGTGCTGGCGCATAATGCGGTTTACAATATCCAATCCAAGCCCTGTACCCTTTCCAACTTCCTTGGTGGTGAAAAACGGATCAAAAACATTGGCCAGTATCTCCTGCGGTATACCCGGACCATTGTCGTTAATGGTTACTTCAATAAACTCATTGTCCTGTTGCGTGGTAATGCGCAGCACCCCCTCTTTGTTTACGGCCATGGCATCAATCGCATTGTCAATGATATTGGTCCACACCTGGTTTAACTCACCGGGATAAGCATCCAGCTGCGGCAACGTTAAATCAAAGTGTTCTTCTACAGTAACATTGCCCTTGCGCAATTTGTAATCAAGCATGGTCAGTGTATTACGCAGGCCCGTATGAATATCAGTGGGCTGCAGGTTGCCGTCACGATCCATCTGCGTATAATTCTTCACCGAGTTTACCAGGTTGCTGATGCGCTCCGATGCTTCCCTGATATCCGCCGCCATTTTTAATGCTACCGCTCCATTGTTCATCCACTGCAACAGCAGGGGCAGGTATTGTACGGGCGCGCAAGCCTTTATTTCATCAAGATCTGCTGTTGCAATGCCTGCCTCCGCAAAGTTGGCGCTCAGTTCACCTGCATTTACATCCAGCTCCTCCTCTTCCATCCAGTTATACAAAGCATCTTCTACTGCAGCCTGCTCCAGCATGCTTTTTATCTGCATGGGGCGGTTGCACAATAAGGTGTTGATCTTTTTATCGAGTGTTTCTACCTGTTCGGCAGTAAGCTGTAACTGGCTCAGCGGCTTAAACAATTCTGTCAGTAACTCCACCTGTGTTTGCAGCAAACCGGAAGTGCGCGCAATGGCGGCAGCAGGGTTATTTAATTCATGCGCAAGCCCTGCGGAGAGCTTGCCCAATGAGATCATTTTTTCCGTCTGCTGCTGAAATGCTGTATAGTCACGCACACGGTTGGTCATAACACCTACCAGGGCTGCAGTTAATTCGTAGTGCAGCTTAATGGCTTCGCGGATAATGGGCCCGGGGATGCTTAAAAAGTGCGACCGCTGCAGAATTTCACAGGTAAGCTTCACTGTTACCAGTCTTGAAAAAGGCAGGTAACCCGCCACATGCGCTTTATCATACACATACACCTCGCGCAATACACCTTGCTGCATAGCGCACAAACGTATTTTACCTTCCAGGAATACATGGGTTTTATCCAGGTGATCGCCGATGGAGAACAGTTTATCTCCTTTCTCCAGCCAATATTCCTCACCCTGGTCAATCAGCCATTGCAGTTGCGGCGCAGGCACATCTGCCAGGGCTTCTATCTGTTGTAGTTGTTCTATCGTAACAGCCATAATATTTTGTTGATAACGAACCGACGGGGAATACCTGTAATTTACTCAATCCAACGCAATGCCAGTCACATTCATTATAAGCCGGCAATTATATCAATAAATGGTAATAATCAGGGGCTTGTGTTTTCATTTCACCAAAGAAAACACCATTTGAACAACAGAAACAGGTAATCGGCTATCGTATATTGATTGTTTAATTGTTTGCTGGTTCCATTGTTTAACGGTTTTCCTTCCTGCGACATCTTCGCACCTTGTCCGATACCCGGCATTCCTTGTTCTTTATTCGATATTCCCGGGCTTCGTGACATATTTCCACACCAACCCAATCCACTATGGCAGAGTAATTGGGAGAAGTAGGTAATAAAAATTGAACTTATGAAAACACTATTACTCGCCTCCCTCCTGGCTGCCGGTGTATGGGCAACCAGCTGCGGCAATGGCAACAATGAAAAAACCGGGTCAGATTCAGCTTCGTCTACATCGTTTCCTTCAGACACTACCAAAATGAACAGCTCGCCACCTGATTCTACCCGTGACAGTTCCAGTTCAACATTGCACGATACCAGTTTAACCAAACCACATCCTTAGCAATAATGGATGATACCATAGGCCGCGGACCATTTGGTTTCGCGGCTTTTTTCATTATTTAAACCTGTTGTATGTTAGCCGATTTGTCCAATACATTGATGAATATCTTCCTGGTGCTGGGCCTGGTATGGCTGGTGGTACTGATTGCCGCAATTGTTAGCCTGTACAGGCGAACAGATATGTTGATGCCGGTAAAACTGTTCTGGGCAATCATCCTGCTTGTGGCACCGGTTATCGGGCTGCTTTTTTACGTGGTAGTGACCACAAAAAAGCGGCGTTTGCGGTAGCGTTACCCAAATGTGCGGAAAAAAAGCATCACTCCGGATACAGTACAATGCAGCGCCTGCATTATAAACAAAATTAATATCACAGCATTTGCAGGCAATTCCACCGGTTTTTGACCCGCCACCACACTATGGCAGGATTCTGGAAATAGTTTCAATGCAGCCGGCCCCGTAAGACCGGCAGCTATTTGAAAAACACCAATAGTTGTAACCTACGAAAAGCATCAAGAATTTGAAAGCCGGATGAACCTGTAGTTGATCCGGCTTTTTTAAAGCCCATTTTTAAACCAATAGTGATGGAAAATATAATCACCACCTACAACCGTATTAAAACAACCCAGTTCAGGGAACACAGCGATTTATTAAAACTCCGTCTCACACTGCTTGAAGTGATGAGCCATTTTTCGAAAGAATATCAAAAAGTTTCAAACCCGGTAATGCGCCACCACATTTATGTTACGTTTTACCGTTTGGAAAGCGTGTACAAGAAAACAGTCACCACACTCTGGCACACACCACTGCATTTCAAAAAAACAAAACGAGACACGCTGCAGCACATCAGCAACTTTTTAAACAAGGCCGAGCACCTCGATACAAAAATGGAATACCGCATGCAACCGCAGTCTGCTGCCACAGGCATGCAGGTGGCGCTTGCCTAGGCCGTAATTTCTATGCATCTTGCAGGTAATTACCGCATATGGAAGATCCGTTTTTATTGCCAGTTACCTACAAGGGTACACAATTACAGTTAGAAGCGCAGCTGCAGGTACGTGGTTACACGCATCGTTTTGAAGTATTGGTCAACGGCAACGCCGTTTATTTTGAAACCGACGAAGAAGGGGAATACCGCGCCATTGCCGTAAATCCCATTACCGATCATACACCGCCTGATACCGGTTTACTTATTGCCATTGCTGAAGCCATTAAAGCCGTACTGGCTTAACAGCACAGCGTTTGCAACAAAAAGCCCATGCAAATGAATCACCTGCATGGGCTTTTTGCATATATACCTGGCTGTGCTACTCTCCCAGTCCAAGCGCTGCGATATACCCCTTGTTCGGTGTACAGTTTTCAAACCGGCAGTTCACCAGTAATGCAGCCAGTGCTGCGTGTATTTTAGCGCGATCTTCCGGTGCAGCCTTACGCAGGTCGGCAAAAGTAGTGCGTGTTGATTGGGCGTATTGAATAACGAGATCGTATAAATCCGGTTGTTTAAATTCGGCAATGCCCTTTACATTGTCCATTTTTTTATAGGGCCAATAATGCCACCCGATATTGTTTTTCTCCAGCAATACCCTGAACGATTTTATCCAGGCATCGGTATTCTCTCCTGTTTCGCCTATATAAATGGGCACATTGTATTTATCCCTGAAATCAATGTATTCCTGTATTACATTTTGTGTGGTATCACTCCAGTACTTGTGAAAAGTGTATACCAGCTTTTTATCAAACGGGGCGCCGAATATTTTGAAGTTCGAATCCCACTGCGCACCACCCAGGAACAGCAGGTGATTGCCATCCACGCTGCGTACTGCGGCAGTAATTTTTTTGTATACCGGCTCCAGCTTAGGATTCAGGTAGCTGGTGTTGAAGTAATGCGCAATGGGCTCGTTCAGCAAATCGTAACCGATAATCGTAGTTTCATTTCGGTAGTGTGCGGCAATCTTTTTCCAGATATCAGCCGTTTGCTGCTGGCTTTCTTCACTGTCGAATAAAAACGGGTAGCCATAACTGTCATCGATATTATCGCCGGTTTGTCCGCCCGGCGCGCAGTGCATATCCAGTATCACATACAAACCTGCTTCCTTACACCAGCCAATCACACGGTCAAGCAGTACAAACCCGCGCTGGTCATCGTTGGATGCCAGGTAATCTTCTTTGGTAAACAGGCGGTAATTAAACGGGATGCGGATGGAATTCATCCCCAGCTTTTTGAGGTATTGTATATCTGCACGGGTAATATAATTATTAAGATATTGCTGCCAGAAAAGCCTTGCAGAATCGCGGCCTATCAGCTCCATAATGGTTTCGTTGATGAGCCTGGGCGCGCTGATATCACCCAGTTTCAGCATATACCCTTCAGGCACCAGCCAGTTACCGAGATTGATTCCTTTCATCAGGAATGGCTTTCCCTTCTGGTCAACAATCTCCTTACCCTTTACATTAAAAAAGCCGTTTGAAGGCGTTTGTGCATGCGCAGCAAAAGCAGTCAGCGCAAATGCAACAATCGTTAGCAGTTGTTTATACATGGCAATCTTTATCGCAAATCTAAGGGGAATTTGGATTGATGGGTGAATGGATTAATGGCAAAAAAATGCCCGCAGTCGCAACCACGGGCATTCAAAAAAGATTCGCAAAGTCACTCACGAATCGAACTCGCTACGATCATCTCGATTCTCGACTGTCGATTCTCGATTCCTCTTTCTCACTGATAGTACGGATGCGCCTCCACGCGCGTTACCGCATTTGTTCCAATCGCCGTAAGCATGCGCCTTGCGCTTACCAGGCGCTCATATTCCCGCGCATCAAAATCAGGCGCTCCGGGCACAATACTGTTCACCCGCACCATGCCTGCTGCCTGTATAAAACGGCCACCACCCATGTAAATGGCCGTATGAATCACATGCTGTTGCGGCGTACCTTTTTTTACGGCAAAGAACAACAGATCGCCGGCCTGCAGGTTTCGCAGGCATTTGCTGTTGCTGATGGTATCATGTTCGGTAATATCAACCGGCTCACCTACCAATGCCTGCTGTGAAGCATCGCGGGGAAGTACAATGCCATTGAGATAATAACAGCTCTTGGTAAAACCACTGCAATCCACCCCCTTCACCGAAGTGCCGCCCCAGAGATAGGGAACACCCGTAAAACGCTGCGCAGTAGCCAGTATGGCCGCTGCATCGGGATTTTTGCGCGCTACCCATTGTGTATAAGGCATCGTTTCTTTTACCGGTACATAACCGGTGCGATTGTCGGGAAACTGTACCTGGTAGTAACGCCTTTTTTTACGCAGCACGCGCAGTATATCACCTGCTACCAGGTCAGATACCTGTGCGCCATGCTTGTTCGGTGCATCCAGTACATAACCATACCCGGCTGTGTATACAATTTTATCCGCATGCAGCCATGCCTTCAATGCAGTAGTATCAAGCAGCTGCACGCCGCTCATTTCCGTGTACGACACATAGCCATCGGGCGTGCGTACCTGGTAATAACCTTTGTCTTTACGCAGAATCTGAACAGGCGTACCCAGCAATGTTTGCGTCACCATCTCTGCCCGCTGATCGGGTGTTAAGCGGTTATTGCACACAGAAAGGGTTACTACGCCACCGGCAATGGGTGCCGGCACACTATCTTTAACGGATTGTGCACCGGCGCCTGCCAGGTGAAAAATGAACAGTGCTGCTAACCAACATTGTTTTCTCATGTAAGGGGAATATTTATTGCCAGTTTCGTTGTGCTGTTGTTTACTATTGTTTGTCCCACCACACACGGCCATTCAGGTCATCTTTGCCATTTAAACCCGGCTGCTCATCAATCGCTTTTTTATAGTTAGCCGTATTGATATTGGGTTCTGTAGTTGGATAACCCTGTCTTCTGGGAACAGGCTGGTTGTTGTTATTGGGTGCAGGTTGCAATTCAGGATAACCGGTTCTGCGCCACTCTGCCCAGGCCTCGTAGCCGTTCATGTACAAATGTACCCAGCGCTGGTAACCGATTTGTTTTAATGCATTGGCTGCGTCATAAGCAATAGCGTCGTGCGATTTGTATGCGCCCACACCGGTAGTATCACCATTGTTCCATTGCGCTACCGAAGCCGTAATAGCTGCATTGTAGTCAGCCGCCGCAGTAGCATCACCACCGCTGATCCAGCCTTTTTTAGCAGCCTCTGCCTGTGCCAGCAACAACTCGCCATAAGTAACCAGGTAAGAAGGTGCATCCTGTTTGCGGATAGCAGCACCAAGGTACGATACATCGGCAGGTGCATAACCGGCGGCAGCATTGGCATCCAGCCCGTACGGCAAGCCCACGTACGCACCGTCTTCATTGGGGTCAGCATAAGTACTCAAACGAGGATCGCCATAGGGTTTCATGTAATTCACCAGCGGCTCGCTGATGCAATACCACAAACGGTTTTGAATGCTGAATACATAGTACCAGTAGTTCTGGTTGGCTGTTTCAGCGATATGCCTGTACACCCAGTTGTCGTCATTACCGGTAAAGCCGCCATTGGCATAGGCATCGGCGAATTCTGCCTGCGCAATATCCGGCGTTATTTTGCTGAGGCGTTGTGCAACCAGCATACGCAGCGTATTGGCCAGCTTGCGCCATTTATCCATATCTCCGCCGTACATAATATCACCTGCCACACCGGCGCCATTGTCTATCTGCGCTGCTGCTTCTTTCAGCTCTTTCAGCAAATCGGTGTATATAGATTGCTGTGTATCGTATACAGGTGTGTAGTTCTTCTCACCCGCCAGTGCCTCTTTATAAGGCAAATCACCCCAACGGTCGGTAGCATGCCAGAAGAAATAAGCTTTGAGTATACGCGCTACAGCCAGCTGGTTGTTTTTAGAGCCGTACTGGTCGTTAAGAATATTGCTGTTCAGTATCAGGTTCAGGTTCATGAGCGGACCTGTATAAATCCAGTAATAATCGTAGTTCACCGTTGTATAACGCGATGCATCGGTATATATCTTTTCAGAGAGTTGCTGTGCAAACAATATCCCGTAAGGCGATTCCGTTGTGTACTGCAGCTGCGTTTCAGCATACGTGAGCAGTGTAGCATTGGAGGTGTTGGTGGGATAGTTCGGACTTACATTAATATTGTCATCAAACTTGGTGCAACTGTGCAGCAGTGAAATGGAAACAAGTGCTGCCAGGCTGTATCTGAATTTTTTCATTGCTGCTGTTTTAAAAGTTAACGTTTAAGCTGATACCATAAGAACGGGTTGTAGCCAGCTGACCGGTTTCAAGCCAGTTAAGCGATGAGGAGCCGGTGGCCAGTTCTGCAGGGTTAAGTCCTTTCGGCGCTTTCTGGTGAATCATAAACGGATTGCGTGCAATAAACGCAAGGTTGATGCTTTTAAAAGGAAGGCCGGTGTATTGCGCTTTGCTGAAAGTGTAACCCAGTCTTATTTCACGCATGCGGATATAGGTGGCGTCGTACAGCCAGTTCTCATAAATTTTTGTACCAAGCGTGTTGCGGTAGTAGTTGCGTGCATCCACATAAGCCGTTACTTCCTGGCCTGTTGCTGCAGAAATGCCATTTACTTTTACACCGCCGCCATCTGCCAGCGGGTCGCGCACATTGTGCCCTTTGTCGTTCATCGCCGCTGTAATCGCTGCCTGGCCCGATTTCACGCTCAGCATCTGTGTCCAGCTGAAGAACTGTCCGCCGCTCTGGAAATCGATCATAGCACCCAGGTCAAAGTTTTTATAGGTAAAGGTATTCTGCCAGCCGCCGGTAAACTTGGGCAGTACCGAGCCAAAGTTATGGGTGGTATTGTACAGCGGCAGGTTAGCTGCATCCAGCAGTATTTTACCACTTTTCGGATCACGCTGGTAAGCGCTGCCTACCAGTGTACCAAAGGGTTCACCCACATTGGCGTTCAGGTATACGCTGAAACCGGAATAAGTATTCATATCCAGCTGCAGGGTATTTAAACCGGGATACAGCGATACGATTTTGTTTTTGTTGCGGTTAAAATTGAGGCTGCTGTTCCAGCTGAAATCTTTTGTTTTTACCGGGTAGCCACCCAGGGTAAACTCCACGCCATTGTTGGTTATTTCACCGGCATTAATTACTGCAGCGCTGTAACCGCTTCCGCCGGGTACATCTACTGTTAATACCTGGTTTTTATTCACCTGTTTGTAGTAAGTGGCATTCAGCGATAAACGGTCTTTAAAGAAACGCAGCTCAAGCCCGCCCTCATAAGCCGTGCCCAGTGAGGGTTTCAGGTTGGCATTGTTACGCGTATCGGGCAGGTATACCGGGAAATCGGTGCCGTACGGACTGCCCACTACATAAAAATTATTTGTTTTATAAGCTGCAAGATCTGACCCTGCCTGAGCAAAGCTGGCCCTTACTTTACCAAACGAAAGCGCAGGCAGTTTCAGCAGTTCGCTGAATACAAAGCTTCCCGACACAGATGGATACAGGTAAGCATTGTTATCTGCCGGTAATGCAGAAGAGATATCCCTGCGCAGGCTTGCGTCGAGGAAATAGGTATTGTCCCAGCCCAGTGTTGCTGTAGCATATGCGCTGCGGATATCTTTACGGATCTGGATATTTGAAACCGTAGGCCGTTCAAGCGAATTGGAAATATTGAAGAAGGCAGGTGTAATAAAACCGCCCACAGTCGCCTGGTTCAGCTCAGTATAGTTCTGTGTAAGAATATTACCACCAACGTTTGCAGCAAGCGAGAATTTACCAAACTGTTTGGTGTACTGCGCCATCAGTTCATAGTTCATTTCCTTATTCTGGAATTTGCTGATAGCGAAGCTGGGCAGGTAACGGCCACCTTCTGCATTGCGTGTATCAATATTCTGCGTATAAGTATCTTCCCTTACAAAACCGCTCACCTGCAGGCCCGGGATAATGGTATAAGTTAAGCCCACATTGCCAAAGAAGCGGTCACGGTTATCGTGAGAGGGGTTTTCATATGCTTCGAAATAAGGATTGTTCCAGTCAATTGGTTTCGCATTACGCTGTACGCCATCTTCGTCGGGATCATTTACGTTCCACTGGTAAAAAGTACCGTCCGCATATTTGTACTGCTTCAGCTTTTTCATATCCAGCGAGCGTTCAAACCACTGGTAAAAATTTCTTGAACCATTGTAGTATCCCTGCGAAGGACGCTGGCCCTTGTTCTGCGCATAGTTGAAGCTGGTTGTAACTACCAGGTTGGTGGCCAGGTTCAGCGAGCCATTGAAGGTAAGGTTGTTTCTTCTCAGGTAAGTGTTCGGTTCAATACCGCGTATATCGGTGTTGTTGTACGACAGGCGGAAGGTGCTTGCCTGTGAACCGCCCGACATAGAAATGCTGTTGTTAATGGTATGGCCTGTAACAAACCAGTCTTTGATATTATCGGGATGTGGTACAAACGGTGTGGCTTTACCAAAATCAGGATCTGCCTGGTAAAAGCTGTATTGCTGACGTACCAGGGTGCCGTCCATTTTAGGGCCCCAGCTTTCATCCCAGGTGCCATCTACATAAGGCGTGGCAACACCATTGATTTTTACGGTAGCAAAAGTAAGTTTCGAACCGGCACCATATGTATTCTGCAGCGGCAGAAAGTTGCCGGCTTTTTCCAGTGAAAAGGCTGAGCTGAGATTAACCACCGGGGCTTTGGCATTTTTGCTGCCCTTCTTTGTGGTGATCATCACCACGCCGTACTGGCCACGCAAGCCATATAAGGCAGAGGCGGCAGGGCCTTTCAGCACATTGACAGATTCAATATCATCGGGGTTAATGTCCTGCGAAAGGTTACCGTAATCAGGACCGTTTTTACCGGCAAAGTTTCCGTCAGAGATCGGTGTATTGTCTACCACAATCAATGGCTGGCCATCACCCGTCAGCGAGTTCATACCGCGAATCTGAATTTTCTGCGTACCACCCATGCTGGCGCCGGATGAGCCGGACAATTGCACGCCGGCAATTTTACCTGCCAGCGAACCAATGGCATTCTGTTCTTTGGTAAGGGTGAGGTTGTCACCTTTTACGGCCTGTGAAGAATAACCCAGTGACCGGTCTTTACGCGTAATACCCAGCGCCGTTACTACTACTTCATTCAATTTATTCTGATCTGCCTCCAGCGTAATAATCATGGGTATGGTACCGGTTGCCTGCAGTTGCTGGGTCTTATAACCAACATAACTGAATTCCAGCTGTACATCCGCCTTGGGCGCCTTAATGGTAAATACACCGCGGTTATCGGTCTGTGTCTGCATCGAATAGCCGGTAAGCCTGATAGATACACCAGCCAAAGGCAGTGATTTATCATCCTGCACCTTACCCTTTATAATTACGGACGAATCAGCCACGGCTTCAAACACAGCAGGGGTCGCCTGTTTGGCCGGTTGTTTCTTTTTAATAACAATGTTCTTTTCAACAATCTGGTATTCCAGCCCCTGGTCTTTAAAGCACAGGTTTAACACCTGCTGCAAAGAGGCGTGCTGCACGTGCACATCCACTTTGGCATTCAGCTCCAGTGTCTGGTCGTACAGAAAAAAATACCCGCTTTGTTTTTCTATTTCACCCATCAGCTTCTTCAGCGGCACCTTGCTGGCTGTAAGTGAAATTTCCTGCGTAAGGCCTTTGGCGCTAACCTGCAGGCAGGCCATGCAGAGCAGGAAGGCAATTATTCTCATTACTCTGCAGCCCTTGGCTGTTAGAACTTCCTTTTGCGGAAGCGTTTTTCCATGTAGTTGTCGTTGCATAATAAGTAGCAGTTATATTGTTTATGGCAATACCACCAGGTTCCGGTTTTCAATTTTAAAATGTACATCACTGGCCTGTAACACAGCGAGCGCCTGTGCCAGTGTATAGTTGCGCCAGATGCGGCCTTCAAAGCGGTGCTCGGGTATTTTTCCTTCGTAGCTCACCTGCACATCGTACCAGCGGCTCAGCGCACGCATTACGGTTTGCACATCATCGCCATGAAAAGAAAAGATGCCGTTCTTCCAGGCTACTGCATCTTCTGTATCTGCTGCTTTCACGTGTATGCCGCCATTATTGTCCGCTGCGCCTTCTTCACCGGGCTTTAATATGTTTTGCCCCGAGGCCGAGCTTATTTTCACGGCTCCCTGTAACAAAGTAGTACGTGTGCCTGTTTCATCGGGGTAAGCGTTGATGTTGAAATGTGTACCCAGCACATCTACCGAAATATTATTCACTTTCACTTTAAACGGCGTTGTTGCTGCCGCTACTTCAAAATAACCTTCGCCAGAAAGTTCCACCTCGCGCTCCGTTGCCGGGAATGCTGCCGGGAAACGCAGTGTAGATGCGGCGTTCAGCCATACCTTGCTGCCATCGGGCAATACTACCTGGTACTGGCCCCCGCGTGGTGTGGAAATGGTGTTGAACAATGATTGCTTACCGCTGCCTCCTGCGGTATTGTATGCCAGCTGGCCATTACCCAGTTTAATCACTTTGGTATTGCCCTGTTGGGTTAAGGTGCCGTTGCCGGCATCATCCAGCACAATGCTCGATCCATCGGCCAGTGTTAATGTTGCCTTGTTACCGCCCGGCGCCACATCGTGTGTTACTGTTTTCTGTGCCAGCGGCAGTACGGCAGCATGCTTAGGTTTGTATAACAACCACACACCCGTGCTGGCGAGCAATACGCCTGCCACCAGCAAGGCCGCATACCTGCCGCGCAGGCGGCGCTTTCGCATAACAGGTTTATCTTCTGGCTGTACTACCTGTTGAAACATAGCATCAGCAGCACTTTCAGCAAGTGTATGTGTTTGGGGCAGCTCATCGTACAACGCTTCCAGCAAAGCCTGTATCATGGGCGCATTGGCTTCGTCGGCCAAAGCAGCATCCAGTTCCAGTGCTTCTTCACCAGTTAGTTTTTGTTCTATGCGTAGCTGCAGCAATTGCCGCAATCGCTGTTGTTGCATCATAAATTTGGTTGGCTCAGGTCGTAGTCGGGCCCTGTTAGTCTATAGACTACACAACCATGCAGCGAGGGTGGGTAAAAAAGAAAAAAAATTAACAATAAGAAAATACAGTGCACGCAATAATTAAAAAAAGGAATTAAGCCTGCAACCAAAGCAGGAAACATAGCAGCCACATACCCAGGCGGGTATGCATGTAGCGGCGGATAAACTGGAGAGCCTGCTTCATATAATCTTTCACGGTATTTACAGACAGGGCCATACTGCTGGCAATTTCCGTATAAGCCATACCATCTTCCCGGCTCAGCAGGTATACTTTTTTCTGTTGCCCGGGTAATTGGGCAATAGCCTGTTGCAGCATGCCATGGCATTCATTAAATACAACCTGCTGTTCGGTAATGCAATCCGTCAATGGTAAAACGGTGGGTGGCATAGCGGCAAGCGCGAGTTTTTCGCTGGCCATCTTCTTAAGATAAGTGTAAGCAGTATTACGCACCACTACGCGCAGGTAAGCATTAAAATGTGTTACCTCGCGCAATTGAAGGCGGCTTTGCCAGAGCTTCAGAAATACATCCTGCGTAATTTCTTCGGCAACAGCAGTGTGATGGGTTAGCTGCATGGCAAAAGAATATACCTTGTTGCGGTACAACACAAACAGTTCCCTGAATGCGGTTTCGCACCCGGTTGACGTTTGCGTCAGCAGTTCTTTTTCTTTGTAGCCATTCTCCTTCAAAACAGTAGAAATTTTCTTCAGATGCCCCGTGAAGTAGCTAAAATAAGCAACCTGATTTATTTTTCTAAGAAAAAATGCTACCAGTCAACACATCTATTTTATTCTAATGCATTTCTGGGGAATATGGGCTTCATCACCCCTGTGATTCTTGCCTGTTTAAAAAATCCGCTTATAGCTCCGCTATAAACCTTCGCTCCGCTCTTCCTGAAAGCTATCGGCTCGTAGCTTGCGGCTCGAAGCTTGCAGCTTCATTTCACTTTCTTCCAGATCTTCTCCCTGTTCTCTATCTGCCGGTAATGGCCTACAATGGAAGAAAACCGCAGCGTTTCCTTTGAACCCAGCGCCAGGTAGCCGAGTGATTCCAGGCTGGCATCAAATAATTTGAATACTTTATCCTGCAGCACCTTATCAAAATAGATCAGCACATTGCGGCAAATGATCAGCTGAAACTCGTTGAACGAGCTGTCTGAAACCAGGTTGTGTGTGGCCAGTATCATGCGCCGGCTGAGTGTTTCATCAAACTTGGCCCAGTTGTATTGTGCAGTATAATAAGAAGAGAACTCCGACTTTCCGCCGGAGAGAATATAGTTTTCGGAATAATACTTCATTTCACTGATCGGGAAAATACCCTTGCGCGCCTTCTCCAGTGCAACCGGGTTAATGTCTGTGGCATACAACAGTGATTTGTGCAGCAGCCCTGCTTCTTTCAGCAGTATGGCCATTGAATATACCTCCTCGCCTGTTGCGCAGCCTGCATGCCATATTTTTACCGATGGCCGTGTTGCCAGCATGGGCAGCACATAGTTGCGGAGGGTTTTATAAAACGCGGGGTCCCGGAACATCTCGGTTACATTTACCGATATCTGTTCTACAACGCGGCGCAGGTAATCAGGATCGTTTTTAACACGGTAGCGCATTTCAGCAAAACTGGGAAACCGGTCCAGCAAAAACAGCCGGTTAATCCGCCGTTTAATAGAAGCGCGTGCATAGTTGGTAAAATCATACCCGTATGCATCCAGCAGATCGCTCAGCAGCAGCTCCACTTCATCATCCTTCACATAGTTTCCTTCCAAACGATAGTATTTAAAGGTATTTCTGTAATAATGCGGTCAATATATCAACGTCAATAGGTTTGGATATGTATTCATTGGCGCCTGCTTCCAGGCATTTTTCCCGGTCACCGATCATGGCCTGTGCCGTTACGGCAAACACCACCATGCCTGTAGTGGCCGGGTTGCCGCGTATATGCGCAATGGCCTGGTAGCCGTCCATATCGGGCATCATAATATCCAGCAACACCAGTCCTATATTGGGTTGTGTGGCCAGCAGTTGCAGCCCTTCTTCGGCAGCCAGGGCTGAAATACATTGATAGCCCATTGCCTTCAGCACAGCTGTAAGCGCAAAAATATTGCGGGCATCATCATCAATAATCAGTATATGTTTGTCCATATTCGTTTCGCCGCTACCGGCTCTGCAAAACTTTTTAAAAACCAGCTACAAGCTTTAAGCTACTAGCCTGTATTGTAATTCACTATTCAATGCCGTTTAGGTAAGCGTATTTGATATTTTTAACCGCAAAGAACGCAAAGGGAAAACCCACAAAGTTCACAAAGGAACCGTTAACTAAGCGACATTGATTCACTATTCACCATTAAGCCCTTTCATACAACCATACGCGCAGCAGCGACAGCAGCTGATCAATATCCACCGGCTTCGTAATATAATCCGATGCTCCGGCATTGATACATTTCTCCCGGTCGCCCGTCATGGCCTTTGCTGTAACGGCTATCACCGGCAGGTTCTTCCATTTGTATTCAAAACGGATGCGCCGTGTGGTTTCGTAGCCATCCATTTCAGGCATCATCATATCCATCAGCACAATGTCTGTATCCGGGTTTTCGTTCAGCAGCTTCAGCGCTTCCTTACCATCCATAGCGGAAAGTACGTTCATTTTATAACTCTCCAGTGTTTTGGTAAGCGAGAAAATATTGCGCACATCATCATCGGCAATCAGTATTTTCCTGCCCTGCAGCACTTCATTGATAGAACCCAGGTTCTTGTACTTTTTCTTTACCACCTGCTCATTGTTCTTCTCTTCTACCAGGTGCAGGAACAGGGACACCTCATCCAGTATGCGCTGGTATGAATGCGCTGTTTTAATAATAATGGAATCTGCATATTTCTTGATGCGCAGCTCTTCTGCCGCTGAAAGACTTTTACCCGTAAACACGATAATGGGTATGTGTTCCAGCCCCGCGGTCTTCTTCACCGCATCCAGTGTTTCGTAGCCTTTTTGTGCCGGTACGCCCATATCGAGAATGACACAATCTACTTCATTCTTTTGTAAAGATTCGACGCCTTCATTTATGTTGCTCTTCACCTCCAGGTTCAGGTCAAATGTATTGAGGAAATAGGCCAGCGCCTTGGCATGCTTCGCGTTTTCTTCAACAATCAGTACTTTCTTGGGATGATGTGTAAGTACATATTCAATCTTGTTGAAAATTTCCTGCATTTTGTCAAAGGCCACCGGCTTGTTGATAAAGTCAACCGCACCTTTCTGCAGGCTTTCATTCTTCACTTCAAACGATGACATTATATGCACCGGTATCGGCCTGGTCTGCGGATCATTTTTCAGGTCTTCCATTACCTCCCAGCCGTTTTTCACAGGCAGCTGTATATCCAGTAAAATGCCCATGGGCTTGAATTTGCGCGCCAGCTCCACCCCTTCATCACCACGCACGGCAACAATACCCTTGTACCCCTGCTGGTGTGTATAGTCAAGTATGGATTTGGCAAAGTGCGTATCATCTTCAATAATTAATACTACGCGGTCGTCTCCTCCAATGCTGTCGCGGTCATCGGGTATGGCCGCCGGGATAATCGTGGTGGTATAACGGGGATCTTTTGCACGGTCTTTTACTTCTGTTACAGGCGCTGTTGTTTTTTCAGGCTCTGCAGAAGGCAAGGGCGCAAACACTGTGGCAGAGCGGCTTTCACGCGCTGCTTTTTGTGATACAGGTATAATCACGGTAAAGTTGCTGCCTTTCTCCTGCTCACTTTCTATGCGTATTTCCCCGCCCAGCAATTTGGCCAGCTCACGGCTGATAGACAAGCCCAGCCCTGTTCCGCCGTACTTGCGCCTGGTGGAACCATCTGCCTGCTGAAAGGCTTCGAAAATAAGCTGTTGTTTATTGGGCGCAATACCAATACCGGTATCCGCTACCGAAATACTGATCTTATCTGTTGTACCCGGCACTGCCGCAATATTCATGGTAACAGAACCCTTCGAGGTAAATTTAAATGCGTTCGACAGCAGGTTGCGCACAATCTGTTCCAATCGCAGCTGGTCTGTTTCTATATCCGCCGGCAATCCGGCTGCTATGTTGATCCCGAATGCCAGTTTCTTTTCTGTTGCCAGTGGCTGAAACAGGGCGTTCATGTTGGCCGCCAGTGCGGTAAGCGCTACCTGGTGGTATTCCAGGTCCATTTTGCCGGATTCAATTTTGGACAGGTCCAGTATTTCATCAATAAGCGACAGCAGCCCTTTGCCCGAGCTTTGTATTACCTGTGCATATTCTACCTGTTCACCGGAAAGGTTGTTGTTCTTGTTTTCAGACATCAGTCTTGACAACAGCAGGATAGAGTTCAGCGGCGTACGCAGCTCGTGCGACATATTGGCCAGGAATTCCGATTTGTACTTGGTGCTCAGTGCCAGTTCTTCTGCCTGCTGTTGTATTTCGCGGTTGCGGTCAACAATCAGCTGGTTGCGTTCTTCCAGCTGGTGGCTTCTTTCTTCCAGTTCCTGGTTGGCCTGCAGCAGTTCTTCCTGCTGTACACGCAGCTCTTCGTCAGATGCCTGCAGCTTCTGCGCCTGCAGTTCCAGTTCGGTATTCAGGTTTTCCAGCTCACTGTGTTGTGATTGCAGCTCTTCTGCCTGTGACTGTGTTTCTTCCAGCAGCTCCTGCAGCTTTTTCCGGCTTTGCGTGCGGTTTACTACCACGCCAATATTGTGTGCGGCAGATTTCAGGAACTGGATATGCCGTGCTTCAAATGGCTTCACAGCAGCCAGTTCAATCGCACCTTTTACGGTATGACCATCAAATACAGGGAAGGCTATAATCTGCGATGGTTTTATTACACCGGTAGCCAGCTGCACCTGCATGGCATCCGGCGCAATATCGGTGAGTATGATCTCGTGGCGGCTTTCAACACTCTGCCCCAGTAAACCTTCGCCGGGCAGTATAATATTTTTTGCAGTGCCGGGCATAAATGCATAGCTGCTGAAAAAATGCAGTTCTTTTTCTTCCATCACATAAAAAACACCTGCGCTGCATTGGGTATATTCGGCGAGGTAGGTAATCACATCTTTTGTCAGCAGCTCCAGGCTTTTTTCACCAATCATTATCTCGTTCAATGTGGCAATGCCGGTTTGCTGCCATTCGTTTTCAGACAACAGGTTGAACGAGCTTTCCAGTGAACCTGCCATGCGGTTTAACGAGTAGGCAAGGCTGCCCAACCCGTCTTTGCCACTGTCGTTTACACGGGTGGAGTATTCACCGTCAGCAATCTTACCTGCTATTTTATGTACAATATCTATACGGCGGCTGATATCTTCATCTTTGGCCTGCAATTCCAGCTGCAGCCTCAGCCGCTGGTCAAAATCGTTCTGCACACGTGCATAGAAGAATATGGTAATAAGAATGGCAAGTATGGCAGCCACCACGATCAATGGCGGTGTATAACCCGCATAGCGGTTCATAGAGTTGGTACGCACTGTTAACAATCCCTGCTCGCGGCTTTTCATTTCCTCCACTATCAAACGCGCGTTATCCATATACTCCTTACCCTTTTTCAAATCCTGTATATCAATGGTGCGCTTCTCTTTTTCAAGATCAATGGCCTTCTGCAATACCTCTATGCGCTGACTGATGAGTTCTTTCAGCTGTAGCGCCGAGGTTGTTTGCGCAGGGTTATCCAGTGTGAGATCATGCACATCCTGTAAGTACCCCAGTGCTCTTTCCCTTGCGCCTTTATATGGCTCAAGAAAAACATCATCACCGGTGATCAGGTAGCCGCGCTGCCCTGTTTCTGCATCCTTTAAAGTAGACATCACATTATCCAGCCCCTGTATTACTTTATAGGTATGGTTTACCCATTTGGTACTATCCAGCAGGTTACTGATGCTCATGTACGATGCCACCGAGCTCACTACCAGCAGCAGCAGCGAAAGCCCGAAGCCTACAATCAGATTTCTTTTAAAACTCGCTTGTGTATTCATTGTTGTATATACCCTCTGTATAAAATGTTGTTTGATGGCGGTGTTTGTCAGCGGTGCAGGATTGTTATACCGGCACCTGTTCTGCTGCCTGTTGTTTTACCGGCAGCACAATAATAAAGGTCGATCCTTCCTGCTCCTTACTGGTGGCAGTGATAAAGCCGTTGTGTTTGTCGATCACTTTTTTTGCAATGGCCAAACCAATGCCTGTACCCTCGTATTCTTCCTTGGAATGCAGGCGCTGGAATATGGTGAATATTTTGCTAAGATACCGTTCATTAAACCCGATACCATTATCGCTGATGCTGATGCGGCAATAACTGCCTGCTGCATCCGGTTCGGCCGCAGCATCTTTATCGTTCACCAGTGCAGCTTTAATGCGTATTTCAGGTGTCACCTCTTTTCGTGAAAACTTCAGCGCATTGCTGATGATGTTCTGGAACACATGCCGCATCTGGCCCGGCACTGCTTCTACCAATGGAATATCATCGATATGAATACTGGCCTGTTTCTCGGTAATAACCAGCTCCAGGTCAGTAAGTATATCGGCAATCACATCATTCAGGTCAACCGGCGCAAACAGCCTGGTAATGGATATTTCAGAGTAACTGAGCAGGTCGTTAATCAGCAAACGCATGCGGGTAGAGGCATTCATCACCCTGTCCAGGTACATCGCGCCTTCCGACTGGTCTGCAAGGTACTTATCCCGCACCATATGGCTGAATATCTGGATCTTCCGCAGCGGCTCCTGCAAATCGTGGCAGGCTACCGAGGTAAACTGCTGCAGGTCGTGATTGCTGGTTTCCAGTTCGGTATTCATTTTCTGCAAGGCCAATGTACGTTCGGCCACACCGCGTTCCAGCATTTCGTTGATCATTTTTTGCTGGTGTATATCCGTAAAGGTGCCTACCCATTTAATAATTTCATTGTTGTGCCGTACCGGTGTAATGGCCAGCAGGTGCCAGCGATACTCGCCTGTGGCAATATGTTGTATGGCCAGCTCTGCCGTGTATTGTTCACGGCGGCTGATGGCCGTAAGCAGGTGGCCCGATACAGACAAGGCTCCCGCTTCTGTTTGCGGAAAGGCGTTGTTGTCACGCGCATATTGCAGCCAGTGGCCATTCACAATTTCAACCGATCCGTCGGTTAATGCAGTAAAAGCAAGTTGGGGAATAGAATGCAGCACAGAATGCAGCTCGGCCACACGTTCTTTCAATTCGTTCTCGGCCTGCTTGCGCGATTCAATTTCTTCGCGCAGTACCTGCTGCATTTCGTTCAGCTCACGCGTTTGCTCGTACAAACGGTAAAAGGTTTTTACCTTCAGCAACAGGATATCCGGGTCAAATGGCTTGGTTACATAATCAAACCCGCCCGACATATATCCTTTGGTGATAAAACGCTTGTCTGTATTAACGGCACTGAGAAAGATAATAGGTGTATCCCTGGCCTTGCCGTATCCCGAAATAGCCTCTGCCACTTCAAAACCGTCCATGCCGGGCATCTGCACATCCAGGATGATAAGCGCATAGGTATGTTTCAATACCTTTTTCAGCGCCTCCTCCCCCGAGTTGGCAGTATCTACGTTAAATAAATTGATTTCCAAAAGCGTTCGTAAAGAGTACAGGTTTTCCTCTTTATCGTCTACAATCAGTACCATAGTTTGTTCCTACAGAATTTCAAAGGAAACCGGTACGGCCCGGGTTGGCTAATACCTGCCTGTCCAGGTTCCTTTTTGCATCCTTGTTTGTTTAAAAAAGGATTGTTGACCTCTTTGTCTATCATTACCTTTTGCAAACCGTAGCATCGTTGTTCCCTGCCGGCTGTTGCATATTGGTATTTTACTTGCACACCCTTTTAAAAAAGCCATGCCATTAAAAACACCACGCAATAAACGCAAAAACACTTCCAAAAAGCGTAAATGGTCTGCCGCAGTAACACAAAACAGTGATGCGCTTACGTTGCAGCAACGCATTTTTACCAAAACCGATCCGGCGGCCATTGCCAGCTCTTTGAAGCGTTCGGCTCAAAAAAGTCACCGCAGAAAAGGAACGCCCTTTCAATCGGCCATGTCCATGCTCAATTTTTATATCAATCGCGCAGGACATAACCTATCAAAACACCAGCTGGATATTCTTGAACAAGCAAAGGATGAATTGCGCAGGCTATTTCACCGGCAACCTGCCGCCACCTGATGCTTTCTCAACAATACGCCACAAGTTGTGGAATTTTCACCCCAATACAATGCCAGGCATTACCAAAAGCTGGTATGCTTTATGGATTATGTTGTTTAAACACCTATTATGCAACAAACAAACCAATCTGCGCTCAACCGCAAACTGAAAGATGCAGAGCGTACCGATACACATAAAGGCCAGGCGCCTGTTCGTGAAGGCAGCGACGGCCATTCCATTGCGGCAGACAAGGAAAGTGGGCACAAAAAGCATTATCCCAAACCCAGCACAGCCGATAAACAATACAAACAGCAGGATGAATTTATTGACCGCGACAATGATGATAAAAGCGAAAGCTGAACAAAAAGGCCTCGTCCAGGCTTAACCGGGACGAGGCCTTTTTACATACAGTAACATTCCGCCTGCCAGCTGCATGGCCCCGGCTCCCTGTTCTTTTCACATATGCACGCACCGGGTATGATGCCGGTGGCTGCGGAATGTTGTAATCCCGTTCTACAGGATCTGAAGAATATATACTGACTATTCAACGGCCGTGTAACTTAGCAGGGCAAAAAAACATGCCAAAGCTTTACCCACCGGGTTTGTTATCTTGCAGGGTATCCGTGGCCTCTGAACGTGGATTTATTTCACACAGCCGGGTAAAAACTGCTATAGAATGATGCGCTGAAAAGCATATCCCTGTTGCATTGTATGGCAAGTGGCTCAAACAATAAAAATAAACAGCATGAAAGTACTGGTAATAGAAGATGAACCGGCCCTTTCGAAAAGTATTTGTGATTACCTGCAGGATGAACAGTTCGCCTGCGAAACAGCAGCCGATTTTCATGCAGCCATGGAGAAAATAACCCTGTACGATTATGCCTGTATTATTTTGGACATTACCCTGCCCGGCGGCAGCGGACTGCAATTACTCGATGAGCTGAAAAGCAGTGATAAAAACGACGGCGTACTGATCATCTCAGCCAGGAATTCGCTCGACGACCGCGTAAACGGCCTGCGCGCCGGTGCAGATGATTACCTCGTAAAACCCTTTCACCTCAGCGAACTGGGCGCCCGCGTGGCAGCCATTATACGCCGCAAATCGTTTGACGGGAAAAACATCCTGCAATTTGATACACTTACGCTCAACCTCAACGAAAAAACAGCGCTGGTGAATAATAAAAAAATGGAGCTCACCCGAAAGGAATACGAGCTGCTGTTATATTTCATCAGCAATAAAAATAAAGTCATCAGCAAAAACGCCATTGCCGAACACCTGTGGGGCGATCATATGGATATGGCCGGCAACTATGATTTTATTTACACGCACATCAAAAACCTGCGTAAAAAAATGCTGCAGCTGGGCAGCGCCGATTACATACAATCCGTGTACGGGATGGGTTATAAATTCAGCCTGTAAACCGCAGCCACATGAAACTATTCAGCCGCTACAACCGTATTAACCTGCTGGCCACCGTGGTTATTTTCCTGCTGTCGAGCGGGGCATTTTATGCGTTGCTGCGATATGTGCTGATTGACCAGGTAGATGATGATTTAAAAATTGAACAACACGAGATCATTACCTATGTAAACAAATACAACCGCCTGCCCGAAGTAGTACCTGTGAAAGACCAGGTAATACAATTCACACCCGGCAAAACAATTTTTCACAAACGGCAATTGTTTAATGCCAAACTCCACGACCCTATTACACAGGAAGAAAAACCCTTTCGCCAGCTGCGTTTTAACATAGCAGCAGGCGGGCAGTGGTATACGGCCGGGGTAGGCAAATCACTCGATGATACCGATGCCCTCACAGCCGCCATCATTACCATTACGCTGGGAACCCTGCTGCTGATATTGCTCGTTTCTTCCATCATTAACCGGCTGGTATTAAAAAAGCTGTGGAAGCCATTTTACCAAAGCATGCAGGTAATACAGGGCTTTTCACTGGCAGGCACACAACCCCTGCAATTTACTGCCAGCGGTACCGATGAGTTTGATTTTATGAACCATGTACTGCAGCAAACCACGCAAAAGGCAGGACAGGATTACCTGGTTCTGAAAAACTTTACCGAAAATGCCGCACACGAACTGCAAACGCCGCTGGCCATCATTCAATCAAAACTCGATGTGCTGATACAGGATGAACAGCTCACCCCGCACCAGGGCCAGGCCGTACAATCTGCTTACGAAGCCATCCAACGCTTAACACATTTAAACCAATGTTTACTGCTGCTGGCCAAAATCGAAAACAAACAATTCAGCGATACCGAACAGCTGAACCTGGAGCAGGCAGTATCCCAAAAACTGCAACACCTCGAAGAACTGATACACGCGCAACAACTCACCACGAAGGTTCAGTTACAGCCCGCCACTATTACCATGAACCCTGCCCTGCTCGATATACTGCTCAATAACCTGCTAAGCAATGCCATCCGCCATACCCATACTGGCGTAATTGCCATTACCCTCGAACCATCCCGTTTGCAGATTGGCAATACCGGCAACGCTCCGCTAAACAGTGCACACCTGTTCACCCGCTTTTATAAAGCAGATGCAGGCAATGCAGCACACAACGGGCTGGGACTGGCTATTGCCCATGAAATATGTGCCGTATCCGGGTACCAGCTGCAATATGCATTTAACCATGGCTTACACGTTTTTACCCTCACATTCACCGAACAAATGCAACAGTCCGTGTAACGAATGCAGTTGGGTTGTAATTTCAGGTACAAACAACGCTTCAGTATTTCACCAGATTCTGCGCTTTTATTTGTACCTGCAATAAACCTGCTTTTATGCCCAGATGGACATGCCTGTTATTGATTTGTTTATTGTTGCATGTTGCAGCAACAGCACAGCGGACCATCACAATTACCGTACAGGACAAATTAACCCATGAACCTGTTGCCGCCGTTACGGTAAAAAGCAATGAACAAATAATTACTACCGGCAACGCCAAAGGCGCCGTGGTACTGCACCTGCCCGATACGGTAAGCACATTTCAATTTACAGCCGTGGGTTATGAAGACCTGGAACAACAACTGCAACCCAATGCAGATAATATGGTGTTACTGATGCAGCCTGATGAAAACACCCTCAACGCTGTAGTTGTTTCATCAACCCGCACCAACGACCGTATTGAAAATGCCACCACCAAAGTAGAAGTGCTGGGCCAGGAAGAAATGAATGAAGAAAGCATGGTAAAACCCGGCAATATCGCCAGCATACTCGGTGATATCAGCGGCGTGCAGGTGCAGCAATCCTCCGCAGCATCGGGCAATACCAATATACGCATACAGGGACTAAACGGGCAGTATACCCAGCTGCTGCGCGATGGCATTCCGCTGTACGAAGGCTTCTCCGGCGGCTTTGGTGTACTCAGCATTCCCCCGCTGGATTTAAAACAACTCGAACTGATCAAAGGTGCAGCTTCCACGCTCTACGGTGGCGGTGCCATTGCAGGGCTTATCAACTTTATTTCAAAAAAGCCTGCCTATACCCCAGAAGCTACATTCGTTGCCAGCCAGAGCACATTGGGCGAAACCAATATCAATGGCTATTACGCGCAAAGATGGAAACAGGCAGGTTTTACGCTGTTTGCAGGCCAAACGTTTCAACAACAGAAAGATGTTGACAAAGACGGCCTGAGCGATGTGCCCGACATCAACAGTACCTTAATTCATCCCACCCTGTTCTTTTACCCAACTGATAACAGTTATGTATCCATCGGCTGGTCGGGCAGTTTTGAAAAACGCAAAGGTGGTGATATGGAAGTATTGCATGGCAAGGCAGATAGCGTGCATACGTATTTTGAAAACAACAAACTCAGCCGCAACACTTTTACCTTCATTGCCGGCAACCGCTTCAGCAGCAGGGTATCTGCCACACTCAAAGGCAGTTACAGTTTGTTCCACAGGGATATTGCCACCAATACGTACCTGTTTAATGCCAAACAGCAGAACTTTTATACAGAAGCGGCACTGGCAGTCAATTTGCCCAAACACAACATCAATACCGGCATCAATATTACCGGTGATGTGTTTACGCCCGATGCAGCCACACCCGCACCACTGGGCCGTTTTTCCAATACCACGCCCGGTATGTTTGCACAGGATACCTGGCAGCTGTTTCCCCAAACCAAAATTGAAGGAGGCCTGCGTGTAGATCACCACAATGATTACGGCACATTTGTTTTACCAAGACTGGCCGTATTTCAGCGCATCAACAGCACCTGGGGCATACGTACCGGTTTTGGCATGGGCTACAAAACACCCAACGCCTTAACGCCGCAGATAAAAGATTATGACCTGGTAGATATATTGCCCATTGGCCCCGGCGTACGCCCGGAAAAATCAGCCGGCTGGAACTTTGAAGTAAATTACAAAAAGGAGTTTGGTAAAGGCAACAGCTTCTTTATTAACCACGCATTCTTTGTTACGCAAATTAACAGCCCTGTAATAGGTACTGAAGATGCACAGGGCATGCTCAGTTTTGCCAACGCGCCAAAACCCATTCACACCAAAGGTTTTGATACTTACGTGCAAATGCAGCTGCACAGCGGCTGGGAGTTTTACCTGGGTTATACACTCACCGATGCAGAACGCACCTATCTTTCGCAAAACCAGTTTATGCCCTTAACACCACGCAACCGCGCAGCAGCCACCGCTGTATACAAGCCAAACGATAGCTGGCGTTTCGGATTGGAAGGCTCGTACAATGGCAGGCAATACAGGGATAGTGACAGTAAAACGCCGGACTATTACTTCATTGCCCTGATGGCGGAAAGGAAATTCGGTAACAAAATAAGCCTGGTGCTCAATTGCGAAAACCTGCTCGATGAACGGCAGAGCAAACATGAAAGCCTGTACACCGGCAGCATTACCCATCCTGATTTTAAACCGTTGTGGGCACCTATTGACGGGCGCATAATAAACCTGGCCCTTCGCATAAAACCCTTTGCCAATTAAACCGGAGGCCATTGGTGCAACATCGTTTTAATTTTTGTGCCTGTTGTTGGCGAAATGAAAGGAAATTGTATCTTCCCATCGCCGGAGGATGACGGGATAAGCCGGCAGTGCATTAAAACACTTTCCCATCCCGGAACCTTGACCTACTGTAAACGCAAACGGGCTTCTTCTGAGGCCCGTTTATATTTATAGCTTATCCCAATAGCTCAAATATATCTTTCACATCGTACCAGAACCTGTCCAGCGCTATCAGCCGCGGTTTAAAAAACGAGATCAGCGCTGGCCAGTCTTTTTGGTTGAGCACATTTACCTCATCCAGCTCCGTATAAATAAAACTGATCGGTTTGCCGCTTTCATTTTCCGTTTCTTCCTGCCACTGCCATTCTTCATCCAGCGCCTCGTGCAGCTGCGGTTTCATTTGCAGCAGCGTTTGGTAAAACAGGTGCCTTTTCTCTGCATCGCTATGCGTTATTTGTATGCCGATAAAAGCATTGTCCCGGTCTGCATCCATTTTAAAATACAGTTGCCTGATGCCGGTTTTATAGTTCACCCAGTTTATTTTTTCCCCCGAAGCCGCAGGAACGGGTTGCATATAATGCCCGAAAGCCGTCCAGAATGCCTGCCGCAGCTGCGATGCCTGTTCACGTGTGTACATGCCGCAAAAATAATCAATTGGTGTTTCTCCCGGTGTAGTCTCACCTGCCCCCACTTGCAAACATGGGTTCTATGAATTAGCTTTGCCATCATGATCAACCTGAAAAGAATACTCCTGGTTACTGCGCTGGTACTGGCATTTACAGGTGTGCGTAGCTTCGCCCAAACAAAAACGCTCTCGCTTCAGCTGCTCGAAACGCCCGATCGCAAAGAGAAAATCGATTTCCAGTTAAACAACAATGGCCAGGATACGGCTTATTATACCATTTCCCTGCAGGCCCTTATTAACGATGAATGGAAAGAGGCTGATCCCGATGTATTAAACAACCTGCCCAATAAAGCCGTTTCGGTTCGCGCCATTGCGCCGGGCGCCAAAGAACCGCAATCCTATGCCTTTTCACGCCTCGATGCAGGCACACGCAATGCCGCAGGCAGGTTACGTTTTAAAGCCCAGTACGGCAGCAATTCCGATGAGCTGGATAAAACCGTTTACTCCGAAACATTCAAATAATACTTAACGGTGTTCTGTATAAAAAACAGGCTTTACTGCGTGTTGCAGGGTTTCTTTCTGCGCGGCAGATAATGCAGCAACGCCTTTTCCATCTACCATATCATTTAATTGCTGCAGGGTGCGTATGCCCAATACTGCTGTAGCCACCGGTTGCTGTAACACATACCCCGCCGCTGTTTGGGCAGCGCTGCGCTCCAGTTGCACGGCCAGTTGCCCGATTGCTTTGGCTGCCGCTGCCACTGCCTGTTCTTCATACCCGTTATAGGCTGCTGCGGGTTTGCCTGCCAGCAGGCCTTTGGCCACGCTACCCCTTGCCAGTACACTTACTTCGTGTTGCTGTAACAAGGCAAGGCAGCTTTCTTCCGGCCTTCTGTCAAGCAGGCTGTATTGCATCATCACGCTTACAATTGAACTCCTGCGCAGGTATTCGGCAATTACATTGGGACGAATGGAGGAAATGCCATACCAGCGTATTTTACCCTGTTCCTTCAACCGCTCAAATGCTTCAATGGTATCATCCATCGGGTCGTTAATGGTGCCGCCATGCAGCTGGTACAGGTCAATATAATCGGTTTGCAGGCGGCGCAGGCTTTCATCTGCCGCTTTCAATATATATTCCTTGCGCGGGTTCCAGTCCCACCCGCTGCCATCGCTGCGCCACTGGTTACCTGCCTTGGTGGCAATGATCGCCTGCCTGCGCCTGCCTTTCAGCAGTTTACCCAGCATGCGTTCGTTTTCACTCTGGTTGTATAAATCTGCCGTATCAAACAAATTGATACCGGCGTCCATTGCCTTGCCGGTAATGGCTTCGTTCACGGCCATATCGCTCCCGAGCGACATACACCCGAAACTGATTTCACTTACGTAGAGGTCTGATTTCCCCAGCCTGTTCTGTTGCATCGTGCAAAGATAGTTTAGATGGCTGAATGGCCGGATTGCTGAGGAAACCGGTATACCTGCAGCAGCACTGTTTTCCAGGGCAAATGGCACGACTTATGCACAGGTATGTGATTAAAATTCTGTTTCCCCAAGCCGATAAAAACCTACATTCGCACACCTTATGTTGAAAACGTCTATGGAAAATTTCCCCTCCTTTTTACCGGAAGAATTACCCACCAAAAAGCTCACACCGGCCGACAGCAATGCGGTTCCCGTATGTGACCTTACCGTTTGGCAGGAGTACGACGGCGAGTGGTACGTAGACGGCACTGCCATCCCCTCCAAAGAACAACCGGGGCAAGCCTAGGTGTGCATTCAAACAATGAGCAGGCCTTGGGTGAATACTGAATAGTCAATAGTGAAACATAACTTAACATTCTACATCCCACTCTTTGTGCCCTCTGCGCAAAAATCTTTGCGCTCTTTGTGGTTAATAAAAAACGCTCCGATCCCCGCTAAAATCTCCGCTTGGATCTCCTTCAAAAAAAGCTCGCAGCTCGAAGCTCGCAGCTAAAACCTATTCCCTATTTTTATCCGCATGAAAGCACTCCGGCGTTCCCTGCAATACCTCTATGTTATCTGGGCTTTATTATGGTTTGTCGTACTCATGCTGATTGTAGTGCCTTTTGTACTGCTTGCCGCCTTGTTCGGCAAAGTAAAAGGCGGTAACATCACCTACCGCATCTGCAACCTGTGGGCATTGGCCTGGTATACAGTAAACGGCATCCGCCACAAAGAAATTTACGAATCAAAGCCCGATCCCGGCCAGCACTATATTTTCGTGGCCAACCATAGCTCCTACATGGATATTCCCTGCATTGTACGCAGCATTCACCAGCCCATGCGTGTACTGGGCAAATATGAAATGGTGAAATACCCCGTGTTTGGCATTATTTACCGTATGGCCGTGGTATTGGTTGACAGGCGCAGTGCCGAAAAACGGGCGCAAAGCGTGCGTGAACTGAAAGCAGCGCTGCACAAAGGCATCTCCATTTTTATTTTCCCGGAAGGCACGTTCAATGAAACCGGCGATTGGCTCAAAGAATTTTTCGACGGCGCATTCCGCATCGCCATTGAAACACAAACCGCCATTCACCCGCTGCTGTTTGTAGATACCCCTGAACGCATGCACTACAGCGGCTTTTTCACACTTACTCCCGGCCGCTGCCGCGTGGTATTCCTGGAACCCATACCCGTAGCGGGATACAGCATGAAAGACATGGCGCAGCTGAAGCAGCTGGTACACAACCGCATGGAGGAAGGGTTAAAAAGATACAGGGAATTACCCGCTTCCAACAAACGGGTGTAAATTCGTTGCTCATAATGACGGAGCAAAGCAACACCAGCCAGTTATTGTTTTCACAACCCACCGGGCAGGCAGCCCTGTACGCAGAAGTAATTGTGCCGCTGGCACTGCCTAAAAACTATACCTGGAGCATTCCCCCGCACCTGCAGGCAGGCGTGCAGCCAGGCATTCGCGTAGAAGTAGTGCTGGGTAAAAACAAGAAATATGCAGGCATCATCAAACGCCTGTTTACCGAAAAACCCGGCGCCTTCGATCCAAAGCCTATTCTCAACATACTGGATAATGAACCACTGGTTCATCCTGCGCAGCTCGAATTCTGGGAATGGATTGCCCGCTACTACCTCTGCAGCGAAGGCGAAGTAATGCAGGCCGCAGTGCCGGCAAACCTGAAGCTATCCAGCGAAACCATTCTTATCTGGAATGAAGAACACGAAGAAGATTTTGAGGGACTGGATGATGAAGAATACCTGGTGGCCGAAGCCCTGCTGCTGAAAAAAGAACTGCGCCTGTACGAAGTGCAGCAGATTCTTGATGCCTCGCATGTGTACCCCGTAATTAAAAGACTTATTGAGAAAAGGGTATGCCATGTGTGGGAAGAGCTGAAAGAAAAATACAAGGAAAAGAAAGAAACCTATATTACGCTGCAGCCTGCCTACCACAGCGAGGAAGCAATGGCTGGGTTACTCAATAACTGGAACAGTACCTCCCGCGCACCCAAACAGATGGAGCTGCTGCTGGCGTACCTGCACCTCGAAAAAACAACCGGCGAAGTCACCCAAAGCGAACTGCTCAAAAAATCAGGCGCTACTTCCGCACAGCTGAAGGCGCTTACCGATAAAGGCATACTGCGCGCTACCAAACGGGCCATTGACCGTATTCAGCGCCTGCCAAAAGACCTTAGTATCGATTTCGCCCTCTCCCCTGCACAACAGCAGGCATTGGACGAAACCAGGCACCTGCTGCAGGAAAAACAGGTATGCCTGCTGCACGGCGTTACCTCGAGCGGTAAAACACAAATTTACATACAGCTCATTGAGCAAAGCATACGCGAGGGGCAACAGGTATTGTACCTGCTGCCTGAAATTGCATTAACGGCACAGATCATCCGCAGACTACAGAAACATTTCGGCGGCCACATCGCCATATACCATTCCAAATTCAACCCCAATGAACGCGTGGAAATATGGAACAAGGTAAAAAGCGGCGACATCAAGGCTGTACTGGGCGCACGCTCTGCATTACTGCTGCCGTTTAAAAACCTGGGGCTGATTATCGCAGATGAGGAACACGATTCATCCTACAAACAGCAAGACCCTGCACCACGTTACCAGGCAAGGGATGCAGCCATATATTATGCAGGTTTATTCAATGCCAAAGTATTACTTGGCTCGGCCACACCTTCCATCGAAAGCTATTACAATGCCCTGCAGGGCAAATACGGTTTGGTTAAACTCACCGAACGTTTCGGCAATGTAGCCATGCCCGAAATTGAACTGGTAGATGTGCGGCAGCAACAACTGCAGCCCAACCAGCCCAAAGTGATGATCACTCCCAAACTGCAGCAGGCACTGGAAGCATCGGTAGCGCAAAACAAACAGGTAATCCTGTTCCAGAACAGGCGTGGTTACTCTCCTTACCTGCTGTGCAGCGTATGCGGCTGGATTCCGCATTGCCAGCATTGCGATGTAACACTCACCTACCACAAATCAAAAAACAAACTGGCCTGTCACTACTGCGGCACTACCTACCCGGTAATGCATACCTGCGCAGCATGCGGCAGCCATAACTTTATACAGAAGAATTTCGGTACCGAAAAGATTGAAGAAGCCATCGCCGAAATATTCCCGGGCATGCGCATCGCCCGTATGGACCTTGACAGCGTCAAGGGCAAAAACGACCACGATAACCTCATCAAACTTTTTGAACAGCAACGCATCGATGTACTCATCGGCACACAAATGGTAGTAAAGGGGCTCGACTTTGAAAACGTTAACCTGGTGGGCATACTGGATGCAGACGCCATTCTCAACTTTGCCGATTTCAGGGTTAACGAACGCGCCTACCAGCTCATGGAGCAGGTAAGCGGCCGCGCAGGCCGTAAAGATGGCGAAGGCAAAGTGCTGATACAGGTAAGCAATACCACACACCCGGTGCTGGGCTTTGTGCAGCAGCACAATTACGGGCAGCTGTTTCAGTTTGAGTTGCAGAACAGGCAGCAATTCTTTTACCCGCCCTTTTCGCGCGTAATACAACTCGTATTCCGCCACAAGGAAGACCATATTGCCGAAGAAGCCGCCCACATCATGATCAGCGGCTTAAAACCCAATTTCCAGCAATACCTCTCAGGCCCGGCCCAGCCTGCCATACACCGCATACGCAACCAGTTTATATGGGAAGTATTGCTGAAACTGCCGCGCAATGCGGCATTGATACAGCAATGTAAAACCGAAATACAGCAGCAAACAGCCATCATTCAATCGAACAAAAGATACAGGGCTGTGGTTATTGTGCCGGATGTTGATCCCGTATAAACACGTTATCACAAACCCTTTTACAGATACTGATATGGAAAGCACACCCGCTATTTTACTGGAGCAGCCCAATAACCGCAGTACCTTATTTGCGATTGTTGAGCAGGATGAACGAACGGCCTGGTTTTATATTTACCCGTCTGAAGAAAGCGGCAAACGCTACAACATGCGCAGCTGCTGGCTTCGCAACCTGCAGCCCGGCCCTGCACACAGGGATATTGATGCACTTGCCGAAGGCATTGCCCCTATGCTGGAAGTTACCGCCTGCAACCATCCCGAAGGCAAAGAACCACTGGATGCATCGCTGCTTGCCGTGATATGGACACCTGAAGACGATGGCGCTACCCTGTTGTACAACAACGAAATTATTGCCGTTATACCCGGCTGGTCGCTGTACCTGGAAGAGCCTGTTGCCTATGCGGCAGACTGCATTGCGCCTTCTATGGACGGACTGGTATTGCCTATGCCTGAGCTCACAGCAGACAATGCATTGCTCAGCAAAACAGCTACATCCATTGCATTCTGGCAGCAATGGAGCGATGAAAAACAAAATCCCTGGAAAGATATACAGGAACAACTGCTCAGTACCTATGAAGCCTGTCTTGGGCCTGTACAGCAATACTTCGCCATCGACAACCAGCAATGGCCACCAATGGCGCTGGCCAGGTTTGAGAAAAACGGCATCGTGTATTTCATTACACTCGGTGTAAGCATACGGCCCATGCCCTGGGTAGAGCACCTGTACCATGAACAGGCAGCAGATTTCAGGCGCATGGAAATAGGTTTGGCAGTAAGCACCAATGATTTCTCGGAAGACGAAATTATGCAGATGGCCACCGGCATATCATCCCTGGCCGACCTGCCCTGGCGCTCGCTCAGCTGGCTTGGTGAGGGGCATACCATTCACTCAGCCAGTGTGCCTGCACCCTTTGAAAGTTTTATTCTTTCCTCCGCACTCGAAAGCGGTATCGAATTAACGATGCCCGCTATGTACGAAGATAAAATAAACCTGTACTGGGCAAGTCCCATTACCGCTGAAGAGCGCGAGTTTGCACACCGCGAACCCAATGGCGGTTATACCTTGCTGGAGAAAATGATTGAACAGGATATTACGCAGGTGGTTAAAAAAAGAGAGAGCATTGCTTTATGATCGAATACAACAAATCGCTGCAGCCCTTTAATACATTCGGTATGGCCGTTACGGCCAGGGAATTTGCCGTATTTCAATCGGCAGCACAGCTGGCTGAATTAACTGCCCGGGGAAGCAACCCCCTGATATTGGGCGGCGGCAGTAACATGCTGTTCACCGGCAACTACGATGGATTGGTATTAAAGAACGAACTGAAAGGCATTGAGCTGGTTAGTGAAGACGATCGCTACTACTACGTAAAAGCGCAGGCCGGTGAAAACTGGCACCAGTTTGTGTTGCACTGCCTTGCACAAAACTACGCAGGCCTCGAAAACCTGAGCCTGATACCCGGCTGTGTAGGCGCTTCGCCCATGCAAAACATCGGCGCTTACGGCGTGGAAATAAAAGATGTATTCCATTCCCTTGAAGCCTGGCACCTGCACGATAAAACCATTGTTACCTTTTCCCTTGAAGATTGTGGTTTCGGCTACCGCGAAAGCGTTTTTAAACGCCGGTACCGCAACCAGTTTGTAATCCTGAACGTTACCTTCAAACTGCTGAAGAAGCCCGTATTTCATACCACGTATGGCGCCATAGAACAGGAGTTGCAGCGTATGGGTATAAAAGACTTATCCATACAAGCCATTTCACAGGCCGTCATTAATATTCGCAGCAGCAAACTGCCCGATCCCGCCGAGATTGGCAATGCAGGCAGCTTCTTTAAAAACCCCGCCATATCCACTGTTCAGTTTCAGCAGTTGCAGCAGCAATTTCCCAACATGGTTGGCTACCCTGTAACCGGCAACGAAACCAAACTGGCCGCAGGCTGGCTTATTGAACAATGCGGCTGGAAAGGCTACCGCAAAGGCGATGCAGGCTGCTACCCCAAACAAGCCCTGGTACTCGTTAACTACGCCCATGCCACCGGTAAGGAAATTTACCAGCTATCAGCAGAAATCATCGCCAGCGTACAGGAAAAGTTCGGTGTAACACTGGAACGTGAAGTCAATATCATTTGATGGTTCAATGGTTACATGGCTATATGGTTGGCATCTACAACTAAAAAGAGCGCGATGCGCTCTTTTTAGTTGATGCTCTATGTCATTTGCGGGGTTTTCCTCTGTGAACTTTGTCCGTAGGACTCCTTCGGAGCGGTTAAAAATTCGCTAAGTTCTCCGCTTCGATAAAAAGCTAACCGCTAAAAGCTGATCTCTAATTAAAATCATCTTCATTGATCTCATCATCCTCAAAATTCATCTGGCCCAGGTTCATCATACTGCCTATGAGATCTTTAAATTCAATACGCCCCTCAATCATCTTTTTGCTGATGAGTGAATAAGCAGCCAGGCCATGCAATACAAATTCCATCAGCAATGCGTTTTCCTTTTCATTCGCATGCGGGAAGTATTTCTTTACAAAACCGTACAGCCCATCTACTTTATACAAGGCAGCAATTTTCTCTGCATCGGTCATGTCAACCAGCAGGTCAACATGATTGCCGCCATCGAACCAGCGGGTGATGGCCTTGTATGGGTTATCACCTTCTTTTTCTTCAACAGATTTTTTACCGGACGGTGTTCTTTTCTTCTTGGAGGTTTCCGGGTTAGGGAAATAACTCACAAACTGTGTGCGGATGGCCTTGTCAAGCAGGTTTACGGCTACCTGGTACGGACCTTCCTGCTCGCCTTCATACACCAGTTCAATTTTACCGGTAATGGCGGGTATTACGCCCACCAGGTCGCTCACCCATACCTGGGTTTGTTTTTCCTGGTGAATAATGGCCCTGCGTTCTGCACTGCTTACTGCGTTTTCATAAGCGGCGATGGTTAAACGGGCGCTCACACCGCTTTTCTTGTCAACGTACTCATTGTTGCGTGCCTCAAAAGCCACCTGCTCTATCAGGCGTTTTACAAGGTCGCTCACACTTACTTTCTGTTGCTGTTCTTCCAGTATATCGGCTTCCTGCTCGGTAATGGCGAGCGAGGTTTCGATGTCTTTGGGATAGTGTGTCAGGATCTGGCTTTCTATCCTGTCTTTCAGCGGTGTTACAATGCTGCCGCGGTTGGTATAATCTTCCGGGTTGGCCGTAAACACAAACAGGATATCGAGCGGCATACGCAGTTTAAAACCACGTATCTGTATATCACCTTCCTGCAATATGTTGAAGAGCGCCACCTGTATGCGTGCCTGCAGATCGGGCAGTTCGTTGATCACGAAAATGCCGCGGTTGCTGCGCGGTATAATGCCGTAGTGTATTACACGTTCATCTGCAAAACTCAGTCGCAGGTTGGCTGCTTTTATGGGGTCGATATCACCGATCAAATCGGCCACGCTTACATCGGGTGTAGCCAGTTTTTCGCCGTAGCGTTCACTGCGGTGCAGCCATACAATGGGTGTTTCATCATCGTGTTCTGCAATCAGGTCTTTCGCGTATTTGCTCAGCGGGTTCAGCGGGTTATCGTTTACCTCGCTGCCTGCAATAATGGGTACATACTCGTCGAGCAGTTCAGTCATCTGGCGGGCCATGCGTGTTTTGGCCTGGCCGCGCAAGCCGAGGAACAGGATGTTGTGCCTGCTCAGCAATGCCCTTTCTGTATCGGGTATAACGGTATCTTCATAACCCATGATACCGGTAAATGGATTTTCTTTAGTGCGTATTTTCTCAATCAGGTTTTTCCTGATTTCTTCTTTTACTGAGAGGGGTTTGTATCCGCTTTTTTTCAGCTCGCCTAATGTTTTGATCTTTTCTATGTTCATGCGCTCTTTTGTTTGTAATCTTCCTGAAAGATTGTGTTGAGGCCCGTAAAGGCCTGCCCTGCGCTTAGCGCCGCAGCTGCTTTTTGTGGCAATACAACTGTATTACAAGGAAACTGCATCCCGCTGCTGTTACGCATTGCGGGCGATGCAAAGGTAAGTAGGAAGGCATTATTGTAATTAATACACTGTTTTCCGTTTACCGCTCTCAAAATCCCTGAATATGAATGCGCCCAGTTTATCAAGTGAGGCAAAGAAGGCTTTGCCGTTATTGGTTTCGGTAAACTCCTGTACAAACCGCTGCAGGTATGGGTCAGATGCTATCATAAAGGTGGTGATAGGTATCTTCAGTTTTTTACACTGCGCTGCCAGGTTAATACAGCGGTTGGTAATTTTCCGGTCAAGCCCGAAACTGTTTTTGTAATAACGCTTGCCTATTTTTAAACAGGTGGGCTTACCGTCGGTGATCATGAATATCTGCTTGTTCGGATTTTTCTGCCTGCGCAGTATATCCATCGCAAGCTCCAGCCCCGCCACGGTATTGGTATGGTACGGACCAACCTGCAAATACGGCAGATCCTTGATCTCTACCGGCCAGGCATCATTCCCAAATACCACGATGTCCAGCGTATCTTTCGGATACTTGGTGGTGATCAGCTCACTCAGTGCCATCGCCACTTTCTTGGCCGGGGTAATGCGGTCTTCCCCGTACAAGATCATCGAATGCGAAATATCGATCATCAGTACGGTAGATGTCTGCGCCTTGAAATCCGTTTCGCGGATCTGCAGGTCGTCTTCACGCATGGTAAAGCTTTCTATACCATGATTGATCTGTGCGTTGCGGATGCTTTCGGTAAAGTCAATCTGTTCCAGCATATCGCCGAACTGGAATGGCTTTAAATCAGGACTGATATCATCGCCCTGACCCGGTTTAAATGTATTGTGATCGCCCTGTTTGCTGCGTTTCAGTTTTCCGAAGATTTCTTCGAGGCTGCGTTTGCGTATACCCTGTTCCGATTTGGCAGTAATGATAATCTGCCCGGTTTGGTTATCATCGCGTATATAACCATTCTCCCTTAAATCGTCAATAAAATCGCCCATCCCGTAGTCATCGTCCGTTAACTGGTACTGCTTATCCAGTTCGTTCATCCATTGTAATGCCTCTGCCACATCTCCGCTGGTGTAGGTAAGCAACTGCATGAATATGTCCAGCAGCTGTTCAAACCTGGTTTTCCCCGAGGCATTGGGGTCGAATTGTATAAATCTGTGTCCAATCATAATCTAAGCTACAAAATGTATGCATGCTATCCTACAAACAGTTCGTTAAGGATTTTGGTTCCACCCCAAACGCAAAAAGCCCCTTTCACAGGGGCTTTTTGCATTATTTCAGTGCCTTTATGGCGCTTTTGCTATGGTTTTGCGCTATCCACGGCTGCAGGCAAACCGGAATCACCGCCCAGTATGACACCTGTTTCAGGTGTTTTAGGCTTTTTGCCGGAGTAGTTCTGCTCCAGCGCATCCAGGTCGCGCAGCATGCCCTGCACACTGTTTTTGTCGTACTCCATGTTCTCCGCTTTTTTACCTGTTAAGCTGTTCAGGTAACGCAGCTGCTGTTGCAGGTCTTTGCGCAGTGCAGCCAATACTTTGGCAGACAATGCTTTGTCTTCTGCACGGTACGCTGCTTCCAGGAACATCATCGACAGGCGGTTGTGCTCATTGCCTCTCGATACCATGGCATACGGGAAATTACCCGGATCCATCATTTTATCGGCCTTGTTCAACACCTGGCGGGCTTCTTCTTTCCTGTTTTTGAACGACAGGTCAAGCGACAGCTCGGTGTAAGCGCGGCGGATGGTATTGAGGTGGCGGCGGTTTTCTTCGTCAAAATACACACCCGGCACATCAGCATTGCCTGAACGGAATTTCGTCATCAGCTTGTCTTTCATGTAATCGGTGTTGATATAGCTGTTCACCAGCGGCACCAGGCGGTAAGTTAAACCGTCTTTGCGCAGGTACTGGCCAAAGCCCAGCTCACCGTACTGATTGGTAAAGTAGATCGGACGTTTCCATTTATTGGCAGCGATAATGGTTAATACCGCCAGGTCGTTTTTCATTAAACCACCGCGGGCAGGCAGGTCAATATGCAATTCAGTCAGCACGCTGTCTTCGGGGTTAACCGTTTTGTTTTGTTTTACCACGTTCACATCCACCGGAACGCTGAATTTGCTAACCGGGTAAAAGCTCATTTCATCTTCACCACGTGAGAAGGTATAGGCATCGTTGGCTATAAAATTTTTCATTACATCGTACAGGTCGTAGTAACGGTTGCCGTCAATTTTAGCCAGCAGGTCGCGCACTTTGGTGGCATCTGCCTGGTTTACTTCACCACGGGTAATAGAATTTTCTACCGAACCGCGGCTCATTACGTAATCCCTTTTGCGGCCTTCAATCTGCGCTGCAGAAACAATCACATCAATCGGGTCGCTCTGGTTTACTTTATAACGCAGCTGGTTAATATACCAGTCAATACCCAGCAGGCTGGTGTTGATTACACGGATGTCGGGGCGAACGCCTTCCACTTCCTGTGCATACCATAGCGGGTAAGTATCATTGTCACCAAAGGTGAAGAGTATCGCGTTAGGTGCACAGCTTTCCAGGTAATCTTTCGCCAGGTCTGGTGCCAGCAGTTTTTTGCTGCGGTCATGATCGTTCCATTCCTGTTGCGCCATAATTACCGGCACAGCCAGCAAACAAACCACGGTAGCAATGGTAGCTGCAGTAGTCTGGTTCACTTTTTTGGCCAGCCATTCCTGCACTTTCAGCACACCCAGGCCAATCCAGATGGCAAATGCATAGAACGAACCCACATAAGCGTAGTCACGTTCACGTGGCTGGTAACCGGGCTGGTTCAGGTAAATAACAATCGCAAAACCGGTGAAGAAGAACAACAGGAAAGTAACCAGCGCATCGTCTCCTTTTCTTTTGAAATGGAAGAACAGGCCGATTAAACCCAGTATCAGCGGCAGTGCAAACAGTTTATTGTGCGCTTTATTTTCTTTCAGGCTGTCAGGCATCTGGCTCTGGTCGCCGTAGAAAATGCTGTCGATAAAATCAATACCGGTAATCCAGTTGCCGTCACGGGGGTTACCGTCAAACACACCCTGCACATCGTTTTGCTTACCGGCAAAGTTCCAGAAGAAATAACGCATGTACATGAAGTAGTTCTGGTATTCCAGGAAGAAACGCAGGTTATCGCCAAACTCAGGACCGCGCTCATAGCTGCCGTCTTTGTTTTTACCGATGCCCATAAAATAAGCATAGTAATCAGCGTGTGCCTGGTCATTGCTGGCATCCCACATACGGGGAAATACCATTTTATCTTCAGCAGCATACACGTAGTGGCCGTCTTTGCCGATAGCTACATATTTGTCTTTGCCTTTTTCGTATTTGGTAGTGCCTTCTTTATAATCGATAGGCTGCGCATTAAATTTCTGGCCGTACAGCAGCGGGAAATCACCATACTGGTCACGACCCAGGTAGCCCACTAAGCTCATCGGGTTGTCCACATTGTACATATCCACCGCAGGGTCAGCATTACTGCGGATCATGGTAGTGATGTACGTGCTGTAACCCAGCAGTATGAAGGTTAAGCACCACAGGCTTAAACGCAGGTAACCCCAGCCTTTCTTGTTCGCAAAACGCAGGCCCAGCCAGATGCCAATAGCCAGCAGCACAAAAAAGATGATAAAGCCGGAGAAATACGGCATACCCACTGAGTTCACAAAGAAGATATCGAAGTAGCCGGCCACCTTAACAGAGTACTGTATCACCGCTACCTGTACAATACCTGTAATGGCACAGGCAATCACAAAAAAGATATAAATACCGCCGTAGTATGTTTTTTTGGCTTTGTTGGCGCGTTCAACCAGGAACAGCAGCGCAATGGCAATCAGCGAGCCGAAGAACACCAGGGTGGCCACTGTACCGTCTACGCTTACAATGCCGCGTTCAGCATTCACTTCGCCCGATGCACCGATATAGGCCAGTATAGCACCCAGCACACCACCAATAAGCACAATCCAGATAAAGTAGCTGCGCAGTTTGGCATAGTTGAAAGAATCTTTCCGGCGGAAATAATAGATCATCACGATGGCAGGGATGTTCAGCAGGCTTAACAGGTGCACACCGATAGACAAACCGATCATGAAGAAGATAAACACAATCCACCTGTCGGCACCCGGCTCGTCGGCCTGGTTTTCCCATTTCAGCATGGCCCAGAATACGAGTGCGGTAAAAAAGGAAGACAGTGCGTACACCTCACCTTCCACTGCGCTGTACCAGAACGAATCGGAGAAAGTATAAGCCAGTGCACCAACGGCGCCTGCCCCCATAATGCTCCACAGCTCACCCTTGGTAAAGGTTTTGAGCTTGTCGCCTTTCTGAACAATTTTACGGGCAAAATGGGTGATGCTCCAAAAAAGGAAAAGGATGGTAAATCCACTGGCCAGGGCACTCATAATGTTTACGCCTTTGGCTGCAGTGCTCGGGTTACCGCCGAATAGGATAATGAATAAACGTCCGATTAATACGAACAGGGGAGCTCCCGGGGGGTGTGGAATCTGTACCTTGAAGCAGCTGCTCACAAATTCGCCGCAATCCCATAAGCTTCCGGCAGCCTCAGCCGTTAAAATGTAAACGGTGCAGGCTATCAAACAAACGATCCAACCAGTGATGTTGTTGATCCTTTTAAAATTCATACCAATTTTGGATTTTTTTTAAGACTGGCAAACCTAATGTAAACTGTTGAATTATAAAACATAAAATTCCGGGCCCCAAACCGGCCCTGAAAAACACATTCCAGGCCAGGGTCTTTTTTTACGAATCCCTTACCTGGAATGCATTTCAGCCAAATGAATGGCGTTTATTTTGTGTCCATCAGCCTGCTCTCGGGCGAGGCCGGTTTGCCGGTACGGTACATTTTTTCGAGCGCTTCAAGATTATTTAACAGGCTAACGGCCGAGTTTCTTTCGTAGGCCATCCCGTTCGCCTGGCGCTCGCCCAGGGTGTCGTAATACTTAATCTGCTGCTCCAGGTCGTGTTTTACAGAATCCCGCACCTTCTGCGCCAGCTGCTGCTCGTTGGCCCGGTAACAGGCCTGCAGAAACAGGAGGGATATGCGGTTATGGTCGTTGTTCTTGCTCGTCATGCCATAAGCCAGGTTCTCCTGCAAAAACATGCGGTCGGTTTTATGCAGTACCTTACGCGCCTCGTCGGTGCGGTTGGTATCCAGCAGGTTAATGGCCAGTTCAGTATTGGCGGTGCGGATGATGTCCAGCTGTTTGCGGTTCTCTTCATCAAAATATACACCGGGTATGTTGGCGCTGCCATAACCGAATTTGTTCATTACGTTATCGTACATCGCCGTGGCGTTGTAGCCGCTGTTATTCGATACCGGCACCAGGCGGTACGCCAGCCCGTCTTTACGCAGGTACTGACTGAAGCCGAGATTGGTATTGTTGTTATCCATCGTAAAATAAATGGGTCGTTTCCATTTATTGGCAGCAATAATGTTCAGCACAGCCATGTCGTTTTTGTACAGCGTGTTTTTGGGTATTTCAAAACGCAGGGCCGTTAATATGCTGTCGCCCGCCTGCACGGTTCCGTTTTGTTTTACCACGGCTGCATCAACAGGCACTGCCACTTTTTTTACCGGGTAGCTGGGGTACATGTCGGTGCCCCTGCTCTCCTGTTTGGATGGATCGTCGCTGCCCACGTAATTGCGCATCATATCGTACAGGTCGTAATACCGGTCGCCTGCAATCCCCGGCTGCGGTTTAAAGAAGGCAATATCACGTTTGCTGCCCGCCACCTGGTCTTTGCTCCAGATCACATCCACCGGGTCGCTCTGGTTTATTTTGTAGCGCAGCTGGTTCATGTACCAGTCGCTCGCCAGCAGCGAGGTTATTACAATGCGTACATCCGGGCGTATGCCTTCCACTTCCTGTGCATACCACAACGGGTAAGTATCGTTATCGCCCACGCTGAACAAAATGGCATTGGGCGCACAGCTTTCCAGGTAATCTTTGGCCACATCGCGTGCCAGTTGTTTTTTGCTGCGGTCATGGTCGTTCCATTCCTGTTGCGCCATCAGCAAGGGCACTGCTGCAAAACACAAGGCTGCAGCAAATCCTGTACGCCATACCGGTAAACGAAAGGCCGCCAGTTTGGCCAGCCAGGCATGTACCTGCAATACGCCCAGCCCGATCCATAAAGAAAATGCGTAGAAGGAACCCACATACGCATAATCGCGCTCGCGTGGCTGAAAACCGGGCTGGTTCAGGTATATCACGATGGCAAACCCTGTAAAGAAAAACAGCAGGAAACTGACCAGCGCATCGCTGCGGCGTTTTTTATACTGGTATACCATACCCAGCAAGCCCAGCAGCAGGGGCAGCATAAAGAGTTTGTTGTTTGCCTGGTTGTGTTTCAGGCTGTCGGGCATGGCCTGCTGATCGCCGTACATGAGGTTATCAATAAACCCGATGCCGGTAATCCAGTTGCCATCACGCGGTGCACCATTGAACATGCCTTCCAGGTCGTTTTGCTTACCGCTGAAATTCCACATGAAATAACGCAGGTACATAAAGTAGGTCTGGTATTTCAGGAAGTAATCCACGTTGTCTGCAAAATCAGGACCGCGCTCATAGGTTCCGTCTTTGGCCTTGCCGATGTTCATGTACATGGCATAGTAATCCGCATGTGCCTGGTCGTTGGTCATATCCCACATGCGCGGGAACACCATTTTATCTTCCGGCAAAAACACATAGTGGCCATCTTTACCACCCGCTTCATACTTCTTGTCTCCCTTGATGTATTTGGTGCCGGTTTCCTTGTAATCCACCGGCTGTGCATTGAATTTTTGTCCGTACAGCAAGGGGAAATCACCGTATTGCTCACGGCCCAGGTAACCGTTCAGACTGATGGGATTGTCTACATTAAAAATATCTACCCCGGGGTCTGCATTGCTGCGTATCATAGTGGTGATATACGTACTGTAACCCAGCAGCACAAACACCAGGCTAAACAATCCCATGCGCAGGTAGTACAGCTTCCTGCGGTTGGCAAAACGCATCAGCCACCAGATGCCGATGCCCAGCAGCACAAAAAAGAAGGCAAAGCCTGAGAAGAAAGGCAGCCCCAGGTTGTTTACAAAAAACACATCGAAATACCCCGCTGCCTTTACGGAGTATTGAATAATACCCACCTGCATCACGCCCACCAGCACGCACGACAGTACAAAAAATATCCACGCGCCGCCGTACAGGGTTTTCCGGGTTTTACCCAGTTTTTCCGCGATATACAGCAAACCAATCGCTGCGCCCGTACCCAGCAGCATCAGGCCCGCTACCGTAGCATCCAGTGTAATACCGCGTTCTGCATTTACTTCCGAGTTGGCGCTGATCAATGCCGCCACAGTCGCCAGCGCTCCTGCTGCGAATGTTAGCCGTACAAAGTATTTACGCACCAGCGGGTAATTCAATGCAGGCTGTTTACGGAAATAATATACCATCACAAGTGCCGGCAGTGTAAGCAGGTTCAGCAGGTGCACGCCAATGGACAGGCCCATCATAAAAAAGATAAACACAATCCACCGGTCAGCTCCCGGCTCATCCGCCACATTCTCCCATTTCAGTATGGCCCAAAACACCAATGCGGTAAAGAACGATGACATTGCATACACTTCGCCTTCCACTGCGCTGTACCAGAATGAATCTGAGAATGCATATGCCATCGCCCCTACCACGCCACAACTCATAATCAGCAGCAGCTGACTGGGCTGCAATACTGCTTTGCTGTTACCCTGCACAATTTTTCGTGCAAAATGGGTAATACTCCAGAACAGGAAAAGAATGGTAAAACCGCTGGCCAGTGCGCTCATGATATTAACGGCCTTCGCTGCCGTGAGCGGATCATTGCCAAACAGTACGATAAAGAAACGGCCGAGTAGTACAAAAAGCGGGGCGCCGGGCGGGTGCGGGATCTGCAGTTTAAAACAGCAGCTCACAAATTCGCCGCAATCCCATAAGCTGCCGCCTGCTTCAGCCGTTAAAATGTACACGGCGCAGGCTGCAAAACAAACCAGCCAACCGGTGAGGTTGTTGATACGTTTGAATGTCATGGTGTATGGTTAATTTAAGTAAGGGAAGAAGAATAGTTAAACTAATCATCCTTTTTCTTACTATAAAGCCGCCCAAGTATTTTAGGAAAAAATTGGGAACAAATGGTTAGATGGGTAAATGGCCCGATGGTTTCAGCAATAAAGCCATAAAACCATAGATGCCATCATTTTCGTATCTTCGCGCGATGGAAAAGAGGCGTTCTGTAGCATTTCACACACTGGGTTGTAAACTGAATTTTTCTGAAACATCCACCCTGTCGCGGATGCTTGAAAATGATGGTTTTGAGAAGAAGGAATTTGAAGATTTTGCGGACGTATATGTCATCAACACCTGTTCTGTTACAGACAACGCTGACAAGGAATGCCGCCAGCTGGTACGCCGCATCCAGCGCAAAGCCCCTGAAAGCCTGGTGGTGATCACCGGCTGTTATGCCCAGCTGAAACCCAGGGAGATATCCGAAATTCCCGGGGTTGACTTGGTGCTTGGCGCAGCAGAAAAATTCAACATCGGCCAGCATCTCCGCGAACTGGCCAAGGGCGATTCTGCCAAAATAAGCAGTTGCGATATTGAAGATATTACCGGGTTCAATGCCTCCTGGTCTGTGAACGACCGCACCCGCACGTTTTTAAAAGTGCAGGATGGCTGTGATTATACCTGTTCTTTCTGCACCATCCCCATGGCCCGTGGCAAAAGCCGCAGTGACCGGATAGAAAACGTGGTGCGCAATGCTGAAGAGCTGGCCGCTAAAGGTGTGAAAGAGATAGTGCTCACCGGTGTAAACCTGGGCGATTTTGGTAAAGGCCCTGATGGCAACAAAAAGAGCGAAGAAAGCTTTTATGAACTGGTGCAGGCCCTCGACAAGGTAGCAGGCATTGAGCGTTACCGCATTTCTTCCATTGAACCCAACCTGTTATCCAGCGACATTATCCGCTTTGTGGCAGCCAGCAGCAAGTTCATGCCGCACTTCCATATTCCCCTGCAAAGCGGCAGCAACCACATACTGGGTATGATGCGCCGCCGTTACAAGCGCGAGCTTTATGCCGAGCGCGTGCAGCTGATTAAAGAACTGATGCCGCATTGCGCCATTGGTGTAGACGTCATCGTTGGCTTCCCCGGCGAAACTGACGAGTACTTTAAAGAAACATTCGACTTCTTACACAGCCTCGATATCTCTTACCTGCATGTATTTACCTATTCTGAAAGGGCAAACACGCATGCGCTGGATATTCAACCGGTTATACCGGTAAATGTGCGCCACGAACGCAATAAAACCCTGCGCAACCTCTCCTACATGAAAATGCAGTACTTCACCAGCCAGCACCAGGGCCAAAAACGCAAGGTGCTGTTCGAAGGGCACGACAAAAATGGCATGATGGAGGGTTATACTGACAATTATATCCGCATTACCGCCCCCTACCAGGAAAAAATGGCCAACGAAATCGTTGAATGGGCCGTATAGCAGCCGCTACTCATGGTAAATTTGTACATTGTATAGGTGGTTTTCAGCAGGTTTGAAAACAGGATGGTTATTATACGTAATAAGCTGATTTACATATAAAAACTTATCCTTAAAGAATTGTTGTCCCCGCTTTCCGGTCCGTTTTTTTGCCTTAATTTTGTCCCTCCCGGTGCTTAACCCCACAGGGAACTAACCTAACTCCAACTTGCTATCCCATTAAATCTGACGACGAGCCCATTAAATTCAGCTTAGGCCATTGAATTGATTTATTTGATTAAAAAGAGAAGGAGTTTATATGTTTTCTTATGCTTTGCTGGAGCCTGGTTGTTATTACCTGATTCAGGAAAAGGAAAATGCACCGCTGATGATGGTGCATATTTCTGTAGCTTCCGACTACTGCATGTATGTATGCAAGTATGGTGAAGAAGAAGTAATGGAATGGAAGAAAAAAACCGATCCCATTTTCGACATCATCGAGCTGCTGAGTGATAACGTGGTGCGTGACTGGCAAGAGGTGTATAACAGCACCCAGGACACGTACGATTATGAAGAAGACGAGGAATAAGCAGCGTTCAACCTGTTACCATCGTAGCAACCGATACGCCAGGCAGGCCCACCCGCTTGTCTGGCCGCTTTCACAATACTGTCAGCATGAAAAGATTTCAGGCGATTGTACATTTCGAAATGGATAAGGATTTTATGTCGCTGCTGCCCCCGCACAGAACGTACATCAATTATCTCATTAACAAGCAGGTGATAGACAGTTATGCCGTGAGCATGGAATCGCAAACGGTATGGATCACCATCAATGCACTGTCAAAGGCAGATGCTGACCAGTACCTGGCCAAATCACCGCTATACCCGTACTGGCGCTACGAAATTGAAGAGCTGCAGATATACGACGGGCAGGTGTTCCGCATGCCTACGCTGCAAATGAATTAGCTTGAAACAACCAACGTGTTTGCCGTACCAGCACTGGTGCGGCCTTTTTGTACCCGCAACTGTCCTTCACCTTACCACATAAAAAAGTCCATACCAGCCGGTATGGACTTTTTCTTATTCAACTGCTGTGAATTATTTCGTCATCAGTGCCACGAAGTCATCAAACAGGTAACGGCTGTCGAACGGACCAGGTGTGCTTTCGGGGTGATACTGCACGCTGAAAGCAGGTTTGTTCTTCAGGCGTATGCCTTCTATTGATTCATCGTTCAGGTTTACGTGTGTAACCTCTACTTCCGGGTGATTGCGCACCGCAGCAGGGTCAACACCAAAACCGTGGTTCTGTGTAGTGATCTCGCTTTTGCCTGTTACCAGGTTTTTCACCGGGTGGTTCAATCCCCTGTGGCCATGATGCATTTTAAAAGTAGGGATGCCATTGGCCAGGGCCAGCAGCTGGTGACCCAAGCAAATACCGAACAAAGGCTTTTCTTCTTTCAGTATTTCTTTCAGGGTTTCCACTGCATAAGGCATGGCTGCGGGGTCGCCGGGGCCGTTGGAGATGAAATAACCGTTCGGGTTAAATTCTTTCAAACGGCTAATGGGTGTTTTGGCAGGATGTACACGCACATGCGCACCCCTGTCTACCAGGCACTGCAGGATGTTGCGTTTCACACCAAAATCAAGCACCGCCACTTTCAGGGCAGATGCAGGATCACCCATTTCATATTCTTCGCTGGTACTTACTTCGCTGGCCAGTTCAAGACCGTCCATATCGGGCACTTTGCCCAGTTCGGCTTTCAGCTGGTCAACATCCAGTATTTCGGAAGAAATAATACAGTTCATAGCGCCTTTGGTACGGATATGCGCTACAAGTGCACGGGTATCGATGCCTTCAATGGCAACGATATTGTTTTGCTTCAGGTAGTTGTCCAGCGAATCGGTAGCCTGATAACGGGAGAAACGCTCTTCGAGGTTACGGCCGATGAGACCACGGATTTTTACACTGGTGCTTTCGGTATCTACCTGGTTAATGCCATAATTGCCAACATGCACGTTGTTCATAATCAGCACCTGGCCTGCATAACTGGGGTCAGTAAATACTTCCTGGTATCCCGTCATTCCTGTATTAAAACAGATTTCACCGGTGGTGGTACCTATTTTCCCAAAGGCTTTACCATGAAAAACATTTCCGTCAGCTAACAGTAAAAGAGCAGATTGTGTCTGGGGCATTGCTATATCTGTGATTTTTTTTGCAAAAAAAGCGCTTAATTATGAAATATTGTTCTAAAGTTTTCAACCGGCAGGCAAAACGTGAATCGTCAGTGTCAATGATCCTGCGAACAGAGGCAATCTGTATTTATTCACTATTGACTATTCACTATTCACTATTCACCGGTGCTCACTTTCGTACTTATAAAAAAGGCAAAACTGAAAAACAGTTTTGCCTTTTATTCAATGAAGATCTGTGATAATATGTGGATCGTGCCAACGCATTATTCAGCAGCTGCTTCAGGTTTAGTTTCTTCAACTGGTGTTGCTTCTTCAGCAGCTTCTGCTTTAGTTTCAGCTTTTTTACGGCTACCACCAGAGCGGCGCGTTTTCTTGGCTGGTTCAGCAGATTTGGCAACTGATTTACCGTAAATTTCGTTGAAATCAACCAGTTCAATCATTGCAGTTTCGGCATTGTCACCTACACGGATGCCTAATTTCAGGATACGTGTGTAACCACCGGGGCGGGCAGCAACTTTAGGAGCGATCACTGTAAACAGTTCTTTTACAGCAGCTTTGTCCTGAAGGTAGCTAAACACGATACGGTGCTGGTGGCTGATCTGCGCTTCGTTACCATTCTTTTTGGTTTTGGTAATCAGCGGTTCAACGTAAGTACGCAGGGCTTTAGCTTTAGCCAAAGTGGTAACAATACGTTTGTGTGTAATCAGCTGGCTGGCTAAGTTAGCCAGTAATGCTTCCCTGTGGGCTTTTTTACGGCCCAGATTGTTGATTTTGTCTCCGTGACGCATGGCATTTTGATTTTGTAGTCCGCACCGTGCCAGGAATTACGGACTGTGTTTATAAAACGTTCACTTTTTTAAAGGTTCAAAGTTTCATGTTTAACGTTCCTCTTTAAATCTTCAAACGTGCAACTTATTTAATCCAGGTTATCTAAACCCAGTTTGCTCAGGTCCATACCAAAGTGCAGACCGCGCTCTGTGAGTACCTGTTCAATTTCGCTGAGTGATTTCTGACCGAAGTTGCGGAACTTCATCAGGTCTTCCTGTTCGTACTGTACCAGTTCGCTCAGGCTGTTGATTTTTGCTGCTTTTAAGCAGTTGAAAGCACGTACGCTCAGATCGAGATCTTCGAGTGGTGTTTTCAATACTTTGCGCAGCTGCAGTACCTGCTCATCCACCACATCTTCTTTCTTGTCTTCTTTGTTGTCGAAAGTGATGTTTTCGTCGGTGATGATCATCAGGTGCTGGATGAGAATACGTGAAGCCTGTTTAACCGCTTCTTCAGGATGGATGGTACCATCTGTAGCAACTTCCAGGATCAGTTTCTCGTAGTCGGTTCTTTGTTCCACACGGTAGTTTTCAATACCATACTTCACATTTTTGATGGGCGTATGAATTGAATCGATGGGGATATAACCAAACGGAGCGTCTTTAACTTTGTTTTCTTCTGCAGGAACGTAACCGCGGCCTTTGGCGATGGTGAATTCAACATCGAGTTTGGCAGAGGGATCCATTGTGCAGATAACCAGCTCAGGGTTCATTACCTGGAAGCTCTGAGTAGCTTCACCGATGTTGGCGGCGGTAAACTCACCTTTGTTTTTGATAGAGATGGTAATTTTTTCGCTGGCAATATCATGCTCAACTACTTTCTTAAACCGAACCTGTTTCAGGTTCAGGATAATTTCGGTTACATCTTCTGTAACACCTTTGATTGTGGCAAACTCGTGGTCTACCCCTTCCATCTTGATACCTACGATGGCATAACCTTCTAATGAACTCAGCAACACCCTGCGCAAAGCGTTACCGATGGTTAAGCCGAAACCAGGCTCAAGTGGACGAAACTCAAATTGACCTTCAAAATCGGTTGACTTTTGCAAAACGATCTTGTCAGGCTTTTGGAAGTTTAAAATGGCCATTTTATACTCCGGATTTTAATTTTTTGGTTAGTCAGCCTTCGTGGGGAAGGCTGAACAATGGTTGTACTGCAAGGGTGCAGTACAGGTGGTCGGCAGTGAATATAGTGAAAAGGTTTGAACCTTTTCACTACGCACTGCATACTATTATTTAGAATACAATTCGACGATCAGTTGTTCCTTAATGTTTTCAGGAACGCTTTCCCTTTCAGGATAAGTGATGAATGTACCCTGTTTTTCTGTTTCATTCCAATCCAACCAGCTGAATTTGGGGTTTTTGCCGCGGATCTGGCTGGTCAGTGCAGTGTTTGCTTCGCTTTTTTCTTTCAGGCCGATGATATCACCTGGCTGAACCTGGTAAGAAGGAACATTCACGATAACGCCGTTAACGGTTACGTGTTTGTGGCTTACCAGCTGGCGTGCTGCAGGACGGCTGGGCGCGATGCCGAGACGGAATACAGTGTTGTCAAGACGGGCTTCGAGCAGTTTAATCAGGTTTTCACCTGTTACGCCTTTCAAACGGGCAGCTTCTTCAAAAGTGTTGCGGAACTGGCGTTCTAATACACCGTAAGTGTATTTGGCTTTCTGTTTTTCTCTCAGCTGCAAAGCATATTCACCCAGGGTTTTACGTTTGCGTGAAGCACCGTGCTGACCGGGAGGATTGCTGTTTTTGCCTAACCATTTGCCATTGCCCAGGATCGGCTCACCGAAAATGCGGCTGATCTTTGTTTTGGGGCCTGTGTAACGTGCCATACTCTGTTTAGTTTGTGATTTTTTAGTGTCGGCGTTTCATCTGTAAAAATCTAAAATGAATGAAACACCCTGTTTTAAATTAGTGAGAACCTGGCTGAACATTCCGGACGAAGCCAGTGCTACCCGGATTTACAAATACCAAAATCCAAACACCGTGTTGCGGCATTTGGATTTGGCTGTATGTTCAGTTATATCATTAAACCCTTCTTTTCTTGGGAGGGCGACAACCGTTGTGGGGTAAAGGTGTGACGTCTTTGATCATTACTACCTCGATACCAGACTGTGACAGGGAGCGGATAGCGCCTTCACGACCTGAACCGGGACCTTTTACATATACGTCAACTCTTTTCAAACCTGCGTCCAGCGCTACTTTAGCAGCATCTGCAGCGGCCATCTGGGCTGCATACGGTGTGTTCTTTTTAGAACCACGGAAGCCCATTTTACCAGCTGAAGACCAGCTGATAACCTGACCTGTTTTATTGGTAAGAGCAATAATTACGTTGTTGAAAGTAGCGCTGATATGAGCATCGCCATACGCGTCAACTTTTACTATCCTTTTCTTCGCAGCTGCTTTCGCGCTGTTCTGAGCTTTAGCTGTTTTAGCCATTTTGCTTTGTTTAAAGGTAATCTTCTAAAAATGGGGCCCCTCCTTTTCCATTTGCATGGAACTATCCGGCGGCTTTGTATGATAAAGAACAATAGAGCGATACAAATTCCGGCAACCTGCCGAAACCTGTGAGCAACCTCAGACTATTTCTTAGGTGCTTTCTTTTTACCGGCAACGGTTTTACGTTTACCTTTTCTTGTACGGCTGTTGGTACGTGTGCGCTGACCGCGAACGGGCAAACCTTTACGGTGACGCAGACCACGGTAACAAGCGATATCCAGCAGGCGTTTGATGTTCATCTGAACTTCACTGCGCAGTGCACCTTCGGTTTTGATTTCATTACCGATGATGGTACGGATAGCAGCCTGCTCATCGTCGTTCCACTCGTTTACTTTTTTGTTAAAGTCAATACCTGCTTTAGTCAAAATGTATTGAGCAGTAGAACGGCCAATACCGAAAATGTAGGTAAGACCAATTTCGCCTCTTTTGTTCTTTGGTAAATCTATACCGGCAATACGAGCCATAGTATTATTTTAGTTTTCTGATTAACTAATGTTCCCCTTCTCAACAGAAGGCTTTCAATTAACCCTGACGCTGCTTAAAGCGGGGATTCTTTTTGTTGATGATGTACAGCTTGCCTTTCCTGCGAACAATCTTGCAGTCGGCACTTCTTTTCTTTACAGATGCTCTAACTTTCATAATTGTATATTTTACTTAGCTCGCAGTAAAAGACTGAAGCCTTCGTTAAAATTATTTATACCTGAATATGATTCTTCCCCTCGACAAATCGTAAGGACTCATCTCTACGCCCACTTTGTCGCCGGGCAGTATCCTGATATAGTGCATCCTCATTTTACCTGAGATGGTGGCCAGTATTTCGTGGCCATTTTCCAACTTAACCCTGAACATTGCGTTGCTCAGTGCCTCGAGAATTATACCATCTTGTTTGATCAGCGGTTGTTTAGACATACGATTTTTGGGAGCGCAAAGATAGCCAAATTCATTGGAATAATGAAACGTTTGCGATTTTTTTTATACTTTTTGCAATAAAAGGGGCAAAGTACAGCTTTTTTGGCAGAAAACAGCCTTTAAATCAATTGAATATTGACCAGGAAACAAGGAATTACGAAGGCCGGTCTGTTCACCGCGGTCCAGTTTGTAGCCTGTGAGAATACCGGCAGCCTGCAGCTTGTTTAACCTGTTATGGCCATCGAAAAAAGTTGTATAGCGGGCATGTACCCGCTATAAATTTACCGGCAGTACAATCTCAAACTTATTAAAATTATTTACGATATTTTTATTCAGCTGGTAGTTATACCGTATTCCGAAACTTACGGCTTGCTGGTTCCACCAGCGGGTATCGAAATACAGCTCCCCTCCTGTGGTGTTGAAACGGGTGTTGAGGCCCGTACGCAGGCTTTTACCATTGGTATAATCGTAAAAGGCGTTGAAGCGGATGCGTTTGAAGTAAACAATATTGCCAAAACCCCAGTCAGGGTAAAACAGCGGTACATGGTAATTCACCCCTACCCGCCACATACGGGGGTAGTCAATGGCATCGTAGCCGCGGGAGAAGGGGAAGTTGTCGCTGAAATAATAATTACCGGTGGTATCCCTGGCCTGGTAGGCGCCGGTGATCACGAGGTTGTGGGACTTCATCAGTGCCGGCAGGTAGAAGGCTGCACTGGCCAGCAGCTGGTGGGCGGTGTACTTATCTACAATGGTGCGGTACTGCAGCAACAGGTTCTGCGCCCAGCGCGGGTAAATATGCTGTTGTGCGGACTGGATTTGCCCGCTGTACTGCAGCCTTGATTCCACATAACCGAAATGGATATTCTGTGCCCCCATTTGCTTGGCCTTTCCCGTCCACTGCACCTGCTGTATATTATAGGTAGAAGACAGGGTGAGGTAGCGGTATTGTTTGCCATGCGAAAAATCGAACGGCAGCTGCAACCCGGCATTGGCATTCAGCTCGTTCCAGTACAGGCGGGTATCGGCGCGGTACAGGGCATTACGGTTAAAGGTTTCACTGATGCCGAATACCGGCTGCACATACCAGCCACCGTATACACCACTGTAACCAACGCGGCTGTAGCCTTCATCATAATTATAGGTATAGTACAACTGGCTTTGCAGGGTATTGAGTACATTTTGTCCGTACACGGCTACCGTTAAATCGGGCTGGCTGTAATAGGGCCGCCAGCTGTGAAAATTAAACAGGCGGGTGGCCTTGCGGTAGCGGCTCACCGCCCATGCAGAATCGGGCACCTGCTGTAATGTATTGTTGATGCCGCTGTTAAACGGATGTTGCACATACAGAGGCGTAAGGGTATCGCCGGCAGCTGCAGCGGGCGCCCATTGCGGTTGCAGTTCGGCCAGCTGGTAGCCGTCTGCCGTAAAAATGGAAGCAACGGCCCTGCCACCTGGTGTTAGTGCGGCCTGGTAAATACCGGTATTGTAAGCAGCCACGCGGTAATGCTGCCGTGCGGTGCGCACATAAGCCCATAACTCATCGGCCCCTTTGTTGCTGCAGGTATATAATAAAGTATCACCCTGCACCACGGGGTAGCCGGTAATGCGGTTGGCAAAAGGCAGGATGGTTTCCCAGGTGCTGTCGGCTATGCGATACAGGTTAATGCTCATTTCACCTGCTGCATTTCTTTCCATAACATACAGGCTGCTGTCGTTTGACGTGAACTTGGGATAAGCGTAGATGTGTTTTCCCGGAGCAGCTACGGTACGTATTACCTGGCCATTGCTTTGCAGCAGCACCAGTGCAGATTGCTGTGCAGGCGTATAGTTCACGGCTGCCAGCTGGTTACCGTTGTGCGAAATATCCGGCGTGAAATATTTACCGTTTCGGGTAATGCTTTGTATGTTGCCGGTAGCCATATCCAGCACCTTAATATCACTGAAATCGCGGTTACCCCACCGTACATCGGCACGGTAGGCGGCATAGGCAATGCGGCCGTTGTTGTAAGAGAAGTAATCATCATATGCGATATCGCGGGTGGCAATACGTTGCTGGTGCCCGGTTGAATCTACCCGGTAAAATGCAGGGATACTGCGATAGCTGTTTTTGAGTACTACATAACTGCCATTACCTGTTGCATAAGGATACTGGTAGTTCACCACATTGTTTTGCTGCGGCAGGGTAAGCAGCCGGGTATTATTACCCAGGGTATCGTACTGCCACTGTTTACTGAACAAATCAAAAGCACCGTGTACAAAGTGATGGTACGTATCGCCGCTGTATTTTTCAACCGCATGTTGCAGGGGATAAAAGAGCGGCTTGAAACGAACAGCATCCTGAGTTACGTTTTTCCAGAAATCGCTGCCGTATTTTTCGTACCCATAAGCCACCATCATATAACCAAACTGGTACCAGTTCGGCATATAAAACCTGTACGATCCGTTACGGATTTGCATATAGGTATAACTTTTATCCTTATCGAGCAGGGCACGGAAACCACTGAAGAAAAACGGCAGCCTTCCCCTGCCCTGCCTGCTTAGCCTGGTTTCATTGTATACCGCATCCCCCTCAAAAAACCAGTCGGGCACGGCTGTTGCGTTGGCGAGTGCCTGCCCGTCTTGCCCGAACAGTATGCTGAATGTTTTCGATAAGCCGTGGTTGAAATTGCTGTATTGCTGTACATGCCTGAACTCATGGATAGACAAATTATCTGCCCAGTTTTGTGCACCCAACTCCAGAGCGTTCATGGGTGGCATCAGGAAAAACTCGCTGCGGTAAGGCGCCAGTGCTACATAGGCATTGGAAAGCGTGATATTGTTTTGCAGTACTAGGTTTACTTTACGGATATGCCCGCCGATTGATGCGCTGTAATGCTGTTGCAGGTAATTGGTAACACTGGCAATGCGCCGGGCCGTGGTATCACTGATATCCTGCGGATAGATAACGCGGATGGCAGGCGTATTTACCTGTTTCCATTTTACAGAAGAAGGCGTGCCGCCGAACTGCTGGGCACCTGCGGGCAAACAACTCAATACAAACAAAGAAACAAGCAAACCAAGAGTAACCGAGATACGCATAAGGAGGCTTTGTAAAATGAAAATAAGGATTTGTTGATTGCCGGAGCGTTCAACAAATCCTTATTTATGATGAGTGCCTTCTTTTTAATGCCTAACGCACTACTTCAAGCCAGCCGGAGAGCGGTTTCTTCTGCACACCATCGTTCAGGCGGATGAGATAGTAGTAAGTGCCTGCAGGTACATACTGACCATTGTATTTACCGTCCCATGGTGTTTTACCGTTTCCTCTCCACAGCGGTACACCCCACCTGTTGAATATTTCAATCAGGGCATTCGGGTAGTTGCTGAGACCTTTGATTACCCAGGTATCGTTGATACCGTCGCCGTTTGGTGAAATGGCATTGGGCAGTTCAAATTTCATCACCATCACATTCACATTGTCCATCACGGCGCAACCAAAGTTGTTGGTTACTTTGAGTGTGTACAGGGTGGTTTGTTTAGGATGTACCACCGGTGTTAATGAATGCGATGAAGCCGAATCTTCGTAAGGTGACCAGAGCAGTGAAGTATAGCTACCCTGAACAACTGCTTTCAGCTGGGCAGACATGCCTTCGAACATGCTTACATCTTCACCTGCGTCAACATATGGTACGGGGTACACCTTGAAGGTATTGGTTTTCGAATCCGAACATCCACCCTGTACAGTGTAGGTATAAGTAATACTGTACGTACCGGCTGATAATGACGGGTTGAATGTACCTCTTGATGTGATACCGCTTCCGGTGAACACACCCACACCCGGCAGACCAGCTGTTTCAGATGCTGTAAGCTCGAACGGCGCAGCATTCTGACATACGTTGGCAATTGGCGGGAAGTCAACCTTCGGTGTTCTGTCTATCGCTTTTGATACACGCAGCCAGTAGAAACAACCGTTGGTATTTTTCGCGTGCACATAGTAGCGAACGGAATCACCCTGCAGGTTATCGAGTTTCAGCTCGGCGCCTTTAACTCTTACAATGGTTGGGTCAACAACATCTGTCCATTCGAAACTTGTACCGGTTACCAGTCTTGAACTTGCCACCAGGTCCATTGTTTTGTTCTGACAGAATGGTCCTTTTTCTGTGATCGTTGTTACCGGCGTTGCATTCACTACAACCGGGAAGTTTTGAACATAAGGACACTTGTTACCGCCTGCCGCATCGTAGGCTTCGAGCCTGTAAGTACCGGCATCCTGCATAGATGCTTCATTTATTTCGAACGTGCTGCCTGGCACCTGTTTACCGTTTGGTGTGTACCAGTTGTAGGTAACCTCGGTATTGGATGAGGCAGTAAGTTTAATGGGGCTTCCTTCGCAATAGAAATCAGCCAGGCCATTGAACGTTGCAACCGGCGCTGCGTTCACACTTACTTTAATGGTTTGTGCAACAGAACAGTTGGCAGTGCCCTGTGCGTCTATCATAAAGGTGTAGGTCTGTGCATCGGATGCTTTCACATTGTCTTTCACAAACGTTGCGCCTTTGGCTACCACATTACCAGCTGCATCTTTCCATATAAAGTTTACGCCGCTGATATCGCTTTTACCGGTGAGTTTCAGCTGACCGCCTTCACACACCGCGTAGGTGCTACCCTGGTCTACGGTGAGGTTGGCTTTCGGATAAACCCTTACGGTTGCCAGGGCATTTGCGTTTGAACAGCCCATTGGCGAAACCAGTTTAAAGTGGTAGGCCACATCTACCGGTAACTTGGTACTGTTGGTTAACACATCCTGTGGTAAACCTGAACCGCTGTTGCCAGCCGGCGCAACTGTTATACCGCTTGCGTTATCCCTTGTCCATGTGCCCAGCGTTGTACCTGCAATATCAAACTTCGGTGTTGTGCTGAAGGCTTTGGAGCCTGTACAGATCGCTATCACATCTGAAGTACTGAATTGCGGTGTGGGGTTTACTACGATGGTGTAACGTACCGATCCGTTCGGATTGGTAGTGGTATACACCACATCTGTTGTACCTGCGCTAAGACCAGTTACTGTGATGGTAGTACCGGTGGTTTTGCTGATGGAAACTATTTTACCGTTATCCACACTCCATTTACCGCCGGTATAGGTTTCTGTAAGATCAACTGTTTGACCGATACAGAGTTTGCCGTTGCCGGTGTTGCCACCCGGGTCTGTGATTGGCGGTATCTGTTGTGCTATTACATACACATCCATTGTTTTGGCTGCGTAACAACCCTGTGCATTCCCTACTGCATACTGAACAGTAGCTGGTCCGCCAACTTTATTGGCTGTTACCACACCTGTAACAGGATCTACAGAGACAATGGTTTTATCGGTACTGATCACACTCCATGTACCACCTGCAGGACCAGATGTAAACGTAAACTGGTTGTTCACCCATATTGGCGACTGGCCGCTGATGTTTTGTACAACAGGCTGCGCAATAGTGGTTACGGTTACCGGCAGCATATCTGACGTACATCCTGTAGTAGCTGCATAAGAAGCCTGTATGTAGTACTGACCTGCATCTACCTTGGTTGGATCAGCTACTTTAACCTTATTCTGATCGTAGTAAGTATACGTGATCGCCGCATCCGGGTTCTGAACGGCAGTAGTAAGATCTACCTTGTTCGGCGCACATACCGGCTGTGGATTTTTCACTTCCAGTTTAGGCTGCGGGTTGATAGTGACAGTAATGTTTTTGCTATCAGAACAGCCATTGATTGTGAATGCCTGGATAGTGTATGTTCCGGCGCCTACTTTAACCGCATCGGCCGGTAACACTTCTGTATTGGTAGCCTGGTTAAAGTATTTGTATTTCACGATATCTGTGCTGCTGCCCTGCGTTATAGTAGTATTAGTGAGATCGTAGAGCGCTGGTGCACATATTGCATCTGAAGCCTTCAGCTGCAGATCTGGCTTATTATAAGCGATCATCTGCACTTTATGCTGCACCGATGCACAACTTGCACTTGTTGAAGTAGCTGATACATAGTAGTAACCCGCATCAACACTGGCCGCAGCTGTACTGGTTATTTCAGTTATACCGTCTGCCAGGTAGTAATGGTAGGTAACACCTGCTATCGGTTTCACCAGTTTGGTGAGATCGCCTTTATCGGGGCTACAAACCGTACCAACAGCATCCACATCTATGATCAGCGCTTTGTTCACCACAGCTACTACCGGCTGTACAGTTTGACAACCTTTGGCGGTTGTTTTATCTGTCACCTGTATGTAATAGGTGCCGCTGCCTACCTGTGCAGGATTGGCAACCTGTGTAGCAAGATCTGATGCTGTAAAGTAACGTACAATGTAGTTCGGGTTGTTTACCGCGCCATTGGTTACTGCAGGTGCTGTAAGATTTACCAGGTTAGGTTCACATTCAGGAGCCGGGTTGGTAATAGCTACAACCGGTGCCGCATCGATGGTTACCACGATCGGTTTAGGATCTGATACGCAACCACCCGGTTCGCCAGCCACACCAGCTACCCAGTAAGTACCTGATACTGCTATCTGCGCAGCATCTGCATCGCTTATTGGCTGCAGCATTGCCTGGTCTTTGTAATAATGGAAGTTGGTAATGCTCTTATCGCTGTTTTTGATGATATCGTACGCCATGATATTTACCGTACCACCACACTGTGCTTCAGGCTGTGTAACCACCACTACCGGTTTCGGTTTCACTGTAATGGTCACCGGCACTTCACGTGAACAGGTTGTGCTGGTAAACGTACCCACGATGTAGTAGTTGCCTGCACCCACTGCAGTAGCGTCTGTTACCGGCGCATGTGTTGCAGTAAAGTATTGATAGGTAAGATCAGGATTGCTTGCATCTACCAGTTTGGTAAGATCTACTGTACCCGGAGAACAAGGTGCAATTACAGGCGATACATTAATGTCGGGCTGTTTGTTGATCACCGCTGTTACCGTTTTACCCTGTGCCGCACATGAAGCAGACGGATCGTTTGCTACAATGTAGTACTGGCCTGCAGTTACCTGCGTAGGATCTGCCACCGGTGTTGTACCGTTTGCCTGGTAGTAATCGAAGTGAATCAACGGATCGTTGCCTGTTACCGCTGTTGTCAGGTTCACTTTATCCGGATCACACGCCGCAGCAGGATTTTTGATGGTATAGTTGAGCCTTGTATTCACTGTTACCGTTACTGTAGCAGGGTCAGATACACAACCATTTGCCGAAGTAGCCACAATGGTGTAAGTACCTGCACCAACTGCATTGGCTGTAGCAGTGATATCTGTTCCCGAAGCGTTGTAGTATTTAAGAGTTGCCACCAGTTTGCTGCCGGCTGTTACTGCAGGCAGGGTAAGATCTACCGTTGCAGGCGCACAAACCGCTTGCGGGTTATGCGGAACAACCACAGGTTTCTCGTAGATGGTCACTTTAACCTGGTGCTGGCTTATATCGGAAGAACATCCTGTTACAGGATCTTTGCCCACGATATAGTAAGTACCTGCACCAACACTGTTGGGATTAGCAACAAGTACAGTCTGGTTGCTTTCATAATAAGTGTACGTATAGGCCGGGTTGTTAGCTGGGTCTATCGCCGTAGCCAGGTCAACTGTACCCGGAGCACAGGTACCGAGGTCTGATTTCACTTTTATGTCGGAAGGCTGTGCATTTACCTTGATGTCGATTTCTATATAATCGGAACTACACTGACCATTTGTTACCACTACATAGTAAGTACCTGCAGCTACCTGAGTAGGATCAGGCACCTGTGTGGCTTTGTTACTGTAGTAATAAGTGTAATTGTAGCTGGCATCGTAACCTGTAGATGCTTTAACAGCCAGATCGAGATTACCCTTTGACGGTGCACACACGGCAGCCGGCTGGGTAATGGTTAATGAAGGCGTAGTGGTAGACGTTACCGTAACCAGTGTTGGTACTGAAGTACAACCTGTATTGATGTTGGTACCAACAATGTAGTAAGAGCCATCCACAACAGATGTTGGTGTAGCCACCGGTCCGGTGCCATTTGCATTGTTAAAGTAAGTGAAGCTCAATCCTGCGTCGCTGCCGGTGGTTACACCTGGCAGGGTGAGGTCGCCATTGTTTGGTGAACAAACCCTGATCGGGTTAGTTACCACTTTAGGCCTGTCGCTCATGAGCACCTCTATTTTCTGCAGATCAGATACGCACCTGGTGGTATTGTCAGTTGCACGAACAAAGTAAGTACCTGGGTCTACCTGTGTAGCATTAGCAACCGGTGTTGCAATACTGCCAGCGAAGAACTCATAGGTTACTGCTGCGTTTGCAGGTACTGCTGCATTAAGATCGGCTTTAACCGGTGCACAGGTAGTTAACGGAGATGTTACCGTAAACACCGGCGGCTGGTTAGCCACTACCGTTATTTTCACCTGAACTGAACCACATGCATTCACATCATGGGCAACAATGTAGTAATCACCTGCACCTGCGTGCTGTGCTTCAGTCGTTGTCATTACCGTAGTGCCATTAGACTGGTAGTACACGAATGTATAGTTGTTCGGGTTACCGTTTGTAACACCCGGATCGGTCAGGTCTACTGTATTCGGTGCACAGGTAGTAAGCGTTGCAGCAGGCAGTACTACTACCGGCTGTGAACGAACTGTTACAACAACAGCAGTAGCATCTGAAACGCAATGTGTACCGTTTCTCAGTGTTGCTGTGATGTAGTAAGTACCTGCGCCAACTGCTGCAGGGTTAACCACCTGCGTGCTTAATGTTGCATCTGTATAATAAGTAAAGTCAACATCCGGCGTGCTGCCTGCTGTTACAGCCGGCTGAGTAAGATCTACGGTACCGGGCGCACAGATTGCTTTAGGCGGTGTAGTTACAACAACCGGTTTGCTTACAATTACAGCGGTAAGCTGGTGCAGTTCAGATGCACAGCCACCCGGTGTGGTAGCCTGTATCCAGTATTTACCTGCATCTACCTGTTTGGCGTTAGCGGTAGTAATTACTGTATAACCATCTTGCTGGTAATACGTGTAAACCAGTGAAGGATCATTGCCTGCCGTTACGGAAGGATCAGTAAGATCTGCCTTACCAGGCGCACATACTGCAGGCGGATCGTTGGAGACAAAGGCCGTTTGCGCACCGATTGTAGCTACCACAGCCAGCAGATCTGATTTACAGCCGGTAACAGGATTAATACCTTGTATATAGTACGTACCTGATGTTACCTGTGTTGCAGCTGCAGCGCTGATAACCGTTTTATCGGCTTTGTAGTACACAAATTGCAAGCCTGCATCACTGCCTGCAGTCACTTTCGCATCTGTCAGGTTCACTTTACCAGGCGCACATACCGGATCAGGATTTTGTACCTGCAGTTTCACCAGCGGGTGAACAGTAGCAGTTACCTGGCCGATGGTTGTACAGCCTGCTGCATTTACAGCTGCAATGTAATAAGTACCTGCATCTACGGCTATAGGATCAGCTACTGCAATGGTTGCAGCTGCGTTGGTATAATAACCGTATTTCAGTGAAGGATCGTTGCCTGCGGTTACGTCTGGCGTTGTGAGGTTCACCTTGCCGGGCGCACATACTGCCTGCGGATTCTGCAGGGTAAGTTTCGACGGCTGGTTAACGACTGCTGTAATTGCCTTGAACTCAGACATACAGGTAGTTGTTTTGTCCACCGCTGTAACATAATACGTTCCTGCGTCAACCGCTGCAGCTGCAGCCGCGCTGATTGGCTGTTTGTTTACATCAAAGTACAGGAACTGCAGGTTAGGATCGGTAATGCCTGCTACTGCCAGTGTAAGGTTTGCCTTTGCAGGTGCACATACAGCCGGAATAGTTGCCGGAGAGAAATCAGGCTTATTATGTATTGTTACCACAACAGGAGCTTTCTGTGATACGCAGAAAGTTTTGTTATTGGTAGCAGTTATATAATAAGTTCCTGCGGCTGTTACACTGCTTGCCTGCGCAGCAGTGATCAATGTACCGCTCGGATCGTAATACGTAAAGCTGATGTTCGCCGGAGCGCTGCCAGCTGTTACCGCCGCAGCAGTAAGATTAACGCTCTGAGGCGCACATACTGCAGCCGGGTTGGTAATTACCACTACAGGCAGTGCATTCACAACAGCCGTTATTTTCACAGGATCTGACGAACAACCTGTTTGTGTAGAAGTACCTACCACGTAGTAATCTGCTGCAGTTGCATTTTTCGGGTCGGTAACCGCGATAGTGCCAGCTGCGTCTGTAAAGTAGGTGTAGGTGAGTGCAGGATCATTACCAGCGGTAACGCCGCCCTGCGTAAGGTCTACATTATTAGGCGCACACACCGCAGCCGGATCATTCAGGTGCAGTACCGGCTTTTTATTGATGGTAACAACCACTGATTTTTTATCAGCGCCGCAACCATTGGTCGTAATCGCCTCTATGTAGTAAGTACCTGATGCAACCTGTGTAGGATCTGGTACTACTGTATGTTCATCACTGTAATAGTAGTTGAACTGTTTAATTGCCGGATCTGCTGTTACCGCCGTGGTAAGATCTACCAGTTTAGGTTCACAAACAGGTGCAGGGTTTTTCACAGAGAACTGAGCCTGGCTGTTGATGGTGACATCTACTTCGTTGAAGTCGGACAAACAACCGTCTTTAGATACCGCTACGATATAGTATTTGGTACCGGTTACCTGCTGCGGGTTCAGCACAACAGTTTTCATGTCAGCCTCATAATAAATGAAGTGATCGATATTGGCTGAGCTGCCGGCTGTAATGGCTGCATCGGTAAGATTTATGGATGACGGCGCACATACAGGTGCAGGGTTGGTAATTTTCACCACCGGTTTAGGATGTACAACGGCCTTAACAGGTGTTGGTACAGAAGAACAGCCGGTAGTAGAAGAAGTGCCTACCATGTAGTAAGTGCCTGTATTGACCTGTGTTGCATCGGGCACCGGTGTACCTGCATTATCCAGGAAATAAGTATAGATAAGATCGCTCGGGTTACCTGCCACAATTCTTGGATCGGTAAGGTTTACCAGGGCTGGTTCGCACACAGCTGCAGGATCGGTGAGTTTTAATACCGGGTTTTTGTTTACTACCACGGTTACTGATTTCCTGAGACTTGGGCAACCATTCACAGAAACGGCTTCGATGTAGTATATACCTGCACCCACTTTTGTAGGATCAGCCACTACCGTTGTGTTATCCTGGTAGTAATAGTTATAGGTAACACCCGGAGAGGCGCTGGACCTTACCGCAGGATCTGTGAGGTTAACTGTTTGCGATTCACATACCGGTTTAGGATTGTTAACCGTAAACTGTACCTGGGCGTTGATTTTGATGGTTACTGCTTTGGCCGCAGAAGAACAACCGTTTTTATCAACCCCTACGATGTAATAAGTACCGGCATCTACCTGCGTGGGGTCTGTTACCTGGTTGGCCTGGGTAGCATCGTAATACAGGTAGTGATCTATACCGGTAGTGCCTGCAACAATTGCAGCATCGGTAAGATTGCCTTTTGCAGGCGCACAAATAGCAGCTGGCTGCGTGATTTTCACAATTGGCTGCGGATATACTTTAGCCTCTACACGGCTTATTGCAGAAACGCAACCCGTTGCTTTGGACGTAGCGGTAATGTAGTAGAACGCGCCGCCTACCTGTGTAGGATCGGGTACAGTTACCGTACCTGCTGCATCGCTGTAATATTGGTAAGTGTAGGCAGCATCTGTGGCAATGCTGGTTAAATCTGCCTTACCCGGTGCACATACGGGCTGAGGATTACTGAGATTCAATACCGGTTTCTTGTTGATAACAATATCAACCGGTTTCATTACCGAACCACAACCATTGGTGGTAATGGCTTCAATATAATAGGTACCTGCACCCACTGCACTTGCATTTGGCACCTGCTGAATTTTATTGCTGTAATAAAACTCGAAGTGGTCAATGGATGGATCAGCAGTTACCAGTGTATTAAGATCAAACAGTGCGGGCTCACAAATTGGCGCAGGCGTTTTCACTGTAAACTGTGCCTGGCTGTTAACCGTTACCGTAACCATTGCAGGATCGGACATACAACCTTTACCTGTTACACCTACAATATAATAAGTGCCTGCTCCTACTGCTTCCGGTGTGTTAAGAACCGTCGTTTTATCTGAAGCATAGTAGAGGTATTGTACAATATCTGCCGAACTGCCTGTTGTGATCGCTGATGCTTTCAGGTTAACAGTAGCAGGCGCACAAACTGCAGCCGGCTGGGTAATGGTAACAACAGGTTTTTTATAGATAACAGCCGTTACCGGTGTTGGATCTGAAGAACAACCATCTTTTGAAGTACCCACCAGGTAGTACACATTCGCCGGCACGTTGGCTGGGTCGGGTACTGCACTTGCAGGATTTGCATTAGCTGCGGTAAAATAACCATAGGTCAGTGATGGGTCGTTGCCCTGTGTAACCGAAGGCTGTGTGAGGTTAACCAGTGAAGGCTCACAAACCGGTGCAGGATTGTTCAGCTGCAGTTTTGGTTTGGCGTTTACAATAGCCTGCACGGTGCCTGCTACAGATTTACAATTATTGTTACCGGTTACAACAATCACGTAGTTACCTGCCGGAACTGCGGCCGGGTTTAATACAGGCGTTACACCATTATCAGTGTAGTAGTCAACAGCGGTAATTACATCGCTTGTTACAATAACTGAAGGATCTTTCAGGTTAACCAAACCTGGCTCACATACTGCAGGCGGGTTATGGAATGTTACCTGGGGCTGTTTGTTGATGATCACTTTTACAGGTACCGGAACTGAGCTACAACCCGACCCGTCTTTACCTTGTACAAAATAGTCACCTGCATCCAGCTGCGCCGCTGCAGTGGCACTGATAACAGTTGTTCCGTTCGACTGGTAGTAAGTATACGTTAAGCCCGGCGTGCTGCCTGTTTTATACGCATCCGATGTAAGATCTGCCCTGTCTGGTGCACAAAGCGTAATCGGGTTCGGTGCAAACACAACAACCGGCTGCGGGTTAACGGTTACATGTACCGGCTGCGGTTCTGATTTACAGCCATACAATGTTTTGCCTACGATATAATAGTCACCTGCACCCGCCTGGGTTGGCGTTGTCATCGGCACAGTAGCCAGGTTATCGGTGAAGTAAGAGTAGATCAGGCTTTTATCAGGTAAAACAGCATTGCTGGTCAGGTCTACTGTACCAGGGCTACAAACTGCAGCCGGCTGGTTTACCACAAATTCAGGACGATCGTATACTGTTACTGTAATTGGCTGTGGCACTGAAGTACAGCCGGTAACTTTATCTGTTCCGATTACATAGTATACGCCATCATCCACTGCTGCTGAATTAGGAACAGGGATGGTGCAGGCAGCATCCATATAGTAGCTGAACTGAAGTTTAGGATCAGCTGTAACACCATTTTTCAGGTTCGCCTTGGCCGGTGCACACAGCGGCTTAATGGTAACCGTGGTTACCACAGGCTGCGGGTTGATGGTTACGGTTACCGCCTGGGCAGGCGCATTACAGCCGCCTGTTACAACACCTACAATATAGTAAGTGCCGGCTTTGGCATGCACAGGGTCTGCCAGCAATGTGCCGGTTGCCACATTCACATATACATCGAAGCGATTGAATGCAGGATCACTGCCCTGTGTAATAGCCGGGGCGGTAAGATCAACTGTAGCCGGCGCACAAACTGCAGGCGGTTGATTTACCACCATCGTCGGTGCATTGTTTACGGTTACAGTTACCGGTTTGGGATCTGAACTACATCCGGTGGCAGTGTTGCTACCAACAATGTAGTAGGTACCTGCCGGTGCATGTGCAGGATCGGTCAGTGCAATAGTACCCGCTGCATCTGTATAATATTTGTATTGCAGGAATGCATCGCTGCCTGCAGTTACAGCCGCGACAGTAAGATCTGCGGTAGCAGGGCTGCACAACGGTGCAGGGTTTACGGTTACAACATTCGGTTGTTTATTGATGGTTACCGTAATTGCTGCAGCAGCAGAAGAACAGCCTGTTACAGGATCTGTCGCCACTACATAGTATTTACCTGCTGCTACTGCATTTGGTGTGGTTACTTCAACTGATGCGGCTGCATCGCGGTAGTATTTAACAGCCAGCGACGGATTGCTCAGTGTAAGCGTAGCAGTACCCAGGTCAACCAGTGCAGGTGCACATGCAGCTGCAGGGTTGGCAGTTACCTGCACCTGCGGCTGGGGATTTACTGTTACAACAACCGGCTTAATGCTATAACATGTTGTTGCATTGTTGGCACCTTTGATATAATAGGTATTGCTGCTGCCAATTGTTTTAGGATTACTTAATACCGTTGTACCTGCTGCATCCTGGAAGTAAGTGTAAATCAATCCACCTTCACTGCCTGCAGTTATAGCCGGCAAGGTAATATCTACTTTACCCGGTGCACAAACAGGTGCAGGATTGGTGATCACCAGGTTCGGCTGCGGGTTAATACTTGCCACAACAGGCATTACTTTAGATACGCAACCGGTTGTTGCAATACCGACGATATAGTAAGTACCGGCAGTTACAGCAGTTGAATCTGTCACATGCGTTGTGGTTGCTGCGTCTGTGTAATAATTGTAGGTTAAACCTGCGTCGCTGCCGTTGGTAACAGAAGACTGGGTGAGGTTTACTTTACCAGGCGCACATACTGCAGGCGGATTGGTAACCACAACTTTAGGCTGTGGCCTTACCGTAGCAGTTATTTTTTTAGCTACAGACAAACAGCCGGTTGTATTGTTAATGCCGATTACATAATAAGTACCTGCGCTAACTGATGTTGGTGTAGTTATTTCAGAAGATCCGGCAGCATCCATATAATATTTGAATGTCAGATTCGGATCACTTCCTGCAGTTGAAGCCTTGGTTAAATCAACTGTTGAAGGAGCACATACTGCAGGCGGGTTAGCCACCTGTATCTGCGGCTGCGGATTTACCACAACCTGTACCTTAACAGAATCTGAAGTACAACCGGTAGCGGCTGTACCTACAATGTAATAAGTGCCGTTACCTGCCTGCTGCGGAACAGGTACTTTTATTCCCTTGGCTACATTAATGTAATAAGCGAAGGTAAGCCCGGCATCGCTGCCTGCTGTTACAGACGGAGCAGTAAGGTCTGCAGTACCCGGCGCACATACAGGTGCTGGAGAAGTAGCCACCACAACAGGTTTGCTGTTTACGGTTACCACCACTTTTTTCGGCTCGGATGTACAACCTGTGGCAGCCCTACCCACAATATAGTAAGTGCCGGCCGGTGCTTTGGTTGAATCGGTCATATGCGTGGTAGCAGCGGCATCGGTATAATAGTTATACGTTAAACCTGCATCGCTGCCGTTGGTAACACCAGACAGTGTAAGATTAACCGTTGCAGGCGCACATGCCGCAGGCGGGTTGGTAATAACCACATTAGGTTGCGGGTTAACAGATGCAATAACAGGCACTGCATCGGATACGCAACCGGTTGTAGTGTTTTTACCTACCAGGTAATAAGTACCGGCGCTTACCTGTGAAATATCAGGCACCAGTGTTGTTGTACCGGCATCTATATAGAAGCTGAAGCTTAAACCCGCATCACTGCCTGCGGTAGACACCAGGTTCAGGTTTACTTTACCAGGCGCACACACTACAGGAGGATTGGTTGCTTTAACCTGTGGTTTGGCGTTTATAGTTACCGTTACGCTCTGCATATCGGCATAACAGCCGGTTGCATTGTTATAACCAAGTATATAATAAGTACCGCTTGCTGCTACTGCAGTGGGGTTGGTGAGTACCAGTGTTCCTGCTGCATTTCTAAAGTAGCTGTAAGTTAAACCTGCGTCGCTGCCGTTGGTGATGGCAGGTGCAGTAAGATCTACCGTACCCGGCGAACAAATTGCTGCAGGTGCATGGGTTATTACAACTGGTTTCGCGTTTATTGTAGCTACCACCAGTTTGGGATCTGAGTAACAGCCGTCTGCCGCCTTACCTACAATGTAGTACAGGCCTGCATCCACTTTCGTTGAATCCGCCAGGTGCACGGTAGCAGTGGCATCGGTGTAGTAATTGTAAGTTAAACCAGCATCGCTCTGTATAGTGATACCCGGCTGTGTAAGGTCTACTTTCGCAGGCGCACAAACAGGCGCAGGATTAACGATAACTACATTAGGCTGTGCATTGATAGTAGCTTTTACAGGCATTGCATCAGATTTACAGCCAAAGCCGTTGAACCCGATTACATAGTAAGTGCCCGCATCAACCTGGTCGGGGTGTTGCAGTTCATTGATACCACCTGCATCTACATAGTATTTGTAGGTAAGCCCGGGGTCGCTGCCTGCTTTTGAAGCAAGTGTAAGATCTGCTTTCGCAGGTGCACACACTGGCGGTGCATCGCCGGTTACCACGATTGGTTTGGGATTAACCGTTACAGTTACAGGAATAGTAATGGTATTGGCACACGCCGTAACAGTGCTATGGGCAACAATGTAGTAAGTACCGGTACCCACACTGGCAGGATCAGTTACTTTAATTGTGCCTGCACTGTTGGTATAATAAGAGAATACCAGGTTGGCATCACTACCTGCCGTAATTGCCGGTGAAGTAAGATCAATGGTACCCGGTGCACAAACTGCCCCCGGTTGGGTGATGACTATTTTAGGCTGGGTATTGATCTGCACTTTTACAGGCATTGCAGGAGACGTACAACCAGTTGGCGCAATACCAACAATATAGTAGGTACCAGCGTTGGCTTTGGTTGAATCGGTCATATGCGCTGTAGCTGCTGCATCTACATAGTAATTAAACAGCAGCCCTGCATCACTGCCCGCTGTAATAGACGGTTGTGTAAGGTCTACCTTATCAGGCGCACAGGCCGGAGCTGGGTCGGTGATCACTACAACAGGCTGTTTGTTCACTTTTACCACCACCTGTTTGGAATCAGATTTACAACCGGTTACCGGGTTGGTACCAATAATATAGTAGATACCTGAATCTGCTGCATTAGGCGTATTGGCACGCGTTGTACCGCTGGCATCAGTGAAATAGTCGTACACCAGTCCTGCATCGCTGCCTGCGGTAATCGCCGGGCTGGTTAAATCTACCTTGGCAGGGGCGCATACTGCAGCCGGTGCATGTACCTGTACAAATGGCCTTGCATTAACCACTGCTGTTACTGCAGCGGAGGTACTACAACCGGTTGCCGGGTTAGTTGCCTTAATGTAATAGGTGCCGTCATTTACCGCATCGGGTGTTGGAATAGCACCTGTTAAATCGCTGAAGTAATAGTAGCTGTATGATAAACCAGCATCACTGCCTGCCGTTACAGCAGCAGCCGTGAGGTTCACTTTATCAGGTGAACATACCGGTGCCGGGTTGTTGATAACGAGCGTTGGTACTGCGTTGATTTTTGCAATTACCGGTATTGGCACTGATTTGCATCCTGCCAGTGTAGTACCTACAATATAATATGTACCGGCATCAACCTGTGTTGAATCAACCGTATGGGTTGTTGCGGCCGCATCAATGAAATAGGTATAGGTAAGACCGCCATCGCTGCCTGCTGTTACCTTGGCACCTGTAAGGTTTACTTTATCAGGTGCACAAACAGCATCGGGATTATGAATGGTAACCGTTGGCTGACGCGTGATGGTTACCTGCACCTTCATTGCATCGGATGAACATCCGGTAATCGTGTTGGTGCCAATGATATAATAAGTGCCGGCATCTACATGCGCATAATCAGTAACTGGTTTTGTGCCCAACGCGTCGATGTAGTAACCGAATGTCAGGGAAGGATCAGTACCTGCCAGTACAATGGCGCTGTACAGGTTGGCCTTGTCAGGCGCACACACGGTAAGGGTATTGTTTACCTGAACCAGCGGTTTGGCATTTACGGTAACATTTATTTTCATCGGAACAGAAGAACATCCGGTTGCCTTGTCTGTACCAACAATATAGTATACACCATTACCCACAGCAGCCGGATTGGCAACAATTGCTGTTGCGCTGGCATCTGAGTAATAGGTATAATTCAGGTTGGCATCACTGCCTGCTGTAATAGTACCTGCTGTGAGGTTGATGGTTTGTGGCGCACATACAGCCGCAGGATCGTTAATCTTCACTTTCGGTTGCGGATTAATGGCCGCAATCATTTTCACCGGTACTGAAGAACAACCTGTAGCAGATGATTTACCAACAATATAATAAGTACCTGCATCTGCCTTTGTTGAATCCGTCATATGCACGGTTGTAGCTGCATCAATATAATAGGTAAAGCTCAAACCTGCGTCGCTGCCGGTTGTAATACCGGCCTGTGTTAAATTTACTTTATTCGGCGCACACGCTGTTACAGGATTGGCCACTACCACTACAGGCAGCGCATTCACCAGGGTATTTACCTGCATTGGCAACGATACGCAATGCGTTGCAGGGTTGGTACCGAATATATAATAAGTACCTGTGCCTACAGCATTGGGGTTGGTAACTGGTTTGGTACCACCTGCATCGATAAAGTAAGAAAAATTCAGCCCTGCATCTGTACCACCCGCAACAATTGCAGTTGCCAGGTCAACCGTACCGGGGTAACATACAGCAGGCGGGTTTTGCACCTGTACCTGCGGTTTTTTGTTTACGGTTGCGATAACCGGTTTGGGATCAGATTTACAGCCGGTTGAAGGGTTGGTGCCTATAATATAATAGGTACCTGCATTTACCGCTTCGGGATGTGTTTCCGGTACAGTAGCTTTTGCATCATCAAAATAACTGAATATCAGCGCCGCATCACTGCCTGATGTAACCACCGGTGCAGTAAGGTCAACTTTGTCAGGCGAACATACGGCATCAGGGTTAATGATTACTACTTTGGGTACAGGGTTCACTGTGGCCACAACAGGTATGGGCTGTGAAGGACAACCGGAAGAAGGCACACCAACAATGTAGTAGGTACCGCCGGTTACCGCACGTGCATCTGCCACTTTTACCGTAGCAAGCGCATCACTGTAATAATAGTAAGTAAGCCCCGCATCGCTGCCTGCTGTTACAGACGCCTGCGTAAGGTCAATGGTGGCAGGGGCACAAACAGGTGCAGGATTGGTGATGATTACTTTGGGCTGTTTGTTGATGGTTACTTTAACAGCCATTGCATCTGAACGACAATGTGTGGAGGCATTGGTTCCGATGATATAATAAGTACCCGCGTCTACCTGGGTATATGTGATAATCTCATCTGTTGCAGCAGCATCCCTGTAGTAGTTAAAGGTGAGGTTATTGTCTGTACCTGCTGCAACAATCGCTGTTTCCAGGTCTACTTTACCCGGAGAACAGATGGCTGCAGGGTCTTTCACCTGCACTTTGGGTTTTGCATTTACCGTAGCGGTAACAGGCTGCGGAACAGAAGAACAACCTGTTGACGGTTTGGTGCCCACAATATAATAAATACCGGCAGGCGCACTCTGTGCCTGGCTTAATGTAAGCGGCTTGGTGGCTGCAGCATCCGTGTAGTAAGTAAAAGTTAAACCGGCTTCACTTCCGGCAGTTACTGCCGCTTCGGTAAGGTCTACCTTATTGGGCGAACAAGCTGCGTCAGGGTTATGAACTGTTACTGCAGGCGGCTGGTTAATAACACCGGTTACCGCTGTAGGTGGTGTAGAACAACCAAATGATGAAGTACCCACTATATAATAAGTACCGGCATCCAGGTGCTGCGGATCGGCTAATGCAACAGTACCGGCTGCATTGCCAAAATAAGTATATGTTAATCCAGGATCGCTGCCTGCTTTTACGCTTAAGGCAGTTAAGTCAATTTTATCAGGAGCGCAAGCCAGTACAGGGTTTTTCAATACCATGTTAGGTATAGGGTTCACCGTAACCTTTACAAGCTTGGGATCAGAGCTACATCCTGTAACAGGATCGGTACCTACTATGTAGAATGTACCTGAATTGGGCTGCTGCGCAGGCACTGCATTTGTTGCACCTGCATCTGTATAAAATGCATAGGTCAAACCGGCATCGCTCGATGCGGTAACAATAGCGGTGTTTAAGTCAACCGTATTAGGCGCACACACCGCTTTAGGATCTGCTACAATTACTTTGGGTTTAGGGTTCACTTTTGCGAGAACCGGTTTCACCGTGAAACAGCCTAATGTGGTATTTGTTGCTTTAATATAGTATGTACCTGAATCAACTGCCGTAGGATCGGCAATTACACTGGTAACCGTGCTGTTCAGGTAATAGTCCAGTTTTAAACCTGCATCACTGCCGGTTGTAATGGCAGGGTCGGTCAGGTTTACCTTGTCTGGAGAACAAACAGCAGCAGGCTGGTTAATAACAAGGTTGGGTGAGCTTTTTACCGTTACGGTAAAAATATCACTGGTACCCTTACAACCATTGGTGCCGTTAATTACATAAGTAATGTCTGCAATACCTGCTTTAACACCGATAATCAAACCGGTGAGTGAATCAATTTTTGCAATGCTGGTATCGCTGCTTCTCCATACACCATTGGCGGTAGGATCTTTCAGGTAATCAGCATTACCGGCACACAGCGTCTGGTTACCGGCAATTGGTGACACCGGCGGCTGCGGGTTTATGGTAGCAGTAACAGCAACGGGCTGTGACGAACAACCTGTGGCTGCAATGGTTCCTATAATATAATAAGTACCTGTTTTGGTAATATTCTGCGCTTCTGCCTGTGTAAGCGGCTGGGTAGCTGCAGCATTTTTATAGTAGGTGTATACCAGTCCGGGATCACTGCCTGCTGTTACAGACGGAGCAGTTAAATCAATAGGCAAAGGCGCACACACTTCTGTCGGGTTGTGTGTTTCAACATGCGGAGAGGGGTTGACTGTTACTTTAACCTGTTTAACAGGAGACAAACAGCCACTCACTTTATTCTGCCCAACAATATAATAAGTACCGGCAGTTACAGATGTAGGATCGGGCACCAGCGTGGTAGCACCGGCATTGGAATAATAATAGTATTTCAATCCTTTTTCACTACCGGGCGTAACAGCAGCAGTATCTGTAAGGTCAACTGTAGCAGGTGCACATACGGTCTGGTCTTTTGTATTTACAACAGGCTGCGGATTAATGCCAACTGTTACAGATATAGGGTTTGATTTACAAGTGGTAGTACCTGACTGACCCACAATCCAGTAAGTTCCGGCAACTACGTTTGTAGGATCGGAAACCGGGCTGGTTAAATTATTGTCGTTGAAATAAGTGAACGTCAGTCCGGCATCGCTTCCTGCTGTAATAGCAGGATCTTTCAGATTTGCCTTGCTTGGTGCACAGAAATTTTTGTCAACGGTTACTACATTCGGCAGGCTGTTGATGGTTGCTGTAATTGCAGTAGGCACGCTGGCACAATGTGTTGTTGGGTTAGTACCTACTATATAATAAGTACCGCCATTCACGGTATTGGGTGTACCCACGAAATTAGTAGCAGCCGCATCAGTATAATAGGTGAAAATCAAACCGGCATCGCTGTATACGGTAGCATTCGGACTGGTAAGGTCAACATAGTTGGGCGAACATACCTGCAGCGGGTGGGTAACAACTTTCGGCTGCGCGATAATGGTCACTTTCACCGGCACAGCAATGGAAACGCAGGTAGTTAAGTTGTTGGTACCAATAATATAATAAGTACCGGTAGTTACCGATGTTGCGGGGTTAAGCGGTTTTGTTGCAGCGGCGTTGGTATAATAGCTATATACCAGACCTGCATCACTGCCATCTGTTACACTAATGTCGGTAAGGTCAACTGTTGAAGGGAAACAGGCGGTCTGGTCCTTGGTTACTACCGTTGGCTTCGCATTAATAAAAGCCCTTACCAGTTTGGGAGCCGATTGACAACCGGATGTTGCATTCTTACCCACGATATAATAGTTACCCTGTGTAACACTGGTAGGATCGGCGACAGGATTGGTTGCCGTGCCATCCAGGAAATAACTGAATGCCAAACCGGCATCACTGCCTTTGGTAATACCTGCCCAGGTAAGGTTAACAGTTGCGGGCGCACAAACTGCGGTATCATTGGTAACAACGTTCGGCAGGGTTTTTACAATCACTTTTACAGGTGTTGCTACCGACGAACAGTTAGAAGTTGTATCAAGCCCCACAATATAATAAGTACCACTGCTCACCTTGGTTGGGTCGGCAATAGGATATTGCTGGATATTATCGAGGAAGTAACTGAATTTCAGATTGGGACTGCTGCCCACTGTAATAGAAGGCTTGGTAAGGTCAACCGTATTGGGCGCACAAACCGAAGAATCGTGCGTCACAATTACAGGAACCGGGTATTGCGTTACTACAACCGGTGTAGCTTTACTGGTACAACCGGTAGAAGTGTTGGTACCTACAATATAATAAGTAGCCGCAGTTACATGCGTTGGATCTGATATCGGTTTTTGTATCAGCGTATCGTAATAATACGCATAGGTAAGCCCTGCATCACTGCCTTTTACTACGGAAGGATCTTTCAGGTTTACATCATCGTATTTACAATAAAACTGCGGCGTGGTTTTTACAACCGGCTGCGGTTTGCTGGTAACAACAACCGGTATCGGCAACGACGAACAACCACTGCTTTGCCTGGTACCTACTATATAATATGTACCCGGTGCGGCGGCCTTTGTAGGATCGGCCAATGGCACTGTACCAGCAGCATCTGTAAAATAACTGAACACGAGCGCAGCATCACTGCCTGCAGTTACAGCAGCAGCTTTCAGGTTTACCGTGCCCGGGTAACAAGGTGCAGCCGGCGATACAGTTTTAACCACCGGTGCAGGATACACCCTTAATGATGCGGGGTTACTTACCCTGGAGCTACACGCGTAGGTAGGACTGGTTACAATTACCTGGTATTTATAGCCATGCTGTGCAATGCTAACGCCTGGTATAATCAATGTATCGTTGGTAGCTCCGCCAATTGGCTTGAACCCTCCGCCGCTTCCGTCATTCACATACCATTGAAACTGCGCGTCAGATACCTTACTGGTTACAAAAAAAGTCGCATCGCTGTACTGGCACACTGTGGCATCTACCGGCTGTGTAGTGATATCCGGCGTTGGGTTGGCTGTAAGTACCATATTGGTAGAGGTTGTACATGCACCGGCTGTAGCTGTTACCAATACCAAATCACTTATCGCGCTGTTGCTATTGTTTACCGCAGTGAAAGAATTAATCTTGGTAACGTTGGTACCCGACGAAGTGGGCATACCGATACCAGGTGTAGGATTTTTCTCTACCCAGGAAAAAGTAGTTTTAGGAACCGAACTGGTGAAGTTGATATTACCGGTTGCAGCGCCGTTACAGAAAACCTGGCTACCGGTAATAATAATATCGGGTGAAGGATTCACCGTAACATCTACCTGCTGAAACGGATAAGAACAACCTGGCTGCGTTACCTGGCAGTAATACGACAAAAGTCCTGACGTTGCAGGAATTGTTACCAGGGGATTCTGATCTGTACTTAGGTAACTGTTAGGCCCTGTCCATATAAAGGTTTGCCCGGATGCATGGTTAACCGGGTCGCAGGCAAGCTGTACATCCTGGCCGGCACATACCGGGTTAGGCGTTGCCGTTACTATAGGTTTGAAAGAAGCAAAGTCTGAGAAATAACCATAGCTACAACCGGTTGTACCATCACCACAAATAATCCCCATGTGGAATTTGGTGCCGGTGTTGGTGGCAATGATAGACCCACCCGATGGAACTGTTGCTGTAGACAGGTTAAATATTTTGGCGTACATCCACGTGGTATTGGGAATAGGCACAAAAGCGGTAGGTGGGATCAGTGTTTTGGTGGTGCCATTCACTTTCGTAACAAAACCGTTGATACCTGCTTTGGGTACCAGTACCACCAGGCTGAATTGCTGTGCATTCGGGCGTACCACACCTACCTGGTTTGAACCGGTACAGTTAATGGGAGGCACCTGCGCATAACCCAGTTCACAACCGTTACCAGTCACGTGCATCAGTGAAATTGGTGCAGATGCATTAATGTACAACGCACTGTCTTTATATAAAAACTCGTACGACTTACCGGCATTGATGGTGACCGAAAAATCCGGCTGCCCTCCCTGCGAAAAAGTAATGGTGGTATTATCAATCAACGCTGTAACTACAGCCAGATCTTTTGTTACCGGTGAATAGATGGTCTGGTAATCCAGCGTGCCCACAGGACTGATATATTCCAATCCATACATGTTGGTAGGTACCAGCTGGTCACCACCCATATCATAACAGGTAGTACCTTTTGAATCTTTCGCTCCCACCGAATCATCCGACATCGTTACCGCAATAGGTTTGTCGGAAGTAATGTAAGAGCCGCCCAGGTGCTTGGCTGCCGAAGTTGAGTTAGAGGCAAAACAAAAAGTCTGACCCTTGTTTAATTTAATAGTATAGGTCTGACCCGCCAGGTATCCGCCCTGGCAATTGGTAGATGGTTTAAAATTAATGGTCGTATTATCCTGCGTAGCTACAATGGTGGCAGTATTATAAGGTGTAGGTGAATAACCGCTTGCGTTAGACCAGATATCCTGCCCTGGTACGTAAAATTTTACACCCAGACCATTCCCTCCTTTCAACGCAAAAATCTCCGGGTCATGTACCGAAGCTTCATCGTAGTAGGCAGTAACCGGGGCAGTGGCAGTTACCTTCAACCCCCAGTTTCCTATTTTACCAAACTGGCACTCGAGTGAATCCCTGTAGGTAGTAAGCGGGATAGATATAACGGAGTTGGCAGCTACTATTCCGGAAGTATACAACACCTGGTTTTTACCAGGCACACTAACGGTAATAACTGCAGAAGAGGAGAGCGTTGTAACACGCAACTCCATATCCGATTCTGCCACCGTAGCATGACCTTTAGTGGCCACAGGTATACCTATCCAGAAAGCAGTGTCGGTTTGGGCTTTTGCACGCGCAAATGGAAGCGCCAACATCAGGGTTACAACAATAATACGCCAATTCATTTCTTAAGGGGTTGGTGTTAATGAATTTAATATTCATTCGCACAGTTATCTGCCGCACAACTTGTTCAAAAAAGGGTAAAACCAGTAACAGCCACTGCATACATGTACGCAACGGCCGCTTTATTATCGATCCAGTAATTTATATTGACACTTATGTTTTATCGCTGCAAACGAAAAAGGCGCACCACGGCAAACACGTGCCTGGCATCGCGCTGAAAAGAAAACAAAACATTTATCCGGAGAAATAACTGTTGCACATGCATAAATAGGCAACACGCCGGGCTGTTTGTATGCAGGCGCCAGCACAAATAGGAAGAGAAGTGTTAGTTGAAGAAACGGTAAAATTCCGCTCATATGCAACTGTCTTTCTAAGGATTATGGGTTATGGTTTCTATATCGAAGATAGATGGTGAAACAATGACAAGCAACTATTTTTAACGTTTTTATTGAAAAAAGATTCAATGCATAAACGTTAACCTAAAAAAAGGGCACGTTCCCGGAGGAAAATGCCCTTTTCACGAAATATTGATATGATACTAATTTAACATGACGAATGATACGATTATACCATTACATCGCGGGTTAAATGAATTTTCGTCATCTGCAGGTAGTGGTTTTGCAGCTGGTGAATATAGTGCACATTGGGCTGGTACCTTTTGTCTTCCCGGTACCAGATCTCAATGGCCGAAAAATCATCCTTTTTCGCAATCAATAAACGAAAAGACCCCTTTTTATATTTTACAGAACCGTCTTCCTTTTCTTCTTTTTCAAAATTCAGCGACCGCAAACTCTCGTCGCTGAGCGGAATGGGGTATAAATGCTGCGGTTCGTACCAAAATTCCTGTACATCGGTTTCCACAGCCACCTGTTTCTGGTCACCGTCTACGCGGGTTACTTCACCCATACGCTGTTGGCCTTCATACTCTGCAAGTACAAAATCGCCGGCTTTGAGTTCCTGAATTCTGATCATATAGCAATGTTTTTATTGTACATTAATTTACTACATGCTATCCAGCATTCCAATGGTATGCCTGAAATTTAATCCGAAGAAAAATGGTGTTACGGTTTTATTGTTTGATGGCCCTGTGTTCCACACGCATTGTTCCGCAAAAAAGGCTGCAATCCGGTTATCCCGGCCTGCAGCCTTTTCATGGCTTCCCTCCGCCTGCTAAGTAAGCTGCAGACCAGATAATTTGTTATTAATGTATTGAATTTCTTCCGATTTCAGCTGCAATTCCCCTGCCCTGGCATTCTGTATAGCCTGCGAAGCATCGCGCGCGCCTACCAATGCTACGGTAATACCCGGCTGCGCTATCGTCCACGCAATCACCAGCTGGGCCAGCGTCGCGTTTTTGGTTTCTGCCATCGGCCGCAGTTCGTCCAGGAAGCGGTTAATGGCTTTTATATTGCCTTCCGTGTAAAACCGGTTGCCCTCACGCGTATCCCCTTCGCCAAATTGATGACCGGGTTTTATTTTACCCGTAAGCAAACCACGCTGTAACGGACTGTAGGCAATCACCGATTTCTGGTTGGCTATACAATAAGGCAGCACTTCTTTTTCAATATCGCGCAGTACCATGCTGTAGGGTACCTGGTTAGATGCCAGCGACAAAGTGTTTTCCGCTGTTTTCATCTGGTCTGCCGAATAGTTACATACACCTGCAGCCCTTATTTTACCCTGCTCTTCCAGGCGCAGAATGGCTTCCATGGTTTCATCGATGGGCGTGGTATTGTCTGCCCAGTGTATCTGGTACAGGTCAATATAATCTGTACCCAGGCGGCGCAGGCTATTTTCACATTCTTCTATAATACTTTCCTTGCCTGCATAGCGGTATACCTGGATATCATTACCTGCATTGTCCTTGCTGTCGAAAAAGAATTCGCCTTTTTTTAGGTCCCAGCGCAGGCCGTATTTGGTCATAATCTGCACCCTGTCGCGCGGGATGGATTTCAATGCTTCACCAATAATTTCTTCGCTCAAGCCCTGCCCGTAAGCCGGTGCAGTATCAATGCCGGTAACGCCATTGCTGACAGATGCATGAATGGCATCCAGCGCATCTTTGCGTTCTGCACCGCCCCACATCCACCCGCCAATGGCCCATGCGCCAAAAGTAACAGCCGATGTTTTTACCGCAGTTTCGCCCAATAACCTGTATTCCATAATTGATTGTTTGATGGTTGTCAAAAAAAACATCCTGCGCAAAATTGCAGGATGTTGTAACAACAGAAAAAATTTTAAGTTCAGGATCACGGCGGCAATTGGCTTCAGGCTGCAGCTACGGGTACTTGGTGCGGGAATCGAGGTGAAGGTTGACACTTCGGTGAGGACACCTCGTGGGCATCAAATGTCCATCGTACCCGCTCAGATAGTCTCGACTGTCGATGCCCGATGCCTTTCCTACTCACGCCTCACGCCTATCGCTATTCCGCCCAGCTCATCGTATACCCCTCATTCTCTATCGCCAGCGCCTCTATTGTTAGCTGCAGCGGATGAAACGTATCTACCATCACCGCCAGCTCTTTCGTTTCCTTTGCGCCAATGCTTTTTTCCACGCTGCCCGGGTGCGGACCATGCGGTATGCCGCCCGGGTGAAGGGTAATCATGCCGCGGGTCACATTTTTGCGGCTCATAAAATCACCATCTACATAATACAGCAGTTCATCACTGTCAATATTGCTGTGGTTGTAAGGTGCAGGAATGGACAAAGGATGGTAATCAAACAGGCGCGGTACAAAACTGCACACCACGAAATTATTGCCTTCAAACGTCTGGTGCACGGGTGGCGGCTGGTGTACGCGGCCGGTAATGGGTTCAAAATCGTGAATGCTGAAAGCAAAGGGATAACAGCAGCCATCCCAGCCTATCACATCAAAAGGATGATGACCGTAATGAATATGGTACATGCGCCCTTTCTTTTTGGTCTTGATCAGGAAGTCGCCTTTTTCATCAACCGTGTTCAGTTGCTGCGGCGTGCGTATATCGCGCTCGCAATAAGGTGAATGCTCCAGCAGCTGCCCCCATTTACTTACATACCGTTTGGGGTAGCGGATGGGACTGAAGCTCTCCACAATAAACAGGCGGTTTATATCACCATCAAAATGCAGCTGGTAAATACAGCCGCGCGGAATCACCAGGTAATCGCCATAGGCAAAAGACAACTCACCGTATTGTGTTAACAGCTTGCCGCTGCCCTCGTGCACAAACAGCATTTCATCGGCATCGGCATTTTTATAGAAATAATCTTTCAGTGAATGCGAAGGTGCGGCCAGTACAATATGGCAATCATTGTTCACCAGCACCGGGACACGGCTTTTTAAAAAATCAGCATGCGGTTGTATTTTAAAGCCCTCAAAGCTGCGGTGTTTCAGCATTTTTTCTTCAGCAATATTGGGCATTACATCATAAGGCGCTTCGGTGCGGATAATGCGTGTAGGCGGATGGCAATGATACAGCAGGGAGTAATCGCTGCTGAAACCTTCGGTGCTGAATAACTGTTCGGCATACAAACTGCCGTCTGGCTTGCGAAACTGGGTATGACGTTTGTGCGGCATACTTCCTGCACTTACATAATGTGGCATGGTAAAAATCATTGAATAGATGGAAAGATGATTGAATGGTAAAATGGCTGCATGGTTTACAGGCGCAGACAGGAATATATTTCTGTGTAAAAAGCGCGCAGCCCCATGTTTGCAGCTAATGACTTTCTTCAAGCGTCATCAGCAGGAAAACATATTTCCAGCGCCGCTTATCTATCCAATAGGTGAAATTGCGGAAGTATGGCATATTATTGTACAATCGTAGCACTAATGTAACAAATATTATGGAGAACTCACAGCAAATGCGTTTGCTGCACCAGCCCGGCAGTTTATTGGTTAGCCTGCAGCACAGCACAGAGCAGCAATTGTTTACCCGCCCTGCTGAAGGCAAATGGAGCATTTTCGATAACCTGGCGCACCTGGGCCGTTACCAGCAGATATTCAAGGAAAGAATAGAACTGATACTCACCGGCAGCGAACCACAGTTTGCACGTTATGTGGCAGAAGAAGACCCGGAATTTGCCCGCTGGCAACACAAATCGCCCGATGAATTGCTACAGGACATGCAGAGCGAGCGCTTTGATCTCAACCATTTTTTGTCTTCATTAACCGATGAACAGCAGCAACTGAAAGGCAGTCACCCGGTATACGGTAACCTGACCATTGAAGACTGGATTGAATTTTTCCTGCTGCACGAAGCACACCATTTTCTAACCATTTTTAAACTGGCCGCAAACCTGCGCGGCGCAAAATAACCGGAGATGAAAACAATTCATTGCGCCGGCCTCATTGTAATACAAAACCGCCGGCTGCTGCTGGCTTTCAGCAACAACAAACAGGCCTGGTACCTGCCCGGCGGCAAAATAGATGCCGGTGAAACTGCCCTGCAGGCCATGCAGCGCGAAGTAATGGAAGAACTGAACATGCAGCTGCCGGAAGACAGCCTGCAATATTACATGCATGTTACCGCACCTGCATTTGGCGAAAAAGACAACCTGGTAATGGAACAGGATTGTTTTATACACGAGTTGCAGCAAACACCGCAGCCATCTGCAGAAATAGGCGCCATCCAATTTTTTGACCATGCCACCTACCTCAAAGAACCACACCAGGTACCTGGTGTGCTCATGGTTTTTGAACAATTACGTGCAGATAAACTGGTTGACTAAATGACTAAAATAGGATTGATCGCAGATACCCACAGCTACCTGGATGAAGCAGTATTTACCCACTTCGCCAATGTAGATGAAATATGGCATGCCGGTGATTTCGGCACTATAGAACTGGCCAATGCATTAAAGGCCTTTAAACCCCTGCGTGGCGTGTACGGCAACATCGACGGGCAGGATATACGCCTGCAATACCCCGAACAATTGCTGTTTACCTGTGAGCAGGTGAAGGTATGCATGATACACATAGGCGGCCACCCGGCACGTTATGAACCCGGTGTGCGTGCCTTGCTGCAGAAAGAAAAACCGCAGCTCTTCATCAGCGGCCATTCACATATTCTGAAAGTGCAGTACGATGCCAAACTCAGCTGCCTGCACATGAACCCCGGCGCAGCCGGTAAACAGGGCTGGCACAAAGTACGTACCCTCATCCGTTTTGAAATAGACGGCGCAGAAATGAAGAACTGCGAAGTAATAGAGCTGGGTAAACGTTAGCCGAGTTCATTGTGTTAGGGAAGAAAAGTTCAAAAGTTTCATCGTTCAAATGTTCAATTAAAGGAAAGTTCAAAAGTTTCATTGTTCAAATGTTCAATTACCAATTCCCGCAAACCCATATAAATTGAACTATTGAACCTCCTGAACTATTGAACCTCCTGAACTATCGAACCTCTTAAAACTATCAAACGTTAAACTTGAAACATTAAACCTTCAAACACTATTGCCTCTCCCGAACCGCCTTAAACTCCGATCCCGGTTTCCATTGCGGGAAACTGGTTTCATTGGTTAAGCGGTAGCCTACGTTGAACAGCAGTTGTGCATCCTGCACAATGCCCGTCATATCCCAATCGGCTTTAAACTCGTCGCCGGGTGCATGGTAGCGGTTTTTGTTATACTCTTCCAGTTGCTGTTTGCCCCATTCTTCGCCATGTGCAACAGACTGCTGCCCATTCTCAGTGTACAGGGCAGGTATCCCTACTTTTGCAAAATTGAAATGGTCTGACCGGAAATAATGTCCTGCAGCCGGATCAGGATCCTGGCGTATCACGCGCCCCTGCTGCGCTGCAGCCTGTTGTGCATAATCGTCCAGCTCACTCTGCCCATAACCAATCACCACAATATCTTTCATTTTGCCAAACGGCTGCAGTACATCGATATTAATATCTGCCACTGTTTTTTTCACCGGCACCACCGGGTGTGTAGCATAATATTCTGAACCAAGCAAGCCCTGTTCTTCTGCAGTAACCGCGGCAAACAATACAGAACGTGCGGGTTTCTTTTTCAATTTGGTAAAGGCAGCAGCCATTTCCAGCAGTGCAGCGGTACCGGTGGCATTATCGCCTGCTCCGTTGTAAATGGAATCGCCGTTTACTTTTTCTCCAACACCCAGGTGATCCCAGTGTGCAGAGTAAATAAGGTATTCGTCTTTTTTGCTGTCACCGGGCCATACAGCCAGTACATTGTGCGAAACAGATTTTTTGATGGTATTGTGTATTACCAGCGAAGTGGTAATGCCCAGCTCAACCGGTTTAAACCCTTTGCGGCCTGCCTGTTGCAACAGGCTGTCTGGTTTGCCGGCCAGCTGAAACAGTTTTTTTGCGGCATCAGTCGTCATCCACCCTTCCATTACCGCGCGGGACATATTGTTGTCCTCTGCCTGCAGGTATAGTTTAGAGCCTGTCCATCCGCTGCGGATAACACCCCATGGATAACTGGCGGGTTTGGTATCATGAATAATCATCAACCCTGTGGCGCCCTGGCGGGCAGCTTCTTCAAACTTGTAGGTCCACCGGCCGTAGTAAGTCATGTTTTTGCCCCGGAACAGTGTGCTGTCGTTAAAACCCGGATCATTTACCATCACCACCACAGTCTTGCCTTTTACATCCAGTCCTGCATAATCATTCCAGTTATATTCCGGCGCAATAATGCCGTAACCGGCAAATACCAGCGGTGAATTGTTCACGCTTACTTCATCCTGTACACGGCGTGTAGCGGCAACATAGTCATCGGGGTAGTTCAGCGTAACCGATCCGGTTTTACCCTTCACTACCAGTGCACCTGCAGGTTTGGAGAAAATATCCACCATCGGCACATCCTGGAAATAACTGCCGCCATTACCGGGTTGTAATCCCAGCTGTTTAAACTGCTGTTCCAGGTAATGAATGGTTTTGTCTTCACCGGGTGTAAACGGTTTGCGGCCTTCAAACGAATCAGATGCCAGTGTTTGAATATACCTGGCAAATCCTGTATCGGTAATAGCGGCAGCTGCCTGCTGCACATCGGTTTGTTGCGGCTTGCTGCTGCAACCTGCAGCAGTGGCAGCCAGTATGGCGATGAATAAATAAATGGTACGCATCTTTAAATATACATAGTTTATAAAAAAAGGTGTGCTCTTCTTTACAGGAGCACACCTTTTAAATATAGTTACATGGTGCAATTGCCGGATGGCTGTGATGCTTACATCGAAGGCCACAATGCCCTGCCGATGGCTTCACGTCCGGGCCATGGAATGGTAGCCAGGATAATGATCAGGGCAACCAGGAACAGGATCGCACTTTTCCTGTGTTTTTTAGCGTCGGGCAGATTCTTTTTGGCAACACCTTTACCGATGGTGATAAGTACGATGGCCACCAGCATACCAAAAGGATGTTCTACCAGGTAAAAACGCCAGAATGCATCTTTCATTACATTGGTACCAGCAGGCACATTCAGCCAGCCAAAACGGCCGAAGATAACCTGGTACAAACCCAGCAGCAAAGTAATGTGTGCGGAGATCATTAAAAACAGGCCCAGTTTTTTATCCTGTGCTGTAAATGGTTTGCTGGCATTGGCAAAATGGCGCACAATATTGGCCAGCAACAGAATTAAAATCACCCAGCGTAATAAACTGTGCAGGTATACAGATGCAAGATACATAGCGTGTTTTATTAAAGTGAAGAATGCGCAAAGTAAGCACACAAAACACAAATATCCAAAGAATGCACATGAGCGGCAAAGCCGCAAACATAGGGACAGCCAAACGCCGGTGCCGGTGTTCCCACCGCAACAAACCTTCGCTCTTTAAGGAATGCTTCGCTCCGGCCTATTCACGGTTGACTATTCACTATTCACCGGCTTTTGCTTTCATTCACTGGCTTTACACAGCCCAAAGCTAACAGCTAAAAGCTATCCGCTATCTGCTATTCCCTACCTTTGCCGCATGAAGCTATTCAACCGTTTAATGTTACTGTCCCTGGCTGCCTGTGCCATGGCCTGTAACCAGCAGGGAAATTCGAAAAACGATCATAAAAAAACTGCCGGCGAACAATTCTCGCCACTCCTAAAAGAACTGCAGCAACAGGTACAACTGCACCCGGATAGTGCCGGCGTTCGCCTGCGCCTCGCCACTGTGCTCGACAGCATCGGTGATTTTAAACAGGCCCTCAGGCAAATGGACAGCCTGATTGCAAAGGATACCGCTAATTACGGATTGCTGTTTACCAGGGCACAGATATTTGAAGATGCCGGCGATACCACAGCTGCCATGCAGGCATACGATCATGCCATTAAAATATATCCTTCGCCCGATGCTGTACTGGCACTGGCCAACCTGCTGGCAGAAAAGAAAAACCCGCAGGCCCTGCAATTATGCGGGCAGGTGCAGCAAATGCGCATGGGACGCGAGTACGATGCACATTGCGCTTTTATTGCCGGCGTGTTTTATGCGCGTTCAGGCAAACATGATGAGGCGCTGAAAGCCTTTGATGCCTGCATCGCCGACAACTATACCTACATGGAGGCGTATATTGAAAAAGGACTGGTATACTTTGATCAGAAAAAATACGATGAAGCGCTGAAGATATTTGTGTTTGCCTCGAAGGTGAACAACCTGTATGCAGATGCTTATTATTACCAGGCACGCGCCTTTGAAATGATGGGTAATAAAGACAGTGCCACCCTGCGCTACCAGCAATCGCTGAGCCTCGATAAAAACCTGTCTGCCGCGCACGAAGGTTTAAAACGGATAGGCGCCGAGTAAACAGAATCACTGTAAAAAACGTTTAACTTCACATTCACTGCAAACAACAACTGCCATGCCCCGGAAACCGGCGTTGGCATTGTTTGCGGCAGCAAGCTAAATTTTATTTCTATGCCCATTATCGCCCCCTCATTCCTGGCCAGCAATTTTCTTCAGCTCGGAGATGCCTGCAACATGGTTAATAACAGTGCAGCTGAATGGTTTCACCTCGATGTAATGGATGGCCGCTTTGTACCAAACATCAGCTTTGGTATGCCGGTAATTGAACACATCCGTAAAACAACCACCAAAATATGCGATGTACACCTCATGATAGAAGAGCCGGAGAAATACGTGGAAGATTTTAAGAAGGCCGGTGCAGACGTGATCACCGTTCATTTTGAAGCCTGCCGCCATTTGCATCGCAATATTCAGCAGATCAAAAATCTTGGCATCAAAGCAGGTGTAGCCATTAATCCACATACACCGGTACATTTTTTAGAAGACATTATCGGCTATGCCGACATGATATTGGTTATGAGTGTGAATCCCGGTTTCGGCGGACAAAAATTCATTCCCCATACTTTAACCAAGCTGCAGCAACTGAAGCAACTGATCACCGAAGCAAAGGCCAATGTGTTGATTGAAGTAGATGGTGGCATTTCGCTGGACAATGCAGCTGCCATAGTTGCAGCCGGGGCCGACGTATTGGTAGCAGGCAGTGCTATTTTTAATGCACCCGATCCTGCTGCTGTAATTCAGCAACTAAAGAATATATAACAAAAATATACGAGCAAATGAACCGGTAGCCGGCAACGCAACGCGAAATATAACAGGTATTTAATACGTGCAATTGTTGTCCCCGCTATCGGTTTTTTCGTTCTCGTTTTCAATGACTTTCCCACAAGCTGTGTATAACCTGTCATAGGAATATGCGTGTTGAAAGGTTAAATTTGGAATAGAAGTTGCCTCGTATTAGTGTACCCTTTTCCTCACCAAAAAGATGAAGCATTGACAGAGACTATTATCAACCTCGACACAGTGAATCCGATAGAATTCTTTGGTGTCAACAACAAAAAGCTTGATCTGTTAAAGAAGAAATTCCCGCTGCTGAAAATCCTCTCCCGTGGTACGCAAATTAAGCTAAGCGGCGCACCTGAACAGATTGAGAACGCAAAGGAAAAAATCGACCTGATCATCCAGTACATGGAACGCAACGGCGATTTAAGCGAAAACTATTTTGAACAAATTCTTGGCGGTGACGATGCTGAAACCATCGATCATTTTGTAGACCGCAATCCCAACGACATTCTGGTATTTGGCCCCAACGGTAAAACCGTGCGCGCCCGTACAGCCAACCAGAAAAGAATGGTCACTGCAGCCGATAAAAATGATATCGTGTTCGCTATCGGACCAGCCGGTACAGGTAAAACCTATACTGCAGTAGCACTCGCAGTACGGGCCCTGAAAAACAAACTGGTAAAGAAAATCATTCTCACCCGTCCCGCGGTGGAAGCAGGTGAAAGCCTGGGCTTCTTACCCGGTGACCTCAAAGAAAAAATCGATCCTTATCTGCGCCCGCTGTACGATGCGCTCGATGATATGATACCGGCCGACAAACTGGGTTATTACATGAGCACACGTACCATTGAAATTGCCCCGCTGGCGTATATGCGTGGCCGTACGCTCGACAATGCCTTTATCATTCTCGATGAGGCACAGAATGCGAACGACCTGCAGCTGAAAATGTTTTTAACACGTATTGGCGCCAATGCCAAAGCCATTATCACGGGCGACCCTACCCAGATTGACCTGCCTAAAAACCAGCGCAGCGGCCTGGAAAAAGCTACCCGCATTTTGCGTAATGTAGATGGCATCGCACACATTGAACTCGACGAAGAAGACGTAGTAAGGCATAAACTGGTAAAAGCAATTATCAAAGCGTACGAACGCGAAAAGGAAAGAGAAGAAGCCCGCATGCCGCAGCAACAGCAGCACTACGGCCACCACAACAACAATGGTTAAATCATTAGCCTGTAATACACGTACCAACAAGAGGCTGCAGTTTTGCTGCCTCTTGTTGTTTATAGCCGCCGCCTGCAGCTGCGGCCGCAATAACGGCAATGCCCCATCCCCTTTACAGCAGCAATTACAACAGCTTACCCGTACCCGCGTTGTGCATGCTGCAGCTGCCGTTCACAACGCAGCGTTGCTGTTGCAGCCCGGCGATATCATTACCCGCACCGGCACTGATTTCACCAGCGAAAGCCTGCGGCGGCTTTGCCGCAGGGACAATACCTACTCACACTGCGGTATTGTAAACATCGAAAACGACAGCATTGTAGTGTACCACGCACTTGGCGGCGAAACCAGTGCCAACCAGCAACTCAAACGTGAACCACTCGCCGTGTTCTGCAACGGCAACAGCAACAAAGGCTTTGGCATTTTCCGCATGCCGCTTACACCTGCTGTTTACCATCGTGTAGACAGTATGGTTCATGCCTGTTATGCTGCCGGGCTGCCATTTGACATGGCTTTTGACCTGCATACCGACGATAAAATGTACTGCTCCGAATTTGTGTACAAAACTTTTTCACGCGCCTTTGGCAACCCGCACCTGTTCACCACCACTACCACCGGTTCACTGCAATATGCAGGGGTAGATGATATTTTTCTGCAACCTTCCTGCACTGCCGTGGCACGTTACAAATATGATTAGCGTAACTTACCGCCGTTATTTACCCTGGTCACAAAACCAATCAACCATGAAACGCTTATTACCGCTGCTGCTGGTATTGTTCAGCTGCTCAGCCAAACATGCCGGCCCCAAAGAAGTCACCGCCCGTTTTTTTGAAGCCCTGGCAAAAGAACAGTTTGCCGAAGCACGCCAATATGCCACAGCTGAAAGCGCTTCGCTGCTGAACCTGATGAGTGAAGCTGCCAAACAGAAAAAAGACAGCGCCGCACATCCGCCCAAAAATGATCCCTTTGAAGTAACCAACGTAGTGATCACCGGCGAAACCGCCACTGCGCAGGTCGTTCCGTCTGATAAAACGGCCACCCTCACCGTTCACCTCAAAAAAGAAAACGGCGACTGGAAAGTGGCATTCGACAAAAACAGCATCCTGCCTATGATAATGGATGCCGCCCCAAAGCCTTAAGCTTGTATTTTTGCGGAAAGGAAACAACCAGGAAGAATGAAAAAGATGCTCATTGGGATTTTTGTATTGCTTGCAGTAACATCGTGCGGCGGCGAAAAATTTGAGCCCGCAGACAATGCGCTGGATGCAGGCCGTTTTTTTATTGAAGGCTGCTTAAAAGGAGATTTTGACAAAGCCGCATTTTATATTTTGCCCGATGATGTAAACCGGCAGGATTTAAACCAGCTGCAGAAACATTACAAAGAAAACGGTAAGGCCAAAAATGCGGAATACAAAAAAGCTTCCATCTACATCAACAACCTGGAAGAACTCAACGATTCCACCACCGTAATCAATTACGCCAATTCGTACGATAAAATTGCCCGCAAACTGCGTGTGATACGCAAGGGCACCAACTGGCAGGTTGATTTGAAATACACCTTCAACGGTAACCTGTAAGTGTTACCGGGTACCAGCGCCGTGTGGTATCCGGTAATTCATTATTTTTGCCCAAGACTGAAAGGGAAATGGTGTCTTCCCTACCCAAACCGTTCTGCACAACAGAGCTGATGGCGCCTGCAAAACAAATCATTGAAATTTTGTAGGTATGCGCATGCTCAACACCCCGCTTTCTTTACGTTTATTTATTGCTTTATTCCGCTGGACACTGCTGGCCATTCCTGTTGCCATTGCAACCGGATCTGCTGTAGCCCTGTTTTTATGGCTGCTCGATGTGGTAACCCGCATAAGATGGGCGCACGAATGGCTGCTGTTTTTGTTACCTGCAGCCGGTATTGCCATTTACTTTTTGTATCAGCTCTGGGGCAAAAACAGTGAAAAAGGCAATAACCTTATCATCGATGAAATTCATGAGCCCGGCGGCGGTGTACCCAAACGCATGGCGCCGCTGGTATTGCTAAGCACGCTTATTACCCATTTGTTTGGCGGTTCTGCAGGCCGCGAAGGTACTGCTGTTCAAATGGGCGGCAGTATTGCCGGCATGTTTGGCAAATGGTTCAGGCTCACTGAAAATGATTTACAAATACTGCTCATGGCCGGTATTGCAGCCGGTTTTGGTGCCGTGTTCGGCACACCGCTTACCGGTACCATCTTTGCCATGGAAGTGCTTACTGTTGGTAAATTAAGCTACAAAGCCCTGCTGCCCTGCCTGGTAGCCAGCATTGCAGGCGATTTTACCTGCGCGGCCTGGGGCTTGCATCATACCCAATACCATATTCATTTTCATACTGCCCCATTTCAACTGGCCGGCCTTAACCTGCCGCTGAGCCCCTTGCTGCTGGTATACGTAATCGGCGCAGGTGCAGCCTTTGGTTTTACCGCCTACCTGTTTGCAGAAAGCGTGCATCGCTTTAAGCAGCTGTTCAACCGGTATGTGCGCCCGGCCTGGCTGGTGCCTGTTGCAGGCGGCTGCCTGGTAATAGTCCTGCGTTTTATACTGAACACACCCGATTATTTAGGGCTTGGCGTAACCAGCAATCATGCCGGCGGCGTATCGCTTGTTAATGCTTTTACGGCCGGTGGCGCAGATAGTTTTAGCTGGTTGTGGAAATTGCTGTTTACGGCCATTACCCTGGGCAGCGGTTTTAAAGGCGGCGAGGTAACCCCCTTGTTTTTTATTGGTGCTACCCTGGGCAATACCCTGGCCATACTGCTGCATGCACCGGTTGATTTGTTTGCAGCACTGGGTTTTATCGCCGTTTTTGCAGGAGCTACCAATACCCCGCTGGCCTGCACGGTAATGGGTGTTGAGCTGTTTGGCGGAGAACATATTGTATATTTTGCTATAGCATGCTTTACAGCCTATTTTTTCAGCGGGGACAGCAGTATTTACAGCGCACAACGCAAAGGCATTCCCAAACTGTTTCATTAATCGCCGCCGGGTTTGAAGTTTAGCCATTACCTTTGCGCACAAATTGTTATAGCAAATGACGAACGTATTACATCCATGGCATGGCGTTCCATATGGGGATGATGCACCTAAAATTGTAAATGCTGTTATTGAAATTCCACAGGGTTCAAGGGCTAAATATGAAATTGATAAGGCATCCGGTTTGCTTAAATTAGACAGGGTGATTTATTCTTCTTTCTATTACCCCTGTAATTACGGTTTTATTCCTCAAACTTACGGCGACGATAAAGATCCGCTGGATATCCTGGTTATTACCTCACTCCCCGTACAGGCAATGACTTTGATGGAAGCCAAAGTAATCGGCGTTATGCAGATGATCGACAGCGGCGATGGTGATGATAAAATTATTGCAGTAGCTGCCAACGACCCCAGCGTTAACCACTACAACAACATTGAAGAAATTCCCCAGCACTTCAAAAACGAGCTGAAACATTTCTTTGAAGAATACAAAACACTCGAAAACAAAACCGTTAAGGTAGAAGAATTCGAAGGTGCCGCTAAAGCACACAAAATCATTGAAGAAGCCATCGCTTCTTACAAAACATTGATGAACACGAAATAATTTCCGGAGCGGAGCAAGCAAAAAAGCCGGTCACAGGGGCCTATGTCATTACTTCTTTTTACGTTGGTTATTCTGCTGGCATCTTATGTGGCAGGTTTGCTGGGTGCCATTACAGGGCTTGGCGGCGGTGTTATTATCATTCCCGTGTTCACGCTGGCGTTGCATATCGATCTGCGTTATGCCATCGGCACTTCACTGGTTACCGCTATCGCCACCTCATCGGGCTCAGCCATTGCTTATGTAAAAGAGGGTATTTCAAATATACGGGTGGGCATGTTTCTCGAAATAGCCACCACCACCGGTGCCATTTGCGGCGCTGCGCTGGCCATGTATATTCCTACCTACATCATAGCCATTATTTTCGGTGTGGTTTTGCTTGCTACCGTTTTGCTGTCGCTGCGCAAACATGCAGCCAGCGATACAGGCGATAACACGCCCAATAAACTGGCCGCCAGGTTACGGTTAAACAGTACCTATCCTGCTGCAAACGGGCAGCAGATACCTTACACTGTACACCGTGTGCCCGGCGGCTTTTTTATGATGCTGATTGCAGGCACCATCTCGGGCCTGCTGGGTATTGGTTCGGGTGCTTTAAAAGTAGTAGCCATGGATACCATGATGAAGCTGCCTTTTAAAGTAAGCACCACTACCAGCAATTTCATGATTGGCGTTACTGCCGCCGCCAGTGCCGTTGTGTACTTTCAGCGCGGTTATATTGATCCGGGATTAAGTATGCCTGTAGTGCTGGGCGTGCTGGCTGGCGCATTCACCGGCACCCGCGTACTCACCAGGGTAAGCACCCAATCGTTGAAAATTGTATTTGCCATTGTAGTGGGTTTGCTTTCCCTGCAAATGATCTACAACGGTGTTATGCACAAACTGTAGCCCATGCCGTTAAACACAGAAGATAAAAAACTGGAATTGCTCATGGGCAATCTGCTGCGCCTGGGCGTACTGTTTTCTGCTGCGCTGGTGTTTATCGGGGGGATACTGTACCTGTTTCAAACACACACAGGAGTGGAACATTACCATGTTTTTAATGGAGAAACCACACACCTGCTCAACCTCACGCAAATATTCCACGGCATACTGCGGCTTGAGGGTGCTTCCATTATTCAGGCCGGCGTATTGCTGTTGCTGGCCACGCCTGTAGCACGCATCATCCTGTCTGTGTTCGGTTTTATGGCCGAAAAAGATTATTTGTACGTGTTTATCACTTTACTGGTGCTGGGCATTATCACGCTGAGCATTTTAAGCGGTAAAGGCTGATATTTCCCCGGCAATCTGCCGCATTTTTTTGACGCCCGCGTTTTTCTTCAATTAAACTTTCTGCCTTATTTTTGCGCAAAACTGAAAAACAATGGAAGCGAAAAAATCAACCGCAAAATACTGGCTGTATTTCTTTATCTGGGTAGGCGTACTGGTAACACTGATGATCGTTTACCGTGAGTTTTTCTGGTTGGCCCTGCCTGGTGCCGTTACCAACTTCGCCAAAGCAATGGACCTGCTCGACTAATCAGCGCTTCCATCACATTATACAAAAAGCCACCCGTTAAGGTGGCTTTTTAGCTGTTAGCACTAATCCACCATCCTCCTGATCATGCGCAGCTGGTGTGTACGCTGTGCAGTGTCTACATTCACAATGCCCTGGTGGTCTATTTTATCAATGCGCACGCGCCCTGAGGAGTGAATAATGGTTTCATTGTTTAGCAATATGCCTACATGCGTAATGCGGCCCTCTGCATTGTCGAAAAAGGCAAGATCCCCGCAACGTGTTTCTTCAAGAAAACCCACATCCGTGCCCATGGTTGCCTGCATCGATGCATCGCGCAGCAGGGCTATGCCCATGGTTTTGTACACCTGCTGGGTAAAACCGCTGCAGTCTATTCCAAAAGAAGTTCTTCCGCCCCATAAATAAGGTACATGTAAAAAAAGCCTGGCAGTCTGCTCAATGGTAGCAGCAGAGAAATGCAGCATGGCTGCTGCTGTTTCCAGGTAAGATAATTCGTACTTACCCAGCGCAAACGGGTTTTGTGTTTTGTACACCGGTGTGGCCAGCGGCAATTGTACAGGCAGGCCGTTCAGCATAGCACTGGCATCGCGGGTAAGCGTGTAACCGGTTGGGCGCAGGCCGGCAATCTGCTCATCTACTTCGGCCAGCTGGCTTGCCTGGCACCAGCCTTCATACTGGTCGAATAAAGTTCTGATCTTCAGAAAATCCTTTTCTGTTTCAAGCACCTCGGCAAACTCGCCAAGCAACAGTTCACTAACCATTTCACTTCTGTGGCTGTTGGTTGCACGCAAAGGGGCTGCAGCTACGATACATGCTACATATGTCATAAAATCGCCTTATTTGGACCGGGAAGTTATGGAATTTAATTACCGCGGCATCTTACCATAGAAATTTCTTTATTTTACCACCGGAACTGAACCCACCAGATGAATAAAGACAATACAGCCCACCTAACAGACCAGGAGCTATTGAATTATTTCTACAACACAAGAGATAATCAATGGTTGGGTTTGTTGCTGCAACGCTACACACTGCTGCTGCTTGGCGTTAGCATGAAATACTTAAAGAACGAAGAAGCAGCCAAAGATGCCGTACAGCAGATATTCCTGAAAGCCATTACCGAGTTGCAGAAGTACAAGGTTGAATACATTAAAAGCTGGCTGTACATGGTGGCACGCAACCACTGCCTGATGCAGCTGCGCGATAAACATGGCAAAAACACCTATGAAATAACCGACAATATGCCCCTGCCTGCAGATCCCGGTAATATAGCCGAGCAGAACGAGAAAGAGCAGGCACTGGTATTGATGGAGGCTGCCATTGGAGAACTCAACAAAGAACAGGGCACCTGCGTAACCATGTTTTACCTGCAAAAGAAATCGTACCAGCAAATAAGCGATACTACCGGTTACAACCTGATGCAGGTAAAAAGTCATATTCAGAATGGCAAACGCAACCTGAAATTATTGGTGGAAAAGAAAATGAAAAAACAGGCATGAGCAATTTACAAGATATATTAACCAACAATCCCGGCGATGAACTGAGCGATGAAGAATTGCTGTTATACCTGGAAGGTAAACTATCGCCCGAAGCGCAGCATGCACTGGAAGCAAAGCTGGTTGATTCTGCCTTCATGAACGATGCAGTGGAAGGCCTTGAAGCCTTCTCTTCCAAACAGCACCTGAACGATTATGTACTGCAGCTCAACAAACAGCTGCACCAGCAGTTGCACACACGCAAACAGCAAAAGGAAAAACGCAAAATCAAAGACCTTCCCTGGTTAATGATATACGTGGTTATTGTGCTGCTGCTGTGTATATTGGGCTATGTCGTGATCAGGATGATCAGGGCATAATTGCTGGATGGCTTAATGGTTTTATTGTTCGAGTGTTGCTATTGACGGCATAAGCGTTCAATCAGTGCTGTATATTGGGGGTAGGCGGCGCTTAACACGTTTGCCTTTGCCAGCTCAAAATCACTGAAATCAAAACCCGGGGCTACGGTGCAGCCTACAAAGCTGAAACTGGTGCCTGGTGCGGTTTCCGACGCAAACCAGCTGCCGGCAGGCACCACCGCCTGGAAGGTTTCCCCATTTGCAATATCAGCCCCCAGTTTAATGGTATGCAATTCTCCTGCAGGGTTCAGCACATGCACCAGCAAAGAACCGCCTGCATAAAAATGCCACAGCTCATCGCTTTCAATGCGGTGAAAAGCAGAAAAATTGCCCTGTTCCAGCAAAAAATAAATAGCAGTTGAATAACTGCGGTCACCGCCAAATACAGGCGGCAAAGCATTATGCGCAATGCTCCCTGCACTGCGGTACGTTTCTTTATAATACCCCCCTTCCGGGTGCGGCAGCAGCTGAAAGGTCGTGATCAGTTCCTGGATCATGGAGTAATTGTTGAATTGTTGAATGGTTGAATTGTTGAATGGTTATGCCCGTGGCTGTGTCCCCACAACCACCGCTTCACCCGATTACGAGCGGCTGTGAAGACACAGCCGCAGGCGAGGTCACTCACGACTGACGGCTCACGTATCGGGCTCGCTCAGATAATCTCGACGTGTCGATGTCTCGATTCTCGAAATTGGTACTCGCTAAGATCACTCACCACTCACCACTCACCACTCACGATTAGTACGTTTGCTTGTCCCGCTTGTTCACCCACTCTTCAAACACCTTTATCGCTTCATTCCTCCCCAGGTTAACAGCGCCAATGCTGCGGTTGTTAAAGGGCAGGGCCAGTTCTGTGTAAATAAATGAATCGTCGAAACCTGCGTCTGCTGCGTCTTCGCGGTTACAGGCATAGTATATTTTCTTTGGCCTGGCCCAGTAAATAGCGCCCAGGCACATAGGGCATGGTTCACAGCTGGTGTATATTTCACAATCTGTAAGCTGAAAGCTGCCGAGTGCGGCACAGGCTTCGCGTATGGCCACCACTTCGGCATGTGCGGTTGGGTCGTTGGTACTGGTAACCCTGTTCCAGCCGCGGCCTACAATTACATCATCTTTCACAATAACACAGCCGAATGGCCCGCCATGACCGTGTTCCATACCATTGCGCGATAAGGCAATGGCTTCCTGCATATATTTTAATTCCCTGTTCATACAAAATACTGTTTAAAAGGCTCCCCATAAAACAGCAATCCCCCTGCTTGGTAAAACAGGGGGATCTGAAGTATAGTAACGTGGTCAAAAAAGACCGTTGTGTTATTTGATACCGAAGGCTTTTTTCACCTGTGGAACGTAGTCCAGTTTTTCCCAGGTAAACAGTTCTACTTTTTTCTTCAGTGTTTTACCGCCGGGCATAACAAACTCTTTGGTTACCACCTGTGGCTTGCGGCCCATGTGACCGTATGCTGCAGTTTCGCTGTAGATAGGATTACGCAGCTTCAGGCGGTCTTCGATAAAGTAAGGGCGCATATCGAAGATCTCGTGCACCAGTTTACCAATTTCACCATCGGTTTTGTCCACTTTGGCAGTACCGTAAGTGTTAACGCAAATGCTGGTTGGTTCAGCCACGCCGATGGCGTAAGAAACCTGTACCAGTACCTCATCACAAACACCGGCAGCAACCAGGTTTTTAGCGATGTGGCGGGTAGCGTAAGCAGCAGAGCGGTCAACCTTGCTGGGATCTTTACCGCTGAAAGCGCCACCGCCGTGTGCGCCTTTGCCACCGTAGGTATCAACGATAATTTTACGGCCGGTTAAGCCGGTATCACCGTGCGGGCCACCGATTACAAATTTGCCGGTAGGGTTAATATGGTATTTGATTTTGTTGTTGAACAGGTGCGCATATTTGGGATATTTATCCTTTACACGCGGGATCAGGATGTTGATGATATCCTTTTTAATTTTCGCCTGCATTTTTTCTTCTGTATTGAAGTCATCGTGCTGTGTAGAAACCACGATCGCATCAATGCGCACAGGCTTGTTGTTGTCATCATACTCAAGCGTTACCTGGCTTTTGGCATCAGGACGCAGGTATTTGATTGCGCTGTCTTCGCGGCGCAGAGCAGCCAGTTCCTGCAGTATTTTATGAGCCAGATCCAGTGCCAGCGGCATGTAATCGGCTGTTTCGTTGGTGGCGTAACCAAACATCATACCCTGGTCACCGGCACCTTGTTCTTCTTTCTTTTTGCGGTCAACACCCTGGTTAATATCAGCACTCTGTTCGTGAATGGCTGATAATATACCACAGCTGTTGGCTTCAAACATATATTCGCTCTTGGTATAGCCAATTTTGCGGATTACACCGCGGGCTATTTCCTGAACGTCTAAATAAGCTTTTGATTTTACCTCACCTGCCAGTACCACCTGTCCGGTTGTTACAAGCGTTTCACAGGCTACTTTACTCTCGGGGTCAAATGCAAGAAAATTATCAATCAATGCATCAGATATCTGGTCGGCTACTTTATCTGGATGTCCTTCAGACACACTCTCAGACGTAAACAAATAAGGCATTTTGTAATTAATAGTTTTAATGGGTGTAAATATAATCGCTATTATCTGCTAATATACTTTTTTTGAAAAAATATCCACCATTTCCTACCTTTTTTGTAGACTGATAACAGTTTCAGTATTTACAGCAGCAGGTACGGATTACATGTAAAACGGTTGTGTTGCCACAACCGCTACAATAATAAAATATAAGCTATTTAGCCAATTCGTTGTACAGGTCAATGTATTCGCCCAGGTCGCTCTCCCATCCTTTGAAGGGGATTACTTTTTTACCTTTTACCTTGGCAAACTCATCGGTCAGTTTTTTATCAATTTTATCGGCGCCGAAAGAAATGGCATCGGCAAACGTAGCACCACCCTTAAACATGGCGGTATTATTGGCTTCTTTAAAAGCCTCTACGTCTTTTTCCTTGATATTCGCGTGGATAATGGCTTTTTCGGCAAAATCTTCACCCAGGGTTTCTTTGAAAGTATTTTGGCCAATGGTGAAAATGACCTTGCTGTGCGAGAATACCGGCTCTTTTTTATAAGCGGTTTTCAGGTACATGGGAATTAAACCGGTCATCCAGCCGCTGCAATGAATAACGTCGGGAGGCCAGCCGAATTTTTTAACGGTTTCAAGGGCACCTTTGCAAAAGAAAATAGCACGCAGGCCATTGTCATCAAACCATTCTTCACTTTCATCGTGTAAAACCTGCTTGCGTTTGAAGAAATCTTCATTGTCAAGGAAATACACCTGTAAGCGGGCATTGGGCAAAGAGGCCACTTTAATCTGCAACGGATAATCGTCATTATCCACCGATACATTAATTCCCGATAAACGCACCACTTCGTGAAGGCGGTGACGGCGTTCGTTGATAACACCAAAACGGGGCATAATGCACCTTACTTCCAGCCCGCTATCATTACTCTTTATAGCCAGTTTGTTCACTATTTCCGCAAATTCTGTCAGTTCCAGGTAGGGCGACATTTCGGTGGCTATGAATAAAATTCTTTTCTTTGTTGACATTCGTAGGCAGAATTTAGGCTTGTAAACCTTAAAAATTTAGTGGGCAAAGGTACGGAAACTGTTGGAAATACATCATACAGAACCTTTTGCCCGGCTTTAAACGGTTTAAAATGATCTTGTACAAAGAAATTAAAGCATTGCAGCCAGCACTGCAACCCCTCCGCGCAGCGGGTAAATCCATTGGTTTTGTACCCACCATGGGTGCCCTTCACAATGGCCACCTGTCGCTTATTGAACGCTCCAGGCAGGAAAATGACCTCACGGTTTGCAGCATTTTCGTAAATCCCACGCAGTTCAACGACCCCAAAGACTTTGAAAAGTACCCGGTTACCATTGAAAACGATATTGCGGCACTGGAAAAAGCCGGTAACGACGTACTTTTTCTGCCCTCTGTAACAGAAATGTATCCCGATGGTACAACACCGAAAGTGCATTACAACCTCGATTACCTGGAAACCATTCTCGAAGGCGCGCACCGTCCCGGGCATTTCCAGGGTGTTTGCCAGGTTGTGCACCACCTGCTTAATATTGTACAACCCAATAACTTATACCTTGGCCAGAAAGATTACCAGCAGATTATGGTAATCAAAGCCATGATCAGGCAGTTTCAGCTACCCACTATGGTGCATGCCGTTCCTACCATCCGCGAAAACAGCGGACTGGCCATGAGCAGCCGCAATATGCGCCTGTCTAACGGCGAACGCAGCCATGCCACTGCCATTTACGAAGCCCTGTCTGGCATTAAAACCGCTATTCAGCAACAACCCATTGCCCGGTTAGAGCAGCAGGCACAGGGGTATTTGCTGCAGCATGGTTTTGAAAAAGTAGACTATGTTTCCATTTGCCAGGCCGAAACCCTGCTGCCTGCTACCGACGCAGACAAACACCTGCCGCTGGTAGCACTGGCCGCCGCTTTTATTGGCCCGGTTCGGCTGATCGACAACTTATTATTACAATAAGTTTAACATTTTCCCTTATACGGTGCAGGCTGTATTTATACACCTGAAGCTTGTATTCATACTAGCAACCTATCAACAAATCTGCTAACTTTGCGCCGCCATGTTAATAGAAGTACTTAAATCAAAGGTTCACCGCGCGGTGATTACAGAGGCCAACCTCAACTATGTAGGCAGCCTTACACTCGATGAAGATCTGATGGACGCTGCCAATATGATCGAGAACGAGAAAATACAGGTGGTTAATGTAAACAACGGCGAACGCATAGAAACCTATCTTATCAAGGGTAAAAGAGGCAGCGGCACTGTGTGTTTAAACGGCCCCGCAGCACGCCGCGGTGCAGCAGGCGATGTGATCATTATCATTTCGTACGCCACTATGGAGTTTGAAGCAGCCAAACAGCACAAACCCTGGATCGTATTTCCGAAAGAGGGTAACAAGCTGTAATAAATAACAGTGAATTCATTACACATTGTGGTTAACTTATAAAGATCGCCGGCAACTTGCCGGCGATTGTATTTCAATCCCGGCGCGGCTGTGTTCGCTTTGTTAACTTATCGTCTTCTCCGTTACAGGCCATTCAACCAATCAACTAATTCTTTAAATTGCTGGTCTATCCCCTGCGCAGCATGAAAAAATTCGTAACCAATATTCTTAAGTACCTGATCGGTTTTGGCATTGCAGCCATTCTTATCTGGTGGTCGCTGCATAATTTGTCTGGCAAAGACCTTACAGATATTAAAGAAGCATTGCTGCGCGCACGTTTCTGGCTGCTGGTACCGGTGTTTGCCGTGCTGCTGGCCAGTCACTGGTTCAGGGCACTGCGCTGGAAACAGCTCATTACTCCCCTCGGTTACCAGCCTGCTGTGGTTGACCTGGTGTGCGGCCTGCTTATTGGTTATATCGCCAACCAGGTAATACCCCGCGCCGGCGAAATTGTACGCTGCACTACGGTGGCAAGGGCCAATAAAATTCCGCCCGAAAAAATTATCGGCACCATGGTGGCAGAAAGGGCATTTGATATTGTATGCCTGCTGCTGATTAGCCTGGGTACGTTTATCATGGAATACGATTATATCGAATCTTACTCAGCCGAAATTTACCATAGCCTGCGGCATGGCCTGAACGCAGGCGGTCCGGCGCGCTGGCTGATACTGGGCGGTTTGGTATTGTTTGCCCTGCTGTGTTACTGGCTGGTGAAAAAAGCAAAAACCAATAAACTGGGCCGGTTTATCGCCAACATTGGCCATGGCCTTGCAGAAGGTTTGCAGAGTATTAAGAGGGTAGATAACAAACCTAAATTCCTGCTCAACACCCTCCTTATCTGGACCTGTTATGTGCTGGCAACCTGGCTGGGTTGCTTTGCACTGGAAGAAACTTCGCACCTCAACATCAGTACCAGCATCGCCATGCTCGTATTCGGCACCTTCGGCATTATTGTATCGCCGGGCGGACTGGGTGCCTACCCCATTGCCATACAAAAAACACTGGGCCTTTATGGTCTTGATGACAACATTGGTTTGGCAACCGGGTGGATACTGTGGCTTGCGCAATTTATTTTTACCATTATATTTGGCCTCGCAGCATATTGCTTACTCAACTATCTTAAAAGGCCGGTGCATGAAAAACACAGCATACATACCGCATAAAATTGTAACACTTGATACACTCAAAAATCTTGTTGCAGGCTGGCGTGTGCTGGGTAAAACCGTAGCTTTTACCAATGGCTGCTTCGATATTTTACACGAAGGCCATATTTTTTCATTGTCACAGGCAGCTGCAGAAGCCGATTACCTTATTGTGGCCGTAAATGCAGACAGCAGCATTAAAAAGCTGAAAGGCCCTGACCGGCCTGTAAACAATGAACACAGCCGTTCCCTGCTGCTGGCATCGCTGCAGGTAGTAGATGCCGTGATTATTTTTGAAGAAGACACACCCCGCGACTTAATAGCCACACTGCTGCCCGATGTGCTGGTAAAAGGCGGTGATTACACCGTTGAGCAAATTGCCGGTTCAAAAGAAATACTGGCCAATGGCGGCCGCGTAGTAATTAACCCCATACTGCAGGGATTTTCTACCACCGCACTCATTCAAAAAATACGCGAACACTAACGGCGTATCTCCTGTTATGTTACCACTGTATTGAAATAAACGCACAAAGTATTATCTTTTGAGTGCACATGCTGCATGCATGCAATACAAGGCCCTGGTGTTAGCAACCCTGGTGAACCAATTGATTCATTGCAGGTTATTCAAAGTTAACATTGCATCACAGGGGGCTTTGTTATTTTAGCAACGTTATAAAGCACTTATGAGTAAGAAGAATTTAATAGCAAGGGATATCAGCTGGCTGAGTTTTAACGGCAGGGTTTTGCAGGAAGCCAATGACATAAGCGTGCCATTGCGCGAAAGAATACGCTTCCTGGGTATTCACTCCAATAACCTCGATGAATTTTTCAGGGTGCGTGTGGCCACTTTAAAACGCATGATTGAACTGGGCACCAAGAAAAACATGCACCTCGAAGAAAACCCGCAGGCTATTCTCGACCAGATACAGATGATTGTGCTGCAACAACAAAATGAGTTTAACCGTATTTGGGATAATATTATTGTAGAGCTTGCCAAAGAACAGATTTACCTGGTGAGCGAGAAAGAACTTACCGGCCCTGAACAGCTGTTTGTAAAGAAATTCTTTGATGAAGAAGTGCGTGCCAGTATTATCCCGCTGCTGATAGAAAGCCTGCCGCAGCTGCCCTACCTGCGCGATAAAAGCCTGTACCTCGGTGTGGTAATGCGCAAAAAAGAATCTGCCTACGACCAGAAATATGCATTGATTGAAGTGCCCAGCAAAGCTGTTGGCCGCTTTGTAAAACTGCCCAACCAGGGTGATGAAAAAAGAATCATCCTGCTTGAAGATGTAATCCGTTATAACCTGCCGTATATCTTCTCTTATTTCGGCTACGATTATTTCGACGCACACGTGTTTAAGGTAACCAAGGATGCAGAAATCGATATCGACAACGATATTGCCACTTCGCTGGTGCAGAAAATAGAAAAAGGACTGAAAAGCCGCCGTAAAGGCAAACCCGTTCGTTTTGCCTACGACAAAGACATGGATGCCGGCCTGCTTGAATACCTGATCAGGAGACTAAATCTTTCACGCAAAGACAATATTATACCCGGCGGGCGCATCCATAATTTCAGGCATTTTATGGACTTCCCGGATGTATTCAACAGCAAGAGCCAGCGTCTTGCACCGTTTCCGCACCCGGCACTGGTACAAAGCATGCGTGTAACCGATGTTATACTGCAGCAGGATGTATTGCTGCATTTCCCCTACCATTCGTTCAACGGCATCATCGACCTGCTGCGCGAAGCGGCGATGGACCCGCAGGTGGTAAGCATTAAAATTACCGCCTACCGGCTGGCCAGCAATTCAAAAATCATCAACGCCCTCATCAATGCCGTGCGCAATGGCAAGGCCGTGGTGGTAATGCTCGAGCTGCGCGCGCGTTTTGATGAGGAAGCCAACCTGGAATGGAAAGAAGTGCTGGAAGAAGAAGGCGTAAAAGTGCTGCTGGGTGTGCCCAATATGAAAATACACGCGAAAGCCTGTGTGATCAAGAAAAAACTGGCCAATAACCGCATCCTGCAATATGGCTTTGTAAGCACCGGCAACCTCAACGAAAAAACATCCCGTGTATATGCCGATCATTGCCTGCTTACCAGCAACCGTAGTGTAATGGCCGATATCAACCGCATATTCAACTACCTCACCAATCCCAAACTAAACCTGCATCAGCTGCGTGGATGCAAAACACTCATGGTTTGCCCGGTGAACATGCGCAAGGAGCTGAGTGTACTGATTGACCGTGAAATAAAAAATGCACGCGCAGGAAAACCCGCACGCATTATACTTAAGCTGAACGCCCTGAGCGATGCCACACTCATTTTCCAGCTGTACGAAGCAGCTGCCGCAGGTGTGGATATACAAATGGTAGTGCGTGGTATTTTTTGTCCGCACATAGACACCAAAAAGCTGAAGCATCACATGCACGCCATCAGCATTGTGGATGAGTACCTGGAACATGCGCGCGTACTCATTTTCCACAACAATGGCAAACCCAGAATATACCTGTCATCGGCCGACTGGATGGTGCGCAACCTCGACCACCGTGTTGAAGCTGCGGTGCCGGTGAACGACCCTGTGCTGCAGCAGGAGTTACTGGATATTATCCACATTCAGCTAAGTGATAATGTAAAGGCCAGGTTGCTGGATGAAGAATTGGCGAATAACTATGTACCTTCATCCGATCAAAAAAAGGTACGTTCGCAAATTGAAACATACCAGTATCTGTACCATAAAACTTTGAAAACAGGTGAAATTAGCAGCGATTGACATAGGAAGTAATGCCGCCAGGTTGTTGATTGTAGAAGTGACCACAGATTATTTCGGCAATGCCCAGTTTAATAAACTGAACCTGGTGCGCGTACCCCTGCGCCTGGGTTTTGATGTGTTTGACAAAGGAGAAATTACCAAACCAAGGGTAGGCATGATGCTGCAAACCATGAAGGCCTACAGTCATTTAATGAATGTGTACGGGGTAGAACATGTAAAAGCCTGCGCAACCAGCGCCATGCGCGATGCCAGCAACAGCAACGATATTATCCGTAAAATAAAACTCGAAACAGGCATCGAAATAAAAATCATCAGCGGTGATGATGAAGCCTCATTTATTTACGAGAACCATATTGCAGAAAACCTCGACAAGGCCCATTCCTACATTTACATTGATGTAGGCGGCGGCAGTACAGAAGTTACCTATTTTGCAGAAGGCAAGCTGCGTTACAAGGAATCATTCAATATAGGTACCATCCGCATACTCAAAAACCAGGTGGAAGAAGACCACTGGACGTACATGCGCGATCGCATTAAAGCCAATACCAAGAGCCGCCTGCCACTGATCGCCATCGGGTCGGGTGGCAACATCAACAAAATATTCTCGCTCAGCAAAAAGAAAGAAGGCAAACCGCTCACACTCGACCTGCTGAAAGACTATTTCAAAGAACTCTCCAGTGTATCACTGGAGCAACGCATACAACTATACCGCCTGCGTGAAGACCGCGCCGATGTAATTGTACCTGCCCTGCAGATTTACATCAACGTAATGCGCTGGGCCGGCATCGATGAAATTTACGTACCCAAAATAGGCCTCGCAGACGGCCTCATTCAAATTTTATACGAAGAGCTGCACAAAAGCTAGAGAACAGCTGCAAGCGGATAGCTTTTAGCGCTTAGCCTTTTAGAGCTTGCCGGTTTGTTACCGCTGCAATAAGTATGCGGTTAACTATTTGATACTGCTGGCATCTTTCCGGGCGAAGGGCCTAAGGCAAAAATTGTTCAAGGGACATCTCCGGAGAACATTGAACAATTGAACTATTTGAACCTCATTTCCCTCTCCAACGTTAAACTTCAAACGTGACTATTCATTATTCACCGGCAGCCTTGACCTTGCGCGGAGGCTTGCGCTTTATTTCATTTTTTCCTACCTTGCAGCCCTGCATCTGGGTATGTTTTATTCTAAAGAAGGGCCATATTCAGTCGATTGTATTGTTTCATTTCCTAGCATACTCAATTATTTCAGATGTCAGTAAACAAAGAGGTCAAAAAAATAACGACCAATACCCTTCAGAAGATGAAAGTTGCCGGAGAGAAAATCTCCATGCTAACGGCTTACGACTTTTCCTTTGCCCGTTTGTTTGATAATGCCGGTATAGATGTGTTGCTTGTTGGTGACAGCGCCAGCAATGTAATGGCCGGCCATGAAACCACGCTGCCCATTACACTCGACCAGATGATTTATCATGCACAATCGGTCATCAGGGGCAGCCACCGGGCATTGGTAGTGGTAGATCTTCCCTTTGGTTCGTACCAGTCAAACTCAGAAATAGCGCTGGCTTCAGCAGTTCGTATTATGAAAGAGACCGGTGCACATGCCCTTAAACTGGAAGGCGGCGAAGAAATTGCAGACGGTGTAAAAAAGATTGTTTCTGCAGGCATACCTGTAATGGGGCACCTCGGTTTAACACCGCAAAGCATTTATAAATTCGGCACGTACAACGTGCGCGCAAAAGAAGAAGCAGAAGCCGAGAAGCTGAAAAAAGATGCGCTGTTATTACAGGAAGCAGGCTGTTTTGGCGTAGTGCTCGAAAAAATACCCGCAGCGCTGGCCAAAGAAGTAAGCGAAAGCCTCAGCATACCCACCATTGGTATTGGTGCAGGCCCCTACTGCGATGGACAGGTACTGGTAATGCACGATATGCTGGGTATTAACACAGAGTTTAAACCCCGTTTCCTGCGCCAGTATTTAAACCTGGCAGAGAATATTAACACAGCCGTGCAGCAGTATATACATGATGTAAAATCGAAAGATTTCCCCAGCGATAAAGAATCCTACTAGCAGATAGCTCCCTAAAAGCCGCATCAGCAATGCATTACAGCAATAACCGGCACAACATTGCTGATGCGGCCGGCCGGCGGCGTTTACACACCGCTCCCCGTTTTTAACATTTTCTACCGCATTGGTAGCCGCAGCATTGTTTTCTTTGCAGAAACAACCACCATGCGCAACCGCGTTACCGCTGTATGTATTATCGCCTTACTGGCCGCTTCCTGCGGAAGCAGCAAAAAAAGCACAGGATCTGACGATTCGGAGAAAAAATTTGAAGACGTTATTGCAGAACAGCCGCCTGTATCTGTTACCCGCACTACTACCCCTGTTACGGTAGACGGCGATATCAGCGAATGGAATGTGCCTGCTGCCCTTACTGACCACAGCACTGGCATTACCACCACACTGCAGGCCGATACTGCCAATCTCTACATCGCCATACATGTGATGAACCAGGCTACGCAATACAAAATACTGCGCAACGGGTTAGACCTGTATCTCGACACTGCTTCAAAAAAGAAAGAACAGGTGGTGATCGGTTTCCCGGTGGCAGATCAGAACATGGACATCCCGGTGCCTGCACCGGCAGCAGCCAATGCCAACACCAGCCCCAAAAAAGCCATGATACAAAAAGCCATGATGATGCAAACCCATGGCCTGCTGTATTTTCATGATGGCCTTCACCTCAAGAAAAACGAGCACGGGCCATCAGTAGCACTGGCCGAAGATGGCAACAACAACCTGGTATATGAAGCAGCAGTACCATTGAAAGAAATATTGGGTGAAAACTTCCGGCTTACCGGTACGCCAATATCCTTGTATGTGGGCGCCCGCATTCATGGCTTTGCCAAAAAGCAGGGCGATGACAAATCTGAACAAAGCTTTACCGGCACAGATGAAGGCTTTGGCGGCCGTGGCCGCGGACGCCGTAACCCGGCATTTGGCAGCAATTACCAGGGCGGGGCTTATAACGAGAATCTTGCAAAAATTCACAAAGACGTGGTGTTTTGGGTAAAAGCCAACGTGCAGTAACGATTTAGTTAGCTATAACAAAAGCAAAGGGCCGCAGGTATGCGGCCCTTTGCTTTTCTATAACATAGCCAGGCCCAAATGCAGGCGCCAACAGGCTTCGCGGGCAGAAATCTGCTCCCACCGATAAAATACCTCCTATTATCTAAAAAGCAATTCCTGCATCCGGCATTGTTTTTAAGTTTGCTGAAACAGCCTACCAAACCTGGTATCAACTTATAACCACCCCGCAATGACGGGCTGAATTTTTATTCGGTGGTCAACCATTTGCAGCAGGGTTACAGGGTCGACCTCATTGCGGTACAACAGGGATGTTTTTCTGAAAAAGAAAACATCCCTGGTGGTTTACTCAAACCTTAAATTATTTATAACTTTCATCGCTGAACTCAATTACATTGGTATTGAAACAAAAAAGCTTAGCCGCTCAAATAATTCTGAACATCGCAGCATGGGCCATATTTTTTATGCTGCCTTTTGCATTCCTGTTTCCATCCAATTCCAAAATATCGCCTTTTGAAAGCCAGCGTTTTATATGGATGCTGATTTCATCCAATATCATCCTCATTACCTTTTATTATTTAAACCGCTGGTGGCTTATTCCCAGGCTGCTTGCCCGCAAGCAAACACTGGTATACATTGCAGCAGTGATTGCCTACCTGTTGTTGTACCTGGGTGTAATGTTTTTTATTTTTGTAGATTCTCCTGAAACCAAGGCATGGTTACTGTCGCAGCTGCAAAAGAACCCCAACTTTAAATTCAAGCCGCGTTTCTTTGGCCCCGGTCCTTTAACCCTGTTCCTGCTTACGTTTATCATCAGCAGCAGCTCGAAGGTTATTGCCCAGTGGTTTTATGCAGAAGAAACACGGCAGGAAATAACCAAACAGCAATTACAAACCGAACTCTCGTTACTGAAATCGCAGGTAAACCCGCACTTCCTGTTCAACACGCTGAACAGCATTTATTCGCTCAGCATTACCAACAGTGAAAAAACATCCGACGCAGTAATGAAGCTGTCGCGCATTATGCGTTACACCCTGGAAGAATCGAAAAACGATGAAGTGCCGCTGGCTGATGAAATTGAATTTATACGCAGTTACATAGACCTGCAGAAGATACGCCTTACCGATATGGTGCGTATTGATTTCACTACAGAGGGGGAACTCGAAAACACCCTTATTTCGCCGCTGCTGTTTATTCCTTTCATCGAGAATGCGTTTAAATACGGCATCAGCACCCACCACCCTTCGCATATCAGCATTTTTATTGCTGTACAGCAGCATGAGCTTATTTTCACCTGCGTAAACGATATTGTGCCTGTATCACTCAAGCACGAAAGCACCGGAACCGGTATTGTCAACACCCGCCGCAGGCTGGAGCTGCTGTACCCCGGTAAACATACGTTATCCATTGAATCAAACACCAGGCAGTACAATGTGCTGCTTCGCCTAAATATGAATGTATGAAATGTGTAGCCATTGATGATGAACCGCTCGCGTTGCAACTGGTACAGGGTTATGCCCGTAAAACAGGTGAGCTCGATATTGTTGCCACTTTTACCGATGCCGTAAAGGCCAGGGAATACCTGCAACACAATGATATTGACCTGCTGTTTCTCGACATACAGATGCCCGATATCAACGGGCTGGAACTGTTCAGCAGTCTCGAAAACAAACCGTTGGTTATTTTCACCACGGCCTTTGGCCAGTATGCGGCAGAAGGCTTTAACCTCGATGCGGTAGACTACCTGGTTAAGCCATTCGATTACGAACGTTTTGTAAAGGCAGTAACCAAGGCAAGGGAACTCATCGATTACCGCCAGAACAAGGAGATCAATGAAGGCTACCTGTTTGTAAAACACAATTACCAGTGGAATAAAATTTACTTCAAAGACATCGACCTGATAGAAGCGCTGGATGATTATATCAAAATTTATATTAGTCCCAAACCTATACTGGTACACATGAGCATGAAAGCCGTTGCAGAAAAGCTGCCGGTGTCCAAATTTGTGCGTGTGCACCGCTCCTATATTGTTCCCGTAGAAAAAGTTGACGGCTGGAACAAAAACTCTATCCGCATTGCTGACAAAACCATCCCCATCAGTTACACCTACCAGAAGCAGGTACAGGACATATTGCAGAAGAAGATGGACAGCTGAATACTGGTGAGTGGTGAGTGGTCAGTGGTGAGTAAAAAACACTGCTAACTTTGCCGTTGCCGGTGTCCCCACCGGCAACAGGTATATACTCGCTGTACAAAGGAATCCTTCGGACAGATCATCCCGACTGTCGATTGTCGATTCTCGAAATTGGTACTCGCTCAAATCACTCACGACTGACGATTCACGCCTCACGAAAAGACCCGCTCAGATAGTCTCGACTGTCGATTCTCGATTCTCGATGCCTTTCCCTTAAATTGCATCCATGAACGATATACTTGCAAAACTGAACATACAGGCCCTGAACCAGGGCGTATCTACCGGTTTAAACTGGATAAATACCAACGGTGCAGTAATAGATTCGTACTCACCGGTTGACGGGAAATTGCTGGCCCGGGTAACCACCTGCAGCCGCGAAGCATACGAACAGGTAATTGCCACAGCTACCGCTGCATTTGCCGAATGGCGCATGGTACCTGCCCCCAAACGCGGCGAAATAGTGCGCCAGATGGGTGAGGCCCTGCGGGAAAACAAAGAAGCGCTGGGACAGCTGGTGAGTTATGAAATGGGCAAAAGCCTGCAGGAAGGATACGGCGAAGTGCAGGAAATGATTGATATCTGCGATTTTGCAGTGGGCCTCTCCCGCCAGTTGTACGGCTTAACCATGCACAGCGAACGCCCCATGCACCGCATGTACGAGCAATGGCATCCATTGGGCATTGTAGGTATTATTTCTGCGTTTAACTTCCCGGTTGCCGTATGGAGCTGGAACAGCATGCTGGGCTGGATCTGCGGCAACGTCTGCATCTGGAAACCCAGTGAAAAAACACCGCTTTGCGCCGTTGCAGTGCAAAACATCATCAGCAAAGTATTAAAAGCGAACAATATACCCGAAGGCGTTTGCAGCCTGGTACAGGGTGGCCGCGAAACCGGCGAATGGCTGGCAGCAGATACGCGCATTGCGCTGATCTCTGCTACCGGCAGCACACGCATGGGCCGCCAGGTAGGTGCAGCTGTGGCAGCACGTTTGGGCAAATCCATCCTGGAATTGGGTGGCAACAATGCCATCATCATTTCACAGCATGCAGACCTCGACATGTCGCTTGTAGGCGCCGTGTTTGGTGCAGTAGGTACTGCCGGGCAGCGTTGCACCAGCACCCGCAGGCTCATTATCCATGAATCGGTATACGACAGCTTTGTACAGAAATTGGTGAATGCGTACAAACAGCTGAAAATAGGCAACCCGCTGGATCAGCACAACCATGTAGGTCCGGTGATTGATAAAGATGCGGTAGCCAACTATTTGCAGGCGATTGAGCAGTGCAAACAGCAGGGCGGCACCTTCCTGGTAGAAGGTGGTGTGCTGGAAGGCGCCGGATTTGAAAGCGGCTGTTATGTAAAACCCTGTATTGCAGCGGTTACCAACGATATGGCCATTGTGCAGCACGAAACCTTTGCGCCTGTTTTATACCTCATTAAATACAGCGATCTCAACGAAGCCATTGCCCTTCAGAATGGTGTTCCGCAGGGATTATCATCCGCCATTATGACCATGCACCTGCGCGAGGCAGAGCAGTTCCTGGCCCATACCGGCAGCGATTGCGGCATCGCAAATGTTAACATCGGCACCAGCGGGGCCGAAATAGGCGGCGCTTTTGGCGGAGAAAAAGAAACCGGCGGCGGCAGGGAAAGCGGCTCCGATGCCTGGAAAGCTTACATGCGCAGGCAAACCAATACCATCAACTGGAGCACGCAACTGCCACTGGCACAGGGTATTAAATTCGATTTATAATTACAGCACAGGTGCAATGGTTCAATTGTTCAATGGTTCAACAACCATCCGGCAATTGAACCTGCTGCAACATCCCCCTAAGATTTCCTTAAATCTTTCCGCGTTAACTCCTTAAATTAGCAGTCCGTCGCAATTTTGTAAAAATTACCGTCAGCCAATGCACAGGAGAAAACGCAATATCCTATTCATACTATTGATCGCCTGCTGTAACGGATTGTTTGCACAATCCAGTTTAAAAGGCTGGCATCTCAGGGATCTGAAAAAAGATGGTTTCTACGGCGTAAGCATCGATGAAGCTTACCAGTTTATGCAAGGCCGCAAAAGCACCCCGCTGATTGTTGCGGTGATTGATTCAGGTGTTGACACTGCACACGAAGACCTCAAAAATATTCTCTGGCACAATACACGCGAGATACCCGGCAACGGTATCGACGACGACCACAATGGTTACATCGATGATGTATACGGCTGGAATTTCCTTGGCAACAAAAACGGTCGCAACCTCAAAAAAACCAGCGACGAAAAAACACGCGTATACCATCGCTTCAAAAGCAAGTTTGCAGGTAAGGCAATTGTAGAAGACAGTCTTACCCCGGGCGACCGCTATGCGTACGATATCTGGAAAAAGGCTGCGAAGGAAATGAACGTAAGCACTGATGAACAGGTAGAGCTGATGTTTGTGGAAGTAACCATGAAGGCGCTGAAGAAACACGATAAAGTATTGCGCGAAGAAATGGGTGTTGAAGAATATACCCTGCAGGAACTGGAAAAGTTTCAGCCTGCCACACAGGCTGGCAAACAGGCCAAACTGGGTTACCTCACCTGCTGCAAGCTGATGACACTGGAAGGCGATGAAAAAAACACCGCCATACTCAGCGACCTCGACGAATATGTTTCCGGTAAAAAAGAATCCATGGAAGCGCGTGATGTGGCGCCGCCAGATTACCGTGAGCAGGTAGTGAAAGACAATTACTACGACATCAGCGACCAGTTTTACGGCAACAACGATGTAATGGGTCCCAATCCCTTGCATGGCACGCATGTAAGCGGTATTATTGCTGCCGAACGCAACAACAATACCGGTATTGACGGTGTGGCCGATAATGTGAAAATAATGATGATACGCGCCATTCCCGATGGCGATGAATACGATAAAGATGTAGCCCTTGCTATTAAATACGCGGTTGACAACGGAGCGAAAGTCATCAACATGAGTTTTGGCAAAGCCCTGTCGCCCGAGAAACAATGGGTAGATGAAGCCATTCGCTATGCAGAAAACAAAGACGTACTGATTGTACATGCAGCAGGCAATGAATCGGAAGACGTGGATCAGAAAGACAATTTTCCCAACCCTGATTTGCAGACCTTCCACAACCACGCGAATAATTTTATCACCGTTGGCGCCAGCAGCGATCCGCAGATTGGAGACGGTGGAATTATTGCCGATTTCAGCAATTACGGTCACAACAATGTTGACATATTTGCGCCGGGTGTAAAAATTTATTCTACCCTGCCGGGCAAAAGTTCTTATGGCTTTTTAAGAGGTACCAGTATGGCAGCACCTGTTGTTACAGGCATTGCAGCAATGATCCGCGAGTATTTTCCCGAGCTGTCTGCCACGCAGGTAAAATATGCCATACAGCAATCAGCCTTCGGTTGCGACAGCACCATCAAAATTGTGAAACCAGGCACAAAGGACAAGGTATCATTAACCGAGCTTTGCCAAACCGGCGGTTTTGTAAATGCTTACCGTGCGCTGGAAATAGCATCGAAGCTGGCACCTGAAGACAGGAAGAAAACACCTGCTCCTGTACCGGCTGCGCCCAAACCGGTAATGCTGCGCAACAACAAACTCAATTAACAACTATGCCAAGACCTGCTACTACTGAGCACGCGCCTTATCATGCCGGTTATATATCCCTTGCTACCGGCGAATCTGTTACTGAGTTAATGCGTAACCACTCAGCCGCTATTTTTGAATTTTACAATGCATTACCCGAAAGCAAGGCAGATTACGCTTACGCCTCCGGTAAATGGACCATAAAGGAAATGCTGCAGCACATTATTGATTCCGAACGCATTTTTTCATACAGGGTATTGCGCATTGCACGTGCCGATAAAACACCGCTGCCCGGTTTTGAAGAAAACGATTATGCCGCCGCAGCAGCAGTAAGTGTAGGCAAACGCAGTATGGCTTCGCTGAAAGAAGAGTTGAACCTGCTGCGCCAAAGCACAGATGCCATGCTGGCTTCATTAACCCCTGAAAGCCTGCAGCAAACCGGTACCGTGAACAACCACACGCCTATCAGTGCCAACGCGGTTGCGTTTATTTTGTTTGGTCATTTGCTGCATCATAAAAATATACTGGAGCAACGTTACCTGTAGCTGTTTATTGCAGAAACTAACAATTATTTGTTTTGTTATAGTTTCTGGTGCAGTTCCTGGAAAATAAAAATCACTGCCAACATTTGCAGCGGGTAAAATTAGCCCGCTGTTGTTGTTTTAGCAGGCGCAGGCACTATATCTTAACGATATTAAAATACGCATTCCCGATTATCCTGCTTACCTTGCGGGCGCGTACAGGCAGCAATGTTTTCCGTAAAACGATAATTACAGTTTTCCATATACGTGTTTTTTACTTCGTGATCCTGTGTAAAAAATGAATTATGCCTTGTTAAATGTTAGTTGCAGGCAAATACGTATTTTTGAAACTTCGAAAACGATTGCGAAAGTTTATTAAATAATTTACCTGCTGACCGTGAAATTCTTTAATAGAATAATTTGATTGTTGCAAAATGTCGAAAAAAGTTACAAAGATCGGAGTATTAACCTCAGGTGGCGATGCTCCGGGAATGAATGCTGCTGTAAGAGCCGTTGTCAGAACCGCAATTTATAATGGACTGGAAGTGTATGGCGTTGTGCGTGGTTATACCGGTATGATTGAAGACGATATTTACCATATGGATTCCAAATCCGTGGCAAATATTATTCAGCGCGGCGGCACCATCCTTAAAACCGCACGTTGTAAAGAGTTTTTCACCCCCGAAGGCCGTTTAAAAGCCTATAACAACCTGGCCAAAAGAGGTATTGACGGTTTGGTGGTAATTGGCGGCGACGGCAGCTTTAACGGCGCACAGCGTTTCAGCAACGAATTCGACATTCCCTGTATCGGTATTCCCGGTACCATTGATAAAGATATTGCAGGCACTGATTACACCATTGGCTTTGATACCGCAGTTAACACTGCTGTAAACGCCATCGATAAAATACGCGATACGGCAGATGCCCATGACCGCCTGTTTGTGGTAGAAGTAATGGGCCGCGATGCGGGCTATATTGCACTGCACAGTGGTATTGCCACCGGTGCAGAAAAAGTATTTGTACCCGAAGCACAAACCGATATTGATGAACTGGTGGCCTCGCTCACCGAAAAGGAACGCCGTAAAAAACTGGTGAACCTGATTGTGGTAGCAGAAGGCGATAAGTTCGGCGGCGGCAATGAAGTGGGTAAAATTCTGAAAGAAAGAATGCCCAATGCCGATATCCGTGTAAGCATTCTCGGTCATATCCAGCGCGGCGGCGCCCCCAGCTGTTTCGACCGTTTAATCGCCAGCCGTATGGGCTATTATGCAGTGGAAAGCCTGTTACATGGCCGCCACAACGTAATGGTGGGTATTGTAAACGACCAGATGAATTACATTCCCCTCGATACCGCTGTAAAAGAAAAACATATCTTCAGCGATGAATGGTTACATATTCTTAAAGTATTAGCTAGTTAAATATCCCCATAAAAGACAAGTCATGTCAAAAAACATTGAAAAATACCTGCACAAGGAAATGGATATGAAAGCAGGTATTGAACACACTTTCCATAAAACTAAGATTGTTGCAACAGTAGGTCCTGCCTGTGACACGTACGAAAAATTACTGGAACTGGTTAAGGCAGGTGTGAACGTTTTCCGTCTCAATTTTTCGCATGGCAATCATGAGGACAAAGCGAAAATCATTGAGCACATCCGCAGCATCAATAAAACCGAGCCTTACAATATTTCCATTCTCGCCGACCTGCAGGGACCTAAGCTGCGTGTAGGTGAAATTGAAAACGGTGCGCTGCCCATTGCTACCGGTGATATTCTCACATTTACTTCCAAAGAAAAAGTAGTAGGTACCAAAGAAAGGATCTACGTTTCTTACCCCAACCTGCACGACGATGTGAAAGTAGGCGACAAAATCATGATCGACGATGGCAAACTGGAAGTAGTCGTTATCGAAATAACCAAAGAAGGCGATGTAAAAGTTGCCGTAACATACGGTGGTACCCTGTACCCCAAAAAAGGCGTAAACCTGCCTGATACTGCTATTTCACTGCCTGCGATGACAGAAAAAGACATCGTTGATTTTGAATTTATCGTTACCCAGGATGTGGACTGGATTGCATTGTCGTTCGTGCGTAAAGCAGAAGACATTGTTGACCTGAAACGCAGACTGGCCGAGCGTAACAGCACTGCCAAAGTAATTGCCAAAATTGAAATGCCATCTGCACTGGTAGATCTCCGCAACATTGTGGTTGAATCAGACGGCGTGATGGTTGCACGTGGTGACCTCGGTGTTGAGCTGCCTGTTGAAAAAGTGCCTATGGCGCAGCGCGATATCATCCGCAAATGTATTCACCGTGGTAAACCGGTTATCGTTGCTACCCAGATGATGGAAAGCATGATTGACCGTGTTAAACCCAACCGCAGCGAAATCACCGACGTGGCCAACGCCGTTCTGGAAGGTGCCGACGCCGTGATGCTGAGCGGTGAAACTGCTACCGGCCAGCACCCTGCACTGGTAGTGGAAACCATGCGCAAAATCATTCTCGAAGTAGAAAAAACAGAATACCGCTACAACCGCGAAGAAGACCTGAAGCCACAGTCGCATTCACCTTCTTTCCTGAGTGATGCCGTTTGTTACAATGCCTGTAAAATTGCCCGCGACATTAATGCCGATGCCCTCATCGGTATGACGCAGAGTGGTTACACCGCCTTTGTACTGAGCAGCTACCGCCCCAAATCACCGCTGTACATCTTCACCAAAGAAAGATCACTGGTAAACCAGCTGAGCTTAAGCTGGGGTGTACGCGCCTTCTACTACGATGAAGAAGAAAGCCTGGATGATATCATGTTCGACCAGATCGATATCCTGAAAGAAAGAGGCTTCATCAAAACCGGCGACGTTGTAATCAACACAGGCAGCACCCCTGTTAAATTACACCTCCCCACCAACTTGTTGAAGGTTACCAAAATCGATTAATACAGAAAAGCCTCCCCCGGGAGGCTTTTTTAATGGTTAGATGGCCTTATTGCTGAATGGCTGGAGAACAGCTGCAAGCTGCGAGCTCCAGGCTTGTTTGCCACAAATCGCTTTTGGCGGAAGTAACATTTACCATGCCCGTGGCTGTGTCCCCACAGCCACCTCCTCACCCAAGTTAGTCTCGACTGTCGATTCTCGATAGTTCACCATCACACGCAAACGTTTGCTTAAGGCATCCCGGCAAAACAATGCCATTCTGCTGCGCGTCAACAACACTCCTTCCGTATCTTCATAGCATCACTGTAAATACAAACAAAAGAACATTGCTATGAAACGATTTCTGTTGGGCATGATGACCCTGCTGCCGTTTTGCGCTATGGCACAGGATGCAGATTCTGCCTGGGTAAGGGACCATTACATAAAACTGGAACAGTACATCCCCATGCGCGATGGCGTGCAGCTTTTTACCAGTATCTATATGCCAAAGGATACTGCAGAGAAACATCCCATCCTCATGACCCGCACGCCTTACTCCTGTGCGCCATACGGCAGCGATAAATGGGCACCGCGGTTATGGAAATCGTATCTTAAAAATTATATCCGGGAAGGTTATATTATCGTAACGCAGGACGTGCGCGGCCGCTGGATGAGTGAAGGGGTGTTTGAAGATGTTCGTCCATTCAATGCCACCAAAACAGGCCGGCAGATTGATGAAAGCAGCGATACCTACGATGCCATTGACTGGATGGTGAAGCATGTGCCGGGTAACAACGGGAATGTGGGTGTGTTTGGCATCTCCTACCCCGGCTTTTATTCTACCATGGCCGCAGCATCCAATCACCCGGCGTTGAAAGCAGTGAGCCCGCAGGCACCTGTTACCAACTGGTTCCTGGGTGATGACTTTCATCACAACGGCGCATTCTTCCAGATGGATGGTTTTGCCTTTTATACCTCCTTCGGCAAACCACGCCCCAGGCCTACAACCATTGGCCCCAAAGGGTTTGAGTATCCTACGCATGACAACTATAAATTTTACCTCGAAGCAGGTTCGCTCAAAAAACTGGGCGAGCTGATGGGTGATAGCGTACTGTTCTGGAAAGACCTCTATGCACATCCCAACTACGATGCCTGGTGGAAAGCACGCGACGCCCGAAACGCCACCGTTAAACTGCAACCTGCCATGTTATGGGTAGGCGGTAACTTCGATGCAGAAGACAATTGGGGCGCATGGAATGCTTACCGTGCAGCGGAGCAGAACAATCCCGGCAAAGACTTCAACAAAATAGTCATGGGTCCCTGGTTTCATGGTCAGTGGGCCAGCCTTGATGGTACACATCTGGGCAATGTGCGTTTTGGCGCCAACACATCCGACTGGTACCAGCAGAATATTGAAATCCCTTTCTTCAACTACTTCCTGAAAAACAAAGGCGATAAACCGAAGATTGCAGAAGCCAATGTATTTATTACCGGCGCCAACGAATGGAAACAATTCAGCCAGTGGCCGCCTGCCGGCACAGAAGACAAAGCCCTGTACCTGCACGAAAATGGTGGTCTCAGCTTTACTGCTCCAACGGCAACAGGCGGCTTCAGCGATTATACCAGCGACCCGGCCAAACCCGTTCCCTATACGGAAGACGTGCATTTTGGCAGAACCAGGGAATACATGACCGATGACCAGCGTTTTGCTGCACGCCGCCCGGATGTACTGGTATTTCAAACCGATACATTGACAGATGATGTGACCGTAACCGGTACTGTACTCGCAGATTTGCAAACCAGCATCACCACTACCGATGCGGATTATGTAGTAAAGATCATCGACGTGTTCCCTGATAATTTCAGCTATGGCAATGAAGTAGCCGTAACCGGTCACCAGGCGCCTGTAACCTACCCCATGGGTGGTTACGAAATGCTGGTACATGGCGAAATATTCCGTGGCCGCTTCAGGAACAGCTTTGAAAAACCGGAAGCCTTTACACCCAATAAAATTGAAACCGTTCGTTACAAAGTGGGCGATGTGGCGCACACCTTTAAAAAAGGGCACCGTATGATGGTACAGATTCAAAGCTCCTGGTTCCCGCTGGTTGACCGCAACCCGCAGCAGTTCATCGATATCTATCATTGCAACCCCGGTGATTTCAAGAAATCAGCTATCCGCATTTATCATAACGCAGCACACGTCAGCAAAATCATATTACCGATTCTGAAATAGTCATTATGAAAAAAACAATGATCGCAGCCTGCCTCCTGTTGGCAAGTCAGCTGTTTGGCCAGTCGCCCGTATCCATTATACCGGCGCCTGTGAAGCTCACCACGCAGGAAGGCAATTTTATTCTTACGCCTTCAACCGTAATTGTAAACACAACCGGTGAAGAAAAAACTATCCGTTTCTTTAACGATTACCTGCAAAAGTTCTATGGCTTTAAACTGAAAGAAGCCAAAAAGGCGAGCCGCAATTTTATCGAGTTAACCACGCCTACTTTCATTAAAGCGCCCGACAATGCCGAGCGCTATACCATGAATGTAACACCCGATAAAATCAGCATCACCGGAGACAGCCACCAGGGCACGTTTTACGGCATGCAAACCCTGCTGCAGCTATTACCTGTAGAAGACGACAAATCGCTGAATATACCGGCTGTAGACATCGAAGATTACCCACGTTTCGGCTACCGTGGTATGATGCTGGATGTGGGCCGCCATTTCTTCAGCGTGGACTTTGTAAAACAGTACATCGATTTTCTTGCATTGCATAAAATCAACACCTTTCACTGGCATTTGACCGAAGACCAGGGCTGGCGCATAGAAATCAAAAAATATCCCAAACTTACACAGGTAGGCAGCTGCCGCAACGGTACCATTACCGGTCACCACCCGGGCAATGGCAACGACAACGAAAAACATTGCGGCTACTACACACAGGCGCAGGTAAAAGAGATCGTGAAATATGCAACAGATCGTTTTGTAACCGTGATCCCTGAAATTGAACTGCCTGGCCACTCTTCTGCGGCCATCGCTGCTTACCCGCAGCTGAGCTGCTTTCCCGATTCGGCTACCCCTATACACAAGGGCGTAACCTGGAGCGGCAGCAAAAGCGGCAAACAGGTGCAGCAATCATGGGGTGTGTACGAAGATGTGTATTGCCCCAGCGAATACACCTTCAAATTTTTACAGGATGTGCTGGATGAAGTGATAGCGCTCTTTCCTTCAAAATACATTCACATTGGCGGTGACGAATGCCCCAAAGACTACTGGAAAAAATCAGCCTTTTGCCAGCAGCTGATCAAAGACAACAACCTGAAAGATGAGCATGGCCTGCAGAGCTATTTTATACAGCGTATTGAAAAATACATCAACAGCAAAGGCCGCCAGATTATTGGCTGGGATGAAATTCTGGAAGGCGGCTTAGCCCCTAATGCAACAGTAATGAGCTGGCGCGGTGAAAAAGGCGGCATTGAAGCAGCCAGCCAAAACCATGATGTAATCATGACGCCGGGCGAATGGATGTATATTGACCATGCGCAGAAAAAGAACGAAGATTCTTTAACCATCGGCGGCTTTTTATCACTGGCCAAAGTGTACAGCTACAACCCCATACCTGCCGCATTAAGCGCAGCGGCTGCCAAACACGTGCGTGGTGCACAAGCCAACCTGTGGACGGAATACATCAGCAACCCTGCCAAAGTAGAATACATGATATTCCCGCGCATGGAAGCAGTAAGCGAAGTACTGTGGAGCCCGCAGGAAGCGCGCGACCTGGAAGGCTTTAAAACACGCCTCGGTGAGCAATTCAAACGCTACGACTTATGGAAAGTGACTTACTATCCGAATCTTAATGAACCATTGAATAAATAAAAAAAGGAGCCCGAGGGCTCCTTTTTGGTATCAAAACAATCTAACAATAAAGAAACGCCCGGCTTTGCCGGGCTTTTCTTTTATTGTTTATCCCACCAAACCCTTGAAGTCATCTTATCGCCGTCAGTCAGCCTTGACACAGCATCTTTGTAGTTGGCTGCGTTGGTAGAAGGCTCACCCTGCGGGTAAGTAAAACGGCGGGGAATGGTGCCGTTGGTATTGTTATTGGGATAGTTCACCGGTGTTAAAGTGGGGTAACCGCTTCTTCTCCAGTTGGCCCATGATTCATTTTCATCCATAAAAGTCGCGATCCAGTACTGGTTGTTGATTTGCTCCAGTGCAGTAGCATCGTTTAGCGGATGTGCCTTTGCATAATCATCGGCCGTAGCACCTGACGGGCCTGCCCCCATCTGTACCAACTGCGTAATAGAAGCAGAAACACCATTTTTATAATAATCAGCCGCAGTACCGCTTATCCAGCCACGGCTGGCTGCTTCTGCCAGCAGCAGCTGCGTTTGGCCGTATGTAAGAAAGGCAGTAGGTGCATCGAGACGGGAAAAAGTATACCTGTTTACCACTGAGTATTTATTGGTGCCGTCATGCGAAGCGGGGTCGCGCACACCAGGATAGTTAGGCGCATAAACAATATCCCTTTCGCTGCCGCTTAAATCCCAGCCATTGGGCTGCCCCAGCTGCACAGCAGCCGTGGTATCGCCCATATCACCGGTTACGCCGGGATCGGCACATACAGTACCGAGATAGCTAAGCCTGGGGTCACTGTTGGCTTTCAGCAGCTCTACAAAAGTCTGGCTAAGCCTTGACGCGGTAGGGTCATTACCAATCAGGATCAAACCAGAACCATTGGGCGTAGGTGTACCGCCGTTGGCATCGTGCTGCAGAATGGCATTGTCGCCATTACCTTCCATTACACCACCTGCAACTGCTGCCTGCACCCATTTCTGTGCATTGGCAGCATCCACCTTGCTTAAACGCATGGCCAGGCGTACCATTTCAGAGTAGGCAAACTTTTTCCATTTACCAACATCGCCACCGTATAACAGATCGGCCTTGCCAACTGTATTGGCGGCAGCCGGGTCAAGTTTGGAGGCTGCATCCTGCAGTTCCTTAAACAGGTCGTTGTAAATATCCTGTTGCTTATCGTATTTGGGTGAGGTAATGTTGCTGATAAAGCCCAGACCAGCCTGCGAATACGGGCAATCGCCATACATATCCGTTATGCGCTGGAACATGAATGCTTTGAAGATGCGCGCAATGTTGTAGAAATTGGCCTTGGCCGGATCTGTTTTCGTGTGTTCTACCACTTCTACAATATTGGTAAAACTGTTGTTGTAGTTATTATCCCAGTAAGCTGAGTTGTAACTGGCATTGTAGAAATATTTGTCGCCGTCCCAATACCCGGTGGTAGATGACAGGTGCTGTATCATACAGGCAGAATAAATGAGGTTATTACGCCAGTCTTCATACCCATTGGCATCACTGTTACCCGAGGTAATCAGCTGTGCACTGGTAAAAAGAAAGTTGAAATCCATTTTATCTACCGTGGTATGGTTGGGGTCTGTATTAATTTGTTCGAAGTCTTTTTTACAACCGGCTCCCAGCAGCATCCCTGCAGTAACAGAAGCCATTATAAGCAGTTTACTTTTCATACTTGAATTTTGAAGCATTAATCATTAAAATTTCACGTTCACATTAAGACCGTAGTTGCGCACCGCAGGGAAACCGGATAATTCAAGTCCCTGGCCATTGGTATTGTTCACGCTCGATTCGGGATCGATATTGGGCGTGTGTTTAACCAGTGTAGCCAGGTTACGCCCTACGAGTGATACGCTTAATCCCTTGATAAAACTGTTTTTCAAAGCTGATGCAGGTATTGAATAACCGATCGATAAAGAGCGCAGCTTGATGAAGCTGGCATCATACACAAACTCTTCCGCGATATGGTCACTGCCGCCGGCTGAGATATCTTCGAAGTATTTCTCTGCATTGATTTTGGTGGTATTCACCTTGCCGTCTTCTGTTACACCCCGACCTACATAACCGCCATCCCTGCCTGCCAGTGTTTCTTTCTGCAAACCGTAGTAGTACAGCAGCAGGTTGGTGCCTGAGTAAATTTTAGCACCGAATTTAAAGTCGAACAGGAAGGCCAGCGAGAAGTTTTTATAGTGCAGTTCGTTGTTCAAACCACCTGTTTGTTTGTACACACCTGAACCAAGCGGCATAACATCTGTAGGTACAGGCTCTCCGTTTTTGTCGAAGATTTTGTTGCCGCCTGCATCGCGTTTGTAGCCATAGCCCATAATTTGCCCGTAAGGCAGGCCAACCACATTGCTAATACTCACTTCGCTACCCCAGCGCGGGTAAGCGCCATCTACCACAATGCTCTGCAAACCGCCCAGGCTTAACACCTTGCTTTTGTTGTAAGCGAAGTTGAACGATACATCCCAGTAAAAATTGCGTGTTTTAACAGGTGTGCCGGTTAACAGCAACTCTATGCCCTGGTTGCGTATTTCACCCACGTTCTGCACTTTCTGGTTGTAACCGGAAGTAGGACTTACCGTGAGTTTAACGATGTCATCCGTTGTTTTCTTGTTGTACACCGCTACATCAAGTCCCAGGCGGTTATGCAGGAACTGCATGTTTAAACCAATTTCCTGTTCTTTGATGCTTACGGGTTTTAAAGCAGCATTGGGAATAGCCTGTGAAGCTACATAACCAAGCGGCTGGCCGCTGATGGTATAACCCTGCAGGCCGTAGGTAAGTGCGTTCTGGTAAGGAGACGTACCGTTTGAACCGCCTGCATAGGAAGCACGCAGTTTACCGAAGTTGATCCAGCTGGGCATTTTAAGCACATCGGAAAACACGAAGCTGGCTGCTACCGAAGGATACAGGTAGCTGCTGGTATTTACATTTAAAGTAGAGAACCAGTCGTTACGCGCGGTAACAGATAAAAACAGGAAGTTTTTGTAACCGAGGTCAGCACTGCCATACACCGAATTTACGCGGTAATGCAGGTAGGTTAAGTTAAAGGGCTTGCTGGCAACGTTGTTGGGTGTGTAATAATCGGCAATGATAAACGGACCGGCAGGTGCAGGTGCTGCAATGCTTGGGTTATAGGTAGGTACTGAACCCACGCCGTATGCCTGGTTTACATTATCCTGCCTGTTTACACCCACATTGGCATTGAAAGTAAAGTCTCCGCCAAATTTCTTGTTAACACCCACCATAAAGCTGCTGTTCAGCTCATGGTAGTTTACTTCGTACTGGGTAATGTTACCACCGTGCACACCATCGTGGCGGGTGTATTGCACACCGGATGGGGTAATATTCGTTACATCAAAAATATAACCGTCGCGTGTTACCTGGCCCTGTACATACAACCAGTCAAGGATGTTGTATTTCAGCTGCAGGTTGCCCGTAAGCCTGTTGCGGTTGGTTTTGTTCTGGTAGTTGTAGGCAATGTAATACGGGTTTTCAAAATAAATATCCGTACCTGGCAGCCATTCTGTACCATCGGGGTTTACGCGGTGATCTTTCAGCCAGCGTATGTCGAAAGTATTGGCTGCATACAGTGGCACGGCCATTACATTGCCCGGTGCGTCGGAAAACGAAGCGCGGTTTTTCACCTGTTCAAACACATAATCGGCAGAGAGTGACATTTGCAATTTGCTGGTAATATTGTACGTGCTGTTGAAGTTTACCCCCTGCTGTTTCAGGTTAGAGTTGGGAATAACCGTATTCAGGTACATGTTAGACAGGCCCAGTCGAAAATGGCCTTTATCATTGGCACCGGTAAGCGCAACAGAAGTCTGGTTGGTTACACCGGTTCTGAAGAAGTCTTTGAAATTGTTTTTGTACGGGCTGTAAGCATAACTTTCACCCAGGAAGTTGACCGCCTGCGAGCCGTCCATTTTGGCGCCCCAGCTGTTGTAAGGGGTAGCCAGCGCAGCATCGGCAGTAGTAGGTTTAACACCCAGCGTACCCTGGCCGTACTGGTATTGGTAATCACTGTTGTCGATTACCCTGTTGGCGGTGAAGTTGTTGTTTAATTCAATACCAAAGCCATGTGATTTAGCGCCCGATTTGGTAGTGATAAGGATAGCGCCGTTACCACCACGGTAGCCATACAGTGCAGATGCAGCCACACCTTTCAGTACCTGTATGGATTCAATATCGTCCGGGTTAATGGTGGATAAGCCATCGCCCATTTCAGGCTGCTGCCCCCACTGGCCTGCAGAACCCTGGCTGGTATTATCGAAGGGCACACCATCAATTACATACAGTGGCTGGTTGTTACCGCTCAGCGAAGCATTACCACGTATTAACACGCGGCTGCCACCATAAGGGCCGGTAGCTTCACCTGCCACACTTACACCGGCAACCTGGCCGGTTAAGGCGTTACCCAGGTTGGTTTCGCGCGATTGTGTGAAGTTGGAACCCGGCACTTCGGTAGTAGAATAACCAAGCGACCTGGATTGTTTTTTAATACCCAGGGCTGTTACCACCACTTCATTCAATTGCTTCTGGCTTTCTTTCAGTGTTACGTTTAAAGGCTCGTCGCCGACAGTGGCTTCAAAGCTTTCGTATCCTACAAAAGAAAATACCAGCGCATCGCCTTTATCCGCATCTATTTTAAATACGCCATTTGCATTGGTGAATACACCTTTTTTGGTGCCTTTAATCATTACACTCACACCAGCCAGCGGTGCGCCGTCGGCAGAGGTTACTTTACCTACAATAGCGGCAAATGCGGCACCATACATATTGGCCACATCGTCGGGCACGGCAAGTCCGTTCATGTTGAAGCCCTGTTCCTTGCCGCTTTTATCGTCGGCCATAACAATAACATAAGTGTTCTCGTTAATCTTTTTATAGGTGAGGCCGGTGTTTTTCAACACCTCGTCCAGAATTCTGGTAATGTTGGCTTTTTTCTCGGTTACATTGTTCACCAGGGTGGTGCCGAGTTCCTGTTCGGAAAAAAGAAAGTAAACGCCTTTTTCCTTGTTCAATTCTTTCAGAACGGAAAACAGGCGCTGTTTACGTGTATCCTCTTTATCGTATACGGCATACGACGCCGCTGCAACTCTTGCAGTTTTGGATGGCGTATAAGCGTACACGTTTTGAGAATAGCCCGCAATACTCAGCAGCTGCGCTCCCACTAAGCAGCCTAGCATCCGGATAGGATAAGATTTTCTCATTGTTGTTTGCAGTTTAAGTAATGGTAGTATTCGTTACAATTGGCTTTGGCAAAGGAAGCTTACTGGTGTCTTTCCAAGGTATAATACACCACAGCACATGCTTTTACAGGCATGCAGCAGTGTATCAAATGGAAGAGAATCGACTAATTGATGCTGATGATATATTAAACGTTACGGTTTAGGGTTGAGCCTGTATCTTTTTCGTGCTATGACTTTATCCTCGCTCAGGGCTTTGCAATAGTAATGGTGTCCTGATCACGGGTTATTTTGTAGGTAAGTCCCTCTAACGACTGCAGCAATACATCAAGACTGTCGTTCGGCAATATCCCACTCACCGTTTGCCTGCCGGTGGCTTCATCGGCCAGTTTCACATGCAGGCCATACTGCTGTTCTATTGCGGTTACTACATCTTTTATGGGGGTATTATCAAATACAAGTTTGTGTTCTTTCCATGCCAGTACCGATTCTTCACGGGCTGTTTTCAGCTGCAGGTGATGCTGTGAATCGAGCAGGGCGTAATCGCCCGGTTTCATGTGTATCTCCTGTCCGTCGTTTGTTTTCAGCGTAACACTGCCTTCAGTAAGCAATATATGCATCAAACTGTCACGGGTATCAACATTGAACTTTGTACCAGTAACAATGACATCTACTGTCCCGGTATGTACAATAAAACGGCTCTTATTGGGTGTTTTCTTTACATGAAAAAAGGCCTCCCCTTTCAGCCACACTTCCCTGTCTTTTCCATCCTGCCAGCCATTGGTATATTCAATGGTACTGTTGGCATTCATCATTACTTCAGAACCATCGGGCAGCACTTTACTGGTCGTTTGTCCGTAAGATGTTTGCAGCAGGGGATTGGGCGTGTTATTCCTGTATAGAAAGAAGCCGGCTGCAACTACCGCGAGAACGGCTGCTGCCGCAGCAATGCCTATCCATTTACGATATAAATTTACTGTTTTGCCGGTGCCGCGTAAAGCTTGCTGCAGGCGTGCTTCGGCCTGGTTTACCTGGCTTTCTGCAACTGTTTCGGGCACATGCAGCTCATTGAATATGCGGGCAGCCGCATCGGCCACCGGCTGCATTTCCGGATGCGCATTCATCCACTCGCCCCATGCCTTCGCCTGCGCAGTATCAGTGCCGGTTAACCAGCCTATAAAACCTGCATCTTCCAGAAACGCTTCGGGCGTTGTATACTTTATATCCATGAAAAAAATGCGTCTTTACAATAATAGTACAGCCTATTTCGCTTTTGTAATCAAAAAACTTTCTTTTTTATTTTTTGCATGCTTTGCTGGGCACATGGACTTATTTTTTTATTTTCCCTAAACAATTGCCTGATAAGCGTTTAAACATTGTTATTTAAACCAGCCATTCTGTACAGCAATTATTCTGTGAAAACTTTATCTTTCCATATTAAACCCCGGTATTAGCGATTGGCAGCGATTTCTAACAATGATGCACAATGGTGGCAGGACGCACTCAACGGCGACCAGCAGGCGTTCCGGCTGTTGTTCAGGGAATACTATCCGCACCTCTTTACCTTTGGCTGCAAGCTTACAGCCGATAAAGCGCTGCTGGAAGATGCCATCCAGGAACTGTTTACCGAATTATGGAGCAATAAACACAAATCATCCATCCGCTCCCTGCGCGCCTATCTTTTCAAAGCACTTCAATATAAGCTATACAAAAAGCTGTATAACAAAAAGATCATATACCCGGCAGACGACAGTGTGCTGGACATGCCTTTTGCCATTAACCGCGAAACCCTGCTGGTACAGGCCGAAGAAGACAAGGCCAGGGCCGAAAAAATAGCTGCCCTTTTAAGCCAGCTCAGCAACAGGCAGCGTGAAATTGTATACCTCCGCTTCTACAAAAACATGGAGTACGAAGAGATCAGCGAAATAATGCAGATCAACTACCAGGTAGCACGCAATTTATTAAGCCAGGCCATTAAAGCCATGCGCAAACTAATGCTTGTTTTATCTGCAATCGTTTGTGCTATTTAAGAAAAAATGTTTCGTTGCTACGCATTACAATTTACCTTTGCCACTCACTTACATCGCATACCCCTTGGTGTAAAGTACTGCTAACAGGTCAACAGCCGTACTTGTATACAGTGAAAACAACTGCACGTTGCGCAGCAATGGTGGCAGTAAGGTTTTCCCGAAAAGACAGCACTGCTGGCATATATTAAAAATTTAATGATATGGTTGATTCATTTGAAAAAATTCCCGTTGAGATTTTTACCACACCAAAGGAAGGATCAAAATACGTAGCCCGGGAAATTGCGACATTAATTAAGGAGAAAAACGCGGCGGGCGTACCTGCTGTGCTGGGTTTGGCCACAGGCTCTACCCCTATCAGCCTGTATGCAGAGCTGGTGCGTATGCACAAGGAAGAAGGATTGAGCTTTAAAAATGTAATCACCTTCAACCTCGATGAATATTACCCGCTTGAGCGCGAGGCACTGCAAAGCTATTACAGCTTTATGCACCGCCACCTGTTTAACCAGGTAGATATTAACCCCGCCAATATTCACATCCCCAACGGTGAATTACCCAAAGACAAAGTAAAAGAACATTGCGCCAGCTATGAGCAGCAGATTGAAGATGCCGGCGGCATTGACCTGCAGATACTGGGCATCGGCAACAACGGCCATATCGGTTTTAACGAACCGGGTTCCAGCATTTTTTCCAAAACAAGGTTAATCAACCTCGATAACAGCACCCGCATGGCCAATGCGCGGGAGTTCCAGAATATTGCCAAAGTGCCGCGCATGGCTATCACCATGGGCATCAGCACCATTTTAAAAGCCAAACGCATTTTGCTGATGGCCTGGGGCAGCAAAGGCCCTATCATCTCCAAATCGGTAGAAGGCCATGTAACCGAACAGGTGCCTGCCAGCATCCTGCAACAGCACAACAACGTAACCTTTGTGCTCGACGAAGCCGCTGCAGGCGACTTAACCCGCTTTAAAAGCCCCTGGCTGGCCGGTGAAGTGGAATGGACACCTGCCATGATTAAAAGCGCCGTGGTACACATGGCACTGAAACTCGAGAAACCCGTACTGAGCCTTACCGCAGCCGATTATACCGAAAACGGCTTAAGCGATCTGCTGGTTGAAAAAGGCGATGTATACGAAATAAACCTGCAGGTGTATTACCTGCTGCGCGACAGCATTACCGGCTGGCCCGGCGGCAAACCCAATGCAGTGATACCTGCACACCCCGAACGCAGCACACCTTACCCCAAACGCAGCCTGATATTTTCACCACACCCCGATGATGATATCATCAGCATGGGCGGTACGTTTATGCGCCTGCACGACCAGGGGCATGATGTGCATGTGGCGTATCAAACCAGCGGCAACATTGCCGTTACCGATGAATTTGTAACACGCTTCCTCGATTTTACCGTGGGCTTTGAAGACATGTTTAACATAGACGGCAGCAATACCAGCAAACAGGTGCTGGCCGATGCACAGAAATTCCTGGCAGGCAAAAAGAAAAATGCGATAGATACAAAAGAGATCCGTTCTATCAAAGGACTGATCAGGCGTTGTGAAGCCAAGGCAACCTGCCGTTATGTGGGTTTGAAAGAAGGCAACTGGCATTTTATGAACCTGCCTTTTTATGAAACAGGCACCATCGAAAAAAATCCGATGGGTGAAGAAGATATCCGCATTACCATAGAACTGCTGCGCGAACTGAAACCACAACAGGTATATTGCGCAGGTGACCTGGCCGACCCGCATGGCACACACAAAGTTTGCCTGGACATTATTTTCGAAAGCCTGCGCCGTATTAAAGCAGCAGGTGACGAATGGGTGAAAGATTGCTGGGTATGGCTGTACAAAGGCGCATGGCAGGAATGGGATATTGCCGATATTGAAATGGCGATACCGATGAGCCCCGACCAGGTAATGAAAAAACGCTACGGCATTTTCATTCACCAGAGCCAGAAAGACATGGTGCCTTTCCAGGGCAGCGACAACCGCGAGTTCTGGCAAAGAGCCGAAGACCGCAACAGCAACACCGCCAACCTGTACGCACAGCTGGGCCTGTCGCAATACGCAGCCATGGAAGCCTTCGTAAGATGGCATTACTAGAAGGTTCAATGGTTGCATTGTTTAATTGTTCCATTGTCACCATTCACCAATAAACTCGCTGAGATCGTCTCGACTGTCGACTGTCGATTCCCGAAAGCCGCCACGCAACAGTGGCGGCTTTTTTATTCACTATTGACTATTCACCGTGATCTCCCCAACTCCCACGCCGCTCCTGTTAAAAAAAATCTTTGTTATGAACTTTTTGTTATTTTTATCGCCCAACCTGTAGTATTAGCTGCAATATGCTGCCGGTAGAATAGTATGCAAACAACCAACAAATTAAACACTGCCCTCCTTAAAGAGCAATGGAAATCTGCGTGGCAACAGCTGTACTTTAAGAGACGGCTGATGACTGTTAGCGTTGCGCTCGTTCTTGTGCTCGTGTGTTTCCCCATGTTTTTTCATCACATCGAAAAAAGAGAAGGTTATCAGCTGGCCGATCCTGTGCTGGATTTGTTAACCCCGCGCGATGTATCGATACCCTTGTTTATCCTTATCTGGGGCATGGCCCTGTTTGCATTAAACCGCGCCATCCGCAAGCCTGTAATGCTGCTTACTTTTTGTTATGGATTTGTGGTACTTTGCCTGGCCAGGGTACTTACTATATCACTGGTGCCTTTAAACCCGCCACACGGCTTAATTCCGCTGATGGACCCATTGAGCAATCTTTGTTACGGCCAAACGTTTATAACAAAAGATCTTTTTTTCTCGGGGCATACCGGCACACAGTTCCTGATATTTTTATGTCTTGAAAAGAAAACCGACAAGTATATTGCACTCGCTTCTACAGTAGTGGTAGGCTTCCTGGTATTGCTGCAGCATGTGCATTATACCAGTGATGTGCTGGCAGCACCATTGTTTACAACCGGCTGTTATGTACTGGCAAAAAAACTGGCGCAGCGCGACCTCGATCCTGCTGCCTGATATAGCTTCTTCCGTACCCCCGTGACAGAACTGCCGCTTAACCACATTTAAAACGCCTCACCCAGCTGAAAATACAAACCGGAATTATGTCCGCGCGCAAAGCCATAGTCAAGGCGCAGGTTCAGTTTTTCTTTTGTATCCAGCGCAAAGCGAATGCCCCCGCCGTAAGAATATTTTAACGTTTTAAGCTCATACGCAGCAGGTGACGAAGCCACATCGCCAATACCGGCAAATGCTACGGCACCCCAGCGGCGGTATACCGGGATACGGTACTCGCTCTGCAACACCAGCTGCTGTTTGTCGCGGTAACGGCCATCGTAGTAACCGCGCATGCTGTTTGAGCCGCCAAACGAAGCCAGGCTGCGCAATGGCACCGCGCCGCCGAAATTCGAGAAATCGAACAGCTGCAGGGCCAGCACCTGCTCTTTATAAATACGGAGGTACTGACGGAAGTCTACCACAATATTGGTATACTTGAAGTCTGACCCGAGATAAGAATCGAAATGGTTAAAATATACCTGTGCAAAGGTTCCTTTCGACGGGGAGAAAGCATTGGTACGGTTATCGTAAGTAAGGCTTAAACCCAGTCCCGATACCAGGTAACCGTTTTTGCCGGGTACTTTTTCCTGGTCGAACAACCCGCCGGGTTTGTATTCGAGGCTCAGCAACCGCTGCTGCTCGTATAAAACACCGGCAAACCAGTTGCGGCCTATTTTGCGCATCAGGTGCAGGTATATATAATATTGTTTGAATTTGTATGCTTCTTCAGCTGAATCGGGTGAAGCATTGCCAAGGCCCCAGAATTTATCGGGGAAGGCGCTGTACGAAAGCTGGTGATTGAGGATGTAATGCTCTTTGGGGAAGTAAACACTGCCGTTAATGGCCGCAATAAACTGGTGCTGAAGGGAGTATAAACCCAATCCCTGCAGGTTCGACGTGCGGGAAAGCGTATCTTTCCGCGCCGTTTTGTAGGTCCAGGACACTACGGAGCCAAACGACCAGCTGGTTTCGATGGATTTGGCCACTACGGGAAACACCAGCAGGTTTTTACGCGGTGGCGACAGCGTATCGGTTTGGGCGATCACAGACGTGGAAACAAGCAGCAGCAGGCACAGTACAGTAAGCAGGGTTTGATTCCTCAAGGGAAAAAGAATTAGTGGCGCAAGATAAATGCAATTGATTAAAATGAACGTTTATACAGGTGCAGAATAGCTGTTAAAAAAAGTTTTCTGCGCTTATTTTCTACCAATAAAACCCAAGAAGAACAAATGTTATAGATTATAACGGATTAAGATATTACTAAAAAAAAATTGCAATGTCAATTTTTAATTTAAACTTCACAATTTTGTAATAATTTAATAAGCTATTTTAACTAGTTAGGCAATGAGAAACTTTGAAGTACCTGATTTTACACTTGGAGATCAACTGACTGAAGAACAGGTAGAATTTTTTCATAAAAATGGCTTCATTGTATTCCGGAATTTTATTAGCCAGGAACTTGTACAACTTTACCTGTCTGAAGGCAAGCGGCTGGAGGAAATGTGGATAAGGGAGGGAAAGGATAAAATAAACGGCATACCACTGAAATACGGTAAAGATGAAAAAGGAGCGCCTACCATACAAAGGCTCTGTTTTTCTTCTTTATACAGCGATCCATTACACGAATTAATCAATAACCCGCGCATTAAAATACTGCTCGATTTACTGTACCCGTACGAAGGCCGTATAGGTGAAAACGAAAAAGACGGCCTGGTTTTCAATAACTACGTACGCACAGAAAACAGCAGCTTTTCGCAAATGGGCTGGCATACCGATGCCCCGAGAGACCTGTTCCTGGGCCAGAAAATTATGCCTATGCTCAATGTGGGGGTACACCTGGACGACTGCCCCTACGAAAACGGCGGCCTGCGCGTAATACCCGGCACACACAAACAGAACATGTTTAAACTGCTGTTTGCCAAAAAGTATTTCGTAGACAATAATCCCGACAACCGCGAAGTAGGTTTTAACATGCATGCAGGCGATTTATCGGTGCATGATGGCCGCTTATGGCACAGGGTACAACAATCGCCCCATATTGGTGAAAAAAGCCGCCGCAGGGTAATGTATATCCCGTTTATCACGGGCAAATACAAACCCAAAGACGAGCACAGCAAAACACCTTTTTACCATCGCTTTACCACGAAAGGCATTACCAGGTAACCCATTCCTGCTTTCCCTTATACAACCACCCAACATACATTATTGCAAAGAGCCCTCCGGGGCTTTTTTGTTTTGCCTGCGGCAAAACAGGTGAATAGTGAATAGGCAATAGTGAATAAAAAACAGTAATCCGCTCTGTTGCTCCGCTCCGAAAAAATTCACTATTCACTATTCACCATTCACTCAAGAAGACACGCTCCGCCAACGGCGGATACCACCTAAACAAAAAATCCCTAACCTTGCAGTATGAAATATGCACTGATCACCGGCGCCAGCAAAGGCATCGGAAAAGACATAGCCAACGAACTGGCAGCCAGGCAATACAACGTACTGTTAATAGCCCGCGACAGCACCCAGCTGCAGGCTGCGGCGCAGGAAATCAGCCACACACACAAAGTAGATGCACAATACCTCTCCATTGATTTATCCAAACCCGATGCAGCACAGGAAGTGTTTAACTGGTGCACGCAAAACAAATTCGACATCAGTGTACTGGTAAACAATGCCGGTTATGGATTAAACGGCGTCTTTGGCACACACAGCCTCAGCGAAAACAACAATATGATGCAGGTGAACATGAATGTGCTGGTTGACCTGTGCGCCTTGTTATTGCCGCAGCTGAAGGCCCAGCCCAAAGCGTATATCCTCAATATCGCCAGCTCTGCCGCTTACCAGGCCGTGCCCTACCTAAGCCTGTATGCAGCCTCTAAAGCCTTTGTATTAACGTTTTCAAGGGGGTTACACTACGAGCTGCGCAAAAGCCCTGTATCGGTAACCTGTGTTTGCCCTGGGGCAACAGATACCAATTTTGCCAGCAGGGCCAATATTACCAGTGCAAAAGCCATTAAAGCGGCAGAAAAATTCAATATGGCACCCCAAACCGTAGCGCGTATAGCGGTGGAAGGCATGCTGGCAGGCAAAAAAGAAGTAATTACCGGTGCATTGAATAAACTGGCTGCCTTTTTTGTGTGGTTACTGCCCAAATCTGTTGCAGAAAAAACAGCAGCAGGCATTTACGAATAAAAAAACTGAAAAAAGCAGTAAGATATTTTTTGATTTCAAAAACGTTCTTATATTTGCAACCCCAATAGGGAATGGCTCTGTAGCTCAACTGAATAGAGCATCTCACTACGGATGAGAAGGTTTCAGGTTTGAATCCTGACAGGGTCACAAGGCCCTCTGCACAAGCGGAGGGCTTTTTTATTTGGCAGCGGTGAAATGATCAGCCTGCCTCATCAGGTGTGGTTAACCATTTGCCTGAACAGCTTATATGAACCGTCTTCTTCTTTTCGCCAGATATTAATGCTTTTGCCTGTGAAGCGACCGCCGCCTCCTTGCCATCGTACATCAATGGTATAGTAACCAAATTCTATTTTGAGTGTACCGGCATCTATGATTTTGCTTGCGGAAATTTTTAACGAATCTACCATTACATCTCCGGGCTTCTCGTGTTCACTGAAGTAATTACAAATGTCTTTTATTCCTGAAAACACAGGGCTATCATACGTAAGATACATGGCATCGTTGGTGAAATATTGTAATGCATGTTGTTGACCCTGCCGGTTTTTAACCAACGTGGTAATGCCCTCATTTCTTTGCGCCAGTGCGGTTGTTAATTGGCTTGCCGGCGGGACTGGAACGGGATCTGCCAGGTCTTTACGGGAAAATAAAAAAGTATTTGGCGCAATAGGCCGGTCAGCGCCCCAGGCAGTGCCGGCTATTTGAAAAAGGGTATCCGTTCTTTCCCATACTGTAAGGTATTTGCCTGTATAAGTGGTGGTATTGTTCTGTTTGCTGAACTGCCAGGTAAAAGCGCCAGTTTCTATATAGTAGTTTCCGGAACGCTGAACATCCAGTGTATGCTTTTGATAAAGACGCGTGGTGGTGCTGTCGAACCAGGATTGATAGTAGTTGAATATGCTTTCGTTGCTGTATATGGCCGGATGGTATTCAGGCATAACAATAGCGCCCGCTGCGAATAATGTTTTCAATCCATTGATATTCTTTTGCAGCAGGTATTGCGACATTTTTGCATTGTGCTTCTGGATCAATAACAGATCATTGCCTGGCTGTTGACTAAAAAGAAAGTTGCAGCTAAACAAGCAAAGCAAAAATCCAATACCGGTAAATTTCATACGGGCTGATGTTTAAGCAGGCATGCAGCAAAACGCGCCATTGCATATTCGCTGGTGTTTGCCTGATAGAAATTTACCCATAAATAAGCATTTATTATTATGGTTTGGCAATTATTTTTTTACTAACGATGATAAACCCCTATATTTGCACCCCCAAACAGGATTGGTTCTGTAGCTCAACTGAATAGAGCATCTCACTACGGATGAGAAGGTTTCAGGTTTGAATCCTGACAGGATCACTTAAAAGAACAGGCTCCAATGGAAGCCTGTTCTTTTTTTATCGCGTTGAACCTCTCACCCGGCTTGTATATACTCCACTTGCTTTACAAGCCATAAAGCGCGGTATTTACAATAGCTTTGCACAAAAATAGAAGATGGCATTTTCCGATTTGGGTTTATCTGCACCATTATTAAAGGCAATAGGCGAGCAATCATTTACACAGCCTACACCTGTGCAGCAACAGGTTATTCCTGCTATCTTCCAGGGAAAAGATATACTGGGCATCTCTAAAACCGGCTCTGGCAAACTGCCGGTTATGTATTGCCTATACTGGAATTGTGCCAGCGCAGCGTAGAAAAAAAAGACAGGCATGTGCGGGTATTGGTATTAGTGCCCACTCGTGAACTGGCTATACAGATAAGTGATGTTTGTAAAACCTTCGGCACTCACCTGCCAAACAAAATAAAAACAATGGCAGTGTATGGCGGAGTTTCCATCAACCCGCAAATGAAGGCATTGCATGGCATCGAAATATTAATAGCTACACCAGGCCGGTTGATTGATTTGATAGACCATAAAGCCGTGCACTTATCACAGGTAGATATACTGGTGCTGGATGAAGCCGATAAAATGCTGAACCTGGGCTTTAAAGAAGAGATGGATAAAGTGTTTCAGCTACTACCGGCCAAACGCCAGAACCTGTTGTTCTCTGCCACTGCCAGTGAAGATATTAAAGACATGCAGCGTCACCTGCTGCACCAGCCGGCAACAATTGAAGTGGAAGAAGAAGAGCACAACATTGATCTTATTGAACAACTTGCCTACCATGTAACCCAGGCACGTAAGGGGCCGCTTTTACGTTACCTCATAAAGCATGAAAACATGCAGCAGGTGCTGGTGTTTACCTCTGCCATAAGAACAGCAGATAACCTTACCGGCAAACTTATTAAAAACGGGATACAGGCAGCTTCTTTGCACGGGCACCTGAGCCAGACTGCGCGCCTTGAAACGCTGCAACGTTTTAAAGCAGGCAAGCTGCGGGTACTGGTAGCGTCTGATCTTGCTTCGCGGGGTATTGATATTCAGCAATTGCCTATAGTTATTAACTACGAGCTGCCACGTTCTCCCAAAGATTATATTCACCGCATTGGACGTACAGGCAGGGCAGGCCTTTCGGGCAGGGCCATTTCGCTGGTTTGTCCTGAAGACCAGCATCATTTTGGCATTATCCAGAAAAAGATGGGGAAAAAAGTAGCGATATTGGAAAGTGACGATATTAATCTGCAGGGCTTTTAATAATTATGCCGGCATTGCTTTCACAGGTTCCACAATCATCCGCTGGCGCTCATCATATTCAGGTTTCAGGTTTGAATCCTGACAGGATCACGAAAAAAAGGTCATCGAAAGATGGCCTCTTTTTTATACGTTGAATTGTCCGAATTATGAAAAGCTATTTCACCCGGTGAAACTGTCCGCTACAATCCGCTATGAACATCCTCCTCCGCACGCACAGTCAATCTTCCGATCGCCAACATGTTTATCCAACACTTTAACTACGCTCTTGTTAAAGATTTTCAATATTCCATTCCATTCATCTTCAGCGTAAGCACAATCGGTAGAAATAATCAGTATATACTTTCCATTCAGCAATGCCTGGCTCCATCCTTTTGAAAAAACAGAATCATCTTGTGTCTTTTTCACATTCTCCGCATCTTTGAATTTTTCCGACGCAGATCGATCGGATTTATATTGATAAACATAGATATTAATACCCCTTCTTACATTCCCAATTTTCTCTTTTGCACGAAAATTCCAGGCAACCGCGTGCTTAAATTGATCACTATTCAATTTCCCTTTAAATAGTTTCCTGAAGTCTTCATAACGCTCTGTTGGATTCTGGTAGTTTTCTTCATAACCTAAGGTTAGTTGGATTTTAATTTTTTTAAACTATTATCCTGTGCGATTACGTGAAAACTATTAAAGACACAAGAAAACAAAATAGCAATTATCAGCCTTTTCTTAATCATATCGTTATTTGTTTAGAATTTGATGCAATTCTATTGTAGCTGGAAAAGGAGAACCGCCTTCAGTTCTTGCATTCATTTGAGAATGAATATAAGTAGCTAATCCCCCATCCAGTGCCGATGCTGACTGATATTTGAGATTCCCACGCCCTAACGTTGCAATTGTTCCCTGGTCAGACATCGTAAAGGTAGTAAAAGTGATAGGCGGAGTTGATATATCTGTTCCCGGAATGGGCAAACTAGGTACAAGTACATTATTGGTTGCCGTAAGCGTCATTGTGTGATACCCACCCATAATTGAAACCCCAAATACAGCGCTTTTACCAGGAGCAACACCTTTCATGGAATTTTGAACATATCCGCCAACTGGTTTTCAATGATGCAGCCTGCGGTAAAGAATGTGTTTATACGCTCCTCGATGCCTTCCTCGCTAAAAATAAAATGCAGGCGATACTAAATAAATAAGCCTGGCGTTGCCGGGCTTCTTTATTTAACCTTTTCCATTTATCTGCAAGTTGCTTAGAGTGTTTGTTGTTATGTTTACCTCTATATTCCAATAATAACTACAACCATCGCTTACGCTAACCAACTGATGCTTTGAGCTATCGTTAAACTCTTTATTCCAAAACATATTTATCCAAACAACTTTTTCTCCTTTTGAGTTTATAAATCCAAAATATTGGCGGCGGTACTTACATAGCTTCTTACTTATATTAGGGCAACCGTCAGTTTGATTGACTTTATTAGCGTTCAAAGAAGCCAGATTATTTTTTAAAATACCTTCTGCAACTTTTATTTCATCACAAGACAATACAGCCCTACTATGTTGCTCCTTGATTGATTTTAAAACCAAATAGCTGGTGTCGAACACATAGCCCCTATAACCTTTGCCTTTACAAAAAACAGCTTCTTTTTGAGCATGTAAACTCATCGCTACCCCAAACAACATAGAGAATAATGTTATTGCTTTTTTCATAGATTACTGTATTGGAAAATTAATTGGAAGCCCTGCCGGTGTTAATAATGAAGGTCCTGTTCCTGTAAAGCTGCCGCCATTATCTTGTAATCCATATTGTGAACGCAAAGGAATACCCGCCTGTCCTCTGATTATATTTTCATAATATACCGCACGCCATTCAGATTTATTTAATCCTTGGTCTTGCGCTAAATAAGAATTGCCATTTAATGGATTTGTATAATCGCTCCCAATGTACAGTGTGCCTTGATTTGCATCTCGTCCATGTGCCATCTCATGCCCTAATCCTATATAAGCAGGTCTGTCTATACTTCCCGCTGTATTCATTCCGCTTGTAGTTATTCCAGGGTTCCAAACTATGGTTCCTCCACTGCCCCCAGTGGGAAGAGCTCCATTAGATACTTTTTGAAGAGATGGAATGTTGCCGTAGGAAGCAGTTAAATTTGAAGGTGTAAATGAATTAGCTGAACCATTCTTTAAAATAAAATTATTTGTAGAGTTTTGCAACTCTCCAACCATTGATTTTCCCTCTGCTGTATTGTTTAATGAGCTTAACGCTCCGACAACCTTACCCAAATAACCTTTCACTTTACCTGCATATGCACTACCATCTTTATTAGTCAAACTTCCATTATTATAAATCACTTCCTGCTTTTTGCCCAAGCCTAAGAAGCCTGTTCTAAATTGAACTCGCAAAGTATCACCCAATGGGTCAGCATAACGTATGGGATTATTGTCCATACTTGCATAACCGCTTATGCTTACATTGGGCTTGGGGTCTAACGACCACCAGCGCCCTATCTGTGGGTCTAAAGTCCTGAAGTGTGCCTCGTATGTATTTAAGTCTAAATCGGTGTTTTGCTCTATGCCGTTGTATTTGTACCTTTTCTGCAACTTCCCCGGTGCCTTACTACTAATCCCCGCCATGGTCAACCCAAACGGATAATACCTACCATCCCCTTTTTAACCCGAACCCCTTTTGCCCGGCGCTCGGATTTTGACCTGTTCAAAGAACTGCTATACCCCTCCAAGATAATCGATTTTTCCTCTCAATTGACCTTTTCAATTGAACTCAGATGAAAGAAAAAAATCTGTCCATTACGGTCATTCCGCCCCGGCGGCCCGGAGTTTTTGCCCTGCAAAAACACATCCTGCATGATCAGCCTTGCTGCATTGACCGGGTATTAACCGTGCAGGATGGGGCCGGCGGAAGCCTATTGCATTAACTCGATACCATTCGAGTAGTAAGATGCATCTTGCCCCGCTTTTACACATGACCAGGAGACTTTTGTATATACAAAAGTACATCCTGCTTAACAGGAGCTGGGCCAAGGGTGAGCGTAGCAGGATGGACTAAAAAGAGGGGATTCCCTGGGAAGGGCTGGATAAAGCTGTGAACGGCTGTGTAAAATTGTGAACGCCTGTGAGGTCTTGGGGGATTTTGTGTAAAGACGTTTTTCGCCCCCTCCCGTCCCCCTCCGGGGGAGGCGGTTTTTATAGGATATTATAGGGAGGGCATTTTAAGGCGTTTTACGGGGTGATGGGTTTAGGTGAGGGTAAGGGCTTCCCATACCAGAGATCGTCGCTCCTGTCCCGGCATTTTGGTGGACATTTATACATCTTGCCGGGCGCGACGGGCGCCCTCATTTGGGTGATCCCCGAAGGCGTAGCCAGCTATGTTTTGGTACAACCAAAACGCTGGCCGCTCATCCGCCTGGGGACGGATTCGGGAGAGGGTATAAACGCAGCAAGACCGGAAGTACTCGTCCAGCCTCACCGCTTTTGTCAGGGTTTCCGTCTTAACTTCCTGTACCACTTCTTGAACCCGTGGCGTGACTGCCGAACAGTATCACCTTCTCGGGATCCACCGCCTTCACGATGATCCCGGTGATCTCTCTCAGCTGCTTTTGCTTGTGCTCCGGTAAATGCTCCAGGGAAGTGTTCATCTCCTAACGGTTTACGTCACCGTAAAGCTAGGGAAGTTTCGAGAACCAAAAAGAAAAAACCGCAACAACAGCTACGGCATTATCTGTTATACGAGGTCTTTTTTCAAAACAACTCACTTGTAATGTGTAATTTTTAATAGCCTATGATCACTTTTACTTAACTCAATATATACGGTTCCTCCATCTGCACCTTCGGGTAAAGTCCCTTGGATGATCCACATAGAATCTCCGAACAGTTGCGCCTTCAATGGTAATTCATTTTTTATTTCATCACCATACTCCTTAAAGGCTATTTCTTCGGCAATCTTTATCACTTTTTCTTTCTCCAAAGCCTCCGCCGTCTTAGGTGATTCTATTGGCTGATTCCGATTGCTGGGATTGTTGCAATTTGCAATTGCAAGCGTACATCCTAATAAAATTATACAACTCCAAAAATAGTGTTTGCTTTTCATAAATCTAATTTGCGCGATTAGCTGCCTGTGCACCAACTAAAATCGGCGCAATAATATTACGTTTTATCCAATCAAAGGCTCCATAGGTCGGTTCATTCTTAGGTAAAGAAGCTGCATCAACTGTATTTTTTCTTGCAGGATCTGCAGGATCGCTTGGAATACTTGTATCTATTGTGTTTACCGATTTAGTTGAGTTGTCATATTTTTGTAGACTACCATCCGGCGTTGCAACATAGCTATCCACTCCTTGGTTTTGTGCATTTTTTATATCCGCTGGAGAAAATACATCGTTGGCATACTTAGGGTCATAGTTTCCATGTGTGTGTGCTCTGGCAACGGTTGTTGCGTCGCCTTCATTCGATAACCCTAAACCTTTAGGCGTTGAAGATGCTTCCGATCCCTCATTAGGCTTCAGGTAAGTATAAAATGTCGAACCGTCCTTTTTAACCTCTACAATGTACGTAGCGTATTCTTTTTTATTAGATATTGAATTATCATTATAGAGTTTAGCAAAATCCTTTGCAGCAGCTTCCGGTGTTTTGAATTTATCGCCAGGATCTACTGCACTCCTTCCATCGGGATCAATGAATCTTATCGGATTATCGAAGGCATACGCATACGGCGAAAATCTCCGCATGCTATCCGCAAGCGGATCTACTGCCCGCCATCTGTTGAGTTGAGGGTCATAAAAACGCTTGCCAAAATCATACTGTTCTAACCCCGATCCATCCGCGAACTCTTGGTTCTCTAGTTCTTTGCCATTAAAGCGGTATTTGTTCTGAGCGTATTGGGATTTCAACGCTTTGTCAGAAATACCAGCCATAGTGAGTCCACCCGGATAATAATGCGTTTCTTCCAACACCGGTCCACGGGTCTGTATCACCTGTAAATTATCAAAGAACACATCAACAGGACTCTCGTTGCTACAGTACACATAAATATAGCCATTTTTTGTGATGGGTATGCCAGACAATTCTCCATGATGATCCTTGATAACGCCTCCGCTGGTATACACCTGGCTCATATTCGAGCCAACATATTGCAACTGGTCATCAAACACCAGGTAATTGATGTAGGCACGGGGCCGTGTGGGAGTGGCATTATTGGCCTGTGCAGCCTGGGATAGGGCATTGCCAATCGGTGCGCTCGTTGCCGCAATTCCATTTAAGGCTTCGGCAGTAACACCACCATGTGCTGCGCTGATGCCGCTGGCGGAGGGATTGCCAAGCAATCCAGTTAATAAAGCCGTTACTGCTGGAGCCGAGTTATGATTATTGTCTACTGTATTCTGGAAGTAATAAGACTTCCCAAATATATCAACCACATCACCAGCCATTACTTTCAGCGTAATGCCCAGTCCTGTTTTAGTTCCGTTACCATTCAACTTGTATAGCGCCTGGCTTTCGGCATTTACCTGGCTGGTATTATTGGTATTGTAAGGAGGATTGCCATTATTGTTGGGATAATTCTGTCCGGCTACATTTACAAATCCTGTTACAGACTGCTTGGTTACAATATTGGCGTCCTGGATATCATAGTAATTTTTCTCGATTTGGGTTGCACCTGTTTCAAGTGTTGCTACAGGGTATTGATCCTGTTGATGTTCATCCGTAAGTACCATGCGTGTATTGCCCAGGTGGTCTTTTAAGAAATAATCGAACACATAAGCCGTCAGTGTATTACCGCTTGCACTTGCTGGCCGCAATCGCCCCTCTTCATGTTGTACAAATTGCAATTTGTTATTCTCATATACAAACGCATTCAGATAAGCTGTTTGTGTGGTAATTACCTGGTTACCATTCGTAGCCGTAGCATTTTCTACTACAGTCTTCTGTAGTTTTGTGCCGGCCGCATCGTACACAAACGTTATCGTTCCCTTATTGGTTGTAATTTTGAAAGGCAGATTCAGGTAACTGTAACTTAAGTTACCATTTACATCTTCTCCGGTTGTACCACTTATCCCTTTATTCAGATCGGTTACCAGGTTACCATTTACATCATAGCCATAATCCGGGCTGCCTGTATTCCGGTCAGTAAAATCGCCCAGGTTATTATCTGTTGTACCTGTTTGATCTTCTACAGACAGTAGCTTGTTGCTGTTATTGGTTTGGGCATAAGTATATTTTAAGTTATCTATCAATGCACCAACACCTGGCTGTTTCAGTCCCCATTGCTGCATTTGAAGAATATTGCCGTTTTCGTCGTATGCCTGTGTGTAATCTGCTCCATTGCCCATCTTCATACTAAAGTCAAGCCCATCGTTATTATTCCAGCCGCTGCCATCTGTCACTTTAAAATCAGCAAATAGTAAGCGACTCGTGTTATCATACCCAAATCCATAGCTCTTCTCCTGCCCGCCCGTGGCAGTCATCCAGCGCATGCCGGCAATATCGCCATTCAGGTAATACGTGTTATAGCCCCAATCATAGCTCAGGTCAAATCCAAACCATTTGTTCTGGCTCGCCTGGGTGCCCTGTGTGCTGGGCGCACTGCCTGAGTAGTTCCAGTTAACACCTTTCAGCCAGTTGCGTACATTGTAGGTGTAACTTTCATTTTCTAAAAAAGTACCTGGCAACGGAATACCGGATGCATCTGTCTTTTGTCCAATCTGTTTTGTACTCAGGTGCCCTAATGCATTGTAATTATTTAGTGCAACAACCCTCGTGTTGGCAGTTTCATCATTAATGGTCTTACTTACCCGGAGAACTCTTCCTGCATGATCGTAGTCTGTTACAGTCAACGTGCGCAAATTACCTGTTGCAGCTGCCGGGTTATTGTGCACCTGGTAAACACTAATCACCTGCCCTGTAAAATTGTATCGCCTGGAGACAATATCCTTACCACCTTTGTAATTATCCGATTGCATTTGTATAATCCTGTGTTTGTCATCATAAAAATTTACCGATTCAAGCCATCCACCTGCAGTCAGGTCATTGGCATTTTCAATAATGCGGGTGCGAACACCGGTAGCAATCCCTGTAGTTAGCAAGCTCCGTTGGCCTGGCATTGCTTCGGGATATGGGTTATTGCCGCCGGATAGCTTATTGTTATTTGAAGCATCAAATGTTTTCTGCGTCCAGTTATAGTTATCGTAGTAGGTGAATAATAGCGGAACAAAAGTACCCGCAGGTAAAGGATTCATGTTTACCGTTTGAGTAGGATCAAAATTCCCATTTAAAACTGCAGGCAAAGTTTGCACAGTAAGTGTACCCTGGCTGCCATCGAACTCAAAACCAGGATTCAGCGTAACGCTATTCACAGCCGTATAGTCAAAACTGCCATCCCAGCTTCCCAGTGTAATGTCTGTGGGAAAACTGGATCCGGTTGGTACAGTTGAATTAACAGTTGTTGTATTGTCAGCTACGCCATTCACATAAGTTTGCAAGGCAACGCGGTCACCACTATAGGTTAGCATCCCGGTTTGCACCTCCCTGTTCAGGTTATCAAAAAGATGCGCCTGCCACCAGTTTTTCAAACGCATATTGGCATCCTGTGAAAACACCAGCCGATCCCTCTTATCATACACCATCCTTATTTCACCTGCGCCAGGCACCTTTTTCACAATCATCCGCTGGCGTTCATCATATTCATACCGGTAACAAAGTCCCATGGCAATATCAGTAGTTACCAGCCAGTTTGTACTGATCGCCGTTACAGCCTTAGGGGGGATAACAAACCGCATATTGCCCATATAGTCATACACGTAATAAGTACTGAGCCAACCTGTGTAAGCAGCAGAAGGCAAATCTGCAATGGCCACCTTTTTAAGAACAATGTGACCTAAATTGTCCTTGTAAGTTAACACCTGATTGCCCTGTTCATCGGTAGTAACTGAAACAATCAGAGTGCCAGGCTGATAGGCTCCGGACACGACCGGGACAGACTGCTGCGCATCGGGCATAATCCAGATTTTGACATCTTCATCCGCGCTATTGCTTCTTACAAATGAAGTAACGCCTCGATTGCTGCCCACCCAGCTGTTGCCAGCAGCCTGTTGCTGCAATGGCATATTTTCCGGCGTATTGTCAAAAACGGTGTTATTGTAAAAGAAGCCCTCACCATAAGGGTATATCGTTGAGTAAAATGCAGGCTGCTGTACCGCCGGATCTTTTCTAAAACTGCCGGAGGTGCCATTATCTGCATAAGGCAAATAACTCTGGCTACTTCTACCGTAAGCATCATAAAAACTCGTGCTCACAAAGTCAGTTGCTGTGGCAGTGGACTGTCGGGCGACTTTTTCAATGGTCCTTCCTAATCCGTCGTAATAGTCAGTTACTTGCTGCACATCAAATACTCCGGACAAGGTATTGGCGGCTGCTGCATCCAAAACACCAGGTTTACCAACGCTCCGTTGATTTATAAAGCTTATCTGAGCCGGATCTACCGCAGTATAACCTGTGGGCATAGGCACGGTTGATTCTGTTGCAGTACTTCCAGAACTGCCATCAGGCTGATTGCTGGTTACGGCCGGTTTAAGACGCTCAACAACAATATTGCTATAACCCATCTGTGCACCGGAAAAAACCTGCCGCCTCAAATAGGTTGTTTTTGATATAGATGCATTGTTAAACGTTGCCGCTGTAGCGCCAGAAATATTCAAAAAGTTCACATTGTCATTAGAATACTGCCATTGGTATGTGTAGCCGCCTAAACCACCAGCCGCAGCCGTCAGTTCAGAAAATTGGACGGCGGTATTCCCGGTAGAAACCACCTGGCTATACCCAATAGTGCCGGCATATAGGGGCGCAGGCACAACCGTTACCAGATAAGCATCAGTATAAAAAGTAGTTCCTGTCTGCTCACAAGTAACTTTTCTGCGGTACTGGGTATTTTGTAAAACTGGGGTTAGATCCGTAAATGGGGCAGCCGTTTGACCAAGGATAGCTGTCCACGTTGTTCCGTTGTCTACACTTTTCTCCCATTGGTACAGTAAATTACAATCAGGTCCCCCGGTAGTATAACCAGGGTTTTGATTGATGGTTACAGGTGTATTATAGACTACTGTTTGTGGAACGAAAATAGTACCCGGCAAAAATGTTCGCTTCAATGCTGCTACCGCCGCAACATTTGAATAAACCACCTGGTTATAATTATTGCTATACTTTACCCGGTAGAAAGTTGTATCATATCCCTCGTAATCGTGCTGTGCAATGCCATTGTAGGTAAGCCCTGAATTGGTGAATGGTTGCCAGTTCCTGTTGTTCGGATCATGATTTCCCTCCGCAGCCGACTCCCATTGAGTGCCGGTAACAGGCCCGGTGCCGCCGGTTGCATTAGTGGCAGAAAGCGAGAAAGGCAAAGTTCGCCAGGTAGTTTGCAATGCAGGAGAAAGTGTACCAGGAACAAATGGAAGCGCCGCACTGATGGTAACATTTAAATAGATAGAGGAAGTATGGCCATTATCGACTGACACAGATCCTGCACCTGGTGTATCCCAGACAATTACACAATTGAGACTTTTTGCCTGCCCGGAAACAATATGCCCGCCAGTGCAAAACCAATAGGTCTGCTGCCCCCATTCCGGGTGCTCGCTATAGCTGTAGGATACTGACTGACCTACATTTACTGACGTCAGGCCGCTTATTTGCGCCGTAACTTTTGATATTGACAATACAATAAAAGCCAGTATAAATACAACAAAGGATTTTATGGTTGAAGAACTCATTGCAGCGGAAGTTTATTATTGTACTTGTAATCAAATGTCTTTATCACATTTCCTTTCTGATCTTTTATCAGCTTCAAACGTTGGTAGGTATCGTACTCGTAGTAGTTAACATCACCGGTAGGCCCACTCAGGCTCGTGATGCCGATTGTTGGAGTATAAGTATAAGTCGTCATTTGAGCCCCTGTTGGATAGAGACGCACTTCATCCATGTTATTCGAGCTAACCGTAACATTGGAAACGCCTGAGAGTTCCCATTTGTACATCGTCCAGTTACCGCTTGTAAAAACAGCTATACCGCTTGCACTATTCACAGTTATACCGCTACCGCCTAAAGCCCAGGCAGTAACGGTATAATTACCTGCAGGCACGGCTTTGCTGATGGTTCCCTGGAACGAGCTTTGTCCGGTCGCACCACCGTTATGAAGAAACGTGCCATTATAAGTCCATACGCTATTGGAAGTACCTTCAAAACTAGTATAAGCAGTAGTGTTCCTGGCAGCACCTTTAATTTCAGCAACAGGTAACTGTCCGTTGTAGTCCCAGATCATTGCAACCGGCGCTCCATTACGCGGGGTATACTGAACTAAGTGATCATCGCTATCATACAAATCAAAATTCACGGCAACCTTATATCTTGAATCAAATGTTAATCCGCCATTACCAGTCACATAACTGGCTGTGTAGTCATTTAACAAACTGGCATTTTCGAGTTGATATATTGTAGCGGGCTGCGGATAATGGTAATTGGTGGTATAGCTGTTAAGTTGACCACCGCGCACAACTTCCGTTGATCCTGCGCCAGCCGGTAATACCGACTCCCATGATTCAATAGGCATGGCCTGCATGTTGTAATTTAACATAGCATTCAAAACGGAATTTGCTGTAGATGTTGAACCAGCAGGGATATAGTCTGCCGGAAACCTCCGGTTCGAGATATAATGCGTTCCATCACTATTTACCTTATCTATCCTGGTCACTTGCTGGTGTATTATATTACCATAAGTATTGGTTTCGGTTTGAATGGTGAATTTCGAAGGATCATTAGCATCGTAAGTCACAACTTCGTTTTTTATTGGATAGGAATCACCACATTCAATACCATAATAACCATAGTAATAAAGATTGTTTTTGTGATCAGCAGGAGCAACTGCTCCTGACTGGTCAAGCACCTGCGTCGCTGTAAGACCAACATCAACGGAAGTTCTTCCCGGGAAAGCATCATAAGAATGTCGCTCTTCCTTTACAATTTGATATAATCCCGGCCCCGTATTTCGATACACAGACTTATTGAGAAGCTGCCCTCTCAGGAAATACTGGGTTATCATAATCGGCTTGGCGATACTCGCTGAGCTTACGATATCGGCCGCATCCTTAAACTGGTAAACCGTTTTGCCTGAATTATTGGTTGCATCACCTAGGTATTCGGTTACTGTTGGGTACACAACAGCTGCCTGATCATAAGGAAGAAAGTCTATGGTCGGATTCGACAAGTATACTCTGCGATTGGTACTGCACCATCCCAAGGAAGTACCGTTAAAATACCAGTCTTCATGCCATGTATTGGTAAAAAAGTATTGATTACCTGGTATAAAATTGGGTCTGGCAGTATTGTATTCATAAGTTTTTAATAGCGGTGCAGCATTAATACCATCGTAACTAGCAATAGCATGGATGCGCAATCCGCCGGCATATTTAACGGCATACCCTTGCGCACTGCCTTGCAGGTATTGGTTTCCTTCATATTCGAACGTGGTGTACCCCCCGGTAGGATAATTGATCCTTTTCAGCACACATGCCTTTGCATAGGCGGCATCTGCATCGCGACCATTTGGATAGTTGCTTCCAATAATTATAGTCTGTGGAGTACTGCCAGATCCTGGAGAAAAGGTAATGTTCTGCTGCGGTATCAGAGAGCTATTGTTTTTGCCATTGTAATAACCCCAAAAATCACGCTGCTTCGAGGTAGGCGCAGGCAGCGCAAGTGCATCATATGCAAACGAATATCGCTCTGTGACTGCACCGGCATTGTCCAGGATTTGTAAAGAGTCAAGGCGCAATCTTTTAGTTGCTGCATCCGTACCATTGATAAAATAGCTTAGAAACGGCAATATAGTTTTCTGTAGTTGATACTGGTTGGTAGCAACATCTAAATTATAAACCTGGATAGATGCAAGACTTTTGAAGTTGGTAAGATCTTCCCTGAAGCTGTTAGACAGGGTAAAAACAACTTTTCCACCCCTATAAGTAATTTCCTGCAGTTGGCATTGGATAACATTTGACCCTACGTGAATGGATCTTGTTATTGAAGGATTGGGTATCATGCTGCAAAAGCCTCCCGCCTCGTATTGATTTTGGTTATCATCTATTTCCCAGGTATCAACAAGGTCATCTGAGACACTTCCATATTGGGTGGAATAACTAAAATCAATTTCATCAACCGCATTTAGCGCGCTCATGCTCTCAAGCATCCAGGAACTAACATCAGTACTGGATGAGCCACCATTATAAGAGGTGGTCGTTTCACGAAAATTGCCGCCAAACCGGTATTTGATCCCTTTTTCATCCAGGACATTAAATGGAACATCAGCTGTACTGATAAAACTGGAGGTCACTTTTGCTGGCGAATAATGTAAAAAAGAAGGTTGAAAACCATTGCCTCTATCAAAAAAGAATTTAGCATCAACAGTGGGCGCTGAAACACTAAATATATCCGGCTCCGTATCATATGTTCCGCCTGACAAAAGCCCCAGGTATTCCCTGCCCGCTTCTGTTGTTTGATCTACCTGGGCACTGGTTCTAAAATCAGTATGAAGGTATCCGTTGGAGCTATTTTCATCCCCACGAGCGCCCATTAATTTCCTGGAAACAGCGCCTCCGGCATTAAGAGACCATCCTAATCCTACCCAACTGGCGGCATCAGTAACTTTATTCCCGGAAGCATGATAACTCAGGGTGACTGGCAAAGTAAGCGCCCCCTGCTTAATTGTGTAAAGTGGGATGGAGATTTCAGGCACGCCTGTAAAAAGCGATACCTGGTATTCACCATATTTATTCAGCGCCGCGGAATTGGGGGCTTGCTGAAAATAATGTGGAATAAGGTTGTCGATATTGACTTGCGCATTGAGATCGGGTGTCAACAGAGTTGCAACGACAGCCAGCAATACATACAGTAACTTATGGCTAATTGCGCTTAAATATTCACTTTTGAATCGATATTGCATGCTTAAAAAAATTCATGATTAGAAATGATAACCCATCCTGAATTGAATGCCTTACTGCTTAACACCTGGCTATAACCTGGTGCAACAACAAGACATTCATGTACTGCTTTTAACCGAAGCGTTAATTATCTTATCGTTTAGCGTTCTCCAATTGCTCCATACGTTTTTTAAGCAGCTCATTTTCCTTTCGCATTTCAATCAGGTAAAGCGTTAGCTCTTCTATTTTCCGGAGCAAGACTGCCTGGTTTGCGCCCAGGTCAACACCCTCAGCTATTTCACTGGCAGCAGGAACGTCAGGAAGATGTTTATTTTGCTGAATATATTGTTCAACCGCTACCAACGTCCGTAAGTCATAAGCAGAGTCAAATACATAATCAGGCCAACCGGCGGATGCCAATTTCACCTTTACACTTTCCGCGATAACCTTTCCTTTTACCGCAAGCTTATAGCCATTGGGCACTGTTTTGGTATTAATTGCAACGGCACCGTTAGTGTATACTACGAAATTGTCATGCGAGTTAATTACCTTGTTAGATACAGTAGTATCAAACCCGGTAATTCTTATAACCCCATAATCTGAAGTAGGATTCAAATATGTATTTACACCTTGCCCTGTATGCCTTATTATTAAAGCAGCTCCATCGGTTCCGTATTGATCTCCTCTTTTCCAAAGCACCAGCGGCACATTAAATTTATCTCCGCCAAGACCTACGACTGCGTTATTAGCAACATCCAGCATAGCAGTGGGGCTGGTTGTACCTATACCAAGCATTCCACTTCTGAAATAGGATGTACCGCCGGTATTGCCATTTAAATGTATGCCCGGCGTTGAATTAGTATAAAACTGCAGTATATCAATAACACTTGCGGCATTCGCAAATCGAGTTGATGAATCTGTTCCGGATATGTAAGAACGGTGAAGCTGAAGGCTGGCAGGAAGTGTATTTGCAGCAAATGTACTTTTGCTGGTAAACAAACGCACATTGGTAGCGCCTGTTGTATCCTGTATTTCAATGTAGTTGCCGTTTTTAATAATAACATTTCCGGTTGCAGGATAACTATTCTGGGAATAGGCATAGAGCTGTGCCAGTACCAATAAAATTGGTAAACAAACAAATTTCATGTGAAGCAAATTAAATAGTTAAGCCCCGTGAACTCTGTTCACATGCATAAACAAGGACTACTTAAATCGCTGCGGAATTAAGAATATGAGGAGCATCCAGTTAGTTACTTAAACCCTGGATAGAATGCTGAAAATGTTTAAATAGGATTATATGCGCGAAGAAACAGCAGAGACTTAAGTTGACATTACTTACATCATATAGGGTTGATTAATTTTCGTTTTATCAATACGTCTAAGATAAAAGATAGACGACGACTTCCAAATTAAAATTATTGTTTTGTGTTGAAATTTATACCCCTGTATAAGCAGAACACTAGTCGTTACAACATTGTTTTTCTTATTGAACAGTCAAGGCCATGTGTGTTGATTTCCTCGAATATCTTTTTAGATATACTCATAATATAATACAGTATACCATTTGTTGTTTATACAGGACTACCTGCCGCCGTCAAAATTTCAGACAATAAGCCTGGTAGGTGGCGCCTGGACATTGTTTATGGAAGTTATCTGGTATGTAATTTTTGCCGCCTTGTTTGCCTGGCAGCTTAATAAAAAATACAATGGCATAATGATCGCTGCAAACCTGGCGCTACTTGCATTTACGCTGGCAACAGTTTATATGGGCAGCAAGCTACCGGCCGGCCGTGTGTTGATGGTATTTTGTTGCTTTACCGGATTGTACATTTTTCGCTATTTCAGCCGGGATATTTCAACAAAACATTTTACCTGGATGATGTTGCTTACCTGCATTAATGTTTATAGTACCCTTTATGTAGGCTTTGGCATCTTTCATAATCCGGGCTACAGCATTATTTGCATATTTAATTCATACACCGCTGCGTTTCTGCTGTTCTGGTTGTTTTATGCAACACAGAACGTTAACTTACCTGTTATTCAGCCAATACTAAATTTCCTAGGGAAAATCAGCTATTCCCTATACCTGGTTCATGGCCTGGTTATTCACCTGCTTACAGGTAACATTGAAAAAAGTACAACAAGTACATTATTAGCAATAATTTTATCAACGGCAGCCGGATATTTGTTTTATAACGGCATTGAGAAACATGCAATGCGCATTGGCAAGAAAATCATAAAAAGCATGCAGGCAAAAACAAATAGCAGCCACACTCCTCCTGTACCTATGGTTACAGAGGCGGTTGCGACTGTTGAACATAAGAAACAATTGAGCCAATAAATGCCTTCACTTGGGTTCCAAAAACGGGCCGCTCCCGCGGCCCGTTTTCTTTACCAATTATTGTTTCATCTTCCCCGAAAGCCACTTGAGCAGCAGTGACAGGCAAAAGCTTACCATTCCCGATCGCTTAACAGTACTGCAACGCAGCGACCGCATTATTTTTCACGAAAACCTGAACCGCATGGCCGAGGCCGTACACCGTTTACACCTGCACATACAGGAAGAACCCGGGTTATTAAAACAACACCAACAAAAAAATCCATGAGCAAACAAGCCACCAGCCAGCGTTTTTTTACCCAACCCTTACGCCTGTTGGCTTACAGTACCCTTCTACTGCTTTTGAATGGTTTCAGCGGCAAATGAACACCAGGCAAATCAAATCTTTTTACAGGGATTTAAACGTGGTGCTGAACAGTTGGCCCCGCTGCCGGAAGCTACCCTGCAGTTTATTGAAGACTTCCAGAAAATGATCTTGTTCCTCGATAAGCAGGGCAAACGGGTAAGTGCCATTAGCCGAAAATTGTAATGCTCAATGTGCAGCTTTGATTATTGGGTGATATATGTGTGCAACAAAGCCCCGTCTTTTTCAAGATGGGGCTTTGTTGTTTTAATTGCCAGCTACAATGTGATTACTATGCCTGTAACGTTACAGTAACCGTTTCACTTCTTTTTACAGTCGTGGCTGTAGTAGCTTTATCATACTTCACACAGTACGTATTCCATAACCAACCTGGGTTTCCTGGTAGTGTCACAAAAAATAAATGCAACTGTTATGAACAGAATACCACTAATGCTTTTATCAGCATTATCGCTTGCAGCCTGCAACCAGTCATCTTCGCCTAAAACGAATGCAGCCGATACAGCAGCTACGCAAAACATGGCGCCGGGATATGAGTTTATTGGCGGATACCCCACCAGGGCTACTATCCAGAAAGCATACGATGATGCAGACTTTTATCGTGCAGTGCAGGCGTATAAGTTCTTCTACCCCACTGTTTCAGGCTATGGCCTGTTATACGGAAACCTGGCCGTTAACATTAAACCCAATACAGTAGCAGGAACATTAGATACCAAACCACAGCAGGTAGGTTTTACACTCAACTCCGATACGCCTTATGGCCCTATATTGTTAGATTTATCCGGTGGGCCAATAGTCATCGACATTCCCGCCGGGCCGCTCATTGTTGTTGCCATGGATCTTAACCAGCGCTGGGTTGCCGACATGGGTATTCCCGGCCCTGATGAAGGCAAAGGCGGCAAGCATTTGATATTGCCACCGGGCTATAAAGGTGATATCCCTGCCGGGTACCATGTATGGAAATCTTCTGCCAACAACCTCACCGTTGGCATACGCTCTTTGCCCGTTGGCGGCGATGTAGCTGCAGCCATGGCGCGCATTAAAACCATAAAAATCTATCCGCTGGCTTCTGCTGCCAGTGCACCTGCAATTCAATGGCTCGATTTGTCAGGAAAACCACAGAACACTACCCCGCTTGAATGGGAAACAAACATTAAATACTGGGAGATATTGAGCAAGGTATTAAACCAGGAGCCTGTTTATGAAGGCTACAGAACTTATTACGGAGAACTTGCAGTGCTGGGCATTGCCAAAGGCAAACCCTTTGCACCCGATGCACGCATGAAAGCCATACTGGAACGGGCCGCTGCTGTTGCCAATGCACAGATGCGCGTGCAATCTTTCGCAGACCGCAGGGAAGACCGCGTGGTATGGAAAGACCGCCACTGGGAATGGGCCGGATTACGCCCGGAAAACGGCGATTTTGATACTCCCTCTTATGTTGATATTGATGCCCGGGAAGTTTGGTTTTACCAGGCTATCGGCGCTTCCCCCGCCATGTTCAGGCGAAAGGCAGGCTATGGCTCTTTATACTGGCTTGGCTTGTATGATAAATCCGGCAATTATGTAAATGGCAGTAAAACGTACAAACTCACCATTCCACAACCGGTGCCAGCCAAACTGTTCTGGTCAATCACCATTTATGACGCGGAAACGCGTAGCCAGGTTATTACAGACCAGGGATATGCAGCCCTACGCTCCATGTTTGAACTGAAAGATTTAGGCAAAACCCCGACAATAGATTTATACTTTGGACCAACCGCCCCCGCCGGCAAAGAAAAACAATGGATAAAGACCATTCCCAACAAAGGCTGGTTTGCCTACTTCCGCATTTACGGCCCCGAAGATGCAGCTTTTAACGGCAGCTGGAAACCAGATGATTTTGAAGAAGTGAAATAACGCTTGCTCAACAAAGCCATGTATCAAAATTCACTTATTATGAAAAAGTTTTTGCTCCTGTTACTCATAGTTGCGTTAATGGCATCTTGTGCTAACCACCAAGACGAACAGGCCGGTAAACCGGCTGCTGATACCCAGGCAGCAACTGCCGCTGCTAATTTCTCCCCGCACTATGAATTTAAAAATGGATACCCTACAACCGAAACTGTTCAGAAAGCATATGACGATGCAGATTTAAACCGGGCTATACAAACCTATCGGTTCTTCTATCCAAGTGTGTCTATACTGGCCACATGGGAAGGTAATTTAAGAGGGGGCGTGCTTCCCAATAAAATTTTTGCCATACTGGATGGCACACCTGAACAATTGGTATTTACACCAAACTCAGATACAAAATATGCCGGTCTTACATTAGACTTGGGCGAGCTTGGACCAATGGTAGTGGAAGTGCCACCCGGACCTATTATGTCGGTAGTGAACGACCTGAACCAATTGTATGTAATGGACATAGGGCTACCCGGCCCCGACAAAGGCAAAGGTGGCAGGCATGTTATTTTACCGCCGGGCTATAAGGGCACCGTACCACCGGGATTATATTCCGCCACCGCCACTACCAATCGCGTATTGGTACTGGTAAGAGCAATTCCGCAGCAAGGTGGCGCCGAGGCTGCAGAAGCGATGATTAAATCAGTAAAAGTGTACCCATTGAATAAGCAGGCCGGCTGGAAAGATCCCACATGGGTTAGCCTAAACAAGCCCGGCCTGGAATTTACGCCGGTGCCCTGGGAGAACAACATACAGTATTGGCAAAAATTGCACGAACTCATTGACCAGGAACCGCCCAATACAGCCTACAGGGCTATGTATGGAGAACTGGCTGAACTGGGCATTGAGAAAGGCAAACCTTTTAACCCCGATGCCCGCATGAAGCGCATTCTTGAACAGGCTGCGCAGGCAGGCAATGCCATTATGCGCGTACAGTCTTTTGCTGATCGCAGACCCGGTAAACTTGCCTGGAAAGACAGGCAATGGGAATGGGCAGTATTGCAGTACACTAACGGCACCTTCGATGCAGCCAACTACACTGATCTCTATGCCCGTGAAAAATGGTTTTACCAGGCGCAAATAGAATCTCCTGCCATGTTTAACCGTGCGCCTGGTGCAGGTTCATTATACTGGCTGGGTGTAAAAGACAAAACCGGCGCTTACCTTGATGGCGGCAAAAGCTATAAATTAACGGTACCATTACCTGTGCCAGATAAGCTGTTCTGGTCTGTTACCATTTATGATGTTTTTACACGCAGCGAAATTGCCACCGACCAGAAAAAGGCTGCGTTGCGTTCTATGTTTGAACTAAAAGACAAAACGGGCAGCGCTATTGATTTATACTTTGGCCCTACAGCCCCGGCCGGCAAAGAAGGTGTATGGATTAAAACCATTCCCAACAAAGGCTGGTTTACCTACTTCCGCATTTACGGCCCCGAAGAAGCCGCCTTTAACGGTAGCTGGAAACCCGGGGATTTTGAAGAAGTGAAATAAGCTATTCTATCATACAAAACTCATTTCCAGTAATACTTCATTAAATCAGCCACCCACGCAGGTTGCATGATAATATTGGCTACCTGAAAACTACTCAATATGCACGGGAAGGATGAAAGTGAATGGGAGGAGCAGGTACTGAAGGGCACCCACACAATGTCTTACTATCATTCGCTGCAATGTACCCGGTTAACCCCGCTGTTATTGCCTGTTGTACGCTGTTGCATGCAATACACTATTATCCTATCCCGGCAATGCAGCCATTGCAATCCCGCTGTTGTTTTATTAATTTCATCACGCTTTATTCAAAACAAAGCTTAAAGATGATGTTTACCGTACAGCAGATAAAAGCAGCACATGCCCAAGTGCAGTCAGGCGCAGACTTCCCCAACTATATCCGGGAGATCAAAGAAATGGGCGTTACCGGTTTTGAGACCTGGGTTGTGGACAGCCATACCAGTTATTTCGGCAAAAACAACTATCAAACACAATCAACACCGATGTATGAAGACCTGGCAATCGCAGGCAAAGCAGACAAAACCGCATTTGCCGGCTACCTCAACATACACCAGCAGGGCAAAACAGATTATCTTACCTTCTGCCGGCACTGTGCGGAAACAGGCGTAGAGAAATGGATCGTAGATCTTACTGCAATGACCTGCACTTATTACGACAAGGCAGGAAACGAGCTATTGCAGGAGCAGATACCGGGGTGAGGCTAGCTGTTATTTAAAACGGGTATGCATTCATTGCCTCGGAGCAAATTCTGCGCAAATAGCGTTTCCCTTGCCGCCATTTAAATTCATTCTTTTCGGGATGGGGGAACTGCCGGCTATCAGCTATATAGAAAAGCCATTTCAGGGCTTCCTGCGGGTCTGTTAACTGGAAGAAACTTTGTTGCAGGTCAGCATCAATCACTGCAGGCGAATTACGTTGCATGTGCTGCATCTTACCAAAGTACCCGTGTAAATCTTCAATGCTCAGTTGTTGCGCACGTTCGAATGTTTTGTGCACATAACACAGCCCGAATAAAAAATTGCGCATACTAAACCCGCCGAGCATGTCATTGTATTCAAGCGCTACAAATTTTGTGCGCCTGTATAAACAACCTGCGGTATCCAGTACCAGTTCGTCCATACGACTGATGGTATGCACATCGGCAACCTTACACACCAGTAATTGTTTTACTGAATGAACAACACGTATATGGTTGCCAATAAATACGATAACAGGGAATTGAAGGTCGACGTTTAGTTTTGCGCTTTGCATAAATGACACACCACCGGCTTAAATTAATTAATAAACAATCAGCAGCACTTACCATTGTAAGATTACCGCGGACTGATGACAACAATAAAGTAAGGTAATGGTACTAGCCGGTTGAAGAATATGGTAGTTTCATAGCAGGGTTGAATTGATTGGATTCGCAATGATTAATGTAGAGACGAATATAAATACCCGGTTTGATTTTCAAAATTAAAATTGAGGAATTTACCGGTAAATCTTATTCTGCTCCCGCATCTTCTATCAATTCGTATCCGGCAAGGCGCCAATCAGTATTTTTCAGGCATTGCATGTGCCCCATCAACCTGAAATACGCTGTTCTTTCTTCAATCTAAAGATTGCCTCCACTGCTTTTGCATACCCACCTGCTTCAGTAAATGATGCGCTGATCTTTTGTATACCCTCCCGGTATCGCGGCCAAAAAAAGGAAAATGCGCTGCTGCAAACCATTGTTACCGGAAACAAGCTTGCTTTTATGAAGCATTACTTTCGCCGGAGATAAGGGCTGTGACTGCAGCCATTGCCGAAACAAGCGCAACTGATCCGCTGCAAAGCAATCTACACCATTCGCGATACCATTGTGAGTGACCTGAGCACCCCACCCAACCTGCGTGCGCTAACCACAGCATCGGGCATGAGTGAAAGCAAAATGCAGCGTTTGTTCAGGCAAATTTTCGGCAACAGCATTTATAACTACTACCAGTTGCTGCGGATAAAAGAAGCCGCCTACCTCATAAGGTAACAGCAACTGTCGGTATCTGAAGCAGGCTACCGCATGTGCTTTACCAACCTGAGCCATTTTACCCGGCTGTTTGAAAAGCATATGGGACTGAAACCTAAGAAATATTCAGTCCGCCAGTAAGTATGTCGCCGCCTTACATTGTCGCGAACACCACCCTGCAAAGTCAGGTTCGCCCCCGCCTGTTACGCACAGCGCAAAGTATTTTTAACGTATGAAACCAACATCCATTACCGTTGGAGTTACCGTAAACGCACCTGTGCAGCACGTATGGAACTGCTGGACAGCCCCGCAGCACATTGTTCACTGGAACCATCCATCACCTGAATGGCGCACCGCTCACGCCGAAAATAACGCCGTTACGGGTGGCCACTTCCTGTTTGCGATGGAGACAACAGACGACCGCATTCACTTCAATTTTGAGGGCATTTACGACGAAGTAGTGCCACCGGAACAAATGCGCTACACCTTATCTGATGGCAGGCAATCCACTATCCGTTTTTCAGTAGCAGGCAATATTACCACAGTAACAGAAACCTTTGAACCGGAACCCAACATGCCAGCAGAAGAACAGCAGCAGTTCTGCGCCGCGGTGCTGAACAATTTCAGGCAGTATGCAGAACATTTGCAGGCAAAAGCAATATAGCTGATGGAAACACAGTGAAAAACGGCTCAAAATGTCTGATTGGATTGTGCTGGGAGGGTGGCAGCGTTATGCACCATCAGCTCATGCCCTCAAGTAATCAGCAGTTCTTTCAGACGCTTGTACCTTTCGTGTATAGATTTTAGGCTACTCATAAAAAGAGGCTGTATCAAATGGATTTGAAGTGAGATACACCCTCTCTTTTGTTAACTATTTTACTTCAATATTATCTTTTTATTTTACCTTTTTTAATGTGTCTCCTGTTTTAGATAAATAAACCCATATACTATCTTTTATCCAAATATCTTCTTTAGTACTTATTGTATCAATACTGCTATAATATTCAATGCGCCTGCCGCCTGTACTCTTATCCTTATCAAATGTGAGCACTTTATACCGTTTTCCATTTTTATTAAAGATCCATTCAGAACTTGTATTCTCTTTAAATGACATAATAATCATAAAACCCAATAGGCTTATCAATGGCGTTGCAGTGAAAACCCCAATCTTTTCCAATATTGTTTTAGGGTATATAATTTTCTTAATCAATAAAAAAACTAGTAGAATCGAGGCTAAGATCCAGAATATAATTATAAAATAACCATAGCCCAAAGAACTGCTGGGGCTATCTCGACCTAGCTTTATTAAGCCAATAACGATAACATAGTAAATAACATTAAATAAAATAATTTTTTTATTCATGCAGGCGATTGAAGAATTATTGTTTAACCCATTTTTGATTTACATTATCCCACGTGTAGACACCTTCCGCCAAGCTACTAATGTCATTAAAAAACGAAAATATAGAGTGATCTGAACGATCATTTTTATTTGTAGGAACTTGATCAGCACCTTCCTCATTTTCATTAGCAAGCCACCCCATACCCAAAACATTCCAACCATTGTTATGTTTGAATTGCTGTGTTTTAACGTCGGAATTTGCGTGAAAATATCCAGCTTGATAAGGGGCAAAGTCTGCTGCCAAAGTGATTTTAATTTGTTTTTGTATTTCAACCGGCAACGTAGAGATATATCTTTGCAATCCCGCAATAAAACCATTTCCGTAAGCCCCTCCCATACTATGAGTAATAACTTTTATTGTTTCAACAATATTATTATTCTTATCCCTTGCTAAATTTGCAATTATCTCAGCGGCATCAGCGTACCCCTTTTCTTCACCACTTTTCCATCTTCCAAGACCTGGTCGCCCGCCATTACTTTCAGCAAAATACCCGGGCCAATTTTAGGGGTGCCATCTGCCCCATCATTTTTTAGCCAGGTTACAGTGGTATTACTGGCATCGTTGTCAAAACCAAGGTATCTCACTTTTGTTTCTTGCCGTTTGTGCCAGCTGGTCATTGAATAGTTGCTGCTCTGTGGTACGATATTGCGGCTCCACTGTCGCCAGGTAACGTTGACTAGTGAACTCATCTGTGAGTACGGTGCGCGTATTACCCAGGTGATCTTTCAGGAAATAATCATAGGCATAACCAGTTTGCACTCCGCTGCCATCACGCAATACGCGTATACGGCCTTCTTCCTGACTGAAGAACTGCAGCTGGTTATTTTCATATATAAAACCGCCCAGGTAATCGGTTGTGGTAGTTTTGCTTCCCTCTGCAACACGCTTTTCCAGTTTATTGATACTGATACGAGTTGCTGGTGTACTTAAATTGTATGGCATCCTGGCCTGGTTTAACAATCGAGGTCAGATACCAGGCCGTAATTACAGGTGCACTAAGAGGTTTTGGCCCCTGGTAACCTGTTTCCGTAATACAGGTGGTCCCTGTTTCGTTAAACGTATATACAACGCCATCACCATCTGTTAACTGAAAACCATCTGTAAACTGGCTGGTCAGCTTTTTTACCTGTACGTTTTTAGCACTGAGCAGTTTGGGCTGATTATTTGCATCGATGATGAACTTACCACTTACCCCACCAATGCTATAAGTAAACACATCCGTTTGCCAGTCAATATCTGCACTACTCGAGCTCGCAGACATGAATGAGTACAAATCGCCAGTCCAGGCAGAACGGAAATCAGTATTATAGTTCGAATAAACAGGGTTGTAGGCGGCTCTCTTTTCATCAGGCACACCTAAAACAGTGCGCGAAATCACTCCGCCACACGAAAGACTCCAGCCAAGCCCTACATTTGAAGCCAATTCATCTACCTTAATGCCATTGGAAGCATAGTTCATAGATATAGGATGGCTCAAAAACCGAGACTGGATAGTATATAACGGTACAGATACATTAGGCGTGCCTGTAGCCAGATTTACACTCGCATCTCCCCCCTTATTCAGTTGTGAAACAGTTGGTGACGGCTGTAAAATACTGGGGTAATCCAGGTTTATTTGCGATGGTTGCACCTGGGCTATTACTTGTGCGTCATGTGAAAACAATGCCCAAAATAGTAAAGCAACAATAATTTTTAATAACTTATCATATTTCATAACCAAAAACCTTTGTCAGTTTTCTTTACGCATTAATGCTATTTCGATTGATCTATTAACCTGCCTTCACCTACTTCCCCTTCTTCAACTCCTCCACCTCATGCAACAACAAATCAATCTGTTTAGCCTGCTGCTGAAGTTGCACAGTCTGTTGCTGTATTTGTTTATTCTGCTGAATAAGATACAGGGTGAGTTCTTCCGTTTTCTGCAACAAAGTAGCCGAATGCGCTGCCACATCGAGCCCATCGCGCTTTATGCTGACTGCATCAGGCACTTCCGGTAAGTGTTTATTGGCATGTACGTAAGCTTCCACTTCATCCAGCTTAGGCAGGTGATAAGCCGAATCAAACACATAATCAGGCCAATTTTGACGGGATTTTATTACAGCCTTGGTAAACACAGCAGCGCCATCTACTGCCAACTTGTAGCCTTGCGCATTATCAGTACCAATAGCTACAGAAGAAGAGAATACATTGGTATTAGCGCCCGTAGCAGAGAGCGAGCCAGTTAACGTAGTACCATAATTGTTTATATAACTGTCGGCGACAGTTTTCGCAGTTAACAAAGGGCCACCGCTCACCTGGTAACCATCGGCGCCATCATACACCACAGGCGCAACATCATAATTTGAACGGTACAGATACGTCGTATTGCCGCCCCTTAGCCATATCACAATTTTAAAATCATTGTTAGCACCCGACACATCCTGCCAGCCACCTACAAAACGATCAACTGTAGTAGCTGACCCTACTCTATTCTCTTTGATATCCGCATCAATAAAAGAACAGCCACTACCCCAATCTGTCACATGAAATTTAAAGTCCGCTACTATAGAGCCGCGCCACTGACTATCCATATGTACCCAGGCGCGGTTTAAGCGCAGCTCAGTGATATCATAGTTCGTCCAGCCTGCGTCAGTAAAAGCAACAGGATAAAACTTATTGATATCACCGCCAACTTTAAAATTTTTCAGCTGATCAAGCTGGGCAAAGCAGGGCTGTATGCCACAAACAAAAGGAATAACCAAAAAGCATAAAAGGTTGAATTGTTTCCGCATATTAGTTCTATTTTTAGTACACATATATTCGCCGTCAGAAAGAGCACAAGCATGTATATTGATTTCTGATAATTATTTTTTCTTTTTATCAGCCACCTCTAACTTACTAAGCCGCTTTTTCAACTCTGCCAGCTCATCCTGTTGTGCCGCCATTTTTTTATGTTCTTCAAGTAAATACAATGTTAGTTCTTCGATTTTTTCCTGCTGCAAACGAACCATATCGCCCAGGTCAACTCCATGTTGCTCCACCTCACTGGAGGCCGGAATACCTGGCAAATGTTTGTTGGCTTGTATAAACGCACCTAATTCAGGTAAGGACTTTAGCTGGTAACCTGAATCAAAAACATAATCAGCCCAACCCGTAGCTACACGCACTTTCTTGGCAAGTACAGTACCGTTAACACATAATTTTTCCGAAGGCAACATTGTTCCTATTCCAACATTGCCGCCGCCGCTAATTAAAAAAGGTACAATACCATCTGTGCCTGCATCATTCAACTGGCGAATGTAAAAGCGTGATGGAGTTGCTGCAGTGCCACCATCAGCAACCAGGTTCCATTTTCTGTAGTCGGGTAACGCATTATTTTCTTCCAGTATCATTTCAGAACTGGTAATACCAAACAAATGCAGTTTTCGCATAGGGTTTGTAGTACCCAGGCCAACATTTCCGGCATTGAGGTAAGAAACGCCTGTCGCTGCGGCAAAATAGGTGCTGGCGCCCAGCTTGGTGCCGCCGGAAAAATCACCCGCAAAATTCAATACCAGCGTATTGCCTTCATCATGCACTATGGCACGCCCTCCTGATCCCCTTCCCAAGTATCTAAAATTGATGTCAGCAGAACCATTATAGTACAGAAAGTTCGTACTATTACCAACACGCATATCACCATTCACATCCAATACCACAGTCGGCGTTGATGTATTAACTCCCACTCTTCCGCCTGTATAATAAATATCCGAACCGTTGAGTGACCAGTTTTGCGCAGAAACAACATTGTAGCACGTAACAAATAGCAGTAATAAAATCCTTTTCATAATTGTTTAATGAGTTTTTCTTAATAAGTAATTGTGGTAATTATTTTTTTCTCCAGCTGTTCTATGCGCTTTTGCAACGCAGCATTCATTTGCTGCCGTTGCATAATATTACCCACGCACGCACGCCAAACGCCTGTACACACCCGCATTACTGCAGGCAGATAAAAAAATGACAATGATGCTATCAGTTAAAAAGCAATGGAGTACCAAGTGTGCGGTACCGCCAATCAGGCTAACTCAAATAAGCCATATAGTGAGCAAGAGGAACGAATGCACTAAAAAAATGACAGCAGTGTAGTTGGGTAACATAAATCAGGGATTAGCGATTGACGTAATTACGGCAAAAAAAGGAAAAAGAATTTGTACCACCAACAGTGAAAACACCGTCAAACAGGATATAAAACCACTTGCAGTCTATCCCCGCTTACCAACAATTGAATCATTTCATTCTAACAGTGTGAAAATCAATAGAAGCAATCCAACAATAAAAAACCATCACCCCCATCATTCCATCAAAATAATTTCCCCAGCCAGCTTGCGCAGCGCTCTCTCCGTACCAGGTGCAGCATCATTGGCAATGCAGATAATGCCTCGCTGCAATCCGGGTTCTATTAAACAAAAGCTGGTGGTACCAAAGCTTCCGCCTGCATGCATAATGGCACGTTCGCCATCGGTGGTGTTTTTTATAAACCAGTAAAACCCAATGTCTGCACCATCTTCATCTGTATGACGGAATGTAGCAGTATGTGCAAGGTTTACCGCCATCCTGTTGCGGTCATTGATGTTAAATGCAATGTACCGCAGCATATCATGTATGTTTGATTTAAGATAACCCGCCGCAGGAATGGTTTTCCATTGTTCCAGCAAAGGCATGGCATTACCCGCAGCATCATACCCCTGTGCAATGTCATTTACATTAACTACCGTTGCTGTGTGCGACATACCCGCAGGACCGGTAACATATTTCCTGATCAGTGCAGCATAATCAGCATGATACAATTTTTCCAGTATAATTGCCAGCAACTGCGTGCCTGCATTGGAGTAGCGAAATACAGCGCCCGGCTCTGCAGTAAGTTTCACTTCTTTTAAGTCAGTCAAAAATTGCGCTTCAGAATAATCCCTGTACACTTTAAATATTTCATCTGCAGTATAGGTACCGGGATAGTCGGGGACATTTTTTGGGAAACCCGCTGTATGATTGGCCAAATGAATAATGGTAACCGGCTTGTTGTTGTATGCCAGGTTCTCATACCCTTCGCCAAGGTATTTACTCACCGGGTCGTTCAGGTTTAACTTTCCATCAACCACAGCCTGCCCCAGCAATATACCGGTAAAGCTTTTGGTGATGGACCCTATTTCATAAAGTGTATGTTCATCGGCCTTAGCCTTTGTTTTCTTATTGATTGTTCCATAAAAATAAGTTTCGGTATGGCCGCTGTCAAACACCCCGATCGACAAACCCACATGCGTACTATCCCGCATAAACAGCGCAGCCAAGGTACGAATAGCATCTGCACGACCGGATTGCGCATGTACAATAACTGGCATTAACGCAGCAACAGCACAGCAAACAAGCAGCAGGCGGTGTATTCTATTTAATTGATTCATTGGTTAATAGTTCAATTGTTCTCATCATAGCTTTGCTAAGGTACAAAACCTGGTATCGACTAACGATTCATTGTTGTTCAGTCAGGCATCCTTTGCGCCCTCCCTCTAACGCAGGTGTCTCCACCGGCAACAACTTTCCTTTCGCTACGATCATCTCGACTGTCGACTGTCAATTCTCGATTCCCTTATATCACCTGCTCCGTCTTCTACACCTTTAAAGCCCCATCCAGCAGCGGCCCCATCAGCAAACTCAATGAATACTGTTATGGCGCGAAAAGGAATTTGTGGAGAAGTACAAGGCAACAACGTACGATTCTACGAACAATAAAATATTCCTGCTGGACGGATCAGACAAAAATGGCAAGCCCGTAATTGGCTGCTGGTGATCAATATGCGCTACCACCACAACAACAATGGCCTGCCCGGCAAAAGCACCAACGAGCGCATGAACCAGCTGGAGGATACCTTCTGCAAACAACTACCCGAAAGCAAACGGCTATTTCAACCTCGGCAGAAAAACCTGCAACTGCAACCGCACCATTTATTTTGCGTGTAAAGAATTCAGGCACGTATTATCCGTTGTGGCCGTCTTTATTGCCGCCGGCAAAAGCGATGAACTCGAATTTGAATACGACATTTACAAAGGCAAATACTGGACTACCATGAACCCGTTTATGCAGCGCTGATACAGCCCCACAGTTCGCAAACAATTGCACACAGCACTGGTTAATAGTTTATAGCCATAAGCCCTCAAAAACAAGTACATACACCTGCAACATTATGTGCGCCCCGCTGTTATGCGTTTATTCAGCCATCACTTAAATACTGCCTATGCATATTGTTATTTTATCAGCCAGTGTTCGCCAGGGGCGCAGCAGTCACCGGGTAGCGCGTTTTTTCAACCAGTTTATACCCGCACATTACCAACAGGCTTCTGTTGAACTGGTCGATTTAAAAGACTATGATTTCCCCCTGTTTGAAGAGCGCCTGAAGTTTATGGACAACCCTTCCGGCAATATCTTATCCTTCGCACAAAAAATTAAGCAGGCAAATGGTGTGATCATTGTTACACCCGAATACAACGGCGGCTACCCGGCAAGTCTTAAAAATGTAACCGACCTGTTGTACGATGAATGGCGCCGCAAACCCATTGCCCTGGTCACCGTATCGGCCGGCCCTTTTGGCGGCACACAGGTGATGACTTCACTTTTATTCACCTTATGGAAAATAGGTGCCTGGGTAGTGCCTGCCATGTACCCGGTACCCAGGGTTGACGAAGCATACAATGAAAACGGAGACCCGGTTGATAAAGAGGCTACAGAGAAAAAAGCAAAGCGCTTTTTAAACGAACTCACCTGGTGTATGGAAGCAGCGGCTAAAATGAAACAATAGCCACGCTGACAGTTTGAAACATGCACCTGCCTGTTGCCTGAAATAGCGGTAACTTTGCACACATATGAAACCCCATAACCTGCCATACCGCTTACCTGCGGGCTTCAGTACGCCGCGGCTCCTGTTTCGTTCCATCCGGTATTTTTACCGCAACTCCATTGTGTCTGTTACGCGCAATATGGAAAAACTGGGCGATACCTATTCTGCCATGTTCCCCGGCAAACAACTGGTTTATTTCACACAAGACCAGCAGCTGATACAACACGTGCTGCGTGAAAACCATACCCATTTGGTGCAGGACCAAGAATGTGTATCGGTAACAACTTTGCTATGGCGGAAATGTGCTTCTTCCTGCACCGGTTCTTTACCCTGTTTACCATTGCACCAACGGGGCAGCAACCCGTAATGAAGCCGCTGATTACTTTGCGGCCGGATAAAATCGTACTCAACATACAACGCAAACCGGCATAAAAAAAGCCTCCCGCAGTGCGGGAGGCTGGCAATAGAGGGTACGCAAAACCAACTAAGGTATTACAGAGAGTTCTTTACCGGCTATGTCTTCCCAGCGGTAAATATGAAAAGTGCGGTCATTGCTCATGGCAACAAACAAGCCCTTCGGATATTTAGGCCCCATGGGTTGGGCAATGGTTTCAGAACCGTCGCTTTGGGTGGCGCTTACATCTACTACCTTCAGCAGCGGATGTTCAAAAGGTGCGGCAGCATTGCCTTCGCGCCTGAACACCCTGAAACGGTTAGCCCCCTGGTCAGATACCAGGATATACCCCGTACTATCACTCAGTGAATAGATAGAGATGCCCTCATGGTCTTCTGCAAAGCCCGTAGTACCAAACAACGCGAGCTGTGTATTGCCTTTGGCTGCATCTGCATAGTATTGTTTTACACCAACACCTTCATCTGAATAATACACATAACCCAGTCGCTGATCAACGGCAATGGATTCTATTTCCTTTTTACCGCTGAAGCTGCCGAACTTACGCACCAGCGTGGCCTTTACCTTACCGGTGCCATCATCCTGCAACAGGTACTGCCCAAGGTAGCCATTTGCCGGGCCCTTTTTGCGACCCACAAAAGCAAACACCTGGCCTGCCTTGTCTTTGTACAGGGCAATGCCCATCAGGTCGCGGTATTCGGGTTCGTTGTCGCCAACAAACATCTCAATACCACCATTGTCAACCGGCTGCATATCGGGCAGTGAATAAATACGCAGCTTGTGTGTATAGCGTTCTGTTGTTACGGCAATATCAACCGGTTTGTTTTGCAGTAAAAGGCTATATGCTACGTCCACATTGTTTGGGCGTTGCAAACCTTTTACTGTTTTGTCGGGCAGTATGCGGCCGTTTAAATCAAACACATACAGCGCACCGTCCTGGTCTTTATCGGTGCCTATTACCAAACTGGCAGCAGGGTTAGCGGCATTGATCCATACAGCAGGGTCGTCTGCATCGTGTGCTACGGGCTGCGTTACTACTGTTGGTTTAACTGCATCTGCAGCAACGGGTATTGTGCTCTTCTGCGCGCAGCACTGCAATGTTATGGCCATCGTTACCGCACAGGCCGTCATCTTTACAATATGCATCAGCTCAATTCAGTTTTATTTTGTGCCCCATGCACCAATGTAGGTGGCAGCATCAGGTGATTTGTATACCACGCCATTCACGGTTAAACCGTTAGCGAACAGGCGGGTGAAGTCTGTTTTGCCTTTACCCAGTGCAGGTGAACCGGCTTGCAGGTGAAAGTCCCAGCTTGCATCAAATGTGCCGTTGTCCATCGGGTTGCTCAAGGGGTAGTTTACCAGCTTGGGATCGTTGCTGCCTGCAGTCGTACCAATTACATCACCGGTACCGGCAATGATGTCTTTACCGGGCTGAAACTGGTCAACAGCAGCTTGTGTATAGCCATAGTAGTAAGTAGCGGCAACTTTTGATTTCGCATCTTCAGGATTGGCAACATCACGTTTAACGCCATAACGGTCGTTAATGAGCAGATTGTTGTACAGTTCAGCCAGTACAGATTTCTCCAGCCATACTGAACCGCCTTTGGTGGTAGGCCTGCGCCAGCCTGCGTTTACGATGGTATTGTTGTAACCGATCACGTGTATCTGCGGTGTGCGGTCGCCTGTGTTGGACAGTTTCATACCATTGGTATTGGGGCTGTAGATGGTGTTGAAAGCCACCTCTGCCAGTACGCCTGATTTCAGGTTTACTGCTTCGCCATTGGCGATACCGGTAGTGTAGAATTTGTTGGAAGCAATAATTACGCTGCCGCCTTCAATGTAAAAGGCATCTTCGTAAAAGTTGTGTATCTGTGAGTTCATCACCACCAGTTTGCCTGCTACGTTTGTGTAGTTCAGTGCAGGGATATGCTCACCGGCTGTTGCTTTATACAGGCCGGCTTTTACTGAAGGAGAGGCATCGGTTGTAACCGCACCGCCGTATGACATATCTGTGTAGTTCAGCACAATTTCCGCACTGGTAGGTGCTGCTGTAATACCACCCCACAAACCACCCCACTGGTTGCCGGCTGTTTTCCAGGCATCAGGTACGGTAATGGTTACAGGGTTAGTAGCAGTACCAAGGGCATACAGGTTGCCTTTTACAATGAACTCGGGTTTTACCACTGAATCGCTCATCAGTACTTTTACACCCTCTTCAATGGTTAAAGAAGAACCGGCAGATACTTCCAGGTGGCCTTTTACAATAACTACCGAGCCTTTTTTCCAGGTGCCTGATACAACGCCTGAAACAGAAGTACTGTCTGGCTTTGCAGGCGGTGGTGTTGAAGGACCATCGCTGTCGTTCTTTGAACAGCCGGTACCCATGAAGGCGCATACGGCCACAGTACCCATGAAGAGTTTCCACGAAAGAATGTTCGTTTTCATATCTGTTGTTTGATTTTTTCTGTTGAAGATTTAAAATGTATAACGCACGCCTGCGATATAAAAGCGCTGGTAGTAATCGCGGCGTATGAGTGTTTTATTGCTGAGATCCTGGTTGGGTGCACCTGCATTCTGCGCAGTAACATTGTTTACAAACAAGGTAAGCGGCGTATTCAGCAGGTTGTTGGCTTTCGCGAATACCACCCAGTGTTTGCAAATGGTTTTCTCTGCAGATGCATCCAGCTGCACAAAACCACGCTGCCATATATCGTTGTCAACAAACTGCGCTACGGTGTTGATGCGTTTGCCGGTGTAGTTGGCAGAGAGCTGTGCGTTCCAGCCGTGCTGCACGTCTTTGTACAACAGGGAGATATTGGCTACATGGGCAGACTGTCCGTACAGCGGTCTTGTTTGCGGAACAGTGATGGTTTGCAAACTGCCGTTGGTACTGCTGTCGCGTATGCGTTTTGATTTGCTGGAAGTAATGCGCGAATGCGTGTATGTATAGTTGGCTTTGATGCCGATTTTATTAAAGAAGATCGTCCAGTCCAGCTCTGCGCCATAATTATTGGCATTACCGAAATTACCCGGCATGTAATAAATATTGTGTGCCATCTGCTGCAGGGTATACTCAATAGGATCTTTGATGTGTTTGTAGAAAATACCGGCCATCAGCTGCTCTGCTGCATGCGGGTACAATTCGTAACGCAGGTCGAAGTTGTCTGCCACTGCATGCTTCAGTTTGGGGTCGCCACGTTCGGTATACTCATCTCCCACTACCGGTGCGGGATTGATTTCAGCAAAACCCGGCCTGTTTACAGAGCGGAAATAAGAAGCGCGGATATTGGTTTTCGCAAAAGGCATGTACTTGAAATGCAGGCTGGGTAACCAGTCGGTGTATTGCTGGCTGCCAACAGGTGCATCTTCGCCAATCGGGTATTTCATGGCATAACCCTGGTCTGTATGTTCTGCACGCACACCGCCTGTTACTTCCAGCTGTTTGGCCATTACTTTAAACTGCAGGTAACCGGCGCTTGTTTTTTCAGAAGCGCTGTAGGTTAAGCCCGATGCTACGCTGCCCTGCGGGTTTTGTACATTCCATTGTATCTGGTTGTACTCGGTAAAGTCTTTCCCGTATTGCTGTATGTAGGAAGGTACAAACTGGTAGCTGTTGTAAAAGTTGTCGCGGTGTTTATCCCTGTACAAGCCGCCCAGTTTCCATTCAACCGGGAGTTGACCAACAGGCTGTAACCAGGTAAGGTTAAGATAACCTGCCCAGTCACGGTCGTTGTTGTGTTCCCAACGGTGCGAGGTGCCGGAATTTTGTACGGTTGTGCGTGTTTGCACAAAGTTCTGCTGCAGGCCATCCAGTGAAACCGTTGTATTGTCTGGCTGTTCGCTGCTTGCCTTTGAATACACGGCGCTCCAGTTAAGGGAAAGTTTATTGGTTAATGTATGATCGCCCTGCAGGGTGCTGTTGTATATATGCTGTACGGTTTTACGCGCACGGGTTGAGTAAGTGAGCTGCGCATTGCCCTTCTGCGGATCGTAACCGGAAGCGAAAGAAGTAGACACTTCATCCCGCACCTGGTTATTGGTGAGGTTCATAAATGCATTGTACCAGCTGAAATGGTTGCGTGCATTCAGCGCATAATCTACACGTGCATGTATGCCGTAACGCAGCTGCTGTTCTGAAATGCGGCGGTTCTCCTGCGAAGTGAGCTTTACGCCTTTCAGTGTATCTACTGTTTCAGAACCCATGAACAGGCTGTTGCTGCCGCGGTAGGTGTTCTGGTAACTGCCTGCCACCAGCACACCGAGTTTGTTGTTTAAAAATCGGTTGCCGAGTGCCAATCCGCCAATGAGGCCGGGCAGCGGGCGTTTGTTGGTATAGGTGGTGGTGGCTGCAGAAAAGTCACTGCTGTTTGCGCTGTAGTTGCTGCCATGCAGTTCATATGGCGATTGGCTGTTTACACTACCGGGTTTAAAGCCCGTAAAGTCACGGTTCATAAACAGCTCGCTGTAGCTGCCGGCGATATTGGCATGAATCATTTTGTGCGAAGGCGCTTCTTTCATCACCATGTTGATGGCACCGCCTACTGCATCGCCTTCCATAGCGGGTGTGAGTGCCTTGTACACTTCCAGCCGGTCAATCATGTCTGAAGGGAAGATGTCCAGCGGCACATAACGGTATTTGTTATCAGGGCTCGGAATTTTTACACCGTTCACCAGTGTGTAGTTGTACCGCTTGTCCATACCGCGCAGAATGGCGTATTGCCCGTCGCCATTGCTGTTGCGTTCTACCGATACGCCTGATACGCGTTGCACCACGTTGGCTACCGTCATATCGGGTGATACTTCAATGGCTTTGGCAGATACCACGTTCATTACCTGGCTGGCAGTACGTTCAATATTGCGTGCGCCGGCGTCGTTGTTTTTATCCCTGCCTGCACGGATGGTGATATTTTCAAGCCGGGTATGGGCAGGCTGCAATGCCACATCTACCAGCCCGCTTCCTGTTTCATCTACGGTAATCTCCCGCGTTAAAGTGGCATACCCCACCATACTGATGGAGACGGTATAGCTGCCGGCCGGCACCTGTTTTAATATAAAACTACCGTCCAGGGCAGATACTGTTTTAAAACCTGTACCTGTTACGGTAATAGTGGCGCCCGTTAATACCTCGCCCGTTTCCCAGGCAATTACATGCCCGCGGATAACAGCGGCCTGTGCCTGGAAGGCTAAAAAGATGGTACATAACAGTGCGGTAATAATGCTGCGCATAAGTGCTTGTTGTTTGCGGGAACAAAAATGTGGATTCGCCCAAAGCATCCGAAAAAACCAGGGACAACAAAAAGTGAACATGCCCTGAAACGGTGTAAACAAGCAGGCAACAGCGTGAACAATACTTACACAATTAACTGGTTTTCAAACAGCTTCCCTGTTACAAAATCGCCATTAAGGAATTATTAACTACCCTTGTTTGTTACAGGCTTTGCAAAAATGCACTCAGGTTTTCTCCCTGTTGCAGGTTTAGTTTTTTGCGCAGCCGGTAGCGGGTTACGCGCAAACTGTCTGGCGAAATGCCGAGTAAGGTGGCAATATCATTTGAGTTTACGTTCATTTTCAGCAGCGCAATCAGGCGAAGGTCGTTAGAGGTGAGTTCGTCGCAATGCAAACGCACTTTCTCAAAAAAACTCTCGTGCACCTGCTCAAATATATGGCTGAACTCATCCCAGTGCTGATCCTGGTTAAAATTGAGATCGATCTGCTGCATTAACTGCTGCAATTGCTTTTTCTGGTCGCGCTTGTCATCCTTAACCAGGGTATCCAGCCGGTTGCGGAGGTCTTCGAGAAAATGATTTTTACGGATGATGTGCAGGGTGTGGGTAGATAGTTCCTTGGCCCGCTGGTCAAGATCCTGCCGCAGCACATTTTCCTGCAGCTGCTGGTTTTTCAGTGCAATTTCCATCAGCGCGCTTTCGGCATCGTGTTTTTCCTGCTGCTGCTCGTTTAACAGGCGCTCGGTTTTTATCTTCAGCCGTTGCCGGCTGATCACCAGCATACAAATGCAAATGAGCAGCGCACCCAGCACAATGGAAGCGATAGTAAGTACGATGGTGTTGCGGTGTTTTATTTTCAGGCTTTCAATTTCACTGTCTTTCTTGCCCACCTGGTTCAGCACCTGCAGAAAAGCGACCTGCTTGTTGTTTTCTTTTGAATAGATATTGAGTATGGCTTTGCGGCTCAGATCCTGGTAGTAGTATGCACTATCATCACGCTGCAGCAGGTGCCATTCCTGCGCAAGATCTTTATACGCAGCGCTGAGCTGGTACTGGTCGTTCGTGCGTTCTGACAAATACACCGATTCCCTGGTTTTCTCCATCGCAGCTTCGTAGCGGCCGGTTTTGCGCAGTATATCACCCAGGTTATTCAGGATATCTATAATGCCGCTGATATTGTTTTCCTGCTCATACAGCGTTTTTGCCTTACTATAATAATAATAGGCAGAATCATATCGCCCCAGGTCTTCATGAATACTGCCGGCGTTTTCGAGAATAGCGGCCATCCCTGTATTGCTTTCCTTACCAACAAACTGCTGCAAAGCTGCATATTGAAAATAGAAAGCGCTGTCGTACTGCTGCTTTTTTTCGTACAGGTGACCAATGGCGCCGAGGGTGGCGGCAATACCGGCGTAGTTGCGCGAGCGCTGAAATATATCCAGCGCCTGGTCGAAATGCGCGCGTGCCAGCATCATCTGTTTGTTATAATAATACAGGTTACCAATATCGTTTAAATTGGCAGCCACTAGGTCAGGGGCGCCTGCTGCTTTAAAAAGATCTGCTGCTTTGAGGTGACAATCGAGCGACTGGCCATAATGTCCCTGGGTATAACAGATATTGCCCATTTGCTGCATGGCAATACCGGCTTCGCGCGGTTGCTTTTTTTCGAGTGCAGTGGTATATACATTGCGCAGCAGCAGGAAAGCCGTATCCGGCTGCCGGGTGCTGATGGCCGTGGCTTTATTGATAGATTCGTTCAGGGCTGGTTGTGCATTCGCTTGCATGCAGGCGATGACACAAACACACAGCAACACAACACATTTTGGTATACGGAACATACATGCCGGCATAGTAGGGAGATATATAACTCCGGCAAAGGAAATGCTTCTGTATGATCAAATTGTTAAGGAGCGTGTACGCTACTTCACTGGCGCTGCGGGTTTGGGCGTAAGCAAATGGGTATCAGCCAGCCAGTTGGATAACAATTGCGGCCATGCCTTGATGGATTGTAACGTAGAGCGGTACCCCATATTAAAGGCATGGTTGCCCTGCGCCATAATGTGTGCTTCTACCTGTACTTTGGCTTTGCGGTAGCGTTCCAGCAAACTTACGATGGGAACAGAACAACATTCATCGTCATTGGCAGCGATCATAAAGGCAGGCGGCGCTGTGGGTGGCACTACATCGGGCACACCGAGCGGACCGGGGTATACCAGTATCTGGAAATCGGGACGGCCATTCAGTCTGTCCACAGGATCCCTGGCATTCGCATCCCCTTTCCCATCACCATAAGCGACTTTGGCCACCACTTCTCCCCCTGCCGAGAAACCCCATATGCCCACGCGCGCCGTATCAATACCCCAGGCAGTGGCATTGCTGCGCACCAGGCGCATGGCACGGTAGGCATCCTGTGTTACTTCTTTCTCTAAAGTATAGGGCGATTTTTCTTCCCTGAACAAGCGGTATTTGAGTACAATGGCAGCCACCCCAATGCTGTTGAGGAACTGCGCAGGCTGCACCCCTTCGGAATTATACACCAGCAGGCGGTGCCCGCCACCCGGACAAATTACCACAGCCGCACCGGTAGCCTTCTCCTTCGGCGGCAGAAACACCGTAATGGAAGGGTTGTGGATATTCTTTACATAATAATCCTTCGCCTCTTCAGGCTCATTGCGCCTGCTTTCATAACCCGGCGCACCATTCGGCCACAGGTGAATAACCTTCGGAGTATCCTGTGCCAGCACATGGCCCAGCGCCATGCCGAGTAAGAGGGATAAAAGCAGTGGTTTGGCCATAACGCATTCAGTTTTGGTTCTTGTTTCAAATTATTGAAAAAAACATTGCAGGAGAAAAATACATCGTGAATCGGCAGCCCAAAAGCATCGGCAGTCGATTCCCTATTGCCGCAGATTGCCTATTTTTAACGCCCCAAACACTTCACTAATTGCATGGCCAAACAATCCCCCGACATTTTACCTGCCGGTATATTCCTGCAAAAAAACACAGCTGTTCCCCTGTATATGCAGGTGTACCAGCAATTCAGGGATATGATTGCAAGCAGGCGCCTGCGCCCCGGTGAGCGACTGCCACCCAGCCGGGAGCTTGCCAAAACACTCGGCGTATCGCGCGTTATCATCAGCCAGGGGTTTGAACAGCTGATGATGGAGGGATATATTATCGGCAAAACAGGCTCGGGTACTTTTGTAGCCGACGTGCTGCCCGACAGTATGCTGAATGCCACACCGGTTAAAACGCCCATCCGTAAAAAGCACACAACCTACCAGCCGGTGAATAGCGCAGGTGTGCAGCCCTTCCAGATAGGCACGCCGTCGCTGGACCAGTTTCCCTATAAATTATGGCAGCAAACCGGCAGCCGCGTGCTGAAAGATTTAAAAGCATCCACACTGGGGTATGAGGATACACTGGGTTATATGCCGCTGCGCAAGGCCATTGCCGGGTACCTGCGCGTATCGAGGGCAGTGCAATGCGAACCAGAGCAGGTGGTGGTGGTAAGCGGCTCGCAGCAGGGCTTTAACCTGGTAAGCCGGTGCCTGTTACAACCGGGCGACCGGGTATGGATGGAAGATCCCTGTTATGCAGGGGTGAGCAAACTGCTGCTGCAGCATAAGGTGCAGCTCTGCGCCATACCTGTTGAAGCAGACGGCATGAATGTGTCGTATGCCCTGCAACATTATCCTGAAGCGAAGCTCGCCTATGTTACGCCATCGCAGCAGTTTCCGCTGGGTGGCGCATTATCACAACAAAAACGCGAACTGCTATTGCAATGGGCACAGCAGCACAACAGCTGGATACTGGAAGATGATTACGACAGTGAGTTTAGGTATGAAGGTAACCCGCTGCCCAGCTTGCAGGGTATGGACACGGCAGGCAGGGTTATTTACTCAGGCACCTTCAGCAAAGTGTTGTTCCCCGGCCTGCGACTGGCATATCTTGTATTACCTGATGCTGCTATTACCGCTCAGTTTAAGCAGGTGAAGTTTTATACAGACAGGCAATCGCCCATACTGGAACAGCTGATCACCACGCGCTTTATGGAAGAAGGCCATTTTCTGCGGCATATCCGTAAAATGCGACTGCTGTATGCAGAACGCCATGCGCACATGCGTGCCTTTGCAGCCACATACATCAGTGCGTATTGCACCATCTGCCCTTCTGCATCGGGCATGCACCTGCTGTGCAGGCTCAATAACAATATTGACAGCACTGTACTGAAAGCCGCCATTAAACAGGCACAGCTGCGTATTTATTTTATTGAAGAAAACATACTCGAACAACACCTGCAACCCGCCATGCTGCTGGGTTTCACTGCCTTCTCCCGCTACCAGATGAAAACCGGTTTTGAGCAACTGGCCACCTGCCTGCAAAAGGCGGTATTTGACCTACCCGCTAAAAGCTAACCGCTATCAGCTAAAAGCTATAGAATGCCCGCCGCTAAAATTGGTCTTATTGCCACACACATAATGGCTTTACAGTCACATGCCGCAGCGTTTTACTTTTGATGCATCAAAACAAAACCTGCGTATGAAAAGATATTCTGCACTGGCACAACTTTACCTGCGACTGGCATTGGGCACCGGCTTTACTGTACTGGCACTTGACCGTGTAGGTGTTTGGGGACATTATGGCGATACGTATGTGAGCTGGGGCGACTGGCATCATTTCTCAGCCTATGCACACCAGGTAATGGGCTTTTTACCGTATTCAATAGCCGAAGTACTGGCAGTGCTTGCGTCTGTTGCAGAACTGGTATTCGGCGTTTTACTGCTTACGGGCTTTCACACGCGCAAGGCAGCTATGGGCAGCGCCTTACTTACCTTCTGCTTTTCCGTTAGCATGGCTATTTCGTTTGGCATTACCTCTCCTATTAATTATTCGGTATTTACCGTGAGCGCTGCGAGCTTTTTACTGGCCGGCATACCTGAATACAAATGGAGCATTGATCAATTCTTATTGAAACACAGATTACAACATGAATCAATACAGCCTGTTCGAACAACTGCATAAACAACCACATCCCTTTGTAATAGGCAATGCCTGGAATGCACACAGCGCAAAGCTTTTTGCACAAAACGGGTACCAGGCCATCGCCACATCAAGCGGCGCAGTGGCCAACACACTCGGCTACGGGGATGGTGAGGCCATCAGCTTTAACGACCTGCTGTTTGTAGTAAAACACATCGTACAATCGGTAACACTTCCTGTATCGGTTGATATGGAGCGGGGGTATGGCAGCAGCGTAACCGGTATTGTACATAACCTGCAGCAACTGCACGAGCTGGGCGTGGCAGGTATTAACCTGGAAGATTCTACCAATGAAAAAACACTGGACGATTGCACGGCGTTTGCATATAAACTCAGTGATATCCGCAACCGGCTGGAAAAGCAAAACATACCGCTGTATATTAATGCGCGCACCGATGCCTTTCTTGTTGATCATCCCGATGCGCTGGCCATAACACTCGAACGCGCAAAGGTGTATGAAAGTGCGGGTGCCAGCGGTTTGTTTGTACCCTTTACCACGAATATCCATCACATACAAGCCATCACTGCTGCCACAACATTACCGGTTAATGTGTTGTACAATGCAGCCATGCCCTCGTTTGCTGAGCTTACAGCGGCAGGTGTAAAACGCATCAGCCTGGGCATGTCGGCTTTCAGGGCAACCTATGCGCATGCAGCAACCTGGATGCAGCAAATAAAAACGACTTATACTCCTTAGCACATGTTCCGTTCCATTGCACAATCATACCGTTCTTCATTTACCGGCCTCAGCAGAGAAACCTGGCTGCTGAGTGTGGTGATACTCGTTAACCGCTGCGGTTATATGGCCGTTCCGTTTATGAGCATGTACCTTACCCAAAGCCTGCACCGCAGCCTGGAAGAAGCGGGACTTGTTATCACCCTATTTGGCGCAGGCGCTGTGCTGGGTACAGCAGCAGGCGGTTACCTGAGTGATATAATCGGGTTCAGGAAAGTGCAGATAGTAACAGCGGCGCTTAGCGGGCTGGTGTTTATATTGTTTGCGCAGATCACGCATTTTACTACGTTGTGTGCACTGTCGGTTGTGCTGGGTTTTATTGTAGAAGCCTTTCGCCCGGCCAACCTTACGGCAGTGGCCGCTTATTCAAACAGTGAAAACAGAACACGTTCTTTCTCGTTAAACCGCCTGGCTATTAACCTGGGTTGGGGACTGGGCAGTTCGCTGGGCGGCATACTGGCTGCTATTAACTATCACCTGTTGTTCCGGGTAGAAGGTACAGTGGATATACTGGTAGCCTTGCTGATAATAATGTTACTACCCAATGCTGCAGCACCTGCTAAAAACAAAGAAACCCATGCAGCGCCTGCAGGCAAATCGCCCTGGCGTGATGGATATGCGGTACGCTTTTTTATGCTCACAACTATTTACACCATTTGCTTTATACTGCTGTTCAGGCTGGTGCCGGTATACTGGAAAGTGCAGCGCCACCTGGGCGAATCGCAGATTGGCCTGTTGCTGGGTTTAAACGGCATTATCATCGCCCTGTTTGAAATGGTGCTGGTACGGCGGTGGGAAAGTCGCAACACACCTATCAGGTATGTCACGGCAGGCATTGTAATTACGGGCATTGGCTATGCCTGTATGCTGCTGCCGGGGCTACCGGCTGTAGTAATGGCCGCCGGTGTGGTGTTATTGCTTACCGCAGGTGAAATGATGGCAGTGCCCTTTATGAGCACGCTGTTTATGAACCGTGCCGATGCAGGCAACCGCGGACAGTATGCAGCGGCATATGCCCTTGCATGGTCATTGGCCAATATTACGGGCCCGCTGGGTGGAGCCCTGGTAGCGGAAAGATACAGTTATGGTTTGCTATGGGCCTTATTGGGCCTGGTATGCATGGCGTGCGCCGCAGGCTTCTGGTTAATTGTAGGCAGAAAAGATGCTGCCGCACTGGCCTGACACCTTCTACCTGCCAATGGAAACACCCCCATTGCTGCTTATTTCGAGTTTCCCGCCAAGCTGCACGGTATTGTTACTAACAGGAATTAAATATACACCGGCCTGTATCAGTGCCTTTCAAAAGTATGTTCTGCTGCAAAGCGCACACTAATGGTAACACCGCTGGTGCCGGTTATCTGCAATACGCCGTCCAGTTGCTCGGAGAGTGCCTGAATAAGACTTAAGCCCAATGAATTGGATTGCGACGCATCAAAATCAGGTGGCAAGCCGCGTCCGTTGTCTGCAATCTCCAGCAGCAGGTAGTCTCCATCCGGCTTCAGCGAAATATTCACTACGGTTTGCCTGCCGGGTACACAGGCATATTTTATTGCGTTGGTAATAGCTTCATTTAAAATTAACCCAACCGGCACGGCCTGCGAAACATCCAGCTCTACAGGCGTTACATCCTGCACAAAACGAATATTGCGAACATAGTCGAACTGCTCGTGCAGGTAATCGACCAGTTCTGTGATATAACCCTGCATTTGTATCAGCGAAATATTTTCAGACAGGTATAATTTCTGGTGAATCAGCGACATGGCCTGCATGCGGTGCTGACTGTTGCAAATGGCTGCCAGTGCATCTTCATTATCCAGGTATTCCTGCTGTGCGCTCAGCAGGCTAATGGCAATCTGCAGGTTGTTTTTTACCCTGTGATGCACTTCTTTTAACAGCCATTCCTTTTCATACACCAGGTTTAGCAGCGATTCATTTTTCTCATTCACTTCTTTCTGTTTGGCCTCCAGCGCCTGCTGCTTTACCTGCAATGCTTTATTGCTGCGTTGTTTTAAACGGTAGCGGTTAAACAGCAGTCCGCAAATGATCAGCAGCAACGCTATACCACCCAGTGTAATATTGCGCATGGCGGCGGTTTGCTGCAGCTCTTTTCCCTGCAATACGCTTTGCTGGCGCAGCATATGTATATCGTTTTCTTTACGCCGGGTTTCATACCTTATTTCCAGCTCTTCCATCTGCTGGCTTTTGGCCACATTGAAGATGGAATCGTTCAGTGTTTTATAGAGCTGGTATTCTTTAATGGCCGATGCGTAATTACCCTGTGCAGAATCTACCCTGAACAGGGCGAGGTGTATTTCTTTCTGGCTAAACACTTCTACCATACCGAAGGGTATGTTCAAAGCTTTGTGCAGGTACCCGGATGCTTTATCATACTGGCCCCTGTCAGTATAAAACTTACCCAGTAAAAACCAGGCTTCCGATATAATGGGCATCGATACTTTAGCCTCCAGGCCCAGGTCTATACCCTGCAGGTAATTCTTTTCGGCCAGCTCATATTCCTTTAATGCAAAATAGATGTCGCCTGCAGTGAGGCAAATATCCATGTGCTCGTCTTTCGCCACATGTTTGGTACGGTGAATGGTTTGCTTGTATACTGCCAGCGCTTCTTTGGGCCGGCCCGCCTTGCACAGCTGTTTGCTGAGCATGCGCATAATATCAAAGCGGGGCCCGTAAGGACAGGCATCGAGCGCCTTCCTGTAATACACAATGCTTTCTTCTGTTTTGCCCATGTATTCACAGGCAACACCCAGGCGATGGTAAAACAGGTAAATAAAAGAAGTATCACCGCTGGCGCGCAGGTACTGCAAACCGGCATACGCATATTCCAGTTGTTTATTCAGGTTACCCAGTCTGAGTGCGATAATAGACAGGTGATCGTATGCCCACCATACCTTGCGGTAGCCTACATCTTTGTATTGCGGCAGCAGTTGTGCCAGTTCGCTTTGCGCCTGCTCCAGCTTACCCTGCAGCATGTGCATTTCTGCTACCTGCTGCTGCACGTCAATTTCTTCTACACGGTTGCCGGTAATCTGCGCCAGCTCCTGCATGCGCCGCAGAATACGTATACGCTGATCGAGGTTGTCGTAAAACTTAAGCAGGTAACGCAGGGCCTCGCCTTCCCTGATCCAGTTAGCTTCCCGGTAATACGATTGTATAACGCTGTTGATTAAATCAAACCCTTCCTGCTTGCGGTTGCTGTAGAAATAATGCAGCCCCAGCGATAGCTGTGCTTCGCGCCGCCATATGGTGGCATGCAGCGAATCGGCCAGTGTAATGGCGCGGTTAAAGCAGTATTCACTGCTGTCCATATCTACCTTATCATCGCCGGATTTATAGAGGTAATACAGGCCCATCTCTACCAATACGTTTACGCGATTGGTATCGGGCCGGCTGGCCGCCATCATGCTGTACAGTTGTTGTACCGTATATTTTACCACTGTATGCATCTTGGCCTCGGCCCCGGCAGCAGCAAGTAGAAAAAACAATACACACAACAGTCTGCTGAAAAATATTTTCTGTAGAACAGCCTGCTTCATACGTTTCTTATAAAATACATACCGTTAGCAAGCGCAACAGTTGCCATAAGCGGCAGCCGGGTTTTACTCCCCGCTACCCTGCTACTAATTTACAAAACATTTTGATCCTTAAACGCTTGCTCTTAATGCTCACGGCAGGTTGCTCTTCGTAAACGTTCAACCTTAAACGTTAAACATCAAACACCCCTGCCTGAAGGTAGCAAGCCTGTAGCCGCCGGCCTGTTCTGTTGCCGGGGGCCCGGTAAAATATACCCCAGTATCAGCCTTTTTTACTGCGATTTGGCGTCTAGATTAACCGGGGAGGCTGGTTTCCCATAATGATCACCTTTGCATGCTGCGATTGGGCGATCAGTACGCAACCAAACAATACCTGAACGCCTGTTTCGCCTGTGCCTATTTGTACAAGCAGCTGGTAATAAAACCCGGCAATAGTAAGGCAATGTCACCTGAACGAAGTATTTTTGCGTAAACGGAAGCCACACGGCAGGGAACGGCGAAACCTGCTGTCAGTGCCAACAGGCCCGGAATTAAGCGTACCATAAAAAGTATTTTGCTTAAAGGGTATATATACAACTTTTGTAATGGCAAAATGGAGATGGTATCTCCAAGGATACCGGGTATGTTTTAATGCACTACCACCCATCAAAACCCTTTGCCGCACTGCATTTTACGTATTGTTCAGCTGCATTCGTTTTTTATTTACGCAACTTTCAGTAAGCTTTGACAGCACTGCGAACGGTGTTTTTTCTTTTACTTTGTCTTCAAAACAAGTAGACAAATATGAAAAGAACATTACTCGCTGTTTCAGCGATCATCGTACTGGCATCTTGCGGTAGCAATACCGATAAGGCTGCCACAGCCGAAAAACAGGAAGCTGCTGCTGCAACGGGCGCATCTTTCACAGTAGATACTGCATCAACAGTAGGTTTCCGCGCAACACACAAAGGTGGTGTTGAACCACACGACGGTCTTATTAAAGTACAGGGCGGTACTATCGCAGTTGACGGCGATAAAGTTACCGGCGGCAGCATCACTATCGCTATGGCTACTCTGAAAGACCTTGATATTACCGATACGACCAAAAAAGGACAGCTGGAAGGCCACCTGAAAAGCCCTGACTTTTTCGATGTAGCTAAATACCCTACCGCTAAATTCGAAATCACTAAAGTGGCTCCTTACGACAGCACACAAGCTAAAAGCCTGTTACCCGGTGCTACACACCTGCTGAGCGGTAACCTGACTTTGAAAGACAGCACAGTAAACCTGACTTTCCCTGCTAAAATCACCATTACCGGTAAAGCCATCACCGCTGAAGCTAAATTCACCGTTGACAGAACTACCTGGGGCCTTAACTATAAAGGACCAAACAATGCACAGGATTGGCTGATCAGCAAAGACGTTGATCTTACGCTTAACCTGAATGCCAAAATGTAATAATCATTACAGATGATAAAAGCCCGCCGGTGCAAACCGGCGGGCTTTCTTTTTTCATGATGGGCTTACTCAACCGGCATCATTTGCCAACTGGTTGGTTCAGGCACGCTTGCCTGCACACCTGTTGGTTGTAGCATACCCGTTTGTGTATTATTTACTTCCCTCTTTCGGCGCCCACCATTGGTTGATGGTATTGTGCGGGGCTTCGAGTACTATTTTATATACCGGGTCGGGATCGTTATTTAATGGGAAAGTAGCATGCTTTTGCAGCACCGGCACTTCACCCAGCAAGGTGTAGTTATCTGTACCACCGGTTTGTACCTGGTTGGTTGTACTGATCCATACTTTCAGCTTGTCACCTGGTGTGGCATCCAATGCAGTCCAGCTGATGTCCAGTTTATGCTGGAACACATTTACGTTCATATTGGCAACCGATACCTTGCCTGCAAGCGGTATTCCATCCACTTCGCGCAACACTGCCTGCGGAATGGGTACCTGCATAAAACGTGCGATGGTGGGGAAGATGTCTACAATACCCGGCTGCGCCAGTTTTGCGTAGCTGTTGATGTCTGGTTTGTTCAGCAATATCCAGGTGTTACGCTGCCTGGGCGATTGACCGCCATGTCCCTTGCCATTGGCTTCAGCACGGCCATGATCAGTTGTTACCACCAGCAGCCAGTCTTCATTAAAATGCCGGCTGCGGTATTGAATAGCATTCCACAATCTGCCAATTTGTTTGTCCATCATTTCAACAGCCGTATAAAACTGTGGCGCATCGCCATACATATGGCCCATATCATCGGTATATTCCAGGTACACCCATGACAAATCAGGCGCCGTGGTACGCAGGCTGTTCACGGCTTCTGTTACTACACGCTCATCAATGCGGTGCATAAAATCACGCTGTTTATCGTGCGGGAACTGTACGGTATCCAGTTCGTAACCGTCTGCTGCAATATCCACTTTCAGGTTGCCTGTTTGCGGCAAACCATCTCCCACCAGTTTGGTGCGGTTCTCCTGCCAGCTGCTGAATACGGCAATTTTTTTGGCCGGACTGGCTGCTTTCAGCAATTTAAAAATAGTAGGATAGTTATAATCGGGCGCTTTAATATCATTGTCCCACACATTGTGTTTGTTTACCCAGGTACCTGTGAGCAGGCTGTTGTAGCCCACAGCTGAGATGGTTGGTGTTTCACTGTAAGTACCCTTATCACCGCCCACATGCGCACGCAGGTAAGCGCCAGAGGCTGCAATGCTGTCAATATGCGGGGTTGGTACGGTTTCCAGTACATCGGCCGGAATGCCATCGGCAATTACAAACACTACTTTTTTTACACGCTGGGCCTGTGCAGCTGCCACTATGCAGCACAACAATAAAACAGTCAGTTGGCGGATAAACATAAACAGGGAATTGAACACTAAATGTAACACCACATTGTTAACCTGGCATTACCATTTTACAAACAGTCGTTGCGCAGCTGCTGCATATAGGCAAGTCCTTTTTCATGCGCATAACGGATATTGCGTTCAGGAATTTTCTCCGGTTCGGCATAATGCTTCAAAGCCTTTTCCACACTGCTTTCGCGCAGTATATGCAGCATGGGATAAATGGAGCGGTTGGTATAATTGGCGGCATCATCAGCAGTTGTGCCTGCAAAACGGTAATCAGGATGAAAAGTAGCCACCTGGTAAATACCGGTATATCTTTTTATTTTCAGCATGCGTTCTGCTTCCCGAACCAGCTTCAGGAACTGGTTAAATGAAGTAAATGCCTGCGGAAAGATCACCAGCGTGGTAGCAATGGAAGCATCTGCATCCAGTTTTTCACATTCACGCACAAATGCACGTACACAGGCCTGCATGGCAGTGGCCGGTTCTACCGCATAGCGTATGGTATCGAGCCGCAGCTCCCTTGCTGCAAACGGGCAGAAATTACAGCCCACCACCACTTCGGTTATCCATTTCTTTGTTTGTATAATGACCTGTTCGTTACCTTCCATACTGCCGGTTAAATGGCAAAGGTAATGGCTGGATCAACGCAGCACCAAAGCTGTGCTGTTTGCAAAAAAGAAATGGCAGCCTTGCGGGCCGCCATTATTCGGTGAGTAACAAAACACGGGAATCAATCAGCTGCCCCTGCTGCCACCTGTTTTAATCATTTTTTTGCCACCGCCGCCGGCAGGACCAGCAGCCTTGCCCGGCTTGTTGATAAACTTGGAACCACCACTCATAGCACCGCCCTGGCTTTTCGCCGCGGGTTTGCCTTTTCCTTTATTGTTGGTAGGTAATGACATAATGTTTCTTTTAAAATTATCACCAAGGTACAAATTCCACGAAAACTACAATGCTTTAACCCGGTAAGCCTTCAGCGCTGCATTTATATAATTATTAAAATTAATATATAAAATGATCATATATTTGTGCAGCCAGTTAATTCAAACAACTGTTTTTATCCCTGAAAACACAAGGGCATATTAAATTTGCTGCCGTTTGGTTTTAAAAACTATTTTTAGCGACTTTTGTTGTAATTTATCAGTGAATTGCGTTACTGGCCTGTTATAAAACCCGATCTTTAGCGCTTCGCTTATTATAAATTATTTAATAGAATACCATGAATCTTTTTGTAACAGGGCTATCCAACGACATCGACGATATCGACCTGAAAGAAATGTTTGAACTGTATGGCGAAGTAACAACAGCAAGGGTAGTACTTGATAAAGAAACCAAAAGAAGCCGCGGCTTCGGTTTTGTGGAAATGCCCGATGTAACAGAAGCCAAAGAAGCCATCAATACCCTGAACGGTGCAGGCTTAAGGGGTAAAAGACTGGGTGTGCAGGAAGCAGAAGAACGCAAGCCCAACAACAACAGCGGTGGATTCCAGCGCAGGGACAACAACAATCGCCGCGGTGGCGGTGGTGGTGGCTACCAGGGTGGTGGCGGTGGCGGCTACAACAACAGGAGATACTAAATAAACTTCAGCCATATTACGTATTATATAAACTCAACAGGCGCATATACCATGCTTCCTGTTGAGTTTTTTTATACCACTAATCAAAATAAGCTTCGCTTTCACCGGCTTCCACGCGCTGCAGCAACAATTGTATCTGGCTGGCCAGTATCCGGTCTTCAGAAAGCGCAGGCAACTGGTCCGGTTCAAAAAACTGCACATCCAGCACATCAAAACCCTTGTTCAGCTGCTGCGATGCTGCCTTACATAAAAACACAAATTTGTATACATAAAACGGCTGCGGCGGGTGCGGGTGCATGCGCTTGTCAAACACCGCCAGCAAACGTTCGGCTGTTACCACCAGCCCGGTTTCCTCCACAAATTCTTTGATCACTACTTCAGCAGGTGTTTGCCCTACATCGGCCCAGCCACCGGGTAAAGACCAGCGCCCGTCTGCCTGTTCTTTTACCAGCAGCAAACGCCCCTGCTCATCCAGCAGCAACCCCCTTACATCTACTTTTGCCGTGGGGTAATCCTTCACATGCGGATACTGCAATTGCAAGGCAGTAGCATCGTGCCCGCTCAGCAACTGCAGCATGTGCTGCCCCAGTTGTTTTAATGCTTCATAACGTTCTTTATCGTACGGATCTTTGGCATACAACAACCCAATATCACTGATAGATTGTACCTGTTTTAACAGATCCAATAATTCATTTGCTGTGTTCATGCCCGCAAAATAACACATATATGCAACAATACTGTTCTGTAAAATACTGCTGTATACCGTACTGCCGCGAATGCTTTTAATGCTTGCAGGATTGTTTTACTTTACACCTGTTCTTTACTGATTGCATCTTTATCACACCTGCCATAAACTCCGTACCATGTTAACGTCAACTGCTTTGGATGGCCTTGCTGCCTTGCTTGGCGGTCTTACACTTGGCGGCGGACTGGGACATTTAACACGCGGTTACGGTCTCACCACCCCCCACCACCAACAGTGACCTGTTCTGGGCCATACGCGGCGGTGGTGGCAATTTTGGTGTGGTTACCTCTTTTGTATTTAAGGCAGACCAAATGTCTCTATGCTAAAGTTGGCTAACATTCCTTTTTAAGTAAATGGAGCTTTCTATTATTGAGTTTGCAATCGTTGATTAGTCTTTCACGTCTTTTTCTAGTTGCCGCAATCGACCTTGATACGATTGCCAATAATTGCGTTTGGTGGTTTCATCCAAATAGGACGCCAACGTTAATTCCTGCACTTTATCTGTTTCGGAAAGCATAAGTTGCCTGATTGCATCGAAGGAGGCCTGGGAAATGCCTGCCTGATCAGCTAATACTGAAAACTGCTGCATAATTTTCCCCTGAGCTAAATTTTTGGGGAGTAAGCCATCATCTAAGGCGAAATCTTTGTCCTTAATGTGGATCTGGCTGTTAAGCAAGTCATACGCCGGACTTAGGCGGTAATCTCCCATGGGCGTTTCGAGGAGAGAAAAATTCTTGAAATGTGCATCACCATTTGAGAAGAGATAGTTGAACATGAGCAGTTTCAGTAATTTCGGCGCTTCTACGGGATAAGCCGGGACGTATTTTTGCATGAGTTGAAATAGCTGCAAATAGTTGCCGAGATATTTATAATGTTCTCCGTGTGTTTGAGGCGTACGCCCGGCTAGTGATGCGAAATCTTCTTGCGCGAGTTTTCTATCATTCTCATCGACATCAAAACGTTTAGTTATGTACGCGGGGGCTCCATTCTTAAAGAAAATCAGCGCATTCTCTGCCGTTTCAATTTGATATACTTGTCGCGCAATCTGCATGGTAAGGTGTTCATTGGGAGGCATCTGGTCCGGCCGCCGGCCGGCTGCCGGAATTGGTTTCAAGATGTAACTTCCCTTTTCACCCTCATTGATCAATCGAAGTTTGTTCTTCTCGAGTAGAACAGAGAATTTTTCTTGCACACCCGAGATGGACATGTGTTTTCTATTTTCATCAAAGAGTTCGTCCATTGCCACATTAGAGGCGGGTGAATCATAGGGAAGTAGATGACTTACTTTGCGGCCCTTGAAGACCCTGACAAGTGCAGTTCTACTATAGGTATGGTAGCCAGCGGCCAGCGTACCGGGACAATGTTGAATATCTGGTAAACTCATGTTTAATCGATTTTAGACACGGAAACCGCGCCGATGGTATCTGTTTGAGCAATCGTCAGCAATAACCCGAAATAGTCGGTCTTATCCAAGTGGTTAAGCTTGCAAACAACTTGTTTGTTTGACCCTTCTGGCAGCATGTTGTAGAAGAATGGGAATAGGTTACTAGAATGGTATGGTGAGGCGATCTTCGGCAATGTAAGGCTGATCGCTGGCTTGCTGCTATCTTCTACCCACGATGCGTTATACTGGAATGTGAACGTACCGTCATCATGCTGTGTTAAGACGCCGGCTTCTTGCCCTTTGAAAAAAATCTTGGCTGCTCTCATGAGTTAATTTCCCTTTTTTTAATGATAACCGTTACTTCAAGGCCCAGTGCGTCACCGAGCTTTTGAAGTGTTTGCAAGGTAGGATTGCCCTTGCCGCTTTCAAATTGTTTCAAGGTTCTCAATGCTACGCCGGAAAGTTGAGCAAGCGTCTCCTGCGTCACATTTAGAGATTCCCTTCTGGCTTTCACGATGTTGAATATTTCATTAGAGTGCATTATAATACCTTTTTCATGGTAAATTTAAGCATCCTTGATTAAAAATTCATTGCAAAGTGCAGCAAAAAGCACTTTTTAATTAAAATATGTGTGAAGCACATCCAAATACAATAAAAAGGGCACTATACTGCCCTTTTGAGACTTATCTCCGTTTACTTAGCAAAAACGAAAATTTTGCCCGCTAACTGGATTGTATTTATTAGCCAGCAAACATTAATGTCAATGGAATGCAATTTCCATATCATACTTTGTTTACTTTTTAAGGAGGAATGGTCGTATGCTTTGGCCCATTGCAGCGATTTATTAATGCAAGGCCCCCTTATGATACAATCAGAACACACTAACAACCTGACGCTAAATCATATATAGCTATCCCTACTGATTACATCTATTTTATCTTTATATGAACTTTCGTTATTCGCAGCTAATTGAACCGCAGCGTCGCATAAAAACGTAAATTGAGCTAGTGTAACACGCAGTTACTTCCCTCTGTGTATTGCCCGTCACCAATGCAACCTGCTACCATACATGACATGTTTTGTACGTTCAATACTCATCCCCTGCCTCAGCCGGCCTGTGTTGCCGGTACTGCTCTTTATTTTGCTTTCGTTTACAGCGCGTGCACAACAAACCATCACACTTGCAGGCGCGGTACGTGATTCCCTTAGTCACTTACCCTTGCCCAATGTAACCGTGTATATCGGCAGCACCGGCACACGCACCGATGCATCGGGCAAATACCAGCTTGATGTGGCTTTGCCTGCCACTGTGCGCTTTCTGCTAACCGGTTATAAAATAGTTACCATCAAGTTCACCCGCAGCAATTACAACCTGCATACGGTGATTGATTTGCCGCGCAGTGTTAGCCAGCTCGAAGATGTTACCGTAAGCACACGTTTCACCGGCAGGTATTCCAACAAGAACAACCCGGCTGTAGAACTCATACGCCAGGTAATTGCACACAAAGACCAGAATGATATAGGCGCCTACCTTACTGCCAGCTTTAACAAGTATGAAAAGCTGTGCATGTACCTGGATAAATTTCCGCACTGGGTAGAACGCAGTAAACTGTTGAAGAAATACCGCTTTGTGTTCGATAACAAAGACACCACCAAGGTGCCGGGCAAAGAACTCACGCCCGTTTTTATTGAAGAAGTGGCCTCCAGCAATTACTACCGCAGGCATCCTGAAAAAACTAAGACCATCATCACCGGTATTAAAAAACTGGATTACGGCGAGTTTATCGATACCAGGGGGCTCAGCACTATTTTTAACAGGCTGTACGAGGACATTAATATATACGACAACCACATCGTGCTTTGCACACGCCAGTTTACAAGCCCTATTTCAGATGCAGGGCCTGCTGTTTACAAATATTTTATCCGCGATACCATTGTAGACAATAACCAGCGTTTTGTACAGCTCTTCTTTATGCCGCGCAACAATGCAGATTTGTTGTTCAGCGGCACCATGTATGTTACACTGGATGGAAACTATGCAGTGCAGAAAATAAATATGCAAACCGGCAGGCACATCAATCTTGGTGTGATCAGACATTTGCAGGTTGCGCAGCAGTTTGCAAAAGACACAGTCGGCAAATACCATTTAAACTATTCCAATGCCATTGCCGATTTTGGCCTTACCCCCGGCGGCTCGGGCATGTATGGCGAACGCACGGTTCGCATGAACAACTTTGTTACAGACATACCGCTGGATGACAGCCTGTTTAAAGGATGGTCACTTCCCGGTTATGACACGATGCAATCTGTCACCGATAAAAATTACTGGAACAATCACCGGCCCGATAGTTTATCAACTGCTGAAGCTGCCACTTACCGCAACATTGACAGTTTACGGCACCTGAAATCTTACTACCGCGCGCTGGATTATTTTACATTGGCTACATCCGGTTATAAAACATTCGGACCGGTTGAAGTGGGGCCTGTTGCCAGCTTCCTCAGCTATAACCCGGTAGAAGGTTATAAACCACGAATCGGCGGCCGTACCAACACACATTTCAGCACCCGTTATTACCTGGACGGATATGCAGCCTATGGTTCGCGTGATCATGAGCTGAAATATTTCGGAAGGGTATCCTACGCGCTCAACAACAAATCGGCTTACACGTATCCCTTACACCTGCTGCGTTTCAGCTACCGCAACGATACCAATATACCCGGTGTGAGTGATGAATATGTGGAAGAAAACCTTTTTCTTTCTATAAAGTCGGGCATTAACGACCGCTATCTGTACAACCATATTTTCAGGGCAGACTATATACATGAACTGGGCGATCACCTGTCACTGGCAATGGGTTTAAAATACCGCGAGCAGCAGCCCGGAGGCTCCCTCACATTTGTGAAACAGAATTACACCCACAACGATACCATTTCTTCTCTTACTACAGGCGAAGTATCGTTCCAGGTGCGTTGGGCGCCGCATGAGCAGTTTTACCAAACAAAAATTGACCGTGTTACGGTGAACAACCGTTACCCGGTGCTTACCCTGAATTTCACACAAGGCATTAAGGGGTTAATGGGCGGGGAATACCAGTACAGCAATATCAACATGAGCATTTTCAAACGCTTTTATGTAGCCCCGCTGGGCGTTTCAGACGTTACGGTGAGCGGCGGCTACCTTACCGGCAGGCTGCCCTGGCCCTTGTTGATTATACACTCCGGCAACCAGGGTTTTGCCTACAGCGGCAGTGCATTTAATAAAATGAACTATCTAGAATTTGTCAGTGACCATTATGTAAGCGTGGCGCTGGATCATGCATTCAAAGGTTTCTTCTTTAACAAAATACCGCTGCTGAAAAAAATGAAACTGCGCGAAACACTGAATGCCAAAATACTGTTTGGCGGCTTGCGCAACGAAAACAAGGAGCCGTACAGCATTTATCATTTCCCGCTTACCGATGGCAAAATACAAACCTATTCGCTGGGCAGCACGCCATATGTAGAGGCAGGCGCAGGCATTTCCAATATATTCAAGGTACTGCGGCTCGATGCTATCCGCAGGTTTACTTACCTCGATCACCCGGGCGTAAACAAATGGGCTATACGCGCCCTGTTTCATGTAGAGCTGTAGTAAAAATCACTATAGCCTGTATACACAGATGCCACACCGTAACTGGTGTGGCATCTGTATGCAGTGAATGTGGTTCACTATAAGCTAAAGCCATAAGCAATACGCAAAGCCAGCTGTTTTGTTTCAGTGTATTTGGTATAATCTTCATACTTCACGCTCACATCCCAATGTTTGGCAAATGTGTAACCGATAGCAGGAGACCATACAAACGAAGTACCCAGGCCTTTGTCAACACCAAAGCCTGCACCGGCTTCAGCACTTACATAAAAATTGCTCACAGGGAAATACTTCAAACCGGCTTTAACAGGGATAAAACCTGCAGATGCCTGGTTGTCTTTTTCAAAGAAATGGGTGTAACCGGTTGTGAAAATACCAGACAGGCCGTGTACAATGCCTTTCTGCAAGCGTACATCACCACCCAATACAAACGGGGTTGGTGTTTTTAAACCCAGTCCGCCGTCAACACCAATGCCAAGACGCCAGGGATCTGATTTTTGTGCGTTTGCGGTTAACGCTGTTGCTAAAACAACTACTGCCAGTACTGCGGATCTCATTAACTTTTTCATGGTTCTTAAAATTTTTCTGTTACGAATCGAATCTTCTGTGTCAGTGAAAATCAGAAATAATGCCAAAGCTATTTGTCACTGACAAAACAACCACTTACTGACAAAGCAACAAAAGCCCCGTAAAGACCGGTGTTTACACGGTTTCTTCCGCTGAAACGCGTGTTGTACCAGTGAAACAACCAACAGAATGTGTGTAAAACACCTATTGAAAAAACCAAAAAATGTTAATACCTTTTGTCGATTATGGCATATACCGCCATTTTTGTATTTTTTTCAAACCCAATCTCTTTATGAAAAAACTCTTGATCACGACCAATGTGCTCTCTCTGCTTGTTATTGCATTCATGGCTTTTCAAAAAAAACACAATCCCAAAGCTGACCAACCTTACAAAACCTGTATTGATTGTACGGAAGACAACCTGGCAGGACTTTCTCCCAATGATTTACTTGAATCTATTTCCCGCTACGGTACCACACATGCATCAGTTATCAATGCGCAACCTTACCCCAAAAAGCACCATATTAAAGATGGCCGCGCCTGCTGGTTTCCGCTCGATACACTGAAGCGCTTTATCTGCCTGATGGAAAAATATTCCACTAACCTCAACATTCCGGTATCCGACCTGGGGATCCGTTTTTACTATGGTGTATACGGCGATTCCAGCTCAAAAGTGTGGAACAAGGCTTATGCAAGCCAGCACACTTTGTTCCTGGTGCCTACCTACAATAATAAATCAACTGCCTTTGATATCGACTTCGACCCACGCTATTGCAGCAACAGGAAAAAAAGCCTGCACCTGGGTTTGAAAGACAAATTTGAAATCCCAGACATTACAGAAACCATGCAGTCGGCAGATGCACAGAAAGGCATGCTCATGATGCAATCTACCAACCTGATGAGCCAGAACCAGGGTAAAATGTGTCCGCCCAACTGCCCGGATTCCACCACAGCACTGCTGAAGAAGGCCGATTCATTACATATTGATTATACCAACTAAGGCCTTATGGAGAGGATGTTGACTTATCTTGAAATTGCAGCATTTATCGCTTCACTGCTAGCGCTGAAAACCATTTGGCGAACGCCTGCATTGCGCATTTTCCCTTTATTGCTGGGACTTGTGGCGATTGTGGAAACCTATGAAGAGTTTTTTGCCAACAATACTTCCCCTGTGAATGTAAACGTGTATAACATACAGGTACCCTTGCAGCACCTGCTGTACCTGGTTATTATTTATTTTTCACTGGGTAATAAAAGATACAGGAAATACATCCTCTTCTTTATTATCACCTTTATCGTAGCAGCCATCGCATTAACCCTGTTTGCAAGTGTCAATAACAGGTTTAATGCAAAGGTATATTGCGTGGGTGCTATTTATATCGTTTGCAGTATTGTACTCAAGTTTTACGACATGCTGCAAAACCCTGCCGATTTCAATTTCCTGCGTAATCCTTTTTTTTATATGCTGTTCGCTTACCTGCTGTTCCTGGTAGGTACCCTGCCCTATTTTACCATGAGCAACTGGCTGTACTTTGTAAAAGGGTATAAAACAACAGTTCAGATGCTGGTATATGTATCAACTGTACTGAACATTATTCTCTATAGCACTTATACAATCGCTTTTTTATGGATGACGCGAAAGAAGGATTTCTACTTATCGGTACAACCATGATCGTTCTCGTTGCCTTCCTGATTACCATACTGGCAGTAATGATCATTTACCGGAGGCGAAAACTGGAACATGCAAAAGAAATAGAACACATTAATGAACGCTTTTCACACGAGCTGTTGCAAACACAATTTGAAGTGCAGCAGCTCACCATGCAGCATATCGGCCAGGAAATTCACGACAACGTAGGGCAGAAAATAACACTGGCTACCATTTACCTGCAGCAGCTGCAGCAGGCACCGCCGGGCATACAGCAAACCATTTACAATACCATCGCTATTTTGCACGAATCGCTGAGCGATTTAAGAATGCTGTCGAAAGACCTCACCGATGCTTCTTTCCTCGATACAGACCTGTTCCGGCTCATCAGCAATGAATGCGCTAAAATTGAAGCCAGCGGCGCATGCGCCATTTCGCTGAAAAGCAATGTAGATTATATTGATGCTTCCAATGCCATTAAAAGCTTTACCCTCCGCATTTTACAGGAGTTTTTGCAGAACAGCCTTAAACACGCAGCATGCAGCAACATCAGCATAGCACTGCACCACGACAGCAATGGGCTGCAGGTGAAGGCCGAAGACAATGGACGTGGTTTTACACTAACTCCGGCAAAAGGCAATGGCATAGGCCTGGAGAATATGCGCAAACGTGCAGAAATGATACAGGCAGCTTTTTCACTCAGCAGTATACCCGGTGAAGGCACCCGTATGCTGTTGCAGATACCTGCCCATACTTTAAACAGATAAACATGCAATACAGTGTAGTTATAGCAGACGATCATTTACTGATTGCAGAAGCCATTAAAGCCGTGATCAACCAGTTCCCCGACTACAGGGTTCTTTACCAGGTAGCCAATGGCATGTTGCTCACCGAACAATTCGCCAAACAGCCCCGGCCCGATATTGTGCTGCTCGATATCAACATGCCCGTAATGAACGGGTTTGAAACCGCTGCCTGGTTAACAAAACACTACCCGCACATTAAAATACTCGCCCTGTCAATGCGCGATGATGAAAAAACACTCATCCGCATGCTGCGAAACGGCGCCAAAGGTTACCTGCTTAAAAATACCCGCCCCGATGATCTGCATCATGCCCTGGATGAGCTGGTGCAACAAGGTTTTTACTACCCTGACTGGATTGCACGGAAAATGCTGCAGGGCATGTTTGCAGGAGATTCCCCACCTGAAGAAAAAGCAACAGCGCTTAACGACAGGGAAATACTGTTCCTGGAATATGCGGCCACAGAATTAACGTACAAAGAAATTGCAGAAAAAATGTATTGCAGTCACCGCACAGTAGAAGGTTACCGCGACACCCTGTTTATAAAACTGGGCATTAAAACCCGCGTTGGGCTAGTGATGTACGCATTAAAAGAAGGCATTACCAAAATATAAAACCACAGGCAACACCGCGGCGGGGTTATTTGCCCGCGGCTTTTTTACGCGCCGCCTTTTTGGGGGCAGCTTTTTTAGCGGTCTTCTTTTTTACTGCAGCCTTCTTTGCAGTCTTTTTCGGCGCAGGTTTACCCCAGTTATCTTCCATTGCTTCATAAGCATCGCCCGATATGGAGCCGGCTTTTTTTGAACGTGACGCGCCTTTTTTCTTCCGTGCGTTAATATTGTTCACCAGCGAATTTTTTACCCCCAGCCTGTTTTTCTTCGCTGTTCCTTTTTTTGCAGCTTTTGCCATAACAACATTTTAAATGATAAAACTGGTTTACATTTTTACAACAGGGTTGCCGGGCAAAAGTTTTGCTGTTCAACAACCGCATAAAAAAAGGCATCACTGCTTCAACAGCAGCAATGCCTTTCATTCAGTTCATCATTTATAATTTTACATCAGCCGAAACAGCAGTTGCAGCCCCCAGCGTTTCGCTTCTGCTGCCAGGCAAACTGCCTGCAATACTGATGGTAAACGATTGTGCAGGCATTACGGTTTCACCTTTGTCATTTACCAGGCCCAGCAAATCGGGGGTAAGTGCAAACTGCACCTGCTGCTGTTCACCCGGCTTCAGCGTAATGCGATGAAAGCCTTTCAGTGCGTACAGTGCAGCGTCTTTTTCATGATGGGTAACGTACAGCTGTACCACTTCATCACTGGCGTATTTACCCTTGTTGGTTACGGTTACGCTGGCGGTTACGGTTTTGCTGCTATTGCTGTTTTTTACCGCTGTACGCAGGTTGCTGTAAGTAAACGATGTATAGCTCAATCCAAAGCCAAAGGGGTACATGGGCTGTGCCGTCATATACCGGTAGGTTCTGCCTTTCATGGAATAATCTTCATATGCAGGCAACTGTTCGTACGACTGCGGGAAGGTAATCGGCAGCCTGCCTGATGGTGATACCTTGCCAAACAATATATCCGCCACTGCGTTGCCACCTTCTTCACCAGGGTACCATACCAGCAGCACCGCATCGGCCAGTTCATGTACTTCAGACAGGTTCATGGGGCTGCCGCCGGTGATCACCGCAATCACAGGCTTCTTATTATCCCTCTTCAACGCACGCAGGTAGTTCAGCTGGTTCTCCGGGATATTATAATCCAGCCGGTCACCTGCATGTGGTGAGGCAATGGATTCGCCCTCTTCGCCTTCCAGCAAACCCGAAATGCCCATTACCACTACAGTAGCGTCGGCTTCCCTGGCTTCACCGCTCGACCAGTCAAGCGGGTTTACATTATTCCTGTCAAGCAGTATCGCCTGCCTGTAATGCAACTGTGATCCCGGCTGCACCTGTGCCGAAATACCTTCCAGTATGGTAACCATGTGGTCGTTTACACCATAATAGTTGCCCATCAGTACATCACTGTTCGATGCATTGGGCCCCGTAACAAAATATTGCTTCAGGTTATTCTTCAAAGGCAGCACACCATTGTTCTTCAGCAGCACCACCGATTCAGTAGCTACCGTACGCGCCAGCTTGCGGTGCGCCGCGCTGTTGATAACAGATTCGGGAATATTGTTGTAAGGATTTTGTTGCGCAGGATCAAACAGGCCGAGTTTAAAACGTGTACGCAGCAACATGGCCAGTGAACTGTCAATCATTTGCTCGGTTACCAGTCCCTGTTTCACCGCGTCGGTCAAAGCGCCATAGGTATCGCCGCAGTTCAGGTTTACCCCGCGCTGCAAAGCCAGTGCTGCCGCCTGTGTGCGGTTGGCCACCAGTTTATGGCCATTGAAGAAATCATCAATCGCGCCGCAGTCAGATACAATATGTCCCTTAAACCCCCACTGGTTACGCAACACATCCTGTAACAGGAACGTATTGCCGCAGCAGGCCTCGTCATTGGTACGGTTATAAGCACACATTACTGCTTCCACGCCGTTGTTTACCAGTGCATGAAAAGCCGGCAGATAAGTTTCCCATAAATCCTTGGGCGAAGCCTGTGCATTAAAACTGTGCCGCAGTTTTTCAGGCCCGCTGTGCACCGCATAATGTTTGGCGCAGGCAGCCACTTTCAGGTAATGCGGGTTATTGCCCTGCAAGCCTTTTACAAATGCAACACCCATCTGCGTGGTAAGGTAGGGATCTTCACCATAGGTTTCCTGTCCCCTGCCCCAGCGCGGATCGCGGAAGATGTTGATATTGGGTGTCCAGAAAGTAAGCCCGCCATATTGCAGGCGGTTGTTGTTTTTTACCGATGCATTGTACATGGCCCTTCCTTCATCACCAATGGCATCTGCGGCTGCATGTATCAACCGGTCGTCAAATGTAGCAGCCATACCTATTGCCTGCGGAAAAACCGTGGCTACGCCCGAGCGTGCTATGCCATGCAGCGCCTCGCTCCACCAGTTGTATTCCGGGATATGCAGGCGTTCAATAGCCGGTGTATTGTTCATCATCTGGTTCACTTTTTCCTGCAGGGTAAGGCGGCTGATCAAATCGTTCACCCTAGTATTTACCGGCAGTGCCGTGTTCAGGTAAGCAGGCGTTTGCGCGCCCGAACGCAGGCATACCTGCAGCAGCAAAAGCAATACAGCAAAGGATTTCAGAAAGTTTTTCATGAATCAGTCAGTTTGTATGAGTGGGATAAATAAATCTGATGTAATTACACAGATGCATCGCCGGGAAAGCGACCAGGAATAAATGTTGCATGCTGAATCGTTTTATGGCAAGATGCAGTGATGAATAAGCTGCTGTAATATAAAGAAAAATGTATATTACAACTGATAACATTATTCAACCCAAACAAAACCTGCACAACCTGCCGCAACCTTGTTGTATTGATTGTATGCAAAAAGAATCCACCATTTACGACATTGCGCACCAGCTCAACATTTCCATAGCCACCGTTAGCCGCGCATTGAAAGATGACCCTGTAGTAAGCAAAAAAACCAAGAAACGTATTTTCGACATGGCCGAGCAGCTGGGCTACCGCTCCAACCATTTTGCCCGCAATCTCCGCAGCCAGCGTACGCATACCATTGGTGTAATTATACCCCGCATTAACAGTCATTTCATGAGCACCGTTATAGCAGGTATCGAACAAACCGCAGGTGCCGATGGCTATAACCTTATCATCAGCCAGTCCGCCGAATCTGTTGAAAAAGAAAAGGCGAATGCCAAAACCATGTACGATAACCGCGTAGACGGGTTGCTGGTTTCACTTGCCATTGATACCGCAGACCTGCAGCATTTCGATGCCTTTTTTAAGAAAGGAATCCCGGTTGTTTTCTTCGACCGTGTAATGGAACAATCCAACAGCACCAATGTACTGATCGATAATGTGCGAGCAGCCTATAAAACCACCAGCCATTTAATTGAACAGGGCTGTACCAATATTGTGCACATTACCGCAACACCTAAACGCAATGTGTATGTAGACCGGCTGAAGGGCTATAAACAGGCGCTTGAAGATCACGGTTTGTCCTTCTCCGAATCGAATGTCATCATCAACAATTTAAGCCAGGATGAAGGTGCAGCCGCAGCAGCTGATATACTTAGCCGCGCTGCAAGACCGGATGGTGTTTTTGCCGCAAATGATAACTGTGCCGCAGGTTGCATCATTGCTTTAAAGCAGGCAGGCATCCGTGTTCCGCAGGATATAGCCGTGGCAGGCTTTAACGACGACCCGGTATGCAGGGTGATAGAACCCAACCTCACTGCCATTAATTATCCCGGTTACCAGATGGGTGAGGTGGCAGCCCGCCATCTGATCAATTATTTATCGGGCGATGCCTCGGTTGCCGTAACCAACAGCATTTTACTAAAGTCAGAACTGGTGGTACGTAACTCCAGTCTGCGCCGGGCCATGCCGCAGGGTTAACAATTGTGTCGTTTAAACACAAAGCTGTTATCGTGTGCCGGCTAACGATGCCGTCATGTCAAGCACGCTTTGCCAGATGTGTTCATTTACCGGTATGCCGTCTTTTTCATTGCGCAGGCGCGTAGCCAGGGTTTGCTCGCCCGGGTAATACACAGCGCCGTTTTCGCCGGCAGGCACCGCTGTTCTGGTGTAGGCAATAATTTCGTCAATGCTTTGCTGCTGCAGGGTTTGGGCATCTATGCAAAGAAAAAACTGCGACAAACCGTACTCTGTTCCGTTGGCGGTTATCTGTGCTACCGACTGCCCGCCGCTGAGTGCGGTGACCAGCACATCGAGCACCATCGACAAACCGGAACCTTTCCAGAAACCCGCCGGCAATGTTCTTTTGGTATCCATGATCTGCTGCGGGTTGGTGGTTAACTCCCCGGCTGCATTGTAACCACCGGCCACCGGCAGTTCGCGGCCTGTAAGACTGTATTCCTGCAACTTGCCATACGAATATTGCGACATCGCCATATCCAGCACCACCGGTGCATCGCCATGCGGTACGGCAATCACCAGCGGGTTATTGCCCAGCCTGGGCAAAGTGCCTCCCCAGGGTGGCATGTTGGCAATGGTGTTGGTAGCACAGATACCAATGCAGCCTGCTGCCGCAGCCTGCCAGCCATAGGTGCCACCACGCATCCAGTGATTGGTATTTTTTACCGATACACAGCCCATGCCATTGCTTTTGGCCAGCGCTGTTGCACGCTGCATGGCCAGTGTGGCAGTATACATACCAGGCGCCAGCCGGCCGTCCCAATATTCAACTGTACCGTTGCTGCCTGTTGTTACCGGCTCAGCATCTTTGTGCACAATACCTTCTTTTACGGCCTGTACAAAAACAGGAAAACGGTTTAATCCATGCGAGTAAACGCCGTCACGACTGTTGCCTGCAAATATGCCTGCACATAAAGCAGCTTTTGCTTCGGTAAAGCCCAGTGAAAGCAGCACCTGGTGCAGCTGCGTATATAAAACAGGATAGGAAATTTTCATGGAGCGTTCGTTTATGGTAGTAACAACCCGCATGGCAATTGGTTGTTGCGCAGGCCTGCAATGCTTTACTGCAAAGTAGTGTAAGCATGTGTATTATTTAAGGTGATACCCAACTTTTACAGGTATATCATCGTTAGTAATTTTACAGTAGTTTGCCGCATATTCAATATGCAATGCAATTTTATCGGTAACTTACAGTATCCAAGCAACCGTTGAACTGCTGCATTTTTAAAATCCGAACGGTAGAATTATGAATGTCACTACACCTACTGCTGAGAATTGCCTTAATGTAGAAGCAGCAATAAAATCGGCTGCGCGCAAGGTTTTTCTGCGCGACGGTTTAAAAGGCGCCAGGCTCCAGGAAATTGCCGATATAGCCGGTATCAACAGGGCTATGCTTCACTACTATTTCAGAAGTAAGGAAAATTTGTTTGAAATGGTGTTCAAAGAGGTGATAGAAAAAATGTATGGCCGCCTCAATACTGTGCTCCGCTCCTCGCTGCCTATCCGGGAAAAGATTGTCGCCTTCGCAGAGAACTTTGTGTGTGATGCACTCGAAAACCCTGATCTCGACGGCTTCTTTATCAACGAATTTGCGCAACACCCCGAATTGCTCGACCAGCTTATTTTCTGCAATGGCAAAGACAGGCCCATGCTGCTGTTCAAAAAAGAAATTGAAGAAGCCAATGCAAGAGGTGAAATAAAAGCAGACGCCACCATGCTGATCATGAACATGCTATCGCTCTGCGCATTTCCTTTTGTAGCAAAGAATATGTTCCAGCGCATGTTCTCTTTGTCAGAAGCGCAAATGGAGCAACTCATCAAAGAGCGCCTCACCATGATACAGCAAATGCTGCTCGATTCAGTAAAAGCAGACTAAAAAATAAACCTGGTTACGTGGTAATGGTAACCAGGTGATGCATCATTTTATTGCCGGGCCCTGTGCGGTTCACAAACCACTGGAACAGCGCAATGCCCAAAATGGCGCAGGATATACCGGCCAGCACATCCAGCACATAGTGGTGAGCATTGTACACCGCCGAAAACCAGATACCGCCCAGTATTATCGCGAACAACAGGTTCAGCCATCCCATCCTGAACTTTATACCATAGTACAAAACAATCAGCATGTACGCCGCATGCAATGAAGGCATGGCAGCAAATACATTCGAGCTTTTGCTGTACAGGCCGGCAAATATATGCACGTTGAAAAAGGCATCAAACCGTGCAAGCCCGGCTGTATTACCCGGTGTGGCGAAATTAAAGTCGAACCCGTGCTGCATAACATACCATGGCGGAGCGGCGGGATAAATATAGTACCCGATAAAACCAATAATATTAACAAGCAGGAAAGTAAGTGAAAAGTAAAAAAACTGCATGCGGTTGCGGAAGAACAGGTAACCCGCAAATATCAGCGGCACAGGCACCCAGCACAGGTAACACATACCGGTAAAAATATCCAGCGGCAATGCATGATGTATGGCCAGGTATTCGTTGGGCGTTACCACACCCGTAGCAGTATGAATGCCAAACAGGTGTTTTTCTGCATGGTACAGTTCCCCGATGTGTACCGTATTGTACTTAAAATTGGGGAACGCCTTCATGTAATCGAAAATGATCCAGAAAATAAAAAACACGGAGAACCCGGTAACAAACTTGCGGGTAATCTGCGAAGCAAAATACAAGAAGTTGAATAAGGCGATCAGTATCAGCTGATCTGTCTTAAACCCGATCAGCACATAAGAAAGCAATAAGTATCCCAATGAAACCACGCCGGCAAAGCGAAAGCTTTTAGCGCTATACAACGAAGCCTTTTCTGCGGTCGCTTTATTTACCGCAGCAGTAGATATATCTGTTTGATCCATGTCCACATTTAAAATTAAAAAACCTGCTTCCCACGCACACAACCCGCTACATGATGGTTCAACTGTTTCATTGTTCAATTGTTCAAACGAATACAGGTAATAAAATTGAACTTTTGAACTTTGAAACTTCGAACATGCACCTGAGGTTCAATTGTTCCATAGTTTAATTGTTCAAATAGTACAGGGTAATACAACTGAACTTTGAAACGCAGCCACCGCATTCACACCGTTGCCCGGTGCCTCACCAGCAACAAATCTTCGCTTAGCACTTCAACAAAATCCTTCGCTCTCCCCTTACGCCGTTGCCTGGTGTCCCCACCAGCAACAAATCTTCGCTAGTTCTTCAACGAAATCCTTCGCTCTCGCCTTACGCCGTTGCCTGGTGTCCTCACCAGCAACAAACCTTCGCTTAGTTCTTCAACAAAATCCTTCGCTCTCCCCTTACGCCGTTGCCTGGTGTCCCCACCAGCAACAAGTCTTCGCTCCGGTCATTCACTATTGCCTATTCACTATTCACCAATGATCTCCTCACTACTCACCACTCACCACTCACTACTCACCACTCACGACCCTTCCTCTTCCTTCTTCACCTTAATCCTTTCCGTCATCAGCGTATTCGTCACGGGGTCTAACCCATCCAGTTGCACATATTCTACATTGGGCGACCAGAAGCTGCCACCGTTCACCTTAATGTACATGCGGTTAATGATCACCAGTTTGTTTTGTATGTACCCGTAAGCATGAAACTTCCCGTCGTTCGGGGCTTTCATCAGGTACATATTGTATTTTTTGTAGCACACAAAATGCAGCTGCCATTTGTCGGTGCCCAGCTTCTTGTTTTTGATGCCGTAGGCAAACACGCGCTGAATAAAGTTCAGTTCCTGGCGCTGGCCCTGTTCGGTGTAGCGTATCCAGAACACATGCACGGGATCGTCCTGGTTAATTTCGCCATTGCTTTGGTTGTTCAGTTCTACAACAATGGTATTGCTGTTGGGTGTGCGCTGCAGGTAAAACAGTTGCTTGGGGTTGCCGGTAGGTACAGGCAATGAATCGGGGCCACCGTTTGCTGCCTGTGAAGCAAAAGGCAGGCTCACTGCCAGGGCTAATCCAATTATTACCGGCAGCACATTTACCTTACGCGGCGTGGTTACTGTTGTTTTTTTTTGTTCCTGCAATTCTTTATCACGCAAATCCAGTGCACGCTTCGAATCGAACAGGCGCCTGAAAGCCGTGATATTGCTCAATATCGCGAGTACGGTAACAGGTATCGTGAAAATAGACATGGTTTCAAACACATGAAACGAAATGCCCGGAACATACAATTTGTAGTTACCGCCAATGTAATGCGCAGTAATGCCGCAGGCCAGCGCCGAAACACCAATCAGCACTACACGTTCGGGACGCTGCATCAGTCCGCCTTTGCATTCAATACCCAGGCCTTCTGCACGTGCCCTTGTATAGCTCACCATCATGGAGCCGATAAGGGCAATGAAGGCAAACAAAGAACTGAGCAGGTAGTGATGCGCCACCAGGTAATAACAAATACCGAGAAACATAAACAGTTCGCTGTAGCGGTCAAGCACCGAATCGTACATGGCGCCGAAAGTAGAGCTCATATTGCCCAGCCTGGCCACCTGGCCGTCGAGCATATCAAACAGGCCGGCAAATAAAATCAGGCCGCCGGCCCAGCCTACATAACGCAGGTCGCCGCGGTTGCCCTCTTCACCGCCCAGCACAAATATGAAGGCAACGCCGAGGTTGAGAATAAAACCGGTAGTGGTTACCGAGTTGGGGGTGAACCCTATTTTGATCAGCATTTTTACAAACGGATCAATCACCTTATAAATTCCATGTTGCAGTTTAACGCGCAAAGGTTTGTCTCCCATAATCAAGCCATTTATATAGCATTCACGCAATCGTTAAAAATCAAATTTATAACGCACCCTGATACCCCAGGTCGCAATGTCCGGGTTTTCAAGATAGGTAAACCTTTTTACCAGGTCAACCCTTATTACCCTGAATATATTGGTAATACCGATACCTCCCTCAATATAAGGGCGGCCATTCATGGTAAAGGTAGTGGGCGCACCGGTAACGGGATCGCTGGGGTATTTGTACACATTCGCGTTCTTCGACGGATCGTTTTCGTCACGCACACCGCCATAAATCACTTTTGCCTCCAGCACTTCACGCCATTTCAGTTTGCGGAACAAAGGTATCCTGTTAAACAACAGGCCGTTAAAGTGGTGGTCAATGCTCAGCGCTACATAGTGGTCGTTCACAAACTCCAGGAAGTTCATCATGTTGTACGAATCCAGCTGGTAGGCATAGGTTTGGTTGGCATGGTGAATATCCAGCAACGGGTAGGGCAGCTGACCGGTTAAATAACTGCCGGTAATTACCAGGTCGCTGTAACCCAGCCAGCTCATGTATGCCCGCTTGTCTATACGCAGGTCAAACCTGTTGTAACTGTATTCACCGTTGAACAGGCCTTTAATACCCCTGCTGTACATAAAAGTAAGAATAGGGTATTTATTGATAATGGGCAGTCGGTACACTTTGTTGTTGTAAAACTGCTCGTGCGGTGCCCAGCGGATGCTGGCATTTACTTCCGAAGTGGTAATGTTGTCTACGTTCTGCCCGTCGCTGGCTTTGATGTATTGAATCTGGCCCGCTGGTGTTTGTTTCCAGTATTTGAAACCGAAGGTGTACGACAGGTGGTTGGCCAGCTCGTGCACATAGTCCAGTTTATAATAATCGTTGTACAGCCATTTATCGTTGTTGCCACGTTTAAACGACAGCAGGAAGTTGTCTTCCTGAACAAACGCCAGGTTTTGACCGGGAATAGAAGTTTCCCTTTGTACGCTGGCGCGGATATAATTGAGCGGGAACTCGTAAATAGATTTATTGTTGATGGAATACGTTACACCCAGGTAGCCTTTCCATTTTTTGTCTTTGAAACCATAAGCACCGTATGTTTCAAAATAAATACGCTTGCTCAGCAATGGCGTGGTACGCCCACCGAAACGCAAACGGAAACCTTCCACCGGGTTAAAGCTGTAAAACGCGTTCGCCGGACCGATTTCAAATTTGCCGAAGCTTTTGTATCCTACAAACAGCAGGTTGGCAATATCCATCATGCGTTTGTACGAGGTCATATTACGCAGGCTGTCAATGTTATGGTATACCTTGGCTTCTGCGCGGCTCAGGGTATCGTGGCGGTGCTCCTGCCAGAAGCTGTCAGTTTGGGCAGCAGAATTTTCGGCAACCACCTCGCTGGCACCTTCATAAAACTTATCGTCTTTGGCCGAATCAATTACATAGTCTTTAAAGCTCACGCTGCGTTCGCCGTAAATACCGTTGGTTTTGCCATTGCGCGATAAACCGGCTTCTGCCATCACATCACTTTTGCTCAGGTGAAAACGGCCGTCAGGGTTCTTTTCAAAACTCTGCTCAATTTTCATTTCGCGCACAAAGTTCAGGTTGATGTTTTTGCTGGTAAACATTTCCAGCTTCTGCACAGCGTAGTTGCCGTCGAGCGTAATCCACATGGTGCCGCGAAACAGCAGGTCATTGGTATTGCGGGGGGTGAAATACAGTTTCACCAGTTTTTTGCCTTCCAGTTCTACCGTGTCACGGATAAAGAACATATACAGGTCGGGCGCCGCATTGGAAATAGGGCTTACAAACTGGTTGGTAAACAGTGATATGCTGTTGTCGTAAATGTCAATATCCTGGTACAGGCGGTTCAGGTAGGTGCTTACGCCGTTGTTGTCAATAAATTCGCCGTAGTTAACCTTCTGGTCACCTTTTACAAAAACCTTTTTCTTGTAGGGGTTTTTGCGGTAGTATTCATCAGATATTTTCTCTTCGAGATAAACAGGCACCAGGCTTTTGCCTTCAATTTTGGTGGTATCTACATTCTCGAACAGGAAATGATAGTTGCGCAACAGTTTGCTGTTGGCCATTTTTTCAGAAAAGCGGCTCAGTGAAACCTGCAGCTTTTCGTATTTTTCGTATTGTACGTAATCGTAATGTTCAGGGCGGTTTTTGTCTTTATTGGCCACCACCTTGCGGATGAGTTCTACCGCCGGGTTGTCTTTATTGCGGTATTTGGCCCTTTTCTTTGTACTTACCGTAACGTTGTTCAAATCGTTCTCGGTAGAATACAGGGAAATGTCCAGCCCGCTTTCCTTACCCTGCGTGATGTTGACAATCTGCCTTTTATACCCTACCAGGGCAATGGTAATTTGTTTGAAGTAATGATCAATGGTAACCCGGAAGGCACCGCTTGAATCGGTAGAAATAACGCCTTTATAACCCGGCACATAAATGCTCGCATTATTAATGGGATTGCCATTCGAGGCATCCTTAACAGTACCGCTCAGTACAACCTGCGGAGTTTGGGCAAAGCCCTGTAACATTCCGATAAAGAAAAGCACCGTTAACCACCATTTTCTTCTTATAACCAGTAGTTCACCTGAATAATTCATCTTACAATCTATTTAAACACAAATTTTTTCTGAAGCAGGTAGTTATAGCTGAAGCCTACAATTACGGAAACGATGACTTTTGCGATTGTTTCTTCTAATTTTAAATAATGCACAGCCAGGTATAATCCACCCGAGTTTAGGGCTACATTGCCACACCATACGAGCAGGTATTTAATCATTTGAACAGGAGCAGCCTGTTTTTGCCTGGCCTCGAAAACCCAGATACGGCCCATGCAAAAATTCGTAATGGCTCCCATTACATTTCCATAAATACTCGCATGTAGGTAATGCACACCCACTACGTTTTTGGCTAACAAGAAGGTCAGAAAGTCAACCAGCGATCCTGTCAATGAAGCAACCTGTGCCTTTAAAAAAGTAAACATGCTACAAAAGTCCGCTTTTCACAATTAATTGCAGTACTACATTACTACAAATACCAGCAAGCAAATCGTCCATCATCACCCCCCAACCGGCGGGTAATGATTCGGCTTTACGGATGAACAGTGGTTTGGTGATATCGAAAAAACGAAACAGAATAAACCCCAAAATTACAAATTTCCAGGATACCGGAATCAAAAACAGGCTAACACACATTCCCTGTACCTCGTCAATCACCACCCTGTTGTGATCCTTTCCCCATTCGCGCTCTACTACAGAGGCTGTCCAAACACCCGCAAAAAATAACAGCACAATGGCTGCAAATGTTGCAGGCGTACTAACACCACGAATCTGGATAAAGTACCAGGCAAAGCAGCAAACCGCAGCTGCAACGCTGCCCGCTCCCTTCCCTATGTAACCAATACCCAGACTCGTGGAAATTAACTTGCTGAAACGCATCATTACGATATAGCTTCTACCAGATCCTGGTAATAATCCAGTCCCAGGTGGGTAATTAAATCTTCGCCCATCATATGACGCAGTGTATTCTGCAGTTTGATCAGCTGTTTAAAAATATCATGTTCCGGGCGCAAACCAGGTGCGGTTTGCGGCGATTTCAGGTAAAATGACAGCCATTCCTGTATGCCACTCATGCCTGCGCGTTTGGCCAGGTCGCAAAACAGCGCCAGGTCAAGCACAATAGGCGCCGCCAGGATAGAATCACGACACAAAAAGTTTACCTTAATCTGCATTTTGTAACCCATCCAGCCGAATATGTCAATATTATCCCAGCTTTCCTTGTTATCGCCATGCGGAGGATAATAGTTGATACGTACTTTATGGTAAATATCACCGTACAGGTCGGGGTTGGTGTCGGGTTTAAAAATATCTTCCAGTACACCCAGTTTAGATACTTCCTTGGTTTTAAAGTTATCCGGGTCGTCGAGTACCCAGCCATCCCTGTTACCCAGGATATTGGTTGAGAACCAGCCGTCTACACCCAGGGCCCTTGCCTGCAAACCGGGCGCCAGGATGGTTTTCATCAAAGTCTGGCCGGTTTTGAAATCTTTACCCGCTATCGGTGTGCCGGTTTGTTTGCTCAGCTCAACCAGTGCAGGAATATCGCAGGTAAGGTTAGGCGCACCGTTTGCGAAAGGCACACCCAGTTTCAGTGCCGCGTATGCATAAATCATACTGGGCGCAATATTGGGATCGTTGTTTTTTAAGCCGGCTTCAAAGCTTTCCACGGTTTCATGCACCTCAGATGCTTCAAAGTAAATTTCGGTAGAACCACACCAAACCAGCACTACCCTGTTCAGGTCATGCAGGTCTTTAAAGTTCTCAATATCATCCATTACCTGTTTAGCCAGGTCCCATTTGGTAGCCGCAGTTTTAACATAGGTACCATCCAGGTTTTTAACAAATGTACGGTCAAATACAGCCTTCATGGGCTTAATCGCTTCCAGCTCGGGCCTGATGGCTTCCAGCATAGCAGGTTCCAGCACTTTTGCATGCGCTGCTGCCTGGTATACATTGTCATCATACAAATCCCAACCGCCAAAAACAATATCTTTCAGGTTAGCCAAAGGCACAAAGTCCTTAATCAAAGGCATCCTGTTTTCCGTACGTTTACCCAAACGGATATTACCCATTTGAGATACAGAGCCAATCGGTTTAGCCAGTCCTTTATTTATTGCAATAACGCCTGCCATAAATGTGGTAGCAACTGCACCCATTCCCGGTGTCAAAATCCCCAGTCTACCCTCAGCCTTTTGAATTTGACTTTTCATTAGTTAGTTTAATTTTGCATTAAATTATTAAAACTACGCTTTATCTGGATAGCTTGAAAAATAAAGCGTACTTTTGTGCAAAATTCAACAAAATTGTTAAACAATTTTGTTTTGTTTTTATCAATAAAATCCAATATACGCAACCCCGGCTCCTGACCCGTTGGATGGCACTATACGTGTAGACAGGATAAATTTTGAAAGGAATGAGCAAAATAGCACCCCCACCCTTCAGCCTTGGCAATCAGCTGTCGACCGAACAACTGCACTTTTTCCAGGAACAAGGATACATTGTATTCAAAAACTTCCTCACCCGCGAACAGGTAAACCTTTATCTCCGTGATATTGCGCGTGTTGAACAAACACTCCTCGAAAACGGTACCGATAAAATCAACGGCGTTCCCCTCAAATTCGGGAAAGACGAGCAGGGCAATGCCACTATCCAGCGCTTTTGCTTTTTATCACTGTACAGCGAACCGCTGCACAAACTGCTGGCCAACGACCCGCGCCTGCAGGCACTTACCGCACTGATGCACCCGTTTGAAGGCCGTATTGGCGAAAAGGAAAAAGACGGCCTGGTACTCAATAATTATATCCGCACACAAAACAGCACCTTCTCGCACATGGGCTGGCATACCGATAGCCCGCGCGATCTGTTTATGGGCCAGCGCATTATGCCCATGCTCAATGTAGGTATTCACCTGGATGACTGCCCGTTTGACAATGGCGGACTGCGTGTTATTCCCGGCACCCACAAACAGGGTATCCTGAAACTGCTGTTCGGCAAAAAATACTTTATTGACCATAACCCGGATGAGAAAGAAATCGGGTTCGATATTACAGCCGGTGATTTAACCGTACACGACGGCCGCCTGTGGCACCGCGTACAGCAATCGCCCCATATCGGCGAAAAAAGCCGCCGCCGCGTGATGTACCTGCCCATTGTTACCGGCAAATTCACCCCGAAAGACGAAAACAGCAAAACGCCGTTCTATCACAGGTTTACCAGCAAGGCGCATAAGTAGTGAGTAGTGAGTGGTGAGTAGTGAGTGAGGAAGATCACGGTGAATAGTCAATAGTGAATAGTGAATGAACTGAGCGAAGCGTTGTATTTGCAGCGGCTTCGCTTTTTTTTGCCGTAAAAGCTTGAACGAACCTTGAACGAACCTCCGACGATCCTCGGGCGAAGCTAAAAATTGGATAGGGAACCATCAAACCATTAAACAATCAATCCATCTTCTTCTCGATCCGGTATACGCAACGCCTGTCACCGTTAACCAGGTGTTCGGTGCGTTCAACGCTTACATCGTTGCCGAGTATGGTTTGCAGGGTTTGCAGTTCTGACTGGCATATTTTTTCACAGCGGCTGGCTGCAGCGCAGATGGGACAATGGTTTTCAACCAGTAAATAGGCTTCTTTCTCGCGGCGGTATTCGGCTACATACCCTTCGTTATTGCGCAGCTCGGCTACCTTGTTTATTTTTTCTTCCAGCGAATCGGTGGCCTCAATGGCCTGCTGGTATTTTTCGCGGATGGAGATTTCGCGCTGTTCAATAAGTGTATCCAACGCAGGCGCACCAAACATCTGCTTTACCGCATCAATCAGGTGCAGGGAAAAATCGGCATGCATATCAGGGAAACGGGCATTGCCCCTTTCGGTTAATCCCCAGCGCTGTACAGGCCGGCCTACGCCCCTGCTTTCCAGCCGGGCTTCTACCAAACCTTCGTCCGCCAGCTTTTGTAATTGAAAACGGGCCCCCTCTGCAGTAATGCCCAGCTCGCCTGCTACCTGCGCGGCAGTAAGCAATCCCTGCTTCTTTAACAGCAGCAGAAACCGGTCAAATGCAGATGAAAAATATGGCTGGTATTTTTCCAAGCGTTTACTTATTTAATGCAAATATCTTATTTTTGCACTGAAATAGAAAAATTATTCAGTCAGCTAGCTTCGGTATCTTTGCCCCCCAGGCTTCAGCAATACTGTTTAAGTCTATGGTATGGTAGTTTGCATTCAAATTATCATAAATGACAACCAAATTCGTGTAATCCGTTATAATTCGCGTTTATATGATCACTGTTTCCTCTTCAGCCAAAGATTATATCACCAACCTCATGCAGCAGCAGAATGAGCCTGAGACGGCATACCTGCGCGTAGGTGTAAAAGGTGGTGGTTGCTCTGGCCTTGAATATAAAATGAACTTCGATTCTGAAGTGAAAGAAAACGATGAAGTGTACGAAGACAAAGGCATTAAGCTGGTGGTTGACCGGATGAGCCTGTTGTACCTGTACGGCACCGAACTCGATTACTCAGGCGGCCTTAACGGTAAGGGCCTGGTGTTTAACAACCCCAATGCCACCCGTACCTGCAGCTGCGGCGAAAGTTTTGCAGTTTAATTATTTTTTTGATTGAGCATACGATTATGAGCAACACGTCTAACGACATATTGGAGAAAGTAACCACGGGCGACTACGAGTATGGTTTCAGCACTGAGATCGACATGGAGTATGCGCCCCCCGGTTTAAACGAAGAAACCATCGCTTTTATTTCTGCAAAAAAAAGCGAACCAGACTGGCTTTTGCAATGGCGTTTAAAGGCATACAAAACCTTTTTAAAACAACAGCTTCCCCGCTGGCAGAATTTTGAACTGCCTGAAATGGATTTACAGGCTATTTCCTACTACGCAGCGCCGAAAAAGAAACCGGAACTGAAGAGCCTGGATGAAGTAGATCCTGAACTGCTGAAAACATTTGAGAAACTGGGCATCCCCCTGAACGAGCAGAAACAGCTCACCGGCGTTGCCGTTGATGCCGTGTTCGACAGTGTTTCGGTAGTGACCACCTTCCGCGAGGAACTGAGTAAGGTAGGTATCATCTTCTGCTCTATCAGCGAAGCCATTAAAGAACACCCTGAGCTGGTACAGAAATACCTCGGCTCTGTGGTGCCGCAGTCAGACAACTATTACGCAGCATTAAACTCGGCCGTTTTCTCAGACGGTTCGTTTGTATACATTCCGGAAGGCGTTCGCTGCCCCATGGAATTAAGCACCTATTTCCGCATCAATGCCAAAAACTCGGGCCAGTTCGAACGTACGCTGATTATCGCCGATAAAAACAGCTATGTAAGCTACCTCGAAGGTTGTACAGCCCCCTCGCGCGATGAGAACCAGCTGCACGCCGCTGTGGTAGAACTGGTGGCACTGGAAAATGCAGAGATCAAATACTCTACCGTTCAAAACTGGTACCCCGGCGATAAAGACGGTAAAGGCGGTGTATATAACTTTGTTACAAAACGCGGTATCTGCCTCGGTAACCATTCAAAAATTTCATGGACACAGGTAGAAACCGGTTCGGCAATTACCTGGAAATACCCCAGCGTTATCCTGAAAGGTGATTATACCAGCGGTGAGTTTTATTCTGTAGCCGTTACCCGTCACAAACAGGTAGCAGACACCGGCACCAAAATGTACCATATCGGTAAAAACAGCAAAAGCCGTATCATCTCCAAAGGCATTTCTGCCGGCGAAGCACAGAACGCTTACCGCGGACTGGTACAGGTGGGTCCCAACGCACGCAACGCGCGCAACTATACACAGTGCGATTCACTGCTGATAGGCGACCGCTGCGGTGCGCATACCTTCCCTTACATCGAATCTAAAAACAATACCGCACAGATAGAACATGAGGCCACCACTTCTAAAATTGGTGAAGACCAGATTTTCTATCTTAACCAGAGAGGCATTGATACCGAAAAGGCAGTAGGTATGATTGTGAACGGTTATGTGAAGGAAGTATTGGAGAAACTGCCAATGGAATTTGCTGTTGAAGCACAAAAATTATTAGCCATTACCCTTGAGGGTAGTGTGGGTTAAAAACGCGTATATCATCATGTTAACGATTAAGAATTTATTCGCTGGTATCGAAGACAAGGCAATCTTAAAAGGTATTAACCTGCAGGTGAACCCCGGTGAAATTCATGCCATCATGGGCCCCAACGGCTCTGGCAAAAGCTCACTGGCATCTGTACTGGCAGGCAAGGAAGATTACCAGGTTACCGACGGCGAAGTGTTGTTCGAGGGGAAAGACTTACTGGAACTGTCTCCCGATGAAAGGGCTAAAGAAGGTTTGTTCCTCGCATTCCAGTACCCCGTAGAAATTCCGGGTGTATCGAACATGCAGTTCCTCAAAACTGCTGTAAATGAAATCAGGTCATACCGCAACCAGCCTGCATTAACTGCAGGTGAGTTTTTATCACTGATAAAACAGAAACAGAAACTGGTTGAACTCGACGACCAGTTCCTGCGCCGCTCGCTGAACACCGGTTTCTCAGGCGGTGAGAAAAAGAAGAACGAAATTTTTCAGCTGGCAATGTTCGAACCCAAACTGTCTATTCTCGATGAAACAGATTCAGGCCTGGACATCGATGCCCTGCGCATTATCGCCAATGGCGTAAACAGGCTGAAAAACAACAACAACTCGTTTGTACTGATTACACACTATCAGCGTTTGCTCGATTATATTGTTCCCGACTTTGTGCATGTACTGTACGATGGTAAAATTATCCTCACAGGTACGAAAGACCTGGCCCTGGAACTGGAAGAAAAAGGATACGATTGGGTGAAAGAAATGGCACATGCCAAAGAGCCTGCACAATAAAAGAAAAGAAAGGAACAATGTTGCAAACTGATACACTTCATACTAAATTTTTAGAGCTGGTTAAAAGTGCAGAAGCACAGAACGGCGCTACCCTGCTCGAAAGCAGGCAGGCAGCGTTCAAACGCTTCAGCAACAACGGCTTCCCTACCATCCGCAGCGAACAATGGAAGTATAGCAATATCACCGGTTTGCTGAACGATGCGCTGCAGGTACCCGTTGAACCACTCGCTGTTAAAGAAACACAGGACGCAGGCGCCGCATTGCTGGTAAAACTGCATGCACCGGCAGAATGGCTCACGATATTAACCATCAATGGTAAATTACATACCATTCAGCGCCCTACCGGCAGCAAGGAAGACAACCTGCAGATAAGCGATGTGCAGGATTTCCTGTTGTCTACCGAAGATGATGGCGATAACGATACCGTTGTACAGCAGGCCATCAACAAACCGTTCTCCCTGCTCAACAGGGCCCTGTTTTTACACGGTTTACAACTGGAAGTAAAAGCCAACAGCCAGGTAAACATACCCGTGCACATTATTCACTACTACACCGGTATTGAAAATACCTTCCTGCAAACCAGGCTGCAGCTGAAAGCCAATAAAAACGCACACCTTACCGTGGTGGAAAGTTTTATTGCCGACAGCAGCTGTAAAAATGTAGTGGTAAACCACGCTGCCGAAACACTGCTGGCTGCAGAAGCCACGCTGGATCACTTCCTGGTGCAGCAGCTCAACGAGCAAACCAACCTCATTTTAAGTGAAGTGGTGCGCCAGGAACAGCAGAGCGATTATAAGAACCATGTTATCTCGCTGCCCTTTGCCCGCTTTATCCGCAACAACCTGGATATTGCGCTGAAAGGCACTTACAGCCATACAGACATGCATGGTTTGTACATGGTATCGCCACAGCAGGTAATTGACAACAGCACCGGTATTAACCACCTGCGCCCCAACTGTACCAGCAACCAGCTGTACAAAGGCATTGTGGCCGATAAAGGTACCGGCACGTTCAACGGCCGCATTTATGTGCACCTCGATGCGCAGAAAACAAATGCCTTTCAAAAGAATGCCAACCTGCCCCTGGGCGAACATGCGGTGATTAATTCAAAACCCCAGCTCGAAATTTATGCCGACGATGTGCGTTGCACACACGGTTCGGCACTGGGACAAATGAATAACCAGCAACTGTTTTACCTGCTTGCAAGAGGCATTAAACAGGAGATCGCAGTTAAATTGCTGTCACAGGCTTTTGTAAACGAAGTAACCGAAACCATAGAGCAGGAATCTATCCGCAGCTATGTGGCCGATCTCGTTGAAAAAGCACTGGACCAGATGTAATATATTTCAGGGTTTCATGTACCGGCAACTGCAGCAAACATTCAAACCCGTTTGTGCAGCGGTTACATGAAACCCGCTATACTTAAGGCAACCCCGAACCGCTTCGACCCGTGATACATTCACTTTAAACGTATTACTATGTCTGCCATCAGCACCAGCACACCGTCCGTATCCGTAGAAAGCATACGCGCCGACTTCCCCATTCTGAATGAAACCATCAATGGCCATCACCTCGTATACTTCGACAATGCGGCCACTTCACAGAAGCCCATGCAGGTAATGGAAGCCATGAACCGGTATTATTTTCATTCCAACAGCAATGTGCACCGTGGTGCGCATACATTAAGCGTACGCGCTACCGATTGTTACGAAGGTGCAAGAGACACAGTTGCCAGGCTGCTGAACGCAGCCTCTTCACGCGAAATCGTTTTCACCGGCGGCACTACCGATTCCATTAACCTCGTGGCATATTCTTTCAGCAATGGTTTGCTGAAAGCAGGCGATGAAATACTGGTGAGCACGCTGGAACATCATTCCAATATTATTCCCTGGCAGCTGGCAGCACAACGTTGCGGCGCTACGGTGAAAGCCATACCCATGGATGCACAGGGCAACCTGTTAATAAACAGCTACCGCGAACTGCTCAGCAGCAACACGCGCCTGGTGGCTGTAACCCATGTATCCAACACACTCGGCACCATTAACCCGGTGCGTGACATTATTGCGATAGCCCACGAAAAAGGCATTCCTGTGCTGATTGATGCAGCGCAGTCTGTTCCGCATTTCCAGATAGATGTGCAGGACCTGGACGCCGATTTTGTTGCCTTCTCGGGCCACAAAATGCTGGGGCCAACCGGCATTGGCGTACTCTATGCCAAAGAAAGCTGGCTCAACCAGATGCCTCCCTTCCGCGGCGGTGGCGGTATGATACAAACCGGCAGTGTTACCATCGGCAATACCCTGTACAACAAAGCTCCCTACAAGTTTGAAGCAGGCACCCCCAATGTGGCAGGTGCAGTAGGCCTGGCAGCAGCCATCGACTACATGAACGAAGTAGGATACGATTTTATACAACAGCAGGAAGAACAATTACTGCATTACGCACTGGAACAACTGCAGCAATTACCCGAAGTGCAGCTGGCCGCAAGGCCTGAGCATATGGCAAGCGTGTTCTCATTCAATGTAAAAAATGCCCACTACTCCGATGTAGCTACCCTGCTCGATTCACAGGGTGTGGCCGTTCGTTCGGGCATGCATTGTACCGAACCATTGCTGAGCCATTTGCAGGTAAACGGAACTGCACGTGTTTCCTTTGCTTTTTATAATACGCTGGAAGAAGTGGATGTGTTTATCAAAGCGCTTCAGAAGGCCATCAGGATGTTAAGCTAAAACAATAAAGACAGGCAGATGCTGATTAATGATATACAAGACCAGCTGGTAGAAGAATTTGAGCTGATGGATGACTGGATGGAAAAATACGAGCACATTATCCATATGGGCAATGAACTGCCGCCAATGGATGAAACGCTGAAAACCGACAACCGTTTAATCAGGGGCTGCCAAAGCCGCGTATGGCTTGATGCCAAAGAACAGAATGGCATCCTGCATTTTGAAGCCGACAGCGATGCACTTATCACCAAAGGTTTGATATCGATGGTAGTAAGGGTGCTCAACAACCAGCCGGCAAAAGATATTGCAGCAGCTGACTTGTATTTTGTAGATAAAATCGGCTTGCGCAGCCACCTGTCATCGAACAGGGCCAACGGACTGGCTTCTATGATACAGCAGATTAAAGCGCTGGCCGTTCACTTCAATTCAGCAAATTAGTTTCTATGAGCGAATCAGTTTCAAAATACGACCTGGTGATCGACGCACTGCGCAAAGTGTACGATCCGGAGATACCGGTAAATGTGTATGATCTTGGACTGGTATATAAAGTAGATATCAACGAGAAAGGCATACAGGTAACCATGACCTTAACAGCGCCCGGCTGCCCGGTAGCGGGTGATATTATTTTCCAGGTAGAAAATGAAGTAAAGAACATGACCGGCGAACCAAACGTGCACGTGCACCTTACGTTTGACCCTGCCTGGGATAAGAGCATGATGAGCGAAGAAGCCAAACTGGAACTTGGCTACATGTAATAAAATGCAAACAGGGGATACAGCTTTCACTGTATGCCCCTGCTGCTGCATCAGGCCTCTGTTTGGTTATGTACAGCTTATGCTTGTAATTGCGGTTCAAAATTCACCACTGTATTCAACTTGCCCAGCACCACATCATTCAGGTGATGCTCCCGCCCGGTAGCCAGTATTACCAGTCCACCGTACGATTCAATTTTCTGTAACAGGTATACACTTTCCTGCGCCGTATGGCTATCCTGCGTATCTGTAGTTACCGTGCGCCTGTCAAACAGGGCATCTGCATCATCAAAGAATAAAATCCAGTTGTGCTCGGCAGCCTGGCTGAATAAAGTATCGAGATTCTTTTCTGTTTCCCCCACATACTTCGATATTACTTTCGACAAGGAAATATGAAACACCTCCCTGCCTGCTTCCTGGGCCAGCAATGCAGCTGCTGCCTTGCCACTGGCAGGCGACCCTGCAAACAGTGCCCTGAAGCCATTGCCCACACGATCACCGCCATCAGGTGTACGTGAAGATGTATTGTGCTGCAACCAGCTTTTTACTTCATTTACCTGCTCCTGTGTACTGCGGCCCATGCGGAGGTTATTCCAGTTTTCATTGGTCCTGATCGGTTTAACGGGGAAGCTTCCTTCGGTGTTCATGGTTCGTTGGTTTGATTGATTGATACGGATACTTGCCATTAGTAATTTACTCAAAAAAAATGACAGGTGCAATGCCCCTGCATTGTCTTTTATTACAAAACAGCGAAGCAGAAGTTCGTCACAAATGTTTACCGCTGTGTTAAGCCTTTATAAACCCAAACTTTCACGAATCATTGATTATCGTAATTTGGCAGGGTGAAACTTTACTTCTATTCCATAGGCAAGGCGCATGACAGCTATATTAAACCCGGTGTGGAAGATTTCACCGCGCGCATCAACAAATATTTCCCGGCAGAGTGGCAGGTAATTGCCCCGCCTAAAAATGCAGCCGTATTGTCTGAAGGCGATCTAAAAAAACAGGAAGCCAAACTGGTATTAAACCTGCTGCAGCCGGATGACCAGCTCATACTGCTCGATGAGCGCGGCAAACAATTCAGCTCGCCTGAACTGGCGCAGGTAATTCAGCAAAAAGCCAACGACAGTACCAAACGTTTGATCTTTTTAATCGGCGGTGCCTTCGGTGTAGATGCCAGCATACAACAACGCGCCAACACCACCTGGAGCCTTTCCAAACTCGTATTCCCGCACATGCTGGTGCGCCTTATCCTGGCCGAACAGGTATACCGCGCCTGCACCATCCTGCGCAATGAAAAATATCATCATATGTAAGGGGTTATCCGTTCCGGAATGTTATACCAGGAGTGAATAGTCAATAAATTAGTGAGTGGTGAGCAGTGAGTGGTGAGTTTTATCGAAGCGATTTCTTGCCCCGCAATAATACTCGCTTAGATAGTCTCGACGTGTCGCCTCTCGATTCTCGATAAATTTCGGACTGCTAAGATCCCTCACGACTGATCCTCCGGAGCGGTAAAAATATCAATCACGCTTAACTAAACGACATTGATTCACGATCGGGCCTCACGATTGACGGCTCAGCGCTTTTTATTATATTGCCCTCATTATGGAAATGAGCATTACTTTAGCCATTGTTATTATCACGGCTGTTATTTCGTTTACAGCATTCTCTAACCAGAAAATACAGGAAGACCTGATTTTCTACCCGCCTGCTGTTGACAGGAGAAGGCAATGGTATCGTTTTATCACTTCGGGTTTTATTCACGCGAATTTCTTCCACCTGTTTTTTAACATGTGGGCGCTGTATAGTTTTGGCACCATGGTAGAAGATGCGCTGAACCAGATATTTGGTCCTGCAGGCAGAATCTACTACCTGCTGTTATATATTTCTGCACTGGTCGTAAGCCTGCTGCCCACGTACTTCAACAACCGCGACAACTACCATTACCGCAGCCTGGGCGCCAGCGGCGCTGTATCAGCCGTGGTATTTGCCGGTATCCTGTTTTTCCCGCTGAATGAAATCGGCATCTTCCCGTTGCCCTTTGGCATACCCGGTTTTATATTCGGCGCACTATACCTCATTATAAGCAGCTACCTCTCCCGCCGCGGCATGGACAATATCAATCACTCCGCGCATTTATGGGGCTCGGTATACGGCTTTATATACGTAATCGCCATCTGTGCTCTGTTCAGCAGCTACCCGCCTATACAGGCCTTTATTCAACAGGTACAATCCTATCACTTTGGCAAGTAACACAGAACAACAACCATTAAACCATTAAGCTATTTAACCATTAGCGTAGCGTGATGCTAATCACGCTGCGCGTGCCTTGTGTTACCTTAAACCGGTCATCAATTCTGCGGCCTACCACCCATACAATGCGCTGGTTGCTTTCAAGTACCCATACTTTTTCCTTGTCGGTGGCAGAGAGCTTCTGATCTATTAAAAAGCGGCTGATCTTTTTCTTTTTGGGCATACCCAGCGGGTAAAAATAATCGCCCTGGCGCCAGGGCCGCAACAGCAGCGGAAACTGTACTGCGGCTGCATTAAGACAGGCTACCTGGGGTTGCGTGCTGATGGCTGCTTCGCTGTTGGGCAGCACCCCGAATTGTAATGTGCCGCCGGCAAAAATGATTTTTTCTGCTGCTGACGTAATCAGTATATGGCCCGGCTGTTCTGTATTGCGCGGCGCAATAATAAGCCAGTTGCGGTTGCGGATAACACGGTGCGTGGCCGAGCTGGTATAACTGCCATTGTCTGCATGCAGCAGCTTGATGATCTCCGGTGTTTGCGCCACGCTGAAACCGTAGGGCTTGCAGATCTCCCATACCAATGCAGTCAATGGCTGCAGCTGTAATAACTTGTAAACCGGGATGTGTACCTCATCGCCTTTATACTCAAGCAGCTTGCGGGTATGCAACTGCACCGCCTGTTTGTACAGCAGCTCTGCGTCGCGAAAACGTTCGATGTTTTGCAGCAGGTTCTGTTCAACATTCGGGAATACCTGCTGCAAACCGGGAATCAGGTTCAACCGGAAATGATTGCGCACATATTTATCCGATGCATTGGATGAATCTTCTACCCAACGCAGGGCATGTTGTTGCGCATACTGTTTAACCTGTTCACGCGTAGCAAACAGCAGGGGGCGTATAATATTACCCTGCAATGGCAATATGCCGTGCAAACCGCCGATGCCGGTGCCCCTGAAGAAGTTGATGAGCAGGGTTTCAATACTGTCATTGGCATGATGTGCAGTGGCTATCCATGCCCTACCTTTCCAGCCGGGAATGGTGATGCTGTTATCATTCACCAATGCCTGAAACCAGTTGTACCGCAGCTCACGCGCAGCTTCCTGCACAGACAGCTTATTCTGCTCCGCATACTGTTTGGTATCAAAACGCTGCACCAGCAATTCTTTGTTATAACCTGCTGCCAGCTCATGTACAAATTGTTCGTCTCTTTCGCTCTCTTCACCACGCAGCTGAAAATTACAGTGGGCCATTACAAACAATGCGCCTGCCTTGTGCAGCACATCGGTCAACACCACACTGTCAATACCGCCGCTTACTGCCACCAGCAAGGGCACAGTAGTGATATCCAGGTTGGGAAACTGCTGTTTCCAGTATACTTTCAGCTGTTCTGCTACATCCATACTGCAATATTCAATAAAAAACCCGCTTGCTCAGTGCAGGCGGGTTAAAATGTATGTTTTGCTGCCTTTTACGGCTGTTGCTATTTCTTCTGTTCCTTGGCCCAGGTATCTTTCAGCGTTACGGTACGGTTAAATACCATGCGGTCTTCGCTGGTGTCTTTGTCAAGCGTATAATAGCCCTTGCGCAGGAACTGGTAACGGTCGTCGAACTTCGCGTTGCGCAAAGCAGGCTCGGCATAGGCATGCTGAATAATCTGCAATGAACCGGGATTCAGGATATCTTTCAGGTCACCTTCGTACGATGCAGGATCTTCCGTGTTAAACAGGCGATCGTACAAACGCAGCTCGGCATTTACCGCATGCGGCACGCTTACCCAATGCAGGGTACCTTTTACATGCAAACCAGATTTATCGTTGCCGCTCTGGCTTTCGGGCAGGTAGCTGCAATGCAGTTCGGTAATGTTACCGTCCGCATCTTTAATCACATCGTCACACCGGATAATGTACGCGCTTTTCAAACGCACCATCTGGCCGGGTGCCAGGCGGAAGAACTTCTTGGGCGGGTTCTCCATAAAGTCGTCGCGCTCTATGTACAGCTCCCCGCTGAATGGAATATCACGATACGTGGTATTGGGATCTTCCGGGTTGTCTTCACACCTTACGGTTTCATCTTTATCGGTGTAGTTGGTAAGCACTACTTTCAGCGGATCGAACACTACCATGCGGCGCTGTGCCACTTTGTTGAGGTGTTCACGCACGCAGAATTCCAGCAGGCCTACGTCAATCATGTTCTCACGTTTGGCTACACCAATAAGGTCGCAGAACTTGCGGATGCTCTCCGGTGTAAAGCCCCTGCGGCGCATGGCGCTGATGGTAGGCATGCGGGGATCATCCCAGCCGTCTACATATTTTTCATTTACCAGCTGCAGCAGCTTGCGTTTGCTCATGAGCGTGTACGTCATGTTCAAACGGGCAAACTCGTACTGGTGTGAAGGAAATATGCCCAATTGCTCAATCAGCCAGTCGTACAGTGCGCGATGCGACACAAATTCGAGTGTACAGATGGAGTGGGTGATTTTCTCTATGGAATCACTTTGACCGTGCGCAAAATCGTACATGGGGTAAATGCACCATGCATCGCCGGTACGGTGGTGATGTGCATGTTTAATGCGGTACAGGATAGGATCGCGCAGCAGCATATTGGTAGAAGCCATGTCTACCTTGGCGCGCAATACTTTTTCACCGTCTTTGTATTTGCCGGCGCGCATATCTGCAAACAGCTGCAGGTTTTCTTCCACGCTGCGGTTGCGGTAAGCGCTTTCCTTACCGGGCTGTGTAGGTGTGCCCTTTTCAGCGGCAATGGTTTCGCTGGTGCTGTCGTCTACATACGCCAGGCCCTTTTCAATGAGTTTTACCGCGAAGCCGTACAGCTGTTCAAAATAATCACTGGCATATAATTCATTGGCCCATTCAAAACCCAGCCATTTTACATCTTCTTTAATGCCTTCCACATACTGCGTTTCCTCAGTAGTGGGATTGGTGTCATCAAAACGAAGATTGGTGCTGCCGCCATATTTCTGTGCCAGGCCAAAATTGAGACAGATACTTTTTGCATGCCCCACATGTAAATGCCCGTTGGGTTCGGGCGGAAACCTGGTAACAATGCTTTTGTATTTCCCGGCCGACAAATCTCCTTCTACAATCTCTTCAATAAAATTCAGTGATTTTTCTTCGCTCATTCGTTTAACGTTAAAATTCAGGGATAGCAAAGATAAGGGTTCAGTCCCCAACATGCACATCCCGCTAAATCTATTCTACGCGCAGTTTCAGGATAAATTTACCTGCCCATTTACCGTCACCCGCCATCAGGTTTTGCCCTACAATTACGCTGTAACGGCCTTTCTGCTGCAATGGATATTTGAGCGAACGCCCAAAGGGGCCATCTGCCGAACCATCGGGCATCAGCAGCTGGTTAATGCGCACATTGGCGTTTTTGGCAACCACGGGTGTTACTTCAGCATACAGGTTTTTACCGGCGGGCACGTTTATGGTAAAAGTCCGGCTCCTGTCTTTTTCCGTCAGTTCACCGGTCAGCGCTACGGAATCGGCGCCGGGTTGCAGTGTAACCAGGCCAGGTTGACGGGCCGTATCAGCCGGCAGTGTATCACGCAGGGGCGTTGCAGGCGCATCGCTTTTTGCGGCCGCAGGTGTGGTGTCGGCAATGGTTTTTGAAGGCGCAGGTGTGTTGTTGCACGCGCAGCACAACAACACCGAAAACAGCAAAAATGGCTTCATAGTGACTGATTTTTGAATCGTATAAAAAAATTATACCAGAATTGACGAAACAAATAGCAACATTCCCTGAATTATCCATTTCGTTTGGCAACGTTCAATTACTTTTAAGCATCATCAGTATGTATTGCTAATACCATGAATGGAAAACTGCTTATTCTTTGTATCTGTATCCTGGCAGGCACCGGGCTGTTTCAACCTGCCGCTGCACAATTTAACACCAGTTACCCGCCCTGTGTAGTTGGATCCAGCGCAGTAAAGGGACAAACGCCCGAAACTGCTTTTCCCATTTGCGGTACCACTACTTTCACACAGCAAACAGTACCGCAGTGCGGGCAGGATTATGTGCCTGTGCCCGGTTGCGGCAGCTACCAGGATTCCGGCCCTTTCTGGTATAAATTTCACTGTTATGTTGCCGGCACACTCGGTTTCCTGATTAACCCCAACAATAACGATGATTACGACTGGCAATTGTTTGATGTAACCAATCACAACCCCAGGGATGTTTTTTCCAATGCCGCCCTTACTGTAACCGCCAACTGGGCAGGCACCTACGGCCCCACCGGTACCAGCGCAACGGGCGTAGGTTATGTGCAGTGCGGTTCATTCCCTGCTGATAACAAACCCACCTTTACAGCCATGCCCAACCTGGTTGTGGGCCACGATTACCTGCTGATGGTAAGTCATTTTGATTCCACGCAACAGGGTTACTCACTCTCCTTCGGTGGCGGTACTGCGGTAATCACCGACACGCTGAAACCCAAAATGGCCAGCATAGAACCGGATTGCGACCGCATGCACCTGGGCCTGCGCACCAACATGCGGATGAAATGCAGCAGCATGGCCAGCGACGGCAGCGATTTCATGATTCCCAACACCAATATTACCGTGGTTGCAGCTATGTCACCTACTTGCAATGGGTTTGATATGGATTCGCTGGTACTCACCCTCAGCGCACCACTGCCACCCGGCAATTACCAGCTGGTAGCTAAAACAGGCTCAGATGCCAATACCCTGCTCACCGATTGTGATGCATTGCTGGATGAAGGCAGCAGTATTGATTTTACCATCGAAGTGCCGCACCCTACCTATCTCGATAGTATTACGCCTGTGGCTTGCAGCCCCACAATACTTAACCTGGTATTCAAACGCAATATCCAGTGCAGCAGCATTGCTGCCAATGGCAGCGATTTCAGCGTAACAGGCCCTACCCCTGTAAGCATAACCGGCGCTTACGGAGATTGCGACAGCAACAACAATACCCGTGTTATTCATGTGCAGCTTGCCGGCCCCATTGAAACGCACGGCGATTACACCATTACCCTGCTCCCTGGCGGCGATGGCAACACCATTGTAGACGCCTGCGGAGAGGTAACCCCGCCCGCAACATTGCATTTTACTGCGTACGACACGGTTTCCGCTGCCTTTACCTGGCGCTCGGACCTGGGCTGTAAAAAAGACATTGTTTACTATTTTCACGATGGCGCCAACAACATAAACACCTGGCAATGGAGTTTTGACGGCGGCGCTGCCAGCCAGCAGCAAAACCCGGTACGCACGTACACCACTTTCGGAGACAAGGTAACACAGCTCATCGTTTCAAATGGCGTGTGCAGCGATACCAGCGCCCAGGTCATCAGCCTGCCCAATACCCTGAAAGCGAAATTCGGCGCACCGGACAATGTTTGCCCGCAGGATGTTATCAACTTTCTCGACAGCAGCATCGGGCAAATCAGTTCCTATACCTGGAACTTCGGCAACGGCAGCACCAGCACCCTGGAGGCGCCCCCTGCCCAGCAATTTGTTCCGGTAAACCGCAGCCAGTATTTTACCGTATCGCTGGTGGTTGGTAACAGCCTCGGTTGTTTTGATACCGCCACACGCCGCATTATGGCCTACAACAGCTGCATTGTAGCCGTGCCCTCAGCTTTTACACCCAACGGCGACGGACTGAATGATTACCTCTACCCGCTGGACGGATTTAAGGCCTCACAACTGGAATTCCAGGTGTTTAACCGCTGGGGACAACGGGTGTTTATTACCAACGACTGGATGATACGCTGGGATGGCACCGTAAAAGGATTACCCCAGCCGCCCGGCACCTACGTATGGACCTTATCGTATACCCAAAAAGATAACGGAGAGCACTTTTTTCAGAAGGGAACAACGGTATTAATACGCTAAAAAAAAGCGGAAAAAAAATGTTAAAAAAACATAATAAGCAGGGCGCTGCATACGTTGTACTAAAATATTCCTAAAATAGACTGGCATTGATTTTCTGCCGATAACCGAAGTTGCTGTATACGAATCTATTACCCTGAAAACGGCCATAGGAGCGGTTTTCGTTTGCAATTTTTTAGCACAATGGTAGGTATATTTGCAAGTACTACACCCTCCTTAATAAAGCCCTGCATTCCCGGAACAGTTCTGCTTTGCTATAAACTGATTATATCAGGTATTGCCCAACTGCAAGCCTGTAAACGATACTTTTTGCGAACCATAAGGGCATTTGAATCCCCAATTGGCTGAACCCCTGTTTTCACAGGGGTTTCGTTTTTTATTCACTACTCACGATTCAATGTTGGTTTGGTTAAGCATTGAGTTATTTTTTACCGCAAAGAACACAAAGAGAGAAAAACGCAAAGAACACAAAGAAGCGCACGATCCCCGCTTCTCACTCACGATTGGTAACAGCTGCAAGCTACAAGCTTGTGTAGCGTAAATCGCCTCAGCGACAGCTGAAATTTGATACTCGCTAAGATAGTCTCGATGTGTCGATTCTCGATTCTCGACGGCTTTCTTCACTCACGACTGACGATTCAATGTCGTTTAGTTAACGGCTTCTTTGTGAACTTTGTGGGTTTTCCCTTTGTGTTCTTTGCGGTAAAAATATAATCGGCACCCGCGCACTAAAACGCTTCTCCTATTTTGAAGTAGAACCCGGAAGTGTGATCTGTTGAGCGTGCATAATCTATGCGCACCGCCACTTGCTTGGCCTTGTTAATCAGCAGGCGTACCCCGCCGCCTGCGGCGGCGCGGAGATCACTGAAATTAAAATCCCCCACTGTGTGTTGTACTTCCCCTGCCGATGCAAATACGGCCAGCGTTACCAACCGGTGCACAGGCTTGCGGTATTCTGTTTGCACAGCTGCATACTGGTTATCCCTGAAACGCCCGCCGAAATAACCGCGCATAATCATGCTGTTGCCAAGGCGTGGCTGCTCGCGCCAGGGAACTGTACCGCCGGTAAACGAACCCCAGCCCTGGAAAGCCAGCACACTGTTATCGTGCAGTTGTACGTATTTCCTGAAATCGGCATGGTACTCACTGTACGCATAACCCGCGCCCAGCACACGCGCATAAAAAGTAGCTGCCAGTTCGCCATACCAGCCTGTATGCGGACTTAATGGATGATCCCGTTTATCCCACACCAGCGTAGGGCCTGCGCCAACAATACCGCTGCCAAATTCGCCCGGTTGCTGGTACAGCAGGTTGGAATCTTTTATTTCACCGCGCACATTGTAGGTGCGGCTGAGGTTGAAATTGATGCCTGCAAAAAAATGATTGCGCACCTGCCTGGCCACACTGGCCTGCCAGTACCAGCGCGAATAACGCACCAGCTCATACGCATCGGCAGCTACGGTATGGTTGCCAAAGCCCCATAAACGTTCGTTGTTATCAGAATAGCCAATGCGGTTGCGGATAAAATATTTTTCCCCTGCCGTAAACAGCTGTGTGTACGATTCAATGGTGGTTTGCTTCCTGGTAGAATACAAGCCTTCGATATAGGCATATGAATCACGTGCTTTCTTCGTAGAATCCTTACCTGTAGAGGTGTTCAGGAAATACTGCAGCACCAGCCCAAAACGCAAACCGGTTTCAGGGCTGCTGCTTATGCCCGGGATGGGCAGCCAGCTCAGCTTTTTGTTTACCAGTGAATCGGGCTGCCACCAGTGCCTTTTAATGCTGATGGTATCGTGCAGTGTACTGTCTGCCTGCGCATGGGCAGCTGCTACAAAAAACAGGCTCAATAAAACGGTAATAACGGGCTTTATACTTTGTCCTTTCACTTCAATCCTTTGTAATGAATGCTGATTTACTATTGGGCTAAACGTATGTGGCGGTGCTAATACACCAGGTCTTCGTAAGCAGATTGCAATTCGTTGTAGGCATGCTTTTCACCGGCCTGTTTAGCTGCTGCCATGCCCTTTTCGTAACAGGCAATGGCCAAATCGGTAAGATGGCTGCGCTCGTATAATTTGCCGAGGTGATAATACGAACCCGTATAATCAGGCGAATCTGCCAGCAATTCCTCGAACAGCACGCGGGCTGCCACATCATTACCTGCTTTGATATACTCCAGCGCCAGGGCATGGCGAACGAAGTTATCTTTTGGTGTTTGGGCTAAAAAAGTCTGCAGCTGCGCTATTCTATCCATAGAAAAATTATATTTGTATCAAATGGTTGCATAAACAACTTATTTATCCTTCCTATCTTTACCCGAAAGGAATTTTTTCAAAATTAGTGTTATATGAAGATATTAGTCTGTGTTAGTAAAACACCCGACACCACTTCGAAGATTGCCTTCACCAACGGCAACACCAAATTTGACGATGCTGGTGTGCAATGGATCATTAATCCGTACGACGAATGGTATGCCCTTGTGCGCGCCATTGAACTGAAAGAAAAAGACGCTTCCATTACCGTACACCTGGTTACCGTAGGCGGTGCAGATGCCGAGCCCATTATCCGCAAGGCACTGGCCCTGGGCGGTGATGAAGCTTTCCGCGTAAACACCGATAACCACGACAGCTTTTACATTGCTTCCCAAATTGCTGCCATCGCCAAAGAAGGGGCGTATGACCTTATTTTTACCGGAAAGGAAACCATTGACTACAACGGCTCGTCTATCGGTGGCCTGGTAGCCGGTTTGCTCGATCTCCCCTATATTTCCCTTGCCACCAAATTTGAACTCAACGGCGCTACCGCTACTGTTAACCGCGAAATTGAAGGTGGCGAAGAAGTGAACAGCGTAAGCCTGCCTGCTGTAATCAGCTGCCAGAAAGGTGTAGCCGAACAACGCATTCCCAACATGCGCGGCATTATGGCTGCCCGCACCAAACCATTGAAAGTGGTTGAACCCGCAGCAGCCGACAGCCTTACCAGCGTAGCCAGCTTTGAACTGCCACCTGCCAAAGCCGGTGTTAAACTGGTACCTGCCGATAACGTTGCAGAACTGGTAAGGTTGCTGCACGAAGAAGCGAAAGTGATTTAATGGTTAGATGGTTGAATGGCTTTATGGTTATAACCATCAAACAATAAAACAATCCAGCCATCCAAACCGATTTTCAAACTCTTCCGGAGGAAGTATCCCGGAGCAAATTTTCAAATTATCATGTCTGTTCTAATATTCATCGACCACGCAGATGGTCATATCAAAAAAGCGGCGTTTGAAGCATTGACATATGGTGCTGACCTGGCCAGGCAACTGGGTGTACAAGCCGGTGGTTTGTTGCTGGGTACCGTAAGCGATGATCTTGCAGCGCTGGGTAAATATGGCATTACTACTGTTCACCAGGTAAACAACGAAGCACTGAACCAGCTGGATGCACAGGTGCAGGCTAAACTGGTTGCCCAGGCTGTGGGTGATGCAACGGTGCTTGTGTTTGCACACAATCAAACCGGCAAAGCAGTGGCACCACGCGTATCTGCCCTGCTGAAAGCAGGCCTGGTAACAGGCGCTGTGGCGTTGCCCGATACGTCGAATGGTTTTGTGGTGAAGAAATCGGTATTCAGCGGTAAGGCTTTTGCCAATATCGCCATCAGTTCTGCCGTAAAAATCATTACCCTTAACCCCAACAGCTATAGCATTAAAACTGCAGAAGGCACTGCGGCTGTTAACCAGTTGTCGTTAACACCCGATGTGCCTAAAGTAACAGTGACTGCAGTAAACAAAGTAAGCGGCGAAGTGCCATTGACAGAAGCGGAAATAGTAGTAAGCGGTGGCCGCGGCTTAAAAGGCCCCGAAAACTGGAAGCTGGTAGAAGACCTGGCGCATACGCTGCATGCAGCAACAGCCTGCAGCCGCCCTGTGGCAGATTCACACTGGCGCCCGCACCATGAGCACGTGGGTCAAACAGGTATCCAGATTGCACCCAACCTGTATATTGCTATCGGCATTTCAGGCGCCATACAGCACCTGGCCGGTGTTAACAGGAGCAAGGTGATTGTGGTGATTAACAAAGACCCTGAAGCGCCTTTCTTTAAAGCTGCAGACTACGGTATTGTAGGTGATGCTTTTGAAGTGGTGCCGCAACTCACCGAAGCCATTAAGGCGATCAAAAAGTAATGGTTGAATGGAACAATGGTTTCATTGTTATATACAATAAAAAAAGCCGTCCTGCTTAATAAATGCGGACGGCTTTTTTATTCACGGAATATGTTTAGAACAGTCTGAAACCTACACCCACACCCAGCTGGCGCGATTTCCAGGTATACCTGCTGTCAATATTTTCGATATTGGTTAAACCGGCGTAATAACGTGCATAGAATGTTACTTTATCCAGTGTAAGCTCTACCTGGGCTGCAGCACCGATATCTGTTTTCCTGAATGAATCGCCGTAGTCTTTACGGTAATTATCATCATCAAAAGCAATGTAATTGAACTGCGGACCAGCACTTACTGCCAGCCATTTTTTAATGCTGTAGCGTGCCAGCACAGGCAGGCTGATATAACTTAAACGGGCAATCGGTTCGTACAGCGTGTTGCCGTTGTTGTTGTAATAGGTAAGAAAATGATCACTCGCCGTAGGGTTGCGAAGGGAATAAAACAGCTCGGGCTGGATAGACCATTTGTCACCGAAACCGATATTGGCATAACCGCCGATATCATAACCGGATTTAAAGGTGGCGCTCATACCATTGCCATGGTTTTCAGAAAGGTTCAGGCCACCTTTTAAACCCACATGAAAGGTTTGCGCCTGCGCCACATGCACCAGCAGGCAAATGATAAAGGGAAGCAACAGCTTTTTCTTCATTTTGATTGAATGTTTCAGGTTGTTAAAATACTGACGCCGGCATGGAGACCATACCGGCGCGCAATACTACTTTATTCTTTCCGTTATTAATACGTTATTATAGACAAATTCGCTGGTTCTGTCTGCCAGATTTGTTTCTTAACCGTTGAAATAAGCTACGCCGTTCCCTGTTTCAGCAGGTCGCGCAGCTTCATACCATCGGGAACGCCAATGCCTGTACAGGCGTCCCAGCCCTTGCCTGAAGTATACCCCTTGTTGCCGCTTACCGTAATGTTGTTGCCTGATGTAATGTCGCGGCAAACACCGGTTGCCGCATACAGCTGCGGGTGAATAAAACCCACCTGTTTTTTAAGGCTTTCATTAATCAGTGCAATTAAGCCGGCCATCAGCGGTGCAACAGCGCTGGTGCCGCCTATTACCATTCGCTGGCCATCTACCAGTACATTGTACCCGGTGGCAGGGTCGGCTACGGCAGCCACATCAGGCACGCCACGGCCTGCTTTTTTATCGTTCACAGACACCGGTATGGCAGCCGACTGCTGGTAATCGGGTAAGGGAAATACGGCACTGATGCCACCGCCTGTTGCGCTGTCGTTACTTTCGTGCCAAACCACTTCACTGGTTATCTGGCCATTGCTCACATCGAGCTTGGTACCACCGCAGCCCAGCACATACGGACTTGATGCAGGAAAATCTACATGCGCCTTTCCATCGTTTACATTGTCGTTTGAACCAGAATCGCCTGCTGCCGCACACACGGAAACACCCAGTGCAGCTGCTTCCTGGAAGGCCTGGTTATAAGTGGTAAGTGACTGGCTGGTCCACTGTTCTTCTGCAGCGCCCCAGCTGATGGAAACAACCGAAGGTTTATAAGTGGCATCATGTACTGCCTGCTTAATGGCATCGAGAAAACCTTTATCGGTATTGGGTGCAAAGTATACGGCAATGGTTGCGCCGGGGGCAACAGCGCCTGCCACTTCTATATCCAGCAATACTTCACCATCTGCACTATCGGGCGTGGAAGGGGCATTGGTGGCGCCATCTACCGATATAGCCACTACTTTGGGTGCAGTAAGCTGCAGCCCTGCAAAATAACTGGTGATATCGGCAGGCTTGTAACCACCGCCCAGTTCAATAATGGCAATGCACTGGTCTTTACCCGTAACATCTGAGGGATAGTTGTACAGTTTGGCCAGTTCATTGGGATTAAAAGATGCCTGCACCTGTGCGGCTGCAACTACTTTAGGTTCCTGTTCTTTTTTATACACCTGGAATTTGGGTGTAGCAAGCGGGCGGTTGTCAAGCCCAAACACACCTTCTACAATACTGCTTAATTCCTCGGGTATTTGTATAACCCCTTCGCGGCCGCGAAACTCCTGCCCCGTTTGATTTTTATACTTCGAAAGCGATACTTTGAATGCCTCCTGCATGTGTTGTATGGTGCCGCGCAGCTCTACAAGTCGCAAAGCTGCATCTGACCGAACAACAGTTAAGCCATACGTATGCGCAAATTCTGCAACGGTTTGCAGATCTTCATTACTGGCAGCAAAGCGGTTGTTAAACTCCGTTCGCGCCAGTGGCTGGATAGCCGGTTCATTGCCGGCTGGCAATGGCTTTGGTGGTTTTAAATAAAGGGATACTTCAATAACATCGTGGTGTTCGCAGGCAGCTAACCGTGTAGCATCAGGCGCCTGCTTGTCGCTGCCCGGGAGCAGTACATGGCCGGAGAATCGTGATTTCATAAGTGCTGTATTGTAATAAACTTTGGATATTGAATGTACTACAAACCATTTAACCTGCCACCGTCAACCGGTAAATTAACACCATTGATATAAGCCGCTGCGGGTGAACATAAAAACGCCACCGCTGCGGCAAATTCTTCCGGTTTACCTATCCTGCGTGCGGGTATGCGTGCTGTTTCCTGCGCTGTAATTGCTGCTGTTGTTGTGCCTGCGCTTTCGGCCCGTTTTCCAAACAAAGTCTTAATGCGGTCTGTTGCGGTAAAGCCTGGCAACACATTGTTTACGGTAATGCCGTACTGTGCAATTTCATTCGCCAGTGTTTTAGCCCAGTTGCTTACTGCCGCGCGCACCGAATTGGAAATACCCAGTTGGTCAATGGGTTCTTTTACCGAAGTAGAGGTAATGTTTACAATACGCCCGTACCCGGCAGTCTTCATATCTTCCAGCAAACACTGCACCAGCAGGTGTGCTGTTACCAGGTGTGCGCGGAAAGCGGTTTCCAGTGCCGTTACATCGGTATCAATTAACAAACCGGCAGGCGGGCCGCCGGTATTGTTTACCAGCAATTGTATCTGCACACCCTGTTGCTGTAATGCCTTTATTTGTTGCAGCAGCATGGCAGGCTCATTGGAATCTGCCACCAGGTAACGGTGCCGCTGGCCCTTGCTCAAAGGCAGGGAGGCTACTACATTTTTCAATTTGTCTTCGTTGCGTGCCCACACAATTACGCTGGCACCAAGGCCGGCCAGTTCTGTTGCAACTGCTGCACCCAGGCCTTGTGATGCGCCGCCTACGAGCGCTGTTTTTCCGGTTAAATCGAGGTTCATGCTTTATAAAATTAAATGGAACAATCGACGACATGTGTATGTCTCAATTGTTCCATTGTTAATTGGGTATTTTTCTTATAAACTGCGGTAATCTTCACGTACCGGATAAAAAACATCCAGCAGCTTGCAATCGGTAATGGCCTTGCCGCCGTGTTTTACATGCGGCGGAATCACCACTATCTTGCCGGGTTCCAGCACCACGGTTTCACCATCGATGGTTAATTCAAAACTTCCTTCCAGTACTTTGGCCACCTGCTCCTGCGGATGTGTGTGCTCAGGCGAAACGCTGCCTGCTTCTACATCCCAATAGGCAAACGTCATATTTGCCGTGTGTATAAACCTTCCCTTGTAACCAGGCACCGTTTCTTTAACCGGTACCTCATTCACCCAAATTTCCTTCATAGTTATTGGTTTAGTACTGTAATGTAACAAAAATCACGAAACATTTCAGCGCCTGCAGCAGGTACGCTGCATGCCGTTTTGTTAAAAATCAGCAGCTGTAACAATCTGTCCGATGTTTTTTCAGATTCCCTAACTTACGCCCGAAAATTCAGCTGTAACAATAAAACAGTCAACCATTTAACCATTCAATCGTTTCCACATTTTCAAATCAGATACATGAACACACCACTCTGGGGAATTGACTTGGGCGGAACCAAGATTGAAGGAGCGATCCTTCCTTCGCTGAACGATGCTGAAGCCATTTTGCGCATGCGCGTAAATACAGAAGGCAGCAAGGGGTATCAGCACATTCTGTCGCAGATACAAACACTGGTGAACCGGCTGAAACAGGAATCGGGCCTGCAACCCCAACGCATTGGTTTTGGTACACCGGGTGTGCTTGACCCGGTTACCCATACCATGAAAAACAGCAACAGCACGGCACTGAACGGCATGCCGCTGAAAAAAGATCTCGAAGCCATGCTGCAGATCCCGGTTGAAATTGCCAATGATGCCAACTGCTTTGCCCTTGCCGAAACACACCTTGGCGTGGTAAATGAAAAATACCCCGCAGCACGGATGGTATTTGGTGTTATTATGGGTACGGGTGTCGGCGGCGGCCTTGTTATTGACGGTAAAATATGGAACGGCCTGCACGGCATTGCCGGTGAGTGGGGACATAATTTCCTGGATGAAAGCGGCGGGCCCTGTTATTGCGGCAAAACCGGCTGCGTAGAAACCGTACTCAGCGGACCGGCCCTGCAGCGGTATTATAAAAGTATTACCGGGAACGATGTATCACTGAAAACCATTGTACAACAGCAAGGCACCGACGAAGCGGCTGCAGCTACCATTAAGCGCCTGCATCATTTTTTCGGCAAAGCCTTATCTGTTATTACCAATATGCTCGACCCTGATGTAATTGTAATTGGCGGCGGTGTGGGCAATATTGACAGTATTTACACCGAGGGCTACGAATCGTTACGCCAGCATATATTCAACAACCGTTTGGATGTAGCAATAGTAAAACCGAGCCTGGGCGACAGTGCCGGCGTTTTTGGTGCTGCTGCACTGGTTGGTTAACCGGCACCGCAAAATAACAGTTCCCTGCCTCCGCCCCTGCTTTGCGGAGGCAGGGACGTTTTAAGGCCTGGCGCGCGATACAGGCGTTTTTTCGACGAAAGCTTATCAAATTAAACATTTTTTCAATACTGCAATAACCCCGCATAGCTTATTTGTTTGAATTGTTGCAGAATGAACAATAAGGTATTGTGCTTTTTAAAGAACAGGGTAGTATTCCGGCATTGCCCCTTTTTTAAACAGCTGAAATCTTTACATTTGCCTGATAACTTAAATTTTGTCCTAACACAGGTCATGAAGAAGATTGAACTGGAAATAGTAGCGCTTTCACACAGTATTACGCAAACACATTCCTACGCCGTGGTGCTGGGCGAAATAAATGGTTTGCGCCGCTTGCCTATTGTAATCGGAGGTTTTGAGGCCCAGGCCATTGCCGTTGCCCTTGAACGCATGCAGCCCAGCAGACCGCTGACGCACGATCTGATGAAAAATTTCATGAATGCTTTTAACGTAGAGCTCATGGAAATTATCATCAACGACCTCCAGGAAGGCATTTTTTACAGCAAGCTGGTTTGTGTAAGCGAACACGATACCGTGGAAATAGACAGCAGAACAAGCGATGCACTGGCACTGGCCGTTCGTTTCGGCTGCCCCATTTATACCTATGAGCACATTCTTGAAAGCGCCGGTATTTTAATGGAAGATTCAGGCAAAAAGAAAAAGACCGATATACCTGTCCAGGAAACAGAAACAGCCGCCGGCCCTGCGGGCGTGCGGGAAGACCTGAGCAATATGTCGCTTGAAGAGCTGCAGACATTGCTGAACGATGTGCTGGAGCAGGAAGATTATATCCGCGCCATCACCATTCGTGACGAAATGAACAAACGCCGCAAATAGTACCTGTTTCACTGCAATCACAACTCCGGCCGCCAAACATACCTGAAAGCTTAACCTGTGGTAGTATTTCCCAATTGCAAAATTAATCTTGGCCTGCACATCACCCGCAAAAGGGAAGATGGCTTTCATGATCTTGAAACCGTTTTTTACCCCCTACCCCTGCGCGATGCGCTGGAAGTGATCAACAGCCCGCTGCGTGGTGCACAGTTTTCTTCCACTGGTTTACCCATTGCCGGCGATCCGGCAGGCAACCTTTGCGTAAAAGCCTACCATTTATTAAAACAGGATTACCCGCAACTGCCGGGTGTGCAGATTCACCTGCAAAAAAGCATTCCCATGGGTGCAGGCCTGGGCGGCGGCAGTGCAGACGGCGCTTTTACCCTGCAGCTGCTTAACCGCAAATACCAGCTGGGCATCAGCGAAGAACAGCTGATGCATTATGCACTGCAGCTGGGCAGCGACTGCCCGTTCTTTATTATAAACAAACCAGCGTATGCAGCAGGCCGCGGCGAAAAACTGCAGCCGGTTAACCTGGATTTGTCGGCTTACACCTTTGTGGTTATCAACCCGGGCATTCATGTTTCTACCGGCCAGGCGTTTTCTCTCATTACCCCGCAACCCGCACCGGTTACCCTCTCCACTATTATACAGCAACCTGTACAAAGCTGGCGCGGCGTGCTTACCAACGATTTTGAAGCCCCTGTTATGCAGTTACATCCTGAGCTGCTAACATTGAAAAAACAGCTGTACAATGCAGGCGCCATTTATGCTGCCATGAGCGGCAGCGGCAGTACTTTTTTTGGCATATTCGAAAAAAAGTCGGAAATTAAAATTTCAACTCCATCCCATTATTTAACGCTCACGATCTAGCCATCTGTTGCGGGCAGTACCCGCCAGCTATTTAACTAAGTTACCTGGATATATTGTTACGCCTTTCCTGGTAACCAGGGCGAATGGGTATACGATGCAATTGTTCCGCGTATTTGCCGGAAATTAATCCTATGGTGTTCACCTTGCAGGCCGTTTTGCGGTGCAGTGTATAACAATACGCCGCATATCGCTACGGGTGCTTATCGTAAAAAAGTGTGGAATTACAGGCTGGGAATTAACTAACAAGCGTTTGCAAATTATCTATGAATTAGACGATAATCTTGAATTTCATTCAAACATACGTCTGTTTGAATAATTTTTTTCACTTTTTACGTTAAGTTTTTGTATTTTTAATCGGTTGCCTTCCATATTATTTTTCCATTTTAATATTCGATTGTACTATGCCTGTATTCAACAGACATGAGGGCCTTTACGACCCCTCCTTTGAACACGACGCCTGTGGTATTGGTTTTGTTGCGAACATCAAAGGCAACAAGTCGCACCAGATTATTGCTGATGCATTAACCGTCCTTGAAAACATGGAGCACAGGGGCGCCAGCGGTAGTGAAAACAACACTGGTGACGGTGCCGGCATTATGATCCAGATGCCGCACGAATTCTTCTTTGATGAGTGTATTAAACTCGGCGTTCACCTGCCAGCCTATGGCAAATATGGAGTGGGCGTTCTTTTCTTCCCCAGGGAAATACGATTACGTGAAGAGTGCCGTGACATCTTCAACCGTGCCGCCGAAAAACTGGGACTGGAAATCCTGACTTACCGTAAGGTGCCCGTAAACACCGCAGGTATTGGAGCCACAGCCCTGAGCGTGGAACCGGAAATGGAACAGGTGTTTATTGCCTGCCCGGATCATATCAATAATCCCGACGATTTTGAGCGAAAGCTTTTTATACTGCGCAACTACGCCAGTCATACCGTAAACAACACCGTTCGCCAGGACGCGATTGGTTTTTACGTGGCTTCACTTTCTTATAAAACAGTAGTGTACAAAGGCCAGCTTACCAGCGGCCAGGTACGCGCCTATTTTCATGACCTTAACAACAAACGCGTTGTAGCCGCCTTTGGCCTGGTGCATTCCCGCTTTGCCACCAACACCTTCCCTTCGTGGAAGCTGGCACAGCCATTCCGCTACATTGCACACAACGGTGAAATCAACACCCTGCAGGGCAACCTGAACTGGTTAAAAACAAGCGAGAAAGGATTTACTTCTCCCTATTTTACCCAGGAAGAAATGGATATGCTGCTGCCCATTGTGTCTGCCGCACAGAGTGACAGCGCCTGCCTGGACAACATGATTGAGCTGCTTACCCTCACCGGCCGCCCGCTGCCGCATGTAATGATGATGCTGATTCCCGAAGCATGGGATGGCAATGAGCACATGGACCCGGTTAAGAAAGCATTTTACGAATACCATGCTGCCATGATGGAACCCTGGGATGGCCCGGCTTCCATTTCATTTACCGACGGCCGCATTATCGGCGCTACGCTCGACCGCAACGGCCTGCGTCCTTCACGCTATTGCGTTACCAAAGACGACCGTGTAATTATGGCATCTGAAACCGGCGCACTGCCTGTTGACCCGGCCCTTGTGCTGGAAAACGGCCGCCTGCAGCCGGGCAGGATGTTCGTGGTAGACATGGAGCAGGGACGCATTATCAGCGATGAAGAACTGAAACAGTCCATCTGCTCGGCCAAGCCTTACAACGAATGGCTGAACAAATACAAAATACGTTTGGAAGAGCTGCCCGAGCCACGTGTGATGTTCACACACCTGGAACCCGACCAGATTTTCAAATACCAGAAAGCCTTTGGTTATTCAACCGAAGACCTGGATACATTGATCGCCCCCATGGCGCTGGATGGCAAGGAGCCCATCGGTTCAATGGGTACTGATGCCCCGCTGGCTGTACTGAGCGATCAGCCGCAGCACCTGAGCAGCTACTTTAAACAGCTGTTTGCGCAGGTAACCAACCCGCCGATCGATCCTATCCGCGAACGCATGGTAATGTCGCTGGCCACTTTCGTGGGCAATAACGGCAACCTGCTGGTGGAAGATCCGCTTACCTGCCACTCCGTAGCGCTGAAACACCCCGTACTCAGCAACCACGAACTGGAAAAATTGCGCAGTATTGATACCGGCATTTTCCAGGCAAAAACATTGCAAACCTATTTCCGTGCAGACGGCAAACCCGGTTCACTGAAAGCAGGTATTGAACGCCTTTGCCGCTACGCAGTAGACGCAGTGGAAGACGGGTTTGAAGTAGTAATACTATCCGACCGCGCAATCGACAGCGATCACGCGCCCATCCCTACACTGCTGGCAGTATCTGCCGTGCATCACCACTTAATCCGCAAAGGACTGCGCGGGCAGGTTGGTATTGTAGTAGAAGCCGGCGATGTATGGGAAGTGCATCATTTCGCCTGTTTGCTGGCATTCGGTGCAACAGCCATCAATCCATACCTGGCCATCTCTTCTATCCGTGACATGAAGCTCAACGGCAAGCTGGATACAGACCAAGACATTGATACCCTGAAGAAAAACTACATCAAAGCCATCTGCGACGGCTTGCTGAAAGTGTTCTCCAAAATGGGCATCTCTACCCTGCAATCTTACCAGGGTGCACAGATTTTTGAAATCATCGGTTTAAACAAAGATGTAGTAGCCAAATATTTTACCGGTGCCACTTCCCGTATTGAAGGACTTGGACTGGATGAAATAGCCCGCGAAACACTGGCCAAACATTTCCTGGCATTCAGCCGCAAAGACATACCTACCGACCGTTTACCTGTTGGCGGTATTTACCAGTGGAAACGCAAAGGCGAGTTTCACCTGTTTAACCCGGCTACCATACACCTGCTGCAGCATGCAACTAAAATGAACGATTACACCACGTTCAAAAAATACTCGAAACTGGTGAACGACCAGAGCGAGAAAGCAGCCACCCTGCGCAGCCTGTTCCAGTTTAAACCCAACCGCGCAGCCATTTCCATTGATGAAGTGGAGCCTGCGGAGAACATTTACAAACGCTTCGCCACCGGCGCCATGAGCTTTGGTTCTATTTCATGGGAAGCACACACCACGCTGGCCATTGCCATGAACCGCCTGGGCGGCAAAAGCAATACCGGTGAAGGCGGCGAAGATGAAATACGCTACCAGACACTGCCCAATGGCGACAGCATGCGCTCGGCCATTAAGCAGGTAGCTTCTGCACGTTTTGGCGTAACCAGCCTGTACCTCACTGAAGCTGATGAGCTGCAGATTAAAATGGCACAGGGTGCAAAACCAGGCGAAGGCGGGCAGCTGCCCGGTCATAAAGTAGATGACTGGATTGGCAAAACACGTCACAGCACACCAGGCGTTGGTTTGATATCACCACCACCGCACCATGATATTTATTCCATTGAAGACCTTGCTCAGCTGATCTTTGATTTAAAGAACGCGAACCGCCAGGCACGCATCAACGTGAAACTGGTATCCAAAGCAGGCGTGGGCACTATTGCAGCCGGTGTGGCAAAAGCCAAGGCCGATGTAATATTGATCTCCGGCCATGACGGCGGCACCGGTGCATCACCGGTAAGCTCTATCAAACATGCTGGTTTGCCATGGGAATTAGGTCTTGCAGAAACCAACCAAACCCTGGTTAAAAACAAACTGCGCAGCCGCGTAACCGTACAGGCCGATGGCCAGATGAAAACAGGCCGCGATATTGCCATTGCCACCCTGCTGGGTGCAGAAGAATGGGGTGTTGCCACTGCCGCACTGGTAGTGGAAGGTTGTATCATGATGCGCAAATGCCATCTCAATACCTGCCCCGTAGGTGTTGCCACGCAGGATGGAGAACTGCGCAAACGCTTTACCGGCGATCCTGACCATGTAATCAACTTCTTCCGTTTTATGGTACAGGAACTGCGTGAAATTATGGCCGAGCTTGGTTTCCGCACCATCAATGAAATGGTGGGCCAGGTTGAATGCCTCGAAGTTCGCCCGGATATTAAACACTGGAAGGCCAGCAAAATTGACCTGTCGCCCATCCTGTATAAAGAACCTGCTTCTGCATACACCGGCCTGTACAAACAGGAAGACCAGGATCATGGACTGAAAGAAGTATTGGACTGGCAGTTACTGAAAGCAGCGCAGCCTGCGCTGGAGAACCAGACACCGGTTACTGCTTCATTCCCTATCCGCAACATTAACCGCACTGCAGGTACCATACTCAGCAACGAGATTACCAAAATTTATAAAGCAGCCGGTTTGCCCGATAATACCATTCACTTTAAATTCAAAGGCACCGCAGGCCAGAGCTTCGGCGCCTTTAACACCAACGGCGTAACGCTTGAACTGGAAGGTGATGCCAATGACTATTTCGGCAAAGGCTTAAGTGGTGCACGCTTAATTGTGTACCCGCACAAACAGGCCACCTACCTGCCTGAAGACAACATCATTATCGGCAACGTAGCCTTCTACGGTGCCACCAGTGGTGAAGCCTTTATCCGTGGCAAGGCAGGCGAGCGTTTCTGTGTGCGCAACTCAGGCGCCAGTGTGGTAACCGAAGGTGTAGGCGATCACGGTTGTGAATACATGACCGGTGGCACAGTAGTTATTCTCGGCACCACGGGCCGCAACTTCGCGGCAGGCATGAGTGGCGGCGTAGCGTATGTGTATGATGTAAAAGGCAATTTCGCCAGCCTCTGCAACACAGAGATGGTAGACCTTGACCCGCTTACACAGGCAGATGCCAAAGCATTGCACACACTGATCAGCAGGCACGTGAACTACACAGGCAGTGCGGTTGCACAGTTTGTATTGTCTGACTTTGAAAGCCAGCTCCAGCACTTTGTGAAAGTATTCCCGAGGGATTACAAAAAAGTACTGGCCGCCAAAGCCGCAGCCGAAGAAGAAGCTGCAAAAGTTAAAGTGAAAAAATAGTCATCAACAACATTAACAAACAAAGCAGGCATACGCATGCGCAACAGGATACACCTGCTGCGCATGCCTTCAACCACCTGCTGCCAATCGATAAAAATGGGTAAACCAACCGGCTTTATAGAATTTACCCGGGAGCTTCCCGGCAAACGTTCACCGCAGGAGCGCGTGAATGATTACCGTGAGTTTGTTGAGCAATACAGCAAAGACAAACTGAACCAGCAGGCTGCACGCTGCATGAACTGCGGCGTTCCCTTCTGCCACAGCGGCTGCCCGCTGGGTAATGTTATACCTGAGTTTAATGATGCGGTGTATGATAAGAACTGGAAAAACGCTTATGAAATACTGACATCTACCAATAACTTCCCTGAATTTACAGGCCGCATTTGTCCGGCCCCCTGCGAAAGCGCATGCGTACTGGGCATTAACCAGCCACCTGTAGCCATCGAAGAAATAGAGAAACACATTATTGAAATTGCGTTTGAACAGGGCCTGGTAAAAGCCCGCAAGCCCAATATGCGTACCGGCAAAAAGATAGCCGTGGTAGGCAGCGGTCCCGCAGGCCTGGCTGCAGCTGCACAGCTCAACTATGCCGGCCATACCGTTACCGTATTTGAGCGCGACAGCAAACCCGGTGGCCTGCTCCGTTTCGGTATCCCTGATTTTAAACTGGGGAAAACCGTTATCGACAGAAGGATAAAACTGATGGAAGAAGAAGGCGTAACCTTCCAGTGTAATGCCAATGTGGGTGTTAATGTAAGCATCAATGACCTGCTGCGCGAATACCACACCATTGTGCTGGCAGGCGGTTCAACCATTCCGCGCGATTTGCCCGCACCCGGCCGCGATATACAGGGTATACATTACGCAATGGATTTTCTGAAACAACAGAACAAACGCGTAGGCAGCGAAACCTTTGAAGCGGCAGATATACTGGCTACCGGTAAAAACGTAGTAGTGATAGGCGGTGGTGATACAGGCAGCGACTGCGTAGGTACTTCAAACAGGCATGGCGCCAAAAGCGTAACCCAGTTTGAGCTGTTGCCCAAACCCAGCAGCAGCCGCACCGCTTACATGCCATGGCCTACCTACCCCATGATATTAAAAACCTCTTCTTCGCATGAAGAAGGTGTTGAACGTCACTGGGCAATTTCTACCAAAGAATTTGTAGCCGACGAGCAGGGCAAACTGAAAGCACTGAAGATCGTGGACCTGGAATGGAAAATGAACGACGATGGCCGCGCCGCCAGCTTTGCTGAAGTACCCGGCAGCGAACGCACCATTCCCTGCGAGCTGGTATTGCTGGCCATGGGCTTTGTGCACCCGCAGCACGAGGGCATGGTAAAACAGCTGGGCGTTGACCTGGACGACCGTGGTAATGTAAAGGCAACAGAGAAAGCCTACCAGACCAATATCCAGAAAGTGTTTACCTGTGGTGATATGCGTCGCGGACAGTCACTGGTAGTATGGGCTATCAGCGAAGGAAGGGAGTGTGCCAGGCAGGTAGACGAGTTTTTGATGGGGAATTCACTCCTCGAAACAAAGGATGAATCTTTATTACAGGCATTTTTGTAGAATAATTCAGCAATTTTCGGATTATATGAAACCACCCTCCGGGGTGGTTTTTTTATGCCTGTTTGTAAGTGTATTCAATAAAAATCATGTTTTTCTGCATTTTTTCTAACAAAAACCCGTTGCCCCTATTGTTTCCGCAATTTTTTTCCGCATTATACTATACATTACTCGTAATAATATATATGTAAACACAATGTTTTCTGTTAATTAATTTTTAACTTCAGGATGAATTATATTATATATAATTATTCTTAATTTAATCCCAATCTAACATGCAAACGCCGACCTCTAAGCGCTTCGCGCCCTTCGTGATCCTGGCCGCCATTGCGGTTGCAGCGATTTTTGTACCCTCTCTTCCTTCTTTTGCAGATGTAAGCAAATACAATGCTGCAGACACAGCCTGGATTATTGTAGCCACGGCGCTGGTATTTTTAATGACACCCGGCCTCGCCTTTTTTTACGGCGGCATGGTTCACCGCAAAAACGTAATCTCTACCATGATGAAAAGCCTGGTTGCTGCAGGCGTGGTGAGCGTATTATGGGTGGTAGTTGGCTACAGCCTGTGTTTTGGAGAATCGGTTCACGGCCTTATCGGCAACCCCATGACACACCTGTTTTTTAAAGGCGTAGCCTCCGGCGCTCCCTGGAGCCTTGGTCCTACCATTCCGCTGGGATTGTTTGCACTGTTTCAACTGATGTTCGCGATTATTACGCCCGGCCTGGTAGTAGGCGCCGTGGCAGAACGTATCCGCTTTACCAGTTACGTGCTATTCATCTGCCTGTTCAGCCTGCTAGTGTACGCACCTATTGCACACTGGACCTGGCATCCTGATGGCTTCCTGTTTAAAATGGGCGTATTAGACTTTGCAGGAGGTACTGTAGTACATATTTCTGCCGGTTGTGCTGCCCTTGCAGGTGCGCTGGTATTGAAACGCCGCAAAGCCCATATTGAGCACCAGGAAATTCCGCCGGCCAATGTGCCTTATGTATTAATCGGCACCGGTTTGCTGTGGTTTGGCTGGTTTGGCTTCAACGCAGGCTCGGCACTTGGCGCCAACGCCCTGTCTGTTTCAGCATTCGCCACCACCAATACAGCTGCAGGTGCAGCCGGTTTATCATGGATGTTCTTTGATGTAATGCGCGGCAAAAAGCCATCTGCACTCGGTTTTTGTATCGGTGCGGTAGTTGGCCTGGTAGCCATTACCCCTGCAGCCGGTTTTGTAGCAGTACCGCAGAGCATCTTCATCGGCGTTGTAGCAGCCATCATCTCAAATGCAGCTGTGTACTACAAACAGAAATCTACACTCGACGATACACTGGATGTATTTCCCTGCCATGGCATAGGTGGTATGGTGGGTATGCTGCTTACCGGCATATTCGCTACCAAAACCGTGAACAGCGGCGGCAACGACGGCCTGTTTTATGGCAATGCGGCCTTCTTTCTTACCCAGGTAAAAGCCCTGCTGATTGTGGTGGGATACAGCTTTATAGTATCATTCGGCATATTCAAGTTCATCAACTTCATTCAGCCTTTGCGTGTAAGCAGTGTTGAAGAAGAACTGGGCCTCGATGCTTCACAGCACAACGAAGCTTATGCCGGTACACACACTCTGGTTACACCAGGCGAAAATGGTCATGCTGAAAAATTAGAAAAGGCATTGCTGGCATAATACTACGCTTCTGGAACAAGCGTAGCGCCGTGCAACACCTTTTCATGAAAACTAAAACGTAAAGCAATGTTACAAAAATTATTTGCAACAGGGCTGGTATTGTGTGCCTGTAACGCGGCATTTTCGCAAGACAGCACCAAAACACCTGCCCTTGAAATAAGCGGTTCTGTAGATACTTATTATAAATACGATTTCGCAAAAACAAGTGCCAACAACTATACCAGTTTCACCAAATCGCACAACAGCTTTGAACTGGGTATGGCGTCCCTGAAATTCGAGTACAAAACCGGCAAAACCGAAATGGTGGCCGACCTGGGATTTGGTAACAGGGCCAAAGAATTTTCATACAACGACGATGGCATTACCGCTGCGGTAAAACAATTGTACATCAGTTATTTACCTACCAGCTGGTTAAAGCTCACTGCGGGCAGCTGGTATACGCACATCGGCTACGAGGTAGCCGATGCGTATGCCAACCGCAATTACAGCATGAGCTACCTGTTCTCAAATGGGCCATTCTTTCACACGGGTGTAAAAGCCGATATCACTTCGGGCAAAAGCACGTTTATGATCGGGTTAACCAACCCGCCTGACCGCAAAACGGTACCGGATGATTTGTACCGCAAACTGTCTGTGATTGCACAGTACAGCTACCAGGTATCGGACAATGTGAAAGCCACCTTCGGTTATGTAAACTGGCGCGGCGCCGATACCTCGAAAGGCAGCCAGTATGATGTGGTAATTACCGGTACGGTAAACAAACACTTTAACCTGGCCGTAAACGGCAGCCTGGCTACCCGCAAAATGTACGAAGGCAGCGACAAATTCACCAGCAACAAAAACTGGTGGGGCACAGCGCTTTACCTGAATTACGATGCCAATGACCTGTTTGGCTTAACCCTGCGCGAAGAGTACTTTGACGACAAAAACAGCACAGCCTCGGCACAGCTGAATGGCCATGTGCTGGCCAGCACCCTGAGCGGACATTTCACGTTTCATTCACTGACATTCATCCCTGAAATACGTATTGAGCATTCCAATAACAGCGATATGTTCGTTAAAAGCAGCGGCGACCCCACCAAGTCGGCCGGCAACTTTTTGATTGCAGCCATTTATAAGTTTTAACCCTGAACATTACCTGCTGCTGCAAAGCTTATTTCCTGCCTTTTTCCTGTAACCAGTGAAAAAGGCAGGATTTTTTTGCCCCAAACCGTAGAAACATCGCACATCCTCAAAAATTAACCAGTTTTTAAAAAGCATGTATTTTCGGCTGTAAGCCTTATCAATAAAGGAAACCAGCCTTAAATAAAAAATATTTATATATAACACGAAACAGGCGTTAGTATATTTTATTCCTAACTTTAGTTCTCATAGTTCATATTAAACTTTTTACGATTTTACGATGAAGTATTCCGCCAAACGGGTTGTTCCCTTTGTAGTGCTGGCCGTAATTGCCCTGGCCGCCATGTTTGTGCCTTCTGCGCCTGTTTTCAGTGATGCAAGCAAATACAGCAGTGCCGATATTGTATGGATTATTGTTGCCACTGCCCTGGTGTTTTTAATGACACCCGGCCTTGCTTTTTTTTACGGCGGTATGGTTCACCGCAAAAACGTGATCTCTACCATGATGAAAAGCCTGGTAGCTGCAGGTGTAGTGAGTGTGTTATGGGTAGTGGTTGGCTATAGCCTGTGTTTTGGCGAGAGCTGGCATGGCATTATCGGTAACCCGATGACCCACCTGTTTTTTAAAGGTGTGGTATCCGGCGCCCCCTGGAGCCTGGCCCCTACCATACCGCTGGCGCTGTTCGCGCTGTTTCAGCTGATGTTTGCCATTATTACACCCGGACTGGTGGTTGGCGCTGTGGCTGAGCGTATCCGTTTTACATCTTATGTACTGTTTATATGCCTGTTCAGCCTGCTGGTGTACGCACCTATTGCACACTGGACCTGGCACCCGGATGGTTTCCTGTTTAAAATGGGCGCGCTTGATTTTGCAGGCGGCACTGTGGTTCATATTTCTGCCGGCTGCGCTGCCCTTGCAGGTGCGCTGGTATTGAAACGACGCAAAGCCCATATTGAGCAGAAAGAAATTCCACCGGCCAATGTACCTTATGTATTAATCGGCACCGGTTTATTGTGGTTTGGCTGGTTTGGCTTTAACGCAGGTTCTGCACTGGCTGCCAACGGTTTGGCGGTATCTGCCTTTGCTACCACTAACACAGCTGCAGGCGCTGCCGGTTTATCATGGATGTTTTTTGATGTAATGCGCGGCAAAAAACCTTCTGCGCTCGGCTTTTGTATTGGTGCGGTGGTTGGCCTGGTAGCCATTACCCCTGCAGCCGGTTTTGTTGCTGTGCCGCAGAGCATCTTCATCGGCGTTGTAGCAGCCATCATCTCAAATGCAGCTGTGTACTACAAACAGAAATCTACACTCGACGATACGCTGGATGTATTCCCCTGTCATGGGCTGGGCGGTATGGTAGGCATGTTGCTCACCGGTGTGTTTGCTACCAAAACCGTGAACAGCGGTGGTAACGACGGCCTGTTTTATGGCAATGCTGCATTCTTTTTCACGCAGGTAAAAGCACTGGCCATTGTAATCGGCTACAGCTTTACGGTATCTTACGGCATCTTTAAATTCATCAACTTTATACAGCCGCTGCGCGTAAGCGAAGAAGAAGAAGAGCTTGGTCTCGATGCTTCACAGCACAACGAAGAATATGGTTCGCTGGTACATGGCGAAACAGCGCCTGTTGCAGAAGCGCAGGAAGTAAAAAAACCTTCACGCGTTGCAGTTCCGGCATAAGAACGTTACCAACCCATCAACCCAATACTAACTGCAAAATGAAAAGGCTGTCCTCCGGACGGCTTTTTTGTTTCGCGGAAAGCGCGGAAATCATGGAACGAGCGCCATTACCGAAGTCGAAGAACAAACCGCGAAAAATGCGCTGAGCTCCGCGAGCGGAGCATTGGGGCGCCTTGCGGAAAATGCTTACCAGTGAGGGCACTGACAGAGGCAGTATGCCAAAAGGCTCGCAGGTGCGAGCCTTTTGGCATAATTTATTCACTATTGACCGTTCACTATTCACTGTACTATGCAGAATTCCTTCCTGCGTTGATGATACCGAAGGAGCAGCGCATGACCAGTTTCTCGTAGCTGTCTTTCTGCGGGCTGGTAATGAGTTTTTCTTCCAGCTCGCGCACTTTGGTAATGCCGTACTGCTGTATGGTTACCAGTGGCAGCACAATGCGTTCGCGCATTTGAATAGACAGCTGATCAACCGGGTAATCGCCCATGAGATCTGATTCGCCGGAGAGTTTCAGCACATATTTCTTAGTAAGCTCGTACTCTTCATAAATCATGTTCCACAGCTCGCCGTATTTGGGGTGGCGTGAGAGGAAGGCAGTGAGCGGGAAGAAGCTTTTCTTCATGGCCATCTCACAATTATCCATCAGTGTTTTGAAGAACATGGAATGCTGGTACAAGGTTTTCACCTCTTTCCATTTGCCGGCTTCTTCCATTTTTTTCAGGGCGGCGCCCACACCGTAATAACCGGTTACGTTTTGCTTCAGCTGGCTCCATGCACCTACAAACGGGATGGCGCGCAGATCGTTGAGGCTGAGTTTGGCGCCGGGATTGCGTTTGGCAGGACGGCTGCCGATATTGGTTTCTGCATAGAAACGCAGCGGACTGGCATGCCCCAGGTATTCAAGGAAACAGGGATGGTTTTTCAACGCCGTGTACGATACAAAACTGTCTTCAGCCAGCTGTTGCAGCAAAGCAGCTTCTTCTTCATTCAACGTGGCTTTGCTGGGCGAGAACAGGGCATTGGTAATGCCTGCATTCAGCAGCTGCTCCATGTTAAACTGCGCACTGTCTACCGTACCGAAATTAGAGCTGATGGTTTGTCCCTGTATGGTTAACTGAATTTCATTGTTGGCCACATTGCTGCCCATTGATGCGTAAAATTTGTGCGTTTTACCACCACCACGTGCAGGGGGACCACCGCGGCCATCGAAGAACACCACATCTATATCACACTCGCGGGAAATGCGGGTAAGTTCATCTTTGGCTTTGTAAATACTCCAGTTGGCCATCAGGTAACCACCGTCTTTTGTGCCATCAGAGAAGCCCACCATAATGGTTTGCGTATTATTGCGCCTGCGCAGGTGTTCGCGGTAAGGTTGCAGGTGGTACAGGGCGCGCATGGTTTCCGCTGCCTGTTGTAAATCTTCCACTGTTTCGAACAGGGGAACAATATCGATGTCAAGATTTTCCGCGGTATAACCACCCATTAAAAACAGTCCGTACACCTCCATTACATTGAGCGCACTGGTAGTATGGCTAATGATAAAACGCTGGCAGCCTGCTTCACCATTGTACTGCTGTATGTTTTTGATGGCAGCGATGGTTTCAAGCGTATCCTTATGCAGGGCATCTTTCAGCACGGTGATATCTGCAACAGGTTTCGCATGCAACAGTGCATTGATTTTCTCCGTATCGCTGAGCGATGTATAATTGGCGGGCAGGGCGCCGGTTTGTGCGGCTGCTTCTACAGTGGCGGTAAGCACCGTGCTATCCTGGCGAATGTCGAGCGAAGCGAAGTACAAGCCAAACAGCTGCACTTTGCTGATAAGGCTGTCTACCATGTACAGGAACAAACCATTGTGTTGCGTGATCAGCGTTTCGCGGATATCACGCAGGGTTTGTAATAGCTCCTTACTGGAAATATCGGTTTGGTGACCGGGTATAAACAGATTGTTGTACAGTTTGGTTTCCAGCGCAGCAATAGGCTGTTCAACTCCTTTAAACGTGAGCCTGCGCTTGAGGCGGCGCACATCAAAGTAATAACATTTCATAATGCTGCCACGCAAAGCATCGGCCACTTTGAGTGTGGTTGCTGCGTTTACAAACGGGTTACCATCCCTGTCGCCACCGGGCCAGAAGCCCAGTCGGAACACGCTGTTGTTTTCATCCACCGCATGCGGGAACTGGCTCTTCAGCTCGGCCAGTATTTTGCCTGAAGCCTGGTAGAAAACATTTTCCATGTACCAGATGAGACTTACCGCCTCATCGTACGGGGTAGGTTTCTGTTTTTGCAGGAATGGTGTTTTGCCGAGCTGCTGCAGGTACAGGTTCACCATGGCAGAATCGCCTGCGGTAAGGGCCTTACCCAAATCGTTGATAATACCGAGCACAGAGCCGGGATAAAACTGCGTGGGGTGTGCAGTAAGCACCAGGCGCACACAGAAATGTTTCAGTTTATCGGCCAGCTCTTCTTCTTTCTGCGATTGTATGATAGAGCCTGCAAGCTGTTTCAGTGTACCGGGGCCATTGATATCACGCACCTGTTTAAAAGCGGCATCTTCCAGCGCATCGAATAGCACCACCTGGCGTTCGGAGTACTGGATAAAGCGAAACAGCAAATCAATCTGCTCCTGCTCTTTCTGGTACCCGGTGTACTGGGTAAGAAAAGAATTGATGATATCCACCGGGCTTTGCTGCTTTCGGTAACCTTCTTCGCAATGAATCAGGAACAGGGAGAGCAGAACGCCGGTTTTTTCAATACGATGAAAGGGAAGGGCGGTGAAAAGACTGTTGTACAACTGAAACTTGATTCCTACAAGGTTCTTGAATTGTTGTAATGCGTTATCCATTTAAATACGGTTGTCTTGGTTGGCGGGCAATAAATCAATCAAAGCGGCCTAAGTTACTGATTTTTGGCAGCGTTGCGGAAAGAATTATGCGCATGTTTGTTAGTTTTCCATGTATACGTGATGGGTGCAATATGTTAAATAGCATTATGTTTTTTACCTTGAGGATGGTGCTGAACTGATTTTTTTTCATTTGGCGCTGTAAACGTATTTTCGCACATCTTATCAATTAAATACTCTATTGCTATGGCATACGACGTAATTGTTTTGGGCAGCGGGCCTGGCGGTTATCCTGCCGCTATCAGGGCTTCTCAGTTAGGATTTAAAGTGGCAATCATTGAAAAAGAATCATTGGGTGGCATTTGCCTGAACTGGGGCTGTATTCCAACAAAAGCATTGTTAAAAAGCGCTCAGGTTTACGAATATATGAAACACAGCACTGCTTATGGTATTAACGCCAGCGGTGTTGAAGCTGATTTTGGCGCGGTTATCAAACGCAGCCGTGGCGTTGCCGACAAAATGAGCAAGGGTGTTCAGTTCTTGATGAAAAAAAATAAGATTGACGTTATCATGGGTTACGGTAAACTGAAGGCCAAAGGCCAGGTGGAAGTAACTGCTGCTGACGGTTCAAAACAGATTGTGGAAGGCAAATACGTGGTAATTGCTACCGGTGCACGCTCACGCCAGTTGCCAAACCTGCCTATTGATGGCAAAAAGGTAATCGGCTACCGTGAGGCCCTGGTATTGCCTACGGTTCCCAAAAGCATGATCGTGGTAGGCAGCGGCGCCATTGGCGTTGAGTTTGCTTACTTCTACAACAGCATGGGCACCAAGGTAACCATCGTTGAGTTTTTGCCGCGCATTGTGCCTGTTGAAGATGAAGACGTATCGAAAGAACTGGAAAAACAGTTCAGGAAAATAGGTATTGAAGTAATGACCAATGCTTCTGTTGAAAAAGTGGAAAACAGCGGTGCAGGTGTAAAAGCCATTGTTAAAAAACAGGATGGCACTACCACTACACTGGAAGCAGACATCGTGTTAAGCGCTGTTGGTATTGCGGCCAATATCGAAAACATTGGCCTGGAAGAGCTGGGCATTAAAACGGAAAAAGGCAAAATCACGGTTGACAAATACTACCAGACCAATGTTCCCGGTTTCTTTGCAATCGGCGACTGTGTACCTGGCCAGGCCCTGGCACACGTTGCTACCAAAGAAGGTATCAATGCTGCTGAGTACATTGGCTTCCTGGAGAAAAAATACCACCACGAACCTGATATTATTGATTACAACAATGTACCGGGTTGTACTTACTGCACACCTGAAATTGCCAGCATCGGTTATACCGAGAAAGCAGCGAAGGAAGCAGGTTACGAAATTAAAGTGGGTAAATTCCCCTTCATCGCTTCAGGCAAAGCCAGCGCTGCTGGTGCTACTGAAGGTTTCGTAAAAGTTATCTTTGATGCCAAATACGGTGAATTCCTGGGTGCACACATGATTGGTGCCAACGTAACAGACATGATTGCCGAAGTTTCTGTAGCACGCAAGCTCGAAACTACCGCACATGAAATTCTGAACGCCATTCACCCGCACCCTACCATGAGCGAAGCGCTGAAAGAAGCAACTGCTGTGGCTTACGGCGAAGCGATCGATATTTAGTATCACAACACTGCAAAGTGTTTACCTATAAAAAGGGGCACCGGTTAAACCGCTGCCCCTTTTTTATTACGTACTTCTTAGTGGTAGTTAATACCTTCTTCTATGACCGGGTCTGTGGCCGCCGCCCCTGTTGCCATACCCGTTGCCGCCGCTGTGGAACAGCGTTAAGTCCATACCCAGCAATACGCCCCTGTTCTGGTAGGTATCGTTGGTATACTCGGGTTTCTGCAGGTTAGCCAGTCCCAGGTTGTAGCGGAAATAGAAACCTATCACCGGGTTGATCTTGAAACCTGCGCCAAAGTTCAGCGCAAAATCGGCCGTGTTGTACTTGTACTGCACGTCGGCCGTGGTGCGCGGTGCTTTTTCTTTGGCATCGGTTAACAAACCCAGCTGCGGACCAAACTCGAGGTAAAACTCACGTACCGGGTAGTACTGGAACATTACCGGGATCTGGATGTAGCTGAGCGCTTCGGTAGCCGTGCCGTTGGGAATAAGCCGGTACCTGTCGCCCATGCCGCCATACAACACCTCGGGTTGAATGGCCCATCCATAGCCGATTTTAGAATTGAGGAAAATGCCACCGTGACCTGTTGTTCTTGTCAGGTCGTTGTATTCGTTTGAAATGTTGGTGAAACTAACGCCACCTTTAATACCAAAGCTTAACTGCGCATCGGCCCTGCCTGCAGCTGCAAGCATCACAATTGCAAGAGATGCAAAAATCTTCTTCATGAGAAATGTTTAAGGTTTTATGGGTAATCCAAAGCATGTGCCAAAGTAACACATTCAAACACAGCCTGTAACACATGCGCTGCAAGGGATACAACGTTACTGTTGTTTCTTCTGCTGAAACGTGCATGTGGCCTGCGTTGTGCAAAGGTTTAATCTGGAAAAAATTAATGTTGGAAGTTGGAAGTTTAAGGTTTAATGTGGCATAACAGCATGTTCCTTCACGAATGCCGGCACATAAAAAAGCGGTCCCGGCTGAGCCGGGACCGCTTTTTTAGCTTTACAACTAATCTACTTTCCTGTTACGGAAGAGAATACTTTTTTCAGGAGATCGGAAGCCTGGCCCAGCGGGTCTTTGCGGATAGACTTTTCTTCCAGTGCGATCTGGTAAAAAACACCGGCAAGGGCTTTTTCGGTTACAAAACTGCTGAGGTCGGGATTTACTTTAGATACCATGGGCAGCTTGTTGTATTCGTTGAACAGCGCTGTCCAGTATTTGGTGGCGTCTACTTTTTTCAGCGAGGTATCAATCACCGGTTTAAATGCAGCGGTTAACGGTGAAGTGGTTGTTTTGCGGAGGTAACCGGTAGCAGCGGTATCGGTACCACGCAAAATGTCCCATGCATCGGTAATGCTCATTTGTTTTACGGCACCCAGGAAAATAGGGGCAGCACCTTTGGCAGCATCTTCTGCGGCGCGGTTCATAGAGAGGATGGCGTTATCTACCAGTTTGCCCATACCTACGCTGCGCAGTGTTTTTTCTACTTTCTGTGCTTCGGGAGGCAGTAATATTTTTACAGCTGCATCTTTAAAAAAGCCGTCTACAGCCGATAATTTGGAAGTGCCTTTGTTTACACCCTGGTTCAGTGCCTCTTTTAAGCCGCTTACCACGTCGGTAGTACTCAGCGAATCTTTTTTACCGCTGCCGGTGATGGCGCCGATAATGCTGCCTAATCCGCCAGATGAAGAAGAGGAAGACGAGGAAGTAGTGGTGGTGGTTGCCGGTTTGGTGGTATCCTTCCCGGTTACACCCTTCAGGATGTTTTTCCAGCCCTGCGCATGCAGCAACATAGTGCTGAGGCTTAATACAGTAAACAACAAAACTTTTTTCATACTTGGTGGTTGGTCTATGGTTAAAAGTAGGGCAAATGTATTTACCCGCAAGCTAAAAGAAAATTAAATGACTGTGACTGCGCTCATTTTTATCGGTAGTTGTAAAGATTGTATCTTCCATTCATGCAAATTTCGTACTGGGAGCAGACGGCTTTTTACGCCCATCGCGACATTATTATTACCGGCGCCGGTTTACAGGGCCTCTGGTGCGCGTATGCACTGAAAAAGGCCCGTCCCTCGCTGAATATATTGATACTCGAACAAATGCCGGTGAGCTATGGCGCCAGCACACGCAATGCCGGGTTTGCATGTTTTGGCAGTGCCACCGAATTATTGCACGACGCCCGTACAGCCGGGGAAGATGCCATGCTGCAACAGGCAGAACGCCGGTATAAAGGCATGCAGCTCATCAAAGAATTACTGGGTGATAAAATAGATTATGTCCCCTGCGGCGGGTATGAATGCCTCAGCAACCAGCTGCAACCGGTAGCTGAAATAGTTGAACAACTCCCCTGGCTAAACCAGGCATTACACCCGCTGACCGGCAACCCGGAAGTTTTTTCTTTAACCAATAACCGCCTGCACACCCAGGGACTTACCGGGTTCGATGCCCTGGTGTACAACCCGCTGGAAGCAGCCCTGCACAGCGGCAAACTGGTGCAATGCCTGCAACAGCTGGTGCGTGAAATGGGCGTGGAGATTATCAATGGCATTACCGTAACCGGCTGCACACCCAGCGGCCGGGGTATTGAACTGCAGAGCAATCAGCAGCTGCGTTTTACCGCAACACAGGCATTGTTCTGCATCAATGCTTTTACCCCACAGTTATTTCCCGAAGTAAACATTATCCCTGGCCGCGGGCAAATACTGCTTACCGACCCCATTGAAGGACTGGCGCTGAACGGCACTTTCCATTTTGATGAGGGCTATTACTATTTCCGTAACCTGGGCAACCGCATACTGCTGGGCGGCGCACGCAATACCGCATTTGCAGCAGAACAAACCACCGATATTGCCGTAAGTGATGAGATACAAACCGTGCTGGAAGCATTCCTCAACCGCCATTTTATTACAGCACGACCTGTTACCATTGCACAGCGCTGGGCAGGCATTATGGGCTTTACTGCCAACAAGCAACCGTTGCTGCAGCAAACACAACGCGGCGCATGGGTGGTAAGCGCCTGCAATGGCATGGGCGTAGCCTTATCGCCCATTATGGCACAGGTAGTGGCCGAACGATTGACGAAGTATTAACAATTATCTCTTTTCAACACCTTATTTTTGTTTCAATTCACGCTTAACGCTTATGCAACAACGTTTTTTTCCTGTAGTGCTGCTGGCTTTAATGATCATGGGCAGCACGGCCTGTAACAACGACAACAAACCCAAAGAAGATCCGGCATCTACCACCAATTCAGCCCTTGCACCACCTGCCGCCATGGACTATACGGTGGTAAAGGTTTACCCGCATGATACTTCCTCTTACACAGAAGGATTGCTGCTACACAACAATGAACTGTTTGAAAGCACCGGCCGTGAAGGATTCAGCAAGTTTGCCAAAATAGATATTGCCACAGGCAAACCCGTAAAAGAACAGTTTATTGATAAAAGCATCTTCGGCGAAGGCATTACTGTTTTCGACAATAAAATATACCAGCTCACTTACCGCAGCAATAAGGTGTTTGTATATGACCTCAGCACGTTTAAAAAGCTGGCCGAATATCCCTGGAACGGTGAAGGCTGGGCATTAACCCACGATGGTAAAAGCCTGATTGCCAGCAACGGCAGCTCTAACCTGCAGTACCTGGACCCTGCGACCCTGAAAATGCAGAAAATAGTAGGTGTAACCGATAATTATGGCCCGGTAAACAACATCAATGAGCTGGAATATGTAGACGGCTTTATTTATGCCAACCAGTTTGAAACCAACTATATCCTCAAGATAAATCCGGAAAGCGGCCGCGTGGTAGCCAGGGCAGATATGAAAGATATTTTTGCCAATGGCGGCAAAGTGTTTAACGAGGCACAGCTCCCCGATCCGCAGGAAGATGTGCTGAATGGCATTGCCTATGACAGCGCCAAAGGCAGTTTCCTGGTTACCGGCAAACAGTGGCCGTATTTGTTTGAGGTGAAGTTTAAATAGGAAGGAGCTTTTAGCTGGTAGCCTTTAGCGGTTAGCTTGAAGCGAGTTTTTATCTTGTCGACGCCGCACTGAGATTAGACGAAAAGCAGATAATTTATTGTATCTTTAATAGGCATATATGGTAAAAATGAACACAATTGAGGTAATGCGGCAGACTGGTACAGCTGCTGTAAAACGGCTTCGCAAACAGAAATTTGCGAAGGGACTGCCATTTATGATCAATTCCAGTGATCTTGCTAAAAACGAGTCTTACCTCGAATATCCGGACGGAAGAATTATACTGGTAAAAATGTCTGGTTCGTTGCGCCAATTTACTGTGGTGAAAGAGATGCCGGAACACATTTCCACGTCTATTCGCAGTCGTTACCATTTAGATTAATTATGCCGGAACTTCACATTATTACCGGATCCAATGGTGCTGGCAAGTCTTCTATTGGTGCTGTATATTTACCTGAGCATATCCAAGCAACTTGTGAAGTTTTCAATGGCGATAAGCTCGTTGAGGATAAAAAGAAAGAGCTTTACCAAAGTGGGATGCGGGCTTTTAAAGAAGCAAGGAAAATAGCACACGCACATCTGGAAACCGTTTGGGAAGAGTTATATAGCAGACATCTTCAGGATAATACCAATTTTGCTTACGAAGGACATTTTACAAATGAGGCAACCTGGACTATCCCACGTCAATTTAAAGAAGCCGGATTTGAAATTCATCTGGTATTTCTCGGTTTACGCGATCCGGATTTATCCATGCTGCGGGTTATCGACCGTAGCGATAATGAAGGCGGACATTATGTTTCCAGGCAGGAAGTAGAGGATAATTTCTATGGTAATATGGAAAAGCTGAACAAGCATTATGCAATGTTCGACTCTGTGCAGATCATTGATGCATCGGAATCAGAGCACTTGCCTATTGCTACTTATCAAAATGGCCTATTGGTTAATGCCATCCCGGCGGGGTTGCTTCCTAGCTGGTTCACAGCGTACCTGCCAAGCCTTGCGTCACAGGTAACAACATAAATGCATCTGTCAGAGGAGGCTCCCCACTCCATTAAAGACTTGCTCTCTAAAAGGAAGTCCAATGGACCCAAGAAGTTTTTCGGAAAGGCCATCCCAACTCTCGATGGCTTTCAGGCTCATGTTATTTGTTCATGATATAAATCACTGAGCTGCATTTTTCGTAAGAGGATGCAGCTTTTTTATTGGAGCGGAGGCCATTCCAGAGGGCGCGCAGCAGGTTGTTTTTGCCGGTGCGGTAGCGTTCGCTGAGCATGCTTACATAATAGCTGTCGAACCACATGGGTTCGTAGCCATTGATGCGGAAACCATGCTGTTGCATTAAACGGCGCATGCTTTCTGGGGAGAAATGATACAGGTGGCGGGGCACATCGTAGGCAGCCCATTGTGCGCCATACACCTGCGCATCGTAGCTGGTATAGTTGGGCACAGCTACCAGCAGTACACCGCCGGGCTTCAGGATACGCTGAAATGTGGTGAGATAGCCATGCAGGTCGTGTACGTGCTCGAGCACATGCCACATCGTAATTACATCAAACTGCGCATCTGGCAGGGAATAGAGAGAATCCAGCGTTTGCAGGGTAAGCTGGTGATGTGTTTGGGCATTGGCGCGGGCAATATCATCGGGTTCGAGCCCGGTTACCTGCCAGCCGGCTTCCTGCATTACTGCAGCAAAAGCACCGGTACCGGCCCCCACATCGAGCAATACGCCCTTTTCTTTTTTACTGGTAGCCTGCACCAGCTTGCGCTTGGATTGCAGGGTATAACTGCGCACCATATGATACAGCCGGTTAATAATGCCTTTGCGTGTTTCTGAATGAGACACATACTCCGCACTCTGGTAATACCTGCCAATAGCTGCTGCGGCCGGCACCTGCTGCGTAAAACGGGCGGTACAGCTGCCACACTCCCATATGGGGAAATGCTCATGGCTTACCGTATAGTCTTCTGCTTCCAGTGCCGGGGAAATATCGGATTGGCCGCAACAAGGGCATGCCTGGTATGTTATAGTCTCAGTCATAAACGGGGCAAAGAAAAGGAAATACCAAAAACAAATTCCAAATTACGTTAACAAATTCCAAAATCATGAGGCGCTACTATGGAAACACCTGAAAGCGGCATCCTTTTTTATCATTTCTTTGTGCATTCGTGAAACACCCGTGCATGTTAACCATTCATTATGAAATAAATGCAAACAAGCCGCTAAAAAAATAATGATGAACGAATTGTGTTTTCTTTACAACACATCTTTCTTTAATTTAACTTACGATTCATGAAGAAATGGTGGAAAAATAGCAGCGCGCTGATACAACGCACCGGTTACAGGCTACCCGTCACCTGGTATTTCGTGGTATTTGCAGTTATGGTACTGCTCGCACTTGAATGGCTGCGCAGTCAGCAACGCATACCCGATACCTCTTTCAGTGATATATTCCAGCTGCTGATAAGAGTGGCGATATTCTTTATTGTGGTGGTTGTAACACTGGGATTTGTATCTGCACTTGTTGCCTTTATTTATGTAGCCTGGCAGAAAAGACGCAACCGCGTTAGTCTTGACCTGGACAGCACCACCCCTTCGGGAAAGAAGCAACAGCAGCTATTGCAGCTGAAACTGCACCCGGTATTAAAACCATTGCTCGGTTTTGTGCGCCTGCGCCTGCGTTACGACGGTACACACTACTCACGCAAATTTGCCATTGTACAGGGTGCACGTAAAAAGTTGTTCAGTACCACCATCAGCGGCACGTATAACTGGGAATTACCTGCTATTAAAGAGTATTCCATAGAGCAGGCTATCCTCTATTTTGAAGACTACTTCCAGTTTTTTTCCTTCACAGTGCAAATACCCTGTCACAGTCATTTTATTACGCAGCCCAAACAGACAGATACCAGGGTATTGCAGGCTACGCCGCGCAAAACGGAAGATACCAATACCCGTATTGAAGAACTGAAGAAAGTGGAAGGCGAGTACCTGAACTATAAAAACTTCGAGCATCATGATGATGTGCGCCGCATTGTGTGGAAAATATACGCAAAAAACAAAGAGCTGGTAGTACGCACACCCGAGATACTCGACCCCTATGCATCGCATATTTACCTGTATGCTTCTTTTTATTCGCATTTCGATGTAACCAACAATGAAGTGGTGCAGGTGCCTTTTCTCAACTATTATAAAACAGTTATCTGGAATGCCTACCGCGAGCTGGAGCAGCAGGGACTGGAAGTGCGCTATGTGCCTGACCAGCCTGTAGCAGCCAGCGATCCGAAGCAGGTGCAATACCGCATCAGCACCAGTGTATGGCAAAGCGATAAAGACCTTGCCGCATATGTAAAACCCAACGAAACAGCCATCCTGTTTATATCATCGCTGAGCAATGAAGCACAGGTGGCGCAGCTGGTTGAACAATACGGCAGTGAGATGGTTGTTGTGTTTGTGGCATTGTCTAACAGCCTGCAAAGGCAGCATATCGGCGACTGGCTGAAATGGCTGTTTGTAAAGAATGAGCAGGATGCAGTGGCACGTTACAAAACAGCATGGAGCTTATCGCTGCTGCGCGGCAGGTTGCTGAGCAATGAGAAGAAATTAACCCGGTTACTGGAAAAATATCAAAAGCCCGTATTGATTTAATGAAGATCGGAAAAGTACATAGCTGGAAAAAAGTGTTCGCACAAGTGTTGCTGCTGGTTGTGCCTACGGCCCTGCTGGCCTTTTATCTTTTGTGGAACGTTAATCGTTATTACGATATACTGCAGAACGACTGGATGCGCCAGGGCCTGTACTTTGGTGCAGGTATGCTGATAGCCACGGTATTCTATGGCTACCGGTTCCGTTTTATAACCACGGCTGCTCTATTGTTTGCCTTTTATTTTATCGGTTACCGGATGGTGGCGCGCATGCAGGTGGGCGAGTTTGACGCCTTCTTTGTATCTATCCGTTTCATGGTATTTGCCATCTTGTTCTCACTGGGCTGGATTACCGGTTTCGGCTTCTCGCGATCGCGTTATTATACCGTATTCTGGTCGGTGTTTCTGCTGGCCGCACAGATTATCGTGGTAAGCAAAAGTCCCAACATCAATGCACAGGCATTAATCAGCGCCATTGTTCCCCTGCTGGTATACGCCGTGTACATTATTTATGCGGCTGAGCTGATACGCAACATGAATGAAGACGAGCGGGGTTTTGCCTGGTTTATTACCAAACGTGTGGGCGGCTTCGGCGTTATATTGCTACTGCTGGTACTGGGTGTATTTACCTTGTTTAAGAAAGACTTTCTTGCCATCGAAAAAGAATGGGGCGATGGCAAAGGCGGCAACTACGATAAAAACAAGGGCAACAGCGAAAGCATGACCAAACAGAACCGCGATGGTTCTATGGGCAATAAAGACCAGACACAGCTGTCCGGCTCATTGAATAAAGACAAGCGGCTGGTGTTCGTGGCCCGCCTTGACAACTTCTTCCCTGATGGCAAAACGCCCAATCCGCTCTACTTTACCGCTTACTACTACACCAAATTCGATACCCTTACACAGACGTTTGAAACAGACAGCCTGATGCCTGCCAACGACCTGTTTAAGCCCGATCCCTCGCGGATACCGCTGTTCTTTGCAAAGACAGACAGTACGGTGATTAAAAACACGCATGCCACCAAAAACCGGCGTGTGGTAAATGCCGAGATCTACAAAACCCTGCTGGCAGCAAACGAATATATCGCCCCGTCTACCGCGTTCTTTTGCCAGCCTGTGCCGGTGGAGAATGCCTATAAAGACCAGTTTAAAAGCGCCTACCGCGCGAAAATGTGGGTAAGCGATTTAAACAGCGCCTACTTCATTTACAACCCTGCAGGCAATAAAATGCTGGAGAATTTTCAGCAGGAACGGTTCAGCTTGTTGCGCCAGGTAACCGACTGGAGCGGTGTGGATGCAGCCTTTATGAAGTACTATACCTTTATGCCGCGTGATGCGGAGTACGACCGTATAGCCACCCTCGCCAAACAGATTACCCAGAAAGCCGGCGCCACCACTGCCATGGACAAAATGATTGCCCTGCGCGATTATTTCCTGAGCAAGGACAGTGAAGGGCAGCCCATGTTCAAATACTCCAACAACCCTGGCATACCCGGTATGCCAAGTGCCAATAAACTCAACTATTTCCTGTTTGAAAACCGCAAAGGGTATTGCGCCTACTATGCAGGTGCTACCCTGTTCATGCTGCGCTCACTGGGTATACCCTCGCGCGTGGCAGCAGGCTTTTTAACAGTTGACCGCAGCAGCAAAAACCCCGGCTGGTACTGGTTTTATGAAGACCAGGCGCATGCCTGGGTGCAGGTATACTTTCCCGGTTACGGCTGGATAGACTTTGATACCACCATACCCGACCTGGAAACACATGAAGCACGCCAGCCCGATGGCACACCGCCTTTGAACATGCAGCAGGCTTACCTGGTGGCAGATGGCAAGGTAACCAGCGTTGACACTGTGACGAAGAAAGTGCAGATGACCGTAGAGAAAATGCTGTTTCACGACGAAAGCTATGATGCAGCCAATAACCCTGTGCCCCTGAATGTGGATGCATCCATTGCTACCGTTACAACAGATACCGGCGCAGTGCGTTTGTCTGCCGTGAAAAAAGGCATGCATATTACCGCGGCCTCTTATGCCGAAGCGCTGAAAAACATGAAACCGCAGGGCAACGACAATGTAAGCTCTGTAGTAAAACGCATACCCAACCCAACACCTGTAGATGAAATAAAGATCATTGAAGCAGAGAGTGAAAAGCCAACCAGCAAGAAAGACATCTTTGAATCTGTTGAGCCGGTAGACTGGCTGCGTGTGTTGTGGACGATCTTAATTGCTATTGCAGCGCTAGCCGTGATTGTACTGGCAACACCATGGCTTATCTGGCAGTTCCTGCACCTGCGCGCAAAAGCAGGCGGAAGCGACCGGGCACGCACCTTCCGCCAGTACCGTGCAGCAATGTACTATCTTAATCAGCTGGGCTATTACCGCAACCAGAGCGGTCCGCAGCAATATGCAACGGAAACAGATGCACGTTACAGCACCGGCTTCAGCCGTTTCAGCAATGTGTACCAGAAACTGAAATACAGCAGCCTGCCGCTGAGTGAAGGCGAAAAAGCCATTGTGGCACAGTTTTATAGACCATTCATTAAAACCGTACGCGCGAAAACACCTTTTAAAACCAGGGTTAGCAAATTCGCCAATATTTACCATACCATTCATTACTTCACCCAACCAAAAATAAAATAGCATGGAGCAGACTTTATATACTGAACAATCCATACACATAGACCAGGCATTACAGAATATACAAAGGCTGGTAACCAATATTGAACAGGTAATACGCGGTAAAAGAACGCAGATACAGTTTATTTTAACTGCATTGCTGGCAAAGGGTCATATTCTTATGGAAGACAACCCCGGCACCGGTAAAACCGTGATGGCGAAAACACTGGCACAAAGCATCGCCGGCAGCCAGCACCAGGGCGGCGCCAATTTTAAACGTATACAGTTTACACCCGATTTGCTGCCGATGGATTTGATCGGCTCCCATATATTCGACGATATCCGGAAAGAGTTCATCTTTAAAAAAGGCCCGCTGTTTTGTAACGTGCTGCTGGCCGATGAAATTAACCGTGCCTCACCCAAGGTACAAAGTGCCCTGCTGGAGTGTATGGCCGAAAACCAGATCACCATTGGTGAAACCACCTACCCGCTGGAGCAACTATTCTTTACCATTGCTACCCAGAACCCGGTAGAAATGGAAGGTACCTATCCCCTGCCTGCAGCACAGCTGGATCGCTTTTTCCTGAAGATTTACTTTGGTTATGTGGATGAAGCAACCGAGCTGAGCATTTACAAAGATTACCTGGGCATACAAAATAACCTGCAGCACATACAGCAGGTATTGTCAATGGATGAGATCTTGTTTTTGCAGGCAGAAGCAGAGAAAGTGCAGATACACGAAGAAATTATTGCAGCCGTACGCAACATTGTATGGGAAACCCGCCGCCACCCGGATATTGTGCTGGGCGCATCTACCCGCAGCGGCATTACCTTCCTGAAATGCTTAAAAGCCTTTGCACTGGTGAACGGCCGCACCTTTGTTACAGAAGACGACCTGCACCAGATTACGCGCGCCGTACTGGATCACCGTTTAATATACCGCAACAAGGAAGGCAAACAAAAAGCGCTGGGCAGCATACTGGATAAAGAGCTGGACAGGCTGGGCAAGCTGCGCATCAGCTAACACCATCCTGCTTATTGATTTAAAGACGCATTGCGCATTACATACAGCCAGGTAACAAACTGCCCGGCCGTTTGCACGAATGATAAAACATATGCCACAACGCTATCTTGTATATTGCTGTTTTACCTTGCTGGCCCTGTTTAACGGCGCTGCGCACCTGCAAGCACAGGGCAATGCAGCCGCACGTTACGAAGTAGATGCCAAACGCATTGGCGTAAACCCTACCGATAAAGACGCACTTCCGCGCAGCCGTGAATTTATACGGCTCGACAGCACCTATTACGTAGGCTGGCTGTATGAAGGCATTTATAAATTTGACCGCAGCGCTGATTATCTCGGTTATAAAAATGCCATCGTTCCTTTAAAAAAGGCAATGACGCTGCTGGAAAAAGATTACCACAACACTTTCAGCAACCTGTATTCGGATATCCAGTTTTTTGCGCAGAACATTAACCGCTACCAGGATATGTTTATGCTGACCAATGCGCTGAAAGAATGTTACGACAACCTGGAGATGCCTGATTCGGTAATGACCTTGCTGAACAATATTGACAAATACCATTTCCGCAAAGACTATTTCGGGATTTATTATCACCGTGCATGGACCTACCACCGCAACCGCTTTTTCACGTCCAACAAATTCAGCTTCCTGAAAAACTCCGTGGAAGAGAATGAGAAAATGGCTTTCAGGTGGTGTTACAATGGATTGGCTTTTGTAGAACAAAACAAACCGCAGAACGATGCATGGTTTGGTCCGGGCCAGGGAGATGCCGATAAACTCGCTATTTACCATTACCTCGCGCTGCTGCACTGTTACAACAAGAACTACGACAGCAGCGAATACTATTATCACCAACTGGCATTGCGTGGCAGCATATCGTGGAGCAACTATGGCGGCATGCAAAGCGAGATTGGCAATTTTGCCAACGCCATCGAATTCTTTAAGCGCGACCAGGATAAATCGTACGAGCGCATGCTGCGTGAGCCATACTATTACTTGCCCGAGCTGTATGTGTATGCAGGCAGGCCTAAGGAATCTATCAAAATGACCAAGGACATCATCGCTGCGAATGGCTCTACGCCTGGTTTTGGCTGGTACAATATTGCCATGGCACGCGGTTATTTGTACGATGGCCAGCTGGATAGCAGTGCGTATTGTTTAGACAAGGCAGCCAACTTTAAAGAAATACACATCGGCACTACCCTAACGCAAAGCCAGTACGATTTTACCATTAACCTGCTGCGTGTGCAACTGCTGGATAAACGCATCAGCGTAATTAAATTCCTGCACAAAAACTGGTGGTACAATCCCAAATGCCTGTATGATATCGCCAATTACAAACTGCAGAAAGTAATGGCCGAATATGTAGTGGTAAATGAACTGGCTTATAACCCGGAACGTACGCGTATTGTATATGACCTGTTTTGTGCAGAAGCTACGAGCAGCTTTGACGAATCGTGGTACCTGATGAAAGATTTTAGTCCCAACTACTTTTTGAAATTGTACGATAACTATCTGCAGAACGACAAGCGCCCCAACATACAACGTTATTTCAGCCTGTTTTCTGCGCGCTTTAAATGGGAAGCCGGCAAACAACGCGAAGCACGGGCAGACTTTGAAAACCTGGCCAGCAATACACTACTGGATACAGCCAACGAAAAGCTGTTTATCGGCCGGTTGTACGAAAGCCTGGCCCTTGCCAATACCGGATCGGCCAATGCCACCGCCTACCGCAATTACAGCAATTCTTTATTTGATGTATACCCGCAGCTGGTACCATTCAGCGGTGTACGCATGCAGCTGCATTTAACTACCACGGGCCTGGAAGATGCCAGCACCGGCAGCGTGATCAGCGATTTAAAAGATTGCAATATTGACTGGAATGGCCAGGGCACAGCGCCGGTTGTGCAGGTGAGTTTTAAAAAGAAAGGCGACAAATACGAAGCCGTGATTAATGTGCGCAGCAGCATTGGCAAGCCATTGGTAACCAATGAGCGTATTATCTTTAAGAAAACAGATGGTGTAGCTGAAGAGATTGCACTGCGTATTTTTGGTAAGAGCGGAGCATTGGAATTCGAGGGATGATGGTTTGATGGCTTGACTGTTTGATGGCTTGCTGTTTTTTATGCACCAATTGAATACTGAACCAATTACTTGATTGTATATGAAAAAAAAGAACATACTGTATGCTGCTTTATTTGCGCTGGCAGCGGGCACTGGAAACGTTTCAGCCCAGGACGGCGCAGCCGTTAACCAACTAACCAGCACTGAGAAAAAAGAAGGCTGGCAATTATTATTCGATGGCAAAAGCACCGGCAGCTGGCATACTTACCAGCACAAACCCGGCTCGTGGATAGTGGAAGACAGCAGTATTGTTTGTCATGAAACTGCAGCTAAACAATACGCCGACCTTGTTACCAACAAACAATACAAAAACTTTGAACTGGTGGTTGACTGGAAGATAGCCCCGGGCGCCAACAGCGGCATTTTATACAAGGTAACCGAGCAATACCCGCAGAGCTATTTAAGTGGCCCGGAGTACCAGTTGCTCGACAATGATAGCTATGCCGGCAAAATTGAGCCTTACCAGAAAACCGGCGCCAACTACGCCATGAACACACCATCATCAGATGCGGCCAAACCCGTTGGTGAATGGAACCATACACGCATTGTGGTAAAAGACAACCATGTTGAACACTGGCTGAACGATGTGAAAGTAGTGGAATACACGCTTGGCGATGAGGCCTGGCAGCAGGAAAAAGCCCATGGCAAATGGAAAGATGCGCCGGGTTACGGCGCTGCCGCCAAAGGCGCTATTGCCCTGCAGGATTATCATGGCACCGGCAAAGTATGGTTCAGGAATGTGAAGGTCCGGGAGTTGTAAATACCGCCAAAACTTAAAATTGGCCTTATAAAAGGCCAGTTCTGCTTCAGTTGGAGCGAAGGGCCGCAAATCCTTAACGACACATAATCACTCATAGAAGAAGCCCCATACCGGGCTATAGGGATGATGCTCCTGGAAAAGAACATCATCCCGTTATACTACAAACAAACAACTTATAGCTTAACGCGGGTAAGATAATAATACGCAATGGCACCGCCGCCAAGTGCAGCAAGTATCAGCGCATATATCCACCAGCGGCTTTTACGGCTGCCGCCGTCTGCCAGCATTTCGCGCATTTCTTCGCTGGTGCGTTCGGCCTCACCTACCTTAACGGTATGGGCTTCATGGCGTATTACCCTTTCGGCGGTTACCTCGGGGGTATAATCACCTGCCGAAGCAGCAGGCTGAAAGGAATAGGTATTGCTGAACTCTTTGCGCAGGCTGCCTATCTGCGGCAGCACCGCTACGCCGTTATCAGCAATTTGTTTTTTTATCTCGAGCAGGGTATTGTTGAATTGCTGGATGGCTTCCACCTCGTTTACCTGCAGATCGTCTGATACAAAAGCAAAAAAATGACGGTCGGCCTGCACTTTGTCGCCGCTGAAACGTATCACCGAAATAGGCGGATACATTTTCTTGCTGGCAAAGTCCAACCGCGCCGGAACATGCTCTACCGTGAAGTAGCCGATGCCCGGCAACGCCAGTTTTTTATTGAGAATCAAATATTTATACAATGTCTGCATCATGCTTATTTCGCTGTTTGACCAAACGAATATACAACTCCTCCCAAAACATTGGTACCCAGTACCTGGTACTGGTGCCAGCGTTCGTATTTGTTGTTAAACAGGTTGTTTACCTGCAGCCATATGTTTAACCTTGGCAAAACCGTGAACTCCGCACCCAGGTTCAGGTCTACAGCAGGGTCTTGCTTGCCGGCGCCGAACGATTTGTTGTAATAACGCGGTCCGTCCCAGAAAAACACATCGCTTTTAAAGGTAAAATCTTTTACCACCTGCCAGCGCAGCGAGCCGTTTATTTCCAGCGGCAGCAAACCCCAGGCTTTCTGGTTGTCTTTCAGGTTGGTGTACTGGTTGTAAGAGAAACCACCCAGTAACGAAAACTTTTCCTGCACAGTATAACCAATCTCGGCATGCAAACGCAGATCGTTCATGCTGTTTTCGTTTACCACGTTGAATGAATTGCCCAGCAGGGTATCGTTTACAAACAAGGCCTGGTTGCGTATCTGCAAATAAGATACACGGGCGTTGTAGGTAAAGTGCGCACCGGCCGATCCTTTAAAACCTGCATACTCTTCACCCAGGCGGGTATTGGTTAAAAAAGTGGGCTGCAGCAACCAGGGGTTGGTGGTTGACAATGACTGGTAGGTATTTTTATTATAAGAACCTACCCAGCCTGCCTGCAGTACAAAACGCTCTTCCACGATGCGGGCATCTGCGGTAAAATTAGGCAGCAGGTGAAAAGCGCCGTTATCCCACGAAGGCGTAACGCCGGCAACCAGCTTAAAATCGGGTGTTTTAAACTGCAGGGCAGGTGTTACATAAAACAGGTTGTTGCTGATGTTCTTTGCAACCGAATCTCTTTTATAGCTCGTGATATCTGCCCTTACACCCAGGTTAAAAGCAAATACTTTAGAGAAGCTTTTCGATAAAGGCGCATCCAGCACAAAGCTGGCTTCCCTGGCATGGTTGTTATCAGAGAAGGCGTTGGCAGCGATGGTGGGATTGTAATCAATGCCGTATTCGTTTTCCTGTTTATTGCGCAACCCTACCTTGATACCGAAATTAGTATACTGTTGTTTCAGGCTGTCTTTGCTGTACGATTTCAGTGTATCGGGTGTAAAACCATACCGGTACTGGTTGGTATTGCGGAAGAATACGGTGCCATTCCATTCCACATTATCGTTTGGCGTAAAAATGCCGCTTACCGATGCGCCTGTTTTGCGGTATTCCTGGAAAGGCAGGCTGCCTTTTGAAGAAATATGATCGGCATTTACATTCACCAGTGCTTTGGAAGGATCACCGAATGACAGGCCTACCTGTGCAAACGGCGTGGTGTAGTTACCGAAGCCCAGTTTCACATAACTGCTGTTGTCCCAGCGCAGGGCCGAATCAGGATTCAGCGCCAGTGGTTTCAGGGTAGCAGGCTGGTAAGTGAAAAACAGGTTTTGTGCAGGCACACGGTATTGCAGTTTGGGCAGCTCCAGGTCGTTCACCGGCGTAGCCGCACTGAAATTTATTTTAGAAGCATTGCGCAGCGATGGTTTGAAAGACGAGGTAATGGTCACGGTTTTAGACTGTGTTACATCATCGGGTGCTGCTTCTTTTGCAGCAGGTTTGTTTGCAGCAGGCTTTGCCGTGCTTTTGGCCGGTGCCTTTTTTTGCGTTTGCTGTTTGGCAGCCGTTTTACGATGGGTTTGTTTGCGTTGCGCCCATACAGCGGTAGTGGCACAAAGTAAAACAAGTATGAAGATGCTTTTTTTCATTGTTCAATGTTTGTCCGGTTCGGCAATTATTGTTGCACTACTTTACTGTTTTTGTTTTTCTCTGCTACCACGGCATCCAGTTTTTGCTGGGCTTCCTGTTTCAGTTCAGGTGTTGTGGCATTTTCGGCTACACTTTTCAATGTTGCTTCTGCATTGAAATAATCCTTCTCTTTAAAATATACATCACCCAGTAAAATATAGGCTTTGGTAATCCAGAAATCGTACGATCCGGCTTTGTTGATTACCTCGAATCCTGCTTTCTCTGCTTCTTTCAGCTTGCCTTGTGTGTTGAATATTTCAGCAATGCGGTAACGCGCTTCTGCAGCGTATTCTGATTTGCCGAGTGAGACCACGTTTTTGTACGCAGTGGCTGCTTCATCCAACTGGTTGTTTAACTGGCTGGTTTTGGCAATTACCATATTGGCCATCATTTTGTCATCGGTAGCAATGCCTTTCTGCTGCAGCAGTTCCTGCGCATTTGGCGCCGCATCGGTAAACTGGCCCAGTTTGTACTGGCAGCGCAGTAAACCGCGCATGCTTTCCAGTTTGTTATCCTGCTGGTTGGCTATACCACGCAGCTGTTTAAACAGTTCTTCTGCTTTGGCGTAATCCTTTTTCTCGAAGTAATAAATACGTGCGGTTTGCAGCACACTCTGCTCTGCGTATTTGTTGGGTGCTTTGGCATTTACGGCTTCGTAATGTTTCAGCGCATTCACAAAGTCTTTCCTGGTGTTGTACAGTTCGGCCACCTGGAAATTCGCATCCAGTGCATAACGGCCGTCAGGGAATTTGGTGGTGTAGCTTTCCAGTGTTTGCAGCGCAGTAGCCTGGTCGTTGTTGTTGTAAGGAATAAGGGCCGCGGCATACGTCAGTGAATCTTCTTCAGAATAACTTACGTTTTTGCCGTTCTGGCGCATAAAGCTTACAAACTCGCCGGTTTTCTGTTCGCTGATAAATATGTTGCGTACATAATCAACCGCCGCATCACTTTCAGGTGAGTTGGGGTAGGCTGCCACCAGCTTTTTAAAGTTGGCCAGCGCTTCGTCGTTTTTGTTGAGGTTGAAATAAGCCACACCCAGTTTCAGGTAGGCTTCCGGTTTAATGGAACTGGCTTTGGGGTCGGCCAGTACTTTGTTCAGCGGTGCAATGGCTGCATCAAAGTTTTCACTGGCAATATGGGTATTCGCAATTTCAAGGTTGGCGTCTGCAATCAAACCACTGCTGGGGTAGCGTTGGGCTACAGACTGCATAAGGTTGATTTTTTCGCTGAAATGGTTGGCCGCACCGGCGATCACCGCTTTCTGGTATAAGGCATAATCAGCTGCCGCAAGGTTATTGCTGATCACCACATCGTACAGCTGCTGGGCCTTGCTGTATTTTTTCAGCATAAAATAACAATCCGCGCCGCGTACAAATGCATCCTGCTGAATGCCGGTAGAAGCTGCACTTACCGAGGTGGCAATGCTTTCAAACTGCTGCAGGGCTGCGGGGTAGTTTTCCTGTCGCAGGTAGCAATAACCCAGTGCGTAGCGCGCATCGGTTACGTTTACCTCTCCTGCAGTCACTGCATTGGTCATATAGTTTTGCAGGTATCCTACTGCTCCGTCAATATTGCCGGTACGGTAAGCGATTTCCCCTTTCCAGAAATAGGCCAGCGGTAATTGCTGGGTATTGTAAGGCGCATTGAATATTTTGGTGAGCAGTTCATCGGCCTGCAGTATCTGCTGGTCGTTGATCAGCTCTACGGAACGGCCGTACAAAATACGCGGGTATACTTTCTTTACTGATTCACGATCCAGGCCCACATTCTGCGCCAGGCTCAGCGCATCTTTGTAGTTGTTGGTATTGGCCAGTACACTTACCAGCAGTTCTTTCGCTTCATTGTTGTAAGCCGATTTCGGGTAGTTGGCAATAAACTCCTGTAATTCGGTCTGCGCCACATCGGTATAACCCAGTTCTGCACTTAGTTTGGCATAGTGAAACCTGGATATTTCTTTCTGCACGGCATTGCTGCTGTTGAGTGCGCAAAACAGGAATGCGCTGCGGGCACTGGGTTTCTGGTTTACTTTCAGGTAAGCATCTGCCAGCAGGTACATGCTGTTCTGGGCCAGCGAATCTTCCTTGCCGCCCAGTTCTTTGAAACCAGAGATGGCTTTGTCCCATGAACCGGCTTCATAATAACAATAAGACAATTCATACAAATCTTCCCTGCGTACTTTTTCGGTATGGGCTACATATTGCTCCAGGTAAGGCAGGGCCTTGTCGTATTCTTTTTTCTCAAACCATGCATGCCCTACCAGCTGGCGCAGCTGCACATCGTAGTACTGGCTGCCCTTGCCCAATGCTGCCGCACCGTACTCAATGGCTTTGTCTTTATCGCCGTTGAAATAGTAAATCTCGGTTACGTAATATGGAACAATGGTTTTATAATTGGGCTGGTTTTCTACCACGCGAAACGCGGTTAACGCTTCTTTATAATTTTTCTGGTAGAAACAGATAAAACCATAGTAGTAATTGGCGTCGATATAATTGGGGTCAGCAGGTATCTGGCGGATGGCGTTGAACAGCGGGATGGCGTCGTTAAAACGCTGCATGGTAAAATAGCCATATGCCTGGTGAAACTTCATGTCCGCAATCTGGCGGTTGCTCAGGTTATCAAAGCCTGCCTTTTCGTAATAGGTATTGGCTGCAACATAATCCTGCTTGCGGAAATAGTATTCACCCAGTTCAAAACACAACAGCTGGATGCGGGGTGCATAGTGCTCCAGGTCAATAAACTCAACAGCTGCCTTCGCTGCGGTGGCATCATCCAGCTTCAGTCCGCAGGCAATGGCGTAGTATTTCGATTCTACCTGTATGGTAACCGGTATGCTGCTGGTACGGTTGTTTTCATCATACAGGGTTTTAAACAAAGGGTATGCGAGGCTGTACTGCGCTTTCTGGTATAACTCCTTTGCCTGCTTAAAATCAGCATCCGGATCTTCATTGGCTTTGGTGGCCTGTGCATTCAGCTGTGCAGCATTGAGTAACAGCGCAAATGCAATACCCACCCTGATTTTACTATTCATAGTTGGACGAACGACAATTTTCAGAAATTATTTTAAACAGATTCTTAATTATACAAAAAATTGGTCTAAAGGTAACAATGATCACTGGCAGACAAAGACTGTTCCACTATTTGTGGATAAACATTCCAATCCTTTATTTTTGTGCAAATGCTTTGAATGAGAAAATTTTTATCAACCAACTACAGTGACGGCGCTTTTAATTTTGCGATGCTGTTGCTGCGACTGAGTTTCGGAGCCCTTTTAATAGTCAATCATGGCATCCCCCACCTGATGCATTTTGGTTATTACGCACACAATTTTTATAATTTACTGGGCATTGGCTCACGCAATTCGCTGCTGCTGGTAATTTTTGCCGAGGTATTCTGCAGCATTTTCGTGGTATTGGGCCTGTTTACACGCCTTACTGTTATTCCGCCATTAATTGTAATGCTGGTTGCCTTGTTTATGGTACATGCCCATCAGCCATTCGAAAAATCTGAGCTGGCCGTGTTGTATGGTACTGCCTTTATGGCCATCCTGTTCTGCGGACCAGGCAAAATCAGCATCGACGGCATGACCCGGGGATAAAAAGTTCAAAAGTTTCAACGTTCAACTGTTCCATTGTTAAGCACATCCAGCAACCGGCACAGGCAAGCGTTGAAACTTTTTGAACATTTGAACTTCTTTAACCTTTGAACTGAAAGAAATGTACGAATCAACAACACAGGTGCGCGTGCGCTACGCAGAGACAGACCAGATGAACGTGGTTTATTATGGCAATTATGCCCAGTATTTTGAAGTGGGCCGCGTAGAAAGCATACGACAGCTGGGTTATACGTATAAAGACATGGAGCTGGAGGGCGTAATGATGCCCGTGGTGGAACTGAATGTAAAATACCTGCGCAGCGCCACCTATGATGACCTGCTCACCATCAAAAGCACTATCCGCGAACTGCCTACCGATCACCGCATTACTTTTCACCAGGAGGTGTTTAACGAAGCAGGCAAGCTGCTTACCTCAGGCACTGTACTGCTCTATTTTCTCGACACCGCTACCCGCCGCAGAACACAGATGCCACCTGCATTGCATCACCGGCTGGAGCCGTATTTCGTTCAATAGGTTCCATTGTTCAATAGGTTCAATGGTTTTATTGTTCGTTGGTTCGTTATTTATCGTTCATGTCGTTTGGTTAAGCAGCCTCTTTGCTTGTTTTCTCCTTTGCGACCTTTGCGGTTAAAATATGTACGGTATTCATCACTTCAGTTCATTAAGTACGGTATACATCTGCTGCACCACGGCCTGGGCCGGGCCGTCGAAATTGTTTACGATAATGGCGAAGGTGTAGGGAATACCTTCTTTGGAAGTATGATATCCTGCAAAGGCCTTGGAGCCACCGATAGTGCCGCTTTTCATGTGCATGCGGTTGTACAGGGGCAAATCGGCAAAATAATGATCAAACCACGGCTGCTTACGGGCAAACTGCAGGGCGGTTACCAGGGCATTCGCCGTAACACGGTTCTGTGGCGACAAACCGCTGCCGTCCTGTATTTTTAATGCAGACGGTTCAATTCCATTGGCCTGCCAGAAATTGCGCAGCAAGGCCACTCCTTCTTCTGTAGTGCCTGTTGTACCTGCATTGCGGGCCAGTGTTTTAATAAATGTTTCCCCGTATAAATTGATGCTCTTCTGCAAAAACCAGTACACCAGGCTATCGAGCTGCGGCGAGTACATGGTATCGAGTACACGTGTATAAGCAGGGATGGATTGTTTGTTGTTAAGCAGCTCCCAGCCTGTTTCTACTGTACCGTTTACGGCAACATCCTGCGTTTGCAGGTACTGCTGTAAATCAAAACCAAACTGCCTGCCGGGGTTGGGCATAGCGCCGGATATGGCAAAACGGCCTGCGCCTGCGGGTATGGTGCCTTCTGCAAAACCTGCATCGGCATAGGGCGCCAGGTAAATATAACTGTTGTCGCCGCTGCCTGCTTTGCCGGTGGTGATGCGGTTGAGCAATTCCACCTGCTGCAGGGCAGGTTTGGTGCCGATGACCTGTGCGGTGTCTCCCTCTTTGGCGCCTGGTTTCAGCTGCAGATCGTACTGGTTTTCGTTCCAGTTTAAACCCCAGGTGCCTGCACCATAGTAGTTGCCTATGTCTTCCCATATCCAGCCGCCGGGTATGGGCTGGTAGCTGAATGCGGTATCGCGTACCACCACGTTGCCTGTTATACGCGTAATGCCTTTGCGGCGCAGCACGGCCGAAATATGTGCCAATACGCTGTCACGGTGTGTTCCTGCATAACGCCAGCTGCCGAAACTCGGGTCGCCTGAGCCTGCAATCAGCAGGTCACCATTAAGTACGCCGTTGCTGATGCTGCCATTGTGCGCCAGCAGCGTGGTGTAGCGGTAGTTTTGTCCAAGCAGGGCCAGCGTGGCCGTGCTGGTGAATATTTTCTGGGTGCTGGCAGGGGCCAGACCGGTATTGCCATTGTAATCGTATATCACTGCACCTGTTTGTGCATTCACTACATAAAAGCCCATGATCGCGTGTTTCAGCTTTGCATCGGCTGTTATGCGCTGCACTGCCTGCTGCAAACGTTGTTTTATGGGCTGGGCGTAAAGAATAGTACTGCAGAAATTCAAAACAAAAAGCGCTGTTACAATCCGCTTCATAAATGCCGGTTATTTTTGGTAACCGCCAATGTACCACATTATTTTATACGCTGTGTTTTCTGCACTTCTTTTACCTTTATAGCATGAGCCAGTTAACCAATGCCGCCATTATCACCATAGGCGATGAATTGCTGATAGGACAGGTAATAGACACCAACAGTGCATGGATAGCGCAACAGTTGAATATGCATGGTTTTCATGTGCAGCGCCGTGTTGCAGTGGGCGATGTATGGAACGAAATATGGCGTGCACTGGATGAAGAAAGTGTGGGTGCGGATATTGTTCTTATTACCGGCGGACTGGGCCCTACGGCCGACGATATTACCAAGCCTTTGTTATCTGAATATTTCGGCGGCAAGCTGGTGCTTGACCAGGCTACGCTGGATCATGTGACTTACCTTTTTGAAAAAGTGTTCCGCCGTCCCGGCCCCATGCTCGAACGCAACCGCAAACAGGCCGAAGTGCCCGATGTATGTACTGTATTGAAAAATGAAGTGGGTACAGCGCCCGGTATGCTGTTTGAAAAAAACGGCAAACTGTTTTTCTCGATGCCGGGTGTACCGCATGAGATGAAATGGCTGATGGAACATCAGGTAATTCCCATTATACAACAACGTTTTTTTCCAGGCGCTATTGAGCACCGCACCATATTAACACAGGGTATCGGCGAATCATTCCTGGCCGAACGCATCAAAGATTTTGAAGAAGCACTGCCTGCACATGTAAAACTGGCCTACCTGCCCGGTTATGGCATGGTTCGTTTGCGTTTAACCGCCCGCGGCAACGATCCTGTATCCCTGAAAAATGAAATAGACCACCTGCACCGCGAATTGCAGCTGCTGGTAGCCGATGTGATGGTGGTAAATGAAGACTTTACCATGGAACAGGTGGTGGGCCGCCTGCTGAAACAGCAGGGCAAAACCGTATGTACGGCCGAAAGCTGCACCGGCGGGTATATTGCCCATTTATTAACTGTTCACCCCGGTTCTTCGGCTTTTTTCAGCGGCAGCGTGGTAAGCTACTCCAACAGCATTAAACAACAGGTGCTGGGCGTAAGCGAAACCACCCTGCAAACTGCCGGCGCGGTGAGCGAAGCCACTGTATTACAAATGGCAACACATGCCAGGGAATTAATGCATACCGATTATGCAGTAGCCGTATCGGGCATTATGGGGCCCGACGGCGGCACCGCCGACAAGCCCGTGGGCACCGTTTGGATGGCTGTATCCACACCGCTGAAAACAGAAGCTAAACTGATTCAGCTGCGGTTTGACCGGCGCAGGAACATTGAATTAACGGCCATACAGGCACTCAATATGTTGCGTATGGCGATATTACAAAACACGTAGCCGTTTATTCGGTCAGAACCTTTACTTTTGACGCCGGAAACGATTGCGGTGCACGGCATTTGCTTTGCATATACACACCATATTGATAGAAAAAACTGAATAGCATGGCAGTTGTAGATTTGGTTATGCCCAAACTGGGTGAAAGCATTATGGAAGCCACCATTTTAAAGTGGCACAAGAAACCCGGTGACAGTGTTCAGCAGGACGAAACGTTATTGGAAATAGCGACTGACAAGGTGGACAGTGAAGTGCCTGCTGCCAATGGCGGTATACTCACCGAGGTCTTGTTTAAAGAAAATGATGTAGTGCCCATCGGCGCTGTAATTGCACGCATTGAAACCAATGCCGCAGCTACTGCAGCACCACAGCCGCAGGCTCCCGCTGCACCTGTACAGCAACCGCAGCCGGCAGCTGATTTTTCTGTGGAGCACGAGGTACCCTATGTACCCCAGCCCAAACCAACACAGTTACCTTCAGGCGCCCGTTTCTACTCACCCCTGGTTTTGAATATTGCCCAGAACGAAGGCATCAGCCTCAGCGAACTGGAACAGATTCCCGGCACCGGTGCAGAAGGAAGGGTTACCAAAAAAGATATTCTGCAGTACGTTGAAACCAGGGGCCGGCAAAATGCAGCACCTGTACAGCAACAGCAGGCACCACCGCAGCAGCCTCAGCAACCTGTTGCGCAAACTGCTACCCAGCCTGCCGTACCCCAGCCCGCAGCCACACCAACCCCTTCCGCAGAAATTGTGCACGTACAGTCTGCCGGCAATGGTTACGGTGACAATGTGGAAATCATTGAAATGGACCGTATGCGCAAGCTTATTGCCAAGCACATGGTAGATAGCAAGCATACCAGTCCGCATGTGACCAGCTTTGCCGAAGCCGACGTAACGCATATGGTACTGTGGCGCGACAAGGTGAAACAGGAGTTTGAAAAAAGGGAAAGCACCAAAATCACGTTTACCCCGCTGTTTATCGATTGTATCGTTCGCGTGCTGAAACGCTTCCCCATGCTTAACAGCTCGCTTGACGGGGACAAGATCATTATAAAAAAAGACATCAATATAGGCATGGCCACTGCATTGCCTACCGGCAACCTGATTGTGCCGGTTATACGCAATGCCGATTACCTGAACCTGGTTGGCTTAAGCAAAGCAGTAAACTCACTTGCTGCCAGTGCCCGCACCAACAAACTGCGCCCGGATGATACACAGGGAGGCACCTTCACCCTTACCAATGTAGGCAGCTTCGGCAGCCTTATGGGCACCCCCATCATCAACCAGCCGCAGGTGGCTATACTGGCAGTAGGCGCCATTAAAAAACGCCCCGTGGTAATTGAAACAGAGCAGGGCGATACCATCGGCATCCGCCATATGATGTTCCTCTCACTCAGCTACGATCACCGTATTGTAGATGGCGCACTCGGCTCTACCTTCCTTACCGAAGTGGCCAAAGAGTTCGAAAACTGGGATCAAAACAAAACACTGCCTTAACAGCAGCACACATAACAAAAACGCGGGCAACAATTATTGCCCGCGTTTTTATTTACAACAACTGGTGTTGTGTCGCGGCTTTAATTAATGCGGCGGCATTTTTTACCCCGAATTTCTGCATCAGGTTTTTGCGGTGTGTTTCTACGGTGAGCACACTTAACAACAGCACCGCGGCAATCGCTGCATTGGTTTTACCATCTGCAATCAAATGCAGTATTTGTTTTTCTCTTTTGGTGAGCGGTAGCACGGGCTCCAGTTCCCCGGCAGATGGCCTGGCCATGATTTTCTTTACCTCTGTGCTAAAGGTAATCTGCCCGTTCAGCGCCTCTTCCAGGCATTGCATCAGCTCGGGTGCTGCAATATTTTTTAACAGGTAACCGCTGGCACCGTTTTGCAACAGCTGCATTATCACCGCGCGCTCGCTGTGACTGCTGAATGCCAGCACACAGGTGGCGGGCGACAGCTGTTTTATTTTCCTGCACAGTTCTGCGCCGTTAATATCGGGCAAGGCAATATCCAGCAACACCACCTGCACCTCATTGTCTGCCATAAAATCGATAAACGCAGCACCGGTGGTAAAAAAGCCTGCGATACTGATATGCGGTTCCTGCGCAAACAGCCGCTCCAGGCCATGCAGCACAATCGGGTGATCGTCTACAACAGCCAATTGAATCCATTTATCCTGCAACATCCAGTTCAATGTTTATGGTGGTTCCTTCATTCGCAGCAGCCTCTATTTCCATTTTGCCTCTCAGGTAATCCACACGTTTTTTAATATTACGCAACCCGATACCTTTTGCACGTGCCATCAGTGCCATATCGAACCCCCTGCCATTGTCTTCTACCGTGATATAAAAAGTATGTTTTGTTTGTGTGCATTGCAACACAATGCTCGATGCATGTGCATGCCGCAGGGCGTTGGAAAGCATTTCCTGCACCATACGGTAAATCGTGATCTGTGTTTGCCTTGGCATATCGTTGCTGATACCAAAGGGCTGAAACGAGATGTGCACTGCTTCCCTGTTCACCGATTCGCAAAGCTCACGCAGGGCCGGTTCCAGCCCATACTGCAGCAGCGATTCGGGCATCATATTGCGCGCAATACGGCGCAGTTCGGTAGATGACTGGTCAATTTGCGACATAATGCGGCTCAGCTCATTGTTCACCGGCTGTGCAGCAGGCAGCAGCGTGGAAAGGTTAATTTTGATCCCTGCCAGCATACCGCCCAGCCCATCATGCAAATCGCGTGCTACACGTTCTCTTTCATTTTCTTCTCCCTGTAATAAAGCTTCACTCACCTGCAGTTGTTTTTGCTGCTCGGCTTCTTTTAACTGCTGCTGGTGATTGCGCTGCTGTTGTGCAGCCAGCTTTTTATTTTTCCGGTTAAGTACCATCGCAAACCCGGCAATCGCCAGCAATAACAACGCCAGCACGCCAAGTAACCAGCTCAATAACCTGCCATTGCGGGCAGTGAGCAGGGCTTTTTCTTTTTCTGCAGCCAGTACGGCGATCTGCTTTTCATTTTCCGACTTATTGAATTTAGCTTCCAGCTCGTGCATGTTTTTCTGCAGGTTGCTGGATTGCAAACTATCGCTCAATACGGCATATTGCTGTGACCACCTGTAGGCTTCGCCCATCAGTTTCAGCGAGGCATTTACCATGGCCATTTGCTGGTAAATGGTTCTGCGGTTGTTGACATCGGCTGACAAGGTGCCTTCGTTCAGCAGTTCCAGCAGCAGCTGTTTGGCAGCCTCATACTGCTTCGATTCCTGCAGGATATTGTATTTCCTGAACACCAGCATCTGCAGCAGCTGTTGCTGGTGCAGTTTCTTTGCCAGCGGTATGCCTTTGTTGAGACTGGCCATGGCGCTGTCAAATTCATTGGCCATGGTATAGTAGAGGCCTTCGTTGTAATAATAGTTGGGATAGTTCACCGATTCAGGAAAAGGCGCCAGCAACTGTTTTGCCTTGTCCAGGCAACGTTTGGCCTCTGCCTTTTTCTTATTGTAAATATCATTGCCGGCAGCAGAGAGGTAGGCCAGCATCAGCGTGGTTGATGTGGGGTATTTGCTTTCCAGCAGGGCAATGGCCTTGTTGTTGTATTCTTCTGCCTTATCAAAACGGCCGTTGTACATGAACAAGGTGGCGAGCTGCGTGTAATACAAGCCGATCTTTTCATCGGCTCCTGCCTGTTCCGCAAGCGGGATGGCTTTATTCAGCCAGGTATCGGTAACAAACGCATCCCCTTTTTCAGCACGCAGCATAATGGCATAATTAAACCATGCCATGGACCGCAGCAGCAGCGCATCCTTATCGGCAAACGGCTGCAATGTTTGTGTGGCTTTCAGAAAAGCAGCGCCTGCCTTGGCCTTGTCTGTATTAAAATAAAACTGGCCTTCGTAAAAAGGATAGCTTGCCTGCAGGCGCGGATATTTTGCAGCGAATACAGCGGCCTGGTTAAGAAATGCACGTCCCTTCAGTGTGTCTTTCCCGCGCCAGTAATCACCCAGTAAAAAACTGATTCTTGCTTTCGCACTGTCTGTACCTGCTATCTGCAGCTGGTGATTCAAACTGTCGGTATACGCCTGTTCATTCAGCGGAAGGGGCGACTGGGCAACGCTATACAGGCCCGGGCCCACGGTTAGCAACAAGAGGAATAAGATGCGGGTCATAAGAACTAAAATAGCAATTATTGACGAATGCAGATCAACATGGATATGATTTATGCACAGTTATGGCGCAGAAACTACCAATAATCCGGTAGAAAAAAACACAACACTGCTGGTATTGCCTGGCCGGTATAGTGCCCATAGTTTTGCCGCACAAAATTGCACCGGCTTGCCGGTGTCCGCAAAACACCCGCTAAATATTAAACACAGATAGCATGATGAAACCAATCAGCGCCCTGGCAACGCTTACCTTGCTGGCCGTACTTTTACTTACGAACTGTTCCAAAAAAAATGACAGCCCTGTTGCCCCGCCTGCAAACGCCGGTTGTATGTCCGATCAGCTTTCATTAACGGAAACAAATGTTACCGATGCCACCAGCCAGCATACTGCGCTGATTACGTTCGACGTAAAAAATACAGGTACCACCAACTATGATGTGGCCGGCGGCTCAAACGCGGTGTACGTTAAATTAACCGTAACCACTACCAATGGTAAAACCTATGCCACGCAAACCATCTTACCGGTATCCAGTGTTGAAGCAGGGAAAATCGCATCTGCCGCTGTAATGGCCGACTATGGCGCAGGCAACCAATACAAATCGTATAAGGTAGACCAGCTTTACTGCGTTGCAGGCGGCACACAGCCTGCCGGCGCCTGTTTTGCAGATCAATTGAAATTAAACAGCACCGCTGTGCAAGACGCCACCAGCCAGCATACTGTGCTGCTCACCTTCGATGTGAAAAACAGCGGCACTGCTGATTATGATGTAGCCAAAGGCTCACGCCCCGTTTATGCAAAAGTTACGGTAACTACCACCAACAATAAAAGCTATTCCACAGAAAGCATTTTACCCGTAAGCGCTGTAGCGGCAGGTGCTACAGCATCTGCTACGCTGATGGCAGATTATGGCGCAGGCAATAGCTACCAGTCGTGGAAACTGGAACAGGTATATTGCAAATAACGTCCCGGAAAAATTGCAAGATGAAACATCCGACAATGAATAATACCCTGAAACACCTGCCTGCATTGCTGGTATTGCTGTTGCTGTTTACTGCGCAGGCGCGGGCCCAGTATGTACAGAAAGAAAGAGATGATACCATCCGCATGATGCCCAAGGCGCCTTTTGATACGCTGGCGGCAAGGGCCGCACTGGCCGAAGGAACAGGCACTATTACCGGTGTTGCTTTTACCCGTCAGAAAAATAACATGGCCATTAAAATGGGCAACCGCATACTGGCGAATAAAATTAAAATACTGCTGTTCCCTGTAACGCCTTACCTGATGGAATACCTGGAGTTGCGCAAAAAGGAAAACCACCGCAAGCTGAAATACGTGTACCTCTCTCCCGAAGCATTCCGCTTCAGGCTGGAGGCCATTACCAACAGCACAGGTGAATTCACTTTCCCTAAAATGAAGCCCGGCAAGTATTACATACAAGGTGTGCTGAACTGGTACACCACCGGCTCGTACAACCGCTATACAGGCAGCGATTACTACACCAACTATTACACACGTGAGTATTACACCACCGATCACTCTGACCTGCTGGAAAAATTTGTGGACGTGAACAGTGAAGGCGAAGTGGTATCTGTAAAATTAAAATAACAACAACCATTGTGCCGGCGAAAGCTTGTTTACCTATGACGAACACGCTTTGGGCCGGCACTTTTATTTAAGCGGCATTGGTGGTAATATATCTTACCAGGCTGCGTTTGGCAATAGGCAATAATGTTTCTTCAATGGGATAGGTTAATTCTGTTTCCACCGCATATACCGCCGGGTTGGGCAGTTCCTTTCTTTTTTTAATCAGTTCCCGTTTTATGCAGCTGTAACTGTTGGCTATGCTGCGCTGCCAGCTGTCGATATATTCTGTTCTGATACTCCGGAATTTCTCATCATGTTTCTCAAAAATGCTGAGGCGGTAATGATAAACCAGTGTATCCCTTGTAGCCGTTTTGGTTAAAAAGAAATACCCCTCATTCAAATCGAGCGGTATTAAACCGATAGGAATAATATTGATCTGGTTTTCTACAAACTCATAAATTTCCGTACCGCTGGTAATGGTATTTTTCATTTTGCCGGCAGCATAGTGAATAATGGCTTCCAGCTCCTGCATCAGTTCATCATCTTCTACAATCTGCTCGTACAGCAACTGCAGTTTTTCCATTTGTATGCCGGTAAGCCGTTTGGGAAACTGCTCCTGCAAAAACTTCTTGTTCTCCCGGAAAGCAACGAGGTTGTTGTAGTGAAAGATAAGGTCACCCAAATGGGGATAGAGTTTATTGGCGTTGAAATAGCTGTCAATTTCTTTGAGATAGGCCAGTAAAATATACTTTTTCAGCTCAAAATCAATATAGCCATCCGCGAACCATGTGTCCGATAATGATTTCATACGCATCCTGATTTTCTCTTTAGGAATTTACGAAAAAAAAGCCGGAAAGCAGGCATAAAAAAGCCCCGGCTTTGCCAGGGCTCTTTTTGTACACATCTTCCATTGAAGCCTGTTTATTTACTGCTTTCCAGTGCCCAGGTGCGGCCTTTCATTACAGCAGGCACACCATCGGTAATCCATTTGGGAGCTACAGCGCCCTGCAGCAGCCAGTCAAAATATTCCTGTTCGCGAATCTGTATGTCTTTGCGGTTACGGCGTTCTACCAGGTTGTGCGCTTCACCATTGTAGTTCAGCAGCCATACCGGTTTGTTTAAACGGCGCATGGCTGTAAAAAATTCAATACCCTGGTACCACGGCACTGCACCATCTGCATCGTTCGACATGATGACGAGTGGTGTTTTTACTTTCTGCAAATGAAACAACGGCGAGTTCTCTACATACAGTTCCGGTTTTTCCCAGATGGTAGCACCGATACGGCTCTGCGTTTTCTCGTACTGGAACTGGCGGTTTAAACCACTCTCCCATCGTATGCCACCATATGCGCTGAACATGTTTACCACCGGCGCACCGGCCCATGCCGCCGCATACAGGTTGGTTTGTGTAATCAGGTAAGCGGTTTGATAACCGCCCCAGCTTTGTCCCTGCAAACCTATTTTGGTACTGTCGACAAAGCCTTCCTTCATTAATGCGCGTGTGCCGCTTACAATGTAATCGTACGCGCTTTTGCCCGGGTGACCGGTTGTATACCAGATATCCGGCACAAACACTATATAACCGCGGCTTACAAAAAACGGTATGTTCAAACGGGAAGGCGTGGGTGCAGGCGCCTGGTAGTTGTACAGTGTATTGTTGTTGCGCTCGTAGAAATACACAATCATCGGGTATTTCTTTTTGGGATCAAAGTTTTCAGGTTTATATAACACGCCTTCGGTTAGTTTGCCGGTATAGGCTTTCCATTTATACAACGAAGCCGTACCCCAATAGTATTGTGACTGCTGCGGATTGGTTTGATACAGCTGTGCAGCCAGTGTTGTATGCCAGCCCGGCATTGATTGTACCGAATCGGCCCTGTTACCACTTATCAGCAGTGCCGGAGATTGTGAAAAGCTTTCTTTCACCCACAGGTAAACACCCGCCTCTTTTGCTTTTACCAGGCTGCTGCTGTTGACGGTATCGGCCGATATGCGCTCCAGTCTGGCAGGCAACTGCTGCAGCACGGCTTTTGAAAAACCGCTCAGCTTGGTGGTTTCATCATACACCCAGAAACAGGCGGGTTTGCTTATGTCAATGCCGTGTTCTTCTTCATCGGTTTTAACATAACGCACGCGCTTTTTACCTTCCTGTACAAACACGGGCACAGCAGCCTTTTTACCATCGGGTTGTACAGCGTACACATTGTATTGATCATATATGTACACCAGCGAATCATTCTTTGCCCAACCCATAATGCCATAGGGATTGGGGTCATCCGGCACATCGTTCTCTACATCATACAATGGCGTTCTGGTATTGAGCACTACCGGTGTACTGCTGTGTGTTTCGCTGTTGTATAAGGTATAGCTGCGTTTTCTGTCGTGGTACAACAACAAGTATTTACCCGTGGCAGAGGGATACATATTGCCCTTGAAATTCTTTTCCACCAGGCTGCGTTTGCCTGTTGCAGCATCTATGGCATACACATCGCTGAAGGTATATCCCTGCCATTGTGCGGCTACCCTGCGACCTGTATCGGTAGCTGCGTAAAATACATTGCCGTTTAACTCATCGGTGAGTTCTATATTTTTAAACTGCTCATCGGCCAGCTGTATCACTGAATGGTTTTGCCAGTTGTATACCGCGGTATAAGATTTTTTAAGATCGCGGTTCAGGTTGTACAGCTGCACGGTTTGCAGCGCATCATCTTTATAGTTCCAGATATCTACGCCTGCACGTTCAAATTCAGGCAGCGTGGTATCTTTCGGCGGCAGTATGGGCGCGGTACCCAGGAACAACCTTGCACCTGATTTGCTGAAACGCAGTGTGGCATTTTCACTAATACCCCAGCCCGCAGGCACGCCGCTGGTATTGCGGTCTGCCAGTAAGGTAGCACTGTCCATGCCGGGTTTATAGTACCATAGTTTAAACAGTTTCTGAACGGCTTTTGTGCTGCTGTCGCGTTCTGCAGTAAAGGCCAGTTGCGTACCGGCCTCATCAAATGCCAGGCTGTGTGCGTCGTGCAGTTTTACCATCACGGTATCGGTAGTGGCTTGTTGCAGGTGGTACCACAGCACATGCGCCTGCGAAGTACTGTCGCTGTTTTTACGCGTACTGTACAAGGCCAGGGCTGTACCGTTTTTATCAAATGCAAAATCACTCACCAGGGTAAAGGTTTTTTCTTCACCGGTGAGTAAGTTTTTTAACAACAGCGTGGTGCCTTCTTCTGCGGCATCTTCTGTTTTGCTTTTGGCGTTTGTTTCTTTTTTGGCAGCATTCGCGGTAAAGCCGTGCTGCTGTATGCCGGCAAGTTGTTTGCGCAGGCTGTCTGCCACATGGGCAAGACTGTCTGCCGTGCGTGCAAGCTGCGCCACACGGGTGGCAGAATCGGGCTGGGCAGGTGTTTCGGGTAGTGCTTTTTCAAGCAATATACCCAGCCAGCTGCCTTGCTCTTCGGGTTGTTTGTATTGTTTTACCCTGGCAATTTTCACCAGCGTACGCGTAGTAAGGTTGTACAATGCCAGTGAATCTTTCGGCATATCTTCCGGCTTCTTCTTTTTAATGCGTGCATCACGGATATCTTTATACGGCGGTTTTATTTTGCATACCACGTAACCGTCATTGCCCGCAAACGCCGCATTGTAGCCACGCGGAATAACAAACCCGCCGGAAGCACCCACCTGTGCAATCACCAGCCTGCTATCGCCTTCCTGTACATTTACGGTGTACACTGCATACTTGCCATTGTTACTGATAATGCGTTCGCCGAATGATTCCCATTGATCATACACAGCATGGTCGAGCACTTTTTTTTGTGCGGAAGAAAACAGGAAGCAGCAGAGTAATGCTGCAACAAACAAAACTTGTTTCAACAGTTGCATAAGCAGGGTTTATTTAGGGGATCTTTTATCCCTTCTGATACATAGCAATAAAGCTCAATACGATGAAAGTAACCGTAAAATAATACACCTTACATATACCCTGCTGAAAATCACGTTAAAACCGGCTGTTTATCGGTTAATGCACGCTATGGCCGTATTAACTTATTACTAACAAAGCTCCGGCCGTTATTCCGCGGCATAAAATTGGCCACATTTGCGGCATGTACCACATCGTCAGTCAATCCGGCCAGCCGCAAGCGGTTTTATACAACAATGCCATTCTTGAACTGGATACTTACCAGCCATTGGGCATTATTCTCGGTAACAGTGTGTACGGTTTATACGCGCAGCCATGCGGCCGTATTTTTAAAGGTCATATCCGTTCTGTTTCGGGGCATTTACTGGGTAAGCTGGTAAAGGATGAAAACATCGTTGTATCCGCTGAAACCGTGCAGCATTGCATGCAGTTTGCCTGGCAGGTGATTGCGCAGATGCAGGGCGACGGCTGTTTGTGGGTAGATGATCTGCACAACTGGCACCATTTATCCCTGCTGCATATTTTAACCCAGCAATCAACAGCAGAACCGGTAATGGCGGTGCATTAAAAAAGGGAAAGTTGAAACAATCCCTTTACTGAGAAAACCAACTACTTGCATCAGCCGTTAGCACTGGCTGATCATTAAAAATATTTCTTCCACAGCCGTCGGCAGCAAATTTTACACGAACCGCGTTTCCACGCCAATATTGCTTAATAACCTGCATAAAACTGCGTGCGTTACAGGTGCGGTTTTATTTGTAAGTTTAGTGTGTAAAAAACCTGCTTATGAAACCCGGATTAATTGCTATACTCGCCTTTTTTATTGTAATGAACGCCGTTGTTGCCCAGCACTCCCTGCAACCGCTCTGGAAAACCGACAGTGTACTCGCTATCCCCGAATCAGTTTTATACGATGCACAGCACAACCTGCTGTATGTGTCACTCATCGACGGGCAAGGTAATACCAAAGATGGCAAGGGTGGTGTGGCCAAACTGAGCCCTGAAGGCAAGATCATCGATACGCTTTGGATCACCGGTCTTAATGCACCCAAGGGACTTGGCAAACATGGCAACACACTTTATGCAGCCGACCTGGATGAGGTAGTGGAAATTGATATCGCCAAATCGAAAGTGATCCGCAAAATACCGGTACCGCATGCCATTTTCCTGAATGATATTACCGTAGACGACAAGGGCATTGTGTATGTATCAGACACCCGCACCAACAAGGTTTTCTGTATTAAAAACGGCGTTCCCGAAATTTATATCGACAATATAACCAGTCCCAATGGATTGCTTGCGCTGAACAATAAACTCTATGTACTCTCAGCCGGCAGCCTGGTTGAATTTGATGCTGATAAAAAGCCCACTGTGCTGTTCACCGGTATGGAGAAAAGCACCGACGGACTTGTAGCCACCACTCCGGGTAATTTCATTGCTTCTGCCTGGATAGGTGTTATTTATTCCCTGCAGGCTGGCCAGCAACCCCAGGTGCTCATCGATACCCGCTCTATTAAAAAGAATACTGCAGATATTGAATACAATGCTGCAAGCCGTGTGTTGTACGTGCCGACTTTTAACGGTAAAAGCGTGGATGGGTACCGGGTGAACTGAGATCCAATTTGAAAATTTGAGAATTTGAAAGTGTGCAAATTCAAAACCGAAGACCAATAGCCGAATAATTGAGATCACCCACTATTCAATGTCGTTTAGTGAAGCATTATGTATTTTTAACCGCAAAGATCGCAAAGGAAAAACACGCAGAGGACACAGAGAAGCTGCTTGACTAAACGGCATCCACTCACGACTGACGTCTGACTATTCACTATTGACTATTCACCGGCATCACTGCCTGCTCACCACAACCCGCTGCTTCAACTTTTTGCCCAGGCCCATGAGGCGGAACATTTGTAACGCTACTGCTACAAGTATCAGGGCGAAGCCGATGTAAAAATTAGGGCTCAGGCTTTTGTTTTCCTGGTATACCACAAACGCGAGAATAATGCCGTACACCGGCTCCAGCGTAAGCGTGAGGTTCATGGTGAAGGCGCTTAGTTTTTTCAGCGTGCTGATGTATAAAATAAAAGTAAGTATGGTACATGCCCAACTCAGAATAACCAGCCATAACCAGTCCCAATGCTGGGGCATCAGGCTGGGCGCAGGAAACAGGTGATTGTACAGGGGCATCAGTAGGGACAAACCAATAAAACCGCCTGTTAACTGGTACAGGGTAATGGACTGCGGCTCGTAGCCATCCACAATTTTTTTATTGAGCACCGACACCAGTACCGTAAGCAGGGATGCCAGCAGGCCAATGTAAATGCCTGCAGAAAAAACAAGGTTGGAGAAGTAGATAATCGCAATGCCCGCCAGTGCAAACATGCCCAGCACCAGTTCAAGCAGGTTAATTCTTTTCCTGAAAAAAAGCGGTTCCATCAGCGCGGAAAAAAGTCCGGATGTGGCCAGGCAGGTTAAGGCAATAGATACGTTGGAATACTTGATGCTGCCGTAAAAACACAGCCAGTGCAGGGAAAGCAGTGTGCCGATAGAGGCTATCTTGATAAAATCGCGCAGGGCAATTTTGCGTACTTTACCGGTAGCCGCGAACAGTACCCATAACGATACAACAGTAATGGCCAGGCGCCACCAAACCAGTAAACCTTCATTTAAATTAATCAGCCGTCCCAATACGCCGGTAAAACCCCATAAAAAAACAGTGAGATGCAACCTTAACAACGCAAATTTCATGGCACGAAGTTATTGCATTTTAGCGAGCGTTGAGGTAAGCCGGTGATGATTATCGTGTTACAACAGGTTCTTCCGCTTTAACGCGGTTTACCTTTACCTGCGTGGTATCACTTTTTACCCTGCGGCGGTAATTTTTGAAGAGGCTTTGCCATTGTATCTTCAATACACCCAGCACACCTTCCTTGATAATGCCCTTGCTCATTTTGCTCACGCCTATCTGGCGGTCGATAAATACAATGGGTACTTCTTTAATGGTGAAACCGAGCTTCCAGGCGGCAAATTTCATTTCTATCTGGAAGGCATATCCAACGAAACGGATCTCGTCGAAGTTGATGGTATCGAGTACTTCTTTTTTATAACATACAAAGCCGGCAGTAGGGTCGTTCACCGGCATCCAGGTAACCAGTTTGGTATAAATAGCGCCACCGCGTGAGTACAGGTGACGGTCGAAAGGCCAGTTTTCAATTTTGCCACCGGGCACATAACGGCTGCCTACGGCAACATCACCACCTTCATATTTGCAGGCATGATACAGGCGTTCCAGGTCGTTGGGGTTATGCGAAAAATCCGCATCCATTTCAAAAATAAACTGGTAACCCCTGTCTGTAGCCCACCTGAACCCGTGAATATAGGCGGTACCCAGGCCTTGCTTGCCCTGGCGTTGTTCCAGGAAGAGCTGGCCGGGATAAACGGAGAAAAGCTGTTTCACTATGTCGGCCGTACCATCCGGTGAACCGTCGTCGATCACAAGCACATGGTACCCCTTGTTCAAACCAAATACGGCCTGAAGAATCGGAGTGATATTCTCTTTCTCGTTATATGTAGGTATTATAACTAACTTTTCCAAGGGGTGTTGCATGCAATAATCGAAAAGTCAAAAATAAAGTTTATCTGTCAGAATGCTTCAGTATTAATGTAAAGGTTTTGCCAAAGGGGTATTTAGGATTTCTTTAACAAATTCCTGTTCAATATTTCTGTGAGCTTTTGCTTGGTGTGCAGGGAAAAATCGCCCTTCATCATCCAGTCGTAATACTGGGGTTCTGCCTTCAGCACTTCTGTTACTGCACGGCCTTTGTGTTTACCGAAATTGAATATTTCTACCCCGTTTACGCGGATAAAACGGCGGGCAAAGTCTACAATATCGTCTTCACCGGTAAATTTCACGATAGATTCAACGGTATTGCCAATATTGGGATAACGCTGCACCTGTGCATCCAGCACCTCCCAGGTGGCAGTGGCATCGGCCTCGGCGCTGTGGGCAGATTCGAGGGTTTTGCCGCAGTAAAATTTATAGGCTGCGCTCAGGTTACGCTGTTCCATCATATGAAATACCTTCTGCGCATCTACCATTTTACGGTTATCTACACTGAATTCCATTCCTGAACGTAAAAATTCCTCTACCAGCATCGGCACGTCGAAACGGTTGCTGTTGTAGCCGCCCAGGTCGCAGTTTTCGAGAAACTGTTTCACCTCGTTGGCTATCTGTTTAAAAGTAGGCGCATCCTTTACCATATCGTCGGTAATGCCATGCACGTCTGACGAGCCGGCAGGGATGGGCATTTGAGGGTTGACCAGCTTACGCTTTACCTGCTGACTGCCATCGGGGTTGATTTTAATAATGGCGATTTCCACAATACGGTCAGTACCAATATTTACCCCTGTAGTTTCCAGGTCAATGAAAGCCAAAGGACGCGTTAATTGCAGGTTCATGTACTCAGAAATTTTTAGTGGCGCAAAATACGGCTTACAACGTTCCCTCCGCTGTAAAAACCCCGAAAGCCGGAAATATTAATGGGATTTTATGTTTTAGCGTTGAAGGTTTAACGTTTGATGTTTGAAGTTTAGAAAAATACCATCGCCCGGGGACCGTCGGAGGATCGTCCGGGAATCGTTCGGTCATTTCAGGTTTTAGGCGTTACCCACGGCCTTTGCTGCAAAGGCTGTCATATCCAGGCCATCGTAATTGCCGCTGCTCATAAGCACTACGTTGCTGTTGGCGTATGGTTGTTGCTGCAGCCAGTTCCAGAGTTCATTTTTATCGTTCATTACCAGCAAACCGGGCTTGTTGAAACCGGCCTGTACCTTTTCTTTCGGCAAATCGGGCATGCGCTTCAATTCGAGCGCATGTTTGGCATAAAATACCACGGCGGCATCGGCTTTGTCCATCGCGCCGTTGTATTCTTCCATAAATTTTTCGTTCAGGCTGCTGAAAGTGTGCAGTTCGAGTATGGCGTACAGTTTACGGTTGGGGTATTGTTGTTTTACGGCTTCAATGGTGGCTTTTACCTTGCTGGGTGCATGGGCAAAATCGCGGTACACATTGGTGGTGGGGCTGGTGCTCATCAGTTCCAGGCGTTTGGCGGCGCCGGTAAAGCTGGCAATGGCCGGGATAAACTGTGCTGCCGTAATGCCCAGTGCCTCGCAGGCATGGAAGGCAGCATGCAGGTTCAGCAGGTTGTGGTTGCCAAATACCTTCAGCGTGGCACTTACACCGTTGAGTGTAACGGTAGTGGCGCCGTTGCTGATGCTGTGCGGGGGTACGCCATAGGGAATGTAGCGGATATCATCGCGCAAACCTGCCTGTACCAGCTGCTGCAGGGTGGCATCGGTTTCATTATAGATCAATACGCCGCCTTTTTCTATTTTATTGATGAAAATGCGGAACTGTTCGAGGTAATTGTCGAATGTGGGGAACACATTAATGTGATCCCAGGCAATACCTGTAAGGATGGCCACATGCGGGAACAGGAAATGGAATTTGGGGCGTTTTTCCAGTGCGCTGGCAGGGTATTCGTCGCCTTCGCATACAATCACCGGGGCATCGGTAATGTTTACACTCTGGTCGAACCCTTCGAGCCTGGCGCCAACGAGATAATCGAAGCGCTGGTGCAGCGAATGCAGCACGTGCATGATCATACTGGTAGTGGTGGTTTTACCGTGGCTTCCGCCCACCACTACCCTGGTTTTATGGATACTTTCCTGGTAAATATATTCCGGGAAGGAGTAGATTTTTAAGCCGAGCTGCTGGGCTTTGATGAGCTCGGGATTATCGCCTTTGGCGTGCATACCCAGGATAACGGCGTCGAGACCGGGCTGAATCATATCAGGATTCCACCCGATCGCTGCAGGCAGCAGACCTTCTTTTTCGAGGTTGGATTTGGCCGGCTCAAATATTTCGTCGTCTGTTCCTGTAACCTGATAACCCTTTCTTTTCAAGGCGATAGCGAGCTGGTGCATAACGCTGCCGCCCACGGAGATAAAGTGTACTTTCATTTTTTGTACAATATTAATGGCACCCCAAACGTATGATAATCAGGGATAATTAAATAGTAAATGTCTGTTCCGGGCATTCAGGCAGGTGCATTCACCTGTGAGATTACCGGAAAGGTGTATATTTGAGCACCTTAAAAAACTGCAAAGTAAATTGTTTATTTCAATTGACTGAACATGAAAAAAACGCTTATTGCAATCGCATTCGTTAGTCTTTTGGCCGCAGCATTCAGCTCATGCGCCAGCAACCGCCAGCTTGGATGCCCCAGCCACAACCCTCGTTATTTCAGGAACTAACGTCAGGCGTTAGTGTCCCAAACTAAAAGGAAAAGTTTTTGAAGCGTATGAATTGGATTAGTTTAACATCTGCAGAACAGCTAACCGGAATTACAGAAAAATCTTTTGAGCGGCCGCAGCTGATCTTTAAACACAGCACACGTTGTAACATCAGCAGCATGGCCAAAAACAGGCTGGAAAGATATGCTGAACCACCAACCGGTACAGATTATTACTACCTTGATTTAATAGCCCACCGCGATATTTCGCACAAAGTGGCCGAAGACTTCAGGGTTCATCATGAATCACCGCAGGTGCTGGTTATTAAAAACGGCAAATGCGTATATGATGAAAGTCACTCCGCAATTTCGATGGACGAGATTGCAGAACAGTTATCGTAAGCAGGTTCAAAGGTTCATCAGCAGTGCACTGTAGCGAAGCGGGTAATACATGGTAATTTTTTATCTGAAAAGAATAAAAGTTTCACCTGTTCCGGCTTAACTTCGCGCCATGAATTTTACTACACGATATTGTTCATAAAGAAAGGCAGCAGCAGTGCTGCCTTTTTTATTTAACCCCAGTCGTCCCATGGATGTAGAAATCTTAGCCAGGATACAGTTCGCTTTTACCATCGCTTTTCACTACATATACCCACCCCTGAGCATTGGTTTGGGTGTAAACATGGTTATTATGGAAGGTTTGTACCTGAAAACAGGCAAGCCCATTTACGAGCAGATGGCCCGTTTTTTCACCCGCATTTTCGCATTAATATTTGGTATCGGTGTGGCCACCGGTATTGTGATGGAATTTGAATTTGGCACCAACTGGGCCACGTATTCAAAGTACGTGGGCGATGTGTTTGGCAGCGCATTGGCTGCCGAAGGTATTTTCGCTTTTGCCCTGGAAAGCGGCTTTCTCGGGGTATTGCTGTTCGGGTGGAACAGGGTAAGCCCCAAAGTGCATTTTTTCTCTACCGTTATGGTTACACTGGGTTCTATGTTCTCTGCCATTTGGATTGTGGTGGCCAACAGCTGGCAGCAAACGCCTGCCGGTTACCATGTAGTGGGCACAGGGTTAAACGCACGCGCAGAGATCACCGATTTCTGGGAAATGGTGTTCAACCCCTCTTCTGTTGAACGCATGCTGCATGTGTGGCTGGGCGCGTTTTTATCAGGCGCTTTCCTTGTCATCAGCATCTCGGCCTACTACCTGTTAAAGAAACGGCATGTGGAGTTTGCAAAGAAGTCGTTTACCATCGGGCTGGTTGTTGCGCTGATTGCCTCCTATGCACAACTCTTCAGCGGGCACGAAGCGGCGACGGTGGTATCTGAATACCAGCCCGCCAAACTCGCTGCCATGGAAGGGCATTTTGACAGCAGTGCCAAAGCTGATATGTACCTGTTCGGGTATATCGATAAAAAGAATGAACAAACACATGGCCTTGCCATACCGGGCGGCCTTAGCTTTTTAACGCATTTTGATTTTAAGGCGCCGGTAACGGGATTGAAATCGTTTAAACCGGAAGACCGTCCGCAGGCGCTGAACATCGTTTTTCAATCGTACCACATCATGATCACCTGCGGTATGCTGATGATTGCCCTTACTACTGTAGGGGTAATACTGCTGCGCAGGAAAAAGCTTTTTGAAAAACGCTGGCTGATGATGGTGTTTGCATGGAGTGTGTTTTTACCCCAAATTGCCAACCAGGTGGGCTGGTACACGGCCGAAACAGGTCGCCAGCCCTGGGTGGTATATGGCTTACTGCGCACCAGCGATGCCTTGTCGCAGGCGGTAAAAGCCAACCAGGTATTGTTTTCCCTGCTGCTGTTTATGTTTGTATACCTGTTCCTGTTTACGCTGTTCGTGTTTTTACTGAACAGGAAAATACAGCACGGGCCAGGCTTTCATCACGACAACGATGAATCGGAAGGGCACAGTCCGCACCTCGAGGAAATGGCCGAAAACTTCGGGTAATATGCCTGTATTGTTCATTAGCACATTGGCACATCTTCAAATTTTCAAATTGTATTCATGTATACATTCCTGGGCATCGATTACGCAAGCTGGTGGTTCCTGGTGATTGGCGCAACCTTTACCGGTTACGCCATATTAGACGGTTTTGATTTGGGTGCAGGCGCCATTCATTTATTTTTAAACAAGGAAGAAAGCAGGCGGCTGGCACTTAACGCCATTGGCCCTGTATGGGATGGCAATGAAGTATGGCTGGTAATTGGCGGCGGCGCTTTGTTTGCCGGTTTCCCGAAAGTATATGCTGCTGCTTTCTCTGCATTTTACATTCCTTTCATGCTGTTTTTAACGGCACTTATTTTCCGCGCCATTTCCATCGAATTCCGCAGCAAGGAACCGTGGACCTGGTGGCGCAACTGGTGGGATGTGAGTTACTGCGTATCGAGCATTGTTGTTACGCTTACGCTGGGCCTTACGCTGGGTAATATTCTCAAAGGACTGCCCATTGATGAACAGGGCAATTACCAGGGCACCACGCTTGATTTTCTCAATCCTTTTTCACTGATGGTTAGTATTACCACCCTATCGCTGTTTATGATGCACGGCGCCATTTACCTGGTAATGAAAACCGAGAACAGGCTATACGCCAAACTCACCATCATTGTAAAAAACACTACTATCTTTTTTGTGCTGTGCATACTGCTGCTAAGCTTTTATACGCTGTTGTACATACCACACCTCTCCCACCGCATTAAACTAAACCCCTGGTTGTTTTTTGTGCCTGTGGCCATGGTGCTGGTAATGGCGAATATTACACGCAGCATATCCAAACGCAAGTATCGCTTTGCCTTTATTTCATCGGCTATTATCATCAGCCTGCTGCTGATTATTGTGGCGGTTGAATTGTATCCTAATCTTATGTTATCCAGTCTTGACCCGCGATACAATTTAACGGTGCAGAATGCCGCTTCCTCACCCAAAAGCCTGGGCATTATGCTAACTGTAGCGGCTATCGGTGTACCGCTGGTAGCGATTTATACCACCTTTGTATTCTGGACGTTCAAGGGCAAGGTGAAGCTGGATGAGATGAGCTATTAGCGTGAATCGTCAGTCGTCAGTCGTCAGTCGTGAGTGAACTTAGCGAGTACCAAATTCGAGAATCGACAGTCGACAGTCGAGATGAACTTAGCGAATTCGTTGATTGGAGCGAAGATTAGTTGCCGGTGGGGACACCGGCAACGGCATAAAAAACGCAGCGCCTGCAAAGCGGGCGGCTGCCATTTCTTGTGCGGTGAGAACACCGGTAATGGCATTCGCTCCAATCCATTCCCTATTGACTATTCACTATTCACTCAAAAGCGCACTTACTTCCCCTTGCATCCCGCAAACACCACGAAATTCCCGTTCTTGTAAATGCAATCAACTTCGGTAAAGCCGGCCTGCTCCAGTGTTTGCAGTTGCCATTCGAGCGGGGCAAACTTGTCGAGCTTTATGCGTTCGAAGGCTTTGTCAATTGCTGCTTTATCCAGACCGGAGTTAATCACGGTTTCGCGCCACCGGGTTTTGTAATGCGCATCAAACAAAGGCGAACGGCCCTGTACCTGGTCTGCATTAATAAAGATGCCACCTGGTTTAAGTATCTGGTAAATGTTGTTGTACAGGGTTATCTTGGCTGCATCTTCCAGGTGATGAATGGCCAGGGCAGAGATCACTACATCATAACTGCCACTTAGTGATTCACCTGAAAAATCGGCTTCTGTAAAACTGAAATTATCCAGGCCATGAAAGCGCTTTTTTGCCACCTGTAACATATCCACCGATACATCCAGTAAGGTGTATTGCCATGCCGGGTGTTGCTGGTAAAGAATGGCTGAGAACAAACCCGTGCCTGCACCAATATCCAGTACGGAAGTATCTGCACCACGGTGTTGCAGCAGGGGCAACGCTGCGTGATAAAAATCATTAAAACAGGGAATCAGGAAACGGCGCTGCTGATCGTACTGCTGCGCTACTTCGTTAAACTGTTTGCTTATCTCTGCAGACATACCTGAATTTTAAAAGTAAGTAAGGATACCTCCCGCTAAGTTAGACATTAACAGCTAAGGCAGTTTAAATGCTGCAAGTTGACTGGCGGCCATTACCGGTACCCATGCCGTTTGCGAAACAGGAATGTACAGCAGATCAGCCGCGCCCTGCATGCCATTGGCAATAGTAGTAACGGTGCCGTTGTTGAGGCTAAGTATATTCAGCGTACTGTTTACCGGCTTTTCAAGACTTACCCAATCTGTAAACAACAAACGGTTGCCGGGCAATAAGGCCACTCCATCGAGATAACCTTTGTAGCTGCCAATGGTAGTGTAGGCGTATGGCCTGGTGTTCATGTCCATTACACCTATTTCGCCGGGTGTATTACCAGCGCCCAATGATACTATGTAGAGCTTTTTATGCGCTGCATCGTAGGTTAACCCATTGGCACCATTAATTACCGTGCTGTTTATTTGAATAAAAGACGGTTTACTGCCCAATTGCACTTCAAATACTTTACCTGCGGCTGTTTCAGACACAAAGAGTGTGTGATTATCCTTCGCGGTAATATCATTCAGAAAATGGACATCCGCACCGGCAAAGCCCAGCTGAAATACCAGTTTGCCGTCACTAAGTTTAAACCCTTTCAGTGTATCAATATCGGTTACATACAATACGCCTTGTACAATAGCCATGCCTTTGGGTGCATGCAAACCGGCGGCTACCAGCCGTTTCACCGGTTTCCCCTGCATATCCAGCTGCGCAATAAACCCATCCCCATCTTTTGCCAGTGGGGCAAACTGTGCGCCTATATTGGCTACATATAAAAAATGCCCGTCTGTAGTAATGCTTTCAGGATATTGAAAGTCGTTTAGTGTAGTAAAAGGCTGCAATTGTGCACTTGCCTGCAGTAACAAGCTGCTGCAAAACAGCAGCAGGATGAGTTGTTTTTTCATGCTGTATAATTTTCACCAAAACTATACAGCGTGGCTGCCATACAATGCCGTTAAAAGTTCAATGTATAACGGTTTCTGTCCGCAGGCTGTTGGGCGTATCGTTGTATTTTTTGCGGAATATCTTGATGAAGTGTGATACGCTCTCAAAGCCTATTTCATACGCAATTTCTGCAATGGTTTTATCGCTGTGCTGCAACAGGAAATAGGCATGCTGCAGTTTTTTTTGCTGCAGCCACTGGTTGGGTGTAGTATCGAAACACAGCGCAAAATCGCGTTTAAATGTACTCAGGCTGCGGCCTGAGAGCATGGCCCACTCATCGAGTGTAAGGTTCTTTTGCCAGTGCTGTTCCATCAGTTGTTCCAGTGCCACTTTGCGTTCGGCATGCAGGGAGCACAGCAGTTTTTTGAAAGCACCGCTGGTATCTTCCTGCAAAATATGCAGCAGCAGTTCTTTAAACTTCAGTGGCAGCAAGTGTTCCAGCAATTGCCTGTTTTCTGAGAAATAATGTATTACCCCATGGGCTACATCCTGCAGTTTTACTGAGGCAGGAAATATGGTAAAATCAGGCGTTTGTTCTATACCCGGTGCAGGCAGCAAAGATTTGTATTCTTCTGCAAAGCTTTTGATGATTGCATCATTGAGAAAAAACACCAGGCTTTTGTACCCTTCGTTGCCGGTAAATATTTCAGACATACCGTAGCAACCGCGCCGTATCAGTACAGCTTCGCCTGGTTTAATGATCCATTCGCCCGAGGGTGTGTGCATGCGCTTTTCCCCTTCCAGTACAAAGGCAAGTGTGTGTTCTGCAAACAGTACATCTACCTGTTTGCTCTCCTGCAATGCCTTATACTCAACCAGGGTAATATCTTTCAGCTGCAAGGTCTGGTAGCTGGTAACTCCTTTAAAACAAGATGGTACACGAATGAACATAGGATGCAATTTGAAAATGTGAAACTCCCAATTCCTACCAACCTCCATCTAATCCTGCGGCCAGGGCTTTGCGGTAACGTTGGGTGTCGAAGCTGTAGAGGAATGGAGCCTTGTGAGCCACGCCTTTCTTTTGTTCTGCCAGCTTTTTGAGTATGCCGTAGGCCAGCATGCGGCGCTGGAAATTACGGCGGTCGAGCGGTTTGCCGAGAATGGTTTCGTATAAACGCTGCAATTCGGGCATGGTGAACTTGCGCGGCAATAAATTAAAGCCGATGGGCTGATAGTTTAACTGCAGCCGCACCGTTTCCAGGGCTTTTTGCAGGATATCCGAGTGATCCATAAACAGGTCTTCTGCTTCACGCAGACTAACCCATTCGCAGGCATCGGAGAACAAATCGGGGTGTGGCTGAGCTTTGGCAAAATCAACCAGCGCATAGTAACCCACTGTAACAAAACGTTGCGCCAGCCAGCTGTTTTTATCGAGATGAATACCTTCCTTTTTAAAATATTCAACAGTGGCTTTGCTGGATGAGCGGGCAGGATTGCCAAACACATGAAACTGCTGCAGGAAGAGGTTCTTTAAACCGGTGCGCTCTTCCAGTACACGGTGTGCAGCATCATCTACTGTTTCTTCCTTGTAAATAAAGCCGCCGGGCAAAGCCCAGTGCGCAGAATGGTGCATCTTCAGCAACAGCACTTTTAACTCCCCGTCGTGGAAGCCGAGTATCACACAATCTACCGAGAGCTGCGGCAAAAAGTACTTGCCGCCGTGTAACGCTATTTTTTTAGGATCGGTCAATACGGACATGCATTAAAGCTAAAATAATTCGGAATAACTAAAAAAGAAAATGTATATTGTGTCATTAAGACACAATGAAATGAAACCGCTTGTCAAATCCCTCCCCCTCGCCAAAGGGCTGCTGCTATTGCTTGCCGGCGCAACAATAGCCTGGATCTCAGCTCCTTCAAAACCCCGTAAAATAACAGACGGCACGTACCGTGATCTCAACAAAAACGGGAAAATGGATGTGTACGAAAACAGCCAGGCTTCTGTGAACGACCGGGTGAATGATTTATTATCCCAAATGACACTTGATGAAAAGGCAGGTATGCTTTTTATCAATGGTGTACGCATTAACGAAGACGGCTCTTTAACACCACAACCCGGCAAGGGGCTGTTTGCTTTTGCCCCCACCGCGCCTGACCTGATCAACGGCAAAAAAATGACGCACCTCAATATCTGGGCAGCCCCCTCTACCAGGGAACTGGCTACCTGGTATAACAATGTGCAGCATCTTGCCGAACAAACAAGACTGGGCATACCGGTTACCCTGGCTTCTGATCCGCGCCATTATTTCAGCAGCAATATTTTTGCGATGTCGGCAAATGATTTCTCGCAATGGCCCGAACAGCTTGGCCTGGCAGCCATTGGCGACAGCACACTGGTAAAACAGTTCGGCGATATTGCCCGCCAGGAATACCTTGCCGTAGGCATCCGCGAAGCATTGCACCCCATGGCTGATCTTGCAACAGAGCCACGCTGGCCGCGTATCAGCGGTACGTTTGGTGAAGACGCCTATTTGTCTGCCAAACTCATTAAGGCGTACATTGAAGGTTTCCAGGGAACGGATCTCTCAACAGGTGTGGCCTGTATGACAAAACATTTCAGCGGGGGTGGTCCGCAGAAAGAAGGGCTTGATCCGCACTTCCCTATCCAGAAGGGCCAGGTGTATCCCGGCAAAAACTTCAACTATCACCTCATTCCGTTTGAAGCTGCGTTTGCTGCACATACCGCGGCCATTATGCCGTACTATGGTATTCCAACAGACCAGACAAGCGAAAATGTTGCGTTCTCTTATAACAAAGACATCATTACCGGTTTGCTGCGCAACAAGTATCATTACGATGGTGTGGTGTGTACAGACTGGGGCCTGGTAACAGATACAAAGATAGGCAATGTGGTATGGCCTGCACGTGCATGGGGCGTTGAAAAATTAACACCCGAACAGCGTGTGGAAAAAATACTCAATGCAGGTGTTGACCAGTTTGGCGGCGAAAGTTGCCCTGAACTGGTGATACAACTGGTGAAAGAAGGCAGGATTAGTGAGCAGCGCATTGATGCATCTGTAAAACGTTTGCTGCGCCAGAAATTTGAACTGGGTTTGTTTGACAACCCATTTGTTGACGTGGACAAAGCAGTGCAAACTGTTGGTCAGCCTGCATTTAAAGCAGCTGGTGAGGCCGCGCAGCGCAGGGCATTCACGCTGCTGAAAAACAGCAAACACACCTTGCCCCTGCAAACAGGCAAGCTGAAAATTTACGTAGGCAATATCGATAAACAGCTGGCTTCGCAATATGCTACCGTAGTAGATAAACCGGAAGATGCAGACCTCGCCATCATCCGGCTTAACACACCCTGGTACCCGGTAAATTCCCCTATCCCAATGGCACAATCTTTTCACCACGGTGATCTTGACTTTAAAGGCAGCGTGAAAGACAGTATTCTGCAGCTGATGAGCAAAGTGCCCACCATTGTTGACATTTACCTTGACAGACCAGCCGTGATACCGGAGATTAACACGCTGGCCCGCGCACTGCTGGCCGATTTTGGCGCCAGTGATGCAGCCCTGCTCGATATTGTTTTCGGCAAGGCAAAACCAGGCGGCAAACTGCCTATTGAATTGCCATCATCTATGGAGGCGGTGCGCAACCAGAAAGAAGATGTACCCTATGATTCAAAAGATCCTTTATACAAGTTTGGTTCGGGTTTGAGTTACTAAGTAATGATTGATGGAACAGAAAGAGCGCTCGCGCTCTTTTTGTTTTTTGAAGCATTACCAACCGGTGGCGGTGACCGGGTTACTTGCCTGATAGTACTACCTTTGCATACAAAACAGTAAACTATGGAATCGTTACAAGGTAAAAAAGCCCTCATCACCGGTGGCGGCAAGGGATTGGGTAAGGCAGCAGCACTGGCACTGGCCAAAGAAGGCGTTGACATAGCCCTGATGGGCCGCAGCGCACAACCGCTGGAGGAAGTATGCAAAGAACTCACTGCACTTGGTGTAAAAGCAACCTGGGCAGTGGCAGATGTAGCAGATATGCATGCGGTAAATACCGCCGTAGAAAAAATACTGGCCGATCATGGCCATATAGACATCCTGCTCAACAATGCAGGCGCAGCAGCATTCGGCGGTTTTCTTGAACTGGAACCGGCTGTGTGGGAAAACATGATTAAAGTAAACCTGCTGGGTACTTACTATGTTACCCGTGCTATATTGCCTGGTATGATTGAACGCAAAACAGGAGATATTCTCAATGTTGCCTCTACAGCCGGCCAGCGCGGCGCGCCTGCCACCAGCGCTTACAGTGCTTCCAAATTTGGTTTGTTAGGGCTTACAGAATCACTGATGCTTGAAGTACGCAAACACAATATCCGTGTAAGCGCACTGGCGCCCAGCACCATTGCAACCGATATGGCGGTTGATTTGAAATTAACCGACGGCAATCCCGATAAGGTGTTACAACCTGAAGACTTTGCGGAGCTGATTGTAGCGCAGTTGAAATTAAACCGCAGGGCATTGCTGAAAATAAGCAGCCTGTGGTCAACCAACCCATAATATTCAGCCGTACAGCGGCTGCCTGCTGTGGCAGCCGTTGTGCGACTTTTAGCTGTTGAACCGGCGCAGATGATGATCGATGTGTTTGGTGATCAGTTCCTGTAAACAATTATATCAACAGCGGTTTGCCTGACTTCGCTCCCTGTTTTTTAGCAATCCGCAGGAACCTCATCAGCAAAAATACGGAGGCAAACGTTAACCCTGCAATCAGTCCTATCCACATACCCGATACACCTAACCCTGCTTTAAAAGCAAGGGTGTAACCCGTGGGCAAGCCAATTACCCAGTAAGCAAGCGTGACCAGTATGGTAGGTACTTTCACATCTTTAATGCCACGCAGCAAGCCGGCACCAATGGCCTGTGTGCTGTCTGATATCTGGAACACGGCTGCATACAATAGCAACATGGAAGACAGCTGCATCACCGAAACGTTGTTGTTAAACAAAGCCGGCAACCGCTGCCTGAAAAGCGAAAACATGGCTGCGCAGAAAATACCGTACAGCAAAGCCGTTACAAGCGTGCTTTTACCAATGGTAGTAATATGCGGCCAGTTGCTGCGGCCGTAAGCATTGCTGGTACGTATAGAACCTGCCTGTGATAAACCCATTGACACCATAAACGTAAACGATGCACAGCTCAGCGCGATCTGGTGCGAGGCCTGCGCTATGGCACCCAGTGTACCTACCAGTATGCCGGATACAGCAAAAGCCGCCACTTCAACACCCAGCTGCATGCTGCTGGGTATGCCAATGTGCAGCAGTTCACGAATGGTGTGCATGCGCAAACGCCACTGCACTTTACGGATAGAGATATAGGGGTGAAACGTGCGGTGCTTCAGTATTACCAGTGCCAGTACGATAAAAATAAGTGAGCGCGTAATTAAGGTGGCCCATCCTGCACCTGCAAGCTCCAGGCGCGGAAAGCCCCAGTTGCCGTAAATAAGCAGCCAGTTGAGAAAGATGTTTACAGGCATGGCTGATAACGACAGCAGCATGGCGGTTTTGGTGAATTCCAGTCCGTCTGCAAATTGCTTCAGTGTCATAAACAGCAGCATGGGAATAATGGATAAACTCACGAGAAACATAAACGGTGTGGCGAGTGTGGCTACATCAGGGTCCTGGCCAAGGTGGTACAGGATACCCCGGCTGAAAGCCATACCCAGCGCAATGATGATAGCGAATACCGCACACAGCACAAAACCGTTAAAGAAGTAATGCGATACCTGCGCATTGTTTTTGCGGCCATTGGCCATAGATACCATCTGCGATACAGACATCGTCATGCCAATGCCTACTACAAAAGGAATATTGAGTGTATTCAGCACAAGGGAAGCGGCTGCCAGGTGTTTGTAGCTGATGGAACCCACCATGGCCGTATCGATAATATGCAGCAGCATTTGCGCCAGTTCCCCGATAATAATGGGAATAGCCAGTTTAATGGTTTTAAAAGCCTCTGAGCGCATGTCCGTTTGCATAAACACTGTTGTAAGGGAGCAAATGTAAAACATTGTGTCCACAGCTGCGGGCCGCAAGGCATGCGGGGGTACCATCCATAAAAAAACGCTGCTCCGGGGAGCAGCGTTCGTGTAAAAATGATGTTGTTACTACCAGCCGGTATTCTGTTTGAGGTTCACGTTCAGGTCTATATCAGACTGCGGAATAGGCATCAGCAGGTGATTGTCGTCAATGGTATAACCCTGTGCAGCTTTAACGGCTTTGTATTTTTTCAGGCGGATCAGGTCCCAGCGGCGCTGACCTTCTACACCCAGTTCCCATGCACGTTCGTTTACTATTGCATTTACAAAATCATCTGAGGAGGCAGTATTGTCGAAGCTGAGCGACTGGCTGCCGAGCCCGGCGCGTGCGCGCACTTTATTGATACCATCAAATTTAGCGGCATCGCCCGGGTTAATGTTGTTCAGTGCTTCAGACTGCATCAGCAATACATCAGCATAACGCAGTACAATCCAGTTGGTACGTCCGCTGGCACCGGCTTTAACACCGGGGTCGCGCCATTTGGAGATATAGCGGTTGCCACCGTCTACAGTGTTTACCGTAATCCTGCGGCGAATGGTATCGTTGGCTGCAAAAGAATTGTAATAGCTGTTCAGTGCGATAAAAGAACCGTAACCGCCGTACACAGCAGTAACAGGATCGAACATGCGGTTGGTAAGATTGACTGCATTGGGCGACAAACCAAACTGCACGTTGAACAAAATTTCAGGGCCATTCTTTTTGGTAAGGTCAAATATATCGCCATAGTTTTTTACCAGCGTAAGACTGCCCGGGTTAGCAGTTGCATAGGCGATTACTTTGTTACATTCCGTAACAGCATCCTGGTTATCGGTAGCCTGTGCAAATGTGGTGCTGGCTCTTTGCAGGTAAGCACGCGCCAGCATGCCTGAGGCAGCTTCTGAAGACACCATGCCCTGGTTATTTGTGGCATTTACTTTATCAACGTGATAGCAATACTGCTCTGCCATTTTTAAATCACTGATGAGCTGTGCGTATACCTGGTCAGATGCAGCACGTTTGGGATACAGGTCCTGGTCGCCGGCTTTCAATACCAGTGGCACATCACCAAAGGTGCGCACCAGGTCAAAATAAGCCATGCCACGCAGGAAATAGGCGTTGCCTACTATGTTGTTGCGCTGTACCGAATCCATTGCAATACCGGGCACATATGTAATTACATCGTTGGCATTTTTAATCATCTTATAGCTGTTGTTCCACCAGTTGGCTATTTCACCATTGGTAGCAGAATAAGTGCCTGAATAAATATCGCCGCGATCACCCGAATTAGGACTTGGGTAAAAACAATCACCGGATACTTCAGAGATAATGTACACGGTACGCTGGTAATACTTCTGATCCTGCAGTACAGAGAATACGCCATTGATGGCAGAAGTGGCATCTGCAGCGGAATTGTAAAAGTTATCTGGTGTTAAAAAGCTGTGTGCTTTTTCATCCAGCTGCTTTTTGCAGGAAGCAAGTCCCAGCAGGCAGCAGAAACCGGGTATAAGAAAATTAAACTTTTTCATTGCATTCATATTTACGCAAGTCAATTAATTAAAAACCAAATTTCACACCCACCAGGTAGCTCCTGTAATTGGGATAAGCGTTATAATCAGTTCCCAGTGACAGTGCATTGCTGATACCAAAAGAGTTTACTTCAGGGTCGTAACCGCTGTACTTGGTAATGGTGATCAGGTTTTGACCTGTTACATATACCGTTGCTGATTTAAACACGCCATTGGTTATTTTGGGCAGCGGCAAATCGTATGAGAGGGTTACTGTTTTTACACGCAGGTAACTGCCGCTTTCAATTACATCGCTGGTTACACCGGTACTTCTGCGCAATACACTGCTGATACGGGCGTTGGTGTTGCTGGTACCTTCGCCATGCCAGCTGTCTGTACCAACATAAGCGAGCTTGTTGAAATTGGGTGAACCGTTTTCAATTTCGTAACGGTTTTCATTCCATATTTTGTTGCCGTAAACACCCTGCAAAAAGATGTTGAGGTTAAAGCGGCCCAGTGTGAAGTTGTTGGTAATGCCATAAGTAAACTTGGGTAAGGCATGTCCGAGTATCATCCTGTCTGAACCGTTGAGAATGCTGTCGCCGTTCAAGTCGCGGTAAATAGGATCACCCGGTTTAACTGCCTGTTTGGTGCCGCTTTTTGCAATCTGCTCCTGGCTTTGCCAGATGCCGTCAAACACATAACCGTAAAAGGAACCAATAGGCTGGCCTACCAGCAGTATGCCTGATTTAAAGGTTGCTGAAGGGAACAGGCTGCCGCTTACATCACCGGCATAAATCTGTTTGTTGCTGCCCAGGTCAACCACTTTGTTTTTATTGGTAGAAAAGTTCAGTGAAGTATTCCAGCTGAAGGTTTTGCCAACAATATTGCGCGTGTTGATGCCCAGTTCAAAGCCCTGGTTAGATACACTGCCCGCATTTTTCAGGATGCTGGTATAACCGGATGTTTGCGGTATGCTCAGGTTCAGCAGCAGGTTGGATGTTTTTTTGTAGTAGTAATCCATTGATATATTCACGCGGCTGCTCCACAGCGACAGGTCAAGACCTGCATCGTAAGTAGCAGTAGATTCCCATTTCAGATCAGGATTGGGAATATTGCTCGGTGAAATACCCACCACCCTTGAAGGGCCGCTACCCAATGAATAACTGTTGGTGCTGTAGTGCGACAAGGCGTTGTAAGAACCAATTTCCTGGTTACCCGTAACACCATAGCTCAGGCGCAGCTTCATGTCGCTGATGGCTTTGATGTGCCGGATAAAATCTTCCTCCCCCATACGCCATGCAAACGCGCCTGAAGGGAAATAGCCCCATTTGTTGTTTTCACCAAAACGGGATGAACCATCTGCACGGATTGTTCCGGTAAACAGGAACCTGTCGAACAGCCTGTAGTTTACCCTGGTGAAATAGGAGGTTAACACGTTATCGTTATAGAAAGAAGTAGAAGAAGTAGGTGTGCCCACGCTCAGGTTATCACCGCCGTTTGCATTGGTAGAAAGGGTGTTTACGTTTGCTGTAAAACCTTTATCGTACCAGTGCTGGAAAGTATACCCACCCACTACATTCAATGCGTTGTTTTTATTGAATTCCTTATCCCAGGTAAGATAGGTTTCACTGAGCCAGCTATAATGCTGTTCTGATGTTTGTGAAGCAGAACCCAGTCCGGATGACACATACAGATCGGTTGGCACAAATGTTTTTTCGCCATAGTTGCGGTAATTCACACCGAAGCTGCTTTTCAGTTTCAGGCCTTTGACAATTTCATACTCACCATAGGTATTTACCAGTGTTCTGAAATTGTATACACCATCCTGCGCTTCATTGGCATACGCAACCGGGTTGCCGATGGGTGAAGCCAGCGGGCCGGGGTTGTTCATAAATGTGTATTTGCCGGTGCTGTCGTAAACAGGCAGTACAGGATTAAACCTTACGGCATCCCACAACACGCTGGGTGTGGTACCACCGCCGCTGGTATTCACTGTTGGCGCATTCTGGTAACCATAAGATGACTGTGAGGTAAAGCCTACTTTTATTTTCTTGCTTACTGTTTGATCGAGGTTAAACTGAACGGTTCCTCTTTTGTAATCAGAACCAATCACAATACCCTGCTGGTCGAAATAACCGAGGCTCAGGTAATAGCGGGTATCAGCATTACCGCCCCTGAATCCTACAGAGATGTTCGAGATCGGCGCAGTGCGGAAAATAGCATCCTGCCAGTCTGTACCTGCACCCATTTTGCTGATCTGGTCTGCCGTGTAAGGCAATGCCAGGTTGGTATTGTTGTAACGGTTGTTTTCTGCCTGCAGGCTGTCCATAAAAGTGGCATACTGCGTGGCATTCATCATGTCGTAGCGTTTGCCCACTTTCTGGATACCGGTGTATGCATCAATGCTTACGCCTTTGCTGCCGGCGCGTCCTTTTTTGGTGGTGATCATGATAACACCGTTGGCGCCGCGGCTTCCGTAAATGGCGGTGGAAGAGGCATCTTTCAACACGTCCATCGATTCAATATCGTTGGGATTGATGGCAGAGATATCGCCACCGGGGTAGCCATCTATCACATACAATGGCTCACTGCTTGAATTGATGGAGTTGGTACCCCTGATGCGGATAGAGAACACGGTTCCGCCAGGCTGCGCCTGGTTTTGCATTACCTGCACACCACTCGCCTGCCCCTGCAGTAACTGTGCAGTACCAATTACCGGTGTTTTTTCCTGGCCGGCAACACTAATGGATGAAACAGACCCGGTAAGATCTTTTTTGCGGCTTGTTCCGTAACCAACCACTACCACTTCGTTCAATCCTTTCGTGGTTTCTTTCATGGTAACCTGCAACTCGCCCTGGAACGGCAGCGTTACCGGAACTTCCTGGTCTTCGTAACCTACAGCACTTATCACCAGTGTTGCGCTGGTTTTCGCAGCAGGCACGGTAATGGTAAAGACGCCGCCTTCACCACTGATGGTGTTAACCGGTGATCCCTTTACATGAATAGATGCGCCTGCAAGTGCGCCGGTTTCTGTTGTGTTGATTTTCCCGGAGATGCGTCCGGACTGCGCTATAAGCAGTTGGGTTGTGGCTAACATGCACAGCAACAGGTACGTTGCACGCATGAGTTTTCGCATGAACATGGCAAGCTTTAATTTAGTGTTGTGATAAGCGGCCGTTGGTACAAATAGTCAATTTAACAATCAAACCGCACAGCCAAGTTGAAGAAAAATAACTTGCAAGTTTCTTTTTAAAAGATCTTTTTTTACGGAAACGTTTCCGGTTTATTTCCGCAAAAAAACTACTTTAGGGGCCGGTTGCACCGCCATAGCATCATTCAACAACTGCCCCAGGCCGGGTATTTACCGGGCTGCCAGGCCTTGTCATCTGATCTATCATGCAGGCAATCCTGGCTGTAAATACAACACTGTATTATGACAAACGTAAATCTCAAACATCTCGCGAAAGAGCTGAACCTGGCGGTTTCTACGGTTTCCCGTGCCTTAAGGGACAGTTATGATATTGGTGAAGAAACCAAGCGTAAGGTAATGGCGCTTGCCAAAAAACTCAACTACGAGCCTAATCCTTATGCCAGCAGTTTACGCAAACAGAAGAGCCGCACCATTGCGGTAATTATTCCGGAAATTGCGAACAATTTTTTCTCGCTCGCCATTAACGGTATCGAAGAAATTGCACAGGAAAAGGGTTACCATGTGCTTATTTATATCACGCATGAAGATTATAACAAGGAACTCAGCATTATGCGTTACCTGCAAAACGGGCGTGTTGATGGTGTGCTGATGTCTGTCTCAAGCAATACCGATGATATAGAACACATCATCAACCTCAAACAGCGCAATGTGCCTATTGTGTTCTTTGACCGCATCTGCGAAAATGTAGAAACGGCAAAGATTACCACCGATGATTACGAGAGCGGTTTTAAAGCCACAGAACACCTGATACAGCAGGGTTGTACCAATATTGCCTACCTGTGTATTTCCAAACATTTATCTATCGGTAACAAACGCATGCATGGTTACCTGGATGCGATTAAGAAATACAAACTGCGCTCACCACAAACCAATATTGTTTTCGGCAGTAACAACCATGAAGAGAATTACAACAAGGTAAAAAAGTTGCTGAGCGCAAAGAACAGGCCTGACGGCATTTTCGCTTCTGTTGAAAAGCTCGCACTTACTGCCTACCATGCAGCACATGAGCTGGACATTCATATTCCGAAACAACTGAAAATAATCAGTTTCGCCAACCTCGAAACAGCGCCGCTGCTCAAACCATCCCTCACTACCATTACCCAGCCGGCTTTTGAAATAGGCAAACGCGCAGCCATGACGTTATTCCGTTCGCTGGATAAAAAGAATGCGCCTATTATCAATGAAACCATTATCCTGAATGCAACGTTGATACCAAGAGAATCAACCAGGAAATAAAGGCAGGTGAGTGGAATACATCGAGAATTGAGAATCGACACATCGAGACTATCTGAGCGAATCCGATTCGAAGCGAAGGCTTTTATCTAAGCGAAGACACTTTTCTTTGATGCCCTTCGCTTCAATCACTCACCGCTGACTACTCACCCCTCACCGTTTTTTATTCACTATTGACTATTCACTATTCACCGGCTTTCTTCACCCTGTTACGCCTTCCTCGTTTTCGCTTCCTGCGCCTTGCCCTTCCTGCCTTCGAGAAAACGGTTGTGCCGCACCTGCTGCACCGGTATGCCCTGTATCTTGCTTTCCAGCCAGGCAATAATGTCGAGGTACATGAATGAACGCGTTTCCAGCGGGTTGCCTTCGTATTTTTCCAGCTTTTCTTTCAGCGCCCTGAAAGACGGGATAATGCGGCTTGGCGCCAGGGTGAACGATTTGCGCAAGAAGCGGAAGATCTCTTCTTCCACCACGCTCAGGTTTTTCATTTTCGCCATAAACCGGTATACCGATTTTATCAGGTACTCCAGCAGGCTCCAGTTACCCAGCTCGTAATGTGCAATCAAATGCAGCAGGCGCGCATAACATTGTATATCGGTGCGCAGGTCAACTTTCCAGTTAATGATTTTATTGAGGTAGTCAATGGTGCTTTCATTATCGCCGCTGCCAAAATACAGGCAGGCTATTTTATAATAAAATACCAGTATGCGGTGCCTGTCTAAATGCAGCTTGTATTCTTCAATGTGTTCTTCAATATGCGGTATCAGCTGCAAACCTTCGGTAAATGTTCCTTCCAGGAAGTGCAGGTTTATTTTAGCGGTGTACAGGTACTGGAATATCTGTATACGTGCATTGATGTTCGCGTTGGCCACTTCAGTTGTGGTAAAGTTTTCAAAGTTCTGCAGCACTTTGCGGAAGGCATCGTAGTTGTTGGTAGCCAGGTGTGCGCTCAGCAGGTTATGTAACCCCTTCACATATTGACTGGTTTCGGTGGCAATCATGGCCGGCTCATGGTCAAACAGGTCAACCCATTTCTGGCAGTACCGGTAAAACATCAGCAGATCCTGTAATATAAATCCGTACCAGCAGTAGCTTTGGTACAGGTACAGTTTCTCGTAAAAATGCATCTGCGATACCTGGTGTACGGGCAGGTTTACCTCGAAAAACATTTTTACGGCCGTTACATCTTTCTCGTCGCGGGCATGTCCCATTTTTATGTACCAGCTGTACAATTGCAGCGCCAGGTTCGACAGGCGGTTGAGCAGCGTGAGGTGCCGGTTGGCGTCATCAATTTCGTGGGAGAGCCTTTCTGCCCGGTTTTCCATGCTGCGGGTAATGTGCATGGCTTCGATCTTCTTCTCAAAAATCAGGGCCTGCATCTGGAAAGTAACCTGGTTATTCGATTTGGCAATCTGTTTGATCTTTTCCAGCAGTTTCAGGCTCTGCAGGTACAATCCTTTATTATAAAGAATGCGGGCATAGCTCATCTGCTCGTTCAGCTGCATGTCTATGCTATCGTCTTTGGTAAGACGTAAACTGGTAAGAATCTGGCGGAACAAATGGGCTTTTAAATTAGACAACTGCTGCTTCTGCAGCACGGTGTGTTTGCTGAGCAAACTGGCCTCATCGTACTCGTGCATTTTGTCCAGCGCATCGAATAACGTCATCATTTTCAAGTCCTCGCTACCGGCAATACGCTTCATGTACACCTTGAAATTGCGCTTTTCGGCCTTTTCAAGTGACTTTATCAGCTGAAATAACTCATCTGTAGAACGGTTAGACATCGTAATTCTGTTTTTACAACCTGCTACTTTTCAGCAAGTTACACCTAATCCTGGTCACTTATGCATCGTAAATATGACCTTATTTTAGTTTGTGTTTGCTAAAATTGAGGGATATTTTCGATTTGCAGACTGTTTAAGCATATTTTGGCAGGCAATCAAATCACTTATTCAGTCTGCAATTTTATTTAAACCTTTATTATGGCAGCACAAAAAGTTTTCATTTTCGACACAACGCTCCGCGACGGTGAGCAGGTCCCAGGCTGTAAATTAAATACAAAAGAAAAAATAGAACTGGCGTTGGCACTTGAACAACTGGGTGTTGACATTATCGAGGCCGGTTTTCCTATTTCCAGTCCCGGCGATTTTGCTTCGGTTCAGGAAATATCTAAAATAATCAAGAACGCTACTATCTGCGGTCTTACCCGTGCCGTACAGAAAGACATTGAGGTAGCTGCCGAAGCCCTTAAACCTGCTGTACGCCCGCGCATTCACACCGGTATCGGCTCGTCTGACATTCACATCAAACACAAATTCAATACTACCCGCGAAGATATTCTCGAACGCGCAGCCAAAGCCACCCGCTTTGCCAGGAATTTTGTAGATGATGTAGAATTCTTTGCAGAAGATGCAGGCCGTGCAGACAATGCGTTTCTGGCCCGCCTGGTAGAAACCGTTATCGCAGCAGGCGCTACCGTGGTAAACATCCCTGATACCACAGGCTACTGTTTGCCGCATCAATACGGCGAAAAAATCGCTTACCTCTATAATAATGTACCCAATATCGACAAAGCAGTGATCTCCTGTCATTGCCACAACGACCTGGGTTTGGCCACCGCCAATTCTGTTGCAGGTGCTATGAATGGCGCCCGCCAGATTGAGTGTACTATTAACGGTATCGGCGAAAGAGCCGGTAACACCTCGCTGGAAGAAGTGGTAATGGTGCTGAAACAGCACAGCAGCCTGAACCTGTACACCGATGTGCGTACAGAACTGCTGAACCCGCTGAGCATACTGGTATCAGAAACCATGCGCGTGCCTGTACAGCCCAACAAGGCCATTGTGGGCAGCAACGCCTTCTCTCACTCATCAGGTATTCACCAGGATGGATTCCTGAAAGAATCGACCACCTACGAAATCATGACCCCTGAAGAAGTAGGCGCAGCCGGTTCTAAAATTGTATTAACCGCCCGCAGCGGCCGCTCTGCACTGGCACACCGCCTACGCCAGATTGGTTATGAATTTGACCGCGATGCCGTTGACGTGCTGTACCAGCAGTTTTTGCTGGTGGCAGATGGTAAAAAAGAAGTGGAAGAAACAGACCTGCACAAACTGGCCGAACAGTATGTGCCTGTTGGATAGATCAAACGAAGTACAAAGAAATCTCATTACACCCGGCAGCGGTTTTCTACTGCTGCCGGATGATACCCCAAGGAATAAAACCGGAAACAATCAACATGGCTAAAACATTATTTGAAAAGATCTGGGACAAACACGTTGTAAAGGAAATACCCGACGGCCCTTCTGTGCTGTATATCGACAGGCATTTTATTCACGAAGTAACCAGCCCGCAGGCGTTTAAAGGACTGGAAAAACGTGGCCTGCAGGTGTTTCGCCCCAAACAGGTAGTAGCCACTGCCGACCACAATGTACCTACGCTTAACCAGCACCTGCCCATTAAGGAAGAGCTGTCGCGCATACAGGTACAAACACTCACAGAGAACTGTAAAAAATTCGGCATCGATTTATACGGCCTTGGTCACCCCTACCAGGGCATTGTGCATGTAATAGGGCCCGAACTGGGCGTTACACAACCCGGTATGACTATGGTTTGCGGCGACAGCCATACCAGCACACACGGTGCTTTCGGCGCTATCGCCTTCGGTATCGGTACCAGCGAAGTAGAAATGGTACTGGCCACACAATGTTTAATGCAGAGCAAACCAAAGCTCATGCGCATTAATGTGGACGGTGAACTGAAAACCGGTGTTGTATCAAAAGACATTATCCTCTACATCATTGCACAGATCTCGGCCAGCGGTGCTACCGGCTATTTCGTGGAATATGCAGGTTCTGCTATCCGCAGCCTGTCTATGGAAGCACGCATGACCATCTGTAACATGAGCATCGAAATGGGTGCACGCGGCGGTATGATTGCCCCCGACGATATCACTTTCGATTACATGAAAGGCAGAACCTTTGCACCACAGGGTGAAGCATGGGACAAAGCAGTGGCTTACTGGCGCACACTGTACAGCGATGCTGACGCGAAATTTGACAAGGAAATAAACATTGCTGCAGCAGCTATTGAACCCATGATCACTTATGGCACCAACCCCGGTATGGGCATTGGTGTAACAGGTCATATCCCTGCACTCAGCGAAATAGAAGAAAAAGAAAAACCTTCCTACGAAAAATCGCTGCATTACATGGGTCTTGAACCCGGCGCCAATATCAAAGGCAAAAAGATTGACTATGTGTTTATCGGCAGCTGTACCAACAGCCGCATTGAAGATTTGCGCATGGTCGCTTCCTTTGTAAAAGGCAAAAAGAAAGCAGCAGGTGTGGAAGTATGGATTGTGCCCGGCAGCAAGCAGGTTGAGCAACAGGCCATACAGGAAGGAATTGACAAAGTGTTTGCAGAAGCAGGTTTTATGCTGCGCCAGCCAGGTTGCAGCGCCTGTTTGGGTATGAACGAAGACAAAATTCCTGCAGGTAAATATTGCATCTCTACCTCGAACAGGAACTTTGAAGGCCGCCAGGGCCCCAACGCGCGTACCTTCCTTGCAAGCCCTTTAACCGCAGCAGCTGCTGCTGTTACGGGTGAAGTAACCGATATCAGGGAACTGATTTAATATAACCAAACGACGCAGGTGCTGCGGCAACGCAGCACCTGTTTTAGCAGATATGCCAGCAATAAAGTGGAATACCAGTTTATACAACGACAAGCATTCCTTTGTATCCAAATATGGAGAAGACTTGCTGAGCTGGCTGCAACCGCAACAGGGAGAATCCATACTTGACCTGGGATGTGGCAGTGGACAGCTGGCCAATGAAATAAGCCAGTTTGGTGCCCTGGTTACCGGGATGGACAGTTCGCCTGAAATGATTGAAGCGGCCAAAGCCAGTTATCCCGGCATCCGCTTTGATCATAAAAACGCAACTGATTTTTCGTACGATCAGCCCTTTGATGCCATCTTTTCCAATGCAGTACTGCACTGGATTGGGAAAAAAGACGCAGAAAAAGTGATACGCTGCATGTACGAGAACCTGAAGCCCGGTGGCAGGCTGGTAGTGGAGTTTGGTGGTAAAGGAAACGTACACAACATTACCACCGCGTTACACCAGGTAATGCAGCAGGAAGGACTGGAAGATAAAATGCCGCCCGATTTCTGGTATTTTCCTTCCATAGGTGAATACACTACCCTGCTGGAGAAAAACGGGTTTAACGTAACATCAGCCCTGCTGTTCGACAGGCCTACGCCATTGAGTGGTGAAGAAGGTATGGAAAACTGGCTCAATATGTTCGGTGATGTTTTTTGCAGCAGCCTTACCCTGGAACAAAGAAAACTGATTCTCAACAACACGGTGGAACGCCTGAGACCAACCAATTACCAGCCCAACACCTGGTATGGTACCTGGTACGCCGATTATAAAAGATTACGAATACAAGCGATAAAATAATTAATCAGATGAGCGCAATTAATACAGTTGTATCAAGCATTGTTCCTTTGCCGATCGAAAACATCGATACAGACCAGATTATTCCTGCACGCTTTTTAAAAGCAACCAGCAGGGATGGCTTCGGCAAAAACCTGTTCCGCGACTGGCGTTATGAAAACGACAGCGAAGCACAGCCGAAAGACTTTGTATTGAACAACCCTACCTACACTGGTAAAATACTGGTTGCCGGTAAAAACTTCGGTTGCGGCAGCAGCCGTGAACACGCAGCATGGGCCATTAAAGATTATGGCTTTGATGTAGTAGTGAGCAGCTTTTTTGCCGACATCTTCCGCAACAACGCACTCAACAACTTTTTGCTGCCCGTAATTGTAAGCGAAGGCTTTTTACAGAAAATATTTGCTGCCACTGAAAAAGACGCAGCAACACAGGTAGAGGTTAACCTCGAAAAACAATACATCAAAATAACAACCACCGGCGAACAGGAAAGCTTTGACATCAATGCTTACAAGAAAACCTGTTTGCTCAATGGTTATGATGATATTGATTACCTGTTGAGCATCCGTAATGATATAGAAGCGTACGAAGCAGCAAAATAAGCACATGCAACAGCCATTTATCACAGCCAGCAACTTAACCGTTCAGTACCCGCCGCAAAGCGTGCTGCATAACGCAGCATTTACCATGCACCGCGGGGAGCAATGGCTGCTTACAGGTGAAGCCGGCAGCGGTAAAACCACGCTGGCCAAAGCCATTTGCGGCAAGGTGTTTCACCAGGGTGAATTGATGGTACATTTCAGTGAACAAAACAGCCTGCCGCAGCAGGCTTTGTTTGTAGCGCAATGGTATCATTTTACCAATCATGCCGGCATCAGCGATTTTTATTACCAGCAACGTTACAACAGCAGCGATGCCGGTGATGCCAATACTGTTTGGGAAGAACTGACCAACGCACATCCCACTGTTGCTGAAGCAAGCATTACAGCCATGTTACAGCAGCTGAATCTTACCCACCGCACGCATGCATCGTTACTGCTGCTGTCGAACGGTGAGCAGAAAAAGCTGCAGCTGGCCAAAGCTTTCCTTACTGCCCCGCAACTGCTGGTACTCGATAACCCGCTGGTAGGTTTGGATGTAGATGCACGTAAAAAGCTTAATGCCATTTTCAGCGCACTGGTACAACAGGGCACACAGCTTATTATAATAGGCGATACGGTTGAAATACCTGCCTGCATTACGCATGTGGCTACTATCAGCAACCAGCAGGTGCAGGTACAAACAAGAGAAGCATTCGGAGAATGCAGTACCATTGCACAGCGTAAACCTGCCATTAGCTTAGACCAGCAGGCTTTGCACAACCTTACTGCGCAGCCGCCTTTCTTCACCGCTTTTCAGCACGCCGTTCAACTGAACAACGTGCATGTGCAGTATGGCGACAAGAAAATTCTGCAGCAGGTAAACTGGCATATTGCCAAAGGTTCCAAATGGTGGCTGCAGGGCGCCAATGGTGCAGGTAAATCCACACTGCTTAACTTAATCACCGGCGATCATCCGCAGGCTTATGCCAATGATATTCACCTGTTCGATAAAAAACGCGGCACAGGCGAAAGTATCTGGGATATCAAACAGAAAATCGGTTATGCATCTCCTGAGCTGCATTGGTATTTTGATGTAAACACCAGCTGCCGCGATGTGGTGCTTTCCGGCTATTTTGATACTACCGGTTTGTACCGCAAAGTAAGCGATGAACAGGTGAAACAGGCTGATGCCTGGTTATACCTGTTACAGCTGGATGGCGTGGCTAATAAAAAGCTGTCTGCTGTTTCCATCAGCCAGCAACGTTTGCTGCTGCTGGCCAGGGCACTCATTAAAAACCCGCCCCTGCTTATTCTCGATGAACCCTGCCAGGGCCTCGATGATCATCAAACACAACAATTCACCGATATTGTAGATGCACTGGTACAACACCCCGAGCGCACGCTTATATATGTAAGCCACCGCAAAGACCAGGTGCCTGCCTGCATTAACCAGGCCCTGCGCATCAGCAACGGCGAAGCAACTATTGTAACACATCAACCCGAACAATATCCTTCCACTATTTCATAACAAAACTGAACATGAAAAAAAATATTGCGGTCATATTAGGCGACGGTATCGGTCCCGAAGTAACACAACAATCCATTAAAGTACTGGATGCAGTAGCTAAAAAATTCAACCACGAATTTCACTACCGCTATTGTTTAATGGGCGCTGATGCCATCGACAAAACCGGCAGCCCGCTGCCCGACGAAACAGTAACCATCTGTCTCGACAGCGATGCCATTTTGTTTGGCGCCATCGGCCATCCTAAATACGACAACGACCCTACCGCCAAGGTTCGCCCTGAGCAGGGTTTGCTGAAACTGCGCAAATCATTACAGCTGTTTGCCAATATTCGCCCTATCACTACTTACGCTTCATTACATCATTTGTCTCCGCTGAAAGCCAAAAACCTGGAAGGTGTTGATTTTGTGATTTACCGTGAATTAACCGGCGGTATTTACTTTGGCAAGAAAGAACTGAGTGATGACAAACTGCAGGCATCTGATGATTGCGTGTACAGCGCCAGCGAAATTGAGCGTATTGCACACCTCGCCTTTCAGCACGCACAGAAAAGAAGAAAGAAATTAACGCTGGTAGATAAAGCCAACGTACTCGAAACATCACGCCTGTGGAGAAGAATTGTACAGGAAGTGGCTGTACAGTACAGTGATGTTGCGGTGGATTATATGTTTGTTGACAATGCTTCTATGCAGATCATCATTAACCCCAAACAGTTTGATGTGATCCTGACCGAGAACATGTTTGGCGATATCATCAGCGATGAAGCCAGCGTGTTAAGCGGTTCACTGGGCCTGGCGCCTTCTGCTTCAGTAGGCAGCGCAGTAGCTTTGTTTGAGCCTATTCATGGTTCTTACCCGCAGGCAGCAGGCAAAGACATTGCCAACCCGGTTGGTTCTATCCTCTCTGCAGCCATGATGCTCGATCATTTTGGTTTAACTGAAGAAGCACAGCTGGTACGCGATGCCGTAAACTGGACATTGCAGCATGGCTTTGTAACAAAAGACATTGATGCCATCAACAGTTACAGCACCACTACCATTGGTGACCTGGTACGCGATTACACAGAAAACAAAATATCGGCCGAGATTAATAAGGGCAATATCTTATTAAGCAAATCGACGATTATATAATAACACACAGGCATCGTTCAGCATACATGCAAACGAACAATCATTCGTTATGCATCTATCGAAATTCCTTGTTTGTTATTCAAAAAGTTCTTTGTTTTTAAAGCAGCATACTGTATATTCGTTGAACATTCACGTCTATGTTCAACAACAGTATTAATAATGTCATTACCCGTATTACCGCAGTCATTATTGTGGTGGTAGTCATTATTATTCCTGCTTTGTATGGAGGTGGATAACGTATAAATAAACACAACAGATTATACAAACCCGCCTCACAAGAGGCGGGTTTTTTGTTTCCTCAAAATATTCAACAATGGCAGAGATCAATAAATATTCAAAAGTTCTTACGCAGGATGTTACACAACCGGCTGCACAAGCCATGTTATATGGTATTGGCTTAACAGATGAAGATTTACAGAAAGCACAGGTAGGTATCGCAAGCATGGGCTATGATGGCAACACCTGTAACATGCATTTGAATGAACTGGCCAAAGTGATAAAAGACAGTGTGTGGGATAGCGAACTGGTTGGTCTTATTTTCAACACCATTGGTGTAAGCGACGGTATGAGCAATGGTACCGATGGCATGCGTTACTCGCTCGTGAGCCGCGATATTATTGCCGATTCTATCGAAGCTGTTTGCGGTGCACAATATTATGATGGTTTAATCACCATCCCCGGCTGTGATAAAAACATGCCCGGTTCTATTATCGCCATGGGCCGCCTTAACCGCCCTTCTATCATGGTGTACGGCGGTACTATTGCACCCGGCCATTACAAAGGCCAGGATCTGAACATTGTTTCAGCATTTGAAGCACTGGGTCAGAAACTTGCGGGCAACCTTGATGACAATGATTTTAAAGGTATCGTAAAACACTCCTGCCCCGGCGCTGGCGCCTGTGGTGGTATGTATACGGCCAACACCATGGCTTCTGCTATTGAAGCACTGGGTATGAGCCTTCCCTACTCTTCCTCTAACCCTGCACTGAGCCAGGAAAAACAGGATGAGTGTAAAGCTGCAGGTAAAGCCATTCGCCTGCTGCTTGAAAAAGACATCAAGCCTTCTGATATCATGACGCGCAAGGCTTTTGAAAATGCCATTGTAACCATCATGGTACTCGGCGGCAGCACCAATGCTGTACTGCACCTGATTGCCATGGCTAAAAGCGTAGACGTGCCGTTAACGCAGGATGATTTCCAGGCCATCAGTAACAGGATTCCTGTACTGGCCGATTTTAAACCCAGCGGCAAATACATGATGCAGGACTTGCACGAACATGGCGGCGTACCTGCTGTTATGAAATACCTGCTGCAGAAAGGCTTGCTGCATGGCGACTGCTTAACCGTTACCGGTAAAACGCTGGCAGAAAACCTCGAATCTATTCCTGATCTTGATTTTGAATCACAGAAAATTATATACCCGCTTGAACAGCCGCTGAAAGCAACCGGTCACCTGCAGATACTGTACGGTAACCTCGCCGAAAAAGGCAGTGTTGCGAAAATCAGCGGTAAAGAAGGGGAACGTTTTGTAGGTCCTGCCCGTGTATTCGACGGCGAACAGGAGCTTACAGCCGGCATCCAGTCTGGCCGCATTAAAAAAGGCGATGTAGTGGTGATCCGCTATGTTGGCCCTAAAGGTGGCCCAGGCATGCCTGAAATGCTGAAACCCACCTCGCTCATCATTGGTGCAGGTTTGGGCAAAAGCGTGGCACTGATCACCGACGGCCGTTTCAGCGGTGGCACGCACGGTTTTGTGGTAGGACATATTACACCCGAAGCTTACGACGGTGGTTTAATAGGCCTGGTAAACGACGATGATGTAATTGAACTGGATGCGGTAAAGAACACCATCACCTTACAGGTTAGTGAAGAAGAGATCGCCAAAAGAAAAGCAGCCTGGAAACAGCCTGCACTTAAAGCAGCCAAAGGCGTTTTATATAAATATGCGAAATCGGTTAAAAATGCAGCAGAAGGCTGTGTAACCGACGAACAATAACTGCCGGCAGCAAATCATTCAACAAAAAGAAATTGAGCGTTATGAGCAATACCACCACCATACAGGAACCCGCAACAGTTGCCCAACCTGCAGCAAAAACAACCACACTTTCCGGCTCACAAGCTGTGCTGGAGGCTTTTATAGCCGAAGGGGTACACACCATTTTCGGTTATCCCGGCGGCGCCATCATGCCGATTTATGATGCATTGTACGACTACCAGGAAAAACTGAAACATATACTCGTGCGCCATGAACAGGGTGGCATACATGCAGCCCAGGGTTATGCACGCACTTCCGGCGATGTGGGTGTGGTATTTGCCACCAGCGGCCCCGGCGCTACCAACCTGGTAACAGGCCTGGCTGACGCGCAGATAGACAGCACGCCGCTGGTATGTGTTACCGGCCAGGTATTTGCTCACCTGCTTGGCACAGACGCCTTCCAGGAAACAGATGTAATCAACATTACCACACCTGTTACCAAATGGAACTACCAGGTAACGGATGCTACCGAGATACCGGCAGTAATGGCCAAAGCATTTTACATTGCACGTACCGGCCGCCCTGGTCCTGTACTCATCGATATCACCAAAAATGCACAGCTGCAGAAATTTGATTATCCCGGTTATACCAAATGCGAACATATCCGCAGCTACCGCCCCAAGCCTATTGTTCGCAAACAATACGTGGAAGAAGCGGCTAAGCTGATCAATGAAGCGAAAAAACCTTTCGTACTGTTTGGCCAGGGTGTTATACTGGGTAAAGCAGAAAAAGAGTTCAAAGCCTTTATTGAAAAAGCAGGTTTACCCGCTGCATGGACAATCATGGGCCTCAGCGCACTGCCGAGCGATCACCCGCTGAATGTAGGCATGCTGGGCATGCACGGCAACTATGGCCCGAACGTGTTAACCAACGAGTGTGATGTATTGATCGCTGTGGGTATGCGTTTCGATGACCGTGTTACAGGCCGGCTTGATAAATACGCCAAACAGGCCAAGGTAATTCATCTTGATATCGACCCGGCTGAAATAGATAAAAACGTGCAGACAACCGTTCCTGTATGGGGCGATTGTAAAGACACGCTGCCCTTGCTCACCAGCCTGGTAAACAAGAACACGCATACCGCATGGGTACAGCAGTTCCATGATTTGAAAGCCAAAGAAGTAGAAGCCGTTATCACAGAAGAACTGAACCCTACTACGGCAGAAATGACCATGGGTGAAGTAATGAAAGTGCTGAACGAATTAACCGGCGGCAATGCAGTTATTGTAACCGACGTGGGCCAGCACCAGATGGTTGCCTGCCGTTATGCTGAATTTAACCAGACCATGAGCAATGTAACCTCCGGCGGTTTGGGCACTATGGGCTTTTGCCTGCCTGCAGCCATCGGCGCTAAATTCGGCGCACCCGACAGAACCGTTGTAGGTATTGTGGGTGATGGCGGTATACAAATGACCATACAGGAACTGGGTACCATTATGCAGAGCGAAGTGGATGTTAAAATCCTTATTCTCAACAACAGGTTCCTCGGCATGGTACGCCAGTGGCAGCAGCTGTTTCACGACAAACGTTATTCCTTTGTAGATATCGCCAGCCCCGATTACGTTGTAGTTGCCAAAGGTTACGGTATTGAAGGCCAGCGCATCGATAGCAGAAGCAACCTCAGGGATGCACTGCAAACCATGCTCAGCCACAAAGGCGCTTACCTGCTTGAAGTAATGGTAGGCAAGGAAAACAACGTGTTCCCCATGGTGCCGCAGGGTTGCAGTGTGGCAGAGATCAGGTTAAAATAAACCATATCTAAAAACACAACACCAGGTATGATCACAGAAGTAGCCATATTACGCATTAAAAGAGGTACACGGCAATCATTTGAAAATGCTTTCAACGAAGCGCAAAGCATTATCGCAGCAATGGACGGATACCTGCACCATGAACTGCAGCGCTGCATAGAAGAAGAAAACAAATACCTGCTGCTGGTGCAATGGCAAACACTGGAAGATCATGTGGACGGTTTCAGAAAACACGATGCCTACAAACAATGGCAGGCATTGTTGCACCCGTTTTACGATCCCGCCCCGGTTGTGGAACACTTTGAAAAAATATATTAATAACGGCATTCTCAACTCGTTTATATGTCAAAACAGGAATTCACCATAACGGTATATACGGAAAACCAGATCGGCCTGTTAAACCGTATTGCCATCATGTTCTCCCGCAGAAAAATCAACATCGAGAGCCTCAACACCTCTCCTTCTGAAGTAGAGAACATACACCGCTTTACCATCGTGATCAACGAAACCGAAGAAGTGGTGCGCAAACTGTGCAGGCAGATTGAAAAACAGGTAGAAGTACTGAAAGCCTATTTCAACACCAACGACGAAATCGTATGGCAGGAAATGGCGCTGTATAAAGTACCTACCGACATCATTGCAGAAAAAGTAAAAGTAGAACGCCTGCTGCGCGAATTTGGTGCAAGGGCGGTGGTAATACGTAAAGACTACACGGTATTTGAAGCAACCGGCCACCGTGAAGAAACAGAGCGCCTGATTAAAGCCCTGGAACCTTACCAGCTGATTGAGTTTGTACGCAGCGCACGCGTTGCCATCATTAAAGCCAGCAATGGCTTCCATGAAAAGCTCAAAGAGTTTGAACAAACAGAACCGGGCGAAGACGTAATTGAAAACGAATTCCTCGACAAACAGGATGAAGTATTCACCATGTAATTACACAGCAGCACAAACTGACAGAACAAAACAAGCATAAACAAAACACTTACTATTTAATAATCAACAAACATGGCAACATTAAATTTTGGAGGAGTGCAGGAAAACGTGGTAACACGTGAAGAGTTCCCACTTTCAAAAGCACAGGAAGTTTTAAAGAACGAAACAGTCGCAGTAATCGGTTACGGCGTACAGGGCCCCGGCCAGGCTTTGAACCAGCGCGACAATGGTATTAAAGTAATCGTTGGTCAGCGTAAAAATTCTAAAACTTGGGATAAAGCCGTTGCAGATGGTTTTGTACCAGGCGAAACACTGTTCGAAATTGAAGAAGCACTGCAGCGCGGTACCATCATTTGCTACCTGCTGAGCGATGCTGCACAGATTGAACTGTGGCCTACTGTACAAAAACACCTCACTGCCGGCAAAGCACTGTATTTTTCTCATGGCTTCGGTATCACCTTCAACGAACAAACCGGCATCGTTCCTCCAAAAGATGTTGACGTGTTCCTGGTTGCTCCCAAAGGCTCAGGTACTTCACTGCGCAGAATGTTTTTACAGGGTCGCGGCTTAAACAGCAGCTACGCCATTTACCAGGATGCTACCGGTAAAGCAAAAGACCGTGTTGTAGCACTCGGTATTGCTGTAGGCAGCGGTTACCTGTTTGAAACAGATTTCCGCAAAGAAGTATTCTCTGACCTCACCGGCGAACGTGGTACACTGATGGGTGCTATCCAGGGTATCTTCGCTGCACAGTACCAGGTACTGCGCGACAAAGGCCATACTCCTTCTGAAGCATTCAACGAAACAGTAGAAGAACTGACACAGTCACTGATGCCGCTGGTTGCTGAAAATGGTATGGACTGGATGTATGCCAACTGTTCTACCACTGCACAGCGCGGCGCGCTTGACTGGTGGAAAAAATTCCGTGACGCTACTTTACCTGTGTTCAACGAACTGTACGAAAGCGTTGCAACAGGCAAAGAATCTCAGCGTTCTATCGATTCTAACAGCAAAACCGACTACCGCGAGAAACTGGAAGTGGAACTGAAAGAACTGCGTGAAAGCGAACTGTGGCAAGCCGGCAAAACTGTAAGAAGCCTGCGTCCCGAAAACCAGAAATAATATATCATATGTTGGGTGTGCAGTACGCACTGCATACCCAACATTGCTTTTTGACTTGTCATTCTTTCCTCCAATGTTACACACACGCGAAGCACAACCGGCAGATTTCAGCAGCATCCAGCAAATTGCACACACTACATGGCCGGTTACTTTCGGGCATATTCTTTCGCCTGATCAGATCGCTTACATGCTTAACATGATGTACAGCACAGAAGCACTGACCGGGCAGGTGAACAACAAACAACACCGGTTTATCATTGCCTCGGAAAATGATACGGATCTCGGGTACATCTCTTACGAACTGAATTACAAACAGCAGCCCAAAACCAAAGTGCACAAAATATACATCCTGCCCGCTGCACAGGGCAAGGGCGTAGGCAAGGTGCTGATGCAACAGGTGGCAGCCATTGCAACAAATGCAGGCAACACCGGCTTGCTACTGAATGTAAACCGCGATAACAATGCGGTACAGTTTTACGAGAAAACCGGTTTCGAAATCATCGGGAAAGAAGACATCGATATCGGCAGCGGTTATTTAATGGAAGATTATATCATGCACAAACCCCTGTAAAGGCCGTGCAACCGCAGCAACCCGCTTGCGGCAGTTTATAACAAGTATTTTATGAGCACAGAAACTTCATTTAAACCCGACTTTGCCGCAGCAGCCCAGCGGTTGAAAAAAGTGGTGACCAAAACACCACTGCAGCTCAACCACAGCCTGTCGCGCAAGTACCAGTGCAACGTGTTTTTAAAACGCGAAGACCTGCAGGTGGTTCGTTCCTACAAACTGCGCGGCGCTTACAATATGATGAGCAGCCTTACACCCGAGCAGTTAAAAAACGGCGTAACCACAGCCAGCGCAGGTAACCATGCACAGGGCTTTGCTTTCAGCTGCAAACAGCTTAACATCAAAGGCACCATTTTTATGCCGGTGATTACACCCAAACAAAAAGTAAATCAAACCAAAATGTTTGGGGAAAGCAATATCGAAATCAAGCTGGTAGGTGACACCTTCGATGATTGCGCTGCTGCTGCCAAAGAATATACGGAAGCACATAAAAAAACATTCATCCCGCCTTTTGATCATTACAGCATTATTGAAGGACAGGGTACGGTGGCCAGCGAAATACTGGAAGACCAGACCGATATTGATTATGTATTTGTACCCATTGGCGGTGGCGGTTGTGCATCGGGCATTGGTTTGTACTTCAACACTTTTTCACCGCAAACAAAGATTATCGGTTTAGAGCCTGAAGGCGCACCTTCCATGACAGCTGCATTTGAAGCTGGTCATCCCGTTACATTACCCGGCATCGACCGTTTTGTAGATGGCGCTGCCGTAAAGCGTGTAGGCGATATCACTTACCGTATCTGTAAAGAAACGCTCACTGAAGTACGCCTGGTGCCTGAAGGAAAAATATGCACTACCATTCTTAAGCTGTACAACGAAGACGCTATTGTTGCAGAGCCGGCAGGCGCTTTATCGATCGCTGCGCTGGATGATTATGCAGACCAGATAAAAGGTAAAAACATTGTATGTGTGGTAAGCGGCGGCAACAACGACATCGACCGCATGCCCGAGATTAAAGAACGTTCCCTGCAGTTTGAAGGATTAAAGCACTACTTCCTCATCCGCTTTGCACAACGCCCCGGCGCATTGCGCGAGTTTCTGAATATGGTGTTAGGTCCCAACGATGATATTACCCGTTTTGAATATATGCAGAAAACCAACAAGGAAGCCGGTCCTGCACTGGTGGGTATTGAACTGCAGTATAAAAATGACTATGATGCCTTGTTAACCAAAATGCGTCATTACAATATTGATTTCTCTGAGATTAATAAAAATGATACACTTTTTGGCTACCTCATTTAATTTGTAAGAAATAATCGCTATCTTGGCTACCTGACGTAAGAAGCGTGTTTAAGCACAGCAACGATATTATCCTTTCTTCTGCACCTGCAACAATTATTGCAGGTTTTGCTGTTATTGCTATTATTACCACTACGATTATTACAACCCGTAAAGGGTTGTGCATATAACATATTATCCCCCGGGCTTTTCAGCCGCCAGCTTTCAAGGTAAAGCAATTCACATTTTCCGTTTACATCACCAACTGATTATTCATATATGCGCGTTCTCAAGTTCGGCGGCACTTCTGTTGCCAATGCCGCAAACATACAAAAGGTAATAGCTATTGCAGAGCAATTTAAAAACGAAAAAATTGTCGTGGTTATCTCTGCGCTGGGCGGCGTAACAGACGAACTGATTAAAGCAGGCTCACTGGCTGCAGAAAAGGATGAATCGTATAAAGAAGTGCTGGAAGCACTGGAAAAACGCCATCTTGATACAGCCAAAACACTGCTGCCGGTAACACTGCAAAGCAGCTGCCTCAGCAAGGTAAAACAACAGTTCAACGAGCTGGATGAAATATGCGAAGGCGTATACCGCCTCAACGAATTATCACTGCGCACACGCGACAGGATTATCAGCTTTGGCGAGCTGATGTCTTCACAGATACTCGCCGCTTACTACGCAGCCATACAGCAGCCGCATGAGTGGCTCGATACGCGACAACTGATCACTACCAACAATCATTTTGGTTTTGCCGCAGTAGACTTCGCGCTTACCAACCGCCAGATACAGGAACGCGTTAAACAATCACCGGCCAACCTGTTCCTCGCCCCCGGTTTCGTGGCAGCCACAAAAGAAGGCCACACAACCACTCTGGGCCGCGGAGGCTCTGATTATACCGCTGCGATATTTGCGGCCGCTTTACAGGCCAATGCGCTTGAAATATGGACAGATGTAAACGGCATGATGACGGCAGACCCGCGCTGGGTGCCCAATGCCAAAACCATCGACCAGATATCTTACCAGGAAGCCATGGAATTGTCGCATTTTGGCGCCAAGGTTATTTACCCGCCCACCATACAACCGGTGATGAACAAAAAAATTCCGGTATGGGTGAAAAACACCTTCCAGCCACAGGCTGCAGGTACACTCATAGAAAATATCCCGAGCAGTGAAGGCGAAATCATCCGCGGTATCTCCAGCATCAATCATATCGCGCTGTTAAGCCTCGAAGGCAGCGGCATGATTGGCATCCCGGGCTTTTCCAAACGCCTGTTTGAAGCACTTGCAAGCGAAGAAATCAATGTAATACTGATCACACAAAGTTCTTCCGAACATTCTATCTGCGTAGCCATCAACACAGCCGATGCAGACAAAGCCAAGAAAGTAGTTGACGCTGCTTTTGAAACAGAAATCAGCAATGGCAAGGTAGATCCCCTGAAAGTAGAACGCAACCTCTCTGTTATCGCACTCGTGGGCGACCAGATGAAAAGTCACCCCGGCATCAGTGGTAAAATGTTTGCCTCGCTCGGCAGCAATGGCATTAATGTGCGTGCAATCGCGCAGGGCTCATCCGAAAGAAACATATCTGCCGTGATCTCTTATGCCGATGTGAAGAAAGGCGTAAACGTATTACACGAAAGCTTCTTTGAATTTGATTACAAACAACTCAACCTGTTTATCACCGGCCTGGGTAATGTAGGCGGTAAACTCATCAGCCAGTTGGCGCAGCAAAAGAAATATTTGCAGCAGCACCTTAAATTAAATATCAGGGTAGCCGGCATGGCCAACAGCAAAAACATGCTGTTTAAGGAAGAGGGTATAGACCTGCATAACTGGAAGGAAGAAATGCAAACCGGCGAACCCATGCAGCTCGATGCATTTGTAGATACCATTGTATCAAAGAACCTGCACAATGCAGTGTTTGTAGACATTACAGCCAATGCCGATGTTGCAGGCATATACCACAAGCTGCTGGCTAAAAGCATTGCCGTGGTAGCCTGTAACAAAATTGCCTGTTCTTCCCCGTATGCTTATTACCAGCAATTAAAATCACTCTCTGCCGAATACAATGCACAGTTCCTGTTCGAAACCAATGTGGGTGCGGGTTTGCCGGTAATAGGCACACTCAACGATTTACTGCGCAGCGGCGACAGGGTAAACAGTATTCAGGCCGTATTATCAGGCACACTCAATTTTGTGTTCAATAACTACGATGGTACCAGGCCTTTTGCAGAAGTAGTAAAACAGGCACAGGATGAAGGTTATACAGAACCTGATCCGCGGCTTGATCTGGGCGGTACCGATGTAATGCGCAAGATCATGATCCTTGCCCGCGAAGCCGGTGAGCAGCTCGAAATGGAAGACATTACAAACACATCGTTCCTCCCCGCTTCCTGCTTTGATGGCTCTGTAGATGATTTTTATAACGAAATGGCCAAACACGAAGCGCATTTCAAAGCCCTGTACAACGAAGCAGCTACAGCTGGTTGCAAACTGAAATTTGTAGCCAGTTATGCAGATGGAAAGGCGCAGGTAGGCTTGCAGCATATACCTGCAGCACATGATTTTTATCACCTGTATGGCAAAGACAATATCGTGTTGTTCCGCACACAACGGTATGCAGAGCAGCCACTGGTAGTAAAAGGTGCAGGCGCAGGTGCCGATGTAACCGCTTCCGGCGTATTTGCTGATATTATACGTGCCGCAAAAGTGTAAGTACTTACATATTCTTTTCAAAGGAGTTCTGAGAACAAATTTTAAAATTTTCAAATTAACCATGCCTCATCCAATAACTTCCGTTACTGTTCATGCGCCGGGCACCGTTGCCAACCTGGTTTGTGGTTTTGATATACTCGGCTTATGCCTGCACGAGCCCTATGACATAATGGATGTGAAACTGCTGCCTGAGAAAGAAATAGTGATTCACAGTGCAGATGGTTATCCCCTGCCCAGTGATCCGAAAGACAATACGGCCGGCGCCCCGCTCATCGAAATGCTGGCCGAACTTGAAGACAATATTGGTTTTGAAGTAACCATTCATAAACGCATAAAACCCGGTAGTGGTGTGGGTTCCAGCGCTGCAAGTGCAGCCGGTGCAGTGGTAGCCGCCAATCATTTGCTGGGCAACCGTTTCAGCAAAGAACAACTGGTGCAGTTTGCCATGTTCGGCGAAAAAGTGGCCAGTGGCGTAAAACATGCAGACAATATTGCACCCTGTATTTATGGTGGCGTTACCCTGATACGTTCCATCCATCCGCTGGATATTATTGCACTGCAGCCGCCTGACCTGCATGTAACCATTGTACATCCGCAGATTGAAGTAAAAACCGCTGATGCGCGCGCCATACTTAAACAGAAAATATTACTCAAAGATGCTATCCGCCAGTGGGGCAATATTGCAGGCCTGGTGGCCGGTATTGTACAACAGGACAATGCACTCATCGGCCGCTCACTCGAAGATGTATTGATTGAACCCGTACGCAGCATTCTTATTCCCGGCTTTGATGAAGTAAAACAACGCAGCAAGGAAGCCGGTGCATTGGGTGGAGGCATATCCGGCTCTGGTCCATCCATCTTTATGCTCAGTGCTGATAAGGCAACAGCCCAAAACGTTGAAAAAACCATGCAGGAAGTGTTTACGCGTGTTGGTATTGCCTATCACACGCATGTAACACAAATCAATACAACCGGTGTAAAAATTGTTGCAGAAGCGTAATGACTGCAGCAAACACACCATATCTGTTCACTATTTACAACATTCGTCATGTTATATTTCAGTCTGAATAAACAATCCCCCAATGTAAGCTTTGCCGAAGCCGCTGTAAAAGGCCAGGCGCCTGATAAGGGATTGTATTTCCCGGTAACTATTCCCAAACTGCCGGCATCTTTGCTGCAAAACCTGCGCGCTTTAAGTAAAGACGAACTGGGCTTTTCAGTAATGCAACCATATGTAGGAGATGCTATTCCTGCCGCCACTTTGCAACGCATCGTGTCTGAAACCATTGCCTTTGAATTCCCGCTGGTGAAGGTTACGGAGAATATCGCTTCGCTTGAATTGTTTCACGGGCCTACACTCGCTTTTAAAGATGTGGGAGCCCGTTTTATGAGCCGTTGCCTGGGTTATTTCAACCGCAACAGCAACCGTCATACAACCGTGCTGGTAGCTACTTCAGGCGATACAGGCGGGGCTGTGGCCAATGGCTTTTTAGGTGTGGAAGGTGTGGAGGTGATTATTCTTTATCCCTCCGGCAAGGTGAGCCCTATACAGGAATTACAACTCACCACCTGCGGACAAAATATCACTGCTCTTGAAATCAACGGTACTTTCGATGATTGCCAGGCAATGGTTAAACAGGCTTTTACAGATGCCGCTTTACAACAGCAATATTCGCTTACCTCCGCCAATTCCATCAATGTGGCCAGGTGGCTGCCGCAACAACTGTATTACTTTTTTGCGCTGCAGCAGTGGCAGCATCAGCAACCGCCCGTAATTGCGGTGCCCAGTGGTAATTTCGGCAATATCTGTGCAGGTTTGCTGGCGCATGTATCAGGCTTGCCGGTACAGCATTTTATTGCTGCATTAAATGCCAATGATGCAGTGCACCGTTATATGCAAACGGGTAATTACGCACCGCAGCCTTCTGTAGCAACAGTTTCCAATGCCATGGATGTGGGCAACCCGAGCAACTTTATCCGTGTGCTGCAATTGTTCAACAACGAACTGCCGCAACTGCAAAACGTGCTTAGCTCAACAACGCTTGATGATCATACTACAGTTGCAACCATCAAGGCAGTATACAACCAAACCGGTTATACACTCGATCCGCATGGTGCTGTTGCGTTTTGTGCTTTACAGCAATACCTGCTGCAATACCCGGAACAAAAGGGTTTCTTCCTTGAAACTGCCCACCCGGTAAAATTCCCGCAAACAGTAGAACAGGCAACCGGGCAAACTGTTCCGGTGCCTGATTCAGCAAAACATTTGTTACAGCAACAGAAAAAAAGCGTGGTGCTTGATGCTGACTACAATACATTAAAAGACTGGCTGCTCAGCCGTTAAATAAAGAAGGCGCAGCACTCAAAAAGTACTGCGCCTCGTTATTGTTCCAATAGCCATCAGGCCATCAATTCATATAACTATCAGCCCCTATTTCACGCCCAGCATTTTCAAACACACAGGCATGTCAACAGGGATAGTGGTATGCGTATCTTCGAGCAGGCCATAATTTTTGTTGATCACAAAAATCTGGATATTGTTGCTGTCGCGGTTAGCCACCAGCAGGAAGCGACCGGTTGGGTCAACCATAAAATTGCGAGGGTGCAAACCAACAGGCTGGTGTCCTACTTCAATCAGCTTACCATCTGACTGTATCCTGAAAATAGCGATATCATTGGCTTTTCCCCTGTTACTGGCATACAGGAAGTTTCCGTTGGGCGTAACATGAATATCTGCACTGCCCATATCGTTTTTGTCGCCTGTTTTAGCGGCAGGCATGGTGAGTATTTCAGTAAGCGCACCGTTGTTGTAAGAATAACCGGTAATCTGTCCGCTCAGCTCATTGATCAGGTAAGCATATTTTTTGTTTGGCGTAAACACCAGGTGTCTTGGGCCAGAGCCGTCGGGCAAGGTGTAATATTGCGGATCGCCATCTGTGAGTGGCGTAGCTGCAGCTGCATCAAAATTATATTTGTACAGGCGGTCGTTGCCAAGGTCAGCAGCATACAGGAATTTCTCATCCGGTGCAAATACCACGCTGTGTACGTGCGGCATTTCCTGGCGCGTAACGTTAACGCCATAGCCTTCATGGCCGATGGTTTGTGCAGCAGGCTGCAAAGCGCCGTCAGCCCCGGTTTTCAGCAGGGAAAGATTACCTCCGCTGTAATTCGCCACAACCACATTTTTCCCGGTTGAATCAACGGAAATATAAGCAGGGTTATCGCCACCGCTGGGTTGCTTATTAATGAAATGCAATTCCCCTTTTTTCTTGTCAATCGAAAAAGCGCTCACCTCACCAGGTGTGGCATCGCCTGCATTTTCATTGACTGCATATACATACTTCTCGTCTTTAGAGATAGCGAGATAAGAAGGGTTGGATGTAGCAATTTTGCTAACCGGTGTTACTTCACCTTTATTGGGGTTAAAACGATATACATAAATCCCTTCACTTTTACCCTTGGTATAAGTACCCACCAGCAGGTAAAATATAGGATTCTGGGCAAATGAAAAAGAAACCACCAGCAATGCACTGGCAAGCAATATTAGTCTACGCATAATCACATTTTTACTATTCTAAATATAAAAAATTGCTTTTAAAGGTACAATGTTATTGTACAAACCGTACCGCGTAAATGTTGTGTAACTGCTAAGATTATAGATTGGTGAGTGGTCAGTTGTGAGTAGTGAGTGATTGAAGCGTAGGGAAGTATGTGTGGTGGATTACTGGTGAATAGGCAATAGGCAATAGGCAATGATCCAAGCGAAGATCTTTGCAACCGGTTAGATTCCGCCTCAAAGATTTCCGTGATTTCGGCGGTTTCAGCCCCGAAGGGAGCTCCTTTGGAGCGAGAGATAAATACTGAATAGGCAATAGGTAAAACTCAAAGCCGTCGCCTTGCGACGCTGCTGTGTGCTTCGATGACAGCTATCCGCTATGCGCTATCCGCTAACAGCTGGGTGTTGTTACCTTGCTGTATCCGCCAAACAAAAAAGCCTCATCCGCAACAGAGCGAACAAGGCTTCTTTTTAATAAATATGGCAGCTACCTACTCTCCCGCATTTTGGTGCAGTACCATCGGCCATGAGGGGCTTAACTTCTCTGTTCGG
>NZ_QTJU01000003.1 GCF_003412455.1 Deminuibacter soli | reverse complement strand
AAGTACCTGGGTAAAGATCGGCTGTCCGGTAAAAAAGGTATGTTTGCGCATCAGGCTAATTTTTGGTGTGGTAACTTAAAATTATCTGATAACTGGGGCTTCGGCCCCTTTTTTTGTGCCTTATTTTAAAACTTTACCGGACAACAGTGATTGCCTATTCACTATTCACTTACCTTCTACAAAATGCTCTTTGGTAATCTTCAGTTTTTTCATCTTCGACATCAGGGTGCTGTGTGGCAGTCCCAGCCTGGTGGCTGCGCCGTGTATGCCTGATATTCTGCCATTGCATTTTTTTACCACTTTCAGAATATAGCTGCGCTGCATTTCATCCAGCGTTTTGATGGTGAAGTTGTCTTTGTCTTCAGCAGCGGCAGGCCGTATGGCAGAAGCGGGCAGGTCAATGTTGCTGAGTACGGTTCCGCTGCTTAGCAGCACACTGCGTTCTATCAGGTGTTCCAGTTCGCGCACATTTCCCGGGAAGGAATAGGTACGCAGGTGCTGCAATGCCTGTGCGGATATCTTCCTGATAGGTTTGCCTGCGTTTTTGGCAAAACGTTCCATAAAGTGCTGCACCAGTTCCGGGATGTCTTCTTTACGATCACGCAAAGGAGGCAATACAATGGGGAACACATTTAAACGATAAAACAAATCCGGTCTGAAACGGCCTGCCTCCACCTCTTTTTGCAGGTTGCGGTTAGTGGCAGCAATGATGCGGACATTTACTTTAATGGTTTGTGTGCCGCCCACGCGTTCAAATTCCTTTTCCTGTAATACGCGCAGTAATTTAGCCTGTAACTCCAGTGGCAGTTCACCTATTTCATCAAGAAACAAGGTACTGTTATTGGCAAGCTCAAACTTGCCGGTGCGCTTTTCCAGAGCGCCGGTAAAGCTGCCTTTCTCATGACCGAATAATTCGCTTTCAATCAGCGAAGGCGGCAGTGCCGCACAGTTCAGTTTAATCATCAGTTTGTGCTGGCGGTCTGACGAGCGGTGAATGGCCCTTGCAATCAGTTCTTTACCGGTACCTGATTCGCCCTGCAGCAAAACCGTGCTGCCCGAACCTGCTACCTGCGATACCATGCGGAATACCTGCTTCATGGCTTCACCGGTGCCGATAACTTCTGAAAAGGCCGTGGCACGGCTGTTTTCCTCCAGCAGGTACGAGTGTTCGTTTTCAATTTGTTGTTTATAGCGGCTGATCTTTTTTAACTGCTGCTCCATCCGTTCATGCGTCAGCACATTCACCATGGCATTGCCCATAACAGCAGTAAGCCATTGCATCAGGCTGCATTTGTCATCAGAAAACAGGCCGGTACGCATGGCATAAAAGCAAAAGAAACCGGTAATGCTGTCACTATTCGAAAACGGGATGGTCATTATTTCCCGTGCGCCTGTTTCCTGTAATGCACTGAGCCAGGCAACTTCCGGGAATTTTTTTCTTAGCGCTGCAATGCTGCAGGTGGCGGGTTCCTTCTTTTTAACAACCATCTGCCATATGGCATCAGCTGCCTGGCGGCCCTGCATCAGCTCAATCATATCGGGGTGGTGCAACAGGTTGGCATCGTTGCCGCACACAAACAACGCAGGTATTGCTGTATCGTGCATCAGGCAGAGCAGGTGGTATTTTTCGTTCAACAGCAGGTGTGTGCTATCCTGCAGCATTGCTGCAAACTGTTCCCTGCTGCGTACTGCAGCAACCCGGCAACTGAGTTGCAGTAAAATGGCTTGTTCCTTTATGGGCAAGGCTTTGGGAAGCTGGTTTGTTTTTTTTGCTGGCATACACACGGGGAATAAGCTCAAAGTACGGCAAAATATGTATACTGCCGCCCCTGTATTAACGGTATTTCGTCAATTTTGTGCACACGCAATCAGCGTTTCAGGTACTTGCCGCCGAGTATTTTCTGCAGTATTTCTTCCCGGTTGGTGCGGCTGATAGGAATGGTGTGCCGGCCCAGGTGCAGTTCGTTGTTTTCAATATGATCAATCCTGCCAAGGTTTACCAGGAAAGATTTGTGCACTTTAAGAAAACGATCTGCCGGCAGGTTTTCTTCCATACTTTTAAAGGTGAGATAGGTGATATGCTTTTGATCGCCGGTATAAATGCACACATAGTTCTGCAGGGCTTCTATAAACAGGATATCTGCGTAGCGTATTTTTACGATCCGGTTATCTGCCTTAATAAACAAATGATCGCCCTGTTCTTCAGCTGCAGGGGTTGTTGCCAGGCGGTTGGTGTAATATTCTTTTGCCTTCATCGCCGCTTTTACAAAACGGCTGAATGAAATGGGTTTTACCAGGTAGTCAAGTACGTTCAGTTCAAAACCTTCCAGTGCATATTGCGGGTAGGCTGTGGTGATAATTACAGGCGGTGGTTGCTGCAGTGTTCTGAGAAAATCTGTGCCGGTTATTTTGGGCATCTGTATATCCAAAAACAGCAGTTGCGGCTGTTCCGCCTCTGGCTGCTGCTGTAATTTTAAGGGGCTGTCGTACTCGGCTGACAGGTGAAGAAAATCAATGTCTGCAATGTATTCACGCAGGCCCTTGCGCGCCAGTGGTTCATCGTCAATAATAACACAATGGATGATCATGGCAGGTTGTGTTTAACTTGTTCCATATGCAGTGAAAGCAATATGGTAAAACGGTTTGCGGCATGTTGTATGTGTAAGGCATGTTTGCCGGGATACAATAATTCCAGCCTTCTGCGCACATTTTTCAGGCCAATGCCGCCTGCAGTTTGTGCATTGCCAGGTGCGGCTTCGGTGGTATTGGCTACTGAAAACTGCAGGTTGCCGTTTGCCTGTTGTACATCAATCACCACCTCGTTCAGCTCATTGTTGTGCGAGAGGTGTTTAAAAGCATTCTCTACAAAGGGAATCAGCAGCAGCGGTGCAATGGTAAAGCCATTTACCGCAGGTGCGCAGGTAAAGCTGATATGGCAATGTGCATCGTGCCGCAGGCGTTGCATGTCAATATAATCTTTCAGGTACGCGATTTCTTTTTCTACAGGAATCTGCTGCCCGTTGCATTCATACAGCTGGTAACGCAGCATGCCGGAGAATTTGTGCAGTGCATCGCGTGCAGCTGCATTTTGCCTGTCTATTAAAAAGTAAACGGCATTCAGCGAGTTGAATACAAAGTGCGGGTTAATCTGGGATTTTAGGAAGTTGAGTTCTGCCGCTGCATGCTCCCTCACCATTTGCCCGATGCGTTGCTGCGCATGCGCGTAATCCAGTACCAGCTTGAAAGCTGCGCCGGTGCTTACAAGTAAAAGATGTGGTATTACATTATCGTACAACCGGCTTTTAACATGCGTGAGCAACCCAAAAGCATCGGCATTGTGCATCAGCCTTGCTTCAAGCCACATTTTAAGGTAGCTGCAACTGCATACCAACAGCAGGAACACCACGCCGAATAACACATACTGTTTTTTGTACAGCAAATACGGAATAAGCAGGTAGTTGGTCATGTACACCATCAATGCCAGGTCTGCCACTTTCAGCAGCGTGATCCTGAATGCCAGCTGTGGTGTTGAATAATCTTCGTAACGGAAAAAATACCATAAGCCCAGCAGGATGATCCATGCCAGCAGGTGATGCAGCCTGTAGCGTTGTATGGCAGCGATGTATTGCATTGTTCTGTTAAAATTAATGAAAATAAGCCGTCAGCTGCCCATGCTACCGGTAAGCGGTATCACCGGCCGGCTGACGGCTTTGTGCGGAAACTGCTCTCTGCGCCGTTATCCTGCCTTTGCAGGCTGCCAGGCGGTTGTTTTTGCAGGCGTTACACCCATCAGCATACGGCCGGAAGGCAATTGGCTTGCAGCATAAAACAACGACAGGTGAGGGGTTTTCTTTTGCAGGGCCAGCAGTTCTTTTACCGGGATGGACATGCCTGCATCTTTACCGGCAGCATCGGCAAAAGTCCATTCCTTTAATACATTGCCCTGCTCATCTTTCAATGAAATTTTCCTGGCTTTTCCTATTTCGCCGCAATGGTTGTAAAACACCACCAGCATGGCATCATTGCCCGCATCGCCCAGCTGCAGGTTGCTGATGCTGAAGGGCTGTCCTGCATATTGCTGCGTGAGCAATTTGCTGTTGAGGTAAATGCGGTAACTGTCTGTTCCGGCAAAAGCCCTGCTGCATAATACGGTGAATGCCAGCAACAGGCCCAGCAAGGAAACGGCCCATGGCCGCAGGGAATAAGAGTATTTCATACATGCTTATTTAGGTTAAACAATAAATGCATTGCTTTAACCAAAGCAAGCAAATCCCGGCGCTGCAGCCATATTTGTTTGACCAATTGCAGTGTGCGCTTGATGTATTGCCTTTAGTGTTGTATGATGGTTTCAGGTTTAATGTTTGAAGTTTAAAGTTGGGTTTTGCGGACAGCGCGTATTTAGGCCCATGCAGGCAAAACTGCTGGCCGTATGTTTGGCTGCCGCACATTGCGGAGGTAAACCGGGCAGGTATGCTTTGTGACAGGCTGTACAGATGGGCATTATTTTACAATGCCCGTTTCGCGCGGTTGTGTAGCTTTGCAGTACTACAAACCAATCATCATGGCACTGCTTTCATCTCCACCACCTGCACTTATCTTAATTGATTTTCAAACCGGCTTTGACCAGGTGGACTACTGGGGCAAAGAACGCAACAACCCCGGGGCCGAAAACAACGCAGGTGCATTGCTGCAATTGTGGCGGCAAAAAGGATGGCCCGTGTTTCATGTGCAGCATTGTTCCACTAACCCGGCATCATTGCTGGCAACAACCAATGCAGGCAATGCTTTTAAAACAGAAGTGCTGCCCTTGCCTGGTGAACCTGTTATTAAAAAGCAGGTGAACAGCGCATTTATTGGAACTGATTTAAAAGAGCAGCTGGACAATGCCGGCATTACGCAATTGGTATTAACCGGTCTTACCACGGATCATTGTGTATCAACCACCGCGCGAATGGCCGGTAATTTCGGGTTCGATACCTATGTTGTGGCAGATGCCACTGCAACATTTGATAAAACTGCGCCCGCAGGTGAACATTTCAGCGCAGCGACCATCCATTCCACTGCACTGGCCAGCCTGCACGGCGAATTTGCTACCGTGTTGAATACGGCTGATGTATTGACTGGGCTACGTGGCTGAGCGGGAAGAAATTAACCACTCCGGCAGCTTCCCGGAATGGTTAAAATTTCTCCCCGGCTATAATGTCCTCGTGTCGTTTTCCAATGCGTGTTGAAACCCGGCATCAGTAATATTAAACGATTGCACAAACCGGTAATCTTCGTAAATCGCCTGCAGTTCGTCCGTAGTAATAGCTGCATATTTTGATGCAGGAATTGCCTTCCCGTTTCCCTCTACCCATGCGCTCTGCCATAAAACAGCCATTGCATTGGCACCCGAAGCAATTACTTTAATGGTTTTCTTACCCAGCACCTTCCATACTGCGGCATACTTGCCTCTGCCCGATACATTACCAAACGCTTCAATAATATCCATGGGGGGCAGCGTGGTAAATGTCTTCCGCATCAGGGAAATAACAAATGCTGCTGCCTCATGCCCGCCGGTAACCAACTGGGTTGCTTTTACCTTGTTATCCAGTGCATTGACTGCAGTAAACAATGTTTCGCGGTTCGATGCAATCATCTTGTCTTCATATTCACCATGCACATTGCTTTCCTGGCCCGGGATACCGGCATGCAGGTAAGACACATGCAGCGGCTGACATGCATCACCCACATAATGCGTCATGGTACCGCCGGCTACCAGGTATTCCGCAACATTGCCGTTTTTCAGCGAGCGTACCATTTGGGTGTACAGCTGCCATACACGAAAGGGCAGGGAGCCCATGCGCGGGGCAAGAACTTCCGCTCCTGTTGTTGAATCAACCTTTGTTTTCGGGCTTGCGATATCCATCTCTTTATAAAACGCAACCCATTTCGCAATGTCAACAAATGACTTGCTCTTGCACAGTGTAAGCAGGTCTTTGCCATCCATTACCTGCGGATCACTTTCATCCATATCGGCGAAATGATTATTCCCCTCCGTTTTAAAACGTTTGTATCGCCAGTACAAATCCGGTACATCGGCCAGCGGAATAAAGCTGGTGGATTGCGCTTTGGCGATATTCGTCTGGTCAATCAGGTCATGGTCTGAATAACCAACATTGTATTTGTGTGCAGCCAGCAGTTTATGCAGCCTGGTATCTGTTACCAGTTCGCAGGAGCGGTTGCCGATTTTGAAATGCCCGTCTTTCGCCCAGGTATAGTCCTGGTCAAGGTTCCAGTCACGAACAATATTGATGTCCAGTTCGCGGCAGGCATTGCTTAATGAAGTGGCCATTACATAGGGTTTTGCAGCCCGCTCTTTACCTTCAATAAATTCATGCATGCCCCATAACAATGCCAGGGGCCTGCAGGATACCGTATTTGTATCCGCGTCTGTTTCCTCGGTTACAAACACCGAGCCGCTGTCGCCGTGGTGAACATTCAGCGGTTGCCCGTTTTCGCCGCCTAACAAAAAATCGGATACATATTCAATGCCCCCGATAGATTGATAGCGGTAAAACAGCCCGACAATTTCGCCCTTTATCCCGCCCGAAACTGCACCGTAGGCTTTTACCTTCCTGTTGATGAGACTAAGCGAAAAATTATTGGTATTCAAATCTTCCAGCTCGCCGAGTGTACCGATGGAATAGATTGCTGTTTTCCAGGAATTGATGTCGTCAATTTCAATTAAACCCACATCGTTGTTAATAAGCATCGATTCGCTGATCCATCCCGGGTACAGGGCCGAAAACCTGCTTTTGCCAAGGGTAATGCCGCTGCTTACACCAATTCTTTTTTCAATGCCGCGAAAAACGGAGTAAACAGGTGTGCCCGGTTTGCCTACCACGTGTTTGTTGCTGAGCGCATAATAGGTGTTGCCATCGCTTACCACACAACCAACGGATGCAATGCGCTTTTCACCCTGCTGGTGTACAATCAGCGGGAACCCGCCGCTGATAAGGTTCCTGGGAAACCGGAGTAAAGAAGCATCGATGGTGTTTTGTGTTACCTGCGATCGTGGCGCTTTGATAATGCAAATGGGCACCACCCTGCCATCGGGCATGTAAATGGTTCGGGGAATGATGTTGTTTTCCCCGTTGTGAATAAGGGCTGTTTCCGGCTCCCATTCTTTTACAAACACCATTACGCAGGGCCAGGAAAAATTCTCGAGTACAACACTGTTGTCCAGTCGCCGTTCTTTCCTGGGAAAAGAAGGATCTGGCTTGTAAACGCCGTTATCGATATCTGATTTCCTGATCCTGTAAAGGCCCACTGCCGTGGCAATTACATTGCGTTTATTCATCAGGTGTACATGGAACAATGCGCGCGCATCGATGAGGTCTTTGATGGACAGGCTGGAGAAATGTTGTCCGTCTTTGTTGGAGTTCGTTTTCATAAAGCATCTTTTAAAAGGATTGGGTAACAAATTACGGTTCCCCCAACAGAAATGGTACCGTGAAAACACTGTGAGTTGTGCGTGAATCATGAATAGTCAATAGTGCATAAAACAGCCGGCATCGTGTGCGATCTGCCGCAACAGGAAAACTTTAAACATGAAACATGAAATTTTAGCCGGTATGCAGTTAAAAACAAAAAGAGCGCGATGCGCTCTTTTGTTTATCCATCCAGCCATAAAACCATCTCCTTACAGATAGCTCAGCCATTTTTTCTCCTTGTGCGCCTGTTTGTACTGGTCAAAGCGGCGGCAGAGCGGGTACAGGGCTGCAATAATCACAATCCAGATCAGGTATACCACCCACAAATCAAAGCCATAGCCTTTAACATTGGGGTCCATGGTTATCCAGGTTTTAAACACCATTTTATTCCAGCCGAAGCCCTGCATTTTTGCAAACAGGGAAGCCAGTATATGAATCAGGTAAATGTGCAGTATGTAATAAAAAAAAGGCACCCTGCCGAATGTGCTGAAAAAATCCACCACCTTGCCGCGCAGCTTTTCGCTGTTGGCGAGAAACAGGAAGGTAACACCCAGTGTCATCAGCAGGTAGTGCAGGGAGGGCGGGTATTTGGAAGGGTTGAGGAAAGAAACAATATCTTTTGAAATACTGCCGAAGTGTTCAAAAGGACGTGCATCGCCGTACACATTTGTCCACCGCAAAATGATAAACAATACCAGTGCTGCGCTGCCGGTATAGTTGAACAGCTTTTTGCGTTTTTCCGGTGCAACGGATGCTTCGTAAAAGCTGCCGGTATAATAACCGAGCGCCATTACCGCAATCCAGGGTATAATGGGGTAGCCCACCAGCAACTGCGTATGTGCAGTGAGCTGGAAAGGCTGCTGTTCGTGCAGGATGGCCCACAGTATGCTTCCTTCAGCATGTACATTGTCGAGCAGGTTATGCCCGAAAATCAGCAGGCAGCTGAACAGGAGTATGGCTGTGCGGGGCAGGTATATCAGGGCGCTTAATACAATCATGCTGATACCGAGCGACCAGATAACCAGCAGCCCCAGGTTGCCGAAGGTAACATCAAAATACCAGCCGAAACCGATAATGGTGAGCTCCATTACAATGAGCCAGAGACCGCGTGTTATTAAAAAAGAGGCGAGTTGGGCTTTTGTTTTTTTCCTGCCTGCAATACAGGCCGAAACACCTGCGAGAAAACTGAAGGCAGGCGCGCAGAAATGGGTGATCCACCGGGTGAAAAACAGGAATAATGTGGTTTGGTTGGGATCTGCCGGGTCAAAACTGTAGGCAGAAGCATGAAAGTAGTCGCGTACATGATCCAGCGCCATAATCACCATCACCAGCCCTTTGAGCAGGTCAATGGAGGCGATCCTGTATTTCGCCGGCGCAGATAAACTGGTTGTTGCTTGCATAGCAATTGATTGTTTCTGGTAAAATTAAAGCTGCAAATTAAGCTTTGCTGCCGCTTTTCCGGAACCCGGAACTTGCTTTTGTGATAAGCGGGATACCGGGCCTATTTATACACCGTTTCTTCGAAAATGTACAACTCTTCGCTTTCATGCGCGCGGGTTGAATGAGTACTTTAGCAGTACCACTATTTCACCACTTTTTAAACGCAAAACTATGGCTGCATTAACAACATTGGGTATTATTCATACAGCTATCAGCCTGGTAGCTGTAGGCTCGGGTATTGTGTCGCTGGCACGTACCGGCAATATTACCTGGAAAAACGGGGTAGGCAAAACATACATTGTTACTACCATTCTTACCTGTTTAACGGGGTTTGGCATTTACCAGCACGGCGGATTCGGCAAACCCCATATACTGGGCATTATTACACTGGTGGTCATAGCTATTGCCTATGCAGGCGACAGGCAAAACCTGGGACGCGCCTCTAAGTATGTGGCTGCTATCGGTTATTCCATGACCTTCTTTTTTCATTTTATTCCAGCCGTTACGGAAACAACTACACGCCTGCCGGTAAGTGCGCCGCTGGCTGCTGGTCCGGACGATCCGCTGGTACAGAAGCTGGTGGGTATCTGCTTTTTGCTGTTCCTTATCGGTACCACGTTGCAGGTAATTAAACTGCGCTCGAAATCAGGGGCAGGCGGCGGGGTGGCTGCGTAACAAACTATTTCCTGTGAACCTGGAAGGCCTGTAGCGATACAGGCCTTTTTTGTTGAATAGGTGCATAGGAATGCCGGGAAGCCGGGCCGGCCGCTATTGCGGGCGTTGATTCAATAAAATATACTGGCGTTGGGTGGCAGGCAACCGGAGACTATCCGTTTGCAGTGTCAGGGGGCGGGTAACCATCAGTTCATCACTTATTACAATGCCGTTTTTAAAGATGGTATAGCCTGTCCAATGACTTTTGCCGCTTGTTATTTGCATGCGAATGGTTTTGCCGTCTTTTACAATATCCGCCTCACGGCGGTCGCCGAAGAAAGCGCCATCCCCATCTCCTTCGCGCTTCAGTGTTACCTGGCGGCCTGCCGCATCGGTTTCCAGTACTTCTACGCGCTGGCGACCCGGTCCGCCCAGTTCCCAGGGTTGTTTAATATCAATTTCCCATACCATGCCTTTAGTCAATTTTGCCTGCGGCATACCCCAGAGTAAGGGGTTATAAGAGAGACCGCTTGCATCGGTATTGGTAAACGGCTTGCCGTTATAAACAAGTGTTTTGCCCGAATCTTTCAGCACAATGCTGCATTTGTCCTCCGGCCGGCCATCAATCAGGAACACCACAGCAAAGTCGGTCTGCTGTGCATTGTTGCCGGTTACGGTATAATCGCCTGTGCCGCTTATCCTGGCTACATTGGTGGTAAAACCATCGCCTGTAATGGTAATGGTGCGGGAGAATACAGTGCCAAAGCGTTCACCAATATTAAAATGATGCACGAGGTAGGCATCCGGTGTTTCCTGTAGCGTTTGGGTTTGGGTGTTTGCAGTGAAATAGGCGGTAAGCAGCAGTACAGCCGGTATCAGTTTCTTCATAAAATATGCTTGTATTTTGCCGCAAAGCTTCGCTATGCTGCCTGTCTGCAAAAGCAAAATCAACGAACAGGTGTAATCTTTCAATGCTTTCCATATATGGGGGCAACCGGTTTCAATGGAATGGTTCAATGGGTTAATGGTTGGATTGTTTGGTGGTTTAACGTTTAAAGTTGGGTCCTTCTTCCATTGAACAATTGAACAATCAAATGTATCTTAGAGCCTTCAATAACGTTTTAGCAACAACGGTATATTAAAGATTGTACATGAAAAAAGGAATCCTGGTTATCGGCAGTTTGTGTTATACCTGGCTGGCAATGGCCCAGCAACCGGCAGATTATGTGAACCCATTTATCGGCGCCAGCACAAGCGAAGGCAAGGCGGGCAGTTATCATGGTTTAGGCAAGACTTTCCCGGGTGCTGCCACTCCTTTCGGACTGGTGCAGGTGAGCCCGAATACCATTACAGGTGGCGACAACGGCTCGGGTTACAGTGATGAGCACACTACCATTGAAGGTTTTGCCTTTACACAAATGAGTGGGGTGGGTTGGTACGGCGATCTCGGCAACCTGCTGGTGATGCCCACCACCGGTACATTAAAAACCATTGCGGGCAAGGCTGCTGTGCCTGGTTCTGGTTACCGCTCACGTTACGATAAACAAACAGAAAAAGCCTCCGCAGGTTATTATACCGCTACTTTAACCGATTACCAGGTAAAAGCAGAAGCAACAGCTGCGCCGCATAGCGGCATGCTGCGTTTTACTTTCCCCGCAAACAATCAGTCGCGCATACAAATCGATCTTGCACGCCGTGTAGGCGGTACTTCCGTCATGCAGTATGTAAAAAGGGTAGATGACCATACCATTGAAGGCTGGATGAAATGTACACCCGATGGCGGTGGCTGGGGCAATGGCGATGGCAAGGCAGATTATACCGTTTACTTCTATGCCAGTTTCAGCAAGCCCTTGCTGCATACCGGTGTGTGGAGTGCCGACATCCCCGACAACTGGCCCCGCAAACGCGACGATGTACTCAGTGATGCTTACCAGCAACGCGTAGCCGCAGCTGTCATTACAAAAGATATACCCGAACAAACAGGCAAACACCTCGGCTTTTTTACAGAGTTTGCCACCACCGCAGGTGAGCAGGTACTGATGAAGGCAGGCATATCGATGGTGAGCATGGATGGCGCCAGGAAAAACCTGGCGGCAGAAATCACCGGCTGGAACTTTGACGCCGTGCATGCACAAGCCCGTGAACTGTGGAATAAGGCGCTCGGTAAAATAAAAGTGGAAGGTGCAACCAATACGGAGAAGACGATTTTTTATACAGCCCTGTATCATTCCATGATCGATCCGAGGCAAATGGCTGACGTAGACAAGGCATACCCAGGTGGCGACCACCAGGTGCATACAGAAGCCGGTTTTGTAAAACGTACGGTATTCAGCGGCTGGGATGTGTTTCGCAGCCAGATGCCTTTGCAAACACTGATCAACCCCGCAGTGGTGAATGACCTGGTGAACTCACTGGTTGAGCTGGGAGATCAAACCGGTAACCACTATCTCGAACGCTGGGAATTTTTTAATGCCTATACCGGCTGTATGATTGGCAACCCTGCTGTACCCGTTATTGCAGATGCTTATGCCAAAGGTATCCGTGGTTTTAATACGCAAAAAGCGTTGGCGTATGCCATCAACAGCTGTGAAAAGTTCGGCAATGGCGATAAAGGTTACACTGCAGGCGGGCTCAGCATTTCACAAACCCTGGAATATGCTTTTGACGAATGGGCGGTTTCAAAACTGGCGGCAGGGCTGGGCAACAACGCTGCTGCTGCAAAATATGCGCAACGCGCACAGAGCTACCGCAATATTTTCGACAGCAGTAAGGGTTGGTTCAGACCACGCAACGAAGATGGCAGCTGGCAGCCCTGGCCCGCAGAAGGTCGCCTGAAAGCCTGGTATGGCACTATTGAAAGTAACCCTTACCAGCAGGGCTGGTTTGTACCGCACGATGTGCCGGGCATGGTACAGCTTATGGGTGGCAGGGAAAAAGTACTGGCCGATCTCGGCAACTTCTTCAACAAGGTGCCGGAGAACATGATGTGGAATGACTATTACAACCATGCGAATGAACCTGTTCATCACGTGCCGTTTTTATTTAACCGCCTTGGCGCTCCCTGGCTTACCCAGCAATGGACAAGAGCCATTTGCGCACGCGCTTACAAAAACAGTGTGGAAGGACTGGTAGGTAATGAAGATGTTGGCCAGATGTCAGCCTGGTATGTGCTGGCAGCCTGTGGTATTCATCCTGTTTGTCCGGGTGATACCCGTTATGAAATAACCAGCCCGGTGTTTTCGAAAGTGGTATTGCAGCTGGATAAGCAGTACGCCTCCGGCAAAACATTTACCATAGTGGCACACAACAATGCAGCAGATCATGTATACATTCAAAGCGCGCGTTTAAACGGCAAGCCTTACAATGCCTGTTCTATAGATCATGCAACCATTGCAGCAGGCGGTGTGCTGGAGCTGGAAATGGGAACGCAGCCAAACAAAAGCTGGGGGCAGTAGTATACGCTATAAGCCGGGATCACTGTCCAAGGGACTTCTTCGGCGGTGAGTAGTGAAGTATGATGGTTTAAGGTTTAACGTTTGAAGTTTAATGTTGGATTGGAGGGAAGGTGGTTCAATAGCACGATCAGCTGTACATGAAACCCAATAAATGGAGAAGTGTGCCCTACAGGAGAATGTGTAATGCAGCTGTTGCGTATTGCTTAATTTTTAGTGATATAATGATTAATTACCACGCCCGATTTTAAAGCCTTTGTTGCTTTAAATTGCAAAGCCTGTCGTGATTCGAGGCTGGTTTTATCAAACAGGCGCACCTTCGCTTTGCCGCCTGCAATGGTTGGCTGCAGGGCAAAATGGTATTCATCTGCAAGCTGCGCTTTGGTAAGTTCAGCCACCAGTCCGGGGCTGCCGATGGTGAGTATGTTTTTATCGCTGTTTTGTTTAAAATCCTGCATGGCCGCAGTGTTCAGCTCTTTTGCAATGGTTGAATTATGCCATTGTGTGTTATGCAGTGAAGTAGAGAATACCACTTTGTCAATATCGTGCAGGGCCTGGGCCATTTGCAGTTGTGATGCACTGCTGGCACTGTTTGCAAGTACACCGGGCCATACCTGCTGAAACAATTCAAATGTGTTACGCCCGAAAGCTACGGTTTGGGTGTTGGCAAGCAAGTCGTGCACATATCCATGAAATTCGCCGTCGGCAATTACCAGGTCGCTGTCACAAAACCCATCTGGCGTTGTGTTGATCAGTACAATGATCTTTCCCATTATTGTTGTTTTATTTATTGAATGATTTAGCTGGGTGTTTAAATGCTAAATTATCCTGTAACAAGCAACAGGTATGGGTGTGAATCGGACAAATTAGGGGGTTATTTGCGCAGTTTTCTTCAGCACCACAAACTCCAGTGGTTGTGTGGGGGTCCCGAACCGGGTGTCGGTAGGGAAGGGTCTGCGCTCACTGGTTAATTGAAAGCCGCGGCGGATATACCAGTCAATCAACTCCCGGCGAAGGGAAACGACCACCATTACAATGGCTTCAAATTTCTGGGCTGCGGCATAAGCTTCCGCAGCTTTTACTATTTCCCTGCCGATGCCTGTTGCCTGTATTTCGGGTGATACCGTGAGCATGCCTAAGTAAAGCTCTTTGCCGCGTGCTTCGAGGTATACGCAACCAACTATTGCATTATCAGCGGTAGTGCATTTTTTTATGATGGCACCGGGAGTGGTCATCATTTGCAGCATGGAAGCTTCGTCAACCCGCTGCGTGCCTTCAATAAGATAGGCTTCGGTTGTCCAGCCTTTTTTGGAGTGTTCGCCGCGATAGGCACTGTTGACCAGGGTTACAAGCTGCGGTATATCTGCTGTAGTAGCGGTGGTTATAGTTAAGTGGTTCATGTATTTGTATAGCTGTGTGACTGCAAAACAACAATAAACGCGACTGAAAAATCTTAAACCAGGTCAAGAAAAATCAGTTGCTGCTTTTTTGCGTAACCTGCTTAAAAATTCCGGTGTAATGCCCAGGTAGGCTGCAACCAGCTTTTGCGGAATACGCAATTCCAGGCCGGGATACTTTTCCCGGAATAGCCGGTATTTTTCTTCAGCACTCAGGGAAAGACTTTGCACAAACCGGTGCTGTAATGCGATGAAACTGTTTTGCCACCTTGTAGTCATAAACTGCTGCAGGGCCGGTATCGTTTGCAGCAGGTGTTCCAGGTTTGTTTTGCTGATCTGCAACAGCGTGGTATCTTCTACTGCCTGGTAATAATAAAAACAGGGACTGGCATACAGGTAACTTTCTATATCAATTACCCACCAGTTTTCAATGGCAAATTTGGTTACACATTCAATACCCTTTTCGTCTGTATAGCAGATCTTCAAACAACCGGTGTTTACAAAATAATCATGCCTGCAAATATCGCCCTGGCGTAGCAGGTACTCCTTTTTATATACTGTTCGTGGCTCCAGCAGGGAAGTAAACAAATGCTGCTCTGCGGTGCTGAGTGGTACCTGTTTGGTAATATTGGCTATCAATAAATCACTGTTCATGCAGGCGGTGAAGATAGGAAAAATTGAAGTCGTTTATCAGTCTGCAGGCGGCACCCGGTAATTCAGCGCAGCTGTGGTAGCGCTGGTAACATCAATGGTTACACCGGTTATTTTGCCTGCAAGTTCAGAGGCAAGAAAGGTGGCCGTATTGGCGATATCAACCATCCGGGGCATTTGTTTCAGCATGGTGTCTGCCTTCATTTTAATAGCACAGTGGCCATTAACTGCGGGTTGCTTTCAATGGCCTCCTTAAATATCCTGGAATCCGGTGACCCGCCGCTGCGTATGTTTACCACACGTATGCCATACACACCCAGTTCTGAAGCCAGGTTGCGTGAGAAGCTTTCAATGGCACAGCAGGCAGGGCAAACCCGCAGGTGTAGGGATAACCAATACCACCTGGTGTCGCGGTAAGCGAGAGTATAACGCCAGATTTTTGCTGCATCATCACTTTGCCTGCTGCAACAGCTGTCAGGAAACGCGTTTGCATCATTGCAGTAATCGGGTTCACAAAATCGTTGAGCGAAAGCGTGGTAAGCGGTACGTTCTGCACCACCGGCGTACCCACTGCATTAAACGATATACCGGCCGTGCCTGCTGTTTGTACCACCTGGTCAATATGCTGTTGAATGGCAGCTGAGGTGCTAAAAACAACAACATACAAATGGAAATTCCCTGGCAGTAACCAGGCATTGCTATCCTAATCCATCTTAAATGTATTGCGGTAATTGAGCGGGCTGCGGCTGAGCCTGCTTTTGAAGGTTTTATGGAAATTGGAAATATCATTAAACCCGCTTTCAAATCCAATCTCTGCAATGGATTTGTCTGTTTCCACCAGTTGCTTCACGGCAAAATCTACCCGGTAGTCATTCACTGCCTCCACAAACGTTTTGCGGGTTATCCGCTTGAAGTATTTGCAAAAAGCATGTGTGCTCATGTTAACCAGGGCCGCTGCATCGGGTAAAGCAACTGCTTCCTGGAAATGGGCTACAATATAGGCCAGCACCCGGTTAATGCGCTCCTTGTCTGTTACGGATAAATCAGCGTACAATGTTTGCTGCTGCAATACTTCGTAGCTGTCATGCGCAGAAAGTAACTGCAGCAAACCAAGTAACAAGAGCAGTTTCTTCGCAGCGTTCTTTTCCGTCAGCAGTGTTTTTAACTGCTGTTCCAGGTACGCGGTGTTTCCTGTAAAATGCAATCCTTCATTGCTGCGTTGCAGTAGCTGCAGCACCTGGTTCATTTCAGGGGCATGAAAGAAAGCTGCTCCAAGAAAGTCTTTACGGAAATGTACTACAATCGAAACAGAATCCGTTTCCGGCGAACCGGTTGTTTTCCAGCAATGCGGTACGTTAGCGCCAAGCATCACCAGGTCGCCTGCAGTATAGTTCTGCATATGCGTACCCACATAACGCTTGCCATTGCCCTGCACAATCCAGGTAAGCTCAAACTCAGGGTGGTAGTGAAAGGGCGCAGAAAACGCTTTCTCTTTGAATTTGCGCACCACAAACGAGGTATTGCCCGAGGTATGTACCGATTCAAATGCAGGTTTCATTTATTGCTGATTTTGGCCATTGGGAACGCGTATTTTGCCTTGCAGGACAATATTATCCATAAATTGACCAAATTCGCCATTTTTTTGCGGCTTTCTTTGCTGTTAGTTTGCTGTATCAAACCAAGCCATATGATAGCAAGCAGTTTACCCGCTTTAAACAACAAACTTAACCTCGACCCCGCCCAGGTTCGTGCTTTCCGCCAGGATGGTCACACGCTTACACGCGGTTTGCTGCAACCCGGGGAAGTGGCCGCTTACCGCGAAGTGATTAACGATGCAGCATACAAGTACAATACAGAGACACGCAAACTGGAAGAACGCGATACCTATGGTAAAGCCTTTCTGCAAATCATGAACCTCTGGGCCTGTGATGAAGCTGTAAAACAGTTTACGCTGGCGAAACGGTTTGCACACGTGGCAGCCGATCTGCTGGGTGTTGACAATGTTCGTATTTACCATGACCAGGCCCTGTACAAAGAGCCCGGCGGCGGGTTTACACCCTGGCACCAGGATCAGTATTACTGGCCGCTTGATACCAATAACACGGTAACACTCTGGATGCCGCTGGTGCCAATTACAGAAGAGATGGGCATGCTTACCTTCGCGTCAGGATCGCACAGGGGAGGTTCTGTAAAAAACATTGCCATCTCCGATGAATCAGAAGCTGAGCTGGACGCCTATATCCGTAATAAAAACTATCCCATTACCCGCGCCACATCTATGCAGGCAGGAGATGCTACCTGGCACTATGGCTGGACTTTGCACTGTGCGCCCGGCAACCTGTCTGCTGTAACCCGCGAGGTTATGACCATCATTTATTTTGCAGATGGCGCAAGTGTTACGCCACCCATCAACAAACACCAGGAAAACGACCGCAGCCAATGGCTTGGCGGGTTGCAGCCGGGTGAAAAGGCCGCGTCAAGCCTCAATCCCCTGGTGTTATAAATAACTGTGCTGCAATTGCTGCAAACACCTCAACAACAATCAGAATCTGTTCATTCCCTTTTACATTTTATGCTGTTATCAATGAAAAAATCGATTGCATTTCTTTTGGTATTCTTCCTGGTATTGCGTTCAGTAAACCTGCATGCGCAGGACAGCACATTACGCTGGAGCAATGATAAAGCCTGGCAGTGGTATAACCAGCACCCCTGGTATTGCGGGTTCAACTACATACCTGCATACGCAATTAACTATACCGCTATGTGGGACAAAACCAGCTTCGATCCCGCTGCGATTGACAAAGAGCTGGCGCTGGCCGAAACATCGGGTATGAATGTACTGCGTGCTGTGCTGCAGTATGCAGTGTATGAAAACGATCCTGCGTACTTCTTAAAAACACTGGATCGTTTTGCCGCCATATGCGACAAGCACCATATCAAATTTGTACCATCACTTTTTGATGATTGCGCTTTTGGCATTAACCATGATCCTAAAATTGGCAAACAACCTGAACCGCTGAAAGGCTGGTACGCATGGGCATGGTCACCCAGCCCCGGGCACAGCATGGTAACTGATTCCACTACTTATCCCAAACTCGAAAAATATGTAAAGGCTGTTATCGGCCGCTTTAAAAACGACCAGCGTATACTATTCTGGGATTTGTACAACGAGCCTACCAACGGTGGTTTGGGGTCTGCAACCTTCCCCTTGCTGAAAAAGGTAATTGCATGGGCACGTACCGTGAATCCTGATCAGCCTTTGTCCATCGATGTGTTTGACAATAACCCGCGCCTCAATGCCATTATTTATGCAGCCTCAGATATCATCACCTTCCACAACTATGGTAATAAAGAGATACTGCAAAAACAGATAAATGAGTTGAAACAGCACAACCGCCCGGTTATTTGTACAGAATGGATGAACCGCCCATGGGCCAGCACGGTAGGCAATAACCTGCCTGTGTTTTACAAAGAGAAGATTGGTTGTATGCTTTGGGGACTGGTAAACGGTAAAACACAAACCGACCTGCCCTGGGGGCATCGCCCCGGCGATCCTGCGCAGGCTGTATGGCAGCATGATTTATACCATGGCGATTTTATACCTTACAATACTAACGAAATAGATTCCCTGAAAAAATACATACAGCAGTCAACGGTTAAGCAGTAGTGTGGCCTGTACGCCTTTTCATGAGAAGGGCACAAAGTCCGGCGGGGCCGCTCGCTTTCTTTGTGCCCTTTTGGGGTATCCCTTTGTGCCCTCCGCGGTAAAAATCCGCTCCGATCATTCACTATTGACTATTCACCGGTGATCATTATATTTACCATACTTATCAATCCAGTCGAATGAAACAGCTACTGCTTGCTATCCTCCTGTTAAATGTCATTGTTACACGTGCACAAGTACCCGTTGATCTTACGCAATTCAATAAAACGAATGGCGCTGATGTGCAGGTGAAAGCCAACCTGCTTTCGGTGCAATGGCCTGCAGGCGGCAACAGCAAGGCAAGGCTGCTGTTGAATATGGGCAATGAGGCTCCCTTGTTTCAAAGCATTGCACTCAACAATGGCAATGGCTGGAAGGAGACAGGCAGCAATATCGACCCTATGTTCGTGTTAACCGTTGGCAAGCGTGACCTGGTTTCACAAAACGGCTGGAACATTTTCTTCGACAAGGTACCGCTGAAGCCACATGCTTCGTACCGCACTGAACTGCACAAAACAACAGCCGCAGCAGTGAGTGAAGGTGCACATACCATTATCCGCATAGGTGCGGTTACTGCACCGGGGTTTAGCGGCACGCTGGAAATTACCCTGTATCATGGCAGTCCATTGTTCAACGTCGCTGCTGTAATCAGCACGGCTACCGATTCAACCGCTATCCTCTACGATGCTGGATTGGTGGGCACTACGCCTGCCTGGCAACATATCGCCTGGAGCAATACCGGCGATTCCCTGCAAAAAGCGGATGTTCATGCAAGCGATACCAGCACCAATCTTGCTGTAAAATACAGAACCATTATCGGTGAAACCACGGAAGGCAGCCTGGCTGTATTTCCTGCGCCACATCAATATTTCTACCCGCTGGATGAAGCATTTAACCTGCGTTTTACCTGGTATGGAACGCAATACCGCAACCTGCTGAATGGTTATGGTATCGGCATACGGCAAGAGTTGGAAGGAGATCATCGTTTTGTGCCATGGTTTAATGCACCGCCGCATACCGCGCAGCGGCTTAACTTTTTCTGCCTTGCCTCAACCGGAACGGCAACACAGTTGCTGAGTGCGGTAAAGGCTTTTACACATGAAGACCGCTACCCATCATTACCCGGTTATAAAACCATGAGCAGTCATTTTCACAACGAGTTTGTTACCCGTGTAGTAATGGCCGGTAAACCCGTGCCTGCTGTGCCCGGTTTTGTGAAAGTATTCAAACGCACCGGTATCGATATTGTGCACCTGGCAGAGTTTCATGGCACTGGCCATCCCACAGGCCCGGATTCGCTACGCCTGCAGGAATTGCATCACCTGTTTGAACAATGCCAGCGCTTGTCATCACCCGGCTTTTTACTGCTGCCGGGAGAGGAACCCAACCAGTTTCTCGGCGGCCACTGGCTGGCATTTTTTCCCAGGCCGGTGTACTGGGTCATGTCACGTAAGCCTGGTGTGCCCTTGGTAAGCAACGATGCGGTATATGGTAAAGTGTATCATACCGGCAATGCAGCAGATATGGAACAGTTGCTGCAAACAGAAAACGGCCTTGCGTGGACAGCCCACCCGCGCACCAAGGGTTCTACCGGGTTCCCGGATGCCTATAAAAATGAACCGTTTTTTACAGGTGATCATTTCCTCGGTGGTGCATGGAAATCACTGCCCGCAGATTTATCACAACCCCGCCTGGGTAAACGTGTATTCGATTTAATGGACGATATGAACAACTGGGGCCTGCATAAAAAGATACTGGCAGAGGCAGACCTGTTCACCATTGAACCCGAAAATGAAATGTATGCCCATCTCAACGTAAACTACCTGCAACTGAAATCACTGCCGCGTTTTACAGGTGGCTGGCAGCCGGTGCTGGATGTTTTGCAGAAAGGCCATTTCTTTTCCACCACAGGCGAGATTGTGTTGCCCGCCTTCTCCATCAACCACACCGGCGCAGGCGATACGCTTGCATTGCCTGCCAATGGCAAAACAACGGTTACTGCACACATCCGCTGGACATTCCCGCTGCAGTTTGCTGAAATCATTTCCGGTGATGGCAAACAGGTATACCGCGAACGCATTACGCTTAACCAGACGCATGCTTTTGGTGATCAAACCTTTCAATGGCCGGTGTCGCTTGCAGGCCGCAAATGGGCAAGGCTGGAAGTGTGGGATGTTGCAGTAAACGGGGCGTTTACGCAAACCGTGTACTTGAGGTAAGGAAAGTACTGCGGGCGTGTTGGGGCATGGTGAATCGTGAGCGAAAAACGAGAATCGACAGTCGACAGTCGTGACTATCTGAGCGGGTATTATTCGTGCGTGATCCGTCCGAAGGGCTTTTTGGGAGAGCGAAGGAGCATTATGGCTTGCCTGGACACTATACATGCGGTTTTTTACTGAACGATCCCCGGACGAAGGTCGGACGATCCCCGGACGATGGTACTTTTGGATGCGTGGAGAGGGATTTCGTAAATTTACGGTATGGAACAACCGGAAAATATTCGGGATTTTTATCATCGCTACCCGGCGGCTTACCCGGAAGATGTGCCGATCAATAACGCACAACCTGGTCATTTTAATGTATTTGCACGGGATAGTCATGCAGTTAAATCTGCCTACCGCCGCAGGGATTTTTATAAGATTTCCTATATTATCGGAACCGGCCGCCTGCATTATGCCGATAAATGGATCGCGATCGACGGCCCGGCAATTGTTTTGTCCAATCCCTTTGTAGCTTATTCGTTTGAAATAGCAGGCGAAGCGCCTAAAGGCTGGTTTTGCCTGTTCTCTGAGGCTTTCCTGCAACCGGCAGACCGCATCGGTGCCTTACAGGATTCACCGTTGTTTAATGCCAATAGCGTGCCCGTGTTCTTCCCTGATGAACGCCAGCATGCAGACATTGTTTTTATTTTTGAGAAGATGATGCGTGAAATGGAATCCGCGTATGAACACAAGTACCAGGTGCTGCGCAATTACCTGCACCTGCTGATGCACGAGACGATGAAAATACAGCCTGCTACAGGCTTTCACAAACAGATCAATGCCGCATCACGCATCACCCACCTGTTTTTTGATTTGCTGGAAAGGCAGTTCCCGATCAGTTCTGCCGATCATGTGTTTAACCTGAAAAGCCCGCAGGATTATGCCGGTTGTCTTTCCGTGCATGTGAATCATTTAAACCGTGCAGTGAAAGAAAGTACCGGGCAAACCACCACGGCGCATATCGCTTCACGCATTGTGCAGGAGGCGAACATTTTATTGCAGCATACCGAATGGAGTATTGCTGAAATCGCCTACAGCCTTGGTTTTGAATATCCCGCCTATTTTACTACGTTTTACCGCAAGCATACCGGGCAGGCACCCATTGCCCGCAGGCAGGGCATTGTTTGATTTGTATAAGTGACGGTTTGAATGCTGTAAACAACGCTGCAGTGTGGTGTACGACCTTTGTGTACTAATCATTATTTGTATGAAATACAGAAGTCTCGGAACAACAAATGAACAGTTATCTGCGATAGGCTTAGGTTGCATGGGTATGAGCTTTGCCTATGGCACTATAGATGATGTGGAAAGCACCGCCACTTTGCACAGGGCGCTTGACCTGGGCATCAATTTCTGGGATACGGCAGATGTATACGGGGCAGGGGCCAACGAAACACTGATCTCCAAAGTGCTGGTGCCCAATCGCAGCAAAATTTTTATTGCCACCAAATTCGGATTGCGTGTACCCGACAGCGGGGCCGACAGATCAAAAATGTATGTAGAAGGGTCGCCTGCCTACCTGAAACAGGCTGTGGAAGCAAGTTTGAAGCGCCTGGGTACAGAGGTGATTGATTTGTATTACCTGCACCGTGTAGACCTCAATGTACCTATTGAGGAAACGGTCGGCGCCATGAGCCTGCTGGTGAAAGCAGGTAAAGTGCGTTACCTTGGTTTAAGCGAAGCGGCTGCTTCTACCATCCGCAGGGCACATGCCGTACATCCCATTGCTGCCTTGCAAAGCGAGTATTCACTGATGACGCGCAACATAGAAGATGATATACTGGCTACTGCAAGAGAACTCCAGATCAGCATTATCCCGTTTTCGCCCTTGTCAAGAGGGTTGATTACTGCTGAGCTTGATCTTGCAAGCCTGCCGGAAAATGATATGCGCCGCAATTTACCACGTTACTCTGGTGAACATGCCATCAACAACCAGCAACTGGCCAGCGCATTTGCCGCCATTGCCGCTGCCAAAGGTTGCACCGCTGCACAACTGGCCCTTGCATGGGTACTGGCGCAGGGAGAAGATATGATTCCTATTCCCGGTACCAAAAGAAGGAAATACCTCGAAGAAAACGCAGGCGCAGTGAATGTAACACTTACCGCAACAGATCTTGCTGACATCAATGAACTGGTAGCGCGTTATCCCAACGTAGGTGAACGTTATGCCGCCGGCTTCATGCGCGACGCAGTGAACCGCTAGGGAGGAAGTTCCATGTTTAACGGTTTAAAGTTTAATGTTGAACTTAACGATGATCGGAGCGCAATGGCAACACATCCGCATTTTTAGCAAGTTCGCCTTCTGCCGGCACACCGATGTTTGTGGCAATAAACGAATGCCTCCGCCGCTGGGGCTATTCAACCGTTCCAGGTATTAAAGCAACAAAGCCGTTCCTTTTGGAACAGCTTTGTTGCTTCTGCGTAATGACGCGTTCGCCGCAGTATGCACTTTGTTTAAGGCCTGTCCCAGAACGGCGGCGGCTCAATACCTAATGAGCGCAGGTATACGTACCCCTGCCCGCGGTGGTGAATTTCATTGTCTACCAGGTACAGCGCCAGCGAAATAACTGTGCCCTCGTACATGCCAAAGGCTTTGTCTGTTTCATGAAAGCGCTCAGGCGTTATTTTAGCCCAGTATTCATTAATGGTGTCTGTAAGCGCATCCCAGCGCTGTAACAGTTCTTCCTTTGTCAGGTGCAGGTTTTTGTTATGCGTCATTTCAGTCATTTGCGGCCATTCCCTGGTAGCAATGCCTTTTACGCCCAATCCCAAATCAAGCAGCTCCTGGGTTAACTGTGCAAAGGTGCGCATACCGCCAATCCGGTGGTTGAGCAAGGCTTCTTCCGGAAAGCGTTCAATTACCCTGCGCGTTAGTGCGCGGTGCCCCTGCCAGTGTTGCAGGAATTCAGCAGGCGTAATGATAACAGCAGGCGTGGTGGTTAATGTTTGTGCAGCCATGAGGTTACTATTTTAGTAGATGAATATGTTGTACTGCAAAGAAAATACCGGTTAGTGACAGCCTTGTGTCAGCAGCATGGCGTTTTATTTGTAATAGGGTTATGGGGTGTTTACCTGGTTTGTGCGGCAATGTGTGCGGCAATTTTCCGCGCGTCAGAGGCTATCTCGCGTATCTGGCCGGTAGGACTAATCCAGTAACCGCAGAAATACAAACCGTCTTCTCCAAAATGCTGCTGTTTATCTACGCTTGCGCGCAAATCATCAAACCTGTATTGGTCAACAGACACTATCGCTGCATAGTCACGGTAATACCCGATGGCCGTTACAATGGCGTCAAATTGTGCTTCCCTGCCATCAGTAAAATAAACGGTGTTTCCTCGTATGTGATCAATGGCAGGGTAAATATGGATGTGCCCGTCACGTATGTGCTGCAGGGTGCCGATATCAAGCACAGGGGCATGGCCATCTTTCTGTATTTGTTCCAATGGTCCGTATGGCATGCTGCGCAGCCCGAGTTTCGTAATATCCCCGGTTAGCCATTTAAGCAGCGGTGCATTGAGTTGGTCTGCCGTGCGTGGTGGCAAGCGTCGCATCAAAAGACTTAATGCCAGTACCGGGATACCCAACACATCCCGCGGAACCACATTTACAGCAGAACGTACAGACATAGACGGATATGCTTTCTGTTCGTACAGATCAATCGCAATTTCACAAGCCGAATTGCCAAATCCGACGACCAATACCTGCTGGCCGCTAAAATCCCGTCCTGTCTGGTAAGCATAACTATGCAGTACGCGGCCGGTGAATGTATTCAGTCCATTGCACTCAAAAGCCAGCGGCTTACCGAATGCCCCTGTAGCCATGATAACGCAGGATGATTGTATGATGCCGTTGCTGGTTTGTGTAACCCAGTGGCCTGCTTCTTTTTTAACAGCAATGGCGGTGGTATTGAACAAGGGTTGTATGTTGAAAGCCTTGCTGTAGCTATCCAGGTAATCTACCACCTGTTGCCGGGAGGGATAACGTGGTATGTTTTTGTGAAATGATTTAAAGGGCAGATTGGATAGCCGTTTACTGGTATGCAGGTGCAGCCGTTCATAATGATTGCGCCAGGGTGTTGCCACCTTATCGTGCTGTTCAATGATCGTGTGCTTAATACCGTGCTGCTGCAGACAGGCAGCGCAAGCCAGCCCGGAAATACTGGCGCCGACAATCAATGTATGTGTTTGCGTTACATCCATAGGCTGTCACAATCGTTCTTTCTACAAAATACAAAGAAAGCCTGTGAAAAGGGAATAAAGCCGGTGAATAGTGAATGATCTAAGCGAAAATTAGTGAGTGGTGAGTAGTCAGTAGTGAGTTAATACAAGGTGAGTGAAAGCCAAACCACTCACGACTGACGACTGACGATTCACGCTCATTATTCTGTGCGCAGGCTTTTTACCGGGTTTGTCATGGCTGCCCTGATGGTTTGCAGGCTTAATGTTAGCAAGGCAACCACCAGCATGGCCACGCCACACAGGGCGAATACCCACCAGCTCATTGTAGTGCGGTAAGCAAAATCCTGCAACCAGTGGTACACTGCCCACCAGGCGGCGGGGGCTGCGATTAAAAAGGCAATCAATACCAGCTTTAAGAAATCGGTTGACAGGATAGAGACGATCTGCACTACAGAGGCACCCAATACTTTGCGTATGCCAATTTCTTTTTTGCGCGTGGTAGTGGTGAATATGACCAGGCCGAACAATCCCAGGCAACTGATCAGTATTGCCAAGCCGGTAGCCCATTTTAACAGGTATACGGTTTGCTGTTCTGCTGCATAAAACCGGGCGATCTCTTCATCAAAAAACCTGTACTCAAAATCGCTGTCGGGATATACCTGTTTGTATACCAGCTCCAGCTCGGCGAGTGCTGTTGTCCAGGTATGCATGTTCTGTAATTGCGGATACAGCAGTATATGGAAAAAATTGCTGTGGCTATTGTTGGCGGCAAACACAATGGGGCCAATGGCGCCGTGCAGGGACTGCTCATGAAAGTCGTGCATTACACCTACAATGGGCAGCTGTTTGCCGTTGAACAACAGCATATGACCAACAGCAGCTGCAGGGTTAGTGAAATGCATGATGCGTGCATAGGTTTCGTTTACCAGGAATTCTTTAATGGTATCACTCTGCAGTACGTTTCTGCCTGCAACCAATTGAATATTGTACAGGCGCAGGAAGCCGGTATCGCCCCACCTGATCTGTACATTGGCATTGATGTCTTGTTTGCCATCGTTGTAAAGAATGTTGGTATAGGCTGGTCCGTCAGTGGCAGGCGGCAAAAAGCCAAGGCTGGCCTGCTGTATTTCAGGTATCGCCTTTATTTTTTGCAACAGCAGGGCCGGTTTGTTGCGGGCAGTATCGTATGGTGCGGAAAAGTTAACGATCGCATCTTTCCGGAAGCCGAGGTCTTTTTGCAATGAGTAGTGAATTTGCTTGCTCACCATCACTGTCGCAATCACAAAAAACTGGGCAATAACAAACTGCGATACAGTCAATGTTTTTCTTACCCAGGCTTTGTTGGTCTGGTCGGTGAAGACCTGGTTTTTCAGCACTTTTACCGGTTTAAAACCAGACAATACCATGGCCGGGTAAAAGCCTGCGAGGAAGCTTACGCCCAATGTAAGCAATAATAAAAACACCAGCAGCGATGGTTGTTGCAACAGCTCTGCATGCAGGCCATCGGGGATGAAATGCCTGAATATGTTCAGCAGTAAGGGCATAATGCCGATAGATAACATGGTGGCCAGCGTGGTAATGAACAGGGTTTCGCACAGGAACTGTGTTACCAGTTGCGGGCGCATGCTGCCCATGGTTTTGCGGATGCCTATTTCGCGCGCACGCTGTGCCGAATGTGCAGTGGTTAAGTTGATAAAGTTGATGCAGCCCAGCAGCAGCAGGAAGGCAGCAATGGCCAGTAACCCGAACAGGGTAGGTTTGTGTGCTGTGCGGTGCTCGGGTGTTTCGTATTGAAAATGCACATCGCTCAATGGCTGCAGGTGCAGGGTTAATGCAGGTGCATCGCCGTTGTAATTGCGGTGCAGCAACTGGTTGAGGCTTTTTTCCATGGCGGCCTGTGTAGTGCCGTGGGATAGCTGTATAAACAATTGCGAATAGCTCATCCAGTCGTTCCAGGTGTGCATCATGAAGTTGTCCTGCAAGTTCGTTTGCGCTACAGTTGGCAGCGAAATAAATTCAGCTGCATTGAAGAAAGTATGCTCATCCAGGTCGTGCACCACGCCTGCTACGGTTGTTCTGATAGAATCGTTGTAGGTAATGGTTTTGCCGATTACCTGCTGCGCGGTTTTGCCGGGAAAATATTGCTCAGCCCTGCTTTGTGTAAGCACTACGGCAAATGGTTTGCTCAATGCCGTAGCTGCAGAGCCTGCCAGCCATTGGTAGGGTAGCAGTGAAAAGTATTGCTGGCTGGTGAAGATAATGCCCGGCTGACTTTTATATACATCCGGCGGTGCACCTGCTGCGGCAGGCAACTGTACCTTGGCTTTTGTATTGCCCTGGAACTGCATTAACGGTACTACGTTCTCAAGACCGGTTAATTCGCGTGAAGCGGCTTCTGCCAATGGCGCCAATGCAGAAGCGGTGTAATTGACCTGGTCGTTACCGCGTACTTCCATTACCACACGGTATATATGGGAGCGGTCTTTTTCAAACCGGTCAAAGCTGAATTCATAATAAGCAATCAGGAAGAGCACCAGCGCTGAGCTGATACCAATGGACAATCCCAGTATATTGATACCTGAGAAGATTTTGTTGCGCCAGAAATTTCTGAAAGCAACCCTGAAATAGTGTGCAAACATACCGAAGCAGTTTGCTGTAACTGCGACTAAAAGAATACCAAGTTGCCAGGTGATTGAAAATCAAACAACTGTAATAGCATACACAGGCAGGTATGACCGCTTTTGATACAGTCATTGTTCAGTAACGCAAATAGATAAACACACCGTTGAGCACGGCAACAGTATAAGAACGGTGGCTGGTACAAAATGTTACACCCGGCCGGTACTATTTTTTTGCCTGGCCGGATGTAATGGTTTATAACCTGATAAAAGGAATGGCAATTTTTTCCCTTCCGCTGGTAAGATAAGCGAAGTACAAACCATTGCGCAGTTTGCTCACATCCACCTGTTTTCTTACCAGGCCCTTGGTTACAACAATTGTTTCGGCCTGTATAATTTTCCCGTTGAGCGAAACAATCTCCAGGCGCAGCAGTCCGTCGCCCTGTGCCTTTACAGCCAGGTTCATGCTATTGGTGCAAACCGGGTTAGGCCATATGTAGGCAATAAAGCGGGGTGCGGGCGGTAACAATTGCACGCTTACCGTATCACTGTAGCGTTGGTAGCCGGCAGTGCCGGTAATGTTCAGTCGATAGTAGTTAGCGCCAGGCAATGGTTGGGCATCGGTAAAATTGTATTGCTGTGGTTGCATGGTGTTTGGCTGTGCAGGCACCTTGCCAATAGCGGTGAAACTGGTGTTGTCGCCGCTGCGCTGAACTTCGTAGGCACTGATACCGGCTTGCTCACTTACTTTCCATTGCAACAGGTTACTGCTTCCCTGCCTGGTAGCCGTAAACGCAGTGAGGTTGGCGCTTGCCGGCTGGGTTAAGGTGAGCAGGGTATTGGCGAGGGCTATGTAAAACAGGCTGTCAACCGTATAAAATTGTTCGCCGGATACCTGTTTCGCCAGCCACCGGGTTTGCGTGCCGGTATGGTCAACCATATAAATATCTCCGCTGCGCTGGTATAGCAGATCGCCCTTGTTATTGAGGGCGAACAGGTATACATCGCCTGCCAGTTTTACCTGTGTAGCGGCAGGCGTAAGCAGCCATGCAGCAGAAGTATCACCGGTTGTTTTCCTGAACACGGTATAGCCGTTGTTAATGAGAAAGGCGGGGCCATTTGCTTTTACTACCGTTGCAATACCTGTGGTAGTTCCATCCGGGTTAAAACGCAGCAGGGTGTCTTTACTGTTGGCGGTTACATACTGTGTGTACCAAACCGGTTTGTCATGTCCTTCGGTTGCTGCATTTGAGCCTGTGCCGATAGATTTTATGCTGCCGAAATAATAAGTAAACAAAGGTTGTTCGGTAGTAATACCGGGAAGTGCACCATATATCAATGTGCCGTCTGGTGCCAGTGTAAGGGGGTAGGCATAGCCGCCGGTGTATTCGTGCACAACCGTGCTGTCGAGATGGTTTACGCGAAAGCCTGTACCGGAGTTGTTGATCCAGGCAACATAGTTGCCATTGCTTACCGTATTGTTCACGGGCGAATCGACCTGGTGATAATGATTGCTGTCGAAATTCCAGCTCAAGATGCGCAGGTAGCTGGATTGTACATCGTAGGGAAAATAAGAATCCTGCGAACCGCCGCGCCTGCTGGCGCCATTGTATACTACGCCTTGCGGTGATAGCTGTCTCATAATAATGGCTGAGGGATCATACCCCTGCAGATCGGATACGATCAGGTTGTCAGTATCATTGATATACTTCGCAGTGCCGGTAGGAATGTCGTATACCTTTTTGCCATACAGCACATGATTGTAATGAAAGTCATTGATGGCTTCATCGAATGTTTTCCAGGTATGCAATGCGGCACTGCTTTGTGTAACCACGTTAATGTAAGGGCCTGCGTAAGGAATGCTGTCACTGTCTTTAATGCGTGCCTGTAATTGCAGTGAACTGCCTTCCCATGCGCTGAAATCAAGCGTGGTATCGATACTGGTGCCACCGGTGAATGACAGTACCGCAAGGTTGCTGTTAATATCATTGAGTGTTACACGATAGGGCGGTTTACCATGACTGAGTACAATCTTCACTGGCAAAGTTGGTCGGGCCAGTCCGCTGGACGGTGTGAATTGCTCTATAAATGGGGTGGTTCGCCGGTAGTAAAATTGCTGTGTGCCGGTATAGGCAAAGGGCGGACTAACAGATGCCAGTGATTGAATGGTGATGTTCAGTGTGAGTGAATCATTCTCTGGCAGCCCGTTGAGCGACAAGGCGCCATACAACTGGCCATACAGCCGGGAATGGTAGAGATATACCGTTCGCCCTGCTACCGCTGCAGAAATTTCGTAGCCGGAGAAATAGGTGGGGTTAACGGAGAGGTTAATCAGCAGGGAAGTGTCCTGCACAGTAAGCGAGTTAATTTGATAGTACGGGGCATCACCGGCTGGCTGGGCGTAACTTTCCAATGTCAGCAATACAAGGCACAAGCATAGCCCGGGCAGCAAGCGTTTTTGCGTTAGCATGGTGTTTAATTTGGAAGTGGATGATTGTTGGCGCAGGTTGAGGATTGACGGACGGGACGGGTACAGACTGCACTGCAAACTACAAAGAAGGGGATGGTTTTGCAATATGCACCGGCATATAATATATACGCATGCATTACCGGCATATATGCTATTAACATAGGCTGTTCCTGTACTGTATAACGCAATACCTGTTGTAACCGTTACAACCTGCTGATAACAGGCTTTTATGGTAAATTAGAAAAGCACTTATTTAATTTATATGATGATACGATTCGCCGCTGCCTGTTGTGCAATCATTCTATTGCAAACAGCAACCGCTTACGCACAACCGGGAAAGTTTTCGATTGATGCGCTGGCGGGTTATACTTTTCGTGACAGAGTAGATTACGCTAATGCTTATGGCTATATTGAGGATGCCGGCCAATACAGTATTGGTGTGGAATATGCCGTGCAGCCTTACCGTGCCATTGAACTGGTATTTGCGCAAATGGATACGCATGCACCTTTATATACCTACCAGGGCATTTCGCTGAATAAGGGGCAGGACCGTGCTGCACTGAATTATATACTGGCAGGCTTTAATAATTATTTCCCTGTGGCAGGGCATGTGTTGTATCCTTACGTAGGTGTAGGATTGGGTATGGCTATTGTTGATGCGAAAGATGCAGGTGATACCTATACAAAGTTTGCCTATGCAGTGAAAGGAGGGTTAAAAGTTGCTATGGGCAACGTGTTAGCCCTTAAACTGCAGGCACAGCTTCAATCGGTTGTACAGGGCGCGGGTGCAGGCATTTACATTGGTACCGGTGGGCCGGGTGCAGGTGTTACCACCTATAGTTCGGTGTTGCAGTTTAACCTGGCCGGAGGTGTGTGCATCACCATTCCATAACTTATACACCCCATACAGTGATGGCGAGATTCCTTGGTCCGCCATGGTTGCGGTGCTCACACAAATAAATACCCTGCCATATACCCAGTGCCAGTTTGCCGTTGCGGATAGGGATGAGTACCGAGCAGCCCAGCATTGATGCTTTCAAATGCGCAGGCATATCATCCGGTCCTTCATCGTCATGCAAATAGTCCGGATCGTTCTCGGGTACCGCTTTGCTGAACCAGGTTTCAAAGTCTTTTCTTACCGTCGGGTCTGCGTTTTCGTTGATGGTCAGTGAAGCGGATGTGTGTTGTATAAACACCTGGCACATGCCCGTTTTATATTGGGTGATTTCCGGCACCGCAGCCAGTATTTCACTGGTAATTAAATGAAAGCCGCGTTTGCGTTCTCTTAACTGCAACAGTTGCTGATTCATGTTCATGGGTGCAAGCTACGAAAGAAAACAGCTGCAAGCTTCAAGCTGCGAGCTGCAAGCTTGTATGCGGGAAATCAATATGTACCGCTACAACGCGTCGGTGAAGACACCTCGCGGGCAGTAGGTTCCCGGAACTGGTACTCGCTGAGATCACTCATGACCGGGAACAGCTGCAAGCTTCAAGCTACGAGCTTGTATGCGAGAAACGAAAGTTATAATACCCGCTTAAATAGTCTCGACGTGTCGATGTCTCGATTCTCGAAACTGTTACTCGCTAAGATCACCCACGACCGAAAACAGCTGCAAGCTTCAAGCTACGAGCTGCAAGCTTGTTCAACGGAAATCGCCTGCGGCGAAAGTTATAACCCGCTTAAATAGTCTCGACGTGTCGATGTCTCGATTCTCGAAACTGTTACCCGCTGAGATCAATCACGACCGGGAACAGCTGCAAGCTACGAGCTTCAGGCTTGTATGCGGTAAATCGCCTCCGGCGAAGAAGAATGGCACTCGAGCAACATCCTACCATGTAATAATAATCAGCCCCGGCCGCGCCGGGGCTGATGCAAGTTCAAACGGCTGTTACATTAGTTGGTTGCAGGAGCCGGCGTTGCAGCTGCGGCGCGTTGCAGCAACCGCACCTCTGCGCTGCCGCCGTATAACAGCAATGGTGTTTTTTGTGCCCAGGCAGCAGCTTCTTGCATGCTGTTGGCCAACAGGGTAATAAAACTCACCACGCGGGTGCCGTCAGAAAATACAGCACCCTGTTCAATGCCGGCTTTTTTTACTACCAGGCCGTCTGCGATCACCTGGTTGCCTTCTACATAAATCTTTTTTTCTTTCCATTCCTTCACCAGGATGGCCCATTTCTCACGTACATCCGTTATTTGTGCGGGTGTTAATGCGTTGGGGTTAATGCGCATTACCAATACGTATTCTTTCATAGTTGTGTTTTTTGTTGCGGATGAATTTGCGTTGGAGTTTGGTTTGTTTTGTGCGGCCAGCTGCAGGCATAAAAGCAGCGCCGCGAATAATAATGCCTGTTTCATAAGCTTGATTTTATCATACAAAGCTACCTGGCCGGCCTTCGCGGAAATTGTAAAAAATCATTGATTTGATGCGGGCGTTACCAGTAAACCGGGTTGCTGAAGAAAGCACGGGGCGCTTTTCCTGTGAAACTGCGGAAGTCTTTGATAAAGTGTGCCTGGTCGTAGTAGCCGGCCGATAAGGCCATACGGGTAAGGCTTTCGTTGTTATCGTGCTGTGTAATCAGGTGCCTGAGGCGTACAATGCCGGCAAATTGTTTGGGTGTGGTGCCGGTGAAATGCCTGAACTTTTTTTCAAACACATCCCTGCTCGTGGGTAAGTCGCTCAACAGTGATTTAATGCTGATATTGCCTTGTGCATGGGTAATGTGCTGTACGGCATGTTGTACCAGGGGAGGTGTGCTTATATCGCGCAATTGTGACAGCATATATGCTTCTGCAATGGCAATGCGTTGCCGGGTGGTGGTGGCCAGTGCCAGTTGTTCTTCCACGTTTTGCAGTTCACTGGCAGGCAACAGCAAATCGAGGGACAGTGATTCGTTAAACAATTCGTGCATGGGCAGTTTAAACAGCGAGGCTGCGCCGCCGGGCGTAAATTGTACCACTAAATTAGCTGTATGTGGTGCATAGTGTATGAGGCGGGCTGTTTTGCGTAACCCGGTAATCACAGCGGGTGCCAGTGTGGTGCCGGTATTTTCATCCACCGTATGGTAGCTTGCGCTGCCGCTGTAGCGGAAGGCCAGCATAACAGATAAGCCGGGCAGTACGGTGTTATTGCGGCTTTCCTCGCTTTCAATTACAAGAAAGGATTGTATATAGGGCCGCAGTGCCGGTGATGGATGAAAAGTTTGCATTTGCATACCGCAGATAAAGTTAAGTGATTGCGCCGGGAGAGCAGCAGCCGTTCCCGGCGCAGTAAACACCGTTTATACTTTTACCACGGCAATGGCTGCTGCCAGCAGGGTAAAACCAAGCACAGTGAAATAGGCTTTGCGTGGCATGGGTTTGTTGCCGTACATGCCGTTTACTATGGCTATACCTACCAGCAATGCTGTTTTGGGTATTACCTTGTAATAGTTGATGGCAGGGTATTTCAGTGCTACCAGTGCCAGGCCGGTAACCAGTACGGCCAGGCCGATAAACGGGCCGCTCTTGTCTTTTACGGGGTTTTTCACCGGGAACTGTAAAGCCAGCCTGAATATATAATAAACAAAGAGGGCGAAATGGATGAGCAATATGCTGTTAAACAGTAACATATTTAGTGTGTTTGTTACAGCGAAACTATGCCAGTAAAAATGCCTGTTGATGCACCTGGGTTAACAAATCACCCGGCGGATAATCTTTTGCGGATGCGGCTTAATGATTGCGGCTTAACCCCCACGTACGAGGAAATATAGTATTGCGGGATACGTTGCTGCAGATCGGGATAGGTTTCGAGGAAACGCAGGTAGCGTTCTTCCGGTTGTTGCGTGTACAGTGAGGTGAGCTGGCGCAGGGATTCTACGAAGATCTGCTCGCACATCAGTCTGCCGAATTTCTCGCCTTCTGCAATGTGCCGGTACAGCAGTTGCAGGTTGGCGTAGGAAAGTATAAGCATCTCCGTGTTTTCTATACACTGTATGTTTTTCTGCGAAGGGGAGTGATCGAGAAAACTTTCATAATTGCATACGAAATTGTATTCCTGCCCAAAGCCATATACGCGGTCTTCGCCTTCACTGTTGATGTAATAGCGCACCAGGCCCTGCCGTATAAAGCCTGCTTCACGGCATACCTGTCCTTCCTGTAAAAAATGATCGCCTTTGTGAAAAGTTTTTTCCGTAAAAAGACTGCACAGGTAAACCTGTTCGCTTTCGCTCAGGCGTATAATGCGGCTGAATGCGTTAATTAAATCCGGGTACATGTTGTGTGTGTTACCACCTTTGCCACCAGTGTTTTTTACCCTCTGCGGCTGTTGCGCCGGCTGTTTGCTGCGCTATAGCGAACTTGTTTTTTTCGGTGCCAAGGAAGCCGGGGTTGCCGAGTAAAATATAATGACCGCCGGGTGCATCGGGCTGGTACTTCTGCGCCAGCAGGTAAATTTCATCGTCGTTTTTGGCATAGGCTTTCAGCAACACGGCTTCGTACTGCAGGCCATTCTGTGTTACCTGGCTGTCGGTGCCGAATACCACAAAATCAGGGTTCTCTGCTGCAATTACCTGGCTAAAGCGTTTGTCTGCAAGTTCAGGGGTACTGTCGGGAAAGGTTTGTATTTTTTGTTCGTCTCCTTTAATAACAAGGGCAAAGGGCATCATAGGGTGGCTGCTTTCTTTTTTGAGCGAAGCACTGTAGTCAAGCGCAAAAAGAATATGGTTCATTAAGTGAGCAGATACTTTGTGCAGGTTTCTCATGAAAATTGGTTATAGGATATCTTTATGGATAATGGACGGCGCGTTGAATGGCAAGTGCGCGCAGTACATGGTATTTTAAATAGGTAAGTCACAATTTCCTGCCTGGTGTTTATAGTCCTTTCTGAATAAATGGTGCTGGTGCAATTTATTAAAATACTTCATATGTAAAATAAATTTTCGACCATTGAAATACCCCGGTTGCCATATGCAGCATGCGTTTGCTTACTGATTATACACGGCATTTTTAACGTGTAATTCTTCCAGCAGGTGCAGTGTATGCGGCAGGGCCTGCACACTGGTGCCACCCTGGTGACCGGGTACCAGGTAACGGATATGTTTAAAATGATGCTGTACGTTTCTGATACTGGCAGGCCATGCCTGTACATTGCTTTCTTCCACATAGCCCAGGTCGTGCGCTTCCAGGCTTTTTACAAAACAGCCGCCGTACAACAGTTTGGCATGATTAAACCATATTACAATGTTGTCGCTGGTATGGCCCTCACCCGGATAAAATGTTTGTATGGTGTAACCGCCAAAATCAAATGTGGTATCGTTTACAAAATACTGCGCAGCCAGCTGGTTGCCGTGCAGTTTGCATTGTTCGTAGGTTTTTTCACTGCTCCAGGTGGCAATGCCGTGTGCCTGTAAAAAATGGAACATGCAGGTGCGGTCTGCATGCGAATGCGTGGCAATGCAGGCAATTACCTGCTGGCGATGCCTGGCAGCAATGGTATCGAGTAATGGCTGAAACTGCGTGGTATCCCAGGCACAGTCAATAAGCACTGCACCTGCAGGCGTTAATACATACAGGCTGTTCGAGGGGAAGGGCGCGTTGTTTAACATGCGCCAGGTGGTGAATTTGTAAATGCTGTCTGTTATGTGGGTGATTTCAAGCGCCGGCGTATGGTTCTGCGCAGTAGCTGTACGCAGCAGGCTGCACAAGAGCAGGCAAATGGCGAAAAGGAGCGCGCGTTTCATGTAAGGCAAATTAATACAGCAATGTAAAACAGAATCGGTACCGTATGCTGCACGGTGCATAACTTCATCCGTTTTTATTTTTATCATCTGTTTCAATGGCATCGGGTCTTTGTTCTTTTGGCCGGAACAGTACTTCGAATACTTCTTTCAGTTTCAGGGTGGCGGTGTCGGTGAACAGCCCTGCCAGGAATGAAAGCGCCATTATACCGTACAGGTTCAGGTTGCTGGCATCGTTGCTGTAATTGAGAAAACCTGCCCTGAACGAAAAATACAACGCAACTGCCAAAGCCGCGGCAGTAAAGGGTTTTACAAAGTACCAGAGTGTCCAGCTGCGTTTGTATGCCTGCGAGCCGATGAAGGTGGTGAATGATGTGGAAATATGAATGAGGTTGCCCAGGAAACCGCCAAGGGCCACCAGTATCAGCAACAGGGTATTGAGCTGTATGAGACCGTCGGATGCAGGGGATATGGCTGGCTTTACGGTTACCGCCGTGCTGTCTTTGGCAAGACTATCGGCCGCTGGGTGCAGGCTGTCGGTTATCACGGTGGCGGGTACGCCGGGTATAAGTACAGGCGCTTCCGCACAGGAATCGAGCAGGCGTACATGAAACAGCTTGCCGGTATACCACATGCAGTTGCTGCGCGGGTTGGGCATACGGTCGGGCCAAAGCCCAACGAGCAGCCATATGGCGAAACCCGTGGCGCCAATCAGCAGCAGGCCGGCCAGTACAAGTCCGCCCCTGGTTATTTCATTTTGTGTAGCAGGAGTAGTTTCAGTCATGGCAATTGTTTAAATGGTGAACCGGGATGATAAAATGTACAACAATTTCCGGTGAGAATGTCATGTACTGCGTTTTTTGTTGTTTGTGTCGTTGCAACACGCAGGTAAGAATGCCGCAAATCAATTAACTTGAAAGAAAATTGCCGATGAAAAAAATGTGCTTGCTGCTCCTGTGCTGCACTGCTTTTAGTAGCCTGTTGCAGGCCCAGGTGCTTACTCCCGAAGTGGTGCCGCAGCAAAACCCCGAAGCCGCGCAGCGGCTTGCCCGCATTGATACGCTGGTGAACGGCTATCTTTCCCGTCACTGGATAAACGGGGTGGTGACGCTGGTAATACAGGATGGAAAGGTGTTGCAGTACAAGGGTTATGGCTATGCCAATGCCGAACAGAAAAAGCCCATGCAAACAAACGACCTGTTTCGCCTGGCTTCACAAACAAAGGCGGTGGTAAGCACCGGTATTATGCTGCTGTACGAACAGGGTAAGCTGTACCTGGACGAACCGGTGGCTGATTTTATTCCGGCGTTTGCACACAGTATGGTGCTTGACCAGTTTAATGCTGCAGACACTACTTTCACCACTGTGCCGGCTAAACGGCCCATTACCATCAGGGATTTGCTTACGCATACCTCAGGGATAGATTATGCCATGATCGGCACCGAAAAAATGCGTGCCATCTATGCAAAATCACAGGTAAGCTCCGGTTTGACTGATTTGCAGAAGAACCTGCGCGAAAGCATCGATGTGCTGGCTAAACTGCCGCTGGCGCACCAGCCCGGTGAAAAATTCACGTACGGACTGAGCACCGATGTGCTGGGCTGTGTAATAGAAACCATCAGCGGGGTAGACCTGGAGACTTTTCTTACCAGGAATATTTTTATACCCCTGGGTATGAAGGATACTTATTTTAATGTGCCGGCTTCCAAAGCAGGCCGTTTAACCAGTGTGTATACCGAAGATTCCCTGCACCATGTGGTGGCTGCCACCAGGGCCAGGGGGCTTGACCCGGATTACCCGTTGCAGCACAAACAATATTTCAGTGGCGGGGCAGGGCTTACTTCCACGGCTTTTGATTACGCGATGTTCTTACAGATGCTGCTCAACGGCGGTAAATACAATGGCCACCAGTTGCTGGCACCGCGCACGGTGCAGCTGATGACATCGGGGCAGTTGAGTTTCCTGTATAACGGCACAGATAATTTTGGACTGGGTTTTAATATTACCAGCGCATTGTCTGCTGCAAGGGAAGCGCGTAATGAAGGCAGTTTTTCGTGGGGCGGTTATTTCGGCACCACTTACTGGGTAGATCCCAAAGCGCGCCTGGTTTGCCTGATTATGACGCAGCAGGCGCCCAATAGTCATGGCGAGCTTGCACGAAAAATAGAACAATTGATTTACCAGGCATTACTGTAATAAAAAACCACCGGCTTAACCGGTGGTTTCTGACGCTTTTGTCAGCAGATTATTTAATGGAGAGGACCCGGTTAAGCGAAATTAACCGAAGGTGTCCATGATGAATCTGTAGATTGCATGAATACCTCCTTTTTTTTGGTGAACACTCAAGTTACCATAAAATCAGGTATCTGCAAAAACAAAAACAACACCGGGCAGCCAGCGGCAGACTGCAAAAAGCAATCTTGCAAAAAGAACAATCCAGGTGGATAATTGTGTTTTTACGTTGGTTATACCGGGCTAAGGCTGAAATGTAACCGATTACAATTTTAACCGGCTTTATCGCGGGAATGCAATACATTCACAAAAAAAGAGTAACGTATACACTCCATTGTTCGTACATACAATTAACGGGTAGTCATATGCAGCCGCTTGCACAACTTATTAATATTACTACACCGGCCTGGCCGGAAATTCACCTGCACATACAGGATGCTGCCAATGATGTAAACGTATTGCCCTGCACGCCCGCCCGCGGAGCCACAGCTTTGTACCATACGCAGATTGACATCAGTACACCGTTGGGGGCAGTTGTATACCATACAGGCGGCATACTGGTTGACCATGGCTGGCTGCGTATTCTTGGTGCAGGGCATGAAGAAAAGCTCGACCGGTCGCTGCCCGATTGGAACAAAGGCAAAACCTTTGCAGCCTATGGCGATAAGCCTGGCTACCTGCTGATTGCGGATGATGTGCTTGGCGGATTTTTTGCGTTGAACTATGGTGCACTTGGCGCCGCAAAAGATAAAGTGTATTACCTGTCGCCGCAAACCCTGCAATGGGAAATGATGGATGTAACTTATACCGAATTCCTGTATTTCTGTTTCAATGGCGACCTGCATGGCTTTTATCCCGGTTATACCTGGGAAGCTCACCAGGCCGAGCTGGCAGATATGCCCGGTAATACTGTGTACAGTTTTTTCCCGCCTTTATTTTTAGATCCGGCCATACCTGTTGGTGAGCGTTCACGCAAAATAATGTCAGTAGAAGAACAATATGATATTATTACGCATATTGCGCTGCAAAAAGGAAAACTAAACTGATGCTGACGCAACCGGTACTGGCTTCACTGCAAACAGATGGTTTTGCAATAGTAAATGATGTATTCTCCGAATCAGAAACAGAACAAATTGCCGCGCTGATACAAGCTGAAGCGCAGGATTCTCCTTTATTCAGGAAGTCAACAGACTTATTTGCCATCAGGCAGTTCTTCCGGGAGATACCGAAGGCTGTGCCACTTATTTTTACGCCTGCCTTCCGTGAATTGTTAACCCAAACGCTGGGTACAGCCGGTTTCGCTGTGAAAGCAATTTATTTTGATAAACCTGCCGCCTCAAACTGGTTTGTAGCATGGCACCAGGATTTAACCATTTCTGTTACTGAGAGGAAGGAAGTGCCCGGCTATGGTCCATACACGGTAAAACAAAACCAGTATGCGGTACAGGCGCCTGCTTCTTTACTGGAGCAAATGCTTACCCTGCGCATTCATCTTGATGATACCGATGAAGCAAACGGCGCACTGAAAGTGTTGCCCGGCTCACATGCGGTGGGCATAGAACGGCCGGAAAAGCTGGTGTCGCAGTTTACACAGGAATCAGTTTGTGCTGTTCGCAAAGGAGGAGTAATGCTGATGAAACCCTTGCTGATGCACCGATCATCACGTACTACAAATGGTGCACGGCGCCGGGTTATTCATATCGAATTCAGCACAGCACAGCTGCCGCAAGGGTTGCAGTGGGCAGAGCGGCATTGAAAATGGGTTGAAAATGGGATGCGATATAGGGCAAACAGCCATTGGCAGCGTAAAATTTGCAGGCAGCCAAGGAAAACTATAGTCTACTGATCTGGTGTACTGTTGTTTCCTGTACCTTTGCCACCTTTCTTTCCAGAACATAACAACTTAAATGCTAAAAAAATCAGTGGAGCTTTTGCAGCGCGAAGCTGCAGAGCAAGGCAAATCAACCCTCAAACGCAGCCTTGGCGCGGTAAACCTGGTAGCCATTGGTATCGGGGTAATTATCGGGGCGGGCCTATTCTCTTTAACAGGTATTGCGGCTGCCAACAATACAGGCCCGGCTGTTACGCTTTCTTTCATCGTGGCGGCAGTAGGTTGTGCATTCAGTGCCCTGTGTTATGCAGAATTCGCTTCGATGGTGCCTGTGGCAGGCAGCGCCTATACGTATGCTTACGCCACGCTGGGTGAACTGTTTGCCTGGATTATCGGCTGGGACCTGGTGCTGGAATACTCCGTGGGTGCTGCTACGGTAGGTATCAGCTGGTCGCATTACCTCGTTAAATTCCTCGAACACTGGAACATTAACCTGCCGCCGCAGCTGCTGCGCTCGCCTTTTGAAACCTTTGAAATGAATGGGATGCTTATGCACGGGTGGATTAACCTGCCGGCCATGCTCATCATTTGCTGTATCACCGCCATTATTGTGCGTGGTACCAAGGGCTCGGCGCTGTTCAATATTATTGTGGTTACGCTGAAAGTTGGCGTGGTGCTGGTGTTTATTGCACTGGGCTGGCGGTATATCAATCCAGCAAACTATCATCCCTATATTCCCGCCAATACAGGCAACTTCGGTGAATTTGGTGTAAGCGGTGTGCTGCGCGGGGCGGGGGTTATTTTCTTTGTGTTTATCGGCTTTGATATCGTAGCTACCATGGCCCAGGAAACCCGTAACCCGCAACGCAATATGCCCATCGGTATTATCGGTTCTTTGCTGATATGTACGGTGTTATTTGTGGCGTTCGGGTATGTGATGACAGGCCTGGCACATTATACTGAATTTAAAGACAGCGCAGCGCCCGTAGCCGTGGCCATTGCGCATACGCCGTATACCTGGATGGCCGTTGCTGTAATACTCGCCATCCTGATCGGTTATACCTCGGTAATACTGGTTGACCTGCTGGGGCAAAGCCGCGTATTCTACTCCATGAGCCGCGACGGACTGCTGCCGCCTGTGTTTGCGCAGCTGCATCCGAAATTCCAGACGCCGTACAAATCCAATCTCGTGCTTTGTGTATTTATCAGTCTTTTTGCAGGGCTGGTACCGATCAGCGTGGTAGGAGAAATGACGAGCATCGGTACGCTGCTGGCCTTTATCATGGTTTGCCTGGGCGTAATTATCTTACGCAAACAACAGCCTGATATACCCCGTGCATTTAAAACACCACTGGTGCCATTGGTACCGATACTCGGTATTATTACCTGCCTGGTAATGATGGTTTCCTTACCGGCCGGTACCTGGTTACGGCTGGTGGTTTGGCTGCTTATTGGTTTTGCCATTTACTTCGGTTATGGCCGCAAGTACAGCAAGCTGCGCAGGCAACAGCAACAATAACGCTGCTGCATACTATAGACAAAGGCTCCGCACTGTTGCGGAGCCTTTTGTATTCCAGGTACCATGTTATATCAAGCCAGCTTTTGATGCACAGAAGAGGCCTCTCCGGTTATAGATTTCCTTACATGGTAATCTGTAATATAAGCCAGGGGTAATCCAATGCAGCACATGAGTATGGCCATGCCAATGGCAATACTCTCTACGGTAAAATGGGCCATTTTATGCTGAAAAACGGGCAATACAATGAGGTTCATGATACACCACACCAGGGAGCCGTATGCCAGTCCGCCAATGGTTTTATTGTGCCGCAGCCAGCTGCTGCGGTTGTACAGCCGTATAAACAACAGGGTAAAGCAGGCGGCGATAAAAAAATGAATGGCCAGGCCCAGCAACGCCGTGCCCCAGCCGCCGGTAAACGCACTTGGCCCGATAAGCACGGACGCTATGGAATGTAATATTTTAAATGCCTGTGCATTTGCCAGGTAACCGTAAACCACAATAGCCGCCGTCACATCAAGCGTACCGGCTATAAGGATACCTGTGATAAAAGTGGAATAAAATACAGTTTTAGTGTTGGTTTGCATACCGTTTATTTGGGTGATTTGAATGAGCTACAGTTAAATTAGTCCAAATCCCAACCGGTAAAACGGTTATTCTACCAACGTTCTCCAAAGGCCTACAAACAGCAGGAAAGAACGAACAATGCGTGAGCCGTGAGTGATCTTAGCGAGCACCAATTTCGAGAATCGGGACATCGACACATTTATTGCCCGCGAGGTGTCTTCACCGACGCGTTTTGGCGATACATATTGTGGTGAGGACACCGGCACAGGCTGACGGGTTTCAACCATACAACCATCTACCCATTCTGCTCCAGCATGGAGACAATCAACTCCTTGTAACTTCTCCCGATCGGTATCTGTTTGCCTGCAATATCAATTTCGGTGGCGGTAAAGGCTTCAATTTTGTCGCGGGCTACAATAAAGGAGCGGTGTACGCGAATGAAATGAAATTTCGCCAGCAGGGCTTCCATCTCGTGCAGGGGACATTTGGTGAGCAGGCTTTTCCCGATGGTAAAAATGCGGCTGTACTCTTTCAGGCTTTCTACGTACAGTATTTCATCTGCCCATACTTTCACCTTCTTTTTGCCTGTCATAAAAAACAGCCAGGGGCGTTCTGCCGCGGGCGGATGTTGGGCAGGCGGCGGTGCCAGCTTGTTAACAGCCATCAGGAAGCGACTGAAAGCAATGGGCTTCAGCAGGTAGTCGGTTACATTCAGTTCATAGCCCTGTAACGCATATTCCTGGTAGGCCGAAGTGATAATGATATGCGGCGGATGCTGCAGGGTTTTGATGAAATCGAAGCCTTTTACTTTGGGTAAATGTATATCGAGAAAAATAAGGTCTACCGGTTGTGTCTGCAGCAGCTCCATGGCATAAATAGCATCACTGCAGGTATGGGTGAGTTGCAGGAAAGGCACCTGTTTAATATAGTCGGTGAGTATCTCGGCGGCCAGCGGCTCGTCTTCCACAATCATGCAGTTATATTTTTGCATAGCTGTTGAGGTTTATGGTGAGATGAACGGAGAAGGTATCTGTTCCGTTGCTTATTTGCAGGTGGTGCTCGCCGTACATGAGCTGCAGCTGCCTGCGCACATTGCTTAAACCTATTTTATCACTGATGGCCGCATTCCCGTTTTCGCAGGTATTTTCTATCTGAAAGGTAAGCAATCCGTTTTGCAACGTTAACTGAATATGTACAAAAGAATGAAAGCGTGATTCGCTGACCCCGTGCTTAAATGCGTTCTCTACAAAGGGTAATAAAAGCAGGGGGGCTATGAGGCGGGTTTCATCGTCTACGTTGAGGGAGAACTGCAGCTGCAGGCGGTTGTTGTAGCGTATTTTTTCCAGCTCGAGGTAATCGTTCAATACGCGTATTTCGGCTGCTACGGTTACCTGTCCGCTGCCGGATTCGTATAGCATAAAACGCAGCAGCTGTGACAGTTTGAGCACCACCGGCGCTGTTTGCGGTGATTGCTTGCGCGCCAGTGCGTAAATGTTGTTGAGGGTGTTGAACAGGAAGTGCGGGTTAATCTGGTTACGCAGGAAACGCAGTTCTGTTTCCAGTTTTTCCTTTACCAGGTTTTTCTCACGCTCTTTGGCGCCGAGTTGTGTGCGCAGCAGTTTAAGGGTAATGGCGATGCCCGATACGCAGCCGATATCCATAAAGGCAAATAAAACCAGTACCGGGCTAAACAGGGGGGATGGTTTGAAAATGTCCGGGTATACATACACATTCATGTAATACTGGGCTACCAGCCGGTAGGCGACAATGGTAACACACAATAACAGCAGGCCCTTGCCAATCTCGCGCCACAAACGCTTACCCTGCAGCAGGGCTGGAATGGTGAAATAAATAACGCAATAGGTAAACAGCAGTTTGGGTAACAGCAAACAGGCGCCTGCATGCATGGCCATCCACCATTGCTGGCTGGTGCTATAGTGCTGTACAGAGGGTGATACCCATAAAAACTCCAGCATACTGTCTTGCAGCAGGTATACCATCCAGAACAACAAATGCAGCAGGGTTCGCTTCATGTCTTAAAAATCGGGAAAAAATGCTGCACTGCACAGAAAAAGGTACGAGCGTCAGTTATGAGCCGCCAAACGCCGGTATTGCTACCCTGGCGCCTGGCAACTCATGCTGTTGATCCCTGTTCATCATCCGGCTGCCGCTCCCGTTGCGGCAGCAGTATTGTGTAATCCTGCAACTGGCTGTTATTGCGGCAGTGTTACCACCGGCTGCGTGCCTGTGCCGCAGGTGAATTGCTGGTTGTCGCTTGCTGTTTTGGGCACAAAGCCACTGGTGAAATAATTATAGCCCGGTCCGCTGGCGGCTGCACCATAGTCAACACGTGAATACACATCGTCGTGCGTAGTGGTGGTGAAATGTGCTGTTTTCAATTGTTTCCAGGTGCCGTTGGGTGTTACAATCCACTGGTTCTGCACCAGCATATTGCGTTGTTTGTAGCTGTTGAGGCCACCGCCAAAATCTTCTATAAAAGAATAGAGACCGGTCATGTTGTACGTGCCTACCGGTTTGTAGTAAGTCGCAATCAGCTGCCACTGGTTGTTTAAAAAGATATAACCGCTGTAGGTAACGCCACCTGCATCGGGCACGGAGTGTACCAGGAATTTGTACGTGCTGTCTGTATGCCAGTTGTAGATGGCGTAGGCATGGCGGCCGGTTCCTTCATTGCCAAAATTTTCTTCTGTAGTAACCAGGCTGCCTTTCTGCACAAGTTGTACTGCGTAGTTGGCAGGTACCTGTCCGGGATCGTTGGTGTTGTAATCGCTCCAGATAGAAAACAGGATGCGGCGTTCGGTAGGACTGTTCACCTGTATACCGAAATAACCATTGTAAAAGCCATTGGCCATAAAGAAGGTGTTGACTACATCGCTGCCTGACGGAATTTTGATCTCGTTGTAAAACCAGCGGGCAGTATCGCCGGTTGCAATGGTGTAGCCCATGTGTACGGCAGGGCAGGTGCGCCAGTCGCTTTTATTGTAATACGCATTATTGGCGGGTGAGCCGCTGATAATGATGTTGCTTACATCTGCATAATAGCCGCCTGGTTTGGTGGCACCTTTAATGGTAAAATAGCTGATGCCTGTGCCGGTGATATTAACCGTGCCGGCGGTGATTTTCTGGTAGCTGGTGCTTTGCGGAACATTCACGGTAAACTTTTTGCCGGCTATGCTTACGGTTACAGATCCCGCGCCATCAGGCGATTTGGCGAGCAATGATACGGTGAGCGAACCGGTGTTGTTAAAGGTTACATACACGCGGGCAGAATCATTGGAGGAAGTCCAGTTGCCAATACCGGTACCGGAAATGCCGATATTGTTTTCATCGGGGATGCCATACGCGTTTTTAAGGGGAATGGTGTCTGTGGTGCTCACTGCCGTGGCAGCAGCTTTGCCATCGGCGGGTGACAGGTCTACAATTCTCTTGTTACATGCGGTTAGCAGCAACAGTGCTGCGAAGCTTTTCACAGCACGTGTTTGGTACATTGAAATCCTCATACAATCAGAACAGTTTTTGGTTATAAAAAGTGTTTAACAGGCATAGGTTTATAAAAAGAAGGGGAATGTATTGATCAGCAGGGGTATGCCTGCCGGCAGCTATACCAAGTTAATGGTTAACGAAGCGTGCAGCAACCAGGGGAGATGGATGTAAAATCACGCAAACGTTTGTAATGAAGCAACAAACGTTTGCGTGATTTTTATGGCATGCGCAGGGTGAACGGTTTGTTTTAGAAACTGTGCGTATGCTGCGGCCGCTGTATGTACGGCTTTGCGGTTTGCCCTATGTCAGTAATGGTGCGGCGGTATGCAGTTTTTGTGTGATCTCTTCCATGCGCTTTAACAGCAGCTGTTCAAGCGAACGCGGTTTTACAATTCCTGCTTTGTCGGCAAACATGATATACCAGCGGATAAAGCCTTCAAAGCAAGGTGTAAGAAAGGTCATCTGTACATCTTCGCCCTGCTGTTTTTCGCTTACAAAGCCATTGTAGTATTTCTGCTCCTGCAAATAAGGTGTAAATTCTTTTTGCACGTTGATGACCACGGTTTTTAAATCCTGTTCCTGTTTTACTTTGGCCAGGTAGGCTTTTAAAGAGGGATGTGATTGGGTGATGAGGGTATCGGTTACCGTGAGCGATGCAATCCGGTCTGTCCGGAAATCGCGGTAATCCTGCCGCAGCTGGCACCATGCAATTACGTGCCAGTAACCGCCGTAATAAAACAAGCCGATGGGTTCTACCTGGCGTGCGGTAGGACTTTGGTTAAACGCCTGGTACCGGATGCGGATCATCTTCTTTTCCGATACGGCTTTTAACAGGGAAGGCAGCAGGTTACCGCCGGTATCAGATGCGCCGGGGCCGGTAAATTTGCGGTGCACGGCCACTGATTCATCCATGTTTTCGAGCAGGTCTTTTTCGGTGCTGCGCAGCACTGCTTTTATTTTAAACATGGCGTTCTGGTAAGTGGCGGCCAGTGCAGGGTCGGTGAATTTCTCTACCAGCTTTTCGGCTGTTAAAAAAGCAGTGGCTTCTTCGCGGCTGAACATCACCGGCGGCAAGCGGTAGCCATCCATGATGGAGTAGCCAATGCCTGCCTCGCCTATAATGGGTATGCCTGCTTCTTCCAGTGTTTTTACATCACGGTACACAGTGCGCAGGCTGATGGAAAACCTGTCTGCTATTTCCTGCGCTTTGACTATTTTCTTTGACTGCAGCTGAATTAATATGGCGGTAACACGGTCAATCCGGTTCATACTGTAAGATAATTTGAAAATCTGACAACGGGAAACGTTACGCCTTAACGTGTACAACTATCGTGGTGTTGTAAGGATATGCAGGTGGTTCAGCATGCTGATGCGAATGGCTGTTTGACATTGTGCGACAAGGTGGTGCTCTTTGGAAAGGAAGACAAATGGGCAATTATTGCGCTGGTTTGGGTATATATTGTCACACCCGGTTCAGTTGCAACCGGGCAGGCCTTTTGGCAGAGGGGCAATATGGTGGTTGGTTGCGCTTAAATGAGGTCGTTTTTATCTCCACCCAGGCGGCTTAATTCTTCTTCGTCGAGGTCGTCATTCGGGCTGTGTATGCTCAGGTCTGCGTCCTGCGCAATGTCTTTTTCAGCCTGTTCGTGTGCTTTTTCTGTTTTGGTTGTCTGGTGAGGATGTTGGTGGGGCAACGGGCCGGTATGTTTGTTTTTGGGTTCCATAAAACGCTTTTACAGGAAAATGCCGAAAAAACTATGCCATGCGTGATGATTGTGTTGTACGCAAGGTTAAAAACAGGTTTAGGGAATAGCCAGTGCGGTTGCGCCGGGTACGGGAAAACCATGTAATTTCGTTACATAAAGTTTTCATGACCAATCCATATCTCTCGATGCTGCGCACTGCCTGGCATTATGCAAGGCAGGAACGGAAAAAGTATTTGCTGGTATACAGCATGTTTGTGATCGCCAATGTTATTGATTCGCTCGGCCCGCTGCTGCTGGGCTGGTTTGTATCGCATATTGAACACAATAAAAGCAATGTGCTGCACTATGCTTTTTTATACGCCGGTTTGTATCTCCTGTTTAAAGTGGCGCAATGGAGCCTGCATGGGCCTGCCAGGGTAATGGAACGCAAGCTCGCATTTAACCTTAGCCGTAACTTTTTGCAGGAGCGTTACCACCAGCTGCTGCACCTGCCGGTAAAATGGCACCAGGATCATCACAGCGGCGCTACCATTAACCGCATCCGCAAAGCATACGAGGCCTTGCGTGAATTTTTCGACCGCGGTTTCATCTATCTCTATGCGGTACTCAAATTTGTTTTCTCCATTGTGGCCATGTTGTATTTCTCGCCTTTGTTTGGCGGTATTGCCATTGCATTGGGTGTGCTCACTGTACTGGTGATTATGAAATTCGACAAGCCTTTTGTGAAAACACAGGAAGTGGTTAATGAACGCGAACACCGCGTAAGTGCTACGTTGTTCGACAGCCTGTCGAACATTATGACGGTGATTACGCTGCGCCTGGAACGCAGCATGGAATCGGGGCTGATGCATACCGTAAACCGCATTTTACATCCTTTCCGCAAAAATGCGGTGATCAATGAATGGAAATGGTTTTGTGCCGATGTGCTTATTGCCGTGATCTACGGCGTGGTTGTAGTGGGTTATATTTACCAGCACTGGCAACCGGGCACTACGTTTTATGTGGCCGCACTGGTGGTTTTGCTCGGGTACATCAACCAGTTTACCAGTGTGTTTCACGATATCGCCTGGCAATACACAGATATTATGCAGTACAACACTTCTGTTCAGACTGCATCGGTTATCAGCGAAGCTTTTGCACAACACCACCGTGCAGATGTGCCGGAGCAATTGCCCGAACAGTGGAAAAGCATACAGGTACAGGCGCTGAATTTTTCACACAGTATCGCAGAAGCCAATGGGTATGCACCACCCAGGCTTCATGACCTTGCCATACGCATTAACCGCGGCGAACGCATTGCCCTGATTGGTGAAAGCGGAAGCGGTAAAAGCACCCTGCTTTCCCTGTTGCGCGGTTTGTACAATCCTGAGCCGGGCATTATGTTACAGGTAGATGGCCAGCCGCTGGAGCTTGATACGCTGAACGAATCGGTAACCTTGTTTCCGCAGGAGCCGGAAATATTCGAGAATACCATTGCCTATAATATTACCCTCGGGTTGCCTTTCACCAACGAAGAAATTATGCAGGTATGTGACAGCGCTTTTTTTACCGGTGTGGTAGATCAGTTGCCTGCAGGACTGGAATCTGATATCCGCGAAAAAGGCGTGAATCTTTCCGGTGGACAAAAACAGCGGCTCGCATTGGCGCGTGGCATCCTGGCCGCACGTGACAGTGCACTGGTACTGCTGGATGAACCTACCAGCAGTGTAGATCCGCGTACAGAAGCGATGATTTATGAGGGGATGTTCAATGCCTTTGCAGACAAGGCCATTATCTCTTCCATGCACCGGCTGCACCTGTTACCACAGTTTCATTACATCTATATACTGCACCACGGAAGGATTGTTGCAGCAGGCAGTTTTGAATACCTCCTGCAGCACAGCACCCATTTCCGCGACATGTGGAAGCACCAGCAGGAAGCAGGGAGGGAGCGGGAGCGTGAGTGATTTTAGCGGGTAACAGTTCGGGAATCGAGACGTCGACAGTCGTGACTATCTAAGCGAGTATTATTCGTGAATCGTCAGTCGTCAGTCGTGAGTGATTTTAGCGGGTAACAGTTCGGGAATCGAGACATCGACAGTCGTGACTATCTAAGCGAGTATTATTCGTGAATCGTCAATCAATGTCGTTTAGTTAACAGCTCCTTTGTGAACTTTGTGGGTTTTTCCTTTGTGTTCTTTGCGGTAAAAAATATCAATCACGCTTAACTAAACGACCTTGAATCGTCAATCGCGAGACGTGAGTGATTTTAGCTATACCTGCTTTTTTATTTTCCGCCAAGCAACTGCTGTAATCTGTCATGCGTATGTTTTAGATAACCACGGCATCGTGTGTTAAATAAAACCACATGACAAATTCGTATACCGAAAGCGTTTTAAAAGTGCTGGCTTATTTTGATATTTTCAACTACCCGGTTAAGCTGGATGAGATCAGGTATTTTTTAGATCAGCCTGTTACCGAAAAGAAATTAACCTTTGCCCTGCAACAGTTACAGGATCAGCAGTTGCTGTGGCACATGGGCGAATTTTATTGCTTGCGGAATGATATAACCCTTGTGGAGCGCAGGTTACACTGCAATGCCATGGCAGTGAAGCAATTGAAAAGAGCCATGCTGTTTGCAAAGCTCATCAGGTGTTTTCCGTATGTGAAAGGCGTCGCGGTATCCGGCTCATTGTCGAAGAATGTGGCTTATGAAGGGTCTGATCTTGACTTCTTCCTGGTGATGCAGAAAGACCGTTTGTGGATAGGCAGAACCCTGCTGCATATTCCCGTGAAAATAGCGGCACTGCTGGGTTTGCCACACTATGCATGCCTCAATTATTACATAGATGAATCGGCATTGGAAATACCGGAACAGAATATGTTTACTGCCATGGAAGTTGCCACAATGCTGCCGGTACAAAACAGCCAGCGCGTGTTTCAGCGCTTTTATCATGCCAATCAATGGGCTTATCATTTTCTGCCAGGGCACAAGCCGCGTATCGATGAATCCAGGGAGTTTGCCCCGGGTTACCTAAGACGTTTTATGGAATGGATTTTCGATGGTGCATGGGGCAGCAGGCTGGATGACCGCATTATGGGCAAATGCCGCAAACGCTGGGAGCTATTGTCCCAGTCGCCTAAACGTAACCCAAAAGGTTTTCCTTTCGGTGCTATTGCAGAGAAACACTACTGCAAACCTTATCCTTATTTCTTCCAGAAAAAAGTGCTCTCCCAGCTGGATGAAAAAATGTACCTGCTATCTGCCAAACGCAAACAGGCGCTGGACAACTAAGCTGTTTTTTTACGCAGCGTTATAATGTAATAATCACCGATATGCCGCCAGGGAAAACTGTTTTTAAACCTGTTTTCCAACCGCATCAGCCGGCGGAAAAGCCAGGGGTGTTTTGCCGGGAATTTCTCCAGGTACGATGGCGGAACAATGGTACACAAGCCTTCTACGGCAAGCACTTCAAAATCATGCTGCGCACAGTTGCGGATAAATGACGGCTGGTAATACCAGCATGTGAATTTTACGCCTTCCACATTGGCTGTAACCCCGTTCTTGTGATTGAATCTTCTGAAGGCGAGCTTAAACCTGCCGCGCAATGCCAGCATTGTTTCCCATAAACAAAAACCAGGCATCACCACCATGGTTACCAGTGCGCCTGGCTTTAGCAGGGATGGAAATGAATGAATCACTTTGTCCAGTTCACCTGTACAGTTCAACCCTGCGAAATTAGAGAAGATCAGGTCGTATGGGCCGCGTTGCTGCAGTTGGTCCAGTTGTGTGAATGAACATAGCTCACTGCTTACCTGCGCAGTAGTTTGTTTCCATTCCATTTTTTTCTGCAGGCGCTCGAGCATGCCTGATGAAATATCGGTTGCATGCACGCGGTGGCCCTGCCTGGCAAAATAACCGGCATCTTCACCGGTGCCGGCATTGAGTTCAAGTATATGGCTATTGGGTTGCAGGTAACGGTTGATGTGGTTTCTTACCCTGTCGCGTTTGTATTGGATGATGGCATTGTGCGCATATAACTGGTCAAAAACAGCAGACTGCCTGGTAAATGCTTCTGCTGCTTTCGCTGTGTCGTGGTTAATGGTCACCTGTTTCATAAAATCTGTTTATGTTGCCGCCGGGTGCTCCAGCTGTTGCAGTTTTTTTTGTGCCAGCACCGATAAAATGCCATAGTAGACGGCTTTTGCTGCCTGCTTTATATGGGCGCCGCTGAGCCTGCCCGGATGCTGCCGTAACTGTGCAATACTGTGCAGACTTTTATGGCGGTTGTACACTTTATGCACATAACTGTACAGTTGTTTGTAATATGCCGGCTGGTACGTGTTTTTGAACATCAGGGCCATTTCATTCGAATCTGTCCAGTTGGTTTTGAATTTCAGATCCTGTTTTACCTTCTCGTAAAAGCCGGTGCCAGGTAAAGGATACGAAACAGAGATACCAATGCTGTCTGGCAGCAAAATTTTAATCATCTCAATGGTCTGGGCAATGTCTTCTTTTGTTTCACCGATGTAACCAAACTGTATAAAAAACGAGGGCCGCATGCCGTACGATTTAATGAGCCTGGTAGCTTCATAAATCTGCTCTACGGTAGTGCCTTTGTCCATGGCGTCCAGTATGTGCTGCGAACCGCTTTCGGCACCCATCCATATATTGTCGCAACCTGCACGGGCAAGCGCTTTTACGTAGTTTTCCTGCAGCAGCAGGTCTGCGCGGGACTGTATCTTGAATTTGAAATGCAGGTTTTCCTGTTCTACCAGGTTGGCGAATTCATTTACCCAGTTGGGTTTTAAGCCGAATATATCATCGCAAAACCAGATATGATCAAAGTGTAAGCGTTCTTTCAGCAGTTTAATTTCCTGCACCACATTCTCCGGGCTGCGTGAATTGTAACGGTTGCCATAAATGGGTTTCGCACACCAGTTGCATTTAAACGGGCATCCGCGTGTGGTGGCCATGTTAATGGAAAAGTAACCGCTGCCGCTGAGCCACATTTTTTTGTAAGGTGTAATGTCCAGTATATCCCAGGCAGGGAAGGGCAATCCATCCAGGAACTTCAGTACGCTTCTGCGGGGTGTGGTAACAATGGCTGCCTCTTTTTGATAGGCAATGCCCTGTATGTGGCTGAAATCTGTTTCACCTTTTTCCAGTGCGGCTACCAGTTCCTGCAGGCTCATTTCTGCCTCGCCCAGCAAAATAAAATCAGCGCCTTCGGTGAGGTATTCGGCATAGCGGTCGGTTGAATCAGAGCTGGAAACAATCACCGTGCAACCCGCAGCTTTGGCCAGGCGGCTCATGGTAAACGCTGCTTCACGCATATTGGTGAGGCACATTTTGGTGAGATAGTTAAAGCCATCGTCATACAACACAAAATAACGCGGCTGGTGCTGGTTTAACTGGTGTGTAACATTGTTGGGGTCTGTTTCAAACATGGTGTCGTACAGGGCAACGGAATAGCCGGTTTCGCGCATCAGTGCTGCAGCATACAGGGTGCCCAGCGGCGCATACGGCTGCCTGGCTTTCCATTGCTTGGGATCGAAGCGCAGGAAGTAAGAATGGGAAAACAGTATCTGGGTCATTTCAGTTGGCTAAGGAAATGGATGAACAGGCATACCGCCTGCCAACATATATACGGGAAAAAGGCAGCAACGGTTGTCCGGGCCAAACGAATATCGACGAATGGCTGATCCGATGGCCTTGTTGTACACCAGTTTACCAGGGTTGCAGGATAATCCAGGGGAAAGGGTGGCTTTTCCCGGGCAATCGGTTAAACCAGCTGCCGGGGTTATGGGCAAGGGTATACCGGTAGTGCTGCAAATCGTGCAGGGTATGGTGAAAATATTGTGCTGCCATACCGGGGAAACCGAGCTGTGTGTAATACTGCAGGCTGCGCAGGCTGGCGGCAAGCTGTTCTTCCCGGGAACGGTAAAAATGTGTGTCGGTGATATGAATGGTGCCGCCGGGCGCCAGCTTAACCAGGGCTTTATCGAGTATATCCTGCAAGGGTGAAAAATACTGCACAGATGCGGCAAACACAATCATGTTAAACTGCTCGCCCGGCAGAAACCGGTCAGAAAAATAATCATGCACAAACAGCAGGTTATTTTTATCAAACACACGGGCTGCCTGTTCCAGTTCGGGCAGGTTGATATCTGTACCCACTACTGTAGCGCCGGTGGCTGCCAGCTGGTTGCTGAGCCAGCCGTTGCCGCAGCCTATTTCAAGAATAAGGCGGGCCTTTGTGCGGCGGCTGTAAGCTGCCAGCCAGCGGGCGGTTCTGGCCCGCACATGCCACTCTGCGTGTAACGGGTGTTGTGTGGCAACTTCAGGCAACCGTGCAAGCGCCGCATCCGTATATATTCGGTGTTCGGCATCACGCACGGCAAGGTATTGCTGTTCAAATGCTGCTGCTACCGTGGCGTTTACGGCATGGTACACTTTATTGACAGAGCGGTATTGTGACAGGTTCATAATAGTAGCTGTGCTTTGTATAAACGGATAAAACAGGCAAAGGGTTGCCCGATAACAAGTGGAACATCAACAGACCGGTACATACACTATTCCCGCGAAATGCTGGCAGCAAACCACACTGCCCAAAAAAGTACTGGCCATACGCCTGCAGGCCATGGGTGATGTTATCATTACCCTGCCCTACCTGCAAACCCTGCGCAATATGCTGCCGCCTGCTACCACACTGGATTTTCTTACCCGCGAAGAAGTGGCTGAAATACCACGTTATGTTTCGTTATTTGACAAGGTATATGCTATTGGCGGAGGCAGAAGTATAAAAAAGCAGTTGCTGTTTACCGCGGCGCTGCTGCCGCAATTGCTGCTGCAGCGGTACGATGTGGTGATTGACCTGCAGCACAACCTCATCAGCAATATTGTACGCAACACATTGCGCCCGGCTGCCTGGAGTGCGTTTGACCGTTTTTCACCCATTGCTGCCGGGGAACGTACCCGTTTAACCATTGAAGCGGCAGGACTGGCAGCGAACTATGCAGCCGAACAGCTGCAACTGCCTGCTTTCAGCACAGCCGATGTATTGCTGCAACGGCACGGGTGGGACAAACAATCCATGCTGGTTATATTAAACCCGGCAGGCGCTTTTAGCACGCGTAACTGGGCTATAGAAAACTATATCAGTTTTGCCAGGCTTTGGCTGCAGGCTTACCCGCAAACACAATTTGTGATAACCGGTATTGCACTTATTGAAAAAAAAGCAGCGCAGCTGCAGGCTGAACTGGGTAGTAAATTAATTAACCTGGTACTGCAAACCACCGCAGCAGAAGCATTCGCCGTGGTGCAGAAAGCACAGCTGGTATTAACGGAAGATTCCGGGTTAATGCACATGGCCTGGGTATCGGGTGTACCTACGCTGGCGTTGTTTGGTTCAACGCGAAGTGACTGGTCGGCCCCGCTCGGCGATCATTCCCTGTTATTGCATTCCGGTGATTTGCCCTGCGGCAACTGCATGCTGCAAACCTGCGCTTATGGCGATAATCACTGCTTAACACGGTATACGCCTGAACTGGTATTTGACAAAGCCATCAGGCTGGTTCAGCATACTGAAATAATCGCATAACGGCTTTCACACTATCGCTCATTGAGTACAGCAAAAAGGGCTGATACACCGTATGGGTATCGTGCAACAATGCGGCCGCTTTTTCCACCATCATGCTTTCGTTCTGCACAATATGCCAGTTGCTGAGTTGCAGGTACATGGGATCGGTAAAGCTGATCACCTGGCAACCGGCATACATGGCTTCCAGGCAAACTGCGCCAAAACCCTCGTAGGCAGAGGGGTGCAGGAATACCTTGCTGCGCTGCATGTACTGCAATACTTCGTGGTGATGTAACATGCCGGTAATGGTGATATTGTTTTGCAGTTGCAGCGCATCAATTTGCGCCTGCAGCCGTTCCTGTTCTGCTCCGCCGCCGCAAAGCACGGCTTTGATGCCGGGAAACTGCTGTTGCAGTTGTTTTACCGCGGAGATAAATACCGCGTATTGTTTTAAAGGAATCAGTGAACCAGCGCCGAGTATATCAATATCACGTATACCGTTGGATGGCGCAAACTGCGTGGCGTCGATACCAATGGGTATGAGGTGTTGCGGGCGTATGGCATGACTGGCATAAAACCGGTCTGTTAAAAAGCGGGAAATCGTTACCAGCTCTGCTTCGCCGGGGCGTATCAGCTTTACCAGCCTGTTCTCCCGTTTGGCATCCTGCCCCGAAACCCAGCAGTAGTGCGGTATATGGTGCAGTTTGCCAAAATAGCTGCCTACCAGCGCACACTCGCCACACCAGAAACTAAACAGGCCAATGATGTTGCTGCGTTTGCGCAAAGCCCGTAGCTTTTGCCAAACGCGCATCCATACACCGGCGCGTTGCAGCTTGCGCGCATGCATGCCGTTAAAACTCGTCACAGTTGCACCTTGCCAGTAATACGTATGCGTATGATAAGGATAGTTAAAGGTGAGCACTTCGATGTGCAGGGAGGGAAACTGTTTTTTCAATACCTGTACAAACAGCTGCTTCGACGGCACCCAGGCACTGTCTGTTTCATCTGCCGGGAAGGCAGGTGCCAGTATTACCAGTGTGTGTTGTTTACTGTTCATTCAGTTGAATAATGGAGTGGCAGAACTGGAGACTTTGTTTGTTATGCGTAATGAGCAGTACCATTTTTCCCTGTGCCGCCAGTAGCTGAAAGTGTTGCAGCAGGCGGGTTTCGGAAGCCTGGTCCAGTTCATTGAACGGCTCGTCCAGCAAAATCAGGTCTGCATTTTTATACAGCGCCCTTGCAATGGCAATTCTTTGCCGCTGACCGCCACTGATATTGCGGCCTGCTTCTGCCAGCATAGTGTGCAGTTTATCGGGGAAGCTGCTGACAACATGGTGCAGACCGGTAACATCGAGTACCTGGTTAAGCCGGGCCTGGTCGCAATCGGCATCGTACAGGGTAATATTGTTTAATATGGTATCGTGCAACAGGAAAGGTTGTTGTTTTACATAGGCAATATTATTCCAGTATTGCTGCAGGTGCGGTGTTGTTTTGTTGTTAAACAGTATTTCACCGCCTGCAGGCTGCAGAAAGCCCAGCAGCAGGTGCAGCAGGGTAGTTTTGCCGATGCCGGAATCGCCGCTGATGCCGGTAAACGTGCCGCTGCTGATTTGAAAACTCAGGTCGTTAAATATTGCCCGGTTGTTATATGAAAAGCTGAGCTTATCGAACGCGAGACTGTTTAAGGCTTCCGGTTCCGGATGGTACATAGATGGGCGGCGGGCAGCAGCAGGTGGCAGCAGTTCAGTCAGGGTATAACTATAGGTTTTTATTTGTGCGCCCAGGTTGATGATGCGCGAAATGCCGGGTATAATTTTGTATGCCGCAGCCACAAATGCACCCAGGGCAATGATATCTGTCGTATGCGAGCCGGTGGTAACACGGATGGCTGCAATGAGTATAAACAAACCCAGTATGGCAAATGCCTCAAAAAAGCGGGAGGGGATGCCCTGTGTTATCTGCAGGCTGGCGAGGTAACTGCCCAGCTTGTTCTGCGCGTGGGTGTAACGTGCAATGAAGAAATCATTCCTGCCATGCAGGTTGCTTTCTACATAACCGGCAACAGCTTCATTGAGGTATTGCAATGATTCCTGGTTTACCTGTTTGATATTTCTACGGATGCCGGTAAGCCGTTTGCGGGTAATGAGCGAAATAAGGGCAATGGCCGGTAACAGGGTAAGCGCTACAATGAGCAGCAGCTTTGCGTTGTAGAGCAGCAGGGCAATAACAGCGATGGTTACCAGTGCGGTTTCCATTATCACGAGTTGCACACCTGCCAGTACGTATTGTGCAAATTCAATGGGCTGGTACAGTATTTTTCTAACAGATGCGGCTGCATCGTTGTTTACATGGCTTTCATAACTGCCTGCCATATGCTGCATGAGCCCTGTTTGCGATAAGCGGCAGGCTACAGTATTCACAAATTCGTACTGCAGTTTGTATACGTAATAACCACCTGCACTTTTGGCCGCATAAAATGCCAGTAACAGCAACGCCGGCATTAAAGAACCCGCTTCAAAGGGTAAGGGGGCCAATAAGGTGCGGGATGTAACGCCGGTTTGGGGTGCATAAAAATGAATAACTACAAACAGGAAGGCTATGGCGGCAATATCCAGTATGCTTACCAGTATATGCAATGCGGTGAGCAGCCTGAAGCGCCTGCGCTCCCGCGTATTGAGAATGAGTTGGATGTATCCCAGGATATGACGGTAACTGAAGCCTTTTCGTTGATCCTCCATGGTTAATACATACGGGGAAAAGGGCCGGGCGGTTGGCTTGGGGCGTTTGGTGAGTGGGGGCACCCGCACAGCGCAGCTGTGCGGTGTTAGTATCCTCCCATGGCGTGCTCATGCTCGTCGAGTGTGAACAGGCTTTTCTTTTTCTTCTTTTTCAGCACTGCTGCGGTGAGGCCGATGGCTATTCCGGCAACGGCAATGGTGAATAAAAGGGTCCGTTTTTGCGATGTCTGTTTCATGAAATGGGAATAAACAAAAGTTATACCACAGCCGTGTGCCAAAACCATCCCGGCACAGCCCGTATTGCGCAATCGTGTGCGTAAAACCTTTGCAGGCGTGCGTTGCCGCAGGTTTTGTAGCTATATTTACCACGTTGTATATTTTGTTAAATATCAGCCGCTTGCCGTGGCTGTACCCTCCATGTATAATTAATTTGTGTAATGAAACGTACGAGTTGTTTCCCCATACTGCTCACGCTTGCAGTACTGTTAACAGTTAACCATTTGTTTGCGCAGCAGCGCCACCACTTTGCCCTTGCCGATGCCAGTTTTACCCTCGATGGCAAGCCCATCCAGCTCATCAGTGGTGAAATGCACCCGGCACGTATTCCCAGGGCTTACTGGAAACACCGTATCCGGATGGCCAAGGCGATGGGATGCAATACCATTGCCGCTTATGTGTTCTGGAACTACTCGGAAACACAACCCGGCGTGTTTGATTTTAAAACCGATAACCGCGATATCGCTGCTTTTATTCAACTGTGCCAGCAGGAAGGAATGTGGGTGCTGCTGCGACCGGGTCCGTATGTATGTGCCGAATGGGATTTTGGCGGGCTGCCTGCCTGGCTGCTGCAAACACCCGGTATTAAGCTGCGCTGCATGGATACCACTTACATGAAGGCAGTAACCCGTTACGTAACCCGGCTGAGCCAGGAAGTAAAACCCCTGCTTTGCACCAATGGCGGACCTATTTTAATGGTTCAGGTAGAAAACGAGTATGGCAGTTACGGGAACGACAAAACCTACCTGGAAACCCTGCACAAACTATGGGTGAGCAACGGCATTGATGTACCGTTTTATACGGCAGACGGTGCTACGGATTATATGCTTGAAGCAGGAAATATTGACGGCGCAGCCATTGGGCTCGACAGTGGCAGCGGTGACGATGATTTTGCCGCAGCGCGTAAACGCAACCCGCATGTACCCTCGTTCAGCAGCGAAACTTACCCCGGCTGGCTTACACACTGGGGCGAGAAATGGGCAAAGGCTGATACCACGGAAACCTTGAAAGAACTGCAATACCTGCTGAGCCATAAAAAATCATTCAACTTGTACGTGGTGCATGGCGGTACCAATTTCGGTTTCTGGGCAGGCGCCAATGCAGGTAATGCCACACAGTTTCAGCCGGATGTAACCAGTTACGATTATGATGCGCCCATTAACGAACAGGGACAGGCTACACCTAAATACTATGCGCTGCGCAGGCTCATTAGTCAGTATGTGCCCTACACCATTCCCGAAGTGCCTGCACCAATACCCACAGTCGGTTTTACGGCAGTGAACATGCAGCCGTTTAACAATATATGGAATGTGTTGCCTGCACCCATGCACACGCCGCAGCCCATTACCATGGAGGCAATGAAACAATCTACCGGACTGGTTTTATACCGCACCAAACTCATCGGTCACAAAAGCGGCAATCTCACGATCACCGAGCCGCATGATTTTGCGCTGGTGCTGGTAGATGGCAAACTGGTAGATACCATATACCGTGATGGCGGCAAATGGACCATAAAACTGCCCAAAACAAATAACCCTGAACCGGTGCTGGATATATTGGTGGAAGCCATGGGTCATATCAACTTTGCACAGTATATGGTTGACAGGAAGGGCATTACCGATCGCGTTACGCTAAACGGCATGACGCTGATGAACTGGGAGCAATACGGCCTGCCCATGCAGGAAGACTGGATACAACAATTGCCTGCAGCAACAGACACAGCCAGCCGCAATGGTACCTTTTTCAAAGGCAGTTTTACACTGGACAAAACCGGCGATACCTACATCGACCTCAGTAAATACCGCAAAGGACTTGTGTGGGTAAACGGCCACAACCTCGGCCGTTTCTGGAACAGGGGGCCGCAGCAACATTTGTATTGTCCTGCCGCCTGGTTGCAGAAGGGTAACAACAATATTGTTATATTCGATCTGCTACAAACAGCACCCCAACCGGTACAGGGCGTAGCGCACCTGTAGCACATCCAAAAACTGAATGCGCATGAAACGTTTTGCCTTGTCTTTTGTTCTCTCACTGGCTGCCGCAGCAGGGTTTGCCCAAACGGCAGCTACCGGCAGCATCTCAAAGAAAACTGCTGCCGTTAAACCCTACGGCCCGCTGCCTACGCCCAGGCAACTTACCTGGCAGGAGCAGGAGTTTTACCTGTTTGTGCATTTTGGTCCCAACACGTTTACCAATCTTGAATGGGGTAAAGGCACAGAACATGAAGAAGTGTTCAACCCCACACATCTCGATTGCAACCAGTGGTGCCGCATAGCCAAAGCCGCAGGTGCAAAGGGTATTATTTTAACAGCCAAACACCATGATGGTTTTTGCCTTTGGCCCAGCAACTTCAGCACGCATACTGTAGCGCAAAGCAAATGGCGCGGCGGCAAGGGAGATGTGCTGAAAGAACTGGCCGAAGCCTGCAAACGCTATGGCCTGAAAATAGGCGTGTACCTGTCTCCGTGGGACAGGAATCATCCTGCCTATGGCACACCGGTGTACAACAAGGTATATGTGAACATGATGAAGGAAGTAGTGGCCAGGTATGGCCCGCTGTTTGAATTCTGGTGGGATGGCGCCAATGGCGAAGGGCCTTCCGGTAAAAAACAGGTATATGATTTTCCTTTGTTTGAAAGAACCATACGCACCATTGCACCCAACACCGCGGTGTTTAGTGATATTGGTCCTGACATGCGCTGGGTAGGTAATGAAAACGGTGTGGCGGGTAATCCCAACTGGTCGTTGCTCGATACAGCAGGTTATACACGCGGCATCGGCGCTCCCAAAAATGAAGTACTCAACAACGGCAATCCTGCTGGTAAAAACTGGATACCTGCGGAGTGTGATGTAAGCATACGCCCGGGATGGTTTTACCACAACCAGGAAGATAGCCTGGTAAAAACGCCCGACCAGCTGCTGTTGCTGTACCTGAAATCGCAGGGCCGCAATGCCGCCATGCTGCTGAATGTGCCGCCCAACCAGGAAGGCCTGTTTGCCAAATATGATTCTGCTTCGCTCGTTGGTTTTAAACTGCTGCGTGACACTTGCTTCGGCCATTCGCTGCTGCAGCAGAAAGGAGTTGCCATTACAACCGGTGCCGGTAATGTTACGCATGTGCTCACCGATAAGAATTATAAAACCTATGCGCCTTTGCAGCAGCAGGATTCGGTATACACCCTTACCATACATTTTGCCACACCAGTGCAGGTGAACTGCCTGCAATTGCAGGAACCCATACAAATGGGGCAGCGCGTAAAAGCATTCACTGTAGAAATACAACGCGCAGCAGGTGCATCATATACCTTTAACAACAGCACCATCGGTTATAAACGCATTGTGACCTTCCCCACAGAAACCACGCAGCAAATCACCATCCGCGTAACAGGCAGCAAGACCCTACCGCTGATCAGTGAACTGGCTGCTTACGAAATACCGGAACGCATCGTAATGAAGAACCTGTAGAAGAGGGCTTCATGGTTTGATTGTTTGATGGTTTTATGGTTGAACAATTGCTCCAATCCGGCTGTTTAATGTAACATTTATAGATTGCCGTAGCATTGCTGCGGCAATTTTGTTATTTTGGTATGTGATGCTGTACTTTTCAATTAAATCTTCTGTGATTAAAAACTGCTGCCTGATAGTATTATTCCGTTATTTACTGGTGTTGACTGCTTGCATGGGCTTGCTGAAGGTTCAGGCGCAGACAAGCGGTGCCGACAGTGTTACAGTGGCCATTGCTCCTGAATACAATGATGTAAGCGGGTTTCACCGTTTCCTGTTTGGAGAGAACTACCGGCCTTTGTGGGCGTTACCGTTGCGCATACGGGTGTTTCATCTTGCCAAAGAAAAAGGCGGGTTAACCATTGTGCAGAAAGGCGGTGGCTTGCAAACCAAATCCCTTCGCCTGCGCGATGCTTCGGGTAAGGAATGGGTGATACGTACCATCCAGAAATACCCTGAACGCGGTTTGCCACCCGATTTGCGGGCAACGATTGCAAAAGATATCCTGCAGGACCAGGTGAGTGCCGCACATCCGTTTGCAGCCCTTACGGTGCCGCCAATGGCAGCTGCATTGGGTGTGACGCATACCAATCCCGAGATTGTGTATATACCGGATGATACTGCATTGGGACAATACCGGGCAGACTTTGCCAACAGCGTTTTTTTGTTTGAAGAACGTGAGCCGCTGGATGCCGTTGACACTGACAATACACCCAAAGCGCAAAAAAAACTGCAGGAAGACAATGATGTGATTGTAGACCAGCAGCTGGTGCTGCGTGCACGTTTACTCGATATGCTGATTGGTGACTGGGACAGGCATGAAGACCAGTGGCGCTGGCAGAAAGAGAAAACAAAAAAGCAAACCCTGTATTCACCTGTGCCGCGCGACCGTGACCAGGTATATTACAATACCGGTGGTGTTTTTCCCTGGATTGTATCGCACCAATGGCTGAAATCAAAGTTCCAGGGCTTTGGTGATCATATACGCGATATCAATGCCTTTAACTTTAATGCCCGGTATTTTGACCGTTATTTCCTGAACCGTTTAAGTGAACAGGACTGGCGCAATGCTATTGCAGATATACAGCAGAAATTAAGTGATACACTTATACGCAGTGCCTTACATCGCATGCCCGATACGGTGTATGCGTTAACCGGTGAGCGTATTTTTCAAAACATGGTATCCCGCAGAAAAGCACTGGCTGCAGAAGCTATGGAATATTACCGTTTCCTGGCCAGGGATGTGGACGTGCCTGCATCAGACAAAAGAGAATTGTTTGCAATTAATTATGGCGACAGCGGGCATGTCAATATTACCATCACCAAAATTGCGAAAAGCGGTGAAACCGCGCAGGTGCTGTACCAGCGCAGCTTTAAACCTGGTGAAACCAATGAGGTGCGTTTATATGGTTTTGACGGAGATGATATTTTCAGCGTAACAGGCAGCACGCCTTCCAGTGTGAAAGTGCGTATGATTGGCGGCGCAGGGGCAGACAGCTTTGCTGTAAACACGCAACTGCCGCACAAACCCGGTTTATATATCTACGACCGGTATGATGAACACAATGTACTGCCCGCGAAATCGAAAGCGCGTTTCAGGCTGGCCAATGATACTATCGTCAATTCATTTGACCCAACTGCCTTCAAGTTTAATCGCCTGATGCCGCTGGTATCGGTGAACTATAATTTTGATGAAGGCATTATTCCACGGTTTGGGTTGATATGGGAGAAACATGGTTTCAGGCAGGAACCATTCTCCATGCGGCAATCGCTTATTGCCAATTATTCTATTTCACGCAGGGCATTCAGCATTGTGTACAACGGCGTTTTCAGGAAGTTTGTGGGCAACAATGATCTTGGTATAGATGCAGCCCTGAAAGGCCCGAATGGTGTGGGTAATTTCTTTGGCATAGGCAATGAAGCCGTCTTTGTAAACAAGGGTGATCAACGGATAGAGTATTACCGCAACCGCTACAATTACCTGCAGGCATCAGCCAGGCTGTTTCATCCACTGGGTAATAATTTTGTCGTAAATGCAGGTATCGGCGGGCAATGGTACAACAGCAACGCATCTAAAAACAGCGATCATTACCTGGCTGTGTTTGATGCCGAACACCCGGAGGAAAGGGTGTTCAGCAATAAACAATTTGCATCCCTGGTGGCTGGGCTTACTTACGACAATCGCAATGATACCGTACGACCCTCAAAAGGATGGCTGTGGCGCACCAATATCACCGGCAACCGGGAAATAAACGGCGGCAACCGTACATACGGGCAAATCACTTCCATCGTAAGCAATTATGTGAAGCCGTTTACCGGCAATAGCCTGGTTATTGCCAACCGCCTGGGTGTAGGCACAACAGTGGGCGATCCGTATTACTTTCAGCAACTGTATGTGGGCGGGCAGTTCCTGTTGCGCGGCTATCATACAGCGCGGTTTACAGGTAAAACCATGCTGTACCACAATATAGAGTTACGCGAACGGCTGTTTCATTTTACCAGCTACCTGTTACCGGGAACTGTTGGCATTACTGCTTTTAATGACCTGGGCAGGGTATGGCAACCGGGCGAAGGTTCCGGCAAATGGCACGATGGCTATGGCGGAGGAATTTATGTAGAACCCGGCGACCTGGTTTTGCTGCAGGTATCTATCGGTCACTCGGTAGAGGGAACGGCGAGCTATTTGTCAATTGGGTACCGCTTTTAGGGTGAGTAATATTTTTACCGCAAAGAAACGCAAAGGAAAACCACACAAAGTTCACAAAGAGGCGTTTGCCTCAACTTGCAGGTACATAATTTGAAAAGCTTGCAGCTTGAAGCTTAATAAAAAACGCAGGCCGAATGCCTGCGTTTTTTATTTATTTAGAGTTCACGCACCCAGATGTTGCGGAAGCTCAGTGGTTCGCTTTTATCGCCGTGCGCCTGTAATTTAATAGGCGAAGGGCCATGTTGTTTGTATTCTGCTTTGCCGATATAACGGGTAGCGCCCTGCAGTTCATAATTGTTTTGTACCAACACGCCGTTGTGGAATGCGGTAACACGTGCAGGTGATTTCAGTGAGCCGTCTTCATTAAAGCGGGGTGCTGTCCAGATAACATCATACACCTGCCATTCGCCTGGTTTGCGGCTGGCGTTTACCAGTGGCGGGTGTTGTTTGTAAATGCTGGCAGCCTGGCCGTTTACGTATGTTTCGTTCTCGTAAGAATCCAGTACCTGCATTTCATAACCATCATCGCCTGCACCTGTTGAAGCCAGGAATACGCCGCTGTTGCCGCGTGCCTGTCCTTTACCGGTGATGTTTTTGGGAACACGCCATTCAATATGCAACTGGTAATCGGTGAAACGGCGTTTGGTTTGAATGTTGCCGCTGGATTTGTTTACGGTTAATTCATCGTGTTTTACTAACCATTTTGCAGCGGTAGTGGTGTCTTTCACATCCACCCACTCATCCAGGTTTTTGCCGTTGAACAAAATGATGGCGTCAGAAGGTGCTTCGCCAATGGTTTTGGCGGGTGTAACCACTTTAGGTACGGGTTTCCATACCTCGGTGTCTTCAGGTTTGGCTTGTGCTTTTATCATGGTTGTTGACAATAAGCTGATGGCAGCGAATGCGAAATGTTTACCGTTCATCATGGTTGGTTTGTTTTATTGCTTAATTGTATGTTCTCATTGTGCATTGTTTGATAGGTGCCCGGGCTCAGGGTTTAACCAAACAGGTTATTGGTAAATTCCAGTTTAATACGGCTCTGGAAGTTTTCAATGGTTTTAAAAATTTGCTTTAGGGTAATGCGTTCTATTTTGGTAAGCGCACGCGGGTCAATATAATTGGTGGGCGCAGTTTTGTCGTACACAATCTGGCTCGCCTGTTTTTTTAAACGCATATTCATTAAAAAGTAATACGACTGCATCAGCTCCTGGTAGGCAGTTTCATCAAATACTTCTTTTTCACGCAGGGCTTTCATACGCTCACCCGTATTCACTTCAAAAATATGGTGTTTCAGTGCGTACACCCTTACCAGGTCTGTAATAGGCGTCATCGCTTTTTTAATATCGAAAACTTCCTGTTCACCTACGGTAAAAGTACGGATGGTTTTTAAAAAGGTGAGGGGCGGCTCGTACTGCAGCGCATTCTTCGCCATATGAAAAAACAGTTTTTCCATCGGCTTGTTCAGCTCTTCATCCAAAAAGGCTTTCAGCTCCTGTATAATGCTGCTGTCGCCGTAAATATAACGGCAATCAAAAAAAGTAGAAAATTTGATAACGGTCTCCGGCACCGATTCCTGCATCCAGCTGATGTAATTGCGTTTCCAGTGCGACAAAGAGTGTGTCCATTTCGGGTTTTTAGCCATAAAACCGCCGGTGCAGAAGCTGAAGCCGATATAGTTGAGGCGTTCGCTTACTTTATCTGCAAACGATAAAAAGTAGGCACGCACTTCTTCGCGGTGCTCATTGGCTTTGTCTTCGTAAATAATGGCATTGTCCTGGTCGGTTTTCAGGGTTTGCTCTTTGCGGCCCTCGCTGCCCAGCACCATAAAAACGAATTTGGCAGGCGGGGCGCCCATTTCATCAATCATACCTTCAATTACTTTCAATGCGATGGTATCGGATACGGTGGTGATCACCTGGTTCACGATCTCGGCATTCAAGCCGCGGTTCAGCAGTTGTATCACCATTTCAGGTACATGCTCCCAGCGGCGCTTCAGCTCATCGGTAGAGAGGGCGAGGCGTACGCTTTGTATAAACGCCATCGGGCTCTGCGCCTGGTCGGCCAGCAGCCTGTTACGGCTGGCAAAGCCGATGTATTGACCATTGTGCTCAATCAGCAGGTAACGCGTTTTGGTGCGGAACATCATCAGGATGGCTTCGTACACGTATGCCTGCGAATTGATAGAGACAATGGGATTGTCCATCACGTTCTGTACAGGCTGCGCAGTATCTGCCTGCCGGGCAATCACATTATCGCGCAGGGTAATATCGGTAACATAACCGGCGATCTGCTGTTGTTCGTTTTTTACAAACAGGCAGCTCACTTTATGATCGGCCATTATTTTGGCTGCTTCATACACGGGAGTAGTACCGCTGCACCATACAATATCGCGGTGTTCAATACTTTCCATTTTGCGTGAATACAGCTGCTCGCTGGCGATATAACTGTCTTCAAAGGAAGGTGTGCGTTTAAAGAAATGCGCAAACTCATCGTTGCGCATGCGGTTGCTGAACTCCAGCGTGAAATAGTGGTAAAACGCCTCGTACGTTTGGCAAAGGGTTCTGAAATCATTACGCGGCAGGGTATACACTACGGTGCCTTTTTTAGCGATCACCGTGCGCAGTGATTTGCGTTTGTTCAGCAGCACCGATACGCCGCCGTAACAATAGCCTTTGTGGTGAACCTCTGCCAGGCGGCGGTTTTGCGCGGTATCATAAAAAAACGATTCGTATTCACCTTCAACAATAATATCTACGCCTTTCATGGATGTTTCTTCCTGCCTGTACAGCATAGTGTCTTTGCTGAAGCGTACTTCATGCAGCAGTGCCGCAGTGCCTTCCAGCACATCGTGCGGTAAAACATTAAATGGTGTTACTTCCTGTAAAAATGCCAGCCTTTCATTCATATTGTGCATGCAATTAAAAGGGTAACCAGGAAAACAAACAGCACAATCATCGCCAGACCGGCTTTTTTAACATCTCTTTTGGCTTTGTTGATGTCGTTCAGCTGTGCGGCAATGCTTTCATCGGTGATGTCGCCGCGGCGCTGCAGTTCAAAAAAACAAGCGGCTGTGGCGCGTGCATCTGCCAGTGAGTTATGCTGGTTTTCGAGTGGTTGCTGAAATAAAATGCTGTACAGATCACCCAGGCGCAGGTATTTGATCTGCGGGTTGCGGTTGAGTGCAGTAGTGCCAAGCATGGTACAATAACAGGGCATTTCGGTAAATGGATTGTCTAAGCCTGACCGGTAAAATGCCGCGCCGGTAATATGCATGTCCAGCTCTACAAAATGGCCTGCAATCAGGGGCTGGTAGGCGAGTATGTCATCGTGCAGCAGCTGCATTACATGCGAGCGGTCTTCCCCGTGTTGCTGCAGGAAATCGTGAGTAATACCGTGTATTTTGATGGATGAAGATGAAATGGTAAAACCGGTGTCTTTAATGTAGTGGTTTTCTTCCTTTACCAGGCGGTGGGTTTTATCATAAATAAGCCATGACACCTGCACGGCATGCGGCCAGTTGTCGTTTTTGGAGTACGGCAGGTCCCATTTTTTGGGCAGGCCCGAAGCCTCTGTGTCAAGCACCAGCAAGAAATCTCTCACGTAAAGGATTATATGGATAAGCAAATGGGCGTAACCGCCGGAAACAAATATAAGGTTTTAGCAGGGAAACGCCGGTCGTGAGCTGTCAGGCGTGAGGCGTCACTAAATGCGTCGAGAATCGAGAATCGACAGTCGAGACTATCTAAGCGGAAGAAATTAAGTGAATAGTCAATAGTGAATGGAGTAGCGCGTTGCTTCCAACGGAAGCTTTGGCGGCATTTACATTAGCACATTTTCAAATTTTCAAATTTCCACATTAGCATTGTGCCGGTGAAAAGCAGGCAGCAAGTTCGCGCCTGCTCCTCACGGGGCTTCATCCATTGGCAGCGCAAACATACGCTCTTACTGCGTTTGCGCGGACATACAATCCATGAATAAATCATTAACGACTGCACAAAAAATTGTTAACTGTAGCAGCCATTCAACCATCCGGCAATCCAACCATCATTTCCTATTGTGCACTCACCCGCCAGATGGTGTTGCTGGCGTCATCGGTAATAAGCAGGCTGTTTTTCCAGTTAACAATGCCTACCGGGCGTCCGTAAGCTGTTTTAGCAGTTACATCTGCAATAAAACCGGTGAGAAAATCCTGCGGGTCGCTTACGGGTTTGCCATTCATAAAGGGAATAAAGATGACTTTGTAACCCACCAGCTTTGAACTGTTCCAGGAGCCGTGCTGCGCAACAAATGCGCCTTCGCGGTAACTGGACGGGAAGGTTGAGCCGGTATAAAAAGCCAGTCCGAGTGAAGCAGTATGTGCCCCCAGCCGCACATCGGGAATAATGGCCTGTGCCACCAGGTCAGGACGTTGCGGTGATACACGGGGATCGATGTGTTTACCGATGTACGAATAAGGCCAGCCATAAAAACCGCCTTCTTTCACGCTGGTAATGTAGTCGGGCACTATTTCATCGCCCAGTTCATCGCGTTCGTTAACGGCTGTCCATAAAGTGGTGCTGCCGGGCACAAAAGCCAGTCCCACCGGGTTGCGCAGGCCGCTGGCATATATCTTTTCACCGGTGCCATCGGGGTTAACCTGTAATATATTGGCCCTGCGTGTTTCATTGGTCATGCCATGTTCAGCTACATTACTACCGGAGCCGACAGTAACATAGATTTTAGAGCCATCGGGTGATGCAATGAGATTGCGTGTCCAGTGATTGTTATAACCACCTTCAGGCAGGTCCAATATTTTAACACCGCCTGTTAACTGTGTCTGGCCCTGTTGATAAGGGTAACGCCACAGGCCATCGGTATTGCCTACATAAAAGTAGTTGTTTAGAATAAGCATGCCGAACGGTTTGTTCTGCCCGCTTAGCAGTGTTTGCTGTATATCGGGCAAACCATCGTTGTTGGTATCGCGCAGCAGCAATATGTTGTTGCCGCCGGTGCCTTGCGACAGGAATACATCACCGTTTGCACCAACATACAGCCAGCGCGGGTTATTAAGTCCTGATGCAAATTTGGTAACGGTAAAACCCGGGGGCGCTACAGGCGTTGTACCTGTTGGCCAGCCGATAACACGCGCAGGTGAACTTACAGAGGGCGTGGCATAAGGTGGTGCAAGTATTACGGTATCTGTACCGGTTCCGGTAGAATCACCGCCGTGTGGCGGTTCAGTTGGCGGGGGATCATTGTGTTTGCAGGCAATAAAACTGCATAACAGCAGGCAGCAGGCTAGCCGCGAAGCAACCGTTTTCATGGCGTGTGATTTTGGTGTTTGTATTTTAAGCGGCAAAGAATATTCCAGACCATTGCTCCCGTCTGTTCAGAAGAATGAATGGCTAAAAAAGAACAGGGCGGGACAAAATTCTACAGTCCACCTGCTTATAAACCGCCCATGCAAGGCAAAATGTTTGATTGAAACGAATGGTTGTTATTGCAGTCATGATGCAATAAAGTCTATTATTTTTGTGGAATTGTCTAAATCGTGTTATTGCATGTATAAATACAATCAGCGGATGAAGTAAAAATAGTAGCAGCTTCGTGCAGAATAGTATCAGTATGTGCGTGTGCAATATTGCGAATTTGTTGCACAAGCAAAGCATTAAATCGCTGGAATGCAGTAGTAGCAAGGGTTATATCCATTAAAAAAAAGAGCCCTCCTTAGGAATAAGGACGGCCTTAACGATTGCTTGCCATATGAAAAAAAGATAATAATCAGTTTGTTATCGAGACACAAAGTAACACAACCATTTTGATAATAGCAACGAATTGTATTTAAAACAATATTAAATCTATGTGAGGGATATGTTAATGTGTGGAGATCAATAGTGAATAGTGAACAGGTAATAGTGAATGATCGGAGCGAATATTTATAACCTTTAACTATTGAGCTTTCGGCTTACGGTTGCTCTTCTATGAGTTGTTCGAGTTTGGGCATATTAACGATACCGATGTCTTTGCCGGAGAGTTTGATGAGATTGTCTTCTACAAACTCGTTGATGATTCTGAACACTGTTTCATAAGTAGTGCCTGCATACGACGCAAGATCCTGGCGGCTGAGTGTGATGCCGATGAAGCCTTCGCTTGTTACGCCGAATTTTTCCTGCAGGCGCAGCAATGCGTTTACAATACGGCCTTTAACAGGCATATGCGCGAGGTTGCGCATGTTGCGTTCTGATTCCTGCAGTTCGGCTGCATAAAAGCTCATCAGTTTGAAAATAAAATCGTAGTTCATTTTCAGTGTGGTGAGGAAGAAAGGAATATCAATATAACAAACCGTAAGCGGCTCCAGTGCAGTGGCGGAAATAGGATAGTAGGTTTCTTTACCAAAACCGCGATGCCCGAATACATCGCCCTGCCTGGCAAATCGAATGATCAGCTCTTTTTCGGTGCCCCATTGCTTGTGCACTTTTACAATGCCATTGTACACAAAGAAGATACCCTTTACCAGGTCGCCTTCCTTAAAAATCACTTCCCCTTTTTTATATGACAGCGTTTTTCTGTACGCGGCTATCGCGGGGTTCCATTCCGGTTGACATAACTGGCACAAAAAACAACTTTTCAAATCACAGCCCGCCTTGTTCTGCTTCATAAACTGGGTTAAAATCTATTAAGTGTACAATATAATCGTAATTAACGAAATAATCAGCCAACGGGCTTATATTAAGGTATTTATAATTTGTTTATTTCCAAATAAATCATGCCAAAATGCGGTATAACTAACCGGGAAATGGATTATTGGTAGTTGATTTTGATAAATTGGAAGATTTTAAGCTACCTGCCACTGTTATTAAAAGATTGTATATATTAGACTGCACACCGGCATTTTGCCCGGTACTTTGTTTGGACAACCCAATTAACCAACTGCTTAATTCTTTCTATTTATGCCTGTACCCCTTGACCGGCTGCGTATTTTCTCCATACGCGGTGTGCAGATGCGCACGTTTCACCTTGCCTGGCTGATGTTTTTTACCTGTTTTTTTGGCTGGTTTGGTCTGGCCCCGTTGATGCCCACCATTCGTGCAGATCTTGGATTAAGCAAGTCGCAGGTGGGCAATACCATTATTGCTTCAGTTACGGCTACCATTGTTGCGCGTTTAGTGGCAGGGCGGCTCTGTGATACCATTGGTCCGCGTAAAACAGCAGTATGGCTGCTGGTATTGGGGGCTATACCGGTAATGGGGGTATCGCTGGCCTGGGATTATACTTCGTTCCTGCTTTTCAGGCTGGCGATTGGCGTTATTGGTGCTTCATTTGTCATTACACAGTTTCACACCGCTGTAATGTTTGCCCCGCAGATAAAAGGAACAGCCAATGCCGTTGCAGGCGGCTGGGGTAACCTGGGTGGGGGTGTTACCAATATCGTGATGCCGCTGGTGTTCTCTGCCATACTGGCCTGCGGTTATACTGCCGGCGAAGCCTGGCGTTATGCCATGCTGCTGCCCGGTGTGCTGTTGCTGGCGGTTGCCTGGCTGTACTGGAAATACACGAAAGATACGCCTGCAGGCAATTACAGCGAAACAGGCCATGCAGCTAACAAACAGCCGCTGCAATGGGCGGTGCTGGCAGACTGGCGTATATGGGCACTTACACTGGCCTATGCCATGTGTTTTGGCATGGAGATCACATTCGACAATGTAGCTGTCCTGCATTTTGTTGACAGTTTTGAATTGTCGCAAAACACCGCCGGGTTATGGGCCGGCGCGTTCGGTTTAATGAATGTATTTGCGCGTGCACTGGGTGGTATCTGGAGCGATAAAGCCGGTTTGCGTGCCGGCTTACGCGGCAAGGGTATTTTTCTTGCAGTGTTATTGCTGCTGGAAGGCGCAGGACTATTACTGTTTGCACATGCCGGCAGTTTAACCGCTGCCGTGATTTGTATGCTCAGCTTCGCGTTGTTCCTGAAAATGGCCAACGGTGCCACTTATGGCATTGTACCGTTTATTAACCCGCATCATACAGGACTGGTAAGTGGTGTAGTGGGTGCAGGCGGTAATGTAGGCGGTATGGTGTTCGGGTTCCTGTTTAAATCAGAAAGCCTGACTTATACGGATGCGTTTGTGTACATTGGCTGCATGGTTATTGTTGCGGCAGTTATTGTAGCCTTCACCCGGTTTCAACAAAAGGAGCGCGAAATTCATAGCTCGCGGAAAGCGCAGAATACGCTGAATTTTTAGCGGAGATCGCAGCGGATTTTAATGCGCAGAACATGCCGGTGATGAAGAAGACGCGTCGGTGAGGAAACCTCGCGGGCTTTAAAGGCAAGCCGTTGCCGGTGTCCCCACCGGCAATATGTACGGTGACAGGGGGAACGCGTCGGTGAGGACACCTCGCGGGCTTTAAAGGCAAAGCCGTTGCCGGTGTCCCCACCGGCAATATGTACGGTGACAGAGGGAACGCGTCGGTGAGGACACCTCGCGGGCTTTAAAGGCAAGCCGTTGCCGGTGTCCCCACCGGCAATATGTACGGTGACAGAGGGAACGCTTCGGTGAGGAAACTTCGCGGGCTTTAAAGGCAAGCCGTTGCCGGTGTCCCCACCGGCAACATGTAACGGTGATGCAAGGAACACGTCGGAGAGGACACCTCGCGGGCGCATGATTCACGTCTTCCGCAGCCACTTGTTCTGTAAAATCCTTTCCAGCAGCTGTTCTTTTTCATACTTGCTGATGGGTACCTGGTACTGCTGGATGTGCAAGAGATTGCCTTCAATGGCGTCTATCTTGTTAATGGCAACCAGGTACGATTTGTGCGGCTGCGCAAATTGCTGTGCGGGCAGTTTTTCGGTGAATGCCTTCAGCGGCAGCTGCGTAATGAGCTTTTTGCCCGGAAGATACACGGCTGTGTAATTCTCCATGGCTTCCATAAACAATACATCATCGATGTTTATTTTCTGCAGCTTACCGTCTGCTTTTACAAACAGGCTGTTGTCTGCCGGGGTTATCACTGTATCCTGCTGTTTGGCTGTAAACCGCTCCCAGGCTTTGTTACAGGCTTTGAGGAAACGGTCGAAGGGAATGGGTTTTAACAGGTAGTCTGTTACATCCAAATTGAAACCGTCCACTGCATAGTCTTTATAGGCCGTGGTGATAATCACCATGGGCGGGTTGCTTACCTGTTTTAAAAAATCAATACCGGAGAGATAGGGCATTTCGATATCGAGAAACAACAGGTCGGGCTGTTGCTGTTGCAGCAGGGCATTCAGCTCCAGCGCGTTTTCGCAGGTGCCGCTGAGGGTTAAGAAATCAATGCGGGCAATATAGCCTTCCAGTCCTTTACGGGCAAATGGTTCATCGTCTGTTACAATACAGGAAAGTTTATGCATGCGTTGCAGGTTTTGGAAAAAGGGGAATAGATAATTGTACTTTAAAACAGTCGGTGGTATGCCGTACCTGGAACTGGTGCTGATTGTTATACAGCAGTGACAGCCTGCGTTTCAGGTTCTCAAGTCCTATACCGCCTTTTTTAATGGCGATACCCACATGCGGCACCCGGTTTTCTACGGTGAACTGCAGCCAGCCTTCCTTATGCGTTGCATTGATGCTGATGGGGTGCTGCCCGTCGGCGTACTTACAGGCATTTTCAATCAACGGCAACAGCAGCAGCGGGTACAGGTGTCCTTGTAGTTCCGGGTCGGTGTTAAAGGAAATGAGTGCCTTGTTCATGCGCAGCTGCTGCAGCTGTATAAAATGTTTCAGGTACTGCAGTTCTTCTGCAATGGGAACGGTTTGCTGCTGGTTGTATAGCTGGTAACGCAATAAAGATGAAAAGCCTTCAATGGTTTGTTTGGCTGCCTGCACATCTTCATCCATCTGGAAGTATACGGTGTTTAATGCGTTGAACAGGAAATGCGGGTGGTACTGCGCTTTCAGGAATTTCAGTTCAGTAGCCAGCTGGTCGTTCTTTATTTTCTCTGTTTGCAGTTGCTGCTGGATATAATTGTTGAGATACCCATTGCCGCGCAGGATAGCATAATACAACAGTATAAACAGGGTGGGGATTACGTTGGAGAGCACCACGTCTATCAGCTGCAGCCCGTTGTCGGTGACCATTTCAAAGGGTATCAGCAGCAGGTTGTTGAGCAGCAGGCTTACCAGGGTTATCACGGCAAACTCTTTCAATACCTGCATGGCAGTGAGTTTGCTGGTGGTACGGCGGTTAAACCGTGCGGCCAGTTTGCGTACAATAAAAATAGTGATGTACGAAGTGAGTATAGACATCCCTACTTCCAGTACCGTGATATGCCAGGGCCGCAGCCAGAAACGGATGCCAAACCCGGTATCGTTTACCAGGCGTATGCAGGTGTACACCAGCAGACCGTAAATGGCAGGAAAAAAATGTCGGAGCCTTACTTGCATGATGGTTAAAATTACTAAGATATAATGGCATGTGTATGTTCTGCATGCAGGTTCGCCAAAACTGCCTGTGGTGCTGTTGCCGGTTGCTGTTGCTGAGCGGGTTTTGCTGCCGCATCGGGTTTCATGCCAAACAGCAGCCTGGTGATGGCAAAGGGGCGGATAAACAGGTGGTAAATGCTGATGCTGGCCATAAAAGTAACCGCAACAATAAACCAGTATTTCATCATAATGCTTTCATGCATTGGCAGCACGTACCAGGCAATGAGTACAATGACAGTCTGGTGCAGTATAAAGAACGGGTATACCGCATTGTTTAAATAGGGCAGCAGTTTGCCGGGTTTGTTGAGGTACTGTTTGCCATAACCCAGCAGGGCGAATACCCAGGTGAATGTGATCACCGGTTTCAGTGCCAGCAGCAGGTAATGGATGGCTTCACCCATAAATGGACTGGTATGGTTCCAGGGTGCCCAATGGTTCCAGCGGAAGCAGCTTACAGCAACAAACGTAATGATACCCATGCTTAGTGAAAAGCGGCGGTTGCGTTGCAGGCTTTCCATCAGTGCAGGCTGAATAATGCAAAGAAAGCCGGCTACCAGGAATAACATCCAGTATACAAAATAACAGCCGTCGTGCACAATGTCTGCGGTTTGCGGAAAATACGGGCTGCGCCAGGCAAACCAGAGGGAAGAGGGAATCATCAGCAGGTAAATGCGTTTGTTATGTGCCAGCGCAGCCAGGCTTTTCACCAGTTTATTTTCAGGGCGCATCAGCCACGCGAATACAGGGGCCAGCAGCAGATCGTACAAAAACAAGTAGGCAATAAACCAAAGGTGATGCCAGCTGAAATTACCGTGCGGGTATGGCTGGAATTTGAATATAGACGGGTAGAAATCCCAGAAGCTGCCGGTATAGCCATTGGCGGCTCTTTCCAAATAAATCTGCGGCGGTACAATCACCAGTATGCCAAACAGCAGGGGCAATAGCAAACGGCGTACCCGCAAACCAATGAAACTGGCTGCACTGCGGTTACGCATCATGTAATAACTAACAGTGCCTGAAATAAAGAACAGCAGCGGCATGCGTATAAGGTGCATGAAAATTACAAATTCCAGCATAAGATCACTGGTTTCTTCGTTGCGCAGGTGCCAGGTTTCGCCGGTGGCAAAGGGCATGCAGGAATGAAAAAATACAACGCCGGCAATGGATGCGATGCGCAGCCAGTCGAGCCAGGTTTGTCTTGAAGCGGTTTTGGTTTGCATATATTCAATTTTACTGTAAAGAAACCCAACCCGGTCCGGCGTTAAAAAAGGAGTTGACGTATGGACGGTTTCTGGTGGTGTATGGACGGGAATGCGAAGGTTGGAAGTTTAACGTTTGAGGTTTAAAGTTGGATTGGCGAGGGTGTGAAATTTGCTGCCAATCCGTTATTTTGCGGGTATGAAACTGAAAATACTGATACCGAACGTTTTTTATACCGATATACGGGTAGGGCTGCGTTTATTTGTTGAATGCCTCGGTTGCGCCATTATTTACCAGGAACTGGAATCTGCCGATCCGTTTTGCGTGGTAGGCAGGGATGGTGTTAAACTGCACCTGATCCAGAGCGAAGAATATGCTATGAAAGACCGCCCGGAACTGCGTATTGAAACAGATGATATTGAAGCGCTGTACACACATATCCGCGACAAACACCCTGATATGTTGCACCCGAATTTGCCCGAGATAACCCTGCGGGATTGGAATGCGAAGGAGTTTGCTTTGCTGGATGAATCGCATGTGTGCGTGGTGGTGCAGCAGTGGGTGTGAATCGTGAGCCGTCAGTCGTCAGTCGTGAGTGAACTTAGCGAGTCTGTAATCGAGAGTCGAGAGTCGACACGTCGAGACTATCCTAGCGAGTCTGTGAGCGAAGCGAAATTTTAATAAAGTTCGTAATCAAGGGGTTGTGTATTATGGGTCTCGAACAACGCGCCCGAGGGATGTTATTGGTAAAAGAAGTATATGTATAAACAAAAAAAGAGCGCGCTGCGCTCTTTTTTAGTAACCATAGATCCATCTAACCATACAACCATCTCCTCAGATATCTTCTGAATCGTACACGATCACCTTGGTCCACAGCTGGGAGCATTCTTTTACAAAATTCAGGTGAATGGGATCTACCTGGTAGCTGTCCTGGTCGGCTTTGTCTTTGAAAAACAGGAGCCAGGATACGCTGTAAGAGCGGTCAATAACATCGCGGTTGGTGCTGGACGGTACGCCCACATGGCACTGCCGGATGGTTTTAACGGTAGATAGTGTTTTAAGTCCTGCGAGCAGTTTGGCTTTGTCTTCCTGGTTATCCGGGTTTTTAAGCCAGAAATATACATGGTGCACAAATACTTTGGGGTTGTTATTGGCTGCCGCTTTGGCGCCGGTTGCACCCAAACCTGCAACTGCAGTAACGGCGGCTGTTTTGGCAGAAGCAGCTATAAATTGCCTGCGTGATTTTTTAAACATAGTTAAGCAAATAGGTTTGATGATCGAGTTGTGGCACTAAGATACGGAAGAAGGATTGTTTGATGGCTTAATGGCTTTATTGTTTTATTGTTATTGTCAATGAACGTTAAACTTCAAACATTAAACTTTCAAACCTACTTCCTGATCAGCAATTCCCAGTCGGATGGTTTTTGCAGCAGGTGCAGCATTACATCGCCTGCATGCAGACTTAACCTAAAACTGCAGGGTTCCCCGTTCAGCATCAGGTGCATCACCGTAACTTCGCCCAGGTAGGCAGGTAGCTGCGGCTGGTTTAAGTATACAGTTTTGCGTATTGCGTTGATCTCGATTTTAAAACAGGATTGCAGCAGCATGAACACCACGGCGACAGACCATGCCTGCGGTGAGCAGGCCACAGGGTAGGCGGTAGGGCCTTCCTGCGCGCGGCGTTCGAAGCCGCAGTAAAGTTCGGGCATGCGTTGCAGGTCTATATACAGCGATGCTTCAAATACCGCCTGCATTATTATGGAAGCTTCACTGTTTAAATCGTACAGAGAAAAACCATAGGCGATCAGCGCATTGTCGTGCGGCCATATCGATCCGTTGTGGTAACTCATGGGGTTGTAGCGTTTCTCGGCTGCACTTAGTGTGCGGATGCCCCAGCCGGCGAAACTGTTTTTGTGCAGCAGTGTTTTGGCCAGTTTGGCGGCTTTGTCGGTATGCGCAATGCGTGTAAACAAACAATGGCCTGCGTTAGAGCTTACCACGCGGCAGGGCCGTTTCTGTGCATCCAGCGCCAGCACATAACACTGCAGTTCTTCATCCCAGAACTGTTCGTTAAAGCGCTGTTTCAGCTGGTCGGCTTCTACAAATAAAATGACCGATAAATCGGGTTCGCCCATCATGTTGGCCAGTTTGGCGGCATAACTTTTGGCGGCATACACATATCCCTGCACCTCGCATAACGCAATAGGCGCTTCGGCCAGCTCCCCATCTGCATACATCACCGAATCGAATGAATCTTTCCAGCCCTGGTTGGCCAGGCCGTTCTCTGCCTTGTTCTTGTATTCTACAAAACCATCACCGTCAATATCACCGTAATCATTGATCCAGATCAGTGCAGCTTTTATGTGCGGCCATAACAAGCGTATGAAATTGCGATCGCCTGTGCGCTCGTAATACATGCCTGCCAGCATAATAAAAAGGGGCGTGGCATCAATGGTGCCATAGTATTCCTTAAACGGAATTTCACCGGTATTGGCCATTTCGCCCAGTCTTGTTTCGTGCAGTATTTTGCCAGGCTCCGCATCTTTCTCCGGTATCAGTGCGCCGGCTTGTTTGTTGGCCAAAAACCACAATACATCCCGGCTTATCTCAGGCGCAGCCCATAAGGTTTCCATGGCGGTGATAATGCCATCCCGGCCAAAAGCAGTATTGTACCAGGGCACACCCGCATAGGGGTACATGCCATAAGTGGTTTGCGATAACAGGGAAAGCAGGTCAGATTTTGAGCGCGTAAGCCAATGGTTGAACTGTTCGTTCGAGGTTGTGATGGCGGTAAACAGCTTGCTGATTTTGCCAAACTCCTGTTGTATCGACAGCTCTGCTTCCTCAAAACTCAGCGGTGGCCTGGCATCGGCGCCTGATTTAAAGAAGATGGCATACTGTATTTCCACACGCTGCTGCGGTACCAGGCTAATGTTGAATGTAGCTCGGTTGCTGCTGATACCAGAGGGCAGCGTACCGGTAAAACTGATCTGCGCTTCGCGGGGTATATCATCCAGTCCATGGTATTGAATGGCGAGTGTGCTGGCAGTATGATGCGTGGATACCGGTGGCTTGTTTACTTTTCTTTTTACACCGCGTATTTCAAAAATATCGTTGAAGTCACCGTCGAACAATAAACTCAGTTCAAAGGAGCAGTTTTGCTCGCCGAAATGAATGCAGGTGATTTTTTCGTAGTAGGCATTGTTGCGCATAAACTGTGAGCGGGAGATGTGCACACTGTTCTCGGGTATATTGCAGCGCTGCAGGAAAGGGTTGGTTAAATCAACCGACAATATATCGTTGTTTTCCTTAATGGTGCTGCTGAGCAATAAAGGTTTTTCGTTGTTGATGAGCAATACCAGCTGGTTAATAAAACGTGTGCCTTCATGGTAAATGCCATGTACCATTTTTCCCTGCTGCTGTATATTACCCCAGCGGTCAAATATGCCGAAGCTGTCAAAATGGTTCAGTACTTTAATGCGTTCGTCTGCATTCACCGAATCGGCCGAGATGTGGTATTTATCGTCTTCTGTTGCGGGCATGGCATTGGTAAGCATAGGTAACAGTTTATTTGTCTGAAGGCAAACTGCTCCCTAAATCGTGCCTCACCCTGATTTACGCGCGCTTAAATTTTATTAATAACAGGTTGTTGACAAAAGAGCCGTTACAATCAACCTACTTTACCAGGGTACAATGTGTTTGCTGTTAACGAAGCAGGCAGCATGCGCGGGTTGCTGCGCTGTGCATTGCTGGTGAGCTGGTGGTATACCTGCACATAGTCGCGTGCCATGCGTTCAGCTGTGAATTTCTGCTCAAACACTGTGCGTATTACGCTGCGGTTTAACATGGGCAACCGTTGCAATGCGGCCACTGCTTCGCTTACATTGTTTACAATAAAACCGGTAACACCATCATCAATAATTTCGGGTACAGAACCACGGTTAAATGCAATCACCGGCGTACCGCAGCTCATGGCCTCAATTAATACCATGCCGAAGGGTTCTGACCAGTCAATCGGGAACAGCAATGCTTTGGCGTTACCAAGGAAGGCAGTCTTTTGTGTTTCATTGATTTCACCGATGTATTCTACCAGCGGGTGATCGAACAAATGGGCAATGTGTTCCCGGAAATAGCTTTCATCTGTTTTATCAATCTTGGCTGCTATTTTAATGGGCGTGTTACAGGCAATGGCAATTTCAATAGCCCTGTCTGCCCGCTTTTCGGGTGAAATACGGCCGATAAAGGCGAAGTAGTTTCCGGGCGTTGCGTGCAGGCGGTGCAGGTGACGCGGTAAACCATGATACACCGTTGAAATCCAGTTGGCCTGCGGCAATGGTTTACGCTGGCTGGCAGAAATAGAGACCACTTTCTGCTTACGGAAATGATTGTACAAAGGTTGCAGGTCGGGTATATCAAGCCTGCCGTGTAACGTGGTAATGCAGGGTTGGGCACATTGTGCCGAAAACGGGAAGTGCAGGAAATCGGTATGAAAATGCAGGATATCAAATTCATGGCTGCGGTTAATTACCTGCTGCATCTGCAATATATGGTGCGCCATGGGATCAATGCAGTGCGGGTTTAAACGCAGTGCTTCGGGTACAGTGGCGACCAGCCGTGCGGCGGTAATTGAATCGCCCGATGCAAACAGGGTCACTTCATGCCCCTGCTTCACGAGTTCTTCCGTTAAGTAATGAATAACGCGTTCAGTGCCGCCATACAAGCGGGGTGGCACTGCTTCATACAGTGGTGCAATCTGTGCTATTTTCATAAGGATACAAGTATGTTCAACACCTGTAAAGCAATGGGTATGCCATGCACTATAATCCGTTGATTGTTAGTAAGCACACAAGAATGCCCAACAAAAAGGCAGGTTGCGCCCACCCGGCGGGGTGATGGTTTTGTTACCCGTTTGAGGAAAAACCGGGAAATAAAGTCATGCCCCCGTCAACAAAAAGGGTGATGCCATTTACGTAATCACTCTCATCGCTGGCCAGCCATACTGCTGCTTTACCAATGTCGCTGGTTTCGCCGATGCGTTGATAGGGAATCAGCCCCAGCAGTTTTTCAGCTGCTTCAGGTGTATCCCAGGCTTCTTTATTGATGTCTGTTTTAATGGCACCGGGTGCAATGCTGTTGATGCGTATTTTCTGCGGTGCAAATTCCTGCGACAATGTTTGCATCAGCATTTTAATGCCGCCCTTGCTGGCTGCATAATTTGCATGGCCTGCCCAGGGAATCAGTTCATGCACGCTGCTCATGCAAATGATTTTACCTGCTGCAGCAGACCGCTGCGGTTGTACACCGCGTTTGAGAAATTCTTTAATGGCTTCCCGTGCGCAAAGGAACTGGCCTGTTAAATTTACGCCGATCACTTTGTTCCATTGTTCAAGCGTCATTTCTGTAAAAGGTGCATCCTGCTGCAGGCCTGCATTGCTCACCAGTATATCAATGGTACCATGTTGGGCAATGCTGCTGGCGAACATGCGCTGCACTTCCTCTTCTTTACTTACATCGCATTGCTCAACAGAACCTTTGCCGCCTGCAGCAATGATCTTTTGCAATACAGCTGTTGCTGTGTCTTTACTTTTGGCAGAAGAGTGATTGATGATAACAGTTGCCCCTGCTGCTGCCAGCGCCAGTGCCACGCCCTCGCCAATACCCCTGTCTGCCCCTGTTACCATTGCTACCTGGTTGTGTAATGTTGCCATATGTTATGGTTGTGAAAGCAATACAAGCGTGGGTGGAAAAGGTTGGCATCACCCTTGCACCATTAGCTGCAAAAGGATAATCTATGTCAGACATCACAACAAAAACAGCATTGCGCAACGATTATACGCCGGGGCCATTTACCGCTTCATTTAAGAAAGATACAGACCTGTTCTACACTTCTTTCTTTCATGAAGCAAGACTGGGAGAGGATGAGCGCATTCAGTTCACCGGCCGCATACTGGCGGTTATGTTGCACCCGCAGCACGGAACAGTGGTATTTTATCTACAGAACAATGATGGGAAATGGGTGCCTGATAATAATACAGACACAGGTATAGAGCCCGATCTGCTGGATTGGTGCAATGAACAGATCAGTAAACACCTGTCTTGATAAAAGCTGTATGAAATGCACAGGCAGTGCAGCTGCCTGTGCATTTGTATGCGAATGCTTAGTGCGAACTGATCGAGAATACAATCCTTTCTTTCTTCTTATCCTGCCTGCATGGTTTTTCACGGGTATAATGAAATCCTGATTCCGGTTCTTCATTATACGACACATCTGTTAAAAACAGGTCCACCGCATTTTGTGCAGAGTGCATGCTGGCATAGCCTTCGGCCACAACAATGGATTTTGATCTTTCCGGAAAATAAATCCGTTGCTTCATAATAGTTGATTTTGGAAGGATGGTGAGTAATAGGTGAAGTGCGTGATAACCATGTACCTTATTCGTCGTCCTTTTCGTTCAGTGCCTGGTAATTGATGTCATTTTCTGCAATGCTGGTTAACAGTTCGTCTGCTTCTTTTTCTTCATCCAGTGTTTGTGCCAGCAGGTTGGCCACTTCAGCATAGCCCAGTGTTTTGGCCAGCTGGTGCATGCCGCCATAGGTAGCTATTTCATAATGTTCGGCTTTCTGCCCTGCGAAAATGAGGCCTACATCGCGTTGTGCGGTGCCTTCATCTGTTTCATCAATAATGTCTTCGCCTTCATCGGTAATGCCTGCCATAGCTGCGCATTTTAATGCCTGTGGTTCTTCGTTAACCAGTTCAAATATGCTTTCGAGCCGCGATACATGGGTTTCGGTCTGTATCTGGTGACTGTGAAAAGCTTCTTTGAGTTTGGCGGTGGTGGCGGCTTCTTCGAGCTTGGGCAGTGTTTTTACGAGCTTTTTCTCGGCCCAGTAAATATCCTGCAACTGTTTCACAAAAAAAGTATGCAGCTTTGAATCTGCATGTATGGTAGAGCTGGTTTGTGTTGCCATAAACGGTGTTTTGGAACAGGTGTCACCAACATTATGCCGGAGCAGGATTACGCACAGGCGGCCTTGCGGCAGGGAAAAAAGGTGTGGAAATTACGGACAGCTGCGGCGTTTTTTCACTATACAGTTGTGTATCGAAAGCGTACAGCGCAGTGCCGGAAACGGACAGGAAACCGGCATGCTGTTCTGTTTATCTGTTTGATTATTAATATATTGTAATCTGGCCTGCTTTTTAAACCCTTTACATTGTGCTTGCGGAATGTGTGAATAACCAGCCTGTTAAATTGCCCCTTTATGTTTAAGAACTACCTGAAAATTGCACTGCGCAACCTGCGGAAGAGTAAAGCTTATGCACTGATTAATATATCCGGTCTTGCGCTGGGTATGGCTGCTGCCTTATTAATCGGGTTGTGGATATGGGATGAGGTAACGTATAACCGCAGTATCGCCAACTACCGGGATATTGTGCAGGTGTTACACAACCAGACGCATGGTGATGAAATCAACACCCGGTCATCGAATGCCTATCCGCTCGCCAGTGCATTGCGAACAAATTATGCGGCTGATTTTAAATATGTGGCCTTAAGCTCGCAGCAACGCTCCCGCTTAATGGGTGTGGGTGATAAGCAGGTGATGACAAAAGGGTATTTTGCCGAGCCGGATTTGCCGCATATTCTTTCCCTTTCTATGCAATACGGTAATGTGAATGCATTAACCGATCCTTCCTCTGTTTTAATAAGCAGTTCACTGGCCACTTCCTTATTTGGCCATGAGCCGGCATTGAATAAAACCATTAAGGTTGATAACAGGCACCTGGCAAAAGTAGCTGGTGTATTTAACGATTTTGCCCGTAACAGCAGCTTCAGTGATGTGCAGTACATGATGGCATATGCCTTTTTGCGCAGCACCGGCGAAGAAGATGATATGTCGCAGGAATGGAACTCCAACTCCTACAATATTTTCGCGCAGCTACAACCCGGCCGTGATGCGCAGCAGGTATCCAGCAAAGTAAAACACCTGCTGGAAGGGCATGGCCGTAGAGACAAACCGGAAGTGCTGCTGCACCCGATGAGCAAATGGCATTTGTACAGTGATTTCAAGAATGGTAAAAACAATGGTGGCGCCATCCAGTTTGTATGGATGTTTGGCGTTGTTGGATTGTTTATATTACTGCTGGCCTGCATTAATTTTATGAACCTGAGCACAGCCCGCTCTGAAAAACGGGCAAAGGAAGTGGGCATACGCAAAGCAGTAGGTTCATTGCGCGGGCAACTGGTAGCGCAGTTTTTAAGCGAATCTGTTTTGCTTGCCGGTATTGCTATGCTGCTGGCCTTATTAATCGCGGCGCTCGCTTTGCCCTGGTTTAACAGCATTGCCCAGAAACAAATGGCACTGCCCTGGCAGAACCCGGTATTCTGGCTGCTGCTGGCTGGTTTTACGCTGCTCACCGGTTTACTTGCCGGCAGTTACCCGGCATTTTTCCTTTCTTCTTTTCAGCCGGTTAAAGTATTAAAGGGCAGTATGCTGCAGGCCAAAAACGGTGCAATACCGCGCAAGGTGCTGGTGGTGCTGCAGTTTACCGTATCTGCCTCGCTGATTATTGCCACGCTGGTGGTGTACCAGCAAATTACCTACGTACGTAACAGGCCGGTAGGTTATTCGCGTGCAGACCTGATTAATGTGCCTATTAATGTTGAAGAATACACAGGCCATTTTGATGCCATCCGCAACGACCTGCTTCATTCGGGCGGTGTGCTGAATATGGCTGTTTCATCGAGCCCTACAACGGGGGTGTGGTCGCACCAGACCGGTTTTAACTGGCCTGGTAAAGATCCTTCACAGAACCTTTCGTTCGGGGTAGTAGGCATATCCCATGAATTTGGTAAAACCATCGGCTGGCAGTTCGTGGATGGCCGCGATTTTTCGCGTGACTTTGCTTCCGATTCTGCTGCGTTTATCCTCAATGAAGCAGCTGCCAAACTGATTGGTATGAAAGATCCGGTAAACAAAACCATTGAATATCTCTACAGCAGCTACCCGGATAAGAACTACCGCATAATTGGTGTAGTGAAAAATATGGTGATGGAATCTCCGTTTGATGATGCCAAACCGGTGATTTTTGCACTGAATTATGAATGGACAAATGTGTTTAATATTAAACTGAACACGGCTGCAGGCACAAAGGCCGCACTGGATAAAGTGGCAGCGGTGTTTAAAAAATACAGTCCTGCAACGCCTTTTGAATACAGCTTTGTAGACAGTGACTATGCTACGAAATTTGCTGCGGAAGAACGTATCAGCAGCCTGGCCACACTATTTACCGGCTTTGCTATTTTTATCAGCTGCCTTGGTTTGTTCGGGCTGGCCTCTTTCACTGCCGAGCAGCGTACCAAGGAAATAGGGGTACGCAAAGTTCTGGGCGCTTCTGTGCTGAATGTATGGTCGTTGTTGTCGAAAGATTTTCTTGCGCTTATTCTTGTATCGTTTTTTATCGCCGTACCGGTATCGTATTATTGTATGCACCGCTGGCTGCAGCAATACGATTACCGCACCACCATTTCGGTGTGGATATTTCTTATTACCATCGGCGCAGTGGTGTTCCTTACCATTGCAACCGTAAGCATGCAGGCCCTGCGTGCAGCGTATGCAAACCCCGTGAAGAGTTTGAGAAGTGAGTAGGAGCGCCGGTGAGGACACCAGCGCAGGCACAATATAAAAGATAAGGGCCGCCGGCAAAGCCGGCGGCCCTTATCTTTATTCACTATTCACCTGTATTTTATCACGCTTTCCACAAACAATCTGCAAACCACTTCTTGCGGTCGAAGAAGCGGGCTACGGGTGTAAAGCCTGATGCGAAGGCAAGATGGTCTGTTTCTTCGAGACTGTATTTTTGGGAAATTTCCATATAGATCAGTTCGTTTTCCCGGAAGCCGATCACTACGTCTTCGGCAATATGCACCTGCTGCGTGGTTTTGCTTACCAGGTAGCTTTTGCAGGCACCGGTAGAGGGGTCGTACATGGGATAATGGTCAAACTGCTGCGTATTGAAATCTGCTCCCAGCTCGCGGTTAATGCGGTGCAGCAGGTTCAGGTTAAACGCGCGGGTAATGCCCTGGCGGTCGTTGTAGGCATTTAAGATAACCTGCGGGTGCTTTTTGAGATCGAAACCGGTGAGCAGCAAATCGCCGGGCTGCAAATGTGCACGCAGGGTACGGCAGAATTGCAATGCCTCATCGGGTGTAAAGTTGCCGATATTGGCGCCCATAAACAGCACAACCTTGTTTTTGGGCGAAAGGTCTTTCGCCAGCAGCAGCATATCCATGTATTCGCCGTTTAAACCCTGTATCGACAGGCCGGGCACTTCAACCGGCAGGGTATGTTCCAGCAGGTCAATCACGTTGGAAGAAATATCGATGGGATAATACGTATAATCCCGGTGCTGTTGCTGCAATTGCTGCAGCAGGTGTATTGATTTGGTGGCATCGCCTGCACCCAGTTCAATCACATCAAATGAGCGGCAATGACGGCCCAGCACATTGCTGATTGCGGCAGACTGGTTGCTCAGTATATCCATTTCGCAGCGGGTAGGATAGTAGTCCTCGCAGCGCATAATTTCCTGGAACAGCCGGTCGCCCGTAGCGTCGTAAAAATATTTTGAATCAAGGTATTTCTGTGGTGCGCTCAGGCCCTTTATCACATCTGCATAAAACGTCGAGTGCTTCGTGCATGGTACGGTAAGCAATTCGGTAGCATTCATAGTGTTTATTTTTCTTTTCGTTTTACTCGATTTACTCATTTACTAAACGCATCGGGTGCGCAGTTGTTTGCATGGAAACAAAGTGTTCAGCTAAATCAGGGGCTACCTTAGTTCATTTTAAACAGTAACGTACAAAGGTCTGCATAAAACCTACATCGTTTTATTTCGCCAGCCTGATGCCGGTGAACTGCCAGCGCAGGTTGGGCTGAAAAAAGTTGCGGTAAGTAATACGGCTATGGTTGGGCGGTGTAACATCCGAGGCGCCGCGCAATACCATCTGGCTTACCATAAACTTACCATTGTATTCACCAATAGCGCCGGGCGCCTTGCTAAAACCGGGATAAGGCAGGTAGGCACTTTCGGTCCATTCCCATCTGCGGCCCCAGTTAAACTGCCGTGCTGCGGCTTCCCATTCAAACTCAGTAGGCAGGCGCATCTTTTTCCAGGCGGCATAGGCATTGGCTTCGTAATAGCTGATGTGCGCCACCGGCTCGTGTAACTGCAATGGCTGCAGGCCCTGCCAGGTATAACAAAACCATTCGCCATTGATGTTGTGCCAATATAACGGGGCGGTTACGTGGTTGCTTTTTACCCAGTCCCAGCCTTCGGCCAGCCAGTGCCTGAAATCGGTATAACCACCATCTTCAATAAACTGCAGGTATTCAGCATTGGTTACCTGTGCCGCGCTGATCGCATAATCCTGCAGGTATACTTTGTGGCGCGACTGCTCATTGTCGAAACAAAAACCATCGCCTGCATGCCCAATTTCGTAAATGCCGGCTTTTACCGGGATAAAGCCGCTGTGTGCGGCGGGGGCTACAGCAGGTTGTTCAAATGGGCCGTAAGCCGGGAACAACGGGTTATGACCGAGAATGTATTTGATATCGGTATACAGCAGCTCCTGGTGTTGTTCTTCGTGGTTAAGTCCGAGTACTACCAATTGCTGTAATTCAAGTGAAAGATCCTGGTTCAGCCAGCCGAGCATGGCTTCATCTACATATTCACGGTAGCGGAAAATATCTTCCACAGCAGGGCGGCTGAGGTTGCCGCGGTGGGTGCGTATAACGCGTGCGCCAACTGATTCGTAATAACTGTTGAATACATAATTATACTCTGCGTCGAACACCTCGTAGCCCGGGCAATGCGGCGACAATAAAAAGGTTTCGAAGAACCAGGTAGTATGGCCAAGGTGCCACTTGGGCGGACTGACATCTACCACGGGTTGCACCACATAATCTTCTGTCTTCAGCGGGCGGCAGATATGGATTGATCTGTCGCGCACTTTTTTGTACTCGTTTACTAATTGCATACCGTGCGTTTAATGAGCTGTTAAATAAGATTTGAGGGCTGAAATACTGTGAATATGCAATGCTGCGGTATCGCTGCGCCGCATCATCAACGCGTAGGTGTTGTTAAAGCCGATGGGTTGCATCCACTGAATATGATATTGTGCGGCAAACTGCTGCTGCACGTAGTGATACACTTTGTCTGGCTGCTGTGCCAGGCTGTCTACCGTGTTTTTTGTTGCCTGTAAAATAACCAGCAAACCGGTGCCCGTGTACTCGGGATACATATCCAGCTGACCGTTGCGCAGCGCCTCAAAACAAATTTTGGTGCCACCCAAACCTGTTTTGGTCACCACATTTAAATCCGTGTTTCCTTCTACCAGCATCTTATACATATATGCCAGTATGTAGCCGTCGCCGAATATTTTAGAACCGATGGTGATGCTGCCCTTGCTGCCCTGCCGTGGTGATTTGTATAAACCTGCTTTTGTGAGAAAATCCTTGGCTACTGCTTCAGGACTTTGTTTCAAATAATCCACCTGGTAGTTGAGGGCCGTCATCACCTGGTCGTTTATTTTACCGCTCAGGCTGTTCAGTACCGGTTCCAGTTCCGGAAATCGTGCCAACGTTTGTTCGTTAACAATAGGCGCGGCATAATAGGGCGGAAAAATATGTTTGTCGTCTTCCAGCGCAGCGAGGTCAAAAGCTTTTACACGGCCATCGGTAGTGCTGCCGCTGATCACATCCAGTTTTTTTTCATATGCTGCCTTGTACATCACCATATCGTTGATCACAAGTGTGCGCAGGTTCAGGTTATATACTTTTCTAAGTCCGAGGTTGCCATCCATACGCCCCATAAATTCGGGCGTGAAACCCGCGAGTATTTTGCCGTTGTACGTGGCCGGCAGCAGGTAAAACGAGGAGAGCGCCACCAGCGCCAGCGGCAAAATCCATACTGCCAGGCGCATTTTACGATAGTTAACACGTTGCAGCAGGGACAAAGCGCCATCAAACAGCAGCGCCAGCAAAGCAGCCGGTATGGCGCCTGCAAGAATCATGTTGGTATTGTTGAGGGCAATACCGCCAAAGATAAATTCACCCAAACCGCCTGCAGCAATGTATGCGGCCAGCGTAGCCACTCCTACATTAATTACCGTGGCAATGCGGATACCTGCCAGCAACACCGGCATGGCCAGCGGCAGCTGCACTTTGCGCAATATTTGCGCATCACTCATGCCCATGCCCCTGGCTGCTTCCAGCACGGCGGGGTTTACGCCGGTAATACCGGTAAAAGTGTTGCGGATAATGGGCAGCAGGGCATACAGCAGCAGGGCCACAATGGCAGGTTTGGGGCCTATGCCCAGTAAGGGTATCATAAAGCCCAGCAGGGCAATGCTCGGGATGGTTTGCAGCACGCCTGCCACACCCAGCACAGGGCCTGCCAGCCAGCGTTTGCGGCTGATGAGTATGCCCAGTGTTACACCAATGGCCAGTGCAATGATGAGTGAAATAAAGGTGAGGCCAATATGCACCAGCGTTTGCTCGAGCAGCTTGCCCGACTGTTGCCGTATAAATTCAAAAAAGCCCTGTTGTTCCTGCATGTATTATTGTTTTTGGGCTTTGTATTGGTTAAGGGCCGTGAACAGGGCCTCACTGGTGACGGATTTTGTTTCTCCCTGGTATTGCACAAAAAAAGCGCCGCCGGTGTTCAGTTGGTCCAGCGCATCCCAGTAGCTGGTACCGGGCTGCAGTGGTTGTGCATTGTTGCCCGGCGCGGCTGAAGGCAGCCATTGCCAGGTATCGTGTATGCGCATAATGCGCAACTCCAGCTGCAGGCGCTGCTCGCTGAAGAAATTGCGCACAAAATCATTGGCCGGGTTAAACAGCAGTGTTGCCGGCGAGCCTATTTGTGCAATGCGGCCTTCGTGCATCAGGCATATCTGCGTGCCCATAATAAAGGCTTCGTTTACATCGTGGGTTACCAGTACGATGGTTTTCTGGTGCAGTTCATCAAGCGCCATAAAGTCTTTACGCACCATACCACGGGTAATGGGGTCCAGTGCGCCGAAGGGTTCATCCATCAGTAAAATAGGCGGGTTGGCCGCCAGGGCGCGGGCGAGCCCTACGCGCTGTTGCTGGCCGCCGCTGAGCTCGCGCGGGTAAGCTTCGCTGTATTCATGGGGCGGCAGCTGCAGTTTGTGCAGCAGCTCCTCGGTACGTGCGGCGGTTTGCTGTTTGGGCCATTGCAACAGGCCCGGCACAATGGCAATGTTCTCTGCAATGGTGTAATGCGGGAACAGGCCGGTCTCCTGCAGCACATACCCCATCTGGCGGCGCAGTGCATCTGCTGGTTGCTGTAATATGTTTTGCCCGTTAATAGTAATAGTGCCGCTGCTGGGTTCTATCAGCCGGTTCAGCATACGCAGGGTAGTGGTTTTGCCGCTGCCGCTGGTGCCCAGCAATACAAGCGTTTCGCCCTTGTTTACTTCAAAGGAAATAGCATCCACCACTTTTTTCAGCGGGGTAAAATATTTAGATAGCTGGTCAACTTTTATCATTGTATTCCCGGCTTTCATAGCAACCGGACGGCATTATACGGTAAACTGTGGAATTGCTTGCACACTCTGTTGGTGAGCGGTGCTATTTATCCTCTAGTTGCAAAAAAAGGTTGTTGATGGATTCTGCATACAGCGGATGCGCAAAAATGGTTTCCCGCAATTGCTGCCAGGTAAGTTTGCCCATCATGGCCAGTTGCAGCATGGTCATTACCTCACCACCTTCAGTGCCGGCAATAGCTGCACCAATTACCTGGTTATCGGCCTTGTTCACGATGGCTTTCATCAGTCCCCTGGTTTCACCGGTTTCTATCGCACGTGCTACATGGGTCATGGGCATCGTGGTTACCCATATGTCAAATCCTTTTTCGCGTGCCTGTTTTTCCGTATATCCAATACGGCCCAGCTGCGGATCGGTAAACATGCAATAGGGCACAGGCCGGTCGTGTATGCTTACGCGCTGGTTGTTGAGCAGGTTGTGTGCAATTACAATATAATCGTTGTACGAAATATGCGTGAACGCGGGCCCGGGTTTTACATCGCCCAGCGCATAAATGCCGGGTACATTGGTTTCGAGGTATTCGTTTACTGTGATAAAACCACGCTCGTCTGTCGCTATACCGGCGGCAGCAGGATGTAATTGTTTTGTTTGCGGCGCACGGCCCGAAGCTACCAGCAGGTGGGTGCCTTCAATCTGCAGCTGGCGGCCGTTCTGCTGTACGGTGAGGTTTACTTCAGCTTCATCGGGTGCGGTCACTTTCAGCACATTGGTATTGGTAAAAATGCGGATGCCATCTTCCTGCAATGCCTGTTGAATTACATCCGCCACATCCTCGTCTTCGTGCTGCAGCAGGCGGCTGCCTCTTTCTATAATCGTGATTTCGCTGCCCAGTCTTTTAAACAGCTGCCCCAGTTCAAGACCAATATAACCTGCGCCCAGTATTACCAGGTGTGGCGGCACATAGGGTGCATCCAGCAGGGTGGTGGAGGTATAGTAAGGCGTTTGTTTTAATCCTTCAATATCGGGTATCACGGGTTGTGCGCCGGTGTTGATGAATATTTTGTCGGCCGTGTATGTTTCCTGTTCGCCCTTGCTATTGGTTACGGTAATGGTTTTGTCGCCCGTAAAGGCAGCTTCGCCAAAAACAAGGGTGAGATTGGGCGTGTGTTCCAGTCCTTTCTGCGAACCGTTCCTGAATTGCTGCACCACCTTGTCTTTACGCTCGCGTATCTGTTCAAAGTCAATGGTGTAGTTGTTTACGTAAATGCCCCATTTGTATCCATTCTGAATAATGAAGGCTTTCCGCGCATCGGCGATCATGGTTTTGGTGGGCGTACAGCCGTCATTGATACAGGTACCGCCGATCCATCTTTTTTCTACCAGCAGCGTTGTTTGCCCTGAGTTCGCCAACTTTTTTGCCAGCGGCGTACCGCCTTGTCCAGACCCGATAACCAATGCCTGAAAATGTTGCATATCCGTTTTTTGAATGAGGTTGATAATTCCCTTTGCGGGCGTGTACTTTGTCCCAAAATCCATACCACCGGAACATTCATGCGTTGCAACCAATTGGCCGGCTGCGTGTTAATTTAAACAAATATAAGCTATGAAAAAAGCAACCACCGCAGAAAGCAACAAGGGATTGATTGCTGAATTGGTTTTTTTGTTGAACAAGGGGAATGCACACGCCGGTTTTGAAGATGCAGTGCATGATATGAAGGAAGATTTGCTGGGCAAAAAGCCGCATGGTGTGCCGTACAGTTTATGGCAGCTGGTTGAACATGTGCGTATAACACAAGCCGACATACTGGAGTTTTGTGTAAACCCTGCTTATAAAGAAATGAACTGGCCCGATGATTACTGGCCGAAAGAAGCAGCACCCGCAAATATGAAGGCTTTTCATGATACAGTTAAGCAGGTTGAAAAAGACAGGAAGGCGTTTATTGAATTGCTCGAAAGTGAAGAGGCTGATCTTTACGAACCACTGGCACATGGTACAGGACAAAACCTGCTGCGCGAAGCCTTGCTGATTGCAGATCATACTGCTTACCATACCGGCGAAATCATATTGCTGCGCCGCATGCTAGGAGACTGGAAGGCGTGAAAACAGCACTGGTGAATAGTAAAACAGGTGAGTGGTGAGTAAAGTGGTGAGTAGATTGGTGCGGAGGCTGGTTGCCGGTGGGGACACCGGCAACGGCATCATGACAGTCGATTCCCGAATGGCTTCATTCACCAGGTTCCCGCCCCTTCGTCGCAGCTTTTTGGGTGCTGGCAGCATTTGCAGTGGCCCGGCCTGGGGGCTGACTAGTTTTGGGACGTAATTCAACTGATTACCGATCAAAACCTGGTTATGCCTGCAATTTTACTCCGCCGTTGTTTATTCCTGCTGCTGTGCCTGTGCACCGCTCATTTGCTGAAAGCGCAACAATTTCCGCCGGGCGGTATGCCTGGTGGTAACCCTGCCGCCCATATATCCGGTAAAATTGTGGATGCACAGGGCAAACCCATATCCGGTGCCTCGGTACTGGTATTGCAGGCCAAACGCGATTCTGCCACACGCACCACTAAAAATGTGCTGCTGAAAGGACAAACGACCCGTCAAAACGGGGTATTTGACTTTGAAGACCTGCCGGTGCGTGGCAAACTTACCCTGAAAGTATCGATGAGCGGCATGCAGGATACCAGTTTGCCCATCAGCTTTATGCTACCCGCCGCCGATACCGCCCACGGGGCTCCCAAACAAGGCATGGTTGCTGCTTCACAGGGCATGCCTGCAGGCGGCAAAATGCCTTCTTTTGAAAAAGACCTGGGTAATATAACATTGCAGTCTTCTGCCAACCAGTTGCAGGCGGTTACAGTGTCGGCTTCGCGCTCCATGCTGAAGCTGGATATGGACAAAAAAGTATTCAATGTAGAAAAGAATATCGTAAGCACCGGTGGTACCGCACTGGATGTAATGCGCAATGTGCCTTCTGTAAACGTAGACATCGATGGCAATGTAACCATGCGCAACAGCACACCACAGATTTACATTGATGGCAGACCAACTACCTTAACACTCGACCAGATACCTGCCGACGCCATTGAGAACGTAGAAATTATGACCAACCCTTCTGCCAAATACGATGCATCCGGTGGTGGCGCAGGCATATTGAACATTGTGCTGAAGAAGAACCGCAAAACAGGCTATAATGGTAACCTGCGTGCAGGTGTTGACAAACGTGGCGGCATTAATGCAGGCGGTGATATCAATGTGCGGGAAGGCAAGTTCAACGTATCGGCCAGTGTTATGACCAACCAGATGCGCGACCGCACACGCGGTAATACCGTAAGGGAAAACCTCACGGGCGATCCGCTTACCAATGTGCTGCAGAACAACTACGATAAAAACAAAGGCGGTTTCCAGTTTGCGAAACTGGGACTGGATTATTTCGCAGGCAGTAAAACAACATTGTCTGTATCGGGCATAAAAGTACATGGAGTGTTTTCCCCTTCCAGTGTGCTGAATACGCAAACAGACAGCCTGTACAGCGGTTCAGCCGTATCGGCCTACAGTGTGCGCAACAGCCAGACGCACCGTGTGTTTAACGGCAATGGGCTTACGCTTGGACTGAAACAGTTATTCAAAAAAGAAGGAGCGCAGTTAACTGCCGATTTCAACTACTTCGGCGGACACGATACCAACAATGCCCTGTACACTACCAATAACATGAGCAAGCCCGGCGGCGATATCCTTGGTACGCAGCAGCAACAAACCATCGGCTCAGGTAAAAACAGGTTTATCACCATACAAACGGATTATGTACATCCATTTAACGATAAAACCAAGCTGGAAGCGGGTTTGCGCGCATCATTGCAGCACCTGGAAAACAACAATGACAATTACCTGCTGAACAGTGCTACCGGTAAATTCAACAAGCTGGATTATGCCTCTACCAATTATGCCAATAACAACAATGTGTATGCTGCATATGTATCGCTTACCAGCTCCATCAAAAATTTTGGTTACCAGCTGGGACTGCGTGCAGAACGGTCTGATTATTCCGGTGACCTGTTAAACACAGGCGAACATTTCAGCAATAATTATCCCATCAGCCTGTTCCCCTCTGTTTTTCTTACGCAGAAACTGAACAACAACCAGCAACTGCAGCTGAGTGTAACCAGGCGCATCAACAGGCCTAATTTCTTTCAGCTGATACCTTATACCGATTACTCAGACAGCCTGAACATTACCCGCGGTAATCCCGCACTGGTGCCGGAGTTTACGCAATCGTACGAGTTTTCTTACATGAAAACATTCAAGGGCAATAACACCTTGCTGGCATCGGCTTATTATAAAAGAAGCAATCATTTAATTACGCGTTACCTGGATACGGCAACTAACCCGGTATCTGAAAAACAGGATATCATCAATACGTATATCAATGCCAATTCAAGTTATACGGCAGGGCTGGAGATTACCTCGCAAAACTATTTAACCAAATGGTGGGATATCAGCACCAACCTGAATTTTTACCAGTCTAAAATAGATGCGGCACAGGCCACCAGTGCTGCACAGGATGCGATATTGAGCTGGTTTGGTAAATTCAACAGCAACTTTAAGCTGCCGGCAAAGATTACCTTACAATTAACCGCAACTTACCAGAGCAAAACCAACCTGCCGGTGAATGATAACAAGGGCGGTATGGGTGGCGGCCCTCCCGGCATGCAAACACAGAGCGCTTCACAGGGATACATCAAACCCTTTTACGGAATTGACTTCGCGGTGCGTAAAACCTTCCTGAAAAACGATGCGGCTTCGGTATCGCTGAGCATCAGTGATATTTTCCGCACCCGTAAAAACGAACAATACGCAGAAAGTGCTTATTTTATACAGGATTACAGCCGCCTGCGCGATCCGCAGATGGTGCGCCTGAACTTCAGCTGGCGTTTTGGTAAGATAGACGCACAGCTGTTCAAACGCAAAAACATGAACCAGAACATGGATGGCATGCAGGGTATGCAATAGCCGCTATGATTCGTAATGCACAACAATAATGGTGTACAAACCCGAGCGTGAAATAAAAAAAGAATGGTACAGGCGAACCTGGGTACAGGTGCTGATACATGCAGCCGTATGGACACTGTTTTTCTCCCTGCCCAGTTTACTGCGTTCGTATGATAAAGGTCCGCAGGATGCACATTTTCATAACAAAGGCTTTAAATGGCTGGGTATTGTTACCAATGGGTTATGGGTAGTGGTGTTTTACCTGAATGCCTATGTATTAACTCCTGCCTTTATTAACCGCAAACGTTACCTGTCTTACGCAGGTTTGCAGGTGCTCACGTTTATTGTACTGGGTTGCATACACTGGTTGTGTTTTCAATGGCTGATCAAAGATGATTTCTTTCATTTCAGCGGCTTTCTCAGCTTCAGCATATTTCCGTTCCTGCTGATGGTTAGTGCAGGAACGGTATACCAGATGCTGCGCGACAGGGCCAGGATAGAACGCCTGAAAGAACTGAAGGAAAAGGAAAACCTGACAACGGAACTGTCTTTCCTGCGTTCGCAGATCAGTCCGCACTTTATGTTCAATGTACTCAACAACATGGTAGCATTGGTGCGGCTGAAATCAGACGAGCTGGAACCCACTATTTTCAGGCTCTCCGGGCTAATGCGCTATATGCTGTACGAGGCCGATGAAGAACGTGTGCCATTGTCAAGGGAAGTGGAGTACCTGCAGAATTATATTGACCTGCAGCGCCAGCGCATTGGCAGCAAGGTGCGGTTAAACGTAGACATGCAGTTACCGCCCGGCCCCTGCGATATTGCGCCCATGCTGCTGATTCCGTTTATTGAAAATGCGTTTAAACATGGTACGGGTTATATTGAGCAGGCGTTCATCGACATACTGCTGGATGTGCAGGGAGATGTGTTGTACTTTACCGTACGCAACCGGTACAATCCTGCTTCCAAAGAAATAAAAGACAAAACATCGGGTATTGGCCTGGTAAATGTACGCCGCCGTTTAAACCTGTTGTATGGTGATGAACATACGCTGGTGATAACAGACGCCGATAACCTGTTTACAGTATCTTTACAGCTAAACCTATCGCATGCTGCAGTGTATAGCCGTTGATGATGAGCCACTGGCGCTCGCTTTGCTGAAAAACTATATCAGCCAGGTGCCTTACCTGCAACTTGCAGCCACTTGCAGCGATGCATTTGAAGCTTCCATGTTATTGCAGCAGCACACGGTTCACCTTATTTTTGCCGATATACAAATGCCCGGTTTAACCGGCCTGCAGTTTATAGAAAGCCTGCCGCAACGGCCGATGGTGATATTCATTACCGCGTATGAAAAGTTTGCCTTGCAGGGGTATAACCTTGATGTGATAGATTACCTGGTGAAGCCTGTGCAGCTTGACCGGTTTGTAAAAGCCTGCAACAAGGCCTGGGAGCTATTCCAGCTAAAAGAATCCCGCAAATCACTTGAACAGGCACCGGGCAATACAGCGGCCGCTGATTACTTTTTCCTGAATGTAGATTACAGCCTGGTGAAGATTAAATTCGCCGATGTGTTATGGGTAGAGGGTTTCCGGGATTATGTAAAAATACATTTGCAGGGCAAGGCGCATCCGCTGGTGGCCCGCATCAGCGTAAAATCTATTGAATCGGAACTGCCGCCTGCTAAGTTTATCCGCATCCACAAATCTTATATCATAGCCGTAGACAGTATCACCGCCATCCGCAAAAACAGTCTTTTTATCAACGACACCGAGCTGCCCATCAGCGAAACCTACCGGGAAGCCATTACGCAGTTAACGGGAAAACGGGGGGAGTGAAGAAATACATCGAGAATCGACAGTCGACAGTCGGGATGATCGTAGCGAATCATTGCCCGGACGCCGTTGCCGGTGTCCCCACCGGCAACATCCACCCATCGCTAACTGCTTCAGATTAGCACACTTTCTCCGAAGGGGCCCTTCGGGCAAATTTTCAAATTATTTGAGTTCCCAAACCTTCCTGCCTGGCACCGACAAATACACTGTTTTTCCTGCTTTATAATTCGTTTTCGTTGTTTTTACGGTTACGGTGCAATGCGGTGCCAGCTGTACTTCCAGCTCGTATGCGCTGCCCAGGAAGCTGGCGCGGGTGACTGTTCCTTTAACTGATTTATTGGCTGATGTAGTAATGGTGAATTGTTCGGGGCGTACAAACAGTGGCTTGCCGTTGAAAGCAAGTGTGGGTATGTTGGCGAACAGCGGCGCCTGTTCGGGAGTTAACAGGTTGTATTTGCCAAACAGTCCGGCTACGTATTCATTGAGTGGCTGGTGGTAAATGTGTTCGGGTGTGCCCTGCTGTACAATTTCACCTTTCTGCATCACAATAATGTGGTTGGCCCAGGCCAGGTTGTCCATGGGGTCGTGCGATACGAGGATGCAGGTTATTTTGAGGCGCTCTGCGATATCGCGTACTACCGATTTCAAAATGTTTTTGTGGATGGTATCGAGATTGGAGAAAGGCTCGTCCATCATCAGCAGTTTGGGTGCGGTAACCAGCAGGCGTGCAAGGGCAATGCGTTGTTTTTCCCCGCCTGAAAGCTGGTCTGTTCTGCGGTGCATCAGGTGGGTAATGCGGCATATTTCATACAAGGCAAAGGCTTCTGCTTCGGGCAGCTCGTTTACATATTCCAGCACTTGCGCTACGGTTAAAAAATTGGGCAGTTCAAAATGCTGGGAAAGGTATACAATACCGGGGTGGCCGGGTATCAGCTGATCGTATGGGCCTATTACTTTTTGTCCGAGAAAGGTAATGGTGCCTGCACTGGGTTGTGCAAAGCCTGCGATCATTTTCAGCAGCGTGCTTTTGCCGCAGCCGGTTTCGCCTGCAATACCCAGCTGCACAAACTGCTGCAGGGTGAAGCTGATGTTGTGAATAACGAAATTTCCATCCTGCTCGTGTATGTTGCTGATACCGGATACCGCTAAAAAGTTCATAAATCCATCCTGTTTGGGGTGAATGCTATCGCTGTTGTTCAAAAATAACCCAATGTGGTTTATGCGCCTAATTTAGCTGCGAAGCCTTGGCATAACTGGCCGAGTTTTATCAATGCCTTTTCTGTTTTGGCACTCCACAGGTTACAATAACTGAGGCGGATATAATGTTTATACTGGCCGGTAGCGGAGAATATTTCACCTGGCGCCAGTGCTACGTTCTTTTCCAGTGCAGCTTCCTGTAAGGCAGCAGCATTAATGTGCTGCGGCAGTTCAAGCCACAATACCAGTCCGCCCTGCGGTTTGGTGGCGCGTGTGCCTTCGGGAAAATGTTTTTCCACGAGTTGTAAGGTTTTCAGCATGTTTTTCTGCAAAGCGGTTCTGAATTGCTGCAGGTGTCTGTTGTAGGTGCCGCCATGTAATAACAATTGCAGGGTGCGTTGCGAAAAATTACAGCTGGCAATATTGTTCATCGATTTAAAACGCTCCACTTCATAGGCAAAACGGCCCGGCGCACACCAGCCCATCCTGAAGCCGGGGAACAGTGATTTGCTGAATGAGCTGCAAAGCATCACCCAGCCGTGTTTATCGTAGGTTTTAATCGTATCCGGCCGCCTGGTGCCAAAGAACAGGTCGCCGTAAATATCATCTTCAATCACCGGCATTTTACGTTTGGCTGCAAAGGCAGCGATATATTGTTTGGCAGCCGTGCTTAAGCTGGCGCCATCGGGGTTATTGAAATTCGATACCAGCAAACAGGCCTTGATGTTAAGCCGGTCGCAGGCGCTTTCCAGCTGGGGTAACGCGATGCCGGTTTCGGGGTGACTGGGTATGGAAACTGCTTTTAAACCCAGGTATTCCAACGCTTCCATAATACCATAATAGCAGGGTGATTGAATAAGCACCGTATCGCCGGGTTGTGTAACGGTGCGCAGGCAAAGCGTGATGGCTTCCATTGTGCCATTGGTAACAATTACATCATCCATATGCAGGGAGCCGCCCCAGGTAAAGGCGCGTTTGGCGATGGCCTGCCGCAACTGCCGGTTGCCTTTGGCAGCTTCCAGTGCGAGGTAAGCACCGCTGGCATCACGCGAGGTTTCCTGTATGGCGCGTTTAATGCCGTTGAAGGGCAGCAGGCGGTGATCGGGCAGGGCATTGGCAAAACTGATGAAATCTTTGCCGGTGCCTTCTTTGCGCACGCGCTGTATCAGCTCGTAAATGTGTATGCTGTGTTGTGAAAGGGTAGCAGGCAAAACAGCGGGCAGGGGCAGGGCATTGCTGCTGGTATCGCTTACAAAATAACCTGATTTTTCGTGCGCAGTAATCAACCCCTTATCCAGCAAATGCCGGAAGGCTTCCAGCGCTGTGCCAATGCTGATACCGTTTTCGCGGTGAATGCTGCGCAGGGAAGGCAGCTTGTCGCCTTGCCTGTACACGCCCTTGTTAATCAGCAGGGTAATCTTGTCTGCAAGTTGTATGTAGGCGGGCGTTTTAATTACTTCTAATCTGTTATAGTGAAATATACAAATTCTGTATCTGTTACAGTATGGTAAAACTAGCCAAATTTGTGTTGTGATACACATCTTATTTCAAACATTTAAAAACGCGCAGGTGAAAAGGATATTCCACTGCATCATTTTTCTTATGACAGCACAAATAGCAAACGCACAACAAACAGCCGGCAGTACAGCGCTGGAAGTGGTAAAAGGCTTTTTACAAAACGTACGTTCCGGCAAAGCGCCTGAGCAGGCCGCACGGTATATGGCCGATACGGTGATTGCCCACCAGGTAAAATCTGAACACCCGGAAATTATCCGGCGTACACCGCAGCACTACACGGAGCATGTGCATGAGTTTCTCACACAGTACGGTGCCTACACGCTGGAGATTACCGAAATAATTGCGCAGCACAACAAGGTATATGTGCGCTGGAAACAAACCGGCAAACACACCGGTATAATCAATGGTTACGCGCCTACCGGTTTGCCGCTTACAGAAATCAGCAGCATGGTATACCAGGTGGAAAATGGGAAAATAACTGAATACTGGGTGCAGACAGACCGGCTTGGGCTGGAAGAGCAATTGAAACATAACCAGCAGGCGGCTGCTGTAAAAACAGGCGGCAAAGCACCGTATACTGCTGCTGTTGCGGCCAATGGATTGTTGTATGTGTCTGGCCAGATTGGTACAGACGCCGGCGGCAACCTGGTAAACACTTCGTTTGAAGTAGAAGCGCAGCAGGTAATGCAGAACCTGGGCAACGTGTTGCAAACGCATGGCCTCGCGTACAACAACCTTGTGAATGTAACCATTTACCTTACTTCCATGCAACAGTATGCAGCTATCAACGAAGTGTACAGCCGCTATTTTACCGGTGCATTTCCCGCGCGTGTATGCATTGCCGTACAGGAGCTGCCCAAACAGGCGCGCGTTGAAATTGCTGCTGTGGCTGCATTGCAGGCTGTTAAATAGTATTCTACATACATTAAATTATTTGAGCGATGCGTACATTCCCTTATTATCATGCAGACGTTTTTACCAGCCGGGTGCTGTCTGGCAATGGCCTGACCGTATTTACCGAAGCGGCCGGTTTAAGCAAAACCACCATGCTGCGTTTAACGCAGGAGATGCGGCAATATGAAAGTATTTTCCTGGAACAACAGGCGCCCGGCAAAGTGCGCGCCTATATTTTCACCTGCCAGGAAGAACTGGATTTTGCCGGTCACCCGGTATTGGGCGCAGCGGCTACCCTGCACCAGCTGCAAGCAGCAGCGCAGCCTGAAGCGCACTGAGAGTTTCAGCTGAATCAAAAAACCGTGGATATCATCACACGAAAAAATGCCACCGGTTACCATGCTTCCATGAACCAGGGAAAGGCAGCGTTTATCAAAACGCTTACACTTGCAGAAGCGGCACCCATACTGGCCTGCCTTGGCGCTTCGGCAGATGATCTTTACCCTGCCTGTTATCCTGCGGTGGTATCAACCGGTTTGCCTTACCTGGTGCTGCCTTTACGCAACCGGGCTTTTGATATACCGGTTGGTGCACCGGGTTTGCAAGCTTTGCTGCATGCGGTGGGCGCACATTTCCTGGGTATACTGGATGTGCCTAACCTGCGCATCCGCAGCGGTGATGTGGATGGCAAAGTGGAGGATGCTGCCACCGGCAGCCTGGCTGGCCCCTGCGGGGCTTACCTGGTACAGCAGGGCTTGCAGTTACCGGATGTTGATTTCTGTTTGCACCAGGGCGAAAATATCGGCAGGCCCAGCAAGTTGCTTGTACAGGTGCGCAGCAGCGGGGAGGTAATGGTAAGCGGGGATGTATGCCGCGTGGCAGCAGGGGTGTTGGAGGAGGGGGTAGCAGACCATTTGAACCTTTAAACCTTACTAGGCAACCAGCGCGTAGCAGAACACGGCGCCTTTGGGGTTGCCGTTTTCGGCCCAGATGCGGCCGCGCATTTTTTCAGTGAAATCTTTACAGATCATCAGTGCTACGCCTGCGCCTTTTTCCTTGCCGTTGTTGTAACGCAGTTCAGCTTTAAAATCGAACAGGCCCTGCAGTTTTTCGGGTGGTATGCCATTGCCTTCATCGGCTACCTGTACAATTACTTCACCGTTATTGTTGCTTGCCTGTATGCGGATGGTAGATTGTTCGGGTGAAAATTTAATGGCATTGTGAATAAAATTGCGGTGTATAAACTGCACCAGCTCCCTGTCTGCCTTTATGTTGAGCGAGGGTGATACTTCATTGATGATGGTAATGCCGAACTGCTCACTGAGTGTTTTAAACGGCTGCATGGCTTCGTGAACCAGTTCGTGCAGGTTCAATATTTCCGGCTGATAGGTGAACCCGGATAATTGCCGCCTGATCCATTGCAGTATGTTTTCGAAAATATCCAGTGTAACATCGGATGTTTCTTCCATTGACCTTACCAGGGTGCGCATTTCCTGGGGCGACAGGTCGTTGTAGTTCAGCAGCAGCTGGGCCAGTCCTTTCACCATGTTCAGCGGTTGCCTGAAATCGTGTGCCAGCAGGGAAATAAGCCGGTTATTGAATGCGTGATTGGCCTGCAATTGTTCATTGCGTACTTTTTCACTTTCATTCAATGCTTCGAGGGTATTGTTGTGTTGCTGTTTCAGTTTGTAGAGGCGCAGTATAAAAAAGATGAGGATGGCCATTACTATTACCAGCGCGCTTAATATCAGTATCAGCCGCATGCGGTAATGGCTGGTGTTCTGGTAGGCTGCCAGCGCGTCTTCCTGCAGGGCATAATCAATATAGTCTACGCCCGATTTGGTTCTGAACATCGCGTCTTCCTGGTATAGCTGCAGCAGGAGTGCAGCATATTGGTGCACATCGGCGCTTTGTACGCTGCTGTAAAAATTATATAAACGCTGTGCGGCAAGCTCTGCATACAGGTGGTAACCCTTGGCTTGCGCAATGTCAAGCGCCTGGTGGTAATAACCGGTAGCCTTCGCCGTGTCGCTCACCGAAAACAGGTCGCCCAGTTGCAGTATCACATCCAGGCTCAGGTAGTACAGGTTCATCGACAGGGCTTTGTTAACACCCGCCTGCAGTAAGGCAATACCTTTTTCCTGCTGACCTGTGCGTAGGTAAAACAAGCCGGCCACCTGGTCAAGAAACACCAGTACCCGCTGGTCTTTGTAGCGGGTGGCAATAGCTTTGGCCTGGTTCAGGTAAGGGAACAGGGAATCGCGTGGAATACTGTCTGTATAAATGGACATATAATTGGCGAGAACGAGCGACATAATGGAATCGCGGCGCAGGTGCCTGCCCATGGACATGGCGCGCCGCAGGAAAGCAACGGCTTTGGCGTGTTCGCCGCCATCGCTGTACACCAGCCCGATGTTCATGGTAACCTGCACCATATTGGCAGAATCGCCTGCCTGGCGGTAAAGCCGGTAGGCGTCGTTGTAATAACGTTGTGCCAGCTGCTGATCGCCCTTCATTTCGTACACAATACCCAGGTTGTTGAGCGCACCGGCTTTGCCGCAATTGTAATTGAGCCGGTCTGCAACGGCGCGGGCTATACGGGCATAGTAGAACGTGCTGTCTACATTGCTTTCGTATAAAATCATCCCGAGTTTATTGAGTGTATTAACGTAGGTAACACTGTCGCCGGCAGTGTGCAGGGCCGCGTGCAGCTGGGGTATAACATTGTTTTGTGCTGTGGCCCCCAGCCACAGGAGCAGGCAGCAGAACATAGGCACGAAATAGCGCATTGCTGTAATAGATGTAGGGTTAAAACCAGGCTATAAACCTTGGTTACCAAGATACGACAAAACTTGATAAATGGGTATAAGCAGCTGTTTTCTACAGCAATTTGGCAGGAAATAGATGCGGAGCAGCATTTATTTTATTCAGCAGACTTTCATTTTGGATATAGTCCTGGTAAATGCAGCCCTGCCGGCAACAGGCAGGGCCGCATTGATGCGTTTAGTCATTTCATACAGCAGTATCAACGTTCATTTAACCCGGAACATAGTAGTATTGCGGGCTGGCACGGCTGGTCAGGCCTGTGCGGTTATGGTCATGCGCTCTTTCTTGAAATCGGAAAAACTGATGCCGGTAATACCTTTGAAATACTTGCTGAAATGGGAAGTATCAGAAAAACCGAGCAGCCATGCAATTTCTTTCATGCACGAACCTGAGCTGGCGGCATGGCGTTTGGCTTCGAGTATTACGCGCTGCCTGATATGGTAGCTGGCGGTGTAGCCGGTTGTTTTTTTCACGATCTGGTTGAGGTGATTGGCTGTTACCAGCAACTCATCTGCATAATCCACCACCAGTTTTTTGTTTTTAAAATGCACATCAACCAGCGAAAGGAATTGCTTGGTCAGTTCACTGTTGCGGGTTTCCATGCCCAGCAGCACATTGCCCTGCAGGTTGCGGGTAACCTGCATCAGGAAGATTTTCAGGTAACGGCGCAGCATGGCAGATTTGAACATATAATTGTTGGTGTGCTCACGCAGCATGTTTTCGGCGGTGATCATCATTTCAGGGCACAAATCGTCAGATATGGTAATACCCGATGTTTCGGCAAACAGGCAGCTGAGGCCTGCGTGATCCATCAGGTCAAACTCCTGTTCGTTGTTGTACAAAAATGATTCGGCAAAAAACAGGCTGTAACCCGAAGCTTCGGAGCTCAGCTGCAATTGCTGCACCTGTTTGCGTCGGATGCACAGCAGCTGGCCTGCCTGCAGGTTAAACGGCGTGCCGCCATCGTTGTAAACGCCTTGCCCGCTGGTTAACCATAACAGGGCTACTGTACAGGTTGCCGGCATGGCATTCATTACTGCGTCAGTATTAATCAGCGGGTTTAAGCGCTGAATAATAAACGTGTGCTGCTCGTTTTGAGCAGCAGTAGAAAAAGGTGGTCGTTGGGATTGTTGCATAAAATGCGTGTTGAATTCCCCTCATAACTCTAATAGTGTGCCCGTTTCTCAGGTTGATGATAATCAATGCTTTGTGAAGATTTTGGGTTTAACCAGGTTACGATATATCGTCGTTTGAACAATTGCGTCACCGAAATATCGTTGTGGCAACGGTGTTTTTTGAACGGGGCGCTGCAAGGTGGTGTGCGGTATTGTATAAAGTTAACGGGGGCTGGTTGTATTTATTATAGAATCAGTGGTATTTTTTTACATGCATGCAGGCATTCATAAGCGATTGTATAATTTTATTACCGGCTGTAAAATACACGTTCCCATGCATGAAAAAATACTGATTGTAGAAGATGAAATGATTGTTGCACGCGAGCTTCGCCTGATGCTGGAACGCGCAGGCTATGAAGTTTGCGGCATTGCGCGGTCAGTAGAACAGGCACTGGAAATGATTGCATCTGCCACGCCTTTTTTTGTGCTGCTGGATATTTATCTCAAAGGCGATTTAACCGGGATTGACCTGGCGCATCAGCTCAACAAACGCAATGTTCCCTTTATATATGTATCTGCCAACAGCAACCAGTCTGTGCTGGAATCGGCCAAGTTAACGCATCCCTATGGTTTCATTGTAAAACCTTTTCGCCGCAAAGATGTGCTGATCACGCTTGATATAGCGCGTTACCGTTACCAGCAGCACCAGCAGATGCAGCAGCGAAACATTAACGCTGCAGGGGCAGCACAGGCACCGTTCCCTGCAGCAACGCAGGCAGGCAGCAGGGCAGCTGCCAGGCCGGTCATTAGTGCTTTCAGTGGTATTGTGGGGCAATCAGCATCCATGCAGCACGTATTTAACCTGATTAAGCAGGTGGCGCCGCTGGATACCTCTGTGCTGATTATGGGTGAAAGCGGCACAGGCAAAGAAGGTATTGCTACGGCAGTACATTGTTTCTCTGCCCGCAGAAACCGCCCGCTGATAAAGGTAGATTGCGGTACACTGCAGGTACACCTGGCCGAATCGGAATTGTTCGGGCATGAGAAAGGCGCTTTTACCGGTGCAGTTGACAAGCGTATCGGCAAATTTGAACAGGCTTCAGGCGGCACACTTTTCCTGGATGAAATAGGGGAGATGCCGCTGGATTTGCAGGTAAAACTGCTGCGTGTATTGCAGGAACGCGAAATTGAACGCATTGGCGGTTCAGGCGCTGTAAAGGTAGATGTGCGCATTATTGCTGCCACCAACCGTAACCTTGAAAAAGAAATTGCAGAAGGCCGTTTCCGGCTTGACCTGTATTACCGTTTGTATGTGTTTCCCATACTGGTGCCGGCTTTGCGCGAACGCAGGGAAGATATACCCTTGCTGGTAGCGCATTTTATTGACCGTTTTGCCGGTGTAAGCGGTAAGGAAGTAACCGGTGTGGATGATGCGGTGATGGATCAGCTGGTGAATTACAGCTGGCCCGGTAATGTGCGTGAGCTGGAGCATTTGATAGAGCGCAGTGTGCTATTGTCAAAAGGCAGTACCATTAACCAGGTTTTTTTGCAAACCACACCGGCAAACGTGCAGTCAACTGGTACTGCCGAACTCGAAAACACCGGTGACATGGATGAGCGCGAACGCATACTGGCATCGCTGAAACAATGCAATGGCAAAATAAGCGGTGCCAATGGTGCGGCTGCATTGTTACAGGTATCTGCTTCTACATTGCACAACCGGATGAAAAAACTGGGCATACGGATACAGCATGGTTTTTAGTGCTGTTTAAACAATAGTATATACTGGCTGCTGTGCTTGGGTGCCAGGCCAACGGATTGTGCCAGGCGGGCTGCAGCAGGGTTACCTTCATAGCTTTCTATTTCAATGCCGGTTACATGCGGATTGCTTTTTTCACGGGTGATATAACTGTTCAGAAACTTACGTGCAATACCTTTGTGCCTGAATTTTTTTTCTACGTACAAACAATCCAGTCCAAGCATTAAACCGCCATATTCATCGCTCCAGAAACGGAAGGCAATGGCATAACCCGCAAGGTTGTGATCGCATTCAATCAACATTACCTCGCCCATATTGCTATTGTCTTTATAAAAATGCACCGTGGCTGCTATCCTGTTCACCGCCCTGTCTTTACGTGTGGGTATCTCGCTGTAAAAATCCATTGACATACGGGTGAGCTCTTCAGCATCGGCAAGCGTAGCGGTTTTGAAGGAGACGTTCATGACGGTGAATTTGAACTGTTACCGGAACGTGTTAGCGGCCGGTAGGATTGTTGGCTAATTATATTACTCAAAATTATCATCCAACCAGCTCCGGTTCAATGTATCTTACGTATTATATCATGTATGTTTTATCTTTTTTACCGGCGCAATAAAGTCATATCCCGCATCTGCTGCCGTTACCATGCGATGCCGTAATCCTCCCCGTGATTGCTGCTGCCGCCCCAGAGACTGTTGTGTTTCCAGTCAAAATAAATGGCATTGATGGGGCCGCTGGTGCGTTCTTCAAAGCTGAGTGTATAGCCCATTTTTTTCAGTTCCTGTTTTACTGCGTCGGGTGTTTTGCTTTGCAGCAACAGGTTGCCGGGTTTGGGGGCACGGTCGGCAATGCTGGTGCCGCCGAGTGAAAGCCAGAGTTGATTGGTATTGATATTGGCTGCTTCTGTGGCTTGCTGTACTGTCATGTTAAATTCAACGAGGTTCAGGAAAAACTGCAGCAGGTTCTGATCCTGCGTGTCACCGCCCTGCACGGCGAACGAAGCGTAGGGGCGGCCGTCTTTCAGCGCCAGTGTGGGCGTAAGTGTTACCCTTGGCCTTTTGCCGGGATGCACCACGTTGAAAGGATTGAGTACAGAATCGATCACGAAACTCTGCATGCGCTGGCTCATGCCAACACCGGTATGGCCTGCAATTACAGCAGGCACCCAGCCGCCGCTGGGTGTAATGGAAACAACCCAGCCATCTTTATCAGCCGCTTCTACCGAAGTGGTGCCGCGCCAGAGCCGGTCTGTATATGCAGCAAGCCGGATGGCAGCAGTAGCAGAATCATGGGCCGGAACAAAATTGCGCTGGTGACTACCGGTATCAGCCAGCAATGCCCTTTGTTGCAGCAGTGTGGTGAACGGGTTGGTTTGTTGCTGGTAAGGATAGGGATCACCGGGTGCTGCAGCAGCGTTGTTGGCGGTGAATTGAATGGTGGCAGCCCTGTCTTTCGCATATTGTTTACTCAGCAGGCCCTGCATGGGCTCCTGTGGCGGAAAGGCCGGATCGCCATAATAAAAATCACGGTCAGCGAACGCGAGATTCATGGCCTGGTACAACGTATGAATGTAGCGGGCGGAATTGTAGCCCATGCTTTTGAGATCAAAGTTCTCAAGAATATTCAACGCCTGCAATAATGCGGGGCCCTGCGTCCATTGCTGCAGTTTGTATACTTCTATGCCGCGGTAATTCGTGTGCATGGGTGTTTCTTCCTGCGGCCTCCAGTTGGCGAGATCCTGCAGGGTGATAAGACCACCCTGTTCCTTACAGCTGCGTACAAATTCTTCAGCAATATCTCCCTTATAAAAGCGGTTACAGGCAGCATAGATGGCCTGTTTGCGGCCAAGACCTCTTTTGAGTGATTGCTGTTCTGTCTCCACCATTTTGGTGAGGGTTTGCAGCAGGTCTTTCTGTACAAAAATTTCGCCTGCTTCGGGCGCTTCTCTTGTTTCGCCTGCATGTGGCAGAAACACTGCTTTGCTGTAAGGCCATTCTTTAATGCGCGCCTTGCTGCGTTCAATGCTGTTGGCAGTCTGGGCCTCTATAGGATAACCGGCAGCCAGCTGCATGGCAGGTGCCAGCACTTCTTTTAAACTTTTGGTGCCGTATTCGGCCAGCATATAACACAGGCCCCCGGGCGTGCCCGGCGTTAGTGCAGCGAGTGCGCCATATTCGGGCGGAAAATTCATACCCCTGTCTTTAAAAAATGCGGGCGTAGCGCCGGTGGGGGCAACGCCAAGTGCGTTAATACCGATGACCTTCCCTGTTTTGGGATTGTAGATGAGCGCCTGTGTTTCGCCGCCCCAGCTAAGCACATCCCACATGGTGCAGGTGGCTGCCAGCATAGCGCATGCTGCGTCTACTGCATTGCCGCCGCGTTCAAACAATTGCGCGCCTGCGGTGGCGGCGAGTGGCTTGCCGGTAATGGCCATCCAGTTTTTACCATGCAGGGGAGGTTTTTGTGTTTGCTGGGCCATGGAAAAAAAAGGCATGCCCAGGAGCAGCAGTATACAGCGTTTGGTCATACAGATCGGGGTTTGTTTAAAGATACTCAACCCCTCCCAAAAGACAGGTATCAATCGGTGACGGGGGCCTTTTTTATGCGTATCTTTAAGGCATGATGACATTGGAACAAGCGATTGATATCGCTGTGCATGCCCATCAGGGGCAAGCGGATAAATACGGTGCGCCTTATATCGGTCACGTATTGCGGGTAATGAACATGGGCATAACGGAAGATGAAAAAATATGCGGTGTACTGCATGATGTGGTGGAAGATACAGACTGGACTTTTGAAGGGCTGGCAGAAGCTGGCCTGGCCCCACATATACTGAAAGCCCTGCGTGGTGTAACAAAGTTATCGGAAGACGAAGACTATGAACATTTTGTTCAGCGTACGCTCAAAAACAAACTCTCCTGTGCAGTAAAGCTGCACGATCTCACGGATAATATGGATGTGCGCCGCATTCCGGAGGTAACGGAACAGGACGTGGCGCGTTTAAACAAATACCTGCGTGCTTACCGTACCATTGCTGCAGCGATGAACCGGCAGTAAGTTTTACTTAACCAATCGCATTATCGCCATTCCGCTTGTTCAGTATCCCTGCGCATAACAAATATTGATGAGTGAAAATGGCAAAGCGCAGCATATGACCGGGTGAAGTATGGTGTGAACATATTTTAAGGTTAAACAGGGTGCGGACCAATTGCTGCGTATAAAGCCGGGTAGCTGAAACCCTTTACTGCAAAGGGGTGTGTGAAAGATGGTTATGCCGTCTTTTTTTGTCCTGTACGGATGATGTTAAGTTTTTAATATTTTTTTTATTTCCGATAGACATAATTTTTTATCTCTTCTCTTTTTAGAATACGGTCCTGTGCCGTATTAAATACCGGTACCTGTGTATTGGTAGCAATTAATATTACCTGTACCATTTCAAAGATTATAAGGATGAATGTTCCATGTAAACGATCGTTTGTACATGGATAAGCAGCAATGATTGCCGGTTATCTGGCCGGAAGCAGTTGTGTGTGGCATCCTTCCCTGCATATCCAATCTATGCAAACCATGCGATGCTGACTGGTTGTACTTACCTGTAAGATAATCTTCCTGTGAGAACACCGGCTATTGTTTCCGTAACCTCCAAACTGCTTATGAATTATGTCTACTGTTAACAGGAAAAGCTGTTCGCTGTTGTGGCGGCAGTTGCCTTACAAAAAGATTTTTTCGGTTTACCTGGCAGCCTTTTTTCTGCTTGCCGGTACATTGCCTGTTTGTGCGAAGGGAAATGCACAAACAGTAACCCTGGCTTATAAGCATATACCGCTTGAACAGGTATTGAAGAACATTGAAACGCAAACAGGCTATACATTTATTTACATCAGCAGTGATATTGCCGGTGTTGATATAGCCGATATCAGTGTATCCAATGCCAGCCTGGAATATGCCCTGCAACAGTGTTTCAGGGGATTGTCGCTGACTTATACCATCGATAAAAAATACATTGTACTGAAGAAACAGGTTAATACACCGCCTGCCGACGGGGATATCAGCGGCCGTGTACTGAACGAAAAAGGTGAACCGATAGCAGGCGCCACGGTAATGATTAAAGGTGCCCAGAAAATGACGGCAACCGATGCAGGCGGCCGTTTCGTGTTTAAGAACACGGCAGGCAGTATACTCACGCTTATAATCAAATATGTAGGATATGCCGAGAAAGAAATAAGCGCATCCGGCCCGGTAGAAGTACGGCTGGAAGCAAGCGCGAACGAGTTGGATGAGATGGTGGTACGGGGGTATTATAATACCACAAAGCGTTTGAGTGTAGGAAATGTAACAACGATTAATGCAGATGTGATTGCAAAACAGCCGGTGAGTAACCCGATTCTTGCACTGCAGGGAAGGGTCCCGGGTATGGTGATAATATCAGGCAGTGGGCTTCCAGGCAGTGCTGTTGGTGCACAAATACGCGGCATTAATAGCATCGGCCAAAGTGGTACGCCATTATACCTGGTAGATGGTGTGCCTTATACATCAAGCTTATTACCAGGAACAACAAGTCCTTTACCTAATGCCAGTCCCTTTCAATACATCAATCCTGCAGATATAGAATCGATCAGCGTATTAAAAGATGCAGACGCGACTGCTATTTATGGTTCACGTGGAGCAAACGGTGTTGTACTTATTACGACAAAGAAGGGTAGAGTTGGCCCTGTTTCGACAACTTTGAATGTATATAATGGATATTCAAAGCTTGGCAGGGATATAAAGTTGTTGAGTACGCCGCAATATCTTGAAATGCGAAGAGAAGCCTTCAAAAACGATAACAGGCAACCCGGCCCGACAGATTACGATTTGAACGGTGCATGGGATACTGCACATTATACCAACTGGGTTAAAGAATTAATTAACCAGCCGGCAAGGGTAACCGATGCGCAACTGTCTGTCTCGGGCGGATCGGGCCAGGTGCAATATGTATTTGGTGGCGGTTATAGAAAAGAAACGCCAATGTTTGGAGGTGGATTTTCTGACCAGAAAATAACGGGCCATTTCTCTATGACTATTGCTTCTCCGAACAGGAGGTTTAAGACAACTATTGCGGCTAATTATCTTGCGGATAATAACCTGATGTCTGTAGGCGACCTGACAAACTCAATAACGCTTGCGCCTGTAGCCCCACCGTTGCGTAAGCCGGATGGGTCTATTAATTTCGACAGCGGCAGGTTTACGGCAAATCCGCTTGTTCCCCTTGCTAATCACTATTCCAGTAAAGGATACAATCTGGTATGTAACGGTATCGCTTCGTACGAAATAGTACCTGGTTTGCAGATAAAAATGAGCCTGGGCTATAATAACCTCCAGGTTAATGAGGTTACCGCTTATAGTATTTATGGTCAAACCGGTAATCCTAATATCCCGTCTCCTGTTGGGAGTTCGACATTTTCATTCAATAATACGAGGTCATGGATTGTTGAACCGCAGTTAGCTTATGAAAAAAGAATCTCGAAAGGAAATTTGAATGCGTTTGTCGGTGCAACTCTTCAGCAAAGTACAAATGAGGGACAGATGATACAGGGTGATGGATACACAAATGATGCATTTCTCACAAGTCTCGCAGCAGCAGTTACCATCAGTAAGGCGGGAACACCTGTTTATAATCAATACCGCTATACAGCCTTGTATGGAAGGTTAAGCTATAATTATAACGAGAAATATATTGTGAACATAACTGCAAGGCGTGATGGTAGCAGCCGGTTTGGCCCAGGCAGGCAGTATGGTAATTTTGGTGCAGTGGGCGCAGGATGGATATTTACCAGCGAGAAATTTATATCGCAAAATCTATCTTTCCTAAACTATGGAAAGCTTAGGGTAAGTTATGGATCAGTGGGAAATCAACCCACATCAGACTATCAATATCTCGAATTGTATAGATTTAATACACCGTCGGTGCCTTACCAGGGTGGCGCATCAATGGTGCCAAGCAAAATCTATGCGCCTGATTTTCGCTGGGAAATAAACAAGAAATTTGAAGCTGGGCTTGAATTAGGGTTTTTAAAAAACAGGCTCATGTTTACCGGCAGCTATTTTAGGAACCGGTCAGGCAATCAGTTAGTAAATTATGCACTTCCAGGTATAACCGGTTTCACCTCAATTACTGCAAATTTTCCTGCGATTGTTCAGAACACTGGGTGGGAATTTACTTTAAACAGTACTAATCTGCGCACTAAGAACTTTACCTGGTCAACCGCGTTTAATATTTCTACCTCTTCTAACAAATTGGTTGCGTTTCCCGGACTTGCAACGTCTCCTTATAGCAGCAATTATTTTATCGGAAAAGCGATTAATCTCACCAGGTTATACCGTTATGCAGGTATTGATTCTCTTAAAGGCATCTACCAGTTCTACACATATAAGGGAGGGATAACTTCCACGCCTACTGATTCGGACAGGACTTCGTTGATACAAACTGCCCCCAAATACTATGGCGGTTTTGATAATATTTTTACCTACAAACGATTTAGCCTAGATGTGTTCTTTTATTTTGTAAAGCAAATGGGTGTAAAGTATGCGTTTACACGTACCGGTGCCCCGGGAGTGGGAAGGGTTAATAATGTAACATCCGTTTTGGACAGATGGCAACATCCCGGCGATAAAGCAGCCTATCAGCGATTTACCAGCACGTCCGGCGAGGCGAGCACGGCTTACAGTAATGCTTTAGGGAGCGATTATGCTTATACAGACGCTTCTTATGTAAGGTTAAAGAACTTGTCGCTTAGTTATGAGGTTCCTCTGGCTAAGTTGAATAGTACACGCACACTGCGTATTTATCTTCAGGGGCAAAATCTGCTTACAATAACAAAATACAAAGACGGTGACCCTGAAAGCCGTACAAGTACAGGTGTGCCGATAATTAAAACCTATACCATAGGAGCTCAGTTAAACTTTTAATCCTGCTACGATGAAAGGGAATATATACATAATTGTTTTTTTAGCTTGTCTGTTGTCTTGCAAAAAGACCGTATCTGTTGACCCTCCTGTAACCAATCCTGTAGGAGGGACAGTATATGAAACTAATTCGACTGCGATATCGGTGCTTTCCGGTGTATATGCAGCTGCCAGTAATATAAACAGTCTGGTGAATGGGAAAAACGGATTGTCTCTTTATGCTGGTCTTTCAGCTGATGAATTGCAAACATATCCTGACCTGAACTCATTTTTGTCACTTCTATACACCAATAATATTACCTCCAGGGAAGACGGTATTGCCTTTTTCTGGCGGGCATTTTACATACAGTTGTATACACTAAACACAGCCATAGAAGGGATTAGCGCATCTAACGGATTATCTGTGCAAGTGAAAAATGAGTTACTGGGTGAGGCGAAGTTTAACCGGGCATTTTTTAACTTCTATCTGGTGAATTTTTTCGGAGATGTGCCGCTGATTACTACCAATGATTACAAAGCCAATAGTGTTGCGGCACGCATGCCTGCCGGAACTGTTTATAAACAAATAATACAGGATCTGCAGGATGCAGAAGCAGCCTTGCCAGCAACCTATGTGGCAGGAGATGTGCAAACAACTACCACTGAACGTGTACGACCCAACAAATGGGTGGCAGCGGCATTGTTGGCGCGTGTTTACTTATATACAAAAGATTATGCCAACGCACTGGCGAAATCAAATGACGTGATAGGGCAAACCAACTTATACAAACTGGTCGGTAACCTGGATAGTGTATTTTTAAAAAACAGTACTGAGGCCATCTGGCAGTTGCAACCGGTTGATTCCAAAGGTGCAAATGCACCGGATGGTGCTATGTTTATTTTAACGGCACCGCCAACCGCAAACACGCCGGCATCTCTTAGCTCGAGTCTTTATAACGCTTTTGAACCTGGCGATCAGCGAAAGTTAAAATGGGTGAAATCTTATAAAGCCCCTGCGCCGACCAATACAGTTTACTACTATCCATACAAATATAAAGTAGGAGTAACAACAGCTGCTACTCCTGTAACAGAATATGAAATGGTGTTCAGGCTTGCGGAACAATACCTGGTGCATGCCGAAGCAAGTGTTCAGCAAGGTGATTTATCAGCAGCTGCAAAAGACCTGAATATACTGCGTCATCGCGCAGGCCTTCCCGATGTTAGTGCAGTAGATAAAGATCAGATGTTGAAGGCAGTGGAGCAAGAGCGGCGCATTGAGTTATTCAGTGAGCTGGGGCATCGTTGGTTCGATTTGAAAAGAACAGGAAGGGTAGATGCGGTAATGAGCGTAGAAACGCCCAAAAAAGGCGGTGTATGGAGCACTAACTGGCAGCTGTTTCCAATCCCTCTGAGTGAGTTACACACTGATTTGAATTTAACCCAAAATACCGGATATTAATTTTTTACGTTGCAGGCCTTCATTATCCTGCTTTACATACCTGATAACTTATGAATAAGATTAAAGCTGCATGTTTTTTTGCCTTCACTTACCTGGGCATTTCTTCTTACGCCCATGCTCAGAAATGGATGATGAAAGAAACACCAATTCAAACACGGTGGGCCAGTAAAGTAAGCCCGGATAACGTATTGCCGGAATATCCAAGACCGCAGATGGTAAGAAAACAATGGACATCCTTAAACGGTATATGGCAATACGCTATAACAAAACAAGAGCAGATGCCATCACCGGATAGTTTTAATGCAAAAATACTTGTCCCATTCCCACTGGAGTCAGCATTGTCTGGGGTAAAAAGGGCGCTTTTGCCGTCGGAAATTTTGTGGTACAAGCGAATAGTTAAAAAGCCTGCACTTAAGGGGGATGAACGGTTGCTATTGCATTTTGGCGCGGTGGATTGGGACGCAAAAGTTTACATTAATGGTGTATTGGCCGGATCGCACCAGGGGGGCTATCAGGAATTTAGCTTTGATGTAACACCTTTGCTAACGGATGGCGATAATATTATTGTGGTGAAAGTGAAAGACCCAAGCGATAGGGGAATTAATCCGCATGGCAAACAGGTGTTAAGTCCTGGTGGTATTATGTATACGGCGAGCAGCGGAATATGGCAAACAGTCTGGATGGAAATAGTGAACCAAAATCACCTTGAGCAATTGTCGATAATTCCGGACATTGATAACAAAATAGTAAGATTGAAGGTGACGCCAACTCTTAGTAGTGATGCGGCTGACTATACTGTAGAAGCTACTGTGCCAGGTACCGGGACGGTAACCGGAAAGGCTAAAGAGGTGCTGAAATTACCTGTATCAAATATGCGGCTTTGGTCACCTGAAGATCCTTATCTGTATAAGTTTCAGGTGAAGCTTTTGTACAAGGGAAAACCCGTTGATGAAGTATCAAGTTATTTTGGTATGCGCAAATGTGAAGTGAAAAAGGACGAAGCCGGCACCGAACGCATCTTTCTGAATAACAAGCCAGTCTATAATCTGGGAGTACTGGACCAAGGTTTTTGGCCTGACGGGCTATACACCGCCCCAACAGATGAAGCCTTGCAATTTGATATTAAGGCTATCAAGTCAATGGGATTTAATACCATTCGCAAGCACATAAAAATTGAACCTGCAAGGTGGTATTATTATGCTGATAAATTAGGCATGCTGGTATGGCAGGATATGATTAATCCGGGTAATGAAACACCGGAAGCCAGAGCGGAATTTGAAAAGGAAAATGCAGAAAATGTGGCGCAGCTCAGAAACTATCCTTCAATTATCACCTGGGTTGTGTTTAATGAAGGTTGGGGTGCATATGATCAGGCACGCATTACACAGGCTTTTAAAGAATTGGATCCTACACGTATTATCAACGGTCATACCGGGGAAAATTATTTTCGTGCTTCTCCACAAAAAAACGAGGAGAAATGGAAGAACAGCGATCTTACAGATATACATGCTTATCCCGATCCCAATATGCCACCTATACTGCCTGGTAAGGCGGCCGTATTGGGAGAATTTGGCGGGATAGGTGTTTCTATAGAAGACCATTTGTGGAATGAACTCAATGGTTGGGGGTACATTAATATAACACCCGGTGAGTTGCTAAAGCGATATGCGGGTATGACAGATTCACTGAAAGTACTTCGGGATAAAGGACTGGCAGCTTCTATTTATACAGAGCCTTTTGATGTGGAGACCGAACAGAATGGATTGATTACCTATGACAGGGAAATTATCAAAATCCCTGTTGACAAGTTGAGGGAAATACATTCAGCGCTGATTCCTATGCATACGGTCAAAGAAAAGTTACTTGTCAGCAACGCGACAGATGCAGGTTCAAAATCTGATTACGACAAGCGTCTTGCGCAGTTCACAGCCGGTAACAGTGATTCTGTTTTTCTAAGAAAGCTGCTTCTGCTTGCGTATGGGAGGAAGGATACTGCTGTAGTAATTAAAGTTGGGGACGCGTATATAGCCGGACGGAAGAATAACTACGTAAAGGAAAATTTCGCGCTGTATAAAAAAGTACTCGTAAAGCCGGAGGGCCAGGTGTTCAGGTTTTTTGTTGATAATCATATAAGTATTGATAGTGTTTGGGGTAAATATACAGCGGCAGATGTGGCAGTGCCGGTAATATATAACACATCTGTAAAGCCCCGGATAAAAGCAGGTGTGGATGATTGGGATAAACTGGAAGCTGAAATGGTTGCTAAATATGGACCCATGGGCGGAGAAAACGTTCGGTATATGCGGATGTCTGTTTACCTGGGGAAAAAACAGTGGGATGCTTTTGGCAAAGCTTATCTGGGATATTTTGAAAAGTACGGCGACTGGTTTCGCGGGCAATTTCTTAATCTTAGACTGAATGATCTTGCGTGGGCTGTTTTTCAGCATGTTGGAGAGGTCGCGGTAATTAATGAGGCATTGAACTGGATGCATAAGGTGCTTAAAACTGATCCTGACAGCCCTGTTTTTTTGGATACTTATGCGAATCTTTTATATAAAAAAGGGGATAAACAGGAAGCGATAAATGTAGAAGAGACAGCTTTGTCGAAAGAAACAGCCAATGCACCGAAGAGTGATCTGGTTGTTGAACTTAAAAATACACTTGATAAAATGAAAAAAAATGAAAATACATGGTGAAATTGACTATGTATGATTACTGCTGTTTTATATCCGATATGACAATAGAAATTTAATTCAGAATGAATGATATTCTTTTCGTAAAAAGGATAAAATTGGAAGAGTAAAAGAATGATGATGCCTATGAAGAAGTTTTCGATTATACTAATGCAATTGTGTTTTATGACCGGCATTTGTTTTTCTCAGAAAATGATAATTGACAGCAGTGTATTTGACAAATGGGATCATATTAAATTCTGGCGTATCAGCAATAATGGCAGGTACGTAACATTCGCTCATGGCGTCGGAAGTGGTGGAGGTTCCTGCAATTGGGAGGTGGCTTCGCTGTTCACAGCCGGTAATCCGGATAAAGCTGCAATTGCCCTGTTTACAGGCGATAGCAGCATAGCAAGGCTGGATTTTTCTTATAATAGTGCTTATGTATTTGCACAACTAGAGAAGAGGATAGGGATTTACAATATCAATACGCATGTTACAGACTTTATACAGAATGCAAAACTGGTTGATCAGTTTGCTTATAACGGACAGGCTGCAATTGCCTTCTATAAAAATGATTCATTTTGTATACGGAGCGTGGATAATCTTAAAGACAGCGTGTGGAAAGGTGTACGAAAGCATTGGATTAACAGACAGCAATCAGCTATTGTACTGGAAACTGCAGCGGATTTACTGTGGTTGGATCTGAAAACAGCTTCAGTAAAAAAGATGGGTATTACGGGAAAAGTAAATCTTGCCTGTTTTGATTCAACCGGCAATAAACTGGCATATATTTCTGAAACAGCCGGCAACAATCACCTGTTTTATTACAACGCACCAACCGGTAAAGCAGATAGCATTAACCTGCTATCATTACTGGGGTCAGATTTCACGCTTACAAATAAGGATGTTGCATTCAATGCAGATGGTACCTGCATTTTTTTTACAGTATTTGTAAAAGATAGTATACATGGTGCAGCAGCGCAGTCTACCGGTCTTGCATTGTGGAGTTACAAGGCGGAAGACATCAGTACCGAACGGGAACGTGTACATCGGGAATTGCGCAGAAACAAAAAATCTTATTTGCATGCTGTAATAAATCTTTCTAACGAAAAAGCGTATTGCCTGGGTTCCACCGATGATGTTACCTGGACAGGTGCAGAAGGGCTTCCCCGTCGTGATTACCTGTTATACAGTGAAACTGCCTTTGATGTGGATTATTGGTGGCATCCTGATTTTTATCAGTCATTATATATCGTGTCTGTAAAAACGGGTGAAAGAAAATGCCTGGTTAACCATTCCAGGAGCAAGCTGAGCGCCGTGTCATTGTCACCCGGTCAAAAATTTGTCACTTGGTTTGACGCTAAAACCCATGAATTTTCCACCTATGAAATTGCCACAGGTATAAGGCGTACGGGTAATTGGTCTATCCCGGTGCCCATTTACGAAAATGCCGGAGAAATAATGGGCCGTGATATACCTTATGGGATATTAAAATGGGCTGAGGCCGACAGTGCCCTGTACGTGTATGACAAGTATGATATATGGCAGGCCGATCCAATGCAGGTAAAAAAGCCGGTTAATGTTACACATGGATATGGCAGGAGGAATAAAATAATCTTTCGGTTTGCCTATAATGAGAAAAGTTGTTTGATAAAACTTACGCCTGAACAACTGCTTGTTGGCTTGCATGAACAAAATCTGGATAATGGTTTTTATAAGCTGAGTAAACGTGCAAATGAAGATCCGCAAATTTGTGCCGGTGGCCCTTTTGTATATTATTTTCCGCAATTGTTTTCCGGTAACGGTGCCATTTTTCCCGGGGGGATGGTGCCGGAAAAAGCAGCTGACACGGCTGTATACCTGCTTAACAGAAGCAATGAACATGAAGCATCTAACTTGTTTATTACAGGGGATTTTAAACAAGTATTGCAGGTTTCGCATATTAATCCTGAAAAAGATTACAACTGGTATACAACAGCGTTGGTTAAATTTCAACTGCCCAATGGAAGCAGGTCGCAGGGGATTTTATATAAACCAGAGAACCTGGATACTTCCAAAAAGTACCCGCTCATATTCGATTACTACGAAAAACGTAGTCCAGAATTACATAAATATATAGGGCCTGAGTGGAGCGGATCGCGTATTAATATACCTGCATATGTTAGTGATGGCTACCTGGTATTTGTGCCGGATATGCAATATACCGTTGGTAATCCCGGCGAAGGTGTGTTGAACACTGTTACTGCAGCAGTGCATGAATTATCCCACTTATCTTATGTTGATATTAGCAGGCTGGGCCTGCAAGGGCATAGCTTTGGCGGGTTTGAAACCAATTACCTGATTACTCATTCCACACTTTTTGCAGCTGCTTGTGAAGCATCCGGGCAAAGCGATTTTGTTAGCGGGTACAATTCCATGTACCAGCGTGGAACGGGGGCAGATATACTTAGCCGGCAAGATCAATATGAGCGAAAACAAAGCAATATTGGTGCAAGTATGTGGGAAAGGCCGGCCTTATACATTAAAAACTCCCCGGTGTTTATGGCTGATAAAATCAGCACGCCATTGCTTATTTTACATAACAGGGAAGATATGTCAGTGCCATTTGCACAAGCGGTTGAGCTGTTTTACAGTATGCGGAGAAACAATAAGAAGGTCTGGATGCTGGAATATGAAGGAGAAGGCCATGGCGTTGGTAAAATAGAAAACAGGCGTGACTATACTATCCGGATGAAACAGTTCTTTGACCATTATCTGAAGAAACTGCCGCCCCCCAGGTGGATGACAGCAGGTGCTGAGCAATTAGACCGCCTGAACGATTTTCGATTAGACAGCTCCGGTATTATTCCGTAAAACTACAATACGTCGCCATCGTGCATGTTTTAGCGCGAGTAAGTACGGCTTGCCCATACTATCAATTTCTTACAGTATGCTTAAATAAATCCGTCTGACCAAGTCAGACGGATTTATGCTTGAGAATTACGCTGCGCCGGAAAGGAGGCGTTTATTCTGCTGATAAGTAAATAACAGAAGTTGTGAAGTTCGCTGGTATTGATGTAATGACGAAATAGGGCTCGTAAGTAGAAACGTCGATTTGTGAGGAGAAATAAGTAGAATATGCATCTTCGGGTGTTAAAGACCATGCGCCGGGGATAACAACGAGTGATGTGGTTAACCTCATCTGCAGATACGCAGGAAAACCGATGAGTTTGTAAGATCGGAATGCGTATACACCGCCCCAAATAGTAATCATTGCAATAGCGAGGAGCATGATTATTGCTTTTTTCATAAAATATTTAGTTAATACGCTTACTCTGTTGACTGGTTTTCAGCTTACCCAGTTTGGATCAAGATTGTTGCGATATGTGCTACCTTGGATTTGCAAAAAAGCCGTCTTAGGATATAAGACGGCTTATGCCTGAAAGGCATGCTAATTCAAAACCTGTGTGCATTATTCTGCAGTCAGGTAAACAACAGTAGTTGTGAAATTGGCCGGCATAGAAGTGATTACGAAGTAAGGCTCGTAAACAGCGGTGTTGATCTGTGCAGAAGAATAAGTAGAGATAGCGTCTTCCGGGGTCAAAGACCAAGTACCAGCCAAAGTAACCAGTGCTGTTGTTGAAGTGGGCTGCAGGTACACAGGAGAGCCGGTGAATTTAGCTGATTTGAATGCAAATACACCGCCCAGTGTTGCGATCATTGCAATAGCAATGAGCATAATTTTTGCTTTTTTCATAAGATGCTTGCTTTTTTAATCAAAAAGCTAAACTTTATTTGGTTAATGCGCCTACTCTGTTAGCTGGTTTTCGGCTTCGCCAGTTTGGATCCAGGATTGTTGCGGCATTTGCTGATCATGCTGTTGCCGCGCTTGTTGCAACTATTTATTGAACGTGTTCTGTTAACGTTGGTGTTGGTTCCGTATTTTTTTCTCTTGAGGCTCCTGTGAGGCCTAATACAATTCCTGTGTCAGCTGTCTCTGTAGCCGGGGTAGATGCAGGCTTAATTGCTAGTTGTATTATTTTTCCAAGCAATAAGGTGCCAAATACAAAAGCCAGTAGTCCGGGGAACATTTGATAACGTAATACCACAGGGGAAGCAATCACGCTAAACAGGATATTGCCAATCCAGACAAGTGTTGCCAATACCATAATTTTTTTATATAAAGCCGGGTGCCTTCTGAAAACACTTAACATGCCGGTGCCAATAATGCTTATTCCAAACAAAAGGTTAATAATGCCAAGCAGTGGGCCATACCAGTCCATGTAAGGTATTTTTCGGTTTGCTGTAAATCCATGTATTTTATTTGTTTTAAAGGCAAACCATTTTTGTATGGTAACCGGGATTGTATCATTTCCCATATTGTACATATGCAGGAATTCTGCATTGGGTACGTAGTATTTAATCAGGTTCGGTAACAGGTAATACTGAGCGAATGCAGCAGGCCGCTCCCGTATTAAAAACTGCCCGTAGCTGCCATATAATGGTCCAAGCTGCGCCCAATTTGCGAAACCTTGTTTTGCAGGATTCTTTGAATCAAGTAGTCGGGCATAGCGCGATTCCGGAGCCTTGGGATCCCATAAATAGTATATGCCTAATGTTGAATCTGGTCGTTTTTGTACATGCCGGAGGGAATCCATGTGCAAGTTGGTTAACCTATGTAATTCTTTGAATTGTGGAGGCACTTGTGTTATGGGTATGGGCTGTGCATGGGCATACCCGTACAGCGCATTACCCGCTAATTGCCAGCCACCAAATGGAGAGAACTGTGCTGTGCCTGCCATTTTTTTATATTGATAACAGGTGTTTACAATAAACAGCAATGGTAACAGCAGTACAAAGGCGCCTGCCATTAATTTATTTCGAAGGGGCCACTTTATCAGTAACAATACGATAATGCTCACAAATGGATACCATAGGGCATTATATCTGAATGTAAAGGCTGTTAATAATACTAATGCATGCCAAAAAAGTAATTTTCGAGTAGGGCGTTGTAGCAGCCATAGCAGTTGGGTGAACCACAGGATACTTAGGGCTGAAAATAAAGCATCGGCGGATATCAGATTACTGATATGCAACTGCAGCGGGTTTAACAGGCAAATGACCAGTAACCCATAAAATAACCGTTGATTGATTTTTAGCAGGTATTGTAGTGAAAGTAACAGATAGGTGATGCTAGCTTGCAAACCTGCGTATTGAAAGAAAATCATGCCTGTATCCCACTTGGTAATACTGCTGAAAAGTCTCAGGAACTTGGAATACCCAATGGGCCAGGTATTAATGCCCTGGTTACGAATAGCCTCATCAATATAAGAAAAGGAGTCTGGCAAAAAATTAGGAAATGGAAACATGATTTTGAATATGCCAAACCATACAACCGTTCCTATAGTACATAACAGCAATATTTTTTTGTTTTCACTGCCTGCCAAGAGCCAGCTGCGAAATGTCATGGGCGATATAGCGGAAGTTGGTATCATATAACTTTTTTATCTGACAAAGAAGCATTCCAGATTTTTTCAATGTTGAGTAATGCGAAACAGACCGCTACCAGCAGTGGGAAAAGTTGAAACCTTAGCGCTACGGGCGAAGCAAACACGCTAAAGCTGAAATTACAAACCCATATTCCTGCTGATAATAATATTGCACCGGAAAAAATGGCATTTTGTTTTAGTCCTTTTAAAAACAAGAGTGCAAAAAAACTGCTTAGGAACAGCACATTCATGATGCCGGTGAATATTGGATAGAATTCAAGCGTGGTAACTTTGTAGTCAGAGAAGCGGCTATGAGCTTTTGTGGTTTTGTAGCCAAACCACATTTGGGCAATTGGAAATACGCTGTCTAAACCCATGTTGTAAGTCTTGAGAAACTCCACTGGCGGAGTATAATATTTCATGGCATTAGGCCATAGATAATACTTAGTAAACGTAGAAGGGTACTTTTTCATCAGCCACGACCCATATGCGCCGTATAATGGACCCATTGACGACCATCTTTTCAAAATAGTGGCAGTTGAATCTTTACTATACTGCTGGTTCATATAAACCTGGAGCGGGGATTTGGGATCCCACATATACCAGGTATTAGCTACCAGCATTTCCTGTGGGTGTAATCGCAAATCCTGCGTGGTATCAAAGTAATGTCGTATCAGTCCGTCCAGTTTTTTAAATTGAGCGGGTGTATGAAGGGTATCTTTATGCTCAACAAACCGGTAAGCATACATGGCATTGTTCGCCATTTGCCAGCCGCTGAATGGAGAAAATTGTGCATGACCAGATATCCTGTTGTACTTGCCGATGTTCACCAGGATAAATGCGGCAATTAACACAAATACTGCAGTAATGCTGGCCAGTTTGAACTGTAGTGGTTTTTGGGTTAGAAATATTGCAACAGTTGATATAAAAGGATACCACAGCGCATTATACCGGATAGTGAATGCTAGAAATAATACAAGTGCATGCCATACAATCAGCTTATTGGTGGGGGCGTGCAAAATCCACAATAACTGTGTAAACCATAAGATGCTGACGGCAAGAAAAAGTGAATCACTTGAAACATAGTTGCTTAAATAGAGAAACACAGGGTTGAATACGATGAAAATAAATATCAGCGAAAAGATGACCTTGCCTGGTTTGTAAAACCAGCATAGCGTATATAAAAAATACAGCGCAGCGGATTGTATAAAAATATATTGAAGTGCGACCAATAATGTGTCAGATTCCCAAAAAGTGCTGTATATACGTAGAAACATGGAGTAACCTATTGGGTAGGTATTTACACTAGAGTTAACTGTGGCAGACTGCAGATAAGCATACGAATCGCCGGAGATAAACCCGGCCATCGGGTAGTAGTATTTAAAAACAGCAAACAGGGTTACGATGCTGATGCCGGCTATCCACAGGAATAGTTTGTTCCATTTGTTGCGCAGCAGGAAGTCTTTGAAGCTGCCTTGCGATGTTGCCTGTGCAAAGGCTGCCAGGCCGGGTTGCAGATCACTGGGAGCGGGTGTTTCTGCCGGCCGGGTAACGGCTTCTTTTTCTTCGTGGTATTCCTGTTCGGTGTTGATAGACCAGATGTTCGATTTGTCTGTGATGCCGGCAATAATATTGTCAACCGATACCATGGCAGTGAGCATGGAATGGTCGGCGTTGTTGTATTTGTGCATGCCGTTGCGGCCTACCAGGAATAAGTTGCTGTACTGACTGATATAATCCCGCAGCTTGTCAAACTCACTGTAGGTGCCGAAATAGGCGGGGTAAGTTTTCTCTACCCGTAACAGCGTACTGTCCAGCACATCATCGGCGCGGGCCAGTCCTATTTTTTCGAGTTCTGCAATGGCCAGGGTTTGTATGTCTTTGTCGGGCATTTGCCAGAATGCATCAGTGGTGTTGCAGAAAAATTCCATGCCTACCCAAACTGTATCGGGGTTTTTCACCATGTACGGGCTCCAGTTGTTGAACAGTTGCAGCCGTCCTACTTGTACGTCCGATTCCTGGATGTAGATCCATGTGTCCTGCAGCAGTAAGGGTTTCCATTCATTGGTTCTGGGATCGATGCAGGAAAGTTTGTTCAACAGTAATCCTACCGTAATAAAATCCCTGTACTGTAAGCCTGCCGCAATATCCCGGATGGTTGCGGGAACGGTTTCATCCATACCTGCCACCAGCTCCTTCACGGGCATTGTGCTGAAAAAATACTCACCCTCAAAATTGCTGAATGTGCCGGTTTGGGTATGCAGCGCTTCTATAGCGGTAACCTGGTGGTCTTGTGTGGTAATGCTGTTTACTTCGTGGTGCATGTGTATTTCACCGCCCATTTCCACAATCTGCCGCGCCACTTCTTCCCACAGCTGGCCAGGACCTAATTTGGGGTACAGAAAACGCTCTATCAGGCTTGTTTCAACACCTTTCTGCCGAATATCATCCGTTTGCTTTTTGGCAGCCGGCTTTAATGATTGAACGGCATGTGCAATTGCCTTGCTGATAGAAACACCTTTAATGCGTTGTGCGCCCCATTCAGCGGAAATTTCATTGCATGCACGGCCCCATACTTTCTCGGTATAATCTTTAAAAAAGAGTTTGTACAGGGTTTTGCCAAAGCGGTTAATAAAGAAGTCTTCCAGGGTGTGCTCCGGTTTTTTCGGGAACAACTGTGCCTGTATGTAAGATAGCAATATGGCAATGGTACGCAGCAGTCCCAGTTTGCGGAGGGTTTCAAGCGACAATTGTATGGGATAACCGAAAAATTTCCGCAGGAAGTAGATACGCGATAATCTTTTGCGTACCAGCATTACGCGATCATCCTGCACACCGTTGGCAGAAGGCGCATGTACTTCACGCGATTTGTTCTGATAGTTGATGGTAAACACACCGGCTTCATCCTGCTGCACGGGCAGTATGTTGAGCCACCAGTTCATAACACGGTCTGATTTGGAGAAGAAGCGGTGCCCGCCTATATCCATGCGGTTGCCTTTATAATTAACTGTTTTGGAAATGCCGCCAATGTCGCCGCTTTTTTCAAGAATAATGGGAATGATATCAGTACGTTTCAGCAGTTCGTAAGCAGCCGTTAATCCTGCGGGACCGGCGCCAATGATGATTGCTTTTTTTTCCATTGAACGTTTGTGTTGATGTGGTTTTTCACGATGGTGGCAATAGGCTACAGGTTCAATGCGCCTGGCAATGAAGAGCTGTGTTTGAAGCCGTAATGTGACAGTACTGGCTTTTAGGGTAATGTTTGTGGGTTGTAACTGTGAACCAGTGGGAAAGAAAAGGTGTGGGAATGTGCTTGTGCTGTTGCGTTGTAAAGGTTACAACTTTTGTTAACACCTGTTGAGTTAAAACCGGTAATTATTTTGAGTGAAAAAGGGCCGTGTTTATTTTGCGTTTTTCGGAACTGATTGCTGCAGCCTGTATTCCCTGGGTGATAGCTGCGTGTGTTTCCTGAATGTTTTGGCCAGGTTGGCGCCGTTTTCATAACCCAGCTCCAATGCAATGCTGTCAATGCTTTTGTTGGAATGGCGTAACAGGTATTTTACGCGTTCCATCATTTGTTCCATTACAAAATCGGTAAGTTCTGTATGAAACAGCAGCCTGAATTCTGTACGGAGTTTTTTCTCCGGGATATTGTACTGCCGGGAAAGCTGTGTGAGCTTATGGTTGCCGCGATTGGGATCGGCAATAATCTTCTTCCTGATCTCTACCAGTTTTTCTTTTTGTGAAACATATATTGCAGGCTGCTGCATATGTATATCGAACCAGGTTTTCTTGTATTGTTTCAGGATGGTCAGCAAACTAATAAGCAGGTCTATGCCAAGGTTATTGTTGTCGTGCTGCAATATATTCTTTACAATATCCTGCACCATGTAATTGGCAGCCAGTACAAACGAGCCAATGGTTAATTCGGTGTTCTTCGATTGGCGGAATATTTCATGAAAATCAGACCCCGGCGAGCTGAGCTCCTGCGAAAAATCGCCGCGCAGCACGTACATCACCATTTCATGTTTGCCTGCAGGTAAAACCAGTTCAATACCGCTTACGGGTACTTTCAGTAATAACAGGCTTTTTTCGGGCAATGCAATACGCGTAGCATTTTGTTCGCGGGAAGAAAAGCACATTTGTCCGAGCGTGGTATACAATAACAGGTAGTAAGAATGAAATGGCGCATAATGCATCACTGTATCTTCATTCATCCGGTAATTGTACCACTGAAAGGTGAATTTGGAATGACTGTATTCCTGCAGCAGCAGCTGGCCCGATGGATAGATGGTAAATTTCTGATTGGCCCAGGGGATGATCCCGGTTTTTAGCTGCGGCGGCAAGCCTGTATCCATTCCCTGGTGACTGTTCTTGAAAATATTCATAGGCAATCTGTTTATCTCCCTTTTGGAGATAGTCAAAAAAAGATGGTGACTGCCAGAACGCTGGAAGAGGGATGATTTCTATAGGAGGGAATAGGTGGTATGGCTGCAATGAGCTATACAGTAAGTTACAATTTAATTGCCAACAACGTGCTGCAGCATGGTGAAAAACTTGCAACAATATGCTAAAAAGAAATTGGCGGATACTTGATACCTTGCACTGATCATTGCAGGCATGTATGCATAACAGGCATACCGGGCATGTGGCCTGTTTGAATAAAAATAAGTACGCTTTGATACGTTATCAGTTAAAGACCGGGAAAAGCCGGATTGACGGCACAGGATGTTTTATGCTGGAAGCTGTGCCTGCGCGCCGCAAAATAGGCAATATGGAAGGTGAAATTATTTCTGTGCGTGTTGCCCGCAAAAGGGCAGCTGCCAGTAAGCGGATAGCCATTGTTGAATTTGGCGATGGCCGAGCACTGGATGCAGGTAATTTTGCTACGCCCCTGAAATTTATCAATCATTCCTGCGACCCCAATACTTACCTGCGGGTGGCTTACGGGCAGGTGGAGTTTTACAGCCTCCGGAAAATTAAAAAGGGAGAGGAGCTAACCTGCAACTATGGCCCAACCCATCACGATGGCCGTTTACCCTGCCAATGCGGGGCTAAAAACTGCAAGGGATACCTATAAGTTGGAAAATACCGGGGAGGTCAATAACGCGCCTGAAATCCATTTTACAGTTGCCGCTAAACCAACGCGCGGCTTTTCCCTGTAATGTGCTGCACCGGCTGCTCATGGTGCGTTCATCAATTACTGCACAGTTGCTTTATGCGGATGCTGGTTGCCAAGTGATTTCCTTACCTGGCGTGTGCGTTTTGGGCATAAAAAAAGGGTCTGGATAGAAATCCAACCCCGTTTATAATCCAATATCCTATGAAAAACCAGTTCAAATATAGATAAGGAATTTGTAATTCCTTATTCATTTTTGTTCACGGTTTTATATTGTATCTCGTATGACATGAATGTCTTTCAGAATTAAATTAATTTATATGCGAAATGTTTTTAAAATGAATGTTTTCTCTCTTGTTTGTGTGATTTGAACCCGGCAAAAATAAGGCTACCGTTTTTTCACGGTAAGTCGTATATATGGCTATTTTATGGGTACGCCAAGACCTATTTCATACTGCTTTCCATAAGACTGACGACTGCCTGAACCATAGAAGAAATTTACTTCTGCAAAAGTGCCGAGCCCCACACTTGCACCTGCAATAAAACTCTTGTTGTTTTGCCACATGGCGCTTACATGAAACACTTTGCCATAAGATAACTGACCTCCACCCGTAAACAGCCAGTCTGTATTGGTAAAGAACCTGGCTGAAGCAAGCGGTTGCAGGGTAAGGTCGTCGCCTACCGGGAACTTGTATGATGTAAACACCTGGAAAGTTTGTAAATCGGTTGGCTGGTGTGCCAGGTGCGGAAACCATTTGCTCAGGTTAAACGCAGTAATGCTGAAGTTAAACCGGTTGTTTTCATAAATGGCGCCGAAGTCTCCATCAAAATGCCAGCTTTGATCATTAAAGGCTTTTACGGCAGGGTCAATAACGCCGCCGTCTGTCAACGCACTGTTGTCCAGCTGTTCGTGATAAGTGGTGCCTGAAAATCCCAGCCTGATATATTCGTTGTTGCCACCGAGCGGTATAGCATACGCATAACTCAGCTTAAGCGAGCTGCGCTGCAGTTGGCCGGTTTTGTCTGATGACAGCTGCACACCTGCTGCCGAGTGTGCGCCAAAACGTGTATCACCGGTAAAGGTGATTAGCGTGGGGGCGCCGTCAAAGCCTATCCAGCTGCGGTTGAGCAGGCCGTATAAAAAAGCTTTGTCGTGTGTGCCTGCAAAAGCAGGATTGCTCAGGTAGGTATCTCTGAAATAAGAGCTGATGGTATTGCTGAAATATTGCTGTGCCATGCCCTGCTGCCATGCGAGCAACAAAAAGAGGCCTGTGAGTAAGCTTAGTTTTTTCATAACCTGCAAGTTTTGTGGTCATTACCTGATAACGGCAATGGTTCCTTTTTTAATTACACGTCCTTCAATGATCAATACATAGAAATAGGTGTCTGAAATAAATGCCCGCCCACGCAGTTTGCCGTCCCAGTCGTTGCGGTAGTTCTGTTTTTCATACACCAGTTTGCCGCTGCGGTCAAACACCTGCAAACTATTATTGGGATATGCGTCAATATTGTCAATTACAAAATAATCGTTGATGCCGTCTCCATTTGGAGTAACAACAATCTTTGGCGTAACCTTGAAGTCCTCGGTAACGCTTATGCTAATGCTTTGCGATGCCTGGCATCCCTGCGCACTGGTGAGGGTGGCTGTATACGTGGTATTGGCCAGCGGCCTTGCCTGCGGCGTTAAACTCAGCGGGAAGTCCAGTGTTGCAGCCGGTTGCCAGGTCACTGTTCCTGTTGCGCCGGTGATGCTTAAGCGGGTTGATTCGCCTCTTGAAAGACTATTGCCTTTGTCGCTGGTGATGGTAAACACCGGCAGCGGGTTTACTGTAACCGCGTTGCCTGGTGTAGTGGCTGCACAACCATTGCTGCCTGTAACCGTAACTGCATAACTGCCCGATGCATTGGCCGTGTAGGTGGCCGCTGTGGCGCCACTGATGGGGGTGCCATCTTTTAACCACTGGTTGCCGGCAGCAGCAGAAGAAGTGAAGGTAACGCTGCCGCCATCACAAAAACTAAGCGGACCGCCTGCAGTAACCTGTACATTACCTACGCCGCCGGTTGTTTCGGTAATGGTTACAGGGAGTGACTGTGCCATACAGCCGCCGCTGTTGGATACCCCAACCCGGTAATCACCTGCTGCCGTTACGCTGTAGGTTTGTGCAGTTGCGCCGCTGATAGGCGTGCCGCTCTTATACCATTGGTTGTTTGCTGTTGCAGATGATGTGAGTGTTACACTGCCGCCTGTACAGAATACGGTGCCTGATGCTGTAACAACAGGTGTGGCGGGGTATGGAATAGTTGTAACATCCGTTGCTGCCGAACCGGCGCTGCAGCTGCTGGCATTGGTTGCCGATACCGTATAACTGCCATTCGTTGTGGCAGTATAGGTATTGTTTGTTTCACCCACAATAGGCGCTCCATCCCTGTACCATTGATTGCCGCTTGCAGCTGATGAAGTCAGCACAACATTGCCACCTGTGCAGAAGCTGGTAGGGCCACCTGCGGTGATAGCCGGTGTTGCCGGTAAAGGATTAACGGTAACCGTTGTTCCCGTTGAAGTAGCGGTACATCCGCTGGCGTTGGTTACGGTTACGGTATAGCTGCCGCTTGCATTGGCTGCATAAGTTGTATTGATTTCTCCCGTGATGGCGGTGCCATCTTTATACCACTGGTTGCCTGTTGCAGCTGATGAGGTTAATGTTACACTGCCGCCAGCACAGAAAGTGGTACTGCTGCCTGTGGTAATGGTTGGTACAGCTGGTAAAGGATTAGCAGCCACAGTAGTTGCTGTTGAGGTAGCTGAACAGCCGTTGCCATCTGTGGTGATTACGGTATAATTGGCGCTTGTATTCGCGGTATAGGTTGTATTTGTTTCACCGGTAATAGCGGTACCATCCCTGTACCATTGATTGCCGCTTGTGGCTGATGAAGTCAGCACAACGCTGCCGCCGGTACAGAAGCTGGTTGGTCCGCCCGGGGTGATAGCCGGTGTTGCCGGTAATGCATTTACAGTGACCGCTGTTGCGGTTGATGTGGCGGTACATCCGCTGGCGTTGGTTGCTACCACAGTGTAGCTGCCGCTGGCATTGGCTGCATAAGTCGTATTGATTTCTCCCGTGATGGCGGTGCCATCTTTATACCACTGGTTGCCGGTTGCAGCTGATGAAGTTAATGTTACACTGCCACCTGCACAGAAAGTGGTGCTGCTGCCTGCGGTAATGGTTGGTACGGCTGGTAAAGGATTAGCAGCCACAGTAGTTGCTGTTGAGGTAGCCGAACATCCGTTGCCATCTGTAGTGGTTACGGTATAGTTGGCGCTTGTATTCGCGGTATAGGTTGTATTTGTTTCACCGGTAATAGCAGTACCATCTTTATACCACTGGTTGCCACTTGCGGCTGATGAAGTCAGCACAACATTGCCGCCGGTACAGAAGCTGGTTGGCCCGCCCGGGGTGATAGCCGGTGTTGCCGGTAGTGCATTTACCGTGACTGCTGTTGCGGTTGATGTGGCAGTACATCCGCTGGCGTTGGTTGCTACCACCGTGTAGCTGCCGCTTGCATTGGCTGCATAAGTCGTATTGATTTCGCCCGTGATGGCGGTGCCATCTTTATACCACTGGTTGCCTGATGCTGCCGATGAGGTTAATGTTACACTGCCACCTGCACAGAAAGTGGTGCTGGTGCCTGCGGTAATGGTTGGTACAGCTGGTAAAGGATTAGCAGCCACAGTAGTTGCTGTTGAGGTAGCCGAACAGCCGTTGCCATCTGTGGTGGTTACAGTATAGTTAGCACTTGTATTCGCAGTGTAGGTTGTATTTGTTTCACCGGTAATGGCTGTTCCATTTGAATACCATTGATTGCCTGTTGCGGCTGATGAAGTCAGCACAACATTGCCGCCGGTACAGAAGCTGGTTGGCCCGCCCGGGGTGATAGCCGGTGTTGCCGGTAGTGCATTTACCGTGATTGCTGTTGCGGTTGATGTGGCAGTACATCCGCTGGCGTTGGTGACCGTCACTGTGTAGTTGCCGGTGGAAGTGGCAGCATAAGTAGTCGCAATTGCACCAGTAATAATGGTGCCATCTTTATACCATTGGTTGTTTGTTGCGGCTGATGAGGTGAGTGTTACACTTCCTCCTGTGCAGAAGGTGGTGGGGCCACCCGGCATTATGGTTGGTGTAGCAGGTAACGCATTTACGGTAACTGCTGTCGCAGTTGATGTGGCGGTACATCCGCTGCCATTGGTAACCGTCACGGTATAACTGCCGCTGGCAGTGGCGTTATAAGTGGTGTTTATTTCTCCTGTTAATATTGCGCCGTCTTTATACCATTGGTTGTTGGTAGCTGCCGATGAGGTTAATGTAACGCTGCCGCCGGTACAGAAGCTGGTGGGGCCACCCGGGGTGATAGCCAGTGTTGCCGGTAGTGCATTTACCGTGACTGCTGTTGCGGTTGATGTGGCAGTACATCCACTGCCATTGGTGACCGTCACTGTGTAGTTGCCGCTGGTTGTTGCGGAATAGGTTGTAGCGGTTGCACCAGTAATAATGGCGCCATCTTTATACCACTGGTTGTTTGTTGCGGCTGATGAGGTGAGTGTTACACTTCCTCCTGCGCAGAAGGTAGTAGTGCTGCCTGCGGTGACAATTGGTGTTGCCGGCAATGTGTTTACAGTAACCGTTGTTCCCGTTGATGTAGCCGTGCATCCATTGCCATTGGTAACCGTCACGGTATAACTGCCGCTGGCAGTGGCGTTATATGTGGTGTTTATTTCTCCTGTTAATATTGCGCCGTCTTTATACCATTGGTTGTTGGTAGCTGCCGATGAGGTTAATGTAACGCTGCCGCCGGTACAGAAGCTGGTGGGGCCACCCGGGGTGATAGCCAGTGTTGCCGGTAGTGCATTTACCGTGACTGCTGTTGCGGTTGATGTGGCAGTACATCCACTGCCATTGGTGACCGTCACTGTGTAGTTGCCGCTGGTTGTTGCGGAATAGGTTGTAGCGGTTGCACCAGTAATAATGGCGCCATCTTTATACCACTGGTTGTTTGTTGCGGCTGATGAGGTGAGTGTTACACTTCCTCCTGCGCAGAAGGTAGTAGTGCTGCCTGCGGTGACAATTGGTGTTGCCGGCAATGTGTTTACAGTAACCGTTGTTCCCGTTGATGTAGCCGTGCATCCATTGACATTGGTAACCGTCACGGTATAACTGCCGCTGGCTGTGGCGTTATATGTGGTGTTTATTTCTCCTGTTAATATTGCGCCCTCTTTATACCATTGGTTGTTGGTAGCTGCCGATGAGGTTAATGTAACACTGCCGCCGGTACAGAAGCTGGTTGGTCCGCCCGGGGTGATAGCCGGTGTTGCCGGTGGTGCATTTACCGTGACTGCTGTTGCAGTTGATGTGGCGGTACATCCACTGGCGTTGGTGACCGTCACTGTGTAGTTGCCGGTGGAAGTGGCAGCATAAGTAGTCGCAATTGCACCGGTAATAATGGCGCCATCTTTATACCACTGGTTGCCTGTTGCAGCCGATGAGGTTAATGTTACACTGCCGCCGGTACAGAAGGTGGTGGTGCCACCTGGTGTAATGGTGGGTATAGCCGGCGCAGCGTTTACGGTAATGTTAATGGTTACCTGCGCATTGCCGGTGCCGTCGCTTACCTGTACTACCATTGCATCTGTTCCGGAATAACCTGCGGTGGGTGTAATGGATAAACCGGCAGGTGTTACGGAGCCGCCGTTGCTGGTAGCTGAATAGGGAAAGCCAACGGCTGTGCTATGTGCGGGTGCTGTGATGACCGTCCAGGTGAGGGTTTGGCCATTATCCAAATCTGTAGCAGCCAGTAAGCTGTTAAGTAATACGGTGCCGGCGTTTCCGCAATAAGTGAGTGTTGGTGTGGTATTGTTAAATACAGGAGGGGTGGGGAATGTAATGCTTGTATTTATAATGCTTGTGTTATTGGTGGCGGACATGGTACCTGTCCAGTTGCTTTGGGTAGTAATGCGTGCCAGCCAGGTGGCTGCGTCTGCTGAAGTGGTAGGGCCTGTATACTGCGTATTGTCCTGCTGGCTGGCACTGCCGGGCATGGCTACTGCGTTTGTGCCATTGGTAAGCGCATTCTGGCTGCCGCCGTTGCCATCAGGTAACTGGGAATCCCGCAGTGTAACGCCAATGCTGGTGTTCCAGCCATTAGCATCTACATTGGTGCCTGATGAATTATTATAGCCGAAAATAAAATATGGGAGATTATCTGCATCCTGGTAAATAAATATTCCATCGCCGGCAATGGTCATCGGGTCACCAATACTATAGGCAGTAGTGCTGATGTTGGCTGTTAAATCTGTTGTGGTAGTTGTATTGGCTAGTGTGGTGGGCTCATCAGAGCCTCCCAGTTTCAGCGTAAAAAGGCTGCCCTTGGGTATAAATGACCCAACCGTCCAGGTAACTGTTCCATCACCTGTAGTAAGTGTAGTAAAGGCATGATTGGTATTGTCCCATCCACGGTCCGTTATCTTCAGTACTGTTCCTGCCGGGATATCTACCAGGTTGGTCAGTTTTATTTCATCAGTAAAAGAGTTCCAGCTATACACCACCACATCACCCGCATTAAGGGTATGGGCGTAGGTTGCAGCTGTAAAAGCACATAGCCAGCAGGCCAGGAGTACAATTTTTTTCATAAGCAGCATATATAGTTTAAACGCAGAGGTAAGGGTTTTGCCAACCCGTTGCCCGTTCGGTATGGATGTCTTTAAAAAGTTGATGGTTGTAGAGTGGGGTAATGCCCTGGTTGATCACCAGTTTGCGCATGATGCCGTCCCCGATACTTATTTTTTCTATGTCAATCACCGGTGAAGCAAGCGCTGCGTTGTGGCAATAGCTGCGCATGCCGCGGGGCGATTCAAAGGTTTCTGTTTGCAGTAACCGGTTCACGGTTGCCCAGTCTTTCCGTTGTATATAAGGATGCAGTTTGGCCATAGCCAGGCCTGTTTCGTAGCCCATTAATGCAAAATGATTTACCGGGGTTCCGGCCTGGCTGGTATAGGTTTGTATAAACTGCCGGTTCAGTTTGCTGTCGTTTGTTTCGTTGTACATAGATGCTGCATAGGCAATGAGGCCGAGGTCTTTTACCTGCCGTAACATTTCAGGAGAAGCCATATGCGCAGAGAGTAAAAGAGGAATTTTCCCGTTAAGGTCAGATGCCGCAAAGGCGGCCAGGAAATCGGTTGATTCCGTTCCGCAGAAAAGCGTGTGCAGGAAACTGGGCTTCGATTCCCGTATTTTCTGGAGGGCCTGCTTTACATTGTCTTTCATTTGTGCATGGCCGGGCATGTTGTGCATGACAGAATATTCCAGCGCGGCAGAACCTGCGGCCATGGTACCCTGCCTGAAAGCGCAGTGCATCTGGTAGCCGGCTTCATACATCGACATAATGCACATCCCCCTGTCGCCATAGGTTTGATGCGCCCAGTAACCCAGCGAAAACTCGGCCTGCCAGTATTGAAAACTGTTGAAGAAAATGCGGGGTGATAAATGATTAAGCGGCAGCAGGTATTCTCCCATATCACAGAAAAAGCCTGTTTTCTGCCGGCTTTCGAGCAACGGTGCCAGTATTTCGAGTGAAGTGTAACTGATGAGGCCGCTGAGTATATCGACACCATCGAAAAATACCAAACGCTGGGCAGCGTCAAGCGTGTCTTTAACGCCGCCCTGTTTGGTAAATGAGGGTATAAATTGAAATGCCTGTTGCTGCAGCAGCGATGGTGGCAGTGCTGCCTGAAATCCCTGTATAAAATTGTTATACAGGTCGGGATAAATAGAAGAATAGGGCAGAAGAAAACCGATACGCACACTCATGCTGCTGATTTTGGAATATTTTGTTAGATAAAATGACTAGTTCCTGGATGGGAAAATACCTGCCAGGGCAATAATGTAATTCATGGCAAGAAACGGCTGCATATTGCTGTGTGGCTGTGAGCCGCCTGCAATACCAATGCCAACGTTGGGGTTAGGTACGGTGATATTGGTTACGGTTACTGCTCCGGTGGCCATAGCTACCGGTGTACCTGAGCCAGGCAGGGCATAGCTTTGTGCTCCGGCTGCATTATCTGCACCCAGGAAGTTGCCGCCCGGGTTAAGCTGGCCGCCCTGGTTGTTGATGCCGAATGCTGTGGCCGTTGCGGTTGGGCTGCCTGCACCTGGTGTTACTACGGCAGCGTGGTTGTGCTGGGGCATCTGGTTGATGTTGAGCGTTACGTTTTCGCTACCCGACACTTCGCCCAGTGTGTAAGTGGAGCCACCCGGTAAAGTGCCTGTGCCTACCGGTACGCGACCGGCAAAATTGGGCAGCGCGAAAGTGCTTACGCCATTGCCACCGTAGGTGGTGCCGAGCAAGGAAAATAAAGCAGTGTTTTGGGCGATGGACATAATTTGTCCCAGACAAAATGCCCAGCCGCGTGGCGAGAAGTTGCCGGCGAAAAATACGATCGCTGCGAGGAATGGTTGATCCATACTTTGTTATATGATTTAGTGTGAAAAAAACGCGGGAGTGTTATGTTGCGATGGCAAAACTGCCATACCGTTGATGGTATTAAAGCGCGGACAAGTTAATCACTCAATAGTGTTCTTTCTTGTTCATTATGTTCAGCGTTTTTTGAAAAATACCATTTTAGAGATCGAAAGCACCATGGCGGCGGTGGTTTTAGAATTACCTTTGTATCAATTGAGCGACAGCATGGCAAGACAACAGTATCCAACGTATGGCGCAGTACAGTTACCGGGCAGCAGGCATGCAGCGCAGTGGCTGGTAGCCAGCAGGTTTGCACCTTACCTGCAGCGCAATCCGCATCTTGAAACGCTGCACAAACACACTTTTTACCACCTGGTGTATTTTACGCAGGGCGAGGGGGAGCAGGTGATAGATTTTGAACATTTTCCTGTAAAAAAGGGAACATTGTATTTTATGCGCCCGGGCCAGGTACACAACTGGCATTTTAACGGGATGGTAGATGGATATGTGATCAATTTTTACGACCGTTTTTTTGAGCGCGCCGGTTTCCCGGTAAGGCTGCTATCACAGTTTGCTTTTTTCGGCAATCACCTGGCATCACAGGTAATACAGGTAAGTAAAAAACGGCAGGAGGAAGTAACTGCCCTGTTTGAACAGCTTGTAGCAGAACAGGAACAGGATTCGCCCATGCAAACGGAAATGACGGCTGCCCTGCTGCTGCAGTTATTCATACTGGTACACCGCCAGCTGCCGGCCGCAACCCCGGCAGATAACGGGCAGTACAATTCGACTATTCTGTTGAATTTTCAGGAGCTGATTGAACAGCATTACCGCCAGCTGCGTTTACCCAAGCAATATGCGGCAATGCTGTATATAACGCCCAATCACCTGAATGCCCTGTGCAAGGATTTAACGGGAATGGCCGCCGGTGAAATTATCCGCAACCGGGTGCTGCTCGAAGCCAAGCGGTTACTGGTTAACCGGGATATCTCTATCGCCAGTATAGCGGCAGCGCTGCATTTTACAGATGATTCTTATTTTGTGAAGTTTTTTAAGAAATATACAGGCACCACGCCCGAGCAATTCAGGAAACAATTATTAAAACCATCTTTCTATGATACCGCAACAGGAAGCAGATAATCACAAGCCCAGCCTGGTACTAAGTGCACTGCAATGCAAATGCCCCAGGTGCAGGAGAGGACATATGTTTAAAGACAGTAATCCCTATCATTTAAAGCACACCATGAGCATGTATGAGCATTGCCAGGTGTGTGGCCAGCAATTTGATATTGAAGTAGGTTTTTATTACGGCACCAGTTATGTCAGCTATGCATTTACCGTGGCATTCAGCGCAGCTACTTTTGTTGCGTGGTGGGTGTTACTGGGTTTTTCGCTGAATGATAACCGTATTTTTTACTGGCTGGCGGTGAACGCAGTTTTGCTTATTGCCATGCAGCCCATTTTTATGCGCATTGCACGCAGTGTATGGCTCGCGTTTTTCGTGTATTACGACCCGCAATGGAACAGCAAACCGCCCGAAGCGCCCGAACGCGTGAATGATACGCTGAAAGATGCGTGGTAATATCCCCGCAAACGCTGCTGAAATGAATTACGCCCGGTTGTGCTGTTGTAGCGCAACCGGGCGTTTTTGTTGGCAGGGCTACACTTTCAAAGTTCAATAGTTCAATTTTTTGGTGGCTGGTGCTGTTTGTATATTTATTGAACGTTGGAACTTCTACACATTTGAACTTTCCCGGTAGGTGGTTTTCGTGGACAACAAATAGAACAAGTACCCCTGAAAAACACCACAAACAATCGATTCTTTACCACGCATTCATGCACGCATTTGCTAGTTATGGTTTCACTTTTTTTACCACAAAGAACCGCAAAGAGAAAGCCCGCAAAGGGCACAAAGCGAAGGATGATTAAGCTATTGTAACGGGTGACTATCCAAATGATTTGTATAATAATGGAGCTTCGATTGAGGTATGTTCAGGGTGAAGGCATTAAAGCCCCGCAAAAATGTGCGGGGCTTTTTTTGTACAGATTACATCGGGGCTATGGTTATATCCTTCCTGGCAATAGGCCATACGCCTGGCTGCGGAAAACTCACCCCCCTGGTGTTTCCGCGTGTTGCACTGTCTTTTCCAAAATAATACAATGGCCACCCTTTGTACGTGAGCTGTACCCTGCCGAATACCAGCAGCGTGTCAAACTGTGTTTTGTCAAGCAATGACGGCACATTTTTAATGCTGCTGAGTGTATCCATGGGCCAAACAGGATCGTTACTGAAATCTGCTTTGGTGAAATTGTTTTTCTTGAACTTGTCGGGGCTGAATGTATACAGCGTGCGTCCATAGGCGTCGGTGAAGTATTGGGTTACTTCCTGCCCGGGTACATGCTCACTGGTATACTGAATGCCGTCGAGCCCTGTGAGTTGCTGGCTGGCCAGCATAATGCTGTAATCGGGTTTGGCTACAAACCAGGTGCCGCCCACACCATCGCCATTAATATCACCTGCTTTCGGGTCGCTTGCATAGTAGTACAGGGGCCATCCTTTGTAGGTGGTTTGCGGTGTTCCGTCGGTACGGGTAATGGTGCTGAAATCGGCTGCATTAAGTCCGGCAGCCAGTGTAGGCTGTGCTTTGTAAAACACGGGCCATGCTGCCACACATCCGCCGGTGCAGCCTGAATTGCCATTGGCATCGATGGCGAAAAAATACAGTGTGCGGCCTGCGCTGTCTGTCAGTATGCTGCCAAATTTCGCAGTGCTGGCGAGTTGTACGGATGTTGTGTTCTGCGATGGCGGCGTATAGGGATTGCTGTTGTTGTCGTCTTTTTTACAGGCATGGTATGTCAGCAGCAAAGCGGGCATAGCAATAGCAGCTATGCTATTTCGCATATTCAGTTTCATTGCAGGGAATTTTTAGATGGTTTAATGTTTTTCGTGAATCGTTTTTCGTCAGTCGTCAGTGATCTTCGAAGACTTTATCGAGCGTCGAGACATCGACACTATCTTAGCGATCGGTGATTGCAGCGACTTTTGACTGCTTGTGTGTACGTAATGTTGTGTCCCCTGGCCATAGGGCGTAACAGGTACGTGCAATGCAAGCCTTTTGGAGAGCCTGGTGCAATGGTAATGACCGGTTTTACTATAAGAATACGGGCGGTTGGTAGGTTGGTTGCCTGGGAGGGAAAAAATCGTGAATTGTCAGTCGTGAGGGGAGGTTGGTGAGTGGTGAGTAGTGAGTGGTGAGTGATTTTAGCGGGTATTAGATCGGGGCGAATATTTGTTGCAGTGAGGACACCGGCAACGGCATCAGTATTAGATCGGAGCGAATATTTGTTGCGGGATCACTGGTGAATAGTGAATAGGCAATAGTGAATGAACGTAGCGAGTGGAAATACATTGAGAATCGACACGTCGAGACTATTTGAGCGGGACGTTGTGTGATTAGAACGGAGCGGAGATTCGTTGCGGTGAGGACACCGGCAACGGCATCAGTATTAGAACGGAGCGAAGGTTCGTTGCGGTGGGGACACCGGCAACGCCATTGGGAAACTATTTTTAGCGGGTATAATAACTGGTATACTTATCGCGGAGGCGATTTATACGATACGAGCTTGCAGCTTGTAGCTTGACGCTTGCAGCTGTTTGTTTGTATGAAAAAGCCTCCCGGTTTTGGCAGGAGGCTTTGGAGGAATAACCGGAAGCGGTTAGTTCAGTTTCACGAAGCGTTTTACGATACGTGTACCTTTCTTCAGATAAATCAGTGTGTATACACCTGCAGGGAGCTGACTTACGGTAAGTGTAGGTGTGCTGATCACCTGCATGCTTACGGGAGTGCCTGCATTGTTGTAAATGGTAACTGTACCGCCGGCAAGATTGCCTTTGGCCTGTAACGTAACTGTGCTTTGTGCAGGGTTAGGATACAGCTGCAGATCAGCAGGTATGTCTGCTGTTTCGGTGGTTGGTGCTGCTATGCTGATTGCATTGGCTTTACCATTCTGCGCTACAATACCGCCAACCCTGCTGCCGGCTGCAACTGTTTCCAGCTGCCACTGAGCACTGGCCCATGCGCTGTAAATGGTGCCGTATTCTGCATAACCGGTTAGGTCCTGGTTGTGAATGTAGCAGCTGGACTGCCATGCATTCCTGAAGCGTACATAGCCATCACCGGTGCTTTCTGTTGCCCAGCGTGAGCTCATCCAGCCTACGGTGCGTGCAGTGCATTCTACATAGCCCAGCAGGTGTTCAATATGCAGGTACTCACCTGTGCTGCGGTTTTTAATTTCATAATAACCACCGCCTACATCTTCCAGTGACCATTGGAACAACTGGTCTGTTGCACCCGGTGTGGCTGCATACGGTACCTGTGTGCCGCCGTCTTTCAGGTACGTGTTCTGCCAGCGGTTTTTGATGCGGTAATAGGTAACGCCTGTGGGGTTGGTTACCGTGATGGTGCTGGCAGCTGTTTTGGCACCGTCTGCCGTAGTCACGGTAATGGTGGCTGTACCTGCTGCAATGGCAGTAACCAATCCTGTGCTGTTAACGGTAGCAACGGCAGTAGCGGATGAACTGTAGCTTACGTTTTTGTTTGTTGCATTGGATGGTGCAACGGTTGCAGTGAGCTGTTGCGTGCCGCCAACGGTGAGGCTTGCAGTGGCTGGTGCTAAGGTAACACCTGTAACAGCCACATTGCCCGAGGTAACGGTAATGGCTGCTGTTGCTGTTTTGGCGCCGTCTGCTGTAGTTACGGTGATGGTAGCTGTACCTGCTGCAACACCGGTTACCAAGCCTGTGCTGTTAACAGTAGCAATGCCGGTGTTTGATGAACTGTAGCTTACATTTTTATTGGTTGCATTAGATGGTGCAACAGTTGGTGTTAACTGCTGTGTACCGCCAATTGCCATACTTGCCGTAGCAGGTGATACTGTAACACCTGTTACCGCAACATTGGATGAGGCAACAGTGATCTGCACCTGGTCGGTGGTGGTGCTGGCATCATCTGTTACTGCCAGTTGAAATACATAGGTGTTGTTATTGCTTAAACCGCTCACGGTTGCTGTTGCGCTGGTGGCGCTGGTAATAGTGGCTGTGGGGCCGCTAACCTGTGTCCACTGGTAGGTAACGGGTTTGCCTTCAGGATCGCTGCCTGTGCCGGTTAAGGTAGCGGTGGTTGTGCCTGCTGTCAGTGCCTGATCAGGGCCTGCATTGGCTGTGGGTGGCTGGTTGGTGCCGGTACAGCTGGTGAGGTAAACGGTGCCGAATACGCGCGGGTCCTGGAAGGCAGTCGTGCCTGTTGCAAAGGAGGCAATCTGTGCATCACGGGTGCCGCCATCGTTGTCGTTGTCTATCTGCACTTCAAAGCCGATGGGTTTGCCAATGCTGGGGGTAACGCCAATGGTACTCCAGGGTATCACGGCTTCCAGGTTATAACCGGTGCCTGTGGCATACATGCTGAAGTTGATGCCGGTGGTGCGTGTTACAGAATTGCCGCCGACATGAACGGTGTTGTCGTTCCAGCGGAAACCGAGCTGGAAATCGTTCGCACCGTCATAGGTAGCTGTTTTGCTGTTATCACCGTCAATGAATATTTCCACTGCATCGTCTTCCCACCAGTTGCCGCCTGAATCATTCATCTTGGTAATGTCGTTTACTTCGGCCAATACATACAGGTTGGTGTTGTCATACAATGCGCGCCATTTGCCACTGAGGTTGGCGCCTGAGCCGATGGTGACATTGCTGATGGTTCTGGATGGTGCAACGTTCCAGGCTGCATCAATGGTTTGGTCAATCACCGGTGCAGTGCCTGAAACCCTGGCTACTACAGGCGATACGCAGGGCGGGTTGTCGTTGTCTGCGATGTTGATGGTTACCACGGTATCGCTGCCCAGCTGGTAGCCACTGCCTGATTTAATGGCAATGCGCAGTGTTTCGGGGCCTTCAAACACATTGTCGTCAACAGGGGTAATGGTAATGGTTTGCGACAGGGCTGTAGGGGTTAATACCACGGTGCCGGTAAGGGCCGGACTGGCAGTATAATCTGCCGCAGTAGCTGTGCCGCTTAATGTATAGGCCACAGTCACATTCTGCGAAATGCCGGTGGTGCTTATTTTGAAGCTGGCCGTATTGCCGCCTTCGCCTGCATCTGAATCGGTACTGGTAATGGTTACAGCCGGTGTTACCGTGATTTTGCGGGTGGAGCTGAGCCCGTTTTGTGTGGTGGCCGTGATATTGGCTGTGCCCAGACCAACCGCCGTGATGCGTCCGCTGGAATCAACGGTTACGGCTGCTGTGTTGGATGATGACCAGGTAATGGACTTGCTGGTGGCATCAACCGGTGTAAGCGTAAACTTCTGCACAAACGATTGTGATTGCCCGATCGTGGTATCAGCGTTGGGCGTAAGTGCAATGCCTGTTACCGGTATATTGGCATTGCGGATGATGAGGTGGAAACTGGTATTGCGGTTCAGTGAAGTGCCTGATTCTGCATTGGTCACCGTAAGGTTGTTAAACACCATGGAATCGCTGTTGGCCTGTGCATAAATACCAAATCCGCCATACACATCCTGCTGCACATTGCGGGTTACGGTGTCTTTACCGGTGCCGTTAATGGTGGTGTTGTTGAGAATGAGGTGGTGGATGTTGTTGCCGTATACCTGCACACCATCGCGCTGTGCATTGGTGATGTCGTTGTTATCGAACTGCAGGTTGAAGATACCGGTGTTGGCATAAAATTCTACAGCGCCCCTTTTCTGGTTCCAGAGATCGTAGCTGGTACCACAGTTGATAAAGGAGTTTTCTGCCACGTTAATTACATCGCCGGGGTACTGGAAAGTAAACCCGCTGAAGTCATTGGTGAAGCGGATGGCAGAGCCTGCCACGCCGTCTTTCACAATGTTGTGGTGTACATTATGACCTGTGCCGCCAAATATCGCGATGCCCCCTGCGCGCCATACGTTTTCAATGGTGTTGTTGCGGAAGGTGTTGTTAATGGCGTTCACGGTGTTGCCTGCGTCTGTGGCAGGCCATACGGCTAAGCCATCATCGCCTGAGTTGCGGATACTGCTTTGCTCAACGGTAGAGTTGTTGGTGCCCTGGCTGAAGTTTACACCGTCTGCATAGTTGTTGCGGATGCGGCAATGAGAAATCAGCAGGTTGTGGGTGGCATCTACCGGGTATGGGGGATCGTAACCGCCAATCCAGAAACCGCACTCAAAGTGTTCTACCCATACATCGTGTATGTACGAGTTGTTGCCGTAGGTGCCCATGAAACCTTTGTACACTTTGTAAATCTGTCCCAGCGGATTGGGTTCGCCACCATACACTTCACGTGCGTTGTTGGCAGTGTTCATGCTGATGTTCGAGATTTCCACGTTGCTGGCGCGTGCCAGGATGCCGCCGGAGAATTGCACGTTGGTAGAGAAATAAATGTAGGTATACCAGATACCTGCACCCATAATCTTTACATTGTTTACGTTCAGCAGCAGTTTGTTGCTGAGGATAAAGCGACCCTGTGGTATCCACACGTTTTTGCCCTGTGATGCAGCTGCTGCAATAGCGCTGTTGAAGGCTGCGAGGTCATCGGTGTTGTCGTTGCCATTAGCACCATAATCTGTAACAGACAGGTAATTCACGGGCTGTGTAAGCGCTGCGGGTACGGGTTCCAGTTCTACGAAATCAACGCCGTAGGTAATGGCATCGCCATTGTCTTTCTGGATGCGCAGCTTGTCGTTGGGGTTTAAGGTGGTGTCAATCCTGAAATGCACTTCATCAAAACGCATAAAGGTTTTGTCTGTGCCTGCCGGGTCCTGTTTGGGATCGGAGTTAGCGGTGTTGAAGTACTGGAAAGCCCAGTAAGAAGAGAGGTTGATGTTCCTGATCTTGGTGCCGTTTACATACAGACCCAGTGAGCCAGATTGACCTGCACCTGCATTGGCATCGGGCATGGTGAAACGCAGGTTGAAACCGCGGGATGCCTGTTGTACAGTCCACTCAACGTACGATCCGTTGGTGGGCAGGCTTACATACTGCTGGTTGGATGCTTCAGAAGCAATGTCGCCCTGTACAAATTGTGGAGATGACTGCAACGTGGCTGCTCCGCCGCGTGTTGCGTTCTCTGATTCGTAACGCTGGTACGGCAGCTGGTTGGCGCCGCGTGGTAAGCCGTCGCTCTGGCTTCGCCCGGTAAGAGGCAGCAGGCCGAGTAACAGCAGGGTTGCGCATAGGTGTTGCATGCGCCTCCATGTAGTAGATAGAGGTCTTTTCATATAGCGTGAATTTGGTGACGAATGTTGAAAAAGAACCATCCAGTCTTACAAAAGGGCAATCGTTGTTTCATCCGCTGCAGCTGAACATGCTGCGCGGTTAAGCAAAGGGGAATCGATGACGTTTAGTTAAAGCTTTTAACCACAGAGACCACAAAGGGAAAACACACAAAGGGCACAAAGTGAAAACCCACAAGAGGTTGTTAACTAAACAACATCGCCAGGGAATCAATGAAGGAAATTGTTGCGTACTATGCCGGCACGGGCTACGGCAACAGCCTTTCGGTCTGTTGCCGGTAACCTGAACCAGGGATCATCAATCAATCTATCAAATACGTTATCACAGGGGCAGAATAGAAACGGCTGCTCCACCTCCGGCCGCAAGAGGAAGGGTGAGGGTTGTGGTATTCGTTACGGTAACCTGTTTTATTTCGTAGGCTTCCGGGTTGTTTTTCCAGTCTGCATTTGCTGCATCGGTATACAGCGTTGCCTTGTATTGTTTGCCAGGCTCCAGGAAGCTTAATGATACGGTTGCTGTGCGGCTGTTTTCATCGGTAATGGCGCCGATAAACCAGCTGCTTTTGCCTTTTTCCCTACGTGCAATGGTGAGGTAATCGCCCGGCTCTGCTTCAATAATTTTTGTATCGCTCCAGTCAACCGGTACATCCCTGATAAACCGGAATGCATCTTTGTGCGCTTCATAGTTCTCCGGTAAGTCGGCCACCATTTGTACGGGGCTGTACAGCGTAACATACAAGGCCAGTTGTTTGGCCAGGGTACTGTGCACCTGCCTGTCCGGCACATCGGCTGAATAGCCTTTCAGTTTAAAAATACCGGGTGTATAATCCATAGGGCCGCCCATTAAGCGGGTAAAGGGCAATATGGTTTCATGCTCGGGCGGGTTGCCGTTGCTGAAAGCATTGTATTCATTGCCCCTGCCGGCTTCGCAGGCCATCCAGTTGGGGTAGGTGCGGTGCAGTCCTGTGGGGCGCTGCGGCTCATGCGCATCTACCATTACGTGGTATTGCAGTGCTTTTTTCGCTACGCGTTCATAGTGGTTTACCATCCATTGACCATCATGGTGTTCACCGCGTGGAATAATGCGGCCCACGTAGCCCGTTTTTACGGAGTGATAGCCATGCGCTGCCATAAAGCGGAAAGCGGTATCCATCTGGCGTTCGTAGTTGGTAGCGGAGCCGGATGTTTCGTTGTGCATGATGATTTGCACACCCTTGCTTTGTGCGTAGCGCTGCAGTGCATTTACGTCGAAATCAGGATAGGGTGTTACAAAATCAAACACGTTCTCTTTCCAGTTGCCAAACCAGTCTTCCCAGCCGGTATTCCAGCCTTCTACCAGTACACCTTTAATGTTGTTGGCTGCAGCAAAGTCAATGTACTTCTTTACATTGGCAGTGTTGGCTCCATGGCGGCCATTGGGGATCAGTTTGCCATTGGCGTCTGTGCTGTCGGCAAAATCAGAATAACTCCAGGTGCTTTTGCCGGTTTGCATTTCCCACCATACGCCTACGAATTTCATGGGCTGTATCCAGGAGGTGTTGCTGGTAACAGCCGGCTCGTTGAGGTTTAAGATGGTGTTGGATGCCAGTATATCTGCCGCTTTGTCGCTCACCAGTATGGTGCGCCAGGGGGTATGGGCCGGCGCATGCAGGTAGGCTTTGTTACCTGCAGCGTCGGGCACCAGTGTTGCGGTGAGTTCGTTGTTTTTTGTATTCACATGCAGCTGCATGGCCGGGTAGTTTACCAGGGCTGCTTCGTGTATGTTAATGTATAATCCATTCGCGGTTTTCAGCATCAGCGGTGTTTGCACGGCATAAGGGTCGGGTGCTGTGCGCACGGCAATATCGGTTGCTTTTTTTACCACTTCTGTGTTGTTGATATCGCTGATGGGGGTGGTGCTGTACAGGTATTCGTTGCTGTCGTAATCGCCGGGAATCCAGAAGGCTTTGTGGTTGCCTGCCAGTGCAAAACCGGTGAGTTCATCGCTTACAATAAAATACCGCAGCGATGCCTGTTTCGGAAATTCATAGCGGAAGCCTACACCATCGTCAAATACCCTGAATACCAGGTTAAGCAGGTGACCGGTAGTTTTTTGTTGCAGGTGTACGGTTAACTGGTGATAGTGGTTGCGTATGCTGGCTGTTTCGCCCCATACCGGTTGCCATTGCTCATCTGCACTGGTTTGTTCAGATGCGGTGATGGCAAAGTTTTTATAAAGCAGGCTGTCTTCCGCCAGTTTAAAGCCCAGGTACGAGGGTTGTATAACAGGCTGCTGTTTGTATTGCACGGTATACAGCGGCCTTCCCTGTTCGTCAAGGGTAAAGGTCAGTTGTACGTTGTTTTGCTGTACGGTGATGTGGTTGTTTTGCTGTGCCTGTGCCTGTATCATCAGGTTGGCGGCAAGCAGGGTGAATAGTTGCTTCAGGTTCACTTTTGTTGATTGAAAGGAAGGTAATAAGCAGTATAACCGGCGTGCCTTGCGGCGCGCCGGTTATACCTATCGTTAATATCCGCTGCTTTGCGTCATATTGCTGTTCGTGTTTATTTCATTGATCGGTACAGGCCATACATACGATTTGCTGTCATTCCAGTTAATGGCCCCGCCAACCAGTGAGGTAGCGTAGTACTTGGCTTCACTGCTGCCGAGTTTCCAGCGGCATACATCAAACCACCACTGGCCTTCGTTAAACAGCTCGGCCCAGCGCTCGTACCGCAGCGGGTTGTTGGCAAGCGTAGCATCCTGTGCCATGGTTTTATCACTCAGGCTGGTATAGTCAACCGGTGATGCCCCGTTTACCGGGTAATTGTAAGCCCTGCGTTTTACTTTGTTGATGTACTCCAGTCCCTGTGCTGCATCGCCTGTATTGATCAGGGTTTCAGCATACAGCAGGTAAATATCTGCAAGGCGCAGCAGGTAATAGTTGGCTGCATCTGCCGCTGCCTGGCGGTTGAAGATGGTGTTGTCGTAAGTCACGAATTTCTTAAAGCTCCAGCCGTGAAAATTGGCACGCTGACCGGAACCAATACCAATGAATTTACAAATAGGGCGCCAGGTACTGCCATCGTTGCTGCCTGAATCAATCCAGGGCTGCATGGCGTTTACATACAGGCGCGGGTCAACGGTTTGGTTGCTGCGGAATGCGAGTGATTGCGCGCGGTAAGCAGGGTCCAGTATTTTGGGCAGGTTTTTGGGCGAGCCTTTTTTGCCGGCGTCGAAATCAGGGTTTGCCACGGTGGTATAGATAGGCAGGTTAAAGCCAAAGCGCTGCAGGTTTTTGTCGTTGAAGAACTCGTTGCAATAACCCAGCCCTGCACCATTGTCTTCTGTACCGTCGTCGCCAATAATACAGGGTGACCATATCAGGCCCTGGCTGGTGGTAAGGTTGTTGGGAAAGCTGAAAATGCCATAACCGCCCAGTGCATTGCGGTCTACGTTTATTTCAAACAAAGATTCTTCGTTGTACTCGTTGGCGCTGTTGCCGTTGAAAGCGTCTTTGTATTTGCTGAAGGGCATCAGCTGTTTGCCGCTGTTGTTGATAATGTCCTGCAGTATGGGTTTGGCTGAGGCATAATCGCCGGTGAACACGTAAGCCTTGCCCAGTAATGCTTTGGCGGCCCATTCGGTAGCACGGCCTTTGTCGTTGCCGCCCCATTGCACGCCTTTCAGCTGTTGTGCGGAAAGCTGCAGTTCGGCAATGATAAAGTCCCACACTTCTTTTACGCTGTTGCGTTTTACCTGTGTGGTGCCCAGGTCTGGCGCAACTTTGGTGATAATGGGCACACCTTTTTTGTCGCCACCCTGTCCGCCGGAGATATAGCTTTCACCATAAAATGTTTCGAGGTAAAAGTAGTAGAGCGCACGCAGAAAATGGGCTTCACCACGCATCTGGCTGATGGCATCTTTTTCTGTGGCAGATGCATAGTTCTTTTCGTAAAAATCGGCACGGTCAAAAAACACTTCTGTGCTTTTTACGCCGCGGTACAGGCCAACCCAGAGATCGTTGGCATAACTGTTATTGGTGCTCAGGTTGTTTACGGTGAGTTCCGTCCAGGAAGGGTCGCCGCCGTAGGCCAGTTCTGTTGCGTGTTCCAGCGCTGCAAAATCTTTACACAATAATTCAAAGCCCTGCAATTCTGCAGAGCGCCAGTTGCCATAGGCAGGTACCAGTGTGGCAAACAGGTTGGGCAGCGAAGTAGGATAGTTGTTGCTGGCGTACGCATCGTTGCGCGTAACGGCAGCAGGGTCTTTGGTGCAGCCGGCGGCTACGCCAACAGCTGCTATCAGTAAATACACTATTTTTCTGTACATAAACAAACAGTTTCTGGTGATAGTTCTTTTTTAGAAAGTAATGTCCAGCCCGGCTGAATAAATACGCGCATGCGGGTATTGCCAGGTGGCATCAATGCCGCGCGAAGTAACAGGGCCGGCCAGTTCAGGGTCAATGCCTGAGTATTTGGTAATGGTAAACAGGTTGTTGCCCATTACGTATAACCTGGCGGCTTTTACGCTCAGTTTCTTCATCCAGTTGCCGGTAAAGGTGTAACCGATCTGCAGGTTTTTCATTTTGAGATAACTGCCGCTCTCTACAAAATAGCTGCTGGATTTGGCATAGTTGCCGTTGGGATCGTTGTTGTCGATACGGGGCTGACTGGTTACCTGGTTGCTGCCCAGGAAAGATGCGTTGAATACCTGTGAAGTGGTATTGCCGTCTGCAAAGGGAAACTGTGCATAGGCTTTTACACCGTTGAACAAATCAACACCTGCCACACCGCTGAAGAGCATGGCTACATCAAATCCTTTGTAGGAAAGGTTGATGGTGCTGCCGTATACGAGTTTGGGGTTGGGGTTGCCGATCACGGTTCTGTCCTGGTCGTTGATTTTACCATCGTCATTAACGTCTGCGAAAATCAGGTCACCCGGGCGCGCAGTATAACCGCTTTGCTGCGGGTGTTTGGCAATTTCATCTGCATTCTGGTAAATGCCCAGTACTTTGTAGCCATAAAACTGTCCGAAGCCATAACCTGCCTTGGTAATGGTAATGGGTTGGTTCACCATCATACCAAAGGTGCTGTTGCCATAGTTGTTGTCGCCTGCAAGAATCGGGTTGTTGTTTACGTTATCCAGGTTCAGCACTTTGTTTTTATTGAAGGCACCGTTTACGCTGATGCTGTAATTGAAATCACCTGCATGGTCGCGGTAACCCAGCACAATTTCCAAACCGCGGTTGCGTACTGAACCGATATTGGTATAAAAGGGAGTACCGATACCTGAGCTGGAGGGTATGGGTAAACCGTACAGCATGTTCTTCGTGGTTTTGTTGTACCATTCAATGGTGAAGAACAGTTTGCTTTTCAGCAGTTCGGCATCAATGGCTACGTTGCCTTCATACACGCTTTCCCATTTGATGTTGTTGTTGGAGATGAAGTTTTGGGTGATGCCTACATAAGGTGAAGCACCGTCTGGTGTAAAGTTCTGCGCGCCTGCATTGTCGTAGGTTGACAGGAACAGGTAACCGGGTATATTGCTGTTACCCAGCACACCATAACTGCCGCGCAGTTTTAACTGGCTTACTGCAGGCAATAAAGAACGGAAGAAAGGTTCTTCACTGATACGCCAGCCTGCAGAACCGGAAGGGAATACACCATGCTGGTTGCCGGGGCCGAATACGGTGAAGTTACCATCGCGCCGGATAGCGCCGGATAAGTAATACTTGCCTCCGTAGTTGTAGTTAAGGCGGGCAAAGGTGGATTTGATCAATCCGTTCGGATCATAGGAACCACTTACGGTAGCCTGTGATGCAGAGGTCTGGATAAAGCTGTACGACTGTCCGCCAACGCCTGTTTCTGTTGCATACTGTGCGTTGTAGCGCGTGCGGAATTGTTCGTAACCAACTACTGCATTGATGCTGTGATCGCCGAATGTGTGGTCGAACGACAGGGAGTAGTTGAACATGACAGTGGGTGTGGTGATATTGTATTTCTGTAACTGGTTTACCGTGGTAGCTACCTGGCCAAAGTTGTATGCATCCTGGAAGTAGCTCTGGTTCTCGGTGTAGTAAGTGTAACCGAAGTTTACACGGCCGGTTAAATACAACGGCAGTTTTACCTCTGCAAAGGCATTGCCCTGCAGGTTAAACTTGGTATTGGTGATATGCGCCGTTTTAATCTGGCCCACCAGGTTGGGTCCGCCGAAACCTACGGGAGATTTGCCCCATGGGCTTTTGGGATCGGTGGTATCATACACGGGCATGATGGGGATAGAACGAAAGGGCGGGTTGATGGGGGTAACAATGCTGGGAAATGTAGTGCGTGTCCAGGCATATAACTGTTCGCCTATTTTAATATGGTTGCCGAGTTTGAAATCGGTGTTCACCCTTGCGCCTGACAGGTACGAGGCGTTGTTCAGGTACACGCCTTTCTGGCCGTTGTAAAACGCAGAGGCGTAATAGTTGGTGGCCGGTGTAGAGCCTGAAATTGACAGGTTGTAGTTTTCTTCCGTGGCATTGCGGAACAGTTCCTTGCCCCAGTCTGTATCAGACAATGAATCAATACGCACATTGGCAAGATAGGTAGGGTCGAGCATGCGTTTGAGTTTCACAAAATCGTCCCTGTTCAGCAACTGCAGTGTTTGCGGTTTGGTTAGGCCGTAACGTGCGTTGAAGTTAACGGTAGGGGCGCCTCCCAGTCCTTTTTTAGTGGTAATGATAATTACACCGCCTGCAGCTGCAGAACCGTAAATAGAGGCTGCGCTGGCGTCTTTCAGTACATCGATGGTGGCAATATCCTGGATATTGATGTTGTCACCTGACTGGCGAACACCATCTACGATATACAAAGGTGGCGCATTGTTCAGGGAAGATACGCCCCTGATTAAAATGCTGGCCGGTGCATCGGGTGCGCCGGAGCTTTTGGTTACTTCCACACCGGCCATGCGGCCCTGCAGGGCATCCTGCACACTGGTGACCGGGAGGTTTTTTATTTCATCGCCTTTTACCGAGGCTACTGCTCCGGTTACATCTTTTCGTTTCTGTGTGCCGTAACCGATTACCACAACGGCATCAAGGTTTGTTTTGGAGGCAGTTAACTGCGCGGTAACATTGGTGGCGGTATGGATATTTGTTTCCATGGTTTCGTATCCTACATACGATAATACCAGCCAGTTGGCCGATGCAGGAACCGAAATGGAGAAATTGCCCGTTGCGTTGGTATTCGTACCTGTTTTAGTGCCCTTTACCATTACCGACACATTGGGTAAGGGGGCGCCTGTTTCATCTGTGATTTTACCGGTGATGGTTTTGGTTTGTGCTGTTGCGCCGGTACGCAATAAGATGAGCAGTAATGCCGAAAGCATTAGCTTAAGCAGCAATCGTTTTTTTGTCATAAAGCATGTTTTGTATGTGGTGCGGGATACTGATCTATGGCCGATCAGTGCGATTCCTTTTTATCCCGGTGTCAAAGAAAACATGCTTCAAAAACGATCGCAAAATATATGGGTCAAGTATAAGAAATATAAAGAAATTGATGGTTTTATTGTTGGGTAATTGTTTGATTATTATTTTGTTATAGTTATATTATTTAATTTTATATATAATGGGATTACAGGGCTTTTTTACGCAGATTGTTCCATTACCTGGCGCTCAAATTCGTCGTTTGGCACCAGTGATTTGTTTTTAATACGTGTTTTATACGTGTTGATGGTGTTCACCGAATACTGGAGAATGTGCGCGATTTTTTCTGTGTCATGTATGCCCATCCGGATGAGTGCATAAATGCGCAAGTCAGTGTTCAGCAGTTCGTCTTCTTTTAATTTTACCTGGTCTTCTTCCTTAAATAAACTGTTGAAGGCGTGCAGGAAGTTGGGGAACAGTTTCAGGAATGCCTGGTCAAAGTTTCTCACCAGCTCTTCTTTCTCTTTCTTTAAATTGATATTCGCTACCAGGAAACGTATCTCGTCCAGTTTGCGGTCGGTAAGTTTTTGCTCAACCGATTTTTTGAATCGCTCAATCTTGTCGTAAAACTCTGCATTTACGTTAAAGAAGTAACCGATGTATTCCTCTTTAATACGGTTGGCTTCCTGCAGTTTTTCATTTACTTCGGCCAGGTGATGGTTGGTTTCCTGTTGTTGTTGGCTGGCCTGCAGGATGATTTTCTGGGCGGCCTTCAGTTTCTTTACCTGCTGCAGAATTACAAAGGCAGATATGATCACCAGCACCAGCAAAAAGGTAACCGTACCTGCATACCAGGCCAGCTGTTTGCGCGAGGTTTCCACGATGTTGAGCTTTTCCGCTTCTATCAGGGGTAATATGGTGCTTACCTGCACCTTGCGCTGGCGGGCGCCATAAAATAAGGCGTCGGCAATGGCCTGGTCAACATAAATGGCGGCGTTTTTTACATCGTTCTTTTTATTGAGCAGGCTGGCGAGTATAAACGCGGCGGATGTTTCTTTGGTAGATGCCTGCACATCGGCCATTACGGCGCGGCTAAGCAGGGCAATGGCCTGGTTGTAATCGCCTGCCTGCAGGTACAGATCGGCCAGGGTAGAGGCGGTAATGGCTACTTCGTGCAGGCTCAGTGTTTCGCTGAGCAATAACTGGTGCAGCAACGTACGGGCTGTTTCCTTATTGCCTGAGCGCAGTTCTTTCAATCCTTTAAAATACCGGTGCGACCACGAGGCTTCGGGCCACAGCGCCAGTGCAGAATCCACGTACGCGCCGCCCATGCTGTTGTAGGCAGGTGTGTAATAACGGTCGTTGTCAAAATCACCGAGGTCGTAATAATACCGGGCCATCAGCGCATAAAATGCCGGCTTGCTGCTATCGGGCAACAGGTGTACCTGCACATGAAGCAGGGAATCATGCGCTTCCTTATACATGCCGGAAGAGAGCAGCGAAAAACAAAGCGTGAGCCTGGCAGACTGCATGCGCTGCGGATCGTTCAGTTGCTGGGCGGTTTCCTGCATGCGCCTGGCATAACTGTAGGCAGAATCGTATTTGAAAATTTTGTAGGCTTCGAACAGCTGCATGCTGGCATCAAAATGCTGTGCAAGACTGGTTGCGCCGGAGAGCTGTTGTTTCAGCTGATCGATAGAGGCTTGTTTTTGCTGATCGTACTCAGGCACATTTTTAATTACCTGGTTCAGCTTTTCCAGTTCCTGTGCAAGGGTGTCGTTCAACTGGGCGTGTGCACTGAACTGCAGAAAAACAAATAAGGCAATACAGGCTGGTTTTACCAACTGGGTAATGGATGGCATATGGCTGCAATGTTAAGGATACAGGCGTAAAGATATAGGATTAATCAACATGCCTGTATGTCCTTTAAGATAGCACTGCACTGCATTACAGGTAACTGAGCCACCATTTTTCCCGGTGGTTTTGCTTGTAACGGTCAAACCAGCGGCAGGGCAGGTACAGCACTGCAACCAGGAACAGCCAGATGAGGTAAACAACAAACAAATTATAACCGCCGGCAGGTGGTAAAAAAGTAAATGGTTGTGAATGAATATCTGCGCTGCCAAATCCCTGCAGGTAAAAACTGATGATGCAGAACAGCCTGATGAGATAGAAATGGCATACATAATAAAAGAACGGAACGCGCCCGTATACCGATAGTATATTCACCAGTTTGCCGGTAGCTTTCTCTGTCAGTGCAAGAAAAATAATGGAAGGCCCCAGTGTAATGCAGGCATACAGCAAAGAAGGCGGATACTTGCTTACATTGATAAATGAAAGAAAGGTAAACAGCCCGTTTTTCTGCACTGACCAGTGTGAGGGATCACCATATTGGTTGATGCTGCGCAGCACCACGAACAGCATCAATGCAGCGATGCCAATACCGAGCAATATTTTTTTACGCTGTGCGGCATTGAACGATGGTTTGTACAGCGAGCCGATGGTATAACCGATGAGCATAATGCCTGTCCACGGCAGTATGGCATAAGCCACCAGTATAAAATGATTGTGCCAGTTAATGCCAAAGCCGCTGGCGGTGAGCGTGATTTTCAGCAGTGCATCCTGCACACTGCCCTGCTGTAGCTGCACACCATCAAGCGTATCGTGGCAAAGTACCAGTAACAAACCGATGATGCCGATTACCGGTAATGGTAACCAGATTAATACGGCGAGTACAATCATGCTCCAGCCGATGGCCCAGATCACCTGCAGCAATACAAAGCTCCAGTCAGGGTTAAAGGCAATGGCAAATGTGATCAGGAATATTTCCACAAACAGCAACCATATGCCGCGCTTCAGCAAAAAGCCGGACTGCTCTTTCTTTGTTTTACGCTGGCCTGATAAAAAAGCAGACACACCTGACAGGAACAAAAAAGTGGGCGCACAATAATGCGTGATAAAACGGGTAAAGAACAGGATGGGTGTGGTAGTGGCTAAATTGGTGGGATCGCTGGCCATGCCGCCTACATGGTGAAAAAAATCACGCACATGATCCAGTGCCATGATCACCATAATAAGACCGCGCAGCAAATCAATCGAGTAAATTCTCTCACGGGCAGCAGGTTGCATAGGCAGGTTTAAAGGGCCAAGATAGCGCTTTTATGATTATATTTGCCTGCGTTAAAGGAGCTATTCAACCGTTTGTGTATTCTTTTGCTGCCAGGATCTGAAACCAATTGGTATGTGGAAAAAATGGATATGTAGCCTTATTGTTGTGAGCCTGCTCAATGTGCTCACCTGCTTCCCTGGAATGCATTTCCCGGGCAACCCTGCGTGTGCGGCAGTTGCCGGCCAGCAGCAGGTAAAAGGCCATACGTTTTCCCTCATTGGTTTTATCCTCAACAACCTGAACGATGAATCGGACGATACAGGCGGCACGCATTTTCATTACAGCATATTTACCGTACAAAAACGTGCGGCAGGTGAACAGCAGGCGCAGCATCTGCTGCCTGTTACTGCATTGCCAGTATTGCTGCCGCGCAATATAAAGGCTGCATTGCCACCTGCACACAGCAGTGGTGCAGTGCTGTCTCTTCACTACAATTATCTTTTCCGTCTTACTCCATTCTGATGTTTACTGTTTTGGCTGATGCACCCCTGTGCACTGTTTGCAATACCAACCTGTAAGCAGCCTGTGCACCTGTGTTCAGCCAGCAGTGCTATTGATTCTTCCCCGTTTATGTAGTCGCAAAACCGTTTGTGCGGCGCCCCGTTATGAGTAAAAACCGTAAGATGAAATTATACGTTGTTATGGCCCTCGCCATGCCCGTGCTGGCAGGCGCATGTAAAGGAAAAGGCAGTACCGGTGATAAAACCGCACCTCCGCCGCAGCTGCCTGTTGTGCAGCTGGAGCAAAAAGATACCAGTTTACAGGAATCGTATGTGGCTTCTATTGAAGCAATAAAAAATGTGGAGATCCGCGCCCGTGTGGCAGGTTTCCTGGAAAAGATATTTGTTGATGAAGGCCAGCCCGTTAAAAAAGGACAACCCCTGTTCCAGATCAGCAGCCAGGAGTATGCAGCGGAACTGGCGCGCTGCAAAGCAGCCCTCAACAGCGCGGAAGCAGAAGCGCGTGCAGCAAAACTGGAAATGGACAGGGTGAAAATACTGGTAGATAAAAAGATCATCACCGCTTCTGAATACGATTTATCGCAGGCACGCGTAAAGGCTGCGCAGGCGAAAATTGAAGAAGCCGCCTCGCTGAAATCAAATGCGGAAACCAAACTCTCTTACACTTATATCCGCGCGCCGTTCGATGGCATGATTGACCGTATTCCGCTGAAAACAGGCAGCCTGGTTACAGAAGGTGCGCTGCTGACCGCACTCAGCGATCTGCAGTCGGTATATGCTTATTTCAGCGTATCGGAAAACGAGTACCTGCAATACATTCAGCTGCCTGCCAACAAGCAGCAGGAATCACGCACTGTACAACTTACCCTGGCAGACGGCTCACACTATCCACACGAAGGCCGCATAGAAACCATTGAAGGTGAAATTGAAGAAGGCACCGGCTCCATCGCCTTCCGTGCAAAGTTTGCCAACCCGAACAGGGTGCTGCGCCATGGCGGTACCGGTAAGGTATTGCTCAACACCGCTATGGAAAATGCACTACTGGTGCCGCAGAAGGCCGTGTTTGAAATACAGGACAAAAGCTTTGTGTACGTAGTGGGTAAAGATAACCGCGTAAAACAAAGAAGCTTTGTGCCCAAAACACGTATCGCCGACTGCTACATTGTACAGAGCGGGCTGCTGCCCGGCGATAAAGTAGTGTTCGAAGGCATCCAGAGCCTGCAGGAAGGCGTGGCCATTGATCCGCAGCTGGTAAGCGCAGACAGTCTTTCGCTCGACAAAGGCTGATTCACTGTTGCATAAGTATCCGATTGACCGATAAACAAATTATAGTATGGTTGAAATGTTTATCAGGAGACCTGTATTGTCTCTTGTAATATCATTGATTATAGTGCTGGTAGGCGTGCTGGCGCTGTTGTCGCTGCCTGTAACCCAGTTTCCTGACATTGTTCCGCCTTCTGTTACCGTTACTGCCCGCTACACCGGCGCCAATGCCGAGGTATGTGCCAAAGCAGTAGCCACACCTATTGAAAGGGCCATTAACGGCGTGCCGGGTATGACGTATATGAGTACCGTTACCAGCAATGATGGTGTTACCGCCATCACGGTTTATTTTAACGTGGAAACCGATCCTGATGTGGCCGCTGTAAACGTACAGAACCGTGTAACTACCGTGCTCGACGAATTACCGGAAGAAGTAATTAAAGCAGGTGTAACCACCGAGAAAGAAGTAAACAGCATGCTGCTGTACCTGAATGTGATGAGTGAAGACAGCAGCATGAACGAGGCTTTTATTTACAATTTTGCTGATATCAATATCCTGCAGGAGCTGAAACGCATTGATGGCGTTGGCCGTGCAGAGATTATGGGGGCACGTGAATACTCCATGCGCGTATGGCTGCGGCCCGATCGTATGCTGGCCTACAATGTATCTACCGATGAAGTAATTCAGGCATTGCGTAACCAGAATGTGGAAGCCGCGCCGGGTAAAACAGGGGAAAACTCCGGCAGGCAAAGCAATGTGTTGCAGTATGTATTGCGGTATACCGGCAAGTATTTTGAACCCGCATCGTATGAAAATGTAGTACTGCGTGCGCGGGAAGATGGGTCGTTGCTGCGTTTGAAAGATATTGCCAGCATCGAGTTCGGGGCCATGAGTTATGGCATGGTGTCTAAAACAGATGGCAAGCCTTCGGCATCCATTATGTTGAAGCAGCGGCCAGGCTCCAATGCAAGGGAGGTGATTGCCGGTGTTAAAGCCAAGATGGCGGAGCTGAAGCAAACCAGTTTCCCGCCCGGTATGAACTACAATTTTGCGTACGATGTGTCGCGCTTTCTCGATGCTTCTGTGCATGAAGTGGTGCGTACGTTGTTTGAAGCATTTATACTCGTGTTTATCGTAGTGTTCGTGTTCCTGCAGGATTTCCGTTCCACACTCATCCCCGCACTCGCCGTGCCGGTGGCATTGATTGGTACGTTTGGTTTTATGCAGCTGCTAGGGTTCTCCATTAACCTGTTAACCCTTTTTGCGCTGGTACTGGCTATTGGCATTGTGGTGGATAATGCGATTGTGGTGGTAGAGGCCGTTCACGTAAAAATGACGGAGCAGCATTTAAAGCCCATGAACGCCACCATTGCAGCCATGCGGGAAATCAGCGGCGCCATTATTGCCATTACCCTCGTTATGTCCGCCGTGTTTGTACCTGTGGCGTTTTTAAGTGGGCCGGTCGGTGTGTTTTACCGCCAGTTTTCGTTAACGCTGGCCATTGCCATTGTGATATCGGGTATTAATGCGTTAACGCTTACGCCTGCACTGTGTGCCCTGATGCTGAAACACAATACAGCGAAAAAGAAAGGGCTGCTGCAACGTTTCTTCGGCGGCTTTAACAAAGCGTACAATGGTACCGAAAACAAATACCGCAAACTGGTAGGGTTGATTGCCGGCCGCCGCGTAGTAACACTGGTGATACTTGGCGTGTTTTTATTGGGTACCTGGGGCATCAGCGCGGTACTGCCCGGTGGTTTTATTCCTACGGAAGACCAGGGGATGATTTATGTAAACGTAACCACACCGGCAGGCGCAACAGTAGAACGTACAGAACTGGTGCTGGATAAAGTACAACAGGCTGCAGCAGGTATAAAAGCGGTAGATAACGTTTCCATACTGGCAGGTTACAGCCTGGTGAATGAAGTGGCAGGGGCCTCTTACGGCATGGCCATGATTAACCTGAAGCCCTGGGAACAGCGAAAAGAATCTTTACAGCAAACCATTGATGAACTCAATAAACGCACCCGCAATATTACCGATGCCACCATCGAGTTTTTTGCACCGCCTACCGTGCCGGGCTTTGGTAATTCAGCCGGTTTTGAATTGCGTGTGCTGGATAAAACAGGTTCCGGTGACCTGCACCGAACAGCGCGTGTAACACAACAGCTCATCACAGCCATTAAGGCATCACCGCAGGCTTCCAGCGCGTTTACCACCTTCGATCCCAGCTTCCCGCAATACCTGATTCATGTGGATGCGGATGTGGCTGCCAAAAAGGGCATCACCATCGACAATGCAATGAATACACTGCAAACATTGATCGGCAGTTACTATGCCACCAACTTTATCCGTTTCGGGCAAATGTACAAGGTAATGGTGCAGGCATTGCCACAGTACAGGGCCAACCCCAAAGACGTATTGAGCCTGTATGTAAAAAACGATCGTGGTGAAATGGTGCCGTTCTCTACGTTTATACGCATGGAAAGGGTATATGGGCCTGACCAGCTTACGCGCTACAACATGTACACGGCAGCCATGGTAAATGGTGACGCAGCACCTGGTTACAGCAGCGGCGAGGTGATTGAAACGGTAGAGAAACTGGCGAAACAAAAACTGCCCAAAGGCTTTTCATACGAATGGTCGGGCATGACGCGTGAACAGATCCTGTCAGGCAACCAGGCAGTATACACATTTATCATTTGCCTGGCATTTGTTTATTTGTTACTGGCTGCGCAGTATGAAAGTTTCCTGCTGCCGCTGCCGGTGATCCTGTCATTGCCTACGGGTATATTCGGTGCCCTGCTGTTCCTGAAACTGCTGGGGCTGGAGAACAATATCTATGCACAGGTGGCGCTGATTATGCTCATTGGCCTGCTCGGTAAAAATGCCATCCTCATTGTAGAGTTTGCCATTCTGCGGCGCAAGGAGGGAAGCACGGTGCTGGAGGCGGCACTGGCAGGTGCCGCATCGCGTTTGCGTCCTATCCTTATGACCTCCTTTGCGTTTATTGCGGGCTTAATACCCCTGTGTATTGCCAGCGGCGCAGGTGCACTGGGCAACCGTTCCATTGGTACGGCTGCTGCAGGCGGTATGTTAACAGGTACTATTTTCGGCGTGCTGCTGATACCCGGACTATTTGTTCTCTTTTCAAAAAAACAAGCAGTAAAAAAAGTATGATGATGCGAAACCGATTAATGCAATATATACCCTGTGTAGCTTTTGCAGCAGCAGCTGCCGGTTGTTCAACTTATGCACCGGTTGCGCAAAATACACCCAAACTGCGCGTACCTGAACAGTTTGCAACCGCGGCAGATACCGGCAGTATGGCTGCCCTGCCCTGGCAGCGCTTTTTTACAGACAGCAGTTTGCGCGCGCTGATAGATACTGCCCTGCACAACAATCCCGATCTCTTAAGTGCAGTGCAACACATGCAGGAAGCCCAGGCAAACGTATTGCAGTCACGCGCTGCCTTGTTGCCCGTGGTGAATGCAACAGTAAGTGCCGGTCTTGATCACTATGGCAAGTACACCATGAATGGTGTGGGTAATGATGATACCAACCTCTCGCAGAATGTAAAGGGTAAAAGAAAAATACCCGATCCCACGCCAGACCTGTTTGTGGGTTTACGCAGCAGCTGGGAAGCCGATTTGTGGGGTAAGCTGCAACAGCGGAAAAAAGCAGCTGTGGCGCGTTACCTTGCTACCGGTATGGGCCGGCATTTGCTGGTAACCGAACTGGTGGCTGCTGTGGCATCGTTGTATTACCAGCTGGTGGCGCTGGACAGGGAGCAGGCCATTGTGCAGGAGAACATCACGCTGCAGGCCAACGCGCTGGAACTGGTGAAGGTGCAGAAACTTGGTGGCCGCGCTACAGAGCTGGCTGTGCAGCAGTTTAATGCGCAGTTGCTGAATACACAAGCCATTGCCTATGAAAAAAAGCAACAGGCCATTGCGCTGGAAAATGAGCTGAACAACCTGCTGGGCCGTTTTGCCCTGCCTGTATTACGCAGTAAAGACTTTGCTGGCATGGGCGACAGTGCTGCGGCCGGCATACCTGCTGCTTTGCTGCAACGCAGGCCCGATATACAACAGGCAGCCTTTGAACTGGAAGCCAGCAAGGCAGATGTGCAGGCCGCACGGGCTGCATTCTTTCCTTCGCTGGTACTTTCACCGTATACCGGTTTTAATGCATTCCGCGCATCCGTGTTGTTTAACGGCGCATCACTGGCGTATGGTGTACTGGGCAGCGTAACAGCACCCATACTTAACCGAAGGGAACTGAAAGCAAATTTCTCCGTTGCAGATGCACGGCAGCAGGTGGCTTTTCAGCAGTACCGCAAAACAGCCGTACAGGCATACAATGAAGTGCTTACGCAGTTGGAGCAGATACGCAATGCAGGTGAAATTGCGCGCCTGAAGCAACAGGAGCTGGAGCAATTGACCAATGGCGTTGCTACTGCAAAGGATTTGTACATGGCCGGTTATGCCAACTATCTTGAAGTAATCACCACGCAGAAAAACCTGCTTGATGCTTCATTGGAATCAATAGAAGTGCAGCGCAGGAAAACGGTGGCCACCATCAACCTGTACAAAGCATTGGGAGGGGGATGGGATTGGCCATAAATGTTAAATGGATCAATGGCTTGATGGTGGTTGTTCAGCCATCAAGCCATTCAACCATGAAGCCATCCAAAAAAAATGCCCCGCCGTATAGCGAGGCACTGCACAGCCTGGACAGGCGGCGTTTGTTCATAGGCACATTTACACTTTACAAGAGAATGAAAACGCGTTTATTGATAGAGTTCAGTCAACTTTTTTTCGAGCGCTTCGCCACGCAGGTCAACCGCAACGATTTTGCCGGTGGGGTCAACCAGGAAATTGGCAGGTACAGCCTGTATGCCATACAAGCTGGCTACGTCGTTTTTCCAGCCTTTTAAATCACATACCTGTGTCCATAGTAAACCGTCTTTGGCAATGGCTGCTGTCCAGTTGTCTTTTACGTGGTCAAGCGAAACAGACAGTATTTCAAAACCCTTTGAATTGAAATGTTTGTATTGTTTCAACAGGTTAGGACTTTCACCGCGGCAGGGGTGGCACCAGCTGGCCCAGAATTCGATGAGCACGTACTTGCCTTTGTAAGATGCCAGCGAAACCGGGTTGCCGTTTACATCGTTCTGTACAAACAGGGGAGCGGTTTTACCCGGTACAATGCGGCTGAGTATGGCGATGCGTTCTGCAACTTCCTTGCCCTGTACGGTTTCGTATAGTTTGGGATCCATGGCCGCATACAGTTCTTTGGCTTTCTGCAGGTTTTTATCCGTTGCAAAAAACTGCAGTTCGTGCAGCGCTACATAACTCTTCGGGTTTTGTTCGATGTACTGCCGCCTGAGTGTAAACTCGCTTTGGTACATGCTGTCGCTCTGGTGCTGCAGCTTTTTACCATTGATGGTATCGCCTGCCTGTGTAAGGTCCCAGGCTTTTTGCCCTACGGCCATGGTGGCCTTCCTGTTTTTCATGATGGTGCTGTTAAAGGCGGCAAATTCATTGGTAACAGCTAGTCCGCTGGCCTGTGCATCCATCATGGAATCGAGGCTGGCGGTTATTTTAATGGGGGCATTGTCAATATAAAAATCAATCTTCACCCGGTAGTCTTTCGTGAAAATCATGGCTGCCATAGGTTCTTCGGTATGACCTTTAAATACAAAGCTGCCATTATGCGTAATGAGGGTGTCAATGCTGGAGTGATTGAGTGTGCCATAGGTCAGGTAAATTTCCTGGTCGCTCAGGCCTTTTACATAACCGCTTACGGTATAGTTTTTCGCAGGCCTGGCAGGTGTAAAGCTGCACAGCAGGCAAAGGCTGCTTACAGCCAGTGCTGATTTGAATGCGTTGTATTGCATGATTGTTTTGTTTTGTATGTTTTGATGCATATTGTACTTAACGGTTTACGATGTCTATTACGTTACCCGGCAATCCTTCCACTTTGCGCAGTACGGTGCCGGTATTGCCGCCGCTTATATTGAGATAGTATAACGTGTTTTCCGTACCTGCTGCCAGTGTACCATCTTCCATGAGTTTGATCATGGTAACCGCTTTGCCGCCCATATCGGCGGTTAGGGTGCGCAGGTCCTGGTTCAGCGGGTTGTAGCGGTATATTTTATCGTTGGAGGTGAAGTAAATAATCTCACCTGGTGCGCCTATCCATTTCGTGTTGCCGGTTATCAGCTCAGGGTGTGCGAATGTATGCTGGTAAATAGGGTTGAAATTAAAGGGGCCGTTGAACTCTACAGAGAACTTGAGTTCCTGCACAGCGCCACTGGCATCTTTGCAAAAAGCAAAACAGTTGCCGCCGTCTATCTGCATCATGGTTATAAGATCCATACCAAGATTGATGGGGTTAAAGGCGCCGCCGGTTACCGCATAGGCGGGGCCAAAGTACACAAGGCCGCCATACATATTCATGCGTACAAACTGGCTGTGTTTGGTATCAAAGCCAATAAAGTATTGCTGGCTGCCCTGTTTGTCGGTATTGTAAATAAAAGATGGATGCATGGTATAGTCGCCCGCAGCATCCAGGCCAAACATACCGAAGTTGGGAGCCTGGTCCCACGTAGAGGTGGTGCCTGCATACATTCTGCCATTGCTTACACCTGCCAGCACACCCTGAATGGTTGAGCAGAAGTTTTGCGGTGCAACGGTATCGGGTACATCAAAGAAATTGTCTTCAAAATGTCCTTTCCGTGCAAAGGTGTTTACATCAATCTGCACGCCTTTGTATTTGCCGGATTTGCCCAGCACCCAGTAACAACGGGTTATATCGGGTTCCATGATCACTTCCACTGCCTTAATAATCTGGATAGGATCATCGGGCAATGTATCGTTGGGGTTAATCACCTGGTAAATGCGTGACAGCACTTCTCCGTTCGCTTTGATAAAGCTTACCTGTGCCTTGCCATTTTCAGCCGTTAATACGGCAACTCCTTCTGAAAATACAGTTTCGCCGCTTACCACAAACGGATAAAAGTAATGCATGCCGTTGTTGTGGTTAATGGCAGTAAGCAGTCCGGCATACCGCGCTGCGCCCAGGCCATACAGCATATGCAGTTCAGGGCCTTTAAATTCGCGGGTGGTATTGTCGGGTAAGGATATTTTCCATTCGTAACTAAAGGTATCTGTGCCGGTATATTGCACGCGCGGTTTTATAACCAGGCTGTCACCGATCAGCACATTGTAAACCGAATCCAGCGCGATCAGTGGTTCATCGGGTTTGTGGTATGTATAGTTGCCTTTGTCTTTATAACAGGCTGCCAGCACCAGCATGCTGCAAAGTGCAAGGGTAATAGGCAGGTATGTTTTGCGTAGTGGCATGTTCAGTAGTTTGGGTATACAGATCAGGATATATCGTTGCCGTTTTCATCCACAAAAAAGTAGCGGCCGCTTTCGGGTTTTAACCGGTACAATACGGTGTTTTTGGGGGTGTGGATGTTGTAAAAGCGGTAGTTGCCATCAGGCTGCAGCTCCAGCACATAATCAGGATGTTTTTTGAGCCAGGGGCGCGGGTCGCGCAGGAAGTCTGTTTCAAGACTGGCGAGGTACTGGTTCTTCGGTGCTTCCTGCGGGTTGGTGGAGAGTTCTGCGAGGCCCGTTACAACAATGAACAACTCATGTTTTACCTGCGAATAATAATCACCCATCCACATTGGCCACCATTCCGGTTCTTCCAGTTTGTTGGAGAACACGACTTTGTTGGAGATGAGTTTATACGGCAGGTTAGTGCCAAGGTCTGCAGTAGGGTAGAGCCTGAACCTGATGCTTACCGAGCGTTGCTGCAACAGGGAATCATTATTGTATATCACGAAGTTTACAAACACTGTACCGGTGTTGGCAGGCAGTACATAACTGCTGTCAAACGGTTTGTAATGCAGGTTTTCAATTGCTGTGGTGGAATCTTTGTCTACCCTGATGATAAAACGCCTGTCATGATCGGCCCTGATGCCCGATAATTGTACAGGCAGGCTGATGGTGTCTGCAGACAGGTTGGGTGTATAGGCAAAGGTAAACAGCACGCTGTCTGCCTGCTTCTGGTCAAAATTGAAATGAATATTATCCGGTGAGTTATAGGTTAACTCCACGGCCTTTTTACAGGAAGCGGTGATACCTACCGCCAGCAGTGCGAAGTATAGCTTTTTTCTCATGTTATTCAATTTGTAAAAACAGGATGTTAGCGGTTTCCAAATTCAATTTCATCGTTGGGAAGCGGCAGTACAAACACATTGTTGCCTGCAGGCACCACTTGTCCCGATTCTGCGATGATGGATTGGTTGAGGCGCTTGTACATATAAAATATCTGCCCCTCTCCATACCATTCTTTACGGGCTTCTTTCAGTAACTCCGCAAGCAGCTCTGTTTTTGAACTGGTGCTGAGCTGTGCAATAATGCCGCGGTGACTTCTTACGGTATTAAAATACTGCAGCGCCTTGGCGGGGTCTGTATCAAAGCTGCACTCGGCTGCTATGTAATACATTTCACTGAGGCGTATGGCAGGCGCCACCAAGGGGTGCCTGTTGGCCGTAAGATCCGTAGGGGCTGCAAGTGTGTTGCGTTTGTACTTCTGCAATTCATACCGCGTTACATTGTCTTCCGATACCGGCTGAAACCATTGTTTAAAACGGTTGTCTTCACCGCCCACTGAACCTGTTTCATACAGGTAGGTTGCGCCTGTTTCTACCAGGTCAAGACTGGAATTGCCTGTTGTGAAGCGTTTTACCAGGTTGTCACCTTCTTTGGGTATGTTCCAGGCAAACAGCAGCTCTTTATAATAAATATGGTCTTTCAGCTTCGGGTCTGCATTGTTGAAATCTGCGTCTGCAGTCCAGGGGAATTTATTGGCGTTGATCACTTCTTCTGCATTCTTCAGCGCATCGGCTGTATTGTTCAGGTACAGGTAAACCCTGGCCAGCTCACCGCATACAGCAAAGTAATTGAGGTGATGCCTGCGGTTTTGCACAAAAAGTGTTTTGGCATTCTGCTCGGTAGCCGTATCTGCATTGGGGTATCCCACAATATAACCGGTGCTTCTGATGGAATCAGCGGCGTACAGCAGTGTTTTGGCATTGTTCAGGTCGGCAACGGCTTTCTGCAACACTTCGGTGACTGTGCTTAATGGCGTGATTTTATTGGAGTAGGTGGTTACATAAGGAATGGCTTTGGACTGTGCGCCGGTTTTAAAGGAAGGTGCAAACAGGCGCAGCAGGTCAAAATGCAGGTAGCCACGCAAAGCCAGCGCTTCGCCTTTTATAATGGCATAGTGGTTACCGGTAAACAGGTTCCTGTGTTGGTCAATGTTCTGCAATACCATATTGCAGTTGAGTATGCCGCTGTACAGGCCCTGCCATACAGAATCTTTACGTAGCACAAAATCCTGGTCGGTATACAGGTACCGCGAAGTTTGCAGGTATCTCAGCTGGTCATATATGCGGATGGAGTAGTTTTGTGCAAGCACATCGGGAAAGCCCATGGTAAGCTCGCCGCCATACAAGGCCGTTCGCGAGCAGTTCAGGTATACACCATTGAGCGCTTCTTCAAAACCTTCTTCGGTTTTAAACAGCTCTTCATCGGTAACGCTGGTTTGCGGTTTTACGTCGAGCCATTTTTTGCAGGAGCAGCAGGCTAACGACAATAACAGGATGATGTATGTTTTTCTCATGTAATCAGACTTAATGCGTAAAACGTTGTTTTGTTAAAACCCTGCCTGCAGCGTAAAAGTTAGGCTGCGCGCATACGGATAATCAATACCGCGTTCAATTTTTATGGTCGACCAGCGCCATAGGTCATTGGCTGTTACAGCCAGGCGCAGGTATTGCATACCCATTCTTTCATACAGTTTCTTTTGCAGGTTATAGGCTACATAAACCGATTGCAGTTCAACCCGGCTGTCTTTCTGTATAAAACGTGATGAGGTAAATGTTTGTCCCAGGTCTGCGATGTTCTTGTAAAAAGTATGATCGCCGGGTTGTTTCCATTTCTGCTCAAGGGCCCTGCTGTCTACATTCAGGTGCGGGTCTGCATTTTCTACACGGTCTACCAGCGTCTGGTTGTATTGCTTGCCGCCAAAGCTGCTGTACAGGGTGGCCTGTACCATCAGCTGTTTCCAGGCAACGGTGGGCATTAAAAAACCGAAAACTTTGGGTGTGCTCCTGGTAATGGCAACATTGTCTTTTACATCCCAGTCATAGGTGAGTGAACCATTCTTTTTTACAAACAGTTCCCTGCCGTTCTCGGGGTCAATACCAAGGGAACGCACTGCATAAATCGCATCTACAGACTGTCCTTCGGCATAACGCAGCAGCGGTGCACCTTTGTTGTCGTCTTTGCCCTGCGCTTCATCTACGCGGTCGTTATAGGCTTTCAGGGCATTTGAAATACGCACAATGGTGTTTTCATTACGGGCAAGGTTCAGGTTAAAACCTGCCTGCCAGTTGCGCGTATGAATCATGTTATAATGTACAGACAGTTCCTGGCCGGTATTGCGCATATCACCCAGGTTGTCTTTGTAATAAGAGAAACCTGTTGAAGGCGGCAGCGAAATATCTGCCAGCAATCCGCGGGTAAGTTTGGTATATAAGCGTGGTGATAGCACGAGGGCATCGTTAAACAGGCCCAGGTCAATACCAAAATCGTACGTGCGTGTTTTTTGCCACTGCAGGTTGCTGTTGCCATAGTTGCTCAGCACAACACCCGGGCCGGATGAATACCATTGATCGACATAGGTATAAGTAGTGGTGGCCATATAGGCAGGGAAGCTCACAGAGCCGATCAAACCCGTGCTGGCGCGTAGTTTCAGCTGACTGATATTGGTACCCTGCAGCAATTTTTCTTTGTGCAGGTTCCAGCCGATACCCAGGGTATTAAACGGGGCAATGCGTTTGTCGCTGCCAAATTTGGAAGAGCCGTCTTCACGGAAAGTGAAATCGAGCAGGTATTTGTTTTTAAAAGAATAGTTGAAAGTAAGAAAGGAACCGATCAGCCTGTCTTTGTACACATCACTTTGCGGTTTGCCGTTTTCGCCATAACCGGCTGCAAAACCAATATCAGGGAAACGGTCGTTGGCAAAGCCTATTGCCGTGAATTGTTTCTGATTCAGGTTGCTGGTTTGTACATTGGTACCGAGTGCCAGGTTCAGGTTGTGCTCGCCCAGCTGGCGGTTATAGTTGAGTGTGGCAAATGCATCTACCTGGCTGGTGGTGCTTGTTTGGTAAGTATACTGGCCGCGCTGGTTGATTTTATCGGCTGAATAGAAATAATAAATATTGTCGAACGGTGAAATAAACTCATCCGTTGTGGCTTTGTTTTGGGTATAGCTGATCTGTGCACGCAGGCGCAAGCCATTGGCTATCGTCCATTCCCCGCCGAATGCATCAATCAGTTCCAGGTAATCCGATTTGTTGAAACCGCCCAGGGTAGCGTTGTACATGGGGTTGAGTACATGCACTGATACAATTTTCCCGGAGCCGGCATCCCGCGCATTCCAGGCATCCACATCCTGCAGTACATGCCCTGCAGAATCCCTTACAGGGTAGTAAGGGTTCATTCTTACATAATTTGCAAAGTCGCCGTAGGGCGATTCCCTGGCCTTCATCTGCGTAACGGTGAGCGTGTTTTTAAACAGCAGCCTTTTGCCTGCATTGTAAGCCAGGTTCATGCCTACGCTGTAGCGGTCGCGCGAGGAGCCTTTCATAACACCCGGGTTGGTCTGGTAACGCAGCTCCAGTCCGTAACGGATACTCTCTGTACCGCCTTCCAGGTAAACGGAATGTTTTTGACCTACGGCTGTTTTCAAAGGCTGCGACAGCCAGTAACTGTTTACACCGGATACCACGTTTTGCTTTTTATGGTAATAAGCAATATCAAGATCGTATTGCGAAACTGCGCTGTTTTTGGTTCCATCATACAGGCCTGCGAGTTGTTCGTAGTCGAGTTTCTGTGCTGCATCCAGCACATGGTAATCGCTGAGGTCGGGTGTTACCAGGTTCATGTCGTAGCTGTAGCTCAGGCGCAGTTTGCCGGGCTTGGGTGCCCTGGTGGTAATCACCACCACGCCGTTGGCTGCGCGTGAGCCGTATACTGCAGTGGCAGCAGCATCTTTGAGCAGGGTAATAGACTGGATGCGGTTAATGTCGAGGTCGTACACTTTTTCCAATGTTACCTCGTAGCCATCCATGATAAAGGTAGGCAGGTTGGTATTGCCGGTAAGATTGTTGCGGCCGATTACATCGTTCACGCCATTGGGCAGGGCAGTAGAGCCGCGCACCGTGATTACAGGCAGCCTGTTGGGGTTAGAGCCAACCAGGTTGTTATCGGTAATTTTAAACGAGGGGTCAAAAGCCTGCAGGCTTTGCAGTACATTCTGCGGGTTTACTTTTTTGAGGTCATCTCCTGAAACGGATACTGCGGTACCTGTGTAATTATCTTTATTAATGGTTTGATAACCGGTAATCACTACCTGTGTAAGAGAATCCTTGCGCTGTTTCTGTGCCAGCTGTATACTGATGCCGGTGTTGCTTTTTACGGTGACCTCCTGGTTGTCGTAATCAACCAGGCTCAGCTGCAGCACATCTCCTTTTTCAGCCGGTATGTCGAAGCTGCCGTCTGCGCCTGAGAATGTGTGCTGCCTGGAAGTTTTATTGATGATGGTGGCATCGGCCACCGGTTTGCCAGATGCGGCATCTTTTACCACACCATGTATTACAACGGGTGTGACATCGGTTGGCGGAGCAGTAACGGCAGGTGTTCTGGCAGGGTCTTTTGCTTTAACCACAATGGTGCGGTTCACAATTTTGTAGTCCAGCTGCTGGTTTTTAAAACACTGTTCCAGCGCCTGTGCCAGCGGTGCATTGGTAATACTTACGGTTACTTTTGGAGCCTGTTGCACCAGCGCATCATCGTACAGGAAATAGTAGCCGGTTTGTGATTCGATGGCTTTGAATACCTGGATAAGCGGCGCCTGTTTTACCTGTAAGGTCACCTGCTGCGCAAAGCTGCGGGCATTCACCTGTACGGCGGCTACCAGTATAACAATAGCGAGCCTTACCAGCTGCCGGGTGCCGGTAGAGAAATTAGTTGGTTGCATACTCAGTGAAGGAAGCGTTAGTGTTGGGTAATTCAGTACAGTAGTTGCCAACGGGCTTATTGGTTATAAAAAGACATAACAAATATGCACCCGGTTGCTGAAACCGGTATCCGTTGCGGGATCTTTATTCATGGTTGATTGATTGTCGGGGGTTACGAATGTGTGTGGTGACCGCTTTATGCGTGTCTTTTTACAGTAGGTTTTGGTAAATAATGCTGTTTCGTGCCTTGCGGCTTATTCATACAGTAGGTTGTGTTATTGAACAATAATGGTTGACTGCTGCAGCCTGCAATGCACGCCTGCAAAAGCCAGTATCTGCAGCACCTCATCCAGTGATGCGGTACGGGATATTTTACCGGTGATCTTTTTTGCCGGTACCCCGTTTTCGTATTGCACCGATACCTGGTACCAGCGGCTTAACTGCCGCATAATAGCCGCGATATCGTAGTGATCAAACTGGAACAGGCCATTTTTCCAGGCAATTGCTGCACTGCCATCCACTTCTCCGGTTTCCAGTTTTTCTTCGCCGTGGTGCTGCACGCTTTGGTTACCGGGATGCAGTACCACTTGTGCCTGACCGGTGCTTACCTGTACCGCGCCTTCGAGCAGGGTGGTGCGGGTGGCGTTTTCATCGGTGTAATCGTTTATGTTGAAATGTGTGCCCAGCACGGTTACGCGGCTGCCGGACAGCTGTACAACAAAAGGTTGTTTTGTTTGCTGTGCTACTTCAAAATACGCTTCGCCTGTTAAGGTCACTGTGCGTTCGCTGCCGGTAAAAGCAGTGGGGTAGTGCAGTGATGAGGCTGCATTGAGCCATACCTGTGTGCCATCCGGCAACTGTACATGGTACTGGCCGCCTGCAGGTGTTTGCAGGGTATTGTATACCGGTGCGGCTGTGTTGCCTGCTGTGGTATAGGCCAGCTCCCCGCTGTTCTTTTTCACAATACTGGCATTGCCCTGTTGCCCTATTACGCCCTGTTGCGCGTTGTTTAATTCAATGAGCGATCCGTCTGCCAGTGTTAACGTAGCCTTGTTGCTACCCGGGGTAATAACCACGGGTGCTTTTACGGTTGTTGTATTTACCGGTTGCTGTTTTGTGGCAAATAACCAGCCTGCTGCTGCCAGCACCAGCACTGCTGCTGCAGCATACCAGTAACGGTGGTTTTTTCTGCGAATAGGCACTACTGTACTGCTGTGTGTGGTATTACCCAATATGGTGCACAACAGTGCGTCTGCTTTTTCTTTGGTAAAGGGCGTATCTGCACCGGTATGCTGCAGTTGCTCCCAATATTGTTTCAGCTGGCAGGCAATCGTTTCATCGTTCTCGTTTATATCAAGCAGCGCAAACAACTCCTGCTGCTCTTCGCCGGTTGCCGTTTGGGCGTAATAACGTTCAAACAGCCATACCAGCCGGTTATTCGTGGTCATGTTACTCGTATTAAGCCGGTAAACAATCGGCATGCTATAGAAAGGACATTCGCCACTGTAAAAAAGTAGCTATGCCCTGTGAAATATTTTTTAATTTTTTAACAGCAGCAGCACAATAGTCATCAGGTGACTGTTCTTCCGCACATAACTGGTAATGGAATCTACTGCCCGCTGCATATATTTTTTTACCGTACTCAGGGTAATGCCCATGTTTTCGGCAATTTCGGCCTGCTTCATTTTTTCGCGGCGGCTCAGCAGGTATACTTTCTGCTGTTGCGGGGGCAGCTGGGCTATGGCTTCATCAATAAGGGTATGGTAAAAAGCAGTTTCGTCATCTGCCGCATCGTGTGCTGCCGTATGGTAGTATTGTTGTTTGATGTTTTGTTCGCGCGCCATCTTCTTTAATGCATTCAGCGAAAGGTTCCTGGCCATCACCCATACAAAGGCTTTAAAACTCTGGATGCCGGTAAGTGATTCCCGGCCCATCCATATTTTCAGGAATACATCCTGTACAATTTCTTCGGTAACCGGGAGTGAACGCGTTATTTTAAACACATGGGTACACAACAGGGGATAGTAGGCATGAAACAGGCTGGCAAAAGCTGCTTCATCGCCGTTGGCCGCCGCTTGCATCAGGGTTTGTTCATTATGTACCGGAAAAATTGCTGACAATGTGTTCGGGGTATCAGTAAGTGAACTGGCAATATAGGCAATTCTTTAAAAAAATGTTAACCCCGGGTTGACTACTTTATCTTTCAGTATCTCCTGAAACTCTTGTTTGGCGGGCTTTTGAAAGAAGAACATTCAAACAGTCGTTTTAATGCCCCGGGTTTGCAGGCTTTATATGTATCTTTACGTAAGGTCTTTTCTTATGCTAAAAGTTTATGCTTACCAGATTGCTGACAGTATCGACATCAAACAGTTTAAAGCTGTTTTTACTGCCCCGATTTACCATGCCGATTCAGACGAACTGTTTTACCGCATAGAGGCGGAAAAGCTTATTTATGTGTTTAAATATGGCGTTGTTTGCCTGCTTAACCACAGCGAAGTGGAGATGACGGCCTTTATTAATTTGATCGGTCCTTACTGCAAAAACCTGTTCTCGCAACGACTGAGCGAAGAATTCGCTATTGAAACAGGAGCCACCCGCAACAATTTTGGCTACAACCTGCTGGAGCTGGCAGCTGCAGATGTTGACCGGCTGCGCCTGGTAATGCTAAATGTGTCACAATCTGTAGCACTGGATTATTATTCGCAGCAAACCAACCTGCTGCTCGAAGAAACCAATTACCATACGCAGATGCTGGAACGCAACGGCAAGCTGGACTTATCGGGCATCCATCTCAAAAAGTTTATTGGCCGAACGCTCAATTTAAAAAACAGGGTAGCCGGCAACCTGTACATATTCGATTCACCTGATGAAACCTGGGAAGACGAGGAACTGAATAAGCTGGATATTGGTTTGAAGAAAACATTCGACCTGCAGGCACGCTTCAGAACCATACAGGAGGGCTTGGAAATTGTAAAGGAAAACCTTGACCTGTTTAAAGACCTGCTGCAGTACCGCACCAGTGTAGTGCTGGAATGGATTGTAATTGCACTGATTTTTCTCGAAGTGATTAACCTGGTACTGGACAAACTGCGTCATATATTATAATGGTAGCATCACTTTACTGTAAACACATTGACTGGTGAATAGTGAATAGGCAATAGCGAATGATTTAGTGAGTGAGTGGGCAGTCAATGATGGTTTAAGGTTTAACGTTTGAAGTTTAAAGTTGGATTGGAGCGAAGGTTGGTTGCGGTGGGATTAAATGGTGCGACATTGGTTTGTTACAGTACCTTAAGGACGCTGTAACCCGCTGCTGGTACCGTTTTTTCACGGCAGGCAGGCTGTATTGCAGTGTAAACGGGCACTTTTCCACATTGTGATTAAAAAAATTGTTGGCAATAACATTCTTTCCCTTATTTTTATTGAACAAGCGGTGCGCGGAATAACAAGACGGTTATAAAAACGCCCGGAACATAGAAAAACATTGAATTTCCGGAAAATAGCTGTACCTGTTTGGTGTTGTTTTGAATAGAATATTTATTTTTGTTCCGCACCCTTAAAAAATGCTTACTAACCATTCAATATACCATCATGAACAAAGGAGAATTAATTGCAAAAATCGCTGAAGACGCTGGCATCTCTAAAAAACAAGCTGGTGAAGCACTGGATTCTTTCACAGAAGCAGTTGCTAAAACACTGAAAAAAGGTGACAAAGTAACCCTCGTTGGTTTCGGTACCTTCTCAGTATCTAAACGCGCAGCACGCACAGGCCGCAACCCGCAGACTGGCGCAGCGATCAAAATCAAAGCAAAAAAAGTAGCCCGCTTCAAAGCTGGTAAAGAACTGGCCGGAAAAATATAACCGGAACAATGTGATTAAGAGAAGGGTTGTCTTGCGACAACCTTTTTTTATGCCTGCTAGTGTTGGCTGTGGGGACACAGCCAACGGCCATGGCAAAAATAAAGAGCGCATCCGCGCTCTTTATTTCATGTAAGGCCCGCGCCGGTGTCCCACCGCGCGTTATCTTCAAACAAGTAGCGTGTGAGTGTTGGCTGTGGGGACACAGCCAACGGCCATGGGCAAAAAATAAAGAGCGCATCCGCGCTCTTTATTTTTAATATAGTGCCCGCGCCGGTGTCCCCACCGCGCGTTCTCTTTAAACAAGTAGCGTGTGAGTGTTGGCTGTGAGGACACAGCCAACGGCCATGGCAAAAATAAAGAGCGCATCCACGCTCTTTATTTCATGTAAGGCCCGCGCCGGTGTCCCCACCGCGCGTTCTCTTTAAACAAGTAGCGTGTGAATGTTGGCTGTGAGGACACAGCCAACGGCCATGGGCAAAAAATAAAGAGCGCATCCGCGCTCTTTATTTTTAATATAGTGCCCGCGCCGGTGTCCCACCGCGCGTTCTCTTCAAACAAGTAGCGTGTGAATGTTGGCTGTGAGGACACAGCCAACGGCCATGGGCAAAAAATAAAGAGCGCATCCGCGCTCTTTATTTTTAATATAGTGCCCGCGCCGGTGTCCCCACCGCGCGTTCTCTTCAAACAAGTAGCGTGTGAGTGTTGGCTGTGGGGACACAGCCAACGGCCATGGCAAAAAATAAAGAGCGCATCCACGCTCTTTATTTCATGTAAGGCCCGCGCCGGTGTCCCCACCGCGCGTTCTCTTTAAACAAGTAGCGTATGAGTGTTGGCTGTGAGGACACAGCCAACGGCAGGCAAAATAAAGAGCGCATCCGCGCTCTTTATTTTATTCACTATTGACTATTCACTACTCACCAGTCATCACTCACTACACAAAAAACTTCGTCACACCCGGCACTGCCACAGGATACAACCCATTGGCATCAGGCAGCACCGGCGGCTGCGCAGCAAAGTCGAACATTCTCGGGGCCAGGCTGATATTCGAGTTAATGGCTTTGTCCCACTCAACCTGCAAGCCTGAATAGGTAGCCATACGGCCGAGGATGGAAGTCATGGTACTTTTAGCACCGCGCTCTGCATCCTGGTAGCGGAACTCGCCTTTTGAAACAGCTTCAAACAACGCATCGTGTTCTGCCTGGTAAGGGCGGTTTTCTTTGGTGCGGTCAAACTGGTACAGCGGCTTGCCTTTAAGGTCGGTGATCAGGCCATCGCCGAAATATACACGGCCCTTGGTACCGGATATTAGTTCATCTACCTTACTCATGGTGCCTTTAATGTGGCGGCACTGACTATTTAAAATAGGGCCGTCAGCATATTGAAACTCCACATAGTGGTGATCGAATATTTCGCCGTAATCCTTGCCACGGCGTACTTCGCGGCCACCCATGCCCTGCGCTTTAACAGGGTAGCTGCCCACCGCCCAGTTAATCACATCCAGGTTGTGGATATGCTGTTCGGTGATATGATCGCCGCACAACCATACAAAGTAGTACCAGTTGCGCATCTGGTATTCCATCTCTGTTTGCCCGGCTTGCCTGGGACGTACCCATACGCCGTCATTGTTCCACCAGGCCTGTGCAGATACGATATCACCGATAGCGCCATCGTGTACACGCTTGATCAGTTCCAGGTATGAGTTCTGGTAACGGCGCTGCAAACCAACCACCACGTTCAGTTTTTTCTGCTTGGCAATCTGCGCGGCGGCCAGTACCTTCTGTACACCGGCAGGGTCGGTGGCTACCGGCTTTTCCATAAATATCTGTTTGCCCTGATTAACAGCTTCTTCAAAATGAATGGGCCTGAAACCCGGAGGCGTAGCAAGTATCACCACATCGGCGAGCGCCATGGCTTTTTTATACGCATCAAAACCGGTGAACTTGTTTTCCTCTTTTACCTGCACACGGTCTTTTTTATCCTCCAGCGCTTCGAGGATGCTGGTATAACTGGTGTCGAGCCGGTCTCTGAAAGCATCGGCCATGGCTACCAGCTGTACATTGTATTTGGTACTGAGTGCCTGTACGCAGGCGCCGGTACCGCGTCCGCCGCAGCCGATAAGGGCTACTTTAATTACATCGCTGGAGCCGGAAAAATAGTTGGCCCTGGATAACAGGGGAGCGGCGAGTAAAGCGCCTGCTGCAAGGGATGAGCTTTTTACAAAGTCTCTTCTGCTTTGGTCATGTTTGTTCGTCATATGGATGGCAAGTTTTACAATTTTTATTTTAATGAAAGAAATTGTGCGAAGAAGGCGTTCACTGCTTCAGGTGTAGGCTGTTGCAGCGGGCGCATAATACGGAAGCCGATGAATGGCGCATCGGCATTCCACCATTTGCTGCGCGGTATCTGCGGGTCGCGCTCGTTCCATTGCAGGTTCGATTTTAAACGGGCTGCGCTGCGCAGGGCAGTTGCATCGTCCCTGAAATTACCGCCGCGTAAGGTAATGGGATGCCTGGTAACCGGTGTTAATGCAGGGCTGGTGGTATGGTGCTGTATGCTGTCGAAATAATGCGCGCTGTACTGGTCAAGCGTCCATTCCGATACATTGCCTTCCATATCGTACAAACCCCAGGCATTGGGCTGTAATTGCTTTACAACATGGTATTTATTTTCACTGTTGCCATTGTACCAGCCATATTTTGATAACGACTTTTCATCGCTGCCATAATAATAGGCGGTTGAGCTGCCCGCCCTGCAGGCGTATTCCCATTCTGCTTCTGTAGGCAGGCGGTAAAAGATGCCTGTTTTTTTATACAGCCATTTGCAATACATCAATGCTGCATAGTTGCTCATGCTGTTGGCAGGGAAACCGCCGTCTTTACCCATACCCAAAGTAAAATCTATATAGGGCGGACTTGGTCTTGATATGCCGTCAGGCACCGGCTGCTGGTCTCTTGCTTCATCCTGGAACAGGATGTATTCATCATAGGTGGTTTCATGCTCTTCTATCCAGAACGCTGGCAGGGTAACAGTTGTAGCAGGCCCTTCTTCAGGTTGATGACCTGTTTCCTTTGCATTGCTGCCCATGGTAAAACTGCCTGCAGGTATGGCGATCATTTTAAAAGACACCCGTGTATTGGGTATACTTTGCACATAGGAGTGAAGGGTGTCTGCACCCTGCTGTGCAATAGCAGGTGTGGAACAGACAAGTAAAAAACAGCACGCATAAGCAATTAATACAACAGGGTGTTTCTTCATTTCGCTTCGTAGTTTTTAAAGTTGGGAGAACTGAATCTGATCATATGGCCGTCTTTTAATTCGGTAATAAGTAATGCGCTTCCCGGCATACCTGCAATAAGCTGCTGTGCCTGCGGTATGGGCAGTATACTGCAGGCGGTGGCCAGCCAGTCGGCCGTTGCACCGTCGTTGGCAATTACGGTTACATTGCGCTGAAACGTAACACCCATGCCGGTTGCAGGGTTTATAATGTGTGAATACTTTATGCCATTGTGCAATACATACTGGTATACATCTCCTGAAGTGGCAATGGCTTTGTTATGCAGTTGTACAAGGCCTGGTAACAATTCTTCCGTTTGTTCGGGCTCGTTAATACCGATATGCCAGCCCTGTTTGCCGGGAGGTGCGTCACCTGTTGCAAGGTCTCCGCCTGCATCGGCCATGGTGTAGGGAAAGCCCTGCGCCTTTAGATAATTTACCACATGCTGCGCAGCATAACCTTTGGCAATACCACCAAGATCGAGCTGCATGCCGGGCTGCTGCAGTTGCACGCCATGCAGCTTACGGTTTATGTGTATATAACGGTAACCGCAGTGTTGCAATGCTTCGCGCAGTTGCATGCTATCGGGAAATGTATGGGTCTTGCGTGCTTTGCGCCATAGCTTTACTGCAGGGCCAATGGTAATGTCGAAACTGCCCTTGCTGGTACGCGCAGCGTTGAGTGATTGTTGCAGTATATTATATAAGTGTGGCGATACCGGCATGTACTTCTTGCTTCCGCTGCTGCGGTTCAATGCACTAAGCTCACTGCTGTCGGTATAGTCACTGAATATCATATTCAGGGTGTCTACCTGCTTAAATGCAGCGGTGGCGGCCATTTCAGCCTTTAAAGAATCGTCACTGTAAATAGTAATAATAAAAGGAGAGCCCATTTTGGGCATGGTAAAACGGTAAGGTTTTACCACGGCAGCAACAAACGGCAGCAACAGGCAGGTGGCAAGATATTGAATCGTCATTCGTTGTTTTTGCTCCGTAATGAACACGGAAAATACGCGCTGAAAAAAATAAGTGTATGGTCTACAATATTTAAAAATATATTTTTTTAGTTTATCATCATCGCTATTGTTTTTAATTTTTTTTAACTACCTTAGTTCGTAAGTAACGATTGCCAAATACTTTTTAAATGTTGCTGCATATGAGAAAATACCTTCACACTACCACATCCACTAATCAACGATTTTCTTTCCGTCCCCTGGTGCCATAGATTCTGACGCGATAGTATTATGTTTTTTACTGCCCCAAAGGTGGTACGGATAACTGCATCTTAAAAATGCAAACGTTTGCGCACGAGTTTTAGTTATTTAAATTTCAAACGATATGCAATTGCCAAAACGATTGAAGAGCGTACTGCTGCTTCATGCCCTGCTGCTTGCCTGTCACTTTCTGCATGCCCAATCTACGGGCATTCCCGTGAGGGGGAGGGTCACAGACAGCAAAGATTCCGCTTTATCTAATGTTAGTATTATCGTGAAGGGTACCTCGAAAGGAACCACTTCCGATGCATCAGGCAACTTTAAACTCAACGTGCCAAACAGTAGTAGTGTGCTGCTTGTGACGTTTGTAGGTTATAAAGACCAGGAGCTGCCCGTTGGCTCCAACACCAGTTTCCATATACAGCTTACACCTTCTGCCGGGCAGCTGGAACAGATTGTGGTAGTAGGTTATGGTACACAGAAAAAAGTGACCGTAACAGGTGCGGTTGTTTCTGTAAAAGGTGCAGAGCTGGAGAAATCCCCCACCGTTAACTTATCCAACTCACTCGCAGGCCGTTTGCCCGGTATCACTGCCGTACAGGCCAGTGGTGAGCCCGGTTACGATGGTTCTACTATCCGTATCCGCGGTACCAATACCCTTGGTAACACGTCTGCACTGGTTGTAATAGATGGTGTGCCCGACAGGCCGGGTGGCATGGAGCGTTTAAACCCTGCAGACATCGAAAGCATGTCTGTACTGAAAGACGCATCTGCCGCCATCTACGGTGCAAGGGCCGCGAATGGCGTTATATTGATTACCACCAAACACGGTAAAAACGGCAAACCCAGTTTGTCGTACGACTACAACCAGGGCTGGGCGCAACCTACGCGCATCCCTAAAGTAGCCAATGCAACACAGTATGCAGAAATGAACAATGAGCTGGTGATGTACGATAACGTCAACGCCGGCGAATGGGAAACTGCATGGCCGCAGCTGGTAAAAAGCGGTTCGTATACCAAGAGCGATGGCGTGGTGGTGAATGCGCCGTATTCACCCGACGACATGAAAAAATACGCTGACGGATCTGATCCATGGGGGCATCCGAATACAGACTGGTTTAAAACCACACTCAAAAACTGGTCGCCGCAGTCACGCCATAACCTGCAGGTAAATGGTGGTTCAGATAACGTGCGTTACCTGGCATCACTCGGTTATACCAACCAGGACGGTTATTATAAAAACTCTGCAACAGGTTACAAACAATACGATTTCCGTTTGAACCTCGATGTAAAAGTAAACAAGTACATCAACGTAAGCCTGGGTGCAAGCGGCAGGGAAGAATACCGTTTCTATCCTACAGAAACAGCCGGCTCTATCTTCCGTATGATGATGCGTGGCAAACCCACCGAGCAGGAAGTATGGCCCAACGGCTTGCCCGGCCCGGATATTGAAAACGGGCAAAACCCGATTGTTATTACCACTAACCAAACCGGTTATGATAAAGACAAAAGGGATTACCTGTTAAGCAATGGTAAAGTAGAAATACAGATACCGGGTGTGCCGGGTTTAAAATTAACCGGTACTGCTTCTATCGATAAAGAAATTCAGCGTGTAAAAGACTGGCAAACGCCCTGGTACCTGTACTTCTGGGATAAAATCAGTTATGAAGCAGATGGCAAAACACCACTGCTCACCAAGTCTGTACGCAGTACCTACAGCGATCCGCGTTTAACACAATCTGATGATAACTTCCTCAACATCCTGTTGTCTGGTTTCTTAAACTACGATAAAACAATCGGCAGCCATACCATTAACCTGATGGCAGCTGTAACCAAGGAAAAAGACAACGAAGACAACTTCAATGGTTACCGCCGTTATTTCATTTCTACTGCGGTTGACCAGCTGTTTGCAGGTGGCGATCCTGAGAAAAACGCAAGCGGTGGTGCTTATGAAAGAGCACGTTTGAGTTATTTTGGCCGTGCTGCCTATAATTACAAGGAAAAATACCTGGCTGAATTCCTGTGGCGTTATGATGGTTCTTACCTGTTCCCTGAAAAAAGCCGCTTCGGTTTCTTCCCGGGTGTGCTGGCTGGCTGGCGTATTTCTGAAGAAAACTTCTTCAAAAACAATGTACGCTGGATGAACAACTTAAAGCTGCGTGCATCATGGGGACAAATGGGTAATGACCAGGTTTACTTTAATGGTGTACTGCAGGAATACCAATACCTCGGTACCTATCCTTTCGGCAGCTATGTGGTGGACAACAACGTAGCGCGCACCCTGGCTTATACACGTGTACCCAACCCTGATTTTACCTGGGAAGTTGCGAACAACAGCGACATAGGTATCGAGGGTTCATTGCTCGACAGCAGGCTGAGTTTTGAATTTGATTACTTCATCAACAAACGTAATAAAATACTGATCCAGAAACAGGGATCAACACCGGCCAGCAGTGGTATTGCCAACCTGCTGCCACCTGTTAACATGGGCAGACTGCAGAACAAAGGTTATGAGTTTAAAGTAAGTTATGCCGGTGACATTGGCCGTGATTTCCGTTACAACGTAAGTGTGAACGGCGGTTATGCCAAAAACAAGATCCTTTACTGGGATGAAGCGCCCGGTGCACCTGAATGGCAGAAATCAACCAACCATCCTTTCGGCAGCAACGGCAGAACTTACCTGGCCTACCAATATGATGGTGTATTTACAGACGTGAAAGACATTGCAGCCAGCAAACTGGACTACAGTGCATTGTCAAGCGATCTGAAACCCGGCGACATGAAGTTTAAGGATATCAACGGCGATGGTAAAATTGATGCCAACGACCAGGTAGCGCTTGACAAGACACGTGACCCGACGTTTACCGGTGGTGTAAATATCAACCTGAGCTACAAAGGCTTTGACGCAACCATCCTGTTCCAGGGTGCAACCGGCGGCCTGCTGTATTTTGGTACAGAATCAGGTGATATCGGCAACTACCTCAAATACTCTTACGATCACCAGTGGACAGTAGACAACCATAGCAGTGTTGATCCGCGCATTGCCAACAGGGGTAACACCTATTACACCGGTGGCGCTGCTGCCTTGAACACGTACTTTTTGCGCAACAGCGATTACCTGCGTTTGAAAAACCTTGAACTGGGTTATACAGTACCTGCCGGTTTGCTGAAAAAAGCAGGCATCAACAACCTGCGTGTTTATGTAAGCGGTTTAAACCTCATTACATGGGATAAGATGAAAATCTACGATCCGGAATCAACCAGCAGCAATGGCCAGTACTATCCCCAGTCCAGGATATGGAGCGTTGGAGGACGCATCACTTTTTAAAACGCATTATTATGAAGCTTACATACAAACATCCAATACACATATTGCTGCTTGCAGGCATCACCTTCAATGCGTGTAAGAAAGACTTTCTGAATACCAAACCGCTGGGTGAAGTGCAGGCAACAGACGTATGGAAAGATCCCGCGCTCACTGAAGCATTTGTTACAGATATTTACAATGGCCTCGGCAACGGCGGTCTTGATGAACAGGAATTGTCTTCCCTGTCAGATGAGGCCGTGTTTACACACTCCGGCCGTGGCATCAACGTGGTAAATGAAGGCACGCTCGGGCCCTCGAACCTGGGCTGGGTAAGTGAAACTTATATGTGGGGTATTGCCGGCGATAACAAAGACATGTACACCAAAATCGGCGGTGCCAACCTCGCGCTGGAACAGTTGCCAACCGTAACTTTCCCCGATACTGCACTGGTACACCGCCTGCAGGGTGAGCTGCATTTTTTACGCGCCTATTATTACCACCAGCTGGTGCGTTATTATGGAGGCGTGCCTATTGTTAAAAAATCGTACAACCTTAACCAGGATTATTCTATCGTGCGCAGTTCATTTGAAGATTGCGTGAACTTTATCACAACGGAATGTGATTCCGCCGTAATGCTGCTGAGCGGCCGCAACATGGCGCTGGGCAGGGCCAATGCCAATGCAGCACTGGCTTTAAAAGCACGCATACTGCTGTATGCAGCAAGCGATCTGCACGACATGCCGACTGCCAAGTCAAAATCACCCGTTATTGCGGCTTATGCCAATCCCGAACTGCTCGGTTATGTGAGCGGTGACCGTGTAGCACGCTGGCAAAAAGCATATGATGCTGCACTGGCAGTGATCAATGCTGCGCCTGCTGCAGGTTATAAACTCAACCTCACTGCGCCGGTAAGCGCTGAGGAAGGCCGTAAAAACTATGTGTCCCTCTCAATGGGCGGCGGTAGTAAATACAAGGAAGTTGATGGTTCTGCCGCAAGCGAACTGTTGTTCCTGAGAAGTTTTACTGCCAATATCGACGACGGTGGCAAACAGGTAGGTTTACACAACGGGCCTAACGGTTACCACAACTGGGCAGGCAATACACCTATCCAGCAACTGGTAGATGATTATGAATACATGGACAGTACAGATGCCGGCAACCCCAAAGCAGTGAAGTTTGACTGGAACAACACTACGCAAGCCGCTGCACCTTACAAAAACAGGGATCCGCGCTTTTATGCAAGCATTATGTATGATGGCGCACCATGGAAACCACGTAACCTTATTTCAGGTAACGTAGACCCTGCCAGCCAGATACAAACCGGTAGCTATGAAACTGCCAAAGGCATGCTGCCCGGCCTGGATACCCGCCAGAGCTCAATCGAAAACTGGAACGGCAGCTGGACAGGTTATTACATGCGCAAGTTCATTGACCCGGATCCTACACTGGTAGACAATACTACGCGCCAGCTGATTCCATGGCCTTTCTTCCGCTATACGGAAGCCGTGCTGAACCTGGCTGAAGCAGCGATAGAACTGGGTCGTGATGAGGAAGCCAGGAGCTGGCTGAACAAGATCCGCTTCCGTGCGGGTATGCCTGCATTAACTGAAAGTGGCGATGCATTGCGCCAGCGTTACCGCAACGAAAGAAGGGTAGAGCTGGTATATGAAGAACACCGCTATCATGATGCACGCAGGTGGATGATTGCGCCGGAAACACTGGGCAGGAAAATCAAGTTTATCAATATAACCGGTAAGCTGAAACCCGGTGCCACAGCGCCATCGCCTTACAAACATGATGAAAGCGTGTACACTTACACGTATAAACCACAGGAAGATGTATCGCTCGAAAACAGGCAATGGCTGGATAAAATGTACTTCAGGCCTATTTCACGTGATGAAATGAATAAAAACACTAAACTGGTGCAAAACCCCGGTTATTGATGCGTTGAAAATTTGAGTTTGACAAGGGTCCCGCAAGGGATCCTTGTCTTTGTTTATATACCCCGCTGTATTTCGGATACAATGCAATATCTTACCGGTAAAAATTGCCTTTTGAAACGATTGACTTTCCTCTGTGTTACAGCATGGCTGCTGTCGCTGTATGCCTGCAGCAATAACAGTCACCAGGCTGCCGATGCCGATACTGTACACTTATTTACCCTGCTCACGCCCGAACAAACCCATGTTGATTTTGCCAATACACTCACCGAGGGCATCAACACCAACGTACTGCTGTACGAATATTTTTACAATGGCGGTGGTGTTGCTGCCGGTGATGTAAACAATGATGGCCTGCAGGATCTGTATTTCTCGGGCAACATGACCGACAATAAGCTTTATCTCAACAAGGGCAATATGCAGTTCGCCGATATTACTGCCGCAGCAGGTGTTGCAGGCAGGCCTGGTCCCTGGAAAACAGGCGTAACCATGGCCGATGTAAACGGCGATGGTAAAACCGATATTTTTGTTTGTTACTCCGGCAAGGTAAGAGGGGAGAAACGCGTGCACCAGCTGTTTATCAACAATGGCAACGACGCAGCAGGCACACCACATTTTACCGAACAGGCTGCGCAATATGGCCTGGCCGATTCTGCCTACAGCACACAGGCTTTTTTCTTTGATTATGACAGGGATGGCGATCTTGATGCCTTTATGCTTAACCATAATCCCTCGTCGCTGCGTGTATTGGATGAAGCTGCCACAGCCGCCCTGCTGAAAGAAGATGATCTTAATTCAGGATTGCGTTTATACCGCAACGACCACAACCATTTTACTGATGTAACCAGGCAATCGGGTATTCAAAGCTCTGCATTATCGTATGGGCTGGGTGCAGGCATTGCAGACATCAATGGCGATGGCTGGCCAGATATCTATGTGTCCAACGACTATACCGTGCCTGACTATCTTTATATCAACAATCACAACGGCACTTTTACCGATAAGCTGCAGCAAACCGTAGGGCATACCAGCCAGTTCAGCATGGGCAACGATGTGGCAGACATCAACAACGATGGCCTGCCCGATATTTATACACTTGATATGCTGCCTGAAGACAACCACCGGCAAAAACTGCTCACTGCCCCGGATAATTATGAGAAATTTGAACTGAACCTGCGCACCGGCTTTTATTACCAGTATATGCGCAACATGCTGCAGGTAAACAATGGTGACGGCAGTTTCAGCGAAACCGGGCAGTTCTCCGGCATATCCAATACAGACTGGAGCTGGGCGCCGCTGTTTGCCGATTTTGACAACGATGGCTTAAAAGACCTCTTCGTAAGCAATGGCTTTACCCGCGATTATACCAACCTGGATTTTGTAAAATACATGAACGATTATGTGCAGGGCAGGGGACACATGAGCCGTGCCGATGTGCTGGAATTGCTGAAGCACATACCTTCCAGCAACGTGGTGAACTACCTGTATAAGAACAACGGCAACCTAAAGTTCAGCAATGCCAGCCGGCAATGGGGCATGCAGCTGCCCTCGAACAGCAATGGTGCGGCTTATGCCGATCTCGATAACGATGGAGATCTTGACCTCGTGATCAACAACATTAACCAGCCTGCTTTTATTTACCGCAATGATGCAGACAAACAGCTGCATCACCACTACCTGGATGTGCAATTGAAAGGTGCGGGCGCCAATACACAGGGACTAGGCAGCAAACTGCGCCTGTGGGCAGGCGGGCAGCAGCAACTGCTGGAGCAGATGCCTGCGCGTGGTTACCAGAGTACGGTTTCGCCTGTGCTGCATTTCGGTCTTGGCAAGGTTGCCACCATCGATTCATTGCAGGTACAATGGCCCAATGGTAAAACGCAATTGCTGCGTGCACCAAAGCCTGACCAGCTGCTTGCGCTGAAGGAAACAGATGCCCTTACCACAGCCACCACACAGCAGGTGGTACGCGCTGTATATAAACAGGTGGCTGCACCGGTGGCATATGCGCCGCCAACAGATGCCATCAACGATTTTAAACGGCAACCGCTGCTCATTAACCCGCTTTCGTTTAACGGCCCCTGCATGGCCAAAGCAGATGTGAACGGTGATAAACTGGAAGACATTTACATTGGCGGCGGCAGCGGTAATGCCGGCATACTGTACCTGCAACAGGCCAACGGCAGCTTTAAACGCCAGCCACAGCCTGCATTTGAAGCCGCACATGCACAGGAAGATGCAGCTGCAGTGTTCTTTGACGCCAATGGCGATGGCTATGCCGACTTATATGTAGCCAGCGGCGGTTACCACAATTATATACCCGGCGATACACTGCTGCAGGACAGGTTGTACCTGAACAATGGCAAAGGACAGTTTACGCAAAATAATACTGCATTACCCGCCATGTACAGCGCCAAAAGCTGTGTGGCAGCTGCTGATGTAAATGGTGATGGTTTTACCGATTTGTTTGTAGGCGCAAGGGTAATACCCGGTCGCTATCCCGAAACGCCGGAAAGCTACCTGCTGCTGAACAATGGCAAGGGGCAGTTTACCAATGCTATCGCAACAATAGCACCTGCACTGCAGAAAGCAGGCATGATCACAGATGCAGCTTTTACAGACCTCAACAACGACAAACTGCCCGACCTGGTGGTGGCAGGTGAATGGATGCCGGTGAGCATTTTTATCAACCGGAACAAACAACTGCAAAACAGCACCAGCCAGTATTTCACCGAACCGCTCAGCGGCTGGTGGAACAAACTGCTGGTAACTGATATCAACAACGATGGCCATCCCGACCTCGTGATCGGCAACCAGGGATTGAACACCCAATGCCGCGCCAGCACCAAAGAACCGGCTGAACTGTACTATAAAGATTTCGATGATAACGGTGCCATAGATCCCATACTGTGTTTTTACATACAAGGCAAAACTTATCCCTATGTAACCCGTGATGAACTGCTGGATCAGATGAGCATGATGCGTACCCGCTTCACCGGTTATGCTGCTTTTGCAGATGCCACACTTACCGATGTGTTTACAGCAGATGAGCTGAAAGGCGCAGGTCACCTGCAGGCCAATACACTGGCCACCACCTGTTTGCTGAACAACGGCAAAGGTGGCTTTACACAAGTGACCTTACCGGTGCAGGCACAGCTTTCGCCTGTATTCACTATTACTGCGCTGGATTACGACAACGATGGCAAACAAGACCTGTTGTTATGTGGCAACTGTAACCATGCCAGGCTTCGTTTTGGTAAGTATGATGCCAACTATGGCGTTTTACTGCACGGCGATGGCAAGGGTGGCTTTACCTATATCAACCAGCCACAGTCAGGTTTTCATTTAAAGGGAGATGTACGCAGCGTGTTAAACCTGGGCAATCTTTTATTATTCGGCATCAACCATCAGCCGCTTACCGCATACAGTATACAACATGATTAAACGATACTGGTTCTATATTTTTTGTGCCGCTATCGGCATGCAGTCTTGCAAGCCCAAGCCATTGGCTAAAGAAGCACTCGGCCCGGCAAACATCAGCCATGTAATCACTGCCATGACCGATATCATGGTGCACGATATTACCAACCCGCCGCTGGCAGCGCGTTTTTTTGCCTACAGTTGTCTTTCAGGTTATGAAGTAATTGTGCAGAACAGCGATGGTTACCACAGCATGTACAACCGCTTGCATGGTTATCCGCAAATCGGCAAACCCGATTCCATACAAGGTTATGCCGTGCAGTTAAGCGCCTTGCTGGCCATGCTGGAAACAGCGCAGAAAATGCAGCCTTCCGGTAAACAGCTGGCCGCGTATGAGCAGCAATTACTGGATTCATGCAGCCGCATAGGCTATACAGCAACACAACTGCAGCAATCGCAGCGGTATGCCAGGTACATCAGCAAGGCTGTGCTGGCCTATGCCAGGGCAGACGGCTATAACAAAATCAGCAATTACGCACGTTATACGCCGGTAAATAAACCTGGCACCTGGTATCCTACACCGCCGGCTTTTTTGCCTGCTGTAGAGCCTTATTTTAAAACCGTACGCACCTTTGTGCTCGATTCATCGGCGCAGTGCAAACCCGTTCCGCCAATAGCCTATTCAGCAGCGCCGTCTTCTGCTTTTTACAAACTGATGCAGCTGAACTATACAGAAGGCAAGACACTGCCGGCTGAACACCGCGTAATTGCTGCGTTCTGGGATTGCAATCCCTTTGCAGTAGAAGATGACGGGCATTTGCAGATGGCCCTGAAAAAGATTTCGCCCGGCGCGCACTGGCTGGGCATTGCCGGTATTGCATGCATACAGGCAAAGAAAGATTTCGCACAAAGCATGCAGGTGATGACGATGGTGGCAATTGGCTTAACGGATGGTTTTATTTCATGCTGGGACGAGAAGTACCGCAGCAACCGCATACGCCCCGAAACAGCCATACGCCGGCACATTGATGTTAACTGGCGGCCCTTGCTGCAAACACCGCCTTTTCCTGAGTACCCGAGCGGCCACTCGGTAATATCGGCAGCTGCAGCCTGTATTCTCACACATTATTTTGGTGAACAGTTCGCGTATAAAGACAGTGTGGAGCAGTCTTACGGCTTGCCGCCGCGTTCCTTTACTTCGTTTCAGCAGGCAGCCGAAGAAGCGGCCATCTCACGCGTGTATGGTGGTATTCATTTTAAAGATGCAGCAGACAATGGACTGATACAGGGAAAAAAAGCCGGTGAACTGGTATGGGCCAGGCTGGGTACAACGCAATAAAAAACCGGCAGTGTGTTACTGCCGGTTTATCTTATCTGAATTCATGGTATTTCCGGATGCCTTCCCAGATAGCTGCTTTCAGCTCTATATCTTCCTTGTTGCAGGAGATACCCTTCTCCGGGGAATACTGGATGTAATGCTCCTCGTAATACTTCTTCAATAAATGTTCATCTGAAATAAATGCAAAGAAATGAAAAGGTAATTCGCTGCTCACATGATTAACTGATGCGGTGTACTCTTTTCCGCCAAATGCAAAACGCACTTCATACGGAACGTTGTCGTATTGTCTCAGCATAAATCCTGGGGTTTAAGGTTATCTTAAAGTTAAGTATTTGTGTTGAAACTTTAATGTATTTATGCTGACTTTTTTATGCATACGCCCGTTAGTATCATGTGATTATGTTATGATCTACGCACTCAACGCCGCCGGCACATTTTCCCTGGGCTGTAAAACAGCCGTTTCCGGTTGTTTATCCTCTGCCACCACAGGTCCTTGCGCAGACAGCTCACTGCCCGGCTTTTTCGATTTAAACAGTGGCCATGCAAACTGCACATACCATTCTTCCTGTTTGTAATGTTTGGTGCCAAAGCTGGTAGGGTAGCGGCGGGTGATAATGCCGGTGCCGAAAATAATGTCCCACAGAAAGAACATGTTGCCAAAATTGCCTTTGTAATAACCAACACCATCATCCGTAGTGTCTGCATGATGTGCCTGGTGTGTGGCAGGCGTAGAAATCAGGCGTTCCAGTACCCAGGCCAGCGGTCGCAGTGGTTTGTATGTATAAAACGGTTTATCCCATGCAATGGAAGAATGCGCAGCAGTAGTGATCAGTGCTTTTATACCGGTTACAAACAGGGCTGCATAACCCAGTCCCAGGTAAGTGAGTGCTGCTGTTAAATAAATCTGTGAAAAGAAGATGGTATAAATAATATTCTGCCTGCTGGCCATGGCCATGCCCATGTATGGTGCCGAATGGTGCGTGCGGTGAAAGCGCCATAAAAAAGGTACCTGGTGGTGCAGGCGGTGATACCAGTACTGCGTGAGATCATCAAAAATAGCAATGATGAAAAAGGCCCACCAGAAAGGAATCCAGGCAAAAGCGTTTTTTAAACCGGGCAGCAGCAATGGCAATAATTTCAGGGTGAAATACACCACGGCCGGGCGAACGGCAATCCTGGAGCCGGCGAAGCATACAATGTCCAGTATGCGTTCGTTCTTTGTCCATTTTTTATCGTATAGTCCCAGTGCAAATTCAGCCACGCCCACCAGCAGCATAATGGCAGGCAGGCCCCAGCTGGTAAGATTGCTGAAGATGGCTTCTATCCAGTGTATATGTAAGCCGGTAATGGCTTTGGGAACCGTGGGTTGCACAATGCCGGTATGGCCATTGTGTACATACACCAGCAACAGCACAACAGGCAGTGCGTAAATAAACAGGCTGATAAATGCATCGCGCGAAATCTTCGCAGCAAGTTCTCTGGAGAGTTTCATGTGATTCGGTTTGTATGTTACAGGATGTTTTGTTTTAAATGATCGTGGAACTGTAATCTTAACCGCAAAGTGCACAGAGAAAAAGCCGGCAGAGAACACTGCGTATCCTGGCGCAGTAATGTGTTTTTCTGCTTTGTGCGCTCTGTGTTTTATTTTCTCTGTGTTCTTTGTGGTTAAAAGGTGTCGTAATCTATGGTTTTGCCAATTGCAGCAAACCCAGCAGTATCAGCAATGGGACAAGAAACACCAGTATGCCGATCGCGATTTTTTTAGCGAGTAAAAGAATGTCTTTCAGTATCATGGTTATTTGTTTAGCGTGGTGCTTTGCGCATTGGTGTTGTGTATGCGCCTGTGGAATACATCATCCCAGTCAATGAATGGGTAGATGTTGTAGCGGCGCGCATCCGCATCAAACTGGCTTTTCAGTTCGGCGAGCTTTTCCGGGTATTTTTGTGCAAGATCCGTACGTTCGTTGAAGTCTTCGTTTACATTATACAGCTCCCATACATCCTTGTCGTAATCGCGGGTATAAGGTTTGCGGGTTGCATCTTTGAAATCATTTTCATCAATGATATCCGGCCTGTGAAAAGCCTCTGCCTTCCAGCCGTCTTTATAAATGGCGCGTGCGCCGAAAATATAATAGTACTGCTCCGTATGGCGGGCGGGCGCCTGGGCATCAGCAAACGAATACACCAGCGATGTGCCCTGTATCGAATCCTGTGCAATGTTCCTGATCGTGGCAGGCTGTGCAATGCCGGTAAATTCAAGTGTGGTAGGCAGCAGGTCAATTACATGGCTGTATTGTGTGCGTATGCCGCCTTTGCCGGTAATGCCCTTGGGGTAAAATACAATCAGCGGGTTGCGTGTAGCGCCTTCTGCATTGGCATCCTGTTTCCAGTATTTGAATGGTGTGTTGGTGGCCTGTGCCCAGCCCAGCGGGTAATTGGTGAACGATTCGGGTGTGCCTATTTTCTCAATACCGTTTTCATTCAGTTCCAGGTATTGCTTCGTGGTAATATTCTTGTTATTGGGTAAGGAATTTTTGCCGTTTACAGTGCCATACAGCGTGCCTTCCTTGCTGGCGCCATTGTCGCCCACCACCACAAAAATAAGTGTGTTATCGAGCTGGTTAATGCTTTTCAGGTAGTGTACCACCCTGCCTACCTGGTAATCGGTATAGGTTAAATAACCGGCGTACACTTCCATAAAGCGTGCATACAGTTTTTGCTCACCGGGTGTCAGCGATTTCCATGCGGGGATGTATTCGTTGCGCGGCGGCAGCTGTGCATCTTTGGGTATAATGCCCTGCTGTTTCTGCTGTGCAAATACTTTTTCCCTGAACACATCCCAGCCCTCATCAAATTGTCCCTTGTAGGCATCGCTCCATTCCTTGCTTACCTGGTGTGGTGCATGGGTGGCGCCTGGTGCATAGTACAGGAAAAAGGGTTTGCCGGGTGCGGCTTTTTTCTGTTTGGCAATATAAGAAATGGCCTTGTCAGTAATCTGTTCGCTTAAATGGCGGCCATCTGGTGTAACATGCGTATTGTCTTCTGCAAGATCGGGTTTGTACTGGTCTGTTTCAGAGCCGAGAAAACCAAAAAAGTGTTCAAAGCCTTTACCTGTTGGCCAGCGGTCAAACGGGCCTGCATCTGTTGCGTCTTCATCCGGTGTTAGTCCCCATTTGCCTACTGCAAAAGTGTTGTAGCCATTGTCGCGCAGTATCTCTGCAATGGTGCCCTTGCTGGTGGGTATGCGCCCGTCATAACCCGGGAAACCGGCAGAGCTGAAGGCATGTGCAAACCCGCCCATGTGCACGGAATGATGGTTGCGGCCGGTAAGCAGCGCGCTGCGTGTAGGTGCACAGATGCCTGCTGTATGAAAATTGGTATAACGCAGACCATTGTTGGCCAGGCTATCAAATATGGGTGTATGTATTACACCGCCGAAAGTGCTGGCTGCGCCGAATCCCACATCATCAAGCAATATCCATATAACATTGGGCGCACCTGCAGGCGCATGCTGCGGCTGCGGCCACCATTCTTTTGATTCGGCCAGTGTTTTGCCTACCGTGCCCTGGTAAGCGGGTGTACTGTTCTGCGCGGTTAGCTGCCGGGCAAACAGCATGGCTGTGATGAACAATACCGGTGTTGTTTTTTTCATTTGTATTATTTGAAGTGTGGATGTTATTGTTCCCAGCCTTTGTTTTGTGTAAGTGCGGGGTTTAAATCAATTTCTGCCTGTGGTATGGGAAACAGCGTGTCTTTGGCGCTGGCAGCGCTTTTGGCAGGTAAGGCATGCAGCGCATCTACCAGCACGGTACCGCCGCGGCGCACAAGATCAAACCAGCGCATGCCCTCTTGTATAAACTCTTTGCGCCGCTCCAAAAATACGGCTTCGCGAAATGCCTGTTGTCCCAGTCCTGCTGTCAAATCGGGTACATGCGCCCTGTTGCGTACACGGTTAATGGCTTTGTAGGCATCTGGTGTAGGGCCGCCGCTGAGTTCGTTCTGCACTTCGGCATACAGCAACAATAGGTCTGCATAACGTATCACCGGGAAGTTGATGCCGCTTTGCGCCTGGTTGGTGAGCGGTGATAAGCTGTAATCAATAAACTTTGCGAAACGCGGGGCGCCGAAGTTCACGGTTTGCCCGGTTGCTGCATTGTACAGCGTGGTGAAAAAGGTTACTGCCCGGCGGGTGTCTGTGCTGTCGAACAGTTCATACAAATGATCTGCAGGAATATCGCCGGGATATACTGCCGGGTTAAAGGAGCTGAAGTTGGTTGAGCTGAGTGATTGCGTGCTGTTCTTTGCGCCCAGGTTGCTTTCGAACTGTACGGAGAATACATGCTCCTTACCGTTCTTGGTGGGCTTCTGAAAGGCATCGAGGTAGTTGTCGTACAAGGCATACCCGTATGTGCCGGTGGCGCCTGAATAGGTGCCTGCGGTTAACACCAGCAGCAGCTCGTTTTGCGCCTGCTGCCACCATTGCCTGGTTACATATACTTTGGCCAGCAGGGCATGCGCTGCGCCGCTGGTGGCACGGCCAAGGTCTGCACCGCCATAACTGGCCGGCAGGTGTGTGGCGTCTGTTAAATCGCTGACGATTTGTGCATATACACTGTCTTTGGGTGAACGCGCAATTTTTGCCTTGTCTGCATCTACCGATGTAGGGTCGTGTAGTACCAGCGGCGCATCTCCCCAGAAACGAACGATATTAAAATACAGCAATGCGCGAATGAATTTTGCCTCGCGCACCAGCCTGTTGCGCAGTGTGGTGTCTATGGTCATTTTGCTGATCTGGTCAATGGCTACATTGGCCCTGCTGATACCATAATAATGCTGCTGCCAGTTTTTCTTTACACGGTCGTTGCTGGCTACATAAGTGGCGGTACCAAGTGCGCGCACATCGGGGTTGGTGTTGCTCGGACTGAATACCTGGTCATCACTGCCATTGCCGGTTAGCAGGTTCAGGTTGCGGCCGTATATAACGAAATCGCCTGCCGGGTCGCTGTTGAGTGTGCTGTACACTGCGTTTACAGCAGCAACGGCATCAGCAGGTGTTTTGTAAAACTGGGAGCTCACTATAACAGAAGAAGGATTTTCCGTGAGCTTGTTGCAGGCGCCTGCGATCAGTGCTGCAGCGGTGATAAACAATAATGGTTTCATGTGATAATTTCGTTGGTGCTAAAAACTGATGTTCAAACCTGCCAGGAAGGTGCGGGTAGATGGGTAAATGCCATAATCAATCCCTTGCTTCGTGTTGTCTCCTTCATAAAAATTTACCTCAGGATCATAGCCGGAATACTTTGTCCAGGTGATCAGGTTCTGCGCTGAAACATACAGCCGCAGCTGTTTTGCATGAATGGCCTGTATAATGCCCTTGCTGAAAGTATAACCGAGTGACAGGTTTTTCAGCTTCAGATACGAGCCGCTTTCTATATACCGGTCTGTTACCTGCGGCACCGGTGAATTGGTTGCCTTAGGCAGTTTGCCGTTGGGATTGGTGGCGCTGTACCTGTCTAACAGGGTAGAAGAGGCATTGAGCGAAAGCGTGGGTATCTCCAGCTTTTGCTGCAGCAGGTTGAAAATTTTATTGCCATACGATCCCTGGAAAAAGAAAGACAGGTCGAAGTTTTTATAGCTGATGCTGTTGGTTAAGCCATAGGTAAACTTGGGTTGCGCACTGCCAAGGTTGTGTTTGTCTGCAGTGTTGATCACGCCGTTCTTATCATAGTCCACATACTTGCGGTCGCCCACCTGCTGTGATACACCGTTAAGCATAGGTGCACCTTTGCTGATGTCTTCTGCTGTAAGCAATCCGTTGGTGCTGTAGCCCCAGAAGGTACCTACCGGTAAACCCACCTGTACAATTACAGGTGATACCTGCCCTGTGGGTGCAACAGGATAGTAATAGCGCGTATCCGGCCCTATGTTCAGTATTTTGTTCTGGTTGGCTGCAAACAGTGCGGTGGTACGCCAGGTAAGTTGCTTGTTTTTGATATTGTCTGAGCTGATGCTGAACTCAACACCTTTATTGGATACGCTGCCCACATTCTCCAGCACGCTGCTGTAACCGGTATACAACGGGAATGGTACATTCAGCAGCAGGTCGCTGGTCTTTTTATAGTACACATCGGCGGAAATGTTCACGCGGTTACGGAACAAGCCAATGTCTGCACCGGCATTGTATTGTGTGGTGGTTTCCCATTTCAAATCGGGGTTGGCCAGTTGCAGCGGTGCAATGCCGGTAACCAGTGCGCCGCCAAAATAATAGTTGGTGGGCGTAAGTGCTGCAAGCGAGCTGTAGGGAGGTACTTCCGAATTACCGGTACGGCCTGCGGATAAGCGCAGTTTCAAATTGCTGATGATGCGGCTGGCCGGTACAAAGAAATCTTCCTGGCTGATGTTCCATGACAAGCCTACAGAAGGGAAGAAGCCCCAGCGGTTGTTGGCGCCAAGCCTCGATGAGCCATCTGCCCTTTCAGATAAAGTGATGTTGTATTTGTGGTTGAATGAATAGTTGATGCGGCCTAAAAAAGAATTGATGGTAGAACGGTGCCCGTCTGAAGAAGACAGTACTGCGGTAGAAGCGTAATTCAAATTGTTGAAGCTGGTAAGGTCGTTGGGAAACTTCTGTGCAGAAGCCACAGCGCTTTCATCTTTCTGGAACTGCGTGGTATAACCTGCCAGCACTGTTACAAAATGCTTATGGTTAAACTGGTGGTCGTAGGTAAGCGTGTTTTCATTGATCCAGGTTACTGCATTGGAGGTGCCTACCGATGCATAACCTGATGCGGCATAACCGCTGCTGCTGCCTGCCGGCGAACCGGTGGTGGATGGTGCGTAGTAGTTCTGTTTTACGTTCAGCAAATCCGCGCCGCCGGTGATTTTCAGCACCAGGTCGTTGGTGATTTTGTATTCACCGGATATGCTGCCGAGCACGCGCGTAAGGTTGCTTTCGTTCGTGGTGGCAATGATGTCCAGCAATGGGTTGGTGGGGGTAGATGAAAATGGACTGGTGGTATTGTAACTGCCGTCTGCATTGTAAATTTTGGCAACCGGTGAAGTCTGCAGCAGGTTGGAATAAGCACCGTTGAAATTGATGCTGTTGTATGGACTGCCGTACAACTTGTCTTCATTACTCTGGCTGCCGAATATATTGGTCGACACTTTCAGGCGTTCGCTGATGTTGCGTTCGTAATTAATGCGCGCTGCATAACGTTTAAAGCCGGTGTTCACTACGTTACCGCCCTGGTTAAAATAGTTGCCTGAAATAAGGTAACGCGATTTGTCATCACCACCTGAGAAAGACAGTTCATGGTTTTGAATGGTGGCATTTTTCAGCGGTGCGTTCTGCCAGTCGCTTCCAACGCCCAGGGCAGCAATGGCCGAATCGCTGTAGCTGGCAGGCTTTCCGTCACTTTTATTGATATCGTTTACCAGTGTAGCCCATTGCGATGCGTTTAACAGGCCCAGTTTTTTACGAACAGACTGGCGGCCTACATAGGTGCTGTAGTTGACTTCATTGCTGCCTTTTTTGCCGCGGCGCGTGGTAATGATCACAACTCCGTTGGCGCCTCTTGAACCGTAAATAGCCGTTGCAGAAGCATCTTTGAGAATTTCAATGGATTCAATATCGCTGGGGTTAATGGTCGACAGTGCGTTTACACCTGCACCGTTGGATGCACCGGTATTGGCATAAGCGTTATTGTTGTACACGATAAAGCCGTCAATCACATACAGGGGATCGTTACCAAAACTGATGGAGTTGCCGCCGCGTACACGGATAGTGGCTGTACCACCGGGCTGGCCGGAGCTTTGTGTTACTGCAACGCCAGGCACGGTGCCCTGCAGCAGGTTATCGAATGAAGCCGTGGGTTGCGATAAAAGGTTTTTGGAAACAGATGCCACAGCGCCGGTAATATCTGATTTGCGTTGCGAACCGTAACCCACAATCACCACCTCGTTCAGCTGACTTTGCGATTCCTGCAGTTTTAGCTGAACAGGTGATTCGTTTACAGTTATTTCCAGCGGCTGGTAGCCGATATAATTTACCTCCAGTGTAAACGGCAGCTTTTGCCCTGTTCTGAAGCTGAAATGGCCTTTCCCGTCGGTAATTACCTCATGCGTAGTGCCTTTTATATGTACGGTAGCGCCTTCCAGCTGGTTGCCTGTTTTGCTGTCAACCACGCTGCCGGTAAGCGTTGCATTGATAATGGGAGGGGGAGATGACTGGGCAGATAGTACAAAGGGGGCAAGCATAGAAATGCACCATCCCGCGAGGAAACGTTTTTTCATTAATTTTGGTTTGTAATTAAATAATGGCAACAGCCTGCGAAGCAATTCGCGGGAACTGTTAATAACGAGCCTTGTTTATTGCAGGCCGGAGCTGGTGCGAACAGTTTCCGGCCAACTTTTTTCAGATCAGTTATGGTCCTGCCCGCGCATGGGCAAAGCCTGTGAAAAATGTATTCAGGTAAAACATATGCGGAATTTGTGCTGGCAGAATAATGCAGGTTCGGGGAAAAATATCAGCAACAGCAACAACAACATGCTGCCAACCCCGCGCAGGAGATGTTTACAGTAAAGCGGTATGCATTAGGTTGCGTAAGCATGGGCAGATAGTTGGTACATGGTAATTTGTATATACCATGGCAAAAATAGGCGGCAATTATTAGTCTACCAAATTTATAGGAAATTATTCTGAAAACGGTGTCCGGGGTATCATTTCGGTGAATCCTTCTTTCAGCATCCAGTGGTGGGAGGGCAGTATTTTGTTCATCGCGGTATAAAAGCAATCAAAGAACAGCGCATTGTATTCAATACTGCTCGCTGCTGTGGGCGGTACCAGGCTTGTAAGCATCAGTATAATGCTTTGCCATATCACCGGCACCTGCTCATTGGTACGCGCCATGCACGACGCGTGAATCATGTTTTTCAATCCCTCGTTGCACCGTGTAAAAATGTTTTCTGCCATTTCAATTGAAATAACCACACCGTAAGTATCGAAGACATGCTGAATATGGCTTGCTGTATTCATAGTAAGACGCTGTTGTCCAAAAAAGAGGCCATAATTAAACATTTTTTATAATGTGACAGTGCTGACGGGCATTGTACCAATTTTATAAGTAAATTTTAATCTTGTGCTGCGTGCATATTCAGCCGGAAAATACGGCTACCGACTGCTATTGCCAATACACCGAAAAAAGCCTCTTTTTTTAAGCATACATGCTTACGCCGGTTTTTATCTTTGCTTACTGCAAAAACTGTTATGCTTTCCAGAACACCTTTGCGGCAATGGTGCCCTACAGTTTTGCTAACCGGCTGTTCAATGGTATTTTATTGTTTTGTTATGCACGCAAAAACAGTTCACCGGGAAGTAATACCGGGTGCAGAACTATTGCACCTTTGATAAAGCAATAATGCGCTGAAAGCTGTATTTTGGCATGCATTTAATTACAATTGATACCTATGCTTACACTGGCTTCCCGCACTATTTTCCGCGTTGTATGTATTGTTTTGTTATTGTTTGCCTGTTGTGTGCATCCAGTACGTGTGCAGGCCCAAAGTAATAAAGTTGTTACCACCGAAACGGTGATTAAACTGATGCACCGCAACCATGCGCTTGTAACACCGGATTCTGCCCATATTTTTCTCAATGGCTACCTGCACCTGCGTGGTATGGTTGGTAATGCACCTTTTACCATTGAACTGAATGCCTGGCCTAACACGCTTACCGCTTATACGTTTTCTGATTCATTGCAAAGTCTGGATGCGTTTACGGTAACACTGGATAAAGATATCTTGCAGTTTCAATACGATGAGGCACAGTTTTACGCACCGCGCCTGCATATAGGCCGCCTATTGCTTGGTATTACGGCAGATGGCCTGTTTAAGGGATATGCCATAGATGATTCACTGCAAAAGCTGGTACCCTGCAGTTTCAGGGAAGATTACAGTGACGGCAGTATTGGCATGCGCAACCTTAATTTCAGGTATCACGGCAATAGCAACAAGTATCCTGTTGCTGTTAGCGGCGACCTGTTATTTGCCGATACTGCACACGCTGCCGGCAGGGCTTTGAATAAACTGCTGATGAGCGGCTATAACCTCATTGGCAGTGAAGGTGATCCCAATGCTGTGCTGAAAGGTTATCCTAAACCCGCTTCGGTAAAAACATACAAACAATATACGATAGACCGGTTTAAGGCCTACTGCAGCAAGGTGATTGACGCAGCGTTCCTGGTAGATGCAGCAGAAAGTCCGCGCAAGAGTGCGCTGTACAACGATATACAGGTTGGCGTAATACTAAACGATGGCAAACACCTGTTGCTGCAGCTGTTGTTTGGGCAGGCAGACGGTATTGCCTATGCTGACAACACGACCATTGAGTTTACGTATGATGTACAGCACAATACCCTGTATTCGCCTGACCAATTTACCGGTAAGCTGGCTGCGCCGGGCGGGCGCAACATAGCGCCGGTGGTAAAATTATTGAAAGCAGCCCGCATGCAGGCGGCTGACAGGGAAGAAGAAACAGCTTTACTGGTTAATGGAATGCCGGCCTATATTTTTTCAAAAGGGGTAGTGTTGTACAAGCCGGGCGGTAATCATGGCAACCAGCATTTTTACCGTTATTATCCCAATACAATCATTGCACCCCTGCTGAAGAAATAAGGAGCAAAAAAGGCAGAACGGCCTGTTTTAAAAACCTGCCGTTCTGCCTGTATAATGTATGGTAATTGCTGTTGTAACTGTATTTAGTGAGCAGGTACCGGTTCCTGTTTTGCCTTTTTCGCACCTGCTTTTTTGGCACCTGCGTCCTTGGCTTTTTTAGCAGTAACCTTCTTTGCTTTTGCCTTTTTCAATACAGGGATCTTTGTTTTAGCCGGTTTGGAGGCCGCTTTTATATGTATTTCGCTCAGCAACTTGCTGGCTTTCTTCAGTCTTTTATCGTATTTGCTGCTGTCCAGCTCAGCTTTCAGTTCTGCCAACGCTGCATCAATCTTTTCTGCTATTGTGGTACGAAAACCGTGTTTTTCAGGTGTTTTTTGTTCTTTAGTATTGGTCATACGTTTTCTGTTAATTATTTAGTAACATAAAATTAATATTAAAACGTATAGATACAATGTTAAGTTTTGTATTGCAATCCATCCGGCGCCCCGCCCCGGGAGCTGCTGCAATCGAATTATGCCTGTCTAACGGATTGATTCATAATAACCAGCAAAAACCTGCTGCACTGCCATTTACACACAGATGGCAGGTACAGCAGGCGGGGTGTTTTACAGGTTGGCCGGGTTTGGGGTTGTATGCCAATTGCTACGGTTGATTGGCAGTAAACCGGTTTACAGCGTTATGCACAGGTGGTAAGCTATGCAGGTAGGTGTAAATGGCTGTTAAATCATCATGGGTCATATCTGCGTACATCAGCCAGGGCATAGGTGTGTTCATGCTATGCTGTTGTACCGGTTGAATGGCATTGGCGCCGGCATAGGCTTTAAAACGCTGTACAAAAGCAGCAGCCGTCCATGTGCCTATACCGGTGGCGGTGTCTGGTGTAAGGTTGGGGGAGCGTAATATGCCTCCCGGCATTTTAAATATCCTTCCGCCGTTAAAGGCTTTCTCTTTAATAATCTGCCCGCGTTTATCCGGCGTGTGGCATTCAATACAGCCGGCCATGTTTACCAGGTAAGCACCATAGGCCAGTGTATTGGTTATGGCAGGCCGTTGTGCAGGCGTTTGTTTTACCGGCATCGTGTTCAGCAGAAAACTTACCGGGAAAGCAGGGGATGAAGCAGGTACGCGGTTGTCAATGGCAGGGATGCTGCGCAGGTAAGCGATAATATCGTATACATCTTCCTTGTCCATTTTTCCGTAAGCCGGGTAAGGCATTAACGGGAACATGGCCTTCCCGTTTTTGTTTACCCCGCAGGTAATGGCACGAAACAGCTCGCCGTCAGTCCAGTCTTTCAATGCTGCTGGTGTTATATTCGGTGCATAAAAATCGCCGGGGAAACCCATGTCTTTCGAAAAATGTTCACCGCCTTTGCCTAGTGTGCCTGGCACCGGCGGACCGGCAAAGGCCTGCCAGTTGCGGGTAGAATGGCAGTCCATACACACCGCTACATGATTGGCGAGGTATTCGCCGCGTTTTATTTTTTCGGGTGTAACATCAACAGTCAGATTGGGTGCTTTACCCACATCGGGCAGCGCAAAAGCCACATAGGCAATGCCTGCAGTAAGGAGCACAATAATGCCCAGGAATACCAGTGCCACTTTCTTCATAAGTATCGAATTATTAAATACGGCTGCGAAATTAGGTGTATGCACCGCCGCACAACGGTGATTCAACACCGGGTATCCTGTGAAAAATCACAAGGGCAATTGGGGAGTTTGAAAATTTGAAAGTGTGCAAATAAGGGACGCTTCGTTCTCACAATTTCCGCTTCACGGTTGACGATTGCCGATTCATGCTTCTGTTTTATCTTCGCTGATAATCAATATCTGCAGCATGGCGGTAAAGCATTTTCAGAAGCTTATTATTTTGGTGCTGTTGTGCATGGCAGCTGCCGGGGCGTATGCACAGCAACGCGCGGTAGTGTCTATTAACAGCGGCTGGCAATTTCACAAAGGCGATTTGCAGGGCTTCCCGGCAATCAGGGATGCCTCCACGCAATGGGAACAGGTTAACCTGCCGCATACCTGGAACACAGACGATGTTGCAGACGATTCGGCAGGCTACTACCGTGGTCCGGGCTGGTATACCAAACGCGTGTACGTCAATTCCTCCTGGCACAATAAAGCAGTATACATCAGCTTTGAAGGCGCAGGCCAGGTAGCTGAAGTATATGTAAATGGTCGTAAGGCAGGCACCCATATCGGTGGTTATACCGGTTTTGCTTTTCCTATCCAGCAATACCTTTCTTTCGGCGACAGTGCAGTTACTGCCAACGATATTTCTGTTTGGGTAGATAACAGTCACAATGAAGATATTGCGCCATTGGGGGCAGACTTCACTTTTTACGGCGGTATTTACCGCGATGTATACCTGGTGGCGACTGATTCCATACACGTGAACATGGACGACCGCGGTGGTCCGGGCGTTGTGGTAAGCACGCCGTTTGTATCAGCCTCCAAGGCGAGTGTAGTGGTAAAAGGTGCAGTAACCAACCCCGGTTATGTGCCTAAAAATATCTCCGTATTAACAACGATTGTAGATGCAGCAGGCACACTGATCGACAGGCGGCTTACAGCCATACAGGCCCTGCCTGGCAATACCAGCTTTACACATACCTTTGAAACCATCAGCTCACCGCATTTGTGGACGCTTGACAACCCTTACCTGTACCGCGTGCTGACAACGGTAATAGAAGACGGCACCCGCGTAATTGACCAGGTAAACCAGCCGCTGGGTTTTCGCTGGTTCAGGTTCGATGCAAACGATGGTTTTTACCTGAATGGTGAGCATACCAAACTCATAGGTGTAAACAGGCACCAGGATTACAAGGGGCTCGGCAATGCAGTGCCCGATGTGCTGCATGTGAAAGACATGGAACTGCTGAAGGCAATGGGCTGCAATTTTGTGCGTATTGCGCATTACCCGCAGGATCCTGCTGTGCTGGAAGCCTGTGACAGGCTGGGCATACTGGCTTCGGTTGAAACGCCCATCGTAAACCGTATTACCGAATCAGCCGCGTTTGCACAGAATTGTAAAAACATGCAAACGGAAATGATCCGCCAGAACATCAATCACCCTTCCGTTATTATATGGGCCTACATGAACGAAGTGCTGCTGCAGCCGCGTTATGAAGCAGCCAGCGCCGAAAGGGCAGCCTATTACGATCATGTATACCAGCTGGCAAAAGACCTTGATTCACTTACCCGCCTGGAAGATTCAAGCAGGTATACCATGATACCCTGTCATGGTGATTTTAATACTTACCACAACGTTGCGCACCTTACATCCGTTCCGCAGCTCGTAGGCTGGAACCTGTACCAGGGCTGGTATGGCGGCGAGTTTGCTGATTTTGGCAAGTTCCTCGACATGCATCACCGCATTTTGCCGAACAAGCCGGTACTCGTTACTGAGTTTGGTGCAGATGCAGACAGCCGTCTGCATAATTTTTCACCGGAGCGGTTTGATAAAACGGCCGAATATGCCAACCGTTACCACCAGAATTACCTGCCTGCCATACAGGAGCGCGATTTTGTGGCAGGTGCATTTATCTGGAACCTGGCAGAGTTTAATTCCGAAGGCAGGGCAGAAGCCACGCCGCATATCAATACCAAGGGCCTGATGACGGCAGACAGGATACCGAAAGACAATTACTATTACTACCAGTCGCAACTGGTGAAATATCCATACGTAGCCATCGGTTCACAATACTGGAAAAACAGGGCAGGTGTGGCAGTGGGCGATTCCGCTTTGTATTGTGTGCAGCCGCTGGAAATATATACCAACCAGCCTGAGATCATTGTAAAGCACAATGGTGTTACGCTCGATACCGTAGCTGCTGAAAATGGTGTGGCCAAAGTAGATGTACCCTTTGTGAATGGTATCAATGAAGTGGAAGCCATTGCGCCCGGTCATCATGATACAACAGTGCACAGCGTGGCAAACATCAACTTTACACTGGTGCCTGCAGATTTGAAAAGCACGGCCCTGCCTTTTACCGAACTGCATGTAAGCCTAGGCGACAAACGTTATTTTACCGATGAGCTTACCGGCACAACCTGGCTGCCCGAACGTGCGTACAAAGCGGGGGCATGGGGTTATACCGGCGGCAAAGTATTTTCATTGGGCAAGGGCAGTGCCATACCTTACGGCACCAACCGCAATATCAACGGCACTACGCTCGACCCGCTGTACCAGACACAACGTACAGGGCTGGATTATTTCCGCGCCGATGTACCCGATGGCGTATACACGGTTACCCTGCATTTCTGCGAACTGCTGTCTAACAAAGAACAGGAAACACTGGCCTATAACCTGGGCAACGACAAAGGTGCAAAAGGCAAAGAAGTGGTGCCCGGCCGCCAGTTTAACGTATGGGTAAACGATGTGCAGGCATTGCAGGGCTTAAGCAATGCCAACATGCTGCAATCGCTGCAACCCTTCACCACCACCGTGCGCCTGGAAGTATATGATGGAAAAGGCATCGTGATCAACTTTTTACCGGTGAAGGGAGAATCTATTTTAAACGCGGTAGATATCGTAAAACTGTAACAGCAAAAGGCAGCGGGTAAACACCGGCCGCCACTGCTTAGAACAATAAGAAAACAAGTACGGTTAAAACCGGAATACGCTCAGTATAAAAATGAGCATAAACAACACGGGCTGGATCACATGTATCCGGCTCATGTTGTTTTTAAGCGACAGGTATTTATTCATGCGGCGGTGCAGGGCAAAGTCTGCTGTAACTGTACCGGCCATGAGTATAAAACCAACAATATGCAATAGCAGAAAACTTTGAAGCAGTGTTTGGGCAGTCATAATAACATGTTTGGGGTGAGCTTGTATACAGTACTGTTGCAAAGCATTACACCCGGTGTGCGTTTACGATACAGTTATGGAAAATGACTTGCCTTAAGCCATTGATAATTAGCTGTTTGCTGTAATGGCATGGCTTATGAATCATTCAGCCGGTACCATAACTTCCCGCAACCATGATTAAAAACTACATTAAAACCGCTTTCCGCAATTTGTGGAACAGCAAGGGTTACAGTCTGCTGAACATATCCGGTTTGGCTATTGGCGTTGCCTGTGCGGCGCTTATTTTTTTATGGGTTGAAAGTGAATACAGTTTCGACAGCCAGCATGCAAAGAAAGACAACCTGTACCGCATACTGGAATGGCAAACCTACAGCGGTAAAACGGGCATGTATTCTTCATCTCCCGGCCCTTTGACAGAAGCACTTATCAAGGAAAGGCCCGAAGTGGTGAATGCCTGCCATTTCAGCAATCACCAGTTGAAGAAATTTGGTAAAGGGCCTGCAGCCGTACTCGCAAAAGGAGTGTATGCCGACAAGCCGGTGTTCAGCATGTTTACCCTGCCGTTTGTGCAGGGCAATGCAGCTACTGCCTTGCAACAGGTAAATGCGCTGGTGCTGACGGAATCTGCTGCCAAAAAAATGTTTGGCAATACCACCAATGTAGTGGGTAAAACCCTGCCCTGCGATGATGGGCAGGATTATGTGGTAACCGGCGTAATAAAAGATCTCTCCCCCAATGGTACCCTTCAGTTTGAATGGATAGGCAATTACGACAGGTATTTTACCGATAACAAGTGGCTTGCAAGCTGGGGTGCCAATGGCCTCGATACCTATGTGGAACTGCGGCCAGGTACAGATGTCGCAGCAGTGAATAAAAGCATCTACAATTTTATACAACAGAAAGAGGAAAAGGCTGCCGCGCATATATTTTTATTCAGCCTCGGCGATCTGCATATGCGTTTTCATTTTGAAGACGGCAAACAAAGCGGCGGCTTGATACAGTACGTGCGCATGTTCACCACCATTGCCTGGATTATTTTGCTGATAGCCTGTATCAACTTTATGAACCTGGCTACAGCGCGCAGCCAGAAAAGGGCGAAAGAAGTAGGCGTGCGCAAGGTATTGGGTGCAGCCCGCAAAACATTGATCGGCCAGTTTATTGCAGAAGCGCTGCTGATGTCGTACCTGGCGCTGATACTCGCTGTAATTGTGGTGGCATTGGTACTGCCCGCCTTTGAAACGCTGGTGCAGAAAGATTTGCACCTGCAGCTGGGCAACCCGCTGCACAGCGGTGCTCTGCTGGCTATTGGCCTGGTGTGTGGTTTGGTGGCAGGCAGTTACCCGGCCCTGTATCTCTCATCGTTTAACCCTATTTATGTATTCAAGGGCTTAAAAATGAAAGGCAGTGCAGCCACGGTGGTACGCAGGGTATTGGTGGTAATGCAATTCTCTGTATCTATCATGCTTATTATTTGCACCATCATTATCTTCCAGCAGGTGCAGCATATCAAAAACAGGGATATGGGCATGGATAAAAACAACATGCTCATGGTGTCGATTGACAAGGATATGTACAAGAGCTTTACCCGCATTAAACAGGATTTGCTGGCCACAGGTGTGGTACGTGACGCTGCTTTGTGCGATTATGAAATTGTATACGGTGGCAACAATGGCTCCGGTTATACCTGGGATGGTAAAGACCCTACGCAGTCTGTATTGGTATCAACCCGGAATGTATCCCCCGGTTTTTTCAACACCATGTCTATGAAGCTGCAGGCCGGCCGTGATTTCCAGGCCAATACCGTTGCAGATACAGCCAATGTGATTGTGAATGAAGCCATGATTGCTGCCATCGGCACTAAAAGGCCTATCGGGCAAATTATACGTACAGACAACAGTGTGTATACGGTAGTAGGTGTAGTGAAAAACTTTGTGTACGGTGATGTATACGGGCAGCCTGGTCCGCTCATGTTTTTCTGCTATCCCGAAGCATGCAACAAATTGTACGTTCATCCCAAAGCCAATACATCAATAGCTGATGTAATTGCTAAAGTAAAAGACGTGTTGCAGAAAGATAACCCGGCTTACCCGTTTGATTACCGCTTCCTGGATGACTATTACAATGAGTTTTTTGTAGGCGAAAACCTGATAGGCCACCTGTCGCGCATATTTGCTGCGCTGGCCATTTTTATCTCCTGCCTCGGATTGCTGGGCCTGGCTGCGTTTACAGCAGAACGCCGTATCAGGGAAATTGGTGTACGCAAGGTGCTGGGCGCCTCAGTTACCGGTATTACCGCATTATTGTCTGCCGAATTTTTACAGTTGGTGGCTTTGTCCGCGCTCATTGCATTCCCCATCGCCTGGTGGGCCATGCATAACTGGCTGCAGCAATATGCTTACCGTATCGGCATCAGCTGGTGGGTGTTTGCATTGGCTGGTGTGGTGTCGTGCTTTGTAGCCCTTGCTACGGTTAGCTTCCAGGCTGTAAAGGCTGCGCTGACCAATCCCATTAAAAACTTACGAACCGAATAGGGATCGATGTTTCTATAACGCAAAAAGTTCACGGCACAGGCCGTGAACTTTTTTTATGTATAGGCATGAAGTACTGCTGCTTAAGCCATGGCAGGATCGCTGGTGGTGGCTTCACCTGTTTCTGCACGGCCTGCAAAACGCTGCTCGTACGTAGTGTTATCACTTGCTGTTATGCTGAAATCGTACCAGTTGGCGCTGTTGCTTACATCCAACGGCAATAGTATGGTACTGGTTCGCTGGCCTGCTGCTGCCAGGGTAATGTTTTGACCGGCCAAACCATAGGCATGGTGTTTCAGGTGCAGGGTAACAGGTTGCTGCTGGTGGTTGGTGAGCTGCAGGGTAAGACTGCTTTTGTTTTTAGCAGTGGTGTAAATACATGCAATAGCAACTGCCGGATCTTTTTCACTGCCTTTAAATTCACGGTAAAAACCATTTGGGCCGTACACGCGCAGGTGGTAATGGCCGTTTTCAAAATCAGCCATATTCCATGTCCCGGTAACGCTGCTGCCCGGGGTTGCGGCGAAATGCCAGTTACGTGCTGTTTCCCATTCATTGCTGCTGCCGGCCTTCCGGTGCTTGCCCGGTGCATACACGGCAAAGGCTGCGCCTGCCGAGCGGTTGCCGAACAGCTGTGTGCCTGCTTCCATCTTTACATGAAAGCTTGCATGGGCCGTGCCGCCATTGGCATATAGCTCATACGGCAGCGCGCAGGAGGGGCGTGTACCCGGCTCTTGTTTGGGCATAGCTGCCTTGCCGCCGGCAATATCACCGGCAGACAATAACTGGTAACCTGTGGGCACCTGTTTAAACTGCGCCTTGTGAATATTCTCCAGTACCGTATCTTTTTCAAGAAAAGATGGCAGGGTAATGTTCTCGCCGTTGTAGGGCCTGAATGCCGAAGTAAGATCACCGCACACGGCACGGCGCCAGCTGCTGATATTGGTTTCCTTTACCTGTTTGCCCTTGCGTGCCGTAAAATCTTCCAGGAATTGCAAACACGAAGTATGATCAAACACCTGCGAGTTTACCCAGCCGCCGCGGCTCCAGGGCGATGCAATGATCATGGGAACCCGGTAACCAAGCCCGATAGGGCTTTCCCTGCAATGCTGCCGGGGATGGTGTTTCAGCTCCTGCTGCATGGTTACAAATTCGCTGGCAGTGTCAATGCCATCTGCAACAGTACCTGTTTCCTTATCCTGCGGGTGTGGTGCCGTGAACGGCGGTATATGATCAAAACAGCCATCGTTTTCATCATACGTTAAAATGAAGATGGTCTTTTTCCATACCTCGGGGTTTTGTGTAAGTATATCCAGTACTTCCGATACATACCATGCACCATACCAGGGCGCGCCGGGATGGTCAGAGAAGTTTTCAGGCGCCACCAGCCACGATACGGCAGGCAGCTGACCATTCTGCACATCCTGCCTGAACTGGTGTAATACATCACCTTTCGGGGCCTGCATATTGCGTGCGGTATCGCCGTCCTGGTACTGCAGGGTAGTCAGTTCGCGGTAATGCGGGTCTGCGCTGTTGTTGGTAAATGCCTTGCTGTGCAGGTTTTGCTCCAGTTGCGAAAGCTGGTCATAGGCCGTGGCATGCCATCGCTGCATCTGTGCCTGTACTTCTTTCAGTTTTGCTTTTTTATCCTGCAGGGTTTTGTTGTTTTGTGCAGCGGCATCTTTTTCCAGCGTGCTGATCTCATCTGTCAATGCTGCTTCACTGGCTGCAAGGTGTTTGCGGTACTGTGCTGCAAAGCCGATATGGTATTGCGAAAACCACTCCAGCGGGTTATCGGTAAAGCTGCTGAGCCAGGCATCTTCTTCACCCTGGAAGCCGGTATCAATGCTTATTTCATTCTGGTATACTTTCCAGGATATGCCGTTTTCTTCCAGGCGTTCGGGGTAGGTTTTCCAGTGTACGGGCACACCGTAATCTACTTCTTCATTGCGCACATGTGCACGGAAACCGTCTTCCTGCGCAGAGCGGATGGTGCCTGTCCAGAAATACAAACGGTTGGGTGTGGTGCCGGTGAGCGATGAGCAGAAATGCTGGTCACACACGGTAAAAGCATCGGCCAGTGCATAGTAAAACGGGATGTCTTCCCGGGTGTAATAACCCAGGGTAAGCGGCATGTGTGCGTATGCTTTGTTGCCCGATTTCTTTACATCGAGCCAGCGGTTGTGTTTGCCGTTGTTGTAAGCGTCTACCTGGTTTTCCCACGAGTGCGGGAGTGAGTTCATCCAGGTAGCTTTGGAATCTTTGATGTTGAGCCGGAAGGGCGCATAGGTTTCGCCTTCTTTATTGCTTTGCAGCCATACAGGTAACTGGTTGGGCTGCACAATAGCACGCGGGTCATTAAAACCGCGCACACCGCGCAGTGTGCCGAAACAATGATCAAACGAACGGTTCTCCTGCATCAGCAATACCACGTGTTCTGCATCATGGTAAGTGCTGCCCTGCGCCGGGTTAATGGCCAGCGCTTTCTGAATACTTTGCGGCAGCATGCCCGCCATGCCTGCACCACCAGATAACAGGGCGGCTTTCTTGATAAAATCTCTCCGGCTTTCCATGTAAGCAATAACTTTTTATTGTGAACCGAAAATAAAACAAAAGCACAAGGTCAGACCGGTTCAATATTGTATTTTGATTAATTCAGTCAGCGCAAACGGTTGTTTGAATAAGATTATTTGAGGTTTAACGTTTGCTGTTTACGGTTATTTGGCGCTGGGCTGTGAGATATGGTAAAACAATTACCTGTATTCAGGTAATGTAATATTCGCAATACTACCTACCTTTCTATCAAATTTTAACCCTAAACAAGATTCCATGAGGTACCGATTTCTGTTGCCTGCTGCAATAGTTACAATGGCATATGTTATTGCCTGTAGTAAAAAAGATTCCCCTGCACCTGTTATACCACCACCTACAGGAGGAGATACCAGCAAACCTGTTTTGGACAGTCCTTATGTTGTTACAGATTTTACACCGCACATCGCTGATAATAATCCCACACTGAAATTCATCGGTAAAAAAAAGGTATCGGCAGTTAACAACACCGATCAATGGAGAGTGCGCCTGGTAAAAGAAAATTCAACTGACACGCTTAGTTATAGCTGTCGCTTTAACGGGGATACACTTACCAGCATCATCACTATTGCTAACAGGCAGCCCGTCAGGTATAAAGTTATACTTACTGTCGCCAGCACCGTATCATATACCAAAGTATTCGATTCGCTGCTAACCATTAAACCGCCCGTTGTCTCGCTTAATCCGCTGCCGGATACATTGCAGATCGGCAAGTTTTTTCGTGTTACCGGAAAAGGCATCGGCAGCAATGGAGACAGCGTTAGCGCTGTTGCCATTAACCAAACGACGATGGTGGAAGAACGCATTGCTTCAATAAGCAGGGGGCCTGATTCAGATTCGCTGGCGTTGTTCGGCAGTACCCCGGCAGGTAAATATAAAATCAGGTATACTTCCTGGGGGCAAACCGTTGAATCAAACACCGTTTATTTCAAACCTGTACCACCCTCTATCACGGCTTCCGGATGCGGGAGTTTTGCCGGTACGGATTTGTATATTTCCTGTTATAACGGCAGTGCAGGTAAAGACAGTGTGAGCGTGTTTATGGACCCCGGGGATGGCTCGTTACAGCCCATTGCGATCGGCAGCATTGCAAAATACGAAAGCGGCATGGTGGCAATCATCGTGCGGGTACCAGAGAATATGCAGCCCGGCGATCATAAGCTGGTAGTGAAAACCACCGGTATGCCCGATGCTGCCACACAGTTTCATGTACTCACAGGGCCGGCGCCTGTTATTACCGCGTTGAATAAAACCTCCTTCAATATGGCACAGGATGAAGTATTGGAGATAACAGGTGTTAATCTTGATGCCAGCAAAATCGATGCAAAGTGTGATATTACCGAAAGCGTGTATGTTACAGGCCAAACAGGGCTGCTCTTCAAAACAAAGAATTTTACCTTTAACGAAAAGGGACACCTTGTACTTACCATACCTGCCAATTCAATTAAAGCGGCAGACAAATATTGCACTATCGTCGTTTCATTTAATTACAATAACGATACGTATAACTTTACCAATATTCCTTCATCGCTGGTAAGTTTTCAGTAAGCACAACAGGTGCAGATAAAGCAGGAGCCGGCACAAACGGCTCCTGCTTTTTTTATGGGCGTTGCCTGCCGTGGTTTTAAAATTACCGGTTTCCGGGTATTATTTGAATGGTAGTGCAACGTTATCTTGCCGCCACTAAACCCTTAAACAGATTGCTTATGAAGTATCGTTATGTGCTGCCGGTGGCAGTATTGATCGCTTACGTTGTTGCGTGCAGTAAGAAAGATTCGCCTGTGCCTGTAACACCTCCGCCTGTAACTACGCCAACTGATTCACCCTATGTTGCCAGTGATTTTGCACCACATACGGCAAGCCTGTCCGATGCACATACCATCACGCTGGTTGATAACAAAAAAGCCGGTCAATCCATTGCTCTGGATAAATGGAAGCTCGTACTGGTAAGTGATAAAAAAGACACCATCAAGGGCAACCTGGCTGTGGTAAATGATAAGGTAACGGCCACCTTCCCCGATTCGCTGGTGAAAGTGGGTAAGTATGGCGTTGTGTTGTTCAACATGGGCACAACAGTAACCAGCAAAATATTTGATTCTGCTTATTCCGTTACAGCACCCACAGTAACCCTGGATAAAATAAAAGACACCCTTGTAACCGGGCAAACCTATCTGCTTACAGGTAAATACATTGGTAAGCGGGCAGACAGCACTGTTATTTCCCTCGTTAACCAGGATAATGCAGCTGCTACATCATTAACCATTACAAAGTATGGTGCAGATTCTGTATGGATAACCATTCCTGAAACACAGGCTTCCGGCAAGTATAAAATACGCTGCAAGGCATGGGGACAAACTGCTGAGACAACTGTGTTTACAGTAGCGGAACCCAATCCAACAGTGACCTCTTTGTCTGCATGCAACCCTTTTGCAGGCGGGGAGATAGGACTGGATTGCTACCATTGCAGTACGATCCAGGATAATATAACCATCAACATAGACATGGGGGGTGGAATGGAATCTAAGCTGTCCATTTCCAGCTTTGGTTACAATCCCAGCGAGCCATCACATGTTCGCATCACGGCCCGCGTGCCCGATGGCTTTGGCGGTGGAACTTACCCTGTTATTGTAAGTACTGCAGGCAAGAAAGATGCAACCATCAATACCACTTTCCAGAACGCGCGTTATCCAGCCATTCAGTCGCTTGACAAGGCCAGCTACAGTGCAAGCCAGGACCAGGTGATAGAATTGCGTGGCAGCGATCTTGGCGTAAGCCAATATGGTGGGTCTTGTACTAAAACAGGGCATGTAGAGATATTCCCGAGTTCGCTCAACGACCCTGATGTAAGGCCGCTGTACCTGAATGCAACCTTCAATGCGCAGGGTAATCCACAGGTAACTGTTCCTGCAAACAGCTTTCCTGCAGGCACCTACAGCATGCTATTCTGGATGAATTCAGACGACCTGCTTGCAGCGCGCACCCAAACAACCATACAGGTGAGTTTTGTAAAATAACTGTAGCGCCTTTTATTGTTAAAACAGAAATGCCACGGCATTTCTGTTTTTTAGCACAAATCACCGCCTATTCTGTCGTGATTACACCCGTAATATCGTAGGCCGTCTTCAGATATTTGTGATACAAACTCACACGCTTAAAACGGTTGCTATGCGAAAACTAAAAATTACAGGTGCAAATAACCCTCGACGGTTTCGTTGTCGCAATAGGGAACGGACTTTCAATTTTTAAAGAGAAAAAGCTGCTCAAATTAGAAAGCTCATTTACCTACAAAAATGGAAAGCTGCTTAACAAGTACCTGCCGGTAGAATAATCAGCTTGTGTCAGCAGGTATAACATGGGATAGTTAATTTGTTTATATGCCCGCCAGTTATGATATTGCGGTATAAACCTTAAATCCAATTTTCATGAAATTCCGTCTGATGGTACCGGCGGCAATTGCGGCAATGTTATATGCGCTTACCTGCAACAGGAAAACGCCGCCTGCCGCAAAACCCTTACCCGGCAATACCGTGGTGAAAGATTCTTCCGCAGCAAAACTTGCTTTTAAATAACGGTTAAACGAAAAGAGGAACATCACCGGACGTTCCTCTTTTTTTATGACTGCGTTTTAACGGCTACACATACAAATCCACATACTCGTGCACCGGCATATTCACCAGCTTGTTTAAATCAAGCGATGCTTGTAATATGTTGTGCTGCTGTTTGGCGGCAAATACGCGTGCCAGGTTTATCTTGAACTTATCAATCAACAACGGGATACCTTCTGTACGGCGCAAACGGTGACCGATGGGGTATTCCACCACCAGCTCAGATAATACGGTACCATCGTTTAACTCAATGGTAAGCGCATTGGCAATAGAGCGCTTTTCAGGATCAAGGTAATCGATCGTGTATTGTTTGTTCTCTTCAATGTTCATCCTGTCACGCAGCGCATCAATACGAATGTCCTGTGCTACATTGTCTTCATAATCTGCCGCAGTTAACCTGCCGAAGATCAGCGGTACGGCAATCATGTATTGAATACAGTGGTCGCGGTCTGCCGGGTTGTACAACGGGCCTTTTTTATCAATGATACGTATAGCGGCTTCATGTGTGCGGATGGTGATCTGTTTGATGTCTTCACTGCTTTTGCCCATGGCTGCCAGCTCGCTGTGCAGTGTCATGGCTGCTTCAACAGCTGTTTGCGAATGAAACTCGGCCGGGAAGGATATTTTAAACAGCACATTCTCCATTACATACGAACCATAAGGCCGCTGAAAGCTGAAGCTTTTGCCTTTGAACAGCACATCGTAGAAGCCCCATGTTTTGGCAGTGAGCACAGAAGGGTAACCCATTTCACCGGTTTGCGCCATCAATGCCAAACGTACTCCGCGCGAAGTGGCATCACCTGCTGCCCACGATTTGCGGCTGCCGGTATTGGGTGCATGGCGGTAGGTACGCAATGCCTGGCCATCTACAAAAGCCAGTGATAATGCGTTGATCAGTTCATCCCGTGTAAGGCCGATGAGCCTGCCTACTACTGCTGTGGTGGCTAGTTTTACCAGTATTACATGATCCAGCCCCACGCGGTTAAAGGAGTTTTCCAGTGCCATTACGCCCTGTATTTCATGCGCGCGTATCATGGCATCCAGCACGGCTTTCATGGTTAGTGGTGCTTTGCCATTGGCCACTGCTGTACGCGATAACCAGTCTGCCACAGCCAGTATGCCGCCGAGGTTATCGCTGGGGTGGCCCCATTCTGCTGCCAGCCAGGTATCATTGAAATCGAGCCAGCGTACAATGGCGCCAATATTAAAGGCTGCCTGTATGGGATCAAGCTGGTAAGGTGTACCGGGTACTTTTGCACCGTTGGGCACAATGGTACCGGGTACCACAGGGCCCAGCAGTTTGGTGCAGGCAGGGTAGGTGAGTGCTTCCAGCCCGCAGCCCAGCGTATCGAGCAGGCAGTAGTGCGCGGTGGTCCATGCAGTTGCACTGCTTATTTCATAGTTTAATACATAATCGGCTATATCGGCTAAAACCATGTCTGGTTGCGGTCTGTTATTAGTTGAAATGTGAGCGGACATCTGTTCTGTTGTTTGATGGATGGATAGTTTGAATGGTTATGATTGCGGTTAGCGTTCTTCAATTGGAACAAAGGGGCGGTTGTCAGGCCCGGTGTAATTGGCGCTTGGGCGAATGATTTTGCCATCCTGCCGTTGTTCTATGATATGCGCACACCAGCCGGTTACGCGCGATATTACAAACAGCGGGGTAAAGAACAACGTAGGCACACCCATTACATGATAGGAGACAGCCGAGAACCAGTCCAGGTTCGGGAACATTTTCTTTTCTGCCCATAGCAGTGTTTCCAGGCGTTCGGCAATATGAAACAGCTGGCTGTCGCCTGCTTCCACGCTCAGTTGCCTGGCCACCTGTTTAATCACTTTATTGCGCGGGTCACTGATGGTGTATACCGGGTGACCAAAACCAATGATCACTTCTTTTTTCTCCAGCCTGGTGCGTACGTCTGCTTCCGCTTCATCGGGCGAGCTGTAGCGGCTTTGTATATCATAAGCCACTTCATTGGCCCCGCCATGTTTGGGCCCGCGCAACGCACCGATAGCGCCTGTTACAGCTGAATAGATATCAGAGCCCGTGCCTGCTATAACCCTTGCGGTAAATGTAGAGGCATTGAATTCATGTTCTGCATACAGGTTCAGCGAAACCTGCATGGCTTTTTCCCAGGAAGGCGGGCATTTTTTTCCATGCAGCAGGTGCAGAAAATGTCCACCGATGCTGGCGTCATCCGTCTCCACATCAATACGGCGGCCATTGTGTGCATAGTGGTACCAGTACAGTAAGGCAGAGCCCAGGCAGGCCACCAGTTTATCGGCTATATCTCTTGCCCCCGCAGTGTTGTGATCATCCTTTTCAGGTGCAACCGTGCCCAGCACCGATGTGGCAGTGCGCAGCACATCCATGGGATGCGTGGTGGCAGGCAGCTGTTCCAGTATCTGTTTCACGGCATTGGGCAGGCCGCGTAATGATTTCAGTTTGGCGCTGTAGGCAGCGAACTGTGCTTTATCAGGCAGGCTGCCATGTATCAGTAAATAAGCCACTTCTTCAAAACAGGCTGCACCGGCCAGGTCAAGTATATCGTAACCGCGGTAATGCAGGTCGTTCCCGCTTTTACCTACCGAGCACAGGGCGGTATTGCCTGCAACAACGCCGGAGAGGGCTACGGATTTCTTTGGTTTAAATTCGGTTGGTGTAGGTTCGCTGCTCATGATTTATTTTTTTGAAAGAGCTGATCTAATTTTTGTTCAAAGCTGTAGTAGCCGATGCTTTCATACAACTCGGCCCTGGTTTGCATGGTGTCGATTACATTTTTCTGCGTGCCTTCCTGGCGTATGGCATTGTATACATTTAACGCTGCTTTATTGGCTGCGCGGAATGCACTGAGCGGGTACAGCACCAGCGATACGCCGGCCTTTTTCAGTTCATCTACCGTAAACAGGGGAGTAAAACCAAACTCGGTGATGTTGGCGAGAATGGGCAGTCCGGTTGCTTCTGCAAAACGCGTGTATTGTGATAATTCGCTGATGGCTTCCGCAAAAATAAAATCAGCCCCTGCCTGTGCATAGGCCCCTGCACGTTCCAGTGCTTTATCAATGCCTTCATTGGCCAGTGCATCGGTACGTGCGCCAATCACAAACTGTTCGTCTGTACGGGCGTCTACGGCTGCTTTTATACGGTCAACCATTTCATCGCTGCTTACAATTTCCTTACCCGGGCGGTGGCCGCAGCGTTTGGCGCCTACCTGGTCTTCAATATGCAGGGCGCCTGCGCCTGCTTTGATCAACGATTGAACGGTGCGTGCGATGTTAAATGCAGAAGGACCGAAGCCGGTGTCTACATCAACAAGTAAAGGCGTATTTGTAACATTGGTAATGCGGTAAATATCGGTGAGCACATCATCGAGGGTGGTAATACCGAGATCAGGAATTCCGAGTGAGCCGGCAGCAACCCCGCCGCCTGATAAATAAATGGCATTGAAACCTGCCTGCGTGGCCAGTAATGCATGATTGGCGTTAATGGCCCCCGCAATTTGCAATGGTTGCGCATTGCGCATGGCCTCCCTGAAACGCCCGCCTGCAGTTAACGTGCTTTGCTGCTGGTTTACATGGTTTGTTAGCATGCGTTTTTGTTTATATGGACAAGAAATTGTTACGTAATATACTGGTTTCTGCCGAAAGCTTGCGGCTGTTAGTGTTAATTGTGCGTGGTGCATAAGGGAAGCAATACGTCCGGTGAATAGTCAATCAATGCCGTTTAGTTAAGCGTGATTGATATTTTTTACCGCAAAGAACGCAAAGGGAAAACCCACAAAGTTCACAAAGAGGTTATTAACTAAACGACATTGAATAGTCAATAGTGAATACACCTGCCTTAACTACCCCAGACGCTGCGATAATGTTGCATATACCAGCATGGTATCCGCTTTTTTTATTCACTATTGCCTATTCACTATTCACTGTTCAGGCTTTCACCCGCTGTAACGCAGCACTCACTGGAAAACACGCGGCATTCACTAAAATACACACGTCCTTAACGTTGTGTGTGCTATGTTGCAGTACATGCGTGAAGCCGCATATTTACTATATTTTCATCGTGTTTAAGTGCTATTTAATAGCTGTGAACCCAGCTTCTTGATAGCTTTAATCAAGCAACAGAGGTGTATGAAAAATCTATTGATTTCCTTTACTTACAACGACCTGGCCTACACTGCCAAAGTGCTGGTGCAGAAAAAAAATGATGCCATCCTGTATTCAATAGTGCTGGTAGAGAATGATGCCAACTACGCAGTAAAGTACGATACATTTATTTTCGTGGAAGCAGGCGATGGCTTTGTGTTATTGCTGCTGCATGCAGACAATTCTTTTGATCAGCTTGATTGGAATATACGCTACGAGTATTCAGAAGAGCAGGTATATAAAAGTCCCGAAGGTTTTAGTTTATCGTAGTAGGTTGCTATGAGTATATAATCCAGGCAATATTTGCAGGTGATTTTATTGCCCGTAACAGGGTATCAGGATAAAACAGACAATATTTTCTCCAGGTTGGCCAGTGTAACGGGCTTTACAAAATAGTCGGCCACTTCTTCATAACTCTTCGCACGCTTCATATCATCCTTGTCAACCGAAGAGCTTACCATGTAAATCGTAATGTCTTTCTGAATCAGCGGGCGTGCTTCTTTAAAAGCATCCAGGAATTCCCAGCCGTTCATCACCGGCATATTAATATCAAGCAGTATTATATCGGGCATACAGGCTGTGGCAAAACCTGTTTCTGTGAAGTATTGCATGGCCTCTTCACCATTGTGAAAAACGAGCACATTGTTTATACTATGCAGCGCAAGCAGTTTTTGCATGTTGTATAAGTAAATGAGGTCATCGTCTATAATACAGGCCAGTTCTTGCTTTTTCATAATCATTTCTCATTAAACAGTCAATGGTTGCTTAGTTTAGCTGTTGTACAAGCCATCATGGCCGCTTTGGAAAGCTGCCGTTCTAAAAAAATGTTTTTCGGATACAACTGTAACTCGCTGTTAGCTGGCAAGGTGTTTAACGCGGATTGTGGACAGATCTACACAATACTACAGGTCAGGAGTTTATTCCATCGATACCAGGGATTAAATAGCTGTTCAAAGGGAACTGACCAGTCATACAAATGTATCTGTTCAGGGTCATTGTTGCACCGTTTAATTTTAATTTAATCAAAAAAGATCTCTTTATGTTGATAAAATGTGGGTATGGCATAATATTCATATTACTTTGCTTTCGTTTCCGTATATAAAATTTCACCTATGAGTTATTTGTTTAGTCCTTTAACTATCCGAGAGGTGGTATTGCGCAATCGTATTGTTGTTTCACCCATGTGCGAATACTCCGCCACCGATGGCCTGCCCAATAACTGGCACCTGGTACATCTTGGCAGCAGGGCAGTAGGCGGGGCCGGACTAATCATTACCGAAGCTACTGCTGTGGTACCGGAAGGGCGCATTAGTTTGGGTGATCTCGGTATCTGGAATAATGAACAGGTAACTGCATTCAGCAACATCACGCAATTTATTCATGCGCAGGGAGCGGTGGCAGGCATACAGCTGGCGCACGCCGGCCGCAAGGCAAGCACCACACTCCCGTGGAACGGGAATAAGAGGATACCCGAAAACGAAGGCGGCTGGAAAGTAAAAGCGCCCAGTGCCCTCCCTTTTTCGCCCGAATACCCGTTTCCCGAAGCCATGACCGTGGAAGAAATAAAGGATACTGTTGCGGCTTTCCGCGTTGCTGCAGAACGTGCTTTACAGGCAGGTTTTAAAGTAGTAGAATTACATGCCGCACATGGCTACCTGCTGCACCAGTTTTTATCACCGCTCAGTAACATCCGCACCGATGAATATGGTGGCAGCTTCGACAACAGAACGCGCCTGCTGCGCGAAGTAACGGCAGCAGTACGCAAGGTATGGCCTGCAGGACTTCCGCTGTTTGTACGCATTTCGGCGACAGACTGGGCTGAAGGTGGCTGGACTGAAGATGATTCCATTCGCCTGGCAGCGATACTGAAAGAGCTGGGCGCAGATGTAATAGATTGCTCCAGCGGCGGTAACGTACTGAAAGTAAAAATACCAGTAGGGCCTTTGTACCAGCTGCCTTTTGCAACCGCCATACGTAATGCGGCAGGCATACGCACCGGTGCAGTAGGCATGATTACCACTGCACAACAGGCAGAAGACATCATCGCGAAGAAACAGGCCGACCTGGTGTTTATGGCAAGGCAGTTGCTGCGCGACCCTTATTTTCCGCTGCATGCAGCCCGTGAGTTAGGTGATAATTTAACCTGGCCTGTTCAGTACCAAAGGGCAAAACCCGCAGAATAAACGGGTTTCATGTGCGCTTGCATTATTGAAATAATTACCTTAGCCCACTTTCATCAGTACTTGTGTAACCATTCTTTTAAATAGACTTTTGTATGAGAACAACACTTAGAACAACACCTTTTTTGCTGCGCCTCTCAGGCGGCTCTCTTGCCGTAATGCTGTTGCTTGCAGGATGTAAAGGAAAATCAGAGAACAAGGCGGCCTCAGCCGATTCAACCAAAAACGTTGCCGCGAAACCCACACCCGGCGGCCCTTTTAAATACGATAGCTCCAAACGCTATATCTTTCTTACCTGGGACGATTCCCCGCAGCCTCCCGGATCAACCATTTGTAAAGGCATCTTTACCAAAGAAGGCGTAAAAGCCACATTCTTTGCAGTAGGCATGCACATGATTGACCAGCGCCGCAAACGCTTTGTTGATTCTATCCGCAATGGTTACCCCGAGTTCCTGCTGGCCAACCACAGTTACTCACATGGTTTTCAAAACAACTATAAAAAATACTACACACAGCCCGACAGTGCTGTGCAGGATTTGCTGAGAGCTGAAAGCGAACTGCAGGTGCCGGTTAAAATCATCCGTCTCCCGGGCAGCAACTCATGGGTAGGTAAAGATGAAAACAAAGGCCCCAAATCGGCCAAGGCTGTGCGCGATAAACTCGCTGCCATGCATTACAACGTAATTGGCTGGGATGTAGAGTGGGAATTTAAACCGGGCGGTTCTATCCCCAAACAGGGTGCAGAAGAACTGGCCAGGGAAATAAACAAGAAATTCGACGACGGTATCACCAACGAAGAAAACGCCATCGTTATTCTTTCGCACGACAGGCTGTTTGCCAAAGCGCAATACGCCGATTCGCTCACCCGTTTCATCCAGATCCTGAAACAAGATCCGCGCAACGTGTTTGAAACAATTGACCACTATCCACTGGTACAGCGTAAATAAAAATACGCGCAACATTTCATAAGTGCCTGTTACTGAATAATATAACCAGCCTAGTGCATTCCCGGCTGGCGTATTAACGGTAACAGGCTTTTTTATATACGTTTACGAGGTTTTTAGCGTCGTTTATTGGAAAGTTGGTTCACCGGGCAGCAAAATGCAATTATTTTGTTAACAGCATGCTACATAGAAAACCTGAAACCAATGCTGTTTAACTCGTTCCAGTTTTTGTTATTCTTCCCGGTTGTTACCATCCTGTACTTTTTGCTGCCCCATCGCTGGCGCTGGCTGCACCTGCTCATCGCCAGTTGCGTGTTTTATGCAGCATTTATCCCGGCCTACCTGCTTATTCTGTTCTTTACCATTATCGTGGATTACTACGCAGGCATTTTAATTGAAGGTGCCACAGGTACCCGGCGAAAAATGTGGCTGGTGATGAGCATCATTACCAATGTAGGCACACTCGCTGTATTTAAATACTACAACTTCTTCGCAGGCAGTATTAACGACCTGCTGGTGTCCCTGCACATAACCGGTGCTGCCTTGCCACTGCTGAAGCTGATACTGCCCATCGGCTTATCCTTCCACACTTTCCAGGCCATGAGTTACACCATTGAGGTATACCGCGGTCACCATAAGGCTGAAAGGCATTTCGGTATCTATGCGCTGTACGTGATGTTTTACCCGCAGCTGGTGGCAGGCCCTATTGAAAGGCCGCAAAACATCCTGTACCAGTTTCATGAAAAGAAATACTTCGATTACAACAATGTTACCAGCGGCCTGCGCCTCATGTTATGGGGCCTGCTGAAGAAAGTAGTGGTGGCAGACAGGCTGGCGCAAATCACCGATCCTGTATTCAACAGTCCGCACCTGTTTTCGCCGCTGGTGCTGCTAATGGCCACGGTATTTTTCTCTTTCCAGATTTACTGCGATTTCTCCGGCTACTCTGATATTGCACTCGGTTCAGCACGTGTAATGGGTTTCAAACTCATGAAGAACTTCGACACACCTTATTACGCCAAAAACATTTCCGAGTTCTGGAAACGCTGGCATATATCACTGTCCACCTGGTTCAGGGATTACCTGTACATATCACTCGGTGGCAACCGCGTATCTGTGCCGCGCTGGTATTTCAACTTATTCTTTGTATTCCTGGTAAGCGGCCTGTGGCATGGCGCCAACTGGACGTTCATTGTATGGGGCGCCCTGCACGGCTTTTACCTGGTGTTTGCCATTGTAACACAAAAGCCGAGAGACTTTATCAATGAGAAAACAGGGTTGAAGCGTATACCCTGGTTATACAATACCGTGCAGATGTTTACTACCTATTGCCTGGTAACCTTTGCCTGGATATTCTTTCGCGCCAATACCATCAGCGATGCCGGTTTTATTGCACGCCGTATTCCGCATGCAGTCACCGATGTACTGGCCATGGTAAAACGCGGCGTAAATGCACAAAGCATACGCGACGCATTTGGTTATATTCCTGTGTACATGCCCGATGTGGTGATGGGCCTGCTGGTAATAGCAGGGCTTGAACTGGCGCAGTGGCTGCAACGCAGGTATCATGTAACCAGCCTGCTGCAGCAAAAACCGCGTTATGTGCGCTGGGCAGTATATTATACCTGTATTGTGCTCATCGTGTTCTGCGGCGTATACCAGAACAGGCAGTTTATTTATTTCCAGTTTTAACCTTAAAAAACAGTCATGAAAGTGCGCTTATTTCTAAAACGTTTGTTCCTGTTCAGCTTGCCACTCGTGCCGTTTGTGGTGCTGTACCTGGTGCTCGATCCGTTTAAGGTCATCGGGCATTATGCCGCGTATTACCGTTCAGACAAACCCAATTATATCAGCCTCAATAAGGACTTTGTTTCTACAGAAAACTGGATCAACCACTATCCCGAATACCACTACACATCTTATATCTTCGGCAACTCCCGTTCCATGTACTATGAAGTAGGCAGGTGGAACAATTACATTCACGAAAACCCCGACAACTGCTATCATTTTGATGCCTCGGGCGAATCGCTGTATGGCATTGAAAAGAAAATCGATTTCCTCAACAACAGGAAAGCGCCCATTAAAAATGCATTGGTGATACTGGATTATGCAACATTGAACCAAACGCATAATTCAGAAGGACACCTGTTTTCAAAAGATCCGCACCTGTCAGGGCAAATGCCCATTGCCTTCCAGCTGGCCTGTTTCCAGGCTTTCTTTGATGTGAAGTTTTTCCGCGCCTATCTTGATTTCAAACTCACCGGCAAGGTAAAAGATTACATGAAAAAAGAATTCCTGCTCGATGACCGCCCGCTCGATTACAACTACATTACCAACGAAGTGCGGCAGTCGGTATACGAAAAAATGATCGCACACAACCCCGCTGATTTTTACCAGCCCCGTCAGGCTATTTTTTATACACGCGACAGCATCGAAAAAACATCGCCTGTTATCATCGGCGCGCCACAGCTGCAATTGCTGAACCATATGCACGCGATTTTTGCAGGCATGCAAACCAGCTATAAAATCATCATCAACCCGCTGTACGATCAGCTGAAATTAAACCCTGCCGATGTACAAACGCTGAAAGGCATTTTTGGCGAAAACAATGTATACGATTTCTCCGGCAAAAACAACATCACCGACAACCTGCAGAACTATTACGAAACCTCGCACTACCGCCCGCATGTAGCCGAGCAAATCATGGAAAAGGTGTATGGTAACCACGGCAACGAATTGGCTGAAAAGTAGCCAATAGATGGCTGCCATGGATGGATGGCTTAATTGTTAAGAAAAACATAGCAATCAAACAATCAGGCTATCCAACAATTTTCCCGGGTTTTAGTTAATTTACAGTAAAAAGGAGCAGCTATGGATCCGGAAAAAGCAAAAAAGAAAGAGCAGGAGCAGGATAAAAACACCCTCAGCGACGAGCCATGGGCCAACGGCACAGCCGATGCATTTGCACGCACGGAAGAGCCTTTTAACGAAAGCGCCCGTGAAATAAGCGATGCACAACTCGATGATATGCTGGGCGATTTGCAATCGTAAAATCAGCAATAGCCCGATCAGGCTTTTTCTCCTGATTCCGCAACACAGCGTTAACCCAACCCTAAGCAGGAGAAAAAACTGCACCAATCCGACTTGTTTCTCTTGATTGTCTTTTTTACTACCTTTGTGCTTTCCCGGGGTGCTTCCGCTGGAGGCTGAGATATACCCGTTGAACCTGAACAGGATAATGCCTGCGAAGGGAAGGTTAGGATCTTTCTACACACGCTTTCCCTTTGTACATATTCCTGTTCATGCCGGCGGTAGCCCCTTTACTTTCAAAGTACTGGTGATTTATGGAAAAGCTGGTTGAACTCATCTCCGTCATCTGCGGATTACTGTACCTGGTGTTTATTATCAAGGAAAACAACTGGTGCTGGCCCTTTGGCATTATCGGGTCGCTCATTACCGTATACCTCTATTTTCATCACAAGCTGTACCTCGAAGCAGGTTTAAACGGTTACTATGTGCTGGCAGGTGTGTATGGCTGGGTGTTCTGGACAAGTCACCGCAACCGGGAAAACAAAACCCCGGTACGCAACTGGCAAACCAGCTGGCACGTGCTCAGCATTACAGGCGGCCTGCTGTTAAGCCTCTACCTCGGTCACATCATGCATCGTTACACCGATTCGCCCAGGCCCTATGTAGACGCTGCTATGACTGTATTCAGCTTCATAGCCACCTATATGGAAGCCCGCAAGGTATTAACCGGCTGGTACTACTGGTTTATCCTCAACGGCACATCCGTATGGCTCCAGCTTGACCGCGGCCTCTATATGTACGCTGCCCTCTCTGTCTTCACCACCCTCATGTGCATCAAAGGCTATATGGAATGGAAGAAAAGCTACCAGCACCAGCTGGCGTGAGTGATCTAAGCGAGTACCAATTTCGAGAATCGAGACGTCGACAGTCGAGACTATCTGAGCGGGTACTTTTCGTCAGTCGTGAGTTGTCAGTCGTGAGTGATCTAAGCGAGTACTAATTTCGAGAATCGAGACATCGACAGTCGAGACTATCTGAGCGGGTACTTTTCGTCAGTCAATGTCATTTAGTAAACAACCTCTTTGTGAACTTTGTGGGTTTTCTCTTTGTGTTCTTTGCGGTAAAAAATATCAATCACGCTTAATTAAACGGCATTGAGCCGTGAGTGATCTAAGCGCGTACCAATTTCGAGAATCGAGACATCGACAGTCGAGACTATCTAAGCGAGTATTACACTTGTCGCCGGAGGCGGGTTAAAACCAGGCAGCTATCAGCTTGCAGCTATTGTGATCTTAGCAAGTATCAAACCCAGGAATCGTCGCTGTCTGCTACTTTAAACGTTAAACCCTTAAACCTTCAAACCTGCCCTGGCACCACCGCCGCAGGCGGGTACCATCCCTAACAAGCTCACCGCCCGCAGCTAAAAGAAAAATCCGCAGGCCGAATACTCAACCTGCGGATCATATCAACAAATAACCGGAATGTTATTTCAATTCCCACACCAGCGCGCTTGCGCCGAGAATGGCAGCGTCTGATTCTTTCAGCTCGCTGAAAACCAGCTTCACCTTATTCTGGAAAATAGGCAGCAGGTTTTCTTCCATGTGCTTGCGTGTAGGGTCCATAATCAGCTTGCCGGCTTTACACAAACCACCAAACAGGATAATGGCTTCAGGCGAAGAGAACATTACGAAATTGGCCAGTGCCTTACCCAGTATTTCACCGGTAAACTGGTATACTTCGTTGGCAATGGCATCGCCCTGTACGGCACAATCATACACCACGCGGCTGTCAATTTCAGCTACGGGGAAATTGCGCAGTACGCTGTCCTGGTGCTCGTATTTATTGAGCAGTTCCAGTGCCGTTAAACGAACACCGGTTGCAGAGGCATAAGTTTCTACAGAGCCTTCAGCGCCGGTACTCCAGTGCTTGCGGCCGCCGGGAACAATAATGGTATGACCCAGTTCACCCGCAAAACCGTCGTGACCGTATACCACCTGCCCGTTAATGACAATACCGCTGCCTACACCTGTACCCAGGGTAATCACGATAAAGTGTTTCATACCCTTGGCAGCACCATACATCATTTCGCCTACTGCAGCTGCATTGGCGTCGTTGGTAAGTGCTGCGGGAAAACCGAACTTATCCTGGATTAAAGAAGCCAGCGGAATAATACCGCGCCAGGGAAGATTGGGTGCATAATCAATAGAGCCGGTGTAGTAGTTGCCGTTAGGCGCGCCCACACCAATACCCTTGATGTATTCTTTGCCACCTACCTCGGCAATAGCAGGAGCTATGGCCTGGTACAACTCCTCGATATAATCCTCCACCTTTGCGTGTGTTTTTGTAGAGATAGCGCCGCGATAATGAATATCTCCACGATTGTCGACAATGCCAAATACGCTGTTGGTACCGCCAATATCAATTCCGATAGCCAACTGTTGTGAAACGGGAACAGACATAGTAAAAAAAATTCTGGTTTATTGCTTGATTGCTTGCTTAAACAAAATTAGTGACCGCCTTCAGACGATATGTTGTTAATGTCAATGCCCTGTTTTTTCAATATCTGGCTTACTTTCCACGCAAAGAATATCATGTAGGCAAAACAGAATACAGGCACTATATAGGATGTGTGAATGTCGAGCATGTCTGCAAGACTACCCTGTAATGGCGGAATAATAGCGCCGCCCAGGATCATCATAATCAGGAATGCAGAACCCTGGCTGGTGTATTTGCCCAGGCCGGTAACAGCCAGTGCAAAAATGCTGGGCCACATAATAGAACATACCAGGCCACCGCTCAGGAAGGCATATAAGCCAACCCTGCCCGTGAAGCTTAAACCAACCAGCATGGCAATAACACCGAGCACGCCCAGTACCAGCAACAGTTTGGCAGGTTTTTCTTCTGCAATAAAGTTGGCAACAATCAGTACAGCTACGCAAATGGCATACATGTACAGGTCACTTACATTGTTACCGCTGATATGGTTTACCAGCAATACCACGCCGAATGCCACGAAAGGCACTACCACGGTCATGATCTTTTTAACGCCTGGCTTAAAGTTAAACACCGTAATGGCGCTCGTCCACCGGCCAATCATTAAGCTGCCCCAGTACAGGGAAACAAAGTGTGATATTTTAGATTCGTCATAACCACCGAATGAATCGAGTTTCAGCAAGGCACCCAGGTTACTCTGGATGGTTACTTCCACGCCCACATACATAAAAATGCCAATCATACCCAGTACCAGCTGCGGGTATTTCATAGCACCCCAGCCATCATGGTTGCGTTCAGCCGATTTGTTGGCGCTTACCAGTATGCCGATAACGCCGATCACAATCGCCAGCAGCAAAATGAATTTGTACAGCTTGGCATTGGCAGAAGCGCTTTCATCAGGTAAAAAATAACCCACTACAATGGCTGCTGCTACCACACCGGTAATACCCAGCATGGCGCGCGTAGCTTTGCTGGTGGTTTCAAACGGCTCGTCGCTGTTTACACGCGGCATTTTGGCAATCGCGAAAATACCTGTTACCAGCAGGAACACCGCCGCTAATATGATGTATAATGTATTGATGCTGCCGAGTGAGGCATTGGCTTTCTGCTCGTCTGTTGCCGCAACAGTGCCAAAAATTACCAGCGTTACAATGATGGGGCCAATGGTTGTACCCAGTGAGTTAACACCACCTGCCAGGCTCAACCGGTGTGCACCTGTGGCAGGACTGCCCAGCGCAATGGCAAACGGGTTAGCCGCTGTTTGCTGCAGGGAAAAGCCGAGGGCGATGATAAAAAAGGCACCGAGTATCAATGCATACTGACCGGATTGAACGGCCGGTATCATGCAGCAGGCGCCGATGATGGAAATAAGCAAACCGTAAATGATACCTTTTTTATAACCAATCTTATTCAGGATATCATACCCGATACGCGTAGAAGCCAGGTACAGTACCAGCGAGCCGATAAAATACGCTCCGTAAAATGAAGAATCAATCAGCTGTGATTGTAATTGATTAAGTCCGAAATGGGATTTACAGAAGGGGATAAAAATACCGTTAGATGCTGCTAAAAAGCCCCAGAAAAAGAATACCAGTACCAATGTAGCCAGTGCACCGCCGTTGGTTTTTTGATTCGTTGGTTGGTTCATGACAAACAAAACTGTCTTTAATAATGAGTGTAGTTGGTGAAAATAATGCGTAAAGTAAACACATTTTGCCCTATGAAAAACTTTTCTGGTGCTTTAAGTGTATAATAATTTGGTACTTAACTTGTATAACACACACTCTTGATATAGCTTTAACACATGGAAATATTGCATGTAAGCGCGGAATGTTACCCTGTAGCCAAGGCCGGTGGTCTTGGGGATGTAGTAGGAGCCCTGCCCAAATACCAGAACAAAATGGGTCACCAGAGCAAAGTGGTGATGCCCATGTACCGTACCAAATTTCTTTACCAGAACCAGTTTGATGTAGACTTTAAAGGCCGTACCCATATCGGCGACTATTGGTTCGATTTTACAATTATCCGGGAGAAAACCCGGAAACTCGGTTTTGATCTTTACCTTGTAGATATTAACGGATTGCTTGACCGTGAGCGCATTTATGGCTACCACGACGATACCGAACGTTTTATGGCCTTCCAGGTAGCTGTCATTAACTGGATTAACCACTGGGAACACAAACCCGACGTAATCCACTGCCACGATCATCACACCGCCATGATCCCGTTTATGATACAGCATTGTTATGAGTACAACCGCCTGGCCAATGTGCCCACGGTACTCACCATACACAATGCACAGTACCAGGGCTGGATGGGTTGGGACAAAAGCAATTACATACCCGCATGGGATCCCTGGAAAGGTGGCCTGCTGGAATGGAAAAACACCATTAACCCGCTGGCATGCGGCATACGCTGCGCCTGGAAAGTAACCACCGTAAGCTGGAGTTACCTGGACGAGCTGAAATACATGAGCAACGGCCTGGAGGCATTGTTTGAATATGAAAAAGGAAAATGTGTGGGTATCCTCAACGGCATCGATGCCGAAGTATGGGATCCCGCAACCGACCCAATGATTAGCACCGGTTATAACCCCGATACTGTTGAAGAAGGCAAGGCGGCCAGTAAAAAAAGCCTCTGCGCCGAATTTGAACTCGACGAACAAAACCCACTGATTGTCTTTATCGGTCGTTTGGTTGGAGAAAAAGCGGCCGATATTTTGCCTGATGCTATACTGTCGGCATTGTACAGTATGCAGGGAAAAGTGAACTTCCTGATTCTCGGCAGCGGCGAGCCACACATAGAGTGGCAGCTGAACCAGCTGAAGGGACATTTCCCCGGCAATTACAATGTATTTATCGGTTACGATGAAGCCCTGAGCCACCGCATTTATGCAGGCGCCGATTTCCTGCTGATGCCCAGCAGGGTAGAGCCCTGCGGATTGAACCAGATGTATGCCATGAAGTATGGTACGGTACCTATGGTGCGCAATACCGGCGGTTTACGCGATACCGTTACCGATATGGGCGACTGGCAGGGCTGGGGCATACGGTTCAACCATGCCAGTGTAGGAGACGTTACCTACTCGGTTAACCGCGCCGTAGAAGCCTTCGCCGATAAAGAACACCTGCATTGGATGCGGCAGCATATGATGTCAATAGACCACAGTTGGGAAAATTCCGTACAACAATATATCAACGTGTATCAAAGTATTAAACCCTAATAAAATAAGGTTATGGCTAAAATCAATATTAACAAATGTGTGCTTGCTGTAATTCTCGGTGGAGGCGCCGGAACCCGCCTTTACCCGCTAACCGCCAGCAGATCAAAACCCGCGGTGCCCATTGCAGGCAAATACCGCCTCGTAGACATTCCCATCAGTAACTGTATCAATTCTGAAATCAGCCGCATGTTTGTGCTGACGCAGTTTAACTCTGCCTCACTCAACAAACACATTAAAAACACCTATCACTTCGGTGCCTTCAGCCAGGGATTTGTAGACATCCTCGCTGCAGAACAAACACCCGATAACCCGGGATGGTTTCAGGGTACAGCAGATGCTGTAAGGCAGTCGCTGCGCCATATCTACAATTTCGATTTCGAGTATGTGCTCATCCTCAGCGGTGACCAGCTGTACCAGATCGATTTTATGGAGATGGTGATGAACCACCAGGAAAAAGGCGCGGATATTTCCATCGCTACCATACCCGTTGCAGAAAGGGAGGCATCCGACTTCGGTATCCTGAAGGCAAATGATGAACACTACATCACTTCCTTTATTGAAAAGCCCAAGAAAGACCTGCTGCCCGATTGGGTAAGCGATACCGGTGAAGAAATGCATGCCAAAGGCAGGGTATACCTGGCTTCTATGGGCATCTACATTTTCAACAGGCATGTACTCACAGAAATACTCAACGAAGTATATCCCGATTATACCGATTTTGGTAAAGAGATCATCCCGCATTGTATTGAGAAATACAAAGTGATCAGCTCGCAGTACGATGGTTACTGGGAAGATATCGGCCATATCTATTCTTTCTACGAAGCCAACCTGGCCCTTGCACAGGATATACCGCCCTTTAACCTGTTCGATGATGCCAAAACCATTTACAGTCGCGCCCGCATGCTGCCGCCTGCTAAAATCAGCGGTTCAGTGCTCGAAAAAACAGTGATCTCCGATGGTTCCATCATTATGGCCAACCGTGTAGAGAACAGTGTTATCGGCATCCGTGCCCGCATAGGTGCAGGTTCATCCATACTCAATACCTATGTAATGGGGAACGATTTTTACGAAACACTCGAACAAATTGCAGAGAACGATAAAAAAGGCATACCGCGCATTGGCGTAGGGGAACGCTGTTATATCAACAGGGCCATACTCGATAAAAACTGCCGCATAGGCAACGATGTACGCATCAACGGCGGCGATCACCTCGAAGACAGTGACCACCCGCTCTACACCATCAAAGATGGCATCGTAGTAGTAAAAAAAGGCGCCGTACTCCACGACGGTTTTATGATATAACACATCGCCGAAGGCGGCTTATCGCCAACAAGCTATCGGCTAGAAGCTTGCAGCTAAAAAACATCCGTACCCGGATGTTTTTTTGTATTTTAATGTCATTAAACGATTGCCATGTCACATCCTGCCCCTGCACCCGCGTCTGCGCTGGCACCTGCAGCAGCCAAACCCAGGCTGCGATTGTTACAGATATTCACCATGAGTTTCGGATTTTTAGGAATACAGTTCGGTTTTGCCTTGCAGAATGGCAATACCAGCCGCATATTGCGTTCGTTTGGTGCCAATGTTGATGAGCTGCCCATGTTCTGGATTGTAGCGCCCCTGGTAGGCATGATTATACAACCCATTATTGGCCATTACAGCGACCATACCTGGAACCGCCTTGGCCGACGCAAACCCTACTTTTTAACCGGTGCATTGCTCAGTGCCACGGCCCTTGCTTTTTTACCCAACTCAGGCGCAATGGCAGGCATTATCCCGGCTTTATGGATAGGTGCAGGTATGGTAATGGTAATGGACGCCTCTTTCAACATTGCTATGGAACCCTTTCGAGCATTGGTGGCCGATAACCTGCCCGATGCACAGCGCACCAGGGGATTTGCCATACAAACCTTTTTGATAGGTGTAGGTGCCGTTGCAGGCTCTGCGCTGCCTTCGTTTATGGCAGACCTCAGTAAACGCTATGCAGCCCATGCAGGTGAAAGCGGCTGGCAGGCATGGCTGGCCAAAGCAGGCTCACAGGTGGCAGACAGCTCAGGCGTTGCCAACAACATACGCTACTCGTTTTACATCGGCGCTATCATTTTTGTGGCTGCCATACTCGTTACTGTTTTCTTTAGCAAAGAATACCCGCCTGCTGAATATGAACGCTATCATGGCAAACCCGATGCAGCTGCAAAGGAAGCAGGACTTAAAAGCATTTTTAAAGACTTCCGCAATATGCCCAGAACCATGCGGCAGCTGGGTTTGGTGCAATTTTTTTCCTGGTTCGCGCTCTTCAGCATGTGGGTATTTACCACCGATGCCGTAGCCACGCATGTATACGGTTTGCCAGCCAGCGATACCAAATCTGTCACCTATAATGATGCCGGTAATATGGTTGGCTCAGCCTTTGGCATTTACAACTTTGTAGCGGCAGGTTATGCCCTGCTGCTGCCTGTACTGGCGCGTTATATTGGCCGCAGGGCCACACATGCCATTTCATTGCTGGCAGGTGGTGCGGGACTGATTTCCATTTACTTTATCAAAGATCCCGCAATGCTGAAAGTGTCCATGATAGGCGTGGGACTGGCCTGGGCAAGCATACTCGCCATGCCCTACGTAATATTATCGGGTTCCATACCTGCAGGTAAACTGGGCATTTACATGGGCATCTTTAATTTCTTTATCACCCTGCCGCAAATAGTCAACGGCATCTTTGGCGGGCCTATTGTAAAACATTTATACGGCAACCAACCCATCTATGCCATTGTGCTGGCAGGCTTCTGCATGATCTGCGCAGCCATCTGTGTACTATTTGTATACGATGCAGGCGCCATCCGCATCAAACAGGAAAAGCTGGTAAAGCCGGTGGTAAGCTAACCATCAACCATTGAACCATGAAACCATTCAACCATTTAAACTATAGACACCTCACGGTGCTGATGATAGGCTGTTTACTACAGCTGCATGTGGCTGCACAATCCGCCTATGCTACTGTTTACCCGGGCAACTGGTGGGCAGGCATGCAATACAACAAACTGCAGTTGCTGATTAAGGGCGGGTACGATGGCTTCAGCAGTGAAACCGTGCGCATCAACTATCCCGGCATCACACTCACCGGTGTACACAAAGTACAGAATGGCAAATATCTGCTGGCCGATATTAGCATTACCGCAGCAGCCAAACCAGGCATCCCTGCAATTGAATTCATCAGCAATGGTAAAGCCCATGCCGTGCAATGGCCTTTAAAGCCACGCAGGAAAGGCAATGGCACCAGCTATGCGAAAGGGGTTACTTCAGCTGATTTTATTTACCTGCTGATGCCCGACCGCTTCAGCAATGGCGATACAGCCAATGACCGTGTGCCGGGTATGCGTGACCAGTCTTTAAACAGGGATTCTATTTTCCTGCGGCATGGCGGCGATCTGCAGGGTGTCATCAACCACCTCGACTACCTGCAGCAGCTGGGTGTTACCACTGTATGGATGACACCTGTTATTGAAAACGATATGCCCAACCGTACCGAACACGGGTATGCCTTCACCAATCACTACAGCATAGAACCCAGGCTGGGCGGGGCAGATGCTTACCTGCGCCTGAGTGATTCACTGCACGCACGCGGCATGAAACTGATACAGGATGCCGTGTACAATCATGTGGGGCTGTATCATTTCCTGGTACAGGATCCGCCTGCACCGGACTGGCTGCACCAATGGCCGAAGTATACGCAAACCAGTTTTAAAGACCAGCCTGTGTTTGACCCGCATGGCGCTGCTGCTGACAAAAAGATCACGACAGACGGCTGGTTTACACCCGAAATGCCCGACCTCAACCAACAGAACCCGTATGTAGCCAACTTCCTTATACAACATGCCATCTGGAGTGTAGAACAATTCGGGGTAGACGGCTGGCGTATCGATACTTATATTTACAACGACCTGCCTTTTATGAATCGCTGCAACCAGGCGTTGATAAAAGAATACCCGCGCATGACCATGTTTGGTGAAGCCTGGGTAGGCAGCACTGCCAACCAGGCATATTTTGCAGCCAATACTATTCAAACACCGTTTAAAAGTAACCTGCAGGGCGTGGTAGATTTCCAGTGCAATTTCAACGGCATTAATGCAGCGCTGGCGGGAGATGCGACAGACGGGGTATTTAAATTATACAACACCCTCAGCAACGATTTCCTGTATGTGAATCCCATGCGCAACGTGGTGTTTCTTGATAACCATGACATGAGCCGTTTTTATTCGCAGGTAAAAGAGAATGTAGCCAGGCAGAAAGCAGGTATCGGCTGGCTGCTTACAGCCCGTGGTATTCCGCAAATGTATTATGGTACCGAAATATTGATGAAAGGCATCTCCAATCCCGATGGCTGGGTACGCCTCGATTTTCCCGGCGGCTTTCCCGGAGATGCCCGTAGTGCCTTTACCGGCGCGGGTTTAAGTGATGATGAAAAAGCCGTGCAGCAATACACCCGCACACTGGCCAACTACCGCAAAAACTCACCCGCACTCACCAACGGCCAGTTAATGCAGTACCTGCCTGACAATGGGCTGTATGTATACTTCAGGTATACGTCCACCCAAACTATCATGTGCATACTCAACGCGACAGACCAAACCCGCAGTTTCGCCTTTGCTGATTATGCCGAACGTACAAAAGGCTTCACCAAAGTAAAAGACGTACTCAACAACAATTTATTCAACATGCAGCCCACCAACGATATACCCGCCCAAACCATTCTCATCTACGAACTGCAACGCTGAAATCGTGAGTAGTGAGTGGTGAGTAGTGAGTGCCTGAAATCGATCGTCAGGGAAGCTTAGTCATTGTAAAATAAATCTTCGCTTTAGTCAACTCACCACTCAATGTCGTTTAATTAACAGCTTCTTTGCGCCCTTTGTGGGTTTTCCCTTTGTGTTCTTTGCGGTAAAAATATTAATCACACTTAACTAAACGATATTCACTCACCACTGCCCACTCACCAAAAATTCACTTTTCACTATTGACTATTCACACATATGTAAACTTCCCGAAGGGTAATCTCTAAACAAACGCACTAAACCCCGTAATCGCCCGTCCCACAATCAGCGAATTGATTTCCTTGGTTCCTTCATAACTGTAAATGGCTTCTGCATCTGCAACAAAGCGCGCCACATTGTATTGCAGCAAAATACCATTGCCGCCCATTACTTCACGCGCACGGCTTACCACATCCCTCGTGCGCAGGGTACAGAATACCTTAGCCAGCGACGCATGTTCATCAGTCAGTTTGTTTTCATCCTGCAATTGTGATAAACGGAACACCATGGTTTGCATGGCCGTGAGGTTCGAAAGCATTTCTACCAGGTGGTTCTGCATCAGCTGGAATGATGCGATAGGCTTACCAAACTGTTTGCGTTCGCGGGTATAATGCAGGGCATTTTCGTAGGCGCCACGCGCGCAGCCTACGGCTTCCCAGGCAACGCCGGCACGGGTCATACGCAATACGCGGGCAGTATCTTTAAAACTATTGGCCTGTTGCAGGCGGTCGCTTTCAGTTACGGTACAGTTGGTTAAAGTGATCAACCCATTCTGCACAATACGCAGCGCCATCTTGTCTTCCATTTTATCTACCTGCAGTCCTGGTGTGTTTTTGCGCACCAGGAAGCCCTTTACATTATTGTCGTCAACATCGCGTGCCCATATAATAATCACATCGGCAAAAGTGGCATTGCCAATCCATTTCTTTTGCCCATTCAATACCCAGCTATCCCCGTTACGTTTGGCAGTAGTAGTTAAACCGCCCGCAGCGCCGGAACCTACTTCGGGTTCAGTTAAACCGAATGCGCCAATGAGTTTCAGCTGCTGCATATCCGGCAGCCATTCCTGTTTCTGTTCATCAGATCCGAGCATGTATATACTGCCCATTGCCAGGCCGCTCTGCACGCCGAAAAAAGTGGCAAACGATGCATCAACCCTTGCCATTTCCATGGCCAGTATACCTTCCATTAAATTGGACTTGCCGGGGCAGCCATAGCCTTTGTAGGTAACCCCGCAAATATCCAGTTCAGCCAGTTTGGGAACCAGTTCAAATGGAAATTCAGCGCGCAGCCAGTATTTATTTACCAGCGGCTGCACTTCGGTTTCCATAAAGCTGCGCACTTTCCGTTGCAGTGCACGTTCTTCTTCGGTTAACAGCTCATCGAGGTGGTAAAAATCACCATTAATAGGAGGGAGTTCTTTTTTGCGGGGTTTGCCATTGGCAGCCAACATTTTCATTAAACCCTGCAACTGTTTGTCATCAAGGTTGCTCACATGCTGCATCACCGCACCAAGGTCAACCTTAGCGGCAAGACGGTTCAGGGCATCTATGTCAATATGCTGATACAAATGCCAGGCTTGTTTTATCTTTCTGAAAAAACTCATACGGCAAAATTTGGTGAGAAGTTACGAAAGGTATGCCAGAAGGCAGGCGTTTAACAGTTTAAGGTTTGATGTTTAAAGTTTCACAAACAATAAAACCATTAACCTTCGCTGGTGCTACCTCGGGGAAGGCTGGTTCAAAAGTTTCAGAAGTTCAATAAAACGATTGCCTGCACAGGCTTGGTTACGCTGACAAGTGCATACGGCCATAAAAAAAGGACTTTTTTCAAAGTCCTTCATTATTTAAATATGCTTGCTTACATATGCCTCTTCGCTTCGTAGCTCAGTACCTCGCTTACTACTTCATGCAGCGAACCTTTTTTATCGGTCATCAGGTATTCCAGCAGCAGTTTATTGAGGTCGAGGCCGGTGGCGTTAGGGGGCAGTGTATTGGCCAGCTGGTTAACCACCAGCATGTTTTGTTCTTTCAGATTTTTTACCGCGTTCCATGCATCACTGCTTACATAAATATGCTGGGTAATATTGTATTCAAATTCTTCTTTAATGCTGTGGGTAAGCATCAGCTGCATATCCCTGGCAGAAATGCCGGGCGTGTTTACACGTGCAATCAGGTTGGGCAGGGCAATCCTGTCTACCAGCAGGGTAAGGCGTTCGTAAGCCTGTAACTGTAATTGGCCTGCACCCTCGGTTTTGCTTCTGGCAGCTGCGTCTTCCTGTGCCTTTTTCAATTTACCGTTAAGGAAATACCAAACGCCCGCTGCACCAGCTGCTGCGCCTGCCACAAAAGGAATAATGTTCGATGAATCTAACATGCTCATTTTTATTAAGGGTTGATACTGTTTAATTATTGTTGCCGGGTTAAACCTCCGGCACATTGTAACCGGATTGATTGTTTAAACACGAAATACCCGAATAAGAACGAATAATGCAAATTATTTATTACGTAATTCGTAAAAACGTGCTTTGGGTGTTGTACTACTTTCGTAATATGGAAACAACAGCGATCGCACCGGTTAGTATTACACCACTGGCGGTAGAGCAATTGAAGAAATGGATGGATGCCCCCGGTTTCGATACCACCCAGCGCGTGCGTGTTGGCGTAAAGGGCGCCGGCTGCAGCGGTATGGGTTTTGTGCTGGGCTTCGATCACCCGCAAACAGGCGATATGCTGTTCGAATGCGAAGGACTGCCCTGCGTTATCAATGCCGCACAACAACTGTATGTATTCGGTATGCAAATAGACTGGCAGGACAATGAACACAGCCGCGGTTTCACGTTTTCAAGTACAAAATAGAGCCAGTTATTAGCTGATAGCTGATAGCGGTTAGCTAAGAGAAACCTTGTTAAATAAAAAAGATGCCCGCGAAGCCAGGCATCCTTTTTTAAAATATATCGTTCCCGAAAAGTAAATAAGTCTTCGCTTCGTTCCATTCACTATTGACTATTCAGTATTCACTCGTACCCCTCGCTTCATTCTATTCACTACCCACACTCACTCTCCACTCACTGGCTTACCTGTTCGATTCACGCCTCGTTGGCTGTGCAGGCGGCGGTGTAGCTGGTTTTGGTGCCGGGCGCGGGGCAGCTGCAGGTCTTGTCTGCTGCGGACGTGCCGGTAATACCCTTGGCTGCGGCTGCGTTGCGGGTGCAGGTTGTGTTTGCGGCGGACGCGATTGCACCGGCCTGCTCTGCTGCTGTTGTTGCAGTTGCTGCTGGCGCTGCTGTTCCATAATGCGCCTGTTGCGTTCTGCCGCTTCATTCAGCTGTTGCTGGTTGGTGGCAGGCAGTGTTTGCCTCGGCTGTTGCGGCGTAACCGTTGGTCTTGTTACAGGCTGCTGCGGTTGCGTAACAGGCGGCTGTACCTGTGGCTGCTGTACAGGTGCAGGTGTTGAAGGGCGCGGCTGGTTAAAATCAGTGCCCGGGCGAATGCTCGGTCTTGTTGCCGGCGGCTGAATCTGTGGTTGCTGCTGAACAGGGGCCGGGTTATTGTTAACAGGCCTTGTTGTTGGGCCTGCAGGCAATGTATTGCCGGGTGTTACGGTAGGCCTGTTCTGCAGGTTATTCGCAGGCGGCTGTAAGGTATTGCCGTTTGCAGGTGCCTGCCCGTTTACGTTACGGCCACCGTTAGACAGGGTATTGCCTGCCGGCTGGCTTGTGTTACGCGGCACCGGCCTGTATACCTGCAGGTTATTACGGTTTACCGTTGTGGCGCCAGGACGTGTGGTACTGGTTACCTGTAACGGTGTAATACGTGAGTTGGTATACCTTTCTGCTTCACGGCGGTCAGGACCTACCGCATAATTGATGTTTCGGTAAGTATTGGTATTGTTGATAATAGTGGTGTTATTGATAATGGTAACATTCTGCGTTCTGTTTACATAGTAGTTGTTCACATTACGGTTGTTGATGTACCTGCGCTGTACAAACGACCAGCGGTCTGGCGGAATATTTACCACGCCGCCGGGTGCTACACCAGGACCAAGCGGTGCCCAGCCGTAATAATCACCGCCTGTACGCCAGCTAACCCATGCCGGTGCCCATTGGTAACCTGGCACCCACAGCCAGCCGCCGTAGTTGGGCTCAAATGCCCAGCGGCCGTAGTGAAAGGGCGCCCAGCCCCAGCTGTAATTAGATACCCAGGTCCAGCCATAAGTAGAATAGGCCCAGTAACCATTGCTGCTGTAGGGACTAAAACCGGGTGCATTGCATACCCAGGCCTGTCCGTAAGCGGGCGTGTTTACCCAGTTTCCGTAAGGACTTAATTCGTTGTAAAAGTCGTTGTAAGTGACGTTGGGCTCCGCTGCATACTGGTTGTCAGTATAACCATCGCTGTACTGTGGGGGCGGTGCAGAAGCATTGGGATCTGTGTAGGGATCGTTACTTTGACCGGTCGTTTGGTACGTAGTACTACAAGAAAAAGCAGTAACTATGGTTGTTGCAGCAAGAAGCCATATCAGGGTTTGTTTCATGGCTTTGATAATTTAAAACTAATGATTGTTAACTTATGCAATTGTAAAGGTGCAAGCTTAATACCAAAGCCAGGGTTAAACGGCACTTTATCAATCCTTTTACATTCAATGGTACAATACATTCTGTATTCAGACAAAATAAATAATTAAATTATTGATATTTAATTAGATATGACAATTGTTAAAGAATTAACATAAGGAGCGGAATTGTGCCGGATACCTGTTTTGAATAGACGAACCGTTTTCCGGCAACCTGTAAACGTAACAAAACCTGGAATATTTCACGTTACAGTATAAGTATATATGCAAGTTGATAGGTGATGTAACGTTGAACGCAGTTCAAAAGGTTCAATTGTTTCAAAGTTCCATTCGCTTGCCCCTGCAAAAATTGAACATTTGAACTGCTGAAACCATTGAACTCCTGCGTCAAACTTTAAACCTTCAACAAAAAAGTGAAACCCAGCCGGCTTATCAGGGCCAACCGGGTTTCGAGATAACACTTCCTTACATACTAATACGAGGTATGAAAACAATACGTTGGGTAGTATTGAAAAAAAAAGGCCATCCCGGGGAACCGGGACGGCGTTTGTGTTTGGACATGGCTGTGGTGCACTACTCCAGCACCCAGCATTTTTAGCATTGCTTAGGAATTAATGATCCCTGCACGCTTTAATAATTTCCTGTTTTCCCTTTTATGAATCAACTGGTAAACCATAGTATATAAAATCGGTAGAATCAACAGGGTGAGAATGGTAGAGGTGATCAGGCCACCAATTACCACAATTGCCAGCGGTTTCTGTGTTTCACTGCCTATGCCATGACTAACGGCTGCAGGCAGCAAACCAATGGCAGCCATCAGGGCCGTCATTACCACAGGGCGTACCCTTGATATTACACCGTGTAAAATAGCCTGGTGTAAAGTCATCTTTGCTTCCAGGTTTTTACGGAATACACTGATCAATATCACACCGTTTTGAATACACACACCAAACAGCGCAATAAAACCGATACCTGCAGAAATACTGAAGTTCATACCGGTCACATGCAGTGCCAGTATACCGCCGATAAGGGCGAACGGCACGTTCAATATGGTGAGAAGAGAATCTTTTACATTACCGAAAGTGATAAACAAAATCAGGAATATACCCAGCAAACAAATCGGCACCACGGTGGCCAGTGTTTTGGTGGCACGCTGCTGGTTTTCAAACACACCGTTCCAGGTCATTTTATAACCCTGCGGCAGTTTTACTGCTGCGTTTACTTTATCCTGCGCTTCCTGGATAGTGCTGCCCAGGTCACGGCCGCGGATAGAGAATTTAACCGGGATATAGCGTGAGTTATTGTCACGGTATACAAACGCAGGTCCGGTCAATGTCCTGATATTTGAAATCTCACTCAGCGGGATCTTCGTGCTGTCTTGCGTAGGAATACGCAGCTGGCGTATTTTTTCTTCTGTATCCCTGAAATCGCGCTGGTAGCGGATACGGATATCGAATTTACGTTCGCCTTCATACAGCTGTGTTGCTGCCTTACCACCCAGCGCCATTTCAATTACGCTCTGTGCATCGGCTGTGCTTACACCATACAGTGCCATCTTCTGCTGGTCAAGTTCAATCCTGAATTCAGGCTGCCCCAGGTTACGCAGTATACCCAGATCTTCCACACCTTCAATTTTACCCAGTACGCCCTGCACCTTGTTGGCCAGTGAATCGAGGGTATTGAAATCAGGCCCGAATATTTTAACAGCCAGTGATGCCGGGATACCTGCTACGGCTTCATCCACGTTATCGCGGATAGGCTGTGAATAGTTCAGCAACAGGCCCGGTATTTTGCTCAGCTGTTTGTCCATGCTGTCTACCAGGTTATCGGTTGTAGCACCTTTGGGCCATTCAGATTTCGGATACAGGTCTACCGCGATTTCCACGTTAAAGAAACCTTTGGGATCGGTACCGTCATTGGTACGGCCAATCTGTGCCAGTGTATGCCTTACTTCAGGATACTTGCGGATGATTTCACACATCTTGTCGCTTATTTCCTTACTCTGGTTCAGCGAAGCACTCATGGGCAGCTGTGTTTTTACCCACAATGCACCTTCATCAAGATCGGGTAAAAATTCCGAACCCAGGAATTTGAAGGAAAAAAAGCTTAACATCATAAATACAACCGCAATGGTAAGACTGGTCTTCGGGTATTTATAAGTTCTTTCAAACATAAATTTAACCCCGTTCTCAAAGAAGCTTACTACCGGGTTGTGTTTCTCCCGTACATTTTTACGCAGCAGTATGCTCGATAAAGCAGGCACCAGCGTTAACGTAAATATCAGGGCCCCCAGCAACGCAAAGCTCAGTGTGTAGGCAAGGGGAGAGAACATTTTACCTTCCACTTTCTGGAATGCGAAAATGGGTATCAGACAGGTAATGATAATGAGTTTGGAGAAGAAAATGGCCTTACCCATTTCGGTACCTACCTGTTTAAACAAGCCCAGCTTAGCCAGCTTGTTGAATTTCTCCATACCTACTTCCCTGGCACGATGGTCGAGCGCCACAAACAGCCCTTCTACCATTACCACGGCACCGTCAATGATAATACCAAAGTCAACCGCACCCATTGAAAGCAGGTTGGCTGCCATGCCTTTGATGCGCATACACATAAATGCGAACAACAGGGCCAGCGGGATAATGATACTCACCGTTACCGTAGTACGCCAATCGGCCATAAACAGCAACACGATACAGGTTACCAGCACAATGCCTTCCAGCAGGTTATGGATAACCGTGTGGGTGGCAAATTCCATGAGCGTGGTGCGGTCGTAAAACGGAACAATTTTTACATCATTGGGTAAGATGCCGTTGTTCAGTTCTTCTACCTTTTCGTGAATGCGGTCGAGCACCTCGGCGGCGTTCTCACCTTTGCGCATTACCACGATGCCTTCAATCACATCACTCGTGCTGTCGAGGCTTACCAGGCCCAAACGCGGCTTGCCGGCTTCTTTTACCTGCGCCACATTTTTCACCAGTATGGGTACACCATTTATTTTGGTGATGATGATGTTTTCTATCTCGGCAATATTGTTCAGCAAACCAATGCCACGCACTACATAGGCCTGGCCGTTGCGTTCAATTACATCGCCGCCTACATTAATATTGCTTTTTGAAACGGCATTGTACACATCCAGTGAGGTCATGCCGTATTTGGTCAGCAGGTTGGGGTTTACGCTTATTTCAAAGCTGCGTTCTTCACCGCCGAAACAGTTTACGTCTGCCACGCCTGATACGCTTTTGAACTGCCTGTCGAGCACCCATGACTGAATGGTGAACAGGTCGCGCACATTGCGGGTAGGACTTTTCAGCGTGTAGCGGTAAATTTCACCTGTTGGGCCGTAAGGCGGTTCTACTTCGGGTTTTACATCATCCGGCAGGTCAACATTCAGGATGCGGCTCATTACCTGCTGGCGTGCAAAGGCGTCATCTACGTCATCATCAAAAATGAGACGCACATAAGACAAACCGAATGATGAAGTGGTACGCAGGTTGATTTTCTTCTGCACCGAGTTCAGTACTGTTTCGAGGGGAATGGTAACAAATTTTTCCACTTCCTCGGCACTGCGGCCCGGCCATTGGGTAATGATGATGATCTGCGTATTGGTTACGTCAGGAAAGGTTTCGATAGGGGTGTTGCGGTAACTGATAAACCCTATCACCCCCAGTACCGCTGTAAGAAAGAACACCAGGTACCGGTGACGTAATGAAAAATGTATAATTCTCTTGATGAATTTGTTCATTATTAGCTTTTTAACAGTTGCTCGAACACCAGTAACTGGTTTTGCGTAATTACCTGCTGGCCCTGGTTCAGCGCGCCTGTGTTTACATATGTTTTGTCGCCCACGGTTTTAATAATATCCACTTCAGCAATTTTCATATCGCTTTTGCTGCCATAGATTACCACATAATCTTTACCGTTCTGCGAAATCAGCGCCCTTGTTGGAATACACAATGCTTTGGTGGCTTCCAGGTTAGACACGATTACCTTGGCAAACATTTCCGGCTTCAGCAGCAGGCCATCATTTTTGAGGCTGATGCGTACACGCAGGGCTTTGTTGCTGGGGTCGAGCACTTCGCTCATTTTGTCAATCTTGCCCTGGAATATTTTGTCAGGATAAGCCAGTGTGGTTACCTGTACATTCACGCCTTCTTTTACTTTGGGAATATCGGTTTCAAATACATTGGCCCAAACCCATACGTCCTGCAGACTGGATATGGTAAACATGTTATCGCTTGCATCGCTGCGGATAAAGCTGCCGGCATTCACTTTCTTCTCAACAATATAACCGCTGATGGGCGCTGTAATTACATAAGTACCGCCCGGTTTGGTACTGCCGCCGCTGTTGATGTTCAGTACGGCTTCTATTTTGCGTTTTGCAGCCAGGGCTTTCTGGTAATTCTGCTGTGCATCTGTATAATCTTTTTCGCTGGCTATACCGCTCTGGTACAGCGACTGTGTGTTATCCAGCTGGCGTTTGGCGATGGCGATATCTGCATCTGCACCGCTAAGGTCGGCGTAACCACCGGCCACATCGGCACTTTTAATCACTGCCAGTACCTGGCCTGCCTGCACTTTATCGCCCAGTGTTACTTTCGATTCCAGTACCTGGCCGCTGGTGCGGGCAAATACTTTTACCACGGCGTTATCATTAAAGCTCACTTCACCGCTTAAGGTAATGGCATCGTCGATATTGCAGAAACCAACGGTATCTGTTTTTACCATACGGGCCATGGTATCGCTGAGCTCAAATTTCTTTGCTTCTTCTTTGGGCGGGGTCGGAGCCTTGCATGCTGCCATTGAAAGGGCAGAGGCCAAAGCTCCCAACAGTAAGTAGTGGCGCATAACTGGTGGCTTTTCGTTGTATGTAATACTATTATTGAATTGCATCTGTTCCAATGTTGTAGTTTAATTCTTGTTTAGACAGCTGCAGGTTTAACTGCTGCTGGTTAAGCCGCTGCTGCAGGTCGTTGTAATCGTTGAAGAAATCAATAAATTCCAGCAGGCTGATCTGTTTTTGCTGATAGCTTTTCAGCATATTCTGGAACATGCCCTGGTATTTGGTATAGAAATCTTTTTGCGTGGTGCTGTTCTGTGCAATGGTGAGCATCAGTTTCTGGTAAGCATTGCTTACGCTGTTGGCCAGGTCTGTTTCGGCGTTTTGTGTAACAGCCTGCTGCTGTTTGATGCCAAACTCAGCTGCTTTGATATTGCCCTGGTTTTTGTTAAACACTGGCAGGGGCAGCGATATACCCAGCCCTACGTAATTGGGTGCAAAGTTCGAATTGCGGTCGAAGTTGGGGCCAACTGTGATATCCGGCACGCGCAGCGCCTTCTGGTAGGTAAGGTTCTGCTGCTGGTAAAGTGTTTGGGCCACCTGCAACTGGTAGTTGGGATTGTTTTGCTTCGCCATGTCCTGCAGCGATTGCAGGTTATACGTGAGCTGTGCGTTGGCACTGCTGTCTGTGGCTGATTCGGGTTTTACAAAGCTTTCGTCTTTCAGCTGCAGCAGGGTTTTCAGGTCTGTTTCACTGTCGGCGATGGTTTTATTGATATCGGTCAAATCCTGGTTTAAACCAATAAGCAATGCCTGTATGCGCAGCAATTCTTTCTGGGCAATATTGCCCAGGCTAAACTGTGCCTGCATGGCGTTGAGCAGCGGGCTTAGCTGCTGCTGCTGTGCCAGCAACAGGTTGCGGTTGGCCAGCTGCTGCTGCAGGGTAAAATAATCGATATGCAGCTGGTAGCGCAGGTTGCGCAATAAATCCTGCAGCTGCAGTTCGCTTATTTTGCTGTTGGTGCTTGCCAGGTCAATCAGCTTGCCGCGTTTGCGCGCGGTTTTTATCAGCTGTTGTACCTGTATAAAATACTGGCCGCTGTACGAGCCGTCGGCATTGTGGCCATAAGGGAAAAATTTCCCGTTGGCATGAATCACCTGGTCGGTATTCAATACGGGGTTATCCCATAGTTTGGCCTGCTCTATCAGGGCCTTCTGGGCGTCTACATTGTAATGTGCCGCCAGCAACTGGAAATTACTGTCTATAAATCTTTTCTCTACGGCCTGTATCGATAGTACAAGGGTGTCCCTGGCAGGTAAAGCCTGTGCGTGGGATTTCCCAAGCACCAGCGTACATACAGCCATGGTCAGCAGCCTTGCAATGGGCCTGCACGTGCATGTGTTCATGTCCGGTAAATTATTAAATTCTGATAGTGGATTGTTGAGGGAACGGTTACAGGCAAAGCGCTGTTAACAGTACTCAGTCAGGTACACGGGATAATGAATGTACCTGTTGCCCCGTTTGCTTTCAAAACGAAGACAGGATGGCCCTAACAAAGGTTCTTGGGGGGAGGGGGATTGATTTCCTTAAAGTACTGGTATGCGTAATCCTGTTTAAACTGGCTGGTGAAGTTGTGCTGCTGTATTTCAGGCACCCGGAACGGGATATACTGCTTCAGATCAATGATCTTGATGGCAAGGTGCTTGTGCAGCTGAAGATCTTTGTGATTGTTGTTGGTACGCTGGTATTCAGGAAGTGCATTTTTGTTATCCAGCACTACTTCCGCTACGTACTCTACAATGGAATTGATTTCGTTGAAATCGCCCACAGTGTGGTTGTGTTGGGCCAATGGCCGGAAGTCTTGCGTATAAATACTCAGGTTGAGTATCTGTATCGCAACCACAAATGCAAAAAATCTTGCAGTATGTAGTTTTAAGTTTGACATGTCCGGAATCAGGCACAATGTTACTGTGAAAAAATCGAAATTTTTGTTAAACAGATAATATTCATTTAATCTTAATCTGTTTACGAAGGGCAAAATAGTTAAAAATGTAACGCGCTTGCTAAACTGGCAGACAAAATTTTTGCAACTGCAGTACAAGCGCTGTTAGCATTGTGAGTGCAGACCAGGAAATTGCTGTGTGTTCATCCAGTCATGAGCGGCTGTGAGGACACAGCCGCGGGCGGAACAGGAAACAAAAAACGGCTGCCGTGCAAAGCACAGCAGCCGTTTGATATCGTTACTTAGTTGAGATTAACCTTTCACTGTGGCAGCAGCCTGGGGCTTCTTCGCCTCTTCTTCAGGTTTGCCCAATGGTTTGTCTTTTGCAAAGTCAACCAGGATAGGAGCCGCTACAAAAATAGAAGAGTAAGTACCGGTAACCACACCAATCAGCATCGCGAAAGCGAAACCTTTGGTTACTTCACCACCTACCAGGAACAGGATCAGGATGGTGAGGAACACGGTGAGTGATGTCATTACTGTACGGCTCAGTGTCTGGTTAATAGCGCGGTTGATGATGGTACCCTTGCTTTCACCTTTCATAATGCGTGAATCTTCACGGATACGGTCGTACACGATCACGGTATCATTCATCGAGAAACCAATCACCGTCAATATTGCAGCGATAAAGTGCTGGTCAATTTCAAGCGGGAACGGCACTACCTTACGCAGGAAGCTGAATACTGCCAATGTTACAAACACGTCGTGCAGCAACGATACGATGGTACCCAGTGAATACCTCCAGTCGCGGAAGCGGATGAAGATGTATAAACAGATAACCAGGATAGAGATAACCGTTGCTTTGGTTGCACCGCTTTTCAACTCGTCAGAGATGGTAGGCAGTACGGTTTGTGAACGTTGTTTGTATTTAGCCTGGAAATCTTTAAAGCTGAGGCCCTGTGGCAGGAATTTGGTCAGGCCTTTGTACAGGGTTGCTTCTACAGCCGAATCAACGTTGTTACCGGTTTCGTGAATGCGGTAAGCAGTGGTGATGTTGAGCTGTGTAGGCTTATCTACTGTTTTAACGGTAGGATATTCGCCGAATACTTCTTTCAGGTCGTTCAGCACGGCGTCGTGGCTTGGTGCTTTATCAAACTGAACGGTATAGCTGCGGCCGCCTTCAAATTCAACACCTTCGTCAAAGCCATTGAAGAAAGAAGCAATACCCAGCAGCAGTACGATACCGGAGATTATATAGGTTACTTTCCTGTACTCAATGAATTTATAGGAAGCGTGTTTGAACACTCTTTTAGAAATACCTGTAAAGTAGTTGAAGTGACGGTTTTTGTTGGTATAGATGTCAGAGATCAACCTTGAAACAAGGATACCACAGAACAGTGACAGCAAAATACCGATGATCTGTGTGGTTGCAAAACCCAGTACCGGGCCCAGGCCAAAGTAAGCCAGGATGATGGCAGTTAACAAGGTAGTAACGTGCGCATCGAGTACAGGTGCATAAGAGCGTTTGTAACCGTTGGCAACCGCTGTTTTGTAGTCGCTGCCCTTGGTGAGCTCTTCCTTGATACGTTCAAAGATGATTACGTTGGTATCTACGGCCATACCAATGGTGAGTACCAGACCGGCAATACCGGGCGCAGTAAGCGTAAAGCCCAGTGCACTCAATACACCAATGGTAAACAGCAGGTTTAAGATCAGCGCAATATTCGCAACCCAGCCAGCTGTGTTGTAGTACACCAGCATCAGGGCGAAGATTACCACGAAAGAAATTGCGAAAGCCAGTCCGCCGCCTTTTACAGCTGCAATACCCAGCGTTGCACCCACAATCTGCTCCTGTACAATTTTAGCAGGGGCAGGGAGTTTACCTGATTGCAGAATGTCTGCCAGGTCCTGCGCTTCTACCAGCGAATAGGAACCGGAGATTTCTGAAGAACCATTCGGGATAGGACCGTTTACAAACGGTGCGCTGTAAACAATGTTATCGAGTACGATGGCAATAGGTTTGCCTACGTTTTTCTCTGTGAGTTTAGCCCAGATACGGGTACCGATAGGGTCCATGCTCATTTTAATGGCAACACGGCCTCTTTCGTCGTAGTCCTGGCGTGATTCGCTTACATGCTCACCTTCCAGCGGCGCAGAGCCGTTGTCGAGTGTTTTGATAGCGTAGAGCGACAGTACGTTTTTAGCTTTGGGATCTTCGCTGTCGGCTTTGCCGTACATGAACGCCAGGTTGCTGGGGAACTTGTTGCGAACAATATCCATACGCAGGTAAGCGCCGATCTGTGCAGTATCTTTTACCAGTACACGGCCAATGTTGGAAGGGAACTGAACACCACCAGCCTGTGTGCGCTGGCCCTGTTCAAAATACACCATGCTCCTCAGCGGTGCTTCTTCCTGCCTTATCTGGTTAGAATCTTTAACGGCTGCAGCAGTGCCTGTTTTGGCATTGCCCAGCTGGCTTAAGCTGGATACTTTGGTAGTATCAGCTGCTTTGGCAGCAGTATCGGTGTTGGCTGCATAACCGGAAGCAGCGGCAGTTGTATCCGTTGCTGCAACGGCTTTATTGCCTTTCAGGTATTCTGACAGTGCTTTATCAGCAGCCAGTACCGATTCACCTACTTCACCAATGTTATATACCTCGAAGAACTGCAGGTTGGCAGTGCTTTGCAGGTAACGGCGTACGCGCTCAGCATCATTAACACCAGCCAGTTCAATGGTAATGATACCTTTGGCAGGATCGGGGTTAATGGTAGGAGAGGCTACACCAAAACGGTCGATCCTGGTGCGCAGGATGCGGTAGGTATTGTTAAACGCTGTGGTGGCCTGTGTTTTCAGGTAGTCCAGCACTTTTGCGTCTGAAGCATCGTACTTGATAACGTTGTTACTGCGTGAAGCAAAGAAAGGCGCCAGTTTGGTGCCCGGACTTACTTTCTGCAACTCTTCGTTAAACAGTGTAATGAGGTCAGCACCACCGTTTGCCTTGCGGGCTACAGCCTGTGCCAGTGCCTTGTTGAAATTGGGGTCTTTGGTATTATCGGCCAAAGAACGGATCAAACCGTCCAGTCCAACTTCCATGGTAACACTCATACCACCCTGCAGGTCCAAGCCGAGCTTCAGCTCGTTGTCCTGCGCGCTCTGATAAGTCGTTAAACCAAAAGGACCAATTTTCGTGTCCTTTGTGCTGTCCAGTAAACGATGAAATTTTTCATCGCGGATTTGTTTCAGCGAATCGGCATAGGCAGCCTGCATATCCTTGTCGGAATATTTCTGCTCAGGCTTCTGGTAATTAGCCGACATGTATTTGTCAGCCTTTTCTCCCATGCTGCTTTCATGGCTGCGTACAATCCATGTAAAAGACAGTTGGTACAGACAAATCAAGATGAGCGCAATCGTAAAAAAACGCACCAAACCTTTCAGTTGCATACTTGTAAGGGTTTTCAATTTTTAGTGAGGGGCAAAGATAGGGGAATGGAAATGAAAAAATGACAGCAAAAAAAATCTGTTCAACAGCCGCCTGATTCACAGGTGGAAAACGCGTTTAAGCCTTGCCTGCATTGGGTTACACAATTTTTGACAGATGGCCCGGAATGCCAAAAAAAGAAGGGACTGCCATTTTCCCGGTTACCCCGAAGTCCTTTTTCTGGCAGTTTAAACAACTGTTCTAACGCACATTGTTGATGGTAATATCGAAGAAAAGCGGGGCATTTTCCGGTATCAGTTTGCTGTTGGGAAAACAGGCATAGGCCAGTGAAGAGGGGATAACCAGTTTGATATGCCCGTTTTTGCGCACCCACGGTATGCCGGTTTGCCAGCCGGGAATAAAATCGCTCAGCATATAGGTATTGCTCTCCTGCACAAACACGGTATTGTTCAGCAGCATGCCTTCGTAGGTAACGGAAATATAAGAGCTGGGTAAAATGGAATCTCCCGCGCCGGGGTCTATTATCTGGTAATAAATACCGCTCGCGGCATCTACCTTATAGCTGATGTTGTTACGCTGGCAGAATGCGGCCAGTTGTGGTGCCTCTGCTGCGGGACTAACAGGCTGGCAGGTTTTGTCGTTCGATTTTAAACAGGAAGCAAATAGCCATGCCACCGCAGTGGCTGTCAGCAATAATCTCATCGGTTTGTAAAAGAGGGGTTTATACAGAAGACTGTTCAGAGCCGGGTTCTGCTGCTTTTTGTTGCTGTTTATCGCCCGAACGCTTCTTGGCCTGCAGTTCCTGGTATTGCTGTTCGTTCATTTCCCAGCGGTATCGTTTGTAAAATACACCGGTAAAAATGGCCACAATTACTACGCCCAGCAGCAATACATTGGGGTTTAGCTGTGAATTGGCCACCATATCTGCCCGCTCGTACCATCTGCCGGTACTTACCGAAAGCAGCACGGCGCCGCCCAGCGCAAGACCCACAGGAGCGCCTATATACAGCTGGCGGAGCAACTTTTTGTCCCGGTCGCGGTTCTTTTCCCAGTACTGGATAAACTTTTCTTCGTGTGGCGATAACATGCTGCAAATGTAGCAAAGAACAGCGGGTGTTTTGTTTCCATGTGTAAAATGCCTATTTTGCCCAAAATTGCAGTGTGAATAAGTTTGATACATTACTTTACGATTATCTTGTCAGCCAGAGAGAAGTTGCCATAGCCAAAATTGGTGTACTGCATGCGACTGCCGAATCTATCACCGTTGCACAGGGAAATGAACAGGTAAGCATTCCGAAGGTGCACTTTACCTACAACCGCCGTACCGAAACATCTGCAGGTTTAATTGCGTTTATCGCAGAAAAAATAGGAAAGAACAAAATGCTGATTGAGGCTGACCTTGATTCGTATTTTGAACAGGTTCGCCAGTTTATTAACCTCGGCAAACCCTACCTGATACCACAGATAGGCGCTATAACGCTGAATAAACTGGGCGAATACGAATTTTCGCAGCAAAATAACGAGGTGTATGCCAATGAAGAAAAGGCACAGCGCCAGTACTACCAGTCAGAAAGCGGCCACCACAACGAGGCGTACCGCGCCCGCAGCAAAAACAGGATTGCCGGTATTGCCATTGTTATTATTGCCCTTATTATTGGTGGATTAGGCTGGGGGGCCTACACCTTGTTTTTCAACAAAAGCAAGGCGCCTGCAGTGGTAAACGAACCGGTTGGCACACCGCCGGCCGCTGCACAACAGCCTGCTGCCACGATCGACAGCTCTGGCCGCATGCCCGATAGCCTGGCCCAGAAACAGGCTGCTGCGTCAACCCAAACTACCGCAGCACCGGCACCTGCAGGTAATGGCCAGTGGAAATTTGTGTTCGAAACTACAACCAGCTCAGAAAGGGCACATACCCGTACTGCGCAGCTGCTCTCCTTCGGCGACCCAGCCGAGTTCGACAGCATCCGCGAAAACAACGCATTTGTATACCGCCTGTACTTTAAAGCCAAAGCTACCCCGGCAGATACAACCCGTGTAAGAGATTCCCTGGCTACCTATTTCCAGCGCCGGGTGGTGGTGATACCGTAAACGCCGGTGAATAGTGAATGGTGGATAAGCAATAATGAATACAAAGAGAAGCCCCGCAAAACATGCTGTTTGGCGGGGCTTTTTGTTGTCTCGAAAAAATAAACAGAAATAAATAAAACAATGAACAGGGAATAGCTGCAAGTCGCCGCAGGCGACAGATAGTACCTGCTGCAATCATCTCGACTGTCGATGTCTCGATTCCCGAACTGTTACCCGCTACGATCACTGACGACTGACGTCTCACGAAAATCGCTACGTTCATCCACTATTGCCTATTCACTATTCACCGGCCTGGGGTTTCACTCATCACTGACCACACTTACCATCACCCAACAAAAAAACAGCCGCTGCATTGCTGCAACGGCTGTTTTATGAGAAAGAACGTTGGGGTACAACATTCTGTGCATACGACTAGTAATCCATACCGCCCATGCCAGGGTTAGGACCATGGCTGTGCGCTGCTTCAGGTTTTGGTTTGTCGGCAACTACACATTCTGTAGTTAACAGCATACCTGCAATTGAAGCTGCGTTTTCCAGTGCAATACGGGAAACTTTGGTAGGATCGATAACACCTGCCTTAAACAGGGGTTCGAATACTTCGGTACGTGCGTTGAAACCAAAGTCGGCTTTGCCTTCTTTAATTTTCTGCACCACGATAGAACCTTCAATACCGCTGTTGGCAACAATCTGGCGAAGGGGTTCTTCGATAGCGCGTTTGATGATAGCGATACCGGTAGTTTCGTCTTCGTTGGCACCTTTCAGTTTTTCCAGTGATTCTGTTGCACGGATGTAAGCAACACCACCACCGGGAACGATACCTTCTTCAACAGCAGCCCTTGTAGCGTGCAGTGCATCGTCTACGCGGTCTTTCTTTTCTTTCATTTCCACTTCTGTAGCAGCACCAACGTACAGTACAGCAACACCACCGGCCAGTTTAGCCAGGCGCTCCTGCAGTTTTTCGCGGTCATAATCAGAAGTAGTTGATTCGATCTGTGCTTTGATCTGGTTTACGCGAGACAGGATATCGTCTTTTTTACCTTTACCGCCAACGATTACAGTATTGTCTTTATCGATGGTGATAGAAGCAGCCTGACCCAGTGCAGTGATATCGGCACCTTCCAGTTTGTAACCCTGTTCTTCGCTGATCACCATACCTTTTGTAAGGATAGCGATGTCCTGCAGCATTTCTTTTCTTCTGTCGCCAAAGCCGGGCGCTTTAACAGCAGCTACTTTCAAAGTACCGCGCAGTTTGTTCACCACCAGGGTAGCCAGTGCTTCACCTTCGAGGTCTTCAGCAATGATCACCAGGGGACGGCCGCTCTGTGCAACTTTTTCCAGGATGCTCAGGATATCTTTCATCGCACTGATCTTTTTATCATAGATCAGGATGTAAGGGTTCTGCAGTTCAGCTTCCATTTTTTCGCTGTTGGTAACGAAATAAGGAGAGATGTAACCGCGGTCGAACTGCATACCTTCCACAACGTCAACAGTTGTTTCGGTACCTTTTGCTTCTTCAACAGTGATAACACCTTCTTTACCTACTTTACCGAAAGCCTGGGCAATCAGTTTGCCAATTTCGCTGTCGTTGTTGGCAGAGATGGTTGCTACCTGTTCAATTTTTTTGCTGTCGTTACCAACAGTCTGGGATTGTTTCTGCAGGTTGGCTACGATAGCGTCAACTGCTTTATCGATACCGCGTTTCAGATCCATAGGATTTGCACCGGCGGCTACGTTTTTCAAACCTTCGCCAATGATAGCCTGGGCCAGCACAGTAGCGGTAGTAGTACCGTCACCGGCAATGTCAGCAGTTTTTGAAGCTACTTCTTTCACCATCTGGGCGCCCATGTTTTCAATAGCGTCTTCCAGTTCAATTTCTTTGGCAACGGTAACACCGTCTTTGGTTACAGCAGGTGCACCGAATTTTTTCTCAATAACCACGTTACGGCCTTTTGGTCCGAGGGTTACTTTTACTGCGTTAGCAAGGGTATCAACACCCTTTTTCATTTTATTTCTGGCTTCGATATCGAAGTAAATCTGTTTTGCCATTATGTTTGATTTGAGAATTTGTGAATTGAATAATTGAGAACTTGATCCGCCTGTTATTAAACAATAGCGAGGATGTCACTTTCACGCATAATCAGGTAATCGTTGCCTTCGATCTGGATTTCAGTACCAGCGTATTTTCCATATAAAACTGTATCACCCGCCTTAACAGTAACAGGCTCATCTTTTTTCCCGGGACCAGCAGCGATCACTGTGCCACGCTGGGGTTTTTCTTTTGCTGTGTCAGGGATAATGATACCGCCAGCTGTTTTTTCCTCAGCAGGGGCTGGTTTTACGATCACCCTGTCGTGCAAAGGGGTAACATTGAGTTTTTTAGCCATAATGTATCAATTTTTATTTTTGTAAACAGTTGATTTTACAGGCCATTAGCCAAGCAATTTTTCGGCCAGTCAGTTCAAAAGGGTCAAATTTTCATTTTAAACCCGCCTGTATTACCGTTGTCATTCCCGGTTTCTGCCAAAACCCGGGAATAAGCGGAGTGCAAAGTAATGCATGATGACAAAATTTCAGGAAATGAGTTTAGAGAATTTCTGTTAAAGGCAAATTATTCACGATTGACTATTCACTATTCACCCGCCTTCGCTGCTTCCCTGAGGGAATAACCCCATCCCGCTGCGAGTTTGGGTTGGCTGCTGTCAGCTTTCTTCCTATCTTCGCTGCTTCTAAAGTTCTTTTTTTATGATCAGCAGACGAAATATCAGGGTTAAAGTGATGCAACTGATTTATGCACTGGAAACGATGGATGACCAGAAAACTGGCAAAACAGACCCGGTGAAAACCCTTTCCACACAGTTAGACCAGTCACGTGAGTTATTTGTTTACCTGCTGCATTTTTTAATGGAAGTTACCCGTTATGCAGAAACGGATGCCAAACAGCGCGCATCCAGGCACCTTCTTACCGCGGAAGATCTCAATGTAAATACCAAGCTGGCAGGCAACGAACTGCTCTGGAAAATACTCGAGAACGAATCGTATAAAAAAGCGGTAGCTGCTGATAATCCGAAAAACATTGAAGGTACTATCGAGTGGATCCGGAAAGTGTACCTGCAACTGCTCGAAACCGAGAAATACCAGGCGTATATTGCAGTACAGGGCCGTGAAAAATCAACGGAGAAAGACATTATCCAGTTTATTTTCACCGATCTGATGCTTGCCAATGAAGATTTCCATTCTTTTATTGAAGAGAATTTTTCCAACTGGGACGATGATGCGGAAATGATGCTGCAGCTGATTATGAACTACCTGCAAAAGCCTGCTTCCTTTAACCTGCAGGAAATGCTGGGTACAGAGAAATGGCAGTTTGCACGCAGCCTGCTCAACACCACCATGGAAAAGAAAGAGCACCTGCTTGATATCATTAAACCCAAGTTAAAAAACTGGGATGCCGAGCGTATTGCACAGCTGGACATGATTCTGATGCAGATGGGTGTGGCAGAGTTCCTGTACTTTGAAACCATTCCGCCAAAGGTTACCATTAACGAATACATTGACATAGCAAAAGACTACAGTACACCGCAAAGCGGCCAGTTTGTAAACGGCATACTCGACGGCATTCATAAAGATTTGCTGGCGCAGGATAAGATTCGCAAAACAGATTTCAGGCAGAAAGCTTAATCTCCCTACATTTGCAGCGCAATTTCCGATTCATGAAAGTACGTTCGTTTTTAATGCTCCCTGTTCTGGCACTGGCCATTGTTGCGTGTAAAAGCAACGGCTCGTCAAGGGCAGCTGCAGAACTGGAGAAAGTTCAGGCCGATACTGCCAATTACACCACTATCCAGTGGCTCGATTCAACCGTAAACTTTGGAACGGTGAATTTTGGCGAACAGGTGAAGGTAACGTTCCGTTTTAAAAACACGGGCACCAAACCGCTCATCTTAAGCAATGTAGTGGCGGGCTGTGGTTGTACAGTGCCTGATTTTACCAAATCGCCCGTGGCTCCCGGTGAACAGGGTGTGGTAACCGGCGCATTCGACAGCAACAAATCGCACCCCGGCAGCGTGCGTAAAAATATCCGGGTAACCGCCAACACCAAACCGCAGCAGCAGTTTGAGCTGGTGTTTACAGGTGAACTGAAAGAAAAGTAATACCAAATTCTTAATTCAATACAAACAACAATGATGCATGTTTATTTATTGGCAGCCCCCCAGGGTGGCGCCGGCGGCGGTGGTGGAATGCCTCAACTGATTATGATGGGCGCTATCATCCTCGTGTTCTGGTTGTTTATGATCCGCCCCCAGGCTAAAAAAGCCAAAGAGCAGAAGAAGTTCATCGAGAACCTGCAGAAAGGTGATAAAATCGTTACCATTGCCGGTATCCATGGTACTGTCAACAAAATCAACGAAGACAATACCCTGCAGCTCGAAACCAGCCCGGGCAGCTATATCAAAATCGAAAAATCTGCGATCAGTTCAGAATGGACAGCTGCTTTAAACAAAGCGCTGGCCGGTTCCACTGCAACAGAAACCAAATAATGCCCTGCGCTGTGCGGCTTTTACCGGCCACACTAACCAGCGTAGTACAAGGGAACCAGCACACCGTGCCTGGTTCCTTTTTTTTAAACTCTAACGGCGCATGACACTGAAGATTGGTTTAACCGGCGGTATCGGCAGCGGCAAAAGCACTGTGGCCGCTATTTTTCATGGCATGGGTGTGCCCGTATTTGATGCCGATGCAGCTGCCAAAAAAGTGATGACCGAAAATACCGCACTGCAGCAGGCCATCCGCACTGCCTTCGGCGACGCAGTATATGCCGGTGGCCAGCTGAATCGCCGGTTGCTGGCTTCCATCGTTTTTTCCGATCCCTTTAAGCTGGAGCAGCTCAATGCCCTGGTACACCCGCTTACCATTACCGCAGCAGATGAATGGATGCAGCAGCAAAGCTTTCCCTATGCCATTAAAGAAGCAGCCCTGCTGTTTGAAGGTGGTGGCGCCGGGCATGTTGATTACATCATTGGCGTGTATGCGCCTAAGGCCCTGCGTATACAACGTGCCATGTCGCGCGATAATGTTACCAGGCAGGAAGTATTGAAACGCATGGGCAACCAGGTAGATGACAATATTAAAATGCGTCTTTGCGATTTCGTAATCGTGAACGATGAACAGCAGCTGCTTATCCCGCAGGTAGCAGAACTGCACGAACAATTTTTAACCATCGCAAAACAGTAGCATGGCTCAGCAGGGATTTGTTGCACGTAAAAAGCCTTTCTTTATCGCGATAGCAGCAGCACTGCTCATTACCGGTGTGCTCACCTTATTTATCGCTATTCCCAAAACTGCATCTTTGTCATTACCTTACCGCTGGTCGCACATACCGCTGGGGTACAAGCGCAGCCTGCTTCACCAGTATTTCGGCCATACCACCAGCAACGATACCACATTTACTCCTTCGCAACCCGACGAATGGATTGCTTACCGCCGCAATGGGTTGTACCGTTTGGTGATGCACTACAACCAGGATTCTTTAAGCACGCATTACCAGGTTTGGTATACCTACAAGCTGGGATTTTTTCACAAATCGTATATCCTGAAAGAAGAAGATGCGAAGCAGTAGCGAGTAGCAGTTCGAGAATCGAGACCTCGACACTTCGACACTATCTTAGCGAAGACTTTAGCTGTGCGAAGAACTAAGCGGAATTTTAACCGCAGAGATCACAAAGATTTACGCAAAGGGCACAAAGGTGTTTTCAGCCATTGAGCCATCAATCCATTCAACCATTGTTCTCTCATTAGCACACTTTCAAATTGTTCTACGCCTTCTCCATCTTGTAGCACCAGCGCTTTAGTTTGCCTTCGAAGTCGAATGGTGTGGTGGCCTTGGTGATATCGCGGATGTTGACGGCTTTGATTTGTTCGGTGTCTAAAACGAACCGGGTGAAATTGGTGCTGAAGTATACAGTACCGCCTGAAGTGGTGGCGGCGAGTACATCGTTGAGCAGTTCTACGTGGTCGCGCTGTATGTCGAGGAAATCTTTCATGCGTTTGCTGTTGCTGAAAGTAGGCGGGTCCATAACCACCAGGTCAAACTGGTTGGGGGCAAGGGTTTTGAGGTATTGCTTTACATCTGCATGAATAAAGTGGTAGCGTTTGTCGTCTGTAAGGTTATTGGCTTTGAAATTGTCTTCTGCCCAGGAGAGATAGGTTTTGGACAAGTCAACCGACGTAACGCTGGCTGCGCCAGCAGCTGCAGCGTATACCGAGAAGGAGCCGGTATAACAAAACAGGTTCAGCACACGTTTGTCTTTGGCCTGGTCCATCACCATTTTACGCGTGGTACGGTGGTCGAGAAATAAACCAGTATCAAGGTAATCGGTAAGGTTAACCAGGAAGTTAAGGCCATTTTCCTGCACGGTGAAGTTATCCTGCTGCACATCCAGCTTCTGGTACTGGTCTTGCTGGCGGTGGCTCATGCGTTTACGCTGGCGTACAAAAATATGGTCGGTATCAATCTGCAGCAGGCGGCTTATTTCTGCGATGCATTCATCCAGCCACACTTCATGTTCTTCATCGCTCATGCCATGGCGGCGCAGGTATTCGGCGAGGTACAGTTTATCTTCATAGCGTTCAATACAAAACGGGAACTCGGGCAAATCATGGTCGTATATGCGGTAGCAACCAATATCCTGCCGTTTGGCGAGTTTGCTTTTGTGTTTGTACACCTTCAGTAACCGGTTTTCGAACATCTGCATTTTAGCATCCATCGCAGCGTAAATTCTAATATGGTGAAAATAAAACCGGCAACAGGCAGTGCTGTTACCGGTTTAGTATGGTGGTAGTTTCGTAAAAACTATTTCAGTTTAGCCAGTGCATCTTTAATGCGTGCCCAGCCTTTTTCGATATTGGCAGTGCTGTTGGCAAAAGAGAAACGTACACATTTGGGTTCACCGAATGCATCGCCCATTACAGATGATACGTGTGCGGTGTTCAGCAGGTACATACAGAAATCGGCTGCATTGGCAATGGTGGTGGTACCATCTGATTTGCCGTAGTAAGAAGATACATCAGGGAAAATGTAGAAAGCACCTTCGGGTTCACCACATTTGATGCCAGGAATGTCTTTTACAATTTCCATTACTTTGGCTCTTCTGCGGGTAAACTCTTCTGTCATTTCTTCAGAAGGTTTCAGGTTGCCGGTTAAGGCTGCCACAGCGGCTTTCTGTGTAATAGAGCAGGTTGCACTGGTAAACTGGCCCTGCAGTTTTTCAGTGGCTTTGGCTACTTCGGGGCTTGCGGCAATATAGCCCAAACGCCAGCCGGTCATGGCAAAACCCTTGCTCAGCCCGTTGATGAGAATGATACGGTCTTTCAGGTCAGGGAACTGCGCAATGCTTTCGTGTGTGCCAACGAAGTTGATGTATTCGTAAATTTCGTCAGAAATGATATAGATCTCCGGGTATTTCCTGAACACTTCTGCCAGGCCAGCCAGTTCTTCCTTGCTGTACACGGCGCCTGAAGGGTTACAGGGTGAAGAGAACATGAACACCTTTGTTTTGGGCGTAATGGCTGCTTCGAGCTGTGCAGGAGTGATTTTGAAACCGCTTTCCAGTGCACTGCGGATTTCTACCACTTTGCCACGGGCAATTTTTACCAGCTCTGAGTAAGTTACCCAGTAAGGTGTGGGGATAATTACTTCGTCGCCATCGTCAACCAGTGCGAGGATGGTGTTGGCCAGGCTTTGTTTGGCGCCTGTACTGGCCACAATATTTTCGGGTTTATAGTCCAGGTTGTTGTCTCTCTTCAGCTTTGCACAAACAGCTTCCTTCAGGTCGGCAAAACCAGCAACAGGAGTGTAGTGGCTCCAGTTATCGTTGATGGCCTTTATTGCAGCTTCCTTAATGTGCGCGGGCGTGTCAAAGTCAGGCTCACCCAGGCTCAGGTCAATTACGTCGATGCCTTGTGCTCTTAATTCGCGGCCGAGTTTGGCCATTTTTAAAGTCTCCGGTTCATTGAAGCGCTGGAGAAGAGAAGATAGTTGCATGGTTATAACAAAGTTTACAATGCAGCAAAAATAGGAATCCGCGAGCAGAACGGGGGAAATAATACAAAAATGGTTAGATGGATTGATGGTTTTATGGCTAAAAACAAAAAATAGATCAATGGTTTAGGAGCTGGCTTAGATAAAATTCAAAGACCACTTGCCCATGGCTGTGTCCCCACAGCCATGTTCTTCAACCCGAAATTGAGCGGCTGTGAGGACACAGCCGCGGGCGGATGGTAATGGTACTCGCTACGATCACTCACGACTGAAAACAGCTGCAAGCGTCAGGCCGGGACTGTGAGGTGAGTAAACCACTTGCCCATGGCTGTGTCCCCACAGCCATGTTCTTCAACCCGAAATTGAGCGGCTGTGAGGACACAGCCGCAGGCGGATGGTAATGGTACTCGCTACGATCACTCACGACTGGAAACAGCTGCAAGCGTCAGGCCGGGACTGTGAGGTGAGTAAACCACTTGCCCATGGCTGTGTCCCCACAGCCATGTTCTTCAACCCGAAATTGAGCGGCTGTGAGGACACAGCCGCAGGCGGATGGTAATGGTACTCGCTACGATCACTCACGACTGTCGATGTCTCGATTCTCGAACTGGTACTCGCTAAGATTAGATCACTCACAATTCACGCGCCTAGCGCATGGCTCTTTGCAATGTATGGATCACCCCGTTGGTGCAAAGGATATTGGGCTTTACAATGAGCGATGAAGGCTGATCGTCACTGCGGTAGCGGCGCATAAAATAATCAGGTGATGTAACAAACGAATACAGGGTATCCGGCGCAATACGCAGCAGGGTGTTGTTAACAGGGAATATCTTTTTGTCTATGAAGTCAGAAGTAAGCACCATTTTGGTAAACATATGCGCACCGCCAAACAGGCTGTCATAAAAAGCATGGAAAGTATCGATATCCAGTCCTGCCACACGAAACGCATTGTTATCGGGCGCAAACAGGGTAATGCTGCCGCTGCTGCTGTCGAGCAGGTGGGTTACCTGCACGGTATCATAAACACGCAGCAGGTAAGAGAAACTGGTGTCTGCTTTCAGGTACTGACCGATGGTTTGTGAAGGTTGTTTAATAACAATGCTGATAACTTCCAGCAAACCGTTAGAGGCCAGCACGCTTTGTTTAATAGGAGAAGCATTCACAAAAAAGCCGTTGGGGTTATTGGTGATATGCATATTGTCTCCGTTCACCGCGTAAATGGTCAGCGTGTCGGGTATGTGCGATTGCAGCAGGGCAGTAGCCACAAGGTGACCGCTTACCAGGCTTTTTACCGAATCGGCACTGAGGTTATCCAGGGAAGCTGCCGTAATGCCTGCAGCAATCATGGCTTCATTGTTGGGCGCAAAAAAAGTAAAGGTGGCCGCACTGCGCAGCAAGGTATCCAGACCGGCTTTGTCTACCGCCTTCTTCATAATCGATAAGCTGCTGTCATTGGCCAGTACCTGCCCGATAGACAACCCCGGCGGCTCGGCTGATTTGTTTTTACAGCCATATAAAACCGCCGAAACCACTGCCACTGCAAGTAAAAAAGCAATTATTTTCTTCATAATCAATCTGGTATACAGGTTGTCATCTATTAAACAGGAATAACGCCGTACTTCGTGCACAAATATAGGAGAACCATCGAGAATCGAGACATCGACAGTCGAGACTATCTTAGCAGGTGTTTTTCGTGAGACGTCAGTCGTCAGTCGTGAGTGGAAGGCCACCGGGAATCGAGAATCGACACACTACTGCCGCAGGCCAACCCTAACAGGCTATCAGCTAAAAGCTTACCGCTTACAGCTATTCTCCGCTATTAAACAATTTATCCATTTAACCATTGTTCCCCATTTTCAAATTGGTTTTCACATTAGCTTTACGCCCTCAATCTAAACTATGCCCCACGAAGCGATATCGGTATTTGACATGTTTAAAATAGGTGTTGGTCCTTCCAGTTCACATACATTAGGCCCATGGCGGGCTGCACAGCGTATGGTAGCGGCTGTGGAGGCGCGGTTTCCCGGGGTGCCGGTACAGGCAGTACAGGTGCTGCTGTATGGCTCACTGGCCAAAACAGGCAAGGGGCATGGCACCGATATAGCCGTATTGCTGGGTTTACATGGCGAAGACCCGGTAACCATTGATGTAAACAGCATTAATGACAAGATTGCTGACATGAACCGCGACCGTAAACTGCATTGGGGCGGTGTGCAGTGGATTGATTTTGATCCGGCAACAGACGTGCAGTTCCTTTTCAACGAAACATTGCCTTTTCACCCCAACGGGCTCAGTTTTCTGGTAACACTGGTCAATGGTGAAACCATCAGCGAAACCTATTATTCCATTGGCGGCGGTTTCGTGGTAAAAGAGGGTGATCAGCATGGCGGGCCCGGTTCGGTGGATTTGCCTTTCCCGGTAAACACGGCAGACGACCTGCTGCATTGGTGCATGAAAACCGGCATGTCAATCAACGAAGTAGTAATGGAAAACGAAAACGCCTGGCGCAGTGAAAAAGCAACCCGGGATGGTGTTTGGAAGATATGGGAAACCATGCGCGATTGCATGTACCGCGGCTGTCATAACCAGGGCGAATTACCCGGCGGTTTGCATGTGCGCAGGCGCGCATTTGATTTAAACCGGAAATTATCGCAGGGTACAAATTATCATGACTACGATTCCTGGATAGCAGCCATCCGTTCAAAACAATGCAGCTTCCAGTACATACTCGATTGGGTGAGCTGCTTTGCACTGGCAGTGAATGAAGAAAATGCATCATTTGGCCGCGTGGTAACAGCGCCAACCAACGGTGCGGCAGGCGTAATACCTGCAGTGCTGCAATACTTTATTGTTTTCTGTGACGGGTACGATGATGAGAAGATCTTCCGCTTTCTGCTCACGGCTTCTGAAATAGGCAGCATCTTTAAAAAGGGCGCTACCATTTCGGCAGCAATGGGTGGCTGCCAGGCAGAAATAGGCGTGTCGTCTGCAATGGCTGCAGGTGCACTTACCGAAAGCATGGGCGGCACGCAGCGACAGGCGTTGATGGCTGCAGAAATAGCCATGGAACACCACCTGGGACTAACCTGCGACCCCATTGGCGGACTGGTGCAGATACCCTGTATAGAACGCAATACCATGGGCGCTATTAAAGCCATTACTGCATCGCAACTGGCATTGCAAAGTGCACCGGATTATGCCAAGGTATCGCTCGACAAAGTGATTAAAACCATGTGGAGCACCGCGCTTGACATGAACTCCAAATACAAGGAAACTGCAGATGGCGGCCTCGCTGTAAACGTGCCCATCAGTTTGCCTGAGTGTTAATGCTTCAGCAGTATGACTACCATAAATGCCACCAGCGCCGGTAAGGTTTGTTCGCATCGAAAAACCTTATCTGCGCGCGTGTAAAATAAGTTTCTGTGTATTCTTCGCCCTGTGTGCCCTGTACTTTGGCATTGAGCTTACGGGCAATGTTCAGCATCTGGTAAATAATTTCGTCGTCTGGATTTTTAACAGTGATATTGCCCGACCAGTAATTAAACCAGGCATGATTGCCGCAGGTACGGCTGCCTGAATATCCGCTCCAGCGGGTGAGTTCCAGGCTTTCGAAAGAGAAAGATTCGCCGTTCTGCATTTTAGCTTCAAACGTGCTGTCGAGATGCATGTCTTCATTCTCCTTTATAAATGTTTTCCATTCATCCAGGGTAATGCTTTTTTCACTGTCATCATCATACCAGTTGTTGCGCCTGGTAATGTGCAATTCGTAGCGTTGCATAATGTGTTGTTTTAAGGTAAAGTTGAAAATGGGTTGTATACATGTAAATGGTTCAGGTTAGAAATAAATACAGGCAACAGGTATTGCCCGCGGGTTTACAGCACAGTTGTTAACAACTGCTGTAACGCGTATCTGGCATATGATTGAATGAAAAGTGCGGTGACAGGTTTACGGTAGTTACCAGGTTCGGTAAACTACATTGTACGGCCAATAGCCATACTGCTGGCTGGGTTGAATAGCACCGGCTACACATAGGATCTTGAGGGAGTTTTAAAATATATTTTCTAAAGTAATATCTTTTTTAATTCCGGCAAAATCTTTAAGGAAGATGGTGGTGCGTTGCATGGTCAGATGGCTGACAAACGCGCGTGTTTGTACGTGAACGCAAACCATTTGCGCCTGTTGGCCATTTTCTCCATGTCAACGATCAGGGCTTTGCGGGGTAAAGTGTGCAAATCGGGCAGCTGAAGCGCATTGCCCTGCAGTGTTTTCAGCTGATCGAGGGCAATTAATCCGAAAGAATAAATACCTGCCATGGCCAGACTGAATGTTTGCTTGCGCTGCTGCGGGTAGGGCAGGGCTTTAATGGCAGCCTTCATGGCGTTGACCTGCTCCAGGAAAAACAGCTCGAAGGCGTAGGCATTCGTCATACTGCCTGGGAGCGTGGTAATATGCTCCTGCAGGTCTTTGTAAATATCATACAAATCGTTGGTAAGCTGAATAATAGTCCCCATGCGGTACCAGCATTCATCTTCTGCGGCAGTGGCCTGTACATCGAGATAATGCCTGCACAGCAACACGGCATAACCGCCCTTGGTAAAAGTAATTTCACGGATGGTTTCTTCAGGCAGGCTGCTGTGGCTTTGTTTGCGGGAAAACAGCTGTGCCTTGTATAATTGCCGCGCAATGTTTTCGTAGGCGGCCTTGTCATGCACGTATTCCTTTAACAGCAGGTGCGATTGCCGGAACACTTTTTCATCAAAACTGTCTCCATGGTATTGCTCTGGCTGAAAAGAGAGTTGCAGCAACTGTTCTTCTGAAATAGTAGGATAATCGGTAAAATCATCGAACAGGGAGCTGCAGATGAAATAATGCACCAGGCGCATTTTTTCGCTGTCGCTGGTAAGCCGGCCATGCAAACGGGTAAAAGCATCGCAGATCATGGGGTTGTAGATGCCATGACTGACTGCTATTTTCTTGCGTGTGGCCTTGTTAAAATTTCCCTGGTACTGCTGTTCAATGGTAGCCAGTAAAGCATAGGCACGCGCTGTTTCACGCCTGCGTGAGCGTACGATGTAAAAGGCCAGTTGTACAGTGGTAGTCCAGAACCAGAAGAAATATCGCATATAGAAAACCGCATTATTGAACAATAATCATACAAAAGACTTTATTTTCTTAGGTTTGCGCAAAATTTTTTCCGCATGAATCTGGGATATTTTCATTACCCGATGCCTGCCAACGAGCCGGTGCTCAGTTACGCACCGGGTTCGCCGGAAAGGGCAACATTGAAAAAAGTGTTAGCAGAACTGAAGAAAAAACAGGTAGATGTACCCATGTACATTGGCGGCAGGGCTGTACGCACGGGAAACAAGGTGGAATTAAACCCGCCGCATGAGAAAGCGCATGTGCTGGGTTATTTTCACATGGGCGAGCAAAAACATGTAACGCAGGCCATTGAGGCTGCACTGAAAGCCAAGGAAGCCTGGGCCAACATGCCATGGGAAGACAGGGCGCATATCTTTTTGAAAGCAGCCGATCTTATTGCCACCAAATACCGCCCGTACATGAACGGTACCACCATGCTGGGGCAAAGCAAAAATGCTTACCAGGCCGAGATTGACAGCGCCTGTGAGCTGATCGACTTTTTACGCTACAATGTTCATTACCTGAGCGAAATATACAAACAGCAGCCGGCTTCGGCGCCAGGCGTGCACAACCGCACCGAATGGCGTCCGCTTGAGGGTTTTGTGCTGGCTGTAACACCTTTCAACTTCACCGCTATTGCCGGCAACCTGCCAACCAGTGCTGCCATGTGTGGCAACGTAGTGGTATGGAAACCCGCAGATACACAGGTATACGCAGCACAGATGTTTATGCGTATTATGAAAGAAGCGGGCTTACCAGACGGTGTTATCAACCTCATTTATGTAGACGGCCAGGTGCTGGGCGATACCTGCCTTTCGCACCCTGATTTTGCAGGCATCCATTTCACCGGTTCTACCAAGGTGTTCAATAATATCTGGCAAACCATTGGTGCCAACCTGCCTGTATATAAAAGCTACCCGCGCATTGTTGGTGAAACAGGTGGTAAGGATTTTGTGCTGGTACACAAAAGTGCAGATGTAGATGCTACGGTTGTTGCATTGGCACGAGGCGCATTTGAATACCAGGGCCAGAAATGTTCTGCTGCCTCACGCGCTTATATACCCGGTAATATTGCAGAAGAAGTAAAACGCAAGCTCGTTGCCATGGTGCAGACCATGAAGATGGGTTCTGTAGAAGACTTCAGCAATTTTATCAATGCGGTTATTGATGAAAGAAGCTTTGACAAAATCAAAGGCTATATCGAGAAAGTGAAGAAAGACAAGAAAGCAACCATTCTTACCGGCGGCAACTGCAGCAAAAAAGAAGGTTACTTTGTTGAACCTACTATCATTGAAACCAAAGACCCCAAATCGCTCACGATGTGTGAAGAGATCTTCGGGCCGGTACTGACCATTTATGTATACAACGCCGATAATTTTGAAGGCGCCATGAACCTGGTAGATACCACTTCACCGTATGCATTAACAGGCTCTATCATTGCGCAGGACCGCGAAGCCATTACCCTGGCTACTTCACGCTTACGCAATGCAGCCGGTAACTTCTATGTGAATGACAAGCCAACAGGCGCTGTTGTAGGCCAGCAGCCATTCGGCGGTGCACGCGCAAGCGGAACGAACGATAAGGCCGGCAGCATGCTTAATATTTACCGCTGGTTAAGTGCACGCACTATCAAAGAAACATTTAACCCGCCAACAGATTATAAGTATCCTTTCCATATGGAAAGCTGATAAAAAAATCCCCCCGGTTGCCGGGGGGATTTTTTTATCATTTGAAAATTTGAAGATGTGCTAATTAAGGCAATGGTTAAATGGATCTATTGCTTAATGGCTGAATAAATCTGCATAGTTTTCGCGCCAACAGAGCCTTCGCTAAGATAGTCTCGATGTGTCGACTGTCGATTCCCGAAAAACCGTTGCTAAGATCACTCACTGCTGTTATTCTTTCCCCGTTTTGCTCTCTATGCTCAGCAGTTCTACATCAAACACCAGCACTGATCCGCCTTTGATTTTATCGCCCATGTCCCTGTCGCCGTAAGCGAGGTCAGAGGGGATGAAGAGTTTCCATTTGCTGCCTACAGGCATCAGTTGCAGGGCTTCTGTCCAGCCTGGGATAACGCCGTTCACAGGGAAGGTAATGGGTTCGCCGCGGTCAACGGAGCTGTCGAATACGGTGCCATCGATCAGGGTGCCTGTATAGTGTACTTTAACGGTATCTGTTGGGCCGGGTTTGGTACCGGTGCCTTCTTTTACAACCTGGTATTGCAAACCGCTGGGTAAGGTTACCACGCCGGTTTTCTTTTTGTTTTCGGCAAGGTAGGTTTCACCTGCTTTACGTGCCACGGCTGTTTTATCACGGTCGAGCTTTTGCATATAGGTCATAATCACCTTGTTCATCTGCTCAACCGTCATCGAAGGCTGGTTCTTTTTGAATACATCTTCGCACGCTTTGGCAATCATGGCAGAATTGATTTGCGTAGCACCTTTTTCCTTAAAAAAAGTAGCAGTACTCAACCCTACGGCATAACTGAACGAATCGATGGGTGTTTTAATGGCAGGGGCGGCAGCAGTGGTTTTGGCCGCAGTGCCCTGTGATGCCGGTTTGGCTTTTACCTGGCAGAATGCTGTGCCTGCCATAGCGAGCAATGCAAAGCTGAATACTGTTTTTTTCATGTTGTATATCGCATTAAAGTGCGTAAGATAGGGGAAATTCCGGTTCACCAAAAATACAGGCGCTTTGTAACGGTGTGCAGTAAGACCGATTGTTTGTAACTTTAAAACTATGGCAACACCCAATATGGCGCTTATCGGCGCACTGCGCGAAACTGCAGGCAAACTGGCTGCAGGCGCTGCTTATGCCTGGGGGCATCACGGCAGCTGTAACTGCGGCAACCTGCTGCAAACCGTAACCAGTTTGTCGAAAGAAGAGATACTGCGTTATGCACATACTGCTGCCGGTGAATGGACTGAACTGGCAGAAGAATATTGCGGTGTTACCAATGCACCGGTTAGTTTATTGCTTGCCAAATTGCAGCAGCTGGGATTAACGCCTACCGATATTCACCACCTTGAATACCTCGATAGCAAAGATGTGCTGCAACAGCTGCCGGGCGGCTTCCGCTGGCTTAAACGCAATGTGCGCGAACATGTGGTATTGTATTTTAACACTTTCGCCGCTATGCTGGAACAACAATTACAACAACAGCAGCAGGTTCCCTTTCGCTATGAACGCGCTGCTGCAGCTGCTGCCGGGCCGGTATACGCGTAGAAAAAAGCAGGGCTGTGGTAAAACAATTCAGTCGTTCAGTCCATAACCATTTTGCTGCCAGTTCGTGATTCAGTTTGCTTTCACTATTTTAGTGGCAAAATGCGACGAATTTGAAATCGATTTTGACTGAGCAGCAAGTAGCTTTAACGGTAAAAAGACTTGCCCACCAGATACTCGAGAACCACCTGCAGCTGGAAGATACCGTGTTGATTGGCATTCAGCCCAGGGGCGTATTCCTGAGCGACAGGGTAGCGGCCGAACTGCAGCAGCTGGTGGCGCCGGAGAAAGTAAAATATGGCAAGCTCGATATTACGTTTTACAGGGATGATGTACGCAAGGAACTGCATGTAGCCAATAAAACCGATATCCCTTTTACTATTGAAAATAAAAAAGTAGTGATCATTGATGATGTGTTGTGGACAGGCCGCACCATCCGTGCTTCACTTGATGCATTGCTTGATTTTGGCAGGCCCGCCAAGGTGGAGCTGTGTGTGCTGATAGACCGCCGTTTTAGCCGCGAACTGCCCATACAGGCCGATTATACCGGCCGTTCCATCGATACTTTTGTTTCGCAGAAAGTAAAGGTGTACTGGAAAGAAAAAGACAACAGGGAAGAAGTGGTGTTGCTGTAATTTCTGCAGCAACGCCCTTGATATGATCATTTAAAGTTGCCTCCGATCATTTTTTTGCGCTAATTTTGCATTTTAATGAAACTATCTACGCAACATCTGCTAGGCATTAAAAATCTTACCCGGGAGGATATCAGCCTCATTCTTTCGACTGCACAGGATTTTAAAGACGTATTGCAGCGGCCGGTTAAAAAGGTTCCGTCACTCAGAGATATTACCATCGTTAATCTTTTCTTCGAAAATTCAACGCGTACACGTATGTCGTTTGAGCTGGCAGAACGCCGCTTATCGGCTGATGTGCTGAATTTTACTGCCAGTGCTTCATCGGTGGCCAAGGGAGAAACCCTGCTTGATACCGTAAATAATATCCTGAGCATGAAAGTGGATATGGTGGTTATGCGTCACAGCGCCAGCGGCGCCCCGCACTTCCTGGCCAAACACATTCCAGCGGCGATTGTAAATGCAGGTGATGGTATCAACGAACATCCTACCCAGGCTTTGCTCGACGCGTTTTCAATGAAAGAAAAAACAGGCAGACTGGAAGGTTTGAAAGTGGCCATCATCGGCGATATCATGCATAGCCGTGTAGCGCTCAGCAATATTTACCTGCTCACCAAAATGGGCGTGGAAGTAACGGTTGCCGGTCCGCCAACATTGATTCCCAAATACCTTACGGATGCACTTGATGTGCGTGTTGAATACAATGTGAAAAAAGCACTGCAATGGTGCGATGTAGCGAATGTACTGCGTATTCAGCTGGAAAGGCAGAGCCAGCCGCTGTTTTCCTCACTGCGCGAATACAGCCTGGCTTATGGCATTAACCGCCGCATGCTCGAAAGCCTGAACAAGGAAATCGTGATCATGCACCCTGGCCCTATTAACCGCGGTGTTGAGCTGGATTCTGATGTGGCAGACGGGCCTTCATCCATTATCCTGAACCAGGTAGAAAACGGTGTGGCTGTTCGTATGGCTGCATTGTACCTGCTGGCCAACCGGGAAAACTAAGCACGTTTCTTCGTAAACCTTCAGATATGACAACACAACGCATTGCCCTGTTTCCCGGTACCTTCGATCCCGTAACACTCGGGCATGTGGATATCGTTAAACGCTCGCTGAGCCTGTTCGACAAATTGTACATCGGCATTGGCACCAACGTAAACAAACAGCCCATGTACAGCGAAGAACAGCGTGTGGCATGGATAAAGGAAATTTTTCACGAAGAACCCAAAGTAGAAGTACTCATATACGAAGGTTTAACGGTGGATTGCTGCCGCAAAATCGGCGCTACCCATATACTGCGCGGTATCCGTTACGTAAGCGATTTTGAATACGAAAAAGTAATCGCCGACATGAACCGTACACTCGACCCCCAGATTGAGACCATCTTTTTAACTTGTTTACCGCAATATACATCTGTTGCCTCCACACTGGTACGTGATGTTATCCGCAATGGTGGTGATGCCAGGCAGTTTTTACCAGAACCGGTACAACGTTCACTGGAAAAAAACAGCAGGTACTAATGGCACTGTGGTACAAACCCGGTTTAACCGCGGCAGACCTGCAGCCCCTTGGCAAAAACACCATGGGCGATCACCTGGGTATGCAGTTTGTTGAAGTAGGGCCTGATTATATTAAAGCAACCATGCCTGTTGATCACCGCACACACCAACCCATGGGGCTGCTGCATGGCGGCGCTTCTGTAGCTCTTGCCGAAACAGTGGGCAGTGTAGCTTCTGCCTGCGTGGTAAACCAGGATAAATTCAACTGTGTTGGCCTGGAGATTAATGCCAATCACATCCGCGGTGTGCGCAGCGGCGAAGTCACTGCCACCTGCAAACCCCTGCACATCGGCGGCAGCACGCATGTGTGGGACATTCAAATACACGACGAACACAACAGGCTTGTCTGCATCAGCCGCCTCACAGTGGCGGTTCTGAAAAAGCCGGATAGCAAATAAAAAAGGTGCCTTGCAAAGGCGCCTTTTTTATTTGCGTGAGTGGTGAGTGGTCAGTCGTGAGTGATTTAGCGGGTACCAACTTCGAGAATCGAGACATCGACAGTCAAGACTATCTTAGCGAGCCGTTCCTTCATATCGCCCGCGGCTGTATCCTCACAGCCACGGGCATGGGAGCAGGTGCACTTTCAAATCTTCAAATTTTCAAATTGTTTTTACCTCCCTCTTCGTGCAAACGAGCTCTTCGGTATCCAGTTCATGACACGGTCGAGTACCTTGGTGATAAACATTTTTGAGCTCAGCAGCTTCAGGAAATTGCGCACTTCCTTGTAGTCGCGCAGGTAATATTTGGCAGAAGAAAGATTGCTGTTGACTTTAATGGTAATCGCTTCATCTTTCAAAGCCTTGAACATGTCTTCATCGGTAATATCATCACCAATGGCCATAATAAAGTCGAACTTGTACCGGTGCAGGTAAACCTGTGCTGCCTTGCCCTTGTTTACTTCCATGTTCTTTATTTCCACCACCTTGTTGCCGGGCAGCAGCTGCAGGCCCCAGTCGCCCATCATATACCGCAGGTTATTCATCATTTCACTGGCGCGCAAATCGCCCAGGCCACGTTCGGCCTTGCGGTAATGCCATACCAGCGAATAGGTTTTTTCTTCGATAAACGAGCCGGGCGTGCGGTCGGTATAGGCATTCAAAATAGGATGCACATGTTGTTTCCATTCGGTGGTAAGGCCCTTCAGGTCTTCCCATTTGCCGCCTGCCACTTTATGCCATACGCCATGTTCACCCACCAGGTCAATTTTTAAATGACCAAACCATTCTTCCAGCGTAACATGTTTGCGGCCGCTGATGATCACCACCTTGTTCTTTTCATCACTGGCCAGTTCTTCGAGCAGGTGATACAGTTCCTTATCAGGTTTTGCCTGGTCTATATTGTTGTTAAAACCCACCAGTGTTCCGTCATAGTCCAGCAAAAACAGCCGCTTGTCTGCACGGTTGTATTTGTTTTTCATGTACTGCTGGGTGCGCTGGCTAATGTATTTGGTAAGCAGTGATTGCTGCATGCGTTTTACTTCGCCCAGGCGTTCTATAAACACCCTTACCCAGTGCATTACATTGTATTTACTTACCAGTTCGCGCATCTGTTTCATGCGGCGCGTTTGCTCTTCGAGCGGCATATTGAGCGCGGCTACAATTGCCTGGCTCATCTGTAATACGTTGTTCGGGTTTACAATAAGTGCGTCGGTCAACTCTTTGGAAGCGCCGGCCATTTCACTTAAAATCAGCACGCCGTCATTGTTTTTGCGGCTGGCCACATACTCCTTGCATACCAGGTTCATGCCATCGCGCATAGGGGTAACCAGGCATACATCGGCAAACTGGAACAGGGCAGACAGGTTTTCGATGGGGAAGGAGCGGTAAAAATAATTCACCGGCGACCAGTTGTTGGTACGGTACCTGGCGTTGATATTACCGGCCAGCTTATCAATTTCATCGCGCAGTTCACGGTACTGTGTTACGGTATCGCGCGAGGGCACCACAATCATGTACAGCGATACTTTTTCCTTGTACTCCGGGTGATCCTGCATAAACAGGTCAAATGCCTGCAAACGCTGCAGGATGCCCTTGCTGTAATCCAGCCGGTCAATGGAAAGAATAATGTGCACGTTGCCGAATGTTTCGCGCAGGTTGAGGATGTTCTGCTTCACCTGCGTGTTATCGATCAGTGCTTCAAATTTTGCATTGTCAATACCCATGGGGAACGATTCCACCACAATTGACCTGCCGTTGTATTGTATATTGTTGGAAGCGGTTTGCACCTGCAGTATGCGTGCGGCAGATGACAAAAAATGCCGTGCATCATCATAGGTATGAAAACCTACCAGGTCGGCGCCCAGCATACCGTTCAGCAGTTCTGCGCGCCAGGGCAGCAGGCGGAACAGTTCGTACGACGGGAAGGGGATGTGCTGAAAGAAACCAATAGTGACTTCAGGCAATACAGCCCTTATTAAGCCCGGTAATAACAACAACTGGTAATCATGTATCCAGATGGTATCGCCGGGTTGCGCCACGGCAATAAGTGCATTTTTAAATTTTTCATTTACCTGCTGGTAATAGTCCCAGTAAATATTCTCGTAACGTGCATAGGTACTCATGTAATGAAACACCGGCCACAGTACTTCATTCGAAAACCCTTCATAATACTGGGTTATTTCTTCTTTTGACAGGTAAACAGGAATAAGGCTCTGTTCGTTAAGCTGTGCAGTTACATTTTTTTCCTGCTCATCGGGTACTTCCATACCCGGCCATCCAATCCATAAACTTTCGGCATCTGCCTGAAACACCGATCCCAGGCCTGTTGCAAGGCCTCCCTCACTTGTTTTGAAACTCAGTTGTCCGTCCTGCTCCGTAATTTTTACAGGTAACCTGTTCGATACAATAATGGTTTTGCTCATGTTGTTTAGCTCCGTAGTTTAAAAAAGAAATCTGCATCTAACAGGGATGATTGCAGAAGAGGTTCTACTAGGGAACAAATATGATTCCATTATTGTTTTTAGGGCATGCCATTTTATAAAATTCCCCTAATTACGAAGTGATAATCAATTAACTATACTTGCTAATTGAAATTGAAGCCTTTAGCGTAAAAAACCGCTTTTGTGCACTATTTCCACAATATTACTATAACTGTTTTTTAACAGTTCAGGCAAAGCTGTGGCGTTTATCCACTGAATTTTTTCTATGTCTTCTTCGGTTTGCGGCACCAGTTTTTGTGCACCGGGCGCCTGCATCCTGTACCAGTGCGATGCTTTTAAAATATTGTCTCCATCCTGTACATACGCGTGGTGTGTAACACCTATTTTTTCGCCCAGCACCAGTTGTGTTAAACCGGTTTCTTCTTCCACTTCGCGAACAGCACATGCTTCAATGGTTTCGCCCTCATCCAGTTTTCCCTTGGGCAGGTCCCATTTACCACGACGGTAAATGACCAGTAATTCATTGGCATCATTAAATACCAATCCGCCTGCTGCTGTTATTTCCTTTTGCATTGCTTTATTTTATAAGGCTGCAATGTACAATGAAGCGCCTGGAATCTGAAACATCAACCCGCCGGGAGCCCTTGTTATCAAACTTTAAACATTCAACATGAAACTTTAAACTCTGTAAACTAACTTCGCCGCATGACAAATGAAAAAGCAGTTGCAGAAAAATTGTTGCAGGTGAATGCAGTAAAGCTCAGTCCTGCCGAACCATTTACCTGGGCCAGCGGATGGAAGAGCCCTATTTATTGCGATAACCGCAAAGTATTGTCTTTCCCGTTTGTTCGTGACTTTATCAAAAGTGAAATGTGCAATGTGCTGTTCGAGCATTTTGCAGAAGCCGAACTGCTGGCAGGTGTGGCTACTGCAGGCATTCCCTGGGGTGCCATGGCAGCCGACCAGCTGAAACTGCCCTATATCTATGTTCGCCCGAAACCCAAAGAACACGGTCTCGGCAACCAGATTGAAGGCGTGTACGAAAAAGGCCAGAAAACCGTTGTTATAGAAGACCTCATTTCAACCGGCAAAAGCAGTTTGCAGGTAGTAGATGTATTGCGCAATGCAGGCGTGGAAGTAGTGGGTATGGTGTCTATTTTTAATTATGGTTTTGGTATTGCTGAGGAAGCATTTACCAAAGCAGGGGTTCCTTACCGCTCGCTCACCAATTACGAAACGCTGATTCAGCTGGCACTGGAAAAACAAATGATTGCCCCGGATAAGGAAAGCCTGCTGCTGGAATGGCGCAAAGATCCGGCTGCATGGACGGGCAAATAGGAAGAACTATAAACCAAGGTAGAAATATGAAAAAACTCCTGTTCCTCGTTGTTTTAATGCTGGCATGCCGCCTGGCAGATGCCCAGGAAAAAAAGGCAGAATGGGCAACCATTAAAATTCCGCAGCTGAAATGCTGGGAATGTAAAAACCGGTTAGAGAGTTATTTATCCCGCGAAAAAGGGCCGAATGATGATGCGGGTATTATGCGGTGGGTTATCAGCATGCCTGCAGCTACTTTGCGCATACAATATATTCCTACACGCATTACGCTTGATTATATTAAAACCGCTATCAATAACGCAGGTTTTGATGCTGATACTGCCAGGGCCACCGAAGATGCCTATAAAGCTTTACCTCCTGTTTGCAAACGCCCCGAAGAAGGTGGCGGGCCGCAAAAGGGCAAGCCCTGCAATATGCCACCGATGTAAATAAAGATCCGGTTATCAGGAATAAAAAAGCCGCTTGCTGCGGCTTTTTTATTTAGAAGAAGGCTACTTTCTGTTTACCCGAATAGTCAAAAGGAACATTGATAAAAATGCCGGCTTTACCCAGGCGTGTACTGCCCTTCACTTCTACCAGCACTTCGGGGTTCAGCAATACGTTGAGGGCATTTTTGAATACATTTTTCATATCCACTTCCATTTTAGAAGGCAATACAAATTCTGACTGCCTGTCAATATGCATTACGGTATCAAGCGCGTATTTGCCGAGGTATACATGGTTTACGTAAATGTCACAATCAATGTGTTTCAGGTTAACACCAAAACTGTTGGGGTTAAAATAAACAAGATCCATCATTAGGCTCGAACGGTCAAATCCCAGTTTGTCTATCCTGAAGTTTTTGGTATCGCGGTATTCAAATCCCTGTGGCTTTTTGCACGACCAGCAGAGGGCTGCAACAAGGGTAAGGGCGATCATCATTTTTTTCATTCCTGCCATTTACGGCGCAAAATAAATGAGAATGATGAATCGCGGTGAAGGAGTTTGAAGGTTTAACGTTTAAAGTTTGACGTTTAGCGCATATGTAGTTTGGGAATGGTTCGCGTTGAAGTGGGGAGGGGTAGAACGGTAGTCAGGGGATTTCAGTAGTATTGCATTTTTTTTTGAAAAAGCTGTTGCTGTTGACGCGGAAATGCTGCTAAGTATTTTAGAAATCGAATACCTGGGCAAGCATTTCTATTAGCCCAACTTATTTAGCATGTTGAAAAATGTATTATCTAATTGATAAATAAATAATTGTGAACATTGATGCATATTTAGCAAGAAGATAAAACGCAGCAAAAGCCGCTCTTTTATGCATTGTTTACAACCATACAACCATGGAAACAAAAAGCCATCTTAACCACACCTTATTGACTGATTACCAGTTTTTTCCCTGCATTGCCTGGTGCAGTGCTTTGTTTCGTTTTTCACATATCGAAATAGAGCAATATGAAAACTACCCGAAAAGCAGTTTTCGCAACCGGTGTGTAATTGCCGGGAGCAATGGCGTGGTTAACCTGAGTGTTCCGGTGGTGAATGGGCGCGATCAGAAAACACTTTTCAGGGAGGTACGCATCAGCGATACGGGTAACTGGCAGTTACAGCATTGGCGCACCGTTACCTCGTGTTATGGCAAGGCGCCCTTTTTTGAATACTATGCAGGCTACCTGGAAGCACTGCTGTTTACACGCCGGCATACACACCTGATTGACCTTAACCGCGACATTCTACAATGGCTGCAAAAAGTTCTGAAGGTAACGGCCGGCATAAGCGAAACAACACAGTTTGAATTGCAGACTACACGCGAAGGAGTGGCAGATTACCGCAATCACTGGCTGCCAAAGAACCAGGGCGATTATACTACGCCCCACTATTACCAGCTGTTTGAAGACCGGATTGGCTTTCAGCACAACCTGAGTATCCTGGATCTGCTGTTTTGCGAAGGCCCCAATGCAGGGCAGGTATTAATGGGTTAATGGTGTTTATTCTGTTCATAACACGTTTACATGCCAAAGCGGTATGTAAAATGATGTGTATATATGGCGTTTGTGGGAGTTAATTATTAAGATTTCTTAGAAAATTTCCGAAAAATTCGGTGTTACAACTATCTTTATATTTAAATTGTAGGAGCTAAGTTACTTAAGTAGCGCGGCTGCCGTCATAAAACCCCAAACCCAATATTTTTATGAAACTCCGGCTAAGTGTCATTTGCCTGGTTGCAGCGAGCTTTCATGCAACTGCCCAGCAACAACCGCAGTATACACAGTATATCCTCAACAATTTTATTATTAATCCCGCCGTTGCCGGTATCGAGAATTACTGGGATGTAAAAGCCAGTCACCGCCAGCAATGGGTTGGTTTGGATGGCGCACCTACCACCACTTATTTTACCATGCATGGCCCCCTCAGTAAAAGCGATTACAACAGGGAAACAGCCACCACAATACATCCTGACGGAGAAAATCCCAGGGGAGAAGCCTATTGGACAGATTATACCACACCACCGCCGCATGGCGGGGTTGGGGTAACAGTGATCAATGACCAGACTGGTCCGCTGAACATGTTTTCTGCCTCGGGTACTTTTTCCTATCACATCGGCCTGTCGTCACGTACCAACCTCAGTGGTGGTATTTCACTGGGCATGCAGCAGATGCGGTTAAATTCGAGCAAACTCAATTTCGGCGCACAGGCACCGATTGACCCTGCAGTTGCCGGCACAGGATATCTTAATAAAATACGCCCGCAGGTAGCCGGTGGGTTGTGGTTGTATTCTGCAGATTATTTCATGGGGCTTTCTGCACAGAATATCATCCCGCAGGGTATCGGGTTCGATAATGGGCATGTTACGGGCAACTCTATTGTAAAATACACGGGTAAATTAATTCCACACATATTCTTTGAAGCAGGCTACCGCATGTTCCTCAGCGATGATATCAGCCTGCTGCCTTCTGTGCTGCTGCGTTATGTATCGCCCACGCCGGCGAGTTTTGATTTGAACGTAAAATGGCAGTACCAGGATCGTTTCTGGCTGGGTGGTTCCTACCGCCACAAAGATGGCCTGGCTGCCATGGCAGGCATCAATATCAGCAGTGTGATCAATGTTGGTTATGCGTATGATTTAACCACTTCCCGTTTGAATGCCGTGAGCTACGGCACGCATGAGATTGTGGTGGGCTTCCTGCTGGGCAACAATTTTGGTGATTTGTGTCCGAGGAACATCTGGTAGGTGATGGTGAATCGTGAGTGGTGAGTGGTGAGTGATTTTGGCGGGTACCAAACCCGAGAATCGAGACATCGACAGTCGAGACTAGCTAAGCGAGTAATCTTCGTGAGACGTAAGACACCGGCAACGGCATCATGGTAGCCATAGATTTTCAAATTACTCCGGTGTTACCACTACCACATTTACCAGTTTGCCATTCAGCTGGATGTCTTTTGAGCGGATGTTGAGCGGCATGCCTGTACCTGTGGAGATAAGGGCATTGCCGGCTTGCGCTTTAATGAGCGGGTTATCGCTGTGCACCATCACTTTTACCTGGCGGTATTTGTCGGCTACTATCACGATCTGGCGGGCAGGAGCCGCTTCAGTACATGGCGGCGGCGCGGGCGCAGGTGTTGTAAATGCATCGAAAGATGGAATATTTATGTCAGGCGCAGCTACATTGAATTGATACTGGAAATCGTTGTCTGCATTAAATTTGAAAACAGGTTGCTCGTATGACCAGCCTTTGGGCTGTTTGTCTTTTTTACGCTGCTCTTTCTCTGGATGCTGCTGTTCTTTCATTTCATCAGCAGCCTTTTTCAGTTCCAGCTGTATATCGTTCTGAATTTTCTGCTTAATGGAATTGAGCGAATCGACGCTGAATAAATTGCCGTTTACATTTAGCTCGTTGATTTTTTGTACAGCAATATCCAGTGCCAGTTTAACGGAGTTGGATACATTGCCACCAAGGTCAACATGTTCCAGTTGCTGCAATGCCTGCATGGCCTGCGGCGTAAGTGCCCCGGCTGCCTGCGTTGCAGCAGTACGCTGTTGCAGCTGAAACGAGCGTACCATCTCGTTTTTAGCATGTTCAAACTCTACCTGTGCATGCTGCCATTCGTTATTAAACTGTGCACGCTGCAGTTGCAGCATGGCGTTTTTAATATCGTGGTTGATAGAGGCGGTATCAATCTGCCTTATCTGCAGCATGGCATCGCGTTTAATGCGTGTCAGCTCTTCCGGAGAAAGCACATTGGCCGGGATGCTGCCCAATGCTGCGTTGGCACTGGCTATGGCCTGGTTAGATACCTGTGCCGGTAATTCATCCAGCACGGGTTGTACATGAGCCAGGGCTGCCTGTACGGATTGTACAACGTGCGCAGAATTGATTAACTCGTTGCCTGCGCTTTCTGCTGCTTTGGTTACTTCTTCCTGCAAAGGCTTGGTAAGAAAGAATACCGGGCTGAACAACGGGTTGTCTACCCGCGCGGTAATAGGCTCTACCACGGTGGGCTGACCTGGTTTCACTGCCGCCACTGCATCATTGGCTGTATTGCGTTTAAGCGGCTGAAACCATGCAATAGAGCTCATAATGCCGGTCATAAGCAATAATGCCAGCAAATGCTGTTTGTATTGAAAACGTGCTTCTTTCTGGTTTAACATGCGTTTTACGCGTGAAAGCAGATCACCCTTTACTTCACCGCCGGCGTGCATGGCAACCGATGGGGCTGGCGGCAGGTAAGCGATACGCAGCAGGGCTTCTGCATACATACCGGGGTTGTACTGGAACTGCAGCACCCAGTCATCACAGCTGTTTTCCCTTTCCTTGCGCGCCATACGGGCCAGCAGCTGGGAAAAGGGGTTAAAGAACAGCGTTATTTCCATGATGCACTGCAACAGGTTAACCAGGTAGTCGGCCCTGCGTATGTGTGCCAGTTCATGCAGTATCACGGCTTCCATCTGTTCGGTGGTAAGCAGGTTAATACTTGCCAGTGGCACCAGGATTACGGGTTTCAGGAAACCAATGGTGAGCGGACTATTTACAAAGTTGGAAACATAAATCTGCACCTTGTTTTTGATGCCCAGTGTATCGGCCAGCTTTTGCGTAAACAGGCGCCATTCCACGTCTATTTTTTCCAGCCCGTCCCTGCGCAATTGTTGTGTGTAACGAAACTGCTGCATCCAGCGCACGAATAAAAACACCAGTAAACCCAGGTAGGCTATTGATAAATAAGGCAATGCCTGTTCAATATAAACAATGGCAGTAAGCAGTTTTGCATGAAAGCCTTCCTGCGTGGAAGTAATGAGCAGGTTGTTGCTGCTGGCTACATCAACCGATGCAGAAGAGGCGATAGCCATGGCTTCGGCACAGGCGCGGTAGTAGAACTGCAGGGTAAATATAAACCAGGTAAAACCCGCTGTTTGCGCCAGCAGCGCAATGCGGTAACGTGTGGCGGCTGCAAAACGGAAAACGCCGTTCAGCAGTGCGGCTACTATCCACAGCAATGCCATTTGCCATAAACTATTTGCGATTGCATAACCCAGTGCCTGTAAAAAAGGAGAGTGGGATAGAGCCTGCATAACGTTATTGTTTTTTCAGGTTGTCTAATAATTGCTGGATTTCGTCCAGTTCTGCTTTTGAAGGAGGTGTGTTACCGAGGGCCTGCATAACCAGCTGTGAAGTAGAGCCGCCAAACAGGGCGTCTACCATTTTGCCCACCAGCTGTTTCTGCGTACTGTCTTTGCTGATGTTGGGACGATAAATATGGGTTTTGCTTGAATCGTCGCGTGTTACAATCCCTTTTTCAAACATTATCTGCATCAGTTTGAGTGTGGTGGTGTAACCGCTTTCTTTATTCAGACTTAATTGTTCATGCACTTCACGAACAGTGGCCTGTTGCTTATCCCACAAAATCTGCAAAATCTCCAGTTCACTTTCGGTAGGCTTGACGTTCTTGGAAATTGACATATTACGAATTATTTCGTATCAAATGTAAGGATATTTTGAAATCAGGGTGTAAAAGCGGCGTTATTTTCTTGCCGTTCATCCAGTTTGAATGGTTTAATGGCTGGATTGCTGAATGGTTGGATGGATTATTGGCTGGTAATCAGTCTTGTCGGACTGTGTTTTTTCTTTTTTCCGGAGTTGCCTGGTGGTGAGGGTGGTGCCGTCGTTGCTCCAGCCCGGGGCGTTGAACAGGTAATTGAGGGCTTGTTTCAGGGAACGGGCCTTACGCATATCGCGCACAATGTTAAACCATTCGTGGAAAGCCACTTTTACGGGATTGAAGGTATTCACATTTTTAGTGAGGCCGTACGTGGGGCGGAAGACTTCCGGCTGGAAACTGCCAAACAACCTGTCCCAGATAATCAGGGTACCGCCGTGGTTTTTATCGAGGTAGGGCAAATCAACCCCATGGTGTACGCGGTGATGTGAGGGCGTGTTGAAAATATATTCGAACCAGCGCGGCATTTTGTGAACGGTTTCGGTATGTATCCAGAACTGGTACAGCAGGCTTATTGATTGCATCAGCATAATCATGCCCGGGTGAAACCCTGCCAGTGGCATCCAGGTCCAGAATACAAAAGCACCGGTTAAATTGCCGGTCCACGTTTGGCGTAAAGCAGCGGCCAGGTTGTACCGTTCAGACGAATGGTGCACTACATGAGAGGCCCAGAACCAGCGTATGGCATGACTGCTGCGGTGCATGCAGTAATAACTGAAATCATCTGCGAAAAAGCACAGCACCCAGGCCCACCATACAGTATAGGGAATGGTAAACAAACGGTAGGTATACAAAAAGCTAAACAGTACCAGTATCACACTCTTGGTAAGAATGCCGATAAACAAATTGCCCAGTCCTAGTGAAATGCTGGTGGCCGTATCTTTCACCTCGTAAATTTCCTTCTGTGTTTTTAATGCAAACAGCACTTCTGCCAGTATCAGCAGAATAAAGCCAGGTATGGCATGAACCAGTATATTGGGGAATTGTGGCATCGGCAATCGTCGTTAATAGCAATTTACTAAAATGGTTGGATTGTTTGATAGTTTAATGGTTGAAAAACAAAAGCAGCACACCTTGGTATGCTGCTTTTTTCTTTGTACCTGGTTTATGCTACAACACTTGCCGGATGCGTTTTGCAGGTTGTGTGCTTACATGCGCAGTAGTGTTGGATTGCTGTTTTTGCGAAGCAACGTCCTGCACCCTGGTATGGTGTACCTGTGCCAGCGTTGGTGCTACCACCAGTGACACGATGGACATCAGTTTAATCAGGATATTCATTGACGGACCGGATGTATCTTTAAAAGGATCACCCACGGTATCACCGGTTACAGAAGCCTTGTGCGGGTCTGATTTTTTGTAGTACATCTCACCATTTATTTCTACACCTTTCTCGAAGCTTTTTTTCGCGTTATCCCATGCACCGCCTGCATTGTTCTGGAACATACCCATCAACACACCGCTAACGGTAGCGCCTGCCAGAAAACCACCCAATGCTTCGGGACCGAGAATAAAACCGATGATCAGCGGCGAGAGTATGGCAATGGCGCCGGGCAGCATCATTTTTTTGATACTGGCCTGCGTAGAGATGGCCACACACTTATCGTATTCCGGTTTGCCGGTGCCTTCCATAATACCGGGTATCTGTTTAAACTGGCGGCGTACTTCCTGTACCATGGCCATGGCTGCTTCACCCACAGCGCGTATGGCCAGCGAGGAGAATATAAAAGGAATCATACCACCAACAAACAGGCTGGCCAGCACTTTGGCTTTGTAAATGTCAATGCCCTTAATACCTGCCACACCCACAAAAGCAGCAAACAGGGCAAGTGCAGTAAGCGCTGCAGAGGCAATGGCAAAACCTTTACCGGTGGCGGCAGTGGTGTTGCCCACTGCATCGAGCACGTCTGTTTTTTCACGCACTTCTTTGGGCAGTTCACTCATTTCAGCAATACCGCCTGCGTTATCGGCAATAGGGCCAAATGCATCAATAGCAAGCTGCATAGCGGTAGTAGCCATCATGCCTGCTGCGGCAATGGCAACACCATATAAACCGGCACATTCGTACGAGCCCCAGATACCGCCTGCCAGCACCAGTATTGGCAGAAAGGTAGATTCCATACCTACTGCCAGGCCGCCGATTACATTGGTGGCATGGCCTGTAGATGATTGCCTGATGATAGACAATACAGGTCTTTTTCCCATGGCTGTATAATATTCAGTGATCATGCTCATGAGTGTACCCACGGCCAGGCCAACAAGAATAGCACCCACCGTACCTGCCTGTGTAATGGCTTTGGCTCCTTCGCGCAATTCGGTGGTGCCGGGAATATAATCCCTGCGCAGGTAAACCGGTACTGAAGGCATAATATAATAAACCAATGCAGCGCTGGCAATGCCTGAAAGGATAATAGAACCCCAGTTACCCATGTTCAGGGCTTTTTGTACGTTGGCCGTATTAACACCGGCTGCATCACTCATTTTTACAAACAGTGTTCCCACAATAGAAAACAGGATGCCTGCGCCTGCAATAAGCATGGGCAGTAATATAGGAGCGAATCCACCATAATTATCTGTTGAAATGGCTTCCTGGCCAAGCACCATGGTAGCGAGTACGGTAGCTACATAAGAGCCGAACAAATCGGCGCCCATGCCTGCAACATCACCCACGTTATCGCCTACATTGTCTGCGATGGTGGCCGGGTTGCGGGGATCATCTTCCGGGATGCCTGCTTCCACTTTACCTACCAGGTCGGCACCTACGTCGGCAGCCTTGGTATAAATACCACCACCTACACGCGCAAACAGTGCGATAGATTCAGCACCCAGCGAAAAGCCGGTGAGTACTTCGATGGTGCGCACCATTTCCAGTGAATCGGCAGGCGCACCGGCAGCAAATGCCTGTTTTAATACAATAAATAAAACGCCCAGTCCAAGCACCGCCAATCCTGCAACGCCCAATCCCATTACCGATCCGCCGGTAAAAGAAACGCTGAGTGCTTTTGCGAGGCTGGTTCTGGCTGCCTGTGCCGTACGCACATTGGCCCTGGTGGCTATTTTCATTCCAATGTAACCTGCGGTGGCGCTGCTGATGGCGCCGAGAATAAATGCGAGCGCAATGCTCCAGTGCGAATTGGCATTGGCCTGGGCCATAAAACCAAGCAGCAATGCAACAATGACAACGAAATAAGAGAGTATTTTCCATTCGGCCTTCAAAAACGCCATAGCACCTTCCGCTATGTACCTGCTGATCTCCTGCATGCGGTCGTTACCAGCGTCCTGTTTCGAAACCCATTGAAATTTTGCGAAAGTGTACAGCAACCCCAGTACACCCGTTGCCGGAACGGCGTAAAAAAGAATTTGATTCATAAGCAAGAATGTCAGAGTTTTATTAAATGTTGTTGAATATAAGTTATGTGGCTTACAATAACAAAAAGAGGCTTATTAAAAACGGACAGCAGGGTATCAATTGCGTACACTACCTAACCAATTAAATGGCGTAATTGATTAGTAATCAACAACTATCATTACGGCATACCGGTTGACACTTATAAAATAAACGAACTTAACTATGAAGCGCGTTTCCCTGACTGCTGCCATATTCCTGCTTGCCATCTGCAGCCATGCCCAGCAACAACTCTTTAATCTTCCCGCATTACTGGCCAGTAACCGAATAGAAGTGGTGAACAGGAATGCGCAGGTGCAAACCATCAATCAAAAAGAAGGTGTTCATTTAACGGAAATGCCGGGCAGCGGTATTGCCTGGCTAAGAAATGTCAGTTTCTCGGAAGGAACTATTTCGGTAGATATCAAGGGCAAGAACATATCGCAGCAAAGCTTTGTAGGCATTGCGTTTCACGGCCTGAGCGATTCAACTTACGACGCCGTTTATTTTCGCCCCTTTAATTTCCGCGCGCCCGATGCTGTGCGCAGAAGTCATTCGGTGCAGTATATTTCCCTGCCTGCGTATGATTGGGAAAAGCTGCGCAATGAACACCCGAACATGTATGAGCAGGCCATAGACAGTGCCCCTGATCCGAACGACTGGTTTCATGTCACCATCAGGGTAAAAAGCGATAGTATCAGTGTGTACATTAACAATGCAGAGAAACCATCGCTGGAAGTAAAACCGCTCACGAGGCGCCGCAGCGGCATGCTGGGCCTGTGGGTAGGCAATAATTCTGCAGGAGACTGGTGCAACCTGGAAATCAGCAGGTAGCTTGAAAACAGCTGCAAGCTGCAAGCTTGATTATACAAGGGACACAGCCGGGATCATTGGGTGCTGTATTTCGAGAATCGAGAGGCGACACGTCGAGACTATCTTAGCGAGTTAGTGTTTAGCCAGCAGTAAGCTAATGTATAGCAGTAATTCATTTTTGAGGAGGCTGTAGGGGCACAACCGCGGGCATTTGGTCCATGTCAAATCTTTTGTAATTTCTTAAACGCCTGCCCCAGGTGTTCTATGATATCGCCGGGCAACAGGCTTTCCATGGATTGATTTTTGAGTGCAAGATCGGCCGCCAGGCCATGTATATAAACACCCAGCAGTGCAGCCTGTAAAGGTTCGTATTGCTGGGCCAGCAATGCTGTTAAAATGCCGGTAAGCACATCGCCACTGCCGCCTGTGGCCATACCGGGATTGCCGGTAGCATTAAAGTAGCCCCTGCCTGCAAAGGCAGTAAGGGTATAATGTCCCTTTAAGATAATCACAATCGAATGTTCACGCGAGGCATCGATGGCACGTTGCATGCGCGCAAAATCATCGGGCTGTTTGCCAAAGAGCCGCTCAAATTCTTTGGGGTGCGGACTGATAATTGATCCCGCCGGTATGTATTGCAGCAGCTGCTGGTTTTCGCTGATCAGGTTCAGTGCATCTGCATCCAATACCAGGGGCTTTTGAGCGTGCTGCAACAACTGTTCAAGCAAGGCGAGTGTGTCTTTTTCTGTACCAATGCCCGGGCCTGCACCAATGGTATATTTGCTGAGGTCTTCTTTTGCCGTGCTGTCGCGCGGTATGGTCATCGCCTCGGGTACCGCTGTTTGTAAAACAGGATAACCCCATTCAGGGGTGCTCACCGTAAGCAAACCCACACCCGAGCGCAAACAGGCGCGGGCTGCCATCAGCGAAGCGCCCATCTTACCTTTATTACCTGTTACCAGTAAGGCATGCCCATACGTACCCTTGTGTGCAAAACGTTGCCTGGGTTTATAGAACGATTGCATCAATGGCAGGGTAACCTGTTCCCAGTCACTGGGCTCTTCAGCTGCATAAGCGGGCAGCAGGCCAATGGGCAATACATGCACATCACCTGCATAAGCACCATTTTCTGCGGCAAGAAAACAGCGTTTGATGGTTTGGAAAGTCAGCGTATACCTGGCCTGTATAATGGTATTGCCTGCGGCTGAAGCATCTACATACATGCCGCTGGGCACATCAATGGCAATTACTTTGGCCTTTGCGTTATTGATATGTGTTACCAGTGTTTGTGACAGGTTTTGCAACGGGCGGTTTAAACCGCTGCCAAACAGCGCATCAATTACCCAGTCGTTACCGCTGATAACGGGCAAATGTGTTTCATCCTGTATAAAATGTATGGTATGGGTAACCGTATGCAGTTGCTGCAGGTTGGCCTGGAAATCGGCCGTGCCTTTTGCGCCAAACTCCAGTATGTATACAATGGGCTGTAAGCCGGCTGCAGTAAGCATTCTGGCAATAGCCAAACCGTCTCCGCCATTGTTGCCTTTACCGCAGAATATATGAATGCGTGCTGTATCAAGCTGTTTGCAATTGGCCATTATCCAGTCTGCGCAGGCGCCAGATGCACGCTCCATCAATTCAAGCGAAGTAATGGGCTCATGTGCAATGGTGTAAGCATCCCACCGTTGTATCTGCGAAGCGCTGAATAATTTTATGCCATACATTATTCTTCGAGTTTGTTATTGTCTGTTTTACCCGTAAACACATCGGCAATGCCCTTGGCCTTATAGATGTTGCGGTTAAACCGGTTGCCCAGCACAATAATGGTGGCCGTATCCTGCACCAGCCGGGTAAACACGGTGTTGGTGCCATGCCATTTGCCGTTGTGGTAAACAATGGTATCACCGTTATTGATAAACAGGCGCCAGCCCAAACCGTAATTGTGCATGGAGCGATGCTCCAGGCTGTTGGGTTTATAGGCAGTATCAAGTGTTGCGGCTTTTACAAAGGTATGCATGTACAGGGCTTTATCCCATAACAGCAAATCCTGCACGGTACTGTACACATTTTTATCGCCATAGGTGCAATCCAGGTGATCCATGGGATAGGGGCGGTTACCCATGTAGGTAGGCACATACTGGCTGGTATCTTTCATAGAGAAAATAAAACTGTGCGTCATGCCCAATGGGGTAAACACACTGTCTTTCATGTATTGCGGGAAGGGCATGCCGGTGATTTTTTCCACAATCATGGCCAGCATCACAAAGTTGGTGTTGCAGTAGTGAAATGCTTTATTGGGCAGGTTGTCAACACGCGGTTTGTGCTGTACCATAAACTGCAGTACATCTTCATTGCTGGCTTTTACTTTTTTGTTCCAGCAGCTATCCATAAAATACAGGTAGTTGGGTAACCCGCTGCGGTGGCTCAGCAGCATGCGGATGGTGATGCCATGGTAGGGCAGTTGCGGAATAAAACGCTGCACACTGTCATCGAGCGACAGACGCCCCTGTTCCCACAAACGCAGAACCGTAGTACCGGTGAATGTTTTTGAAACAGATGCAAGGTGAAAAGGTGTAGTGGGCGTTACCGGCGCCTTGGTGGCGAAATTGGCGTAGCCTTTATAATCTTCATACACTACCACACCATTTTTGGCTACCAGTATGGCGCCATTGAAAGCCGGGCCTAATATTTTATGGTATGCAGTTTCTACCGCGTTTTTATAGTAAGCCGCTGCAGCTTCGCTCAGCGGGGCAAAAGTAAAATCAGTAGTGATAACGCCACCGGTTGCGGCGGCTGCGTTCGTTTTATTTTTACTGGTGCCTTGGGAACAGGCACCACAACAGCAAAGAACAAGACCAAGAATATATACAAACAGTTTTTTAAAGCTCAGCTGATTCACCATATTCAGATTTGTTTCAACGGGTATTTGGCCGTAATCCTGTTCTGCAAACAAAGAGCTTGCCACAACATATCCGGATTTCAACAGAAAAGGCCTTTATTGGTTCAATTGCGGCAAAAATAGGAGAATTGTCTGCACATAATTTTCTAAATCTTTGTTACCGCCTTTATCTTTACGGGCTTCAAGCAATAAATTATGGCCCTCGTTCTGTTCGACAATGAAGAAAGAAGCAGCCTTTTCCCGCTTTCGCATACACGCAGTGTAAGTGACCTGCGTATAGGCATACTCCGCATCCGCGAAAAATGGGAGCTGCTTACCGGCCAACCGGTATTTGTTTTCACCGAGAGCTATCTGCAACACCTGTACCCGGCCATACCGGCAGGGGAACACACCTGGGTGGATGCCGCTGTTTTACCTGACGCACACATTGTGGAAGCCGTGCTGCAACTCACGCCGGGCGAGGCTTTGCAGGATGACAGGCTGATTGCAGGCCGTATTGATTTTAGCGCTGGCCCATTACATACCACTCCCACCATTGCGTTGTTTTCGTTGCATAAGACGGTTGAAACCGTAAAACGCCTGCATTACCCCTGGCAGATTTTTTTATGGAATGATGTGTACCTGCGCAACGATTTTACGTTACTTACCCGCAACCGTGTATCACAGCCCATACCGCCCGATTGCCGCGTGGCCAATACCGCACAGGTATTTATTGAAGAAGGCGCTGTAATAGAATACGCCACCCTGAATGCAACTGAAGGCCCCATATACATTGGTAAAAATGCATTGGTAATGGACGGTGCCTGTATCCGCGGGCCGTTTGCCATGTGCGAAAAGGCAGTCATAAAAATGGGCGCTAAAATTTATGGCGCCACCACCATTGGCCCTTACTGCTCGGCAGGCGGGGAAATAAAAAATGTGGTGCTTACTGCATTCAGCAACAAGGCGCACGATGGTTACCTTGGCGATTCGGTGATAGGAGAGTGGTGCAATATGGGCGCAGGCACCAGTAACAGCAATGTAAAAAACACGGGCGGAGAAGTAAAAGTATGGCACTCTTACAGCGATAAAATGATCACGGTGGGCATCAAGTGCGGACTGGTAATGGGCGATTACAGCCGTACTGCCATCAATACCGCCATCAATACCGGTTCGGTCATTGGCACCTGCTGCAATGTTTTCAGTGAAGGACTAACCCCCCGGCTGATTCCCGATTTTGTGTGGGGCACGCGCGGACTTACGCGTTACGAATTTGATAAAGCGCTGCGTGACATTAATAACTGGAAAAAAATGAAACATCAGTCGCTCACGAATGAAGAAACAGCCGTTTTGAAACATATCTTTGAGCACTTTTCACAACAAACGGTAAAGCACGTTTCATGAAGAAATACGAGTACCAATATTACGAGATTCCAACGGCCGGCAGCATCAGTACCACAGTTGATATTCACAAAATGATCGGTGAACTGAACGATCTGGGACAGAAAGGCTGGGAAGTAGCCACCTCCTTAGATATCAACCAACTGAATGCAGGCCATAAAGTAGCCACGATTATCTTAAAAAGAGAAATACAATAAACATGAGAGCACAGATAGCTGCCGCCAACTGGAAAATGAACCTTACCCTGCAACAGGGTGAAGCTTTGCTCGACGATCTGTCAAAAGCAACCGACAATCTCGACAACCACCGGGTGGTGATTTTCGCCGTTCCTTCGCCGTACCTCGCTATGGCTCAGGAAAAAATTAAAGGCAAAACCAATGTATTCATTGCCGCGCAAAACGTATACAATAAAAAATCAGGCGCTTTTACCGGCGAAATTTCTGTAGAGATGCTCGCCTCTCTCGGTATTCAGTGGGTAGTGCTTGGCCACTCTGAAAGAAGGGAATATTTCAATGAAACCAATGCCCTGCTGGCAGAAAAAGTAAACCTGGTGCTTGAGTTTAACCAGCAGCCTATTTTCTGCTGCGGCGAACCCCTCGAAATCAGGGAAAAAGGCACACAGAACGATTATGTAGCTACCCAACTGCAGGAATCACTTTGCCACCTGAGCGCTGAACAACTGCAGAAAGTGGTAATTGCCTACGAACCCATCTGGGCTATTGGCACAGGCAAAACGGCTACCAGCGAACAGGCCCAGGAAATGCACGCATTCATCCGCGCAGAACTGGCTAAAAAATACGGCAACGAAGTAGCTGACAATATCACTATTTTATATGGTGGCAGTGTAAAGGCAGCAAATGCCAAAGAAATCTTCGGCATGCCCGATGTAGACGGCGGCTTGGTAGGCGGTGCCTCACTGGTGGGAAGCGAATTCGCGACTATCATCAGCAGCCTGAAATAAAAAGAAGCGTTTAGCTTTTAGCCATTAGCTGATAGCGAATAGCACGGAATAACAACCGGCGGAAGAAATTTACTTCCGCCGGTTTCATTTTTAGGGCCTGGAAGAAGAGTTGTAAGTATCTGAAATGAATGTTTCAAACAGCATTAAGTGTTTGATTATTAGATTGTTTGGAAGTAATGATTCGATCCCTCAGCTTTTCCATTATCTTTGCCGCAGTGCCCTTGTGGTATCAGCATAGAAACCATTGAAGGCGAACATATTATATGAAGCATATCAGGAATTTTTGCATTATCGCACACATTGACCACGGTAAAAGTACCCTGGCAGACCGTTTACTGGAACATACCAAAACCATCGGCGAACGTGACATGATGAACCAGGTGCTCGACGACATGGATCTCGAGCGCGAAAAAGGCATTACGATTAAAAGTCATGCCATTCAGATGAGCTACACTTACAAAGGCGAAAAATACATTTTCAATCTCATTGATACTCCCGGCCATGTTGACTTCAGCTATGAAGTAAGCCGTGCGCTGGCTGCGTGCGAAGGCGCGCTGCTGCTGGTAGATGCTTCACAGGGTATCCAGGCCCAAACCATCAGCAACCTGTACCTGGCTATTGGCAACGATCTCGAAATTATCCCCGTTATCAATAAAATTGATATGGAAGGCGCGATGATTCCCGAGGTGAAAGACCAGATTATTGACCTTATTGGTTGTAAAGACGAGGATATCCTGCTGGCCAGTGGCAAAAGCGGTATTGGTATTGAGGAAATACTGGCGGCTGTGGTAGAACGCATTCCTGCCCCCAAAGGCGATGTAGAAGCACCGCTGCAGGCACTGATTTTCGACAGCGTGTTCAACAGCTTCCGCGGTATCATTGCATATTACCGCATCTTCAACGGCACAATCCGCAAGGGCGATAAAATTAAATTCATTGCCACCGGCGCTACTTACGAAGCTGATGAAATCGGCGTACTGAAACTCGGCCTCGACGAGCGTAAGGAAGTAAGAGCTGGTGACGTAGGATATATTATTACCGGCATTAAAAACGCCAAGGAAGTAAAAGTAGGCGATACTATTACGCTTACCAGTGCACCCGGCGAAGCCATCAACGGTTTTGAAGAGGTAAAACCGATGGTATTTGCAGGCATCTTCCCTGTGGTAACAGAAGACTTTGAAGAGCTGCGCGAGTGCATGGATAAACTGCAGCTGAACGATGCTTCACTCACTTATGAAATTGAAACATCGCAGGCGCTTGGCTTTGGTTTCCGATGCGGATTCCTCGGCCTGCTGCACATGGAAATTATCCAGGAACGCCTGGAGCGCGAGTTTAACCAAACCGTGATTACCACGGTGCCCAACGTAAGCTTTATCGCTTATACTACCCGCGATGAGAAGATCATTGTAAACAACCCGGCTGAAATGCCTGATGTGGTGAAGGTAGGCCGTATTGAAGAGCCTTTCATCCGCGCGCAGATCATCACCCTGCCTGATTATATCGGCAACATTATGACGCTTTGCCTGGGCAAACGTGGCATACTGCTTAACCAGAGCTATTTAACCACCAGCCGTGTAGAGCTTATTTTTGAAATGCCTTTAACGGAGATTGTATTTGACTTTTATGATAAACTGAAAAGCTCTACCAGGGGATATGCTTCATTTGATTATACCCCGATTGGTTACCGGGATGCAGATATCGTAAAAATGGACATATTGCTGAACGGTGATAAGGTGGATGCACTGAGTGCGCTTATTCACCGCAGCCGTGCACAGGACTTCGGCCGTAAACTGTGCGAGAAACTGAAAGAACTGTTGCCACGACAGCAATTCATGATCGCCATCCAGGCGGCTATCGGAGCGAAAGTGGTAGCCAGGGAAACCATCAGCGCCATGCGTAAAGACGTTACTGCCAAATGTTATGGTGGTGACATCAGCCGTAAACGCAAGCTACTGGAAAAACAGAAAGAAGGTAAAAAACGTATGCGCCAGATAGGTAACGTGGAAGTGCCGCAAGAAGCCTTCCTCGCTGTACTGAAGCTGGACTAATCAATGCACATAGGATAAACAACCAACAGGCGTACAGCAATGTGCGCCTGTTTTTTTATGCAGCAGAAATCGCTCTCAAAGGAGTGCTTCGGACAGATCAAGTGGTTCTCTTATCTTACTAATACTATTTTCTGCTGCACCAATCTCTTTCCATCTTCGCCCACCACTGCAATATATGTTCCGGCAGGTAAGCCCTGTAATGCAACAGTTTCCAGCGTATTCTGCAATGCATGCTGCAATACCGGTTTGCCCTGCATATTGTAGAGGTACAGCGTTTTGTTAAAGGGCGTTTTACACAACACCTGCAATGCGCCGCCCGCTGTTACAGGGTTGGGGAATAACAGGATGTCTGCCTTTGCCCAATAATATACAGAAGACAACTGGCTGTACAATGCGATACCCTTGCTATTTACCAGCACCGCGCGATAGGTGTTGATGCCGCTTAATAAAGAACTATCTGTAAACCGGTATTGCAATGCATTCACCGGTTCAATGTTTTTCAGCAGCTGCCAGCCATTGGGTGTTTGTTTTTCAAAACGGATGCGTTGCAACTGGTACACGCTGCCCAGCTGTAAGGTAAGCAGGGCCTGGTTTTGCAGTTGCAGATCGGTGGTGAAGTTGTTGAAGAAACAGCTGGTGCCTTGCAGGCTGTAGTCAATAGAATAGCTAAGGCCGCCTTGTATGCCGTTTGCAAACAACGGGGCTACTGCATAGTAATTACCGGCGTTTGGCTGCTGATGCAGTACAACCAGTGTGTCTGCCATATCCGCAACCGGCTCAAGGTATTGTTGCTGCAGGTTGTATAAACGGTAACCGGCAACACCCGGCGTTGCAGGCCAGTGCAGCAGCAATGAATCGGCACAGGCAAAGCCAACTGCAGGGTAGGGCTGCCTTGAAATAGTAAAGGTATCGGAAGTGTAACTGCCTTGTGCGGTAACCACGCGTGCAATGGCGACACAGGTAGTGTCAGGCGCCAGCCAGCGGTAATAAGGCGCGGCAGTATTCAGCGTGTCGGTGATTTTAACGAAGCTGCTGCCTGCGTTGTAACTTAGGTACAGGCTGGCATTGCGTTCCGGCACCAGTGTGCTGTTCCATTTAAAAATGTTGTTGGTGCCTGCTATAAAATGTGTGTTGGCAACAGGGGAAGTGAAGGTAAAGTGATTGGCTGTATCCCATTGCCAGGTGATGTAAAATGACTGGTTGCCCTGTACCCGCCGCCCGTTGATGTGTAATAGATAGTCGCCGGGTTCGGGTGTGTCAATGGTGACTTGTTCTGCCACATTCAATGTGTCTTGTCCGCGGGTTGCTGTTTGTTGTAATGCAGGCTCTGCGGGTGTTGTATGCAATATCCAGGGCAACCAGGTGCTGTCACCCTGCTGCACCGTAAGGTCCAGGTCGTTTACCAGGGCAGCAGTAGCGTTGGCTGCGGCAGGCTGGTCAGTCCATGCAAGTGTTATTTTCAGTCGTACCGCATTGGCCGGCACAGTCAGCTGCAACGAATTGCTTTGCCCTTGTTGCACTACGCCGCGGGCAAACTGGTTATTGCTGATATTGGCCACAGCACGGTACGCATTAAGCATACCATAGCCTGATGTATAATCCGGGCCCGGGTTGGCCATATCGTCTGCACTGTTCAGTAGCACTGCTTTTACCAGGGCTGCTGCCGGCAATTGATTGCTGTGTTGTGTACGATAAGCATCCTGCAACAACAAACAGGTGCCCGATACCAGCGCTGCGGCGCCCGATGTGCCATCCTGGCCATAGGCTGAAAGATCAGGTTTTATGCGGCCATCATAGGCAGGTCCTTTTGAACTGAGCAGCGGCACATTGTAAAACGAATCCACACCACCTGCCACCAGTATATTCTTTGCCATTTTATAGCTGCCCGTAATATTGGCCCAACCGGTAATACCCTGGTACAGGCCATCAGCTGCTGCGGCATCGCCGCTATTGCCTGATGAAAACACGTGCACCAGGCTGGTATCGGTGTTTACGCTCGCATCGTAGGCAGCTGCATCTCCACCATAATAATTTTCAATAGCACCGCCGTAGGAGTGGTTCTGAACGGTAATGTGGTACTGCCGGTAAGCGGCCGTATCGGGCAGCAGTTCATTAAAATCCAGTGCGCAAAGCGTTGCGCCTTTTGCAACACCTGCACCGGTGAAATAAGTGTTGCCTGCACCGGCAATGCTGGTAGCCATTTGCGTGGCATGTACCGAAATAGTACTGGCACTGTTGCCGGTAACCAGCGTACGCTGGCGCAGATCAATATCGCTTGTGTCGAAACAGTTTTCCTTTACTGATGCAATAAGTCCGCTGCCCGTTAGCGCCGGATAACGCGCGTGTACGGTGTTGATGCTGTTAAAGGTTTCATTGAAATCAGCGAGTGCCGTTTCTTCATGCACAGGTTTATGGCCGCGGTCTATCAGCAGTACATAGGGCAGGGCGGCAATACTGTCGAATACAAAGCGGGTATCGGCTTGAATGGTGAACAATCCTGCTGCCCTGTTATAACCAGATTGCTGCACGTTAGTATTATGCAGTTGCAGGTAGCGGATGAATGCCGCGGCGTTTTGCACACTCACCTGGAAAACGGATTTACCTGTTGTTTTTGCGACTGCATGGTAGGGCAGCAGGGCAGGCGCCAGCTTCCAGTAATGGTTAGCGGGTTGCAGGTGAAAGCGGCTGTTTGCACCGGACAATGCCGGATCGTTCAAAAACTGTACAATATATGTGGTGGCATTTATTACATGCACCAATCTTGCCCCTTCCGGTAAAGAATCAGGATGATTACTCTTCAAGATAAAAAGCCGGCAACTGTCCTTATTCGATTGATTATTAATAAAATAATTGAATCCCGGTTTATCCTTATGGCTAACCTGCGCGTTTCCCCATGCGGTAATTATCAGTAACGGTATGAAGACCAACCATCTCATATACAATCAATAATAACCCAATATAAAATAATTTTAACTAATTTTTAATTTTATAATGTTTAAGCGTTAAATTAGTAGAAACCTATTTTTATGAGAAAACACTTCCTATTTTTTGCACTTGCAGCCTGTGTTGGCACTTTGTCCTGTAAAAAACAGGACGTTTCTACCACCGCTCCGGCTTCGGAGATTTCTTCTGTTACATTAGGTAAAATCAAAAGTCTCGGTTTCAGCACTTCCGGCGTAGTGAAGACCGATGCTGGTTACCTGGTGGAAGGTGACATTACCCTTACCGACGAATTACTGAACAGCAACAACAACCAGCAGCTGCTGCGTATTGCCGAAACAGAGCAGTACCGCACCACCAACCTGGTTTCGGCCCCGCGCACCATTAAAATCAAGGTGAGCAACCTGGGCACTGCCTATGTATCAGGAACCGATCTGGCCATCAGCCGTTACAACGCGCTGGGCCTTACGCTTACTTTTACACGCATAACCTCGGGTACTGCTGATATTACCATCAAGGGCTTTAACCAGGGCCCCAGCGGTGGTTATATTACCCTTGGTTCGTCCGGCTTCCCCAGTGGGGGCAAACCGTACGGCACTATCCAGATGAACACCAATTCGCAGGCCTATGGCAGCAACCCCGACGTGAATTATGTGGGTTCTGTTATCCAGCACGAACTGGGACACTGTATCGGCTTCCGTCATACAGATTATATGAACAGGAGCTACAGCTGCGGCGGCGCGGCCACCAATGAAGGGGCTTCCAATATTGGCGCCATCCTTATCCCCGGCACGCCCAGTGGTCCGGATGCCAATTCCTGGATGCTGGCCTGTTCAAATGGCGGTAACCGTACCTTCAATGCCAATGATAAAGTGGCGTTGCAGTATTTGTACTAAAACCGCCCAGTTAACTTTACCAATCCCTGCAGCACGCCGGCTGCGGGGATTTTTTTATGGAATAGGGCTATATTTGCGGCCAGTACGGGTTTTCTTCCATTATTTTAGGTTTAACTATTGGTATTTTGTGTTATTTCCCTACCTTTGCAAACCCAAAAAGGGAACATTACCCAAAAGGCCGTACAAGCGCTCCGTCTGTTCGGGGCCGCCAGCAGGGTGTAATCGCAAAGGATTATTACAATGCCAAAGGTTAAAACCAACTCCAGCGCAAAAAAACGCTTCAAGGTGACCGCATCAGGTGAAATCACCTACCAGAAATCTTTCAAACGCCACATTCTTACCAAGAAATCTACCAAACGTAAACGCGAACTGAACAAGAAAGGTCTTGTTGGCCCTGCTAACAAAGATTTCGTTATGCGCTTACTGCGTTTGAAATAATTACCGGTCCGTTATCTACATTAAAAAATCAGTTAACGGCGCAGGCCGGTAACAAAAACTTATAACTTATGCCACGTTCTGTAAATGCAGTTGCATCAAGGGCAAGAAGGAAGAGAATTCTTAAGCAAGCCAAAGGCTTCTATGGCAAACGTAAAAACGTTTATACAGTAGCCAAAAACATTGTTGAAAAAGGTATGACCTACAGCTATGTAGGCCGTAAACTGAAAAAACGTGAATACCGCCAGCTGTGGATTGCGCGTATCAACGCCGCTGTTCGCGCTGAAGGCATCACTTACAGCCAGTTCATCAACAAGCTGAACACAAAAGGTATCGAACTGAACCGTAAAGTTCTGGCCGACCTCGCTATGAACGAACCTGCCAGCTTTAAAGCACTGGTTGATTCTGTAAAATAAGCATCCTATCCATTGATTTATCAATGGTTCCAAATAAAAACCGGGGATTTATATCATCCCCGGTTTTTTTATTTATTGATGATATCCACAAACAACTATTTTTGCACAGAATTTTTATATTGCAAAAACAAAATAACAACTAACCCAGAGGAATGAATAATACGTACACCGACCTGGTGAAACAAACCTTCCACTTCCCGCAGGAAGGATTTGATGTGAGCGATGAAGGCTACCTGGAGTTCAACGGGCTTGATTTAAAAGCCCTGATTGAAAAACACGGAACGCCTATGAAGCTAACCTATCTCCCCAAAATCGGTATGCAGATTAACCGTGCGAAGAAGATGTTTGACAACGCGTTTAAAAAGCATAAATACGAAGGCAAATATTTCTATTGTTATTGCACCAAGAGTTCCCATTTTTCCTTTGTGGTAGAAGAGGCGCTGAAACACGAAATTCATCTCGAAACCTCTTATGCCTACGATATTGAAATTATCAACAAGCTGTACGAGAAAAGGAAGATCAACAAAGACATCTTTATCATCTGTAACGGATACAAACAGAAAACCTATACTTCACGCATTGCCAAGCTCATTAATTCAGGCTTTAAAAATGTAGTGCCCATTCTCGATAACAAGGAAGAACTGGATGCCTACAAAAGAAGCGTGAAACAGCCCTTTAAACTGGGCATCCGCGTGGCTGCCGAGGAAGAGCCGAGCTTTCCGTTCTATACCTCGCGCCTGGGTATCCGTGCCAGGGATATCCTGGAATTTTATGTAGACAATATTGAAGGCTACGAACATAAGTTCCAGCTTAAAATGCTGCATATTTTCCTGAACAAGGGTATTAAAGATGATATTTATTACTGGAGCGAGCTGAACAAGATCATTAACCTGTACTGCCAGTTAAAGAAAATATGCCCTGAGCTTGATTCCATCAATATCGGCGGCGGTTTCCCCATTAAACACTCGCTGGGTTTTGAATATGACTACCAGTTCATGATCAATGAAATTGTAGGCAATATCAAAAAGGCCTGTAAAAAGGCAAAAGTGCCCATGCCCAATATTTACACCGAGTTCGGTTCATTTACCGTAGGTGAAAGCATGGCGCATATTTACAGCGTAATTGGCCAGAAAATGCAGAACGACCGGGAAACCTGGTACATGATCGATTCTTCTTTCATCACTACCTTACCCGATACCTGGGGCATAGGGGAGAAATTCCTGATGCTGCCGGTAAATAAATGGGATAATGACTACCAACGCGTGGTGCTGGGAGGCATCACCTGCGATAGTCATGACTATTATGATTCTGAGGAACACATCAACGAGGTGTTTCTGCCCAAACTGGAGCACGCCAAAAACACGGGCGATTCACCCAACCAGGAACCCCTGTATGTAGGTTTCTTCCATACAGGCGCTTACCAGGATCAGATCAGCGGTTACGGTGGTATCAAACACTGCCTTATCCCTTCGCCCAAACACATCATTGTAGGGCACGATAAATCGGGCAAGCTGGTAGACTGGGTGTATGCCAAGGAACAATCCGCACAGAGCATGCTTAAAATACTCGGATATCTTTAAAAAAATCGCCTCACTTCGTGGGGCGTTTTTTTTAGTTTTGAACAGTCAGACCCTACCGTTGTTGTATGGTTTGACTGTTTTTGTTTTCCGTCACCCTATTAATAAATGCCATGCGTATTGTTTTCTGCAGCCTGTTGCTGCTGTTTTTTTATGGCAGCAGGGCCCAGAGTGCCGCTGCTACCGATTCGGTAAAAGCCACCATTGACCAGCTATTTGTCGCCATCCGCAATGCAGACAGCACCCTGCTGAACCAGTGTTTTGCACCGGGCGCACAATTGCAAACCGTTACAAAGAACCAGGATGCACAGGTGATTGTGCGCGAGGAGCCCATCAGTGAATTTTCTGCCAGCGTAGCCAAACTCGCTAAAGATGCGGGCGACGAGCGTATTGTATATGATATGATTAAAATAGACCAGGATCTTGCCGTGGTATGGACGCCCTACCAGTTTTACTACAAGGGAGCATTCAACCATTGCGGCGTAAACTCCTTCCAGCTGGTACGCATCAACAACGAATGGAAGATTCAATACATTATTGACACACGGCGCAAAGAGGACTGCATAGAAGCACCAAAGCAGTAACGAGCATGTGTACAGCCGGAGGATTATCGTGAGTGATTTATCGGGAACCCGGGTACTGTTTGTTGCCGGTGAGGACACCGGCAACGGCATTTTTTATTCACTATTGACTATTCGCGTGTACCGGCACTTCCCGAAGGGTAAGTTTTACCTTATGAAGCTGTTGCCAGCTCACGGATGCATTCGCGCAATTGTTTCAGGTAATTGAAATACAGTTTGCGGAAATACCAGGTGCGGATAAAATAGATTATCAGCGCGCCGCCGATACAGTAACCCAGCAACTGCAATAACAGCGGCCATTGTTCGGCCAGTGAAATGGGTTCAATGCCGTTGGTTACCATATCCTGGTAAATTAACCCGTACAGCAATGCCACGCAAAGCGGCAGCAGCAGGCTGGTAAACTGGTTGTACCGCCTGGAGAAATGATGGATGATATAATAAATGGTTTCGAGGTTTTTCTTTACCGGCAGTGGTGTGCTGCTTAAGCTTATTACCCGGTACAACAGAAAGCCCAGCAGCAGGCAAAACAGGAGTGAGGTAATACCGAACACGCCAAAGTAAATACGCGTAGGCCTGCTTTCTGCAGTGCACATTACCACGATAGCCACAATAAGAAATATTACAGAACACAGCAGTTCAAACCACAGGCTCAGCTTCAGTTTGTCAACAACCGAGCGGGCACGTGGTTTCAGCAAAGCTGCAATGTCATCGGCGCTGCGCTGTTCACCCGGTGCAGGTGCTTGTTGTTGCAAATGATATTTCAGGTCATCCAGCTCCATTTCGTTGATTATGCAGGTTGATAATATTTTTTACTGTCATCACGCAGCCTGGCCTTAATACGGTTCATTTTTACTGCTACATTATTGGCCGATATGCCCAGTACTTCTGCTATCTGCTGGTAACTGTAATCTTCAAGATACAGCGCTACCAGTGCCTTGTCAATTTTGCTGAGGCCGGCAATGGCCTTGTACATGGCTTTCAGCTGTTCTTCAATGGCGGGTTCGTGGTAGGCAACAGGCTCGGGCAGGGTTTCGGTGCTTATGGTGGCAGGTTGCCGTTTTTCTTTCTTCAGGAAGGTAATGGCTGTGTTCAGTGCTACGCGGTACAGCCAGGTAGAAAACTGCGCATCCCCTCTGAACCGCCTGTAAGCCTGCCAGGCCTGCAGGGTAATTTCCTGGAACAGGTCTTCCCGGTCTTCAGCATTGTCCATATAAATATTGCACACCTTGTAAACGATGTTCTGGTGCTGCCTGATCATTGATATGAATGCTTGCTCGCTGGCCATGCCTTTATTTAATATGAAACAGGTGTTACAGTAAATCCTTTTTTTCTCAGCAGTGCAATTAATCCCTTGTCACCGGCCAGGTGGGCCGCTCCAACCGCCACAAAGCAAGGCTGCTGTTTCATGGCCGCCGCCAGTACGGGTGCCCAGTTGGTATTTCGCCTGTACAACATCATCTCTTCAAAATTATTGAACAGGGTATCATTCAGTACACTGTTGTACAATGCAGGTAAATCACGCTGTTTGTAATACTGTACCATCTGCATCATGTCCTCTTTCACGCTGTCGTAACTGTACAGTGTTTTTACCAGGTCGTTCGCCTGCTGCTGGTAAGGAATGGAATCAATCATCGCAGCCTGGAAAGCCATGGTCTCCAGTCCCTTTACCGGTATATGTTTTTGTTTGGCCATGCCGGTGAGTTTCAGTTCAAGCGAACTGGTTTCACAGTTCATCATAGACGGGAACAGGAGGGAGGAGAGCAGTAATGGTTTAATATTATTAACCAGTAAAAACGGCGTACCGGTATAACGTGTAAACAGGGTGGCAAGAGAATCGTATTCTTTTTTGGTGAGCAGTGAGCTGATGGTAGTGCCGTTGGGCATCATCATCATTTTAAGCAATGCAGCCTGTTCGCCCAGGTTACTCATGTCCATTTCGAGATACAGCGTGCTGCTGGCGTCGAATTTTTGTTCAAAGGTTTTGCCCAGTGCTGCATCTTCGTTACACAGCAGGTGAAAAGTGCCAAACAGGTACGAAGGTGCAGTTGTGCCATTGCCTGCCACCTGCCACAGCAAAGCCTTTTCATGTGGCGCCTGCGCCTGTGTACCCTGGTGCAGCAGTAGCAGCAATACCGTTATCCATGCCCCAAACTTCATCATCCGTTGTTTGTCTTTCGTAATTAGTAATGTAATGATACAAAACATTACACCAATAACATAAAATGGTTGATGCGGCACTGCAACAAAAAAGCCCCATGTTAAAACACGGGGCTTATAACCAAAACCAACTGCTTATGAAAAATCTATTACGTTAAAATCTCTTATTGAATAGTGATGGCTTTAGGGCTTACTTTCACTTCTTCTTTTTTAGGCAGGGTCAGGTACAGTACGCCATTTTCATACCTGGCTTCAATACCTTCCACATTCACCTGGTCGTCTACATTAAAGCTTCTTTTAAAGCTGTTAAAGCCAAATTCCCTGCGGTGTGTTTTTTCGCCTTCTTTCACCTGCTCGCTTTTTTTGTCGTAGCTGATGGTAAGTAAACCTTTTTCAACATTCACTTTAAAGTCTTCCTTGTTTAAACCCGGGGCCAGTAACTGCAACTGGTAAGCTTCGGTTGTTTCGCTGATGTTCACCGGGGGGATAGCATAGTATTGCTGATCTTTGTTCCAGTTGGCAGGAAAAGCGCCGTTGAAGATTTCGTCGAACAGGTTGCCGAAGTTTCTGTAGTTGTGTTTTACGAGTGTCATAGTATTTGAGTTTTTTTGTTTTAGAATCTGCAGGTAGTAGATCAAATGGCATTCCATGCCGGTTTTGAAAGAAATATTGGCTGATTCAACGATTTGCGTGCGTCATATTGGCGCTTTGTTGTATCTTTTTGTGCCATAATGTCTTAAAAATGCTTTTTACCAGTTCCCATAATTCTCTTATTTTTGTCTTCCACAAGTAAAGAAGGAGGAAAGGATGTATCCCGCAGAGATCGTAATGCCCATGAAGGCAGAATTAACCGATAATGGATTTGACGAGTTATTGACACCTGACACAGTAGACGGCGCTTTAAAAGAGCAAGGTACCACGCTGGTAATGATCAATTCAGTTTGTGGTTGTGCTGCCGGCAGCGCAAGACCTGGTGTTGTAATGGCCGTTAACAATGCTGAAAAGAAACCCGACCATTTAACAACCGTATTTGCCGGTTTCGATATTGACGCATTGAAAAGAGTACGCGAACATTTGTTACCCTACCCGCCGTCTTCACCCGCCATCGCCCTGTTTAAAGATGGCCAGCTGGTGCACTTTATAGAGCGCCACATGATTGAAGGACGCCCGGCACAGGTAATTGCACATAACCTTATTGCTGCTTTCAACGAATATTGCTAGCAGCCGAACATATTCCATGTACACGGCTTTGTTCATGGATGGGTTAGTAAATAGTCTCCCCCTGTTTCTTCAGGGGGATTTTTTTTGCCCGTTTTTTTATTATCATTGCAACTCATTGAAATAGCTACAGGATGTATCCAAATTTATATTACGCGTTTAAAGATCTTTTTGGCATCAGCTTTACTCCATTGAAAATATTCAACAGTTTTGGTTGCCTGGTAGCTTTATCTTTTCTGGCAGCGGCCTTTTTTATTGTTAAGGAGCTGCGTCGCAAACAGGCCCAGGGCTTATTCACCTATACCAAAACAACCATAACTGTTGGCAGTCCCGCCAGCACCGGTGAACTGGTGATTAACTTCATACTCGGTTTTATATTCGGCTTTAAAATACTGGGTGTATTCTTCATTAAAGGTGCCCTCAACGATCCGCAGACCTTTATTTTCTCCGGGAACGGCAGCTGGATGACCGGTATTATGCTCGGCTTGCTGTTTATGGGATTGAAATGGCAGGAGAAGAATAAAAACAAGCTGGATAAGCCAGAACAACGCATCGTGCGCATTTGGCCAAGCGACCGCGTGGGTGATATTACCATTATTGCTGCTGTTGCAGGTTTTATCGGCGCCAAAATATTCGACAATCTCGAAAACTGGGATCGTTTTATACAAGACCCCATTGGCAACCTGTTTTCTGCAAGCGGTTTTACCTTTTACGGCGGCTTAATACTCGCTACCATCGCCATTATTGTGTATATCCGCAAATACGATATCAGTGTGGTACATATGGCCGATGCCATGGCACCTGCATTGATGCTTTCTTATGGACTGGGCCGTATTGGCTGCCAGGTGGCCGGAGACGGCGACTGGGGTATTGTGAACACCAGGCCAAACCCATTTGGCTTTTTGCCGGATTGGGCCTGGGCGTACGATTACCCGCACAATGTAAACAGGGAAGGCGTGCCTTTACTCAACTGCGACTGGGGCGATTACTGTACGCACCTTGCGCAGCCGGTTTACCCCACACCTTTATATGAAATAGTGATGTCACTTGCCTTGTTTGGACTGCTCTGGTTTTTACGCAAACGCATTACCATGGCCGGCCGCTTAACTGCCATCTACTTGTTCGTAAACGGACTTGAACGTTTCCTGATTGAAAAAATCCGCGTAAATACCAAACAGAACTTTTTGGGCCTGCACCCGACACAGGCGGAAATTATATCCACCTGCTTAATGATTGCCGGTGTGGTTTTATATATTTATGCCCCAAAAATCAAAACCAAGCTGTATCCCGTAGCGGAATAAACCACCATAAACATCTTGCGCAAGCACGCCTTACTATGGGCGTGCTTGTTTGTTCTCGCCAAAACAACCCTAAAATCATGTGCATACCATCACCAGGCATTCATCCCGGCCACTTCCGGGGCGCTCATCCGCATTTTCTGCCGCTTATCATTTGCAGTACCGGCTGCCTGTAACATTTGGTAGCAAACCCCGTATAGGTTCGGTAAACGGGCCAGCCATTCATCCTTTTTTATTGCCGTTCACTTACAAAACAATGTACTGTGCTATGCATAGTACCTAGATTTGTACTGTAATTAACAAAAACAAGTACTAAACATAGGGGTCATGAGAAAACTACTGAGCGTCATAGTGTTGTTGGGAGCAGCTGTTACCAGCCAGGCGCAAAATATCCAGGATGGAACCATTTCCGGCAAACTCGCCGCCGGAGCCAAACCGGTTGAATCCGCAACCATTAACCTGTTACTCGCCAAAGATTCCTCCCTTGTAAAGGCAGGACTTACAGATAAATCGGGCAATTTTCTGCTGGAGCATATCAAAAACGGCCGTTACCTGGTGCAGGTAGATGCCATGGGGTACCAGAAATACTATTCCGCCGCCTTTGCATTAACTGAACAGCAGCACGATCATAAACTGGCTGCCATTGAATTAACTGCAGCCAGCCAGGAGCTGAACGGGGTAGTGGTTACCGCTAAAAAGCAGTTCGTAGAACAACATCTCGATAAAACAGTGGTGAATGTAGATGCCAGTCCGTCCAATGCCGGCTTAAGCGCCCTGGATGTACTGGAAAAATCACCCGGCATTACAGTAGATAAAGACGGCAACGTAAGCCTGAAAGGCAAGGGTGGTGTGCTGATACTGGTAGACGGCAAACCTACCTACCTGAGCGCAACCGATTTGGCCAACCTGCTTAAAAACATGCCCAGCACCAACCTTGACCAGATTGAGATAATGACCAACCCGCCTGCCAAATATGATGCTGCAGGCAATTCAGGCGTTATCAACATACGCACAAAAAAGCTGAAAATGAAAGGGCTTAACGGTAGTGTTACCCTGGGGGCAGGCATTGGTCACAATCCCAAATCGAACAACAGCTTTAACATCAACTACCGCACCGGTAAAGTAAATTTATTTGGCAACTACAGCTACAATTACAATAAAGGTTACCAGACACTCGATCTTACCCGCAACTTTAGGGATCAGAATACTTATGAACTGCTCAACGTGTTTCAGCAATTCACGAAAATGGAGCCCAACTACCAGTCGCACACATTTAAAACCGGTATGGATATTACGGCCAGCAAAAAAACAACCATCGGTTTTGTAGTGAACGGTTACCTGGAACACGGCAGCTTCTCGAGCAATAACACCACCAATATTCTTGATGCGCATGGTACGCTCGATAGCGTAACATTAGCACACAACATACAGCGCGATCACTTCAACAATGTGGGCACCAACTTTAACCTGCGCCATACATTTGATACAGCAGGCAGGGAGTTAACAGCCGACCTGGATTATATTCACTACAGCTCTGGCAACCACCAGGAATTCCAGAATATCTTTTACAATAACAGCAACAGCAAAACACAGCCCGACGAATTTATCAGGGGTGAATTGCCCAGCAATATCAATATTTACAGCGCCAAGGTTGATTACACGCACCCACTGAAACACAACGCCAAGTTTGAAGCAGGCGCCAAATCAAGCTATGTAAAAACCGACAACAATGCACTTTACTCCACCCTGCAGAACGATAAATGGATAGAAGACGCAGGCCGTAGCAACCACTTTATTTACAAAGAAAACATCAACGCCGTTTACGTAAACCTCAATAAACAGTTCTCTAAAAAATGGAGCGGACAGTTAGGGCTGCGTATGGAAAACACCAATGCCAGCGGTGACCAGCTTACCACCGACCAGAATTTTAAACGCAACTATACACAGCTGTTCCCGACTTCGTATATCGGTTATACGCTGAACGATAAAAACCAATTCAGCTTAAGTTATGGCAGAAGAATAGAACGCCCCGATTACCAGGACATGAACCCGTTCTATTATTTCCTTGACAAGTATACCTACCAGGTAGGTAACCCATACCTGAAACCACAGTTCAGCCATAACATTGAACTGAACCATACCTATGGTGGTGTATTAACCAGCAGCATCGGCTTCAGCAGAACAAACGACATTATCATGGATGTGCTGAAACAGGTAGACAGCACACGTACCTCGTTTCAGACAAAGGCCAACATTGCCGCAACAACAACCTTTACAGCGAGCATGAGCTTTAACAAACAGCTCACCAAATGGTGGAGAATAAGCCTGTACGGACAAGGCAACTACAACCACTTTAAGGGCTTTGTGAACACAGGCATACTGGATGTAAGCGGCTTTAATTTTATGACCAATTTCAGCAACCAGTTTGAGCTGAAACACAACTGGGGATTGGAGCTGAGCGGCTTTTACCGTAGCAGCAGCGTAGAAGGTACCATCGTATCAAAACCAATGGGCTTAATGAATTTTGCGGTAAGCAAACAGATCATGAAGAAGAAAGGCACCATCAAACTCAACATACGCGACTTTGCCAACCTGCAGTATTTCAGGGGTTACAGCCGCTACCAGAATGTTGACATGGTGATCAAGAACCATTGGGATAACAGGGTAGTCAATATTTCTTTCACCTACCGGTTCAGCAAAGGGGTATCTGCATCACCAAGCCGTAAAGGCAGCAGTGCCAGTGATGAAGAACAAAACAGGGTGAAAAAAGGTGGCGGCAACTAGCTGCAAACTTTTCTTAACAATTAAAAAGCAAGTAAATATCTGCAAATATCTACCTTGCGCCAGTCAAATACGGAATCACCCGTTTGTCCTTATTTGGCAATGATATATTGAAGTTCATTAGCAACTTTAATTATAATAAATCTGACATAAGTTTCTCATGTGCATTATATAGGAATCCGGCCCCTGATTTTCATCGGGGGCATTTTTTTTAGATGGATTTCACGGAGGCATGGTTTTATGCTTCGATTATTATCTTTGCGCAAAGTTTACCATATGCCATCATTCGACATCACCAGTAAGGTTGATTTGCAAACCCTTGATAATGCCATTAATACCGTTAAAAAGGAAATTTCCAACCGTTTCGATTTTAAGGATTCGCCGGTAAGCATCGAGTTAAACAAAAAGGATTATATTTTAAACCTTGAGGCCGAGAGTGATATGAAAATGAAACAAATCATTGACGTAGTGATCAGCCGGGCCATTAAACAGGGAATAGAAGGCACTGCCTTCAACTTTGAAAAAGACGCCTATCCCAGCGGTAAAGTGGTGAAAAAAGAAGTGCCGGTAACCAACGGTTTGAAACAGGAAGATGCCAAGAAGATCGTAAAACTCATAAAAGACGGCGGTTTAAAGGTGCAGGTGCAGATTATGGACGAAATTGTACGTGTTACCGGTAAAAAAATCGACGACCTGCAGGAAGCCATTGCCTTGTGTAAAAGCGCCAGCCTGGGCATTCCGCTGCAGTTTGTGAATATGAAAAGCTAGGAGCGGGGTTGTTGTGGATATTTTGAAGACTGCTTTGCAGTTATCCTCATTTTCAGATTTATTTGCTTAACCGTTCATTTTGGCTTAATTTCGCGTTTCCTAAAAATAACAGTACGGCAAAAACCGTGCGGCCTAAATTAAAAATTATGAAACAAGGTATCCATCCTGCAAACTATAAGTTTGTTGTGTTTAAGGACATGAGTAACGGTCATTCATTTCTGGGCCGTTCAACTGCCAGCTCAAAAGAAACTGTAAAATGGGAAGACGGCAACGAGTACCCGGTAATTAAACTGGAGATCTCGAATACTTCGCATCCTTTTTATACTGGTAAAAACGTGCTTGTTGATACCGCCGGTCGTATCGACAAATTCAAAAAACGTTACGAAAAGAAAAAATAATGTTTGCTGCAGCAATGCAGTAAATCACATACGCAAATCCCTCCGGCACAACTTGTCCGGGGGGATTTTGTTTTTTAGTCAATAAAGCAACCGAACAACTATGATTCCAGCAACCAGTTATCCGAAAGAGAAAATCAATATCCTCTTCCTGGAAAACATCAGCGACAAAGCAGTCCAGTTATTCAAACAGAACGGTTACACCAATGTAAAAAAGTTGTCAGGCGCCCTCAGCGAAGACGAGCTGATCAAAGAAATTAAAGACGTACACCTGCTTGGCATTCGTTCCAAAACACAGATCACCGAAAAAGTACTGAACGCCGCCAAAAAGCTACAGGCCATTGGCTGTTTCTGTATCGGCGTAAACCAGGTTAACCTGAAAGCTGCCACCAAACAGGGTGTGGTGGTATTTAATGCGCCTTACAGCAATACCCGCAGCGTGGCTGAACTGGTGATTGGTTTATCTATTATGCTCATCCGCCGCATTGCCGATAAAAACAAAGCCGCACACGAAGGCATATGGCTGAAAGATGCCAAAGGCAGTTTTGAAGTACGTGGCAAAACACTGGGATTGGTAGGTTATGGCAACATCGGCTCACAGGTAAGCGTACTGGCCGAAGCGCTGGGCATGAAAGTGCTGTTTTACGATGTGGAAACCAAACTGCCGCTGGGTAATGCTTCATCCTGCAAAAGCCTGAAAGAGCTGGTATCACAGGCTGATATTGTGTCACTGCACGTGCCGGAAACTGCGCAGACTAAAAACCTGATCAACAAAACCAATCTCAAATATTTCAAGAAAGGCAGCATACTCATTAACTACGCAAGGGGAGAAGTGATAGAACTGCCAGCCCTGGCCAAAGCATTGAAAGATGGTGACCTGAGCGGCGCAGCCATTGATGTGTTTCCATGGGAGCCTGAAAAAAGCGGCGATAAATTTGAAACACCATTACAGGGGTTGCCCAACGTAATTCTTACCCCGCACATTGGCGGCTCTACCGAAGAAGCGCAACAAAATATTGGGGAAGATGTGAGCGCAAAACTGTTCAACTATCTCGAGAAAGGCATTACCAACGGTTCACATACCGTACCTGCCATCGGTTTGCCGCCGGTAGATGGTGCACACCGTATTCTGCACATCCACAACAACGTACCCGGTGTATTAAGTGCGATTAACACCCAGCTGTCCAACCACCATATCAACATTGTTGGCCAGTACCTGAAAACAAACGATTCAATTGGCTACGTGGTGCTTGATGTAGATCGCAAATTATCCAAACAGGCCATTGAACTCATGAAAGAATTGAAAGATACCATCAAGCTGCGTTTGCTGTATTAAGCCGCATGCAAACTGTCTTCAGTTGATTCCATACGAATACCTTACCGCGGGGCCACCACAATGGCTCCGCTTTTTCTTTGGCATGGGTTAAAGGTGTAATGTTTGAAGTTTAACGTTTCATGTTGATGGGAAACTTAACAAAGTTTAAAAGGTTCAAAAGTTCAATAAGTTCAATTGAACCACGCTTGGCCAATGTTCCAAAGGTTCAAAAGTTTAAAAGTTCAATTGAACCATGGAACTATGAAACAATTGAACCATCTTTCCGGCAATTGAACCACGCTTAGCCAATGTTCCAAGGTTCAAAAGTTTAAAGGTTCAATTGAACCATTGAACTATGAAACAATTAAACTATCTCCCCCAGGCAATTGAACCACGCTTAGCCAATGTTCCAAAGGTTCAAAAGTTTAAAAGTTCAATTGAACCATTGAACTATGAAACAATTGAACCATCTCCCCGGCAATTGAACCACGCTTGTCCATGCTGCAGTGCCGCCGCCGGCCGTTATCTCTCACTTAATTTTTGTATTTTGAGGGCGCATTCGTACAACCGGAATCGAGGATTCTTTAGCAGATCATTTTATTAGGCATTTATGAATGAAATTATTGAACAGTTAAAAGAGGCGGTGCATATATCACCCAACAATATCCCGTTGCGACTGCACCTGGCCGGCCTGTTGCTGAAAGAAAATCAGCTGGCTGAGGCATCTGAACAATTTGCGCAGGTATTGCAACTGCAGCATGACAATACAAAGGCGCTTACCGGTTTGGCAACTGTTTATTACCGCCAGCAGAAATACTCTCCGGCCATCATTCTGTTTGAACAATTGCAGGAGCAGCATGCACTGGACAACGACAGCCGTTTGCTGTTTATCCGCTGCCTGCTGAAAGAAAACTCACTCACGCCTGCGCGTGAATTGTACGAACAGCTACTGCACGATCAGCCTGATTTTAAAGATGCAGAGATAGACCAGGCCCTGCGTTTACCAGGCATGGAAATGGGCATGGAATCAGAAGCGTTGCTGCAGGAACTGGCCAATGAGCACAGGTATTTCATGGAAAAGCCTTCACTCAACTTTAGCCAGGTAGGCGGCATGAAGCAATTGAAAAACGAGATTTCGCTCAAAATAATACACCCGCTCCGCAACCCGGAGATGTATAAAGCTTTTGGCAAAAAAACAGGCGGCGGCATACTGATGTATGGCCCTCCGGGCTGTGGTAAAACCTTTATTGCCAAAGCAACGGCAGGCGAAATTTCTGCTAAGTTTATCAGTCTTGGTCTGCACGACATACTGGATATGTGGATTGGCAACAGCGAAAAGAACCTGCACGAAATATTCCAGGTGGCACGCCGCAATAAACCCTGTGTACTGTTTATTGACGAAGTAGATGCATTGGGCGCCAGCAGAACAGACATGCGCCAGAGCGCCATGCGGCAAATCATCAACCAGTTTCTGGCAGAGCTGGATGGGGTAAAAGACAGCAACGATGGCGTGCTGGTACTGGCAGCCACCAATGCCCCCTGGAGCGTGGACAGTGCGTTTCGTCGCCCGGGCCGTTTTGACCGGGTACTGTTTGTAGCGCCGCCCGATGAAGAAAGCCGCCGCGAAATACTGGCATCGATATTAAAAGAAAAACCGGCAGAATCAATTGATACTGCGCAAATTGCAAAGCTTACCGCGAATTATTCAGGTGCCGATCTGCAGGCTGTGGTAGACATAGCGATAGAGCAGAAACTGGAAGAATCACTGGCCAAAGGCGTATTGCAGCCTGTAACGCAGAAAGACCTGCTGAAAGCCGTTAAACAACACAAACCTACCACCGGTGAATGGTTTACCACTGCCCGCAATTACGCATTGTATGCCAATGAAACGGGTTTGTACGACGATATCCTGCGGTACCTTAACCTCAAAAAATGATCGAACAGAATAAGTATCATTATATAGAAAGAGCGCGTTTGCTGCTGAAACAGAAACGGTATAAAGAAGCAGAAGCAGAGGCATCGGCAGTACTGCAGGGCAACCCCAACGATGTAGATGCATTGCAGATAATCGGGCATTGCAGGCTCGATAACAAACAGGTAGATGAGGCCATCGCACTGTTTCAGCAATGCGTGGGGCTTGATGCAGGTGACGACTACCTGTATTACCTGCTGGCGTTTGCCTGGTACCAGAAAAACAAGATGGACAAGTCCATGCATTACCTGCAGCAGGCCATTAGCTTGTATCCGCACCATGCCGGTTATTTTTCACTGCAGGCCAATATTTACATTACACAGAAAAAATATGGCCAGGCTGTAGAAGCGGCCGAACAGGGTTTACGGCAGAATGCCAAAGATGTATCGTGCCTGAATGCACGCTCCAAAGCATTGCTACGGCTGAACCTGGAAGATGATGCCATGGAATCGATACAGAGTGCCCTGCAGATAGATCCCGAAGATGCGCAAACGCATGTGAATTACGGATGGGTATACCTGGAAAAAAACGAGCCGCAAAAGGCCATGGAACATTTCAGGGAAGCGCTGCGCATCAACCCAAACAGCCAGTACGCCAAGAACGGTTACAAAACCGCGCTCAAGTGCAAGCTTACTTTGTACCGCTGGCTGCTGCAATATCATTTGTGGATGAGCCGCCAGTCAAAAGCATTGCGCATTGGTTTTATTGTCGGTATCTGGTTGCTGGTGAGCTTTTTTTCGAGAGATAGCAATACCGGCACCAGGAGCGATATGATAGGGCAGGTGATCATCGGTGTTTATATAGTACTGGTATTATTCACCTGGCTGGGCAATACACTGGCCAATGCTTATTTGTTAGTATCACCTTATGGGCGATATGCATTAGACAACAGCGAAAAATGGAGTGCCTTTTCAGTAACCTGTGTATTCGCCGTTGCGCTGGCAATGTGTGGCGTAGGTATATTTTATGGGGAGGAATGGTTTTGGAATGCAGCTATCCTGGCATCGTTTTCCATCTTATTCAACGTAATGCATTTCCCGGTAAAAATATTCAGGGGCGGTAAAAAGCAGGTAATGCTGCAGGCCTTGCTGGTATTGGGTTTGATTACAATTGCTTCAAGTTTTATTTCAGCAGATGCGGCTACGGTTTGCCGCAGTGTTTATTTAATTGCCTTAGCCGCCTGTATGTGGGCAGGCAGCTTGCTCAATGCCTGAAAAAGCTTGTGCGCCCTTTGCCGGAATGCTGCTGTTTCGTGCGGCAGGCGGCTTTCGGCAAGCAATTTCAATTCAGGAATAATATCCGGGTAAATGGCCGCCAGCTTTCCCAATGTCGTTAGTGCAAATGCTTTTATGGCCACCGGTGTTTCATGTGTTTCTATCAGTGTAAAACAACTTTGCATCAGTTCACCATGCAACGGTTCTGGTATGTTCATGGTTTGCAATACGCGCACGCTGTTGCGGATAACGGCAGGATGCACACCGGTTTTGCTTAATTGCGATACCAGTTCTTTCACATGCGGCTGCACCATTTCCGGTTTCTTGCGCGCTGCCCACGACACACTCCATGCGGCGCGCTGTGCCAGCCGGTAATCCTGGTCAAGAAAGCACCGCATCAATTGTTTAAACCGCGCTGCAGAAGAAACAGCATAATCTGCCACTGCCTGGGCCTTGGCGTGGTTTTGTACTTTGTCTTCCAGCAATGCGGTGCGGATATTCATACAATGATTTTTACTTCAATGCGGCCAGTATCGCATGTACCTCGGCTTCGTCTGCAATGGTCATGCTCAAATCTTCCTGCATGCCCGCCACCTCAAACTGCATGGCAGACGGTGTTTGTTTACGGGCCGAAGAATGTAATTCAACAGCGCCGGTAAATTCGGCCAAAGCCTTGCAGTTGCTGCTGCGCACGCCGCTGCCGGGCATAATAATAATGCGGTCAGCTGCTTTGTGCACCAGCTGTTTTAGCAGCTCCCGGCCATCCCAGGCATTGGGCACCTGTCCGCTGGTAAGTATACGCTGGCAACCGCATGCAATAATGGTTTCAAGCGCTTCAAGCGGCTGCGCGCAACGGTCAAATGCACGGTGAAAAGTAACTTCCATCGGGTAGGCTGCTTCCACTAAACGGGCAGTGCGTGCCTCGTCAATTGTACCATCCGGCAGCAGCAACCCCAGCACCACGCCGTCATAACCCAGGCTGCGGCAGAGCTTGATTTCTTCCAGCATCACCGCATACTCCTCATCGGAATACAAAAAATCACCACCACGCGGGCGTATAATCGGGAACACCGGGATACTGATGCGTTCCCTTACTTTCTTCAATGTACCATACGAAGGCGTAGTGCCGCCATCATACGGGTTTTCACACAATTCAATCCTGTCGGCGCCCGCCCGCTGTGCAATAATGGCCGATGTAATATTAAATACTGCTATCTCGAGTAACATGGAATGATGGTTAGGTGGATCGCCCTTCGGGCAAAGATGGTTCACGGTTTAATTGTTTCATAGTTCAATTGTTTCATGGTTCAATTGTTTCATGGTTCAATTGTTTCATGTTTTAAACGACACAACTTGAACTTTGAAACTCTTGAACATATTGAACTTCTTCATCCTGCAACGTTAAACTTCAAACATTAAACCCTTAAACATCCCGACTTGAACTTTGAAACTCTTGAACATATTGAACTTCTTCTTTTACTGAAAATGTTTTGATTCAATGAGCACATTGTGATCATCTGCATAACATACTGCAAAATTAAAACCGCCCTGGATGCAGTAGCCGCCGTATTCGCCCTGCTTGTTGATGGCGATAAAGCCTACCTGAAGATCGTCGCGTTTCTGGTATTTGTTTTTACGGAGAATACGTTCTACTGCCTGTTTGCAGGCTTCTTCCGGTTTCAGTCCCTGGCGCATCAGTTCTACCACCAGGTGGGTGCCGCATATTTTAATCACTTCTTCGCCGAGGCCGGTGGCAGTGGCGGCGCCCACTTCATTGTCTACAAACAAACCGGCGCCAATAATAGGGGAATCTCCCAACCTGCCACGCATTTTAAACGCCATGCCGCTGGTAGTGCAGCTGCCGCTGAGGTTGCCCTGTGCGTCGAGTGCGACCATGCCAATGGTATCGTGATTCCAGTCGCCGTTGTCGAGCTTGCGTGGTGCAAACGCGTGCGGGTTGCCGGAATTTTCAATATTGGGAATGGGTTTGTATTCTGATTTCTGCAGCCAATTTTTGTAATTGCGTTGTGCATCATCTGAAAGACCCGGTTTTTCCAATGGAAAACCTTCGGCAATGGCAAACTGCTGTGCACCGCTGCCTACAAGCATTACGTGCGGTGTTTTTTCCATTACCCGGCGTGCAACAGAAATGGGATGTTTGATTCTTTCCAGGAAGGCCACGCTGCCGCAATTGCCATTCTCGTCCATAATGCTGGCATCGAGCGTTACATAACCATCACGGTCAGGGTTTGCGCCAAGACCCACGCAACAATTCTGCGACGATTCGGTAACCATTACACCGGCCTCCACGGCGTCGAGTGCACGGCCGCCTTTGCGCAGAACTTCCCAGGCCGCCTTATTGGCTGCAATGCCTTCGCCCCAGGTAGAAATAACAATGGGTTTGCGCACTGCTGCCGTGCCTGCGAACAATTTGCCTGTGAACAGGCTGCCCAGTGAAAGGGAGCCGATCTGTAAAAAATTTCTGCGATGAACCATGCCGGTGATTTTTCGCTAAAGTAACGAAACCCGGGTTGAAAAAACAAAGCAGCCTTTGGCGTGTTTGTTGAGTTAAATACTTGATTGTTAGTATTACCATTTTGGAAATATTGGACGAAAGCGCTTTCAAACTTTCAAAAAATATTGAAAATTAGCGTAACTTTGTGTCACTTAAAATAGCTCGTTATGAAAGTCGTTATCATTGGAGGTGGGTTTGCGGGTTTACAACTGGCCCGTAAGCTGAATAACAAGAAAGGCATTGAAGTACTGCTTATAGACAAAAATAATTACCACCAGTTTCAGCCGCTTTTTTACCAGGTGGCTACCGCTGGTCTCGACGCCAGCAACATTTCGTTCCCGTTGCGCAAGGTGTTTCATAAAAGTCACAATGTGCGTTTTCGCATGGCAACGGTAAAAGAGGTAAAACAGGCCGAAAACAAGCTGGTAACCGATATTGGTGAATTTGAGTACGATGTGCTGGTAATGGCCATGGGCGCCAATACCAATTTCTTCGGAAACACCAACCTGCAGGAACTGGCTTTCCCCATGAAATCAACTACCGAAGCCCTGCAGTTACGCCATCACCTGATCCAGAAGTTTGAAGATGCACTGATGATTAAAGATCAGGCAGAGATGGAAAAGATGCTGAATATCATTGTGGTGGGCGGCGGACCAACCGGTGTTGAAATCAGTGGGGCGGTAGCCGAAATGCGCAACAATATTCTGCCGCGCGATTATCCTGAACTGGATTTCTCCAAAATGAAAATCTTCCTGCTGGAAGGCTCACCCAAAACATTGGGCGTAATGAGCGCCAAAAGCAGCACAGACAGCCGGGGCTACCTGGAAAATAAACTGGGCGTAATTGTGCGTACGGGCACCATTGTTAAAGATTACGACGGCGAGGAAGTAACGCTGAGCACCGGCGAAAAAATCCCCGCCAAAACGGTGATCTGGGCCGCAGGTGTTAAGGGTAATGTGCCAGCTGGTGTTGACCCGGCGCTGATTGTACGTGGCAACCGCATTAAAGTCAATCGCCAGAGCCGCATGGAAGGCAGTTCAAACATTTACGTCATCGGCGATCTCAGCTACATGGAAACCCCAAAATACGATCACGGGCACCCGCAGCTGGCCAATGTAGCCATTAACCAGGGCAAAACACTGGCGAAAAACCTGATCAGGATAAATAGTGGTCAAACTTCGGAACTAATTGATTTTGAATACAAAGACAAAGGAAGTATGGCTACCGTAGGCCGTAACCTGGCTGTGGTTGACATACCGGTACCCAAATTGCATGTAAAGGGCTTCCTGGCATGGCTCATCTGGATGTTCCTGCACCTGGTATTAATCCTGGGCGTTAAAAACCGCATGCAGATCTTCATCAACTGGATGTACAAATATTTCACATACGACCAGAGCCTGCGTTTGCTGTTCAAGGAGTTTTACAAGCCACGGGTGGTAGAACATTCCAGCGTGCGCGAAACGCCGGCAGCGACGCATTAGTAGTTCAAATGTTTAAGGGTTTAAAGTTTCATGTTTAAAGTTTTATAGGGTTTTAGAAAGCAGGCAGGCCGCTCAATTTGGGCGGCTTGTTTTTTTTGTTTCAAAGGCTGGAATTGCTGTAAGCCTTGATAGCAGTGGATTTCAACAGAACTGACCCCTATTTTATGTGTTATCATTTATCCTATAATTAATATTATGTTAAGTTAATCAATAGGGAATCTATCCCATTTATCACTTTTCAGAATGCGACTGTTTTCAACAATACTGCAAACCGGATTTACCCCTGCTACTTTTACTCCACTCCCTGTAATCCACTTTTGAATTAATTTTATCGGCTCCGGAACAAAACGTACACCAGCGGGTTGTAACGTTGTTCAAACTAATTTATCATCTATCAAACACTTTAACCGAACATGATGAAAAAACAAGTGCTGCCCATACTGCTTGCACTGCTGATGACCGGAACTGCTGGCATAGCCCAGCAAACGCCGGCTAACGTAAAACTGGTGAACCCGGCCGGATTGCATACTCCAAATGGTTATTCACACATGGCAGAAATTGATCTTGGAAACAGTACGATGCTGATTATTTCGGGCCAGGTGGCGCTGGATAAAAACGGTGCACTGGTGGGCAAAGACGACCTGGAGAAACAGGCTGAGCAGGCCCTGGAAAACATTAAAACCATCGTTCAAAGCGCCGGTGGCAATATGAGCAACGTTGTGAAAATGAGCTATTTTATGACGGACATTTCAAAAATTGCACAGGTGCGTGCGGCGAGGGATAAATTTGTAAATACGGCCAACCCTCCTGCAAGTACTTCGGTTCAGGTAAGCCGCTTGTTCAGGGAAGATATTCTTATTGAAATTGAAGCAACGGCTATTATTCCGAAGCCCAAACAATAAATCCATCGAACCATAAAGCCATTAAAAAAGGCCACCAAGCGGTGGCCTTTTTCATTTTAGTATTTTCCGTGTTCGGCGTCGAACTGTTTGTATTTCGCATCGTTTTTGTCGTACTCAGCCGGGTTTTTACCACGGGCCTTGTCGCGCTTCCACATGTAAAGGTTGGCAAGGAAGTCAACGCTTTTTGACAGGCAAGATGTTTCTACTTTTTCCCTTGGGCTTTTTGCTTTAAGGATATTGTAGGCTTTTTCCATCAGGTCAATGGATTTGTCGGCCATAGCGATCTGTTGTTTTTCTACATCCGCGCGCTGTGCTTTCAGGGCTGCACTTTCGCCACGCAGTGAGTAGAATTTATCTTCCAGTACGTTGAACTGGCTGTACAGTAAAACACCTGCGTTGAAAGCAAATACACCATTGTTGTTATCGGCATTGAAAGCTTTTTCAAAGGCTTCAGACCCCAGGTTTTTAATTTCAATCTGTTTGGTGCTGTCGAGTTTGCTCAGTTCTTCTTTGGGAACGTTGGCAAAGTATTCACCGTAAGTAGCATACTGCTGAGCGGTTAAGCCGGTAGCGCCTTTGTACTGTTTGATCATGTCGTCCAGGCTGGAGTTTTTGGTATTGAACTCCATTTCGTAAGCGCTCCACAGTTTTTCTGTCTGATCAGGATACAACTGTTTGGCAATAGCCAGGTATTTTTTGAACTCAGCCTCGTTTTTGGTATCGAGGTAATTGTTCAGCAGATAACGGTAGATATCAACGAAGTCTTTACCACCGATTTTTTCGTCAGCGAACTTTTTGTAATAATATACGGCGCTGTCAGTTTTTTTAGCGTTCTGCGCAGCATAACCGGCATAGATTACAGTGAAAGTATCGATGTTCTGTTTGGTGGTACCGAAGTTGTGTTTAGAGATCAGGTCACCCAGGTCTTCTGCAACGCGGAATTCATGAAATGCGTCGTCCCATTTGCTTTCGTTGAAGTATTTTCTGCCGTTGTTGAAGTTGTTGGCATAAATAATACTCACAGCCCTGAGACCATTTTCTTTCAGGTTTTTATAGGAAGTGTCCTTATCGAGTGCGCGGTATTTTAACAGCGCTGCATAAGCGTCGTCCAGTGCTGTCGGGTATTTGGCTTTCAGCGAGCTGTCAGCACCCAGTTCAGCGTCAACCCTTGCAGCGAGCAGCTGTGCTTCGGGGTTGGTGGCGGCTTTGGGATCGGCCATTACTTTGTCCAGTTCTTTCTTGGCGTCTTCCCATTTGTTCAATAAGGCATACTTGTTAACATTGTCCAGTTTTTGCGCCATTGCGGTTGAACCAATCGCAACAAAAGCAGTGGCAATCAAAAGCTTTTTCATACGCTGAGGTTTAATTATTGTTTTCAGTTGAATCAGTAACGTCGTTTCCTTTATCTGTATCGTCTTTATCTTCATCAATTATGTCGCGCTGCTCCAGTTCGTTTTCCAGTGCAGCCCCGGCATTTTCCTGTATTTCACTTTCCAGTGCTTCGAGGTCGCCTTCCACTTTTTCTTCTTCTTCAATTTTCGACATCGCTGCAATGGCATCCGATTCATCAAGACGGATGATTTTTACACCCTGTGTTGCCCTTCCCGCTTCTTTGATGCTTGATACGGCAGTACGCAGCGTGATGCCGGATTTACAGGTAATAATAAGATCTTCTTTTTCACTTACATCCACAATACCGACCAGTTGACCGGTTTTTTCGGTAACGTTAATGGTTTTAACGCCCTTGCCACCCCTGTTGGTGATACGGTATTCGTCAACCGGTGTTCTTTTTCCAAATCCTTTTTCACTCACCACCAGTACCGTTTTGGAAGTATCGTCTTTATGGACACATATCATGCCAATCACTTCATCTGTTTCATCATCTACTTCAATACCTGTTACACCAATGGCACCGCGGCCGGTAACACGTACCTTGTCTTCAGGGAAACGGATGGCGCGACCGCTTTTAATGGCCAGCATCACTTCATTATTACCATCAGTCATACGTGCTTCGAGCAGTTCATCACCTTCCACGATGTTGATGGCATTAACACCATTGGCACGCGGGCGGCTGAAATCTTCGAGCAATGTTTTCTTGATCACTCCTTTTTTGGTACACAGAATGATGTAGTGGTTGCTTACATATTCTTTATCATCGAGGCGTTTTACATCAATGATGGCGCGTACCTTATCATCCTGGGGCAGCTGTATCAGGTTTTGTATAGCGCGGCCCTTGCTTTGTTTTTCACCTTCGGGTATCTCGTATACTTTTAACCAGTAACAACGGCCTTTTTCGGTGAAGAACATCATGGTGTCGTGGGTAGATGCAACAAACAGGTGTTCTACATAATCTTCTTCCCTTGTTTTGCTGCCGATGGCTCCCCTGCCGCCCCTGCGCTGCTGGCGGTATTCAGAAGCAGAAGTGCGTTTGATGTATCCCATGTGCGAGATGGTGATTACCACATCTTCTTCTTCAATCAGGTCTTCGATACGCATTTCATCTGCCAGGTACTGGATTTCAGATTTGCGTTCGTCGCCAAAGCGTTCTTTTACTTCGAGCAGTTCTGTTTTAATCAGTTCGTAGCGGAGCGATTCGCTGCCGAGTAATTCTTCCAGTCCTGCAATTTTAATCATGAGCTGATCAAATTCTTCTTTGATCTTATCGCGTTCCATGCCTGTTAAACGCTGCAGACGCAGTTCGAGGATGGCTTTGGCCTGGATATCGTCGATACCCCAGCCTGCGTTGATCAAATTGTCTTTTGCTTCATCAGGTGTAGCAGATTCGCGTATCAGGCGGATCACTTCATCGAGATGATCAAGTGCAATCAGGTAACCTTGTAAAATGTGTGCACGTTCGCGTGCTTTACGGAGTTCGTATTTGGCACGGCGTATCACTACTTCCATCCTGAAATCAACGAACTCGAGAATGAGGTCTCGGATGTTGAGGATAACCGGCCTGCCGCGTACCAGTGCTACGTTGTTGATGCCATAGCTGGTTTGCAGTTCGGTGTATTTATACAGCTGGTTAATGACCACCTGGGCAACAGCATCGCGTTTAAGGTCGATTACGATACGGGTGCCTTCTTTGTTGTTAGATTCGTTGTTAACGTGCGCAATGCCATCAACCACTTTTTCATTTACCAGCTGACCAATTCTTTCAGTGAGCGCATCACGGCTTACCTGGTAAGGTGTTTCGGTGATGATGATCTGCTCCCTGCCGCTGGTTTTGGTATCGATATGGCATTTGCCACGCAGCACCACGCGACCACGGCCGGTTAACAAACCCTGGCGCACACCTTCGATACCGTAAATAATACCGCCTGTGGGGAAGTCAGGTGCTTTTACATATTTAATAAGGTCTTCTGCAGTAATGTTGCGGTCTTCGATGTATGCAATACAACCGTCGATTACTTCGCTGAGGTTGTGCGGCATCATGTTGGTAGCCATACCTACGGCGATACCGCTTGAGCCGTTTACGAGCAGCTGCGGAATGCGGGTTGGCAATACAGTTGGCTCCTGCAGGGAATCGTCGAAGTTGAGCTGGAAATCGATGGTTTCTTTGTCAATGTCTTCAAGCATTGCTTCAGCAAGCTTTTGCAGGCGCACCTCGGTATAACGCATCGCGGCCTGCATTTCACCATCCTGGCTGCCAAAGTTACCCTGGCCTTCTACCAGCAGGTAACGCATGTTCCATTCCTGCGCCAGGCGAACCATGGCATCGTATACGGAACCATCACCATGCGGGTGATACTTACCCAGTACTTCCCCTACCACACGCGCACTTTTCTTATAAGGCTTGCCGCTGGTCATACCCAGTTCGTTCATCGCGTACAGGATACGGCGGTGCACCGGCTTTAAACCATCGCGCACATCCGGCAGGGCACGGCCCACGATTACCGACATGGAGTAGTCGATATAAGCCGTTTTCATCTGCTCTTCAATGTTCACTCTGATAACACGATCGTTATCGCTGGTTTGTTCGGGCAATAGATTTTCTTCCATCTCTTCTTGTAATTTCTGCTGAATGCTGCCATGTAACCGGGTACGGCGTGCATGGCAAGGTTTGTACAATAAAAAAGCCCTGAAACAGGGGTGGCGAAGATAAGTTTTTTACATCGATAAAGGGGTTAAACAGCCTGTTTTTTAGGGGCTTTTATCCACAAATGTGCATCCACCGTTGAAGAATTTCTTACATAAATGGTAAAATGGCGCGAAAGTTGAGCACGGGCACAGTTTCTGCCATTAATTATCACTAAATTGTAAATAAATCCGGCCTTCACTTCGTTATATTCCCGCAGGAATGCCGGTGTACTGATCAACCGTTGATCAACCGATTAAAAAACAGTGCAGATGAAACAGTACCGATTGTTACGGGATAACAAGGAAACCGGACCCTACAGTGCCGAAGAACTGGTGCGGAAGGGCCTTAAAGCATACGACCTGATTTGGGTTGACGGTAAGAGTGCGTCCTGGAGATATCCCTCTGAAATAACTGAATTGCGTGCGTTTGCACCTGCTGCGGAAATGCCTTCTGCAGACAGGCAACCACAGGCGCAACCTGCCGCCGCCACCACACCTGCCCCGGCCCAGCCGCAACCGCAGCCAACTGCTCCTGCACGCCAGGTACCACAACAGGCCGAACCTGCAGGCAGCAAACCCCGCTTCAGAATTAAAGCCGATTTACATAAGGTTGAAATTATACCTGCCAACCAGCAGGCCCAGGAATATACTGCCGCAGCTGCAGCAGCCAAAGCCCCTACACCTGCTGCTGTACCGCAAACTGCCGCCGCTTCAGATGCAACCATGGGTGTTGGCTGGGAAGAAGCCTACAGCGAATGGCGCACAGACAACAAGGGTAATGTGATTCACCAGGCACAAACAGAAGAACCGGCAGAAGCAACCGTTAAATACAGCGCTTCGCTTGACGATATTAAACAGCGTTATGAAGAAACCGTGCTTAACCCGCGCCGCCGTTTGGAAGGCAGTCAGTGGGTGCGTTATGGCATCGGTTTCCTGATGATACCCCTGCTGGGCGTAGCCATATGGCTGGGCAAAAAATGGGATAATAAACAAACTGCGGAGGCCTTACACCGCCCGCTTACAGAAGAAGGTGCAGACAAGCCTTCTGTGTTATCGGGTGCTGATTTAAAAGCCAGTGATGAACCTGCCAGCAGCCAGCTGAAAAACGCCGGTGCTGCTGCCACCAAAACAAAAACTGCCAAAACCGGTCAGCCAACAGCAACCCATACCACTGATGCCAATACTGCAGCAAAGAATACGTCAACTGTGCCGCCCAATCATACCACGGCCGCTGTTAAAACAACGCCTGCACAAAAGCCTGCAGGCCTGCCTAAAACAACCGTGGTAAAACCACCTGTTACCACAGCTGCTAACAAGCCGGTAACAGCACCTGTTACAAAACCCGGCACATCATCTTCTTCTGTAACAGCAGCATCGGGCAATACGGATAAAGTACCTGTGGTGCCTGCTGTGGTAAAAGAATCCAAACCACAAACATTACCCGCAAATAATACAACACCAGCAGCAAATACTACTGCTGCGAATGTGCCTAAAACACAGGCCCCGGCCGCAACAGCGCCTGCCACAACACCGGTTAACACTGCACCTGTTGCCGCTAAAAAACGCATTGCAGATTATGTGGCGGTAAATGATGAATATGCAGTACCCGGCAACAATGCTTCCATGCGCCTGCATGTAAAAAACTTATCGGCCATGCCGGTTGACCTGGTAGTGCTGGATGTACAATACTATGATGCCAAAGGCCGCTTTCAGAAAGGTGAAACAATGTATGTAAATCATCTTGGCGCCAAGGACGAAGTAGCGCTGGAACCACCTGCCGCCAAAACCGCGCAGAAAGTGACTTACAAGGTTTCTCTCCTGAGCATTGAAAAGAAAGGGATTTACCTGATTGCGGAGTAGTTTGAGGTTTCGTGTTTGAGGTTTAAAGTTTCACGTTTCAAAAGGGAAACCATTCAACCATCAAATTCGCTACCTTAGTTCTTACACCATTCAACGATTGATGAAACATTTGTTACTCTTCGGGGCAGGCAAATCTGCCACGGTATTGATCGGCTACCTGAAACAACTGGCTACGGATAAACACTGGCAGGTAATCATTGCCGATGCCAGCGAGCAGGCATTACTTGCCAAAATTGGGGATCATCCGCTGGTAAAACCTGCTGTGCTGCGTATTGAAAATGAAGCGCAGCGCCAGTCACTGGTTGCAGCGGCTGATATTGTAATATCCCTGTTGCCTCCTGCCCTGCATGTACTGGTGGCGCGCGATTGCCTCGCTGCCGGTAAAAACCTGCTCACAGCCTCTTATGTGTCGGATGATATACGCGCCATGCAAAAAGATATCAATGCGAAAAAGCTGCTCTTTCTTTGTGAAATGGGCCTCGATCCCGGTATTGATCATATGAGCGCCATGCAGCTGATTCACCGTATTACAGACCAGGGTGGTGAAATCACTTCTTTTCAATCACATTGCGGCGGACTGGTAGCACCTGAAAGCGATAACAACCCATGGCACTATAAAATAAGCTGGAACCCACGAAACGTAGTACTGGCGGGCAAAGCAGGCGCTGTGTATAAAAAAGACGGTGTTGTTGTACAGCAGCATTATGAAGAGCTGTTCGGTCATTGTGCCACAATTGAAGTACCCGGTTTGGCTGCACTAGCCTACTATCCCAACCGTGATTCTTTACAATATGCCGGCCTTTACCAGCTGGATAATGCCGCAACATTTATGCGCACGACTTTGCGCTATCCTGCCTTTTGCACCGGCTGGCAGCAGGTAATTGAGCTGGGATTAACGGATGAGGCAACTTTATACAATACCAATGGCATCAGTTATCACCAGTTTTTTATGCAACTGCTTGCAGCACGCGGTTTGGAAAAAAGCAGGTATGCCCTGCAACAATGCGATGATGCAGTTGTGCAACAGCTGCAGTTTTTGGGATTGTACAACCGCGCTACACTGGTTAATAAAGGCACATGCAGTGCTGCCGATGTGCTGCAAACCCTGCTTGAAACAAAGCTGTCTTTACAGCCAAACGATAAAGACATGATTGTAATGGTGCACGAGCTGGAATACCTGCTGCAATCCCAACGCCGCAAAACAACAGCAACCCTGGTAGTAAAAGGACGCAACAGCAGCGATACAGCCATGGCCACCACCGTTGGTTTACCCCTGGGCATTGCCGCCAAACTGATACTGGAAGAACACATTACCGTAACCGGCCTGCATGTTCCCGTACTCCCCGAAATCTATGAACCTGTACTTGCAGCATTGCAGGAACTGGGGGTGGCGTTTACAGAAGAGACAATTTGACAATTTGAAAGTGTGCAAATTTGAAAATGAAAGATCAATATGTCTGACCGATCTCAAAGTCTGTTTATTTTCAAATTTTCAAATTGCCACATTTTCAAATTAAAAAATGCCCGTAGGAATGTCCCAGGGCATTGTTTACAGTTAAACCGGTAAGAAATATTGTATGCAGCAAGTTCAAAGAAGGTAACCGGTCAGCAAACGTTGTTCATAGTGTTAACAAGGGCAAGGGTTTGGAAAAAACGGACTTTATGGTAGCTTCATTAGTGAAAAAACGGAATTGTAAAAATTCCTTCTGGATATTGGATTTTTCAGTAATTTGACCTTAGATCAAGTGGTTTTCCGCTTGTAAAATAAAAGTATCCTCCCTATGTATTGCACAATGGCAACTTGTTTTTAACGCCATACCTGTTGTATAACACAAAAGCTCATTAAAAAACATTCTTCCAATTCTTTATGACGATCAGCGCCATGCCAACAAAACATGAGGGAAAAAACATCAAACGCATCCGCGAAATTTTAGGCATTAAACAAGACACACTCGCATCAGAACTGGGCCTCACCCAGCAGGCCATATCCCAGCTTGAACAAAAAGATGTGATAGATTCCGAATCGATGCAGCAGGTAGCCAGGGCACTAAAAGTACCGGCCGAAGCCATTAAAAACTTCAGTGAAGATTTAGCCATCAACGTGATTTCCTCCAACACCTTTAATGATCATTCTGCCAATAACCTCAATTACCAGTGCAGCTTTAACCCGATTGACAAGGTGGTGGAATTGTATGAACGTATGCTGCGGGAAAAAGACGACCTGATAGAAAAACTGATTACAGAGCGGGGCAGAACATACTGATACATTCATGCTGCGGCGTACAAACCGAACCGGGAAAGGACGCACGAGTTTGCAGAAAAATAATACAGCGATTTGCTTTGCCATTCATTTAATTATTTAATTTGGCAAAGGCTATCGCTTGTATACCAGGTAGCTACGATCTACAGCAACCCAACCCAACATGGATTTTATAAAACAAGTTTTCGGCTTAAAAAAGCCCCAGCCTGCCGTTGAACCCATTTTTCCGGGTGAACACTTTACCAGTTATGAATTGCAGTTGCCGCAGGGATTGTCACTTGCCACCGTTAACCATGCATACGATCACTATGCCAACAAGGCTGTATACAGCTGGCATGTGCTGGTAGAGCTGGAAATACTGGACCGGCAGGAAGGTCATGTGCTCACGGAAACAGAACAATTGCAACTGAACGATCTGAGAACAGCTGCGGCTACTTTCCTGGGCGAAACCCAAACCGTGCATTACGTAGGAAATGTATTGCGCGAAGGCTTTATGGATTTGTTGTACTATATTGACACGCCATTAATGAGCCAACCCGCAGTAGATGCATTCTGCAACGGGGTAATGAAAGAACGGGGAATAAATTTTACCATTGAAAATGACCCCGAATGGAACTGTGTTGGATTGATAAAGTAATATTTTTGCAGCGCAACCACTATACAGAGCAAGTATGATTAAAGAAGTTATCGACAGTTTTATCCGGCACAATGATGCAATCGTCAATTTTTTGGAGAGTGATGGCAGAAGTGAGGAGAACAAAGAAGAGCTGATTCCCATGTACGCGGCTATACTGCGTGAAACCCGCTTTAATCCTGCATTGGGACTGGATTTCGCCAGCGTATTGCTGTTCACGGAAGATAAAAGCATTTTTGATGAGTTTGAACTGGCTGATATCCGGGCTTTTTTCAGCAGCCTGATGCGCCTGCAGGAATATAACCTGGAAAACTATACAGAAGCCGCTCATTTTGAGTGGGCCATGATGAACAATGCCGAAACTGCGAAAAAAATTATCGGGGAAGGTATTGATAAGGCCCGCCAGAAAATGGAGGAACTCTCTGAGTTGCTGGAAAAGATCAAAGGAGAATAATTAATGGATGGTTGAATGGTTTTATTGTTTTATGGCTTTTAACCATCAGGCAATGAAACCATTCAACCATTTTCTTTAGGCTTCCTCTTCTTTGGAAGACATGAGGTAAGCCTTGATAAAACCATCCAGTTCACCGTCCATTACGGGCTGTACGTTACCCACTTCATAATCGGTGCGGTGGTCTTTGATCATTTTATAGGGGTGGAACACATAACTGCGTATCTGGCTGCCCCATTCGATTTTCTTTTTATTGGCGTTGGTGGCGTTTTTCGCTTCTTCCCTCCTGCGCAATTCTTCTTCATACAAACGGCTGCGTAACATTTTCAGCGCCAATTCACGGTTTTCACCCTGTGTACGGGCCTGCTGACATTCTACGATGATACCGCTGGGTATATGTTTCAACCGAACGGCAGTTTCCACCTTGTTTACATTCTGCCCGCCCTTGCCACCGCTGCGGTAAAATTCCCATTCGAGATCGGCGGGATTTACTTCAATTTCGATACTGTCGTCGATTAACGGGTATACAAAAACCGAAGCAAACGAGGTATGCCGGCGGGCATTGCTGTCGAACGGAGAAATGCGCACCAGGCGGTGTACCCCGCTTTCTGCTTTCAGGAAGCCGTAGGCGAAATCACCATCGAATTGTAAGGTAGCAGCTTTAATGCCTGCCCCATCCCCTTCCTGGTAATCCAGCTCGGTCACTTTCCAGCCCTGCTTTTCACCATACATGCGATACATGCGCAGCAGCATTTCGGCCCAGTCCTGGCTTTCGGTGCCACCTGCGCCGGGGTTAATCTGCAGAACGGCAGGCAATTCGTCTTCCGGCTGGTTAAGCGTGCTTTTGAACTCTGCGTCTTCAATTTCCTTCAATGCATTTTCGTAGGCTACACGGGTTTCCTCTTCCGTGGCATCGCCTGCTTTCCAGAAATCGAACAATACGGCAAAGTCTTCCACTGCCGCTTCAATTTGTTTGTACAGTTTAAGCCAGTATTCGTTTACCTTAATTTCTTTCATGATAGCCGTGGCGCGCTGGTTGTCGTCCCAAAAGCCCGGCGAGAGTGAGAGTTGTCGGTCGTTGTCTACTTTGGCGATACGGTTATCGACGTCAAAGAAACCTCCTCAGGACGCTAACACGGTCCCTCATAACTTTAATTTGCTCTTGTGTCATAGGGCGCGAAGATAATGAATAGCTTTTAGCTGCAAGCTGTTAGCGGTTAGCTTTTTAGCCGGAACAGCTTTCGCACATGCCTGGCGCGGTGAATAGTGAATAAAATACAGAGGCATTAGTTGTTGCAAATGCCGAATATGAAATAAACTTTGGAATGTACGGATAATCAATAAGAAATGCTATTTTCTAAAAGCTACGAGCTAAAAGCTAACCGCTAATCTCTATCTTTGCGGTGCTACAAACCCGAACCATCGCTTTTTTGCGGGTGACTGCAAAAAGGAGGAAAGTCTGGACAGCATAGGGCAATCTACCGGTGAACAGCCGGGGCTTCCGTGCAAGCGGGAGCACAGCAAGTGCCACAGAAAATAACCGCCCGGCAACGGGTAAGGGTGAAAATGTGAGGTAAGGGCTCACGTTCCGGCAGGGTAACCTGTTGGAAGGGTAAACCTTGGATGCTGTAATGCCATGTATAGGATTGACTGAGGGCGGCCCGTTCGAGTTTCCTGGTAACAGGAATGCAATCCAGGGTAGGCAGCAAGACCTTTTTAGTAATAAAAGGGCTAGATAAATGATGGTTTAGAAACAAAATCCGGCTTACGAGGCTGTAGCAAAAAGGTGTCTGTTCGCAGACACCTTTTTTTATGGTTTTATGGTTTGATTGCTTGATGGTTTTAAACAATCAAACCATAAAACCATATTTATCAATATTTGAAAAAGATCTCGGTGGCGCCGTAGCCGAAGCGGGCGTCGTATTGGTTGATGAAGTTTTTTACTTCCTTGCGCACTTTGAGCAGGTCGTGAATTTCGTCGCGGAGGCGGCCTGTGCCTACACCGTGAATAATGACCAGGGAATGCTGGTGATGCGCTACGGCGAGGTCGTACCAGCGTTCAAATTCTTTGAGTTGGAGCGATAATATTTCGTAGTTGCTCATTTTTTCCCAGTCGTTACTGAGTTTTTCAATGTGCAGGTCAACCACGCTGCGCGGTGTATCGAGGTGCTGGCGTGCTTTGGAGGCTTCGTATACTTTAAAGCCGCTGGCACGCAGGGCGCTTAATTCAAGTCCTTCCGGTTCCCAGGGTTTATCGGGGTATTCGGTAAACAGCTGGTAGGGCAATGTAGGTTCATTTTTGTCTTTCATTGCCTCAATGCGTTGGAACACCTGTTTGGGGCGGAGCTTTAAATGCGCTTCATAAAATTCTGCTTTGTGCTTCTCGGGTTTCATCAGGGAGAATTCAAAGCGGAAACCGGCGCCATCGCTCAGTCCGTCGAAGGGAATATCGTGCAGGTAAAATTCCTGGAAGGGCATTACCTCGTTTTTCAGTTCAAAAGAAGGTGTGCCGCTGTATTCCTGAATGTAGGTGAAAAAATAGCCGCGGTCTGTACGATTGATGAGGTATACTTTCAGTTTGTCTACCATTTCATCATCAAACTCATCGATGGTGAATTTGGGTATAAAAGAGAGCCATACGCCGTCGTTGACTTTGGCCTCGAGTTGTTTCTTGTTTTCTTTGGGAACCTGGTCAACAAACACTTTGGCCTTGGGTGCAGGCGGTGGTGTTGTTTTTTTGGTAAAGCGGTTGAAATACGGGAAATCAATCTGGTCCATATAAGCCGGGAACTTTACACCACGCACCTCTATCATCACCATTTTATCGTTGATGATTTCAATTACCCTGCCCTCTTCGTTGCTGTGTAAAACAATGATCTCGTCTCCTACTTCGTATTTCATAATAATGCAAAAATAGGAATTTGATGGTTCTGTAGTTCTATGGTTTTGTGGCTTTATTGTTTTATGGTCAATGGTGGTGTCACCGAAAATGGCTCAATGGGTGGTTCTCAATAACCATCTAACCATTGAGCCATTTAACCATCGATTAATAAGTTTTAAACAAGATTTTTGATTGTGAGAAGTTGTAGGCTGCGTTTACGAGTTCTTTTACCTGGGGCCATTGCCTGGGGCTGTAGGCGTTACGGGTAAATACGCGGCGTACGTGCACAAACAGATCATTGTTTTCGATATGGGCATCTACTTCAAATGAGCCTGCCTGGTTGTGGATGGATTTTTCCATTTCTTCGAGACCTGCAGGCAGGTGGCCGATAGGTATAAAACAAACGATGGTGTAGTCGAGGGTTTGCGGGTATTTTACATCGGCCTGGATGGTACGCTTGTCTTCTTCTTTTTTCAGCTCTGCGTCGCGACCGGTGAGCAATGGCAGCGGCACCAGGAAATCGTTACCGGTGTTGGTAAGCATGCTGTCGAGCACCAGCGTTTCCTCGTATTTCAGGCTGTTTTTCCGGTAGCTGCGGCCGTCCTGTGTAAGCCGGAATGCAGTATAGTCAGACACCGGTACGGAATAAAAATGATCAGCCAGTTCTTTCATCATGCGGGTTTTTTCATCCTTCCAGTCTTTCTTTTCCAGGTTATAATCCTGCATGGCCTTGATACGTGCAGCAGGATCCAGGTCGTCCCACATGCCAACACCGTCGTAGTTACGGAAATCAGATTCCATAAAGGGTGTGAGGGCGAGCATATCATCCATCACCGCATCTTTTACCGGGCCTTTCAATTCTACCGCTTTGTCTACTGTTGCTTTGGCTCCGCCATTTTCCTGCGGCTGCAATTTAACACGCACGGTAGCATACAAACTGCTGTTGAGTGTATCACTCATGGGCAGGTTATCGGTTACGGCTACGGTTTTGGCATCGTTGTAAGCAAACCGAAATGCAAGGTTACCGTTTACTTCTGCAGGCAAGTCTTCGGGGTTGCCATGTTTATTGGGGTTTGCGTAATACTTATCGTTGCAGCGTACCAGCCATTTCAGTTCCTGCGAGAAAGCGATGGTTTCTGCTTCGCTTAACTGGTTAGACGGAGTGGCCACAATTTCATGTGGTATTTTACGCAGGTCGAGCAGTGCAGACAGTACGCGTGCAAATGCATAATCGCTCCAGTTATTGTACAGGGTTTTGGCACGAATACAGTAATAGGCCTTGCGTATATATTCATCGGCCTGCATTTCGGTGATACCTTTTTGCTTCAGGTATTTGTAGATGTCTTTCGCTGTATTCTGCACGCCATCTTTCAAGCCTGCGGCATAATCGCCAGACTGTATACTTTGAAACCAATAGTTTTTTACTTTCTCAGCCAGTTCGTCGGTAGTAAGGTTTTTCTGCGGATCGGCTGCATCTTTCAACCATACAAAACCCGCATTGCTGCTGCGGGCATAGGCTACCTGGAATTTTACAGAAGGCTCTTCAATAAAACGGTTAACGAAGTGCAGACCTGATTGTGCAGCGCGGTTATTGTCTTCCCAGCGGTATACATTTTTATCGCCGGTTTGTGCAAACACAGGTGCTCCTTTAAAACTTTTGCTACAGAGGCTATACTTATCGTCTGCAGTAACTACCTGCAGCACCTGCTTTACTACCGGCAGTTCGCGGTTACAGAGATAGTACACCGGTTCAAACTCTTTGTAGCCAGCGTTGGCATTATATAATTGCGTGTTGTAGTTTACCAGTTCGTATTCCAGTATATCGCCTTCTGCCAGGTCTAACACGGCTATTTTATAATAATCCGGCTGGTACGTGGCAGAGATTCTTTCATCTGTCACCGATTTAAACAGCGCGGGTACCAGTGAAACATTGTCAACCCGCTCGGCATCAGACAAGGTAATACGTTGTGTTGCGCCATCAGGTTTTACAATGCGTGCAGCAAAGGCGTCGCCTTCGGCAGCGAGCCTGAAATACAGCGTGGAGAAGCGATCCACGGCCTGCTTGTCTTTCAGCAGTATTTTATGGCGTTGTCTTTCTTCTACCACAACCTTTGTTTCGGCATCATTGCCACCGCTGCCCGAAACGCCCGGTGTTAAGGGCGTGTTCCAGCTGTTACGGCCAATGCGTTTGCCGCGGGCCGGATCTTTTTTATCAAAACCAAAAGTGGATTTTTGCGCGAGAATAATGGCGGTTTCATTGTCCCATTCTGCAGGTGCTTTGCCTGTTTTAAAATCGGCATCTTCATCCACCAGCAGTTTTGCAGCGGTGCTGTACCTGCTGAGCTGGTCTGATTCTTTTTTACCGATATGCTGTTGCGCTGTTGCGTTGAAGCACAGCAGCCATAACAGCGCTGCACCTGTGTACATACGTTTCATTCAAAAAGGGGTTTGGGTTAGGTTATTATATGTGAGCTGACACGTTGCTTTTGTTGAATGCCCTTGCCTGGGCGGGAAAATTTTTCCACGTAATAATGCGGGCTGCAACGCGCTGCGTTTTGGATAACAATGCAACTGACAGCGGTATGTTTACACCCGATGTATTGTGTAATGCAATATTGTTGCGGGAATATGTGCCGTACTTTGCCTTTGGATCAAATGTTTTGAGGAAAGCGGCCAATGCATGGCGACAGGATGGCGCCAGCAAATGCAGATATGCCCTTGTACAGGCAGCGACTTTACGCATAAAATATTGGATTTAGGGTTTTAGTTCTACAAACATAAGGGTTTTTGCCTATATCAATGTTTAGACAACGTTGAATATAATATTGCAGTACCCCCGGTGTTCGCTTTGAGTTGCAATAGATTAACAAAAATCCGGCCGAAATTTTTGTGAGCGGTCAGTGGTGAGCGGTGGGTTGAAAAGGAAAACGCGCAAGGGGCTTGCGCGTTTTTAGTATGTTGTTTTGCTTGTTTTTATGCTCTTGCAGCCGCAGTGGCGGCCTGGGCCAGTTTGCTGCTGCGGCGGCCATACATCAGGTAAATGAGGAGGCCTAAGCCCATCCATCCGAAAAATACCATCCAGCTTTTGGCCGGGATTTCTATCATAAGGTACAGGCAGAATAATACACCGAGAATAGGTATCAGGGAATAGTTACGGATAAAAGTGAGTATGGAGATAATAATGGCTGCGGCCACAAATACAATGAACAGTATTTCCTGGTAACCCTCGCTCTGCATGTTGGAGAATGCATTCTGCAAGCGGTCGCGGAACAGGATTACAAACAAGACCGTGAGTACAGGAATGATGAATTTGCCGTTAATGTAAGGCAAGCGGAAACCTCCGCCCCCTTTTGGTTTGTGCGGCAGGTACAGTACTCCCCCACACACCAGCACAAATGCAAACAGGGTGCCGATGCTGGTTAAATCAGTCATCAGTTTATCGTCGATAAACAATACGGGAATACCTACCAAAAAGCCGGTGATAATGGTGGCGAAACCAGGTGTTTTAAAGCGTTTGCTTACGCGGCTGAAGGGTTTGGGCAACAGTCCGTCGCGGCTCATGCTCATCCAGATGCGTGGCTGGCCAATCTGGAATACCAGCATTACACTGGTAGAGGCAATTACAGCACTTACAGATATTACAAAGCCGATCTTGTGCATGTTGATGCGATCGAATACATAAGCCAGCGGATCGGCCTTGCCTTCAAATTCTGAGTAATGTACCATACCGGTGATCACCAGGGTGATGATGACGTAAATAATGGTACAGAGAATTAATGAGTAGATCATCCCGCGCGGCAAATCGCGCTGCGGGTTAGCACACTCTTCGGCTGTGGTAGAAATAGCATCAAAGCCAATGTAGGCGAAGAATACAGAGGATACGCCTTTTAACACACCCGTCATGCCATTGGGTAAAAACGGCGACCAGTTGCTGGTGGTTCCGTTGGAAAAAATAAACCAGAACCCGATCACGGCAATGAAAGCCAGCACCACTATTTTAAGTCCCACCATAAAGTTGGCGCTCTTTTTACTTTCGTTGATGCCGATGTAAGCGAGTATCGTAATCAGACCTACAATAATGAATGCAGGCAGGTTTACAATAAAGCGGAAACCTGCAAAGGTTGGCGCAGTGTTGTACACCAGGTCGCTTACGGGTTTGCCTGCTTCAATGGCTGCATCGTAGTTCATTTTTGCGGTTTGGTAACCGGTAGTAAGCCAATCAGGCAGGTTAATATTGATGGCTTTTAAAATATTGTTGAAATAGGCGCTCCAGGAGATGGCGACCACGATGTTGCCGATGGCATATTCCAGGATCAGGGCCCAGCCAATAATCCAGGCCACTACTTCGCCAAAGGTTACATAAGAATACGTATAGGCACTGCCGGCCACCGGCACACGTGAAGCAAATTCGGCATAACACAGGGCGGTGAAGCCACAGGTTACTGCGGTGATGAGGAAAAGAAAAATAACCCCCGGACCGCCGTTAAAAGCTGCAGTACCGATGGTTGAAAAGATACCGGCACCTATAACAGCTGCCACCCCCATAAAGGTAAGATCTTTTACCCGCAGTACTTTGGGAAGGGCTGTAGTACCATGTGCATCGTTTAAACCCAGGGCAGCATCGTGTTGTAACTGTTCCAGTGATTTCTTACGAAAAAGTGATCGGGCCATGCAAGCTGTTTGTTATTAATTCAAAGGGGTAAGATAATAAAAGATTGTACAATACGGCTGCTGAAAACTGTTTTTGCTGTATAACGGCACTACTATCCGGCAAAAAGACTTTACGAGGACACATAATTTGTTCAAAAACAAGTTACTGCATCGCATATGTGCAATTAATGTTCGCGCTGGATCAGGAATTCTGCCAGCTCAACCAATGGCTTTTTGCGTGCCGAGAGTACGGCAATCTGCTCCAGGTTGCCCAGCGCCTTGTCCAGGTACTGTTGCTGCAGGCTGCGTGCCCAGGCGTCGATATTGCATGATTTGAAGATGGCCAGCACCTTCTCTACTTTATCGGCCGGGTTTTCCTGCATCAGGCGTTTCAGCTCGGCTTTGTCGGCCTCTCCTGCTGTTTCCTGTGCATGAATCAGTAAAAAGGTTTTCTTGTTCTGGCGGATATCGCCTCCTACATCTTTGCCAAATTTCTCCGGATCGCCAAAGGCATCGAGGTAATCGTCCTGTATCTGGAAGGCGATGCCCAGGTTGCGGCCAAACTCGTACAGGTGACGGCAATTGCCTTCACTTGCACCGCCGAGTATGCCGCCCATCATTAAGCTGGCAGCCAGCAGTACCGAGGTTTTCAGCTCAATCATACGCAGGTATTCGGGCATGGCTACCTGTTCAAGCTGCTCAAAATCCATGTCGTATTGCTGGCCTTCACATACTTCGCGGGCAGTGCGGTTAAACAGCCCGAGTATGCGCTGCTGGTGACGCGGTTCAATTTTATTGAGGTAATCGTAGGCTACAATCAGCATTACATCGCCGCTGAGCAGGGCGGTGCTTTCGCCGTATTTGGTATGCACGGTAGGCACTCCCCTGCGCAGGGTAGCTTTGTCCATAATATCGTCGTGCACCAGGCTGAAGTTATGGAACAACTCAATAGCTGTAGCAACATGGTATACATCAGGATGCACTTCGCCGAACAATTCACTGCCCATTAAACACATTACCGGGCGTATTCTTTTACCACCCATGGCCAAAAAATAATTGCCAGGCTCGTACAGGCTGGCGGGTTGTGCAGGGAAATGCGCTGTAGAAAAATGCGCTGCGAAAATATTAACCCAGTCCTTAAATGAATGCATGCTACAATTTTAATATATAACTTTTAGGCAGCCGCTAAAATACCATGATAATTTGAAAATGTGGCAATTTGAAAATTTGAAAATGCCGGGGGAAATGGATTAATGGTTTGATGGTTTTATGGTTCATTGTGATCTGGCGGGCTTTGTTTGGGGTGGCTTTTGGGTTTGGGCTTTTTAGGCTTTTCACTGCTGCTGCCTTTGCGGGCGGCTTTGGGTTTAGCCGATTTTGGGTTTACGGATTTGCTGCGGACTTTTTTTATCGGCGCAGCAGTAGTGTCTGCATTCTCGGGATTGTTGCCGGTGCGGGGTACCCATTCGTAGTCCAGCTGGCGTTTTTCGAGGTTGGCGGCTACTACACGTATCCATACCTTGTCGCCCATCCTGAAATGCCTGCCGCTGCGGCGGCCGTATAAGCTGTAGTCTGTTTCGCTGTGGCGGAAATCATCGTAATCGCTGAGGCTGGCAATGCTTACCAGGCCTTCGCACTTGTGCGCAACGGTTTCAACCCAGAAGCCGAATGCTGCCACACCGCTGATGATGCCTTCAAATTCTTCGCCCAGGTAGCTTTGCATGTACTCTACCTGTTTGTATTTGTTGCCGGCCCGTTCGCAATCCATCGCTGCGCGTTCGCGTTCACTGCTGTGTTTGCATTTCTCCTCCATTTTCTTATCGATCATGGGTTTCTCTTGCAGGCATGATTGCAGCACACGGTGCACCAGCACGTCGGGGTAACGGCGTATGGGTGAAGTGAAATGACAATAGTTTTCAAAGCCCAGTCCGTAGTGACCAATGTTCTCCGTGGTATAAATGGCTTTGGCCATAGTGCGTATACCCAGCTGTTCCAGCACATGCTGTTCGGGTTTGCCTTTCACCGCTTCAAGCATGCGGTTAAAGCTTTCTGCCACGCGTTCGGGCGAAGAGATATCGAATTTATGCCCGAACTTTTTAGCGAAGTCGATAAACGGCATCAGCTTTTGTTCGTCTGGCTGGTCGTGTATGCGGTAGGCAAAAGGAACGGGTTTCTTGTTTACTTTTATTTTGGCTACATGCGCTGCCACGGTGCGGTTGGCGAGCAGCATAAACTCTTCGATCAGCTGGTGCGCTTCCTTGCTTTCCTTGATCACAATGCCAATGGGCTTGCCTTTTTCATCGAGCTTGAAGCGCACTTCCTGTGAAGAGAAATTGATGGCGCCTTTGTCAAAACGTTTCTTGCGCAGTTTGCGTGCGAGCGTGTTTAACAGCAGCACTTCTTCAAAGTATTTGCCTTCACCGGTTTCAATTACTTCCTGTGCATCTTCGTAAGTAAAACGGTGATCGGAATGAATCACTGTTTTGCCCAGCCAGTATTCTTTTACTTCGGCTTTATCGTTTACCTGGAACACGGCTGAGAACGTAAGCTTGTCTTCGTTGGGGCGCAGTGAACACAGCTCGTTGGAAATGCGTTCCGGCAGCATGGGGTTCACCCTGTCTGGCAGGTATACGGATGTGGCACGTTTGTATGCTTCTTCGTCGAGTTTGGTTTCGGGTTCTACATAATGACTAACATCGGCAATGTGCACGCCAATTTCGTACAGGCCGTTTTTGAGCATGCGAACAGAAATGGCGTCATCAAAATCCTTGGCATCAATGGGGTCGATGGTAAAGGTGAGCACTTCCCTGAAATCCTTGCGCAGCTTTACTTCCGATTGACTGATGGCATCGGGCAGGCGTTCAGATTCTTCGAGTACTTCATCATCGAATGAAAGCGGGAAACCGTTTTCGGCCAGTATTTCTTTCATGGCCATATCGTTCACATCTTCTGCCTGCATAATGCTTACCACCTCGCCTACGGGCTTCTTGTCTTCTTTATCCCACTTTACGAGGCGGGCAACCACTTTGTCTTTGTGTTTGGCGCCGTGAATGTTTTCGAGTGGTATAAACAAATCGGGCATGGGTTTGTCACCGTCTGCCACGAAAAAGGCAAAATTGGTGGCCATCTGTATGGTACCGATAAATTCCGTCTGCCTGCGGGTTACCACTTCGGTAATGCGACCTTCCTTACGGCCTGTGCGGAGGTTTTCTTTCACCACTTTCACCCGAACGGTATCGCCGTGCAGGGCGTTGTTAAAATCGCCGGGGCGAACCAGTACGTCGCCGCTTCCATCGGCTATTACGACATAGCCAATGCCCGAGCGGGTAATATCGAGTGTGCCTTTAGGGAAATGTTGCTGGGAATATTTATTGGAAGGTTTATTTTTTTGTTTCGTTTTCTTTTTGGTCATGATACAGCTTTGGTTTGGAACTGTTGGATAAAATCAACAACCCGCCGGTTAAATTGTTCCGTTCCGTTAAACAGGAATCGGTGGCGGATGGGCAGCACAAACAAGGGTAATGCTGCCAAATCCTGGCTGAATTTAGTCAAACGAACGGCATCTTTCTCCGTAGTGAGTATAAATTTCTGGCTGCCGCTCAGCTGCTCATACTTTTTACGGATGTCTCTCAGGTCATCTATACTGAAAATATGGTGGTCACGGTACGACTGCTGGTAGTAAATGGCGGTATGCTCGGCGAGGTACTGTTTAAGCGGTTTGGGATTGGCGATACCGCAAACCAGCAGCACCTCATCGTCTGTAGTGAGCACCCGTTTTTCGTTTGAAACAATGTGGTAGGGTTGTCCGTATTCAATGGTGGTAAAAAACACCTGCTGGTGCGGCAGTGGTTTGATACCTGCGATAATTTTGTTTTTTTCTGTTTCAGTAAGGGTTTCGGGGCATTTGGTAACTACAATGATATCTGCCCTGCGGTACGATTTACGTTCATCGCGCAGGTCGCCGGTGGGCAAAAACCAGTCGTGCATAAACAGGTTGCCGCAATCGGTAAGCAGGATATTCAACCCGGCCTTGATGGCGCGGTGCTGGAAAGCATCGTCCAGCACAACCACCTGTGTGCCCGGTTTATCGTGCAGTAACTGCGGAATAGCTACAATGCGCTCTTCTCCTACCGCAATGGTAAGGTTGGGATATTTGCGGTGAAACTGCATGGGTTCATCGCCGATTTCGAGGGCAGTGGTGCGTTCGCTGGCCAGTGCATAACCCTTGGTTTTGCGTTTGTAGCCCCGGCTGAGAATGGCTGTTTCAAACCTGGGGCCCAGCAGTTCAACCAGGTATTCGACCATGGGCGATTTGCCGGTGCCGCCTACGGAGAGGTTGCCAACGCAAATCAGGGGCAGACCAAATTTGGCCGAACGCAGGTATTTTTTATCGTACAGGTAATTGCGGATCGTAATAATGAAACCGTACAGCAAAGCAAAGGGCAACAATAAAACGCGGAACGATTTTAAAAAGAAGGCATTAAAATTCATAAATCTCGTAAGGTGTAATGCAGTAATCTAAAGGTACATCAAATGCCTGAGTATCATCGATGTTTTTAACCGGTTCGAAATAGCTGAACCCTATTTTGAGCACATCTTCGCGGCAACCGGCCAGAAAACGGTCGTAAAACCCTTTTCCATAGCCCACGCGAAAGCCCTGTTCGTCGCAGATAAGCATGGGTACAAACACCAGGTCTATCTGCTCGTTTGCAATCGGTTCTCCCTCTTTGGGCTCGGTAATGCCATAGCGGTTGGTATGGTACACGGTATCGGGCGTTATCAGCGTGGCATGCATGCTAAATGCGCTGAAATCGCTTACCGGGTAGGCCATCTGCAGGTTGGGAATCATGTGTCGCAGGTAGCCGGAAAACAGGTGGGTATTGGGTTCGGCCTGGTTGGCCATGGGCCAGTAGGTAAGCAATACATCCACATTTTCGAAGGACAGTTGCTGAAACTGTATCAGCAGCAGGTCGTCGAGTTTCAGTTTATCGTGCGCAAGCGCATTGCGTTTGTCGCGGTACAATGCCCGCAGGGCTTGTTTAGTCATTCAGCTGGCGCAATAGGTTCAGTAATCTGGGCTTAATCCGTTCTGCTTCGGCATGTATGCCTGCTTTGGTAATAGCCGGCAACCTTGGTATGGAAGCAATGTGCGTATACCCGCTCCAGGCGGCTATTTCTTCTTCGTAGGCCAGGTACTGGTCGTTGAAAATCCAGCCAGCCACGGTGAGTTGCTTTTGCTTGCAGAGTTCGGCGGTTAACAGCGAATGGTTGATGCTGCCCAGGTAATTGCGGCTCACGAGTATTACGCAGGCGTTGAGCCTTGTAATCATATCTGCCATAAACTCCTGTCCGTTCAGGGGCACCATAATACCGCCTGCACCTTCTATTACCAGGTAGCCGGTGGCGTTACACTTGGCGCGTATTTTCCGGTAATCGTTTTCAATGGCATTAAGCGATATGGTGATGCCTTCTTCCCTTGCGGCCACATGCGGTGAGGCAGGCAGGCGAAGCGAATAGGTTTCAGGATGTATTAAGCTTTGCGTATTGGAAAGCAGGTGTTTTACTTTGTCTTTATCAGCGCCCTGCGCATAACCTGTCTGCACGGGCTTCCAGTAATGTGCGCCCAGGGCTTCGGTAACAATGGCGGCTGTTACCGTTTTGCCTATTTCAGTGCCGATGCCGGTGATGAATATGGGTCGGTTCATGGGGCAAAATTAGTGAATAGTGAGTAGTGAGTGGTGAGTGATTTTAGCGAAGGGCTTTTGGGGTGAATAGTGATTGTCAATAGTGAATGAACGTAGCGGAGGCTTATTTACGCGGAGATTGATCGATGCACGCTTTTTAACCACAGATGGCACAAAGACAGCAACACATAGTGCACGGAGGTTCTTAGTGTTGCATCACTATGCGCAGTTTTTAGTGATGCGGATTCAGCGAGAAATATATCTCGCTATGCTCCCGGTTCTTCTGCAGATTCGAAAAAGGAGAACAACGTGGTGCCGTAATTGCGTACAAAGCTGAAGCCGGGGTATTGCTCGTAACCGTTGCGGGGCGTGTGTTCCAGCACAAAGAAGCCGCCTGGGGCAATGAGTTTTTGTGCAACTATTATTTTGGGAATTTCATCGATGGTGCCCAATGCGTAGGGCGGGCCGGCAAAAATAAAATCGAACTGGCCGGTGCAGGATGCCAGGAAGCTGAATACTTCCAGTTTCAGCACTTTGCAGTTTTCGATACCCATCATTGCTACATTCTTTTTGATGAATGCATGCATGGCCGGATCTTTTTCTATAATGGTTAAATCAGCTGCACCGCGGGATGCCAGCTCGTAGCTGATGCTGCCGGTACCGCCGAACAGGTCTAAGGTTGTGATGTCTTCAAAATCTATCCTGTTCTGCAGAATATTAAACAGTCCCTCTTTGGCAATATCTGTCGTAGGCCGTGTATGCGGCATGTTTGCAGGCGGATTGATGCGCCTGCCGCCGAATTTGCCGGAAATGATCCTCATTAGCCTACGGTTTTTAAAAATGGTAAAAAATAATGATACGGGTATTCGCCAAAAGCAGCGTCTTCCATGCCTTCATCGTTGTATTCTTCTACTTTCAGGTTCTGCAGGTATTTGTATAATTCGCTGTACAGGGCCGAACGCAGGTCAATTAAGCCGGAAATGCAAACATCGGTTTCTGCAGGTGACAGATCATACTGTTCAAAGGTATTGAGGATATAGTACACCACATCTTCCGGCGTCTGGTACGCAAAACGCCTGATGAGCTGTAACTGGCTGTCGCGGTACAGGATCAGGAAAAAATGGCCGCGGTAAAAGAACACACGCACGCCATCTGTGATATCGGTGGCATGGTTGCCGGCATAAATACCCTGGAATTTATGGGTGTATTTGGCAAAGGGGAAATGTTTGTCCAGCTCCTCTTTCCAGCTGCGTGGTGCACGGAAAATGGCGTTGGCAGTAAGCGCAGGCTGCTGGGCAGTAATGGCGCCCGGGGCATGACCGTATACCATATCGAGGTAATCACCTGCAGACACGCGGTAGGCATATTTTTCGGGCACCAGCAGGCATTCTTCATTCTCCCAGATAATAGTGGTGCCGGCATAGCTTGATTCGAGGATTTTGGAATGCAGTTTAATGAGCCTGAATATCTCGCCGAAATTAATCAGCGCCTTATCCTGGTCAAATTCAAACAATTCAAAAGCCTGAACCTGCCCGGTTTGAAGGTCTTTGATCCAGCAGGCGAGCTGGCTCATGCCTGCTTCAATGTATAACCTTGCCGTTCCTTCCAACTGGGTGTATATCGCAAACGTCTTTTGTACCATAAAGTCCTGTTCAAAATGCAATGTTACAAAAATACTTTTGTGTTGTTTATTTGATTGTCAATGCCATTTAATGAATAAAGGGCATCTTTTATTGTGCAGTGGCAAAAAAAGAAAATGCCGGAAGCCCTGCCATTACACTTAACTTAATGACATTGATTTGATAGTTGCCGGGGGTAATTGTAATTTTGCGCCTCCTTTATGGTGCAAACCAGGCCCGATATCAATCTTCAGCTGACAGTGAGCAACCGGCAGATTTTAAAAATCGCCATGCCCATAGCAGCGTCTATCGTAGTGCCGCAGATCAACTTTATTACCAATAATATTTTTCTTGGCTCACTGGGTGTAAAATCCCTGGCCGTGGCAGGCATTACCGGGGTGTATTACCTCATTTTTGCCGTAATCGGCGCGGGGTTGAACAGCGGATTGCAGGCGCTGATTTCGCGCAGGGCCGGTGAAAACCGTATTGAGGAAATCGGCAACCTGTTTCACCAGGGTATCCGCATTGCACTGGTTTTTGCGCTGGCAGGCATTGCCATTACCTTTTTTATTGCGCCTGCGGTACTGGCGCGATCGTTACACGACCCGGAGAACCTGCAGATGGCGCTGCACTTTTTGTATATCCGCATATGGGGCCTCCCCTTTTTATACATTTACCAGATGCGCAATGCGCTGCTGGTGGGCACCAACCAAAGCAAATTCCTGGTAATTGGCACACTGGCTGAAACCGTGGTAAACATTGTGCTGGACTATGGCCTGATAAAAGGCCATTGGGGTATGCCGGCCATGGGTTTTAACGGAGCAGCCGTGGCCTCTATTACCGCCGAAGCAGCAGGGCTGGTGATTATTTTCGCTGTAATGCGCTGGAAGGGCATCAGCAAACAACTGCAGCTGTTTAAAAATTTTCAATACGATGCCACGCAAACCCGGCTTATTGTAGAGCAATCGGCCCCGCTTATTTTGCAGAACGCCATCAGCATTGTAACGTGGGAGTTCTTTTATATCCTGATTGAACATCATGGCGAGCTGGCACTGGCAGTATCCAATACCATGCGCAATATATTCGGCCTGTTCGGTTGTGTAACCTGGGCCTTTGCTGCTACCAGCAATACCATGGTGAGCAATATCATCGGCCAGCAGCAGCAGCACCGGGTTATTGACCTGGTATGGCGCATTGTGCGGTTAAGCCTGGGTTTTGCCATTGTAGTATGTACCTTGCTGAACATTGCACCCGGGTTCTTTCTTCGCATTTATGGCCAGGGCGATGCGTTTATAACAGCAGCCATTCCCGTAGTACGCGTGGTGTCACTTGCGCTGGTACTGCAATCTATCTCTACTATCTGGCTCAACGCAGTTACAGGTACCGGCAACACGGTGATTAACCTGCTCAGCGAAAGCATTGCCATTATCTTCTACGGTTTGTATGTATACCTGGTACTGGAAGTATTCAACCTCTCGATTATTTACGGCTGGATGAGTGAAATGCTGTACTGGATTGTGTTGTTCGTACCCTCATTCTGGTACATGATGAGCGGGCGGTGGAAGAGGAAAATCATTTAGATGGTTGACATTGCTGAATGGTTGTATGGTTATCCAAACAATAAAAAATCCGCTTTGCTAAAAGCGGATTTTTTATTGTACGCTACCCGTTCTTCCCCACAAGCATGGGAACAAAAGAGAACAGTTCAAACGATTCTTCTTTTATTTCGCCGCCTGGGAGTTTGGTAATGCGGAGCATGCGTTGCCTGTCGTCGCCTTCGTTTACGGGGATCACCATCATGCCGCCTTCTTTTAGCTGTTCAATGAGTTTGGGCGGAATAAAGGGTGCGGCTGCGGTAATAATTATTTTATCGAACTGGGCGTAGGCAGGTAAGCCTTCAAAGCCATCGCCATAAAAAAAACGGATATTGGGGTATTTGTTGCGGAAGATAAACTGTTTGTTTTGCTCGTACAGTTTTTTCTGGCGTTCAATGGTGAATACCCTTGTCTGCATTTCGGCCAGCACACTTGCCTGGTAGGCACTGCCGGTGCCTATTTCCAATACTTTTTCGGTGCGCTGTATCTGTAACAGCTGCGATTGGTAGGCTACGGTATAGGGTTGTGAAATGGTTTGGCCTTCACCAATGGGGAAAGCCCTGTCTTCGTAGGCAATTTTGTCAAAAGCGGAATCTAAAAAAAAATGTCTGGGGATGTTGTTAATTGCTTCCAGTACGTTTTCATCGGTAATACCTTTTTCCCTGAGCAGGTTTACAAGCTGACGTCTTAATCCTTTGTGCCGGTATGTGTCCTCAAATTTTTTCATAATCACGATGCAAGTTAATGCGCAGGAATGTGTAAAAAACACATTTTCTTTCGTACTTTTCAACAGTTTTTCTATGTAAACCAATATGATTATGCTACGATTGCCGGTAAGCCAGGTGCGCAAATCCAGGCCAGACAAAGGGCTGGTTACTACTTTCTCCTTATCATTGCTTCTAATTTACAACAATATTTGTTATTCTATACCAACTACTCAACCAACATTTTAACAGCATCAAAAACAATCACTAATGAAATTACAAACAGGAATCCGGCTGTCTTTTATGATGTTTCTCGAATTTTTTATCTGGGGTGCATGGTTTGTTACCATGGGTACTTACCTGAGCAGCAAGGCCATTAATGCCTCCGGTAATGAAATTGCCACAGCTTACCTTAGCCAGAGTATCGGTGCCGTGATTGCGCCGTTTATCGTAGGTCTTATTGCCGACCGTTTCTTCTCTGCCCAGCGTATCCTGGGTGTGCTGCACATAGCCGGAGCCATTGTTCTTTGGACCATTTCATCAGCTGCCGATTACAATAGTTTTCTGCCGCTGATTATGATTTATATGGTGCTGTTTATGCCAACCCTTGCCCTGGTGAACTCTGTTTGCTTAAGGCAAATGACCGATCCCAACAAACAATTCCCTCCTATCCGCGTACTGGGCAGCATTGGCTGGATCATTGCCGGTTTAATCATCGGCTGGCTGGGTTGGGAACATAAAGATGAAGTTACACAGCTCACCAACCTGCAGCTGACTTTTAAAATGGCTGCCGGTGCTGCTGCATTGCTGGGCCTGTACAGCTTTAGCCTGCCTGCCACACCGCCCATGAAAAAAGGACAGAAAACAACTGTGGGTGATATACTTGGTCTTGATGCCATTGGTTTGCTGAAAAACAAATCATACCTCATTTTCTTCCTGGCTTCTATTGCTATCTGTATCCCGCTTTCTTTCTACTATAACTTTACCAACCAGTTCCTGAACGATACGGGTATGACCGGTGCTGCGGGCAAACAATCGCTTGGCCAGGTATCTGAGGTATTGTTTATGGTATTGATGCCTTTGTTCTTTACCAGGCTGGGTGTTAAAAAAATGCTTGCCTTTGGTATGCTGGCATGGGTACTGCGTTACGCCTGTTTTGCGTACGGTTATACCGGTGGTGCAGACTGGATGCTGCTGTTTGGTATTTTGCTGCATGGCATCTGTTACGATTTCTTCTTTGTTACCGGCCAGATTTATACCGACAACCACGCCGGAACCCGCTTCCAGAGCGCAGCTCAGGGCTTTATTACACTGGCTACCTATGGTGTGGGCATGTTAATCGGCACCATCCTGTCAGGTAAAATTGTAGATGCGTACAAACTCAACGAAACACAGCACGACTGGAAAACCATCTGGTTAATTCCTGCAGGTATTGCACTTGCCGTACTGGTACTGTTTATCCTGTTCTTTAAAAACGACAAGAAGAACATTTCAGCTAACCATCACACGCCGGTAAGCGATGAGCATACCGTGCCTGTTTAGCTATTTGTTTTTAATATCATAAGGCTATTCCATATTAACCGGTATGGAATAGCTTTTTTATCTGTTTATTTTCTCCTACCTATAACACACTACTCCTATGCAAAAAATAGCGATGCTGGGCTCAGGATTCATAGCCCGTTTTTATGCAGAATCCATCCAGGGATACCGCAGCCGTGACAAGATTGTGAGCATTTACTCCCGCCGCGACGAAAGTGCCAGGAAGTTTGCAACTGATTACCAGGTAGAACATATTTCTACCGACATGGAACAGGCTATTGCACATCCTGAAGTAACCATGGTATGTATTGCACTGCCCAATAACCTGCACGAAGCGGCTGTACTGCTTTGCTGCAAACACAAAAAAGCAGTGATCACTACCAAGCCCCTTGGCCGCAACGCCGAAGAAGCCAAACGCATGCTGCTGGCTGTGGAAGAAGCAGGCATTTTTAACGGGTACCTAGAAGACCTGGTATACACGCCTAAATTCATTAAAGCCTACGAAAGCGTAAAACAAGGTGCACTGGGCCGCATTCTTTGGGCCAAATCGCGTGAAACGCATCCTGGTCCGCACAGCGAATGGTTCTGGAACCTGGAAGAAGCAGGCGGCGGCTGTATACTTGACCTGGGCTGCCATTGCGTTGAAATTACACGCACCTATATCGGAAAGAACATACGCCCGGTTGAAGTGATGTGCTGGGCAGATACACAGGTAAAACCGATTGAAGCAGAAGACCATGCCATCGGGCTGGTAAAATATGAAAACGGCGCAATTGCACAGTTTGAAGTAAGCTGGACTTTCCGTGGCGGACTTGACCTGCGTGATGAAGTAATGGGTACAGAAGGTACTATCTGGATCAATAATTTCATGCGTACCGGCTTTGAAATGTTTACCACGGGCAAGGGCGCAGATTATGTGGCTGAAAAAGCAGAAAGCAACAGCGGCTGGTTGTTCCCTGTGGGTGATGAGCTGAATGAGCTGGGCTATAACCACATGTTTATGGACATGTTTAATGCCATTGAAAAAGGCACTGCACCCAAGGAATCGTTTTACGATGGTTATGTGGTAAACGCCATTCTTGATGCGGCCTACAAATCTGCCAAAACCAAGCTGTGGGAGCCTGTGCAACTGGATATATGGCGTGGTGAAACCGGCGTAACCAAAGCCAGCAACCTGGTTGAGTACGATGCGGATCACTACCTGATCAAAGAAGAAATGACGCATTTCGGCACCAAAAAACTGATTCTCAAAAACAAGCACTCCGGTAAGATAGAAGAACGGGTAATTTAATTTGAGCATTTGAAGATTTGAAAATGTGGTAATTTGAATGCGCATGCATTTGAGTTACCACATTTTTAATGGCAGGCAGTTTATACATGATACACTACCAGGGAATGGCAGGCGTTGCATGCGATATTTTCTTATATTTAGCAGAAGAAAACCCCTTACTAAACAATGAGCCATTGTACGAAATGCCAGTTGAATGGCCCGGCTGATGCGCGGTATTGCCATCATTGCGGGCATCCTTTGCATGAGCAGGCACCGTTGCAGGTGAGCTGCATGGTATGCAAAGCAGTTTATGCTCCGGATGCGGTTTTTTGTATTGCCGATGGCAGCAGACTGGTATATGCCGGTGCTGTGGCTGAATTAAGTGAGCAGCCCTGATCAATGCTTTCCAACCTTCTTTGAACCCTATTCTCCAGTCAATTCTACACTATGATCTGTACTTCCTGCGGTACCGTTAATGCACCGGAAGCCAGGTTTTGCAAGGCTTGCGGACATCACTTGTATGAGCAGCAAAACACCGGTGACGGCGGTATTTTAAGAAAGGATATGCTGGCGATCGCTATCTACTTCGCGTGGGATTGCCTGGTGATGATTGTGTACCTTGTAATGAACAAGCTTATCCGCAATGCTTACATCAGTAATTACCGCTTTATCTATACAACCATCAGCATCTTATCTGCCCTTGCGCTAATGGTATTGTTTTTTGCACTACAACATAAAATACTGCGTGCGCTTACGGCGCTATTGCTCACATTGCATGTATTCAGCTTTTTTATTGATTACCTCTGACGAAGATTGCTTTATGGTTATATGGTTAAAAAAAGGCCACCGTGCGGTGGCCTTTTTTTATTTCAGTTTCATGTCTGCGATAATGCTTTTTATGCGCCCCTCCAGTGAAGCGAGGGGCGCATCGAAGGCGGCTGCATCGGGCAGTTTGGTGTTTACACTGAAGTAAAACTTGATTTTAGGTTCAGTACCTGAAGGACGGGCAGAGATCTTTGTACCGTCTTCCAGTATAAACTGCAGTACATTGCTTTTAGGCAATTGGATGCTCCAGCTTTCGCCTGTTTTCAGGTTTTTACCGGTCTGCAGTTCGTAATCGAGCAGTTCCACAACAGCCGAACCGTTGATGGTAGCCGGTGGGTTGCTGCGGTAACCCTGCATCATTTCTGCAATCTCTTCCTGCCCGCGCATACCTTTTTTGGTAATGCTGATCAGTTGTTCCAGGTAAAAACCATATTGTACATACAGGTCAATCAGTTTTGCGTAGAGGCTTCTGCCCTGCTCTTTTTCGTAGGCTGCCATTTCGCACAGCAGTGCTGCGGCAGATACAGCGTCTTTATCACGTACCTGGTCGCCCACCATCAGGCCAAAGCTTTCTTCACCGCCAATTACATAGTTCTCTTTGCCTTCTTTTTCTTTCAGCAGCTCGGCAATCCATTTAAAGCCGGTAAGCACATTGTAACAGGCAATGTTGTTTTGTTTGGCAACCGCATCGATCATCTCAGAGGTAACGATGGTTTTAATCACCATATCGTTCGGCTGTGCAAGCCCTTTCTTTTTGCGTGCTTCAATCATATAAGCGAAAGCAAGCACGGCGGTCTGGTTGCCGTTCATGAGCACCCATTCGCCTTTCAGGTTTTTAACACCAATACCAACGCGGTCGGCATCAGGGTCGGTACCCACGAGGATGTCGGCGTCAAGCGCCTTGGCTTTGTTCAAACCAATGCTCATGGCTTCTGCCTCTTCGGGATTGGGATATACAACGGTAGGGAAATTACCGTCGGGTTTGCTTTGTTCTTCCACCACATGCACATTGGTAAAGCCATAAGCCTGCAATACCTGCGGAACCAGGGTGATGCCTGTACCGTGAATGGGTGTATAGACTATTTTAAGATCGTGCTGTTTGGCAATTACTTCAGGATAAACGCTGAGGCCTTTTACCATATTGATATAGGCATTGTCAATGTCTTTCCCGATAATGGTAATGCGGCTTTCACCACCGGTGAATTTCACTTCATCCACGCTTTTAATGGCTTCCACCTCTTTAATCACGTTTTTATCGTGCGGGGGAACCAGCTGACCGCCATCGTTCCAGTATGCTTTATAACCATTGTATTCTTTGGGATTGTGCGAAGCAGTACAGATAACACCGCCTTTGCAACCCAGCTGGCGAATGGCGAAAGACAGTTCGGGCGTGGGGCGCAATGCTTCGAACAGGTAAACCAGTATGCCATTGGCGGCAAATACATTGGCAACTGTTTCAGCAAAAAAGCGGCTGTTGTTGCGGCTGTCGTGACCAATGGCCATTTTAATTTCCGCATCGCCATAGGTTTTGCGCAGGTAGTTGGCAAAACCCTGTGTGGCCAGTCCCACGGTATATTTATTCATACGGTTGGTGCCAATGCCCATGAGGCCGCGCAAACCGCCCGTACCAAATTCAAGATTCCTGTAAAAGGCATCAGCCAGCTCATCGGGGTTATCCTTCTGTAAACGGGCTATTTCATCTTTGGCTGCCTGATCGTAGTTACCATTGAGCCATTCATTAACGTTCGCTTGAATAGTTGCATTCATAAAATCGACATATTTTAATGCGGGACAATTTTAAGGATAATTCCCCGGTTTTATGCGGATAATCCGGGGAACATCTTACAAAGCAATATCTGTGCCCGAGACAGTTCATATTACAGAAAAACAAGCGGTTACAAGCTTGTGCCGGGAGAAGGCTAGTTTACATACGCCCCGGTAACTTCACCGTTTTCCACTACCACGGAAATATGATCCTGCAAAGTAGTGGCAATGGAAGAGCCAACATAATCGGGTTTAATGGGATATAGTTTGTGCATACGCTCAACCAGTACCAGGGTTTGAATGCGCCTGGGCAGGTATTGCAGCAAGGGTTTGAGTGCGTACAGCAGGGTGCGGCCACTGTTGATTACATCATCTACCACGATGATGTTTTTGTCGTTCAGGTCAACAGCTTCGCTCAGCACAGCGTTACCGGGATGTGCTTTATCAAGTGTAACAGACAACAGCTGCACTTCAACCGACACATAACGGCGCAGCAGGTGCGCAATTTTCTCTGCGATCACCAGCCCGTTCTGTTTTACGCCAATCAGCATTACCGGCACATTGTCTTCACTTATCTGCTCGGCTATTTCCAGGGCCATGCGATGTAACTTTTCAAGCGCTGCCTCTTTGCTGAGAATGTAATTCCGGTTGCTCATTCGAAAAAGAATTTACCTGTTACGGAAAGAGCAATATTAATAAAAGCGTGTGACAATACAACCGGTTACCAATCAAAACATTTATCTTAGCACGGTTATAACTGTAACCGCTTATGGCTATTTTTCAGCAGATTGCATTTATTCTCGTTTCGATTGCCGCCATTTTTCTTTTCGCCAAAAAAGCAGGGCAAATCCGCCGCAACATATTGCTGGGCCGTGATACGGTACCTGCCGGTGAAAGCGGTGAACGCTGGCGCAATGTATTGTTGCTGGCTTTCGGGCAGAAAAAGATGTTCCGCAACCCGCTGGTGGCTGTAATGCACTTTATTATCTACGCAGGCTTTATCATCATTAACATAGAAGTACTGGAAATTGGGCTGGATGGCGTATTCGGTACGCACAGGCTGTTCGCCGGCCCGCTGGGCTTTTTGTACAGCTGGCTCATCAACAGTTTTGAATTCCTGGCCGTTGGTGTGCTCACGGTTTGTATTATCTTCCTTATCCGCAGAAATGTGCTGAAAATACGCCGCTTCCTGAGTAAAGACCTGAATGGCTGGCCGCGCAGCGATGCCAATTACATATTGCTCACTGAGATTATACTCATGAGCCTGTTCCTGTTGCTGAATGCATCAGACACATTGCTGCAACAGCGCGGCGTTGGGCATTTCGGCACACACCTTACCGGCAACTTTGCTTTCAGCAGTATATTGCACCCCCTGCTTAATGGTGCCGGCAATGAAACGCTGGAAGCCATAGAACGCACCTGCTGGTGGCTGCATATACTGGGCATTTTTGCTTTCCTGAATTACCTGCCTTATTCCAAACACCTGCATATTATACTGGCCTTTCCCAATGCTTATTACGCACCGGTTGAACCTGAAGGAAAGATGCACAACATGCCCGATATTCAAAAGGAAGTGTTGTATGCCATGCAGCCCGAGCTGGCCCCTACCGGCGACGCAGCTGCTGCACCGCATGGTAAATTCGGCGCCAAAGATGTGGCTGACCTGAACTGGAAAAACCTGCTGGATGCATACAGCTGTACAGAATGCGGTCGTTGCAGCGCAGCCTGCCCTGCCAATATCACCGGTAAGCTGTTAAGTCCGCGCAAGATTATGATGAGCACGCGCGACCGCCTGGAAGAAGTGGGCCGTAACATCAACGCCAACAAACAATTCAACGACGACGGCAAATCACTGCTGCACGATTATATCACCGAAGAAGAACTGCGCGCCTGCACCACCTGCAACGCCTGTGTGGAAGAGTGCCCGGTAAGCATCTCCCCGCTCGATATCATTCTTCAGCTACGCCGTTACCTGGTAATGGAAGAAAGCAATGCCCCGCAGGAATGGAATACCATGTTCAGCAGCATTGAAAACAATTTTGCCCCCTGGAAATTCTCGCCTGATGACAGGGATCAATGGACGATGGATTGATGGTATGATTGTTCGATGGTTATAACAGTTCAGCCGTTAAACCATCCGGACCGATTGCTCTTTCTTCGTATTATTGCAGCCTTATCTATTTTAACATGCACCTGATTTTCATTGCTTCCATGGGTTGGCTGTTAAGTTTTCTGGGGCAGTTACCGTTGGGCACTATGAGCATTACTGCTACCCAGATCACTGTTCAGGAGAGTTTTCGCAATGCGTGGAAATATGCCATTGGCGTAACCATTGTAGAAGTGATTTACCTGAGGTTGGTATTATATGGCGTAGATGGCATCAGGCGACATGAAACTTTATTCAGCGTGTTGGGTTGGCTAACCGTAGTGTTCTTCCTGGCACTTGCCATATGGAGCATCATCTCTATAAAGAAGGATGCCGGTGAGGGCAAAGAGAAGAAAGCCATGCTGCTTAATAATAAACTCAACCGCTTTCTGCTCGGCCTTAGCATGAGTGCCCTGAATCCTGCACAAATTCCTTTCTGGTTTATATGGACCAGTTATTTTCTGGACACCAAAGTATTGCAGTCAGACGCCACGCAGTTTAATTTTTTCTCCATCGGCGCAGGCATTGGTACCATCAGCGGCTTAACCCTGTATATGTATGGCGGCAACTGGTTAATCACCAAGCTCAAAACCAGCAACCGCACGCTCAATAAAATAATGGCCGCCATCTTTGTAATAGCAGCCGCAGCACAAATCTGGCGCATGTTAACACGCTAGCTTAACCATCTATCTATCAAACCATCATTCCATCATTTTCATTATTTTTGAACAAATACCAGGCTTATGAAAGTTTCCAGTATGGCAGAGATGATGATGAACGGTGAATCGCCAGATATCTTGTTCTGGGTGGGTTGTGCAGGCAGTTTTGACCAGCGTGCACAGAAGATCACCAAAGCCTTTGCCAGCATACTGCAAAAAACAGGCATCCGCTTCGCCATATTGGGTAAGGAAGAAGCCTGCACCGGCGACCCTGCACGCAGATCGGGTAATGAGTTTTTGTTCCAGATGATGGCTTATAACAACATCCAGGTGTTGAATGGTTATGGCATCAAAAAAATCGTGACAACCTGCCCGCATTGCTTTAATACATTGAAGAATGAATACCCCGAGCTCGGCGGTAATTATGAAGTAATACATCACACCACCTTATTGCAGCAACTGATTGACGAAGGCAAAATAAAAATGAAGGAAGGCGGCAGCTTTAAAGGCAAACGCATTACTTATCATGATAGCTGCTACCTTGGTAGGGCCAATGATATTTATGAGGCGCCGCGCAAGGTTCTGGAAACGCTGGATGCCGAACTGGTTGAAATGAAACGTTGCCGCAGCAAGGGTTTGTGCTGCGGTGCCGGTGGTGCGCAAATGTTTAAGGAAGAAGAAAAAGGCGATACACGCATTAACTGGGATCGTACCAGCGAGGCACTGGAAACAGGTTCTGCTTTTATTGCATCGGCCTGCCCGTTCTGCAATACCATGCTTACCGATGGTGTTAAGAAAAATGAAAAAGAAGCCGGTGTGGCCGTGCTCGACATAGCCGAGCTGGTGGCCGCCAGTATGGAATAATGTATCTTTGGGCCATGAATTTCGAATACAGTCATCATATACCAACCGATTTTGATCATAGCTCAAGGGTATGGATATACCAGAGCAGCCGTTTGTTCACCTTCCAGGAAGTATTACAGCTCGAGCCCATGCTCGAGGCCTTTGCCGCACAATGGAAAAGTCATGGTGCACAGGTAAAAGCCTATGCCAACCTGTTGTTCGGCCAGTTTATCGTGTTAATGGCCGATGAAACCCAGGCAGGCGTAAGCGGTTGCAGTACCGATAGCTCGGTACGTTTTATCAAACAGGTTGAGGACACTTTTAAAGTAGATATGTTTAACAGGCAGATGCTGGCCTTCGTGGTAAAAGACAAGCTGCAGCTGCTGCCCCTCTCCCAGCTCGAATATGCCCTGCAAAACGGCTTTGTTACCGGCGAAACTTTGTACTTCAATAACCTCGCTGCTACCAAGGAAGAACTGCTGAATAACTGGCTGGTACCGGCAGGCAAAAGCTGGCTGGCAACGCGGTACCCGGCGCTGAAGCAGGTGGAAAGCCGGTGAATAGTGAATAGTGAATGATCTAAGCGAAAATTAGTGAGTGGTGAGTAGTCAGTGGTGAGTGAAAGCCGGTGAATAGTCAATAGTGAATGATCGAAGCGGGACGGGATAGCCGGGCTTCGTTCAGGCATTGAGCAATATATAGTAATATCCACACAAATAGTGCATAAAAAAGAGCGTCCCGGCTCAGCAGGGACGCTCTTTTTATGTGGTGGTATATCTCCAACGTTAAACTTTAAACCTTTAAACAATCAAACCCTCCCGCCCTAGTACCACTGGTCGGGCAGGCGTTTTATGGTTGTTAAGGGGCGCGACAGGCCAATGCCGATCATGCTTTTGAGCTGCAGCGCAGCGCTTTGTTTGCCGGGGCCGAACAGGCGCACATCATCATCATAAATAGCGTCGAGCTCGTAGGTGGCCGACAGGAATTTATTGATTTTGAAGGTGAGCATATTGGTCATATACAGGTCGATGTTCAGGGGCTTGTGCACATAGTTCGAGAACAGGTCCATCCTGCCCTTGTATACTACGTTTTTCATGATTTCCTTGCCGTAATTGAGCGATGCAAACGCACCAAACTCGGTAGCTATATGCTTGCCGGTATCTACACCATACAAGCCTTTGCCGGCAATGCTGCTGGATGTAACAATTACAAAACGGCTGGTAATGGGTGATACGAAAATAGAGAACTCTTTCACCGGCTTGTAATCCAGACCAAGTGATAAAAGCACGTAGGCAGGCGATAGCAGGGAAGACGTGCGTACGCCGGTGCCGCCGTCGTAATTATAACCGTCGAAAAACTGTGTACGGAAGTTGAACAACCCGGATATAAACAGCTTGCGCGAGGTATCGATGCTGTAACCGTATTTGGAAAGGAAGTCTAACCGGTCGTCGTTTTTACGGCTGCCGAGGCTGCTGGTTTTAACAAAGCCGAAATTAAAATCAAGGTTATTGTCCCAGGTATGCCTGCCGCGCTGGTACAACATAAAATAGTTCACGTAAGTAGTAAGGGCCAGGGAGAAATTATCACCACCTGCCGCCCAGTTGCTCAGCGAGCCCTGGGCAAGGTTCAGGTTGAATAACCCGCCCCGTTTCCAGCTCCATTTAATCGTGTCTTTCGGGTCTTTTTTTACATCCCTGAATATTTCATTGGGCAAAGTGCGCACCGGGATATCATCCTGTGCAAAAACGGTGGCCCCAAACAGTAACGTTGCACCCAGTAACAATACAGTGCGTAAACGGAATAACATAGCCATGCTTATAACATATTATTTTATTCAATATCAGCAAGTTGCAAATATCAATTAACTTTTTGAAACAGGCTCATCTTCCGCACAAAAAATCCTGCTCAACCGTTTTCGCCCGGGCAAATATAAAAACCCATTAACAGAAAGAGTTGTTAATAAACTGCCAAACTGGCACTTTACATCTTTTTATTTACTTTTGCAGCTCATCAAATGTAAAGGAATGGAAATGCTGGAATTAGCTGCAAAAGTACACGATGAAAGCAGGCAGGGTGAAGCCTACGCTCCCTTTGCCGGTGATCCGACTGTGTACCGGAAAAAGTTCTACATAGAAAGTTATGGTTGCCAGATGAATTTCAGCGACAGTGAAATTGTTGCCTCTATTTTAAATGGCGAAGGTTTTGGCGCCACCCGTAACCTGGAAGAAGCAGACCTGGTGTTTTTAAATACGTGCAGTATCAGGGAAAAGGCTGAACAAACCGTTCGCAAACGCCTTACCGATTTCAGGAAGATGAAGGAAAACAAACCGGGCATGCTCATCGGTGTGCTGGGTTGTATGGCTGAGCGTTTGAAAGCCAAATTCCTGGAAGAAGAAAAACTGGTAGATATGGTGGTGGGCCCGGATGCCTACCGCAGCTTACCCGGGTTGATTGAAGAAGCAGAAACCGGCCAGAAAGCAGTGAACGTACTGCTGAGCCGTGACGAGACTTATGCCGATATCTCTCCTGTTCGCCTCGATAGCAACGGCGTTACTGCCTTTGTATCCATCATGCGTGGCTGTAACAATATGTGCAGCTTTTGCGTGGTGCCTTTTACCCGCGGCCGCGAACGCAGCCGTGATGCCCACTCTATTGTACACGAAGCGGCTGATTTGTTTAACCGCGGTTTTAAAGAGGTAACATTGCTGGGCCAGAATGTGGACAGCTACTACTGGGTAGACGAGGCAACACAGCAACAGGGCGAAACTGCCCGCGCGGTGACCTTTGCAGAACTGCTGGAGAAAGTAGCGCTGATCAGTCCTGATCTGCGTGTGCGTTTCAGTACTTCCCACCCGAAAGATATTACGGAAGAGGTGCTGCTGACTATGGCTAAATACGAGAACATCTGCAAGTACATACACCTGCCTATTCAAAGCGGCAATACGCGTGTGCTGCAGCTGATGAACCGTACCTATACCCGCGAATGGTACCTGGCCAAGGTTGACCAGATTAAACGCATTATGCCCGATTGCGGCATCAGTTCGGATATTATTGCCGGCTTTTGTACCGAAACGGAAGAAGAGCACCGGGAAACCATCTCGGCCATGGAGCACAGCAGATACGACATGAGTTATATGTTCTTCTACAGCGAACGTCCGGGCACACTGGCTGCACGCCGTTATAAAGATGATGTGCCGGAAGACGTGAAGAAACGCCGCCTCCAGGAAATTGTGGAAGTGCAGAACCGCCTGTCGCTCGAAAGCAACCAGCGCGATATCGGCCGGTCATTTAAAGTATTGATTGAAGGTGAAAGCAAACGCAGCAACGACGACTGGATGGGACGCAACAGCCAGAACAAGGTGATTGTATTTCCCAAAGGTGCTGCGGAACACAAAAAGGGTGACTATGTGTGGGTGAAAGTGAACAGCTGCACACAGGCCACTTTGCTGGGCGAAATGGTAACGGCTTAAGCTGTTGCCATACCTGTGAAAGAGAGCGGATATAGCAGCAGAGAAAGGATGCATACAGGAGAATAAAGTTTTTTGGAACAACAAATCCCGATTCACACAATGGAGATTCAAAGCATTAAGAACAGATTTGGCATTATAGGCAACTCCCCTGCGCTGAACCACGCATTAAACGTGGCAGTGCAGGTGGCTGCCACAGATTTGAGCGTATTGATTGTAGGCGAAAGCGGTGTGGGTAAAGAAGTGTTTTCGCAGGTAATACATGCCCTGTCATCACGCAAGCACAATTCATTTATTGCCGTGAACTGCGGCGCCATTCCCGAAGGCACCATTGATTCAGAATTGTTTGGCCATGAAAAAGGTGCTTTTACGGGTGCCGTAGACAGTCGCAAAGGCTATTTTGAAACCGTAAACGGCGGTACCATTTTCCTGGATGAAATTGGTGAAATGCCCCTGGGTACACAGGCCCGTTTGCTGCGTGTGCTGGAAACAGGCGAGTTTATCCGCGTAGGCTCATCCAAAGTACAGAAAACCGATGTGCGTGTTATTGCCGCCACCAACCGCGAGCTGCTGGAATACACACAGAACGGTAAGTTCAGGGAAGATCTGTATTACCGCCTCAGTACCGTACCCATTCGCGTACCGGCGCTGCGCGACCGCAAGGAAGACATTCCCCTGCTGTTCAGGAAATTTGTGGTTGATTTTGCGGAACGTTATAAAACCACGCCTGTGCAGCTTGATGACGATGCACGCAATATGCTGGTGAACTACCCCTTCCAGGGTAATGTGCGCGAGCTGAAAAATATTGCGGAGCAGATTTCCGTTTTAACAACACAGCCACAGGTGAACGCACTGGAGCTGCGCCGCTTCTTGCCCGAAAAAAGCAATGGCGGCAACCGTATGCCGGTACTGGCCTCCGGTGCAGGCAGCAGCGGTAACGAGTTTGCCAATGAGCGTGAAATATTGTACAAGCTGTTTTTTGATATGAAGAAAGATGTGACAGAACTCAAGAAAATGTTTCTTGAGCTGTTACAGAACCCTTCCCTGGCAGGTACCATGGCCAATTACACCAAGGAATCGCTGCTGAGCGATTATGGCAGCAGCAACGGTTACCAGGGCAACGGCAGCGAACTGCCTGCACCCATGATTACCACCGCCCCTGTTGTAGCGCAGCCGGCCATGGGCAGTCACCCGCAAGGTATAAACCAGCCGGTTATCCTGCAGCACGATCACGACGGCGAAATACACCATCACGAAGAAGTGGAAGAATCGCTCAATATAATGGACAAGGAAAAAGAGCTGATTGTAAAAGCCCTGAAAAAACACAAGGGCAAAAGAAAAGATGCAGCGCTCGACCTTGGCATTAGCGAAAGAACCCTGTACCGCAAGCTTAAAGAATATGATATTAACGATTAACAATATGACCCGTTTCGCCAGAACCTTTTTACCGCGTCCGCTTGTGCTTGTATTGCTTGCAGTTGTCTTTACAGGCCTCAGCGGTTGCGGCGTGTATTCGTTTAAAGATGTAAGCTATTCCCCTGCCGTTAAAACCATCAAGATAAACCTGTTTCAGAACAAGGCCGGTTATGTAAACCCGCAGCTGGCGCCCAGGCTAACAGAAGGTTTTTCACAGAAAGTATCCAATCAAACCCGTTTAACCCGCACTACGAACGACGATGCGCATTACCAGGTAAGCGCCACCATTGTTTCTTACCGCGTAACCACCTCTGCCATCAGTAACCAGCAGGCAGCCACCAACAGGCTTACGGTTGCCGTGCATGTTGAATTTAAAAACACACTCGATCCCTCACTGGATAATAATAAAACGAGAGACTTTGATGTGAGCAGGGATTTTGAGTTCTCCGCCAACCTCACGTTAAACCAGGTAGAGGCACAATCTTCCTTTTTTGATGATCTGGTGAAGAACATGAGCGACGAAATTTTTAACCGTATTTTTTCTAACTGGTAGCAGATTAGTATTTTCACTGCTTCAAAGCGTAAATTGGCATAACATTGTACGAATGGCATGGCTTGTGCACTATAGCGTGAAACTATGCAACAGCATTCGCAGATTAGGCTCAATTCGTGTTATTTCGTGTTAGGTTGAAAAACAGAAGCATTCATGAACCTGGTAGAAAACAAAATAGTGCAACTGCTTACCGGCAAACCCAATTTGCAGGAAGTATCTGTATCAGAACTGGAAGCCATTACGCAGGAACAGCCGTTTTTCTCGGTTGCACAGCTATTGCTGGCTAAAAAAATGAAGCAGGAAAATCATCCCGGGTTTCCCCAGCAGGTAGCTAAAACGGCTTTGTATTTTCCCAATACCTACTGGCTCGATCACCAGTTAAATGCCCTGGCCGTAGAAGAACCTGCGCGTAATTTTACCGTCTCTCAACCGGCATTTACCCAGGTGGATGAACCGCAATCTGAAGCACTCACTTCTGAAGAAACTGCCCCGCTGTTCCCGGAAGATGAAGCTACTGCCGACCCTATTTTCACCGGAATTACCCCTTTGGAAGCCGATGTAGATAAATTCATACCGGCCGAAGATGATATCCACATTGGCGATGCTTACCCGGTTACCGAACCGGAAGCAACACCGGTTGAAGCCATTGCAACCGAAGCGCCGGAACCAGTTACTGAAGAAACGACAGCTACACCGGAGCAACCTGTTGCAGCTACCACTGAAACGCAGGAAGACGGCCCTAACTGGAGCCTGCCTACCGGTGATTTATACGAGGAAGAAACTTATCCCTCATTTAACCAGGAAGCCCCTGCAGCGGCCGCTCCCGTTGCAGAAGAAGTACCTGCGCCAGCAGCAGGCGGCTGGCATTTTGACGGCATAAACGAAGCGCCTGCCCCGCAACAGGAAACCAGCACAACCGCTATTGCCACTACCCCTACAGGCAGCAACTGGCATTTTGATATTGAAGAAGAGGCCACAGCAGCAGCTGAATCAGCCGCCGATGAAGCTGAACCCGTTACCGCGGCCAGTGAACCGGTGGAAGAAGCAGCCCTGCTTACCACAGCTGACCTGCCTGCAGCAACCGATGCAGAACCTGTAACCGAGGCCGCCATTGAAGCACCGGTTGTACCAGTTGAGGAACAAGCGGCCGGAACCGAAGCCGAAACATTGATTGAGGCGGAAGAACAACAGGTTGTTACTGAGGAAATTATAACTGGCACTTCAACTGAAACATTGCCGGGTGAAGAAGAGACTGCAGCGCATTTTGAGCAATCTGTTAAAGATACTTTCAGGGCAGCAGCACGGGAAACACCTCCTGCGGCTGATGAAGACCAGCTGCCGGTAGATGAGATAGGCGAAAAAGGCGAAACCGGCGTGCCCAACCAGAAACTGGCTGAACTGCTGCAACAGCAGGCGGAGCTGTACAATAAACCGGTTAACGCACAAACCGAGTTACCCATTGAGACGGAGAAATTCCATACGGTAGACTATTTTGCTTCACTGGGTATAAAAATGGATGCCGAACCTGCTGAATCTGATGCATTTGGCAAAAAAGTACGTAAATTTACCGACTGGCTGAAGCAAATGAAACGGATTAACCCGCAGCCCAAAGATCTCGGCACTGCCAATGAGCAGGAGCAGGTGGTTCAGGGAATTGCAGCTAATTCAAACGAAATAAAGGATGTTGTTACGGAAGCCATGGCCGATGTGCTCGTTAAACAGGGCAAAATTGACAAGGCCATCCAGCTTTATTCTAAATTAAGTTTTTTGAATCCGGACAAATCCGCTTATTTTGCTGCCAAAATTTTAGCATTAAAAGCAACGTGACATGACTATCCTGTTTTTTATTTTGATTGCCCTCGCTTCTGTGATACTGGGTTTTATTGTACTCGTACAAAACCCCAAGGGTGGCGGATTGTCAGGCGCTATCGGCGGTATCAGCAACCAGTTTATGGGTGTTAAACAAACAACCGATGTACTGGAAAAAGGTACCTGGATATTTTCAGCGGTTATCGGTGTACTCTGCCTGTTTTCTGCCTTCTTTTTTAAAGGCGGTGAAGCAAGCGGTCCCGACACTTCTATCCTGCAAAAAGTAAACACTACTGCCCCTGCACCATCGCAACCTGCTACACAACAGGCTGCACCTGCTGCCGCTGCAGATTCTAACAAGAAATAAGCTCGTTTACATAATTCAGTACCCTGTCTGCCCCAAGCAGATGGGGTTTTTTATGGGGCTAATTGAAGACAATTTGAAGATTTGAAAATGTGGTAATTTGTCTGTGGGAGACAGAGAATAGTTTTGATGGCTCGATGGTTGCATAGTTGGGGTGTACCCCTTCGGGGATGCGGGGGCGGGTGAATAGTCAATAGTGAGTAGTGAGTGATGAGTGGTGAGTGGTGAGTGGTGAGTGATTGAAGCGAGGTTACGCATGACTGATGTTTCACGAATTGGTTAGGCTATCGATTTTTTGTAAAACGGTTTTACGATTTAAACGATTATATGAAACGTATTATTACCCTTTTCCTGGCTTTAGTATTACTCGGGGCAGCCGTGCTTGCCTGGTTGTTATTGGCACCGGCTACCGATTTTTCGCAGAAATCAGCTTACCTGTATGTGTATGAAGACAGCACGAGTGCACAAACCCAGGTAATGCACCAGTTAAACGACAAACAACTCATTAAACACCCCGGCCTGCTCAATACCCTGGCTGAGAAATGGGGCGTATGGGATAAGCTGAAAAGCGGCAGGTACGAAATAAGTAAAGGGCAAAGTGTATTGAGCGTTGTACGCATGCTGCGCAACAACAAACAGGCGCCGGTAAAACTGGTGATCAATAAACTGCGCACCCGTGAAGACTTTGCGCGTATGCTGGGCCGCAACTTCAATACCGATTCAGCCAAAGCCATCGGCTTTTTATCCAGCAACGATTCGCTGAGTTCACTGGGCGTGGATACCAATACGGTAATGACGCTTATTATTCCTGATACCTATATTTTTAACTGGAACACTTCAGTAAAGAAGGTGCTGCAGCATTTAAAAGGTGCGCAGGAAGAGTTCTGGAAAAAAGACGACCGCGAACAGAAAGCAGCGGCACTGAACCTTACGCCACAGCAGGTATATTCACTGGCTTCCATTGTAGAGGAAGAAACCAATTACAATCCTGAAAAAGGCAATATCGCCAGTGTTTACCTTAACAGGCTGAACAAGGGTATGTACCTGGGTGCCGACCCAACCATTAAATTCGCGTTGCGCGATTTTGGCCTGCGCCGTATTTATTTCGGACACCTGGCGGTGGTTTCACCTTATAATACGTATAAAAACAAGGGACTTCCCCCCGGCCCTATCTGCACCCCGGCTGTGGTAACCATTGATGCAGTATTGAACCAGCCCAAAACCGATTACCTGTTTTTTGTGGCCAGCGCAGAATTAAACGGCACGCACCATTTCAGTACTAATTTTGCAGAACACGATCAATATGCCAAGGCTTATCAGAAAGTACAGGACGAACGTGGCAATAAACAACCGGCCAAATAACACAAACCAAACCCGCTGTTGTTTTGACTAAACTGGAACGCGTTATATTAAACTCTGCTCCTGCCAGCTTTTTTATCAATAAAAGCCGCCGTATTATATTACCCGGCTTTGAAGGGCTGGCTTTGTACGATGTGGTGCAGTACTTTCTGAACCAGGTAAAACGTGTGGGATTGAATGTACGCGCCGCAGCAATTTCGTTCAATTTTATCATGGCCATACCAGCTGCCGCCATCTTCCTGTTTACCCTGGTGCCTTACCTGCCCATCTCCAAACAGTTTCATAACGAACTGTTCCGTATTGTGCGGGATATTACCCCCAACCAGGAGACACAGAAATTCATGGTGAGCTTTCTCGATGATATTTTCAACAAGCCTAAAGGTGGTATGCTATCGCTCGGTTTTATACTGGCAGTGTTTTATTCATCCAATGCCATGATGGGTATCATCCGCACGTTCGACAGGTCGCTGGTATACCGCAGGCGCAGCAATTTCGTTGCCAAGCGCTGGCGGGCCATACGCCTTACCACCATTGTGATACTGCTGATTATTGGTACCATCTTAATTTCCCTGGGGCAAGGTGTATTGTTCAAGTCTATACTGGGCTATTGGGGCATCCACAACTCCTCCATCCGTTTCTGGATAAAAACCCTGCGATGGCTGGTGATATTGGTGCTGTTCCTGGTTTCAATCGGGTTGATTTACAAGTACGCCCCCTCGGTAACCAAGCGCTGGCGCATACTTTCGCCGGGTGCTATCTTTGCTGCTTCGGTTACCATACTGGTCACCATGTTATTTTCGATATGGGTAACGAACTTCTCGAACTACAATAAATTCTATGGCTCCATTGGAACGGTGCTGATATTGATGTTCCTGATTTTTATCAATTCCCTGATACTGCTGGTGGGCTTTGAATTAAATGTAAGCATCAGCCACCTGAAGAAAGAACGTGACGAACAAAACAGTTTGAAAGAGATGGATTGATTGTTCAATGGTTATAAACCATCAATCCATGCAGCCATTCAGCCATCTATTTAGTCATTTGCTGCAGCAGCAGCTGTACCTGCGGGTCGGTAACCTGGCGGTTCAGGAACTGCCTGAAATGCGTTTGGTTGTTCACGAACAGTGATACGGGTATGGTGCCGTGCCAGGTGCTGTCTATTTTAGGGCAGTACTCGTCGGCCTTCATGTCTTCGAGCCATACCACCTGTGAGGCATAATGATGCTGGTTAATGAATTTGCGCAGGTTGCCGGGGTAATCGCCGGGCAGGTCAAGGCTTACCAGCAGCAGCTTTACATTGTGGTCTTTAAAAGCAGCCACGTTTTTTTCAAACCACGGTATCTCATGTATGCAGGGGGTACACCAGCTGGCCCAGAAATTTACAATCAGCGGCTGGGTGCTGGTATCAATCATGCGCTGAATATCGGCGATCTTCACGCGTTTTATTTCCTGCGCGCAAAGCAGGTTACAGGCCAGTGTTAAGCCAAGAAGGAACAGTAGTTTTTTCATGGATATTATTGCTTGATTGACCATTGCTGCAACAGCGTTTCCCTGCGTGCTGCATGCATACCCGGTGTGTTGTAATGACCGGCCAGCATTTTCTGGCGGTAGGCTTCATAAATACTCACAGCGCAGGCAACTGAAATATTGAGGCTCTGTATCATGCCTACCTGCGGCACATTAAAATTGCCCTGTGCACGGTTGCGGATCTGTTCACTTACACCGTTGCGTTCGTTGCCAAACACCAGGGCTACCTTGCGGGTAAAATCCACTTCATGCAGGGGCACTGAATCGGCACCGAGATGCGTGGTTAACAGTATAAATTGCTGTTGCAGCAGTTCGGCAATACAGGTTTCCGCTTCGTTGTAATGGTGCAGGGTAACCCATTTTTCAGCACTTCGTGCGCTGAGAAAACCCCAGTTGCGCGGGCGTGCCTGCGGCGGGTGAATAAGGTGAATATCCTGTATGCCTACAGCATCGCAGCTGCGCATAATGGCAGCGATATTGCGCGGGTCTTCCACATGCTCGAGTACCACGGTAATGTTCTCCTGGCGCTTCGCCATTACACGTGCTAATTTTTCACTCCTTTCCGGGGTCATTGCCTGTTAATTGAAAGTTACCTGGTACCGCAACGCCATTGCTGGCTGTGGTATCAGCAGGCAAAGATGCAGCTAAAATTTATTCGGATTGGGAATAAAATTGAGAAACGAATGGAATTTGGCGTTGTACTTGCGTTTGTCGAGTTTGTAATAGAAAGCCCCTTTTTTCGAGTTCAGCTTGTCTTTCGACTTCTGCTTTACCAGCAGCCCGGTAGAGAGCACCTTGCGGCTGAAATTGCGCTTATCGAACAGGCTGTCGTATACACCTTCGTACAGGTTCTGCAGTTGTGGAACGGTGAATTTATCGGGTAACAGTTCAAATAGAATCGGGTGCAGGGCGGCTTTGTAGCGCAGGCGTTTTTTTGCTTCCGCCACCATTTCCTTGTGGTCGAAAATCAAATCGGGCAGGCCGCGCAGCGATACCCATTCAGCGTGGTATTCTTCACTCAGCTGCTGGCGGTACTGGTCAAGATCGATCAGTGCAAAATAAGCCACGGAAATGGTGCGTTCCACCGAATCCCTGTCCGGCTTGCTGAAGGCATACAGCTGTTCCATATAAACACCCTGCAAGCCGGTGAGCTGCTGTAATACATGTGCAGCGCCGTCTTCCAGGCTTTCATTTTCTTTGAGAAAGCCTCCCACCAGGCTCCACCTGCCTTTCAGCGGTTCAAGTCCGCGCTGAATCAGCAGTAATTTCAATTCCTGTCCGTCAAACCCGAAGATGATACAATCTACTGCTACCAGTATCCTGGTTTGTTTCAAATATCTGCTCATAAACAATCTTTCTTTAAACCTGGGGGCTAATATAAGGAGTTCGCTGCGAGCTGCAAGCATCCGGCACAATGCTTTATCAGTTTTTAAGGCCGTATAACTCCGTTAAGCATGCAGTGCCACTTGTTTTGCTGCAAAATGCACCAGGGTTAAGGTTGTTCGTCTGCCAGTGCGGCTTTTACAAAATCAGCTACCAGGTAACTGACCAGCTTGCCGGTGGTTTCGTCGCGGCGGCCATCATTGAGTTGTGTGGCGCCTTCACAAATGTGCAGGTACGCAGCCTTGCAGGCAGATGCCGTATAATGCAGGTAACGCCTGGCGTGCAGGGCCGTAATACCCGATGGGGTGGCTGCACTGCTCAAAGTGTGTTCAATACAATCCACATCCAGCTCTATACCTACCCAGGTAGCATCGGTAAAACTGATGGCATCGGTAATGGCTTCCCTGAACGATCTTTTTTCGTGCAGGAAAATATCCTCGTACGTGGTAATATCGATGAAGGGATTGTTGACAATGTCAATCCAGGTATTCTGGGTAAGGTAGTTCTCGTGCAGGCCTATTACGCAGTACTTTTCAAGGTATCCATCTTCTTCTGCATAACGAAAGGCGTTACCGCTGTGGCGGCCTTCTGTGGGCCTGTAATCGGCATGTGCGTCGAGGTTAATGGCGTTGATCTGTGCAATAGGCAGCACACCTGCTTTATGCAATCCCTTGGCAGCCCCTTTAATGCAGCCATACGCGTTGTTATGACCTCCGCCAATTACCAGCGGTATTTTACCGAACCGCGTAATTTGTTTCACCACGTCTTCCACGGCAGTATCAATCACCGGCACAGCATGGCGGTAAGCATCTATGCGCTCTTCAGCGCTGAGGGCATTGTTTTCAACGGCAGCACTGAGCTCCGAAAAATCGAGATGACCCAGCAGCAGTACTTCTTCGCCCTGTAAAAAATCGTTGCTCTGTATATTGAGAAAAGCCTGCAGAAACGGCTGCCACAATGTGTCTGCCCCGCCTGTACCTGCATTTGCCTTTACGCCAATATCTTCGGGCACACCGAGCATAACAAACTTCGCGGTACTTTTTTCGAGTGCCGTTTCATCCCATTTACCACCGTGCAGCAGCTGCACACATTCACCCAGTTTGGTTTCAAAACGTCGGAGGCGCGTAAGCGCGAGCACATCGTGTTTGGTATAAATTTTCAGGTATTGCATGGCAAACAAATTTATTCGTTATTCCTTGTTCCCTGCCCGATATTCTACCCGCCTGGGCCTGATAAAATCCAGCGGGTATTTACGCCAGTAGCGGAACAGGATGCGGAGAAACTCCGGGTAATCGCGCAGCAAAATGCCCCTTGATTTCACTGCAACAATAAACGCCAATGAAAAGCTAACTAAAAAATTCAAGAATCCAATGCCTGCCACCCCTGCAAGTACTTCACACAGGTATTGCCAGCGCATGTTGTGGAAGCCAATGCCATATACGCCGATGGCTGTATTACCGGCAGAGATGGTGATATGACGGATATCGAAGGGAATCCCGAAGATTTTCACTACCACGGTGCTCATGCCCAGGAACAACCCCAGGGCTATGTTACCGGCTATGCCGCCGGCATGTGTTTCTACATAATGGGCCAGTTGCTGCAAACGCCGTGGTTGCATTTTTTCTTTAAGCACCGGGTGCTGGCGCAATCGTTCCGCTACGCGGCCGTATTGTATTTTGTTCTGCACAAACCCTGCTATCAACCCGCTCAGGAACAGGAACACGCCTGTATTGCAGGCATACAGCAAGGCAAAGCTTTGCCAGGGATGCTGATCGCGCAGCAGGTGCATGGCAGCTTCCCCTTCGGCCAGTTTGTGTTTAAAGGCAAGTTGATATAACCAGGCCAGGCAATAGGTAAACGGGAACACCACCAGCAGGTTGCCCACAAAGCTGGCGAACTGGCTGCGCGTAACCCTGGCAACGGTAATAGCCAGGTTGTACAGGTTGGGCTGCTCGTTTTTACGTGTATCGAGCGAGCCTGCCACTGCGCTGGCGGTGAATGCAGGCTGTTTGGTTGCCAGTGTGCTGTGGGTTTCTTCTATCAGTAAAAAGCCGGCGCTGTAATTCATGCTGTACACCAGGCCCTGCCAGAAAGGTGCAATGGGCAGCTTGCCCAGCAATGATTTGAAGACGGCGATAAAACTGATGATAAACCCGCCCCACATGGCGCTGGCGATCATTTTGAAATATTCGGCGCTGGTAGTGGTAATGTATTTGTCGCCCTTGCTGCCCTTGTGCTCTGCTACCTGGTAGGCAATGGCAGCAAAGCTTTGGGAAAACAGGCCGCGGATGCTGTTCTTTTGTTTCTCGTACTGCACCAGTGTTCTGAAAAAATCTACCAGGTTATCGGTGTTAAAGCGATGGTTGTTGTCCAGCGCATCGAGCAGTATACGCATACGCATCAGGGCACTTTCCATTACCAGCATGGTATACGAGAGCGACAGGCTGGTGCCCTGCTCCGATTGTGTTTCGCGGATGCCTGCAAGGCAGGCCAGGCAGTCTTCCAGCAGGTTGTATAAGAGGGCCACATCCTGCAGCCCGCCTGCTTCCTGCTGCCCGGCCAGTTGTTGCTGTATGCTGCTGAGATAGCGGTTTTGCTGTACAAACGGGTTGGCTTCCGGTGTTTCATTGCTGAGATAACGGCCAATTTCAGGTTCCAGTCCAAAATGCGCCACCTTGTGTGACAGTATCACCAGCGACTGCAGCAATTGTTTGCGCAGCTCCCTGTTTTGCGAGCTGACCGACAGGTCAAGCGCTTCAAAAAATGCTTTCCAGTGCGCCCGTTGAATGGCCTGTACCCATATATAATCTTTCGCCTGGTAAAAGATGCGGTTAATGGTGTACAAGAAGCCAGATTCGTTTTGCAGGGCCGGCAATATGGCATGGTTGAGGCGGGTAAGGCATTCCTGTACAAACCCGCGCGAAAGCAGCAAGCCGCTTTCTGTAAATGCAGGCACCAGGTTGGTATTAACGAGCTGTGCCGTTACCGCCACACGCAGGTTCTTCAGCAACTGCGGCTGTTCCAGCATCTGCGCGGTAAGTTGCTGCAGGTTACTGTCTGCCTGCGTTGCATGCGCAGTGCGGCGCGGGCGAATGCAGTTAAACACCTGCACCAGGTATTGCAAACAACCATCACGGTCTTTGATATTTAAATCGGCCTGCAGTATAGCGGCAGGTAATTGCAGGGGCAGTGTTTTTCTTTTTTTAACCATCAGATCCAGTTTCCGTTTACCATTACTTTTTTAACCAGGTTGGTACCAAAGGCATACGGCAGGTAAGCAATGGAAGGAACAGGTTGTGTAAGTATGAGATTGGCTTTATTGAACCGCGCGATGCTGCCTGTTTCATAACCCAGTCCCATGGCATGGGCACCGTTGATGGTGGCTGCATTAATGGCTTCTTCGGGCAGCATTTTCATGCCGATGCAGGCCATTGACACCACCAGGTTCATGTTGCCGCTGGGACTAGATCCCGGGTTGAAATCAGACGCCAGCGCAACAGCACAGCCTGCATCGATCAATTGCCGCGCAGGTTGAAAAGGCATGCGTAAAAAGAACGCTGCGGTGGGCAACAATGTACCGATGGTATTGGAAGCGGCGAGTGTTTGAATTGCCTGATGATCCATGCTTTCCAGGTGATCAACTGATACCGCACCCAATGCAACACCTGTTTCCACACCGCCTGATACATGCAGCTGGTTCGCGTGTATCTTGGCTTTAAGTCCATACTTTGCACCGGCATTGCACACTTCGGCTGTTTGCACAGTATTAAAGAAACCCTGTTCGCAAAACACGTCAATATAATCTGCCAGGTTTTCAGCAGCAATCGCCGGCAGCATTTCCTCAGTAATTAAACGGATATAACCCCCGGGATTGTTTTTATACGCTTCGGGAAATGCATGTGCTCCAAGAAAAGTAGCTTTAACGGGTATGGGCATGCTTTGCTTCAGCCGCTGTATTACACGCAGCATTTTCAGTTCCCCTTCAAGGGTAAGTCCATACCCGCTTTTTATTTCGATGGCTGTAGTGCCCAGCTGCATCAGGCTTTCCAGTCTGTGCTTCGCCAGTTCGTACAACGTGTTTTCATCTGTTGCGTTGAGCTTGCGTGCAGAGTTCAGGATGCCGCCGCCCTTGGCGGCTATGGCTTCATAACTTAGTCCTTTCAGTTTATCTATAAACTCCCCTTCCCTGCTCGCTGCAAATACCAGGTGCGTATGGCTGTCGCACCAGCCCGGCAATACAGCACCGCCTGCTGCATCTGCTACCGTATGGTATTCGGGAATGGTATAGTCTTTCATCAAACCCCAGTCAACAATGCGGTCGTCTTTTATCTCAAGATATGCCTGCTCTAATACCGGCAGTTGCGCCATTGCTGCACCACGCCGCACTTCCTGGTCATGACCGGCATTTACTAAAAAACCAATATTGATGAGAGAGATGGTACTCATGCAACAATATTACAAAGCATTTAAGCTTCATCCCATTTTTTCCCGTTAATTTAGCTGATCAGCAGGTATCAACATGAAAATACACACCAGTATTTTATTTCTTCTTTGTTTAAGCACAGCTGTTTTTGCGCAACGCCCTAAACTCGGATTAACCTTAAGTGGAGGCGGTGCAAAGGGCCTGGCGCATATTGGTATTTTAAAAGCCATCGATTCTGCGGGACTGCGTATAGATTATGTTACCGGCACCAGTATGGGCAGCATTATGGGTGCATTGTATGCAGCAGGTTATTCGGCAGACAGTATTGAGAAAATTGCACGCTCTGTAAACTGGGATATCCTCTTAAGCAATGCAGCATCCCTCCGTTCATTGGGCATGGATGAAAAGGCCGAATACGACCGTTATGCCATTGAACTGCCCTGGGTAAATCATGGCTTCCGTTTTCCCAGCGGCCTGCTGGAATCTGAAGAGTTATGGCTTAAATTCAGCGAACTGTTTTTCCCGGTATATAAAATCAAAAACTTCAATGATTTTCCCAGGCCGTTTAAATGCATTGCTACCGATGTAAGCAATGGTGAAGCAGTGGTGCTTGACCAGGGCGATATTTCTGCTGCAGTACGTTCAAGCATGTCGATCCCTTCGGTATTTACTGCTGTTGATTACAATGGCAAGAAGCTGGTAGATGGTGGTATTGTGCGGAATTTCCCGGTGCGTGATGCGCGCAAAATGGGTGCTGATTATGTTATCGGCAGCAGTGTATCGGGCGGTTTACTGGCCAAGGAAAAAATCAACAACGTTTTCCAGATATTATTGCAGATCGCGTTTTTCAGGGAAGATGAAGACGCAAGACAGGAGAAAAAACTCTGCGACCTGTACATACATACCGACCTGGAGAATTACAGCATGGGCAGTTTCGGCAATGCCAATGAAATTATTGAAGAAGGCCTGCACAAAGGCCGTGAGCTGTACCCAGTGTTTAAACATCTCGCAGATTCGCTGAATGCCATTTATGGTGAACCAAAATCAAAGCCAGCACAGCTGCCTGATATTGATTCGGTAAAGGTTACCCAGTATACCATCAATGGTTTAAAAAAGATTGAGCCTTCTTTTTTCCTGCACCGCCTGCAGTTTGAAAACAACCGCTGGTATACGCCCAAACAGCTTTCTACACAGATACGCCTGGCTTTTGGCACGCGCTATTTTAAAAAGATCACCTATACACTCGAACCCTTGCCCGATGGTACGGTGCGCATTGTGTTTGACGTAACGGAAAACCCGTTCACATTTGCCAAGCTCGGTATTTTTTATAACTCATTTGCAGGCTTCAGCCTTATCACCAATTTTACCACGCGTAACTTTTTTACCCCTTATTCACGCAGCCTGGTTACGCTTAACCTGGGCGATAACCTGCGCATAAGAGGCGAGCATATTCAATACTTTGGCAAGTACAAACACTTTTCATCTGCAATGGCTGTACAGGCCGAAGAATTTGGCTACAGCACGTACGATCATTTTAAGAAAGATGGTTTGTATAAGCGGCGTTATTTCTTTGCCGACTGGAATGTACGTATTGCGCCAAGCCTGAGCCTGATGACAGGCATCGGCACCCGCTTTGAATATTTTCACTACAAACCCGATATTCCTTCGCACCTGGAACTCAATGGTGATAATAGTTTCCTCAATTCTTACTATTTTCTTAAGTACAACACACTTTCAAACGGTATTTTCCCGAAACGTGGTTTACAGATCGATGTGGAGGCAGGCGTTATATACAACCAGGCCAATAACCTGAAGTTTTTTACCCAGGGTAGCCCGGTTTATAACACAGATTCGCTGGGCTTCCGTTTCGGGCCCTTTGGGCATGCACAGGTGAACGTGGTGAGTTATACGCCGCTGGCAAACAAGCTTACGCTGATAACGCAGGCACAGGGAGCAGCCAACAGCAAAGGCGGCCAGGGTATTTTAAACGATTACCTGGTAGGTGGTTTAAATGGTAATTTCCGTAACCAGGTTACGTTTGCAGGTTTTTATACAGGTGCCTTCCGCACATCGAGCCTGGTATCGGCATTGGTAGGGTTACGGTACGAGATGTACAGTAATTTTTATCTTACAGCAAGGTCTAATGCATTGTACCACGATTTCATCAATGATAACCAGAAGCTGCGTGCAGCAGGCTTTTTGACGGGGTATGCCCTATCTGCCGGCTATAATTTTATTCTTGGTCCGCTGGAAATAAGCATGATGTATTCTGACCAGAGCAAACGCGTGCTTCCATATGTAAACCTGGGGCTGAACTTTTAACCAAGCGAATAGCTTTTAGCGGTTGTTAGCTTGCTGGGAGCAGGCTCCGCCTTCTCACACCGCTGCCACTCTAAAGGGCGTAATGCTGATATGCTCCCATACCTGGCCGGTTACATAGGGATCATCCTGTATCCAATCCTGGGCAGCTTCTTCATCGGCCAGTTCAATAATGAGCATAGAGCCAAACATATTCCCTTCTTCATTCAGCTGGGCACCTCCAATGATAAATGTGCCTTTTTCTTTCTCCACCCGCATGCGGTCAAGGTGTTTGGGGCGTATATCGAGGCGGCGTTGCAACGCATTGGCGTCTTTAAAATCTTCTGCGAGTATTAAAAATTGCGGCATATAATAGTTTCAACTAAAGATACATAAACAGGGGTAGGATTTGCACTAACCCTTTAACCGTTCATCAATAGCAAGGTTTGCGGCAAGGGCTGTTTGCTTCGCTGTTGCATAACCCGCATCTGCATGGCGTATAACACCTGTGCCGGGATCGTTGCGCAGTACGCGCGACAGGCGTTGCGCAGCTGCATCCGTTCCGTCGGCAACAATCACCATACCTGCATGTATACTGTATCCCATGCCCACACCGCCACCATGGTGCAGACTTACCCAACTTGCACCGCCAGCCGTGTTTACCAGTGCATTCAACAGCGGCCAGTCTGCCACAGCATCACTGCCATCGGCCATGGCTTCGGTTTCCCTGTTGGGTGATGCAACAGAGCCCGTATCCAGGTGATCACGACCTATCACGATGGGTGCTTTTACTTTGCCGGTACGCACCAGCTCATTAAATGCCTGGCCTGCTTTTTCCCGCTCACCCTGTCCCAGCCAGCAAATACGCGCCGGCAATCCCTGGAATGCGATACGTTCTTTAGCAAGCTTCAGCCAGCGTTGCAGGCTTTCGTTTTCAGGAAACAGGGCAGCGATCACTTCATCTGTAACGGCAATATCAGCCGGGTCACCGCTCAATGCCGCCCAGCGGAAAGGGCCTTTGCCTTCGCAGAACAAGGGTCGTATGTAAGCCGGCACAAAACCTGGGAAATCAAATGCGTTCTGTAGCCCATGCTCTTTGGCGCGTGCCCGCAGGTTGTTACCATAATCGAAGGTAACAGCACCTTTTGCCTGCAATTGCAGCATCAGTTGAACATGCATGGTCATGCTGTCGTACGCCAGCTGCAGGTATTGATCAGGGTTTTCACTGCGCAATGCATTGGCGGCCGCATTGTCCAGCGTATGTGGTATATAACCGATCAGCGGGTCGTGTGCAGAGGTCTGGTCGGTCAGCACATCCGGAATAATATCCCGTTCAAGCAAACGCTGCAACAGGTGCACCGCGTTACATTCCACACCAATGCTCAGCGCTTCACCCTGCTGTTTGGCCTGCAGTGCATGGTCAATGGCTGCATCAATATTGTTATAACGAATATCGAGGTACCGTGTTTCAAGCCGTTTGTCAATACGCCATGATTCCACTTCCGCACACAGGGCTACACCCTGGTTCATAGTAATGGCCAGTGGCTGCGCGCCACCCATGCCACCAAGGCCTGCCGTTACACTCAGGGTACCTTTCAGCGAACCGTTAAAATGTTTGTTGGCAACTGCAGCAAAGGTTTCGTATGTGCCCTGCACAATACCCTGCGAGCCGATGTATATCCAGCTGCCTGCGGTCATCTGGCCGTACATCATCAAACCCTTTTTCTCCAGCTCATCAAAATGCTGCCAGTTGGCCCAATGCGGTACCAGCTGCGAGTTAGACAACAATACGCGTGGCGCATCTTCATGCGTGGTTAATATACCTACCGGTTTGCCGCTTTGAATAAGCAGGGTTTCGTTGTTTTCAAGCACTTTCAGCGCAGCAATAATTTTATCAAGTGCATCAAAATTACGTGCAGCCTTACCCCTGCCGCCATATACAATCAGTTCATCAGGCTTTTCAGCAACCGCAGGGTCAAGGTTATTAAGTAGCATGCGTAAGGCTGCTTCCTGTATCCAGCCTTTGCATTGCAGCTGGTTGCCGGTGGGTGTTTTGTATTTTACTGCATCGTAACGGGATGACATATACAGAAGGTTTTGTTGTTGTTAAACAAGGTACGGTGAATGGTTATTGGTATTGCTGTACAAAGCGGATGGCTTGTACCATATCATTGTGCAGTACGCGGTCTTCTTCATTAAAGCTTACTTCTTTCCTGAATTCGCCTACCAGTTTCTCTACTACGGGGGAACTCTTCAGCGGTCTCCTGAAATCCAGTGCCTGTGCGGCGCTCATGAGTTCAATGGCCAGCACTTTTTCTACGTTGTTTACAATGCGCAAACATTTGGTGGCTGCATTGGCGCCCATGCTTACATGGTCTTCCTGGTTGTTGGAAGAAGAAATACTGTCTACCGATGCAGGTGTGCTCAGCTGTTTGTTTTCGCTTACAATACCGGCCGCGGTATATTGGGGAATCATGAAGCCGCTGTGCAAACCGGGGTTCTTTACCAGGAATAACGGTAAATCACGCTGCCCGCTGATGAGCTGGTAAATGCGGCGCTCACTGATATTGGCTATTTCACTCATGGCAATGCCGAGGAAGTCGAGGTTCAGTGCCAGGGGCTGGCCATGAAAGTTGCCGCCACCGATAATCAGGTCTTCATCGGGGAATACATTCGGGTTATCGGTTACAGCGTTGATCTCGGTCATAAATACATCCAGCACATGTGCAAAGCTGTCTTTGGTAGCACCATGCACCTGCGGAATACAGCGGAAGGAATAAGGATCCTGCACCTGCTGTTTGCGGCGTGCCCCTATTTCACTGCCTTTGAGGTGTGCGAGCATGGCGGCGGCCGTATGCACCTGTCCTTTGTGCGCACGGATGGCATGCACCAGCGGATGCAGGGGATCGCTTACGCAATCAAATGCATCATAGGATACCGCAGCAATCAGGTCGGCCATTTTCAGCAGCTGTTCGCTTTTCTTTAAACAGTACATACCATAGGCACTCATAAACTGGGTGCCGTTAATCAGTGCCAGCCCTTCCTTGCTTTGTAAGGCAATGGGTTGCCAGCCCAATTCATCCATGGCTTGCCTGGCCGGCATTTTCACGCCTTTAAAGTATACTTCGCCCATGCCTATCAGAGGCAGGCTCAAATGGCTTAACGGCGATAAATCACCCGAAGCCCCCAGCGATCCCTGTGTGTAAATCACCGGCAACACATCGCTGTTGTACATATTCATCAGGCGTTTCACCGTTTCTATCTGCACACCGCTGTGTCCGTAACTGAGCGATTTTATTTTCAGCATCAGCATCAGCTTTACAATATCCCGCGGCACTTCTTCACCCAAACCACATGCATGCGACTGGATGAGGTTGTATTGCAGCTGTTCAATCTGGTCGTGCCCTATCTGTACATTCTGCAAAAAACCGAAGCCGGTATTGATACCGTAATACAATGCATCCGATACCTGCATCTTCTGATCAAGATAAGCACGGCACTGCAATATGCGTTCGTGCGCATCGAAGGTGATGGATACCTGCTGGTCAAAATCGAGCAGGTGTTTCACCTGTTCAAAATGCAGCCACTTGCGGTCGAGCGGCAAATAGTTATAGCTCATAAATGTGTTGAATGCGTTATTATGCTTGTTGACTGGCCAGTACTGTTTCTATCCTGCTGAACAATGACTGTTCCTGCAAATGTGTTTCCATTTCGGTTAATCCCTGCAATACCTGTTTGCTTTTATTGCCTTCGCAGGCCAGTTGCTCCATGGCTTGCTGCAATGCCTGCCATACAGGTTCAATTTTCTGCTGCAGCTTCTCCCCTTTGGCCGTAAAACTGATGGCTTTTGCACGGGCATCTTTGCGGGATACCGCCATTTTTACCAGTCCCTTTTCCTGCAAACCGGTTACTACCTGGCTGGCAGCAGAATGGGTAATACCCAGCTCATCGGCTATTTCGCGGATGGATACTTCCTTTTTGCGCGACAGGATATAAAAAACCGGGAACCACGAGGCATCAAAGGCAATCTTGTGCGCCTTGTATACCTTGTTTACGTCCTGTAAAAACGTGTCAGACAAGCGCTTTAGCCTGCTGCCGAAAACCAGGAAACCCAATGACTGGTAAAAGTTCATAAAAATATATAAGTGCTTATATAATTTTCAAATGTAAAACTTTTCCGGTGTGATTGCAAAATATATAAGCGCTTATATATTTCCCCCGGCAGTTGTACTGAGCAGCACAAAAAAAGTGGTGAGCTGACTGCCCACCACTTACCCGTTTTTATTGCGGTATTTTCTTCTTATTGTCACCGGTATCTGTATCGGGATCAACCTGTGGCACTTCAGGTGCGGTTGGCTCCGTGGTATCGGTTTCCGGTTCATCATCATCATCATCGTCGTCATCATCTCCTCCGTCGTTGTTTTGCCAGTCAGCAGGCTGGCGCGTATTTACAGGCCGCGGGTATTGCTGCGGCTGTTGTTGCTGTGTTGGCGTATTCATACACTTTTATATTAGGTGAGAAAATTATTCAGAGAACATAAGACTGGTCAAGGGTTTTGCGTTCGTTCCACAATGCATGCACCGCATCGTGCGAATAACACAATGCAGCCTTCTGCACATTGATAAATGAACTTACATCCAGCGGAAGGTCATTGTCCAGCGCATCGGCATAGGCGCTTTGCGCAGCCTGTTCCCCATGAGCGCAACACGAGAGCAGGGCCGTGCGGTTGTAGCCGTTTAATGCCATGTTCAACTCCATCCATGCGCGGTAAATTTTGCCGGGAACAGTGGTGCCTGCAGCCGGTTGGCCGCCCATTTGCACAACTGCGTTCTGCAACTGGCTGATATATTCCACACTTTCTGTTTTCATCTTATCAAACAGTACAACCAGGTCGGTTTCTGTATCCGGCGTATCATTCAGCGCCTGCTCATATCCTTTAATGCGGTCATTGTTTATCTGTATGAGCTCGTTCAGTATTTCAATTACGTGCTTCGGTGTATTCATAAGTAAATAGTTGAAATTGGTGTCATGGTTATACAATCTTATTATAATTTCAATTACCCTGCCACTCCTCATCAATAATGCTTCCACGCCGTAACTTTAAACGTCCCAACGTTAAACGATCTCAGTAACTCTTCAAGGCACGTTCAAAAATTTCGAGCGCCTTTGCATTAACGATGCGCTGACTTTTAATGGTGCGCCTGCTTTTGGGCTTGCGCAGCTCTTCCAGGATCTCCTTATCATAAAAGCCATATTTCAATGATTCTTCTTCGCTGTTGGCGTAATAAATGCGGTCTATCTTGCTCCAGTAAATGGCTGCAGTACACATGGGGCAAGGCTCGGCCGAGGAATAAATAACACAACCGGATAAATCAATAGTCTTCAGATTACTGCAGGCATTACGTATGGCCAGCATCTCCGCATGCGCCGTAGGATCGTTGTGCAGAAAAACGCCGTTGGATGAACAGCCTACTATTTTATCCTGCTTTACAATAATAGCCCCGAATGGCCCGCCTGTTTTACTGTCAATGGCAAACTGTGATAAGTCAATCGCCATCTGCATAAAACGCTTATGCATGTTTGCGTTCATAAATATGTTTTGTTTATTGTTTCAAAGTGCCTGCCAGATTACATTGCAGCGAACAATAAAAGAGCCCTGGAAAAGGCTCTTTTTCACTAGACAAATGCATAAACGGATACTTATGAACAAAGATTAAACTGGCCAGAGATGATATTTAGTCCCTGGCAGCCAATGGTGTCTTTTTCGGTTTCGTAACGCCCCGCTTGGATAAGGCCACCGTATCAAAACGACCGTGCGGGTAACGCAGCGCTTCTTCGTTTTGACTGGCAGCCTTTTCAGGATGAACAGTTGCCTGTTTTGCTGTTTTCTTTTTTACTGCCATAATACTTTGGATTTATTTGTTTGCAAAAGGGTGTACCGGTAACCTGTTCCTAATTCATGCCAAACCGGGATATTATGCTGTTAAATTGCAGCCCGTGCCCGATGGCTGTTTTATCGCCTCAATACGGGCATTGAACAGGCATGGCCATGTGCCGATTTTCTACACTGCAGCTGCTGCACGGCAAGGGTTTAAAACGGTATGTTTTTTTCCCTACCCTGCCAAAGCCCATGCTATGAAAAATGAAACCAAAAAGAACCTGAACATACCCCAAACACAGGAACGGCCAGGCACAGAAAAGAAAATGAAACCATTGCCCGTTACAGACAATAACGATCCCGGAAGCGGCAAACTCAGCAATAAAATTGCGTTGATCACAGGCGGGGACAGCGGTATAGGCAAGGCAGTAGCGTTATTGTTTGCCAAAGAAGGTGCAGACATTGCCATTGTGTACCTCAATGAAACGGCCGATGCATCTGATACCAAACACCTGATCGAAAAGAAATACAGCAAAACCTGTCTCGCCATAGCCGGGGATGTAAGCACAGAAAGCTTTTGCCACGATGCCGTGCAGCAGGTAATAGACAGGTATGGCCGCATTGATGTACTTGTGAACAATGCCGGCATTCACTATGAAACGCCTGAAGTAGCAGAACTGGATACAGGAAAAATGGAACTCACCTTCCGTACCAATGTATTTTCGATGTTCTGGATGGTAAAACACGCGGTAAAACATATGCCCGAAGGGGCGTCTATCATTAATACCTCTTCTGTTACCGCTTACCGGGGCAGTGCCAGCCTGCTGGATTATGCGGCCACCAAGGGCGCCATTGTATCGTTTACCCGCAGCCTGGCCAGTCACCTCGTTAAAAACAAAATACGTGTAAACGGCGTTGCGCCCGGCCCTATCTGGACGCCGCTGATCATTGCCAGCTTTAATGAGGAAAGAGTTGCGCAACACGGCAGCGAGGCCCCCATGGAGCGACCCGGCGAACCCATAGAAGTGGCGCCCAGCTACCTTTTTCTGGCCAGCAGGGATTCTTCTTACATGACAGGGCAGTTTTTACACCCGAATGGCGGGGAAATTGTTAATGGATAAGCATAACAGTACACCCAAAAATCAAATGCTATGCGATCAATCTGGACAGGGGCCATCGGTTTCGGACTGGTGACTATTCCCGTAAAACTCTACAGCGCTACCGAAAGCAGCACATTAGACTTTGATATGCTCGACAAAAAAGACCATGCGCGCATTCACTTTAAACGTGTAAACGAACATACCGGCAAGGAAGTAGCCTGGGGCAATATTGTAAAAGGATACGACCTGAATGGCAAATACGTGGTTTTAACAGACGATGATTTTGCAGCCGCCAGCCCGGAAAAGACCAAAAGAATTGAATTGTTCCAGTTTGTAAAAGAAAGTGAAATAGACAGCATTTATTACGATACAGCTTATTACCTGGAACCTGACAAAAGCGGCGGTAAACCCTATATGCTGCTGATGGAGGCCCTGAAAAAGACAGGCATGGCTGGTGTAGGCAGCTTTGTATTGCGCAACAAGGAAAACCTGGCCGTGGTAAAAGTGCATGAAAACATACTTATGGTAAATAAAATCCGTTTCCACAGCGAAATACGCAGTACCAAAGATATTACACTGCCTGCAAAAAACACCATCAAACCGGGGGAACTGAAAATGGCGCTGGCGTTAATTGAGCAGATGTCTGAAAAATTTGATATCAGCGCGTACAAAGATACTTACAGCGATGAGCTGATGAAGCTGATTAAGGCCAAGGCCAAAGGGGCAAAACCCAAAGCCACTGTATTGCGCGTGGTGCACAAGCAAACCACCGATTTAATGGAACAGCTGAAAGCCAGCCTGGGCAAGCGCAAGAAAGCATCCTGATCAGGCAAAATTCACAGTTGCTGTAGATGGGCCGCTACATGTGTAGAATATTTGCATATGATTATTCCATTAAAACCAGCGTTACAGCGCCTATCAAGGCAGCGATAAAATTGGCATGCAATTTAAGGTTATGGGCTATGAAGCTGCTTACAACCACAGCAGTAATTGTTTTTCTTCAGCATTATAAATTCCCCAATTTCTTATAGGTTGATAGCTCAGCAATAACCGGGTCGAATTCTTTCGACCTGTTTTTATTTTGTTTAAGGTGCACTGTTTAGCATGCTGTAACGTTAAACGTGAAACCTGAAACAAGTAAAACCCACGAAAAAGCCGCCTGTCGGCGGCTCAACTAAATACCACATCACCCAGCAGCTGTAAGCGGGCCAGCCCGTAACGGAACCCGTTTAACTGGTGCTCCAGCAATGATTTCACATGTGCACACCTGTTATTGTCCTTTAAAAGGCGCTGGTATGCATCAATTACCAGCTTTTCGAGTACTGCACAGTGTTTTACCACCGCACTGCCGTTTACCGTACGGGCGCTCAAAGCATGTATTCCATTCCATTTAGGCCCGCAAAACGAAGCCTGGTCTTTGGTATACGGTTTGCGCTCAATCATCTGAATTTCAGAAACTAATTCCCTGTACGATTGTTTGGTGAAGGTAGCCAGATCCAATATAGCCAGTGCAAGCTGCTGGCTCGCCATTGTTTGGGCATCTTCCAGGAATAATTTGTGGATGCAGGCCAGGTTAAACGATAAGCCGCGCAGGGCTTTACCCAACTGCGTATTTTGCGGGTGGTGACCCAGGTAGAGGGACTTCATATGCCAGGACACTTTAAAGGGTTAATGAACTCCTGGAAACCGCGCAAAATGTATACCCCATCCTTAAATTACACTTAGCGGGTTGAGTATGAATTGCATGGCAATAATGACGCTTTGATAACTGTATAAAGAATTCTACAGATGAAGTTTAAACTTGAAAGCAGGGTGCGCTCGGGCTTTGTAGCCTGTTTCCTGTTACTGGCCCTTGCCTTTTTGATATCCATTGTTACGACCAATAAACTGTTGCGCCAGATAAAACTGGTGAACTATAACAATACCATCATCCGGCAGTTATCCGGGTTTTCTGCTGCGGTAAAAGACCTGCGCAGTTCTTACAGGGGGTATATCCTGAAAACAGGCGGCACCAGGCAGCAGCCATACAACTATTCCAGGCAGCAGGCAGACAGCAGTTTGCATGCCCTGCTGGGTACGCTTTCGTACAACGCCAGTTACACCGAACACCTGCGCACCATACAACAATTGCTGCAACAGGAATTTACATTGGCAAGGAAAGGGATGAGCGCCTATAACAATACAGGCCAGGTGTCTGAAAAGCTGGAAGACATCAGTGAACAGGAAAACAAAACTGTAGATGAAATCACCGGTCACCTCAACCTGATCCAGGACATTGAAGAAACCGAGCTGGACAAGAAAATGAACCGGCTGATGTATTACAACGACCTGGTAAAGAAAATAAACATTACCTCACTGGTGCTGGTAATTACGCTGGTAAGCTACTCACTGTTCATTTACAACAAGGAAAACAGTGCGAAACACCGGGCAGACATGAAGACTTTCAATTACCAGGAACAGCTAAAAAAACGCATCATTGATCTTAAACATGCGAATGAAGAATTACGCACCCTGCGCGGCAATGAAAAGTTTTCTGCTACAGGGCGCGTAGCGCGTACCATTGCACATGAAATACGTAACCCGTTAACCAATATCAACCTCGCTGCCGCACATCTTGCAAAGGATGTTGAACTAAGGCAGCACAAAGACATGCTGCAGATTATACAAAGCAGCTCTGAACGCATTAACCAGATGATCACCGACCTGCTTGATTCTACCCGTTTCCAGGAACTGGATTTCAGTAAAGTAAACATTGATACACTGATTGATGAAGCACTTGACAATGCACAAAACAGCCTGCAATTGAAGCAGATCAATGTTATCAGGGATTACGGGGAGCATGTATGCGCAATATGGGCCGACAAAGAGAAACTGAAAATCGCCCTCCTGAATATTATCATCAATGCCATAGATGCCATGGAAGCGGGCCGCGGCGAGCTGATACTGAAAACAGGCACGGTAAACCATCGTTGCGCCATCAGTGTTACCGATAATGGTGCAGGTATGGAAGAAGAAGCACTGAACAAGTTGTTTGACCCGTATTTTACCACCAAAACACAAGGCATCGGATTGGGATTAACCAATACCCGCAATATTATTTTAAACCATAAGGGAGATATAAGTGTTGTGAGTAAACCCGGTGTTGGCACAACGTTTCACCTGGTGCTTGATTTTGCAAAGGATTAATTTAAATAGTCATATCCATTCAATATCAGCTTATAAAAGCCAAGCTTCAGTCTGGGGAAAAACTACCACAGCCAAAGCCGCGCCGGCATTGAATTGTTTGTTAAAATGCGGCCTTGCAACTGTTGGAATGCTAGGGAAATAATAATATCTTTATATTCATCCTCCCGATTGCAATACGTCAACCTTTGCCTTTAAGCTATTCAACTCTCCTCCCGCTATCTAACCATATAACCACCAAACAAGAGGAGTTTTAATGAAAAAAATTCTGATCATAGATGATGATATCCAGATTTGCAAACTGCTTGCAGGCTTCCTGGAAAAGAACGGCTTTGCCACAGACGTAGCCTATTCCGCAGCAGCAGGCATTAAGAAATTCAGGGAGCAGAACGATTTTAATATTGTGATCTGTGATTTTAAACTGGGGGATAAAAATGGCTGTGATGTTTTGCAGGAAATCAAAAGCATTAACGAGCAGGTGCACTTTATTATCATCACCGGTTATTCTGATACGAAAATCGCTGTGCAGGCCATTAAAAACGGCGCCCTGGATTATATTACTAAACCACTGATACCCGATGAAATTATCGCGGTTTTAAACCAGCCCAATACACACGCCTATTCCAACGGTACCAGGGAAAAGAAAGAGGCAAACGCCGGTACGGCAGCGGCCCCGCCGCCGGAAGAAATATTCAAAGGCAATTCACCACTTGCACTGGAATTAAAACGCCAGATAGAACTGATAGCTCCTACCAACTACAGCGTTATCCTGTATGGCGAAAGCGGCACAGGTAAAGAAGTGATGGCCCGTAATATTCATGCATTGAGCAAAAGAAAAGATGCGCCCTTTGTAGCGCTCGATTGCGGCACACTGTCGAAAGAACTGGCCGCAAGTGAATTGTTTGGGCATATCAAAGGCTCATTTACCGGTGCTGTAACAGATAAAGTGGGGCATTTTGAAATGGCAAATGGCGGTACCATCTTTCTTGATGAAATAGGCAACCTCTCCTACGATGTACAGGCCAGCCTGCTGCGAGTAATTCAGGAACGCAAATTCAAACGCATCGGCGATACCAAAGAAATATCCGTAGATGTGCGCATTTTAGTAGCTTCAAATGAAAACCTGAAAGATGCCTACCAGCGCGGCACATTCAGGGAAGATTTATACCATCGCTTTAATGAGTTCACACTCGATATACCGCCGCTGCGCAAACGCCAGGACGACCTGATGCATTTCGCCCGTTTCTTCCTGGCACATGCCAATGCAGAACTGGGTAAAAATATCAAAGGATTTGACGATGAACTGGTGCAGATTTTTATGCAGTACAACTGGCCGGGCAACCTGCGTGAAATGAAAAATGTAATACGCCGCATGGCCCTGCTTTGCGATGGCGATATACTCACCGGCAGCATGATGCCTGCTGAAATTACTGCCCATATGCCCGGCATACAACACCTGGTGCAGGGCGCAGGTATTGCCAACGCAAAAATGATCAATATCGAAGAACTGTCTGACCGGTCGCTGGAAGAAAACTTTGAGCTGAAAAGCACGGCAGCACGTATCGAATACAATATCATCAAATCCATCCTGCAAAGGGTAAACAACAACAAGGCAAAAGCAGCAAGGCTGCTGAAGATAGACAGGAAAACCCTGTACAATAAATTAAAAGAATTCGGGATCTGAATAAAACGGCAACGCCACCTTCCGGGTGGCGTTTCTTTTATCAGGCAGCCTTGGGTGTTTCTACCTGGTTGCCCAGCCATTCCAGCAATTCGTCTTCCACTATTTCAGGCGCATTGTCATCAATCAGCCAGCGCTGTGCTTCGTTATGATAATTCAGGTAAAAAGATTCAAGTCCCAACGTAGGATGCAGCAATACCACCAAATAACGGCCTGTGGTTTCATATTCATCCCGGTCAATAATAACCTCCGGATGAAAGCTGGCGTATAATTTCTTGCCCTCATGGGTAAATGTGCGTACAAAAACTTTGTCGGCGTAATTCACGGTTGACATGGTTATATATTTTATAGTGTTTACAATACTGATGCGGCAAAACTATTATTCACTGTGGCGCAATCCATACAGGCATTCATGCATTGGCGGCATCCGGGTTCATCGTGCCTGCTGCATTCCTTTGCACAGGCCATGCATACTTCAGCACAAAGGGCAGATAATTGTTTAACAAAGCTGCTGCCAGTGGCAATAAACTGTATCAGCGACTGGCAAATACTGATGCATTGCATACTCAGCCGCATGCAACCGTCGAGCATTTTCCCCTCATTCACACAAATACCGGCGCAATCTGTACAGGCCGTAATGCAGCCAACCAATGCCTCTACATGTGTTTTGCTGTTTATCATAGGCTGTTTTAACCAATGCAAAACAAAAACCAATCCAAGAGGAAATGGCAGAATGGTTTAAAACACATTTAACGATGGGGTGGGAAGAAGTTTAATTGTTCAACAGTTCAATATGCCCACACTGAACAATTAAACAGGGAAACTTTTAAACAGCTGTTACTCCTGCCCTGCAAACACCAGCCTGAATGTGGTACCCACACCTTCTTTGGATTCCACTTCAATCCAGCCATTGTGCAGTTTCATAATATTGCGGGAAAGCGTTAAACCGATGCCGCTTCCTGTAGGGCGGGTAGTGAAAAAAGGCACGAATATTTTATCCATATTTTCTGCCGGAATACCCTTGCCATTGTCTTTTACCTCAATGGTATACATGCCCTGGCTTTGGGTAAACAACAGTTGTACCAGGCCATTGGGGCGCCCGTCGAGGGCATGGATACTGTTGGTAACCAGGTTTATCAGCACCTGTTCAAGCAGCTTTTCATCGGCCTGCATGGCATAACGCGGATGTATGGTATCGGCAACCAGTTGTATCTGTTTTTTATCTGCCAGCGGCTGCATCAGGTATTTCACCTGCTGCAGCAGTGTGTTAACCGCTACAGTTTCCAATACCGGCACCGGCACTGCTGCTACATGACGGTAATCGCGTACAAACTGCATCAACCCGTCGCTGCGTTTTTGTATGGTGGCAGCACCCAGCTTCAAATCATCTACATCCTCTTCGTCCAGTGCTGCGCCCTTTTCATTCAGCAGCTGCGATATAGCAAACGACAGGGAATGAATGGGGGTAATGGAATTGAGTATTTCGTGTGTAAGCACATGTATCAGCTTGCTCCAGGCCTCCATCTCCTTCTGTTCCATCTCGGCTTTTATATCCTGGAAAGAGATAATGAGCAAAGGCTTCTGCTCTACGTAAATCAGCTGTGTTTCCAGTGATACTACTGCATCTGTTCCGCCGAAATTCTCGATAATCTGTTTACCGCCCGATGCCAGCAGTTTTACCTGTGCTGCAAATTGCGGATGCTGTTTGGCAATACTGTTCCAGCTATTGTACAGGGGCATGCGCAGTATGGATTCTACTGCACTGTTGATAAACAAAACAGGATGGCGGTTGTCTGCATCATACAATGCCTGCTGTTCAATCACGATCATACCAAACGGCGCTTTCTCCAGCGTGCTGTTCATCAGCTGAAATACAGCCTCCTTTTCAATGGTAATGGTTTTGTGGGTTTGAATGATATCATTAAACGCGCTGAACAGCAAAGAGAACGGCGGGCCGTATTTGGCGGTATCAAAGTACACACCGTTATCACGGTTTTTTACAGCGGTGATAAACAAGGCCACTTCGCTGTTGATGTCTTCAATATAACGGATCAGTGCCCACAGCTGCACCACAGCCAGGATAAACACACCTGCCGCAGAAAAATACAACCGGTGCGTTAACCACAGGTATATGGCGCCCAGCACACAAACAACTATGCCGGTAATGCGCAGCACTATCTGTATATGAAACAACTTTAAGAATCGCATGCTTATAAGTTAAACTTTTCCATTCTCCTGTACAGGGCTGCACGTGTTAATCCCAGTTCTGTAGCGGCTTTGCTGATATTGCCTTTGTGCTTGTCGAGGGCCTTGCGTATCATCAGCTGTTCCATTTCTTCCAGGTCAAGATTGTCAACAGGCACTTTAATGGTCTGCTGCACCTGTTTAATGCTGATATCTTTTTCCGTGATCTCTTCTCCTTCTGCCATAATCACGGCACGTTCTATCACGTGTTGCAATTCCCGCACATTACCCGGCCAGTGGTAATGCAGTATGGCAGCCATGGCATCTTTGCTTACGCTTAATTGTTTGCGGTATTTGGTGTTATAGCTGGCAAGGAAATGCTGCACCAGCACCGGTATATCTGCTTTACGGTTACGCAGCGGCGGCAGGCGCAGTTCAACGGTATTAATGCGGTACAGTAAATCTTCACGAAACTCCCCCCTGCCCACCATTTCCTCCAGCGGCATATTGGTGGCGCAAAGCAAACGTACATCTATACTCCGCTCTTTTGATTCACCCAGCCTGGTAACGGTTCTGTTCTGCAATACATGCAGCAGTTTGGCCTGCAGGTGTAATGGCAGGTTGCCGATTTCATCCAAAAAAATGGTGCCGCCGCTGCACAATTCAAAACGGCCTGCACGGTCTTCCCGCGCATCGGTAAACGCACCTTTGGCATAACCGAACAGCTCGCTTTCAAACAGCTGGTTGCTGAGCGATCCGAGATCTACGTGCATAAACACTTCGCCTGCGCGTTCACTTAACTGGTGTATTTCCCTGGCCACTACCTGTTTGCCGGTTCCGTTTTCACCCAGTATCAGTATATTGGCGTCTGTCGGCGCTACTTTGCGGATGGTAGCCAGCAGCTCGCGCATTTCTCCTGCCTCGCTCATTACAAAGTCAAACCCGCGGTGCATATCTTTCTGAATTTTCTCCTGCACCTGCTCTGCTTTTTCCAGTTTGGTATTGCTGGTTTTAAGCTTGTAGGCGGTGGTCATGGTGGCAATCAGCTTTTCCACGTTCCATGGTTTCAGCACAAAATCGGTGGCGCCTGCTTTTAAACATTCCACAGCAAGCTCCACTTCACCATATGCGGTCATCAGTACAACAATGTATTTGGGATTAATGCTGAGTATATGTTTCAGCCAGTATAAACCTTCCTTGCCGGTATTTACGCCCTTCTGGTAGTTCATATCGAGCATAATGATATCGAAGTCGTTCCTGCTGAGCAGCTCATTCAATTCCTTGGGACTATCGCAAACCGTAACGCTGGCGAAATATTGTTTTAACAGCAACCTGGCAGATACCAGTATGTCCACATCATCATCAATCACCAGAATATTGGCAGGTAATTTCTTCATAAGACAGTTATAGTTCAATATAAATAGGGCAATGTTTCAAAAGCGAACAACCCGGTGTACGCTTGTGAAACAACCGTAATGGCTGAAATTAAACCATTTCTGCTGACTACCAAAACATTACAACCGGGAAAATTTATGGCATCCCTTTCGGATCATTCATACAAACACAAAATTAACTTGTATGAAAAAGCTTATCCTTTCTGCACTCTTTATCGCAGCCATGACTACCGCTGTATTTGCCGCAGCAGACGGCAATGCCAAAGCCGGTGTACGTTTTAAAGCCGAATATCCTGCTGCTACCAATGTTAACTGGCGCACCACTGATGATTATATCAGCGCAGAGTTTTACGTAAACAATGAAAAATTCAACGCTTATTACGATAGCAACGGCGACAAAATTGGCAGCTCACACAAAGTTACCCTTGACCAGTTGCCTGCACCCGGACTGGAGCAGTTAAGCAGCCGCTACAAAGGTTATACACCCACCGAAATCATCGAATATACACACAGCAACAACAAAGTATCTTACTTCCTGGCACTGGATAAAAAGGGCGTAAAAATAGTGGTGCAGATGCTACCCGATGGCACTGTCAATTTCTTTAAAAACGTTGCCCGTGAACAATAAGCATTGTTCAGAAATGGACAGAACCATTGTTCAATAGCGGACAATTGCGGCGGGATATTCTTAAAATTAACATTGATAATCAATTAAATAAACATTATAAAACGAACAGGCATTTTATTGGTGGTATAAAGCGCAAAATGCACAGCGCACATGATTGACCTCAGGCAGTTAAGTAAAATTTACCGTACAGACAGGGTGGAAACCGCCGCCCTCACCAACATTAACCTGAAAGTGGCGGCAGGCGAATTTGTAACCATCATGGGATCATCGGGCTGCGGCAAAAGCACTTTGCTCAATATTATCGGTCTGCTCGATGCACCGGCAGCAGGTGAATATCATTTTAACGGCAAGGCATTGCATGGCCTTAGTGAAAAAGAAAAAACAGCTTTCAGAACAGCGAACATCGGGTTTATATTCCAGAGCTTTAACCTGATAGACCGCCTTACCGTTACTGAAAATATTGCCTTGCCGCTGTATTATGCAGGTGTTGATGCAGCAGAACGTAAAGAACGTGTGGCGAAAATACTGGCGCAGTTAAACCTGTCGCACCGTGCGGCGCATCATCCCAAACAATTATCAGGCGGCCAGCAGCAACGTGTAGCCATTGCACGCGCACTCATTGGCAAACCCAGGCTGATACTGGCTGATGAACCAACCGGCAACCTCGATAGTGCAAACGGTAACGGTGTAATGGAAATGCTGTGCGATTTAAATGATGCAGGTACTACGGTGATCATGGTTACCCACTCGCAGCACGATGCAGGCTTTAGCAAGCGGATAATTTACATGAAAGACGGGCAGATAGTAACGGAAAAATTCAACAGGAACGTAAGCGCCGCACTGGTTTAATTGCTTAACACAACTACAGTTATCCCGCACGCACCAAACCACTAACAGCATGTTCAGAACCAACCTTAAAATAGCCTGGCGTAATCTTGTCAACAACAAAATATACAGTACTACCAATATCGGCGGGCTCGCAGTAGGCATCTCGGCATTTATTATGATGCTGCTGTATCAAACCCATCTCGCCAGCTTTGATGCATGGGACAGCAGTTTCAAAAACGTATACGAAATACGTATACAGGAACACAGTAAAAACCGGGTGAATGAAGACTTGTCCCCTTTGTTAATTCCCCTGCTGCAGCAGAAATGCCCGGAGATAGAGGCCGCAACAAGGGTTAATTCCAATAGCAGCGGAGAATTGCTGCGCGTGGGCGACATACGCATTTACCAGGGCGATATTGTGAGCGTTGACAGCACCTTCTTTGAGGTATATCCATTGCAACTGAAAGAAGGCAACAGAAATACAGCACTCAACGATCCGCACAGCATGGTGATTACAGAAGAAGTGGCAAAGAAATTCTTCGGCAACCAAAATCCCATGGGTAAAGCCATCCGCTTTGATGAAACACAGGATTACATTGTCACCGGCATACTGGCTCCCGCAAAAGGCCCCACCAATATTGACATCAGTGTTTTAAAGCGTATTAAAGTACCCGGCTGGGCAGGCTGGGGTAATTTTGCCTACAACTGCTTCGTAAAGCTGAAACCCGGTACCAATACCAAACTGTTTGCTGAAAAAATCACCAATATATACTTTGATGCAGCTTATGATATTCTGAAACGCTGGTACAAATGGCCTGATGACCGCAAGCAGTATATGCGCATCCCCAAGCACGATGCACTGGATGTAATTAATGTACCGGCGCTCTCACTGGAACATGCAAAAATGCAGCTCTTTGTGTTGTCGCTGTTGTCAGCTGTAATTGTTGTGGTAGCCTGCATGAACTTCACCAACCAGTCAATCGCCAATTCAGACAGCCGGGCAAAAGAAATAGGCATACGCAAAGCCCTGGGCGCTATGCGCGGCAGTCTTACCAGCCAGTTTTTAATAGAAACGCTCTTGCAATGCACATTTGCCGTGCTGGTAAGTTTTATACTGGTTGAATTGCTACTGCCTGCATTCAACCAACTTACCTGGAGTGATATCAAATTGCTGAAATACTGCACACAGCCGGGTTTTGTGAGTAAGATATTGCTTACCCTGGCTGCCGTTACATTGCTGGCAGGTATTTACCCAGCCTTTTATCTTTCCGGCTATAAACCTGTGCTGGTGCTCAAAGGCATATTCGATCGCGGCACCGGCGGCATGCTGCTACGCCGCTTTTTACTGAGCCTGCAGTTTGTATTCTCCGTAACATTTGTCATTGCACTGGTTATTATATCCAGGCAAACCAGTTTTATGCAGCACTACGATCTTGGTTTTAAGCCGGAAGAAGTAACTTACATACAAATCAAGGAAGACAGCACCGGCGCGCATTTCGATTATGTGCAGCAGCAACTGTTACAGATACCGCATGTAAAAAAAGTGGGCTTTACCGACTTTGCGCCTTTCGTAGATGAAGGGGGCAACTACACATTGTATTCTTACCAGGGCGCGCAGAAAGACCTTCGCTTTATCAACATCAGCAGAGACTTTTTTGCTGCCATGGGCGCAACCATTATAGACGGGCGCGACTTTTCTGCAGCCACGCCGAGTGATAGCACGCAATCAATTATCGTAAACGAAGCGTTTGTGCATGCGTATAATATGAAAGGGTCTGCTGTTGGACAGCTTGTTACCGAAGATTTTTATCGGGTATCCTCAACAAGCAAGCCCAACCCGCACCAGTACCGCATTGTAGGTGTGGTAAAAGACTTTATGATACTCGGTTTTGAAAAAGGCATTGAACCCATCATCTTTTACAACAACGCCAAAAGCGCCTATTATGCAGTGCTGAAAAGCGACCAGCGTTATATCAACGAAACCATGCGCAGTGTAACCGCTTTGTGGAAGAATGTTGAGCCCGCCCACCCTATCCTGATGTCTAACGTAAAAAACAGTTTCAGCAAGGTAATCGGCCTGTACGACCGGCTGCAGAAAGTAGTGTACGTGTTTGCCGTGGTTACCATCATTATTGCACTGGTGGGCCTGCTGGCACTGGTAGCCTATAATTTAAAACGGAGAATGAAAGAGATCGGCATACGCAAAGTAGTAGGTGCATCGCTGGGCGATATTCTGCAGATGCTCAATGCCGAGTTCCTGGGTCTGCTGCTGGTAGCTAACCTGTTTGCCTGGTTTATCGCCTATGTACTCATGCGCAGTTTTTTAAACGAGTTTGAATACCGCATACCCATGCCCTACTTTGTATTCCCTGTTGTAACCATTTGCTCCGCTGTGTTAACCATTGTAATTATTTCCATGCGCGTAATGAAAGCCATTCGCACCACGCCTGCAGAGGTGTTGAAGTATGAGTAATAAAGAGAAAGTTTAAAATAAAATTGCCGGCAGGCTTGTACGAATACAGCTTGCCGGCTTTTCTCATGTACATTATCAGGTGTTATCAAAAGCCCGCGCCGGCACGGCACGTTGTATTTATCGGGAATTGGCTATACCGCTACTGCATGTGCCACGCTCAATGATTCTTCACTGCTGAATAAAACGGCAGTAGTGTTTAGCCAGTGTTGCAGCGCATCATACAGGGCCTGCTTGGCATGGTCAATCGCATCTTGCTGCGACAGGCCGCCGGCATCATCCGGCTCAAACCATGGACTGCTGTAAGCGGCTATGGCAGTGTATTGTTCGTAGGCTCCTTCCAAACCGGTGTCAGGATAAAAATACTCCGTCAGGTTCATCATACTGTCTACCAAAGCAAATCCCTTGGCCACATCCATTTGCTGGTATACCATTTTGTGTATATAATACCGTAATAAACGCAATAAAGCTGCTTTAACGATGGGTTCTGTTATACCCAGTTCGCTGAGTGCTGCCGTGTACAGCTCACTCAGCTGCAAGGGGTGCATGTTGCGGCCTTCACTGGCCATTTGGTGAAGGATACCTGATTTATACCCCTCTTCAGTTCCGGTTGCTGCCGTTTGTATAAGGTCTCTGGTTAAAAGAACACCTAATTTGTGTGCGGCGATTCTTTGTTTGAAATTCATAGAATTATTGTGATTAAGGCTGAAGACACCTAGTGGTCAATTTGCTTGCCAAAGGCCGGATAAAATGCCCGGCAAGGCTAGTTCAGGCTGTTCATTTTCCAGGAACGGCGGATATGGGGAAAATATTCTCAGTATAACAAGCAGGTCGGCAGAGAAAGAAACATATAAATTAAAATTATAAAATAGCAGCGACCTGCTTCAATAATCTTTTTTTGAAAGTATAAAAAAGTAACAATCATCAACTTATTGACAGAATAAAGGTATCCTGAACAAACGGTCAACCTATTTTGACGTTTGACAGGTTTCAACAGATGGTTTGCAGGTTTTCGCATTACTTTGCAACCAATTTTACAGCGTTATGCGAACCAAGAAAGAGGCGGCCCTTGGCTTTATTTTCATCACCATACTGATTGATGTTACCGGGTTGGGAATCATTATACCAATTTTACCCGAACTGCTGGAACATATGATCAAGGGCGATTTGAGTAAAGCCGCTGTATACAATGGCTGGCTTACGTTTGCCTATGCTGTTATGCAATTCAGTTGTGCTCCCATTTTGGGAAACCTGAGCGATAGATTTGGGAGACGACCCGTTTTGCTACTTTCCCTTCTTGGGTTCGGCATCGATTACCTGTTCCAGGGTTTTGCGCCAACCATCGGCTGGTTATTCGTAGGCCGTATTCTTGCAGGCGTTACCGGCGCCAGTTTTACCACCGCCACCGCTTATATCGCCGATATCAGCACGCCTGAAAAACGCGCACAGAATTTCGGACTGGTAGGCGCAGCATTCGGACTGGGTTTTATTATTGGGCCCAGCATCGGCAGTTTCCTGGGGCACCTGGGTTTGCGGGTACCATTTTTTGTGGCAGCAGGTTTAAGTCTTTGCAACTGCCTGTATGGTTATTTTGTACTGCCCGAATCCTTATCCAGGGAAAACAGGCGGCCTTTCAGCTGGAAGCGGGCTAATCCCATCGGTTCGTTTTTCGTACTCGCCAGGTACCCCGCCATCCGCAGCATGGTTGTTTCGCTGGTGTTAATTTACATCGCCGGGCATGCATTGCAAAGCACCTGGACTTATTACGGCATGCTCAAATTTGGCTGGGATAAAATATGGGTAGGTATTTCCCTTTCTTTTGTGGGTTTAATGGTGGCGCTGGTGCAGGGCGGCTTAATCCGTGTGATTATCCCTGCAATTGGTCAGCACCGCGGTGTGTATGTAGGTCTTTTGTTGTATGCAACCGGCATGCTGCTGTTTGCCTTTGCTACAAAGGGCTGGATGATGTTTGCATTTATCGTGATTTATGCGCTCGGCGGTATTGCCGGCCCTTCCATACAAGGTTTAATTACCGGTAAAATTCCACCCAACGAACAGGGCGAACTGCAGGGCACGCTTACCAGCCTGGTAAGTTTAACCGCTATCGTTGGCCCGCTCATGATGACCAACCTGTTCTCTTTTTTCACCACGCCCAACGCTCCCATCCAGCTTCCCGGCGCTCCTTTCCTTGCCGGAGCAGCACTTGCCCTGATAAGTGCATTGCTGGCGTACAGGAGTTTTAAGAAACATGAAGTGTGAGGGAGAGCGAGAATCGTCAGTCGTCAGTCGTGAGTGGAAGAACCGACGAGAATCGAGAATCGACAGTCGAGACGATCTGAGCGAGTATGATTGATCGAAGCGAATTATCGGTTATCGGGTTTGGTATCACTTCTGCCGCAGGTGACAACCAGTAAGCTATCAGCTAACCGCCTGAAGCTTGCAGCTGTTTTCGAGTGTGTTGGCTCATACGCCGCAGGCGTTTAGCACAAACAAGCTAATTGCTAAAAGCATATCGCTATCAGCTAATAAAAAAGCGCCGTATTAAGGCGCTTTTTTATTTTATTTCGTATTTGCCGGCGCTTCTGTTTTGCCTGCTTCTTCGGGATGTGCATCGCCGTGGTGGCAGGTGTTACAGGTTACGGCGCGGAGCGTGTCCGGGCGGTCGGAATTTTTGAAATTGAAATATTGTTTGTTGATGTCGGCAGTCATGCGCATCATGTGACGGGCAATTTCTTTTTCGGGTTTGTCATCGCTGCCGAAATCCAGTTTGGAAGGATCAGTTGCGCGCGGTGCATGGCAGAAACTGCACTTAACACCCAGTGATACTTTAAATTCGTCCATGATGGCATCAAGGCTGTCACGGCTGATATTTTCAGGTAATACTTTCAAATTTCTTTTGCGCGGCTGCTCGTAAGGGCGGTAAGCTGCCACACCCAGTAAAACACATCCACTCAATGCGAGCGTGACCATTATCTTTTTGCGATGCAGTTGTAACATACGTTTGGTTTGAAATTGGAAATTAAGGGAAAAACGTTGCATGACAAAATTGTGACAAATCAAATAGAGCTGTAACTCAATAATTTGTCGGTGAACAAGCATAAAAAACCCGGCAGGTTGTTTTGCCGGGTCTCAATAAATTCTTCAGTTGTTGCATTAAATACCCGCAGGCTGCTCTTTTACCCCGTTTTTTACGTGGTTGTAGCTGTTGCGGCTGGCTTCAAGTAAGGTAAGCACCCTTGAACGCACATCTTCGCGCATGCCATCTACTTCATGTTCAAAAATGTCTTTCAATTCATCCAGCTCATCGCCAGCTGTGCCGCGCAGACGGCGGAGTTTGCGTTTCAGGTTTCCTGCCGTATCTGCTAATTTCTGACGGGTTTCATCGCCTGATGCGGGCGCCACAAGTAAGCCTATGGCCACACCGGCAACCAGGCCAGACAATGTTCCTATTAAAACTTTTTGTACGCTCATTGCATTTGTTTTATAAGTTAACGATGCAAGAAAAAATCCAATAACCTTGCCAGAAACAGTTCCCCGATTGTTACCCATATTGCACAATCCACCGCCGGTACTTATTTTAGCGGCCTTAACATTTCCGATATGAAAAAATACACCGTTCTTTCCGCTGCCCTTATTGCGCTTGCTGCCTGTTCCACTGCACATAAAACAACATCCACTGCTACCCAATCCGGTGTAACCGTTGATGGCAAGCTATGGACCTCCCTGTTTCAGCAGCGCGCAGCCGAATACAAGGCGCTTTGTTTCCAGGCGTACAATATTGCCACCTTACGTTTGAATGAATCTTTACAACAGTCAACCGCCAAACCCAGGGCAATTGTTACCGACCTGGATGAAACAGCGTTGGACAATAGTCCGTTTGCAGTGCACCAGGGTTTGCAGGGCAAGGTATATGAATCAGCTGCCTGGGCACAATGGACAGCCATGGCCGCTGCCGATACGCTTGCCGGTGCTGTTACCTTTTTCAAATATGCAGCAGCCCATAATGTGGAAGTGTTTTACATTACCAACCGTGCTGAAAGTGAAAGAACAGCCACCCTGCAAAACCTGCAGCGCTATGGCTTTCCCTATGCCGACAATGCGCACCTGGTACTAAAGCCAGATAACGTAGGCTCAAGCAAGGAACCGCGCAGGCAGGCCTTGTCTCAAACACACGACATCATTCTGCTGCTTGGCGATAACCTGGGCGATTTCAGTGCCCTGTTCGACAAAAAAGAAGAAGCCGAACGCCTGCAGAATACCATTGCCAGCGCTGCTGATTTCGGGAAGAAATTTATTGTATTACCCAACGCCAACTACGGCGACTGGGAAGGCGCACTGGCACATTACCAGCGCCTCACCCTACCACAACAGGATTCCCTGGTAAAGGCATCGGTGAAGGGGTATTAACATCAATGTGCTAATTTGAAAGTTTGAAAATGAGGAAACAATGGCTAATGGATGCATTGTTGATTCGCTGAGATAGTCTCGATGTGTCGACTGTCGATTCTCGATAAAAAAAATCCCCGACCAGATGGCCGGGGACTTTTTTTATAAGTAAGCTGTTATTACTTCACTTCTTCAAATTCAGCATCGGTAACAGTATCGCCTGTGTTAGCTGCATTGCCGTTTGCTGCGCCTGCATTGCCATTATCACCGGGCTGTGCGCTACCGGCTGCCTGCTGGGCTTTGTAGATTTCTTCGCTGGCGGCTGTCCATGCATTGTTCATTTCTGTCAATGAACTGTCGATAGCAGCAGCATCCTGGTTTTTGTGTGCTTCTTTCAGTTTGGTTAAAGCAGCTTCAATCGGTGCCTTTTTATCGGCAGGGATTTTATCGCCAAACTCTTTCAGCTGCTTTTCTGTCTGGAAAATCAGGCTGTCGGCCTGGTTCAGCTTTTCTACTTTTTCACGTGCTTCCTTATCGGTTGCTTCGTTGGCTTTTGCTTCGGCTTTCATTTTTTCAATTTCTTCCTTGCTTAAGCCGCTGCCTGCTTCGATACGTATTTTCTGTTCTTTACCGGTGCCCTGGTCTTTTGCACTTACATGCAGGATACCATTGGCATCGATATCGAAGGTTACTTCAATTTTAGGAACACCGCGTGGTGCCGGTGGTATACCGTCGAGGTTAAACATACCGAGGCTTTTGTTCTGCGCAGCCATCGGGCGTTCGCCTTGTAAAACGTGGATCTGCACACCAGGCTGGTTATCGCTGGCTGTTGAGTAGATCTCGGTTTTCTTGGTAGGAATGGTGGTATTGCTGGCGATCATGGTAGTCATAACACCACCCATGGTTTCGATACCCAGGTTCAGCGGGGTAACGTCGAGCAGCAATACGTCTTTTACTTCACCGGTTAATACCGCACCCTGGATAGCAGCACCAATGGCTACCACTTCATCGGGGTTAACGCCCCTGTTGGGTTTTTTACCAAAGAATTTTTCTACAATTTCCTGTACTTTAGGAATACGTGTAGAACCACCCACCAGGATCACTTCATCGATGTCAGCAGCATTGTAGCCGGCATCTTTCAATGCAGCTTCACAAGGTTTCAGGCAACGTGCAAACAGGTTATCGGCCAGCTGCTCAAATTTGGCGCGGCTCAGTTTTTTAACCAGGTGTTTGGGCACACCGTCGATAGCGGTAATATAAGGCAGGTTGATTTCTGTTTCTGAAGAAGAAGAAAGTTCGATTTTTGCTTTCTCAGCCGCTTCTTTCAAACGCTGCAGCGCCATCGGGTCTTTACGCAGGTCAACGTTTTCATCTTTTTTGAATTCGTCAGCCAGCCAGTCCATGATCACTTTATCAAAGTCATCACCACCCAGGTGCGTATCACCATTGGTTGATTTTACTTCAAATACACCATCACCCAGGTCAAGTACAGAAATATCGAAAGTACCGCCACCGAGGTCGAATACAGCGATTTTCTGTTCTTTGTGTGCTTTGTCCAGGCCATAAGCCAGGGCAGCAGCAGTAGGTTCGTTCACAATACGGCGAACATTGAGACCGGCAATTTCACCGGCTTCTTTGGTTGCCTGGCGTTGTGCATCGTTAAAGTAAGCAGGCACGGTAATTACCGCTTCTGTTACTTCCTGGCCCAGGTAATCTTCTGCTGTTTTTTTCATTTTCTGCAGAATCATCGCAGAGATTTCCTGTGGGGTATATAAACGTCCGTCAATATCTACACGAACAGTATTATTGTCACCTTTGGCTACTTTATAAGACCAGTGGCTGATTTCTTCAGTCACTTCGTCGTAACGGCGGCCCATAAAACGCTTCACACTCATGATGGTGTTGTGCGGGTTAGTGATCGCCTGACGTTTAGCCGGATCACCTACTTTACGCTCACCATTTTTAAGGAATGCAACCACAGACGGCGTAGTGCGGCGGCCTTCATCATTGGCGATTACCACCGGCTCATTACCCTCCATAACAGCTACGCAGCTGTTGGTTGTTCCCAGATCAATTCCGATAATTTTTCCCATATAAATAGTCTACTTTAAGGTTAGTACATTCAGGTTTCCGTTTTGTTGGTCAATCATTATGCCATCGCACCAATGAATGCAAAAATGGCAGTTCCGGCGCTAATCCGGGCTTTGCGGCTTACGCCATGGCAGGTTATTATTAAAACAGGTATAAAAGACTGTCATTGTGTTACATTATTAATAAATTCCATTAATTTCATTTCATACAAACCCGCTGCTTGAATACCCCAACCCACTCCCGCTTGCGCCCATACCTGCTTATTACATGGCTATTACTGCTTTGCGGAACGATGCATGCCCAGCACAAAGCCATTTCCGGAAAAATTGTAAACCGCTTTAACCGCGAACCTGTAGCTTTTGCCAGCGTGTACTGGAAACAGGCAGGATTTGGCTGTGTGAGCGACAGCAACGGTGTGTTTACCCTGCGTACGCCTGTGGGCACCGATACGCTGGTGATCAGTTTTGTAGGATATGCCACGCAAAACCTGCCGTCAGCCTATGTTTTAAATGCCCCCGAATTGCTGGTACAGCTCGAAACCGAAGCGCCCAGGGAAACGGCCGTGGTAAAAAGCAAGTTCAACAAGGGACTGCGCTGGTGGCGTGCCCTGGTGCAGCATAAGGTAGCCAATACGCCCCGCAATTTCAGCCTGTATTACTGCGAGCTGTATAATAAGATGGAACTGGACATCTGTAATCTGGACAAGGAGCAATTTGAGAAAAGAAAACTGTTGCAGCCGCTCGCGTTTGTGTGGAATAATGTGGACAGCACCAGCGACACGCATCCGTTTATACCGGTGTTTCTGACAGAAGCGGTATCTGATTACTATACCAGCGCCAATCCTGCCAAAACACGCGAAGACATACGGGCGCTGCAAACCAACGGTATTAAAAATGAAACGGTGCTGGAATACATGGGCGGACTAAACCAGAAAATAAACGCCTATGACGACTACTTCATCATTTTCGGGCGGGAGTTTATCAGTCCCACCAGCAAAGCAGGCGATCAATACTATAATTATAAGGGCGCCGACACCCAGACCATTGGCGGCGAAAAATACTTTCACCTGTTGTTTACCCCGAAACATGCGGGCGAAAACGTGTTCAGCGGTGATTGCTGGCTGCACAGCGGCACCTGGGCACTGCAGAAAATAACCCTCGAAACAAAAGACGGCATCAACATCAACTTTGTACAGCGCATGAGCCTGGTGCAGGAATACAGGCGCCTGCCCGGCGGAGAATGGGTGGTGGCGAAAGACAAAGCAGTAGTATCCCTTTCTCCTTTCAGCAAAAACAAATTATCCTTTACCGGCCGCAAAACCTGGATCTACAGCAATATCCGGCTAAACCAGCCATTTATTGCCGACAAGCTGGAACGGCAAACCAAAACCGAACAGGTAACCGTGGCTGACAGTGCCATACTGGCCGGAAAAGCCTACTGGGCGCAGCAACGGCCGGAAGCCCTTACTGTAAACGAACAACACGCCGCGCACCTGATAGACACCTTGCGCGAACTGCCTGCCTTTAAACGCCTCAGCAATACGGTAACATTTGTAGTTGACGGACATAAGCAATACGGTAAAATAGAAATAGGCCCCTGGTACCAGTGGTTTAGCCGAAACCAGCTGGAAAATACACGCCTGCGGTTTGACCTGGGCACCACCGCAGCCTTCAGCGAAAACCTGCGCCTGTATGGCTACCTGGCCTATGGTTTCAGGGATGCGAAATTCAAGGGAAAGATCGCCGCCTCCTTCAGCTTTCCCGGTAACCACCGCTGGACGATTGCACCTTCCTATGTGCACGACCTTGACAATGGCCGCACCCGTTTTCATGATGAAGAAATTGCCACAGACAACCTGTTCAGTCAACTGTTGCGCAGGCAACACATACCCCAGAAATTCCTGGGTATTGATCAGCTGAAACTGGCCATCACCCGGCGATTCAGCAGTGATTTTTCTGTGCAGACGCATCTTTCGCGCAGCAATTATGAAACCTTTCACCCATTGCCGCCCAAACAACAGTTTTCCTTACTTACCAACGGGGAAGTCACCAATACCGAGGCGGGCGTACTGTTTCGCTATGCGCCGGGCGAGAAAACCATTTTTACGCACCGCAACCAGCATAAGCTGAAAAGCAACCTGCCGGTAACCGAGCTATCGTACAGCTTTGCCATACCAGACATGATGCGCAGCGAGTACCATTACCAGAAAATAGGCATCAATATCAGCCAGCAGTTCAGGCTGCCACGCTGGGGACAGGTGACTTATATGGCTTATGGGGGCAAAATTTACGGCAAACAGGTGCCGTTTATGCTATTGGAGATACATCCCGGCAACGAAATATATTATTACAGCAAGGATGCATTCAACCTGATGAACCGGTTTGAATACATCAGCGACCGGTATGCAGGCATTAACCTGGAGCACAACTTCGACAAAAAGCTGCTGAACCTGCTGCCGTTTATGCGCAAGTCAAAAATGCGCCAGTTCTGGAACATCAAAACCGTTTGGGGCGATCTTGGTTACAGCAACCGGCTGTTCAACCGTATTGAGTTTGGCAGTTACCACCTGCGCTCCCTGAAAGGCCATACCTACACCGAACTGGGCACCGGCTTCGACAATATTTTCCGCTTTTTCCGCATTGACGCTGTATGGCGCATGGTGCCCCCCGCCGTATCCCAACCCGAAGTCCCGGCGTTTGGGGTGTTCGGGAGTTTTAAGCTGCAGTTCTGAGGAAGATGGTTAAAGGGTAGATGGTTCAATGGTTTCCAACAATAAAACTATCGAACAATCAAACCATCAATCAATCTTCTTCCTGATAAACGACCTTTCACTAAAAGAGAAATGCCGCTGGGAAAGATAACTGAACGTGGTTACTACAACGGTAATGATGACTTTGGAAATGGTGGGATACCAGCCGAAATGGTCAACGAAGAGTTTCAGGAGGGCATAGTTCATGAGCAGGCAAATAACTACTACCAGGAAATAACGCGCCAGCTGTACCCTTTTGCTGGTGGCGGTTTGCTGCCATACCACGTAACGGCTTAGGTAAAAACCTACCGGGAAGCTTACGCCGAATGCCACGAACAGGGCGGCAATATGCGGCGTCATAGGAAAAGGGCCGATTTGCACCACATCCTGCTTCAGCACGTGTACAATATAGTTGTTGACAAGGGTAAAAATGGAGATATCCAGCGCTACGTTAAAACCACCGCAGGCTGCATACCGGAAGGTTTGCAGCGGCATCAGCTTTTTGAAAAGCGGGTAAAAGGCATCGATAAAGCCTAGTATAAGCGTGCGTATGCGGGCATGTAGCTGTTTCATGGATGCCGGCGAAAATAAATAAAAATTGCAGATTGCGCACATCACCCACCCCTAACCGACGACCGGTTACTTGGTTCTTGCTGCGCTTTCAGTATTTTTGCCGGCCAAATAAAAAATCATGAGTGTTGTTGCTGCTATAAAACAGGTTTCTGCGCAGGCTATCAGGGAATTGTACCAGTATGATATCCAGGAAAACGAAGTGTTGGTGAATGCTACCAAACCTGAGTTTACCGGCGATTATACGGTGGTGCTGTTTGCATTTGTTAAACAGCTCAAAAAAAAGCCCGATGTGCTGGGCGCAGAACTGGGTGAATACCTGGCAAAACAAAACCCTGGTCTGTTCAGCGGTTTCAACGTCATCAGCGGCTTCCTGAACCTGGAAATAACCGCAGCCTGGTGGTTGCAGTTTCTGCAGCAGCAATACAATAATTCCGCCTTTGGCACCGCTACACCACGCGGCGAAAAGGTAATGGTAGAATACTCCTCTCCCAATACCAACAAGCCTTTGCACCTGGGTCACCTGCGCAATAACTTCCTGGGCTGGAGCATTGCCGAGATTTTAAAAGCCAATGGCAACGAAATAGCCAAGACCTGTATTGTTAACGACCGCGGCGTACACATCTGCAAGAGCATGATTGCCTGGCAGCGTTTTGCCAACGGCGCTACACCCGAAACCACCCATGAAAAAGGCGACCATTTTGTAGGTGATTATTATGTGCAATTCAACGATGAGCTGAAGAAACAGGCTAAACCGATAGCTGATGCTATTTACGCAGGTAACGCAGCAAGCCTGCTGAGCGAAGCAGAACAAACGCTGGCTACCAAACACCTCGAAAAAATAAACCAGCTGGAAGGTTTGCTTGCAGACCCCGCTAAAAACGAGAAACAGAAAACATCCCTCAACGAAAAAATAGCTGAAGAAAAAGAAGGCATCAAAGACATTGCTGAAAACGCAACCGAAATCATGAAGGCCACCAAGCAGATGCTGGTTGACTGGGAAAATGGCGTGCCCGAAGTAATTGATCTGTGGAAACGCATGAACAGCTGGGTGTACGCAGGTTTTGATGAAACCTACAAACGCATTGGCAGCGACTTCGATAAAATATATTACGAAAGCAATACCTACCTGCTGGGTAAAGACCTGGTAGAGGAAGGCTTGCAGAAAGGGGTGTTTTTTCAGAAAGAAGATGGCAGTGTGTGGATTGATTTAACAGCTGATGGTCTTGATGAAAAGCTGGTAAGAAGAAAAGACGGCACTTCGGTATACATTACCCAGGATATTGGTCTGGCAGAATTGAAACAGAAAGAATTTAACGCCAGCCAGAGCATTTACGTGGTAGGCGACGAACAGAACTACCATTTCAGGGTACTGAAGCTGATTTGCCAGAAACTGGGGCTGCCTTCTGCAGATGGTATTTATCATTTAAGTTATGGCATGGTTGAATTACCTACCGGTAAAATGAAAAGCCGTGAAGGCACAGTGGTAGATGCAGATGACCTGGTAGCTGAAATGGTAAATATCGCCAAACAGCGCACCGAAGAACTGGGCAAGGTAAAAGACTTTACAGAAGCTGAACTTACCGAACTCTACGAAACCATTGGCCTGGGGGCGCTTAAGTTCTTCCTGCTGCGTGTAGATCCTAAAAAGAAAATGATCTTCAACCCTGAAGAAAGCATCGATTTTCACGGGTTTACGGGGCCGTTTATACAATACACACACGCGCGTATCAAAAGCATACTGCGTAAGGAAAATGCATGGCCGGGTGTTGATGTAAGCAATGAATCACTGCTGCCGCTGGAAAAGGAAGTAACAGTGCAGCTGGAGCAATTCCCTGTTGTAATTAATGAAGCAGGTACAGAACATGACCCTTCCAAAATTGCCATTTACGTATTTAACCTGGCGCAGGTATTCAACTCATTTTATACTGCGCACAGCATTGGTAATGCCGAATCGCCTGCTAAAAAGCAACTTCGCCTGCAACTGGCGCAGTTAACCGCGCAGACCCTGAAAAATGGCATGCAATTGCTGGGCATACAGGTACCGGAAAGGATGTAATCGTAGCCATCATTCGCGAGTGATTTGTCCGAAGGGCTCCTTTGGAGAGCGGGTACCAATTTCGAGAATCGAGAATCGACAGTCGAGATTATCTTAGCGAGTGCGATTCATCTTAGCGAGGATATTAAAGCCCGCAGATAACATACAACATGTTACCTGCGGGCTTTTGTTTTATCCGCTTCGATGAATTGAACAATGAAACTATTGAACGTTGTAAACTTTAAACTTCAAACTCGAAACCTTTAAACTGCGTTACTTCAGCACAATCCCCGCCAATGGCGGCAGGTGCAGGCGCAGGCGGTATTCGCCGGTGTTTTTATCGATGGGTTCACACTGAATGTCGGGGTTATATACATTACCTGTACCCCAGAAATCAGTGCTGTCGCTGTTAAACACTTCTATCCATCCAGGTTTGCCAAACACGGTTACCTCCCAGTTCTGGCGCACTACCGGTGTCATGTTCAGCACCACGAGCACGTCGTCTTCAGGATTGTGCCCTTTGCGTTTAAACACCATCACGGCTTCGTTGCGGTGGTTCAGGTCAATCCATTCAAATCCTTCGGGTGAAAACTGTTTTTCGTGCAGGGCAGGCAAGTCGCGGTACAGCTCGTTGAGGCGCTGCAGGCAATACTTCATACCACCATGACTGGGAAACTGCAGCAGGTTCCATTGCAGTTCGCTTTTGTAATTCCATTCACTGGTGGCCGCAAATTCATTGCCCATAAACAAGAGCTTGGCACCAGGGTGCATGTACATATAGGTATACAGCAAACGCAGGTTTGCAAACTTCTGCCAATCATCCCCAGGCATTTTATAAATCATGGGGCTTTTGCCATGTACTACTTCATCATGACTTAATGGCAACATAAAGTTTTCGTTGCGGTAGAAATACATCATGCTGAAGGTAAACTCATCCTGCTGTGAAGGACGGAACAATGGGTCTTTCTTGAAGTAGTTGAGTGTGTCGTGCATCCAGCCCATCATCCACTTCATGCCAAAGCCCATGCCTCCCTGGAAGGTAGGCCGGCTGATGGAAGGCCAGTCTGTAGCTTCCTCGGCAATGGTTTGTATATCGGGAAAATCGCGGTACAATGTTTCGTTCAGGTCTTTGATAAAAGCAATGGCTTCCAGGTTGCCGTTGCCGCCATAACTGTTGGGTTCCCACTGGCCGGCATTACGGCTGTAATCGAGGCGCAGCATTGATGATACAGCATCTACCCGCAGCCCGTCGGCATGAAATTTCTCGCACCAGAAACGGGCGTTGCTGATGAGAAAGCTTTTCACTTCTCCCCGCGCGTAATTGAATATATACGAGTTCCAGTCGGGGTGATAGCCTTTGCGCATATCGGCATACTCATAGGTATGTGTGCCATCGAACATAAACAGTCCGTGCGCATCATACGGAAAATGTGAGGGCACCCAATCGAGTATTACGCCAATGCCTGCCTGGTGCAGTGCATCAATTAAGCCCATGCAATCCTGCGGGTTGCCAAAGCGGCTGGTAGGTGCATAGTACCCGATGCCCTGGTAACCCCAGCTGCCATCGAACGGGTGCTCCATAATAGGCATCAGCTCAACATGGGTAAAACCCATTTGTTTGATGTAGGGCACCAAACGTTCGGCTATCTGTGCATAGGTGTTATAACTTTCTTCGTTGTTTTTATCCGGCCGCATCCAGCTGGCAAGGTGCAGTTCATACACAGACCATGGTGCATCAAGCGCATTGTGCTTGCTGCGTTGCTGCATCCAATCGGTATCCTGCCAGTTGTAATCCAGGCCCCAGGTAATGGAAGCGGTTAAAGGGCGCAGTTCCCAGAAATGCGCATAGGGATCTCCCTTGTCTATCTGCAGTCCCTGGTAACCGTGCACATGGTATTTATATACTTCGCCCGCGTGTACATTGGGGATAAAACCCTCCCATATGCCCGAGCGGTCGAGCCGTACAAACAGCTGGTGCGATTCTTTGTTCCAGTCATTGAAATTGCCGGTAACACTTACCTGTGTGGCATTGGGTGCCCATACGGCAAAATAAGTACCCCATTGCCCCAATACCTGCAATTGTTTATTACCTAAAAGCAGGTATAGACTGTAATGGGTGCCGTTTTGAAAGTTGCGGATATCCTCATCGGTAAACAGGGAGTAATTCCACACAGGCCGCGATGCATCTACAAAGTGGATGTCTTCATATTTAGGTTGCGGTGCAGGTGTTGCGGGTTCGTTATTTTGTGTAGACATAATTGAAAGGATGAGGCTTATCCTGTTTAACGTAAAATTAGGATGAGTGGTTTTATTTTTCTCAACTATTTATGGAAATTGGCGCCGAATGCATCTTTCAACCGAATCATCAATCCTTTTCTAACCGGAAACCAACACTGACTAAACTTATGAGGCAACTGACCCTGCTACTCCTATGTGTGTGCAGCATGCTATACAGCCATGCACAGCAACGCGCTAACGTTAAAGGTTCCATAGCTGACACAACCGACAAATCCAACCTCAGCAACAGCACTATTTCATTGCTGCGTGCAAAAGATTCCATTCTTTACAAATTTACCAGGGCCGATAAACAGGGCCATTTTCATTTTGCCAATGTAGATACGGGCAAATACGTATTGCTTACTACCTACCCGGGTTATGCGGATTATGTTGACCAGCTGACGATAACCGGCAGCGACATTAATCTTGGCAACATCAGCATGGTGCAAAAAGCCAGGCTATTGCAGGAAGTAGTAGTAAGGCAAACAGTCAGCGCCATTAAGGTAAAAGGTGATACCACGGAATTTACCGCAGACAGTTTTCATGTAAAGGAAAACGCCAATGTGGAAGACCTGCTGAAAAAGCTGCCGGGTATACAGGTAGACAGCAAGGGGAATATCACCGCGCAGGGTGAGAAAGTAAAAAAAGTTTTGGTAGACGGTGAAGAGTTCTTTGGCGACGACCCTACCCTTGTTACACAAAACCTGCGCGCAGACATGATTGACAAAGTGCAGGTGTATGATAAAAAGAGCGACCAGGCGGCTTTTACCGGTGTGGATGATGGCCAGAAGGACAAGACCATTAACCTGAAACTGAAAGAAGACAAGAAACGTGGCTATTTTGGCAAACTGGCTGCCGGGGCAGGCTTAAACGGCTTTCACGATAACCAGGCAATGTTTAACAAGTTCAGGAAGAAGGAAAAGATAGCGGCGTATGGCATTGTGAGCAATACCGGTACTTCCGGGCTTGGCTGGCGCGACAGGGATAATTACGGCAGCGGCAGGGATAATATGGAATACGATGATGTATCAGGGTTTTACTATTCCAGCGGCAGCGGTGACCCGTTAGATTCATGGAACGGCAGCTACAATGACGCAGGTTTGCCACTAGTGCAAAATGGCGGTTTGCATTACAACAATAAGTGGAATGATGATAAGCAGTCTGTTAACCTCAACTACAAGCTGTCTAAGCTGATGGTTGATAACCTGGAAACCAATAATTCAAAAAACATACTGCCAGGCAATGTAAACTACAGCAACAGCCGCACCAGCTCTGCCCATTCCATGACACGCAACAAAGGCAACGGCGCTTACGAAGTGCAACTGGATTCAAGCTCTTCTGTTAAAATAACAGCTGAAGGCAGCACTGCACATAAAATAGCCGGCAACAGTTCGTTTACTGAAACACTGCGGGAAGACAGCTCGATGCTTAACAACAGTACCAAACGCACCACGTCAACAGGCGATAACAAAGCATTTAACAGCTCCATATTGTGGAAGAAAAAATTTAACAAGAAAGGGCGCACCATTTCCTTTAACCTGAAGCAGAACTACACCAATGATGATTACAAAGGGTACCTGTATGCTGTCAATAACTTTTATACAGATACGGCCAATCCCACGCAAACCATCACCGACCAGTATAAGAAAAACGACAGTAAAAACATGCAGGTGAGCGGTAAGATTACTTATACCGAACCCATTACGCAATACGGTACACTGGTAGCCAATTACGCGCTGGCCGTAAGCAACAGCTCTTCTACCCAGTTGTCATTTAACAAAAATGAAGGCAAGTACAACCAGCTGGATTCTACCTACAGCAACGATTATGACTTTAATGTATTAACCAATCGCGGCGGGCTGGCATACAACTATACCCGTAAAAAGCTGCGTACGTTTATCGGTACGGATGTAGGATTTACCAATTTCCACCAGAAAGACGAAATGCACGGTGTTTCAACCGAGCGCAGCTTTGTAAACTGGTACCCGCAGGCCCGTATTGGTTACAGCTTTACCAACCAGCGCAGGCTTAACCTCGGTTATAACGGCAGCACACAACAGCCCACCATACAGCAGATACAGCCGGTGAAAAGCAACGATAACCCGCTGAACATTGTAGCCGGTAATCCTGACCTGAAACCGGCATTCAGGCATAATGTGAACATGAATTTCTTTGATTATAAAGTCCTCAGTGACCGCAGCATATGGATGGGTGCCAACTATTCAGTTACCGAAAATGCCATTACCAACAGCACCTATACCGATTCTGCCGGCCGTACCACTACGCAGGCCATCAACATCAATGGCAATAAGAATTACAATGCCTACCTTGACTATGGCTTTAAATGGAAAAAGCCTGATTTGTACCTCGGTTTCAGAGCCAATGTTGATGGCTCGCGGTATGTGGGTATTGTAAACAACCTTCAGAATATCACCAACAGCAACAACTACAGCGGTACATTCTCTACCTCCAAATCGAAGGATAAGAAGTATGAAGTGAGCCTTGAAGCGACAGCTACCTACACCAACAGCACATCATCCATACAAAAAGACAATACCACCAAATACTGGATCTATTCCATTGAACAGAATTCAGAAGTGGAACTGCCCTTTAAATTCACTGCTCACAGCAGCATCAGTTATACCATACGCCAGCGTACGCCTGAGTTCAGCGGCAGCAACAATGTATTTTTGTGGAATGCATGGCTGGGCAAAAAACTGCTGAAGAAAGACAACCTGCTGATTAAAATATCCGGCAACGACCTGCTGAATAAAAACATCGGCTTAACCAGAACCGTAAACAGCAACTATATTTCCGAATCGCGTTACCAAACCATCCGCCGTTTCTTCCTGTTATCCATTGTGTGGAATTTCAGCAATAACGGCGCCGGCCTGGCCAAATAAAACAACGTACAATGAAAAAGACAATACCCGCCATTAAACTGGCCTGCTTTCTGATAACATTGGTGCTATTGTTTATCAACATCATCAGCCACGCGCAGAATGCTGCATTTATAACGGAAGGCCGCATTGAATTTGAGAAGAAATTCAACCTGCATTCCCTGTACACCGGGAACGACAGCTGGATGGAAGAAATTAAGAAAACAATCCCGCAGTTTAAAACCACGTATTTCGATCTCACCTTCAGCGGTAATAAAACCCTGTACCAGCCAGGTCGCGATGTTCCGGAGAACGCCAGACTGTGGTCGCTGCCTGCGGAGGAAAACATTCATTTCTGCGATTTCGACAGCAGTATGGATATTGCCCGCAAAGTGGTGTATGAACAAACCTTTCTTATCAAAGACAGCACCCGCGCCATAAAATGGAAGATCACCGATGAAACCCGCAACATTGCCGGCTTTGAATGCCGAAGGGCCAATGCAGTGATCATGGATTCGATTTATGTAGTGGCTTTTTATACCGATGCCATCATTACGCCGGGTGGCCCTGAATCGTTTAACGGCTTGCCGGGTATGATACTGGGTCTTGCGCTGCCGCATAACCACGTAACCTGGTTTGCCACAAAAGTATATGCGGAGAAAATAAATGCGGCCACTATTAAACCGCCTGTAAAAGGCAAGAAAACAGCCACTGCGGCTTACCAGTCAGCCATTATGGAGGCGATGAAAAACTGGGGAGATTATGGAAAAAAATCAGTGTTTGCGGCAATGCTTTGAATATGCTGCGTAGTTATAAAAAAGGGGCCGTTGCGGCCCCTTTTTCTTTAGTTACTCAAACTCCGGAAGTCAACCGGAACCAGCTTGCTTACACCTGGCTCCTGCATGGTTACACCGTAAATTACATCCACGGTGCTCATGGTGGTTTTGTTATGGGTTACTATAATGAATTGTGAGTTCTCGCTGAACTTCTTGATCATTTGGGTGAACTTGCCTACGTTGGCATCATCCAGCGGCGCGTCAACCTCATCGAGGATACAGAATGGTGCCGGTTTAATGAGATAGATGGCGAACAGCAGCGCCGTTGCAGTGAGTGTTTTTTCACCACCGCTCAGCTGTGTAATGCTGGAAGGGCGTTTGCCTTTGGGCTTGGCCACAATATCAATCCCTGTTTCTGCAAGGTTCTCTGGGTTAACCAGGATCATGTCTGCGGTATCTTCTTCCGTAAACAGTGCTTTAAACACCCGCTGAAAATTCTCACGTACCTGGTTAAAGGTATCGAGGAACTGCTGGTTGGCCGTGGCCTCTACTTCCTGGATGGTTTGCAGCAGGCTGTCTTTCGCGGTAACTAGGTCGTTCTTTTGTTCGAGGATGAACTCGTAACGCTTTTTCATTTCCTGGTAGGCTTCAATGGCTGTGGGGTTTACCTCGCCAATGTTCTCCATGCGTTTCTTCATACGGTCGCTGGTGGCCTGTAAATCTTCCAGTGCAGTGTTGGTTAAGCGGGGCTGGTCAATAATATCATCCAGTTCAATTTTAAATTCAACACTCAGGCGTTCTTTCATACCTGCCAGCTGCAGTTTCAGTTCGTTGAGTTTGTCTTTAATTTCATTGAGCAGGTGATCGATCATTTCACGGCTCTTGTTTTTGAGACGCAGCGCGCTTTCCTTTTCCTGCAGGGCATTGCGCATATTGTAGTAAGCCTGGTCGGCCTCGTTCAGCTTTTTCTCTGCTTCTTCTTTGGCACGCATCAGCTCCAGCAGCAGTTCTTCAGAACCTTCCAGTGCCTGCTGGCTTTCTATAATGTTTTCAGCAGAATCTGCCAGCTGTTGGGTATTGCTTTGAATTTGCTGGTGCAAATCGTTCAGCTGGTTTTCCTTGAACACCAATTCCTGTTTCAGCGCGGCTATTTTGCTTTGCTGGCGGGTTAACTGCAGGTTGCTTTCATTGTACTGGGCAGAGGCGAAATTGTATTCCTGCTCTGCCTGGTAGTAATCCTGCTCTACCATTTTCATTTCCTCGCTGGTTTGCTGCAGCTGGCTGTTGAGCTCGTGCAGTGTTTCGCGGGTTGTGGCAATGGCATCCTGTTCGTCCTGCATGCGGCCTTCCATGTCTTCGAGGCGCTGCTGCGCTGCGTGTTGTGCAGCCTGCAGGTTTTCCATTTTATTTTTGGTAGCAAACACCTGGTTGGTGAGCTGGTTAATCTCGTTCTCTGTTTGCTTGATGACGTTTTCTTTCAGCTGCTCATTGTAACCTATCACTTCATTGTGTTTGGTTTGAATGGCTGCTTTCAGTCCGGCAACAATAGCTTCCTGCGCTACAATTTCTTCGTGCAGTTTCTCAAGGTTTTTGGCACGGCCGATTTTTTTACCCTCAAACAAACCAACGCTGCCGCCGGTTAAAGTGTATTTGCCTTTAACGTATTTACCTGTTTTTTCGAGTATCACCGTGCCGTTGCCGGCTGCTGCGAGTACTTCATCATTGTCTGCGATGTATACGTTCTGTAACAGGTAGTGCGCCAGTTTGCGGAAGCTGGCATCCACTTCAATTACATCCAGTGCGGCAATAGTGCCTTGCGGCTGGTTGGTGTTGGCAGTGGCTTCTTCCAGTTTGTCGAGTATAAAGAAGTTGGCCTTTCCTTTTTTATTGGTATCGAGCAGCTGCACAGCCTGTAAGCCTTCCTGCAGGTTGTTTACCACATAGTAGTTGAGGTAAGGTTCCAGCACGTTTTCCACTGCTGCACGGTATTCCTCTTTTACATAGATGATATCGGACAAGATGGGCGCTGAATGGTTCCATCCCGGGTTGTTGTGCAGGAACTTCACGCTCTCGGGATAACCTTCCATTGAATCGATCAGGCTTTTCAGCAGGTCGTGTTCGTTGCGTTTGGCATCCAGTTTACGTGTTTCATCGGCCAGCTGCGCACGCAGCACTTCCAGTTCGCCCTGTGTGGTGAGAATCTGTTCTTTGGTGCGCTCGTGGTGCTCCTGCAACTGGCGCAGGTCGGTTCTTTTGGCTTCGAGTGATTCTTCTTTTTCCTGCAGCTCGCGTTCCAGTTGCTGCAGCTGTGCGGTTCTGTTTTGCTTTTCGTCGTTCAGCTGTGCATGTGAACGTTGCAGGTTCTGGATAGAAGTATCTGCTACCGCTACTTTCTTCTCTGCATCGAACTGGCTGCGTTGTATCTGCTGGTGTTTACCGCGCAGGGCATCTACCCCACTGCGTTTTTCATCGAAGGCGCGGCGTTTGTCTTCAATGTCCATTTTGGCATTCTCCACGCGCTCCTGCAAATCAACCAGGCGTTGTTGTTCATCGCCTACCTGTATCTGTGTATACTGGATAGAATCTTCAATGGTTTTTAACTGGCCTTCTGCTTTCTGTAAAAAGTCTTTCAGGCTGGTTTCCTTTTCGCGCAGGTATTGCAGTTTTTGCGTGGCCAGGTTGCGTTCGTTTTCACGGGTACGCAGGTTTTGCTGCAGGTCGTTAAACTGGTGCTGCATGCTTTGCAGGGAACGTTCCTTTTCAATAAAGGCAACTTTCTCCTGTTCAATGGCAGCTTCTTCTGTGGCGATCTCTGCTTCGAGGCGTATCTTCTTGTCTGTCTCTGTCTCCTGCTGTTCGTTCAGGTCTTTCCAGGTAAGGTTAAACCCTTCGAGCGAGGCCTTGGCCAGTTCCAGCGCTATTTCTTTGTATTCCTTTTTTATCTCGTAGTACTTCTCTGCCTTTTTAGCCTGGTTCTCCAGGGTTTTGAGCTGGTTGTTGATCTCGAACAGCAGGTCTTCAATACGGTTGAGATCCTGCTCAGTGGCATCCAGTTTTGATTTGGCTTCTTTCTTCCTGGTTTTGTAGATGGTGATACCGGCAGCCTGCTCCAGCATGCGGCGGCGGCTGTTTTCCTTATCCTTAATGATATCGTCTACCATGCCCAGTTCAATAATGGCATAGCTGTCGGTACTTACGCCGGTATCCATAAACAGGTTATGGATATCCTTCATACGGCAGGCTACATCATTCAAACGGTATTCACTGTCCCCGTTTTTGTAGAAGCGGCGCGTGATGGTGATGGTGCTGAATTCGGTGGGCAGCAGGTTCTTGGTGTTTTCAAATGTGAGACTAACTTCAGCCAAACCGCTCGGACTGCGGGTTTTGCTGCCGTTAAACACCAGCGCTTCCAGGTTTTCGCTGCGCAGCGCTGATATTTTCTGTTCACCGATAACCCAGCGGATAGAATCGATGATGTTACTTTTACCACAGCCGTTGGGCCCGATGATGCCGGTAATACCCTCATCAAAATTCACCACAGTTTTATCAGCAAAACTTTTAAATCCCTTGATTTCTAATTGTTTTAATCTCACAGTCTAGGCCATTTTAGCAAACGCGAACTTAAGCGAAAAAGGTTAATAAAGGGGCACTATGGATAAATCTGTGGAGAATTGGTGCATTGCGACGCGTAAAATGCAGGTGGCTCCTACCGTATACCATTTATTTGCTATATCTAAATGGGTATCAATACTGTGTTCCTTATAAAAATATGCTATATACAAGCTGCGCGTAACCATTATAACAATAGTTTTGTGCAAAACAACCCATTTCAAGTGAAAATCATTGTTGTTGCAACACTGCTGACCGGATTAATGCTCACCGCCTGCACCGGTAAAAACACAAACCAGGAACCCGCCAGCCACACCGCTTCCGATTCTGCGGTAGTATCGCTGTACAAAGGCGATTTTGATGGCAGCCCCATTTACATCACCATTAACTATCATAACGGCAATAAAGTGGCCGGGTACAATGTACACAAGGGCCTGAAAAGAAACATTACCGGTGAGCTGCTGCCTACGGCCAATGGCTTTACCGCCACGCTTGATGAGCCGGGTGATAATCCCTATGACGGTCATTTCATCATTAACTTCGATACGGCTTTTGCCAAAGCCACCGCCAGCTGGTCGCCCGTGAAGCCAGACGGCCCCCGCGCCAAAGATTTTACCCTGGCAAGAGCCACTTCGCCCAAACGCCAGTACGAAATTGATGAGGTAGGTTACGATCCCTTTACCGATGGCGGCATGATGGCCGGCGACCACAGCGATATCAATTTTGAGAAAGATGGCTCCTGCCTGCTTACCTATTACGCGCATATAACAGACAGTACTTATGTAGACCAGCTGACTACCGTAAAAGGTACCTGGGAGGTAAAAAACAACCAGGTGCTGGTAAACTGGCAACCCAATGAAACTTTCAAGAAAACAAACACTGTTTTTGATTTCAGTTTTTACCAGAACGACGACGGCAAAAAATACCTGAACGGCATTAAAGGGGAAGGATTTGATTTCAGCATTATCGTGGATTAAACATACCGCCTTACCGCTGCTGCGCAAAATACCGGCAGTAATAACTGTAGTGCTGATACTGGCAGGCAGCTGGTTAATGTTGCTGTTAACCCTGCCTTACACTTCATTTGACCGCTATACCGGCTTTCTGCAAACTAAAATTGCGGTATATCACCTGCTGCACTGGCGGGTGAGTTTTTACGTACATGTATTTGTAAGCATGCTGGTACTGGTAAGCGGACTGCTGCAATTTAACCGCACCTTACTGCGCAAATACCCGCGCTGGCACAGGCTGGCAGGTAAGCTGTACGTGCTGGTGGTATTGCTGTTAAGCGGGCCTGCCGGTTTAGTGATGGCTTTTTATGCCAACGGCGGATGGCCCGCACGCACCGGGTTTGTTTTACTCGCCTTATCGTGGCTTACTACCACCGCCCTTGCCTGGCGCTATGCTTTACAACGCAAATGGCAACTGCACGGTAACATGATGACACGCAGTTATGCCTTGACCTTATCGGCACTTACCCTGCGCGGTATGATCTATTGCATTGCTGTACTGCGGATCAATATAAGTCCTGTAGCAGCCTATGTTTTTGTTGCCTGGGCCAGCTGGGTGCTGAACTGGCTGATCGCTGAGTGGATGATAAAAACGCGTGGTGAGTAGTGATCCCCTCCTCTCCCTACATTTTCACAAAATGCCCGCCCGGTGTAATGCTGTATTGTTCGGTACCGGCTTCTTCCATTGCGGTAACATGGTTATCACTTTCGTAGCCTGACTGCTCGGGGTCTTTCAGGTAAGATATTTTATAGCTTTTGATGCTTACCTGCGAATCCTGTTTCAGCTCTGCAATTTTAAACGGCTCGCTGAATTTTTTATGTCCGCCAATGGCGAGTTTTTCTATCAGCTTGCCTTTCTTGTCATAACTAACCAGGTAGTAACTCAGGGAAATATTGCCGCCATTGGGCATTACTTCACGCAGAAACTCGTCTTCAATAGCATAGATCAATACCACGGAAGAATCGGTTTGTTTTACCTGGCCTACACGCACGGCCACTTTACCTACATCTCGTGAAAACTTGCTGTCGCGCATTTCGCTTACATAACGTTCATAATCGTAGGGAATTACTTTCTCCTCACCAAGGTATCCCTCCTGGTCAACCCGGATATAATTGGTATCGAGCACCAGCGGGAAATGCAATGGTTTAAAATCGCGGGCATACATTTTCCACTCCAGTGTTTCGGTATCACCTGCCCCATTGAGCGCAGCTTTTACGGCATTGGAGAATGTCCAGTTGTCTTTACGGATGTATTCCAGGTCAGGATCGCTGAATATCTGTTTGCTGTTGTTGTAACCAAATTCAATGGCAGACACCAGGTAGTACAGTGCAGCAGAATCCTGGTGTAAGATAGAATATGCACAGGCGGTATTGTACAGCAGCTTGCCCAGCGGTTTGTAGTTGAGGGCTTCTGCCATGGAGTAGGCTTTTACGGCTTCCTCATATTTGTTGCTGCCCGAAAGCGCATTGCCCAGTTCGTAATACGTCTTCGCCTGCGGAAGCACCACGAGCGATTGTTTAAACAATGCAACACTGCCGGATGCCTTGTTTTTGTTGCGGTATTCATCCACCGCTTTCTGAAAAAGTTTATCAGCCGCACCTGCAGCGCCCTCGCTGTGGGCAGCTACCCACAACACCGAATCTTTGTTGTAGATGGCATTTGCCGTAAGGTGAACACTTTGTTGCTGATTGGACTGTTTACATGCAGCCAGCAGCAAACCGGAAAGGGAAACATATTGCCAGAAACGCATAAGCATGGGTTTATTAGGAAGTACACAAATGTAAGCCTCCGGAAATGAATGATGAATAAAAATTGTGTTACTTATCTTTATGCTCTTCAATTATTTCAACTGCATGAACCAACGGATTGTCTTCGCAGCTTTTTTATTGTGTATTAACCTTGCGGGCCGCGCGCAAACGGCGCTGAGCGGGGTGCAGTACAGCCAGGCCCTGTTGGTAAAACCGGAGGGTGTTTTTATACTGGGCAAAACGTTTAAAAACAGCAACGGCGCGTGTTTTGCCACGGTAAAAAAATTCGATGCCGCGCTGAAAGAACAATGGTCGCTCAGGATAGACAGCCTGCCCATTAACGTATTCAGCCAGATGGCATTTGCCGGCGATACCCTGCTGGTAACCGGTGTGCATGCCACGAACACCGGCAATGCAGCCAGCGGAGTGCAGGTACTGCGCTACATTAACACCGGTGGAAAAACATTGAAAACGGTAAGTCTGGGTGCAGCGACTGCAGATGTGTGCGGCACCATTGCCACAGGCAATAACCGAACGGCCATCGCTTATCTATATAACAACGGTGCACAGGCAACAGAACAGGCCAGCAAAAGTGTTATTAAAACAACAGTAAGTTATGGCGGCAAACTGCAAACCTTTGCCTTTACATGGACAAGCGTGCTGCCCTTTTACACCTTCTACGGCAACAACAAAATATATGTGCTGGGTAATTACAACAAGGAGTATACTTCTATGACCCAGCCTTTTTTACAACGCCAGGATATAGCTACCGGCAAGCAGCTGGAGAAAATCATCGCCACCAGGGAAGATGAGTTTTTGGCCAGTGCCTGGTTCAGGGAGCAGTTTATTCATATCATTACCTTATCCAACCCGTTTAATACCGATGAATCGCAGTACGTAAAGATTACCGCCATTACTCTTGATGGCGTCATCACCGGCAGTGTTAAAATCCCTTTTATGCGTTATCACTGGGAATGGGCTGGTCATGATAATGTGTATGCAGATGCAACAGCGATTTACCTGCTCGTAAGAAAAGATACAGACCCTGCAGCCACGTGGCTCGCTAAACTGGACTATACCGGTAAATTGCTGCATGAATGGCGTTTACCTGCGCAGGATAATTACTTCCAGTACACTGTTTATAAGGGTGAATTATTTTTTATCGGCGTCCCCGTGAACACAGCTGTTGCTGCTGGCAGTTTGCCGGTGCCGGTGCTGCAGAAATTTAAGCTGGGGGAATGATTGCCTGAAGGGTTTAATGGCTTGATGGCTTTTATGGTTATTTAAAACAAATAAGTAAGATGGAGCGATATATTTTAGCTATTTCAGGGAGTTTGCGTGCGCGTTCGTTTAACCAGTCGTTACTGGAAGCGGTGGCTGCCATGCAGCAGGGAACAGATCTGCCTGTACTGTTTTCCACGTCTATTGGTGAGTTGCCGCATTTTAACCCGGATATTAATACAGAGCAGCTAACACCCGCACCGGTAAAGGCTTTCCGCAATCAGGTACAGGATGCTGCGGCTGTGGTGGTATGCACACCGGAGTATGCATTTGGCATGCCGGGTGTATTAAAAAATGCGCTGGACTGGCTGGTTTCCTCAGGCGAGTTTACCAATAAACCTACCATCACTATCAGTGGCTCGCCATTGGTTACAGGCGGCGATAAAGCACATGCTTCGCTGCTCACCACCTTAAAAGTAATCGGCGCCAGCATACCCGAAGGCGGCAGCATCAGCATACCTGCCGTTACCAAGAAAATTGGTGAAGACGGTCGCCTCCACGATGCTGAAACCCTGGAGCAATTGCAAAGCCTGTTGAAGCTGGTAACAGCTGCAAGCTTCTAGCTGCGAGCTGCAAGCTTGTCTGGTGCCAGTCGCCTGCGGCGAAGCAATAGGTTCGCTAAGATAGTCCCGACTGTCGATTCTCGTTCTCGAAAAGTCTTCGCCAAGATCACTGACGACTGACGATTCACGAATAACGCTCGCTAAGATAGTCCCGACTGTTGATTCTCGTTTCTCGAAAAGTCTTCGCCAAGATCACTGACGACTGACGACTGACGATTCACGAATAACGTTCGCTAAGATAGTCCCGACTGTCGATTCTCGATTCTCGCTGCTTCTCACTCACGCTTCACGCTGTGCGATCCAGTTCCTTCCCGGGCTTCATGAATACATAACACAACAGGGATATGAAAATGCACGTGGTTACGTACCAGTAATACCAATGCTCGTGCCCGATGTTTTTACAATACAGGGCAATGTATTCGGCAGTTCCGCCAAACAGCGCAACAGTAATGGCATAGGGAAAACCCACACCCAGCGCACGTATGCCGGCAGGGAACAATTCTGCCTTTACAACGGCGTTAATGGAAGTATAACCGCTTACAATCACCAGCGCTGCGAGTATGAGCCAGAAAGCAGTGGCAGCGGTGCCTGCAGTGCTCACTGCGGTTAAGATGGGCACCGTGAAAATAGTGCCGAGTATGCCGAAGGAGATTAACAGGGGTTTGCGGCCGATCCTGTCAGATAAAGCGCCCATCAATGGTTGTAAAAAAGCATAGATCAGCATTAGCCAGAATACGATTTCGGTTGACCGCTCCTTGGTTAAGTGCACCGTATTTACCAGGAACTTCTGCATGTAGGTAGTGTACGTATAAAATGCCAGGGTACCACCCATGGTTAAGCCCACCACAGTCATTACTGCCCTGGGATGCTGTTGCAGCAGTGCTTTCAGCGATCCGCTGTTTTTATTGGCAGCAGCCTTCTGCAGTGATTCGGGCATATGCACCCGCAGGTACAACACGGTTACCGCGAGTATAGCACCGATCACGAATGGAATGCGCCATCCCCATGCATGCATTTGTTCAGCACTCAGCAACACCTTTTGCAACAGCATTTGTACGCCGAGCGCAACCAGTTGTCCGCCGATGAGTGTTACATATTGGAAGCTGGAATAAAAGCCACGTTTACCTTTTACCGCCACTTCACTTAAATAGGTAGCCGAAGTGCCGTACTCACCTCCTACACTCAGCCCCTGCAGCAAACGGGCGAGCAGCAAACAAACAGGAGAAATAACACCAATGCTTTTATACGATGGCATGCATGCAATCAGCAATGACCCGAATGACATAAAGAGTACCGACAAAGTCATCGCCGTTTTACGCCCTTTGCGGTCTGCAATACGGCCAAACAGCCAGCCGCCTACCGGGCGCATCAGGAAGCCTACGGCAAATATGGCAGCCGTATCGAGCAACTGGGCTGTGGGATTGCCTTTCGGAAAAAACACGGGTGCAAAATAAATGGCGAAGGCTGCGTACACATACCAGTCGAACCATTCAACCAGGTTACCTGCAGAACCGGTCAATACCGCTTTGATGCGGCTGCTGCCGGTTGTAAAATTGTGTGTATCGTTTGTCATGTTAATGGGTGAAAATAAAAAAAATCCCCGACCTTAGAAGCCCAAATAACCTGCTAACTTGCTATGACACAAAAGTTACGTTCTGCTGCCCTCCTGCTACTGCTTATTGCCACGCTTCATGCCTGTGTAAACATAAAAGCGGTGGATACCTACGCCACAGGTGCGCTGGAAAACATCACACAATTCGACAATACCGGGTATTCCTTTCAACAGGCCTGTGCCGATTCGTGCAAACTGCAACGTTATTTCAGCCTGCAGCTGCAAACCACACCCTGCCCCTGCGAATCGAACAAAAAGGCCGATGCAGGTACCCGTAAAATATATGAGGCATTGAAAGCCTATTTCACTGCACTGTCAAAACTTGCCGGTAAAGATGCCAGCACCTACAAGGTAACGGCGCTGGGCACTTCGCTCAATGAATCGGGTTTAATCAGTTCCACGCCTTACAAAAAGGAAGTAGTGAATGCCTATTCAAAAATATCGGAAGTGTTACTGCATCTCATCACTGATGGTTACCGCAGCCGCAAGCTGAAGCAGGTGATCGAACAATCCAACGGCCCTGTGGATACCTTGCTGCATTACCTGTCCTTTGCCATTGCCACCAATCTCAGCGGCAAGTTGCAGGTAAAGGCAGCCAGGCTGCAGTATGATATTTATCCTGAAATGATGCGTCATGCAGCAACCGATTTTGAAAAGAAAAAAGTGATTGACGAATACGATGATACCATGGCTGCCATTGCGGCCAAACAGGCATTGCTCGAAACCTTTGGCAAAGCACTGGAAAAAACAGCAGCAGGGCACCGCCAGCTATACAATAACCGCAACCGTTTAACCGCGAAAGATGTACAGGAAGCAACCATGCGCTATGCCAATGACCTGGGTGATCTGTACAACGAATTCAATACCATTAAAAACGCCGATAAATAGCCCATATGCCACAGTTAACTGCCGAACAAACAAGCCAGCTTGCACACAGTTTCCTGGTAATAGCCCAGGCCGTAGGCGAATACCGCATTGCCAATATCAATACACTCAGCGAAGCACAAAACCAGCAGCTGCGCTCGCTGCACTGGAATATACTGAACTACTCCGACGATTTGTTTACCCAGTCAACCCTGCTCGTGATGAACACGGTACAGGATTCCCTTGCTAAAATTGCAGGACTTACAGAGGAATTGAAAAGCAGCTACCACCAGCTGCAGAACATACAAAAAGCCATCAATGTAGCCGCGGCAGCCAGTACACTCGGCGCCTCTATCATGAGCAAAAACCCTGCGGCGATAGCAGGCGCTATCAAGTCGGCCATAGATGCATGGAAGGCATAACAAGGTTCCATTGGTTCCATTGTTTAAATGTTCAATGTAACCTTGTCTGCAACTATTGAACTATTGAACGTTTGAACTATTGAACTATTGAACATTTGAACCGTTGTTCAAAGTACTTCTTTGAACAACCATCTTTGAACCGATGCTTTATTATACGCTGCCGCCATCGCTGTTGCTGAGCCCGTTTGTGCGGGCTTACTGGGTACTGGAACATGAAGTGCCTGCCGGGCAGCCCTATGTGTACCGTTCTATGGCAGATGGTTTACCGGAGATGATTTTTCATTACAAAGGACGGTTTAAACAACTCACACAGCAAGGTGCATTAAGTGAGCCGCTGTCTATGATACACGGGCAGGGCACACAATACCACCGGTTTATTACCCACGAAAGTTTTGGCATTTTTGGCGTGTACTTCTACCCTTTCGCTTTTCAACGCCTGTTTGGCATGCCTGCTGCTGAATTCAGTGATCAGATGCCCGGTCTCGAAACATTTTTAGGCAACACAGGCCGTGAATTGGAACAGCAGGTACTGGCAGCAGACAGCAATACCGCCAGGGCTGCACTGGTAACCGGTTTTCTTGAACAGCAGCTGCGCATGCACCCGGTTATCCCGGAGGCCATGGCTTCGCCTGTGCTGCAACTCATTGCATCAAAGGGTACCATTAGTGTACAGCAGCTTGCCTATGACCATTGCCTCAGCATACGCCAGTTTCAACGCAGGTTTAAGGAAGCGGCGGGCTTCAGTCCGAAACGTTATGCACGCATTATCCGTTTCCAGCATGCACTAACGCATTATGGCAACAGGCTGCGCCCGCTCACTGATATCGCTTACAGCTGCGGTTACTATGATCAGGCCCACTTCATCCATGATTTTAAGCAATTCTCCGGCTACGAGCCAGGCCAATATTTTCACGGGAACCCCGAAGGAGCTGAATGGAGGGACGGATAGTGTCGCGTTTTTACAATTCCGGGCGGTGAGCACTTGCTAGCTTTACATAAAATTAAATGCCATGTCAACAACAACTATTCCCCAGACACACCAGCAAATTATGCCCTACCTCGTGGTACCGGGTGCTGCCGGTTTTTCGGCCTTTGTGCAGGAAGTGTTCGGCGCAAAGGAAACCTACCGCGCCATGCGCGACGAAAGCACCGTAATGCATGCCGAGGTGATGATCGGCAATAGTACCATCATGTTTGCCGATTCCACAGCCGCGTACAACGTACAAACTGCGGGTTTATTTATTTACGTGGAAGATGCAGATGCAGCCTTCCGGCGGGCCCTGAAAGCAGGCGCTACGGTGGTAAATGAAATGGCCGATCAATCGTACGGCCGCAGCGGTGGCGTGAAAGATCCCTTCGGAATTACCTGGTGGATTACTTCGGTATAGCAGGAAATTACATATCTTCATCGCTTATTTTAATATACCTCTACCTCCGTTACTATGGGAAGATTTCAAGGGATTATTGGCATAGCACTTATCCTGGGACTGGCGTTCCTGTTTTCCAACAATAGAAAAAAAATTAATTACCGGCTGGTTTTCAGCGGCATGGCCCTGCAGATTGTCATTGCGCTGCTGGTATTTAAAGTGCCGCCTGTATCGCGCTTTTTCCAGGCGCTGGGACATGGCATGCAAAAAATTGAGGAATTCGCCTTCCAGGGTGCATCATTCGTATACGGAGGTATTGCGGTAGAAAAACAACCCGGCATCATTGCCAATTACAGGGGCGGCGGGTTTGTATTTGCCTTTAATGTTACGGCCACTATTATATTGGTTTGCGCGCTGGTGGCCGTGTTTTACCACTACGGCATTATGCAGCGCGTGGTAGCGGTAATTGCCCGTGCCATGAACTTTGTAATGCGCGTAAGCGGCGCTGAAGCCCTGAGCAATGTTGCCAGCGCCTTTGTTGGCCAGGTGGAAGCACAGGTAATGATTCGCCCGTATTTACAGGGTATGACCAAAAGCGAACTGCTCGCCAGCATGAGCGGCAGCCTGGCCTGTATTGCCGGCGGTATACTGGTGGTGTATGCCAATATGGGCGCAGCGGCCGGACTTGATCTTGCCCCCAAACTAATCACCGCCAGTTTAATGGCTGCACCCGGCGCATTGGTTATCGCGAAAATTGTGTTCCCCGAAACGGAAGAAAGTCAAACCATGGGCAAGGTAAAACTGGAAGTGAAAAGCCATTACACCAACGTAATCGATGCCATTTCACACGGCGCAGGCGATGGTTTTAAAATAGCCATGAATGTAATTGCCATGCTGATTGGTTTTATTGCCGTAATCGCTGTGCTGGACTGGGGTTTGATTAAAATAGGCCATCTCTTTAACCCGCACTTTGATTTAAGCCTGAATTATATTTTCGGTAAAGTCTTCTACCCCATGGCCTGGTCAATGGGTGTACCTGATGGCGATGTAAACAACGTAGCCACTTTGCTGGGGCAGAAATTATCCATCAATGAATTTGTTGCCTTTCAGAACCTCACCAATAAATCAGTTCCCATTGTATCAGAAAAAGGCCTGCTGATTGTAAGTATTGCCATTTGCGGCTTCGCGAACTTCAGCAGCGTTGGCATGCAGATAGGCGGTATCGGTGAAATAGCGCCAGGCCGCCGTACAGACCTTGCCAAACTGGGTTTAAAAGCCTTGTTATGTGGTACACTGGCATCGTATCTTTCTGCTACAATTGCCGGTATTTTGATTTAATCATCGGCAATTTTTCATTTTGTGCAGATATGCATGGTAAAATATGTTTAAAACGTTAATTTTAAACAGGCTTTTAGCTTAGTGAGCCGTATTTACCTATATGCCGTTTAAACAAGTATTAGCTGCAGTATTAACCCTGCTCTCTGTTCAGATCTTTGCCCAAAAACAGCCATCAGCCAACCATATCACGCGCAGGTGTGCGACCATGGAAGTGATGCAAAACATGCTGCGCAACAATCCCGATCTTAAAAACCAGTGGAAAGCAGAAAGCGAACGCCTGCTGGAGCAATACCGCAACAGCCCCGCAAGCCGGGAAACCTTTCCCACAGGAACGATTGTAGTTCCCATTGTAGTGCACATTATCACCAATAACCCGGCCAGCATATCCGACAGGGATGTACTCGACCAGATTGAAATACTCAATACCGACTACGCCGGTGCCAACATAGATACCAGCTTTCTTACACCGGAATTCAAAGCCCGCTTTGGCCGCACACATATCCGTTTTGTAATGGCACGCCGCACACCTGCGGGAGCCTTAACCAACGGCATTGAACGCAAAACAACCAGTGCCACCTTTACTTCCAATACATCCAATGCCGTAAAACATGTAGCCCAGGGCGGTTTGGATGCATGGGATGTCAATAACTATTTCAACATATGGGTGGCCAATTTTACAGATGGCCTGCTTGGAATTTCTACCTTTCCCTATATGACACCAGCCAGCGAACAGGGTGTGGTGATCAACAATATCGGCTTCGGCATTAACCCCTGCCATGTAGATCCCCGGTTTAACCTGGGCCGCACGCTGGTTCATGAAACAGGACACTATTTTTACCTGTACCATGTTTGGGGCGATGATCAGCTGGAAAGCAATACCTGCTCTGAAAGCGATTTCACTACAGAAACAGGCGCTGATTTACCTGCAGCGTGTACTGATGATACACCCAACCAGGGTGTAAGTTCCAGCGGTTTTCTGGCCGGTTATGTGATAGACAATTGCAGTACTGCCAAGCCTGGCATCAATTACCAGAACTACATGGATTATACCAATGATGTGAGTTACGGTATGTTCACTGCCAACCAGGTGTGCCGCATGCATGCTGCGCTGGATTTATACCGCAGCTCTTTAAAAGCATCGGCTGCAGCATCTGCACCCGGCACGTTTACAGATGCTTACCTGGTTGCATTGCAGCCCGGCGGCAGTGCCTGCGGCGTGGTGCCGGTAGTAGCTAAAAATACCAATGTTATTACGCAACTGCGCAATGCTGGCAATACCACGCTCACCAGTGTAAACTTTACCGTACAGTATGATGGCAGTACGGCTACAACCGTGGGCTGGTCGGGCAAACTGGCACCCGGTCATGATACCCTGGTAAACCTTGGCCCCATTACTGCAGCACAGGGCGCGCACACCCTTACCGTATTTACCACTACACCCAATGGCGGTGCAGATGGTTATGTATTAAACGATACCATTGTAAAACAGATTACCGTAGCACAAACAGCTATTGCAGCGCCGTTCACAGAAAGCTTTGAAGGTACCAGCTTCCCCCCGCAGGGCTGGACAGTTTCCAACCCCGACAACAGCGCGTTTACCTGGGTAAGGGCATCAGGCGCAGGTGCTACCGGCACCAAATCGGCTGTTGTACAAAACTATGTGGACAGTCTTGACGGCGAATGGGACGACCTGATTACACCACCGATCGATTTTGGTGTAGCCAATGCAGCCACCCTCACCTTCCAGGTGGCATACCGGCAATTAAACCAAAACGGTTATGTGGATGGGCTGGATATATGGGTATCGGGCGACGGCGGATTAACCTACCAGCCTGCCTACCGCAAATCTTCACCAGACCTGTCTACTGTTGCAGGTACCACACCCAATTCATTTGTGCCAACAGCAACGCAGTGGCGCAAAGAAACCGTAGACCTAACGCCTTTCCTGGTGCAGGGGCAAAAAATGCAGATCCTCTTCCGCAACATAGCCGGCTGGGGCAATAACCTGTACATTGATGATATACAGGTTACTAAAAACTCGCAAACACAGTACGATATTGCGATTAAAACATTGAGCGCTCCGCCGTTTACGTGCACAGGTACCAGCATTACGCCTGCCGTAACGCTATTCAACAACGGCACCGCAACGCTTACCAGCGCAACACTGCACTACGCGGTTGACAATGCAACCGCTACAGCCGTGCCCTGGCAGGGCAACCTTGCTCCCAACGATTCTATTGCCGTATCGCTGCAGGGAGTTTCCGGCAGTCTTGGCCAGCATACCCTGCTTGTTTACACCACCAGCCCCAATGGCAATGCAGATCAGCTTACTTCGAATGACACCGCAAGCCAGGGTTTTGCCATTACCGGGCTTGTCAATGCACCGGTATACGAAAGCTTTGAAAGCACCGTTCCACCTGCAGGCTGGGGTATTTATAATCCCGACAACAGCATAACCTGGGCACAAACCACGAAAACCAATGGCAACAATGCATCGCAGGACAGCCATGCTGCCTACATGAACAATTTTGCCTATACCGGCAGCGGTAACATTGATGAACTGCGCAGTCCAACAGTGCAATACGGCACCGTGGATTCAGTGTTCGTGGTATTTGATGTAGCGGCTGCGCATACGCCCATTATCTCGGTATTGCCGGGCGATACACTACAGGTGTTTATTACCAGCGATTGCGGTAATACCTTGCAGAAAGTTTACGAGAAATACGGCACTACTTTGCAAACGGCAGGCAGCACACCCGCCGGCGGGGCTGTTTTTGTTCCGTCACAGGCATCCCAGTACCGCAGGGACAGCATTAACCTCACCAGCATTGTACCATTGAGCGGCGGTTCGTTCCAGGTGGTATTCCGCAACGTATCGAACGGGCGCAACAATATTTATATCGATAGTGTACAGATCTATACCAAGTCGCTGCCGGCCAAACTGAAAGAACAGGGATATTTGATTTACCCCAACCCCTTCCAGACCTGGTTTGCGGTGCAGCACCTGAAAGCGCCCACCAACCTGCAGGGCATTGAAGTGTTCGATGCAGCAGGCAGGCGCATTTATTCATCGCGCTACAGCAGCAATGCCCCGTCGTACATTACTGTAAACCTTGGCAACGTACCGCATGGCATGTACTTCGTACAACTGGTGTACCTGGATCATAAAGTGACAGAACGGGTATTGAGGTAAAACAAATCCCGAAGCTATCAGCTCGCAGCTCGTAGCTTTTCTCTAGCTTTGCACCCTAAACAGAAGAGCAATGTTTACCGTTAGCGCAGACCCAAAGACCATTGTTTCGGCAACAGCTGATCCTTATTTAAAAAATATAGGCGACAAAATCCTGGCAGGTGAAAGAATCACTGCCGATGAGGGTTTGGCCCTGTTTGAAAATGGCAGCCTGCCGTTTGTTGGCGCACTTGCCAACTGGGTAAGGCAGCAAAAACATGGCAACAAGACCTATTTTAACCGCAATTTTCATATAGAACCCACCAATGTTTGTGTGTTCTCCTGCAAATTTTGTTCTTACTCACGCCTGTACGCCCATCGTGACGAGGGCTGGGAACTGAGCATAGCGCAAATGCTCGACATCGTTAAAAAATACGATGGCAAACCTGTAACAGAGGTGCACATTGTAGGTGGCGTGCATCCCAAAATGAACCTCGAGTTTTTCTGTGAGCTCATCCGCAAAATCAGGGAACACAGGCCCGATCTGCACATCAAAGGTTTTACCGCGGTAGAGCTGGATTATATGTTCCGTAAAGCCAAATTAACGGTAGAACAGGGCATGAAACAGCTGCACGATGCCGGTTTGCAGTCGATGCCCGGCGGCGGCGCTGAAATTTTTCATCCCGATATACGCAGCCAGATTTGTGATGACAAGGTGGATGCTGACGGCTGGTTGAATATTCACCGTGCTGCACACAACCTGGGCATGCATACCAATGCAACCATGCTGTACGGCCACCTGGAGCAATACTGGCACCGGATAGACCATATGGAACGCCTGCGCCAGCTGCAGGATGAAACCGGCGGGTTCAATACCTTTATTCCGCTCAAATTCCGCAATAAAGACAATGAGATGAGCCATGTGGCAGAAAGCTCAGTGATCGAGGACATGAAACTGTACGCGATTGCCCGCCTGTACATGGACAATTTCCCGCACCTGAAGGCCTACTGGCCCATGCTTGGCCGTAAAAATGCACAGCTCACCCTGTCATTCGGCGTAAACGACCTGGACGGTACCATTGATGATACCACCAAAATTTACTCAATGGCCGGCAGTGAAGAACAAACCCCTTCACTGAGCACAGCCCAGCTGGTAGCGCTGATTAAACAGGTAAAACGCGAACCGGTTGAACGGGATACCCTGTACAACGTGGTAAAAAACTATGCCGATATTGATCTTGCAGAATTGGAACAAAACCCTATATACAACTAATTATCAGTTATATAATTCAAAAGGCGCTGCCCGCGGGCGGCGCTTTTTTATTGCACGGCCCTGTGCATGCGGCCAGGCTGTTTGCAGTTTATTTTTGGGCGGCCCAACAATACTTACGTTGCAGTACGTATTAGGGTAGTAAATAACCACTACTCAAAAATTTCAGGGAAATGAAGAAAAACAAACTGCCGTTGCTTGCACTTGCTGCGACAGCACTCGCCGCGGCGACCATTACCGGCTGTTTTAAATCAAACGACAGTCAACCCGCATCGCTCACCAAAAACCAGGTATTTATGGTACAGAAACCCTGGGCGATCAGATCAATCACCATCCCAAAGAAAAACGATTCAACCCAGGACAGTTCTATATTTCAGCCTTGTCATTCAAAAGCAGGTATTTACTTCGGTCAGCCCGTATACAGCGACGGCTCCGGCGCTTTTGCCTATCTTGACAGCGCCAAAGGTTGCGACAGCAACGCTTTCCATTACGGCCAGGGCCGCTGGTTGTTTGCTACAGCTGCCGAAGACAGCCTGGCAACCCTTAATTACAGCTACGGCATCAGCGTAATGAAAGTTTTAGCACTGAACGATTCAGTTTTACAGGTACGTTTCATCGATTCTATGAGAAATGCACCAAAAATTCTGAAAACGATAACATTTGTTCATTAGAAATTTGCGGCGGAAACCGGCGGATTAAATCTGCCGGTTTTACCTTCAGCAGTGAGCGTTAAGAACCTGGATAACATATTGGCCCTTTGTCTGCAAAACGACCGTATAGCGCAAGAAAAGCTGTACAGGGCATTCTTTGGCCTATTTTATACCGTAGCAAGGGATTACACAACCGACAATGAGAGCCTGCTGGCGATTATCAATGAAGCCTTTCTGAAGATATTTCTGCACCTGAAAGATTACGACACCAGCAAAGGCAGTTTTGAAACCTGGAGCAAGCGCATTTTGCGCAACCAGTGCATTGACCACTACCGCAAACAAAAAAACGCGATCGCTGCCATAGAAATAAACGATTCGGTTAGCAATCATATTCAGCACAACGATTCACAGCCCGGCAATTCACGCGATACAGCGTACTATTTCAGCCTGTTGCCCGAAACCACAGGCAAGGTTTGCAGACTGTTTTTCCTGGAGGGTTATGCCCATAAGGAAATAGCAGCAGAACTGCATATTACCGAAAGCACTTCGCGCTGGCATGTTTCGGAAGGTAAAAAACGTTTGCAGGAAATTTTAAAGAGAAAATATGCCTGAAGACCAAGATGATATACACGATTACGGGCCACCGCCTTCCTTCCTGGAAGATACGGGATGGGCACAGATGCGCAGTCTGCTGGACACGCACATGCCTGTGGCAACGGAATCGCCGGTAGTTCCCCTGCCCGTGCGATCACGTTTGCGGCTGCTTTTATGGCCCGCCCTTGTAGCGGCAACGCTGTTCCTGGGTTTGCCCATGCACACACGCGATGCCCTGCAGCAAAGCTCCATACCGGAAGATATTGCAGTCCACGCCGCAACCAAACCAGGCGACGCTCAAAACAACAATACAACAACGCTTATTGATACAACTGTACACAACAATCAACCGCTTTCAATTGCCGGCCAAACGTCAACTATTGAACCTGCAACCCGCCGCTTTGTTGCCGGTGAAGTTGGAGGCAACGCAAAAATAGGTCGTAAACCGGTGCATGGCAATAGTTTTAGCGCTGCTGCCGGCGCCAACAACGAAGCCCCACCTGTAGCCAATGCTACACGGCAGGCTAACAGTGCCGATACAATGGCGGCTTCTCCCCTTGCAACAAGCGCTGCGAAAATTACCAGTCCTGACAGCCTTACGGCTAAAACCGCTACGCCAACAGACAAGTCTAAAGACAGCACCGTGAAGTCTGCTGCCAAAAAACAAATTACCCGTCAGCCTTTATTGGGTGTTGCACTGGAGCTCAATAAAACCATCGCACGTCACAGTCACCCCAACAGCCTGTTATACCAGGCGCCGGTGTTTCCTTCTTTAAAGGCCACCATACACATCAATAACCGCTGGGGCATATCTACAGGCGTTGCCCTATTTGCACCCGGTAATTTCAAACACCCGGTTACGCAGCAGGTGCCTGTTGTAAACCTGGTGTCTAATCTGGCACTGGTTACAACCAAAGAAACGGTTGACCAGGTGTATTACTGGAAGATACCCATACTCGCTGAGTATAACATCAATCGCAACATCAGTGTGTTTGGCGGCATAGAGCTGGCTTTTCTGCAAAAAGTGCTGGTAAACAAACAGGAGAATTTTAATTCTGCTTCAGATACTGTTACCACGCTCAGGGTAAACAATTACCTGCTTTCAGGCGGCACCGTAGACCGCGCGGCACTCGGCCAGTCGTACGATGTACGCAAATTCGATCCGCGTGCAACAGTTGGTGTGCAATATCATTTCAACCGGTTTTATGCGGGCGTACAGTATAGCCAGGCACTGCAAAACTCTGTTGTGTACAAGAATTACTCCTACCAGCCCAGCAAAAACAAGATGATTAATTTTACGGTTGGTTTTAACCTCCTTAAAAGTAAAAAGGCAGCCAAATAACAACTTATCGATTTGCTCAAAAATTTGGCAATTATTATAAAAAGTAGCTACCTTTAATTAAAGGAACCAGGAGGCTGCTACCTCTGGTCCCCTGCTTTTACTGAAACAAATCAATAAAAGCTTTAAGTTTTGTCGCTAAACTTATTAACTTAATAAGAACATCCAGGATTACTTTAAACCTGGGTGTTTTTTTGTTTTTAGTAATCATCCATAACCAGTGAGATTTTGAGCCTCTTCATTTAAAATATAAAGCCCATCTGTTTAGGATGGGCTTTACGCATTGATACATTCGTACCAGCTTCTTTAAAAAATATACCGCAAACCCAACTGCAACTGCCAGCGCGAAGGCAGGTCAGGACTGGTGGTAAAGGTAGATTGCTGTGAAGGATCGAACTGGTAAATGGTTTTACCGCCTGCATCTTTGCCGGTGTAAGCCACAGGCTGGTAATAACCCGAAGCACTGGCATATTTACGAACGCCCCATTTGCTGCTGATGAGGTTGCCGATGTTTACACAATCAAGACTGAACTGGATGGTGCGCACCCGGTCTCCTGCCTTGAAATTAAAATCCTGCAACACGCGCATATCCACCTGGCTAAACCACGGTGTGGTGCCTGCATACTTGCCACTGTAGCTGCCCCTGTGGCCGCGCAGGTATTTATCCTGCTGGATAAATGATTCGAGTGCATTGCGCTGTGCAGCTGCATCCTGCTCTTTGCCCGATGCATCGGTAAGGGTGGCAAAATTCATATTGCTGATTTCTGCTGCTGTAGGAATATAGATCAGATCGTTCGCAGCAGAACCATCGTTATTAATATCACCGCCATACACATAAGAATACCGGTTGCCACTGGTGTAACTGCCGAACAGCGATACCGTGGTGGCAAAATTCTTTTTAGCGCCATAGGTAAACTTGCGGATACCAGCCAGCACAAAACGATGCGTATTGCCATACAATGATGGTCCGCCCACTGCTTTGTTGGAATTGTTGAGTACAGGATTACGGTCAAACGCATCACCTGAAATTTCAGCTGAAATAGAGTTGGCATCCCTCGCTATAAGATAATTGTAAGCGCCCATTACATACAGGCCATGGCTGAATGTTTGCTGTACCTGGAATGTAAGGTTTATTGAGTGGCCAATGTTGGTATTGGTAAACACATAGGTGCTGGTATTGCCTTTATCTGCCGGCAGGTATATACTGCGGGTATCGCCTGTGCCGGAGTTAAGCGTGCCGGTGGGCAATCCTAAGCCATAGTCACGCACCAGCATGGCATGTACGTCTTTGCTGTAAGCCGCATCAACAGTGAAAATGGTTCCTGTAGGCAGTTTATAGTCGATGCCGATATTGGTACGCCATATCTGCGGCCACCTGAAGTTTTGCGCAGTGATATTGTAATAACCTGTTTTGGGATTGCCGATTGCATTGCCTAACCATACAAACGGGAAGCGGCCGGTAAACAGGCCGGAACCGCCGCGCAGCTGCACAGTTTTATGCCCGCTGATATCCCAGTTAAAGCCCACGCGTGGCGAGAACAATATTTTGCCTGTCGGCATGCGGGTGTTGTCAATCTGCTGGCCGGGGCCATTGCTTACAGGATTGCCGTTTTCATCAAACAGTTTTAATACATCTGTGTTGGGCAATGTGGGTGAGCCGGTGAGATAATTACCCGCAAACGTACCATCTGCATTCATTACAGGTTCGCGGTAGCTGGCCTTGGAAGAAAAGTAGAGCGGCTTATCTGCACGCACACCATAGGTTAATGTGAAGTTGCGGCCGGGTTTCCATTCGTCCTGCAGGTAAAGCGCTGCCTGGCCAACGGTAAGATAATACCATTTCCACTGGCCTGCTGCGCCTGCGTTGCGGGCATAGGTAACATCCACATCAAGCGGGTAAGCACCAAACACTACGTTACCGCCAACCGGCACCTTTGTAATAAAATCATTGATATCGATACCGCCAAACAATGTGGCGCCATAACCGGTAAGGTTAAAGGAGTTGGCAAACTTAAACTGCTCGTACGATGCCCCGATGGTGAGGGTATGTTTGGAGAGCAGGATGTTGAAGTTGTCTGTCAGCTGCAGTGCATCCTGGTTCAGCACGTTGTTGATGGAAAAAGGCTCGTGCCCTGCAACAATATACGGCACACCGTACTTGGTGATATTAAGCGCCGGGAAGGGTGTGGAAAATGGATCGCGCTTGTCCCGGAAGATGGTATAGACTGCCCTGAATTTATTCGCATACATGTCGCTGAAATTCGATTTCAGCTCAAGTCCGAATGAATGCAGCCGGTTGATCATTTTATAACCTGAATTCCTGAACTGCAGCGTAATGGCATCCGGACCGCGGCGGTTGATGGAATTGGGATGTGCCGGTTTTTCCTGTGAAGCGTCAAGGCCATTGTAGGTAAAGGACAGGCTATGGCGGCTGTTGATGACCCAGTCTATTTTAGCCAGCCATTTGTAGTTCTTGGTTTTTAGTTTGAAGCCTTCGTACAGGCCGGTTTCGTAACCAAAGCGGCGCTGCAGGATATTGCTTACCGAATCAAGGTCGCTGGCCAGTACGCGTGAAGTAGTGATACCGCCTTTGTTGGCATCTGTCTGTGCAACATAGGCACTTGCAGCGTCTTCGCGTTGTTCGGTTTCAAAGTTCACAAAATAATACAGCTTGTTCTTTTTGATGGCACCGCCCAGCGAGCCACCTGCCTGTACATGCGACAGGGAGGGTGTTTTTATTTTAGTGCCGTTTACACGCTGTCCGGTTAAATCATCATTGCGGTAAAAGCCATAGATGGTTCCGGTGGTTTTATTGCTACCGCTTTTGGTTACAGTGTTTACACCCGCACCGGTAAAGCCTGATTGCGTCACATCGTACGGTGCAATGTTTACCTGTATCTGGTCAATGGCATCCAGTGAAACGGGCTGGGCGCCTGTTTGTCCGCCCGGTGTAGGAGCATCCAGTCCAAACGGGTTATTGAATACCGCACCATCCAGTGAAAAGTTATTGTATTGGCCATTGCGCCCTGCAAAAGAGGTACCGTTGTACGTGGGTGATGCAGATGGGGTAAGCCTGGTGTAATCATCTGCAGAACGTGAAATGGTAGGCAGCTGCCTGATCTGGCTGCTGCTGATGTTGGTAGATGCGCCTGTACGTTTATCGTCGAATATTTTTGAACGGGCGGTCACCGTCACATCCTGCAGCTTGCCCGCCCCCTGTTGCAGGGTAAATACCAGGTCGCTGCTGCCGCCCAGGTCAAGCATAATGTTTTGCTCTGTTTTGCTTTCATACCCGGCAAAGGATGCAGTAACCGTATACGGACCACCTACCCGCAGGTTGGGTACCAGGAAGCGCCCGTCAGACCGGGTAGCGGTGGTTTTATTAATGCCTGCGTCGGCAAACGACAAGGTAATGGTGGCGCCTGGTAATACCTTACCTGCCTCATTGTATACAATACCATTGAGTGTGGCAGTGGTTACCTGCGCGTTTAATTGCAGCATGCAGCCGGTGCACAGCAGCAGCCATGCTGCGGCCAGTGTAAATTTTCTCATGCAGTTTGTTTGTGATTGGTGTTTTGTGAAAAGAAAGTCCAGTAACATCAAAATACAAAAAAAGAAAGGAGCTATGCCGGGGATTTGCTCACATGAGTGGAAAACTCTATTTGAAAACCAAAAAGAATCAGCCATCACTTATTACCGCGGAATGAGCAATTCTGACCGCTGGTAAACATAAATATTTTTTCGTACGAAAAATTTCCTACCTTAGATTTCATGAAACAGGGATCACTCAAAACAGCAGACCCCACCAAAGCAGAGCTCGAAATTCTGCAGGTATTGTGGGAACATGGCGCCAGTACGGTAAGGTTTGTAAACGACCAGCTGAACAAACAAAGGGAAGTGAACTACACTTCTACCCTGAAGCTGATGCAGATTATGGCAGACAAAGGCATTTTGCTGCGCGATGAAAGCCAGATGAAGCATATTTACCGTGTAGCCCAGGAAGAGCAGCAAACCAAGGAGCACCTGCTGCAGAAATTCGTAGACGCCATGTACCAGGGCTCGGCCAGCAAACTGGTTATGCAGCTACTGGGCAATAAACAAACCTCAGATGAAGAGATCCAGGCCATTAAAGACCTGTTGGATAAGCTGGAGAAATAATTAAATTAATTTCTATAATTAATTAAAAATCAAAATATTAATCCATGCAAACGCTCTCTGCATTATTTACCGGGCAAATGGCCCGGGCCTTGTGCAACACCCTGCTGCATTCACTTTGGCAGGGCGTATTGCTGGCCATTGTAACCGGTATTATTGTATTGTGCACCCGCAGCAGCAGGGCCAGCACACGCTACAACAGCCTGGTTGCTGCCTTAACGGTGTTTACACTCGGCGCTGTGGTTACTTTTATCTGCGAGTGGCACAATGCCGCTACGGCTGCCGTATCCGGCAATGCAGCGGCTTACATGCCGGCTGTTGTTTTTGAGCAGGTACAATATGGTGGCGCCGCTACAGATTCGCTTACCGTTTTATTACAGCAATGGATTAACCAGCACACCGGTGCGCTGGTACAAATATGGCTGCTGCTGTTTACCATGAAAACCATACAGCTGCTCGCAGGCCTGCATGGCACCTGGTATATGCGCCGTTATAAAACCGCTGCTGTAACCGGTTACTGGCAGCAGCAACTGCAACAACTGAGTAACAGGCTGCAGCTGCGGCAAAAGGTACAGCTGCTGGAATCGCAGCTGGCAAAGGTGCCCATGGTAATTGGTCATATGAAGCCTGTGTTATTGCTGCCCATCGGTTTGCTCAACAACCTGCCGCCCGACGAAACAACTGCTATATTAATTCACGAACTGGCCCATATTCGCCGCAGGGATTATCTGGTTAACCTGCTGCAAAGCCTGGTAGAAACGGTATTTTTCTTTAATCCTGCCATCTGGTGGATTGCCGCACTGCTGCGCACAGAAAGGGAAAATTGCTGCGATGATATTGCAGTGGCACATACCGGCAACAAAGCAAAATATATCCGCGCACTGGTATCCTGCCAGGAATACCATACCCGTGGTGCAAGCGCCCATTATGCAATGACGCTGGGCAAAAAAGGCGGCGCGCTTATGCAACGCGTGCAGCGTATGATCGGCAGCCGCAACCGCTCACTCAACCGCTGGGAAAAACTGCTGCTCAGTCTTTGTATTGTAGCTGTATTGGTGGTTGCGGGCATACCTGCTTTTGAACAACGCAAACAGCCGTCACCCGCTCAATATGCCGGTACGGCCTACAGTGACACTACGCGCAAAAAAGCAGAGCCACCTTACGAAGTGTATAAACCGGAAGAGATCAGTAGCGGAACCTACCTGCATAACCAGCAAAAATGGAACGGGCAATTGTACCATACCTACCTGGTTAAAGAGAAGGACGGCGTGCTGTACCAGATAGTTTTTGCTGACGACCAAATGAGCTCTTTGTATATTAACGGCAAAGCTATTCCGCAAAATGAATGGGCAGCCTACAGGAAGAAAATAGAAAAGCTGACTGCGGCACCAGCACCACCTGCTGCACCATTCGCGATAGTACCTGACCACCCGGAAGCTGCTGAAACGCCCGAACCTGCAGAACTGCAAGCCCCGGCAGCGCCAACACCAGCCAAAACAGCCAAGGGCGCAACAGCCCCTGCTGCACAAAGCCTTCCCTTGCCGCCACCTGCTCCCAAAACTGCCCGTGCAGCACAACCTGTTATTACTACTGACGTATTGATGTCGCCGGCTGCTTCGGCACCTGCTATACCGGCTCCGCCAACTCCGGGAGGCAAAGTCACCTCTTCCGGTAAAACCACGATGTCTACTGATGTGTCTGGCGGTAATTTTGTCATCACAAGAGATGATAGCGGCGAAAACGTGGTAAGCAGCGGATATGTGCCCCGTCCCGATAAACCAAACGCGGAACAGGTTATCATCAATGAATTGCTGAAACGCAAAATTATTACCAGTACCCAGAACCTGCGCTTCACCATTTCAACAGAGAATGGTTTAAAAGTAAATGATGTACAGCAGCCCGATGCAGTGTGTAAGGCTATTTTACAACAGCTGGGCACAGGTAACGACCACTTTTCAATGGCCTATTCCAAAGACACGAAAGATTAAATACAGGAATAAGGGGCTTATGCTTCCGGTGTAACATCTTTTATTTCCTGTTCCTTTTCAGGTGTAAGATCCAGGCTGTAGTAAGTAATGTGCATATTCAGCACCAGGTTGTAAGGAATAATAAAGAACTCGCCCGGCAAATCGTAATAACGGTTGTCGGGCTTTCCTGTTGCCGGCGCTTCATCTTCCCGCAGGTAACGCCGGCTTACGTCAGACAGGTAAATACGGTCAATGCCGCCTTCCTTGTTTAACGTATAATGCGATAACACACCCATGTAAATCACCGTGCCTTCATCACTGCGCATCAGCACATCTACATATTTAAAATCTACGTTTTCGGCAGTACCGGGGATATCAGGAAAATCGAGCATTTCACCGCTGAATACATAGTGCCATTCATTCTGGAAACGGAACAGCGAAAATTTGCGGTCGAGCTTTAACCTGCGTACAAACTGCTTGGTAAGCAAACCGCCTGCAATGGCCAGTATACTTACACCGGCAAAGTATTCAATAATCAGTACAGCATGCTGCCCAATACCGTTAAAGGCGCCGGTTACCCTGCCTGCATCGGTGGTGCCGCTTAGCAGGGTACCCAGGGTTTGCACATCAAAAGTGTAGCGGCCCCTGACAAATAATTCAAAGCCTATGATGTGAATGATAAATCCGGGCAGTATACTGGCGAAAACTAAATCGGTGAGTGTTTGCTTGAAATATTCCTTGGAGAATTCGGCGGTATAGTAAAACCGCCTGAAGAGAAAACCGGGATAAAGTACAATGAGCAGTACAAGTGTGGCTAGCGCTATATTCATGCGGCCCGGCTAATGCTATTTATTTTTATAAGAACCTACGCGTGTTACTGAAATACCGTTTGAGGCACGTGCTGCTACAGGAACACCCCTGTGGGCATTGCGTTCGTTGCGAACGGCAGCCAGTAAGGCAGGCATTAAACCGGCCTTTTCGAGGCGCAGCATTTTTTCGCTTTTTACCGCAGGTGCTGTACTGAATTTCATGTGTAACAAATTTGACTATGTGCAAGTTAATAAATTATAAGAATAAAAACAAGCGGTTACCAGTGCACATTCCAGGTAACGGCGGGAATAATGGGAAACAAAGATACTTTTTTGGCTTTTATCACCACCCGGCCATTCAGGGAAATGCTGCCGGATTGATCGTAATAATAAAAATACGGGTTGGCGCGGCTGTACACATTGTAAATACTGAATACCCAGCTGCTGGTATACTTGTGTTTGCGTTTGGGAACCGGCGTGTAGGTGGCCGCAAAATCGAGCCGGTGATAGGCCGCTGCGCGATAGGCATTGATGGTGCTGTACTGCTGCGTTAGCACATTGTTAATAAAGTAAAAACGTTCAGGCAGCGACATGGCATTGCCCGATCCGTACACGAAAATGGAAGATAGTTTCCATTTTTTGGTCAGTTCGTACATACCCACCACCGATAAATCGTGCCGGCGGTCGTATTTGCTGGGGTATTTGTTGCCATAGTTCAGATCAGGAAACCGGCGCCAGGAGTAAGAAAGGGTGTACCCCACCCAGCCGGTAAGCCTTCCTTTTACTTTTCGTACAAACAGTTCGCTGCCGTAACTCCAGCCTTTGCCAAATACAAATTCCTGCTCCGGGTCGGTAAGTGATGGCGTATATCCCTCCCGGTATTCAATCTGGTTCTGCATGGTTTTATAGTACAGTTCCAGCGAGGTTTCAAACATATTGTTATTGAAATTGCGGAAATACCCCGCTGCATACTGCCACCCTATCTGCGGTTTTACGTGCAGGGTGCTGGGTACCCATAAATCGGTAGGCAATGTGGTACCGGCATTGGTTACCAGGTGTATGTATTGCAGGTTGCGGGTAACGGCCAGTTTTACCGAACTGTTGTTGTTGAGCATAAAACGCAGCGTAGCCCTGGGTTCGAGCCCGCCATATCCTTTTACCAGTTTACCGCTGCCGTATTGTACGCTGTCGAGTTTATTGCCGTCTGCATCACGGTTGTAAGCAGTATAGGGACCTACCTGGTGAAACACGCTGTAACGCACACCAACATTCAGTTTCAGCAGTTTGCTGATGTCCCAGTCATCCTGTATATAGGCTGCATATTCCTTGGCATGTTTGGTTACGGAATTATTGGGTGTAAACTCGGTTGTATCCTGGCTGCCCGATGCCACATTGGGCCTGAAGGTATGGTAGGTGTACTGTGCCCCGAAGCGTACTTTATGTGCGGTAGATGCATACCAGTCAAAATCTGTCTTGGCTGCATAATCCTGTATGCCGGAAGAGAGTTTGAGGTTAAAATTATTCTGCCCGCCGTCAAACGAAAACTTGTAGTCGTTATACAGCAGCGTAAGGTTGGCAAACAGTTTACGGCTGAATACATGGTTAAGCCTGGCCGTGGCTGTGGCATTACCCCAGGGCACGCGCAAGCTGAATGAGCGGCGGCTGTTTTTGTATTCAAACACATCGCGGCCAAGATAGCCGCTCAGGTACAGGCGGTCACGCGGGGAAAAGATATAATTCATTTTGGCATTGAGGTCGTAGAAATAATAACCCGAGCCGTACGATGAGTTTTGTTTGGATACAAAGGGTTTGATCAGCTGGTCTACATACGTGCGCCTGGCAGACAGCATGTACGATGCTTTTTGTTTTTTGATGGGTCCCTGTATGGTAAACCGCGATGCAATTAAACCAATGCCTGCGTCTATCTCCGTTTTGTTGAGGTTGCCTTCTTTCATGGCAATATCCAGCACAGACGATAAACGCCCGCCATATTGCGCAGGCATACCGCCTTTAATGAGCGATACACTTTTGATGGCATCCGAATTAAATACCGAGAAAAAGCCGAACAGGTGGCCGGAATTGTATACAACGGCTTCATCCAGCAGAATGAGGTTTTGATCGGGTCCGCCCCCGCGCACATAAATACCGCTGTTGCCCTCCCCTGCATTGCGCACGCCGGGCATCAGCTGCAGGGTTTTCAAAATATCGGTTTCACCCAGCAATACCGGCAGGGTTTTAACGGCGTTCATGTCCAGGTCTATCTTGCCCATCTGGGCTGTTTTAAGATGGTCTTCCTTCTTTTTACCAATTACCGTCACATTGTTCATGCTGGTGGTAAGCGGTGAAAGTAAAATATCGAGGCTGCGGGTACTGTCGACCCTGATGGTAAATACCTTGCTTTCGTACCCGATAAAACTGCATACGGCCTGGTACTCGCCTGCTGCAAGGGTAATGGAATAAAAGCCATACCGGTTGGCATTAACACCTTTGCGGCCTTCCTCAAACGAAATGGATGCGCCGATCAATGTTTCACCGGAAAGTGAATCTTTTATGTAACCGTTCAGCGTGTATTTTATTTGTGCGGCAAGCTGTGCGGCGAGGCAGGGTAAAAAGCAAAGGCAGGCTAGTATGGTCAATTGGCGCATGTAATATGCTAAAACAAAAAGCCTGGGGGCTTGTTTGAAAGCACGGCGGCATTTTTTCTCCCCGTCGCCTCCTCAACCGCCCAAAGCACCGCCCTCCGGAGAACCCGGTTCTCCGCTCCCACTTTAAACGTTAAACCAGTACTAAGAATGACGGAAATCGATGGAATCCTGCACCTTGCCGCAGCCGATCATACCGCCTGCATAGTGCGGGTGCTTTTTGCCGAGGTACGGGTTTACAATGGTGGAATCTGTGCTTATCCAGAAGGCTTCTTCACTGTCGTTGAAGGCCATGGGACAGCTCATGTGGTAAATAACGCCCTGGTCGTAATGCACGGCGCGGGCCAGGTTATATAAATCTTCAGATAAGACATAAAAAGAGCGGCGTTTGCCTTCAATGGTGGCTTCACCGGCAATGGCCTTGGTTTCGGCTACCAGCCCGTCTGCCAGGCTTTTGGCAGTAGCAATAATGGCAGTATCTCCCTTCAGTTCATTGAATTTTACGCTGTTTGCCGCTGCTGCCAGTTTAGGCGCCAGCTGGGTGGCCTGCACGCTGTCCCAGTTCACGAACGCAGTTTTGAGGTCAGCATAAGCCTGCAGCAATTGTCCGAAAGATTCGTTAAAAGCCGCACTGTTTTTGCTGATGGCAAGGGGTTGCTGTTTGGGAGCTTCGGCAGCGGGTTTACCGCTTTTTTTCGACACCAGCAGCCATGCGCCGCCTGCAATAACCACCACGCCCAGCAACAGCCATATTCCTTTTTTCATATTTATTTTTTTGGGAATCTCAAAGATAAGGGAATACAGCAGGCACTACACTCAATCTTCTGCCAACTCTTTCGTAAATTTGCGCTGCAATTTGAAAAAGCAAGCTTATTTATGTTAGTCGGATTGAACAATGTTACTTTCGAGTTTGGCGCCCGCGTTATTGTTGAAGAAGCCACCTGGCACATTCACCCGGGCGAGCGTATCGGCCTTATCGGGTACAACGGAACTGGTAAATCAACCCTGTTAAAGGTGATTGTGGGGCAGTACACCCCAAGCGTAGGCACCGTTGAAAAAGGCCGTGAAACTACCATCGGTTACCTGCACCAGGATCTGCTGAGCTTTGATACCAACGATTCTATTCTTGAAGTAGCCCTTACTGCCTTTGAAAGGGTAAAACAGCTGGAAAAAGAGATCGAGGAACTGGGTATTCAACTCGAAAAAAACTCCGACGACGAAAAACTGCTGGAACTTTATACCGATAAACTGCACGAACTGGATGTAATTGGCGGTTACACCGTTCACCACCGTACAGAAGAAGTGCTGCAAGGCCTTGGTTTTGCCAATGCCGATCTGCACCGCCCCTACAAGGAGTTCAGCGGTGGCTGGCGCATGCGTGTGCTGCTGGCGAAAATGATATTGCAACAGCCTGATGTGCTGCTGCTCGATGAGCCCACCAACCACCTTGACCTGCCCAGTATTGAATGGCTGGAGAAATACCTGATGCATTACCAGGGCAGCGTGGTAATTGTAAGCCATGACAAGTTTTTCCTGAACCGCATGGTGAATAAAATCGTAGAACTGTACCAGCAGCGCCTGCACGTGTACAGCGGCAACTATGAATACTACGAAACAGAAAAGGAAATGCGCGTAGAGCTGCAGCAGCGTGCCTACGAAAACCAGCAGGATTATATACGCCAGCAGGAACGTTTTATTGAACGCTTTAAAGCCAAGGCCTCCAAGGCTGCCGCTGCACAAAGCGCCATGAAACGCCTCGATAAAATTGACCGTATTGAACAGGTGGAAATTGAACGCCCTAACCTGCGCATCAATTTCCAGGTAGATAAACAGCCGGGCAAAGTGCTGGTTGACCTGAAAAATGTGACCAAACGTTTTGGTGACAATACCATCATTGAAAAAGCAGTTGCAGAAATCGAACGCGGTGATAAGATCGGCCTTATCGGCGCCAACGGTAAAGGTAAATCAACCGTGCTCCGCATTGTAGGCGGTACTGAGCAGCACGAAGGCGAGCGCGTATGGGGACACAATGTGCAGGAAAGCTTTTATGCGCAGCACCAGCTGGAATCACTCAACCTCAACAATACCATACTCGAAGAAATGCTGAGCTGCGGCAGTGGTAAAACCGAACTGGAGCTGCGTTCTTTGCTGGGCTGTTTCCTGTTTTCGGGAGATGATACCGATAAAAAGATCAGGTTGCTGAGCGGTGGTGAAAAAGCGCGTGTGGCGCTGGCCAAGGTAATTGTAAGCAAAGCCAACTTCCTGCTGCTGGATGAGCCCACGAACCACCTTGACATGAACAGCGTGGAGCTGCTGGCTGATGCCCTTAACAAATACGAAGGCTCTATCCTGTTTGTAAGCCACGACCGTTTCTTCATCTCTAAAACAGCCAATAAAATCTGGGAGATCGTTGACCATGAGATCAAGGAATTTAAAGGCACCTACGATGAATATGTAGCCTGGAAAGAGCGCATGGCCAAACAGCAGCAGCAATCTGCCAAAGAACAGAAGGCAGCCACAGCAACCCCTGAATTGGCTAAATCGCCTACCCAGCCTGCCACACCTGTTAAAAACAATAACGACAACTTAGACAGGGAGCAGAAAAAAGAACTGCAGAAACTGCAGCGCCAGTTTGCCCGCCTGGAAGAAGATATTGCCAAAATGAATGCGGAGAAAAGCAAACAGGAGCAGGACATGGGCAACCCGGATATTTACAGCAACAAACAAAAATTCGCCAGCCTCGAAGCCGATTACAAAAGCATACAGCAAAAGCTGAACACTGCGAATAAAGAATACGAAACACTCTTCGAAAAGATCATGGAAATGGAACAGCAGTAGTTCCCCAATAAAAAGCCCGGCCAAGCCGGGCTTTTTATTGGGGATGGTTTCATGGTCGATGGCTTTTCAACCATCTAACAATTCAACCATCCAACCATTAAATTCTATAATTTTAGTAGATTACTTATTTTCGCGTTTCAACAGTGTAAACAACATTCTATGTCTGGCATATTAGATCTGGTTGGCAATACCCCGATGGTGTTATTAAAGAACGTTACCCTTAACCCCGCAGTGCGCATTTATGCAAAGCTGGAAGGCAATAATCCCGGCGGCAGTGTGAAAGACCGCGCAGCTTATGGCATGATTAAAGGCGCGCTCGACAGGGGCGAAATTACACCCGGCATCACACTCATTGAAGCCACCAGCGGTAACACCGGTATTGCACTGGCCATGATTGCCAGTTTGTTTAATGTGCCTATTGAACTGGTGATGCCCGAAGACGCCACACGCGAACGCGTATTAACCATGGAAGCCTTTGGCGCCAAAGTGATATTAACGCCGAAAGAGAAATCAATGGAAGGCGCTATTGATTACGCCAATGCACAGGTGGCCAAAGGCGGTTACCTGATGCTGAACCAGTTTGGCAATCCCGATAACTATGGCATGCACTATGCCACCACAGGGCCGGAGATATGGCGCGATACCAACCATGAAGTAACCCACTTTGTATCTGCCATGGGCACCACAGGCACCATTATGGGTGTATCAAAATACCTGAAAGAACAAAACCCGGCTATCCAGATTGTAGGATGCCAGCCCAGCGATGGCTCACACATCCCCGGCATACGCAAATGGCCCGAAGCGTATCTACCCACAATATTCGACCGCAGCAGGATTGACCGTACCATAGAAGTAGCCGAAAGCGATGCACGCACTATGACTAAACGACTGGCCCGTGAAGAAGCCATTTTCAGCGGCATGAGCAGCGGCGGCGCAGTACACGCAGCCGTACAGCTGTCAAAAGAACTCACCGCAGGTGTAATTGTCTGCATCATCTGCGATCGTGGCGACCGCTACCTCTCCTCCGATCTCTTTGACTAACCATACAACCAGCAAACCATTCAGCCATTGCTCTGTTCATTTTCAAATCAGCAAATTTTCAAATTATGCCTCCTTTGTTTGTTACAAAATTTGTGACCACTGATGATGAACTGGTGCAGATAGCCGCCCTGTCTGATGCCAACCTGGTATCCAATGTCAGCGATGATACAAAGGGAAAGGAAGGCTTTGTTACCTGGGCATACACGCCGGAGATTTTGCGCAGCCTGCATGCCGTTACCCCTTCTGTTATTGTGAAACACAACAACCAGGTAGCAGGTTATGCATTGGTGCTGCCGCAGGAAGCTGCGCAGTTGTACCCGCCGCTGGCAGGTGTGCTGCAGTATTTTAAAGAACACGTTACCTACCAGGGCAAACCCGTATCTGATTACCGTTTTTATGTAATGGGACAAGTATGCGTACACCCGCAGTTCCGCGGCCAGGGCGTGTTTGACAAGCTTTATCAATTCCACCGTGAGCAGCTTGCCGGTCAATACGATTTTATACTCACCGAAATATCTACCCGCAACCTGCGCTCACAACGTGCACACGAACGTGTTGGTTTTACCACCATTCATACTTACCATGACAATATGGATGAATGGAATGTGGTGTTATGGAATTTTATGTAGTTGCTTCAGTTGCTTGTACACCGGGCAGTTTTTGTGATGTGCACCAGGCAGGTAACCTGTGCTTAATAAAAACGATTCAACAATTTCACCACCGGTAAAGCGAAATGTCTTTTTAAACAGTTTCACCCAGGCATCCTTACCCATAGGATGATGCGCTTCTATCCATTGTTTAAAGGAACCATGCGATTTCTGCAGCACCAATACCTGCTGTGCATTGTATACCGCAGCGGCCACCTTCAGCCTGTTGCGGATAATACCTGCATCCTGCAGCAGCGCATCCACTTTAGCTTCATCATACCGCGCAATCTTTTTAATGCTGAATTTATCGTACGCCTTATAAAAATTGGCTTTCTTGTTCAGGATGGTTGTCCAGCTCAATCCTGCCTGGTTTATCTCCAGCAGCAAGCGGCCAAATAAAGCATCATCACTATCCAGCGGAAAACCGTATTCTGTATCGTGGTAAACGCGGTGCACACTGTCTTCAGGTTGTTGGTGTACAAAACCGCAGTAGGTTTTGTCAAATGGCTGCTCCATAAATACGGTAATCTTATATGTAAAGATACTGTGTGCCACAAACAAATTGTATGCAGCCTACTGCGCGATTACTGGTTTTTGTTACCTTTCAAGCTATAATCAGAACTGCTATGCGCATAAAATTGCTGGCAACCGCAGCGGTTGCCTTCCTTGCTTCGTTCACTGTACACGCACAAACACCTGCTTTTGTAAGCAATGACATCGATGCCTACATCAAAAAAGGTATGGCCGACTGGAAGATACCCGGCCTGGCAATCGCCATTGTAAAAGACGGGCAGGTCGTAATGATGAAAGGCTACGGCGTAAGAGACATTAAAACCAATGCACCGGTGAATGAGAACACGCTGTTTATGATTGCCAGCAACAGCAAATTGTTTACCGCTACAGCGCTTGCACAACTGGAGTACAATAAGCAACTGTCGCTTGATGACAAGATTACCCAATACTTCCCCGATTTCCGTTTGTATGACAGTACCACCACCCAACTGGTGACTATCCGTGATATGCTGAGCCACCACCTGGGTACCAAAACCTTCCAGGGCGATTTCACTTTCTGGAACAGCAATCTTTCACGCGGTGAAATCATGGACAAGATGCAACTGCTGAAACCCGTTGCAGGCTTCAGAAACAGCTTTGGCTATTGCAACAGCTGCTTTTTAACAGCAGGTGAAATCATCCCCAAAGTAACCGGCAAACCCTGGGAAGTATATGTGTACGATAGCCTGGTGGTACCGCTGAATATGCAAAACACCCATACACTGGGCTATGGCATGGAGCAAATACCCAACGCCAGCAAACCATACACCACTGCATTTACCGGCGAAATAAAAGAAATCCCCTACGATCATGTAGACAACCTCGCCCCTGCCGGCAGCCTGCTCAGCAATGTAAAAGACCTTTCTCAATGGCTCATCACCCAGCTCGACAGCGGCCGCTACGAAGGCAGGCAGGTACTGCCCTGGAAAGTATTACAACGCACGCGCGACCTCAATACCATTATCGGCAGCCGCAGCTCGCGCAATGGCCTCATGCACTTCAATGGTTACGGCCTCGGTGTTTTTGAAGCCGACTACGATGGCAAACAGGTATTCTGGCACACCGGCGGTGCATTTGGTTTTGTAACCAATACCTGCTTTGTGCCTGAAGAACGTTTGGGCATTACCATTTTAACCAACCAGGACAACCAGGAGTTTTTTGAACTGCTGCGTTACCAGGTACTCGATGCTTACCTGCAACAACCCTTCGTAAACAAGAGCGAACAGGCAGTTACCGGCTTTCTGCAGAAAGAAGAAAAAACCAACAGCGCCATCCGCGCATTACAGGCACGTGTAAAAGGCAATGCACCACCATTACCGCTGCAATCGTACACCGGCACGTACGAGAACATCCTGTATGGCCCGGTAGTGATTGAAATAGCCGGCAATGCCCTGCAGGTAGTGTTTAAAGGACACAATACCCTGAAAGCCTCGCTGCAATACCTCGACAACGACGAATGGCTGCTTACCTACAACAATATTGCTTTCGGTATTTTCCCCACAAGGTTTATGATGAAGAATGGAAAAGTGAACGGCATCACCATTAAGGCAAACGATTTTGTGGAATATGATCCGTATATTTTCACAAAGAAAAACTAGCATGAGAAAACTAACTGCTTTATGGGCACTGCTGCCCCTGTATGCCGGTGCACAAACCGGTACAGTCACAGCCTTTGATAAACCGGTGGCAGCAGTAAAAGACCAGGTAATTGCCTGGCGCAGGCAAATTCACCAGCACCCCGAACTGTCCAACCGCGAATTTAAAACCGCTGCACTGGTAGCAGAACAGCTCAAAAGCTTTGGACTGGAAGTACAAACAGGCGTGGGTAAAACCGGCGTAGTGGCTATTTTGAAAGGCGGCAAGCCCGGCCCAGTGATTGCGCTGCGTGCAGATATGGATGCCCTGCCTGTTTTTGAACGCCCGGATATTCCCTTTAAATCTACCGATTCGGCCGAATACCTTGGCCAGAAAGTGCCTGTAATGCACGCCTGCGGGCACGATAGCCATATCGCTATACTGCTGGGCACAGCCAAAGTGTTGGCACAAATGAAAGCACAGGTGCCCGGCACCGTAAAATTCATCTTCCAGCCGGCAGAAGAAGGCACACCCGGTACAGAAGAAGGCGGCGCACCGTTGATGATTAAAGAAGGCGTAATGGACAACCCGAAAGTGGAAGCCATATTTGGCCTGCACATTAATTCACAGACACCCATTGGCCAGGTGAAATACAAAAGCGGCGCCACCATGGCATCGAGCGACTGGTTTACCATTAAAGTAAAAGGCAAACAAACACATGGCTCCCAACCCTGGAATGGCATTGACCCCATTGCAGTTTCTGCACAGATTATAGAAGGCCTGCAAAATATTGTAAGCCGCCAGATGGAATTGACCAAAGCGCCCGTAGTGATTACGGTGGGCAAAATACACAGCGGCTTGCGCCCCAATATTATCCCGGAAGAAACGATAATGGAAGGTACCATCCGCACGCTGGACAGCAGGATGCAGGCACAGGTGCATGAGCGCATTAAATTAACTGCAGCTAAAATAGCCGAGGCATCGGGTGCTACTGCAGAAACTTCTATCGATACCAAAACCAAGGTAACGTTTAATGATCCAGCCCTGGTGCAACGCATGCTGCCCTCTATTGAAGCAGCTGCAGGCAAGGCCAATGTAACTGCTGCAGACTGGACTACCGGCGCGGAAGACTTTTCTTTTTACGGCGATAAAGCCCCGGCCTTTTTCTTTTTCCTCGGCGGCATGCCTCTTAACCAGGATCCTGCCAAAGCTGCACCGCACCACACACCTGATTTTTATATCGATGATTCAAGGCTGGATGTAGGCGTGAAAATATTCTGCCAGCTGGTATTTGATTATGCGAAAACAAAATAGGTTTAAAGTTTAACAGTTTAAGGTTTAACGTTCAATTGCTGGTGTTAACGTAAGCATCAGCGATTGAACTGCTATCTTGTTCCGAACAACAGGCTGCCAATGCGTACCATCGTGCTGCCTGCTTCAATGGCGAGTGCATAGTCACCACTCATACCCATGCTGATGGTATCAAAAGCAGTATCGTTCAGAGAAGCCTGTGCAGTTGTAAATAGCCGGCGGATGGCGGCAAACTCGCTTTTTACCACTTGCTGATCGTCTGTAAACGAAGCCATACCCATTATACCTTTTACCAGCACATTTGCGTATTGTGCTTTATTGGAGCGGTATGCTTCGATCAGCGCGGCGAGCCCGACAGCATCCATACCAAACTTGGTTTCTTCCTGGGCTACATGCACCTGCAGCAGGCATGCAATAGTGCGCTGGTTTTTCGCAGCCTGTTTATTGATTTCCTGCAATAGCTTCAGGCTGTCTACCCCATGAATCATATATACAAACGGGGCAATATACTTCACCTTATTGCTTTGCAGGTGACCGATAAAATGCCAGCGGATATCAGCAGGCAATACGGGCTGCTTTTCAGTAAGTTCCTGTACATAATTCTCACCAAAATCACGTTGACCCAAGGCGTACAGTGCCGCTATATCAGCTGCAGGCTTGGTTTTACTCACTGCTACCAGTGTAACCCCTTTGGGCTGCAACTGCGCGTTAATATTGGTATAATTCGTTTCTGAAATCGCCATGTGGAAGAATGGTTGATTGCTCGATGGTTTAATTTGCTTTATGGTTTAATGGTTATTCGTTTTATCCATTAAGGCACAAAGATAGATGAAGATGCATTCAGAACAGCTGGTAGCTTGTTTAGGCATATCGCCTTTGAAAGCGTACTATTCACTATGCCTGTGGCTGTGTCCCCACAGCCACTTCTTCACCCATAATGAGCGGCTGTAAGGACACAACCGCTGGCGATCTGAGGGAAGGATTCACTAAGATAGTCTCAACGTGTCGATGTCCCGATTCTCGAAAAGTACTCGCTAAGATCACTCACGACTGACTACTCACAACTCACGAACTGGGCTCTCGCAAAGTTCATTCACTATTCACCCGTTTCCGCCACACCAGGTATTCTAACAACAACACATTGTTATACGCCGGTGCATAGTAAAAGAATCTTCCCAGTCCTGTGCTGCCCATCCATTGTTTAAACGGGTTGGGAAGCATGGAAGTCATATTGGCGATGAAGAAAACGAAATCGCTGTTTTCTACCAGTGCTGTTACCGGAACATCGGTTTGCATAGCAGTTACGGGCGGCTGTACACCCCAGCGCATCAGCGCAGTGGAGAGAATGATTTTATCAACCAGGTTATCGCTTTGCGCAAATATCAATTGGGCATCTGCAATCAGTTGCTGTTTGTAAGGCTCCAGTAATGGCAGCGTTCGCAATTGCATTAACCTGGACAAATGATACAGGATAATAGAACTGCGGCTGTAATGCGGCGCAACAAATGAGGGATGCAACATATACTCCCTGCTCTTCACTACCTCCTGAATCAGCTGCAGTGAAGCCGAATCCGCAGCAGTAAACGCGAGTTGACGTTGCTGCACCATATACAATACATTGCTCAGCACGCAAACATCAAAATCAATCGGCATACGCTTGCCAAACCAGGTGGAGTACGCGGCAATATGTTTGTAGGCCTTCAGTGTGTTCTTTACTTTTTTCTTCCCGTTATTGGTATACCCCTGCATCAGCGCATGCACCTGCTGTACAACTGAATCCGGCGCATCCATCGCCATCAGTACAATAGCAGTATCATCCATGTCATCGGGTAACGTATGTGTTTTGTTCATCCAGTTGAGCCAGCCGCCATTGGGGAAAACCGTAGGCGGATCTGTTTGCCAGAAATTATAGGTATTACGCCCTTTCGTGTTGCGGAACCTGGCATATACAGGTGCAGCCCGGGAAATGATGGTATCGCAAAGCAGCTGGTCTGCCGGGGGCAAATGCGGTCTTAACTGGCGCAGGGTAAAAACTACAAGTCCTGTGTAAAAGGCGTTGTCATCATCTTTAAAATGATTGCGGTGTTTATCGTATTCACGGTAAGAAGGAAACATGCCTGCAGCGAATTTACCACTGGTGCGTACCTGCTGCGCAGCAATGCGGTTCAATAACTGGTGAACCTGTAAGCTGTCGCTGGCACAAAGGGTATTGTACCAGCCTGACAACAGTAACAGAACAATAATGCCAATGCCTGACCGGTGTTGTATAGCCATATCTGAAAATACCTGTTCATCAAATATAACGCCGGGAATGCTGAAAACCATCGGGAATCGAGACATCGACAGTCGAGACTATCTTAGCGAGTGCCATGCTTGTCGCCGGAGGCGATATGCACCCAACAAGCTACCGGCTATCAGCTTACAGCTATCAGCTATTCCTCACTTCAATATCGCGCGGCTGATAACAATGCGCTGCACCTCGCTGGTGCCTTCGTAAATCTGGGTGATTTTGGCGTCGCGCATCAGGCGTTCTACGTGGTACTCCTTTACAAAGCCATAACCGCCGTGTATCTGTACGGCTTCTGTGGCTGTCCACATCGCTGTTTCGGAGGCGTACACCTTGGCCATGGATGAGCTTTGCGTATAGTCGAGATGCTGGTCTTTTTCCCAGGCAGCACGCAGGCATAAAAGCCTTGCAGCTTCCACCCTTGTGGCCATATCGGCCAGTTTAAACTGTATGGCCTGGTGATGCATGATTTCTTTACCAAAAGCCTTGCGTTGTTTGGCATAATTCAATGCCAGTTCATAAGCGCCGCTGGCAATGCCCAGGGCCTGCGATGCAATGCCTATACGGCCGCCGGCCAATGTTTTCATGGCAAACTTAAAGCCCGATCCGTCTTCGCCAATGCGGTTGCGCTTGGGCACTTTTACATCGTTGAACAGGATGGTATGTGTATCACTGCCGCGTATACCCATCTTATTTTCTTTGGCCGCCACGGTAACGCCCGGCCAGTTTTTTTCTACAATCAGGGTATTAATACCGTGCGATCCCTTGGCTGCATCTGTTTGCGCCATTACCAGGTAAACACTGGCGGCAGAGCCGTTGGTAATCCAGTTTTTGGTGCCGTTGAGCAGATAGTAATCACCCATGTCTTCTGCCGTGGTACGCTGGCTGGTGGCATCACTACCGGCTTCCGGTTCGCTCAGTAAAAAGGCTCCGATGTATAACCCGCCATCTTTGCGGCCCTGTGCCAATGGTGTGAGGTACTGTTCTTTCTGCGCTTCGTTGCCAAAAGCCTGCAGGCCCCAGCATACCAGGCTGTTGTTTACACTCATACACACGCTGGTGCTCGCATCTATCTTGCTGATCTCTTCCATGGCCAGTACATAGCTCACGGTATCCATGCCTGCCCCGCCATATTTCGGGTCAACCATCATACCCATAAAACCCAGTTCGGCCAGTTTCATTACCTGCTCGCGCGGGAATTTCTGGTGCTCGTCACGCTCTATTACTCCCGGTAAACATTCGTTTTTAGCAAAATCCCGTGCAGCTTTCTGAATCATTAAGTGCTCTTCATTCAATTGGAAATGCATATCGTTATTTTTTATGGCTGGACTAAGATAAGTATTTACCACTAACAACCGTTAGTTGCATTGCTAACTAATGTAATTTACTTATATTCGCATAGCTTTCCATCCCCACTCCCTGGTTTTCTTCCATCTACTCCTAAAAAATAGTTTAATCTGTAACCCCGACTTTAAAGCCTGCTTAAAACCACCCCAAACGCACCTTAAAACATATTACAGTTGATTATAAACTGAAATTTTACACGTTACTTAGCGTCATCAATCCAACCCGCTCCCTAAACTTCCCTCGTTTATTAATCTTATTCCTATACGGCCCTAACCCCTTTTTTGATTTTACTAAATCCTTGAGAAGACCTAAACCTTGTTTTCCATAGCCATGCCATGTTCATAACCGGCATGGCTTTTTTATTTTTGATCAATGAACAATGTATTTAACAGCGATTACTGGAACCAGTTGTATGCCACACACCATACCCGGTGGGATATCGGTGCCGTTTCCCCGCCATTGAAAGCTTATATTGATCAACTGACAAATAAAAATGCGGCTATCCTTATTCCCGGCTGCGGCAATGCTTACGAAGCGGCGTACCTGCTGCAGCAGGGTTTTACCAATGTTACGCTGGTAGATCTTGTACCTGAACTAACCGCCAGGCTACAACAACAGTTGGCAGCATATGGTGATGCCGTGCATATTATTACCGGTGATTTTTTTGCCTTGCAACAGCATTTTGACCTGGTGCTGGAGCAGACTTTCTTCTGCGCACTCGATCCCTCGCTGCGCTCTGCCTATGTACAGCAAATGCATCGTTTGCTTACCGGCGGCGGTAAACTGGCAGGCGTGTTGTTTAACCGTACGTTTACGGGAAATGTGCCTCCCTTTGGCGGATCAAGAGAAGAATATGAACAACTGTTCAGTGAACTGTTTCACATACGTACCATGGATATGTGTTATAACTCCATAAAGCCAAGGGCTGAGCGCGAATTGTTTGTTATTATGGAAGCAAAAGACTAGAAAAGTTTCTCCTGGATCACTGCCATAAACTGGTCGCGGTATTTTTCACTGATGGGAATTTGTTTGCTGCCGATGAAGATATGATTGTCCTGTATGCGGTTAAGCTGTTTGATATTGACGATATAGGAATTGTGCACGCGTACAAACGGAATGGCCAGCTGCTCTTCCACTTCTTTCAGGCGCCTGTTCATCAGGATCTGTTCACCGGCAGTAACCAGGCGCACATATTCTTTTTCTCCTTCAAAATACAGTATATCATCCAGCAGCATCCTGCGCAGCACCTTGCCTGATTTTACAAAGAAATAACCATCCTGTGCTGCAGTGATACCGGCCTCGGCAGAGGTTACAGGCGCAGAAAAGTAGGCTTCTATTTTTTGCTGCGCTGCCAAAAAACGCTTGAGGGTAATAGGTTTCAGCAGGTAGTCGATGGTTTTGAAATTATAACTGTCTGCCGCATATTCGGTATACGCCGTAGTAAACACAATGCGGGTATCGGGCAACAGCGTGGCCAGTTCCATACCGCTGAGCCGTGGCATATTGATATCGAGAAACACAAAATCAACCGTATGCTTTTTAAGAAATGCCATGGCCTCCAGCGCATCATAACACTTGGCCTGCAGTTGCCAGCCGGTGTTTTGTTTCACCAGTATTTCCAGCAGGTTTACTGCGTTGGGTTCATCGTCTACTATAATACAACTCAGGTTCAGTTGACAGGGAATTTAAGTGATGCAATAAAATACGGGCCGGATGCATTGGTATTTAATTCGTACGTATCGCCATACAGCAAGGTAAGTCTTTGCTGCAGATTTTTAAGCCCGAAACCGCTGGGGCCATTGATTTGCGGCTGTTGCGGCATTTTGTTGCGCGTTTCAAAATACAGGCTGCCATTGCTGCGCACCAGCCAGATATCGATGGCATTGTCGCTGCTCGACTTGTCAATGCCATGTTTAAAAATATTCTCTACAAAAGTAATCAGCAGCATAGGCGGCACATAATCGTCGGCCCGGCAGCTTTCTTTTATAAAACGGATATCCACCCCGTGCCGGATGCGTATTTTCTCAAGCGCCATGTAGTTTTCGAGGAACTGTATTTCGGTTGACAACAGCACTTTTTCTTTCGGGCTTTCATCTACAAAATAGCGCATGATCTCCGATAGTCTTTCAATCAAATGTGCGGTACGCGGGGCTTCGCGGTAAGCCTCGTAGTAAATATTGTTAAGCGTATTAAACAGGAAATGCGGCTGCGCCTGTGATTTCAGCAGGTTAAGCTCGGCCTGTGTTTTCTGGAAAATAATTTCCTCGGTATGGCGTTTCAGGGTAAAATAATCCAGCGCTATCCGGTACAGGAAACTGAGGATGTACGTAAGCACGCCTGCCACCAGGTAATTAAAAATATAGATGTAGCGGAATGTCTCTTTCTGTTCTGCAAACCAGTTGTTGTAAATAAAAAACACGCCCATCCCTTTGCTGATGCCGGCTACACTCAGCAACACAATTACGGCCGCCACATAAGCCTTTATCCGCCCTTTGCGGTATAGCCTGGGCAGCAGGTAATTGGCATTGCCATGAATAATCAGCGCATAAAAAACCGTGTAAATGGAAGCAAAAATGAGCGAGGCAGGTAAGCCATCCATACCAATAAGCGAAAGAAAAATAATGATCCATACGCCTGCCCACACCAGCCAGTGCATGCGCATTAAACTCATCTGTGTCGGGGGCCATTTCATCTCTAAAAATACAAAGCCGCCGGGTATGCCCTGTGAAATTTCAATGTTTTGGCCTGTTTATTCCATTAAACGGCCATTATAGCCCATCAATGGCGGTAAAACAGCTAAAAACACCCCGTAAAGCCCGGTTGTTGAAAATAACAGCCCAATCGTTGAATGGGTTTGTCAGCCCCTGTAAACCGCCTCATTTTTACAGCACCAATCAAATACCGCTTATTGTTATGAAATGCCTGTTACGTGTACTTGTTTTTATTGTTATGCCCTGTATAGTTTCTGCACAGGCAGATACCATCAATTTTACCAGCCATGCCCTGCAGATACACCAGCTGAAAACAGGCACCAGGCAATACCTGGTTTATTTCCAGCATCCCGCACAAAACAAAACCCTGCGCTTTTCCCTGTGGCAACGCAGCATTGATACCATTCGTTTCAACAACCAGCCCCTGTTCCGCATTGTGCAGCAATGGTACGGTACAGACAGCGCGCAATTCCGCAGTGTATATTCCTTAAGCAGCCGAACAGATTTTAAACCTGCTTTTCATGAAGAAACGCTCAACGGCAAAACAAAGGCGTATAACTGGTATGCAGATCATATTACCGGGGCAGACAGCATTACCGCCAACACAGCCGCTGCATTTAACCTGCCGCTTGAATACCCTACGCTTAACTGGAACCTGGACATAGAAACCTTTGAAATGCTGCCGCTGGCCGAAGGGAAAACATTTGTGATCCCGTTTTACGATGCCGGTTTAACGCCGCCTGCCTTTATTACCTACAAAGTAACCGGCAGCGAAAAGCTGAACACCCGTGAAGGTGTAACCGATTGCTGGAAACTGCTGACAGAAGGGGTACACAACAACAGCCGTTATACCCAAACCTTCTGGATCAGCAAGCAGGAGCATGAATTATTAAAAGAAGAAGACCAATTCAATGGCGGGTACCGCTACAAGATTAAGATACCGGCTTTTTCACCGGATATCACCGCACGGTTTGCCGCCCAAACACCATAAATACCTGTTATGAAAGCCGTATTACTGTTACTGCTGGTTGCCGGTTGCCTCATGTACCTGCTGGTATTATCACAATGGTATGTACATGGCCATGGTATTATCTTCCCGGGTGTACACATTGAAACACCTATGGCAAGCATACACACAAGCATGCAGTGCACTAAATAAACCAGTGATTCGTTTATCCTCATAAGAAAAGGGCGATCAACCGTGTCTACGGATGTATCGCCCTTCTTGTTTCCATATATTCTTTGAGAGCAGTTTAACCGTTTCAAAGTTCAGGCGTTCAAATGACCACACTGTGCCGCTGCGTACCCGCGATAAAGAAAATGGTCCCGCTTCAATCACTCACGACTGACGATTCACGAATAATACCCGCTACGATCTCTTCACACAACCGGCTGTTTTATTGCCTATTGCCTATTCACCAGCTTTGTTTTCACTCACCACTCACTACACCGCCGGCTCCTGCTGGCTTAAGCAATGGAAGCTGCCCAGGCCCCAGATAATATCTGTTGAATCGATGCCTACTGTTTCGCGGCCGGGAAAGCTCTGGCGAATGATTTCAAGTGCTTTCTCATCCTTGTCACAACGATAAGTGGGCACAATAACATGCTGGTTGCTGATGTAGAAATTGGCGTAAGACGCAGGCAAACGCTGATCATCAAACACCACGGCATCAGGCATGGGCAGTTCAATAATATTGAGCTGTTTGCCATTCAGCAGGCGCATCTGTTTTAATGCGGTTAGGTTCTGCTGCAACAGTTCATAGTTCTCATCGTTTTTATCTTCTTCCACCACGGTTAACACGGTGTCTTCATTTACAAAACGGATGGTATCATCAATATGGCCGTCTGTATCGTCGCCTACTATGCCTTCGGGAACCCACAGCACCTGTTCAACGCCGTAATAATCCTGCAGGTAGGTTTCAATCTGCTGCTGGTTTAAATGCGGGTTGCGGTTGGGGTTTAACAGGCAGCAGGTAGAGGTAAGCAATGTGCCTTTGCCGTTGAATTCTACTGAACCACCTTCCATTACTATACCGGGGTGGTATACCGGCACCTTGTATTTTTCACCAATAAGGGTGGGTATTACATCATCCAGGTCGTAGGGCGGATATTTACCGCCCCAGGCATTGTAATTCCAGTCTACAATTACTTTGGGTTGTGCGGTATTGGCCGGGTTAATCAAAAAAGCCGGGCCATGATCCCTGCACCATGCATCGTTGGTTGGGTGCAGAAAAAAACGCACCTGCGCCATGTTTACACCTGCCTGCTGCAAATGTGCTGTGGCAGACTGCTGCATGGCTTCGTTGGCTACGTTGATGCATACCTGTTCACTCATGGCCAGGTATTTTACAAACAGACTGTAATTGGGGTAAATGGCCTCAATTTTCCCGGGCCAGCTTGCTTCTTTATGCGGCCAGCTTAACCACGTGGCAGTATGCGGTGCAAATTCAGCCGGGAAATAGTAGCCTGCTTGTTTTGGTGTAGACATGATATACAGAATATAGTTATTGGAAAAGGGAACAGCTGCAAGCTTATAGCTTATAGCCTGTTGGGGCGTTGACCTGCGGCAGTGTTTTCCACTTATCCGCTTAGACCAAACCCTCGCTTAGATAGTCGACGCGTCGATGCTCGACAAAGTCTTCGCTAAGATCACTCACAACTCACAACTCACAACTGACGGCTCACGAATCGGACCCGCTAAGATCGTCTCGAGGTGTCGATTCTCGATGCTCGCTCTCAGTCTTCGTCAATATAACGTTTGGTAATGGGTTGGTAAGAATCAATACGCCTGTCGCGCATGAACGGCCAGTGTGTGCGGTAGCGGTCGCTCAGTTTGGTATCGATTTCCTGGATAATGATTTCTTCGTTTTCATGTGAAGCCTGGTACATGATGGTGCCGAAAGGATTGGCTACAAAAGAGCCACCCCAGAATTTCATCAGGCCATCCTGCTCAAAGCCTACCCTGTTCACGCTTACCACGTGTACACCATTGGCTACGGCATGGCTGCGCTGAATGGTTTGCCAGGCGTTGTATTGTTCCACATTGGTAGCTTCATCCTGTGAAGTAGCCCAGCCGATAGCGGTGGGATAAAACAGGATTTCCGCACCCATGAGTGAAGTAATACGTGCAGCTTCAGGATACCACTGATCCCAGCAGATCAGCACGCCGATGGTAGCAAATTTTGTTTTGAATACTTTATAACCCAGGTCGCCCGGTGTGAAATAGAATTTCTCGTAATAAGCCGGGTCGTCGGGGATGTGCATTTTGCGGTATTTGCCGAGGTAGCTGCCATCCGCATCCAGTACAGCGGTGGTGTTGTGGTAAAGTCCCTGCGCCCTTTTCTCGAACAGGGAAGCGATGATTACCACACCCAGTTCACCGGCCACCTGCTGCAACGCATCTGTTGAAGGACCAGGAATGGTTTCGGCCAGTAAAAAATTATCGTAATCTTCTACGTCGCAGAAGTAAAGTGATGTAAACAGTTCCTGTAAACATACAATCTGCGCGCCTTGTGCAGCCGCTTCACGTACTTTGGCAATTGCCTTGTCCAGGTTCTCCTGTTTGCTGGCGGTACAGGTCATCTGCACCAATCCTACTTTTACTTTTGACATAGTTCCAAATTTGCCGCAAAGGTAACATTATGCAACGAAAATGAAAGTTATGAAATGTGAAAAAAGCCATCGAGAATCGAGAATCGACACCTCGAGACGATCTAAGCGAGTAACAATTCCGAGAATCGACAGTCGACATGTCGAGACGATCTAAGCGAGTAACAATTCCGAGAATCGACAGTCGACATGTCGAGACGATCTAAGCGAGTATAAAACCTGTCGCCGGAGGCGGCTTACACCAAACAGGCTTGCAGCTGTTTCCTGTGGTGCGAATGTTGCCGGTGAGGACACCGGCAACGGCAACGGCGGCTGTTTTATTCACAATTGACTATTCACTATTCACCGGCTTTGTTTTTCACTCACCACTCACAAACACGCACACAAAAAAGCCCGCGGCACGGCCGCGGGCTTTTTTGTTTAAGGCCCCACTATCTACGCCGTTCCCATTTGTTTCAGGAACAGGATGTGCGATACAACGGCCTGTGACATGCGTTTATATTCTACATACTGTACACCGTATTCCTGGCAGGCCTCTTTGATAATGCGGCTGATGGCAGGATAGTGTACGTGCGATATTTTAGGGAACAAATGGTGTTCAATCTGGAAATTCAGTCCGCCAACAAGCCAGGATACCAGTTTGCTGCGGGTAGCGAAGTTGGCCGTGGTTTTTAACTGGTGAATGGCCCATTCGTCTTCCAGGCGGCCGCTTTCCACATCCTGCACAGGGAAGGAAGTATGCTCAACGGTATGTGCCAGCTGGAATACAATGCTCAGGATAAACCCGGCAAAAGCAGTCATAATCAGTATGCCAACAATGGTAGGTATTACGCCAACTGTGTAAATGGGTACTACCACCATGGTAATCAGGGCAATCACTTTATACAGCCAGAAATAGAAATGATCTTTGAACTTCATTTTCTTCAGTGGAATAGGACCTACTTTGCCGCTGAAGTATTTGCGGTAATCGGAGAAGAAAATCCAGTACAGGTACAGGAAGGCATAGAAAAACCAGAAATACAGGTGCTGGTAGCGGTGCATTTTGTATTTCTCCTGCGTAGAAGCCAGGCGCAGGAAGGGTTTTGCATCAATATCATCATCAATACCGTCAACATTGGTGTAGGCATGGTGAATAATGTTGTGCTTCATGTTCCACATAAAATGGCTGCCGCCGAGAAAACCAAGTGTTACGGCAGCTGCAAATTTGTTTACACCGGGGTACTTGCTGAAACTGCCGTGACCGCCGTCGTGCATAATATTAAAGCCGATGGCGGCGGTAAGACCACCCAGCAAAACACATTCTAAAATGGCCCATACAGTAGCCGGTGTGTAAAACACCAGGTGAATGTAAGTGAGCACATAACCAACCAGCAGGATAATGGCTTTACTCCACAGGGCAAAATTGCCGGTTGATTCTTTCCCGTTTTCCGTAAAATAATCGTTCACCCTTGTCTTCAGCACGGTGTGAAAGGACTGCTTGGGGTGAGCAAATTTGGGCGTTTGCATAAACTCTAAAAGGCTTCAAAAAATGATAAAATCGGGTTACTTATAATAACGGAGGACCAGGTACTCTGCCTCCGGTGTTATGTTGTTTGCTGCACAAAAGCATCAAAATCGCTGATGCCCGGCATTTTCTTCGAAATATAGCCCTCTGCATAACGCACCCCTATTCTTTTGCCCAGCATCAATGCACGTGCAGTGATGGTGTCAAGGAAATCGGGCGATGAAATGTAGGTTTGCGGCTCGTGGGTATTGGTGGTTGCGGGAGAATGAAACTGGGTATGATAGGCCTGCACCGCTTTAATTTTCTGCTCCATGTGTGCAGAAATATCAAATACAAAATCGGGCTTCAGGTAACGATCCTGTATGTAGTGAAATACATACTTGGGTCGCCAGGCTTCTTGTGCCACTCCGTCAACTGCGGTTTCAATCTTACGCAAACCCGACAAAAAAGCCGCGTCTTCTACCAGCTGTGAACTCCTTCCGTGATCCGGATGGCGGTCTTCCAGCGCGTTACACAAAACTATATCAGGCTGGTATTTCCGGATAGCGACAATTACTTTCTTAATGTTTTGTTCATCTATCTGGAAAAAGCCGTCTGCCATTTTAAGGTTTTCCCTTGCATGTACACCCATAATCTTTGCTGCTTCAGCAGCTTCGGCCGTGCGTGTTTCAATGGTGCCGCGAGTTCCAAGCTCGCCTTGTGTTAAATCAACAACAGCTACTTTCTTACCCTGCTGCGCAGAGGCAATCAGGGTTCCTGAGCATCCTAATTCCACATCGTCGGGATGTACGCCAAAAGCAAGAATATCTACCTTCATAAATGTGCCGCAAATTACACCAATTATACGTAAAAACACTATCGCAATCGGGAAGGATATTGAGAAAGAGGCTGTTGGATACAGGAACTGCGCAATATTTAACATAGGGTTACCGTCTTACCCCGTACATGCGCTCCACATCTACCACAATGGATTCCATGGCCTGGTCTTTCCCGGCAGGCTCATAGTCCTGTTTCAGGTTAGAACCAAATACAATGGCCACTGTCTGGTAAAATGCAGCGGTAAAGCCGCCCTTGTATTCATCAATGATTTCGTAGCAGTTATTGCCTGTTTGGCGGTGAATGAGTTTCATGAGCACTTTGCCCTGGTATACCGAGAGCTGGGTGAGCTTGTCGGCAAACTCGCGTTTCAACTCTTTCTCGCGCGATTTGATGATGCTTTTGCGCTGCTTGCGGTCGTTCACATTTACCAGTTGTGCATTAATCTGGTTCATTACCCGTGAAGCTGCAATGGCGTAAGGATAGGTCACATACACCGCATTGCGCAGGCGTGTCCACTCTGCATGATAAGCCCGCCATTTGGGTGTTAAATGCGTGTAGATGTATACCGGCGGTAAAAACGAACAGGGCACTGTATCACCGTTCGATTCAATGCATGCGTTTACCCGGATGGTATCGTACATACCGGTGCCATTCTGGGCATGTGTACGGTTGGCCGCACAAATAACCAGCACAAAGCTCACGAATGCAAAGCGAATTGTATTTTTACAATACCTCATGGTAAAAACATCGGCACGCCGATACGTAAATATAGACATTCAACCGGGTAATGAAGCTGCTATGCATGCAAAACTAATTGGCGCATTTGTTATTGTTTTCTTAAACCTTTACTGTTGTTGCGGGTGCTCTCCTGCCGGCAAATCTGATGAAGTAAGTGACACAACACTGGAGTTTGAAAAAAAGCTCGATTCCATTGCAAGCATACGTATTGATTCGGCCTACAAGGCAGTACAACAGCAATGTGATTCTGCCAATAAATACAGGCTGCCCCTACTGATAGATTCCCTGCAACACCTTAAAAAAGATTCGGCACAATGAGCACAAACAAAATCATTTTAACAGCCTTGTGCCTGTGCACCCTCGCCTGCCAACAGCCTGTTGCAGATAAACAGGAGGCGGCCCGGCAGCAATTGCAGGCAGCTATGAACATGGAAGAAAAAGTAAAAAAAGTAGCTGCCCAATTGCACCGCGACTGCGACAGCGTGTTACTGCAAACCGCACTATTTAAAGTAGATTCTATCGCAAAAGCCGCAGCAGTAAAACCGGCAAAAACACCTGTTAAAGCAGCACCAAAGAAGAAGAAATGAGCGTGTGGTGGTGAGTGAAAACAAAGCCGGTGAATAGGCAATAGTGAATAGTGAATAAAACAGCCGCAAGCTTTATCCAATTATGAGCTGCTGTGAGGACACAGCAGTGGGCGAAAGTAATTTTATACTCGCCGAGATAGTCTCGACTGTCGAATCTCGATTCTCGAAAAAACGCCCCCGGTTCAGCCGGGGGCGTTTTTTTATGCTCTCGCTAATTTGTTGTCTCGTTTTATTCGTTGCCACATGCTCATTACAAAGCCTACGGCCATTACAATTACACCAATCCACAACACGAAAATAAACGGAAACTCATACACCTTGGCAGTAAGCAGGGTATTCATCGCCCTGTCTTCCTTAATGCCCAGTTCCAGCTTGCCTTCTTTCTCGTCAATCACCCGGTTAAACTGCAATGCCAGGTTTTGCGCTACTACTGTATCGGGCAGACTGCGTGCGTTTTGTGCATTCTGTGAAATAGCAACGCCGGGGTTGGCCTGGTACCTGGTTCCTTCTTTTGAAATCACCGTCACATCCAGCACCATGGCTGTTTCGTTCGGTTCCAGTTTCAGTTTATTGTCTGCAGGGTTTACGTTTACCTTGTTCAGCACAATCATGCCGTTGGAGTAGAATACGGTATCCCCTACTTTCATCTGCCTGGGAACAAAACCTGCGGTATCTTTTTTGTTGCCGTCAATCCAGGAAGTGATGTATACAAACACGTCCCTGTTCCAGTAATGTTTGGCATCGGGGTTGGCAGAAGGTTCTTCCTGCCCCTTGTTCATACGCATGATATCAGGGTACAATGCAAACGCTTTGCCGGTAGCCTTGTCCTCGAACAACAGCTGGAAATACTTCTTGCGGTCGTACTGGTTCAGCGAATCGCCCTGGTAGGTAACATGGTATTTACCCATATCGGTGCGGATGCCTTTAAACAGGGTGATGTTCTCAGCCGGGTCGCCGGACAAACTGTTCTTTTGTTTGGGATCAGGGGCCTGTAAAGGAGTAATGCCCGTCGTATTCCAGCTAAGCACGGTTTTCTTGCTCGATGAGATTAAGATACCCAACAGCACCAGGCCAAAACCTACGTGTGCAACAGAAGCGCCTGCGGCTTTTATCTTACCGTTCATGCCCAGCCATATATAACCTGCATTGGCTACTACTGCATACACACTGGCAAAAATGCCGAGGTGTATCGCTACCAGGAAGCCGATGCCTTTTTCATTGTAATTCACACCGCCGAATGCACTGATGCTGGCGCTGATAACCACTGCAATAATGGTTGGCAGCATAATCTTTTTCCAGAATGCACCTTTGGGTGTGGCCTTGTATTTGAAATACTGTGTGATGGCCGTTAACACACCAATAATGATCGCAATAAATATCTGGATCTGGTTGTGTGCAAACTTGGGATCTTCGGGATCGGCGATGCTGGTACCAAATACTTTGTTCACTACCGGTGTAGATGTTTTGGCAATAATAATAATGCCTGCCAGCAATAATACCAGCGCACCGATAAACATCCAGAACTCACGGCTGTAGGTATTTTCTTCCCGCGCAATGGTGGGAATGTTTTTCCTTTCTTTGAAAAACAGGTACATGCCGGGTAAAAAGAATACCAGTACAAACAAGGCCAGCTGGGTAGTCATATCCGCCCCTGTAAACGCGTGCACCGAGCTGTCGCCCAGTATACCGCTGCGGGTAAGGAAGGTGGAATACAATACCAGCGAAAAAGCCAGTATATAGAACAGGTAAGTACTGCGCAAAGAATATTCACTGTGGCGGTATACCAGGTTGGTATGCAAACCGGCTACCATTACCAGCCAGGGCACCAGCGAAGCATTTTCAACCGGATCCCATGCCCAGTAGCCGCCGAACGACAAACTTTCGTAAGCCCAGGCAGCACCCATCATAATGCCTACGCCAAGTACAGCACCTGAAAAACCGGCCCAGGACAGCGATATACGCGTCCAGCTATGGTCTTTGTTTACCAGGCCTGCGTATGCAAAGGCAAAGGGTATAATGGTAGAAGCAAAACCGAGAAACAGTACCGGCGGGTGAATTACCATCCAGTAGTTCTGCAGCAGTGCGTTAAGGTCGTTACCATCACGCACACGCGGTATGCTCAGGTAATCGGGATTGGTAAACAGCGGCAGGTTGGGCATTTGCTCCCTGAATAAAATAAAGGGATTGGCGCCTATTTTGGTACCGCCGATGTAAATACCAATGAGCATGGTGCCTATACAGAACTGCGCAAAGTTTACCACCGTCATTACCGGTGCTTCCCATTTTTTGGCGCGCAGAATAATGCACCAGCCCAGCACTACATGCCATATATTCCACAACAGGAAACTGCCAGACTGGTCTTCCCATATACAGGCCAGCAGGTACTGCGGCTGCAGTGAACGGGAAGAGTGGTTCCAGGCAAAGAAGTATTCGCTGTAGTGATTGCTTACAATATAAAAAAGTGTAATAAAAGTGCCTGCAACGGCAATGGATTCTATAATAAAAGCCGCACGTGCCAAACGCAGCCAGCTGGCTTTGTCGGCAGGAATTTTTTCCCTGTTGGCTTTAAAATATGCGATGGTAGCGATAACAGCAGCAACAAGCGCCAGTACGGCGAAAAAATGTCCGAGCTGGCCGGGCAATAAGTGTTCACCTATGTAATTCATTTATGAGGGGGTTTACCGCAGCCCGGGGCTGCAGCGGGATTATTGCAAAACCGCAGCGTTTACATTTTTCTGCACGGCATTGGGATCGTCTTTGTATTTGCTGGGACATTTCAATAAAATATCTTTGCATTCAAAATGATCGCCCTGTACCCGTCCTTTCAGCACCAGGCGCTCACTTTTCTCCATGTCGGTAGGTTTGTTGTTGTGGTAAACCACTTTAATGGCATTGCCCAAAGTATCAATGGCGGTAAAGCTCAGGTAGTTGGGATTTTTCACCGGATCGTAATCCACGGGATGCGTTTTATCCATTTTAGCGATCAGGTGGACGAATTTCCCTTCTTTTTGCCTCGCAGATGCAATGGTGTCGTAGGTAGAAGTATCTCCCATAAAGCTGATTAAAACAGCGATAGACACAGCAATAAGCACCAGCGCAATAATATGCGTCTTCTTCATCTTGATAAGTGGTTTCAAGCGCGAAATTAGGGCAAAAACAACTTACAGTGTAGCATAATAAATAAACCCTTTTTGTTAAAAACGTTAACGCGCATATAAAAGATTGGCCCTATAACCGGCAGAATATCACCCTGCTAAGCGCTTCCGCCAAAAGTTGCAATAGTAGCCCGAAAAGGCTTTTAGTGGTTTTTAACCCGAGATACCAGCTTTTTGACATAACTTGCATGCCGTTTTACGTTTAAAGGACTAATAAGTGCCCAATGGCAGATCTATCCCGTTTTGATCCGAATGCTGCAGGGAACCCGAATAATAATATTTTCGGTCTCCCCTTCTCCGAAGAAGACGCCCAGTTAGTTTTACTACCCGTACCATGGGAAGTAACCGTTAGTTACGGAGCCGGCACCGCCCGCAGTGCCGAACATATTTGCAAGGCAAGTTTACAGGTTGATTTATTTGATACACAAGCACCCGATGCCTGGAAAAAAGGCTTCTACATGCGAGATGTAAACAAGAAAATATTGCTGAAAAGCGATTACCTGCGCAAAGAAGCCGAGCTGTATATCGATTATATCTCCAAAGGCGACCTTGTTGAAAAGAACAAGTTCATGTGCAAAAGCCTGCGGGAAATTAACGAAGGCGGTAAACTGCTCAACAACTGGGTGTACGAACAAACCACCGACCTGCTGAAACAGGGCAAGCTGGTGGGCCTTATCGGCGGCGACCACAGCACACCGCTGGGTTACTTTAAGGCACAGGCCGAAAAACATGGCCAGTTCGGTATTCTGCAGATTGATGCACACTGCGATCTCCGCAGGTCATACAACGACTTTACTTACTCCCATGCTTCTGTGATGTACAATGCGCTGGGCGAAATACCCGAGATCCAGAAACTGGTGCAGGTGGGCGTTCGCGATTTGTGTGAAGAAGAATGGGCGTACATCAATAACAGCAACAGCAGGGTCATCACTTACTTCGACCAGCAGCTGAAAGAGCGCCTGTTTGAAGGCGAAACCTGGAAACAGCTGGTAAACGAAATGATACAGCACCTGCCCCAGAAAGTACACATCAGCTTTGATATAGACGGACTGGATCCCAAATTATGTCCGCATACCGGCACCCCTGTACAGGGCGGTTTTGAAGCAGAGCAGGTGCTCTATCTCTTTAACAAAATTGTGGAAAGCGGCCGTACACTCATCGGGTTTGACCTGGTAGAAGTAGGCGTTGGCGAATACGACTGGGATTCGAACGTAGGCGCACACCTGCTGTGGCGTATGAGCAATTTACTGATCAAAAGCAACATGCATGACTGAGCAGTATGATTATGTAATTACACTAAAAAAGAAAGACCGGAGTGGTATTGACCTCATTGGTTTTTTGTTGTACATACTGGGATTCCTGTTTTTCCTGCGCTTTTTCGCCATCACCCGCAACCTGCTGGATGTGTTGTTCGCCGTAATTGTGCTGGTGTTCTTCATTGCCAAAATAAGGCACAAGAAAATACGCCAGCGCTTCTTCCTGCGCGGTGGTTTGCTCATTATCGCCGTTGGCATTCTATCCATGCACCGCGATTTCTGGTACCTCGGTGTGTTTTACCTGCTGGCAGCCTTTCTGGAGAGCTATGCTAAAACCCCGCTGGAAATCGGTTTCAGTAAAGACAACGTAACGGTAAACAGCATACCACGCAAACACTTTACCTGGAACAGCATTGGCAATGCAGTACTGAAAGACGAACTGCTCACTATCGATTTCAAAAACAACAAACTCATCCAGCAACACACCGAACCCTACGGCAAAGACATGGAACAGGAGTTCAACGATTTCTGCCGAACCAGCATCCAGGGAAGCCGGTAGAGGCAGTTGTTTCAATGGTTTAATTGTTTAAAGGTTTAATGTTTGAAGTTTAAAGTTGGCAAACACTTTAGTTCACTCACGACATGAAGGAACAGCGGCGGGCTACGAGCCGCAAGCTTGTCTGGTTGTAAATCGCCTCCTGCAATAGGTTTACTACTCGCCAAGATTGTCTCGACTGTCGACTGTCGATTCTCGAAATTGTTACCCGCTTCAATCACTCACGACTGACGACTGACGCCTCACGAGTAATACTCGCTCCAATCGTCTCGACTGTCGATTCTCGATTCTCGAAATTGTTACCCGCTTCAATCACTCACGACTGACGCCTCACGAGTAATACTCGCTCCAATCGTCTCGACTGTCGACTGTCGATTCTCGAAATCGTTACCCGCTTCAATCACTCACGACTGACGCCTCACGAGTAATACCCGCTTCAATCGTCTCGACTGTCGACTGTCGATTCTCGAAATTGTTACCCGCTTCAATCACTCACGACTGACCACTGACGTCTCACGAGTAATACTCGCTCCAATCGTCTCGACTGTCGACTGTCGATTCTCGAAATCGTTACCCGCTTCAATCACTCACGACTGACGCCTCACGAGTAATACCCGCTCCGATCATCTCGACTGTCGATTCTCGATTCTCGATGGCTTTCCTGATTCACGAAATTATCCGATCTTTGCACGATGGCATTACCACAATCTCCTTACTTACTTTACTCCGACGGACAAGGCAGTATATTTGAAGACACCAGTTTATACGTCACCGGGCGTGCAGGCTGGGACGCATTGCCCATTCCCGAAGAAGACTGGATAGAACTGCCCGACGGCGGTAACCTGTACGAGCTGCCTGGCCGACGTGGGATTGGTATTGATGTGGAAACAGGCGACCTGCGTCTTTGTGAGAAAGGATGGGCCGTAGCTGCATTTATACCACCTGCACATACCGGTTTATACCTCGCGGCATACGAAACAGCGCCCGATGCGCCTACCCTGCCTTTGTTCTGTTACACGGCAGCAGGCTGGCTTAATGAAAAATTTTATGTTCCCGCAGTACGCATAGAACGCGACATACGCCAGGAATGCGCCGGTTACGATGATGATAAAATTGCCGACGGCACCACTAACCTGCTGGCAGCTTACCCGCACAACAGGCTGGTAAAACACCTGATGGAAAACTGCTGTCAAACCTATCATTGTCCGGCTGCCCGCAATTTTGCATTGGGTCGCTGGGAATGTCCGGTGCCCAGCTCTCCTGCATGTAACGCCAACTGTATAGGCTGTATCTCTTTTCAGCCGGCTGAAGAAAGCATTGTTTCCACGCAGGACAGGCTTACGTTTAAGCCGCTGGCAGAAGAGATTGTTGAGTTCACCGTACCGCATCTTATGAACGCGCCCTACCCCATTGTAAGCTTTGGCCAGGGCTGCGAAGGCGAACCATTGCTCATGTGGGAAACCATCCGCGAATCGATCATCGAGATCAGGAAACATACTGATAAAGGCAGCATCAACATCAACACCAACGGTTCAAAACCCAATGCCGTACGTGCGCTTTGCGAAGCCGGTTTAAACAGCATCAGGGTAAGCACCAACTCTGCCCGCAAACATATTTACACGCCTTATTACCGCCCCAACAACTACCAGTTTGAAGACATTGTTGAAAGCCTGAAAGTAGTACGCAGTTACGGCGGATGGGCCAGCATCAACTACTTTGTGTTCCCCGGTATGACTGATACCGTTGAAGAATATGAAGCACTGCGCCAACTCATTATCGATACTGATTTAACCATGATACAGTGGCGCAATTTCAACATTGACCCTGATTGGTACCTCGGCCAGATAGGTGTTACCGAAACCGGCGAAATGCTGGGTGTAAAACAACTGATGGAACTGATACACGAAGAGTTTCCACAGGTACAGTTTGGTTATTACAACCCGCCCATCGAACGCATCAAAGGCAACTACCAGTTGGATTTTGCACATTATTAAAGTTTCTTTGTACTATACAGGTTTAATGTTTGAAGTTTAATGTTTGATGTTTAAGATCACTCCGCCAAAACTTCCCACGGAAGCGTATCGAATCATGAGTAGCATACAAATTGTAAATTAATAACTTAGAACTATCACAGCCACCAACCAAACACCCATGCCGGTGAGGACACCGGCATGGGCATCATGAGGGAATATATCCGCCTCGCGAAACTGGTACTCGCTTCAATAGTCTCGACGTGTCGATTCTCGATTCTCGTTCCCACTCATAGCTGAATAACTATATCTTTGTTGCACAACCGAATTGCATGGAGGCCAACTTCGAATCGAAAAAGAATTTACAGGCACTGGGATTAACCGCGGTGATTATTGGCGTGCTGGCACTGTTACTGTTTGTAATAGGCTGGACATTGCCGCAGATGCCCGTACCCGTGCAGGACGAAGGCATTGAAGTAAACCTGGGCAACAGCGACCAGGGCCAGGGCGATATTGCCCCTGCCATACCCGGCGAAGCCTCTGCCGAGCAAACTACCACCTTCGATCCGCCCCCCTCTGCACAAACCAATGCAGCACCCGAAGAAACCAAGCCGGTAGAAGAATCAAAAGATCCCGACGCAACACCTATTCATACGCCAGACAAACCATCGCCCAAACCCAACCCCAAACATACCGAAACCTCCGTTGCACATAAAAAACCCAAAGCAGTAGTACCCAACCCCACACCGGTGCCGCCCAAACCCAAGGCAGTATATGCAGGCGGTAAAAACACCGGCAATGGCGGCAACGGGGCAGACAGTTATAACGGTGTTCGCAACCAGGGCATCGCAGGCGGCAAGGGCGACCAGGGTAAACCCAATGGCAATCCCAACAGCGACAGTTATACCGGCAACGGTGGCTCAGGCAAAAGCGGCGTAAGCATTCGCAGCGGTCTGCAGGGTCGCCGCATTACCCACTTCCCATCCTTCCAGGACGACTTTAACGAAAACGCCAAGGTAGCAGTCGATGTATCAGTAAACGAAAGCGGCACTGTAACAGGCGCCACCGTTAACCCGCGCGGCACTACCACCACCAACACTACTATCCGCAGTATCGCCATCCGCAAGGCACAACAACTTAAATTCAACACCGGCGGCACACAGCAAACAGGTACTATTGTGTTCGACTTTAAGTTGAATTGATGGAGAGCCTATACGTCAGTCGTGAGGGAAATTAGCGAGTAACAATTTCGAGAATCGAGAATCGACAGTCGAGACGATCTCAGCGAGTATAAAAACTGTCGCCTAAGGCGATTTACAACCCAACAGGCTTGCAGTTCGTAGCTTGAAGCTTACAGTTGTTTTCCTGTGGTGATCTAAGTGAGTTCTTGATTGAACGGGCTCTTCTTTGTGACCTCCGCGGGTTTTCTCTTTGTGCCCTTGGCGGTAAAAAATAGCGCTCACAGAACTCCTTCCGAGAACAATGAAACAATTGAACACTATCTGCTGCTTCAAATATTGCTTCTCCATATCGTGCAATCACGTTTACTTTGCAAAATGAACTACCAGCAAACACTTGATTACCTTTTCAACAAGCTTCCCATGTTCAGCCGTATTGGTTCGGCGGCTTTTAAAAAAGACCTGACCAATACCATTGCATTGTGTGAAGCATTGGGCAACCCGCAGCAACGTTTTAAAAGCATTCATATTGCAGGTACCAATGGCAAGGGATCAACCAGTCACATGCTGGCAGCAGTGCTGCAAACAGCCGGTTATACAACAGGCTTATACACTTCACCGCACCTGAAAGATTTCAGGGAACGCATTAAAGTGAACGGCGCCATGTGTTCAGAACAATTTGTAATTGATTTCACCCAACGCATTGCACCACTCATCGAAAGCATCGAGCCTTCGTTTTTCGAGATCACCGTGGCCATGGCCTTTGAATGGTTTGCGCAGCAAAACGTAGATGTTGCCGTGATTGAAGTAGGCCTGGGCGGCAGGCTCGACAGCACCAATATCATTACCCCCGAACTCAGCATCATTACCAATATCAGCTACGACCATATGAACATGCTGGGCAATACCCTTACCGAGATTGCCGGTGAAAAAGCAGGTATCATCAAGCAAGGAATTCCTGTAGTAATTGGTGAAGCAAATGAAGAAACACAACCTGTGTTTGAACATAAAGCAGCAGCACAGCAAGCCCCCCTGGTATATGCAACGCAAACGTTTTATGCAACAGACTGGCAATACAATCACCATCAGTTGACGGTAAGCATGGCCGAAAAACGCACAGATGCACGCACTACCTGGCAGCTTGATTTGCCCGGCATATACCAGGCAAAAAACCTTGCTACCGTACTAACTGCCATACAGCAATTAAAGCAACGCGGGTTTACACTGCCGCACGAACAGGTGCAGCACGCGCTGTCGCATACAAAAAAGATCAATGGGCTGCATGGCCGCTGGGAACAGCTGCACGAAAGCCCTGCTGTAATAGCAGATGTATGCCACAATGAAGACGGCATCAGGCAAATGCTGTCACAGCTGGAGCTGGCTACTTACCAGGACCTGCATATTGTATTTGGCATGGTAAAAGACAAAGAGATTAAAAACATACTGGCCCTGCTGCCCGAAACAGCCACCTACTATTTCACGCATGCCCATATTCCGCGCGCCTTACCGGCAGAAGAACTGGCACAGCAGGCAGCAGCCCGTGGCCTGCGCGGCACCACTTACGAAGATGTAAACACCGCCATCGCCCATGCCCGCCAGCACGCCCACCCCAACGACCTCATCCTGGTTTGCGGCAGCGTATTCCTGGTAGGAGAGATAAATGCCTAATGTGCAAATTTGAAAATTTGAAAGTGTGATAATCAATAAAGCCCGCAGCAGCACGAATGTGCAAGCTGCGGGCCTTTGTATTTCATTCACTATTGACTATTGGCTATTGGCTATTCACTATTCACCGGCTTTCGCTCACTATTTATATCCCAGCTTATCCAGGTACCGTAACGCATAGAATATCGTATTCATGTGCATGGATTGCACGATGCGCTTTTCATCAATCAGCTGCTGCAGTTCTTCAAATGTTACCTCCAGCACCTCGATTTCTTCGTTCTGATCCAGATCCTGGTCTTGCACCCTTTTGCCGCCTGTGGCTACAAACATGTGCATGAGATTGGCATTGGTACTGGGGTTGGCAGAAGTGCGGCCCAGGTAGTGCACGGTTTCAAAAGCATAACCGGTTTCTTCCAGCATTTCCCTGCGAATGGCATCTTCCAGCGCAGCGTCGGATGCATCTACACAACCGCCGGGCAGCTCAATGCAAACCTCGCCCAATGCATGGCGGTATTGACGCACGAGAATGATTTTGCCATCTTCAGTTACCGGTAACGCTGTTACCCAATCATCATATTCCAGAACATAATATGGGTCAATGATGGTGCCGTCTGCACGCTCGCAGCGGTCTTTTCTTGCTTTCAGCCAGTTGTCTTTAAACAGGTATTCAGATGACAGTGTTTTCCAGATTAAATCACTCATAGTATATTGTTTTATCTAGTTCCAACCCATGCGTTCTTTTAATGCGGTAACATGAGCAGTATGGTGTTTGCCATGCCAGGCATAGCTCCCCAGCAAGTACCAGAGGGTAACGGTTTTACCTGCACCACTGTGAAATACAGTTCTGTCCCACGCCTCGCGCGGCAGGCTGCGTAAAGTGGCTACCAGCCGCTGATGCAGTGCATGCAGCAAAGTAAGCGATATGTTGATGGGCACGGTTTGCACATCATTCAGCAATGCCCATTCTTTTTCTTCATAGGTTTTAATCGTGGGGGTGTCTTCAGTAAGTCCCAGTTTAAAACGCGTGTAGGCATTGATGTGACTGTCTGCCACATGATGCACCAGTTGTTTCACCGTCCATCCGCCTTCGCGGTAAGGCGTGTTCAGCTGTGCTTCGTCCAGCGTCTGAACAGCTATTTCCAATTCATCGGGCAAAAACTGCAAGTCTGCCAGCCAGCGCTGCAACTGCGTTTCAGAAAACGCCTGCGGCTCATACTGACCAATAGGGTAACGAAGATCCATAGAGGGAGCAATTTGAGAATTTGAAAATTTGAAAATGTGCTAATGAAGGCACAATAGTTGAAAACCAATAAAAACCAGCTACAAGCTGCAAGCTTGTTTGGTGTAATTGCCTACGGAAACAAGTATACTACTCGCTAAGATCGTCTCGACTGTCGATTCCCGATTCTCGAAATTGGTACTCGCTAAGATCACTCACAACTCACCATAAAGCCTTCGCTAAGATCGTCTCGACTGTCGATTCCCGATTCTCGAAATTGGTACTCGCCAAGATCACTCACTATTCACCAGCTCTCCCTCACTCCTCCCGCAACGCTTTGCCGGTGATGTGGATGAACACATCTTCCAGATTGGCTTTCTTTACTTCCTTGGGGCGTTCGAAGCCTGTGGCTACCAGTTCGTCGATCAGCTGGTCGGGTGTGTTCAGGGCAATGATGCGGCCGGCATCAACAATGGCTACACGGTCGCACAGAATTTCTGCTTCGTCCATGTAGTGGGTAGTGATGATAACGGTAGTGCCTTTTTTACGAATATCCAGTATCAGATCCCACAAATTGCGCCTGGCCTGGGGGTCAAGACCGGTAGTAGGCTCGTCAAGGAAGATAATCGATGGATCGTTGATGAGCGTGGTGGCAATGGAGAAGCGCTGCTTCTGGCCACCGCTCAGCTCTTTGTATTTGTTCTTTGCCTTATCGCGCAGATTCACGGTATCGAGCAGTTCCAGCGCGTTAACGCTGCGGTTGTATAAACCGGCGAACAGTTCAATCAGCTCCGTTAAGTTGAGATTGGGATAATAACCTGAGGACTGCAATTGCACGCCGATGATTTTCTTGATATCATTTGGCGCTTCATCGAGGTTGATGCCATTTACCACAATGCTGCCGCTTGTTTTGGGGCGCAGTGTTTCAATGATTTCAAGGGTGGTTGATTTACCGGCTCCGTTCGGACCCAGTAAACCAAATATCTCCCCTTCATATACGTCAAAACTGATGCCCTTGACCGCCTCGAAATCACCGTATCGCTTTACCAGGTTTTGTACAGATATAATCGTCTTTTGCATAACAGCGGCAAGTTACTACTTACGCAGGAAAATCTGCGTGTAGAAAATGGTGCCGTTTTTATCTTTTGCCACACCAATGCCGGTTAAATTGTAATTGCCTTCTATGTTTTTCTTGTGCCCGGGGCTGTGCAGCCAGCCGTTCACCACTTCCTGTGCAGTAAGTTCACCGTAAGCCACATTTTCGGCAGCACCGCTGATGCCGCCTATTTGTTTGCCTACATTGCCTACCCTGTCTTCAAATCCCTCATGGCCAAAACCAGTGCGGCGTGCAGCCATATTGGCACTGTGTTTTTCTGCTGCAGTACTTGCCGGGTCAATCATTTTTAACTCAGGCTTACCAATTTCGCGGCGGTGCTGGTTAATGTAATACAGGATATTTTTCTCCATGCCGTTAAGGCTGATCGTATTGTCGCCGCCATCTTTTTTATAGGCCACAGACGAAGAGGTAGTTCCTTTTTGACAGGCAACGAGAATAACAACAGTACATATGAAAGCAAAGCGGATCACTCGGAATAATTTAGACATAATTGGTTGAAATATGGTTTAATAACGAACACCAGTACCCAACTATTGTACCAGAATCGCCAAAATAGCTGAATGGTTCGATGGCTTTATGGCTGAAGATGCTGCTCCAGCTCCTCCATCATGTGTTTACTGCCGGTAAAAAATGGTGAACGCTGGTGCAGGTGTGTGGGTTGAATATCGAGAATACGGCGATGACCGTCTGTGGCTTTGCCGCCGGCAACTTCTGCAATAAAGGCAAAGGGATTACACTCGTACAGCAGGCGCAGTTTGCCCTCCGGTTTGGCAGTGGTGCCGGGGTACATAAAAATGCCGCCTTTAATCAAATTGCGGTGCACATCGGCCACCATGCTGCCGATATAACGTTCGGTATAGGGGCCACCGTTTGCTGCAGTTTTTTGCTGGCAGGCAAGAATGTAGTTGCGCACCGGTTCACTATACTGGAAAAAATTGCCGTGGTTGACGGAGTAGATCTTCCCGTCTTCCGGGTACTTGATATTGGGATGACTTAAACAAAATTCACCGATAGAAGGATCTAAGGTAAAGCCATTTACACCGCGGCGTGTGGCATATACCATCATGGTAGATGAGCCGTAAACAATATAGCCTGCAGCTGCCTGCCGGGTACCGCATTGCAGAAAATCGGCCTGGTTGCACGGCATGCCCGGTTCACTCACCCTGCGCAGTACACTGAAAATGGTGCCGATGGAAATGTTTACGTCGATATTGGAGCTGCCGTCCAGCGGATCGAACAATACCACGTATTTGCTTTTGTTGCTTATTTCATCATCAAACACCACAAAATCGTTTAGTTCTTCACTGCCAATACCGGCACAACTAATGCCATGGCGCAGCACACCGGTTAACTGGTTATTGGCATAGATGTCGAGCTTTTTTACATCTTCTCCCTGCACGTTCACCGCGCCTGCGTCGCCGAGTATATCAACCAGACCGGCCTTGTTTACTTCTACATTCACTCTTTTGGCTGCCAGGCCAATATCGCGCAGCAGGCTGCTGAGCTCGCCGGTGGCATGTGGAATATGGCGCAATTGACGGATGGTAAACTCATCGAGTGTAAGCACTTGTCTGTTAATCATAGGTGCAGTCATTTTATTAAAGATAGGCCGTAATTGTTCATCCCCATGTGTTGAAATGCAGCAGCAGCGCTACTTACAGCCCGCAAACCCTTTGGTGTGGCCATGCAAACGTTTTCATAAAAAATCATTTTGCACAACTCAACGCTTTTAGCAAAAACAGGCATCTCCCGCAATCCTTTGTTGGCAAGTATTTCAGCCAAACATTTGAACCATTTTCCGCTCCCACTTTCAACTTCAAACATTAAACGTTAAACCTTCAACCATCACTTAACTTGCAGCCATGATCACGCTACAAGACCAGTTGCAACGAACCATATCCTTACCGCAGGCACCCACACGCATTGTATGCCTGGTGCCATCATTAACGGCCTGGCTGCATAGCCTGGGACTGGAGGAGGAAGTAGTTGGCATCACGAAATTCTGTGTGCACCCGCAATCGTGGTTTCGCAGCAAAACCCGCATCGGCGGTACCAAAGATGTGCACGTAGAGCAGGTGCAGGCCTTGCAGCCACAGCTGATTATTGCCAGTAAGGAAGAAAACGTACAGCAGCAGGTTGAGCTATTGTACAATGTGGCCCAGGTATATGTAAGTGATGTGCATGATATGCCCTCTGCCCTGGAAGCACTGGCACATATTGGTTTGCTTACCGGCAGGCACGAACAGGCTGCGTTGTTATTGCAGCAGGTGGTAACCGGTTTCCGGCTGTTGCCTGCGGTAAAGGAACCGGTACCGGCGGCCTATCTTATCTGGCAACAACCCTATATGACCGCAGGCGGCGATACCTTTATTCATGCCATGCTGCGCCGTTGCGGGTTACACAATGTTTTCGGGGAACAGCAGCGTTACCCGCAGACAACCCTGGCACAATTGCGCGATTCGGGCTGCAGGCTGGTATTGCTTTCAACCGAACCCTACCCTTTTAAACAACAGCATGTACAGGCATTGCAGGCCGAATTGCCCGGTGTGCAGGTACAGCTGGCAGATGGCGAAATGTTCAGCTGGTATGGCAGCACCATGCTGCAGGCGCCGGACTATTTCAGGCGTTGCAGGCAGCAGTGGGCGGTTAAATAGTTGCGATGGCTGTTAACCCAAGTTGCAGTATATTGCGTTCCGTTAGGCCAATCATTTCTTATTCATATTACAAAAAAACGTTTTTACACCATGAGCAAATACAGAGCCGGTGTCCTGCACGGAAAAGAACTCGAAGCTTTATACAATGATGCAAAAGACAATCAGTTTGCTTTACCTGCAGTAAATACAATTGGAACCAATACCATTAACGCGGTACTGGAAACTGCAGCCAAGGTAAACTCCCCCGTAATTATCCAGTTTTCAAACGGCGGCGCTCAGTTTATCGCCGGTAAGGGAATGCCCAACGATCACCTGCAGGCCAATATCGCCGGTGCTATCTCTGGTGCACTGCACATTCACAACGTTGCCAAATACTATGGCGTTCCTGTAGTACTGCATACTGACCATGCTGCCAAAAAATGGCTGCCCTGGATCAGCGGTCTGCTCGATGCCGGTGAACAATATTTTAAAGAAAAAGGTCAGCCCCTGTTCAGCTCACACATGCTCGACCTGAGCGAGGAGCCCATCGAAGAAAACATCCATACTTCAGTTGAATTCTTCAAACGCATGCAGCCCCTGGGCATGAGCATCGAAATTGAACTGGGTGTTACCGGTGGTGAAGAAGACGGTGTTGACAACAGCGGCGTTGAAAACCACAAGTTGTATACACAGCCAGAAGACGTAGCTTATTCTTATACCGAATTAAGCAAAGTGGGCAACCTGTTCACCGTAGCAGCAGCCTTTGGTAACGTACACGGTGTGTACAGCCCCGGTAATGTAGAACTGCGTCCTGAAATACTGCACAACAGCCAGGTGTACATTGAGCAGAAATTAGGCACAGGCCCCAAACCTGTTTACTATGTATTCCACGGCGGCAGCGGCTCACCGCAACACCAGATCCGCGAAGCCATCAGCTACGGTGCCATCAAAATGAACATCGATACCGATATGCAGTGGGCTTTCTGGGAAGGCATTCTCGAGAACTACAAAAAGAACGAAGCATACCTGCAGGGCCAGCTCGGCAACCCCGAAGGCCCCAACAAACCCAACAAAAAGCACTACGACCCGCGCGTATGGCTGCGTAAGGGTGAAGAATCGTTCATCAAACGCCTCGAACAATCTTTCGAAGATCTCAACTGTATCAACAGGAACAAATAATAAAAAAGCGACCCGGAGGTCGCTTTTTTAATGGCTTTATGGTGCTATGGTTTTATGGCTGGAAATCTGCACCTCCTGACGCCGTTGCCGGTGTCCTCACCGGCAACACCCCCTGCAACAAACAACGCGTCGGTGAGGACACCTCGCGGGCATGCGTGGCTATTCGCTGGTGGCTCACCGGCGCTCCCGCAACATTCACGTTCCCGCCAACTGTTTCCCGCATTCCGGCACAACCATTACTGTATCTCATTGTTAGTGCAACATCAATGAATCAAAAGAACAGTTATGGCAACATCAACCATTACCGAATTATTAGGCGACAAAGCAGCCTACCTGCTTGAACACAAACCCGCAATCGACAAAAACACGCTGCACCTGCCCTCCCCGCATCACCTGGATGATATCTGGTTAAACAGCAACCGCAACAACCAAACCATCCGCAGCCTGCAAACGCTGCTCAACCACGGTCGCCTCGGCGGCACCGGTTACTGCAGCATTTTCCCGGTTGACCAGGGTATTGAACACAGTGCCGGCTCTGCCTTTGCGCCCAATCCTATTTATTTTGATCCTGAGAACATTGTAAAACTGGCCATAGAGGGCGGTTGTAACGGTGTGGCCAGCACGTTTGGCGTACTGGGTATTATGAGCCGTAAATACGCGCACAAAATCCCCTTCATTGTAAAGATCAACCACAACGAATTCTTCAGCCTGCCCAACCGGTACGATCAAACCCTGTTCGGTACCGTAAAAAGCGCCTGGAACATGGGTGCCCTGGCAGTTGGCGCCACCGTTTACTGGGGCAGCGCAGAAAGCACCCGCCAGCTGAAAGAGATTTCAGAGGCTTTTGAATATGCACACGAGCTGGGCATGGCCACTATTCTGTGGTGTTATACCCGCAATGCCGGCTTTAAAGTGAATGGCGTGGATTACCATACAGCGGCAGATTTTACCGGCCAGGCCAACCACCTGGGCGTAACCATACAGGCAGATATCATCAAGCAGAAACTGCCCACCAACAATGGTGGCTACCTGGCCACCAAACATGGCAAAACCTCGCCCCTGGTGTACGAAAAGCTCACTACCGACCACCCGGTTGATCTGACCCGTTACCAGGTGCTCAATTGCTACAGCGGTCGTGTAGGCATGATTAACTCAGGCGGCGAAAGCAAGGGCGAGAGCGACCTGAAAGACGCCGTGTATACTGCCGTGGTAAATAAACTGGCCGGCGGCATGGGCCTTATCCTGGGCCGCAAAGCCTTCCAGCGCCCCTTCAACGAAGGCCTCCAGATGCTGGAAAAGATCCAGGATGTATACCTTGACCAGGAAATCCAGGCCTTGTAACAATTAAACCATCGATCCCTCAACCCATCTGTGTGAATATAACATCCGGTTAACAGCGTTTTATCCACGTCAAACGTTGTAATGTCAATTTCACTAACTTCGGCCTCCCCTTAACCACCGGAAATATCGGTTTTTGTGGTTAAAAAGGGCGCAAAATATTGGTTTAATTAACTAAATACCAGTTATTTGCGCTTCCTTAAATGAAAAATCTGCCTGCTGTACCGTTTACCCGGGAAGGCCACTTGTTGGTATCCTGGCCGTGCAACAGGCATTAAAAACGTCATTGAAAGATGAAAAACGAAGAGGATTTAGAAGCAAATCTTGCGGGTGATGGTCAGCCAGCCAGTGAAGAACCAACATCGGTTGAATCTTCAGAAGCAAGGGAAAGATGGTTTCAGCGCCTGCGCAAGGGCATTCTTACTTCTACCGCCGATAAAAAGGAAACTCCTGAAGGGCTGTGGAGCAAGTGCCCGGAGTGTAACTACATCTGCACCACTACCGAGCTGAAAGAAAATCTGTTTGTTTGCCCGAAATGTAATTACCACCATCGCATTGGCAGTATCGACTATTTCGATATCATTTTCGATAACAAGGAATACAGCATACATTTCGACAATATCCGCAGTAAGGACTTCCTGGGCTTTACCGATCTCAAATCGTACCAGAAAAGGCTCGATGAAATTCATGCAAAAACTACCCTGAAAGACAGTATGCGCGTTGCAACCGGCAACGTAAACGGCAATGGACTGGTAGTGGCTGCCATGGACTTTGAATTTATCGGTGGGTCACTGGGCAGCGTAATGGGTGAGAAATTTGCCCGCGCCGTTGACTATTGTATTGAACACAAACTGCCGTACCTGGTTATTTCAAAAAGCGGTGGCGCCCGTATGATGGAAAGTGCTTTCAGCCTGATGCAGATGGCCAAAACCAGCGGTAAACTGTCGCAGCTGAGTGATGCAGGACTGCCGTTTATATCACTGCTTACCGACCCTACCTTTGGTGGTATCTCGGCCAGCTTTGGTATGCTGGGCGACCTCAACATTGCTGAACCCGGCGCGCTGATTGGGTTTGCAGGCCCGCGTGTAATTAAAGAAACCATCAAAAAAGACCTGCCGCCTGGCTTCCAGCGCAGCGAGTTTTTGCTGGATCATGGTTTCCTTGATTTTATCGTTGACCGCAAAATACTCAGGGATAAACTCACGCAGATTATTACTTTATTTAAAGGATAATCAGCTGTTGTGAATAATGTATTTTTGTCGTCCCGCTGTTAACAGGCGGGACATTTTTTATTAGGTATGGCAAAGGAAATGAACAACAGGCAAGCCTATTACAATTACTACATAGAAGACAAATATGTAGCAGGCATTGTATTGTTGGGAACAGAAGTAAAATCGATACGGGAAGGCAAGGTAAGTTTCAACGACAGCTTTTGCCTGTTTGATAAGGGTGAGTTATGGGTGCGCGCCCTGTACATTGCAGAGTACAAAATGGGCACTACCAATAACCATATTGCGGTGCACGACCGCAAGTTGTTGCTAACGGCACGCGAGCTGAAAAGGCTTGAAGCCAAAATGAAAGAAAAAGGTTACACCATTATTCCGCTGCGGGTTTTCATGAACGAGAAAAACCTGGTTAAAGTGGAAATAGGTTTGGGTCGTGGCAAGAAAACACACGATAAACGCGAAACCATTAAGAAAAGAGATACCGAAAGGGAACTCAAAGCTTATATTAAATAAATTGTAGCACGATTCTTGAAAACATACGCAACAAACTAGCCTCCCTCATGAACAACGTATCCAGGTTATTGGGTTTAATCCTGTTATTTGTGTGCTCTTATGAAATAGCCGGGGCACAGTCTGTTAAAGGCAAATGGTACGGCGCCGGCAACGTAGACGGTTCCAATAGTTCCAACAACTACCTCTTCGAATTTATCCTTGACCAGAAAGGAAGTGTGGTAACAGGTGAACTCAATTACTACTTCCGTAACGGTTACTTCAGCAATAAAATAAAAGGCACCTACAACGCCACAAGCAGAAAACTCCACATCCAGTTTATCCCCATCATGTTTTACCAAACCGTGAACACCGCGCTGGGCGTGGATTGTAAAATGGAAGGAGATTTTATATTGAAAGTATCCCGCGCAGAAACCACGCTGCAGGGCAGCTTTACAGCCGATGATTTTTATAAGAACACCGCCCCTCCCATCAATATCAAGTTTACCAAACTGCTGAAAGAGGTGCCGTTTAAAACCATCGTGGAAGAAGAAATTGCCAAACAGGATTCTGTTAACCTGAAGCCCATTGAATCGCCCGTGGCCAAGCTGCAGCGCGAAGCAACCCTGCAGCTGAACATGCGTACCAAAGACCTGGTAAAAGAACTGGATGTAACAGAAGATTCTGTTCGCATTGACTTGTACGACAACGGCGACTTTGACCATGATTCGGTAAGTATTTTCTACAATAATGCGCTGGTTGAATACAAAAAAGAACTCGACACACGCAAACCCATTACGTTTAAAGTACATGTAGATGATATTGCCACCAACAACGACCTGGTGATGTTTGCCGAGAACCTGGGCCTTATTCCACCGAATTCAGCACTCATGATTATCACCGACAAAAACCACCGTTACGAGGTAAACCTCACTTCCAATTACCAGAAAAATGCAGCGGTACGGCTGAAGAAAACAGCGCCGCCGCAGAAAAAATGATACATGCGAAAGTGCGCTCCATCCGGGCGCACTTTTTTTTACCTTAGCCATTCCATCCGTAAAACCAGCTGTTATAGTCCTGCCCGCATGAAGCCCGTTGCTGTAACGTACTGCCATCCGGCATACCTATTGTTATAGTAAAATTCTTTACTTTTAATATATTTCACGCTCATGCGCACAGCCCGATATTTGTTGCCAGGCATTACTACTGTATTACTGCTGACCGTTAACCTTGCAAAAGCACAACAACCGGTGCAGGAAGCCATTGACCGGTCGCAGAAGCAGATTGCCACTTTAATTGCATTTGAAAAAGGCTCCAGCAGCCAGGTAAATGCTGCGATCACCACCCGTATCGATTCCCTTCAAACCGCCATACCGCACAACAGCGCCATTGATGCCGATAACCAGCAGAAATACCTGGCCGGCCTGCACGATGTGTTAAACGCCTTTATCGCCGATTATACTGCCCGGCACATTACCGGTTTCCAGTTTGCCGACCTGCTTAATGCCTATAGCGACGCCATGCAGGCGAATATAGCCGGTGAAAGCATTGCGCCGGTGATTGCCGCACACCAGCTGGAACCGGGCAATATCGTGCTCCGCAATGCCGTATTTGCGGCCAACAGCGGCATCGCCGATTCGAAGGGGATACTGGCATTGAAAGAAATCAGCAAATTCCCCGGTCATACGTTACAGTTGCTCAACAAAAATCCCAACCTGCCCGGGGCAGACAGCCTGCTGGTGATTGCCGCCCACGAAGACCCGGACGTGTTTTATAACTACGCCGCTGCCACCAATGCCATTGGCCAGCGCATCAAAAAAATTGATGACCCGCTGGTACAGCTGATGGTGAAAATGGCTGCGCAGAAAACCGGACGCCAGTACTTCCCTTTCCTGGATGATTTGTACAGGAACAAACAAACCTTTGCGCAAATCACCAAGGCCATGCAGGATAAGGTGAAGTATTATAAACTGCTGGTAAAAACACAAATTGCCTATGCCGCGCGTATGGCTGTTAAAGACACGCCCCTGGTGGCCGCCACGCTTACTGCCAAACTGCAGCAAACCGGCCGCGACGAGTTCCTGAATACCATCAACGGACTGCACGAATCACCCGATGGCGTACGTTTCCGCAAGCTGGAACAATTAACGCCACAGGAGCTTTATTATCTCGCCGTTTTACAGGAAGAGGAAATCTATACTTCCAGTTATACGCATGGCGTATACCCCATGATCTTCCGCAAAATGAAAAAGCCGCGCGGCGATACCCTGCTGATGCAGGTGCATTTTGATCACTTTAAGAAGTGGATCAAGATGGCCGCCAACTTTAATACGCTCAACGATTTTCTTAAACGCATGGAGCCTGATCATGCCCGCCTGCTGATGAAGGCGTTTGTAAAAGGCCTGGATAAAACCAATAACCTCGAAGATGCGGTGGATGTGGCCAACTCCTACGCCAGCATTACCGACAGCAGCCTGCGTGCACTGGTACTGCAGCAGGTGCAGGAAAACCTGCACCAGGCAGAACAGGGCAACAAACCCAGGATGAAGTATATCTACAGTATCCTGAATACCTTATTCCTCTCCATAGACCCGGCCAATAAAGTGGACTTAACCGCCACGCTGAACATTCCGCCTGTATACAGCATGCCCAATAACAACCTGCACGACAGCGCCGGCCGCATTATTGTGCAGCAGTTTTTTTATGGTGATGCAGACGGCAAGGCCGGCTATGTGGATTTTGTACAGTCGTTCACCAACAACAACTGGGAGCAGCAGGCCACCAGCAACTGGATTGCCTTTAGTTCCAAAAAAGGCACACCACTCACGATTTACGCCAACAAACCGCGCGATGAAGAAAAGAACCTGGATGCCGATGCGCAGAACGACCTGGTGCAATACCTCAAATACAATCACCTGAAACCATCTGTAGTAATACACCGCGGCCACAGTTACTACTTAAACAGCACTATTGAACAGCTGGCGCCTTCCGCCAAACTCATTATGCTGGGCAGCTGCGGCGCTTACCAGAGCCTGAATAAAGTGTTGAACATTTGTCCGCAGGCGCAGATCATCGCTTCCAAACAAACCGGCACCATGAAGGTAAACCAGCCCATGATCGATGTTATCATCAACGATCTGCGGGAAGGCAAAGACCTGGAATGGCCGCAGATATGGAAAGGACTAAGCAAACAATTCAAAGGCAACGAGCTCTTCGACGACTATGTGCCTCCTTACAAAAACCTGGGCGCCGTGTTTATTATTGCATACCAAAAGGCATCGGGCAGTAAGACATAGTGAGTGGTGAGTGGTCAGTTTGACCTAAGCGAGTACCAATTTCGAGAATCGAGACATCGACACGTCGAGATTATCTTAGCGAGTATTACCGCGAGGTGTCCTCACCGACGCGTTGCCTGTTGCACAGGTATGTGTTGCCGGTGGGACACCGGCAACGGCACTCAACCATTCAACCATCAATCCCTCATTTCACTACAATATCATACTTTGCCAGTAACCCGGCGAGGTTGTATAGTGAGAATTTGGCTTTCTTGATTTTATTGGCTTCAGGATCGAGCGAGAGGTTTTGGGCGTTGGAAAAATCAGCTGATTGCAGGTTGTTGCGGTCGAATACCGTTGCCTGCAGATCGCATTGGTTAAACTGGGCACCGGACAAATCGCATTGTACGAAATGCGCCTGTTTGATGGAGCAGTCTGTGAACTTCGCCTTCTTCATGTTCTTCTCAAAGAAATACGCATAGTCCAGCAGGCAGCTGTTGAAATGCACCTCAAACCGGAAGCTGTTGCAGTTGCCGAAATTGATGCCGTTGAGCTTGCAGTTGGTAAAGGTAACAGTGGCAAACATGGTATGATCAACCGGCAGCATCTGCAGGTTGCAGCGGTCAAACGTGCAGTCAGAAAAGGCTGCGCCGGTAAAATCGTTACCGGTGAAATCAATCCCGTTAAAGCGGCATTGTTCAAACACCACCTGTTTCATCGGCTTGCCCTTATAAGCTTCCCTGTCAAATGTCTGGTCGTAGTATTCCATAAAAAAACTCGCAAAGAATGCAAAGATGCATTTTTTAGCGAGTTGTGTAAAGGTTATTATCGGTAAGACTTGCTATGTTATGCCAGCACTTCCTGCTTGCGTTTACAGCGGTCTATCGAGGCTTTGTAGGCTTCGAGATTGGTATCGCTTAACGTGTAGCGGATGGCTTTTTTAAAGTGGTCGGTCGCCATGCCGTAATCGCCCAGCATTTCGAACATAATACCAAATTCATTGTAAATGGAGGGCCTGTCAATTCCCGGCACATCAAGGGCCCGCATCAGCAGTGCTTCCAGCTCGTCCCATTTCCCCATGCCCGATAAAATCATGGCCAGGTTCAGGTAAACCGGTGTGTATTCCGGTTCGTGCTCCATGCATTTCTTATAAAACGATTCTGCCTTTTTGAAATCACGGTATTTGGTTTCGTACAACCATCCCAGGTGGTTATATGCCTTGCCGTATTCGGGCGCCTCGGCTAATATCGCCTCCAGCGTTTGCATAGCGTCTGCATAGCGCTGGTCTTTGATATTCTGATCGGCCTCATAAAAAAGCTCGTCCAGTCTTATTTTGTCGTAAAATTCCATGGGGGTTTAGGGTTTACGTTTGAAGATAAGATATTTCAACAATGCCTGCAAAGTAAAACGGGCAGTTTTTTAGCACGATTTAATTGCCCAGCAATTTATACAGTTCATCCAGTTTGGGTGACAGGATAATCTCCGTACGCCTGTTTTTAGCACGGCCATCGGGGGTGCTGTTGGGCATAATGGGATCGTACTGGCTGTGACCGGAAGCTATAACCCTTACCGGGTCTACCTTGTACTCGTTGACCAGTATACGCACAATTGAGCTGGCGCGGGCGGTACTGAGGGCCCAGTTGTCTTCAAACTTTGTGCGGATGGGAATAGAATCGGTATGGCCTTCGATATTAACGGTGATATCTGGGTTCACGTTAAGCACCACAGCCAGTTTGCTGAGCGCCTGTTTGCCCTTTTCGTTTACCTGCGCGCTACCTGAAGGGAACAGCAGGTTTTCGGAAAGGCTCACGTATACTTTACCGTTTTTGGTAGATACGGTTAATTCATTGCTGTTAAACCCAACCAGGGCATCGGCCATTTTCTTTTTGAGTTCGGCCGCTTTTTCTTTCTGCTGATCAATGAGTGATTGCAGCTGCTGCAGTTTGCGCTGCTGGTCTGCCACCTGCGCCTGGGTATTGCGCAGCTGTTTGCCTTTGCTGTCTGCATCGTTTGAAATGGCAGTCAGCTTGTCCTGCAGGTTACCGTTCTGGCCATTCAGGTTAGCATTCTGCTCTTTCAGATCTGCTACATTTTTCTCTAAAGTGCTGATGCGATTGGCCATCATGGCGCTGTCGCTTTTAAGCGTGCGCAGGGCAATCTGCGAATCGATGAATTTTTTCTTGGCAACGCAGCTGCTTAAAGCCACCAAGCAGCCCGCCAGTATGCACAAGGGAAGTGTAATTCTTTTCATATTGAGGGTTTTTGAAAGGGTTAAAAGGCGAAAATTCAGGGCCACAATTTAAATACAAAGTGCAAACACCAAACACTGCGAGGCATTATTTCTCGCGGAAATCGCAGAAAACGCAAAACAAGCTATCAGCCGGTACCTATTGGCTGATAGCTTGTTTGAAGCAGCTTCCCCAATCATGAGCGGCTGTGAGGGCACAGCCGCGGGCGATTTAAGGAGACAGCCTCGCTTAGATCATCTCGACGTGTCGATGTCCCGATTCCCGACGGCTTTCAGATTCACGCTAAAACAGTTCCGGCTTGGAAGGGTCAGCCTTCTTGGTTTCCCATTCCATGCTCGTGCTCTTAGAGTAATCGGCCAGTTTGTTGCCGGCGGCCTTCCATCCCATTACTTCCACGAAATTCGTGATCTTGATTTTTTGTGTATGCTGCTGTGCGCCGCGGCCAACACTTAGTAACAGTACCGGTGTTTGCGCGGTTGTAACCGCTTCGAGCCAGTTTCCTACTCCTTCTTTAATGAAATAGTACTTGGTATTGAGCGTGGTGGTTTCAATTTTGAAACGTTTTACGCTGAACTGCAATTTCTCCTGGTCAAGGTAAATGGCCGTGATAATTTTCTCAGGGTCAAATTTCTCGATCAGCAATACCTTGTCTGCATCAAAGCGCTGGGTTAATTCGGTATCGGTTACTTTATAGCTGCCGTCACCAAACATGGCCAGTATTTTTTCATCGGCTGCAAAGCTGCCGATAAACAGGCCTTTCTCTTCAGTATTCAAACGGCCGATGGTGTCATCAAACCACAGCTTGCGGTTGGCCAGGGTTGATTTACCGGCTTCTTTCAGTTTAACACTGCGAATAGGGTACTTGGTTACCTGGTTGCCCTGCGAGGTACGGCCTTTAATATCGAGTTCTTCAAAATAAAAGTCCAGCTCTTTTACACGCGCCGAACAGTTCGGACTTAACACAATGCGCACTACTTCGGCCTCACCATTGGCATTGGCGGTAAAGTAATGCACTTTCGATTTGGCATCACCGCCCTTGGTTAAATCGTATTCCTTATCGCGGGTAATACCGGTTACATTAAAACGTTTGGCATAGCTGGTGCCCGTTGCGCCGTCAACATAAATCATGTTGTAAGTCATGCGCTCATCGTTTTTCTGGAACACAGCCACATGAATAATGTCTTTCCCGATAAACACCTTATCGGCCACACGCACAATCTTCATAATACCACGGCGGGTAAACACAATAATATCATCCAGGTCAGAACATTCGGTGAGCAGCTCATCTTTCTTCAAACCGGTACCCACAAAGCCTTCTGCCCTGTTTACATACAGTTTGGTATTGGCAATGGCAACGTGTTTTGCCTGGATGGTATCAAACAGTTTGATCTCTGTTTTACGTTCCCTGCCCTTGCCGTATTTCTTCAGCAGGTTTTCAAAATAGGCAATCGCAAAATCGTTCAGGAATTCGAGATCATGTTTCACCTGTTTGATTTCTGCTTCCAGCCCTTTGATCTGCGTATTCAGCTCGTTGATATCGAGTTTGTAAATACGGCGTACCGGTTTCTCAGTCAGCTTCAGAATATCTTCACGCGTAATAGCGCGTTTCAGTTTTTTCTTGAAAGGTTCAAACGCCTTATCGATCGCAACAATCACTTTCTCCCAGGTTTCATGACCTTTTTCCAGCTCCTTGTAAATCTTTTCTTCGAAGAAGATCTTTTCAAGCGAGGTGTAGTGCCATTTTTCCTGCAGCTCGGCGAGTTTGATTTCCAGCTCACGTTTCAGCAAATCCTTGGTGCTTTCGGTTGCCAGGCGCAGCAGTTCGTGAACGCTCATGAACTGCGGTTTATTGTTCACGATAACACAGGCATTCGGTGAAATGCTTATTTCACAGTCTGTAAATGCGTACAAAGCATCAATAGTAATATCAGGAGAAATATTCGGCGCCAGCTCTACCAGGATTTCGACTTCCTTGGCAGTTTCATCAGTTACCTTTTTAATCTTGATTTTACCCTGGTCGTTTGCCTTAACAATCGATTCCATCAGCGAAGCTGTGGTAATGCCGTAAGGCACGCTGCGGATGACGAGTGTTTTCTTGTCCAGCTCTTCAATAATGGCGCGCACGCGCACTTTGCCGCCGCGTTTGCCTTCATTGTAGTTGGTGGCATCGATCATGCCGCCGGTGATAAAATCGGGCAGCAGTTCAAACTTTTTGCCACGCAGGTATTTGATGGATGCTTCACACAGCTCACAGAAATTGTGCGGCAATATCTTGGTGCTTAAACCCACGGCAATACCATCGGCTCCCTGTGCCAGCAGCAGCGGAAACTTCATGGGCAGTGTTACAGGCTCCTGTTTACGGCCATCGTAACTGGTTTGCCAGTCGGTTGTTTTGGGGTTGAATGCTACTTCCAGTGCAAACTTCGAGAGGCGTGCCTCAATATAACGCGGTGCCGCAGCATCATCACCGGTACGCACATCACCCCAGTTACCCTGTGTTTCAATCAGCAGTTCCTTCTGGCCCATGTTTACCAGCGCATCGCCGATAGAAGCATCGCCATGCGGGTGGTATTGCATACTCTGACCAATTATATTGGCCACTTTATTAAAACGGCCGTCGTCCATTTCCTTCATCGCATGAAGAATACGGCGCTGCACGGGTTTTAAACCATCTTCCAGTGCCGGTACTGCCCTTTCGAGAATTACATACGAAGCGTAGTCGAGAAACCAGGTTTTATACTGTCCCCCCACGCCTGATTCGTTGTCGAATACATTGATCTTCTGATCGTCGTTTGTAGCCATGCTGTATCTGTTATCTTTCTTTTGCGTGTGCCTGTAAGATGCAGAAAATGCTACTTTCCACGGCAACGCATACCTGAATTTAAATTACATGCTTGCTTTATAACTTATTCAATATAAAGCATTTCCTTCCATATTGAAGGTATCTCCCCGGCCATCTTTCAGGCTATTCAGTTCCAGCACTGCAATATCGGTTTGTGCCACTACTTCGTGCCAGGCCAGGGGTTGTATTTCTATAATGGCAGGTGCCGTTGCCGTACAACTGCCGGTTGCTTTGGTTTCAATATGCAGCCAGTTAATGACTGCGGTTCCACTCATCAGCACCAGCCGTTCCGGGTTCTTGTGCGGTGAACGCCCTGTATGGTAATGCCTGCCGCTTACACTCCCGGCCACCCGGTAAGTCACCATCAGCTGCCCTGTACGGTCGTTGTCAAACACATGCGTGGTACCGCGTGCATCTGCGCCTATCTCTGTTACCGGTGTTACTGAAACCATGTTTTATTGTTTTGTGTCCAAAGGGCAATGTGGGATTTACTGTTTAAAAGTTTAAAGGTTTGATGTTTAACGTTGCACTTTGTGTGTTCAAGGGGTTTCATTGTTCAAAAGAAGTTCAAGAGGTTTCATTGTTCCAATGTTCCATTTATCGCTTCACACCAGGCAAATTGAACTTTTGAACCGGGTGCTTCCCCGCTGAAGTATCCTCATCCAATGTTCCATTCACCCCTTCACATCAATCAAATTGAACTTTTGAACTTTTGAACTTTTGAACCCAACGCACCGAAAGGCAACCAACGTTAAACGTTAAACGTCAAACCTCATACAACTCCAGCGGCTGGCCATTGGGGTCGTCGAAGAAGGTGAACTTTTTGCCCGTGAGTTCGTCAATGCGAACGTCCTGTACATTGGCCACTCCCTGGCTGCGCAGCCATTCAATACCCGCTGCCACATCGCTTACTTCAAACGCCAGGTGGCGCAATCCCTTGCTTTCAGGATATGAACCGCGTTCCCTGAAATCGGGGAACGAGAACAACTCTATCTGGTATTTGCCTGCAATGGCCAGGTCAAGTTTGTACGAGTTCCTGGCTTCACGGTAGGTTTCGGCGATGATGTCAAAACCGAGTATCTCAGTATAAAAACGTTTGCTTTCCTCGTACCTGTCTGTGATAATGGCTACATGATGTATGCCTTTGATGTTTAACATAGGAATGTGTTTATGCTGTTTGATCTGTTGCTGTTTCTTCCGTACCTGCTGCAGCAGCGGCTTCGGCAGCCATGCCTGCAGGCCGTACCACGATCTCTTTCCAGCCCTTGGCCCAGTCACCCGTAATATCGAGCTTACCTGCTTCGGCCAGCTGGCGGATGCGCCACACCAGGAATACATCACCTGTTTTAGCTTTCATTTTAGAGAGCGTATTGCTAACTATTTTGTTGAGCTTGCCGCCTTCCTTGCCTGCTGCCTGCAGTATATCCTGGTCGAAAAACGCGGCGTCTTTGCTTACTATCTTTTTACCGCCTTCCAGTATGCGCACCATGGCGTTTTCACGGCACAGTTTGCGCCATTCATCCGGGTCAACTTCAAACTCGCTGAGGGTGATCTGGCGTGCAAGGCGTTTGGCTTTCAGGAATTCTTTAGGCTGAATTTCGTACAGGTTGGCCGGGTAAAAAATGCCGCCTTTTTCGTTGATGAAAGGCAGGTTGTTCATATACAATACCTGTATTTTACCCTGGTATTCGGCCAGCTGGCTCATTAACCAGTAATAGCCGCACACATCGTGCTGGTTCTGCCCCATCCATATCCATAATTCTGCCGGACCATCATCTTCTATCACCACGGCAGCAGGTGCTTCTTCTACCGTGGGTTGTTCGGCCACTGCTTCGGCTATTGTTGTTTCACCGGCTGCTGCATCAACAGGAACTACTGATGCTTCTGCAATGATGCTTTCGTCAGCATTTTCAACACTTTCTTCTGTTGTCTCTCCCGGTGCGGCAGTCTGGTTGCCTTCGTTCACAATTTTCCCTGCCGATTGCTGTGGTGTTTCCTTATCAGGCGTTTTGCCAAAAGTAGCGGTTCTGTCGCCCTTCAGGTATTTCACCAGGTTAAACACCGTCCATTTATCGTCTACCATATCCTGCTGCGCAGTATACGGCGAAAACTGCAGGGCCTCCTGCCAGAATGCCTTGCGCAGCTGAAAGCCCTCGGGCTGGTAAATATTTTCGATGGGGCCAACTGCATAATCGTCTTTTATCTGCACCACACGGCCGGCCAGTTTGGGATCGAGCGCGATGGCCTTTTCCAGCACGGCAACATCGGCTTCCTGGAAAACAATGTGAATCATAGTCAAATCATTTTAAGTACGCTCCGTCGCAGCGTTTTACTGAATCTTTTTACCCATAATCACCAGGCTGCGATGAATGCCATCGAGCACCGCAATACCGTGCATTACCGCCCAGCGTTGAAACCCTGCTTTTTCAAACAGGTTGATGCTGGGTATATTGTGTTCAAATATAAAACCGAGTAAATTTTCAATTCCCAGTTCCAGGCTTTTTTCTATTGCCTGTTGCAATACCAGTTTACCAAACCCTTTGCCTCGCACCGCTTCATCCAGGTAAATACTTACTTCAGCAGTAATGCGGTAAGCCGGGCGACCGTAAAAATCCTGCAGGCTGGCCCAGCCGATGCGCTGGCCATCGGCTTCTACCACCCACAACGGGCGGCTGTCATCATGCTCATGAAACCAGGGTAGTTTGCTTTCTACAGAAACCGGTTCCATATCGGCAGTAACCATACGGCCGGCAATGATTGAATTATATACTTCCGTAATCCAGGGCAGGTCGTCAATTGCTGCCGTTATAAAATTCAGTTGCATGATATTGTGGTGGTAACTTTAAACTTCAAACCATTAAACTTTAAACGTTTTTACTTCGCCAAAGCGACTTCTTCTACCAGGTCGAGTTCTATTTTCAGGTTGTTGATAATAAACTCCTGCCTGTCCATGGTGTTTTTGCCCATGTAATACTCCAGCAGGTTTTGAATATGATCGCCCTGTTCCAGTATTACCGGTTGCAAACGCATGTCTTCACTGATGAAACGCTCAAACTCTTCCGGTGAAATTTCACCCAGCCCTTTAAAACGCGTGATCTCGGGTTTATTGCCCAGCTTTTTAATGGCTGCCTGTTTCTCAGTTTCGTCGTAGCAGTAAATCGTTTCCTGTTTATTACGCACGCGGAACAGCGGTGTTTCCAGGATGTACACATGCCCTTTCTTCACCAGGTCGGGGAAGAATTGCAGGAAGAAGGTCATCAGCAGCAGGCGGATGTGCATGCCATCCACGTCGGCATCGGTGGCAATCACCACTTTGTTATAACGCAGCCCTTCCAGTCCGTCTTCAATATTCAATGCGTGCTGCAGCAGGTTAAACTCTTCATTCTCGTACACCACTTTCTTGGTAAGACCAAAGCTGTTCAACGGCTTACCGCGCAAACTGAATACAGCCTGTGTTTCTACCTTGCGGGCCTTGGTAATAGAGCCGCTGGCGCTGTCACCTTCGGTAATAAAAATGGTGGTTTCTTTCTGCCTGGCCAGTATGGATTCCTTGTCCTTTCCTGTAGGCTCATCATTGTAATGAAAACGGCAGTCGCGCAGTTTCTTGTTGTGCAGGTTGGCTTTTTTGGCGCGTTCATTGGCCAGTTTGCGGATACCGCTCAGCTCCTTGCGTTCTTTCTCACTCTGCTCAATGCGTTTTTTCAGCGCCTCGGCAGTCTGCGGGTTGCGGTGCAGGAAGTTATCCAGCTCCCTGGCAAAGAAATCGCCTACAAAGTTCTTCATGCTCGGGCCGCCTTCAAACACATACTGGCTGCCCAGTTTGGTTTTGGTCTGGCTTTCAAACACCGGTTCCTGCACGCGTACCGATACGGCAGCCACAATACTCTGGCGAATATCAGCTGCATCATAATCTTTCTTGTAAAACTCGCGGATGGTTTTTACAAACGCCTCGCGGAATGCCTGCTGATGTGTACCACCCTGTGTAGTGTACTGGCCGTTTACAAACGAGAAAATATCTTCACCGTAGTCGTTATTATGGGTAAACGCTACTTCAATATCTGTTCCTTTTAAATGAACGATGGGATAACGCAGTTCATCTTCATTACTCTTGCGTTTCAGCAGGTCGAGCAGGCCGTTTTTGCTCACATATTTCTTCCCGTTAAAGCTGATCACCAGGCCTGCGTTGAGGTAACAATAGTTCCACAGCTGGTTATCGAGGTATTCGTGAATAAAATGGAAGTTGCGGAATACCGAATCATCGGGTATAAAGCTTACCTCGGTACCATTGGGTTCGTCGGTTTTCACTTCCTTGTGCTCCTGCTTCAGCACACCTTTTTCAAATTCGGCGAGTTTCATTTTACCATCGCGCACACTCTGCACCTTAAAATACTGGCTGAGGGCGTTCACGGCCTTGGTACCCACACCGTTCAAACCAACGCTTTTCTGGAAAGCCTTGCTGTCGTACTTGGCGCCGGTGTTAATTTTACTCACCACATCCACCACCTTACCCAGGGGAATGCCGCGACCATAGTCACGCACGGTAACGGTTTTGTTTTCAATGGAAATATCCACCTGCTTGCCATACCCCATGGTATGTTCATCAATACAGTTGTCGAGTACTTCTTTTACCAGTACGTAAATGCCATCATCAGGGGCAGAACCATCACCCAGCTTACCGATATACATACCGGGACGCAGGCGGATGTGTTCGCGCCAGTCGAGACTTCTGATACTGTCTTCCGTATAGGCTGCCTCTTGCTTCAATTTTTCTTCGGCCATAGTTCGTTATTCGTTCTGATTGATAATTCCTGCTAAAATCGGGAGATTCTGTTAACCTTTTAACACAACTAACTTTTTTAGCAAAAATATTTCATGCTGCAAATGTACTAAAATACAAATAAGCGCAAAGCGGCAGGACTTTTGCGTGGTTGTGAATAAAAAATTAACCTGTTAAAAGTTGCCTACATCAGCTGATTTAAACCTGAGGAATTTAGTTTTACACCGATGACACAGCACTTAGAAAGAAAACATATGCCTGTAACCAGGGAAATACTGGTGCAGATTATGGCCGTTATCACCATTATTCCGCTGGCGCCCTTTATTTGCCGGTTTATTCCCCCTGTGATGATTGCCGGGTGGAATGTAGACCTCATTATCGCCATACTGATTGCTATTGTCATTGTACGTGCCATCATGTGGCTGGTGCGCCCTCTTATTATCGCCGCCTTTTTGATTATACTCGGCGTGTTAATCTACAACCAGGCCACCAATAATTATAGCTTCGCCAATATTATCAACGATTATAAAACCATTGCCTACCAGAACTGGCTGATACGGGAGAAAAAACAACCTGATGTGCTAAGCATTAACCCGCACCTGTTTGAAAACACACTGGACAAAACCACCCGCCTCATACGCACCAAAGTAAATTACCAGGATTCGGTGGTACGCAATTTCTCCATCCAGCATTCGCTTGAATCGTTTGATGATTACCAGGGTAAATTTAACATGCTCACGCGCTACCTCTCCCTTTTTAAATACATCAACACGCATTTCAGGTATGTGCCTGATGCGCAGCGCGACGAATATTTTGCCAGTGCCCGCGAAACCATTTTAAACGGGCTCGGCGGCGACTGTGATGATCACAGCATTCTCATGGCCTCCTGCCTCATGTCAATCGGCGCCCGATGCAGGCTGGTGATTGTGCAGGGCCATATGTATCCCGAACTGTACGCAGGCAATGAACAACAATACGAATTGCTGTCGCAGGCCATTATTCAGTTATTCCAGAAAGAACGAATCGGCCGCATTTACTACCACGAACACAACAATGAATACTGGATAAACCTCGACTACACCGCCAGCTATCCCGGCGGCCCCTACATGAACGACCGGGTGAAGCAGGTCATAGAGCTGTAGAACGCCAGCTGCAAGCTACGAGCTGCAAGCTTTCTCTGGTGTTTGTTGGGTATCTCTCGCGGATAACGCGAAAAACACAGAATTTTTGAGCGAAGAACTTAGTCAGATTCAATATGCAGAAGCAAAGCCATGGCTTTGCGCTTTTAGCTCAGACTGCCGGTTTGCAGTATCTGCCGGATTTAAATTCCCGCTGTTTCACTCACCACTCACTACTCACCACTCACCAATTATCGCTTACCTTTGCCGCATGACCACTGTGCGCATCGCCATACTTGATTTGTACGCCGGGCAGGCCAATGAGGGCATGCGCTGCATCCGTGCCATCATTAGCCAATGGGCACAGGATAAGGGCATCGCAGCCGTTTGTACCGAGTTTGAAGTACGCGACAAACAGGAATTGCCGGGTCTGGATTTTGACATATACATCTCCTCCGGCGGACCGGGCTCTCCCCTCGAAAGTGAAGGCAGCACCTGGGAACGCAGGTATTTCGACTGGATTAAAACCATCGATACCTGGAACGAAACCACCAGCGAAGCACCCAAACCGGTACTCTTTATCTGCCACAGCTTTCAGCTTGCCTGCAGGTATTACGGCATAGCCACGGTTTGTAAACGCAAATCCACCGCATTCGGCATATTCCCCATACACCTGCTCGAGGCCGGTGAACAGGAACCGTTGTTTAACAACATGAGCAACCCGCTGTACGCCGTAGACAGCCGCGATTTCCAGGTAATACAGCCCAATGAAACCGTGCTCGCAAAACTACATGCCAGGGTACTGGCCATTGAAAAGGAACGCCCGCATGTACCCTACGAAAGGGCAGTAATGGCAGTACGCTTTACTGAACACAATATCGGCACCCAATTTCACCCCGAGGCAGATGCAGCAGGCATGAGCCGCTACCTGCTGCGCGAAGACCGCAAACAAATGGTGATTGCCAATTACGGTGAAGCCAAATGGCAAAGCATGATCGACCAGCTCAACGATCCCGATAAAATCAGTTATACCCACCACCATGTGCTGCCCAATTTCCTGGAGATGGCGTTCGCTGCTACCCAACGGCTACCCGTCCTTTCCTGATCTGATCATGGGCATCTGATAGTTGAATTATGAGCGAAAATTACTTCCCAACAAACGTTTCTCTATCATTTTATGCGTTCCGGCGACATATTTTACTGAAAAAGCATGTTTTTTAAAATCGTCGCATCATTTTTGTTGAACATTTTGCCTATTTTCAGTATACATACACACACGAGAAGACTAACATGATTCCCCGATTCCGGCAGTTGTTCAATGCGCATTTTTCAGAAGAGAAATACCATGATTACCTGCATGCATTACATTATCCGTATCCTGGTGCCATCGAATTCCGCGTGGCCGAAACGCCTGTGTTTATTAACCAGTCATTCAGGAATAAAATGCTTTCCGCCTGCGAAAGCATCATCGATTTTATTGTAAGTCCCGATTTCAAAACCATTACCGAACGCGCTATTCCCGATAACCTGCGGGTACCGGGTGAAAATGCCCATCCCCATTTTATTGCTTTTGATTTTGGTATCTGCACCAACGAAAAAGGCGAAACAGAACCGCAGCTGGTAGAAATGCAGGGCTTTCCTTCGCTGTTCGCCTTCCAGGCATTGATGAGCCGTATGGCGGCAGACAGTTTTGATTTACCCCGCAACCTTTCGGCGTACCTGAACGGGTATAATGAAATTACCTACCTGCAACTGCTGCGCGATATTATTACCAACGGTTTTAACCACGAAAACGTGATACTGCTGGAGCTGCATCCGCACGAGCAGAAAACCAGGATCGATTTTTACCTCACCCGTCAATACCTGGGCATAGAACCTGTTTGCATTACAGAACTGGTGAAAGAAGACAGGCAGCTGTACTACTATAAAGATGGCCGCAAAATTCACATAAAACGCATTTACAACCGCCTCATATTTGATGAGCTGCTGCAGCAGCCGGCTGCTGTGCAGGAACATGCACAAATACTCTTCAGCGAGCTGGATGTGGAATGGGTAACGCACCCCAACTGGTTTTACCGCATCAGCAAGTTTACGCTGCCGTTTATTAAGCACCCTTATGTGCCCGAAACTTTTTTCCTCGATACACTCAGCAGCCTGCCTGCTAACCTTAACGACTACGTACTGAAACCGCTGTTCTCCTTTGCAGGCAATGGCGTGGTGATAGATGTAACAGCAGCAGACATCCGTGCAGTACAAGACCCACAGAACTGGATACTGCAGCGCAAAGTGCAGTATGCTGAAATTATCAAGACCCCGAATGAACCTTCGAAGGCAGAGATACGCCTGTTCTATTTCTGGAAAGATGGTGCGGCAAGACCAGTGGCAACACAGAACCTGGCGCGACTGAGCAAGGGCAAAATGATTGGTACCCGTTACAACCAGAACAAAGACTGGGTAGGCGGAAGCCTGGCCTTTTTTGAAAACTGATCCAATATAAACGATGAACCCAAACTACTGGCTGCTTGCAACCATCTGTTGCCCTGTACTCGTATTGCTTATTGTGAAGCGTAATGAAGCCAAACGCCGCAGACTGCTGCGGCAATTGCGCAAACAATGGGGCAAACCCGTTGAAAACACACGCGATTTTGCATGGATTGGTTATTACAGCAGCCTGGTAAACGCACCCGGCCGCGTAAGCAACCAGCTGATCAACGATCTTGACCTGCACGAACTGTTTCACTACCTGGACCGCACGCAAAGCAAACCCGGACAACAATACCTGTATCACCGCCTGCTGCACCCTGTTGCCGACCTGCAGGAACTGCAGGCCTTTGACGACTTGTGCGAACATTTTTTGCATGTAGTGCAAAACCGCGAAAAAGCACAGCTGCTGCTTACTACCTTAAGCAGCCATGAAGCCTATTACATCAGCACGCTTCTGGAAGCAAACGGGTTCGCTGAACCGGCCTGGGCCAAATGGCTGCCGGTAAACCAGTGCCTGGTAATTGTGTTGCTGCTTGCATCCCTACAATATCCCTTTTTGCTGATTTGGAGTATCATCCCCTTCACCATAAACATGCTGCTGCACTTGTGGACACGCTTTAAAGCAGGCCGCTACATACATGCCATTAACCAGCTGAATACCCTTATTACAGTAACAGATGAGCTGGGCAAAGCAGGCATTCCCATGCAGCATTGGCCTATTAGCCAGGAGCTGCAGGCATTACAGCGTTTCCGCAAAAAATCGGCATGGCTGCATCGCGGTACAGTAAACAGCGATTTGAATACTGTACTATTTTTAGCGATAGATGCGGTAAAGGCCTTGTTTTTGATAGAAACCAGCACATTTATCAGCTGCATGCGCTTTATCCGCAACAACAGGCAAAGCATCAGCTGTTTAATGGCATGGACAGGCCGTGCAGATGCAGCCCTCTCTTTTGCATCCCTGAAAACAGGACATCACGACTGGTGCAAACCCTTCCTGGTACCAGGTGAAAAAAGAATGATTGCCTACGATATGTATCACCCGCTCATTAACGGATGCGTGCGCAATTCCATTGAAATAAATGGCAAAGGCTTGCTGGTAACGGGTTCCAACATGTCGGGCAAAACTACGTTTATCCGCACACTGGCCATCAATACCCTGCTGGCGCAAACCTTTTATACCTGTTTCGCACGTTATTTCCAGCTGCCTTTTGTGCAGGTGCACAGCTCTATCCGCGTGAGTGATGATTTACTGAGTGGCAAAAGTTATTTCCTGGAAGAAGTGCACCTGATCGGTGAATTTATTGCCGCAGCGGGAAATGGTGAGCAGCACCTGTTTGTGCTGGATGAAGTATTTAAAGGCACCAACACTGCAGAACGTATTGCAGCCGGCAAGGCCATACTCTCGCGTCTCAATAACAGCAACAGCATGGTAGTGGTTTCTACGCACGATACAGAGCTGGCGCGTTTGTTAAAAGAGGAATACAACCTGTATCATTTTGAAGAGATCATTCGTGATAACCAGCTGGTATTTGATCATGTATTAAAAACCGGGCCGCTTACCCGCAGCAATGCCATCCGCTTACTGCAGCTGAACGGCTACCCCGAAAGCGTGGTGCAGGAAGCACAGCAAATAACAGACAAACTGAAAACAGATCTTATTCGGGCAAATTCACTTTCGGGAATAACGCCATAAACTGCACGCCTACGGCCAGAAACAACAGGAGAAAAATACCGGGCTTTTTTTCAGGGCAGTCACCCGCATAACAGGCCGTTACAATGAGGTAATTGCGAATGCTCCATGCTACATTAACCGCGGCAATGAACACATTCGTGCGCTTGGCCCATACTTTGGGCACCAGGAAAAAGAAGATGGCGCATATACACAGGATGATATTGAGCATACCCGGCCTGCCATAACCGGTACCCACCGCACTAACGCCCGAAATAGTAATATCACGGCCGGGAATAAACGTCCAGGGCATGTAACATACTGCGATTAAAGCGATGGCCAGTACAATACCTATCTGCTGCGAATATTTCATTGTGTTAAAGCTTTTGCACCTCGAAAACGGCGAAGTTAACATTTAATGCCGGGTGAAGCCACTGAAACACAAGGAAATTTACCGGGCGCTATTTATTCCGTAACTTCAACTACCCCCGCCAGGCTGTGGAAACTGTTCACCACAACACCCCTGCCCTGCAGCGATTGCAACGGCGCCGGCCAACAGGCACAGGTTTTGAACACTTACGGTTGATTGCTTCCCATATTGAAAAGAACCGCGCCATGCGTGGAACAAAACAACAGATGCGTTAACCGAAAAACCGATGAGCCATGCAACAAGCAATCAGTAAAATCAATACCGTACTGGTAGAAAAACTGGGGCTGGAAGAACAACAGCTGAAACCCGAAGCCTCATTCGACAATGACCTCGGTGTTGATTCCCTCGACGTATGGGAGCTGTTCCAGGAACTGGAAAGAACCTTCAACATCGACATCCCCGACGAAGACGCCGAAAAATTAACAACACTGGGTGCTGTATATAGTTATGTGCAGGAATCGTGTGAGAACTAAAAACCCGCAGGGCCTTTAGCCCTGCGGGTTTTAATTTGAAAATTTGAAAGTGTGCAAATGCGGCTCAACTGCCAGCTTACTCACTACTGACTACTCACAACTCACTATAACGTCAGCCCGAACTTTTCCAGCTTCACCAGCGTATCTTCATAAGCGCTGTGTACAATGCCATTGAGGCCCAGGCCTTCGGCTACGGATACAAACATGGCCCTGTCTTCAATATACACCACCTGGCTGGCAGGCACCTGTGCAATATCCAGTGCAATTTTAAAAATATCAGCATCCGGCTTGCGGAAATGCACAAAACAGGAAGAAATAAAGAAGTCTACAAACTTATTAATGCCGAAATGGGCAATGCGGTATTCATTGAGTTCGCGGCCTTCATTGTTAACGATGGCTATTTTGAGTTTGTATTTTTCTTTGAGTTTCGGGATCAGTGCCAGCATATCGCTGTAGGGTGCTGATTGTGCGTAGATGAAATCGGTGAACTGCTCCCGGGAGAACGGCCTTGGCTCGTAAAACACAATACGGTTCAGGTATTCGTCGAGCGTGAGTTTCCCCTCTTCATAGGTATCGAAGGTAAGATGGTGTCTTTCTTCGAGCTCGGCCGGTTCCAGGTTAAACGTGCTGGCAGCCAGTTTTCTTGCTCCCCTGTCCCATCCATTCGTCAGTAAAACGCCCCCGATGTCGAGGAAAAGCGTTGTAATCTTCTGTTCTTGTTTCATACTTCGAATTTAAGTAAAATCTTACCGGCTGTCAATACAAGGTTTTGTACATATGCACGAAACTGTTGCCCATACAGTAACCGGGGCCTTATTCTCCCTCTTCTTCATAAAACTCTTCCAGTGCGGCGAAATAGCTGTGATCCCAGCCCTCAGTAATGTCTTCGTAAGCGCTGTCGGGTATATTTGTATGGCGTACTTCCACCGAGGTGCCCTTTTTGTGCGGGTGCAGTAAAATGGTAACGATAGATTCGGCAGCGTCGTCTTCCCCCTCAAAATACCACTGCTGTACAATTTTACGGCCTTCTTCAAAAGCAATGTTGCGGCCTACAATGCTATCTTCCCAAAGCGAAAATTCCGATCCCGGCTCTGTGCTCATCACAGCTGGCTCACCAGTCCACAGCTGAATGGTAGCAGGGTTGGTCAGCGCCGTATACACTTCCTCGGGCGGTACAGGAAGGATGTAGTATTTTTTAAAGTCTTTCATTACGCAGTTTTGCGCAAAGGTAGGGAAAGTGAAGTTGGGGTGTTATCACTTTCCATTGCGCTGCTCCAATTCTTCCACGCGCTTTTTAAGCGAAGCATTCTCCTTCTTCAGCTCAATCATATACAGCGTCATCTCTTCCATTTTTTTGAGCATCAGTTTTTGTATATCGCCTACATCCTGGCCATTGGTTTCTACCTCTTTGGCAGCAGGCATTTCGGGCAGGTGTTTGTTATCGGTGATGTATTGCGCTACGCTGTCCAAAGAAGGCAGCTGGTAACCGGGGGCAAATACATAGTCGGGCCAGTTGGCGGCACTTTGGGATACTTTTACCTGTTTGGTTAATATGGTTCCGTTTACTGCAAACTTTGCTTGTGGATTAAGCGTGCCGATGCCTACATTTCCGGCACCATCAATCACAATATCGTCGCCATAGTACCAGTTAGTGCCTGCTCCCACTTTATTGAACTGTCTCCTGGTGCCTAATACCAGTTTGCCCGCAGCATTTCCGGTAAGCGCATTAGCTGGCAGGGCCGTAATGCGCGCATGCCCATACAGGTTGGTGCCATCGGTATTGGCAGGCAACACAAATTCCAGCGCCGCTCCCAGTGTTGTAGTTCTACTCCCTGTATTGCCTTGTATAATCACATCGCTGGTTATCGTCTCATTTGCGTCAAGCAACGTGCCTGCGTATGATACTGTAAATTTCTTTGCAGGTGTCGATGTACCTATGCCTATATTACCTTTACCATCAATTACCAGGTCATCACCATAATACCAGTTGGTGCCTGTTCCCAGTTTATTGAATTGTCTCCTGGTGCCCAATATCATTTTACCAACAGCACTGCCATGTATATTGTCTCCTGCAACAGCAATGATGCGCGCCTGTCCCATGGGATTGGTACCAGAGGCATAAGCAGGCAATACAAATTCCAGTTGCGCCCCCCTGTTAGTCGTACGTCCACCTGTATTGGCCTGTATAAGCATATCGCCCGATAGTACCGCTGTAGTATCCATCGAAACCCCGTTACCTACGATATGTAGTTTTGCAAAAGGGTTACTGATACCGATTCCCACTCTGCCACCCCGGCGCAGCGTCATCACATTCATTGCGGTAAGACTGTCTTCTATAAGAAAAGGTGCGGGGTTGGTAGGCCCGGGGCGTACATAAAAATTCATATCCCCATTGTTCACGCGCATCATGGCAATGGAGTTAAGATCGTTGTCGTTGATCTGCCATTTCATACTGTCACTGTTCCAGAATATGCCCGACGAAATAAACGCAGTGGTAAAATTATTCTGCGGTATAGATGGCGGTGACTGCACAAATAACCTGGCAGTTTTAAAATAAGCATTGGTAGTTTGAACAATTGGACCGGCCACGGTTAATTTGGCATTCAAATACTGGGAGCCCCCAATACCGACTGCACCCGAGTGCCAGGTAAAAGCTGTATCTGCATTGGCGGGCGTAGTATTTACCTGCCATTGCGCGGAGGCAGATGCCACCATTAACAGCAGGGCGAGAATGATTTTTAGTTTCTTCATGTTCAAATAGGGTTGCGTTATTTGTTTTTCTCCAATTGTTCTACACGCTTTGCAAGTTGTTCATTCCGCTGTTCCAATTGCTCATTTTTCTTCTTCAGTTCAATCATGTACAGCGTCATTTCTTCCATTTTTTTGAGCATCAGTTTTTGTATATCGCCTACATCCTGGCCATTGGTTTCTATCTCTTTGGCAGCAGGCATTTCGGGCAGGTGTTTGTTATCGGTGATGTATTGCGCTACGCTGTCCAAAGAAGGCAGCTGGTAACCGGGGGCAAACACATAGTCGGGCCAGCTGGCGGCGCTTTGGGATACTTTAATTTGTTTGGCCAGTACGGTGCCGTTCACAGACAGCTTGGCTGTTGGATTGGTAGTGCCGATACCTACATTATAATTTGCCATGCGCATAATGGAAGTACCCTGGTAATCGGAGAAATCAAATCCACCATTGGCATTACCCTGGCTGCTGGTCATCGTATTGGTAAACTGTACCAGGTAACTGGTACCGTCCGGATGTTTGGCAAGCTGAATTGCCCGGTACTGGGGATTATCCCAAAACATCTGTCCCCCCAGCTGTATATTGTTTACCACTTGTAATTTACCGCCCACCCTTACATCAGTTCCGGTGTTAAGAGACGCAATTGTTGCAACATCAGTTACCAGTAAAGTACCTGCAAGTGTAGTTGGTCCCGCTACGTGTAAAGTAGAAGAAGGATTTGCAATACCCACACCCAATTTGTTGGCCACTACTTCGGCACCTGCTACGCCATTCACGGTGTTGAGATAAAGCTTTTGAAAGTTGGAAGACGCATCTACCGAACCCACCACCGGTATAGTGCCATAACTACCTATAAAGGGAGAAGCTACTTCATTGCCAAACATGGCACGTCCAGTCCAGGTATTGGCTGCAGAAGCGGCATATACATGCAACTGAGCCCTGGGAGCCGTGGTACCCAGCCCCATCCTGCCATCCTTATCCAGGCGCATTTTTTCAGTACCATCGTTAGTGGCGAATGTAAGGTATCCACCGGTTCTGTCGGCTCCCCTGTTAAATATTACTGCGCTGTTTACGAGACCATAAAAACGGTGCTCCAGGGAGAAAGAAGATGTATTTACGGGCAGTGTAGCTCCGCTGAATATATCCAGGCAGGTGCCCATATCTGTTCCGGTCCCTTCCAGCAACCTGCTTAAAACGGCCGTTACTTTCTGCGTTTGTGTGTTGCCCACATCCAGTGGCGCAAGAGGTGTATTATTATTAATACCCACGGTTCCTATGTGCCAGATAGGGTCTGCATTGGTGCCGCCGGTTGCAGATGACCATTGTGCGCCAGCAGCATGTGCTAAAAACAATGCTACGGTTAGGGCTGTCAGCTTTCTCATTTCAAAAACTTGTTATTATTATTAAATTTCCGGATAATATCAATTATCTGGAAATGCCATACAAAAGGGTTAGAGACGTTTATATTGAAGCTTCGTTTCTTTCAGAATACCCATCACCCTGCCGGTATGCCAGATAGCAGCGGTATCAGAATTTTCGGTATTACTCGGCCATTAGGTTTGCGCCCTGGCAGCTGAGAAAGCAAGCGTTAAGCAAGCTAGCGGCAGTATTCCCCGTATGCTTTTATTTACTGGCATAATCGGTCAGTCTTATTGAATGATTAATGTTGGTTATTGGATTTGGCTTTTAATTCCCTGTTTTCATTTTCCAGCCTGTCTATCCTTTTTTGCATATCAATCATGTACAAGGTCATCTCCTCCATTTTTTTCAGCATCAGCTGCTGAACCTTGCCAACATCCTGACCATTCGTCTCGACTTCTTTTGCATCAGGCATTTCGGGGAGGTGCTTGTTTTCACTGATATATTGGGCTACACTGTCAAGCGAAGGCAACTGATAGCCGGGTGTAAACACATAGTCAGGCCAGTTAGCAGCGCTTTGCGATACTTTTACCTGTTTGGCCAATAGGATGCCGTTCACAGCAAGTTTACCCGTCGGTTTCAGGGTACCGATACCTACGTTGCCTGTTTCATCTATAGTGATGTCATCACCATAATACCACAAACTGCCGGCACCTATTTTATCATACTTCCTGCGTGTACCCAGCACCAGCTTACCGGCTGCGTTGCCGTTGGTATTATTGGCTGCCTGTGCAAAAATGCGGGCATGCCCATACAGGTTAGTACCATCTGTATTTGCCGGCAACACAAATTCCAATGCAACACCCGTATCCACACTCCTGGTTGCAGTACTTGCCTGCACAACCATCTCGCTGGTTATAGGAGTAGTTGAATTCAACTGTGTACCGCTGTAAGCCATCGTGAATTTTTTAGACGGTGTTAAGGTACCTATGCCTATGTTACCTTTGCCATCTATCACAATATCATCGCCATAGTACCAGTCGGAACCGGTGCCCAGCTTGTTAAACTTGCGCCTTGTGCCGATGATCATTTTACCAACTGCATTGCCATGAATATTATCTCCGGCTACCGTGATAATACGCCCTTGTCCCCAGAAATTGGTGCCGTTTGAGTAAGAAGGCAATACAAATTCCAGTTGTGCCCCGCGATCGGTAGTGCGCCCGCCGGTACTGGCTTGTATAACCATATTGGCAGATAATTGAGCGATAGTATCAATGGGCGATCCGTTTCCGCCTACATGCAATTTGGCCTGCGATACCGGAACACCTATGCCTACATTTCCGCCACGCTGCATGGTAAGGGCCAGCATAGAAGCGAGGTCTGTTTCTGTGAGCCATTGTGCACTTGTGGCGGCCGTTTGTGTGTAAAAGTTGATCCCGGTAGCACTGAAACGCATCATACCGAAATGGGTAAGATCACTGTTGGCGATCTGCCATTTGGCGCTGTCATTGTTCCAGAAGGTGTTACCAGCAAAAGTTGCATAAGTTTGACCATTTGCCGGTATAGCCCCAGGGGACTGCATATATAAACGAGCGGTGTTGAAGTAATTGTTATTGGACGTTTGTACGATGTTGCCTGTAACGGTAAGTTTTGCATTTTGCGGCGCTGCGCCGCCTATTACCACATCCCCGGTACGCCAGGCTTTACTGGTATCAGAGCCAGGAGGGTAACCGATCCACTGGGCCTTCGCCTTACAAATCATCACACAAGCGAGCACGCAACAAAATATAATTTTTGCATTCATTGGTATTGATTAAACGATCTATTATAAAAATTTGGATGTAACAGCTATTGTTATTTCTGCCAGCACAACTATTGGTAAAACACAGTATTACTTAATGATAGGATGAGCAATGGGTGCCGGTTTATGATATTAAGATAGGGAGCGAAAAGCAGGGACTTCATGTGATTTAGGTTGAATTATCTACAAATAAATGCTTTTCCTTACAAAAAAAGAAAACAAGCCGTTCTTTTTATAAAAGAACCATTACCGTTAGCACAACCAAGAAAGCAAAGCCTGTGCGCATAATAATAAAAAGCCTTAATTCACATTTTCTTTTTGTGTTATTGAATTATTCATTTTATTTACAAAATTTTCAACCTCAACCTGCCTTATGTATATTCTATTGGTTATTTCTAAAATTTGCCTGCCGCCCTGCCCGTATGAAGGCTTTCCTTCCGGCAAACCCTTTTCGAAATTATTTCACCCGATACATGTATGAAAAAAATCAGTATAGCAGGTATTGCATTACTATTACTCCCTATTTGCCTGCGGGCCCAGTTTTCGAAAAAAAGCAGTACAGGTACCGACAGTCTGCAACAAACCGTAGACCTTAAGCTAACCCTGGTAAGTGATACAGCCAAAGCCCGTATTGTGCTTTTTGCCAGGGGTGATACCGACCAGTTCCTGAGCTGGGTAGACGGATTTATCATTACCAAATCATACAAATTACCGAATGGCAATACAGTAGCAGGTGTGGGCAACCTGGCTTATACCAGCAAATGGGTTTTGATAAAGCCTGAAGACATATATGACATAAAACTGACAGCTGCCAAAGAGCAGTCTGCCCGGTAATAACAATTAACGAACTTATCAATTCTGTATATGAAATACTCTTTTAAATGGACAGCCGCAATTGCCTTAAGCGCAATGCACCTGGGCGCCGCAGCCCAGTTTACCTGTAAGACCAAGGCTGACAGTATAAAAATTGTTAACAACAATCATAAAATCGCATTATTATTAAACAACAGCACTAAAGATGTAACGGGCTATTTGTTCAACTATAAAAACGAACGCAATGGTACTACAATCATATTGCCTTATCCGGTCTATTGCCTGTCTGATATCAGGCTCAAGGAAAATGTAACGCCTGAGCAACCTGCACTTGATAAATTACTTCGCCTTAGCGTAATTGATTTTAGTTACAAATATACCCAGGAAAGCAAGGCAACACGTACAGGCCTGATTGCCCAGGAAGTAGAGCAACAGTTTCCCTTATTGGTTACTGAACAGAAAAACTACATCAACAATGATTCTACCGCCTATAAAGCAGTAAATTATTTAGACATGGTAGCTGTATTGGTAAAAGCCCTGCAGGAAGAAGACCAGAAAGTGGCGACCCTTCAGCAGGAAGTGGCGGATTTAAAGAAGAAGATGCCTTAATAAATTATTACAATGAAATATAATTGTATTGGATTGTCGGCTGTTGTATTGTGCTGTTGCCTGAATGCAGTAAAATCGTGAGCCTCCGTTCAACTACATGTTGTTAATGCAATTTATTTGTGGTATCTGCCATAGCACTTTGTGGTAGTCTTGTCATATTATTACAAAAGTCATAATTCCATCCCGAAGAACAAGGGATGGAATTATGACTTTTATTTTTGCTAATTGATCAGAAGCAAGCAACAATATGCCTTTTGTGCTACATAGCGTAATCAAACAAAATACAAAAAGTTTTAGCTGTAGTATTATTGGCCGTAAACATGGCTTGTGCGGCTGAGCCATCCGACGCTACAACCATACCACCGCTCAGGCTAACAGATGGATCGCCTGTAATTACTCCTGTACCTGAGCCGGCAATTGGTGTAGTGGGTAAACTGAAAGCGAACACCGTTTGGGCATTGGTCGAAGTAACAGCAATATTTACACGCAGCGCTACATGTACCATGTTACCTATTTGTGTATAGGTTGCTTCCAAAACAGATGAGCTGGCAATATTGCTACCCGACAGGATTGTTGGTGAATAAGAACCACTGGTTACCATTGGTGCAGACACCAGGCTGGCATTGGTCTTCTGCAGGGATGATACGGTGGAAATTCTACCCGAAGCATCTGCCACCAGGTACCCCGCGCCTATCTGCGGTAAATACAAACTCTTGTCTGTGTTTATTCGTATTACATCTGCCCCACGATCCATAGGCACGCCATTAGAACTCATTTGTATCGCCAGCCCCCATGCTCCGCCGGACGGGCTGCCGCAGGAGGAGATTACATGATAACCATTGCCGCCGTCACCTATAATTTTCAAAGAGTTGGCCCCATCTGTAGTGGCATTGAAATCAAAAGCATAAGGAAGCTGTATGCCATTAACAGCAGGTACCAGCTGCAAGCCTGCTCCCCTGTTATTTTGTGCCCGGAATTTCACGTAGTTAAAATAACTCATGCCGGGATCAGACCCATCTGCCAGGATATCGTTTGAAGCATTTACAAAGTGTAATACACCGCTGGTTAAGGTTTCGGTATAAAAAGACGGGCTGTTATTGGTACTCAGCCGCTGATCTTCCTTTGGTTGGTATAATTCACCTGCATCCCTGAAACGGGTTCTGCCTTTGCCGTAGTTGAATAGAAAACCTTCCACATTTTTGGTGCTATTTTCAATAATCAGCTCCGCACTGCAGTTTTCATTGGTAATTTTTACACTGTCGGCCTTGATAGTGTATGTAAACTGTGCGGTCAGAGGCACAGCAAATCCTACCAAACCGAGAATCAGCAAAAGGGCCATTCGCATCCCCATAAAGTATTGTCTTTTAAGTTAAGTTGAGGGTGCAAATAACGAAAAAACATACAATCGTACATTGTTTTTTTATTAAGATAGTTGTGCAGATACCCACGCCTTCCTTATTTATGCCTGGAAACAACTTTAGCTTTATTGATCAATTCCCGAATTCGCTCATTAACAAAAGATGCCTTTTTATCAATGCTAATCATTCTATTATCTCTATTTTCTGTATCTCCATCCGAAAAAACTTCCTTGTCTATTTCCTGAAAGTAAATATCCCTTTTTTTTAACCAAAGTCGTTGTTCATACCAATCATTGCCTAACGGATCAACATAAGTTATTGGATTATTTCCAAGTGCTGCATATGGACTTATCATTGACTTTGGAACAGGATCTGTATTCCATCTCCTGCCAAGTCTTGCATCATACTGCCAAAACTCAGCTGTAGTAGTATTAGCCGCAATTTCATCAGACTTTCCCTGCCCATTAAACCCATACCTGCACTTACTACTTACTACCACTATACACCCTGCCTGGCATCTCCATGCCAAAAGGATAGTAATCTGTAGCACTCATCACCACAGGTTCGTAGTGGTCGATGATGGTGTTAAAGAACTTATAACCTGCCCCCATGTAGACATAAAAAAACAGCATTTTACCCGTTCGGGTACAAATGCTGTTTAAATATAATCAATATTGAGGCTACCAACTTTTCAGCTTTAAACCTTCTATCTCTTTAAAATGCTTATCGCGTGAATTAATGTAAGATCGTGTTGCAAGACAGTTGCTGCAATCCAAATATCATTTAATGGAATGGGTTTGCCTTTTTTATAAAGTATGGCAACAATTTCTCCATGCCATTTAGCGGTATCACTGTCGATTTCCCATACTGAACAAAGTTGTAAAAATCATTCAGCTTTTTCAAGTGCTTGGTCTTATTGTCTACTCGATTAATACCAATGTACAATTTCCCGAGTACGATGGACGATATATAGAATCCACCCAGTTTATTGATTTTCTCCGCAATGTCATTGTTCCCATCAAACACATCTATGATGATGCTAGTATTAATCAAAAATTTACTTCCAGTCATCAGCATTAACTGTTTCACAGGTTTCTTCAATAGCTTTTCTCATCTCTTTGCTCTCTTTTTTGGAAAGAATACCCACAAAATCAAGGATAGAAGGCTTTTTATCTTTTGTCGCTGCTATTTTTGATTATGGCCAGCATCACTTCATTTATGCAGCACCGTTTCCAATTCAGCTAAAGTAGCTTCATCGGTCATCTGCAGTACTTCTTCAATCAAATATATCTTTCTTGCTTCCGTATACATAAGGTATTTTTTAACGCATTACAAATTTAAATGCACTATCCCAAAGGGTTAAACCTACCCAGCTGATCTACGAGTAACGCAGGCAAAACCTTAAAAATTACTTAAACGATTCCTCAACATATCCTCTTTCATGTCTTATGAAGAGGAAAATGGCCTCGACATTTTGCTTGCTTACACCTTTCAAAACACCTTTATGATTGCTATCTAACTTAAGCGACAATATTTTATATCTGAATATAGCAGAATCCATTGTAGACATTTGTAAGATAGTTGGTGAATAAAGAGATTTGCTTTCTGTGTAATTATGACATGATAAACAATATTTATATGCCAACTTTTTCCCGTCTTTATCTTTTAATGAAATATCCGAGTTACAAGCTATAACAAGGAAAAGTATCGGAGTAAAAACAATTAGCGATATAATGTTATTTTGTCGTTGTGGCATGTTTTGCTTCAATGAATTTTGTTAACTCATCTCTAGTTTTTGTGCTATATTTTTCAGGTACTAAATCGCCTTTTTCAGTAACCGTTTTCCAAATTTGATTCCAGAAAAAGGTCTCACCCAAACTTTCATTTTGTGTTCATCATGCAATTCGTAACTTGTATTCGGCTCATAGTTCATTACGTCCTTGTCACTTTTAAAAACTTCATTTGCCCCTAACATCACCGAGTGATGATTAGCTCCGAACAAATGCAAAACCTCGTGTAGCGCATTTTTTAAACCAAAATCTTTTCTGGATGGATTGGCTAGATCATTTTCCTCAAGTAGAGCAACTCTTCCTGGCTTCTGTGCAACATCTAATTCCTTAGCGCCATTCGATGAAAAGCCCAAGTCGTCAACAATCGCCAATAAGGGTGTCTTATTGTCAATTTTATCTTTTGAATCAATAATCTTTACACTTACATCTACTTTAATGTCATAGGTTACTTTTCTATCACTCATCTTGCCGTCTTTATTGTATTTAATCTTCCCATTTCTGTTGAAAATGGAGCTGTTTGATTCCCAGAAACATTTCCGTATAAGTAATTTATAAGATTTGATTCAGTCGTGCTACGCAAAGTTTCTATATTCACATCATTATTCGATTTTGATAACAAGTTTATGATTTGTATTGAAATTTTTACTACTCCAACTACCTTTATTGATCCGTCGGAATATCTATAGACTTTTAAATTCGATGGTATTACATCATTTCCGTTCGGATCGATATTTTCAACTGGATTATTCAAACCAAAGTTATATGGAGACCACGCCGTATATTTTTTAGCTTTTGCATCGACGCTTAACCACCTTCCGACTCTAGAATCATAAAGTCTATCCCCAAAATCTAAGTTATTCCCCTCACCCTTCATCTCATTGTCATTCTCCTTACCATTAAACCCATACCTGTACTTACCACCACTATACACCCTTCCAGGCATCTCCATACCAAATGGATAGTAGTCCGTCGCACTCACTATTTTCCAACTAACTTTTGGCAAAACCCGAATCAAATTACCTTCAGATCTACAGCTTTGCAATGGTAGTCGCAACCTGCCTTAGTTGCCCCTACTTGCAGTCTGGTAAATAATATAATGAGGCTTGCATTAGCGACTGTTTATAAAGATATGTACTGTCGCTTAAACACAAAGCCGCAACTTTCGTTACGGCTTTATATATACAAAATGAAATTTAATACCAGCAGCCTTTATTAATCTTTTAGATAGCAGGGACCAAAACAAAAAATATTTTGTCTGGATCTTTGTTCTGGTAAGCTTCAATATAATTTTTTGATTTCATAATACTTCTGTTCAAAAATTCATCCGTTGCTTCACCAGGCAACTTATCGCAATACCAATTATCATAATTAGATGACATAACATTGTTTGTACATTCATATATATCTCCTCCCAATATGGGTATTCTAGCAGCATAAAAATTCATCAACTGCATGCAAGGCTTGAGATTTTGTCAACGCCCAATTATTAACTCCAACATCTTTTAACAACAAACCTATATTTAATATTTTATCTATTTCAGAAGACCATAAAAACTCCATAATGCATAATTTCTAAATTATAATTAATAGAATGCCCCATACTAACTCTTTTGTTAAAAGCATACTTTTCGTTTTCTTCCTTTTATACCTGCATTTTATAATCCGACAAGCCATGCCATCTTTTTAAGTTAATCACATTTCTTGTGATAGTTATGTTGCTATTTCCCCCTATAAGGGTACGCCAACTATTGATGAAAAAGCCTGTTACTACCAATAAGGTAATAACAGGCTTATATTAAGTTCTGAGCAAGCTTGAATTTCAGTCAAATAGAATGCGTCAGATCCAATCAATATTATCTTTATTCTCACCATTAAACGACAAGCCATTTGAACGCATCACACACCAAACTTCATTAACGTGAAACATGCCTAAATCATAGGGTTTTCTAGTCATTAGTACGCCTTTCTTTTCTAAAACTTCCAATTCTCTTTCAATATCCTCACTATTATAATTGATATATTCGGAATTATTAAATTTTATATTGGTCTGGATAAATTTCCGTACTGGATAAGTTGATATGCAAATTTCATTTTTACTAGATGCGTCAGTATTATAATGAATTTCTATCTCCCCCCATTTTAATGAACAACCGCCTCCGTGAAACCAATATTCGACCATAATATCATCAATAACCTCAACTCCTTTTTTGGGGAATGCCTTTCCCTTCGAAAAAAAAGGTATATCGGTCAGTTGATATTTAATAGTAAGATGGCTATGAAACTTTTTGATATATACCGCCATCTGCATAATTATGTCCTCAAAATCAATATTTTTTTCACTCATTGCTTAACATCTTTTATAGGGGGTATTAAATTCCTTCTTTTTAATATATTCCAAGACATCTTTATATTGATTTTGAACTTTTTGTTCAGATAACATCTCAATACTTACTTTTTCCGCTGTTCGCAGTTGAGAAAAGGCTGTTATTCTATGATGACCATCTAATAAATAGCTTTTACCCTCATATTCAAATGCTTTAATTGGCTCTTTCCAAACCTCAAGATCTTTTGCTAAAATAGCTTTTTAATGCCTTCTATTGCATCTAAACTTTGCATCCCTTCTTCTGTTGAAATTAATAAACCAGCCTCTGCGGCTGTGAAAGACTTAAAGGTCGATGCAGCAGATCCTTCCGGAAAAGCAAAATCAACAGGTGCTGTTCCTCCCATAGGTATGGTTCTATCCTTCATCACATAACCATCAGCACTTACATAATAAACCCCATGAGTTCTGCTTCCTAAAACAAAATCTAAAATCGGGTTTATGGGAAAGTCAACCTGCCCATGTTCATGATCCAGTTTAGCGTATTCTGCTGATATTCTAGCCCGTTCTTTAAGTAAATAAGTATTATCAGGATGGCATGTTAGCTGCTTCAATAGCCCGCTGCCCCAAGTCACTATTTATGTGCTGAAGCTTTGCAGATTCACGCCTATTACCTTCTTTTTGACTTTCTACTGTTATCGTATTTTTTGCCTGTAAAGAAGAAGGTAAGTTTCTAGGATTACCCGATAGATTCTCTCCCGTAACAGGAAATTTTTCCAAGCCATCCAGGTCAATATTCTGAATAGGATTGTCGCTTGAAAACTGGTATGAACTCAGCATGGGGTATGACCTGCTAATCGGATCCACACTCAAAAACTTACCGATCCTCGTATCCTAAATCCTCATTCCATAATCCTGCTGGTTTCCTTCTCCCTTCACCTCATTGTCATTCTCCTTCCCATTAAACCCATACCTGTACTTGCCACCACTATACACCCTGCCTGGCATCTCCATACCAAATGCAAATGGATAGTAATCCGTAGCACTCACTATCACAGGTTCATAGTGGTCGATGGTGGTGTTGTTGAGGCTAACCAGCTGCCTGCGGTCACTTACCGTGGCCAGTACGTTGCCTAAATGGTTATCCTACTGCAACCAAAAACTATTTTTCAAAGAACTTATAAGGCAGCTGTAAATGTATAGCAGATAGGGAAGAAATTGTTGTTAACTCCATACCCAGACATAAAAAAAACAGCAATAATCATGTTGGGAATTATATTGCTGCTTAAACGCTTGAATAACTGTTGCAGACTACCTATACCAGTTGTATCCCCTCGATTTCTAAGAAATGCTTATCAGACGTAAAAAGTGGTAAACCATATTGAATAGCTGCCGCAGCAATCCACATATCATTTTCAGGTATGGGTTTGCCTTTTCTGGCTAAGGCAGTTTTAACTGCACCATAAATATCTGCTGTTGAAACATCGGTAGGTATGATTCTGCAATTCTGTAAGAATGATTGCAGCCTGTTGAGTTGTTTTTGCGTTTCATTGGATTTATAAGCACCGTAATAAAGCTCTCCAATTACGGTTACAGGCACATAAATATCCTCTATCGCATCTAATCTCTCTGATATATCGTTATTACTCCTGAATGCGTGCACAATAATGCTCGTATCCAGCAAACATTTATTTCCAATCATCTTCGTTTATTTGTTCACATCCTTCTTCGATTATTTTTTCAAGCTCAGTTACTTCACTATCCGTCATCATACCTGCAAAATCCTTAAAGCTTCTGCGTTTTACAGTGTATAACTTGCTTCGGGCAATAACAGTTTCTACCTCGGCCAGTAATGCATCATTCTCAATTTTGAGAATTTCCTCGATCAGGTGCAATTTTTTTGCTTCTCCATGCATAATTGCTGATTTTCAACAAATTTAATCAAATTTACCATTATCCCAAAGGGTGAAATCTCGTCAGCTGATCTACTAGTTTGGTTAATTCTTGCTGTTCATAATACTCTGTGCTGGTGATGTATTTATGGCCAATCATATACTGCACCTGCCTTTTGTTATGGGTTTTCAGCCATTGCAGGATAACACTGCTCCTTATATGCGCTGCATTCTGCACAACAGGGTTGATACCTTTCAGCTCCCCCATTAGTGTAAATACAGCATTTCTTACGTTTCGGTTAAATAGCTTTACCTGTCCAGCAGGTAACTTGCCCAAATACTGATACAGGGTAATGACCTGTTTGGCTGCTAGGGCCAGTACACGGCTATTGCTGCGCATAATGGAGGGAATGTATATTTTTGCTTCTGCGAGCTGAATATGACCCACTTCCAGCTTGGCCAGTTCACCACTATGCAATCCCTGCCAGATTAGCAAACCGAGTATTACAATGTGTTGCAGGTGAAAATCTGCGTACTTACTACTGGCGACTGATTTTAACTGTACATACTGTTCGTACAGCAAATTCAGGGCATCTTTATCCAACACATCAGTAACAATTTTCTTTTCTCCTGCTTTTATATGCAGCTTTTTAACGGGATTTTTTTCAATCACCTTTTCAGCCTTCAGCCACTCAAAATAATGCCCAATGCTTTGTAACCTGATGGCTATGGTAGTAGATTGCAGCCCTTTGCTGCGTTCATACTGTACGTAAGCCATCAAGGTTGTATAGTCCATTTCGCTTACTTCAGGCAATTCACCTGTAACCCAATCTATAAATAGGGAAAGGTTATTTAAATGGCCAGTAATCGTGCTTGCTGCATAACCTTCCTGCTGCAGGTACAGCGTAAATTTATGTTGCCAGTTCTCCATTGTGTTCTGTTTGAATGTGCATGTAGATTTGGGTGGACAACAGCGAGCTATGTCCCAGAAATTTGGCAATTTCTTCTATGTCCATACCACCCTGTAAAAGATGGGTAGCGATACTATGCCTTAAGCTATGCGGGCTAAATTGCTGCTGGATTCCAGCTTTATCCCTTAGCAGGTGCAAGCGTTGGTAAAAGTTTTTCATCTGCTGTCCCTTCCCGTTTACAAAAAAAGCTTCATCGTCTGTTTGTATTTTTCTTTTAAAAGCATGTCCATAACGCTGGTTGTACCAATGCCCTGTATCATGCTGATCAAAAAACCAGCCTCTACCCTCCTGCAAATAAACCCGTATGTCTTCCAGCGCCTTCCTTGCTATCGGCACATACCATTGTTTGTTGCCCTTGCCCTTTCTTACCAGCAACAGGGCTTTATGCAGGTCAATGTCTGTTATGTTCAGGCTGGTGGCTTCCATTTTACGCAGTCCACAGCCATACAATACGGCTAACATAGCCCTGTCCCTTTGTCCAATGGCTTTATCAATCCTGCCCGTTTCAAAACTGGCGTCATACAACAGCTGTATTTCCACTTGCGTGAGTATGGAAGGGATTTTAATATCACCTGCAGGTCGCACAGGACTAATATCCAGAAAATGCCTGCCCGTACTGTTCAGGTATTTGATAAAGGCATTGACAGCTGTAATCATCTTATTGATACTGCTAGTACTTAAACCAGCACCCGTTTTATCACTGGCCCTGTTTTCCAGATAGCTGATAAAGCCATGCACATGCCTGTTTTCTACCAGCAGTATTTCAGTAATATGTCGTTGCTCCAGATAATGGAAAAATTCCCGTAAATGCACAGGCAATGTATCTGTGGTGGTGGTTGCATACCCGAGTATAAATAACCACTTTCTAAAACTCTGCTCCAGGTACAAAAAGGATACACTATTAATGGGTAACTGTTTCATAAGTAGATAAATAAAAAAGCCACCCATTGCTGAGCGGCCTTACTGGTTAAATAATATGCCTTATGCCTGTTTGGAAGAACTTTTGAACTTTTCGCTGTATCCCTTATCCGTAGTGGTTTTGGAAGGTTCACTACCCTGCTGAACTATAGGTAAACCTTGAACCTTCAGCCTTTCCAGCGCACTATCCAGCACCTGTTTTACCCTATCCTGTAAAGATAGGTATTCCTCATGGCTGACTACTTCGTAAACAATACCTGCCTCATTCTGCACTTTCTGGATATAGCCTGTTTGCAATAGTTGCAGCATATAACGTTTCTGGTTACTGGGGTGCAGTTTGTACGCTGAACGGATTTCCTTGGTGGTAAAACTGGCCTTACTTTGCTGTTGCAGGTACCCCTTTACCAGTTCTAGGTAGTGCCGTGTAGCATGGTTCAGTTCATCGCTTTTGCGTAGCAGTACAACTTTCATCAGCTCATTGGCCGCGGCAACATCCTCAAAACTGGTTTCTATATACTGTTCACCAGTTTGCTTATCTGTGCGTTTTACACGCTGGTATTGGTGGTAAAAAGTTACTGCTTCAATAAACTGCAAATCCTGGGCATGTGCTCGTCTTACTTTAAACACTTCGGCTGGAATCTGCAATTGCAAAGCATAGGGATTTCTTACCTGTACAGGTTCCAACATTCTTTGACAATTCTGCAACAAGGCTTTAATACTGTTTTCCTGCCTGTAATCAATAGTACCCGCACTTTGCTGTTTCTGGCGCTGCATGATTCTTGCATCCTGTTCTTTGCTGTCATCAAGGTAAATCAATATACTGCGGTTGGCATTGTCCTCATAAATGCTTTCCTTGGTCGTACAGCCAGCTACACAAACAGGCCCTTCCACGGTTACATCAATGGTCTGCGTTTGTCCTGTACGGTCTTTTACAACTACCCGTTTGGTCAGCTTGTTTTTGCTCTGCAATTCCCTGAGCGGGTACAGGGATTGTGCTGCACCTTCCAGATCTTCAATCAACAGCAAATTTGTTCCGCAATTCCTGCTGCCCGAAGTAATAAAAGGCATTTTCAGACAGCATCGTCATTTCTATTTTATCTTCATCGGGTATCAGTGCTGCCACTTTTTCCTGCAAATAACTTTTACCTGTACCTGATGCGGCAAGGCTGATAATATGTAAAGGATATTGCCTTTTCCTGCTGGTAAATACCAGGTACATCAGCAGCCTGTTCAATTCTTCACCTATTACGCCACTACTCCCTATCAGCTCATTGGTACGTTGTAACAAATTTGGCTGGCTTAGAAAAGCAATGGCTTCCTGCTTATCTTCCTTGGACAGCACTTTCTTTTCTTTCTTCACCTCCAGCTGTTGCAGGCTTTTAATGCGGTGGGCTTCCAGCTCATTGGTTAATTCTTCCAGCAATTTTACTGTAAAACTGGTGCCAAGACTACACTGCACGGCCATTTTACGGGCCAGCTTCTCTACCTGTATATCATTATACAAATCAATATTGGTTCGGATTACCTGTTGTTTATACTGCACTTTAAGGGTAGACTTTAGCCTGTCCAACCCTTCCAGCCTGATGCCTCCCATCACCACTACCTGCACTTCGCCATATTGCCATACAAATTGTAATGGATCACTGGTATTCAGTGGTTGTGTTTTCATACTTCCTATTTAAAATGTTACAAATAACCAGCATCACACATGCTTAAAAAGACGCCACCCTCTACCACAATCAGGTGATCCAGCAACCTGATCTGGAACAATCCAGCAGCTTCTTTAATACGTTTGGTAAAATCTTTATCAGCCTCAGAAGGCTGAAGATTACCTGAAGGGTGATTGTGGGCAACAATAATAGATACAGCCAGACTTTTTAATGCTACAGCCATAATCAGTCGAAGGTCTACATTTACCCATGACACCCCACCTGTAGCAAAGGTATGCACGCCTATTACCTCGTTTTGAGCATTCAAAAACAGGGCTACAAAAGTCTCCTGCACATTAATGGTCTTTTCTGGAAACCAGCTGCGCAGTATACTGTTTGCTGTAGCAGAAGCATTGATATAACTCCATCTTTTCAGCTTTCTGGGCGTATAGGTTAATTTTATTTCATTGACTAGTTTGGGTACTTCCATAAACTGTTTTGTGTGATTACTGAATTTTTCTTGATAACTGGTACCATTTGTTAAACCAGTTCCTATGCAGGATACTGCGCCATTTAACAAAGTCATCTATAAAAGCAGCGGTTTGTAGTTTTGGTTGAGGCCAGAGGCTACGTATAGCATCCAGCTCTTTAAATAAGGCTGTATAATCAGCTGGATTGAATAAGTGGTTACCATACTGACAGTGCAGCATATAGTTCAACGCAGCATCCCGTTCAGCATCACCTTTACTGGGTATCCTGCGTGAAACATTGTCCATAAACTCTATTAATACCTGTTCAGGTGATACATCCAGCAGGGTACAAACCATGCTGAAATCAGGTGGCAATCGCAGGGAAAGGTCTTTCCATGCAAAAACCTGCTGTTTTTCTTCAGCAGTAGACATAACTTATCTTTTAAAAGTTGGAGAATTAAAATTTAACTGGAATCAGGAAATGGCTGTGCGGGTAAATATTACCAGCGATGATAAAACACAGGTTGTCTGTATCAGTGGAGCAGATTTCATCGACATACACCCACGCATTAGCTGGAAAATGGCCTGTAGCAGTGGTACATTGTACCCTGAAAGGTGTGTGCAGCTTTTTAATCATTCCTTTCTGGTTTACCAGCAGCAGCACTTCGTGGTTATAAAACTGGTAATGCATATCAGTGAAAGGTGTTGCCTGTGTAGGAGTGGCTGTTTATAGCCGCATTATTGTGATGAAATCCTGTTTCTAACTGTTTCCTTCGCTGCTGAAAATCACCCAGCAAAACAGCCTGTAAAGTGGGATAAGCGTTGTACAGGTCAGACAGGGCCCTAAGGGTGCCGCATTGGCTTATCTGCTGTTTAAGTGCCGTTTCATTGAGCGGATTGCACCATTCTACCAGTTGTTTACCCGTGTCAGAAGTAATCACAAAACTCGGCTTATGCATAAACAGCCCTGTTCTGTCTTTGGAAGCACTTGCACAGTTATGCATATCCAGCTGAAAGAGCAGGGTAAATTCATAATCCATGCCGTCACGGGTTATGCCTTTTAAACCTATTTTTTCGGGTACCTGTTTGCCATTCTTTTCAGTTAATACGTATTCCTGTTTGGTGCGGATGGTACAGACTACATGCACAGGGCTTTGTAAAATGGCCTGTACAAAGGCATTATGTCTCGAGGTAACCTTCGCCCAGTTGGTATAACTGTTACCCGTCATGGCGCTGTGAATGGATAAAATACCACCTGCCCCATCCCATTCGTGCGAAATACTGTCGATAATAATTACTTCTGCTCCTGCTTTTTCACAGGCTGCAATAGCCTGTACAAAGCGTTCTGGTGTATAAGGAGCAGTTAAATGCAGCACTTGAAAGCTACCCAAATGGGCATATAACTCCGCTGAATGATTTTCTGTATCTATTACGGCTATTTTAGACCAGTTGTTGCGCAGGCCATAAGCCAGTAACAGCGAACTATAGGTTTTACCTGAGCCACTGGGGCCTTGCAGGGCCAGTTTTATTTTTGTGTTTTGCCTGTTGGCAATTTGTAGTTGCATAAAGAATGTTTGGGGTACAAAAAAGGGGCAGCAATTTGCTACCCCATAAGTTCTTAAAAAGAAAGAAAAATCAATGCAATGAATAATTCGTTAGCTGTTTAACGTTATCTGCACCTATCTCCCTTTGAGGCGAATAAGCGTATGTGTGGGTGAGTTTAATTGTTTCTCCTGTTTCTTTGAGCAAGTAGTCATAAACCGGGCAGTCTATCCTTTCAACTGAACCAGGAAGCTGTTTACCTATGAGCATTTTTGCTGTATGCTCATCAAAAGTTGTAGGAAGGGTGCATTTTCTTACTGTAGCATAAAACTTTCCTGTTTCCAGTGATTGAACCAGTTCCATATCTCCTTGCAGTTCCAGCAATATAAATGCTTTACCTTCCTTGTTATTTCTCGAGAAATAATTAGTTACCGTTACCATCTTATAAGTTTTTTGATTATTAATTAGGCCCCAGGAATAACCCGGGACATCTAATTCGGGTGGGGGTAGCGAACTGGAGGTACCATCATTTCCTGTCTGCACAAAAAATTTTACTAATGCTATTTATAACTAAGTAGATTAGTGGGTAAAAAAGAATAATCGTCATCATTATAACTGGATGCAGGAGGTATACAGCAGGTAAGTTTACCCGTTTAAAATTTCATCTTCATACAAGGGATAAAGGCCCCTTAGAGAAAGAATGTTTTTATGGGCATACTATAACTGAGCCAGATGTACAGAATTGAAAATGGCATGGTTAATACATCAATCAGCCAGCTAAAGCATTGAAAATTAAGCCAGAAGAGTTATTTACCTTCTAATCTTTTTAGTTAACAGCACCTGGTTTAGCATAATCAAATTGGTTAAATTATATTCTGGAATTTCCTCAATTGTATTGGTGATTATCTTATTACATCATATTTTTGTAGTTGATGGAGTTTGATAAACTTTCAGCCTTGAGGGCCCAACGGTAAGAGAGGCTTAGACATCGGGTTAATATTCGCAACTCTTTTTAATAAAAGGGATACATAGCGAGGAGTTGTCCCCGGTACCATCGAAAAAATTACAACTATAATTTACTGGAAGGAGCATTTCACAAAGTAATGAGTGACCTGAATCAACAGGAATTTTGGCTTCCTTGGAGGTGTAAGAAAATACTAAGAATATTTTCCGACGTACGGCAGTAATGAAATGGTGTAATAAAATTACAGTTCAGCATACCGCTGATTATGTAAATAAATCTAATTAAAAGGTTAAGGGGATTTTTATGCTTTATAATCAATACTAATAATTCCTGTATTAGAACATAAATTATCTCCTTCAGGTATAAAGTATAAACAAAAATATTATTCCTCTCTTAAGGGAAAATAAAAACAATGTTATTTGTATAACAAAGTATTCAATAATACTCTTTATTTATGCTAATGATAATTTCTAAATTATAATTAATAGAGTACCCCATACTATGCCGTTTTGTTAAAAGCATACTTTTCGTTTTCTTCATTTTTACACCTACACTTCATAATCCGATAAGCTTTCAATCTTTGTTTAAGCTAATTAAATTTCTTGTGACAGGTATGTTGCTACTTTCTTCTATAGGGGTAGACTAAACTATATATGAAAAAGCCTGTTACTACCAGTAACAGCAATAACAGGCTTCTATTTTAAACCAAGCGATGTTCTAAAGGCAATTTTAACCTCCAACTAATACATTTTTCAAGATCTTTTGAGCTTCATTTATTTTCATTTTTACTCACATCCTTCACCATGTAGTTGTGCTCCTTTACATTGAGAATAAACTCTTCTGAAAGTAAAGAAAAATAACCCTTATTGACGTAGTATGATAAATAACTAGGCCAAATAAATTCACCATCAGTGTAATAGGCTAACGGAGCAATAGCATTCTCTCCATCAAAAATATAATGCAAAAAAGCAGCGACTACTTTACCGCTACTCAAATATTCGCATAATTTGATTATCTCAGCACTGCTTGCGGGTAATATTGTAAGATCATTTAAGGAGATGCCTTTTTTAACCAAACTGGTTTCATGTTCTTTGATAATACCTAAAACTTTCATCTGCCATAATTTAAATTCTTCATTAACATGTTTGCCTTACAAAAAGGTATTAGAAGTATGCTTCATTGCAAACATGAATTTAAGAAGCAATAAAGCCCACCCTATCACTAACTGTAAGTGGGATTCTATTTCAAGTAATATCAACAAGCAAAGGATATTCGATACTATTACTTTTACCAATCCATACAACATCATCTTCGGCTCCTTTAAAAACAACGAATGACCTTGACATAGATGTTATATAATACCATGATTGCCTATCGATATTCAACGGAATTGAAGGCGTATCAAAAAGGCAAAAGGCGCAATGATCAAATGCAAACCAAATTAACGACAGACATCTTAGCAAGCTCACACTTATTTCTGTACAGACAAATACGCATTCAAAGTAGTCGTCCGAACAAGATAATTTGTCATTAGTATGCTGAATAATTCGTAATTCCTTAATAATATCACTAACATTATAGTTTGGCCTTGAGAATTGGAAATAAGAGTATCCTTTAACCGAATCCGAAAGCCTACTTATTACATTGATAAAGTACAATCTATCAGCATCAGTATCTTTAACAGATTTAATGGAAATCAAACATCCATTTTTGTCGTTATGTTCCTTTACTTCTTTCATTATTTTAATGTATTAAAAAAAGGAGGTTTCAAACTCGAAGGATACCAAGTTCTTTGTGCCGCACTGCCATATTTAACTCCGTTCCAATGAAACCTGATCGTAGAATGAAGTCCCATTTCTCCAGACTTATGGAGTACTCCATAATCCCAGCGAAACTGTGCGCCACCTTTTTCAAGTTGTTTCAAGAAGAATATAGTACCAGCATTTTCACCAGCCGACGGATTTGCATACATTAAATCCAGTCGATAATTACCTATTTTCAAACCATCCCTGCCCAATAAACCATATCCCCCGTTTGCTCCAAAAACATCTATAACCCCATTACTTATTGCTAAATCTGCAACCCCCACAACCCCAGAAGCAACATAGACAGCATCTTGTATTTTTCGAAGACTAGCTATAAAAGGTAAATCGGATTGATTAGCAAGGGCCGTCTGATAAGCCCATTTCTGTGGACCGTTTGGAGATTTAGCTGCATATTCTTTTAGCAGCCATGTCGGAGCGAGCATAGCCAAAACATTCCTATCATCATATTGTGACCCCATAATTCCACTCCAACCGCCAGTTGATAGAAATTAGATGAAGAGCCAGTAGGATTAAATTGCTCCAACTTGCCATTCACAGTAGTCAAATTCCCACTTTCATCAATTGTGGTTGTATTCTTTTGATAGTAAAATACATCTGCACCATCTCCTTTGCGAATATCTATCCTGCCAGTACTAGACACAGATGCAGGAGTCAATACCTTTGATCGCATTCCATCTAATTTACCACTCATCCTTACTTCCTTTCTAATTGTCGTATTTTTTGTGAACGTAAGGGTATCAGCCCCATCGGGATCAACATAAGTTATCGGATTATTTCCAAGTGTTGCATATGGACTTATCATTGATTTTGGAACAGGGTCTGTATTCCATCTCCTACCAATCCTCGCGTCATACTGCCAAAACTCCGCAGTAGTTGTATTAGCCGCAATTTCATCGGACTTTTCTTGCCCATTAAACCCATACCTGTACTTACCACCACTATACACCCTGCCTGGCATCTCCATACCAAACGGGTAGTAATCCGTAGCACTGTGTACTACAGGTTCGTAGTGGTCGATGGTGGTGTTGTTGAGGCTTACCAGCTGCCTGCGGTCACTTACCGTGGCCAGTACGTTGCCTAAATGATTATCCTATTGCAATCAAAAAATGTTTTTCAAAGAACTTTATACAGCCCAATATTAATCTTTTAAGAAAGTGGAAGGAACTTGGCCAGCTGATCTACCAGTTTGGTTAATTCCTGCTGCTCGTAATGCGCTGTGCTGGTAATGTATTTATGCCCGAGCATGTATTGCACCTGTCTTTTATATACCCTATTTTCACCGCGATGCTCTCTAAAAAGGGCCGCTTATCCGTGTTCATGAACTTTTGAACTTTTTACGGAAAAAGCCCTACTGTATTGAGTTTGGATGGTTCACTTTTCTTTTGAACCAACCCTGAACCGTGAACCAGTATTGACTGTGATCGCAAATACTGTTCGTATGTCTGGGGGATACCTAAATCAGAATACATATAGTTTACGCCATCGGGCTTTTCAAACGAATTATCAATGAAAGCCATAAATAACTCATTTACTCCATGACCAGAGAGTAAACCTTCGTAAAACTGAAATATGTTTACATATTCTTCTGCTGAACTCATATACTGGTATTTAATTTAACACACTTTATCCTTTCCTATCTGCCACCACTTAACAAAATAAATAATAAGCCTGTCACTACCAGTAACAGTAATAACAGGCTTTATTTTAAGTAATCCTTTGAACGCTATCCGTTCATTCATTCGATAATACCAGACATCTTCAATTCCTCATAGAAGAAGTCTGCAAGACTTTCTGCTTGTAGAATGAAATCAGGAGTATTATTGTTACTATTAACTTCTGTATAAAAGAATACCTGTGGATTGTCGCCCTCATCTAACATGAAAAAAGCAAACTGATAACCTTGGTGCATCCAAAAAACAAAACTATTCTCTGGCAGAGAGCGAAACCCATTCTCCTCCAATAATTCAACAGCCCAATCTTTTAAAGAAAATATTTCGTCGTAAAAACAAGACGATCCCAACATAAAATCACCTGCTCCTTTTCCCATGTTTGACAAAAATTCTATATATACAGACGGCAATCTAACTCCATATTCTTCTTCTACCCTTTTCACCTCTCTCTCTTTGCAAGGCTTCAGTAAGTTTCCAGATTTGTATAAAATATCCAATACTTCTTTAAATGTGTGCATAAAATAATTTATTTAATCCCATTAATTACCTCAACTTTTATATTAGGGAACATCTTCCGAAATTGATCTGTCACCCCTGAACATGACACACAAAACGGACGTTCAGAAACAATCTTTATTGTTCCACTCACATCGCGTGTATTACCATACTTTGCGGCAAAATCCTCAAACAACTTAACTTCTGAATCAAACATGCGTTGATTCGCCCCAGTTGCTTTTGTAACGAATACTCTATTTGATGGATTTCCAACAGCCATAGGACGAGATGCTTCTCCACTTATGCCAATTGATGAAAATGTTTCCCCTCCAACTTCTCCCTCGATAAAAGCAATATTTGCCCCCTCTTTCACATTTGCTGCCATTCTGATAGCATTAATTTTAGCTGCATCTGGTAATTTGGCAAATGCCTCTGACATCGTTCCACCAAAAACAAGCTCGCCAGCAACTGAGGTGAGTACACCTATCATCAACTGATTCACCTGACTTTCTTCTTTTTCAGCAGTAGCCCTTGCATTTTTATCTTTATAAACTTTATCCCCAAATGCTCTATTCTTATCTGTTGAAGCCCCTCCTATTGAAGCTGGTGAAACATACCCCTCAAGCTCTGGAAAATTATCCAATATCTTAAGAAGTGCTGTGTAATCATCGTCTTTGACATTTCCCAATATCCCACCAAAAAGATCCGATCGTGTCACACCTGTAGCAGGTGCATTTACAGCTGGATCTGGAAAAAATTGTGTGGGGGTCGATGGAGAAGTGCTACCATTAGCTTTTGCAATGTCTTTGTGAACATAGAATGTATTCTTGAGATTATCCTTGATAACCTGAACCCATGTATAATTTACAGGTTTATTAACTATATGCAGAATGCCATCAGCTCCAGCCTGCGTAACAGGTATATAAGTTGTTAAGTAGTGAAAATGAAATTCATCATTACCATCTGGATCGATAATATTATTAGGACTGTTTCTGGCAAAAGAATATGGAGACTGATATGTTTTTGGATGCATATCTGTCGAATACCATCTTCCTAATCTCGAATCGTATATCCTCGATCCAAAATCTAAACTATTACCCTCACCCTTCACCTCATTGTCATTCTCCTTACCATTAAACCCATACCTGTACTTACCACCACTATACACCCTGCCTGGCATCTCCATACCAAAGGGATAGTAGTCCGTAGCACTGAGTAACACAGGTTCATAGTGGTCGATAGTGGTGTTGTTGAGGCTAACCAGCTGCCTGCGGTCACTTACCGTGGCCAGTACGTTGCCTAAATGGTTCGTTAATTCAAAGAGCTTGCTGCCACGGACAAAGGTATAGTTAAATGCAGTACCGCCATTGGGCAGGGCTATTACATCACCGGGGGTGTTCAGCTGGCTGTTTACATTGTTGCTCACCTGCAGCATGCCCAGGCGCGTGGAGCCGTACAGGTCTATTTCCGTTTGGGTAAGCTGGCCGTTGTTGATGTTCTGGTCACCCGCAGTATATACGTCCAGCACATTGCCCTGCGCATCGCGTACATACCAGGTGGTTACTCCGCCGGCCGCTGCACTCGAGCGAACCGTTTTGCTGATGCGGTTGCCCGCAGCATCATAGGTGTAATCGATCACCGTGCCATCCCCTTTCCGGATCGTTTGTATTTTACCATACACCGTCCAGCTGATGTGATCGTTCTTGTCTGCTACCAGGTTGCCGGTGGCATCGTACTGGTAGTTGCCTGGCTGCATGTCTTTGATATCGTTGCTGTATGTGCTGGCAGCATTGTCTTTAATATAAT
>NZ_QTJU01000002.1 GCF_003412455.1 Deminuibacter soli | reverse complement strand
TGCTGCCCTTTGTTTGATCTGAACCACTGGAGGGTGGAGTAGAAAGCTTTTTTTTCAAATCAAAACCGAACTCGTCTTTACCGATCTCGATCATTTTGGTAAGAAAATCCACTTCCATTTGTTTGCGCCCAAGAGCTGCCTCAAGTTCATGAATGCGCTTCTGCAGCTCCTGGTTCTTTGTTGCTTCGCTGTTCATTTGTATAACAATAGTTTGGCCTGATTGCAAATGTCGCGAATACTTGTTTAGCCACCTATAAACCGTTGTGGTACTAATGCCATAATTGTGACAAGTGATTGCTACTGAACTCTTTCCTGATTCAATTGCCTTTACGGCACTGCGACGTACCTCTTCACTGAAGACGCGTCGGGTTACTAAATGTGTTTTTGCCATGTTTGACCTGGTTTTTTGGTCAACTTATTTCAGGCTCGTACAATTTTTGACTATTCACTATTCACCGGCTTTCCTACTCACCACTCACTGACTTGGCTTTGGCTTTACGCTTTTCCTTGGGATCTTCATCCATCCTGTCGATCTCCTTGTTTTTGTCCTTGTCATCCTCCTTTACTTCTGCGGCGGTTACTTCGCCTTCAAACTTCAGCTTTTGTTTTTCATCAATGCCATGCGTTGGCTCGGTGATGGAAATGATTTTCTCTTTCATCGCAAAATCAATGTAACAGCGGTTTATTTTAGACAGCATGTTGAATTCTATCTCAAACACATTGTCGTTTTTCCAGTAGGCGCGGCTGGCAAACAGGTGGCCCGTTTTGTGTTCGGTATAAAACTTATAGCCCGAGCCTACGCCCATGGGGTAATGCACCGAATCGTGCGAGCTCAGGGTTACCATCAGTGCAGTGTCGGTGCTGTCTTTGCGTATCATCAGGCGTTCTATGTCCAGACTGTTTTTCTCCAGCGTAATGTATTTGTTGTACAGGTTTAGTTCTTTGGGTGAGCTGGAACCTTTAATAAGTGTATCGGCCTGTGCCAGGTGGTTTTCCAGCTTGCGCAGCTGCTCGTAGGCTTTTACGTTCTCGGGTATTTTATCGTCCGATTTCAGGGCCTTGATAATCTTTTTGCCAATGCCCTCCCATTCAAAACCACCGCCGGTGGCCACCATAATAATGTTCCGCTCCTTGTTAATAAACAGGCGCTGCTGCCCCCTGCCTTCCGAGCTGTATTCTTCCTCGTTGTTTATCCAAACGCCGTAACCATAACCGCGTTTATCCTGCAGGGTACTGTTCGAGGTCATCATTTTCTTGATCCAGTCGCCGGATACCACCTGTTTGCCATTACACTTGCCTTCTTCCAGCAACAGCACGCCCAGTTTGGCAAGGTCGTGGGGTTGCAGGGCCAGGTCGCCCCAGCCGTAGTTAAGGCCCTTGTCGTTTTTCTCCCAGTAATACGATTGTATTTTGAGGTCTTCGAACAGGGTTTGTTTGGCAAATTCCTCGGGCGACATTTTGGTTACGCGTTTCAGTATTTCACCCAGCAGGTAGTAATTGTAGGCGCAATATTCAAAGCGCGCCCCTGGTTCTGAAACAGAGGCCACGTTCAGCACATAGTCGGCCCAGTCGGCCTTTACAAACATATCATGCAGCACCTTGTCTTCGGTACCGTACTGGCAGTCCAGCCCGGCGCGCATAGCCAGCAGGTCTTTCAGCTTCAGCTGGTCCAGCTGCGGGTTGTGCTGGTTCACTTCGGGGAAAAAGCTCATTACCGGTTGCTCATCGTCTTTAATCAGCCCCTTGTCAATGGCAATGCCGATGAGCATGGCCGTAACGGTTTGGGCGCAGGCGCTTACATCGTGCTGGTAATAGGGCCTGTAAGGGTAAAACGTGGCATCGAGCAGCACGGTTTTGTTTTGTACCAGCAGCAGGCTGTGTACATTGAATTTATTGGTTTTAATGTAGGTGAGTACGGCGGCGAGGTCTTTAGAGGAAAATCCCTGCGATTCGGGGGAGGCATTGCTGAAAACGCCATCATCAATAATGGGCAGGGTGTCTTTGTTTACCACATGAATAACCGTATCTTTTTTCTTGAATCCCGTAGCGGTAGTGTCGGGCTGGTGCCTGTTGCGGCGTGTTTGGCGGTAATAAGTGCTGGGGTCGGCAACCTGTGCCTGGGCGGCAAAGCAGCCAAGCAACAGCAATAGCAACAATACAGCCTTAGGCCGGGGAGCGCAAAAATTCTGCATCGTAAGGGGTTTGAAGGGCGAAATGTATTCCGTTGTAAATATAGGGAAAGATGGCTGGATGGTTGGATGGCTGAATGGTTATTTTCGGCGGAGGCTTCGTCGTGAGTGGCGAATCGAGAATCGAAAGTCGACAGTCGAGACCATCTTAGCGAAGGCCCTCACGTTGCCGGCGGCTGTGTCCCCACAGCCGCTCATTGTTGGGTGAAGAAAGCGGCTGTGGGGGACACAGCCACAGGCATATTTTTATTGACTATTCACTATTCACCTGAGCAGCGGGCGGCGGGCGGCCTAGCGGTTGCGCTCTGCAAGTAGCTGCTCTGCCAGCAGCAGATCGGCGGGGCGGGTGATTTTGATGTTGTTGTATTCGCCTTCTATCAGGTAAACGGTTTGGCCGGTGGCTTCCACTACCGTGGCTTCATCGGTAAAGGCGTCGGAGTAGGCTTGTTCAAAGGCCGGTAACAGGATGGCGGAATGGAAGGTTTGCGGGGTTTGGATAATGCGTACCAGGTTACGGTCTGCCACCTGGTGAGTTTGGTTGGTGGATACGATGCGGATACTGTCTGTTGCCGCAACGGCGGGGATGGCGCTTCCCTGCTCCAGCGCCTGGGTATAACACTGGCGGATAAGCCGTGGCGAAACCAGGCAGCGAACACCGTCGTGCACAAAAATCACGGCTTCTTCTTTTACCAGCTGCAAACCCTTTTGTACGGAGTGAAAACGCGTGGCGCCGCCTTCGGTGAGTGTAATGCGTGCGCTGTCGCTGAGCGATTGGGCAATTGCCTGCCCTGCTTCAAGGTGCATGGCAGGCAATACCACGATGATATGGATGTCTTCAAAAGCCTCGAGAAACGCCTGCAGCGTATGCCATAACACAGGCTGTTGCTGCAGCAGCAGAAATTGCTTGGGCACGGCACTGGCCATTCTTGTCCCCGATCCGCCCGCAACAATAACCGCGTATTTCTTCATAGTATGCTTTTAGCCGCCGGTAGTACTGCGGCTTTTAAATAATTTCTTTGAGTTTGGCAATTACCTGGTCAATTTCAGCGGTGGTATTGTGTTTGCTGAAAGAGAAACGGATGGTTACCTGGTCGCTGTTGGGGTTAATGGCCCTTATTACATAACTGCCGATATCTGCACCGCTGGTACAGGCGCTGCCGCCCGATGCGCAGATGTTGTTGATATCGAGGTTAAACAGCAGCATTTCACTTTTCTCTGTTTTGGGAAAGTTTACGCTCAGTACCGCATACAGGCAATTGCCCAGCTGGTCGCCGTTAAAGGCCACGCCGGGAATCTGCTGCAGCAGCTGTTCCATCATATACTTTTTAAGTCCCTTAATGTACGTGCTGTCCTGCTCGTAGTTGGCAGTAGCCAGCTCCAGCGCTTTGGCAAAACCCACAATGCCGTACAGGTTTTCGGTGCCTGCGCGCATGTTGCGCTCCTGCGAACCGCCGTGTACAAAAGGTTCTATTTTAATATTTTCGTTCACGTACAGTATACCTACGCCTTTGGGGCCATGAAATTTATGCCCGGCGCCGGTGATAAAATGCACATGGGTGTTGCGCAGATCGAAGGGGAAATGCCCTACGGTTTGCACGGTATCGCTGTGGAAAATGGCGTTGTATTTTTTGCAGAGCTCACCTACGGCCTTGATATCGATCATGTTGCCAATTTCGTTGTTGGCATGCATCAGCGTTACCAGGCATTTTTCGGTGCTGCCGGCCAGCAGCTGTTCCAGGTGGGCAATGTCTACCTGTCCGTTGGGCAGCAGCTGCACATAGCTCAGTTGCGCTTCGCCTGTTTTGTGCAGGTGTTGCACGGTGTGCAGGGTGGCGTGGTGCTCAATGGGCGAGGAAATAATGTGTTTGCAACCCAGGTTACGTACCGATGCGGTGATGGCCGTATTGCTGCTTTCTGTTCCGCCACTGGTGAAAAAGATTTCAGCAGGGTGTGCATTAAGTATTTTAGCTACTGTTTTACGTGCATTTTCAATGGCCATACGTGTTTCGCGGCCATAGCTGTAGATGGATGACGGGTTACCGAAATGGGTGGTAAAATAAGGCATCATGGCTTCCAGCACAGCCGGGTCCAGTGGTGTGGTGGCTGCGTTATCTAAATAAATTCTGCTCATAAATTCCGCTGCGTTCTTAAAATGGAGTGCAAAAATACTTAATCTGAATGGGAGGTAGTGATTTTTTACACAAATAATACATGGTGAGTGGTGAGTAGTGAGTGGTGAGTGTTTTTAGCGAAAACTTACAAACGAACGTTTTATGCATCGAGAATCGAGAATCGACAGTCGAGACCATCTTAGCGAGATTAAAGCGGATTTTTTTACCGCAAAGGGCACAAAGGTTTCCTTCGGAGAGCGGGGATTAACGTGACTGCCTTATGTCGCCCGCGGCTGTGTCCCCACAGCCGCTTGTTTGAGTGCGAAGGTGGCTGTGAGGACACAGCCACAGGCATGCAAAAAGGGCACAAAGCCTAACAGATTCGCTCCGTTTCTCTGTGCCCTTTGCGGGTTTTCCTTTTGTGGCCTCCGCTGTAAAATCCGCTTCGATCACTCACCATTCAAAGGTGCGCGAGCTGGCGGCTGTGGGGACACAGCCGCGGGCAAGGGGGGGATCACTGACGATTCACGAAAAACCTTCGCTCCAATAATCTCGACTGTCGATTCTCGACTCTCGATGTCCCCACGCTCCCGCCAGGCGGGATATACACCAACCTACATGCTTTCGCGGATATCCTGCATCAGCCTGCGGGCGATGTTTTCGGCGGTGGTTTCAAAACTGCTTTCTGCATAAATGCGGATGATGGGTTCGGTATTGCTGGTACGCAGGTGCACCCAATCGCTGTCAAATTCTATTTTCAAACCATCTTCCGTATTAATGGGATTGTTCTTGTACTTCGTGCTAATCTGGTCAAATATCTTCTTCACATCAAAACCACCTTCCAGCTCAATTTTGTTTTTGCTGATGAAGTAATCAGGGTAACTGCCGCGCAGTTGTTTTACGCTTTTTTTGCTTTGTGCCAGTGAAGTAAGGAACAGCGCAATGCCAATCAACGCATCACGACCGTAATGCAGATCGGGCACAATAATACCGCCATTGCCTTCGCCGCCTATAACGGCATGGGTGGCTTTCATTTTGTTTACCACATTCACCTCACCTACTGCGCTGGGCGTGTATTCGCCACCGTGTTTGGTGGTTACATCTTTCAGTGCGCGGGTAGATGACATATTGCTCACCGTATTGCCTTTGCGGTGCTGCAGCACATAATCGGCTACTGCCACCAGCGTATATTCTTCACCAAACAGGGAGCCATCTTCACACACAAAACACAGGCGGTCCACATCAGGGTCAACCGCAATACCCAGGTCGGCACCTTGCTTGTTTACCTCGTTGCACAGCTCGCTCAGGTGTTGCGGCAAAGGTTCTGGGTTATGGGCAAATTTGCCGTTCACTTCACCATTCAGTACCACCACATCTTTAACGCCGAGTGCTTTCAGCAATGCGGGTACGGCAATAGCGCCGGTGCTGTTAATGGCATCGATCACTATTTTAAATTTGGCTTTTTTAATGGCAGCTACATCTACCAGCGGGTAGTTCACTACTGCTTCAATATGTTGGTCAAGCGCGGTTGTATTGCGGGTATAACCACCCAGCCTGTCCACCTGCACAAAATTGTATTCATCATTGGCGGCCAGTTCCAGAATTTTGGCGCCATCTGCTGCGCTGATAAATTCACCTGCGCTGTTCAGCAGTTTAAGGGCATTCCATTCTTTGGGGTTATGGCTGGCGGTGAGGATAATGCCACCGGCAGCTTTTTCAAAAGTCACGGCCATTTCAACCGTGGGTGTAGTGCTCAGGTCAAGGTCAATTACATCAATACCCAATGCATTGAGTGTGCTGATGACCAGGCGCTGAATCAGTTCACCGCTGATTCGTCCGTCACGACCAATAACAACTTTTTTGCTGGCAGGATGCTGTTGCAGCAACCAGGTTCCATAGGCTGCAGTAAATTTCACCACGTCAAGCGGGCTCAAGGTGTCTCCCGGTTTTCCGCCAATAGTACCCCTGATACCCGAAATGCTTTTAATAAGCGGCATAATCTCCAAATTTTGGTGCCGACAAACATAAAGTAAAAATCAGAATTTACCGTTATTAGATTTCAGGAAAAGCACTACAGTGCAGTTGTATTAAATATTTCAGCATACGTTTGCGTAATTTTTTTCTGCCATATATAACCTTAAAACAATTTAAGTTGTTATATACATTGCACATTTCACTCAACAGAAGCAGCCAAACTATACATTTGCATTACAAGTCAATGAGCATATGCCTGATAGATCATGGTACAAGGAATGGTTCAGTTCACCGTATTATCACCTGTTGTACAGCAAACGAGACCAGCAGGAGGCCAGCCGCTTCATCAGCGCACTGACCACCCATTTGCATGCAGCGCCCGGCAGCCGCATGTTCGATGTGGCCTGCGGTAAGGGACGTTACAGCAAAGCGCTGAGTGATATGGGATTTGATGTAACGGGTATTGACTTGTCAGAATCTTCCGTGCTGGAAGCCAAACCGCTCGAAAATGAGCACCTGCATTTTTACCAGCACGATATGCGCCTCCCCTTCTGGATCAACTATTTCGATTTCGCCTTTAACTTTTTCACCAGCTTCGGTTATTTCCGCACACGCCGCGAGCACGATAGTGCCATACGCACCATTGCGCAAAGCCTTAACCCTTCCGGCGCCTTTGTGATAGATTACCTGAATGTGCATTATGCGGAAGACAACCTGGTACGGTCTGAACACAAAAAAATCAACGGCACCATCTTCCACATATCCCGCTGGCACGATGAAACACATTTCTTTAAGCAGATACAGATTGAAGACAACGGCGCGCAGGTAAAACACCTGTTTACCGAAAAGGTATCCAAATTCACGCTGGGCGATTTTACCGAAATGTTCGCCTACCACGGCCTGCAGGTAGAAGAAGTGTTCGGCGATTACCAGCTGGGGCCCTTCGATATCCGCAAATCGCCCAGGCTTATCATCATCGCAAGAAAACGCGCACGCTAGGGCTGCGCACAGGTGAGTAGTGAGTGGTCAGTGGTGAGTGAAAGCCAAAACCGGTGAATAGTGAATAGGCAATAGTGAATGAAATACAAAATGAGCGATCGCTGCACATCGCCTGCGGCTGTGTCCCACAGCCGCCCTTTGTGATCTTTGTGGGTTTTCTCTTCGTGCCCTTTGTGGTAAAAAAAGAACGCACGCACCACGCTTAAAACACACAAACGTTAAACTTCAAACATGAAACGTTAAACTACAAACCCCACTGTAATAAATCCCCGCTTTCCGCTACCAACAGTAAAACGCATACTGTTATGAGCGCATTAACCCGCCGTGGTTTTTTAGAGAAACTGGGGGCAGGCAGCGTTGCCGCATCCCTCCCATTACTGTTGCCTTCTGTGCATGCAGCAACTGCACCATACAACGGGCCCAAACTAAACGTTGCACTTTGCGGGCTGGGCAATTACGCCCGCATGCTGGCAGAAGGGTTGCAGGCATCGCAATACTGCAGGCTGGCCGGTGTAGTTACCGGGCACGCAGATAAAGCCGCTGCCTGGCAGCAACAATACCAGCTGCCGCCGCAGAACATTTACAACTACAACAATTTCGACGGCATTGCACACAACCCCAACATTGACGTGGTGTATATAGTGCTGCCCAATTTTTTGCACAAGCCCTTTACCATTCGTGCAGCACAGGCAGGCAAGCATGTAATTACCGAAAAGCCCATGGCCACCACCGCGGCCGATTGTGAAGCCATGATAGCCGCCTGCAACAAAGCAGGTGTGCAACTGGCTGTTGGCTACCGCATGCATTTTGAACCCACGCAGCAGGAAATAATGCGCCTGGGCCAGCAAAAAGCATTTGGCCCCGTACGTTACCTGGAAGCAGGGCTGGGTTATAAAACCTATAACCTTGCTGATGCAAATGATATGGTTGATATAAACGATGACACCCAGTGGCGGCTGCATAAAACAAAAGCAGGCGGCGGCCCGTTGATGGATTTGGGTGTGTACTGCGTACAAGCCGCCCGTTATGTATTGGGTGAAGAGCCTGTTGCCGTAACCGCACAGTTTGGCCCTGTGCACCATGCACAGCGGTTTACGCAGGTAGAAGAAAGCATTACCTGGCAAATGCAATTCCCCGGCGGCGCGGCCGCCAATTGCACCAGCAGTTACGGGTTTAATATAGATAAGTTGTACGCCTCGGCAGATGATGGTTATTTTGAACTATCCCCCGCGCTAAGCCACGGCCCCTTTACAGGCAAAACCAGCGCCGGCATTTTAAACATACCACCCATTAACCAGCAGGCCTCCCAGCTGGATGCCATGGCCCAATACATCATTAACAAACAACCCATGCCTGCACACATAAACGGCAGCGAGGGCCTGCGGGATATACGCATTATTGAAGCCATCTACAAAGCCGCGCAAACGGGTGGCGTGGTAAAGCTGGTGTAAACAATAAACCACCTGTAAACACAGGCGGCTTTAGCTCATGCCCGGAAATCAAAGAAAACCGCGCCGTAAGCCAGGCGCTATGGCCAGTGTTATAACACGCCTTCCCGTAGCATAGAATAAAAGCCTTGTTCAGAAATAACCAGGTGATCCAGCAAATGCACATCAATAAGCGCCAGTGCATCGCGCAGGCGTTGGGTATGTAATTTATCTGCCCGGCTGGGTGTTAACTTGCCCGATGGGTGGTTGTGTACCACAATTACAGCCGTTGCTAAGCTGTGCAGGGCAATTGATAAAATAAGCCGTACATCAATACAGCAGCCCGTAGCGTTGCCGGTGCTTACCAGGCGATGGCCCAATACCCGGTTGGCATTGTTCAGGTAAAACACCATTAACTGCTCCTGTATGTTTATCAGGTTTTTATCCCACACGCTTAAGGCCATGTGGTAACTGGCAGCGGGGTGGTCTGCAATATACGCAGGGCACAACGGCCGTTGCTGGTAGCGTATGGCAATGTGCGGGCCGCACCACCCGCTTTTAATGTTGCGTAATAAGTTTCGTTTATTAGCCATGTCGTAGTTTTTTAAGAAATAGAAAGAATGCCATTCCGGGAACGGAACGGCCAACTAACCCACGCAGGTGTGCGCAACCGGTAACAGGTGTACCGGCTGTATTATTTTAGTTGCATACTTATTAATGTTAATGCCTGCATGTAATGCAGCTGCTAGCAGGCTACTGCCATGGCAGCGGGCTGCGGCAGTTTGCTGCAAATACTGTTAACCAATTGCTGCAACAGCAACAGGCGGGTAAGCAGCGTACCAAGCTCGGCAGGGGTAACGGCAAAACGGGGGTTGTAGCGCCCATCTACATAAGCACGCTGCAGCAGGGTAAACAAGTGAGCTTCGGCCGTGGTGTTTACGGGAAATATGGTGTGCAGCAGCGGGCTAAGGCAGCGGGTATAGCGCCTTAACTTATCCAGGTTATGCGTATGCAGCTGGTAACCGGTAACCTGCTGGTACAGGCCAATGTACAATTGCTCTGCAGCCTGGTGCAACAGAAAGGCGGCCATTTGGCAGCTTTGGCGCTGCTGGTAAAACAATGCACCTTGTATAAAACCGGTAACAAGTATTTGCCTATCGGCATAAGTGGGGCCGGGCGCATCAATTGCATGTTCGGCCATTGTTATACATGGCCTATCGTCATCATCATTATACAACAACTCTGCTTTCTCGTTAAGTGTAGTGGCAAAGGGGTGTGCGTTTTGTTGTTGTGCGTGGTAAGCTTCTTGCGTTAGTACAAGGGCATTCACATCGGCCAGTTTTTTACAGCGGTTTTCAATGGCATCCTGCACTTCGTTCAGAGCTTGTTTGGTGTTTTGTTTTATAACAACGGCCAGGTGATACACCGGCTCATCGTGCAGGTAGCCATCAACCAAAACAAAGGGGTTATAGGCATAACACTGGGCGCCGGAAATGCCTATTAAATATATTTTGTAACAGGGAACAATGGTGGTAATGGTTTGTGTTAGCTGTTGGTACAATGCCTGTGTATTGGCAGGTTGGGTGGTGGATGTTTTCATATAGCAGTTTTGATGGTAAGAAAAAACAGAAACTATTTGAGTGAACCAACCACGCACAAAAAAGCGTGGGTTAGTTCCTACGCTCTGAAGGGCTACGACACCCCGGCGGCAATAAGAACGCCCACGCCTATCTTTTATGCAAATAAAAGCAAACGTGAGCGATTTACCTTATTCTTCGCCGCCATTGAAAGGTCGTAGTTTTCAGAGGCGAGTGTAAAGCAAATGCGCTTTAAATAAATGTGGTTGCCTTATTCGTATCAGCAACTAGCTATCGTTACAAAAAAGCTTCATTTTCGAATCTTTACACTAAGATAATAAAATATCTTTTAACGATAATAAATTATACAGAAAAGTGTAAAATTTAATTTGATAATGATTCGATATATATTTCGGTTCTAATGCGTTCAATTTCTGCAAAATGGAGAACCGAAACATAAACAGGATAAGGGTAGTTCTGGCTGAACAAAATAGAACGAATAAGTGGCTTGCAGAGAAATTGGGAGTTGGCGAGGTGACCGTTTCCCGCTGGGTGAATAATTTGCAACAGCCAAGGGTTGAGGTATTTGTTGAAATTGCCGACTTACTTAAAGTAGATATACGCGATCTGTTCGAGCCGACGATTCGTAAAAAATAGGTGATTATACGTCTGAACTACATGCGAAACTGATGGAAAAGAAAAGCAAGATAAATTTGAACAGGCTTCGGATAGTTCTTGCGGAAAAGGACAAAACAAACCGTTGGCTGGCTGACCAACTGGGCGTAACTGAAGGGACTGTTTCAAAATGGGTGACCAATACGCACCAGCCTCCATTGGAAACGCTCTATAAAATTTCGATTCTCTTTAAAATGGATCTCAGGGAGCTGGTGGAATCCACTTTACACAAATGATTTCCCTACTTTGATTTTTAGATAGCTAACAAATGAAACACCTTGAAACTGAAAGGCTGACTACAGAATTGCTTGCATTTGGAAAACGCATGCGGGTGTTAAGAAAAGAGCGAAAATTGACACTTGTCGATTTGGAGGTAGCTATTGGTATTGATAATGGAGATTTAAGTAAAATTGAGAACGGATTAACGAATATAGAGTTCAATACCATTGTGAAAATAGCTACCGGCTTCGACATTGAAATCTATGAGTTGTTTGCGCCTGCCAAATAATCAACTTCTTTATCAATCTTTACCCTAAAATAAATTCACACAATGTTCCTGTTTCAACGAAAGCTGCCGGATTGTAATGTCTTATTCAAAAAGTTTATCACGCCTTGGTACGAGAGCGATAATGCCCCTCAAATGCCACGCCCTGATTTATTTGTAGTTAGTGGATTTACAGGCACGCCACTGCGCTTAGATAGTATACAACATCTACCCGACGACCTTTTAGCAAGCAACAAAGACCAGATTCAAACAATGATTGATGCAGCCCTGGGCGACTACCAATCAATATACCAATCGGCCAGTATAACGCTTGAGCTGCTGCATGCGGTAGACACCTTTTATACCAGGAAACAGATTTCAACAATTATTAAACAAAGCGACCCCGGTGATTTTTCAAACGATTATCTGATAACCGTTTGTGAGTTTGGGGCAATGCTGGGCCATTTGTTTTGCCAGCAGGGCGGCTTTGGCTGGCTTTACTCCCACCCCTATTTCAATTCTATTATTGTTCATGAAGCAACCGGTACAGCCATTCCCGTGTTTGATTGGGCAAATAAAAAATTCAGCGAATATGGTGTGGATGATGGCTTTGCTGCAAAATTCAAGATGGCGCTTGATCATGTAAATAAAAACACCTGATTGCTTAAAACACTATAACAACAGTAAAGCCCTGCAAGAGTGCAGGGCTTTTTTCGTATAAAGGCATCGTTATAAAAACACATCAAACTGGCGTAACCAGTATTTTAAACAGGCGCTTATATGGCGCTTGATACGGTAATGCTTGCAACATCGCTCCACTGGCCAACCTGGGCATCGTGATCGCGATATATACACCTGTACTTCCATAAAGCACTTTGGCCTGCGGCGGGCAGTGGGGCGGTATCAGTATAGTTGGGGTGTGTATCGGTAGCCAGGTATTGCCATTGGCCGGTGCCCCGGTCAACATAAATATCAATACCATCCATACCGCCTTTGCGCCATACAATTTCGGGTGCGCCGCCTGCTATCAGGCGTAGTGTAATGGTGGGCTTGCTTTCTACCTGTTTGCGGCTAAGGCTTTCTACTGCGCCGCTGCCTTCAATACCTAAATCGGTGCCGTCGCTGGCGCTGTAGATTGTTTTAGCTTTTATACCGGCCACCAGTGCGGCGGCGCATTTAAATATACCGGGTGTTACCGCAGTAGGTGCAGCCGCTATGGTAGGCGGTGCAGGCATTATGGCAACATCGTTATTGGCACCGCCCTCGCGCAGCTCGGCCTTGTACTGGGTAAGCTTTTTGGTAAACTCGCTAAACTGCTGGTGATAGGTAAGCCAATAGCTGTAATAAGCGCTGCTGTTTTGCATATCGGTAACCTCATCGGCAGTTATACCATATTTGGCTGCATAGGCCGGCAGCTTGGCCGCAAAGTTTTTAAGCCAGCTGTCTTTATCGGCTTCGGTGCGGGGCATAAAATAATCATTTGGCATAAGAAAGGTGTTTTGCAAACGCCCGGCATTGTCGTTCAGGCGTTTAAATAGTGAATAGGTTTACTTTAATAATGTGCAGGTATTGCTGTTTGTACAATGGCTTACTCCCTACCCTTTTGCGGCGCCGCAAAACTTTGGGCAGGTGTGGCAATATGTTGCGCAGGTACCTGCCGCAATGCCTACGGTACCTGCCCGTTTATGGCAGATGTGTACCAACATTGCGCAGGCTGCTGCGCAAACACGGCAGGTGTCTACGCAACTGCCGCAGGCCCCTGCGCATACCACGCAGGTGGCTACCAAACCCCGGCAGGTACCTGCGCACTTTGCGTGGTAACCTGCCGTACCTGCGTTGGCACCGCAACTATTTGCGCAGGTTGCCCTACAGCCCCCCTACGTACGGGCTAAGCAATATAAGTGATTGAAAAACAGCAATAACCATTTGATTGATAGCGCGCGCAATGGCGCAAACAATTACGCTTTACTGCATAGGCAAGCAAGTTTAAATAAGTGAAGTAACTAGTGCCGTTACCGGCGTTTGGTGTTTGTGGCTTTACAACCAGATATAAGATTTTGATGCGCTCCAGAGGCTGACGAAAGTATAATGTATGGGGAGAATTTGCAATAGGTTGAGGGCAGTTGAATGAAAATGAATGGAGGATTGGGCATGGTAGCAGATGCTTATGGACTACTGGGAATATTTACAGCTATCCTACACCAGATTACAAACCGCTCACTTAAGCTAATTTAAGAATCAGTCACCCACTGCGACGCCGGAAAAGCATGATTGAATTTGCAATAAGCACAAAAGATGCAAAATAAAAATGTATTAAGACTATCGTTACTCAACCTTGCAAAAAAAATAAATATACCGTATGTTTAAGAAAAACTATGGCCTTTACTTATAAAGATGTAGCACAAGAACTAATCAATGCTTGTTATTTGAAGGCAGAGGATGTGTAGGATTTTTACGGATCACCACACGAACAGTTTATGCAAAGTCTATTTGATTATGGCCAAAATTTTCTGGTTAATTGGTCAAATCGGTTTCCAATACAACCTGCGCGTTTTATCTACACTAATGATGAAGACATCAATGCATGCGCTTATAGAGACCTAACAAATATTCAATTCTTGCACTTAATAAGGGCCTGATAATTTTCCTATCTGATTTTTATCAAAAATTAGATCTGGTTAAATTTAAAGAAGATTTATCTTTTTTATCAAATACATTAGCCCAAACCAACTTTTTAATTATAAACAAATTAACACAATATGCAGTTCTATTTATTTTTAATCACGAGCGTTGCCATTTAGCTCAGAATTCTTTTTTTGAAAAGGCGACAAAAACTAAAGAATATGCCGATTTGATCAATGATGATTATGATGAGGATTCGCATATATACGAATACGACGCCGATTGCGAAGGAGCTAACGTTGCATCCTGGTACATATTTAATGAATGGACAGACTTTGAAGATGTGGCAAAAAAGAAAGAGATTCTGGAGGATTTGTTTTCTATTGGATTATCATCAATAATTACATTATTTTATCGCTTGAGTTTAAGAGCGAACACACCAACAGATGTTTATTATGAAAAAGGCGATCATCCGCATCCAGCAATTCGGATATTGTATACCACACATATGTATTTTGAACGCGTAAGGCATGGGCTTACAAATATTGTAGAGTTGGATTATGAAAGAATAATTTCAAATGCCAAAATTATTTCAAATGCTGTACTATTGTCAAACAATGTAAAGTTCGATTATGATAAAATTTTGGAAACAAATTACGATTCGATAACCGCTTACATTGAAAAACTTCACGAGGGAGTTTTAAAAAAAGAGAATAGCGTATTAGTTTATCTTCATAAAAATCCTGCTTAGATTTCTTATAATATAATAGTCGATGAATGGAATAATGTGTATTAGATAGTATTTGATCTGACAAACGAAGATTAAAACAAAGATATTAAGCTGCTGAATGTAGGCCATTCAGCAGCTTTTGTTTTGCTAAAGGTAGTGATTCGATAATGTCTGCATAGGAGTTTTACCAAAGCAATGTCTGCCACTATGTGGTCTTTCATTGTTGTAGTACTCCATCCAGGCATCCAGATCGTTCTGCAAATCGTCGATGCTGTCGTACAGTTTTTTCCGGAATGTGACCGCGTAAAATTCTTCTTGCATAGTCCTGTGAAGCCTTTCACAGATACAGTTCGTCTACTAACAACTGCATTATCAATAATATTCCTGCAGGATGGTATGAAAATGGTGAAAGTTGGCAAATCACCTATAGCATTCAGGTTTTTGCCCCGATAGATGTAGTTAAATGGGATCTTCTAAATCGGTTGTCTTCCCATGATCAATTTGCTGAATTATGGGACAGCTACTATATCTATGAGTCAATGGGGGCTGATGCGAAGGTCCACTATATTTTTACTGCGCAAGCACAACAAGCCATTATTGCCCAAGCCATCGATTATGCAACTGCACATGCACATGAGTATTTATTGAAGGCAGTGAACGGTAAAACGGCATATACGGATGAATTCAAAAGCTTCTTTAAATTATGGATGGAGGAATATATGCCAGGAACAAGCTTTAGTGTATCACCCGGGCCAATTTCCGGGGGCGTACCTTTTGTCAGTGGGCCTAGTGATAATAACTGCTAATTTGATGTATATTTAATAAAATCGTTTCCATGGAAGAAAAGCAAATTTTAAATGCGTTGCTCAGCATCTATCAATCGAGTGCCAACGTGAGTAATATGGCAGCAGATTCATTGTCTATGGGAAATATTATCAAGGATTTAAAGGATGGAGAAGACCGGTGGAATCATTTGGTGACGGTTTTGCGCGATGCCGGACTGCATGTAGATGATGCACAATATTTAATACCCGGCCAGAGCCCCGCCAGAAGCCTCACCATTACACTAGATGATGAGCCAAAAGATGGGGCTTACCTGGCATTTCACCTTTCGAGTTTAACGCCATTATTTTTTTTCTATATCAATAGGTACCCACGGATAGACAAGGAATTTGAACAATCATTTCTTGTCAAGCATAAAGAAGAGTTGGTTCAGGCTGATCCAATCGAGCGACCGAATGTCATCCGTAAGATATTTTTGGAAAAGTATGGAATTGAATTCAAAAGCAGTCAATTGGAGGCTGACGATGCAGCCAGTGAACAAGTTGTCGACACATTGATTAAAGCCCTGAAAAGCATTTATCCGGAATATGCCTTAATTTCTAAAGATATTGTGTTTAAACCCGTTCCGGAGTTGCAATATGTCAATTTGAAGGCACCGACTTTCTTTGACTTGTTGTTCGATGATTCGCACCGTTATTTGAAGATCTATTCAAATTGATCACCTCCCCGGTGTTGTCATATTATGTCAGAGCGTGGTTACAACCTCGCTCTTTCGTTTTTCAGCGAAGCAACATCGGTTTGCTGATAGATCCTGCCCACACCTTTAATTGTCCCACGTAGTAAGTATCCTGGGAACCGAGGTAGCCTGGATGCATAGTTTCTATTTCACCCTGGGATTCCCGTTTTTCTTTTTTGCGCTCCATTACAATCATCTGAGCTTCGGTAAGTATTAGACCATCCTGAGCCACACGGGCTTCTAATGCTTTCAGGCGCTTATCAAACACTTCCAGGTCATGGCGTTGCCAAACACTGGATTCTTGAAGGCCATAATAACCACTGCTTCTTCGATGGCTGGCTCAACGCAATTCTTAATAATTGGTTTCTTTCGGCTGATTTCGCGAAGGGCGTTCTCGCCTCCGGTATCGTACAGCTCTTTAATCCTGTAGAAGCTGTCGCGACTGTAGCCATTACCTTGCAAGTTGAGATACTGGCAGATGCCCAAATAAAAGCCAACTTAACCAGATATATTAATAATTATCTTCGTGAAAATGCGCCCGGTGCTGTTTTAAACCAATCAGGGTGCAACGGGAATATGCCACGAAGTAAACCAGTATATTGCAAGGCTAATTAATTACTTAGATTCGAATATGCACGAAAAAGATCATAGCCATTTCTGGAAATTGCTTAACGCGTTGTACCAGTACTACCCCATTGGTTGTAATGAATCTATATGGCATGCACACCCAGGCATTAAACGAATGCATGATATAGTAACGGAAAAAATAGATGTTACTTTAGCAGATGATAACTCAGCCGTCAACCGCTTTTTAAAAACCCTGCAAACAGCATTCGGTGACGAATTGGTTAACGATAGGTCGTTTCACCAATTTCCGAATTACAGTGCTACAGTTAAATTATCATCGAAGCATCAGGAAGGCCTGGAATTAAGTACATCCATAGTGGTAGATATCTCGCTGCTCTGCGAATATTTCACTATTTACATAGAAGATGAATACCGGCTTAGTTACCAACCTGCAAATGGCACGGAAAAATACAAAACAATGTATTCAGTGGAAAGATTCGATACTGGCTTTGCGGAAGATGAAAAGCTGGCCATTGATAAGGTTAATGCGGCAGTGGCTGCCATTTGGCCTGAAAAGCAAATGATCAACTACTTTGCACTGAAAACTACAATGGTTGAAGGTGGCAAACCTTTTAAAATGGAATGGTCAACCGAAACGAAACACTCGCTGTATGAGTTTATGTTCTCCGGTTTTCCGCAAAATGAAGCTATCACGCGCTATGCATAACAAGTCGCCCCTTGTCTGAAGGGGCGACTTTATCGGTGACTTGTTATATAGGCAAAAGTTGTCAGCCGGCGCTTTTTTTTATTTTAATGACGTTGTTTTTCCCGCTCCTGGTCTTGAGCTACCAATATTGCTAAGTATTGATGAAAATAGATGTCTACCGAATCTATTCTGTTTGTTTGTGTAATTTTCGCATAATAACCACTGGCTTTTAATGCAGCCATTTTCTCTGGGTTGTCTTTAAATGAATTCAGCGCAAACGCCTTACACCCTTCAAGTGTAGGGCGGGAATATATATGGTTAATGAAAGCCATAGTTGTATAACACACAAGATAAACACCAATTACAATCAGTATAATTTTAAACGTCTTGCGCATTTTCATATAACTAATATTATTAATAACGAATTTAAGGGATTTAATCTACATTAATATCTTGCTTGGCAAAAGATCAGTACATACTGTTGCTATTGGTGTTGTATTGGATGTTCAATTTTACATCGTCATTTTATAACATAATTTCATGCGTTGTACGTAACTTAACTTCAACATCATTTAATTTATGCAGCCAAATAAAAAATCACTGCTGAACTTTCAGGAAAGGTGGGAAAAACTTGTTACCAAGGGCTTTAGTGACTATAATTCGTTGACAAAAGACGAAAGAATATAGTTCAACGTACAGGCAGTGATTCCAGCCGGACTTCCCTCTACAAACATAGAAACAAGAAATACTGTGATTGATAATTGGCCAGACGGGAAATATGATTTTACTCTTGCTAAATTGGATCAGGTATTCTATGACAAAGAACAAGACCTTGAAGAAAAATTGATTCAATTCATTGAAAAGAATATTGTACAAAATTAATACAACAGTATGTTTTACATAAACTTGACAATAAATTTCCAGGTGGTTGTAAAACCACAATTTACAAAGGTAATTTCGAGACATTCAGATACGATTATGAATAAAAATGCAGCTAACAAATGCATTTGTAAAAGCAGGGTTTAACCAGCAGGAATTATGCAGCAATAATCCTTACCTGGCTTTATGATGGTTGCACAATATTGCACAACAAAGAGAGAGCTGTTAGAATTTTCATTCGAAATTATCAGTAGTTTGCAGGCTTATGATTAGCACATTAAAACGCACGGCCAGGCAGGGTTTAAACGCCATTCAAAAATCGCTGGCCAAAAACATTGATTATTTACATACGCAATCTCCCTATAATAAACTAATGGCCGAGCTGCATACAAAGGCCGATTTTACCCAATATGCACCATACACCCAATACCGGGAGGAGTTTGAGCAAAAAATAAAAGAGCTGGGCAGCGCTTATGTAAAATTGGGCGGCATTAAGTACCACCTAAACAGGTTTAAAGGCAACCTCAGTTTTCGCGAGGCCGGTACAAATGATAGCGGTTTAAATGCCCGCATGCGTTTTTGCTTGTCTATTATCAAAAGTTATTTCCCGGGCGCCCAAACAGCCTACCTGGCTGAGCACGATACGGTGTTTCACCAGGTGGTAGCAGCGCAAACAACGCTGCAGCTTACCACCAGCTATTACAAACCCGGCGCACCGCTGCACCAGGATCTTACGGCACTCACCTACCCCGATAATGCTTTTGATGTAAGCCTGTCTTTTGAAGACCTGGAGCATATTCCCGATTATAAAAAAGCTGTTGCCGAACTTTTCCGCGTTACCAAAAAAGGCGGCCACGTGCTGTTAAGTACACCATTTGTTATTGAGAACGATAAAACATTGGTGCGTGCTACCATTGACAGCACCGGCAAAATTACCCACCTGCAAACGCCCGAGTATCATGGCGATCCCATGAATCCACAAGGCATTCTTTGCTTTTACCACTTTGGCTGGGATTTGCTGGATGATTTTCGCAAGGCCGGGTTTTCAGCTGTTAAAATAATAACAGGATACGACACCGGTAAAATGATGCTGGGCCTGCAGCTGTTTATTATGGCGCAGAAGTAATAAACCCTTCGGTAGTACCGCCTGTTGGTTCAGTATTATTTTGTTAAGCGTGATTCATTTTTTTACCGCAACTGACGGTCCACAACGCAATGTTGTTTAGTTAAGCATTATCTACATTTAACCGCTCCCCGAAGGAGTCCTTTGGACAAAGAACACAAAGAGAAAACCCGCAAAGGTCACAAAGCGGCTGTTAAGTAAATGGCATCAACGGTCCTTCCCCGGATGCCTTTCCACTCACGATTCACGCTATTTCACCGGCATCTCATTATAAAACTGCTTATCCGGCCTGGCAATGTACATGCCATCGATAGATGACTGGTAAATATCCATCCCCTTGCCATTATTGCCCAGCAGCGTGTTGTTGGATGGGATAGTGCGCACAACTGGCATAGCATCAATCGGAGCAGCAGGTGTGGTGTTTTTAGCCGGGGCAGAGGGAAACACCGTAATACGCGGCCGCACAGGTTGTTTCCAAATATTAGGGTGTGCAGCGGCCGCCTCAAGGCGTTTACCCAATTCCTGGTAGTTCACCTGGCTAAAGGCATGCCCGGTGATAAGTAATGCAACAGCAGTCAGCAGCTTTTTCATATTACAAATCGCTTTACTGCAATTTAAGCAAACCGCTCAAAATTCCAACCAGCAGGTTAGCTGAGCGTTGAAACCCAGGTTGCGCCTTTGCTACGCATGTTCAAGTAAAAAGGCAGCATCAATGTTTAATATTTTGTGTAAGCCTTTTAAAAACTGCACGTCCGGTTTTCGCTTTCCTGAAAGTATTTCCGACACTTTAGACTTACCTATGCCAAGTTCAGTAGCCAGTTTTGCCTGAGACATTTTTTGTTCAAACATCTTTAATTCAACAACTTCAGCTATGCTGGCAGGTTCTTTTTTAGGTTTTAAACCCAATACCTCATCTTCATATTTTTCTGCAGCCGCCGCCATGGCAGAAAGTTTTTTCAGTTCTGCAGCAGTCAATTTTGCTTCTCCTTTATTCATCAGGTTATAAACAGCAACCATGGTTTCATGGTAGGCCTTTTTGGAAGAAATTTCGTGTTTCATGTTTCTACTTTTTAAAAACAACATCTGCCGCATTTATCTTGTCATACTCCTTATGGGTGCCAACAAATAATATAAAAACAGTTCTCACTTTAAACAGGATAAGGGTTATTAATCTGTAATGATTCCCCTTAATATCAAAAACATACCTGTCATTCCCTACAGCATCTACAGTATTAAAAGACTTTTTCATCTCGTTGAAATTCTTCCAGTCAGCAGCTTGTGCATCTGTGTACCATTTTTCCAGTGCACTTACTGCATCCGGGTGGCTTTCCGAAAACTCTTTAAGCACTGCTTTAGATATTACGACCATTATAATCTGTTTTCAAAATTAGAATAAAGTTCTTTAATTTAGAACAACGATCTTTCAGTAGGATAAAAAATCATCAATTTCGCAGCACGCAAACTCAACTATTAGTAGCCTTTCTGCCCCATGCCTCTAAGATCCCTCAACACTCACGAACGGCACTTGTTAAGTTCATTCACTATTGCCTATTCACTATTCACCAGCTCCCTCACTCACGAATGCCACTCGCCCCGGCAGCCCCTCCGCTTCCATCACTCACCACTCACTACTCACCACTCACCAAGCCGCCCCGCCTCCCCAAAATCCCCATTCGTTTTCCCCTAATATTCAGTAGTTTTACGCGATTACAGCTATTATGATTGAGATATTTATTATCCTGGGACTGATTATTTTGAACGGGCTTTTTTCGATGGCAGAAATTGCACTGGTTTCTTCCCGCCGCGCACGTTTGGAAACCCAGGCGAACAAGGGCGATTTGCGCGCGCGCGACGCACTGAAGCTCACCGCTAAACCCGACAACTTTTTATCTACCGTACAAATCGGCATCACCCTTATCAGCATTTTAACCGGTATTTTCTCCGGCGAGCATATCAAGGGTGATATCGTCGATTTTCTCAGCAGGTTCGACTTTATCCGTCCCTACGCCAATATCAGCGCCACCGTTATCGCGGTGATGTTTATCACCTACCTCTCCCTGGTAATCGGCGAGTTGGTGCCCAAACGCATCGGCCTCAGCAATCCCGAAAAAATTGCCAAGCAGGTGGCCAAACCCATGCAGATTGTTAGCTGGATCACCTATCCCTTCATCCTGCTGCTCGATGTATCTACCAATGCCCTCGTAAAACTCTTCGGCATCCGCGCCAATGAATCGCAGGTAACGGAAGAGGAAATCAAGGCTATCATCAGCGAAGGCACCGAACAGGGTACCATTGAAGAAGCCGAGCAGGACATTATTGAACGCGTGTTTCACCTGGGCGACCGCAATATCACTTCCCTCATGACGCACCGCAGCGATATTATGTGGGTGGATATGAACGATACGGTGGAAGACGTTAAAAAATCAACAGCCTCTGTTGCCCATACGGTATACCCGGTGTGTGATGACAATATCGATAATATCAAGGGCGTGGTTTTCCTGAAAAGCCTGTTTTTGGCGCAGCCGCACCAGCAACTGAAAGAGCTGATGCAGCCTGCCTTGTATGTGCCCGAAAACAACTCCGCCTACCAACTGCTGGAGCGCTTTAAAACAGCCGGCCTGCAGTATGCATTCATTGTAGATGAATATGGCACGCTGCAGGGTATTATTACGCTGCACGATATCCTCAAAGCCATTGTAGGCAGTATTGTACCTGCAGAAGAAGATGATTACGAAATTACCAAACGGGAAGACGGCAGTTTCCTGGTAGATGGGCAGATTCCTTTCTATAATTTCCTGAGCTATTTTGATAAAACCGAATGGATTGAAGAAGGCGAACAGGAGTTTGATACCATCGCCGGCTTTATACTGCATCACCTGCAGCACATTCCCCTTACAGGCGAAAAACTGCACTGGCGCGGCTTCGACATGGAAATCCTCGACATGGACGGCCACCGCATTGATAAAATCCTGGTAAAAGCCAAACACAAAGCCAACGAAGAGGAAGAGGAATAGAGAACAGCCCCGAGCTTCAAGCTGCAAGCTACGAGCGTTTATCGCAATACAATATCAATTTATGCCGGTGGCTGTGTCCCCACAACCACCCTCTTTTATTTCAATACGAGCGGCTGTGAGGACACAGCCGCGGGCAGATGGTATTTTCGCTACGATCATCCCGACTGTCGATTCTCGATTCTCGATGCTTTCCTCATTCACTATTGCCTATTCACTATTCACTTGTTACCACACACCGGCGAAGCCGACACACCCAAACTAAAACACAAACTTCGCCACCGCATCAGGATAATCCAGCTTATCGCTTTTTTCCTTGCTGCCCGTTTTAATGTGCATCATGTTTATCTGGTTGGTATTGTAATCGTGCAGCAGCGTATTGGTAATTTGCAGTTGCTGCAATGTTGCAACATTGGATACTTCAAAATAACACCAGGTACTCTCCTCCTGCTGTTCAAACCCCACAAACGTATAGGGGGCAGGCTTGCCGTTTACCTGTAATTGCAGGTGTTTGTTAATGTAGTCTGCCACATCGTGGTTAATGGCATTTTTGTCGGGCGGGTGTATCAGGTCTATTTTGCCGGGATAATTTTTTCGCAGCGCTCCTTCAAAGTCATCGGTGAAAATACGTACGCTTATTTCGAGCGATTTATTGGTCGTATTGTGTTGAATATCTGTCATTGACACATAAAAAGGATGCATCAAACCAAGAAAAATGCTGAGAAATGAGTGTAACAGAACGGTTGCCATCAACGGATTTATTTTTTGAAACTACAAAAGTCTGCATTAAATTGGACGCTTATAGATTTTTTTTCCCCCGAACGAATGGCATGAGTGAATTTGTTTTGTACGCCCAAATGGGTTTCTGGCATATAATTAATTGGGAAGGTCTCGACCATATTCTTTTTGTAACCGCATTATGTCTACGGTATTTGTGGACTGACTGGAAGCAGCTGCTGGTAATGGTTACAGCGTTTACCATCGGTCATTCTGTTACACTGGCGCTCAGCACACTGCAGTTTATCCATTTCTCCCGCAACTGGACGGAGTTTTTGATTGCCGCCACCATTTTAATCACGGCATTCAGTAATCTTACCGTAAAAGACTTCCGTTTCACCGCTAAACTACCGCTCATTTATTTTTTTGCATTGATATTTGGATTAATTCACGGGCTTGGTTTTAGCTCTGCGCTGAAAAGCTTTGTGGGAAAAGACCAGTCCATTGTTCTTCCTTTGCTCGCCTTTAATCTGGGCCTCGAAGCAGGCCAGTTAATCATTGTAGCCATTGTGTTACTGTTGTCATTCGTGCTGGTGCGTTTAATCGGCTTTAACCGGCGTGAGTTCCTGGTATTTGTAAGCGGTGCTATTGCAGCAGTAGCGCTTCAAATGGCGATAGAGCGTTTACCTGTACATAAAAACACCACCGATGCAGCTTTTGTAGCCGCATCATTGCCTTTAGCAAACAACAACTGTTTGATATATTCCGAACGTAAAAACGACACAATTATTCACTGATGAGAAAACTGTTGATCTGTACTGGAGCGCTGGCCCTGGGTTTGGCGGCCGATGCGCAGGATATCCAGAACAACCCCGGATCGAACCATGGCAACAAATTCGAACAGCTGGGCACCATCTTACCTACCCCTAATGAATATCGTACCGCAAGCGGTGCACCAGGCAGCAAGTACTGGCAGCAGCGTGCAGACTATGATATCAAATGTACGCTCGACGAAAAAAATACACGTCTTACCGGCAGCGAAACCATCAGTTACTATAACAACTCTCCCGATGCGCTCACCTACCTGTGGCTGCAGCTGGATGAGAACGAACACAGCAACAGCAAAAACGCCAATTACCAGGATGGCAGCAGCCTGCGTAACGGCGCTATCGACATCAATACACTCGACAAATTACAGGAACAGAAAACCGAAAACGGTTATGGTGACAACATCACTAAAATAACCGACATCACCGGCAAAAAACTGGCCTTCACGGTTAACAAAACCATGATGCGTGTGGAATTGCCCGCTACATTGAAACCGGGTGAGAAATTCGTGTTTAATGTAGACTGGAATTACAAAATAAGCGACCGCATGAAACTCGGCGGACGCGGCGGCTACGAACTGTTTCCTGAGGACGGCAATATGCTGTTCACCATGACGCAGTGGTACCCACGCCTTTGCGTGTACAGCGATTTCCAGGGCTGGCAAAACCACCAGTTCACCGGCCGCGGCGAGTTCGCACTCACCTTCGGTAACTTTAAAGTACAGATGACAGTGCCTGCCGATCACTTTGTAGGCGGTACCGGCGAATGCCAAAACTACCAGCAGGTGCTGGATGCAGCACATTTTGCACGCTGGCAGAAAGCACAAACCAGCAAAGAGCCTGTGCAGATTGTTACACTCGACGAAGCTAAAAAAGCAGAAGGCAGCCAGAGCAGCGCCACCAAAACCTGGATATTCAAGGCAGATATGGTGCGTGACTTTGCTTGGACTTCTTCCCGCAAATTTATATGGGATGCCATGCCCGCTTTTGTAGAAGGCAAGAAAGTAATGTGTATGAGCTTTTATGGTAAAGAAGCGTACAACCTGTACAGCAAGTTCTCTACCAAGGCAGTGGCACACACCATCAAATCGTACTCTAAATTCACCTTCCCTTACCCCTACCCTGTAGCACAGAGTATTGAAGCAGCCAACGGTATGGAATACCCGATGATTTGCTTTAACTACGGCCGCACAGAAAAAGACGGTACTTATAGCGAAGCCACCAAAAACGGCATGCTCGGTGTAATCATCCACGAAGTAGGACACAACTTTTTCCCCATGATCGTGAACAGCGACGAACGCCAGTGGACATGGATGGATGAAGGCCTGAATACTTTTGTTGAATACCTTACCGAAGAACTGTACGACAATAAATTCCCCAGCAAACGCGGACCGGCTTACAGCATTACCGATTACATGAAGATGCCGAAAAACCAGCTGGAACCCATTATGACCAACAGCGAAAACATTATCCAGTTTGGTCCTAACGCCTACAGCAAACCCGCAACCGGTTTAAACATTCTCCGCGAAACCATTATGGGCCGCGACCTGTTTGACTATGCGTTTAAAGAATATGCACGCCGCTGGGCTTTCAAACATCCTACACCTGCCGATCTCTTCCGTACCATGGAAGATGCAAGCGGTGAAGATCTTGACTGGTTCTGGAGAGGCTGGTTCTACAGCATTGAAGCTTGCGACATTGCACTCGACAGCGTAAAAGGTTTCCAGTTCGACCCCAATGGCCAGGTGAAATTCCCGGTAATGGGCAGAAGAGGCGAAGCCAGCGCAGATGGCATGCGTGGTCTTGACAAGCCTGCTGTAAACAACTTTGAAGACATTTCTAAAATCCGCAACAGGGAAGATAAAAACATTCACTTCCTTACAGACGTAGATACTACCCTGCGCGATTTTTACTGGAAATACGACCGCGGTATTGCTGCTTACGACAGCACCTATAAATTCAAAGCCACATCACCTTTCATGCTCGATGCATTAACCGATGCTGACAAGCAGAAATATGCCGGCAAATTCATCTACGAATTATCATTCAGCAACAAGGGCGGACTGGTAATGCCGGTTATTGTACAGTGGACTTTTGCAGACGGTACCAAAGAAGTAGACCGCATTCCTGCACAAATATGGCGCAAAGATGAAAACCATGTTACCAAACTGTTCCTGAAAGACAAAGAAGTAACAGGCGTACTGCTCGATCCAATGCGCGAAACAGCTGACATTGACGAAAACAACAACAGCTGGCCTAAAGTAGAAGCGCAAAGCAAGTTCAGCATTTACAAAATGAAACAGGCAGCGCGTGGCCAGTCAACCGGACTGAACCCCATGCAGAAAGCCGCACAATAGTTGGTCTATGCAGCCCACACAGCTGCGCCACTACTCCCGATTACATGAGAAAACAAAAAGCCGTTTCACACAAGTGAAGCGGCTTTTGCTTTGTTACCATTGCCCGCGGCTGTGTCTTCACAGCCGCTCATGTGGGGTTGAAGAAAGTGGCTGTGGGGACACAGCCACCGGCATCGTGTGAGGGACACAACCACCGGCATCGTGTTAACTCAACAAGCTAACCGCTATCAGCTATAAGCTGTTTTCACTACATTCGATCTATGAAAAAAATCGCTTTGCTGCTTGGCGCAATGCTTGCCTGCAGCCTCACCTTCGCCGCAACGGTCGACACCATCTCCATCTTCAGCAACAGCATGCACAAAAACATTCAATGCGTAGTGGTAACCCCCAACAGCTACCAGCATAGCCAGGCACACTACCCCGTAGTATACCTGCTGCACGGCTACAGTGGCAACTATGGCGACTGGGTTAAAAGCACGCAGAGCATGGTAAAAAGTGCAGACGAAATGAATGTAGTGGTCGTTTGTCCGGATGGCGCCTTCGGCAGCTGGTACTTCGACAGCCCTGTAGATACCGGCTTTAAATACGAAACCCATGTAGCTAAAGAAGTGCCTGCCTTTATTGATGCCCATTACCGCACCATTGCCCGCAGGGAAGCCAGGGCCATCAGCGGTTTAAGCATGGGCGGTCATGGCGCATTGTATGTAGCCATACGCCACAGTGATGTGTTTGGCGCTGCAGGCAGCATGAGCGGCGGTGTAGATTTTACGCCTTTCCCCAAAAACTGGGATATCGCCAAACGCCTGGGCAGTTACGAAGCCAACAAAGCGTTGTGGGAACAGAACACCGTTGTACGCGCGGTAGATTCTCTTAAAAACGGCACACTCGCCATTGCCTTTGAATGCGGTGTCGACGATTTTTTTATACAGGTAAACCGTAACCTGCACAGCAAACTCATGGAAAAGAAAATAGACCACGACTATACAGAACGCCCGGGCAGACATAACTGGAACTACTGGGGCAACGCGGTGCAATACCAGCTTTTATTCTTCAGGGATTATTTCAGGAAACAGGGCACTGCACAGCAATAAACGCAGCAGCTAAACATAGAGGGGTGGCATTAATAACCGGTGCCGCCTTCTCTTTCGCGGACCTTCTTTTTACCGGAATTGCGTTTCTCGTATTCGAGTACTTCGCGGGGTTTATCGCCGGGGCCGGGCACTTTGGGGCCAACACGAATGGTGTTCACCACATTATTGCCATTGCCGGGTGTTTGCAGTTTGCCGAGAAAATAAGTTTCTGTTTTAACAATCATACCCGAGTTGGGATCGTAGTAATTCCATTGGCCATGTGCCTCAGTATGTGCTTCTACCTTTACCAGCGTCATGGTTACCTTCAGCGGGTTAACAGGGTCGGGCACTTCTACCGTATCGTAAGGATGATCGGGATTGGTGGCTTTCCAGCTTTCTTCGCGGGTAAGCTGCCCTACCAGGTTGTAGTAGCGGCTAATGCCGTCTTTATTGCCCCAGTGGTAGTTTTCAATGCAAAGCAGGTCGCCCATGAGGTTAAACTTGCGCCACATGCCTTCCTTCTGGCCGTTTTTAAAAATACCTTCTTCTTCATAACCGGGGTTACCCCTCAGTTCATCTACATGAATCACCCATTTTCCCTGCTTGTCGCCCTTCATGTCTACACAATCCAAAGTATCTCCCTTCACGCCTATGCGAAAGGTTCTACATTGAGCTGTAGCTGCTGAAACCAGTATGAGCCCGCAAAGCAGCAGGAACCAGCGCGTCATAGACAGCAGGTTTAATGATAAAATGGGTTACTAAGTATATTGGCACATGAACTGTACCAGATTTGCTTAAAATCGGGTTGATTTCGGGCAAATGTATTGTAAATAACGGTTTAGAAGGCTTTACAGTATGCAGCCCCCTTATTTTTCCCAGAAACAACGCACCGCAAGTCCGTACCCGGCCATGCCCAGCCCGCTGATGGTACCCATGCATTTGGCAGATACATGCGATATTTTGCGGAACTCTTCCCTTGCATGCACATTGCTGATATGCACCTCGATTACAGGCGTTTTAATGGCCGCAATGGCATCGCCCAGGGCCACAGAGGTATGGGTATACCCGCCCGGGTTCAGCACAATGCCATCGTACGAAAAGCCCACGCGCTGCACCTCGTTAATCAGCTCTCCCTCCACATTGCTTTGGTAATAGCTGAATGCCACCTCCGAATACTGTTCCTGCAGCTTGCTGAAATAATCTTCGAACGACTGGTTGCCATAAATACCCGGCTCCCGCTTACCGAGCAGGTTTAAATTGGGACCGTTGATAATTGCAATCTTCATAAACGACTAAATGGGCTACAAAGTAAAACCTTTCGGATTACCAGCCAATTACTTGTACCTGGAGTGTGGATATCGTGGTGAAAGAAAAGAGGTTCAATTGTTTAAGCGTTTAATAGTTTAAAGGTTTAACGTTGGTATGGGGTATTACTTACACCGCTATTTTGTACATGTGGCGGAAGGTTTTGATCATAAAAGGGAAGCGGATTTTCAGGTACAGCTTAATATACGACCTGGCAGAATACCCGTTTTTATTCAGCAAAAATGCATGCCTGGCCTGTACAAGTGCCGCTTTGGCATTACCCTGCTCTTCAAATAAAATATGGGAGAGATCGCTAAAAAACCAGGAGAAATTTTTCCGCGCCTTTTTCCTGAGCACCTCTTTCATTTCTTTTGGCAAATGATGCTGGCAGATAATATTGATCACTTTACTGATGTCTTTGATATTTTGTCCTGTTTCATAATACCTGGTGCTGATATTTGTTTGGTGAATGCGGTAGCACGCAAAATACCCCGGGGAATGCACTACCGGGTAATGGGCAGCTATCCTCACCCACATTTCCCAATCTTCACCATAATGTACCGCAAAAAAAGACCCTAACTGTTCGTATACTTTGCGTTTTACGGTGATGCATGGGGCCTGTATCCTGTTGCCTTCGGCAAGCCTGAATAGCCAGTTGTCGATTATACCCGGCTCTGCCAGCAATTTCTTTTCCGTTTGCAATTCCCGGTTTTCGTGGTTTACATAAATAAAGTCGGTAAATGCAGCGCCCGCGTCGGGGCATAAAGCAAACAGCTTTTCTATTTCTTTATAATAGCCCGGCTTTACAAAATCATCCCCATGCAGTATATGTACCAGTTCGCCCCTTGCGCGGTTAATGCAGGTTTCAAAATTACGCAGGCTGCCAACATTTGCCGGCTGCCTGTAGTAGCCTACCCTGCCCTTACCAGCATTGGCAACCAGCGCACCTATATCTGCATCAGTACTAAAATCATCAATAACCTCGATCTGCATCTCATCTGCAGCAGGCGCCTGCTCAAGCACACTCTCAATCGCACGCGTAAGGTAGGCTGCACAATTATAGGCAGGGATCATGACTGACCATTTGGTACGATGTGTTGTTGCCGGCAACGGTGGAATAACCGGTGGTTGCTGAGGCGTTCTTTCTTGCATATACCTCGGTTTAAATACGCAATTAATATTGCACTGCTTCGGTTAAATAAAACCTGTTCCAGTTAACAAGGCCCTGTTGGTATGCTTCTTTCTGCTTTGCAGAGGTTAAATACGGGTACTGTTTTTCGAGTGTTGCCAATGCAGCTTTCAACATGCGTTGTTTATCGCGCGATACATTAAAACTGTGAAAACGATAAGCAGCGATGCGTGTGGTATGACTGAATATGGGATAGTTCCTTGCTATATGCAAGTTAAGATCATAATCTTCACAAACGCTTAAAGCGGTATTAAAATGATAACGGAAAAACAATTCTTTTCTGTACAATACGGTTGCTTCCATGCCAATGTAATTACCCTGTAACAGTGAGCAGTAACCGCTTTCAGCCTCCTGCTGCACGTGCTGCATAACAGATCCGTGTTCGTCAACACGATCGTGTCCGCCCGACACAAAGGCCGCATCAGGCACTATGCTGAAATAGTACAGGTTTACTTCCAGTGCATTGGGGTAAAGAAAATCGTCTGCATCTAAAAAAAGTATAAACGGTGCATTACCATGCGCTGCGCCAATATTGCGTGCAGCCGAAAGCCCTACCCTTTCCGTACGCACGTATTTCACTTCCCTGAATTGCTGCGCAATGGCAGCAGTATTATCGGATGAGCCGTCATCTACCACAACCAGTTCAAACCGCTGAAAGGTTTGCCTGTACACGCTTCGAATGCTTTCTTCCAGAAACTGCCCCTGGTTGTAACAGGTAATCACCACGGTAACCCAGGTATGTTCATTTACCACAGCGGGCGCCAGGGGCGTGGGGTTGTGCATACCACTGCTGCCGGAAGATGTTTGCCTGTTGCTGCGGTAAAATCTTCTGCCCGAAATGCAGCCTTTTACTTCTGTAAAAAAAGTAGTAAAATCGGGCGTTGCACCATAACGCAGGCGTTGTTTCAGGCGATTGAGATAGTAATTGGATAAGCCGGGATGGATACGCGTTAAATTGCCCCGGTGCCCATAGCGCTCATGTTGTACATACAACGATGAAACCAGTCCGCGCATATAGCTAAACAATTGCCGGTGCAAGCTGGCTTTGTCGGCGCGGTGCTGGTGCAGTACATAAATATGGGGCAGGTATACACAGTTAAAACCTTCGGCAAGTATGCGGTACCAGTATTCCGAATCGCCGCTGCAACCTGCTGCGCCCACATCCAGCCGTTCATCAAACCAGCCGAACAAATCAAATGCTTCCCTTCTGAAAGCCATGCTGGCACCGGCGCCCACATCCCAGGCAGGCACGCCATCATCCAGCTTCGCCATAAAAAAAGCATGATCGAATGTTACCGGGGCAAAGCCCTTGTTAAAGCCCCAGTACTTCTCGAAAATATACTGCGCTTCGGTGTCCAGCGCATAAGGCAACACAAGCCCGGTAACCGCCATCGTGGTGCGGTTGGCAAATGCCTTTTTCAGCTGGGCCGTCCACTCCCTGCTTACCAGCACATCATCATCGGTATAGGCAATAATGGCACGGGTAGCGCTGGCTGCCCCGGTATTGCGTGCAATATCCAAACCCTTCCTGGGTTCAAACACATATTTTACGCCATCAAACTGCTGCACCACGAGCCTGGTTGCTGCTGTATCGGAAGCATTGTCTACCACTATCAGTTCAAAATCACGGTCATGGCTTTTCATCAGTTCTGTAATGCATTGCTGCAAAGGGCCTGGCCTGTTACGGGTGCAGATAACAACAGACAGGCTTTCGGCGGGCGCCTGCTGCAGCCGGTTGTTAAGCGTATCAAACACCTGTTGCAGGCAATGCTGAATAGCGGCATCGCTGCTGTTTTCGGCAGTAACAACAGCAGTGCCTGTAACACCTGCCGCATAATGCCACACAGCCGGCGCTATTGCCTGCAGAATATCCCTGCGCAGTTGTGCGGCACTGCCCGGCATAGTGGCCGCGCAATACCATATATGCCCCAGCGGCACACCCTGCCACCACAACACAAGGTAAGTATTGCCTGGTGGTACCGCTACTGTAAAACCTTCGGTAAGCTGTACATGCACTATTGCGTATGGGGTAAACTGCTTCATACAATACCGGTTAAAATGGGTTCATATTCCAGCAACACGGGAAAAGCGGGCCGCACATATCCCAGCCATTTGCCAAACCAGGCGCTTTGCGTGCGGTAATCTTCCACATCAAACGAAAGACAGGCTTCGAAATGAAACAACCGGTTGGTGGTATTTTTTACGAAAGACAGCGAAATATAATAAGAGCCATCGTTTAAGAAGTTGCCGGGTATAAGGCAATGCCCGCTTACTTTTCCGTTAGAAAAACAGTGCCCTGTTGAGCAGATATCAAAAATACATTCGCCCGAAAGTGTGTGCAGCTGAATGCCTGCAATCAGGCTATCGGAAGCGCCGTTAAAATACCAGAATTCAAAATGAATTTCCAGCGGGGTACGTATATCTATGGCGTTGAAACCGGGCAGAAAACGGGGCACCAGCGATACTTTTTTTATGCGTATATGATCGTTACCCGGCGCTTCTTCAGGTGTTGCATACTCCTGGTAAAAAAACTGCTGCTGCGCTTTTTTCAGGTAATCCGCAATTACTTTTTCGGGCAGGCCTTCTTCCACAATCTGCCCTTTATCCATACACACCACACGCGCACATAAATTTTTAAGCGCCTGGGTGTTGTGGCTTACAAACAATACAGTTCTGCCGGCATGGCCGGTTACTTCTTTCATTTTACCAATGCATTTGCGCTGAAAGGCCTCATCACCTACTGCCAGCACTTCATCGATAATAAGTATTTCGGGGTCGAGGTTGGCGGCAATGGCAAATGCCAGCCTTACATACATGCCGCTGGAATAACGTTTTACAGGTGTATCTATAAAACGCTCAATGCCCGAGAATGCGATAATCTCATCGAGCTTAGCCTTTATTTCCCGTGTTTTCATGCCCAGGATAGTGCCATTGAGAAAAATGTTTTCCCGCCCGGTTAATTCGTGGTGAAAACCTGTACCCACCTCCAGCAGGGTGGCTATGCGCCCTTTGCCGCGAATGATTCCGGTAGTGGGTAAGGTGATACGTGCTATAAGTTTAAGCAGGGTTGATTTACCTGCACCGTTACTGCCCAGAAAACCCAGCACCTCGCCCCTGTTTACGCTGAGGTTAATGTTCTTTAATGCCCACAACTCGTATTGCTGGCGGGTTTGCAACAAATCGGCAGGTTTGCGCAATACCTTGCGGTTCCACCAGCCGGTAAAGTCTTCCTTAAAACTGCCCGAACCATAATTGCCCAGGCGGTACAGCTTCGACACATTTTCCAGTTCAATAATGGTATCGTGCATACTGCATGTTTAAATGGTGTCTATTACCGTAAGCGCCCGCTTTTGAAACAGCCAGATACCGGCCAGCAATACCAGCATGCTTTCCACAAATGCAAGGGCGATATAATTGTAATGAATGTCTTTCCAAGAAAAAAAAGCTGCGCGCCAGGTTTCAATAATTACGGTAAGCGGGTTAAACCAGTAAAACCAGCGCAGTTGCGGTGGAATAATAGAGGCGGCATAAAATACAGGCGTGGCAAACATAAACAGCCGCAGCAGAAAATGGAATATGTTTTCCATATCGCGGTATTTGGCCAGCACCGCGCTCATCACCAGGCCTGTACCCAAGGCCAGGGCTGTCTGCATGATCAGCAGCAGCGGAATAAGCAACAATGTTACGCCGGGCACCGGGTAATACCCCTGCCACAGGTAATAGGCGTATACGAGTAAAAACACCACCAGCTGTATCAACAGCCGCACCAGCTGCACCAGGGCTGCGCTAAACGGCACTACAATGCGCGGGAAATACACTTTATTAAAAACATGCGCATTTTTTATAAAGGTGTACATGGTTTCCATCACGCAATCTGAAAAAAAGTTCCAGAGAATAATGCCCGGCAGGTAAAATACAACGGCAGGCAAGCCCTCGGTTGATAACCGCACTATTTTACCGAAAACAATGTAATAAACCAGGGTGGTTAAAAGTGGTTGCAGAAAAATCCATACAGGTCCCAGGATGGTTTGCTGGTAACTGGCCACCAGGTCGCGCCGGGCAAAACGCAACAGCAGGTCTTTGTTGTTCCTGAAAAATGCCGGCTGAAACGAAAATACCCTGGCGGCCGAAGCCTCAATTTCCCAATCCCATGGCTTTTTATGCATACGGTACGGATTAACAGGTACATACTGAAATTACATCAAAAAAAATGCGCTGCAACAACTGCGCGCTTAAAAAAACCTTACTATCAGCGCCTGAGGTTCAGTGTTCTTCAGGTGCGGGCAATGAAAAACTATGCACAATTGCCGGTTCACACCGAAAAATAACATCCCTAACATACTAACGTTCAACTTTAAACGTTAAACGCGAAACGCAAGCAACAACCGCATGACCCCTGTAACCCGCAAAAGATTGATCCGCTTTATACTCATTCCCGTTATCTGCCTGCTGGTGCTGGTAGGTGTCGCCGTGGGTATCCTGGTAACGCAGCAGCAACGCCTCGTAAACATGGCCGTGCAGGAGCTCAACAAACAGCTCAACGGCGAACTCGTTGTTGGCGGCAGTGATATTTCACTGTTCCAGAACTTCCCCTACATTTCTATTGGGCTGAAGAATGTACAGCTGTATGCCAACAAGCAAAAAAGCAGCAAGCCCATTTATGAAGCAGAAAAAATGTACATGGGTTTTAGTCTGCCCGATATACTGCGTCATAAATACAATGTAAAAGCCATTGTGCTGAAAAACGGCCACCTCGACCTGGTGCAGCAAACCGATGGCCAGCTGAACATTGTAGCGGCCAGCCAGATGCACCAGGATACCACCGCTGCAAAAGACACTTCCAATGTGCAGCTCGATCTGCATATCAACAAAGTGGTGGTGAAGAACATGCTGGTTTCTTATATTGACCAGAAAAACGGGCAGCACATTGCCGTTAAAATCGAACGCATACAATCTGCCCTGCATTACGATAGTGCACAGCTGTCTACCGATCTCAAGGGCACCATGGTATTCGACTATACCCGTCCCGGAGATACCACCCTGTTCCGCAACAAACACGTAAGCACAGAAATAAAACTCAGCTACGATAAAGCCACACAGGTAGCAGCACTGCCTGTAGGCAAACTGAAACTGGAAGAGGCTGCCTTTAACATCAACGGTACGGCCAACCTGCGCAGCAATACGGTTGACTTTAAATTCTCCGGTGACAGGCCCGACTTTAAACAACTCTTCGCCTTTGCGCCCGAAGACATTGCCAAAGAACTGAAACATTTTAAATACGATGGCCGCCTCAATTTCGACGGCACCGTAAAAGGCAGCATCAAAAACGGCCAGCTGCCGCATATAGAACTCAACTTTGCCTGCAGCAATGCCTGGCTGCACAATACAGATGCCAACAAAAAACTCGATTCACTCGCCTTTAAAGGTTACTATAGCAATGGAGCCGGCAATTCCCTCAAAACATCAGAGCTGCGTTTGCTAAACATGAACGCCCGTCCCGGTGAAGGTGTGTTCAGGGGCAATATCGTGATCCGCGATTTTACTGATCCCAAAATACTGATGCAGGTAAATTCAGAGCTGGAAATAGGCTTTGTAGGCGCCTTCCTGGGCATTAAAGACCTGGAACATGTAACCGGCCATATTAACCTGAACATGGACTTTAAAGAGCTGGTAGACCTCAGTATGCCACAAAAAGCCATGGGCAAATTAACCCAGGGTATACAAAGTGAGCTTACCGTACGCGATCTTACCTTCCGCATACCCTCGAACCCCTACCTGGTAGAACACCTGAACCTGCACGCAGCCATGAAAGACGGCTTCCTGAAACTGGATACACTGTTCTGCAATATCGGCAATTCAGATTTCCATGTAAACGGCTCTATCAGCGACCTGCCTGCCCTGTTTCACCACCAGGAAAAACCGGTAACCGTAACACTCTCCGCACACAGCGATAAAATGATTTTGAAAGAACTGCTGGCATTCGACAGCAGCAAAAGCAGTAAGGTGAAAGAAGAGATCTACGGCTTCAACATCGGCATGTCACTGGAAACATCAGTGAACGAGCTTACACATCCCAACCCGTTGCCCAAAGGCAAATTCAAAATTACCCAGCTGCGCGCTGCGTTTAAGCAATACCCACATGCGTTTCACGATTTTGGTGCAGCGTTAACCATCAGTGACACCTCCCTGCTGCTGCGCAATTTCGCAGGACTTATAGATAGCAGCGATATCCAGTTCAGTGGTCGCGTAAACAACTACGCCTTGTGGTTTAACAAAGTAATGCGTGGCAAAACACTGGTAGCGTTCGATCTTAAATCGCAACACCTGGCCATGCGCGATTTGCTGGGCCGCTATAGCCGCCAGTATGTGCCGAAAGATTACCACAACGAAGTGGGTTCTCAAATATGGCTGCGTTCTAAAACAGAACTGCGTTACGATTCGGTGTTTAAGTTCGCCAATATCAAAATCGCCAATATTTCAGGCGAGCTAAAGAAGCACCAGTTTAAGCTGGACAGCATTAGCGGCAACATTAAATTCGGTGCAGATCATTTTGTAAAGCTCGATACCTTAAGAGGCAAGATAGGCCGCAGCGATTTCAATGTAAGCATGCGTTTGTATACCGGTAAGGATACAGCGCGCATGAAGAAAGAAAACTACCTGCAGTTTGCCTCGCGCTTTTTGGATGTGGATGAGTTAACCAATTACAAGCTCAGCGCAGCTGATGCTGCCACCGAGAACAACGTGGCCGCCGCCTTCGATACCACCGGAACCGTAGCGGTAAAAACAGTATCTACACCTGCTGTTTCGCACGATAGCGGGTTCAACATATTCCAGGTGCCGTTTATTAATTTCAAGGCAGCCGTAAACATCGGTAAAATAAAATACCGCAAACTGTGGCTGAAAAATGTAGTATCCAATATACGCATGCAGGAAAACCAGCAGCTGTTTCTAGATACCCTGGCGCTGGATATTGCAGAAGGCAGACTGGCCGCACACGCACAGTTCAACGGCACCAACCCGAACAAAATCTTCCTCAAAAGCCTGATCAATGCCACAGACATCAATATTGAAAAGATGATGCTGAAGCTGGACTACTTTGGGCAGGATTATGTGATCAATAAAAACATCAAAGGCAGGCTTACCGGTCAAATCAAAAGCTTTGTACTGGTGCATCCTGATCTTACGCCGTATATAGACCAGTCGCGCGCGCAGCTCGACATCAACATTTACAACGGAGTGCTGGTGAACTTTGCACCCATGCAGGCCATGTCTTCTTACTTTAAAGACAAGAACCTGAAAATGGTACGCTTCGACACCCTGCGTAACAAGCTTACCTTTAAAGATGGCGCGCTCACCATCCCGAACATGAACATCAATACCTCACTTGGATTTATGGAAATTTCGGGCAAGCAGGCGCTGGATATGCAGATGGAGTACTACCTGCGCATTCCGCTTAAAATGGTTACCCAGGTAGGTTTCCGCATGCTGTTTGGCAAAAAGCAGGAAGAGGTAGACCCTGACCAGGTAGACGCTATCGAGTACCGCGACAAGGAGAAGAAAGTGCGGTTTATGAACATCCGCATCAGCGGCACACCCGACAACTACAAAATTGGCCTGGGCAAGGCACCAAAGAAAACATCCTGATACAGGTGAATAGTCAATAGTGAATAAACAAAGACAGCCCCCCGCCCGGTTAAGCCGGGCGGGGGGCTGTCTTTTAAAAATTACAGGAAATGCCAATACCTGATCTCTCAAACAAAATTACAAGATCAGTCATTTTAAAAAAGGAAATACTGTTTTTGTAAATGGCTCTTATATGAAATATTTGCTGGTTGCAAAACAAAATAATGGATCTGTACGACAGGGATGATTGACGGGGCTTTATTTTTTATACCTGTAACATACCACATGCAGCTGCGTTTCAGCAAACAAAACAGCAGCAATGCATACCAACAACGACCGGGACAACTGGCTGGATTATCTTCGGGCTTTTATTACGCTGCTTGTTGTAGCGCATCACTCCTCACTGGCCTACACCACGTTCGCATCGTTTAACAAGGCCGCCTATATCACCTCCACCCACCCTGTGGTGGATACCTTGCGCAGCAGCTCACTCGATATATTTGAAGACTTCAATGATGTATTCTTTATGTCGCTGATGTTTTTAATAGGCGGCATCTTTTTATGGAACAGTATTGCAAAGAAGGGCAGGCAGCAGTTTTTGCGCGACCGGTTCAGGCGCCTGTTTGTACCCTTTGTTATTGGCGTAACCCTACTGATGTTACTGGCCTACTATCCCGCCTGGTTGCTGGCGCATGGGCATACCAGTCCTAAAGCTTATATCGTTGACTTTTTTACCGTGGAAGCCTGGCCTGTTGGTCCGCCCTGGTTTTTATGGGTGCTGTTCCTGTTCAACGGGCTATTGGCATGCACGTATCCATACATGCAAAAAGGGCTGCACCAATGCGGTATATGGCTGGCCCGGCAAACAGCGCACACCGTATTTATTTGCTGGTACATTTTGGGCTGGATACTGTATGTACCTGCAGCGCTTTACTTTGGTGCAGATGCGTGGACAGGTATTGGCCCGTTTGATTTTCAGCAGAGCCGTCTGTTGCTGTACGCCGGTTATTTTATACTGGGTGTTGGCATAGGTGCACCGGGATTACACAACAGCCTGTTTACAGCAGGTAACCGCTTTATGAAAAAGTGGCCGCTATGGTTATTGGCATGCGCCGGTTCTTATGTACTGTTGAAATGCAGTGCACCACCCTTACTGCACAGCCTGGACACCGGCCAATTAAACAACATACAGGCCACGCTTATTTATCGCAGCATATGGATACTCAGCTGCACCTGCAGCAGTATTGCTTTTATCACGGCATTCAGGCAACTGTTTCACCGTTCATACAGGTTGTGGCAATCGCTTGCCGGCAATGCATATGGCATTTACCTGGTGCATTATGTATTTGTCATCTGGCTGCAATATTACCTGTTACGCTGTACCATATCGCCTGTAAGCAAATTCCTGGTGTGCACTATTGCCAGTATCCTGCTCAGCTGGGCAGCGACCTGGCTGCTGCGAAAAAACAAGCTGGTAAGAAAACTATTATAATGACACAACACAGCTTCATAGTTATCCAATAAAAGGCTGACCCGTTTACCGGGCCAGCCTTTGTCATCAGGAGACATTATATGCTAACCTATCGCAGCAGGGTTACCGATCCTTGTGTGCGTATTACCACGCCTTTGGTATCAACACCTTCGGCTGTCCATACATAGGTCCCCAAAGGTTGTAACTGGCCGTTAAAATTACCGTCCCATCCCTTGCCCGAGCTGGACGTTTCGAATACCAGTTTACCCCAGCGGTTAAATACCCTGAAATAATGAAACTGCTGTATACCTCTCAGGTTGGCATACAAAATATCGTTCTGCCCGTCGCCATTTGGTGAAAATACCGTTGGCACCAGGATATTGTTTGTAGTAAATACCGATACCAGGAGCGTATCTGTTGTAGTACAGCCAGACGGGAAGGTCATGTCTATTTTATAAGTCTGGTCGTGCTGCAGGTTGGCAGTCGGGTTTACCACTGTTGCGGCAGACAAACCGGTAGCCGGCATCCAGGTATAGCTGGCGCTGCTGATATTGCGTGCTTTTAATACCACAACAGCATCGCTTGCAGCATACACCGTATTTAAACGGATGCCTGGCATTACTGCCTCTACAGCCACTGCTTTGGAAACTGTTGCCTCCAGTGAAGGACAGGCCTGTGGTGTTATGGTTAACGCTACGGTATAGTTGCCGGATTTACCGTAACTGAATTTAGGCGAGAAACTGGTGCCGCTTTGCCCGTCACCACTGCTCCAGTTATAATTAACCGGTCCGCTTTCAGAAACATCTGAAGTATTGGTGAATACCACCGGTTTGTTTTCGCAGTAAGTTTCAAAATTGAAAGAAGCTTTGGGAGCCTGCAGCCGGGTAAGTGTGATGCTATTGCCTGCAGGCGCACTACAACCATTGCCATCAGTGGCAACAGCTGTATACACACCCGGACTACCGGCTGTAATTGAAGCGTCTGATGCACCCGGTATAACGGTATTGTTCAGCATCCATGCAAAAGTATACGCGCCCGATGCATCCAGCGTAAGTGAAGCGCCGGGACCGCAAAGTATGGTACCCAGGCTTGCCGCAATACTGCTGGATGGCGTTGCATGCACGGTTAAAGTACCGTTTACATAACTGATAGTGTAGTTATTGGCTGCACCACCCGTTACAGTAATAGCATAATCGCCTGCCGCGGATTTCGCATCTGCAGCACTGGCTGCTACCGGCAGCGAACTGAGTACAGCTGTTGTTTCGCCCTGTACAAACCCGCTGTAACCAATGGTAAAGGCCGGGTTAGCAGCGCCGTAACAGCGGGCTTTATCATTGGCGGTAGCAGTAAGTATTGCTTTACCGATGGTTAAAGTACCGTTTGCAAAACTGATGGCATAATTGCCTGAGCTGATGCCAGCCGGTGTAATCACATAATCACCTGCATTAACAGCCCCCTGCGAAGTGCCGGTATAGGTAAGTGTACCACCCAGCACTGCTGCTGTTTCACCATGTACAAAGCCATTGTAGTCAACACCATTGCCGCCGCTGTAAGCCAAACCATCGTAGGTTTTGCCGGCATCTTTCGCCGCGATGGTTAAAGTTGCCTGGCCAATGGTTAAGGTACCATTTGCATATTGAATAGTGTAGTTAGCTGAAGTTAAACCACCCGGTGTAATCACATAGCTGCCTGCGTTTGCAGCACCCTGTGAAGTACCACTGTAAGCCAGCGTACCGCCCAGTACGGTTTCCGTTTCACTATTTACAAAACCGCTGTAAGTAACATCGTTACCACCGTTGTAGGCAATACCATCGTAGGTTTTGCTGAAATCTTTCGCCGTGATGGTTAAAGTTGCCTGGCCAATGTTTAAGGTACCATTTGCATATTGAATAGTGTAGTTAGCTGAAGTTAAACCACCCGGTGTAATCACATAGCTGCCTGCGTTTGCAGCACCCTGTGAAGTACCACTGTAAGCGAGTGAGCCGCCCAGTACTGTTTTCGTCTCGCTATTTACAAAACCGATGTAGGTAACATCGTTACCACCGCTGTAGGCAATACCATCATAAGTTTTGCTGAAGTCTTTGGCAGTAATGGTTAATGCAGCCTGGCCAATGGTCAAGGTACCATCTGCGTACTGAATTGAATAGTTTGAAGATGTTAAACCGCCGGGTGTAATCACATAGCTGCCTGCATTCTTAGCACCTTGTGAGGTACCACTGTAAGCCAGCGTACCGCCCAGTACTGTTTTCGTCTCGCTATTTACAAAACCGATGTAGGTAACATCGTTACCACCGCTGTAGGCAATACCATCATAAGTTTTGCTGAAGTCTTTGGCAGTAATGGTTAACGCAGCCTGGCCAATGGTTAAGGCACCATCTGCAAACTGGATAGTATAGTTTGAAGATGTTAAACCGCCGGGTGTAATCACATAGCTGCCTGCGTTTGCAGCACCCTGTGAAGTTCCGCTGTAAGCCAGTGTACCGCCCAGCACAGCTTTCGTTTCACTATTTACAAAACCGCTGTAAGTAACATCGTTACCGCCACTGTACGCGACACCATCGTAGGTTTTGCTGTAGTCTTTTGCAGTAATGGTTAGAGCAGCCTTATTAATGGTAAGTAAAAAGCTTACATCAGGAGCAGCCTGGTAGGTGGTATTGCCGGCTTGTTTGGCAGTAATGTTTACACTGCCTGCTTTCAAAATTTTTATCTTCCATTTGTTGCCGTCTGCCGCATCCTGGTAGGTCTGTGCAACGGTGTTATCAGCAGAAACATACGATACCACCAGCCCCGAACTGGCTGTTGCACCAGGTAAAAAGTCTGCATCACCATAGGTTTTGGTAATAGCAGCGGCAGTAATGGTTTGCGGCAGCAATGAGTATTCATATGCCCCCATATCAATAATACCGGTGGTAGTATAATCTTTTACACGTGGATTACCGGCAAGGTCTTTTGTATCGGCATCCAGCCCTGCGTAAAGACTGTTACTGCCTGCATCCACTACCGGGCTATTCAAGGGCACGGTATAACTGCCATTGGTAAACGGCGCTGCGTTGTAAGAAGGCATAGATGCAAACAACGGATTGGTAGTACCTGCCAGGACGTGCGCAGCTGCATTTGCAGCCAACCCCTGCACCAGGCTATAGCTTATAGTCAAAGTAGTACCATTGACGTAAACACCGCTGCTGTTGCCATAAATAATACTGTTGTTGATGGTACCCGCTCCCCCATTGGTAAATAAAATTGCACCGGCACCTGCACCTCCATCATTATTCCCGCTCATCGTAGTATTTGTAAGTGTAACAGTAGCGTTATCGCTGAATATCCCACCGGCTTGTACAGCGCTCTTATTGCCACTGATCAGCACATTATTCAGCATAAGCGTATTACCCAGGGAATATATTGCGCCGCCCACTGACGAGGCTGTATTACCGCTGAGCATAACATTAGTTAAACTTGTTTGTGCGAAACGACATACTATACCACCACCAAGCGTAGCACTGCTATTACCGGATATCTTAACATTAGTAAGCACAACGGTACCGCCACCAAAATACCCACCCCCACCATTGCCGCTGTTGGCAGCACTATTACCGGTAATTGTACCATTGGTGAAATACACGTTTGAACCAGATGTGTATATACCCGCCCCGCCGCCGGAGCCTAACAAATTTCCGCTTATGGTTACATTGTTTATCGTTAACGATGAATTGACCAGCATTATACCTGCACCTGAAGATTGCGGAATCGCGGAACCAATACCAGGCACCGGTATCGACCCCGAACCGTTTGCGTTGCCATTGGCAACGGTAAATCCATCCAGCACAGCAGTACCAATGTCGCCGAAGCCAGCCACTACGTGGTATGCGTTATCGGTGTTATTGCCGTTGGTGCCAATATCACCGTTTAACGTGGTTTTATTGGCTGTAATACTCAGGTCACGGGCAGCCAGTGTGGTTTCCGTGCCGGCAAATCCACCATACATTTTCACATCTTTTACCAGCGAAAAGCTGTTGTCGCGATTGGTAAAGGTGGACGTATTAAGGTCTATAGGTGTATAGCGTGGCCTATAGTCGCCGCCTGCCACCCATATCTGCTTAACCGTGCCGGGTGTTGCTGCATTTAAACTGGCAGCAGCTTTTAATGCATCTGCCAGCACACCTGCCGGGCTAGCCCAGCTGCTGCCGTTACCGGTGGCAAAAGCTTTTACATACATAATGCCATTGGCATCGGGTGTTTGGCCGAAGCTGTTGAAAATGGCGGTGATTAAAAGTATGGAGAGGAGTAAATATTTTTTCATGGAAATGCAGTTACGTTTAATTGAATAAGGTTAAAACAGCGTGTTAGTAAATGAGCACAGCGGATGCAGGCTTGCCTTCTGCCCTGCCCTTTCCCAGCTGCCAAACAAACGACAGCTCCATGCTTTGCACGGATTGATAATTTTTCACCTTCGAATTCACTATATCGTAACTGATACCTCCTATCCAGCGTTTCGCTTCCAAACCGAAATAAGGATACAATGCATCACCAAAACGGTTCCATGCGCCTATGTTTACACTGCTCAGCAAATCGTCGCTGACACCAATTTTGTAAATACCGCCCAGGGTGTAAATGCTGTTGCCGGCCTGGTACTCGGCAAAACCACTCAGGTGAAACGAATTGCCTGCGCCTGCCTTAAACCAGCCGCCTGCCTGTAAACTTACTTTACGGGGAATATTGTAGGTACTGTTGTTATAAGCACCTTCATGCGGCGCACTGGCATGAAACATAGCAGCACCGGCACTCCAGCCATACGCATCGCCGGTATAGCTGTAATACAAACCTGCATTGATATCAAAATAGCGCGCCTTCTGGATGTTCACGGGATCGTTGGATGGTATATCACGCTGAAAGCCCATGCTGCCTACCTGCGATTGAAACAGGAATTTGCTTGCATCGAGTACGCGGTTGGCATAAGTGCCGGTAAGCCCTGCACCCAGCAGGCTTCTGCCTTCACCATCCAGCGAAATGTTATATGATGTTGATAAAGAAAAATAATCGTTCTTCAGCAGGCCGCCATTGCTCTGGTCGCTCAGCACCATGCCGCCAATACCCCAGTAGTTGTTGTTGTCACCACCCAGGGGTAGTTTCTTTTCAGCCGAGGCGGTAACCGTATAATAAGGTTTAATGGAAGCGCCCCACCATTGCGAACGCGTGTTAAATGCAACGCGCCAGTCGTACACGCCACGAGCGGTAAGCGCCGGGTTAACTGTCATGGGAGATGTGAAGTACTGGGAAAAATGCGGATCCTGCGCGTACAGGCAGGTACATAACGAATAGCATAAACAGCACAGCAATACGTGCCTTATTAGTTTCATAGAGACGTTTTTTAGGGATGTGTTGAAAAAAATATATGGTACAGGTAGAGGGGTAAAACGGTCGCAAATCTAGGCGTTAAATAATAATGAACAATCAACTCCGCAAAAAACGCAGCTTAAATGGTGATTAAACGGTGCGCAGATTTCAATGTATTTCGTTTGATCGTGCCTGCATAACCTGCAGCCACGCTGCCGCAAACACCCGTAAACAGTACATGAATAACTAATATACAGCCGGATATTCCTTCACTTTGAACACAACCAACTTTACCGTTTAAACGTTAATTTGTAAAAATTCCCGCAGCCCTCTGCCGGGAAATCAACAAAAAACATCCGATGAAAATAGCTACCTATAATGTAAATGGTGTAAACGGCCGCCTGCCGGTATTGCTGCGCTGGCTTGCTGAATCCGCCCCAGATGTTGTTTGCCTGCAGGAACTGAAAGCACCGGAAGAAAAGTTCCCGCTGCAGACCATTAACGATGCAGGTTACCAGGCCATATGGCATGGACAAAAAAGCTGGAATGGCGTCGCCATACTTTCGCGCATCGGCGAACCTGCCGAAGTGCGCAGGATACTGCCCGGCGACCCGGAAGACAGTCATAGCCGTTATATTGAAGCCATCATCAATAAGGTGGTGATTGGTTGCCTGTACCTGCCCAACGGCAATCCTGCGCCAGGCCCCAAGTTCGACTATAAACTAAAATGGTTTCAGCGCCTCACTGCACATGCACAGGAACTGCTGGCGCACGATGTGCCTGTTATTCTTGCCGGTGATTTTAATGTAATGCCCACTGATATGGATGTATACAAGCCCGAGCGATGGGTAGATGATGCACTGTTTCGCCCGGAAGTGCGCGAGGCCTTTAAAAATCTTACGGCACAGGGCTGGACAGATGCCATCCGCACCCTGTACCCCGATGAAAAAATCTATACTTTCTGGGATTATTTCCGCAATGCCTATGGCCGCGATGCAGGCCTGCGCATTGATCATTTCCTGTTGAGTAAACAGTTGAAAAAACGGCTCAAGGCAGCCGGTGTTGACCGCCATGTACGCGGCTGGGAAAAAACCAGCGACCACGCCCCCGTTTGGATTGAACTCTCCGACAAATAAAAAATGGCCGCTGTGGCAAGCAGCAATGCTATACCACAAAGGCCATTCATTTCTTCTGTTATCGCCAGGATCTTTTGTTTACGCCTTCCGCTAAAGTCTTCGCACCGATCTCCGCAAACCTCTGCTCCGATCTTCTCCGAAACCTCCGCTCCGATCACGAACTCGCTTCAATAGTCTCGACTGTCGATGCTCGACTTTCGATGCTTTCACTGACGCCTCACGTTACTTCCTGCTGATCCGGTACAAATTACCGCCATCTGTTACAGTATACAACATCCCATTCACATAGGCCACATCACGGAAACGTTCGCCCTTATCTGCCAGCAGGTTTTCTTCGCCCACAACTTTGTTGTTGCTGATCACCAGCCGCGCAATGTGCGTGCTGCTGAGACAGCTGATAAAGAGATTGTTTTTCCATTCAGGAATGGCATCCCCCTTGTAAAAGCTGATGCCGCTGGGCGATACCACCGGGTCCCAGTAATACACCGGCTGCTCCAGTCCATCCTGCTGCTGTATGCCCTTGCCAACAGGTTCACCGCTGTATTCAATACCATAGGTAATGGTTGGCCAGCCATAGTTTTTACCGGCACGGATGATATTTACTTCATCGCCTCCGCGCGGACCAAATTCTACTTCCCACAACTCGCCGGTAACAGGGTTGATATCGAGCCCCTGCGGGTTGCGGATGCCCAATGCATAAATTTCAGGCATGGCACCCTGCGTGCCGGCAAAAGGATTGCCAGGTGCGGCTTTGCCGTCGGTGGTAATTTTAAACACCTTGCCCAGTCCGGCCTGCAGCAATTGCGCCTGTGCGCGGCCTTCCAGGATAGAACGTTCGCCTGCACTTACAAACAGGTTGCCATCTTTGTCAAACACCAGGCGTGAGCCGAAGTGCAGGTTGCTTTTTAAGGCAGGTGTAGCGCGGAAAATAACCGTGGGTTTATCTACCGTGCCTGCTGCTTCATTCAGCTGACCTTTGGCTACAGCTGTTAAATTGCCTACACCATATTTTTCAGAAAACGACCAGTAAATGGTTTTGTTGGTGTTGAAAGCAGGGTCCAGCGCCACATCCAGCAAACCGCCCTGTGCGGCATCATCAACAGCAGGAAAGCCGGTGATTTTTTTCACCAGTGCGCCGGTAGAATCATGTATTTCCATATAACCGGCCTTGATGCTGATGAGCAGGCGACCATCGCCCATTGGTATTACAGCCCATGGATTGCCGAGCTTTTCTGCAATCTTATCTACTTTATAAGGCGTGGTTGTTTTTACACCCGCAATACGCGTCTGGCCTTCAAAGGCAGGTTTGTATTTGCTGTTGGGTGCTTTGGTCTCTACAGGAGCGTTTGAACTGTCGCTGCCTTTCTGTTTGGAAGAGGCACTGTTACCGGTGCAACCATATAAGGCACCGATAGCCAGTATGGCCGACAGGTAAAAAGGTTTTGCTTGCATTGCTTCGTTTATAAAGGTGAAGAACATTGGTTCCGGCAGTCAAGTTAGGAACTTTTCCGGGTAATAGTTCCAGTTACATAGTTTCTTCATTAAGCAAGGCCTGAAACCTTTCCACAAATTGCCCTACGTGCACACCATCCACCAGGGCATGATGCACATGCACTGACATGGGCATGGTTTTCACGCCGTCTTTTTCAGTGATTTTGCCAAACGATATTTTCGGCGCGCTATCCTGCACACCGAAATTACGTGCATGCGACAGGGAAGTAAAATCAAGCCAGGGTAATGCGGAAAAGCGGATAATATTGTTCACAGGATGGCGTTCCAGGTCAGTCGCGTTTTGAATACGTTCCATTTCCTTTGATGCCCCTTCATAATACAATTCAAAATCCGGCTGCCACGGAAAATAACCAAAACCAAAAGTGCCATTGCTGCGCGGAACGGTAGTGCCTACATCAATATGATCGTACACAAATACCTCACCTTCTTCTATACGGTAGCGAAACGGCAATACCTGCTTCGCAGCTGTGATTGCCTTGTACAGGTAGTACAGGTAAAAAGAAACCTTTTTTTCTTTGGCCAGCTGGTGAGCACGGGTACATTCAATGGTTACGGTAACACCCCAGAAAGGTTCGTCAAACTTGTTGAAGAAATTAAAATGATCACGGCGTTCCCAGTTATCAATATCTAGTTTTTGTTTCATAAAGGTATTTACAACAGTATTCAGACTGCAATGATCAAACAAAGATAGCTAAAACGCTGTTGATGGGTTGTTCACTGATTTATTACCGTGTTGTAGTATTTTTACACATGCAGCAAACAGCAATGCTTAGAAAATGGATTGGTTTACTTGCTTTGTCAGTGTACCTGATATTTACCGGCCCCAACCCTGCACATGCGCAGAGTGGTTTGTCACGTTTCGATAACGGGGTATTGGCCAATCTTGAAACCCGCCGTACTGAAGGTGCAACCCGTACGCTGCGTTTTATTGCAGACATCAACAATGGCGTTAACATTGCTGTGCCTGTTGGCCTGCTCACTGCCGGCCTCATACGCAACGATGCACAAATGAAGCGGGATGCGGGTTATATTGCCAGCAGCAGTGCCATTACTGCATTGTTTAATTTTGCCATCAAGCGTATTGTAAAAAGACCGAGGCCGTTTATCACCAACATACATCTTACACCTGTATACCGTGCAGGAGATTATTCTTTTCCTTCCGGTCATACCAGTCTCTCCTTCAGCACAGCCACTGCGTTGGTACGTTCTTATCCTAAGTGGTATGTAATTGTACCTTCCTTTGCATGGGCTGCAACCGTGGGTTATTCACGCATGTACCTCGGCGTACACTATCCAACTGATGTGGCAGCCGGCGCAATGCTGGGCACCGGGATGGCCTTTGCCACAGGGTTTATACGCAGGTAATGAAGTGGCTTCATCACCGCAGAAAAAAATTAAAAAAAATCTGCGCAAGAATTTGGTAAATACAATTACTCCCCTATTTTTGCACTCCCAATTACGAAACAAAGTAACGGAAAAAGGGAGCATAGCTCAGCTGGTTTAGAGCATCTGCCTTACAAGCAGAGGGTCCGCGGTTCGATCCCGTGTGCTCCCACAGAGAAAAGTCCTGGCAGAATATGCCGGGACTTTTTTATTGCACCTGTGTTATATTTAATTTAGTCTATATTATTTCCAGCAGTAACACCCTTCGCTGTCTCTTGCTCTCCGTTATAATCCCAGGCGCATATAACGTTCTTCCATCCTTGCCTTATATGCTACTTTTTTTTCTTCGGATAAAAAAGAACGATCCAGCCATTCAAATGCGGCGGCCTTACCATTAGAAAACAGCCTGAAGCTGACTTTTATCTGTAAATTATTCAAACCCAGTCCAGCTCCTAAATTGGAGAATAATTCAGCATTGAGCTTGTTCTTTTTACCAGAAATTGTTAGTGATAATTCTTCATCATCCTTAATTACCAGGGATACATTCAATAGATCGTATGCTGGTGAAAGCCCCCAGCCACTATTGTTTAGTATAAAGGAAAAATTCTTTAAATGCATGTCACTATTGCCTGTCAAAAAGCAGAACAACACTAGCCGGAAATACGCCACCTGATCTAAAAGCGTATTTGTACAATAGTTGCCGATTGCCCTGCCGATTCGCTCATGCGAACCTTTGTATTTATCAGAAGCTTCCAGAACCTGAAACATATCCAGCATATGAATTTTTTCTCCATCTTCTGTTCTATCTATTCTTTTTGTAACATAGGAAAGCTCTCCAGATTTTAAACGAATCAAGCTGGAGGGGACTACACTTAACTGAAATACTTCAGAAGCCATCCGCATTGTTACATGCTCGTTTTCGGGCATTTCCGGAAAGTCTGTATGCGGGGGCTTAAAGATATAATTTCCGCCCAATGCCCCTACAACAGTTAAGCGGCCGCGATCACCGTTTTCCAGCGCAGCTTTCACCAACGACAAAGATAGCTTAGGCTGAACGCCAGGTACGGCTACGCGCCGCTCCACCACATTTTTTGCGAGGTCAGCCATATCGCTAAGCAAGTATTCAAGCATAGGCGCTTTAGGGGTTCCGAAAAATTCAAGGCTGCACTGCTCATGAAAATCATCAACCGCGTCCGGTGCCAATAACTGGTAACAGTATAAACATCTTTTACTCATGCTTGCTGGTTATAAGATTTAACACTTACCGCACCGATGCAGTTTGCACAGCAAGCCAGCAATAGTCCCATTCGATCATTGGGACTAATCTTCCAGTTTTTAGCAGCAATGTCCAGTAACCACCCCTCCGGGATCAATCCATCAAAGAACGGAAACAACCGATTGGCCTTATATGGTTTCGCAACTACCGGCATAGTAAAGCAGATGAATTGTTCCGGGTACGCATCAATATATGCCGGCAGGTATTGGTACTCATAAAACCCATCATCCGTCTCAGTTAAAACGCCCGCCGCTATATCTTTATAATATATCATCGCTTGCCTCATCGTTCAATTTGCTTTTAGTAATTACTTCTTTACCATTTACAGGAGCCAGGGTATGCCCGAACATGTTTAATACATGATTGACTTTCCCAAGGTTTAAATCTGTTTTGTTCTGTTCTATTTTACGGATAACAGTAAGTGCTACACCTGCCATCTGGGCGAATGCCTCCTGGGTCATCTTAGCTTCTTTTCGTTTCCGTTTAACGAACAATGCAAGTGATTCTGTCATAATTTATTATATTCAATTAGATATAACAACACTCTTTCGAGAGAAATTATATTCAATTCAATATAAAATTACTATTTATCACGAAATTATATTGAATTAGATATAAAATTTTAATTTTATCGATTTTATATTTAATTAGATATAAAATTACTTTCTTTAGCCGACTTTGTGGCGGGTCAGTAACCCTTCACTTTGGCGGTATTGGTAATAAAAAATACAACGGGCGCATGTGAAACAAGTTCACCACGCGCCCGTATGTAGTAACAGGAAACAAATGAGGGTATCGCTATGCGATTTCAGCTGCTATAATCGACGAAGAAAACCGTTCCATCTCTTCAATTTGCGGACTGCATTGCAACAGGAAAAAATCAACACCTACTTTTTCAAACTCCGCAATTTTATCCTGCACCTGCCAGGGAGTACCGGTAAGACCCGTACGCAAACCACGGTTAGATACAGAATAATCCTGCAGGGACACCCGCTGCTCCAGCTGTGTGCCCGATAGCCACTGCTGGTAATTCTTGTAACCCGAACTGCCCTCCTGCACATTCGTAATGCGGTCGAGCTCTTTCTTTACTTCCTGCTCGTTGTTGCGGATAATACTGTACGCGGCTACGCCAAACAACAACGGCGGCAAGCCTTTCTTCTCCCTGCGTTCCCGCATATCAGCAATGCGCCGGCCAATGGTTTCAGGCGTATCACCATGCATTACATAACCGTCGCAGGTGGCAGCAATCAGTTCCTTAGCAGCCTCTGATTCACCGCCCGCATAGATTTTCGGGCGCGGGCCCGACACCGGCTTCGGCTGCAATATGTTATCGTTTACCTTGTAATATTTACCCTGGAAACTGAAATGATCTTTCTTCCACACATTGTCTACCACCTCCAGCCATTCAGCTGTGCGGGCATAACGGTTATCATGTTGTTCAAACTCGATACCGTACTTCTCTGCCTCATCTTTCCACCATGAAGAAACCACATTCAATGAAATACGGCCATTGCTGATATGATCGATATTGGCAGCCTGCTTGGCCAGCTGTGCAGGATTGTGAAAGGTAGGCCGCACGGCAACCATCAATTCCTGTTTTTGTGTAACAGCCGCAAGCGCCGCTGCGGTCGACCATGCATCCAACGAAGGCGCTTCTTCTCCTTTTATATCGTTCAGGTACAACTCAGCAATCAGTGAAAGATCAAAACCGATTTCCTCGCTTCTCACAGCCAGTTTCTTTACATAATCCCAGGTAGGCGTCATGCGCTCATCTTCCACGTTGCGCAACCAACCGCCAAATACCGGCAACCAATATCCGTATTTCATGTATTGTTTGTTTACAGGGTAAGCAATTCAAATTTATCAGGCCAATGCAAGGTTTTCAGGCTGCTTCACTGCCTGTTGTTCCAGGAAATCTACCAGCCGTTCATGCGGGTTAAAACCAATCACGTTTACTGCATCGGCAACAAAATTCGAAAGCGCATTTACATCATAGTATAGTATCTCTCCGTCACGGTCATCAATAATGTATTCAATACCACCTACATCTATCCCGGCATTTTGCACAATGGTTTCAATGTTCCTGATCACTTCTGCCGGCGGTGTGTATGCTTCCACTTTCAAACCGTTTTTAGGCGCATCAAGCGCACAGGCATTACGTACAAGTTCCTGCCCGCCTGTAGTTTGACAAATATCTGCCGGGCAAAGATTGAAGCTCTCTCCTGTTGTATACACGCGAATAGCATAGAGATACTTCCCACCAAGCGTTTCTACCCTGGTAATATAACCGCCGCGCGCAGGTATAAACTCCTGCACCAGTGCAGTATGATCTACCCCAAGGTCAATGCTGTTATTATTTACGGCGGTACGCACTTCTTCCAGCGAATTAAACTTTTCAATACCGGCACCGCTGCCGCCAATATTCGCTTTCACTACTATGGGAAAACGCAACCCCCCGGCAGCCGCTTCAATTTGTGAAACATGATTCACTACATGCGCTTTAGGGTAAGCAATGCCCAGCTGCTGCAGCAATATCAGCTGCAGTGCTTTTGATGTTTCGTAAGTAAACGCCTTGTAGCCGTTGATAACACGTATGCCATGATTTTCCAGGTGCTTCAGGTAATTCAGCGTATAAAACATGCCCTGAACCCCATCGCGCAAATAGGCAGAAGGGCTCATACGGTTAAAGAAAAGACTGAAGGCCGGCTTCTTTTCCTCTATAGCGAAATGATGTTTTACAGGATTCACCGTTTCGTAAGCAATGCCTCTTTTTTCAAGTTCGGCCAACAATGGCTTAAACCAGTCCGGATGTTCGTGGGATATAACAAAAGGTTTCATATCGGATATATGTCCACCATTTTAATAGACTTTGTAAATATAGCTGAATTGTGTATTTCCGGATCAGCCTTTGTAAATTTTATTCGGTATTCCCATTTAGTCACTCGGTCACTTTTTATTGTAAGGGCAGGCATTCATACCTGCCCTGTAAAAACTATTGAGCATACCTGCCGCCACCCAGCAGGTTACCAAAAAACACCGCGTTCAAAAACAAACGGCTTGTTCCCAGCCAATACCCCCGGTAAGTGGGGTCATCTGCAAACAAAATCACCTCCCCATCACCGCTGGATGCCGCGATAATAGCCGCTGAATTGGCCACGCGGGAAATATTCTCTTTGGAAGAATAGCCGTTTACAAATGGTTTGCTATTGTATTGCGCAACGGTTGCATACTTGTTCGTGCTCGGCAGCAGCAACACAGATCCGTTTTTATTGATATACAGGTTGCGGCTGTTAACGCCAAATGCAATGGGATGCGTTGTATCCAGGTCGGCCCTGAATATCGCACCATTAATACGCCTTGCACCTTCAGCATCTTCACGCTCTGCATAATCAAGTCGTGCAGAAACCGGCCGTACTGCATTGCTGTCACTGCTTCTTTTTGTCACAGGCAAGGCGCCGGCAGCGCCTGCATTGGCAACCGTACGCGCACCCGGCACACTTTCCGCCGCCTGACCTAATCCACTGCCTCCCCTGTTTCTTGGCGCTTCGGTCTCAGCCAGCTTCTCCTGCACCAGGTCTTGTTTCACTGCCCATGCCGTAGCAGTTTGAAAAGTAATCAATGTACCGCCGTCGTTTACCCAGTCTCTCAGTTTTTCAACAGTTGCCTTATCCCACGCACTATAGTTACCGCCGGGCAACACAATCACTGTATAACGTTTCAGTGAAGCGCGTTGAAATGCGGCAATATCCAGCTTGCTTACCGGCAAATTCAATTGCTGGTTCAATAAAAACCAAACCTGCCCTGCCTCAGATGAAGTAACACCCTGGCCAAATGCCACTGCCACTTCCGGCTTTTTCACTGCGTGAATATTGCTGCTTCCCAAATCAACCCCTGCAGCACTGAAACCCGTTGTTACAGGCGCTATACTGATATGCGCATCTGCAGCTACAGCCTGCAATATGCGAAGCAATGAATCAGGAGAAACCGTTTGCCCCGCAACAGGAATAACCAGTGAACCGTAGCCATATGCGTGATTCCCCTTCGCGGTAACGGCAGTAAATGGTTTAAAAGCCGTTTTAACAAGAATGTTTTTATCAAGCAGGTAATACAAGGCCCTGCTTGCATTGTATTCGTTATAGTCAATCACATAAGCATAGCCTGATGTGCCTTCCACAGTACCTGCAGGTAAATTTTCCGCAGTTACTTCTCCGCCCTTATTGCCACTGCTGGCCAGTTTGGCATATTGCAAACCGTAGGCATGGATAACACTCCAGCCTGTATTATCATAGTACACACTGTCTTTCAGAAAATTTTCTTCAAACAGCGAATGTACAATCAGGAAATTGGGTTGCTCTGCAGGTACAATATAAGCACTGCCTTTCTCAAAGCGCTTGCCATCCTGCGTTGTATTGTCTGAAAGCTCATACACTTTCACATGATGCTGCAACAACAGTGAAAGAAATTTCTTTGTAAGTGTAACATCCCTGCTGTCGCCAAACACATAGGCTTTAGCTGCATTCTTTCTTCCCTGCTCCAGTGCATACCGGAAGAAATCTTTCTGCACTTTCAGCAAACCTGCTTTTTCAGCAACAGCTCCGCGAATGGTTGACAAGCTGGTGGTAAGGTGGTTGCGGATAGTAAAGGCAAATGTTACCGGGCCGTTGGAAGATTCCTGTAAAACACCGCGTGAGCTGGCCTGCTCATAAGTGGCAGCCACGCTGCCGAAAAACTTCGGATAGGTTGAACCGTAAATGGGCGAAAGGTTATCGTAGTTTTCCTTGGTAAAATAAAATGAACCTATATCATCCAGCGCCTTTGCATTGTACTTCGCCAATATAGTGCTGTAATCATACAGGAACTGCGGAATTACCGGGCTGTTGTGCCGCTGCGGTGTAGGCTCAAAATAATAAGTGGCATTGGTTCCCTGTTCGTGAAAATCTATCTGCACATTCGGATACCACTGGTGAAAGAATGCCACGCGGTTACGGCTTTCTACCTGCACCAGGTTCAGCCAGTCACGGTTGAGATCGGTGTAGTAATGATTGGTTCTGCCGGCAGGCCATGCTTCCTGGTGCTCTTTATCCAGCGGGTCTCCCACTGGTGGAAATGAATGAAAGGCATTGTGCCAGTTGGCTGCGCGGTCACGCCCGTCAGGATTTAAAGACGGGTCAATAAAAATTACTGATTCATTCAGCCATTGCTGCGTTTCTGCATCCTGGCTCGCAGCAAGATAATAAGCCGTAAGCAGGCTCACCTCTGTGCTGGATGTTTCATTGCCATGCACGCCATAGCCAAGGTGGATAATCACAGGGGCAGTGCTGCCCAGCGCAGGTTTTGCCGGATCCAGCTGGCTCAGGTGCTCCTGGCGTATCTGCTCCAGCCTGCTGAAGTTAGCAGGTGCAGTAACAGTAACAATTACCTGCTCGCGCTGCTCATATGTTCTGCCGATGGTTTGCACATGCACGCGATCACTTACACGGGCCAGCTCACGCAGATAAGCTACTACCTGCTCGTGCCTGGTGTAAAACGAGCCAATGGGATAACCCAGAAATTGTTCAGGCGAAGGAATTTTACTGTCCAGCGCGCCTGCTTTAGGAAAAAAATAGCTGTTCTGCGCAAACGCACCCTGTGCTGCCAGCAATGTAAACAGCAATAGCTGCCAGGTTTTAATGGTGAATTTTTTCATGATATGATTGTTTATAGCAATTCGCTTAATAACCGTGATTTTGTGTTACATCAGGATCGGATAAAATATCTGAGTTGGGAATGGGAAAAAGCCAGTAGTCACTATTGGTAACACCCAGCACAGCCCCGGCCCTGCCTGTACGTGTAAGATCAAACCAGCGATGTGCTTCAAAAGCAAATTCAAGACTGTTTTCTTCTTCTATCGCCAGCAATACATCAGCCTGCGAAGTGGCGGTAGTGGCAGCCAGGCCTGCCCGTGCACGGATAACATTCAGGTCTGCAACCGCTTCAGTTATTTTATTCTGCTGCGCACGTGCTTCTGCACGTATCAGGTATAATTCTGCAATGCGTATCAGGTACGACGGATCAACACTGGATGCCGTGGTATTATACAAAACCCCGTACACTCCGGTACCCGAACCTGCTATCAGCGCATTACGCGTACCACCCGTTTGCGGGTTGTTTAGCTTAGCCACAAGCGCGTCTGAGGGCTTCAGCGTATATTGTCCTCCGGCGGAACTGGGGTACCATAAATTCCAGTAGCTGTTTTTATCATTGACTGAATATGTCAGCTCCAGCACAGATTCCGTACTCAGGAAAGGCGCGGTAAAAAATGTTTTGTAAGGTTGTACCAATGCATATTTCGTGTTCGCAATAACAAGTGATGCATCGGCTTCTGCATCTGCCCACTGCTTGCGGTACAGGTGTAATCGCGCACGCAATGCACGTGCTGTGCTTTTTTGCGCACGGTTGCGTGTGGTGGCGTCTTCAGGCAGCAACTGCTCAGCCTGGTTAAGATCAGCCAGCACCTGGTCGTAAGTAGCATCAAGCGTGCTGCGTTTTACTCCCTTTAGCCCGGCAATATCAACCGTGGGTTTTAACTGAAGCTGTACACCACCCCATCCGCGGGCCAGGTCAAAATAACCAAGCGCACGGATAAAATAGGCTTCCCCTGTTATCTTGTCTTTTTCCGCGGCGCTTAACAAAGGATCGGTAACACCCGGCACTGCAGCAATTACACTATTGGCAGAGTTGATGGCGCGGTAAATACCCTGGTAGGCCGCAACGGTGATAACATTATCCGTAGGCACAGCATTCTGATCCAGCTGCAGGTATTCGTTAAGCGTGCCGTTGAATATTACATTATCTGCCGGCATTACGCCCAGTGTTGGATAACTGGATGCATAATATCCCTGCACCCGGTCGTATGCGCCTGTGATCGCTGCGCGTGCAGTTCCTGCATCTACAATAGCGTCACCGGTTGAAATAAGGTTATTGGGCTTCTCATCCAGGTACTTTTTGCACGATACCGCCTGTATGGCAATACCGGCAAACAATAAGAGTATAATATGTTTCGTGATCATGATTATCGGTTAAAAGGTTACACTAAGACCTACCTGTACAGTACGCGGCTGAGGCACGGTAGCCCAGTCATAGCCTGCGGTGTTCTGGTTATTGCTTTGCGAGCTTACTTCCGGATCAAGTCCGTCGTATTTGGTAAACGTGAGCAAATTGGTTGCCTGCACATACAAACGCGCGCGGTTAAGCTTCAAACGCTGAATCAAGGCATTGGGCAGATTATAGCCGAGCGTAATGGTCTTCAATCGTAAAAAGGAACCATCCTGCAGGTAGCGCGAGCTAAGGTTGGCTACGTTGCCGCCGTAGTTGTTTGCAGCTCCGCCGTTTTGCGTAGGATTGCCCGAATAGGTAGTGAGCCTTGGTATATCGGTAACATCACCGGGCTTCTGCCACCTGTCCAGCTGTCTTGGCAAAAAGCCGATATTGGCCTGCGTACCACCATGAACCATAAAGAAATCGTTCATGTTCATAATCTTGTTTCCCTCCTGGAAGTAGAAGAAGAAATTAAGATCGAAGTTTTTATAGCTCAGGTTATTGGTTAAGCCGCCGCTATACACCGGCAGGGCGTTGCCAACAATCTGCCTGTCTGCAGAGGTAATCTGGTTGTCTTTCTGCAAATCGGCATATACGGCATTACCTGTTTGCTTATCTACATACAGTTGTTTATACAGGTAGAATGAGTTTACAGCATATCCCTGTCGCAGGATGGAAATATTTCTTCCCGAAGCACCCTGCACAATGTCAGAAGCGAGTTTTTCGATCTTGTTCTTGTTCCAGGAAATATTGAAGTCTGTTGTCCACTTGAAGTCTTTTGTGTCGATGTTGGTGGAATGCGCTCCTACTTCATAGCCTTTGTTGCGCACTGCACCATAGTTCTGCAGGTAGCTCGCAAATCCCGAACGGTATGGCACCGGCACGTTTAACAGTAAGTCGTAGGTGTACTTGTTGTAATAATCAAAGCTGATGGTAAGCCTGTTTTTCAGGATGGTAAACTCTGTACCAAGATCAAGCTGCCGTGTTGTTTCCCATGTTAAATCAGGGTTGGCCAGCTGCGATGGTGCTGTACCAGCCTGCTCCAGGTAATTGGCACCCGATGCCCATAAGCCAAGCGCTGCGTACGGACCAATTCCATTCTGGTTACCAGACAATCCAATACTTCCCCTGAATTTGAGGTCATTGAAAATATGCAGGCTTTTGATGAAGTCTTCCTGACCTGCGCGCCAGGCAAGACCACCGGAAGGGAAATAACCCCATTGTTTGTTCTTACCAAATTTCGAAGAGGCATCTGCACGAATACTTACATCCACCGTATACTTGTCAGCATAAGTGTATCCTGCCTTTCCAAAAAAAGACACCAGTTTAGACGTTGAGCTAAAGCTCGATCCCGAACGGGTAGCCGCCGCACTGATGGCCTTAAGACTATTGGTTGCAAAACCGGTGCCCGTCGCACTCGTACCCTGACTGATCACGGAATTGAGCGTGTTACCAATCAGTGCATTAATATTATGCTGCTTGCTGCTACCGAACGATTTCACAAAAGACAATACCTGTTCGTTGGTGTATACCGTATTCTTTGTTTCATAAGAAGATGCAGAACCACTGGTGGCAATACCTGCACTGATGAGCGTGTTGGAATAATTGTTTTCATACTCGCTGCTGTTGTCCAGGCTCCAGCTGCTGCGCAGTTTTAGTCCCGGCAGGATATTGTATTCAGCAAACACGTTACCGATGGTACGCCAACCTACTGCATCATTGTCAAGATTGTTGATGAGTGCAATATGGTTATCAAAACTGCCGTATCGCGCATAGGTTCCGTCTGCATTGTATACAGGCAGGTACGAACGCGGGAATAACGCTGAATTAATCACCCCCTGCGGGTTGTTATCATTACTGCTCAAATTACGTTGCGACCGGGTAATGTTAATACTGGTTCCTACTTTCAGCCGGGTAGTTAAATTGTTATCGTAGTTGAGCCGCGCAGTATAACGGTCATAGTTTGTTGGCTTCACCACAGATTCCTGTTTCAGGTAACCGAACGACACATAGTAGGTGCTGTTTTCTGTACCGCCCTGCGCAGACAGATCATAGTTCTGCGTGCGCGCTGTGCGGAATAAATCATCTGTGCGGTTGTAGGTAGGCAGGGAATCAGGATTAGCGATAAGTCCTGTTGCCGTTGAAGGATCGCGGCCATTGTCTACTGCCGTATTGATTTTCGCCTCATTGCTCAGCAAAGCTGTTTGCGGACCAGTGGCCACTTTAAATTTATTAATCGCGGTAGACCAACCCTGGTAGGTACTTAAGCCGATACGCGCATGAGTATTGCGCTTTCCGCGCCTTGTAGTTACAATCACCACACCGTTGGCACCCAGCGATCCGTAGATGGCCGTGGCATTGGCATCTTTCAAAATCTGGATACTTTCAATATCATTGGGATTGATGTCTGCAATAGGGTTCGATGGCTGCTGGTTGCCTACTGAAGTCTGCACAGGATCTGCATTACTTACAAACACCCCATCAATAATATACAAGGGATCTACAGACGCGTTTATAGAATTATTACCCCTGATCCTGAAGGTAATGCCGCTTCCGGGCACACCACTGTTTGCCATTACCTGTACACCGGTTGCCTTGCCTTGCAACAACTGGTTAAAACCTGCCGCAGGTACATCTCTTATAGCGTCACCACTAACGCTGGTTATAGAGCCGGCAATGTATTTGCGCTCCTGTGTGCTATAACCTGTAACGATAATATCATTCAGCTGCCCGGCATTTTCTTTTACTAAAACTTCTGCCGGACTACTATTTACAACGATTTCCTGGTGTTGATACCCGATGTAATCAATTACCAGCGTGTACGGAAATGCCTGGCCTGTTACAAAATTGAATTTGCCTTCGTTGTCAGTTGTTACCGCATGTGTGGTTCCTTTTATTTTCACCACAGCACCTGCCAGCGGTTGCCTGCTAGCGGCATCCAGCACTATGCCGGTAAGTTTGGAATGTATGGTTGGCTGGGTTTGCTGTTGTGCAATTACAGCATAGGCTGATAGTACACAAAGCAGCGCACACACAGCCCTGAAGTAAAGCTGTCTCATGTAAGCGTTTTTATATTAGATATGGAAAATCCGTGTGCAGTAGTATGTACGCACCATAAAAGAGTAGTCGAATCGCATTATACTAGCAACAACAACCGGAGAAAAAAGAAGGCTGATAATTGGTATTGGCAAATGCTTGCATTAAAGCTTGCCGGAATTGCTTGCAGTTTTGGTTAATTAAGTTTTTCATCTTGCAGCAAAGATAAGTCTACTAATTTAGTAGACAAATATTTTTTTCTCAAATGATAAATCGTAACTACCTGTTCCACCATACTGTCAGGGTGCCACAAAAGGGCTGACACCTGACAATACCACAACACCAAATGTTAATTATAAATAAATAACCTATCAATTTAGTAGAGTTATATAATTCTAATTACATTTGTTACACTAAACACATCTTATGTTCAGCAAACACCTTGTACAGCGTTATTGTTGTTGCTAAAACACCCGGCGGTACGTTTGCCTGTTCACCATAATATCCAACACTTACCGCCTGCGCGGCATATACCCGCAACAAATTCCCACTTCGATTTCTTCGCTTCCAATCTGTTACTATGTATTTCACCAGTACGCCTTTTACCGGTACCGTTAACCAAACACCGCAGGCAACCGATCTTAGCCGTTTTGAAACTGCGGCAAAAATGCTCGGTCTTAACGAACAACACATAACCGCACTGAAAACGCCTGTCAAAGTAATAACCGTTCACTTCTCCATGCTGCTCGACAGTGGCCGGCGGCAAAGCTTTGAAGGGTACCGCGTTATTCACTCTTCCCTGCTTGGCCCTTCACGTGGCGGCATACGCTTTGGCACCAGCGTTACTATACAGCAAATAAAAGCACTTGCCGAAACCATGACCTGGAAATCGGCACTGATGGGCCTTCCTTTTGGAGGCGCGATGAGCGGTATTATCTGTGATCCCCGGCATTTATCTGCCTCGGAAATGGAGAGATTAACAAGTGCATACACCCGGGCCATACAACAACAGTTGCAGGATGAACAATATACAAATGACAATACCCCCGCGCAATTATCCGGCGAGCTGGAATGGTTACTGGACGAATTCTCTATCCTGCATGGCAAAACAATTCACGCAATTGTAACCGGCAAAAAATCCCCACTCGATAATCTCGGCCGGGCAGATGCCACAGGGCGCGGCGTAAGCATCATTACTTTACTGACGCTTGAAAAATTAAACCTCAGGCCTTACGAAGCTACGGCTGCCATCCAGGGCTTTGGTAATGTAGGGTTGCATGCCGCCTCGCAGTTGTACGACAAAGGCGTAAAAATTGTGGCAATTAGCGATATTACCGCTGCCTATTTCAATGCCGACGGCTTCAACATACCTGATCTTATTCATTATGTGCAAACACACAATAATGCCCTGGCTGGTTATAACAAAGGAATTGAAATACTGCATGAAGAACTGCTTACCCTGCCTGTAGACATACTTATTCCCGCAGCAAAGGAAGAGGCAATTACCGAATCAAATGCCGCAGCCATTAAAGCCTCCATTATCATTGAGGCAGCCAATAACCCGGTAGTACCTGCAGCAGACATCGCACTACACCAGCAGGAACGATTGGTGGTGCCTGATATACTGGCTAATGCAGGCGGCATTATCATATCATACTTCGAATGGCTGCAGCACAAACTGCAGGAAACATGGGATATAAAACAAGTCAACACCCGGTTGCGTGAAATACTTGAAAACTGTTTTAACCAGGCATATAACACGGCTATTGCCAAAGGCATTCACCTGCAAACGGCAGTGTATTATGTAGCCCTTGAAAGAATAAGCGCAGCACAGGCGGTAGCTGCAAAAACAACTTCCTCATTATTTCCATTTAATTAGCCTTATGAAAGCAGTTGTACTACAGGATTTTGGCAGCACAGACAACTTTGTACTGCAGCACGATTTCCCGGCACCGGTAAACGGAAGCCATGATGTAATTGTACAAATAAGAGCTGCTGCCTTCAATCCGATAGATTACCAGATGCGCCAGGGAAAAACAGAAAGAAAGCGTATGCGTTCTTTTGTATTAGGCAGGGAGTTCGCCGGTGTAGTGGTAAAAACGGGAAGACTGGTTACAAATTTCAGAAAAGGAGATGCCGTATTTGCCGCATCCGGAAGCATGGGATCAAACGGCGCATATGCAGAATACATCAGTGTACCCGACAACATTATTGCATTAAAGCCGGCAGGGCTCACGTTTGAACAGGCTGCGGCAGTACCTGTAGCATTTATCACAGCATTACAATGTTATAACCGGTTGTCGTTGCAACCGGGCAAATCAATATTCGTAAGCGGCGCAGCAGGCGGTGTAGGGCTGCCATTGATAAAACTGTTGCTATCCAAGGGTTTTACACAGCTTACTGTAACTGCAGGCAACTGCGCCAGCCGGCAACAATTGCTGCAGGCAGGTTTGCAGGAGCACCAGATCATCAATTACAAACTATCTCATGCAGCAGAAGCACTTGTTGCAGCGAACAATGGCCGGCTGTTTGATTATTGCATCGACCTGGTGGGCGGTGCCATGGCCGAAACAAGTGCGCAGGTACTGGCTGTTAATGGCAGTTACGCCGATGTCACTGCCCTGACCACACCAGCTGCGCGCGAACAACTTTTTAACAAGGGCGCTGCCATCTTTAATATCTCTAATTATGCATATACTTTAAACAACGATACAGATTACTACCGGCGCAGCCTGGAAGAGATTGCGCGCCTGCTCGAAAACGATACCATTACCCCTTCACCCGTGGAAATTATAGGTGAACTAAGCGTTGAAACCGTGAGAAAAGCACATGCAATGCTCGAAAACAATCTTGCACAGGGAAAAAAACTGGTTATGCAGGTGCAAAACAACCAGGCATTTTCATTTACCAGCCGGATCTGACTTTTTGCAGTCTACCGCGACACTAGCTATTCTTCCAATCGACGCGCATTCCGCTGCAGCATAACGCAGGTTACCACCTCCCCGCCATGCCGGAAAGGCAACTGCAGGGTGTTATTGATGGGGTGTTGTAAATCGCTGAATCTCCTGTAACGGTTACATTCATTACCTGATATGAAACGTTACAACTCAGTATCGTAACCGTTACGACCACTGCATGTAAGGGTATATAAGTAATTTTAAATGCAGATCCCCTGCATACCAGTCACCCTTCAAATATGCATTATGCGGCAGGCAAAAAAGGCAGCAGGCAAATGGTACGGCATACATATGCTGGCAATCATGCTATTGGTAATACAGTCAGTGGTATTACATGCACAAACAGGCCCTCCCAAAGATTCCCTGTACAACAATACTCCCCTGCACCCGCGTGAAGCACCCTGGTATGTGCAGCGTTTTTCACTGGGTGCAGGCTTCTTTTTCCCGCTGAACAACACGCAGGTAGAAGTAAGCAATGCAGCCGGCACACGCCATGGCACCATTGACTTTGAAGATGACCTGGGCTTCTCTAAAAACACCGGAACGTTTGCTGCTAACCTGCAATGGCGTGCAGCCAGGCGCTCCCGGTTCGACCTGCAATATTTTACACTCAACCGCAGCTCATCGGCCATTCTGCAAAAAGAGATCCAGTTTAAAGATCACACCTATCCTGTTGAAGCCGAAGTTGGCGCTTACTTCAACAGTGACATCTACCGCTTTGCCTGGGGACTGGCCGTGCTTAGCCACAAGAACTATGAACTGGGCTTTTCACTGGGCGCACACATTGTAAAAGTAGGCGTTGGCCTTGGCCTGGAAAGCAATGTTGGCTCAGTTACTTACAGCGATAATGTGTCGTTTACAGCGCCCCTGCCCGATGTAGGTATCTGGGGAGGTTATGCATTTAGTCCGCGCTGGGCTGTCAACGGCGAATTTGATTACCTGAAACTGAAAGTAGGTGATATAGATGGCCGCCTGCTGGCAGGCAATGTATCACTCATGTTCCGCGTGGTGAAACAACTGTCCATCACCGCCGGCTATAGTTACCTGCATTTCAAAGTAGACGTGAACAAAGACAAATGGAATGGCTTCTTTAAATGGGGTTATAACGGGCCATCACTTGCAGCGGTGTTTACGTTCGGGCATAAGAACTGGGGAGAGTGACAGGGTGAGTAACTAAACGACATTGAATCGTCAGTCGTCAGTTGTGCGTAGGCGCGGGTATCAATTTTCGCGAATCGGGCTGAACGAAGCAATAGTAAATAAACGAAACGATTTTTTTAGACAGGGCCGCATTACGCGGCCCTTTTTTATTTGGCCTTATTGTTTGACTGGCATGGTTGTTAGCGTAAACTTTGGCAGAAATACCGCCTGTTTATTTCACGAATGGCCACCTGACCTGATGCATTTATGCATTAGTTTTGAGACCTGGCAGTTTTTAATTATTAACTGAAAAAACACTCGTGTATGAATACAAAGAAAATATGGGCCAACTTTAGTGTAAGTGATTTGGAACGAACCACAGCATTCTACAAACAACTCGGGTTTAAACACAATGGCGCATCTGAACAGCTGACCAGTTTCTTCTTTGGCGATGATCAGTTTATTATTCATTTCTTTTTAAAAGATGTACTGGAACCGGCAATTAAAGGACCAATTGTTGATACAAAGACCGGGAATGAAATTATCTTCACTCTTTCCGCTGCCACTGTAGAAGAAGTAAACAACTGGGCAAAAGAGATACAGCAAGCCGGGGGTACACTTGTTTCAAAGCCGGAAACATTCGGGGAAGGTTATTATGGTTTTGTATTTGCCGACCCGGATGGGCACCGGTTTAATGTGTTTCATATGTAGCTACCGGGACTAAAACAGTAATTACCCATACCATGAAAGCGACCTACGCTATTGCAATATTCATCCTCTTTATCATCATGCTTACCGCAGGTAGTACATCCGCACATGCGCAGCAAAGCGAAAGGAAGGTTCGTATTGCTAAAATTGAGATTGATTCCGCTTACCTCGATGCGTATAAAGCGACGCTCGCTATGCATGCCAAAACAGCTGTAGCCGTGGAACCCGGGATGCTCGCTTTGCAGGCGGTGTATGATAAGGCACACCCCACGCATGTTACGGTGTTTGAAGTATATGCCAGTGAAGCGGCCTACCAGGCACATTTGAAGACACCGCATTTTCTGACCTGCAAAAACGGGACGCTTAAAATGGTGAAATCGCTGGAGCTGGTAGACGTAGTCCCCATTGCCATGGAGATTAAGCCCGTGCTTGCGGAGCACCAGGAATAATGCTTGCGCTGCTAATAAGCCAACAAGTCAGTCATCATTGAACTGGATATTAACCAGCCAGACCTGCCACCTACCATGAAAGACCTGCAGCCCACTGTTTACCGTGACGGCGCAACCATATGCATTCTTGAAGGAGGCGACCCGGAAACCGGCGATTTCGGATGCGGCAGCACCATGGAAGAAGCGATGGCAGCTTTCCAGGATAGTTATGAGAAGAGCAAGGAGAATAGTTTGTGAGGATTGGCAATGTTTCAATATGTATGCTCATCGCCTGCAACTTGCGAAATTGACCAGTGCACGCAGACTGTCCGGCAAATACCGGTATATACCATAAGCAACTAACCACTTTTACAGGTAAATATATTTCGTCTTCAAGGAAAACCGGGAATCTCGGCTTTTTGTTCCTGGTTGTTTACGTCATTACCAGCCTTCTGGCTTAGCCAGCTTTTATGCGATTTAGTTTAGCCCTGTTAGTTGGCAGAACAATAAGCAATAGTAAAATATGAATTATGTTGACTGAAAAATAGTTCTCTATAGTTTGTGAATTATACCCGTTTAAAATTTTTATCACAAACCAACGAGCTTTGGAAAAAAAATGATATTCATCGATACCTTTTACACCTATTTCAACAAGGGGACCTATCATATTTTTAAAGCAGAAACCACACAATTGAAACTGGATTGAATATAATGTCAAACACAAAAGAAAGGCGATTAAGTTTCTTTTTCTTTCTGGGTTTCTGACAAAAAGAAAAGCGGCAATGAAATAAAACAAATCTACCAGGACTGTTATAATTAAAGGAATACTATTTAAAATCAGCTGACTTGGCTCCAGAGAGTACAAAAGAATAACAAACATAGAAATGCTACCAAGCAAAACATATATTCCGGCAATCTTATTTATCATTTTTAAAAAGTTTACCATCACACTATTATCTTGTCCAATCTGCTTTTAACAAGTTTTCATAGGATTATAATAATTTCCATCCCGCCCAAGGTATTAACAAGGGGCGATTTTTATCATGTAATGCTTTATAAGCATATACCCTAACAATTTGCCTTTCACTTATAGAAAGATTCAGCCAAGAGCTGTTGCTAACTTACTTCAAATTCACGCTCAAGCCTGATTCTAACTTGTGTAAAGTCTTGAACCACAGAATCAATTTCTTCAAAAAGATCATCATGATAAAATTCTGTGTAAAATGAAGGAGGCCAAAATGTGACAACACCATCTTCAAAGGTTCTCATCTCCCAATATCTGGATACCCTGGAATCAAGGAAACTGAATAAGAAAAAAGGTACACTAACTAAATGCCCGTAGTCAGTGAGAATCTGTACATAATGCACATTCTCTGATGCAATTGTTAGGGCAAAGACCAAATACTTTTTTCCGATGGTTAAATGAAAAGCCCTGTTGGCATACTTACCTAACAATTGTTTTTGTTTCTGTGAAGGCTCGATAGATGTGCAAACTACTAGCATAAAACAGTTTAAATTACTTGATACTAAGGGTAATCGCTACTAATTGTTTTAAGTTCTACTATAAATCCAATCTCTTCTATTTCTTTCATCAAATACATTGCCTCATCTTTACCACTAACTAAACTTCGATAGTCGCATCATTAAATTCCACAATCCTATCCTTTATCTCCTTTGCCTCAATTAGAGGAATACTACATCGCTCATTTAGTAGTTTAATCAGCGATAACTTTTCTGCTCCTGGCTTCCAACCGTTAAAACGAATACTATACATTATTCTACTTCTATGATTATTGAGCATGGTATTTTTCCCGAATTTGCCTCCGCTGTTCACGTTGCCCCAATCTAGCTTGCTTTTCAAAAAATGCTGCCATGAAACATAAGTGATCCCAGCCCCTTATCGGCGGAGTGCCTTCTTAGGTATATTATATGGCAGGCCACCGCTGACATATAATATGGCGCACGGCTTTTTTTCTTATATACCCTTATTTACGTCAGGTTAGTCAAATTAAGTATTCAGAGCCTTTTTCACTTGCTCAAAAAATTCACTGCGTTTATTTTTGTTCCGAGTGGAAGACTTTCGACCTAGTTGTAAATCTGCATCTGGATAGACCAATAGACCTCCAAATCTATTTTTTCATAATTAGTTAACACATCTTCTCCTCCACTAAATAACGGCATTTTATACCCTAAACAAGTTATACTTAATAATATCCTCCATTGTTGCATAGACTTCATAAACAATGTCTGCACTTACTTTATTCATAAAAATGTCTTCATATAAGTAGATAAAAAATTGAATTTCCTGATTTCTTACTTGGTAAGGATTCCATGTCACGCCATCATCAGCCTTTTCCATTTGCCATACAGCGCCATGATATTTTGTCAACATTAGGCCAATCAATGCTATATAGTTGATCAAATGATCTTCATTAAAACTTTGTCCTCCATGCTCCAACGTCCTCACTTTGTTATCAATTTTTTTCAACAAACTGTCATCCAGTTTTTCGTCTGTCATTTGCAAATCCGACAGCAGACCACGGACCAATTCTTCCACATGCTCAGAAAATCTTTCGCCGTAACTATTTTTATTTAAAAGCATTTCAGACGAATTCTCCAATTCTTTGACGTCGCTAATCACGTTCTGCAAATCCGGTAAGTTATAATATATCGTATAATGCCCATTTTCTTCAACCAGCACTCGTCTGTCGTTTAAAACATCAACTTCCATCTTAAGCCCGGCAAATCCATCCATTCGTTTTTCTGCGTTCCGCAGTAAATCCTCGTAGACTTCCTTTGTCAGGGATTGGCGTTCAATTGTTTTTCCATTCCGTAATTCAATCTTGTCCATTGTTCTATTTTTCCCTTGCACGATAAAATACTAATTGCTAGAAGCAAAATAAATGAGAATTTCTTCATCGTATTACCAATTAACGCTAACAGACTTCCCAGGTGCTTGCCCGAACAAGCTGTCACATACACTTGTTACAGCTTTGCTAGGTTGTGCCTTGCTCCCAAACATTCTTAGCCATATGAAGAGACGATATTGATCGACTTTGAAACAAGCAACAATTAAGTCTCCCTGGTAGCTTTACTGGCGATTTTTTTTATTAAATACTTCTTTAAAATTTGTGTGATAAAGAAGGATACAATTGCAATTAAAAAGAAAACACGTTGTTGCTCATATCGTAATGCCCAATACAAAACAGGTAAGCTCGTTATAAGCCATTGGATGAACAATTTGTATCTAATCTTCTTTAGAGCTTTAATATCCAGGACAAAATCGAGCAATAGCAACATTAAGATAAAATACATCCAAAATAGAATCCCATATAACCCTATCAGAAATGCTGCAGCTACTATTGCCTGAAAGAAATTTCTTGAAACAGTCCTGTCAATAAAATAATTGTTAATGGTTGAATAAACCAATAACGAGACAAACACACCTAATAGATTAATCCAAAGAGTTTTAAAAGTTCTCATAGCCTTAATCCTATTTTACAGTTCAAATTCTAATGTACTTAGCTCTGATATTTAAACAGCCACTGTCTCTCACCATTTTCCCCGAAAATTTCTGCTATATTTTGTACATCTCAGAAATCTTTAACTACAGCCCTTGCGCTACGTTTAAATATCTCAAAATATCAGTTCTATTCCAAATGCGGATATCAGTTCCAATTGTCAAATGGAGGGGCGATGCACCACAGCCAGAATTTGATAAAAAAAGAAATTGGCCTTTAGAAATTGGCAGTCCAACTTTCAAACCTACGGTGCTAAAATTACCAATATAAGTAACATTCAGTCTTTCTCCTTGAATGGTAACTGCTTTTTCAGCATCGATATTATATACTATAAATCGATCCATTAGACACAGAAAAAACAGAATCTAAAATATTATCACTCAAAATATCTACCCCCTCATTCGGATTAACATAGTGCGAGGTCTCTTTCTCTTCCCGATAAATCACATAACCTTTCTCAAGGGGCATGCGTTCGCCCAAATGCATCGCAGTATTCTTATTTTGTGCAATAGCTAAAACTGCGCTTAATAACCAAAAAGAAATCAGTATCGTTTTCATGATTTATTCTTGCTACGTATATATGGCAGGCCACTGTCGGTTTTCTGTTTGTTACCCCATCACCAACTCTGGCCCCGGCTATTTTGCATCTCCGATAGCTCTAAACATTTCAATTGCTAATTTATGCTGCGTGCTGTCTAAGTCTTTTGCATATAAAAAAAGCTGAGAACCATCTTTTAGCTCCGGCACAAAAACTCCAGTTATTCCGGTACCGATTTTTTTAGGTTGCACAAGTTTCTTTAATAATCCGTTTGTCGTGTTATATAAATAGTACTGATTAGAAAAAATATCTTCGTTCTGGTCTTCCAATCCTCTCTATAATAAAGTACCACGATACGCTTTCACAACAAAAGTATCAGCGGAATTGTCTGCGACAATTCCGCTCAAAATAGCTAGATCTGTGGAAAGAAAATCAACATTCAAATGACCGGATATTTTTATAATAAATTTTATCTCACCGTGCGAAATATTCAAATCCTTATACAGAAATCCTTCTTTATTAAACACCACATGTGGATATAGGAGTAGGTCATGGACTAATCCTAATAAATTACTTTTCGAAATAACGAGTGCCCCCTTAAAAGAACCAGGAACGTCACTATCCTTGAAAAAGGCTCGTAAATGGCCTAAATTATTCTCATTATTAGGCAACCAATGCAAGTCCTTATCTTCATGATTTACAATCCAATTCCCTCCATTATCAAGCTTGGATATTATATTAGTAAGTAGACGTTCATACACCTCAACAAACGTCGTTAACATTACGCCTTTTTTTCGATAGAACTGGATAACTGAAATGAAATGCCATACCATGTAACAGATAAATGGGACGAATCATCATCAAAAAAGTCAAGATATTGCGCTCTATTATATGGTAGTTCTTTGGCAACCTCTTTCTTGAAATTTATCATAAATACCATTTTTTCTGTTAAGGTAATGCCGCTGCCACACTTAGTGTTCCTCCTAATGTTTCAGGCACAGCAAAAATTGCAGCTCCCCATTTAACAGTTTCCCATATACCAACGGCAATAACAGTACCTAACAGGGCAAGTTTATTTCTTCCATTCCGCAATCTTAAATGAGGTTATTATAGAATCGCCTGAAAAGGTAAAATCTAACCTCTTTGTATAATTTGGGTCAATCGCATCATAACGGGTAATTACCTCGTAGGCAATTGACGAACTATCTTTAAATTGCGGCTTCCCTAGTAGATTTATTAAATCAGTGTATCTAATCCCTGCTAACTTGTAATTTTTTATTAAGTCATTAAGCATTTTATTTCGATATGGATATTCCATATCATCCTTTGTCTGCCACATAGTTTTATCAAACTTTGCTTTCCCGGTACAGCTTGAAAAAATAATCAACATTGATACAATGCAATATTTTAATGCTTTCATATTATCTATTTAATAGATAGTACGACCTGTGTTATCTAGCGTTTTAATTACATCCAGCAATTGCTTATACTGTTCAGGTGTAATTTTGGTGACAGTTATCCTTGTATTCCCTTGATCGTCTAAATAAGATGTATATAACCCTATCTGAGCAAAAGTATCTAATACCTTTCCTGCTAAATCTTTCATACCAGCACCTTTATTATCCGTTCCTATATTCCTACCTGTTTCATTATTAGATAGATCAATGGCTTCATCAGCCTTTTCAGATGAACTAAATTTCTTGTCTAATAATTGGGCAAACGATTGCCCCTTTATTGCATCTGGATTATCTTCGTGTGCATCGCCTGCTTCTTTAGCTACAGCAGCCCCATATTTACTTGCGATGGCAGCCTGCCATAATGTATGCCGAACTGCGTTTATCTGCGATCCCTTATTTTCATTGCCCTTATTTTCATTGCCCTTATCTTTATTTTCCTTTAGTATTGATTCTGATTCAGCAGACACTCCGCGTGTAGAAAATCTCACAGCATTTGTAGAGATATTGGAGGCCCCTTTTTTGTACGAACCTATATCATTAGCAGCAATAGGATGTGAAATAGCAAACCATGTTTCCCTAAGCCATGAGGGGACTGGTAGCATTCCATCGTTATCAATGTACTTTATTGGGTTATCAAATGCGTAGTTGTATGGAGAGAACCTGCGCATCTGATCTGCCAACGGGTCCCCCTCAACCATCTCCCTATCTGCCCATCGTACATCCTTGCCCCATAATCATACAACTCCAATCCACTCCCATCACTAAACTCCTTACTCTGCAGTTCCTTGCCATTATATTTAAACCTGTTCTGTAGTTTCCCGGCAGCTTTAGAAGATATCCCCGACATCGTCAACCCAAACGGATAATAATGCGTCTCTTCCAGCAGGGGGCCGGGGGTGTGCGTGATGCTTAAATTATCAAACGCTACACCAGTACTGCTCACATTGCTCTCATATATGTAAATATAACCATTTACCGGCATGGTGAGGTTGCCGGACTGCAGCACTTTGTACGTCTCGTTCGCACCAACCACGGGTATCTGCCGGTAGCCACTTACATCGGTTCTGTTTTTCAGTTGCTCTTCATCGAGCACAATCCAGTTCAGGAAGGCTTTGGGACGGCTGTCATCTGTAGCTTCGGTGCTTACAAAGCGCTGTACAGGCGCATTCAGCAGGCTGCTGGTGCCGGTGCCAAGGTTAGTAGCATTAAAGTGCCCGCCTGCGCCAGCTACTTCGCCTGTGAACAGGTTCACGACTTGTGTGGCAAGATTACTGGCGACTGTATTATTAGCAGGCTGGTGATCCTGGTTGCGGTACCAGGCTTGTGCAGATATCGAGATCTGGTCACCGGCCATTACTTTCAACAGTATACCAGGGCCGATTTTCGGGGTACCATCCTGGCCATCATTTTTCAACCAGGTTACTCCCCCTATGGCCTTGATATTACCATGGAATAACCTGGGCAGTGCCTACAATGCCATTTTTTTTGTCAGAGCTTGTTTAATATTAAATTATACACCCAGTATGCGGTAAATTACTTTAACTTCCTGCTAATCAAATCTAAGCCCTTTCACTCTCATATCCTGAACGATTCTATAATTACCATAGTAAAAAACAAGCATTGCCAAAAATGACGCTATTAAGAAGAAAAAAAAGATCTTAATTAACCGCACTCTTACAAACTCAGCTGGCAACCTTAATAACTTGCACATAAGATATCTAAAAAAAATCGAAACGCCGGTTGCTAATGAAGCAAGAATGACAGCAAGTATTATTCTTCGCAATAAATATGACCAAAAACAAGTTTCTATTATCATATGCGCTTGTAGTGGTCCCGAAAGCGTAAAGACATTTGCTACAAAGACGAACCCAACAAGTAAAACATTGATCAATAATAACACTATACCTAAAATACGCTTTATACATGGTCTGTTCATATGGCAACTATGATAGTTATAAATATTAATTCATGAGATGGAATAGCAATTTATAACCTCCTTATTAAGTTTACCTGCAACAATACCTTTTTGTAAATGACCAACAGTAAGAGTTTTTACTTTAATTGATCTCCCAAACAAACTCCCACCCTCCGCATTAAAATATTCTGCAGCAATGAAATGAAATAGTCAAGACTTAATCTGACAGTTGGGATTAACTTTAAGTAACCACACTTAATAAATCAATCCCAAAATGTCAGATTATGAATTCCACATCCAAGTTAATCAAAAGCAAGTTAGGACTATTGCATTTAGCGGAACATTTAGGTAATGTTTCCCAGGCATGCAAGGTGATTGGGTATAGCCGGGGCAGTTTCTACCGGATTAAAGAGCTGTACGATACAGGCGGTGAGGCAGCACTACAAGAGATCAGCCGCAGTAAGCCTATACTTAAAAACCGTGTAGATCCCTCCATTGAAGCGGCTGTAGTTAAGATGGCCTTCGATTATCCAGCTTTTGGCCAGCAAAGAGCTAGTAATGAACTACGTAAACAAGGAATCTTTAAAGGATATTTTTGGAAGAAAAGCAAACGTAATGAGCTCAGGCGATAACATTAAGAAGATCAGGGAGCAAAAAGGATTGCTACAAAAGCAGCTTGCTGCTGAAGTGAACATACCTTATACCAGCTATAACAAAGTGGAGAACAACACCCGTGATATTGCTATTGATGAACTGGAACGCTTTGCCGGGTATTTTGGGATAACCATTGATCAGGTAGTACATTTTGATGTCAACCGGTCGATGTGACCATTCAGGACAAGCCTAATTTCGAGCAGATCAACTTGATTAACCAATTAGACGAGGAAGATCGCACCGTGGTTTTTAAGATCATTGATACCATGCTTACCAAAAAGAAGTTCAAGGACTTCTTTAATAATAACGTGGCTGCCCTATAAATAAAAAAGCCCCTTAACCGGGGCTTACTTATTCAATCACAATCATTGATCTTTATTTTTCTTATTCTCTTCGTTCCACCGCCAGGGTAATCAAACTCATAAATATAATGTTTCCCCTTTAGAGGTTCTAAGATTTTCTTATACCTCGATTTATCCGTGTTATATACATATAAAACGTAAAAATAGCTTTGCAACCAACCTTTTTTTAAATCAATCTCATAATCATAATCTCGACGATTTTTATTACAGAACTCACTATAAGTAAAAGATAGAAACACAGAACTAACTGTGTCACTTTTTAATAATGCGTAATCAGATTGTGATAAAGATAGATTTCCAGGATAATAGTCCGCCTCTATAACTCTTTTTCCACCATGTGTTAAACTCGCCAGGATTTTGATTTTTGAAACTGAACCTGAAACTATTTTTTCATCAATAGAAAGAATAAAGTTTATCCTTTGAGGTTGTTCTTGTGCACTTACCTTAAAACTGAGAAGTACACAAATAAGTATAATGATTTTTAATTTCATGGTTTTAGTATTTGCTGAACTGCTTTTATTGTTAAAGTTACTGTTGGTGTAGTTGCCCCTCCTTTATAAATAACAACACCATTTCCAGGTTGATTAATAGAAACTCCGCCCGTAGTGCTACTTGTGGCGGTAGCTTGTCCAAGCGGCCCAACTATAATATTTGTCCCATACTGTTTAAACGTCCCTCCATCAGTATTTGACGGTTGTAATGCATCATGGCTATAAATTTGACCATTCTGTAATATGGTTCCAGTAACATGAGAATGTATTGTAGTTTCAGCATCGGCTGGCGTGCTTCCTGACGGTAGATTAGGCAACGTTTCGTCAGCTTGCAGTTCATTATTAGAATTTATAAATGCAGCTTTACCAGAAGCGCCTTGCAAAACATTGCCATTATTCATCACAATTGATGATTCACCATGCAAGCCACCTGATGGATCATTAGCTGTTTTCGACTGGGTGCGACCTATTATATTTAACGATTCTTTCAAAGCTGTTTTTGAAACAGAGGCTCCTGAACTTATTGAACTGGATTGTGTAATACTGTTATTCTTAGTGTTAGCTTTAACCTGTGCTGCTTCTTTAGAATCTGTTACTACCCTTGCTCTACCGTTAGCCCCATTTTCATCTTCTCCTATTTTCTTGCCTTTTTGGTCATACAACTCATCAAACATACCATCGGGATCAATGAACTTAATAGGATTATCCTTACCATAAGTATAAGGCGACCATCTTCTGCTTAATTCCGCCATTGGATCGGGTGTCGTCCACCTGGCGATAACGGGATCATAGAACCTCGCCCCATAATCATACAACTCCAACCCACTCCCATCACTAAACTCCTGGTTCTGCAGTTCTTTGCCATTATACTTAAACCTGTTCTGCTGTTTTCCAGCCGCTTTAGAAGATATCCCCGCCATCGTCAACCCAAACGGATAATAATGCGTCTCCTCCAACAACGGTCCCGGCGTGTGCGTGATGCTTAAATTATCAAAGGCTACACCGGTACTGCTGACGTTGCTCTCATATATGTAAATATAACCATTTACCGGAATGGTCAGGTTGCCTGACTGCAGCACTTTGTACGTCTCGTTCGCACCAACCACGGGTATCTGCCGGTAGCCACTTACATCGGTTCTGTTTTTCAGTTGCTCTTCATCGAGCACAATCCAGTTCAGGAAGGCTTTGGGGCGGCTGTCATCTGTAGCTTCAGTACTTACAAAACCCTGTACAGGCGCATTCAGCAGGCTGCTGGTGCCGGTGCCAAGGTTAGTAGCATTAAAGTGCCCGCCTGCACCCGCCACTTCGCCTGTGAACAGGTTCACGACTTGTGTGGCAAGATTACTGGCGACTGTATTATTAGCAGGCTGGTGATCCTGGTTGCGGTACCAGGCTTGTGCAGATATCGAGATCTGGTCACCGGCCATTACTTTCAATAGTATACCAGGGCCGATTTTCGGGGTACCATCCTGGCCATCATTTTTCAACCAGGTTACCGTTGTATTGTTGGGGTCAGTATCAAAACCGGGAATCTCGCTTTTGTTCCTGGCTGTTTGCGCCAGCTGGTCGTTGAACAATTGCAGTTCCGTAGTACGGTATTGCGGCTCTACGGTTGCCAGGTATCGCTGATTGCTAAACTCATCTGTAAGTACGGTACGCGTGTTGCCGAGGTGATCTTTCAGGAAATAGTCATACGCATAACCGGTAGTTGTACCACTACCATCACGCAATACACGTACACGACCTTCTTCATGGCCAAAGAATTGCAGATGGTTGTTCTCGTATACAAAACCACCCAGGTAATCGGTTGTAGTGGTTTTGCTTCCTTCTACTACTCTCTTTTCCAGTTTATTGCCTGCTGCATCGTAGATGTAAAAAATACTCCCCTTATTGGCCACCGTTAGCTGCCAGGGCAGGTTCAGGTGGTTGTATATAATATCCTGGGCGCCTGCCGGAACATCTGTGCCCACTGAAGTGCCGATGCTTTTGTTTTTATCAGCAATGAGGTTACCGTTTACATCGTACCCATAGTCGTTACCCGTTTTGTTGTTGTCTGTAAAGTCACCGAGCTGTGTTGCACTGCGCGTATCAGTTACAGCCGCCAGTTTGTTGGTACCGGAATAATAGGAATAGGCAAGATCGTCAACAATATCGCTTGCTGTGCCAACTAGTCCCTTCTGCCACATGGCCTTGATATTACCATTAGCATCATAGGCACTGCCCGGGGTTATTCCATCGCCCATTTTCATGCTGAAATCAATGCCCGCAGTGGTATTCCAGCCACCATCGTTCTGCGTAAAATCAGCTTTTAACAAGCGATTGGATGCATCATACCCGTAACCATAGGCACGTTCTTTCTGGTCGCCCGAGCTTTTCCAGCGCATGCCAGCGATATTGCCGTTGTATTGGTTGCTGCCAAAACCCCAGTCATAACTCAGATCCATACCAAACCATTTGGCGCTGGTATTGATATCAATACCGCTGCCATCGGTTTTCCGGTTGATGCTTTTTAACCAGCCGCGGATATTGTAAGCATAAGCATCATCTTCCATAACAGCAGCAGTAAGGTTGCCCGCAGCATCGCGCTTCTGACCTATTTGCTTTTGCTTTACCTGGCCTAATGCATCGTAGGTTATGGTGCTGATTAAACGTTTGTTGGCAATATCATCGCCCACCTGTTTGGTTACGGTTAATAAACGATCTGCATGATCATACAGGTAGTCTGTTTGGATGCCCAGTCCTGTAATGCCACCGGCGGGATTATTGTGAACCTGGTAACTGCTTACCACTTTCCCGGTAAAAGCATAACGGCTGCTTATTATATCTACACCACCTTTGTAGTTGTCTGATTGCACCTGTATGGCACGACCTTTATCATCATAGTAGGTAACTGTTTCCAGCCATTTACCGGATGAAAGATTATTGGGATCTTCTATTACACGCACGCGGGTTACGGTAGGCATACCCAGCGTAACAGCGCTTGCCGTGGTGGCTGCATTTTCTGCATTATCATTTCCCCCGGTGCCCGGCTTAGCAGCATAAGTACCGTTAAAAGATTTACCGGTAGTATGGTAATCGTCATAATCCGTGTAGGTAAGTGCAGTATAGGTTGTGCCACTTAGTGCGCCACTACCGGTACCGGCTAAATTGGCTATTTCCAGTGCAACGCCGGCGGTTGCACCATCTACGTTAAACCCTTCCAGCATCGTAATACTGTTACTTGCAACATAGCTGGTTGTTACGCCATCCCAACCGGGAAGTATTATATCCGCTACTGTGGCAGGCGTAATATTAGCCAGGTATCCCTGCATATCAGCTGGCGTGCCGCCATAACCTGTCATTACACCTGTTTGTACCGGGCGGTTTACATCATCATACAGCGTATACAGCCACTGCCCTTTTGCCTTCATATTGCCATCCTGGGTATAAGTGAGCCTGTCACGCTGGTCATATACCAGGTAAGTCCAGGCCGCACCAGGCACTTTTTTGGCGCTCATGCGACCACGTGCATCGTATTCGTACCTGAAACAAAGTTCTTTTAATGCAGTGGAAGACAGTACCCAGCCGCCGGCAGGCAAACTTTCTACAGCAGCAGGTGGTATTACGCAACGTAACAAACCGAGGTCGTCGTATACGTAATAGGTTTGCAACCAATTACCCGCATCATCGGCCTGCACTTTTTTGAGTATGATGTGCCCTTCTTTGTCTTTAAACTCCTGTACCTGCTTGCCATGCTCATCTGCAGTAACCGTTTTGGTTATTTCTCCTGCCTGGTATTCTGCGGTTGACTGGGGAACGTTGACACTTGTATTATCTGATCCATAAATAATATCGGCATAGCCAACCGTCCACAGACGTATATGATCATCCGGACCAGTGAACAGGTATTGCACAGACTGTCCCCTATCGCTGCCTGCCCAGCTGTTACCGGCTGCATACGTATTTAACACACGGTTGAGCGGGGAGTTTTCAAATTTTGTTTGCCCGTAAAAGAACTGCTCTCCTGCATAAGCAGCCTGCTCGTTTACATAGGAGCCACTGTAGAATGACTGTTGCGAAGTAAATGGACTTATTTTAAAAGCACCATCTGTAGCGTTATTATCTGTATAAGGCAGAAACTTCATATCCTCACGACCAAAATTGTCGTAGGTAACCGGCGCCACCATATCTTTTTTCCCGGGCGACAACTGTTTGCTCACTGTTTGCAATGGCCGGCCTATCCCGTCAAAATATTGGGTAGCGCGGCTAACTTCATTGGGTAGCCGGTTAACATCGCTCACAACACTTTCTGCACTATAAGGCCGGCGCGCTGTATTAGTTGTAATATAGCTGGTACTTGCAGTGCTGTAAGCCCCGGGCGTAACAGGCGTTTTAGATGGCCCTCCCACGCTGGTTGCAGTGGTTGGCACATTCTGTGCCCTGGCAGGCAATTGACACAAGTACAAAATGGCAGCAAGCAGTGTATATCGTAAAAAGCTACCCATAGCAGATAATTTAAGCCTTGGTTTTGTTGTGTTGTATTGGTTCTTACGCATCACTTTGTGTTATTAAAGGTTAGTTAGTGATGTTAAGCGTTGTTCCGGATGTTGTTCCGGTAATATTAACCCCTGAAAAACTAGCTGAACTGCCGGCCTTCTGTACAGCTGCAGCCGGAGGCACAGTAAGCGAATAATGGTAGGTATTAGAGTTTGGCGAAGAAGCACTGATGGAGTAAACACCCTCGCCAATGGTCACGTATTGTGAAGACGATGCCTTCAAAGTAACACTCACTGTCTGGTAGCCTTGGGTGGTATTTGTAAGCGATACCTGTTGGTCTACATACGAGCTATTAGAAAGATATACGCTCACTTGTGCCAGCTGCACACAACTACCGGTGTTGTCAACTTCCTGTTGCTTGGCAGCTACTGCCTGCTGGGCCTTGCTGTTTGCTTCTGCAACAGAGTTGGCAGAGGTGAACTGCCCGGCTGTTACGGTAAAAGAAACATTGGTATTGCTTTTATATCCTGTCGGGCAATTGCTTTTGGAAATAATACCTGAAAAAGTATAGTCGTTTTTAAATAACTGGGCATATGTTAAGCAGTTGCCATGTGCATTGGCATAAGCCTGCCCATTGTTATTCAGATCCTGCGTTGCCTTAGCCTGTGCATCGTCATACGAAACAGTGGATGTCCATTTACCGTAAGGCACTGTGTATACTACATCGTTTCCATACAACCCTGCCGAGCACTGTGTTGTAAACGTTTTGCTTATCTCTGAGTTTTTATAGTTCTTACAGGTACCGTTCGCGTTAGCATATGCCTGCGAGGTAGCGGCTATATAGTTGTCGCGTTTGGTATTGGCATCTGCTACTGAAATAGTAGATGAAAACGCCCCGTGCGCAATTGTATAATTAATTGTTTCACCAAAATACAAACTGGGGTCACAGTCATTTTTGGTAACACTTACTGTGCGTTCATCACTAAAGAAAGTGGGATTTGAGAATTTGTAACTGATGGTTTTCAGCACATTCTTGTCATTATCCTTTATGGTTTTCAGCCTGCCGGCATCATCGTAGTCAAAATAGCCAAATTTTCCTGAGGGGTCAGAAGAGGATGTTAACCCAATCATCGGTGAATAATTGTGCGTGGTAACCTGTGCAGCTGCCGGGAAAAACCTGATATCATCGACCTGTGCATTCAGGGATATGGTATATGATCCATTTGTTACAGTCACCGGGCTTGCCATATAAATCCAGGCCGAGCCGCTTTTTTGCCAGTATGCGAGTATGTAGTTGCCATTATCTGGTGATATGGTTACCGAGTATGCGCCGGTATGGCTATACAAGCCCGACTTGCAATCACCGGCTGCAGTGTTTGCACCTGATTCCTCAAACCCATTGTAGAACAGGTTTCTGCTTAGCGCACCTTTTGCCTCCAGCACCGGGTAGTATCCCTGGTATCCCCATTTATAACTAATGGGGCCTGCAGCACTGGTAGTAACCTGCACCGGGTTATTCGATGCATCGTATATATCGTAACTGATTTTCTGTTTGTATCTGCCATCGTTTACAAAAGCACCAAAACCAGTAGAAAATGGTATGCTTCCAGCGTTGGTATTGCTGAATTTGAATGAGCTGATATCTACGGGCGCCCGGGTCTCCAGGCTGTACACCTTATCCTGTAAGCCTTTACCACCTGTTTTATAAGTCATTAACTGGCCGCTTAATACCTGTGTTGCGCCTGCTTTTACCTGGGCGCTGATTTTTTCAACAGGCACTGCCACATTGTTTGTTGCTTTTAAATCGTCGATAAAAGCTGTACCTGCTGCGTAATCCTGCGGAAAGGTGCTATAGGCTGTGATTACAGCGCCATCACTTTTCTTTGTTGTAATGGCCGTAGGATACATATGCAGGGCATTATTGTAGCTATAGGTAGTGGTTGCAGTTTGCTGGTTTCCATTATCATCGTATTGCGTGGTGATTTCAGATTGCAGTTTGGAAACACCACCTGTAATGGTTTTATCAATTACATAGAATACCTGCCAGCTATATGGATAACCGATGGGATTGGCAGGCGGTGTTTTGGTAATGTACTCAATTGATTTGCCAGTATTGTCGGATGGGAATTCATGTCCTTTGATTACCAATACCTGCGGTATGCTGAAGGTATTGTAATCGTTATAATTATAAATGGTACCATTTACAGGTACATAGTTCTCTTTCGCAGTTCCTTTATATACTACTTTTGACGTTAGTTGCGGTGTTCTCCAATCATCTGTACGGAATACGGGGAAGAATCCATCTCCGGGCAGCGAGGTATAAGAAACGGAATTACCCGGAATGCTGTAATTGTAGACTGTTTTCCCATTGGTGACTTTGGTATCCTGTCCTGAAACATATTCTGTTACCTGGTTATAATACACGGGCGTATGATAAGCACGTTGCATTTCTGCCTGCGGTTCAGAACTAAATGTACGCCACCTGTAAAAGCCATAATCGTAGGGAAAGTTTGGCGGGTTGTGCAAAGACCAGTCGAGGTAGTCCCGAATGGTAGATGTGACATTATCCAGGGATGGCGAAGGTTGCCAGCTGAGATAGCCATTACCATCTTCATCAACACCGTATTTATAACTCTTTACCGTCTGTTTACCGATACCATCATCCAGCTGAATCTGTTTGATCCTGATGCCGGGCCCTTCCTTCACAATGTGACTGCCGGTATTCTCCTTATAATAATTGGGTTCATAGAAAAACTCGCTGCTGCCACCTGTCGGGAAGTAGATTTTACGCAGCATGCCCGATAGTTTGGTATCAAACACAGCATCCCGGCAGCCATTACAGCCAAGGGTTTGCTCATAAGACGAAGTGGGATTGGTGCCACCGGGTTCAATGGTAATACTTGGTATGGGTATACGGCTTCCATTTGTACCACCGGTTCTGCCATTATAATAACCCCAATAATCTTTTGCGGTGCCAAGGTCATACAGCGAAGTGGGACCGGTTCCACTATAATATTCAAAGCTGTACCGTTCGGCTTCTGCACCTGCAGCATCTTTGAATACAATAGACTGAATTGTTTTAGAGCAATTATTCAGCAGGGTTACCGTAGAACCCGGAATGGTTGCATAATAATTGAACACGGCGTCTCTCACCACCAGGTTATCACTGTTTCTAATCACTTTAGCTTCTGTAAGCTGCAGTGTGCTGGCATCGTAGGTAAAAAACATTTTCCCTTCATCAAAATCAATTTCTGTGAGATAGCCCATGTAGTAGTCATCCAGCAAGTTTACATTGTTGCGATGCAACGTACTGGCGGTTTGATAGTCTCCGGGGTTGGTTTTAAAACTCGGTGCACTGGCCTTGTCTGCAATTGTTGCGTTATCGGAGTAACTGAAGTTGCCATAAAATGCATCATCCGAAACTGCCGTCCATTTATTGCCATATTTAAATTTCAACTGCTGCCCGGTAGGTAAGGTAACAGTGTTCAGAAACCAGGAACTGGGGAAATTCTGGCTTGAGTTCGATTCGGTATAACCGTAACCACTGGCATCCTGCCCGAAATTGTATACAATACCATGATCATCGGTTAATATAAAACCCGAGTAGGCTTGCCCATTAGAGAGCACCTGGATTTTGTAAGGGCAGTTGGTTAGAAAAGTAATTGTTGAAGACCGGATGATAAACTTTGCCGACACACCATTAACGTTAACGGAGAATATATCGTGCAAAGGATCGTAATAATTTGATGTAAGCTTATTCAACTCATCAAACTTGTCGGCCTGGGAGTTATAATAAGAAACGGGTTGTTCGTTATACGGACTGGTTTCATCCGGTGCACCCCGCACTTCCCTTGAAACAACACCCGAGCCTATTAAAGCCCAGTTAAGTCCCAACGGAGAATAGTTTAATGATGCGGTTCTGCCTGATGCGTGGAAGTTGGCGCTCACCGGGTAACTAAACCCCTTTACCCCAATTGTGTAAATGGGAATATTGATGGATGGAACGCCGGTTGAATAGTCCACCGGATAATCGCCATAACGCTGAAAAGTCATCGCATTGGGAGAAGGCGGAATATACCCTTTGAAATTTGTTGTTTGCGCCAAAGCAACATTCACACAAAACATTATCAGCAACAGCCAGAACCCGTTTTTACACATAACACCCGTTTTAATTCTTATAGCAATTAGTTTCTTTAAAATTTATTGTATTACTGTACACCAAATGCACAACCCACCAATCACTTTATTTTCTATTATCCACCTTATCCTGCAATTGATTCACCTTTTGCTCCAGCTCATGGTTTTTAATTGACAGCTGATCGTTCTGCTTTTTAATATCGATCATATACAACGTCAATTCTTCAATCTTCTTCAGCAATACAGCTTGATTGGTTGCCAAATCAACACCTTTTTGCTGCACTTCGGTTCCTGAAGGCACTTCAGGAAGGTGTTTGTTTTGCTGTATATACGTAGCTACTGAATCCAGGCGTGGCAATTGGTAAGCTGTGTCAAATACATAGTCGGGCCAATTGTCGTGCATTTTTACTACAGCTTTTTCAAACACTGCAGCGCCATTTACGGCCAGCTTATACCCCTTGGCGTCAGGAGTACCAATGGAAAGGTTGCCCTGTATGTAACTGGGTGAAGTAGCGGTAACAAAAATCGATTCACCAAGGGAAGCGCCGTATTTATTTACATCCGGATCAACAGTTGTTTTTGCGTAATACCCTGAGTTATCAGCAGTGGGCTTATAGGGCAAATCATTTTGTACGCCATCATAAACAGTAGGTGTAATAGCGTAATTGGATTGAAAAAAGTAAGTAGTAGTTCCGCCGCGCAGCCAGATAATAATTGACCGGACACCATTCCATACCGTGACATCTTCCCAGCCACCTACAAAGTTGCCGATAGAGATAGACGCATCATCAGGTCCGCTTGCAATCTCGGCATTAATAAAATTTGCACCGTTTCCCCAGTTATTAGTATGGTATCTGAAACGAGCGATAAATGACCCTCTCCAATCGGCATCTTTGTGCACATTACTTCGGCCTATGCTTAGTTCTGTTGCCACATTGTAATCCCAACCCGCATCATAAAAAACCACCGGGTAATACGTATTGATGTCTCCTTTTACAACAAAGCTTGCTGTTCCCTGCGCCAACGGATTGGAGCCATACCCCGGGCATAACATTAGCATTATCATTCCCAAAACAACTGACAGATATCGCTTCATACAACCTATTTTATTACTTGTTTTATTTGCTTTTTAAGTTCAGTAACTTCTTCCTGCATCTGCCTGTTCTTTTCTATCAACAGTGCATTTTCCTTTTTTACTTCAATCATGTATAATGTTAGTTCCTCTACCTTTTTGAGTAGCACCGCCTGATTTGCTGCCAAATCAACACCTTTTTGCTGCACTTCAGTTGCAGCAGGCACTTCAGGCAGGTGCTTGTTTTGTTGTATAAAGGCAGCTACTGAATCCAGGTGTGGCAATTGGTAGGTGCTGTCAAATACATAATCCGGCCAGTTCTGCTGATTTTTCACTACCGCTTTTGTGAAAATAGCGGCACCGTTTACTACCAGCCTGTATCCCTTTGTATCCTGCGTTCCAAGACCAAGGTTTCCTTTTCCATCCAGCATAATTTCACCGGAGTAGATGCCCCGCGCATCACCCGGCATCACATTGATGTAATCCAGGTATAAATCAGTAACACCGGGCGCAAAATTGATACACCGTGTTTCTATAGCGCCGAAATTATTGTCTATGCGAACCATTAATGTAAACAACTGCCACTCTCCGCTTTGCCTGAAATCGCTGGGATGAATTACAAGCGATGCCCCCGCTACGTCAATGGTGCACAGATAGGAAGAAGATAAATTTGAAGCAACTTTCATTCTGAACTGCACCAGGTAGTTTCCTGCTTGCAGGGTAGCGTATGGACCATACCACATAGTAGCATTAGGCCCGCTGGCTAAGCGTTGAATAGCTTTTCCAGCGTCTGCTGTAGCATCAGTCACAACCTGGGTGCCTGCCGGAAAAAACAAACTATTTTCATCAATCTTAAATCCAACAGGATTCACCTGGGCCCGGATACAACAGGGCACCAAAAAGAAAATACAGCAAATAAAAGCCGTCAATTTTCGAGGTAACATGCCTTAGAAAATTTTATCAGAAGTAAATAAATGCAACAGGATAGCCACACAGCCAGCGGCTGTATAACGGTTAACGCCAGTGCGTCTGAGATTTGAGTAAATTAAAAAAGTTGAGCAGTTAATTGATGTGCAGGATGCACTTTATACCGGGTAACTATTTTAGAGCAATGAGAGCAGCAGTAAGTGGGTAACATAAAAAAGGGAATTAGCGATTGATGTATTTGCAACAAAAAAAGGGAAAAGAATTTGAATAACCAATAGTGAAAACACTGTCAATCGTGAAAAACTATTGAAAAGGTTTAAGATCAATGCGCAATTCCTTGATTCTAATTGAATAAGATTCTGCCTTAAAATTTGAATGCGCTATTGAGATTGACATTTTAAAAGCAAAGTCGCCAATATGCCTCTTTGCTGCCTTTTTGCGGCTTTGCTCCTTTGTGGTCCTTGTGTGAAATAATTACCAACCAACAACCTTACTACGACGCTCCAACAACACCGTATCGCGCCATCTGTCGTTCATTTTACCGATCTTTTCCCGGTAACCTACCTGCCTGAACCCGGCCTGCTCGTGGAGTTTTATGCTGGCTATATTTTCGGGAAAGATACCGGCCTGTAATGTCCATATATTGTTTTGTTCGCTGGTAGTAATGAGCTCAGCCAGCAATATTTTCCCAACGCCGCGGCCGCGGTGTGCATCGCTGATATAGATGCTCACTTCCGCAACACCGGAATACACACTACGACTTGATACAGGCGTCAACGCAGCCCAGCCAACAACCGTTTGCCCATCTACCACTACCAGGCGACTATGCTGCAGGTGCGACTGATTCCACTGTTCCCATGAAGGAGCAGTTTGCTGAAAAGAAGCATTACCAGTAGCCAGGCCACTTTCATAGATCGCTTTTACCTCGGTCCAGTGATCTGCCAGCATCGCCAATACTTGCATAGGAGTATGTTTAATACGATGAATTTAAGGGAAGACATAAAAAAACAGCAATATCATTTGTTCAAAACAATATTGCTGTCAAAAATATATTGTACTCCGGAATAGTTTAATGTTTAGGCTGCCGTTTGGTATGAAAAAAGCTGTTTATAATAACATCCGAACCTTCAATCTCATACACAACAATATAGGGAAACCGATTAACTTTTATCCGTCTGAAGCAATTATTTATCGCCGTGTAATAAAATGGGTGCTCGCACAGTTTTTTATAGCAGCTTTCTATTTCTTCAATAAACTCATAACCCAATCCCTTCTTTTGTTCTTCATACCATTCAAAAGCAGCCTGCATTTCCAGAACAGCTTCTGTCTGCAATCGCAAATTATAACTCACTGATTATTTCTTTTTACCCGTAATTATATCTTTCGCATCATTCCAGTTATAGGTTTCACTTGTTCCACTTAATCTCTGCTCTCTGCGTTGCTCAAAACCCTGAATTTCAGCGGCAGTAAACTCAAACTCAAAATCGTCATCCCCATTATATTCCTTTGCCAGGGCATACATCAGTTTCAGTAACTTATCGTCACTTTTATCAATATATTGGTGCAGCTTCTGGCGCATTGACGTCACTTCCATAATTGCTGATTTATAACAAATTTACTTAAAATTACCGTTATCCCAAGTGGTGGATTTAAACCAACTGACACGCGACCTGGAGTTTACCCAAAAAGGTGTTCCACGCGCTGAGCTGATTGCAGCACTGGAAGCACTGATACCCATAATACGTACTACGCTGGAGCAATTACCGGAGAACAGCCAGGAAGCGCCTTTCCCCAGGTTCTTCGACGACAAGGAGGTCACAGTAAGTTATGTGCTGGTAACCTTGCTGGCACACATCAACTATCACCTGGGCCAGGTGAATTACCTGCGTCGCCTGCTTCATTAATACGTTGTTTATCATAAACCGACATCATCATGCAACACCCCACTACAGGCAGCATCAATGTAAAACAGGCAGTGCCTTTTTTTATGATGGCCGACATGCAACGCTCGCTGGATTTTACACGCGCATGTTGGGCTTTGCAGTAGAGATTACCTGGGAACCCGAAGGCTTTGTTGAAATGGTGCTGGTAAGAAACCATTACAGTGATCCGCATACAATGCCTGTTGTCAGCTGGTATTAATTGGGCACTGCGCCTGTGTACGCTTTCAATAAGGCAGTAAGCTCGTTTACCTTAACCGGGTTTTCTGCAGCAAGATTGGTGCGCTCGCGTATGTCCTGTTTCAGGTTGAAAAGTTCAACAAGCTGCGTGTGTTTTGCAGTGTCGCTTGTTATGCGAAGTTTCCAGTCGCCCACGCGAACGGCTTCGGGTAAGCCGTAGTTAACGTAGTAAATGGGGGCATGCACTTTGGCAGCTTTTTTTCCTGTAAGCAAATCACTCACCGATTCGCCGTCCAGCGTGCGGCCCTTTGGCAGCGGTGCTTTTGTCCATTGTGCCAGGGTAGGTAACACATCCATGCTGGTGAAGGATTCACTGATCACTTTACCGGCAGGCACATGATTTTTCCAGTACACGATAAACGGTACCCTATGACCACCTTCATAGGTCTCTCCCTTCTTACCCCTGAAAATGCCCGTGCTGCCTACATGCCAGGGCTTGGTTACACTGTCGGCTGCCATGCGTGCAGGGAAGTCAATCCATGGACCATTATCACTGCTGAATACCAGGATGGTGTTATCTGCAAAACCTTTGGCTTCTACTACTTTCCATAAGTCAGCAAGGCGTGCATCTATTTCTTCCACAACATCACCATATAACCCGCCTGCGGAGTGGCCGCTGAACTTACCCGAAGCAGCAACAGGCAAATGTGGCATATTGTGGGCCAGGTACAGGAAAAACGGTTTGTCTTTTGTTTGCTGCTGCACATATTTAATCGCTTCGCTGGTATATATGGAAGTGATGGAACTGTCTGCAGGTTTGTTGGATTCCGGCGTTCTGTCGCGGTACATTTTCAGCGTGGTATCTGTTACCACATAAGGATAGCGGTAGTCATGACTGTACAGCAAACCATAGTAATGATCAAAACCCTGTGCTGTAGGAAAGTTATAGGGTTGTATATCGCCCAGGTGCCATTTACCAATCATACAGGTATTGTAACCAACTGCTTTCAGCATTTCAGCGATGGTAACATCTTCATCAGGCAAGCCGATTTTATAACCGGGCGGTATAGGGAAGTTCAGCTGCGACCTGCTGGGATACCTGCCTGTAAGCAGTGACACGCGGGAAGGTGTGCACGATGGAGAAGTTACCATATAACCTGTAGCCTTCACGCCCTGTGTGGCCAGGTGATCGAGAAAGGGTGTTTGTATCAGCGGGTTACCATAAGTACCCAGATCACTGTAACCCATATCATCTGTAAGTACAATAATCACATTGGGCTGCCGTTGTGCAGTTGCGCGGCAGGCAAATAATAACAATGCAGGTAACAGCACAGAAAATATGCTTCCTTTCATAGTTGTTTCGTTGAGGTGGATAACAGGGTAAATATAATTAAAAAGCCGCCCTGTATTGCGACAGAACGGCTGTAAAGTGTAAATGATGCAGCGGCATTATTTCAGCATGCGCCACTCGGCCAGCTGAAAGTCGGGACTTCCGTTGTTGGCTGTAACCACCAGTTTATAATAGCTGTAGGTAGTTGTATTGCTGAAGGAATACTGTTTGGTTTGCGCACGGGAAATAAAGGACTGTGCGGTTTGGGTGTCGAGCGTTGTCCAGGTAGTGCCGTTGTTTGATCCCTGTATCTGCCAGCTCTTGGGGTCTCTGTCTGTATGGTCGTTACCGGATGTAAGCACATAGGCATTTGCAGCCTGCGCGCTGGTAAGGTGCTGCTGTATAGACAGGTTCACTGTATAACCCGCAGTAAAGAACTTAGTGTGAATGTTGTTGTCAATTACTTTTGAAGAACCTTCTACAGCACCGGTCCCGCCTGAGTTTTCCTGGCTAACGCTGAGTGTTGCGCCGGAAGTAATGTCTGTTTTGTTGCCTATCGGCGGCAGGTCTGCATCCAATGCCGGGTTCTGACCATATTGCTGCCACAGCTGGTCAACTGTTTTGCCGGTAAGCGTTACCCAGGTGTTGGAAGTGTAGGTTCCGCTGTGCAGCGCTGAGTTTAAGTTGTCTACAATCTGCGGATAGCCATGTTGCTGAATCCATACCAGGAAGCGTGCAGTAACGCGGTACGAATCGGTATAACTCTGGCTTGAGCTGTAAGCAGGCAAACTCCAGCCGGCTGCAGCATTGGCTACACCATACGTATACCGCGCATAGTCAGCAATGCCTTCTATCAGCCATACGGGGTTGTACGATGGATAAGCCTGTACAATGTGCATTACCTCATGGGTAACCACATCAATGTCTGTGGCATGAGATGCAAAGTAAGCAGCACTAAAGAAAGTGGAATCCCCGGCAGTAGCTGCCACACCGGAATAAGTGGTAGTCATAGTGAACTTAACTGTTTTGGGAGCAGCCGTGTTAAAACGCGCTACTTCCTGCGGGTACACAGTAAAAAATGCAGATACCATCTGGTTGCGCACGGTGGTATCGAAGTTGGGCGCATCGTTTCTGAAGATCAGCTTGTATGGCCCTTGTATGTAGGTAATGGTGCCTACAATAATGCCGGCGGCTGCCCTTGGCGTGGTGGCCGCTCCCTTTTCAGGCTGCAATGCCTGGTTTTTAGTACAGGCACTCAGTGCAAACAGTGTTGCAGTCAAAAACAAACTCATAGCAGTAAGCCGGTGACGGCGTAGCATGGTGGTTCTCATGATTGTTTATTTATAGTGTAAAAGATGCAGTTCAGCACTCTGACATAAACAAGGTTAGCTACAAGTTACTACTATAAGCATTTAGCTATCTATCACTACAGACTTTAATTTATTGTTCTTCCTGTATACGGGAAGCATGCCGGCCATATCACTGATCCGGCAGATCCTGCGGCGCTGTTTTTGGCGTTGTCGTTTTCATGCCTACCCATGTACAAATCACATTACTTCAGATTTCCGCCAGAATCGCCCGCTACATTTACTGAATATCTACTGCCGTTAGCCGCTAAATGGTATTAAAAAACAGTTCAAGCTATGTTGTGTTTTAAAAAAACTGCCCTTATTGCAGCTTTTGTTCCTGTGTTCTATTTCTTCAGTGTTCGTGCCGGTGCACAGGGATGGGATCTGAATCTTGCAAAAAGCATTAACCCGCAAAACCCCGGCTCGTCTTTCTGGAAAGGCGCCACATCGTCTGTATACCCGGTAGCCATCGCCATCCCTTTTGGCCAGCTGGCTGTTGGTCTTATCGGGCACGATAAGCTTACCCTGCATCGTGCATACGAAACCTTTGGCAGCATCCTGGTATCAACAGCCATATCGCAGGTACTTAAATCCAGCATCAACAGGCAACGCCCCGGCGAAAAGCATCCTGATGAAATATTCCCCTACAAACAGGAACACGGCAAATCGTTTCCTTCAGGCCATACCACGCTGGCCTTTGCCGCAGCCACGAGTTTAGCGCTGGAATATAAAAAATGGTATGTAGTAGTGCCTGCTTATATATGGGCCGGCTGCGCCGGTTATTCAAGAATTTACCTTGGTGAGCATTATCCTTCCGATGTGATCGGCGGGGCAGTAACAGGCGCAGGCAGCGCACTGCTTAGCCATTGGCTAACCAAAAAATTGTTGAAGCGGTAGAAGTATTATTGTATTGATCACTTGCTGCATTGCAGTAGCAGCACGCCATGCGCAGCCACTTTGCTGCTGTAGCGGTTAACAGTGCCGATGTCTTGCTGTTTCCATATATCACGCAGGTGTACTTGCCGGAGAATCCCATTTACCGCAAAGGCAACTGCATGATGGTGTCTTTTGCGCAAAGATTAAATAGTGCTGCGTATAATGTCTTTTCATCAGTACCATGTGATATCCACACCAGCGCATTGTTTCGCCGGCAATTGCTTATCTTACAGTATGTCATCGCAGCAGCAAACAGTATTGCAGAAAGCCGGGCGGCTCGCCGCACTGTACAACGCGGTGCCCAACTTTTTCTGGACCATACTGAACCTTACTCCTGCTGTATATTACTTTTATTTATACCTGCCGCTGAACTGGCTATGGCTGATTGCGCCTTTGTGTATACTGCCGTATTGCTTCAAACCTGCCCTGCTGGATAAAATGGTCATCAGTCAATCCAGGCATTGGTACCATCGCCTGGGAGTACACAGGGTACAGCAGTATGTGCAGCACGGCGTTATCATCAACCGCATCATCCGTCGCCGTTATCCTGCGTACCGCATCGTGTACAACAAAACCACGATAACCCGTAAAATCAATGAATCGTATATGTTCGAGCGCTTTCACCTCGGCATGTTACTGGCCTTCGCAGTATTGACAGCCCATGCATTGGTTACACGGCACTGGCAATGGGCGCTATTGCTGCTCCTGTGCAATATACTTTACAACGCCTACCCCATCCTGTTACAGCAATATGTGCGCTTACGCCTGAAACGTTTGTTATAAGCTGCAAGCTACGAGCAGCAAGCTTTGCTACCCCCTCCGCCTGCGGCGGGTGTGCTTGCACATTTCTACTACTCGCTAAGGTCATCCCGACTGTCGATTCCCGATGTTCTCCCTACTCACCACTCACTATTGACTATTCCCCCCTTCACACACTTCTTCTCTTTAACATCAACGTAAGCAGCAACGCCACCGTTAGCACCACACCCAGCAACACCACAATTCCATTCCATCCATAGCTGTGCATGGCCACTCCGCTGAAGCTGCCGAGCAAACTGCTGCCGATATAATAAAACAATAAATACAGGGAAGCAGCAACAGCCCTGTTATGCGGCGTTCGTGCACCTGCGCCGCTGCTGGCAATGGTATGCGCGCCAAAGAAACCAACAGTGAAAAGACATAAGCCCAATATCACAAACACAAGCTTATCAGGCCAGGTAAACAGCAAACCCAGTAATGACATACCCGATAGTATATTCAATGCCCGGTAAGCACCCAGTCGCTTGATAAGCGGCACAGCCACCAGAGAACCACCGATGCCTGCCGCGTACATCACAAAAATACAGGCAATCACCTGGTGCGGCAGCTGGAATGGCACTGCTTCCAAACGGAAGCCCAGGTAGTTGTATACACTTACAAAGGCACCCATGGCCAGCCCTGCGAATATGCATAAAGACAACAATACTTTGTCCTGCACACTTTTCAGCAAACCGGCAATCAATGCTTTCCGACTTTGTTTGCGTGGTTTAAAATGCCTGGAAGCAGGCAGGCGGCGCAAAAATTCGAACGATAACAAAAGACAGGCACAGCCGATAATGCATGAGATGGTTTGCCACGAAAACCATGCTGCCAGGAAATTGGCAACCACGCGGCCCGTCATGCCGCCAACAATAGTGCCTACAATATAACGGCTCATGGTACGGCTAAGCGCGGCAGGCGCAACTTCTTCGCCAATATAGGCCATGGCAATTGCTGCTACGCCGGATAGTGCAATACCCTTGCAGATGCTCAGTAAAACAAGTACAGGAAAATGATCCACAAACGCAGCTGCAATGGTAAGTACAGACGATATGATCATCGCCGCAGACATCAGTGATTTGCGTTTGAATTTGTCGGAAATAAATGTGCCGAGGAACAAGCCACAAGCCAGGCCCAGTGTGGCTGCAGAAATTACCAGGCTGCTGTGCGCCGGTGTAATGTTAAAATAGCGGGATAGCACAGGCAGCATAGGCTGCAAAAAATACAACTGTGCAAAAGTGGAAATTCCGGCAATCAACATTGCCCTGATAATCTGTTTATAATCCCTGCTCCCCTGTTCAGCAAACAGGCTGCTTTGTGTTGCCGTTTTTATCGTCTCCATACCTTCATCATTCAATTCACACTGTTCATGTAACCCTGGCCAATGCCGCTGCTTAAACGCTGCTGCCATGCAAAGGTATATCATTTCAAATAGAGTACTCCGGCAACGGGCGGCTGCATTGCCTTTCGTCAGCATCAGTCACCACTCCTGTTATTTTAAAGTACACTGCAACATACAACAGCGTATTTTCACCATGCCTGTTAGCACACCATCAGTAAGGCTTTGACTACAAGGCAGTATGGCATCACGAAACTGCAGCACGTACCAGCTTACCGGCAACTGCCGCCATTGCACAGCTCTGTAATACAACAAAACTTTACCATGAAATACTGCACCACGCTATTGCTTTGCCTCTGCTTTTATGTGTCACACGCGCAGAACAATCGTTTAACAGCAGACAGCACCCTGCGCATTCCGCCGCTGCAGTTCAGCCCGTCCGGCGAGCTGATTATTACTGCTTCGGCTACTTCCTCTCAAAATGATTTTGATTTCCTGGTAGGCAAATGGAAGATGCATCACCGCAGGTTAAACAAACGTTTGGAAGATTGCAAGGAGTGGACAGAATTTGAATCTACTGATGAAAACAGTAAAATACTCAACGGCATTGGTGATATTGACACCTACAAAACCACCGAAATGCCTGGTCTTGAAGGCAAGCCTTTTGAAGGTTTTACACTCCGTTTGTTTAATCCCCAAACCAGGTTATGGAGCCTGTACTGGGTGGCCAACAATACCGGCGTACTCGACCCGCCGGTAACAGGTTCTTTTGAAAACAATGTTGGACATTTCTTTGTGAAAGATACCTACAAGGGCAAAAACATCATCGTACTCTTCAGGTGGGATGTACGTGACAAAAACCACCCGGTATGGAGCCAGGCCTTCTCTGCAGACAATGGCACCACCTGGGAATGGAACTGGTATAACATTTCGTACAGGATTGAATGAAGCACTTTGAGCTGCGAGCTGCGAGCTTCTAGCTGCAAGCTTTGTTACGTACTACCGCCTGCGGCGGCATGTTCACATGCCGTTGCTTTTCGCTACGATCAACCTGATTGGAGAATAGCCAATAGCTGCTACCCGCCTTGCAACATCCCGCTCCATTCTTCGCTACGATCATCTCGACTCTCGATTCTCGACTCTCGAATTGGCCCTCACACCGACTGACGACTGACGATTCACGGTCATGACTGACGATTCACGGCTCACAGCTTACGCTTCTACCGGCACATAGTCAATTTCCATAAACTCCGCTACCTCGTTTACCCAACGCTGTTGTACAAAAGCTACGTGATCAGGATGATTGTTATAGTGATCATACGCAGCCTGATCTGCAAACTCCATTGAAAAACCAAACTGGTATTGGTTTTTAGGACTTACCTGTTTCAACTGTTCAAACTTTTCTACACGAGGTATGGCTGCCAGTATTTTGGCTGCTGTTAAAAAATCTTGTTCTGCTGCAGAACCCTGCGGATGCTTCAACGTAAAAACAACCGTATGCCTGATGAAATTGCTGTTGGCCATGTCATATAATTTAGTCTGTTAAATAGGCCGCTAAATATAAGAACTAGCAATCAAACCATAAAACAGCAGATCAATCATCCAATGACGGATGGTTTTCGATCACCTCTTTAAATTCCTTGATACCATCCACACCCGGTATAACACTGCCGAGGCTGCCCAGGATAGAATTAAGGTAACTGAGGAATTTCTTAAATGGCTTTACAAAAAAACGGTTCCTGAAATCAAAAAGGCCCGAGCGCTCTGTGGGTGTAATGGTGCTGCGCCAGCGGTAATTCAGCAGGCTGAACTTTACATCCAGCGAGGCGCCTGTAAAACCAATGCGGGCAAGCTCAGTGGTAAGTCTTTCACGGTAGGCAGGATCGTTTTCCATTGCATTGCGCATCACCAGTATTTCTTCCAGCAACTGGTAGCGGGCATCTTCAAACATGGCCTGCAGCGAGTTTTGCTGCAATACTTCGCCATAACCCAGCTCGTTGCTTACTTCAAAGAAATTAGAGAAGGTGGGATCAATAAACAGTTCCAGCACATCAGGCAGCTCTTCGAGAAAACGAAGTACCAGCTGTACTGCATCATTGTTATCAGAGTAATCAAAATCGAAGATGTTGAATGGTATCTGTGCCAGTCTGGCCATGGTGAATGAATTTAGATTGGTAGGACTATAGTAAGATAGCCAATATCTGCCGCTTTTGCAAGCATTGCAGCAGAACTATTGCTGCCTCACCCTAAATCATTACAAAGCCCTGAAAAGCCTGCTGTACCTGCATTTCCATATTACCTCCTGCAATAACGGTTAAGTATTGGATTCTGCCAGGGGTATAAAAAAGCCCTGCAATGAATACATTCACTACAGGGCCAGGAGCAATATATGCAATGATTACTTTACTTCTTCTTCCAGTTAAAGGCACGTGATATGTTGAAACCGAAAAAGATATCACCGTTTTTCCACTGGCCGGTTGTTTTGGTAAGATAATAAGGACCCACCATGCCTTCCGAATTACTGAACACCAGCTGAAACACGTGACCGCCGGTTTCAATATCCAGTCCCAGTGAAAGCGAAGGATGTACATCTACAGATACAACCTGGTTTTTCGGCAGCCAGTTGTACTCTGCATTGATACTCATGCGGCGTGTAATTTTCATGCGGCCGCCAATGCCTAAAGTGAAAATATCATTCTTGTCTTCCGGTGTTCCAACCAGGTTCAGGTGTGTCCAGCCGGGTGTTAACTGTAACGATAAAGCGCGGGTAAATTTTCGTGCCAGCAACAGCTCTGTAGTATAGCCCGTGCGGTAGCGCGCATTGAGGTAAGGCTTATCTGTATACCGTTGCGTGTAGTTGGTAATTAAACCATAAATGCTCGCAGAAAAAGGCATGTTTTTATCATTCTGCTGTAACAATTTATACTTGATATTGCCATCAAAAGCTTTATCAACAGAACTGCGGCCGATGCCCACACTCAGGCGGTCAGACAGGCCATAATCCAGCCCGAAACGGATAGAGGCATTGTCTAGCCCAAACAGTTCATACGCGCCCTGGTTCAGCTTGCCAAACCGGTGCATGATAATAAACTGCAGGCTGTGACGTGCAGGTGATTCAATGGTTGGGGTATTGACAATTTGCGTAGCCTTAAAGGTGCCGGTTACCTTTTGCGGTCCGGCATTTACATCCAGTGAATCGTTCAGTAAGCGCAGCATGCTCGAATCCTGGGCAGCAGCGCGTTGTGCCAGTACCAGCAGTGGCAGGCATAGCAGCAGGTAATATTTGCTCATACTGTTTATTTTGAAGGAAGGCAGTCTGCCTGAACCTGTACTTTAATTTCTTTTGCTATTTTCTCTCTTACCAATGCAGGAATGGTAATGTTATAGTCTTCAGGTTTTACCGTAAAGTTGCCTTTTGCACTCAGCTTGCCTTGCTGGATTGTGACCGTGGCAGGCATGGTGACCGGTTTGGTTACGCCGTGGAAGGTAAGCTGGCCGTTTACCTGCACAGGATATTCGCCCGGGGCAGTACCTATATTGCCTTCCATGGTACCGTTAAATGAAGCTTTGGGGTATTTGTCAGATTCAGCGTAGTTCTCATTAAAATGCTGCTGCATCAGTTCCTTTTCAAACAAAAAGCCCTTCACCAGTAATGTAAATGCCAGTGCTTTTTTAGTGGGGTCAATCACCGCGTATACCTGTTTGTTTTCGGCCTTTACGCTTTCCTGGGAAGTAGTGCTATAGAAACCTACAAAACCGCTGCGGGTAAAATAATTTTGTGCTTTTGCGGTGCCGGCTATAGCTGCTATGGCCAGTACCATGATCAGTTGCTTCATCATACAAGTGTTTTTAGATGGTTAATTATCCTGGGCGCCATTGGCGATCCAGCTCCTGATTTTATTAATATCGCAATCGCTGAGTTTAGGTGCGCCTTCAGGCATGGCCGGGTAACCGGATGCATGTGTAATTACGCCGATGAGGTTGCCATTGGTGGCCTGCTGTTTAACATTGGCATAGCTGCCCAGTGTAACACCGCCGTTTACATTGCCGTTGGCATGACAACTGTAACAATTGGCCTGCAGGATAGGCTGCACTGCCGTGCTGTACTTGCTATTGACGGTATCGCAGGTTACAATGGTTGTATCGCCGCCATTGCCTTCGTTCTTTAGTTCTGTTTCATTGGTCTTGGCGCATCCCGTTACCAGCCATGCCAAGGCACACGCTGCCACGCCTGCTGTTACAAGCACTCTTTTCATACTCCCTGTTTTATAATTAGTGAAAAAGGTTATGGTAAAACAATGGCATCTACCAGGTTTACATCCATTAAAAAACCTGTGCATTTGCCTTTCACCTGCAGTTGCATGCCTTGTTTAATAGGTTTGGAATCGCCCGGCTGCATACTGCAATTGATGGTACCCGCAGCACCTGTTTCGAGCAATATGGTTGGGGCATTGGGCTGCGACTGGTCAACAGACTGCACCACGCCTGATACAGCGATTACCTTGCCCAGGAACATACTGTCTGCCGCATGTTCATTTGCCGCATACAACCGGTACAATTCTGCAGCAGATAAAGTGCGGTCTGTTTGCTGATCTGCCACGCCTGCCCTTGGCTTGTTATACATGCGATAGCCCCAGGCAGCCACTGCAAGGCAAACGATCACCACTGCGAAAAAAATGATCTTTTTCGTTGACATAATCTTACTTTAAAATGTACTTGTTATTTCCTGCCGAGCGATTTGGTTATACCGATATTCAATCCCATGCTGGTTAATGGCAGGCTGCCGATACCAACACCTTTCAGCGATACTTTAAGATAAGGCTCTACCCGCAGTGTTCCCAACACACCGGCCGCATGTTCATATCCTGCCCCCAACTGCATAATGCTGAAGATGTTCTTTGAAGCATTTTTCCGCTGCCAGTCTGCTGTGTACTCGTTGTTGTATCTTTTATATAAAGAGGTATATTTTTCCTTGTTCATGAAGTACGATGTTAATCCTGCGGCTGCATACCAGCTGCTCTTTTCATGTACACTGAAGTAATAATGAACATTAACCGGCACTTCAATCATATTGCAATAGCCATCCACATTAATAATGGTCACATGTTCAGGCAGGTTGATCTTATCTGTTTTAAAATATTCACCGGATGAGTAGTACGCTTTATGCGAGTACATGACGCCTGCCTCGGCAGACAGCCTTTTGCTGAAGCGGTAACCCGCCAGTATGCCTGCGCTATAGCCTACACTGCCTTTTTCAAACTTCACGGTGCTGATATCACCTGCCACCTGCATGCCAATATATACCCCCTTGCGGTAACCCGGTTTGCCACGCAAATGTATCATGGGGGCAGCACTATCTTTCAGCGGTGTGCGGTGTGCGTTTTCAAACATTTTGTCTGCATCGCTGCTGTTTTGCAGTGACAGCGGGTTTAGCACTATACTGGCATCCAGCGGATGCAGGTATATATTGCTGCGTTCTTCATTGGTAGTATTACCGGCAGCCTGTGGTGTAAAGCTGCTATGGATATTGCTGGTTACAGCAGTGTTATAGTTATTGTTTTCAGTTACACCTGCACCATTACGTGCATTGTTACCGGCAGCATTTTTAACGCCGCCTGTATTTTTATTCCTGCTGTTTCGCAGTGTGGTTGTTTTGGCTGTACTGCCGCTTGTTACTGTTACCGCACCTGTATGATCTGCATTGTTATTACTGCGCTGCCCGGTTACGCTTTTTTCATCAACCGGGTTGTTGTTATTACCTGCAGACTTTGTTGCAGCGCCACTTTCAGCAGTAACACCAGTAGTGGTAGTACCGGGTTCAGGCTGATTGGCAGTTTGCTTATTTTGCCCGGCCTGCCTGTTCACGGGCTGCTGTTCGGTTTTGGTGGTATTGTTTACAGTTGCTGCATCACCTGCGTTGTTGGGCTTCATTAAACGGTAACCCGGGTAAATGAGCAGCACCAGCAACAAAGGCCATATCCACAAATACCGTTTTCTTTTTTTAGGGCTAAGCGGCGGCAGCACGCCGGGAATATCGGCATCGCCTTCGCCAGACTGCAGCCGGCTGAATACGGCATCGAAGTCTCCCCCGCCTGTTTTAAGCGGGTAGTTGGCGCCGGCATCCCGGAACAAACCGTCCATATCGTTACTTGTTGGCTGCATATCCTGCCTCCTGGATGTCTTCTTTATTTAGTTTTTTTTGGAGATGCAGCCTTGCCTTCGCCAGGTTCGATTTAGACGTACCTACCGTGATGCCCAGCTGTGTAGCTATTTCCTGGTGGGAATAGCCATCTATTACATGCATATTAAACACCACCCGGTAAGATGGCGGCAACTCTTTTACATGAATGATCAACTCTTTATAAAACAATTGTTGTTCGGCGTTCTGACTGTGATCCTGTTCTTCCCAAACATATTCGGGTATACCGCCTATTTCAGGAATCATGTGCTGCCTGCGCAGCTCATCAATAGCCGTGTTCACCATTATTTTCCTGATCCACCCCATCAGCGTTTTCTCCAGGTGTTCGGGTGCATCACAGGTGAACTTGCCAAAATTCCGAAACAGCTTCACAAATCCGTCATTCGCCACATCAACCGCCTTTTCATATCTATAAATGTAGCGGAAAATAATCTTCAGGGCATAGCCGTAGTACCGCTCATAGAGCAGCCGCTGCGACTTTGCCTCATTCGAGGCACATCCCGTTATTATATCCGCAATTTGTTCCAACGAGCTAACCGGTTATGTGTTTATGTATTATAGATACGCAATACTTTGATACCGGTTGCCTCTTTTCTTCATTCTTTCGTGTTTTTTTAGCCATTTTAAAGTAAAACTATATGTAACGTGGTTTTGGCAGTTCATTAACCGCGGGTATCTGTAAGATTTAAAAGAAAAAACATATTTCTTTTAAAAAAATTTGGAGGAAATAATTCTTCTCCTATCTTTGCACTCCCAATCGCAATCAGGGTTACCCCAAAAGCGGAAAAGGGAAGTTCTTTTGCTAGTCAAATTTCAAATAAGGGAGCATAGCTCAGCTGGTTTAGAGCATCTGCCTTACAAGCAGAGGGTCCGCGGTTCGATCCCGTGTGCTCCCACAAGTAAAGCCTTAACAGAAATGTTGAGGCTTTTTTGTTTTACCCCATCTAACCATAAATCCCTCTAACCATGGAACCATCAATCCACATGCAACACCAGGAATTTGAACCGCCGGAAGCATTACGCGACACCATAAAATGCTTTTGGCACAACACGCGGAAACAGGTAGCATCCACCTCAGCCTTTGAGGTACAACCCGATGGGTATGCCGAAATCATTTTCTATTTCGGAGAACTTTATACCCTTGCGCACAATGGCGACTTACAGCCCCTCCCATCACCCTTTATGATGGGACTGCTTAACCACCCCGCTGTTTTTTACACCAAAACCCACCTGGAAATTATTGGCATCAGGTGCTTTCCCTGGACTGTTTTCGATTTGCTCGGCCTGCCATCCGGCAAAAACGGTGTACACGCATTTGAACATCCCATTGCGCGGCTGCAAACTGAATTGAACCCCTGCATAGCAGCTGGTGATGTACCGGGAGCCATTGCCCGCGTAACGCAATACTTTCTCGATGCACATGCAGGCATTGCAGTGAACAGCATGTTATTCAAAGCAGGCGTTGCCATGCGGCAGGCAAACGGTACCATGCCTGTAAGCCAGGTTGCGGCAGCAGCCCATGCTACCGTTCGCACGCTGGAAAGAAAGTTCAAGCAATCTTCAGGATATACGGTGAAAGATGTATCAGCTCTGATGCGTTTTGAACAGGCACGAAACCAGCTATGGCGCAATCCCGGGGTTAACCTCGCAGGCCTGGCACAGGAACTGGGTTATACCGATCAATCGCACCTGAGCAGGGAATTTAAACGCTACAGCGGCGCTACACCCGCAGCCTTTGCGCGCAAGGCAAAGAAGGGAAAACAAGCCGTCAGCAGCGATTTTGTCGCATTTGTACAAGCCTGATACAGCTGCATTCGGGAATTTTGCGCTTCAATCATTTTGAATGAACACAACAACTGATACCCATTCACCTGCACGCAATACACTTACTTACGATGTTATTATTTCCGGCGCAGGACCTGTAGGCCTGTTCCTCGCCTGCGAACTGGCCCTGGCAGGCTGCTCAGTACTGATACTGGAAAAAGCCGCAACGGCCAGCTCACCTTTAAAACAGCTGCCTTTCGGCGTGCGCGGACTTAATGCCCTTTCTGTTGAAGCATTTTACCGCCGCGGATTACTGCAGGAACTGGAGCTGCACAAACGCATGAAGAATCCCCACCAGCACGGCGGACAAGGCGCACGCCGACAGGTTGGACACTTTGCAGGCATTCCTTTTCATGAAGGAGACATCGACACCACGCAGTGGGAATACCGCCTGCCAACTTCTACTGAAACAGGCCTGATCTCTGAAATGGAGGAAATTGAAACGGCCCTTACCCGCCGCGCAACAACGCTCGGTGTACAGGTAAAACGCGGGTTCACTATTACCGGGTTTCAGCAAACCGGTGAAGCAGTTACTGTTGAAGCAAACGAACAATTCTTTCAAAGTAAATGGCTGGTAGGTTGCGATGGCAGCCGCAGCGCGGTACGCAAGGCCGGCGGTTTTGCGTTCGCAGGTACAGAGCCGGAATTTACCGGCTACACTGCCCGCGTGGATATTGCCGATCCCGAAAAACTGCAGCCTGGCCGCAACGTAACAGCAACAGGCATGTACATGCAATCGCAGCCCGGTTACCTTATGATACAGGAGTTTGATGGCGGTGCTTTCCATCACTCAGCACAGCCGCTTACACTGCAACACCTGCAGGATGTGCTGCGCCGTGTTTCCAACACCGATGTTACGCTTACAGCTTTGCATGTTGCAACCACGTGGACTGACCGCGCACGGCAGGCTACCACTTACCGAGAAGGACGCGTACTGCTGGCCGGTGATGCTGCACATATCCACTCACCACTCGGTGGCCAGGGATTGAATCTCGGGTTAGGCGATGCCATGAACCTGGGCTGGAAACTCGCTGCAACCATACAAGGCAAAGCACCGGAAGGCTTGCTGGATAGTTATTACAATGAGCGGCACCCTATTGGCGTTCAGGTGCTGGACTGGTCACGCGCGCAGGTGCTCATTATGCGGCCGGAACCCAATGCCCGCGCTATGTACGCTGTTATCCGCGACCTGATGAACACACGCGATGGCGCTACCTATTTTGCATCACGCGTGTGGGGCGTTAACACACATTACCCGCTCGGCGGCAGCCATCCATTAACAGGCCGCAGCGTTCCCAATTTTGAGCTGGAAAACGCCACCATCGGCGAACTGATGCACGATGGCAAAGGCATACTGCTCGACTTTGGCATGCACACTTCACTTAAAACCCTGGCCGGTGAATATGGCAGTCAACTGAAGTATATATCCGGCAAAGCGAAAGATCAATTAGGTTTAAGTGCCCTGCTCATACGTCCCGACGGTTTTATTGCCTGGGCTACTGACACCGAACCTGATGAACAATCCCTCAGGGAAGCTGCTTCACGCTGGTTCACCCCGTAAGTTTCCACCAATAAACCGGAGCTATTTTTACATGGTAAATATCCGTGTGTGTAAACTCATCCCATACCAGCTATCATCACTCCATTGTTCTTACACTACTAATCAATACTTTAATTACTATTTTATAGCGCATAAAATCTGGCATAGTGCTGGACAACATAAATATTGCCGCAAAACGGCAGCAGTTATAAAATACATATTATGGTTTCGATTTTATCCAATGGCAATCTGGCTCCCGGTGAATATTTTACCGGGAAGGTTTTACTAAACCTCGCTGTAACACCCGAAGATAACCTGGTGAGTGTGGTAAGCAAAGTAACCTTTGAACCAAAAGCGCGCACCAACTGGCACATGCACCCATACGGACAAATTCTTATTGTAACAGAAGGTGCCGGTTATTACCAGGAAAAGGACAAGCCTGCACAGCTGATTAAAACAGGCGATGTAGTAAAAATTCCGGCAGATGCAGACCATTGGCATGGCGCCGCACACAACAGCGGCATGACGCACATTGCCCTTGTACCGCCGGGTAAAAACAGCACCATATGGGGTGCACCCGTAACCGATAGTGTTTACAACGCCGTCAATGTACCGGAAAGCAAGCCATCGCCTGCGTTGAATATTACGGAAAAAGCAACCGGTAACCGGGAAACCTTATGGCCCGGTTATCAATCAGCAGTCAACATCACTGATCCTGAACTGGCAGAACTATTTGACAATTTCGCCTTTGACGAAGTCATCAGTCATGATACAATGGACCCGCAAACACGCATCATGCTGATACTGGCAGCGACCATTGCCAGCCAGTCAGTAACGGCATACACCATGATGCTGAATGCGGCATTGAATACAGGTGTGTCGCCTGTGGCCATAAAGGAAATCGTATACCAGGCTGTACCGTATACAGGCATGGCAAAAGTGACTGACTTTATACATGCCACCAATGAAGTGTTTACGCAACGCGGCATACCGCAGGCTACAGAACGCCAGTCCACCACAACAAGAGAAACGAGGCAGGAAGCAGGACTGGTAAAGCAAATGGAGATATTCAGCAGCAGTATCGATACAGCATATAAAAACTCACCAAAAGACCTGCTGCATATACAGCAATACTTAACGGCCAATTGTTTTGGAGATTACCTTACCCGCAACGGGCTGGATGTAAAGACCAGGGAAATGATCACGCTGTCGTTCCTGGTTACACTGGGCGGCACAGAGCCGCAGATAAAGGGCCATATACAGGGTAATGCCAATGTAGGCAACGACCGGCAAACCCTGATTAATTTGCTAACCCAGCTGTTGCCTTATATTGGCTATCCAAGAATACTGAACGCCATTACCTGCCTGAATGAAATACTGCCGCCCATCAAAACAAAGGAAATAATGAATACTGCGAAAAACAGCGAAGCCGTACCTAAAGATGTGTTATAAAACCACCGCAACATTACCTTCCCGTTGCCTGGCTGCAGGCTGTACCACCGCCGCTGCAACAAGCAAAGCAATACCACCCATGCCCAGCACTACAAACAAACTTGTCCATTCCGTTTCTGTACGCGGCTGTGCAGCAACCCTTGGTATGTGCAGCAATACAAACCAAAGCAGGAACATAATACTAAGCAGCAGCGCTGCCACACGGCTTTGCACACGGATAAAAAGACTGATGGCAGCAGCAAAGAAAGCCACCATTACCAGGTACGACCAGAACATTTTTGCCGGGATCCATGCAGGGATCAGTGTGGCAATAAATGTTGCATACATATAATGCTGCACACCAAATATCAGCATCGCAGCAGCAAATAACCATACCGCAACGTTGATATATGCCCGGCTTAACACGCCAGCCAGCGCAGCCAGCAGCACTGCGCCGCTGAACAATCCCAGTACTTCGCCGAAAGGTGTCCATTCCAGCGGATCGTGCAGGTGCATGAATAGTTTGGGAACATGCAGCAATAAGAGCAACAGGCCCAGCACGATCACCGCCAGCAAAGCGGCCTTTCGTATGTAACGGTTCAGGATCAGCAACACACCTGCTGCCAAAAGCGCAATGCCGGTAAGATATACCCACAGGCTCATCACAGGCAACCCGGCAGGCACAGCCAGCAAACCAGACGGGAAATGGCCATATACGCAATGTACCAGTCCAATGCCTGCCATCGCTATACCCAGCAGCACCCGGCCTGCTGCGGCATAATGTCCCCTTGTTAAATTATCTGACATAAACAGTATTTGCCGTTTAAGATCCGGCGATTCATTGGTAAATGCAACTTGCAGCTACCGACAGCGCAACCTGGTAAACGGATAACAGTTTCCGCCACACCAATGCATGCGGCCAACACCAGTTTTTCCCGTACGGATATATCGCAAGAATCAGATTGACAGGCTGTGCAACATGCCGCACATTTGTGTTCTCAACCGATGTATATGTTAAGAAGCCTGTTACCTGCATTGTTGCTGCACCTGTTCTTTTCACAAAAACCTTGTCTTGTTTACCACTATACTACACCCAAAGCGAAAATAGCATCCTGTGCATCAAAAAAAAGCCCGGCTGCATCTGCAGCCGGGCCGGCAAAAGGCAGTTGCATAACTGCCTTTGCGCTTTTATTTATGTGACAACAATTGCAGCTGGTAACTGAATGTGGATGGCTTCGCATACACCCGGTATACAGGTAATGGCCTGGGGCCACAGCCGTATGAGCCTACACCCAGTGTTTTCGCACTGATACATAAAACAGTACCGCTGCTTTTGGGCAGATCTATTTTATATTCCACAGGCGACATTTCTTCATCGCTGTAAGGAAGCGCTGCTACCTGCAACAGGTCTTTATCGCGTTTAACACAGATACCTGTACCATTTGCCGCAGTAACATTGGCCCATCTTACATCTTCATGATTGCCGCATTCCATCGGTTTCTCATATGGCGTTAACTGTGCACTTACGCTGCTGAAATAATGTCCTACATCAAAGCCCTGCTTGCGGTCAGCATAGTTCTCCATAGGCCCGCGGCCGAGATAATCAAACTGGTCCAGTTTTTTATCAAGGAACAAACGAACACCCAGGCGGGCAAGCACCACTTTGGGATCACTGAATTGCACATCATTGGCTACATTGATCAAACCATTGCCGTTAATGGTATACACTGCCTCGTGGGTAACCTTGAAATCCGCTTTGCCTGTACCGCTAAGGTGTGCTTTAATTTCAACCGTACCATCATTCAGTTGTGTGGTTTTAACTTCATCTGTTACCCAGCTGATGGTTTTCAAACCTTTCTTCTCCCAGTCTTCATCTGCCCACATATCATCCTTGCGGTGTGGCGCACGCCACAGGTGCAACATCGGCCCCCCGTTCTGTTGCAGTATGTTTACCCCGTTTTCTTCTATGCTTGAAAATGTACCTTTTGTTTTATTGAATACCAGGCTAAACCCGGTGCCTTTAACAACAACCTCGTCTTTGCTATCATGCAGTACCAGGCTGCCGCCTTTGGGTTGCGTTGCAACAGCAGTTGCAGTAACCGGCAGCTCAAATTGCTGCGAGGCCACTTCATATCCCTTGCCGGCCCATATTTCATCTTTACCCAGGTTAAACGATACACGCAGAAAATATTCAGCGCCTGCTTTGGGGTTCACGGTATAAGGTATTTCAATGTCTTTCTCCGCACCCGGTGCAACGCTGCCAATGGTGATATTTCCCGTGGCAATGCGCGCACCATCTTCCGTTAATTCCCAATGACCATTCAAACCACTGAGATTGGTAAACTGGTACCGGTTTTTGATGGTAAAGGTTTTGCTGCTGAGATCTTTCACGCTTATGCCCACCCACTGGTACGCATGTTTCAGCTCAGGGTAATGTGGTTTAAGCGAACGGTCAGAGAATACCACTCCTTTGTGAATAAAATACTGGTCATTGGGGTATTCGCCAAAACCGCCGCCAAACGCGGTGATCGGGTGTTTGGGATCGCGGTTGTTGTAAATACCCTGATCCTGCCACTCCCATATGGCACCGCCCAGCAGCTGCGGGTACTTATCGAAAAGTTCATTGTAAATATCCACCGAACCCATGGAGTTAAACATGGCATGCGCATACTCGCACAGGTAAAAAGGTTTGGTGAGGTTTTTACTATTGGCATGTTTTTCCAGGTTCTCTACGTCGGTGTACATTTCGCTGTCTATATCAGCAGGGTTTTTATCCCCGATACCAAAGCCCTGGTAATGTGTGGGGCGCGTGCTGTCAATGCCTTTGATCACTTTTACAATGGCCCTGAAGTTGGAGCCGCCGCTGCCGCACTCATTGCCCAGCGACCAGATAATGACTGATGCATGGTTTTTAAAATTTTCTACATTGGCCACATTCCTGTCAATCAGCGCTGCCTTAATTCTTGGCTCTTCATTAAATTCATCCCATGCACCATGGCTTTCCAGGTTGGCTTCTGCCACCAGGTAAATACCGTATTCATCGCACAGCTCGTACCACCTTGGATCATCGGAGTAGTGGCACGTGCGCACATGGTTACAGTTGGCCTGTTTAATCAGCACAATATCCCTGATCATTTGCTCTTCCGTAACAGCATGCCCGTCATCAGGCCAGTTTTCGTGGCGGTTTACCCCTTTCAGTTTAACAGGCACACCGTTCACAAGAAACAGCCGGTCTTTGATTTCTATTTTACGGAAACCGGTATGCGCGGATAAGGTTTCCACTACACGCCCGCCTTCATTCAGTGTAAGCACCGTGGTGTACAGGTTCGGCGTTTCCGCAGTCCATTTCAACGGGTTGCTTACATTAAAACGCAGCTCAACTGTTACTTCTTCGCCAGGCTGCAATGCAGGCACAGTTTGCCTGGCTGAAGCACCCGCAACAGCCGCAGTGCCCTTGTACAATGAAGCTGCTATTGTGCGCACTGCAGTAGCCGTGTTGCCGTAGTTTTTAACCTTTGCGTTCACTACCAGATCAGCATTACGGTAAGCATCATCGAGGTTGGTTTTTACAAAGTAATCCCTGATGTGTTCCTGCGGACTGCTCCACAATGTTACACTTCTGAAGATGCCGCTCAACCGCCACATATCCTGGTCTTCAAGATAACTGCCGGTGGTAAAGCGATACACTTCTACTGCCAGTGTATTTTTACCGGGCTTTACATATTTCGTTAAGTCAAATTCAGCAACGTTGCGGCTGTTTACACTGTAACCTACTTTTTGCCCGTTTACCCAAATGAAAAAGCCTGCGTCCACACCATCAAAGCTGATGAAAATGCGACGGCCGGCCCAGGCTGCCGGCACCGTAAAATCACGGCGGTAACTGCCTACCGGGTTACGCTCTTTAAACGCCGTATACTTTTCAGGCGGCGTGCTCATCACCTTTGGAAAATCTTTCTGGAAAATATAGGTGAAGTTGCTGTAATAAGGTGTCCCATAACCTGCTACCTGCCAGTTAGAGGGGACGTGAATATCTTTCCATCCCGATACATCGTATTCGGGTTTATAAAAATCAACAGGACGTTTCTGCGGCCAGTCAACCCAGTTGAATTTCCAGGAACCATTTAAACTAAGGCTGAATGAAGACGCATTGCGTTTAAGCGCCAGTGCTTCCTTTAAAGAACCATAAGGCATTAAGGTGGCATGGCTGGCTTCTTTGTTAATGCCAATACACTCGGGGTTTTCAATCTCTGAAGGAACGGGAGCATCCCTTTCCGTATTGGGCACAAATGGCTGGGCCTGTGCTGTGAAGTAACTGGCAAAAACAAACGTGGCTAAATAACATATTTTTTTCATGGTAGTATCTGATAGCGTCTTTCAAATATAATGCTAATTCGTTATTGTACTCAACTAAATGGTAAATGCTCAAAATGCATTCAACTCAGCAAGATGCGTAAAGGAAGCCCCATAGGCACTGTTGACAATCACTTTAAAATAACGCGCCTCTTTAAACCCATTGGGCAGAAAAACAGGCTGCAGGTCTTTTGTGTTCTGCAGGTTAATTATACCCGCATCTGTCCACGCCAGGTTATCCGTACTCACCTGAATATCCACTTCATTGGGCTTCCCGGTCTGGTCGCCCTGCCGGTCAAGAAAAGAAAAGCCATGCAATGTTTGCTGTTCACCCATATCAATGGTAAAGTAGTGCGGCGGCCCCGGACTTCCATTCTGCCACTGTGTATGCCAGAAGGTAGCTGCATCGCCATCCAGTGCAAATATTACACGGCCATTGTTTGGCCCTTCACCATTGGCTTCCTGCGATGAAAAATCAATCACTTTCCAATTCGCCCTGTCATAGTTGGGATAATCTTTCAAATCGGGCTGGGCTTTCACCACATAAAAAGTGGTGCGCAATGCTTCATTTACTTTTACCGAAGTGCTGGTTATACTGATGGGCAACAGGTAAGTCTTTAGTGCATCCATAGCGCCCGGCCCCTTGGTAATAAAACTGATGCTCAGCGGCGGTGTGCTCACCTGCCCTTTTGGAATCACTGCAGTGGTTGCAGACAACGTAAAACTCTTTGCAGGCAGCGCAGCATAGCTGGTATGTTTGGCAGTGTTAAAGCTGTCAACCAATGCATTGTTTACTGTAAAACTTACAGGCACATCAGCAGCCGGAAAATCCTGGCCGCCGTAATTGGCGCCATAGGTAAGGGTTTGTATACTATCGGTAATTTTAAACACGCTTGTAACAGGGCCGTTTACCGCTTCGGGCATGTATATTTTTGTGTAGTTTTCAACCGGCTGGCTGGGCAGGTCAAAAGTGTCTTTACAGCCGGCACCTGCAATGCCGCATACAAGGGCTGCAACAAGTATGGAATGATAAAATGGTTTATTGTGCATGATTGTAGAATAAAGATTGATGAGTTGATTACCATCCGGGGTTTTGCACCATTAATTGATTCCTGTCCATATCATACTGGCTGATGGGCCACCAATAAGATGCAGGCGACCGGAACAGGTGCTGGCTGGCTACACTTCTTGTATAAAAAGTATTGTCATCCTTGTTAATATTCATCCCGTGCATATCTCCCATTACCTGTGGCGCAATTTTCCAGCGGCGTATATCAAACCAGCGGGATGTTTCAAAAGCCAGCTCTACCCTGCGCTCCTGCCATATACGTGCACGCATGCTTGTTTGGTCAGCCGGTGCAGCCAAACCGGCACTGCCGTATTGCGGCAGGTTTACCCTGGCTCTTATCAGGTTAAGGTACCTGAGAATATCGGGATCACCCGGACTGTATTCATTCAACGCTTCTGCATAATTGAGATAGATTTCACCAAGCCGCAGCAAACACTCAGGCCGGTCAAACTTGGTGCCATTGCCGCCTGAACCTGCGTTGGTTTGTGGCGCCACACCTTTCCTGATCAGGTAACCGGTTTTTGACCAGTCTGTCGGGTGCCCGTTTTTACCGCTGCTGCCACTTGCAAACAATTTTACAGGTGCGGCACTTTGCATATTGCCGCCCTGGAATATGCTGTTGTTGTAGGTTACAGACGCATAGAAACGTGGCTCCCTGTTCATATACATATTGAATACCGGCACACCATTTACTGTAGTAAAGCCTGTTTCTGTGTATAGCGGTGATTCGCCGATCAATTTGCCATCTGACATAAAATAAGCATCTACCTGCTCCTGCGTAGGAGCAACACCATTCCATCCGCCCGCCTGCCTGGGCATACAGTTTACATCAAAATCAGGCAGTATGTTTTTCTTCCTGTTGAAGATCTGTTCAGCATTCCAGGCAGATAATAATGCCCCCTGGTACGATTTCACCGGGTCGCCTGAAGGATCAACATACAATGAATACAAATTCAGATCAATTACTGCTTTGGCTGCATCTGCCGCCTTTTTCCATTTATCTGCGCTGTACGTCTGGTTAATGAACGGTTGTCCCTCCCTGGTTCTGAAGCTTGCATATTCTGTGTTACCATTGTACAGCGGGCTTGCTGCATACAGCAACACCCTTGCCTTAACCCCAAGCGCCATACCTACGGTAGCATGCCCGTACTGTATATCATTTGCCTGCCCGTTTAAAGAAGGCACAGTGGGCAGCACAGCCGCCGCTTTGTCTAATTCACTCACCACATAATTTACGCAGGAATCGTACGGGCTGCGCGGGCGCTGCATTTGCGCAGCAGTGGCATCTGCCGGCACTTCGGTTTCCCCCTCAAGAATCACCGGCCCGTATTGACGCATCAGCAAAAAATAATAATACGCACGCAAAAACCTGGCTTCTGCCTTGTACTGGTCAATCAGCTGCCGGCCGTTTAATGCCAGTATCTCTGCATTGTTATCGATATGATTAATAAAATAGGTAGCAGAACGGATGCCCTGGTAGTAATGGCTCCAGGTATCAAATATTGCGTTGCCGGCACTCATGTTGCCGATGTTGAGGTCATAGGTCTTATACTTTGACCAGGTAATATCTGCTTCATCTGAATTAGACAGCCAGGGGTTTACCTGCCATTGATCGGCTTCATCATCCACATAGTTGTATACATTGGCGAGGTATTGTTCTGAAGGCCCTTTCTTCAGAAACACTTCTTCAATGGTAATACGGTCGTCGGGTACCTGGTCAAGGTATTTCTTACATCCGCCGGCACCTGAAAACACAATAGCCAGCAGCAGGATATTGTAACGGGAAATCAACTTTTTCATATCGCGCAAAATTGTAAAGCAGTTATTTGAAAGAACATTTGATACCAAGGTTATACGTTTTGGTAAGTGGATATTGTGCGCCCTTTCCATCGCCCAGTTCCACATCCCATAATTTGAAGCCGCTAATCGTCCAGAGATTGTAACCGATAAAATAGAGGCTCAGGTTCGACATGCCGGCATGCTTCAGCCACCTGGCGCCGGCAAAATCATAGCTCAGCTGCAGGGTTTGCATACGTAGGAAAGCTCCATTCTTTACCCACCAGGTGCTGTTAGCATAATTCATATTGTCGTTACCATAAGTAAGCCGGGGATAAAACAGGCGCGGATCGGGATTGCCTGGTGTCCACCGGTTGGTAATTTCAGCAAGCAGGTTGCCCAATTCACCGCCCTGGCTAAAGGGCTGCAGGCCATCGCCATTCAGTGATATATCCACATTGCTGATTCCTTTAAACCAGGCTGCCACTGAAAAGCCTTTCCATGAAACGGTTGGCCCAAAGCCGTACACGATTTCAGGAAAACTGCCGTAACCAATAGGCCCCATATCATAGGTATCAATTTTACCATCGCCGTTCAGGTCTTTGTATTTAATATCACCTGCCTTGTTGGTGCCTGTCTGGTAAGCGCTGTTCGCAACATCTTTGGCATCTTTGTAAAGCCCGAGTGCCGTATAACCAAAGCGCTGTCCGTATTTGCGGCCAATACGTTGCTGCCAGGGATAAGGCCAGGGGGCATTGGCATCATTAATCACCATCGCTCTTGTCCACGTAAAGTTTCCCCTGAAACCCAGCTGCCAGTTGCGTCCCAGCTTCTTGTTTATCTCAAAAGTGGCATCAATACCGCGGTTGTGTATTTCACCAAGGTTCGCATAAGGCAATGACAGCAAACCCGCGTTATTGGGTACATCGCCGCGCTGGCGGAAGATGCCGCTGCGGTCTTCCCTGAACACATCTGCTGTTAAGGATACGGCACCGTTCATGGTTTTCAGCTCAACGCCGAGGTTTTGCTTTCTGGCTTTTTCCCAGGTTACATCTACTGCGTAATCGCCAATATCAAGACCTGTAACCGTATTGTCTGTCCCGTTTCTGCCAAAAGAGTACTTGCCCTCGTTAAGCGTATTGCCTTTGCCTACTGTTGAAATATAGGCAAAGCGACGCCCGCCGATATTGCTGTTACCTACTACGCCATAAGAATAGCGCAGTTTAAAAAACTGGAAAACATTCGTCAGCGGTGTAAAGAATTTTTCTTCAGACAATACCCAGCCTGCACCAAACGATGGGAAGAAACCAAACCGGTGATTGGGCGCAAAGGTTTCAGAACCGTTGTAGCCAAAGTTTACTTCTGCGAGGTACTTGCTTTTATAGGCATAGGTACCACGGCCTGCAAGTCCCATATAGCGGTAAGGAATAGAGCTGATAAAATCATCTACAAATGCATCTACCTTATCTGACTGGTTAAACAACACCAGGCCTGTTACGCTATGCGGCCCGAATGAATTGGTATAGTTCAATGCAGCTTCTGTATAAAACTGGCGCGTACCGCCGTTCACTCTTTTATAGTCCAGGAAACTGGTACCTACCGATGTGCGGTCTAACAGTAATTTCCCGCTCGAATCGCGGCCCGTGGCAAGATAACCGTCTACTGTTTTGGTACGCTGTATGGTATGTGCGTTATAGTTATCAAACGAAAACATGCCTGTTGCAGAAAGTCCTTTCAACAACCCGCCAAGATCCTGCGTAACACGGATATTGCTCCAGAGCTGGCTTCTGAACTCGCTGATATACCCGCTTTGCGTAAGCAGGTTGTATGGGTTGTTGATGTTGCCGGTACGTATCTGCGAATGCAGCCCGTTGGAATAAACCGTAGGAATAACAATCGGCGGCAGCAGGTAGGCCGAATTCCAGATATCCCCCACTGCAGTGCCCGGGTAATTGCCGTTGCTGATCCAGCCGGATGCTCCGAAATCAACTTTGGTAGACTTCGTTACTTTCAGCGTAAGGTTCGATGTGAAATTGTAGCGATTGAATTTGATGGCAGAATTGTAATTGGCCAGCTGATCTGTTTTAAACAGGCCATTTTCATCATAGTAGCCAACAGACAAATAATACTGCGCATTGTCAGAACCACCGCCTGCATTTACCCTTGCCCGCCTGTTTTGGCCATACTTTTTAAACAGCTCCTTAAACCAGTTCACATTGGGATACAGATCAGGATCTGTACCGCTGGCTGTTTTATCTATCCTGTCCTGCGTATATTTAGGCAATGGATCATCCGGGTTGCTGTTGTGATAAGCCTCGTTCGCCATTTGCATATAAGTAACCCCATCTGCAAATTTGGGTATCCTGGTAAACTGCGTAATGCCCTGGTCATACTGCGCATTGATACGCGGTTTGCCCACCTTTCCTTTTTTTGTTTGAATAATGATAACACCGTTTGCACCACGTACCCCATACACAGCAGTGGCAGAAGCATCTTTAAGAATGCTGAAGCTGGCAATATCTTCAGGATCTACATTCGCATAGTCACGTTCAACACCATCTACCAGCACCAGCGGACTGCTATTGGTAAAGGTGGAAATGCCCCTGATATAAATCTCCGCGTTATCGTACCCGGGCTGCCCGCTGCGCTGTACTCCAACCACACCGGCAATGCGGCCTGCAATAACATCTGTAAGATTGGCTACCGGCTGCTTCAATTCTTCTACATTAATGCTGCTGATGGCGCCGATAGAGGTTACTTTTTTCTGTTCACCATAGGCCACCACCACTACATCATTCAATCCCGCTACCTGCTCTTTCAGCGTCACATTAATTTCAGCAGTATTGTTCACCGGCACTTCCTGCAAGGCGAAACCCACGGACGAAAAAACCAGCACCCCATTCCCATCCGGCAGTTTTATACTAAACGTTCCGTCTTTTTGTGCGGATGTACTGTTGGCAGTATTCTTTAACGCCACTGTGGCGCCCTGCATGGGTTGGCCCTTTTCATCGGTTATCTTTCCCGTTACCTGGAAAACGCCGGGCTTCGGCTTAACATCCGGCCTGGGTGTAATAAGAATGGTTTTGTTGCTGATTGTGTAAGTAAAGGGCTGTTCGTTAAAACATTGTTTCAGTGCTTCATCCAGCGTTCCGTTTTTGATGTGCACACTTACATGCTGCGCTTTACGCAAAACAGCTTCATCATACAATATACTGTAACCGCTTTGCTGCCGTATAAACGACAGTGCTTCTGTAAGTGGAATATTGTTTTTATCCAGCGTAATTTTCTGGGCAAAACCAGCAGTAGTCACCAGTAAAAATACCACCGGCAACAAGTAAGATAATTTCATGGCAAGAGTAGTTTTGGCATTCGTGAAATGGCTTCACGTAATAAAACAATGTTTATAAATAGATGAATATTGTTCAGATTTGATACACATGAAGGCACACAGCGTTACCACCGGCATGTACGTTACCGGTAAAACCGGCGCAGCACCGTTATTGCTGCGCTGATAGCTGATGCTAATTAAACAGGGTTATTCTTCTTCCTTCTATCCTGTATTGAATACCGCTTACAATTCTCAGGTTCTGCAACAGTTCGGCGATATCCTTGTATTTCGATATCGTTCCGCCAAAGGTTTTATTCATAGGCACGCCTTCGTAGGCTACTTCTATATCGTACCAGCGCGCGGCCTGTTTCATCACCTGCTGTATGCTTTCATGATGAAAGATAAACCAGCCGTTTTTCCAGGCAATGGTTTCTTCCACATTCACGGTGCTTACTTTAATTTGCTGCTGGCCATTGTTTACCTGCGCCTGCTCACCCGGGATTAAGGATACCCGCCCGGATGCGTTAAATACATCTGCCCTGCCTGATGCCAGCGTTACCCTGACAGCAGATTCATCATTATAGGCATTTATATTAAATGCAGTGCCTACGTCTTCAATGGTTTGCCCGTTGGCAGTTACACGAAATGGTTGTGCATCCCTGTGTACCACTTCAAAATAAGCCTGGCCGGTAATTTCTACACGCCGCTCCTTGCCTGTAAAGGCCACAGGGTAAGTGATTGAAGACGCGGCATCAAGGGTAACCAGTGTCCCGTCTGCCAGTGACACAGTATACTTTCCACCGCGCGGGGTAGATAAGGTATTGTACTGCATTTTATCCGGCGCGGGCGCATCGTTTGCCTGGTTATAGGCAATAGCCCCCTTCTGCACCTGGTCAATTGTAGCATGGCCCTGCACGGCAATCACACCGCTTACCGTATCGCCCAGTGTGATAACTGTTTTATCAGCAAGTATCAGTACTGCCTTATTGCTGCCTGGTTTAATGGAATCGTTTTTTATACCAGCCTGCATTGCCGTCTCTGCCGGCTGTACCATATGTGCTGAATGCCTGGCCAAATACATTGTACCTGCCGCGGCAAACACAACAGCAGCAGCTGCGGCAGCCCTGTATAATTTAATTAATATAACACGTTTGGCAGCAGGCTCCTTCATCCGGCGAAACTGCAGATACATTTCTTCAGACAAGCGCTCCCTGCTATATTCCTGCAACCAGCTGCCCATGTTTTTACCACCCGGGTTGTGTGCATGATACCATTCTTCCAACTCTGCCAGTTCTGCATCACTGCATGCATTTTGTGCATAACATTCCAACAAGTATATAAGCCGGTCTTGTGTCATTCAAACAGCCTGTTTATCGTGATTGTGAGCGTATTCCCCAACATAAGTCGAAGCAATGAAGCCCTGCCGTTAGCCGGCCGGTAATTTTTTTAAAGTTTTTTTTCAGTGCGTATATTTAGCTGATTTTAGCTAAAAACAGCACACAGCATACTGTTAAAATTACCTAATATTGCTTCAACGATTAATTGCCATCTATCAAACCTCTCCTTAACCATACTGAAAAAGAACTGATCCTGCTTTGGCAGAAAGGCAATGAAGCAGCCTTTGCACAATTGTACCAAACGCATGCAATAGAACTGCTGACGATTGCTGTTCAGAAAACAAATGACCGCGAAATTGCGAAAGAGCTGGTGCAGAATGTATTTGTTACCTTACACAACAACAAACAAGCTGCCCATGAAATCCATTCACTCAGGGCCTGGCTTTATACCATTCTCAAATACCGTATCCTCGATCATTTCAGGAAAGAACTGGTGCAGCGTAAAGTGTATGAGTATTCCCCGCAAACATATACTGCCGCTGCAAATGATGTAGAGACTTATATACAAACCAGAGAGCTGGAATTATTACTAAGCGAAGAAATCAAAAAACTGCCTTCCCAGTGCCAAACCGTATTCCGGTTACGCAGGGAGCATGAGCTGTCCAATAAAGAAATAGCCCGTCATTTAAACATCTCGGAGAACACTGTAGAACAGCACATGCGCAGGGCATTGCGCATACTAAGAGTTGCTTTCAATATAGGAAGAAAGGCTATGTTATTGCTGCTGTACCTGCTTCACAGGTAAGCTTTCACTGATCGTATTTATTCCCGCGTTCCCCGTGATTGTACCGTTATCATTCCCCTTGTCTTAAGTACCCTGTGCGCCTGTTCCCGGCGCTGTAAACCGTTATTCCCATTATAACCTAAATGGGTATTGCCTGCACTGCAAGCTGCATGGCCTTGCCTTGTTATGCATTTTTTTCATTCATCCATTATAAACGAAAATTCAAAAACCAATGAAGAAGACGTATGTAAACAACAACACGTTTACCCGTGTACTGGCACCCCTTGCTGCCGCGGCCCTGCTTTTTGCTGCCTGTAAAAAAACATCCGACCCCGCTGCACAGGCCACACAAGCCAATAAAACGAGTACACGCAATGTAGTCAACTCCGGTAATGCCGATGCCGCCATCAATGCCTACAACAATGCATTCCTGGTAAATGCAGGCGGCAACACGTACTACAAGAAGTCTATTAACGACAACGCTTCCAATGGCACCTGGACGCTTGCGCTCAACATCCAGGGCATGGAAGATGCCTATGAACGCACAGGCAGCACAGCGCACAAAACACTTGTGAACAATTTGTGCAACAGCTTTCTGCAACTCGTTCCCACACCATGGGCATGGGATGGCTGGAATGATGATATCGCCTGGATGTCCCTCGCCCTCATCCGCGGATACCTGCAAACAGGCACCCAGAACCTGCTTACCCAGGCGAAATACGGGTTCGATATGGCATGGGCACGCGGATGGGATACCCAGTACAATGGCGGTGGCATATGGGAGCAACAGCCCGACATGACGCCTGCAGGCGAAGCCATCAATAAATGCGCCCTTTCCAATAATCCCATGGGCAAACTGGCCTGTTATATTTACCAGGCCAACCACGACAGCTATTATCTTGACAGGGCCAAACAAATTTATGCCTGGTCACAAACACATCTTTTTAATACCAGCACAGGCCTGGTGTATGCAAGCATCGACCGCAACAATGTGGTTGACCAGGGTTCTGCTGTTTACAACCAGGGATCATTCGCAGACTTCGCCAACCTGCTGTACCAGATTACCGGTGACCCCATGTACTTCAACGATGCCAAAAAAGCAATTGACTATGTAAGAAACAACATGACTACCAATGGCATCATCAGCAACAGCGCAGGCTATCTCGATACCTGGGCTGATGAGTTTGCTCGCGGACTGGGGCATTTTGTAAGAGACAACCACCAGTGGAGTACCTATTATACATGGATGCAGCAGAATGCCACTGCTATCTGGAACACACGCCGTACAGACAGGAATATTACCTGGAACGGATGGGCACAGCAAACCCCGGTTGATGACAACGCAGGCTCTACCAAATTCGTTAGTGCCGTGGCCTGGCTGCAGTTTACACCCGGCGCACAGCCCGATGAAATTGCAGGCACACACACCATTGTAAGCCAGCAGAATGGCATTGCCATTGACAACGGGAACGTTAGCACCAATGGCGCCGGTGTAGTGTTATGGGGCTTTAACAACGGACTTAACCAGCGCTGGAACTTTACACAGAATGAAGACAATTCCTGGAACATCATCAGCCAGTCCAGCTGGAAAGCCCTGGATGTGCCGGGCGGCTCACCTGCCAACGATCTGCAAATAGTACAATGGACACCTTCCCGTGCCACCAATCAACGCTGGTGGGTAGATAAACAGTCAGACGGCAGCTTTAAAATATGGAACCAGCAAACCAGCGGCGCGCTGGATAATTCCAGTTCAAATGTAAACGGCTACAAACTGGTTCAATGGGGCTGGAATGGCGGCGACGCACAGCGCTGGCACCTGCAATAACAATAGTACACACAAGCGTGCGCACCTTTCGTGCGCACGCTCTTTACAAACAAATTAAGCTGCAATGAAAACACTTTTTACCTTATCGCTGGCAATACAATTACTCTGCTGTGCTTTACCACTTGCTGCACAAACACGTGTAGTTTGCGTAGGCAATAGCGTTACTGCCGGTTACGGCCTGTCTGATCCCGGTACACAGGCATGGCCTGCGCAACTTGGCACCCTGCTTGGCAACCAATACACCGTACTCAACTGCGGCGTAAGCGGCACTACTATGTTGAAAAAAGCACCTTCGCCTTACTGGAACACATCGGCCTTTACCACCGCTAAAAACTTCGATCCGCAAATACTCATTATATCACTCGGCACCAATGATGCACATCCGGATAACTGGATATACAAAAATGATTTCTACAACGACTATGCATCCATGATTGATGCATTCAGGCAAAACGGGAGAAACCCGGCAATTTATGTAGTATATCCTGTTGCCTGTTATGCAGACAATGCGCAGATCGCCAACCTGCAGAACGAAGTCATTCCCCTGATCACGCAAATCAGCATTAACAAGGGCGCCACTGTGATTGATTTCAACAGTCCTACCCAAAACAAGCGCAATACCCTGTACAACGACAACCTGCACCCGAATGCCGCCGGCGCCGCCATCCTCGGCGCTACAGCCTATGCCATCATCACACCAGCAATACCCACTTTTTATAGCAATTGCAGCTATGGAGGTTATGGTATTAAACTGGGTATTGGCGATTATACCTACAGCGCACTCAGTGCAAAAGGCATTGCCAATGACGATATATCTTCCATCAAAATTCCTGCAGGTTATAAGGCAATGGTATATGCTGATGATAATTTCGGAGGCAGCACTGCAACCTTTACCGGCAATGACGACTGTTTGGGCGACAATGGCTGGGATAACCGCATTACCTCTATAAAAATCCGCGCCAATGGTGTTACGGGCAAAAGCGGCACTTATTCACTGCAAAACAGGAACAGTGGCAAATACATGGATGTGGCGGGCGGTAACCCTGCAGATGGCACCAACATACTGCAATGGACAGGCACAGGCGCCACCAACCAGCAGTTTACCTTAACCGATCTGGGTGACGGAACCTACAAAATAATCAACGTAGCAACAGGCAAGGCTGTAGATGTAGTATATGCCAGCACGAACAATGTAGCCAATGTACAGCAATGGACTTACAGCGGAAACTATAACCAGCAGTTCATCCTGCTTGCTGCGGATAATAACTACTACAAGCTGAAAGCCGCACACAGCGGGCGCGTTGTAGAAGTATACGGCGGCGGATTAAATGCAGGAGACAATATTGACCAGTACGACGATAACAACCAAACCCACGGACAATGGAAGCTGGCAGCCCCTGGCTCAACCGCCAGAACCGGCAATGCTATTGCTGCATCACCAGTCACAACCGCTAAACAGGATGCCGGCGAAAAAACAATAACACTATTCCCCAACCCTGCCACAGGCATTGTTACGTTAACCAACGTACCTGCTAATACAGACATTCACCTGTTTGATTTAAACGGCCGTGAAACACTTCGCAAAAAATCACACACCGTTGCAGGTAACATTACCATCAACGTAAGCAACCTGAGCGCAGGAACCTACCTGGTAAAGGTTGGCAACGGCAGCAAAAACAGTTTTAAGTTGATTAAGCAATAACGCTTCTGCAAACTAAAAGCCTTAACGCTCCTGTTAAGGCTTTTATCTTATGTCCCCTGTTCACCAACTGGTGTGATGCCCTCCACGCGCATTTAGCTGCATGGGGTGTTGCACCCAGCACCAATGTTTTCTTATTAACCATAATGCATGTATTAACAGCTTTACTATAACACTGTGCCCAGCACCGGCACATCACAGGCAACTTCCAGCAACTGCTCAACAAGCTTAAACAAAGAAGGCAGCGGCGTTTGACTGGTGTTAGTTAAGCAAATGGATCCATTGGATGCATTAGCGCCAATTGTCTGCTCCTTACCTTTGCCAGACAAAACCATTGGCCCCCACAATGCCTTCAGCTGCATGGCGCCGAAATCAGTATCGTATTTAATACGACCGAGATTGGTAATCATAACCTGGTGATTGAATGCTGCCTTCATTGGTTCGAGCATGGTAGCTATGTCTTTCCCGTTAAAAGTCAGCTCCCTGAAAAAGTTAAGATAGCCACGCACATGCTCAACACTGCGTACACCCTCCAGTCCTGCTTTCGCAAAACGCGCCAGCTCCCAGAAACTCATCACCTGCCCGGGCTCAAAGTATACGGGATGCGTGGTAATATTCAGGTTACATTCATCACCAATCTTCAAAGCCCTTCTTGCACAAACAGGCGAAATCATTTCAATACGTTCATCTTTCCAGGTATTATCCAGCTTTCTTCCGGCCATCAAAACAGCAGCACATAAAGCACCATGAACAGTAGTAGCTTCTTCCCGTGAACGCTTAACCAGTTTTTCGGTAAGCTGTTGCGATAGTTGAATCTTATCTACATGCGGCACAACAGCAACCGGTGTTTCAAATACCAATGCCTGTTTGGCAATATCCCCCACGCTATCTTCAGGCATACCCAGCAATTCATCGTTTGAAACTGCTGCAGGCATTGCTGACAGGGTTTTACCGGTAACAGCCTGCAATACATCACGCATCAGGTAAGCCAGGGAAGTGCCATCTGCTATAGCATGATGCGATACCAGGATGATAACAGTGCCGGCCGGCTTACGTACAATAACCGCACGCAGCAGCGGCCCTTCGGCCGTATTAAAACGGGTGGCCAGTTCTGTTTCCACTTCCTGCTCCCAGCGGTAATGCTCCGCTGCATCCACTACGCGAAACGGGATGGCTTTACCCGGCACAGGTGTAAATACCGGGCGGTTATATGCATCAACGGTGATGCGTACACACAGGTTGGGGTGCCGCTGCTGCAATGCATTTACTGCAGCCTGCCATTCGCCTGCTGTTGCGGTTCCTTCCACTTCTGCAGCCAGTGCAAAATCTTTTGAATCTACCTGGTCAAGCAGCCAGAATGCCTTTTCAAAAGCGCCTAATGTACGATGCTGATGCGTATTCATTTCAATTTGATTTACTGATTTATTCAAAACGGTATTATTACACCACAAAATTACCAATGGGTAACAGCCTGTAAAATCCCCTTATCTGTGTTATTGCATCCCCAATTGTGGGGATATACCTGCTGCAATCAGCATTGTTCAAACCAGCATGCATCACCATTTCAACCAGCGTCCCATTGAACACTTGAACTCCTCCAATAACCCGCTACATATACATTGTTTGCGATAACCCGTGCCTTGACTACGGCTTCCGAGTAAGATAATTTTGTAGTGAACTTTTTTATTTCTCTGTGCACCTCTCCCATTTATCACATTAAAGTTTGTCACTTATGAACTTACAGGAAAACGATCAAAGAAGGGATTTTCTAAAAAAATCAGCAACTATTATTGCAGGCTTGTCCATGTCAGGCGCATTGCTTTCTTCCTTCCATGCGAATGGCAGAAACATCAGGCAACTAACCGGTGGTACAGCTATTACAGAAGACAAATTCCGAAGCGAAGTAATGCCACGCGCGCAGCTTTCTATACTTGCCAGCCAGCTGGCAGTAGACAAGGCCATGCAGAAAAATGCAAAGGAATTTGCAGGCTTCGAACTGGAAGAGGCCATTGCGGTTGTTAAAGTACTGAACGATACCCAAACCCCCGTTCCACCCATGAGCGAAGAAGGCAAGGCGCTGATTGAGCAGCTCAAATCATCTTCCGGTAATGACTTTGACAAGTTATACATGCAGGCACAATTGAGCAACCACGAATTTTTGCGCGACCTGGCAAAAACCTACCTCGGCGACGCCAAAGGCAAAACTTCGCCTGGAGAAAAGGAAACACAACACCTGGCCACACTTGCGCTGTTCGCATTTAACGAGCATGTTGCTTTGTGCAAAAGAATTTATGGTGAAGTAAGTTAATGCCATCCCCCACTACTGCAACGCCATTGCAGCACCTGCCAGGCTTATTGCAGCATTTGATCTGCAATGGCTGTTGCTTTTTCTACGTTAGCTGAATACATATCCTGAACTCATATAAACACGCGGCTTACAGCAGCCATATCAAAAAAATTTACGGCAAGCTACAGGTTGCCTCCTTCACCGAAACCGTAGCCAAGGCTTAACCGGCGGATCGTTTAGCCGCAGAGGCGGCCGTTCAATCGTTCAATGGCTGCATTGTTCAGTAGTCAACTTGTCACAATCAACGCAGCAATGGTATATATCAACGATTGATGCCATACTTTATGATAACTTTTGTAAAGCCCGCTCCAGTATTGGCGTTCGCCACGCTTACACTTGTTACTTTTGCATACCGGCATAAGCATTGTTATTACCGGTGCAGCCATATGAAGTGAATAATATACCTGCAGCAGTGCCTGTTTAACGTTGCTGTTGCAGTGTATGCATGAACTTTAAAATGGACAGAGATGAAAGTATTTGCAACAAGGGTAATTCCTGCTGCAGGTTCGGCATTGCTTAAAAAAGCAGGATATGAACTAACAGAATGGGATCAGAAAAGAGATTTAACCACAGATGAATTAATTCGCTACAGCAGTGAACACGACGCGTTGCTTGTTGCCGCTGCTGATAAAATAGACCAGCATTTTCTTGAACACAACCGGCACCTGAAAGTAATATCCCTGCTCTCTACCGGTTACGATCATGTAGACGTTGCAGCCGCCACACGCATGAAAATTCCTGTAGGCAACACGCAAAGCGTGCGCAACAACCCCACAGCAGATACCGCTTTTCTACTCATGCTCGCTGTATCGCGCAAGGCATTCTACCTCCATAAAACAATTGTAAACGGCCAGTGGACTTTCTTTGACCCTGCCAGCAACCTGGGCATAGAACTGCAGGGCAAAACCCTGGGTATTTTAGGCATGGGCAAAATAGGACTTGAAATGGCCAGGCGTTGTGCAGGCGCTTATAATATGCGCATCATTTACCACAACCGTGGCAGCAACCCGGTGGCTGAAAAAGAACTGGGCGCACAAAAAGTAGCCTTCAATACGCTGCTGGAACAAAGCGATGTATTATCTGTGCACACGGCCCTTACACCCGAAACAGCCGGTATATTCAACAAGGCCGCGTTTGAAAAAATGAAACGCAGCGCTATTTTCGTCAATACGGCAAGGGGCGGCATTCATTGTGAAGCCGATTTAATTGCTGCTTTGCAAAACGGTGTGATTTGGGGCGCAGGTCTCGACGTAACCAATCCCGAGCCTATGCTGGCCGGTAATCCCCTGCTCAATATGCCCAATGTGGCTGTACTGCCGCATGTAGGCTCTGCTACAACAGAAACAAGGGCAGCCATGTCTGTACTGGCAGCCAAAAACATCATCGCAGCCTTTAACGGCGAAAGATTACCACAACCGGTGAACCCTGAAATTTATGGAACAGGCCAATAACATGATGGCCGGGATACCAGGTGCCTGGGAAGGAGGCAGGCATGGAAAAGGCATGTGCCGGCTGGGGTTGCTTACCCCGGCCGCAGTAACACACCAGCAGGAAGTACAAAAATGGCGTACCATTCAATAACAACAAGTTTTCAAACAGCTACACGGTAACTGTAAAAATTACTGTTTTTCCTTTGCTTCCTTAATCTTGAGTGGATTTTGACCCAGCATTCTTCCCTGGAGCGCTTCCATTGCAGCACGTGCCTGCGCAGGATCTTCCATTTCTACCAAACCTTTACGGGTGCTTCTCATGGTGATGGGATCATAGTAAACTTTTGCAAATGACACCCATCCAAAAGGAGAAAAAAGTCGTTGAAGTGCATACTTGTCAAAATCTGCAGGGAGAGAAGATACCATTAGGCGCATTTGCGAGTGATTTAAATAAAGGTAAGTATTTGATCTATAAAATACTGAAATCCCTGCCTTCGTTTAAAGAAATCAACAGCAACTGCCGATTATAACCCCTGGCTTACGGATATCATATAAACCGGAAAAATAAACAAAAGCAGGTATAAATAAAAGCATTATACATGCATAACCTGAAATCTTTGGCCAGAATAGCCGTTTTAGCGTAAATGAACAGCCTGGTTAACCGGTAAAACACGCGAATTGCCGTTTTTTCACCTGCAACTGCCCGTTTTTACATCAGTGTAAAAACACCAAATCCCGGCCATTTCCCCATTGTACAGCACACAACCCTGGTTACCCCAACCTGCCATGCCCGTAATTGAAAGCTCCCCCCAACCGCTTGCCCGTAACCTTTGGTTACATTAACCGTTAATAATATCAGTAAATTTAAATACAAAATCCGCAAACGTATGGCTGCACAGCACCGGGGCTTTCTGTACCACATTATGGCAAACCTGCGTTTGCTGATGCCCGTGTTTCTATTGCTCTGCTGCCTGCCCCTTGCCGCACAAATACAGGACAGCCTGCCCAACCAGGACAGTATTATCAAGGTACGCGACAGCCTCATCAGGCAGCGCGACAGCCTGAATGCCCAATCAACCAAAGACACTGCGCCGGGTAATTTTCTGAAAAAAATACAGAAGGTAATAGAAAATGCGCGCACCTCCAGTGTGGCAGATTTGCGGGAAGACAAAACCCGCATGCTGCAGACCGAAATTTTTGAAGCCATCAAGAAAACCGAACAAAAAGCCAAAGCCTACATGAAAGCCGGTATCGATACCAGCGGTATCAACACCGAACTGGCCAATATCAAGGCCTGGCATGCGCTTGCAGGTGATGGTGTTTTTACCAACAGGGGCACCTCACAAACACACCGCAACCTCAATACCACCTTCAACCTGTTGTCAATACTGTATTACCGCGCCAATGTGCGCAAAACAGAACTGGACATTTTCCAGCGAAAACTGGCGCGCTTTCACTACGAAATAGATTCCCTCTCAAGCGACAACTCGCTGTTTATCATGTCGCCGGATTCTGCCACAGCACGCAAATACGTGGAAAGACTGGTAGTTACCGCGTATGAAGTAGCCCCGGTTGACAGTTCGCTGAAAACAGCCATCACCAATGTGGAAGTGCTGCAGAACGCATTAAACTATGAAGTGTACAAACTGGCCGCCAGCCTGGATGAGGTGGAATTATACCAGCGCAGCATTTCGCAGAAAACCTTCAGCCGCGAGTTTTCCAATTTATGGGTGCCTTCCACCTACAACAGGCCCATGCAGCAGATTATCCGTTACTCGTATGCCAAAAGCCTGCTCACGCTTAAATTTTATGTAAACAACAATACAGGAAAAATCTTCCTGTTGCTGCTGCTCATCGCGGTTGCTTCCATTTACCTGCGCTCCCTGAAAAAAATTTATACCGAACGTGAACTGATGCGGAATGATTTATCCGGTCAGCTGGTACTGCGTTACCCGGTACTCTCCGCCGTAATGATCGTATTAAACCTGTTCCAGTTTTTATTCCCGGCGCCCCCCTTTGTGTTCAATGCTATTTTATGGGTATTATCCGCTATCGCATTACACATTATTTTCCGCGGCTTTATTTCAAAATACTGGATGCGTGTATGGCTGCTGCTGCTGGTGCTCTTTGTTGCAGCCTGTGCCGATAACCTTATTTTACAGGCATCGCGCACAGAACGCTGGTGGATGCTGCTGCTGGCCCTGGCCGGTTTGCTTACCGGCACTATTGCTTTAATGAAAGGGCCCAAAAAAGATCTCCGCGAACAATGGATTGTGTATGCCATCGGGCTAATGACCGTGCTCCAGTGCTGTGCTGTTATTGCCAATATATGGGGACGTTACAACTTGGCCAAAACCCTGCTCACCAGCAGTTACTTTAACGTAATTATTGCCATCATGTTCCTGTGGACGGTGCGCCTCATCAACGAAGCATTGAGCCTTGCATTCAGCGTGTACAACGGGCAGGAGAGGAAGCTTTTTTACATCAACTTCGAACGCGTGGGCAGGCAGGCCCCGCCCCTGTTTTACCTGTTGCTCATTGTGGGCTGGTTTATTTTGTTTGGCCGCAACTTCTATGCCTTCCGGCTTATTTCAGACCCCTTCAAAACATTTCTGGCAGCAGAAAGAAGCGTGGGCAGTTACACATTCTCTATCGATAGTCTGCTCATTTTTGTACTCATTATGGGTATCTCCGTGATTACCTCACGCATTGTATCATATTTCGCTTCAGACAAACAACCCTCCGGTGGCAAACCCCAAAAAGAGGGAAGAACAGGTTTGGGCAGCTGGTTATTGCTTGTACGCATTTCTATTATCAGCATTGGCTTATTCTTCGCTTTTGCAGCTGCCGGCTTATCGCTCGATAAAATTACACTTGTACTGGGCGCCCTGGGCGTGGGTGTGGGCCTGGGCCTGCAAACATTGGTGAACAGCCTGGTAAGCGGTTTAATCATTGCATTTGAAAAACCCGTGAACGTGGGCGATGTGGTTGAAATAGGCGGGCAGGGCGGTACCATGAAATCCATCGGCTTCAGAAGCAGTATTATTACTACCTGGGACGGGGCAGACCTGATTATGCCCAACGGCGACCTGTTAAGTTCGCACCTCATTAACTGGACATCTGGCGGCAGCAAAAGAAGAATGAACATTTTAATGGGTGTGGCCTACAATACCGATCTCGAAAAAGCCAGAACCCTGTTATTGCAGCTGTTGAGCGCAGATGAACGCATCATGAAATATCCCGAACCCATTGTGCAGTTCGAAGCGTTTAACAACAGCTCCATCGATATTAAGATCCTGTTCTGGGTACGCCAGCTGCGCGATGCATTCACTGTACGCAGCGATACCATTGCAACCATCAACGAACATTTCAAAAAGAACGACATCAGCATTCCCTTCCCGCAGCAGGACATCCATATTCACCGCATCAGCAATACCGTGGATAAGCCCGCACCTGCCCCACCACCGGCAAAACCAGGCAGCGAGCCGCTCTCCCGAGATATGGGTGTGAAGGAATGAAGACCTCGGGAATAATAATCTTCTGATGCAGCCCTATGCCATTGCTCAAACGGCTCATTTAAATGATGGGGTTAGACAGCACGGCCAGGCAGCAGGATTTCCTTAAAAAATCACAGGCCGCAACCGCCGGTGGTGCTCCCGGCTGCGAAGAAGAGCTTCCTTTGCCCAACGGTCAAACCGCCAACTCCGGCAAAGAAGCATGGAACAAGGTGAAAATCTGAACTGGCAGCAGCAAAAAAATGCCGGTGCGGACACCGGCATTGGCTGTATAATTTAATTCGCCAAGTTCATTCACTATTCACTTTTCACCAGCGATCTTCCACTACTATCGCTCTACTTTGTAGCGCAACCACACCATGTTTCCCTCCAGCACTTCACAATGCAGTAAGGTAAGGTTTGTAAATGCTGATATACCGGGCTTTTGGTTGGTATCAATACTGGTAGGGCTCACGCTTCCATCTGCCACCGGGTAATACACAAAACTGTATTCATCAATTAAACCGGCCTGGTGCATAGAGCCGTTAATGCCACCGCCACCTTCGAGTTTAATCCTGGATATATTAAACAGCTGGTTCAGTTTTTCCAGCACATTGCTGAAATTGATCTCTGTTTTGCCGCCGAAAATATAAGAGATACCAAGGCTGCGCAGGTAGGCCACATAGTTCAATGAAACCGCTTCTGTCAATACCACTATAATGTGATCTCCGTCAATGGTAGAGCTTGCCCATCCCAGCTTGCCATGCTGATCTACCACTACGGCACAGGTATCAGACTGGCAATTGCCTACATGGTCACGCTTCTGCAAATCAGCCGGGGCTTCGGGTAAATCAGGTAAGGGAACTGCAAAATGTTGCTGCATGGTGGTACGGCCACACATCCAGGCCTGGGCTTCGGTTGTTTCACCGGTGCGTTCGTACAGGCCCTGGTCGTTCATGCCCTTCCAGTTTGCGGTTTGTATTCTGCCATCAATTGAGCTCAGCATGTGACATATAACGTATGGTTTCATAGTGTTTCCTGGTTTTGGTTATTGCTGTACAAAAGTAGTCCAGCCGCAGCAATAAACCCAGTTTCTATGCAGTGGCAGCGGCATTTACATCATCCTGGTTGGTGCCTGTAACTACTGCATGCCATTCATTGATCGCTGTATTAAAAGCTGCTGTTTTTTTTCGTTTGGTGCCAGTTCTTTGGCCATGGCTTTGGTAAGTGATATTAATTACATGACCGGAAGTGTACACTGCCATCACCTTTCAACTCAACACATGAGAGTTTCTGTTATAGCTCTGCTTTGCCTGCTTGTACAGGCATGCCACACCAAGATGAACCATGACCCGGTTTCCAAAGAACCGTTGTCAAAGACGGGAAAATAGTATCCCAATAAAAAGCCCGGAATACCCGGGCCTGTTATTATTACGTTTAACACTTTGATTATTTTACCACATCTTCCAGTTCAGGTTCAGTACCATCGCTTTCATCTTCTCCTTCCAGCAGGGCATCCTGTATCGCTGCACTCTCTGCCTTGCGTGCAGCTGATTGCTTGTCTTTCGATTTTTGCAACATCTGTGTCAATACCTCCACACATTCGCTGATAGCTGTTTCAAAATGCGCACCCTGTTTTTTTACAAACGGGTCGTTGCCCGGTGCTTCAAGGCGTATTTCACAGTAATTGCTTTCCGGATCACTGTCTGGCCCTTTGTACAGTGTTACATTGGCGCTTACAATACGGTCGCTTTTCAGCGTGTTCAACTTATCCTTCACAAATGTTTCCAGAGAATCGCCTGCTTTGAACCCTAATGATTGAATAATGATTTCCATGATAAGCTATTTTCTGTTTGTGTTGCCATTATTGTGCCATGCTTACTGTGCAGTGCATTGTTAAAGCCCGGTTATTTCTTATCCGGTATACTGAACGCTACATAACTATCGCCCGAACTGGTGTGCAGCTTACCGCCACCACATGCAATTACCACATACTGTTTACCATTTACGGCATACACAGCTGGCGTGGCAAAGCCGCTGGCAGGCAGCGCATGCTCCCACAATAATTTACCCGTGTGTTTGTTGAATGCGCGTATTTTGGCATCACTGGTTGCAGCAATAAACACAAGGCCACCGGCCGTTACAGCGGGGCCGCCATAATTCTCCGTTCCTGTTACAACACCATGTTGTTCACCGGCAGCTGTTTGTCCCAATGGTATCTGCCAGTCAATATTGCCGGTATTTAAATTTATCGCACTTAAGGTACCCCAGGGAGGGCGTATGGCGGGCGTACCATCTTTCGCAAGAAACTTGATGTACCCGGTGCCCGCATATGGCAGTTGCAGAAAGCTGTCAGGCGCTGCCTTAGGCCCGGTAAATACTGTTGCCTGTGCTTTTTTGTTATCCAGTATAAACGAAGCAATGGCCTGGCGTTCCTGCAGGCTCAGCTGGCGAAAGGCAGGCATCATCCTGCGGCCGTTCAGCAGCAGTGTATCCAGTTGCAAGGCATTGTATTTTTTATTTGCTTCAACCAGCGAAGGATAGTTGCCCCCGCCTTTACGCTCAGGCCCATGACAGGTAATACAGTTGGTTTGATACAAACGCTGACCTGCCTGCAGCCAGTTCTCTGCCTGCTGTTGCGCTGCTTTCACTTCTTTCATATGCAGTATCCAAGGCATTTCATTGGCATTTACATACAACAGCCCTGTCTGCTGGTCAAATGCCGGGCCGCTCCATTCTGCGCCGCCATCATAGCCCGGGAATATGAGCGTACCGGTTTGCGAGGGCGGGTCAAACATATTGTCATGATGCAGCGATTGCAATACTTTTTTCAGGCTGTCCTGTTCGGCAGCTGACAACAATGGATTGATATCTTCTTCGCTCATATGCTGCCTTGCAAATGGCTTGGGCAATACCGGCATGGGCTGCGTGGGATATACTTTCTCACCTTTCAGATCAGACACTGTTGGCACAGGCACTTCTTTTACATCATACAATGGCTTGCCTGTTGCACGGTCTAATACAAACACATAACCGGTTTTGGTGGGCTGTGCTACTGCTTCAATATTTTTACCATCACGTTGTATGGTTACCAGTGCCGGTGGTGTTGGTATGTCTTTGTCCCACAGGTCGTGGTGTATATCCTGGAAATGCCACACCAGTTTACCTGTGGCTGCATCCAGTGCCAGCATGCAATCGGCATAAAGGTTGGCGCCTTTGCGCATGCCGCCATAAAAGTCATAGGAAGCAGATCCCACGGCAGCAAACACTATCCCTTTTTGTTCATCCAGTGTAAAACCACTCCAGCAGTTGGCACCGCCGATATGTTTCCAGGCATTGGGATCTTCCCAGGTTTCATAACCCGGCTCACCAGGCTGTGGTATGGTATGGAAAATCCATTGTTGTTTACCGGTACGCACATCATACGCGCGGATATGCCCGGGTGCTGCATTGGCGCCTTCATCTACCCTGGTGCCGGTAATAATGAGGTCTTTGTAAATAATGCCCGGCGAGGTATTGGTTACGAACAATTGACTTACATCTCTGCCCAGGCCATCATGCAGGTCAATACGGCCTTTGTTCCCGAAAGCAGGGATTGGTTTACCATCTGTTGCACTAATGGCATACAGGTAGGCACCTGCTGTAAAAAGAATACGTTTATCATCCCCGCTTGCCCAGTAACTTACACCACGGATATTGTTCATCACAAAAAACGAGGCATCACCCGATTTCTTATCCAGCGGGTCAAACACCCATTTCTGCTTACCGGTAGCGGCATCCAGTGCAAAGATCTTTTGCTGTGGCGTGCTGCCGTATAACACGTTGTCTACAATAATGGGGTTGCATTGTATCTGCGAATGATTAACCGTATCTGCATCATGGGTATGATACGTCCATGCAACAGCCAGCTGCTGCACATTACCTGTATCAATCTGTGTAAGTGATGAATACCGTGTACCGGCTTTGTTTCCGCCGTATACATTCCACTGATCGCTGTTGGGCTGTTTGCCGCCGCAGGCTGCCATTGCAACCGCTGCGCATAGTATAAAGAAACTTCGTTTGTAAAATAAAAATGGTTGCCTGCTTACCTGTTGTAAGGGCATGCTGTTAATGGTTGATAGCATGGCTAAGCTTTATCGGTGATGGGAGATTGGTTTACCTGGTCCACTGGTTGGTTGCCATCCAGTTGAGGCAATCATTCATCCAGTCAATTTTACTGTTGGGCAAATGCATACCAAATCCATGCTTGCCCTGCTGGTACAAATGCATTTCAGCAGGTACATGGTTGCGCAGCAATGCCTGGTAAAATAAAATGCTGTTCTCAGGACTTACGCCGTCATCGTCGCTGGCATGTACCAGGAAGGTGGGCGGGGTGGCAGCCGTTACCTGCAGCTCGTTAGAAAAGTATTGCACCTGTGCGGTATCAGGCGCCTTGCCCAGCAGCTGCTCACGCGAACCGGAATGACCGATGGTGTTGCTGAAACTGATCACCGGGTATACCAGTATCATAAACGAAGGCCGCAAGCCCGCCGTATCAGCTTCCGGCAGAAAGCTTTTTGTAAAATGCGTGCCTGCGCTGGATGCCAGGTGCCCACCCGCAGAAAAGCCCATTATACCTACACGCGCCGCATCAATATGCCAGGCTGCTGCATGCGCACGTACCAGCCGTAAAGCCTGCTGTGCATCCTGCAAGGCACCAATGCTTTTATCGCGCATGGTTTCGGCATTGGGTATGCGGTACTTTAATACAATTGCCGTTACCCCTGCAGCGGCAAAACGTTTGGCCACATCAGCACCTTCATGACTGGTGGCTTCAATCCAGTAACCACCGCCGGGGCATATAATCACTGCCGCGCCATTGGGCTTCGCAGGTTGATACAAAGTAATACCCGGCCGGGTAATATTGCTGGTAATTTCAATACCATGCTGTATCTCCATCTTTTCCTTATCTGGCGATGGGATACTGTTGGGAATACTGTCTTTGTACAAAGGCAGCCACTGCTGTGCACTTGCAGGTGACACGGCAGCGAACAATAAAAACGGGATCAATCGCAATGTTCTTTTCATGCTTTTAAATAATTGTTAGAATAACATTAATTGCAAAACAGCAATTGAAAATACTATTTTAACAGATACAGGCCCGTGGCAAAATATTTTATGCAGCTGCCATTTTTGCAATGGTATTTTTAAACCAGGCAACTTACCTTCAGGGCAAAATACACCATATGCAAAGAGCCCTGTTGCTGTTTACCTGCCTGTTGTCGGGTTTATATGCTGCCCATGCACAGGTTGCTTCGCACCTGCCATTTAAAGCAGACAGCAGGCAGCCCTATGCAGCCAACCCGGCTACACACCTGCAGTTCGATGGCTACCTTGGCGAAAAATTGCAGTTTGTAACACAACACAGCATTAACGCGCAGGACGTGGCATCACTGGTTGCTCCTTTCAAAGAAAGAAATGAAAGCAGTTTATGGCAAACAGAATTCTGGGGTAAATGGATGCTCTCTGCCGTAAAAGCATATGCATACGATACAACAAACACTGCCTTGCTGCACACCATGCAGCAAGCTGTTACCGGTATACTTGCCACGCAAACGGCAGATGGGTATATTGGCAATTACGCACCCGGCAAACACCTGCAGGGATGGGATGTATGGGGCAGAAAATATACCCTGCTCGGCCTGGTGTATTACTATGATCTTACAGGCGATAAAAAAGCACTGGCAGGTGCAGAACGCTTGCTGGATTATACCTTAACAGAAATCGGTCCGGGCAAAGCCAACATTGTATTAACCGGTAACTTCCGCGGTATGCCCAGCTCTTCCATATTAGAACCTGTAATGCTGCTGTACGAGCGCACCGGCAACAAAAACTATCTTGCTTTTGCACAATACATCGTAACGCAATGGGAAACACCGGAGGGGCCGCAACTCATCAGCAAGGCCCTGCAAAACGTGCCGGTTGCCCAACGGTTTACTACCGCAACACCTGAAGAATGGTGGACCTGGAAAAATGGTGCCAAAGCTTATGAAATGATGAGCTGTTACGATGGCTTGCTGAAGCTTTACCGGTTCACCGGCAACAAAGATTACCTCAATGCCGTGGTGCAAACCGTAGCCAATATCCGCCAAACAGAAATCAATATCGTTGGTTCCGGCGCGGCAATGGAATGCTGGTATGGTGGCCAGTCGCAGCAATACTTTCCATCCATGCATACCATGGAAACCTGTGTTACCATTACCTGGATGAAGCTCTGCTACGAGCTGTACCGCATTACCGGCAACCCGCAGCTGCTCGATGACATTGAGACCACCGCTTATAATAACCTGCCCGGCTCACTATCTCCATCAGGCCGCTTCAGCAAATACAGCAGCCTGCAGGGGTTCAGGGACCTTGATGAGTTTCAGTGCAACATGCACATTAACTGCTGCATGGCCAATGGCCCGCGCGGTTATACCCTGCTGCCCGATGTGGCTGTAATGCAGCAGCAGCAAAATATTTACCTCAACCTGTATAATGCAGCGCACGCACAACTGCAACTGCCGGGCAATCACCAACTGCAGCTGCAGCTTACAACCGGCTACCCCGCTGATGGCGATGTTGCCATTACCCTGCAGCCCGATGCTCCTGTAAACGCTGCCATTAACCTGCGCATACCGGCATGGAGTGCGCATACGCAGGTAGCAGTAAACGGCAAACCGGTTACAGACAGCATTACACCCGGCCGCTATTTCACCTTGCAGCAAACCTGGAAAAAAGGCGATGTAATTACCCTGCATGTTGACATGCGCATTAAAACACAGGTACACCACACCCCGCAGGGCGACTTTGCCGCTTTTACACGCGGACCGGTAGTGCTGGCAAGAGATAGCCGTTTCAGTAGCTACCCCATTGATGCCGCCATCACCAGCACCGGCAGCAACAACGACACGGCAGAACAGGCACCTGCTGCCAGGCCCGGCGCCTGGTTATATTTTACCCGCTACAACAAAACAGGCAGCGGCGAAAACCCGGTGAACATTGATATACCGCTGGTTGATTTCTCCTCGGCGGGAAACAACTGGGATGTTAAAAGCCGCTACCGTGTATGGATACCTGTTGAGTACAACGTGTCCGGTATACCAGCTGAGCATTAAACAATTAAATGCTTCCCCGCTTAAACTTCAAACATTAAACCTCAAACTTTAAAACTGTTCCTCCCATTTCTGTTAAATAATCCCGCTTTACGGCCTATTTTTTAACAACTTGGTAAAAATCACCCTTTCCGGGGAACAAATCTTCCACACAGCACATAATTTGCAGTTGATGCAATAATTTTGCGACATGAGATTTGCTATTAATGACACGTACGATAAGCCTTTTGAAGAAGATGATGTAGCAGTACTCACTGATACCGAGTTTCCCTATTCGCTTATTGTATGGAACGACGAGGTAAACACTTTTGAATGGGTCATTGAAACCCTGGTGGAAGTTTGCGGCCACAGCAGCGAACAAGCCGAACAATGTGCCATGTTCATCCACTTCAAAGGCAAGTATGCTGTTAAACACGGCGATTACGACACACTAAAACCCATGCAGAACGAAATCACCGACAGGGGCATCGGCGCCACCATTGAAGCAATGGTAGACCGCTAAAATTCCCCTTGCCACACACGCAACCGTTTCGTTGAACCTTCCCCCTTTTCACCTGCATGTCCTTACACGTTTTAGACACTCGTTTATGGTTTCCGCCTGTTTCCGATGCCATGGAAGACGGGCTTTTGGCCATGGGCGGCGACCTGCGCAGGGAACGGCTATTACTGGCTTACCGCAAGGGCATCTTTCCCTGGTTTGAAGGAGACATTCCCCTGTGGTGGTGCCCAGACCCGAGGTTTGTGCTGCTGCCGCAAGAATTGAAGGTGAGCAAAAGCATGCAGGTATTGCTTAAACGAAACGCGTTTGAGTTTACCATCAACAAAGCATTTGAACAGGTCATCAGCCATTGCCAGCAGGTATACCGCGAGGGCCAGGATGGCACCTGGATTACCGATGAAGTAAAAGCCGCCTATATCGACCTTCACCACAGCGGCCATGCACACAGCGCTGAAGCCTGGCTCAATGGTGAATTGGCAGGCGGCTTGTACGGCATCCGCATGGGGCAGGTATATTTTGGAGAAAGCATGTTCAGCCTGGTAAGCAATGCCAGCAAATATGCCTTTATCAGCTATGCGCAATACCTGCAGCAGCAACAGGTGCAACTGATCGATTGCCAGGTATATACCAGTCACCTCGAAAGCCTGGGCGCACATATGATTGACCGTACCGAATTCATCTCCCTCCTTGATCGTTTTATACAGCCATAAAAAAGCCCGGCAGGTTTAGTGCCAGGCTATTTATATGCCTTATCGCCGCTGTACCTATTTGCCGAATTTCTTCTTCAGCATTGCCAGCGCATCATTCACGCTGAGGCCAGACAGGTCTTCTTCTTTCTTCTTCGCAGGCTGTTGTTTCTGCTGTGCACCACCACCACTGCCTTTGGGTTTAAAATCACCTTTGCCGCCACTGCGTGCAGGTGCTTCCTGGGTTTGTTTAATAGACAGTGCAATGCGTTTGCGCGCAGTATCTACTTCCAGTACTTTTACCTGTACCTGCTGGTTCAGTTTCAGCACCTCGCTGGGGTCGGTAATATACTGGTGTGCAATTTCACTCACGTGCACCAGGCCATCCTGCTTAACGCCGATATCAACGAACGCGCCAAAACGGGTGATATTGGTTACCACACCAGGCACTACCATGCCCAGCTTCACATCTTCAATAGAATAGATGTTTGCAAACTCAAACTGCTGCACTTCACTGCGCGGGTCAAGACCCGGCTTGCGCAACTCATTCAGGATATCCTTAATGGTATGTTCACCGAATTGCTCGGTTACGTATTTCTTAACGTCTACCTGTTTTACATAAGTGTCGTTGCCAATCAGCGCGCTGATGTCAACACCAAGGTCAGCCGCCATTTTCTCTACCACCGGGTATGCTTCGGGGTGTACGGCGCTGGCATCAAGCGGGTGTGCACCTTCTTTAATGCGCAAGAAACCCGCACACTGTTCAAATGCCTTGTTACCCAAACGTGGTACTTTCAGCAGTTGCTGGCGATCGGTAAAGCGGCCTATTTCATTGCGGTACTTCACAATATTATCAGCCAGTGAATCACCAATGCCGCTCACATAACGCAGCAGGTGTTTGCTCGAGGTGTTAAGGTTAACACCCACGGCATTTACGCAGCTTACTACAGTCTGGTCAAGCTTCTCCTTCAGCCTGAACTGGTTTACATCGTGCTGGTACTGCCCTACGCCGATGCTTTTAGGGTCAATCTTCACCAGCTCTGCCAGCGGGTCCATCAGCCTGCGGCCAATGCTCACCGCACCACGTACGGTAATATCCTGGTCAGGAAATTCTTCCCTTGCAGTTTCTGATGCTGAGTATACAGAGGCGCCATCTTCATTCACCAGGAACACCGGTAAACCCAGTTGCAGCCCTTTGATAAACTGCTCTGTTTCCCTGCCTGCGGTACCATCACCGATGGCAAACACTTCAATATTGTATTTCGCTACCAGTTCTTTGATCTTGTATTCTGCATCGAGCACCCTGTTTTTCTCGTGTACAAAAATCAGGTCAGTTTTCTGCAGTGTGCCTTTCTCATCAAGGCAAACCACTTTACAACCGGTACGGTAACCGGGGTCAATGGCCAGTATGCGTTTGCTGCCCAGCGGTGAGCTTAACAGCAGCTGGCGCAGGTTTTCGGCAAATACGGTGATCGCTTCTTCATCTGCCTGCTGTTTCAGCGCTGTTCTGAATTCTGTTTCCAGGCTGGGCTGCAGCAAACGGCGGTAGCTGTCTTTTACTGCCTTGCGTACCTGGTCGGCAGCAGGGCCCATGCCTTTTACATATTGTTTCTCCACGCTTTCTACTGCATCTTCTTCTACCGGTGCAATAGACATACGCAGGTAGCCTTCCAAAAAGCCGCGCAGTACTGCCAATATGCGGTGTGACGGCATTTTCGAGATGGGCTCGCTAAAGTCGAAGTAATCTTTGTACTTAATACCTTCTGCTTCCTTATCAGTAAGCACGCTGGTTTGAAAGGTAGCAGCGTCTTCAAACATTTTACGCATGCGTGCGCGTACCTGTGCATCTTCGTTCACCTGTTCGGCGATAATGTCACGGGCACCCTGCAATGCTTCATCAACGGTAGTAACCTTGTCGTTGATAAACCCTGCTGCCAGCGCCTGGATGTCGAGGTCGCCCTGTTCCAGCAGGCTGATGGCCAGCGGCTCCAAACCATTCTCACGGGCGGTTTGCGCCTTGGTTTTGCGTTTGGGTTTGTAAGGCAGGTAAATGTCTTCGAGCTCGGTAATGGTGGTGGCTGCATTGATTTTGGCCTGCAGCGCCTCCGTCATTTTGTTCTGCTCGGTAATGGCTTTTTCAATAAAGGCTTTTCGCTCGGTGAATTCTTTCAGCACCCTGGCTTCATCCTGTATATGCTGTATCTGCACTTCATCAAGTGCACCGGTCTTGTCTTTCCGGTAACGGGCAATAAACGGGATGGTGGCTCCTTCGGCCAGCAAGGCTAAAACTGCGTCAACCTGCGGAACACGCAGGTTTAATTTCACGGCGATGGGTTGTGCAAATTCGGTCATATGTTGCGCTATAAACGGGTGCGAATGTAGGTGGACTACCGGAAAAGAAAAAATAGAAAAAACCAAACTTAGGGCCCATTTGGGTAACATGATGGTGCACTTCAATGCCTGCCGGGTTTGTCCGCCGGGGAGGGATTTCGTTTAAGGTTTGAAGTTTAAGGTTTAAAGTTAGGGCGGAGGAAAGATGGTTGATAATCAATGCGATTCTGTACGACCGGCCTGTGGGCAGGGTACTGCCTGGCCTGGTGAAAGCTTTAGGAAAGCTTCCAGATGGCCCGGGCCGATGCCGGGGTAAGGATATGGCAATAAAAAAACCGGTAGAAAACTTTACACTTCAAACGTTAAACCTTCAAGAGGGTAATCAATAGCATGAGACGTTGTACAGATTTCATAAAGCGTAGATTTTGGTTGGTGCTATTTCACACGCAGGTGTTACACGGAGAGGGCAATTTTACGGTCAGGATAACGGTAGGCGTAGTTGCGTATCATGGCATGAATCATTTCATTGCCGGGCATAGGTGTAATCACCTTTTTAATATCATCGAGCTGCAGGCTGGTTTCTTCTTCTACAATGGCCATCCCGTAAAAATGACCATTCTCAACCAGTACATAACAGGTATTGCCAAATTCACTTTCGCGTATCAGGAAGGTTTCCTGCTGTTGTTGCAGCCATTCCAGCGCTTTGGCTACATTAAGGTTGTATACATCGGCATCCATATCCGGCTGCCAGCTGGTATTTTTTTCAATAAAACACAGCACCGGGTGCAGCCCGAACTCCTTTATCAGTTTGCGCAACACGCGGTAGGCATCGGTCAGCATGGCGAAGCTGGTAACAGGTGCCAGGTTCTTTCGTTTTTTATCGATGGCCAGCCGCATATAACCCCTGCTGTCTTCAAATACATACAGGCCATACAATTGCTCGGCGTGCTTCTGGCTGATGTTAAATTCAGGCCACAGCCTTTTTATTTCAACACTTTCAAGAATAGAGGCAGTGAATTCAGATGAACATTCCTTATAGCTGAGCATGTGTATCTCGCGCAGAAATGCCTGCCGCTTTTTTCCTGTATCCAGGCCCGTAAAATGACTGATCACACGCTTTTTCAGGTTCTTCGCCTTACCCACATAAATCACCTTTCCCTTTTCATTATGAAAGTAATAAACGCCGGGCGTGTAAGGCAGTTCCTTAATCAGCTCTTTGGGCAGGTTGGGTGGCAGTATTTGTTCGCGGGCTTCTTTTTTCAGGAACTCCCTGATCATTTTCTCCCCGCCCTGCGCCAGCATTTTATCAAACAGGATGGTTGTGGCTTCCGCATCGCCGGTTGCGCGGTGACGGTTCTCGATCATGATGTCTAATGAGCGGCAGAGATTGCCTAACCCGTACTTCGGCAATCCCGGAAATGCCTTGCGGCTCATGCGCAGGGTGCATAGTTTACGGGCAGTCCAGTCAAAACCCGCATTCTGCAGGTGATACCGTATAAAGGAGTAGTCGAAGTTCACATTGTGGGCTACAAAAATACGCCCCTGCAACAGGCGGTAAATATTGCCGGCTACCTCTTTAAACAACGGTGCCGGGCCTACCATTTCGTTGGTAATACCCGTAAGTGATGCCACATAACGGGGTATGGGCACCAATGGGTTAATGAGTGTGCTGAAACGCCCCTCAACTTTTTCACCATCATGCAGTATGATGGCAATTTCGGTAATCCCGTTGTCCTGGGGATGGCTACCCGTTGTTTCTATATCTACAATTGCATACATCTCTTCAGCAAACTAAAACAAATCCCCGCAGATATTCCATGTGGATAAAAATTGTTTCCGGAAAATTAATGCACTTTTTCGACGATTTTAAACGTTACGTTTTTGCATATGGCAAAATACATGTAGCAACCTGCATCAAATGACCAGCTGATTGTCAACAGCTTATTGAATGCTAATATTTTAGCAGTTCATTTTCACTGTAAAACCGGTGAAAAAACGGGTGCCTGCTGGTGTGCAAAACCACTCCAAATAATCAAAACGTTTTATAATTTCGTACTTCAAAACAGGGTTTTTATGCAACGCTTTTTTCTTCTTATCATATCCGTTTTACTGCTCACCAGCTGCAGCAAAATGAAGGCATTGAAAAAAGCCGGTACCAAAATCAGGGTCACGGTATTTATGTGCACACATAAACTGCCTGCCGAAGCAACAGAAGAAACTGCGCCGGTAACTGAACAGGATGCTACATTGCAGGCACCTTCAGTCAGCTCCCCATCTGTGCCTTCACGCTACAACTGGGATGCTAAAATGGCCATCTGGTAATATTTCAACAATTACTTAAGATCGGCCTTCCCAACGGAAGGCTTTTTTATGCGGCATAGTGCCTGCCACAGCTGTGTTTAGTGGCCGCATTTGCCCGCAGAATCCTTACTTTTGCCCCCCGAAACAGGTGTAACAGGCATTTTTAGCTATCTGCCGTAACCGCCTGCCACCCGAAACATGCAACATACATGGAACTGAGTAAAAATTTTGAGCCGCAACAAGCCGAACAGAAATGGTACCCGCACTGGTTGAAAAAACAATACTTCAACAGCAAGCCGGATGCACGCCCAGCCTTCACCGTAGTAATTCCCCCACCGAATGTTACGGGGGTACTGCACATGGGTCACACCCTTAACGAAACCGTACAGGATATACTGGTGCGTAAAGCGCGTATGAGCGGTTTCAATGCCTGCTGGGTGCCGGGCAGCGACCATGCTTCTATTGCCACTGAGGCCAAGGTGGTACAGATGCTCGAGAAAGAGAAAGGCATTAAAAAAGCCGATCTCTCCCGCGAAGATTTTTTACGCTACGCTTTTGAATGGAAAGAAAAATACGGCAATATCATCTATAGCCAGATAGCACGCCTTGGTTGCAGCGTAGACTGGGACAGAACCAGTTTTACCATGGACGACCATTACTACAAAGCCGTAATACAGGTGTTTATTGACCTGTATGGCAAAGGACTGGTATATCGCGGCGCGCGCATGATTAACTGGGACCCCAAAGCACAAACAGCCCTCAGCGATGAGGAGGTGGAATACAAAGAACTGCAGGGTAAGCTGTACCATGTACAGTACCAGGTTGCCGGCACCAATGAATACATCACCATTGCCACGCAGCGCCCTGAAACCATTATGGGTGATACCGCCATTTGCGTTAACCCCAATGATGAACGCTATGCACACCTGAAAGGCAAACAGGCCATTGTACCCCTGGTAAACAGGCACGTGCCCATTATATTCGACGAGTATGTAGATATTGCCTTTGGTACCGGTGCATTGAAAGTAACACCTGCACACGATATTAACGACTATAACCTTGGTTTGAAACACAAACTTGAAGTAATTGATACGCTTAACCCCGATGGTACCCTGAGTGCCGCAGCGGAAGTGTTTGTAGGCCTGGACCGTTTTGAAGCACGTACCAAGGCTGTTGAACAACTGAAAGCAGACGGTGCGCTGGTAAAAGAAGAAATGTACAGCACGCGCCTGGGTTACAGTCAGCGCAACCCCGATACCGTGGTTGAGCCCCGCATCAGTACCCAGTGGTTTGTAAAAATGCAGGCACTGGCCAAACCCGCACTGGAAGCGGTTACCAGCGGTGAAATCTCTATTCACCCGGGTGATAAGTTCCTGGCCACTTACAAATACTGGCTTGAGAACGTGCAGGACTGGTGTATCAGCCGCCAGCTGTGGTGGGGTCAGCAAATACCTGCCTACTATGCGCCGGATGGCAGCTTTGTAGTAGCAGGCAGCAAAGAAGCAGCATTTGAGCAACTCAAAACAATATGTAAAACGCCTATTACCATAGATGAGGTAAAACAGGATGAAGATGTACTCGACACCTGGTTTTCTTCGTGGTTGTGGCCTATTGAAGTATTCAACGGCATTACCCAGCCCAACAATGAAGAGATCAAATACTACTACCCCAGCTCTGTGCTGGTAACCGGCCAGGACATTATCTTCTTCTGGGTAGCGCGTATGGTAATGGCAGGTATGGAATTTAAACAGGCCATTCCATTCAAGGATGTTTATTTCACCGGCATGGTGCGTGATAAGCTGGGCCGCAAAATGAGCAAGAGCCTGGGTAACTCACCCGATTTGCTGGAGCTGATTGATAAGTACGGCGCAGATGCCGTTCGCTTCGGTATCATGATCTCTTCACCTGCAGGTAACGACCTGTTATTTGACGAAGCCGCGCTGGAACAGGGCCGCAACTTCAATAACAAAATATGGAATGCCCTGAAACTGGTGCAGATGTGGAAAGCCCGCACTGCCAGTGATGCGGCGACCGCTACCCCGGACTTTGCAGTAAACTGGTTTGGTGAAAGACTGAAACAGGCACAGGCCGAACTGGAGAAACTGTATGGCCAGTTCAGGCTAAGCGAGGCACTGAAGGTGATTTATTCACTGGTATGGGATGACTTTTGCAGCTGGTACCTGGAATGGATTAAGCCAGGCTTTGAGCAGCCCATCAGCACTGCGGTGTACGAGCAAACCATCACCTACTTTGAGCAGCTGATGCAGTTGCTGCATCCGTTTATGCCCTTTGTTACAGAAGAGGTATACCACCTGCTGCGCGAGCACAGCGATGACCTTTGCGTAAAACAATTCGCCCCTGTTACAACAGCCGACACACAGGCCCTTGCAACCGGTGAGCTGCTGAAACAGGTAATCTCTGCCCTGCGCGATGCCCGTAACAAGAATCAGCTGAAGCCCAAAGATGCCGTACAGCTGCACATACAAACAGCCAGTGAGCAAAACTATACCGCCATTAACAGCATACTGGCCAAACAGGTGAATGCAGAAAACATCAGCTTTACGCAGGATGCCATTGCCAACAGTATTGTGGTAGCTATTGAGAAGGATAAATTCTTTATCGAAACCAACCGCCAGATTGATACCGCAGCCCTGAAAGAAGAGTTGCTGAAAGACCTCGATTACCAGCAGAAATTCCTGGAAAGCGTAATGAAGAAATTAGGTAACGAAAAGTTCATGCAAAACGCCAAACCCGAAGTAGTTGCCGTTGAACAGAAGAAACAGGCAGATGCTGAGGCCAGGATAAAAACCATAGAGGAGAGCCTGCAGAACCTGAATTAAGTACTGCAGCAGAAATAATACATAAAGGCTGTTCCCCCGCGGAGCAGCCTTTGTTATATGTTTATGTACCTGATTCACAGATACTCGTGCTTATTATGTTACCCTGTTGCCAACCAACAACTTTAAACCTTAAACCATCAAACTTTAAACGTTAACCAACGTTCAGCGTCATAAAACAGTCATTCCTGAATTATAACCCGCACTTCACCATAACACTTTGCTATTATCGCTGATAAAGTTACTTTTGCAGACAAAATCAATAATAATTATTACTTTATGTCTACTGCCGTAAAACCGAACGTTGACCTGAGCCTGCCTTACAAGGTAAAGGATATCAGCCTGGCTGAATGGGGCCGCAAAGAAATCAGATTAGCCGAAGCTGAAATGCCCGGTTTGATGTCATTACGCAGCGAATATGGTGCTTCACAGCCATTGAAAGGTGCGCGCATTGCAGGCTGTCTGCACATGACCATCCAAACAGCTGTATTAATTGAAACATTGATAGCCCTGGGTGCAGAAGTGCGCTGGAGCTCTTGCAATATATTCTCTACACAAGACCATGCGGCAGCAGCTATTGCAGCAGCAGGTATCGGTGTATTTGCCTGGAAAGGCCAGTCTCTCGAAGAAGCTGACTGGTGTATTGAACAAACCCTGTTCTTCGGCAGCCTCGACCGCCCGCTGAACATGATCCTCGATGATGGTGGTGACCTTACCAACATCGTGTTCGACAAATACCCTGAGCTGGTACAGCACATCAAAGGCCTGAGCGAAGAAACCACTACCGGTGTTCACCGCCTGTACGAAAGAATGGCTAAAGGCACCCTGCCTATCCCTGCTATTAACGTAAACGATTCTGTTACCAAATCCAAATTCGATAACAAATACGGTTGTAAAGAATCACTCGTAGATGCTATCCGCCGCGCTACCGATGTAATGATGGCCGGTAAAGTAGCTGTTGTAGGTGGTTATGGTGACGTAGGTAAAGGCTCTGCAGAATCACTGCGTGGTGCCGGCGCCCGTGTTATTGTTACCGAAATCGATCCCATCTGCGCCCTCCAGGCTGCTATGGACGGTTTTGAAGTGAAGAAAATGGTGAATGCTGTAAAAGAAGCCGATATCGTGGTTACCACCACCGGTTGCCGCGACATCATTACCGGTGAGCACTTCAAACTGATGAAAGACAAAACCATCGTTTGTAACATCGGTCACTTCGATATTGAAATTGATATTGCATGGCTTAACGACAACTACGGTCATACAAAAGATACCATCAAACCACAGGTTGATATTTACAATGTAGAAGGTAAAGACATCATCATCCTGGCAGAAGGCCGCCTGGTTAACCTGGGTTGCGCTACCGGTCATCCTTCGTTTGTAATGAGTAATTCTTTTACCAACCAAACACTGGCCCAGCTGGAATTGTGGACAAACGGCAGCAAATACGAAAACAAAGTATACGTTCTGCCTAAACACCTCGATGAAAAAGTTGCCCGTTTACACCTCGCCAAAATTGGTGTGGAACTGGACGAACTCACCGACGCCCAGGCTACTTACCTCGGCATTCCCAAAGATGGTCCGTTCAAAGCTGAACACTACAGGTATTAATTTTACCGGTTTTCTGATACAACGGGGCACTGCACAGTGCCCCGTTTTTGTTTATGCAAACACTGGTGCGATATTGGTTACAGTTACATCTTATGAATCTGTATTACACCTTTTGCATCGTGGTGGTACTGGCGGCACTCATCGCCTACCTCAATCAGCGCCTGCTGAAACTGCCCAGCACCATTGGTGTAATGCTCATCGCCATTTTTATTTCGCTGCTGCTGATGCTCAGCAGTAATTTATTTCCTTCTTTCTTCAGTGATACCCTACGGCTGCTGGATTCAGTGAACTTCAGTAAAATATTCATCGGGGCTGTGCTGAACTTTTTGCTGTTCGCAGGCACTATACAGATACGCATACAGGATTTAAAACGGCAGCAATGGTCTGTAGCCATATTCTCAACAGTCAGCGTGGTAATGTCTACCCTGCTGGTGGGCTGCATGTTATACCTGTTGCTGCAGTGGCTGCAAATGGGCGTTCCCCTGCTGCAATGCCTGCTGTTCGGGGCATTGATCTCCCCTACCGATCCTGTTTCGATACTCGCTATTGTGCGGCAAACCAGCGTATCCAAATCGCTCGAGACCAAAATAGCAGGCGAATCGCTCTTTAACGATGGCGTGGCGCTGGTGATCTTTTTCACACTCATCAGCTCTATCCGCAACCCTGAAGACCCGCTCACCATCAGCGATGTAGCAAAGGTATTTGCCCGTGAAGCGCTGGGCGGCCTGGTATTGGGTATTGCTATTGGTTACATCGCTTTAAAAGCGCTTAAAACAATCGACAACTATAAACTGGAAGTCATGATCACCCTGGCCCTGGTAATGGGCGGGGCAGCGCTGGCACATAGCCTTGGCGTGTCAGAACCACTCACCATGGTATCGGCAGGCATCTTCACCGGCAACTACAGCAAGGCCTTCTCCATGTCGGATGTGTCGCGTGATTACCTCGATAAATTCTGGGAATTGATTGAAGAAATACTCAACGTGGTGTTGTTTGTACTGATCGGTTTTGAACTGCTGTTCATCAAACATTTCCATTACTACTGGCTTATCGGCATTATTACCATTGCCATTGTGCTGGCTGCAAGATTTATATCTATCTGGCTCCCCTCGCTTTTCCTTCGTTTCAGGGAAAGAACGGATACGCTCTCTGTACTTATATTAACCTGGGGCGGTTTGCGCGGCGGCATTTCCATTGCGCTGGCGCTAAGTTTACCTAGGGGTATGCACAAAGACCTTATTGTGTTTATCACCTATTGCGTGGTTGTATTTTCTGTGGTGGTACAGGGGCTTAGTATTGAACGCATGCTGTTGCAACGAAAGCGCAAACAGGCCAAAACCCGTCCCAGCCTGGCGAATTAGCCATTTGTTCACAGGTATCATTTGCCGGTATACGTTACATTTGAAAAAATACCAAAGCGAATACCATGAAATTAACCCTGGCACTGGCAGCTGTGTTACTATTCACCACATGCGCGTGTAACCAGCACACAACCCGCACCAACACCACCGATACCGGCAGCAACCCTGCTGCCACAAGAACCGCAACACCTGCTGCTGCCGGCTTCTCCGAATCATTTGAAACAGGCACCAAAAACAGTTACGCCGAAGGAACCATTAACTTGTCAACCGGCAGCTGGCATTTCACGGATGCCCTGCTGGGTAACCTGCACACGGATGTAAAAAACGGCAGCCAGAGCGCCCGTATCCGCAGCAACGGCAAGCTCTCCATGCAGTTTGATTATACCGGCAGCGCCGGTACAGTCACCATTGCCCACGCCCGTTTTGGAAGCGATGGCAACAGCAGCTGGCAGCTTTGGTACAGCACCAATGGTGGCAGCAGTTATACACAGGCCGGCAGCACTATTACCACTGCCGGCAACGGTTTGCAAACAGCGCGCTTCCCATTACATACCAGCGGTACACTGCGCCTCGAAATACGCAAAACCGATGGCAGCAACAGCCGCCTGAACATAGATGATATTACGATTAACGGCACCGGCCAGGGCGATAGCACAACAACACCGCCTCCTCCACCACCGCCATCATCAGGCAGCGGTAAAAAATTCCTGTTCGATGCAACCAAAGCCGAAACAGCCGGCAATGCAGACTGGGTAATTGATGAAGACGGCTCTCCGCAACGTGTACCAACGCCTGCGCAAAATACCGTTACCAGTGCTACAGCCGAAACCTATTGGACAGGTGCTCTTTCCAGCTGGGGCATTGCCTTAGCCAAGGCAGGCCATACTGTTGAAACCCTGCCCGCAGGCACAGCCATTACTTATGGCAACAGCAGTAACCCGCAGGATTTATCCAATTACGACGTATTTGTAATAGACGAACCCAACACTTTATTTACCGCATCGGAAAAAACAGCTATCCTCAATTTTGTAAACCACGGCGGTGGCCTGTTTATGATTGCTGATCACAATATCTCTGACCGCAACAATGATGGCCATGATTCGCCCAATATCTGGAACGATTTAATGACCAACAACAGTGTGCAGAACAATCCCTTTGGCTTCAGCATTGATTTAACCAATATATCCGAGTTATCTACAAACGTATTAACAGGCAACAGCACCAATCCTTTGCTGCACGGCTCGCAGGGAAATGTAACAAAGCTGGAATTTAACAACGGCTCTACCATTACCATTAACCCTTCAGCCAACGCAGCAGTACAGGGACTGGTATGGCAGGGTGGTTATGCACAGAATAACACGCATATCATGTGCGCCTCTTCTGCGTTTGGCACAGGCCGCGTGTTTGTGGTAACAGACAGCTCACCCATAGATGACGGTACCGGTGCACAAGGCAATCACCTGTACGTAGCATGGCCGCTGTACAGCCACACACAGCTGTTTATGAATGCATCATTATGGCTTGCCAAACTGCAGTAACCGTATATTTACAACCAATCAGACATTATACCATTAAACCATTTCCCGCTATGATTATTGATACACTGGAGCAGGCGCATTTATACACCGGCCTCGGCGAACGTTTTGTGAAAGCTTTTGCATATCTGCAACAAACAGATTTTACCACATTACCTAAGGGTAAATATGCCATTGACGGCGATACCGTTTTTGCGATGGTAAATGAATACGATACAGTGCTCGCCGAAACTGAACAAATGGAAGCACATCGCGCACATATAGACGTACAGTATATTGTACAGGGAGAAGAATATATAGGGCATGATTTTTTAACCACACAAACACCTTCGCAAGCTTATGATACAGCTACAGATTTCATGCTGTTTGCAGAGAAGCCTGCATTCTTTTCAGTATTGAAAAAAGGCATGTTTGCTGTATTTTTTCCTACCGACCTGCATATGCCCAACATCCAGATTGAATCGCCGGCAGCGGTAAAAAAAGTGGTTATCAAGATAAAAGCGAATTAAATTTAATTATAGTACTGTAGCACTATAATCATATATTATAGTATTATAGTACTATAATTGTATTTTATAGTATTTTAGTACTATATTTACAGGGAAAGCTATTGTATATGGGCAGGCAAAAGGCAGCCGTGATAACCGGCGACATCATTAACTCTTCGGCGCTCAGTAATGCGCAGCGTAAAAAACTGCAAACCCGGTTGCAGCAGTTTTTTACAGGATGTGCCGAGGAATATCCCGATTTCAAATACGCGCAGTTCCGCGGCGACAGCCTGCAAATACAACTTACCCGGTCCCGTAAGGCTGTATTGCATATGGCGCTGTTGCTGCACAGCTATTTATTTATCAATTCGTTTTCCATCCGGCTAGGTATCGGCATCGGCGATATCAGGTACCAGTCATCCAGTGTAAGCCTTTCAGATGGCCCGGCCTTCCAGCTATCCGGTCCGCTTACCGACGAACTACGCAAAACAGGCGAAGTAATCGGCATTACTGCCACAGATGCGGCTTTTGCCGCCGAATGGCAGGTACATAGTGCCACGCTCAACTACCTGCTTTCACGAATAAGCGATCCGCAGGCCAATGCCGTATACCTGCAACTGCAGGATCTTTCCCAAACACAAATAGCCGCAGTACTCCGCATTTCCCAGCCCTCGGTTCACCAGCGGCTGCAAGCCTGTGGCTGGAATGTCATTCATCAAATTTTACTGCGTTTTGAAGCGGCCGTTCCGGCACTTTAAATATATTTACAGTATGTTGCTTGTTTACCAATGGATATTTATACACCTGCTAGCCGATTTTGTGTTGCAATCCAAAAAAATGGTGCGGCACAAACAACGTTTTAAATACCGCTCCTGGCAGCTGTGGCTGCACTGCTTTATACATGCAGCGCTTATTTACCTGCTGTCGCCCGATAAAACCATCTGGGCCATTCCGCTGATTATTTTTGTAACGCATTACCTGATTGACCTGTGGAAACTGTACCGCAAAGACAACCTGCTGTATTTTGTGCTGGACCAGGCCGCACACATAGCCGTGCTAATTGCCGTATGGTGTATTTTTTACCAGCCGGGCGGCTGGTGGCAGCACCTGCGGACAGCAATACTGCAAAGCAGGCAGGGCTGGCTGATTGCATCGGGTTATATCATCATTATATTTCCGCTTTCATACATACTGGGTTATGCCACACAACGCTGGCGGCAGGAGGCAGAAGATAATTTTGCCCGCACCAGCATCAGCCTGAGCGCAGCAGGTAAATGGATCGGCATTTTTGAACGTGTGCTGGTATTCACTTTTGTGCTTATCAACCACTTTGAGGGGATCGGCTTTTTAATTGCCGCCAAATCCATACTGCGTTTTAACGATATTAAGGGCGATCATGTACGCAAAGAGGCGGAATATGTGCTTATCGGAACATTGATGAGTTTTGCTGCTTCCATTATAACCGGGCTGGCAGTAAAGTTATTGTTGTAATACCTTTATTTTGGATACCGGGAATTAGTACTTTTGACACATGAACCATACAACCAAGTTATCTGTAAACATCAATAAAATAGCTACACTGCGCAATAGCCGTGGTGGCAACAACCCCAATGTGGTAAAAGCTGCCATTGATGCGCAGCGTTTTGGCGCAGATGGTGTAACCGTGCATCCACGCCCCGATGAACGCCATATCCGTTACAGCGATGTACGGGAAATAAAACCCATTATCACTACCGAATTTAATATTGAAGGTAATTGCAGCGAACAGAAGTTTATAGATCTCGTACTCGAAACCAAACCGCACCAGGTAACACTGGTACCCGATGCACTTAACCAGATTACCAGCGATCATGGATGGAATACCATTGAACACCAGGACTACCTGAAACAGATTGTAAGCGTTTTCAAAAACGCCGGTATCCGCGTAAGCCTTTTTGTAGACCCCGTGGTTGAAATGGTAGCCGCCGCTGCCACTACCGGTACTGACCGTATTGAGCTGTACACCGAAGGTTATGCAACCGCTTTTCTGCAAAACAGGGAAAAAGCCGTGGCACCCTATGTTGCTGCTGCCGAAAAAGCAAGGGAACTGGGACTGGGACTGAATGCAGGCCACGATCTTGACCTGAACAACCTGCAGTATTTTAAACAGCATATTCCCTGGCTCGATGAGGTATCTATAGGTCATGCACTTATTGCAGACGCCCTTTACCTGGGTTATGAAAATACCATTCAGCTGTACAAACGACAGCTGCAATAAAGCACGTAAACAATTAAACAATAAACCATGAAAAGAGTACTCCTGCTTTCCCTTTCTCTGGTGCTTGCCAGCGCTTCCCTGTTTGCCCAGGAAAAAGACAAAACGGCCGCTCCACAGGAAAAGAAAAAGCCTGCCAGCCCGCACGAAATGGTATCACAAACCATTAAAGGCGGCACCAACGTTACCATTCATTATGGCAGCCCTTCAGTAAAAGGCAGAACCATTGGCACCAACCTTGAGCCTATGAACGGCAAAATCTGGCGCGCCGGCGCAGACAGCGCAACTACTTTTGAAGTAAGCAAAAACGTAACTATCGAAGGGCAGTCTTTACCAGCTGGTAAATATGCATTCTTTGTGATCAACAACAACGACGAATGGACGCTGATCTTCAACAAAGCATGGCAAACATGGGGCGCTTACAGCTACGACAAAAACAAAGACCAGGATGCACTGCAGGTAAAAGTTACCGGTGGTAAAGCCAAATCTTTCACAGAAAAACTGACCTATACCATCGACAAAAATGGTACGGTTACCATGCTGTGGGGTGATCATGCTGTAACATTTCATGTTAAAGCATAAGCGCTGAACAGTAAAATATAAGCATATGAGGCAGCCGTTCCAGCAGGAACGGCTGTTTTATTTCCACTTATCCCGTTTGGTGCACAATGGTAACAAATGACTATGCCCTGCTGCTTTTTTTGTGTAGTTTGGGCCTCACCAAACGAGACTACATATGAGAAAAATAATCATCGCAGCACTGCTGCTGGCGGCCCTGCAAACCAATGCCCAGTTAACAACCGTCCCCGATGGCGACAACAAAAGAGCCACCGTAAGCGAAGGCATCGGCATTACCAACATCACCATTAATTACAGTCGCCCCGGCGTAAAAGGCCGTGAAGGCAAAATATGGGGCGGTATTGTGCATTACGGCTTTGCGGACCTCGGCTTCGGCACCAGTAAAGCGGCGCCCTGGCGTGCAGGAGCCAATGAAAACACTACCATTGAGTTTAGCACACTTGTAAAAGTTGAAGGCCAGGAACTACCTGCCGGCAAATACGGATTCTTTATCGCAGTACAGCCCGAAGAATGTACATTGATTTTCTCCAAAAATTCAGGCAGCTGGGGCAGCTTTTTCTATAAGCAAGACGAAGACGCCCTGCGTGTAAAAGTAAAGCCGCAGCAGTTATCCAACAGCGTAGAATGGCTGCAATACACCTTTGAAAATGAGACACCGGCCTCTGCTACCATTGCCTTGAGCTGGGAAAAATGGAAAATTCCATTTAAAATAGATGTGGACGTAACCACTACGCAACTCGCCTCATTCAGGCAGGAACTGCGCAGTGACAAAGGTTTTACCTGGATGGCCTTCCAGCAGGCCGCCAACTATTGCCTCACCAGCAATACAAACCTTGAAGAAGGCCTTACCTGGGCACGCGCAGCTGTTGGCGCACCTTTTATAGGACAGCCGAATTTTGCCACCTTATCTACCGAAGCAGGCCTATTGCGCAAACTGGGCCAGGATGCTGCAGCAGACAGTGCCATGCAGAAAGCTGTGCCGATGGGCGATATGGTACAATTGCACAACTATGCCAGGCAGCTATTGCAACAGCACCAGGCCAAGCAGGCTTTCAGCATTTTTAAGATGAACTATGATAAAAACCCGGACGTGTTTACTACCAACATGGGCATGGCAAGGGGTTATTCAGCTACCGGTAATTATAAAGAGGCACTGAAATATGCGCAGAAGGCACTAACGCAGGCACCTGATCCGGGTAATAAAACGAATGTGGAAGGCCTGGTGGGCAAGCTGAAGGCAGGGCAGGATATTAATTGATTTCGCCACCAAAGCAGATGCCGTGCACTCATCGCCATGTTTTATCTTTGCAGCAAATTTTACGGCATGTATACTGTTTACGGCATTCCGAATTGCAATACGGTAAAAAAAGCACTTGACTGGCTGAAAGCACACAACATTACTTATACGTTCCATGATTATAAGAAGCAGGGCATTACAACTGCCAAACTGCAATCGTGGAGCAAGCAAAAAGGTTGGGAAAGCCTGGTGAATAAAAAAGGCACTACCTGGCGCCAGCTTGATGAAGCAGCGCAGGCAGCAGTAAAAGACGAACCGTCTGCCTTTGCACTGATGGAAGAAAAAACAAGTGTGATTAAGAGACCATTGATTGAAAAAGGCGATAAAGTAGTTGCGCTGGGCTTTGATGAGGCAGCGTATGAAAAAGCTTTCCTGTAAAAGAGCACACTATAACGGGTACAAAGAAAAACGGCAGCAATTGTAATGATTGCTGCCGTTTGTTGTATATTACTATTACTGCTGCTTAATTAAGCAACTGTTTCAATTTGGTGGCCAGGCTTTCACCACGCAGGTTTCTCGCTACGATGGTTCCGTCAGGGCCAACCAGTATGTTTTGCGGGATAGATTCAATGTGATATGCCCTTACAACAGCATTATTCCAAAACTGCAGATCGCTTACCTGCGTCCAGCTGAGGTTGTCTTTCTGAATGGCCGTTAACCAGCTTTGCTTTTCCTGGTCTAACGATATGCCCAGCACGGTAAAGTTTTTATCCTTATACTGGTTGTAGGCTGCCACAACGTTGGGGTTCTCCATACGGCAGGGGCCACACCAGCTGGCCCAGAAATCAACCAGTACGTACTTGCCTTTAAACTGTGACAACGATACGGGTTTACCATTTACATCGTTCTGGGTGAATTCGATGGCTTTGGTTCCCACTGCACCTATTTTAGCTACTGCCAGCACCTGTTTCAGGTTGCGGGCAAACTGGTTATTCAATGCATCGCCAGATAACATATTAAACCGGCGGTCGAGCAGGTTTACATCTTTGTTAGGATCAGTATCATAGCTGTAGGCGAGCAATAATGCAGTAACGGGCGATGTTTTTTTGCGGGCAACAAAACGGTCAACCCCGTTCTCATACATGTTGTACGCAGTGTTCAGCATAATGGCCAGGCTGTCCCTGCCGCCTGTGGTAGTGGCAGACTGCATTTGCGTGCGGTAGTATTCCACATAGTCATTCAGCGGCTTGATGTACTGGATAAATGCTTCATAGTCGCTGTGCGCTGCAGAGCCGCTGATACTTACATCACTGAAGTCTTTTGTGTTGCCGTTAATGTGAATCTGGTCATTGCCCATAAACAGCACCATACGCCTGTTTACAGCAGGCAGTACCAGCATGCGGGAATCGGTTTCGGTAACATTGCCTTTAAGGGTGAAGGCGCCTTGTTTTACTTTTGCGCTGGCAAGCGTATCTTTCTCTGTTTTGCCTGACAGGTACACGATACAATCTTCCGGCAAACCCACCAGTTTACCCTGAATAGTAAATCCTTGCTGGGCCTGCACTAAAGCGGGTAATAAAAATAATAAGGCGATAAACAGTTTTTTCATACCTATTTTTTTTCGTGTCGTTTAGCCAGTACGTCTACGATATCCTGCAGGCAAAAACCTTTTGCATTCAGTAATATCAGGTAATGAAACAGCAGGTCGGCCGCTTCATTTTTGAAAAGATCTTCATCATGATCTTTGGCCTCAATCACCACTTCCACTGCTTCCTCTCCTACTTTCTGGGCAATTTTATTGATGCCTTTCTGGAATAACCTGGCCACATACGATTCTTCAGGCGAAGCATTGCGACGGCTTTCGATGATCTCTTCCAGTCCGGTTAAAAAATCTTCCTTGCGGTTGGTTTCTGCCCAGCAGGTATCTGTGCCTGTATGGCAAACAGGACCCAGCGGCTCTGCTTTTATCAGCAGGGTATCGTTGTCGCAATCTGCCAGTATGCTTTTTACCAGCAGAAAATTACCGCTCTCCTCTCCTTTTGTCCACAGGCGTTGTTTGCTGCGGCTATAAAAAGTTACCTTTCCGGTGGCATTGGTTTGTGCAATGGCTGCTTCGTTCATAAAGCCCAGCATCAGCACTTTTTGGGTAATGCTGTCCTGCACCACTGCGGGCACCAATCCATCGGCATATTTTGAAAAGTTGATCTCCATGTTTGTTATAGTTTGGTCTTTAAAGAAACGGCAGTTACAGCCTTACTTCAATGTCTTTTTCTTTCAGGTACTGCTTTAAATCGGGTATTCCAATTTCCTTGAAATGGAAAATGCTTGCTGCCAGCGCAGCATCGGCATGGGCATTGTGAAACACGTCTACAAAATGTTCCATGGTACCGCCGCCGCCCGATGCAATTACCGGAACCGGTAACTGCGTGGCCAAAGTTCGGGTAATATCCAATGCAAAACCCTGTTTGGTACCGTCATGATTCATGGAAGTGAGCAAAATTTCACCGGCGCCGAGCTCTACCCCTTTCTTTGCCCAGTCAATACAACGTGTTTCCGTTTTTACACGGCCTCCGTTGAGGTATACATACCATTCACCGTCGGCTTCCAAACGCGTATCGATGGCGAGCACCACGCACTGGCTGCCAAATTCTTTTTCGAGTGAGCGGATGAGTTGGGGATTGTTAAAAGCTGCAGTGTTTACCGATATTTTGTCTGCACCATTCTGCAACAACAGCTGCACATCTTCCACACTGCTGATACCACCACCTACCGTAAACGGGATATTGATGTGGTGCGAAATACGGTTCACCAGCTCGCGCAGGGTTTTTCTTTTTTCGTTGGTAGCGGTAATATCCAGGAATACCAGTTCATCTGCCCCCTGCTGTGCATACAGTGCACCCAGTTCAACCGGGTCACCTGCATCGCGCAGGCTTTCGAAATTGACACCTTTCACAGTGCGACCATCTTTAATATCGAGACAGGGTATAATTCTTTTTGTAAGCATAGTTATGTTGTTTATGCCGGTTTAACCAGGTTCGACAATTCAATGCGGCCTTCATAAATGGCTTTGCCCACAATTACGCCATCACAGCCAATCTGCTGCAGCGCAGTAATATCGTCCATAGAGGCCACACCGCCGCTGGCAATAAAATGCAATGTTGGAAAGCGTTCGATGATTTTGGTATACAGCTCAACAGAAGGCCCCTGCAGCAAGCCATCTTTGCTTACATCGGTACAAAACAACTGCTGAATACCGTGTGCCATGTATTTTTCAATAAAACTGTAGATGTCTATTTCTGTGGTTTCGAGCCAACCGCCAATGGCAATCTTTTCATTCTTTACATCTGCGCCCAGCAAAAACTTCTCTGCGCCATATTGCTGCAGCCACTGCACAAATACTGCTTCGGCTTTTACTGCCAGGCTGCCAATGGTAGCCAGTGCTGCACCGGAGTTAAATACTACGGCCAGGTCTTCTTCCTTTTTAATGCCACCGCCAAAATCAATCACCAGCTTTGTGTTGGAAGCAATATCCTCCAGCACTTTCCAGTTTTTTACTGCACCTGCTTTGGCGCCATCCAGGTCAACCAGGTGCAGGCGCTGCACACCGGCTGCTTCAAATTCTTTGGCCACTTCCAGCGGGTTTTCGTTGTACACTGTTTTCTGTGCATAGTCACCCTGGGTAAGCCGCACACATTTTCCGTCAATGATATCGATGGCAGGTATTATTTGCATGTACCTAACTGTTTTTCCATTTTAATAAATTCATGGCCATGCTGGTGCCAGGTAGCGCCGGTTTCGTACATGCCAAACTTTTTATACAATCCTACTGCTGTAGTGCGTGCATTGCACCAGATGGCGGTGTTTTGCTGTTGCATTGCCAGCTGCATGATGTGCTGCAACAAGGCAGAGCCGTAACCCTTACCCTGAAAAGCTGTTACAGTGGCAAACTTGCGGAACTGCAACGCACCATCTTTCTGAAACAGCGACACCACAGAGATTAGTGTTCCTGCTTCATACAAACCAAGATGAAGGCCCTGCTCATCATCTTCCAGTTTCACCTGGTCAATGGTAAATGCAGGATACATCACTTCTTTGCGCATCCGCCAAACATCGGCCAGTGGCACTTCCTGTATCGTCATACTACACTACTTTGGTAATGAAGTTGCGCAATATCTGTTCGCCGACAGCGGCGCTCTTCTCAGGGTGAAACTGCACTCCGTAAAAATTATCGCGGTGCAGGGAGGCGCTGTATGGCTGCACATAATCTGCTTTGCCAATGGTATGTTTACCCAGCGCCGCATAATAACCATGTACAAAATAACAATAGCTGTTCTCCGGCAAGCCGCTGAACAAAGGTGTTTGCAGATCGAAGATATTGTTCCAACCGATCTGCGGCACCTTGATATTACTGCCCGCAGCGGGTGTAAACAGTTTTACCTTTTCTTCAAATATGCCGAGGCAGTTTGTATTATTCTCTTCTGAATAGGCACACATCAACTGCATACCCAGGCATATGCCCAGTACGGGCTGTTTCAATCCTGTAATCACTTCATCCAATCCGCGCTGTTTCAGGTAATGCATGGCGCTGCTGGCTTCACCTACGCCGGGAAAAATCACCTTATCGGCTGCCTGCAGTGCTGCTGTGTCATCGGTTACCTGTGCTTCAACGCCAATACGTTCAAGCGCGTATAAAACCGATTGTATATTGCCTGCATTGTATTTTACAATTGCGATGTTCATACTGTTTCTTTTTAGCCGAGAATGGCTCCCAGGAATTGTTTGGTGGCGCCGCTCACATCACCTGCACTTTCTTCCAGTGCTTTAATGTAGGCTGTGCCGATAATGGCACCATTCGCATATTTACCGGCACTGGCAAAGGTGCTTTTGTCTTTTATACCAAAGCCCACCAGCACGGGGTTTTGCAGTTTCATTTGCTGCAAACGGTGCAGGTAGTTTTCTACAGCAGTAAAATCCTTGTCACCACCAGTGGTAGAAGAAGAGGATACTGCATACAAAAAACCGCTGCTGAGGCTGTCGAGTTTTCTCACCCTTTCTTCCGATGTTTCAGGTGTTACAAGGAAGATGAAATCAAGACCGTATTTGCGAACGATGGCACCATATTCTGTTTCAAATTCGTAAGCAGGCAAATCAGGCAATATCAGGCCATCTACGCCTACGCGCGCTGCTGCTTCGCAGAATTTCTCAAAGCCATATTGCAGGATGGGGTTCATGTAACCCATCAGCAAAACAGGCACTTTTACCGTATCGCGGAATGATTCCAGTTGCTGGAACAAAGCAGCAATGGTCATGCCATTGGCAAGTGCCTGTGTACTGCTGGCCTGTATTACCGGGCCATCGGCAAGCGGGTCGCTGTAGGGCATACCCAGTTCAATTAAATCGGCACCACTGTTCTGCAGGGCCTGCATTACTGTAAGTGTGCTGTTCAGTTCAGGGAAACCTGCTGTACAGTATACATTGAGTACCTGCTGCTGTTTACGCTGAAACAATTCTTTTATCCTGCTCATGATGCGAAATCTTTATACATGAATATTTTAATATCGTTGTCCTGTGGCATAGCTGTGAAACCCAGTCGCAGGTACAGTTCCCGTGCGCGCGTGTTAGACAGCAGCACTTCCAGCGACAGGCGTTTGCCCTGCTGCTTCGCCTGCTCCATACACTGCGTTATAACCGCAGAGCCAATGCCCTGGTTTTGGTATTGCGGTAACAGGTACAGGCTGCAGATAAACAATTCCTGCTCCCTGTTATCTATTTCAACGGTACCTGCATTGTTCCCATTGACCATAATAATGCTGGTAAGTTCAGGATGATAATTCGCTGCATGATACTGTAATTGCACCGCTTCATCCCAGCCCCATATCTTTTCCACATAACCGCGCAATACCTGTTTCTTCAGTTCGTACAGGAAGGTTGAATCACTTTCCCCTGCTGCTTGCCGTAAAGTAAATGGTGTTGCCAATGCCGGTAATTTCGTTACTGTCTCCATTAATCGTTATCCCTTTTGTTCCATGGCTTTCATATAGGTAGCCAGGTCTTTATCGCCGCGACCGCTCAGGCAGATCACTGCTACATCATCAGCTTTCAGTTTCAGTTCGTTTAATGCTGCCAGTGCATGTGATGATTCCAGTGCGGGAATAATGCCTTCCAGTTTGCACAGGTTAAAGGCTGCATCCAGTGCCTGCTGATCGGTAGCGCTGAGGAAGATGCCGCGGCCGCTTTTAAACAGGTGTGCGTGCAGGGGGCCAATACCGGGATAATCCAACCCCGCTGAAATGCTGTGTGGTTCTACCACCTGGCCATCTGCGGTTTGCATTACCAGGCTTTTGCTGCCATGTAATACACCCGGTGTGCCGAGCTGTGTAGTTGCTGCACTCATGCCGCTGCTTACACCCAAACCTGCTGCTTCTACAGCTACCAGTTTTACTTTAGGCTCGTCGAGAAAATGATAGAATGCACCGGCTGCATTGCTGCCGCCACCTACGCAGGCAATCATGTAACCGGGTAATTCGCTGCCGGTTGCTGCTTTCAACTGGCTGCGTGTTTCGGCACTGATCACGCTTTGAAAACGCGCCACCATATCGGGATAAGGATGTGGGCCAACCACGCTGCCGATAACGTAATGTGTATCGCTGGGGTTATTGATCCAGTCGCGGATGGCTTCATTGGTGGCATCTTTCAACGTTTGGCTGCCACTATTGGCAGGGCGCACAGAAGCGCCGAGCATTTTCATGCGTGCCACATTCGGGGCCTGGCGTTCAATGTCTTTTACACCCATGTACACAATGCATTCAATGCCTTTCAGGGCGCATACAGTGGCGGTTGCCACACCATGCTGACCGGCACCTGTTTCTGCAATGATGCGTTTTTTACCTAAACGCTGCGCCAGCAATACCTGGCCAATAGCGTTGTTGATCTTATGCGCACCGGTATGGTTCAGGTCTTCCCTTTTCAGGTAGATATTGGTGTTGTAAGCCTTGCTTAAACGTTCTGCCAGGAACAGTGGTGTGGGGCGACCAACATAGTCGCGCAGCAGTTGCTGAAACTCTTTCTGAAAAGAAGCTTCTTCCATTATTTCAAGGTAGCGGCTGCGCAGCTCTTCCACATTGCGGTGCAGCATTTCAGGAATATATGCACCGCCAAAACTGCCGTAATAACCCTGGGCATCCGGTTGCTGGTAAGTTGCTGTCATCTTGTTTGTATTTTGTTTGCCATGCATTGCTGGTGCAGGCAAGTGCTTTATTATTTACTGGCCAAGCCCCTGCAGAAACTGCTTTACCTTGTCCATATCTTTTATACCGGGATATTGTTCAAACTTGCTGTTGATGTCTACTGCAAACAAATCTTTTGCAACAGGGTCCTGACTAAACTCCTGTAACAGTGCAGCATCATCGGGTTGAATACCACCGCTGATAAAAAACGGTTTGCGGATATTCAGCCCCTTCAGCATGTTCCAGTTAAATTTCTTACCGGTGCCACCGTAACCGGCGCCTTCGGTATCAAACAGGAACATATCGGTTACCTCCTGGTAGTCTTTAATTTTCCATTCAATATTATCATCCTCGCTTAACCTGAAAGCTTTTACCACGGTAACATAATCAGCCAGGCGTTCGCAGTACTTGGGAGATTCGTCGCCATGCAGCTGTACCAGGTACAAACCGCAATCATCTACAATACGCAGCACTTCCTCTACCGGCGTGTTCACAAACACACCTACTTTGTTGATGTTGCCGCGTATGCGTTTAATTTCGGCGGCTGCCATGTGGCGGAACACGTATCTGGGTGACTTGTGGTAAAAAATAAACCCGGCAAAAGCCACACCCAGATCGTTCAGTTGCTGAACCTGGTCGCCCCTGGTCATACCGCATACTTTTACTCTCATTTTTTTGCTTTTAGCTGTTGTACAAAATCAGCAAAGGCAATCGAAGGATCCGGTTGTTTCATAAAATTCTCCCCAATCAAAAACCCTTTAAAGCCTGCGTTACGCAGGGTAACAATGGTATCAACACTGCTGATACCGCTTTCTGCTACTGCGGGTTTTGATGCGGGTATGGCATTGATCAACTGCAGCGAGGTATTGATATCCACTTCAAATGTTTTGAGGTTACGGTTGTTTACACCAACCATATCTACCTCATCACAAATATGCTGCAGTTCTTCTTCGTTGTGTATTTCAAGCAATACTTCCAGCTGCAGTTTTTTGGCTGCTGCTGCCAGTTGTTTTACTTCCTTTGGTGTTAAGCAGGCGGCAATGAGCAGAATTACATCTGCACCCATAGCCCTTGCTTCGGTAAGCTGGTATTCATCTACCATAAAATCCTTGCGCAGAATAGGCACCTGGTTTACACGCGCCTGCATTAAATCTTCTGCACTGCCGCCAAAGAAAGGCTCATCTGTTAACACCGACAAACCCGATGCGCCATAGGTAGCATACGCGCTGGTTACAGCCACTACATCTGCGGTTGCATTGATCATGCCTTTGGAAGGCGATTTTCTTTTAAACTCAGCAATGATCCCTGTTTTTTCAGGATCCAATAAAAAACTGCGCAAGGATAAAACAGGGCGTTTGAACAATTCACGTTTTTCCAGCTCTGCCCTGCTTACTGCGGCCTGCCTGCTTTCTACTTCCTTTTTCTTCTGTGCTACGATGGTTTCTAAGATATTCATTACTGCAGATTAACTAAGGTTTGCAATGACTGGTATGCTTTTCCGCTTTCCAGGCTTTCAACAGCTGCGTTGTAGGCATCGGTATAACTGCTGTAGTTACCGGTGCATTGCAGTGCCATGGCTGCATTGGCCAGCACCACTGCGTTCTGCGCCCAGCTGCCTTCCCCTTTGATCACGGTTTTAAATATTTTGGCTGCTTCTTCCGTTGTGTTGCCACCATAAATATCCTGTGGCGCAACAGCACGTTTACCCAGGTATTCCGGTGTTAAAATCTGTTCCCCGTGATTCGTAATAACCTTGGTATCGTTGGTAAGCGAAATTTCATCATAGCCATCCAGTCCATGGATAATGGTAAACGCCTGGCCTGTTTGCTGCAACAGGTAATTGTAAATGCGTGCCATTTCCAGGCTGTACACGCCTACCAGCTGGTAAGCAGGCGCAGCAGGATTTACCATGGGGCCCAGCATATTAAAGAATGTGCGCAGGCCCAGGTTTTTACGTATCGGCGCTACAGCTTTTAACGCAGGGTGAAACACCGGTGCATGCAGGAAACAGATATTCGCTGCTTCCAGTTCTTTCTTCAGCTGTGCTTCATCGCTTTTGAATTTATAGCCCAGCTGCTCCATTACATTCGATGCGCCGCTTACGCTGCTGGCGCCGTAGTTGCCGTGTTTGGCTACTTTCTGACCGGTGCCGGCCACAATAAAACAGGCCAGTGTAGAAATGTTGAAGGTATTTTTGCCATCACCACCTGTGCCAACTATATCAACGAGTTTGTAACCATTCAAATCAACCTTTACACTCAGTTCAAGCAGTGCATCCCTGAAGCCCTGCAGCTCTTCGATGGTAATGCTGCGCATCAGGAAAACGGTGATAAAGGCCGTAACCTCCGATTCACTGTATTGGCTGCGCGAAATGTTCACCAGTATTTCTTTCGCCTGTTCGCGGGATAAGGTTTTATATTCAAACAGGTATTGTAATATTTTTTTCATTGCCGTGCGGTTTAATAAACGTGTGGTTAAAGAAAGTGTTTACTGCTGCAGCCAGTTTTGCAGAATACGTTCCCCCTGCGGTGTTAACACGCTCTCGGGATGAAACTGCACACCTTCCACGTTGTATGTTTTATGACGCAGGCCCATTACAAAACCTTTGTCATCTTCTGCAGTAATTTCCAGTGTATCCGGGAAACCGGCTTTATCCACCACCCAGCTGTGGTAACGGCCTACTTCAATAGATGCAGGCAAATGCGCAAACAAGCCCTTACCCGGTTCTTTTACCTGTATGGGTGTTGCCACACCATGATACACGCTGCTGAGGTTGGTAAGTTTTGCACCAAATGCCTCACCAATGGCCTGGTGCCCCAGGCACACGCCCAGTATGGGTTTGCTGGCTGCATATTCTTTAATCAGCGGCAACAGCAAACCAGCTTCATCAGGTACGCCCGGACCAGGTGACAGAATGATTTTATCATAAGCCTTTACTTTTTCCAGTGGCAACTGGTCGTTACGGTACACATCCACATCCTGTTTCATGATTTTCTGAACCAGGTGCACCAGGTTATACGTAAAGGAATCGTAGTTATCGAACACTAATATTTTCATGATTTCAGCGTTTTATTTACAATGGCAGCGCCACTATAAAGTTTCAGCCAGTTCAATGGCTTTTTTAAGGGCATTGAGTTTATTGTTTACTTCCTGCAGCTCGCTTTCAGGGTTGGAAGCTGCTACCACACCTGCACCTGCCTGGTAAAACAACGTATTGTGCCTGCTCAGGAATGTGCGGATCATAATTGCGTGGTTACAGCTGCCGTCAAAGCCCATAGAGCCGATACAGCCGCCGTAATAACTGCGTGAAGTAGGTTCGTATTCATCAATCAGCTGCATGGCTTTAAACTTGGGTGCACCGCTCAGGGTACCTGCCGGGAAGGTGGTGGCCAGTAAAAAGAAAGGATTGGTTTTTGCTTTCAGCGTACCGGTTACTTCACTTACCAGGTGAATTACATGCGAGTAGTACTGCACCTGCCTGTATTGTGTTACACGCACGTCATCGCACTGGCGGCTGAGGTCGTTGCGTGCAAGATCTACCAGCATGGTGTGCTCTGCATTTTCTTTTGCATCGAGCAGTAATGCGGCGGCCAGCTGTTTGTCTTTTTCATCATTGCCTGTACGTTTAAATGTACCTGCAATGGGGTGCACCACCGCTTTATCCTCTTTAATGATGAGCTGCGATTCAGGGCTGGAACCCATTAATTTATAATCACCGTAATCGAAGAAGAATAAATAAGGAGAAGGATTGATGCTGCGCAGTGCACGGTATACATTAAACTCATCGCCGGAGAACTGCTGCTGAAAACGCCTGCTCAGCACTATCTGGAATACATCGCCGCGCAGGCAGCTCTGTATACCTTTTTTCACCATGTTGCGGTAGGTTTCGTCTTCCATATTGGAAGTTTCACCGTTCTGCGCTTTAAACGGATACGCCGGTACGTCTTTGCTTTTGATCAGCGATTCTATAACACTTGTATCGCTTTCCAGGCCAGGCACTACGTTTTCACAGATATGCATTTCATCTTTGAAATGATTGATCACAATCACGTACTGGTACAGGCGGTAACGCATTAATGGTATGGCGCCTTCGCTTTTGGCAGATTTGAGTTGCACGGTTTCAAAAAACTGTACGGCATCATAAGTGCTGTAACCAAACAAACCCTGTGCAACACGGATGGCTTTTTCTGTGGCAGGTTCCACTTCAAAGCTGCCCATGAAATCCCATATTAAACCCGGTATATCCTGCCTGTTGGCGATAGGGTGTTTCTCCGGTTTCTGACCGGGATACTTACATTCTACTGAGGTAAAATCGGTGATCTCAATACCGCCGATAGCGTTAATGCCGATAATGGAGTAACTGTTTTCGGCAACATGGTAATCGGTGCTTTCCAGCAAAATGGTGTCGCGGAAGCGGTCGCGGAGCCTGAGGTAAATACCCACCGGCGTGTACACATCGGACAAAATTTTCTTGTACCGGGTTTGAATAGCGATTTTTTTCATATTCTATTTTCTGGCAGTAAACTACTTTTTTAATGAATGCTGGCCTTTTCGTTGCCAGGGTTCGTTGTTATGCTGCAGACATAAACAAAAAGCCCCGACACGTGTGTCGAGGCTCATGAATATTGTTCAGTACTGGCAATGCCACTACAAGCCCCGACCGGAGTTTGTATGCCACCACCAATGAATATTTAAAATAATTGTTTTCATTACGCTGCAAATATGGTCGACAATTTTCAGAAAACAAAATATTTTTTGCCTTCCTGCCGCTCATTTCCATTGTTTTAACAGCAATCTCCATTACAGTACCCCTTTGGTGCTGGGCAGGTAATTGCTTAAGGGATCGCGTTTTACGGCCATTCGTATCGCTTTTGCAAAGGCTTTGAAGATGGCCTCAATTTTATGGTGCTCATTCTCGCCCCTGCATTCTATGTTGAGGTTACAACGGGCTGCATCGCTGAACGATTTAAAGAAATGAAAGAACATTTCCGTAGGCATCTCCCCTATCTTTTCGCGTTTAAATTCCGCATTCCACACCAGCCAGTTGCGGCCGCCGAAATCAATCAGCACACGTGCATCGGCTTCATCCATGGGTAAGGCAAACCCGTAGCGCTCCATGCCACGTTTATCGGCCAGGGCCATGGCAAAGGCTTCGCCCAATGCGATGCCGGTATCTTCAATGGTATGGTGTTCATCAATATGGAGATCACCTTTGGTGGTAATCTTCAGATCCATTTTGCCATGACGGGCAATCTGGTCAAGCATATGGTCAAAAAAGCCAAGCCCTGTGTGTATTTCGGCCTTGCCGCTGCCATCAATGTTGAGGTCAACCGATATTTTTGTTTCACTGGTATTGCGTTCGTGGTGAACGGTACGCAGGTTCAGTTTCAGAAATTCATAGATCTGCTGCCATTCCGTGGTTTCAAGCGCTACCACTTCCTGCAATGCAGCACCATCTTTTACTTCTGTTGCACCAAGGGCCGCATCGTTGTTGAGCCAAATGGCTTTACAGCCCAGGTTTTTGGCCAGCTGCACATCGGTAATGCGGTCGCCTATTACAAAGGAGCCGGCGATATCGTAGGCTTCGTTATCCAGAAATGAAGTGAGCATGCCTGTAGCAGGCTTGCGGGTAGGCAGGTGTTCGCTGGCAAAACTTCTGTCGAAATGTTCGCTCGCAAAATGAATACCTTCTGATTCGAGTGTTTGCATGATAAAGTTCTGCACCGGCCAGAACGTATCTTCCGGGAAGCTTGCCGTACCCAATCCATCCTGGTTACTTACCATCACCAGTTCATACTCCATTTCAGCCGCTATGCGCGACAGGTAACGGAGTACGTGGGGGTAAAAGGCCAGTTTTTCAAAGCTGTCTATCTGGTATGTTGGTGGCACTTCCCTGATAATGGTTCCGTCACGGTCAATAAAAAGAACTCTTTTCATGCTTGGTCTTATTGCTGTTTTTATAGAAACTGAAAGGGCACCGGTTAACACATGTCCGTAACACGGTGAACGCTGTGCAACCCGGTGCCCGTTGGTTAAAAATTCATGAACGTTATTTTGTTTTTGCGCGTATGGCTTTTACTTCCGCCGCTGTAACTGCAGACGCCTTGTTGCCGAAATTGCTGCGCACAAAGGTTAGTACATCCGCAATCTCCTGGTCTTTCAGAAAATTATGCGGCGCCATATTGTTCGAGTAATATTCATCATCAATCGGTACTGATGACTGCATGCCTTTCAGTACCACCTGCACCAGCGCAGTTTTATCGCCCAGCACATACGATGTTTGTGTGAGCGGCGGGTTCAGGTGCGGTACACCGGTACCATCTACCTGGTGGCATGCGAGGCAATACTGTTCGTATATCTTTTTTCCTCTTTCTGCTGATGCCTTTGCGGGTTGTGCCTGTGCCCACAGGTATAATCCCGTAGCACATAACAGCAGTGAGGTAATGATCTTTTTCTTCATAACTGAATTCCTTGCTTATTTACCATTGTACATGATCCTGTAAACAGCTCCTTTTACATCGTCTGTTACATACAGTGATCCATCAGGGCCTTGTGCCAGTCCGCAGGGACGGTGTTTGGCCTGACCAGGGCTCTGGATATTATCCACGCCTGCAAATTCATCTGCAAATATTTCCCAGTCACCGCTGGGCTTGCCATTGTTAAAAGGTACAAACACTACAAAGTAGCCTTTCTGTCCTTTCTGCCTGTTCCATGAGCCGTGGAAGGCGATAAATGCACCGTTTTTGTAACGTGCAGGAAACTGGCTGCCTGTGTAAAACAACAGTCCGTTGGGCGCCATATGCGCAGGGAATGCAACAACAGGATCAATGGCTTTTTCGCCGCCTGTTTTTACACCATCGCCGCCGTATTCTGGGGCCAGCATTTTCTTTTTCTGGATGCCGTCATAGTACATATATGGCCAGCCTGCGTTGTCGCCTTTTTTCAGGGCGTACATGCATTCCGCAGGCAGTTCGTTGCCCTGCTGCAGGTTGTAAAACTCAGGGAACATATCAAACAAGCCGTCACGGCCATGCTGCATTACAAACAGCTGGTTCTGATCCTGGTTCCAGTCGAGCCCCACCACATTGCGCAAGCCGGTGGCGTAGCGATCACCATCGCCATAGGTTTGATCCGGTTTATCGGCTTTAAACTGCCAGATGCCACCGGCTGAATCCAGTATGGGGCAAGGCATGCGGCCTTTTGAACCGTTCTTCCTGTCCTGCTCCTGGCAGGAGTTGGAGAAGGCGCCGATGTTCACATAAATATTGCCTGCATTGTCGAATGTAATGCTCTTTGATTCGTGCTGGTGACGATTGAGCAAACCATACACAATTCTTTGAGGTGCTGCTGTATCTATTACCTGGTGTTTATCATCCAGTTTGTAGCGGAAAATCGCTTCATCTGATGAGGCATACAGGTAGCCATCATGTATACCGATGCCGGTGCCGCGGTAAGTGCCGAATGTGGTAATTTTATCAGCCTTGCCGTCGCCATTGCTGTCGTGCAGCAGGGTAATGGCTTTGCCGGGTTTAGGCGTTTGCATTTTTACGTAAATATCGCCTTCGGGTGTAACCACCAGGTGGCGAGCGCCGCCAATGCTGTCGGCCACTTTTAAGGCCGAAAAACCGGCAGGCAGTTTTAAACCGGCGTTATCAGCGTCAGGCGCTGGCAGTGCGGCGCGAACATAGGTGCTATCACGCGGACCTGCCCAGCTTTCCAGGGTAAGCAGCGCTAATACAGACCATAATCCAAAACGGATCAGCTTCTTTTTCATATGAATATTTTTATTCGATGTTTTAAAATTAAGCAATCTGGTTATCCCGCAAACTGCTTTATTTTTTTAGCAACAGCCAATCCTGAAGGGCATCAACCAGCAAAGTGTTCTCTTTTTCGGTGCCAACAGTAATACGCAGGCAATCTTCGCAGAGTTTCACATTGCTCCTGTCGCGCACGATAATGCCTTTGGTAAGCAGAAATTCATATACTTCATGGGCCCGGTCTATCTTAACCAGCAAAAAATTCGCGTCAGACGGGTATACTTTGCGTACGGTAGGTATCCGTTGAAACACTTCGGTAAGGGCATTGCGCATGTCTACAATTTCCCTGATCATATCATTTACCTGTCCTACTTCTTCAAGGGCTTTCAGGGCAAGATCCTGTGTACACTGGTTGATATTGTACGGCGGCTTCACCTTGTTCATCACCGCGATGATATTAGCGGCGGCAAACGCCATTCCCAAACGCAGACCCGCGAGGCCCCAGGCCTTGCTGAATGTTTGCATCACCACCAGGTTGGGATATTCAGTAAGCTCCTGTACAAATGATTTGTGCCTGGAGAAATTGATGTATGCTTCATCAATTACCACAATTCCATTGAAATTGTTCAGCACGGTTTCTATATCCTGCCGGTTTAAGGCGTTTCCTGTAGGATTATTCGGTGAACAGATCCAGATGAGCTTGGTATTGGCATCCACGAGGTTTTCGAGATGTACCAGGTCTAACTGAAAATCTTCCAGCAGCGGCGCCCTGCGCACTTCCACATCGTTGATGTTGGCGCTTACCTCGTACATGCCGTACGTGGGCGGACAGATAATTATATTGTCCTTTCCCGGGTTGCAGAAACAACGGTACAGCACATCAATACACTCATCACTGCCATGCCCCATAAAAATATGTTCGGCAGCAATGCCTTTTACCTTACTCACCGCTTCTTTCAGCTGGTACTGGTGCGGATCAGGATAACGGTTGTACCATTTAGACAAAGGCGAGCCAAGACTGTTTTCATTGGCATCAAGCGGTACCAGCGCCACACCGGTGTATTCATCACGTGCGGTAGAATAAGGCACCAGCTTACGAACATTAGGGCGAAGGATAGTATCTAAGTCGAACATATAAACGTGTTAAGAACATTAGTGAATAGTGAATAGTCAATAGTGAATGAAGAAACGGCAAACAGAACAATGCAGCAATCAAACCATTCAACTATCAAACCATTGTTTTGACATTTTCAAATTTTGCTCAGTCTGACCTTGACTGCATTTGCGTGCGCATCAAGACCTTCTGCTTCGGCCATGGCGATAACGGTGTTGCCTATTTGCAGCAAACCTTGCTGCGTGAGCTTCTGGTAGGTAATTTTCTTTACAAAGCTGTCAACGCTAACACCGCTGTAGGCTTTGGCAAAACCATTGGTGGGCAGTGTGTGGTTGGTACCGCTGGCGTAGTCACCTGCACTTTCGGGTGAATAGTTACCCAGGAAAACAGAGCCTGCATTCATGATGCGTTGCGCGAGCGCCTCATCGTCTTTACAGGCAATGATGAGGTGCTCTGCGGCATAGGCATTACACAAATCAATGGCTTCCTCCATTTGCTGTACCAGTACCAGTTTGCTGTTGGCCAAAGCATTGGCTGCAAGGTCTCTGCGTGGCAGTTTGCTCAACTGCTCATCCAGTGCCTGCTGTACTTTGGCAATCAGCGGCTCGCTGGTTGTTACCAGCCATACCTGGCTGTCGTTGCCATGTTCGGCCTGTGAAAGCAGATCGGCTGCAATAAAGGCTGCATCTGCAGTATCATCGGCCAGCACACATACTTCACTGGGACCTGCGGGCATATCAATGGCTATGCCCTCCTGCTGTATCAATTGTTTGGCGCAGGTAACATACTGGTTACCCGGGCCGAATATTTTATATGCCTGCGGAATACTTTCTGTACCATAAGCCATGGCTGCGATGGCCTGCACACCACCGGTTTTCGCAATGCAGGTAATGCCTACCAGCTGTGCTGCATATACAATGGCAGGATGCAGCTTACCATCTTTACCCGGAGGCGTACAAAGCACCACTTCTTTGCAACCTGCTATCTGTGCTGGAATGCCCAGCATCAAAATGGTAGAAAACAAAGGTGCGGTACCGCCGGGAATGTACAAACCTACTTTTTCAATGCCCACACTTTTGCGCCAGCATTGTACGCCGGGCATGGTTTCAATTACTTCAACCGCTGCGGTTTGTTTGTTGTGAAAGCGGCGGATATTGGTTGCCGCCGTTTCAATAGCCTGTTTCAGCTGTTCGGGAACAGCGGCAATGGCAGCCGCAATTTCACCGGGCTGCAGCAGCAGGTTATCGAGCGTAACGCCATCAAAACGGCTGGTGTAGCGCTTTACGGCTTCATCACCATTGGCGCGTACATCGGCCAGGATGTCTTTAACTGTTTGCTGCAACTGCGTGGTATCCATTACAGGCCTTTGCACCAGTGCAGGCCAGGTATTGCGCGAGGGAAAGCGGACGATGTTCATGTTGAACCGGTTTAACAAAGCTCCTGCGCTGCGCAACAACCGCAGCGCAGGATTTTATCAGATAATCATTTTTTCTATGGGCACTACCAGTATGCCTTGCGCACCGGCAGCTTTCAGTTTCTCGATAATATCCCAGAACTGTGTTTCACTCAGCACGCTGTGCACGCTGCTCCAGCCGGCTTCTGCAAGCGGCAGAACAGTAGGGCTTTTCATACCCGGCAGCAGGGAGATAATTTCATCCAGCTTGTCGTTGGGCGCATTCAGCAGCACATATTTATTGTTCTTGGCCTTTTTTACGGATTGTATGCGGAACAGCAGTTTGTCGAGTATTGCCTGCTGTTCGGGAGAAAGCTGCTCATTTTTCACCAGTACAGCCTGCGATTGCAGGATGGGCTCTACTTCCTGCAAGCCATTCATAAACAGGGTTGAACCGCTGCTTACCAGGTCGCAGATGGCATCTGCCAAACCAATGCCGGGGGCTATTTCCACGCTGCCGCTGATTTCGTGTATTTCGGCTGTGATATTATTGGCTTTCAGGAAATCTTCTACCAGCACAGGATAGCTGGTGGCAATTCTTTTGCCCTGCAGAAACGCAGCGCTGGTGTAGTTTTCTCCTTTTGAGATGGCGATGGAGAGGCGGCACTTGCCAAAACCCAGCTTTTCAACAACATCAATCTTCTTTTTCTTTTCGTACACTACGTTCTCACCCACAAAACCGATGTCTGCTACAGCATCTTCCACATATTGCGGAATATCGTCATCCCTGAGGAAAAACACCTCGAGCGGGAAATTGCTGGCTTCGCTTTTAAGCTTGTTTACCCCGTTGCTGATATCAATACCGCATTCTTTAAGCAAACGCATGGAATCGTCGTGTAAACGGCCTGATTTCTGGATTGCAAGTCGTAGCTTCATGTTGCTGATTTAACCTGTTTAAATAAAAAAGGGCCTACCTATGCGGTAAGCCCTGTCAATGTTTTATGTTAAAGTATGCATAACACAACACCGGCCTACCCGTTGGGTAAGAAATGATGGTGGTGATGGATATGCATAGAAATTTTCATGCAGCAAAAATAAAGGAAAAAGTTTCCCGGCAAAATTTCTTTTGGATAAAATACGTTTTAAACACAGTTCGTTATCATACCCCTGCGCTGTAACACTTGCTGCACCTTTGTTTTAGCATTATTTCAAACTTTCTGTTGTATGATTGTTATACAAATGGGCTGATATGTTTGATTTTCGCTATTTTACAATTGTTTACTCTATAAAACCTACTGGTTATCGTGCCCCATTCGCTCAAAATACTATCCGCCCTAATAGTACTTCTATGTATGGCATTGCCCCTGGATGCGCAGAAGAAGGATAGTATCATTGTGGTGCCACGAAAAAAGTCCAACATCTTGCAGGCTGCCATGAATGCCGTTACCCGCAGCCATGCCGGCGATACCGGGCAGGTGATCCTGAATACCAAGGCCGAAACACCGTTTATTCCCTACGAAGGCAAAATCATCCGCCATATTTACATCAAGCAGTTCGGGTTCGAAAAAACCTTTACCGATACTGCGCATGGCATCAAGTATTTTGGTACAAGACTGCTGAATACCTTTCACCGCAATACCCGGCAATGGGTTATCCGCAATAACCTGCTGCTGAAAGAAGGCACGGAACTGAATGCTTACCGCGCAGCCGATAACGAACGCTACCTGCGCTCACTGGGCTATATGCAGGATGCCCGTATTTTGGTGAACTACCTCCCCGGCAATCCCGATTCGGTTGACCTGGTGGTGGTTACCAAAGATGTGTTCAGTATTGGCGGTGATATCAGCGATATTGAAACCAATAAGCAAAAGTTCCGCATTACAGATGCCAACGTGCTGGGCATGGGGCAGCGCATTTCATTCGGCGCCAGGGTTGACCAGGGGCGTGCACCCGTATTTGGCTATGACCTGAGTTATGGCAAAAACAATATTGCCCATACTTTTATCAATGCCTCTTTTCAATACACCACTATTAACCGCAACCGTGGCGATGGCTCGGCCACTGAAGCCTCGTGGCAGGTGCGGTTCGACAGGCCGCTGGTATCGCAATACACGCATTTAACAGGCGGCTTTGCTTTTGGCAACAGCGAATCGCACAACCTGTATAACCGGCCCGATACACAGTTCTATCATTATCGGCTGGGGAATATTGATGCATGGCTGGGTTATAACATTGGTGTAAAGAAAATACTCGCCGATGATAAAATGAACCTGCACAAGCTGGTGAGCATACGTTATATGCAGAACGATTTTTCAGAACTGCCCTTCCAGTTCAACGGCAAGTACGATACGCGCTTCAACGATCAGCGCGCCATACTGGGGCAGCTTACTTTGTTTAAGCAGGACTTCTATAAAACCAACTACATCTATGGTTTCGGCACCACGGAAGATATGCCTTATGGTTACAGCGTATCGTTTACCGGTGGCTGGTACAAACAGGTAAACCGCCCGCGTGCCTATGCCGGTATAGATGCCAACCGCTATATTGTAAGCAGCAGCGGCGATGTGGTGCAATACTTTTTCAGGAGCAGCGCCTTCCCGCACAGTCACCGGCTTGAAGATGCCAGCCTGTTACTCGGCACCAGCATGTTCAGCCGTTTATACCTGTACAACAATGTAAAGATCCGCCAGTATGTACGATTAAGTTATACGCGCCTATTCAACCGCACTACGTTCGACCCGCTGAAGATCAACAACCCGTTCGGTCTGCGCTTTTTCCCCAGCGATTCTATTGCAGGAGACCGCAGGCTTAGCCTGCACAGCGAAACTTCTTTCTTCTTAAAATATAAATTGTTGGGATTCCAGTTTGCACCTTTTGTATACGGCGATGCATCGTTGCTTACGCCCGAGCGTACGCCCATCAAAAAATCAGACCTGTATTATGGCATCGGCGGCGGTGTAAGAACCCGCAACAACAACCTCGTGTTTAATACGTTTGAACTGCGTTTTATTTACTTCCCCCGCAGGGTTGACAATGTGCAGACTTTCAAGATAAGCATCAACTCAGACATCCGCTTCCGTTTCAACAATACCTACCTGCGCCCACCCGATATTGTGCAGTTGAATAGTGATAATGGGAATTACATTTATTAGAGCTGATAGCCTGAATACAGCTGATAGCTTTTAGCGATTAGCTTTTAGCTTTCTGAGCGGAGGGGTGTTTCTCGCGGAATGCGGAATACGTTGAATTTATTGGTGCGAAGAGCTCAGCGACATTTAACGCGCTGAACCACCGCGATGCACTCCTTTCTCTGCGAATGATCCACTCACCGACTGGTATATAAACCCCGAAGTAGATAGGTTGCCGGTGAGGACACCGGCAACGGCATCAAGGGGTGGCTTTCGCATCGATCACTCACCACTGACCACTCACCACTCACCATCCCTCTCACTTCAGGAAATCCCTGAACCAATAGCCCGAATTCTTGATCGTGCGGAGCTGTGTTTTAAAATCTACGTGTACCAGTCCAAAGCGGGCTTTGTAGCCTTCTGACCATTCAAAGTTATCCATGAGCGTCCAGGCGAAATAGCCCTTGATGTTAACGCCTTCCTGTTTGGCTTTCAGCATGGCCTGCAGGTATTCCTGGAAATAAGCAATACGGCTTTCATCATTTACGGTACCATTCACCACTTCATCTTTAAAGGCAGCACCGCTTTCGGTGATGTAGAGTTCTTTAACACCGCCATACAACCAGAACTTTTTGATGATGCGGTAAAAGCTGCCGCCATTGATTTCCCAGCCCATCGCCGTATGCGGCACCTTACGGGTAACTGCTTTTACTTCCGATGCATTTACCACCGGTATAAACGGGTTATACCGCACCACCAGCGGGAAGTAATTCTGCAGGCCGATAAAGTCGAAGTTAAAACGCATACGATCCGTGTATTTCCATGCCTTGTTGTGCAGCTCCAGCCGCTCCAGGAAACGGAAATCATCTTTGGGATATCCCCTGCCCAATGCAGGCTCAATAAACAGGCGGTTCAGCAGCACATCCATACGGTTGGCTGCCTGTACATCTTCCTCCTTGTCTGAAAAAGGAATCACTTCTGAACAGGAAAACGTAGTACCGATGTGTGCATTGGGCACCAGGTCGCGCAGAATGCGGCCGCCCTCGGCCTGGCACATCACAGCATTGTGAATGGCAGGATAAAAGTTATCGAGGCCTATACGTCCGGGTGCATGTTTACCCAGCATATACCCCAGCGAAGTAAAGCCCATCGGCTCGTTCAGCACAATCCAGTGTTTTACCTTACTGCCGTATTCTTCTGCGCAGATAGTGGCAAAACGGCTGAACCAGCGCACCATGCGGTAGCTCGTCCACCCGCCTTCTTTTTCCAGTTCGTAGGGTAAATCCCAGTGGTACAGGGTTACATACGGTTCAATGCCCAGGGCCAGGCATTCATCAATGAGGCGGTGATAATAGGCAATGCCTTCCTTGTTCACCTTGCCTGTGCCATCGGGCAATATGCGCGGCCATGCAATGGAAAAGCGGAATGCTTTAAAACCGAGCGCTTTTACCAGCAACAGGTCATCTTTATAACGATAGTAGAAATCGCAGGCGGCAGAAGGTTTGTGGCCGCCTTTTATCTTGCCCTGCCTGCGGGCAAATACATCCCATATAGAAAGGCCGCGGCCGTCAATGTTATGCGCACCTTCATTTTGCTGCGCAGCCAGGGCAACGCCCCACACAAAATCTTTCCCGAACGACTGAGCCTGTAAACGTGCTTGAAATGACAAATGCAGTGATTTGCCAGCAAACATCTGCTAATTCGCAAATATTACGCATTAAGATTTGGTTATATCTTTCTGCTCTTTCAGCAGTTCACTAATGGTAGCTTCAAACTCCTGTTTGTAATGGGTGTAGTAATCGCCTGTGCCCGGACCAAAGAAGCCGGTATCTATTTTACGCACACGACCGTTTTTATCGAGTATGATGGAAGTAGGAAATGTTTTGATGTGTGTAAACAGCGGCAGCGTTTTCTCTGTACGCAGCGTGTCTGAAACGGTAACCCCGGTAATCAGCAAAGGATAATCTACCTGGAAACGCTGCTGAAACTTACGCAGGCTGTTCTGTGAGCGCTGGAAATCGGTGCTGTACTCATACGCCAGGCCAATAATCTCCACACCGCGCTGGTGGTTTTTCTTGTACCATTCGCTTAAAAATGCGGTTTCATCCATACAGTTCGGGCACCAGGAACCCATGAGCTGCAGTATCACCACTTTGTCTTTAAACCGTGCATCAGAGAGGTTTACCTGTTTGCCGTCGATATCTGTGAAACTGAAGGCAGGCTTGTCTTCTTCCTTGTTTTTAAGATACATGGCAGCCAGGTCGGGCAGTGTGGCCGTATCGTTTTTATAGGCTGTCCATTCTTCGTGTACAACGGCACCGCTGTAAAATTTACCATCGGTAAGCTGGTGGTTGTCTTTTACAGTGGCGGTGATTAAGAAGGCATGTACGCCATCAAAAGTAGACAGCAGTAAAGAATCACCGGTAACCAGTCCGTCGAGGTAACGGTAATCGCCTGTTGGTGTTAAAATGCTGCCGGTTAAATGGCTGCCATCCTGTTTAAACACTGCAATGGCAGGCTCGCCCGCATTGCCGCGGAAACCGGAAAACTTCACGGTGTATTTGCCGTTCAGCATATGTGCAGCCTTGCCTTTCACCGGCTGAAAACGTGCCGGTTCACGGGTGCTGGCAAAAAAGGGCAGTACGGTGTTTTTGGAGGAAGAGCCTTTTGTCCATTCACCCTGCAAACTGTCTGCATTTATAATTTTTGCTTTAAAAGCCGATTCAAATACCGGCATGCTGAAAGAGATGGAATCGCTGGTAATGCGTAACGCTTTTACCTGCAGCTTTTCGGGTGAATTAATGATGGATAACTGCGGCTGGTTGTGGCTGTATTGTAACGTAAAACTGAAAACAATCTGTTTACCATCAGCGCGCTGCAGCCAGCCGCGCCAGTTGCCTTTGGTAAGTGAAGTCTGGCCTATAGATGCAGAAACAGCGAAGCAGAAAAGCGCTATCGTAAACAGTACTTTTTTCATGTATAGTTTTCTCAATTAGTCTACAAATATCATAGATTAAGTATTACTACCCAAAAAACGTGTAAATGTTTAACTTTATATACCCATTGATACTGCCCGGCAACACAGTTCTACACCACTTATAAAACTGAAACAGATGAAAAATCATTGCCTGGCAGCTGTGGCTGCCCTGGTCTGTTTGTTTTCGGCCAATGTAACAGCTCAAACCTGGCTTGGATTAAAAGCGGGTATCAGTATTCCCAATTTATCTGCCGGCTCTTCTTCCAGCCCGGTAAGCAAGGGTTACAGCTCGCGCCAGGGACCAGATGCATCGGTATTCGCCATTTTTCATGTGTCAGGGGTATTTTCCATTCAGCCCGAGATCAATTACTCCTCGCAGGGCGGTAAAAAGAACGGGGCACAGGCGCTGCCCGTAACGCCGGATGTGGCGCAAATGCTGCCACCGGGAACTTCCTATATCTATGCGCATTTTAAAAGCGAGGTTAAGATCAACTACCTCATGATTCCCATTCTCGCCAGGTTCGATTTCAAACTATCGCACAAATGGTTCTGGTATGTAGATGGCGGCCCCTTTGCCGCTTTTCTGCTAAGCGCCCATAATGTAACATCCGGCACCAGCCCCCTGTACCTCGATGAGCAACTCACACAACCGCTCCCGCTCGGGGATCAGCCGTTCGACAACAAAGAAAACATCAAATCGCAGCTGCACACGTTTAACACGGGTGTAGCCGCCAATATCGGTATTGGCTGCGGACTGGGTAAAGGCCGCCTGTTCCTGGAAGGCGGCGGCAACTATGGTTTTCTTACCATACAAAAGGGCACTGTTAACGGGGAGAACAATACGGGCGCTGCCACCATCCGCTTGGGGTACCAGCTGGCGTTGAAACATTAACCGGGGCATTTAGTGAGTAGTGAGTGGGCAGTGGTGAGTGAAGCGAGCCTGATTGATTGAAGCGGAAATTATCAGTTATCGGGTTTAACAAGGTGTATCAACTTCTGCCAAAGGCGGCTTATGCCAACAGAATGCAGTAGGTTTGTAATAACCAAACGGGTATTTACCTATGCGTCATTATGCTACACTAGTGACTTTATTTGTATTGCTGGGCACGGCCAAACAATTGCAGGCGCAGCAGGTAGACAGTATCTATTTTCATTTGTATACCGACAGTCTGAAGAAGGGCGTATACAATTACATTAATGTAGATGCCAAACTGGATAATGGCCGCTGGCTGCCATTGGGTACAAAAGAATTGATCTTTACTGCCAGCAGCGGCAAATGGGATGAGAACAACCTGATTATCGATACCAGTTTCACCGGCGAATTTGTAACGGTAACAGCCACGCTGAAACAACAGCCCACCCTCACCCGCACCACGCGCATTTATATTAAAAAATTCATTGATAATACCCCCCTGAAAACCGAACAGCAGGTGATGGAAGAAATGAAGCGGAAGAGGAAACAGTAAACGCCAGCTGCGAGCTTTTTTAAACGAAGACAACAGCGAAGAACGCGGCGAAATTTAAACCACGGAGGTCACAAAGAGGAACACAAAGAACACAAAGGGCAGTGAAAGCTGCGAGCTTGCCTAAGCGAAGAACGTAGCAAAACACAGAGTGAAAGACCATACGACTTGAACGCAGGAACATTTAAACCGGCGATAGCCATGGAACCAAAAAAATAAGCCCCTCACGCGAGGGGCTTATTTTTTTGTATGACCACAACAAAGTGATTAAGCGAATTTCTTGGCGTCTTCCAGGAATTTAGCCAAACCGATGTCGGTTAAAGGATGTTTCAGCAAACCGAGGATTGGTTCGAGCGGACAGGTACAAACATCTGCACCGGCCTGCGCACACTCAATGATATGGTTTGAAGTACGGATAGACGCAGCAAGGATCTGTGTTTCAAAACCCTGGATAGAATAGATTTCAGCAATCTGAGAGATCAGCTGAACACCATCCCAACCGCTGTCGTCGATACGGCCGATAAATGGAGATACATATTTGGCACCTGCTTTGGCAGCCAGGATAGCCTGACCAGCAGAGAATACCAGTGTACAGTTGGTAGCGATACCATTGTCGGTAAACCATTTGATGGCTTTAACACCTTCTTTAATCATCGGAACTTTCACGATGATGTTCGGGTGAATTGCCGCCAGTTTTTTACCTTCTTCGATTATTTCGTTGAAAGTAGTAGATACCACTTCGGCACTGATATCACCGTCAACAATTTCGCAGATAGTTTTATAATGATTCACAACAGCATCGTGGCCTTTGATACCCTCTTTTGCCATTAATGAAGGATTGGTAGTTACGCCGTCGAGGATACCCAGGTCATTTGCTTCTTTGATTTGAGCTAAATTAGCCGTGTCGATAAAGAATTTCATACGTTATGATGATTTATGCCCCTTGCCCCGAAGGGGCGTTTGAAAAGATCATTTGGAAAGATACCACTCCCTGTAGGCGAAGGAGAAAAGAAAAAAAAGGCAGGCTGATTACATCGCACCGCTCAACCACCTACCCTTGCTATCTTCCGATCCTGGGGGATTCAGCAGGAGCTGGTCGTGTAAGACCTGCCGGTTGCAAAAGTAGGGTAATGCATTTCAACTACCAAAATAAAAATCATTGAATATCACGTAATGCGCTGTGAATCTACGCACAAGCAGCATGCAGCAAAGAAAATGAGGGAAATGTACAAAGCCAGTGAATAGTGAATAAATTTTAGTGAGTGGGCAGTGGTGAGTGGTGAGTGATCGAATCGCAAAACGCAAAGCAGCAAAACAACCAGAAGCAAAACAGGTACAGTGCCCCGCCCGCTCACCCAAAAACCTCCGCTCAGATAGTCTCGATGTGTCGCCTCTCGATTCTCGATGCCTTCTCCTCCCCCCTAGAACGTCCTGTTCAGCCGGCTGTTTACGGTGGTGATGCCTACCAGCTCGTCGTAGCGGTTGCTGAGTGAGCGGTAGTATACGAGGATGGTGTAGTTGTTTTCGGTTTCGTAGTAGTTGCCTTCTGTCAGGGAGAAATCGGGCGCTGTGGGACTGATGGCATTGCCCATCGTGGCATAGGCGTAGGAGTAATAGCCCTGCTTCAGCAGCATTGTTTTTTCGTAGATGCCTTTCTCTGCATTGTAGGCGAGTTTGGCGGAATCGTTGAGTACATAACCGTTAAACTGGCCGGTGATGTAAATGTCTTTGCCGGGTATGGGCTGGTGGTTCAGCGGTACAAACACGAAATGTACATTGCCATAGTCGCCCTGCGTCCAGCCGTTGATTTGTTCGGTGGAGCCTATTTGATAGAAGCCGTTTAAATCCTGGTAGTAGAGGTAGCGCACCTGCGTGCGTTCGCCGTCGGGTTTCATGTATACATCAAAGGGTGTGGCGCGCATGTTGATGTCGGCAATACGCTCGCTCTGGAAACGGAAGCTGCGCAAATCAATCCAGCGGTATTCCTTGCCTGCGGGGAAAATAAAATCACGCTCACCGTTGTACTCATAATCATCGTTGCGCATAAACACAGGCTGTTTGCCGGTAATGGCATTGTCCCAGCGGTAGTTCTGCAATACCACTACTTTCAGCTGGTCGGGATTGAGGATATTGAGCTTGGATTTATTAAGACTGAACTGGATTTTATGCGAGGTGCGCTGCAGGTTAAAATCAAAAGGCAGTTGTATCTGCGCAGCGATGTCCACCCTGTTGTCGGCCACCAGCATGCGGCTGCAAAAAGCAAGCTGGCTGGTATCGCCGTTGAGAAATACTTTCACCAGGTAGTTGCCGCTTTTGTTGGGAATGCAATTGCGCTCGGGCAGACTTACCTGGTAATGAATATACCGTGTTGTGGCTATGGAAGATGCGGTGTATTGTGTAATGCGGTTTTGTGTAAAGCCCTGCAGGTAGTCGAACGGACTGAGGTCAACCGGCGTCCAGTCTGCATTGCAGAGCTGAAAAGTATAGCTGTAGTTTTTTACGTACGCATCCAGATCATCAAAATGCAGTTCGAGCGAATAGGTAGAACCGAGTGTGATAACCGGGTAGCTGGCCTGGCTGCCGTTTAAGAACAGTTTAACGCCGTTGATATTCGGCATATAAATTTTATCTGGCTGCTGGGCGTGCAGCAGTGAATGGGGCAGCAACAACAAACAGGCAAACAGGTAGCGCATGCGTGAAATTTGACTTAAACGTACGAAAAAACCATTTAACAATCCATTCATTCAACCATCCTAACTGAATTGGATGGCCTTTACCGGTTTCACTGTTTTAATGATAAAGGTGGGAATGATCAGCGCAATTAAACACACCCCCATGGTGGCCACACATACCAGCACCACCTGCCACCAGATAATCTGCACCGGTGCTGATGATACATAGTACGCACTCTGATCGAGTTTGATAAAATGTGTGTATTGCTCCAGCAGGCAAAAACCGAGGCCCAGCACCAGTCCTATGGCAATGCCAATACCACTGATGATGGAAGAATGGTAGAGAAATATTTTCTGGATACTCCAGTCAGGCGTACCGATGGCTTTCAGAATACCGATCATGCGGGTGCGTTCGAGTACCAGTATCAGCAGGCAGGTAATGAGGTTGATGATGGCTACCACCGACATGATGGTGAATATCACATTGCGGTTTACATCCTGTATGTTCAGCCAGTCGAATATGTACGGGTACACCTCTTTGGTGCTGCGGCTTACCCATTCATCGGGCAGTTTATCGTACAGGGTATTGCTGATGGTGTCTATATCGCGGTAATTGTTAAGGAACAGTTCGTACCCCCCTATTTCATTGTTCTGCCAGTTATTGATGCGGCGCAGCAGTCGTATATCACCAATGGCAAACAGGTTGTCAAACTCTTCTATGCCGGTAGCATATATGCCGCATACCTGCATTTTGCGGTAACTGCTTTTGCCGTCTGCCGGAGAAATGAAGTATAAGCTTACCGTATCGTTGAGGTGAATATTGAGCTCATTGGCTACCGGGCGCGACAGTACTATTTCGCGGCTGTACAATGTATCGGCAAAGTTGATCCAGCGGCCTGAATCGAGAAAGGGTTTCAGGTTATTAAAGTCGTAGTTTTTTTCCACGCCTTTAAACAGCACGCCTTCTATCTCCTTGTTTTTATCCACCACAGCCCATTTCGTGGCAAATGCCTGCACCTGGCGGATACCTTTTTTTTCTTTCAGCAGGGTAACCACTGCATCATTTTTTTGCAGGGGTGCTTCTTCGGCAACAATGGCCTTGCTGGGCTCGTACTGCTGCACGCGGATATGCCCCCAGAAGCTGAACACCTTTTCACTCACCGCGCTCTGAAAGCCGTTTACAAAGGCCAGTGTTACAATCATGGCAGCCACACTCAGCGCCGTAGCAGTAATGGCCAGGCGTATAATAAACCGGGAAAAAGAGCGCTGCCTGTTAAAGGCTACCCGTTGCGCTATAAAGGCGGCGAGGTTCATATATAATTTGAAAGTGTGGCAATTTGAAAATTTGAAAAATAAGAAAACCAATACAAAGACAGCATCAAACCCGGAAAATCAAGGCTGCCTGGTTAAGCACGCCCCCATTTCCTCCATCATCACATTAGCATATCTTCAATTTCCAAATTAAAACCCTTATCAAAGAAACAATTTATAATTAGAAAACCAAGCCAATTCAATCAGCTACCTGTATTTGTATTGTATTAGCACATTTTCAAATCTTCAAATTTTCAAATTAAGTGCGACAGCACGATCCCCGTGGCTACGGCTGCATTTAATGATTCTGCTTCGCCGGTGCGGGGGATGGTGAGGGCTTGCTGAATGAGGGGCAGCAGGTGTTCGCGGATGCCTTTTGATTCATTGCCGATGACCAGCAATCCTTCTTTGAGGGGTTCGTGGCGCAGTACGGATTTGCCGTTGAGCAGGGTGCCATATACGGTAACCGGCGAACTGCGCAGCAGCGCGGCAATATCCTGGTACCATACTTTTACACGGGTAATGCTGCCCATGGTGCTTTGCACTACTTTGGGGTTGTACAGGTCAACCGTGTCTTCGCTGGCTACCAGCTGCTGCACGCCAAACCAATCGGCAATGCGGATGATGGTGCCCAGGTTACCGGGGTCTTGTATGCCATCGGTTACCAGGGTTAGCCGGCCCGCCAGTACAGGTGGTTGCTGCGGTGGCTGCTGCTGCACCACGGCCAGTACCTGGTTGGGTGTTTGCAGGTTGCTGAGGCGTTCCAGCTCGGCATGCGATACTTCCCTGGCCTGCGGTACCGTACCTGCAGCCTGCAGCCATTCGGCTGTTGCGTACACGGTTTGCACGGTAAAGCTGCTCTGCAGCAACTCTTCTACCAGCTTCGGACCTTCAGCAACAAATACCTGCTCTGCGATCCTGTTTTTTTTCTGGTATAAACTTTGGATATATTTGGCCTCATTCTTACTAACCATACGTATGACATTTAGCTGCAAATCCATCTATGCGACCCTTGTTTTTTTCGGCCTGATGGTTTGCGTTTTCTCTTCCTGTTCTGAACAAAAAAGAACCTTTGTCCGCAATTACCCCAAAGACACTGCTTTTATTTTCAATACCGATGTGCAGGTAAAAGGAAATTTGCCCAAAGATCAGAAAAATGCGTTAACCCTGGCACTTCCCACTTACTGGGATGACAGCCTGGCTATCCGCAAGACCCAGGTTTTCGGCTTTTTCTACAAACTGCGCAACCCGCCCACTTTCGATTCATTGGCCATACACCGCAGTATTGTACAAATGAACAGCTACCTCAACTCGCAGGGGTATTACCATGCAACGTTCGACAGTTCGTTTGTCATCAAAAAATCGGGCAAACAACAACGCGCCTTTGTTACCATTAAAGCCTATCCCGGTAAAAACCTGGTGGTTGATTCGGTGACGTATAAGCTAAGCGATTCTACCCTGCAAAAGCTGGCGATGGCCAATACAAAGGAAAGCCAGCTGGTAACGGGTGCAGCCTACAGCAAACAGCTCATCAGCAACGAGCTGGACAGGCTGGTGATTCTTTTCCGCAACAATGGTTATCTCAAATTCACACGCGATAACCTGTACGCAGAAGTGGATACGGTAAACAAGGCCCTGCTTGAACTTACGCTCGACCCGTTTGAACAGGCCCGTAAAATTGAAGAAGCAGCAGAGAAAAGAAAAAAGAACCCGATCATTGATGTATCCATACAGCTGCGGTTCCAAAGCGATTCTGTTTATACAGACAGCACGGTAGAACTGGATTCATCTGCCATGCGCCAGTACTATATCGGCAACGTGTACTACTATCCCGAAACAAAGATTACGGATATACCCGATAGCCTTATCAGCCACCCGCCTGCCTACCAGGCCGTAGTACGCCGCGATTTTACCATGTACCAGTTTGAAGGCAAGTTTAAGCCCCGCCCCCTGCGTGAACACACGTACCTGAAACGCGGTGCCTTGTACCATGAAGATTCGTATTATAATACCATCACCAATCTCTCGAATATCGGCGCCTGGTCGCAGGTAGACGGGCGAACGCGTACCCGCGGCGATTCGGTGGATGTGCATTTTTTCCTGGCCCCTGCCATTAAACAGAATTTTACCAGCAACCTTGAAGCCAGTTACAATACCGGTGATATCATCACGAGCAATTCACTGGTGGGTATTGCAGCCGACCTGTCTTTGCGCAACCGCAACGTTTGGAAACGTGCCGTTCAAAGCACCACTACCTTCCGCAATACCGTTGAGCTGAGCTTTAACCAGAACAGGGTGCTGCAGACCTTTCAACCTTCACTGGGACAGGTGTACAGCTTCCCGCGTATTATTGTGCCGCGCATACCGCTGTTTAAAAGCTGGTTTCAGAACGATGCCATTAAAACCACCAACCTCAGTGTGTATGGTTCATACACGGATCGTTTCGATTTCTTCCGCTTGCGGCAGCTGGTGGCAAGCTGGGGATATGAGTGGAAAAGAAAAAACAAAGCCTGGCAGTACAAGCCGCTGAATATAGAACTGTATTCACTGGATACCCTGCGCGGACTGGATTCGGCATTTAAAACCAATCCCTACCTGCGTACGGCATTTAATACCGGCTCGGTGATCAGCCAGATATTCAGTTACAATGTGCGCTACAAGGGAACCAGGCACACCAGTACCACGCATTACGTCCGGTTCGGGATAGAAGAAGCAGGCTCGCTGCTGGGGCGCATCAAAAGCCTGCAGAACAGGATTTACCAGTTTATACGTGTAGAGGGAGAATACAGCCGCACCATGCTGTTAAAGCGAAATGTGCTGGCCCTGCGGGCCTTTGCAGGAGCGGGTTACAACTATAGCAATGATCCGAAGTTTGGTAAAACGCTCCCCTTCTTTAAACAGTTTATTGCCGGCGGCCCCAATAGTATGCGCGCCTGGGGGTTGCGGCAGCTGGGGCTTGGCTCATCGCTGTTGTCAGATACATCGGGTGCTTTCCGCGACCGTTATGGCGATATGCAGCTGGAAGTAAATGCCGAGTACCGCTACAAGATTGCTACCATCGGCGGTATGGCCTTAAACGGGGCACTGTTTACTGATGTGGGCAATATCTGGAACCTGCGCAAAGACACACTGAATCCCAAAGGCACTTTTGAATTTAAAAACCTGGGCAAAGACATTGCGATTGCCTTAGGCACAGGTTTGCGTTTCGATTTCAGCTATTTCCTGATCCGTCTTGATTTTGGTATTAAACTGAAAGATCCTGCCCGTCTTGAAAACGGCGGCTGGATGCGCCTGAGCGATTTTACCTGGCGCAACAAGGAGTTTACCGTATACGATGCCACAGACCCCAATCATACCCGCATTATCAACCGTAACAACTACGCCTTCCAGCTGGGTATTGGTTTGCCGTTTTAGCTATACAGCATCTGTGTAACCGCCTGCAGGGGGAATATAGCTATTCTTGAGATGCTGTATTTCTGCACCAATGGCATCAACCGATAGCGCATATTCCAGTGAAAAATTACCGATACGGGTGCGGCATAAACTGCTGAGGTAGCCACCCACGCCCAATGCCTTGCCATAATCGTTGGCCAGGCTGCGTATGTAGGTACCCGTTGAGCATACCACTTTAAAATGCACTACCGGCAACTCGATGCGGGTTATTTCAAATGAATAGATGGTAATGGGGCGCGGCTCCAGTTCTACATCAATGCCTTTGCGGGCTGCCAGGTATACAGGCTTGCCGTCTTTTTTGATGGCAGAATGCGAAGGTGGTACCTGCATAATAGGGCCGGTAAACTGTGCAGTGGCGGCATGTATCATTTCTTCGGTGATATGGCTGATATCCTGCTGGTTTTCCGGTTCGCTTTCCAGGTCGTACGTAGGGGTAGATGCACCGAGCGTGATAGAGCCGGTATATTCCTTCTCCATCCCCATGTATTCGTTGATTTTTTTGGTGAATTTGCCTGTACAGATAATCAGCAAACCACTGGCCAGCGGGTCTAATGTGCCTGCATGACCAATCTTGGTAATACGTGAAAATCCCCGGATTTTACGCACAGCATCAAACGAAGTCCAGTGTAATGGCTTGTTCACCAGTAACACTTTCCCCTCCAGGTACGGCTCCAATGCCGGATGTATAGGCTTTTGCTTCATGGGCCGCAAAAGTCGTGTAAAAACCGGACAGATGGTTCAATGGTTGAAAATTGTTAGATGGATATAAAATAAATAATTGATTATAAACCATTTAACAATACAACCAACAACCATCTTTTAAACAACCTGCCTTGCTTTCACTTCCAGGTATTTGTTGATGACGTTTGCGGTTAGTTGCTGTGGTTCGGTGAGCAGGGCCATTACACCGTATTTCTGCAGTTCTTTTACAATCTGGCGCTTTTCAAATACGAATTTGCCGGCAATGGCCTTGTCGTATATGCCGGGCAGGGATTGGGCATTGGCTTCCTGCATTTCTTTGAGACCGGTATTCTCAAAAAACACTACAATCAGCGGGTGATGTGAGGCCAGCTTTTGCAGGTAAGGCAGCTGGCGTTGCATGGCATACATGCTTTCAAAATTGGTGAACAACACCAGCAGACTGCGCTGCTTTATACGGTAACGCACAAAACTGTACAGGGCTTCAAAATCGCTGTCCTGGAAAACTGTTTGCTGTTTGTACAGCGTTTCGAGCAGCAGCGATAACTGGGTTGATTTCTTGTCGGGCGCCACATACTGGTCAACCTTTTTACCAAAGGTGAGCAGGCCGGCTTTATCCTGTTTCAGCAACACCGTGTTGCCCAGCACCAGCGAGGCATTAATGGCATAGTCAAGCAGTGTCATGCCGTCGAAAGGCATTTTCATGCTGCGGCCTTTATCTACCAGGCAAATAATCTGCTGGCTTCTTTCATCGGTAAATGTGTTTACCATCAGCGCGTTTTTGCGGGCCGTGGCTTTCCAGTTAACCGTGCGGTAGTCATCACCGTTCACATACTCCTTTATCTGCTCAAATTCCATGCTGTTGCCTATTTTGCGCAACTGGCGCGAGCCTGTTTCATTCAGCTGGTTGGTAACAGCCATCAGCTGGTAACGCCGCATTTGCAAAAAGGAAGGATAGACGGCTACTGTTTCCGGCCCGCCTGTGCTGATTTGCCGCATGAGCATAAACAGCGGACTTCTCAGCAGTACATGGATAATTCCGAAATGATACTCCCCTCTTTCAACCGGCTTGATGGTGTATACCAGTGACCGGGTTTCGCCTGCTTCCAGTGTTATGCTGCGGCTCCAGTTGCGTTCCTGCAATTGCACCGGCAGTTCATCTATTAAAGTAATCGTTACCTTGTACGATAAATGATTGGTGCAGGTGAGTGTTACCTTGTTGTCATCGCCATTGCTGAAACGAGCGGTACAGCTGCGTTGTACGGTTACCGGCTGCTTTTTCAGGAACACCAGCAGCAAATCAACCGCGCCCAGCACAGCCAGTCCAAGCATGGCCACATCGCCTGCCTGCTGTAAAGGATGCCAGAACAGGGCAAGAATAAACAAGGCTACCACAGCAGCACCAATGCCGTAGAACAAAGGCGTGCAGTAAAACCGGAAGAAGTAAAGTATTTTTCTGATCATTACCTGGGCACTTCTATGGCATGAATAATCTGTGCAATAATTTCATCTTCACTTACGCCTTCCATTTCTTTTTCGGGTGTAAGCATAATGCGGTGGCGCAGTACGGGTTTGGCAGCGGCAACAATATCGTCGGGTATTACAAAATCGCGGCCGGCCAGTGCAGCAAAGGCTTTGGCAGTATGCAGCAGGGCCAGTGACGCGCGCGGCGAGGCACCCAGGTAAACTGATTTATCATTGCGCGTAGCCACAATTATTTTTGCAATAAACTGCAGCAGTTTATCATCTACCACAATTTTGCTGATGAGTTCCCTGAAACGCTCTATCTGCGCACCATTCAATACAGCTTGCACCTGCAGCAGCACATTGGCTGTGCCCAGCTGGTGAAAACGTTGCAGAATGGCTACTTCCTCTGTTTCGGTGGGGTAAGGCACCAGTATTTTCAGTAAAAAACGGTCAAGCTGTGCTTCGGGCAGGCGATAGGTGCCCTCCTGCTCCAGCGGGTTTTGCGTGGCCAATACCATGAAGGGTGCAGCCAGCGTATGGGTTACGCCATCCATGGTTACCTGGCGTTCTTCCATTACTTCAAACAGGGCAGATTGTGTTTTGGCCGGGGCGCGGTTAATCTCATCAATCAGCACCAGGTTGCTGAATATGGGGCCGCGTTTAAATTCAAAATGGCTGCTGCCGGGGTTAAAAATACTGGTACCCAGTACATCACTCGGCATTAAATCGGGTGTAAACTGAATACGGCTGAAACCCACCTGCAGGCTCTGTGCCAACAGTTTAGCGCTAAGGGTTTTGGCCACGCCGGGCACGCCTTCAATCAGCACATGGCCATTGGCCAGTATGGCTGCCATTAACAGGCGAACCATTTCGTGCTGGCCTACAATTATTTTCTGCACCTCGTTCTGCAGCGCCTGCATTACATGGCTCAGTTCACTTAAATCAATCCTTTGCTCAAATAAGGTTTCTTCCATAATCAGGCTTTTTGATAAAATTTTTCCAGCAGTGCATGGTAAGCCATCAGCTGTTCGCTGCTGATGCTGCCATGCAGCTGTATCAGGTGAATGCTATCTACAATAGCAGTGGTAATAGTTTCGTCTACCCCGGCTTTCAACGCCAGGTTGCCGGCAAATTCAGCATTAATATGCTGTGTGGATATTTTATACCGGTTGCGTACATAATCTAAAAAATACAGCGTGAGCTTTTCTGCCAGGTTGTGGTGATCGCCTTTTTCAAAGTACAGGGTGCTCACTGTTTTTACAAACTCCAGCGATTCGTTTACCGGTCTTGCATAAGCAGGAATCATGCGCTGTTTGCGTTTCACGGCTGTAAGCATGTACAGCAGCAACAAAGCACTTACCAGTATGGCAGCCCTGCGCAGGCTGCTGTAACGCCACAGTACGCTTAGTATACCGGATGATTTCTTTGCATCGTTATCGCTTTTATACAGGAAATATTCATCCCATACCACCTTGTTTACTTTGCCGGGTGCTAGCCGGAGTATGTTTTCAACATAGGTATGGTTGTTCCTGTACAGCGTAAAGAAATTGGTAAAGGTGATGGGCGTTGTATGCAACAGGATGTTGCCCTTATTTGCATGTACGCCCAGCAGGTTGGTGCTACGGGCAATGGGGCTTCTGAAATACCCCAGCGGGTAACCATAAGTGGTATCGTATGCCGTGATAACACTGCCATGCGGCACACCCCTGTAGGTATAGTCGTACGCGGGTTTAACTACATTGCTGTCCAGCGAAACAGACAATGCAAATGCACCGCCGAGGCTGCCTGTTTCCAGGCTGAAAAATGTTCTTGCTTTTTCATTCATGCCGGCTGCGCTGATGATGACGGTGTTGCCTTTTTTAGCGAATGTGAGCAGGGCGAGCAGCTCTTCATCAGAGGGGTGAAAATCATCGTTTACAATCAGCAGTACCTGGTTGGCTGAATCTTTTGACAATACCTGCCAGTGCACCGGGCTCTGGCTGTTGGTAAATACCGTTGCACCGGGATAAATCTTTGGCAGCAAACGGTAAATGGCATTACAGGCATAAGGCGCTTCGTCGGTAACGCTGAAGGTAATACGTTGATCAAACACATGCTCCTGGCGGCGCATCAGCATTGCTACTGCAACAACCAGTATCAGTACAAGGGCGATATAGGGGACCAGTTTTTTCATGGTATCAGGCTAGCAGTTTTTGCATGGCCAGGAAATCGTTTTTTACTGATTCAAATACCGGTTCGGTTATGGCGAACTGGCCGTACCAGATATATTCGTAGTGCCGTGTAATGTTTAAAAATGCATGGTGGTAAGGCGTTTGCTGCAACTGGGTGAGGTAATGAATATTGGTATAATCTGGCTGGTAATGAATCACCGACTGCTGGCTCATCATTTTCAATGTTTGCAGGAACAGGATGCGTACAGCCAGCCTGAAATCCTTGGCAGCGTAAGCCTTCTGTAAAAGATCGGCGTAAGGCAGTTCAAAAATATTCTCGTGCAACAGGTCACTGCTGTCACCGGCTGCAGGGTGACCCCGGCCGCTGCGTGTGAAAATGCTGATTTTATTGGCCTGCAGAAAATAAACAATACCGGCGATGAAGATAACAATCACCACGGCCCAGAAAATAAAAGTAACGCCTGCACCGGTTACAGGTATCTCTGGTTCATTGTCGTTTTCAGCGGGCTTGTGCGAAAGCTGTTTGTTTTCCGCTTCGGAAATATACCAGTATGCATCGGCGGCTTTCATCTCCCGCACAGCTGCATTCGTAGCAGTATCCGACTGGAGTGGTTCAGTTAAAAAAGGTTCGTCGTAGTAAGCTTTGCTGTTAACATTGTAACGCGTGCTGTCTTCCCCGGCAGCCTGTTCTCCTTCATCCCCGGCAATAACAGTTGCCGTATCAGCAGTAGTCTGCAGGCTGTCTGCACTGGCGGCAGCTTGTGCCTTACCCTGCGCAGGCAGCAGCATAATGGCCAGTAGCACCGGTAGCGTTCCCGCTGCATGCAGCAGGCGCTTTACAGCTGTGAAATGTATGCTCATATTTAAACAAACGCCGCGGCGTTTATTTTCTTTTTAAGGTAAAGGGGATAAATAACCAGGTAACCGGCCATCATTGCCAAAGATAACAGGATAATCACCAATTTTAACCAAAGCGGCATATCGGTATGCCGGGTAACAAACCCTTCAAAAAAAGCCGCCATCAGCAACATCGGGAAACTGCACAGCGCAATGGCCAGTCCTTCCTTTGCGCCAATTTTCAATGCATCCAGGCGTTTAATGGTGCCGGGGAATAACCAGCTTTTCGCCAGCACCAGCCCTGCACAGGCAGAGATAACAATGGCAGACAATTCCAGTGTACCGTGTATCATAATGGTGAGCAGGCTGGCCTGAACCATACCCTTGGTATAAAAAAAGTATTCAAACACACCTACCATAATGGCATTCTGCAGCAGCATGGTAATGGTGAAATAACCCAGCAGCAAACCACCACTGAACACCATCAGCGATACCCTGAAATTATTGGCAAAAAGGTATAAAAAACTCAGGAACTCATTGCCCGAATTGTACACACCGAAAGGATGCCCTTCGCGGATATTGCGTTCGGTCATGTCTACATAATCGTTGCCCAGTACCTGGCGTACAAAGCCGCTGTCATTTTTGGCCGAAAACACACCAATGGCCACAAATAAAATAAACAGCAGGAAACTGATAAGCAGGGTGCGGTGATGTTTGGCAATAATCAGCGGCAGATCGAGCATGAAAAAGCGTTTTAAGCGGCTGGCACTCTGTTTCTGGTTTTCATAAATGCTGAGGTAGCGTTTACTGGCCAGTGCATTGAGGTACTGCGTTATTTTACTGCCTGGATAAAAGGTTTTGCTAAAGCCCAGGTCTTCTACCAGCTCGGTAAATTCCTGCGCGGTTTCATCAGGATGCTGACCGGGCAGCTCTTCCATTTGCAGCCAGCGGTCTTTATTTTTCCTGATAAATAATGCTTCTCTCAAATTGCCGTATTTTGATGACGGAAATTATTGATTACTTTACATATGGACAAAATTACCATTCCCACCAGCTTTAATATTGAACTGGAATTTGAAACAGCCGAATTTCACAAACGGTTGTTTGCCTGGTTAATTGATCTGGCGATGATGATTGCTTACTGGCTGGTTGCCTACAGGCTGCTTGCCGGCGTGATCAGTAATAATGGATCGGAGCATGCAGAGATGAATAATTATGCGCTGTATACCGTGCTGGTAGCCACGCCTCCCCTGTTGTACCACCTGGTATGTGAAATGGTGATGAACGGGCAAAGCATTGGTAAAAAACTGATGGGGTTGAAAGTAATCAGCGAAACAGGCGGGCGGCCTGCTATTCATCAGCTGCTGCTGCGCTGGCTGCTGCGTTTGGCCGATTTTGGCTTCACCTTTTGTACAGGCGGTTTGCTCAGCAGCCTGCTTACCCGCAAACACCAGCGGCTGGGCGATATGGCTGCAGGCACTATTGTTATTAAAACCAAACAACCCTATCACCTGGGGCAGACTATCTTTTTTGAAGTGGCCGATAACTACCAGCTGCGTTACCCGGCAGTAATGAAACTGAGCGACCGCGATATGAACGTTATCAAAACCATTCTCGACAACTGTTATAAATCCGGCAATTATGCTTTCGCCGCACGTACTGCCGATAAAATAAGAACAGTACTCAGCATCAATGAATACACCGATGATGTGGAGTTCCTGGAAACCTTGCTGAAAGACTATAACTATCTTGCAGCAAAAGGATAATGCTACACAGGCAATACAAAATAAAAGGACTGCCTTTTGAGCAGTCCCTTTTATGTAACAAAGACTAATCACATTATCTTCTGAGTGCGTTAACGCCTATCACCGATACAAAGGCAATTACAAGCACTGCAATAACCATCACCACAATCAGCAGTATACCCATAATTTTGAAGTAAGTCTGCAGGCTCCTGAGACTTTCCACGAACTCGCCCTGGTCATTGTTCTGCAGTGCAATCTTCATTTTTTTGCTGAACTGCAGCAGGTAGATGTACAGCAATACATTCAGTGCAACGGTGACCAGTACACCAATTACATTGCCGCGTGTAAAACCGGTGAGCATTGAAACGGCGCTGGATATTAATCCCACGAATGCGGCAATCTGGCCCCACTTGGCAGCATCTGCCAGTAAAAACCGCAGGCGGGCCGTTACCTGCAGGCCGTATAATTCGGTTAGTTTATTTTCCATGCTTACATTAATTGGAGGAGATTGATCAGCAAACCGAGTATCCCGAAAATTGCCGAGATCATTAAATAGTTTCTCAATGCGTTGATGCCTTTTTCAAGCGCCTTTTGGTCGTTGAAATCCACGGCTTGCCTGGTGCTGGCCGCGAACGTGTACATCATCCAGGTAATAGTGCCGCCAATACCAGCAATAACCAGTACCAGCACAAACAGCATATACTTACCCATGCCCATCAGCGCGGCGGTGCCCAAACCAGGCATGCGGCTGAAAGCGGCGATCAGGCTGGCACCTGCCAGCAGGCACGATAACAGCAATACCGCAAGGCCAATCATACAGGTGATGGAAATGAATTTCGTCCACCGCGATGCTTCTTTCAAAGCCGGCACGGCAACCTCATCAAGTTGTAAATCAAGCAGGGAACCTTCTTCTTCGTACATAAGCAGATATAGGTTTAGAAGTGAATAAAACGGCGTTCATTCGGTTAGGTCATGGTTATTGACAGGATAATTGGAATAGAAAAATGATTCAATGGTACAAACGGATCAAAACCGGGCTGCAGATTCATTGCCGGGTTATTTTGCTGATGCTTTAAAGATAGTAAAACCGGTTATATAATAAAAAAATGTTCGATGTTTTTTTGCCCGTCTGCCATCCCAATCGTCGAAAAGAATACCTCAAATCATAAAAAAGCCGTTGCGCATGCTGCACAACGGCTTGTATCTGTTTCCTGTAATTTACTGCTAGTAAGCCCTGGCGAACAATACGCGCTGGGTGGAAGGGTTGCCGGTAAGCACACATTTGCCTGCTTCCTGCTTGTTGTCAAGCGGGATACAACGGATAGTAGCTTTGGACAATTCCTTGATTTTTTCTTCCGTTTCGCCGGTGCCATCCCAATGGGCCGAAACAAAACCTGTTTTTTCGTCCAGTACCTGCATAAACTCGTCCCAGCTGTTTACTTCCGTAATATGGCTGTCGCGGTAAGCTTTGGCCCTGTTGTAGATATTCACCTGAATTTCATCGAGCAGGCTGATGATTTTTTCAGGCAAACCATCCAGGCTGTAGCTCGCTTTTTCTTTGGTATCCCTGCGCGCCACTTCGGCCACGTTGTTGTCGAGATCACGGGCACCCAGTGCAATACGTACAGGCACGCCTTTCAGCTCATATTCGGCAAATTTCCATCCCGGGCGGGCATTGTCGTTATCGTCGTATTTCACTGAAATGTTCGCTGCTTTCAGGGCAGGTATCAGTTCGTTCTTTACTTTATCGTCAATGCGCGCTTTCTGATCGTCGCCTTTGTAAATAGGCACAATCACTACCTGTACAGGTGCAATGCGCGGCGGCAGAATTAAACCGTCATCGTCACTGTGTGCCATAACCAGTCCGCCGATAAGCCTGGTGCTCACGCCCCAGCTGGTAGCCCACACGTAATCGAGCTTGTTTTCCTTATCGCTGAATTTCACATCAAATGCTTTGGCAAAATTCTGGCCCAGGAAATGGGAAGTACCTGCCTGCAGTGCCTTACCGTCCTGCATCAGTGCTTCAATGCAATAAGTATCTTCTGCACCGGCAAAACGTTCATTGGCAGTTTTTACGCCTTTAATCACGGGTACAGCCATCCAGTTTTCTGCAAAATCGGCATACACTTCCAGCATTTGTTTGGTTTCAGCTACGGCTTCCATTGCTGTGGCGTGTGCGGTATGGCCTTCCTGCCACAAAAATTCTGCGGTACGCAAAAACAGCCTGGTACGCATTTCCCAGCGCACTACGTTGGCCCACTGGTTAATGAGCAGGGGCAGGTCGCGGTATGATTGTATCCAGCCTTTATAGGTATTCCAGATGATCGCCTCACTGGTGGGGCGAACAATGAGTTCTTCTTCCAGTTTGGCTTCAGGATCAACCATCAGTTTGCCTTTGTTATCCGGGTCGGTTTTCAGGCGGTAATGGGTTACCACGGCGCATTCCTTGGCGAAACCTTCGGCATTTTTCTCTTCGGCTTCAAACAGGCTTTTGGGAACAAAAAGCGGGAAATAGGCATTTACGTGACCGGTGTCCTTGAACATTTTGTCCAGCGCATCGCGCATTTTTTCCCACAGGGCATATCCATATGGTTTAATTACCATACAGCCCTTAACGGCACTGTAATCGGCCAGTCCGCCCTTCAGTACCAGGTCAATATACCATTGGGAATAATCCTGTTCTCTTGATGTAATCTCTTTGCTCATACTTGATCTGTTAAAAAGCCGTTCGTGTTCCGGGGCTGTTAACAAAGTTTTTTGGGTTAAACAGCCACGGTATGCAGACGGAATACAGTAATCTGTTGATGATTTGTTACTTATATTCCGTTAAAATTAGGTTACGGGCGTGGCAAAAGTAGTAACTTAGATGTATAAACCTTACAAACAGTACTGTGATGCATAAAATTTTACCTATAGTTATAGCGGCAGCCCTGCTCGGTGGCTGTTCCAGCTCGCGCAAGGCTACAGCTGATGATGTGTATTATTCACCCGCACGCCACAGTACTGTAGGAGACGACCGTACTGCACGCGACGAATACGACGAAGACAACCAGGCAAAAGCTGACCAGGTGGGTGATGACCGTTATGAAACCGCTCAAAGCGCCTCTGACGATCATTACCTGCGCATGAAAGTGCAGGACCCTGACCGCTGGTCAACCATTGATGATTATGATTACTGGTACGACAGCCGTTACCTGTACAATAACTACGCTTACAACCCCTACTACAGCGGCTTAGGCTACGGCGGGTTTGGTGGCTTCGGTTACGGTTCGGGCTTTGGCCTGGGCTGGGGCGGATTCTATCCCGGTTTCAGCCTGGCGCTGAACTGGTATTCACCCGGTTATTTCTGGAACAGCTGGTACAGCCCGTACTACTCAGTGGTATACTACAAAAATCCGGTTGCCTACAACCGCCCCTACAGCGCACACACTAACCTGAACGCTTACAGCAACAGGCGTGTGCTCAACAGCAATGGCAGCTACAGCAATGGACGTTATTACAACAACAGCAATACACCTTCTAACGGCCGTTACAGCAATACCAGCTTTGGTTCGCTGGTACGCAGGGCAGTGACCCCGGCCAATAACGACAATAATTCCCAGAACAACAACAACTGGACAAGACCCCAGCGTAATTTCAACACGCCTTCTGTTGCTCCTTCAGGCAGCGTTGGTGGCCGCAGCGGCGGTTTCAGTTCATCTGGCGGTGGCGGCGGTTCAAGACCATCCAGAAGATAACAGCAGATTATTATTACTCCAACTTATGTGAATTGATCGCTTATAATGTTGTGTTATTATAAGCAGGCTATTTTTTACCCCAAACCGGACATGGAATTAACTACATGCTTATGAAAAGGTACCTCTGTATTTGCGCTGCCACTTTTTTATGTGGCACGGCAGTGTACGCGCAGGAGCCGGAGGATGCACTGCGCAGCTCATGGTTTATACCCGGCGGCTCGGCACGCAGCACGGCTATCGGCGGCGCAATTGGCGCACTGGGTGGTGATATCAGCGCCAGTAATGTAAACCCGGCAGGCATCGGGATGTATAAAAACACCGAATTTGTTATTTCCCCCGGCCTCATGTTCAACAGCAACAAGATTAATTACCGCGACAGTGCCGGCAGCAGCAAACGCACTGCTTTTGCCTACGGCCCTATCGGTTTTGTATTCGGCTCGGCCAAAGACCCGCGGTACAGCAAATGGAGCAGCACTGCATTCGCTGTATCTGTTACACAGCTGGCCAGCTACAACAATCATGCATCGTATGCAGGCTTTAATAACATCAGCTCCTATTCTGAAAAATACCTGGAAGAACTTACCCGCGACAGAGCCGATACAATTTCGGCTTATAACAATTATCTCAACGGCGCCTCACTTGCCTTTGGCAGCTTTTTAATTGATACTGCGCTTGATGGTAATAAACAATTGATCGGTTACCAAAGCCTGGTGCCAGATTCAAGCGGCATATACCAGCAATACGACAGCAAAACAACCGGTGGCTTTCATGAAGTGGCTTTTGCTTTTGCAGGCAACACGGCAGACAGGCTGTACCTGGGTATGAGCGTTAATGTGCCCATTGAAAGCTATCACCGCGATTTGTATTACCGCGAAACAGATGCCAGCGGCAACCCCAATAACGACTTCAATTATTTTGAATACCGGGAGCAGTTTAAATCATCCGGCATAGGGCTTAATGCCAAGCTGGGTATGATTTACAGGGCCACATCGGCATTAAGACTGGGGCTTGCATTTCATACGCCCTCGATTATGTCGTTTAAAGATGAACTGCGTGCATCCATTACCACAGATTCTGAGAATTATCTTACCGTACCACCGCATGTAAACACCGAAAGCAGCGATGCGCGCAACAATGGGGCGCCCATTACCCGCTCTTACTACCAGCTTACCCCTTACCGTGCCATTGTAAGCGGCAGTTATGTATTTAATGCGGTGGCAGATACCAAACAACAACGCGGATTTGTGAGTGCAGATGTTGAATTTGTTAATTATCGCGGCACCCGTTATTATGCCGATAACAACGAAGACGAATCTGCCACGGATTATTACAAAGCCCTTAACAGTACTACCAAGGATTACCTGAAAGGCGCACTGAATGTGCGTGTAGGCGGCGAGTTAAAATTTGACCCGCTCCTGTTTCGTGCAGGTATAGCCTATTACGGCAGCCCGTACAACGATAAAACGTTAAAAGCCAGTCGCACCATGCTGAGCGGTGGCCTGGGTTACCGTGCACACGGCATGTTTATTGATCTTACTTATGCGTACAGCTTTAATAAAGATGTCAATTTCCCCTACCGGTTAGCAGATAAGCCGAATACTTATGCTGTTACCAAAAACAACAGGGGTAATTTGTTACTGACAGTTGGTTTTAAGATCTGAACCAGCCAAACCCGAACTCACCTGCTGGCGCCTGTAGCAATACGGGCGCTTTTGTTTCCCGTAGTCTGCCGATGGCTGTGTCCTCACAGCCATCATGTTCACCAAAACTTGTTATTTCAACAGCTCTTCCACCGCATCTATTACTGCCTCGCCGGGCTGAAACCAGTTAATGGTGGTATCTCTTTTAAACCAGGTAAGCTGGCGTTTGGCGTAATGGCGGGTATTGGTTTTGAGTTGTTCAATGGCAGCAGGCAGGGTAATCTTCCCGTCGAAATAATCAAAGAATTCGCGGTAGCCTACGGTTTGTAGTGCGTTGAGGTGGCGGAAGGATAACAGGTCCTGCGCTTCTTCCAGCAGGCCGGCCTGCATCATCAGGTCAACACGCAGGTTAATACGGTGGTACAGCTGTTCGCGCGGCATATCCAATCCAATCTTGATAATATTAAAATCACGTGTGGCTTTGGCAGCTGTGCGGAAGCTGCTAATGGATTGCCCCGATGCATACAATACTTCCAGGGCACGCATTAAACGCTGCGGGTTTTGCTGCTCGGCTGTTTCCCAGAACAGCGGATCTTTTTCGCGCAGTTCGTTTTGCAGGAAGACCAGCCCGTTTTGCTGGTACAGGTCAATCACGGCTTCATGAATCTCTGCCGGAACAGGCGGAATATGGTCAATTCCCTCGCAGAAAGCTTTTACATACAAACCGGTGCCCCCCACCATTACAGCCACCGGGCGGGTACTGAAAATCTCAGACACAGCCTGTAATGCATACTGTTCGTAAACGGCTGCATTCACTTCGTCGTGTATGGAATGGGAGTTGATAAAATAATGCGGCACCAATGCCAGCTCGTGCGGTTCGGGTTTGGCTACACCAATGTTCAGTTCGCGGAAACACTGTCTTGAATCTGCCGATACAATGGCTGTTCCGAAATGTTGTGCCAGCTGCAGTGACAGCGCGGTTTTACCCACTGCCGTAGGGCCGGTGATAATGATAACGGTATGTTGGTGCCGGATCAAAACAAAGTATGCTGGATTGGTAAAATAAAAGGCAGGCACAATTGTTTGCACCTGCCCTGGAATATATGCTCAAGTGCTTCGGTTAACGCGGCAGCACGTAATTGGTTACATCTTCCTGCGTAATGGTTTTGCCAGATAAAATGACCAGTCGCTCCACCACGTTGCGCAGTTCACGGATATTACCGGTCCAGTTGTGTTTCTGCAACGCATCCATGGCTTTTTTGTCGATGCCTTTTTTGGCCTGGCCATATTCTTCGCCAATATCTGCGAGGAATTTGTCCACCAGCAAAGGAATATCCGCACGCCTGTCGTTGAGTGAAGGTACATGAATCAAAATCACACCCAGCCTGTGGTACAGGTCAAGACGGAAATTCTTTTCCTCCACTTCTTTCAGCAGGTCTTTATTGGTAGCAGCCACCACACGTACATCAACAGAGATTTCCTTATCGCCGCCTACCCGGGTAATTTTACCTTCCTGCAAAGCACGCAGCACTTTGGCCTGTGCGCTTAGGCTCATATCCCCTACTTCATCCAGGAAAAGCGTACCACCGCTTGCCTGTTCAAACTTGCCGATGCGTTGTTTAATAGCGGAAGTGAAGGAACCTTTTTCATGACCAAAGAGTTCGCTTTCTATGAGTTCGCCGGGTATGGCTGCGCAGTTTACTTCTACCAGCTGCCCATCGGCACGGTTGCTTTTTTCATGAATCCAGCGGGCCACCATTTCTTTACCAACGCCGTTTTCGCCTGTTACCAAAACACGTGCATCGGTGGGCGCTACTTTTTCAATGGTTTCCTTGATGCGGAGAATGCCGTCGCTTTCGCCGATCATTTCCTGCACCTTGCTCACGCGGCGTTTGAGTGTGCGCGTTTCTTTGCTCAGCGTGTTTTTATCCATCGCGTTGCGGATAGTGATGAGCATGCGGTTCAGGTCCGGCGGCTTGGCTATATAATCGTAAGCACCTTTTTTAACGGCGTCTACAGCTGTTTCAATGGTACCGTGTCCGCTGATCATAATCACCGGTACATCGGGGTTTACCTCTGTTGCCTTGGTTAAAAACTCCAGCCCGTCCATTTTGGGCATTTTGATATCACACAGCACCACATCGTAGGTGTTCGATGTGAAAAACTTCCATCCTTCCTCTCCGTCAGACGCCTCGGTTACCTTAAAACCTTCGTACGACAATATTTCGCAGAGGGTTTTACGAATGGCCTTTTCATCATCTATGATCAAAATATTTGACATATCACTTATTTGGGGTGGCTAAATTAACAAAATACCGCGAAAAACCGGTGTTTGCAGGCTTAAACGTAGAACAGCCCGCCGGTATTGTGCCGGTAGCTACCACTAAAACCCAACTACAATTCCTGCATACACATTACGTTTGGGTGCCGGGTTGTAATACCTTTTGCCTGCGGCATTCAGGTCGTTTCCCAGGCTGTAGGTCTCGTTCAGCAGGTTATCGGCGCCGGCATAAATATCCACGTTGGTTTTATGCATTACCGTATGCCAGCCCAGTTTCGCCTGCAACAGGTGATAGGGTTTGGCCCATGCATCATTGGCATCTGTTAATGGAATGCTGCCCGTATAGTTGAATGAGCCATGCAGGTAAAACCCGGGCTTGGTAGCAATATCAATACCGCTTACATTGATGTTGCGCGGTACGCCGGTAACGCGGTTGCCACTAAAATCTGCACCGCCTGATTTGTAATCAGAGAAACTGTATGGCTGAAAGCTATAGCTGTTAAACAGTGCAAGCTCTGTAATAAAATGCTTGCTGCCGCGGATAATCACACCGCGTAAAGCCGCCTCCACTCCGTTTTGTGATGTGCCGCCTGCATTTACAAAATACTCTGCCCCGGCATCGTTTTTACGTGTAACAATGGCATGCGTTAAAGCAAAATGATAGTATGCGATATCGTACTGCAAACGGTTGCCGAATAAAAATCCTTTCACGCCCAGTTCTTCATTCCAGCCATATTCGGGCTGCAGGTTGCCGTAGTAGTTGCCGTCTGACGGACGAATTTCTGCCACTGTTGGCGGAGAGAAACCTTTTGCTGTAATGCCATATACTGCAACGCCGTTGCTTACCTCGTACAATACGCTGAAACGCGGTGCCCATAAGGGGCCTGCGGTTTTCTTTTGCTCCTGCTGCTGCGCCGGGTCGGTTGGGCGGCGAAAATTATACCGCTGATCGTTGCGGCTTACGCCTGCCTGTACATGCCATTTGCTGCCGATCACTGCCTGCACTTGTGCAAACTGGTACGATTGAATGGCATTAAGCACATCTTTGAATTGCACGGTATCTTTTACACCGGCACGGTTGCCGTAATCATCCACATGCGAATGGTTGAGCTGCCACTCAGCCCCTGCCAGCGCCTGCCATTGCACGCCACGCGTTTGCCACCCGTACTGAAATGAAGTGCGGCCACCATAATTCCATTCATCCCGCTGCTCATAGTTGGCGATGGCTGCGTTGTTAAAACCCGTATGGTTAACGGTAATGGTAGAGATATTGCTCCAGTGCTGTGATAAGGCTGAATGCAGTGTTATGCCGCCAAATGCTGTTTTGTTGTATACCGCTGCCTGTTGTGTTTGTGCGCCGGGCAGTCCGTTACCCGGCTGACGTGCCAGTTTCGGGTTCAGATCCATTTGCTGCTGGGTAATGCCACCGGGTGTGCCGTAATACAAGTCGGTATAAAACCCCATGAAGGACAAGCTTTCACCTTTGCTCAGTTGCCAGCGGCCATTCACCTGTCCTGCATCCCTGCGCAAGCCTGTTTGCTGGCGGTATCCGTCAGACTGCATGTGTGTTTGTTTTACCTGCAGCTGCAGTTTATCGCTCTGCTGTGTATAACCTATCTGCTCGTTGAACAAACCATATGAACCGCCGCCCACACCTGCCTGCCAGCTGCTGCCTTTGGGTGCATTGGCACTACCGCTGTGCAGCAATACGGCACCACCGGTATTGGCCCCGTACATACTGCTGGCCGGGCCTTTTACGATTTCTACAGATTGCAGCTGGTTAATATCGATTAGTTGCAGGTAAGTATTGCCGCCGCCATCGGTAAGGGGAATATCGTCCCAGTAAATTTTTACGTTACGTACGCCAAAAGGGGAACGCAGCAGGCTGCCGCGTAATGACAAACGATAGCTGCCGGGTGAACGTTCTTCCATTCTTACGCCGGTAATGGTATTGAAAACAGGCACCAGCGAAACCCGGTCGTTCCGTTGCAGCTGCTGTTCATTGATGATGGCAACAGCAGCGGGGGCTTGTTTCCACTGGGTTTGCAGGGAAAATGCCTTTACAGTTACGGTGTCGAGGTTATTGGCATGCAAAGAATCGGTGTTTTGCGCGGCTGCTGAAAGGCTGATGCATACAAAGCCGGCAAGCAAAGCTTGTCTCATCTAATCTTGGTTTTAAAGCAATGTTTAAAGGTTCGGGAAGTGTTTGGATGATCTAAATTACGCCAAAAGCGGGAGACGTCAATCGTGAGTGATCGTAGCGGGTACCATTTTCGAGAATCGAGACATCGACAGTCGAGATGATCTGAGCGAGTACCATTTTCGAGAATCGACACGTCGACACTATCTTAGCGAGTATCATAACTTTCGCCGGAGGTGATAATACTGAACAAGCTTGCAGCTGATAGCTTGAAGCTTGCAGCTCTTTTTCAGTCGTGAGTGATCGTAGCGGGTACCATTTTCGAGAATCGAGACATCGACAGTCGAGATGATCTGAGCGAGTACCATTTTCGAGAATCGACACGTCGACACTATCTTAGCGAGTATCATAACTTTCGCCGGAGGTGATAATACTGAACAAGCTTGCAGCTGATAACTTGAAGCTTGCAGCTCTTTTTCAGTCATGAGTGATCGTAGCGGGTAGCATTTTCGAGAATCGAGACATCGACAGTCGAGATGATCTGAGCGAGTACTATTTTCGAGAATCGACACGTCGATACTATCTTAGCGAGTATCATAACTTTCGCCGGAGGTGATATATACTGAACAAGCTTGAAGCTGATAGCTTGCAGCTTGCAGCTGTTTTTCAGTCGCGAGTGATCGTAGCGGGTACCATTTTCGAGAATCGAGACATCGACAGTCGAGATGATCTGAGCGAGTACCATTTTCGAGAATCGACACGTCGACACTATCTTAGCGAGTATCATAACTTTCGCCGGAGGTGATAAATACTGAACAAGCTTGCAGCTAATAACTTGAAGCTTGCAGCTCTTTTTCAGTCGTGACTACCTTAGTGGGTATGATGCTTGTCGCCGGGAGGTGATTTTTAATACCGTAATTTATCCGGATTTTGTTTGAACGCCCAGAATAGCAATACCACGATTTGATGTTTTCTGGGTTTATAATGGTAAATGAGCTGTGTCTGTTTGTTGAGAATGCCAATGCGTACATGCTTTCTTTTCTGTGAAGGACGGCACATTTCAGGATGGGATTGCAGCACAGAAAGGAATTGCGTTGTTGCTTCAATAAGCTGTTTTACTTCTTTTGGTGTCCAGTTTGCTTCGAGGTATTCAATGATCTTATCAAAACTTTTAATGGCAGCGTTTGTCCAGAGAATTTCGATAGGTGTACTCACTGTTATTTGCCGTATTTTTTCAATACTTCAGCATGCGGGGTTAATTTGCCGGCTTTCATTTCCTGCAATGACTGGTCTATGGCGTGCTGTTGTTCAGTACTGATTTCATCCCACCAGTCCTGTTGTTCAGCAGCAAATGTTTTAACCACATTAAGTACAGCCTGTTTTTGTTTATCATTCAAACGGGGCAGGTATTGAGCAATCTCCTGGTCTATTAATTTTACAGCTCCCATTTTCTCTGTTTTCAACAAATTTAACCCTTAAGTTTCATTATCCCAAAGTGCGCTCAAACCGCAACCGGAGAAGTGTCAGGAACACTATTCCGCTCCTGGCACCTCCAATAAAGGCGCCGCTTTCAGCTGGCTATTTCGTAAAACGCAACATCCCGGTGATGCTGTGAAAGCATACCGGGATGTTGTATTGACTATTTCCGGGCAGGGCCTGGAAACGGTTGTTATTTTTTCTGGTACATTACTTCTTTTACCATTTTCACTGTGCGTTCAACATCTGGCAGGTAAAGGTTTACCAGGTTGGGCGCATAGTGCATCGGCGCATCTGCACAGGTGAGGCGGCGGATAGGTGCGTCCAGGTAATCGAAACCTTCTTTCTGGATGCGGTAGCTGATTTCAGAGCTGATAGAGGCAAATGGCCACTGCTCTTCCACAATTACCAGGCGGTTGGTTTTCTTCACGCTGTTGAGAATGGTTTCCCAATCCAGCGGACGAATGGTGCGCAGGTCGATTACCTCGGCGCTGATGCCTTCTTTTTCCAGTTCGGCAGCAGCACCCAGGGCAACTTTCATCATTTTGTTGAATGAAACGATGGTTACCTGTGCACCTTCTTTTACCACTTTGGCTTTGCCAAGCGGGATATAATATTCTTCTTCCGGTACTTCGCTCTTGTCACCATACATTACTTCACTCTCCATGAACATAACGGGATCTTCTTCGTAGCGGATAGCCTGTTTCAGCAAACCTTTGGCATCATAGCCATTGGAAGGAGAAACGACTTTTAAACCGGGGATATTTGCCAAATAGCTTTCAAATGCTGTAGAGTGCTGTGCACCCAGCTGACCGGCACTGCCGTTTGGTCCGCGGAAAACGATCGGACAGCTGATCTGTCCACCGCTCATCGCCAGCATTTTAGAGGCGGTATTCAAAATCTGGTCAAGCGCCAGCACACCAAAGTTCCAGGTCATAAATTCCACTACCGGACGTAAACCGTTCTGCGCGGCACCAACGCCGACAGCAGCAAAGCCTAATTCAGAAATGGGGGTATCTATCACACGCTTAGCGCCAAATTCTGCCAGCATGCCCTGGCTAACTTTGTAGGCACCATTGTATTCGGCCACTTCTTCGCCCATCAGGAACACGCGGTCATCTCTTCTCATCTCCTCACTCAAGGCTTCACGTAGAGCCTCACGAAAAGCAATTTGTCGCATAATAATTGATCGATTGTTTTAAAAAGCGCTAAAAAAGCTCGGCAAAAATATAGGATTATGCCATACAAAAGCAAAAAAAGGTTGGCAAACGGGATAGCCCGCATACAGTGCATGATGGAACCATCCCGGCCCTGCAAAGGTATGCTTCAATAAAAAAGTCCCGCCTGGGCAGGACTTTTTATACAACCCAACAAACCGTTAAAATACATTATAGCCGAAGCTCACATAATACAAACCGCCGATTTCGGGGTTGCCCCAGGCTGTGCGGTAGTATTTATTGATGAGGTTGGTGCCGCCCAGTTTAACAATGGATTTGATTTTCGGGAATTTGTAACTCACCTGTGCATCAAGCGTGGTAAAATTAGGAACCCGGCCCTGTCCGAATGTGCCGGCATAGTCAAAGCTATCCTGCCACCTGAACAATACATTGAAACCAAAATGGTTGCCGTAACCAAAACCGCTGTTGCCAAAACCCAGGTTGTAACGGTAGCGCGGTGCGTTAAAATAGGTAACCAGTCCCTGTGGTACATCGCTGATGTCATCGGAATATACATTGCCGTTAACAGAGAAATTACCACCCAGCAGGTATTCGGCAGACAGGCCCCAGCCATAGGTTTTCACTTTACCCGGGCTGTTTACTGTAGTAGAAAATACATCACGCGTGCTGCTGCTCAGCAAACCTATGGGCGATGCGCTTTTGGAGCGCAGCAGCACCTGTGAGCTGATAAAGTTTTTGTACTGGCCATAGTAACCATAGACATCTACCAGGAAGTGTTTAAAGAAGGTAGCCCTGTAGCCCACTTCGTAGGAAGTAGAGGATTCCGCTTTAAACTCGCCAAATTTATACGGTACCAGTTTGCTGCCTGCATTGGGATCGCCTGCTGCCAGGGCAGCGCCGTAAGCCTGCACAGAAGGCAAAGTATAACCGGGGTTATTGTTGAGGTTGTAAAAATTCTGCAAAGCAGGCAAGCCGCCAATAAGGTAGGTACCCCCGCCCACCACCAGGTTAATCCACTGGTTTTGGGTAGAAGGAAAACGGTAGGCAGTCTGGTATGATAAACGCACATGCTGGTCTTCTGCCACTTTTACCACTGCCGAAATACGCGGTGTAAAGCGGCCTTTGAAATTGGTGTTTTTATCGTACCTGCCCGATGCGGTCAGCTTCAGGATGTCTTTGAATATTTTCTGCGATACCTGTGCATAGGCTCCTGTTTCATTGATGTTGATGCGGCCTGCGGTATCTGCAAACAAAGTGCCTTCAGAGTTCAGCACGTACCGTTTCCAGCTGGCGCCTACCAGTACATCGGTGCCTTTGTCTTCCAGTTTCAGCAGGCGGGTAAGGTTGTACTGGCCTTCCACCATGTACAGGCTGGATTTATCCAGGAACAAGCCGCCCCCCTGGGAGATAGGTGTAGATGCGATTTGTTTAAACAGCGGGTTATCGTAAACAGGCCCGGCCGGGCGTCCCTGGTCGGCCACGCCGCGTGCGGCATTGTGTGCGTCAGTGGAAGGCAAACCTGCTGCCAGCGCGGTAGTATAAGCACCCATATAGGTAGGATACCAAACACTGCTGGCCTTCCAGGCTTCGTTAAACAAACGGGTAGTGATGGTGGCATTGAACGATTTGCCTGCATCTTCCTGCGTAGTGTAAGCGCGGGCATACCAGTCTTTCCCTTTAAACTCCAGTTTGTACTGGCCCATTTTCAGGTTCTTCAGTGAATAGCGGTCGCTGCCGGTGTATACAGTATTACCGGTGCCCCAGTAACCACTCAATGATGCTTCAACCGCATCGGTTATTTTATAATACAGGCCGCCGGCTATTTTGAGGTTGTAGGTTTTGGGATCAACCACATCCTGTTCGTTGTAACCGGTACGGCTTACATTTTGACCGGCATAATAGTTTTTCGCGTTGCCATATATAACCGGGGCATACGGTGCAAGCGGGGCCAGCTGCGGGTTTCCGGCTACCACTGCATTGAACTGCTGCAGGGTAAGGTTGGGGTTGGCAGCAAGTATGCCATTCAGTGCCCCCAGTCCTGCGGGCGGAATGGCAGCAGCTACGCCCTGGTAAATAACGGGCAATGATTGCGTGGTTTCATCGCCATATATGTTTACACCGTCATAATTGGGATCGCTGGTACGTGTACCGCTTTTTACTTCGCCATTGGGATTGCTGCTGGTGGTGCGATTGTAGTCGCGGTCATCATTGGCCAGCCAGTCTTTTGTTTCTGTGTACTCGCCGGTAATTTTAAAAGCAAATTTGTCGGTGATTTTTTGCGCCCAGCGCATGCTTACATTATAATAAGGTGCGGGTTTGCGTTCGTGGCTGTCAACATGCATCACCCCTTGTTTTACCTGTGCGCTGAAGCCCTGGTATTTAAAAGGATTTTTGCTGGTGATAAGCATGGTACCATTCATACCACCCGGGCCATACAATGCAGAAGAGGCGCCGGACAGCAGCTCCATATTATCAACATCCAGTTCGGTTAAGCCAATAACGCCGCCCACCGAGAAGTTGAGGCCGGGCGCCTGGTTGTCCATACCGTCTACCAGCTGGTTAAAACGCAGGTTACCGCTGCCGCCGAAACCGCGTGTGGTAATGGTTTTAAAGGTTAAGCTGGAAGCCACCACATCTACCCCTTTCAGGCTGCCCACAGCATCGTAATAACTTACGGCAGGTGCATTGCGGATATTGGCTGCACCAAGCCGTTCAATGGTTACAGGTGATTCCTGGATGTTTTCTGCCCTGCGCGATGCGGCCACTACCACCTCCTGGCCCAGCACAAAATTGGGCTCCAGCGCCAGGGTTACCGGCGTTGCAGCACTGCTTACTTCAATTTCTTTTGTGGAATAACCAACCGAACTAATCACCAGCGTAAGTGGCAAAGCATGGTTTACGGTGATTTTGAAGTGCCCCCTGTCATCGGTATAGGTACCGGCATTGGTGCCTTTTACGGTTACGGAGACAGCCGTTAATGATTCGTTGCTTTTTTGATTGGTGATGGTGCCTGTTAAGGTTACAGGGTTCTGCGCATAGGCTGCTACGTGAAGTAATGCACAACATAACATGCAAATGACTACTACAGTTTTTTTCATACAGCGATTAGTTTGGTATTAAATCGTTAGACAAGCGTTGTCGAAATTTACAAAAAATAGTTGTTTAATTAACTATTTTTTTGCGGCGCATTTTTTCCTGATCCGGGGAGAACTTTCAGGACAGCAGGCAGCAAAACATCATAAAAAATATCCATTTGGTTGTTATGGTGTTGTGCATCACAATCAAAGCGGGTACCCGATACTTTTAGCGGCAGAAATGTAATAATTACAGAAATAATGTACCCCGTTTGCCGTTTTTGGTGAACTGCGGTATTTTTGCGCATGGCAAAATTTGAGTTCCCGCAACAAACTGCGTTTTACAAAGGAAAAGTAAGAGACGTATATAGTATTCAGCAGAACTGGCTGGTGATGGTTGCCAGCAACCGCATCTCTGCCTTCGATGTAATTTTACCGGCGCCCATCCCCTACAAGGGACAGGTGTTAAACCAGGTAGCCGCCTATATGCTGAATGCCACAAAGGATATTTGTCCCAACTGGCTGGTGAAAACCCCGGCTCCCAATGTGGCCATCGGCAAACGCTGCGAGCCGTTTAAAATTGAAATGGTGGTACGTGGCAACTTAACCGGTCATGCCTGGCGCACCTACAACAGCGGTAAACGCATACTGTGCGGTGTAACCATGCCCGAAGGCATGAAGGAAAATGACTTTTTCCCTTCTCCCATCATCACCCCCAGCACCAAGGCCGACGCAGGACATGATGAAGATATCTCCAAAGAAGAAATTATCGCCCAGGGCATTGCTACCCCGGAAGACTGGGCAATACTGGAAAAATATGCCTTACAACTGTTTGACAGGGGTAAACAGATTGCCGCCAAACGCGGGCTGATACTGGTAGATACCAAATACGAATTTGGCAAGCTGGGCAATGAAATTTACCTGATGGATGAAGTGCATACACCGGATTCTTCCCGCTATTTTTATGCAGAAGGTTTTGAAGCCCGCCAGTCAACCGGCGAACGCCAGAAACAGCTGAGCAAGGAATTCGTGCGCGAATGGCTTATCGCCAATAATTTCATGGGCAAGGAAGGACAAACTGTTCCTGAAATGACACCTGACTGGATACAAACCATCAGCAAAAGGTATATTGAGCTATACGAACAGATCATCGGTGAACCCTTTACCCCCGAAGACTGGACAGAAGAACAAACATTTGAAGCCACCAGCGCAGCGCTGAAAGAGCTGCTATAAGCTGCGAGTTGCAAGCTGCAAGCGACGAGCTTTTTTAGCGGATAGCTGATAGCAGTTAGCTTTTAGCAGGATCACCCACACAGCTATTACCACTACCAAAAATGCGCAGGTGAGGACACCAGCGCAGGCATCAATAAAAATAACGCCCCCGGCACCGGGGGCTTTTATTTTATTCACTATTGACTATTGACTATTCACCAGTGATCTCACTCACTCCCTTCCCGTTCGTTCAACCTCGGCCGCAGTCTTTCCCTTGATTTATTAAAGATATTCCTGCCATTGTCAACTCCTTTGCGGATTTCTTTCTGGCGCTCTACAGGCAAATCAATGGTGTCTTTACAAGCCTGGCTGCAGCAGCCGTCGTACTGGGATGCGCAGTTTTCGCACTGGATAAACAGCAGGTGGCAGCCATTGTTTTTGCAGTTGGTATGTGTATCGCAGGGTGCACCGCACTGGTGGCATTTGGCAATTACATCTTCTGTAATACGTTCACCAAGGCGGTCGTCGAATACAAAGTTTTTGCCGATAAAGGCGCTGGGCATTTCCGCTTCTTTAATTTGCCTGGCGTAGTTAATAATGCCCCCTTCGAGGTGATACACGTTATTAAAGCCATTGTGCAGCATATATGCACTGGCTTTTTCACAGCGGATGCCGCCTGTGCAGTACATGATAATGTTTTTATCTTTCGCGTTCTGCAACATATCTACTGCCATGGGCAGTTGTTCGCGGAAAGTATCGGAAGGTATTTCGATGGCTGCATTAAAATGCCCTACTTCATACTCGTAGTGATTGCGCATGTCTACCACAATGGTATCCGGATTTTTGAGCATCTCGTTCATTTGTGCGGCATTCACATACTTGCCTTTGTTGGCCATATCAAACGAGGGGTCGGTAATACCGTCGGCAACAATTTTGTCGCGCACTTTTATCTTCAATACCCAGAACGATTTACCATCGTCATCTACTGCAATATTCAGGCGTATGCCATTGAGCGGTTCAATAGCATACAGCACCTGCTTTAAGGCTTCAAAGTTCGGTGCAGGCACACTGATCTGTGCATTGATGCCTTCGTGTGCTACATAAATGCGGCCAAATACTTTGAGGTTGTTTAAATCTTTGTACAGCTGATCGCGGAAACCCTGCGGGTTCTGGACAGGGAAATACTGGTAAAAGCTAATGGTGGTGCGCGGCTCTGTTTCCTGGTATAAACGTTCCTTCAACTCAGCCTGTGATACGCGGTTGTGTAATACTGCCATGTTTGCTCATTATTTCAGACATCCCTTTGTGATTATTTTAACACAAAAAGATATTCCATTCAATAATATGGACCCACTTGCAGGGTGGGCAAAATTTCAGCGGCAAAAATAAGCAATTTGCTTTTAATCGTTTTTTAAGAAACAACTTAAAATAGGCATAAAATACGTGCCGGGCAGAATATAAACATCGGGCAACCAGTATTTTCGCCCTGTATTGTGTGACCGATTACAAGCTCTGCATCCTTTGAATAATTATTATACAACATACCAGATAGAGGGCTTAGGCAAGCTGATTTCTTTTAAACCGAACTTTGAACCACAACAGCATAAAGTGGCGTCACAGGCGGCGGAAAAAGCACAGCAGGCTAAAGCTATGACCACATCACAAGCTACTGTGATGGAATTTACACGTATATTCTGTGATCACTTACTGGCTGATACGGACTATGCAATTATCCAGCGTGAGGAGCCACGGTATCCGTCACAACTGCATTACATTGCCAACATGCAGCTGGATGCGGTGATGAAAACACTCACCTACATTATCTGGACCGACCGTATTGTGGAAGGTTATTTTATTTCACGCATTAAAGACATGACGGTTACTTCCCTGCTCAACAGGCTTGAAGTACTGCTTATGCACAGCTACAACCAAAAAGTATAGCGATAATTATTCTGCTGTTGTTTCCGCCGCTTCCTGTTCTTCTACAACAGTTGCGCGTACACGTTTTGGCTGCACAACAAAACTGCCGGCCAAAGCAGCGCCGCCGGATATAAGCGCACCAAGGAATGCGGTAACCAGTATCAGCACAATGCCTGAACCTACACCAAACATCGCTGCCATTTTAGAAGAAAGCAAACCGCTGTTGGCGCTGTCGAGCCACGCAGATTGAACACCCCACAACAAAAACAAACCCGCGAAACCGGCGAGAAAAGCGCGCCAGGGCTTTTGTGGTATTACCAGCGCCACTAACAGTGAGCTGATGGCAAAGCTCCACCAGGGTGCATACAGGGGTAAGGCAAAACCAAGCAGGGCCGTTAATAACAAGGCTGTCGTAAATTTCATATCATTGAATTGGGCTGATCGTTGTTAAATAGGTTCCCGGGTACAAATGTATTCATCAGGCTTTTTCAAATACCATTACACCTTTTAATGCTTCCTGTTTTTCAATGGCTTCCTTTTTCACATTCTGCAGTTTATAATACTTGCCATCAAGCCATTCATTGATAAAGTTATCGTAATAAGCGCTGCCCGGGTTACCGCTTTGTCCGCCCGGGTACACACCCCATGCATTGGTTTCATCTGTAAGCTCTACCACCATACGCCAGCTGGGGCCATGTGTTTCGGTAAAGGCATTGATTACATTGGTACCACCGCCTGAAAAAAGACCGGTACGGCTCAATGCAGGAAGGCGCAGCAAATGCGTGATGCGGCTTTTCTTAAACCTGCCCCATACCAGTTCATTCTTTTCTTCGGCTGCCTGTAAAACCGGCGCCACACTTTTAAATGCTTTTACCACCATATCGGTGACAGTTTCTTTTTCTGGTGTGGTAATATCATCTGCAAATACATACGCCGAATCTTTCAGCAATCCTTCCAGCAGCGTGCTGGCTTCAGGTTCGGTAACAGGCAAACTGTGTTTCTGCAAATGCAGCTCATCCCGGTATACAAACAATTTCAGCGAATCCCAGAAGCTGGTAAATATGGTAGGGCCTGTTTCGTCGGCATCGTTGCGTGTGTTCCATTGTTTCAGCTGGTTCCAGTAACGCAGCTCTTTGGCGCTGAGGGCCGATTCGTTCATGTAGTGCAGCAACACAGGTTTGGCCATTGCAGCAAACACATTGTAGTTATCGGTTTGCATATGCTGCATGTCTTCCACGGTGATGTTATTCATGGAAGCCAGTTTGCGGTTGATAATTAACCCGCGGTATGGCTGGTATACGCCACCCAGGTAGTAGGGATAAGTAGTGTCGTAGGGATACTGGTTGGCACTGCTGATAAACCCGCGCCCGGGGTTCAGCATTACTGCATTGGCCTGCTCGGGTATGTTGCCCTGCCAGGCATAACTGCTGTCTTCACCGGGCATCACAAAATCGCCCTGCCTGCGCCATTTAGCGGGGAACTGCCCTTGCTGGCGTATGGCAATTTCGCCGCTTTTGCTGGCAAAGGCCATGTTCTGGCCAGGGCACTGAAAAGTAGCAGTAGCGTCAATATAATCGTTGTAGCCTTTTGCCTTATCGAGCAGTATAAAAGATCGCAGTTCATTGCTGGCATCATGTGCTTTCCAGCGGCAGGCATAGGCTTTGCCTGATTGCAGGATGTCGGGGAAATGTTTATCGTACATCACCGGCCCCATCACCGTCATGGCAATGTGCTCCGTATCGCTGGCAGCATCTTTTATCCTGATGATCTCATCGCGGAAAGTCGTTTTCTGCCAGGCACCATTGTAGCGGTACTCCTGCATGGTGCTGTCTTTAAACGTGGTTTCGTAGTAATCGCGCACATCCCTTTCTGCATTGGTTACGCCAAAGGCACAGCTATCGTTAAACCCGATAATAATAGCCGGTGCGCCCGGGAACGATACGCCGTAAGCATTGTAGCCGGGTGCGCTCAGCTGCATTTCGTACCACAGCGAGGGCAGATTCAAACTCAGGTGCGGATCGTTACACAAGATTGGTCTGCCGCTTTTTGTTTTGCTGCCATGCACCGCCCAGTTATTGCTGCCATTGTTTTTATTGGGCTTCATGATGCTATCAATGGCGCGGGTTGGCTCCGCAAAATGCAGGTAAGCACTGTCTGCCCCTGCAGGCCGCTGCACATTGTTCGCCGGCAATGCAATGGGCACTTCGCCTGAAATCACCGGATCCAGTGAATCCTGGCCGTAGGGATATATCTTCTCAAACACTTCTTTTGAAAGCAGTGAGCGGGCATTCGTATTCTCAAAGTCCTGTTCAAAACCGGCCAGCTCGTACGACATATATTTCAGGAAGAGCGCGGTTTTCAGGTTGCTCCAGGGCTCTGGCTTATAGTTGAGTATTTTGTATTCAAGCGGGTAATCGGCCTCTTTTAATGCACTTACATAAGCATTTACACCGGCAGTGTAGGCATCACACGCATTTTTGGTAAGCGTATCTGCCTCCATGGCTTTTAACGAGTTTTCCGCGGCATATACCATACCCAGGCGGCGGAACATTTTATCATGGTTGAGTATGGCATCATTTTTACCTGCACCCAGCACCTCGCTTAACCTGCCTGCGGCTGCATGTGTCTGGAATTCCATTTGCCACAGCCTGAATTTGGCGTGCAGGTAACCCTGTACAAAATACACATCGTTTTCCTGCTGTGCATATACGTGCGGCACCAGGCGGTCATCCAGGTATACTTCAGCCTTGCCGTGCAGCTGGCCGGATTGAAGATGCAGATCAAAATTGGAACTGACGTTTTCGGCATTTTGCCAGAAGCCTGTTGCAGGTGATAGAAAATAGCCCAGGCGTGGTGTTTTTGAGCCCTTCAGCGGAAGCTGCATGTCCATAACAACCACCAGGGTTGTGGTCACGGCTGCTGAAAGCAGAAAAGGTATAAGGCGCATACTTGCAATTGTTCCCCTAATATAGTTAATAAAATAAGAAGCTGTTAGCCTGATTGTAAAACAGCGGATACCCGCAATTTTTTGGCGGTTTATACTCCGATCTGAAACATTGAACATTGAACTATTCAACGTTAAACCCTCACTCATCCCAGCACTTCCAGCAACACCGCCAGCTCGGCTGCCGTGTTAAACGCATGCAGCACTATCCGCAAACGCTCTTTTCCCAGTGGTACTGTCGGGTACAGTATCGGCCGCACATCGAGCCCCTTTTGCTGCAATTCGGCAGCCACCTGTTTTACCGCATCGTTGCCGGGCACCAGTACCACCTGTATGGGCGTGTGCGATACCAGTTTTTCGTAACGCATGGCAGCCTGCTGAAACGTATGAATCAGCATACGCAGGTGCGTACGCTCGCGGTGCATGCCGGGGAAAACGGCATAACTTGCCTGTATTACAGCCACATCATGTTCGGGCAATGAGGTGGTATAAATAAAACTGCGGGCAAAATTCACCAGGTAATCGCGCAATGCCACAGAACCAAGCACTGCTGCACCATGGCAACCACAAGCCTTGCCAAATGTGTGTACCCGGCAAAACACCTGCTGTTGCAACCCGAGGTGCTGCACCAGTCCCTCGCCCCGCTCACCCACCACGCCGGTGGCATGCGCTTCGTCGATAATGAGATGGGCATTATAGGCGGTACACAAAGCCACCAGCTGTTGCAGCGGGCACATATCGCCATCCATGCTGAACACCGATTCTGTTACCACGAAAATAGTACCGTCCGCTTTTTGCAGTCGCTCCTCCAGCTGCACCATGTCATTGTGGGCAAAAGAGAACGATTTAGCCAGGCTCAGCCGTATGCCATCGCGTATGGATGCATGGCTCAACGCATCATATAAAATAGTATCGCCGCGTTGCGGGATCGATGATAATACACCAACATTGGCATCATACCCCGAATTAAACAACAGGGCCGCAGGCGCTGCATGAAAAACGGCCAGTTGCTGCTCCGCCGCTTCGGCCAGGGCATAGTTGCCTGCCAGCAACCGCGAGCCGGTGCTGCCTGTTTTCAGCTGCTGCCCCTGCAACAACGGGTGCAGTACATTGTTATGAACAATACCCAGGTAATCGTTGCTGCAGAAATCAGCCGCACCCTGCGCCAGCCGCAGCTGCCTGAAGGCATGCTGCTGCATTCTTTCAGACAGTTTATGCTGTAAAAAACCATCATTATACATAATTTCAAAACTAAACTATCTTAACGCATCTTTGCAGGGAATAGCTGTTTTTTTGATGCAGCTGCCCTGAATTGCATTGTTTATGGAACGCACAGAACACACAAAAAATATACTGGGTCTGCAACTGCCTACAGACCCGCGTTGGGTGAACCTCGCCGGCATCAGCCTGCAGGCTATTTTAACCGATCATGCCTGGTGCGAGCAAAAAGCGGCCACCAGCTGTATTACACTGGTACAGCGTTACCCCGATAAAATTGAACTGGTTAACGAACTGTCGCCCATTGTAACAGAAGAATGGGGACATTTCAGGCTGGTATTGCAGGAGCTGCGCAAACGCAACCTTGAACTGGGCAAACAGCGCAAGGATGCTTATGTAAACAGCCTGCTTTTATTTCAGCAGAAAGGCGGTACCGAAGAAAGCCGCCTGCTCGATAAACTGCTGCTTTGCGCCTTAATTGAAGCCCGCAGCTGCGAACGCTTTAAACGATTGAGTGAAGGACTGGAAGATGCCTACCTGCGCAATTTTTACCGCCGTTTTATGGAAAGCGAGGCCGGGCATTATGTGTTGTTTTTAGAACTGGCCGAAACCTATTCTCCCAAAGAACAGGTGCGGCAGCGATGGCAGCAATGGCTGCAGCATGAAGCCGTTATTATGCAGGAAATGGAACTGCGTGGCGACAGGATTCACTGATACCCGCCGCGTTCCTCAATTTTATAACAGTTGTTGCAACCGCAACAGACAAAAACACCTTCCTTTGAAACACTGCTCATTCACGATTGCCCTGGTTATATGCCTGTTTTGCTGCAGCAGGGATTTGCATGCGCAAAGCGGCAAGACTTTGTTTTACATTGATTCCACTGCCATACATCCTGAAGACCTCGACCCTACCGAGACCACCATACAAGTGGCAGACATGGCCGTGTTCAGGCGCATTACCGCGAAAGACAGCCTGCAGCAGCTCGGGTTTCCCGATGTAGACACCGTGATGTTTATCATCACCAAAGCATGGCTCAGCAGGCCCGATTCACTGCGGCACATACCCACATTAAAACAGCTGGTTTTAAAGAACGACCACCTGTATCTTGATACACTGAAACAACCTTACAGCGGCCCGTTTATCGAGTACTATCTTAATGGAGCGAAAAAGACCTTTGGCGATGTGGTGAACGGCCAGATTGAAGGCTATGCCAATGTATTTTATCCCGATGGCAGCCTCATGGAATCGCATTATTACAGCCACAACAAGGAAGATGGCATGCGCGAAGAATACTTCCCCAATGGTGTTATCAAACGCAGGGGCAGGTTTAAAGATGGTGAAATGGAAGAATACTGGCAGGAATGGTATTCCACCGGCAAACTGAAGCGGGAAGTGTATTTCCTGCATTCAACACCCCATTTCCCGGATGAAGAAAACGTGTTCTACGATATGCTGCAGGAAGCCACTGCACAAATCATGAACGGCGACTACCGCTCTGCCATGCGCAACCTGGATGAGCTGCGTAAAATGAATCCTGATTATGCAGAAGTGCAATACAATACCGGCGATGCGCAGGCGCACCTGAAAAAGTACGACAAGGCCATTGCCGCATTCAGCAAAGCACTTGAGCTGGAGCCGATGTATAAAGAAGCTTACCAGAAAAGAATTGAATGCAATATTGCCCTGCTGCAGGAAGCGGCTGCTAAAAACAAAAGCTTATCCGATGCAGCCGAACACAACAAACAAATATGCGGCGATGTACAGGCGCTGATGAATATGGGCGATAAAAGCCGGAAATTAAACAACCTGCGAACCCAATACTGCCATTAAATACCTGCTTCAAAAAACTGCAGCTCTTCGCTGAAATCAAGATAGGGATATTGTTTCACCAGCTCCCGCGCCTTAGCGGCTGCATTGGCCAGAAACTGTTTGTGTTGAGTGGATGCCGGATTAAATGCCTTGTGCTTGCGCGCCAGCACTATTTTACGCACCTGCTCCATCAGCGTGCGGGAAGGTTCATCCATACAGTATTCAGTAAAATGTTCCAGCACAAACTGCGTGGCCGGGTAGTTGGGATGCACCAGGTCAATATCATAAAAACGGTAATCACGCAGCACATCTATCACCAGCTCATATGCGGGGAAATAATACAACCTGTCAAACTTGTTTACCAGGTGGTGCACGGTTTCCAGCAAACGTGCCTTGCTGCGGTTGTTTTCTACCACGCCGTCACGTATATGCCTTACCGGGCTGATGGTAAAAATGATGCGCAGTTTTTTATTGAAATGAAACAGCCGGTGTACGGTTGTATCCAGCGCGGTAATCATTTCCTCGATGGTGCACAAATGCTTGTGAAAAGCCTGTGCAGGCGCTTTGTGGCAATTGGCCACCTGCATGCCTGTGCCCTTATTGATTGCCGCATCTGCAGCATCGGTAAGCTTGTATACAAAGGAAGAACCCAGGGTGATGATCAGCCAGTCTGCCGACTGCAGAAAATCATGCGCCTGCTGTTGCGATTGGTTAATACCTGCCAGCGTATCTTCCTGGCTCAGGGCTGAAAAACGGCTGTGGTGTTGCCAGCTATGCCAGGTTTCATTGAGGTAAAACAGGTCGGCCGCCATGTACTGTTTGTTTTCTATGTAAGATACCAGGCTGTTGCACACACTGATGGGATCAAACAAAATACCATTGGGATTCTGCAGTACCTGCAGCTTCATATCCATCAGGTAATTACCGATATGCTCAGTAAAACAGGAGCCAGTAAGCAACAATTTATCGCTGTAGGAAATATACGGATCAAGTGGTTTTATATGTATCGGAACCTGGAACTGCATAGTGTTTAAACAAATATTTGTGCGGCCATGGCCGTGCTGGCTGCCAGTGCCTGCCGGTTAACAGGCGGTAGTGCCTGTATACTGTCGAAATAAGTAATCATATCCAGCGTATCCATATTACCCACCAGTTCATCCTGTGCCATAGGGCAGCCGCCAATGCCGTTAATGGCTCCGTCGAACCGCCTGCAACCCGCTTCCCATGCGGCTTTCAACTTAGGCAGCCGGTTATTGGGTGCAGCATGTAAATGTACGCCAAACTGCACCTGTGTATAAGCCGGCAACAGGTGCTGCAGGGCGGTGGTAACCTGTTGCGGCGTGGCTACACCAACGGTATCTGACAGGGAAATAATGCGGATATCCAGCTGCACCATCTGTTGCGCCCAGTGCAGCAGAATGGTTTCATCATAGGCATCGCCGTAAGGATTGCCAAACCCCATACTCAGGTACAATACCAGCGTTTTACCATGTTTTACGCACAACTCCTGTATGCTTTGCACGGTTGCCACACTTTGTTCTATAGTGCTGTTGGTATTGCGCAACTGGAATGTGGGTGATATGGAAAAAGGAAAACCGATATAACGGATGGCCCCGTGCTGTACTGCTTCTTCTGCCCCACGCACATTGGCTACAATAGCCAGCAGTTTGGTGTTGTATTGCTGCCAGTGCAGCCCTTCCAGCACTGCTTTTGTATCAGCCATCTGCGGGATGGCTTTGGGCGATACAAAACTGCCGAAATCAATGGTATCAAAGCCTACCTGCAGCAACTGGTTAATGTAGGCTGTTTTTTGTGCAGTATCTATAAAATGCGGCCATCCCTGCATGGCATCGCGCGGGCATTCAATCAGCTGAACCATTGTTTCCGTTTTTAGTACTCCCTAAAGGTTATCAATATCATTGCATATAGCATTTATATGATCAAGGCCATATAGTAATGCAGCTTCGTTTATATTCATCCACTGAAAAAGCTGTAATATTAAATTATAATGTTGTCTTGCATAGGTTGTATCAATTATAGGATTCGCTGGTTGGAAACAAATTGGTTCATGGTGTGCGATACGGTTTCTAATATTGTTTATTTTTTTCAGCTCACTAAATACATAAGCTGCATTATATTGAACAGCAGATGTACTGATGGGTTTAGCAGGAAATATTTGCAACAACGTTTGCCCTAAAGCCCTGTACTGATTAGGCGCAAATAAATATCGCCAAAAACCAAAATCCATTTTAGCCACCAGTTTGGGATGGGTATAATAAGCATGTAATTCCTGCAAAGCCCCCTTAATAATTCCTATTGTAATCCTAAATCTGGCATTATTAAATTTGCCTCCACTAGTAACCGAATCTCTCAACCAATCGAAACCTAAGTTAATGGTATAATGTCTGTCAACTGCATTTCTCAGCGCGATCTCAAAACAACTGATCACTGTAAACATTTCCTGGGAAAGTCGTAAATTTTGACGATATAATGTCATTGACTTTTTACTTTGGCCGGCGCAGGCATTACGATACCTGTTCATTCTTGGTGAAGACATTACATTTTCAAAATCGCTATACCTCACTTTAAATTAATTTGCCTTTTAACAAATGGGAGCGTATATTTGTGATATCTAATTCCCGGTTGTCCCTGACATAAGTCAAACTTCCGGGTTTCGTTTTTATATACCTCCCTATCTTTTAACCAATTGTATTTTCTGCCAAGCTTCTATCAACTGTTGTTCAAACAGCTTAATAATCGGTTAATTTACCTTCTACTCAGCAGTACGCTGGCGCATGGCTTCATATAAAATAATACCGGTGGCAACCGATACGTTGAACGAATCAAAACCGCCTTTCATAGGAATGGTAAAATGTTCATCAGCCGCCTTGGTCATATACGGCTGCACACCTTTTTCTTCGTTGCCCATTACCACGCAGGCAGGCTCGCTCCAGTTAAGCTGGTGCAGGCGTTTGGTAGCTTTCATTTCGCTGGTAAATACCTTAATGCCATTCAAATGCAGGGTATCCAGCGCTTTCAGCAAGCTGTTTACACGGCAAATGAGTATTTTCTCCAATGCACCGGCACTGCTTTTCATCGCTTCCTCATTCAGCGCGCCCACGCCTTTATCGGGTATTACCAATGCCTGTGCACCGCAACACACTGCACTACGCGCTATGGCGCCGATATTGCGTACATCGGTTACACCATCGAGCATCACAAACAACGGTACTTCACCCTGGCTGTTTACCCAGTCAATTACCTGCTGCAGATCCTGGTAAACCACAGACGATTTAAAGGCCACCACACCCTGGTGCTGCACATTGGTTAAACTGTTGAGTTTTTCCTGCGGCACATACTGCACCGGCACGTTCTGCTCACGGGCCAGTTGCTTGATCTCGATAATGGCATCGCCCGAGGCGTTCTTGAACAACAATACCTTATCGATCGTTTGACCCGACTTAAGCGCTTCTGTTACCGGGTTACGCCCGGCAATGATATTTTTCTTTGACTGAAACATAATGAAGCTGCGAAGGTAGTGAAAGAAAACGGCTGAAAACAGGTGAATAGTCAATAGGCAATTAGTGAATAAAATACAAAAGCCCAAGGAAGCACCAGTGGAATACCGGCTTCGCGTTGATAAAACTAAAAATCCCCGGTACCGGGGATTTTAGTTTATTTAGTTTACTGCAAGGGATTCGCTAAATGCCATTCACGACTGACGATTTACAACTCACGAATAGGATTCGTTGCAATCATCTCGACTGTCGAATCTCGATTCTCGACGTCCCTCCCTCCTACCGCTGCGAATCCACGGCCTTCTTGATGCTGCGGTACTGCAACAGCAGGGATTTCGCTTTCTCATAGTCTAGCTGCGGCAGCTGTTCCTGCACCATTTTCACCCCGCGTTCAATCAGTTTCTCGTTGCTCAGCTGCATATTCACCATTTTATTGTCTTCTATGCGGCCGAGTTGTATCATCACCGTGGTAGAGATCATGTTGAGTACCAGCTTCTGCGCAGTGCCGCTTTTCATGCGGGTGCTGCCGGTGATAAACTCGGGGCCTACCACTACTTCTACCGGGAAATCGGCAACAGCAGCAATGGGACTACCGGGATTACACACCACACAACCGGTAACAATACCATTGGCGCGGCTTTTTTCGAGGGCGCCGATTACGTACGGCGTGGTGCCGCTGGCGGCAATGCCTATCACTACATCCTGGTCGGTAATATCGTATTGTTGTAAATCTGCCCAGCCTTGTTCATAGTTATCTTCGGCAAACTCCACTGCCTGCCTGATGGCCGTTTCGCCACCGGCAATAATGCCTACCACCAGCCCCTGCGGTACACCGTAGGAAGGCGGGCATTCACTGGCATCTACCACACCCAGTCTGCCGCTGGTGCCTGCACCAATGTAAAACAAACGGCCGCCTGCCAGCATTTTATCGCTGATGGCACCTACCAGTTTTTCAATCTGGGGAATAGCCTTTGCCACTGCCACAGGAACGGTTGAATCTTCCTTGTTGATATTCACCAGCACTTCGGAAATGCTCATTTTTTCCAAGTGGTGATAGTTCGAAGTCTGCTCTGTAACTCTGATCAATTGCTGCGACATTGGTTCTGTAAAAATTTAGTTTTGGATATGCGTTTACTGTTTTCTCAGTTCGTTGTTACGTGCACGTTCCGAAGCAATACTCTTTCCATCCGCTTACAGCAAAGGCTCCCTGCCTTATTTGTGGTAGCTCACCAGGCCATCCATCGGTTTCTGCAGTACTTTACCCAGTTCCAGTTCATACGTCTGGCACAGCTCTTTCAGCACATCCCTGAAACCATAGGCTACACTGCCTGTAAAATGAATGGGCAGGCTCCAACTTTCGCGGTATTTGTACAGGTGGTTAAAGAAGAAATCATTCAATCCGTCTTCAATAATGTTTTCCACCATATAATGCCCCCTGTTCTCTGCCAGGAAAATGGTAAAGGCCGCGAGATAACGGTTGGGCAATGGCTTCTTGTACACATTTTCCAGTATCTCGGCCGGCGTGGTTGTAAAACGGGCGTCAAAACGCGCTTTCAGGTCTTCATCAAACGTGTTGTACAGGTAATACTGTATCACTTTTTTGCCAAGATAAGTGCCGCTGCCCTCGTCGCCCAGCACATAACCCAGGCCCGGACTGTTTTTCACGATTTTTTTACCGTTGTAAAAACAGGAATTGGAACCGGTACCCAAAATGCAGGCAATGCCTTTGTCATCGCCGCATAAGGCACGTGCAGCGCCCATCAGGTCGTGCGTGGCTTCTACTTTAGCGCCCGGGAATAGTTTGCGCAGCACCTTTTTGAGGATGGCTACATTTTCTGCACTGCCCAAACCGGTACCATAATAATATACCTCGTCTATTTCAGCTTTCAGTTTGGGTAGTAATTCCTTCTGCAGCAGCGCAACAATCTGGTCGGCACTTAAAAAGTACGGACTGATGCCCTGCGTGGAAATAAGCTTTTTCTTCCCGCCCGAAAGCAGGCACCATTCACATTTGGTTGAGCCACTGTCGGCTATGAGTTTAACTGCCATAAGTTTCACAAATTGAAGCGAATAAACACAATTAAACACATTCGCACAACGCGATGTTTAACCATTATTACACTGCCCGGGTAAACGCTGAACCTGATATTGCGGGAATATGCGGCATAAAATTCCCGAATCGCGATAAAAATAAGTAAAACCATTCAATTACTGCCAACAGTCGCCAGTAAAAACCGCATTTTTCCGCACAATACTTCTATAATTTAATAACCGGCGCCATGCGAGGCTGCTCCTGAAATATGCGACTTTCTTCCGCCAGTACTGCCTGAGCCTCAGAACCCCTGCTCATGAGCTTCCCGATAACTGTCCTTGAAAAACTTCTTTTTCGACTTTCTTCGCGTACACCTCCCAATCTGCCCCCGCAGCTGCCTCCCGGCACTAAACTTGTGCCGCGCCCTTGCAGGCTGAAACTTTTATTGGATATTCGTGTTTCCGTAGCATAAAGTATTCAAAGAAGCGCGACATATGGCAAGAAAAAAATGGCAGGTCTGGTTACCCTTATTATTTGCGATTGTATTAACAATTGGAATGTACATCGGTTTCAGGTTGAAAGAAACAACAGCAGGTGTAGTCTTCTTCCAGAACACACACAGAAGCTCTCTCCAGGAAGTGCTGGACCTGATTTCCGGCAAATACGTTGACAATATTCCCTCAGATAGTTTGAAGAACACCGTGATCGACGATCTGCTCGCACACCTCGATCCGCATTCTGTTTTTATCCCCGCCAAAGAAGTAGACGAAGTAAATGAAGAACTGGCAGGCAATTTCCAGGGCATTGGTGTAGAATTCCAGCTGTTCAGCGATACCGTGAATGTGCTCAATGTAGTTGAAAATGGCCCCTCTTACAAAGCAGGCTTACAGGTAGGTGACAAAATCATCAAAGTAAACGATACCACCGTGCTGGCCGGTAAAAAACTGAAAGCCGATGACATCCGCAAATACCTGCGCGGCCCTGCCGGCAGCATTGTGAAAGTAGGCATTCTACGCGATGGCAGTCCCGTTAACGTAAACATTACCCGCGGCACCATCCCTGTTCCTTCGGTAGATGTAGCTTACATGATGAACGCTACCACCGGCTTTATCCGCATCAATAAATTTGCAGAAACCACCTACGAAGAATTTATGTTCGCCATGGAAGGACTGCAGAAAAAAGGGCTGAAACAACTCGTGCTTGACCTGCGCGGCAACGGCGGCGGCTTATTAAGCGAAGCAGCCGATATTGCGGATGAATTTCTCGACGACAACAAACTGATTGTATACACCCAGGGTGCCAAAGTGCCCCGTTTTGAATACCGCTGCAAACGCGACGGCCTGTTTGAAACAGGCAAACTGGTAGTACTGGTGGATGAAACCTCTGCTTCTGCCAGCGAAATCTTATCCGGTGCCCTGCAGGATTGGGACCGCGCCACCATCATTGGCCGCCGCACTTTTGGCAAGGGCCTGGTGCAGCAGCAATTCCAGTTAACCGATGGTTCGGCACTGCGCCTTACCATTGCCCGTTACTACACCCCCATTGGCCGCAATATCCAGAAGCCTTACAACAAAGGCAAGGAGAAATACGAAGAAGAACTGATTAACCGCTTCCACAATGGCGAGCTGGTAGTAGGTGACACTTCCAAGCCTGTTGGCCCGGCCTTTAAAACACCGGGCGGACATATGGTATACGGCGGCGGCGGCATTACACCCGATGTTTTTGTGCCCTTCGATACCACCGCGCAACCCGATGCATTAAACCAGCTGTACTTCAAAGGCACACTCAGCAGCTTTGTATACAATTACTACATACAGAATAAAAGCTTCTTCAAACAATTCAGCACACCCGAAGCGTTTGCACAGCAGTACAAAGTGGGCGATAAGGAATGGAGTGCCCTGGTTACCTATGCGCAGAAAGACAGCATCCAGCTGGGCGGTTTGCCGGAGAAAGTAAAAACCGGGTTCTACCCCAGGCTGCAGGCTTTTTTCGCCCGCCAGATATGGCGTACAGAAGGTTATTTCGAGGTAATGAACCCGAAAGATGTCATGGTAACAAAAGCGCTGGAAAACATCAGCAAACAGTAAGGCAGGTACGTTTCTTGTTGTAACATGCACAGCTTCAAACCGCCCCTGCATGTTGATTCAAACACCAAGACTGGATATACACCCGCTTACCAGGCCGCAGCTGGAGCTGTACCTGGCCGAGCAAAACCTGTTTGAACAAACACAGGGCCTGCAAATCAGCGACCGGGTGCTGAACGAGGACATCAAGGGCCTTATCAGGCAGTTTTACCTGCCCTCGCTGCAGCACGTAAAAAGTGAATTATACCTTTATTACACCGTATGGATAGCCATTGACCGGGCACTGCAGCAAATTGTTGCAGAGTTCGGTTTCAAGGGTGCCCCTGCCCGGCAATCGCTCGAAATCGGGTACGATACCTTTCCGCCCTTCCAGCAACAGGGCTATATCTGCGAAGCCATCCGCGGCGTAGCCACCTGGCTGCACAATGTGCGCGAAGTACACCAGCTCACCGCCGAAACCCATTATGCCAATATTCCCTCCATCCGCGTGCTCGAAAAATGCCGTTTCGCCTATTCGCACAGCGAAAACAACATGCTTTACTGGAAACTAAAGGTGAAACCGGCAGTCGTGAACCGGCAGTTGTGATTGGGAAAGCCATCGAGAATCGAGACATCGACAGTCGTGACTATCTTAGCGAATCCGATTGGCCCAACGCCGTTTTATTCACTATTGACTATTTACCGGCTTCGGCGTTCACTCACCAATCATCAATCACTGAATTCTACAACAAGTTCCTCACTTTGATCTTCACCCGAAGCCCCCGGCTTGTCTTATCTTTGCAGAAACCAGCAAAAAATATGTGGTTAAACAACATACTCGAAACGATTGGCAACACGCCATTGATTAAGTTAAACAAAATAACACGCGACCTACCGTGCACAGTGCTGGCTAAAGTGGATTATTTTAACCCCGGCAATTCCATTAAAGACAGGATGGCCGTTAAAATGCTTGAAGTTGCCGAGCAGGAAGGTAAAATAAAACCCGGCGGAACCATTATTGAATGCACCAGCGGCAACACCGGTATGGGCCTGGCCCTGGCCGCAGTGGTAAAAGGCTACAAATGTATTTTTACCACCACCGACAAGCAGTCGAAAGAAAAAATCGACATCCTGAAAGCCGTAGGCGCAGAGGTCATCGTTTGTCCTACCAACGTAGAACCCGATGATCCCAAAAGCTACTATTCCGTAGCCCGTCGCCTGGCCCGGGAAATACCCAATGCGTACCATTTTAACCAGTACGATAACCTGGCCAACCGGTTGGCACACTATGAAACCACCGGTCCGGAAATATGGGAGCAAACCGAGGGCAAAATCACACATTTGGTTTGTACCGCAGGCACAGGCGGCACTGTTACCGGTACCGCCATGTACCTGAAAGAAAAGAACCCCGGCATACAGGTATGGGCCATTGATGTGTACGGCTCATTGCTCACCAAGTTCTTCAGAACAGGCGAAACCGATATGAACGAGGTTCATCCTTATGTATCTGAAGGCTTCGGGGAAGATTTTGTTCCCGAGAACTACGACATGAAGGTGATCGATTACTTTGAACAGGTAACCGATAAAGACGGCGCCTTAATGGCCCGCCGCATAGCCAGGGAAGAAGGCCTGTTTTGCGGGTACAGCGCAGGCAGCTGCTTGCAGGGCTTAATGCAGCTGAAAAGCAAACTGAAAAAAGACGATGTGGTGGTATGTATTTTTCATGACCACGGCAGCCGTTATGTAGCCAAAATATACAACGACCAGTGGATGATGGAGCGCGGTTTCCTGGATGTAAAAACCTTCCGGGATATTGTAAGCGGCCGCAACCACAAAGGACTGGTAACCATTACACCAGACAGCACCGTGGCAGATGCCGTGGAACTGATGAAGAAATACGATATTGAACACATACCCGTATCGCAGCAGGAGCAGCTGATTGGCGCGGTAAGCGAAGGCGGCTTGTTTCAGAAAGTATTCAGCAACCCGGAAATCAAAACTGCTACGGTAAATACCGTAATGGAGCCCTGTTTCCCGGTTGTATCGTTTGACACACCTGTTGAAAGGCTCAGCAGCTTAATTACGAAAGACAATGGTGCGGTGCTGGCAAAAGATGAGAAAGGCGACTTTCACATTGTTACAAAATATGATGTTATTCAAAGTCTGGCGAAATAGCCGGTATTAATCAGGAATTGCGTTAAAACAGTTGGAATAAAGATGAAAGTATTCAAGTTTGGCGGGGCAAGTGTGAACAGTGTGGAGCGGATACAGCAGATGGCCCGGATTGTAAAAGAACACCACCAGCAACCGCTGGTGATTATTGTTTCGGCCATGGGTAAAACCACCAATGCGCTCGAAAAAGTAGCTGAAGCATTTTATGCAGGAAAAAAAGACGAGGCATTGCAGTTGTTCAACGTAATTAAACAACAGCACCTCACCACAGCCAAATACCTGCTGGTAACACAGTTTAACGCATGCCTGGCCCAGCTGTCTGACTTTTTCACGGAAGTGGAATGGTTGCTGCACGATAAGCCGGTGCGCGGGTTTGATTATTATTACGACCAGGTGGTTTGTATCGGTGAATTGTTAAGCACAGCTATCGTAAGCCACTACCTGGCTGAGACCGGTTTGGCCAACGAATGGTTGGATGTGCGGGATATTATCCGCACCGATAGCCATTTCCGCAGCGCCAACATCAATTGGGGTTATACAACCGCCAAAACCCTTGATGCCATTGAAGCGCAGCCTGGCGCCCTGTATGTAACACAGGGTTTTATTGGCGCCACCGATGAAAACGAAAGCACCACCCTGGGCAGGGAAGGCAGTGATTACACAGCCGCCATATTTGCCAATATACTCGATGCGGAAAGCTTAACCATCTGGAAAGATGTGGAAGGCGTCATGAGCGCCGACCCCAAAGCTTTTCCCGATGCACAGTTTCTGGCAGCGCTTAGTTTTAACGAGGTAATTGAAATGGCCTATTACGGTGCACAGGTTATTCACCCCAAGACCATCAAACCCCTGCAAAACAAAGGCATTCCCCTGCACGTAAAATGTTTTTTAAACAGCGCACTGCCGGGTACTGTAATCAGCAGCAAGGCAGTAAAAAACCTGCCGCCCATTGTAGTGGTAAAAAACAACCAGGTATTGCTGCACCTGCGCAGCCAGGATTTTTCCTTTATCGGGGAAGCTGCGGTAAGCAGGTTGTATACCTTGTTCAGCGAGCTGAATATACAGCCCAGCCTCATACAAACAGGCGCTATCAGCCTGCAGGTATGTTTGGATAACCGGGCCGATAAAATAGAACAGCTGGCCGCAGCAGCCAGCGCAGTGTTTGATGTGCAGCTCGAAAAAGAATTGTCGCTGTTAACCATCAGGCATTACAATGCAGCTATTCTTACCGCTATGACGGCAGGCAAAGAACAGGTGCTGGTACAGCAAACAAAACAAACCGTACAGGTTTTGTATAAATAAACATGCTATGAAAGCAGGGATGTTACATATAGATGATGTGGTGATCGAACAAAACAACACGATTAAAACAGTTGTGTCGTTTACGAAATATATCCGTTTTCTGCAGGAAAGAATTGCGTCGGAAAAAGGTATCAAGGGAACGCTTTACCGTTTTATCCTGCGCAGGTTTGAACGCCATCCTGAACTGATGCAGGAAGAGATTGACCTGTCTGTTCTCAGCCAATATTCCACACTGCTCGAGTTGATACAGGACACTGTTTCACCACTCGTAAAAGACGACAACAAATCGTTGTTTGGTCTTAGTGTACCCATCGCACCCCAGCTCTTCTACTGCTCGGATGCCTTGTACAATATCGCTTTTGACGAGGATTGCCATTTCAAGCAATCGATAGACCGCATTTCGCACGAGGCCCGCGCTGCAAGGCGCGTGGAGTACATTTACCGTTTTATACTGGAACGGCTGTACAACTACCAGATGGCCACAGAAAACGAGATGCTCTATTCCATGTGCGATAAAGACAGCGGGCTGATGCGTTACTTTAAACTGGACCTGGATACCCAGTTTGTAGATGTACAATGCGATACGGCTTTGCCCGAGATTGATTTTGAGCTGTTCACCAATTACTCAGACAATGGCTATAACCTGTCGCTGCTGCAGGAGATCATCCCCCTGTCGATGTTTTCGCTCAGTGGCTTTTCCATTGTACACATCACTGATGTTACTGCCTCACATGCCGTTGAACTGCTGCGCAACAGCCTGCTTAGCGTGGCGCATATTTCACACGAAGAACACGTAAGAACAGTTAGTCTTACCATTAAAACGCTGCTGCAGAACAATGCCGTAGAAACCGGTATCCTGCCGCTGTTAAAGGTAAACGACAATTTCGTGCTCGACAGCAAGCGTAACAACACCAGCTTGCTGGTAAAAACGGTTACCCCGTGCAGGGCGGTAGAAAGCAGCTACAGCATGCTGCTGAAGAAGTACGTGGACCACCCCAAGCCATTGCTGGTGCCCAGTATCAATACCGAAGCACTGGCGCGTTATCCTTTTCTGCAGCCGCTGAAAGATGCAGGATACAACAGCTACCTCATTATACCCATTCATTACAACGATATACTGGTTGGGCTGCTGGAGCTGGCTACAGAGCAGAAAAGATTCCTGCACGACAGGCTGCTGCCCAGGCTTGAAAACGTGATACCACTGATTGCACAGATCCTTAAACACCGTATCGATGAATTTAACTACGGCATTGAGAACATCATCAAGGAAAAATTCACTTCGCTGCAACCCGCTGTAGAATGGCGTTTCAACGAAGTGGCGTGGGAATACATGGTACGCAGCGAACAGGGGCAGGTGAAAAAGGATATTGCCAATATCTTCTTCAAAGATGTATATCCATTGTATGGCGCGGTAGACATACGCAACTCCTCTGTAGAGCGTAACCTTTCGCTGCAGCAGGATTTGTTTACCCATTTCTCTATACTCGCTGAAACCCTGCAGCAGCTGCGCAAGCTGGTGCCCCTGGCGCTGATTGATGAAATGCTGTACAAGTGCAACAAATGGAAAAACAGGATTTCCGATTATCTTACTACCGATGAAGAAATACGCCTTACCAGCTTTTTCGATAATGAAGTAAAACCCTTCCTGGAATACTTTAAAGCCAATTATGCCAGCGCCGAACCGGTGATCAATGCGTATGATGAAGCCATCAACCCCGCTACAGGCAAGGCTTTTACGCAACGCCGCAAACTGGAAGATGCCATACAGCTCATCAACGTAACCGTAAGCGACTACCTCGAAAAACAAAAGGACACGCTGCAACAGGCCTATCCCAATTATTTCGAAAAATTCAGAACAGACGGTATTGAATACGACATCTACATCGGCCAGTCTATTTCACCCGGCAAACAGTTCGATCAGCTGTACCTGCATAACCTGCGGCTGTGGCAAATCACGTCCATGGCCGAAATTGCCAGGCTATCGCACCAGCTGCTGCCACGCATGGAAAAACAATTGTTCACCACGCAACTGATACTGGCACATACTACCCCTATCGATATCAGTTTCAGGAATGATGAACGCCGCTTTGATGTGGAAGGCGCTTACAATATCCGCTATGAAGTGGTGAAAAAACGTATAGACAAGGTGCACATCAAAAAAACCGGTGAACGGCTTACCCAACCCGGCACCATTGCACTGGTGTATTACAACAACAACGATACTACCGAATACATTAAATACATCCAGTACCTGCAGGAGCAAAACATACTCGATAAAACCATCGAATACCACGATCTTGAAGACCTGCAGGGCGTATCGGGCCTTAAAGCAATAAGGGTAACGGTGCTGCTGGATTAAGCGGTGAATAGTGATCGAAGCGCATTTCACCCAGGTCGCCCGCGGCTGTGTACTCACAGCCGCTCATTATTGGTGAAGAAGGTGAATGTGGCGACACAGCCACAGGCAGGGACACCGGCGCCTGCTTTACGGTTTGTAGGGGAACATCATCAAATCGGCTACTTCATCTTCCTTTCCTTCATTGGTAATATACATGTTTCCCCTGGCGTCAAAGGCCAGTCCTTCGGGTTGCCTGAACAGGTTGGGCTTCAGGGCATAGGCTTCCTTCACGTTAAAATCAGGATCGGTAATTACCAGCAGCTTGTTCACCGATGAAATGATGTACCATTCTTTGGTAATGGGATGCTGTGCCAGGCAGCTGGGATTAAAACGCATGCGCTTTTCATCACTCAGCTTTTTAATCATATTCACATCAATGGAAATCGTTTTATCCAACCGGTATGTGGCAGCACTGTCGGGTACCAGCGTGTACACGGTAATAGCCTTGTTCGGATTGTCTGCCTCGCAGTGTTTGCACAACACATACAAACGGCCGGTGCTGTCTGCATACAAGCCTTCGTACTCCGATTTGGGCAGCTGCGCCACCTTGGTTACGGCGCTGTCTACTTCGGTCTGGTGCGCCAGGCTGAACGGGAAAACAAACAACTCTCCGTCACTTTTCAGCACCACCACCTTTTCTTTTGTAATCGTTACATCCTCGTAATCACCCGAACGGCCGAATTTGGCAGAAACGGGCTTGGGATTCGACCGGGTAAAGTAGAACAATTTTCCGTGCTCATCGTTGATGGCATAGAAGGTATCGAACGACCTGCCATGAAACGCGATACCCGAAATTTCTGCCAGGGAAGAGGAATTTAACTCCGTTCGGTCTGGCCGAACCAGGTTATAACCATGCGGACTGCTGAACGAAGTGCGGTAACAGGCAGTAGCAGCCAGCAGCGCTACCAGCAATAGCATAAAAGGTACAACTCTTTTTATCGTCATTATAGATGTAAATTAATAAAAAACACGAATTTTATAACATAACCAATAACAGCCCCGGAACATGAATTATCAAAAGTTGCTGCAGGAAGTAGAAAAATATGTGTCAGATTTTTACTTCGATCATCACAACCCAAAAGTGTTATACCATAACCAGGATCACACCAATTATGTTGTGAATGCGGCAATACAAATTGCCAACCACTACCAGCTGGATGACAAGGATTTTTTTACCGTAGTGGCAGCAGCCTATTTTCACGACCTGGGTTATTTCAGCAATAACGGCAACGATATTGCCACGCATGAAACCAGGGGCGCAGGCATAGCAGAAGCCTTTCTTACCCAGAAAGAAGTTGACCCGGCCGTGGTTGACCAGGTAAAGAAATGCATACTCGCCACCCATATGCCGCAACAGCCCAACGGACTGCTGGAAGAGATTGTATGCGATGCTGACCTGTTTCACCTGGGCACCGGTGATTTTCCGGCCAAAAACAAACTGCTGCGCAAAGAAATTGAAGCCATCCGGGAAGTGGAACTCACCAAGGATGAATGGCGCAAAAAGAATATCGCCTTTTTACAGGCACATACCTATTTTACCGATTACTGCCAGCTGCTGCTGGGACATGCACAGCAGGAAACACTCGAGAAACTGATGAAGAAAGAAGCAGAACACGAGGCAGATGATGCGGAAGAAAACGACAAAGTAACGGCAGAAAAAACGGGCAAGCACAACGGCAACGGCAATGGTAAAGACAAGGACAAAAAGCAGGCAACAGGCAACAAAAAACAACCGAAAGACAACAAGCCCGAACGTGGTATAGAAACCATGTTCCGCATCTCCTCCAACAACCACCAGCGCCTGAGCGATATGGCCGATAACAAGGCACACATCCTTATCACGGTGAATTCGATTATTCTTTCTGTACTGCTCAGCATGCTGCTGCGCAAGCTGGAAGATTATCCGCATTTAACCATCCCGGCCATGTTACTGCTCACAGTTTGCGTAAGCACCATGGTGCTCTCTATCCTGTCAACCAGGCCTAAAATACCGGCAGGTACCTTTACCCAGGAAGATATTGACAAACGCCAGGTGAACCTGCTGTTCTTCGGCAACTTCTACAAAATGCAGCTGGAAGAATACACCAAAGGCTTGCAGGCTGTAATGAATGACAAAGACTTTTTGTACGATAACCTCACCCGCGATGTATACGCACAGGGTGTTGTACTCGGAAAAAAATACAAGCTGCTGCGCATCGCCTATAATATTTTCATGTTTGGTCTTATTGCATCAGTACTGGCTTTTGCTATTGCTACAACCGTGTACGCACAGGTGGTAACCAAATAATATTTATCACGCAAACCAACAGTACAAAGCAATACGCATGACTGATCAATATTTTTATCACAGGGATCTCAGCTGGCTTTCCTTTAACGAACGGGTGCTGCTGGAAGCAACGCGTGAAAACGTGCCCCTGCTCGAGCGCATCAAATTCCTGTCGATTTATTCTTCCAATCTCGATGAGTTTTACCGCGTGCGCATACCCGTGCAAATGGCGCTCACCCGCCTGAAGCAGGAACACCGGCAGGCCAATGAAGCGCTCGCTGAAATATTTACCCGCATAGACGCACAACAACATTTATACGGCACTACCCTGCGTGAAGTGCTGATACCTGCACTGGAACATACCGGTAATATTTTAATATACCGTTCCGATTTCCCGGAGCCTATCCGTGAAGCACTGAGCGATTATTTTTTCTCGCAGGTACTGTGTTTTTTGCAGCCCGTATGGCTCAAGGCATCGGGTACGCACTTCTTCCCCGCCAACAACCAGCTGTACCTGATGGTGCTGGTGCAGCAGGAAAAGAAAGAGAAACTGGTTATCATAAATGTGCCTTCCGATACATTGCCGCGCTTTGCAACAGTTGATAAAGATGGAAAGCGTTATATCGTTTTCCTCGAAGACATCATCAAATTCCACCTCCCGCATCTTTTTCAGCACTGCGAAATAAAAGGCGCCTGGAACTGCAAAATAACCCGCGATGCAGAGCTGAACCTGGAAGATGAGTACCATGGTGATCTCGCTGCCAAAATAGAACGCCAGCTAACCAGGCGTGACCAGGGTTTTGCCACCCGTTTTTTATACGAACCCGGCCTGCCGCTTCGTGCACTGCAAACCATTACGCATGTGCTGCACCTCGAAAAAGCCAGTGTGATAGCAGGCGGTGCACACCACAACCTGAAAGACCTGAACGATTTGCCCGTAAGCAACAGCGGCGCCATCAGCTACCAGCGCTGGCCGCAGGCAAGGCTCGATTTCAGCAACGACACCTCCATTTTCAACAGCATACAACAGGGCGACCGCATATTGCATGTGCCCTATCAATCGTACAACCCGGTGCTGCGCTTTTTTAATGAGGCAGCCACCGATCCTGCGGTTACCGATATTTATGTTACCCTCTATCGCGTTGCGCGCGATTCGCGTATTGTAAATGCCCTCATCAGCGCAGCAGCCAATGGCAAAAAGGTAACGGTATTTGTTGAGCTGAAAGCCCGTTTTGATGAGGCCAACAACCTGAAATGGGGTAAGAAGATGAAGGCAGCAGGCATACGGATTATCTACAGCATACCCGGCCTGAAAGTGCATGCCAAAATAGCGCTGGTGAAGAAGGAAATTGATGGCCGCAGCGTGAACTATTGTTTACTGGCTACCGGTAACTTTAATGAAGGCACCGCGCGGTTTTATACTGACCATATCCTGTTTACCGCCAATAAAGACCTTGCAAGGGAAATGGAACTGCTGTTTATATTTCTTACCTACCGCAAGCATGCCGGCGATTACCCGCAACTGCAGTTCAGGCATTTGCTGGTGGCACAGTTTAACCTGCAGCAAACCTTCCTGAACCTGGTTGACCGCGAGATTGCCAATGCCAAAGCAGGCAAGCCATCGGGCATTACCATTAAACTCAATAACCTCGAAGAAAAGGTACTGATAGCAAAGTTGTACGAAGCCTCAACCGCTGGCGTTCCCGTACGCATGATTGTGAGAAGTATCTGCTGCCTGGTGCCTGGTGTACCGGGTATGAGCGAAAACATTCATGTTACCCGCATTGTAGACCGCTACCTGGAACATGGCCGCATTTTCATTTTCCACAACAATGGCGATACCGATATGTACATGGGCAGTGCCGACTGGATGAACCGCAACATTTATCACCGCATTGAAGTATGTTTCCCGGTATACGATGCAGCCGTTAAAAAGCAGATCAGCGATATTATATCGATACAGTTAAGTGACAACACACAAGCCGTGCGTTTAAACGAAACCATCGAAAACATACCCATCGTTACCGAGCCCGGCACAGCACGCATCGCCTCCCAGGAAGCGATTCATCATTATGTAGTGCACCGGAGTTAAAGGAAGCACTGGTGAATAGTGAATCAATGTCGTTTAGTTTAGCTCAATAGTGTTGTACGCAGGTTTAACGTTTGAAGTGTAAAGTTGGATCGGAGGGGTTCAAATAGTTCAATTGTTTCAATGTTCAATTTTTTCCTAAGGCACCTTACAAAGAAAAAGCAGCGGTGTAACAGTGACTTAACTAAACGACATTGAATAGTCAATAATGACCATCCTAGTTCATCACTACATACTCCCCTTTCTTGTTGATGGAGATGGCGGGGATTCTTTTTTCCTTCTCAAAATAATCGTACACTTCTTTGAGGCGAACAGCAAAGCGCTGTAATTCCTGGTCGTCTTTGGCTACCTTTTCAAGGTATTGTACACTCTTGGGATTATTGAAGCGGATCGGGAAAATATGTACGGGAATAAAGTCTTCACCGGCTCCTTTGGCATAGGAAGCCAGTATATACAATTCTTCAATAGGCGCATCCTGGATAGGAATACAACCTACCGTTACACAGCTGCCGTGGATATAAATATCACCGCCGGGCTGTAATGAATCGCTCAGTATTTTGTCGGAAGCATTGGGGTAGTTTAAGCCCAGCGACAAATGGTAATTGCTTTTCGCATTAAACTGGTTAATGTAGTAAAAACCTTCGGGCACCTGGTAATCACCTGCCAGGCGTTTGGGGCCAAGTGCGCCGGCCATGGCGCAAACCCTGTATGTTTTAAACAGCTTGAATTCTTCGCTGGTGTTGTTGCGTACCCACACTTCCAGCTGGCTGTCGTATTTAAATGAGCGTACATATATCTGCTTCGCAGGCCATTCCAATCCTGCTGCTGCAAACTGTTTTTTCAGGGTATCTTCTTTGGCCCTGATAGACAGTGCAACACGCGGGTTAAAACGTTGTGCGTCGAAAAATGATTGTTGACTAATAGCCTGCATTGCCAGTAACACCAGCATCCCCATGAACATTATACGCTTCATACAACCGAAATTATAGCATAATACGATATAAGCGTGTAATTTATCCGTTAAAAAGCAAAGCTCCCGTTACCGGGAGCCTTGCAAAAACAATTAGCAGGTTAATCAATTTAGAGATTGCCTCTTAATTCCTGCTCACGTTCAATGGCTTCGAATAATGCCTTGAAATTACCCTTGCCAAAACTCTGTGCGCCCTTGCGCTGGATAATTTCAAAAAAAACTGTGGGGCGGTCTTCAACGGGCTTTGTAAAAATCTGCAACAGGTAACCTTCATCATCCCGGTCAATCAAAATACCGAGTTCACTTAAAGGGGCCAGGTCTTCATCAATTTCACCCACCCTGTCGAGCACCTCTTCATAATACGAAGCGGGCACGCGCAAAAACTCTACCCCCCTGCTGCGGAGGTCGGTTACTGTTTCAATAATATTATTGGTTGCCAGCGCCACATGCTGTACGCCTTCTCCATTGTAAAAATCCAGGTACTCTTCTACCTGCGATTTCTTTTTGCCTTCTGCGGGTTCATTGATGGGGAACTTCACAAAGCCATTGCCATTGCTCATTACCTTACTCATGAGCGCGGAATATTCGGTAGAAATATCGTTGTCGTCAAAGCTCAGGATATTGCGGAAACCCATCACTTCTTCATAAAATTTTACCCAGGGGTTCATCTGGTTCCAGCCCACATTGCCTACGCAATGGTCAACATACAGCAGGCCGGTTGAAGCAGGCTGGTAATAGGGTGTTTCCCATTTCTCAAAGCCGGGCAAAAAGGCACCTTTGTAGTTTTTGCGTTCAATAAACAGGTGTACGGTATCGCCATAGGTATGAATGCCTGACATGACCACTTCACCATGCGCATCTTTTAAATGAACCGGCTCCAGGTAGCTTTTGCCGCCACGCGCTGTGGTTTGTTTCCAGGCATCGGTGGCATCGTCCACACGCAGGGCCAGGACTTTTACGCCGTCGCCGTGTTTGTAAATATGATCGGCTATGGGGTTATCGCTGCGCAATGGTGTGGTAAATACAAACGTGAGCTTGTTTTGCGTAACCGCATAACTCGCGCGGTCTTTTACACCGGTTTCGGGGCCCGCATAAGCCAGGCTCTGAAACCCGAATGCGGTTTTATAATAATGGGCTGCCTGGCGGGCGTTGCCCACATAAAATTCTACATAGTCTGTACCCTGCAAAGGCAAAAAATCCTGCTGTTTTGCTTTGTTGCCCTGGGCCGCAATCATTGTTTCCATAATAGGAGTTTTAAAGAGGTGGAATAGCCAAACACATTGCCACAGGCTGTTTTTCGCAGCAGGGCAGGTTGGTTATGTTGTAAACGGTAAATCGGTAACCGGTAGGGTTACCGGGAAGTGCGGGAGAATTATGCCAACGAATCCATGGCCAATGTTTCCATCAGCAGCGAGTAATCGCCACGCCTGTCGGCAAAAAGTTTATGCGGGTAATCTGGTAGCATTCGTTGTAACAAATATAAGGTATTTGCCTGCAACCGGCCAAGCCTGTTGCCCTGCCGCAACCGCTCTCACACTGAAATACTTATCTTCGCCGCATATTCAGCATTTATGAAAATAGGCATTCTTGGTGGCGGACAGCTTGGGCGCATGCTGTTACAGGCCGGTACAAACTACGTAGCAGAAACTTTTGTATTGGAAAATGATGAAAACTGTCCCGCCGCGCATCTCTGTCATCACTTTGTGAAAGGCGATATCCGCGATTTCGACACCGTGTATAATTTCGGCAAACAGCTCGACGCACTCACCATTGAAATTGAAGCAGTGAACGTGGAAGCACTCGAAAAACTGGAAGCAGAAGGCGTACGCGTTTATCCCAGCGCTTCGGCCATCAAAATTATCAAGAATAAAATTGTTCAGAAGCAGTTTTACCACGACAATGAAATTCCTTCCCCTGCTTTTGTGATTACACAGAAGGCTGATGAAATAAACAAACACACTGACTTTTTACCTGCGGTACACAAAATAGGCGAAGGCGGTTACGATGGTAAAGGTGTACAGGTACTGAAAGAAAAAGGCGACCTGTCAAAAGCTTTTGATGCACCTGCCGTACTGGAAAAAATGGTGAAGATTAAAAAGGAAATCGCCATTATCGTAGCCATGAATGCCAAAGGTGAAACAGCGATTTACCCGCCTGCAGAAATGGTGGTTGACCCTGTGCTGAACCTGCTGGATTACCAGATTAGCCCGGCAGACCTGGTACAACGCGTTTTATGGAAAGCAGAAGCCATTGCACTGAAAGTGGTGAAATCACTGAAAAGTCCAGGCCTGTTTGCCATTGAATTGTTTGTAGACATAAACGACGAAGTGCTGGTAAATGAAACCGCGCCGCGCGTACACAACAGCGGTCACCACACCATTGAAGGCAACTACAGCAGCCAGTTTGATATGCTGTGGCGCATACTGCTCGATTACCCGCTGGGCAATACCAAACCGGTGTTACCTGCATCCATGGTAAACCTGGTAGGCGCTGAAGGGCATAGCGGACCGGCCTATTACGAGGGACTGGATGAGGTAATGAAAATGGACAATGTGTTTGTGCACCTGTATGGCAAAACTGTTACCAAGCCCGGCCGCAAAATGGGCCATGTAACCATTATCAGCAACGAGCGCGGCGATTTAACATACAAGGCGCACCGTATTAAAAATATACTTAAGGTTATTACACAAACAACTAATTAATACAGCATGTCACCACAAGTAGGTATTATCATGGGCAGCGACAGTGATTTGAAAGTAATGCAGGATGCCGCCAATGTATTGCAGGAATTTGCCATTCCGTTTGAATTAACCGTTGTATCGGCGCACCGCACACCGCTGCGCATGATACAATATGCAGAAACAGCCGTAGCCCGCGGTTTAAAAGTGATTATTGCCGGTGCAGGCGGTGCAGCGCACTTGCCCGGTATGGTGGCTGCCGTTACACCGTTGCCCGTGATCGGCGTTCCGGTAAAATCATCCAATTCAATTGATGGCTGGGATTCTTTGTTAAGCATTCTGCAGATGCCCAATGGCGTGCCGGTAGCGACTGTAGCACTCAATGCAGCAAAAAATGCCGGTTTGCTGGCAGTACAGATACTGGGCACAGGCAACCCTGCCCTGGTACAAAAAATGAAAGATTACAAAATGGCCATGAACCAGGCCGTGAAAGAAAAAGCCGGCAAACTGGCGGGTGAATGGCCCAACCAGTTTGACAGCGGTACAACTTCTATATAAATAAGATTACAAACTCCTGTTCAAGGGCAGGTGACTGTTGCAGCAACATATTCAGCAGCGCCTGCCCGTAAAGGGCGTATACGCCGGCCATGTTTTCTACACGTTCCTGTAAATTATCGTTGGGGAACAATGCGGCTTTCAGATGTGACAATTGTCTTTGCGTGGTGCTGTGTTTACGCTTCTCTGCCCGCAGCATCTTTTTCTCCAGTTCTTCCAGTTTTTGAACCGCACGTGTCTGCAATGCAGCCACATGTTGCTGCAGGCTCACATCTACCGCGCCAGCCGTTTCGCTTATTTGCCGGTACAGCTCCTTTACCTTGCCCAGCTCGCCATTCAGGCCAATTTTCTGCGTCCCGTGCTGCTGTACAATTGTATTCATCAGCTCGTGCTCCGGCTGAAAAGCTTCGGCAGCGGTAATGCCCAGTTTCTGCAACTGCTCCTGCCATTTGCCGTTCACCAGTAAAAATGAGTTGCGCAATACCAGCACCGGGTAAGGTACACCTGCAGCTGCAAATACCCGCTTCAGCTCAAGCCAGTAAGCCAGCTCACCACCACCACCAATAAAGGCAATACCCGGTAACACCGTTTCCTGGAAAACACCGCGCAGTATCACATTCGGGCTAAACCGCCCGGGATGATGGTCTAATTCAGCCAGTATTTCTTCTGCTGTAAAACGCAGGTTAAGGCCCACTACTTCAAAGTGATCGCCGTTTCGTTCAATGCGTTCGCGGCGGTCGTTGATGAGGTAAAACAAATTCAGCTCACGCCCTGCGGCCTGCACTTTATAGTTTTTCTCCAGCTCGGCTACGGTAACCGCCACCTCTTTGTGCGAAAAACCTTCGAGCAGTTCTCTTTTAATCACGGGTTTAAATACCGCTTTCAGGGCGGGCTCGTCAGGTACCAGCACCACCAGTCCGTATGTACCAAACAGCGCATTCACCAAACCCAGTGTTGCCTGCTGAATGGTGGTGCCTGCAGTATAATATTGTTTAAACAGCCCGATGATTTCTGCTGCATGCGGCAGTATACCCAGCTGGCCTTCCATTTCGGTAACCAGGGCCAGGAAAGCCTTGTCTACTTTCATGCGGCCAACAGCACCGGTTTGTTTGGTTTGCCAATTGTATTTTTTACCATCCAGCGTGATACTGCCCAGCTCGTCCAGGTCAGCATCTTCACTGCCCATGTAATACACCGGCACAAATCGTGCACCGGGGAATTCCTTTGTGCAGAACTCCGCCAGTTTTATGGTGTGCAGTATTTTATAAATAAAGTAAAGCGGACCGGTAAAGATGTTGGGCTGGTGTGCCGTGGTAATGGTAAAAGTATCGTTGCTTAACAGCGCGTTGATGTTGTTAGCCAGTGCAGGCGCTACCTCCAGCGAGGCGTATTGCTGGTGCAGGGCGGCAACCAGCGTATCGCGGTGACCGGCGAATTTACGCCGTTCAGCCATCGCTTCGGCCAGGCCTTCGCGGGTGGGTGCATCCTGGTAAAATGGTTGCAGTTGCGGATGCTGCTGCAGGTAATCTATAACAATCTTTGAATAATAGCCTGTCTCTTCGTACGATAGATATGTGTGCTTGGCTTCCATAACACTATAATAAGTTAGGCAAGTTACACAATTCGGCATTGCCTTTTTAGCCGTTCATCCGTAAATCGTCAGCCGGTGTGGGTAACAGGATCTTAGCGAGCCTGATGTCGAGAATCGAGAATCGACAGTCGAGACGATCTTAGCGAGCCCTATTCGTGAATCGTCAGTCGTGATTGATTTTGGCGGGTATCAGACTGTCGCCGGAGGCGATTTATGATTAAACAAGCTTGCAGCTCGTAGCTTGCAGCTTGCCGCTGTTTCCCAGTCGAGACGATCTTAGCGAGCCCTATTCGTGAATCGTCAGTCGTGAGTGATTTTGGCGGGTATCAGACTGTCGCCGGAGGCGATTTATGATTAAACAAGCTTGCAGCTCGTAGCTTGCAGCTTGCCGCTGTTTCCCAGTCGAGACGATCTTAGCGAGCCTTATTCGTGAATCGTCAGTCAATGTCGTTTAGTTAACAACCTCTTTGTGAACTTTGTGGGTTTTCCCTTTGCGTTCTTTGCGGTAAAAATATCAATCACGCTTAACTAAACGCCGTTGAATCGTCAGTCGTCAGTCGTGAGTGATTTTGGCGGGTATCAGACTGTCGCCGGAGGCGATTTATGATTAAACAAGCTTGCAGCTCGTAGCTTGCAGCTTGCCGCTGTTTCCCAGTCGAGACGATCTTAGCGAGCCCTATTCGTGAATCGTCAATTGCAGTGAACAATTGATACAGCCATTTAACCATTCAGCCATCAAACAATCAAGCTATCAAACCATCCAGCCATCAAACCCTTATTCCACAACTTCCCCTTCCAGGTCGTAATCGTAGGCGCGGGTGATTTTTACGTTCACGAAGTCGCCGGGGGTGAGTTTCCCGGATGACTGTATCACTACTTCATTGTCTACTTCCACGCTGTCAAACTCGGTTCTGCCCAGGTAGCGGCCGGCTTCTTTTTTATCGATAATGACCTTGAATACCTTACCTACTTTCTCGAGGTTTTTCTCATAGCTGATCTCCTGCTGCACTTCCATGATTTCCTGCGCACGGGCCTGTTTTTCATCGGCAGGAATATCGTCTGCGAGGTCGTGTGCGCTGGTGCCTTCTTCGTGGCTGTAGGTGAAGATGCCTACGCGGTCGAAACGCATTTTCTGTAAAAAGTCTTTTACTTCTTCCACATCTTCACGTGTTTCGCCGGGGAAACCGGTGATGAGGGTGGTGCGCAGGCAAATACCGGGATTGGTAGCACGGATATCTGCAACCAGCTGTTCAATCTCGGTGCGGGTGCTCTGGCGTTTCATTGCCTTGAGCATATTGTCACTGGCATGCTGCAAAGGCATATCCAGATAGTTACAAATGTTGGGGTGTTTGCGCATTACTTCCAGCACTTCCATGGGGAATTTGTTGGGGTAAGCATAGTGCAGGCGAATCCATTCCAGCCCTTTTACGGCTGCCAGGCGTTCGAGCAGTTCGGCCAGCATTCTTTTTTTGTAGAGATCGAGGCCGTAATAGGTAAGCTCCTGTGCAATCAGCATTACTTCCTTCACACCTTTTTTTACAAGCGATTCTGCTTCTTCCACCAGCGATTCCATGGTACGGCTAACATGCTGGCCACGCATCAGCGGAATGGCGCAGAACGAACAGGTACGGTTGCAACCTTCCGATATTTTCAGGTAGGCGTAATGTTTTGGGGTGCTCAGCATGCGTTCACCAAGCAGTTCAGTTTTGTAGTCGGCATCAAACTGTTTCAGAATCAGGGGCAGTTCAAGGGTACCGAACCAGGCATCCACTTCAGGGATCTCTGCTTCCAGGTCGCCGCGGTAGCGTTCACTCAAACAACCGGTCACATATACTTTATCCAGCCTGCCTTTCTTTTTCAGTTCTACCTGGTCAAGAATGGTATTGATGCTTTCTTCCTTTGCCTTATCTATAAATCCACAGGTGTTTACCACCACGATATTGTGATCGAGTTTGCCGCTTTCGTGCACCACATCAATTTCATTGGCAGCCAGCTGACCGCTCAGCACTTCACTGTCAACCAGGTTTTTACTGCAACCCAATGTAATGATGTTAACTCTGTCTTTCTGTAATGTTCTTGCCTTCATAATTGAGGCGCAAAGGTAAGCATTCGGGGAGGATTACGGTAGTTAAAGATCGGTTAGATGGTGGGATGGCCTGATTGTTTGATGGCTGCGGTGAGGACACCTTGCCGGCGAAGGAATGTCAACCATCAAAGCCATCGAACCATATAACCATCTAATAATAGATATAATACAGATTGGATTCAAAATCAGCTACCCTGGGTTTTAGCTGCATAAACTTCTTTAATTGTGTTTTGAGCAGGATGTTGCTGAGTTTCAGGCGCAGGGTATTAAAGTAACTGGATTGTTTGGCGTCGTAATCTATTCTGTTTGATTCAAGTAAAGGAAGTATCTTCTGTTTTTCTTCAATATAGCCTGCAAGTATTTCGGTAAAGGCGCTGCGCTGATCGCCTGTTAAGGTAATTTGCTCTGCATATTTATTGATGATATTCTCTGTAACGAGTTTACTTTCAGCCATTTTCGATTCCGCAACAGGCGTTTTATTTTCAATAGCCGGCTGGCCAGCAGACAGGTATGAATCAGCCAATCCGGCTGTTAATAGCAGTAAAAAAAGAAGTGATGGCCTCCTCATGTTCACACGGTTTAGGTGGTTAAAACTTGGGTTAATGAGCTGGTGTTTTATGGGAATAAGGTATAACACCACGCTCAGTAAAAGGTTGAGTACGGGCCGGTAAAGTGGCTACAAGTTATAAAAAAAATCCGCTACTGCAATGGCATGCGGGGCATAACCTTGCAGCAACGGTTACAAATTGTTGTTATATATCAGCGGGTCTGTACCTAGTCTGCTTTAAACAAACTGTCTACAAATTCGTGTTTATCAAATATCAGCAGGTCTTCCATTTTTTCACCCACACCGATGTACTTAACGGGTATTTTCAACTGGTTGGCAATAGCCAGCACCACGCCGCCTTTTGCGGTACCATCGAGCTTGGTAATGGCCAGTGCGCTTACATCTGTAGCGGCGGTGAACTGGCGGGCCTGTTCCAGCGCATTCTGCCCGGTAGAGCCATCGAGCACCAGCAATACCTCGTGCGGGGCATCGGGTATCACTTTGCGGATCACACGTTTTATTTTGCCCAGTTCTTCCATTAAATGGGCCTTGTTGTGGAGGCGGCCTGCGGTATCGATAATGACCACGCCTGCGTTTTTGGCTACGGCGCTTTGCACAGTATCGAAAGCTACGGCGCTGGGGTCGCTGCCCATGGCCTGTTTAACAATGGGAACGCCTACCCTTTCGCTCCAGATGGTGAGCTGATCTACCGCAGCAGCCCTGAAGGTATCTGCGGCGCCGAGTATTACCTCGTGGCCTGCTTTTTTATAGTTGTGGGCGAGTTTGCCGATGGTAGTGGTTTTACCTACGCCATTTACCCCTACTACGAGAATTACATAGGGTTTTATGCCTGCCGGTGTTTCAAAGTTGCGGTACGATTGTTCGGGCGCATCTACCAGCACCTGCTGAATTTCTTCCTGCAGGATGCGGTTGAGTTCGCCGCTGCCGAGGTATTTATCCCTGCTTACCCTGGCTTCAATGCGTTTGATGATCTGGATGGTGGTATCAATACCCACATCCGCACCCACCAGCGCATCTTCCAGGTTATCGAGCACTTCTTCGTCTACTGTACTTTTGCCGGCAATGGCCTTGGTTATTTTAGACAGGAAGCCTTCCTTGGTCTTCTGCAAACCCTGGTCAAGACTTTCTTTTTCTTTCCGTCCGAATAACTTTCCTAAAAAACTCATAGGAGCATGTTAAGTTAGAAAACAGGCAACATGTACCTGTTATGCATGTGGTAAAATAGTGTAAACAGGAAAAGCTGTCCCAATGTTTATCAGGACAGCTTTCAATAAAGTATGCTACGCATCGGACCGGTTATTTCTCAGCCAAAAAATCTTTGATTTTCTCTTTGTGCACGATAGCCTCTTTAAAGGTATATGCACCGGTTTTCGGACTGCGAACAGCCTTAATCACTTTGGTCCAGTTTTTAGCTTCAGCTGAAGCCTTGGCATCTTTAATTTTAGCGTTCTTAGAAGCTGCTTTTGCCATGACTATTTAATTTCTTTATGAACAGTTACTTTTTTCAGAATGGGGTTAAACTTTTTCAACTCCAGACGCTCAGGAGTATTCTTTTTGTTCTTAACGGTAATGTAACGGCTTGTACCGGGAAGACCTGTGGTCTTGTGCTCAGTACACTCCAGGATTACCTGAACTCTGTTGCCTTTCTTTGCCATTGTATAAGCAATTTTATAAATTTAACTAATGCCCTCTTGCAAACGCAAAGGGTTAAACTTTAGCTCCCTGAGCTCTCATTTCCTTAATAACAGTAGCCAAACCATTCTTATTAATGGTTCTGATCGCTTCTGCACTCACTTTCAATGTTACCCAACGGTCTTCTTCAGCAAAGAAAAAACGTTTGGTCTGTAAATTTGGTAAAAAGCGGCGTTTTGTCTTAATGTTCGAGTGAGAAACATAATGACCGCCAATCGGTTTTTTACCTGTAACCTGACATACTCTAGCCATGACTGGAATTTTTTCGGGACGGCAAAGGTCGTTAAAAGCATTGAATTACCAAAACAAAAGATGGTTTATTTGCAAAATACTTTTGCCGGCTGCAAATATCGGGATAACCTGTTGAAAAGTCATGAAAATCTGCTCGTTTGGGCTAAAATTCACCTATAAAACTAACAAACAGTAGCATTTGAGCCAGTGTTGCGAGTTTCGAGCGGCGGGCTACGAGCTTTTTTCGCGAGGGATCATAGTGGATGGAGATCCCGGCGTAACCGGAGGATAAAACTCACAAGCATTTCCAGGGATCTCTCCCCCTGCCAGGTTATCGCTCTTCAAAGGAGCTCCAACTTTAAACTTCAAACGTTAAACCATCATTCAACACTCATAGGTTAAACTAACCCACATTGATTCACGGCTACCGGGATAATTGCCTATCTTGCAGGCAATACTGATACAAATGCATTTTCTCCAGCTTAATTTAGATTTCCTCGATCACCACTGCTGTTAGCAGTTATCCTTACCTTTTTTGTATGCAGGGAACAGGTTCCCGGGCATGCCATGCATTGTATTCCCGCATTTGTACACCACTTTTATCGATTACACTATGTTAACGCAAACGCTGTTTGAGCAAACCAGCCATTACCTGCACCTGGAAGAAACTTATGGTGCCCATAACTATCATCCCCTGCCTGTTGTACTTGAAAAAGGACAGGGCGTTTTTCTCTGGGATGTGGAAGGCAAAAGATATTACGATTTCCTGAGCGGCTATTCGGCGGTAAACCAGGGACATTGTCACCCCCGTATTGTACAGGCCCTGGTAAACCAGGCGCAGAAACTAACCCTTACCTCCCGCGCATTTCACAGTAACCTGCTGGGCGAATATGCACAGTTTATCACACAACTATTTGGTTACGATAAGGTTTTGCCCATGAACACAGGGGTGGAAGGTGGCGAAACCGCCATTAAGCTGGCACGCCGCTGGGCGTATGAGCAAAAGGGCGTTCCGGAGAACCAGGCGAAGATTGTTTTTGCTGAAGGCAATTTCTGGGGCCGCACACTGGCCGCCGTTTCCTCTTCAACCGACCCGAGCAGCTACCGGGGATTTGGTCCGTACATGCCCGGGTTTGAGCTGGTGCCTTATAATAACATACCTGCCCTGGCCAAAGCGCTGGAGGATAAAAATGTGGCCGCTTTTATGGTAGAACCCATCCAGGGTGAAGCCGGTGTAGTGGTGCCTGACGAGGGTTATCTCACCGCCGTACGTGAATTGTGCACGGCCAATAATGTGTTGTTTATTGCTGATGAAATTCAGACCGGGCTGGCGCGCACGGGCAAAATGCTGGCCTGTGACCATGAGAATGTTCGTCCGGATATATTAATACTGGGTAAGGCGCTGAGCGGCGGCCTGCTGCCTGTATCTGCCGTGCTGGCAGATGATGTGGTGATGCTGAACATTAAGCCCGGTGAACATGGCAGCACTTACGGTGGCAACCCGCTGGCCTGTGCGGTGGCCATGGAGGCGCTAAAGGTACTCACAGACGAAAACATGGCGGAGAATGCCCACCAGATGGGCATCCTGCTGCGGCAGGAGCTGGCTGCACTGCAATCGCCCTATATCACCACTATCCGCGGCAAGGGGCTGCTGAATGCGATTGTGATCAGTCACCCTGATCCCGAAGCATCGTGGAAATTCTGTCTTGACCTAAAAGACCTGGGGCTATTGGCCAAACCCACCCATGGCGACAAAATACGTTTTGCACCGCCGCTGAATATAACTGCTGCGCAGATCAGGGAGTGTGTGGGGATTATCTGGAAGGCGCTGGAGGGATTGGGGGAGGAAGCGTGAATTGTCAGTCGTGAGTGGTGAGTGGTGAGTAACCGAAACCAGTGAATAGTCAATAGTCAATAGTGAATAAAATAAAAGAGCGCGGGGCGCTCTTTTATTTTTATAATGAATGGGCTTGTTGTCACTGGCGCTTCCTTTTTGTGCATAACTATTCCGGTAATGCAGTTGCCGGGCTGGAATTGTGGAAACTTCTTCGCCCTTCCTTCCACAATAATATTCCTTAATCGGCGTTTTTGGCCCTGACAACTAACAAATGTGCAAAGTAGCCGTAACGGTGAGCCTGCTTCTAACTAACTATTGACGAAGCGTTTATTTATAACAAATGAAGAAAATGGCAAACTTTTTGGTTTCTTTGCGCCGAGCAAAACTGTATAAAACCATGAAAAAAATCATCACAATCCTGATTCTGACTTGCGCCGTGATGAGCGTAAACAAAGTAAATGCACAGGCCAATGGGTCAAGCTACAACACGTCTGTGGGTATTAAAGGCTATTTCGGTGACGGCTCTATCGGCGGTATCAATGTACGCCACAACCTGAGCTCAGCCAACGCCGTAGAAGGTGGTATCTATTTTAAAAGCCACTACGTAATGCTGGAAGGCCTGTACGAATGGCAGGGCGATATCAACAACGCTCCTGGTCTTAAATGGTATGCTGGTCCTGGTGCACAGCTGGGCTTTTACAGCTTCCACGGCCACAGCGATGTAGCATTTGCATTAAAAGGTGCTATTGGTTTGGACTACAAATTCGCAGGCGCTCCTATTGATGTAGCGTTTGATCTGAACCCCACTTTCACACTTACTCCTGATTCTGATTTCAGCTTATACGCAGGGCTTGCATTCCGCTTTGCGTTTTAATTTGCGGATACAACATTTAACAAGGCCCCGGCTAAGCCGGGGCTTTTGTTTTTTACAGCCCGCATCATTCCGTAATTTCATGGCCCATAACTATGAGCCACACACAAACGCATCCACACACCGAAGCCCATCTTGCCAGCAGTGATTTACTGAAAGATATTGTGATAGGCATGAGCGATGGACTTACCGTTCCCTTTGCATTGGCCGCAGGTTTAAGCGGCGCCGTTAGCAATACCAACCTGGTAATACTTGCAGGCATGGCCGAAATTGCTGCAGGCGCTATTGCCATGGGGCTGGGCGGTTACCTTGCAGGCAAAACAGAAGCCGACCATTACAATGCAGAACTGAAACGCGAATACTACGAAGTAGAGCATATGCGCGATGCTGAAGAAGCCGAGGTGCGCCAGTTTTTCAGTGAATGGGGATTGAGCCGTGAGGTGCAGGATAAAGCCGTAGCGGAGATTGTGAAAGACAAAGACCGCTGGGTAAATTTTATGATGAAGCACGAGCTTGGCCTTGATAAGCCCGACCCATTGCGCGCACGCAGAAGCGCTTTTAATATCGGCGTATCGTACATCGTGGGCGGACTGGTGCCGCTTACCCCCTACTTTTTTACGGATGAGGTATACACCGGTTTATACATTTCGTGTGTTGTTACCCTCATCTGCCTGTTTGTATTCGGTTATTTTAAAAGCAAACTCACCGGCGTACCACCCATTATGGGTGCGCTGAAAGTAATGCTGATTGGCGCAGCAGCTGCTGCCACTGCTTTTGGTATTGCCCGTTTAATTGAAAAAAGATAACAAGGAACCATTAACTCAGCAAGTATGAAAAACCACCTGTGGTATTGCTTTGCCGCTGCCGGTATGTTCGCTGCCACTGCGGCGCATGCACAGTTACCGGAGAAAACTTCTTTCCAGGCCAGCGCCCCGTGGCGTGCAGCCTATGATGTACGCAGTGATATTGCGATGGTGTATGGCATGGACAGCACTTTTGAACAGCGTGTTGCCGGCTACCGCGAGCGCGGCTACAATGTACAGTTTATGACAGGCGTGGCCTGGGGTGAATACAAGGATTATTTTCGCGGCCAGTACGATGGCAAAACGCATTGGGAAGAAAGTCAGACCCAACGCAATGGTGATGTAATTGGCCATGGCAAAGAGATTCCCTATGTAGTGCCAACAGACAGTTATATCGCTTACTTTAAACACCTGGTACGCCGTGCCATTGATGCAGGTATTACCACCATTTATTTGGAAGAGCCTGAATTTTGGGCAAGGGCCGGTTACAGCAGTGCTTTTAAAAGCGAATGGCAAAAGTATTACGGCTTTGCCTGGATGCCGCAGCATGAATCACCGGAGGCTACGTATCTTTCTTCCAAACTCAAATACCACCTGTATTTCAAGGCGCTGAAAGAGATATTCAGCGATGCAAAAAAATATGGCGATAGCCTGCACAAGCCTGTGCATTGTTATGTGCCTACACACTCGCTGCTCAATTATTCATCATGGCAAATCGTAAGTCCTGAAGCTAGTCTTGCCTCCCTGCAAGGCATGGACGGGTATATTGCCCAGGTATGGACCGGCACTGCGCGTGAGCCGAACTACTACAACGGCATTAAAAAAGAGCGTGTGTTTGAAACCGCTTTCCTGGAATACGGTTCAATGTTATCGATGACTGCCCCCACCAAACGCAGGGTATACTTCTTAACCGATCCCATTGAAGACTGGCCGCGCACCTGGGATGATTACCGCAAAAATTATGAAGCCACCTTTACGGCAGAACTGTTGTACCCGGAAGTAACACATTTTGAAGTAATGCCCTGGCCCAACCGTATTTACCTTGGCAAATTCAAGCTGGAGAACAACCCGCAACCACAGCCCATATCGCCCGACTATGCCACGCAAATGCAGGTGATGGTGAATGCGCTGAACACCATGCCTGCCTCGGGCAACACGCTCAACGGCACCAAAGGTATTGGCGTGCTGGCAGGCAATTCAATGATGTTCCAGCGTTTCCCGGCACACGACAATTACCAGGACCCGCAGCTGTCTAACTTTTATGGTATGATACTGCCGTTGCTGAAAAAAGGCGTGCCGGTAGAAACTGTACATATGGAAAACCTGGGTTATGCCGCCACATTGCAACACATACAGGTGCTGGTAATGAGTTATGCCAACATGAAACCACTTTCCCCGGATGTAAATGTGCAGCTGGCGCAATGGGTAAAAAATGGCGGTGAGCTTATTTACTTTGGCAGAGACAACGATCCCTTTCAGCAGGTAAGGGAATGGTGGAATACGGGCGACAACCATTATACCGCGCCATCACAGCACCTGTTTCAACAGCTGCAGGTAAAGCCAGGCAACGATTCTGTTGCAAGTTATAGCTATGGCAAAGGGCATGTATACCTGGTGCGAAAAGATCCCAAAGAACTGGTGTTAACGCCCGGCGCCGACAACATATTACTTACTACAGCAAATACAGCTGTTCAACGCACGCAGCACCACACACTGCAATACAAAAACAACTTCGTGCTGCGCCGTGGTCCTTATGTGATTGCTGCTGTAATGGACGAAACCGCACAGGATAGCTCCCTTACCCTGCACGGCCGTTTTATTGACCTGTTTGACCCTGCACTTCCGGTAGTGGAACAAAAAAACATCCAGCCCAACACACAGGCTTTTTTATACGATGTGCAAACACGCAATGCAGCCAAAGGCCCGGCTGTACTGGCTTCTGCATGCAGGGTGTATGAAGAAAAAACCGGCAGGGGCAGCTATGCTTTTGTTGCCAAAAGCCCTACAGGAACCAATAATGTAATGCGTATCCAGTTACCTGCAGAAGCGAAAGAGGTAACCGTAACCAATGCTGCGGGTACAAGCGTTGCCTCTACACATGAATGGGATGCAGCTTCGCATACACTGTTGCTGCGGTTTGTAAACGATGCTGACGGGGTGAAGGTGGAAGTGAGGTGGTGAATAGTGAATAGGCAATAGGCAATAGTGAATAGTGAATAAAACAGCCGCCGTTGCCGGTGTCCTCACCGGCAACATTCGCTTCGATCATCCCGACTGTCGATTCTCGATTCCCGATGGCTCTTCCACTCACCACTGACTACGCACGATTCACGCCAATTCGATCACGGTGATTTCTGGCAAAATGCCAACCCTTCCCGGGTAGCCGAGGAAACCGAACCCGCGGTTGACGTATAGTTTTTGTTTGCCTTCGGTGTATAATCCTGCCCATTCCTTGTAAATCCATTTAATGGGGCTCCATTTAAAATGCGGTAGCTCCACACCAAACTGCATGCCATGGGTATGACCGGCAAGGGTAAGGTCTACATCGGGGTATTGGGGGCGCACTTCTGCATCCCAGTGGCTGGGATCGTGGCTCAGGAGAATTTTAAAGGGAATATGTTCTGTGCCCGGATAAGCGAGATCCATACGGCCGTGCTTGGGAAAGCCGATGCGCATGCCCCAGTTTTCGATGCCGATCAGGGCTATTTGCTGGCCGTTGCGCTCCAGCAACACATGCTCGTTCATCAGCAGGCGCCAGCCCAGTTTTGCGTGCACCTGTTTCAGCTGCTCCAGGTTGGCGGTCTTGGCCGCTTCGGAGGGCCATTCAACGTAATCACCGTAATCGTGGTTGCCGAGGGTGCTGAATACACCCATCGGCGCTTTCACCCGGTTAAATACATCAAGGTAGTCGTCCATTTCGCTGGCGCGGTCGTTCACCAGGTCTCCGGTAAAAAACACGATATCAGGCTTTTGCGCCAGCACCATGTTTACCCCGTGGTTTACAGCTTCCTTGTTTTGAAAACTGCCGCTATGGATATCGCTCAGCTGTACAATTCTTAGTCCGCGGAATGCTTCGGGCAGGTTAGGGAACGGTATTTTAATATTGCGTACGCGGTAACTGTATTTATTGGTGAACCCATACAACAGGGCGCCGAACAGGCCGGTACCCAGTCCCAGGCCCAGGTAGCTCAGAAACAGGTTGCGGCTGATGCCGGGTGTGCCGGTGGTAGCATAATCGGCGCCGGTAGTAGCCGGTATCAGTCTGCCCATGATCCACATGCCGCCGCGGCGCAGGTCATCGATCAGCAAAAAGGCCGATGCAATGATTTTGGCAAACAGCAGGCCGATAATAATGGTAAAAATGTACCCCCTAGCAAACCGGGAAATATGCAGGTTTTCCGTGTACGGGAAAATAAGCACGGAGATGATGGCTGCTGCGGAAACAGTCCAGTAACTGATGTAAATGATGAATTTTGTACGTTCGGCTGCGGCCTGCGAAAGATGGCGGATGGCGGTAAAAATGTACCAGTCCAGCAGCAACATCACCAGCACAACCACCCAAAGGCGGCTTCCATTTCTCATTGACTTAAAAAATTTCTACAAAATACCGTACAATTTGACAAACAAAAGGTAAAGCATAGCCAATTTTGAAAATAAATGGTGCCAAAATGCCAAAAGCAGAATATTGATTCGGTAAAATGACGCTTAAAAATTATTTTTGTCGCCCCTTGGAAGGACCATGTAAAAATATAAATTATGAAACTGACGTTTTACGGACATGCTACGATGGCGATAGAATTAAAAGGGAAAAAGATATTGTTTGATCCCTTCTTCTCGGGCAACCCTTTGGCGGAAGGAATTGACATCAATGATATTGCGGCAGACTACATTTTTGTAACACATGGTCATGGCGATCATACCAGCGACCTGGTAGCGATAGCCAAACACACGGGGGCTACGGTGGTGGCAGCGATTGAAATTACCGACTGGCTGCAAACACAGGGCGTGGAAAAAGTGCATCCGATGAACCATGGTGCATTTATCAGCTTTGAATTCGGAAAAGTAAAGGGCGTAAATGCCATTCACTCTTCTTCGTTCAACGATGGCAGGTATGCAGGCAACCCCATGGGTTTTGTATTTGTGACGGATGAAAACAGTTTTTACATTTCGGGCGATACGGCATTGACCATGGATATGCAGCTGATACCTTTGTGGGCGAAGCTTGATTTTTCTGTAATGCCTATCGGCGGCAACTTCACCATGGATGCGGGTGAAGCCATTATTGCGGCAGATTTTGTAAAATGCGGCAAAGTGGTAGGCATTCATTACAATACCTGGGGTATTATCGGCATTGATGTGGAAAAAGCAAAAGCAGATTTTGCTGCTGCTGGAAAAACACTGATATTACCGGGCGTTGGCGAAACAATTGATATTTAATTAACATCCATACATGGGCAGAATCATTGGTATAGCAAATCAGAAGGGCGGCGTTGGTAAAACCACAACAGCGATCAACCTGGCAGCAAGTTTTGCAGTGCTCGAATACAAAACTTTGCTGGTCGATGCCGATCCGCAGGCCAACAGCACCACCGGTGTGGGGTTTGACCTGCATAATATTACCAGCAGCCTGTACGATTGCATGGTGAACAACGCTTCTGCTGAAGAAGTGATACTAAAAAGTGATATCCCCAATCTCGACATCATCCCTTCCCACATTGACCTGGTAGGTGCCGAAATTGAAATGATCAACTATCCCAACAGGGAGATGGTGATGAAGGGCATACTCGACCCCGTAAAAGACAAGTACGATTTTATTGTGATTGACTGCTCCCCTTCACTGGGCCTTATTACTGTTAATGCGCTGGTTGCAGCCAACAGTGTAATGGTGCCGGTGCAGTGCGAGTTTTTTGCCCTGGAAGGTTTGGGTAAACTGTTAAACACCATTAAGATTGTACAAAGCCGTTTAAACACTGAATTGCAGATTGAAGGTATTTTAATGACCATGTACGATGGCCGCCTTCGTTTGTGTAACCAGGTGGTAAGCGAAGTGCGCAGGCATTTTGATGAACTGGTGTTCAGCACCATTATTCACCGCAATACCCGCCTGAGTGAAGCACCGAGCGTGGGCAAGCCGGTTATTTTGTTTGATGCAGAAAGCAAGGGAACAGTGAATTACCTGAACCTGGCTAAAGAAGTGCTGCAGAAAAACGGCTTAACCAAAATGACCAACGAAGAAAGAATTCTGAACATAGACGAAGAATAGTTAAGGTTACAGCTATAGTGTTGCAGGCCTGCAACATTACTATCTGCCACCCTGCAACACGAAACTTGTAACTTGTAACATGCAACAAAACATGAGTACGCCTAAACAACAAAACAACAAAGAAGCGCTGGGAAAAGGTATCCGCTCGCTGTTACAGAACATCGATTCTGATTTAAAAACAGCAACCGGCAACCTGAAGAGTAATGTGGTTGAACAGGCTACAGGCACTACGCGCATAGCGATTGACCAGATAGAAATAAATCCCAAAAACCCGAGAAGGGATTTTGACGAAACAGCTTTGAATGAGCTGGCAGCTTCTATCAAACTGCACGATATTATTCAGCCGCTCACGGTGAGCAAAATGGCCAGCGGCAAATTCCAGCTGATTGCCGGTGAGCGCCGTTTCCGCGCATCCAAGATCGCAGGATTGAAAGATGTGCCGGTGTATGTGCGCCAGGCCAACGACCAGGAATTGCTGGAACTGGCGTTGCTGGAAAACTTACAGCGTGAAGACCTGAACGCCATTGAAATTGGCCTCAGCTACAAACGCATGATGGATGAACTCTCCTACACACAGGAGCAGGTAGCCGAACGTATGGGTAAAGAACGCAGCACGGTTACCAACTACATCCGCCTGCTGAAACTGCCACCCGATATTCAGCTCGCAGTACGCAGCAATGCCATCAGCATGGGGCATGCGCGTGCACTGGTAAACATTGACACCATCGACAGACAGCTGTTTGTGTACAATGAAATCAAGAACAAAGGCCTCAGCGTTCGCCAAACGGAAGACCTGGTGCGCAACCTCTTCAAGAACGAAAAGGGTGAAGTTAAAGTTGCTGCAAAAAACGATATACCACCTGCGTATAAACGCATTGAGGATAACTTAGCATCGCATTTTGCTACCAAAGTGAAACTGGCTCATAACAAAAAAGGTTACGGTAGCATCACCATCGAATACTATTCGCTCCAGGAACTGAACAAATTGCTGGAACAAATGAATGTACAGGCGAGCTAAAGCATGCATGCAAGTGAAATACCTGATATTATTATTGCTGGGAACTGCCGGTGTGTTATCCGTGCGCGCACAGGACAAACAAAAGCTGGCAGAAAAATCCCTGCTTCATACCGATTCCACGCATCAGGCAGCACCGGCGCCTGTTAAAGGTGACACCCTTAAAACGGCAGCTCCGCATAAAGACAGTATCGTGTTTAAAAAGAAACACGATCCGCGCAAGGCTACCATACGCAGTGCCATTATACCAGGCTGGGGCCAGGCTTATAACCGTGAATACTGGAAAATTCCCATTGTTTACGGTGCACTGGCCATTCCTGCGGTAACTTTCTTTTACAACAATGCCTGGTATAAACGCACTAAAAAAGCTTATAACATCGTGTACCAGTCTGGCTTTGCGCCCGATGGCACACCGCTTTCAACGCCCGATACCTCGCACTACAGCGAAATAGACCCCAGGCTGTTTTACAAAGGCAGCAACCCCAGGGAGCCCTATGATGCCAGAACCCTGCAGGGCTACCGCAACCAATTCAGGCAGGACAGGGATTTTTCTGTGCTGTGGTTTTTTATTCTCTGGGGCATTAACGTAGTGGATGCAACTGTATTCGGTCACCTGAAAGATTTTGATGTGAGCAACGACCTGAGTATGCATGTACAGCCTACCTACAACCCCACCCTGAATATGCCCGGCCTCACCGTGGTGTTCAGCCTTAAAAACGCGAAGAAAACAGCGCAGCCCGCTGCCAAACAACCTGTTTACTACTAACGCAAACGTTGATATATGAAACTGGCATTAATTGGTTACGGTAAAATGGGAAAAGCCATTGAAGAAATTGCCCTGCAGAAAGGACATGAAATTGTACTGGCCATTTCTACCGAAAACGTAGAAGACCTCACTACCGAAAACCTGCAGCAGGCTGATGCAGCCATTGAGTTTACCAACCCGCACAGCGCAGTGGAAAATGTAAAGAAATGTATTGATGCCGGCGTGCCCGTTATTTGCGGCTCTACCGGCTGGCTGGCAGAATGGGACCAGGTACAGGCTTATTGCAAAGAGAAAAACGGTGCTTTATTGTATGCCAGCAATTTCAGTATTGGCGTAAACCTGTTTTTTGAACTCAACAGCTACCTGGCCAAACTGATGGAACATCACCAGGACACCTACGATGTGTCGCTGGAAGAAATTCATCATACCCAGAAAAAAGATGCGCCCAGCGGCACGGCCATTACACTGGCTGAACAGGTGCTGCAGCATATCACCGGCAAAAAGCAATGGGTAAACCATATCAGCGATAATGCGGCAGAACTGGAAATTATCAGCGAACGCATTGACCCTGCACCGGGCACACACAAAATAAAATATCATTCAGCCATCGACGATATCGAGATTATTCACACAGCCCATAACCGCAAAGGTTTTGCAGGCGGCGCTGTACTGGCTGCAGAATTTATGAAAGGGAAAAAAGGCATTTACAGCATGAAGGAAGTTTTGGGATTATAACCCAAAACTCCAGCCCGCTTTAAAAGATACCCAGTTAACCCATTTACCGCTGGTATAAGGTTCGCCCAGGCCAAAGTTGAGTGTGTTTACATCTATGCCGAGGTTAAAACCGGCCAGTTTAACACCCACACCCGCGTCTGCAATAAATTTGGAACCCTTGTCGTGTTTGTTATTGGTGAAAGCAACACCGCCGTCGACCTTGGCGTACAGCATACGGCCAAACAAATACTGGCGGATACCCACTTTTATCGGCGTTGCGGTAAGGTTGCCCGGTTTAGTGCCTGGCAAACCGAAGTTTTTATACTTGCCGGTTGCATTAAACCAGTTATAACCCAGTGTACCGGTTAAAAATGTACGCCCCCAGCCAATGCCGGCGCCGCCTTCAATACCAAAACCAGCGTTGTAGGCACCCGAGAATTTATCGCCAGACGGTGCATTGTACATAGGATTAACAAAAATGGTGAACAAACGCTGTGCATGTGCCGACTGAAAACCGGCCAGCAAAACCATACAAAACGCAGCCTTTGCAAGAAGCTTTTTCATAAATTACATTTTATAATTATTCAAACCTACAGCAAAAAACATTAACACCAAAACAATCCACTGGTAATCAATGGATGCTGTATATGTTAATGTGTTTACTGCTTTACCCTATGTACCAACATCTTTTACTAATTTTAGTGCGAAAAATATTTTAGTTCAACCATGCTTTCAAAAAAGACGCAGTATGCTTTCAAAGCCCTGATGTACCTGGCCCAGCACAAAGACGACGGCCCGGTATTGATTGCCGAGATCGCAAAGAAGAAGAAGATACCTCTCAAATTCCTGGAAAATATTTTGCTTGAATTAAAGAAAGGCGGTATCCTGGAGAGTAAAAAGGGAAAAGGCGGCGGCTATTTTTTTGCAGAAGATCCTTCCAAAGTGTACCTGGCTAAAGTGATGCGTTTACTGGAAGGCCCCATTGCCCTGCTGCCTTGTGTGAGCCTCAATTTTTACCAGAAATGTAAAAACTGCGATGAAAAGTACTGCGGCCTCAACCACATTATGTGCGATGTGCGCGATGCCTCCCTGTCGATACTGGAACAGCGGACAGTAGCAGACATTGCAGCGAGATAAAAAAACGCCCCCGGTTTAGCCGGGGGCGTTTTTTGTGAGTGGTGAGTGGTGAGTGGTGAGTAGGCGAAGGGGATCATTGGTGAATAGTCAATAGTGAATAGTCAATAGTGAATAAAAAAGCCCCCGCTTCCGGCTAAGCCGGGAGCGGGGGCTTTCTTTTATACTGCCGTTGCCGGTGTCCTCACCGGCAACGTTCGCTTCCATCTATGGTCTCGCTGCGATCGTCTCGACTGTCGATTCTCGATTCTCGAATGACACTCACCACTCACCACTCACCACTCACCACTCACAACTCACCACTCACCACTCACCACTCACAACTGACGATTCACGCTCATGCTACTGGTGCTCTCCTATTTCGTTTTTCAGGTTGTCGAGCATGTCTTTGGTCATGGCATTGAGATCATATTCCGGTTTCCAGCCCCAATCGCTGCGGGCGGTGGAATCGTCGATGCTCTGCGGCCAGCTGTCTGCAATGGCCTGGCGGTAATCCGGCTCGTAGCGGATGGTAAAATCAGGGATATGTTGCTGTATGGCAGCGCTGATTTCTTTGGGTGAAAAACTCATACCCGATACATTATACGAAGTACGCACCTTGATTTTCTCGGCCGGCGCTTCCATCAGTTCAATGGTGGCACGGATCGCGTCGGGCATGTACATCATGGGCAGGTACGTGTCTTCCCGCAGGAAGCAGTCGTAATGCTTATCGCTCAGCGCATCATGGTAAATTTCTACTGCGTAGTCGGTGGTACCGCCGCCTGGTGCTGATTTATAGCTGATCAGGCCGGGGTAGCGGATGCTGCGCACATCAACACCATAGCGGTTGTTGAAATAGTGACACCAGAATTCACCGGCATATTTGCTGATGCCGTACACCGTGGTAGGCTCAATAATGGTTTGCTGCGGACAATCCTGTTTGGGTGAAGTGGGGCCAAATACAGCGATGCTGCTGGGCCAGTACACTTTGTGCAGTTTTTCTTCACGTGCAATATCCAGCACGTTCAGCAGGCCCTGCATATTGAGGTTCCAGGCCAGGTTGGGATTTTTTTCGCCGGTAGCCGAAAGAATGGCTGCCAGCAGGTATATCTGTGTAATGTTCTGGCGCAGCACCAGTACGTGCAGCATTTCCTTGTTCATTACATCCAGGCTTACATACGGGCCGGTACCCTTCAATAATTCGTTTTCTTCACGCAGATCGGTGGCGACCACATTGTTATTGCCATAAATTTTTCTTAAAGCCAGTGTGAGCTCTACACCAATTTGCCCGCTGGCACCGATAACCAGTACTTTTTCCCGAACAGTTGACATTTGTTAATGTTGTTTTTTGTAGTGAATAAACGCGTTCAATTATTGTCCCGGGGTTTGGAGAATCGGTGCAAAGAAAACAAAGTTTGCAGTAAGTTCGCAGTTCAATTATAAACAATTGTTATGATACCATCTTTTTTAGCAGATCTTTTCAGGAACCAGTCGTACAACCCAGACAATTTTTTCCTGATCGCCGGGCCCTGTGTTATTGAAAGTGAAGAACTGCTGGATGAAGTGGCCGGTAAGGTATCAGCAATCTGCAAACGCCTTGAAATACCGTATGTATTCAAATCCAGCTACCGCAAGGCCAACCGCACCAGCGCCGGCTCATTCACCGGTATAGGCGACGACAAAGCCCTGCACCTGCTGCGCAAAACAGGCGATAAATACCACCTGCCGGTTACATCCGATATACATGCACACGATGAAGCAGCTCCTGCTGCTGCGTTTGCAGACATTCTGCAGATTCCCGCCTTTCTCTGCCGCCAGACAGATTTGCTGGTAGCTGCAGCAGAAACAGGCAAAATTGTGAACGTTAAAAAAGGGCAGTTCCTCAATGGCCCTTCCATGCAGTTTGCAGTAGACAAGATTAAAAAAGCAGGCAACGATAAAATCATACTCACTGAACGCGGCACTACATTCGGCTACCAGGACCTGGTGGTTGACTACCGCAATATTCCCTGGATGCAGGCGCATGGCGTACCTGTGGTAATGGATTGCACCCACTCGTTACAGCAGCCCAACCAAACCAGCGGTGTAACAGGCGGCAACCCGCAGCTCATTGGCACCATTGCCAAAGCAGCTATTGCAGCCGGTGCAGACGGGCTGTTTATTGAAACACATCCCAACCCCGCAGTAGCCAAAAGCGACGGTGCCAATATGCTGCGCCTCGACCTGCTGGAAGGCCTGCTGGAGCAGCTGGTGAAACTGCGCAAAGCGGTGATATAATCGTGAGACGTCAATCGTGAGTGATCGTAGCGGGTACCATTTTCGAGAATCGAGACATCGACAGTCGAGATGATCTGAGCGAGTACCATTTTCGAGAATCGACACGTCGACACTATCTTAGCGAGTATCATAACTTTCGCCGGAGGTGATAAATACTGAACAAGCTTGCAGCTGATAGCTTGAAGCTTGCAGCTGTTTTTCAGTCGTGAGTGATCTTAGCGAGTGCCAATTTCGAGAATCGAGAATCGACAGTCGAGACTATCTTGGCGAGTTCACTTCCTGAATCGTCAGTCAATGTCGTTTAGTTAACAGCTTCTTTGTGAACTTTGCGGGTTTTCCCTTTGCGTTCTTTGCGGTAAAAATATCACTCACGCTTAACTAAACGACATTGAATCATCAGTCGTGAGTGATTTAGATTTCGGGAATCGAGAATCGACAGTAGAGATGATTGCAGCGAGACTATGGATGAGCGAATGTTGCCGGTGAGGACACCGGCAATGGCACTAGAAAATATAAAATACAAAAACGTCCCGGCTTCCCGGGACGCTTTTGTATTTTATCCGCTCTGATCAATTGAACATTTGAACGTCTTAAACCTCTTGAACCTTAACCATCAAACATTAAACCTTTAAACCATCTCCTCAATACCTCACCACCTGCAGCGCTTCATCGCGTGCATTAAACTCGCTGGGCAGCACGCCGAATTCTTTTTTAAAGCTGCCGGCGAAATGGCTGAGGTTGGTATACCCTACCATCTTGCCTACTTCTTTAATAGCGTAACGGCCTTCCTGCATTAGGGTGCGGGCATAGTTCATGCGGTTCATCTGGAAGTATTCGTAAATGGGCACACCGTATAATTCTTTGAAATCTTTTTTGAGTTTGGTAGGGCTCATCGCTGCTTCCTTCGCCAACACATTGATAGTGGGCGGCGGATCGATATAGGATTTAATGAGCAGGGCTTCTACCCGCATAAGGCGTGTGATATCATCATCTTTAATGCGGAGGGAAGGTTTTTTGATCCTTGCCCTTTTCATAAAACGGGTAATAAAACGCTCCAGCAACAGCATACAGCGGTTGATGGCAAACGTGTACGTAAGCGGGTGATCGTATTTGTATTTGAGAATGCTGTCAATCAGTTTGCGGTATTCCACATCAATGGGTTCTACATTGCCTGTTTTAACCCATTGCGAGAAATAGGTACTGAGAAAGGCTTCTACCGTTTCGCTGTCGAGGTATTGCAGCAGGTGTTTTTTCTCGAGGATAATTTTGATGGTGCGTATGTGAATGCCCGACTGAATAATGTAACTCGCAGGCATCTGGCTGTTGGTGAGCAGTACTACATTCTGCTGCATGTTGTACACCTGCTCGTGCTGAATGGGTTCGTTATCGAAGTGAATGCGGCCGCCCATAGATTCGTTGAACTGGAAAATATAGAATTGCCCGCCGCCGGTGAGTTGTTTAAACAGGATGTCCTGTTTGCAGGTAACATCGGCAAGCAGTGCGCACATGCCGTCGCCCATGTTAAGGGCGCAGATAAAACCTTTCCCCTGTTCGGGCTGCAGCTGTATACGGTCGAAGATAACATCGTCCTTCAGGTTATCCAGGAGATTCTGCAGGTCGATGTAACTGCCTTTGTTGAATGCTATTTCCACAGCTGCGGTTAAGGTTAAATTATGAATGGTTTTCGTTTTCGCTTACGGTTTCACTAACTACTTCGCCGGGCAGCTGGTCAAACACTTTCATAAATGCTTTTTTAAAGCTGCTTGTGTTCTCGTATCCCAGCTCCATGCTTATCTGGCTCAGTTTATATTTCCTCGAAACGATCATGGCTTTGGCCTTTTGCATGCGGTGTTTCTGGAAGTACTGGTAAATAGAAACACCGTACTGTTCTTTAAAACAGCTTTTGAGTTTCGATTCGCTCATGGCCGCTACCCTGGCCAGTTTGGCAATACCGGGCGGCATAGAGAAATCTTTCAGCAACAATTGCTCCACTTCTTTCAAACGTTCTGCATCTTCGGGTGCCACACGGGAAGCCTGGTTGCTTATTTCGGCTGTACTTTTTTTCGCGAGCCTTTCAAAATACAGTTCCAGCAGCAGCATTACGCGGTTGTACTGGTGCAGTAAGGTAAAAGGTTCATCGCAGGAAGGGTGCAGCACTTCACCCAATAATTGTTTGTATTCAGTGTCCATCGGCTCATAACTGAAGGCGCTTATTTTTTGTGCAAGGTATTTGAGAATGTTGTCGGCATTGGGTTCGCGCTGCAAAAAATGCATCAGCCATTCTTCACTGAAAGAAATGTTGAGGCTGCGGATACAGGCGCCGCAGGTTTCAAAAAACAGCCAGTCGAAATTGGTGGTGGTTAAACACACAGCCGATTTGGAAGCAAGTGAAGAAGCCTGACCGCTATCGGTACTCAGTTCATCAAAACGAAGGATGTAATAATTTTTGCTGGATTTGCGGCGCTGAAACACCATATCCTGCTTAACGGAATAGTCACTGATTAAACATTGCAGCCCGTTGGGCAGTAACAGCAAACGCATAACGCCCTGGCCATAAGCCGGCGGCATTTCCAATACCCCGTTGCGGTAGCGAGTTTGAAAAACACGGGCATAGTACTCCAGCAGGTCGTCGTAGTCTGTATGACTGTATTCAATTTTAAAAACTTCGTCTAACTTCAAAGGTTACAGGTATTTCAGCGGGTTTCGTTTGGCCGACAATATATAGTTTTTCATGTTTAGCCAGAAAGCCATTACCATATACACAACAATGGGTGAACCCATAGTGAGGAAGGATATGTAGATGAACCACATACGTATCCGTGACGTGGCTATCCCCAGTTTGGCTCCGATGGCTGAGCACACACCAAATGCCTGCCATTCGATGAAATGTCTCAACTTGTTCATAATTGCAATTTAAAAAACTCTTTGGATATAATTGTAACAAAAAACAATCCGAAAGTCGTTCAAAAACACCGATCAGCGTTTTATTAGCATGTTAATTTTTATTAATGTAAGTTATAATCCGGAATGATTATATCTTAAAAGATCAATAACCGCTTCCCCATAACAGTGCTGTTGCAACATCGATGGTACCGGTATATGATTATCACGTTGTGATAAAAATTTGCCTGTTCCCGCACAAACAAACAGGGACTGTGTTTCAGGCTGTTTTATGGCTCCTATGAGCGACGTGCCGGCAGTTTTTAGGTGGTTTAGACACGAATTTCATGTAAATTCGCACCACTTTTTAGCTCACCTTCATTAAATGAACAGTCATGGCATTTGATATTGAAATGATCAAGCGTGTGTATGCAGCGCTGCCCGGCAAGGTAGAAGCAGCCCGCAAAGCACTGGGAAGACCTTTAACGTTAGCAGAGAAAATTTTATTTGCCCACCTGCACGGCGACCAGCAGCTACAGAATTTTGACCGGGGCAAGAGCTATGTTGATTTTGCACCAGACCGCGTAGCCATGCAGGATGCTACCGCACAAATGGCGCTGCTGCAGTTTATGCAGGCAGGCCGCCCCAAGGTAGCCGTTCCTTCTACCGTACACTGCGATCACCTGATTACCGCCAAAACAGGCGCTGACCAGGATCTTGCCATCGCCAACAGCGAAAGCAAGGAAGTATATGATTTTCTCGCATCTGTTTCCAATAAATATGGTATCGGCTTCTGGAAACCAGGCGCCGGTATTATTCACCAGGTGGTACTCGAAAACTACGCCTTCCCCGGCGGTATGATGATTGGTACCGATTCGCACACCGTAAACGCCGGTGGTTTGGGTATGATTGCCATTGGTGTAGGTGGTGCAGACGCCTGCGACGTAATGGCTGGTTTGCCCTGGGAACTGAAATGGCCTAAACTGATCGGTGTGAAACTCACCGGTAAACTCAGCGGCTGGACAGCCCCGAAAGATGTTATCCTGAAAGTTGCCGGTATCCTTACCGTAAAAGGTGGTACAGGCGCTATTGTTGAATACTTTGGCGAAGGCGCCATTAACATGAGTTGTACCGGTAAAGGCACCATCTGTAACATGGGTGCTGAAATTGGTGCCACTACGTCTACTTTTGGTTACGACGACAGCATGGCCCGTTACCTGAAAGCAACCGGCCGCGCCGATGTTGCTGAACTGGCCAACGGTGTGAAAGAACACCTTACTGCCGATGCAGAAGTATATGCCAACCCCGAAAAATATTTCGACCAGGTAATTGAAATCAACCTGAGCGAACTGGAACCACACCTGAACGGACCTTTCACACCAGACCTGGCTACGCCACTCTCTAAAATGAAAGAAACCGCTGCAGCCAACGGCTGGCCTACCAAAGTAGAAGTAGGTTTGATCGGCAGCTGTACCAACTCTTCTTACGAAGACATCAGCCGTGCCGTGAGCCTGGCCAAACAGGTAGCAGCCAAAGGCTTGAAAACCAAGGCTGAATTTACCATTACCCCTGGTTCTGAGCAGGTACGTTATACCATTGAGCGCGACGGCTTCCTCAATGTATTCGACACCATCGGCGCCAAGGTATTCGCCAACGCCTGCGGCCCCTGTATTGGTATGTGGGAGCGCGTAGGTGCTGAAAAACAAGAAAAAAACACCATCGTACACAGCTTTAACCGCAACTTCGCGAAACGTGCGGATGGTAACCCCAATACATTCGCCTTTGTAGGTTCTCCTGAGCTGGTAACAGCCCTGGCCATTGCAGGCGACCTCACCTTTAACCCTGAAACCGACTTTTTGGTGAATGAAAAAGGTGAAAAAGTAAAACTCGACCCGCCAAGCGGCGATGAACTGCCTGCAAAAGGTTTTGCAGTAGACGATCCAGGTTACCAGGCACCAGCCGCAGACGGTAGCCAGGTAAAAGTAGAAGTATCGCCTACCAGCAACCGCCTGCAGCTGCTCGATCCGTTTGCAGCCTGGGAAGGTGTTGACCTGAAAGGACTGAAACTGCTGATTAAAGCCAAAGGTAAATGTACCACCGACCATATCTCTATGGCTGGTCCCTGGCTGAAATTCCGCGGTCACCTCGACAATATCTCTAACAACATGCTGATCGGCGCTGTAAACTATTACAACGAGAAAACCGACAACGTGAAAAACGTGCTGACCGGTGAATACGGTCCTGTACCTGCCACACAGCGTGCCTACAAAGCAGCTGGTTTGGGTTCAGTGGTAATTGGTGATGAAAACTATGGTGAAGGCAGCTCACGTGAGCATGCAGCCATGGAGCCCCGTCACCTCGGCGTTCGCGCGGTACTGGTGAAATCATTTGCCCGTATCCACGAAACCAACCTGAAAAAACAGGGTATGCTGGCACTGACTTTTGCCGATAAAGCAGACTACGATAAAATCCAGGAAGATGATGTAATTGACATCGATGGTTTAACCACCTTTGCACCCGGTCAGCCGCTGCAAATGGTACTGCACCATAAAGATGGCTCTACCGATACTTTCCAGGTTAACCATAGCTACAATACACAGCAGATTGAATGGTTCAAAGCCGGTGGTGCCTTGAACATCATCCGCAAACAGGTAGCTACCGCCTAATCCGCCAACGTAGATATGTTCAAATATGGCCTGCCTCTGTAATGGGGGCAGGTCTTTTTTTAGCAGCAAGCTTCAGGCTACGGGCTGCCAGCCTGTTGGGTGTAAGTTGCCCCCGGCGGCAGTTATATTACTCGCTTCGGTCATCTCGGCTGTCGATTCTCGAAATTGCCCCCGCTCAACTCACTCAACACTGACAACTCAATGTCGTTTAGTTTAGCTCAATAGTGTTGTACGCTGGTTTAAGGTTTAACGTTTGAAGTGTAAAGTTGGACCGGAGGGGTTCAAATAGTTCAATTGTTTCAATGTTCAATTTTTTCCTAAGGCACTTTACAGAGAAAAAGCAGCGGTGTAACAGTGATTTAACTAAATGACATTGATCACAGCACACGATCAGACCCGCTTAAGGTAGTCTCGACTGTCGATTCTCGATTCTCGAATTGCCTCCGCTCAGATCACTCACGACTGACAATTCAATGTTGTTTAGTTTAGCTCAATAGCGTTGTACGCTGGTTTAAGGTTTAACGTTTGAAGTGTAAAGTTGGATCGGAGGGGTTCAAATAGTTCAATTGTTTCAATGTTCAATTTTTTCCTAAGAGAAAAAGCAGCGGTGTAACAGTGATTTAACTAAATGACCTTGATCACAGCACACGATCAGACCCGCTAAGATAGTCTCGACTGTCGATTCTCGATTCTCGAATTGCCCCCGCTCAACTCACTCACAACTGATAACTCAATGTCGTTTAGTTTAGCTCAATAGTGTTGTACGTTGGTTTAAAGTTTAACGTTTGAAGTTTAAAGTTGGATCGGAGGGGTTCAAATAGTTCAATTGTTTCAATGTTCAATTTTTTCCTAAGACACTTTACAGAGAAAAAGCAGCGGTGTAACAGTGACTTAACTAAATGACATTGATCACAGCACACGATCAGACCCGCTAAGGTAGTCTCGACTGTCGATTCTCGAAATTGCCCCCGCTCAGATCACTCACGACTGACAACTCAATGTTGTTTAGTTTAGCTCAATAGTGTTGTACGCTGGTTGAAGGTTTAACGTTTGAAGTGTAAAGTTGGACCGGAGGGGTTCAAATAGTTCAATTGTTTCAATGTTCAATTTTTTCCTAAGAGAAAAAGCAGCGGTGTAACAGTGATTTAACTAAATGACATTGATCACAGCACACGATCAGACCCGCTAAGGTAGTCTCGACTGTCGATTCTCGATTCTCGAATTGCCCCCGCTCAACTCACTCACAACTGACAACTCAATGTTGTTTAGTTTAGCTCAATAGTGTTGTACGCTGGTTTAAGGTTTAACGTTTGAAGTTTAAAGTTGGACCGGAGGGGTTCAAATAGTTCAATTGTTTCAATGTTCAATTTTTTCCTAAGGCACTTTACAGAGAAAAAGCAGCGGTGTAACAGTGATTTAACTAAATGACATTGATCACAGCACACGATCAGACCCGCTAAGATAGTCTCGACTGTCGATTCTCGATTCTCGGGAATTGCCCTGCTCAACTCACTCACCACTGAAACTCAATGTTGTTTAGTTTAGCTCAATAGTGTTGTACGCTGGTTGAAGGTTTAACGTTTGAAGTGTAAAGTTGGACCGGAGGGGTTCAAATAGTTCAATTGTTTCAATATTCAATTTTTTCCTAAGAGAAAAAGCAGCGGTGTAACAGTGACTTAACTAAATGACCTTGATCACAGCACACGATCAGACCCGCTAAGGTAGTCTCGACTGTCGATTCTCGATTCTCGAATTGCCTCAGATCACTCACGCCTCACGATTCACGCCCTGGCATCGTTACAAAAACACAGATGGCGACACAAGTATTATAATTACTGGTTCAAACTTCCCGTTTATGAGATATCTGCGTTTGCTGTTACGCCCGTTGCTACCTGTGTGTTTACTGCTGATGGCCCTCCCGGTGATGGCGCAGAAGAAGAAATACAGTCCGGCCGTGATCGCCTACTATGCCGGCGATTCCGTGAAAATCAACAACTACCCCGTTGAAAAACTCACCCACCTGCTGTTTAGTTTTGCGCACCTGCAGGGCAATGACCTGCACCTGTTTAAAAAAGGCGATACCATTCTGCTGCACAATATGGTAGCCCTGAAACAACGCAACCCGGCTATGAAAGTGATGATTTCCATCGGTGGCTGGGGCGGCTGCGCTACCTGCTCCCCCGTATTTTCGAGCGATACCGGCCGCAAGGCATTCGCCCGGTCTGTAAAACAAACCCTGGTTGATTTTAATGCAGACGGTATTGACCTGGACTGGGAATATCCCACCATCAAGGGATTTCCCGGGCACCCCTACTCCCCGGCCGACAAAGACAATTTTACCCTGCTGGTGAAAGAGCTGCGTAAAACACTCGGCAAAAAATATGAGATCAGTTTTGCGGCAGGCGGCTTCACTGAATACCTGCGTGATGCGGTGGACTGGAAAAAACTAACTCCCTATGTAAACCGCATTAACCTGATGAGCTACGACCTGGTAAGCGGTTTCAGCACCATCAGCGGGCATCACAGTCCGCTGTACCCTAACGGCAATTATCCTGAATCGGTAGATCATGCCGTACGATGGCTCGATTCCATTGGCGTACCACGTGGCAAAATAGCGATCGGGGCCGCCTTTTATGCACGCATTTTTACCACCAACGATACACTGAACTATACCATCAACCGCCCTGCTGTGTTCACCAAAGGCACGCCATATAAAAACTTCGACCGTGACCTGGCCGATACTGCCGGTTTTGTATACCGCTGGGATGATGAAGCCAATGCCCCCTTCCGTTATAACTATTCCCGCAGGCAGTTTGCCAGCTTTGACGATCCTGCTTCCATCAAACTCAAAACACAATACGTAATTGACAAGCGGCTTAACGGCATTATGTTCTGGCAATTGGGCGAAGACAAGGAAAGCGGCGGCCTGCTGGATGTGATTGATGCAACAAAACAAGCCTGGGAGAAGAAGCCTTGAGGGCGGCAATCGTGAGACGTCAGTCGTGAGTGGGAAAGCCGTCGGGAGACGAGACATCGACAGTCGAGATGATCTTAATGAATTTAAAATATATTGCCCATGCCGGTGTCCTCACCGGCATGTTCTTTTACAGCAATCAACCAACGCTTGCAACTCGTAGCTTGCTGCTTAAAGCCATTGTGCCTGCACGTTAATCCGTACCTTGGTGGCAGAATGTTATACCATGACTTACCAGCGTTTACAGATCACGGCTATTCATGAAGAAACACCTGTTTGCAAAACCTTCGAGCTTCAACCGTTGGATAAATGGGAGCCGCAATATACAGCGGGTCAATTTCTCACATTGGTGTTCAGTAAAAACGGAACAGAACGCCGCCGCTCTTACTCCTTTTCCTCAGCACCTTTGCTGGGCGAGCCAATGCGCATTACCATTAAACGCGTAGTAAACGGCGAATATTCCAGGCAACTGCTGGATCATTCCAAAACAGGCGATATACTTACCACAGCAGGTATTTCAGGTTTGTTTCAATTACCTGAAGGCACTGCATTACAGCAAACACAACAATTGTTTTTTCTTGCAGCAGGCAGTGGCATTGTGCCGGTATTTGCCTTGCTTAAAACAGCATTGCATACCACGCAATTGCCGGTAATACTGGTATTCAGCAACCGCTCTGCTGCAGATGCGATATTTTATAACGAACTGCAGCTGCTGCAACAAACCTTTGCAGGCAGATTGCATATTGAATTTCTATTCAGCGATATAGCGCATGTGCGTAAAAGCAGGCTCAGCAACTGGCTGCTGTTGCAACTGCTGCAAGAACTGGTTACCGTGCCCATTACCAAATGCCTTTTTTATATGTGCGGACCATTTGAATACATGCAAACCATCGGCATTACCTTACTTGCCGAAGGCGTGCCTGCACTGCATATCCGCAAAGAAAACTTCAGCAGCATACCCCCCGCCAAAAAACCGGCACCGCCAGATACAGGCGCGCACAAAGCCACCATACACCTACACCATCATACCCATGAGGTAATGGTACAGTACCCGCATTCCATACTGGCAGCAGCCAAAGCAAAAGGCATTGAATTGCCTTACAGCTGCGAAGCCGGCCGTTGCGGCAGTTGTATTGCCACCTGCACCAGCGGTAAAATATGGATGGCTTACAACGAAATACTGGTAAACGAAGAAATAGCACAAGGTCGCATACTCACCTGCCAAAGCTTTCCTGTTGATGGCGATGTGGAGATCAAATTCTGAGGAAGCCAATAGCTGGTAGCTTTTAGCGATTAGCTTCCGCGAGCAATAAAAAAGAGCGCCTTCGCAGGTATTACTCATTGCAAAGACGCTCCGTTATAATATTGTTTGTCTTAAAAGCTCGTAGCTCGCAGCTAAAAAAGGCTAAGCGCTAACAGCTATCAGCTTACAGCTTTCTTCTGCTATTTCCTCAGCTTCTTAAATGTTTTTACGCTGCCATCCTGTGCAACCTGCAGAATCAGTTTCTGCGTATCTTTTTCCAGTGATACATAGTAGTTGAAGCCTGCAGTGGTAGAGTTCATTTCAATGGCTTCAGTAGCTGTATAATCCTGGTATTTGTCTTTGATGGTGGTTTGTGCAGCAGCAGGTAATTCAGTCAGCTGTACCGGGCGGCTGGTGCCCATGAAGTTGCCTTCTTCGTCGTAGAAAGCCTGCATGTTCAGGTTATCAACAGTAAAGCTGATGGTAGTGATCATGCCGTTTACTTTCCAGCTGGTGATGCTGGCGGCAGGCCATGCTTTTTTAAATGTAGTGCTTACTTTGTCGTTAGTAGTACCAGCAAATGCAGTTGCAGTAAGGCTGATAGCGATGATGGCGGCGAGGATAATCTTTTTCATAAACGTAGTTTTTATAAGTTTTTTTATTGTTTGCGTTTGATGTTAGGTATAATGCCAAACCGGTGCCATGTGGTTGTGCCAGCCGTAACTCACTGAGAATGAATCGAACTGTAAACTGTTAAGAAAAACAAATTGTCCGCAGGCGAACAGTTTCCTGTTCACAAGCGGACAAAAGGAGTTTAAAGTTTGAAGGTTTAATGTTTAGAGTTGCAGGTTGCATTTTGCTGCATGAAGTAATCGGCCAGCTCGCTGCTCAAAGCTCGCAGCTAAAAAAAGGCTAACAGCTAACCGCTATCAGCTAACAGCTCTTCCTTATATTTACGATAACAATTCTGCTATGATCAGCTACAATCCCAAGGACTGGTTAACTTTCATATTCCGGTTTCATAAGGCGGAAACACTTCGCCGCCTGTTTCCGCTGATCCTGGTTATTGCCGCATATGCTGCTTTCATTTGCTTTCTCGAACTGCATTATTTTCCCTTTACCAAAAACAATGCAGCGATACGCAATATCCCGCAGATGCATAGCCTGCTGGGGTTTGTGATTTCACTGCTGCTCGTGTTCCGCACCAACACGGCCTACGACCGCTGGTGGGAAGGGCGCAAATTATGGGGCGCCCTGGTAAACAACAGCCGCAACCTCGCCATTAAAATCAACAGCTTTCTACCGCATGATGATTATGATTCCCGCCATTTCTTCCATGTACTCATTCCACGTTTTGCTTTTGAATTGCGGGCACACCTGATGAGCGAAAACACACGCCTTGCACTGGATACAAAACCACATCCCGAAATACCCGACTTCAACAGAAACAAACATATTCCCATACAGGTAGCCTCACTCATGATCAATAAAACCAACCTGCTGTACAAACAGGAAAAAATCACGGGCGACCAGCTGATTGTACTCAATGCCGAGCTGCAATCGTTCATGGATATCTGCGGTGCCTGCGAGCGCATCAAAAACACACCCATCCCCTATTCTTACAGCGCATTTATCAAAAAATTCATCTTCTTTTATATCATGACCCTGCCCTTCGGTTATGCCATTAGTTTAAGCTACCTGTGCATACCTGTGATCGCCTTTATATTTTATGTGATGGCGAGCCTGGAAATCATCGCAGAAGAAATTGAAGACCCCTTTGGCTCCGATGCCAATGACCTGCCCATGCAGCAGATCGCTGTCAATATCCAGAAACATATAGGGGAAATCCTCGGGTGATGGGATGAATTTTTCCCTCCCGTTCGTCCTACCCTTTTGTTCGCTCAGCTGGCTTTTTACCCGCTCCACCTTAAAATCCCAAGTGTTTTAATTAAACGTTTGTTTAGTTTCAAACAAGTGTTTAACTTCGCGGTTACAATCTGCTTTTTCTAATGGGTACTGACAAAAAAGAACACATCATCAATACAGCGATCGAGCTTTTTGCGGTCAAAGGGTTCGAGGGCACTTCCATCCGTGACCTGGCTGCGGCAGCAGGGGTAAATATTGCGATGATTAATTATTATTTCGGATCGAAGGAGAAGCTGTTTGAAAGCATGGTAGAGGAAAAAGCAGCTTACACCCGCATTGAGCTGACCGAAATAATGAGCAATACTTCGCTGAATGCGGCAGGTAAAATTGACCGCATTGTGGAAGGCTTTGTAGAACGCCTGTTTCGCAACAGGCATTTTCACCGCGTAATACACCAGGAGCTGATGCTGGGCGACAGGCAGGCCATGCAGGATATGATTGTAAACATCCTGTATCCGAACAGCCAGCTGATTAAACAGATACTGCTCGACGGTATTGCCAGCGGCGAATTTAACAAGGTAGATGTAGAGCTTACGGTAGCTACGCTCATCGGCACCATCAACTACCTGCTGCAATCAAAGAAATTCTGTTTAAAAATACTCGACGAAACAGAGACTTACGTGCCTTACGAAGACGAAGAATTTAAAACCAGGGTTAAAACACATCTAAAAGCTGTGCTGCACATCCACCTTGTACACCAACCAAAATAACACTCTCAATACTACGCGTTATGGAAAATCAAGCAACTCCGGAAAAAAAGAAAAAATCGCCAGTGCGGCTTATCATCATTCTGATCATTGTAATTGTAGCGGGTATTTACGGCTTCAAAAAAATCTCGTATGCACTTGCACACGAAACAACAGATAACGCCCAGATTGAAACGCAGATTTCGCCTGTGCTGCCAAGGGTTTCAGGCTATGTGAAAAACATTGCAGTGAACGATTACGACAGCGTTAAAACAGGCCAGCTCGTGGTAGAGCTCGATGCAGATGAACTGCAAACACAGCTGCTGCAAATGGAAGCCGACCTTAAGGCTTCTGAAGCAGATATTGCCAATGCCAAAGCCGGTTTAAACAGCACAGTTGTATCGCTCGATGTAAACAGGGGCAGCATTAGTCTGGACAATGTAAAAGTGCAGCAGGCAGAAGAAGATTACAACCGCAACAAGAATCTTTTTGCAGACCAGGCTATTACCAAAAAACAACTGGATGACAGCCGCTTTGCTTACGAGCAGGCAGTGCAGCAGGCAAAGAACAGTCAAACCGATCTCGGCTCTGCCCAAAGCCATATCTCTGTTCAGAAAGCAACGATTGCCAAAACAGAAGCTGCAGTAGATGCCAAGAAAGCAGCCATTGAACAGCAGAAACTGAAAATCTCCTATACCAAAGTATATGCACCCATGTCGGGTAAAATTGGTAAAAGGAATGTAACAGCCGGCCAGTTTGTACAGGCAGGCACTCCGCTGTTTTCTATTGTAAACGACACTACCTACTGGGTAGTAGCCAATTTCAAGGAAACACAGATTAAGAAGTTTCATGAAGGCATGGATGTAGAACTGGAACTCGACGCATTTCCCGGTGAGAAAATAACCGGTACCATTTCCAGCTTAAGTGAAGCAACCGGTGCACGTTTCTCGCTGTTACCACCCGACAACGCCAGCGGCAACTTCGTTAAAGTAACACAGCGTGTGCCCGTGAAAATTGCCATTAAAGATGTGGCGCAGTACCGCAACATACTCCGTTCAGGTTTGAGCGTGTATGTAAGCGTTCCTATCAAATAATAAACTGACTGTTTATGGCTGCAAAAGGATTTACCAAATTTATCATCGTTCTTACCACTGTTTCGGCAGCGGTAATGGAACTGGTGGATACATCTATCGTAAACGTTGCGTTGAGTGATATGGCAGGCAGCCTGGGCGTTAGCATTGAAGATATCAGCTGGGTAATTACCTCCTACGCTATCGCCAACGTAATCATTATCCCGTTAACCGGCTTTTTGGCAGAATATTTCGGGCGAAAGAATTATTACATCGTTTCGATGATCATATTCACGCTCGCATCGTACATGTGTGCCGAATCGAACAGCCTTATTGAGATAATTATCTGGCGCTTTGTACAAGGTGTGGGCGGAGGTGCCCTGCTAAGCACCTCACAGGCCATTTTGTTCGATGCGTTTGAAGTGAAAGACCGGCCTATTGCCTCTGGTTTGTTTGGTATGGGACTGGTACTGGGCCCTACGCTGGGACCAACCATTGGCGGTTATATCATTGAAAACTTCAGCTGGCCGCTGATATTCATGATCAACCTGCCCATTGGTATCGTAGCCACCATCCTCACCTTTACCTATATCGATAAAAAGCCGGGAGAGGGCAAGAACAAAGCCAACATACACATCGACTATACGGGCATTGGCCTGCTGGCCGTAGGCATTGGCTGTTTACAATACGTGCTGGAGCGCGGCCAGAGTGATGACTGGTTTAGCAACGATGCCATTAAAGTATGTTCGGTACTCGCTGCTGTTGGACTTATCGGTTTCATTGCATATGAACTGCGTGTGAAAAACCCTGCGGTAAACCTGCGGGTGCTCGGCAACCGCAACCTTGTATTTACCACCATTTTCACCTTCGTGGTAGGCCTGGGGTTATATACTTCGGTATTTGTATACCCGGTACTGGCGCAGCGCGTGCTGGGGTTCTCGGCCTATGAAACAGGTCTTTCCCTGCTGCCGCCCACACTCATCGGGGTAATCATGTTCCCGGTTGTAGGGCGTATTATGGCCAAAGGCGTATCGGCCATTCCCTTTGTGATCGCCGGCTTTTTCCTGTTCGGCGCTTATGCCTGGCTAAGTGCAAAAGTTAGTCCGGATGTAGGCCGCTGGGATTTCTTTTTCCCGCTTGCGCTGCGTGCCTTTGGTATATCCATGGTGCAGCTGCCGCTGATTAACCAGGCAGTGGCGGGTTTGCAGCCAAAAGATTATCCTGCAGGCATCGCCCTCAATAACATGATCAGGCAGCTGGGTGGTGCGTTTGGCATCGCCATGTCCAATACCTATATCGCACACACCTATGCACAGCACCGGAGCGACCTGGTGGCGAATGCAGCACAGGGTGCAGCCAATTTCACCAATCAAACCAATGCCATTGCGCAGGGGCTGGTGGCGAGAACAGGTGCGGATATTACTTCTGCCACGCATACGGCACAGGCCATCATCAGCGCCAATATAGACAAGCAGGCGTACTACCTCAGTTACCTGGATACATTCAGGCTGGTGGCCCTGTTCTTTATACTGGTAATACCGCTGGTGGCATTTTTAAGAACCAGGAAAACATCACCAACAGACCAGGCTGCAGCGGCCAAGGCTATGCAGGAAGCGCACTAGAACAGTGCAGGCAACAATGATTAAAAGACTGTAACCAACAGATACCATGAAAAAATTAATTTTTATATCGGCCACTGTATTATTTGCCAAAGCCTCTATAGGCCAGCAGCAGGTACAGGCAAACGGTGAACTGAAAGGACTGATCAATCAATCGTTCAGTTATTTTCCCCGCATAAAAGAAGCCGAAAACAATGTGATCACGGCTGAACAGCGTGTAGATATCGCAGGCATACGCATGCCGGATATCTCTGCATCAGGCGGGTATGATTATGTAAAACCTAAAATTGAATTACCCTTGCCATTCGGCCCTAACGGTGAGCTCACCAACTTTTTGTTTGCACCTATACACAACGTAAAAGCCGGTGTAAATGCGGGTTACGAGCTGCTCGATTTCGGTCGCATCAAAAGCAATGTAGAAAAGGCAAAAACCGATTTGCAGTACGCCAAACACAATGTGGAGTACGTACGCACACAGCTGGCTTACCAGGTATCTAACATTTACTACAACATCGTGTATTTTCAAAAAGCCATCAGCATACAGGATAGTGTGCTGAGCTTTTTAAACGAGAACAAACGTGTGGTGGAAAGCAAACTGAAAAATGGTGATGCCATTAAAATAGACCTGCTGAACATACAGGCCAATATTGATGCAGAACAAAACACCAAAATAAACCTGCAGAACCAGTTGCAGAAACAGTTTAACCTGTTAACCTACACCACAGGTACGCAACAAACGCAGGATACTGCTTTTGATTTTGACCTGGCCCAGCGCGATGCAGAAGCTGCACTGCGTGAAGCCCAGGCTTCGAACCTTGACTTTGTACTGGCCAACGATAAAATAAAGCAGGCAGAGAGCGATGTGAAAGTAGCCAGCCTGGCAGATAAACCTTCGGTGGATATTCATGCCAGCGGCGGTGCTAAAAATGGTTATGTACCTGCCGTTAATGAAGTGAAGCTGAACTATGCAGCCGGTATAAGCCTGAACATCCCCATCTACAATGGCGACCGCATGCGCAAACAGGTAAAGTTGCAGCAGAACATAGTTCGCCAGAACCAGCTGGCCATTGAAACCATGAGCAATACGTACCGCAAAGACATTCAGCAGGCGCTGACAGACATCAGCACCAACCAGGAGAGCATTAAAAACACCTACACGCAAATTGAGCAGACAAAAGTAGCCGAGCAAATTGCCGCCAGCCGTTTTATGAATGGTGCAGGCACCAACCTCGATCTTACCAATGCCAGCGCCAATTACCAGCGTGCATTGTATACACAGTTACAGTACCAGTACCAGCTGTGCCTGGCCAAGGTTGAACTGGCCCGCCTGATGGGTTATAAATATTGGTAGCCGCGTGCTACAGGCCTGCAATAAAAGCAGCCATTAATTTTTACAGTAGGTTTTGGTGATATGCCGCCCGTGTAGTCTTACAAAGGGCGGTCTTTTTTTGTATAGTTCTCCCATGATGCCGCTGCCAGTGCGCTGTTGCCCGGTGTCCTCACCGGCAACTATCTCCGCCCCAAACAGTGCATTCGCTATGATCATCTCGACTGTCGATGTCCCGATTCCCGAGCGGTACCCGCCCAGATCACTCACCACTCACACTACTGGTGAAACCAAACCAGCGTTTCATCATCCGGATCAGCGTTATAGTTAATGCAGAGTTCATCACCCTTGGCAATGGGTTTTACGGTTTTGATGGTCATCAGGGCATTTTCGTAATCCATTTCGTACACGCAGTTCGCTTTGTAGTCGTGGTTGTACATAGAAATATAGCCCAGTGCCAGGCCGGCCTGTTTGCGGTTATCGCCCCATTCGAAAATGTAATTGTAGAGCTTGGTGTCTTCAATGGTAGCACGTTCTTTGGCGGTTAGTACGAGCACTGGTGAAATTTCGAGCACCGTGCCCACAGGTATTTTTTTGGAAGTAAACACACCTCTGCCCCCTTTTTCTGAAGGGGCAACGAACAAAAAGGGTAATATCATATCGTAAAATCGGTTAAAAGGCGAAAATTAATGAAAAGTAATTCCTTTCCGTTTGTTTTCCATGATATCTAGTAATTAATTTGCACCATGAGCCTACAACTGGAACAAGAAGGATTGTACGAACAGTTCGAACGCATCATTGCAACGGAGGATAAGCTGCAGATCCGCGATTTTCTGAACGATCAGAAGATCAGCGACGTGGCCGACCTGATTAATGAATACCCCGATTTTGAAGCCCAGATCGTTGCCAATATGGCAATACACCGGGCGTCGAGTGTGTTCAAGATCCTGGACCTCTCTGCGCAGAAGCGTATTATCAGGGAACTGCCTTCCTTTAAAACGGCCGAGCTGCTCAACGAGCTGCCCGCGGATGACCGTACCGACTTTCTGGAAGAGCTGCCCAAAGAAGTACTGCGCGACCTCATTAAACTCATTGATCCCGATGAGCGAAAGGTAACGCTATCGCTGCTGGGTTACCCGGAAGACAGCGTAGGCAGGCTGATGACACCCGATTATGTGTACGTGTATGCACACAATACCGTGGAAGAAGTATTTTCTACCATCCGCAAATTTGCCAAAAGCAGTGAAACGGTAGACGTTATTTACATCATAGACGAAGCCACCGGTGAACTGGTAGACGATATACGGATACGTGATGTAATTCTCGCCGCACCCGATAAGCGTATCAGCGATCTGTTGGATGGACGGGTAATTGCCCTGCATGCCACCGACGACCAGGAACATGCCAGCCAGGTGTTTAAAATGAACAACCGCGTGGCCCTCCCTGTTACCGATAACAACAACATATTGCTGGGCATTGTTACCATCGATGACATGCTGTGGGTAGCCAACGAAGAGTACAGCGAAGACATCCAGAAAATAGGTGGTACCGAGGCCCTCGACGAGCCGTACCTTGAAATATCTTTCTTCCGTTTAATCAAGAAACGTGTGGGTTGGCTCATTGTATTGTTTTTAAGTGAAATGCTCACCGCAACAGCGATGGCTTATTTTGCCGATGAAATACAGAAGGCCGTGGTGCTGTCTATTTTTGTACCCCTGATCATGTCAAGTGGCGGTAACAGCGGCTCACAGGCTTCCACCCTTATTATCCAGGCCATGGCCATGGGCGAAATTCACCTGCAGGACTGGTGGCGGGTAATGCGTCGTGAAATATTCAGCGGCCTGTGGCTGGGTGGTATACTGGGCGTAATTGGTTTCCTGCGTATCTGCATTTGGCATTTCCTGATGCACCACGGCGTTATCCAGGACTTGTATGGCGAACAATGGATGCTGATTGGCTTTACCGTTGGCCTGTCGCTGGTAGGTGTAGTATTGTGGGGTACTTTATCGGGTTCTATGTTGCCGATGATATTGAAAAAACTCGGCGCCGACCCGGCTGTATCTTCTGCCCCGTTTGTAGCTACCCTGGTAGACGTAACCGGGTTAATCATTTACTTCAGTGTGGCTTATATGTTCCTGAGAGGTATATTACTGTAACCTGCATTTAATGCCGGGGTAAATTGCACAATAACAATTATTTACAGGTGGGCAGAAAAAAATTCTGTCCACCTTTTTTTATGTGATTACAGGCACGTTACATTGCAGCTTTTTGCGGCTTTACACCAACTTCGCCTGCAGTTGCTGTTTTACGCCGCCTTCCAGCCATTCATTTCTCAGGATGCTTAACACAATAGAATCGCGCCTGCCGCCACTGGCCAGTGGCATGTGGTTACGCAATATTCCTTCAGGTGTGCAACCAATGGCTTTCATCGCAGCAATACTGCGTGCATTGTTGGCATCTGCCCTGAATTCAACACGTTCCATCCCCAGCTGTTCAAATGCAAACTGTAACAGCAAAAATTTGCAGTGCCTGTTTAAACCCGTTCCCTGAAAGGCTTTGCCATACCAGGTGTAACCCAGCTGCAATGTTTTATTGCTTAGCTGCATATCATAAAAACGTGTGCAGCCTGCATACTGTTTGCTGCGTTTATCGTACACAATAAATGGATATTCTTTTTGCTCAAGCCGTGCACGCACCGCATGGTGAATGTATGCCTCCATTCCTTTTTCACCTGCTGCGCTCACAAGGGAGAACCGCCACAACTCCGGCTCCGTAAGGGCAAAATGCGTTAAAGTATGCATGTCTTCAAGCTGCAAAGGCCGCAGTTTCACGCAATCATCTTCCAGAATATAATTCGTTGTAAAATTAAAATCGGCTGTCATGGATGCAGGATTTTTAAGGCAAAATTTAAATACTTAAAGATAAGAGATTGAGCAAAATATGTCATATTGCGCACTTAAATCATATAAAACTCATGTGTGGAATAGTTGGCTATACAGGTCCCAGGGAAGCTTATCCCATTGTGCTAAAAGGCTTGAAAAGACTTGAATACAGGGGTTATGACAGCAGTGGTGTTGCCTTGCTGAACGGCGGCCTTAAAGTGTATAAGAAAAAAGGCAAGGTTGCCGAAATGGAAGAATCTGTTGTTGGTAAAGATGTGCATTCGCATATCGCTATCGGCCACACACGCTGGGCCACGCATGGCGAACCGAACGACCGCAATGCACATCCGCATTTATCGCAAAGCGGTGAAATAGCCATGATACACAATGGCATTATTGAAAACTATGCACAGATTAAACAGGACCTGGTTGCCAAAGGTTACTTGTTTAAAAGTGATACCGATACAGAAGTACTGCTCAACTTTATTGAAGACATTAAACGCAATAACGACTGCAACCTCGAAGAAGCCGTGCGTATTGCCTTACGTCGCATTGTAGGCGCCTACTGCATTCTGCTGATTCATAAAGATGATCCTGAAACCATTATTGCTGCAAGAAAAGGTAGTCCGCTGGTAATTGGCATTGGCAAGGGCGAACATTTTCTTGCATCAGACGCCTCACCCATTATCGAATACACCAAAGAAGTAGTGTATGTAAACGATTATGAAATTGCAATTGTACGTCCCGATGAACTGATACTGAAAAACCTCGGTAACGATAAGCAAACACCATTCATTACCAAGCTTGATATGGAACTGGCTGCCATTGAAAAAGGCGGTTACGACCATTTTATGCTGAAAGAAATATTTGAGCAACCGCAAACCATACACGACTGTTTGCGCGGCCGCCTGGATGCAGATGCAGGCACCATTACCATGAGTGGTATTGAAAAACATGCCGCACAAATTCTTGCTGCGCAGCGCATACTCATCATCGCCTGCGGAACCAGCTGGCATGCGGGTTTGGTGGCCGAATACATTATTGAAGAACTGTGCCGCATACCGGTTGAAGTAGAATATGCATCAGAGTTCAGGTACCGCAATCCCATCATCAACAAGGGCGATGTAATACTCGCCATTTCACAAAGCGGCGAAACAGCCGATACCCTGGTAGCCATTGAAACCGCTAAAGAAAAAGGTGCCATTATTCTTGGAGTGGTAAACGTGGTAGGCTCTTCTATCGCCCGCATTTCAGATGCAGGTGCGTATACACACGCAGGCCCTGAAATTGGCGTAGCCAGCACCAAGGCATTTACCGCACAACTTGTGGTATTGCTGATGACGGCATTAAAACTCGCTGCAGAAAAAGGCAGCATCAGCCGTGACAGGTATTTACTGTTGTGTAAAGAGCTGGCAGCTGTTCCTGAAAAAGCAGAGCTGTTGCTGAAAGCCGATGCACAGATAAAAGCACTGGCAGAAAAATACAAAGATGCCCGCGACTTCCTGTACCTGGGCAGGGGTTATAATTTCCCTGTAGCGCTGGAAGGCGCACTGAAGCTGAAAGAGATCAGCTACATACATGCAGAAGGTTATCCTGCTGCTGAAATGAAGCATGGCCCTATTGCACTGGTAGATGAAGAACTGCCTGTAGTGTTTGTTGCCACCAAAGATTCGTACCACGAAAAAGTGGTGAGCAATATCCAGGAGATCAAAGCCCGTAAAGGCAAGGTTATCGCAGTTATCACCGAAGGCGATACCATTACCCCCACACTGGCCGATGATATTATCGTAATACCACAGGCCGACGAAATGATAGCCCCCATCTTAAATGTTATCCCTTTACAACTGCTCGCCTACCACATCGGTGTAGCCAAAGGTCTCGACGTTGACAAACCCCGCAACCTGGCGAAGAGTGTAACCGTTGAATAATCTGAAAAATGGCTATATGGCTCAATGGTTCAATGGTTGTTGTATTCAATAACTATTCAGCCATCGGGCCATCAGGCCATCTAACCATCAATGCCATGTCACAAAACATCATCCGCAAAAGCAGTGCTGCTTCTATTGGGTATGATTTTATTAAAAAAGAATTTTTACCCAAGGGCAAGAACGAATATTACCTGCGTAACCTGCAGAACAAAAGCGGTATCGCTTACCGCCGGCTGAATGCTTATGAAATTGAAATGCTGGTGCGCAACCGCAACAGCAGTGACGACTGGAACAACATCCTGGTATCAGAAGCCTTCAATCCCGAGCTGGTAAAAAACTGCAAGTTTTACGGGTTGGTGCGCATTGGAAAGCTGGAGCCGTACTGCCTTGAATTCAGCGATCTGAAAGTGCCGGTAGGACTGTATAATTCCACCATCATCAGTTGCGATCTAGGCGACAATGTGGTGATCGACAATGTGAACTATCTCTCGCATTATATCATCGGCAGTGAAGTGATCATCGTAAATGTAAACGAACTTACTACAACCGATCACGCCAAGTTTGGAAACGGCATTCTCAAAGAAGGTGAACCCGAAAGCATCCGTATATGGATGGAGATATGCAATGAAAACGGCAACCGAAGCGTAATTCCCTTCAACGGCATGTTGCCCGGCGATGCCCATTTGTGGTCCAAATACCGCGACGACGATGAGTTGCTTTCCAAATTCAAAACCTTTACTGAGCAGCAGTTTAAACCCGAACGCGGTTATTACGGCAAAATAGGCGACCGTACGGTGATCAAGAACAGCGCTATTATCAAGGATTGTTATATTGGTTCTGATGCCTATATCAAGGGTGCCAACAAACTCAAAAACCTCACCATCAATTCAGGCCCTGAAGGCAAAACGCAGATTGGTGAAGGTTGCGAAATTGTGAATGGGATAATTGGCCCGGGCTGCCGTTTGTTTTATGGCGTAAAGGCCGTGCGTTTTATCATGGCTTCGCATTCGCAGCTGAAGTATGGCGCCAGGCTGATTAACTCATACCTCGGCAACAACGCCACCATCTCCTGCTGCGAGGTATTGAATTCACTGATATTTCCCGCGCATGAACAGCACCACAACAACTCGTTTTTGTGTGCAGCGTTAATCATGGGGCAGAGTAATATTGCTGCCGGTGCCACCATCGGCTCTAACCACAACTCCCGCGGACCAGACGGTGAAATCATTGCAGGCCGCGGGTTTTGGCCCGGGCTGTGTGTAAGTCTCAAACACAATTCCATGTTTGCGAGCTACACCATATTGGCCAAGGGCGATTACCCTGCAGAACTGCACATCCCCATCCCCTTTTCGCTGGTGAGCAACGATGTAACCAATAACAAACTGGTGATTATGCCGGGTTACTGGTTCATGTACAATATGTACGCGCTTGCCCGTAATTCCTGGAAATACACCGACAGGGATAAACGTGTTGCCCGTACCCAGCTGCTGGAGTACGATTACCTTGCGCCGGATACCGTAAACGAAATGTTCACCTCCCTGCGCCTGTTAGAGCTGTTTACAGGCCGTGCCTGGCACCAACATATGCAGGTACCGGCCACAGAGGAACAGGCCATACAAACAGGCCGTAAATTGCTTACGCAGCGCGACCCCATTGTAAAGGACCTGCATATTGAAGCCACAGGTTTTGAAAACAGCAAACGCCCCATTACAGTATTGAAAGTGCAGCAGGCATACACCCTGTTTGAAGAACTCATCAGTTTTTATGGCACCAACCAGTTGCTGGAGTTTATTGCCGAGCACGATGTGCCCAGCCTTGAATCGCTGCAGCAGCAGTTAACCGGCGCACCGGTTCGCGGTGCATGGCTTAACATTGGCGGACAGCTGATGCCCGATGAAACAGTGGCCATGCTGAAAACTAGAATCAAAGAGGGCAAAATAAAATCATGGGATAGCGTGCATGCCTTTTACGAAGAACAGGGCGCCAAATACATGCAGCTGAAACGCAGGCACGCACTGGCTTCGCTGGCAGATATCAAGCAACTGAAACTGCCCATCAAAAAAATTGATGCACCTACTTTCGCCAGGCTGCTCGATACCGCGATAGCCACAAAAGAATGGATGACAGAAGGTATTTACAATGCCCGGGCAAAAGACTACAACAACCCCTTCCGAAAAATGGTGTTCGACACCCAGGAAGAAATGGACAAGGTAATGGGCAAACTGGAAGACAACAGTTTCATCCTGCAGCAGAAAAAAGAACTGCGCCTGTTCAAAGAAAAAATCGCCGCTTTAAAGCTGCGGTGGCAGCTCTGAAGAAATAGTTGAATGGATGTATTGCCAGATGGTCAACAAGAAGCGCCGGTGAGGACACCGGCTTCGGCCTCCATAAAACTAAAAGAGCGCGATGCGCTCTTTTAGTTCATATCGATTCGCTAAGATCGTCTCGACTGTCGATTCTCGATTCTCGACAAGCACACGCTCCCACTCACTATTTCACCGAATCCATCGGTACTGCGCTCAGGTTCGTATTCACCGTGTCCAACATTTTGCGTGCAGTAGGCTGCATGGCGGCGCTGCTGTCCGGAGTTTTTACAGTATCGGCTGCGGCTACTTTTCTGTCTGTCGTGGCAGAATCAGCAGTATTGGCTTTATTGGCACCATTGCTGCAGGCTGCGAGCACAAGGGTTATAGCAGTTGCTGTTAAAAGCTGTTTCATCAAGTTTATCTGGGTTTATTTTTTCCTGAAAAAAATACGTACCGGCACACCGCTGAAATTGAAATGCGTACGCAACTGGTTTTCGAGATAGTTGCGGTAAGGCATCTTAATATCATCAGGGAAATTACAGAAAAACGCAAAGGCCGTTACCTGTGTAGGCAGCTGGGTTACGTATTTGATTTTGATGGAGTGGCCACGCACAACCGGCGCATGATACGATTCAATCGCTTTCAGCATCACTTCATTCAGCTCGCTGGTTGGTATTTTGCGCTGCCTGTTTTCATATACTTCCAGTGCTTTTTCAATGCCTTTGAAAATACGGGTCTTGTCTTTCGCAGAGATAAAAATAATGGGAATATCGTTGAACGGCGCAAGGCGCTGTTTCAGCATTTTTTCGTAGTCGCGGGCAGTATTGGTTTCTTTTTCAACCAGGTCCCATTTGTTTACCAGCACCACCAGCCCCTTACCCTTGCGGGCTGCAAGTGAGTAAATGCTGATATCCTGTGCAGTAATGCCTTTTTCGGCATCGAGTACCAGCATACAAACATCTGCCTCATCCATGGCTTTGATGGCGCGGATGATAGAGTAAAATTCCAGGTCGTCTTTCTCCTTGCTTTTTTTACGGATGCCTGCCGTATCAATCAGCACAAACTCTTTCTGGAACATGTTGTAGTGCGTGTGAATGGTATCGCGCGTGGTGCCGGCAATATCGCTTACAATGGTACGCTCCTGCCCTACCAGCGCATTCAGCAGGGATGATTTGCCCACGTTGGGCTGACCGATGATGGCAAACTTAGGCAGCGCATCGGTTCTGAGTACTTCGCCGGATTGGTCTTCGGAGATAAGCTCGGTAATGGCATCAAGCAATTCGCCGGTGCCGCTGCCGCTCATGCTGCTGATGAAAAATACCCTGTCAAAACCCAGGCTGTAAAACTCGGTGGCTTCCAGCAGCCTGTCGCCATTGTCTACTTTGTTCACCACCAGGAAAACAGGTTTGGTGGTTCTGCGCAGCAGGTCGGCCATCGAATCGTCGAGGTCAGTAATGCCGGTAGCCGCATCGGTCATAAATATCAGCGCATCGGCTTCATCAATGGCAATACGCACCTGTTTCCTGATCTCTGTTTCAAACACATCGGCCGTATCGGGCACAAAACCGCCTGTATCAATCACGTTGAAGTTTTTACCGCACCAGTCGGCCACACCATACTGCCTGTCGCGCGTAACGCCGCTTTCGTCGTCAACGATGGCCTTGCGCGTTTCGAGCATACGGTTAAAAAATGTGCTTTTGCCCACATTGGGTCTGCCTACAATGGCTACAGTAAAACTCATAACACTTTCTTTTGAATGGAATGAAACACAGGATTTCACCCGGTTTATATCGCGCGGCAGGTGCATGTGCTGCAGCCTGCTGCATTGCTGTTAGAAATACCCGTATTCTTTCAGGTGCAGATCATTGTCGCGCCACTTGGGCCTTACCTTGATGTGCAGTTCAAGAAATACTTTCTGTTGTAAAAATTGTTCGATGTCTGTACGTGCCAGGGAACCGATCTGTTTAATCATGCTGCCCTTGGCGCCGATAAGAATGGCTTTCTGTGATTCACGCTGCACCACTATATCGGCCTGTATTTTAATAAGGGTTTCTTTTTCCTTGAACTCATTCACCATTACAGTGGCATGGTAAGGAATTTCGTCGCCCAGCAGTTCGTATATTTTTTCGCGCACCATTTCACCTACAAAAAACTTGGTAGGCAAATCGGTTAAATCATCTTCGCTGTAAAAAGGATCATTCTCGGGCAGCAAACCGATGATGGTTTGTTTGAGCAGATCTATCTGCTGCGATTTTAAGGCTGAAATAACGAGTACTTTTTTTGCGTAAGGCTGTTTTGCATAAAACGTTTCAGCCTCTGCAATACGCCCCTTTGAAGCCTTGTCAGCCTTATTGAGCACCACAATAGCCGGTACTTTCAGTTTAAGTGCAGTAAAAAGTTCGTTGTTTTCTTCAAGGCTGTCGTTGATGTCGGCGAGCAGCAGCGCAAGATCAGCATCTTCCAGTGCGCTTTTTACAGCCTGCATCATGCGTTCGTGCAGTTTGTATTTGGGTTCAATGATACCCGGTGTGTCGGAAAAGATAACCTGGTATTCGCCCGGTTCTGTTAAAAAGCCCTTGATACGGTGGCGGGTAGTTTGCACCTTGGAGGATACAATAGCCAGCTTTTCGCCCAGCAAAGCGTTGAGCAAAGTGCTTTTGCCCGCATTGGGCTTACCGAATATGTTTACAAAACCAGCTTTCATTGTATTGTTTCTCTGAAATAAAAACGGCATCGCTCTCGACGCCGGGCAACCTTAACAGGCAGCAAAAATAACGCATATCTGAGCATTTCCCACGTAACGCGCGGAATACGTGAAAACACTAATGGCTTTAAAAAACAAAAGCTCCCGTTAGGAGCTTTCTTTTCTTCGTTGCGAAGGGAGGGATCGAAAAGATTCTCCAACGCGAAAAAGAAAAGCTGTTTACCAATGAGTTACGCAAACTAAAAATAATTATAAATTAGCTATTTTATAGCTGTATTCCCACTTCTATTCCCGGTTTCAGGCGGCAAATATATGGCTATCGTAGCAGATTCGCAGAAAAAACATGATTTATAATGCGCTTGTGCATGAACACAAGATCAGAAATATGTTTAACAGCAAGGCAGCTCTTGTACTGGTTTTGTTATTTTAGTTACGGAATAATTTCTTTTTCCACGATTGTGTCTCCGACCAAATTATAGCTCAGTGGAATGCGGGAACCCGTTCAAAAATCTATAAACGGCAGATATTCACAAAAACCTGTATTTGGGTGAGAAAAGGACGGTATTTGGATTGGTGTTTTAACGATTAAAAAAATACCCTATTGTTTCTATCTTAGTCGCAAATAAACAGCTTATGAAAAGAACATTGTTGCTATACCTACTGTTAGGCTGCATTGTAATTACTCTTATTAATTGCCGCAAAAATTCGACGCAGAAAAAGCCACAGGAACCTGGTAAGGTTTACTTAACCCTTGATGACGCAAAACTTAAATTACGAGAAAGCAATTACAAGTCAGACACGCTGAAAGTGTTTGGAATAAACGGCAATATAATTAGTACAGCTATCATAGACTGGAAATACTATAGACAGCTATTTAGCGATAGTGGTGTAGTAATTGAAGTACCACTAAAGTTTTCTAACACGCTTTCCAGCGAAACTCGCTACCTATTAACAAAAGACAACTTAACGTCTCCGTCGACTTTTTCACTAACGTTCTTTAAAAAAAATGGTAGCGGAGACGTGGTTGCACGTATCGTAGAGTCCGTTCTTCTAGGGGTCAAAAGTAAAGAGCAGCTAAAGACACTTCCCAACATTTCATTTTGCAAAAAGGATGATGGAGTTGTTGGGATCGAAATGCAATTCGATCTTAACGGGAATTTGCAGCAGTCATATAAATTCATCAATGATAAGCACAAGGAAGCGGTCGATATCGTAAATACCGGTACTGCATCCACGCCTGGAATGCACCTACCAGACTGTACTACATTTACTTCAACCTATTATATTATCACGGTAACAGGCACAATGGAAACAGGTTTTGTGGCCTTATATCAGCCCCAAACACAAAGTATTAGTGTCTGTTGGACTGGTGTTGGAGAGGAAGAAAATAATAATTGGGGAACAGATACGCCACCATTTCCAATTGCTGGCTATACGCCGCCCACAACAGCAGAGCCCACAACCGATGCTGCCGGGAGACCAGGTAAACACCTGTGCGGTCCTTATAATTTCGTAGATAATGGAACAAACGGTATGACTGTTGAGATTACCAACCTGTATGTAATTTGGATAAGGGATGATAACACAGCATGGTCAGAAATTCGTTGGGAAATCTCATGCTTGACTATTCCAAAAAGCATATCTAATCAAAACCATCAGCTTTCAGACATTTTCAATAAAGCCTGGAATGACGCAGCAGGATCGATCGCTGGCATGTATTCCGAAGGGCTTCTACAGCCATTTCAGGATCCTAGGCCAACGATGAAAAGGCTAATCCTGCAAAATCTACCAGCTGGATCTGCATTTCAATCAAGTGCCTGTGCGGGAAACATACCATTCTCTGTAGCCAAACTCTGTGATGGAGCTCCCCCGACGTCAATGTAAACTTTTAAAACCTCCAGGGCAAATTTATAGGTGCACGCCTATAAATTTGCCCCAAATAAAACCGATCTTATGCCAGTTCCGGCGATTGTTATCCTTCTGTTAGAAAAAATACACAACTTTTATCCAATTGGCGCACCGCATTACGCCAATAATTATCCTGGCTATGAACGCATTTCCGACCTGACAGCCAAAAAAATAAAAGAACAAATCGAACATATTGAGGGCGCATGGGAACACCTGTTTGCTGAGGTGAACAATTTGCATCGCTCCTATGAGTTGATTGATCGGGCATACTATCAATTCCCTTGCTACATACTCAATCTCACACTATCATCACTCAATCAAAACGGCGTCACGACTACGACTACCTTAGTTCTAAACATCTCTTTGCTTGTAGACTATTTCACGATCTACATAGAGGATGACCACATTTATACAAAATACAACAGTCCTAGCCGCCCGCATCATACGTTTTTCCTTTTTAATAAGTCTACCGATAGTTTACAAATAAAACAGATAATCTCCGATGTACATGATATAGTAATTAGGCATTTCCCCAATCACACCTTTGTGCCGCACAATATTCTGTTTAATTATCAAGTGACCGGAGGTATTCCTTTTAAGGAAGAGTACGATGCAGATCGAAAAAGTTACTCGATTTACGAATATCTTTTCTTGCCTAATCCATATCATTACCCGTTTGTTGTCTTGGAATAGGCGGTCTGGGGTGACCAAGTGCTTAATAAGCAATTTCGATGTGGATAGCTGCAAGCACCAGACTATCTATAAGAATATTTTGGTATGGACAATCAGAATATATCCACTATTGAACAGAGTAAAAGGATCTTCTGGTTCTATCAGCTGCACTCCGATATGCGATTAAGTTGTTCGGAGCGTTTGACAGGCACCATTTTCCTGTCATGGTAGTACTCAAAAAAAATATACCACTTACCATCGGCGCACCGCATGATATGTGGTATAGTGTAATTTGTTTCGGTCATCGTATTGCGCTTTAAAAGTTATTCCCACTTTTATTCCCAGTTAAGGGAAGCGCCTGCGTAAACTTAGACCTGATAAGGCTTTCAGCCTTTTTAGTTGCGAAGGGAGGGATCGAACCTCCGTCCGCCCGTGGCGGATATGAGCCCGACTGCATGGTTAACGCGGTATTAATGCGTCTCTTATCCATGCACGCCATTTCGCATTCTTAAGTTCCTTTTCCCTCGAAAGAGCTTCCTGTTTAGTTTCAAAAGTCTCTGTATGAATTAACAGCCACGGTCTATATCGGATTGTCCACCCTTTTTTGCCTAACTCATTGTGCGAACGCAAACGTTCAGGCAAATTGGATGTATAGCCGATGTATATCTTGTCAAACCGTTCAGAGTATAATACATACACTATAAACATAAAAAATTAAGGCCCCGGAGAGGCCTTTCTTTTTTTAGTTGCGAAGGGAGGGATCGAACCTCCGACCTTCGGGTTATGAGCCCGACGAGCTACCGCTGCTCTACTTCGCGATTTGATTGGAGTGCAAAAGTAGGGATGTATACTACACGCTCCAAATATTTTTAAGAAAAAACGAAAAAAACTTTTTCAAACTACCCTTACAACACCTTGAAAAATAAACAGCTGCGGGCCTGAAACCCGCAGCTGTATTGTATTCTGTTAATCTTTTTTCTTAATGGAAGAAGCACCGCTTACATCCACTCTTTTTATTACCGCATCACCGTGATAGCCGATGCTGCTGGCACCGCTTGCCTCTGCATCAAGTTCTTTGTTCACCGTAATATTTGCCACCGATGCACCTGAAACTTCTGCTTTGCAACTTACTGTAATAAGGTCGATAGCTTTCAGCGAACTGGCGCCGGATACCTCCAGCTTCATGGTTTCAACCAAGCCGCTCAGGTTGGCAGCCGATGCCCCGCTGATATCTATTTTCAGGTTTTTGCCCTGGATGGCAGCCTGCAATGAGCTGGAACCCGATACATCTACATCCAGGTCGTCTGAATGCAGATCGCCTGTTACTTTTATCGATGAAGCGCCACCTGCATGCAAACTCTTCAATGCAGTTACCGTAACATAGGCTTTTATTTTCTTGTTGCCCCAGTTCCAGCTGTTCCATGCGCCCGGTTCTATAAAAATTTTCAGCACCCCGCCGCGTACTTCGGTTTTTATACGGCTGATATACTTTTCTTCACTCGCGCTTACCGCCACCGCCTGCTGGTTGCCCTGCGACAAATACAGGCTGATGCCGCCCGATACCTCCACCCCATTAAAATCGCCCACTTTGCGTACTTCTGCATTGGCATCGTACACTACATTCTGGGCCTTAACAAATGAACCTGTCAGTAAAAAAAAGCAGCTCAAAAGCAGCATTATTTGTTTCATACATTCTACTGTTTGTGTTGGTGAAACGGCGTTTTGTTAAAAATGTTACAGTTATTCTAAAATTTCTGCGTTTACTTTGCAAAATAACCGATCTGAACAATACTGCCTGGCCAGGCACGCCGGACTGAATATTTCTAACCGGCAATAGTTAATTTGTTCGATGGCTCAATGGCTTTTAACCATAAAACCATTACTCCATTCAACCATCGGTTTTTCTATTTCCTCGGGGTGCTTCCCGTAAAACGGAGGCTGAGATTACACCCGTTGAACCTGAACAGGGTAATTCCTGCGAAGGGAAGGCGACCAGTTTTTGCTATTGTCCTCTCCTGCAAGCACATTTCCCTGTTCCCAATTATTGAACTGTTTAAAAAAAGCGACAATGCGCAAATTTTTGGGAACATTTACAGCTCTATTCCTTGCTGTTATTACACACGCACAAGTTATTGTGCAAGGCATCGTGACCGACATTCATCAGCAGCCCGTTGAAGGTGCCAATGTGATCATCACATCAGGCACTAAAAAATGGAACCAGCTTACCACCGGTGAGGGCAGGTATCATTTCACACTCAAACAACCCGGCAGCTACCAGTTAACCGTACAGCATGTAGGCAAAAAAAGCAGCACGCAAACCATTGAAGCAACCAATGGCAGCAATAGCTTCAATACAACATTAAACGATGTTAACTACCTGCTCGAACCATTGGAAGTACGCGCCGTTCGTGCGGCAGACAAAGCGCCTTTTACCAAAACCAATATCAGCAAAGCGGATATTGCCAAGGCAAACCTGGGACAGGATCTACCGTTTATTCTCAGCCAAACGCCATCTGCCATCGTATCGTCTGATGCAGGTAATGGCGTAGGCTATACTGCCCTGCGCATACGCGGCTCTGATGCGTCACGCATCAATGTTACCATGAATGGCATACCGTATAATGATGCAGAAAGCCAGGGTTCTTATTTTGTAGACATACCCGACCTCGCTTCTTCTGCCAACAGCATTCAGATACAACGCGGCGTAGGCACTTCTACGAATGGTGCAGGCGCATTCGGTGCAACCATTAATGTGAGTACCAATGAAGTGATTGATAAGCCATATGCTGAATCCAACAACAGCTTCGGCTCGTTCAATACCTGGAAAAACACGCTAAAAGCAGGCAGCGGTTTAATCAACGATCATTTCACCATCGACGCACGTTTAAGCAAAATAAGCAGCGACGGTTTTATTGACCGCGCCAGTACCAACCTGCAGTCTTTGTACTTATCAACCGCATGGCTCAGCAAAAAAACATCGGTGCGTTTTAATCTTATTACCGGCAAGGAAAAAACCTACCAGGCCTGGTATGGTGTACCGCAGGATATTTATTTCACCAACCGCAAATACAACCCGGCAGGCACCGAAAAACCCGGCGATCCCTATAACAACGAAACGGATAACTACTGGCAAACCCATTACCAGCTGTTCGTGAACCATACATTTAACGACAAATGGAGCATGAACATTGCCAGCTTTTTAACACGCGGCAAAGGGTATTATGAAGAATACAAGGCACAACAGGCGCTGAGCAATTATGGCCTCCCCCCTGTTAAAATAAACGACCTGCAGATTGATACCACAGACCTGGTGCGCCAGCTGTGGCTGGATAATTATTTCTATGGCCAGGTACTGTCATTCCAACACAAAACAACCACCGATGAATTTACCGTAGGCGGTGGCTGGAATGTGTATGACGGCAAACATTACAACACGCTTATCTGGGGACAGGCAGGCGTACCGAAAGATTACCGCTACACCAATTACCCTGCGCTGAAAAGTGATATCAACATTTACGCAAAATGGATGCACCAGCTGGCGCAATACTGGAATATATTTGGCGATGTGCAATACAGGCATGTAATGCATCGCATGGATGGATTTGACGGCAATCCCGACCTGTTTATCAAACGCAGTTTCAACTTTGTAAACCCGAAGGCAGGCATCAGCTATAACCGCAACGGTATGCAGGTGTACCTGAGTTATGCACTGGCCAACAAAGAACCCAACCGCGACGATTTCCAGGCCAACCAGCAGCAACAGCCGAAGTATGAAACCCTGCACGATTTTGAACTGGGCGCTGAAAAGAAAACCAGTCGTTATAGCTGGGGCGCAACTGTATATTACATGCTGTACAACAACCAGCTGGTACAAACCGGTAAATACAATGATGTAGGCGCTTACACACGCGTTAATGTGAAAAACAGCTATCGCCTGGGCCTGGAATTGCAGGCTGGCGCAATAATTACCCCATGGATGAATGTAGCTGCCAACATTGCTTTCAGCCGCAACAAGATAAAAGCGTTTAAAGAATACGTAGACAACTATGACAACGGCACACAGGATTCCATTACCCACAACCATATAAACATTGCGTTTTCACCCGCCATCGTGGCAGGCGCAACCGTTAATTTTATTCCGCAGAAAGATGTGCAGCTGAGTTTTATTGGCAAGGAAGTAAGCAGGCAATACCTGGATAATACGCAGAACAAGGCAAGAAGCATTGCAGATTACTACACACAGGATTTCCGTGCAGCCTATACCATTCACAATCTCCTGTTCAGCGAGTGGAATATCATTGCACAGGTAAACAATATCTTCAACCGGAAATACGAATCCAGCGGCTCTGCCTACCCATATATATCAGGCGGCGAAACCTTCAATGGCATCTCCTATTTCCCGATGGCCGGCACCAATTTTATGGTGGCGCTAAATGTGAAGTTCTGATAGTGAGCGGTGAGTGAAGAAAGCCGGTGAATAGTGAATAAAACAGCCGCCGTTGCCGGTGTCCCCACCGGCAACATTCGCTCCGATCATCTCGACTGTCGATTCTCGATTCTCGATGGCTTTTCCACTGACGGCTCACGGCAAGTAGGTACATAAAAAAGGTTGATATGTTTACCCATATCAACCTTTTTAATGTACCATCACACAACTCAGTTGTCGATGCGTTGCTGCCAGGCAAGCATGCCGCCTGTGAGATTGTTGACGTTTTTGAAACCCAGCTGTTCCAGCACCAGGCTGGCAATACCGCTGCGGTTGCCGCTGCGGCAGTACACCACAACTTCCTGGTCTTTCCAGTCGTCAATGGCGTCTGTCTGCATGGCCTGTACCTGCGCCAGCGGCAGGTGTGTACCACCGATATTGTATTCAGCACGTTCGGATGGTTCGCGTACATCGAGCAGGTTTATTTTTTCTCCTGCATCCAGCCTTTTTTTCAGTTCTTCAACAGTGATGGTGTTCATATAAAACAGTTTTAAAATGTACAGATTACGGATTGGTGGCAGGCGTTGCGGCGGCAGAATCTTTTGCCGGCGGTGTAGCGCTGATCCATATATCAATTAACTGGCCTGAGCGTATTTTGTTCGGCGTTTGTGTACCATCAGCCTGTACTGTAAATGGCATAGGGCCTTGTTTTACAATAAAGGCATTGGTAGTATCGGTTACTGCCCCCATGGGTATTACCGTACTGATGCTCACATTCAGGTTGCTGAGGTAATCCCTGGCCTGCGCCAGCGTCATACCTATCAGGTCGGGCACATTGCCTTCTGTATCGCCTACCCCGCTGCCCAGCACCAGGTCAACCGCGGTACCCATATTCACCTTGGTACCGGGCGCAATGGTTTTACCGGCAATCAGCTGGTCGCGCACTGCGTTTTTCGCAATATCGGGTGTGTACGAGGTATCGCCCAGTTTTAAACCCAGGCTTTGCAGGTACAGCTTGGCGCTCATGTACGAAAACCCTTTCAGGTCTGGCATATCTACCAGCGGGGCCACAGCCCTGTTAATGGTAAGATAAATGGTTCTGTTGGCTTTTACCAGCGCATCCCCTTCCGGGGCCTGGCGTATTACCGAAAGCCTGGCAGTGGTATCAATGTATACGGAATCCTGCAACTCTACTTCAAAGCCCCTTGCTTCCAGTATTTTCCTGGCTTCTTCCACGTTTTTACCTACTACATAGGGTACTTTCTCGTTTTTGTTGTGACGCGTTAAAATGCCCAGCGAACTGAAGAACAACAACAGCAACACCAGCACTATTCCCACAATCACCAGCAGGTTTACCCAGAATGGTTTTTTGGTTATGAATTTAAACACAGGTTGAATTTTGGATCTTTTTAAATGAACGAACGCTAAGATAAGGCTTCTTCAATAACGGCTGTATAGAAGTCCATCAACGTCCACCCCATGGCCTTCACCTGCTGCGGCACAATACTGGCTTCACTTTGTCCGGGCACAGTATTTACTTCCAGCATAAACGGTTCGCCCACGGCTTCGTTATAAATAAAGTCAATACGCACAATACCGCGGCAGTTCAGCACCTGGTAAATACGTGCAGCTGTATGGCGTACTTTTTCGGCAATGCTTTCATCTACCTGGGCAGGTGTAATTTCTTCGCTTTTACCCAGGTATTTGGCTTCGAAATCGAAAAACTCTTTTTGTGTAATTACTTCGGTAATCGGCAGGGTGATGATCTCTCCTTTTTTACGGAATACGCCAATGGTAAACTCACGGCCTTTGATGTATTCTTCTACCAGCACCTGGTCGTCTTCCTTAAATGCTTTTTCAATGGCAGTACCCAATTCTTCCGAAGCACTGTTCACTTTAGACATACCGATGCTTGAGCCGCCGTTGTTGGGCTTAACAAATACGGGAAATTTCAGGTTGCTTACAATTTCATCTGCATTGGTAAAACGGTCTTTGATCAGCAGTACCGAACGGGCCACATGAATGCCGCTGAACGCAGCAACGGCTACGGTATATCTTTTATTGAAAGTAAGGGCCGAGGTTGCGGCATCGCAGCTGGTGTAGGGCAGTTTCAGCATATCAAAATAGCCCTGCAGCTTGCCGTCTTCACCGGGTGTGCCGTGCATGCACATCAGCACTGCATCAAAACTGATGGTTTGTCCGCCTGCTTCAATGGTGAAATTGCTTTTGTTCACCGGTACTTTTTCGCCGCCTTCAGGCAGGTAAAACCAGCCCTGCGGGTTAATATCGATGGTGTATACATCAAACAGATCGCGGTTAATGTTTTTCTGTACCGTAACCACGCTTTTATAGCTTATTTCAGCTTCACCGCTATATCCGCCGGTTACCAAAGCAATTCTTTTTTTCATCTGGTTTCTCTGTTATTGAAAGTGTATGGAATGATGTCTGCCGCCGGAACCCGGCTAATGGCAGCAAAGAAATAGAAAATATCAGATTTGTGCCTGTTTTATAGGCAATTAACAAAACATTCGTTGCCCAAACGCACAAAAAAAGGTGAAGGACGCTACATCCTCCACCTCTCTGTGACGGGAAATATCACCCGCCGTTACTTTTGTCACCATACGGTAACAATCATTATTAGCTTAAAGGTAAAATGTTTCCCGGGCATTTGCAATTATTCTTTTTGTGCCGGTACAGCACCACAAATGCCGGTATACACCTGCCTGTTTTTACACGTGCAGTTTATCCTTTTTGGCCATCAGTTCTTCTACTGTTTCCTGGTACATTTCGTCAGGCACACAGCAGTCTACCGGGCAAACCGCCGCACACTGTGGTTCTTCATGAAAACCCTGGCATTCGGTGCATTTGTTGGGTGTGATATAGTAGGTATCTACACTAATGGGTGCAAAACGTTCTTCACTGCTTACCACGGTACCATCCATCAGCACAAACGAGCCTTTTACGGAAGTGCCATCTGTAATAGCCCATTCCACACCGCCTTCATAAATCGCATTATTGGGGCATTCAGGTTCGCAGGCTCCGCAATTGATACATTCTTCAGTAATCTTGATCGCCATATTAATCGGGTTGTTGAAATTTAATGAATTGCTTATTCGGGCGTAAAAATACGCAATCGCGGGTAAATTTGATCAGTTTAACCCTGCTTGTTTTCGGGGTAAACCCTTGAATGCATTGGTCATATCCAGTAACTTCGCGGCATGACCGTACAACAAAGAATTGATCTGCTGGTGCGTCTGGGGCACTATATGCAACAACCTTCCGATGCATGGGAGCTGGTGAAAGAAAGGGCTTCGCGCGAAAATGCCTGGTTTACGCCTGAATTTATTAACCTCGCTGTAAACCAGCTCTGCACTGCTTTTCTGCAGCAGGATAAGCTTACGGCATGGGCCGCCGCCTATGGCGTTCCCGTACAGCAGGCACACCCCAAAAAAGTGGGCATTGTAATGGCCGGCAATATACCGCTGGTAGGTTTTCATGATTTGCTCGCCGTGTTTATAACCGGGCATTATGCCGTTATCAAACCTTCTTCTAAAGATGATATCCTGCTGAAACACCTGGTACAGCAACTCGCATCCTGGGATCATTCGATCAGCGAATCCATTCAGTTTGCCGACCTGCTGAAGGGTTGCGATGCCTACATTGCTACCGGCAGCAACAATACAGGCCGTTATTTCGATTATTATTTCGGGCGTTTTCCCCATATCATCCGCCGCAACCGTACTTCGGTAGCCGTGCTCGACGGACTGGAAACACAAAACGAACTTTCTTTACTGGCTGATGACATACAACTGTACTTTGGTTTGGGCTGCCGCAACGTAACCAAACTGTATGTACCGAAAGATTATGATTTTCTGCCCCTGCTCGATGCGCTGAAAAAATACGATTACCTGCTCGAGAACCACAAATACAAACACAATTACGATTATCACCTGGCCCTGCTGCTAATGAACAGCAAGTATTACATGAACAACGGCAACCTGGTACTCACCGAACACCAGGCGCCCTTTTCACCCGTAAGCCAGGTGCATTTTGAATACTACACCAACCGCGAAACACTCGCCGCAACCCTGCATGGCAACACCGACATCCAGTGCGTGACAGGCCACCACTTTATTCCCTTCGGCCAGGCCCAGCACCCCAGCCTCACCGATTATGCTGATGGTGTGGATACCATGGCGTTCCTGGTGGAAATTTAATTGTTTGATAGTTTGATGGCTTGATTGTTTGATGGTTGCAGAACCAGCAATAAAGCCATCGAACCATTCAACCATCAAATCATTAAACCATCTTCTTCAGCTGCCGTTTTGTAAGTAACTTAGCAGAACACTGTTTATTTGACAGCTGGTTTCACGATCCTTTTGCATCTACGACACCTTTCGTCAATTATTTGTTAAAAGGAAATCAGGCTGATCTGACGATTAAACAGGTTCGTTTATTTGCTATCAAAAGGGCATGTATTTTGACCCTTCACCTAAGAGAATTTGAACAATTAAAAACTTAAACGAAAGATGAAACTCAAAAGTATTTTACTGGTAGTTGCCATCAGTGCTTCCACAGCAGTTTTGAGTGTTTGGGGTTATGGCAAATGGATGCAGCACCAGTATGCAGGCACCCAGGACCCAGGCAAATTACCTGTTAACTATGCCCGTTTCTTTGATAAAAATGCGCCTGCCGGACCGGTTGATTTCACCTCCGCAGCCACTTCTGCCACACCAGCAGTAGTGCACATTAAAACAAGAACAAAAGCACGCCAGGTAACCAACAACCTGCCTAAAAGAAAAAATCCGTTCTCCGATTTCTTCGGCGGTGATGATGATCCGTTTTCCGACTTCTTTGGTGGACCACGTGTGTCTACCATTCCTGAACAACGCGCCAGCGGCAGCGGTGTGCTGATCAGCGAAGACGGTTATATTGTTACCAATAACCACGTAGTAGAAGGCGCAGACGAGCTGAATATTACACTTGCCAATAAAAAGACTTACAAGGCCACTGTTATCGGTACCGATCCTAACAGCGACCTTGCAGTAATTAAAATTGAAGGCAGCCACTTCCCCTATCTTGTATACGGCAACAGCGACGACGCCAAACTGGGTCAATGGGTACTGGCTGTAGGTTATCCCCTTAACCTCGATGTAACCGTTACTGCGGGTATCATCAGCGCCAAATCAAGGGCTATCGGTATCAATAAAGGCGATACCCCTATTGAATCGTTCATTCAAACCGATGCAGCCGTTAACCCGGGTAACAGCGGTGGTGCATTAATCAACACCAGCGGTGAACTCATCGGTATTAATTCAGCCATCGCCTCTCCTACAGGTTCCTATGCAGGTTATTCTTATGCAATACCTGTGAACATTGTAAAGAAAATGGTGAACGACCTCATTAAATTCGGTGCCGTACAGCGTGGTTACATTGGTATTAAATATGGCCCGGATAACCTGAGTGATGAACAGCGTAAACTCGCAGGCATTAAAGATGGAGACGGTGTATATGTAACCGATGTTATGCCCGACGGTTCTGCCAAAGCAGCCGGTATCCTGAAAGGTGACTTCATCACTAAAATTGAAGGCAGCCCCATTGAATCAGGCTCACAGTTGCAGGAACAGATTGCCCGTTACAAACCAGGCGATAAAATAAACGTAACCTATACCAGGAATGGTAAAGAATATACCACACCGCTGGTACTGAAAAACAAGGTAGGCACTACTACTGTTGTTAAAAGCGAATCAGCAATAGACAAGCTGGGTGGTGAGCTGGTAACCATTGATAAAGCCACTGCACAGAAAAACAATATCGCCGGTGGCGTGCTGGTGAAAAAAGTAGGTACAGGTGCACTGAAAAGCACACGCATGCAGGACGGTTTTGTGATTACAGATGTGAATGGCCAGGAAATCAAATCACTCGATGACCTGAAAAACGCACTGAAAAATGCCAGTGGCCAGGTAAGGCTCGGTGGTGTTTACCCGGGCTATGAAGGTACCTATGCTTATCCCCTGGTACTGGATGGCGGCGGAAGCGATGCCCCCGGTGACGACCAATAAGCACAAGCAAGTTTTGTTACGAGTACAAAGAATACAAACGCCGGAAGGAGCAATCCTCTCCGGCGTTTCTTCTTTTAATAGCTGCCTGTGGCTGTGTCCCCACAGCCACCACACTAAACATACATGTCGGTGCGGACACCGGAACAGGCATCATGAAGGTATAATACTCGCTAAGATGGTCTCGACTGTCGCCTCTCAATTCTCGATGGCTTTCGGCTTTCAGTTCCTGCAGCTATACACAATATATTCCCAGGCCTGCAGCTCTATTTCTCTTACGCCATCCATTTTTTGCTCAAGACCGGAAAAGATATTGCGGTAAGTTCCCGGCAGCTGATCATGTTTTAACTGGAAGCGCAGCCGGTCTGTTGCCGAGAGATTAAGCGCCACCAGCAGCTTCTGGTTATCTTTTACCTGCAGCCATGCCAGCACTTTGTCATGCGGCACATCGAGCCGGATAAAATTGCTGCCATTCTGCAAAGCCTTATTTAACCTGCGCTCCTGCAACAGAACCTGGTAAAAGCCATGCAGCAGCGGCGTTCCGTTCCATTGCAGCGCACCTTTTTCAAAAAAAGGCAATCGCACAAGATTCGGTATTTCCTGGCCACTGTATACCAGGGGAATGCCCGGCCAGGTACAGCTCAGTACAGCCAGGGCACGTGCGCCGCCGTTGTATTTTTCGTATTCCGTTCCGTTCCAGCTGTTTTCATCATGGTTGGTGGTAAACAGCAGTTTGGCGCTGCCTTTGGGATAATTGAAATAGGTGTCGAGCGATTTAACACAGTCCTGCAACGATATCTTTTGTTTGAAGTAAGCTTCTGTTTTATGCATCCAGTCCCACGCGTAGTTTACATCGAATACATCCGCGTAGTCAATTACATCACATTCTGCCAGCCAGAACAGTGGTGTTACTGCATCGCAGGCAATGCGCGCTGCCTTCCAGAAATCGAGCGGTACCAGGTGGGCCATATCGCAGCGAAAACCATCGATACCGCATTCGGTGACCCAGTATTGCATACAGCGGATCATTTCGCGGCGCATGTCTTCATTTTTGTAATCGAGGTCAATCACATCATTCCAGCCATTGATCTCCACAAAATTGCCGGCCGCATCCTGCACAAACCAGTCCGGGTGCAGCTTTGTCCATTCATGATCATAACCCGTGTGGTTGGCCACCCAGTCGATAATGATTTTCATACCCAGGCTGTGCACCTGTTGTACCAGTTGTTTAAAATCATCGGGTGTGCCGAATTCGGGGTTAATGCCGGTATAACTGCTGCAGGCATAATAGCTGCCCATGGTACCCAGTCTTTTTTCCCTGCTGATGGGTGTTATGGGCATCAGCCATACTATTTCCACGCCCATATCCCGAAGTCGTGGCAGGTGTGCAGCAAAAGCCTTAAAAGTACCTTCCTGCGTGTACTGCCGTACGTTGACCTCATAAATATTGGCACCATTGGCCCATTCTACCGTGGTATATAACTTGCTCATAACAATTTCCTTTAGTGCTTGCTTGTTTCTGCCCTGTAAATTACTACAATCTGCTGCTTTGCGTAAACACAACAATAACTACCTATTTTTGTTGCGCACATGAACCAACCGCCGCTTACCCGAAGAATAGGATTATTACAGGCAACAGCCATCAACATGATTGATATGGTGGGCATTGGCCCCTTTGTTGTACTGAGTGTTGTAGCACAGCTGATGCAGGGCCCCTGGTTTTTATACGCATGGCTGGCAGGCGCTTTTCTTTCTTTTACCGATGCTATGATCTGGAGCGAACTGGGCGCCACTTATCCGCTCGCCGGCGGCAGTTACAATTTCCTGAAAGAAAGTTACGGACCACGCTGGGGCAAACTCACCAGTTTTCTCTATGTATGGCAAACGCTGATACAGGCGCCGCTGGTAATTGCATCGGCAGCCATTGGTTTTGCACAGTATGCCGGGTATATTTTCCCGATGAGCACCATTGCAGGCAAGTGTGTAAGCGGTGGTGTAGTGGTGTTGATTATAGTACTGCTGTTCCGCAAAATTGAAACCATTGGTAAAATCAGCGTACTGCTGTGGGCAGGTGTAATTATTACCATGGTATGGATCATTGCATCCGGCATTGGGTACGGCCATTTCATGGCACCTGTTGCCAATATGAATACAGGGCTGCATTTCAACCACGCATTTGCTGCAACACTTGGTTTTGCAAGTGTAAAAACCGTTTACTGTTATCTTGGCTATTACAATGTTTGTCACCTCGGTGGTGAAATAACGCAGCCGGAGAAAAACATACCACGCAGCATGTTTATCTCCATTGCCTGCATCGCTGTATTGTACCTGTTGCTCAATATCAGCGTATCCTCTGTATTGCCTTTATCAACCATACAAAACAGCAAGTTTGTGGTAAGCGAGTTTATCCGCACCACGCATGGTGAAGCGGCTGCCAAAGTAGTTACCGTATTAATTTTATGGGTGGCATTTGCATCAGTATTTTCGGCTACGCTTGGGTACAGCCGTGTGCCTTTTGCTGCCGCACAGGATGGTGCTTTTTTCAAGGTGTTTGCCAAAGTGCATCCTACACGGCATTTCCCCTATGTTTCCTTGCTGGTGCTGGGCGCAACGGCATTTGTGTTCAGCCTGTTGTTCAGGATAGAAAGCGTGATCAATGCCATACTTGCCGTGCGTATTGTAACACAGTTTCTCGCCCAGGCCGTGGGTTTGCTGCTGCTGCATAAAAAGAACGGCAGGTCGTTCTTTAAGTGGCGCATGCCCTGGTTTCCTGTGCCGGTAATTGTTGCCATCATTATCTGGATCGCGATATTCTGTTCCACCGGTTTGCACATGATTGCATCAGGATTACTCGTAATTATTGCCGGTGTCACGGTGTTCCTGATAAAGGCAAAAGCCAACAAGGAGTGGCCTTTCCTGCCCAGGTAAACAAACGCGCTTTTGCCATGCAACTGCACAACAAAAGCGCGGTAAGCTACTATATATAACCTGTTATTTCGTACGCGGCTGAATCAGTTTGGCTACAAGGGCCGTCCACCCGGTTTGGTGTGCTGCACCCAGCCCCCTGCCTGTATCTGCATTAAAGTATTCGTAAAACAACAGCAGGTCTTTAAAGTAGGGATCTTTCTGCTGTTTGTTATCTGCACCAAGGTATGGCCTGTTGCCGTTTTCATCTTTCATAAACAGGCGCAGCAGGCGTTGTGATAGTTCATCACCAATCTCTTTCAGCGACAAATACTTGCCCGATCCGGTAGGATACTCCACCACGAAATCATCACTGTAGTAATAGTGAAATCGCTGCAGGCTCTCAATCAGCAGAAAATTCAGCGGCAGCCATATAGGCCCGCGCCAGTTGCTGTTGCCTCCAAACATATTGCTGTCACTTTCACCGGGGTTGTACTGTATGCGCGATTCTGTACCGCCCGAGCTTAGTACATATGGGTTCTGCTCATGAAACTTCGACAGGCTGCGGATGCCGTAATCACTCAAAAACTCCGTTGTATCCAGCATGCGGCTGAGTATGCGTTTAACACGGTGCCCGCGCAGCAAACTCAGCAGGTGTTTGCCTTCCGATCCTTTTACATTCCAGCGCGATACCAGCTTGGCCAGTCCGGGCCTGTTGTCTAAAAACCATTGCATGCGCTGCGCAAACACCGGCAGTTTTTTCAGCAGGGAATCATCGATTACTTCTACTGCAAACAGTGGAATCAAACCCACCAGGCTGCGTACTTTTAAGCGGATCACATTGTTGTTCGACAGGTGCAGCTGATCGTAAAAAAACTCATCTTCTTCATCCCACAAGCCTGTGGTGTACTCACCAAATGTATTCATTACCGCACCGGCTATGTACAGGAAGTGTTCAAAAAACTTGGTGGCCATTTCCTCGTACACGCGGTTGTGCAGTGCCAGCTCCAATGCCATGCGCATCATGTTTAATGCATACATGGCCATCCAGCTCGTGGCATCTGCCTGCTCTAAGGTAACGCCGCTGGGCAGGGGCGCGTTGCGGTCGAACACGCCAATGTTATCAAGACCAAGGAAACCGCCTTCAAATATATTGCTGCCTTCCGCGTCTTTGCGGTTCACCCACCAGGTAAAATTCAGCAGCATTTTCTGGAAGATAGTCTCAAGAAAAACAAGATCATCCTGCCGCTTATTAATGCTGGCATCTATCTGGTATACCCGCCATGCAGCCCAGGCCTGTACCGGCGGGTTGGTATCATTAAAGCTCCATTCGTAAGCAGGCAGTTTACCGCTGGGATGCATATACCATTCCTTGGTCAACGACAGCAGCTGCTTCTTTGCAAAGCCTGAATCAACCACGGCAAAGGTTACGCAGTGAAATGCCAGATCCCATATCGCATACCAGGGGTACTCCCATTTATCGGGCATGGATATCACTTCTGAATTATTCAGGTGCTGCCACTGGTGGTTGCGGCCCTTAAGCCGTTCCGGCGGTGGCACCGGTTGTGCAGGATCTCCTTCCAGCCATTGCATTACATCGTAGTAGTAATACTGTTTGTTCCATAACAAACCGGCTACTGCCTGGCGTTGTACCAGGCGGGCATCTGCATCGTTGATATCGCACTGCAGGGTTGCATAAAATTCCTCCGTTTCTGCAATGCGCTTGCCAAACAGCAAATCAAAATCCTCGAAGGGATCTGTGGTCATTTCCGAGAGCATACAAAGCCTGAAACGCAGTGTTACCGAGCCGCCGGCCTTTACCATTTCCCGGTAATGCACGGCTGCCTTGGTGCCACGCCATTGCGGGTTTACTGCCTGGTGATCGCCCTGTGTTACATAGTTGTTGATGCCATCCTTGCAATAGGCATAAGTATTTTCACTGCCGTATAAATGCCTGTTATTGGTTTCGTTTTCACAAAACAGCAGTTCACCCCTTGTTTCTGTATACAGCCAGCCATTGCCTATGCGGTCGTGGTGAAACTCCACCGCATTGCCATGCCTTGCAGCCTGCAGCAGGGGCCTGGTATCATCATACCCCCATGCCCAGGTATTGCGGAACCACAGCGTGGGCAATACATGTATGGGTGCATCTGCTGCACCACGGTTGTGTATGGTAAGTTTAATCAGTATATCTTCCGGGTTGCCCTTGGCATATTCCACGAAAATGTCGAAGTATTCGTTGTTTTCGAAGATGCCTGTATCTATCAGTTCATACTCGGGCATGGTGCGGTCGCGCCGCCTGTTTTCTTCTACCAGTTGTTGATAAGGAAACGCCTGCTGCGGGTACTTGTACAGCATTTTCATGTACGAGTGGGAGGGCGATGAATCCAGGTAATAATACAGCTCTTTCACATCTTCCCCGTGGTTGCCTTCGTAGTTGTTCAGTCCAAAAAAGCGTTCTTTCAGAATCGGGTCTTTTTCATTCCAGAAAGCAGGCGCAAAACACAGCAGCTGGTGATCGTCACAAACACCGGCTATACCTTCCTCCCCCCAGCGGTACGCCTTGCTGCGTGCCATTTCGTGTGTAGTAAACAACCATGCTTCCCCGTTTGCGCTGTAATCTTCCCGTACGGTGCCCCATTGCCTGTCTGATACATAGGGCCCCCATTTCTTCCATTGCTTGTCGTCCAGTCTTTCTTTTTCTATACTCATATCCGTTTTGGTTTAAGGTTATGCCCGGCGGCCAACCTGTGCATGGGATGTGTAACTAAAAAGCCTTTCTGTAACTAACAGAAAGGCTTTAGATATGTTGTAATCAGTAATGATTTAGCGTGATTCGGCCATATCAGGAATAGCTTCCACTTTGTACGCACCTGCATCCAGCTTGGCTTTTGTTTCGCTGAAAGCAGTGAGTGTGCGCTGGATATCCTCATCGCTGTGTGCAGCGGTAGGAATCAAACGGTAAATAATGTGGCCTTTCGGAATAACAGGATACACCACGATAGAACAGAAGATGCCGTAGTTTTCGCGCAGGTCCATTACCATTGCTGTGGCTTCTTCCACACCACCTTTCATATATACCGGTGTAACTACGCTGTTGGTGCTGCCGATGTCAAAACCGCGGTCTTTCAAACCTTGCTGCAGTTTCAATGCGTTCTCCCATAATTTGGCGCGCATTTCGGGCATGGTACGCAGCATGTCCAGGCGTTTCAGGTTACCTACCACGATAGGCATGGGCAGGCTTTTCGCGAATATCTGTGAACGTACGTTGTAACGGATGTAATCAATTATCACCCGCGGACCGGCGATAAACGCACCGATAGAGGCCATTGATTTGGCGAAAGTAGAGAAGTACAGATCAATACCATCCTGGCAGCCCTGCGCTTCACCCGCACCTGCACCGGTATCACCCAGTGTACCAAAACCATGCGCATCATCTACCAGCAGGCGGAATTCGTATTTGCTTTTCAGGTCTACTGTTTCTTTCAGTTTACCCTGGTCGCCGGCCATACCAAATACACCTTCGGTAATTACCAGGATACCGCCTGAACCTTGTTTTTCAATAAGGGCAGTAGCACGTTCCAGCTGTTTTTCCAGGTCTTCTATATCGTTGTGCTTGTACACATACCTGTGACCGGGGTGCAAACGCAAACCGTCAATAATACAGGCATGGCTTTCAGCATCGTATACAATTACATCATGACGGCCGCAAATGGCGTCAATCGCACTCATAATACCCTGGTAACCAAAATTCAGCAGGATGGAATCTTCTTTTCCTTCAAATTCTGCCAGCTCTTTTTCCAGTTGCTCGTGGTAATTAGAGTTACCGCTCATCATGCGCGCACCCATCGGCAACGCCATACCAAATTCAGCTGCAGCATCAGCATCCACTTTACGTATAGCCGGGTGATTGGCCAGGCCCAGGTAGTTGTTCAGGCTCCATACAATCATTTCTTTACCGCGGAATTTCATGCGGCTGCCGATTTCTCCTTCCAGTTTAGGGAACGCAAAATAACCATGCGCCCTGTCGCGGTGCTGACCAATAGGACCATAATGTTTGATCAATCTTTCAAAGATATCTGCCATGTGTGCTGATTTTAAATGCCAGTTAACACGTTGATAGTCATTGCATATCAACGCAGGGGGTTAATCGGCTGTGTTAATTTATCTTGAATTGTTGCAAAAATAACCTATTCACACAACCGGGCAAAAGTAAAATGAACACAATGTATGCACCTTCACCTTTTGTTAACGAAATTAACAAGCTCCGAACACCTACTTTTGCGCCAAATAATTCATCAGCAATGAAAAAAACGGTGTTTTCCCTGGTGGCGCTGCTAGCCTTAAGTCCCGTATTCAGCCAGAATACAACTACCGGCAAAACCGCAGCCGCCGGCAGTATCAGCAGGCCCAAATTGGTAGTAGGTATCGTAATTGACCAGATGCGCTGGGATTACCTGTACCGTTACAATAATCTCTTCAAACCCAATGGCGGCTTCAAACGCTTCCTCGGTGAAGGCTTTACCTGCGAAAATACGTTTATCCCCTATACACCCACTTATACTGCCGCCGGCCATACCTGCGTGTACACCGGCAGCGTTCCCAATATTCACGGCATCGTAGGCAATAACTGGTACGATCAGCTGCAGCAACGCGTGGTGTACTGCGCTGAAGACAAAAGCGTTACAGGCGTAGGCAGCAATACCCCCGAGGGACAAATGAGCCCCCGCAACATGCTCGCCAACACTGTGGGTGACGAACTGCGACTGGCCACCAACTTCAAAAGCAAGGTGATAGGCGTTGCATTGAAAGACCGCGGAGCCATCCTCCCTGCCGGTCATGGTGCCAATGCCGCTTACTGGTACGATGGTAAAACCGGTGACTTTATCACCAGCACCTACTACATGAAACAGCTGCCAGCCTGGGTGCAGGCGTTTAACCAGCGCAAACTGGTAGATTCCCTGTACAAACTCAACTGGAACCCCATACTGAACAAAAGTGTTTACGGCGAATACAGCACGGAAGACGAAAAAGCCTACGAAGGCAAACCTTTCAACAACAGCAGCACCAGCATGCCCTACAGCCTGGAAGCTTTTGCAGGAAAAGACTACAGCAAAATATCTTCTACCCCCCACGGCAACACGCTTACCGCCGAAATGGCCAAAGCAGCCGTACTGGCCGAACAACTGGGTAAAGGCACCAGCACCGATTTCCTGGCAGTGAGCTTTTCTTCACCCGACTATGTGGGTCACACCTTTGGCCCCAACTCATGGGAGCAGCTGGATGACTATGTACGCCTCGACGAAACCATCGGTAAACTCTTCGAATTTCTTGATGCCACTGTTGGTAAAAACCAGTACACCGTATTTCTCACCGCCGATCATGGCGTAGCCCATGTTCCCGGCTTTATGAAAGAGCACAACATGCCCGGTGGTTTGTTCACGGCAGACATCATTAAAAACCTGAACACCGAACTGAAAACCACGTTCGGCTTAGACAACCTGGTAACCGGCGATTACAACTACCAGGTACACCTGAACCACAAACGCATCGATTCTGCCAATGCATCTACCGATGCCATCAGCACTTTCGTGGTAAACTACCTGAAGAAACAGGAATCAGTAGCCAATGCGTTCGAGCTGTCAAAACTCATGACCAGCCCCATGAACAACACCCTGCGTGAGCGCTTTGCCAATGGCTACTACCCAACCCGCAGCGGCGACATCCAGTTTATGCTGAAACCTGGCTATGTGGAAGGTGGCGCCACCGGCACCACGCACGGCTTGTGGAACCCCTACGATGCCCATATTCCCCTGCTGTGGTATGGCTGGGGTATTAAACACGGCAAAACCAACCGCGAAACCTACATGACAGATATCGCCCCCACCGTTTCATCCCTGTTACACATACAAATGCCCAACGGCAGTGTGGGTCACGTAATTGAAGAAGTGTACAAATAGTGTTTTATGGCATATAAAAAGGCAGCCCGGCGGGCTGCCTTTTTTGTTCCGGCATGCCGTGAATCGTCAGTCGTGAGTAGAAGAGCCAGCAACAACCGCGAACCGATTATAACTGTCGCCGGAGGCGATTTACATTAAACAGGCTTGCAGCTGCTTTATTCACTATTGGCTATTCTCTGTTCACCGGCTTTCGTTCACTCACTAAACCGCCCCTGAACCATCAAAAAGGATTATTTTCATTCCCCATAACCATTCGCAACAATATGAATACGACCTGCAAGCTATTTGGCCTGGCTTTATTGAGTACGTTATGCTTCGGTATAACAAAGGCCCAAACCAGCCTTACCGACAAGCTGCCCTTCGACAGCACGGTGGTAAAAGGCAAACTGGCCAACGGACTAACCTATTACATTAAACAGAACAAAAGACCGGAAAACAAAGTAGAACTGCGCCTCGCCGTAAACGCAGGCTCTATACTGGAAGACAATGACCAGCAGGGCCTGGCACACTTTACCGAGCACATGGCATTCAACGGCTCTACCCATTTTAAAAAGAATGAACTGGTGAGCTACCTGCAAACACTGGGTATTGAATTTGGGGCAGACTTAAATGCCTATACCAGCTTTGACGAAACCATCTATATTTTACCCGTTCCCCTGAGCGATCCCGCCAATCTCGAAAAAGGCATGCAGGTGCTGCAGGACTGGGCCGGCGGCCTTTCGTATGAAGCCAGTGAAATAGATGCAGAACGCAATGTTGTACTCGAAGAAAGCCGCATGGGCAAGGGCGCAGACGATCGCATTATGCGCAAGATTTATCCCAGGCAATATGCAGGCAGCAAATACGCCGTGCGACTGCCCATTGGCAAAGACAGCATTCTGAAAACCTTTAAATATGATGCAGCCCGCCGCTTTTATAAAACCTGGTACCGCCCTAACCTGATGGCCGTATTAATTGTGGGCGATATCGATGTAGCCAAAGCAGCAACACTGGTACACCAGTATTTTGATACACTGAAAAACCCTGTTACACCCAAAACGCGTGTACTGGCGCCACTGGTGCCCAGGCAAAAAAGCGAAGCCGTGGTGGTGACCGATAAAGAAGCCACCAACTTTATCACCGAGATAGATTATACCATTAAACCCGAGAAAGAAGACAGCACGCTGGGCGATTACCGCCAAACCATTATCAAACAGCTGTTCACCACCATGCTGAACCAGCGCCTTTCAGAGAAAACACAGGTGGCCGATCCGCCCTACCTCTTTGCAGGCACCGGTTTTAACAGTTATGCCAGGGGATACGAAGGCTTTATCGCTACAACTGCAGCAGGCAGCAAAGGGCCCGATACAGCCCTGCACGTAATGCTTAGTGAAATAAACCGCGCACGCGTTTACGGCTTTGGTGAAGATGAACTGGACAGGGCAAAGAAACAATTGCTTGCCGGTATGGAAAAGCTGTACAACGATCGCAGTAAAACAGAATCATCGCCCATTATTGAAGAGCTGATCCGCAACTTCCTTACCGGTGAAACAGTGCCCGGTATAGCACGCGAATACAATTATTACAAAGACCTGCTGCCCGGCATTTCCCTTGCCGAAATACAGGCATTGAATACCTCCATTAAACAGGATGCACCGCTGTTCATCAGCCTGCAGGGCCCTGATAAAAGCGGGTTTAAACTGCCTACCGGTACACAGTTGCTGGCGCAAACGCAGAAATGGATGCATGAAAAACCTGTGCAGGTAACGGAGAAAAAAGTAGCCGCCAGCCTCATGGAAAAATTGCCTGAGCCAGGCACCATTACTGCAGAAAAACAAGACGCAGCACTGGGTACTACGGAAATAACATTTGCCAATGGCGCTAAGGTGATACTGAAACCCACAGAATTTAAGAACGATGAAATAAGCCTCAGCTCTTTCCACAAAGGCGGCGCATCCTGGTACGATGCACCCGATGTAATGACGGCAGGCAATGCAGCCACTATTGTGCAAACCATGGGCGTAGGCGATTTCTCCCCTGTTGATTTGCGTAAAGTACTTGCCGGTAAGGTAGCCGGTGTTAGTCCGCGCATCGGTAATATCTCTGCCGGCATCAGCGGCAGCAGCAGTGTGAAAGACGTAGAAACCATGCTGCAGCTGGGATACCTGTATTTAACACAGCCCCGCAAAGACGAAGCCCTGTTCAACGGCTGGAAAGCCAGTGAAAAAGCATCTGTACAATACGCACTGGCCAACCCTTCCAATGTATTTGTAGATACTTTCTACCAGGTACTGTACCAGAACAATCCGCTGGCACAACGCGTAGTACCACGCCCGCACGATTTTGATGCCATCAACCTCGACCGTGCCATTGAAATTTACAAAGAACGCCTGGGCGATGCCACCGACTTCACCTTTATTATGGTGGGCAATATTGATACAGCCACCGTTATACCATTGTTGGCAAGATACATCGGCAGCCTGCCCGGAAGCGGCAAACCGGCTGCATTTAAAGACAACGGTGTACGCCTGGCCAAAGGCCACATTAAGCTGAATATAAACAAAGGCACAGAACAGAAAAGCCTCATCGTAAACTGCTACAACGATGAGATTCCTTTTAATGAAGACCTCGACTTAAAAACACAGGCCCTGTGCGACATCCTCAATATCAAAATCACGGAAGACCTGCGCGAGAAAATGGGCGGCATTTACGGCGGCAGCATTTCAGGCGGCGTTAGCAAGTACCCGTACAGCAACTACTCACTGGTACTGGAACTGCCCTGCGGACCAGAAAATGTAACCAAACTGCAACAGGCTTTTGCTGCTGAATTAGACAGTATCAAAACAATGGGGCCTGAGCAGAAAAACCTCGATAAAGTGAAGAAAACCTGGATTGAGAAATACAAGGTACAGTTGAAAGAAAACGGCTTCTGGCTGGGCGTTATACAAAGCATGTATTACCAGGGTAACGATGCCAAACGCGTATTCACCTACGAGCAACGCGTAAACGCCATCACTATCGATGACATTAAACAAACAGCCAACCTGCTCTTCAATAACAAGAATGTGATTGAAGGCGTGCTGAATCCTGAGAAGAAAAAATAGGCAACAACCATAATTCATAAAAAAATGCCCTGTCCCGGTAAGCCGGAGCAGGGCATTTTTTCGTTCAATGGTTCCATGGTTCTATTACCTGATTTGCACACTTTCTCCGTAGGAGTTTTACGAACAAATTTTCAAATTATTGCTGTGCCTTGATGTGTTGTATAATCTGCGTGGCATGTACGCGCGAGTTTTCGATAAACAGCTTGTGCGTATCCATACCACCGCAAACCACGCCTGCCAGGAAAATGCCTTCCTGGTTGGTTTCCATGGTTTCGGGGTTATAAGTCGGGCAATGTTTTTCATCTTCAGAGAACACAATACCAAAGCGTTCCAGCATCTTGAAATCAGGGCGGTAGCCCGTCATAGCCAGCACCCAGTCGTTCTCAATGGTAACAAGCCCATCCGGTGTTTGTATGTCCACTTCGTTCTCACGCACAGCCGTAACATGCGATTGAAAATAAGCTTTGATACTTCCCTCTTTAATGCGGTTTTCAATATCCGGTCGTACCCAGTATTTCACACTTTTACCAATCACTTCCTGCCGCACTACCATGGTTACGTCTGCTCCCCTGCGCCAACATTCCAGCGCCACATCTACCGCAGAATTGCTTGCACCAATCACCACTACTTTCTGAAACGCATAAAAATGCGGGTCTTTATAGTAGTGTTTTACCTTCGGCAAATCTTCGCCCGGTATACCCATATAATTGGGCACATCATAAAACCCCGTAGCAATAACCACATTGCCCGCAGTATACCAACCTTTGCTTGTTTCAATATCAAAAGTGCGCTCCGCGGCCTGCTGGTTGCGGGATACAGTTTTTACTTCTTCAAACAAATGCACATTTAAATTGAACAGTTGCTTTACGCGGCGATAGTACTCAACTGCCTCATTGCGGTTGGGTTTATTGTTGAGGCTCATAAACGGCACGTTGCCTATTTCAAGCCTTTCAGAGGTAGAGAAGAATGTCATGAACACCGGGTAATTAAACAGGCTGTTCACCAGGGTTCCCTTTTCTATAATCACATAACTTAAACCTGCTTCTTTTGCTGCAATACCACAGGCCATGCCAATAGGGCCGGCGCCTATGATGAGAATATCATACTTGCTCATGTTCCAAAGCTAAGGATAATTTCGTGAGCCCCATTCGTGCGTTGTCAGTCGTGAGTTGTGCGTGATATTTTTTACCGCAAAGAGCACAAAGAGAAAGCCCGCAAAGGCCGCAAAGAGGCTGTTTTCGAGAATCAACGGTCGATAACTATTGAACCCATTGAACCATTGAACTATTGAACCTTCTTAAAAAACAAAAACGGGCCGCAACAAGTGCGGCCCGTGAATAAGCTCTTGATAAAACGGGGAACTATTTCTATTTAGCCAGTTTAGCTTTCAGGTTCTGATCCAGTGCGTCCAGGAACTCTTCGGTATACAGGTAATCTTTACCATGTTCTACCTTGTTGCCATGAATACATACGGCCAGGTCTTTTGTCATTTTACCGCTCTCAACGGTTTCAACGCAAACAGCTTCCAGTGCATGACAGAAGTCAATCAGCGGCTGGTTGCCATCCAGTTTGCCACGGAACTCCAGGCCCCTTGTCCACGCGAAGATTGACGCGATAGGGTTGGTAGAAGTGGGTTTGCCTTTCTGGTGGTCGCGGTAGTGACGGGTAACAGTGCCGTGTGCAGCTTCTGCTTCCATTACCTTTCCATCAGGAGTAACCAGTGTAGAGGTCATGAGGCCGAGTGAGCCAAAGCCCTGGGCTACGGTATCGCTCTGCACATCACCATCATAGTTTTTACAAGCCCATACAAAGTTACCATTCCATTTCAGGGCGCTGGCAACCATGTCATCAATCAGGCGGTGTTCGTACACAATACCGATTGCGTCGAATTTCGCTTTGAACTCAGTCTCGTAAATGTCCTGGAATATGTCTTTGAAACGGCCATCATATTTTTTGAGGATGGTGTTTTTGGTAGACAGGTACAGGGGCCATTTTTTAATCAATGCCTGGTTAAAACAAGCGCGCGCAAAGCCTTTGATGCTTTCGTCGGTATTGTACATAGCCAATGCTACGCCATCACCTTTGAAGTTGTACACTTCAAATTCCTGCACATCACCGTTTTCACCTTCAAATTTAATGGTCAGTTTACCCTTGCCTTTGGTAACAAAGTCTGTAGCGCGGTACTGGTCGCCAAATGCGTGACGGCCGATACAGATAGGTGCAGTCCAGTTGGGCACCAGGCGTGGTACATTTGAACATACAATAGGCTCGCGGAAAACAGTACCGTCGAGAATGTTGCGGATAGTGCCGTTGGGGCTCTTCCACATCTGTTTCAGGTTAAACTCGGTAACGCGTGCTTCATCAGGCGTAATGGTAGCACATTTGATACCTACGCCATATTGCTTGATCGCATTGGCAGCATCAATGGTTACCTGGTCATTCGTCTGGTCACGGTATTCAACGCCAAGGTCAAAATATTTAATGTCTACGTCAACGTAGGGAAGAATCAGTTTGTCTTTAATGAATTTCCATATGATCCTTGTCATTTCATCGCCGTCCAGTTCCACCACGGGATTGGCAACTTTAATTTTTTCAGCCATTTCAATTTTGATTTTGGTTAAAAAACGGCTACAAATGTAGGGGTTTGTGAAATTGCACCGCAATAAAACAATTCAGGTATTTTGTCCGCAAACAGCCGTATATGCAATAAATACAGCATGTTTCATTTTAGCACCTGTTTAGCAGCCCTTTTGCAGCGGCTGTACCTGCATCTTTACTGCCCGGCAACAATTAAACAATTGAACTAGGAAACCATTGAACCATCATGCTTCAAGCTCTTTCAGCATCCATATATCACAACCAAAGTGACCGGATTGCCCCAGCGGGCCATCAAGGTAAGTGAACCCGCATTTTTCGTACAGGCCGATGGCATTGTGCAGTTCGGGCATGGTTTCAAGATACACCTGCTTAAAACCCAGTTCTGCTGCAGTTTCAAAACACTGCTCAATCAGTTTTTTGCCCCAGCCCTTACCGCGTGTGCCGGCATGCAGGTACAGTTTTACCAGTTCGCAGCAGCCTTCCGGCAAGCCTGGTGTGGGGTAAACGCCCCCACCGCCTGCTATCTCACCATCCATTTCAGCAATCCAGTAAAAAGCGCCGGGTGTTTCAAACAAATGAAACAGGTCGTCCGTGGTCGGATCGTAATACACCGTTCCCGGTTTGTTGGCCTTAAACTCGGTCAATACACTGCGTATCAGTGCGGCAATGGCTTTGTTATCTGCCTGTTCTATCTTTCTTAATGTTAATGTTCCTGCCATCAGTTCACAATTAATATCGGTATGGTTAATTTATGTCTTACCTGGTTTACGGTTTCGCCGTACAACCAGTCTTTCAGCCCGCTGTGGCGGTGTGCACCCATCACCAGCATATCGGCTTTCGATTCCTTTACAATGCGTACAATTTCCTGTATACGGCTCTTATAGCCCAACCGGGTATGTACGGTGTAACCCATTAACCGCAGCTGTTCTGCATACAGTTCCAGCTGCTGGTTGTCTGCGCGGGTTTCATGGTCATCGGCTTTATCGCCCAAGTAACTGGCCGATACGGTTTCTACAATATGCAGCAGATAATACACGGCTTCTTTCTTTCCCTGCGCCAGTGCATTGGCAATCAGTTTTTCATCGCCCGAGCCAAAATCAAGCGCTACGGCAATCACCGATACCGGTTGTATAGACAGGTTTATCAGCGGCTTGTCTTCCTTATGTACACTGGCATTGGAGCGGCGCCGGCTTTTCTGTACCAGCGGTAAAAAGGTCATCATGGCAAACAGCCATGCAAATGCCAGCCATGCAATACTGATACCGATTTTGGTACCCAGGTGCCCGGGCTGCGCATAGGCTTCAAAAGAGGATTGCATTACCAGGCGCACGTTTAAAAACACCAGTATGGCTGCCACAACCCAGGCCGTAATTTTCACGTGCATGCGTATGGCAAATTCACCCATGCTTACTTTATCGCTCACAAAATGAATCAATGGTATAATTGCAAAACCCAGCTGCAGGCTCAGTATTACCTGGCTAAACACCAGCAGGTCGTCGAGATGGCTTTCGCCCCAGATGGTGATCACCAGCACAGCCGGCACAATGGCCAGCAAACGCGTAAGCAGCCTGCGCAGCAGCGGGTTAATGCGCAGGCGAAGATAACCTTCCATCACAATCTGCCCGGCCAGCGTACCGGTAACGGTAGAGCTTTGTCCGGCTGCAATCAATGCAATGGCAAACAGCAGGGGTGCCAGTTTGGTGCCCAGCATGGGTTGCAGCAGGCGGTGTGCATCTTCAATCTTGGCCACATCCTGGTTGCCGGTGGTAAAAAACACGGCAGCGGCCAGCACCAGTATTGCCGCATTTACCAGGAAGGCTACGTTGAGTGCAATGGTACTGTCAATGGCGTTAAACTTCAGTGCCTGCTTAATACTTGTACTGTCGCCTTTTATCTTTCGTGTTTGCACCAGTGCAGAATGCAGGTACAGGTTATGCGGCATTACTGTGGCGCCAATAATACCCACAGCAATGTACAGGGCTTTTTCATTGAGGCGTGTAGGTATAAAACCTTTCACCACGTCGCCCATATGCGGTTTGGCCATTACTACTTCTATCAAAAAAGAAATACCGATCACGGCGACCAACGCAATGATAAATGCCTCCATTTTACGCATGCCCAGGCGTTGCAGGTAAAACAGCAGAAAGGTATCGAGCACGGTTAAGGTTACGCCCCATAACACGGGCAAACCGGTGAGCAGTTGTATACCGATGGCCATACCCAGCACCTCGGCCAGGTCGCAGGCTGCAATAGCCAGTTCGGCCAGCAGGTACAGGCAAAAGTTCACCAGCGGCGGATACATTTCCCTGTTGGCCTGCGCCAGGTCGCGGCGGCGTACAATGCCCAGGCGTGCACTTAAACTTTGCAGCAGCAGCGCCATCAGGTTGCTCATGAGCAATATCCAGATAAGCTGGTAACCAAACTGTGCGCCACCCTGCAAATCGGTGGCCCAGTTGCCGGGATCCATATAACCAACGCTTACCAGGTAGGCCGGACCAATATAGGCCAGGAACCTGCGCCAGCCCTTCTTTTTCAGCGCAGGATCTATTGTTTCGTGCACATCACCGAGCGACTGGCTGCTATGCATGGATGGTAACATAACTATATAATTTTCACAAACAGTGCCTGTGCCACCTGGTGGCTCAGCATCATTGTTTGCTGGTTCTTTATGGTAATTTCTACAGATTGGTCAAACCCAAACCTGCGTTTTATTTCGAGTTTAGTGCCGATGCCGATATTGCTATGTTTCAGCAATTCGAGCAAGCCCCTGGCCTGGCTGGCCACCGCGCATATCTCGGCCTGCTGGTTTACATCGAGCTGTGTTAAATTCACCTGTTGCTGCGCGGCCATTTTTCCATTGCTGTCTGGTATGGGATCGCCGTGCGGATCGAAGCGGGGATAGTCCAGGAAGGCATCGAGTTTATCGATCAGTTTTTTGCTGTTGATATGCTCCAGCTGTTCGGCTACTTCGTGCACTTCATCCCAGCCAAAATGCAGTTTCTCTACCAGGAAATACTCCCACAAACGGTGCTTGCGGATAATACCCAGCGCAATCTTTTTCCCTTCGCTGTTCAGATAAAAACCCTGGTAAGGTTCGTAATGCAGAATTTTCTTGGCCTTCAGTTTTTTGAGCATATCGGTAACAGAAGCAGGACGGGTTTCCAGCGCAGCAGCCAGGTCGTTGGTAAATACCTTACCCGACAACTGTTGCAGGTGATAAATCGCCTTAATATGGTTCTCTTCCGCGACCGTGAAATTAGGCTGCACAAAAAATGAATTTAGACAAATCTAAATTTTTTACCGCATTTTTGGAAACCGGATGACGGGTATTTGACTGAAAGCAATATTTTTATCAAAATAATAAGTATGCCCAAAGCATGGCTAGCATTATTTCTCCTGATATCCTTTAGTGCCTGCAAGGGTAAAAAGACCGCTGTTAGTGGTGATGCACCGGTGAAAACCAATGACTTCCTCGCGGCATTCCCTACGCTCACGCTGCCATTCCAGGCGGCAGACACCAATGTGCAGAAACTGGCCGATACAACGGTCATCAGCCATAAAGTAATGTCGCAGTTTGTTCCCGATTCGGTAGTAACACTGTTTGCCGGGAAAGACACGAAGACCAAAATACACCCCATTGGCAAAATTGACAAGGGCAGCGGAGAGCTGTACCTGCTGGCAAACTTTAGCCAGGGTAAGAAAACAAAACTGGTGGCTTTTGTGCTGGATAAAAAAGACAAATACATTACCGCCCTTCCGCTGCTCAGCAACAGCAACGACGATGGTCACCGCCATTATGTAAATATTAACCGCGAGCCTACTTTCACCATTGGCCGTGAAAAAATATCTGCCGAAAACCAGTTGCTGTACACCCGTAACGGTTATGCTTTTAACAGCAGCGCCGCTGCCTTCATTGCCATAACCAACGAAACCAATGAAGACGCGCACAAGAACACCGATATCATCAATCCCATTGATACCCTGCCGCGCAAAAACAAATACAGCGGTGAGTATGCAGAAAACAAAAAGAATTTCATTTCCATACGCGATGGCCGTAATGCCTCTACCTACCAGTTCTTCCTGCATTTTGAAAAGAACGATGGGCAATGTACCGGTGAGCTGAAGGGTGAGCTGGTAATGCGCGACGACCGCAAAGCCATATTCCACGAAAACGGTGATCCCTGCGTTATTGATTTCACTTTCAGCAGCAGCGATATCATCATCAAAGAACAAGGCAGCTGCGGCAACCACCGCGGCATGCGCTGCCAGTTCAACGATACTTACCGGAAGAAGAAGGAAAAGAAGAAAGGTTCAAAAGTTTAAAGGTTTAATAGTTTAAAGTTTAAGGTTTAAAGTTTAAGGTTTAGAACACTCACCACTGACCACTCACTACTCACTATATTCACCCAACAAAAACGGCCGCAACATGCGTTACGGCCGTTTTCATTTTTGTATAGCTACCAATTAGTAAGTAATGGTTTTACCGTTTACGGTGAGCAGCAGTTCTTTTTTGTCAGAAGCTTCTACCCTGCCTACTACCTGCGCGTCGATGCTGAATGTTTTGGCTGTTTCAATCATTGCCTGGGCGCTGGCTGCATCGGTGAATATTTCGAGGCGGTGCCCCATGTTAAACACCTGGTACATTTCCTTGTCATCAGCACCCGAGTTCTGCTGTATCAGCCGGAAAATGGGCGGTGCGGCAAACAGGTTGTCTTTGATAATGCGCAGGGGCGACGGCAGGTATTTCATGCACTTGGTTTGTCCGCCACCGCTGCAGTGAATTACGCCATCAATGGCATCAAAATGTTTGTCGAGCAGCACACGCAGCAAAGGCGCATACGTGCGTGTAGGGCTCAGCAACAGTGCACCGATATTCAGGTCTTTGCCGTCAACAGTCAGTGTATCGGTCATTTTCTGTTTGCCGATGTACACCACATTGTCGGGCAGTGTGGTTTCAAATGTTTCGGGGTATTGCTGTGCGTATATTTTATGCAGCACATCGTGGCGGGCGCTGGTTAAACCGTTGCTGCCAAGACCGCTGTTGTAGGCAGTTTCGTAAGTAGCCTGGCCTGCGCTGGAAAAACCAACAATCACGTTGCCGGCTTTTATTTTATCGTTGGTAACGAGTTTGCTTTTGGGCCAGCGGGCAGTCATGGTGCCGTTTACGGCAATGGTGCGTACCACATCACCCACATCGGCAGTTTCGCCGCCGAGGTAATGGATATTTACGCCGAAGGCTTTCAGCTGGTCAAAGAATTCCTGGGTGCCATTGATCACGGCTTCGAGTACTTCACCGGGAATTACTTTTTTATTGCGGTCGATGGTAGAAGAGAAAAGCAGGTTATCTGTAACGCCAATGCATAGCAGGTCGTCAAGGTTCATGGCAACTGCATCTTGTGCAATGCCGCGCCAAACGCTCACATCGCCGGTTTCTTTCCAGTACAGGTAAGCGAGAATGCTTTTGGTACCGGCACCATCGGCATGCATAATATTCACCCACTGGTCGCCGCCGCAGAGGTAATCGGGATAAATTTTACAGAACGCATTGGGATAAAGCCCCTGGTCAAGTTTTTGAATGGCAGCATGCACTTCTTCCTTCTGGGCCGAAACACCTCTTTGAGCGTATAATGACATCGGAAACGATGATTTTTAATGAAATAAATCTGGAAACAGGCGCAAAGGTACGTTAAGCGCGTGAAAGTGTGAAGTGCAGCCCGGGCTGCGTCGCGCAACAGTCATTTTTTACACAGGCCGGGCCGCGGATTTGAACAAATGCACAGTTTTGCGTTCAAACATTTAGATTTGCCCAATCTATGCAGGTACACAGGGACATCAACAGCTTACCGGCTTTTAAAAATGCGGTAGTAACAATAGGCACATTCGACGGGGTGCATACAGGCCATCAGCAGATTATAGCACAGTTGCGCAACGAGGCGGCAGCCATTGGCGGCGAAACGGTGATCATTACCTTTCACCCCCATCCCAGGCACATTATCCCGGGCAAAACTCCACCCCAGCTGCTCACCACGCTCGAAGAAAAACTGTTCCTGCTGGCGCGCCACGGGGTTGATCATGTAGTAGTTGTTCCCTTCAGCACCGAGTTCTCGAACCAGCCGGCAGCTTCCTATGTACAGCATTTCCTGTTTGAAAAATTCCACCCGCATACGGTTATCATCGGGTACGATCACCGGTTTGGCAAAGACCGCCAGGGCGATTACCACCTGCTCGAAGATTTTGGCGCACAACTGGGTTTTGCGGTGAAAGAGATTCCCGAACAAATACTGCACGAAGTGATCATCAGCTCAACACGCATACGCCAGGCTATACAAGACAATGATGTGGCTACTGCCAACGAGTTCCTGGGGCATCCTTACTTTTTTGAGGGAACCGTAGTAGAAGGCAACAGGCTGGGCCGTACCATTGGCTTTCCCACCGCCAACCTGCATATTGAAAACGCAGAAAAACTGGTGCCCGGCAACGGTGTGTATGCCGTAACAGCCGAACTGGTAGCCGGCCAGCAATACGAAACCGAAAGCAATACACTCAAAGGCATGATGAACATCGGCGTTCGCCCTACCGTGAATGGCGTTAACCGTACCATTGAGGTAAATCTCTTTGACTTTTCGGAAGATATTTATGGCAAAATGCTGCGTGTGTATGTGCACCACCACCTGCGCAATGAACAAAAGTTCAATGGACTGGATGCGCTGAAAGCACAGCTGGCGCAGGATGCGCTGAATGCAAAAGTGTTGTTGTAACCTGCTTACTGCATCATCATTTTTACCACCAGCTCTTTCATCAGGTCAGCATCTTCGGTACCGGCGTCGTTAATGCCGATGCTGCGGAGGTTATAGTTGTGCAGCAACAGCAATACTTTTTCTGTGCCGCGGAAGTCATAATTGCGCGCGGCGGTAAGGTAGTCTTTCGCAAAAAACGGGTTTACACCGAGCGCAGCTGCAACGGAACGTTCGTCTTTTGAAGGCAGTGAAAACAGGATAAATACCTTACTGAAGAAATTATACAATGCAGGCAGTATCATTTGTATGGGTGCAGCCTTGGGATTGGCTTCAAAGTAGCGGATGATGCGGATAGCCTTAGGCAGGTCTTTCTTCACCACTGCATCCTGCAGCTCAAATACATTGAACTCTTTGCTGATGCCGATGAATTCCTCGATATCTTCTTCTGTAATATTCTTGCGGCCATGCAGGTTTACGGCCAGCTTCTCTACTTCATTCTGTAAACGGCTGAGATCGTTGCCAATGTGATCAACCAGCAGCAGCAAGGCTTTCTGGCTGATGGTTAAACCATGTTGCTGCACCATCTGGTTAGTCCAGTCTGGCAACTGGTTATCATACATCTTCCTGGTAGTAAGCATCTCCCCTTTTGTCTTCAGGAGTTTGGCAAACTTGGTACGGGCATCTACCTTTTTTTCTTTGTAGCTAACCACGAAAACGGTGGAGGCAAGCGGGTTGTCGATATAGGCTTCCAGCTTTTCAATGTCGCGCATTTGCTGGGCTTCTTTCAGTACCACTACCTGCCGCTCGGCAAACATGGGGTAACGCCTGCATGCATTTACTACAGCCGTCCAGTCTGTATCACGACCGTAAAAAATAGTAAGGTTAAAGCCGGCTTCGCTTTCGGGCAGAATATTATGTTCCGCATAATTGATCACCTGGTCAATAAAATAAGGTTCATCACCTTCCAGCCAGTAAACCGGTTTAAAACTTCCTTTTTTCCAATCACCGATGATTTTTTCTGCAGACATAGGGGCAAAGATAAAGAAGAAGCTTTTAGCTGCAAGCTTATAGCGGATAGCATTTGAGAAGCGCTGCGGGCGACGTGTGTATAGCCATGAGCTTCGAGCTGCGAGCCACGAGCTTTATCGAAGCGTATTTTCTCCCGCGGAATATGCGGAAATTCCTGTCATGCCGTTGGCTGTGTCCCCACAGCCAACCTGTGCATACGTGAATACAACTATGTACTTACCATTGTACGCGGCATGAACACTACGTTACCACCGTTACCTGCGTGTCTTTGAGCAGGGGTAGGTTTTTGAAACGCAGGATGACGTTTGCTACTACTACAATATCGCGCTGGCAGTATTCGGCAATGCGTTTAAGGTCTTTATCTACATAATAAACCTCCTGCACCATGCTGCCGTCCATATCGGTTTTAGATGTGGGAACATTGAGTACATTGGCAAGCAGATGCAAGGATATATAGTTTTTAAAATCGCCGAAACGCCACCACTGCAAGGTGTCCAGCATTTTGATGTCCCAGGGTTTGGCACCATGAATCTGCAGGAAGGGAGGTAATGGAACACCGTTGATTAACATGCGGCGACACAGGTAAGGGATGTCAAACTCGCGTATGTTATGACCCGCAAATTCAAACTGTCGGTTGCGTTGGTAAAACTTACCTGCTATAGCAATGAAGTCTTCAAGCAGTTGTTTTTCATTATCACCGCAAAGGGTCTTCATCTTAAAGCAAACAGCTTTCTGTTCATCTTCGTAAAAATAACCGGTTGAAATACACACAACTTTTCCAAATTCGGCGAGTATGCCGGCTCTTAGTTGCCATGCTTCAGCAGGTGTGGTGTTTTCTGGCACGGTTTTGGAAATTTTGTCCCACCAGAGCTGCTGCCATACTGCATCAAGGTCCTCGTACCGTTGCACAAAAGGTACAGTTTCAATGTCTAGTATCAATAGGTTATACATAATAATCCAGTATTTTATCACAATAAGAACAACCACTTAACCGTTATTAATCCGTTTTAAAGAAACAAAAAAAAGAAGCATATGAGTTACGCTAATAATCCGTCAACGAGCCCCCAACCAGCGGGAGAACCTAAAAAAGACAATCGTAAACTGATATATGGTGCATTGATTGTATTACTTCTCTGCACATGGGGCTATATCGTTTATGATAAAAGTAAATCTAAAGAAGAAATTACGCAGCTCCAAACGCAATTCACGAATGTTGATTCAGCGCGCAATGCCGTACAACAGCAGTACAACGATGCTTTAGCCAAAATGGATTCCCTCACGGGCACCAATACCAACCTGCAGGGTTCACTGGCAGAACGCAAGACTGAAATCGACAAGCTGAAATCAGAGATCCGCAGCATATTGAAAGATAAGAACGGAGACCTGTCTAAAGCAAAAGCAAAAATCAATGAGCTGAATGGTAAAATCAACGACCTGCTTGCAGAAGTTGACCGCCTGAAAGGTGAAAATCAACAGCTCACTGCTGCCAACACACAGCTTACCACCGAAAGGGATACGCTGAACAACCAGAAACAGCAGCTGCAACAGAACCTTACTACCACTACTGCTGAAAAAGACAAAGCGGTTGACCTTGGTTCTACCCTGCATGCTTCTAACATCAACATCACTGCCATTGACGTAAAAGGCAACGGTAAAGAAAAAGCAACCACTACCGCTAAAAGAGCAGACCTGCTGCGTATTTCATTTGACCTTGATGAAAACCGTGTAGCTGCCAGCGGTACCAAAGAACTGTATGTTTGTATCACAGGGCCTGATGGCAAACCCATCTCTATCCCTGCATACGGCAGCGGTACTTTCACCACCCGCGATGAAGGTGAAAAAGTATTCACCAACAAAGTAAACGCGAACTACGAACAAGGCAAACGCTCTCCTGTAAGCTTCGACTGGAAACAGGATGGCAAATACCAGACAGGCGATTACAAAATCGAAATTTACCAGAACGGTTTCAAAATTGGCGAAGGCGTGAAAACCCTGAAAAAAGGCGGTTTGTTCAGCTAAGCCAATCATCAAAGTCTCTGCAAAAAATAATCATCGAAAGGCTGCCTGCGGGCAGCCTTTCTTATTTTGTTTGTACCTGCCGCATGCTTTACACCATTAAAAAAGCTACATTAGAAGCATGATACGTGCATGGCTTAACTGGAAGACGGTACTGGCGCTGGCTGCCATCATTATTGTGGCCGGCACCATTGTGTATTCACGTTATTTAACCGGCAAAATTGCTGCCGATGAACGCAAAAAAGTAGATGCGTGGGTAGAGGCACAACGCACCATTCTCAGTGCTACGGACCAGACCAGCCTTAACCTTGCCTCCAAAATATCTACTGAAAACGTGGATATCCCCATTATTGAAACCGACGAGAAAGACAGCATCACCAACAACTATCTTAACCTCGACAGCAACAGCATACGCAACAACCCGCAATACCTGCGGCGTACCCTGGCTTCGTTTAAAGCGCTGCACGCCCCTATTGTAATGGTGGTATCGCAACAGCCTTACCAGGCCAATAAATACTACTATGGCCGCAGTGTGCTGCAGCAGGAAATTCAATACTACCCGCTGGTACAACTGATCATTATCTCGCTGTTTATTGTAATTACCCTGTTGCTGATACGCACCAGCCATAAAAGCTCGCAAAACCAGCTGTGGGTGGGCATGGCCAAAGAAACAGCGCACCAGCTGGGCACACCGGTAAGCAGCCTGCAGGGCTGGGTGGAGGTATTGAAAGATGAAAACGGTAACGAGGCCATTGCCACAGAGATAGAGAAAGATGTAACCAGGCTGCAACTGATATCTGACCGTTTTGGAAAAATCGGCAGTCAGCCCAGCCTGGAGAAAAAAGAGCTGCTGGGCCAGGTTACGCACATGGTAAATTACATGCGTAAAAAAGCCGGTGCAGGCATCCGGTTTCAACTTGATTTTGAGAACAGGGAAACTGTGCATGCCATGTTATCAGCGCCGCTGTTTGACTGGGTTATCGAAAACCTCATCAAAAACGCACTGGACGCCATGGAAGGTAAAGGCAGCCTGCATGTGCATGTACACGCGGCACACAGCCATGTGATTATAGATATTACCGACAGCGGCAAAGGCATACCGGCCAAAAACCTGAGCAAGGTGTTTAATCCGGGTTTTACCACCAAGAAACGCGGCTGGGGACTGGGCCTTACACTCACCAAACGTATCATTGAACAATACCACCAGGGGCAAATATTTGTAAAATGGAGCGAGCCGGGCAAGGGCACAACATTCAGAATTGTATTGCCGGCGCTGGTGGATTAGTGCGATGGCTGCTGAGCGACCGGACATAAAAACAAAAAACCCGCTCGTAAAGAACGGGTTTCAAAGTGCGGCGGAGCAGATTCGAACTGCCACGCTTTTTACGGCGCTACCACCTCAAAGTAGTGCGTCTACCAATTTCGCCACCGCCGCGCGGGGTGCAAATATAGCAGAATAGTTCGCTCCTCCAAAAAAATATGCAAATGATGTAAGATGAGCGGGTTATGCCATACAATTTCCCTGTTCCGGCGCATTGTTCATACCATTCGTCTAAATTGCTAATTTATACCTCAGTTTGCTGTGTTCAACCATATTTTGCCGTTGAAAAAGCGGTATTTTTATTCCAAACTGCTGTTCTATCATGCTGAGGCCGTTACTGCTTGCAACCGGTTTGCTTATCGCCAATATTCTTGCCTACGGACAAGGTTCCGCCGGCTCCTCACCGGAAATAAAGCAGTTGTTGTTCCGCGTACAGAAAAGCGGCCAGGACACCAACCGTATTAAAGCCCTGCTGCAAATGGGCGATTATTACCTGCAGCGGCCCGGTGCATTTATCGATGACCTCGACAGCGCATACGCCTGCTTTTCACGCGCGCAGCAACTCAGTAATACCCTTCATTCCGGCAAATGGCAAAACGAAGCCATGGCCCTGCTTGGCAGCTATTATTATGAAACAGGCGATCCTGAACATGGCAAATCCTGTTACATGCACATTATTGACCAGTACCACAAATCGGGCGATAAAGAACTGGAAAAATTATACTGGAACAAACTTATTGCACTCACCAGCGGTAACAACAAAGCCATTGTGCCCGATAATATCCAGCATTTTGAAGATACCCGCCTGCTGTTTATACCCGTGCCTGATAAAATACGTGTACTTGATACACTCAAAAACATTGCATATGCACATATCAAGGAAGGCAGGCTGGATGCCGCCGAAAAAGAACTGCTGCAGGTGCTGGATCAATACAAGGCCAACGGCGTAAAAAAACTGACAGATATTTATGAACTGCTGGCCGAAGTAAGCAAGCTGGAAACCGACCTGCACAAAGAACTCTTCTATAAAATTGAGCTTATTAAAAACATGGAGCTCACAGGCGATACGGCACGTGCAGATTATTATTATTCCAAACTGGCACTCACCTATGCCGACCTGGGCATGTACGACCAAAGCATTGCATGGACCTGGAAAGCATTAACGCGTTTAAAAAGGAACGGCAGGCTCGAAGACTTTTACGGAGACCTGAGCCTGATTATTTACGACCTGGTAATACAGGGCAAGGCCGCAGAAGCCCTGGTATTGCTGAAAAAAACCATGCTCGAAGTGCCACCCATTAACCTTGCGCAGAAAGTAGATTTAAGCGAAGGGTTTGGTAACTGTTATGCCGCTTTAAAGCAATACGCAAAAGCAGAGCAATACTACATAGCCATGATGGATATGTTTAAGATCACCGGCTTTAACCGTACCTACTACAGCACCAATTACCAGATGGTGACTGATTTTATTCACTACAACCAGATCATGGGTAATTTTTATGTAACAACGAAACAATACGAAAAAGCTGGCTTTTACTTTGGAAAAATACTCTCGCTGCCGGCCGGCTCGGTACGCCCGCTTACGCTCAGCAAAATTCACGGTCAGCAGTTTAAGGTAGATTCTGCGATGCACAATTACCTGGCAGCCATTGGTCATTTTGAATTGCACAAACGCATTGATGATTCACTGTACAACGATACCAAGGGCAAACAGATTGAAGAACTGCAGATAAAATATGAAACAGAGAAAAAAGACAAGGAGCTGCAGCTAAAAGAAAAGAATATTGCACTGCTTACCAATAACAGTCTTGTACAGGAGGTTAGCCTGCGCAAGGCCAATCTAAGCCGCGACATTATTGTTATTTCGGCGCTGATACTGCTGGCTGTGGCATTTACAGGTTACCGTTTTAAACAGAAACACAACATACAGTTACGCTCACAGCAAACAGAGATCAACAACAAAAACCAGAAGCTGGAATACCTGCTGGCAGAACAGCAAAAACTGGTAGCCCAGAAGGAATGGCTGGTACGTGAAATACATCACCGTGTAAAGAATAACCTGCAGATTGTGATCAGTCTGCTGAATGTGCAATCCAGCTACCTCGACAATGCTTCTGCCCTGCAGGCCATACAAGACAGCCGCGAGCGCATGCAGGCCATCGCCATCATTCACCAGAAACTGTATCAGCCCGATACAGGCACCATGATCAATTTAAAATCTTACATACAGGAGCTGATGATTTCCCTGCGCGATAGTTTTACAGGGGCTGAAAAAATCTATTTTCACCTGTTGCTGGATGAGATCAACATGGATGTATCACAGGCAGTGCCTGTTGGTTTAATTCTGAATGAAGCCATTACCAATGCGGTGAAATATGCGTTTCCTGGTAGTCAGAAAGGTACCATTGCCATCACTGCCAAACGACTGAACGGGCAGGAAATACTGCTGCGCATTAAAGACAATGGCCGGGGCCTGCCGGAGAATTTCAACCCGAAAAACAGCAACTCACTGGGCATTCAGCTGATGCAATTGTTTTCACAACAGCTCGACGGGCAATTACACATTGCCGGTAACAACGGGGTGGAAGTAACATTGGTATTTGGCCTGCAGCAATCGGTGGAAGGCACCAATGCATTTAGAAACATACCAATCAACAAGGCAACCACGATGGAAGTGTAGATAAGTCAGCGTAATTACATCAATAAAAATCCTTCATTTATTTATTCAGTTTTGTTCAGCGTACGCCATCTGACATGAACGTTGTAAATTCGATCATTGTTCAAACTCTAAACCTGTACAGCATGAGCCGATTCCGGATAAATGATTTACAGTACCACTACACCTGGTCGCCGGCCACCTCTTCTTTCGCCGATTACAACCAGCTCAATCACACCCATGGCTTTGAGATGTTGCATTTCATCAACCGTTTTATGGAAGAGAACCGTTTGTATACCGTAGCATCGGGGCAAAAAATAGAAAGACTGTTGCGTGAACAAATGCCTGGGCAGCATTCTGTACGATACCTGTACCGCTGGCTCAGAAAACAGCTGTAAGTTACACCACACGCCCTTTCAGCGCAATATGAAACGAAGCGCCTGCGCCTTCGGTACTGCTGAACCAGATGCTGCCACCCTGCAGCTGCATATAATCCTTGCACAACATTAATCCAAGTCCTGTTCCTTTTTCTTTTTCGGTACCATACGTAGCAGCAGCCACGAGTGAAAATATGGCCGCCTGTTTATCTGTGGGAATGCCGATGCCATTGTCTGTAACCGAAAGGGTACACCAGCCGTTTTGCACTGCTGCAGTAAGGGCCACCCTGCCGTCTGCCGGTGTAAACTTGATGGCATTGTTCAGCAGGTTGCGCACTACCAGCTGAATCATATCTATATCGGCCGTTACCATAATATTCGCATCAATGGCAGTATGCAGCGCAATGCCTTTGTTTACGGCTGTTACGCCTGCTATGCCAATGGTTTTATGCAATTGCTGTTGCAGGTTTATTTCACGCAGGTTGGCTTTTACTGCCTGCAACTGGTTGCGCGACCAGTTTAATAAATTATTCAGCAGCTCCTGTGTGTGTTCGGTAGTTACCAGCAAGCCCTTTTCCATATCCAGCCGCTCTGCTGCATCAAGGTCAACTTCAGTCAACAGGTGCAGGTATTGCTTTACCGAGTTCAACGGCGTACTTAAATCGTGCGACAAAATCGAAAACAGTTTGTCTTTCTCTGCATTGAGCCGCTGCAGTTCAAGCGTTTGCTTTTCGGTGAGTGATTTTTGTTCGCTGTATCCCCTGCGTATCTGGATAATGCAGAAAGTAAGCAGGGTAACAACAATGATGTAGGAAGCGCTATTGTCTACAAACAGTTCAAGCCGCGTATAATTCTGTTGTTTTACAATACCCGGGTGGTAATATTCATATACGCACAAACCCGCTACCAGTATGAGGTTCAGCGAAAACCACCAGATCCATTTACGCTGGCTTACAATAGCGATGATCAGGAATAATACAGCTGCAAACATGAGTAAGGAAGAACCCTGCACACCCCCGCTGAAAAAATAGCCCACACCAATGAGTACATGGGTTTCAATGGCAGATAGCATTACAGCCAGGTTCAGTTTGCCTTTTTTACGGGATAGATAAAACAGCAGGAACTGCGCCACCAGTATAACGGCAGTGATAACCGTGGATATATACAAACCAACAATGAGGTTGAAAATGGTTTCAAACCCCAGCGCCCCCATAATAATTAAAGAAAAGGAATGGAATATCCTGCTTTCAAAAGGCACATCCACAGGATTGCCCGCAAACCTTAGCCACCACTCTTTTAACAAAGCCCTGTTTCTCATGTAATGTGCGCAAAATAAAGTGCGCAAAAATAGGGGAATCCTTGTAACGGCGCGGCCAGCAGCCGTTAAAGCTTAAAAACAGTTGGGTTTTGCGTTTGCGCACGGCAATGCACCTGATCACACAATACAATACAGCGTTACCATATGAAGAAAAAAACGACTATCTTACCCCGCTCCTGCCGTGTCGCAGGAATCTGTTATTATTGTAAAAAAATATGTTATGGCTTATGTGGTAACCTGCCCAAGTTGCGGAAACAGCTTCGATCCCGGTGAATCTATCCGCGACCAGGTTCAGAAAGATCTGCGTGCAAAAATGGTAGACTGGCAAAAAACAAAAGACGACGAGTTTAAAAAGAAAGAAACCGAATTTCAACGCCAGCTGCAGCAACAGCAGGCAGATGCCGAGCGAAAAGCACAGCTTGAAAAACAACAGTTGCAGAAAGAGCTGGAAGAAAGCATCCGCCGCAGCATGACGAGTGATTACGAAAACCAGCTGAAGATGTTGCAGCAAAGCGCAGCCGACAATGAAGAAAAACTGAAAGAGGCACGCAGGAAAGAGCTGGAGTTTCTGCAAAAACAACAGGAGCTGCTGAACAGGGAAGCAGAACTGGAAATAAACATGCAGAAACGACTGCTGGAAGAACGCAACCAGCTCAGTGAAAAAATACGGAAGGAAGAAATGGAACGCAACCAGGTAAAGGAAACCGAGTTTCAGCTGCGCCTGCGCGAGATGGAAAAGCAACTGGAAGACCAGAAGAAACTGGCTGAAGAAATGCGCCGTAAAGCCGAACAGGGCAGTATGCAGTTACAGGGTGAAGTGCAGGAACTGCTGCTGGAAGAAATGCTGCAGGCAAGTTTCCCTTTCGATAAAATTGAAGAAGTAGGCAAAGGTGTGCGCGGCGCGGATTGTATTCAAAACGTTCGCAACCAGTTTGGACAGGAATGCGGCCGCATTATTTATGAAAGCAAACGCACCCTTAGTTTCTCGAACGATTGGATTGAAAAGCTGAAGGCCGATATGCGCAGTCTGGGTGCAGATATTGCGGTGATTGTAACACAGGCTTTCCCGAAAGATATGGATCGCTTTGGTGAAAAAGACGGTGTGTACATTTGCACGTTTGCAGAAGTAAAAAGCCTGGCCCTGGTGCTACGCAACGCACTGATTAAACTGGCCGATTCACGCAAAAGCCAGGAAAACAAAGGCGATAAAATGGTGATGCTGTACGACTATTTAATCAGCAATGAATTTGGTGAACAATGGAAGGCGATACGTGAAGGTTTTATGAGCATGAAACTCAGCATACAGCGGGAACGTGACGCCATGGAAAAACTATGGAAGGCACGCGAAAAACAACTGGAAAAGGTATTGCTGAATGCAGCACACATCAAGGGTTCTATTGAAGGCATCGCAGGTACAGATGCGGTAAACCTTACGCTGATTGATGATACGGACCCGTTGCTGGATTAAGGTGGTGAGGGAATACGAAAGCCAGTGAATAGGCAATAGTGAATAAAGCCATTGAACAATTGAACAATTAAACAATTGAACTTTTAAACCTAAAGCGCCTGCGCGCTGTCCCCAATGTTTTACATAGAACGCGAACATATTGAACACATCCGCCCATCGAGAAAGAAACCGATTTTCCCGGTGAACGATTACCTGCGTCATTACCTGGTGAAACACGGGCGTGAAGTGCGGCTGCCTGCGGGATATGCAGATCTGCAGCGGTTTGTGTATTCTGTTCCGCTCAAGGATAAAAATGGCAGGAACAGTTTATGGGAAACGGTTTCGTATGACAGTCATGACTGGAACTACCTGCGCGAAAGCCTGGTGCGCATGTATGCCATTTTAAAAACAGAAGGTGACCTGAGTTTTGTCAACCATCTTGATGTGGCGCGGGTAGACTTTTGCAGCTTTGGCAACAGTCAGCCTTTTCGCATACGCATCGTAAACAAGTTTAATGACAACTACGATCACTACTATGTTAAACCGGCAGATGCCAGCCGCGTGTATGGCCTGGAGCTGGAACACCTGCTGTCACCGGATCGCATCACTTTTTTAACACACAGCAACACACTGATTGAAGAACATATTCCCGGCATACCGGGTGATGTGTTTATCAAGGAACACCTGCACAAACAGGACATCAATCCCATCAGGCTGGCGAAAGAATTTGTCAAGTTCAACGAGCGTTGCTTTGTGCGGCTGCTGGGCGATATGCGTTCGTACAATTTTATTGTAAATGTAACACCTGATATTGAAGATGTGCAATACCGCATCCGCTCTATCGATTTTGACCAGCAATCGTATGAAGGGTTAAAAAAGTTGTACCTGCCGCAGTTTTTTAAAGAGAATTATCCATTGGTAGAGCTTGCACAGAAGCACCTCGATAAAAGCTCCATTGCGCAGTACCAGACAGAAGAAAGAACACTGATGGCCATCCGGTTGGTATCATCACGGTATCGTGTAAAAGAACTGCTCGACATTATGCATGACGACACGATTTCAAAGCCGGAAAAAATAAGCCAGCTGCGCACCGAACTGGCGCAATACTTTCAGCAACCGGTATTCACACGTGCCAACACCATGGGCCAGCTGGTAAAAACACAACTCAAACAAACGCTTCGCAAAAACCTGCTGTTTATCCCTAAATCGAAAAGCCGGTTTGATGACTGAGGATAGTTGCAAGCTTTTAGCTTTTAGCTACGAGCTGCAAGCCTATTCCGCGCATCTGCCTGCGGCGAAAGTGGCAGTATTAAAATTCGCTAAGATCATCTCGACTGTCGATTCTCGATTCTCGTTCTTCACTCACAATTGACGCTTCCAGCGCCCACACCAGGCTCATGCCGGGAAACAATTTCCAGTACAGGGATAAGGGGTAAGTGGTATCGCGGATAAAGCGGCCATTCATTTTTCCTTCGGGAGCATAATCGAACGTATCGAGCCGTATGGCTTCGCTGAAATCAACACTGCCAAAACTCCACCATTTGTATACGGCTTCTTTGGCACTCCATAAAACGGTAAGCAGCTCTTCCTGCTGTGGCTGCCCGGGAGCAGCCTGCTGTACGCGCGCCCATTCGGTGCTGTGTAAAAATTTGTTGCGGATATTATAAACACGGGGGGTAACCATTTCTATGTCTATTCCCACGCGTTGTGTTCGGCTTACAATGGCAGCTGCATGACTGCCGCAATGCGATATGGAAAAATGGTATTGTTCATCAGGCAGGTAAGGTTTGCGGCTATCGGCAATAAGCATTTCATGGTAAGGAAAACCCGGGAAAAGTGCTTGTAACAGGTAACGCCCCGCGAGGTGCTGCAGGCGTTTGTGCGGGTGCGTAATATCACGGTGACTGGGCACTTTCGCTTCAAAAAAAGCAGCGTCTTCGGTGATGTGCCAGATACCGAGTTTGGTGTTTTCGTTGATATCTTGTTGAAAAAACAAGGGCATTGTAAAAAATTGTGTCTTTAGATTGCAGATTTACGATTTATTTGCAAAACAATTGCCGCGCACCTTTATGCGGCGGCATTTACAGGTACTTTCTAACCTTACTATATGATTTTATCTGATACGCGCATCCTGGAAGAAATTGAAAAGGGCACAATTCTCATTGCCCCGTATAACCGTGCCTGTCTTGGCAGCAACAGCTACGATGTGCACCTGGGTGCTGTGCTGGCCACTTACAACGATGCTGAGCTGGATGCCCGCAAACACAACCTGATCACTTCTTTTGAAATACCTGAAGAAGGATACCTGCTGCTGCCTCATGTGTTTTACCTGGGTGTAACGGAAGAATACACGGAAACGCATGCCCATGTGCCGTTCCTGGAAGGTAAATCGTCTACCGGCCGCCTGGGTATTGATATACATGCCACTGCCGGCAAGGGTGATGTGGGCTTTTGCGGCAACTGGACACTTGAAATATCTGTAAAACAACCGGTACGCGTATACAAAGGTATGCCCATCGGCCAGCTGATCTACTTCCCGGTAGACGGAGAAATTGCCGTAAAATACAACCAGAAATCAGACGCCAAATACAGCGGCCAGCCCAACAAACCGGTAGAAAGCATGATGTGGCGGAACAAGTTTTAGAAAAGCTTTTAGCAGGTAGCTTTTAGCAATTAGCTGATTGGTGAACGATGATTTAATGCCGTTTGGTCGTCTCTTTGTGATCTTTGCGGGCTTTCCCTTTGTGTGCTTTGTGGTAAAAAAATCGCTTTCTGCTATCATATCCCGATGTGTCGGTTCTTGACTGACAACTCACGATTGCCGATTCTCGACTGACGATTCCCGTTACAGTTCCCCGTATTTTTTTCGGTAGGCCACCAGCCAGCCGGTAACGGCATTGTAGGTATCTACACCCTGGGGCTGGTGATTGGCTTTGAGATACTGGCCATAAAAAAAAGATATCACCGGCTCAGCACGATTTTTGTATTTAAGATAATAACGCCTGCGTGCACGGAGGTCGATTTTTACAAGGGTATCAAGTGCGCGGTAATTGCGGCGGGCAGCAGAAGAATCGCGCAGGTACAGTTCACTGTTGGCATAGCGGAATAAATCTGTGTACACAGAATAGGCAAATACCGGGTTACCGGCGGCTTTGGCAGCCAGGTAGCCCACAAAATTCGCTTCACTTTCATCTCCATAGCCCAATTGATGCGATACCTCGTGGCAGGTAATATAGGGCAAATCACCCGGGGGGACTTTTATATTAACCTGCGCCTCGCCGGTAAACGGGTTGTAATAACCTGCGGTACCCATGTACATAAGCAGTTCACTGAACATAGACGGTTTAATACTGGCCCTGCGGTACGCAAGAAAAGGAAACTGCTGCTCCAGCTTGCTGTAGGCCTCTTTGGTGCCGGTAATAATTTCCTGGTAGTCAGGATAAACATAATTGGTATCCGGCCCCAGCTGCAGTCGCGCCGCATTGGTCTTGTGCAACAGCTCCTGTGTAATGGAATCGAGCGTTGGTGTGGAGTAAGGCTGCTCATCAAGATGCAGCTGGTAGGCAATACCCAGGCGGCTGTAATTGAGCCCCCATACCAGGTAAAAAAACACATATATAAACAGCAGCTTGCCCACCAGGCGCGATAACTTCAGCCAAAGCCATTGCCAGGTAAAAGTTTTATTGAAAATGACCCGGAACAATTGTATAACGCCTATTATTAATGCGAGCCCCCAGGAGATATACAACAGATCGCCTGCGCTGAAAGGCAGCCAGCCAAGCAGGGTGCGTTGAATGGAGGCAATGCGCTTAAACCAATTAGCTGAATACCAATATTCTACAGCGGAAGGAAAATAGCCGGCGAGGTAAATAAGAATGGCGAGGAACAACAAAACAGCATTTCTGATCCAGGTACGTTTGAGGGAATACCGGTTGTATAAAAATGTATAATTTCGCTTCATTCTGCCCACAATTACGTTAAGATTGGTCATAAAACCAATTTTCCTTTGGTAGAAATATGAATTAATGCTACCTTTGCCAGCCCTAAAAATCTGGCCAGCCATGAATAACCGGAGAGAGTATGAAATAGCGTTTGTAGGTTTAAAGCCGGGTGTTCATGAGTATCAATACCAGATTGAGGACAAGTTCTTTGCACAGTATGGCGAGCAGGATTTCTCGAATTGCAGGGCTACGGTAAAACTGGAGCTGGATAAGCACAACGGTTTTATGATGCTGAAATTCGATATCGGCGGTACAGCAGAAGTGCTGTGCGACCGTTGCGGAAATTCCCTTACCATGCAGTTATGGGACGAATTCAGGCTGATTGTTAAAATGGTAGACGAGCCGGAAGTGATGAATACCCAGGAAGAAGATCCTGATGTGTATTACATCAGCAAAGGCGAAAGCCATTTGTATCTGGCTGACTGGATATATGAATTTATAAACCTGAGTATTCCCAACCAGAAAATGTGTCCTGAAGATGAAGTGGGCGGCCCCCGGTGCAATAAAGAAGTACTGGAGAAGCTGAAAAAAATGGAAGAACAGGCCAAAAAAGATACTAATCCAATCTGGAAAGGGTTGGATCAGTTTAAAGATCTTGAATAAACATTAGTTGATTTTTTAAAACTTGAGATATGCCAAATCCAAAACGCAGACACTCTCAGCAGCGCAGCGCGAAGAGAAGAACACATTACAAAGCTGAGGCTGTTACACTGAGCAAGGATACCACTACAGGTGAAACGCATGTACGTCACCGTGCACACGTGAGCGAAGGTAAATTATACTACAAAGGCCAACTGGTAGCTGAAAAAGCTCCCCTGAAAGCGTAACCTTTTAGAATAATATAATTGCAGCTTGCCGGACATGAACATTGGAATAGACATGATGGGAGGAGACTTTGCACCGCTGGAAGCGGTGAAGGGTTTGCATCTGTATCTCGAAAACAATGTACATGCTCCGGCGGCCTTTTTTTGTATAGGCCAGGAAGATAAAGTGCTTCCGCTTTTACAGGAATACGGGCTGGATAAACATCCTGCAATTCGCTTTATCCCCGCTCCCGAAGTCATCGGGTACCATGAGCATCCTACCAAAGCGCTCAAAGAAAAACAGCAATCCAGCATTGCCATCGGTTTTCATTTGCTGGCCACCGGCAAAACAGATGCCTTTATCAGTGCCGGCAATACCGGCGCCATGCTGGTAGGCACGCTGTACAGCATTAAAGCATTGCCCGGTATTCAACGCCCAACTATTGCCACACTGGTTCCCAAATTAGACGGCAGCAACGGTATTTTGCTTGATGTTGGCTTAAACACCGATTGCAAACCCGAAAACCTGAACCAGTTTGCCGTACTCGGCAGTTTATACGCCAGCAATATCCTGGGCGTAAGCAATCCGGCAGTGGCCTTGCTGAATGTGGGTGAAGAAGAAGGCAAGGGCAACCTGCTTGCACAAGCCGCCTATCCCCTGCTGAAAGAAAATGCCGATATCAACTTCACCGGCAATGTAGAAGGCCGCGATGTATTTACCGGGAAAGCCGACGTTATTGTTTGCGATGGTTTCACCGGTAACGTGATTCTTAAAATGGCAGAATCCATTTACGACATTGCCCGCCAGCGCAACCTGCACAACGACGATTATCTCCACCGTTTCCACTACGAAAATTACGGCGGCACACCTGTACTGGGCGTTGCCAAACCCGTGATCATTGGTCATGGCATCAGCAACGGCAAAGCCTTCCAGAACATGCTGAAACTCGCCATTAAAATGATCGAATCTGATCTCTGCGGACAAATCAAAGAGAAATATAAAGACTAGAAAGAACTATAGTTTGATGGTTTATTGGTTCAATTGATGCACGGCTGCTGCACTTTGATTTATTCACTATTGACTATTCACTATTCACCGGCTTTTACTCACTAGTTCACATAAATCTCGTCACAACACAACATAGACTTGCGGTTGGCGCGGAAACGCCATGCAGGCAATACACTTTGATTGATGGCTGAAACCCTTATGTAGCGGGCATTTACAGGGGATGGCAATTGCAGGCTGTTGTTGCGGATGGATACATTGTAATGCTCTTCTGTTACTGCATCTGTATTGGTTAACTGGCCTGCCTGTTTAAAATGCACACCATCTGCAGATGTTTCAATACGAATGGCGGAAGGAAGAAATATCCAGTGACGCGGATCGTCAAGGAAATGCATGCTGATGGATTTGCAGTTGATGGCCTTACCCAGGTCGAGCGTGGCAATCAGGTCTGTACCGTAAAAGCAAAGCCAGTTATAGCTGAAATCATTATAGCCGGTTACGCCGTCAACCAACGTTTGTTCTTTCTTAGCGGGGTATTCGGGTGCGAATGCATTGGCCAGTTGCACAGTTGCATGCAAGGCCAGGTTAGGTGTATAACCTTTGGCGAAAATGGTTTGCCATTCGGCTGCATACGCATCGGGGTTAACACCACCTTCTGCCAGTTCTGTTACACCGGCCTTTTTAGCCTGTTCTGCGAAGCGTTTTACTCTTGCCGGCCAGTTAGGCCTTACTGCATACCCAGCCTTGTCATCGGGCTGTAAATAGCCAAATTTATCGATACCGAAAAAGCGCGATTGCTGCAATACGGTGTATTCCAGTGAAAGGCGCACATTTCGTACACGGTTTAGTAACGCAGTGTCTGTTTCCACCACTGCTTCGGCCTTATCCAGTAAGGTAGAATAGCTATCGATATGGGCGGGTGATAAATAACCGTTGTAATCATTCACCGGGTTGCCGTAAATATCCAGCGGCTTTGCGGCTGCATCCCGGTTCTGCTGCAGCTGTTGCAGGTATTCGTACACGTATTTGCCAGCAGGGCCATAATACCCGTCGCAAAAGTTGCGGATCACTGCCGTTGCATCTGCCTGTGCATTCCACAGCAGCTTTGCCTGCAGGTAGCTGGCCAGCTCGGCCATATCGCTGTAGGTATCGCCACTACCCTGTGCAAATACTCCCTGCACATTGTTTTCGCGGAAATACTGCATGTTGTTCTGCAGCAGGTCTATATCGGGAAATGGTGCAAGGTAGTTGGTGAACTGCGTGGTATAATCCCAGATAAAAATGTTTTTGGTAAGTGCCGCCCATCCTTTCAGGTCATTGCGAAAACCCGCGGCTGATGGGGCCTGGCGCAGCGGCTTATCGCGGTATGCATCAATATTGCTGAGCATGATGTATACGTTGGGTGCAGGCTTGGTTTGCTTGGGCGGATGACTGGCGTAGAGGTAGGCGAGTGTGGTGAACTGCTTGCCAGGAAAGGTTTTCGCAATCCTGTTAACAAAACGGATCAATGATCCCTGCGGGCCACCTTCTTCTGCATCGGTTTTGGCGCATTGGTCGCAGGTGCAGTAACCCAGGTCGTCGTTGATACTCACAGACCAATACAAGGCATCGGGATTATCTGCAAAACGTTTCTTCAGGTTTTGCACGGCGATATTGTATACCTGCTCATTGGATAAACAGAGCTGCGAAGCCTGGCGATGACCGTTAACGAGTGAGAAGTATTCAGGATGTGATTTGAAGTATTCGGCAGGCGGCACCAGCTTGTAAAAAGAATGTCCCCATAAACCCCACAAGTCTTCAAACTGGTGCAGGCGGTGCCATTCCAGGTATTCTGCATTGTTCGATGGCGGATAATATGTTTGCCGGTACACCATAGCGGGCTGCTGCACATCCTGCAGGCCTGCAGGCAGGGTAAGCGCAGATTGTTTCGGTACCTGTGCCGTTGCTGCGCTGTATTTTTTGCAGCCAAAGTATTCATCCAGCAAATGATACACACCATATACAACAGCCTTGCCCGACGCACCTTTGATAAACACGCCCGATGCATTGGTCACCACAGCAAACCCTTCACCGGTAATACCCGGCGCTATGTTTTTTGATGCTGCACATTTGCCGATATACACTGCCTGACTTCCCTTGAAATTTGTTTCGGATACTACCGGCAAACGGGCCCCGCTTATTTGCTGCAGGTAGGTTTGCAGCACTTCTGCCGCGTGTTTATCTGCCTTTGTTGCTTCCTGCGGTAATATAATACTCATGCTGCTTTTGCCGCCGCTTGCCAGTGTAATGGCCCCGGGCAGCGAATGACAGGCATTGGTGGTTAACACACCCAGCAACAGCACAATACCACGCATCAGGTTACGCAACATATTCGGTTGTTTTAGAATTTCCGTAAAAAAGACAGGTACACATCGTACTGGTTACGATATTGTGTAGTAAGCTTCTGATTGTACCAGTTGCCACTAAGCGATAACGTGTTTCTGTAACGGAATGTTTTCTGGTAACCCGCACCAATGCTGTAGGTTTTTGAACCCAGGTTCTTTGCCAGCTGAAAGTTGCGGCTGAAATCATCAGGTGAGTTACCGGTACCCAGGCTGGCGAAAATAAATTCGTCTTTATCAAAGTACTGGCGTGCGCTCAGTACAACAGACTGGTACTGCGAACCCTGCTGGAAGATTAAATAGCCACGCAGGTTTACCCAGAAATCACCATAATATTTCCCTACCGAACCTACTACAGAGGCTGTGCTCACGGTATCGAAATTCAGGTAACGGCCACCCAGTTCTCCCTCCCATCCATGTTTAAATGTGCGGAAGATAGAGTACGCTGCTTTGTATGCAGGAAACACCACTTTATTGGCAACACCGAGGTTCACGAACGAACGCCAGTCTTTGTTGTGTGCGTATTCACTTTCAACTTCCAGCTGTAAACCGGTACCATTGCCGCGGCCTGCGAAATTGAGCCGGCCTGCAATGGAACCGCGTTTAATAAAGCGTGCATATTGCACCGTAGCAATATTGGCATGCGTTCTGAATCCGCCTGAATCAAAGGTAGAGTTCAGGAAAAACAGTCCAATCTGGTTTTTATATTGTTTGCTTTTAAGGTAAGCAGCATAATCACCATTTTTTGCGGGGTTCATGTGTGCTGCAGAATCGGCTGCCAGTGCAGCGGCTGTGTAGTCTTTTTTGTTTTCCAGCACGACTGCCCGTTTCAATACAAAGTATTCGCTGTTGGGGTAATACTGCATGCCACGGTTAATCAGCACCAGTGCAGAATCGTACTGTTGCTTTTCGTTGAGTATGTTAATGCTGTAAGCAAGGGCATTGGAATCTTTGGGTGCAATGGCCAGCACTTTCCCAAACTCAGCCAGCGCGCTGTCTGGCTGGTTGGCTACATTGTAGGCCCTGCCTGCAGCCAGTACGTTTTCAATATAACTGTCGCGTATCTTGTTGTTGTACGGGTACCTGTCTTTCAGCATACCAGTAATTGCATAAGCTTCCTGGTAGCGTTTCATGGAATTGAGTATGGATGCTTTTTTCAGCAGCTGGTCTTTTGAACCGGGTGTGATTTTCAATGCTTCATCAACATAGTATAAAGCCGAATCGTAACGCAGGCTTCCGCTTTCGAGGTTGGCCATATTGTTGAGTGCATCCATGTTGCGCGGATCAACAGCCAGCACTTTCCTGAACGTTTCACGCGCTGCATCGTAATCATCTGCCTGCATCATCGTGCGGCCATTACTCACGAGCTGATCAACATAAGTAATCTGGTAACGTTTGTTCTGCGGGTACAACTGCATTAACCTGCCCGATACTTCAGCGGCTTCTGTAAAACGGCCGTCATCCTGCAATATGGCTGATTTGCGCAGCAGGAAGGCTTCATTATCGGGATAATATTGTAATGCCCTGTCTACAACTGCGTTGGCTGAATCGTAGTTCTTGCGGTTGGTTAATATATTGATGGAATAATTAAGCGCAGCCACATTCTGCGGGTTCACATTCAGTACTTTTTTAAATTCCATCAAAGCGCTGTCATCCTGCTGGTCGTTCATAAAGGCACGGCCGCTCATAATGCGCAGATCAACAAACTGCTGCAGGTTACCTGCAGTGTTCGGGTTTTGGCGCCACATTTTTTCAGCCAGGTCAGCAGCCTGGGTGTAGCGTTGCAGGCTTTGCAGCAGGCTGAGTTTTTTGAGCAGGAAACCTCGGTCGCTGCTGTAATATTTCAGGGCCTTGTTCACCCATTGCAATGCTTCTTCATTGTTGTTGCGGGAAGAGGCGATATTGATCACATAGTTGAGTGCTTCCCTGTCAGACGGTGCTTTTTCCAGCACAGCCTGGAACTGTGTGTAGGGATCAGTATTGAGGTAATACCTGCCTGCAGCCATGTGCAGGTCGATATTGATGCGCTGCAGCTTGCTGTCGCCGGGGAATAACTTAATCATTTTCTGCAGCACGTCAATCGCTTCGGGATAGCGTTTCATTTCTTCAAGCATCCCTTCCTTGCGCAGCAGGTATTCGTAGGAATTGGGTTGCTTTTCAAGTGCCCCGTTAATATACGCCAGCCCCTGTTCGTAGTTGCCGGTGCGTATTTCAATATTGTAAATGGCATCGAGCACCTCTTTGTTAGAGGGATCCTGCTCCAGTACCTTTTCAAACTCGTAACGTGCGCGCAGGTAGTTGCCCTGTTTCAGGTATTGTTGTCCCAGTTCAACCTTGGTATCAATGTATTTGCGCAGCACCACGGTATCACGCGGAAAATCGCTGAGCAGCTTATCTGTCCATTTATCGGCATACTGGCTGTAGCCCAGCATATGGAGGATACTCATTTTTTTTAGTGCCAGCTCCTGGTCGGTCGGGAACTGGTACAGTGCATCATCTGCATAACACAAAGCCTCTTCGTAGCGTTTTGAGTTTACTTCAATGTTAATGAGGTATACATATACTTCGCGGTAATTGGGATTTTCTACAAGCACGGTTTTAAACAGCATGCGCGCACTGTCGTAGCTGCGCACCGCGTAATACAGGCGGCCCAGCGCAAACTGGAAATCATTGTCATTGGGCATTTTCTCCAATGCCTGCCGGCAAATGCTGATGCCTTTTTTGTATTCGCCTGCCTTGTATGCAGCATCTGCCTGTTTCAGCAATTCATCGGTGTTAATGCGCGGCTTTCTTATCTGCGCGTTTGCAGCACCAACGCACAATAACAGGCAAAGTATTGCCCATACTTGTTTACACATATTCAATTTTCTAGCAGCTTTATTCATGCGGTTCATGTAAATCAGGCTGTTTGCGTTTGTTTCTGACCAAATCCCTGCCGTTGCATGTTACCCCATGCATGTTTACGGTTGGTAACAAAGTTGAAATACCCTTTCAGTGCGAAGAATACAATCAGCGGGTGATAAATAATCGGCTCCAGGAAGGCCATGAGGCAAATGCCCAGTACCTCGCGCCAGGTTTTGTAATACCGGTACGTGATCTGATCCCATAAAATAGCAAGGGTGGTGATCATTACCGAATAGGTATATACAAACAGCAGCAATATTTTCGCAAAGGGCCAGTTTATCTGGTTTGTGGCGATGATGTAGATGTAGTACAGGATACCGAGAAATTCAATAACCGGCGCCAGGAATTCGAAGAACAGGTTGTAAGGGAATACAATCATGCCCAGTCTTCCATAACGCGGGTTGAATATAATTTTCTTGTGAATGCTCATGATCTGTATCAAACCACGTCCCCAGCGTGTGCGCTGGCGGCCGAAGATCTTGAGGTTTGGCGGACCTTCTGTCCAGCACTGCGTGGTAGGTATGTAGCGGATGGCGTATTTCATTTTGTTATCGCGCATGTAGGTACACATGCGTGTTACCAGGTCCATGTCTTCACCAAACGATTTGTGGTCGTACCCACCTGCCTTTACCGCCACTTCCTTATCAAACAAACCCAAACCGCCTGATACGTTGGGTACGCTGTTGATGTAGCTCCAACCCATTTTACCCAGCACATACGCGCGTATATATTCCATTTCCTGGAAACGCGGGATGAGTTGTTTGGGCGGGCGTACACGGGTAATGACACCCTCATCTACCTCACAGCTGTTTACCATGCGCAACGTAGCGCCAGATGCAATTACCCTGCGGCTGTCTTCCTGAATATGACGGTAACCGCATTCAGGGCAGGGCTCTCCTACTTCCCTGATTTTTTTTCCTTCCTCATCCATGAAAGGCTTGATCATGCGCAGCAGGGTATCTTTTTCAATGATACAATCCACATCTGTACACAAGAAGTAGGGAAAGGCGGCGGCATTGATACCTGCATTGGAGGCATCGGCCTTGCTTTTACCGTTTACCTTATCAATTACCAGCAGTTTGTCGTACGCGGGATTGGTTGATTTAAACACGCGCTTTACGGGCTGTGTCACTATTTTTTCATTGTACGCAAAATCTACCTGCACCATGCTGAACTCAGCAATCATTTTCTCCAGCGTATCATCTTTACTGCCATCGTTGATGATGATTACCTCGAATTTGGGATAGTTCAGTGTAAGCAGCGAACGCACATTGGTGATGATGGTTACGCTTTCATTGTAAGCAGGTGCAATAATGGAGATGCCCGGCACCAGCGGCGAATCGAGCAATTTGGTATAATCTGCATATGCCGCCTTTTTCTGGTAAAGGCGGATGGAGATGAAGGAAAGCATAGCCAGCAAGGCATACATCAACAGCATGGATGTGCCGTACAGGAATACAAAGGTTTCGAAGAACCAGGCTATTTTTTCCCAGATTGTTGTAGTCTGTTCCATATTGTACATACCCGCAGCCAGGCCGGGGTTATTTTGTTCTTGTTTTTTATTGCACAGGCAACCGCTCCTTCTTTACGGTTTCGCTGCCGCCACTGCTGCCCCTGCATTGTTGCCGCCAAAGCCTTTGCGTGTCATGCTGCCCCATCCATGTTTTTTGCCGGTGATGAAGTAGTAATATCCTCTCAGCGCAAAAATCATGATCATGGGATGGTAAATAAACATTTCAAAAAACGGCATGAGGCACAAACTGGCTACTTCGCGCCAGCTTTTGTAATAGCGGAAAGTGATCTGATCCCACAGTATGGCCAGTGTGGTAATCATTACCGAATAAGCATACACAAACACCAGCAGCAGTATGGCAAACTGCCAGTTGATCATGTTCATGCAGATAAGGGTAATGTAATACACCACACCAAAAAACTCTACGATGGGCGCCAGCAGTTCAAAGAAAAAATTATAGGGAAATACCACCATGCCCATACGGCCATAACGTGGATTAAATAACATTTTGATGTGCGCAAACATCAGCTGCGCCAGGCCCCTGCTCCAGCGTGTGCGCTGGCGCATGAAGATTTTTATGGTAGACGGGCCTTCTGTCCAGCATAAGGTAATGGGAATATAACGGATGGCGTATTTGATATCGTTGGTATAACAATAGCGGCACATGCGCGTCATCAGCTCCATGTCTTCACCAAACGACTGGTGATCGTACCCACCTGCTTTAATGGCTATCTCCTTGTCAAACAAACCCAGTCCGCCCGATACGTTAGGCACGCAGTTAATCCAGCTCCAGCCCATTTTACCCAGCACATAGGCACGCAGGTATTCCATTTCCTGGAAACGCGGCAACCATTGTTTGGGCGGACGAACACGTGTAATTACACCCTGGTCAATATCACACGAGTTGGCCATGCGCAGGGTGGCGCCTGTGGCAATTACGCGATGTTTCTCTTCATCCATTACCGGTTTAATGAGCTTTAACAGCGTAGTGCTTTCGAGAATGCAATCCACATCGGTACAAAGAAAATAGTCAAAAGCGCAGGCGTTGATACCGGCATTTACCGCGTCGGCCTTGCTTTTACCATTCACCTTGTCAATCACCAGCAGCTTGGCATAAGCTTCGTTGGTAGATTTATAGAACTTACGCACCGGTTGTGACACCAGTTTAATATTGTAGGCAAAGTCAACAGGCACCAGTTCAAATTCACGGATCATTTTTTCCAGCGTATCATCGGTACTGCCATCGTTGATAATCACAATTTCAAACAGCGGGTAATTCAATGTTAGCAGCGAACGCACATTGGCAATAATGGTTACGCCTTCGTTGAATGCGGGTGCTACTACCGAAATGCCCGGCACAATGGGCGAATCGAGCATACTGGTATAGTCGATGTTTTTATTGCGCCGTAAAAAATGAATGATGGCGGCAAGCGAAAGTGCAGCCAGAAAGGCATAGGTTATCAGCAAGGTGGTTCCATAGGTAAAAACCAGCTTCTCGTAAAAATCCTGCACCCTTTCCAGAAATGTTTCCTGCATCAGTATTTGATTAAAGGATTCATGCAATGTTTTAAAATCAGGGCATTCTCGGCTGTAGCGGTATCCAGCAATTCTTTCAGTAAAGAAGCGCTGTCTGCCTTATGGTTAATGATTGATTTGGCTGCGTTTTTACGCACATCAAAATCAGCAGAACGCAGAAACTCATGGCGCAGAAACTCGAGGTGATTGCCGGTGCCCATACGACCCAGCGCCTTCAGTATTTCGAGCTGGCAGGTAAGCGGCTGGTTGCTGTAAATGCTTACCAGCTTGTTTTCTGTGTCTTCTGCTTTTAATTTACCCAATGCGTTGATCGCATTTTCACGCAGGTAATGGTCTTTGCTGTCCAGCAGTTTTTCAATGGCCGGTATGGCTTGCTGCTGGTTGTAGTGTACAATAAGTTTTAAACAGAAAGCTACCACGCTTTTGTTGCTGGAATAAGTAACCCATCGCGCAAAGTTGGGGATGGAAATATCTTTGGTGGTGGTGATAATTTTAAACAATTCCAGCTGATCCCACATCAGCAATGGTTCGGTTACAATATCAAAAAACTTGAAGGGTTCGTTTTTACTGAGCTTGATGTATGCGTGTCTTGCTTCTGAACGCAGTTCGCGGTTTTTGCTGTTGGTAAGCGGCAGAATGTTTACGTCGGCGATAGACATATCCATTGCAGTAAGCTCTTTCAGGGCCTTTACTTTCTTGTCCCATTTCACCGATTTCAGTCGCTTGAAAGAGACCTTGTCCAGCTCCAGGTCGATGTATAATTTTTTGAGCAGCCCGCCTATTTCACCGCCGAAGTTTTTGCGGTAGTGTATAATGCGGTCAATGGTGGCCTGCTGCACCCACCTGCGGCGGTATAAAGACTTTTCAAAGATGCCCATGGGCAGTACAATCTGGTTAACCGGTTCGCCGGTTGCCAGCTGTTCATTGAGAATAATATTTTCGGTAATGTAGTTATCAAGGTCGGGATTAATACGGGCGAGTTTTTTCTCATGCCTGTTGCCGGCATAGCGCCTGTACAGTATCACTGCATAGGCACTGAATGTTGCCAGCACGGCGATGGTAGTTAACAGAATGGCAATCTGTATCACTATCGGGTAGCTGTCAAAATAATAAAAATACCTCCTGAAAAAGGGTGCAAAGAAATAATCTGCCAATACCATATCGCTAGTACATTTTAATCTTGCCGGGTTAAAACCTGATCACATTTATACAAAAAAGACAACAATAGGTTGTCAAGGTTAACCGCTATTTGTTCTGGTCAATCAGGCGTTTTACACGAATAACCAGTTCGCCCACCATTACCGGTTTACGCAGAAAATCATCTGCGCCCATTTTAAATCCTTCCATAATCGAATCCTCGTTTCCCAATGAAGAAAGAATAATAACGGGGGTGCGTTTCTCTGCGTTACCGTTTACCTTGCTGATAATTTCAAAGCCATTGGCATAAGGCATCATCAGGTCGGTAATAATCAGTGCATACTTATTATCCTGCACTTTCTGCAGCGCTTCCTTACCATCGCGGGCAATTTCAACGCCGTAGCCTTCCCGTTTCAGAATACGTTCCACAACTTTCAGCATAATATCATCATCCTCTACGATCAGAATATTTTTTGCAGGGACTTCATTCATATATGTTAGTTTATTGGGGGGTTCGCCCTTGAATGTTAAAGGGAAACCGGTCAAAATTAGCAGAATCAGCTAACCTGCAACATTGCTCAATGCTTATTTAATCGGTTATGAGCCAATTTTAACCGCACAGGCTATTTGAACCGGTATTTTAATGCTTATTTAACTTGGCCAGAATAAAGCAATTACATATTTGTAAAATATGATGCTTCCTGTAATAGCGGCAATAATCGCAGCAAACAGCACCGCACCGGCACTGATGTCTTTGATGGTTTTTATGGATGGATGTTGAATTGGAGTAACATGATTGCACAATTTTTCGATGGCGGTATTGACCATTTCCATAGAAATTACCAAACCCATGCAAAACAATACCAGGCACCACTCTGCTGCTGAAATATGAAACCAGCAACCTGCCGCTACAACCAGCAGGGCAATCACGGTTTGAATTTTCCCGTTTTTTTCAGTAGCCAGAAATACTTTAATGCCATCAAGGGCATGGCGTACGTTGGTAGCAAAACTGGGCATTACATGCTAATATTTTGCAAACATAAACAACAAAAGCCATTCCCGGGAAGGAACGGCTTTTTGTTTTGACAATTTTATATATTAATAAAATATAGTATACAATGCAGCGATGATACCGCAGATAATCAGCGCACCTACTGCAAAACCCGTATTGGGTTTAAACATGGAAGTATCTACCTCCAGGCCATTTGGCTGAATGGCCCTGGCATTATCCCTTTTACTGATAAAGTACATGCAGATAATACAGATCGCAAACACAAAACCCATACGGTCAAGGAATGGAATTTCGTACAGCATAGAACCGTCTTTCTGCTGCACCAGTGTTGAAAAGCCGGTGCTGTGCAGAAACGCCAGATCAGCGAATTTAGGCAGCACTTTAAACACCACCGACAGGATAAAGCCGCCCACTGTGGCAAACAGTGCCGCATTGGAAGTGGTCTTTTTCCAGAAAAAGCCCAGGATAAACATCGCGAAAATACCGGGCGATACAAAGCCGGTGTATTCCTGGATAAATTCAAAACCGCCTTTTTTGTCGATGCCGAGATAAGGGGCAATCAGTACGGCAACCAGCATGGCCACAACCACGGTAAGGCGGCCCACGCCTACCAGGTGGCGTTCACCTGCCTGCGGGTTCAGCTTTTTGCGGTAAATATCAAGCGTAAAAATGGTAGAAATACTGTTGGCCTTACCTGCCAGCGAAGCTACTACGGCAGCCGTAAGCGCGGCAAATGCCACACCTTTCAGGCCCGGGGGCAGCAGGTTAAGCAGCACAGGATAGGCACGGTCGGGATTCAGTTCGTTGTTCTGCAGCATTTCTGTCTGGAAAAAACCCTGCTTGTGCAGCACGTATGCAGCGATACCTGGCAATACCACAATCACCGGCATCAGCAGTTTCAGGAAGGCGGCGAAAAGAATACCACCGCGTGCTGTTTTCAAATCGGCACCCAGCGCGCGTTGCGTGATGTACTGGTTACAACCCCAGTAGTTCAGGTTCACGATCCACATACCGCCGATAAGCACGGTTAAACCGGGCAGGCTCGGGTAGTTGGGATTATCGCGTTGCAGGATCATATGAAAGTGGTCATTCACCTCCCTGTTCATTATTTTAAGACCGTTAAATACACCGGGCGTACCGAAGTGATCGGCCACCAGTGACAGCGCGAGGTACGTGGTAATTAAACCACCCATAATGAGGAAGAACACCTGTATTACGTCGGTATAACCAATCACCTTCATACCACCGAGCGTGATAAAAATGGCGAAGATGGCTAACCCGTACATACACAGGGTAAGATTGATACCGGAGATGCTGCTGATGGCCAGGGCACCCAGGTAAAGAATAGAAGTAAGGTTTACAATTACATACAGCAGCAGCCAGAACACCGCCATTACCATGGCCACCGTGTCGTTGTAACGCTGGCTCAGGAACTGCGGCATGGTGTATATCTTGTTTTTGAGATACACAGGGATGAAAAAAATTGCAACGATAATCAGCGTAATCGAAGCCATCCATTCGTAGGTAGAAATGGCCAGGCCGATTTTAAAACCATTGCCGCTCATACCGATAAACTGTTCGGCTGAAATATTGGAAGCGATGAGTGATGCACCAATCGCCCACCAGGTAAGGGAACCTTCTGCAAGGAAGTAGTCTTTGGTATTGGTTTGCGCAGTTTTTTTACGCCTGTACACCCAGAATCCGTAAAGGGCAACAATGAGAAAGTAGATCAGGAATACGATGTAATCCTTTGTATCCAATGTTTTCATGCAAGTTTTTTTCGTGTGGTTTTAAAGCGGAATATAAGGAAAGATATGCAATGAACGCGAGGCGTGCAGCCCTGTGTTGGCGGGCATTACACGCAAAACCTTCATTTCGGGGTAGCAATCATCAGAATAACAAGTACATTTTTCATATAGCATTTGGTTTAATTGGCCTGGTTCCTATACCGTTTTAAAATGCACTTCTGCCTGGTTACGCAGCTGTGCAGCAGCCCATTCGGGTGTTATATCGCGTTGCGGACTTGCCAGCATCTCGTACCCTACCATAAATTTCTTCACTGTTGCAGAACGCAGCAACGGCGGGTAAAAATGCATGTGCCAGTGCCAGCCCGGGTGCGGACCGTCGTTCACAGGCGCCTGGTGTATACCTGCCGAATAGGGGAACGATGTTTTAAACAGGTTATCGTAGCGCGTGGTAAGTCGTTTCAGAATATCGGCCAGCGCCTTCTGTTCTTCTTCATTAAACGCATTCATGTGCTGCACATGACGTTTGCTTACAATCATGGTTTCAAAAGGCCATACCGCCCAGAAAGGCACCAGCGCAACAAAGTGCTTGTTGCTGCATACAATGCGCTCTGCTTTTGCCAGTTCCAGCTGCACATAATCAGCCAGCAGGCTGCGGCCGTGAGAGCCGAAATATTTTTCCTGTTGCAGGGTTTCCTTTGCAGGCTCTGCAGGAATATCGTTCAGGCTCCATATCTGTCCATGCGGATGCGGATTACTGCACCCCATAATTTCGCCCTTGTTCTCAAAGATCTGGATGTAGCGGATGTCTTTTTTTGCAGCCAGCGTATTGAATTCGCTGATCCACAATGCAACTACCTTTTCAATTTCTTCCAGGCTCAGTTCAGGCAAGGTAAGATCATGACGCGGGGAAAAACAGAGCACGCGGCAAATACCCCCCTGGCTTTCGGCCACCAGCAGGTTATTTTCGTTGTACGAGCCTGGCGGCGTATCATTCAGCAGGGCTGAATAATCGTTGGTAAAAGCATACGGCCCGGTGTACTGCGGGTTGGTTGAACCATCTGCGCGGGTGTTGCCCGGGCATAAATAACAACTGGCATCATAAGAAGGGCGTTCCAGCAATGCGGGCGCCTCGGTTTTACCCTGCCAGGGGCGTTTGGTTCGGTGCGGTGAAACCAGTACCCACTCTGCGGTTAAAGGGTTGTAGCGTTTGTGCGGGTGATCGTTTAAATTAAATGCGGTTCTCATAATTCATGGGCGCTGCCGTTATAAAACAGAAGAGCCATTTTCTATTTGGGTTATGTAAACTTTCAGATCCATGTTCAGCGCCTGTTTGTAGGCCTTGCTGATACGGGCTGTTACTTCATCAATTTTATCTTCCTGCATTAAGGTAATTACACAACCGCCAAAACCGCCACCCATCATTCTCGCGCCCAGTATTGCGGGCTCCTTTCGCGCCTGCTCTACCAAAAAGTCGAGCTCTTCACAGCTTACTTCATATTCCCTGCTCAAACCATCGTGCGTCTGGTACATCAGTTTGCCTACCTGTGCCAGGTCATCGTTCTGCAAGGCAGCAGAAGCAGCTTCCACGCGCAGTTTTTCTTCCACCACGTATTTGCAGCGATCGTATACTTTATCGGTACGGCCGCTCAGCAGTTCGTTGATCATGCTCATGTCTGCATCGCGCAGACTTTTTACTGCAGGGTATTTGGCACGTATGATTTCCACGCCTGTTTCGCATTCTTTTCTGCGGGTATTGTATTCAGATGAAGCGAGCGAATGTTTCACCTGTGTATCGAGCAACACTATTTTAAGGCCCGGTGCGTGAAAAGGGAAATAGGTAAACTCAAGGGAGCGGCAATCCAGCTGCATCACCTGTCCTTTTTTACCAAACATGCTGGCAAACTGGTCCATAATGCCGCACTGCATGCCTACAAAATTGTTTTCAGCAGCCTGCGCCAGTTTCACCATCGGGAAGGGCTGCATCTGCAGGTTCCACAACTGGTTTAAACCAAAAATCACCGCGCATTCCAGCGCAGCAGAGCTCGACAAACCTGCACCAATGGGTATGTCTGAAGTAAAGGCGAGATTAAAGCCCTTTGCAGTATATCCTTTTTTCTGCACCTCGCTTACCACACCTAAAATGTAAGCCGGCCATTCTGCACCTTCTGCCTTGTGCAAATCGGCGATGGAAGTGGAATAGGTATCGTTGAGGTCAATCGCATGCAGTTCAATATTGTTGTCGTTGCGGGGTGTAATCACCATGTATGCCGCTTTATCAATCGCAGCAGGCATTACAAAACCATCATTATAATCCGTGTGCTCACCGATCAGGTTAATACGGCCCGGTGAACGCACAATTAATGAACCCTCTTTCACAAAAGCATGTAACGGGGCAGGTATCGCAGCCTTTGCTGCTGTTGCTGATATACTCATATAGGTTGAATACGTAATTGATTTTATATTGTTAGTGCAAACGTTTACATTATTTACTCAACCGGGTAATCTTTTTGCGATGATGCACGGAAAACCGGCACCGGCTCAAGAATCACTTTTGACTTCACCGTTTTTGATTCCGGTTTAGACATCAGCTCGTACAATAATTTAAACGCTTCTTCCCCCATCTGCACCGTTTGCTGGTCAATCGATGACAGGCTGGGCGTAATATGCTCTCCAAAACCTTCGTTTGCAAACCCGATAACACCTATTTCGCCGGGCACTTTTACTTTCCGACGTTTCAGCTCTTTGATAACACCCAGTGCAGTGAAATCCTCTACCGCAAATACCGCGTCGGGCGGCTGTGGCAACTGCAGAAAATGGGTAATGGCCTCCCTGCCCGATTCAATGGAAACATTACCCTGGAACAGCAGCGATTCATCTGCCGGCAAGCCGTAATGCTTCAGCGCAGCCAGGTAACCATTAAGCCTGTCCCTGAAAATGGTGAGGTGCTGCTGGCCCATGATATGCGCTATACGCGTATATCCTTGTTTAATGAGGTGTTCAGTAGCCAGGTAACCGCCCTTGTAGTCATCTATCATGACTGAGGGAACGGTCATATTGTCGAGCGCGCGGTCAAAAAATACCAGGGGTATGTTACGCCGTGCAATGGCTTCGTAATGCGATAAATCGGTGGTGCTTTTGGCAATGGAGGCTAAAATGCCATCCACCCGTGCACCAATGAATGCTTCAATGCCTTTCTGTTCAAATTCAACAGCTTCATTGCTTTGGTAAATCAGTACGCTGTAATTGTGCTGGTTAGCCAGGCTTTCAATGCCATGCACAACCGATCCGAAGAAATTGATATTGGCACTGGGTATAATGATGCCTACCACAAAGGTTTTTCCCAAACGCAGGGAAGAAGCTATTTTGTTACGGCTATAGTGTAGTTTTTCGGCAGTTTGCTGTACCAGCCGTTTGGTTTCACCACTGATGGCAGGGTGATTATTGAGCGCCCGCGATACGGTGGCCGGGGTAATTTTGAGCGCCCGGGCAATATCAGATATGGTTGTTTTGGCGTGCAATCTATGCAAACGTTTACACAAATGTAATCGCCCTGCCCGAATACACAAATTTTTCTTATGAAAAGCAAATAGCGCCGTCAATTGCAGCCATCTCCCCTGCCTGCCAGGTTGTTTTTGAACAAACCTTCAGCTAAATCCTTTTTTTGGTATGACTTTGGCGTGAAGCCGGGATGCTGCTGAAATAAATGGATACCGTTACCGGTTTCATTTTATCTTGGGCTATTGTGCAGGGAGATTACCGGGCGGGAGAATTAATGTGTAAAAAGTACATTACCGTATTAACTGCTATATTGCAACAGTTACCAGAAATTGAATAAGCTATATGACGAACTTCAGAAACTACCAGGTACCCTATCAGGCCGACGAACGATACAGCAAGAAAGTGGCGTACTTCTCCATGGAATTTGCCATTCACCAGCCACTGAAGATTTACAGCGGCGGACTTGGATTTTTAGCCGGCTCGCACCTACGCAGTGCCTACGAACTGAAACAGAACCTGATTGGCATAGGTATTTTATGGAAGAACGGCTATTACGACCAGGCACGCAACCAGGATCAGACCCTGCAGGTAACCTGGATGGAAAAAACACCCGGCTTCCTGGAAGACACCGGCATTAAATTCCAGATACTGATTCATGATGCACCGGTTTGGGTGAAGGCCTATTACCTGAACCCCGAAACGTTTAACAGTGCTCCCCTGTTTTTACTGAGCACCGATTTGCCGGAGAATGACTACGTATCACAAACCATTACCCATCGCCTGTACGATGCGAATGTTGCCACCAAAGTGGCCCAGTTTATCTTGCTCGGCGTTGGCGGCGCCAGGCTGGTAGACGAGCTGAATTATTCGCCGGACGTGTATCACCTGAACGAAGCACACGGCGTATCTGCCGCCTTTTACCTGCTCAACAAATTCCGCAATATTGATATGGTGCGCAAAAGCATGGTGTTTACCACGCACACACCGGAAGAAGCAGGCAACGAACGCCACGATATTTACCTGTTGCATAAAATGACCTATTTCTGCGGGCTGAACATTGACGAAGTGCGCCGCGTTACCGGCATGCCCGATGATATGTTTAACCACTCGCTGGCAGCCCTGCGTTTTGCGCGCATTGCCAACGGTGTATCGCAGCTGCACGGCCATGTATCGCGCGAAATGTGGCACAAGTATGATAACATCTGCCCTATTCTATCCATCACCAATGCGCAGAACTGGCGCTATTGGAGCGATAAACAGTTGTACCGCGCCATGGAGGAAAACAATGACTGGGCATTCGACGACCGCAAACGCCATCTTAAAAAAAGAGCTTTTGAAATAGTGGCCGATCAAACAGGCAAACTCTTCGATCCCAATGTACTCACCATTGTATGGGCACGCCGTTTTGCAGGGTACAAACGTGCCGATTTTTTAACGCAGGACAAGGAGCGTTTTGAAAAGCTGCTGTCCAACACCAAACACCCGGTGCAGATTATCTGGGCAGGCAAGCCCTACCCTTCGGATTACCCGGCTATTTCCACTTTCAATAACCTGGTGCACCTCAGCAAAAATTATAAGAATGTTGCCGTACTTATCGGGTATGAGTTAACATTGAGCAAACGCCTGAAACAGGCAACAGATATATGGCTCAACAACCCGCGCGTACCCCGCGAAGCATCCGGCACCAGCGGTATGACGGCCGCCATGAACGGTGCCGTAAACCTGAGCACCGACGATGGCTGGATACCCGAATTTATGGATCATGGTCACAATGGCTTTGTTGTGCCAAAGGCTGATTATGCCCATATGACCGTGCATGAGCAGGATGATTACGATCTGAACCAGTTGTACGACATTCTCGAAAAACAGGTATTGCCCTTATACTACGACAACCCGGATACCTGGAAACAAATTATCAAAAACGGTATGCGCGATGTTCGCTTCCAGTTCGACAGCAACCGCATGGCGCAGGAATATTACGATTTGCTGTATAAGGTTTAAAGCCCATTCCCGGCAAACTAAAAAGCAGCCCTTGCAACAGGGCTGCTTTTTCCATATACGCCAAATGAGTTTTTTTTATTATATTCACTTAGATTTTCTACGCCCATCTGTCAATCCCCATATCCACTGTGAAACCACCGGTTGCATTTCTTTATTGTTAAACAGTTGCGATCATGTATTTCAAGCCTTCGCAGGAAAAGAGTGACGGTAACATTGCCTTGTTGCGTGAGCTATTCAATAAAACAGTGGATACCCCGCAACAATATGAAATTCTGTATGCACCGCATGCATATACCCGTTATTTATGGGTGTTCAAAAAGCGGGTACACGAGAATTACCTGCTCGGCTACAATCTTCACAACCACAGCTTCGCCCTGTTCTCTTTCGCATATGAACAAGGCATGTTTTTATCAGGACCGGTAGAATATTTCACCCGCAACGACATTCAATCTTTCAGCTGCGATTTCTTTGGTACCCATATCCTGAAATTACGAAGCAATAAAACATTCCGTTTCTCTATAGTACCTTATACTACTACCGAATATGTGGTTGCCCTTCGCCAGGAAGAAGAGGCCAGTGCATTGCTTACTGCACTTAAAGCCATATAAAAAGCCGGTGCAGGGCACCGGCTTTTTAATGGTTAACTCACGCTCACCACCCGTTATTCCAGCGCATCTTTCACTACTGGTTTCTCCAATAATTTCTCGTAATAGAAACGTGTTTTCTCGTTGTTGAAATGTGCCCACTTGTTGCGGTCATTGGCCCAGCCATGACGGCCGCCGGGGTATATCATAAACTGGAATACTTTCTTCTGATCTTCTAAAGCGCCGATCAGCTGAATGCTGTTCTGCATATGCACATTGTCGTCCATGTTGCCATGTACAATGTACAGGTTGCCTTTGTAATTGCTCACATATGGTGCAATGGCACTTTTCTTATATCCTTCGGGATTTTCAGAAGGAAGATCCATGTAGCGCTCTGTATAATGCGAATCATACAGCATCCAGTCGGTTACGCTGCCGCCTGCAATACCATGTGTGAAGAAATCAGCACCTTTGGTCAACGCCATACAAGTAGTATAACCGCCATAACTGAAACCGGTGATACAAACTTTGTTCTTGTCAACCGACCTGTTGGCAATAAGCCATTTTACAATTTCTTCGTAGTCTTTAATTTCCCAGTCGCCCAGGTCGCGGTGCAGGTAGTTTTGACCGGCTTTACCGAAATGGCCCGAGCCACGGTGATCCATTGCCACCTGTATCAAACCTTCTTTCGCCCACCATTGTGTGCTGCCAAAGCCGCGCCAGTTCCAGCTATCGTAAACGGTACCTGCATTAGGACCGCCATAAATGCTGATGAGCACAGGATATTTTTTAGCAGGATCATAATTCAGCGGCATGGTAATGGTCAGCGGCAAATCAAACCCATCGGGTGTTTTCACCCTGATCAGTTCTGTTTTGGCCACCTGGTAATTACCCAGCTCATCGCCTTTGCTGTCTGCTATTTCACGTACTATTTTGCCTTTGTTATCTACCAGCGTCAGTTTGGTAGGTGTGCTTACATTTGAATAAGTAGTAACAAAATAGCTGCCTTTGGGCGAAAGGCTGATGGCATTATTGTATTCACCGAAAGTGAGCCTTTTCAGGTTTTTGCCATCCAGCTGAACGCTGTACAGGTCAAAACGCGCAGAGTTTTCTTTGCGGGCAGTGAAATATGCTATGTTTTTCTGATCATCAATCAGCAGCACATCTTTCACCGTCCATTCGCCGGTGGTTACCTGGTTAATGAGTTTTCCGCTCATATCGTAGCGGTAAATGTGCATCCAGCCGCTTTTATCGCTTTGTACCACGTACCCTTTGTTTCCGGGTAAAAAGTGAATATCATCCAGCCAGTCGATCCATGTTTTCTGCTGTTCATCGTACACAGGCTTTTTGCTGCCGGTAGCAGGGTCAATGCCGTATACCACCAGGTGATCCTGGCCGCGGTTCATCCATTGCAGCCACAGGGATTTGCCATCCGGTGTCCAGAAAGGCGTACCGAAATACTGGTCATCGCGTTCGTTAAAATCGGCCCAAACCGTATTGGCATTGTCAATGTTCACCACACCTACCTTTACTTCGGGGTTGGGATCACCTGCCTTGGGGTAACGCGTGTTTTCTACATAACCATGCTGGCCGGTTGCACCGTAAATAGGGAACAGCGGCACGCGCGTATCATTGAAATGCATGTAGGCAATCTGCTTGCTGTCCGGGTTCCACCAGAAAGCGCGGTATTTGCTGGGACGGCCCAGAATTTCTTCATAGTATACCCAGGATGCCCAGCCATTGTAAATAAGGTCTGTACCATCGGTGGTTAATTGTTTCTCTGCACCGCTGGCAATGGTTACCACATACAGGTTGTTGCTGCGGGTAAAAGCCACTTTCTGTCCGTCGGGTGACAGCGTAGGATTTTTTTCTTCGATGGTATCGTGTGTCAGTTGTTTCTCGGTACCGGTGGCACTTTTAAAAAACACATCGTTGTTACGTACAAAAACCTCGTCTTTTTTATCCGCACCGGGGTAAGGCTGTTCTTTGCCGGTAGCAACGTCTACAATGCTGGTGGTGCCTGCGCCCTGGCCCTGTGTTAACAGGTAATGGGTATCATCCTGCCAGCCGGTAATACGGGGTATTTCCTTCATCAATCCTTTGCGATCGTTTTTCAGCATCTGAGCTGTGGAAAGCGCCTGCTGCTGGGCCAGCAAACCTGCACAAGGCAGGGCAATGGCCATACTTAATACAGCAAGTGGTACGTAGATTCTCCTCATCCTTGTAAAAAATTTGGTGCGGAAATTAGGGCAATTTTGGCTGATAAGCCGAAAAAAAACGGCAGGAAGGGCGGATAAGGAGGGTGAGCGGGGAAAGCCATCGAGAATCGGGACATCGACGGTCGAGACTATCTTAGCGGGTACTATGCTTCTCGCCGCAGGCGATTTGCACTAAACAAGCTCGCAGCTCGCAGCTTGAAGCTTGCAGCTGTTTTCCAGTTGTGACTGTCGCCGAAGGCGATGCGGCAAAACAAGCTAACTGCTACCTGCTAAAAGCTATCCGCTGAAACCTGCGCCGCAGGTTTCCCTACCTTTGCGGGATGAAGAACAAAATCGTGGTGGCGATTACAGGTGCCAGCGGATCCATTTATGCACAGTTGCTGCTGAACACATTGCTGAAACTGAAAGAGCAATGGGAAAGCGTGGGCGTGGTAATGAGCAACAATGCACGTACCGTGTGGCGCACAGAACTGGGTAATGAAGATTATACCGGCTACCCGTTTACCTTTTATGACAAGCACGATTTCTCTGCTCCTTTTGCTTCCGGCTCCGCGCAGTACAATGTGATGATTGTTGTACCCTGCAGCATGGGAACGCTGGGACGCATTGCCGGCGGCATCAGCGATGACCTGCTTACGCGCGCAGCCGATGTAATATTGAAAGAAAGAAGAAAACTGATCCTCGCGGTACGTGAAACACCGTACAACCTTATCCATATCCGCAATATGGAAACCGTTACCCTGGCAGGCGGCATCATTTGCCCAGCCTCCCCTTCGTTTTACAGTCGCCCCCAAACCATGGAGGAAATGGCCGCCACCGTGGTTAACCGGCTGCTTGACCTGGCCGGTTTGCAAACCAACAGTTATCAATGGGGGCGGGAAAAATAGCTACTCGAGTATTTTCTGCAACACACGTATTTCATCTACCGTAATGGTGCTGATGAGCGCAAACTGGTCGGTGATGGTTTTGAGATCTGAGAGCGTTTTACGTACCGACTGCCCTGCTTCTACCGTACCGCTTTCCAGCTCTTTGCGGCGTTGTATCATCAACTCCTGCACCTTGCCGCTGATGGGGTGTTTGCTTTGCAGGCTTACGGCCTGCACATCTACCTTACGTTCCAGCAATTCCGTTGCCTGCCTGAACTGCAGATCTACCTGCTGCACCAGTGGTTGAAAATCTGCCGATGCGTATTGTGCAGCACTGCGCTGTGCATAGTATGAGAGGCTGGCAATATAGGAAGTGAGCATATGGTTAAGCGCCACAAACTGGTGAAAATGCTCCAGCCGCGGGCGTTTGTCTTTCGGCTCAGACAGCATGCGCTGGAAATTATCCGACAGGTTGGCCAGCGCCACAAAGGCCTCCTTGCGTGCAAGCCGTTGCTCCGTCATATTCAGCGGGCTGCCGGTAAACACTGCAGCTACCGTATCGAAATAATAGCGGTTGGCCCGCAATGCTTGCTGCATGTACGACATGATTTGCTCATGCTCCCAGCTGGGCAATACAAACGACGAAATGGCGAAGGCAATCACTGAACCAATCAGGGTATCGAGCACACGTTCGGTTAATACGTGTGTATAACCGGCCGGACTTAAAAAGAAAAAGCTCAGCAACACATACACCGTAATGGCTGCAGCGCTTACCAGGTATTGCAGTTTTAAAAAGCTGTACGATACAATCATCGCCACCAGCATCATGATAAACAGGAAAGTATGATTGTCTGTAAAATACAGCGTTACAAAACCAATGCACCCGCCTATCAACGTGCCTGCCAAACGATGGATATTGCGGCTCCGGGTAATGCTATAGGCCGGTTTAATAATGGTGACAATCGTGAGCAGTATCCAGTAACCATGCCCCAGCGGAAACAGCAGTGAAACCACGTACCCGATCAGCAGCGCCACTACCAGCCGTATTGCATGCCTGAACGTGCCCGATTTCAGCGACAGGTTATCGGCCAGCAAATGCGGGTCTATTTCCTGGTGGCTTACAAATTCATCCAGCGCCACTTCTTCCCCTACTTTCTTCAATAGGGTTGCATCATTGTAGGTACTCAGGCTTTGCAGGCGGGTAATGCGTTCCGTTAAGTCCTGCAGGCTGTACAAAATATGACGCAGTTTAATAAAACCTTCAATGGTATCGGGGTTCAGGTAACGCTTGCGCAGTTCCTGGAATGTTTCCGTTGTTTTTTGCAGGGCTGCATTGGCATCTACACCGGTGTGTACACGCAAACCGCTTTGCACGGCCAGGCCGGTTTCGAGCAGTTCGTTACCCAGCAGTAAAATCATATTGCCGTATTGATCAAGGATGCCGGTATCATCAAATTCCTTGTGCAGGGTCACATAATCCTGTTGCGAGGTCATGATGCGTTCAAACAGGTCAATACTGTCTAAAAACATCATCATCAGTATGCGGCTTTTCCTGGTTGATTCTTTTACCACGCTGCGTGTTTTCAGCAGCATCTCCCTTAAATCTGCATGGTGCTGCTGAATCAGTACCTGGTAATGAATCAGCTCACTGGTGTCTTTGGTGTAATCGGGTGTGTGTTCGTAAAAAGCAGCTTTTGTTTGCAGGTAACGGGCTGTATCAATCAAACACTCCCCCAGCAGTTGCTGAATCAGTTTATACGGGCGAAGCGTATACGATACCAGGCTTAGAAACGCATACCAGATACCACCTATAGAAAAATAAGCAGCCTGCAGTAAAATGGCATTGCCGCTGCTGCGGTTATCGATGGTGAATATAAATACCAGCAAGGCAATTAGCCCAATGGAGTTAACGCGTGTGCCGTACACGCCGATCAGTGTGAAGAACAAACCAAAAACAACGATCTCGATAGATACCAGCCAGGGCAGGTGATGACTGTACCCTGTTATCAGCGCAACAATAAAGTTGATGATCACACTTGCAATTAAACCGTTGCGGCGGTGATGCGGCGGGCCGGGATTATCAGTCAGGCTCACACACAATGCACCCAGCGGAACAGACATCATGGTGGCCAGCAGGCCGAAATGATGCAGCAGTACTGCCGGGATAATTACGCCGGCCGTAATACGGATACCCGTATAGAGGTACTGGCTGTTGATGAACTTGCGGAATTCCCGGGTATAATCCATACTTTTTGCTTCAACTTAAAAACAGCCCAGTAAATTGTAATGCTTGCTGTGACTGCATTTGATTTTAAAATTACAGTATCTCCTTAAAAAGCATTGAAATAAAATAAAAGCATTTAATCATATATAAATATTGTTTTAATTGTTTTTATATCGATGCAACCAGGGCGGGGTCGTAATCTTGTACTGTCAATCACAACAAACAAAAAACATGAACAACAAACTTATCCTGGTTCACCGCAACCAACAGATTACACCGGAGTTCATCACTGCCGAAACTGAGCTAATGCAGAAAATGCTGCTGCGCATTCATTCACTGCACACGTTCCTGGTGTCGTACGATTTGTTCAATGTTAAGAAACGTAAAACGGTTACAAAGGTTAAAGACATTACCAATTTATATTACTCGGTTGAGCCGCCGGCCTTCCAGTTTGTGATCAGCAAGAATTAATTAGTATACATACCCCAAGGTTCCTATTCAATGTCCGCCAAAACCCTAAACCTTCTTTTACAAGCCTACTGTATTTTTTATAAAGAGGGTGATTCCCCGGTATAGCATGTTTTGGTTTTCATAGTGTTTGATTTTGGCTGATGCCTTGAATGTTTTGTTGAATAATCCCGTTTTCCAACGGGATTTTTTATGCTTACCGTTAAACGGGAAGCTAATAAAAAAAGGACCGGCTTTGCAGCGCGGTCCTTTTTCTGTAGTTAGCATTCGAAATATACTTTACACCTTTGCTTCCTGTTCTTTTTTACCGAAAGCAAACTTGATTTTGTTGGTTTCCTTATCCAGGTCGGCTATCAAAATATCGCCCTGTTTCACATTCATGTTCAGGATTTCCTCTGCCAAAGGATCTTCCAGGTATTTCTGGATGGCCCTGTGCAGCGGACGTGCGCCAAACTGTACGTCATAACCTTTGTCGGCAATGAACTCCTTGGCAGCATCCGTCATTTCGAGGGAGAAGCCGAGGTTGGTGAGGCGTTTAAGCACTCCTTTCATGAGAATATCGATGATAGAGAAGATATTTTCCCTGCTCAGTGAGTTAAAGATCACCACATCATCAATACGGTTCAGGAACTCCGGGGAGAAGGTGCGTTTCAGCGCTTTCTCAATTACCGCTTTGTTGTTTTCATCCTGGTTCTGCATCCTGGCTGCGGTAGCGAAGCCTACACCGTCACCAAACTCTTTCAACTGGCGAACACCAATGTTTGAAGTCATGATGATGAGTGTATTCTTAAAGTCCACCTTGCGGCCCAAACCATCAGTCAGTTGACCATCATCCAGCACCTGCAACAGGATGTTGTAGATATCCGGGTGTGCTTTTTCAATTTCATCGAGCAGGATAACGCTGTATGGTTTACGGCGCACTTTCTCGGTTAACTGGCCACCTTCTTCATAACCTACATAACCCGGAGGCGCACCGATTAAACGGCTCACAGTGAATTTCTCCATGTATTCACTCATATCGATACGGATAAGTGCATCTTCCGAATCGAACATATACCGTGCAAGTGAACGTGCCAGCTCGGTTTTACCAACACCGGTTGGTCCGAGGAATATGAAGGTACCAATTGGTTTTTTCGGATCTTTCAAACCAACACGGTTACGCTGGATGGCTTTCACGATTTTAGAAATCGCTTCATCCTGGCCAATCACCATACCGCGCATATCGTCGCTCATTTTGCGCAGCTTCTCGCTTTCGGCCTGTACCATGCGTTTTACAGGAATGCCGGTCATCATGCTTACCACTTCAGCAATTGCTTCGTCATCGATAGGATAACGTTTGTGTTTGCTTTCTTCTTCCCAGATGCCTTTTGCTTTTTCCAGTTCTTCGCCCAAACGTTTTTCGGTATCACGCAGTGCTGCGGCTTCTTCAAAACGCTGGCTTTTTACCACCTTGTTCTTTTCCTGTTTAATATCTTCAATCTGCCTTTCCAGGTCAAGAATGTTCTGCGGAACATTGATATTTTTCAGGTGAACGCGTGCACCCACTTCATCCATTACGTCAATGGCTTTATCGGGCAGCAGGCGATCGGTCATATAGCGGTCACTCAGTTTAACACATGCTTCAATTGCGTCGTCGCTGTAAGAAACATTGTGGTATTCTTCGTATTTGCTTTTGATATTGGTTAATATCTGGATGGTTTCGTCTACTGTTGGAGGATCAACCATTACTTTCTGGAAGCGACGGTCGAGCGCGCCATCTTTTTCGATGTACATACGGTACTCATCCAGCGTAGAGGCGCCAATGCATTGGAGTTCGCCGCGGGCCAGGGCCGGTTTGAATATATTGCTGGCATCGAGTGAGCCGCTGGCACCACCTGCACCAACAATGGTATGTATTTCATCGATAAACAGGATCACGTCACGGTTTTTCTCGAGCTCGTTCATGATCGCTTTCATGCGTTCTTCAAACTGGCCGCGGTATTTGGTACCTGCTACCAGGGCTGCGAGATCGAGTGAAATCACCCTTTTATCAAACAGCACGCGGCTTACCTTACGCTGTACAATACGCAGCGCCAGGCCTTCAACGATGGCTGTTTTACCTACACCGGGTTCACCGATCAGGATGGGATTGTTCTTTTTACGGCGTGAGAGGATCTGCGATACGCGTTCAATTTCTTCTTCACGGCCAACAATGGGGTCAAGCGCACCGGTTTCGGCCAGCTTGGTAATGTCGCGCCCGAAGTTGTCGAGAACAGGGGTTTTGCTTTTGGCATTACCGCTCTGTTTGCTGCGCTGCTGTGAAGAGTAACTGCGTTTTTCGTCATCGAAATCGTCGTCATCTCCTTCTGTGTACTCACTGCGAGGTTCATTGCTTCTTACCATACCCAATTCGTTTCTGAAAATATCGTAGTCCACATCAAATTGGTTTAAAATCTGGGTGGCGATATTTTCTTTGTTCTTTAATATTGAGAGCATGAGGTGTTCCGTTTCTACGAGGGGACTTTTAAGCGCTTTAGCCTCGAGTACGGTTACACGAATTACCTTCTCTGCCTGTTTTGTCAACGGCAGGCTGTTTATATTGGCAATGTTCTTTCCGGTTTTATCTTTCACAGCCAGTTCTACTTCCTTTCTTAATTCATACAAATCAACATTAAGTTGTTTCAGTATTTTGATGGCCGTATTTTCACCTTCGCGAATCAATCCCAATAATAAATGTTCTGTGCCAATGAAATCATTCCCCAGCCTCAGCGCTTCTTCCCTGCTAAACGAAATGATCTCTTTTACCTGGGCTGAAAAGTTATTATCCATAAAATTTTATTAGAGGTTGTACAATTATAACGAATATTTTTGAGCGATATAACAGCGTGTTTTGCACACCCTGTTAATCATTTAATAATTCCAATTATTCTAAACTTAGCCAAACCAGTAGAATATGCAGGTCAAAATTGATACCAAGGAAAAATTTACTGTAATAACACCAGAACTGTCTTCTTTATCTGACAATTTAGCAGCGGAGCTTGCTGCTGCGGTAATTCCTTTTTTGCAGCAGCCAATCCGCAATATTGTGCTCAATCTCGCGTCTGTTAATGATATAGACGAAAATGCGGCCACACAAATTGCTGAACTACAGCAAAAATTTTATGACAATAATTCTTCTTTTGTTATCTGCGATGTAAAACCGTCCGTTGAGCAAAAGCTCGACGAATTTCAACTGCTCGACTTCTTAAATGTAACGCCAACCGAGAGCGAAGCATGGGATATTGTTCAGATGGAGGAAATTGAACGCGAGCTCATGGACAATGATGAGCCGCTGTTTAATGACCATCATGATGCCTGATAAGTGCAATATACTGAAAATTAGGATTCTTTTCGTCTTAACCCGGCTACCAGGCAGGCCCAGCCAGCAATAAAACATAAACCGCCAACCGGCGTAACAGGGCCAACCACTTTTATGAGCTGGCCAAAACTACCTGCTGTTAGCCAGGTTAAGGCATAAAGAGACCCGCTAAAACATACGATACCTCCGATAAACAGGTTTGCTGCATTGCGCAGCCATTTGTTGGGGAACTCTTTCCATAGTACCGCTGTTAATGCCAGCGCAAATACATGGTAAAACTGGTAAGTAACCCCTTTCTCGAAGATAGTCACCGATTCGGGCGAAACCAGTTCGCGCAGTTTGTGTGCACCGAATGCGCCCAGTATTACCGCCAGTGCACCAAGCACGGCAGCCAGCTGCAGGTATTTTCTATGCATATTGCCGGATGATTTGTTGAAATGCCTTTTCCGAAATGTCTGCTCCTTTCAGGTGATGTGTTGCCTGACTGTAAAACACCTTTCTTTCTGCTATTCTTTTTTCAAACAATGCATGTATCTCTTCGTTGGTCAGGCCCTGTATGGCGGGTCTGTGCTCTTTTTGCTGCACTGCACGCTCTACCAGGGTTTCAACAGGTTCGTCGATCCAGATAGTGATACCCTGTTTGTTCATCCACGTCATATTATCGAGAAAACAGGGTGTGCCGCCGCCGGTGGCCAGTATATAGGCTTTCTTTTCACCAAACCAGCGCAGCAGTTTTGCTTCTGTTTTACGAAAGTAATCCTCGCCATCTTCTGCAAAGATTTCAGCGATCGTTTTCTCTTCGTTCATTTCTATCAGGTAGTCCAGATCATATCCGGCCAACTTTGTTTTTTTCGACAGGTATTTGGTCCAGTGACTTTTCCCGGTGCCCATCATGCCAATCAGGAACAACTTCATTTGTTAACGCAGCTTTAGGGCATAGGTACAGAGAAATACGGAAAAAACAATCGTTAGTCGTACAGCAAAAAGCATTGTTCAGCCAAAAATTACCTGAAACCCGGTATTGGGTGGGGTGCTCACTTCGGCTATTTTGCAGGCATATTCATCGTTACTGTAGATATTTTTCCTCTGCAAGGCGGTGTTTTATAGCAGCCTGGATTTCCTTTTTAATCATATTAACAACCCTTGACTTTCAGCCTCAGGGCAAAAACAACCAAACCAAAGCTAACCGGGTTTTTCACCCGGGCCGGATGCTATTGATGTGCACATCAAGGTATATACGTCCTGTAAAATCTGTCGTGAACAGTGGGCGACCCTCGGGGGAGTGTGGAACGCCAATTTTTGCGCACCAACGCAGAATCTGTTCATGACAGATTTTTATTTCTACTACACCAGGTCAAATGCCCTTGCATACTCCATCAGGTCAAACAACGAACCTGCATCCAGTTTTTGCTTGATGTTGCGGCGGTGTGTTTCTACCGTTGCAGCAGAAATAAACAGCTCTCCTGCCACTTCCTGGTTGCTTTTGCCGGTAGCAATCAATTGCAGTACTTCTTTCTCCCTTCTGCCCAGTGCAGCAAACTTCCCGTAGTTCTTACGCAGGAAAATATTCTCTTCCAGCAGCCTGGTTACCTTGCTGGTTAAATGATGTTTGGGATCGATGGGTACAGAGAAAGTGATAAACAGCAATACCTCGCCATCATCATCCTGCATCAGTATCTGCGAAGTAGTGGCATGCCATACCCATTCGTTCTCGTGGTAAAACTTTACCCGCTGAAAGTATGATACACGCTGGCTTACATCCTTGCTCTTGAGCAGGGCTACAACCTTGGGCACGAAGTCGGCCTCTTCGGTTTCAAAAAACAAATGATGGTAATCGTGCCCCATGGCTTTCAGCTGTTCCAACGTGTGACCCAGCTGTTTTTGCCCCAATGGTGAAAGGTATTCCAGTTCAAGGTCACGGTTGTGGATGCAGGCAATGCAGGGCAGCATACCAGCCATACTATCCAGCTCGGCAATTTTGTTGTCAACTCTCTTACGCAGTTCGGGGGAAATGTTCATCGAATTATCTTATAAAAATATTGAATACAATAAAGGTAGATTTCTGTGCCGTGAATAAACGCGTGCGCATTCAAATTAAGGAATCTTTAATAAGTATTAAATATAATATGATTACTTGAAGGCATTGATACCTGTGATGTCCATGCCGGTGATCAGCAGGTGTACATCGTGCGTGCCCTCATAGGTAATTACGCTTTCAAGGTTCATCATGTGGCGCATAATGCTGTATTCGCCGGTAATGCCCATGCCGCCCAGCACCTGCCTGGCATCGCGTGCTATCTGCGCCGCCAGTTCGCAGCTGTTGCGCTTGGCCATGCTTACCTGCGCAGGTGTTGCCCGGTTATCGTTCATCAGCACGCCCAAACGCCACACGAGCAGCTGGCCCTTGGTTATTTCGGTAATCATTTCTGCCAGCTTTTTCTGCTGCAGCTGAAAACCCGCAATGGGTTTGCCAAACTGCACACGTTCCTTTGCATAGCGCAGAGCAGTATCATAACAATCCATTGCAGCGCCCAGTGCGCCCCAGGCAATGCCGTAGCGGGCCTTGGTTAAACAACTGAGCGGACCTTTTAATCCCTTTACACCGGGCAGTATATTTTCTTTGGGAACTTTTACATTGTCGAACACGAGCTCACCGGTAGCACTTGCACGCAGGCTCCATTTATCGTGTGTGGTAGGTGTGGTAAACCCTTCCATGCCGCGCTCTACAATAATGCCGCGCACTTCGCCCTGTTCATCCTTGGCCCATACCACAGCCACCTGTGCAAAGGGCGCGTTGCTGATCCACATTTTGGCGCCATTGAGCACTACATGATCGCCTGCATCTTTGAAGTTGGTGAGCATACCTGCAGGGTCGCTGCCATGATCGGGTTCTGTTAAACCAAAACAACCCAGCCATTCACCGCCCGCCAGTTTGGGCAGGTATTTTTGTTTTTGTTCTTCACTGCCGTATGCATAAATCGGGAACATGACCAGTGAGCCCTGCACACTGGCGGTGGAGCGTACACCACTATCGCCGCGTTCCAGTTCCTGCATCATAAGGCCATAGCTGATATAGTCTAACCCTCCCCCACCATATTCCTGCGGTACTGTTGGACCAAAACAGCCCAGCTCACCCATTTGCCGCACAATTTGTTGCGGAAACTCGGCGCGCTGTGCGTACTGCTCAATAATGGGCGTAATTTCTTTCTTTACATAACTGCGTACTGTTTCGCGTATCAGTTTGTGCTCATCGGTGAGCAGTTCATCCAGCTGGTAATAATCGGGAGATTGAAAGAGGTCTGTTCTGGCAGCCATGTAAATCGTTTTAAAATAAACACCGCATACAGCGGGGTGCCAACAAATTTAATCGGAAGCTGGCAACAGCGCTGCTTTTATGGTATTTTTATTATGAACTTTAGGAAAAGAATTAATTTTCTCATAATCAACTCATTAGCGCATTATGATTCGAAAACAAAAGGGCCATACCTCGGTACAGCCCTTTTTATTCCGTTTTTTCAATAGCAATAAAGCCATTCAACCATCAAAACTTATTTCTTGCCGCCCTGTTGCTGCTCCCTGTCCATTTCTACAATGTCTACCGGTTGGGAGAAATCGCCCAGCAGCCATTTGCTGTAATAATCGGCCAGGCCCCAGAAAAAGAATTCCTGCATATCGCCGTAACCGTGGCGCTGACCGGGCAGTAGCATTAAATCGAAGCGCTTGTTGGCTTTAATCAGTGCATTTACCACGCGGATGGTATTGGCTGGGTGCACGTTGTTATCGATGTCGCCGGTTGTGAGCATCAGGTGGCCTTTCAGGTTCCTTGCCAGATCAGGGTTTTTATCGATGGCATACACAAAACTGGTATCACCTTTTTCATCAATGGTTTCTTTTACACCATGGTGTTTCTCACTCCACCAACGGTTGTAGATACTGTTGTCGTGGTTGCCTGAAGAAGATACGGCCACTTTAAAAAAGTCAGGATACACCAGCATTGCAGCGGTACTCATAAAGCCACCACCTGAATGGCCATGTATGCCTACGCGGTTAATGTCGATGTAATGATAGCGGTCTGCGAGTTGTTCAATAGCTGCTTTTTTATCTGCCAGACCGTAATCGCGCAGGTTACCGTAACCATAGTTGTGGTACCATTTTGAGCGGCTGGGATTGCCGCCGCGGTTGCCTACTGTAACCACGATAATGCCAATCTGCGCAATACGGTCGGTACGGTCTGCACCACGACTGAATGCCTTGTTCACTGCCTCTGTTTGCGGGCCGGGGTATACGTATTCTACCACAGGGTATTTCTTTGTGCTGTCAAAATCATAAGGCTTGTACAGCACGCCATACAAATCGGTGATGCCATCATCTGCCTTTACTTTGAAGATCTCCGGGAACTTATAGCCGGTGGCCATGAGCGAGCTAAGATCAGTTGTTTCAAGGTCGATGAGCTTGCGGCCATCTGCACTGTACAATGCAGATTTGGGTGCAGTGTTTACGCGGCTGAAATTGTCTACAAAGAAAGCATGGCTATCGTCCATGCTCATGGCATGTTCAAACTCACCGGGGTTTAATAATTTCAAACCGGTGCCATCGAAATTCACTTTATAGAAATGCAGGTAATAAGGATCTTCATTGGGCTCTTTACCATTGGCAGAGAAGTAGAGTACGCGTTTGGCTTCATCTACACCAATAATATCCTCGCAGTGGAACGAGCCGCTGGTGATCTGGTTTTTCAGGTGACCTGCATCATCATACAAATAAAAATGTGCCCAGCCATCCTGCTCGCTCCATTCAACCAGTTCCTTTCCGCCGTTAATCAATGCAGGCCTGCGTGTTTCCACATAGGTATTCATGCGTTCCTGCACAAGGGTAGTTACCACACCTGAAGCCACCTCTACACGCAACAGGTCAATGCGCTTTAAGTCACGGCTGGTGCGGGATACATAGAATTGCGCATTACTGCCCAGCCAGGTTTGTACGCGGTAATCATCATCGCGTGAAGCAGCCGGCTGCGGTGCGCTCCAGATACTGATATCCTGGTCTTTAAACTGCTGTACCTGTACAGGCTTTTCGCTGTGTGCTTCCATATCAAACAAGAGCAGCTCATCTTCCGGCGCTTCTTTTTCGCCGGGCATATGGTACTTGTAAGTTTCCAATGTTGGGCGCGGTTCGGCAATGCTGTTGATTACCCAAAGGTCTTTTACCCTGCGCTGGTCGGTACGTACCATTGCGAAGTGGCGGCTGTCGGGCGACCAGTTTATGTAGGCAGGTTTTCTTTTATTCTTGTTCTTCTCCCTGTCAACATTGGTTTCATTACTGTTATCGCCATAGGCATAGTTTTCTACGCCATCGGTGGTGAGTGCATGTTCTACAATAGTGCTGTCATCTTCATTCAGCAGCGCTTTGCGGTAGTTGGCGCTATCCATCCAGTACAGGTTAAACCTGCGTGCGAATACAACCGTTTGCTGGTTGGGTGCAATGGAAGCCCATTCAGGCTTGCGTTTGGGCTTTTTGAAATCTTTCAGCTCAGTAAGGGCAGCATTGTCGGTGTTGTATTCAAAATAAAACACCTTCTTTTCTTTTACCGGCGGCGTACCTTTTTTCAGCGAGGTATCTTTCTTCTCCACATCCTGCGAGCTTTTTACTTCAAAACGGAAACTATGGTCGCTGGTAAACTGGATGCTATCGATAATGAGATGCTGCGCATCGAACGGATCTTTTACAATACGGGTTAAAGCAGTAGCCATTTTTTCATTATCGAACAACGGTTTCTTTTCTGCTTTGGCAGCATCTACCAGGTACCAGTTTTTACCGGCAGTGGTTTGATACATGTACCAGAAACGGGTGGAGTTCTTCAGCCAGTGTGCATCTACCGAAGTAGAGAACACGAGTTTATCGAGCTTTTTGGGCGAGAAACGAGCTGCCAGTTGATAATTGGCTTTGGCAGCCGGGGTTTGCGCGTGTAACAATACAATATTTACTGCGCAGCAGCACAGCAGTAACAATTTTCTCATAGAGGAAAATGATGGTTTAAAAACGGAAAATAACCCGTAAAAAGCGAACTATGCTGCCGTATTGTTAAATTAGCGCAGAATGAATGTATTTTACGGCTAAACGAACGGATGCCATGCCACCAGCTTATAACACCAGCCACACATTTGCATTGGAAGCAGACGCAGCAGATGCATTGGCTTCATTGAAACAGCAGTTTCATTTTCCCAAATACCAGCAACAGGATGTTATTTATTTTTGCGGCAACTCATTGGGTCTGCAACCCAAAAATACCGCCGCCGCTTTTGAAACCGAACTCAGCACCTGGCGCGGGCTGGCAGTGGAGGGTTATTTCAAAGGGCAACATCCCTGGCTGCATTTCACCGATCATTTAACACCTGCACTGGGTAAACTTACCGGTGCGCAGCCACACGAAATAACCGTGATGAATGCGCTTACCGTTAACCTGCACCTGATGATGCAGAGTTTTTACAAACCCAGTGGCAGCCGGTATAAAATAATGATGGAAGCAGGCGCTTTCCCGAGCGACCAGTATGCCGTAGAAACGCAGGTAAAGCAATACGGCTACCACCCTGCTGATGCCATTATTGAAATAGCCCCGCGCGAAGGGGAGAAAACCTTGCACGAAGCAGATATACTTGCAGCCATAGCACAGCACGGCGCTTCACTGGCGCTGGTATTGTTCGGCGGCATTCAATACTATACCGGTCAGCTGCTGCCCATACAAAGCATTACCGCGGCAGCACGCAAGGCAGGCGCTGTGGCGGGCTGGGATCTTGCGCATGTAACCGGCAATGTACCGGTGCAACTGCACAACTGGGACGTTGATTTTGCAGTATGGTGCAGTTACAAATACCTTAACAGCGGCCCCGGTGCTGCGGGTGGTGTGTTTGTACACGAAAAACATGCAGCATCTATTGATACACCGAGGCTCGGCGGCTGGTGGGGCAATGATGAAGCCACACGCTTTAAAATGGAAAAAGGCTTTATCCCGAAAACCAATGCAGGCGGGTGGAACCTGAGCACCACACAGGTATTTAACATGGTGGCATTAAAAGCTTCACTCGAAATATTTGAACAGACCAGTATTGAAGCCATCCGTGAAAAAAGCATCCGCTTAACCGGTTATCTTGAATACCTGCTGCAGCAAAGTCCGGCTTTACGTTGTAACATCATCACGCCTGCTGATCCCGCACAACGCGGTGCACAGCTTTCGTTGTTTTTCCCGGAGAATGGCAGGTTAATACACAACCAGCTAACAGATAGCGGCATTGTTGCCGATTACCGTGAGCCAGGCGTTATACGGCTGGCACCTGCACCATTGTATTGCAGCTTCAGCGATGTACACCGCTTTTATACCACACTTCAAAAAACATTGGCATGACTAGGCATTATTTCTCATTTCTTGCATTAGGCGATTCGTATACCATTGGTGAAAACGAGCCCCTGTACGATTCTTTCCCTTACCAGCTGGTGCAGTTGCTGCGCGCAAAAGGATGGCATATACATGCACCTGAAATAGTGGCCAGAACCGGCTGGACTACCGGCGAGCTTGCCGCACACCTGCTGCATACACACCTGGCTGATCATTATGATATGGTAACCCTGCTTGCGGGTGTGAATAACCAATACCGCGGACTAAGCCTGGAAGATTATAAAGCCGATTTCGAATTTCTGCTGAAGAAGGCATTGCATTACAGCGGTGAAAAGCCGAAGCATGTGTTTGTATTGTCTATCCCCGACTGGAGTGCCACCCCGCATGCTGAAGGCAGCGATATTGTAAAAGTGGCTGCCGAAATTGACAGCTTTAATAGGGTAAATGCCGAACTGGCTGCCCAGTACCATGTACACTACCTGGATATTACCCCTGGCACACGCAAGGTGGACGAGGATTTATCACTGGTATCGTCCGACGGGTTACATCTTTCCGGTAAAATTTATGCCGATTGGGCGCAAAAGCTGGCAGGTATATTGTTTGAACTGGATAGCCTGAAGGGTTGAACAGGCTTGCAGAAATATTCATGTGCTAAGCGGCTGCATCAAGCACTTCACATATCTATTTAATAATCAATACTAAAGCACCGTTCAGGGTTGCATATCAGTGCAGTTTCGTCTAAAAAACAGATCGAACGTTATAAATATATTTGGAAGAGATTCGAAAAGGTGTAATTTTGCCTAACGGTGTTAAGTAATTTAATGATGTAAGAAAAATGGGTGTCAAAGAACGAAAATTGCGGCAGAAGGAGGAAGTGCGTTGCCAGATACTCGATGCAGCCTGGCAAATTGTGAAAGAAGAGGGCTGGCAATCCCTTTCGATGCGGAAAATAGCAGACCGCATAGAATATACCTCACCCATTATTTACGGTCATTTTGAGAACAAGGAAGCTTTGTTGCAGGAATTTACCCGCAAAGGATTTGTTAAGCTGTGCGAGATGATTAGAGCAGCGTACCAGGCGCATATTGACAATGCACCTGCGCGGCTTGAAGCGATGTGGATGGCTTACTGGAATTTCGCCTTTGCCAACAGGGAATCCTACCAGCTGATGTACGGTGTTGAAATGGGTTGCTGCACTATTAAGAACGGCATACCCGAATCGGAAGAGTGCGCAGAAATGATTAACAGTACAATCCAGGAAATTATTGCATCGGGCAAACACCCTGATGCAGACCCTTGCCTTAAATACTTCACCTGCTGGTCGGTAGTGCATGGATTAATCTCCATCAACATTACCCGTAACCCCGAAGCATTGCATCAGTCAGACGATGATTCACCGAATCTGAATGAGCTGATCCTCAAAGATGCGATTGCCGGAATAGTAAGCCAGATGCTTAACTAGCCCAAGTTTTACCTACTGTAATGCACAAGCGGCACTGTCGCAAAATGGCAAGTAACTGGCAGTTACTGACAAAAGGCCCTGCCGTGTTTGCTGCTAACTTAGCTGCCATAATCAAAGCGTTGAAATGGACAAGATAAACCATGATATGTCCAACTGATTCGCATTATTTAAAAAGAACTTTGTTTATAAAATCCCCTGCTGTTGCCAGCGGTTTTATAAACTGAGCAATGGGTGAAAGCCATGATGGATAACACCCATATCACTAACGATCGCAGTAATTTTGCCAACTGGAAATCTGTAGAAAACTCATACTGAATATATAACCGTTTCTAATTTTTTGCTCAATCACTTAACGGCGTTAAAACGCGTGTCAACGTTAAGCTGATCAACTATTGCCTGATCCATACGAAAAAGATGCACCCGTAACCTGAGGAAACAGAAACCACTTAACATTTAAGCAATTTTTTTATGAACAACGTTTTCAGCCAGGCAAGTCTGCACAAGCAGACAGGGCCACTTATTGCACTGCTTTTCGCTATTACCCTGTACAGCTGCACAACGAGCGCAGGCGGCGAACAAGGCCAGCAGGCGCCTCCGCCACCAGCTTTGCCGGTTTTGAGTTTAACGCCCACACAGGCCACTACTTTCCAGGAATTTTCAGCCACCATTGAAGGCAAAGTGAATGTTGACATTCGCCCGCAGGTAGATGGTTATCTCGATAAAATATATGTGGAAGAAGGCGCCTATGTAACACAAGGCCAGTCATTATTTAAGATTAACGACCGCCCCTACAGCGAGCAGGTAAACAATGCGCAGGCCAACATACAGGCAGCCAAAGCCAATATGGAAAAAGCTGCCATTGAAGTTAACCGCCTGCAGCCACTGGTGCAGAACAACGTTATCAGCGATGTGCAGCTGAAAGCAGCACAGGCAGCTTATGACGCAGCGAAAGCACAGGTAAACCAGGCTACTGCTGCCAGCAACAATGCAGGCATCAACCTCGGTTACACTTTGGTGAAAGCTCCGGTTAGCGGTTACATTGGCCGCATTCCGTTTAAAACAGGCAGCCTTGTAGGCCGCGGTGAAGCACAGCCTTTGACCGTGTTGAGTGATATTAAAGAAGTGTATGCTTATTTCTCTATGAGTGAAAGCGATTTCTTACAGTTCACCAACAATGCGCCGGGCAAAACAGTAACCGAAAAACTGCGCAGCCTGCCACCGGTTGAATTGCAGCTGGCAGACAAAAGCATTTATGCTGCCAAAGGTAAAATTGAACTGGTAGAAGGCCAGTTTGATAAAACCATGGGCACCATCAGCTTCCGCGCAACTTTCCCTAATGAAGGCGGCATCCTCCGCTCAGGCAATACCGGTAAAGTACGCATTCCACGCACCAGCGGTGGTTCAACAGTTGCTGTTCCGCAAACAGCTACGTATGAGCTGCAAGACAAAGTGTATGTGTTTGTTGTAGGCGATTCTAACAAAGTAGCCAGCAAACCGCTCACCATCACTGGTCATACAACAGCGTATTACCTGGTAGATAAAGGCCTGCAGCCCGGAACGAAGATCGTTTTCGCCGGTATGGACCGTTTGACAGACGGCGCTGTGATAGTACCACAGCCAATGTCTGCCGACAGTTTACGTACCGCACTGCCCCTGTAAGCAGCAGGCAGGCCTTGCGGGCGCAACCCGCATACCTGCCAGCCGCTTTTCACAATTAACAAAGACATTATGCTTAAGAAATTCATAGAAAGGCCGGTTTTATCTACGGTAGTTTCCATCATCTTGCTATTGCTGGGCGGGTTGTCTATCTTCTCCCTGCCCATCACCCTGTTCCCCGACATTGCGCCGCCCAGCGTACTGGTAACAGCCAGCTATCCAGGCGCCAATGCCGAAGTAGTAGCCCGTTCTGTCGCCACCCCTATTGAAGAGGCGGTGAACGGTGTGGAGAACATGACGTACATGACCTCCAACTCCAGTAACGACGGAAGCATGTCGCTCACCGTATACTTTAAACAGGGAACCAACCCTGATATCGCTGCCGTAAACGTGCAGAACCGTGTACAGAAGGCCACCAGCCAGATACCGCAGGAAGTGATACAGGCAGGTATCTCTACACAAAAACAGCAGAACAGTATCATCATGTTCATTGGTCTTTATTCTGAAGACACCACCTATGATGAAACCTTCCTGCAGAACTATCTCAAGATTAACCTGATTCCCAAACTGCAGCGTATACCCGGTGTGGGTGATGCGCAGCCGTTCGGCACCAAGGATTATTCTATGCGCATCTGGCTGAAGCCAGAGCGTTTAATCGCTTACAACCTGTCACCGCTGGAAGTAACCGATGCCATTAAAGACCAGAGCCTGGAAGCAGCACCCGGCCGTTTAGGCCAGAGCAGTTCACAGGTATTTGAATACGTGTTGAAATACAAAGGCAAGCTGAACAAGAATGAAGATTACGAAAACGTGATCATCAAATCCAATTCGGATGGTTCTGTGGTAAGACTGAAAGATGTTGCCAGGGTTGAGTTTGGTTCGTACACCTATTCATCTAACAGCAAGTTGAACGGCCACGCCACTACGGGCCTTGCCATCTTTCAAACTGCCGGTTCCAATGCCAATGATATATTAACAGAAGCAGAACGCCTGCTGAAGAAGTTTGAAAAGGATTTGCCCAAGGGTTTGCATACCACCATTATGTACAACTCCAAAGATTTCCTCGACGGCTCAATTGAACAGGTAAAACACACATTGCTCGAAGCATTTATACTCGTGTTCATTGTGGTGTTCGTGTTTCTGCAGGATTTCCGTTCAACATTGATCCCGGCTATTGCTGTACCGGTGGCCATTGTAGGTACGTTCTTCTTCTTGCAGCTGTTTGGTTTCACCATTAACCTGCTCACCCTGTTTGCGCTGGTACTTGCCATTGGTATTGTGGTGGATGACGCCATTGTGGTGGTGGAAGCCGTACACTCGAAAATGGAACATACGGGCATGCCTGCAAGGGAAGCCACCATATCGTCGATGAGTGAAATATCGGGCGCCATCATATCAATTACCCTGGTAATGGCCGCGGTGTTTGTGCCGGTTGGATTTATGCAGGGCCCTGCGGGTGTGTTCTATAAACAGTTCGCATTTACGCTGGCCATCGCCATCCTTATTTCGGCGGTGAATGCCTTAACACTGAGCCCTGCGCTTTGTGCCCTGTTCCTGAAGAACCCTGCTGAAAATCATGGCAAACGCAAAGGCTTCATGGGACGCTTCTTCAATGCGTTCAATGCAGGCTTCCAGGCCATGACCAACAAATACCTTAACAGCCTGCGCTTTTTATTCAAGCAGCGCTGGGTAGCCATCAGTGCATTGATACTGATTGCAGCGGCCACCTTCTTTATGATGCGCCGCACACCATCGGGCTTTATCCCAACAGAAGACCAGGGCTTTTTGCTGTATGCAGTGAACACACCTCCGGGCAGCTCACTTGACAAAACGCACAAGGCCATGGAAGAGATAGACAGCCTGATTAAAAAACAGCCGTTTGCCGACAGGCGTTACAACGTGGAAGGTTTGAACTTTATCTCCAACGCAAACGCCTCACCTTACGGAGCCGGTTTTGTACGCATGAAACCCATAGATGAAAGAGGTGAACTGAAAGACGTAAATACCATTGCAGCCGCCATGTCGGGCAAAGTAGCCAACGACGTGAAAGATGCACACGCGTTCTTCTTCACCTTCCCTACCATCCAGGGTTTTGGTAACGTGGCAGGTTTTGAATTTATGCTGCAGGACCAGAACAACGGTTCGCTGGACAAGCTCGGCAGCACTGCCAATGCCTTTATCGGCGCGCTGATGCAACGCAAAGAAATCGCCTATGCGTTTACCACCTTTGCATCGGGCAACCCGCAGTACATGATTGAGGTAGATGACAATAAAACCAAACAGCTGAATGTATCGGTAAGCGACCTGCTGCGTACGCTGCAGATTTATTACGGTTCCAGCTTTGTAAGCGACTTTAACCGCTTTGGCAAGTACTACCGCGTAATGGCGCAGGCCGATGTGCATTACCGTGAAGATGCAGCTTCGTTCGATAATATTTATGTAAAAAACAAACTGGGACAAATGGTGCCCGTTAACCAGCTGATTACACTGAAACGCGTATACGGACCAGAAACCGTAACCCGTAACAACCTGTACAACGCGGTTACCATTAACGGTGTACCCAAACCAGGATACAGCACCGGCGACGCCATTAAAGCCATTGAAGAAACTGCAGCGCAGGTACTGCCAAGAGGCTTTGCCACAGAATGGACCGGTATGACAAGGGAAGAAATTAAAGCGGGCTCGCAGATTGTGTTCATCTTTATCCTGAGCCTGGTATTTATTTACTTCCTGCTGAGTGCACAGTACGAAAGTTATGTACTGCCGCTCGCGATCATCCTCTCTATCCCTGTGGGTATATTCGGTGTGTTCTCGTTTATTAAACTGATGGGCGTAGACAACAACATCTATGTTCAGGTTTGTCTGATCATGCTGGTAGGTTTGCTGGCCAAGAACGCGATCCTGATTGTGGAATACGCTGTTCAACGCCGCAGATCGGGTATGAAGCTGGTAGCATCGGCACTGGAAGCAGCACAGCTGCGCCTGCGCCCGATCCTGATGACTTCCTTTGCCTTTATCGTGGGCCTGTTACCGCTGCTGCGCGCCAAAGGTGCATCTGCGCTGGGTAACCGCTCAATTGGTACAGGTGCCATTGGTGGTATGCTTACCGGTGTGGTACTCGGTATATTCATTGTGCCTGTACTGTTTGTGATATTCCAGTACCTGCACGAAAAAGTATCTACCCGCAAACCCATTGTTGAAACAGGCAATGATTTGCAACACGGAACACTTTCTTTAGATAAATAGCTATAGGTATAGGTTTAAACGCCGGGCAATGCAGGTTTGATGTGTGAAAGGCAGCCCGGCGTGAACAACCTGCCAGGGTTAAACAGGGCTGCAGGCTTTCAGCTTTGAGTTGTGAAAGCAAGGAACAAGTGATACAGAACGGAACAGGAAGGAAATGATCAACAGCAGCGCGAAGCACCCGGAGCAAGTACAAAGGAATACAAAGTAAGAACAGTCAGAATTATAAATTCACAGCTCATTGCTGATGGCTGACAGCTCAAAAAACAAGATTATGATAAGTAAGAAAATATTCAGTTTCCCCGTTATAGCTGCTGCAGCAGTGATATGGAGCGCATGCGGGGTGAGCAAAAACAACCAGGCACCTGCACTGGCACTGCCGCCATCGTTCGACAGTACAGCAGTTACCTACGATACCACCAGCATTGCCACTATTCCCTGGCAAACATTTTTCACTGATGCTACTTTGCAGCAGTTGATTAAACGCGGTATCGAAAACAATTTTGACCTGCAGATCGCTGTTAAAAATATTGAAACAGCACAACAGCAGTTACTACAGGCCAGGGCAGCCTTTGGCCCAACCGTTAACGGCCAGGTATCTGCACAGATCAGCCGCCCTTCTGACAACAGTCTGAATGGCAAAAGCGCCAGCACCTTCCTGGGCAAAGCGCATATTGAAGATTACACCGTTGGTTTAAACCTTGCATGGGAAGCCGATATATGGGGCAAAATACGCCAGCAAAAAGCGGTGGCTTTAGCCTCATACCTGAAAACGGCAGAAGCTGCAAAAGCAGTGCAGACAGGGCTTGTAGCCACTATTGCACAAGGTTACTATAACCTGCTGATGCTGGAAGAACAGCTGGATATTGCCCGCAAAAACCTGGATCTCGCCAACCGTGTGTTAGCCATCACCAAACTGCAGCGCGATGCAGGTGAAGTAACCACACTGGCAGTAGAGCAGGCCACTGCACAACAGCAGAGCACTGCCCTGCTGATACCGCAGCTGGAACAGGCCCGCACCATACAGGAGCATGCACTGCGCCTGTTAACAGGTGATTTGCCGCAAACCATTGCACACACCAACAACTTTGCAACATTACCTGTTGCAGATACTTTTTCAACCGGTGTGCCTGCCCGCCTGGTGCAGATGCGTCCCGATGTACGTGCTGCGGAACTGCAGCTGAAAGCAGCGACCGCACAAATAGGTGTGGCGCAAGCCAGCATGTATCCTGCGCTGAACATTACCGCAGGCGGCGGCTTAAACAGCTTCAAAGCCAGCAACTGGTTTAATATCCCGGGTTCGTTGTTCGGCCTGGCTTCAGGTGCTATTTTACAACCCATTTTACAGAAAAGGGAGCTGAAAACACAGCTTGAAACTGCAAAAATAGGCCGTGAAACTGCCGTGATACAATTCAGGCAATCTGTTTACACTGCTGTTACCGAAGTTTCGGATGCAGTAGTGAAAATTAACCAGCTGAAATCACAGGCACAGATCACAAAGGCCCGTACTGATACATTACAGCATGCCATCAGCAATGCGGAACTGCTGTTCAAAAGCGGTATGGCCAGCTACCTGGAAGTAATTACTGCACAGACCAACAGCCTGCAGAGCGAGCTGAGCCTGGCAGATATTAAACGCCAGCAACTGAGCGCTGTTGTTGAATTGTACCGCGCACTGGGTGGCGGTCAGCTATAAAAAAGCTAAAAGGTAAAGTTTACAGTTAAGTGAGGTCAAGGTTAGGGGCATACCGGAAACGGTATTGCCCCTTTTTTATATAGCAGATTTTGTTAATTTAGTAGCGGCAACACCCCTAAATCTTTGTTATGAAACAATTGCCTTTATTGCTGCTGGCATGTACAGTAGCTTCGTGCGCGTTTGCGCAGCAGGTAGACCTTGACAGGTTTCACTATTTCATCCGCTACCGCAACCTGCCCCATCACCCGCTTGATAAAAACATACACACGTACAACATTACCATATCCCTGCCGCCCAATGCCGATACCTTGTTTTCAACCGATGCGCTGGGCGATATAGCGGGGATACAGGGATTTGAAAAACAGGAAACCGAAGCACCCGTTAAACTGTACTTCAGCGCTACCAGCATTACACCGGGTGCTGCCAGTATTACCACCCAGTACAACGACAAACAGGAACCCAGCGGTTACAGCATGCAGCTGCCCTATACCATTGTATGTACAGGCAATGCTTACGATGCTGCCAATAAACGTATTTACAGCAATACTACCCTGGGTACACAAACCACCTATACCACCCCTGCCCTGCCCACACGCGCAGCAGCAGAAACCTACTGGCAGCAGCATGCAGACAGTATTACAACAGCCCTGCTGGTAACTGCTGTAAACAATGCAGCAGGTACCATGGGCATGGAGCTCACTTACAACTTTGGGTACGGAACCGTAAACAGCTACGAACACCTGTGGATACTGGCCGATAAACAGCACCCTGAATATGTCAGCCAGCAAAGCGCTTTAAAAACCGTAAAAGATGCCGTGGTTAACCTGGAGGATGCAAACAATGAACAATTTTATACGCAGCTGAAACCAGCACTCGACTATTTTCTTTCACTGCCCCGCAAATACAACACGGCCGACAAGGCAGCCCGCAAAATGCGCTATGGCAGTTTTTACAACACCGCCCTGTTGTACCTGTACCTGGACATGCCTGATAAGGCTATTGCAGCAGCCGACGCACTCATCAGCAACGGCTATGAAATTGGAGACGGCGAATCACTAAAAAAACAAGCCATTGACCTGCAGGAATTGTTACGCAACAACAAGGTCAGCACCCGGCGCACCAAACCTGCTTACAGCAAGCTGTAAAGCTTATACCGTTCCAAGGTTTAATTGTTCAAGTGTTCAATCTATGGCTTACCGGTTGAATGGTTGATGGCGGGGTATGCCCGCAGCTGCCCCATTATTTCCACAGCAGTACTACCTGGCCATAACATAATTGCATTACAGGTATGCAGTTATAGTGCAAGCATGCTTTTTGCCACAGCTCGCGTAAAAGCGAGCCATGAAAAAACTACTCCTCTGCAGCATAGCAGCTATTGCAGTCTGTTTGCTGTTACTATCGTTCAACAAACGCAACGCGCCTGAATTAAGCCAGGCAGACCGTGACTTTATGACCAAGGCCGCCATTGCCAATATGGCTGAGATACAGGCTGGTCAGCTGGCACTTGGCCAGGGCATCAGCGATACTGTGAAAACCTTTGGTCAGAATATGGTGACAGACCATACCACCTGCCTTACCGAACTAAAGGCCATTGCAGACAGTATGCAGGTAACACTGCCCTCCCAGCCCGACAACGAGCATGCTATGGTACTGCAAACACTGATGCAGAAAAAGGGCCATGACTTTGACCGGGCTTACCTGATGGCACAGTTAAAAGGACACCAACAGGCAGTAGCCTTATTTAAAACAGAATGGAACAGTACCACCAATACACGTCTTAAAGCCTTTACGGCAAAATACCTTCCCATTATACAAATGCATTTGCAAATGGTACAATCAGCAGGTGGCATGCAGGGGATGAAAGGGATGTAGGCAGGATGGTATATGGATTGAATTGTTATAGTACACGGCTGGCAACCATCGCATTCACCTTGCCCCTGAAGATATTGCCCACAATGCCAATGGTCATTTTCCTGGTGAAGAAACGGGAGCTGAGTGATTGCAGGTAGTTACCGAAGCCAATTACGGTGTAGTTCTTTCCTTTTAATAGGGCAGACAGACCGTCTTTAGCGACCTTTTCGGGTGTATCGAAGCCCATGCCTTTTGTGTTGGCATTGGCGCGGCTGAAAAAGGGCGTTTGCGTATTGCCGGGGCAAACTGCCGTAATATGGATGCCCCTTTTAAAATACTCACCATACAAGGCTTCTGAAAAGCTCAGTACGAAAGCTTTGGACGCACAATACACGCCGATATACGGGCAGGGTTGAAACGAGCCTGTTGAGCCAATGTTAATGATACCGCCTTCTCCCCTTGTGAGCATTTGAGGCAAAAACAGGTGGGTTAATTTTACCAGCGCAGTAATATTAAGCGCAATCATTTCTTCGTAGCTGGCGATGGTTTCATCCAGGAAATGAGCCCACTTGCCAAAGCCCGCATTGTTTATGAGTATATCTACCTGCAGACTGTCCTTACTGGTTTTATCAAACAATTGCTGCGGCATAGCGGCATCACACAGATCACCGGCGTATACGGTTACCTGCACCTGGTATTGCTGCCTTATATCACGGGCAATTTCGTGCAGTGCATTTTCTGAGCGCGCGGTAAGTATAAGATGACATTGCCGAGCAGCCAAATGATAAGCAAACGCTTTACCAATACCTGATGAGGCGCCCGTAATAAATGCTGTTTTCCCTTTTACTGATTGCATATTGTACAGTTTATGGCACAAAGCTCAGTACAGCTGGCAGAGTAATAATTAACCCGGGTTAGGAAAACTTAATCTTTTGCGGATACGGCTCAGCGATTCAGGCTTAACGCCGATAAATGATGCGAGATACTGGAGTGGTATGTGCTGAAAAAAATCGGGGTGTTCTTCCATCAGGTTAAGGTAACGCTGTTCAGCCGAAACGGTGACCATATCCCGTGTACGCTGCGCGTTGTACACAATTACCTGTTCGTTAATTAAACGGCCCGCTTCTGCCCATACGGGGCTTTTACGAAACAGGTTGTCCAGCGCCTGCTTGCTGATGCGCAGCAACTGGCAATCGGTTATGCATTCCAGGTATTCACTTGCAGGCTGTTGGGTCACATAGCTGTCAAAAGCAGTAATAAATCCCAGCGGACAGTTAATATTGGTTGTTACCTCCGCTAAATCGTCCAGGTAAAAAGTGCGTATGTAACCGGTATTGATATAATACATGAACCGCGCTGTTTTACCGGGCATCACCAACTGATGTCCTTTTGCATACAGTACCGGCTCAAACACATCCTGCACCACAGCAGTGTCCGCCTCAACGGCTTTTACCAATGTGGTTAACAATGCTACCAGTTTAGCATGCGGATTTGTTGCGTAATCACCCATATCCAAATTTAACGAAATACCCGGTGGCACAGCATTCATAAAACAATTCAACCACCCAGCCATAAAGTCATTCAACCCTGTTCTACAGGTAACTGCTCATTTCCACCTGGTAATCTTTGGCGGCCCTGGCAGCTGCTTCGGCAAATGTTTCATCTGTTGCGGCGTAGATTACTGCACGGCTGGCGTTTACCAGCAGGCCGCAATCTTTGTTTTTGCCATACTTCGCTACTTCTTCCAGGCTGCCACCCTGTGCGCCAACACCAGGCACCAGTAAAAAGTGGTCGGGTATAATGCTGCGTATATCCTGCAACTGCGAGGCCTGTGTGGCGCCAATTACAAACATGAGGTTATCGGTGCTGCCCCAGGCTGCTACTTTGGTAAGCACTTCTTCGTATAAAGCACGTGGCCTGTTGGGTGCTACAATATGCGGCAGCAGGGCCGTATCATCGGCTGCATGCTGCACCATTAAACGCTGAAAATCGTTGCTGCCTTTGTTGGATGTTAAGCCCAGTACAATGGCCCATTTATTATCGTATTCCAGGAACGGGCGTACACTGTCTTCACCCATGTATGGCGCTACGGTTACTGCATCAAAAGGCAATACTTCAAAAAAGGTTTTCGCATATTGCGCAGCGGTATTGCCGATATCGCCGCGTTTGGCATCTGCAATGCTCAGGTGTGTTTTGGGAATATAGGCCAGTGTTCTTTCCATTATTTCCCAGCCTTTCAAACCCATGGATTCATAAAAGGCGGTATTTATTTTATAGGAAACACAGTGGTCTTTCGTGGCATCAATAATGGCCTTGTTAAACTCATACGCTGCATCAGGGTGTTGCTGTAAATGTGCGGGCAGTTTGGTAATATCCGTATCAAGCCCTACACATAAAAAAGAACGTTTTTCCTGTATCTGCGCTATCAGTTGTTGTTTATTCATGTATCAATCAGTAGTTATAATAAAGCGGGTTTTATACCCCGGCAACCTTGTTACGACGTTGTTCCATTTCAGCGGCAATGGCAGCAGCATCGCCACCCTGTGCCTGCAAATGCTGTATAATATTATCGTAAGAAGCAGTATCCCTGTTCTGGCTTAATTTAAAGATGCCATCCAGGTTTGCCACTTCAATTTCAAAAGCCACAATTGCTTTTGTCATGCGCTGCACGTATTCATTGGGCAGGTGTTTGAACAGCGCAGGTGAACCGGCATTGTTTTCAAACAGCGCGGTGGTTTCTTCCAGGATGTGCAGCAGCTGCGCTTGCTCCAGGAAACGCATTTGTCCGCGTGCATGTACTGCCATGTAGTTCCAGGTACTGCCTACCTGCGGGTTGCTGTACCACGAAGCACTTACATAAGTATGCGGACCGTTAAACACTGCCAGCGCGGCCGGGTTTTGCTCAAAAGCGATGTGATGATCTGTTTTGCGCATCATGTGCCCCTGCAGGTATATCCTGCCCCCGCGCGCTTTAATCAACACCGGTACATGCGATACTACCGGCTCTCCTGCCGCATTGCTGCCGCACAGCAATACAAAAGGGTATTGCCGCATAAATGGCAGCAATACCCCTTCATTATTCTCTTTGTATTCAGGAAGATGATACATTCAGTTATATAGTAGTTTCAATTACTTTGGTAGCCCTCGCCGTTGCATTGCGGATGGCAATGTTACGTGCTGCGATACCTGCAAAATATTCAATAGGGCGTTTGGCCGATGCATCGTCGCCCATCATGGCAGGTATACCCAGGTCACCGCCTTCGCGGATGCTCTGTATAAGCGGCAACTGGCCCAGGAACGGAATCTCATATTCTTCGGCCAGCTTTTTACCGCCTTCTTTGCCGAAAATATAATACTTATTGTCTGGCAGCTCGGCCGGTGTAAAGTAAGCCATGTTCTCTACCAGTCCGATAATAGGCACTTTAATCTGTGCCTGGCCAAACATGGCAATCCCTTTTTTCGCATCAGCCAGCGCTACAGCCTGTGGTGTGGTTACAATAACAACACCGGTAACAGGCACGGTCTGCATCAGGGTAAGATGGATATCACCGGTGCCGGGTGGCATATCAATAACCAGGTAATCGAGGTTACCCCAGTCCACATCTGTTACAAATTGTTTGATAGCGCTGCTGGCCATGGGACCGCGCCATACTACGGCATTTTTTTCGTCAACCAGCAGGCCAATGCTCATAAGGCTGATGCCATAACGTTCCAAAGGCACAATCATGCCCTTGCCGTTTACTTCGCGCATCATGGGTCGCTCGCCGCGTACGCCAAACATAATGGGTACGCTGGGACCATAAATATCCGCATCCATCAAACCTACTTTTGCACCGTTTTGCGCAAGGGCCAAAGCGAGATTGGCAGCAACGGTACTTTTACCTACGCCACCTTTACCGCTTACAACAGCGATAATGTTTTTTACACCGGGCAACAATTGCTGGCCGGCATCTTTGCGGTTTGAGCTTGTATTGGCAGTGAAGTTTACCTGCACTTTTGCCTGCTTGTTTACAAACAGCACAATAGCGTTTATGCAGGCTGTACGCATCATATCTTTCATCGGGCACGCAGGTGTAGTTAGCACCACCGTAAAACTCACATTATCACCATCGATATGAATGTCTTTGATCATATTGAGTGTAACCAAATCCTTTCCTAAATCCGGCTCCTGAACGTTGCTTAATGCCTTCAATATATCAGCTTCTGTCATCACACATATTTTTGTTAAAAAAGAAATTCCGTTGCAAAATTAACCCTTACGGAGGTTACTTTGTTATAATAGCACAGGTTATTGGAGATTTATCACCGAAAGATATAATCCGCTATATTTGAACTCTATAGCATGAAAAAAATTTTACAATACGCATTCTGTTTGCTGCTTACAGGCTGTTTTATTGTCAAAACCCAGGCCCAGCAGGTTATTCCTAAAGATTCTGTTATTCAATTATTTGGCGTGGTTATGACTGCCGACAGCCTGCGCGCAATTCCCGCAGCCAGCATACTCGTGCAAGGTGCGGGACGTGGTACACTGACCAACGACCAGGGTGTGTTTTCGATCGCTGTTTTGCAGGGGCAGAAAATCCGTTTTTCCTGTGTGGGTTTTAAAGATGTGGTGATCAACATCCCCGACAAAGTAGTAGACAACCAGTATTACGTTATTCAATTGCTGGTGAGCGATACGGCCTATCTTCCGGCCACTATCTTAAAACCAAGGCCCAGCCGCGAGCAGTTTGAGCGCGACTTTGCCAACACACGTATACCGAACGACCAGTATGAAATTGCCCGTCAGAATATTGATGAAGCCAAACGCCGTGTACTGCTGGCAACGTTACCTGCAGACGGACGTGAAGCGGTGAACGCGCAGTTACGCCAGCAGGCCAGCAAATTATACTACCAGGGCCAGCAACCGCCCATTAATATCTTAAATCCAGCGGCCTGGAGTGAATTTATCAAGGCCTGGAAACGCGGTGATTTCAAAAGCAAGAACGACGATTAGCTAATAATACAGCCATTATGAAAAAAGTTGCAGTAATTGGTGCAGGCACCATGGGTAACGGTATTGCACATGTGTTTGCCCAGCATGGTTTCAGCGTTAATATTGTTGATGTTCAGCAGGCCCAGCTTGACAAAGCGTTACAAACCATTGCGCGTAACGTGGACAGGCAGGTAGCAAAAGACCTGCTTACTGCAACAGATAAACAGGAAATACTGCAACGCATTCACACCTATACACAACTGCCCGATGGTGTGGCCGATGCAGCACTGGTGGTTGAAGCTGCCACCGAAAATGCAGATCTCAAACTCCGGATATTTCGCCAGCTGGATGCAGCAGCGCCTGCTACTGCCATACTCGCTACCAATACTTCTTCTATATCCATTACCAAAATTGCGGCCGTTACCTCGCGCCCCGGTAAAGTAATCGGCATGCATTTTATGAACCCGGTGCCGGTAATGAAACTGGTGGAGATTATTAATGGCTATGCCACAGAAAAAGAGGTAACCGAATACATTGTTGCACTCAGCAAAACCTTACAGAAAGTACCCTGTGTAGTAAACGACTACCCCGGTTTTATTGCCAACAAGATACTGATGCCCATGATCAACGAGGCCATTTGCAGCCTGTATGAGGGTATTGCCGGCGTTACATCTATCGATACCATTATGAAACTGGGCATGGCCCACCCCATGGGACCGTTACAACTGGCTGATTTTATCGGGCTGGATGTTTGCCTCAGCATTTTACGCGTACTGCACGAAGGCTATGGCAACCCCAAATACGCCCCCTGCCCGCTGCTGGTAAATATGGTTACTGCCGGCAAACTGGGTGTAAAATCAGGTGAGGGATTCTATGTTTATTCCAACAATTCGAAAGACCTCGTAGTGAGTGAGCGGTTTCAAAGATAATGGCTTGATGGTTGAATGGTTCAATTGTTTCAAGGTTCAACAGTTCAATCTGGCAGCCATCAGGCAATGCAGCCATATAGCCATCTTCCTCAGATCTTCCTTGCGGTTACGTAATGCATATCATTTAAGCGGTATAACATTTCATCCAGTCTTGCTTTGGGGATGCCGATCTGCAGCAGGATAAATAATTGTGCTTCCTGTTGCAACACGGTGCAGCCCATTTGCTTTACCAGCATCATTACATCATTCATACGGGTATAATCAAATTGCAGTTCGTAGGGAATTTCTATTGCTTTCTGCACAAATGGCGTAAGCTGTAAAGACATGGCTGCTGCCGATTTGTAGGCATTGATTAAACCGGGCACACCCAGTAACGAACCACCAAAGTAACGCACCACCACAATGGCGGTGTTGGTGAGCTGCTGGCTGTCTATCTGGCCAAGAATTGGTCTGCCGGCCGAGCCGCCGGGTTCACCATCGTCGCTTACCCTGAAGTTATTGCCATCCATGCCAATGCGGTAAGCGAAACAGTGATGATTGGCTTTGGGGTGTTCTTTCTTCAGCTCCTGCAGGCGGGTTTTAAATTCATCTGCATGGCCAACAGGAAAAGCATAAGCCAGGAAGCGGCTGCCCCTGTCTTTAAATTCTGCCATGGAAGGCTGGGTAATGGTTTGAAAAAAATCCTGGTCTGTCATGAATGGTACGGGAAATATGGGTGATGTTGATGTACAAAATAATGCAGCTGATCTTTATCCAGTGTTTGCTGCTGCACAGCAGTAAAGCCTTTCAGCGCGGGTGCAGCCAAACCTTCGCCGGCAAACAAACCGGTGTTGGTAATGATGTGCACTTCATCGGCGCTGTTGCTGTCAATAAATTGCTGCAGCAAATTTGCCCCGCCTTCTACCAGTATGCTTTGCAGGCGCAGCTGATAGCCTGCATGCAATAACTGTGGTATCAATGGTTCGGTTTTGCTAAGCTGGTAATAATAAGTGCCGGTTTGCTGCAATGGAAAAACAGTGCCTGGTTCCAGCGTATGTTTTTGCGTATTGAATACGACCACGGTTGCATCATCCTGGAAAAGCCTTGCGGTGAGCGGCAGCTTCAAATCCATATCCAGCAATAATTTCACCGGTTGCGGGCCATGCCACAAACGGTTGCTGAGCGAAGGGTTATCCAGTTGTGCGGTGCGTGTGCCCACCAGTATGCCCATTTCTTCACTGCGCCAGCGATGTACCAGGCGGTTGCTGTATGCATTGCTGATGAGCAGACGCTCGTTGGTACCACCGGCAATTTTGCCATCTGCGGTTTGCGCCCATTTCAGCAGCACATACGGTTTGTGTTGTGTATGGTAGGTAAAAAAACGGCGGTTTATCCAGTGGCATTCTTTTTCCAGCACACCCGTCATTACTTCTATGCCTGCGTTGCGCAGCTTTTCGATACCCTTCCCGTCTACCGCTTCAAATGGGTCACGGCAACCCACCACTACCTTGCGGATGCCCTGGGAGATGATTAAATCAGCGCAGGGAGGTGTTTTGCCATAATGCGCACAAGGTTCCAGCGACACGTAAATAGTACTGTCGGGTACCAGGTGCCTGTCTTCGGGCCGAACGCTGGCAATACAGTTTACCTCTGCATGCGCCTGTCCGTACACACGGTGGTAGCCCTCGCCGATAATACGGTCGTTGTACACCAGCACCGAACCCACCATGGGGTTGGGTGCTACCTGTCCGCCGCCGAGGGCGGCGAGCTGTAAACAGCGCTGCATATACGTTTCGTAAATGGTCATACAGGAAAAATGGCGGCTGCACGGCGTTGTAGCAACGGTACAGCCAGGTATTTTATGCTGCAAAAGTATTGAAATGGTGCTAACATTGCAGTATGACCATTCAGCAAGCTTATCAGCACCTGTTAACACAGCTGTACGAAGTGTATGAAGACCGCGAGGCGGCCAATATTACCGACTGGGTGCTGGAGCATGTTACCGGCAGGCGGCGCATAGACCGCATTACCTGGAAAGACTATGCGGTGCCTGCGGAGCAGCTGCAATTACTACAGCAACATGCTGAACAATTGCTATTGCATAAACCGGTGCAATACGTGCTGCACGAAGCCTGGTTTGCCGGCATGCCCTTTTATGTTGATGAGAATGTACTGATACCCCGCCCTGAAACTGAAGAGTTGGTGGAATGGGTGGTAGCAACTGCCGGGCAATATGCGCCCAACTTAACCATCGCAGACATTGGTACCGGGAGCGGCTGCATACCGGTAGCCATTGCCCAAAAACTGCCCGAAGCGCAACTGCATGCAGCCGATGTATCAGCCGGTGCACTGGCGATAGCCCAACGCAATGCGGGCACACAAAATGTGCACGTGCAGTTTCACGAGATGGATATACTGGATGAAAGCCAGTGGCCATCTTTTCCTGCTGCTGATATTATCGTTAGCAATCCCCCCTATATACGAGATAGTGAGGCTGCACAGATGCATAACAATGTGCTGGCACACGAACCACACCTGGCTTTGTTTGTGCCTGATGCGGATGCCTTATTGTTTTACCGGAAAATAGCTGATCTCGCCCTGCAGAAATTAACACCCGGCGGTTGCCTGTTTGTTGAAATCAACGAGGCATTCGGGCCTGAAACCGTACAGCTGCTGCAAGACAAAGGGTATGTTGAAGTGGAGCTGAGAAAAGATTTGCAGGGGAAAGACCGGATGGTGAGGGCGGTTTCAACCATCAAACCATGAATCCATCTAACCATCTTATTTAACATTCGCTACTACTTTGGCACCGGCTCTTTTGGCTGACTGCATGATGCGGAATACTTCGCCATAGTATGCAATGGTATCAGCATTGATAACAACAGAAGGTGTATCTACCTGCGGGCGGGCTTTGTTCACTTCCATTTTCAGCAACGAATCGAGCATATCGGGCTGCACCTGTGTTTGGCCAACATATATTTTCTGCTCCTTATCGATAGAAACAACAATGGTTTGTTTGGCCTTCGTGTCTTTCTGGCCTTTGGGGTTGTTAACCCTTACCACATTGGGGTTGGCCAGGGTTGACACAATCAGGAAAAACAGCAACAGGATGAACAGGATATCGTTCAACGCACCGGTGTGCACTTCAGGATGCGACTTTAATCGTTTGCGAATATTCATCTGTTCTTTTTAACGTATAGTTTGAGATAACCTGTAATTATTAAAGCAAGGTATTAGCGGGTAGGCTCCTGCAGCACATCGAGGAATTCTGCGCTGGCAGCCTCCATTTTATTGGCTGTTTTATCTACCTGTGCAGTAAGGAAATTGTGTGCTACATAGGCAATCAAACCAATGATCAAACCACTGCCCGAAGTAATCATTTTTACATAAATACCACCGGCAATTACACTCAGTTCAAAGTTACCGGTGCTGTTGATTTCGTAGAACAGCTGAATCATACCCACAATGGTACCCAGGAAACCGAACATGGGCGCAATGCCCGAGATCAGCGACAGGATGGAGAGGTTGCGTTCCATTTTATACATTTCGAGCTTGCCCACATTCTCCATGCTTTTTTCGATGCTATCAATGGGTTTGCCAATGCGCTGAATGCCTTTATCAATTATGCGGGCCACCGGGTTATCGGTGTTTTTGGCGAGGTTACGTGCAGCAGAAATATTGCCGCTCATGATATTGTCGCGAATAATGCTCATGAAATTGGCATCAATACGCGATGCTTTGCTAATGGCAATCAATCTTTCGAAGAAAACAAAAATGGCTGCCGCCAGCAACAGGTACAGCGGGTACATAATCCAGCCGCCTTTATCCAGCAGGCTCCATAAATTAATTTTCTGAGGCGCCTGTTGCGCAGCAGCTGCAGCTGCATTCACTAATTTAGACGTATCAGGAACCTGTAATAAAAAAAAGCCCATGCTGATGATTTTAGGTATTGCTAAAATAAAGCCGATCACACAACAACGCGCAGCGTGTGCATAAATTACACGGCCCTGTTATTTTAAGAAAGATTTACACATTGATTCAACAGCACTTACACTGTATTTACAGGCATTTCAGCCTGTTTATACAAAGTTCTGCTGTTATATAAACGAACCGGTGCCCCGTTTAGTCTGCCGCACGGTTCACCGTATCAACCGAAAATGCCGGCAAACAAACGCTCCAGTAGTAACAGGTTTCGGTAAAAGGATTGCTGTAGCGAACCCTTGCCCCTGCTTTTACCAGTATGCTTTGCCCTGCATTCAGCACGATGGTTTCACCATCTATCTCCAGCTGTTTTTTGCCTGCATATACCAGCGTAAACTCATCAAACGCAGGCTGCTGGTGCGGTTCGCTCCAACCCGCCGGTGCTTCCATACGGGCGATGCTTACCTGCTCATGGCCGGTGGCTACGCGGCCAAAATGTTCTTCAATAAGTTTACCATCGCCTGTTGGTACAATGAATGGGTTGGTCTGCAACCGGTAATTCATATTAAACTATATTTAATACAATATGATGCATGCGAAACGCCGGTCTGGCAGACCGGCGTGCAAAAATAGGTTTTACCGGCATTATTGCGGTTTATTATCCATGTGCAGTTTGGTCATGGCAACAATCTGACGCATGTTGTTTTCCATGCCTTCCGGGCTGCCATCGAGGAAGATAATATTGCCCTTGCTTACTTCTGCGAAGTTTTTAATGGCTTCCGTCCACATGCTGAATAAAATTACATTGGTATCAAGATTGGCCTGTTTCATTTGTTCGGCGGCCTGGCTCATACCACGTGCCACTTCTTCCCTGAACAGCGCCACACCCTGACCGCGTAAACGGGCTGCTTCCCTTTCGGCCTCAGCCGCAATTTTAATGGCATTACCTTCTGCTTCGGCAGACTTGGTTTTGGTGATCAGCAGGGCCTGGCCTTCGTTTTCAGCGGCAGCTTTCAGGTTGTTACTGGCCACCACTTTGCTCATGCTGTCCATTACAGCCTTGTCAAACGTAATATCATTGATCTGCAAATCCAGCAGGTGATACCCCCAGTCTTCCAGCACATGATCTACTTCCGATTTAACCGATTCAACAATTTCCCTGCGCAGGGCCAGTATCTCTGCCTGGCGTTTGGTGGCTACATAAGAGCGGATATTCCCTTCAATGGTACGTACCAGTGCCTGCATCAGATCTTTATCGCTGATGAATTTAAACGCCACCTTTTTGATGGTTTCTTCATCTGCATTCATTACGGCATACAGCAGCATGCTTTTGAAATATACATTGGCCTGGTCGTACGTAACAGCCTGGAACTCCAGCTCAACAGAACGGTTCTGGATGCTTATTTTTTTATAGATCTGCTCAATAAACGGCAATTTGAAATTGAGCCCGGGCCGCAGTATACGGCGGTATTTTCCGAACATGATAATAACCGCGATGTTTCCCTGATTAACAGTGACCAGTCCGCTGAAGACAATTAATATCAGCAGCAGCAGCCATCCATAGCTAATTAAAAAAGGCATAAGGTTCTATTTTTCAGTAAAGTAAGAAACATCAGCAGATCTCCGAAATTAAAATATAAGAATGGCCGCCAAATTATTTGGCAGATGGCGGGCCGGTGTTTATATTTGTCTACCAAATTAGTAGAGTATTAAAATTATGAGCAACACGCACACCACAGAAACCATTAAACGCAAACAGCCACGACTGAGCGCCGTAGCTGTTGACTGGATTGTATTATCGATGATTTTGACGATACTGGTATTACAGGTATTTATCAAGCGTTAGCCGCCCGGGTTATACTGCTTTTTCTTCCCAAACCTGCACCAGTTCTATTAAAGTGTCTACCGATTTCTGCATATCCTGCACACTTACATATTCGTGTTTGCCGTGAAACGCCATTTCACCGGTAAAAATATCCGGGCAGGGCAATCCCATAAATGACAAACGTGCACCATCAGTTCCGCCGCGTGCACTGTGTTTTTCAAACGCAATACCTGCGCGCTGCATGGCAAGCTGCACATATGCTGCAACAGCCGGGTAATTTACCAGTTTTTCTTTCATGTTACGGTATTGTTCCTTTACCGTGAAAGTATACGTTGCGCCCGGGTACTGTGCTACTGCTTCTTTGGCAATTGCTTCCAGCCTGGCTTCATGTTCTTTTAGCTTCGCTTCTTCAAAATCGCGTACAATAAACTGCAGGGTCACTTTCTCTGCCACACCTTCCACATGCACAGGATGTACAAACCCTTCCCTGCCGCCGGTTGTTTCGGGAGAGAACGCATGTTTAGGCAGCAAGTCTAACAGCGTGCCTGCCACTTTCATAGCATTCACCAGGGCGCCCTTTGCATAACCCGGGTGGGCACTGATGCCATTGATCACAATGGTTGCCCCGTCTGCACTGAAATTCTCATCGGTAAAATAACCGCGCGGACCACCATCCAGTGTATAACCTGCATAGGCACCGAGTTTGGCCATATCTACCTTATCTACTCCCCTGCCTATTTCTTCATCAGGTGTAAAGAGAATGCGTATGGCGCCATGTTTTATCTGCGGCTGTTGCATTAACTGGTAAGCCAGATCCATGATAATGGCCACCCCGGCTTTATCATCTGCACCCAGCAGGGTTGTGCCTGATGCAGTGATGATATCATCGCCTATGCGCTGTGCCAGGTAAGGATGTTCTTTTATGGAAATCACTTGTGCAGGATCATCAGGCAAAACAATATCACTACCATCAAAATGCTTGTGCAGTATAGGTTTTACACCGCTGCCGCTGCAATCAGGCGCCGTATCTACATGGCTGCAGAAACAAACCACCGGCACCTGTTTGGATGAGGTGGCAGGCACGGTTGCGTATACATACCCATACGCATCAAGATGGGCATCGCTGATACCCATATCCAGCAGTTCCTGTACCAGCAACCTGCTCAGGTCTTTCTGCTTTTCGGTTGAGGGTTGTGTATTGCTTTGCGGATCGCTTTGGGTATCTATCTGCACGTACCGCATAAATCGTTCTGCTACGGTGTATTGTTGTATCATGCATCAAAGATAGTGAGTGGTGACAATGGTTTAACGTTTAACGTTTGAAGTTTAAAGTTGACTTGCCGGAAGACAAAAAATTGCCTTTGCTGAAAAAATTAAATACATGATAACTAGGCGCATATATGACTGGTTGCGAAAGGCATAAAACAAAAGAGCTGCATTGGTAAATGCAGCCCTTTTTATGGTAGAAGACAACGCAGCTTAATCAGGTAAAATGATCAGCGGTTTGCTGCCTGCAATTTCAACCAGTTCAATATCGAACACGAGGTCTTTACCAGCCAGCGGAGGATTGGCATCGAGCACTACCGCATCTGGTTTAACTTCTGTGATGGTAACCGGCAGCTGCTGGCCCTGGCCATCGCTCATGCTAAGTACCATACCAACTTCGGGTGTAACATCAGGAGGAAAACGGTCTATCGGAAATTCCATCACCAGGTCTTCACGTTTAGGGCCGTATGCTTCATGAGCAGGAATATGCAGGGTTTTCTTTTCACCAACGACCATACCCAGCAGGCCATTGTCAAAACCACTGATCACCATTCCGCCGCCTACTTCAAACTCAAGTGGCTCACGTCCTTCGCTGCTGTCAAATGTGGTACCATCGGTCAGTTTTCCATGATAGTGAACCTTTACAGTATCACCTTTTTTCACTTCTTGCATATTGCATGTTTTGATATTAAATAAATGCCGCCGGCAAAGTACGCTGTTAATTAGGAAAAGGCAAGTATTTTTAATTAATTTACCACCCTCATTTTTAACGGTGTATGAAACAGCTTTGTCTATTATCCTTCCTTTTATTGTTATTATTTCCCGGGTTTGCACAGCAACGTTCCAGCAGTACTGCGAACAAAAATACTGCCATAGAACCGGGTGCTTACCAGCTTAACCAGTACCTGCCCCTGCTTAAAAACAAGCGGGTAGGCATTTTTGCCAACCCAACCTCGATGGTAGGGCACAGGCATCTTGTAGATACCCTGCAGCGGCTGGGCATCCGTATCACCAAGATTTTCGGGCCCGAACACGGGTTTCGCGGTGAAGCCGATGCCGGTGCAAAAGTGGACAGTTATGTAGATGCTGCCACCGGTGTTCCCGTAGTTTCCCTTTACGGAAAAAAAACAGTGCCTGATGCAAACGATCTTGCAGATGTGGATGTGATGGTGTTTGACCTGCAGGATGTGGGTGTTCGTTTCTACACTTATATTTCCTCACTGCAGGATTATATGGAAGGCGCCATTGCCGCACACAAACCCCTGATTGTGCTCGACAGACCCAACCCCAATGGCTTTTATGTTGACGGGCCTGTTCTTGACACTGCTTTCAAAAGTCATGTAGGCATGCAGCCTATCCCTATTGTGTATGGCATGACCATCGGTGAATATGCACGTATGTTACTGGGCGAACAATGGCTGAAGGTATTGCCTGCAGCAGGCGAGCACTGGTCGCTTAAAATAATCCGTTGCCGCAATTACACCCATAAAAGTCATTATGCACTGCCGGTGAAACCCTCACCCAACCTGCCGGATATGGCTTCTATTTACCTCTACCCTTCTACCTGTTTTTTTGAAGGTACTGTGCTTAGCGAAGGACGCGGAACAGACCATCCGTTTGCTGTTTTTGGTCACCCGAGCTTGCCCAATACGCTTTACCGGTTTACCCCAACCAGCAGGCCGGGCGCTGTTGCTTCCAAAAATTACAATAAGGTGAACTATGGCTGGAATTTGTATGGCTCGCCGCAACAGGTATTGCAGGAGGTGAATAACCAGATTCAATTAAAATGGCTGATTGAAGCATACAGACTGTTTCCGCAGAAGGACAGCTTTTTCATCCGTCCCAAAACAGGCACGTACTTTTTCAACAAACTTGCCGGCAACAATATCCTGATGCAGCAACTGGTACAAAACAAAACTGCCGCTGAAATAAAAGCCAGCTGGCAGCCGGGGTTAACTGCGTTCAGGAAGATCAGGAAGAAGTATTTGTTGTATCAGGATTTTGAGTGAGGAGGGATTGTTTGAAGGTTTGAAGGTTTAAAGTTTGATGGTTGAATTGTCAGGATAGTTTATGCGCAGAGGCACGATGATAGGTTGGGGGGATCATGGGTGAATAGTGAATAGTCAATAGTGAATGGATCGAAGCGAAGATTTGTTGCTGGTGAGGACACCAGGCAACGGCGGATGGATCGGAGCGAAGATTTGTTGCTGGTGAGGGCACCAGGCAACGGCGGATGGATCGGAGCGAAGATTTGTTGCTGGTGAGGGCACCAGGCAACGGCGGATGGATTGGAGCGAAGATTTGTTGCTGATGAGGATACCAGGCAACGGCATATGGGGGAGCGTGGATTTATGCTGTTGGTAACAGGGGGAATTCTACGAGGAATACGGAGCCGCGGTTTTCGACGCTTTCTACGCGGATGTTGCCGGCGTACATTTCTACAATCTGGCGGGTGATGTACATGCCGAGACCTGTTGATTCTTCGCCCAGTGTGCCCTTGCGTTTTACGCGGGTGAATTTATCGAAGATGCGGTCTTTCATGTTGGGCGGAATACCGATGCCATTGTCTTTTACAGACACGATGATGTGCTGGTTCTTTTTTGCCGATGCAGTCACCGTGATCTGTCCTTTTACGCGGGTGAATTTAACTGCATTGTTGAGTATATTTAAGAAGGCACGTTTCAAAGAAGCAGTATCACCAAGCACATGCCACTCCAGTTTGGTGGCGACATAATTGATGGTGATCTGTTTTTGTGTGGCAGATGCGGTTACGGTATGCACGCATTCCTGCAGCAGTGTATGCACATTTACCGGCTGGCGCTGCCGGTTTTCATCGTATTGCTCCAGCTGGTCGAGAAACAATAATTCCTGTAATAATTCAAGTGATGAATGGCAGGCTGCTGCTGCATAAGAGAGCAATTCAGCTGTTTCTTTTTTGCGCTGCTGTTTGGTAACTATTTCGGTGATGCTGCTGATATTGCTGATGTAGTTGCGGATATCGTGTACAATGGTTTTGGTAATTTCTGCCTGCTCAAGCAGTGCATAGCGGAAGTGCGCAGTAAGGTCTTTTTTGTAAATCATGCCAACACATGTTTGCTGCTGGTACACCAGCAAAGCTTCGGCATTGTGTTGCTGCATTAAATTAAATACTTCTTCCACCGATTGATGTGTAAACACCGGTGGTTTTCTGCTGATGCAGTCGATCACAAGGTTATAAGGCTTCGCCGCAATGTCGTACCAGGAAAGCAAACCAATAATGGTCTCTTTGTCCTGCACTGCGAAAACCTCACCCTGCAGCAGATCCTGTCTTACCTGGTTAATGCCTGAATAGGCATCAATCCTTTTGTAGTTGTGCCTGACAAACTTTTGAATAGTCATACCAATTGCTTACTCCCCATCCATGTTCGTAAAGGAGATACTGATTTTAAAATCTAATTTAGCCAGTTCTCCTTCAGAAATGAGGCCAAATACTTTTTTTCTTAAAATAGCCACAACTTTCTCAACGCTGATTTTGCGGATAATTTTGCGGCTGATGTAAATGGCTTCCACCTGCTGCTCCTGGATGTCTACCATTTCGTAGGCACCGGGATAAAGCATTTGTAATGACTGAAACAATCCTGTTTTGCCCTGTGTGCCGTTACGGCCAAGGATCAGGATGTCTTCAAAAGGCGGAAGGGTGATTTCCTCCAGGTTCATTTTAATAGTGTAACGGATAGCGCTTTCGTTCATAACGGACAGCGAACGCTGGGTCGGCGTTCTGTATAAATATTAATAAAAATTATGCTATATAAAATTTAATTAGTTTATATAATGGTTTTCAAATACATTTAAACAGCTGTTCTAAGCTGTTATTCAGGATATTGGATGATATTTGCGCGAGGATTACATAAGCAGACAGGTGCGAAATTAAGGAGCTTATGTATTTTTTCTACTATTAAAATATTCCAGATAGCAATTTAAGCAACTAAATTACAATTCTATTACCGCTTATTAACCTTTCCGCAACCAAATGAAACTTGTTTTTATCGTAGATGACGACCCAACCTACCATATGGTCGCCAAAATGCTCCTTCAGCAAGAGCAACAACCCTTCCAGATTCTCTCCTTTTTTAATGGTGAAGAAGCCTTGCAGCACCTGCAGCAACAAAAACAGTTGCCGGATATTATGCTGCTCGACCTCGATATGCCGGTTATGAACGGCTGGGAATTGCTGGAAGCATTTCTACAGCTTCCACAAACCGGCGAACAGTTCCCCAGCATTTTCGTGATCAGCTCTTCCTGCCACGAAACTACAAAAGCCCGGTTCAGCAAATACCCTTTTGTAAGAAATACCTATACCAAACCGCTTACGAGGCAGATTGCCAACGAAATATTTACCCAATATGCCAGCTGACATATTTCAGCCCTGCTCATGAGCACAACTTTTGACCATTAAAGTGAACCATAACCGATCCAAACACAAGTTACCTTATGAAAACAATTAAAGCAGCCATCGTTGACGATCAGGTAGCCAATATTTTTGTGTTAAAAACCATTCTTGAAAACGAATGCAAAGACGTGATTATCGAATGGACCGCTGATAATATAACAGACGCCAAGACCAACATACTCACCAAACCCGTGAATGTGATATTCATGGATATTGAAATGCCCCCCTACAGTTCATTGCAGCTGCTGGAAGACATTCCCAAACCTGATTTTGATGTAATATTTGTAACCGCTCACCAGGAGTATGCGCTGAAAGCCATTAAAATGGCGGCTTTTGACTATATCCTGAAACCGATTAAGGTAGAGGATATTATTAAAGTGGTAGACAAGCTGCGCAAATCGAAAGAAAACAAATACGGCGAAATCACCAGTCTGATCAAAGATCATGTAAACAGTATGAAGGAGAATTTCTCCAAAATTATTGTGAACGTAAATGATGGATATGACGTGGTAGACATTAACAATATTGTATTGATTGAAGCGCTGGACAGCTATTCAAAAATTGTATTACCCGGCAATACCACCTATGTGACTTCGCGTTCATTAAAAGAATTTGAAGATTTATTACTCGATAAAGGTTTTTACCGCATACATAAATCCTACCTGATCAATTTTCAGCACATCAATAAAATACTCAAAGGAGTGTCTGCTGCGGTGATTTTATCCAATGGCATGACCATTCCTGTTTCGGCCCGTAAAAGAGAACAATTTTTTAAAGACATAAAAAAGGTAATTTCATTCTAAAATATCCTGATGCAACCTGCTCAAATACGCCTGCTGCGCCACGCCACCCTGCTGATAGAATTTAATGGCCTGCGCCTGCTGGTTGATCCGCTGCTGGCAGATAAAGAAACACTCGATCCTGTGCAGCCTGCGGCTAATAAGCTGCGCAATCCGCGCGCACCACTGGCCATTGATGAAGCAGGTTTGCAGCAATTGATACAACAGGTTGATGCAGTATTGGTAACACATATTCATCCTGATCACTGGGATGTTACTGCACAAAACCTGCTTCCCAAAGACATTGTGCTGTTTTGCCAGCCCGCAGATATTGCCAGCATAAAAGCACAGGGTTTTACCAATGTACTTGCCATCCAGGATACACATAGCTGGAAGGGCATACAATTGCACCGCACGGGCGGCCATCACGGCACCGGTGAAATAGAAAAAAAGATGGGTATTGTATCGGGCTTTGTACTGGATAATGGCAGCCAGCGTATTTACATTGCCGGTGATACCATCTGGTGTAATGAAGTAAAATCAGCGCTGTTCACCTATCACCCAACTGCTACTATTGTAAACGCAGGCGCAGCACAGTTTTTACAGGGCGGGCCTATTACCATGACGCCTGATGATGTAATCAGTGTATATAAAACACTCCCTTCTACCAAACTGATTGCCGTACACATGGACGCGATTAACCATTGCCTGGTTAGCCGTGCCAACTTAAAAGAAGCTTTAGTAAAAGCAGGTATCGATGGGCATGTACTGATACCCGAAGACGGCGAAACCATTACCTTATAACATTGACATACTTACAGGGGTTTTATCATTCGCGCCAATCGTGCTAACTTCGCGCCATGAATTACCAGGATATACGCATTGTTTTTATGGGCACACCCGAGTTTGCCGTTGCATCGCTTGATGCGCTGGTGCAATCAGGTTGTAATGTGGTGGGTGTGGTTACTGCACCCGATAAACCCGCAGGCAGGGGCATGAAGCTGAACGAGAGTGCAGTTAAGAAATATGCTGTAGAAAAACAGCTGCCATTGCTGCAACCCGAAAAACTGCGCAATCCCCAATTCCTGGAAGCCTTGCGTGCCTGGAAAGCAGACGTGCAAATAGTTGTAGCGTTTCGCATGCTGCCCGAAATGGTATGGAACATGCCGCCCATGGGCACCATTAATGTGCATGGCTCACTGCTGCCGCAATACCGCGGTGCAGCGCCTATTAACTGGGCGGTGATCAATGGCGAAAAAGAAACCGGTGTTACTACGTTTAAACTGCAGCAGGATATAGATACCGGCAATATTTTATTGCAGGAGCACATGCCCATTGGTGAAAACGAAACAGCCGGTGAGGTGCACGACCGTATGAAAGAACTGGGCGCCTACACCATTGTAAAAACCCTGCAGGAACTGGCTGCAGGCACTTTGCAGGAGCAACCGCAACCAGATGTGCTCAATGGCGAGCCGTTGCTGCATGCGCCCAAGCTGTTTACTGAAACAGGTAACATTAACTGGGACAAGGATGTGGACAGTATTCACAATCTTATCCGCGGTCTCTCTCCTTTTCCCGGTGCCTATACTATGCTGCAGGGAAAACTTTGCAAAATTTACCGCAGCAGCAAGGAGCACGCAACACACAACCTGCAGCCGGGCACCTTTGAAACCGATAACAAGACCTTCCTGAAATTCGCTTGCAGCAATGGTTTTATTCATGTGCTCGATTTGCAGCTGGAAGGCAAGAAACGCATGCAGGTGGCAGATTTCCTGCGTGGGTTCCGGGGGTGAGATTGGAGCGAGGCCGATTTGTGAGTGGTGAGTGGTCAGTGGTGAGTGATCGAAGCGGAGGATGATTGCCGGTATCCCCACCGGCAACGGCAGGTACTGGCAGACACTATACGTTATAAAATAAAAGTCCCTCAGTTGTTGACTGAGGGACTTTTTTATTCACTATTGACTATTCACTATTCACTTCACTAATCAAAGTAAGACACTTTCAGCTGGAACTTCAGGTCTGTGATGCCCAGGGCTTCGGCGGCTGCGTTGCTGATGCGGAAGTTTAGGCCTTCATTCTCTTTCATATCGTTCATGTTCCACAGCACTTTGGCGTAAATAACCTTGCTGCTGCCGGGTACCGTGACTTTAACGATGGCGCCGGGTGATACGTTGTTGATGAGGATGTAATATTTTTTATCAGTCCACCCGCTGGCTGTTTTAAAAGTCATGGATGTACCGGTTTCATCGGTGAGAGAGCGGCCTTCCACATCTACACCAAACAGTGATTTAAAGTATCCTTCAGATCCCACTTTCGAAGGGTCAACATAGGTATCGTCTTTAGGCACCAGTGGCCCTTCGTGTGCGGGCGCTGTTTGTGTTGGTTTGGCAGCAGGCGTATCTGCCGGCGGCGGCGTGGTGGTTACAGGTGTTGTATTTGTATTGGCAGGCGGCTGTTGTGCAGGAACACCGGTGTTTACGGGCTGTTGCGGGGTGGCTGTATCTGCAGGCGGCTGGGTTTGCGGTTTGGTTACCACGGTAACGTTGCCTGAACCTACAGACAGTTGCTGACCAACAGATACGTTGTTGCTGGTTAAATGATTCCATTGCTTCAGCTGATCAACCGACACTTTGTAGTTTTTGCTGATCTTGTACAGTGTTTCGCCTTTTTCCACCACGTGAATAATAGCGGTATTGGTCATGGGTGTACCATTGGCAGGCGTGCCTGCAGCCGGTGTAGTGGCGGGTGGCGTTGTGGTGGCGGGTGGCGTTGCCGCAGGCTGCTGTTTCACCACAGGGGTGGTAGCCTGTGCGGCAGGTGTATTGGCAGCAGGAGTAGCGGTACGCGGCACTTTGGCGCCATTTGCCGGTATTTTCACCTTTTGGCCAAGCGCCAGCTTGCTGCTGCTGTTCATGCCGTTTAAACGCATGATATCGCCTACCGTGGTTTTGTATTTCGCACTCAACGCCGAAAGCGTTTCCCCTTTCTGAATGGTATGCGTGATATACTGCACCCCGGTTTGCGCAAACAGCGCCAGTTGTACATACAGCAACAAGGCAAAGACTAACAATAATCGTTTCATATACATGGCTCCAATAGCTTCTTTCGCGATAAAAATATGGGTAAATTTAGTCTTTTAAAATTCTCCACTCCGTAGGATAGTAATTATTTACCCGGTTGGGCAGCAATTTCATCCAGCCCAGTGTAATTCCCTGGTACACGGCCATCGTCCACCCTTTGCCTGCGATGTTTACGGCAAACTCTTTCCTCCGCAGGTATTGCAGGGCATCATCCGGGCCGAGCGTTATTTTTTGCAGGTTGGGGTGATGTATCAAGCTTAGTGCCAGTTCGTGTGAAGGCACCAGGTCTTTCCCTTTCACCGCGCCAATGTTAACACCTGCTTTGCGCAGGTACAGCTGTTTTTGCAGTAATGCCACTTCTTCCTGCCATTGTTCTGCGATGGCCAGCACATGCTCCTGCTGTGCAAAATAATACAACGGTATGCCCGGTGTAACCCATTCAGCGGCCATTTTTGTTTCTGTTTTGCCTGCAGGCGGCAGCATTTTTTTTCTGCCATGAAATTCAGTGCCATCCTGCTGCTGAAATGCGGCGATAAAAAAACCTTCGCCTTTTACCCTGTCAGGAAAAAACCGGTAACCTGTTGCACCGCTTTGCGGAGCCTGTGTGGCTACTACATTCCATTCAACGGGAACATCCACCGCTTTATTGTGCAGGTTAAAGGATTGCATCAGCCAGTCCATTATCTGCTCGTCTTCTTCTGCCGAATAGGAACAGGTAGCGTATATTAACCAGCCGCCGGGTTTTAACGCCGGCAGTATATCGGCCAGAATGCGCTGCTGGCGCTGGTTACACAAGGCCACATTATCAATGCTCCATTCTTCAATAGCAGCTGCATCACGCCTGAACAGGCCGCTGCCGCTGCAGGGCGCATCTACCACAATCACATCAAAATAACCTTCCAGCGCAGTGAAATCTTTGGGATCGTTATTGGTTACCACCACATTGGCAGCCCCCCATTTGGTCATGTTTTCAACCAGTATGCCTGAGCGTGATTTAATCACTTCATTGGTTACCAGCAAACCATCCGTAAAATACGAGGCCAGCAGGGTGCTTTTGCCGCCGGGTGCAGCACACAGGTCAAGCACTTTTAAACCTGCAGTTTGTGTGCCCACTGTGTTTTTCAGCATGTGTTGCAAAAACATGCTGCTTGCTTCCTGCACATAATACACACCGCCATGCAACAGCGGATCGAAGGTGAACATTGGCCGTTGCGGCAGGTAATATGCCTCATTGCACCAGGGCACCTGCTGCAGCGGGCCCTGCTGTTGCTGTTGCAGCCACTCCCCCTCCAGCAATGCTTTTTTGGCCGGGTTAAAACGCACAGAAGTAACCTGCTCGCCAGAGGCATGCACGGCCAGAAAAGGCTCCTTGCGAAAACCGGTTACCTGCTCTACGGATGTGATAAATGCTGCGGGCAATTGGGGCATTGTTGAACGTTTGAAGTTTAATGTTTGAAGTTTAACGTTTGAAGTTTACAGTTGAACAGCATTTTTTATTCACTATTGACTATTCACTATTCACCGGCTTTTTGTTACTCACCACTCACTACTCACCACTCACCTTTAAAACCTCACAGTGAAGTGCTGCTTTATTTTAAACTCCGGTTTGAATAATACGATGCCGATAAAAAATAAATCGATGGTCATGGTTACCTGCGGGTGCTGCTGTACTTCATGCCAGGCTTGTTCCATTTCTTCGCTCCAGTGAATATCATCGAGGATAATCATGCTGTCTGCGCCGGCAAACTGCAGCAATTCTTTAAAATAACGTACCGTAGGTTCGTAACGGTGATTGCCATCTATGAACACCAGGTCAACCTGCTTTACCTGTTGCAATGCGGGTTGCAGGGTTTCATCGAAATTGCCCTGTATTAACTGGATATTGGATAACTGCAGTTTACTGAATGTATCCCTGGCTACAGCGGCTACTTCGGCTGCACCTTCCATGGTAACCACTTTGGTGGTATTGTTTCCGCTGGCGAGATAAGCTGCGGTGATACCTAATGAAGTACCCAGTTCAACAACTGTAGCAGGTTTATAGTACTGCACCATTCTAAACAATAACTGGCTGTACTTGGCGGGTTTCAGCGATGATTGTGCAATGGCTTTCACCACGCGCTGCCTGGTGGTAATAACCCTTGATCCTGCACCAAAATCGTCAATGTTCAATACCTGTTCGTTCTGCAGCAGCGCGCGGCGTGCGGCTTCTACCTGCTGGTAACAGGGATACACTTTGGCATCATTGAGTACCGATACAATAAAATCAAATACAAAAGGAGAATGCACGCCATGCCCTTTGCCATTGGATGCGTGCAGCCAGTACCTGGCATATTTAACTGCCATCTGCGGTTTTGAAAACATGCCGCGAAGATACGTGGCCGTGCGCAGTTTTGTGTTACCTGCGCTCCCATGTCTGGAAACTGTAGGCATAAGCATGTTTCTCATCCGCAGCAAAATCTTCATTTGCTGTCAGTTGCCATTGCCTTTCATCCAGTGCCGGGAAAAAGGTATCTGCTTCAGGAAAGGATGCATGTACACGGGTAAGGTAAATACGGCCTGCAAGCGACATGGCTTCCCGGTATATTTCACCGCCGCCTGCTACCAGCAGTTCCTTGTAATCGTGCTGCTGCGCCAGGAACAGCGCATCTTTCAGGTTGTGCACGGTTACTGCCCCGGGCCATTCATTGCCGCTGCGGGTAATGATGATGTTGAGGCGGCCGCTTAAAGGCTCGCCCTTAAACGATTCATATGTTTTACGCCCCATGGCCACAGGCATGGCCCAGGTTTTGTTTTTGAAGAAACGCAGGTCGTTGGGCAGGCGCCACAGCAACTCATTGTTTTTGCCGATGGCATTGTCTTCTGCAGCGGCCACTATCAGTGAAACGATCATAGGACTTGTATTTAAACAGCCACCGGCGCTTTAATGTGCGGGTGTGACTGGTAATTCTCCAGCGTAAAATCTTCAAACGTAAAGCTGAATATATCTTTTACTGCAGGATTCAGTTTCATAACCGGCAGGGGGTACGGCGTGCGCGACAGCTGCAGGCGCGCCTGCTCCAGGTGATTGCTGTATAAATGCAGGTCGCCAAACGTATGCACAAACTCACCTGCTTCCAGGTCACATACCTGTGCCATCATCATGGTAAGCAATGCATAGGAGGCGATATTAAAAGGCACACCCAGGAACGCATCGGCACTGCGCTGGTACAGCTGGCAGCTCAATGCACCGCGAGCGCCTTCAACAGCCGGCGGTGTTACATAAAACTGGAACAGCGCATGGCAGGGCATCAGCGCCATCTGCGGCAAATCGGCCACATTCCAGGCGCTCACAATCATGCGGCGGCTGTCGGGATTGTTTTTTATCTGTTTAATTACATCTGTGATCTGATCAGTTACCGTACCATTGGCACCTTCCCACCTGCGCCATTGTTTACCATATACGGGGCCCAGTTCACCGGTTTCGCTGGCCCATTCATCCCAGATACTCACCCCATGTTCTTTGAGCCAGGCAACATTGGTTTCACCGCGTAAAAACCACAGCAATTCATAAATGATGCTTTTCAGGTGCAGTTTCTTGGTGGTGACCATGGGGAAACCTTCCTGCAGGTTAAAACGTGTTTGGTAACCAAAACAACTAATGGTACCTGTTCCGGTACGATCGGTTTTTGTTACCCCATTTGTTAAAATATGGTTCAATAATTGGTGATACTGTTGCATACCGCAAATTACTGCACAGGCGCCAAACAGCAGCCTGCGATTGCTAACAGGCGGTGGAAAAGTCATACGGGATATCATATCACCAGCAACCTGCTGTTGCTGCACGTATACCAATTGACTATACCCAAACGAAAAAAGCCCCCTGGAAAGGGAGCTCGCTTACATGAGAAAACTATTACGATTACTATTGAGTACAAAATTCACCCATCAGTCTACCGGTGGCCTGAGAAAAAAAACAAAAAAATATCCGTTTTTTCACGGATACCTTTTTCGATGCCAGCGAGTACTTTTACAGCAATCTGATCAGCCCGTACCCGCCGCACATAAGAAAGTAATGATAATGGGATCGAATAACGTTGATTTAAAAGCACAACTGGAAACGCAGTTGCTCCGAACGCAACTTGAACTACAGGCTGAAAAGTTCAAAGTAGCCAGCAGGGAAATTTACGACAACATCAGCCAGGTGCTGGCGTACGTACGTTTCGGAATATTGAAGGCTGCACGCCAGTACCAGGACGAAAACCTGGAAACCGATTCCCAGCTGCTGGTGCAGGTTATCCGCGACCTCCGTAACCTCAATGTACACCTCGACCCCGACGAAATTACGAAGAAAGACATGCCTTCCCTTCTCCAGGAAGAGCTCGAACGCATTGAAAAGCAACTAAATATTACCACCTCGATAGAAGTCAAAGGCCAGCCTTACGCCTTACCAGAAAATGCGGTGTTCATTATTTTCAGGTCGTTACAGGAATGCATGCAAAACGCATTAACGCACGGAAATCCACAAAATATTGCGCTGGAAGTGTCGTACAATGCGAAAGATGTTATTTTTAACCTTTGGGACGATGGTTCAGGCTTTCAGATACCTTCACAGTTTGTGCCAGGCACCGGTTTGCACACCATCACCCACAGAGCGCGGCTTGCGGGTGTAGCCATCAATATCCAGTCTGCTCCCGGCAATGGCACGCACGTAACCATCAATTGCTCAAAACCTGAACCTGATGATAAAAATAGCGATAGCTGATGATCACAACCTGCTGAGAAAAGCGCTGGTGACTTTAATTAATGATTTCGAAAATTGTGAGGTGATCCTAGAAGCTTCGAACGGGAAAGAACTGATTGAATTATTGCAGCACAATACCGCACCCGATGTAGCTATTCTCGACATCAATATGCCTGAAATGAACGGTTTCATGACGGCAGAATACCTCACCCGCAATCACCCTTCCATTAACACGCTTGCCTTGTCGATGATGAACAATGAAGTGAGTGTGCTTAAAATGCTGCATGCCGGGGTAAAAGGTTACCTGCTGAAAGACTGTGACCCGCAGGAACTGAAATCAGGCGTTGAATATGCGGCAAGGGGCGAATACTTCATCAACGAACTCATGAATAACCAGCTGCACAAAAACCTGGTGCAGCCACGCAATGCAGACCAGTCGCTGGTTTTAACCGATCGTGAAAAAGAATTCCTGTACTGGGTAGCCTCCGATTTAACTTACAAGGAAATAGGGCAGAAAATGAATGTAAGTCCACGCACGGTAGACAGCTACCGCGATGCCCTGTTCGAAAAGCTGCAAATCAAGAGCCGCGTGGGACTGGCAATTTTTGCCATCAAAAACCATTATGTGAATATTTAAGGCAAGCTGCGAGCTGCGAGCTTTTAGCGGATAGCGATTAGCGGTTAGGAAAACGATTTTATATATACTCACCTATTCAATAAAAAATCCGTCGCGGTGAACCGCGACGGATTTTTTTATGTGGTTACAAGGCTAACAGCTAAGCGCTATCAGCTATTGGCTGGTTCTTATTTCCCTTTTCTTCTCTGCAATTCTTTTTCAATCAGCGTTAACTCGCGGCTGGTTTGGCCGTTGAGGCTGCTGTTTTCCTGGGCGCGGCGCATGAGGTAAGGAATTACATCGCGGATAGGGCCGAAAGGCAGGTATTTGCTTACTGCATAACCTTCTTTTGCCAGGTTAAACGTGATATTGTCACTCATGCCGTACAGCTGCGAAAAATGCACATGCGGGTGGTTGTGTGCAATGCCTTTGCTATCGAGCAGTTCGGCTGCGCGCAGGTTGCTGTATTCGTTGTGTGATGCGATGATGACAGAAAGACCATCGAGATTGTTGATGCAATATTCCACAGCAGCGTTGTAATCACCGTCTGCAAAAGATTTATCGGGCTGTATGGGAGAAGGATAACCGTACTGCGCTGCGCGTGCACGTTCTTTCTCCATATAAGCACCACGCACAATTTTAACACCCAGCAAAAAGCCCTGCTGCTGTGCAATCTGGTGCGATAATTTCATGAAACGCAGGCGGTCGTGACGGTACAGCTGAATGGTGTTAAATACCACTACTTTGTCTTTATTGAACAGCTCCATCATTTCCATGGTAAGGCGGTCAATAGGATCCTGTATCCAGCTTTCTTCTGCATCTACCAGTACCCCAATACCTTTTTCTGCAGCAGCGGCACATACGCGGAAGGTGCGCTCACGCACTTTGTTCCACTCTTCATTTTCTACTTCGTGATCATGAATACCACTGCGCAAACGCGGTGCTTCGTTCATGATTTGCAGCAAACCAAAACGGGCAAGACCGGTTATTTTAATGCTGATAAAAGGGATGTTCTTCTGCGAAGCGGCATAGTTGATTACCTTGATAAACTCTTCTGTGGCGTGCTCAAAGCTGTCTTCCCCTTCCTTTCCTTCCACACCATAGTCGAGAATAACCTTTACGTTGTACTCACTCAATACCTTACCCACTTCGGCGGTTTGCTCCAGCGTTTCACCGCCTACAAACTGCTTGAAAATGGTTTTACGGATAATGCCGTGGATAGGCAAACCCGTCTTCATTAAAAAAGGGGTTAAACGAACCCCCATAGCAGAAAACCAGGGATAATTCATGGTGTTGAATAAAAACCTGGCGCCTTTCAGTTCTTTGTCAGACTTATACGCAAATGCTACCTGTGTATTATCAAAAGATATTTCCATACCAACGCTCATTCGTGGTGCGAATATCGGTATACACCGGCAAGTAAAAAAGATTTTTAGCAAGCGGTTAATTGATTACTTTCCGGCAGTGCGGGCCGCAGCAGCATTGCCGGAGCGCTTCACCACCGTTGAACCAACAGCTGTACCCCCCGCAGATCAAAGTATTAGAAAAAAACCGAAATACAGCCACCGCTAATTATTCCGTGCTTCAATCACAAAATATATTAAAATATTTTACTATATAATAAAATAGCTGTCCGGCAAGGAAGCAAACAGGCAGAATAAGCTTAAAAACGTTTATTTGTACAGCAAATAGTGCTGAAAATTAATCACTTGAAACGGGCAGCCGGCATATTTCGCAATACTAACCATTTGAAATCACCTATCTTTGCGCACAAATTACAAGGAATGGAAGGAAAAAAAGCCAGTGAAAGTTTTACGATTATGAATGAACTGGTATTACCGAATGACACCAATGTATTTGGTAACCTGATGGGTGGCCGGTTGATGTACTGGATGGATATTGCAGCAGCCATTGCTTCGGGCAAGCACTGTAACGCGCCTTGTATGACCGCCAGTGTAGACAACCTGAGTTTCAAGAACCCGATTAAGCTGGGCAATACCGTGCACATTGAAGCCAAGGTTAGCCGCGCCTTCAATACGTCAATGGAAGTACACCTGAAAGTATGGGGTGAAGATCATTTGCACCAGTACCGTTACGAAAGCAACGAAGCCTACTACACTTTTGTAGCGCTTGATCCCAATACCAACCCGCGCCCTGTGCCGGCATTGATTCCCGAAACAGAAGATGAAGTAAGCCTGTATGAAGGCGCCTTACGCCGCCGCCAGTTGCGGCTGATACTTGCAGGCAAAATGAAACCACATGATGCGAACGAACTGAAAGAGTTCTTATTCAAATAAAAAAAGCGGTGACACCTTCCGGTTCACCGCTTTTCTTTTTATACTATTTCTTTTAGGCAACTGTTCCGCCTTTGTTCATGCGATGGTGTGTACCCTTCAGCATAAACTTCTTGCTCTGTTCAATTGCATCCATAATCTGATCCATGATTTGCTCGGAGGTTTGTTCATAATCAATTACCAGCGGCTCTTTAAACTTCACCGTTAACAGCGATCCGCGTTTTTTAAACACCAGCCCTTTTTTGGTAAACGCACGCCAGAAACCATTGATCACCACAGGCACAACAATGGGATGATTGTTCTTGATAATATAAGCCGTGCCCTTGCGGCCGGGTGCAAAGGGTTTGGTAGTGCCCTGCGGAAAAGTGATCACCCAGCTGTCTGATAATGCGCGGTTGATTTTGCGTGTATCGGAAGGGTCAAGACCTCTTCTTACTTCAGTACCTTCTGCACGCCAGGTACGTTTTACGGTTAAGGCGCCGGCCAGCTTAAACAACCGGCTTACAAAGCTGCCGTTCATGGTTTCTTCAGCAGCAACATAATATACGCTGGTAAACGGGTTAAGCAGGTAATATGGTACACCCAGCTTGTTGCGTTTGCGCCATTTCACTGCACAGAAAATATGCAGAAAAGTAATTACATCCGCAAAATAAGTCTGGTGATTGCTTACAAACAACACGTTTTTCCTGGGCAGTTTTTCCAAATGCTCAGTACCTTCAATTTTAAGACGGTTTACCCAAACCAGTCCGGGATAGGAAATAACACCGACGATACCATATATGAAGGCTCGTACAATTTTAAAATGTTTCAGCTTCTCGAAAAACTTCTTCATCTGATTGCTTTAGCTACGGCGCGCAAAATACGCATTGTCAACAAATTGTTAAGATAAAATTTAGCCTTGTGTAATTCTCAACGGCTTCACATCCATTAATCAAACAACAAGATTATGAAAAAGATCGCAGCAATCGCAGCCGCTTGTTTCACACTGTTTCAGGCACATGCGCAGGAAATTACCAGCAAAACCAGGAGTATCAACGTTACCGGCACCGCAGAACTGGAAGTAGTGCCCGATGAAATTTATGTGCAGGTAGAATTGCGTGAGTACAACAGGAAAAATGGTACCAAGACAGATATCAACGACATCAGCAATGCCTTTCTTGCTGCAGCCAAAAGCATGGGCTTAACAGAGAAGGAAGTAAGCGTGCAAAGTTACCAGGGCTGGGATGGCAACTACTGGCTGTACAAAAAGAAGAAAGAAAAAACACCTGATATGAAAGCAGGCGTAAACTATTGGGTAAAAGTAAAAAGCGTACAGCAGATGAATGAACTGGTAGGCAAATTGGATGATGAAGCCACACAGAATTTCTTTATAGCCAAAGTAAGTCACAGTGAGCTGGAAACTTACAAAAAGCAACTGAAAGTGCAGGCCATTAAAAACGCGAAAGACAAGGCGGTTTACCTGGCCGATGCCCTGAACGAAAAAGTAGGCGGTGCACTTACCATTAACGATCCGGAAGAAATGAACAATGCGCCAATGCCGCGCATGTATGCAATGGCAGCCAGTGCCGACGGCGGTGCACCCGCTATGAATGTTGATTTCAAAAAAATCAAATTGCAGTTCAGCGTTAATGTAGTATTTGCATTGCTGTAATGGTATGCACGGAACGCCTATCTTTGCCGCTTCAAAACAGGCAGATGCAGATAAACACAGTTATTTTCGACATGGATGGTTTGTTGATAGACAGTGAGCCATTATGGGGAGAAGCGGCAGACGAGGTGTTCAGATTATACGGCATACGGTTAACAAAAGAACAATACACAAGCACTACCGGACTTCGTACCCGGGAGTTTGTACAGTGGTGGTTTCACCATTTTAAGGTAAGCGAGGAAAAGCTTTTTGAAGCAGAGAACCGGATTATTGACTGCGTGATGGACAAGATTTCTCAAAAGGCAACCCTGATGCCGGGTGTGCATTATATTTTTGATTTCTTCCGCAAGCGCAATTTTAAGATCGGGCTGGCATCTTCCTCACCACAGCGGCTGATTGACCTGGCAGTGGGCCAGTTTGAGCTGGGCGACTACCTGCAGGTAACTGCTTCTGCAGAATCGCTGCCTTTTGGCAAACCACACCCGCAGGTATACCTGGATTGTGCAGCAGCCTTACATTCGCACCCCGGCGCCTGTATCTGTTTTGAAGATTCGTTCAACGGCATGATCGCAGCAAAAGCAGCACGTATGAAATGCGTGGTGGTTCCGCATCACAGCCAGCAGAAAGAAGAAAGATGGGGAGCGGCAGATTTAAAACTCACCTCCCTCCAAAACTTTGGCGAACTGCACCTGAACCTGATTGGTTAAACGTTGCAACTATTTTATATTACCGGCTGCCGTGCTGTAACAGCACAGCAGCCGGTATTTTTTATTCTTACTTCCAGTTAAACTGTACTGCATCAATGGCAGTGCTGGCCCTGCTGCCTGTGCCACCGGCTGCGGCTAGTGTTACAATACGCACCCATACTTTACTGTTTATATTATCGAGTGCCGCACCAAAATCAGCATGAATCGCGTTGTTTGAAAAACTGCTGCCGCCTGTAACCATATTGCCGGTAGCGGATACAGGTATAAAACTTTGCGGGTTATCGCCAATGCCATAATCAACAGTCCAGGTGGTGGTGCGCGCGCTGCCATCATCAAGTGATTGCAGCAGGAAATCCAGCTGTATGCCGGTTTTGCCTGCTGTATTGCTGATTTCGAAAACAAAGGCTGCACCAGGATCGCTGCCCGGGAAACCGGTGCTGGTATTGCCCACCTGCCGTATGCCCAGGGCGCGGTCTGCAGCCGAATCCTGCGCATGCTGGTCACTGGCAGCCGTTAAGGCAGCAGCAGATGCAAAGTTTTTATACGCGCCGGTTGACGAGCCCCATTGCGCCTTGTTTACTGAAAACGCAACAGTACTGCCCAATGCCGCAGCCGATGCACCCGTGCGCACAGTTACGCCCACAGGCAGGCCGTTCCCCAGCTCATTAAAGCCGATGTTCAGCGGTGCGGTCTGCAATACAATGCCACTGTCGTTCCCGGTTACAGGAGGCGGTGGCGGTGCAGCGGCAGACTGTACATCATTTGCTGTACGGCAGGCAATTGTTTTAGCTGAATTGCTGTACTGCACAATCCCCGTAAATTTATTAACCACACCGGGCGGATAAGCAGAATCTGCAAACAGGGCCTGCGGTCTTGTTACGGCAGTAACAGTACCGGATGCATCTGTTAACGTGGTATTGCCACTCCAATGCGCATTGGTACCGCCGCTGATGGTTACCTGTTGCAGGCTCACCAGCGTGCTTTCCCAGGCAGCAAAATTCTTGTCGTCATTCAGCTGTGCTGCGGTTACCACACGCGGCGTAATGCTGTCTGTTCCTGTTTTCAGGGCATTTCCGGTTGGTATATTGTTCAGTTGCAGGCTGCCCTGGTACATATCGAGCGTTAAGGATGAAACATTTACTTCCAACACATCGCCTTTGTTAAACTGGTACGCTTCTGTAAAACGCAGCAGTAAGCCCGGCAAACCGTTCCCCTCCTGCAGTACCAGGTTATTGTCAGGGATATTCTTTGCCGTACGGTCAGATATCACTATGCCTTTAATGGCACAGTTGGCAGGCAAAACCACAGGCGCATCTTTATACAATGCCCTGATATCGGCAATATGTTTTTGTTCATTGGCCGTACTGCAGCGAACGCCATTGAGTTGCACGTCGCCGGTATCGCGTATGTTCAGTTGTTTGGTAGTACCGTACACCGTGTAAATAGCCGTGATGTTGCCATTGCCCCGCGGCACAGCAATACCTGCAAACGAGGCATAGCTGCTGTTGCGCAAGGTAATGCTGCTGCCTGAACAGCTTTTCAGCGTCAGGTTTACTGAGCTTAAGGTTTGGGATGTATCGGCATAGGTTTTACCGGTATCTGCAGCAGAAAACTCCATATTATTCAGTTGCACCAGGGTGCTTTGCAACGAATCGTACATATCTGCCGAAAGCGCGCTGATCGCTACAACCCTTGGTGTTACTATGTTATTCAGCGAACCTTTCACAATATACTGGTCAAATAATCCGGCTGCAACAGGCATTAGCTGCGGTTGCGAAGGTGTACTGTTATCAACACCACCGCCCAGCTGCACCAGGCGATTGTAATCCCCAAGGTATAAACCTTTGCATTTTACAAACAGCTTTCTGCCTGCAGGGTAACTGGTATATAAATCATAGCCATCCAGCTTTAGCACTATACCGCCGCTGGCATCCTGCAGCACCACCTGTTTGTACAGGTTACCGCTTTTATCATCGCCGATTACGGTAGCTTCAATGGTAATGTCGTCGTTTATTTTTTCGAGTTTGCCCGCGGTATGCATGGCTTTTAATGCAGCAATGGAAACAGAACCTTTTATATCAGGTGTTTCAAATTCGGGCGGGGCATCAAATTTTTTGTTGCAGCCCCAATACAGCAGTGCCAGCAGCAGTGCTGTGATACGTGTATAATGCATGATGGTTACGTTATGATGTTAAAAGCGGAGACTAACATTCAGCAGGAAGGTGGTGCCATAAGCATACAGCAGCTTCGGCGGAAATTTATTGACATTTTTATCGGTGTAATCAAAACGCAGCTGCTCGTAGCCGCCGCTTACCATTTGCTTATTGTTGAGCAGGTTGTTAATACCTGCAAACCATACAAGGTAAACCGGCTTTTTAAAACCCCATTGCCAGGGCAGCCGCCACGAATACCCGGCTGTACAATTAAGCAGGTATTGCGCCTGCAGGCGTTGCTGATCAACCACTGCATGCCACTGCGTGTTTTTGTAGGCAAGGTCTTCTGTAGCAGCAAACGTTCGCCTGATGGGATTGGCTTCCAGCCATTGATCACTCATGTAATTGCAGGTAAAACCGGCAAACCAGTAAGCCGGTGAACGGTAGGTAATGCCGGCACACAATACCTGTTGCGGTGAGCCGCCTATCCGGTAGTTCTGCAGGTACACTGTTTGTTCATCCAGCACTTTGGTGCTGTTGTCGAGGGTAATAGTCGCATGCTGGCGGCCGGCATATAAATACTTCCCGATTGCTGCGGCTGCATTGGCTGTTACATTGGGCAACACCTTTGCTTCAACACCCAGTTCACTGCCATAATACAGTTTGCTGATATTACGCAGCGCATAGTTCACAAAACTGCGGTAGTCATCGTGATAAAATGACAACACATCCATTCCATTGCTGCTGCGCGTATAATACATATTCAGCCGCAACCGTATGCGTGGTGCGTTAAGGATATAGCCTGCTTCGGCAGATTGTATTTTTGCTGCTGCTATCTGTTGCTGCACTGTATTGCGTGTGGCAGGTGAAATAAACACGTTATTGTAATAGGGCGCCTGTGTATACAATGCACCATTGGCATATACATAATGCCGGCCATTGATTTTATAGGTTGCACCGGCACGTAAAGCATAATCTGAAAAGCTGTACCGGTTTGATTTTCCGTAAGAATTATACGGGAACAAACCATTGGTAACATAACCTGTTCTGCCAAAGGAGGTGCTGCTGAAACCCGCAGCCATAAACCAGTCCACATGCCGTTGCGTTGCAGCTACCTGCAACCAGCCTGCTGCCTTGCTTACCTGCATGGCATAATCGTAGCCGTATTTGTCACCTGTATGTACAATGCGGTTGGGATGACGCAGATCATTCTGTATCGCATCTGCATTCCCGGGAAAATCCTGTTCAGCGTACTGGTTCAGATCAACATAAAAATCACCGCCCAGCAAATCGGCGATGGTTTTGTAATAACGCACGGTTTGTTGTTCATAGCTTAGGCCGCCATTCAGTTCTACCTGTTCATTAATGCGGGTACGCAGCGTGCTGTTAAACCCTGTTTGCCGCATATGACTGGTATTGCGCGATAAAATATAATGTGAACGGTACCCGCTTGCCGTAGCTGTATCAAAACCGTTTGCATGATGGATGGTGGTTGAATCGGTTCTGTTCACTGCATATAGTTCAGCCCAGTTAATCTGGCGCATGGCTTCATTGCCCAAAAGTGCTGCTGCCAGCTGGTTTTGCTGTGCTTCATCTTTTATATAACCGGGCAAATAACGGTAATAATCAGGCCGCGGATCAGGTGCATTGTACCAGTCCAGCCCTGTGCTGCTGCTGTTGCCGCCGGTGTACCACCATGCAGTGGTTAATTCCGTTTGCGCATTCACGGTAAACGTATGTGTAGCCACCACGTAAGGCCGGTGTGTTTCGCTTATTGCAGCACTGCGTTTTACCCCGTTCTGGTACCCCCAGTAGGGATTGTAATACACGCTGCCTGCGAGCTGCTGCATCTCGGCCACAGCAGCCCCTGCACGCGCACGGGTAACGGGTGCACCAATAACAGCCAGGGAAAAAAGATGATGGGGCGAAAGCCTTTTATCAACCGACAGCAGGTAACTGCCGCCATGGTAAAATGTACCGGGCACATAACCTTCATTGGCCCAGCGGATGCTGCCTGCTATGGCCCAGGCCCATCCCCTGCTGTTGAGGCCGCTGCTATATGCAGCCGACATGCTGTACCGGTAGTTACTGCTGGCAATCCCCATCTGCACAGTTGTTTGCGGCTGCATGCGGCTTGCCCTTGCATCTATGGCAGTGGTTGATCCCATTGCGAAAGCTGTATAGGCATTGGCTTTTAAACCCGTTATCAGGCTGCGGTTGCGGAGTACACCGCTTAGTCCGCTGAACAGGTTATAGGCCGGTAGCCCGTTATCGGGGTTCTCTACCGGCGCCCCGTTCAGCAATACTTTGAATGCATCGCCATCGTAGCCCCGTATCCTGAAATGCGCTGCGCTGAAATTAAAAGAAGCCGCATTGTAAAAAGGATCGCGGCCTGCGCCAAGCAATGATGCCACCTGGTTTTGGCCATCACTTTTCAGTTCGTTGTCATCCAGCGAAATAACAGGGATTTGTTCCTGCAGCTGCTCTTTCAGTTCTGCCTGCAATGTGTCGGGCGCGGGTAATGTATCACGCCGCAATTGGCGCGTGGACTGGCTCCTGGCGGCAGCCACGCATAACATGCCCAGGAGGCATGCAGTTAATTTTGGTGTATTCATATGGTTAGCGAAAAATGGCAGCGAAAATACAAACGCTGTTTTCAAACATGCAATAATCATTTTATTCAGTAACATGGAGCACTGTTGCGCAAATAAAACAGCTGCTTAATTTTATCGCCGCTAACCAAACTAACAATGAAATACCTTTTTACCGCTGTACTGCTGTACAACGCTGCTATACAAGCCTGTGCGCAAACGCAGCAATACAAAGTAGCCATTGCTGCATTTTACAACTGCGAAAATTTTTACGATACCATAAACGATGCCCATGCAAAAGATGAAGAGTTTTTGCCCGGCAGCAGCAAACATTACAATAGCCGCGTGTATCATGATAAAGTAGATCATCTCGCAAACGTGATTGCCCGTATCGGCACAGAGCTAAACCCCGACGGACCAGCATTGCTGGGTGTTTCAGAAATTGAAAACGAACAGGTATTGAATGATCTTGTGCAACACCCGCTGTTGCGTAAACGGCATTACCAGGTGGTACATTATGATTCGAGAGATGCACGCGGCGTGGATGTGGCGTTGCTGTTCAACCCTGTTTACTTCACGCTGCAAACCAGCCGCGCACTGCCGGTGGCAGTACCTTCCGGCAGTTACACGTATTACTCACGCGACATACTGTGGGTAAAAGGCTTGCTGGATGGAGAATGCATACAGCTTTACATTAATCACTGGCCCAGCAGGCGCGGCGGTGAAGAAAAAAGCCTGCCTGCCCGCAAGCTTGCTGCCGCCATCTGCAAACACCACCTGGATTCACTGCAGGCACTGGACAATACTGCGAAATGCCTGGTGATGGGCGACTTGAACGACGATCCCGTAAGCCCCAGCATCACCGAAGTATTACATGCCAGGGAAAAGCAGGAAGCTGTTAAAGATAATGACCTGTATAACCCGTGGATAAGCCTGTATAAAAAAGGCATCGGCACACTTGCTTACCAGGATGCATGGGGGTTGTTTGACCAGATTATGCTCAATAAAAGCTGGCTTGATAAAACTCAACCCGGTTTCTTTTATTACCAGGCCCATGTATTCTCCCAACCCTTTCTCACCGAAACCAGCGGCCGCTACAAAGGCTACCCCATGCGTACCTGGGACGGCAATAATTACCGCGGTGGCTACAGTGATCATTTCCCCACCTATGTAGTGTTGCTGAAGCGCATAGCGCAACACTGACGCGAAGCGCACTAAAAGTTTAAAAGTTTCAATTGTTCAATAGTTCAAATTGAACACACTTCTATATTGAACAATGGAACTTTGGAACTATTGAACGCTGTTTGAGAAGCCCAGATTTGAATACCAAAGATGCGCATAAGAACAAAAACGTTCAACCATTGAACTATTAAACTATTTTAGCTGCATGAGAAACATCTTTTCCCTGCTGCTGTTTTGTACTGTGTTTTCTGTTGTTGCTGCTGCCCAGTCAGGCGGCGCTTTTGGTGTGATGGCTGGTTTTAACAGGCCGTTGCGAAGCGGGTACGATTTTGGGCAGACCTGGGGTGTGCAAGGCAGTATCAAACTGGGTAATAAGTTGGCTTTGTCGCCTGGAATTGGTTCCCAAAAACTACAGGCCCGGCGCGACAATAGCCATGGCATTGAAAGCATAGGCTTTGTTTACCTCAGCGTACCGGTGAAGTATTTCATTAACCCGCATGTATTTGCAGTGGCGGGTCCGGCCATATACCTTGGTGGTGACGATGGCGTTGCTTCGGGGCTGGGGCTTGTTGCGGCAATCGGGTATCATTTCCAGGCAGATGAGCACAGTGCATTTGAATTTGCCCTTCACACAGACGTGCAGCCCACCTACCATGGTCATGTGGCCAATGCGGGCCTGAAAATCGGCTACCTGTTTTATTTCCGGCAGCAGCCAACAGGGCGTTAGCCGGTGCAGAACAGCCGGGATAACCATGAGTTAATAAAAAGATGATAAACACCACTTTTAAAAGCTGGGTGAAGAGGGTATATTAGTAACCTCAAAAACACCTATGCTAAAATTCTACTTAACCACAGGGCTGCTGCTTGTGATGCTTGCCACAGTGGGCGCCCAAACCAATCCGGTTCCCCAGCCCATTCCTTACAGCCAGGATTTTTCTGCACTGGCCACCAATGCCACCACTTACCCGGACGGATGGCAGGGATGGGTACTCGCAACAACCACTTCTTCTGCCTTCAAAGTAACGCCACCCACGGGCGACAAAGCCCTCACCGCCAGCGGTACAGCGGCCAGCACTGCAGGCGCCGTATACAACTACAACGGCAAACTGGGTGTGCTCAACAGCGGCTCGTCGGGCGATCAGGGCCTGGTACTGGCAGTAAACACCAGCGGCAAACAATCTTTACAGATCCATTTCGATGTGATGACGGTGCGTAACCCCTATGGCGGTTCCAACAGTCGCATTAACGAAGTAGTGCTGCAATACCGTGTGGGCACTACCGGTAATTTCTCCAATATTAACGGCACCCTGTACCAGAACAACACTGTTAACCAGCAATCAGGCACCGAGCCGCAAAACCTGCTGAACATAGCTGTTCCATTACCCGATTCGTGCAGTAACCAACCGGTAGTGCAACTGCGGTGGACAAGCCGCGAAGTATCCGGAGCAGGCTCAAGACCCAGCTTTGCCATTGACAATATAACCATCAGCAGCGGCAACGGCGGAAGCGATACAACCGCACCCGCTGTAAACACCTTATTCCCGGCAGCCGGCGCAACCGGCGTAATCCCTTCTGCCAAACCATTTGTACAGTTCAGTGAAACAGTAAGCGCCGGTGCAGGAGCAATCACTGTTTTCGACAAAACTGCACACACGGCCCAAACCTTTGCCATCACTGATTCGCTGGTAAGTTTAACCGGCAATACACTTACCATAAATGCAAAACTGAAACCTCTGCACAGCTACTATGTACTGCTCGATTCAGGCATTGTGCAGGATGCAGCTGGCAACAGCTTTGCAGGCATCAGGGATTCCGCTGCATGGACCTTTACCATTGGCCGACAGCAACTGGTATTTAACTTCAACAATTGCAGTCCTTCAGGCAGCACTACACTCGATGGCGGCTTTACCCAGTACAGTGTAACAGGTGCGCAAACATGGGCCTGCACTACATTCGGACAAACAGGCAATGCCGTTCAGATCAATGGTTTTGCGGGCAGCAGCGCGGTAGACAATGAAGACTGGCTAATATCACCGGCCTTCGATTTCACCGGGTTCCACTACCCCCTGTTGTCGTTTGCTTCGCGCAGCAAATTTGCCGGCCCTTCATTGCGCCTGATGGTATCAACCGATTACGATGGCATTGGCAACCCCAACAATTTTACCTGGACACCCGTTAACGGACGCTTCCCCAATGTTGACAGCGATGTATGGACGCTGAGCGATGCCATTAACCTCAACGCCTTTAAAGCAGCACAGGTATACATTGCTTTTGTATACACTTCTTCTGTGGCAGCAAGTGCTTCACGCTGGACCATCGATGAAGTATCAGTTACCGATTCAGACAGCCTGCCGCCTGCCGCCTTCAAAGCCTCGCCTGCCGCTATTGATTTTGATTATGTGGCATCCGGCAGCAAATCAGCTGCGCAGCCATTCAATGTACTGGCCTACAACCTGCACGGCGCTGTTACCTTAACTGCCTCTGCAGGCTTTACCATTGCAGCAGACACCACGCATTTCAGCAATACCCTTACCATTGCACAGGACAGCGCAGAAAGCCGCACCCTGACATTGTATGCACGCTTTGAACCCAATGCAGCCAACCAGGACTTTAAAGGAACCATACAACTGCAAACAGCCGGTATCACTGCCGCTACTGTTTCAACCCTTACCGGCAGCAGCCTGCGTGCACTGAAAGTAGTGAACTGGAACATTGAATGGTTTGGCAACCCGCAGCAAGGCCCTACCAACGATAGCCTGCAGCAACAGAATGTACAAACTGTATTGAAGAACCTGAACGCCGACATTTTTGCACTGGCCGAGGTTTGCGATACCACCCGTATTAGACAGGTTGTGGCGAATATGCCGGGTTATGCTTACACCCTTTCTGATTTTGGTTCTTACGCAGACAATGTAAACGACACCGATTACAACGCCGCGCAAAAGCTGGCCTTCGTATACAAAACAGCCGTGGTAAGCAACCTGCAAACCTATGGTGTGCTGCGCAGCGGCGGCAGCAGCAATGCTTACTACAACTGGTCAAGCGGCCGTTTCCCCTATCTCATGAAAGCCAATGTGCATTTCAACAACGATACCGCGCAGGTAAACTTTATTGTACTGCATGGCAAAGCCAATACTGGTACTGCTGCCGAAAAAATTGAAGCATGGAACCGTCGCAAAGGCGCAGCAGACGAGCTGAAAGACACGCTGGATCAATATTTCAAATACCAGAACATTATAATACTCGGCGATTTTAATGATGCACTCAACAAAACCATTACTACCGAAAAACTGCCGGATACCACCAGCTCGTATAGCAGCTTCACCAACGATTCAGCAGATTACAAATTCCCAACGCTGCCGCTGAGCCTTGCAGGCGACAGCTCTACCGTTGGCAATGCCAATGTGATTGATAACGTAGTATTGTCAAACGAAATGGGCATTGCCTATGTGCCTGCTTCAGCGCATGTACTGTACCAGGCCGCATCGCTGGTAAGCAGCTACGGCACTACTACAACAGACCACTACCCTGTTGTTACACGCTACGATATTGGTTATGTGGCACACACCGTACCCATAGTCAACTTTACGGCAAGTGCAGATACCGCAGTAAAACTGAGCTGGTACACCAGTCATGAAATAAACAGCAAATACTTTATCATTGAGCGCTCGCACAGCAGCACCAGTGGTTTTGCGCCGGTTGATACCTTAACCGGTCATGCAGATACCCGCGACCGTAACGACTACAGCACTACCGATTTCAAACCATTCACCGGCACATCTTACTACCGTGTTAAACAGGTTAGTCTTGACAGTACCGTAACCTACAGCAATGTACAGGCAGTAAACGTAACACCTGCTGCACGTTGTTTAAAAGTAAGTGTGCTGAACAAACAGGTGACTATTGAAATATGCAGCAGCTTCAATGGCCGCGGTTACATACAGCTGATTGACATGTATGGCCATGTGTGGCTGCAGTTACCCATCATCTGGTTTAAAGGCACCAACATCAACCGCTTCTTTACGTACGGCATGGCATCGGGCATCTATTTTATCCGTATTGTACAACCAGACAAAGCAGAAACGGCACAGATATTTCTTGGAAAATAATTCATGGGTTCTTATACAGTTCATTGCCACCTCACTCCTGGGGTGGCATTTTGTTTGGAGCCCGGAGAGCCGGTGAATGGTTCAATAGTTTAATGGTTCAATAGTTTAACGTTTGAAGTTTAAAGTTTGAAGTTGTGTGTTTGCGTCATTCTTTTGTTGCTCCCGCTTCGATCACAGACTTGCTAAGATAGCCTCGACTGTCGATTCTCGATGGCTTTCACAACTGACGTCTCACGCCTCCCTTCGCTTCGATCATCTCGACTGTCGATTCTCGATGGCTTTCACGATTGACATCTCACGATCCCCTTCGCTTCGATCGTCTCGACTGTCGACTGTCGATTCTCGATGGCTTTCACGACTGACGTCTCACGATCCCCTTCGCTTCGATCATCTCGACTGTCGACTGTCGATTCTTGATGGCTTTCACGACTGACGTCTCACGATCCCTTCGCTTCGATCGTCTCGACTGTCGACTGTCGATTCTCGATGGCTTTCACAACTGACATCTCACGCCTCCCTTCGCTTCGATCATCTCGACTGTCGACTGTCGATTCTCGATGGCTTTCACAACTGACGTCTCCCGATCCCCACCGGTGGTGTAAAAAAATTGCCGGATTTATCAATTGCTTAATATTTTTGCCCCTGCTGCCATAACCACTGTATAACCATCGCAACTAATTGAAGAGCTTACAACAACCAGAAAGGATCAGTAAAGACAACACTTATGAATAGAAAAATGGCGAAGGCACTTGTAACAGCCTTTTTATTGGCAACCTTAACCAGCCAGGTAGAGGCCCAGGGAACAACCGCTTTTAAGAAAGGGAATTTCTACTTTTCGTGGGGATACAACAAGGAATGGTACACCAACAGCACCATTAAAGTAAACCAGCCTTCACTGGGCAATCACTTTGCTTTTGTGAACGTAATGGCATCCGACAAACCGGGATGGGACAAAGGCATATTTAACCAGGCCATCTCCATTCCGCAGTACAACTACCGTGTGGGTTATTTCTTTAAAGACGACTGGGCTTTTGAAATCAACTTCGACCACACCAAATACCAGGTAAACGAAAACCAGCTGATTCACGTAAAAGGCACTATGGACCACAAACCGGTAGATACCTTTATGATCAATGGGCCCAATGTGCTGAAATACCAGCTGAACAATGGCGCCAACTTTTTCCTGTTTAACCTGGTGCATCGCAAGAAAATTGGTGCTGTTGCCAAAAACATCGATGCTTCCGTATTGCTGAAAGGCGGTGTAGGATTTATGGTACCGCACGTACAGAATACCATGTTTGGTAAAGACAACGACGCCGGTTTCCAGTTTGGCGGCCTGGATTTAGGGGTGGAAGGCACTGTTCGCCTTACCTTCTTCAACCACGTATACCTCGAATATTGTAACAAACTGGTTCTTACCGACTATTGGGGTTTAAGCGCCTACGAAGGCAAGGCCAAACAGGTATTCGGCACTTACGAAATGATCCTGAACCTGGGTGGTACGCTGAATCTGTCTAAAAATCACACGGAGAAAAAAGCAGTTGTATTGAATTAAAATAGCGAAAAGCTTTATCATACATTGTAAATCATGCGGGTGGCAGCTACAACCGTGGTTGACACCCGCTTTTTTTATGCAGCATCCCTAATGTTCATACACACTGGATAAACTGTAAATCAATCACATAGCATTTTCTAAGTCATTCATTTCAGATACCAGTCACCGCTCTATTTACTCCCCAGCCGGCTGTTTCCTCCTGTTTTTCATTCACTATTGCCTATTCACTATTCACTTTCACCATTCACTTATTCGTTACTCTGGGAAACTTTCCCTACTTTTGCACCCCAAATCATTTTTAAACAATTAAATCAGGGTAATGAACAATTACGAATTGATGGTGATTTTTACCCCTGTGCTTTCTGAGGAAGAATTCAAAGCTGCCCAGAAAAAGTACGCTGATTTCATCACTGAAAACGGCGGATCTATTGCGCACAGCAACCCCTGGGGATTAAAATCACTGGCGTACCCAATCCAGAAGAAAACCACAGGTATTTACTGGGTTCTGGAATACAGCGCGCCATCCAGCTTCAATGAGAAGTTTAAGATTCAGATGTTACGCGATGAGCAAATCATGCGTTTCATGATCACTGCACTCGATAAATACGCCGTCGAGTACAATGCTAAAAAGAGAAGTGGTGTACCTACCGGAACCGATAAAGCAGTGGAGGCTTAAACCATGGCAAAAGCAAATGAAATTAAGTACCTGACCGCTATTAAGCAGGAGAAACCTAAAAAGAAATTCTGCCGCTTTAAGAAATACGGTATCAAGTACATTGATTACAAAGACGTTGAATTTCTGAAAAAATTTGTAAACGAACAGGGTAAAATTCTTCCCCGCCGTTTAACAGGTAACTCTCTGAAATACCAGCGCAAAGTGGGCGAAGCTATTAAAAAAGCACGCCAGATGGCTCTGTTACCTTATGTAACCGATCTGTTGAAATAAACCATTTTTAGTATCCTCCCTAACCCTCACGGGGACAGTCTGATAAACTGGGACAGGGAACTAAGCACATTTTATGCAAGTAATTTTAATTCAAGACGTTGATAACCTGGGTGGCCGCAATGAGCTGGTTACCGTAAAAAACGGTTATGCACGTAACTTCCTCATCCCGCAGAAATTCGCGGTAGAAGCTAACCCTTCTAACCTGAAACAGCTGGAAGAGCGCCTGAAAGTAGCCGCTAAGAAAGAAGCTGCAATGCTGGCTGAAATCAACAAAGTAATCGCTGTACTGAAAGAAGGCCCTGTGAAAGTAGGTGCTAAAACAGGTACCAGCGGTAAAATCTTTGGTAGCGTTACTTCTCTGCAGATTGCCCGCGCAATCCGCGATCAGAAAGGTTACGAAATTGACCGCCGCCGCCTCTCTATTATCGACGACGTGAAAGAACTCGGTACCTATAAAGCTTCTATCGACTTCGGTAACGGTAACGTAACTGAAATGGAGTTTGAAGTAATTGGTGAATAATTTCAAGATTATTCTTAAAAAAATAGCCATCCCGTTAAAAGGATGGCTATTTTTTTGTATAAAATCTACTAAATAGTGGCGAAATAGCGAATTTGCACACATATTAAAATGTAATACACAGTATTAATTTGGTAAAGAATTGTTAATGCGTAACCTTTACACATTGATCGTTTCAAATACATCTTTGTACCAAAATTTAAAACTGTTTATGCGAAAACTGCTTCACCTGATGGCAGCATTACTGGTATGCCTTGCAGGTATTACCACACCACTGCTGGCCCAGGAAACCACCTCAGACATGGTTGGCACCGTGTCCGTAGCCAACAAACCCCTTGCCGGCGTATCCGTTGTCGCCATTCACACACCCACAGGCACCAGGTATGCTACCAGTACCCGTAACGACGGCCGTTTTAACCTCCCCAATATGCGCGTAGGCGGCCCCTACACCCTGGTTGTAACCTATGTTGGTTTCAGGGAAGAAAAACAGGACAATATCTTCCTTACACTGGGCCAGGAATACAAAGCAGACTTTGCCCTGACAGAAAGCTCACAAACACTCGAAAATGTAGTGGTGAAAGGCACCCGCCAGGATAAAGTATTCAACAACAGCCATACCGGCAGCCAGGAAATCATCAGCCGTTCGCAAATTGAACGCCTGCCTACCGTTAACCGCTCCCTGCAGGATTTTACCAGGCTTACACCCACTGCGAACGGACTTGCATTTGGCGGCCAGAGCAACCAGTACAATAACCTCACGGTAGACGGCGCCAACTTCAACAACTCATTCGGGCTGGCAGGCACACTGGGCGGCCAAACCAACTCACAGCCCATCAGTCTTGACGCCATTGAACAAATACAGGTAAACGTATCCCCATATGATGTAAGACAGGGCGGCTTTTCCGGCGCAGGCATTAACAGCGTAACACGCAGTGGTACCAATACCTTCAAAGGTTCGGTATATACCTATATCCGCGGAGAAGATCTGCAGGGTTATAAAGTGCGCACTACCACCCTGCCGCACCAGGATTACAGCTATAACCTGCGCGGCGCTTCCATCGGCGGGCCGATCATTAAAAACAAGGTATTCTTTTTTGTAAGCGGCGAATCAGAACGCATTAAACAGGCGGCGACTATTTTCACCGCCTCGGACGCTACGCATACACCCAATGGCGTAAATATTTCCAATGCCAACAGGGATACGCTGGCACGCCTGAGCGACTACCTGGCAAAACAATACGGCTATGTAACCGGCCCCTTCGAAAATTATACTTACGAAACCCGCAGCGATAAAATCACCGCCAAGCTCGACTGGAATATCAACAACAGCAATACGCTTACGCTGAAATACAATTACCTGAAATCATCGCTGGAAAAACCCGCCAGCAACAGCGGTTCAGTAAACAGCAGTTATGGCCGCGCATCCGGCTCGTTTGCGCTGCCTTTTAAAAACAGCGGTTACCGCCAGTTCAATAATTTCAACATCTTTATCGCTGAGCTTAATACCCGCTTCAGCAACCGCTCTTCCAACAAATTACAGGTTGGCTTTACTGCCCTGCGCGATTCAAGGGCAGCCTTAAGTTCTACCTTCCCGCTGGTAGATATTCTCGATGGTAACAACCAGCCATATACTTCATTCGGCTATGAACAATACACGTATGGCAACAAGCTCAACACCAACGTGTACCAGTTCTCCGATATCTTTACCACCTATGCAGGCAGCCATGAAATAACGCTGGGCACGCAGGATTCTTACAAGACTTATGAAAACGGCTTCTCGCCCTCTTACAACGGCGTATACCGTTTTGCGAGCCTGTCTGATTTCTATGGCAATAAGCCACCCATCCGTTACGATCTTTCCTACACGCTCACCAAAGACGGTTCGTTTCCGCTGGTTGGCCCCAAAGAAACAGAACTGGGCTTTTTTGTGCAGGACAAATGGCGTGTTAAACCCAACTTTACCCTCACTTATGGCGTAAGGCTGGATATACCGATTTTCAAAAGCAACTACCTGTATAACCCGGTTGTAGATACCCTCAGCAAGTTTTACGGCGGTACGCATGTAAATACTGCGCAGGCGCCTAAAACCAACCCGCTGGTATCGCCAAGAATCGGCTTTAACTGGGATGTGTTCAGCAACCAGCAAACACAGGTACGCGGTGGCCTGGGCTTATTTGCAGGCCCTCCGCCATTTGTATGGTTCAGCAACCAGGCCAGCAACAGCGGTGTGGCATTGTTTGGTTCCATCAGTGCCAGCGCAACGCCAACCACTTCTATTCCCTATCCTTTTAATCCCAATGTTGGCGCATACATTCCGCCAAACCCATCCACGGGTTTAAGTTCATCGTACAGCATCAACGTAACCGATCCCAAATTCAAATTCCCGCAGGCGCTGAAAAGCAGTCTGGCAATAGACCAGAAACTGCCGGATAATTTCGTGGTTACGGTAGAAGGCACTTATGCCAGGAACGTGAACGCTGTTTATTTCCAGAACATCAACATGCCTGCAACAGGTATTGTATTAAGTGGTGCAGATAACAGAACACGGTATACTTCATTCACCACCACACCCACGCAGATTTACCCGCTGGCAGATGCGCCGAGAAGCGTTACCAACCCCAGTATCGGCAACGCCATTTACATGAAGAATGCCAACAAGGGTTATGCGTATACGGCTACTGTGCAGATCCAGAAAACCTTCCGTAACCTGTATACCAACATTGCGTATACCTACAGCAAATCGAAAGACATTATGGTGGGCGGCTCTACTGCCAACACCATGTGGGGTTCAAAACCTGTGGTAGGCGATCCCAACCAGCCTGAACTGGGCTACAGCAATGCCTACCTGCCGCACAGGGTGGTGGCTTCTGCATCGTACCGCAAAGAATATGGCCAGCACTTCGCCACTTCTATCGGCGCCCTGTTTGAGGCTGCACCTTCGGGCGTAAATTCGTACGTGTACAACGGCGATCTGAACGGCGACAACAATACTTCCAACGACCTGATGTACATTCCCAGGAATGCCAGTGAAATATTGCTGCAGCCAACCGGCGCTACCGATACACGCACGCCTGCACAGATATGGGGACAGCTGAATAATTTTATTAACCAGGACCCCTACCTGAGCAAACACCGCGGCGAAGTTGCCCAGCGCAATGCCTGGATTTATCCCTGGTACAAAAGGCTGGATCTGAACTTTACACAGGACTTTTACATTATAATGAAAGACAAAACAAAGCACACGCTGCGTTTTACCCTCGACCTGTATAACGCCGGTAATTTCCTGAATAAAAACTGGGGTATTTACCGCGTGGGCACCATCAGTACGCCGCTTAAATTTGAAAAACTGGGCGGTGCAGACGGTAAGACACCGGTATTCTCCATGCCTTACCTCGATGCAGCCAACCAGATACCGTATACCAACTCGTTTAAAGACGATGTTACCGCAGGCGCCAATACTGCACTGAGTTCAACCACCGGCACCAATGGCTCACGCTGGCAGTTGCAGATCGGTTTCCGCTACCTGTTTAACTAAACGATTTTTGTTTTTTGAAGTCCCACCAAAAAGGGGCCGGTTTTACCGGTCTCTTTTTTTTTGCATACCACGCAACAAAAAAGCAGCGATTTATCTACGCAAAAAAATAGTAATTTGGCAGTTCCATGTACATCATCAACGACGAAGGGAGGCGAACGCATTGAAGACAAGCAATCCGTCGGGCATATCCGTCCCTGAACAACGCAGCAGCTTTGCGCAGCCTACACCCTATGCAGGCAAAATAATCATTTCAACAGTTTACGCAATCATTATACGTGCAGGTATCCGGATGGCCGGTATCCCCCAATAAAACGCTTCATGTCAAATTTTAATTTCAGGCATTTTACCCTTGGTGTAGAAGAAGAATATATGGTGCTCGACCCGCTCACGCGCGAGCTGAGGAGCCATGAGCAGCAGATTGTGCACGAAGGCAACCGCCGCCTTAACGATAAGGTAAAAGCCGAAATGCACCAGGCCGTAGTGGAAGTAGGTACCGATATCTGCAATAATATTGACGAAGCCCGCCGCGATGTAGGCAACCTGCGGCAGGTAATTTCCGATATCGCCGGCGAAATGGGGTACTGGGTAGGCGCCAGCGGCACACACCCCTTCAGCCACTGGGAGCGCCAGCTGATTACCGATCACGACCGTTACAGCCAGATTGTAAATGAACTGCAGGAAGCAGCCCGCAGCAACCTCATTTTCGGCCTGCATGTTCATGTGGGTATGGAAGACCGCCGCATGGCCATTCACATTGCCAATTCGGCCCGCTATTTCCTGCCGCACGTATATGCCCTCAGCACCAATTCGCCTTTCTGGGAGGGCAGGTTAACCGGCTATAAATCGTACCGCACCAAGGTATTCGATAAATTCCCGCGCACCGGCATACCCGATTATTTCGAAAGCATTGAAGCCTATGAGAACTATGTGAACCTGCTGATTAAAACCAACTGTATCGACAATGCCAAGAAGATATGGTGGGATTTGCGGGTGCACCCGGTTTTCAACACCGTTGAGTTCAGGATATGCGATGTGCCTATGACGGTGAACGAAACCATCGCTATTGCCGCCCTGTTCCAGGCCATTTGCGTGAAGCTGTACAAACTGCGCAGCCAGAACCTGAATTTCAATATGTACCACCGCTCGCTGATCAACGAAAATAAATGGCGCGCCAGCCGTTACGGTATTGACGGCAGCCTGATTGATTTTGGCAAGGAAACAGAAGCCGCTACCCGCACGCTGATTTTAGAGCTGCTCGACTTTGTAGACGATGTAACGGCCGATCTCGGCAGCCGCCCTGAAATTGACCGCATACCCGGCATGCTGCAAACCGGCACCGGTGCAGACAGGCAACTGGCTGTTTACAACCGCAACAAAAACATGCTGGAAGTGGTGGACTATATTCATGACCAGTTTCTGCAATAAATACGTCGCAGAAAATCAATGATTCGCAGGCAAAAAACAGCCTGCTGCCTTAAAATATCCTGTAATACCGGCCCGGGGCTTATTGCAGCTGCGTGGCAGCCCTATCTTTGCGGGGTAAACAATTTTCGCCATCCGGGCAGCGTTATCGGATAGGCGAATATCTTCATTCCAAAACAATCCGCAAACCACGACTTTATTGCGTGACTGAACACGAACTGATTAAAGGCTGTATCCGCAAGGATGCTGATTGCCAGCGCAGGCTCTTTGAGTTGTATGCGGGCAAAATGATGACCGTATGCCTTCGCTACGCTGTAGACAGTTCAGAAGCGGAAGATATGCTGCAGGAAGGTTTTATCCGTGTGTTCACTTACATCCAGCAATTTAAATTTGAAGGCTCGTTCGAGGGCTGGATACGGCGCATTGTGGTTAATACTGCACTTAAACTATTACAGAAAAAAAAGATTACGTTCAACGAAATAACCGAACAGCATGCGCAAACCGGTATGGAACCTTATGCCTATGTAAACCTGGGTGAAGATGACCTGCTGAAACTGATTAACGCATTGCCCGATGGCTACCGCATTGTGTTTAACTTAAATGTGATTGAAGGATACAGCCACGACGAAATAGCACAGATGCTCAACATACAGGCCAGCACCAGCCGCAGCCAGCTGGTGAAAGCCCGTAAAATGTTGCAAAACCAAATACAACAACTGCAGAAAATTGCTGTATAACATGACAGACCAACTCTTTGATAAATTTATTCGCGACAAGCTTGGCGATCACCCTTCCCCGGTACCGGCGGATATGTGGGATCGCATTGCCGCAGGTGAAAAGCGACGCACAGGTCCGGCCTGGCTGCGCGCACCGGCCGTATACTTATGGCTGGCAGCCTTGCTGCTGCTCACCGGCAGCGCCACCTGGCTTTGGGTGCAGCAAACACCCGGCAGCACCGCCAATCAAACACAAACATCACCCAACTTAAAACCAGGCTTATCAGGTAAAAACTTTACTCAGCCACCAACACAACAAAACGCTGCAGCTGCAGGTACTGATTCAACTACCGAACCGGCAACAGCTGGCAGCAGCAATACCGCCGTACAAACACCTGCTGATCATACAATAGCCAACAAAACCGTTGATGCAACACGCTCATCAGCGAATACCGCCGCAGCAACAATCGGCAGTGAAAATGAAGCAGCAAATATTGCAACAGGCCATGCAGCCGGCAACGGCACACACCTGCCACGTAATGGCAATGGCTTGTATAACAATGGCGTTGCTACCGGTAACCAATTAACCACTGCACCGCTGAACGATGCACCCAATACGGCTTTCAGCACCACACAGTTTTTGAACAGCCGTTTTGTACCTGCATACAATACCGACACAAAAACCGCACAACTGCAATGGTTGCAGGCCAGCCAGGACGCATCTATGAAAAGTTTGCTGAGCAAACAGGCCAATAAAAAAATGCCGGTAATTCAGTGCCCCACCCTGCGCGGACCATTCCGCAATGATTTTTATGTGGAGCTGTATGGTTCACCCGATTTTGTAAGCAAAAGCATTTCGCCATCCTCCCCTGCCTATGCCGGTTATGTACAACGTAAAGACAGTGCGGAAAACATGCGCGTATCATTTACACTGGGCGCACGTTTCAGCAAAAGCCTGTCAGAACACCTGCTGGCAAAAGCAGGTTTGCAATACTCGCAAATAAATGAACGCTTAACCACGCAAACAGAAACCGACCGCAAAACAGTTACCGTTATTACCACACACACCATTGTACCAACACCGGGTGATACATTAATTGTAAAAGATACCAGCAGTTACGAACAAATCGGTTACCGTAAAAAAACAACCACCAATAAATACAAAAGCATCGACATACCGTTGTTGCTGAGTTACGAGTGGGGCAACGATCAATGGAAGTTTGCCGCCAACGCAGGCGCTATCATCAACCTGTACTCCTGGTACAGGGGCGAAGTGCTGGATACCAGCATACAAAACCACGGTGTTGCGCAGGGCACTTACAAACGAAACATCGGCCTGGGTGTATATGCCGGTTTCAGTGTAATGAAAACCATTACCGATAACATGGAGTTGTTCGCAGAACCTTACCTGCGTTATAATTTCTCTAACATGACACAACCGGGTACACCCTATAACCAGAAATTTAAAACAACAGGTTTATCGCTGGGCATACGCTACCGTTTAAATAATGCTGGGCAACGTTTTATGCGATAGCAGTATCTGTTAGTTGTATATAAAGAAATAATGCGTCTCTATTTAAAACATATTACTTATCTGCAGCTGGCCAAACGCCTGCTATGCGCCCTTCTCCCCCTGTGGCTGATGGCTTCGTGCATGAAAGATACCTCGGGCGAGTTTGTGCCTGCGAATGATTCTTCACTCAATGATTCTACCTGGTACGAAACATTAAGCCGTACAGCTGCTGTGTTCTCTGTAGACAGTGTGTTGAATGCATCGGTATCCGTGTATGTTGATTCCGTATCTGCTGAAACCGGCGGTACGGTTACATTTGCTGATGGCAGCAGTGTGTTTTGCCCGGCAGGTTTCTGCAATGGCAACACCACAGCCAAAGTAAAAATTGAATTGCTGGTACTGCATACAAAAGGCGACTATGTGCGCTTTGCAAAACCTACTTCCACATACGATAAACTACTCGAATCAGCTGTCACGTTCCGTATCCGCCTTACACAGAACGGGCAGCCCGTTTCATTGGCATCGGGCGCTTACTTAGGTGTGCAGTTCCGGTCTGGCGTATTGGGCTCGCCCATACACCTGTACTACGGCGATACGGCCAGTATTTATCCCGGCAATTTTACCTGGGCTCCCTATGTGCAGGATGACAACAGCATACAGGCCTTCCAGGAGCTGGATGCCGGCACCAATACCATGGTAAATGGTTACCGCATGATGATCCGCAAAACAGGATGGATCAGCTGCCAGTACTACAGCAATTACAGTTCAAGAATAAGGCTCAGTGTTATTGTACCACCCAACTACACCAATGCCAATACTGCCGTATATGCCATTGTACAATCAGCCAATACCATTGTACGCTTAACACCAGATGTGCACAGCCGGACGTTCTTTGCCAATATCAGCGGCGGCACGCAGGTAACACTGGTATCCATTTCCAAACGCGGCGGCAACCTTTACTGGGACAGCTCCCAGATCACCGTAAGCAGCGACGGCACCCCCGCCTACCTGCATCCAGTACAAACAACAAAAGAACAAATCGTCACAATGCTGAATGCGCTGTGATGCACTTCGTGAGCCGTAGAGCGGTAGAGCCATCGAGAATCGAGAATCGACAGTCGAGACGATCTGAGCGAAGTTTAATACTGTTACTTTCGCCGAAGGCGTTTGCGCCCAAACATGCTTGCAGCTATCAGCTTAAAGCTTGCAGCTCGTAGCTTGACGCTTGCAGCTGTTTTCCTGTCGAGACGATCTTAGCAAAGTTTAATACTGTTACTTTCGCCGAAGGCGGTTTGCGCCCAAACAGGCTTGCAGCTCGTAGCTTGACGCTTGCAGCTGTTTTCCTGTCGAGACGATCTTAGCGAAGTTTAATACTGTTACTTTCGCCGAAGGCGTTTGCGCCCAAACAGGCTTGCAGCTCGTAGCTTGACGCTTGCAGCTCATAACCGTGTTCTTTGCGGGTTTTCCTCTGTGCCCTTTGCGGTTAAAATTCGCTCCGGTCTCCGCTAAGTTCAAAACTATCAAACAATCGTTCCATTTAACCATTAACCTCATCGTTCCATCAAATCATCCGGCCATTCTCCCAATCCATTTTCTTCAAAGAAGTCCCTCGGACAAATTACCGCACTTTCAGATTTTCAAATGAATTGCCCCTATATTTGTCCAAGAAAATTGTGTTTATGACTACAATCAGGAACAACTGGACTCTGGAAGAGATCAAAGACTTATACAATACGCCCCTGCTCGAACTCGTATACCGTGCGGCTACCATTCACCGCGAATACAATGATACTGCCGAAGTGCAGGTATGTACTTTGCTGAGTATTAAAACAGGCGGCTGTACCGAAGACTGCGCCTATTGCCCGCAGGCAGCCAGGTACAATACCGGTGTGAATGTACAGGCCCTGATGCAGAAAGACGAAGTGCTGGAATTTGCACGCCGTGCAAAAGAAGCCGGAAGCACCCGTTTCTGTATGGGCGCAGCATGGCGCGAAGTACGTGACAACCGCGATTTCGACCGCGTGATTGACATGGTAAAAGGCGTGAACGAAATGGGTATGGAAGTGTGCTGTACACTCGGTATGCTTACCGAAAGTCAGGCACAGAAACTGGCCGACGCAGGTTTGTACTCCTACAACCACAACCTCGATACCTCTGCCGATCACTACGATAAAATCATTTCTACCCGCACCTACGACGACCGTTTAAAAACACTTGACAACGTACGTAAAGCAGGTGTAACGGTTTGTTGCGGTGGTATTGTTGGCCTGGGTGAAACACATGAAGACCGCGTTAAAATGCTGCACACCCTGAGCACTATGCCCGAACATCCGGACAGCGTGCCCATTAACGCACTGGTACGTGTAGCAGGCACACCGTTACAGCACAACGATAAGGTACAGGTATGGGATATGGTGCGCATGATTGCTACTGCACGTATACTGATGCCCAAATCAATGGTGCGCCTCAGCGCCGGCCGTGCCGAAATGAGCATTGCCGAACAGGCGTTCTGCTTTATGGCAGGCGCCAACTCAATCTTTACCGGCGATAAACTGTTAACCACACCTAACCCAAGTTTTGGTGAAGACCAGATGATGTTTGAAATGCTGGGTCTTAAACCAAGGGAAGCTTTTAAAGAGGAAAAAGAAATGGCTGCCTTAACAACAACCGTAACCGCGTAAGCATTTTAATTGATAAGATATAAAAGGCGTTCTCCCCGGAGAGCGCTTTTTTTTGATGCAGTTACATCAATAAGTGCCGGGCATAAAAAAACTCCGCCATGGAGATGGAGGAGTTCTTTTAACCCTTAAAACAACCAACATGAAAAAAATCTTGTAGTATATAATTACAAAACAGTCAACAATTGGTTGTGTAACAAAAGGATTTTTTATTTTTTTAGCTCAGTGCCAGTTCAAGCACCTGCTGCATGTTTTTAACGTAGTGAAAATCAACTCCTTTTATAAAGTCACTGTCTATCTCCTGTACATCTTTTTCATTCTGCCAGCACATGATAATTTCTTTCAGCCCGGCACGTTTTGCTGCCAGTACTTTTTCTTTGATACCGCCAACAGGCAGTACCTGTCCGCGCAGTGTTATCTCGCCCGTCATAGCCAGGTAAGATTTGATTTTCCTGCCGGTAAATGCTGAGGCAAGTGAAGTAAGCATTGTAATACCTGCACTGGGACCATCTTTGGGCACAGCCCCTTCGGGCACGTGAATATGCACACTCTTCTTGCTGAACAGCTCAGGATCTATGCTGTACTTGCGGGCATTTGCCTGCAGGTAAGTTAAGGCCGTGCTGGCACTTTCCTTCATTACATTACCCAGGTTACCGGTAAGCTTCATATCACCTTTACCATCGCCCAGCAGGGTTTCAATAAACAGGATGTCGCCTCCTACATATGTCCACGCCAAACCAACAGCCACACCGGGCATATTGGCTGTTTTATAAATTTCGTTGCTGTAACGTGCGCTGCCCAGTATTTTCTCAATGTCGGCAACGGTGAGCACAGGCTTCACCTTGTCTTTCATCGCGTACTCTTTGGCCTGGTTACGCATAATGCTGGCCAGCTGCCTGTCAAGCTCGCGTACACCGCTTTCGCGGGTATAACTTTCAATTACTTTCTCCAGTACCTTATCATTTACTTTCAGGTTTACCCTGGCAAGCCCGTGTGCTTCTTTCTGTTTGGGCACCAGGTGGCGTTTGGCTATCTCTACCTTTTCTTCAATTGCATATCCGCTCAGTTCAATGATCTCGAGCCTGTCGCGCAGGGCAGGCTGAATGTTCTGGATATTATTGGCTGTGGCAATAAACAACACCTTGCTTAAATCGTACTCCAGTTCAAGGTAGTTGTCGTAGAAAGAATTGTTCTGTTCAGGATCCAGTACTTCCAGTAAAGCAGACGAAGGATCGCCGCGGAAATCATTGCCAATTTTATCAATCTCATCCAGTATCATAACCGGGTTAGATGATTTTACCTTGCGTATGTTCTGCACAATACGGCCGGGCATAGCGCCGATATAGGTTTTGCGGTGACCGCGTATTTCACTTTCATCATGCAAACCGCCCAGGCTCACGCGTACGTACTTGCGGCCAATGGCATGTGCAATGCTTTTACCCAACGATGTTTTACCAATACCGGGAGGCCCCACAAAACAAAGAATCGGGCTTTTCATATCCCCCTTCAGTTTCAGTACGGCCAGGTATTCGAGTATCCTTGACTTGATTTTTGACATGCCGTAATGATCCTGGTCAAGCACCTGTTTGGCCTTCTTCAGGTCGTAACTGTCTTTGCTGTATTCTTCCCAGGGAAGATCGAGCATCAGGTCAAGATGATTGTACACCACCGAATAATCCGGCGTGGTGGGGTGCATGCGTTCCAGCTTTTCAATACCTGTTTTAAACATGTTCTTCGCAGCATCGGGCCATTTCTTGGTCTCGGCCTTTTTGCGCATTTCGCTCAGCTCACGTTCGTTGGTATCGCCACCCAGCTCATCTTTAATACTCTTCAGCTGTTGCTGCAAAAAGTATTCACGCTGCTGTTTGTCTATCTCCGTGCGTGTTTTGGTAGTAACCTTGTTTTTGAGTTCTGCAAACTGCAGTTCGCGCTGCAGTAATTCAATGAGTTTTTCCGCTCTTTCCTTTACTTCATTTATTTCAAGCAGGCGTTGCTTTTCGGCCAGGTCACTGTTCAGGTTGCTGCTAACAAAATTGATGAGGAAAGAAGGGTTCTCGATATTGCGGAGAATAATAGAAGCTTCGGTAGGAAGGTTGGGCGATAACTGTATAATCTGTGCTGCAAGATCTTTGATAGTGCTTGTATACGCTTCAAAGTTTTCGTCTGTCGGCAGCAGGTCTTCAGGCAACAGGTGCAGGTTGGCTTTAAAATAAGGCTCCTCTTCTACCAGTCCTGCCAGCTGAAAGCGTTTCTTACCCTGGATGATAATAGTGGTACCGCCATCGGGCATTTTAATGAGCTTAACGATACGTGCAACGGTACCAATTTCACAAAGATCTTTCGGTTCCGGGTCTTCTATATTGGCATCTTTCTGTGCAAGTACTGCTATCAGTTTATCCGATTTATATGCATCGTTTACCGCTTTAATGCTCTTGTCCCTGCCCACTGTAATGGGCAATACAACACCGGGAAACAGCACCGTATTGCGCAGGGGAAGCAGCGGAAGTACGTTGGGTATTACCAGGTTTTTATCCTGCTCATCATTTTCATTAATAGGAATAATGGGCAGAAAGTCAGTATCATCCTCAGCCTTGAAAAAAAATTGATCAATGTTCATACGCTTCGTTTCTTAGGTCAAAATGTCATTTATCCTTTGCATCAGTCATCTGACACCGACACAGGTATGGGTTCAATTTAGGTGCCAAAGCAGGAAAAATACGTGTTTCGTAGCAAATTGACGCAAAAAACAGGGTTTAACACGAAAAGAAAATAATGCACATTAAGTATTACTGAAAAACGTAATGAAATGGCTGCTGGTGCTGCAAACCAGCCTTGCAGGCGTTTATACAATTGATTCGTGTTTATGTACTTCAGATATACTATTGAAACCGGTTACATCTGCAAAATTGTTCATTTTATTATTTTCCGGAACAGCGTTACTGTTCCGCCACTTAAACAGGTTGAGGCAAATCTTAAGCACTATTTGGCAGGCTGTCAATAAAAAACGGGCACCGGAAGAAGGTGCCCGTTTGCTGCATCAGCCATGCTGAAGCTTATAATAATTTAATGCCAACACCCAGTTGTATCTGCTGGTTTTTCCATTTACCCGAGTTGTCGATATCGCTGATATTGCTTAAACCGATATTGTAACGGCCGTAAACGCGGAAGGTGCCAAGGTTAACCTGTGCACCCAGCACTGCTGCAAAGTCGCCGCTTTTAAAGGCGTCTTTGCCATTCTCCAAAACGGTTTCATGATTGTTCAGCAATACACTGAACTGCGGACCTACATGAAATGTAAGCAGGTTACCTGCATTGATACGCAGCAATACAGGAATGCTTAAATAGTTGAGTGATTTGTTGTCGTTGGTGATAATGCCATTGGTAACATCAGAAGCGGTGCTGGCTGTTTTGGTATTTGTCTGGCTGAATAATACCTCAGGCTGTATACCCAGTGATTTACTGAAATCAATTTCAGCAAAGCCACCCAACTGGTAACCGAGTTTAAAACCGTCGTTGAAAGACTGGCCATCAATTTTACCCAGGTTGGCACCGCCTTTTACACCGATGTGCAAGCTCTGCGCGTGCGAAGCAAAAGCAAATGCGGCCATACCGATAAATAACAGAACTAGCTTTTTCATATTGTTGATTTTGGGGTTAAGGTTTCAATTGTTATGCCAAACGCAAAAATAAAACGCTGCCATATAATTAGTTATGAGCAACGTTTTTACCGTATGTTTATTTTATCCAGTACTGTTACAGAAATGATAAAGCGTTACAGCAGCTGCTTTACCAGCTTCTCCAGCTGGTCTTTATCTGCATTCACTGCTACTACTTTTCCTTCTTTGTCAATAAGGTAAGAGGTGGGAATATATTGTACATTAAATTGCTGTGCAGTGCGGCCCTGTGTATCCAGCACATGTATCCAGCTTGTTCCGTCTTCTTTCACAGCACGCTTCCAGGGTGCAGCGCTTTCATCGAGTGAGATGCCGTATATTTCAAAGCCCTTGCTTTTGTATTCACTGTACAGCTTCTTTAAATGCGGCATGCTTTGCCTGCACGGACCACACCAGCTTGCCCAGAAATCAACCAGCACCACTTTACCTTTTAAGGAAGAAAGTTTAACCGTATTGCCATTGGCATCGGGCAGTTGTATTTCGGGCATTTGTTTGTTGCCGCCTTGCGCCATTGCTGAAGTACCAAGGGTTAAAGCCAGGAGAAAAGCCAAAATCGTTTTCATTGCAAAATGCATTTTTAGTTGATGAAGTTCCACCATATACCGGTGTGCAGCCATAAGGTTCTGCCGGCATAGTGTTCAGATGTAAAGTTATACCGGCCAAAGCCGGCACTGCCATTGGCAATGTTAAAAGTGTTCAGGTTTTCCAGGCGGATAAACCCGCGGAAGGTTTTAATCCTGAAATGCAGGAAACCGTTAATATCGGGCCTGTTGCTGGTTGTATAACTGCCCTGGTTAAAAAACTGGCCGGTAAAGGGCGAGTAGTTATCCATTTTATAGGGCGAATAATAACGCACTTCCACGCCCATTGCGAGGTAAAGATTCTTAAAGAAATTGCCTTCAAACACCAGCCTGTCCGCAGTAAAAAAAGTAGGCAGGTTTACAGGCGCTGCACCGGTTTTCTGTTGCAGGTGTACTTCACTGTACAGGTTCCAGAATTTGCTTAAGGGAAACTTTTTCTCGGCACTTACGTGCAGCACATTAAACAGGCTGCTGTATTGTTTGGCGTTGAAGAAGTCGCTGAAATAAGGCAGGTTGGTAATGGCATAGTAATCACCATTCAGCTTCATCTGCAAGGCAGTCACATCTACATTGGCGAAAATATGCGTAATGTTTTCTTTGCCAAAATTGCCTTCACTCAATGAGGGGAACGAAGAGCGGCTATCGTACACAAACGATACGGAACGGTTCACGTTCTGAAAGCCAAGCGAGAGGTAACCCAGCTTTTTGCTGATCTGGCTTCTCAGGCTAATCAATGCCGCATAGTCACCGGTATAGGCACCTGATGCAAAAAACTGGCCGCTGGCAAAGATGTCCCATTTCTGGTTGCGTGTACGGTTACGGTATTCTCCGTTGAGGTAAATATTGTTGCGCGTTAAGCCGAATGTGGTATCGCCATTGTAATACACAAACTTGCCCTGCAAGGCCTGGTAACCTGCGCCCAGTTTTAAAAACTGGTTGAGGTTGTTTTTTTCCGGGTAAGAAATAATGGCCAGCTCATTGGTTAGGTCGTTCCACTTGTCTTTATAACTGATGGTGTCACCGGTAATGGCCTGCATGTTGAAATACTTGCTGTAATTGCTGTCAATTACATCGCCATCGGTATAGTTATAACTGAGTGTGCTGTATTTAATGGTATGCTGGAAACGGAAACGCGGGTAAAACAACTTGATAACACTGGAATCGGTTACAATAGAATCCTTCTGTCCAAAATCATATTGCTGCCGGTACATCAGTATCGTTTCCGATAAATGGGTGCCTGTTGCAAACGAGGTATTGAACGGGTTGGGACTACCCTTGCCTGCATTGTTGGCCAGCCTGGTTGGCACCTGGAACGGTGAGTTGAGCTGGCCGGTTAATGCATTCAGCGAGCTGTCTGCCTGCACGCCGCCATTGTCTGCCGCATTCACGCGGTTATTGATAAAAATAAAGAAAGAAGAATAGCGCTTGTTGGGACTTACATAGGCCGTATTGAAACGGATATTGTTGAAGCTGGTATTCTGGTTCCTGAACTTGCCGGGTGACAATGCAAACCGGTAGTTAAAGGCGAAATTGAAATTGGGCGACCGGTTTTGCGTATGCGTAATACCACCCATTTGTTCAGAGCTGCTGCCCAGCAGGTAGGCCAGCTCGGTAAAGGGGCGCGTGGTTTGGTAAAACTTTGTATCCTCGATACTGTAGCGGTAAAGATCAAATGCATGAAAACCGGCATCGAAGCCGGGTTTCAGCCAGGGATTAAACAGTAACGATTGTGCGGCAGTGCCCAGGTTACCCAGGTCAACATATTTCGGGCTTACGGGATAACGCGTAGAAAAATCGTTGATGGAAGTATCGAGCTTGCGGATACGTGTAGAATCGAAAAATTTATAGGTAATGGTAATCGAATCTTCCAACGGATCACGGTGTTTCAGTGAATCGTTGCCGCTGTTGGTTCTTTTATGAATGGGTCGTCCCTGGCTATCGTAGCTCACCGTGGTATCTAACCCCGGCCTGGTGTTGGTAGTGGGGTATTGCGCATGTGCCGTGTATGCATTGGCAAGCAGCAGGAGCAGGGCACATGCAATAAAAGATAACAATCGGTAACGTCGTCGTTTCATGAACGCTTTTAAACTGGGTAAATGCAAAGTAAATCGAATGGTGTAAAGAAAATGGTAAATAACACGTTACAGTTGTGCTACCATTTCACTGAACAGGCGTGTTAATTTAGGTTCAGCATCTTTAGCGGCTGCCAGCACTTCTTCGTGTGTAATTACATTTTCTTCTTCGCGTATGCCCAGGTCGGTAATAACGCTGATGGCAAATACTTTTATACCTGCATGTACGGCAACAATGGTTTCCTGCACGGTGCTCATGCCCACTGCATCGCCGCCAACCGCTTTAATGAGTTTATATTCGGCACGTGTTTCAAAGGTAGGGCCCGTAACACCGGTGTACACGCCTTCTTTCAGGTTATAGCCCAGCTGCTGCCCTATTTGCCTGGCTTTATCCAGCAGGTCTTTGTTATACGGTTCACTCATATCAGGGAAGCGGGTGCCGAGTTCATCTTCATTTTTACCCAGCAATGGATTTACGGTAAAAAAGCTGATATGATCTGTGATCAGCATCAGGTCACCCACTTTAAAGGAAGGATGTACACCGCCTGCTGCATTGGATAACAGTAAGGTTTCCACACCGAGTAATTTCATCACGCGAATGGGGAAAGAAACCTGCAAAGGTGTGTATCCTTCGTAGTAATGAAAGCGGCCCGACATCACAACAACTTTCCTGCCACTAAGCTCGCCAAACAGCAGCTTGCCATGGTGCCCTTCTACCGTGCTAACGGGGAAATGCGGAATTTCATTATATGCAATCTCCCTCTCAATATTCATTTCATTCATTAAGTTACCTAACCCACTGCCAAGTACAATACCTATGGTAGTTTTGGCGCTGTATTGGCTCCTGATGAATGCTACGGTTTCCTGTAATTGCTGAATAAGTTGTGTTGCCATTGCTTGCTGATAAAGGCGCAAATATAAACAAACCATTCCAGCAGCTTACCTCAAATTCAGGAAACATCCCCAATCCATATCCGGCGCAATCCGTTTCAGTTTTTCAATGTAAACAACCCGGCCGCAGGTTCAGTACCTGGCGAACAAGGACCGCTAACCATGAAAGCAATAGTAGCCATATTTTTTCTGCTGGTGCCGCTTTGGGGCGCCGCGCAATTGTGCCAGGGCAGCCTGGGCGATCCCGTGGTAAACACCACCTTCGGGGCCGGTACAGGCCCCGGCGCACCATTGCGTGCCGCCACCATTTATTACAAGTATACCGGCTCCCCCTGCCCGGAAGACGGTATGTATACCCTTACCCACAGCATTCCCACCTGTTTTAAGGATACCTGGCATTCCCTTACTTCCGACCATACCGGTAATCCCAACGGGTATTTCCTGGTGATCAACGGCAGCCTGCAGCCGGGTGATTTTTACCTGGATACCATTCGCGGACTTTGTGCCAATACCACCTACGAATTTGCCGCCTGGATGATGAACCTGCTGAAGGTGACCAATAAAATACACCCCAATATCACCTTCAGCATTGAACGTACTGACGGTACCGTGCTGCAGCAGTACCATACCGGCGAGTTGCCCATGCTTACCAGGCCCCAATGGAAGCAATACGGCTTTTATTTCACCACCCAGCCCGATGCACCCGACGTGGTGCTGCGTATGACCGATAATGCCCCCGGCGGGCAGGGCAACGATATTGCGCTGGATGATATTACTTTCCGCCCATGCGGCGCCTCCCTGCAAATAAGCATTAACGGCAGCACCAGCGGTAACAATGCCGGCTTCTGCAACGGGCGCGATACCTCTTTTACCCTCAACAGCAGCGTAAGCGGCAGCAATGGCAGCCTGGTATACCAATGGCAGCAGTTTAATGCAGCCGCCAATGAATGGACCGATCTGCCGCAGGCCACCGGTACACAGCTGCAGCCCCAGTTTACCCACGCCTCGCCTGCCTGCGATTACCGGTACCGCCTTTCTGCCGCATTGCCGGTAAACATCAGCCGCGCAGCCTGCAGGGTGGTATCCAATGTAAACAGTATTGCCGTGCACGCCTTACCGGCAGCGCAGCCGGGCAGTAATAGTCCGCTCTGTACCGGCAACACCCTGCAGCTTACCGCCATCAATACCAGCGAAAAAGTATGGCAGGGCCCCGCGGGTTTTACGGGTACCGGCAACGCCCTTGGCATAACCGGTGTGCAACTGGCCAATGCCGGCTGGTATAAGGTAACAACGACAGACAGCAATCATTGCACTGCGCACGATTCGGTAAACGTATTGATCGATGAAATGCCCGTTGCAGTTGCAGGCCGCGATACGGCGGTATGCCAGGGCACGGCGGTGCAGCTGCATGGCAGTGGCAAAGGTGCTTTTCTGTGGACACCTAAAAACGGGCTTTCGGCCAGCACCATTGCCAACCCGCGCGCAGTGCCCGACAGTACGCAACATTATATACTCAGCGTAACCAACGGGCATTGCACCGATACGGCCGGTACCACCATACAGGTATACCAGAAACCCATTGCCGATGTGGGGCAGGATATTACGATGTTCGAGGGCGACACCGCCAGCCTGCATGCACAGGTATGGGGCACCAATGTATCGTGGCAATGGAACCCCCTGGTGGCCATAGACAACCCACAGTCGCTGCAGCCCGTGGTACACCCTGCCGCCGATACCAGTTATACCCTTACCGTACATTCCAACGAAGGCTGCGGCACCGCGTACGATGCGGTGTTTGTGCGCGTATACAAAAAGGTGCATATTCCCAATACGTTTTCGCCCAATGGAGACAATATCAACGATGACTGGCGCATACAGGAACTGGCTACTTATCCCGAAGCAGTGTTAACCGTTTTCAACCGGTACGGGCAGGCTGTTTATAACAGCAAAGGCTACAACAAACCCTGGAACGGCACCTATAACGGGCAGCCCTTACCCGTTGGTACTTATTATTATGTGATCGATTTGAAAAACAAAACACAAAAATTAACGGGCTGGGTGATGATCTTAAAATAACAACGGCTGTTAGGTATTTTTTGCCCTATCTTCGCCATCAAATTTTTAGCCGTATGAACTTGCATGAATACCAGGCAAAGGAATTACTGAAGAAATACAATGTACCCGTACAGGAAGGTATTGCAGTAGACACAGTGATGGCAGCTGAAGAAGCTTATCGCCAGATTAAAACGCAAACCAATAACAACTTTGCAGTTGTTAAGGCGCAGATTCATGCCGGCGGACGTGGTAAAGGAAAAATCGAGGGATCAGAACAACGCGGTGTGGCTGTTGGTAAAAGCGTGGAAGACATTACAACCATCGCTAAAAACATTCTTGGTGGTACACTTGTAACCATCCAGACTGGTGCAGCAGGTAAAAAAGTAAACAAGATCCTCGTTGCACAGGATGTTTACTACCCTGGCGCCAATCCTGTAAAAGAATTCTACCTGTCTATCCTGCTGGATCGTGCTACTGGTCAAAACGTGATCATGTACAGCACTGAAGGCGGTATGGATATTGAAGAAGTAGCGCACAACACGCCGGAAAAAATCTTTAAAGAGTGGGTACACCCCGGTGGTGGCTTACAGCCTTTCCAGGCACGCAAAATTGCGTTCAACCTGGGACTGAGCGGTGAAGCTTTCAAAAACGCCGTGAAGTTTGTAACCAACCTTTATAATGCATACCTCGGTGTAGACGCCAGCATGCTGGAAATTAACCCGCTGTTTAAAACCAGCGACGAAAAGATCATCGCGGTTGATTGTAAAATGAACCTGGATGACAACGCCCTGATGCGTCACCCCGATATCGCAGCTATGCGTGATATCACCGAAGAAGATCCTACAGAAGTAGAAGCAGGCCAGTATAACCTCAACTTCGTTAAACTCGACGGTAACGTAGGTTGTATGGTAAACGGCGCCGGTTTGGCCATGGCCACTATGGACATGATTAAACTGAGCGGTGGTGAGCCCGCCAACTTCCTTGACGTGGGTGGTACTGCCAACGCACAAACTGTTGAAGCAGGTTTCCGCATCATCATGAAAGATCCTAACGTAAAAGCGATCCTCATCAATATCTTCGGCGGTATTGTTCGTTGCGACCGTGTTGCTGCCGGTGTTATTGAAGCATACAACAAACTGGGCAATATCCATATCCCCATCATTGTTCGTTTGCAGGGCACCAACGCAGAAGAAGCAAAAAAACTGATCGACGAAAGCGGTCTTAAAGTACAGTCTGCCATCCAGCTCAGCGAAGCAGCAGAACTGGTGAAGAAAGCTGTCGCTTAAGCTAACGCATATAAAAAAGCCTCCCGGGTTTCCCGGGAGGCTTTTTTATGGCTATATGGTTGGATGGCTTTATGGTTCGATGATTCAATTGCTCAACTGGCATAATCTATGAAACAATTGAACTTTGAACAATTGAACTATTAAACCTTTAAACTTTCAAACTTTAAACTTCAAACCTTCCAACCCGCTCCCCCCGGCGGCGCAACTTCCTTCACTTCAGAGATAGGGCTGAAGCTGTAGAGATGACCGGTGGTTACCTCCATACATTCATAGCGTTTGCGCCGTTTGTTGCCTTTTCTGAAAACACGGCCCTTTTCGGTTTCAAAGTAGGCGCCGGTGGGTAACTCTTCCAAAGGTTTAAAACCTGGTTTGCGGGATACATTGTATTTGCGCAGCACCAGCAGCAGTTCGGTTTCGCCGTTGGCGGTGGCAGACGGGTTGAGAATAGACTGGTGTAAAGCTTTGGCAATATCGGGCGGGAAAATATGCTGCTGCACAAAATCAACCAGCAGCAGGCTGTAACACTGTTTCCATTCGCGGCCATGCGGCTCTACGCGGTTGCCGTACTGCTCAAACGTAAGCAGGTGGGCCAGCTCATGTAACAGTGTAATGAGAAATTCGTATTTGTTGAGATTACCGTTGATACTGATGCGATGGTTTTGCGCAACAGTGGCGTGCCTGTAATCGCCCAGCACGGTTTTGCGTGCGCGCGTAACAGTAAGGTGCACCTTGTAACGGTGAATGTACCGGATTACTTTATCAAAACTACCTTCTGGCAAAAAAGCTGCCAGCGCCTGCATCGGATGTTCAGCGGCCCCCATGATTTAATTTGTTCACCTTAAACGCACCCGCGACTTCAAATATCGTGTAAGTCAGGTACAGGATCATACCTGAAATAATCGCGTCTTTACTATTGTTTACACCTTTATACGACACATAGAACATCACCGCAGAAGTAAGCACAAACAGCTTCATAATGGTAGCGCCCATTACGCTGCGTACCAATGCACTGGGGTTTTTACTTTTAATGGCCTGCAGGTGCATGGCGGCTGCAATAAGCGCCAGGCCAAACAGCAGGGCATTGATCACTTCTATCACCACCGGGCTGGCACCAATGCTTTTAAACCACGATGCACCTGCAATGCAGATGATGGTGGCAACTATAAAAATGCTCAGTACGGGTAAATAGCTGTTCAGGAAAGTTGATTTCTTCATTATTTTTTGGCATGAATCGTTAACAAAGCATCGCGAATCATGGGGCGCAAAGGTACTGCGTACAGTTTGCTTTACACGTATGATTCACGATGCTTATTTTTTATTGGTGTCTTTGACTGCTTTTACAATCAAAGCAATAATTACCATCAAAGGCAGTATCCATACCAGTAACGGGAAACCGGTTTTCAGCCATTTGTCAAATTGGTGACCTGCGTAAACACCGAGCGCCAGCCCTACCATAATCTGGAAGGCGAACCCGGCGTACTGTAGTAATAACCGGTTGTTATTCTGCGGCTGCTTTTCTTTCATCTTTTTCGGCCAGCATTTCAACTACCTGCGATACGGTACCTGCCTGCATGCTGCATTTGCCGTTAAACTGTACGGTTGGCTCCATTGAAATTTTACCGGCAACTATATCTCCTTTTATCAGGGCGTTACTGCGCAGGTTCAAAATGTCTTTTACATTAATGTTACCGGTAACCTTACCTGTAATGTCGCATTGCTGGGCTACAATGTTACCTTCAATTTCTCCCTGGGCACCCACCACTACTTTAGAGGAACATTTTACATTGCCGATCAGCTTGCCATCGATGCGGATATCAGACTGGCTTACTATTTCGCCCTGAATAACCGTACCTGTACCGATCATGCTGGTCTTGCCCGACTGCAAGCCAGTGTCTTCCGTTTTTGATTTTGGGTTTAGCATATACTTATTGGATTTAATCATCTGACAACTCAGCTTTAGGTACTTTAATGGCTGAGGTATCACGGGGTACGTCGGTATTGCCTGACAACACTTTACGGATATTATCCAGGTACTTGTCTTTATATAGTATGGATTGCTCCAGCGAATCAGTCCTGATTTTCAGCGCCTGCAGCTCACTCCGGTCATGACGGCTGCCATAACCCGGGATATAGTACTTCAGCGGCGTAAGTACCAGTAATGCAACAGTCAAACCTGTAAGCAAAACAAATACCACACTTAAGCCAATGTACACGCTCATGCGGGAAAGTTTAAAAGTAACCACTTCTTCGTACGTATCGTCGTTCATTACCACCAGTCGGTAGCGGTTGCGTAACCGCTTCAGCGTGGTATGTGCTTCTAGTTTGGCCATGCCTGTCAATATGCGCTCTAAAGGTAATGGTTTCCCTAAATGGAAGCTCCCCCGGCCAAAATTATTCTGTAATTTTAAAATACTAATTTGCGTCTTTTTCTGTTATTACTGAAGTTTTCATCGTTTTGTGCGCAAGGTTGTCTATTTTTCGCCGTAAATATTGCGTCCGGAACCCCGAAAACACTAAACAAGAACGCACTGCATGAAAATTGCTTTTGAATACCTGCTCGCCCTGTGTACCTCCCTTCTGCTGGTTTGCGGTGTACAGGCGCAGCCCGGCTCTTCGGTTGACCTCACCAAACCTCCCAAGTACGAAAAAAGGATGTTTGCCTCCGAGAAAACCGGCGCTACCCATTTTAGGGCGTTTCGCCATTTTTACCAGAATACCATTACCCATTATAACTATTTCTACAACGCCAATAACCGCCTCAACGGCATTATCGACCGCGCCAAACAGAACTTCAGGGACGATTACACGCAGCTGCTGCCCTTTTACAATTACAGTCTTGATGTAGCCTCTACCGAGCGCCGTGAACTGGATACCATTATTTATAAATGTGTGGCAGGCATTGTACTGCACGATCTGCGTACAGACTGGGTGGATAATATGTATATGATCATGGGCAAGGCGTATTTTATCCGGAAGGATTTTGATTCGTCCCTGCGCGTGTTCAAATACATCAATTACGCATTCGCCCCGAAAGATGATGGCTACGACCTGCCCATTGGCAGCAACTACAACCAGGACACCGTATTCTCTGTAGCCACCCGCGAAAACGGCAGCCTGGTACACAAGTTTATCAACCACTCCCCCAGCCGTAACGAAGCATTGCTGTGGATGGTGCGCGATTATATTGAAATGAACAAACCCACGCAGGCCGCAGGTGTGCTCGAAATATTACGCAACGATCCCTTTTTTCCCAAACGCCTGCAGGGCGCCACGCACGAAACAACGGCCTACTGGTATTACACACAACACGTGTACGACAGTGCTGCCTATCATTTAATACGCGCGCTCGACAATGCAGCTACCGTACAGGAAAAAGCCCGCTGGGAATTTCTCATAGGCCAGTTGTACCAGCTGGGTAAACATGATAGTCTGGCTGTACATTATTACGACCGTGCAGCCAGCCACACCCTCGATCCCATACTGGAAGTATATGCCACGCTCAACAGCATACGTGCGCAGGGCGGCGAAAGCGATGAGCTGTTGCAGCAGAAACTCAACAAACTGCTGAAGCTGGCCAAACGTGATAAGTTCGCCTTTCAGCAGGACATTATTTATTATGCGGTAGCCAAGGTGGCCCTGCAATTAAAACAAAATGATCTTGCCGAAGAGTGCCTGCTGAAAAGCGTAAAGAACAGCACCAACAATCTTATTCAGCGAAGCGCTTCTTTCCTGTTACTGGGTGATGTAAGCTACGATCGCAAGAAATACATCAATGCGCATAACTATTATGATAGCGTTGATGAACGCTCCCTGCTGCATGCCGATGAGCTGGAACGCCTGCAGGCGCGCAAGCCATCATTGAAGATTATTGCAGCCAATGTGCAAACCATCAACATGCAGGACAGCCTGCTGCGCCTCGCAGCCATGCCGCCTGCAGAGCGGGAAGCCTTCATTAAAAAAGCCATGCGCGAGCTGGCAAAGAAACAGGCGCGCAGCGCCGATTCTGCTTATGTAAACCCTGCGCTGCGCAATAACCAGACTGCCGCAGGCGATATGTTCCCTGCCAGCGGCGGCAATGCCGGCAACAGCGGTGGCGGCAGCAGCACAGGCGACTGGTACTTTAACAACAACGCACTTAAATCGGGCGGTTATACGGAGTTTAGAGGCAAATGGGGCAACAGGCCCAACGTAGATAACTGGGCCAGGAAGGCAGCCATGGATAAAGTGGCCGCCAACAAGGTAAAAGAGAACGAACTGGAAGCCGCATCCGGCAAAGATTCTGCTGCATTGAAAAACATGGTGGCCAGCTCTGGCAACGGGGATATCCCGTTAACACCCGCACAGCAGGAAGCATCCAACCAGCAAATTATGAAAGCGCTGTTCGGCAACGGGCAAACCTTCCAGTACCAGCTGCAGGATTACCCCTCTGCCATTGATGCCTATCTTGAATTGCTGCGCCGCTACCCCAACTGCCCCATGAAAGAAGACGCACTGTTCAGCCTGTACTATTGTTACAAACATACCGACAGGATTGCGCAGGCCGATTCAGCCATCAATGCATTGAACAGGGAAATACCGGACAACAAATACAAACGGCAATTGTCGCAGCACGAAGCAGTGGCAGAAAGCAGTGAGAAAAACCCGGCTACGCAGGCTTACCAACACGTATACGACCTGTTCCTGGAAGGCCAGTTTGCCACCGCAGAACAGGAAGAAAGAAAAGCCGACAGCATCTATGGTAAAAACTACTGGTCGCCCCAGCTCCTGTACATTGAATCGGTGTATTACATTAAACAGCGGGAAGATTCAACGGCTATCAGCAAGCTAACCAATATCACCAAATTATATCCTAAAAACCCGCTGGCCGAAAAAGCTACCATCATGATTGATGTGCTGAAGCGCCGCAAGGAAATAGAAAGTTATTTAACCAACCTGCAGGTAACACGTGAGGAAGAAGATATGTCGCACCCGATACTTGCAGACAGTTCCGATCTCAACGCAGCAGCACTTGCTGCACGCCGCAGGGCCGATTCGCTGGCCAGCGCTAAGCTCAACGGCAAAGGCATACAGTTCGATGCCTATGCACCGCATGCGATTATCGTAGATTCTGCCAGCATCAGCACCTATTCAAAAGAACGCAAAAGCCTGGGTAAGGATTCCCTGCTCATCGGCAACAACATCAGCAACAGGGGTATTGGCATTGACGTGAGAAAAGATACCTCGCACGTGGTAACCAACAACCTGTTCAGCTACAACCCGGATGATCCGCAGTATGCTGCGCTGATACTCGATAAGGTAGACCCTGTGTACCAGACAGAGGCACGCAATGCATTTAACCGGTACAACAGCGGCGCCTACAGCAACGAAAAAATTCCGGTTGGCCTGCTCAGGCTCGATGACCGCTACAGCCTGCTGCTGCTGGGACCATTTGAAAAACCATTCCTGGCGCTGGATTATATTGATAAGGCCAAACCGCTGGCGCAGATACGCATTATTCCATGGTTAACTGTTAAAAAGTACAGTTATGCCATCATAAGCCAGCAAAACCTGGAAAAACTGAACCAAAGCAAAGACATGGACGGATACCGTGAATTGCTGCAGCAGGTGTTCCCTGGCCGATTTTAACAAAACGGTATTAAACTAAAGTATAACAGCCAGGCACTTACATCATCTAACTTGCCTACTTTGTTCTAAATTCGTGCGCGGGGATAGCCATTTTCTTTCCCCGCGCATTTTTCTGAAAATCATCTTATGAAACAGTCCATTAAAATACTGTGGCGCGTTTTTTTTATCGGTTTGGCCGCATTGATACTGCTGATACTCCTGGCTAACTGGGGTGCACTGGGTACCATGCCTTCCATCTCTGACCTTGAAAACCCTACAGCATCGCTAGCCAGCCAGGTATATGCCGAAGACGGTACCCTTATGGGAAAGTATTACCTGGAAGACCGTGTGAATGTTGAGTACAAAGATGTAAGCAAACACATCGTCAACGCCCTTGTGTCTACCGAAGACAAACGTTTTTACGATCACAACGGCATCGATACCTACCGCCTGCTGTCGGCCATTGCCACACTGGGTACACGCGGTGGTGCCAGTACCATTACCATGCAAACAGCAAAGAACCTGTTTACACAAAACTGGGGCACCAAAAACATCTTCCTGCGCAGTTTGCAGAAACTGAAAGAAAGCATCATTGCCGTTAAGCTGGAACGCAATTTTACCAAAGACGAAATTCTCACGCTTTACCTGAATACGGTAGCCTTCAGCGATAACGTATTTGGCATACGCAACGCAGCCAAAACCTTTTTCCAGAAAGAGCCCGACCGTGTAAACATTGAAGAAGCAGCCACGCTTATCGGCATGGTAAACGCTCCCTCACTATACAACCCGCGCATTAACCCGCGCAAGGCCCTGGAAAGAAGAAACACTGTAATAGACAGGATGGCCAGCAGCGGTTATATTACTCCTGCACAGGCAGACAGTATAAAAAAACGCCCCATTGATTTAAGCAATTACCGCAAGCTGGATGAAACAGCAGGCTACGCCCCCTACTTCAGGATGGTGCTGGGCGAGGAAATGAAGAAATGGTGTAAGGAACACAAAAAATCTAACGGCGATAATTACGATCTGTACCGTGACGGTTTAAAAATATACACCACCATTAACCCGCGCATGCAGCAGTATGCAGAAGAAGCAGTAGCCAAACATTTCAGCTATATGCAGAAAATACTGGCTGCCCAGGACAATATTAAAAACGGCAGCGTTTGGAAAGGTCATGAAAATGTGCTGGAAGCAGCCATGAAACAAACTGACCGCTGGAAAAACGCGCGTAAGGAAGGGGTAGATGAGGCTGAAATCCGCAAGGCTTTCAAGGTAAAAACACCGATGAAAATCTTTGCCTGGAACAATAACCGTTCTATCGATACCGTGATGACGCCGTATGATTCGCTGCGTTATTGCCGCCAGATGTTACAGGCCGGTTTTATGGCAATGGACCCCTTAAGCGGTCATGTAAAAGCCTGGGTAGGCGGTATTGATTTCAAAACATTCAAGTACGATCACGTAAACATCAATACCAAACGCCAGGTAGGTTCTACCATGAAACCCCTGCTGTACTCACTGGCTATTGAAGACAATGGTTTTACGCCCAATACCATGGTGCAGGATGAGCAGCAGAACTTTGGCCAGTATGGCCTGGTGCCTGCCACTACGGCCAGCGTATCCGGTCAAACCATGCCCATGGCGCAGGCCCTGGCACAGTCACGCAATGGTGCATCTGCCTATATTATCAAACAGCTGGGACCAAAAGGTAATGATGGTGCTGCGCGTTTTGCCAAGTTCCTGAAAGAATGTAATGTGCAGGCGCACATTGATCCCTACCCTTCTATTGCACTGGGTACACCGGAGATTTCTTTAACAGAAATGATGCAGGCCTACAGCATGTTCCCCGGCCGTGGCTTTAATGTAAAACCCATGTACATTACCCGCATTGAAGACAAGAACGGTAATTTACTGCAGACCAATATTTCACAACGCCGCGAGGTGATCAGTGATGTTACGGCATATTCCATCATCACCATGATGCAGGGCGTAATGAATTTTGGTACAGGCCAAAGAATATGGCGCTACGATGTAGAAGGTGAAATTGCCGGTAAAACCGGTACTACGGATGATAACAGTGATGCCTGGTTTATGGGTTATACACCACAGCTGATTGCAGGTGTATGGACGGGTTGCGACGATCGTTTTATCCGTTTCAACAGCACCGCGCTGGGTCAGGGTTCATCACTCGCACTGCCTATCTGGGCTTATTTCTACAGCAAAGCCTGCAGCGATAAATCACTGGGTATCGATACCAAATCAACCTTTGTAAAACCAGAGGTAATGACCAACGACATTGTGGTAGACTGGATGAAGAACAATGCCACCGATGTTACAGACGAAGGCCAGCAGGGCAATGGCACTTCTGCCGATTACGGGGATGAAAACATTGTGCCCAACGCCAAGCCGCAGGACATAGCACCTGAAAGCCAGCTGCCTTCGGACAATGATAAAAACACCTCGCCCAACGGCACACCGGCCAAGCCTTTACCGGCAAAGCCGGCGCAAACACAACCGGCCATACCGCCACCCGCAAACAATACCAAACCAAAGGCAGTAATGCCGAAGAAACCATAAAAAAGAGACCGCCCCGGCTAATCCGGGGCGGTCTCTTTTATCTGCTTATATAGCAGGTTATGCTATTCGGTTGTTCCTTTTTCTACCTGTTCCAGCTTCACTTTCGTAATACCGCGGCCCATAAAATCAAGCCGTTTCGCTGCAGCCCTGCTCAGGTCAATTACACGTCCCTTCTTCGCCATCTTTTTATGCATGCGGTCGTTGATGCGCACCACTACCGTTTTACCATTGCGTACATTGGTTACCCTTACCCAGGTATTCAGCGGGTATTCGTTACTGGCGCCTGTGAGCTTTTTGTTGCTGAAAATTTCGCCGGTACTGGTTTCTGTACCGTCGAGGTTTTTGCTGTAAAAACTGGCTTTGCCGGTAATGACTTTTGGGTCGCTGTCGCCGCCTGACTGGCCGAAAGTAGCGGCGCCCAGTAACAGGCAAAAAATAAACTGTACAATAAGTTTCATAATGTAAAATCTTGACCGATATTGAACCCAACAAGCAAGGCATGAAAAATAATTATTTCCGCTATGTGTTGGGCTGCTGTATCTCTGTTATTTTTATTCAGTGCCGCGGCCAACACCCAAATGCTGTGCCAGTAAATACCCGGCCTGTGGTTGTTAACAGTTATTCGGCCTATAGCGCCGCAGCAGCGGCCGATTCGAACCAGCTGATGGTAAACCTCGTCAACTACATTTCACCCCTTATAACGGACTGGAAATACGCAACAGACAGCAATTTCACCCATACCGTACTGTACACCAACCCGGCAGCCTTCGCCCGCCTGCCCGCTGCCAGGGCTTTGCAGCAGGTACAGGCAGCATTAACAAAAAAGGGGCTTTCGCTGAAATTCTATGATGCCTACCGCCCCTATGCCGTAACGCAGCAAATGTGGGCTGTAGTGCCTGACGACCGCTATGCCGCCAACCCGGCCAAAGGCAGTGGCCATAACCGTGGTGCGGCATTCGATGTGTCTATCGTGGAGCTAAGCACAGGTCGCGAATTGCCCATGCCTACCCCTTTCGACGACTTTACCGAAAAAGCCCACCACGATTACATGCAGCTGCCTGCCAATGTACTCGCCAACCGGCAACTGCTGAAAACAGTCATGGAAAAATATGGCTTCACCGCGCTGTCTACAGAGTGGTGGCACTATTCCCTGCCCAATGCGGCTGCGCGCTTCCCGCTGCTGAACCTTTCGTTTGATGACCTGCGCAAAACAAAATAGCCATCACAACCCGCAGGCAGCAATGGCTATAAAATATAGATTGTGTACCTATTTCAGTATACGTTTGATCTTCTGTTCCAGCATCATTAAATCGGCCAGTACCATAGCTGTTACTGCTTCCAGCACAACCGGTACACGCAGGGCAATACACAGGTCGTGACGGCCTTTTACAGAAAAGGTCTCAACCAGGTTGCTTTCCCAGTTCCAGGTTTGCTGTTCCTTCGGTGTAGATGAAGTGGGCTTTATAGCCACGCGAAACACCAGTTCATTGCCATTGCTGATACCGCCTACCACACCACCTGCATGGTTGGTACGTGTTTTACCGCTAGCATCTTCAATAGCGTCGTTGTGTTCAACACCAAACATACGCGCCGCGGCAAAGCCGGTTCCAAACTCAACCCCGCGTACCGCGGGAATGGCAAAGGCTGCATGCGCCAGCAACGATTCCACGCTGTCGAAGAATGGCTCACCCAAACCAATGGGCAGGCCGGTAACACGGCATTCTACTATACCGCCAATGCTGTCTTTGGCATCAATGGCTTTCTGTAAACCCTTGTCTAGGTCGGTTTCCCCGCCTATTTCAAGTATAGTGGCTTTTACTTCAACAGATGCATCGGTTAAGGCATGCGCCAGCATTTTCTTGGCAATAACGCCTGCTGCTACCAAACACACCGTAAGCCTTCCGCTGAAATGGCCGCCGCCACGGTAGTCTTCATAACCGCCGAACTTTTTGCTGGCCACAAAATCGGCATGGCCTGGTCTGGGTACTGCACGCTGCTTCTGGTAATCGCCGGAACGGGTGTTGTTGTTTTCAAACAAAATGGTTACAGGCGCACCGGTGGTCATATCGTTAAATAAACCGCTTTTGAATATGGGCAAGTCTGTTTCCTGCCTGGGTGTAGTGCCTTTTTGGGTACCACCTTTGCGGCGCTCAATATCTGCCAGAAAATCTTCTACTTTCAAGGGTAAACCGGCCGGTATGCCATCGATGTTAATGCCGGCAGATTCGCCATGCGATTCGCCAAAAATATTCACCCTGAATAAACGGCCGAAACTATTCATGAACAGCTGATTTATTGTTGATAGATACGGTTGCTCCCAGTTTCTGCAAATGTGTGTAGAAATCAGGATATGATTTATTGATCGCCTGCGCTTCCCCGATATGTGTGTTGCCTTCAGCACGCAATGCAGCTACTGCACAGGCCATGGCAATGCGGTGGTCGTGGCGCGAATGCACTGCTGCACCCTGCACACCTGTACCGCCTTTTACAATCATCAGGTTGTCCTGCAGTTCAATAACAATACCCATTTTACCAAACTCATCCTGCAGGGTTAAGGCGCGGTTGCTTTCTTTGTGTGTTAAGCGTTCAACACCTTCAATCACGGTTGTACCTTCGCAATACGAAGCCAGCGCCACCAGCGGTGGAAACAGATCCGGGCAATCATTCGCATCAAACTGGAAGGCTTTCAATTTACCCGGACCAATTTCAATAACATCAGATTGAACAGAGATTACGCAACCGCAATCCATCAGGGCCTGCAATATGGCTTTATCGGCCTGGGTGCTGAACACATCCAGTCCTTTAATACGGATAGGCCCTGCAATGGCACCGGCTACCAGCAAAAATGCACCGCCGCTCCAGTCGCCTTCTACCGTGTATTCCAGTGTTTCGGCTGTTTCTTCAATGGCAACAGAATCTTTGCCAAAGTAAAAGGCTTCGTAGTTCTTGTTCTCCGGCACCTTTAAACCAAAATCGCTCATTACTTTCAGTGTAAGATCGATATAGGGTTTGCTTTTAAGGTTGTGCACCACGATGGTTACATCCGTTGCATCTGCAGCGGCATAGGCCATCAGCAGGCCGGTTAAAAACTGTGAGCTGAGTGAGCCGTCGATCGCAATATTCTTGGGCTGTAAAGGGCCTTTAATGTTTAAAGGCAGCTTGCCGTTGTTCGATTGAATGGTAACACCCAGCTTAGGTAAGGTATCATCGAAAAAATCCATGGGGCGCGTGGTTAAACTGCCTTCCCCGTTTATGCGGATGTTCTTTGTGTTTAATGCAATTAATGGTGAAAACATGCGTATGCCCAAACCGCTTTCCCCGCAGTTTACCTCATCGGCAGCAGCGGCAATGCCATTGCTGTTAATCACGAGTATGTCATCCCCTTTCTGCTGTACCAACGCACCCATGGCCTGTATTACACGCAGTGCGGCAAGGTCGTCGTTTGAATGGCCGGGATTCAGCACCACGCTTGTTCCCTTACGTACCAGCGCAGCTGCACAGGCGCGCTGCATAGAGCTTTTTGAAGCAGGTGCATATATTTCACCTTGTATACCGGAAGGAGTAATCTCAACTTGCATAATTATAATTGGGATAAGCGTTGTACAATGGGTTCAATCTGTGCTGCCGTAAGTGGCTCAACAACACCTTTGCCGGTTTTGGCCAGCAACACATACTGGAAAATATCTTTCACCCTTTTTTTATCAGCCTGCATTACCTGCATGGCCTTGGCAGCATCGAAGGCAAAACGTGCAGGCAATCCGTATTGCCCGATCAGTTTTACCAGTCTTGCCGTATCGTTGTATTTTTTATAAGTGGCAGAAAGCTCTGCTGCCACCACCATGCCTATGGCCACTGCATGCCCGTGCGGCAGTGCGTAGTCGTTTTCAATGGCATGGCCCAGGGTATGACCAAAGTTCAGCAACTTGCGGTCGCCCTGTTCAAACTCATCCTGCTGTACCACCTTCGATTTCAGCAGGGCATTTTTGCGTATCAGTTCATCCAGCAAACCGGTGTTGCGCTGAAACGCAGTGAGTTTGTGTTGTTCAAGAAAAGCAAACATGGCTGCATCTTTAATGGCAGCATGTTTAATAATTTCAGCGAAACCATTCACCCATTCTTCTTTGGGTAATGATTTCAGCAAGCTGTAATCGTACAGTAAAAAAGAAGGCTGGCGTATCAAACCAACCATGTTTTTGTACACGCCAACATCCACACCGTTTTTGCCGCCAATACTGGCATCAACCATGGCTAAAATAGTGGTGGGTATAAAACCGAATTGCAGGCCGCGCATATAAATACCGGCAACATAACCGGTAATATCTGTTACCACACCGCCGCCAATGCCTACCAGCACTGTTTTGCGGTCTGCGCCCAGTTCAATTAACTGTGCTATGATAGCATCAACTGTCTGCTGGTTTTTATGGGCTTCACCGGCCGGCAAAACAATGGTGCGCCAGCCTTTCAGCTTTTTCGCATGTTTTGCGTGGATATTTTCATCGGTAATAATCACCGTGTTGCTTTTGCCCGTGAGTTTTTCCAGGTAATCGAACGATGCGTTGAAATAGTAAGCAACCGTTTGCGCCGAAAAGGAGATTTTTTTTGTTGTCATAACACTTGTGTTGCGAAGCAACGTTTAACATTCCACGTTAATGAGGTTTGTTGTTACAGGCGCTGTTATGACCGTCCAATCAACCTGTAACACCCTACCTTAACTGAAACTAAGAGGCAGCATTCATCTTATCAAACGCTTCCAGTTCCTGTGCCAGCGTTTTGCCGGCATGAAACTGTTCCTGCCTGCCAATGTATTCAATGGCTTTGTCAACTGCATTGGGACTAACGGAATAAACCGCGTACGATTCACTCCATTCCACTTCCGTTTTCAGCAGCTTGTTTTCATTGAGCCAGAAAGCAGCGCCGTCTTTCAGCTGTTTTACAATATGGCTCACCTGTTGCACCGGCATCATTTTGAAAAGACAATGCACATGATCTTCCGTTCCATTCACAGCCATCAGCTGAATGCCTTTGTTTACTGCATCCTGCTGCATATGCACAAACAATACCTTGCGTATGGTGGCAGGCAATAAAGCCTGTTCATCTTTTACTGTCCATACTGCATGTATATAAATAAAACTACGCATGGTATTAACGGGTGCCTGTCTGTGTAAAAAAATCCGGTGCGGCGATGTTTATAGCCGGTAATAACCAGGAAGGTTACTACCGGCGAAACACACATTTCAAAACGCTGCCTGCTGCTGCCACTGCGGCTGACTAGGCGTTCATAATTTTATTCTGGTGGTTGATGCTTTCCATGTGAACGGCATCAAAGTATTTGGTGATGAACTCTTTGCTAAGACCGAGTTTTTCGCCCTTTGCAGCAGCTCTTTCCAGGATTGCATTCCAGCGGTTGGTTTGCAGGATGGTGATGTTGTTGTCTTTCTTATACTGGCCAATTTTCTCAGCCACTTTCATACGCTGACCCAGGATCTGCATCAGTTCGTCATCAAGGTGGTTAATCTGCTGGCGCAGTTTTTCCAGGTTGGCATGGAATTCTTCAGATACGGTATCTTCTTTTCTCCATACAATGCTGTCGAGCATTTCGGCCAGGCGTTCGGGCGTAATCTGCTGTTTGGCATCGCTCCATGCATTATCGGGATCGATATGGCTTTCAATGATCAGGCCGTCGAAATCAAGGTCAATCGCTTTCTGTGCCACGTCGAGCAAAATGTCGCGGCGGCCGCAGATGTGTGAAGGGTCGTTGATCATCATCAGCTCAGGGTTGCGGCGTTTCATTTCAATAGCAAGGTGCCACATGGGCGCATTGCGGTATTCTGTATTGCCGTATGAGCTGAAGCCGCGGTGAATTAAACCGATCTGTTTAATACCTGCCTTGGCAACGCGTTCAACCGCGCCAAGCCACAGTTCCAGGTCGGGATTAATCGGGTTTTTAATCAAAACAGGCACATCCACACCACGCAGTGCATCGGCTACTTCCTGCACACTGAATGGGTTAACGGTGGTACGTGCACCAATCCATAAAACATCTACATCAAAGTGCAGCGCGTCTTCCACCTGTTTTGCAGTAGCTACTTCCACTGCCACGGGTATGCCGGTTACTTTTTTGGCCTGCTGCAACCAGGGTAAACCTTTGGTGCCGATGCCTTCAAAGCTTCCGGGACGGGTACGGGGTTTCCAGATACCGGCGCGCATTACGTCAACCTTGCCGGTTTTGTGTAAACGTACAGCAGTTTCAATAACCTGCTCTTCGGTTTCTGCACTGCAGGGACCGGAAATAATCAATGGACGTTTCTTCCATTTCTCCTGTACCAGTTCTTTCATGGTAGTGGCATTGCTAGCTTGCATAGATTCAATTTGAAAATGTGATAATTTGAAAATTTGAAATTGAAAGAGCCATTTGGGACGCTGATAACTTTCAATTAAAAGCGCATTTTCAAATTAACACACTTTCAAATTTTCAAATTATCAACGGCTGTTCGCCTCGTTCATTCGTATTCTTCTGCCTTTGAAGTTTTTACCGTCTACCGAGCGAATCATCTGGGTGGCTGCGTTTTTATCAATCTCAATCCAGCTGTTCATTTCCTTCATGTCAATTCTTCCCAGCACATCCTTACGCAAATCGCTCATATCGAGTATAAACTGCAAAAAGCTTGCTTTATAAAATCCGTCTTTGGTACCCAGGTTTACAAACAGCCTGGTGTAATCACCATTGTTGCTGTATTCCTTGCGGCCACCTTCCCTGCGCTGGCCATAAGCACCGCGCTGTCCGGCATCTCCGCCCTGCTGACGCCTGTCCCTGCTGCGGTCTTCACGCACATTCAGGTCACCTGCGTTTTCGTAATACTTCAGGAAGCGGTCAAACTCCATCGCTGCTACACGTTTCAGTACTTCTTCCTTCGTTACGTCTGCAAACTTTTCTTCCAGCATGGGAACATAGGTTTCATAGTCACCATGGCTGATATCGGTCTGCAGCAGTTTTTCCATAAAGAAAAAGAACTGTTTGCGGCATACATCTTTACCGGTAGGTATCTCCAGCTTGTGGAACGGTGCCTGCACAATTTTCTCAATCTGCCTCAGTTTAAACAACTCGCGCTGGTGCACAATGCTTAAACAGATACCGGTGTTGCCTGCACGTCCTGTACGGCCGCTGCGGTGTGTGTACACTTCCACATCATCGGGCAGTTCGTAGTTAATCACGTGCGTGATATCTTTTACGTCAATACCCCTTGCGGCAACGTCGGTGGCTATCAGCAGCTGCAGGCTTCTATCCCTGAACTGTCCCATCACCTTGTCGCGCTGCACCTGTGTTAAATCACCGTGCAGGGCATCAATGTCATATCCTTCGCGTGTCAGTTTCTCCGATATTTCCTGCGCATCAATTTTCGTTCTGGTGAAAATAATGCCGTAAATACCGGGGTTAAAATCGATCAGCCTTTTCAATGTCTCATAACGGTGTTGCGCTGATGTTACATAGTACTGGTGATCAATGTTTTTGTTACCTGTGTTTACTTTACCAACGGTTACTTCCAGGGGCTCCTTCATGTAGCGTTTGCTCACCTTGCGAATTTCGGGCGGCATGGTTGCGCTGAACAGCCAGGTGCTCTCGCGGCCCGGTGTGTTCTGCAGAATAAACTCAATGTCGTCCTGGAAACCCATGTTCAGCATCTCGTCTGCCTCATCCAGCACCACGTACTGGATCTGCTCAAGGTTAACGGCTTTGCGCTCAATCAAATCAATCAGTCGTCCCGGTGTAGCCACCACAATCTGCACGCCTCTTCTCAGTTCGCGAATCTGTGTGCCTATAGAAGTACCCCCATACACCGCTGTTACCAAAACACCTTTTATATGCTTTTTAAAGAGCTCCAACTCGTTAACAATCTGTAAACACAGTTCCCTTGTAGGACAAACCACCAATGCTTGCGGATGTTTAGCCTGAGCATCAATGAGTTGTAACAGGGGCAGACCAAAAGCGGCCGTTTTACCTGTGCCAGTCTGGGCCAAACCGATGAAATCTTTGGTACCGCTCAGCAATACCGGAATTGCTTTTTCCTGGATTGTAGTAGGATTCACAAATCCCAGTTCGCTGGTAGCCTGTACCAATCTCGCGTCCAAACCCAGTTCTTCGAATGTTATCATTTATCTCAAAATTTGGCGCAAAGGTAACCAATGATTTACAGCATTCAGCCCCTATTCCCGAATAATCCCGTTAAAGCATGGATATTTAAGGTTTTACCAGCTTTAATTCTTTTTATCCGGCACCGGTTGTGTCACTCCCTTTTACGTTCCCGCCCTGTGGCAGCAACACCTGCACCAGTCCCCGCGCCAAACCTTACCCACCACGGCTATCCGTGGCTATACATTAACTTTTTTTATTTAATACTTTCTTAATCTTATTGGCTTCTTCAATCAGTTCCTGCAGGTAAGCGAAATTTTCTTTTTCCAAACAGGCCTTGAATTTTTTCAGCTGCGAAATGTGCTCGTTTAACACATCCAGCACGTTTTCCCTGTTCTGCATAAAAATGGGCACCCACATCGCAGGGTTACTTTTGGCTAAACGCACCGTACTTTCAAAACCCGCACTCGCCAGCTCAAAAATGGCGTCTTCCGCCTTCTCTTTTTCCAGTACCGTATTGGCCAGCGCAAACGAAGTAATATGCGATATATGGCTCACATAGGCCACATGCACATCGTGCGCTTCGGCATTCATGTACACCAGGTGCATGCCCAGGGTACGGTACAATTGTTCGGTTATTTCAACGGCATCTGCATCGCTGTCTTCCTTGCTGCATATTACTGTTGCCTTATTCGCAAACCCATCGGCCACTGCGGCCTCAGGACCACTGTATTCTGTACCCCACATCGGGTGCGTGGCAACATATCTTTTTCTTTTCGGATGATCTTTCACCGCGTTAATCAAACTCTGTTTGGTCGATCCCGCATCCAGCACCACCTGTTTATCTACCAGGTCAAGCACTGCAGGCAGCAGTTGCACGCAGGCACTTACCGGTATGGCCAGCACAACAATATCCGATTGTGCCACTGCCTCTTTTAAAGGCAGTACTTTATCTACCAGTCCCAGCTCCAGCGCTTTTTGTTCATGCACAGGATTGTTGTCAACACCAATGGTGGTTGTTACAAATCCTTTTTCTTTCAGGGTAAGGGCCATTGAGCCGCCGATTAAGCCAATGCCAATGATACTGATTGTCATGATTGCTTCTGCTTTTGAATACGTGTAATAGCTTCTTCAAAACGTTCAATAGAACCACAAAGACTAATGCGGATGTAGTTGTCGCCAGCACTGCCGAATATGCCGCCGGGTGTTATAAACACATTGGCACCATACAACACTTCATCGCTCACCGCAAAACCATTGGCATAACCTGCAGGTATCTTTGCCCATACAAACAAACCCACCTGCTGTTTTGAATAGGTACATTGCAGCAGATCGAGCAGCATAAACACTTTCTCACGGCGCGCACGGTACACGGCATTTACTTCGTTAAACCAATCCTGCCCCAGCTCCAAAGCCTTTGCTGCTGCGAGTTGCAGGGGCAAAAACATACCGCTGTCCATATTGCTTTTAAAACGCAGCACTTCATCAATACGCTCTTTTGCTGCACACAGGGTACCTACACGCCAGCCGGCCATGTTGTGCGATTTGCTGAGTGAGTTTAACTCAATCACCACATCCTTTGCACCTTCTATATGCAGCAGGCTCGCGGGCTGATCGTTCAGTATAAAGCTGTATGGATTATCGTGACAAATAATAATCTGGTGTTTCTTACCAAAGGCCACCAGCTGCTCAAACAACGCTTGGGTAGCTGCAGTGCCGGTAGGCATTTGCGGGTAGTTTACCCAAAACAGTTTTACCGGCGTGCCTGCCTGTTTGTTTGTTTCCACCACTTTATCCAGTACGGCAAAATCGGGGAAGTAATTGTTCTCTTCTGTTAAAGTATAATCTTCACACACACCACCTGCAAGCTTTACAGCACTGCGGTATGTAGGGTAGCCGGGATTGGGCACCAGCGCCTTATCACCTTCGTTAAGGTAGGTCATACAAATATGCATGATGCCTTCTTTTGAACCAATCAGTGGCAGTATTTCGCTATCGGGGTTCAGTGTTACATTATACCATTGCTGGTACCATGCTGCTACAGCTTTACGCAACACCGGTGAACCTTTGTAATTCTGGTAACCATGCGTGTTGGGTTTTGCACTTTCTTCCTGCAGGGTTTGTATAACCGATGGGTGCGGCGGCAGGTCAGGACTGCCGATGCCCAGGTTGATAATGTTTTTTCCCTGTTTGTTCAGTTCATCTATTTCACGCAGCTTTTGCGAAAAATAGTACTCACCAATACCTTCCAGTCTTTTAGCTGTAGCAATCATGTTGTTGATATTAAATAAAGCCCTACAATAATTATTTACCCGCCTCAAATACTTGCGCACATTGCATTACACGGTAATGCCCTTTTTATATACACCATATACTTTTACTTCTTCGGTAATAGGTATAATGGCTTTTATTACATCGTGAAACTGTTCAATGCTGTCGAATTCCATGTCTGCATGAAAACTGTATTTCCAGTCGCTGCCTGGTATGGGAAAGCTTTGCAGTTTGCTGAGGTTAATGCCTGCATCCGCAATTTTGGTTAATACTTTTGCCAGGCTACCCCTTGAGTGGTCTGTAGCAAAAGTTACCGAGGCTTTGTTGGCACCGGCTATTTCCGTTGCTGCTTCATCCTGCCGCTGCAACACAAGAAAACGGGTGTAATTGTTTTTCATGGTGTGGATGCTGGGAGCCAGCACATCCATGTCAAACAGGTCGGCCGCGAGCTTGCTGGCAATGGCTGCTGCGTGCCTGTTTTTATGCTGGTGCAGCAGTTTGGCGCTAAGCGCGGTATCTTCTGTTTCTACTAATTTCCAGTTGTATTTTTCAAGGTAATCGAGACACTGCAAAATAGCCATGGGGTGCGAATGCACTTCGCGGATGTCTTCGAGCTGTACGCCGCGGTTCACCAGCAGGTTTTGTTTTATCTGCAGGTACACTTCTCCCACCACGCGCAGGTTGCTTTTCTGCAACAGGGTGTAGTTGGGTAAAATGCTGCCTGCGATAGAGTTTTCGATGGCCATTATGCCACCTTCACTTTCTTTCCTGTTAGCTGCTATTTTAACCACATCCCTGAAAGTTGCGCAGGGAATTACGGTAACGTCTTTACCAAAAAATTGCTGCGCTGCCACCTGGTGAAAGCTGCCTTCATAACCTTGTATGGATATTCTGTGTGCCATAAACAAAAAATCCCGGCCTTTTAGACCGGGACTGTATGCTGATTGTTTTTATTCGTTACGTTTAGCCAATACAACCCGGTCTCCCTTTTCCAAAGAAGTAATAAAAGAAGAAGTAAAAAAAGTTGTAAAGGCTGCTCAGTTTCATGATGTACCAAAAATAGATATAAACGAAAGAAAAACAAATTTTTTTTGAAATGAATAAACAAACACTTGTTTATGTTTTAAATTATCAAATGCGGTTTTCACAGTACCGCATTTCACTGCAGCTGCCGGAAAGCACTCAAAAAGCTGCAAGCTTCGAGCGGCTCATCACACAATGTGTTTAATCAGGCATACTGATATTTTAACCGCTCCGAAGAAGTCCTTTGGACAAAGTCCGCAAAGAAAAACCACGCAGCACGCGCAAAGAGGCTGCTGACTAAATCGCTCACCAAAAAATCCGCCGCATTCACTATTGACTATTCACTGTGCCCCACTCACCCCAAAAAACGAAAAAAGCCCTCCTTAAGAATAAGGACGGCCTCTAACGATTGCTTGCCATATGAAAAAAAGTTTTTAACTACGTATCTGCCCGGCAAGCGGAGCGTCTGCACAAAATCTATATCACGGTAGTTAACGAAGAATTATTTCTTCAGAGAATCTTTTTTAGTAGAATCAACTGGAGCAACTACAGCAGAATCTTTCTTAGTAGAATCAACAGCAGGAGCTGGAGCTACGATAGAATCTTTTTTAGTAGAATCGGTTGCGTTTTCTTTGTTTTCACCAGAACCGCAGGCAGCGAAAGCGCCCAGAGATAAAACGAATAACAGCTTTTTCATCGTTGTTTTTTTAAAAATGTAAAAATTTGACATTTATACCTGCTTTGACAAAAGGTAACCCGTCACAGGGAATATTTTTTAATCTTTTTTCAACCTGGTGTTTTTTCGTAAAAAAGCCCTCCTCAGGAATAAGGACGGCCTCTAACGATTGCTTGCCATATGAAAAAAAGGTAATTGACTATTGATCAAGCCTGCAAGCCAGGCCAACTACAAATCGCACACACAATAGTCTAAGTAGGATTCCGAAATTATTTTTTCAGGGAATCTTTTGCAGCTTTAGCTGTAGAATCGATAGTTTTTACAGTGCTGTCAGCAGTTGTTTTAACTGAATCAGTTTTAGCTTTTGCTGAAGAATCAACAGCAGCAGCAGTAGAATCAGTTTTAGCTTCAGTTGAAGCACCAGAACCGCAAGCTGCGAAAGCGCCCAGCGCTAATACAAATAACAATTTTTTCATTGTTCGTCGATTTTTGTGTGTGTGTAATTTTAGGTTTATACGCTTTCTGTTAAAAGGTAACCCGCTTGTCATGACATTTTCAGAAAAAATTTTTTTCCTCCTATTTTGGGTTACTTTTATCGCCACACCGGTATTAAAACACAGATAAGTGAAATTCGACAGCAACGAACAAATTTTACTGAAAGGATTGGCGAACAACGACACGAAGGCCATTGACACCATATATAAAGACAATTTTAAAATGGTGCAGGCTTTTATCCTCCACAACAACGGCACCTACGATGATGCCCGCGATATTTTCCAGGAGGCGATGATTACACTGTACGAGAAAGCCAAATCCGAATCGTTTGTGCTTACCTGCCAGATCAGAACTTACTTGTATTCGGTCTGCAGGCGTTTATGGCTCAAGCGGTTACAGCAATTGGGTCGTTTTGGCTTACAGGTAGAAAACTTTGATGAAACCGTTCCGGTAGAAGAAGATCTGGAGATGCACGAAAAGAGGAACGCTGAATTTGCAATCATGGACCGGGCATTGGGCAGCCTGGGTGAACCCTGCAAAAGCCTGCTCGAAGCCTACTACCTGCAAAAAAAAGATATGTCTGAAATAGCGGCAGCCTTCGGTTATACCAATGCCGATAATGCTAAAAACCAGAAATATAAATGCCTGATGCGGTTGAAAAAACTGTTTTTCGCTCAATATAATATCGGAGATTAAAATGGAAGACATTCTGTTACAAGAGGTGATGGATCGCTACCTGAGCGGTGAAATGTCCGCTGAGGAAAAAGCGCATTTTGAGCAACTTCGGAAAAATACACCCGAAATTGACCAGATGGTGGTGGAACACAAACTGTTTCTGCAGCATATGGAGCTGTTTGCCACACGCAATACATTGAAAAATGCCCTGCACGATTCCCATAACAGGCTTACCAGGAAGGGCGAAATTTCCGAAACAGGTATGCCGGCCCATTCGGGCAAACTGGTACAGCTGTGGCACCGTTACAGGCGCATTACAGCCATCGCAGCCAGTATTGCAGGTGTTACTGCACTCACTATCAGTCTTTTATTCGCACTTTTCTCTCCCCATGTAAACAAAAGCCAGCTGCAGCAGCTGAGCCGCGATATTGAACAACTGAAATGGAAACAAAATGACCAGGGCAGAACCATTAACGAGTTTGTTCCCAAAACACCCAAAGATGCCAAACTGGCCAGCGGCGGTACAGCTTTCCTCATCGATCCCAAAGGTTACCTGGTAACCAATGCACACGTACTGAAAGGATCTAAAACCATTGTGGTAAATAATAAAGGCCAGGAATTCAAGGCACGCATTGCACTGGTTGATCAAACCAAAGACCTGGCTATCCTTAAAATTGAAGATTCTGACTTTAAACCGTTTGCCGCATTGCCTTATGGCATCCGCAAATCGGGCATCGACCTTGGCGAAGAAATTTTCACACTTGGTTACCCCCGCAACGATATCGTTTACAACATGGGTTACCTGAGTGCCAGAACAGGTTTTGAAGGCGATACAGCAACCTACCAGATTTCATTGTCGGCCAACCCTGGTAACTCAGGCGGACCAGTATTTAACAAAAACGGTGAGGTAATTGGCGTGTTAAGCACTCGTCAAACACAGGCTGAAGGTGTGGTATTTGCCGTTAAATCGAAAAGCATTTACCAGCTGGTAGATGAACTGAAAAAGAACGACAGCACCAGCCAGCGCATAAAAGTGCCATTGAACAGCAATATCAAGGGTGAAGAACGCAAAGAGCAGATTGCCCGGGTTGAGAATTGCGTGTTTTTGGTGAATGCATATAATTAAACAGCCAGCTGTTAGCGGATAGCTTTTAGCTTTAAGGAATATATTTAAGAAAAGCCGCCTCATTTGTGAGCGGCTTTTTTATTTGAACAGCACTGTTCTAAACAACAATGCTCCCTGTTGGGTAACAGGGAGCATTGCATGTTCAGTATTGAACTGGTTACATTATTTCCATAAAGATGCGGGGTAAGTGCCTGCACTTACGAGGGCATCGATGCTTGCTTTTACAGTGGGCGCGTCTTCTTTATAGGTTACGCCAAACCACTTGGCATTGGTGGTAATTACTTCCAGCTTGCCGTAGCCGCCTTTGATGTATTCGTCTGCCACTTTAGGCATCAGGAATTCAGACTTGGGATTCTGCATGTTCTCGTCAAGAAATTTGGGGAACAGCTCACCACAGAGGTCGATAAAGGCCGGGGAGAAACAGAAGAAGTTCATGCTAACCCTGGTATTTTCGGGCAGCGCTTCTTTGTTGCCATTGTCTTCTTCAAAAACTATTGCACCGTTTTCACGGTAGATTTTGGTGCGTTCGGTTACGCCTTGCATCTCGTTGCTGTCGGTTACAGCAAGCACTCCGCGGCTTACACTGCCGTTTTCGCTGAGTGTGTTAGCCAGTTCATAGGCTACCACTGCACAAACATCTTTCTGGCATTTGTTTACCAGGAAATCGTATGCTTTTACAAAGGCATCTGCACCGTAAAAGTCATCTGCATTGATCACTGCAAATGGTTCTTTCACCTGTTCTTTGCAACACAGTATTGCATGACCGGTACCCCATGGTTTAACCCTGTCTGCCGGCACTGTTCTGCCACCCAGATATGCGTCTTTTTCCTGGAATACATAGTCGGTTTGTATTTTGCCTGCGAGTTTAGGCTCGATGATCGCTTTGAAAGCGTCTGCAAAATCTTTGCGGATAATGAACACTACTTTTTTAAAGCCTGCCCTGATTGCATCATAAATAGAGTACTCCATGATGGTTTCACCGCCTGGACCAAATGATTCGGTTTGTTTCATACTCCCGTAACGGCTGGCCATACCGGCAGCTAAAATTACAAGTGTCGGTTGCATAGTTTTATTTTTTGAATCTTTGCGAAACTAATTGAAAGCATTTAAGGAACAAATTATAATTCCGTGTGTATGCCGGACAAGCCAACATTAGCATTTGATAATATCTGCACTCAAACCATAAAGGCAAGCTGGCTAAACAACAACGGCGTGCAGCTGGATGTACTGCGGCTGGACCGCCTGCACCCTGTTGTTAGCGGTAATAAATGGTTTAAACTGCAATTTCATATTGCCCGGTTAATTAACCAATATAGTGCCAGAACTGTTGCAACTTTTGGCGGTGCATACTCCAACCATATTATCGCCACTGCATTTGCATGCCGCATGCATGGTTTGCCTTGTGTGGGTTTTATACGTGGGGAACAACCGCAACAATTATCACATACGCTTACACAAGCCCGGGATTATGGCATGCAACTGTACTTTGTAAGCCGCAATGAATATCGTAATAAAACCTTACTGGAACAAGCCTTTCCTGATTATTACTGGATACCGGAGGGAGGCTACAGTATTGCAGGTGCCGAAGGAGCGGCCACCATATTGCAACATGTGCCTTCACCGGAAACATATACACATTTAATAGCAGCTGTTGGTACCGGTACCATGCTGGCAGGGCTTGTAATGGCAGCCATACCCGGTTTGCAGATTACCGGCATCAGCGCCCTGAAAGGCAATACCGGCGCAGCACACAGCGTAAATGCATTGCTGCCTGCACACCTGCACGATTGTTTTAGCATTGATCACCGTTTTCATTTTGGCGGCTATGCAAAACATCCGCCGGAGCTGCTGGACTATATGACCAGGTGCTGGAACGATTATGCACTGCCGCTGGACATGGTGTATACTGCTAAAGCTTTTTTTGCAACGGAACAATTGATCAATGAGCATACTATTGCACCCGGAAGCCGCGTTTTATTTATCCACAGCGGGGGATTACAGGGTAATTTATCGCTAGCACCAGGTTTGTTACCATTTTAATAACGCAGGCGGCACCTATCTTTGTCAGCAAAAATTTGGAGCGGATGTTCAGAATTCTTATTATGACCGGTTTTATGGCACTATGTACGCTGGCAGCAACGGCACAGGATACTTTGCCCAACTTTAACCTGCAAAACCTGGGGCAAAACAGGATGCGCATCAGCTGGATTAATCCATACCAGTCGTGCGTGCAGTTAAACATCCAGCGCAGTACAGACAGCCTGCGTAATTTCAGAACCATTTTATCTGTGCAGTCACCGGAATTGCCGCAGAATGGTTATATCGATACCAAGCCAGGGAATGACAAAATGTTTTACCGCCTGTTTTATGTGCTCGATGGCGGCAATTACTTTTTTACCAAGGCGCGCAAAGCCGCGCAGGGATTTGAAAGCTCTCCCCTTCCGCTGGAAACACCCAATAACCCTGAAGCACCCCGCCTGATTAAGATAAAATTCCAGGATAGTGTGATTGCAGCCGTTCCATACGGCCAATACAAAAAATTCAGGGATTCTATCATCTACCAGACAAAAGACAGCCTGTTTGCGGTAAATGACGCCGAAGTGATACTGAAGCGTTATATCCCGGCTCCGCAGGTTCCGCAATGGCGGCCTTCTGTATATATTTTCACCAACCGCGAAGGTTATGTTACCGTGCATTTGCCTGATGCCAAAGAGAAAAACTACCGCGTACACATTTTCGATACAGACGGCAAGCTGCTCTTCAAACTCAATCATATCAAGGATACAGAGTTAACGCTCGACAAAACCGACTTTATGCATTCCGGCTGGTTTACATTTGATTTGTTTGAGAATGAAAAAGTGGTTGAGCACAACAAATTCTACATACCAAAAGAGTTTTAATAACTGATGGACGAAGTGTGCCATGAAAATGCCCGGACGATTTACTGTGCGGGCATTTTATTTATGGAAGATGTATTTGCTTCAGTTTATTGCTAAGCCCATTCAACTCCGAATACTTCTGCGAATTGTGTTTTTACCACATCCTTCACCTCATCAAACGGAACGGCGTGACCGAGTTCCATTTCCAGTGATGTTACCTTTTTGTTTTGTATGCCGCAGGGAACAATGTAAGAGAAGTAATCCATATCGGTGTTTACGTTAAACGCAAAGCCGTGCATGGTTATCCAGCGGCTGCAGCGGATACCCATGGCGCATATTTTACGCTCCCGCCCTTTAATGCTGGCATCGAGCCATACGCCGGTTTCGCCGGGGCTGCGTTCGCCTTTTAAACCGTACACTGCCATTGTTTTGATGATCACTTCCTCCAGGCTGCGCAGGTACCAGCTGAGGTCTGGTTTAAACTTCTCGAGATCTATAATGGGATAACCCACCAGTTGCTGCGGGCCATGAAAGGTGATATCACCTCCCCTGTTGATGTGAAAATATTCAATTCCTTTTTCGCGCAGCTGTTCTTCTGAAAGCAGCACATGTTCGTACCTGCCGTTTTTGCCGAGCGTATACACAGGCGGATGCTCTACAAACAAAAGGTAATTTTCTGTGCCGGGTAATGCCGCGCCTTCATTGTTTTCTGCACGCAATGCAGCCTTGCGCGCTACATTTTGCTGCAGCAGCTGCTCCTGGTAATCCCATACTTCCTGGTATCGTCTTGTGCCGAGATCCTGTAAAATCACCTGTTCCATCCTGCAAATTTAATGATTCCCGTGGTTCGCCTGCACCCGGCTATACTTGTGCAAGTGTTGTTAAAATGCCGGTAACAAAAGGTAAAATATTACTTTTGCGGCATGGCGGAAGATCTCGATATTATACAGGAAGACGGCTCAGAAGAGCTGTACGAACGCAAATCCTGGGTTATAGACAAGGGGCAGGAACCCATGCGCATTGACAAATGGGTACAGCAAAGACTGGAAAATGCCAGCAGGAACAAGATCCAGAAGGGCATTGAGGCCGGTTTTTTAACGGTGAACGGCAAAATTGAAAAAAGCAATTACAAGGTTCGCCCGGGTGATGAGCTGGTGCTGCTGAGTTTGGTAAACGCTGAACATACTGAGTTAAAACCTGAAAACATTCCCTTGCACGTGGTGTATGAAGATAATGCTGTAATGGTGATTAACAAACCACCAAACATGGTGGTGCACCCGGGTGTGGGCAACTATACCGGTACTTTGCTGAATGGCGTGGCTTATCACCTGCTGCAGCAAAACCCCAACATTACGGAAGAAGACCTGCCGCGTTATGGCCTGGTACACCGCATTGATAAAAACACCACCGGTTTGCTGGTACTGGCCAAAACATCTGACGCGGCCGCACACCTGGCCAAACAATTTTTTAACCACACCGTGTCCCGCAAATATGTGGCGCTGGTTTGGGGCGATGTGGAACAGGATGAAGGCACCATTAATGCACACATTGCGCGCCACCAGCGTTTCCGCAAAATGTTTGATGCTTACCCGGATGGTGACCACGGCAAACACGCCATTACACATTACCGCGTGCTCGAACGCTTTAACTATGTAACACTGGTGGAATGCATACTGAAAACAGGCCGCACACACCAGATACGTGTACACATGAAACATATTGGCCATACTCTGTTTAACGACTGGGAGTATGGCGGCGACCGCATTTTAAAGGGCACCATTTATACCAAGTACAAGCAGTTTGTTGACAATTGTTTTGAACAATGTCCGCGCTGCGCGCTGCATGCAAAAACACTGGGTTTTATACACCCGGTTACCAAAGAACAAATGTTTTTTGAATCTCCCCTGCCGGATGATATTACGCAGGTGGTAGATAAATGGCGCGGTTATGTAAAAGCAAAGCTCAATTCACAACAGGGTTTGGAGTAGTGAATAGTGAATAAATAAAAAAGGCGGTGCCGACCGCCTTTATATTTTATGATCGTGGTGTTGACGACCGATATTGACGTTCGATGCTTTTCCACTCACGACTGACGACTCACGACTCACGCTGTATTTATGGTTTAAAATCAAATAATGTCGCGGTGAACTGGGCGCGTTCGCGTTTTTTGAAAACCACGCTCCAGTTGCCTTTGTACCGAAGCACAGTGGGTACCAGCAGGTCGCCGGCTTTGGATAGCTGCACTTCCATGTTTACATTAAAATCATATACACCGGCTTTGTAGCTGAGCGAATAGTTGCGGGCCAGTACTTCCATGGTGCCGGCATCAAACCAGGTCACCATTTCATCTACCACGATATCGTCGTTTTTAAATTCACTCAGTCCTTCTTTCGGTTTAATGGAAAACACATAGGCATATTTGCCGTGATACTCTGCATAATCGAGCCGGTAATCGTAATATTTATGCGCCCGGTCATCGTATAAATCCAGCTTATTGCCGATAAAGGGAATGCCGGGTATTTTTTTACCGGGATTGAAGAACAGCATCTTCAGCTGTTCTTTGTGTTTATCGATACCGCTTTTACCTTCAGTACTGATATCGTGGCCTTTTACAATATTGTTCTCACCGCAAACGGAGCCTTTCGAGAAAAACAGGCCTGCATACAAATCACCTGTAGTGTAATTGTAATTACCCTTGCTGTCCAGGAAATCACCGGTGGTTTTCTGTTCAAGAAATTCAGTGGTACGGCAGCCGTTGGCACGGTGCTGGCGTGTTTTACTGTAATAGGTAGCTTTTGTGCCGCCGCTTTTATCCAGGATGGTGATATCATTGTACGCAGAAAATTCAATCACACGCAGGTTACGGAAAGCCTTGTAAAAAGTGGTATCGTTTTTAATACGTTCCAGCAGGCTTTTGTAATCCATGTTGTTGCGGATAATTACTTCCGGCAACGTGAATTTCTTATTGTCAATAATAACCGTTGTATCCTGCGCGCGGCTGTACAGCGAAGCGAGCAGGCACAACAGCACCATCAGGCGTTTACTCATTTAGCGAAGGTCATTTTATAATCTACCTTAATTTTTCCTTTGCTGATATCGTTGAGTTTACCCTGCAGCATTTTCTTTTTCAGCGGCTTCAGGTAATCGATAAACAGCTTGCCTTCGATATGGTCGTATTCGTGCTGAATAATACGGGCAGTAATGCCGTTAAATGTATCGGTATGCGGCTGCAGGTTTTCGTCGAGGTAGCTGATGGTAACAGTTTCGGGACGAAATACATCTTCCCTTATTTTAGGAATGCTTAAACAACCTTCATTATAAGGCCATTCGTCGCCTTCGAGGGAAACGATATGGGCATTGATGAACACCTTTTTAAAACCGGGCGCATCAGGATATTCATCTTTTTCATCTTCTTCCTGGTGTTCGAAGATCTGCGCACTGTCTATCACAAAAATGCGGATGTCCTTACCAACCTGGGGCGCAGCTAAACCAACGCCACTGCTGGCGTACATGGTTTCCCACATATCTTCTATAAACTTCTGCAAATCAGGATATTCAGGTGCAATATCCTGTGCCACTTTTCTCAACACCGGCGCTCCGTACGCAACAATGGGAAGTATCATTTTATCAATTGAACTTTAAATCTTAAAAAACTGGATAGCTGCAAAGGTACGCAAACCCGGCAGGAAAAATGCGTGTAACAAGCCTGTTAAAATGCACTTTAGCAGCGAATTAAGGTAAAAACAGCCTACAGGTTGCGCAGGTATTCCTGCAGCATAATGGTAGCGGCAATCTGGTCAACATTACCTTTTACCTGGCGGTCTTTCTTTTTCATACCCATTTCCACCATGGCCTGGCTGGCCATTTTGGAGGTGTACCGTTCGTCAACCAGCACCAGCGGGATATGGGGAAATTCTTTTTTCAGGCGCTCCACCGCCTTTTTTACCAGCGGGGTGGCATGGGTGTCAGAATCGTCCCAGTTTTTGGGTTCGCCTATCAGTATCAGCTCCACCTGCTCTTCGCTGAAGTATTTTTTCAGGTAATCGAACAGGGTTTTGGTATCTACCGTAGTAAGCGCCGTAGCAATAATTTTCAGCGGGTCGGTTACCGCCAGCCCGGTACGTTTTCCGCCATAATCTATACAGAGTATTCGTGCCAATTCGTGTAATTAAAAAATGAGGATATCTGCAATTACCAGCACGCCAAACACCACGCTGGCAATGCCATTGGCCGTCATAAAAGCAATATTAACCCTGGTGAGGTTATCGTGTTTTACAATGGAATGCTGGTAAATGAGCATACCTACAAACACCGCGATACCCACCCAGTAAATGGCGTGAAAATGGCCATATACACCGGCAACAACTACGCAGGCCGCGCTGCACAGGTGCAACAATTCTGACACGTGCAGGGCATTTTTGCCGCCAAATGCCGTGGGAATGGAATACAACTTCTGCGACCGGTCGAAGTCAATATCCTGCATGGCATAAATCACGTCAAAACCGCTTACCCAGAATATTACTGCACAGGAGAACATAATGGGCAGCAGGTCGAACTTGCCGGTAACGGCCAGGTAAGCGCCGATGGGCGCCAGCGCCAGGCCAAGGCCCAGTACCAGGTGACAAAGCGGGGTAAAACGTTTGGTATAGCTGTAAAATAAAATCACGAACAGGGCAACCGGTGCCAGCAGAAAGCAGATGCGGTTGATAAAATAAGTAGCTGCTACAAACAGGAAGCAGTTGAGTATTACAAAACGCAGGGCATTGTTGGCAGAGATAATACCGCGGGGAATTTCGCGGATGGCAGTACGCGGGTTGCGTGCATCAAAACTGCGGTCGAGGTACCGGTTAAAAGCCATGGCAGCACTGCGCGCGGTAAACATACAGAGCAGCACCAGCAGGAATTTGCGTACCATGTAACCTGAAGCATAATCAATGTGCACAATGGCGTTGAAGTCGTACCCATGTATCAGTTTTGGACTGTATACACCAATAAAAAAGCCGATCATGGCAAATGGCAATGCAAAAATGGTGTGCGAAAACTTTACCAGGCTCAGGTAATTTTTTATTTGATTCATAACGTGTCTGTTCGTTTTTAGGTATGCCGTCCCGGCCGGGCCAGGGAAAACCAGCTGCAAAAATCGTTTAAATTGTTGAATTGTGTGCAGTACCGTTTCCGTAAGCCAGGTGCCACAATACAATGCCTGCGGCCACCGATATATTCAGGGAGTGTTTCATCCCCTGCTGCGGTATTTCGATACAGCCATCGCACAGGGCCAGCACCTCCTGGTTTACGCCTTCTACCTCGTTTCCGAATACCACGGCAATTTTTTCACCTGCAGGCGGGGCAAAGTTTTCCAGCGAAATGCTGCCCACCGTTTGCTCAATGCCGTACACTTTATACCCTGCTGTTTTCAGCTGCTGTACTGCCTCCATAGTAGTGGGTACGTACAGCCAGTTCACGGTTTCTGTGGCGCCCAGGGCGGTTTTATGAATATCGCGGTGGGGCGGCTGCGGGGTGTAGCCGCACAGGGCAATGCCTTCCATTAAAAAAGCATCTGCCGTTCTGAACACACTGCCTACATTGTGCATGCTGCGGATATTATCCAGCACCACAACTACCGGGTTCTTCGCCGCCTGCTTAAACTCATCTATTGTTTTGCGGCCCAGCTCATCCATATTCAATTTGCGCATGCTGCAAAAATAGTGTTACCGCGGCAAAACAGGAACGTACCGAATTCTGTGAGCCGGCCCGCTATAAATTTTTATTTTTTGCCTTAAATCGCACAACATGAGAAAAATGTATGGCATAGCCCTCGCGCTATGTTTTTACCTGCCACAACAACTGCAGGCACAGGAAGAAAAAGTTGACCTGGCCACCATCGAAAAAATTAAACAGGAAGGCTTACAGCATTCACAGGTAATGGATATTGCTTTTCACCTTACCGATGTAAGCGGGGCACGCTTAACAGCCTCACCCGGTTTTAACAGGGCCGGCAACTACGCGGTGCAGCAGCTGACACAATGGGGTTTAACCGATGCCAAACTTGACCCATGGGGTGAATTTGGTAAAGGATGGGAATTACAGAAATCTTATGTAGCGCTTACCGCTCCTTATTACCGCCCGCTGATTGCCTACCCCAAAGCCTGGTGCAGCGGCACCAATGGTGCGGTGAATGCGCAGGTGATACTGGTTACTGCGAAAGATTCTACTGAGTTGTTACAATACAAAGGCAAGCTGGCCGGTAAAATTATCATTACCGAACGTGCCGATACAGTGAAACTGGGCTTTAAAGCAGACGGCAGCCGTTATACCGACGAGCAGCTCGCCAAAATGGCCGGCGCCAAACTGGAGCCCACCGATACTGCTGCCATGCGCAGAAGACGGGAAATGTTTATGCGCGGTAATGGCGCCATGCGCACCCTTACCCTGCTGAAAGAAATGGCCAGGGCCGAAGGTGCTGCCGCTATTTTAAGCTCAGGCGCTAAAAACCAGGATGGCACGCTGTTTACACAAGGCGGTGGCGGTTACAAGGCCACAGATCCCGAGAATTTTACAGATGTAATGCTGGGTGCAGAAGATTACAATACCATACTGCGACTGGTAAAAGCAGGCATGCCGGTGAAGCTGGATATGGATATTCAAACCAAATTTCATACAGCTGATACCAAAGGCTACAACGTAATTGCAGAGATCAAAGGCACTGATCCCAAATTAAAAGATGAAGTGGTGATGCTGGGCGGCCACCTCGATTCATGGCATACTGCTACCGGTGCAACAGACAATGCTGCCGGCTGCGCCGTGATGATGGAAGCCCTGCGCATACTGAAAACCCTGGGTGTACACCCACGCCGCACTATCCGTATTGGCCTGTGGAGCGGTGAAGAAGAAGGCTTACTGGGCTCAAGAGGTTATGTAAAGAAAACCTTTGCAGACCCTGCCAATATGCAGCTGCTGCCTGCACATGAAAAGTTCTCTTCCTACTTCAACATTGACAATGGCACCGGTAAAATACGCGGTATTTACCTGCAGGGTAATGAAGCCTGCGGCCCCATCTTTACCAAATGGCTGGAGCCTTTTCATGACCTTGGCGCCACCACGGTTACTGTTGGCAACACCGGCGGTACCGATCACCAGTCTTTCGATGCAGTAGGTCTCCCAGGCTTCCAGTTTATACAAGACCCCATGGAATACGACGCCCGCACGCATCACAGCAATATGGACAGCTATGATCACCTGTCGCCTGATGACATGAAGCAGATTGCTACCATTGTTGCAGGTTTTGTATACAACGCCGCACAGCGCGACGCCAAACTGCCCAGGAAAGAATTGCCCAAACCCCGCCCTGCAGGCGGCATGTTCTAAAATATGCTTTCGGCTTTATAGTAAACAGAAGCGTTCCGGCCAAACCGGGACACTTCTGTTTATAACCGCAGAAAACTTCTTCAGTATTCGCTAAGACTTCCGCACAGTTTCCCCCAAAAAGCTTGCAGCTCAACGTGCGCATTTCTTCTCACGGCTAACCGCTAACAGCTACCAGCTTCTTCACGATATTCCCGCTTCTTTTTTATATTTGCCGACTATGGCAAAAGCAGCAGGAGATTCACCTTTAATGCAGCAGCACCGGGCTATCAAACAAAAATATCCTGATGCGATACTGTTATTCAGGGTAGGCGATTTTTATGAGACCTTTGGGGCAGACGCTATCGTTACTTCGCAGGTGTTGGGTATTACCCTTACCAAACGGAATAACGGCGCACCCGATTCGTCTGAACTGGCAGGTTTTCCGCATCATTCACTGGATACATATCTGCATAAACTGGTTAAGGCAGGTCACCGCGTAGCCATCTGCGACCAGCTGGAAGATCCCAAACAGGCAAAAGGCATCGTTAAACGCGGGGTTACCGAACTGGTAACGCCCGGCGTAGCCATGAACGACAAGCTGCTTGAACACAACAGCAATAACTTTCTTGCCAGCGTTCACCAGCACAACGAACGCGTAGGAATCGCTTTTCTCGATATATCTACCGGTGAGTTTTTTGTGGCTGAAGGCAATAACGAATATGCCGACCGCCTGCTGCAAAGCCTGAAACCTGCCGAAGTACTGTTGCAACGCAACCTGCAGAAACAGTTCAAAGACCAGTTTGGCAACAAGTTTCATACTTATACATTAGAGAGCTGGATTTTTGATGAGGCATTTGCTACTGAAAGTCTGCTGAAACATTTCCAGACGCACTCCCTCAAAGGCTTTGGTATAGAGCACCTGCGCGATGGCATTGTTGCCGCAGGCGCCATTCTGCATTACCTCAAAGAAACAGAACACCCGCACCTGCAGCACATCACTACCGTGCAGCGGCTGGTGCAGGATGACTACCTGTGGATGGACCGTTTTACCATCCGCAACCTGGAACTGCTGGGCAATGGCTACGAACAAAGCGAAAGCCTGCTGAAAGTGCTCGACAACACAGTGAGCCCGATGGGTGCGCGTTTAATGAAACGCTGGACATTGCTGCCGCTCTGCGATATCCATAAAATACAGGAACGACTGAATCTCGTAGAATTCTTTATCAAGGAAACTGATCTGCGCAAACACCAGCAGCACCTGATTAAACAGTGCGGTGATGTGGAGCGCCTGGTAAGCAAGATACCGGTTAAGAAAATCAACCCGCGTGAAATACAGCAGCTGGCTAAGGGACTGCAGCAGACTGCCCAGATAAAACTGAGCGGTGAAAACGCCGGCAACGATTACCTCAAACGCCTGTGTGATGCACTGAACCCCTGCCAGCATATCTCCGATAAAATTGCAGCCACCATTGTAGACAATCCACCGGTTGCCGCCAACAAAGGCGGTGTTATCCGCGAAGGCGTGCATGCAGAGCTGGATGAACTGCGCAGAATTGCCAGCGGCGGTAAAGAATACCTGGTAAACATTCAACAGCGTGAAGCAGAAAAAACAGGCATCTCATCGCTTAAAATAAGCTTCAACAATGTGTTTGGCTACTACCTTGAAGTAACCAATTCAAACAAGGATAAAGTGCCGGCAGACTGGATACGCAAGCAAACCCTTGCGAATGCAGAACGCTACATTACGCCAGAGCTTAAAGAATATGAAGAAAAGATTACCGGTGCAGAAGATAAACTGCTGGCCATTGAAGCAGCCCTGTACGATCAGCTGCTGGTAGAACTGCAGGATTATATTGCCCCCATACAGGTGAACGGCGGAACACTTGCCGTTATAGACTGTTTGATTTGTTTTGCTGAAAACGCACTGCACTACAACTACAAAAAGCCCGAACTGCATGATGGGCTGGAGCTGGACCTGAAAGACTGCCGCCATCCTGTTATTGAACGCAAGCTGCCGCCCGGTGAACAATACGTGGCCAACGATATAGTACTCGATCCGGGCAGCCAGCAGGTGATCATCTTAACCGGACCCAACATGAGCGGTAAAAGTGCCCTGCTGCGCCAGACAGCGATTGTTACGCTGATGACACATATGGGTAGCTTTGTACCTGCATCGCAGGCACGTGTGCCGCTTACCGACAAGATATTTACCCGTGTGGGTGCAAGCGACAACCTGAGCGGCGGCGAAAGCACTTTCATGGTAGAGATGAATGAAACAGCCAGCATCATCAACAATATCTCTGCACGCAGCCTCATACTGCTCGATGAAATCGGGCGCGGTACTTCCACCTATGACGGTATTTCTATTGCATGGAGCATTGTAGAACACCTGCACCACAGCGGCGCAGCACCCAAAACATTGTTTGCAACACACTACCACGAGCTGAACGAGCTGGAAGAAAAACTGGAACGCGTAAAGAACTACCATATCACCAACAAAGAGGTGGGCAATAAAATTATTTTCCTGCGCAAACTGGCGCCAGGCGGCAGTACCCACAGCTTTGGTATTCATGTGGCACGCATGGCCGGCATGCCGCCTTCGCTGATTGACCGTGCCAATGATATCCTGCACCAGCTGGAGACTAAACACGTGGATGCCGAACAGGGGCCTGCAGGCGCCACACGTGAAGCAGCCCATTTGCAGGAGGCAGTAAAAAATCTGAACCTGCCTAAGATGCAATTGTCTATATTCGATGCACATACCGAAACCTTTGAACAAATGCGGCAAATACTCACCAGCATCGATATCAACCGCCTTACACCGGTTGAAGCGCTGATGAAGCTGAATGAGATCAAAGGACTGCTGAAATAATTCAGCGCAAAAACATTGAACAAGCGCCATAGCGCAGTCTGTGGCGCCCGCATAAAAATACCTGGCTGTACGTTTACAAAAATGAACTGATAGCATGTGAAAAATGTTTAATATTGCTCTCCCTGTAAACCTTTTTTCATGCTGTCAACCCTGTATGGACTGCCCCGCTATCTGGTAAGCAATTACCTGTACAGGCACCCCGGTTTTAACTCCTTCCCCACTTATATGCATTACCGTGCAGTAATACGTGTAATGCTGTATTGCGACTTAAATAGCGTAACTTTTATTGGGCAGTAATACCATGCTGTGATAAAACGTACCTGTTATGCATGCCCATATCCTGGAACCTAAACCATCTTATGAACGACCTTATTGAATTTCATGATGGCAACAATGCTGCGCCGCAGGCAGTGCATGTGCTTATTTTTCACAATAAGCTGCATGCATATACGGTTGCAGCAGATAAAAACCAGCTCCTGTTTAGCTGCCCGCTGAAAAGTTTGCGGGCCGGGAAAGAAGCTGACAACGACCTGCTGCACCTGGATGCAACCGGCAACAGGTACCTACGCTACCCGCATGACACACCATTTGCCCGGCTGGTACAGGCAGAATTGCAAAGCCTGCCTGTGAGCCATTTCAACGGCATTGTACGGCACCCTGCCATAAAATGGGCCGGCGTATGCCTTGTGCTGTTTGCGGCTCTTTACGCGCTGCTTACGCTTATCATGCCTGCAATCTGTTTACGGGCAATCCGCCCGGCGCAGGAAGCTGCCCTTGGCAATACAATGGCTGCCGGCATACTATCGGGTGAACACATTGATACAGCCGGCACCAAACTGGTGCAATCATTTGCCAATCACCTGCAGTTAAGCGGCAATTACCCTATTACAACAACAGTGGTAAAACAACCGGTTGTAAATGCATTTGCACTGCCCGGCGGTCATATTGTTGTGTATAGCGGCTTATTGCAACAGCTGCGCAGCGCAGAAGAACTGGCAGCGCTGCTGGCGCATGAGGCCACACACATCAACGAGCGGCACAGCCTGCGCAGTGTACTGAATAACGTATCGTACAGCGTACTGATACAGGTGCTTACAGGCAATGCACCGGCCATAGCAGATGCACTTGCACAAAACGCAGGTTACCTGCAAAGCCTCTCTTATTCACGTAAGCTGGAAAAGGAAGCTGATGCAAAAGGCATGCAGCTGTTGTTGCGCAACCAGGTATCGCCCGAAGGCATGGTGGCACTGCTGCAACAATTGCAGCAGCAGGAAACAACACGGCAGATCAGCTTCTTAAGCACACACCCGCTGACGGCCCAAAGACTGGCAGCTGCACAAAGGTTTATTCACCACAACGATATAGCAGAATACAAAACAAACAAAGAACTTGCAGCAATATGGAATAGCATAGCGCATCGATGAATGTAGCTACATTGTTTATGCTGATGTGCTGTAAAACAGCGTTCAAAACCATTTGCAGATGCAGCATTGCGGAAACAGGTTATAACATGCTTATTAACAAAACTTATATTACCCGGATCATATAATAAGCTGTTATGAAATTATTACGCAGGTTGCACTTTGGCAGCATCTTTTAAGTATTTTGCTATACCATTTGAAAACACTTACTCCCTGAACACATGAAAGCAGTTATCATTGGCGGTGGTATAGCAGGCCTGGCCGCAGCGATCAGCCTTAAAAAAACAGGATTAGACGTTGTAGTTAAAGAGAAGACCGCCACATTCAGAGAGGTAGGATTGGGTTTCATTATTTTACCGAATGGCTTAAGGGCACTGGATTCATTAGGAGCGGGAGAATATGCAAGGCATCATGGCCGCATCATGCACCAGGCGGTTATACGTACACCGGATGGTGCGGTGCAGAAGCAGGACAGTTTACCCGATTGTCTTGGCCTTAAACGATCGAGCTGTATTGATGCACTGCGCAGGATGGTGCCTGAAAATGTTGTACACACCGGGTTTGAATTTTCCCGCTTTTTGTTTGATGACAGTGGCCAGGCAGTGGCCGTTGAATCTACTACAGGTGAAGTGGAAGAAGGCGATGTATTTATTGCAGCAGATGGCGCCAATTCCATCATCAGGAAAAAACTGTTTCCCCTGCACGAAATAAGGCAATCGCCCATTAAAGAACTGGTGGGCATTGTAGAGTTGCCTGCACTGGCCAGGGAACAAAAAGGCAACCTGGTAAAAACGCAATGCAATTACCGGCCGCTATCGTTCGGTACACTGGCCTGTAACGACAGGCAGGTGATCTGGTACATGCAGTTTGACAGCACACAGTTTAACCTGCCCGATTTATCGGTACACAGCAAAAGGCAGTTTATGACCGAAACACTGCAGGGCTGGCCCGACCCCGTGAGCGAGGTGATTGAAAAAACAGATTTTGACAAAGCCTTTCTGTGGCTTACCAAAGACATGGATGTACTGCGCTCGTTTCATCGCAAAAACATTGTTTTAATAGGTGATGCGGCACATTTAAACCTGCCGTTAACCAGCCAGGGCACCAACAGTGCCTTAACAGATGCCATTATGCTGGGCGATATTTTACAGAACAATCCCGCACCGGCAGAACTGGGCAAACTGTTTACCACCTATCATCAGCGCAGGCAACAAACGCTGAAAGATTACCTGAACTATGGCCGCATGCTCGAGAACCGCTTCCTGCATCCCGAACTGTACCAGCACGAAGAAGCGCTGATACCGCTGGCCAAATAACCTACTTTCGCGTTATGCAACAACTGCAATTCAACGAAGCAGAAATCAATATGCCGGCCTTGCGCAAAAGGGCCTACAACCTGCGCTGGGCAACGCTTCCCGAACAGGTGATACCACTCACTGCTGCTGACCCCGACTTTCAGTGTGCACCAGAAATAGCCGAAGCCATTAATGCCTATACCAATGAAAGGGTGTTTGCCTACGGACCAGGTGAAGGCCTTCCCTCATTCAGGCAAACCATTGCTGCAACCATGCGCAGCAGGCGTAATATCAACACACATGCTGATCTTGTGCTGCCGGTTGACAGCGCAGCTCAGGGTATGTTTGTAATTGCACGTTACTGCTTACAACCCGGTGATGAAGCCATTATTTTTGACCCGGTTGATTTCTTGTTTAAACGCGCTGTACAGGCTGCCGGCGGTGTGCCTGTATACTTCCCCATAGATGTTGCCACAGGCAGCTTTGATATGAACCTGCTGCAATCACTTGTTACGCCTAAAACACGGCTCATCTGCCTGTGCAACCCGCACAACCCTTCAGGCAAAGTGTTTACACGCGAAGAGTTGACCGCCATTGGTGAATTTGCTGTTGCCAATGACCTGTGGATTATGAGTGATGAAATATGGAGTGATATTGTATTTGCACCCAGCCGGTATACCAGCATCGCTTCTGTAAGTCCCGCTATTGCTGCGCATACCATTACGGTGTATGGCTTCAGCAAATCATTTGGCCTGGCAGGGCTGCGCGTAGGCTTTATCTTATCACCCAATGCGCTGGTGCATGCAGGTATTGTAGAAACATCACTGGTAGATACTACGGCATATGGCGTAAGCACCATTTCGCAGGTAGCCGGCCAGGCAGCTTATGAAAAAGCATGGTACTGGGTAGAAGCATTTATACAACATCTTACACAGATGCGCGATGTAACGATTGAAAAACTGAATGCCATGCCAGGCATCACCTGTCACACCCCGCAAGGCTGTTATCTCGCCTTTCCCGATATACGGGCAACAGGTATGAACAGTGAAACATTAACGGCCTATTTACTGGAACATGCGCAGGTAGCTGTGGTACCGGGTGCGGAAAAATGGTTTGGCCCAGGCGCCGAAGGGCATATCCGCATTTGCTTTTCTACCTCAAGAAAGATACTGACCGAAGGGCTGGACAGGATTGCCCATGCGTTACAGAAGCTATAAAAAATAAAAGCGTTTCTTACCCCCTAAGAAACGCTTTCAATAACATGGCCGGTGCAAATGCATCACCTTGTTTGTAACGCCCTACGGAAGGTGTTACAGTAATAAGACTGCATTAGCTGCACCAGGTTTAATGTCTATTAAAAAAAATGGCAGATTAACCGGCAATAAGTTCCGTACACTCTTCCAGCAGGCGCTGTTTGTTAATGGCTGCGGTGCCCACTTCTTCACAAACCAATCCGCCGGCAATATTGGCTGTTTCTGCGGCCAGCTTAATGTCGTTTGTAGCGGCGTATACCAGCGCAGCAACCGCAATTACCGTATCTCCTGCACCGCTTACATCGGCAATATTCCGCAGGTGCGAGGGGATGATCCTGGACTGGCTGCCTTTCTGGAAAAACACCCCTTTTTCAGACAGGGTGATCAGTGATATTTTGTGCTGCAATACTTTCTGCAAAGCTTCGTGCACATCGCGCATGGCAGGCTCATCTACCGATTCGAGCAGCAGGTTAAGTCCTTCCTTTACTTCTTTCAGGTTAGGTTTAAAAATATCCACGTCCTGGTAGGTAAAGAAATTTTTACGCTTGGGATCTACCGCAGTGGCTATGCCATGTTCTTTACACACTGCAATGATCTCTGTAATTACACCGGCTGTTAAAATGCCTTTGTTGTAATCTTCAAATATCACCACGTTAGGCTGGTAGCGTTTGGCATAAGCTTTAAAACTGCTGATGATGGCAGTTGCCTCATCAGCAGCAATATCGTGTGTCACCTCCGAATCCAACCGCATCATTTGCTGGCTTTTGCCAACAATGCGGATTTTATTCGTGGTAATACGGTCAGTACTTTTAATAATATACTTGGTATCGATGTGCTGCTGCTGCAACAGGTTCAGCAATATTTCCGCATCATCATCATCACCAACAATAGAAAACAAAGTGGTTGCTGCACCCAGCGCAGCTGTATTAAGCGCCACATTACCGGCTCCGCCAATGCGGTATTCTTTTTTATCCAGCGCCACAACAGGTACCGGCGCTTCGGGCGAAATACGGTCTACCCTGCCCCACCAGTACGTGTCGAGCATTACATCGCCAATCACTACTACCTTCATTTTTGAAAAGCCGGCAAACAACGCATCAAATTTCATCAGTCTTTTTATTTGCGAGTGCAATATAATAAATGGGTATACCAATCAGCACAATAATCAAACCCGGCCAGGTAAAATTGGGTTTGTAAATAATAAGCAGGGAACAGAAAGTAAGCCCCATAATGATATACAGCGCAGGCAACACAGGGTAACCAAATGCCTTGTATGGTCTTTCTGCATCCGGGCGTGTTTTCCTGAGAATGAAAATGCCCAGTATGGTTAACACGTAGAAGATGACCACAACAAACGAAACCATATCCAGCAGGTCGCCGTATTTGCCGCTGAGGCAAAGCAGGGAGGCAACTACGCATTGTATCCACAGGCCAAACTGAGGCACTGCATTTTTATTCAGTTCACCTGTTTTTTTGAAGAACAAGCCATCCTTGGCCATCGTGTAGTACACGCGCGCACCGGATAAGATAAGCCCGTTATTACAGCCAAATGTAGAGATCATGATCATCACTGCCATTACCAGCGTACCGGTGTTTAAGGCGCCTGCAGCATGTGTACCGCCAAATATGGCATTGGATGCCGCTACAGCCACACGGTCTTTTTCTGCACCTGCAATCTCATGCAGCGGCAATACTGCTGTGTACATGATATTGGCAGCCACATAAACGATGGTTACGATGAATGTTCCGAGAAACAGGCTTAGACCAATATTCCGTTTGGGATTTTTGATTTCACCTGCAATAAAGGTTACGTTTTCCCAGGCCACACTGCTGAAAATAGAGCCTACCATAGAGGCTGCTATGGCACCAAAACCGGCAGCAGCCATGTAGTCGCCTACTGAGCCGTCTGCTTTCATGGGCTGCAGTTTCCAGGCATTGCTCCAGTTGGCATGCCATACATCGCTCTTAACAGCGAAAAGGCCAATAACAATTAAGCCGAACAAACTTACCAGCTTGGTAATGGTAAAGGTCGTTTGTATGATTTTACCGTTTTTAACGCCTCTTGTATTGATGTAGGTGAGCAATATAATGGTTACGATAGACAGTACCTGCGCAGGTGATATTTTAAACGAGCCGATGGAAAACAGCACCAGGTCTTCACTAACCTGCGGAATAAGGTAAGCGGTGAATTTAGAGAAGGCCACGCCAACTGCTGCGATGGTACCCGTTTGGATAACGGCGAAGAAGCTCCAGCCATATAAAAAGCCTACCAGCGGGTTGTACGATTCTTTGAGATACACATACTGACCGCCTGCTTTGGGAAACATGGCGCTCAGCTCGCCATAGCTGACAGCGGCGATTATGGTCATAAAACCGGTTAAAAACCATACCATCATCAGCCAGCCTGAACTGCCCACATTGCGTACAATATCGGCGCTGACAATAAAAATACCGGAACCAATCATACTTCCGGCAACAATCATGGTGGCATCTAGCAGGGTAAGTGTAGGCTTAAAGCTGGTATTGCTCATATTGCAATTTTCTTGTTTCGTTTGTAAACGGGAAGATAGGGAAAAGCTGCGAGCTACGAGCTGTGAGCTGCTAGCTTTAGCGGTTAGTCTATAGGGGATTCGCTCAAATCATCCACTATTGACTATTCACATAAAAAAGCCGGTGGCTTGCGGCCACCGGCGGAATATGTTTGCGGAGCGGGGGTTATTTTTTCTTCTCTGCTTTGAACTGTTCATTCAGCACACGCACCATTTCGGCGGTGATGTTGCGGGTTGTGTCTTTGTAGTACAGGTTGTCATCATCTGAGCTGGCGTATACAAATACATAACCGTGGGTTTTGCTGTATTCTTTCAGGAAGGTCTGGATTTTCGCTTTCACTTCCTGGAAACGGCGCATTGATTCGCCCTGCAGTTCCTGGTTTTTCTGCTCGTTGGTGCTCTGGAACTCACCCTGCATACGGGCAAACTCCTGCTGGAAAGCGGTTTGCTCTGTCTGCGACATAGAAGCGCCTCTTTGCTCGTATTCTTTGGCTTTGCTGGTAAGATGATTGCGCATCTGGTTCAGGTCATTGGCAATCTGTTCCTGCCTGCCTCTTACATACGCACGAACCTGTTTAGAGTATTCGTACTGGTTTTCGATTGAATCGATATCGAAGTACACTACTTTAAAACTGGCCGGACTTGCAGAATCAGAGATATGTTTTGCTTCTCCGCCTACATTGTTTTTGGCTCCTGCGAAATGCAGGTAAAACAGTATGCCGACAGCAACGACTAACACAACGTTGAGAACTAAGGAAAATTGCTTCATGCCTTATTTTTTGGGGTTATGAAGGTAACGGGATTTGTAAAAAAAATTTGTTAAAAGAGGCTTTAACAATTTAACAGTTTTTCATTTGCATTTACCGGGTACTGTATGGTTCAATAACCGGTATCCATGTGCTTCATTTGCAGAACAATGAATACACGATTCGGCTAAAACAATTGCCGGCATTGCATTTCAGCTCGCCAGCATTATTGCACGAACAGGAACAGCCAGGTATGGTTTGCAAAAAAAAAGCAGGAAGCAGTGTTAATGCTTCCTACTTTTTATTGATGGAGATAAGTTAAAACTATTCTTCGTCGTCGAAGTTCATGGCTTCGCGGGCGGTAGAGAGCAGTTCATACTCTTCTTTGCTGCCTACGATCATGTTTTCGAATTCTTTCTGACCTGTACCGGCAGGGATCAGGTGACCGGTGATTACGTTTTCTTTCAAACCAATCATGTCATCTGTTTTACCCTGGATAGCTGCAGAGCTCAGTACCTTGGTTGTTTCCTGGAACGATGCGGCTGAAATCCAGCTTTGAACGCCCAGTGATGCTTTGGTGATACCCAGCAGTACCGGTGTTGCGGTAGCAGGCTGTGCATCGCGCACTTCAACCAGTTTTTTGTCTGTACGACGCAGTACAGAGTTTTCTTCGCGCAGTTCACGCAAGGTGATGATCTGACCAGCTTTCAGCTTGCCGCTTTCGCCTGGTTCGGTAACCACTTTCTTATCAAAGATGCGGTCGTTCTCTTCGTTGAATTCAAAGCGGTCTTCGAGATCCTCTTCCAGGAACCTGGTATCGCCGGCGTCTACGATTTCCACTTTTTTCATCATCTGGCGAACGATCACCTCGATGTGCTTGTCGTTGATTTTTACACCCTGCAAACGGTAAACTTCCTGGATCTCATTCACCACGTATTCCTGAACGGCATACGGGCCTTTGATAGAAAGAATATCGGCCGGTGCTACCTGGCCATCGGAGAGCGGTGTACCTGCTTTTACGAAGTCACCATCCTGCACCAGGATCTGGCGTGTCAGAGGCACGAGGTATTTTTTAACGATACCGTCTCTTGCTTCAACAATGATTTCCCTGTTACCGCGTTTCACGTTACCGAAGGCTACTACACCGTCGATTTCGCAAACTACTGCGGGGTTACCCGGGTTTCTTGCCTCGAACAACTCTGTTACACGGGGCAGACCACCCGTGATGTCACCTGATTTACGCAGGGTTCTCGGGATTTTAACGATAACCTGGCCTGCTTTTACTTTTTCGCCTTCTTCTGTTACCAGGCGGCTGCCTACAGGTAAGTTATAGTTTTTGATTTCCTTGCCTTCGATAACGATGCCAGGAATTTTGGTTTTATCTTTTGTTTCGATAACCACTTTATCGCGGTGGCCGGTTTGTTCGTCGGCTTCTTCGCGGTAAGTGATACCTTCAATAACATTCTCGAATTTGATTTCACCGGCAATTTCGGCAACCACAACGTTGTTGAACGGATCCCATGTACAAATGGTTTCGCCTTTTTTCACCTGCTGTCCGTCTTTCACGGTTAAGATAGCACCGTAAGGAACGTTGTTGGTGATCAGGAGGCGGTCGTTTTTAACGTCCATGATACGTACCTCACCGGTACGGCCGATAACCACATTGATTTTGTCGCCTTCGTTGTTTTCTGTCTGAACCGTACGCAGACCATCGAACTGAATGGTACCGTCGAACTTGGCGTTCAGTGCAGATTCAATGGAAGATGAACCGGCAATACCACCCACGTGGAAGGTACGCAGGGTAAGCTGTGTACCAGGCTCACCGATACTTTGTGCAGCGATGATACCAACGGCATCACCACGCTGTGCCATGTAACCGGTAGCAAGGTTTTTACCATAACATTTCACACACACACCGCGTTTGCTTTCGCAGGTAAGCACAGAACGTATTTCTACTGTTTCAATGCCTGCGTCTTCAATGGCGTGTGCAATATCGGTAGTGATTTCTTCGCCTGCTGTAGCCAGGATTACATCGCTCTGCGGATGGAATACATCGTGCAGTGAGGTACGTCCCAGTATACGGTCATACAGTGGTTCTACGATGTCCTCGTTGTCTTTCAGCGCTGAAGTAGCGATACCACGTAAAGTACCACAATCTTCTTCAGTGATTACCACATCCTGCGCAACGTCTACCAGACGGCGGGTGAGGTAACCGGCATCAGCCGTTTTAAGGGCCGTATCCGCCAGACCTTTACGGGCACCGTGGGTAGAGATGAAGTAATCCAATACGTTCAGGCCACCTTTAAAGTTAGACAGGATCGGGTTTTCTACGATCTCTGCACCGGTAGAACCTGATTTTCTTGGTTTCGCCATCAAACCCCTGATACCAGCCAGCTGTTTAACCTGTTGCTTACTGCCACGTGCACCTGAATCAAGCATCATGTAAACAGAGTTGAAGCCCTGTTTATCGGTTGCCATTTCACGGATGAGCGTTTCAGTAATACGGGTATCCACGCGGCTCCAGATATCAATTACCTGGTTGTAACGTTCGTTGTTGGTGATTAAACCCATGTTGTAGTTTTCCCAAACTTCGGCAACTTCTTCTTTCGCCTGTTCGAGCAACTCGTTTCTTACTTCAGGGATAATCAGGTCATTTACGTTGAACGACAAACCACCACGGAAGGCCATACGGAAACCGAGGGTTTTGATGTCGTCAAGGAACTTGGCGGTTTTGGGAACGTCGGTGATTTTGATGATGTCACCGATAATTTCACGCAATGATTTTTTAGTAGCCAGTGCGTTGATAAAACCTACCTCGTATGGAACAAACTGGTTGAACAGCACGCGTCCAACAGTTGTTTCGATGAGTTTTTTAACCAGTTTACCCTGTTCGCGCACATTGGTTTTCACCTTGATCTGTGCGTGCAGGTCGATCCTGTTTTCATTGTAAGCGATCAGCACTTCTTCCATGCTGTAGAAGGCCATGCCTTCACCGCGTACTTTTTCAGTCTCGGTTGATTTTTTACCCTTGGTAATGTAGTACAGACCAAGTACCATGTCCTGTGAAGGCAGGGTGATTGGCGTACCATTCTGCGGGTTAAGGATGTTGTGTGAAGACAGCATCAGCAGCTGGGCTTCCAAAATAGCCGCGTTGCTCAACGGAACGTGAACGGCCATCTGGTCACCATCGAAGTCGGCGTTGAATGCCGCGGTAACCAGCGGGTGCAGCTGAATCGCTTTACCTTCTACCAAACGTGGCTGGAAGGCCTGGATAGATAAACGGTGCAGTGTTGGGGCACGGTTTAACATTACCGGGTGACCTTTCAGGATATTTTCGAGGATGTCCCAGATAACAGCTTCCTTGCGGTCTACCAGTTTCTTGGCAGATTTAACTGTTTTCACGATACCCCTTTCAATCAGTTTGCGGATAACAAACGGTTTGAACAGCTCGGCAGCCATATCTTTCGGCAAACCACACTCATGCATGCGCATTTCAGGGCCTACCACGATTACAGAACGGCCGGAGTAGTCAACACGTTTACCGAGCAGGTTCTGACGGAAACGGCCCTGTTTACCTTTCAGCACATCGCTCAAAGATTTCAGTGCACGTCCGCCTTCTGCTTTAACGGCGTTTGATTTACGGCTGTTATCGAACAGAGAATCCACAGCTTCCTGCAGCATACGTTTTTCGTTGCGGAGGATCACCTCAGGGGCTTTGATCTCGAGCAAACGTTTTAAACGGTTGTTGCGGATGATTACGCGGCGGTACAGGTCGTTCAGGTCAGAAGACGCGAAACGGCCACCATCCAGCGGAACCAGCGGGCGCAGTTCGGGTGGGATAACAGGGATATACTGCATTACCATCCACTCGGGGCGGTTGGTGATGCGGGTAGATGCGTCGCGGAACGATTCAACCACGCTCAAACGTTTCAAAGCATCGGCTTTACGCTGCTGTGAAGTTTCGGTGGCTGCTGCATTACGCAGGTTAAAGCTCAGGCTGTCCAGCTCAATGCGTGCCAGCAGGTCGTGAACGGCCTCTGCACCCATTTTCGCAATGAATTTCTGCGGGTCTTCATCAGGCAGGTACTGGTTATCTTTCGGAAGATTGTCCATGATTTCCAGGTACTCTTCCTCAGTTAACAAATCACCGCTCTGCAAACCCTTATCCTCACGGATACCCGGCTGGATAACAGCATATCTTTCGTAATAAACAATTGTTTCCAATTTCTTGGAGCTCATACCCAGCAGGTAACCGATTTTGTTGGGCAGGCTTTTAAAGTACCAGATGTGAACTACAGGTACCACCAGCTTAATGTGGCCCATACGCTCACGACGCACTTTCTTTTCTGTTACCTCTACACCGCAACGGTCGCACACAATACCCTTGTAACGGATACGCTTGTACTTACCGCAGGCACATTCATAATCTTTTACGGGACCGAAGATTCTTTCGCAGAACAAACCATCACGCTCCGGCTTGTAAGTGCGGTAGTTGATGGTTTCCGGCTTCAACACTTCACCAAAGCTGCGCTCTAAAATACTGTCGGGCGATGCCAGACCTATCGTAATTTTAGAAAATGACGCTTTGGGGCGATTGTCTTTTTTAATGGCCATATGTAAAAATTGCAATTTTTGCGTACTAATATTCCCGTGGTGAGCGGGCCTTACAGACCTTGATTTACGTACTTTTTTCTGCGTTTTTTCACCACATGCGTTTACCCTAACTCCCTGGCGAACAGTTTGTTAAGGTATTAAATCCCGTTAAGGATTACCAGCAGCGAATAAAACAGATGAATGAACCAGGTACAAAATTCCAAAATCCATAAGGCGGCAAAGGTAATGATTAAATATAAAATACCGAAAAAACAAAAAAACGTTCAGGAAATTATTTCCCCATCGCAGCTGCCCGCCGCCCCTCCACCTAAAAGGAATGGCTAAAGGAGCAACTTTTGATAACCTGCCCCAAAAACGGCCTTGGTAAGGTAAAAAAACATTAAACTTTAAACCATTAAACTTTAAACCCCTCACGTTCCCCTTATCCGCTGCCACAGGGAGCGCAACACCGGCCAGCTCCATCCCGCGAAACGGCCGCGCTGTAATACCATCATATTTCCTTCGGGCGATTGAATATAATAATGAAAAGAAAACGGGGCCGCTGCATCGTACCACCCGCCTGCCTGGCCAAAACGGAGATCGTTGAACACGAAATAATTTTCAACCGGCACAATCGTATAATACCCCTTGGAGAAGCGCAGCAGGTGCCGCAGTTCTGTTGTATCGCGAACGCCCCGCAACAGCTGATTGTTGCGCGGGAAATAATGCAATGGCATGCCGGCTTTTCCATCAAACACAGACATATAACCGGTGTAATAACCGCTGCCGGTTTCGGCCACTACATACCATAGCCAGGTGTTAAAGGGAGATGGCGTGGTAAAATACCGTTGTACCGTGTTGCCTGGTATGGTGCTCAACTGCCGGTTAAACCGTGTGTTAATCACAGCTTTGCAAACTATGGCCTGCACCACATACAGCAGGCAGCAACTCAACGCCACGGCAGCAATGGGTTTGCGGCGCAGGTAACTGCCATGTTTCACCAGTAAAATCAGGGTGGCAATAAAAGGCGCGATGGCAAACAGGGGATCTGCCACAAACAGGAGATTAAATGATACGCGGGTGTGGTTAAACGGCTCCCACCAGCCGGTGCCATAGGCATTGCAGGCGTCAATAACAATATGCAGCAACAGCTGGCTGCCGATAAACCATACCCAGTGCCTATACTGCATATTGCGCTGGTGCCATTTGTTCATCATAAAGGCCAGTAACATTGTTACCAGGGCAATGCCTGTAAAGGAATGCGTAAACCCGCGGTGTGCAAGCAGGTTGGCAGCTGGCCGCAACCATAGCGCGGCAAGCACATCCAGGTCGGGCAGGTTACCTGCAACAGCGCCCATCAGCAGGGCTGCCTTGCCCAGTCTTTTACCTGCTGTTATTTCTCCCAGGCAGGCACCCAGTGCCATATGTGTAAGCGAATCCAATTTATTTGCTGATAAGGTATGCCCGTATACCAGCAAAAAAATTGCCGGAAGCAAGCTGGCTTTTATAACCATCCGCTTCCGGCAATGTTCAGAAAGGTATGTTATTTACACTGGTAGTTGAAGAATGTTCTGCCATATAAAAAGGCGAAACCCTGCTGCTCATCGCCCGTGGCAGTAACGCTCATGATATTGCCTTCTGTACTGAATACATAACTGCCGTAATTGGTTGTCCACTGGTCGGCTACCGTATTGTTACCGTTGAACACCTGTGTAATCACCGATTTCAGCGCCTTCTGTGATTTTCTGCCAAAATTCAGGCATTGCTGAAACAGGTAACTTTCCGTACCGTCAGGGAAATGATACAACCAGTTCTGCACATCCTGCTCGTACATGTAGTTAAGCGTTGCGCTGAAGATAAGTATATTGTTGGCGCCGGGCACTACCATATCTGCATGCGTTAATACATTGTTGCGATATGTATAGGTAGTGGTATAATCGGGCTGTTTGGCTCCGTTTACATATTGGTTTTTGGTAACCAGGAAACCGGAATCATTGTACAGGTATTCGTAATCATACACGTCGGTAGAAGAATCATGCGGATCGTCCTGTGTATGAAAACGGCGTACACGGCCTTTTGAATCGGTTAAGAAATACTGCCTGCTATCAATGCGGATGGTGTCTTTACTATACGTGAAAGTGTACTTACCCAGTTGCACACCCACAGCGCTGTCGTATGCCAGCAGGCTGGTTGCGCGGCTGCTGTCATCGAAGGTAAAACTGATACTGAGATCGCCCTTGCTGCCATTGTTCTGCTGTGCAACGCTCAGCATATTGCAATTGCGCGGCGTAAGATTTACAGCAGGATCGGTGGTACTGTCTTTTTTGCTGCAACCGGCATATAGTAGCGTCAGCAACACTATAACCGGAAGTACTGACATTTTTTTTCTCAACATACTTTATCTATTTACTTCGGTTTAGTTTACCAGTATTTGAACAGACCTTGATTCATCATTGGCCACCACTTTTGCAATGTACATGCCTGCACTGAGGTTCGCCGGGATTGGTATCCTAATCCACTTGTCGCGGAACAGCAGTTTGTTCGACTGCCATACCACATTACCGCCGGTGGTAACGATAGTCACTTTCACCGTAACACTTTTTACATTTTTATAGCTCAGTACAATATTGAAAGGCCCTGTTACAGGATTGGGATACACGGTTACTTTTACGCTGTCGCCGGGTGTTGTGTTGGCAGCTGTAAGTGCTATGTATTTCAGTGATTCGTTCCAGCAGAGATTGTTGCTGCTGGTAGATACGAAGTAAATACCCTGCTTGGTTACCGGTATAAAACTTTTGGTTTGGCCGGCCATCAGCGTATTGTTAAAATACCAGCGGTAGTAGGTTGAAGGTGAGCTGTTCAGGTTATCGCCACTGCGGGTTACAACCGGCACGCTGTCTGCAGCAGAGTTAATCACGTTAAAGCTGAATGCAGGTGTTACACAGGTATTGGTGTCAATGCCGCGAACAGAAACAGTTCCTGCATTGCCATTGCCAATGGTAACGCCCGAACCGGAAGTAATGGTTGTATTGGGTAATGTCCAGATATAACTTTTATAAGCACCGTCTGTACCCAGTGTGCTGCTGGTACCGGAGTAGCAATAATTTTCACCATTGTCGATAGTACCACGCTCCCCGATGATCACTACCGGTTTGGCAGGTACATATGCCGTGATAACAATTTTGCGGGTAGTATCGTTAGACAATCCATTCGACACTACTGCATAGTATGTACCACTTGCAGTTACAATAAGACTGGCACTTGTGGCACCGCTGATAGCCGCATTGTTTTTGAACCAGCGGTAAGTAATGTTTTTACCTGCTTTAAGAATAGCAGTATCACCAGAACAGAACGATGTTTTGCCGGATACGGTTAACGCAGTATCTGATTTGCCCGGTACAATAACCGCCAGCGGCGCTGAAGCCAGCCAGCAGGTAGCATCAAGACTGGTTGCAACACTATAGGTACCCGTTTCTTTGGGAACAAAATACTTTTTGCTCTGGCCTGATATCAGTTTACCCTCTTCGTACCAGCGGTAAGAAGGTGTGCCTGGCTTTACATTATTACCGTACAGGGAATCGTTGCTTAATTGCAAGGTAGGCGCATCAAACTGGTTGCGTTTAACATTAACGGGAACAGGGTTGCTGGTGCACCCGGTAATGCTGTCAGACACCGTTAAGTACAGCAAAGTTTCTGTAAGCCCTACGTGGTGAATGGCAGCATTGTCTACCGTTGCAGTGCCATCTGGCTTGGTACCCCAGTTGTAGGTGGCAAAGCGCTGTGTAGTGGTTAATGTTGCCGTATTATTAAAACAAACCACGTTTGTATTAAGTGAATTATCGATGTCTGATGCCGAGGTAATGCTTAATTCATACGGAGGGATGCCCTTGTATTTTTTTACTACAGCCGTTTCGGTATTCCAGGATGTTACGCCCGAAGTAATAACGGCATAGTAACGCGCAGAATCCCCGTTGGCAATGGAGGTACCCAGCAGGGTGAGTGTATAGCTGGTTTCACCTGGCAGAAGCGTACCGTTTTTATACCATGCATAGGTTACCCCGGAAGGCTGAGGCGCTACAAGCGACACAACTGCATTGTCTGAACAAAGGTATCTGCTGCCCAATAAAGTAGAATCTGTAAAAAACGCATTGCCGGCGGTTTCGCTGTTCGATGCGCGGGCGGCATTGTGCCCGTAAAGCTTATCATGCGGCCTTGCATACGACGATGCAAAGCACAGGAGTGCCAGAAGGTTCAGGGAGAAGGGTTTCATATACTGGGTTAAATATGTGCCCGAAACTAATATTAAAACGCTGAATAGGAAAATTTTAGTGAAAAATCAATATTCAAACATTGATTTTCAATGTACTGAAGGCCATTATACCATTTCAATACCTATTTTCTTCATTAAAATAGAAGCATTCATGCTTTGGCAAACACCGGTTTTGAGTTTGTAATCAAAATACAGCTCCCCTGCGCTTACCTGCACATCGAAATGATAATTGTGCAGTTCACCGGGGTAAGTCTGCTCCATAGCAGCCAGTTCTACATCGTGTGTGGCGATCACTGCAACCGCTTTTTCCCTGATCAGTTGTTGAATAAGCGCCTTGGAGCCGGTATGGCGGTCAAGTGAATTGGTGCCGCGTAAAATTTCATCGAGCAGTATAAACACCTTGTCGTGGTGGTTCACGCGTATAATAATATCCTGCAGTTTTTTAAGCTCAGCATAGAAGGTAGAAGTATTTTCTGCGAGATTATCTGCAATGCGCATACTGGATACCAGCTGCACCGGCGAAAAAGCAAAAGCTGTGGCACATACCGGGCTGCCCATCATGGCCAGCACCATGTTTACACCCAAACTGCGCAGGAAGGTACTTTTACCTGCCATATTAGAGCCGGTGATCAGCATAATTTGTCCTGTACCTGCAATATCACAGGAATTGTTCACCCTTTTCTCCGGTGCTATCAACGGGTGGCCGAGGGTTTGTGCATGCAGGTTAAAATGCTGCTGCTGTACCTGCGGCAATATCCAGCCAGGCTGGTTGTACTTCAGTGTTGCCAGGGTATTCAGCACTTCCATTTCGGCAATTACCTTAAACCAGGCAGCCACATTTTGTTTGTTGTGTTTTTTCCATTCCATCAGCGCCATTGCCTGCCGGGCGTCCCAGGCCAGGAAGGGATTCAGGAACAGAATGGCCATACTAACGCGGTAATCGAAACGGTTGAGTATTTTTTTGAGTTGCAGCACTTCCTCATAAGAAGCCTGCTGCCCGCCACGCAGCTGCTGCTGTAACTGCTGCAGGTAAGGTGATTGCCAGGTTTGTTTTTCCACATGCATCAATTGCAATTGCAGCGAGCCTATTTCAGATTCGATGCGGGAAACATGTTTGTATATAACATTGATTTTACCGGTAAGCGAAGAAGACACAATCAGGAAAACAAAGAACAGCAGGTTAAACACCGGTGGCGGAATAATTTCCAGTGCCACGAGCAACAGGCAGCCGAACGGGATAACCGGGTACCATTTTACCAGCAGCTGCAACAGTTTTCCCTGTGGCAGGCCGTCCTTCTCCCCCAGCCAGTCGAGTATGCGCTTTTCGGTGCTTTGCTGTAAAGGGGCCTGCTTACCGTAATTCTGCAAAGTCTGTCGCCAGTTTACATGCGTGGCCATTTCGGTGATAGCCTCCTGTACGGGAACAATATTCGCTGCCCCGGGCGCCTGCAGCAATTGTGCAGCCAGTAATGCTTTGCCCTGCTGCGATTCGCAGCGGCCGATGTATTGATAAAGCGAATAATCACCGAATAAATCGAAATCACCCGCATAAGGATGCAGGGCCGGCTGAAACTGCTGGCCATTGTCGCGTTGCTGGTACTGGTGTTGCAGTACCAGCAGCTCATCTTCATTAATGGCAATTAACCGTTGCTGGTAACTGATGCGGTGATTATTATCGGTATCGAGCGATACGAGAAAAAGAAAACAGGCAATGCCAGCTACTACACAGATAACGGCAGCCTGCACCTGCTGTGGCAGAAAATAATAGCAACAAAGGGCAGGTACCAGCAAACAGGCCAGGCGCCCCCATCCCAGCCTGGAACGTTTTAACAATAATTGTTTCAGTAAGGACTGAGCTTGTTCAATGTGTTGGGTATAAACGGCTGCCGGTAACTGGTTGGTCATACCCGAAGCTACGTTGTTGGTGGTAAAAGCAAAAAAAATTGTATATTTGCTGTTCACTGAACTGCGGGGCTGTATTGGTTTTGACAGCGTTGGTTGCGGTAGGTGTAAGCATGCAGTGCGTTGGATAATTAGCACTTTAATCTGAATATTCAAAATTCAAATGGCAATACACAGTATGCCATGGCTGCCTAATCAGTGATTAGATAGTCATTAGGGCCGCGTCACGCAAGTGATCCTCCGGGATTGAGCAGGTTGTTCTGTTACCACGCTCCGCCGCCGACTCAAAACCAAACACAGAATGCTGCTGCAGAAGGCTGTGACTGCAGCAAAAGACCATACAGCTACGGAAGAGATTGGTTTGTCCTGTCCCTGTTTTTCCCGACAAATAATTCAGGAATAAGCATGTAGAAAGCTTATGGTAATAACGTTTGGACAGGGGTTCGACCCCCCTCAGCTCCACTTGGGGGGACTTCACAGTCCCCCTTTTCATTTACATCTATTAAAAAGTCCCCTTCGATTTGATACTTAGGCAGTTATGCATCAACAACTTAATAACTGAAGGGGTTCGATAAGGTCATTTTAATGGTGAGGGGAGTGATCGAACCCTAGATTTAACGACACTTGTTTTTGCGAGGTCCTGGCATTGTCTTATGCACCGCGCTACTCCATTAGTGAGTGTGAATTCATTTTAAGTAGCCGCACTCCTCTTCATTGACTGCTTACACCTACAGACTTGCTTTATTTCTTGTTAATTCATCATATGAGCGACCATATGAATCCTTGATGATTTAATTCTTGAAGAATATATCTTCTGCTATTTCAATTTCGCGCGCATCGCACCATACCCAATTTTAAGGCATGCTCCTTTATTCATGGATTTTGTCCTTCCCTTAGTCAAACATAAGCCGTGTATTTGATCTTTTCTATAAAACATTTATATTGTAATGACGGAGGTAAAAAAAATGGTACATCACGGCAGAAACATCGCCCTGTTTCGCAACGTTAAAAAATACAACCAGTCAGGTCTTGTAAAACTGCTGGGTAATAAGTGGGATCAGAAGAAGATTTCCGATCTGGAGATGGAAGCGGAGATTGATGAAACGATCTTGAAAGAGATAGCGCCGCTGTTGGGTGTGGAGGTAGATGTGTTGAAGGAGTTTAAATCGAATGAAGCGGGCAATAATTTCTATAATTATTTTCAAACAAATAATGGACAGATTGGAGGCAATCCATATGGAACGGTTAATTTCAATCCCATTGAAAAAATATTGAGCTTTACGAGCGCCAGGTAGCTTCCGAAAAAGAAATAGCTGATACGCTGAAACATGATAGCAAATAGAATCCCTATAAATTACTGAATGCCGGGAGTGCCGGCATTTTAGCTTATTTTTTTGAACCTCATCTTGATCAATCGTATTCGCTAGTCCCTATCAATTCCACCCCTTATGAAGCTACGTAAAAAGCTGAAGACAAACAGTCGTCTAATTCATACTCAGCTAACCAAATATAAAAATACGTTCGCTGCACTTTGTGAATTAATCAATAATTCAATTCAAGCTAAGGCCAAGAACGTCTTTATAAACATTGAATATGGAAATGGTGTTTTGGAGCCGTTCATAAAATGTATAAGCGTAAGGGATGATGGTCCTGGTGTCGCAAGTGACGATTTTGAACCAAGGATTTTAGAAATTGGAACAGATGTTAAAGCCGGCGGACAAGGCATTGGGCGATTTGCTGCATTGCAAATTGGAAGTAGCATAGTGATCAAAACTTTGAGCTATGATAAGAAAAGCAGCTGTTTTCACGAGATTACGTTCCCGATCGACGTAGATGCATTCAAACAAAACGTACTGGATGAAATCGAATTTGAAATCGACGATTCTTCATTATCTGAAAGCAATTACAATACGTTTTATGAAGTTGTTATTAAAAACCTGTACAGCAACACTGGAGGCAAAGTACCTAAGAAACAGCAACTCGGTCAACATTTCATTTTAAACAATTTCATAAACGAGATATTCCAAAAGTATCCATTTAACATCTTTAATGAAAATGTTGCATTCCATGTAAACGGAAGAAGACTTGAACGCGAAGATTTTTTGGTGGAAGACCCTATTATACAATCGAAGGAATACATTACTCTACAAGGTGAGGATACGGAGATCCAATTTTATTACTATCACACGAAACTGAACCTGGATAAGGTTAAGGTCTTTCTATGCATTGAGAATGCAGGCATTCAAACTGTAGCCCACGAATTTACATATTCATCCGAATGGTATACTCCAGATCTTGGCCCATGGTTTATTTACCTGGAGTCGCCAATGTTCAATAGTGACTTGTTTAGAAATCTGGATTTGGACGAAATGGCTGACGATGAGCTGAAATCATTGAAAGAGATTGTGAAAGTCACAATCAACGAGTTTTTCAAGGAAAGAAATAAAAAATTCGAAAAATTTTCCGATGCAATTCAAAGTGACGAGGCTAATCCCCTTAGAGATAATGATCGTTACTCTCCATCGCACCAACTGATTTTTAAAAAGGTAGCCTATCTTATCGAAGATCAGTATCAGTTGCTGGAGAAAAAGGCTCAGATTCGTGAATTGATTTATCCGCTTGTAAATACAGCCATCTCAAATGGAGAGATACAATCTATCTTCGAAAAAGTATTAAAATTAACTCCGGAATACATAGGTAAACTGCGTGCGCTGCTAGAGACAACAGACCTGGAGAATGTTATTCATTTCAGTCAACAGGTAATTGAGAAGACGGATTTTATCGAGTTTCTTAATGGAATTGTGTACGGCGAACTTGCAAAGGTACTGCTTGAGCGCAAACAGTTACATAAAATACTAGAAAAAGCGCTGTGGATATTTGGCGAAAGTTATAATGGTACACCATGTCTTTGGTCCGATCGGCAGATCGGTGCAATACTCCTAGAACTTCGTGAGAAGTTTTTCCATTACAGTCCAACTGTTGAAGATGAAAATCTCATAACAAGTGATGATCCGTTATTGAACAATATCACTGATTTATTCTTTTTCAACGATAAAATAGCCGACGATGAGCGCCGGGAAATAATGGTTGTTGAATTAAAATCCCCCAGTTGTGCGATCAGCCAAAAGGAAATAAATCAACTAGATAAGTACGCCTATACTATTGAAAACCATTCCGCATTGCCTAGTAGCAAAGTTAAATACAAAATGATTTTAATATCGTCAAAGCTCACGGGGTATGCCAAATCCAAAATGAAATCAGCTTTTGCGAAATATGGCGTTCCTTTTCTTTATGATAAGAAGGAAGAAAAGGATATCGAGCTTTATATTATAGAATGGAGAGAATTATTAGAGGCAAACAAGCGCAAACTAAAGTACCTTTCAAACGGAATTGAAACTAAGGAAAAATCAGTTCGAAATACATTTGAGCAGGATTATCCTGAATTAATTTCAGAGAATGTCAAAACTGTTCTTCGAAAGGTGAAAGAATCAGCGTGATTGATCCTTTCTTATTTAAATTCATCTCAATAATATTTATGTTGCGAGCACTCCGTCCAGTCCTTAAAACCTAGTTTGCTGCGGGGCGTTCATTTATCCATAATTTTTCGGAATTACTGCAAATAGATTAAAATGCCATTTACATTAAAACAGTGCGACAGCAGGCCAGCGGTGATTGATAATGAGATTGTCATTTCGGATGAAACAGAACTCGCAGAGTTAGTAGCATACATGCTAGTTGGTCACTATCTGCACTCCAAGCAAATAATTAAAGAATTAAACCCTACAAGTCCATTGCTACAAGAGTCTGAGATTGATTTAGCGATCAAGAGAATTGGCAGGGATACTGATATTACAAAACGCGACGGTTGGATTTTTCAAATGATCTCATGGCTTGCTTTGCAGCACGAATATAAAGCATTAGATTATCGTTGTCAACCCCCACACGATGCTCCTGCACAGCATGGGTTAGATGGACTAGCAATTATTTTGGAAGGCGGCGATACTCTGGCAAAGATTATTATTACAGAAGATAAATGTACCGCCGGCAACCAACGAAGCATTCTTCCCGAAGTTTGGAAAGAGTTTATATCATTTGAGGGAGGGATACACAATAATAAACTGGTTAGTAGGATTTCTCCTTTAATCGAGCATATCACCGGTTTCATGAAAAAGAATGAGAACAACATTTACGAGAAAAATATTAGATCATATAGGGTCGGAATAAACAGAAGTAAAACCTATGAAACAATAAAAAAGAGAGGAGATTTATTCAAAGGGTATTCCGATTGCGTTCCTGATTTGTCTGGCATACATAGAAGATATGCGGCAACCATGTTGCAAGAAGATATACGTAACTGGATGCAGCAATTCTGTGATAAAATTACCATTTTTCTCAATTCATTAAAGAAGCAAAATGTTTAATTCTGAGACTGAAGCTGTAATCAGAAGTATCCCTGGGATTGGCAAAATTGATATTGATCGTTTGCCACAGGAGTTGACAAATATATATGCGACAATTGTCGGGCTTCGACGTCAATTCTCAGGTGGTATTATAAACTATCAAGTGCCAGAGCTTTTTGAGGGTATTAATTTACTACAGACTCTTGCATACAACCTGGAGACAATCTTGATAACTGACCCCAACCATGAGAACAAGGAATCGATTGCATTTGTTGCGGGGACGGCGCACAGTCTTCTTCATCGAATTGGCTTTGTCGAGGGCGAAATGCGAGAGTATCTTAATTCGGATTCAATATCCTCTTTTATTTCTGCTATAGTACTTTTTTTAATTTCCAATAATCAGCCTGATGCAGCAGAGGTTTCTCGAAAAATGAACCCTGCTAAGTCTGAGCATGGCTCTAGGTCAATTCTTGTTCAATACATTCAGGCACTCGCAAAGGGCAACCTTCTTGAAATAATTGAAAACCCATTAACGGAGCCAATATACAAGGACGGCGATGACGTAAATTCCTATGCTATCAATCTACTTTGGGCAAATTTATCTAAGGGCCTTTACAGCATTGCTTCCGCTCTTTTGGGGACTCAGCAAGAAACTGATGCAGATGTTTACTTCGACAATGTAATAAAACTATCTGTTTTTGATTTGGCTTACACATCTCAGCGTTCGGTAATTACTGGTCCTTATCATTTGGCTAAGTTGTTAAAAATGTCTCAAGACTTGTTGTCGCGCGCGGTCGTCCATATTGCAGTGCCTCCAGGTGTAGACGTATTCCTTTGGGATGATTTCAAAGCGGAATTGGCTAAAACTAGGCCATACCTATGGAGCAATCATGTCGATGCTATTAGAACTAATTTTCTTACTCCGGGTCAATCTGCGGTAGTGACACTCCCAACGGGAGCTGGGAAATCGACACTAGCAGAACTAAAAATTGCTGCAACTTGCTTCTCGTCAAGGCGGGTTTTATACCTCGTTCCGACACATCCGTTGGAAGATCAAGTGAAATCAAATCTAGGAGCACTTTTTAATGGTTATTTAGGGACGGAGCTAGAAGTTGATGGCGAGGTGACAGACTTGAATCAAGGTGAAAATGAATCAATAATGGTAATGACACCTGAAAGGTGCCTTACAATGATGAATGTTGCACCCTCTTCATTAAATAATATCGGATTGATTGTCTTTGATGAATTTCATCTAATCCACGGTGCTCCAGGTACAACTGACGAGCGCTCACAAAATGCTATGTTTTGTTTACTCTCTCTCTTTGCTACCCAACCCAAAGCCGACTATCTTCTAATATCAGCTATGGTTCAAAATGGTGAAGAGATTCGCGATTGGATCGTGGCTGTAACAAATAGGGTTTGTCATCTTTTTGACTCTGCCTGGAAGCCTACAAGGCAGCTTCACGGCTGTCTTGTATATGATCAAAATGAAATAGATAAACTGGCTGCCAAAGCACAGGGCGATAGGAGCGAAAGGCAAGCTAATAAAAGAAATTCTCCATCGCCTAGCCTAATTAGGCAACTGACTGCCATTCCCTATTGCTTTTCAGTTTAAGAAATAAGTGGGATACTAAAAGCATGAGGGATTATTCTCTAGTAAAAATGTTAGACCTCCCTGTAAATTTAACGGCCAGCAATGCTTACTGGAGCCTTACTCCTAATAGGAATGCGGTAGCTGCTGCATTGGGCGCTCATTACGGAGGGCAGAAGCTCAAAACATTAATCTTTGTTGCGAATCCGAGGAATGCTATTGCTACAGCTAAAAATATCGAAAATAAGATGTCGTCAAATTCAACCGGAAGATTTAGACGATTTCATGATAAGCACAAAGACGAATTTCTCGCTTTGGAAAATGAGCTTGGCAGTATTAAGTACTCTTATTTGAGCATGGCAAACAGTACCGTTGTTCATCATGGGAATCTTCTTTCAATCGAGAGGGCATTAAGCGAGCAATATTTTAAAGATCCCGATGGGGCATCAGCACTTGTTGCCACCGCTACACTAGCACAGGGTATAAACCTGCCAGCAGAGATTGTTATCATAGCAGGAGATGATCGATTCAATACAGAAACGAATGAACTGGAATCAGTTGATCCCCATGAGTTACTCAATGCTGCTGGTCGTGCAGGCAGGGCTGGGCAGTCTTCACAAGGCGCGGTGATCATCATTCCGAGTAGGGTGGTGTCTATAGATGGGAAATCGATATCCTCTAAATGGTGGGAATTGAAAGACCAAGTGTTCTCCAAAAGTGATCAATGCTTAGTTGTCAACGATCCATTGGAAGTATTTCTTGATGATATACAATCGGAGGGTTTGCCTTTAGATAGTAAGAAAATTAATATGCTATTGCGGATTAGGTCAAATCAAGCGGGAAAGGGAGAGACTGAGAAAATATTCTCTAATTCTCTTGGGAGCTTTAGGGCTTCTAAACATGGAAAAATCAGTTTATTTAGGGAGAAAGTTGAGACACTTCTTAGTGTGAGAGAAAAACTTGATGGTCAGCTTGGGCATTCCTCTTGGCAGTACGAGATAAGTTTGAAGGCTGGTATACATCCTTTGGTTATCATAGGGTTATCTGACGCCATAAATAAGATGGGGCTAAGTAAGCTTTTCTCGATGTCGATAGCGGAAATCATAACATGGTATTCTTCCTGGATTCGCTCCAGTGGAGCTTATGTTGAGAAGATATTTAACAGGCCCAATACTATCGAAATTATAAGACGATTGAGCGGACTTCCAAAGGAATCATCTTTAAAAGAGATCGTAAATAACTTTGTCCGAATTGAAGGGCTTTTATTATCGTACGTGAGGGGTGACAGCTTGGAGGCGATTGAAATACGAATTAATAAGGAAGCCAAAGGATATCTTCAGGATGCTCGGGTCTTTGTGCTCAAGCTTGTTCCAGAGCTGAGTTTTTTATTCGGAATTATTTCTTTAGTTACCAAGCAATTGGTAGATATCGAAGGTTTGCCTAACGATGCATTACCAGCAACCTTGAGATTCCTGTCAAGTTGCATTAAAGAGGGCTTTGACAATGTTGAGATACTATCCTTTAAAATAAAAAATCCACGTTTTTCAAGGGTTCAATGCCACCTCTTATTTAATAGCACTATATAGTTTTTAAATTAGATGAAATCCAACGAGATGTAGCAAACATCAAGAACTGCATCCATGCTGACATTGAATATTTTTTTTGCTGGATGCTGTTACATTACTCCCTCGTCGTTTAAATTTTAACTTAACCCAGAATGCTAGATTTGCATGTTTTTTTATTAAAAATTCATGCAAATTTATGTTTTTTTTGTAAATTTGATCAATGCCTAAAGTCGACGTAATAAAGCATCATCTTCGTCCTGGTCAGGTTTATCGCCGGGAGGATCTATCGCAGTGGACCACTGCGGTAGATCGGCATTTGGCGGAACTGGTGGAGGAGGGCACCTTGAAGAAGGTGGCTGCGGGCATGTATTACTTTCCTAAGGCAACTGCCTTCGGCGATGCGCCACCCGCTGATAGTGAGCTGGTGCGCGCCTTCTTGAAGGACGATGAATTTCTCCTTACCTCACCCAATGACTATAATGGCCTAGGTGTGGGGACCACCCAGCTGTACAACAAGACGATCGTATACAACCATAAGCGCCATGGCGATGTCAAGCTGGGCAACCGGGTCTTTAGCTTTCAGCGAAAGCCCCGGTTTCCCAAGAAGCCCACCGTCGAGTTTCTACTTGTGGATCTGGTGAACAATCTTTCCAGCCTGGCCGAGGACCAAACAGCCGTGCTGGGCAACGTGCGCGTACGTGCGCGACAGCTGGACGCACGCCAGCTTAAAACGTCTGTTAAACGCTTCGGTAGCGCCAGGACGCAGAAGCTGTTTGCTTCCTTTCTTCAATAGCCCCTGATTGTTTCACATGTATCTACACGATCATCCCCAATTCAAAGACTTGCTACTCATCGTGGCTGACCGGGAAGGCATAGCACCTATGCTGGTTGAAAAGGATTACTGGATCATGCATGTACTATCCTGCTTGGAACAGCGCTTTGATTTTGCCCTGAAAGGTGGCACCTCCTTATCTAAAGGCCATCATATCATTGACCGCTTTTCCGAAGACCTGGACCTGCTGATTGAGCCACCGGCGGACCTGGGCTTCGCGGTAAACCAAACTAGCATAAAAGATAACGCAGTGGCCTCACGCAAAGCTTTCTACGACTGGCTGGCGCAGCACATACAGTTTCCCGGGCTTGTTCATGTAGAGCGCGATTACGCCTTCGACGATACCCGATATTACCGCAGTGGTGGCATCCGGCTAATATACCCGTCCGTTACAACTGCACTACCAGGTGTAAAAGGAGGCATACTGCTGGAGGCGGGTTTTAGCAAGGTAGCGCCCAATGCGCCACTATCCATCAGTTCCTGGGCCTATGACTTTGCTGTTAGCAATACCCAAGATGCAGTCACTGACAACCGGGCCAGAGCTGTTCGGTGCTACCATCCCGGTTATACACTGGTAGAGAAGATTCAAACCGTTATCCGGCATTATCGACAGGAGTTGGAAAGCGGTGATAAGCAAAAAAACTTTATGCGCCAGTACTATGACATCTACAGTCTATTAGACAACGCAGAAGTGCTTGCCTTTATAGGCTCGCCTGAATATCAAGCGCACAAAGCCGCCTGGATCACCGGAAAGGATGCATTAATTCCGGTTAACGAGCACCCTGCGCTTTTAATAGAAGACGCGCAACTGATAGCCGGCTTTACCGCTCGGTATGTGGCCACCGAGGCGTTGTACTACCGTGGGCAACCGACCTTTGCGATCGTGCTCCAACGAATAAGGGAGAAATTGCCATTGCTCTAATTTGTTAGCCACCCATCAGGAAAGTCATTATTGCGGCGAGTTAGCATTTCGTTTTGTGGCTATTGCCGCAGGATTCCATGGAACACTATTTCTTATGGTAGCTTATCGCCTACAGCGGGTACGTCCTGAGCATTCCATGTATACTATCCTCCATCATATTATATAAGATATGACAAATCATTCCGCTTACGTGACAATTCGGCTGATAACACATCTTTTTCGCCTCACTTACTCCACTTTCAAATCGTTTATAATCGAATGTAATGAAATAAAAGTCGTTCATTTAGAATGAGAATATTACGCTTTCCGGGAAATTCCATATCTATTTCATTAATCAGCTTGATAAACGCACCATACTGCTCAAGTTCGTCCCCGGGTTCCCCACCATCAATAAATCGTTTAATATCAGCGACTTATTTCATTTTAGCACTATTCAAAATATATTCCCTGCATACTAAAAGGAACTTAAAAATATCTGCCATTGATCAGCTTCTTCCCCAAAAACAACCGTTTGGCCCATCCCTCCATATGTTCTTATTTTGCCACAAATATCTCCCTCATGCGTAATCTTCTCATGCCTGCCCTGTCGTTCCTGTTTTTCACCTCCCTTGTATCTGCCCAGGAAGTTCATGAACCCAGTTTTACCAAACCTAACTGGACACAATCTTTTGAACCGTTCCGTATTGCAGGTAACCTGTATTATGTAGGTACTGCAGAGCTGGGATGCTACCTGCTGACTACACCCGCAGGAAATATCCTTATCAATACCGGTATCGGTTCATCCAGGGAATTGTTACAGCAAAACATAGAGAAGCTGGGTTTTAAACTGGCTGATGTGAAAATATTACTTACCACGCAGGTGCATTACGATCATGTAGGCGCAATAGCTGAAATAAAAAAACTGACCGGTGCACAATTAATGGTCGACGAAGCAGATGCCGCTGTACTGGAAGATGGCGGCAACTCAGACTATGAATATGGTGGCCATGGCTGGTTGTTTCAGCCCGCAAAGGCAGATCGCCTGTTGCATAACAATGATACCATCAGCCTCGGTGGCACGCAGCTGGTTATGCTGCACCATCCCGGCCATACCAAGGGTTCCTGCAGCTTTATGGTAACGGTAAAAGATGAACAGCAATCTTACCGTGTATTGATTGCTAACATGCCTACCATCATTACCGACAGAACTTTGAACGATGTACCCACTTATCCTGAAATCCTGAAAGATTATGCATACACGTTGCGCGCAATGAAGGGACTTACTTTCGATTTGTGGGTAGCCTCACATGCCAGCCAGTTTAATCTTGCAGAGAAACACAAACCCGGTGATACCTATAACCCCTCTGCCTTTGCCGGACGTTCGGATTATGATGAAGAGCTGGACGAACTGGCAAAGGATTACACCACGAAAAGACAATAATTAACACCCCCGCTCCCATCCATCAGCTAAGTACCCTACCACCAAAAAGATTTATATTTGGTACGGTCACCAATAACGCATACTGCTATGAAAAAAGTTTGCCTGCTTGCAGCCTTCCCGTTACTGCTGCTATCAGCCAGCGCCCAGGTTACAACCGTTGTATACCCGCTTGCCGCCAGCCGGCTTTCTGATACCAAAGAAAGTATCAACCGCATACAGACAGACGTGCCGCAGCTATTGCAAAAAGCAGACGTGCCGGGCATATCCATCGCGCTTGTGCGGCATGGACAGCTGGTTTGGACCGGCGCATTTGGCCTGGCCAATGTTAACACTGCACGGCCGGTAAAAACAAATACTGTATTTGAAGCGGCTTCACTCAGCAAAGTAGTGTTTGCCTATGCGGTATTAAAACTGGTAGACCAGGGCAAGATCAACCTCGATACGCCACTGAATAAATACCTCGGCAACAATTATGACGTGGTCAACGATGACCGCATTAACCTCATCACAGCAAGGCATGTATTAAGTCATACCTCGGGCTTCCCCAACTGGCGCAACACTGCAAATGAAAGCTTGCCCATTCTTTTCAATCCGGGTGAAAAATTCAGCTACTCGGGTGAAGGCATGGTGTACCTGTCAAGGGTGGTGGAAAAGATCACCGGTTTATCATTTGAAAATTTTATGCAGCAGTATGCACTGCAGCCCCTTGGCATGTCGTCCAGCAGTTATATCTGGCGCAATCGCTACGACACGCTGAAAGCCTACCGCCACGACATATTGGGCCAACTGAGCGGCAGAAACCAGCCGGAAAACGGGAAAGAAAATGCAGGCCAGGATCACGGCAATGCAGCCGCCAGTCTTTGTACAACTGCAACAGATTATGCCACATTCCTGGTGGCCCTGATGAACGGCACAGGATTGAAAAAACAAACCTGGCAGCAAATGATGACACCACAGGTAAGGGTTAATCCCAAATATCCTGCTGTTGCCTGGGGCTTGGGCGTTGGCCTCGAAACCATGCCGGAAGAAACCAACCTTTGGCATTGGGGCGATAATGGCGATGCCAAAGCTTATTTCACCGCTTCGCTGAAAAACAAAAACGCGGTGGTTTATTTTGCTGATGGCGCTAATGGTTTATCCATTGTTAAAGAGCTGGTAAACGATGGTCTCGGCGGAGAACACCCGGCTATTGCACACCTGGATTATGAAACCTATCACTCCCCATCCCGTTTGCTGTTAAAAGCTGCAATGAGCAAGGGTGCAGCCCCCGCATTACAGGACTACCTGCAACAAAGGGAAGACAATAAAGATTCTATTTCAGAAGACAATATGAACAGCATCGGCTATGTGTTTCTCCGCATGAAAAGAGCGGACGATGCGATCGCCTTTTTTCTACAAAACACCAAAGACTTCCCCGCCTCCTGGAATGTATGGGACAGCCTCGGTGAGGCCTACGCAGCACAAGGCGATAAACCCAAAGCCATTGCCAGCTATGAAAAATCAGTTCAGCTAAACCCCCAAAACACCAATGGGGCTGATACGCTAAAAAAACTGAAGGCACAAGGCAAATAACCTTCTTCATAAAAATTCAGCCAGTGCTGTAACAAATAACAACGCTGGTTCGTAGTAGCACAAACACATATGCCTTATGAGGAAATTACTAATTACCATGTTTGCAGGAATGCTGGTTGTTTTTACCTGCACCTGTTATGCCCAATCGGGCCCGGTTGACCATTTTCACAAAGCCATTATCAGCCCGTATATACAGGTTACCTTTATTGAAGGAGACCAGGAGCGCGTTACCATAAACCAGGCCATTGTAGACACCGGTAAACTGCATGTGGAAGTAAAAGACGGCACCCTGAGACTGTATCTGGATGGCGTCAAAGACATTCCCCATAACCAGCGGGATGAAGACAACCAAAGCCACCCGCTGTACCCCAACCATGCCGTAATAGCTACCGTGGTATATAAGAAGCTGGATGCGCTATCGCTGCGGGGTGAAGAAACTTACCTCTGCGAAAGCCCCATTTCCCAGGATGAATTTACTTTACGCGTTTACGGAGAATCTAAAGTGATTTTTACGGAAGTACATATCGGCGAAATGCACACCACCATTTATGGCGAAAGTTCACTGGACGTTAAAACAGGTACAATAAACAAGCAATATTATACCTGTTATGGTGAAAGTAAAATTAATACCACCACTATTACCGGACAGGAAGCCAGGATAACTGCCTATGGCGAAGCCGAGCTGAAAGTGAATGTCTCCGACCGTATTAAGATCACTTCTTTTGGCGAAGCCAAACTGCGTTATATGGGCAACCCGGTTATCTCCAAAGGAATCCACTTTGGCGGGGTTGATTTGCAGAAAATTGAATGAGGCACACAACAGGTTTATAACGCCCCGTTTATTGTAATGTTTGCGGATCAAATTCCTCAACAATACGCCGTGTAACGAAAAAAGCCAATCTGCCGGGAATGGAACAAGGTTTGCAGTGCAGCAACAAACACTGGATTCACATATGCAAACGAATAACGTACGGTACCGCTACAGTGACGAAGATTTGGCAGACTTCAGAAACCTGATTCAGAAAAAGCTGGATGCAGCACGCAAAGAACTGGTGTATCTCCAAAACCTGATTACCGGTAAAGACGATATGGCCACCGATGAAAGCGATTTAAGAAACAAGGGCATGGAAGACGGTGGCATTAGTATGGAACGCGACCAGTTAAGCCAGCTGGCTAGCCGGCAGATTGTTTTTATCGACCAGCTCGAGAAAGCCCTGATGCGTATTGAAAACAAAACCTATGGTGTATGCAAGGTAACCGGCGAACTGATTGATAAAGCAAGGTTACGTGCTGTACCGCATACCACCATGAGTATGCAGGCCAAGACAGCCAAAAGTTAGGTTTAAAGTTAAACCTTCTCACCTGTTCTCCATCCACGCCAAAAAGCCTGTTGTCTTTTCCTTGTTAATCAGCAACTGGTCTGGCGCTTCAACAATCAGCTTTACACACAGCTTGCGCATATAGTATAATTCCACTTCCTTAATCGCATTGAAATTAACAATGTACTGGCGGTTAATGCGGAAAAACTGCTGTGGCGATACAGCGCCAGTGATCTGGTCAAGTGAATAACTGAGCGTATACACCTGCTTGTCAAAACACATCATCGACACCGCATTATTGCGTATATAAAAGAAGGCAATATTATCTGTTTGAACCGTAGTGTACTTCTGGTTCTTAAACACAAGAAAGCTTTTTTTCCAGGCAGATGCCTTATGCCGGCTAAGCACATCACCCAGGTCGGGAATAGCTGCATTTCCCTCAAGTGAACTTAACAGGTAAGCTACCTGGTCTTCAGGCAGGCGGTGATCACTTTTAAGCCGGTGAACGCCCGGTGTCTCAAATCCATCCAGGTTAAAAGTTTCATTTCCGCGAACGTACAACAGGTAGTCCCGCACCAATATAAAATCCTGACCAAACCCATGCTTTTGCACGTTCATCATTCCGTCTGTTTTAGCATTTTGATTGTCCATACAACTAGTTCTTTTGATAGTTTAAGCACCGGCATATCATTATACCGTAAGTGAAAAAGTAAATGCGCGTGGTTGAATTTAAATGAGCTGATACAGTACCTCCAGTGAGAAATACAAACGATGTACCACTTACTTATTTACCTGATAAATAGCTAGTTGCAAGCAAATCGCAGCACCCCGTATCGCAGCATATCGCTAAAACAGCCAAATTTCGCGCGACATTTCATGATCATAGAATCAACGTCCTTCTGTGGTAAAAAATAGTCCCCGGCGAGTTAATCAAACCGCTTCGATATCCCCAGCTTCTTCATACGCGACTTCAGTGTAGAAGCATTTATCTCCAGCAAGTCAGCCGCACCACCCCGCCCGTATATCTTCCAGTCACATTTCGATAACACCTCGAGAATATGATCACGCTCATTTTCAGTGATCGTCTTAATCTGCCCCGTATCGTTTGTACGGATCTGTCTGGAAGCAGGCAGCAATATCGTATCAATCAGCAACGGACCATCGCACAACAACACACTACGTTCAACCAGGTGAATCAGTTCGCGCACATTGCCCGGCCATGCATAGTTAAGCAGCGTTTGTTTGGCCCGCTCCGAAAAGCCTGTAACACCCTTATTGTTTGCCGTTGCAAACACCCGTAAATAGTGTTCCGCTATCGGCAGAATATCCTCTTTGCGGTCGCGCAAAGGCATCAGCTGAATCGGGAAAACAAACAGTCTGTAATACAGATCAAGGCGAAACCTTCCGGCTGCAACTTCTTCTTCCAGGTTCCGGTTGGTGGCCGCGATAATACGCACATCTATTTTCCTGCGTGTGCCCCCGATAGGGCATATTTCTTTTTCCTGCAAAACACGCAGCAGTTTGGATTGTATTTCAACAGGCATCTCTCCTACTTCATCGAGGAAGATGGTGCCTTCAGCAGCCTGTTCAAACCGGCCGGTTCTTTTATCTACCGCCCCGGTAAAGCTGCCTTTTTCATGACCGAAAAGCTCCGATTCAATCAATGTTGGTGTTAAAGCAGCACAATCTACCACCACCAGCGGCTTCTTTGCACGTGCCGAATTTTCATGTATGGCCCTGGCCACTACTTCTTTACCTGTGCCGCTTTCACCAAGAATCAGCACAGGCGAAATTGCTGCAGCAGCAATGCCAATGTAGCGTTCAATCTCTTTTAACACAGGGCTGTTGCCAATCATGCCAAAATGATGGATCACTTTTTTATCCTGTACAGTAGCAACGGTATTTGATGCAGACATCCTGGCCAGTGAAACATGCTCTTCGTGCAGGTTTGCCGCAATATCCAGCATTGCCAGCACATCTTTTTCGCGAAAGGGCTTTACCAGGAAGCCGTATGGATTGGTTTGCTTGGCAAGCGCGAATGTGTCTTTATCAGAATTGGCAGAGAGATAAATAAACGGGATGTTTTGCTTCTTCAGTAATATGGCCAGTTCAATGCCGGTTTTGTTGCCGTTTAAAAAGATATCCAGCAATACAAGGCCCGGCTGTTCAGCAGCTATGATCTTCAATGCTTCCTGCACAGACCGCGCGATGGAGCAAACAGTATAACCTGCTGTTTCCAGCACCATGCGTAAATTGTGCGCCTCTATAAACTGATCTTCAACAATAAGTATTTTGTTTTTCATAACCTCTTGTTCATTTACAGTTCAGCCTCCTGGGCAGCTGTAAAAGTAATACGTATTTGTGTACCATTTTCCATTCTGAAACTGATCTCCGCACCAATATCTGCGCATAACCCGTACATCAGTTCCATTCCCAGCGAGCGGTTTAACGAAGTTCCCTTCTCCGGCATTCCGATGCCATTATCGCTAATCATCATCACATAGCCGTCTCCCTCATGTTTAAGCGCAAGCCGTATCTCGCCTTGCAACCTGCCTTTAAACGCATATTTAGCCGCATTGGTAAGCGCCTCGTTCGCCACCAGCGCAAGCGGCATGGCCAGGCGCAACGGCAGGGGAACAGGATCCATATCATGTACTATACGTATATTTTTTGCTTCCAGGTCAAAACCATCCTGCAAAAACAACAAAAACTCACGGATATAATTCCCGAGGTCTACCGTTTCAATGTTGTCAGACTGGTATACCTTCTTGTGAAACAGCGACATGGCATAAATGCGCTGCCGGCTCTTCTCCAACGCGGCACGTGCTTCCGGCGTGGCTGTGCGCGCCTGGCTTTCCAGCAAACAGAAGATCGTATGCAGGTTGTTTTTAACGCGGTGATGCACCTCCTTCAGCAGCCACTCTTTTTCAGATACCAGTTTTTGCAGCTGCTGGTTTTTGGTAAACATCGACCGGCTGCCCCGCTTTTTTTGGCGGTACAGGAAAAAAAGCAATACCCCCACAGCTACCGCCAATAGTAAACCACCTGCAGTGAGCATGCCGATTTTCTGTGACTGTTTCAGTTTTTCCCGCTGTGCATCGGTCTCGTGCTGAAGCATGGCAATATGCTGGTTTTTCAGTTTAAGCTCCTGCTCTTTTTCGCGTGCCCTGTAAGCCACTTCCATTTGCTTCACCACCTTGTCTTGTTCCAGGCGGGCATCGGCAGCAGCCTGGTTGTTAAGCAGGCTCAGGTGTTTCAGTGCAGAAGCATACCGCCGGGTGGCAGAATCTGCGAGGTAAATCATGTAATGCAGATAACGTTGGCTAGATGCTCTTACCCCTGAATCCCCGAACGACAAAGCCTGATACAGGAATACCCTGGCTTTCTCATACGCTTTTGCATCCAGGTACATATGGCCCAGACTTATAGCTGCGGAACGCTCTCCCGAATGAATACGTTTACTGATGGCATATTTCTGCAGGAAAAACTTTTCCGCCTTATCAAATTCTTTCAGTTCGCGGTAAGCATCACCAAGCCTTCCGATATAAGCAATGCTGTCGATGGTAGTGCGTGGCGGGTATTGATGCATCACCTTCAGGATGTACTCGATCGCTTCCTGCCTGCGGCCCAGCTTGTCGTAAGCCGAGCTGATAATATCGTGGCAAATGGTTGCACAAACGTAATACATCCCTGACTGGTAACTAAAAAAACGCAGTGCTGTTTCAGCTGAACGTATGGCCTCCTCGTAACTATCGCGATGGTAACCGATCTCCGATTTTAACACGTACATATCGCCTGTTGCAAGTGTGTCTTTTGTTGCAAGCACACTATTGATGGCGGTTTCGGAATAGTAATACGCCTTATCCATTTTATTGGCGAGATAATAATGCCATGCCAGCACGAAATAGATATAATGCAGTTGCCGGTACCCGGTGCGTTTGTATGCATCCAGCACTTTAAGCAATCCTGCTTCGGCGCCTGGCTTTTGCAGCTCGGAATTGTCCATGGCAATATTTCTTTCCGCCATCATGGCCAGGTCTTTCAAACCCAGTTTTTCACCAAGCATCCCGGCCTGCTTTGCATATTCAATCGATTTAAGCAGGTTGGTTTTGCTGTCACCCGCATCCCTGTACCAGTAATAAAAGCTCAGCTGCAGCAGCAATTTAGCCCTGGTGGCATCATCCGCCTGCGGCAACAGCGGCTCCCATGCTTCGGGTGCATCATTAAAAAATGCCAGTTGCCCCAACAGCAGCAAAGCTTCCGTTTTACCGGCTGTATCATTTGCCCTGGTACTTTCTGTAAGCGCCTGCTGCAGGTATTGCTTCGCAGCTGCAAAATCAACTGGTTTTCTTAATGGTAAATTAATGTAAAGATTACCGAGTGCATTCAGCGCACGTATATGCTCATGTGGCGTATTGGCAGATCTTACCTGCCTTAATAATGGCTGCAATTGACTGGCCGCAACCGGCCGCGGTGCAGGATAATATTGCGATAACAACCTTAACGGGAACAGGCAAATAAGTAACAGCGCACATGCGGGCATCCATCGTTTTAGTTGCCTGCCAAACATACAATACCCGGTATATATTCCTCTGTCCAATCTCATCATCTTGCAATATTAGGCGCTGTTAAACACAGCCGGGCATGCACTCCGGGAGTAGAAAACAGCACACAAACAATTTGCGTGAAAGTAGTAAACAGGGGGCACTTGCACAAATTCCCGGACCCTCCCGCAGGGCTAAAGCTGGTTACACCTTTTATACCAGCAATACGTGCCACCGCCTGAAATGCCCTGCCCGCCTGGTATTTTGTCCGCTTCACCCTTAAAGTGCCTGCACAATTGGCCGTATATGTACAGCTTTGCGCATAATTGGTACATCTTAATTATTCACTCTATAATACACATATGAAACACATTAAAAGCATTTACATCAACGGCAGGTTTGCTGAACCACATGGCAGTGAAATTGCCGCAATCACCAGTCCGCTCGATGGAGAAGTAATTGCACAACTCACCTATGCAGATGAAACAGACACCGCCAATGCCATACAGGCCGCGTCAGAAGCGCTGAAAACATACAGCCGCACCACCCTTGCCGAACGCGCCGGTTATTTACAGCGCATACACGATGAAATTGTAAAAAGAATCGATGACCTCATCGATATTACCGTGCTGGAATACGGCGCCACAAAGGAACGCGCCAAATGGTCGAACCTGCTTGCAGCCACTACCTTCCTTAACCATGTTGCGGTGATGGAACGCTACCCCTTTCAGCAAAAGGTCAACGAATCAACCGTGATCATGGAACCCATTGGGGTGGCAGCATTGTTTACGCCCTGGAATTCCACCGCAGGCTCCATTGCCGTGAAGGTAGCGCCTGCACTGGCCGCAGGTTGTACCGTGGTGCTCAAACCCAGTGAGTTCAGTCCCTGGCAGTCGCAGATTATCATGGAATGCATCGATATGGCAGGCTTGCCCCCCGGCGTCGTTAACATGGTCAACGGCAGGGGCGATGTCATCAGCCGTGCCATCATGCAAAGTGCCGCCGTTACCAAAATTTCTTTTACAGGTTCTACCCTTGTAGGCAAGATCCTCGCCAAACAGGCCATCGATACCATGAAAAGGGTAACACTCGAACTCGGTGGTAAATCAGCCAATATTATCCTCGATGATGCAGACCTCGACACCGCCATACCCAGGGCATTACAGGCCGCATTTATGAACAATGGCCAGGCATGTATTGCAGGTTCAAGACTGCTCGTACCCGCATCCCTCCTCGATGAAGTAAAAACCAGGCTGCTGCACGAAGCACAGCAATTCAAGGTAGGCAGCCCCTACAACGAAGCAACGAAAGTAGGCCCCGTAGCCAGCCAAAAGCAATACGACCGTATTCAGCAATACATCGCCGCAGGCATGGCAGCGGGTGCAGAACTGCTGTACGGTGGCCCCGGCCACCCCGAAGGGCTGGAAAAAGGCTATTACCTGAAGCCCACCATATTTACAGGCGTCACCAACCAGATGCGCATTGCACAGGAAGAGATCTTTGGCCCCGTACTCGCTGTAATAGCTTACACCACTGAGCAGGAAGCCATTGACATCGCCAACGATTCCGACTATGGTCTCATGGCCTACATCAACGCCACCGATATACCCAGGGCTGAAAATGTAGCCGCGCAGCTAAAGGCAGGCAGGGTGCTCATCAATACCCTCAAACACGATGCATTGGCACCTTTCGGCGGCTACAAAAACTCCGGCTTAGGGCGCGAAAACGGCAACTATGGGCTGACTGAATTCCTGGAGCCTAAAACACTAATCGCATAATTGCACACATACATTATACTGAACTCAAGGCCAGTCATGTGCACATGGTGTCGCAACCGGCAAAAGTAGCCGGCTTTATTTACAAGGCAGCACAGCAGTTGTAAGCACCCGGCCTGTATTTAAAAAGTAACATAGTAGTAGTGTACAGCATCATTGAAGCAATTCAGTGATGTTGTACTTATTTACGGTGTATCGCATACACATGCAACACTTCATTGTTAACAGTTACCGCCTCTTCATAAGCAAAACCCAGCTTTTGCAGCAGTTGTATGGAACTGGTATTCTGTGGAAGCGCAATGGCCAGCAGCTTTTCAACGTTTTGCAACATGTGCTCCATTACCGCATGGGCACCTTCATAAGCGTAACCTGCACCCATAAAACCAGGCAGCAATGCAAAGCCCAGGTCAATATGCGGAAGGTAATCCCGTTGTATCAGTGATATAATACCGATGGGAAGCCTGTTCTCTTTCAGCTTAACCACCAGGTAAGTAAAGTTGGGTGTTCCATTAATTTTGTTGATATAAGCCTCGGCATCTTCTTTTGAATGAACATGCCGCTCACCAATAAATGCAAGCCACCCTTTTGAATTGAGCAGTTCAACCATAAAAGCACTATCGCTTACAGATAAACGCTCTATAGAAAGTCTGCCGGTGGTGATGGGTGTTTGCATTTTTAATATTCTGTTACAATATATCGAAATTAGATGAGCACATTGCTCCACAAGGGCAGTATCTCATTACCAACAAATTACAATATTTCCACAGCCGCACTTGTTCCGATTTATGCAATTTTCCCGGGACACAGCTTACTAATTTCACTTCGTATCTTTAACCGTCAGGCATTGCCTGCCCACAAACCTTGCTACAGTTATGAAGTATAACGAAATCAGCCCGGGAAACAGGTTGAAACAGTATGTAAAATGTTACTACATCTACGAATCGGATGTGGCTACTACATTTGAAGACACTGTTTTCCCCAGCGGCTGTATGGAAATTATCTTCAACCTCGGAACAGGTAACTGGCAAACAGCAACAGATACCGGTTTCACCACTACCCCATCTATTGAGCTGTGGGGCCAGATCATTAAACCCCTGCAGGTTAAATCCATCGGGAAAAACACCATGCTGGGCATCCGCTTTTTCCCGCACGCCGCAGTCTGTTTCCTGAACGATAAGATAGACCTGTTTAACAACCAGGTGGTTGATTTCAGTCATTTGTCCGGCACACCGGTAAACGACCTCTATGCCCAACTGCAGGATACCAGCAACTGGCACAAACGCATTGAACTTGTCGAAAACTATTTGCTGAACCAGCTTTCTGCGTCTGAAACAAAATTCGGTAGACTGGCTGTGGTGAATGATGTGATGCTTGAACTGCGCCGTGCCGATTTCTTTGATAACATCGACAATGTGGCATTGCGTTATGGTATTACCTCACGTTACCTGCAAAAACTCTTTGTACAATATACCGGCCTTACCCCAAAGCTGTACAGCAAAATACACCGCTTTCAAAACAGCCTGCGGTTGATTACCAAAAAAGATACTTCCCTAACATCCATCGCTTACGATTGCGGTTACTTTGACCAGTCGCATTTTATCAGGGAGTTTAAATCATTCACCGGTTTAACACCCTCCGGTTATGCGTTTGACAGCTCTCCCATAACACTGGCAGCTACCAGTAACTAGTTGTTCTGTTTTGTACAATTCCACGGTTTGCTGTGTAAATAATTTTGAATCTGAAAAGCAGGCATCATTGCCTGCTAACAGTAAACAAATTATTTCTTTTAAACAGCGAAATCATGTTACCACTTGCAGCAACATTCAGATCATTACATCAGTCAGACAGTTTATTCATTCTGCCCAATGCCTGGGATGTTAAAAGCGCACAGCTTTTCCAGGAGCACCAATTCGCAGCAGTTGGCACATCCAGCGCAGCAGTAGCCAATAGCCTGGGCTACCAGGATGGAGAGGACATGCCTTTTGAAGATTACCTGTTTGTAATTAAACGCATACAGGCCGCCATACAAATACCCTTAACGGTCGACATGGAGATGGGTTATGGCAATACCCCCGAAGCAATCTATGCCAATATTTTACAGTTAATCAACCTCGGTGTAGCGGGCATTAATATAGAAGATTCATCTGTTATCTCTGCTGTAAGAATATTGAAAAACGCCGGGACATTTGCAGGCACGATTGCCTATATCAAAAACAGGCTTGCAGCAGAAGGGCTGGACCTGTTTATTACTATCCGCTGCGATACCTACCTGCTCAATGTTCCCGGTAAACAGGATGAAACAAACCGCAGGTTACAACTGTACCAAACAACAGGAGCAGATGCCATTTTCCTGCCCTGCATCAGCGAACCGGCCGATATTGCAGCAGCCGTACAAAACACCAGCCTGCCAATAAATGTAATGTGTGTGCCCGGCTTACCCGGCTTTGAAGCCCTGCAGCAGTTGGGTGTTAAAAGGGCCAGCATGGGGCCATTCCTGTTCAGCAAAACATACCAAACAGCTACAGCCCTTGCGCAGGCAATTGTTTCGGCCCAAAGCTTCTCCCCGCTTTTCTCCTAAGCATTCACCAATGTCACAACAAATGAAACACATATTCTTATTTACCCTGCTATTGTTAATGATTGCAATACTTTTATTTGCCGGCCGGCACAGCCGGCGCGCCGACTGCAATCCTTGTTTGAACCCGTTTAACCCCAATAGCTTTATGACAGATAAAATATGGTAAACGGATTGTTTACGTATTAGTGTTTACGTATTAGTGCTTACCTTCAGCAACACAACCTGTTGTTTATGCAGCCTGATTTTGCCGGTATTCAGCAAGCCATCTTTTCTTTTCTGCCGCTGCAGGAAACAGAATGGAAAGACTTCTCTGAAAAGCTCCTGCACAAAAGTTTCAGTAAGGGCGATTACCTGATCAGGGAAGGCCAGGTGGAGCATTTTATCTACTTTCTCGACAAAGGCGCTACGCGCAACTATTTTATCAAAGACGGTAAAGAGTTCACTGTAGACTTCCAGTTTGAAGGCGATTTTGTTACTGCCTATTATTCGCTGATTACACGTGAACCCAGCAATATTTTTATTGAACTGCTTGAACCCACCAATGTAACTGCCATTTCATTTACATTTCTGCAGGAGTTCTACGCCAAATACCACAACGGCGAAAAGGTAGGACGCCTGATAGCAGAATACCAGTACATCAAACGCCTGCGCAAAGAAATGGACCTGCTTTCACTCACCGCCGAAGAAAGATATGTGCAGCTTATGCAACGCAACCCGGTACTGATACAAAACATTTCAGTGAAGCACCTGTCTTCTTACCTGGGCATACAACCGGAAAGCCTCAGCCGCATCCGCAAACTGCATCTGCGAAGCTAACATACATCATTTTATACCCCGTTTTCATTGTGGAACTTTGTAGCAGCAAAACAACTAACAATGAAACCGCTGACAGTCCTGCTCACCGTTTTTAGCCTTTATACAGCACTGGCAAAATTTACCACCGGCGGCTGGCAGTTAACATTTGGCGCCAACCTGGCCATGTGCGCTATGCTGTGCTTAACAGCATCCGGGCATTTCCTGTTTACCAGGGGAATGGTATTGATGATGCCGCCGTTTGTTCCCTATAAAAAAATACTGGTATACCTCACCGGCATTGTAGAAGTATTGCTTGGCTTCGCCCTGCTGTTGCCAACAACAAGGCCATATGCTGCCTTTATCCTCATCGTTCTTTTTATATTGCTGTTGCCTGCCAATATTTATGCAGCACTTAACCGGGTAAATATGGAGAAAGCCACCCACAATGGACCGGGCGCAAGGTACCTGGTATTCAGAATCCCATTGCAGCTTTTCTTCATCGGGTGGATCTGTTATTTCTCGCTTTAAACACCTGCCCATACCCACCACCCCTAACGCAAAAAGGCTGAAGTGACTTCAGCCTCTGCTTATTGCTATTGTACTAACGCTACTGTGGCCGGTTGCTGCTGAACGAATCGCGGAACATCTTCCATCCTTTCGGTGTTTTCTTCCACAGCACCAGGAATTTGCCATCATCAAACAACTGGTGACTGGCATCGAATGATTGCCATTTACACTGATTTTAAAAAGCCATCGCGAAGGTTAAACCACCTGTGCCGCCCGGCGTGAAATAGGGCGCAAAGGAAATGTTTTCGTGTTTCTTTTTAATGCGATGCAATTCAGGTACCAGGATGCCTGCTGAACCGCCTGCCAGGAAGCCCACCAGTACATCTGTCTTAAAATGCCTGCCGCCCTGCATGCGGTAATAACCCACGAGTGCCGGCGGTATGGCGGCCACACTGTAAAAGAAAATACGCTTCCATCCTTTAATCTGGTGATAATCGGTGTACACCTTTACGGCATAAAAAGTTGCGGCAGAACTAAAGCCCACATGCCCGCTGAAAAAGGAATTGCTTTTGCCATCACCCGTTTTTTGCTCAATGGGCACTTTGGGGTTATAGGTTAGCGGCCTTGGTCTTCTCACCGAAAATGTACCGATGAAATATAAAGCATTGTCAAACGTATGTGTCACGGTATACAGCGTGATCAGGTCCAGCCAGTCATGCCGTATCTTCTTATCCAGCGCCAGCACTATCGGGCTCACAATAGAAAAGTTCAGGAAAAAATCAGCCGTTTTATCTGCCGAGTGAAACTTGCTTGGGTCTTTAAAAGCAATGGGCCTGTCAAACGAATTGATGTCGTTGGGATTGAGCTTGGCCACATCTGCTGCCGACATGTTTGATACGGTTGCCAGTTTTTTATACCCGATGGTGGAGGCTGCAAGCCCCAGTATACCTGCCGGTAATTCGTACTTTACCTTTACCTTATAAATTTTCCGGGGCATACTGTCCGTTTGCGCAAACGAAAACCGGGAAGCGGCGAACAGTACAATAAGCAGTAGTATTCTATATTTCATACATGAGTTTGGGTGCTGTTGTTCATTTGACAAAACCCCAAATTAGCGAATTATTGTAGTATTGCATGGTAATCACGCAAACAATCAACAAAAGGGATAATTAATACAAGTGTATGCAAAAGAAAAAGCCGGAGGTAGATATTATTGAGAAAATACTGGATGCCTGCTATGCATACAATCCCGACAAGCTGTTTGTGATGAGCCTGATGCACCAGTATGAAGAGCGTGGCAGCCTTAGCAAGAAACAGCTGCAGGGCCTGTTCCAGATTGCGCAAAAAGTGCCAGATCTGTCTTCCGCCTGGCTGGCTACACTCGAAAGCATTATTCTTAAAATGCCTACCCGGTACAAATCGGAAAAGCCTGTGCCGGCAGCCCCTGCGGCAGATGACACACAGGCGCAAACAGAACAAACCATTGAAGCCATCCTGGTTAAATATCCTGCACATAAACGGGTACTTTTTTTCAAGGCAAAGTTCAGCAACAACGAAGCGCTTACACCGGCCGAACTAACCGAGCTGGAAAAATTCGCGAAACTGCTGCTGAAATAAACGCCCTGCTTTATAGCCTGTACCATGATTTAAATTAACAAATTTTCACATTGTTCAACTGGTTACCTTTTCGCATGCGGCGGTACCAAGCCAGTTAAAAGGCAAGATCCATATTTATGTAAGGGACATGGATAATTACTGGCGACCATACGCAACCTAATTACATCAGCAGGCTGCGCTATCACCGCATGTTTGTTCCCAAATGGCGCAGGAGGTAAAAACACGGGCATCCAGGGGCGCAGACCTTACCAGCTGGGCTACTTAAAGGTATTTGTACACACCGTCTCTATAAGCCGCTAAATCGGCTGCAGTGCTAATGGTGTCAAAACGGGCTACGCTGCCATCCGGGCGGGAACGCACCAGGCCCACATCACCGCCACCGGTAATATGCCGCTTGGCCTTTTCAAAAAGCAAATCCAGTGCAGGAATATCGCGGATGGTTTGCCACTCTTCTATCAGTGTTACGTCTATAATAAAGTCTTCCATACGCCTTGTTTGGCACAAATATAAAGCGCGGACCATGTGAACGGCCCGCGCTTTTCCAATTATTTTAAACCGGCTTATTTCCGGAACAAACGCCAGAAATCAAGTCCCATTGCATACACCATTAAACCCAGCAGCAATACCATGCCTGCTGTTTGCGCATACTCCATAAACTTGTCGCTTGGCTTACGGCCCGTGATCATTTCCACGAGTGTAAACAGTGCATGACCGCCATCAAGCGCAGGGATCGGCAGAATGTTCATAAACGCCAGGATGATGGAGAACACCGCAGTCAGCGTCCAGAAACTTGTCCAGTCCCATACACTCGGGAATGCATCGCCAATGCTGATGAGACTGCCCAGCGAATCCTGTGCTTTCACTTCTTTTGAAGTAAACAGCTGTTTCAGGTTGCGGATGTATTTGGAAAGTGTTTCCTTGCAACGAACGGCACCTGCAGGGATGGCTTCAGCGAGGGTGTAGTTTATCTTTACACTGCCCAGCACCTGGTAGGGTGATTTCATGCTGATAAAATCACGGCCTTTGTTATCGAAATATACTTTCGCTTTTACAGTATCTGTACCATTGCGTTTTAAAGTAAGCTGCACCGTTTTGTCAAGTGGCATGGGCATGTTCTGCAGGTCAGTACTGTAGTGCACAGTGCGTGTATCAAACCCTATCAGGGTATCGCCTTTGGCTATCGTGCCTTCTACTATTCTTGCTTTTTCACCGATTGAATCTATGATCATCGGTATGCGTATATAGGTAAAACCGCCGCCCCTGTTACGGTTTAGCTGTCCTATAAAACCAGCGGGCAAAGGCAGGGTAAGCTGCGTGCCATTGCGTTCAACGGTAATGTCTTTGGCTTCGCGCATAATTACTTCTGCGGCTACTGTACCAACCCTTTCAACAGGTTTGCCGGCAACAGCTACAATTTTGTCGCCATCCTGCATACCAATTTTTTTGCCGAGCGAATCGACCTGGATGCCATAATGCAGGTTTTTAACGGGTATGTATTCATCACCCCATGTCCATAAAATACCAATGAAAATAACAATCGCCAGCAGTACGTTTACAATAACACCGGCAGTCATAATAATCAAACGCTGCCAGGCTGGTTTAGAACGGAATTCGTATGGCTGCGGAGCCTGTTTCATTTGCTCCTTGTCCATACTCTCGTCAATCATACCGCTTATTTTCACGTAACCGCCCACTGGCAGCCAGCCAATGCCATATTCGGTATCGCCTACTTTCTTTTTCCAGAGACTGAACCATGGGTTAAAGAACAGGTAGAATTTTTCAACGCGGCATTTGAATATACGGGCAGTAATGAAATGCCCGAATTCGTGCAGGGTTACCAGTATGGAGAATGAAAGAATAAACTGTAATGTCTTTACGCCAACACTACCCCAATCGATAGCTAATAACATGATTAATTTGAAAATGTGCTGATTTGAAAATAGGAAAACGATCACTCATCCTCCTTTCAAAAGCCGTTTATACATATTGTTTCAATTCCCAAATTATCGAATAAATCACACATACAGGTTAAATTCCTGTGAGGTGCCGATTGCGAAATCCGGAAGCTGCCAACTGCACAATAAGGCTATCGGGGTAAGCATGTCCGGTTTTCTATCCGCCAATTCAGGTCAGTTTCGCAATGATACGATTGTTCATGCCAACCGCGTAACTTTTCATGTAATTTAACTTTACAGCTGTATCAATGAAGCTGCGAAGTTGCGGGCCTCCCCGTCGCTCTCGAAATACTGTTCCAGTGTGGGCTGTGCAATGTGCGATATTTTATTCATCGTTTGCTCTACCACCTCGGTTATATCCAGAAAGCCAATGCGGTTGCGCAAAAAGGCAAATACGGCTATTTCGTTGGCTGCATTCAGGATACAGGGCATGTTACCTCCCTGGCGCAGTGCCTCGGTTGCCAGTAAAAGATTGCGGAAGGTTTTGGTATCCGGCTCTTCAAACGTAAGCGTGGCCGGTTTGCGGAAATCGTACCGCGGGAACTGGTTGGGAATGCGTTGCGGAAATGCCAGCGCATATTGAATAGGCAGTTTCATATCCGGCAGGCCCATCTGTGCTTTCAGGCTGCCGTCTTCAAACTGTACCAGGCTGTGTATAATGCTCTGCGGGTGCACCACTACTTGAATCTGATCAGGCTTCAGGTTAAACAACCATTTGGCTTCAATCATCTCAAGCCCTTTGTTCATGAGCGTTGCAGAATCGATGGATATTTTGGCGCCCATGCTCCAGTTGGGATGCTGCAGGGCGTGGTCACGTTTTACGTTTACCAGGTAATTGGGCTTTTTACCCAGGAAGGGGCCACCGCTGGCTGTTAATACAATTTTTTCAATCTTGTTGCGGCCTTCGCCAATCAAACACTGGAAGATGGCGCTGTGCTCACTGTCTACCGGTATAACCGGCACCTTTTTTTCCAGCGCTTTCTGCATCACAATATCACCAGCTACAACAAGCGTTTCTTTATTGGCCAGCGCAATGTGTTTACCATTGTCCAGCGCACGAAGCGTAGGTTTTAAACCGGCATAACCAACAATGGCTGCCAGCATTAAATCGTAGCAATCCATTGCCGCCACCTCGTCCAGTGCTTTTTCACCGGCAAACACTTTGACGTTTGTTTTGGCCAGCGCTTCTTTTACAATGGGATATTTTTTTTCATCACCAATCACAACAATGTTGGGATTGAATTGCAGCGCCTGTTTAATCAGCAGGGCTTCATTGGTATGGGCAGTCAATATTTCTGCAGTGAACTTGTCACTGTTGGCCTCAATCACTTCGAGTGCCTGGCGTCCAACAGAACCTGTTGAACCGAATATTGCAATACGTTTGCTCATGGGGACTGTAATTCTTTTTAAGGGGGCCGTAAGATAATACTATTTGTGCAAGTACCCGCATTGCAAATACCTGTACATTTCTTCTCCCCCTTGCTCACCGGTGCAAGCAATTATTTAATAAAATTTACCGACTGGTTGCTGCCAATTATTTAAGAACGTAGGGTTGCAGCGCATCCGCAATTTTGCGGTCATTGCTCAAACGCGGCAGTTTGTTTTGTCCGCCGAGCTTGCCGATCGATTTCATGTACTCGATGAAACCGCCTTTTTGCACAGGCGTTATTTTCAATTGTTGCAGAATGTTGCCGCTGATCAGATCGTCGTAGTAAACGTTCTTCTGCCGCAGGTTATTATCTACCAGTGCTGTCAGCGCAGTAATATCGGCTGGTATGTCTTCAAATTCAATAAACCATTCGTGATAGCTTTTGCCTTCGCCCTGCTGTACCATAGGCGCCACGGTAAACTCTGCTATACGCAGCTGCAGTTCGTTGGCTGCCTTCATCAGCGAGTGTTCCACTTCTTCTGCTATCACGTGTTCGCCAAAAGCAGAAATATAATGTTTGGTTCTGCCGCTTACCACCAGCCTGTACGGGTTGGTGCTGACGAATTTTACGGTATCACCAATATTATAGCCCCACAGGCCTGCATTGTTATTGATGATGAGCGCATAGTTTTCGCCCACCTTTACATCGCGCAGGGTAATGCGGGTAGGGTTGTCGCTGAATATTTCCGCGGCAGGTACAAACTCAAAAAATATACCCGAATCGGTATTCAGCAGCAGGCCTTCGGCTTTCTGCGAATCCTGGAAGGCGATAAAACCTTCAGATGCAGGGAAGGTTTCAATGCTGTCTATTTTTTTGCCAATGCTGTCGAACAGTTTGGCGCGATAGGGTTCGAAGTTTACGCCGCCGTACACCATTACCTGGAAATTGGGGAACAGTTCACTTATTTTTTTGCCGCTCTGTGTGCTGAGGCGGTCAAAATACATCTGCATCCAGGGCGGAATGCCGCTGATGAGCGTCATATCCTGGTGAATGGTTTCTTTTACCACTGCATCGAGCTTGGTTTCCCAGTCGTCTATACAATTGGTCTCGTAACTGGGCAACTGGTTGGTACGTAAATACTTGGGAACATGATGGTTGACAATACCGCTTAAACGGCCGGTAGGTATGCCGCCTACCCTTTCCAGTACCGGCGAACCGCTCAGGAAAATCATTTTGCCGGAAGTAAAGCTGGCATTGCCGGTTTCCGCGATATAGCAAAGAATGGCATTTCTGGCACTATCAATATGATTATCAATAGAATCTTTAGAAATCGGGATGTATTTCACCCCGCTGGTAGTACCGCTGGTTTTGGCCAGGTACAGGGGTTTTCCGCGCCAGAGCACGTTTTCCTTTCCTTCCTTTATTTTATTGATATAGGGTTTCAGTTGTTCGTAGTCACGGATGGGCACCTTTTTTTTAAAATCCTCGTATGTTTCAATGCCTTCGAACCCGTGATCCCGGCCAAATTCAGTGCTTTTGGCCGCTTTTACCAGCTGTTTTAACCAGTTTTCCTGGTCCTGAACAGCTGTTTCCATCCCTTTTTTTATCTTATTGTATATATAATTGGCAAATGGCTTCGCAAGTATGGACTTAAGATTCATATAATAATCGCTTCAGGAAAGGCAAAAATAGGTATCGGCAGGGATGGCGGGCACAAAAGATTGTTTTAATTTTGCCGTTCCCGGGCGGGAGAAAGAAATTCTTTCAAATTTTTGGAAATTGATTGTGTATTTGACGGCAAAAACATTACCTTTGCCGTCCTAATTTTGGACTAGTTATGTTAGCAGTTGTAAAAATAGCAGGGCAGCAATTTAAAGTACAAGCAGGTCAAAGTTTGTACGTTCCTCACCTGCAGGGTAAAACCGGTGACAAAGTTGAATTCAACGATGTACTGTTTGTTGATAACAACGGAAAAATTTCTGCTGGTGCCGATGCAAAGGCAACTGTTAAGGCAGAAATCGTGAATGACCTGGTTAAAGGTGATACAGTAATCGCCTTTAAAATGAAAAGAAGGAAAGGTTTCCGTAAAAAACACGGTCACAGAACTCACTACACTCAAATTAAAATTGACAGCATCGCCTAATTACCCATCGTGGTAGTTTGGTAAAGCCTTGAATTAGTTTCAGGGTTTTTGCTTAGTATTTAACCAAGTAAAATTATTATCATGGCTCACAAAAAAGGTGAAGGCAGCGTAAAAAACGGTCGTGATTCACAGAGCAAACGCTTAGGCGTTAAAATATACGGTGGTCAGCCTGCTTTATCTGGCAATATCATCGTTCGTCAGCGTGGTACACAATACCACCCCGGTAAAAACGTAGGTGTTGGTAAAGACTTCACCCTGTTTGCTACTTCTGACGGCGTTGTTGAATTCAGAAAAGGCAAAAATGACAAAACTACCGTTTCTGTTTCTCCTGCTGCTGTAACAGCGTAAGAAAAACAAATTTTGGCAGTTTCCATAAAGTTTTTATTTTTATCTCATATTTACTAACCAGTTAAATTTAAAAACATGGCAACTGCAAAAAAGGCAGCTAAAAAAGCTGCACCTAAAAAAGCCGCTAAAGTAGCTAAGAAAGCCGCTCCTAAAAAAGCTGCAAAGAAAGCTGCTCCTAAAAAAGCCGCTAAAAAAGCTGCTCCTAAGAAAGCTGCTAAAAAAGCCGCTCCTAAAAAAGCTGCAAAGAAAGCTGCTCCTAAGAAAGCCGCTAAAAAAGCTGCTCCTAAAAAAGCTGCTAAATAAGCTGATCCTAAGTAGTAATACTTCAACAGCTAAAAGCTCTAATAGATTAAGTCCCGGTTTTCAGCCGGGACTTTTTATTTTGCCTAAAATCTCCCGGTATGATGGACAACTATGCAATTGCCGACAATTTCACCCTGCTCTCCAAACTCATGGACATTCACGGGGAAAACAGTTTCAAATCAAAATCGTATGCCAGTGCAGCTTATACCATCGAAAAGCTGCCCGCACAACTGGCCGATTTACCGGCAGATAAAATCAGCTCCATCAAAGGCATCGGAGATGCCATTGCCGCCAAAATACAGGAACAACTCAACACCGGCCAGCTTACCCTGCTTACAGAAATGATTGCCCGCACCCCTTCCGGTGTAGTAGAAATGCTGCACATTAAAGGACTTGGGCCTAAAAAAATTGCAACGGTTTGGAAAGACCTGGAAGTAGAAAACATTGGTGAACTGCTGTACGCCTGCAACGAAAACAGGCTGCTGTTGTACAAAGGCTTTGGCGCCAAAACACAACAGAACATCAAAGAATCTATCGAGTTTTACCTCGGCAACCAGGGCAGCTACCTGTATGCACAAATAGCGCCCTATGCCCAGGCACTTACCACCAAACTGCAGCAGCATTTTACAGAACACCATACCCTGCTCACCGGCGATCTGCGCAGGCATATTGAAGTGATCACGCGTTTGCAATGGATTACCACCATTGATCCCGGACAATTACAATTGTATCTCACAGAAGGCGACTATGCATTTATAAGTACCGTTAACAACACCAGCACGTTTAAAGGAAAAGAAAACGAGATACTGGAGTTTACCCATACCAGTGCTGAAAAGCTTTACTACGACTGGTTTTGCGGCAGCTGCAGCGAAACATTTCTTGAAGCGTGGACCAGTAACTATCAACCCGCTGCTGATATTATCTTTACTACAGAAGAAGCTATTTTTGAACATGCAGGCATTGCTTACATACCACCTTACCTGCGTGAATCGGCCAACATACTTGATAAGGCAAAAACACGCAGCCTGCCTGATGTTATTGTGCCTTCTGACATCACTGCTATTATTCACAGCCACAGTAAATGGAGCGATGGTGTAAACACCATTGAAGAAATGGCCAAAGCGGCGATCGCAAAAGATCTGCAGTTCCTGGTGTTGAGCGATCACTCCAAAACAGCATTTTATGCCAATGGCTTGAACGAAGAAAGGCTGCTGGCGCAACACGAAGAAATTGATGCGCTGAACCAGAAGTATGCGCCATTTAAAATCTTCAAAAGCATTGAATCGGATATTCTCAACGATGGCAGCCTGGATTATGCGCCCGATGTTTTAGCCAGTTTTGACGTGGTTATAGCCTCTGTTCACGCCAACCTGAAGATGAACCAGGAAAAGGCCATGATGCGCCTCTTAAGGGCCATAGAAAACCCGTATACAAGCATCCTGGGTCATATGACCGGCCGTTTGTTGTTAAGCCGCAACGGTTACCCGGTAGATCATGCAGTTATTATTGATGCATGCGCTGCCAACAATGTGGTAATTGAAATTAACGCTCACCCGCGCAGGCTGGATATAGACTGGCGCTGGGTAGAACTGGCGCTGGAAAAAGGCGTGCTGTTATCCATTAATCCCGATGCACATTCCGTAGATGGGTATGATGATGTGAAATACGGTGTGCTTGCAGGCCAGAAAGGTGGTTTGCAGAAACACCAGAACCTGAGCAGTTTCAGCCTCGAAGCGTTTGAGGCATTTGTATCAAAGCAGCAGGCCAAAAGAAGATAGTACAAGCCGGTAGCGATGAGCTTATAGCGGATAGCTATTGCCTGTTCACTCACTTCACCACTCACGCTAATGGCAGCGATACAAAGAAGGTAGAGCCTGCACCTTCCCTTGTTTCGAACCAGATATGCCCGTTTGCTTTTTCTACGATGCCTTTACAGATGGCCAGCCCCAGCCCTGTTCCTGATGATTTGGTGGTAAAGTTGGGCGCAAATATTTTCTGCTGCATATCCGGGGATATGCCTGTTCCATTATCGGTGATACCCACTACCACCTCTTGCTGGTGTCGGTATTGTTCAATGGTTATTTCAATGGGATCGTGCCCTGCAGATGCTTCTATCGCGTTTTTGATAAGGTTGGTGAACAAGCGGTTAATCTGCACTTTATCTGCATAAATTTCATCGTGCGTTTCAGAACGTATCCAGCGGATAGATAAATCGGCATCTGCGCTGTACAGGTTAATCAGCGAAGCCAGTACATCGTTGAGGTCAAATTTCTCCAGCGCCACATTGCTGATGTTCGCGAACTGGGAAAAATCACCCGCAATTTTAGATAACTGGTCAATCTGCTCCACCAGCGTATTCGCCATTTGCTGTGACAGCTGCTTTACATTCGGCGCATTGCTGTCGATAGCCCGCTGCAGGTATTGTATGCTCAGCTTCATGGGCGTAAGCGGGTTCTTGATTTCATGGGCTACCTGCCGCGCCATTTCGCGCCATGCACCTTCACGTTCGCTCCTGGCCAGGCCCTGTGCACTTTCTTCCAGTTTCTGCACCATGATGTTGTATTCGTTTACCAGCGCACCAATTTCATCATTGCGGCTCCACACAATTTCTTCATTGGTTTTACCCAGGCTTATCTGTTTCATTTTATCACCGATAAGTGTGAATGAAGCGGTAATGCGATTGGTAAGCAGCAGTGCAATAGCACCCGCAAATACAAAGATGAATGCCATCAAACTCACCAGCGTAACCAGGAAGTTGGAGATTTCCTGGTTCAGCTCACTTTGTGAATTCAGGTAGGGAATGTTCAGGTAAGCATACAGGTTACCGCTCTGGTCTTTTACAGAAAGATAAATACTCAGGAACGAAAAGTTAGCACCCTTTTCTTCCTGTATATAACTGATGAATTTATTGTAGTGCAGTGCATAAAAAGCACGCGGTTCCATTTTATCGCTCAGTATGCGCTTGTTGTAAATGTAGGGCTGTGTTGATACCGTTAAGTCGCCGCTGGCATTGTACATATTCACATCTACATTGTGAATCTCCGATATCTCTATAATCTTGCGTTCCAGCTCACCGCCGGGCGCCCCCAGCTGGTCAATACTGATGCCATCATCTACAATCAGCTTGTTGGTAATGCTCTGCACTTCGGCATTCATTACCTGTATGGCCTTGGTTAAACGCTCTTCATTGTTGCGGCGGAAACGCACAATAAAAAACGAGATGGTGGCAATGGCAATTACCACAAAAGAGAAAATACTGATGAAGATAATCGTGGTATGAATCTGCGTGCGGATGTTGAGGTTAAACAGCTCTTTGGTTCGCCGCCATTTAAAGCCTGCGCGTAATAAAAACGTACTGAAATGGTACAACATAATTACCGCAAGCAATACGCAGAATAAATAGGCAAACAGTGTAATGCTTTCTTTAAACCAAACACTTTTTTTCACAATCAGCACTACCTTGTTATTGCCTGCATTGTACCACAGTTCACTGTTTTCATTGGCTTTGCGCAGTTCAAATTCTGTTTTGGGCATCAGCGAAGGCGCCAGCTCTGATGGGAACGGGTAGTTGTTGAAATTATTGATGAGCTTGCTTTTGCTGTACACAGCGTAAGCATAGTCTGTGTTGAGGTCTGAAGAAATATCTTTTACCTGTTTAAACAACTCGGGGAACAGCGCTTCGCTTTTGTACCGCTTGGGTTTGGCGATAACAAACAAATGTCCCAGTGTAATGGAATCATGTGCGGTAATGCGTTTTTCATACAGGTAACTGAACAGGTCAGACGAGCTTTCGTAGTAATACAAGTCGGGGATGCTGGTGGCTTTGCCCTGGCTTGCAATAATCTGTTTAATTACATAGTAAGGAATGTTGTCATCATTGTACATTGGCCTGCCGGTACTGTCGAACACGTAAATATGTGTATCGTACTTATTGAGGTAACCGGTAAAGTTTTTATTGATGAGGCTATCCTTGATAAACTTGTTGGAATACTCTGTTTTAAACCGGTTGAAATTGGCCGAAAGAAAATCGTCTGTAAAATTGGTGATGGCTACGCTGAGCAGTATTTCGCCTGCCGGGTCGGTTTGTGAAGCCAGCTGTTCTGCAATTTTTTTGCGCTGCTCCAGCTCAACCGATTTGTTTTTGATGATGATAAGTGCAGAAACCGTTACTGAAAAAAAGATGACCCAAAACAAAAAGAATCCCGAGCGCATCATGGGCATCAGCGCATCTTTTTTGCGGGTGCCCAGCAAAGCAATAAACAGCAGCAGCCACAGCAATACCAGGCATTTCATTTCAATGCTGAAATGATCAATCAGGTTAAAGCTCAGCAATATCAGGCCGGTAACCGCCACGATAATCATTTGCTGCGAAAATTCGATGCCTGCTTTCATGGCAGGCAATACCAGCAAAAATGCCAGGTGATAATAGGCAATCACAATAAAACTCAGCACTACAAAACTGATAAAAGTGTATATGCTGAGGTTAAAGAAATTGGTTACATCAAAAGATATTTTTGAATCGCTCACCAGGCTGGTTACCACCTGTGTAAGCTGAAACGTAATAGGGATAAGCAGCAACAGGGAAGTTACCGCGAATGGTTTTTGCCATTTGGCCGGCAGGCGGCTGTTAAGCTCCGTTACCAGCGGACTGTGAAATTTGTAAAATACCACTACCCAGAAAAACAGTACTGCATTAATCAGCAAATCTCCCAGCGAAGGGTGCAGACTGTTAGATGCATAAATCGCGGGGTCAAAAAGTTCAATATCATTCCTGAAATTGATAGAAACAGGCAGCATGTACGTAAGCAAACGCACCACGAAAATAATACCCACCAAAAAACCAAAACCTTTGGCAAAGCCTTCCCGTTTGGTGGTTTCATGCGCCAATGCATTTACAAAGGCTATCAGGAAAAGAATGGAGAGCACACGGACAATCAGCGAAAAATTATCAGACCGTTCAAATGTGCCGCCGGGCTTTTTTTGCAGGTAGTATACCACATTGCCATCCAGGTTTCGGATGGGCAACCCGCTTACATCACTGATGCCGTACAGGTTATCAATACCCGGGAAGCCGGCGAATTCCTTCTTCAGGTATTTGTTCTCAAAAAAATAGCTCCAGTGAATCGGGATTAATCCGGCCAGTATGTATCGTTTGTTATCCCTGGTGAATGAATACTTCAGCAGTTCAAAAAAGCCGTTCTGGTAATTTACTGTGTACACACCGTCGTGCGCACTGAGGTTTGCCGTGTTTACCGACATGGTAAAGCTGTTCCAGTAAACCTGTATGGGATTGTTGCGGTCGTTTACCTCGTAACCGAAAATACCGATGGGCTGGTTTACGAGGTTTTGCTTGGGAACAGACGGCGCATCTTTAAAAAGTGAAGTCAGCGCCGATGTATCGCTTTTCAGGTTATTGAAAAAAGCTTCCTGCTGCTGCAGGTAATTTTCCAGTGTTTGCTGGGCCTTGCTGGGTGAAGCTGTGTACGACCAATAGTGCGTGAAAATAAAAGAGATGGTATACAACCACGCCGCTGTAATAAGCAGGTATGCGTATTTGAAGATTGCTTTTTTCAGCGTCTGAATCAAGGGGTAGAATTTTGTTTTTTCACCTGGTTCCAGAGGGCGTCCATTTCGGTTAAACTCATATCAGCCAGTTGCTTTCCTTCCTGTGCAGCCAATACTTCCATGGCATTAAATCGTGATATGAATTTTTTATTGGTCTTCTCCAGAGCCGCTTCGGCATCCACTTGCAAAAACCGTGCATAGTTTACCAGGCTAAACAAAACATCGCCAAACTCCTCTTCAATATCGGTTTGTTTGCCGGTAACCATTGCTTCCTGCAGTTCGCCCATCTCCTCTTCTACCTTTTTCCATACATCTTCCTTATTGTCCCATTCAAAGCCCACCTGTTTGGCCTTTTCCTGGATACGGGTGGCTTTTACAACAGACGGCAATGAGACAGGTACACCGCTGAAAACAGATTTCTTGCCTTCTTTCAGCTTAATCTTTTCCCAGTTGCGTTTTACATCTTCTTCATCTTTTACCGTTACATCGCCGTAAATATGCGGGTGGCGTTCAATGAGTTTCTTTGAAATACCCTCTATCACATCCTGAAGGGTAAACTGCTGTTGTTCTGTGCCTATTTTGGCGTAGAACAGCAGGTGCAGCAGCAGGTCGCCCAGCTCTTCGCGTATTCCGGGCCAGTCGTTTTGCAGAATGGCATCGGTTAGCTCATAGGTTTCCTCCAGTGTCATTGAACGCAGCGTGTGAATAGTCTGCTTCCTGTCCCACGGGCATTTCTCCCGCAGGTCGTCCATTATCTGCACCAGTTTCAAAAAGCTGTCACTTACCGCGTTTGCCATAATCAGGTTTTACAAAATCACGAAAAAGAATATAATGGCAAATATCACAAATAAAAAGCTCATCATAAAAAGGTTCGCAAAACCCAGCAATACCATTTTGGCAATGGTTTTACCGGCTCCCTGCTGATAAAAATTGCGTATGGCTTTGTACAGGTAATAAATCATATACAGCCACACACCTATCTGCAGGTATACCAGCCAATGCAGCCAGGATGTTTCTTTAAACGAACCAAGTAAAAAAACAATGAATAACTGTATAAAAATGGCACAATACAAATGCACGGTAAAGATCACATGGTTCACGTAGTAATACTGCCTGCGTTCGCGCAGGTATAGCAGCTGCAACAACAGCGCAACAAAAGGCAGCGTTATGAACAGCAATTGCGGCATGGAGTGCCAGAATTTTTCCTTCATATGCTCGTTCATATCACCGTTCGTAATATACGTTTTCTGCAGGCCGATGCCTCTTTCAATAAACTTCCGCTCCAGCCAGCCATCGCGATCTTCCGGCTTCTTTTTAGCCTGGTCTGCTTCGTATTCGGCTACTGTTTTAAAAGTAGGGTCATCACCGTTATCTGCCTGTATTTTGTGTTTATAGGTAGAATCGCGCTGCACGCGTACAATCTCCGAGTCTGTATCAGCTATTTTATTATCCAGCTTACGCAGTACTTTACCCGGTACACCTGGTGTGGCGGCCGATGTTTGTCTTGCTGTAACCAATGCCTCGCGTTTTTCCTGCAGGGCAACAATAGCGCCTGCAGCAGTAGTATCATCTTTGTTAATATGTACCCCCACGTTTTTCGCGTTGTGCTCGTTCTCCTTTTCTTTTTCCCCGCCTTTAAAAAAGGTCAGGAAGGTTAAGAAGAAAAAAGCAGATACAAACACATACATGCGTATGGGATGCAGAAAATCGGCCCTGCGGCCGCGCATGTACTCTGTAGACAAGTATCCTGGCCTGAACAGCAGGAATTTTGCCGTAGTAAAAAACTTACCGTCGAAATGAATAATGTCGTAAGCAAAATGCGTAACAAGATGCCAGAATTTGTCTTTCGGTTCAATATTTTCCTGGCCGCAAACATGACAATAACGGCCATACACTTCCGCATTACAATTCAAACAAGTTTTCTCAGTACGTTCTTTGAGGTGGGACACGCAGTTAATTTTGGGCTAATATAAGCAACTCAGCCCATCCCTCCATATTACGGCACGATGTTTTGACGTTTGTAATTACAGAAAGCTATTTTTGAATAAATTTTCCCTCAATGAAGCGTTTTATTATGAGCCTGCTGCTGTTGGCCAGCTGTTTATTGGTCCGTGCACAGTATTATTACAACGATATACTTGCCGCTACGCAAACCAATATGCAGTACCGTGTTTTAAAGGCCAACCATATCCAGAAAGTAAGCGCCCGCAGTTTAGAAAACGATAATGCCGTTGCTGCCGGTTTTGAATTAAACCAGCAGATAAGCAGGGATGCCGGCAAAATCACTACCCGTACCGATTACCCGTCTGCCGGCCATTCACTCACCGTGAGCTGGTACCAGGATAATCACCTCGTAAAAACGGAAGACAGCAGTGCACGCGTACTCACTACCACCACGTACACCTACACACCGCAATACCAGGTAAACACCATTACCATTGTCACGCTCGATACGTTTATGCACAGCCAGTCGAGCGAAATACACCGCTGGGAATACCGCGACAACCAGCCGGTACGCATGCTGAAAATAAAAGACGGCAACGACACCACTGTAGTAGAATTTATCGCCGATGAACAGGGCAATGTAGCAGAAGAGCACTGGAACAGGAAAGGCCATACCATTGAAACCTATTACTACTATTATAACAACAATCACCAGCTAACCGACATTGTGCGATACAATGCGCGGGTAAAAAAACTGCTGCCCGATTACCTGTTCCAGTACGATACGGCCGGCCGCATTAGCCAGATGACACAGATTTCAATGGGCAACACCAATTATATGATATGGTATTACCTGTTCGATGATACCGGGCTTAAACAGCAGGAGCTGTGCTATAACAAGAAAAAAGAACTCATCGGGAAAATAGAGTATAGCTATAAATAGCTGCGCAAGTTACGAGCTTCTAACTGCAAGCTTGTTGAGTGTATAAATGGCGTGTGTGGTTGCATAAATGCTCACCACACACGCCATTTGTTTTTCCTATCACATTTATCACAAAATAAAAGGCTCCCGTGAACGGGAGCCTTTATATACATTGTAGTAGAACTAGAACTCTAGTAATAATTACTATTTGATTTCAACTTCTGCACCGGCGTCTTTCAGTTTAGCCAGCAGTTCGTCAGCTTCAACTTTAGAGATACCTTCTTTGATTGGTTTAGGCGCACCGTCAACCAGGTCTTTTGCTTCTTTCAAGCCTAAGCCAGTCAGTTCTTTCACAATTTTAACTACGTTCAGTTTGCTTGCACCACCGCTAACGAGGATAACGTCGAAAGCAGTTTTTTCAGCAGCAGCAGGAGCGGCTTCGCCAGCAGCTACAACAACTGCAGCAGCAGCAGGTTCAATACCGTAGTCTGCTTTCAGAACGTCTGCTAATTCCTGAACTTCTTTCACTGTTAAGCCTACTAATTGTTCGGCTAATACTTTAATGTCTGCCATGATTATTTGTTTTAAAAACCGCCTTCACAGTATATCACTCCGGCGGAAATGATCAATTTGCCTTTCTTGTTAAAACCATCCGGCCAGGTGTGGTTATATCGTGTTTCCTTTTGGGGAAACAACTTGCTGTAGTTATTCAGCAGCAGCTGCAGTGCCTTCAGCCTGTTTTTCGTGGTGGTGCAACAGGGCAGCCAGTACACGTTTAGCAGGAGATTGCAGTAAGCCAATAACTTCGCCGATAAGCTCGTTTTTGGTTTTAATCTGCGTTAATGCTTTCAGCTGGTTGTCGCCTGCATAAACGTCGCCGTTAATGAAAGCTGCTTTCAGCTCAGGTTTTTCACCATTGCTTCCTTTGCGGAAAGCGCTGATGATCAAAGCTGGTTCTTTGGGATTTTCTGAGAACATCAGGGCAGTTACGTTGTTTAGTGATTCGTAAACACCGCTGTATTTTTCAGCATCCAGTGATTCAAGGGCCTTGCGGATCAAAGTGTTTTTAGCCACTTTCATCTCTACCTGTTTGTCAAAACAGGCGCGGCGCAGTTTACCAACCTGCTCTACGGTCAATGCTTCTGTATTGGTTACGTAGAAGTTGTTATATTGGGAGAACTTCTCTTTCAGAAGTTCAATAACCTCGTTTTTTTGATCTTTATTCATAACGCTTCTTGTTTGTAATCCTTACGATTCAATGGAACCGGGCAGATTAGTTTAAAACTGATTTTGTGTCAACAGCAACACCGGGGCTCATTGAGCTAGCCAGGCTTACACCTTTAACGTAAGTGCCTTTTGCTGCAGAAGGTTTCAACTTTACGATGGCGTTGATCAACTCCTGGCCGTTAGCCGCGAGTTTTTCAGGAGTAAAAGATACACGGCCGATAGAAGCGTGGATGATACCAGCTTTATCAACTTTGAATGCGATTTTACCGCCTTTTACTTCGTTTACAGCTGCTGCCACATCGTTGGTAACAGTACCTGTTTTAGGGTTAGGCATCAGGTTACGGGGACCCAGTACTTTACCCAGTTTACCAATTTTAGGCATCACTGAAGGTGTTGCAACGATAACGTCAACATCAGTCCAGCCGCTTTCGATTTTCTGGATAAATTCGTCCAGGCCAACAAAATCAGCGCCTGCTGCTTTCGCATCAGCTTCTTTATCAGGCGTACACAAAACCAATACACGTTTTGTTTTACCGGTACCATGCGGCAGGGTAACAGTACCACGTACCTGCTGGTCGGCTTTTTTGGGGTCAACACCCAAACGGATGTGAAGGTCAACTGAACTGTCAAATTTGGTGCAGTTCACTTCTTTCACCAATGCAGAAGCGTCTTTTAAAGAATACAGTTTATTTTTATCGACTTTCGCTTCCGCTACTTTTCTTTTTTTAGTAATACTTGCCATAACAAATGAGTTGTTTAGGAGGGTTCACAATTAATTTTGCCAGGGAGCAGCTCCATCAACAGTAATTCCCATACTGCGTGCTGTACCTGCTACCATTTTCATTGCACTTTCAACCGTAAAGCAGTTCAGATCAGGCATTTTGTCTTTGGCAATTGCCTCAACCTGTGCCCAGGTAACTTTACCTACTTTGTTACGATTGCTCTCCTTAGAACCTTTCTGGATTTTGGCAGCTTCCATCAGTTGAACAGAAGCGGGAGGCGTTTTGATAACGAAGTCGAATGACTTGTCGTTGTACACTGTAATTAATACAGGGAGTACTTTACCCATTTTATCCTGGGTTCTGGCATTGAATTGCTTACAGAACTCCATGATGTTCACACCCTTAGAACCGAGTGCAGGACCTACCGGAGGAGCAGGATTGGCTTGACCGCCTTTCACCTGCAACTTAACGAAGGTTGAAATTTCTTTTGCCATGTTACTTCAATTTTTGGTATTAACGTTCCCCCGAACCCGGGGCGAACTCCCAAATACTACATTCTCAATATATACTAAAAAGAACTTTTGGGGCAGCAAAGGTAATATTTCTTATTTAAATTTCACAACAATTTCCCGCACTTCTCTTTCTCTTGGTACACAAAGCATTATCCTTTATTTTTAAGAAAAATCCGAAAAACCAACGCTTTCATGAAGAATCTTCAGCTTAAGTCCGCACGTTTCGCGGCCCTTTTCCTCCTGCTTTCCGTTTTCCTGTTTTCCTGTACCGACCAGCAGGGCGGTTTAAATACCACCCACTACGGCCAGTCCGTAAGTATGGGCAATGGTTCCGTACGCTCTTTCATTACCCTTAATCCCGGCAATATCCCCGTTCAGATAGGGTACGAAATTACACCGGCAGCCATCCAGAACCTGCCTGCTGCCTCGCATGAAGACAGCATGATTTTTTATGCAGACAGCACCGGTATGGGCGATATGCCTATGCCTTCGCACGAATACCTGGTGCCGCTGGATGCAGCAGCGAAAAAATACACGGTATTCGATCACCTCGCGGCCAACTGGAATCCCCTTGGTCACATGCCGGTAGGCGTATACAGCCGCCCGCATTTCGATTTTCATTTTTACAATATGCCGCTGGCAGAAAGGGAAAAAATTCCCGCCTATATGGACGACCCTACCGGTTTTGACCAATTACCTGCCGATGGCTACCTGCCCGCAGATTATATCCGCGTACCTGGTGGCGAAGCGCGTATGGGTACACACTGGGCTGATAAAACTGCGCCTGAACTCAACGGCGGCGCCTTTACCCAAACCTTTATTTACGGCTCGTACAACAGTAAGGAAACATTTTACGAGCCCATGGTTACCCTGGCTTACCTGCAGAGTGTAACTACTTTCAGCGGTGCCATTAAGCAACCGGCCAAACACCTTACTACCGGCTACTACCCCACCCAATACCTTATTTACAGTGATGCATCCGGCAAACGTTATGTGGTGCTTACCGGTTTTGTAAAATATATCGCCAACTAACCGCAGCAGTACCATTAAAAAAGGCAGCAGGTAAATACCCGCTGCCTTTTTTAATGTCTTTATCCATAAAACCATATAACAAAAAAGCCATCTTCTCAGATGGCTTTGTATTATTAGCTTAATTTTTCAACCTGCATGTAGTTCAATTCTACCGGTGTAGATCGTCCGAAGATTTTTACGGTAACCTTGAGTTTTTTCTTCTCGTCGTTTACCTCTTCGATAACACCGTTGAAATCGTTGAACGGGCCTTCGATGATTTTGATGGTTTCACCAACAATGAACGGTTCGCTGAGTGTAACACCCTGGTCGTTCATTTCATCTACCTTACCCAGCATTTTGTTTACTTCGGCTTTGCGCAGGGAGATGATATTACCCTTGCTGCCCTTGCCATCGGTTAAGAAATGCATTACGTTGCTGATATTGCTGATGTGCTGGATGATATCATCATTGAGTTTACCATCTGCCACTTCGAGCATTACATAACCAGGAAAGTAGTTTTTTTCGCGCATTACTTTTTTACCGTTCTGCACTTTATATACCTTTTCCATTGGAAGGAATACCTGTTTCACGATCTCCGTCCAGCCACTGCGTGAAATATCTTTATCGAGGTATTCTTTTACCTTACGCTCTTTGCCACTCACCACACGCAGCACATACCACTTACTTTCCTTTTCTGTTGACTGTTGCTGTTGCGCTGTATTTTCTTCCATTTACGCTCTTACTTAAATAATGAATAAACGAGCTTCAGTATCTGGCTGCTGGCAAAGTCCATAACCCATACCAGCGCGGTAATCAGTACTGTAGCAACCAGAACAATTACAGTTGACTGCTGTAACTGAGACCAGGTAGGCCAGGTTACTTTTTCCACCAGTTCCTGGTAAGATTCTTTAAAATAGTTTGAAACCTTATTCACAATAGGTATTTTAATTAATTACAAAAATTTGAAAACGAATAATGGGAAGCAGGAAAGATAAGAATCATTTCCAAAATTCTCAAATTATTCATTTTCAAATTTCTAAGCACGGGCCACAGGATTCGAACCCGTATCAACGGTTTTGGAGACCGCTATTCTACCATTGAACTAGGCCCGTATGTTGTACAAGGAGCAAAGCTATTTAATATCAGTGTGCCTTGTACAATTATTTTCGCCTGAGGCGAAAAAGTGCCCGTAACAATTATTACAGGCACTTTTTAGTATAGTTATACATCAATGCTCTACAGCAAAGATGCGTTGGTTAACTATTTGATGATTTCGGTAACCTGACCGGCACCTACTGTACGGCCACCTTCGCGGATAGCGAATTTCAGACCTTTTTCCATAGCGATCGGCTGGATCAGTTTAACGTTCAAGCCGATGTTATCGCCAGGCATAACCATCTCAGTACCTTCAGGTAATACTACTTCACCAGTTACGTCCGTAGTACGGAAGTAGAACTGAGGGCGGTATTTGTTGAAGAACGGCGTGTGACGGCCACCTTCTTCTTTGCTCAGTACGTATACTTCACATTTGAATTCAGTGTGCGGAGTGATGCTTTTTGGTTTTACGATAACCATACCACGACGGATCTGGGTTTTCTCAATACCACGCAGCAGCAGACCAGCGTTGTCACCTGCCTGACCTTCGTCGAGCAGTTTTTTGAACATCTCAACACCTGTAACGGTAGAGTTCAGGGGAGCGTCCATCAGACCTACGATTTCTACAGCTTCACCAACTTTGATGATACCGCGTTCGATACGACCTGTAGCAACTGTACCACGACCAGTGATAGAGAATACGTCTTCTACAGACATCAGGAACGGCAGATCGATAGGACGGGGAGGCAGCGGAATGTAAGAATCTACAGCTTCCATCAGTTCTTCTACCTGTTTAACCCACTGTGGATCACCAGCCAGTGCGCCTGTAGCAGAACCTTTGATGATTGGTGTGTTATCACCATCAAAACCATATGAGCTTAACAGTTCGCGGATTTCCATTTCAACCAGGTCCAGCAGTTCAGCGTCGTCAACCAGGTCAACTTTGTTCATGAAAACAACGATCTGGGGTACACCTACCTGACGTGCAAGCAGGATGTGCTCTTTAGTCTGGGGCATAGGACCATCTGTTGCAGCCACAACAAGGATAGCACCGTCCATCTGAGCAGCACCGGTAATCATGTTTTTCACGTAGTCGGCGTGACCAGGACAGTCAACGTGCGCATAGTGACGGTTTGCTGTTTGGTATTCTACGTGTGCGGTATTGATAGTGATACCCCTTTCTTTTTCTTCAGGAGCGCCATCGATATCATCGTAGTTTTTTTTCTCCGCCAGACCTTTTTTAGACAGTACGTCTGTAATGGCAGCGGTTAATGTTGTTTTACCGTGGTCTACGTGACCGATGGTACCAACGTTTACGTGAGGTTTCTCCCTCTTAAAGGTCTCTTTAGACATCTTATCGGTTTTTGTTGTGGTTTTACAATTTGTAATCTATGTAGTCAGCAACAGTTCAATAACCACAGCACCTGTTGCGTCGCACACTTCAACTTGTCAAGCCTGCTCATCTTATCATTTGTTTTGTTAAGAAGAGAGGCTTTGGTGTTTGCCCATCCGTTTGACGTGCGTAACACCCTTGAGCGTTTATGTAAAATGTCAAAACACCTGATAAGATGCCAGACATTTATATACCGGACCTGTAAACCTGTATCCGGATTTGGAGCCGTTGAAGAGAATTGAACTCTCGACCTCTTCCTTACCAAGGAAGTGCTCTACCCCTGAGCTACAACGGCATTTCTCAGTTGGCAGATTGCAGTGGGTGTTACAGTAAACTGTAATCGCCTGCTGCTAACTGAATCGGAGCGGAAGACGAGGATCGAACCCGCAACCTATAGCTTGGAAGGCTATCGCTCTACCAATTGAGCTACTTCCGCATGTTTATTTGAAAATAAAACCGCCAGTGTAACAACACATTCAGCTGATTATTTCAAAAACAAAGAACTTCAATTTTAAAACATCAAAATGTGCTTCCTTGTTTTTCAAACAATCACACTTTCAAATTTTCAAATTACTACTGTGGGCAGGAGAGGATTCGAACCTCTGAAGTCGAAAGACAGCGAATTTACAGTCCGCCCCATTTGGCCGCTCTGGAACCTGCCCCACTTACCATTTCAATCGTCATTATTCAATCAAATTGAAGCAGCATGTGAGCCGCTTGTCGGAATCGAACCAACGACCTACTGATTACAAATCAGTTGCTCTACCAGCTGAGCTAAAGCGGCAATTTTAACCCTCTTTTTCAATCCTTACAGATTGAGTTCAAAAGGCTTGTGTTAAAGATCTACCCTTGTTTTTCGGGATGGCAAAGGTAAGAGAAAAGTTGAATTGTCAAAATTTTGAATGGAAAATTTTCGAATGTTTTTTAAAACATTTTTTTGCCTTCATTTTCCGGGGGTGTGTTAAGGCAATACCAGCTTATGTTCTGAAGAATCGCCCGGTGTAAAAATTACCTTTACAGAATCGTGCGGAACAACTGTTTCATGCTCAAACTCAGCACTATCCACTACCAAAGTGCCTTGCTTTTTGAAGAGATACCTGATCAGTAAACGGCCATCATTCGACATCCTTCGCTCAATGATATGGGCGCGTATATCTGCTACCTTGTGCCTTCCGCATGCAGTCAAAACCGTTAGTGTTACGGCTGCCGCTAAACATATAATCACTCGCATGGCGCAAAATTATTATAAAAAAAAGGCCCCGGAGGGCCTTTGAATGATTTTTTTAAGCTGCTTGCTTGTCTTTCTTGCGTTTTATTTGATTAAACAATGAATCCAGTGCCGCATCGAAAGATTCTTCAAATGATTTGGAAGAAACTTTCACGAAAAAGTTCTGCCGTGGCACATGAACCCGGATTTCAGCGATTTTGTCTTTAATGGTGTGCACAACATTGTCCAGTTTAAGAAACACATCCACTTTGATGATCCTGTCATGAAAGGTGTTGATCTTTTGCAGTTTTTTACTCACGTAATCAATCAGTTTTACATCTGCATCAAAGTGTACAGTTTGGATGTTAACGTTCATAGCGAATCGCTTTTAGGTGAACAATAAATGAAAGAACTTAAGAGTAGATTTTAAACCATAAAAACAGAACTTAACGGGAATACTGAAGGTAATTATACCATATGAAATAATCAAGTTACAGCCGGAATTTTAAGGTGATTTTAGAAGAAAAACACAGCCGTTGACGGGCAGCTGTTTGCGGGTGGCCTTGACGCTTGTTGCACGCTTTTATGCCTTGGGATGTGCCTTCCGGAATACTTCCTTCAACTTTTCGATGGTATTGTGCGTGTACACCTGCGTGGCGGCAAGACTGGCATGCCCCAGCAGCTCTTTTACTGCATTTAAATCAGCGCCATTGTTCATTAAATGCGTGGCAAAGGTGTGGCGTAATACGTGCGGACTTTTCTTCTGCAATGTGGTTATTTCGCTGAGTTTGGCCTGTACCACGCTGTACACGTACCTGGCATACAGCGGCTTGCCCCTGGCGTTTACAAACAGCTGCGTTACACCGGGCAGCTTCCCGGGCTTGTCTGCCATGTATTGCTGCAGTTCTTTTACCAGCGCGGCAGACACCGGTATTATCCGTTCCTTATTGCCTTTACCCAGCACTTTCAGCTGGCTGTAATGCGCATCCAGCTGCTCTTGTTTCAGGTTTACCAGTTCGCTTACACGCATACCGGTATGATAAAACAGCAGTAATACCAGCCGGTCGGTTCTCCCCTTCCAGCTGTCTTCAAAACGGTCGGCGTTAAACAGCGTTTCCATTTCCTGCTGCTGTACAAAGGCCGGCAAACGCTTATTTACTTTGGGAGTAACAATGGTAGTTAAGGGCGACTGGGTAACCAGCCCCTGTTTCTGTAAAAATTTGAAATACGATTTAAGTGCAGATATTTTGCGGTTGATGGATTTGGCAGTCTGGTTATCTCCTTTCAGTTCAGCCATCCAGCTGCGTATCATGCCTGAGGTAACGGCTGTGATGGCCGGGGAATCGAATTGACTGGCCAGGAAGGCATACAGCTGCTCCAGATCGGTAGCATAGGCAGTAACCGTATGCGGGGAGTACCGCTTTTCAAAGCGGAGATAATTGACAAATAACTGTATATGCGGGTTTTGCACAATCATACAACAGGCTAAAATTACGGGAATTTATCCTGATGCAGAACACCCTTTGCATAGCGGCACTAAAAAGCCATACAACACCAAAGCGTTGTATGGCCTTAAAGTATTATTGATAAATTGAACTAAGCATCAATTTTACCGCTGGCTACCTTCTGTTTGTAGATAGCTTTCAACACTTCTGTGCGACGCCTTACAGATGGTTTCGTAAAGCTCTGACGCTCGCGTAACTGCAACAAGGCTTTGCTCTTTTCGAACTTTTTCTTGTATTTCTTCAGCGCTTTGTCAATGTTTTCGCAATCTTTTGAGTCGATTATCAGCATAGTATTATACCTCCTTTAGGAAATTTGGAGAGCAAAAGTAAAATCAATCTGCATAAAAAACAAATTTTTTCGCGGTTATCCACTGCATTCCGTGTTTTTGCGCTATCAACTAATGAGTTAACTTCGCTGCATGTTTACAGGAATTGTTGAAACCACCGGCATTATTACAGGTATTACCACCAGCGGCACCAATAAAAGCTTCTGGATTCAGTCATCTGTGTCACCTGAACTTAAAATTGATCAAAGTATCAGTCACGACGGCGTTTGTCTTACCGTAGAAGCCCTGGCCAACGATGCGCACCAGGTAACTGCCATTGCCGAAACCATCCAGAAAACCAACCTGGGCCAGTGGAAAACCGGCGACACCGTAAACCTGGAGCGTTGTATGATTATGAACGGCCGCCTGGATGGCCATATTGTACAGGGGCATGTAGATACCACTGCCACCTGTGTAAACAAAACCGACCTTAACGGCAGCTGGGAATACACCTTTGAATTTCCTGACCAGTTTGCCCACCTGGTGATAGAAAAAGGCTCCATTTCATTGAATGGCACCAGCTTAACCATTTTCAACGTAACCCGCAACCGCTTTACAGTAGCCATTATCCCCTATACTTATCACCATACCAGCATCCGCCAGGTAACAGCAGGCAGCGTAGTAAATATTGAATTTGATATGGTAGGCAAATACATCTACCGCATGCAACAGCTGAAAGCCTAAAGCAGCCTGCACCTTACTAATCGGGCTGCCAGGCCATTTCACCATCACTCCATTAAGCCATCATGCTTCAACGGTTTCGGTGCCGCTCAGCGCATCGTGCAGTGTTTTGTCGAGAAACGGGATAAAGAAGCAGTCTATTAAGGTAAGACGCAGCAAGGAACGCAGCAGTATCTGGCCAAAATTCGGCCGTTTGCCCTGGCGGTTCACCACTTTTGACATGGAAAGCAGTTTACCAGGCGTGCGCGCAAACAATCCTTCTAAAATTAAATAGTACACAAACCAGGCTGCATAAAAGAAGTAGTAAAAAGGGTAATACGGCGTATGGTAGTAGTAGGCATAAAAAGTATTCACCTTGTAGCCAATGTATCCGAGAATGCTGAATAACAGGGTATCTACCAGGAAATTAATAACGCGTGTACCGATGCCTACTTTGTTCATGCTGCAAAGATGCCGGTAAAATAATTACGGGCCAACCCCTTCCTGAGCTGCTAAAAGCATTTTGATAGTATAAACAATTCGTTTCATTTCTGCAAGAGGGAAAAAAGCAGTGTGTACTGTTAACTCACACCTGTAACGCCTGCCACAGCCGCAGTAGGTTTGCAGCGTCATCAACAGTTAACCATGAACGTACGGAACAAACTTTTGGAATGCAGCAATATCAAGGTAAATAAAATTGCAAGTCCTGCCACGGTAAACCTCATTTGGGTAGTTGCTAAAAAGAACGCCCTTATCCGTTTCAATGAAAAAACCCTGACTACTAAAATCAATAAGATAGTAAGGTTGCCAATGACGGTCAATAACCAGTTGACGTAAATGCAACTGCAATTCGCTTAGCAGGATCAATAAAAACAGGGGCCTGGCATTTCGTATGCTGGCCCTTTTGCTTTGTTGCCCCCCTTTGGCTATTTTTGCGCAAATCAGTTTTTGCATGAATTTAATTGAAGAACTGCGCTGGAGAGGCATGATACAGGATATTATGCCCGGCACCGAAGCGCAGTTGCAAAAGGAAATGACCACCGGCTACATTGGTTTTGACCCTACGGCCGACAGTTTGCATATTGGCAACCTGGTACCTATTATATTACTGGTGCACCTGCAAAAAGCAGGGCATAAACCCATTGCACTTGTTGGCGGCGCTACCGGCATGGTGGGCGACCCGAGCGGCAAAAGCGCAGAACGCAACCTGCTTGACGAAGCAACCCTGAACAAAAACATCGCTGGTGTAAAAGCACAGCTGGAGAAATTTTTGCAATTCGATCCTGCCCTGCCTAATGCAGCGGTGATGACCAATAACTATGACTGGTTTAAAACCATTTCATTTATTGAATTTTTGCGCGATACCGGTAAGCACATTACCGTGAACTATATGATGGCGAAAGACAGCGTGAAAAAACGTATTGAAGGCGAAACCGGTATCAGCTATACCGAATTCGCTTACCAGCTGATGCAGGGATACGATTTTTACTGGCTGTACAAAAACCTGAACTGCAAGCTGCAGATGGGTGGCAGCGACCAGTGGGGCAACATGACCACCGGTACTGAACTGGTACGCCGCAAAGCCAATGGCGAAGCCTTTGTATTTACCTGCCCGCTTATTACCAAGGCAGATGGTGGCAAGTTTGGCAAAAGCGAAGCCGGTAACATATGGCTTGATCCCAGCAGAACAAGTCCATACAATTTTTACCAGTTTTGGTTAAATGCCACAGATGCAGACGCAGAGAAATGGATTAAAATATTCACCTTCCTCGACGAGCCTACTATCAGCGGCGTAATAGCCAAACACAACGAAGATGCCGGTGCCCGTTATTTACAGAAAACGCTGGCAAAAGAAGTAACCGTATTCATTCATGGTGAAACAGGTTATAACGAAGCGCTGGAAACAACAGCCAAATTGTTCGCTAACCAGAGTGCACCTGCTGAAAGCCTTTCTGTAGAAGATCTTGAAGGCATGCAGGGCATTGTAAAGTTCGACTTCGATATCAGCAAATTACAGGAAGGAATTGATGTGGTAAGTTTTCTGGCAGAAACAACGATCTTTCCGAGCAAAGGCGAAGCACGCAAAACCGTACAGGGCGGTGGCGTAAGCATTAACCGCAACAAGGTGAGTGATATTGCAGAAAAAGTAACAGCCGACCAGTTGCTGCACAGCAAATACCTGCTGGTACAAAAGGGCAAAAAGAATTACTACCTCGTAGAGTTTAAATAACCGTTTTCAGCTACATAACAGGCGTTACCGTTGCACTGCTATTTTTATGTTAACAGCGGCACCGGTGACGCTTTTTTATTAAGTTTATGTACCATGAAAAACGTGTATTTTTTATCAGGATTGGGTGCAGATGAGCGCATGTTCCAGGCGCTGGATCTTTCTTTCTGCAAACCGGTGTTTGTACCCTGGATACAGCCCGGGCCACAGGAAAGTTTGCCTGCCTATGCCAGCCGGCTGCGGCAGACCATACCCGAAGAAAATCCCTGTATTGTTGGTCTTTCGTTCGGCGGCATGCTTACCGTTGAAATGGCGAAACTGAACAATGCCATCAAAGCCATTATCATTTCCAGCGCTAAAACGCGCAGCGAAATACCCGCGTGGATAAAACTCAGCCGTTTCTGGCCCCTGCACCGGTACCTGCCACATGATTTTATCCGTTGGTTTGAAAAAAGGAATGATTACTTTTTCGGCCCCCTGCAGCCCGATACCAAGAAAGTACTGAATCACATTATCGACGACAGCGATCTTTATTTCGATGCCTGGGCAGTAGATGCCATCATCAGCTGGCAAAACAACGAAGTACCCGGCAACCTGGTGCATATTCACGGCGATGCAGACAGGCTGTTGCCCTATTCATTGGTTTACTGCAACGAAACCATTACAGGTGGTTCCCATTTAATGGTGATGGACCATGCCACAGAAGTAACAACAGTTTTGCGAAAATATATTACCGGCATGGCATAACAAGGCAGCAAAACGGCGCTTTATTTGATTACTTTCAATAAAGCACATGCTGATTGCTTACCAATAACGCTGCCATGCAACAGGTTTACTTCTTATCTGGTTTAGGTGCCGATGAACGGGTTTTTCGTTTCCTGGATATGCCGTTTTGTAAACCGGTATATGTGCCATGGATTATTCCGCTACCGCATGAAAAGCTGGAATCATACGCACAGCGGCTGCGGCAAACCATCCCTGAAGCACATCCTTTATTGGCAGGTGTATCTTTCGGTGGTATGCTGGCTGTAGAAATGGCAAAAGCAGATCCGCAAATAAAAGCAGTGATTATATCCAGTGCTAAAACCAGGCAGGAACTGCCCCGCTGGATGCATGCAGCCCGTTATTTCCCTGTATACAACTGCATTCCTGATGCATGGCTGCGCGCAATGGCACAACGCTGCAACTGGTTATTTGGTGCAGAAAAACAAGAGAGTATTCACGCATTTCATTCCATTATCCGAGACTGCTTTGTGCCCTTTAACACCTGGGCATTCGGCGCCATTCTGCGCTGGAAAAATACAATAATACCCGGCAACCTGTTACATATTCACGGCACGGCAGACAAGATGTTGCCCTATGCACGTGTACAATGCAACGTAACCATACCCGGTGGCAAACACCTGATGGTTATGGATTGTGCAGCAAGCATTACACCGCACCTGCAATCCTTTCTGCAACTACCATCAAATGACAGGCACTGACAGGCAAAAAAAATCCCGGCTATTGGCCAGGATTCTTTTATAAAGTCCAGGTGCCCGTTATTTCACCTGTGTAATGCCTTTCCACATTTCATCGGCTACCATATTGTTGCCTTTTTCGTTCAGGTGCACACCATCTACCGTTAATACGCCCCTGTCTTTATCGTCGGGGTTATTTGTTTGCAGGTATTGGGTAAACAACGCACGCAGGTCAACCACAGGTATACTTTCACTCTTCGCAATTTTGCGGATAATCTCGCTGTACTGGTTCAGTTCACCATCCTGTGCATTGGTAAAGTTTTTACGTTCACCGATAGTTGCAGGTGTACATATCACCACTTTAATGTTCTGTGCCTGCAGCTTTTTGATAATAGCCCTGTAGAATTTTTCAAATTTATCAGGGTCGGTACCCGTGCCAAAGCTGCGTTTGTGCCACACATCATTTACACCAACGTAAATCACCACGATATCTGGTTGTTGGGCCAACACATCGGTTTCCATGCGCAGGTATAAATCGTATACCTTATTGCCGCCAATGCCGGCGCCAACTAGTTCGTAATCGTTGATATTTTCCTTTGCCAGTTTATCTTTCAGAACAGTAATATAACCACCGGGTTTTACGCCTGCTTCAGTGATAGAATCGCCAAAGAAAACCACTTTCTTCTTTTTATCTGCTTTAAACGCAACCATAGCAATCAGCATTACAAGCAAACCAACACCAAGGATTTTTTTCATATGCCTTTATTGTATTCAGGTTTTTAAAGTATAACGTTACTGATTTATGCTAACAATTGTGGATGTTCCCTGTACACTTTCCAGATAAATTCGCCGAAAAGGGTATTTGCCCAGGCAAACCATTTGCGGGAGAATTTGCTGGCATCGTCTTTATGGAAAGATTCGTGCATGAACCCGGTGCCGGCGTGTACACGTTGCAGCATATCAACACAGGCTTTGATTTCTTTTTCGTCTGTGCTGGTAAGTCCCTGCATGGTAATACTGATAGGCCAGATATAATCCAGGCCAGTGTGCGGGCCGCCGATGCCTTGTCCGGCTGCGCCTTTAAAGTAAAAAGGATTTTCGCTGCTCAGCACATAACGGCGTGTGTTTTTATACAACGGATCGGTAGCCGCCATAGCACCGAGGTAGGGCAATGACAACAGAGAAGGCACATTGGCATCATCCATTAAATTATAGCTGCCGTAGCCATTGGTTTCAAAGGCAATGATATCGCCATAGGTTGCATGGTGTGCTTTGGCGTATGCGTCCAATGCTTTTTTCACCTGTGCAGAAAGGGCTGCTGCACTTGCTGCCAGTTCGTTGCTGTGCAGCGCGGCAGCCATTTCACTTAACTGCTGCAGTGAGCGGTAAGCAAAGTAGTTGCTTGGTATGAGATAAGGATAAATAGTAGCATCATCACTGGGCCTGAACATAGAGCAGATTAAGCCATTGGGTTTGTTGGGATAGCCATACCCGCCCAGTGGAACGCCATCGGTAGCCCAGGCAGTTTTGCGCTGGAAGCTATAAGGACCTTTACCTTCAAAACGCTGTTGTGTTTTAAAAGTCTGCACCACAAGCTTCATGGCCGATAGCCAATGTGCATCAAAAGGTGTGGCGTCGCCGGTTTGTTTCCAGTAACCATAACTTAAACGGATGGGGTAACATAGGCTGTCTACCTCCCATTTGCGTTCATGAATACCGGGCTTCATATCGGTGATATCCGTTTTTTCCCATTCGCTTTCTTTGGTTTCATCTTTATAAAAAGCATTGGCATACGGATCTTTGATAATACATTTTGCCTGGCGGTGAATAACCCCCTGTATCAGCTGTTGCAATGCCTTATCGGTTTTACACAGCGGGATATAAGGCCATACCTGGGCAGAGCTATCGCGCAGCCACATGGCATCAATATCACCTGTGATTACATAGGTATCCGGCTTTCCATCGATCATTTCAAACGTTACGGTTGTATCGAGTGTATTGGGAAAACAGTTTTCAAAAAGCCAGGCTATTTCTTTGTTGCCAATATTTTTCTTGATATCTGCGATGAGATTTTCTACTGCCGGGCTGCTGAATTTTCTGAAGCCTGCCCCTACTCTTACTACGGGAAAGTCGGATGATTGTGTCATAGCTCCTGCATACTTGGTTGCAACCAGGGCGGCTGATGCCATGGCTGTTTGCTGAATAAACGCTCTTCTTTTCATACTGGTTATCGCTATTTAGTAGTGCTGCAAAATAAGCAACTATTTCTACCAAATATTGAGCAATAAGGTTTTAGCTGAATATTTTATCCGGGTACGGCTAAAAAAGAACTAAAATTCCCGTACATTTTTTTTGCCAGTTAATACCACTCCCCTATTTTTGCAACCCAATTACGGATTGGACCATTGTGTAACGGTAGCACTGCAGATTTTGGTTCTGCCTGTCTAGGTTCGAATCCTAGTGGTCCAACCAACTAAAGCGAAGATTTTCTTCGCTTTTTTTATTCTACTGCACACCGTACCTGGTGAATTTTTCCTCTTGCACTTTATGGCGCTGCTGCCTTTTTTCGAAAAAAACATGAAACACTGAATTATCCTGCCGGCGATTGTACGGCATGCCACCGCTTTGTTTGCACAGGACTGCAAGGACTTTTATTTTTTACAGGCCAATAAAACGGTGGAGATCACCATTTGCAATAAAAAGAACGAAGAAACCGGTAAGAACGTGTATACCGTGAGTGATGTTTCGGGCAGTAATTTCACTACGGTCAATGTGCAAAGCGAAGTATTCAATAAAGGAAAAGTCTGAAATTGTTTGCTGAGCAATTCAATGCAGCCTAACTGGTAATGCGAACCAATAAATTAAGGTAAAGTTTCTGCAGAAGTGCAGGGGGAATGAAACATACTTTACAAACAGCGGAGCAACCGGAGATAAAATGCATATGTACCGTTCGCGCATGCCGTGCAATTATATGACACCGCAAATTTGTAAATGGGTGAACGGCATTAAATTTTTCTGCATCTACTGAACAATTGGCGATAGTGATATTGTTAACCTGCAGAAACGAGTAAAACCTGTTAAGAGTGGAAGCCCAGATCACCTCCATTACAGTTCACCAACGCGTGTGAACTGTATTCCTTAACAGGTGGAGGTACTCCCAGTTGCCGGGATAACTGACTGTATAAACACCCGATACTATTCATTCCTATTGAACAGATCAGTCGGTATATGTCCGGCATTCACTCAAGCCAACTTGAGCCGTGCAGATACAAGCAGAAATAGTAATAAATATGGATTGAAGAGATTTACCAGATAGGAAGCCCATGTTTGGCCTCGTATAAATCGTATACATGACGTCTGCAAAGAATAAATGGGTGAAGCATTATTCATTTTTTTTCAAAACACCAGGCGTATGTACACCAACCCCAGCTGCATTTACAATAGCTTACATAACAAATACTACGGCTATTTCATGCATTAATAAATTTGGTGGGATTGAAATGGTTTTGCAACCAGGAAGAAAATAACCTAAAAAACCTGTTAAGCGCGGAAGCCCTCATTGACCTCCTTTGCTAGCTAGCTTAAGATCATCGCAAATTACTTATCAGGCAAGATGAAGATAGTAACAATATTGGAATATACCAAATGAATAATGAAAAATATTGAAAGTTTTTTTCCTGCGGAATCTACTTGCTATCGTCGTTGATCACTTTTTGAAATTGAATAACATCTCCCTTATCACTAATGCCCTCTACAATTACCCGACACTTTTTTCCAGGATTTTTAAAACTAAAGGTGTTTGTGTGAATGTAGGGCACCCATAAATAAGTGATTCTGTCAGGTTGTGTCCAATTTAAAGGCCTGGTATAACCTGTGATCATCATCTTTTTCATGTTGGTTTCCTTTTCCTGAATATCATCCCCTTTGCGTCGATATATGCAAATTCGAATGGGATCGTTTTTTCCATACCTATTATAGTCTTCAATCACTTTAGCATAAGCCAGTTCTTTGATCGGTAAAAATTTAATATTGCTCCACCCCACCGGTTGCTCATCAAGGAAGAAGCTAACAGCCTTCCCATGATATTCAGGTTGTACATTACCTGCATCGTACTCAAATCCCATTAAATTACGTTTTAAATAGTCAGAAATTGAGTAGATATCTTTAGTCGCATCCTTATCCATTAAGTTGAAATTAAAATGAGAAGGCCATGTAAACTCATTTGTTGTATACTTTTTATCCAGCCATTTATTTTTATTCTGCCACGATGTGGTCACCGTTACACCCTGCAAATAAACTGAACTGTCCTCATCTCTGATTTTACCGGTAGGCGAAGCTATTACCGGGGCCTGTATAGGCCGCGTCTGTTGTATGGTATCTGTACGATATTCCGTTTGATTAACGCCGCTAAACTTACGTACACCTCTATCCACTACCTGCACATCTAAATCTTTCTTCTCATTGCCAGGAATATAATATACATAAGCTGTGTCAAAAAAATATATGCCTTTCATATTAACACGTCCCGCAGTGTCTGTACTCATTAGTTCCGGAGGTATTGTAGTGTTTCCCTTTTGCACTCCAACTATTATAGGCATGTTAGTGTAAAGTTTTTTCTTTTTTATGCTTCTGAATGTGGTTTGAAAAGACAGGTAATCCAAGCTATCTTCCGGATTTTTCTTTTCGCTAACAGCATGTATTATGGTAGTTGAATTGTAAGGTGTGGCCGCATCTATTACAGTAAGCGAATAGTTCCACCGGCTGGTATCATTAATTATTAGGCTACACGTATCCAGCCTGTTTTGTATTTCGGCAGATACAGGTTTGGAAGGTATAAACAGTTCATGTTTTGCCCATAACTGCTGTCGATAACTATATAGCAAGGATATATTACCATGCAAACTGTCAATAGGTAAATTGAGCACCCGCCAATGCCCGCTTTTCAAAAAAAATGGCTGTCTGGCAATTGTATCCCCCATGTGTATTGCAGTGAGGTAAAGTGTAGAGTCTCTGTCAAATAATCCCGTGTCAGGAAACAGGGAGCATCGAATAATATTATCCTCATACTTTGAGATAATGGTAAGGTGCAGCGAGTCGGTCATGGCAACAACACCAGAATCTTTTGGAAAACTTCGCACCACGATTTTCTCGCTATCTGCCACAGTAATAGATTGAATATCATCCAAAGATCCTTTAGTGTAGCTACGTAACCAATATAAGCCCGGCATGTTAGGCAACACCAGCTGACCAAGCGAATTATTACGTATAATAGGGAATAATTTTCGGAACACCAGCTTTCCTGCATCAGTATATAACTCTGCATAAAGCGTGGAATTAACCACATTTACGGCATTACTAACTACATAGCTTTTGAACCATAGCGTATCGCTAGCATATGCCACCTGCTTATCCAGATGCAAATGAATACTCTCCGTTTGTGACAGGGCTAAGCGAGACCAAAGCAGTAAGCTAACAATAACAATTTTTCTCATTTCATATTTTTTAGCAGAGAGCCTACCCCAGCAAATCATTTTTTTAAAAAATTGATTTGCTGCCGGAATTTATATTGCTCTTGTAGACAAGTTGTTAGGCAACTGCCAAATGAATATTCAAAAAAAGTTACTGCATATTAGCTGGTAATCGCAACTCATGTACACTGATATAATTTCCGTTAAGCGCTAACAACCACTTACCCATCACTCTAAAATCCCTGATTTTTTTATGATCTATGTCATGAATAAAAAAACTGTATAAATACTTTCCTGATTTCACATTGTAAACATCAATATCAGATGATTCGCTAAACATTTGTTCATCTTCATTATTGGCTTTTAAAGCAGAATAAACATATAACAAACCATTGCTAATACAGCTCGCTTTGTTTACAACCACTGGCGGAGCCGACATGGTGACTTCCTGTTGTGATGCAATGCTACCAACGCTTAACTTAACATGACTAACAGTATCTATCGTTTTACCAATAGACAATACATTAAGATTCGTATCCAGGCGAACAAACTGGTTTCTATAATAGTACAGATAGACGATAGCGGCATTTACCCGGTCGTATTGTAATATGCCATCGGTACAAAAAATGCCATCCACCTGTTTTTGCAATACATTTTTATTAAGCGCAATAGAGTCTGCTGTGTATTTCAGTAATATATGCTGCTTTAGTTTCTTGTCAACTGCTCTTAAAATCAATGTGCCTTTTGATACCGGGACGGCAGAAGTAAAATAGGCATTCATTAAACGCTGCTCTAAATGCTTTCGCTTCAGTGTATCATAAAACATTTGTCTGCCAATGCCATCAAACAGGTAAGTACCCGCAGCATCAACATATAATTTTGCACTTTTATATATCTTCTGACCTACCGGACTTATACTCAGCATATTTATATTGGTATCTTTCAAAGCACTGCCCACTTGCATTATATAGCCGGGGGCAGTAACATTCCCTAAAAAGAAATGCTCATTATCATCCCCGGCTATGTACCAGCTATTTGCACCAACATTTAAAATTTGATGTGGTGTTGCTATATGAGGCGGTAACAATCGTATAAAACCGTTTGGTGTATTGTTTACCTTTTTAGAATAAGCGTATAAGCCCCATATTGAAATTATACCCGAAGCCGCACAAAGGAATAGAATTTTTACCTTCTGCATTTTTAAAATTGAAAGGGCTAAAACAAACGATACATAGGATTAAAACAAAATGTAGTACCATCATCATGATATAACACAAAGGAAATCGCCTCTTCATTGTGATAGGTACAATATGCTCCTACTTCAGATATAACGCAGTCACTGTCAGGATAGCTAATGATTGTACATCGTCCACCGGGAGAACTGGCATATGATACATAGTAAAGTACCTGATTCTTCTTCTTCGCTACCCGCGTATACGCTGAAGCGCCTATTGCCAAAGCAAAAATCAATACGTATACAATTGCTTTCCTTTTCATAAATACAAGTTTAATGATGATGCCTACTCTTAAGATTTTCGGCTTACTCTGTTACAAGTTGTTCAGACGGGATGACTGCTTTTGCGCGACCGCCTGGTGATGCCGTAAGCATAACACCGGCAGCTCCCAGTAAAATAAAGACAGTATTAAAAATCAGATGCTGATTCCAGTTCATTTGCTGCAGCACGCCGCCGCAGGAACAGGGAATGTAATCGCTCCATTTCAGTATAACAATAATGTAGGTGGTAAACATAACCATCAATGTGAAAGAAGCATACAGGGCAATAAGCCTGGTTCTTGATAATACCAGCAACACAGCGATGATTAACTCTGTTACAGGTACCACTACTGCTACTTTACCCGCGAATGCTGTTAATAAAGGCGATTTGCCTAACTCAATCCTGAACTTATTATAGTCCATGAGCTTGCTGCTGCCTGCGTACACGAACAACAATACAAACAATAAAACGATGATTTCAATCATCCATTTCTTTTTCATAGCTGTTAGCTTTGGATCAATAAGTAGGATTCGAAACAGCAATGTGGCAACATTCCTGTAAAAACTCTTGATTGGATTACATCAAAGCCAGATTGAAAAGTGATAAAAGATATTGGCTGGCTTGTTTTAGATCGAAGACCGTTGAGATTCCGAGCACTGATACGCCAGATAACGGCCTGATCTTAGAAGAAACACTCTCATGGAGAAGTGTTGAGTGAAGCTAAAAACAAAATTTCATTTACGCAAGCGTTCTTAAAAAAAAATTAAGGCAGCCGTTAATCAGCTGCCTTATTCGTTTAATTATCAATTTGTTCATTTAGTTCCTAGCCCTACAACAATTGCATACATGCCTCTAAACGCTCCTGCCATGGTTTTATGGGCACATGAAATGTATCTGCTATTTTCTGTTTATCCATTACTGAATAGGCAGGCCGCCTGGCAGGTGTAGGATAACCACTGGTAGGTATGGGATGCACTGTGCAATTTAATGCTGCAATAGCACGAATGGCTTCTGCAAACTGGAACCATGAAATAACACCTTCGTTGCTGTAGTGGTATATGCCTGCAACCGGTTGGTGCAATACCTGCAAAATCGCTTCCGCTAAATCGTACGCATAGGTAGGTGATCCTACCTGGTCGCTCACTACATTTAAATCTGTACGGTCTTTCATCAGGCGCAGCATGGTTTTCACAAAGTTGTTGCCATGTGAGCTGTACACCCATGATGTGCGGATAATGACTGTACGCTCATTATTCTTCAATGCCAGCTGCTCGCCCTGCCATTTGGTATAACCATAATAGTTTACAGGGTCTGTTGCATCTTCGGGTTTGTATGGGCTGGTTCCATTGCCATTGAATACATAATCGGTAGAAACATGTATCAGCCATGTTTTGTATTCATTACACAAACGCGCTATAACACCCACTCCTTCTGCATTTGCAGCCAGCGCAGCTGCCTGTTCGGCCTCAGCTTTATCTACCGCGGTATAGGCTGCACAGTTGATGAAAAATGCCGGTTGGTATTGTCTGAATGCCTGTTCTATGCTGGCCGCATCAGACACATCCAGTCCTGTTCTGTCTGCAAATACAAATTCATATGTATCCTGAAATGCACCTGCCAGCTGTTGCAATTCATATCCCAGCTGACCATTTTTACCCGAAACTAAAACGATCTGTTTGTTTGCCATTGTAGGTTGCTTATAAACTCCAGTATTGCCTGGATTGAATATGATTACGATAAATACCCCTGATATCGGCTATCAGTGCATGAGGCTGTGTAATACTTTCAAAATAAGCGCCGGTTAACTGCAGGTATTCTTTATGGCATACTGCAATCACCACCGCATCATATTTTCCGTGCGGCACCTGTATTAAACCAAAGCCATATTCCCGCTGCAATTCATCGCTGTTTGCACCGGGGTCTGTAACTTCTACCTGCAAATGATACGCTTGCAGACTATGTACCACATCGGCCACTTTTGAATTACGGATATCCGTAACATTCTCCTTAAAAGTTGCGCCCATTATCAGCACTCTTGCATCACGCACGTTGCTGCAATTGGCAATAATATGCTGCACTACTTTTTTAGCCACATACGCACCCATGCCATCATTGATATAACGGCCGGCCAATATTACTTTTGAACTGTAACCCAGTTCGGCCGCTTTATAGGTTAAATAGTAGGGATCAACACCAATGCAGTGCCCGCCAACCAAACCAGGAGAGAATTTCACAAAGTTCCACTTGGTGGCAGCTGCTTCCAGTACCTCAAAAGTATTGATGCCCATTTTGTCGAAGATGATCGACAATTCATTCATCAATGCAATATTGAGATCACGCTGTGTATTTTCAATAATCTTGGCAGCTTCTGCAACACGTATGGAGGACACTTTGTGCACACCTGCACTGGTTACCATACCATACAGTTTTGCGATAGTTTCTGTAGCCACTTCATCACATCCAGCCACTACTTTGATAATGTTCTGCAGGGTGTGTTTTTGATCGCCCGGATTTATGCGTTCAGGAGAATACCCAACTTTAAAGCCGGTGCCCAAGGCAAGGCCGCTTATTTTTTCAATAACCGGCACACAATCTTCTTCTGTACAGCCAGGGTACACAGTAGATTCAAATATTACATACCCTCCTTCACTAATCACTGAACCTACTGTTGCAGCGGCTTTCAGTAACATTGAAAGATCAGGTACATTGTGATCGTCCACCGGCGTAGGTACGGCTACAATAAAACATACGGCTTCCCGCAGCACTTCCGCATCTGCAGTAAACCGTATGTTACTATTGCTGAAATCGGCAGCCGTCAATTCATTGGCAGGGTCTGTTCCCTGCTGTAATTGTGCTACACGATCTTTATTGATGTCAAACCCAATAACAGGTACATGCTTCGCCATACCCAATGCCACCGGTAAGCCTACATATCCAAGTCCTATTACCGCCAATGCACGCTTACCCGACAAAAGATCATCCAGCATGTTATTGTTATCTTGATTCAAATGTTTTTGGCTGTTTTACAAGTTCTTCTTTGGGAAGCATTTTAAAATAATCGTACGTTTTTTTCAAACCTTCTGCACGCCCAACGGTGGGCTCCCAGCCCAGCAATTCTTTTGCACGGGTAATATCCGGCTTTCTTTGTTTGGGATCGTCTACCGGTAATGGTTTGTACACGATTTTAACTGCAGACCCTGTAAGCTTCAATACTTCCAGTGCAAAATCTTTCAATGATATTTCATCCGGGTTGCCAATATTTACCGGCTCGCTGTAATCACTCATCAGCAATCGGTAAATACCTTCTACCAGGTCATCCACAAAACAGAATGATCTTGTCTGGCTGCCATCACCAAATACAGTCAGGTCTTCCCCGCGTAATGCCTGTCCGATAAATGCCGGCAGCGCACGGCCGTCGTTGAGGCGCATACGCGGACCGTAGGTATTGAATATGCGGATGATCCTTGTTTCCACGCCATGAAACGTATGGTAGGCCATGGTAATGGCTTCCAGGTATCGTTTGGCTTCGTCGTACACACCGCGCGGACCAACGGGGTTAACATTTCCCCAATAGGTTTCTTTCTGCGGATGCACCAGGGGGTCACCATACACTTCGCTTGTAGAAGCTACCAGTATCCTGGCTTTCTTTTCGCGTGCAAGGCCCAGGCAATTGTGTGTACCCAAAGCGCCTACTTTCAGCGTTTGAATAGGTATTTTTAAATAATCGATCGGACTGGCCGGTGAAGCGAAGTGCAGGATATAGTCCAGCTCACCTGCCACATGAATGAATTTCGTTACATCGTGGTAATAAAATTCAAAATCAGGCAATGGAAACAGGTGCTCAATATTTTTGAGATCACCGGTTACCAGGTTATCCATACCAATTACATGGTAGCCTTCTTTAATAAACCTGTCGCACAGGTGTGAGCCTAAAAACCCGGCGGCCCCGGTGATAAGGATTCTTTTTTTACGCATAGGTGTACTTTTATTAGCTGATTATGGTCGTCCAACGCTTTCGTAATGATATCCCATCTCACGCATCGTTACCGCATCAAAAAGATTGCGGCCATCGAAGATCACCTTGTTTTTCAGTGCAGCACTTATCTTTTCAAAGTCAGGTGTTCTGAATTCATTCCATTCCGTTGCAATAACCAGTGCATCGGCATTTTCAAGGGTCTGGTACTGATTGGCATAGGTAATGCTGTCGCCGAACTGCCGTTGCGTATTGGCAATTGCTTCGGGGTCAAATGCACTTACGGTAGCCCCTTCATCCAGTAAGGCCCTGATCATATCAAATGCCGGCGCTTCCCTTACATCGTCGGTATTGGGTTTAAAAGCCAGTCCCCACAACGCAATATGCTTACCTTTTAAACTTCCCTGAAAATAACGTTTTATTTTAGGAAGCAGGTGCAGTTTCTGTGTTTCATTTACTTCCATTACGGCTTTCAGTATCTTGAATTCATACTCGGCCTCTTCGGCTGATTTGGCCAGCGCCTTTACATCTTTGGGAAAGCAGCTGCCGCCATAACCAATACCGGGGAATAAAAAGCGTTTACCAATGCGTTCATCGGTACCAATACCTTTGCGTACCATGTCAACATCTGCGCCCAGCCTTTCGCACAATTGTGCAATCTCGTTCATGAAGCTTATTTTCATGGCGAGGAAGGAATTGGCTGCATACTTGGTAAGCTCGGCTGATTTTTCATCCATAAAAATAACCGGGTTACCCTGGCGCACATAAGGTGCAAACAAATCACTCATCAGCTTCTGTGCCCTTTCAGAATTGGTGCCCACTACTACCCTGTCGGGTTTCATGAAATCATCTACTGCCACGCCTTCCCGTAAAAATTCGGGATTGCTTACTACATCAAATTCTCCCTTGTAATTTTTAGCAATGGCTGCATGTACTTTCGCAGCAGTGCCAACAGGTACGGTGCTTTTATCAACAATTACTTTATACTCTTTCATAATGCGGCCCAGGTGGTCAGCAACACCCAGCACATAACTCAGGTCAGCACTGCCATCTTCACCGGGTGGTGTAGGCAGGGCCAGGAAAATAATCTCGGCATCGTGCACACCGGCTTCAATATCGGTGGTAAATGTTAAACGCCCGTCTTTCAGGTTACGCTCGAACAATTTTTCCAGTCCTGGCTCAAATATGGTGATTTCACCGGCGCTGAGCTTGTTTACTTTCTGTGTGTCGATATCTACACAGGTAACATAATTACCTGTCTCGGCAAAACAGGTTCCTGTAACCAGGCCAACATAGCCGGTTCCGATTACCGCAATTCTCATAAGCTTTTATTTATTTACAAATTCCAATACGGATGTGGTGATAAATTCCAGCTGTTGCTGATCCAGCTCGGTATGCATAGGGAGTGAAATAACACGCTGGGTTAACCAATCGGTTACCGGCAGCTCATATTGCGACAGTCCGAAAGATGCAAACATTTCCTGGCGATGGCCGGGAACAGGATAATACAGCATGGAAGGAATACCTTTTTCAGCAAGATATTGATTCAAACCGTCCCTGTCAATACCTTCCAGTACTAAGGTATACTGGTGGTACACGTGGTTGCTGTATGCTGCAACATAAGGCGTGGTAATGCCTTTCACGTTTTTGAATGCATTGTTGTAAAAGTCTGCTGCCTTTTGCCTTGCAGCAATGTACTGGTCAAGCAGGGGCAGTTTAATGTTCAGCACAGCTGCCTGAATCGTGTCCAGCCTTGAATTGCAGCCTACCAAATCGTGGTAATAACGTTTACCCTGGCCATGGTTGGCAATCTTGCGCATTTTATCGGCCAGCATATCGTCGTTGGTGAAAACAGCACCACCGTCACCGTAACCACCCAGGTTTTTAGAAGGGAAGAACGATGTGCTGCCGATATGCCCGATAGTGCCTGCCTTGCGCACCGTGCCATCGCTGAAACGGTAATCGCAGCCAATGGCCTGCGCATTGTCTTCCAGCACATATATATTATGTTCGGCGGCAATCTGCATAATCACTTCCATGTTGGAAGCCTGTCCATACAAATGCACCGGTACAATCAGTTTGGTTTTGGGGGTAATCGCCTTTTTCAGGGCGTCTGTGTCTATGCAAAAGGTTTGGGCGTCCACTTCTACAAAAACAGGCTTTAACTTCAGCAGGGCCGCTACTTCGGTTGTGGCAATAAAGGTGAAAGACGGGGCAATTACCTCATCGCCAGGCTGCAGGTCAAGCGCCATCATGGCTATCTGCAGGGCGTCGGTGCCGTTGGCACAGGGAATTACGTGTTTCACGTCGAGATAGCGGCCAAGGGCTGCCGCAAAATCATGTACAGGTTTTCCATTGATAAAAGCAGCACTTTCCATCACTTCAATCACCGCTTTGTCTACTTCCGCTTTAATATGCTGGTATTGGGTCTTGAGATCCACCATTTGAATCGGCCTCATCATATAAACACATTTTGAATGGTGGCAAAGCTAGGGAATATCGAATATTGAACAAGGAATATCGAACAAGCACACCATTACAGCCCGTGAAACATATCCTGAAGCCCGTGAAACATAAAAGCAAGCTCACTTTCAACGCATAACATGCTTGTTCCTAGTACAATATTTGCTTCCTTTGCAACACAATTATTACTGATATGGGGCAGCTTTTGTATACCATTTTCACCCGCTTATACCCGCTGTTTGCCCGTTTGCTGGGCCTGTTTAACCCCAAGGCCGCCAAATGGGTTGCCGGGCGCAACCGTGTATTCAACAGGCTGCAGCAGGCTTTTGCAGCTGAAAAACGGCCGGTGATATGGGTGCACTGCGCCTCTCTTGGCGAGTTTGAACAGGGCCGCCCGGTTATGGAAGCCCTCAAACAATCGCACCCGCAATGCGCTGTGCTGCTCACTTTTTTCTCCCCGTCGGGTTATGAAGTACAGCAACACTATGCACAGGCTGATTATGTATACTACCTGCCTATGGACAGTCCGCGCAATGCCGCCCGCTTCCTGGCCATTACACGCCCTGTACTGATTCTCTTTATCAAATACGAATTCTGGTATTATTACCTGCAGGCTGCCCGCAAACAGCAGGTGCCCCTGCTGCTGGTATCGGGCATGTTTCGCGAACAACAACCGTTTTTTAAATGGTATGGCAGCTTTCACCGCAGCATGCTTGGCTGCTTTACCCACTTTTTTGTGCAAACCCCGGCCGCTGCCGGGTTGCTGAAGCATATAGGCGTAACCAATGTTACTGTAAGCGGTGATACGCGGTTTGACAGGGTGCTGCAAATAGCCCAACGCCCCAGGCACATCGATGGTATTGAAGATTTTTGTGGCGGGCTGCCTGTATTGGTGGCAGGCAGCACCTGGACTGATGATGATGAAGAACTGGACCACTACGTAAATACACACCCTGGCAGCCGTTTTATTATTGCCCCGCACGATATTGGCGAAGCACGCCTGCGGGAATGTGAACAGCTGTACAAACATGCCATCCGCTACTCTGCCTACCTGGCCCTGCTGCAAAAAGGCGAATCGGCAGCAGCAGGTACCAATACACTTATTATTGACAATATTGGTATGTTAAGCCGGCTGTACCAATACGCTACAATTTGTTATGTAGGCGGCGGCTTTGGCGGAGACGGTATTCACAACATACTGGAAGCAGCTGTTTACCACAAACCCGTTGTTTTTGGGCCTGTGTATGACAAATACATTGAAGGGGTAGAAATGATTGAAGCAGGCGGTGCCCTCTCTGTTCCCGATGCATTGCACCTGGAAGCAGCATTTGAGCGTTTGCTCAGCGATCAGCAGTTTTACAATGAAACAGCCACGGCAGCAGGGGAATATGTGGCTTCAAAAGCCGGGGCTACCGGCATGGTATTACAGTATGTTCAGGAGAAACGTCTTTTAACCAGCTGATAAAAATGTTGTACAATATCAGCGCGGTCGTTCCAGCCCAGCTTCAGCGTTAATTCGCGCTGTATCCAGTAATTGGCTTCAGGATAAATGGTGAAGGCATTAATGGTTTTAATGCTGCGCTCGTACATGGTTTCATCTCCGCGAAACAGTTCGTTGATAAACTGGTAGCGGTCGTTAATGCCGATTGCTTTTTTGAGATCCTGTATAGGACTGTCCTGCAGTACGGTTACCAGTTCTATATTTTTGTCGAGCATAAAACGCTCGTTCAGACTTTCTGATTTTCCGCCGCCCATTGCCTGGTTGAGGTCGTATCCTTTGGTTGCCTGGTGGCTTAATGTAGGCACATCGTGTACGGGATCAAACATCCAGGCATTGCTGCCGTTGGCGCGTGCAGGTGTTTTGGGCGGTATATTTTCTTCCCTGTACTTCCGGGCTTCCTGTTCTTTTACTTCAGGCATTTCTGCTGCGAGCGACATTACCGGCGTTGGCTGCTGCACAGGCTCTGCAGCAGTTTCTTTTGCAGCAGCAGGTTGTGCTGTTTCTTTTATTTCCTGTTGGGTGTTGAAATTACCCACAGGTGGTAATGATTGCAACACGGCAGCAACCGATGTTTCAATAGCAGGCATTACAGGCTGCACAGGTTCGGCAACCGGTGTTTGGGTAATTGTTGCTGCGGCTGCAGGTTCAGCTACAGGCGCTTCTATAACCGGTATTGCTGTTGCTGTTGGCACTGCAGGTATTTCCGCTGCAGGCTGTGCATAACTTTCCTGTTGCTGAAACGCAGGTGTGCCCGCAGTTTCAGCAGCAGCTGTGTTGAATGAAGAAGAAGCCATCATCACAGCTACATTAGTATTGATATTATTTTCTTTATTTTGCCGGCACTGCTTTAATTCGGTAAGCAACATCTGGGTGGTGAGCAAAAGTTTATCTGCATCAGCCTGTTGCTGATACTGTTCCAGCAATTTATGAATGAGCGTAGCAACTCTTTCCATAGGAGATGTACTTTTGGGGGCTTAGTAAGTTAAAAAACTCTTCTAAGTTACTAAGGATTTTTAATTCAAATACAATATTTATCAATGTTTATTGAACCGCACATCAGGGGCGAACGCAGGGGCTGGATTGAAGTTGTATGCGGCTCTATGTTCAGTGGCAAAACGGAAGAGCTTATCAGGCGTTTGAAACGTGCGCGGATTGCCCATCTGAAAGTGGAGATATTTAAACCCTCGATCGATGTTCGCTATGATGAAACGCAGGTGGTAAGCCATGATGCCAACAGTATTCAAAGTACGCCCGTAGATAACTCCCAAACCATTTTGCTGCTTGCGCAGGATGTGGATGTGGTGGGTATCGATGAAGCGCAGTTTTTTGATAATGAAATTTTGCATGTATGTGAAACTTTAGCGGTGAAAGGCGTCCGGGTGATTGTTGCGGGTTTGGATATGGATTTCGCGGGCAAACCGTTTGGCCCTATGCCCGGACTGCTTGCAATTGCTGACTATATCACCAAACTGCATGCCATATGCGTACGCTGCGGCAATATCGCCACCATGTCTTACCGTAAAACGAAACAGAACAGCCAGGTATTGCTTGGTGAAAAAGAAACTTATGAACCCCGCTGCCGCACGTGTTATCATGAAGGAGAGAATGAATATTGAAACAGGTACGAAGCTTCTGCGGAGAGCAGAACAAATGTTAAAGGGTTGATAATATTGAATAATGCTTGCGTACGATTCACATTTTATGGCTCACACTGTTTGCTTACTTTTGCGCCCATGCAAAGCAGCTCAACTACCCATATCACTGCACTTGTAAAAAAGGACATCCTGCTTGAAATGCGCCAGCAGTTTAGCCTGTACGGCGTTTTGCTGTATGTGGCGGCTACTATTTTTGTGGTGTATCTCATTAACGGGCAGCCGGAAAGTGATACCTGGAACGCACTGTTCTGGGTGGTGCAGCTGTTTGTTTGTGTAAACGGCGTTGCCAAAAGCTTTCTGCAGGAGCAGCGCGGGCGCATGCTGTACTTCTACTCTATTGCAGGCGCAAAGGATTTCATTCTCGCCAAATTGATCTTCAACGCCATACTTATGCTGGTAATGAACCTGCTGGCCCTGGGCATTTTCCTGGTATTGCTGGGCAACCCGCTGGAGCATATGGCTACGTTTATCGGTATCAGTCTCATGGGCGGTCTCGGTCTTAGCCTGGTTTTTACCTTTTTATCAGCCATCGCCGCCAAGGCACAGCAATCGGCTTCACTGGTGGCTATTCTTGGTTTCCCGGTAATTATTCCGCAGCTGTTGCTGCTGGCCAGGATTGCGAAAATTGCCTTCGCGCCGGTTATTCAAAGCGGGTTAACCCAAATGCTGCTGCTGCTGGTAGGCTTCGATGCACTGGTAGTGGTGCTCGCCATTATCCTGTTCCCGTTTTTATGGAAGGACTAGCCGGCTGCCTGTTTTTATGCCAAACTTTTCTACATATATCGCATTAACATAATATATATTTTTCATTATGGCATGCCTGCTTTTCAATATGGCAGGTTTGTTTTGTAAGGTCTTGCACCGTTGTACGGTAAAAATTATATAAGTGCTTACATAATTTTTGCATGCAATAACGGCATCTTTACAAATCAGGTTTCTTCTGCCAAAGGCATGCTTTCGTAATTACAGAAAGATTTTAAAACTAACAGCTGTTTGTAAAGCGCTTTCCCCCTAATTTTGCTGCGCAGAAGAAACCAATTAAGCCGGGATCCCCCTTGTCCGCAGTAATCCCCCGGCTGTTTGTAAAACGAAAAGCATGATTCGTCAGTCCTGGTGGAAGTTATTGTCCTTTGTATTATTGATGTACGTATGCAGCATGGGCTTTATTGTAAAAGTTCCTTTGCTGGACGGTCGCCTGCAGCAATCTGTACGCAACCTGTTTTTCCATGTACCTATGTGGATTTGCATGATGACGCTGTTCAGCGTATCGGTGTATTATGCCGTACGTTTTCTGCGTAATCCTCAAACCAATTATGATTTGTATTCGGTAGAGTTTGCCCGTACCGGTCTGCTGTTCGGTTTTTTGGGTATTACTACCGGTGCTATCTGGGCCAATTATCAATGGGGCGAGCCCTGGAGCGGTGATCCCAAGCAGAATGGCGCTGCAATAGCCTTACTGATTTACTTTGCCTATTTCGTATTGCGCGGTTCAATGAACGATACCGACAAACGTTCGCGCATCAGCGCCGTATACAATGTGTTTGCCTATTGCATGCTGTTCCCCACCATCTGGATACTGCCAAGGCTCACAGAATCATTGCACCCCGGTGGCCGCGGCAGTGAAGGTAATCCCGGGTTAAACCCCGACGATACCACTGCAGCCATGAAAACCGTTATGATCCCCGCCTTTATCGGCTGGACCCTGCTGGGTATATGGATCGCTTCACTGCGCGTTCGCTTGCGCATTTACCAGGAAAACAAAACATCAAATGGATAAATTAAAACGCATTGGCTTTGTAATTGCATTCAGCCTGCTGCAGGTATTTGCCTTTGCACAGGAAATGAACACGACTAAAGAAGACCCGACCGATTTTATGCGCAGCAACGGAAAACTCTATGTAGTGGTTGCCGTGATCGTAACCATCGTTGCAGGCTTGTTTATCTATCTGCTGAACCTGGATAGAAAAATAAGCAGGCTGGAAAAGGATATGAAACAGAAAGCCTAGGCTTTTGGGAATTGCTTATTACGCTTGCTTTTTATAGCCTGTAGCCGGGCTTGCCATTATGAAAATGAAAAAAACCTTTGGATAAACTCTTTAAATTATACTCTCATGTCAGATCAGAACTACAGCTTCTTTGACAGCGTGAACAAAAGCTTCGATAAAGCCTCCGCTTTTACCAAGTGGGAAACCGGCATCCTGGAGCAGATTAAAGCCTGCAATGCTGTATACAGAATGAAATTCCCCGTGCGCAGAGACAATGGTGAAATTGAAGTAATTGAGGCTTACCGCGTGCAGCACAGCCATCACAAAACCCCTTGTAAAGGCGGTATCCGCTTTAGCGAGGCGGTAAACCAGGACGAGGTAATGGCACTTGCGGCATTGATGACTTACAAATGTGCCATTGTAAACGTTCCTTTCGGTGGCGGCAAAGGCGGTATTAAAATAAACCCGCGCCAGTTCAGTGAGTTTGAATTGCAGAAAATTACCCGCCGTTACACTTCAGAACTGATTAAAAAGAAATTCATAGGCCCCGGCACCGATGTACCTGCTCCTGACTATGGTACCGGCGAAAGGGAAATGGCCTGGATTTTAGACACCTACACCACCATGAACCCCGGCGAAGTAGACGCCATGGGTTGTGTAACCGGTAAACCCGTTTCACAGGGCGGTGTACGCGGACGCAAAGAAGCCACCGGTTTGGGTGTGTTTTTCGGCGTGCGTGAAGTGTGCAATATGCCCGAGGTAATGAAACGCCTGGGCTTAACACCCGGTGTGCAGGATAAAACAGTAGTGGTACAGGGCCTCGGTAACGTGGGCTACCACAGCGCTAAATTCTTCCGTGAAGGCGGCGCCAAAGTAGTATCTATCGCAGAATACGAAGGTGCTATTTACAACGAAAACGGCCTGAACGAAGAAGAAGTATTCCAGCACAGGAAAGCCACCGGTTCTATCCTGAATTTTCCCGGTGCCACCAACCTGGCCAACAGCAACGATGCCCTGGAACTGCAGTGTGATATACTGATCCCTGCTGCACTGGAAAACGTGATCAATGGTGAAAACGCTACCCGCGTAAAGGCCAAGATTATTGGTGAGGCAGCGAACGGACCGTTAACACCGGAAGCAGACGAAATATTTGTGCAGAAAGGCACACTGGTTATCCCGGATATGTACCTGAATGCAGGCGGTGTTACCGTTTCTTATTTTGAATGGCTGAAAAACCTGAGCCACGTACGTTACGGCCGCCTGGGCAAACGCTTTGACGAGAACATGAACATTCACATTCTGAGTGTGATTGAAGATATGACCGGCAAAAAAGTGGCTGATGCCGAGCGTAAGTTCATTGGTCATGGCGCCGATGAAGTTGACCTGGTACACAGCGGCCTGGAAGAAACCATGATTGAAGCAACCCGCGAAATCATGAATACCTGGCTGAGCAATCCCGCTATCCCCGATATGCGCACCGCCGCTTTCGTGGTAGCGATCAACAAAGTAGGTACATCTTACGCTGAGCTGGGCATTTTCCCATAACAGCCGTACTAAACCATATTTACCGTAGAACCGGGGGCCTGAAGCGCTCCCGGTTTTTTATTTCCTGGTGATGTCAACCTGTAAACAGGGAAAACGGGTTATGAAACCGGGTACCGGCTTTATTATGCATGTGCATAACAAATGTTCTGTTCCGTGCGCTACGCACATAGCCCCGGCGCAGTGTGCTGGTGCCTATCTTTGCGGAAACCCAATTCCTTTATGAAAAAAGTAGTAGGTATACCGATACTGCTTTTGTTAACCTGTTCCCTCCGGGCGCAATCGACAAAATTCATTGATTCACTGCTCAATAACCGCATCCTGCGCGTTCCCGCCTATGAATCGGACACCATCAGCCACAATCAGCTGCTGTTCCAGATGCAATACGCCAAAAGCCTTTTTGTAGATACCACCGGCGCCAGCGAACTGAAAGGCGCACAGATACTTTCTGTAGACCTCCTGTTTACCGATTACCCTGCACACAGCGATTTGAAGCCGTTGAACAAACGCAGGCTGATAGCCCTTTGCCAGCTGGTACCGGGTATTGAAAAGCAGAAAAACATCAGCTGGACCATTGTGCGCCAGATGGATGGCAAGGACCCGGAAAGCGCAGGCCGCCTGCACCACGGCTTTGTGATTAACTACCGCAAACCCTACACGCCCGAAGACCGCAAGAGGGAACTGACCATAATACAGCAGGCGATACCTGATACAACGGTGCCTTACCAGCCGGCAGATGAGACGCCCGGTAAAATTCACCAGTGGGCCATTATTCACCAGGGCAATACACCCAGGGCCAAAACCTTTATGGGCCGCCCGCTGAAAAAGCTTACCGACCAGCGTGCCAAACTGGAGCCGCCTGCCGAAGGCGACAGTATTGTAGCCATTACACCGGATGTAGCCCTGAACAAATACCTGATTGACCCGAAGATGCGTAAAATGGTGAACGGGGAAGATTCGCTGTTTTTACTGCTTGGCCCCAGGCCAGACCCGGGCGGAACCCTGGTAAAAGCGCCGGAACCTGTGGCCAAACCGGTAATACCTGCACCTGACCCGGTACCTATGCCGCAAGACAGTACGGTACTGCACACCTTTGCCCGTAACAAGTTTGAGCACATGCTGGTGATAGCAGACGTAACAGGCAGCATGTCGCCATACATTGTTCAGCTGGTGCAATGGATGCAGCAGCATGAGAAGCGAAGCAATATTGATTACTGTCTTTGCTTTAATGACGGAGACAACCGCATAGATGATCTTAAATACATTGGCAACACCGGCGGTACGTACGGTGCCAAAGTAGAGAACAGCAAGGAGATGGCTGATCTTATTCAAACTACTATGGAGAAGGGCGATGGCGGTGATCTTGAAGAAAATCCCTGTGAGGCAGTGATAAAAGGAATTGAAGCCGCCCCTGACAGCAAAAACGTAGTGCTGATAGCCGATAGCTGGGCACCTGCACGTGATTTACAACTGGTGGGCCAGATTAAGAAACCGGTACAGGTGGTGATATGCGGTAAAAGACTGGGCGTGCATCCCGATTTAATTACCATTGCCCTGGTGAGCGGCGGCAGTTTACACTTCATCAATGAAGACATACTGGACCTTTCCCCGCTGAAGCAAGGCAAAGAAATGTTTATACATAACCGCTACTACCGTTTCAACGGCAAACAGGTAGTGGAGGCGGTACATTAATATGCTTGTGTGTTTTTTGTGGTTTTACAATTCAAAATTTGAGAGCAGGTTTCGGCCTGCTTTTCTTTTTCCGCTTAAGGCAGCAAAAGAAAAGCAGGCAATGGTTGGATTGTTTAATTGCCTGATGGTTATTGTTGTCAGGCGAATTCGGGCAATGCTTCCAAACCCTTCCTGGTAGCGGTTTCCATGGCAAATGTGTAGTTGCCGTTGGTTACTACCAGGTACTGCACATTCAGGGCCATATTGTAGCGGAATACCTGTGCGGCAACAGCATCGTTAAGCACCACATCCATTTCTTTGCACTCGACAATCATCCAGGGTTTATGTTCGCGGTATATTACAATATCGCAGCGTTTGCGGAGTTCACCAAGCATGATCTCCTTTTCCACAGCCATAATTGCCGTAGGGTATTTCTTCACCTGTACCAGGTATTGTATAAAATTCTGACGCACCCATTCTTCAGGCGTCAGGCGCACCCATTGTTTGCGTACTTCATCAAATATGCTCTCCTTCCCTGCTTCCTGTTTCATTTTAAAGGGCAGGGCCGGGTATTCGATTTTTACCATGCTGCAAAGTAAATGCATTTGCCTGCAACCGCCTTAACAGCTTGTTACGCCAGGGAATAATCAATTTATTTCAGTAAATTCGTAGAATTTATTCCGGAAGCTCCCTGGATAAGTCTGCAGATCGTACTCCCTAACTAAACCTCTGACATTATATGAAGACGAAAGAAGAGATCGTATACAACTGGCTTCCCCGTTACACCGGAGAAAAACTCGAAAACTTTGGTAAATACATCCTGCTGACCAACTTCAGCAATTATGTAAAAATGTTCGCAGAATGGAACAATGTTCCGGTGATTGGTCTTGACCGCCCCTTTCAATGCGCCACAGCCGAAGGCATCACGATTATTAATTTTGGTATGGGCAGTCCTGGTGCAGCTACTGTAATGGACCTGCTGCATGCCATAGAACCGGAAGCAGCGCTGTTTTTGGGCAAATGCGGCGGGCTGAAAAAACGCAACAAGATAGGCGACCTGATACTGCCCATTGCAGCCATACGCGGCGAGGGTACATCAGACGATTACTTTCCGCCCGAAGTGCCTGCCCTGCCTGCATTTGCGCTGCAGAAAGCCATCAGCACCACCATTCGCGACTACCAGGTTGATTACTGGACAGGCACGGTGTATACTATGAACCGCCGCGTGTGGGAACATGATGAAGAATTCAAAGAATATCTGCAAAGAATACGCGCTTATGCCATTGATATGGAAACAGCCACTATTTTTACAGTAGGCTTTTACAATAAAATACCTACAGGGGCATTGCTGCTCGTAAGCGACCAGCCCATGATTCCCGAAGGTGTAAAAACAGAAGCCAGTGATACCGCGGTAACCGCGCAGTATGTTGACAGGCATCTGAGAATTGGTATCGATTCATTAAAACAACTGATCAATAACGGTCTTACGGTAAGACACCTGAAATTTTAATTCATGACGGCATATGCTCCATTGTTGCGTGTAGAAAACTTAAGTATCGGCTTCACCAACAATGGCAGGTTAAGCCCTACGCTGCAAAACGTTTCGTTCAGCATTGGCAGGGGCGAGCTGGTTGCGGTAGTAGGCGAATCAGGCTCAGGCAAATCTATCACCGCATTATCGGTACTGCGCCTGTTAAGCAGTCCGCCTGCCGTGTACAGCAACGGTCATATTTATTTTCACCACAACAATGGCGAACCGGCCGACTTGCTGCAGTACACGCAGCAACAAATGGAAGCGCTTCGCGGCAACCGTATTTCCATGATATTCCAGGAGCCCATGAGCTCACTGAACCCGGTGCATACCTGCGGCAACCAGGTAATGGAAGCCCTGCAACAGCATCACCGGTTAAGCAATGAAGCGGCACGCGATAAAACACTTGACCTGTTTAACCAGGTGCAGCTGCCCACACCCGAACGCATATTTAACAGCTACCCGCACCAGTTAAGCGGCGGCCAAAAGCAACGTGTAATGATTGCGATGGCCATGTGTACCGAACCGGCACTGCTTATTTGCGATGAACCCACCACCGCGCTAGATGTAACCGTTCAGAAAAACATACTGCAACTGATCAGGCAATTGCAGCAGCACCAGAACATGGGTGTGTTGTTTATTACGCATGACCTGGCCGTGGTATCTGAAATTGCCGACAGCATCGTGGTATTGTATAAAGGTAAAATTGTAGAACAAGGCCCTGCCAGGCAATTGCTGCAAAACCCGCAGCACCCCTATACCAGGGCATTGCTGGCCTGCAGACCGGCCCTGCACCCCAAAGGTGAAAGACTGCCTGTGGTAGCTGATTTTTTAACCGTGACCAGTGATGGAGAGCTGGTTGAAAAAACAAACACCCCGCCATTACACCCTGCTGTTGCAGCTGTTGAGGCAGCGCCTGCTGCACACAACACGCCACTGGTATCGGTGAAAAATTTAAATGTATGGTTCCCGGTAAGCAAAAACTGGCTGGGTAAACCGCTGCAGTATACTAAGGCAGTCAATGATGTGAGTTTTGATGTTATGGTCGGCGAAACCCTGGGGCTGGTAGGTGAATCAGGCTGTGGCAAAACCACGCTGGGCCGCGCTTTGCTGCGGCTGGTGCAACCTACTTCGGGCGAAATATATTTCAAGGGACGTGATATGGTGCAGATGCCGCCCAATGAATTGAAGGCACTGCGTAAGGATGTACAGATTATTTTCCAGGACCCCTTCTCATCTTTAAACCCGCGCATAACCATTGGCGATGCCATTGCCGAACCACTGAAAGTGCATGGTATTGGTAAAAACGATGCAGAACGCAAAGAGCGTGTGATGGATTTGCTGCGTAAGGTGAACCTGCTGCCCGAGCATTACAACCGCTACCCGCACGCATTCAGCGGCGGACAAAGACAACGTATTGTGATTGCCCGTGCACTGGCACTGGAACCATCTTTTGTTATCTGCGATGAAAGTGTTTCTGCACTCGATGTAAGCGTGCAGGCCCAGGTACTTAACCTGCTGAACGATTTAAAACAGGCATTCGGCTTTACCGCCATTTTCATCTCGCACGATCTTGCCGTGGTAAAATACATCAGCGACCGGATTATGGTAATGAACAAAGGCCGTATTGAAGAAATCGGCGATGCTGCACAAATCTACCATCACCCGCAAAGCAGTTATACGCAGCGTTTGATTGAAGCGATTCCGCAGATCCGTTTGTAGTTTAATATTTCAGCATATTGCGCAGCTGCTCGTAGTTGGTGTCTTCAAAATAATTGGCTGCACTTCTGTGCCAGCTATACAAGGCACGCTTCAGCTGATCATCCAGCTGTTCCTGCAACAGGATGCCGGGTTTTACTTTTTTACCCGTTAAACGCACCAGCATGGTATTGCTGCTTACGCTTACACCATCTTTCGGCTGCAAACCGCTGAGGGCAATCATCCAGTTGTCCTGTTGTTTTAATTTATAGCGGTAAAGAAATACATAGCCTTCCTCCTGTTTTACCCGCACCAGTTGTTTGCCCATCAGTTCTACTGCATTAAACTTTGCCATGTTATGCGAGCTGAGCAGTTGTGAGCGCGCCATTGCTTCAGGCTTTTTCCATACGGCGGGAAACAATGCAGTTTGTTTTTCCTTTTCCAGTATGGCGTACAAATCACTGCGGTAGCCATCCTGCGCTGCAACAGACAACAATACGGAATCGGGCACCGGTTTGTGCTGTTTAAGCAAACCCTTTATGGCAGCCAGCTGCACGCCCGTGTTTTTTGATTGCAGCAGTTTGTTGATGTATTGTGCAACAGCAGGATATTCATCATAAAAAGGCACCAGCAGGCTGGTTATCCTGCTTAACTCTTCAGAACTGCGAAGCGCCACTTCTCCATTGTCGTCGCTGCCGGCATCGTCATCGTCGCTTTGTTTGTTCAGCAAACGTTCGTCGCGTGCCTGCTGGCGCTTGAACGCAATTTTGCCGTCGTATAAAAGCTTGTTGTAGTAACCATCATATTCTTTGGAAGTGATCAGGCCACTGTCTGCCAGGCTGGCCAGCAGCCGGGTTACAGGCACGCGATACTCTTCAAGACTGGCCAGTTGCAGCAAATCGGGAAACAGCTGGCGGCCCAGCTTCAGGGTATCTGCAAACGGCCTGAACAGGGAATTGTAGCCTTCTGTGCTTTCAAATACCGGCGGATCCTGCAGTACCAGGGTTTTAAATGCCCCGGTTGCATCCTGCGTTTTCATATAAGCCAAGGCGCGCAATATGGCATTCTGGAAATAACCTGTATCGCCTACTGCATTGTACAGGTTTACCAGGTATTGCCGCACCTGTACAGATACCAGTGTATCGTGTATATAACCCAGCTCTGCAATTGCGCGGATCTTCTGATCAAAATAATCCTTTGCACCGTATTGCTGCCGCTGAATAATCTGCATCAATGGCGCTACGCCTTCCCTGCCAAAATACACATCGCTCAGCACATCGTGTGCCTTCTTGGCTACTGCCGAATCTTTGCTGAAATAATCTGCCAGAAACAGGTTCAGCTTGTTTTCATAAATAGATGGCCCTATGCGAACGGTATCGGGCGTGAACGTATTGAAAAACGTATTGACAAAACTGCTGCCCTGCTCCAGTGTGTCAGTGATGGCCATAATACGGTACAGGCGATTCCCTTTCAGCAGCAGGCGTTGTGTAATAATGCGGGCAGTATTGGTATCGCACAACACCTGCTCATACCCCGTGCAACCGGGAACAACCGTAACCGGCTGCTGTGAACGCAATACCAGCTTGCGCCAGCGGTAATTCTCCAGTTCTTCTTTCCAGAAGCTGGTATCTGACCGCCGGAAATAATACCTGGGGTACTGTTGCATGCGCACCTGTATTCTTTCGCCGGTACTATCGCTTACAAAACCGGCGTAACGCGCGCCCTGCCAGTAAGTGGCTCTATCCTGCACCTTGTCGAGAAATTCTTCGCTGATGGTGGCATCGTACATATTCATCAGCTGTGTATCGAGTACGGGCCGCACCGGTGACCGTACCGAGAAATGCAACAGCGAATCGGTATACCATGCTGATGCTGCATATTGAAACGGCACAAAGTGAAACGAATCGAAATAACGTTTGTCAGGCACATGGCTGTTGCTCTTACTCATCAGCAGGTAATAATGCGGGCCACGCAGCAATGCAGCTGCATGCAGCCAGCCACCGCCTTTTATACTAAACTGCATACACAGCATTTCATAGCCATCGCGTTTTTGCCAGCTGTGCTGTACCAGTTTATCAACCAGTGCCGAACGGCGAACGCTTTCTTCTATCAGTTTTATATCGAACGTATCTTCTTCCAGGAAGTGCTGGTTGTGTACACTCTTTTTCCAGATGGAATAGGTATTGCCGGTAGCAGAATCAACGGCTTCATACTCCCAGCGGTCAACATGGTCGCTGTTGCTGGTATTACGGAACAGGTGCGGTTTGTGGGGCAACTGTACGCTGAAATCGCCTGCTGCGGGTTGGTACTGCACCCATGCGGCAGGTTCAACTGGTTGCATTTGTATGGAACCAAAGAAGGTTTCTGCTTCTTTCCCATCAACATAATTATCGTTGCCGCTCATTTTAAACACCATTACTTCAAACGGGGTAACAATAATGTTGTAGCGCTGCAGATCGCCGCGGCGGGTGCGGTTGGTGATATCGTAGCCAGGGTTGCCGTTAATGGCGATGCCTGTTTTTTTAATGATCCTGCCCGGAATATTTTCATACAACAGGCTGTCAATCTTTTTCAGCATATCGTTTACATTACAACCCAGCATGGCGGCATGGGTGTTAACGCGGGTAAGCATATAGTACGCACCATTGTCCATATCGGCATATTGCCAGCTGCCACCTGCGCCGTCTACCCTTGTGTCGGCACGGCGGTACAGGGTACCCGGCAATTGCATGGTTACTGCGCCATCTTCGGTGGTTACTTTTTTAAATACCACGGGTACCTTCATCTGGTCAATGGCCTCCTTGCGTGCAGCATCCCTGTCGAGCATGGTCACCGGCCGCAAATGATAACCCATTTTGCGCAGCAGTTCAATTACGCCACGTGCACCGGCCAGGTGTGCGGCACCCACACCCACAAAAAGAGAATGTTTGCGGATGATGGTATCGATGGAATGGGCCTGTATTTCGTTGCGGCGAAACAGGAATTTCTCCACGTAAGCCGGTGAATTAAACGAAAGCATTTCGAGCGAATCAAGCAGGTCGAGATTACCCTTGCGGTAAGCTTCCTGAATTTTGCGTTCCACCTCGGCTTCCTGTTCGCCTTCCAGTTCGGGCTTCTTCCGGTTTTTTTCTTTCGCCATGTCCTGGTAAGCTTCAAACACGGTTTTTTCGGTTTGATAATAATCTTCCACGCCTCCGGGCAGCTTGCCCAGCTTGCGGCCGGTTTGGTAGATATACAGATCGAGATAGGTATTTTCTTCGTAATCGGCCTGTGCCTGCAGGGTACGGTATAACAGGCTGTTGATTTGTGTAGGTTCTTCAGTAAGTGCAGCGCGCAGGTTGTCTTCAAATTTTTCGGGCTGAAAAGATTTTTCGCTGATGAAGTCGGTTGTTTCTCCTTCCATGTAGGCATTGATAGCGCGTTTGGACTGCTCCATGCGAATCATATCGGGTTGCCAGAGGCAGGGATTGAGTTCCAGCGCCACCACATCGCAACGCTGAATGGCATGGTAAAATGAATCGCTCAGGTGAAACACCATTTTACTGCTCACATGCATGGTACCAAAAAGGTACGAGGGTTTGGTTAAGCCATTGCCGGTGATTTCCCAAAGCAGGCTGGGATATTTGCCGGCAGTGTTTTTCTGGGAGCGGGCGGGTAGTGCCAGTAAGCTTGCGGTTAACAGGGTGAAAAAAAACTGGCGTATAAAAGCGGCTGAAGACATTAATTTATTTTAGTATATAAAAAATAGCATTCTTTGGGGCAGACTATTTCGCCTATGTTAAGTTGGTGAAAAGATGCGACTTGCTGAAATTTTTCGGGGTGGCCGGTGAAATGCCCGCAGATTTGAACAAATGCCCCGGCGTGCTGTTGTAGACAGAAATATGTTGCCTGTGCCGTAATGTAAATATAAAAACGTACCTTCGCACACTTTACCTAAAAAAATCATGCCGTAACATGACACGAACCCCGGTGCATAGGGGTGACTGTATGTGGCCTATTGTTCCAAAGAAAAGGCTTTGGAAAAATAAACTGATAGACACATGAAATTATCACAATTCAAGTTTGATCTTCCACTTAATCTGATTGCCCAAAATCCTACAAAACGCCGTGAAGACAGCCGAATGATGGTTGTAGACCGTAAAACGGGCAATATCGAGAACAAGAATTTCCGCGACATCCTGGATTATTTTGATGACAAAGACGTATTTGTTGTAAACAATACCAAGGTTTTTCCTGCACGCATGTATGGCCGCAAGGAAAAAACAGGTGCTAAAATTGAAGTATTCCTGCTGAGGGAACTGAACAAACCCAACCGTTTGTGGGATGTGATTGTTGATCCTGCCCGTAAAATACGTGTAGGCAACAAACTGTATTTCGGTGAAAATGATGAACTGGTAGCAGAAGTAATTGACAATACCACCAGCCGCGGCCGCACTATCCGCTTTCTTTGGGACGATGATGATGAAAGCTTCAAAAAAATGCTCGAGTTTCTGGGCGAAACACCACTGCCCAAATACATCAAACGCAAACCCGATGAAGAAGATAAAGAGCGCTACCAGACTGTTTACGCCAAACACGAAGGCGCAGTAGCTGCTCCTACCGCCGGTTTGCACTTCAGCAAAGAGCTTATCAAACGTTGCGAGATTAAAGGTATCCGCTTTGCAGAAGTTACCCTGCACACAGGCCTCGGTACCTTCCGCCCTATTGAAGTGGAAGACCTGAGCAAACACAAAATGGATGCAGAATACTACCGCATTGACGAAGAAGCCTGCAAAATTGTAAACAAGGCAAAAGAAACCAATCACCGCATTTGTTCTATCGGCACCACTACCATGCGCGCCATGGAAAGCAGCTTCACCGCACAAAAACTGCTGAAGCCAAGCGAAGGCTGGACCAACACGTTTATTCACCCGCCGTACGACTTTAACGTAGCCGATAGCCTGGTAACCAATTTCCATTTGCCCAAAACCAGTTTGCTTATCATGGTTTGTGCCTTTGCAGGTTACGAACTGGCTACTGAAGCATACAAACGCGCTATTAAAGACAAATACCGTTTCTTCAGCTATGGCGATGCCATGCTCGTTGTATAAGCACCTTACAACAAAACGGCTTACATAAAAAAAGCTGGCAGGTATTCCCTGTCAGCTTTTTTATTTTATCTTCCGTTACCGTACGTACAGACTAAAGCGTAAGGAAGCGTATGAAAAAAGCACTCTTCACAATTGCCACTATTGCCATGTATTTTACCGCACAAGCCCAACAGGTAATACCGCTGTACAGCGGCACCGTTCCCAACTCAAAACCCTCGCAAATGCAGGAACACCACGACACAACCGGCACCGGCGCCATTCGTGGTATTCAAAAAGTAACCACACCTGCATTAACTGTTTATTTGCCTGTTTCTACCGAGAACACAGGTACGGCTGTGATTATTTGTCCGGGTGGCGGCTATCACGGCCTGGCCGTTGGCCATGAAGGTTATGATGTGGCCCAACTGCTGAGCAGCTGGGGCATTACAGCCTTTGTACTGAAATACCGTTTGCCGGATGATGCCATTATGGAAAACAAAACCATCGGCCCATTGCAGGATGCACAACGTGCCTTGCAGCTGGTGCGCGAACGTGCAGCTGAATGGAAAATTGATGTAAACAAGGTTGGCATTATGGGCTTTTCTGCAGGTGGCCACCTCGCTTCTACGGCGGGCACTCATTTTAACATGCCGGTGATTGAAAACAAAGCCAATGTAAATCTGCGGCCTGATTTCATGATACTCTGTTACCCGGTTATCAGCTTTGCTGACAGCATTTGCCACAAGGGTTCACGGGATAACCTGCTTGGCTTTAATGCAAAGCCCGATAAAGTGAAACTGTATTCCAACGAAACCCAGGTAACTGCCCAAACACCGCCTGTATTTATCTTTCATGCAGAGGATGACAATGTAGTACCTGTACAAAACACACTTTATTTTTACGAAGCGCTGCTGCACAAACATGTGCCTTCAGAAATGCATATTTATCCCAAAGGCGGCCATGGTTTTGGCTTGCGCAACCCAACTACTACCGATGAGTGGGCAGGCCGTTTACACAACTGGATGAAGGCGAATAAATGGATCTGGTAAACGTGCCGGTGCCCCGCAGCACTAAAAACAAAGCCCTGTGGCAGGTATTGCTACGGGGCTTTTAGCTGTTTAAAGATGACTGTTACTACAAGCCGAATATACCTGCGTTCAGCAACTGCAGGGTTTTCGTTTTGTAGTCACTGGGCACCAGTAATGAAATGTTGTGCGGGCTGCCGCCATAGCTTACCATGCGAACAGGCACGCCGCTCAGTGCATCGAATAATTTTTTCAGCACATCGGGTGTTTGTGCAATTTCATTGCCAACAATAGAAACAATGGATTGGTTTGTATCTACCTCTACGCTGCCGAATGGTTCCAGCTCTTTAATGATCTGATCAAGGCTGGCATCGGTATCAATGGTAACCGATACTGCTACTTCTGAAGTGGTGATCATATCGATTGGCGTACGGTATTTTTCAAATACTTCGAACACCTTTCTTAAAAAGCCGTAGGCCAGCAGCATGCGGCTGCTTTTTATTTTAATAGCGATGATGCCGTCTTTTGCTGCCACTGCTTTAACACCTACAGTACCTGCATTTTCTTCGATAGTGGTACCTTTTGCTTCGGGCTGCATGGTGTTAAGCAGCTTTACCGGTACATTGTTGAGCTGCGCAGGCCAGATACAGGTAGGGTGCAGAATTTTTGCACCGAAGTAGGCCAGCTCTGCCGCTTCATCAAAACTTAACTGCTCGATGGGCAGGGTTTTATTAACAATGCGCGGATCGTTGTTGTGCATGCCGTCGATATCTGTCCATATTTCACATACAGAAGCCTTTACAGCAGCTGCAATAAGTGATGCGGTATAATCACTGCCGCCGCGTTTCAGGTTATCTACCTCACCGCGGATATTGCGGCAGATATAACCCTGTGTAATAAACAGTTTTTTATCGCTGTGCTGTGCCAGCTGCTGTTTCAGCTTGGTGCTGATAGCAGGCAGGTTTGGCTCTTCATTGGCATCGAGGCTCATAAATTCCAGCGCAGGCAGCAACAGGTGGTCAATGCCTTTTTCTGTAAGATACACGCTGAACAGTTTGGTGCTCATGAGTTCGCCCTGCGCAAGAATATCTTTGTTCAGCGCTTCGCTGAAAGAGATGCGCAGGATAATATTGAGAAATTCAAAATGTTCGTCAACAATTCCGGTAGCCGATTTGCGGGCTGTGGGCGTTTGCACCAGGTCGAAAATAAACTGGTGGTAATGTGCCTGCAGCTCGTCAATCTTTCGTTTGGCAGCGTCACGGTTTGCTCCTGCAATACTATCACTGATGGCTACCAATGCATTGGTAGTGCCACTCAAAGCGCTTAACACCACAATCTTTGGTTCTGCGTCTTTGGTAATTAATTCTGCAACCTGGTGCATACGTTCCGGCTTGCCCACACTGGTGCCGCCAAACTTCATTACTTTCATCTTGCTAAATAATTTGAAACGTTTTATATATCCGCCTTTCCGCCTGGGCGGTATTCCTGTTCAGCTGTTCAACGTACGTCTCCTGGTTGAATAAAGCGAGGGTAATCAGGCAGGTTCCTTATACAAAGGGTGACGAAGTTAAAAATTGATATTGAATTTCTGAGCAACAGTTTTCAAATCTTCTGCCACGGCTTCTACCACCGGTATGCCCGATTTCATGCGCGCTGCTTCCATTTCACGCTCGGGATCACCTGGTATTAAAACTTTTTCATATCCCTGGGCAGGCTTGGCTTTCCTGAAACGGTCTATCCAGTTGTCCATGTGCTGTTTAAATTCATCTGCCGGTCTGAACGCATCTACCCGCATGGCGCCGAAGAAATGGCCCAAACCCTCACCCGGCATGTTCTGCGGCATAGGCACATAGGCAGGGAACGGCGGCGCCCACGGACCATAACTGGCGCCACTAAGCACGGCAGAAAAAATATCTACAATGGAACCCAGCGCATAGCCTTTGTGGCTGCCATGTTCCCGGTCGCTTCCCAAAGGCAGCAAGGCACCGCTTTGTTTCAGTGCATTGGCATCGGTTGTGTCGCGGCCTTCTTTATCCTGCACCCAGCCCAGCGGGGCATCGGCATTTTTGCGCTGCAATATTTCAAGCTTGCCATTGGCGGCAGTGGTGGTGGCAAAATCAGCCACAAATGCAGGCTGCGTGGCAGCAGGAATAGCTACTGCAATGGGATTGGTGCCCAGCATTCGTTCTACGCTGAAGGTAGGCGCTACCAGTGCACTGGCGTTGGTCATGGCCATGCCGATCATATCGTGCTGCAAGGCCATCATGGCATGATAACCGGCAATACCAAAATGATTGCTGTTGCGCACGCTTACCCAGCCTGTGCCTGCCTGCCTGGCCTTGTCAATCGCCACCTGCATGGCAAAGGGGGCTACTACCAGGCCAAGACCTGCATCGCCATCTACCACAGCAGTAGAAGGCGTTTCGTGTACAATTTTTATATTGGGCGTTGCATTGATACGTTTGGCTTCCCACAGGCGCACATAACCGCTTAGCCTGGCCACGCCATGACTGTCGATACCACGTGCATCTGCTGAAATTAATACAGTGGCGGCCAGCGCAGCATCTGCATCTGAACAGCCCATGGCTTTAAATACATTTACGGTAAACTCGTATAATTGGGCGTAGCTATAGATCTTTTCCATAAGCGCAAGTTAAGAAAAACAGCTGTGGCTGCAGAAACCGCCTGCAAATATCCCCATCGCCTGCAACGCATTGCAGGATTGGTTATTTTTATGGCATGAAATCATTGTTGTTTGCCGCGCTGTGCTGTTGTTGCGCGGTTAGTTCCTTTGCCCAGTTTGCACGCGAAAGCATACATACCGATGTGGTGCTGTACAATAAACGCCAGTCGTTTGACAAATACCTGCGCGATAAAACCATCCGTGATGCATTTGCTTCCCCGTTAGACAGCAATACGGAAGACAAATACGAATCTGCCTGCTGGGCCATTTGCCAGTTTATGATCCGCAACGATGAAGTAAAACAGGGTTTTGACAAATTATTCGCCGCCTACCCCACGCTGGCTTACAGCACCAGGCGTGCATTTCTCGAAGCCGTATACACCGTTTACCCGGATAGTTATACTACCGCGGTAGAACAACTGCTGCAGAAAGAAACCATACCCAAACTGTTTGCCATGCAGGCACTGTACCTGTTTCGCAACGATGCATCCATGGACAAACTGATACAGCTGCAAACCCTGCTGCAACAAAAGTTTCCGCGCAACGACACATTGCCCCTGCTGCAGGAACTGAAAAAATACCTTACCCTGCACAACACTTATGCAGAACAGCCCACACCACCGGTGGGTGATCTGTTTGCGCATCAACAGGTACTGGGACAAAAAATTATTTACAGCTTTCAACGCTGGAACCGTGATTACCCGGGCCTGGCTATTGTACAATATGCCGATGGCAGTTTTGCAAAAGACAGCACCGGCAAACTGCTGGTATTTCAGCAGCTGGCGCGTGCAGGCTCTAACCTGCCCTATTTTATTACCAATGGCAACACACCGCAGGGCATTTACAGTGTGCAGGGCACAGCTATTGCACACAACAATTTTATAGGCCCCACGCCCAACCTGCAAATGATTATGCCCTGTGAATCAACCGACAGCGCTTACTGGCACACACCGTACGATTCAACACAAACACCGCTCAGCAACTACCTGCAGCTGCTGCCTGCATCCTGGCAGCAATACCAGCCATTGACAGAAGCTTTTTATGCAGGCAAAACAGGCCGTTCTGAAATTATCGCGCATGGCACCACCATCGATCCCGCCTATTTTAAAGGCATGCCTTTTTACCCGCTTACACCCACACTGGGTTGTTTGTGCGCCAAAGAAATATGGAATGAATTCAACGGCGGCTTCCAGGAGAGTGACCAGTTCTCACTCGTCAATACCTTTATTGCCACACCCGGTGATACCGGTTATTTAATGGTGATTAACATAGATAACCAACAGGCGCCTGTTACGCTGGCAGATATCCGGCAATTCATGAAATAATCAATACGAGCTAAATAAAAAGACCGCCCCGGCTGAGCCGGGGCGGTCTTTCTAATAAACAGCTGTTGTTGCTTACAGCACTACACCCGGTCTGTCTGTGGGTTTCACACCCCAGGTAGCAGATGGTTTAGCGCCCATAAACAATACCAGTTCGCCACCTTTAATCACATCACTGTGCTTGATGAACGATTTGGTGTATGGTTTGCCGTTGAGGGTGGCTTTCTGTATGTAAATGTTTTTATCGGTAAGACCATTGGCCGTTACTTTAAACGTTTTATTGGCAGGCAGCTGTATGCTTACGCTTTGCATCAGCGGTGTACCGAAAACATATTCGCCGCTCGATGCATTGGCAGGGTAAAAGCCCATTGCACTCCATACATACCATGCACTCATTTGCCCGCAATCTTCGTTACCGCACAAACCATCTGTTTTGTTGGTGTACATGGTGCTGGTAATGTATTTGATGCGCTCAGCTGTTTTGGCAGGCGCACCGGCATAGCTGTACATATAGGCAATGTGGTGGCTGGGTTCGTTGCCATGTGCATACTGGCCAATTAAACCGCTGATATCGGGTGAAGTGTTTTCACCTTTCAGCTGGGAGCTGATGGTAAACAGCGAATCGAGCTTGGTGATAAAAGGCTGTTCACCACCATGTGCACTGATTAAGCCATAAATATCCTGGGGTACAAACCAGCTGTGCTGCCAGGAGTTGCCTTCTGTAAACATCGCTTTGTCTGCATCGTGTTCTGAATAGTAAGGATCAAACGGAACCACCCATTTGCCGTCTGCATTTTTCGCCCTTGCAAAACCGATGGTTGAATCAAACAGGTTTTTCCAGGAAGCAGAGCGTTTCATAAACTCGTTGTAATCGGCTGTAGCACCCAGTTTGTGGGCAACCTGTGCAATACACCAGTCATCATACGCATATTCAAGCGTAACGGTTACACTGCTGCCGTATTTATCCTGCGGCACATAACCGTACTGACGGTAAACATCGGTACCGCGGATATTCTGCATCGCGCTTTTTTTCATGGCTGCGTATGCTTTGGGCACATCAATGCCGGGAAACTCTTTCAGTATCGCATCTGCAACAATGGGTACGCAATGGTAGCCCGTCATGCAGTTGGTTTCATTAAACTCCAGATCCCATACAGGCAGCAAACCGCTCTGATCATAAAAAGCCATGTACGAGTTAATAATATCCGGTACACGTGCAGGCTGCAACAGTGTAAACAGCGGGCTTTCGGCCCTGAATACATCCCACAGAGAGCTTACGGAATAAACAGGTTTATCTGCATGTGCAAGATTTCCTTTTACTGATTTGTAGTTGCCTTTGCTGTCGCTGAAAGTTACCGGTGCTTCATATGCATGGTACAGCGCGGTGTAAAATACCTGCTTCAACGTTGGGTTATTGGAGGTGATTTTTACTTTACCCAGTTCTTTTTCCCAGCTGGCTTCAGCCTGTTTGCGAACGGCATTGAAGCCCTGGCCTTTCAGCTGGTCAATCGCATCCATTGCCCCTTCAATATTGGCAAAGCTCAATCCCACTTTCATTTCAATCTGCTCATCCTGTTTGGTATCGAACAGCAGGCAGGCCACTACTTCTTTGTCAGCAACCTCGTCTTTGGCAAGGCGTTGCTGACCTTTGAACAGTGCTACACTTTTAACAGGCTTGCTTAAGCGAACGGCAAAATATACACGCTGGTCTTTTGCCCACCCGGTTGAATAACGGAAGCCCACAAAAGTGCTGTCGTTGATGCGTTTGAAACTGGCACTGGTTGGTTTATCCCAGTTAATGGCAAAAGCAAGGTTAAAACGGATCATCGCATCCTTGCTCTCCGGAAATGTATAACGATGCACACCGGCAAACATACCGGCGGTTAATTCTGCCTTTACTTTAAAATCGTTCAGCACCACGCTGTAATAACCAGGACTGGCTTTTTCATTGGTGTGTGAAAAATGGCTGGTGATTTTATCAGTGGATGGTTGTACACCGGTAATGGGCAGTACAGATATGTCTGCAAGATCTCCAATGCCTGTACCGCTTAAATGGGTATGACTGAAACCTGCAATCACCGAATCGGAGTAGTTGTAGCCACTGCACCAGTCCCACCCTGCGGTGCCATTGTCAGGGCTCAGCTGCACTGCGCCAAAGGGCACGGTTGCGCCGGGATAAACGTGGCCATGTGCAGAAGTGCCGATGAAGGGATTAACATAATCGATCACACGCTGGCCATAAGAAGCGCCAACGCAGGAAACTGCTGCTAATAATGCGAATGCTCTTTTTTTCATGTAGGCGATTATTTCGGCGGCTAAGATAGCAGATAATTGAGAGGAGGTTTTGCTAAATTGATTTTTCAAAGGAGTTTTTGCGCTTTTCGGCAGTACGTGGGAACTGATGCCGGACCTATATAAAAAAAAGACAGCCTCCCGGCTGTCCTTTTCAATCATGTTCTCAACGTTTTATTAAAACGGCAAATCATCTACCGGTTCAGTTAAATCGCTGGGGTTGGGTGCACTCATGCCCTGGTTGCCACCACCGTAACTGTTACCGCCACCTCCGTAGTTATTGTTATTGTTGTTGTAGTTGTTACTACCGCCGCCCTGGTAGCTGTTACCGCCACCCTGGTTTGACTGGTAGCCACCTCCACCACCGTTGTCACCGCCGCCACCTTCGCGGGTGCCCAGCAGCTGAACGTTCAGCACGCGTAATGTTAAGGATGCGCCCTGGCGGCCATCGTTTGTTTGATAGGTACGGATGTCAGGATTGCCCTCTACATAAACCTGTGTGCCTTTTCTCAGGTACGGAGCAATCGCGGTTCTGTCTGTCCAGTAAGCACATTCAACCCAGATGGTACGGTCTTTCAGGTTACCAGTATTATCCCTGAATTTTTCTGTATGCGCAACACTGAAATTGATCACCGACTTGCCATTCACATTGTTGGTTGTACAGTCCTTCCCCAGGTTTCCGATAACTTGTAATTTAATCATACTGCTCTATTTAAGTAATTCGGCAAAATAAAGTAAAATATCCGCTACAGTTCAGCCATTTTACCCACACAATCCACCCACGCAATGTCAATTATTCAGGCGGTTTCGTCCGCCACTGGTTCGCAGAACTGCACGGCCTGTAATAGTACAACCGCCGCGTAGATAAAGTTCAATCATCGCCCCGCAATGTGCACAACGCGGGCAAAACCGCACAATTAATTGAAAATCACACAAAACAGGCAATAAATCGCCGTCTTTCACAACCTGCTCCTGTCACCCCATCGTAATTTCCACCGGCGCTTTCCTGCACCCCGGCACAAAAGAGTATCTTTGCGCAAATTTTTTATCATGAGCCGTAAAGGAAAGGTTTTGGTTGCAATGAGTGGCGGTATCGACAGCACCGTTACTGCGCTCATGTTACATCACGAAGGATACGAAGTGGTGGGCATTACCATGAAAACATGGGATTATGCAACCAGCGGCGGCGGTCATAAAGAAACCGGCTGCTGTAATATAGATAGTTTTAATGATGCAAGGCAGGCAGCTGTACACCATGGCTTCCCGCATTTTATTCTGGACATACGCGATGAGTTTGGCGATTTTGTGATAGAAAATTTTGTGGAAGAATATATCGCAGGCCGTACCCCTAACCCTTGTGTTATGTGCAACACGCACATTAAATGGCGCGCGCTGTTAAAACGTGCCAATGCATTGGGTTGCGATTTTATTGCTACCGGTCACTACGCCAATGTGCTGCAGCACACCAATGGCCGTTATACCATCAGCAAGGGGTTGGATGAACTGAAAGACCAGAGTTATGTGCTATGGGGGCTTGACCAGGAATTGCTGGCACGTACCATTATGCCGCTTGGCAAATACCGCAAAACGGAAATACGCCAGATGGCGCTCGATTTCGGGTATCCTGAACTGGCGAAGAAAAGTGAGAGCTATGAAATTTGCTTTGTGCCCGATAACGACTACCGTGGCTTTCTGAAACGCCGCGTAGAGGGTTTGGAAGAAAAAGTAAATGGCGGCTGGTTTGTTGACAAAAGCGGCAAACGCCTGGGCCATCACAAAGGCTACCCCTTTTACACCATCGGGCAGCGCAAGGGACTGGATATTGCATTGGGCAAACCTGTATTTGTAACCGGCATAGATCCCGATACCAACACCGTAGTGCTTGGTGACGAAGTTGACCTGGAACGCAGCGAAATGCGCGTAGCCAAAATTAACTGGATGAAATACGACGGTGTTACCGACGGAATGGAAGCTATTACCAAAATACGTTACAAAGACAAAGGTGCATTGGCTAACCTGTACAATGAAGACAATGGTTTACGCATACGCTTTTACGAAAATGTAAAAAGCATTGCCCCCGGCCAGAGCGCCGTTTTTTATGAAAACGACGAAGTCATTGGTGGCGGCGTAATTATGCGTTAATAAAACAATCTCTTATTATAAGCGTGGGCTGTATGTAACGGCTCACGCTTTTTTTATTACCCCCTTCAGCTTTACATAATCCGAAGGCCGCTCCCCCACAATTTTATAAAATGTGTTACTGAACGTAGGCACACTGTTATAACCTACCATATAGGCTGTTTCATTTACAGGCCGCTTTTCATCCAGCAAAAACTGCAGGGCTTTCATCATGCGCTGCAAGGTAAAATACTGTACAAAAGTCATATCCAGCTCTTCCCTGAATACACGGGCCAGCGTGCGTTCGCTGTAGCCGAAACGCTTTGCCACTTCAGGGAAATGCTGTTCCTCATCCATATGCGCATACAGGTAACGTACCAGTTGCAGCAGCCGCTCGGTTTTGGGATAAGGCAAAGCAAATGACAGGCTCGAACTGCAAGCCTCGGGCAATATTTTTTTGATGGCCTGCATGTAGGTAAACGCACTGTCCTGCTCCCGGGTTATGTGCCCATTCCAACGGTTGGTAAACAGCAGCATTTCGAGCAGCATATCACTCACCGGGTAAATGGCCAGCTGTTTGTAGAAGCCTGCCTCTTTGCGTTGTACAGGGAAATACAGGTTGCGCATCATTACCTGTGCACTGCTGGCTGTAATGCTGTGTATGGCGCCGGCAGGTATCCACATAAAATGCCTGGCCGGTAAAAAATAATTTTTATCAGGTGTTGTCACGTGTGTAACACCCCCTTCGGTATACAACAGCTGCGCCTTGCGGTGCCTGTGTTGCCTGATACGGCTTTCACCAAGCTTGTTCAGCCCCATTGAATCGTGATTGCAATAGATACTTGCAGCAATACGGTCTATTTCAGCCAGGTATTTTTCGTCGTTTACACGCATGGCAGAATTGAATAATTATTTGACTTTGGAAGATATTTATGCCTACCCCAAAATTAGGACATTTGCGTTATGATTTTACCTGCAAAACCGCGCTGAAACAATCCCGGCTTACGAAAAAATCACCCGCAGTAACAAAACACTGCTGCTTGCCCCAACAATAGATTTATGAAACATGAATATACAGGGCCAGTGCATGGCATCCGGCTCTTACGCGCAATTTATGGCGTGCTGGCACTGGCATGCCTCCTGTTAACAACTGAAATAAAAGCGCAGGAACTAAAACACATTGATTCACTCAGCCTGCAGCAGGCCGTGCAATTTGCTGTGCAAAACAACAAACATATCGGCGCTGCACATATTAAAAATGCAATCAGCAGCGCCAATACAGCTGTTGCTAAAAACAACCAGCTGCCTGATGTGGACTTTCATACTTCTTATGAACGCTTTAACACATTAACTGAATACCGCGGTGGTTTAAACAACCCGGTACGCATTCCTACCATTCACGATATGTATGATATTACACTCACCGCCAAAGTGCCGCTGTATGCAGGTAACAGGATCAAAAATGAAATCGTCAAATCCAGGCAGGAAGAACAACTTGCGGCATTGAATACCGAGAAAACAGAGAACGATGTGCATCTTGAAGTGGTGGAACAATACCTCGGTATTTATAAACTGATGCGCCTGGATGCAGTAATGGCTGAACAGGAAAAAGAAGATGAAAGACGTTTAAAAGAAGTACAGGCATTGAAGCGAAACGGTGCTGTAACCAAAAATGAAATATTACGTGCAGAACTGCAGTTGTCTGATCTGCAGCTTACCCGTATCACCAATCATAAAAATATTACCATCGCCTGTCACGATCTGCAGACTACACTTGGACTGCCTGAAGAAGACACACTGGTGCTCGACACCATGCAATTATTGCACAATGAGCTTCCGGAGAAGGACTATGCAGCCTATGCAGCAGCAGCGATGAACAAGGATGAGATAAGGCAATCGCTGAAAGAAGAAGCCATTGCACAAACGGAAAGGAAGATTGTAAAAGGTGCATATTACCCTACCATTGGCTTGTTTGGTCAGTATGCGTATAAATACCCCGATTATATGATGTTTCCTCCCACGCCTTATTTATATAGTCTGGGTATGGTTGGGGTAGATGTAAGTTTCAGCATCAGCAACCTGTACAAGAACAAAAAGAAAATGGCAGTAGCCGATAAAAAAATTGCCCTGCAGCAAATGGAAACATCCATCCGCAGGGATGAGGTAAACGACCGGGTGTTCAAGGCATACACGCAGTACACGGAAATGCTCGAGCGCGTGCCGGTGACAGAGAAAGCCATACAGCAGGCCGAAGAGAACTACCATATTGTAAAAACGAAATACCTGAACCAGCTGGCATTGATCACTGACATGATTGATGCAGACAATTCATTGCTGCAGGCCAGGTTTAACAACGTAGCAGAGCACATTAACGTGCAGCTGCAGTATTACCGGCTGCAATATGCCAGCGGCAACATCAACACATTCCATAACTGATTATAACTATATAACAACATTAATATGAAGACAGCAAATGCCGGAACACAGAAGCAGGCCGGGAATTTAATCAACAAAATCGTGAGCACAGTAGCCATACTGCTGTTGCTGGGTGGCATAGGTTTGGCCACGTGGTTCTTTGTGTTTTACCACAATCATGAAGAAACCAATGATGCACAGATTGAGCAGTACGTAACCCCTGTTATCAGCCGCATTACCGGTTATGTGCAGGAGGTGCGTTTTGAAGAAAACCAATATGTACACAAGGGTGATACGCTGCTGGTCATTGATAACCGGGAATACAAATCCAGGCTGCAGATGGCAGAAGCCGAACTGGCCACGGCCCGCGTTACAGAAGGGGTAATGGAAAAAGGCGCTACGGCAGTACAAAGCAATACCGCCATTCGCCAGGCCCAACTGGATGCCGCCAAAGCGCAGTTGTGGAAAGCAGAACAGGACTATAAACGCTACGGCAACCTGCTGCAGGAAGAAGCCGCTACAGAACAGCAGTTTGAACAGATGAAGGCCACCTATGAATCAGCGAAAGCGCACTACGCCGAAATAGCCAACAGCATACAGTCATCCGAATACAATACTGCAGAAGCATTATCCAAAGTGCCTGCTGCCGCCACTGCCATTAAAGCCAGGGAAGCAGCGGTAGACAATGCTGCCTTGTTTTATTCCTACACTGTTATCACGGCACCGTATAATGGCTGGGTGGGACGCAAAACCCTGCAGCCTGGCCAACTGGTAAAAGAAGGTCAAACACTTGTGTCGGTAGTAAGCGAAGAAAAATGGATCACGGCCAATTTTAAAGAGACGCAGGTTAGCCATTTAACTGCAGGCCAGCAGGTAATTATTAAAGCAGATGCAACCGGTAAAACCATTATTCATGGTACGATTGAATCATTTTCACCTGCAAGCGGCGCACGCTTTTCTTTGCTGCCGCCTGATAACTCAACAGGCAACTTTGTAAAAATAGAGCAACGTATCCCGGTACGCATCCATATCAGCGAACGCGACAGTGCAACGCAATTCTTACGGGCCGGTATGAACGTAACTGTTACCGCTCCTTTTCTTACCGCTAAAAGTTAATACATGCAGCAGTCACCGGATATATTTAAATCATGGGCGCCCGGCTGGTTAATCAAGCTGGTGCTGATTTGCTGCATGGTGCCTTCCATGATGCTGCTGGGATTGTATAATTCAAATGTTACCTATGCCTCCAGCTTCTTGGATGTGGAACCTGAAGACATGCAGTATGCCATTTGTATTACTTACGCAACCCTGGTTGCCACGGTGCTGATAGAAAACCGGTTCTTTAAATATTTTTCTACCCGCAACTATTTTATCGGCATCAGTTTTATCTCGGCATTGGTGCTGATTTTATCGGCATGGTCGCACCATTATTACCAGTTTCTGCCATTGCGTTTTGCAGAGGGGGTTTGCATGGCCTTACCGGGAGGTTCTTTGCGCCAGTTATTGTTGTCGAAATACAAATCGAAAAATGCAGTGGTATTTGTATACACGTTCTTTTATGGCATATTGTTGTTATCATCCGGTTTAACCATGCACCTGGTGGTGTGGATGCTGGACCGTTTTACCTGGCAGCACATGGCTGTTGGTATGGCGCTGTTTCATGTATTGTGCATGGGTTTGCTACTGCTGGTATTTAATGGCAACAGGCTGCATAAGAAAATACCCTTGTACCGGGTTGACTGGGTAAGTTATATACTGCTGTTGTGCGCTATGTTTGGCGGATCGTACGTACTGGTGTACGGTGAAAAGCTGTACTGGTTTCAATCACCCGTTATTATCGGTGCTGCTGTGCTGGCCCTGGTTACAGGCGCTTTGTTTACCCTTCGGCAATTGCACCGCAAAAGACCCGGTTTTAATTTTGCAGTTACCCAATATGCCAACCTGCGCACAGGTGTGTGTTTGTTTATCTTATTCTATATCTCCCGTGCTACGCTGAATATCTGCCACAGCACCATGAGCCGTGTATGGAACTGGGAGCCATTGCATGTGGCTGCAGTGCAATACATCAATATGGGTGGTATTGTAGCCGGGCTCATATTTTCCATCATAGCGCTGCATTACCAGGTACGCATCAAACGATTGCTGGCTGCAGGTTTCCTGTTACTGGCCGTGTATCATATCTGGTTTACCTTTTTGTTTGTGCCCGATGTTGCGCTGTCGCAGATAACCATCCCCTACTTATTACAGGGCATGGCTGTAGGTATGCTGTTTGTACCGCTGGTATTGTTTACTGTTTCTTCAGTGCCGGCTACAATGGCTGTTTCGGCAGGTATTGCCGGTGTAAGTGCAAGATTCTGGGGCAATACACTTGGGTTCAGCGTGTTTCAAAATGCGCAGGTGTATTTGCAGCAGCAGCACTACAGCAAGTTGCAGCAGTTTATTTCACCCGAAAGCCCGGTAGCACAGCAACGTGTGGCACAGGGTGTACAAAGCTTTATGGGCAAAGGTTTCAGTGCTGATGAGGCAATGGCACTTACCGTAAAACAACTCAACAACGCCACGGTAAAACAGAGCATGCTCCTGAGCAATATGGAGCTATTTACGGTAGTGGGCATTGGCCTGCTGGTGGCAGTTGTGCTAATACTGGCAAACCAGCACCTGAAAAATGCTTATGTTATGATGAGAGAAAAAACTGAAAAAGTATTGCCACGCACACTGTGGTAAAATCTGTGTTTGATTTGCTAAACCATAACCAAAGGTCAGAAGTTTCCTGGTCTACGGGATCCAAGGTGATGTGTGTACAGCTTCTTTTAACAAGGCACCAAGGAACCCGTAAACTTTTGACCTTTCTTTTGATTCCTCATTCTTTGATGCACAATGCCGCGAACATGCTGTCTGCCTGCAACGCGTACCCTTTCAGCACTTCGGTCTGCAATATTTTCATTGCGTGTTTTTGCTGTAATAGCTGTACCATGGTTTCGTTCTCTTCCCTGAAAACGGAGCAGGTGATGTACAAAAAGTAAGTACCGGCTTTTATTTGCGGTACAATGTTGTTGACTATCTGTTGCTGCAGCGAAGCATAGTGCTGCAGTTGCTCATTGGTAAAATAAAACAGTTGCTCAGGCGTTCGCCCCCAGGTACCACTGCCGCTGCATGGTGCGTCGCAGATAACGAGGTTTACATCCCGGTTCTGCAGCAGTTTTTGCTGTTTGGTTAAATCGGCTGTAAACCAGTCGTACCGCGTAATACCCGCTTCTTTAAACCTTTGTTGGAGGTTGCGGATAATCGATTCCCGCACATCAGAAACAGTAAGCGAAGCCGGCTTCAGTAAATCGTTTGCCAGTATAGATTTGCCGCCGCTTGCCGCGCAGCAGTCCCAGATGCGCCACTGGGTACCGGGCGATAACACCTTTACCTGTTGCAGCAAACCACCTACCTTTTGCGAGCTGTAATCCTGCACCACAGCTGCTTTGTTAACATCAAGCAGGGTGCTGATGCTGGTATTGGGTTGCAGGGCAATGCAATATTTATCTGCCTGCTCAAAAGGTATATTTTGTTGGGCCAAAGCATCCGGTACTTTTTGTTCGTACCCGGGTCGTATGCGCAAAAACACTTTTGGTTGTACCAGGTGGCTGTATGCAAATGCAGTGGTATCAATGGTTTCGCTGCAATGTGTTAACCAGGGAAAAATGGTACCGGCCTGTAGTGCCGGGTATTGCTGCTGCACAAAACTGATGCGTTGCGATAATAACGGGGTATGTTGCTGCAACCAGGTTTCCTCAAACAATGCCTCCCACGATTGCAGTTCGTTGCTGCACAGGTACAAGGCAATCTTCATTCTTTCTTCAACAGGCAGGTGAAGCAGTGCATGGCCCAGCCGGTAGTAACAATAACAGAGTTCGGAAATATACTTCCTGTCTTTAGAACCATGTTTTTTATGCGCACTGAAATATTGTTTCAGGAAAGCCGCCAAAGGCAGTTCCCCGTTATATTGCTGAACCAGTGTGGCTGCTGTAGCCAGGTGTTTGAACGCATAATGCATCTGCAAAAATAATGGAATGGCAGCGCATTCAGCAGGTTGGGTATTGCAGTGCTGTAACGGCAGATACCTACCGGCTGTTTTATAACGACACGTAGCTTATTCTGCAGCAATGGCTTGCCTGATTAACGGTAGTAGTAACTGCCTTTGTAGTTTTTGTTTACATCTGAATGAAAAGCAATTTCAAAATCGGGCATGTTGTTTTCATTAAACTCTGCAGAACGACTGATTGTTACGCTCTTTGTATTGCCTTTGCCCAATAGTTGCTGCGTTTGTTTAATGCAGATGTTGGGTGAACAGCGGTATTCATCTGTATACAAAAATGCTTCGTAAGCCAGGGGAAGCGGGTTGTAATTACTGGCATAACCATAGGCGTTTTTAACTGCATCCTGCAGGGTATTGCTTTGCGCAGTTACCGCTTTGGTGCTGCTGCCAACCAGGTTATCAAAGCCATCGTAGGTGTAGGTTGTTTCTGCAATTTTCTGAATAGCGGTAACATTGTTACCATTGTAGATGCCGGTAAAATAAACCGATGCCAGGGTAATGTGTTTGTTGGTATAGGTAAACGCGATGCTGTCCCTGCCTGAAACACCGGCCAGCTCAAAAGTCTGCACAGCATAATCAAAAGTAGTGGCAGCAGCCGGGTAATGCACGGCGATATTCACCTGTACAGGGGTTGTGGCAGCCGGTGCAACAATGCCTGCATCAGACAATTGCTTTGACAACCCGCCCGGGAACAAAGCACCGAACGTAGTGTTTCTGCCGATATTGGAAATCTGTCCGCCTGTGTTGCGGCTCAGCTGCATCACATCATTGTAAATAGTAGCTCCGTCGTTGCCGGTTGTAACAATACCCAGCAATTGCTTTTTCCCGTTGTAGTTGTAAATGCTCACCACCGAATCGCCCATTACATTAAAGCTGGTAAAGCGTATCAGCTGCGTGCCATCTGCTTTTAAACTGTCTGCATCATCATCGAGTGTATAGGTAAGTCCCTTCTGGCATGAAGAGAATAGTATGAGCACAGCGCCCAGCAGCATCAAGGAGTAACGCATATATCGGGGTTTAGGTATTGGATAAAACATATCAAAAAGCACAATATGTTTTCAGGGTATGGACTTGCTGTAAAAATAGGGATTTCGGCAATTAAACCCTACAACCGGCCGGGCATTAAAAAAGGCCGCTCTTTACGGGCGGCCTTTTTTAATATTATGTACAGGAATTACAACTCCAGTAAAGTTTTTACCGGGTCTTTTCCAAACAGTAACAGTTCGGGGTTTTCGAGCAGTTCTTTTACCCTTACCAGGAAGCTTACACTCTCACGGCCATCAATAATGCGGTGGTCGTAGCTGAGGGCAATGTACATCATGGGGCGGATAACCACCTGGCCGTTTACAGCCATCGGGCGATCCTGAATTTTGTGCATACCCAGGATAGCGCTCTGCGGCAGGTTGATAATCGGCGTGCTCATGAGGCTGCCGAATACGCCACCATTGGTGATGGTGAAGGTGCCGCCCTGCAGTTCTTCCATAGTTAATTTGTTGTCGCGGGCTTTAGCGGCCAGCTGCAACACGGTTTTCTCGATATCGGCCATGCTCAGGCTTTCTACGTTGCGGATAACCGGAACAGTTAACCCTCTTGGCGTGCTTACTGCGATGCTGATATCAGCATAATCATGGTACACCAGTTCATCGCCATCGATATAGGCATTTACCGCAGGCCATTCACCCAGGGCAATAGCACAGGCTTTGGTAAAAAAGCTCATGAAGCCCAGGTTTACACCGTGTGATTCTTTGAACTTGTCTTTAAACTGTTTGCGGATATCCATGATACGCGTCATGTCTACTTCGTTGAAAGTAGTTAACATGGCGGTGGTGTTCTTTGATTCAACCAGGCGGCGGCTGATGGTTTTACGCAGGTTGCTCATTTTCTCTTTGCGCACGTTGCGGGTAAAGAGATCGTTGCCTGCATAAGCCTGTTTGCCGGGGTGTGCCAATGCATCGAGCACATCGTGCTTCAGTATTTTGCTGTTGGGACCGCTGGGGGTTATGCTTTTGGGATCTACTTTTTTATCAGCAATCATGGCAGCCGCTACAGGAGAAGCTTTCAGATCGTTGGGTACTGCGGTAACAGGTGCCTGTACAGCAGCTGGCTGTGCCGGTGTTTTGGCAGGGGTTGCAGCAGGTGCAGCAACTTTATCAGGCACCGCAACATCGCTGTTTATTTTGGCGATAATATCACCTATTTTAATTACATCACCTTCTTTGGCAGCATGCTGCAACTGACCGGTTTCTTCTGCGTTCAGTTCAAAGGTTGCTTTTTCACTTTCCAGTTCGGCAATTACTTCGTCACGTTTAACGAGGTCGCCATCGTTTTTCACCCATTTCAGCAGGGTTACTTCGCTGATCGATTCGCCAACCGTAGGAACTTTCATATCAATCACGCCTTTACCTACTGCTACAGCGGGTGCTGCGGCAACCTGTGGTTCGGCCTTGGCTTCAGGAGCAGGGGCTGCAGCCTGGGGTGCAGCGGCACCGGCAGCAGGAGCCTGCGCAGTTTCATCTACATTGGCCAGCACCGCGCCAATTGGCAAAGAATCGCCTTCTTTGGCCACGAGCTTCAGCACGCCGGCCAGTTCGGCATTTACTTCAAAAGTCGCTTTCTCACTTTCCAGTTCGGCAATTACCTCATCACGCTGTACATAATCGCCATCTTTCTTTGTCCATTTCAACAGTGTAACCTCGCTGATTGATTCTCCAACCGGTGGAACTTTAATCTCGATCATAAAAGTCTGTTTCGTAATTAGGTCTGCAGCCTGTTTGGCTGGTTTATATTTTTTACGTCTTAAATACTTGGTCTATTGCTTCGCTACTATATCGTGAACGCCATTTCAATAATATCTGCCTGTTCCTGTGCATGCACTTTTGCAAAACCAGTGGCGGTAGATGCGCTCGCATTTCTGCTGATTACACCAAAGTTCACCGTGTCTTTCAGGTTCATTTGCAGGAAGGAAGCAGCGCCCATGTTCAGCGGTTCTTCCTGAACCCAGTACCACAGGGCTTTACCGTATTTTTTATACAGTACTTCAATTTGCTGAACAGGCAGCGGGTACAGCTGTTCCAGGCGTATAATCGCAATATCTGTCCTGTTTTCCTTTGCACGGCGGTCTGCCAGTTCAAAGTACAGTTTGCCTGAGCATACGAGCACTTTTTTCACTGCAGCTGCATCTTTCACTGCTGTATCGTCCAGCACTTCCTTGAAGCCGCCGGTTGTAAACTCGCTGATATGGCTGTAACTGCCCACATGACGCAGGTTGGCCTTGGGCGCCATATTAATCAGCGGTTTGCGGAACGGCCATGCCAGCTGCCTGCGCAGTGCATGGAAGAAGTTTGCAGCAGTTGTGATATTGGTGACGATCATGTTGAGCTCGGCACTCATCTGCAAAAACCTTTCGAGACGCGCGCTCGAGTGGTCGGGCCCACCGCCTTCATAACCGTGCGGCAGCAGCATTACCACGCCGCTCATGGTTCCCCATTTCTCTTCTGCGCTCGAAATATACTGGTCAATCACCATCTGCGCACCATTTACAAAGTCACCGTACTGGGCTTCCCACAGTACCAGCGCATTGGGGTTAGACATGGCGTAACCGTATTCAAAACCCAGCACACCGTATTCACTCAGCAGGGAGTTAAACACGCGGAATTTGCCTTGTTTTTCCTGGAAATGATTGAGCCTGTTGTATTCTTTGTTGGTTGCTTCGTCGAACAACACGGCATGCCTGTGAGAGAAGGTACCACGTTTTACGTCTTCACCGCTCATACGCACATCTTTGCCTTCGGTTAAAATGCTCGCGTAAGCCAGCAGCTCACCGGTTGCCCAGTCAAGTTTCTGTTCTGCATCAAACAGCTTGACTTTTTCCTGCAGCAGTTTTTCCACTTTTTTCAGCGGGTTAAAATCTGCAGGCCATTTCATCAGTCCGCCAAACAGGCTTTTTACCTGCTCTTCGCTGATGGCAGTTACAGGCGACTGGTTAAAGTCTTCTGCTTTGGCTTTGCGCAGTTCACGCCACCACAGTTCAGGCTTCTGGTAGCTGTAAGGGCGTGGTTTCTGGCGAATTTCATCCAGGCGTTCCTGAAGATCGGCCCAGAATTTCTTTTCCATCTCCTTAGCCAGGTCTTGTACCGCATTTTCCCCGTTTTTCACCAGGTATTCCATGTACACTTCCCTTGGGTTGGGATGTTTATCAATCAGTGCGTACAGGGCAGGCTGCGTAAACTTGGGCTCATCACCTTCGTTGTGGCCATGGCGCCTGTAGCAAAGAATATCGATATAAATGTCTGAATTAAACTGCTGGCGGTAGTCTGTGGCAATTTCCACTGCTTTTACCACGGCTTCCACATCGTCGCCGTTAATGTGCAGCACAGGGCTTTGGGTAATGGCTGCAATGGCTGTACAGTAATCCGAGCTGCGTGCATCGTCAAAATCAGTGGTAAAACCAATCTGGTTGTTGATTACGATGTGTACGGTACCGCCTACGGAGTAACCGGGCAGCTCGCTCATCTGGGCTACTTCGTAAGTAATACCCTGACCGGCGATAGCGGCATCGCCATGTATTAATATCGGCAGAATTTTGTCGTAATCGGCATTGTACAGCACATTGGCTTTAGAACGCGCAAAACCGGCAACAACCGGGTTTACCACCTCGAGGTGCGAGGGGTTGGGGCAAAGCTGCAGGTTAATGGTATGGCCATCGGGTGAAACGTGGTCGCTGCTGAAGCCCAGGTGGTACTTCACGTCGCCGCTGCCCATGGTTTTGTCTGCAGGCACAATGCCTTCAAATTCACTGAATATCTGTTCGTATGTTTTACCGAGAATATTGGCCAGCACGTTCAGGCGGCCGCGGTGAGCCATGCCTATCACTACTTCTTTTACGTCGTTTTTGGCTGCCTTGTTGATAATGGCATCGAGGGCAGGAATCAGGGATTCACCACCTTCCAGGGAGAAGCGTTTCTGGCCGATGTACTTGGTATGCAGAAATTTTTCGAAAATCACACCCTGGTTTATCTTTTCCATGATGTGACGGCGCTGTTCCAGCGTAACAGGCTGATTTAAACGTTCTTCAGCAGCTTTCTGTACCCATGCGGCACGTTCGCTGTCGTTTAAAGAACTGAATTCAACACCTACAGAAGAGGCATATACCTGCTCGAGGCGTGCGATGATATTTTTAAGACTGGCTTTGCCGAGACCGATAAATTTACCGGCTTCAAAGCTGCCGGCGAGGTCTGCGTCGGTTAAACCGAAGTATTTGAGTTCCAGGTTGGCGTGCCTGTCTTTACGGGGACGGATGGGATTTGTTTTAGCGATCAGGTGGCCTTTTTTACGGTACGCCTGTATCAGCTGGTAAACCGAAAATTCTTTGGAAAGCTGCGCACTGTCTACAGATGTGCCGGCTGCAGCGCCATTGCCATTTACGGTTCCGAGAGCGAAATCAAAACCTTCAAAAAATTTCTTCAATTCAGGATCTACATTGGTGGGGTTGGCTATATAGTCCTTGTACAAATTCTCAATGTAAGCTGGATGCGAGTTCGTTATATAAGAAAAGTCCTTCATGCCGGGCTGTTTTATCCTTGTTTTGAAAGAATTGTTTGCAAATATCGTGGATTGCATGCAGAAAATATTGGCAATCTTTCCGGCGCTTAACCGATTTTTTGGTATAATTCTGCTAAAATTTGACGGAAAAAAGGATTTCAAAAAAAAATCGCTGATTTTTTCCTTTTTCAAATATTAGGGCTACCTTTGCCGTCCTCAAAAAAGAAATCATGGCAAACCACAAAGCTACAAAGAAAGATGTGCGCCAAGCGGAGAAACGCAGGGAAAGAAACCGCTATTACGGCAAAACAACCCGTAATGCAATTCGTGACCTGAAAGCTGTGAAGGAAGAGAAATCTTACACTGAGCAATTACCTTCTGTAGTATCAATGATTGATAAACTGGCTAAGCGTGGTGTAATTCACAAAAACAAAGCTGCGAACCTGAAAAGCAAATTGGCTAAACAGGCAGCGAAAGCTTAGTTCCGCTTGCAACAATATATTTTTTTTTACCGGCAGGATGACACTGTTCAACTTGCTGGTTTTTTTTATGCCGTTTTGTGAAAGCTTACTGTAAAGCAGTTTTCATTACCGGTATTGTTGCTGTAGGTAACCTGCCCTTTGTGTAACAGCACAATGCGACGTACAATGGAGAGGCCCAAACCAAAGCCTCTTTTCTTCATGGCGTTTTCTCCCCTGAAAAACGGGATAAACAAACGCTCCTGTTCCGGCCTGCTCAGTACTTTTCCCCTGTTGAGGAAATGCAGTTTTATTACATCATGATCTGCTTCGATAATCAGCTGTACATTTTTATTGTCTGAATACTGGAAGGCGTTGCGTATTAAATTACGGAAGGCCGAACGCAGCAAGGCATCGTTGCCGCGGATGCTCAGGTACAATTCATTTTCGGGCACATGGGTAAACTCCAGCGAAATAGTAATGCCCTGGAACATGCGCTTCACCATTTCAATGGTATCGTACAAAATTTCATCGAGCCGCACTTTTGGCCAGTCCAGCGAGTACGATACCTGTTCGTACTGCGATAACAGCAGCAAGGAATTGGTTAGTTCAATCAGTTCCTGCTGGTCTTCTTTTAACGACTGCAGCACGCCCCTTGCTTCTTCGGCAGTAAGCTCGCGGCGCAATGCGGCTTCTGTTTGCGAAAGCATGCTGGCCAGCGGGGTACGCAGCTCGTGCGAGGCATGGTGTACAAAACTTTTCTGGAATTCAAATCCTTTCTGCAGCCTGTCGAGCATATCGTTAAAGTTGGAGGCAATGCCCGACAGCTCGCTGTAGTCATTTTTCACATCCACCCTTTCGCGCAGGTTGCTTTCGGTAACGCGCTGCATTTGCTCACCCAGTTTTAACAGTGGCCGGGTAAGCTGCCCTACAAATAAGGTAACAAATATCACGGTAATAATAATGCTGCCCAGCAGTACCAGGGCTGCATAAATGCGCAGCCTGCCCAAACGCAGCAGCCCGTACTTGTCGAGTGCAGAGCTGATAACATAGGCAGGATGATGGTCTTCATTAATAAATACCCCTACCCCCTCGCGTTTGTCTTCGCTGAAATTAAAAACACCATGACTGCGTATGGAGCGGAGAAAATTGGTGTCGATGGTATAGTGCAGCGTTTCGGGGTTTGCATATATTACCCGCATCGATGAATCAACGATAACGGTGTGCAGCGCAAAAAACTGGCGGGCAGCAATGCGGTCTGTATCGGGAAAAAGGGCTGAATCGAAGCTGTTGGTATGATAGTATGCCTGGTATTGCTGCACATCTTTCGCCCATAATCTTTTGCTGAAATCGTTGTGCCTGTTATCAGCGAATAAAATATAAATCAGCGAAACGGAGGCAGTTAGTATAACAAACACCAGCAAGCTGAACAGCAACGCAAACTTGAACTTCAGGTTCATGACAGGGGCGTTTCTCTCACGTAGTAGCCAAAGCCTGGTTTGGTATGAATGAGTTTTGTTTCAAAAGGTTTATCAATCTTATTGCGCAGAAAACTGATGTACACTTCAATCGTATTGGTACCGGTATCAAAACTCAGCTCCCATACCTTTTCCAGGATTTCCTGTTTTGAAATTACTTTGCCTTTGTGGCGGGAAAGCAATACCAGCAGGGCAAATTCTTTTGCAGTAAGGTTGATATTTTTGCCGGAACGGTTCACGGTTTTATTTTCCATGTCAATTTCCATATCGGCTACGGCAATTTTTTCGCCTACTTCATTGGCTGCATCTGCACGTTTCAGGAATACCTTGATGCGCGCAAACAGCTCATCAAAATGGAAAGGTTTAACGATGTAATCATCTGCACCCAGGTTAAAAGCATCCATCTTGTCATGAATTTCACCCAGTGCAGTTAACATAATAATGGGCACATGCTTATTGTGATCCCTGAACTCTTTGCACAGGGCCAGCCCGTTTTTATAGGGCAGATTGATGTCGAGCAGTACCAGTGAATACCCGTGCTGTTTAAACAATTTCTCGGCAATCATCCCGTCAAAAGCCACATCTGTCTGGTATCCCTGCCTGTTTAATTCTTCCTGAATCACCTGGCTGAGCTTGGGTTCATCTTCGGCTAACAGGATTCTATAAACGTTTTCCATTACTTTGTATAGATTTCAAATTCAAATTAATGAAAAAACCTCTTCTTATTGCAGCATTTTTTACGGTTTTCTTTTCCAGGGCCCAAAACCTTGCCACACCTTTTGAAAAAAGCAGGGAACAAGCCTCTGCCACCTACTTTGAAAGTATCGCTTATTACCGCCAGCTGCAAGCTTTGTTTAGTTCTGTTCACATTCGTTCATTCGACACAACTGATGCAGGGTATCCTTTATCGTTGGTCATTTACAGTAAAGACAAGCAGTTTACGCCCAGCCAATGGCGTGCCGGACATAAAGTGGTAATCCTGGTGAACAACGGCATTCACCCCGGCGAACCAGACGGTATTGATGCCAGCATGCAGTTGCTGCGCGATTTGCTGCAACAAAAAATTGCGACACCCGATAATGTTGTGCTGGCCATTATTCCCGTGTACAACATCGGCGGATCGCTGAACAGGGGCAGCTTTTCGCGCGTAAACCAGAACGGCCCCGAAGCATACGGCTTCAGGGGAAACGCACAAAACCTCGATCTCAACAGGGATTTTATTAAGGCAGATTCAAAAGATGCCATAGCGTTTACACACATTTTCCAATGGCTGCAACCCGATATTTTTATCGACAACCATGTGAGTGACGGTGCCGATTACCAGCATACCATGACCTTACTCACCACCCAGCACAACAAACTGGGCGGCAACCTGGGTGAATTTTTACACAATCGTTTTGAGCCTGCCCTGTACAAAGGCATGCAGCAGAAAAAATGGGACCTGGTGCCGTATGTGAATTTTGAAGAAGGCAATCCTGAAAAAGGATGGATGGCCTTTTACGATCCCCCGCGTTACAGCAGCGGTTATGCCACCCTGTTTCAAACCCTGGCGTTTATGCCCGAAACACATATGCTGAAACCTTATGCAGACCGCGTTCACAGCACCTATGCGCTTATGCAGACCATGATGGAGCAGGCCTCCCTGATGCGCGACAGCATTATTGCCGAACGTGCAGCTGCCATTGCCGCCAGCATGCAGCAGCAGAACATTACGCTGAGCTGGCAGGCTGATACTACACAGTTTGAATACATTCGTTTTAAAGGATACGCCACTGCCACCAAAACCAGCGATGTAACCGGTATGCCCCGCATGTATTACGATCACAGCCAGCCTTTTGAAAAAGACGTGCGCTTTTACAATACATTCAAAGCTGCCGTAAATGTGCAGAAACCCAGGGCTTACATCATTCCCCGCGGCTGGCAGCAGGCTATTGAACGGCTGGCGGCAAATGGTGTCCAAATGACACAATTCACACAAGACACCACCATCACCGTCAGCTATTATCATATTGACGATTACAAGGCACAGTCACGCGCTTTTGAAAAACACCACCGCAATACCGATATTAAACTATCGGAACATGCCACTGAACAGCGTTTTGTGAAAGGCGATTATATTGTTTATACCGGCCAGCGTGCAGACCGCTACATTATGGAAACCCTGGAACCGCTGGGTGATGACAGCTTTTTCAGCTGGAACTTCTTTGATGCCGTATTACAGCAGAAAGAAGGGTACAGCAATTACCGCTGGGAAGATGTGGCAGGCCCCTACCTGCAACAACATCCCGAACTGCAGCAGCAGCTGGAAGCCAAAAGAAAGGCCGACCCGCTGTTTGCCGGCTCAGCCAGCGCCCAACTCGATTTTGTGTACAAACACTCCCCCTGGTACGAGCCCGCACACCTGCGTTACCCTGTTTACCGGTTAAATTAAGCCCCGGGAACAGCTAAAATCTGTCCAAAATAGCATCGCCCGGGGATCGTCCGAGGGTCGTCCGGGCAAACCATACAATAAGCAAAGGGCCGCAGTGCGGCCCTTTGCTTATAAAAACGTCAAACATTAAACGTTAAACCTTAAACGCCCCCTCAATTCTCCATTTTCTTCACCGTACCCGAGCCTGTAATCTCAGACGATACATTTCCATTGCCCCTGTACAGGATTTTGCCCGAGCCGGTAATGCCTGCTTTCAGCTGCACATCGGCAAATACTTTTGCATCACCGCTGCCGGTGATTTCAATTTTGGCGTCTTCTGATTTCAGGTTTTCGCCCCAGAAATTGCCTGAGCCGGAAATGTCCACATCCAGGTTCTGGGTTTCACCGGCAATATTCATATCGCCCGAGCCGCTGATGGTGCCCGATACTTTGGGTGTATTTACTTCCAGGTTTATTTTGCCATCGCCCGAAATGTCGAGCTCCAGCTTGTTGCCACCGCTGAACTTGCCTTTACCGGTTACAATGGTGCTGCCGCTGATATCAACCGATTCCAGTTTAGGCGTATGGATGGTTACATGCATTTTGCCCGCCGGCCTCAGCCAGGTATGTTCTTTTGTTTTAATCACCAGGTGTCCGTTGTCCATCCCGGTTTCAATATAGGGCAGCAGGTTGGCATCAGCATCAAGCGTAAGCGAAGTGGTAGAAGGGTCGGGTATGATGTCTACAGTAAAATCACCGTAAATCTCAATATCGTTGGCGCTGGTGATGGTGCGTGTTTCAGAAGTCACATTGCCGTTGCCTTTTACCTGTCGTTGGTCAAATCCGCGACAGGAGCCGAAAGCAAATCCGGCAGCGCAGGCCAGTAAAAGCAGTTTGTTCATAGTTCATGTTTTGTGGCGGGAAAATACAAAAACTTATGTAAGCAGGCCGTTACGCGCCTTGCCGTTTATAAAAATACCCTGCCTGCAACAGGCAGTGAATGTGTTTCATTGGCAACTCCTCCTCCAATTTTTTGTACCTTCGCGGCCATGACAGAGAAGATACTTATCCTGGACTTCGGCAGCCAATATACTCAATTGATTGCCAGAGCAGTAAGAGAGGCCAACGTGTATTGTGAAATTATTCCGTACCACAAGCCATTCGACATTGACAGCAGTATTAAAGGTGTAATTCTCAGCGGTTCGCCATTTAGTGTGAACGATGAAAAAGCGCCTGAAGTAGATATCCTCCGGATCATTAACCGCCTGCCGGTACTGGGGGTTTGTTATGGTGCGCAGCTTACGGCCAAAGCTTTCGGCGGCAAGGTTGACAAATCGAACAAACGTGAATATGGCCGCGCCAAACTCACCAAAAAGCAGGATGATGTGCTGCTGCACAACATCAGCAACGATTCGCAGGTATGGATGAGCCACAGTGATTCTATTACCGGGATACCTGAAGGTTTTGAAATTCTCGCTACTACCGAAAGCATTCCTGTAGCCGCTTTCAAGAAAAACGGCGGCGATACACAGCCCCTGTATGGTTTACAGTTTCACCCCGAAGTATACCATTCAACAGAAGGCAAACTGATTATACATAATTTCCTGGTCAATATCTGCGGTTGCAAACAAGACTGGACACCTGCCTCTTTTGTGCATGAAACCATTGAGCAGCTGAAAAAACAGATCGGCGACGCACACGTGATCATGGCCCTCAGCGGCGGCGTTGACAGTACGGTAGCCGCAACGCTCATCAGTCGCGCCATCGGCGACAGGCTGCATGGTATTTTTGTTGACAACGGCGTACTGCGCAAAGATGAATTTGAGCAGGTACTGGCTACTTACCAGCAACTGGGCCTCAATGTAAAAGGCGTGAACGCCAAACAGCTTTTCTACAACGAGCTGAAAGGCAAAACCGATCCCGAAGCCAAACGCAAAACCATCGGCAAACTGTTTATCGATGTGTTTCAGCAGGAGGCCGAACAAATAAAAGAAGCGAAGTTTCTTGGCCAGGGCACCATTTACCCCGATGTAATTGAAAGCGTGAGCGTGCATGGCCCTTCGGTAACCATCAAATCGCACCACAACGTAGGTGGTTTGCCTGAGAAAATGCACTTGTCACTGGTTGAACCGCTGCGCCTGCTGTTTAAAGACGAGGTGCGCAAAGTGGGCCTGGAGCTGGGCATCCCTACCGATATGATCAACCGCCATCCTTTTCCCGGACCAGGTTTGGCCATTCGCATACTGGGTGAAATAACCGAAGAAAAAGTGCAGTTGCTGCAGGCAGCAGATCATATTTACATCCAGGGTTTAAAAGACAATAACCTGTATACCCAGGTATGGCAGGCGGGCGCTATCCTGCTTCCTGTAAAAAGCGTGGGTGTAATGGGCGATGAAAGAACCTACGAATTCACTGTTGCTTTACGTGCCGTGACTTCAGTAGACGGTATGACGGCCGATTGGGCACACCTGCCTTACGAGTTCCTGGCCAACATGTCGAACGAAATTATCAACAACGTAAGAGGCATTAACCGCGTTGTGTACGATATCAGCAGCAAACCGCCTGCAACCATTGAATGGGAATAATACCCGTGCAGGAGATAAGGGGAGTTTGAAAAAGAGGCATTGCATACATTATTTTACCGGGTGATTGTGCAATGCCTTCTTGTTTTTATACGTTTATGTAAAAAACCGGTAAAACGGAACCTCCTGTACCTGATGAAGACGGGTTTTACCCTGAACTTCAAACCTGATTTTATGAATACAACCATGCGGCTACTGATTGGTATGGCTTTGACTTTTTTGAGCATGCACTTCCATGCAGGCGCCCAGGACACCAGTAACCAACCTGTTCGCGTAGCTGTTCTTGCCCCCCTGTACATTGATTCGGCTTTTAACGGCAATACCTACAAACTGGGCAATACCAGCATCCCGAAGTATTTTATACCAGGCCTCGACTTTTACAACGGCGCCATGCTCGCGATAGATTCTTTACAGAAAGAACACCAGCAGTTTGCCGTAACCGTATTCGATACCAAAAAAGCCGGTCAAACCACGCAGCAATTACTGGCCCAGCTGGAACAGGAACATTTTAGCCTGGTGGTTGCCGCCATTAGCGGCAGCGCAGAGCAGAAGCTGGTTTCTGATTTCTCTTTTAAAACAAATACACCCGTTATATCGGCCACCTATCCCAATGATGCAGGTTTAACGGCCAACCCTTTTTTCGTGATGCTCAATTCCAGCCTGCGCACGCATGTGGAAGGTTTGCACAAATACATGCAGAAGAACCATGCCTATGGTAAAATTATTTACCTCACGCGCAAAGGCACGCTCGAAGAAAAGATACGCAGCCAGTTTGCAGCAAAAGACACTTCGTACCCACGCCTGAAATATGCTGTAACTGAAATGCCCGACAACTTTACAGCTGAACAGCTGCTGCCCTTTTTAGACAGCACCAAACAAAACATCATTTTCTGCGGCAGCTTAAATGAAGCATTCGGCACCAACCTGCTCAACATTTTATGCAATGCCCCTGCCTACAAAGCCACCGCCATTGGCATGCCTACCTGGGATGGGCTGAAGGCTGTAGCCAACAGCAATTGCAAACAGGTGGAGATTGTGTACTCAACCCCGTTCAACTTTTCGCGCACCGATAAAACAGGTGCATCACTGTCTAAACAATACCGCGCAAAATTCATGAACCGGCCGAGTGATATGGTGTTTAAAGGTTTTGAAAGCATGTATCATTTCTCCAAACTCATGCTGCAGCACCGCAGTGATTTTATCAACCACCTGTCTGACAGCACAGCCCATATAGCCACAGATTTCAATATAGAACCTGCACGTTTAACCAACACTTCGTTTGTACCGGACTATCTTGAAAACAAAAAACTGTACTTTATTAAAGTGCAGGCAGGCTCAATAAAAAGCACGACGACATTGTAGCGAATAGCGGTTAGCTATTCGCTTGTGCAGCATAGCAGGTAGTTAACGCCGGTGAGGACACCGGCTTCCGCAGCCATAAAACATAAAAGAGCGCACGCGCTCTTTTATGTTTTGCATACCGCATGCTCAAAATAGCTTCGCTCCGGTCAGGTATCCGCTAAAATAGTCTCGACGTGTCGATTCCCGATTCTCGACAAGCATCCGCGCCGATCACGACTGACGATTCACGCTCAACGAACAATTGTCCTCCCCGATCGTTACAACTACAGCACCTAACCGTACGCCATTGCTCATAGAATTCACTGATAAAGGACTGTATTGCAGCGCAGGCAATTTTTACATTGATCCCTGGAAGCCTGTGGACAAAGCCGTGATTACCCACGCCCACAGCGATCACGCACGCTGGGGACACAAGGCTTATCTTTCCCATTATTTAACTGTTCCGCTATTGCAGGCCAGGCTTGGGCCGCAGCAATACCAGGGTATTGGCTGGAATGAGCCCGTGTACATGAACGGTGTGAAAGTATCGTTGCATCCTGCCGGGCATATTATCGGCTCATCGCAGGTGCGTGTAGAATACCAGGGAGAAGTATGGGTAGTAAGCGGTGATTACAAAACAGAAAACGACGGCATCAGCGGTGCGTTTGAGCCTGTGCCCTGTAACACGTTTATTACGGAATCTACTTTTGGTTTACCCATTTACACCTGGCAACCGCAGCCGGTGATTTTTGAACAGGTGCGTGAATGGGTGCAGCGCAATGGCAAAGCCCGGCAGAACAGCGTGTTTATCGCCTACAGCCTGGGCAAGGCACAACGCCTGTTAAAAGCACTTGAACCATTACAGCAGCCGGTATATGTGCACGGCGCTGTATGGAACATGCACCAGGCGCTGGTTTCAGCGGGAATTGATTTGCCCCCTGTACAACGCATTACACCTGAAACACCCAAAGAGACATTTCAATCTGCCATTATTATTGCACCGCCCAGTGCAGACGGCTCGCCCTGGATGAAAAAATTCACGCCTTATGAAGTGGGTGTTTGCAGCGGCTGGATGCAGGTGCGCGGCAATATGCGCAGGCGCAATGCTGATGCAGCTTTTGCATTAAGTGATCACGCAGACTGGCCGGGTTTGCTGAGCGCCGTAAAAGCTACCGGCGCACAACAGGTGTATGTAACACATGGCTTTCAAAGTGCCTTTAGCCGGTATCTTAATGAACAGGGTATATGGAGTGCAGAGGTAAAAACAGAATATGGCGGTGAAGAAGAAACAGAAGAAAACACAGTGACAGAAGACAATACAACAGGAGGTGCCGCATGAAACAGTTTGCCGCACTGGTAAGCATATTGGGCACTTCCACCAAAACCAATGATAAGCTGGAGGCGCTGTCTAACTATTTTTCAACGGCCAATGATGCAGACAAGGTATGGGTGATTGCGTTGTTCAGCGGGCGAAGACCCAAGCGCGTAGTGAATGCCTCGCTGCTGCAGCAATGGTGCATTGAATTAACGCAGCTGCCGGTTTGGCTGTTTGAAGAAAGCTATCATACAGTGGGCGACCTGGCCGAAACCATTGCCCTGTTGTTGCCCCAAACCACAGGCAACGATGGCAATGATGCACAACCGCTGCATACTTACCTCACACAGCTGGTGAAACTGGAAAAAGAAACAGAGACCGTAAAAAAAGAATACATTGTTACCTGCTGGATGCAGATGACCAAAGACGAACGTTTTGTATTCAACAAACTGCTTACCGGTGGCTTCAGGGTTGGCGTATCACAGAAAACCATTGTAAATGCACTTGCACAGGCTGTACAGCTGCCTGCTGCTGTAATTGCACACCGCATCAGCGGCAACTGGGACCCTTCCACCACGGCTTTTCAATCGTTGCTGAGTGAAGAACACGCTTCGCTGGACAGCTCCAAACCTTATCCCTTTTATCTTGCCTACCCGCTGGAAGCAAACCCGCAAACATTGGGCGAACCGGCTGAATGGCAGGCAGAATGGAAATGGGATGGCATACGCGGGCAGCTCATCAAACGCAATAACGAACTGTTTGTATGGAGCCGCGGCGAAGAACTGATGACCGATAAATTTCCCGAGTACAACGATCTGAATACCTTATTGCCAGACGGCACTGTACTCGATGGTGAAATTATACCCGGCATTGACGGGCAACCCCTGCCCTTTGCCCTGCTGCAAACCCGCATCGGCCGTAAAAACGTTACCAGGAAGCAATTGCAGGAAGCCCCCATCAATTTCTTTGCATATGATTTACTGGAATACAATCATGAAGACTGGCGTCCCAAATCACTCACAGAGCGCAGGCAACAACTGGAACAGGTTGTGAATGGCGCGCAGCATCCTGCATTGTTGCTTTCAACCATCGTTCCGTTTGATACATGGGAACAACTGGCAGCCACACGCCGGCAGGCACGTGATCATTTTGCAGAAGGACTGATGCTGAAACGGAAAAGCTCTTCTTACCAGGTAGGTCGTAAAGTAGGCGACTGGTGGAAATGGAAAATTGATCCCTTCACCATTGATGCAGTGATGATTTATGCGCAAAAAGGGCACGGCCGCAGGAGCAACCTGTATACAGATTATACATTTGCCGTGCGCGACGGCGATAAACTGGTGAGTTTTACCAAAGCCTATTCCGGTTTAACAGATAAAGAATTTAATGAAGTAGATGCCTTTGTAAAAAGACATGCCATTGAAAAATTCGGGCCGGTACGTACGGTAAAGCCTGAACTGGTTTTTGAAATTGCGTTTGAAGGCATTGTTGCCAGCAATCGCCACAAAAGCGGTGTGGCACTGCGTTTTCCGCGCATCAGCCGCTGGCGTAAAGACAAAAAGCCCGATGAAATAAACACCCTCGACGACCTGAAACAAATGCTGCGCCTGTATGGCACAGCCGGCGGGGAACAAACCTGAGCACGCCCGGCGCTGCTTAAAATAATTACACTAAGTTTGATACAACAAGCACTACATTGAAGCTGCAGCAAACCAAAGGATACCAGGTTATTAATGACTGGCTGAATGCCAAGGGATACCGCCCGTTTACTTTCCAGGAGCAAACATGGCAGCATATTGCCAATGGGGAAAGCGGGCTGGTGAATGCACCTACCGGTTTTGGTAAAACCTTCTCGGTGTTTCTTGGTGCGCTGATACAGTTTATCAACGAACACCCCGGCAACTATACAACCAAGGGCAAAAACGGCATGCAATTGCTGTGGATATCGCCGCTTCGTGCATTGGCCAAAGACATTGGCCGCGCCATGCAGGAAGTAATTGCAGAACTGGGCATGAGCTGGCAGGTAGGCATCCGCAATGGGGATACCGATATGGCAGAACGCCAGCGGCAAAAACGCAACATGCCCGAAGTGCTGATTATTACGCCTGAAAGCTTACACCTGCTGCTGGCGCAGAAGGGCTATCCCGAAGTGCTTGAAAAACTGCGCATCATTGCAGTAGACGAATGGCATGAATTGCTGGGCAGTAAACGCGGTGTACAGGTTGAGCTGGCCCTTACACGCATTATTCACGTGCAGCGCCGCATGTTGCAGCCTGGCCAACAGCCTTTGCGCTTATGGGGCATCTCGGCAACCATCGGTAATCTTGACCAGGCCAGGGAAGTATTGCTTGCACCCATGCAGCAAAAAGGCATCATTGTAAAAGCCGATCTTGATAAAAAAATCCACATCGAATCTGTACTGCCCGATGAAATTGAAAAATATCCTTGGGCCGGTCATCTCGGCATTAAGCTGGCACATAAAATAGTGCCCATCATTGAGCAGAGCAATACCACGCTTATTTTCATCAACACCAGGGGCATGAGCGAAATGTGGTATCAAACCCTGCTTAACATTGCCCCGCAGCTGGCAGGCGCCATTGCCCTGCACCACGGCAGCATTGAACAGGAGCTGCGGATTTGGGTAGAAGAAGCACTACATACCCAAAAGCTGAAAGCAGTGGTGTGTACGGCCAGTCTTGACCTCGGTGTAGACTTTCGCCCGGTAGATACAGTAATACAGGTAGGCTCACCCAAAGGCGTAGCGCGCTTTTTACAACGTGCAGGCCGAAGCGGTCACCAGCCAGGTGAAATAAGCACCATCTATTTTTTACCCACGCATTCGCTGGAACTGGTTGAAGCTGCCGCACTGAAACAAGCCATCAAAGAAAAGCTCATTGAAAGCCGCGACCCCATGTTATTGTGCTTTGATGTGCTCACCCAATTCCTCTGCACACTGGCAGTAAGCGAAGGGTTTAGTCCGGATGAAGTATACAAAGAAGTAAAAGCCACTTACTGTTTCGCCGATATGCAGGAAGAGGAATGGCGGGAGGTATTGCAGCACATTACCACCGGCGGCACTGCATTGCAGCAATACGATGAGTACCGCAAGGTAGAAGCCTATGACGGCCGTTATTATATCCGCAACCGGCGCATTGCCATGCGGCACCGCATGCACATTGGCACCATTGTGAGTGATGCCATGCTGAAAGTAAAATTTGCCTCAGGCGGCTTTATCGGGGTGATTGAAGAATACTTTATCAGCCGCCTTTCACCGGGCGACACCTTTACGCTCGCAGGCCGCAACCTGGAACTGATAGCCATCAAGGACATGACGGTGCTGGTGAAAAAATCCAATGCCACCAAATCTATTGTGCCCAGCTGGAACGGCGGCCGCATGCCGCTTTCGGCCAACCTGGGTTTAATGCTGCGGCAAACCTTTAACCATGCCCTTACTAAAAAGGCAAAGGAACCCGAACTCGCAGCCCTGAAACCACTGTTTGAATTGCAGGAGCAGCTGTCGCACATACCCAAATCAAACGAGTTGCTGGTTGAGCATATTGAAACCAAAGACGGCTATCATCTTTTTGTATACCCTTTTGAAGGCAGGTTGGTACACGAGGCCATGGGCACCTTGCTGGCTTACCGCATCAGCCGGTTAACGCCTATTACTTTTTCCATTGCCATGAATGATTATGGGTTTGAATTGCTTAGCGATCAGCCCATACCTGTAGACGATACCAATGTGTACGAGATATTCACGCCCGATAACCTGCTCAATGATATTCACAAAAGCGTGAACGCTGTTGAAATGGCCAAACGCAAATTCAGGGATATTTCGGTAATTGCCGGCCTGGTGTTCCAGGGTTATCCCGGTGAGCACAAAAAAGCCCGTCACCTGCAATCATCTGCTTCCCTGCTGTTTAAAGTATTTGCCGAATACGATCCCAAAAACATCCTGATACGCCAGGCATTCCAGGAAGTGCTTGACCAGCAGATGGAAGAAGTGCGCCTGCGCAATGCCCTGCAACGCATCCAGGAAGGCAAAATAGTGATCACCGTACCTGAACGGCTTACCCCCTTCTGTTTTCCCATTAAGGTAGACAGCCTGCGCGAAAACCTCTCTTCCGAAAAACTGGAAGACCGGGTGCGCCGCATGCAACAACAGCTCGAAAAATGATTTAAATTCGCCGCGCTACCCTTGATTACCGCAACACAGTTCAGTAATTAAACAATAACAGCGCTTTTTATGGCAGGCACAATCAACGGCTTATCTACCATGGGAATTGACACTACCAGTAGATGGCAGAAAAAATTCTTTGAATGGAGTTGCTTTTTATTACTGGTACTGGTTTACCTCAGCCATCTCGGCTATACCCCCATCGATACGGAAACCGATGAAGCCAGGCGCGCCATCGTTACACTGGAAATGGTGCTGAGTGGTGATTACATCAGTCCTACCATTAACGGTGCACTATACCTCAACAAACCACCTTTTTACAACTGGATCGTTGCAGCTTTTTTTAAACTGGCCGGCAGCCATTCCATGTTTGTATTCAGGCTACCGGTTATTGTTGCCGTGATCATTACCGGCTTTATCGTATACAAGTTTGTAAAGAAGTACACCAACCAGGCATTCGCCTTCCTGGCGGCTTTTACCTTTATGACCAATGGCCGTATTCTAATTTACGATTCCTTACAAGGGCTTATCGATGAAACCTTCACCATCGGCGTATACCTGAGTTTTATGCTGATTTATTATTACGGCGAACAGAAGAAATACTACCATCTTTTCATTACCACCTATATATTAACTGCAATCGGCTTTTTAATGAAAGGCCTGCCTGCCTTCATTTTCCAGGGCATTACCCTGCTGGTGTATTTTATTTTCTTCGACAAGTTTAAAAAGCTGTTTCACCTGGCACATTTTATTGGTGGCTTTATTTGTTTAGCCATATTGGGCGCGTACTACTATGTATATTTCAAACATACACAAATGGAGCCCGGCGTGTTATTCAGCAACCTGCTTACAGAAAGCACCAAACGCACTGTAGCAGGCAAAGGCTGGATGGCAACGATTACCCATTTCATTTTTTTCCCGGCCGAACTGCTGTATCACTTTTTACCGTGGACCATTTTCGTGGTGGCATTGCTCAACAAAAAAGTATTGCAGTACATCAAAGAAAACCCGTTTATCAAATACAATGCACTGATACTGCTGTTCAACATTCTCGTATACTGGACATCACCCGAAGTAATGGCACGTTACCTGTTTATGTTTGTACCGCTCATTTTTACAGTGATGTACTATGTACTGTTCCGTGAAAATGAAAACGGCTGGCAGCAGCGCACTTTGCTGGTAACCGTATTGGTAGTTTGTGCCATTATGCTGGCATTCTCCGTTGTATCAATCTTTCTGCCGGTTTGCAACCGCGTACCCAATGCGTTCCTGAAATCAATATCGCTGGTAATCGCTTTTGCGCTGATTCTCTGGGGAATGATCCGTTACAAACAAAGCCGTTATTACCTGTTCATCATGGCAGTACTGGTATTTCGTATGACGTTTAACTGGTTTATTGTGGCGCAGCGGGCAGACAAATATTTTCATGCAGAGGCAGACGGCAAACAGGTAGCCGCCATTACTGCCGGGCAGCCTTTGTACATTCTGCAACATGCACAGGTAGGCAATTTCGACGGCATGACTTTCCACATCAGCAACCGCCGCAACGAAATACTGCGTTTTAAACCGCTGCAACCCGGTAATGCCTACTTTATTGCCGACAAAAAACAGCTGGATTCAATACCCGCACACAATACTTATTTCAGCTTTACCAACTACCTCAGTGATTCACTGTTTGTAGTGCAATTGAAGCAGTAAGGGGTTAAAATATACTAAAAACGCATGCAACGCAATCCACACGGGTGCTGCATGCGTTTTTAGTTTAAGCTGTTTTGTATATTTGCTGCTGCAATGTTTTTACCCGTATCACATCATATCCGCAATAATACGTTCTGGCTTTCGTCTGAACGCTGTATTTACTGGGAACAGGGCGAGGCCCTCATTGTGTCAGATCTGCACATTGGTAAAACCGGTCATTTCAGAAAAGCCGGTATTGCTGTTCCCCAGGCAGTGCTGAAACATGATCTGCAGCGTTTGTTTAACCATATACAGCATTACAGGCCCAAAGAGCTCATCATTGTGGGAGATTTGTTTCACAGCAGGGAAAACCTTGAAATGGATTTATTTATCCGCTGGCGCAACGATTTGCCCGGTGTGCAGTTTACGCTGGTTAAGGGCAATCACGATATTTTGCCGGAGAGCTGGTATGGCAATGCCGGTATCAGTACCGTCAGCGGCATACATACCACGGGCGGTTTGGCATTTACACACGACCCGGTTGATTCCGTTACAACCAGTTCACATTATACTTTTACCGGGCATTTGCATCCCGGTGTGCGCATTAGCGGCATGGGCAGGCAAACGCTCAGTTTTCCCTGTTATTATTTTGGAGAACAGTACGCGGTGCTGCCTGCCTTCAGCCAGTTCACCGGTCTTGCCCACATAGAAGCCCGGCCCAACGACAAGCTGTTTGCCATTGTTAACCAGTCTGTAATAGCTATGTAACGCCACATGATTCACATTGCATTCGACGCCATATATGCCCATCCGCTGCCCGAGAACCACCGTTTCCCGATGCTGAAGTATGAGCTTATTCCCGGCCAGCTGTTACACGAAGGTTATATCACCGCCGCCAATCTTTTTTCACCTGCACCCTGCACCGCATCAACCGTATTGCTTACACACGATGCAGATTACCTGGGCAAACTGATGCACCAAACGCTCAGCCCGTCTGAACAACGTAAAATCGGCTTTCAGCAGTCGCCCCAGTTAACACAGCGCGAGCTGATTATTACGCAAGGCACCATCGATTGTTGTTACCATGCCATACAGCACGGTGTAGCATTAAATATTGCAGGCGGTACACACCATGCATTTGCAAATCATGGCGAAGGGTTTTGTTTACTGAATGATATGGCCGTGGCAGCCAATTTCCTGCTGCGCAATGGCGATGCAGGAAAAATATTGATCATCGACCTGGATGTACACCAGGGCAACGGTACGGCCAGCCTGTTTGCCAATGAGCCAAGGGTATTTACTTTCAGTATGCACGGCGCACACAATTACCCGTTTCACAAAGAAAAATCAGACCTGGATATCGGGCTGGCAGATGGTACGGAGACAGATGCTTACCTGCAACAATTACACGAAGCCCTGCCTGCCATCATTGCACGCGAGCAACCCGATTTTGCTTTCTATCTATCCGGTGTAGACATTCTTGAAACCGACAAGTTCGGCAAGCTGAAAGTGAGCATGGAAGGCTGTTTACAGCGCGACCAGTTTGTATTTCAAACCCTGCAGGCGCACCGTATCCCGGTTTGCGTGGCCATGGGCGGCGGTTATTCCCCTGATGTTAAAACCATTGTTGAAGCACATTGCAATACTTTTAAAACAGCGATAGCGCTGTATTCGTAGTCCAAACCGTGTATACTTAAACAGCCCACTGTTCCATTTGCCACGCACTGTTCCAGAACAGCCACTCCATCCTGGAGGCTGTAACAAATGCCTGCTGCATATGGGCCTGCTGTTGTGGTGTAAGTGTTGCCGCCACTGCATCGCAAATGGCAATGGCCTCGGTTACCGCTGCATCAAAAGCCTCGCCTGCATAAGTATCAATCCAGTTTTTATAGGGATTGTTTATTCCATTTTGCTGCCGGTAAATATGCAGGCCCACTTCCCGGTATATCCAGAAGCAAGGCAATACAGCAGCCATCGCCGTTTCCACCGGTTCAAATGCAACCGTAGCCTGCAAATAGTTAGTATATTGAAAACAGGCAGGCGCAGCCTGTGCAGCAGTGATCTGCAACTTCTCAAAATAGTTGCCGTGTAAAGACTGCTCTACCACTACAGCAGTAGAAGCAAATTGCGCAAACGACAACAATTGTTTTGACTGGTGCGCTTTTGCGGCAATCATCGCCAGCACCCTGCTGAATGAAGCGAGGTACACCGCATCCTGCGCAATGTAGAAACTGAATTTTTCTTCCGTTAAACTGCCATTACACAAAGCCTGGTTAAAAGGATGTACGATGATTTTTGAATAAATACTTTCAATAGCCTGCCAGGCTTGTTCGCTCCATTTCATATTTGATGGTTGGTACTGGTTTGTAAAAATGATTTAACGGCCCATGCCCTTTACCGGTTACCACATCGGCACCTGCTGCAATGGCAGCTGTGATGTATGCCTTTGCGTTCGATACTGCCGTAGCCAGTGTTTGCTCCTGTGCCAGGTAAGCAGCAATGGCCGATGACATGGTGCAGCCGGTGCCATGCACATTATTGCCGGGTACATAATCAGCTTCAAGCAGCAAAAACTCACCGTTCTGCTGCAACAGCACATCGTACATTTTTTTACCCGGCAAATGCCCGCCTTTAATCAGCACAGCCTGGCAGCGGGTTTGCAAAAGCCTGGCAGCCGCTTCGCGCATGCTGCTTACATCCCGCACCTGTATGCCGGTGAGTACTGCCACTTCATCAAGGTTGGGCGTAATTACTGTTGCCAGCGGAAACAATTGTGTTTTCAGTATTTCAATGGTTTCCTCCTGTATCAGCCTGTCACCACTGGTAGCCACCATCACCGGATCGAGCACCACGGGCACCTGCGGCCATTTGCGCAATGCTTCAGCCACTGCCAGCGCAAGCGCCGGCGTATGCAGCATACCTGTTTTAACAGCAACAGGGGCAATGTCTTCCATCACGGCCTGTATCTGGTCGCGCACAATAGCCGGTGGTATGTCATGAATGCCAGTTACACCCAATGTATTCTGTACCGTGATGGCGGTAATGGCTGTTGTGGCATAGCATCCAAGTGCAGCAATGGTTTTAATATCTGCCTGTATACCTGCTCCCCCGCCACTGTCAGACCCCGCGATTGTTAAAACAGCCGGATATTTGTATTGCATGGAAAAGTTTAAGAAGTTTCATAGTTCCACAGTTCAATGGTTCTATGGTTTATAACATTATGTTTCCTGTACTTTATTTTGTTACCTGTTCAATCGCTTCCCTTAGCTGCGCTGCGGCTTTTGCGGGGTTTTCGGCTGAACAAATTGCTGATACTACTGCCAGGCAATCTGCGCCGGCGGCTATTACTGCTGCTGCGTTTTGTTCATTGATATTGCCGATTGCAACCAATGGCTTATTGGTTTGCGACCGTATCTGCGCAATGCCCTCCAACCCCCACACAGTTACCGTATCCTGTTTAGTACCGGTGGCAAATACCGGGCTTACAGCAAGATAATCTGACACCTGGGCCTGTACCGTCTGCAATTGCTGCAAATACTCGATAGAGTAACCCAGCAAACACGATGGCCATTGCGCTTTTACCTGCGCGGGTGCTGTATCGCTGTTGCCCACATGCAAACCGGCGCTCCCGGTTTGCATGGCTACCGATACATGATCATTGATAATTAACGGAACATTGTAGCGATCGAGCAATTCCTTTAAACGCAAGGCTTTGGTGAGAAAAGCAGCGTCATCCAGCTGCTTCTCCCGCAGCTGCACCAGGTCTACCCCACCTTTTACCGCCTGTTCCACTACATCAAAAAAATTGCGGCCCAGGCAGGCGCGTTCATCGGTAACGAGATACAGTTTATACGGGAATGCCTGCATGTACAATGGTTAACTGAAGTTTGCTGTTGAAAGTCTGCTCATCTAGGGTATACAATGCATCCAGAAAATATTGCTGCACACTGCCCGGACCGGCCGCTTTCGCTGCTGCCAGTTCACCGGCTATGCCCATCAGTGCCATAGCTGCAACCGCGCTCTGGTAGGGCTTTTGCGGTGCTGTTGCGCAAAATGCACCGGTAATGGCTGTAGCAGTACATCCCATGCCTGTCACTTTTGCCATCAGCGGATGCCCGTTGGCTATGGCAGTAACCCGGTCGCCCTGTACAATGTAATCTACCGCGCCTGACACTACCACTACGCAGTTCACTGCTTCGCTCAGCCGTTTGGCCGCATCCAATGCCTGCTCGCTGCTGTGCTGGCTGTCTACACCTTTGGTAGCCGATTCAATACTGGCCAGCGCCAGTATTTCAGAAGCGTTTCCCCTGATTACGGCTGGACTGTATTTCAGCAGTTCACGCAATACTTCGTTGCGATAGCTGGTGGCGCCTGCGCCAACAGGATCGAGCACCCAGGGGCGTTGCAAAGCCTTTGCACGGGCTGCTGCCAGCTCCATGCTTTTTACCCAGTAATCGTCCAGTGTGCCGATGTTAATAACGAGTGCCCCGGCAATAGCTGTCATATCTTCCACTTCACCGTGCGCATGTGCCATTACCGGCGAGGCGCCTGCTGCCAGCAAGGCATTGGCAGTATTGTTCATCACCACATAATTGGTGATGTTGTGTACCAGCGGACTTTGTGCACGCACCAGCTGCACCTGCTGCCACAATTGTTCTTGCAACATAATGTAGGTATTAATGGTAAAGCTGTAGGAAGTTTCCGGCAAGTACGCGCCGGCAGGATCATGGCTTTTCCCTACGCCGGTATTAACCGGATCAGGTACAAAGGGTATGATCTCAGTCCACATTGGTGGACACCCCTAAAGCAATTGCAAGATACATTTTCCGCGTAATAAAACAACAGGCCAATCAGCCGCAGCTAATGAGCGATCGCACCGCAAACCAAAGGCCGGGCATAAAAAACTGCCTGAAAAGCTCAGGCAGTAAGGTTTTCACAGGTAATACATTGGGTACAAAACGGGATAAGCTTACCCTGCTTCATGCTCGGCAAAAGTGATCACAAAGCCATCGGGATCGGCAACGGAAAATTCCGTAGCACCATAGAATGTTTTTTCAAGCCCTTTTAAAATGGGCACAGCTTGTTCCAGCCGTTTAAAATAGGCTTGTATGTTGTGCAGGTTAATATACAATAACAACGATCCGCCGCCTGCCCTGCTGATGGGCGGCAACTCATCTGCCAGGCTTTCCATTGTTTGCAGCATAACAGAAACCCGGCCATTGGTAAGCATTGCCCACACAAACGGCGCAGCTTCCGGCACAGACATAGTTCGTGTAAAACCAAGGCGTTCATAAAATTCAATCGATGTTGCCATGTCTGCAACAAAAAGATTAGGTGCAATACTATCCATAACAATTGTTTTAGTCGAGATACAGTACAGGATACCATTCAGCATTGCGCAATTGCGCAGGCAAATCAGCACGGCAGTGCAGTTACCATACAGGCCGCATGCATTCAGTTGCGGCATGCAGCAACCTGTACCTGTTTGGCGGGAAAGTAAGTATAGCAGAAAATGGAAATGAAAACAGCGGACTAACTAGCTCAGTTTTTTCTTGATATTGGTCACCTGCTCCTGCAGTGTGTTTACCATGCCTGCCAGCTGGTTTACATCCCAACGCTGTTGTGTATTGGCCTTGGTAATTACCATCTGGGCTTTCCACACTTCCAGTACGTCTTCGGTATTTACCTGGTATGGTTCGTAAATAGGATTGTCGCTGATTAGGGTGAGCTTGTTTTTGAGGCGGTTATTACGCATCACCCTTTTGTACACGATACCCTCGTTACGGGATACAACAATGTAGGTATTGCTGGTTTTCAGCTCTTCGAGATCATCGATTTTTTCGCCTACAATTACACTGCCGCTGGGTGTGGGCAGCATACTGTCGCCAATAATTTCAAACGCCCTGTAATGGCCGGGAGCCAGCATAGGGAGGGTAAATGTATTGAGCTCGTCGATAAATTCAGGATCAGCATAACCTGCCAGGTAACCTGCAGCAGCTTTAACCGGCACAAACTGTATTTCCTGCGATTCACCGGCCATCTTCATTTGCCTGCGCTTATCGATATAGGAGCCGGGATTTTTTACCACGGTGAGATCTTTCAGCAGTAACTCATCGAGGCTCAGCTTGTAAATGCTGCAGATCTGCTCCAGCACTTCCAGGCGCGGCTCAGCCCTTTCCTCTTCGTAAGCACCTACCAGTGAACGTTTGATCTTCAGTTTATTGGCAAATTCTTCCTGTGTCCAGCCCCGCAACTTGCGCAGGTAACGAAGATTTTTTCCGGCAAAAGACATAGCTAATTCATTTAGCTGCAAAATACTAATTTTTTTAGTGGCTCCAAATATTTATGCACATTTCTTTTAAAAAGACCGAAAATAGTTAATAGCTGCAAGCGATTAGCTCCTAGCTGCAAGACTGACGACTGACAATTCACGCTCCCTCCATCAGTTCGCGAAGTATGCATCGAGATCTTTCACCGAAACCGGTTTTTCCCAAACCCTGATCGCATCGGGCCTGTGCAGGGCTGCGGGCAGTACATTGCGGTAGGCGCTGATGAGATTCAGTTCCAGTTCAGGTAACTGGTCAAGCAACTCATTGGCCTTCTCCCACCCCACACCGTCGGGCAGGTTGTTATCGAGGAAAATAATGTCGGGCTTTATGGAATAAATGGTAGGAAATGCTTCCCGCAGGGTATAAAAACAAAACACAGCATAATTGAATCTGCTCAGGTAGGCTTTCATCAATAAACACCAGTCAATTTCATCGTCCACAATCACCACCGTCTTACTTGAATCTTTTGCCATACAATAAGACTATTTTAAATACTACAGGCTGGCCGGCTTTTTTTATGCAGCACGGATTCCTTTTAATAAGATTGTCCGCAAAAATGAGGGCAAAAAACATGCTGTAATTGCGCCAGGCAATAAATCAGCATAAATGCGCACATCATGCAGGTATAGAAGCTGTTTGAAACCAGTAGCTGCGTATATCGTCAACCACCTTCAGCAACGCTTCAAAACTAATGGGCTTTACTATATACGTATTGGCGCCCAACTCGTAACAACGCTTAATTTCCAGCTCGTTACGGGTGGTAGTAAATACAATCACCGGAATTTTCTTGTATAACGGGTGTTGTTTTATTTCTTTCAGCACCTCGCGGCCATCTTTTTTAGGCATGTTCAGATCCAGTAAAATAAAGCCGGGGAAATTTTGCTCTTCCTTTGCGGTCACAGCGATATTCTGTAGAAAAGACAATAATTCCACACCATTCTCAACAAATTCGATCCTGTCGTTGAACCCCTTTTCTTCAAAGGCTGTCTGAATCAGAAACCGGTCGTCTGCATCATCTTCGGCTATCAGTATGAACGAGGAACTCATGTAAGGTTTTTGCATTACAAAAGTAATAGTTAGGATACAAAAAATAAGATAATTGACACCGGCAACGCAATACGCTGCTATACCGGGAAATACAAACAGAACATCGCGCCATCGTTTTCCCTGCCTTCTGCCCGCACAAACCCGTGATGGTTATGCATTACCTTCCGCACAATAGCAAGTCCTATGCCTTTACCCTCATATTGCGCTTCTCCCGAATGCAGGCGTTGAAAAATATCAAATATCTTTTCCCTGAATATATCATTAAAGCCAATACCGTTATCGGCTATCTGCACAATATAGTACTTATTTTCAGCAATCCTTTTTTCATCAGGCGCGGCATCACGTGCCATGTCCATACGGCCATTGATGCGTATCACCAGCGGCGTGTCGGCACTTGAAAATTTCAATGCATTTTCCACCACCGCGGCCAGCGCAATAAATACCTGGTGATCGTACCCCTGCACATCCAGCAGCGGCCCCACCTGTATAGTGGCTTTCTTATCCATGATCTCCGGCTGGTAATATTGCAGAATGCGCTTTACCACATCATTGAGCGATACGGTGGCGATGGTGTCGGTATTGCCGGTAAGACTGGTATAGTTCATCAGGTCTTCTACCAGCGCCTGCATGCGTATAACCGCCTCATCCAGCCGGCCCAGTATCTGGCGGGCATCGGGTGTAAGGCTTTCGCGGTGTTTAATCACCATGCGGTTATTGAAGGTGCGTATTTTGCGCAACGGCTCCTGCAGGTCGTGGCTCACTACCTTTGCAATCTGTGCCAGCTCTTCGTTATTGGCCTGCAGTTCGTAGTTGGAGGTTTCCAGCCGCGCCAGGTATTGTTTTCTTTTGCGCAATACCTGCACAATTACCACGAACGACACCAGCAGCAAACTGGAAGAAAACACCAGCAGCACCATCAGTATTTTAGGCACGGCCAGCTGGTAACTTTCCCGTGCATTATTGCGTTCCTGCAGCAGTTCCAGCTCTGAGCGGGTAAGCGTGCTCACAGCGGATTTAATGGTGTCCATCACCATTTTTCCTTCAAGCAGGTTAAATGAAACAAGACTGGGATTACCGGCAAGCTGGTTCAGTGAATTGCCCGAAAGGTTGAGCAGGCGTTTTTGTGTGGTGTACCGCAACGACATAACCTGTTGCTGCAGCAGCGGGTTGTCGCGTGTAAAAGAGGCAAGGGAATCCAGCGATTCTTCAATAGATTTTACGGCATCGTTGTAAGGCAGCAAAAAGCTGCTGTCGTGTGTAAGCAGGTAACCGCGCTCAGCCGTTTCAACATCCTTTACCTGGCTGGCAAAGCGGTTTACTTCAGCAATGGCACGGTAAGAGTGTTCCACTGCGGCGGTGTAACGCAGCATGGTAGTGTATTGCTGATGATAAAGCCAGGATAACAAGGTAATAATCAGCAACGAAACAATAAATCCTGTATATGCCATCCTCCTCCAGGAAAGCTTTCTCAATTTGTAGATAAATTTTCCCACTCTCGTATTTTCAAGGTCAGTTCGGGAACGCCCCTATTCTCCAATCGTTGCTGTAAGGCAGGTGCTTCCTGAATAAGGTTTAAGGCTGTATCCGAAAGCATTCCTTATACAATATACTCAATTGCGTTTAAAATTCCGCAACAATAATTGAACAAAAATTAGGCAAAGCCGCATTTATTTTCTTCATTTGATCAAACACGCACATAATTTGCATCGCTTGGCCTAAATCCAGTATCCAGTAATTCAGGGAACCGGAAACAACCAATTTAGAAGCCTATTTAAGTTATTGCCTATGCCCAGGATTTTAGTTGTTGACGACGACAGGGATCTTTGCCTGTTGCTGCATCGTTTTTTAACCAAAAAAGGGTTTGAAGTCACAGAAGCTTTCAGCGCTAAAAAAGCACTGGAAATACTCGATTCCGTTAAACCGGATCTGGTGCTCAGCGATTTCCGCCTCGAAGATACCGACGGTTTATCGCTCCTGAACAGCATTAAGGAAAAATATCCTGCCATGCCTGTGATCATCATTACCGGTTACAGCGATATCAAAACCGCAGTGGAAATTATAAAAATGGGCGCATATGATTATGTTACCAAACCGTTGTTTCCTGAAGAAATACTGGTAACCATCAAAAATGCCCTTGAACATGGCAACCACCCCGTACAGGTGGCCCAGCATGTATCGCAACCGCAGTTGCAGCCTGCGCGGCAGCCATCACTGCAGCAGCCTGTTACCTTACCTGAATATACCAGCAACGGTGAATATGTGTTTGGCGACAGCCCTTCTTTTCACCAGATACTGAAACAGGTTTCCCTGGTAGCACCTACCAATTACAGCATTATCATTTATGGTGAAAGCGGCAGCGGTAAAGAAGTGATTGCACAACACATACACAGTCTCAGCAGCCGTAAAGACCAGCCGTTTATTGCCATCGATTGCGGCGCCCTGTCAAAAGAGCTGGCAGGCAGTGAATTGTTTGGCCATGAAAAGGGCTCGTTCACCGGTGCCCTGTCACAAAAGACCGGCAGTTTTGAACTGGCCAACGGCGGCACTATTTTTCTTGATGAAATTGCCAACCTCAGCTACGATGTGCAGGTAAGCCTGCTGCGCGTGGTGCAGGAAAGAAAGATGCGCCGCATAGGAGGCAATAAAGACATAGACCTTGACGTACGTATTATTGTAGCGAGCAATGAAAAACTGCTGGATGCAGCCCGCAAAGGCAAATTCAGGGAAGACCTGTACCATCGCTTTAACGAGTTTGGTATCGAAATTCCGCCGCTGCGCGAACGCAAGGAAGACATCATGTTTTTTGCACGCCACTTTTTGTCGCAGACAAACCGTGAGCTGGGCAAAAAAGTGGTAGGCTTTACAGAAGAAGTGGAAAAAATATTCAGGGAGTACGTATGGTATGGCAACCTGCGCGAATTGAAGAACGTGATTAAAAGAGCCACACTGCTGCAGGACGGCGACCTGATAGAAGCCAAATCACTGCCGTTTGAAATATCCAATTTCAGCAAGCTGCAGTTCGATGATGCTCCTGCCACACAACAACCGGCGTATAAACCCGCAGCAGCTTACCAGTCTTTACCCATTGAAGAAATTGATCTGAAACATGCCAGTCTTGATGCAGAATACGAAATGATTATGCAGGCGTTAAAAAAATCAAACTTCAATAAAAGCAAGGCCGCGCAACTGCTGAATATTGACCGAAAAACACTGTACAACAAAATGAAGCAGTACAAGGAACTAAATAATTTATAAGAAGGGTTTTTCTCATGGACAATGCGTCTTCTACTGGTATTCAATATCTGAAGTTCTTATTTGACAATGACGGACAGGCAGATTCACTCCGGCAAAAACTGGTCGATTTTTTCCCGGCGCTGGTGTATGTGTATGATACAGACAAAAAGCAGATCAGTTATATCAATAAAAAACTAACTGACCTGCTGGGGTACAGCTTTGAAGATATACAAAACTGGGATAATGATTTTCTGAAACTGATATTCAACGAAGACATTGAAGCTGTAAAAAGCGCCCTGGATAAATTTGACGAACTGCCCGGTGAAACTGACTTCTACGGTTTTGACTGCCGTTTTAATCATAAAGGCGGCGACTGGCGTTATTTTCATGCACAGGGCGTCATTCTCCAGAAAAACGACAAAGGCAAACCCAGCTCCCTGCTGTTTGTAGCACAGGACATCACCGAATCGTGCAAATCGCGCGATGAGATTAAGGCCATGAAAGAACTGATGCGCGACAATGAACACATGCTGCAGTTCGGCAGCTGGTCGTGGAACCTTGAGAACAATACACTTGACTGGAGCGACGGCATTTACGATATACTCGGCTACAGCCGGGAAGACAATGAGGTGCAGAAAACGCTGGCTTTTGTAAAAAGCCAGATTGCCCCGAAAGACCTGCAGGGCCTTAAGCAAACCATTAACGGTGCTATACAGGAGCACACCAAGTTTCAGCACCAGTTTGCCATTAAACGCAAAGACGGCAAAGAAATCGTACTGCTCACTACCGGTAAAATACTCACCAACGCCGATGGCAAAGCCATTAAGGTGTATGGCACTTCACGCGATATTACTGAGCAGGCGAGCTTTAATGAAGCCCTGCTGCATTTCAAAAGCACACAGCTGGAAAGGGAATCCTTTCTTACATTCGGCACCTGGGAATCGGGCGCAGATGCAAGTAATTTTATTGCCTCAGACGGGCTGCTGCAGCTGTATGGTTACAACCCGTCTGAAAGGGCGCAGCTGGCCATTACCGAAGCATTTTTCAACAAACATTTGTCTGCCGAAGACCTCGCCAAACTAAAACAGGCACGTGAAGATGCTTTGTCATCCAACGATGTGTATGTAGTGGAATATGCCATTACCACAGCCAGCGGTGAAGAGAAAAAACTGGAATCGTTTGCGAAGATCATCCGCAATGAGAACAATGAACCGGTAAAAACCTATGGCACCACACGAGATATTACCCTCCTGAAGAATTACGAACAATCACTTGAATCTAAAATACGCGAGCTCAACCGTTCCAATAAAGACCTGGAAGAGTTTGCATATGTGGCTTCCCACGACCTGCAGGAGCCTTTGCGCAAACTCACTACCTTTTGCGAACGGCTTTCTTCGAAGTACGCGGCAGAACTCACTACCGATATGCGGCTGTATGTAGAGCGCATTGTATCCTCTGCCGACAATATGCGCATACTGATAGACAACCTGCTGGAGTTTTCGCGCGTAACCCGCAGCGCCAACCAGCTGGAACCAACCGACCTCAATGCCATTATCAAAGAGGTAAAACAAGACCTTGATTTCCGGATTGAAGAAACCAGCACCACCATTGTGATTGAACAGCCCCTGCCACAAATTGAAGGCATACATTCGCAGATACGGCAGCTGTTCACCAACCTCCTTTCCAATTCCATCAAATTCAGAACGCTGGGTGTGCAAACCGTGATTCATATTGAAAGCGGCACAGCCACCAAAGAAGACAAGGAAATATGCCACCTGCCCACCAGCAAAAATTATCACCGCATTGAAGTGCGCGACAATGGTATTGGCTTTGAGCAGGAATATGCAGAACGTATTTTCCAGATATTTCAGCGCCTGCACGGCAAGGTAGAATACCCGGGTTCCGGCGTGGGACTGGCCATTTGCCGCAAAATTGCCGAGAACCACCACGGTAAAATTTACGCCCGCAGCACACCAGGCCAGGGCGCCAGCTTTATTATACTATTACCCAAATAAACCGTATACAGCAACAGCTTATGTCGGCTTACACGAATACTCCCGTTAACATACTCATTATCGATGATGATGAAGATGACTTTTTTATAACTTCCAGTTATATCAGCCAGATCAGGGATATTGAATTCAAGGTTGATTGGTGTTTCAATTACCAGAAGGCGCTTGAAGAACTCAGGATGAACCGCTACAATGTATACTTTGTAGACTACCGCCTGGGCGCCAAAACCGGTATCGACTTTTTAAAGGAAGCCAGGGCGCTCAATTTTGAAGAACCCATTGTACTGCTCACCGGTAAGGGCAATAAGCTGATTGACATGGAAGCCATGCAAATCGGCGCCACCGACTACCTCATTAAAAGCGAACTCAACAGTGAAAAACTGGAACGCTGCATCCGTTATTCGCTTGAACGCAGCCGTTCGGTAAAAGCATTGCGCGAAAGCGAAAACAAATACCGCAACATTTTTGAGCAATCGAAAGATGCTGTATTCACCTCTACCAACGAATTGTTTTTCCTGGATGTAAATACCGCCTGCTGCGATTTGCTGGGTTACGAAGCCGAAGAGCTGAAAGAGGTATCACTTTACCAGTTGCTCGATAAATCATCGCAAACCATTGTACAGCAATCCATGCGCCTGCACAGCGAAGTAATGGATAAAGAGGTGGAGCTTACCACGAAAGACGGCGAAATACGTTACTGCATTTTCACCATTACCGTACAATACAGTCAAAGCGGAAGCTCGTACCTGCAGGGCATTCTGCACGATATCACCAATCTTAAAAAAGAAGAAAAAGCCAACCTGCAGATCGAAAAGCTGGCAGCCACAGGCAGGCTGGTGAGAACGCTGGCGCACGAGGTACGCAACCCGCTCAACAACATCAATATGTCGGTAGAGCAGCTGCGGGTAAGCCATTCAGAAGATGAAATACCACTGTTCCTCGAAATTATTCACCGCAACAGCAACCGCATCGGCGGGCTGATTAACCAGCTGCTGAACTCGTCTAAACCTTCTGAACTGGACTTCAGGCAAAAGCCATTGCAAAGCGTGATGGACATGACCATTTCAGACGCCATTGACCGCATTACACTGCAGCAGATAAAAATGAAGGTGAACTACGATAAAGCCCCTGCCCTGTCGATGGTAGACGTGGAGAAACTGAAGATCGCGTTTCTCAATATCGTGATTAATGCAGTAGAAGCCATGGAAGCAGGTGTGGGGCAGCTGGAAATTACGGTTGAAGCGGGTGAAGACTTTCATACTGTGCTTATTAAAGACAACGGCAGCGGCATAGCAGAGGAAAACCTGTCCAAACTGTTTGAGCCTTATTTCACCTCCAAACGCAACGGCATGGGCCTGGGATTGGCCAGTACGCTCAATATCATCCAGTCGCATTCCGGCAGTATAGAGGTGGCTTCGGAAATAAACAGGGGCACTACTTTTTCTATCCTGATACCATCCTCCACCTATTATGCTGCCAATATCTCTTTCTCGTAAATTGTTCCTTTCGTTCTACAAACAAACTATAACAATGCAAAAGCGGTGACGGGTTAAAAACCTTGTCACCGCTTTCTATTTTCCGGTTCACCCCCATGAAACAGGAAAATTATGTTAGTGCTTACACATTATTCAAATTCCAGTTTGCCGGTTTCTCCCTCATCGTATTGTTCACCGGTAGCTATTGCTTTAAGCATATGCAAAAAGGCGACCATTTTATTCGAAGTGCTGTTCCAGTAGTAAGCCTCTTTGGCGCTTACTTTCAGCAGGCACATATCGGGGTCGTTTAAGCCATCCGGGAACCAGGCTTTGATAACCGGGCTGTACAATTCCTTCATTTTAGCCTTATCTCTCACAATTTCGCAGGAGCCGATGAGGTTTACATAAATGTTTTTACCGGGATGTGCATACAGCAGGTACACGGTTTGATCGTCACTGTGCTGTACTTCTGTGGTTTTTCCTGAAAATTCATTGCTGAAGAACCAGATGGTAGCATCATCATCTACCCGGGCGGTTGCCATAGGCCTGGTGTTGAGTTCACAGGCTTCGGTGAGTGTGGTAAACATGCAGATGTTTACATCCTCCGCAAACTTGCGCAGTTTGGCTATTGCTTCCTGGTGTTCTAATACGGTATGTTCCATTGGTTAGTTATTTTGACGGCAGATTGCTAGCCTACCTTCTGTAATGCGAGTGTTTTTTTCAGCTGGTCGGTATGCGGCGTCTCTATGGGCGCCTGTATCAATACTTCGCGCTGTGAATGAAAATCCTGGTAACAGGCTGCACGCGTTACATGCACTTTCATCAGCTTCATGCTATGGCTTCCTTTGGGGAAGTAGGCGTGCAACAGGGGCGACCATAAATCGCGTGTTTTCTGCCTGTCCATAATCATCACCGATTTACCGGTTACCTCCAGGTGTGTTCTCCTGCCCGAATTGGAATAAATCAGGGATATGTTGTTGTTCCAGTTAATGGCATCCAACCCCTGTGCATCTTCGTTAAAATAGAAATACAGGTCTCCTGCTTCGTCTACACTTGCCGTGTACAATGGCTTGGTTACAATTTCACCAGACAATGTAACGCCACACAACATGCAAACCCTTGACTGCAATACGAGTTTTTTAAATTTAGTAAGGGACTTCGCTGTTTCTTCCCGGGTGTTAGTGCTATTCAACATATTTGAAATGTAATTGGTCTGTTTAATCTTCAGATGCTCCTGCGTATGCGCATGTGCTAAAAAATATTCCCTTTCCGTTTGGCTTGTTTAATGGCGGCCATAAACGCCTGAACTGACGGTGATGCATAAAAACCTGCTGCATCAATCAGGGTGCCTTTTACACCGTCTTCTGTTTGCAGTACATACAATACCGCATTGTCTGCCGGGTCGGCTGTCTCGTCAAATTCATAACGCCCCACCAGGGAAACCTGGCCTGGCTGGTATGATACTTTTTCAGTATCATAATGCAGTGCAGCTCCGTCTATCTTAAATACCCTGCTGAATCCATCTTCAATGGCTTTATTCAGCGATCGTACAAGGCTTCTTCTGTTATATGATATTCCTGCACTCATTTTTTTGCAGTTCAATTCCTGAACCGGTGTATTAAAATTTAGTCGTGAATGTTTAAGGCTGAGAAACTTGCCTGTGATGAACCTGCCTGTTTTCATCCGTTCCGGGGGAGGTGTTTGCCTGCAGCGGTATGTGGTACACTGCAAGCAAACATTCAGAAAATCCAGGTACGTTTAAAAAAGGGCCTTGCTATTGGTGCTTCATATTATTAGCGATAACTTTTTAAAGGCAAGCGTATAGAGATATTATAAAAAAACGTACCAATTCCATTTACCCTTTATTCGTACTGATTTATAACACATTACTGCAATCAATTGTGGTATATGCGCGTTACAGATGGGGAAATTTCGCTACTAACAAAGCGCGTTCAACAACTTCATCAGCACTTTTTCATCTGCTGTTAAACCGGTTTGCCCATCGTCAACCTCAATATCATCCAGTTGTTTCAGGTATGCGCCCAGCGCATCTTCTTCATACAATTGAATAATACCCGGGTGCACATAATACTTTTTACATACGGAACGGGTGTTGCCCAGTTTTTTACTCACTTCGTCCAAAGCCTGTACAATATTATGTTTGCGCGCTGTTACGCCCTGTGCCTCGCCAACCGATTTCAATTGGCGCAATAGTGCCAGCGAGCCTGCCCATGTTCTGAAATCCTTTGCCGTAAAGTCGCAGCCGCTTATCTCTTTTATATAATTATTCACCATACCTGAATCAACCTTTTGGCGTTGATGGTTTTCATCGTAATACTGGAACAGTTCCTTACCCGGGATATCCCTGCAATTTTTCACTGCCCTTGCCAGCCGCCTGTTCCGCAGGTTTATTTCATGGTACACACCTTTCTTTCCTTTAAAAGAAAACATGACGGAATCGCCGTTTATTTTCACATGCTGGTCTTTCAAGGTGGTTAACCCGTACGATCCGTTGGCCTTTTCGTAACCGGTGTTGCCGATGCGGATATACGTGCGTTCCATCAAACTGATTAAGGTAGCCAGCACTTTTGTTTCGCTGAGCGCATGTTGCGACATATCCTGCTCAAGCTGTAACCTCAAAGCGGGTAAAGCTTTCCCGAATTCGACCATGCGGTGGAATTTTGTTTCGTTGCGGAGGGTGCTCCACAAATTGTGATAGCGGTATTGCTTGCGTTGCCGTATGTCTGTACCGGTAGCCTGAATATGCCCGTTGGGCAAGGGACATATCCACACATTCGTCCATGCCGGCGGAATAGCCAGTGCGCGTATGCGTTCTACCTCATTCTTACCGCGCAAAGGTTTGTTGTCGTATATATATACAAAGCCTTTTCCTTTCTTCAAACGGCTGATACCAGGCTCAGCATCATTCACATACACCAGCTTTGCAGCCTTTGCTGCACGGGCATTATCGTGCGCCATCAATAAAAATTCCTTATGCGATAGTTGAACAACTGACATGGCAATTATATTTAACTGTTCCACCAACAAAATTTATTCCTGTAGACAATTTTACTCAAAGCCTTGCCAGTATTGGGCTGTACGTGATGGTAAAAAAATTGGAACCAGTTTTGAATAGATTCATACAAAGCTATTATTATGATAACGCCAGATAGACCCGAAAACAAAAACCTGTTTTTTCTGCAGGATAAAATAAAGGAAATAAGAACTGCTATCTGTTACAACGATAGCACGGCGCTTACCAAACTGCCAACATCTGTAGTGTACGTGATTACTGTGAATGAAGGAGACCTCTGGTTTTTATTACCTCAACCCACCCATGTGCTGGACGAGCTTGAAACACAGTTCCCTGTTCAGCTTGACTTTCATAAAAAAGGTGGTTCATGTAACCTCCAGGTATCAGGCACAGCAAGCGTTGTAGCCGATAAAAAAATTATACGCAGCCTTAAACGCCGTGCGCCCAAAGGCAGCTACCAGGCAAGGCATCCGTACATTGCTGTGAAAGTAAAAATGCAGCAGGCGCAGTATTGCGACCGCACAACGAATGAGAAAAAGAGTTTGCTGAAAATACTTTCCAGCCTGTTTCACAACATGTGGAATGTGGAACCTGCTTACCGTTACTTTGAGCTGACTGCCCCATCTAATTAAAACGGCCATCACATGCAGTGAAATGTACATTTTCTTTATACTTCAATATATACCGGCAGCCATTCATTATCAGGTGATGGCTGCTTTTTTTTGCCATATATCTACGTATCTTGCAAATACTTATGGCAAAAGCTACAAACGCAAAGACAGCAAAGACAACCAAACCCACCATACTGATAACCAACGACGACGGTATAACATCGCCTGGTATTAAAGCGCTGGTGGAAAGTGTGAAAGACCTGGGGACTGTAGTAGTGGTGGCGCCAGACAAGCCGCAAAGTGGTATGGGACACGCCATTACCATTGGTCATCCGCTACGCTTAACCAAAATGAACATCTTTGAAGGTGTGGAAGCATGGCAGTGCAGCGGTACGCCGGTTGATTGTGTGAAACTCGCAGTAGACAAGGTATTGCACGGCAAACCGGATATCTGCTTAAGCGGCATTAACCACGGGCCCAACCATTCCATCAATGTAATTTACTCCGGCACCATGTCTGCCGCGCTGGAAGCAGCTATTGAAAGCATCCCCAGCATTGGCTTCAGTCTGCTGGATTACAGCATAGAAGCCGACTTTACCGGCGCACAGCATTACGCACGCCTGCTGGTAAAACAAATACTCGGTAAAAAAATAGATAAACATCTTTGTCTCAATGTAAACATTCCGCAATCGCCGCTTGAGCTGCTGAAAGGATTAAAGGTTTGCCGGCAGGCATATGCGAAATACGAAGAAGCCTTTACAGAACGCGACGACCCGCACGGTAAAAAATACTACTGGCTTACCGGTGAATTTGTGAACTTCGATAAAGGCAGAGACACCGATGTGTGGGCACTGAAGAACAATTATGTAAGCGTGGTGCCCGTTCAATTTGACCTGACCCATTACCAATTAAAAGACAAACTGGAGCGATCCTTAAAAACCAAATGATGTTTTTAAAAAAAGACAATTTTAAGCTGGGGCTTGTACTTGGACTGATAGCCCCTTTTTTCGGCATGTTGATTCACTACCTGGTTAAATTTTACCCCACCTTTAGCCTGGGCGATTATTTCGGCTCTATGACGAGCAATAAAAGCCTGCTTTCTGCGATGATAACCATATCGCTGGTGGCCAACATATTTATCTTTACCCTGTACTCCAATGCACATATCGACAAAACGGCGCGTGGCATTTTTGCCTGCACTGCTGTATATATCCTGGTTGCATTGTACATCAAGTTTTTTGTGTAACTCCAAACGATTACGCATTCTATTTATCCAACAAATCAACCGATGAAGTATTACATTATAGCAGGAGAAGCAAGTGGTGATTTGCACGGCAGCAACCTGATAAAAGAATTGCGGCTGCTGGATAAAGAGGTGGACATTCGCTGCTGGGGCGGCGATTATATGGAACAGGCAGGCGCCACACTGGTGAAACATTACCGCGACCTTGCATTTATGGGTTTTGCAGAAGTGGTGATGAACCTGCGCACTATTTTACGCAACCTCAGTTTTTGCAAGGAAGATATTGCCCGCTACCAGCCCGATGTGCTGATACTGGTAGACTACCCGGGGTTTAACCTGCGCATTGCCGAATGGGCCAAGTCCCGGGGTATGAAAGTGGTTTTCTACATTTCACCGCAGGTATGGGCCTGGAAAGAAGGAAGGGTAAAGAAAATGAAACAGCATATTGACCTGATGCTGGTAATTCTCCCCTTTGAAAAAGATTATTTTAAAAACAGGTGGCAGTGGGATGTGCAATACGTGGGGCACCCGCTGGTGCGCGTGATTGACCAGTTTAAAGCCTCTCCCGAAGCACAGGTACTGCTTACAGACAACAATACACCGTTACCTGCTTCTCAAAAACTGGTAGCCCTGCTGCCCGGCAGCCGCAAGCAGGAAATACTGAAGAAACTGCCGGTTATGCTCGAAGTGAGCAAGCAGTTTCCCGATTGCACTTTCGTGGTAGCCAAAGCACCCGGCCAGGAAGACGTTTTTTATGCCGACCTGCTGGCACCTTATAAAAATGTGCTGGCCGTGCGCAACCAAACCTATGCCCTGCTGGCCCAAAGCAATGCAGCCCTGGTTACCAGCGGCACTGCCACGCTGGAAACAGCTTTGTTTGGTGTGCCTGAAGCAGTTTGTTACAAGGGCAGTAACATAAGTTACCAGATAGCCAAACGATTGATTAAGGTAAAATACATTTCCCTCGTAAACCTGATTCTTGATAAACTGGTGGTGAAAGAGCTTATCCAGAACGACCTTACTGTAGCCAATGCCAGCACAGCGCTCAAAAACCTGCTGTACAATGTTGACAAGCAAGCCCAGCTGCAGCGCGATTACCAGGAACTGAAAACGCTACTCTCTGCCGGCGGCAATGCTTCAGCCAATGCGGCGAGGGCGATTGTGGATTTTATGGGAGGATTGTGAGGTGATCACTGGTAAATGAATGTTTTTTAGTTTAGCTCAATAGTGTTGGGCGCTGGTTTAAGGTTTAGCGTTTGAAGTTTAAGTTGGATCGGAGGGGTTCGAATAGTTCAATTGTTTCAATGTTCAATTTTTTCCTATTCACCAATTAATGTCGTTTAGTTAAGTCACGGTTACACTTAGGTAGCTTTTTTTAATGCTTTAAGGTTTGGAACAGGGGCCCTTTTTGAGGCGTGAGCGGAAGTTGCCGGTGAGGACACCGGCAACGGCGTACACGGGGATACGATGTCCCTGTGTTAATGGCATCAGAATGCCGGGGCTGCGCAAACCGCCCGTATTACCAACAGCATGCCACAACGGCTGTTTTATTCACTAGTTGACTATTCACAATTCACCAGTGATCAGCCTTACCTCCTCACGCTTCCCAACTCTCTCACTTTCTGAAAAGCGGGATAATCAGGAACCGTACAATCATGATAACCAATGCCAGCAGGAACATAAACAGGGAAATCCTGTTCATTCCGTGCATGGCCCGGATGGAAGTATTGCGGGGAGCATTCGGATCTCTTTTCTTGATATATAAATATTCAGCTATCTGGCGCCAGATACCCATACAGTAGTAGGTTTTATTACAGCGCAATTTACTATTTTTAGCACTCAATATCCTAAACCATCCCTTGTATGATCAATGAAACTGAAGCCAGGATCACCAGCCAGTTCCTGAGCCTTTTTTTAAGGCACAAACCCCAGATTATCGAACTAACGCTCGATGAACAAGGCTGGGTTAGCGTTAACAAGCTGGTTGACAAAATGAACAAAAACGGCTTCCCCATATCTCCCGAGCTGCTCGATTACGTGGTAGCCAATAACGACAAACAACGATTTACCTTTAACGAAGACCGCACCAAAATAAGGGCTGCACAGGGCCATTCGGTTGATGTAAACCTGAACTACAACCCCATTCAGCCGCCTACCATCCTGTATCACGGCACAGGCAAGCCTTCGGTGCCCTCCATCCTTTCAAAGGGCATTGACAAACGCACCCGCCTGCATGTACACCTTAGCCATGACAAGGAAACGGCCACAACCGTAGGCAGCCGCCATGGTCAGCCTTATGTATTTGCCGTAGCTGCCGGACAGATGCACCAGGATGGTCATCCTTTTTACCTGAGCGATAACCAGGTTTGGCTTACACCGCATGTGCCTGCCCAGTACATTGAGTTGCTGGAGGCGTAAAAAAGAAGGGCCACGGTTACACCGCGGCCCTTCGTATGATTTGTTCAATCGCATTAAGCCATCTGGTGGCCTGTTGCGGTTTGTGATTTTTTGATGAGGTAGTACCCGCCAAACAGTACGGCACCGAATACAACGGTAGCTGCAACACTTCCGCCATAAAAAGGAATACCATCATTCATGCATTGTATAAAGCCGCTGAATGTTTTGGGGCGCTGGTAGCCGCCGCCGCTGAGCCATACCAGTGAGTTAGACAACAGGAAATACACGGTGGGCGCCACCAGTGTGCCTGCCGCAATGCTCAGCACTTTCTCTTTCTTCACCGCAAAACCAATTACGGTAAGCAGGGCAAACAGCAGGTAATTCTGCCACTGGCCTTCATAAAAACCGGGTGTTGTGCTGAGATTGGCGCTGTATAAAACCTGGAACAGCAAATCAGACAGAAACATAGAGATCACCGGTAATGCAAACGCCCATTTTTTGTTGTGAACAAATACAGCGCCGCCAAACAAGGCCATGGCTATCTGTGGTGCAAAACCAAACGGACGGCCGGGAATTAACCGGTACACAGCTGCTGTTACAACCAGCAGTAACAGTGCAACTACAATAGATATTTTCTGTTTCATACCGCGAATTTACGATTTTATTACAGCTCCGGCACAAATGCACGGTAAGCCAGTACCCCGCCTGCTTCGGCAGAAATAATATACGATTCACCTGCCAGTACCGCTACTGCCTCTCCTTTTTTCGCCTGCAGCTCACGGCCCGAGCCCTGAATTTGCATAGCACCATCTAGCAATACGATGATTTCAAGAGAACTGGCCGTATGGCGAAATCCTTCACCTGCCTTCAGTTCAATTTTGCCGATACCGAAATCGGGCACAGGGCAAGGGTAGCTTTTCTCCCCTTCGGTTGCTACCACACCGTCCATTACATCGGGGGTAATACCCTCGAACAGCGTGTGTTTCAGCAGTTCAGGCACGTCTACGTGTTTAGGTGTTAAACCGCCGCGCAGTACGTTGTCGCTGTTGGCCATGAGCTCTACATTCTGCCCTTCCAGATACGCGTGCGGTACACCTGCACCCTGGAACACTGCCTGACCAGGCATTGTTTTTACAATATTGAAAAAGTAAATAGAGAACACACCACGATCGATATCACCGATGGTTTCTTCATTTTCGTACAGCTTGCTTACCCACCAGCCCGGCTCGGACCTGTTGAGTTCACCTGCCTTTTTTTTCTGCACTTCGGCCAGTACCAGCGGTGTAAGCATGGTATTTACCTGGTTTTGCGGCAGCTCCATTACATGCTGGTACAGACCTTTGTAGCCTTCCTTTTCAAACAGCGGCAACAGGGTGTTAAACGCCGGAACGCTTACCAGCACTTTGCGCAGCAGGTCGGGCTGCAAAAAACCATGCAGCAGCCAAAACTCACTCAGCGCCACCATTACTTCGGGCTTGTGGTTCTTGTCTTTATAATTGCGGTGCGCCGCGCCGATGGGTATACCGGCAGCTTCTTCTGCATCAAAACCTTTTTCGGCTTCGGTTTTAGACGGGTGCACCTGTATGGAGAGCATGTCTTTTACATCGAGTATTTTAAACAGGTAGGGCAATTCACCAAAACGGTTATACACCTTATCGCCGATATAAGCACCGGGCGCTTCTTTAATGGCATTGAATAACACTGTATCGCCTGCAGCGGTTTCAAGCACCGATGAAGCGGAAGGGTGTGCCCCCATCCAGTATTCTGCGCAGGGTTTCTGTTCACTGTTCGATACACCCAGCCAATGCGGGATGTAGTTGTAGCCACCCCAAGCATAGTGCTGTATTTTTCCTTTCAGCTTAAAAATTTTACCTTGTATTGCCGTCATGATCAGTTTTTTAACCTGCGAAAGATACTACAATGTACCATAATAAACACATCGGCCACCAGGGCGAAGTGCTGGCAGCTGCTTATTTACAGCAACACGGTTATACCATACTCGCTAAAAACTGGCGCTACCGTTTCTGGGAGGTGGATCTGATTGCCGCGAAAGCAAAACTGCTCCATTTTGTTGAAGTAAAAACCCGCACGAATACCCGTTTCGGTTACCCGGAAGAAAGTATTACACCTGCTAAAATGGAGTGCATGAAAAAAGCAGCCGAGCAATACCAGCTGCTGCATCCCCAATGGATTTACCTGCAGTTTGATGTGCTCTCCATTAACCTTTCCCCGCAGGGCGAGGTGGTAGAGTATTTCTTTATAGAGGATGTATATTTTTAGTTTTGCGGGTACCGGCTTCGCCGGAAGACGGGCGTTTTGGTGAGTGGTGAGTTGTGAGTGGTGAGGAAAACCGGTGAATAGTGAATAGGCAATAGTGAATAAAAAAACAACCGCCGTTGCCGGCAACATTGCGTTGGTCAAACGGATTCGCTACCATCATCTCGACTGTCGATTCTCGATTCTCGATGTATTACGATTTGGCTGCCAGGGCATCCTGCATTTTCTCTACCCATTTATAGGTGGCGGGGCAGTATTCGATGTTTTGCTGGTGTACGTGAATGTATTCCTTTACTTTCTTTTTGGTAAGATGCGGGAAGCCGGCGCAATCTTCGGGGCGCACTTCGTAGATGCTGCACTTGTTGTCTTCAAGATTGAGGAACTGGCAGGGTTGTTTGCGGTTCATCCAGTCGCCATCTTTCTTATCGAAGTACAGCCATTTTTCCTTGAATGCATCCTGCGTCATATCGAGGTGGGCGGCGATGCGCCTAATGTCTTTCGGTGTGAACGTAGGCGTCATGGTTTTGCAGCAGTTGGCGCAGCTTAAGCAGTCGGTTTCGGGCCATACCTGCTTATCAAGTTCTTCAGCCAGCTGATCTAATCTGCGCGGAGGTGCTTTTTCTACTTTGCCCAGAAAACGGCGCATCGTTTTTTTATGGTAACGCACTTTTTGCTTGAACGAGCGCAGATTAATTGCTTCCATTGGTAATAAGGATTGCAGTACAGTAATACAATATATGCCGGCAATATCGCCCATGCCCGGTGTAATTCCAAATAAAGTTGGAAAACAGTGGTGAGCTGCGGGCTACAAGCTGCGAGCCTGTATGGCGATAACTATTTTTACCGCAAAGAAACACAGAGGAAAACCCGCAAAGTTCACAAAGGAGCTGTTAACTGGACGACATTGACTGTCGATTCACGCCTGACGATTCACGACAAAACCTACCTTTACGCCGGCACCAAACCAATACCTTGTATGTGGGATGCGTATAAAAAAGGGTACAAAGCGTATCTGCAGCTGGAGAAATCGCTCAGCGATAATTCTGTTGAAGCCTACCTGCGTGATGTAGACAAGCTGACCAGCTGGATGGGTATTATTCAGCAACCACTGGCACCTTCGGATATTACGCTGAAAGAGCTGCAGCAGTTTATACAATGGATCGGTAACCTTGGCTTGACGGCAACCTCACAAGCCCGCATTATATCGGGCATCCGCGGTTTTTACCGTTACTGCCTGGTAGAAAACATTGTTACCACCGACCCCACCCAATTGCTGGAAGCACCCAAAACACGCCGCGCATTACCGGATGTGCTGAGCTTTACCGAGATTGAACAAATGATCGGCAAGCTCGACCTTAGTACCACCGAAGGCGGTCGCAACAAAGCCATACTGGAAACCATGTACAGCTGCGGACTGCGGGTAAGCGAAGTGGTAAACCTGCAGATCAGCAACCTTTACCTGGATGTGGGTTTTATACGTGTAATAGGCAAGGGAGACAAAGAAAGGCTGGTGCCCATTGGTACAGATGCCATTAAATACATGCGCATCTATAAAAACGATATCCGTGTACACCAGCCTGTAGTAAAGGGATTTGAGGATTGCCTGTTTTTAAACAGGTTCGGGAAATCACTATCGAGGGTAATGATCTTTTACATCATCAAAGAACTGGCAGCGCAGGCGGGTATTACCAAAAGCATATCACCACATACCTTCCGCCATTCCTTTGCCACACACCTGGTTGAAGGCGGGGCCGATTTGCGTGCCGTACAGGAAATGCTGGGTCATGAAAGTATTACCACCACTGAAATATATACCCACCTTGACCGTGATTACCTGCGCAGCACGCTAAACCAGTTTCACCCCGCGTTTAAGTAAAGGGAACCGCTGTTGTTATTCATCTTCGTCATCATCGTCATCGCCGTGCTTTACAGACGCAGTGGGCAATGACCGGGCTTTCTGTACCAGCTGTACAAATTCGCTGCGGTAGTTTTCCGTATCATTCCCTACTGCATTGCGCGCTATTTTTAAAATGCCATTGTAATCAAGTGTTCCCCTGAATTTTGAATCACACAGCTGCATACCAAACGCGGCTACAGCAGCAGCGAAGCGCAGGTTTTCGGGTGCCTTGTCAAATGCAACGGCACCGGGTTGTACGGCATACTGAATCAACTTGCTGGTTTCGCCATCGGGTTGTTTGTAGCGCAGTTTAATGTTCAGCAACTCTTTACTCACCGGCTGTTTGGATGCAGCAGCAGCAACCGGTTGATAACGCAGCTGATCAACACTATCCAGCTCACTGGCAGCCGCACCGGCGGGAATTAACTCATACAAAGCCGTAACCGTATGCCCGCTGCCCAGTTCGCCTGCATCCTTTTTATCGTTATTGAAGTCTTCTTTTGCCAGCATGCGGTTTTCATAACCAATCAACCGGTAGCCTTGTACCTGCGCAGGGTTAAACTCCAGCTGCAGTTTCACATCTTTGGCAATGGTGAACAAGGTGCCGCCAAATTCATGTCCCAGTACTTTGCGTGCTTCGTTCATGCCGTCGATATAAGCATGGTTGCCATTGCCTTTATCGGCCAGTTGTTCCATTTTTGCATCCTGGTAATTACCGGTACCAAAACCCAACACAGTTAAAAACACACCGCCTTCCCGTTCTTTTTCTATCATGCGCACCAATGCATCGTCGCTGCTGGCACCTACATTGAAGTCGCCATCTGTGCAAAGAATAACACGGTTGTTGCCCTTGGCTTTAAACTGTTCCCGCGCTACTTTATACGCCAGCTGAATACCTGCACCACCTGCTGTGGAGCCGCCTGCTTCCAGTTGGGCGATGGCTGTTTTAATGATATTTTTTTCCGCGCCAGAGGTAGAAGGCAACACCAGTCCGGCATTACCTGCATACGCCACCAGTGCCACACGGTCTTCAGGGCGCAACTGATCAGTTAATAATTTTAAAGATGATTGCACCAGCGGCAATTTGTTTTCTTCCATCATGCTGCCGCTCACATCTACCAGGAAAACAAGATTGGCAGGTGGCAGTGATTCACGCGGGATAATTTTGCCCTGCAGTCCTATCTGCAATAGCTGGTGTTTGGTGTTCCAGGGACAAACGGACAGTGCAGTATTTACACTAAAGGGATCACTACCTGTTGGCTGCGGATAATTATAATGAAAGTAGTTCACCATTTCTTCAATACGCACTGCACCTGCAGGCGGCAGTTCACCTGCCTGTATAAAACGCCTGATATTGCTGTAAGAGGCTGCATCCACATCAATGGAAAAAGTAGACAGCGGGGCATCTTTTACTTTCATAAACCTGTTTTCTTCTATGTGCGCATACCCTTCGCGGTTAAACCGTTTCTCTTCTATCTTCCTGTAATGACCTTTCACCTGCAAGCCTGCCACTCTTCCCTGCAAAGGCGCAGCGGCCATCATATCGTATTGGGCTTCCTTATCAGCCAACATGCCAGGGGCTGTTGTACGTACCGAACCAACAAGGTCTTTTTTACTCGCTGTATAATATCCTTTTACAACAACTTCATTTAGTACCTGGCTGGATGCATTCAATTGTACAGTCAGCTTATTGCCTGCAACGGCCAGCACCTCTTTGGTTTCATAGCCTATATAACTTATCTCCAGTACAACCGAATCTGTTTTTACATGCAGGTGAAAGTTGCCATGCGCATCTGTGGATGTGCCATGTTTGGTTCCTTTTTCATTAACGCTGACACCGGGGATGGGTGCTCCTGTTGAATCGGTAACTGTTCCATAAATATCATAAGCAGTGTCATTACTGAATTTAAAGCCCAGTAAGGCAAAGGCAAGACTTAGAAAAAGCAGGTATTTCATAACAGCAATTTTTGATGATTTAAATGAGTACAAATAAAAACGAGCGAACAAATGATACAACGTTGTATATAGCAGATGCGGAAGAAAACGGTATTACATAAACGGCGGAAATATTTTTTATAGGTGTACGCGCATAAAAAATGCAGCACTGCATTCACTTTCGTTAAGGCAGGCTGCATGTAACAAAACCAGCATGTTTTACTATTTATTGCACCAGCAGTTTGGTGGTATAATTTTTACCGGAACCAATTTCTACAACGCGTACGTAATACATGCCTGTATGCCAGTTACCGGCCACGGGTATTTGTATGGGCATTTTTTTGCTATTGGTGTATTCCTGGTTATAAACAGGTGCGCCTCCTGTGGTATATACTTCTACTGTAAAATGCTCCCATGCACTTACCGTGAGTGTGGTAGTGCCGCCGGCTGTAACAGGGTTGGGATATAGCTTACAGGTATTTCCTTTCACTACTTTGCACAGACTTGCAGCAATGGTATCGCGCTTCAGTTTTATGGAACGCCGTGAAGGAATTATTTCACCGACCACCAGCACTTCATCAAGTGTTGTCGTTGCCAACAGTTCCATATTGGCAATGGCTGTACGCGATTCGGACAAAAGCAATTGTCTGGATCGCATCACGTAACCAACGGCAGCATAGCTAATGGTTACTTCTCTTCCGGGTGCATCAAAAGACAAATGATAATAGCCTGCACTATCTGCAACGCAGCCATATTTTGTACCGGCAATTGTTATTGAACTGTATGCAATAGGTGCTCCCGACGAATCGATTACCCACCCGCTGATACTTGCTTTTATGGTTTGTTTGGTTGCTATTATTACGGTATCGCCGGTTAATTGCCTGTCAGACTGATATTGGCCTATCGCTGGTTTACCCATCGTTTTCTGTGCTTCAGCTTTGCTGAATAACGCCAGCAAAGGCAGTAAAGCAGCCACCCACTTGCTTTTGCGTGAGGGTTGCGTTGCATGCGCCAGATCGCGCATTAGTTGATGAGAATTAAAACGGCCACATACATTTCCCTGCGCGGCAGAAAAATACTGAAGTACTTGCTGATCACTCATTGCAGAAAAATCAATCACCTGTTTACTGCAGGCATTGCAAAAGCGGCCTTGTGAACCGGGTTGCATCTTGTGCCAGTCTTCATGGCAAGGAGTGGGTATAAAGAGTTGTACAGTCGGTTTCATGGTTGCAGTTTAATACAGGATGCCACGATCTTCTGTATTACATAAGAGAATAGCAATTATTTATTTCACCCATATTTTTTCTGTGTAGTAACCTAATAACCGCTCATTCAATACCCGTACATAATAAACACCTTTAGGCCATTTCGCCTGGATGCTGACAGGCAGGTTTTGACTGTTCCTGCATTTTTGCAGATATACAAAGTCGCCGGCTGCATTAAACACTTCGATATTAAAATCATTCCATTCATGTACGGTTACCGTGCAGTTGTTATTCAATTTTACCTGGCTAGGCTTAACTATAAAAGGGCGTTTTTGCAGAACGCCACGCAGGTAACTGGCGGCTGTATCACGCCACAAAAAATGAGGCTGCCGTCTTAGTTCGGGTTGGCCAATGACTATATCAATTGACGATGCAAGGGGCAGCCCCTGGCCATATTGAAAAGAGCTGCGCCTATGCTCCATATAATTTGCGTTGGGTGTATCCAATAACTCTGACGATGGAAGTGTAGACACGATAGATTCCGTTTCCAGGTTTGGTGGCTTTTTTTCATGCGGGTATTGTGCTGTTGCAGGCGTAACAGCCGGTTGCTGCCCGTAACTTTTGTCCAGCAGCAACAACAACGGCATCAGCACCGCCAGCCAGCGGCTTTTCTTTGCAGGTGGTTGCGCAGCAACAAGATTCCGTTGCAGCTGGCTGCGGGTAAAGCGGCCGCAGGTATTGCCTTTTGCGGCTGAGAGGTAGTTCAGCAACTGCTGATCGGTCATCAGCGAAAAGTCAACCACCTCTTTGCGGCAGGCCCCGCAAAAACTTCCCTTTTCGCCGGGTAGCATGGCATTCCAGTTTTCGTGGCAGGGTTGGAGTACAGATACCTGTAGTGTTTTTTTCATAACAGCAGTTTTGCAGAAGATGCGGGGAAACGACAAATTACATCATTTAGCTGCGTTACATGGGCGTTCAGTTCTGTTCATACCGGGTAAGGCTGTTCCCTGTTTTAACACACTGGGTTTCAGGCGTACGGTAAAAATTGTTACCTTGCCGGCAGCACATGATTCCAGTAAGGCACATAGGGACAAACGCCCCGCGCACCGATGAGGAGCTGCTGGCTGAATTTCAGCAAACCGGCGAACAGCAGGTACTGGCAACCTTATACCTGCGTTATACCGACCTGGTATACGGCACCTGTGTTAAATACCTGAAACAAGCCGAATCTGCCAAAGACGCAGTTATGAACATTTACCAGGAATTACTGGTCAAACTACCCCACCACCAGGTATCCAATTTCAAAAGCTGGCTGTACGTGGTTACCAAAAACCACTGTTTGATGCAACTGCGCAAAGAGCAGAAGCATAAAACGGTTTCCCTGCCGGAGCAGGGATTTTTTATGCAATCGGAAGATCTTTCGCATCTGGACAGTATACTGGAAAAAGAAGCGGATTTTAAGCGTCTCGGTTTGTGTATGGAACAGCTGGCAGAAGCACAGAAACAAGCAGTTACACTGTTTTACCTGGAAAACAAATGTTACCAGGAAATCACTGAAATAACCGGCAGCGACTGGAACAAAGTACGCAGCCTGATACAGAACGGGAGAAGAAACCTGAAAAATTGTATGGAAAGCAATGGCTGAGCAATACAACCATAATGAATTTTCTTTGGCAGATATCGAGCGGTACCTGCAGGGCCGCATGCCCGCAAAAGAAATGCACGAACTGGAAAAGGCAGCGCTGAACGACCCTTTCCTGGCCGATGCAATGGAAGGTTTTGCCCAGGTGCAGCTGCCGATTGCCCAACAGCATTTAAATAACATTGCGGCGGCATTGCAACGCCCTGCACAGGTAAAAGTATTGCCCGTGTATAAGCGCCGCACCTGGCTGCGCGTGGCTGCAGCTGTAATACTTATTGCAGGCGCAGGTACAGGCGCCCTGTTGCTGCAAAACAAGCCCTCGCCAACCCAGGCACCCGAACTGGCTACCATTACCAAAAACACCACGCCCCCTGTTGTACAAGACAGCATACGGGCAGATAAAAGCGGCAGCCCCAAACCGGCAGCAGAACCCGCAGTTATCCGGCGTAAACCTGCACCACAGGTGTTTAGCAAACCACAGCCACAGCAGCCTGTTACTGCCAGTGCACCCGTAGTTGCAGCAGCCGAAGCACCGCCTGCCCCTGCAGCAAAACAACCGGCAGCAGTCACCGCAATGGCAGCCCCGGCTGAATACGATAAAGTTCAAACTGATACCGTTATTCACGGCAATATGGGGTTTACCGCAGCAAGAAAAGCTACTATGGCAGCTCCTATGCAGGCCGCACCAGGCAAAGTATACCAGCTGGAAGGAATTGTGCGTGATGAACAGCAGAAACCACTGGAAAACGCCACTATTAAACCCATAAACGGCAAAGCATTGGCCATGACCGATGAAGACGGCCGCTTTGTATTACGTAGTAACGATTCCATTACCAGCGTTACTGTTTCTTCATTGGGATATGCCAGTGCAGAGGTAACCATCAAAGCGAATAAAACCAATAGTGTTCAGCTGGAAGAAAGCCAGCAGAGCCTTGGCGATATGGTGGTGACAGAACTGCGCTCACGCAGCAAAAAAGCTGCTGCTTCGGGCAATGCAGTTAAACAGGCAACACCCGACGCAACACCAGCAGGCGGCTGGCAAATGTTTCAGCAGTATGTATACACCAAACTGCACAAAGAAATAGATACTACCGCCAGCGAAGAGCCCCTGCCCGGTGATATAGAAATGGAGTTTGAAATAAACGATAAAGGAAAGCCCTACAATTTCGTGATCCGCAGCACACCTTCAGAAACAGATTCACAGGCCATTGATGCCATACGTAATGGACCAAAATGGATTACCAGCGGACCGGAAAAGAAAAAGAAAGTCACTGTACATATCAAGTAACCGGGTACATGCCACATACAAAAGCGGCTGTGTTATTGAAACACAGCTGCTTTCTTTTTATCATTACCTGTTATTAAATATTCACTTTCTCCATACGCGGCGCCAGTATATGCATAATCAGCCAGCCGGTTAAATAAGCCAGGCCGCAGATGATAAACATGATGTAGTACGCTGTTTCCATTTTGTTGATGCGCTCGTAATACACAAACATCTGCTTTTGCACCAGGGCCGATAACAAAATGCCACCCAATGCACCGGACATGCCGCCCAACCCGGTAACAGAAGCAACCGCTTTTTTGGGGAACATATCAGATACAGTAGTAAAGATATTGGCACTCCATGCCTGGTGCGCTGCTGCTGCCAGACCAATAATCGCCACAGCAAGCCACATATCTATCTGCCCCAATACCTGCGCAAACACAATGGGTATTACACAGAAGGCATAAATAAGCATAGATGTTTTACGTGCTTTAAATACTGCCACATTCCTGTTGATGAAAAACATGGGCAGCCAGCCGCCGAATACGCTGCCAAAGCTGGACATGGTGTACACCAGAGCCACCGGCAATGCAATGGCTGTATTCTTTAAGCCATATTGTTTCTCCAGGAAATCGGGCAACCAGAATAAATAAAACCACCAGATAGGATCTGTTAAAAACTTACCGAGTACAAAGGCCCAGGTTTGCCTGAAACGCAGCAGTACACCCCAGGGCACTTTTTCCTTTACTTCTGTTTTTTCTTCGTCCTTATCGCTGTTAATGTATTCCAGCTCAGCAGGTGTTACGCGTTTGTGCTTTGAAGGAATTTCATACAGCAGGTACCAGAAAATAAGCCATATAAAACCTACAGCGCCGGTAATACCAAAGGCCCAGCGCCAGTTCCATACTTTGGCAATAAATGGTACGGTTAACGGTGCAATGATGGCCCCGATGTTGGAGCCGGAGTTGAAGATACCGGTAGCAAAAGCTCTTTCTTTTTTCGGGAACCATTCTGCCACGGTTTTAATGGCCGCGGGAAAGTTACCTGCTTCACTGATACCCAGGAAGGCACGGGCTACAATAAAGCCGCCGGTGCTGGTTACAAAGGCATGGCCAATGGCACTCAGGCTCCACAAAATAAGCGACAGCGCATAGCCCAGCTTGGTGCCGGTGCGGTCTATCACCCGGCCTGCCATAAACAGGCCGAGTGCATAGGTTATTTTGAAGGCAATTTCAATATTGGCATAGTCACCGGCATTCCATTTAAATTCATCGGTGAGGTACGGTTTTAAGAGTGAAATAACCGCCCTGTCCAGGTAGTTAATCGTTGTAGCAAAAAATATGAGCGAACAGATCGTCCACCTGTATTTTCCAATACCGGTATTTGGCATGCGTAGTTGGTTTAATCGTTAGATTTTAAGGGAGCAGTAATTACTGCCTAACTGTCTTCACCAGGCAAATAGCTTTTTCGGTAAGTGCAGAGATAAAATGTGCATAATCATCCTGGTCTAAGATGGCTTTGTTGATGAGTTTGCTGCCAAGACCAACAGCACTTACACCGGCTTTAAACCAGGACTGGATATTTGTTTTCTCCACTTCCACACCACCGGTAGGCATAAACAGCAGGTCAGGGAAAATGGGGCGGATGGCTTCAAGGAAGGAAGGCATCAGCAGGTTGCCGGGAAACAATTTTACAAACTTAACGCCTGCATTCTCGGCCTGTATTATTTCAGAAGGCGTCATGCAGCCGGGTATCCACAACAGGCCATTGTCCTGCGCCACGGTATTTACTTCAGGCACATAACCCGGGCTTACCAGGAAATCGGCGCCTGCTGCCACAAATGCTTTGGCATCGTGTTCATTTTTGATAGTACCAACGCCGAGCTGCAGGTCTTTCATTTCCGCGTCACGCACAGCTTTCATGCTGCTGAAATTACGCAGGGCCGCTTCTCCCCTGTTGGTAAACTCTACTGCGCGGATGCCGGCCTGGTACAGGGCTTTGAGTATGTTTATACAGATATCAATATCTGCATGAAAGTACAAAGGAAGAATACCCTTGTCTAAAATCTCGTGTAATGCAGAATCGTACTTATTCATATGATGCTAATATTGAGTGAATGGATGATATGGTTTGCCTTGTTGCGTCGCCGGTTTCCTGCAATTTACCAAAAGCCGCCGCTGCTGCATAATTAATTACCTGCTGCGGGGTATGCCCATTGTGAATGCCGTAAATCAGTCCGGCCATAAAACAATCGCCGCTGCCTACTTTATCTGCAATGCTGGCTGCTTTCATGTGATGGGAAACAAACTGAACACCCGGCTGGTTCAAAGCTGCGTAATACCGGATGCCGCCATGCCCGTCGTCGAAACGGAAAGTATTGGCCACCGTAGTGCAACGCGGGAATTGCTCCATTATGGCTGCAGCGGTGCGGCTGGCATGTTCCAGGTAATTTTCCCTGCTGTCTGCCGCTATTAATTCATTATCTACCGGGATATCCAGCAAGGTAGCTGCTGCCCAGATATTGCCCATGATTACATCGCAATAACCGGCCAGTCCGCGCATTACCGAAGCCGGCGTTTTGCCGTACTGCCACAAACGGGCACGGTAGTTCAAATCAACAGATATCTTCAAGCCCAGTCGGGTGGCAGCTTCCAGGCCTTCTTTGCATACAGCCACCACGTTTTCGTTAAGCGCCGGACTAATTGCGCTGAAATGAAACCAGGAAGCACCGGCCAGCAGTGTATCCCAATCGATAGTGCCTGGCTTTAATGACCAGAAAGATGAATATGCACGGTCATAAATAACACCGGCATGTTTTAGATCAGCTCCCTGTGGCAGGTAATAGGTACCGATACGTTCACCCGAAAACAGGACGGTGCTGGTATCGATGTTTTTCGCCTGCACAGCCGTGCAAATCTCCGCTGACAGGTAATTCGCCGGCAGCGCAGTACAGTACTGCACCGGCACCTGCCAGTTGGCCAGTGCATGCGCCACATTCAGCTCGGCACCACCTATAAAAACGGGCATGCTGTTTTCTTTAATCCATGTGCCGTTTAATACGGGGGACATGCGCAGTAACAGTTCGCCAAAACAAAATACTTTTTTCATAATACTGTAACTAAACCTGGTTATCGTAAATCTGCCAAGGGCGCAGCATCCATATCGCTGTAAGTATAATTTTCACCGGCCATGCCCCATATAAACCCATACGCCGCTGTGCCGCAGCCCGAATGGATAGACCACGGCGGCGATACCACTGCATCGTGATTGGCCATTAACAGGTGGCGTGTTTCAGTGGGCTCGCCCATGAAGTGAAATACGCGCTGCTCTGCCGGCACATCAAAATAAAAATAAGCTTCCATACGGCGCGTGTGCGTGTGTGCAGGCATGGTGTTCCATACACTGCCCGGTTCCAGTATGGTGAGGCCCATTACCAGCTGGCAGCTCTGAATGCCATCTGCATGTATATAACGGTAAATAGTGCGCTTGTTGGCAGTAGCCTGGTCGCCCATGTTGCCACCCTGTGCATCGTTCTTTGTAAACAAACGGTTGGGATGTGTTGCATGTGCCGGTGCAGACAACAAATAAAACACTGCAGGTTGCGCCGCATCTTTACTGCTGAAGCTTACCTGTTTCACACCCTTGCCCAGGTACAGGCAACTGAGCTTATCGAGGCTAAACAATTCACCATCTGCTTTTACTTCACCCGCACCACCTACATTGATGATGCCTATTTCCCTGCGCTCCAGGAAATAATCTGCCCGCAATTCAGGATGATTGGGCAGTTCAACACTTTGGTGAACAGGTTTGGCGCCACCTATGATCACACGGTCGTAATGTGAATACACCAGTTGCACCTGGTCATCCTGCATCAGCTTTTCAATCAAGAAATTGCTGCGCAGCTCCGCCGTATTCATGCGGCTGGTTTCTTTCGGGCTATTCTGAAATCTTATTTCCATCTTAAAGGATAGTTTTATGGCTTGATGGTTCAATGGCTGCCACGTTATCTTCCCATCCATCCGCCGTCAACCGTTAAAATTGTTCCGTTTACATAGCCGGCTGCTTCAGAGGCGAGGAATACGGTAGGCCCTTTAAAGTCTTCCGGTTCGCCCCAGCGGCCTGCCGGTATGCGGTCGAGGATGGATTTGCTGCGGTTTTCATCGTTGCGCAATGCCTCAGTGTTATCGGTAGCGATATAACCGGGAGCAATGCCATTGACATTTACACCTTTTGATGCCCATTCATTGGCCAGCGCTTTTACCAGGCTTGCCAATGCGCCCTTGCTGGCAGCATAGCCGGGCACATTAATGCCACCCTGGAAACTAAGCAAGGAACACGTGAATATGATTTTGCCGCTGCCCTGTGCAATCATGCGTTTGCCCAGTTCGCGTGCAAGTATAAAAGGCGCATCAAGATTAATGGAGAGTACTTTATCCCAATATTCATCGGGATGTTCGGCAGCAGGCTTGCGCATAATGGCACCTGCATTATTTACCAGGATATCAATCACAGGATAGTCTGCCGTAACCTGTGCAATAAAAGCATGTAATTTTTCCCTGTCAGATAAATCTGCCTGGTAGGCTTTGAACTTACGGCCTAACGCTGTGACTTCTTTTTCCACTTCACTTCCCTGCAGTGCTACTGAGCCGGAAACAACGATGATATCGGCGCCCGCTTCAGCCAACCCAAGCGCCATGCCTTTACCAATGCCCTTGTTGCCGCCTGTAACCAGTGCTGTTTTACCTGACAGATCGAATAAATTTTTCATGTTGCAAGCTTACCGTAAAGCTGTGTGCCGTTACAGCACACAGCTTTGGCTGGTTATTTAGAAAATGTATTTCGTACTTAAGAAATTCGAGTACTCATGACTTACAATACCATTGATGAGGTGTTTGTTGTCATCGGTTAACTTGGTTGCCACCAGTGAACGGATAGAGAAAGAACGCAGTGCATCTACAACAGACAAAGTACCTTCTGCACTGTCTTTGCGGCCGGTAAACGGAAACACATCCGGACCGCGCTGGCACTGGCAGTTGATGTTCACCCTGCTTACCTGGTTTACCAGCGGATCAATGAGTGAGGCCACTTCTTCCTGGTCGTTGCTGAAAATACTGATCTGCTGACCATGTGTACTTTCAATCAGGTACTGCACCGGTTCTTCGAGACTGTAATAAGGCACTACCGGTATAATGGGACCAAACTGTTCTTCGCGGTACAGCTTCATTTTAGCATTCACAGGATACAACACAGCCGGGAATACAAACGATTCAGCTGATGCACCACCGCCTTCATTCATTACCTTGGCACCATGTTCAATGGCATCATCAATGCAATCTTTCAGGTAGGCTGGTTTGTTCGGCTCCGGCAATGGCGTAATGTTCACGCCTTTTTCCCAGGGCATACCAAACTGCAGTTTGTTCACCGCCTCATTCAGCTGCTGTATAAAGCTGCTGGCAACACTGTGGTGTACAAAAATTATTTTGAGTGCCGTACAACGCTGCCCGTTAAAAGACAATGCGCCAAGCACAGTTTCCTGTACAGCCAGTTTAATATCGGCCTTGGGTGTAACAATAGCGGCGTTCTTGGCATCGAGCCCCAGTATGGCGCGCAGCCTGTTGACTTTAGGGTGCAGCTTCTTTAATTCATTCGCCACCTTGCTTGAACCGATGAGCGTAAGCACATCAATTTTGCCTGATTGCATTAAGCCCGGGATAATGCTGTTGCCACGGCCGTAGATGGTATTCACCACACCACGTGGAAAACATTCTTTAAACGCCTGCAGCAAAGGATAGTGCAACAGGGTACCATGTTTCGGAGGTTTAAACAGCAGTGTATTACCCATGATAATTGCGGGTATCAGCGTGGTGAATGTTTCGTTGAGCGGGTAGTTAAACGGGCCCATACACAGCACCACACCCAGCGGTGAGCGGCGAACCTGTGCAATAATGCCCTGCTCTATTTCAAAACGGGATGATTGACGGTCTATATCTTTCAGTGCATCAATGGTGGCGTAGATATACTCAACCGTTCTGTCAAATTCTTTTGCAGAATCAGCGGCAGACTTGCCAATCTCCCACATAATCAGCTTTACAACAACATCACGCTGTTCAATCATTTTCTGCGTAAAGCGCTCAACACACGCAATACGGTTGGCTACGCTCATGGTAGGCCACTCACCGCGCCCATTGTCGTATGCGGCCACTGCTGCATTCAGCGCTTCCATTGCTTCTTTCTCTGTACATACAGGGTAAGAACCAATCAGCTGTCGTTGCAGCCCATCCGGTGTTACCACACAAACCGGTGAATAAACAGGGTTGGTAGCGCCGGCCCATGTTTTCATTTCACCATTGGTGAGGTATTCTTTCTGATGCAGCGGTTCGCTTAGTCTATATTCAGCAGGAATATCTGCTTCCTTCACAAACTTAGCCCGCAGCGCATCTGCTGTTACATTAGTGCTTGTGCTCATAATTCATGTTTCATGGTGTTAACTAATCTCTACAAATTTAATGGTTAACACGTTGTGTACGGGATGCCAGTTATTAGCATTCCATGATATTTCCACCAAACTGCAAGCGCAATCGCGGTTTTATACCAATATTTCCTTAAACGCCGGTGCACCCAGGTGCTGCCAGTTAAAGTAGTTGCGGGCATTGTAGTAACAGATGTCCTGTATCATTTTACCTATCCAGCGCACATCGTTGGGCAGTTCGCCATTCTCAACTTCTTCACCAAACAGGTTGCACAGGATACGCCTGAAATATTCATGGCGCGGGAACGATAAAAAGCTGCGCGAATCAGTAAGCATACCCACAAAGCGGCTGATCAATCCCATGTTAGACAAGGCGTTCATTTGTTTGATCATGCCATCCTTCTGATCAAGGAACCACCAGGCAGAGCCAAACTGTATTTTGCCTGCCACAGAACCATCGTTGAAATTTCCTGTCATGGCAGCAATCATCTCATTGTCTGCCGGGTTCAGGTTGTATAAAATGGTTTTCGCGAGTTTGTTGTTGTGATCAAGTCTGCCCAGGAATTTAGACAGGTTGCGTGCCTGCTGAAAATCACCGATAGAATCCCAGCCCGTATCAGGCCCCAGCTGTTGCAGCAAACGGGTATTGTTGTTGCGCAATGCCCCCACATGAAACTGCTGCACCCAGCCTTTTTCCCAATCCCATTCAGCAAAGTATACCAGCATGGCAGATTTAAACTGGCGCAGTTCTTTTTCATCCAGCTGTTTACCGGCCATCAGTTTATCAAACAGATTGCTGATAAGTGATTCGGTATAGTCTTCTGCATACAGTTCTTCCAGTCCATGATCAGATACACCGCAGCCGATGCTGGCAAAGAAGTCGTGGCGCGATTTCAATGCAGTAATATAATCGTTAAAGCTGGTAACTGATACATTCGCAGCCTGCTCAATACGCTGCACATACTTTTTAAAGTTCGCGGGATTGTCTGCATTCATCGCCTGATCGGGCCTGAACGCAGGCAGCACGGGTATTTCAAAGCCTTCTTTTTTCAGCAGCTGGTGATCAGCCAGGTCATCTGCCGGATCATCGGTAGTGCAAACCATGGCCACATTCATTTTGCGGAGGAGATTGCGTACGGAATAATTATCCGTTTGCAACAGCTTGCCGCAGTGATCATAGATGGCTTTGGCAGAGTGTTCGTTCAATATATCGTATACATCAAAGTAGCGCTGCAATTCCAGGTGCGTCCAATGGTACAGCGGGTTACGCATGGTGTATGGAACAGTTTTGGCCCACTGCAAGAACTTGTCGTAATCAGGCTGGTTGCCGGTGCAATAGCTTTCATCCACACCATTGGTACGCATGGCGCGCCATTTATAATGATCGCCGTATAACCATATCTGTGTTAAGTTGTCAAAACGTTTATCTGCTGCAATCTGCGCCTGGGGCAGATGGCAATGGTAATCGATAATGGGCATGTCCTTCGCGTACTCATGGTATAACCGCTGCGCGGTGGTGTTTTTCAATAGAAAATGTTCGTCTAAAAATGGTTTCATTTTAGCTTGATTGTAGGTTTAAAGAAGCTACAAGGACACTCCCCGCTTCCATACGATAAAATCATCCTGCCCGTGTTTAACAGCGGCAACAGTGGTTTCGCCACTGGCGACTTTTATCACATAATCCAGTATGCGCTCGCCGGCCTGTTCAATGGTTTCATCACCATCGATAATGGTACCGGTATTGATGTCAATAATATCGGGCATGCGGCGGGCAAGGGCGGTATTGCTGGCAAGTTTGATCACCGGTGCAATGGGGTTGCCTGTAGGCGTTCCCAGTCCCGTGGTAAACAATACAATGTTGGCGCCTGCGGCTACTTCTGCTGTGGTTGATTCCACATCATTGCCGGGTGTGCACAACAGGTTTAAACCTGGCTGTGTTACTTTCTCCGGGTAGTCCAGCACGGCTGTTACCGGGGAAGTGCCGCCTTTTTTGGCTGCACCGGCAGATTTAATGGCATCGGTAATTAAACCGTCTTTGATATTGCCGGGTGATGGGTTCATATCAAAGCCAGAGCCTACCGCAGTTGCGCGTTCGTTATAACTGCGCATGAGTTGTATAAAACGCGTAGCTGTATCTTCTGTATTGCAGCGATCGCTCAGCTCCTGCTCCACCCCGCACAATTCCGGAAATTCAGACAAGATAACCGAGCCGCCGAGCGCCACCAGCAAATCGGATGTATAACCAATGGCCGGGTTGGCTGAGATGCCGGAGAACCCGTCTGAACCGCCGCATTCGAGACCTATCACCAGTTTGCTTAACGGGGCCGCACTTCTTTCCTGCTGATTAGCCTGTACCAGCCCTGCAAAAGTCTGTTTAATGGCAGCAGCCACCAGGTCGGTTTCGAGGCCAATTTTCTGTTGTTCCAGTATAAATAGCGGCTTGCTGAAATTTGCATCGCGTTTGTTAATCTCTTCCTGCAGCATCGACACCTGTGCATTCTGGCAACCCAGGCTTAGTATGGTAGCGCCTGCCACATTGGAATGCGTAATATAACCGGCAAGCAGTCCGCACAAAGCCTGTGCATCCTGCCTGGTGCCGCCGCAACCGCCATCGTGCAGTAAAAATTTCACCCCATCAATATTCGGGAAGAGCCGTTCTGCCGCAGTGCCGCTACCGGGTAACTGTTGCAGGTCTGTTCCAAGAATAGCTTCTGCTGTTTTACCCGCGCGGTACAGCGATACAAGTTCTTTGGCCAGCCCCTGGTATTTGCGCGGGCGGCCATAACCCAGGTCATCCTGCAAAGCCTCACGCAATACCTCTACATTCCTGTTTTCGCAAAACACCATCGGTATTACCAGCCAGTAGTTGGCGGTACCTACGCTGCCATCGCTGCGATGGTACCCATTAAAGGTGCGTTGCTGCCAGTGGCCTGTTGCGGGTATATGCCAGCTGGTTTTGCGTTCGCCCAGTTGGTAAGGACTGGCCGCATGTTTCAGGTTTTCGGTGCTGATGCGGGAGCCGGCAGCAATAAAATGCCGTGCCTTACCAACCAGCACGCCGTACATGGTTACGGGATCGCCCTCCTGTAAATCGGTGGTAGTAAATTTATGTTTGGCCGGGATAGTCTCCGTTAAGTGATACACCGATCCGTTCCATTGTACCGGCTGTTCTTTGGGCAAATCAGCCAGGGCAACAATCACATTATCTAAAGGATGTACTTTTAAAACTAACTGCTTCATATCACAACTCCGCTTTTACTGTAATTGTGCCATCACCTCCAGGGCAGGTTGTTGCTGCAACTGTTGCATAAACTGCGTTACTGCATCGGCAAAACCGGCCAGTGATGCGAGGTTTGCACCCCATAAAGTTACGTCACTTAATACATCCTGCGCCAACGCCGCCAATGCGGGGTTGCGCTGCCATTTTTGCTGCAGCACGGCGGCTTTATCATCGTTCAGGGTAAAGCCTGCGTCACCGCGCAGCAACAGCAGGTAAGCAGCAAAACCCAGGGCCATATGCTGTGGCACACCCTGTTGTTTTTCATAATACCATTGCAGCAGCGGCACATTGCGCAACACCATCTTAGAAGTGTATTGCATGGTAATGCTTTTCCATTGGTGTTCTATATGCGGGTTTTTAAAGCGGTCTATCACCTGCAGGGCAAAAGCTTCGGCATCTGCTGCCGTAATAACATTGCCTGTAATGGCAGGCGCTATTTCCTGCAACATCAGCTGCCTGATATAGGTGCAGAAGGTATCGTTAGCCAATGCCTCTTTTACCGTGGCAAAACCGGCTGCAATAGCCAGCCCGCAGGAGTAAGTATGCGTCCCGTTCAGTAGGCGCAGTTTCAATTCCTTGAACTTCGTAATATCAGGCGCCAGCACCACACCCTTGTCTGTTTGCGAAAAGCTCAGTTTCGCTTTTGTTTGTTCATTGCTGGTTTCAATGGCCCACAGACTGTAGCACTCACTCATAATGGTGAGCGCATCGGTATAACCCAGCGCGGCTTCCAGTGCAGCCTGCGCTGCAGCAGGGAGTTTACCGGGCACAATGCGGTCTACCAGTGAACTGCAAAAATCATTCGCCTGCTGCAGCCATTGCACAAACGCTGCATCCAGGTTATCGAATGCCGCCAGTTCCAGTAAAATGGCTAGCAGCTTTTTACCGTTGTCACTGATCAGTTCCGTGGGAATAATCACCAGTCCGCCGGCAGCATCACCTTTACACCATTGGTAACGGCGGTATAAGAAAGCCAGTAGCTTGCCGGGATAAGAAGACGGCACGCCTGTATTGATTTGTTCTTTTACCAGTGTAATACCCACTTCCGTGGTATTGCTGATGATGATATCCAATGCCGGGTTTTCTGCGCAGGCCAGTACAGCCTCCCATTCATCATTGGCAGATAACACGCGGCTGATGGCGGCATTGACAATGGTTTCTTCTACCAGTTGCCCTGCCGCAATCCCTTTCACACAATGCGTAAACAACCCATCCTGTTCATCAAATGCATTGGCATCGCCGCCGGTTGATTTGATGACAACAATTCTGCCGTTGAATACACCCTGGCTGTTTGCCTTGTCAATAAAATAATCGGGTAACCCACGCAGCAACACACCTGTTCCAAACTGGATCACTTTTTCCGGGAGTTCGAATATATTGCCGGCCGGCACCCGCAGTTTTGCCTGTGGGTGTATTGCCGGGATATTTGCCTTTGATAAAATCATATATGCTGTGTGTTCTGAATATTTGCTTGGTTAACGCTTACCGGTACCAGTTATTTTGAAGCAGGTACCTGTTGCAGCAGCCAGCGGGCAAGATCCTGTGCTGCCTTAAAATTATCTGCATCTGCAGCGGCATTGCGGCCATCGGTATACTCGTTGTACAACCAGGGATCATCTACCGCGAATACAGTACCCTTACCTACCTTGGCCACTGATACCAGCACATCGCCCTGCCGGGTAAAATGCGCTTTGGCAGGCGGCTGCAGTGTTTGGGTGCAGATCTCTTTCATATAAATTCTGCGGGCAGTGGTGAAAATGCTGTCACCCTGCGGTATGTCCATCTGGCCGGTTTCGTACTGCCTGCCCGCAACTTTATTGCGAACGTCTTTATTAAAATGGATACCGAATTTTTCGCTGAGTATATTGAAATGATCAAATTCGGTATTGGCCGAATCGTTCATCATCATCACCAGTACACCGCCCTTGTTTACCCAGTCATAAATATGCTGTGCAGCTTCGGGGGTCATGTAATTGGGCATGGGTGATTCTGCTTTGGTATCAGGATCAACAATGATGTACACATCAGCCTGCTGGAGTGTTGCCGCATCGGGTGAAATATACAGGGTATGGGTTTGGGCGCCTGTTGCGCGGAAGATATTTCCCCAGGCATAAAAGCCGTTATTGTCCATCTCCTCCCATTTATAGTGGAAGGAAGTATTGGCGCCTGTGGTATCGTTGCGGTGTTCGTTGTTAAAGTAACTGTCGAGCAGTATGGTTTTGTTGCTACCTGTTTTGGGAACAGCGGCCAGCTCCAGTTCAGTGCCTGCCAGCAGGTAAGCGCCCAGTGCGAAAGCTTTTGTGTTATCATCACCACCGGGCGTTTGCCCGGCTATTGCCGCTCCATATTGCTGCGCGGTAACCAGGTACGATTGGGGCAGCAAACCAAGCCGCACGCCTTTGGCCAGCATATACACCTGCAAGGCACAGCTACCCGCTGTAAAGCGGGTTGCAGACCATAATGCGGCAGTTTGCTTCAGCAGTTGCAGCAGGGCTGCACGTTGTGCGTTTTGCCCGGGAAACTGCTCCAGCACATCAATCAATACCGCACCATAACGGGCGGCATCACTGGTATTGCGCAGGCGGGTTACGGTTTTGCTGTTTTGCAGCAAACTCCGGCCAATGCCGTCAAATGCGGTATCCTGGTGAAAAGGGTTACTGTAAGCTGCAACAAAGGCCTGCTGCTGCCAGGCGTTACCGGTTTGCATGCGCCGGGCGCGTGCTGCGTTATAGTATTTTATTTTCCCGGTAACGTTGTATAAAGTAAGCGCTGCCCGGCCGGGTAAGCCGGCAGTTGTATTGCCGTTTACAAAAGCGTCAACTGTTTTTTCTATATATTGGTAATACCTGCCGTCGCCGGTTGCATACCACCATGCTTCCATACCCTGCAATATCAGGTCGCAGGCATCTTTATCCGCCACGGGTGTTGCAGGCAATGCCAATATTTTCTCAGCAGCAGGCTGCGCCAAAGCCGTTTGTTGTGCGTAGCCGGCAACAGGCAGCAACCATACAAGCAGCGCCGGAATCAACTGTTTTTTCATACAATATCCTGTTATGCGTGCAAAGGCTATACAGTTTTGCTGTACAGCCTGCCCCATCAATATCGCTTTTTATGCTAAAAACTCCAACTGCTTTTGCAGCACAGTACCGCGAACGGCTCCTGCACAACAATGCTACTTATATATTTGATAGCATCACTGCATGCATAGCCTTTTTTTTACGCAAACGTTACCGGAAAACAGGCTTTTTCAATGCGTGCAGCAGGCAGGCTGCTGCGCAATGGCCATTACCTGCAGCAAAGGTAGAATGATTTATAATTGTTTAATATACAATTAAAAAACCCCGTTGCAAACAACAGGGTTTATTTTATCACCACAAACACTAATTAAGAAAACGCTTTTTACACTTTAAGTTAACCAGGCAAATATGCACAGGTACGTTAACAGCAAGTATGATGGATAACAGTCACGTGAGACTGTAACAATAATTTACGGGAAACAGGAATAGACTGGATTATAGACGAATGCAGGAGTGTTCTCATAACAGCAAGCATTATACAAGTTAATAATTTGGCAATCGGTTCCGTCGTTACGGTTTTGACATACAGGCGGCAAGCCTGTATACTGAAGTTAGTTTATTTATTTTATAAAACCATCCTATACTGTACTGGTCATAAAAAAAATTATCTTTTTATGCCCGGCATTACAATCCGGCATTGGCCAGCGCCCTGTCCAGGTGTACATAGCCGCCATCCACATGCAGTAACTGCCCGGTGGTATGACTGGATTTTTCTGATAGCAGGAAGGCGGTTGTATTGGCTATTTCTTCGGCAGTGGTCATCCTGTTACCCAGCGGAATTTTCGATGTAATTTCTTTGAGTTTGGCTGCTGCATCAGGCAGGGTCTGAATCCATTTTTCATACTGCGGTGTATAACACTCGGCTACGATAATAGCATTGGCCCGTATGCCATATTTCAGCAGTTCAACCGCCCACTCGCGCGTTAATGCATTACGGGCACCATTGGCTGCTGCATAACCTGATGTGTTACCCTGCCCCGTTTCAGCCGTTTTTGAACTGATATTTACAATAGCGCCGCGGTTTTGTTTTAACGCAGGCAAACAATAATGCGCCAGTAAATAATAATGCACCACGTTGCGATGCAGGGAAGCCACAAAACCTTCATAATCGCCGTTTTCAAGTCCTACCCCGTCGTTAACGCCTGCATTGTTTACCAGGCCATGTATGGTGCCAAATTTATCCAGCACGGCCTGTACCGTTTTTTCGCAGGTTGCCGGGTCAGACAGTTCGGCCACCACCTGCCAGGCCTTGCCACCGGCCTGTTCAACTGCAGCCACTGCTGCCAGGTTATCCTGCTCATTGCGCCCTGCCACTACCGGTATCGCCCCTTCCCTGGCCAGCACCTGCACAATACCTTCTCCAATGCCCTTGGCGCCGCCTGTAACAATGATCACTTTATCTTTTAACTGTAAATCCATCTGTTGAGATTGTTGAATGGTTTGATTGATGAATGGCTTAAAGGCGATACACGCGGATTGCATTCTCACCAAATATGGCTTCCTGTTCTGCTGCTGAAAACCTGCTGTAGTAATTTGTGACCAGCTGCAGCATCCTGCTGTAATTGGCTGCCAGCAAACATACCGGCCAGTCAGAACCATACAGTAAACGGTTGGTGCCAAAGGCGGCTGTTACCACATCCAGGCAGGGATAAATATCCTGCGGCTGCCACTGGTGCCAGTCTGCTTCTGTTACCATGCCCGATACTTTGCAGTACACATGCTCGTGCGCAGCGAGCGCCTGTATATCGACAGCCCATTGTTGCCAGTCGCCGGTTTTGATGGCTGGTTTTGCTATATGATCCAGCACAAATACCTGCGCCGGGAAAAGACCGGCCAGCTGTGCGGTATAGGGCAACTGATCAGGATAAATCAGGATATCATACACATATCCTGCCTTACCCAATGCTGCAATGCCTTTTGTAAAATCCGGCTCAAGCATTAAGGCACGGTTGGTTTCGCCCTGCAGTATATGCCGGAAACCCTTTAATAACGGGTATTGCCGGTATAGTTCCAGTTGCTGCTCCAGGTGGGGTGATTGAAGATCCGTCCACCCCACCACGCCTTTAATATAAGTATTGGCTGTTGCGAGTGACAGCAGCCAATGTGTATGTTCATCTGTCTGGTCACTCTGCACAGCAATACAACCGTCTATATGATGCTGTGCCAGTATGGGCTGCAGGTGTTCCGGCATAAAATTGTTCCTGATCACCGACATCTCCGGCGTTATCCAGGTATCGCGCGTTTCACTGTACTCCCAGAAATGCTGATGAGCATCAATGCGCGGCATAGGCTACCAGTTTTTGTTTGGCAACACCCAGCCCTTCAATACCCAGCTCTACCACATCACCCGGCTTCAGGTATACCTGCGGGTTCATACCCAAACCAACACCTGCCGGTGTGCCGGTAGAAATGATATCACCTGGCAGCAGGGTCATAAACTGGCTTACATATGAAATGAGGAAGGGAACATTGAAGATGAAATTGCTGGTATTGCCATCCTGCATGGTTTCACCGTTTAATTTCAGCCACAGGCGCAGGTTGTTGATATCGCCCAGTTCATCGGGCGTAGCCATAAAGGGACCAATAGGTGCGAATGTATCACAGCCTTTGCCTTTATCCCAGGTGCCATTACGCTCCAGCTGAAACTCGCGTTCACTTACATCGTTGTGCAGGCAATAACCGGCCACATAGCCCAGCGCATCTGCTGCTTCTACATACGATGCTTTTTTACCTATCACCACCGCCAGTTCTACCTCCCAGTCTGTTTTAACGGAGTTCTTCGGAATTATGATATTATCAAACGGACCAACGAGTGCTGTTGTGCTTTTAAAAAAAACCACCGGCTCGGGCGGCAATGCAGCACCGGTTTCCTTTGCATGATCGGCGTAGTTTAAACCGATACAAACAATTTTAGACGGCCTTGCAACAGGACTACCCAAACGCACACCTGCAGGGAGTTCGCGCAGGATACCCCTGTGCGACTGCACATATTTTTCCAGTCGGCCCAAACCACCGGTTTCAAAAAATTGCTCGTTGTAATCTTCTCCCAATGCCGATACATCGTACATTTTATCCTGTAGCTGCACACCGGGTTTCTCTTTGTTCAGTTCTCCGAATCGTATCAGTTTCATAATATGCTTTTTCTGTTGCTGCAAGTTACGCGCCTGCAGGTTTTGTTGCAATGTTGTATTGCAACCTGCGCAGTGCGTAATTAATTATTCAGTTTAACAAACCCGCCGTCAATAGGATAATCGCAGCCGGTAATAAAGGAAGCTTCATCTGAGCACAGGTATAAAATTAAGCCGGCTATTTCCTCCGGTTTAGCCATGCGGCCGATGGGTTGTGTTTTGGATAGCTTCTCAAACATCTCCGCCTCTTTGCCCGGATAGTTTTTAGCCAGGAAGCCATCTACAAACGGGGTATGCACACGTGCAGGTGAAATGCAGTTGCAGCGTATGTTATCGGCGATATAATCTTTGGCTACAGATAAAGTCATGGCCAGTACGGCTCCCTTGGTCATGGAATACGCAAACCGGTCTGGCAGCCCCACCAGCGCCGCGATAGACGACATATTGAGTATTACACCGCCGCCGTTTTGTTTCATCAGCGGAACGGCAGCAAACAGGCAATTGTACATGCCCTTTACATTCACCTGGAACAGCCTGTCAAAATCAGCCTCAGTAGTGGTTTCTACCTTACCGATATGTGAAATACCGGCACAGTTCACCAGTATATCCAGCGATCCGATGGTGTTAAAGGTATCTACAATATCCTGCTGTTTGGTTACATCATTTACATGCGCCACACCGCTGCCGCCTGCTGCAGTAATTTCCTGCACCACGGCGTTTGCCGCAGTATCGTTTACATCAAATGCGTGTACGGTTGCACCTTGCTGTGCCAACAGCAGCGCCACTGCCTTACCAATGCCGCTGCCTGCTCCTGTAACAACTGCTGTTTTGTTCTTTAATGAAAACATGTATTGTGTGTTTAAAAGCATGGGAAACAGTTCCCATGCACCATTCAAATAGTTTCAAAGTTTAAATGTTCAATTTACCGGATGTTTACGAATGCGAATAGCTTTTCTGATTGGCTGTTCATTGACTATTCATTCACTGAAACCACCCACACCCGCGGGCGTTGGTGGCTCACAACTCAAATATCCGTTCCATCAGCACCCATTTTTCGCCTGGTTTTGCGCCTGGAATGGCCTGCTGGTATTTCCACATCAGCTGTTCCCATTGCTGCACTTTTTCATTGGCCGCATCGCTGGATGCTTTTGCTGCAAAGCTGAACCCCCCAGTTGTTTCCATGATCATCATCAGGCGGTTGCCAAAACGGTAAATCTCCATATGCGTAATACCTGCATCTTTAATACTAGCCCTAATCTCGGGCCATACGGCACGGTGGTGGGCTTCATATTCAGCAATCAGAGCGTCATCATTCACCAGGTCAAGTGCCAGGCAATATCTGTTCATGGTACAAGCTTTAGAAACCGTTTATTATTTATACAACAGCAGCGCGGTTATTTGTTTCACCGCTGCGCACCGGCAGCGTGGCTTCGTGCACGCGTGAGCCACGCAATGCATAATACAACACCACGGCAAAACAAACCAACGGAACAACATATGCATTCTGGATGCTGTGTGTTTTATCGGAAATTAACCCCATCACCAGCGGTGCAGCAGCACCACCAATGATAGACATTACGAGGAAGGAAGAAGCAATCTTGGTTTCTTCCCCCAAACCTTTAATGCCCAGTGCAAAAATGGTGGGATACATGATGCTCATAAAAAACGGAACGGCCATTACCGCGTATATGGCCACATTGCCTTTGGCAGTGAGGGCCAGCAGCAGCAGCGCTACGTTAATCATAGCATAGATGGCAAGCAACCGCGCGGGTTTTATAAAACGCATCAGGAAAGTGCCGGCAAAACGGCCCAGCATAAAACCCACCATGGCAATAAACCCCCAGAGCGATGCGGCTTCTTTTTCGTTTACATTGTCTACATAACGGGCAAAACGGATAAAGAAACTGCCCACACCCACCTGCGCACCCACGTAAAAAAACTGTGCAGCCACGGCCCATGCAAGATGGCGGTGCCTGAACACTTTCAGGGAAAAGTTGGTACCGGGCGCATGGGAATCTACCTCGCTGTCATCTTCTTTTACATCGGGTATATGGGTAATGACGAACAATACAATCAGTACGCACACAATGCCTGCAATAACGAGGTAGGGAATCTTTACCATGTTGGCTTCAAACTGCAGGTAGTTACCCAGCTGGGCAGGCGACATGCGTTGCAGTTCTGCCGGTGTATGTTCAATACCGGAGAGAATAAAATTACCGCCAATGAGCGGCGCAATGAAAGACCCCACGCCGTTAAAGGATTGTGCAAAATTGAGGCGCTGGGCCGAGGTGTTTTTATCACCCAGCACAGCAATATAAGGGTTGGCAACTGCTTCAAGAAAGGTGGCGCCGCTGGCAATCACAAAAAAGGCGAACAGGAAAAAGCCGTAACTGCGGGCCGAGGCCGCGGGAATTACCAGCAATGCACCGGCAGCGTACAGGATCAGTCCGAAAATAATTCCTTTTTTATACCCGTATTTGTGCATGAGCAGCCCGGCCGGTATGGCCACTACAAAGTAGCCCATGTACACGGATAAGTCGATAAAAGAAGACTGGGTATCGGTGAGCTGGCAGGCTTTTTTAAGATGCGGGATGAGTATGGGATTGATGTTGTGCAGGAAGGCCCATAAAAAAAACAGTGACGTGACCAGGATGAATGGGAAAAAGTATTTGTTCTTTGGCATGTGGCAATAGTTAATCGTGGTGATGGCCTTCTATGGAGCACGAAAGGCACAAATAAACTGATTCCGGCAGTACCGGCATACCGACAAATTAACCAAAGATTCAATTAGATTGGCATTTTGGGAAAGAAAAGCAGGGAGAATTGGCATAACCAGCTTACCGGGAAGGCTAAGGCAATGAAAAAGCCCCCGGCTGTTGCCGAAGGCTTTTATTGGGAGTATGCAGCATAGTCATGTACATCACCCCGTTTGTGAAAAACCCGGTTACAGTCCTATTCCCCCCAGAATATTGCCCAGTAACAGGTTCAACACTTGTAACAAAGCTTGTAACAATTCCATAGTAAGGTGTTTTTGCGTTCATACGTTAGTAAAGCACTGCAGGCGCAGTGCTTTACGTGTTGCAGCAATGTGAGGCTGCCAACAAGTTGTATTGATTTCCACTGTACCGGCTGTTGCGCGGTTTAACCGGTTATGTTGTACCGGGTACAGGTTTATATTAGCCTACCAGGTAGCTGATAAGGTCGTTGATTGAAGTGCCCAGGTTGTGGGTGGTGCCGGGCAGTTGTGCTACCAGTATAGATAACTGCACAAGTAATTGACTAAGCATGGTGTTATTTTTTGTATTTACTGCCGCGTTTTTTGAATTGGTCGCAACAAATGCCAATAGGGTGTTAGTACTTGTAAAGCTTAAATACGGGGCTGTATAGCCGCTGCACTAGCCAAGATAAATATTGAGTACCTGTGAAAGCAGGGCACTCAAACCAGTCAGCAACTGGGTCAGAAATGCGCTAAGCGTCATAAGGTTAGTTTTTTAGATGATACATTGCCGTGTAACAGGCAACTGAAATAAGATGATTGTGTTTCTGGGGCGGTTAGCCGAAAATGGAAGAAATCAGGGTGCGCACATTAGCACTGAGGTTACTGATGAATGCGCCGCTGCTTAAGCCGGAAAAGAGCTGGGTTACGATGTCGTTGATCATAAATAGATGTTTTTAACTAAATGAGTGCCTACCTTGATTTGGATTGGTGTTCGGCTTTTCCAATGGCCTTAAACAGATACTAACCTTCCCTGGAACGAATTTAAAAACATCTAAAAAAAGAAGCATATCCAGTTCATTCATTCAAAAAAGGCAGTGTTCATACAGCGCAGGCGCGATTGCAGGCGGGAAAATGCAAGGCACAAAAAAGGCGGTTGTGGAAACAACCGCCGTACAAAACCTACTGTATTAGCCAAACAAATCAATATAATTAATATATATTTTATCTACTTAATCAACCCTGGCTACCTGAATTAGATGACAGATCAACGATTTTTACCTGATGCTTGCTCATAATCTGATGTGTCTATTCCTTTCTGTTCTAATGCCTTGCCGATCTGTCATCTTTAATTCAGGAACTTATACCAATTTCCAATGCTGAACATTAATTCCTTTACTGGTTCTTTTTTCCTTTTATGCTTTGATATCCGGTGACGTATCAACGGTTGATACCTCAACTTTTACTCTTTTGTACCGTCTGAAATCCTTTTTAACACTCTGAAAAAATCTTCCCTGTCTTTCTCTTCAACCGCTGAAAAAACTTCATCTTCTGCTTCAATCAATGTCTTCCTTATTTTGCCCGTTACACATTTCCCTTCTGCCGTCAAATGCACAATATTCTTTCTTTTATCAAACTGATCCTGCTGGATCACTACTAAGTTTTTTTCTTCCAGAAGCCTTACTGTACGCTGAATTGACGATTTGTCGCGTTCTGTACGGTTGGCTATTTCCTGCTGGGATAAATCACTGTTGAACAGCGTAAACAGAACAGGAATCTGTTCCATTTGTACCGGTAAGCGCATGCTCACCAGCTTCTTGTTTAACACCCGGAACACAGCACATTTGATCCGGTGCATGTGAAATGCAAACAAGCGCTGCAGTTCTTTGTCCTCCATCATGACACAAAGGTAAAAAGAATAGTAGATACATCAACTATTTTTTTAAAAGTTTTTTTTGAAAAACTTCATGACCGCTCTGTTACCACTGCCGGCACCTGCCCGGTGAAGGGGTTGTCGAGGGTTACCCGGTTCTGCGGCAGGCTGCCCGGGTAGTTTTGCTGGATATATACAATGAGGTTCTCCCTGATGTAACAACGCAGATCGAAGGCCTGGCTTGAGTTGTGGGCACTCATGAGGAAGCGGATTTCCATTGTTTTTTCACTGGCATTGGTTATCTGCAGCACCCGCACCCGCTTGTCCCACAGCGGCGCGCCGTCCAGTAAACGGTAAAATTCGGCCCGCAATGGCTCCAGCGGAATGGTATAATCCATGTACAAAAACACCGTTCCCAGCAGTTCAGACGTGCTGCGCGTCCAGTTCTGGAAGGGCTTTTCTATAAAATAGTTGATCGGCACGATCAATCTCCGCTGGTCCCAGATGTTCACCACCACGTAGGTCAGCGATATTTCTTCTACCCTGCCCCACTCACCTTCCAGCACCAGCACATCGTCAATACGGATGGGTTGGGTAAACGCAATCTGGAACCCTGCCAGGAAATTGCCCAGCGATTTCTGCGCCGCAAAACCAATGATAATACCGCCTACCCCTACGCCGGTAAGCAGTGTAGCGCCTATTTTACGCAGGTGATCGAAGTTGAGCAGCACGGCACAAACCGTTAATATAATGATGGTGGTAATTACCAGCCTCCGTACAAACTGCAGCTGTGTGCGTATTTTACGCGCCCGCAGGTTGTTCTCTGCACTGGAATCGTATACATGATAAATATAATCCTGCACTACGTTGGTGATGCTTACCAATATGGCGGCAAAAGCAATAATCAGGGATATGTCAACAAATTTATCATACGCCGGGAAATACTTCGGTTTAATGCGGATGAGCGGTTCTGCCAGGTTCAGGGCCAGGAGCGGCAAAAAGTAGTTCACCGGTTTGCCCAGGTGTTTAATGATAGACCGGGTTAAGGAGTATTCCCCCTTTTTGGCGTACAGGAACTTAATGGTAATGGCAAGCAGCCATTTTATAATTAACCCCACCAGTATGGCACCGGCTATCAGCATCAGGTTCCAGAGGTAATCGGGCAAGTGGTCGAGCGCATTCAGCAGTTTGTCAATCATAGCTTTGTGCATATTGGTTAGCGGTATATTGCAAACAACATGCCCCCACATCACTGATTTGTACAAAAAAACCGGTCAAATGTGTAATTGTATGTGTTATTGGCTTGAGTACTTTTGCAGTAGAACCAAGGACATATGAATCTGGACAAGCGATCCCATATCCTCAACACGGCCAGGCATCTTTTTGCCTCCGGCGGATATGAAGGCACATCGATCAGGGATATAGCAGAACAGGCGAAAGTAAATATTTCAGCTATCTCGTACTATTTCGGCTCGAAAGACAAGTTGCTGGAAGCCATGCTGCAACAGGGTATACAGCTGGTACTGGATACCAATGCCGCCATTGCCGGCAATGAAGAACTGAGTTACCCGGCCAAAATAAACCTGTTTATCACCGCACTGGTACACAGGGCGCTGGCACACCAGGCATTTTACCGCCTGGTAATGGCAGAGCAGATCACCAACAAAAACCCCGTAGTGAGCGCCATGGTGAAAGAAATTAAGGGGCACCAGACTGAAATACTCAGTTCCCTGATCTATGGCGGACAGCAAACCGGTTATTTTCTTCCCGGCGAACACGATGTATTGCTGCTGTTCAACACCATGCTCGGCACCATTACCCAAACACTGATTGACCAGGATGAAATGCAGGACGAAGCCGGCATTGAAACAAAACTCACCGAACACATCAAGGCCATTACCCGCAATTTTCTCGGCGGCAGCTGGCATTTATGACCAGAAGGCCTGTGCTTTAACCAGTGCACCACCATAACGCAGGCTCCTGAGCTGCCTGCGCAGGGTAGCCACGGCAGGTGAATAACCGGCCACATATACCGTAACATCTTCATGCTGCCGTTTCAGCAGCTCCTGCTGCATCCACTGCAACAATACGGTTTCGCCCCCCGCATCTGTCTGCAGCAGCGGCTGCACATTCATACGCAGGTAATCATTCAGCTGACCGCAATAGGCTTCATGATCCAATGCAATGGCTCCGCACAGGTTAGCCCGGCCGCTATGCGCCAGTTGCTGCAGGGCCCAGTAATGACCAATGGTGCTGGCATCGCCCAGGCACAGCAAAGTGCTGCGTTCCGTAGCGCTGTGCACGCTGCCGCTTACCCCCAGGTACACGATTTCATCCCCCTCTTCCAGGTTATTGGCCCAGTTGCTGCCCGCTCCCGCATGTGCGGTATGAATATATAAGGTACAGGTATGGGTTTCCGCATCCCAGCCGGCAATGGTATAATCACGGTATTGGGCGGGTGCTACACGGCATTTAATGTGTTGCACACTGGAAAACCGGTACATATCAATATCCGGCAGGTGCAGGTCTATTTCCACAAAACCGCCCGGCTCCCAATGGCGTACACCCAGTACACGCCCGGTTTTACCAACCCGGTTTTCGATGAGCGCGATGGCTTTCTGTTTAATATTGAACATAGTGTGTTTTTTGAAATTTGAGTACAACGGTTAGTATTTGCAAAACAACAGAACTCCGGCTCCCGAAAAATGGATAATCAGGGGAAAGGATTGGATAATCCGGGGGATGTGATGAGCGGTAAGGCGTGAATCGTCAGTCGTCAGTTGTGAGTGATCGAAGCGGGTAACAATTCGAGAATCGAGACATCGACACGTCGAGACTATCTAAGCGGGTACCAATTTCGAGAATCGAGACTTCGATACGTCGAGACCATCTAAGCGAGTACCAATATACTTGTCGCAGGAGGCGATTTATACTGAACAAACTTGCAGCCCGTAGCCTGAGCTTGCGACCGTTTTCCTGTCGTGAATGATTTAACCTAAGCGAAGCTGCTTCCGCAAGCCATCTTAAAAAATTAAAAAAGCTATCAAAAGCTTTCAAGAAGCTCTCCCGGGCTGCCCGGCAGGCCGGGAGCAGGCTACTGTTGCCGTTTGGCCGTAACCTCTCCCATGCATTATTATTGTTGTTTAGTGCTTCTATACAGATCGATCTTGATTGCAGCGAATGTTGCCGGTGAGGACACCGGCAACATTCGCTGTTTTATTCACTATTGCCTATTCACCATTCACCAGTGATCCGTTCCCACAACCCCTCCGCTTCAATCACTCACCACTGACCACTCACCACTCACCAGCCACCACTCACCAGCCACCCTGACCTTTTTTTGTTTGGGAATACAGGAATCTGTATTTTCATGGGCCATGCGACCAGACTATCCATCAAAAACATACCACGACAAGCGTACAAGCTATGTACTGCTGATGGAATCACTCGCAACAGATTCGCCTTCCCACCTCCCCCGTTAATTGCCTGAACGCAGGCTCCTCATCTTTTTAACACCGGCCCAGCGCCATACCCAAAACAACTATGCAATTTTTGATTGTGAATGAGCAGGCATTCTCCTGCCAGGCCTTGCGCACTATTATTATGCAATGCCGTCCCGCCGCCACCGTATACACCTGTGCAACCACCCAGCAAGCTGCTGATCTGCTGCAACAGCACGAGATCACCGCCATGTTTCTGAAAGTGAAAGATTGGAACTATACCAGCTTTGCCGAAATGCAGGCACACCACAGACCCTTGCTGGTATTTATTTCGGAGCATAATGAAAAAGGCACAGAGCTGCTGGCAAAAGATTTATCCCTTCACCTCAAAGAACCCTACTGCCTCACCAGTGTAAACAGGATATTGCTGAACATAGAACATGGCCTTTTCCGCGCGCAGTATCACTGGAATTTTTTCTTTATCAAACACAACTACCGCTTTAAGAAAATACACTTCCCCGATGTGCAGTGTATTGAAGCCAAAACCAACTACATCACCATTACCGTTCCGGGCAACCAGTTTATGATTGCCTGTTCACTGAATAAAATAATGACCTTATTGCCGCAGCAGCAGTTTTTCCGGGTAAACCGCCACCTGGTGCTGCCCGCTGAAGTAGTGCAGGATGCCCACAAAGGCCGCCTGCTATACGGCGACAGGGAAATACGCCTGAGCCGCCGCCGGCGAAGAGAAGGCGTGATTGCATAAAAAAAGGCTCCCGCGGGGAGCCTTTTTTATGCGTTTAAACGTTTAAGAGTTCGAAAACAGCTGCAAGCTTCAAGCTACGAGCTGCAAGTTTGTTCAGTATAAATCGTCTCCGGCGACAAGTATAGCACTCGCTAAGATAGTCTCGACGTGTCGATGTCTCGATTGTCGAATTGTTATCCGATAAGATAGTCTCGACGTGTCGATGTCTCGATTGTCGAATTGTTATCCGATAAGATAGTCTCGACGTGTCGATGTCTCGATTCTCGATGTATTTTCACGCTATTCAATCCCCAGCTCCTTCTGTATATCTTCCAGCGAACGCCCCTTGGTTTCGGGGAGAAACTTCCAGACGAATACCAGGTGCAGGCACATCATTACAGCGTAAAACACGAAAGAGTAATAACCACCCAGCACACTGCTGCCTACGATAATGGGAAAGGTCCACGAGATAATCGCATCCATAATCCAGTGAGTAAAGCTGCCCAGCGAGCCGCCTTGTGAACGTACCGCGTTCGGGAATATTTCGGAAATAAACACCCAGATAACGGCGCCCTGCGAAAAGGCGAAGAAGGCGATAAAGCCAATCAGGTAAATCAACACCTCCTTGCTTTCCTGTCCGGGGTTTCTGAAGGCATAGGCCGTGAGTGCGAGAAACACGATCATACCAATAGAGCCGATAATAAGCAGGGTTTTGCGGCCAAAGCGGTCAATCACCGACATGGCCAGTAAGGTAAACAACAGGTTGGCTGCGCCGATATAAACAGGCTGCAGGTAAGCATGTGCCTTATCAAACCCGGCCATTTCAAAAATACGCGGGGCATAGTATAAGATGGCGTTGATACCTGCCAGCTGGTTAAACATCGCCAGCAGCACAGCATATATAATCGGGCGGGCATAACGTTTCTGGAAAAGTGATTCCTGGTGTTGTTTTACCGATTCACGTATGGCGGTAATTACACCCTGCACATTGGTTTCCTGCAGGCGGTTCATTACGGTAATGGCTTCTGCTTCGCGGCCATTCAGCACCAGCCAGCGCGGACTTTCAGGGATGCTGCGCAGCAGCAGCCAGAACAAACCTGCCGGTACCACCATAATACCCATCATATAACGCCAGGCATTATCACCAAGACCTACAAATAAAAAGTTGGTGAGATACGCGATAAAAATACCGGCCACAATATTTAACTGGAAAGAACCTGCCAGGCGGCCACGCAAATGTGCGGGGGAAATCTCTGAAATATACATGGGGCCTACCACAGAAGAAACACCCACGGCAACGCCACCGGCAAAACGGAAGAACACAAATAATAACCAGGTGCCTGCGGTTGCACAACCGATAGAAGAGAACAGGTAAATAACGGCAATAGCCATCAACACTTTTTTACGGCCCAGCTTTTTAGCGGGCATACCGGCTACCAGTGAACCCAGCACCGTACCTATTAAACTGGCGGCTACTGTAAAGCCCTGCCAGAAGGGACTTAACGACCACAATTGCTGGATAATGGCTTCTGCGCCTGATATAACTGCTGTTTCAAAACCAAATAAAAATCCTCCCAAAGCTGCGATCAATGCTATGCGAACGGGGTATGACATATGGCTGATATTGTTTTACGTGTCAAGATAACATTCTCACGCCATACAACAGGACTTCTGTTCGGTTGCGGACAGAAAATTGTTCACTAACGAACACGTGCTTGTACTAACCATTCTACCGAACAATTGATTATCAGCACATTGTCATATCTCTGGCACATTGGCACCGGTTTGGACTTATACTATACAACAACACAAAAAATAATAAAACTTATAAAAACGCAATTATGAAAAAGCTTATCCTCGCCGCCGCCCTTTTTGTTTTCGCCATTAACGCTGCTATGGCCGCCAACATTGAAAATACTTATGCCAGCAGCCTGGTTAAAAAAGAATTTCCCGGTGCCAGCAATATCACTGCAAAAGAAAACGAAGATATGATCACCGTAAACTTTATGGTAAACGATCAGCGCATGCAGGCATTCTACGATAAAGAAGGTCACAAACTGGGCAGCAGCCGTGCTGTGCAGCTGCAGAACCTGCCTTTGAATGCCTATAAAGTAATCACCACCAAATATGCTGATTATACTGCAACAGAAGCAGTTGAACTGAACCATGAAGAAACAGGCCACCACTACTATGTGTCATTACAGAACGAAACAGGCAAAGTAATACTGCAGGTTGATGATGCCGGAACAGTAAGCATCTTCAAAAAATAAGAACAACTATAACAATTTTTCTTATGTGCAAGCAAGGGCAGCCGCAGGGCTGCCTTTTGTTTTACGCATCCTTGAAACCCTTATACAGAAATGATTTCAGGCTATGCAAACGTTTGAGTAAACCGTGTGGCCGGGCGATTGACAGCGGCAGGTGTCGCGATTTTCCGTTATTTTTATCCAAGTCAAAACGAGTGCCCCCATGAGTAATCCGCCTACTATCAAAGAAATAGCCAAAAGGTTAAACATCTCCCCTTCCACGGTGTCGCGTGCCTTGCACGATCATCCCAGCATAGGGCTCAGAACAAAAATGCGTGTGCACCAGCTGGCCAAGGAACTGAGTTATGAACCCAACCAGACCGCTATCTTTTTTCAGCAGCGCAAAACCTATACACTCGGGGTAATCATGCCTTCCTTGTCTGAAGCCTTTTTCTCCTCAGCTATCAGCGGTATTGAAGATGCAGCCAATAAAAACAGGTACTCGGTACTGATGGGACAAAGTCATGATGACGAACAGCGCGAGAAACAGATTGTGGAAACCATGAAGAATCACCGGGTAGATGGCATCATTGTATCTATCTCGAAAAACACGGTGAACTACGATCATTTCGAGATGCTGAAGAAATACAATATCCCCATCGTGTTCTTCGACCGTATTCCCAAACTACCCAACATACATTATGTAGCCTGCGATATGGAAGCAGGCACCATACAGCTGGTAAACCATTTGCTGAAAGACGGGCACAAGGTAATAGGCATGATCAACGGACCTGAAAAGCTGTATGCCAGCCAGCAGCGCCTGGACGGGTATATAAAAGCGTTGGGCAAAAAACCGTTGAAGTTTGACCCATCGCTGATTGCCACAACCGATCTTACATGCGAAGGCAATTTCCAGGCAACACAGCAATTACTCTCTGCCAAAAGAAAGGTAACCGCCATTGTTGCCTTTAACGATTATGTGGCGCTGGATGCCATTAAATATGCACGTGAAAAGAAAATCAAGATAAACCAGGATGTAACCTTTGTGAGTTATGCCAACCTGCCCATCAGCTCGTATACTGATTTTCCGCCGGCGATTACGGTAGACCAGTTCCCGTACCTGCAGGGACAAAAGGCCACGGAAATACTGCTGGAGTTATTGGAGAAGGGTGACAAGGAACAGGAAGAAACAACATATTATAAAATTATTGTTGAATCGAAACTGATCTTTCCGTAGCTGCAAAATCATATTGCCACAAGCCTTACCGCAACGGCACCGGCTGTATTGCAGCAGGCATGGGCTTGTGCTTTCCTTACTGAACAAAATAACGCAACCGTTTGTCTGTTGTGAATACATACAGGTTTAATAAGTTTGAATACTTTTCCGATTTCTGACTAAACCTTACAGGAAGAATGTTTTCCAGAATATTAGCGGCATATGGCTTAAGGGCAGATGAATGTATTATTCAGCAGTTTGGCAGCGGCTTAATTAACCGCACCTGGAAAGTAACGCACAACAGCGACAACTACATTCTCCAGCATATTAACCAGCAGATATTTAAACAACCTGCTGACATTGCATCGAACACGGCAGTACTGGCAGCCTGGCTCCAGGTACATGCACCGGGGTACCTGTTTGTGGCGCAGATTAATACGCTTGCCAATGAATCATTGTTCTATGATGCAGCACAAGGTTACTTTCGTTTAACACCGTTTATTGAAGGCTCGCAATCGTACGATGTAGTACCATCCGGCAATATCGGCTATGAAGCGGCGAAACAGTTTGGCCGTTTTGCACACCTGCTGAGCGGTTTCCCGGCAGGGCAGCTGCACACTACCATTCCCGATTTCCATAACCTTACCCTGCGTTACCGCCAGTTTGAGCAGGCGCTTGCCAATGGCAACAGGGAACGCATTGCAGAATGTGCAGACAGCATACGGTTAATTCAGCAGTACAGCAGCATTACCCAAACCTACGAAGCCATTCAGCACAACCCGCATTTTAAAAAACGGGTTACGCACCACGATACCAAAATAAGCAATGTACTGTTCGATGCGCAGGGCAATGGCCTTTGCGTGATTGACCTTGATACGGTAATGCCCGGCTACTTCATCAGCGATTTCGGTGATATGATGCGCACATATTTATCACCTGCCAGTGAAGAAGAACAAGACACCAGCAAGGTATATGTGCGGGAAGAATATTTCCGCGCGCTGGTAAGCGGCTACCTCAGTGAAATGAAAGATGAGCTTACCGCAGCAGAAACCGCACACATTGTATACGCCGGTAAATTCATGACCTATATGCAGGCCATGCGCTTTTTAACAGACTATCTTAACAACGATATTTACTACGGTGCGGCCTATGAAAAACACAACCTGGTAAGGGCACGCAACCAGCTGAAGCTGTTGCAGAGCATAGCCGAGAAAGAACCCGTATTGCTTGCCATGATTGACTTTGTACCCCAGCATTTATCTTAACCATTGTATCGCTCATAAAAACGAATTGCGAATATGACTACATCGAGAAGAACATTTGTAAAAAATGTTTCCCTTACCACAGCAGGCATTGCCCTGTTGTCTAACGCCGAAGCCCGTGAAAGAAAGGCAACTGACAAAGTAAAACTTGCCTTCATTGGTGTGGGCTTGCGCGGTCAGAATCACCTGAACAACGCACTGGAACGCCAGGATGTAGAAGTAGTGGCCATTTGCGATGTAGATGACCGTATGCTCGACAGCAGCTTCGAGCTCATCAAGAAATCGGGCAAGGCCATGCCTAAAGTATTTAAGGGTGACAACCGCGCGTATAAGAAACTGCTTGAAATAAAAGGACTGGATGGCGTTATCATTGCTACGCCCTGGGAATGGCACAATATTATGATACTGGATGCCATTGCAGCAGGTATTAAATATGTAGGCACAGAAGTGATTGCAGGCATTACCCTCGAAGACCACTGGAACCTGGTACATGCCGCAGAACAGAACAACGCGCATGTAATGATGCTCGAAAACGTATGTTACCGCAGGGATGTAATGGCCGTACTGAATATGGTACGCCAGAATGTGTTCGGCGAACTGATGCACCTGCAGGGTGGCTACCAGCACGATTTGCGTGGTGTTAAGTTCAACAATGGCATTACTGCCTATAACAGCGGCGTTGAGTTTGGCGAGAAAGGCTTCTCTGAAGCACGCTGGCGCACCAACCACTCCGTTCACCGCAACGGCGACCTGTACCCCACGCACGGCATAGGCCCCATTGCTATGATGACGGATATTAACCGCGGCAACCGCTTTGTATCGCTGTGTTCCTTTGCCACCAAATCACGCGGGCTGCACAACTACATTGTGGAGAAAGGCGGCGCATCGCACCCCAATGCCAAAGTAGAATTTAAACTGGGTGACATTGTAACCACCAATATCCGCTGCGCCAATGGCGAAACCATTTTGCTGCAGCACGATACCAACCTGCCACGCCCCTATTCACTGGGCTTCCGCGTACAGGGTACACATGGTTTGTGGATGGATGTGAACAAGAGCATTTATGTAGAAGGCATGAGCGCGAAGAATGATGCATGGGAAGATGCCAAACCCTGGCTGGATAAATACGATCACCCATTGTGGAAACGCTGGAGCAAATCAACTGAAGGTGCAGGTCATGGTGGTATGGACTTCTTTGTACTGCACGCTTTTGTAGAAGCCATTAAACGCCAGCAGCCCACACCGCTGGATGTGTATGATGCAGCTGCATGGAGCGCTATTACACCGCTGAGCGAAAAATCTATCGAGATGGGTAACCAAACCGTTGACTTCCCTGATTTCACCAGCGGCCAATGGATGAACCGCAAAAACGACTGGGCACAGAACGATGAATTTTAATTCGTAAGTGGTGAGTATAGGCAACATGGCCAATGGCTATGCAACAGGAAGGAGAGCTATAACAATTATCTCCCGGGGCCCGTTGCAGCCGTTGGCCATTTTCTTGAAGGTACGTCCTTAATCTGAGCGAAGATATTAGCGACTTTTCCAACCGCAAAGCACGCAAAGGCAAAACCCGCGAAGGGCGCAAAGGATTCATTTGCTTCTTTGTGTTCTTTGCGTAAATCTCTGCGGACTTTGCGGTTAAAAAAGTGACCGCTATTTACCCGTTAACTTCTTATACCGCATTAAAGCCTCTACAAAATAGTAATCCGCATACGTTAACGGCACATCTACTTCCGAGTTGGCTTTAAAGAAGCCGGTACTGTGCATCAGGAGAAAGTTATTGTTCTCTCCTTCTTTGGCCAGGTAGGCAGCACTGCTCAGGCTGCGGATGATGCTTTCTGCCGCAGTCCAGTATTTTGTTCCTTCTTTCTTATCAGCATAAGTGCTTAGCTCCAGCAATGCAGATGCCGTGATGGCGGCTGCTGAGGCATCGCGTTTGGCATTGGCAGTGTCGGGTATATTGTAATCCCAGTAAGGCACCAGGTCTTTGGGCATAGCCGGGTTGTTGAGAATGTAGGCTGCAATATGTTGGGCCTGCTGCAGGTAAGCCGGATCTTTTGTTTCGCGGTACATTACCGTGTAGCCATATAAACCCCATGCCTGCCCGCGCGACCAGGCCGATTCATCTGCATACCCCTGCGCAGTAATACGGCTGATCACTTTACCCGTTGTTGTGTCGTAGTTCACTACATGGTAGGAACTGTAGTCGGGCCTGAAATGATGCGCCATAGTGGTATTGGCATGTGTTTTCGCGATGTGCAGGTAACTGCTGTCGCCGGTTGCTTTGGAAGCCCAGCAAAGCAGTTCGAGATTCATCATGTTATCGATGATTACCGGGAACTGCCACTCCTTGTTATCCCATGATTTGATGCAGCCCACAGTTGGTTTAAAACGGGTACTCAGTGAATTGCTGCTGGTGATGAGTATCTTTTTATAAGCGTCAGACGGTTGCAGGCGGTAGGCGTTGCCAAAGCTGCAGTACATCATAAAACCCAGGTCGTGTGTGCCCTTGTTATACTGCTCTTTGGTAAGCAGCAGCATGCGTTTGGTGGCTTCGGCCTGTACAGCGGTATCGTGTGCATACTCGTACAGGTACCAGAGCGTACCGGGGTAAAAACCGCTTGTCCACCAGCCGGTATTGCTGGTCATTAAACCACCGTCGCTGTTGGTGGTGCGGGGCAGCAGTTTCTCCGGCACATGCTGCGCCATGTGTTTGTATTGCTTTACGGCAAAATCAAGATCGTTGTTTACCAGCTGCAGCACCTGTTTGTTTGCCTTTGGGGTAAACTGCGCTTTGGCCTGTTGCAGCCAGCTGCTGCAGATCAGCAGGCAGGCTGCTGCATAGCGCGCCGTTGTTGTGTTTGTCATGTTCATGGTTATAATGTACGTATAAAGGGTATTGTTTAATAATCTACATGCGTATCGTGCAATATCTCTTTGCCCGACCAGAGCCGCTGTGCCGTCCATTCAGCAGGCGCACTTGTCCAGAAAGCATTGTCTGCCGGTAAGCCCAGTGGTAAAAAGCCATTGGTACACAGGTACAGGCTGCCGGTGGAAATATAGCTGTCTGCCACCTGCGGCTGGTGCCCGCAGATACCGATCTGCAGCCAGCCCTTGTTATCGAAAGTGCCTGGTGCATCAAACATATTTTTCATCAGCGCGGTTAGTGCACAGCGTACCTGCGCGGGTTGTAAGGTTGCAGGCAATTGCTGTTGCCATGCCAGCTGCGCCATGGGTTGAAAAGCGCCCACGCGGTAAGGCATAGAGCGGCCTATGGCAGGGTAAGTACCATCGCGCGCTACCAGCCGCTCCTGCTGAAACACATAGCGCTGCATGCGTTTCAATGCCTGCTGCAGATCGGCTTCGTTTGCCTGGCCTTTCTGCACCAGTGCATTCAGTATGGTAACCAGCATGGGTTGTATTACATAGCCATTGTAGTAATCGAACGCGAAATGCGGGCCATCGCTGTACCAGCCGTCGCCCACATACCAGCTTTGTATTTTTTGTATAGCGGTTTGTACGGGTGCAGGGTTCCATTGCTCGCCGGCGTATAACAGGAAGGTTTCTACCATTGCAGAAAACAAGTGCCAGTTGTTGTTGGGCGGTGTGGTATGCCGCAGCGCTTTCAATTCGGTAACCAGCCTGGCTTTGGCAGTAGCCTCAAGCGGTGCCCATAGTGCTTCCGGTGCACGCAGTAAACCCAGGCAAAGAAAAGCGCCATCAACCAGCGGCTGGCCGGTAGTTCTGAATTGCAGGTAACCGGGTGATGCAGGGTCTGCCGCATTAGCCAGTCCTTTCAGCGCATATGCGCGCAGTTGTTTGCGCATGTTACCTTCTTGGGTATCATCATCGGGCAGGGCCAGCCAGGGCGCTATGCCGGAAAGTGTTCTGCCAAAAGCTTCGAGATAGGTAACACCATTGGCGGCATTCTTTTCAGAATAGCCATTGCCTTTTTCATAAGGCATCTGCTGCTTTAACGTACCGGCAGCCATGTGTTGCAATACCGGCTGTGCAATGCGCTGCAGCAGGTTTACCCAATAATCGCGGTCTGTTGTGCCATCTGCCCAAACAGTACCGGGCAAGCCTGCCGCTATACTGCGGGGAGCAAACAAACCCGTAAGCAGGGCCATGGGGGTTAGCTGTAATAATTTTCTTCTTTTCATATGGCTGTTGAGGATTATAACTATATGGCTATTTATGCAACTTCGGGGCTACAAACTCCCATTCCTGTATCACGGCGGGCTCGTGTTCCTGCTGCACAATGGCTTCAAAACGTGCGGCCAGGTCGGGGTGCTGGGCGGCTACATCATGCGCCTCCTGCCGGTCGGTATCCAGGTCGTAAATTTCCCAGGGTGCATGCAGGTTCTTTTTCATGTTGCTTTTTACACCTTTCCATTTGCCCATGCGTACTGCCACCTGCCCTGTTTTTTCGGGAAACTCAAAATAGATATAGGGATGGTGCTGCTGTGTTTTTTTACCCAGCAATACCGGCAGCAGTGAAATGCCGTCTGCATTGGGTGCCTTAGTGCCGGTGAGTTCGCCGAGCGTGGGCATTATATCGTACTGAACAGATATTTCATCGCTTACCACACCGGCAGGTATTTTACCGGGCCAGCGTGCAATAAACGGTTCGCGGATGCCGCCTTCGTACAAATCCTGTTTGCGGCCACGCAGTCCGCCGGTTGATTGAAACACATCGCCTTTCACACCACCTACATCAAACGTAGCGCCATTGTCGCTGGAGAACAGCACCAGCGTGTTGTTATCCAGTCCCAGCTGTTGCAGCAGGGCCATTACGCGCCCTACCTGTTTATCAAGGTAAGTGATCATACCGGCATAGGTAGCGTATGGGTGTTTGGTGGGTGTATAACCATTCTCGCCATAATACACGGGTTCATCAAACTGGCCGATGTACGGCTGCACCACTGAATCGGGCGCCTGCAGCGATACGTGCGGCAGCGTGATGGGCAGGTATAAAAAGAAAGGTTCGTTGCGGTGTTGGGTAATAAAGTCCAGCGCCTTGTCTGCAATGCGGTTTACGGCATAATCATTCCCGCGGAAATACTCAAATGCAGAATCAGGAGCGCCTGGCTGCAGTGGCGGGCGGTGTACAAAAATAAACGGGTTATTGAGCGGAGCAGGTTTATCATTCTCCCATAAATGCGTGGGGTAATAGTTGTGTGCCTGCTTCTGATCAAGATAACCATAGAAATAATCAAAGCCCTGCCTTTGCGGAGCACCGCTGCTATTGCTCATACCCAGACCCCATTTGCCGGTAGCGCCTGTTACATAACCGGCCTGCTTCATGAGCTTAGCGATGGTGAAAGTGCCTTCGGGTAAAGGCATCTGTCCACCCTCGGTGCTGTCTGCAAAACCGCCGAGTTCGTAATTGCCGCGTATAAATGAATGGCCTCCGTTTTTACCGGTAAGCAGCATGCAACGCGCAGGTGCACAAACAGGCGTGCTGGTGTAGTGTTGTGTAAAGCGCATGCCTTCTGCAGCCAGCTTATCGAGGTTGGGTGTTTTTATTTTCTGCTGGCCGTAACAACCCAGTTCACCGTAGCCCATATCATCCGCATAAATGTAAATAACATTGGGCTTTCGCTGTGCCATTACAGCAAGCGTGAGTGTGATGGCTGCTACTGTGCATGCTATGCGCTTTATCTGGTATAATCCCATGTTGTTGGCGGTTGAGTGAAATATGTTGTTTGCTGAGGCCGGCATTGCGGCAGGGCGATGACTAAATTAAGCATATTCATACATCATACGAACAGCAAAGCAAGGCATATAGGTGAATGGCAGCTTATTTTCCGCGTTACTAATTACCGGAAACGTTTGCGTAGATTCTTTTAGCGGGATGTATTACTTTTAAACACCGGCACTGCGGTATAGTTAACTGCATGGCCCAAAACAAACCTTCTACATGAGAAAAAAACTATTGCAGTACTGTGCCGGATCGCTGCTATTCTTATCATGCAGTACTGCTTCATCTGCACAAACCATTACCAGTTCTGCCGCGCAGAACTATGTGCCCTGCCAGGAAATGCCCAACCTGATACAGGAATACAATGCAGACTATGGCGCACTGCTGCATATTTACAGTGCAGGCGCACCGGATGATGAATCGCGCTGGAGCGGCACCGGGCCGGGTGATTCACCGGAAAAAAGAAACCGGCTTAACCAGTTGTACCACACCTACCTGCAACGCCTGGGCCTGCTTGACTTTAACAGCCTGCCGCAGGAATGCAAGGTGGATTATATCCTGTTTAAACGTGATCTGCTGGCCAAACTGCAGGTAGCCTCCAACGATTCTGCTGCATGGCAGAAAATAAAACAATGGTTCCCGTTTGCAGACAGCATCCGCAGTACCGAACGACTGCGCAGGCGCGGGTTTCAGCTGAATGCACAGCAAACGGCAAAGGACTGGTACGATATAACCAAACAGGTAACTGCGCTGGAAGAACAGCTGAAAACAGCAAAAGACCTGCAACCTGCGGCAATTGACCATGCCAGGCAAACCATCCGCAACCTGCAGTTATCACTGAAAAGTATATTTGAATTCTACAATGGCTACGACCCGCTTTTTAGCTGGTGGGTGCCCATGCCGTATAAAAACCTCGACAGTGCTTTAACCCATTATGCAGGTGCTTTTAAAAAAAAGCTGGAAGAGCTGGTGCCGCCTGATAAAAGCGGCATTGTTGGTCAGCCTGCAGGCAGGGACGAACTGGTGCGCCAGCTGAAATATGAAATGATCCCTTACACGCCCGAGGAACTTATTACGATAGCCAACAAGGAGTTTGCGTGGTGCGACCAGGAGATGCTGAAGGCTTCGCGTGAAATGGGCTTTGGTGATGACTGGAAAGCTGCGATGGAGAAAGTGAAGAACACGTATGTACCTGCAGGCAAACAGCCTGAGGCGATTTATAAATTATACAATGAATCGATCGGCTTTATCAAGCAGCATGACCTGATTACAATTCCGCCGCTGGCAGAAGAAACCTGGGGCATGCGCATGATGACACCCGAAGCACAATTGATAGCGCCCTTCTTTTTGGGTGGCACGGATATCCTGATATCCTACCCCACCAATACCATGGAAGAGAACGACCGCCTGATGAGCATGCGCGGCAATAACCCGCATTTTTCCAGGGCAACGGTACATCATGAATTGCTGGCAGGACATAACCTGGAGTACTTTATGAACGAACGTAACAGAACCTACCGCAATTTTGATACGCCATTCTGGACGGAAGGCTGGTCGTTATACTGGGAACTGCTGCTGTGGGATCTGGAATTTCCGCAAGGCCCTGAAGACCGCATAGGTATGCTATTCTGGCATATGCATCGTTGCGCACGCATTATCTTTTCGCTCAATTACCATTTGGGTAAATGGACACCGCAGCAATGCATCGACTTCCTGGTTGACCGTGTAGGCCATGAACGCGCCAATGCAGCGGGTGAAGTGCGCCGTTCTTTTACAGGCCATTACCCGCCGCTGTACCAGCTGGCCTACCTCACCGGCGGCAGGCAGTTTTATGCGTTAAAACATGAGCTGGTAGATAGCGGTAAAATGAGCTACAAACAGTTTCACGATACCATTATGCACCTCAACAATATGCCTGTTGAAATGATCAGGGCGATACTAACCAACCAGCCGCTGGAAAAAGAATATGTGAGCAAATGGCGGTTTTATGAAGGTATGTAAGCTACGAACACAAGGCCACCAGTAATTTGGGAAACCCGATGGTAACGGCCACACCATAGATTGCATCGAGCCAGAAAAAGCTGCCGATGGCAACCAGGTGTATCAGCCCTACAACAGGATATGCCAGTATCTTCAGCCACATAGGTGTGCCTTCTTCGCGTATGCTGCTCCATATCACCTCAGCATCGCCCCTGCTGGGAAAGGCATGCATAGCGATGCTTACACCGAGATACAGTAGAACGATATCAATAAAACCGGGATTACTAAACGAAGCAATAGGCAATGCAGCGGGTAGCGCAATCAATATACCCAGCAGCGTATTAATGAAAAAAGGGCCGATACTGATGAACAAACTTTTCCATTGCTGCTTAGGCCGCTCGTGCAGTACGTAACCGGCAGGATTGTCGAATTGATAATACACCACTTTAAACACCGGCACTTTTAACCAGCGGCAAAACAGCTGGTGTGCAAGTTCATGTACCACTACACCGGGAAAGGTGATCATACTTACATACATTCCGGGAATGAACATCTCGTGTATTTTAAGATTTTAAGGATTGAAGTTTTCTTTACCACTGATTACATCGCGTGCATATTCCATATAACTGGCCTGTACACTATCATGCGAAGCCTGTTGAATAAGCCGGTCGCGCTCACCGAACTTCTTGTTAAAGTGATAAGCAAGCGCCAGTGTAGCCATGGAATAGGCATCGCCCTGGCTAAGGCTGTAACTTTCTTCTGCCAGCTGCAGGGCATCTTTCTTTTTACCCTGGCGCAGTAAAATACGCGCCTTGGGCGCCAATGCAATTGTGGCTTCTTTATTTATCGCCAGTATACGGTCGCAGAAATACAATGCAGAATCAGACTGATGCAGTTGCTGTTTGAGATACACCTTGTACCGCAGCACGCGCATGTGATTGCCATTGCGGTGCAACGCAGTATTCAGCAATGAATCGGCCATGGCATACTTATCCAGCGAGATGCAGGCAGATGCATAGAGCGTGGTGATATAGGCAAAATCATCCGGGTATTGCTGCAGCCAGGTATTGTACAGCGAAAGCTGCAACGTCTCTGCACTATCTTTATAAGCATCCAGTTTCGGGCGCAGTGAATCAGAGGGATAGTAATCCTTGTATCTTCTCAGCACATAATCCAGCTCATTGTCGGCAGCATTGGTTTCTTCTATATCTGTTCCTGCCAGGATGCTGTCCATCCTGTCCAGTTCAGCAAAATCAAAGTTATAGAAAGCGGCTACTGCCAGGTATTTCTTTGCATCCAGGCAACCGGGCTGGTCGGCAACCACATCCTGCAAACGGCGTTGCGCGGTAACATATTTTTTTTGCTGTATGGCCTGTTTGGCGCGCTGCAGGGAAAGTGCTGCAGAGAATCGTTTGGGAAACTGCGTAAGCGCCAGTGCCAGCAGCAACAACACCGCTGCACCAAACAACTGCACCCACCGGGGAATGGGAAACCGCACAAAATAACTGCGGCAATCACCGCAGAGGGCATGCCTGTAGCCGGGGATAACACCTTCGCAGCCACAGTTAACACAGGTACCGGTATGGCCGTTACCTGTTGAATCAGGGTTGAATATGGGTTGCATAGAGACGACAAGATAAACCAAAAACAGGAATTGCCGGTTACTCAACCGACCATTCGTGTATGCCGCTCGAATTGTTTTGAGGCAGCTGTATTTCCAGCCGCAGGGCGGTTGTGGTTACCGGTTGAAACTGCACGGCATTGTATTGGTCTTTCTGCGTGTTGTAAGGCGTGGTATTGCTCACAGGCACCCATGTACCGTCTTTTTTATAATACAATTTCCAGGAAGCAGGCAGACGGCATCCGCCCCATGGACCATCATCGTACCAATATACTTTTGATTGGGAGATGGTGTAAGGTTTGTCAAAATCGTACTGTGCCCATTCAGTGGTATCCTTCGCCGGCCAAAAGTGCAGGTACAACCCGCTGTTATCAGCCGAGCTGGCAGGCACATACTGGTCGTTCAACGCATGCCATACGCGCTTATTTTTAAGCGATACTGTTACCCTGCTTTTTGAAGCGATGGCAGGTAATGGCTTTGCAACAGCGAGCGAGGCACGGTAGGGAATCCATACCTCCATATCAGCCGCGCCGCGGTTGCACCACGCGTAATAGGGAATGGCAGTTACTGTTACAGGTTTAGCAACAGCAGCTTCGCTACCTGCTATATGCGTAAGCGCCGTACCGTTGGTGGTGAGCGTGGTAACACCATTCAGCAGGTTGCTTACATACTGCACCTGCACAGCGCTTGCGGTATCTACGGTAATGTTCTGCACCGTGCTGTCTGCATTGTCTTTGCTTTCGAGGCAATATACTACCGGGCCGTACTGAAAAGCAAAGCGGCCGGCATCGGCCTTCACAGCATCGCGGGCAATCACCTTTTGCACCTGCATCGGGAAATCAATTGTAATTACATCGCCATTTTTCCAGTTGTGTTGAAGTACAGCGTAGCCCTTTTCTTCTTTGTAGGCAACAATATGACCATTAATGGTAACAGGCACCTGCTGTTCTTTTACTGCTGCAAAGCGATACAGGTTGCCTGGTACAGGCTGCTCTTTCACCCAGCCGGGAATGCGGATGCGCAGCGTAAAACCGGCATTCGCTACCGTATCGAGCGTTACTGCTACCCTGCCCTGCCACGGATATTCGGTTTGCTGGTGCAGACTTACAGAACCATTGCTGAGATGCAGTGTAGCCTTGTTGCTGGCAAAAAGGTTTATGTACAGGTTATTGTTATCCTGCGCATACACATACCCTGCTACAGAAGGCAGAAAACGCGACATGCTTGAAATGCAGCAGGCGCAGTCGAACCAGGCACTGCGTTCATGCTGCCCCATAGATGCCAGCGGGTTGGGATAGAAAAAACGGTTACCACTGAGCGATACACCGGCAAGTACACCATTGTACAGCGTGCGCTCCAGCACATCAATATACTTCGCATCGCCATGTAATAAAAACATGCGGTTGTTCCAGTACACATTGGCAATGGAAGCACAGGTTTCGGCATAGGCCGACATATTGGGCAGGTCATAATCACCGCCGAACGCCTCTCCATTGCCGGTTGCGCCGATACCACCAGTGATGTATAGCTTCTTTTCCGCCACATCTTTCCAGATATCATCAATGGCCATCAGGTAGCGCTGATCACCGGTAAGTGCAGCAATATCCGCCATGCCGGAGTACATGTAGGCGGCACGTACGGCATGGCCTTCGGCCACATGCTGATCAACTACTTTTTTGTTGGATTGATGATAGGCATCGCCATTGGGGCCGCGCACATCCAGAAAGAACTTAGCGAGATCGAGGTATTTCTTTTCACCGGTAACACGGTACAGTTTCACCAGGCCTGTTTCTACGATCTGGTGACCGGGATATTCCTGTTCCTTACCCGGACCGAATGTTGCCACCAGCAGGTCAGCATATTTCAGTGCAATATTGAGCAGGGCAGTTTTGCCTGTTGCCTGGTAATGCGCTACGGCAGCATCAAAAAGATGACCGGCATTGTATAACTCGTGACTGAGCATGGGGTCATTTTTCCAGCGCTCCTTTCCTATCCACTCATGCGGTTTGGGGGCATTCATGGTGCGGAAAGTATAGAGGTACCCGTCCGGCTCCTGCGCTGCGCCGATAATTGCAATCAGTGAATCGAGGTATTTTTCCAGTGCGGGATCTTTCTTTACCTGCAAGCTGTACGAAGCGCCTTCAATGGCTTTGAACAAATCAGTATCATCAAAGGGATATACCGTCATTTTACCATCATTGAGCTTTTTGGCTGCGCGGAGGAAATTATCGATACGGCCGTTTTCACGGCACATTTCCAGTAAATACGGGATAGTAACATCTGCATTGATATTTACTTTAGGTCCCCAGAAATGATCAGTAAAGTGAACGGCAGTAAATGCCACAGGTTGTATGGGATAATCACGTTGCTGGGCAGTTGCACCTACGGCGCAGAAAAGCGCGAGGCCTGCCAGCATGCGTTTCACAGACGAGCAATGCATACGTTGGATTTAGTAAAGTGTCAATTTAACAATTTATTTCCACAAACCGTATGTTTCGCCAAAATAGCTTAACCGGCCAGTGCTACCCGGCCATGGTTTCGCTCTTTTTAAGCAGCAGGTAAAGGGGCCACTGCAGCTGTCGCAATGCGCATTACATACTGCCGGTTACCGGTTGTTGTTACCAGCAGGTTGCGGTTGGAGTAGCCACCCAGCTGTGTTGCCGCTTTTATGTTTATGCCATAATATCGCTCTGCAAAAGCAAATACATCATCCTGCGCTGTCATATCTTTATTTCACGTATTGAACATTGTTTTCTGCCGGCACAATGGTACTGAGCAATGCCGCTTTAATGCTGTCAAAATCCTGGTTGCGCAACAGCTCGCCGTTTTCAAACACAGTTTCCAGTTCGTTTACATATTCCCCTGCTTCACCTTCAGGAATGGTTTTAAAACCGCCGGTCGTTTTTACCAGCTGCAGCCTGCCTGCTTTCGATGTTTTAAAAGAAGTCACCAGCTGGCCCTTGGAATCTATTTCCAGCGGGTGTTTCTGTACATTTATTTTTTTGCCGTCTACTTCTGCATAGGCGCATTTAATGGCGTAGCGCTGCGTATCCCTGTCTACTTTCTGCAGCAGCGCACCGCCCATACCAAGTATAATATTTTCTATAGAAATACCATTCAGCTTCAGTGCGCTGAACAGCAAACGAATGGTGTCGAGATTAATGCCGTCACCTTGTATCACCCTTACCTGCGGCGGCAATACGCGGTAACCTTTGTCGTTAATGGTATAACCAAAATGGTTAAACAGGATACTCAGCACACGCAGCACAGTATATACGGGGTCACCTGAATCGGGACGGATGACGAGAGTGCCCTGCCTGTTTAAAATCAGTTCTTTCAATTCAGTACCCCAGTATTCACTGCAGGCCCTGAAAATATCATACGAATCAGACACTACAGAAATTACACCGGTGGGATAAGCCTGCAATACATGGCGGAACATTTCCAGTTCGCCTTCTTCGCCCAGCAACGTCATAATAGAATGCTCTGTTGCCGGAACCGATGTAGCGGGCGGCACCGAAGCCTGGTAGTATTCCTTGGCATAAGCAGCAGCCAGTACGGTATCGCTGCCTTTAAAACTCAGCAGGTGCGACATGCCGCCCAATGCTGCGCTTTCGCAGGAGCTGGCACCACGAAAACCAAAATCATTCAGCACATAATCAATACCTGCTGTTGCACCTGCAGATGCGGTCTCCTCGTAATATAGTGTTACAATTTTGCGTATCTGGTAACTCAGCGTAGCTACCGTGGCGGGGTACCAAACCTGCATCAATACTGTTTCCAGGAAATTGGTGAGCCAGTAACAATTGGGATCGGTATTTTCAATGGTGAGCAGCACGTTGCTTACAGGCACCACGCTGCCTTCCTTTACCGCCCTGATACGTACCGGCAAACGGCCGCCGTGTTTTTCCACGATATAATCAAACTTGCTGCGGTCGAATACATCTGTACGGCCGAAGATGCCCTGCAACAGGGTTTCGGCTTCGTCTATTATCTCTTTGGTAAATACAACACCGGTAAAGTATTTTTTGATGATATACTGCAAGCCGAAAAACACCGTTTCCGGGAACTGGCCGCCGCGGCTTTCGAGATAAGCATAAATGCAGGTAGTCCCGGGGTAATAAAATTTATGGTGAGAATATTTATATGCGTCTGCCAGGAGAATAATGTTCGTGTTGCCCATATACCAGCGATTTTGTGTGTTTCAGAATTATTTTAGTGGGTTTAGCCCCGGTTTGCCAAATGTATACAGCTGCTCCAGGTAATTTACCTTAATACCGGTCTCTTCCTGCAATTCACGCTGCATCGCCTGTTCCAGCGATTCTTCTTCAAGCACAAAACCGCCGGGCAGGGTCCGCAATACCGATACGCCCTCGCCTTTGGCATACCCGAACACAACGGCATCTACGGTAATACTGATGTTGAGCTCTTTATTTGGCATGTAACAAAAATAGGCATTCGCTGAAATAATAAAGCCCGTACAAAACTGTACAGGCTTCAGAATTAAATGGGTATTCATCAGGTTATCTCACGGCACGGGCAGCATTCACCTGTCCGTAACCAAAAAAAGCATCTTTGCCGCGCGGACCATAATCTACTGCGGTACCGCGCAGGATAATATCAACCAGTAAAGGCGAGGCAAGGCCACGGTACTTATCATAGATGAGGGCTGCCACAGCGCTTGCATGCGGTGCAGCCATGGAGGTGCCTGCAGCCCAGCCATAGAAGTAAGATGCAGGAGATGTGGTTTCATCCACAAAGCCAATGTTGAACACCCAGTCAAACACCAGCGCCGGCGCTACTACGCCGCCTACATTTACTTCGCTGAAATCTTCCGGGTCAGAATCATTGCCACCCGGCGCACCATAGCTGATCAGCGATTTACCGATATTGGAGAAAGGCGCAGGCAAATACAGGCTGGTATCCTGGTTATGTCCCCAGCCATGCGGACCATTAGCCGCGATGGCCAGTACGCCCGCGCAGGCCGCAGGATAGGCGGTGTAATTTCTCTCTGCATCTACATTTACACCATCATTACCCGATGCCGCAATAAGTGTAGCACCATGTAAGGTAGCGTACAGCGTTGCACGGTTTAAGGCAGTTACCAGTTGTTTTACATCCCGGTCGTACTGCACCACAAAATCGTCAGACGGGTCATCGGGTGTGCCGTTGTCATCCGTATAGGTACGCAGCGGCAGCAAGGCACCGAGGCTCATATTTACCACATCAACATTTTTCTTTGATGCATACATTAAACCGTTGATGAGGCTGCTCCATGGGCCGCTGCCATTATCGGCCAGCACTTTCACCAGCAACAGTTTGGCTTTTGGCGCAACACCTGCCACACCCAGCCCGTCGCTTATGGCAGCAATGGTTCCGGCAACATGCGAGCCATGGCTAAAACCTTCTTCCCCGTGGTATTCCACTTCTTCGCCGTCAATAAAGCTTTTAGAGCCAACAATGTTGGCCACCAGCTCAGGATTGTGTGTTAAAAAACCGCCGTCGAGCACAGCAACGGTGGCATGTGCACCTTTGTACCCCTGATCCCATGCACCAAATGCATTTACAGACTTAAGCCCCCATTGCAGAAAGCTGTAACTGTCGCCCACGCTCTTGGCTGTTTTTGCCTCAGGCTGTGCACCGGCATTCAATGGTTGCGCAATCCTGGATGAGCGTGTTTGTATTTTAGGCAGCCAGTGTGATACAATATCAACCACAACAGATTCAACACCGTTGATACCGCGGGCTTTTGCCGCAAAAGACGGATCAGGTGTCTGCACATGTATCAAACCTATTTCAGGTATTGATTCTTTCAGCACGAATTTTTTACAACCGAGGCTGGTGAGGCGTGTAGCAATACTTTCGAGGTTACTTCCTTCTTTGGCAAGAATAATAAAACCTCTGTCTTCATGACGGTTGTTGTATGACAAGGGCGTTTGCCGCTGAACATTGTTAACCTCTTCTTTCCGGCAGGAATACACGATAGCGCAGCACATGAGCAGGGACCAGATGGTAGATTTTCTCATAGTATAGAGTTTTTTGTAGATGACAGCAGTTGAGAATAGTTTTGGTACGGAAAAGAAGAAGCTTGTTTCTTAACGGGAAGGGATAAAGTAAGCGCGTTATTAAATGTACAAAACGCAACAGAGTTTGTCAATAGCCATCAAAAGAAATAACACAGGATATTGAACGATGCAACAGCTCAATGTTTTATGTAATTGCAGGTATCCTGTTACAGCATGATATGCAGTTATATCGCGCATTTCGAAGCCTTCCTGTTTGCACAGCAACACTACTTTATGCAATGATGAAGTTGTAAAGATGTAACAGTGTATATTGAATACTGCATAGCCAAATTACCATACATGCAGCTTATTTCACAGGTGATTTTTCACACATTAAAACACCTCACCCAGGTTAAGGTAAAACTGTGAATAACCTTTACTGAAGCCATAATCAAGGGCAATATTGGTATTGGAGCGTTTATTGAATTTGATACGCAGGCCTGCACCTGCGGCAGCATGTATGTATTTGTAGGAGTGTGTACCCGGCTCACTCACACTATTGGCATTGGCGAATACCACAAAACCAAATAATCCGTTGCTGGTAAGTTCACTGCGGTATTCTGCTTCAAAATCAATCAAACCTTTTCCCCTGTAACGGTTCTGGTCAAAACCACGGCCCGAGCGGTTGGAAGGGTCCCATCCAATGGCAGGCAAATCAAGATAAGGAACGTTTGAGTTAAGCGCCGTCCAGTAAAATCCCCACAAGGCCATGGTGTGCAACTTTTGGCCTTCAATGCGCACATACTTACGCAGATCAATATATAATGATTGCCAGCTGTCGTTACTGCCAAGAAAACGTGGATTAACGCGGTACACAAGGTTAGCATACATACCGGGCAATGGGTTAAAGAAATTGGACCGCGAATCGTACAGCATGTTAAATGTAACGCCCGATGAAAGGGAATTTTCATTTTGCTTTGTACCATAGCCGTACCCTGTAAGCTTTTGCAAGCCCATGGTATCGTTAATGGTATGAATGTTTGTGTGATAATCCAGGTAATAACCGCCACCTATCAGCAGGTAAGGCTTTATTCTGCGCAGTGCACTATGGTAAAAACGGAAATAGTTATAGTTCACCAGCACCTTGTCGCGCTCGGTGTTATTGCCGCCCAGTCCCCAGGTGTATTGCGGGTACACCATTAAACGCGTATCGCCCTGCAGGTTCCATTTGTTACCGCTAAGCCAAAGATTTGATTTAAATGGAAATCCATACCTGCCCTTGAAATTGAAATACGGCGCGAATGTTATTCCTGATATATAAGTGTTGCTTCTATTACCCAAATAAAATCCCGCAGTTGTAGAAGTCACCAGCGCGCGGCCGCCACCGGGTACATTAGAAGAGATGGGTAACAGTGAATAATATACTTTTTTGCCTGGTTCGCTTTCCGGCTTTTTCAGCTTTATGTGAAATGCGCGTTTTATCACATCGATGAGATCTGTCTGCATGGCTGTATCCCGCTTCGTTACCACCGTATCGCGCCGCCCGGCTGTTGCTGAATCCCCACGCTGCGCCTGCGAAACAGTGAAAGCCAAACAACCGGCCAATACCAATAGAAGGTTAGTGAAATGATGTTTTTGTTGGTTCATGCAAATAACACAGCCAGTTGAGTGTGTGGCAGTAATAATATAATACCAATACTGTGCTAATGTAAACCCGGGGTGGCCAGGGAGCCGCCTGCAGTGCTGTAAATGAAAAAAGGCTCCTGTAAAAGGAACCTTTCTATTTTTTTGAGCGGAAGACCAGGCTCGAACTGGCCACCCCGACCTTGGCAAGGTCGTGCTCTACCAAATGAGCTACTTCCGCCTTTGATTAACCCTTATAACGCATTATCAATCAACAACTTAACAAGCTTCTTCGTTATTGGGGAGTGCAAAGATAGCAAACTGGATCATTTTTCAAAATATCCGGCCGGGAAATTTTAAAATTATTTTCCCTGGTATTTTAATTAGCTCCCTGTGCATATTCCCTGTGGGTGCAAACGGACAGTTACTGTGCGTTTATGAACGCTTTTATTGTGGGTATTTTCCTTTAAAGGGCTGATTTATAAGTATATAAACTGCTGGCATTTTTTTTAGGCCATTTTGGTACCTCAATTAATCCTCATGCTTAAGAACTATTTCACCATTGCCTGGCGAAACCTGATGAGAAACAAGGCCTTTTCTTTCATCAATATTTTTGGCCTGGCAACCGGCATGGCCGTTTGTTTGATCATCACCCTATTTGTAAGTGATGAATTGAGCTACGATAAATTCAACACCAAGGCAAACCGCATGGTACGCGTAACCTTCGGTGGCAAACTGAGTGGCGAAGTAGTGAAGGAGGCCGTTGTAATGGCGCCCGTTGCACAAACATTGCAACACGATTATCCTGAGGTTGAGGAAGCAACGCGGCTGCTGAAAAACTCCCCTGTCAAAATCAGCTACCAGGAAAAAACATTTGAGGGCGAAACTACCTGTGCTGTTGACTCAAATTTTTTCAGCGTGTTCACGCTCCCGTTTGTAAAAGGCAATGCCCAAACTGCCCTTACCGACCTCAATGCCGTAGTGATCACTGAAGATGCAGCGCGCAGATATTTCGGCGATGAAGATCCCATGGGAAAACTGCTGGTATTTAAAACATATGGTGTTACCAAAAAAGTCACAGGCGTTATTAAAAGCATACCTGCCAACGCGCATTTTCATTTTGATTTCTTTTCCTCGCTGGCAGATGTACCGGAAGCAAGAAGTACTTCTTTTTTAAATGGCAGCTACTACACCTACCTGGTATTAGCCGAAGGGTTCGACTATAAAAAGCTGCAGGCGAAACTGCCGCAGATGACAGAAAAATACATGGGGCCGCAATTAAAACAGGCAATCGGGATGGATATGGAGACGTTCAGCAAAAAGGGAAATGAAGCCGGGTTTTACCTGCAACCGCTTACCGATATTCACCTGCGTTCCAACTTTGCGGTGAACCTGGAACCAGGCGGGGACATTCAATATGTGTATATTTTTGGCGTTACCGCACTGTTTATGCTGCTGATCGCCTGTATCAATTTTATGAATCTTTCTACGGCAGGTGCCTCCAAAAGGGCAAAAGAAGTAGGGATCCGGAAAGTACTTGGCTCCGCCAAATCTGCTTTAATCCGCCAGTTTCTTTTTGAATCCATATTACTCGCTGTGATTGCATCAGTAACAGGTTTGATGCTGGCCAGACTAGGGCTGCCGGTGTTCAACCACCTGGCCAACAAAAACCTGTCGCTCCGGTTTCTCAGCAGCCCCCTTTACCTGGCAGGCTACCTGGCTTTTGCAATGGTTATTGGCATGATGGCGGGCAGTTATCCGGCATTTTTTCTATCCTCTTTTAAACCGGTTGCCGTTCTCAAAAGCAAATTCATTTCAAGACGGAAAACTAGTCTGCGCAGTGGTTTGGTGGTGTTCCAGTTTTTCATCTCGGTGATGCTGATCATTGGTACAGTGGTGGTTTATGAGCAGTTGAATTATATCCGGCACATGAAACTGGGTTTTAATAAAGACCAGGTGCTGGTGCTCAGGAACACTGCCATACTGGGCAACCGGGAAGCATTGTTAAAACAGCAGCTCCTCAACGATCAGCGTGTACTGAATGTGTCTAACGGCGGTTATCTTCCTGTTGCACCCATTTACAATGATATGACGCTTACATTCCCGGATGGCAACACTTCGCTTTCCAGGAGAACCAACGTGTACAAGATCGATCACCGTTATATAGCTACCATGGGCATGCAGCTGGCCGCAGGCAGAAACTTCTCCGGAGACCTTCGCACAGATTCATCCTGCGTTATTGTAAATGAAACGCTGGCCAGTATTTATGGCTGGGGAGTTCATGCAGCGGGGCATACGTTAAACTTCAGCACCAATTTGCAGGGAAGCGCCAAAGGCCTGCAGGTAATCGGCGTGGTGAAAGATTTTAACTTTCAATCCCTGCACGAGCCAATAGGCCCGGTGATGATGGTTTTGCAACGCAATCCCGGGCTGATTATCCGTACAAAAGGAAAAGATATTCCCGGCTTACTATCGGCTATCAAGGCACAATGGAAAACATTCGGTGTGGATGAGCCTGTTAAATACTCATTCCTGGATGAAGATTATACGGCACTTTACCAGGCAGAAGACAAAACAGGCACCATCCTCAGCATATTTGCAGTGCTCACCATTTTTGTTGCCTGCCTGGGGCTATTTGGTTTGGCCACTTTTACTGCAGAGCAGCGCACCAAAGAAATTGGCATACGCAAAACACTTGGCGCCAATGTAGGCCAGGTGGTAATGCTACTTTCCGGTTACTTCCTGAAACTGGTGATGATTGCCTGCGCGTTTGCGTTCCCGGTAGCGTGGTTCATCATGCACAAATGGCTGCAGGATTTTGCGTACCGCTTCAGCATAAGCTGGTGGGTATTTGTTATGGCCGGTGCAGGAGCAATACTGGTAGCGCTGGCCACCGTTAGTTTCCAGGCCATCAAAGCAGCTGTTGCCAACCCCATAAATAGTTTACGAACCGAATGACAACAACCCGGCAACAAAGGACATTGCATAACCGCGCAGCAACGAAGCGGCGTACAAACCCGGCTGCCAGGCATTATTGAGATATTGATTGAAGCGGAATGAAAGCTATAGTGATGATGAGAAACAAAAACACCCTCCGGAGAGGGTGATTTGCTTGCGTGTGCCCCGGGCGGGACTTGAACCCGCACTCGCGTTTGCGGCGAACAGGATTTTAAGTCCTGCGTGTCTACCAATTCCACCACCAGGGCAGCCTTGCGAAAAAAAATCCCGCTTTCGCGGGACTGTCTTTTCTGGAGCGGAAGACCGGGCTCGAACCGGCCACCCCGACCTTGGCAAGGTCGTGCTCTACCAAATGAGCTACTTCCGCTTATAATTTTGTAGTAAAGAACTCCAACCTATTCGCTTTTAAGCGATTCAGCTTCAGTTGTTTAACCGGGCTGTTTTGTCGTTGGGAGTGCAAAGATAGGGAGCAGATTCTTACTACAAAATTTTTTTTGAGATTTATTTATACTCGGGAACATACTTGGTGCTGCCCTGTACCTCAATATCAGGTTTACCCTGGTAATGACTTCTGTACAGTTGAGCGCAGCTGCCCAATACAAATGCCAGGATACAGAATACCTGAACATAAAACAAAAAGCGTGATGAACTTACCCTGTTGTAGCGAATATCTTTCTCTTTGATTTCTTCTATATCGTTTGACATATCGTTATGTATTGCTGTGCAAAAATAAGGGTGCAGGATGAATTATGTATTATTCTCCTGCGAAATAATTTCCGTAAAACGCTTTTTCCCCTTCAGAAAATAGGCAATTACCAACGAGGCCTGCAGCACACCATCCAGCTTTGCCATGGGTAATAACGCGGCTGCCTGTTGGGGCCGGTGTGTGCGTTTCCACTCGCGCACGGCCCGGTGCGCCTGCCATATGGCTTTGTAACTTTCAATATCCCCTGCTGCTATGCATTTCAGGGCAAACACATGGTCCAGCGCTATACGCAGCGGAATTTTCCAGCGCTGCTCGTTTGCCGGCAAATTTTTCAGCAGCATTACGAGGTTGTTGCGGAAGTTGAGCAGTGTTTTGCGATGCCCTTTCGGCAGGGTGCCGCCACCTACATGGTATACTACCGATGCCGGGCAGCAGGCCACTTTATAACCAGCCAGCTGTATGCGCCAGCACAGGTCTATCTCTTCCTGGTGGGCAAAGAAATATTCATCCAGTCCGCCTACTTCATGGTACACGGCTGCTTTAATAAACATTGCTGCGCCGGATGCCCAGAATACAGGCACATTGTTATTGTACTGGTTGTTATCGGCTTCCAGTGTAGTAAAAACGCGGCCTCTTGCAAAGGGGTAACCGAGGTAGTCAATCCACCCCCCTGCTGCACCGGCGTATTCAAAATGGTCTTTTTCATTCCAGGCCAGTATTTTGGGCTGACCAACCACATATTGCGGGTGCAGCTGCAGCCATTCAATCACAGGTTCAATCCACCCCGGTGTTACTTCCACATCAGAATTCAGCAGCACATAATAATCGCTCTGCACCTGCTGCAGGGCTTTGTTGTAACCGCCTGCAAAACCATAATTTTCGGGAAGTAAAATCAGCTCTACACCAGGATGCTGCGCGCGTACAAATGCCACCGAATCATCGGCAGAGGCATTGTCGGCCACAATTACACGTTTGTTGCCGTAAGTGGATGCCAGCACATGCGGTAAAAAACGCTCAAGGAATTTTTTACCGTTGTAATTTAAAATAACAATGGCTACTTCGGGTGATGAATCTGTCATTCGCGTTCAAAAATAAGGCAACCGCTGTTATGGATAAGCAGGTTAAATTCCGGTTGGCTGCAAGTAAATGAAAATTGCGAAATTAAACGCGATCAATTCAGCTATTGTAAAAGCTTTTGAAGGAAGGAATGGGTATACAAACAAAACCGTCCCGGTTAAGCCGGGACGGTTGCTATTTTAATACTAGGCGTATAATTCTTCTCTTAACTGTTTTACCCTTGCATCTTCCATGTATTCATCGAAGGTCATGAGCCTGTCGATAATGCCTTTGGGTGTTAACTCAATAACACGGTTGGCCACGGTTTGAATAAAGGTATGGTCATGCGAGGTTAACAGCACAATACCGGGGAAGCTGTTACAACCTTCGTTAAAGCTCTGGATGCTTTCGAGATCGAGGTGGTTGGTTGGCTGGTCAAGCACAACCAGGTTGGGGTTCTGCAACATCATGCGGCTGATCATGCAACGTACTTTTTCACCACCGCTCAGTACGTTTGTTTTTTTCATGATATCATCACCGCTAAACAACATCTTGCCCAAAAAGCCGCGCAGGAATGGCTCATCCGCATCGGTTACATGCGGCGGAACAAACTGGCGCAGCCAGTCAATCAGGTTCAGCCCTTCCGTAAAGAATTCACTGTTTTCTACCGGCAGGTACGCTTTGGTAATGGTAGTACCCCACTCAAATTTACCGCCTTCGGCCTGCTGGTTACCGTTGATGATTTCAAAGAAAGCAGTTACCGCCAGCGGGTCACGGCTGAGGAAGGCCACTTTCTCATTTTTATTGATGCTGAAGTTTACTTTATCGAACAGCGGACGGCCATCAACAGAAGCTTTCAGGTTTTCTACGTTCAGAATCTGGTTACCCACCTCACGCAATGGCTGGAAAATGATACCCGGGTAACGCCTGTTACTGGGTTCAATTTCTTCGATGGTTAATTTTTCGAGGGCTTTTTTACGTGAAGTAGCCTGTTTTGATTTGGAGGCATTAGCGCTGAATCGGGCGATGAAGTCGATCAAAGCCTGGCGCTTTTCTTCCATTTTCTTGTTCTTGTCAGACAGCTGGCGGCTCATCAGCTGCGAGCTCTCGTACCAGAAGGTATAGTTACCGGTGAACACCTTGATTTTCGCCCTGTCCACGTCGGCCACGTGTGTACACACGGCATCGAGAAAGTGACGGTCATGGCTTACTACCAGTACAATGTTTTCGTAATCTGCGAGGAAGTTTTCGAGCCAGCCGATGGTTTCAATATCGAGACCGTTGGTGGGCTCATCGAGCAGCAGGATGTCGGGGTTGCCAAACAGGGCCTGTGCCAGCAGCACACGCACTTTCATGTTACTGGGAATGTCTTTCATGAGTGACTGGTGAAATTCTTCACCTACACCCAGGCCGCTGAGGAAGCTGCCCGCATTGCTTTCTGCTTCGTAGCCGCCCATTTCACCAAACTCGCCTTCCAGTTCAGCGGCACGCATACCATCTTCTTCGCTGAAATCGGCTTTGGCATAAATGGTTTCCCTTTCATGCATCACTTCCCACATTTTTTTGTGGCCCATGAGCACGGTATTCAATACAGTGCTTTCGTCAAATTCAAACTGGTTCTGGCGGAGGAACGACATACGTTCGCCCGGCGTAATGTCAACCGAACCTTTGTTGGGTTCAATTTCACCACTGATGATTTTCAGGAAGGTAGATTTACCGGCACCGTTTGCACCGATAACACCGTAACAATTCCCTTTTACAAAATTGATGTTTACTTCATCAAACAAAACGCGTTTACCATAGGCCAGGGTAACGTTTTTAACACTGATCATGCGTTGCTCCTTATTTTTCGAGCCGCAAAGATACGTTTTAGATTGTTGAAAGCAGGCATTGTTTGGCGGTTATTCTGGCACTTTCAAAAGCTGCTTCCACGGTTCCGGGCACATTTCCCCGGTACAGGGCCTCCCCGGCAAAATAAATGGTATTGGCCACGGGTGTGCACAGCAGGTTGCGGGCCTGTGCCGTTTCGGGGGTGTCGTAGCTGTAAGCCCCTGCCGCAAAGGGATGAGTGTGCCAGTTGGCAACATGCCAGGCAGTTAACCGTTGCTGCAGTTGCCCGCGGTTGATGGCAAAGGCGCCTGAGAGGGAATCGAGTGCTATTGTGAGCAGCTGTTCATTGGTAGCCTGTAACAGCTCCCCTGCCTGGCTTCCGTTGAGCCAGCCGGTGAGCAGCGGCATGGCGGCGTCGCCCTGCGTCCACCAGGTGGGCACCTGGTAAGGCGTTAAAAAGAAGCCGGGCCTGCTGATGATATTCAGCCAAAAGGCTTCGCTGAATTGCAGCAATATCTTAATTACACTGCCATAGCCAACGTCTGCCGCCGCCGCATGGTACTGGTTTAGTGCCGGCTGAAACTGCACAGCGCCTGCCCGTGTGCCTGCGGCACCTGTGCTGAGCAGCGAAACAGGAATGGTGATTACGGTTTGTGCAGCTTCGTATACCACGCCATCCGTTGTTTGTACAGCTACCTTGCCCGGTTGCCAGGTAATGGTTTGTGCAACCGTGTTAAAGTGAAACACCACACCCAGTTGTTCGGCCTGTTGTTGCAGGTATACTGCCAGTGCGCTGTAGCCGGCGGGAATGCGATGCTGGTGCCCATCGTCTTCATCGGCCCATTCGCGGGCAAGCGCTTTGGTGCTTACGCGGTTAATGTCTGCCAGGTCAAATCCCTGTGCAAAACGGGTAGCCTGTTTGCGCAGGGCAGTGTATTCGTCACCGGCAAAAAACTGCTGCAGAAACGCGGCAAAAGGCATATCACCGGTGATGGACTGCATTTTCTCCATCATCTCATCCCAATCACTTTCCCCCTCGCTGCGCGGCATCAGTTTGCCCTTATCCAGCTGTATCATCTGGCCGCCGGCGCGTTCAATAGCCAAACCAGCTTCTTTTACCAAACCCAGGGTTACGGGCAAATCGCCGTGTATAAATTCCGCACCGGCTTCAACGGGTTGAGTAAAGCCATGACCGTGCAGGGTATGCATTCTGCCGCCCGGTGTGCCGTTGGCTTCCAGTACCGTTACTTTTTTTCCTGCCCTGGCCAGTTCCAGCGCACAAAGCAAGCCTGCTGCTCCTGCACCTATTATGATTGATTCGTTATTCATCTGGGTGATGGATTGATTGTTTGATTTGTTTGATGGCCGGATTGTTTTGCAGCCATTGAACCATATAACCATTGAACCATTTAATGATTTAAGGCACAACTATTGAAAAGGTTCTGTAAAACACTACCTATGATACGCAAACTTAAATCAGGCGAATACCGCCTGTATTCACGCAAAAAAGATCCGAGAACAAATAAACGTAAAAACCTGGGCACATTCGATTCACTCGATGCTGCAAAAAAGCACGAGCGGGATGTGCAGTATTTTAAGCGGCATTAATTGTTACATGGTTTTATTGTTTGAAAATAACCATTCAGCCATGTAACCATCAAACAATAAAAAAGGCAGCCCGGCGGGCTGCCTTTTTTCGGGCCGCTTGCGGCCTGCTATTTCACAAAGTTGTAGATAATGTACACGGTATTGCCTTCGAAGTTAATGGGCGAACGCAAGGTTAAGGTGGTAGCAGTAACAGCGCTTACTTCCATGCGGTAGCCGGTGGTAATGTTTTTGGGTTTTACACCGCCTTCTGCATGTTTAAACTGGAAGTAGGAAACATTGCCTGCTTTTTCTACAGACCATACAATATTACGCACACCGGGGTTACACTCGGCATCTGACGAGCTTACGCTGTATGATCCATTGCCGTTGCCGGGAAGCGTCCAGGTACTGTTGCTGAGGCAGGTATAAGATACATCGTCAAACACGGTGGCCTTGAACTTGGTATTGGCAGGTATGCCATCGAACGAAATGTTGCTTAAAGTCCAGGTGCCGGTAAAGCCTTTTTTATCAGCATTGGTAAGACCTTTCACGGTTGAGCAGGCGGCAAATGCGCAAAGCAGCAGGGCGCAGAGGCCGGTGAGTAGATAATTACGCTTCATGTATCTGTTTTTTGGGTTTAAACAACAATTGAAATGCCAAAAGGTTACCATTCGGCGCGGGCGGCAGGACTAACTTCCAACCCGCTGAATAAACCGGCCTGGTATTTATGGTAGGCAGTAATGGCAATCATGGCCGCATTATCGGTGCAATATTCAAAAGCTGGGATAAAAACCTGCCAGCCGAATTTTTTGCCATATTCCTGCAAAGCGCTGCGCAGCCCGCTGTTAGCGCTTACGCCACCGGCAATACATACCTGCTTTACACCGGTTTGCTGTGCGGCTTTTTTCAACTTTTTCATTAAAATGCGGATGATGGTTGCCTGGATGGAGGCACATAAATCTTTCAGGTTATTTTCAATAAACTGCGGATCTTTTTTTGTTTCGGCCTGTAAAAAATACAGCACCGATGTTTTCAGACCGCTGAAACTGAAATTCAGTTCGGGTATCTGCGGCTCGGCAAAACCAAAACGGGCAGGGTCGCCCTCTTTGGCATAGCGGTCAATCAACGGACCACCGGGATAAGGCAGGCCCAGCAGTTTGGCCGATTTATCAAACGCCTCTCCTGCTGCATCATCAATGGTTTCGCCAATTACTTCCAGCTCAAGCGGTGATTTGGCCAGCACAATTTGTGTATGCCCGCCGCTTACCGTTAAACATAAAAAAGGAAAAGTGGGTGCCGGGTCGCCAATTAAATTCGCCAGCACATGCGCCTGCATATGGTGCACGGCAATAAGCGGTTTGTTCAGCGCCAGCGCCAGTGATTTGGCAAACTGCGCCCCTACCAGCAGGCTGCCGATTAAACCGGGTGCCTGTGTAAAGGCGATGGCATCAATCTCATTCATTACAATGCCTGCCTGTTTCAACGCCAGGTCAACCACCGGTACAATGTTCTGCATATGCGCGCGGCTGGCCAGCTCAGGCACTACCCCACCGTATTTCTCGTGCACGGTTTGGTTGGCGATATAATTACTGAGTATGGCACCATCCACGCATAAAGCGGCACTTGTTTCGTCGCACGACGATTCGATGGCGAGTATAGCGGTATTCTTTTTCACGCTGCAAAGATAAGTGGTGTAACCTTGTTTTATAACATGATGTCGCTGATCAGGTAGTCAAAACCGATTACCAGCACGCAATTGTACATCACCGCACGTACAGCGGCCATGCTTACTTGCTGTGCATCGTGCCTTGCATGGTAACCGCAGCAGGTGGAAACGGTAGGAATGATAAAAGAAAAAACGGTTGTTTTTACCATGCACACGCTTAAATTGTATGGCTTAAAGTTCATGGTAATACCCTGTATATACTCCTGCACAGACATAAACCCCGTCCATGCAGCCAAAGCCAGTCCGGCCCCAATGCAACAGGTAATGGCCACAATAATGAGGCAGGGCATGGTATACATGCAGGCCAGCAAACGCGGCAGCACCAGGTAATTACGGGAATTGATGCCCATTACTTCAAGGGCAGCCACCTGTTCGTTGATTTGCATATACCCCAGCTCGTAGGCCATGCGGTAGCCGATAATGCCGCTGAGTACGGCAGCCAGGCCGGCAGGCAGTAATTCAAGCAAACAGAAATCGCGGGCAATCATGGCCATCAGTGGTTTGGGCACCAGTCCGGGCGGCACCAGGTAACTCATTTGAAGGGTAATAACCATGCCAATGAAAGAAGCCAGCAGTGCAATAATCCATACGGTATCAATGCCGGCATATACGCATTGCCGCAGCAGTTCTTTCCAGAACATGCGTGCATTGAGCGGCCGTTTAAATGTATGCTGTAACAGCAGCGTGTAGCGTCCTATCTGTTCAAAATATCCTGTCATATTGCTAAAATGCCCCTTAACCAGGGGCAAGTTATCAATATATATGGTAATTATTGTATGAAGATCTTATTACCAGCTGCAAATCCTATTTTGAACGGATAGCGACAACAGGATTCATTTTAGCGGCGATAGAGGCAGGAATGATGCCTGATAAGATACCGAGAATTACGCAGATCGTGAATGCCAGAATTACAATATTACCGGCAATGGCAATGGGGAACGGCAGCACCCCGCTGAGAATGGTGGCCAGCACCCACACCAGGAAAAGACCGATAACGCCCCCGATAATACACAAAAAAGCACTTTCGAGCAGGAATTCGGTGAGAATAGTGCCGCTTTTTGCACCGATGGCTTTTTTAAGACCGATCTGGCTGGTGCGTTCGCGAACAGTCACGAACATAATATTGGCTACACCAAATGCGCCTACAATAAGCGACAAGCCTGCAATAGCCCAGCCGCCAATGTTTACGGTGCCAAAAAAACCGCTTACCTGCTGGCTGAAAACATTGATATCATTGAGTGCAAAATTATCTTCATCGGTGGGGCTCAGTTTGCGTATCTGCCGCATAATGCCTTCCAGCTCGTCTACCATAGCAGTAGAGGGTATATTGTCTTTACCCTTTACCATGATATAGGGCTGTGTGTTGTTGCTATTTACATTATACATCGATGCAAAAGAGCGGTAACTCACAATAATGCTGTGATCATAATCGTACCCGCCAATCATAGAGCTGCCCTGTTTGGCAATAACACCGATAATATCGAACTTCTTTTTATCGAACATTACAGACTGGCCAACTGCTTTTTGTGCATTACCAAACAGCTGGTCGGCATTTTCGTAACCGATAATACAAACCGGGTTGCCGCGTAAGAACTCGCTTTCGTTGAGGTAGCGGCCATAACCGATATCGATGGTTTGAATTTTATTGAATTCTTCTGAAACACCGTCTATGCTTACATTATTAAGCTGGCTATTGCCTGCCTGCACATTGGTGTTTACAGAATTGAAGTAACAGATATATTCAGCGAGCCCGCTTTTTTCGCGGATCATTTTTACTTCATCGTATTTGGGAACAGGCCGGTTCACAAATTTCCACCAGGGATAATCCGGTCCGCCCGAGTACTCCCATTTATCTATATATATAGAGTTGGATCCGAGGGATTGCACATCGCTCTGCACTTTGCTTTCGAGGCTATGCACCGTGGCCAGTACACCAATAATGCAGAAAATGCCGATGGTAATACCAAAAAGAGACAGGAAGGTACGCAGTTTGTTTACTTTCAGCTCTTGCAGGGCCATGCGGAAGCTGTTCCATAATATGCTGAGTAATTTACGCATAGACAAATATAATATAAGGTAAACACAAAACAGCGCTGAAAGTGGTGAACGGCATGAAGGGCTTATACCGCCCTAATAAGGTAACCGTTACACAGCACAACATTGTTTAAACAGCAAGCATTGTACAGGTAGCAAAATGGCAGGAACAAATGTTCAAAAAAGCGGTTGGAGGCAAATTGGTTGTTATATATACTACATTAACCAAGCGAATACTTGTTTACCAACTTGTTATTTATCCAGAACTATCAAAAGTTTTTGAAAATATATTTTTTAAGCTCCGGAAACTGATGATCGTGCCATACATTTGCAGCGAAATTTCTTCAAAAACTCACGTTTTATGACCTGGAAACAAGTGTTTGCTTCTTCTGTAGGCAGGAAAATCACCATGGGATTGACCGGCATATTCCTGATTCTTTTTTTAATTGTACACGTTGGTCTTAATGCCTGTATCTGGGCAATGGATCACGGCGCAATGTTTAACAGGGCCGCGCACTTTATGGGCGCAACAGTTGTGCCCCGCATATTAGAGGTGGGCCTGTTTGTATTTCTGTTACTGCACATCATCCAGGGCCTTGTACTGGAAGCCAGCAACCGCAGCAAAAGAGGTACCGCCTACGCGGTAAATTATGGCAACCGTGGCAGCCGCTGGTACAGCCGCAGCATGGGCTTACTGGGCACCATTATTCTGCTTTTCCTGTGCGTGCACCTGGTACACTTCTGGATTCCTTCCCGCTTTTCCGAAATGCAGGAAATAGACCTGGGCAATGGTATACTGGTACACAACCTGTACGGTTTAATGCAGAATGTATTTACAGAAGGCTGGGTATCTATCGTGTATGTCCTGGGTTGCATTTCCCTGGCTTACCACCTGGCGCATGGCTTTCTCAGCGCATTTAAAACAGTTGGTGTACACAACAAACGTTATATACAACTGATCAACGGTCTCGGACTGGCATTTTCTATCATCGTTCCGCTGGCTTTTGCCATGATGCCGCTGAGCTTTTATTTCCACTGGGTTAACTAATAACAGATAGGACAAAGGGCTATATCAGGCCCGCAATTAAAGAACAAAATCTTCTAATCAGAATAAATCATTGGTTATGTTAGATGCTAAAATTCCTGCCGGACCGCTTGAGCAGAAATGGACCGAGTACAAGGGTCACTGCAAACTGGTTAACCCCTCCAACAAACGCAAACTGGAAGTGCTGATCATTGGTTCAGGATTAGCCGGGGCATCGGCAGCTGCATCACTGGGCGAACTGGGTTATAAAGTAAAAGTTTTTTGCTTCCAGGATAGTCCGCGCCGCGCGCACTCCATCGCTGCACAAGGTGGTATCAACGCCGCCAAAAACTACCAGAACGATGGCGATTCTGTTTTCCGTTTGTTTTACGATACCATTAAAGGTGGTGACTACCGTGCACGCGAATCCAACGTACACCGCCTGGCTGAAGTAAGTACCAGCATTATTGACCAGTGTGTGGCACAGGGTGTTCCCTTTGCACGCGAATATGGCGGATTGCTGAGCAACCGTTCATTCGGCGGTACACAGGTACAGCGTACGTTTTATGCTGCAGGTCAAACAGGCCAGCAGCTGCTGATCGGCGCTTACCAGGCCCTGGAACGCCAGATAGCACTGGGTAATGTAAAAATGTATACCCGCCACGAAATGCTGGAAGTGGTAACCGTTGAAGGTAAAACACGCGGCATTATTGCCCGTAACCTCATTGATGGTTCACTGGAACGCCATTTCGGCCACGCAGTATTGTTGTGCAGCGGCGGCTACGGCAACGTATTCTACTTAAGCACCAACGCCATGGGCAGCAACGTAACTGCCGCATGGAAAGCGCATAAAAAAGGCGCTCATTTCGCCAACCCCTGTTACACACAGATTCACCCCACCTGTATCCCTGTTTCCGGTGACTACCAGAGCAAGCTTACCCTGATGAGTGAATCGCTGCGTAACGATGGTCGTATCTGGGTTCCCAAAAAACAGAACGACACACGCAAACCCAGCGATATCCCCGAAGATGAAAGGGATTATTACCTGGAACGCCGCTACCCTGCTTTCGGTAACCTGGTACCACGCGACGTGGCATCAAGGGCAGCCAAAGAAAGATGTGACGCAGGTTATGGCGTAGGTACTTCCAAACAGGCCGTTTACCTCGATTATGCTGAAGCCATTGAACGCTATGGTAAAATTGAAGCAGGCAAACATGGTATCGATCATCCTTCTGCAGAACAGATCCGCCAGTTTGGACTGGATGTGGTGAAAGAGAAGTATGGTAACCTGTTTGACATGTACGACAAAATTACCGGTGAAAACCCATACGAAGTACCCATGCGCATTTACCCTGCGGTGCACTACACCATGGGTGGATTGTGGGTGGATTATGAACTGATGACCAGCGTACCCGGCTTATATTGCCTGGGTGAAGCCAACTTCAGCGACCACGGCGCCAACCGCCTGGGTGCATCTGCACTGATGCAGGGCCTGGCTGACGGTTACTTTGTAATTCCTTACACACTGGGCAATTTCCTGGCCGACGAGATTTACAACAAACCGCTTTCTACCGATCACCCGGCATTTGCTGAGGCTGAGAAAAGTGTAAGCGACCGCATCAATACACTCATGAACATCAAGGGTAAACAAACCGTTGAGAGCCTGCATAAAAAGCTGGGCAAAATTATGTGGGAGAAATGCGGCATGGGACGTACCGCGCAGGGCTTAACAGAAGCGATCGAAGAAATCCGCCAGCTGAAAAAAGAGTTCTGGAGCGATGTAAAAATCCCCGGCAGCGCCAATGAGTTTAACCCCGAGCTGGACAAAGCAGGCCGCGTTGCCGACTTTATTGAGCTGGGTGAGTTAATGTGTATCGACGCACTGCACCGCAATGAAAGCTGTGGCGGTCACTTCCGCGAAGAGTACCAGACACCGGATGGTGAAGCACTGCGCGACGATGCCAACTTCATGTACGTTGCTGCATGGCAATACAAAGCCGAACACGAATGGCAGCTGAACAAAGAAGAACTCAATTACGAAGTGATTAAACCAACACAGCGTAACTATAAATAAGCCGGATGGTTGAACGGTTGCATTGTTAGATGGCTATATTTTAAGGTTGCAGGTATAAAGGATTGCTTATTTTTTCAAAAAACTAACCATGACTGAAAAATACCTGCAGCTAAATGATATAGATGCTTATAAAAAAGCTTTTCATCTGAGCAATTATGTTTGGGACGTAGTAGTGAACTGGAATGGGATTGCGCAGCATACGGTAGGCGTACAGTTTATAAGAGCAGCAGATTCCATTTCGGCAAACATTGCAGAAGGCTTTGGAAGATATTTTAAAAAGGATAAGATAAAGTTTTACAGGTATAGCAGTGGTTCTGTGAAAGAAAGCCTGGACTGGAATGAGAAGGCAAAGGTTAGAAACCTGATAGAGCAGGAACAGTACCAGTATATTTTTACAGCATTGCAGCAATTACCTGAAGCCATTAATCGTTTGATAAAATATACCGATATAAAGTTAGCAGTCTAACAATGCTAACAATTGAACAATCAAACAAACTAAGTAGATGGAACACTATAATATGAACCTCACCCTGAAGGTGTGGAGACAACAAAACAGCCAGGAAAAAGGACATTTTGAAACATACCAGCTGCCCAACATTTCTTCAGAGATGTCGTTCCTGGAAATGTTTGACATATTGAATGAGCGTTTGATCAGTGAAGGAAAAGATCCCGTAGCATTCGATCACGATTGTCGTGAAGGTATCTGCGGTGCATGTTCCATGTACATCGACGGCAAGCCACATGGCCCCTGGCAGCAGAATACTACCTGCCAGCTGCACATGCGCGCCTTTAAAGATGGCGACACCATTGTGGTAGAACCCTGGCGTGCCAAGGCTTTCCCGGTTATCAAAGACCTGGTGACCGACCGCGCAGCATTTGACCGCATTATACAAGCCGGTGGTTATATCTCGGTAAATACCGGTAACGCAGTTGACGCCAACGCCATCCCCGTTGAAAAAGCCAAAGCAGACGAAGCATTTGCTGCTGCCGCCTGTATTGGTTGCGGTGCGTGCGTAGCGGCTTGTAAAAACAGCTCAGCAATGTTGTTCCTGTCTGCCAAAGTATCACACCTGGCCTTGTTGCCACAAGGTGCACCTGAACGCAAATCACGCGTGCTCGACATGGTAGCGCAGATGGACAAAGAAGGTTTTGGCGCATGTACCAATACCAACGCGTGTGAGGCCACCTGCCCCAAAGGCATTTCAGTAAGCAATATCGCCAGGCTGAACCAGGAGTATGCTACCGCAGCGTTTACGCTTGACAAATAAACACAAGCCAATTGCTATAACAACAGAAAGCCGGCACTAAGCCGGCTTTCTCTATTTTTGCAGCATGCCCAATAGCTATTTCAGGTTTAAACAGTTTACCGTACACCAGGATAAATGCGCCATGAAAGTATGCACAGATGCCTGCCTGTTTGGTGCCCTGAGCCCTCTGGTATTACCCGGTGGCGCTGCTGTTACCCGCGTACTGGACATTGGTACCGGCACCGGCTTGCTGTCGCTTCAATATGCACAGCTAAATGCTGACGCGCATATCGATGCCGTAGAAATTGATGATGGTGCATTTGAACAGGCCGGCGAAAACTTCGCTGCATCGCCCTGGCCGCAACGTTTACAGGTATTTCATACACCGCTGCAGCAATACAAAGCTGCGCAGGCATATGAGCTCATCATCTCTAACCCGCCATTCTTTGAGAATGATTTAAAAAGCCAGGATAATAAACGCAACCTGGCACTGCATAGTGAAGCATTGCGTATAGAAGCGTTATTGCAGCATGCCCATCAACTGCTTACCGCAAATGGATTGTTATGGCTATTACTGCCCTGGCACCGCAGTGCCGAAACCATTACTGCTGCAACAACACAAGGCTTTTACCTGCACCGTGAAACAGCGGTACAGCAAACAACCAAACACGGGAATTTCAGGAGCATGTTATTGCTGGGAAAAACAGCGCAACCGGTTATAACAGATACCCTGGTGATTAAAGATGCAGCAAACCAGTACACACCGGCATTTGTTGCAGCACTGCAGGCTTTTTATTTGTACCTGTAAGTTAAGCAATGTTACTTAGTGGGGAAGCTATACAATGTAACAGATTTGGTTAACCCAAACAGCTTTTCCCGGTATACCTTTCCATCGGGAAACAACACTTTCATTTGAGCCTCAGTAAGCAATTTCACTTCCTCTACCCGTTTTATCGCAGCCTCACGGGTAATAGATTTGGGATAGTGCCCCAGGTTAAACCTTTGGGTCAGCCAAACCCTTAATCTAAAAGGCAAAAATTGAAAAAAGGGAAAAAACCAATGCGGCTCAAGCGGGAAATAATAATTGGGAGTTTGTACATAATAACACTTACCCACCCGCCTTATCTCTTCAGCCATTTTTTGCTGATTTTCCCAGGTGAACAAGTGTTCAATAACAGAATTGGAAAAAACAATATCAAAATGGCCGTCTTCATATTCAGACATATTGCAGGCATTCCCTTTAACACTGGAGAAATTGCTGTAGCGAACCGGCGCCGTCTCCAGATTTAATAAAGTGATGTGCACATTTTGTTCTGTTGTAAATCCCATGCGTTCCCAATAACTTTCAGTACCACCTACATCCAGTATCCTTATCGTTTTTCCCTCACCTAATGGCAGCAGGGATTTAAAGAAGGCAAACCTTTTTGCCCTGAATCCCTGGTTAAAAGATCTAGCATTCTGGGGATCCAGTAATTGAATAGCCATTTTCAATAAACATTTAAACTATGCACAAAATTTCAACTCACCAGCAAATAAAGATATACATTAATTTGATATTCATTCATCTATCACACGGCTGCATAATCTGCCAGGTATTCAAATTGCGGCGTCAGCTTTCCGCCTGATAAAATAGTAGCGCGGTCAATGACAGCACTGCTGCCTTGCAGCAAATCGGGCAAAATGTACTTCATGAGTTGCTCTCCAAAATAACGGCTGGCATCGCGGGGCAGTTCATTGGGCAGGTTACCTACAGCCATTACATCAATCACATCATCACCATAAGGAGCTGCCTTCATGCGCTGCTGCACATTTACTCCATACACAGGATCGCCAATTATCGCGTCGCCCAGGTTGCAGGGTATGCTTCCACCCTTATCATCTGTAATGTCTGCAATGGTTTTGATGCGGAAATCCGGCGCGCGCATATCCTCCCATTCAAACAAACGCGGCATGCTGGTATCCCAGTAAATGCCATTCATCAGTATATCGGTATGTGTGCAGTATTGTTTGAAAAGACAATCATAAGCGGCAGGGTTGGCGTGAAAATCATCACGCTGGTAAGTGCCTGTTTGCCTGTGTATGTACAAATCCTGTCCTTTCAGGTGCACATACACCGGGTAGTTGAAATTGCGTTGCAGGTATTCACCGGGTTCCACCTCCTGCACATCCATCAGGTTCATGATTTCAACAATGCCATTGGCTACGCGCCCGCTGCCGGTAACGGCAATCTTGATATTGGGCAGTTTAAGACCAAAATAGGTATGTATCAGCTCGCGGTAATCATGGTGCCTGAAAACAAAATCGAGGTTAAACAGGCCCGTTCTTTTGCCATAGGCCATTATACCATTGTGTGCACCTACGATGCCGGCAAAAAAGCCGAAACCGATGATACGCTGGCCATCATCGTGCTCCAGGCATTCGTAATCAATCAGCGTAATATTTTTGCGCACCATGGCTTGCATCAATGCGCGGTTGGCCTCCTGTTTTTTCCGGGTATGGGAGAAGAAAAGGTATTTTTTTCCGGTCAGCAGTTGTGTGGCAGGAACTTCTTTAATGCCCAGCAACAGGTCGCAGGCGCTGATATCCCCGGAAACAGTGACGCCGGCTGCTGCATATTCGTCGTCGCTGAAACAGCGGTTAGGGGCCGGTTCGGCTATGATATGCAGTCCGGGTATATGTTTAATCAACCATTTACATTGATCGGGCGTTAGGGCTACCCGGTTATCAGCCGGAACTTTTCCTTCTTTAATAAGACCAATCAGCGGCATCTGCGTAAATTTGCCAGACAAGTTAAGCGAACGGCAGCAGAAAAACTGCCTGTGCATTTTAAAAAACGAAGTATGAACTGGCTGAACCGATTTTTCCGGGTACTGCGGAAGATATTCCTGCCTAAGAAGAGTTGCTGTAAATAAATTCAAAATATACAGCCTGTATTTTGGCGCAATAAAAATGAAATCCTAATATTGCAACCCGTTTGCAAGGCCTTTGGCCAGGTAAACCGGAAGCCCAGATGGCGGAACTGGTAGACGCGCTAGACTCAAAATCTGGTTCTCGCAAGGGAGTGCAGGTTCGATTCCTGTTCTGGGCACTGCTAGAGTTATTATAAAGGCTGTAAGTCGTTGACTTACAGCCTTTTTTGTTTTTGAGCTTTGATGGAAATTCACGCTTTTTTACGCCTTTTCCCACCTTTTACGACACATAAATGACACACACTATGTCACACAGGGTAAATTGGGAAGTACAGGAATCTTGGCGCCTACAACAGGAACGCCATTTGTCAGAAATTATCGTCCCCGCACGTTTCTTGACACACAATTTGACACACAGGCTGTCACACAGAAAAAAAGTTTCAGCCGTTTATTTTCACATCTTTTCGCTTTCACCAACAGATGTGTTTTCCTCAATCATGTACAGCCATTTGGTATGTAGATTGCGGCATGCATTACCAGCCTCCCATCAGAGTAAAGCTACCAGAGAGGAAAGTTGCTTTCATGCAAAGACGATAGACCTGCAACCACTACCCCTGCAGGCCGCTATGCTATTAAGTCTAAAAGTCACCACTATGGCGAACTTCTTTCACCTACATCTTGCCGCTATCAGTTCTTCTTATTTCTTCACCAGCAAAACAATTGTATCATGGAAATAGGAAAACGACTGAACCGGAAGGGAAACAAATACCTATGGTACTATGACCTGGGCCGTGAGCCTGGTCAGCGCCCTGCCATGGGTGTATTTACTTATGTTAAGCCCAAGAACCAGCTTGAAAAAACGCACAACCGCGAAGCGGCCGCATTGATTGATGTTAAAAAGTCCCAGGCAACCTTGGAGCAACAGGCTATTGGCACCGGCTTTATACCACAGCACAAATTCAAAACAAACTTCATGGAGTACTTTGCCGAATATGTGCGGCTGCACAGGCGTGAAGAAAACCGCCACCTGGTTTGTTGTTTTGAAAAGTTTAAAAAGTTTGTGGCTTCGGATTTTATCGCCCCCATAGATATTACCGAAGATTTCTGCAAACGATTTAGGCGCTACCTACTGGATTCTCTTACTGGTGAGACACCACAAAATTATTTTGCGCGGTTCAAATGGGCAGTGGCTGCTGCTACCAAAGAAGGTTATTTCCTGGATGATCCTACAGAAAAAGTGGCTGCCAAAAGAAATCCCAGTACGAGGCTTAAAAACATCGTAGAGGTTGAAGATTACCTGGTATTACTGCAGACACCCTGCCGTAATGCAGAGGTGTCGAATGCCTTTATCTTTTCCTGCTATACTGCACTACGTTTCTGCGATGTAAGTGTGCTCACCTGGTCGGATATTGAAGATGCTCAACTGACCAAAAAGCGGATCATTCAGGCAAAGACTGGCAGACCGGTTGTTATCACCATGCACCAAGTAGCTTTAGGTATTTTGGAAACCCAACGTAAAGCCCGTGGTGGTCGTTATAAACAAACAGATAAGGTGTTTGCGCTACCTACTATTGACGGCAGTAACGCTGTATTAAAGGAATGGCTGGCAGGTACTACCATTGACAAAGTATATACCTGGTCCTGCGCAAGACTTAGCTTTTCCATTCTATTGCAGGATGCGCGCGTAGATAACGCTACTATAGCGTATTTAATGGGTTTAACATCCACAAAACAGGTGGATAATACCTATAAACGCTACCGGCCCAAAGATCAGTCGAAAACGATTGCTTTACTGCCCTCCTTGGATGCATTGCCGGGCATTTTCCGGAAAATAACAAACAACATTTGCAGCACTTTTAAATCTCCAGTTAACAGCCATGGCGACACGTGTTCAGATTGATTTTGACAATACCTACGATATACAACCCCTTAGTGATGATCTGCGTATCAGTATGTTTACCAGTGAGCTGCAGGACGGCTCTTCTTTGCCATTACGTATAGAGATCAGCTCTGAGCCTCATGCGCTTCTGGAATCTGTGTATAACCTGGCTTTTGGGCCATTAAACGCACGCAACCAGATCGATGATATGGTAGAAATAACACATAAAGATTATTCAAAAACCTTTTCGTCAATACTGTTAGCCGGATTGGCCTATTTGTCTGATCATCCGGATCAATACCTGGGCATTGACGGCTCAAACAATCTACGTGCTTATTATTACTACCGGATGCTCCAGCGCAATTTCAATTACCTGAATGAATTCTTTGAAATGCGGGGATTGAAATATTATGTAAGAATTAGCCGGTTCGGGAAACATCAATATGAAAACCCCTTTGATTTCGATGACGTAATTCCTTCCATGTCACCGATTGAAAAAGGACACGTTCCAGCCTTGATGTTTAATTATTTTACTTTCAAGGTTAGAAACGCGGCGGGCAGTATAGTTGACTTTTCACAAAAATTAAAGTAAATTTGAATCATGAAAGAAAGCTTAGCAAAAAAGATCGCAGACTATAAAGCCAGGGCCAAGGCGCTGGGCGACACCGGTATTAAACCTGCCAGTGCGACGCAGAACGGCTCTTCATTGCATAAGATTATTAAGACGCCCGAGCAGGCCGCTGCGCTGATGAAGGCACTTAATTCGACATTATAACTTAAGCAATTAATAGCTTATAAATTATCATAGTAAAAGCCCACAAAATTGTGGGCTTTTTTGGTGCGCGTACTCGACAGAAACACCTGTATACAGTTCGGATTTTATTTGTGAGATCTATTGCCAGACATTTTTTAAAACTCATTGCCCCGGTTGTAGGGGCCCCGGTCCTTCGACTTGTTTTGCCCTATCTGGTTGCCTTGGTTAGTTCTTACCAGCTGCGTTAATGAGAGCTTTGTGCGCTGCAGCATTAACTTATCCAGGTTTTCGATAAGCCAGGCATTTAGATCTTTCCCGCTGGCGTAGTATTTACGGGCGTCCCAAAATTTGCCGTTATTCCAACTTTTGAGCAAGGCCGTTGCAGTATTACCCGCTTCATCATTGTCCAGGCAGGCAAACACTTTATAGTGCCGCTCCATTAGCGGCCGGTTTACTTTTAAAAAGGACAGGGAGTTTAATACCAGGATATTTGTTTCCGGCAAACGCAGGTACGGGCGCAACGTTTCCATAGACGCATAGCTGAAAAAGCCCTCAAACACGGTAAGGGAGGTTTTACCATTGTCAATGAACGTAACCCCATTGGGCATACTTGCCAGTTTGACGTATTTATTGCGGAGGGCAAACCCTCCCTGGTCATTCTGAAAACCCACAGCAAAATAGGTTTTTCCTTTGTATTGGTAATAGACCTGCTTCATTAACCGCTTTGCAACGTCCTCGTTGATTCTTCTTTCTTTAACATAGTCCAGGAGCGCCGGCGTGGAAAGCCTCGTGTAGCCTGTCACTTGTATGGCGTTATCTTTCGATTCCGGGTTTTGCTTTGCGGCGGTGATGCGAAGCTGCAGCGCACTTGCCTCCGGGGAGATGTTCAGAGCCGATTGGCCTGTCAATCGGTTTAACATTTGCAACACTTCCCTGTTGGTCTTAGAAGGATGCAGCTCCTTGGCCAGGTCAAATAAATTACCGCCGCGGCCTTCCCCGTGATCATACCACTCATTTTTTATGATGTCTACTGTAAAAGAGGGTGTCGATTCCGGCGTACGAATCGGTGATATGTATTTAGCTGCTCTACCAATCTGTTTTTCAGGCATGATGCCTAGTTGGGCCAAAAAATCTGTAATGGCCAGTGTCGAATTGATTTCCTTTATGTCCATGGATTAGAACTTGACGCTCTTGCCGTGGGTAGGCTTAGCCTGAATGGATAAGGGAAGTGTCTGGCCACGCATCATGGCGTCTAACTGCTCCCGTTCATAATAGCCTGCAGCATTTTTGTAAACATGCGCTTCCTCACAGCGCTTTGCTAGTTGTGTTCGCTCCAGGTTGGTGTAAATAAGTGCCTCTTCCGGCTTTAGTAAAGGTTTGTGACATAGCGCTACAGCGCGCATTACTATTTTTTCTTCCTGCGTAATCATGCATTCACCAGTTTGTGGAAGTTACCAAAGCATGTTACACATGCTTTAACGCCAGCCTCGCTGTGGCTTTCGGCCTTCATAAACGAAAATAAGCGGTATAATAACGCGAGGCATAAACTGGAAATGACTTGTAATGATTTGTAATAAAACGGTATGTACAATAATAAAAGAGCACCCGGAAGGGTGCCCTTACTTCATCCTATACCACCGCCAAATTGTATGGCAGCTTCCTTTATCAACTTCTTATTGATAGATGATTTTACATATGCTTATCAGTGTGGCGCGGCGCTGCCGGGACTTTTCAGGAGCTTTCCAATCGTCGGCAGGCCGATCACCACTCAGGGTTTGAGTTACCCACGCAGGCATAAGGAAACTAAGACATTTAACCGCGATTTTTTTTGATTGATTTGCTTATATCTTCGCCATATACCTCCCATGCAGCCTTCTGCATACGGCCCAAGAGGCGCAACCGGAAGATATAATTGCATTGATCCGTTTCATCCAATTGCCGGAATGATTTGGATTCAATGATCATTTCAAAGATGATCCATAGTTCATCATTCATTTCATCAACATCGTAAAACTCGTAGTATTCTATTAAATCTTCCAACCAAGCTTCTTTAGATCGACCAATCCTAAATTTACTGTCGTTTGACATAAATGAATTCTTTTAGCTGTTCGGAAGTACGATTGTGTTGAGCGTGTCTAACCTAATGTTGATGGTATACAACTGTTCTTTTACAAATATGCTTATTTCCGCATCTTTGAAGGTAGCAGCCTGGCTGCACCTATCAAAGTATCGCCGTCTGTCCCAAGCAAGCGCTGCGCATACCCGGTCACAGAATTCCATCGGGTGAAAAAGACATTGCAGATGAAGGTCGCGCAATATGTTACCGGTGTTAAAATTATTGGTCTTTGTCATGCAGTTAAATTGAGGTTATTTAATTACTACCAGCATGATTCAAAGGTGATCAATTCAACCGATGTAATCAAATCGCTGAGCCACTACTCTAGCAGGGCTTAGCGCGATTTTAGGATGGATAAGCATTGAGGTACTTCATCAATAACTGACGCAAGAAAGGTTAACTGATTTTCCATAGGTTCGTATAGCACGCCGCGCTGTAACAAAGAAGATCAGTATTTCACTGTTGAAAGGTTGTATGTAGGTAACAAAGTATTACAAATCAGTATATTTCATTGCTTATTGATTGTAACACAGAAAGGCTTGATTATTTTCATACAGAGTACAGCAGTCGCTTATGGTTTGCGCTCTTCCAACAAATTTTATGCTCACGGCAATAGTGTGTCCATTTATCACTGAACCAGCAGTCATCTATTACGAGCGATGCACTTGATGAATTGGCCGGTACTGTAGCATGAATTAATTCCTGAAATATGAAGTATAATCAGGGTCTGGCTTTTAGCCAAAATATTAATTGGTATCACGGCACAGACGAATACATAGGAGATAGCTTTAGGCTTGACATGAATCGAATGAGCCATCGAGTTGGCTGGGGTGCTGGGGCGAATTTCACGAACGATTTGGGATTAGCGCTGCACTATTCACGGGAAAGGTGCCTTTTTAAAAGGCGTAGTGCGTTTCTGAATAAACACCGGGATTATGCGGCCGGTGACACATGGGGTGTTGACACAGAGCGTTTCGATAAGCTTTTCGCTGAGGAAATGAAATCAGTAGGATATGGAAAAATCTATCTGGCTGAGTTAACCGGGGCGCGTATACTAGACCTCACACTGGCACCTTTTTCCAATTTCATGAAGGCTAAAAATCAAGGTATGTTTGAAGATAAAAAGCAGGCCTTCATTGAACTGATAGACACATTCAACTTGGAAGCAGGCAAGCATATTAAAAATCCCAGAAAGTTTGAATCAATGATATCAGCCAAATATATTTCTGCGGAATTAGGATTTGATGCCGTTTATCACATGGAGACAACTTTTTCTACCGGTATTGACAAAAGCCAGGTTGTCATTCGTAAGGAAAACCCAGCAATCACGGTTTTTAATACCGTTGCGATTCAGCGTATGAAAGAAATTCCATTGCTGCAGGCTTTGAAAGATGTAATTAGCCAGGCAAACGCATTTCACATTGATTGTCAAACCGGGGGGGAAAGCAAAGATTTGGAAATGGGCATCTAAAATACTGATACAAAAAGGAATTTGAACAACGCAAACTTATCATTCGATATAGCCCCCCTTTCTGTTTTTGATCGCCGGCGGCGGCACGCCTGGGCATCACCCGTTGCATTCTATGGTTTTGACAAATTTTTATTGAGAACAGTGTATTGAAAGATCCAGCACCCATATATGCATAAAAGAGCTGCCAAAAAGCAACTCTTTGTTTTTAAATGCAATTAACCGTGTAAAAACGCCCCTGGAAATGGGCGTTCCGGGTAGCGGTATATAAGTTACCCGTTAAACACAACGTTAGCGGCGTTGCCCCGCTAATGCTTTGCCGCCGCGGATCTGTATTGATTGAAAATGTCTATTTAAGAAATCCAATTTCCCGTAGCCACTTCGTAACGGCCTTGGCTGTTTCGTCAGCCTGCCCATCTTTAATGGCCAGCATGATGCCCTCACGCTCTTTGCCACCCTGGGTGGAAAAACCTGTTAATACGGTGCTCTTGGGGCATAGTGCTTTCACCGAATCAAATCCACTGCCCACGCCGTAACCCGCATTGGTATTAAAGGGAACCACTGTTTTGCCGGAAAGATCATAGGCATGCAGGAAACTCTTCATCGGAGGTGGCATCTTCATATCCCAGGTTGGAAAACCGACAAACACCACATCATATTTTGCCAGGCTATCGATCTTTGTTTTCAGTGGCGGCAGAAAACCGCTTTCGTTTTCGCGCACTACCTGCGCCACCTGCTCTTTATAGTCCTGTGGGTAAGGATTGACCAGCTCCAGGGCGACGAGTGTACCACCGACCTGCTTTTGTATCATCCGGGCAACCGCTTCGGTATTCTTCGTACGCGTCAGGTACACAATCAGCACATGCTTGCCCATAAGATCAGTGCTGCTTCGCTGCGCCTTGCTGCACCCGGAGGTAAACAGGTTAATGGTCAGCCCAATCATCAGCACACCTATTTTAAAATTTTTCATCCCGATAATTTTAAGTATTTCACTACAGGCTATTTTGCTGCACGAACCTTTTTCTGCAAAGCACTCACCGCACTGGCCCTGTTGCCGAAGCTAATCCTAACATAACTTAGGACGGCCGCAATCTCTTCATCTTTTAAATCCGCCTGCGGAGGCATTTCATTGAGCAATAGTATCCCTGCCTGCGCTACGGCTGGTGTAAATAAGAATATCCTTTTCATGGTGGAGTTATTTTACTTGATAAGCGATAATGCGGTTCCTGTTAAATACCGGCACATAGAGCGTCTTGGTTTTGCTGTCATAACTGATGTCATTGGCCATCAAGTGATCGGCCCGTGTATCCAGCAACACGCTTTTGGTGCCATCGGCTGCCAGGTGGTACAGGATGCCTGTATAGTTGCTGATGATAAATTCACCGGGGCTAAGCATCACAATGCCATCCAGGCCATTTTCAAATCCATCGGCGATTTTGGTAATCTCCTTTTTAGCATCCACTTTATGTACCGCACTGGTAGTAATTACATACAGATCCTCATCCACTGTTAACAGGCCGTTTGCACCCGGCATGTTTTCCAGGTATAGCGTTGCTTTGTCATCGTCAATGCGGTATACTTTGCCATTTTTAGTATCGCTTACATATACGACGCCCTTGTTATCCACCGCTACATCATTGAGCCTGCCGATGCTGTCGATGGATATGCGTTTTATGACACTGGCTTTTGCTGCATCAATAACGGCAACGCCGGTTGGGTCCGTGGTATAAAAGCGATCTTTATACAATGCGGAACCCATGTTGGAACGAAGGCCACCGATCCATTCCTTATTGATGATCTTTCCATCGAGGCCCATGATCACTACACTACCTGTCCCCATACTGGAAATATAAAGCGTCCGGGACTTTGGATCAAACAGGGCGGATTCAGGGCCTTTCACGCTAACGGAATCTGATTCCCATAGCTTTTGCAAACTGCGTTGTGCGAATGCCGGCAGACTGATGACAGGCACGAGCAGCGGCAGTAATAATTTCTTCATGGTAATTTCATTATTGGTTTAAATCCTGTTATTTAAAATCAATACACCACTATCCGCTCGTTGCACTTTGGAAAAGAAGAGCCGCTCTCCAGCTGGCAGCTCATCTTAGCTTTTGAGTGGTGCTTCCACATTAGAGAAGTTTAACACCGCCTGCGGAAGCCTTAAACCTTTGATTGTAATACCCGCCAACGCTGCGTTAAACTCCTTCCACTCATCGGCAGAAAACTTCAGATCAGCAGCAGCGCTGTTTTCCAGCATGTGCGCCATCTGTGTTGTACCTGGTATGGGAACAATCCAAGGCTGCTGCGCCAGTAGCCATGCCAGTGATACCTGACCGGGAGTGGCGTTTTTGCGGTCTGCCCAGGTTTTGAGTAGTGTTACCAGCGCCAAATTATTGGGTAGGTTGTCTGGTGAAAAGCGTTCTTCTATACCCCGAATGTCTCCTTGCGCAAACCGCGTATTGGCATCAATGGCTCCGGTGGTAAAACCTACGCCCAGCGGGCTCCAACATACAAAGCCGATGCCCAGTTCTTTGCAAAGCGGCAGGATCGTTTCTTCCGGCCCGCGCCACAACAGGGAATATTCATTTTGAATAGCGGTCACCCGGTGAATAGCATGCGCCCTGCGTACGGTTTGCGGACCAGGCTCTGAAAGCCCGTAGTGCAGTACCTTACCCTGCTGCATGAGGTCTTTGATCGCACCTACCACATCTTCAATGGGCACAGCAGGATCTACCCGGTGCTGGTATAACAAATCAATGCGATCCGTCCGCAGGCGCTTTAACATGCCTTCCACCACTTGTTTGATGTGATCCGGCTTGCTGTTTAAGCCAGGCAGACGCTGGCCAGTCTGCTGATCGATATTCCAACCATATTTTGTTTCAATGACAATTTTATCCCGGAAGGATTTACCGCATCGCCCAGTATCCGTTCGCTTTCAAATGGCCCGTAGGCTTCTGCTGTATCAAACAGCGTAACACCGTGGTCATAAGCTTTGTGGATGATGTTAATCATCTCCGGTCGTGAAGGGATCGTGGTCTGGTAAGTGCGCCACATATTTTGTACGCCCAGGCCAATCGCGGAAACTTCCAGCTGGCCCCCCAGCTTTCTGCGGCCAGGTGATGCCTTCGGCGTTTCTGTGGACGGGGCTGTTGCCAGGTTGTGTGCGCTACTGCCAGCAGCCAACAGTGTGCCACCAGCGAAGGTTAAACCGGTCTTTAACAGGTTTCGACGATTCATGTTTTTATGCTTTTAGTGTTGCGGGGTATTGGTGGTCATCTTTACGGGCCGGAGCAGTTGTGAAAACGTTAAGGAACCCATCTTCCATTTGCCGTCTTCTTTCAGGTAAACTTCCGTTACCATAAAGGAATGCACCACTTCATTGCCGCCGACCACTGCTAAAAGATCAATGTCGTTTAACAGGATAGCGGTGTTGTCAAAAATGTTCACCGAAGCACCATACACCGCAGCCTTTTTATACCAGATCATACCGCCTTTAATCGTGCTCAGCTCCTGGGTTTTGCCCCAGCTACCGCCCATATGAACAAACACGCATTTATCCGTGAATAGCGTGTTAAGCGAATCCACGTTCTTATCGGCCATCCAGGACCATTTCGTTTTTGATAGATCGAGGATTTCCTGCTGTGCCTTGGAAGGCGTTCCAGGAGCGCTGGGAAGATCTGCCTGGGCACTACAAAAGAGCGTGCCAGCAGTAAGCAATACAGTAAGCAGCATAAGTTTTTTCATGGTCTTTATGTTTGATTTATTTGGTGTCAACAATTATTTACGCCCCAGCAGTTTTTGTGCATCCGCAGAATAGCGATGCCCATGGACTTCAATTTCATCCAATGCTTTTTTGATAATGCCCAAATCTGTCTCCGTGAGCGTAATGGCGGCCCCGCCCAGGTTCTCTTCCAATCGGTGCAGCTTCGTCGTACCAGGTATAGGTACGATCCAGGGGGCCTGTGCCAGTAGCCATGCCAGTGCAATCTGTGCTGGTGTGGCGTTTTTGTCAGCCGCAAGCTGCGTGAGTTTATCTACCAGGCCTTGGTTGGCTTTGCGGTTTTCTTCGGAGAAGCGCGGGACCGTGTTACGAAAATCTGTTTTGTCAAATGCCGTTTGCGCGGTGATCGCCCCGGTCAAGAAGCCTTTACCCAGTGGACTAAAAGGGACAAAGCCAATACCCAGTTCCTGCAGGGTAGGCAGGATCTCTTCTTCCGGTTCCCGCCACCACAGCGAATATTCACTTTGCAGTGCAGTCACAGGTTGTACCGCATGCGCTTTGCGAATGGCCTGCACACCCGCTTCTGAAAGCCCAAAGTATTTGACCTTGCCTTCCGCGATCAGGTCTTTTACTGTGCCTGCTACGTCTTCCATGGGTATATTGGGATCTACCCGGTGCTGGTACAACAAATCTATCCGGTCTGTACGCAGCCGTTTTAATGCAGCCTCGGTTACTTCCCGGATGCGTTCCGGGCGGCTGTCTGTGCCCAGGGCCGGTTTACCTTCCTTGAAACCAAACTTGGTAGCAATAACTACCTGGTCCCGGTAGGGCGCTAATGCTTCACCCAGTAGTTCTTCGTTCTCAAACGGGCCATAGGCTTCTGCTGTATCGAAGAAAGTAACACCGCGTTCCACGGCAGCATGTAGCAACTTAATAGCTTCGGTCTTATCAGCGGCGGGGCCATAGCCATAACTCAGTCCCATGCAACCAAAGCCCAGTGCAGACACTTCTAATCCGCTATTTCCTAATTGTCTTTTTTTCATTTTGTGATCGGATTTATATTGTTATGCATGTCTGCATTACTACAGGCATGCCCGGGTAGCCCGGCACTAGTCCTCCAGCTTTCTTTCGCCCAGCCATTTAACCATGGCCGGATCGCGGTGGTCAAAGAACGCGCTGCTGGCAGTATCCAGTGTTTTGATCGCTTCCATATCCGCTGCACTTAAATCAAAATCGAAGATGTTGATATTCTCTTCCATTCGCTCTTTACGCACCGATTTGGGTATGGCCACCACACCACGCTGTGTCAGCCAGCGCAGGATTACCTGGGCAATGGATTTATTGTATTTGGCACCGATGGAAGCCAGCAGTTCATTTTTAAAAATATCATTCTTGCCTTCCGCAAACGGGCCCCAGGATTCAATCTGCACGTTGTTATCCTGCATGAACGTATGCGCCTCATGCTGCTGGTGAAACGGGTGTGTTTCCACCTGGTTAACGGCTGGCACGATCTCATTGTGGATGATCAGGTCAATTAGCCTGTCGGACTGGAAATTACTCACGCCAATGGCCCGTACTTTTCCCTGGCGGTACAATTCTTCCAGCGCACGCCACTCGCCGTATACATCGCCAAAGGGCTGGTGTATCAGGTAGAGGTCCAGGTAGTCAAGCTGCAGTTTCTTTAGCGATTTTTCAAAAGCCTTCATCGCCCCCTCGTACCCATTGGATTTAATGAATAGTTTGGTGGTAATGAAAAGTTCTTCCCGCGGTACACCACTGGCCTTGATGGCGCTGCCAACAGCCTCTTCGTTCATGTAGGATTCAGCTGTATCAATTAAGCGGTAGCCGCTTTCAATCGCTGCAATCACACTTCTTTCACATTCGGCCAGGTCTTTTACCTGGAACACCCCGAAACCCAGGATGGGCATTTCTACGCCATTATTGAGCTTAACTTTTTGCATATAATTTTTTTAGTCTTTACGTATCTTATCGGTTATGGGCCGGTGAAACCGTGCCCGCCTTTGCGCCTGCGATAACTGTTACCATTTGAGTAAAATACACTTGTTGTGCCTGGTGGGGCCTGGTTGATGGGCTGGTACGCCAGTATCACTACACAAAGGTCAGGCTAATTTCCAAGGGAGTGTTTACCCGAATTACTGCACTTTTTACCTTGATTACTGATCAGACGCCAGGCTGCGGAAAATGGGTAAAATATGCTGTACTTTTAGGTAGCTCAATGGTGGTATTATGGATAATATGTTGCGATTCAATACAGTAGGCGAATACAACGCCTTTAACAATAACGAAACCCTGCACCCGCTGGTAAGCGTGGTAGACCTCTCTAAAGCCAGCCCCCGCCAGGGCCACCGCATGTACTTTGGGTTTTATACCATCTTTTTAAAAGAATTAAAATGCGGTGATATGTCCTATGGGCGTGATACCTATGATTACCAGGAAGGCACGCTGGTCTTTTTAGCACCCGGCCAGGTGGCCGGCATTAACAGCAACGGGGAAACCTACCAGCCTAAAGGCCATGCACTGGTTTTCCATCCCGACTTTTTGCTGGGTACTACCGTTGGCAGGCACATCAATGACTATAGCTTTTTTGCCTACCAGACGCGCGAGGCATTGCACCTCTCTGAAAGAGAACGCCAGATCGTGTTGGACTGTTTTGCCAAAATTGAATATGAGTTGCAGCGGCCTATTGATAAGCACAGCAAAAAGCTCATTGCCTCCAACATTGAACTGTTCCTGGATTATTGCACGCGCTTCTACGAACGGCAGTTTATTACCCGTGAACATGTCCATAAGGGAATCCTGGCGCGGTTTGAACAAATGCTCAACGACTATTTTGTTTCAGATAAGACCTCCACCATCGGGCTGCCTTCCGTGTCCTATTTTGCTGGCGAGCTAAACCTGTCGCCCAATTACTTTGGCGACCTGGTGAAGAAGGAGACCGGAAGATCCGCACAGGATTATATCCAGGCTAAGATCATGGAAGTGGCTAAGCAAAAGATCTTTGATCCTACCAAGTCCCTAAGCCAGATAGCGGCAGAGCTGGGATTTAAGTACCAGGCACACTTTACGCGGTTATTCAAACAAAAGATCGGCTGTACCCCACAGGAATACCGGCTTGCGAATTAAAATATTCCAACGTATACTAACACTATCTCCATATGTGACCGGTTATTATTTAACCGGTCTTTTTTGTTTATACCCATCCTGGCGGCTGGAGCGCACGGTATCAGGAAAAATGGTAAATAAATCCGGAATCTGTCTAAAGGATACCTGCAAAAATGCGGGGATCTTTATTGCGTATGCAGGAGAAGACCTACTGCACTGTAGCTCATCATCAAACCTTGTCATCATGAAACTTTTTTCGATAATCCTTTGCCTGTCTATTACAGCCGGCCTATACGCGCAGCCCCGTGATACTACGCATGGCCCACAGGTGCGTGTAAACTCAGGAGTACTCCGGGGCGTGACCGACAGCGGCGTGACCAGCTTTAAAGGCATTCCGTATGCGGCCCCTCCGGTGGGCGAATACCGCTGGCGCCCACCACAGCCGGTAAAGCCCTGGGCCGGTGTGCGTGATGCCAGCCAGTTCTGCGCAGAATGCGCACAGGCAGCCTTTCCACGAGGTGCGGATTCCATCTCTAAACGGTCCAGCGAAGATTGCCTGTTCCTGAATGTATGGTTGCCTGCCGGCACACCTGCTACCGCCAAACTGCCCGTGATGGTATGGATACATGGCGGTGGTTTTGTATTTGGCAGCGGGGCGTTTCCTGGTTACATCCGGATGGCAATACTGAGCTACCCAAGCTGCTTACCATGGTTAACACCGATAAGGTGTGGGCAGAACCGGCACGGTTCACCGCCAGGGCATTTGTCGCAAAAGGGGCACCAGCCTATGTTTACCAGTTTGGTTATGTCGCAGCTTCCATGCAACAGTTCATGCGGTATGGGGCAGCCCATGCCTCTGAAATTGCTTACGTGTTTGATAACCTGCGTAGCCCGAATGGTGCCCTTATGACGCCTGAAGATCAAGCCGTAGCCAAGGTCATGAATGCGTATTGGACTAACTTTGCCAAAACCGGTAATCCCAATGGCAGCGGGCTTCCTGACTGGCCTGCGTTTGATCCTGCAAAGAATGGCCTGATGGTATTTCAGCCGGATGGCAAAGCCGTTGGCCAAACCGATCCTAAAAAAGCAAGGCTGGATGCCATGGAAAAGGCTGCAGCAGCAGCGCCGCATTCGCCACAGCCATAGTTCATATTCTTTACTGCATAAAACAAATCATAATGACGAAGTTAATTTCCACCACACTGTTCGTACTGTTGCTATCCGCCACCAGGTTGATTGCGCAGGATAATACTGTATTTCCCAAAGGGGAAGTGTCTACCACCGATAATCATACCGGCACGGTATGGCTCACAGAACTAAATAAACCGGATAGCGCACTAAACATCAGCCTCGCACAGGCAACATTTGCGCCCGGTGCAAAGCTGGATTGGCACTATCATCCTGCAGGCCAGTTCCTGCTGGTTACAGGTGGTGCCGGTTATTACCAGGAACGTGGTAAGCCGGTGCGGGTGGTGCATAAAGGTGAGGTTATTGAATGTTTGCCTGGTGTGGAGCACTGGCATGGCGCCACACCGGATAGCAGTTTTTCCTACATTGGTGTTACACCCATGCAAAAAGGGAAGACAGTTTGGCTCAAAAGGCTTACGGACGCTGAATACAAAGGCAATTAGCAGGTGATAATCACTCTATAGAAACAAAGGCTGATCAATAATTGGTCAGCCTTTTATGTTTGCTTACATAACGGAAACAAAGAATTTACCGCAATGTCATCATGCTTACCATTAAATCACATATTATCCATGAGCAGCACGTTGAATTTATGGCCATCCGGGTCTGCGAAAGCAAAGCCATAATAACCGGCTTCATCTCTTCTTACCTCTTTTAAGATCGTGCCTCCTGCTACCTTCACTTTATTTGCAAATTCATTCACTTGCTGTTCTGTATCTGCAGATAGGGTAAAAATGATTTCACTGGTCGTTAGTGATCCAGGCTTAAGAAATTCATCTATCTGTGACCCCTCTTCGAAAAAATGGATCACAAAATCATCTTCACCGAAAAGGAAGCTGGCGAGCTTCAGGTCTTTATTGTACCCATTAGAGGTAAAGCCTACCCGCTTATAAAATTCATTGGTAGCAGCCGCATTCTTCACACTGAAATTGGCCCAGATCTTCTGTTTTGTTTTCATACGCTTGATTCGTTTTAGTCATTAAGTGTCCGGTAAAGCTATGCCTTCACCGGGAGAGATTTCAGGTGCGCTTGGGACTTTGGAAAGGGGTGTTTGCGACAGTCTTTCTTAACGATACATGGGAGTATTATTGATCATGCAAGCCGCGCAGATGCGTGGCTTTTGTTTTGCCGGCGAGCTGGAGCGCCGTGGTTCGGCCGCCGTTGCGACGCTCCATTCATCGCCATCACCCTGATGGCGCGGGAAGAGTAACCTATCTCTTTGTTTAACGCATAATCAATTTTTCTTTTCGCCAGCAATTTCACTTTCCTTATAGCGCCAGTGCGGTTTTCCCCTTATCTGCCCTTTGCTTTTCACAAACCCATATCTCGCTCGGAATGAATAATTAAAAATAGCATATCGGCTGGTAGCCGCGCCGTAGGCGCTTGCCAAAAAAATTTTTAAATTTAAGGAAAATCTAGTAGATGCCTCCAAGCTAGTAATTGTCGGATATGGATTTCAAGATGAAGGAATCAACGATTTGATAAAAAATAATTATTTGGTCTATGATAAGCCGGTTTACGTCATTGACGTGAGAGAGCCCAAAAGTGAATTAATTACAACATATCAAAGGCAATTCGCTTTTTTACTTAATGGTGCTGTGGGGTACACAACACAACAGCTAATAGATCGCATATAATTCAGATAGGATTTTGAAAATGTGCATAAGATATAAACTGCAAGAATCGCACTTCGGAAGATTTATTTTCGATATAACAATTGTAATCATGGATACAGACCTACAAAGTAAGCAAAAGGATGCGGTTATTGGTGTGCTTACCAAAATTGAGACTTCCACTCAAAAGTTTACAGAGGATCATGCTGTGGCGACCTTACTTCGTCTTTCTCTGGGAACTGAGGATATAGTAAGTAATGAAGCGTTGGCTGATGTCATTGCATTTTCACTATATGAAGAAAGCGACTACGGCATTGCAAATTGGAATTGCTATTTTGGACCTCCAGTGGCGACTTATGAGAATGGTGCTATTAAAGAGCAAATTTTGAGGGAGCTAATTACATCAGAAATGGTAGGCTACTGGCGTGGTCAGGCAAGTTTATTTGGCAATCCTGTATTGAGGTCTCGATATTTGGGCTAGGCGCAATCCTGACGTGGTTACGATCTTGTCACATAAAGCTTTTTTCAAGCTGGCAGTGGATTGCTTGTGTACTTGTCAACATTACACGTTGTAGTCCGAATGCATAATATGGAAGTGGTAGATGGGTATAAGTGTATCTTCCAATTGGCGTGTGATAGGTTTGCGCTCGCCTGGTTGTTACTGATGTTATTTCAAAAACCTGCTCCGGGGTAAGTCGCCAGTATACTAATGCACTTTCCAGTGAAACATAACTTGGGCCTACGTGCGAAATCTAATTAAAGAAATTGAATTGCATTATAGCATTACAAAGTGTCAAAAATGTCGTGGTATGCTGCTTCCATTCTTTTTATTTCATCATCTGTAAGTTCTCTAAATTCGTCTCGCCTTCTTTTGGGAAACAAGCCTTTGTTACCGTGCAAAAAGTTTAATAATTTTCTGAGTTTGGCATCAGGCATGTCGACAATGTTTTGCACTGCTTTTTTGATGTCGTCATATCTGATGAGAAAATCCAATTCTTCAGGCATATCTTCCGTGATCGTCTGATGAATAACATTAACCAGGTATGCGCATTGCGCTGTTAAGTCAGGGTAACGAAAGTAGCCTTTAACTTGATCGGCATTTTTGATGATTATTCCTGTGTCTACAGTCGTTTCTATTTTTATGCGATCAATAAGTGGTTTTGAGTATTTTTCCAATGCCCCGTCATAGGCTCTCATATTATTGAGCATATGTGCGGAGACAGGTATGATGACGCCTTCCGGCACTTTGCCATCTAGTGCTAATACATCATGTATCAGAAAACGGTGTAAGCGGCCATTGCCATCTTCAAAGGGATGGATAAATACAAATCCAAATGAAAGCATTGCCGCTCTTATCTCTGCCGGCAATTTATTCGATGTTCTATCGGCAACTATTTGCAAGCCTTCCATCAATTCTTGTACAATTTCTGGCGGCGGACAAACATAATGGTAATCCTCGCGTCCAAATCCAGCGGATGCACCTACATAGTTTTGAAAATTCCGATAATCTTTGCTAGCATAGCGTGAATCTACAATTGCATTCTGTAATAAGACGAGCCGCTCTTTGCTTAGTAATGCGGCGTTTGGCTGACTGCCGGCCTTGGTGAGAATGCTGATAAATTTTTGTAAACGGTCTGGAGATGGTGTTTCCTTCTCTATTTGATACGATGATCTGGTTTCCTTTGTGTATAAGTAGCTCGTGGCTCGATCAAATATTTCATTCCCGTATTTGCTTTTCAATTCATTTATCTCTGCTGCCAAATCCTTACTGAGTAGTTTTTTGAGTTCACTCGTTTTCCGGATGATTGGACAGTATCGACGATCTCCAAGCATGTTATCGTCCACGTGCCAACGAGTACTTCTGATGATGCCGCCTACATAGTATTTGTCGCTGTCTAACAGGTCAAAATAATTGCCTGTTGTTGGTTTGGTTACCGGTAGCGTATGTTGACATAGATACTCATATAGATATCCGATTTTACGTTCAGGCTTTCCTGCTGGGGTTTTGTCAATAAACGCTGCAATTGCATTGTCTGGAATGTTGGCGAAAACCGCGTGTAAGAAATCAAGATCGAGATCGTCATATTTGAGGTAAAATTCTATATGATGCAATGCATCTTGAGGATCGTTTACCTGGTATGTCTTTATAAAGTATCTTTCTACATTCCCCAGTGCAGTTAGGTGCATACTGGCATTGTCAGCGATATAGGAACTATGCGTTAGGGTAAAATTTACCAGCCTAAATTTTTCCTTTAGCCATTGTCCACCTACGGGTATTGGTTCCATCCGGTAATGTTTTGCATGAGTTAATAAATTTGCCGATAAGTGATTAAGCCTGTTGAAATTCGATCAATTATCAGGTTTTCCCTTGGGTTCAGCTTGGGCTTACCTGAAAACAGATTACTCTCCCTTTAGATTACCTGAAAGCAAATTACGACTACCTGAAAATAGATTATAATTCCCTAAAGTTACATGAAAATGAATTGATGTTACATGAAAATAGATTAGAATTTGCTAGAATTACATGAAAATGAATTGAGGTTACATGAAAATAGATTAGAGTTCGCTGGAAACAAGCCGACGGACGGGAATTTTAATTATAGATTCCCATAATTAAGGAAACGGGTTTTCTTTAACTATGAAGTGGCCGGCGTCGTGGCGACGCCGTTATCGTGTTTAATTTGGTATGCCGGTTGCACCGGTAACGGTATGGCAAGAAAGATTATCAGCGGACAGGCATTGGCCGACGCCCGGGCAGTCGAGGCAAAGGGGAGCATCGCAGAAGCGATTGCTACCTACCAGCGGATGCATGCCCAGGTGCCGGATGATAACCGAGTGGTGAGCCGGCTGCTTATTTTACTGCGCAAGCAGAAGGATTATAAGGGGGAATTGCAGCTGATCAATGAAACTATCCGGCAGTATGAGCAGGGACTGCAGGCCTCCCGTGATGCCTGGTTAAAGGCACACCGGAAAAGTGCCCGCACCAGCCTTTCCCTGGCCAAGGCCTTAAACCTGGTCAGCCCCAAAGGCAAACCCCTTTATCAAGATCCTTTTATCACATCCCTGCACAAGCGCAAAACCACCGTCCAGCTTAGGTTGAAATAGTTTTCGTAGTTTGTTTCAGTTGTCGTCGCTCGTTATGGTTTGTCGTTACTGCAGCCTGTCACTCATCTCTGCTGGATCAAGGCCTGCGCTTTCTTAGCTTCCAGCCTGCTGCCGGCTTAAATTCCTTGCCTTCCAGTTTATTGTAATCTGCAAAGAAGGCTTCCTGGGCTTTTAATTCAGTCATTGGATATACAAGATAAGTTCACGAAAACCCACAGCAGATCAGCCAAAATAAATTCATAAAATAGCCTAGTAACAAATATTTTAAGAATGCTTTGCAATTGAATATAATCATATGACATCTACGGCCTGAGTATTACAACAATTACGGTTTGGGTGATTTGACATATCTACCCTCATTGATCAACCTAATAAAGGCCATTTGCTCAAAGATTTCATCCCCTGGTTCTCCAGATGATGAGATTACTGTCGCCCAGGCACAGAGTTAACGGGCTCGAATTTGAGACTGTTATTGTTCTGGGCACAAAAGAGGGACTTTCAATTGTTAAATTGGAAGCCCCTCTTTGCTTTTCCTATATAATTGTTTTCATACTAACCCTACCCCTTATAACCCGGGTCAAACTCTACAATCCATTCAATGCCATATTTATCCCTGAACATTCCGGCATAGGTACCCCATGGACTGTCACCAATGGGTCCTTCCACTTCTCCCCCTGCTGATAACCCATTAAATATTTTATCTGCTTCTTCGCGGCTTTCGGCATTCACATATATTTTAGACCGGTTTTCATTCTCACTTACCTGCCCCATAAACCCGGGAATATCGTTGGCTATTAACACATTGTTTTTGCCTAGCGGCAAGCCGATGTACATGATCTTATTTGCTTCCTCTTCGGCTACCTGAAACTCGGGGCCTGACAAGTCTTTAAAACGGGTGATCTTTGTAAACTCGCCGCCAAACACCGATTTGTAAAAAGTGAATGCTTCTTCGGCATTGCCATTGAAGTTGATCCAGGGATTAATTGCTCTCATGGTTTTTATTTTAGTTTATGTTGTTTCCATTTGTTCTGTGATGAATCCGCAAAAGCGTTATAATTGGTTAAGGGGGTAATGGGGGGATATTTTTTGCTGCCTACCGGGCTACATTCCGGTTTCTAAACCACCTCATAATTGAGTTATGAAATGGCTTTCTTTCTATTATATATTACAATTTGCAGTACCGTTTTATACGTGCATTTGTTTGTAAAATGCTAACTATTAAAAATACAGGAAAAAGCATGGTAATTCCGCTTATGAGATTATTATATTTGAGTAAATGCTTACCCCATGAATGCAGCTGATAACATCGCAAATCTATATTTCAGGTCGAAAAAGATTTCGCTGCTGATTTTGGCAGCAACAGCCATCATCTGCTCCAGCATGCTATTCTTCTTTTTCAATGACCCTGAAGGCCCGAACTTGGTAGTAGTTGTAGGATTGGCATTGGCTGTGTATTTTTTATCTGCAATAGCCTATATATTCAGCCCGTTCAAAGTAAATGGCATTAAGAGACTTTCAGTGGTAATTTGTATGCAGATACTATCGGTTATTGCCCTCTATTTCTGTATGAAGTAGTTGTAGCTTAACTACCGGGCATCAAATTTTAAATTGATGCAGTAAAAACATATTCCTTTTTTATGTAAAGCCTTCATTAAGCGCTGTTGACAAAAATCGGGCACTTGCGCCTTGCAGATGTAATAGCAGCAACACATTGATTTACCCGGCATTTTGTATCCCGTTCCTTACTTCTTGATCCGGCCATTTTAAGCACCTATAAACACGCCTCATGAAAAAAACAAAGCGCCTTTACCTATCTTTTTTATTTTTCACCTTGTGTTTTCACTCATTCGCAACATGGTCAATTATTGTAGTTGATCCCAAAACAAAAGAGATAGGGATAGCCGGGGCCTCTTGTACAATAAGTGTATACGGCATTGGCGCTATTGTACCGGGGAAAGGCGCAATCGTGGTGCAGGCAAATGCCAATCCTTTGGCAAAATTGCAGGGCTTTGAAATGATCATGAAAGACGTACCACCTGCTGACATACTTAAAAAAATCAGGCATCCAGACTTTGACCCCGAGCATCAACAATATGCCATTATTTGCATGAGTGATGTGTTGCATCCGCTAACCTATACCGGAACAGAAACAACATCATACGCAGGCTCCTTGTCAGGGAATGGTATTTCAGTACAGGGCAATATGCTCACCAATCCGGACGAACTGCAGGCGATTTTTGATGCTGCCCAAAAAGCACAAAAAGATTCTCTGCCCATACAAGACATCTTAATGCTTGCATTAGAAGCAGGCGCAAAATCCGGCGGCGATAAAAGATGCGGGGAACGAAAAGCCGCGAGTGCTTTTCTAACCGTTTCGAAACCTACCGATGTTGAAAAACACTGGCTTAATCTGGTTATTTATGGCACTGATGATAAAATAAATGCTGTGGAGGCTTTGCGCCAAAAATTTGATGACTGGAAAGCCAAGTCAAACAGCGAACGCATCAATCTTTAAATTGACGAAATAACTACGCTGAAATGCCACTACAGGCAAAGAATTGCCATTGCAAAAAAATTCAGGGATAGTCTGAACTATGCGGATCTCATCATCCACAATAAAGATTTTTATGGGCAGTATGCTGCTGCCCATTACGCGGTTTGCGGCATATTCGTTCAATACATCGTTGACCATTTCGGTGTGGCGGCATTCAAAAATTACTGCGTGGCCGCAGATAAAAAAACAATGACAAAAACTGTTTTCAACACAGACTTTGATGCGCTTGTTGCTGATTACAAAACCTGGCTGAATGCTACTTCTTCCCGATAATTTTTTTCCGGTGCGCGATTCCCCACTCCGTTAAATTGGTAACGATGGTCTTTAAGGTTTGACCATGTGCTGTAAGTTCATACTGCACGGTCACCGGTTGTGTGTCTAACACTGTCCGTTTAATCAGTTTGTTCACTTCCAGCTCCTTTAATTCTTTGCTCAGCATCTTGTTAGATATGCCACTTACATCCTCCAGTATATCAGAGAATCTTCTTTTGTTGTAATGGCAGATAGACGAGATAATGTAGATTTTCCATTTCCCGCTCAGCACATCCATCGCGTCATGCACTGCCAGCATTTCCTTTTTGCGATCTGTCTGAAAATCTTTTTTGCACTCCATATGTTACTTTGTTACCTCCAGGTTACTGTTACTTTTAGATACAAAGTTACTAAAGTAAACATTAGCGCCATAATTTTACGCTGCAAACATTAAATGCGTAGAAAAATGAAAAAACTGGAAAACAAAGTAGCCATAGTTACAGGCGCGTCGAAAGGCATAGGAGCATCCATCGCTAAACATTTTGCAGCAGCAGGTGCAAAGGTTGTGGTGAATTACAGGTCGGGCAAAGAGGATGCGGATAATGTTGTTAAATCAATCACCGGCAATGGCGGTGTAGCCATTGCAGTACAGGGCGATGTGTCCGATGAAGCCGGTATCATCAGGCTTTTTGAAGAAACAAAAAATGCCTTCGGCACACTGGACATCCTGGTAAACAATGCCGGCATTTACCAGTTCGCACCCATTGAATCGGTGTCTGCAGCATCTGTTCACCTGCATTTCAATACCAATGTATTGGGGTCTATACTGGCAACCCGCGAAGCTGTAAAACTGTTTGGCGACAAAGGCGGCAACATCATCAACATCAGCTCAGGCGCAAGCAATACGCCTTTGGCCACAGGCTCGGTATATTCTGCAACCAAGGCTGCGTTAGATGCAGTGACCATTGCCCTATCAAAAGAACTGGGTGCAAAAAATATCCGCATCAATTCTATTCTGCCCGGCGGGGTAGAAACCGAAGGCACACACAGCGCAGGCATCGTTGGTAGTGATCTTGAAACCACAATGGTGGCCAATACACCGCTTGGCCGTTTGGGACAGCCGGAGGATATTGCAAAGGTGGCTGTATTCCTTGCTTCTGCTGATGCGGCATGGATTACAGGAGAAAAAATCACTGTTTCCGGCGGCATTTACGGACTTTAAAAGACAGGGCCCTGCCCGATTTTTGTACCGGCTGATTACGTCATTTTCATTAACACGGAATGAGGTAATCAGCTTTTTTAATACACCGGCAAAAACGGGCTCGTAGAACTCCGGTACCAGATAAAAAATAGCACCGCATTATTTACCATAAATAATTTATGGAATTTCATCTTTCCCGCATCTCAACGCCAACCCCGCTCTGCTAACTGCACTAAATCCTGGCGGGCATCAGCCATATGACAAGTAAAAGAACATTATTTTTTATGATGGGCATTTGTTTGTGCCGCCTGGCCAAAGCGCAAACAGGCAATGATTCATATGCCGCAAACAACTGTAAGCCAGTTATCTTATCCATTTACCTGCACAGCAAAAACAACATCGTTTTCAATAGCGAAGATGCTCCTATCACCTTCAAAAACCCTTCAGCCGGTGATAGCCTCATTACAAAAGCGATTTATACGGATAAGCCTACGCACCTGTTTTATAAACGCATGTTCATCACAGCAACAGGTACACGGCAGGAAGCAGGCAACCTCTTGCTGTTTCCCGGCGACAGTGTGGTTTTACAGAACAATGGCAGCACTATCCGGTACTCAACAGGATTTCAGACTTTCATTGACAGCTTTATCAATTTCACCATCCTGGGTTCCCCGGGTGAGCCAGTTCAGTATCAACTGTTCGACAGCATCGGGCTGATGGGCATGTTGGAAAAAATAAAACGCGATTACCTTGTCAACGACAGGAAAATAACCGCATCAGCTCTCCCGTTTGCACAGGTAGCGGCGCTCAAACAACTCAACTATATTACGCAGGCAAGTCAAATATGTGCAATTCCCTTTGCCCATATAAAGCCCGCAGAAAAACCGGTGCTGGATAACGCATACCGGCAGCTGCTGGCACATGCAGACAGCTTTATGTTGATTAAATCGCTGTTTGCAGGCAGCGTTTATTACCAGCTTATTGCGTACAATGCATTAAGCAATACAAGTGGCCCCGATGATTTCTGGACCTATTTAATAAGGCAGACAGCAATATTTTAAGAAGCACTTTTTATCAGCCCTATATTCTTAACAGCATACAAAGAACCTACAGGAATTTACCCGATAAAATTCCCGTAATAGCCCAGTCGCTTAAACGGAATACCTATCCGCTACCTTTTTTTGACACACTTGCCCGCATAACCGATATCCTTTTACAAACCAGGACAAACTACAAGGCTGCTAAAGAAGCATTGAATCAATATGCGGATGGCAGGTATACCTATATGTTAAGCGAAGAAGACGTGCTGCACCGGCAACAGCGAAACATTCAACCTTTAGCTGCGGTTAACCTGCTTGATTTCAGCAGGCATACAATACCCTTGCAAAAAGTATTGGCCAGTGCTGATGCCAACATTATTGTGCTTGATTTTTGGGCCAGCTGGTGTGTTCCCTGTGCTGCCGATTACCCGTTTCTAAAAAAAGCGGAAGATGCTTTGAAAAACAAGTCCATCAGGTTTATCAGCATCAGTATAGATGTTGAAGAAGATACAGGCAAATGGGTAAACCGCACCAGGCAGCAAAACACATTTGGTAAACCTGGCCAATATCGCCTGGAGAATCCCAAACAATCGCCGGTTAATGGGTTCTTTAAATTACAAAGTATTCCCCGTTATATCGTGCTCGACAAAACGGGCAACATACTGGAAGAAGATTTCGACCGGCCCAAAGAAGCAGCTTTTCAACGAAAACTGGAGATGTACGTAAGCAGGTATCAACAATAAAACAGCCTGGGCACTGCAGTGCCCAGGCTGTTTTATATCGTTTTGCATGTTCGCTTAAGGCATAACAGAAGGCTTGTAGCCAAATATATAGTTAATACGCTGCGCGGTGTTTAATACTGTACCGTTAACCGGTTGTGCGTTGCCTTTTTCCAGCTGGTAATTATACGTAGTATCGCTTTCAACATGAATGGTTTCCACGCTTAACAGCTCGCCGTTAATGCTGCTGCCATAATAAACGGGATCATCATGGTATTGCCAGGTAACAAAGGCGAAACTTTCGCCTGCAACATGGTGCCCATCGCCTGCCAGTGCCGCTGCATAAGCTTCCTTGTTGCCATACAGCGCACTCATGGTTTGCAGGTGTTTGTTTACAGAAGAAGTGATCAGAGTTAGGCCATGCGGATCATACACAATACGTGTAAGCTGGTTACCGGCCGGTTTACCGCATGAAGCCAGGATAATGATTGCTGCAAATGCAGGTATAATGTGTTTCATCATTGTTATTGTTTGGGATTAACTTTCAAAGGAACACTGAATAAATAACCGGTTTCTTCAGCCAGCTGACGGTGGCAGCTGATACATTGGGTTGTGGCAAAATTGGCAGTATGGCCATATGGAGTAAGGTTATTGCCCGAGAACTTGGCAAAACCCCAGCCTTCTGTTTCGGTATATTGCTTACCATCTTTTACCAAAAACTGCGCATTAATGAACTTACCGGGGCGCACTTCACCATATTCGTTAGGTGCTTGCTCCCATACAGCTTTTACCACTACAGCACCATCTGGCCAGGGATGAAACTGTTCGTTTTCAACAGCCTTCACCGCAATATCATTACCATAAATCACACGCATGGAATTTTCAAACAGCGTGCTCATGCTGATCACTTTCCATTTTTTAAATTCATCTGTATAAACAACTCCGTTGGGCGATTTAGGGAAGACTTTCAATGTATCCGTCTGCTTCCGCCATGCAGCAAAAGCCTCCTGGGCATCGTGCACAATGGTAGAATCAGACCGGTCATTATGTGTGATTGATTCAGTGTATTTGCGGATGATCTCTACTTCTGCAGGAGAAAGTTTTGCATCCGGGTGCAGCAGCCTGTATCCCTTCAGTGGCATTCTGTCAAACTTTACCATATTGGTAATACCCCAGAAAGCACCCACACGGTCACCGGCGCCCAGTTTGTCCCATTCTGAAAAATTCATTATCTGCCGTGCATGTTCCACATCTGCTTTTACGCGCCAGGAAAGCGGTGCAATTTTATCGAACCAGGCCAGTTTTGTTTCGTTGGAATGGCAGTTAAAGCACGAACGCTGGAGAATAGCCATTACTTCTTTCGGTGCTTCAATAGTGCCGGTAACAGGAGGATTAGTCAAAGGTTGGGTGGTAAATTGCAGTACCACTACCGCCAGTACAACAAATGCAATAATACCGAGCAGTACCTTCTTTACCTTGCTTTTTCGCGTAAGTGAATTCATACAGGTGATTTTGCTCAAAGATACCCGGCAGGCAGGCTGCCCTTACCTTTGAATATGCCGGGCCGGACAGATTAGCCCCTGAGCCGGGCATTCGGGTGGGTGAAAAAACGGAGATATCTGCTGCCCTCACTTGCAAATGTTTGCAAACGTTTATATAATTGTAGCTGTGATCCTTGCTGAAAGCCTGCAACCCCTACCTAATAAAAATTCAAATATGCTTACAACCTATGTAATTTTCAAATCAAGAAGAAGAAAGGTCAATCTTAAATAACACCTATATCACCTGCTGCAATCAATTCGTTCACGCAGGCCACCAAACCAAAACACCAATGATCAACTGTCCCTTCTTACTAACTTTCTACAAACACCATCAAAACATAAAAGCAGGCAAGCCCGCCGCAGACTTTACCAACTTTGCCACAATTGAAAATATATGGATGGGATTTTATGGCCTGGGCAAACTGGAAACCTACCAGTTCATTTACAGCCAATGCCGCAGCATCACCCATGCAGGGGGGCTTATCCGAATGTGAAAGAAAAAGTCTCTACACCGGCAGTTAAAAATTCAATCTCAAATAACCGGTCAGTCACAGGCCCCTGTTGTCTGATTAACTGGTACAGCCGCTGTTCTTTCACTGTACCAAACCCGTCACTATCGGTGTCAATACCATGCGCTTCAACTGGAGGTAAACCATCAATGCGCACGCGAAATTTTATTGCAGTACCCGGCGTTAGTGCGCCCATTACCAGGTTAAGATCGCGGGCATGAAAACGGTATATCATCCGGCCATTCGCCTTATTCAAAACAGTCGACTGCAAGCCCATTGTCCATTCACCTGCAAGTGCCCACTGGTTCAATTCCAGTCGCGCCGGCGCTGTATACGAAAGCGGCTGAAGCGGTCTTACCCCTCCGCGTGAAGCAAACCCTTGCGTTCTGATAGCGTTCACATAATTTTCCTGCGATTGCAGGTTGCTCCAATCAGCTGCCAGCTCTATCCCCTGCGCATCTTCTGCAACCAAATCCTGGCTAACGCCTGTATTGCCTGCTTCAGCCAATAATTGCTGTATCACTTTTTCTGATTGTTCATAATCACCTTCTCCAAAATGGTGATGCCGGATATTTCCTTTCGCATCAACAAAATACAAGGCAGGCCAGTATTCGTTTTTAAACACCCGCCATATTTCATGGTTGTTATCAATAGCCACCGGGTACTGGATATTCATTTCAGCAAAGGCGTGGCGCACATTGTCTGCATTTTCTTCAAAAGGAAACTCGGGTGTTTGCACTCCTAGCACCACAAGTCCCTGGTCTTTGTACTTTTGTGCCCATGCCCGTACATAGGGCAGTTGACGCAGCCAGTTAATGCACGAGAAAGTACAGAAGTTTACCAATACCACTTTGCCTCTCAGGCATTCCCGGGTAAGCGCACCGGTATTTACCCAGCCGGTAGCACCATTAAGTGAAGGCAACTTGCCTTCAAACGGGAGTTGATCATTTGTAGTAGTTGCCTGCTTTGCAGCACGCCAGCTGCCACAGAGCAGGCCGGCACAGGTAAGCGCTGCAAGCACCATAAACGGTGTAATCAAAAAACGGCGGATGCCGGCAAATTCGGTTTTCATATATACCTTATTAACAGGTTCAGCTTAAAAATGCGCACTATGAATGTTGCAGGTAAACAACTATTATCCCTAACAGCATCATTCAAGTGTTTGTTTACAAAGTTACCCCACGTAACAGCCTGCACAAGCCCAGGCAAGCCAGCCAGGCAAAGTGCGCATTGAACCGGGCATTTTAGCACCCGAAGCATTCTGCCAAAAAGGTTACCGGCTTTCCCGGAAAACAAAAAAGAGCAGTATCACTGAAATGACACTACTCTTTTAGGATTCGCTTCATTTATTGAACAATGAAACTATTGAACATTTGAACCATCAGCTCACTACTTCTCTGCTCCCACATCGGTTTTAAATCCAGCAACACCTGGTTAATCAGGATATCGATGTCCTGTCGCACGGCTGGTTCAGTCTCCTGGTGATTGGCTAATGTATCTTCTATGCATAACATCGCGTATTTTTTTCATAGATTTCCTATATTCAGGGCTATATATTTTTCCTGACGCATACTAAACCAACCAACACAAATGACGCTTGCTTCTCCCGATTCCCGCCCGCATTTCCAGATTCTCGACGGACTGCGTGGTGTAGCCGCCCTTACTGTAGTGATATTTCATATTTGCGAAGCCCATGCCACCAGCCATGTTGACCAGCTGATTAACCATGGTTACCTGGCAGTGGACTTTTTCTTTTTGTTATCCGGTTTCGTAATTGGTTATGCCTACGATGGCCGCTGGCCCGGCATTACCATTAAAGGTTTTTTCAAACGCCGGCTTATACGCCTGCAGCCTATGGTGGTAATGGGCTCTGTAATTGGTGCGCTTTGTTTTTACTATTCAGCCTCACCTATATGGCCCGGTATTTCGCAGGTACCCGTGTGGCAGGTAATTGCCGTAATGCTGCTGGGCGCTACATTGCTGCCATTGCCCGTATCTATGGATATCCGCGGCTGGCAGGAAATGCACCCGCTGGATGGCCCGGCCTGGTCATTGTTTTTTGAGTACATCGGCAATATCCTGTACGCATTAATCATACGCAGGTTTTCAAAAACAGCATTGGCCATACTGGCAGTACTCTCAGCCATTGCCCTGGTGCATCTCGCCGTATTCGCCAATGAAGGCCATGTAATCGGCGGCTGGTCGCTCGATGCGAAACAGCTGCACATTGGCTTCGTCCGGTTAATGTATCCCTTTGTTGCGGGATTGCTCTTATTCCGCGTTGCCAAACTCACGCAGATAAAAAATGCCTTCCTGTGGAGTTCGCTGTTATTGTTGTTCGTACTCGCATTTCCAAGAATCGGCGGCCTCACACAACTATGGCAAAACGGCATATACGAAGCCGTAGTTATTATACTCGTATTTCCGCTGGTTATTTATATTGGTGCAAGTGGCAGGCCGCTTTCAGGAGCAGCCAATAAAATATGCAAGTTCATAGGTGACCTTTCTTACCCCATATACATTACCCACTATCCCTTCGTTTACATTTATACAGGATGGGTAGCCACGCACAAAGTAAGCTTGCATGCAGGGTTGCCTTTCGCGGTACTTACTTTTGTCGTGTCTGTTTCTGTAGCCTATGCTTGTTTAAAATGGTATGATGAACCGGTGCGTCGCTGGCTGCAAAAAAAATGGGCATAATTATTTTGCCGCAACATCCCGCAAGTGTAACACTGCGCCCATCCCGTTTACAAAAGGCACCAGCGATACCCATCCGTGAAGCATATGCACGGGTGGGTATTGTATATAGCTAATTATCAGCCATTTAACACACCAAAGCCTTCTTTGAAACGCCCTGCACGCGCCAACTTTATTAAAAGCTTTACCATTAATTGACATTACAATGCGGCAAGCCCGTTGTATTGAACTACCTTTGCGCGGCATAAACGAATCATGAGTAATATAGCAGCATACCGCAAATTATTGGGCGTTACTAAAACGACCGAGGTTAAAGAAATGAAAACCATTTACCGCAACCTGATGAAAGAATGGCATCCCGATAAATTTGCCAACGCAGAAGATGCTGCCAAACAGGAAGCAGAACACAAGAGCAAAGAGCTGATAGAAGCATACAATTTCCTGGTAAGCATTGCCCCGGAAACCATTGCACAGGCGTTGCCTATGTACACTGAAACCATCAATGCATCACCACTGTCTGACTTCTCTTACACCAAATCAACACTCACCTTGGTTTTTGAAGATGGCAGCAGCTATGAATATTTTGATGTACCCAAAGCCACGTATGTAAAACTGATCAATTCCGACACGCCGGGCCGTTTCTGCCGCAGGCACGTGTTTCATGAGTTTGTTTACCGAAAAGTAGCAAAAGCAATGGCCGTGTAACAACACGAACTTTCATAAGATAGCAATAAAAGAGGCTCCTTTGCGGAGCCTTTTTTATTTTCATATACTTTTCCGGTAATGGTCAGCCTGTTGCTTTTGTCAGGTATATCCAGTTGCTGCAGCAATGCCGGTATCCTGTACAAATAAGCAATCGCGGTGCCATGTCGTTGCCGGTGTCCCTACCGGCAACTACCTCCGCTCCGAACAGTGCATTCGCTATGATCATCGGACTTGCTATGATCATCCCGACTGTCGCCTTCCGGTTCTCAATGGTTCTCTAACGCACGCTATCGCACTGGTCCGCAATCAAACAATTTGTCCGGAACCGGACAAAAACATGCGTTTAAAAACCCGCAACAATATAATTATCAAACAATTGCGTTTGGCACCCATCTTGAAAATCCTAAGGCATAAATTCTTGTAATGGATAAGGATATCGAAGCCTCGGTTACCAAACGCAGAAACAAAAAACGGCTGCTCACCGGCATACTGGTCATTACCCTCATTGCACTTGCAACTGTTTTGATCCGCTCTTCTTTTGCATCATCTATTGCACGGTCTGCCATTTCAACCGCGGTAGTGCAGCGCGGCGATGTGGAGAATACACTTACTGCATCCGGCGAGGTACTGCCCGAGTTTGAAGAAGTAGTCACCAGTCCCATCAATGCCTCTATTCAACAGGTAGGCTTAACCGCAGGCAGCAATGTAAAAGCAGGCCAGTCGGTGCTTACACTCGATAAGGCCGCTTCCCTGATGGCTGCGGAGAAACTGAAATTCCAGCTCGAATCCAAACGCAACGACATCAAAAAGCTAAAGCTGGAACTGGATAAAAGTTTCTACGACATTAAATCAAACAACGATGTAAAACAGCTGCGCATCAGCAGTCTCGAAGCGGATGTGGAAAATGCCAAACGCCTGTACAAGGCAGGCGGTGGTACCAAAGAAGATATTGATAAAGCCGAACTGAACCTGAAAGTTGCCAGGCTGGAAAAGTTGCAGCTCGAAAACGAGATACACAGCAAACAGCAAACCATGCAGGTAGAAATGCGCGAAGCTGAAATAGCAGCTGCCATACAGGAGAACGACCTGCGCGAGCTGGAACGAAAACTGCAGCAGGCTAACATTGTCGCCACCCGCGATGGCGTAGTTACCTGGATTAACCGCAACATCGGTTCTGCCATTCATGAAGGAGATGCACTCGCCCGCATTGCAGACCTCAGCAGTTTTAAAATACAGGGCAGCATAGCCGATACTTATCTCGATCAGCTGCACCGCGGTTTACCGGCCATTATCCGCATCAATGAAACGCAATTGAGAGGCACGGTCATCAACATTCAGCCTGCAGTGCAGAACAATATGATCACGTTCGACATAAAACTCGACACCAGCAACCATACCCTGCTGCATCCCAATATGAAAGTGGAAGTATACATTGTCACTGCCGCACAAAACAATGTGCTGCGCGTAGCCAACGGACCGGCTTTCAGGGGCGCTGCTGCCCAGGATATTTTTGTGGTGCGCAATGGCAAGGCAGAAAGAATAAGCGTGCACATAGGCATGAGCAATTTTGATTACGTGGAAATAAAAGACAAGGTAAAACCCGGCGATGTGATCATTACCTCAGACATGAGTGCCTATAAAAATGCACGCATCATTACATTGGAAAACTAATTACCTACAACTAATCCTTTCAACACCTGCTATGTTGCTGAAATTATGTTATACTACTCTTTTACTCTTTACCGGCAGTGTGCTGTTTGCGCAAACCAGCGACACCCTTGTGCTTACCCTGCAACAGGTGGTGCAAATGGCGAAAGAAAAATCCATTGCATCCAAACAGGCCATCACAACCAAAAAAACAAAGTACTGGCAATACCGTACCTACCAGTCTAACTACCAGCCGCAGCTATCACTCAACGGCACCTTGCCCGGTTACAACAAAACATTTACACAGGTAACACAGCCAGACGGAACGATATTGTTTCAATCCATACACAACAACAACTCCCTGCTCGATCTGTCATTCAGTCAAACCATCGCCGCAACAGGCGCCACAATCTTTGGCACCACGCAGATGCAGCGTTTTGACGACTTTGACAGAAAAACTATTTTGTACAATGGTGTGCCGTTTGGCATAGGATACAGTCAACCCCTTTGGCAGTTTAACCAACTGAAATGGGACAGAAAAATTGAGCCGTTGAAATACCGTGAAAGCACCCAGGCCTTTATTGAATCGATGGAACAGGTGGCCATTACCGCCAGTGGTTACTTTTTCGATCTGCTGCTGGCACAGGTAAACTGGCAGATTGCAGCAACCAACCTGCAGAACACACAAAAAATACTGGCCATTGCAAAAGAAAAACTGGAGTTAGGTAAAGTATCCAAAAACGAAATACTGCAGCTGCAGCTTGAACTGCTGAAATCACAGAAAGCAGCAGGTACAGCCAGGCGTGAAATGGAAATCGCCACGCTTAACCTCAGCGCTTTTACGGGTTTGCAAACCAGTGAAAAAATCGGCTTGTTACTGCCAGACAGCATCAGCCGCATGCAGGCGCCTACAGACAAAGTTTTATCAGAAGCCTATGCCAACCGCAGCGATGCCATTGCCTTTATTCGCCGTATGGCCGAAGCCAGGAGGGATATTGCCAAAGCCAGGGGGGATAATGGTTTGAATGCGGCGCTCACTGCCCAGCTGGGTTACAGCAAAAGTGCCCCGACCATATCGAAAGTGTACCAGTCGCCGCAGAATCAGCAGGAAATACAGCTTACATTCACCATACCGATTTTAGACTGGGGCCGTTCCAAATCGAGAACCAAAACCGCGGAAGCCAATATGGAGTTTACTGCATATGCGGTAGAACAGGATAAGCAGATATTTACACAGGAAATTGTAACGCAGGTAACCTTGTTCGATATGATGAAAGACCAGCTGGTACTTACCGCAGCAGCAGACAGCATCGCTGCGGAGAAATACCAGATTGCCAAAGAAAGCTATACACTGGGCAAACTGAGCATCACCGATCTTAGCATCGCCTTCCAGGAGAAAGACCAGGCCAAACGGGACTATATTATGGCACTACGCGACTTCTGGGGAGCTTATTACCAGCTGCGGTATTTATCGCTGTACGACTTTGAAAAGAACGAAAAAATCACTTACCGGTAACAACATATATTCTGTCATCTAATACCAATAACATTTATGATACGCTTAAGAAACATTGAAAAAATCTACCGCACCGATACGGTAGAAACCCTTGCACTCAACAGCATCAGCCTCGACATTGCCAAAGGCGAATTCCTCTCCATCATGGGCCCTTCCGGTTGCGGCAAAAGCACGCTGCTTAACATTATGGGCCTGCTCGATACGCCCAGCAATGGCCAGGTGCAGATTGATGACCAGGCAACCACCGCCTTGTCAGACAAACAGCTGGCGCATTTCCGCAACAGGAAAATCGGTTTCATTTTCCAGAGCTACCACCTTATCAACGATTTAAAAGTGCTGGACAATGTAGAGCTGCCCATGCTGTACCGCAACAGCAGTGCAGGCGAAAGAAAACAGCTGGCAACCGAGGCACTGGAAAAAGTGGGATTGAGCAACCGCATCAAACATTTTCCCAAACAGCTCTCCGGCGGACAAAAGCAACGTGTTGCCATTGCACGCGCCATTGTTGGCAAACCGGAAATTATATTGGCTGATGAACCAACAGGCAACCTCGACAGCGCCATGGGCAACGAGATAATGGACATATTGCTGGAGCTGAATAAAACAGACGGCACCACCATCGTAATGGTTACACACGATGAAAACATGGCACGCAAAACCCATCGCCTCGTTCGCCTGTTCGACGGAACACAGGTACAATAATTCAACAACGCATCAACCTGAACAGCATGCTTATCAACTATTTCAAAATAGCCATCGCCGTTTTAAAAAGAAGGAAATTCTTTACGTTCATCAGCCTCTTTGGCATCAGCTTTACACTAACCATTATGCTGGTACTGGCAGCCTTCATTACCAAAGTAGTGGGCGATAATTACCCCGATAAAAAACGCGACCGCTGCCTCTACATCAACCATATTGAACTGTGTGGCCCCAATTCCATGAACGGCAGCGGGCTCTCTTTTTATTTTCTTGACCATTATGCCCGCAGTATTGCAACACCCGTTAAAATAGCCATCTCTTCCAGCTCAGCGGGTACCAACACCTATGTCAATAACAAGAAAATAGCGGTCAACTACAAATACACCAATGCCGATTTCTGGGATGTACTGGACCATGAATTCCTGGAAGGCAAGCCTTTCACCGCGCAACAGATTGCCAACGGCGAGCACGTAACGGTGATATCGGAAGACATGCGCAAAGCCTATTTTGGTAATGCAACATCCGTTACCGGCAAGTATATTGAAGCAGACAATGTGCAGTACCGCGTAACAGGTGTGGTAAAGAACATCCCTTCTACCCTGTATATGTTGTATTCCGACATCTACCTGCCTTATACCGTGTCTAAAAGGGATTACAACGATAAAGGTTATCAGGGCGGATACATGGGCATACTGCTGGCCGAATCCAAAAGCGATCTGCCCAAAATACAGAAAGAGTTTTCACAGATGGTGGCACGCCTGCCTTTGCCAGACAAACAGTACGATCACATTAACTGCACTGCCGGCACCTTTATCAACGCCATTGTAAATACCGGTAACGAAAAGCACTCAGGTTTGTCTGTTGCAATTACCGCGCTCGCCGTTTTCACGTTGTTTGTCATGTTATTGCCCACCCTTAACCTGGTAAACATTAACATAACGCGCATTATGGAGCGCTCTTCTGAAATAGGCGTACGCAAAGCATTCGGTGCATCTTCGGGTGCGCTGGTACAGCAATTCCTGGTAGAGAACCTGATACTTACCCTGCTGGGCGGTTTAATCGGTATCGTGTTTTCAGCCATCATTCTTGCGGTCATCAATCACATGGAATTTATTCCCAATCTCGAGTTAAGCATCAACTATATGGTATTGATCATCGGACTGGTAATATGCCTTGTATTTGGCCTCGTATCGGGTGTATACCCGGCCTGGCGCATGTCGCGGCTCAATGTGGTGAACGCATTAAAGGCACAATAAAATCATTCATCGTTTAAACGGCTGTTATGCTCAAACATCTATTTATCCTTATCTGGAATAAGAAAAAGCAGAATTCCCTGCTGCTCACCGAGGTACTGGTATCCTTCCTGGTACTGTTCGCGGTGTTCACCCTGCTCGTGTTTAATTACCGCAACTACAGCAAACCACGCGGCTTTGAATACAGTAATGTATGGGTAGCCAATTTCAACAACGACCTTGGTACCACCAATGGCGATTCTGCCGCCATGTTTTACGATAACCTGCGCCGCAACATGCTGTCACTGCCACAGGTAAAAGCGGTTTGTTTTACCAACGCCAACACGCCGTTTTCGGGCAACACTTCGCAAACCGGCTTCCCGTACAAAGGGAAAGACGTGCGCAGCATCAACTACTACCTGGCAGAAGATAGTTATAAAGATGCGCTGCAACTGCATTTGCTGGAAGGCCGCTGGTTTGCAAAGAACGAGGGTGCTGCCAAAAACAAACCTATTGTTATCAACAATAAACTAAAAACAGAACTGTTTGGCACCGGTAAAGCATTGGGCCAACTGGTAGGTGACGATAAAAACCAAATGCAGGTGATCGGCGTTGTGGAAGATGGCAAATACACCAACGAATATATGCCCGCCGGCAAAGCCATGTACGTACGTCCCGACACCAGTGAATACCACTGGATGGGTACAGCAATGATAAGAGTGGCGCCCGGTTCAGACGCTGCCTTTGAAGGCCGCTTGTATAAACTCATGGCCAATACCATGAAAAACGCCAACATCGAAATTACCCACCTGGAAGACAAACGGAAAAGCGCCAATAACACAACCCTGGTACCCGTGATTATACTTGGCACGGTAAGCGGATTTCTGATTATTAACGTTGCACTTGGCTTGTTTGGCGTACTCTGGTACAACATCAACAAACGCAGGGGCGAAATTGGTTTGCGCAGGGCAGTTGGCGCCACAGGCAATGGTATTTCAGGCCAGCTGGTAGCCGAATCACTGCTGCTTGCCACCCTGGCCCTGCTTGTCGGCATTTTCTTCGCCATACAATTCCCTTTATTGAATGTATTGGATCTACCCACTGGCGTATATCTCTGGGCATTGCTGTTTGCCATTGTGTTTATTTATGCGTTGGTATTGGTTTGCAGCCTGTATCCCGGCAAACAGGCGGCTGCCATTTACCCGGCAGTGGCCTTACACGAAGATTAGCGGTCAATTACATGAAACAGGCTGCGCTGTATTATATCAACCGCAGCCTGTTTTGAACAACACTTTTCACCTGCCCCGCAAAATCGTTAACTTGCCCTGTAACTATGCTACTGATTATTGACGATGATATCGCCGTAAGAACCTCGCTGCTGCTGCTTTTTCAAAATGAAGGCATGCGGGCCGTTGCTGCATCCGCACCACAGGAAGCCTTGCAGCTGCTGGCACAGGGTAATATCTCACTGGTGATGCTCGACCTGAATTTCTCTATCGAAACATCAGGCAAGGAAGGCATGGAATTATTGAAGCAACTGAAACAGGTAAACCCGGCCGTGCCGGTGGTGCTTATCACCGGATGGGGTACCATTGAACTGGCTGTACAGGGCATGAAACTGGGTGCGAATGATTTTATCAACAAACCCTGGGACAATGCCTACCTGCTGCAATCCGTTAAAACCCTGCTGCATTTACAGGAAACAAAACCGCTGCACCGTACCCGCAAACAGCTCGACAGTTTGTACCAGTTCGGTAACATTATTGGTGAAGATGAACGCCTGCTGGATATTCTTGAAACCATTGGCCGCATTGCAGCTACAGATGCCAGTGTACTGATCACCGGCGAAAGCGGCACCGGCAAAGAGCTGATCGCAGAAGCCATCCACCTCAACAGCCTGCGCAAACAAAAACCGTTTGTGAAAGTAAACCTCGGCGGCATTTCCACTTCCCTGTTCGAAAGCGAAATGTTCGGTCATGTAAGAGGCGCCTTCACCGATGCCAGAACAGACCGCATTGGTCGTTTTGAAATGGCCGGCAAGGGCACCATCTTTCTCGATGAAATTGGCGAACTGGAAACAGGCAGCCAGGTAAAACTGCTGCGCGTGCTGCAAGACAGAACCTATGAAGTACTCGGCAGCAGCCGTACCAAAACGGTTGATATCCGCGTGGTATGCGCCACCAACAAACCATTGGAAGAAATGGTGAGCAAGGGCACGTTCAGGGAAGACCTGTTTTACCGCATCAACCTTATTACGCTGCACCTGCCTGCATTGCGCGAGCGCCCCGGCGATATTCCCCTGCTGGTAAACTTCTTTATCCGCAACCTGAAAGAAATGTATAACCGCCCTGCACTTACGGTTACCCCTGCCGCTTTGAAATGGCTGCAGCAATTACCCTTACCCGGCAATATCCGCCAGCTGAAAAACCTGATAGAAAGATCGGTACTCGTTAGCCGTAAAGATGAGCTCGACACGGAAAATTTTCGCTCGCAACTGGCCATGTCTACCGTAAAAAAAGGCAACCTGCAACTGCCCGAAGTAGGCAGCATTACACTGGATGAGCTGGAGATGCAGATGATTCAGAAAGCAATGGCTTTTCACAAAAACAAAATAGCCAAAGCAGCAGCAGCACTGGGCATTACCCGCAGTTCACTGTACAGGCGCCTGGAAAAATACAATATCCCTTACGATGAAACTGCGGACTAAATACATTCTTTTCATAGCCCTGCTGCATCTTACGGCGCTCGTATTGTCGTATTATGTATTCCGCGAAAACAAGCTGCTGTTTATCGCTGCCGAAGCAGTTATCATTTTGTCTGTGATATTATCCTGGCAATTGTTCAGGCAGTTACTGCAGCCGCTGAAACTGCTCACCGATGGCGCAGAAGCCATGAAGGACAAGGATTTCACCGTGAAGTTTTTACCTGTAGGCAGTTATGAAATGGACCGGCTGATACTGGTATATAACCAGATGATGGATGCACTGCGTACCGAGCGCACCCGGCAGGAACAACAGCACCTGTTTCTCGAAAAGCTGATCTACACCTCTCCCACCGGCATTATCATACTCGACTTTGACAACAACATACAACAGGTAAACCCGAAGGCATTACAATTACTCGACGTAAAAGCAGAAGACCTGCGCGCGCAATCCATTCACACATTAACACATCCTGTATTCAAACAAATGCAGCAGCTGGCCTCAGGTCAGTCTGCAACATTTACCATCAACGGCACCGCCACTTACAAGCTGCAGAAATCGCATTTTATAGACCGTGGTTTCCCGCGCCACTTCGTAATGATTGAAGAGCTGACAGCAGAGATACTGGCAGCAGAGAAAAAAGCTTACGGCAAAGTCATCCGCATGATGGCGCATGAAGTAAACAACAGTATTGGCCCGGTTAACTCCATTTTACAATCTGCACTCAGCGTACAAACCATCTGGCAAAACAGCCGGCACCAGCCGTTGCAACATGCCCTGCAGGTTGCGATAGACCGTAACCACAACCTGAATGCATTCATGCGCAATTTCGCCGACCTGGTGCGACTGCCGGCACCTGCAGCGAAGTCAACAGACTTTCATGCATTGCTGCAATCCATCACCCGCTTAATGGAGAAAAAGGCAGGAGAAAAAGCCATCCGGTTTACTTACCGCATGGATGAAGAACCGTTCTTTATTGTGTGCGATGCACAGCAGATGGAGCAGGTATTGATCAATATCATCCAGAATGCGATTGATGCCATTGAAACAAACGGGGAAATTGGTTTTTTGCTCAACAGAACCAGCCGCGTATTGCAAATCACCGATACCGGCAAGGGCATCAGCGAAGCCGCTTCAGCACAGCTGTTCAGTCCTTTTTTCAGCACTAAGCCCGATGGGCAGGGAATAGGGCTTACCCTTATCAAAGAAATACTGCACAACCACGGCTTTGAATTTTCACTGAAGAATATACGCGAAGGGCTCACAGCATTCACCATCCGCTTTCATTCATAAGCGCTGTGGATAAACGTTGCAAGCCCTGTAACAATATAATTCAGGTGTCGCCCTGCTTATTTGCCTCTCGGGCGTTGCCTTGTCATCATGATATCCCTGTCAAACAGGTACAAACCGCTTTTATCTTCGCCAATCATTTCCAGTTTATCATTCAGCACACGCGCACTTTTTTCTTCTTCAATCTGCTCGCTTACATACCACTGTAAAAAGTTGTGGGTGGCGTAGTCTTTTTCTTTCAAAGCGAGGTCTACCAGTTCATTGATGCTGATAGACACCACAATTTCATGCTTCAGGAAGTCTTCAAACATGCTTTTGATACCCTTGAACGTAATGATAGGCTGTTCCAGTGTGGGCACAAATGCAAAACCGCCGCGCTCGTTGATAAAACGCATCAGCTTCAGCATATGCACGCGCTCTTCATCACTTTGCTGAAAAAAGTATTCAGCCACATTGTCAAGTCCCGGTTGTATATCGGCCCAGTTGGCCATCGCCAGATAGGCGTGTGAAGATGCGGCCTCTAATTTAACCTGGTTGTTTAAAGCTTCCTGTATTGTTTTTGACAGCATGATTGTTCATTTAGGTTAAATATAATTTAAATCCCGGTTATTTAAAAGCATCCAGCCGGCGAGATTACGGTGCTGCCTCCATACAATAATCCAGTACGCCGGCCGCATAGCTGATCATTTCCTGCTCAGGTGTTTTTGCCCCATCGGCCAGCCATTTAAATAACATCCGCACAACCCCGCCTGCAGCAGCCGCAGCTTTATACTCAATCATCCGCAGGTCTTTTTTGCTTATTGTATAATTGGCCTTGCAGTATGCCACTATTTTACCGGCACATAAGTCTGCAAAAAAGTTACTGAGTATGCCAATGCTTCCTGTTTTGGTTAACGATTTTACCAGGTGCATATGCTCTTTCGTGTGGTAAAAAAGATAAGACAAATTCACTCCCCATGGATATTGCTCCGGCTCATGCAGCGGTGCATCCAGCAATGCCTGCTGAAAATTGATATTCCCCACCAGCAATTGTTCCTTGCTTTCATAATGACTGTAAAATGTACTTCTGCCTACGTTGGCGCGATCAATAATATCCTGTATGGTAATGGCGTCGTAGCCTTTTTCGGCAATCAGTTCCTTTAACGCTTCTGCCAGCAGTTTGCGGGTCTTTTGTGTTCTCCGGTCATCCTGTAATGTATGTTGACGGCTAGCCATACGCTGAACTTTTTTGAGGATTTGTTCACTATCGAACAAAGACGGCTTTTTATGCCTGGGCTGTACCGCAGGCAATATTTTACTTTGTAAATATAGAACAAGTGTTCAGTTTCTAATAATTGTCTATCATGTCAACAACAGCACATCAGCAAAACAAATGGCTTAATCAGTCACTCCTGTGGACCGTACTGCTTTTTATCCTTACCGGTTTTCATCACTATTACGGTGGCCTGGTTTACCGCACACCCTGGCGGCAGCATATTGTACCTGCAGGCGGCGCTGCAATAGTTTTAATCGTATTAGCCTTGTACCTGTACCGGCATTACCACAAACGCATCTTTCTTATGATGTACCTGGCAATTGTAGCCCTGTTATTCGGCCTTGGTATTACTGTGTTTGAAGGTGCATATAACCACCTGCTGAAGAATATATTTTATTTCGGGGGATTAAACATGCATACATGGCGTGCATTATACCCTGCCCCCACCTACCAGCAGCCCGATAATGTATTAATAGAAACCACCGGCATCGCGCAATTCTTCGTTGGCGGAGTTATGTTATATTATTTGTGGAGAGTGTATAAACAAGCTACTCCTACCGCTTCCGCCCGTGCTTAAACAACCACTTAGGCAATGCATCGCCGCTGTACAATTCATTGTAGATACTGTGGTCAAGATTGACGACCTCCCAGTACTTCAGCTGGTGGTCGGCATGTTTTGCATGCAGCTGCTGGTGCAGCAGCGAATCGCTTGCCATTGGGTTTTCCGTATCGGCATTGCCATGTACAATCCATAATGGCGTGTTCTTAAGGTTATCCAGCTGGGTAAATGAAGGAATGCCCGACACAGCCACACCCGCTGCAAACAGCCCCGGGCGCATACTTACGGCATTGATTACGCTGGAAGCGCCCATCGAAAAACCAACCACGTAAATTTTGCGTTCATCAACAGGAAGCGCCTTTTTTAATGAATCTACCAGTTGCAAAGCAGTTGTTAAACAGGCACCCGGTGAAGAAACAAGCACGCCCAGGTTTTTATCCATTACGTAGCTGGATGAGCGTTGCGGAAACTGCGGCGCTACCACATATGCAGGATATTTTGCCCGTATACCCGGCTGCGCCCACAGCTTGGCCAATATGCCCAGTTGCGCAACATTATCCGTACCCACCGCACCCGAACCATGCAACACCAGCACCAGCGGGTACCGCTGTTTACCGGAAAGCGTTTCAGGCGCAAGCATCCTGTATGGGAGGCTGCTGTTACCGGCTTCTTTATAAACCAATGGCTGAAACACATCATTACTAACCGAACCATTGATGCTATTCTTCAGCAACACCGCCGAATCTTTACTCACCTGCTGGTGAATAATAAAATAGCCCTTATCACCGGTAAATACCGAGCACCCCATTTGCAGCAATACCATAACCAGTAACATCCTATATAAAATAAAACTTCGCATCATAAAATAAGCCTTTAAGCAATAGCTTCTACAAGGTAAACTGTTACAACCAAACGCAGTTATAAATTAACGACCACAGGTTTTAGCATGCCGCGCCGTATGATGTACGCCCCTGTTGTAAGGCTTAAATCAAATGCCCTGCGCACTGCTGCAGGCAAAACGCAGTCGTACAATGCATGGCAGTAACAATGCATTTGCAGATACACAAAAGCCGGCAATTACTTGCCGGCTTTTCTTTTATCCCTATAACTTTTTTACGCCAGTAAGGCCGAAGCTTTCTGCTGAATCATCGAACTGATAGCACCCTTAAACAACGACACTGCAAATGGCAGCTTTGAATTAATCTCCACATTGCTGTCGTTTACCAGTATAGTACCTGCAAGGTCAAATCCTTTTGCGCTAAAGCTGAAATTACCGGTATTGCCTTCCCAGTTTTCCTGCACATTTGATATAGTGCCTGCCTGCTCACGCTGCAACTGCTGAATCATGTTTTTAATACGTGTGAGGGCTTCCTCTTTCGGCAAACTATGCGGTACACTGATGTTTAAATCTGACATGGTATTATTGTTTTTGCGGCGCCCAATATTACGCCTTTAATTACTCAAAGTCAAACACAGTGCCATTGTTCATTTAACGCCTGCCGGGCTGCGGGCGCGAGGCCGGCGCACTGGGCCGTGCTGCAGGGGCAGAACGCTGTGGCGCAGGGCGTGCCTGGCTGCGGTTAAAATTCTGTTCCCTGGTTTGTGCCCTGCCGCGTTGCTGCATACCCCGGTTCAATTCAGGCGGGCGGTTGTTATTTGCAGGTGCCCAGTTACGGTTGTCGCGTTGCTGCCAGTTACCCTGCTGATCTTGCCGGTAAATATTGCCATTCCTGTCCGAAATAATATTGTTGCTGCCACCGCCTGGTCTTGCCACCGGGCGCGTTTGATTGCCGGGCGGCGTTACAGTTGGTCGCGCGTTATTGCCCGGCCTGGTTGTATTGCCCGGTGTGGTGGGGTTGGTTGTGCCAGGCCTGCCATTGTTGACAGGCCGGTTGCTGTTACCCGACGTTGCAGGGTTGGTTATACCAGGCCGCGTATTGTTACCAGGCGTGGTCGGGTTGGTTGTACCCGGCCTGCCGTTATTAATGGGCCTGCCGCCATTGTTGCCGGGCCTTGTAGCATTACCGGGCGTGGTGCCTGGCCTTGCAGGCGCAGGTCTGCGCTGTATATCACGGGTGGTTACGCCCGGCCTGCTCTGGTAAATATTGTTACCGCGGTTAACATTCCGGGTTGCGGGCAACTCGCGGCGATACACAGGCCGGTTGATGTTGATATTGGGCCGGTTAATAATTACCGGCCTGCTGCCGTAATAACCGCCATTCCATCCCCAGGGCCTGTAAGGCGGCCTGAACGCAGGCGGACCAAACCAGCCGCCCCAGCCCGGCGCGGTGCCAATGCCAATATTGAGCCAGCCGAAATTAAAGCTCATACCAAAGCTCATGTTCCAGCCCGTCCACGGGTTGTAACACATACCAAAACCCCAGGTAAAAGGCCGCGGGTAATAATAAGTGCGGTACCAGGGCCGGTAGTACCAGCCGGTGCCCCATACAACGGTGGGGCCGTATACATAACAACCCAGGTACCCTGGCGTATAACCCGTATAAATGTACTGGGGTGTTACATCATACACATACACGTACCGCGTATTGTACGCTTTATTGCTGGCGGGAATTTTATCAACATCCGCAGGCCGGTCTGTTGCAACTGCCCACGGACCATCAGGCCTGGCACTATTAAACCACACACCATTGTCTACTGCGTAATACTGCCCGTTGGCGGCGCGCAGTACGGTAATATTACTGTTCTCAGCAACAGCCAAACCCGTATTGTCAATATTCGAGAATTGCGGTGCACCATCATAGCTAACCGTGCATTTGGCAGATGAGCGTTCTACTTTAGCCGTTTGCGGTATAGCCGCATCGGTTAAGGCATCCTGTGCAGCTTCGGTACCCGCCACATTTGCCAGCACACCGTCTTTCTCAGAACCCTCGGGTATTTTGGCAAAATCAGCAGGCAGCTGATCAGCCGCTACATAAGTCCACGGGCCGTTCAATGAGCCCGACCGGTACCAGCGGCCGGCCAGCAGTATATAATCCTGTTGCGTATTCAGGTCTTTAAATATATCGTCCAGCGTATTGTCTACATACAACAAACTGGTGCCGCCAATACTTTTAAACTGGGCCTCGCCTTCAGTTTGTATCAGCTCGGCAGGTTCGGTACTTACCAGTATTTGCGTGGGTGTGGTAAAGCGGTCTTCCGTGTAACCGGCATCTTCTTTAGACTTCACTGTTTTATCCAGTTTCCGGATACGCGAAGGCAGTTTGGTTACAGGCGTATAACCTGCTGTTGGCGCAATAGAACTATACCAGAAGCTGCCGGCATTGAGATAGTATTTTTTGTCATCGGGATTCTTTACAATCAGGAAGGGTGAGTTCACTACGCGCTCCATTTTAATATCCTTGTCTTCCTGCAGAATAGGATCGCCATCAATCAGCACCAGCGTACTGGCCTGGGTTTGATACAATATCCTGGGGGCTTTATTGTTGAGATCGGGATCATTCAGCTGCTGCTCCTGCCGTACCGAGGCCACCAGCTCCTCCATCGAAAACACCAGGTTCCAGCGGGGAACTTCCTGTTCAATTACACCGGTTAAATTATCCAGCTCATCCTGCGATTCATCGTTGCTGAATTTAACGCGGGTAATGGCTATCGATTCCAGGCTGGCTGTGCGTTTATCCTTATCGGTTTGCAAATCGGCCGTAAACCACAAAGCGCCGAACACAGGGTCTGCACTGCTGTTTTTCTTTATCGAAACGGCTGCGCGCCCGGTCAATTTATTACCACTCAGTTGTTCAGGCTGCGGCTCGTACACGGTAATGGTGCCGCCGCTGTTTAACGGGATCGATTTGGGCCAGGAAATCTGTTGCTGGCAATAAGCCTGCAGGATGCAGGCGAACAGGCATACAATACAGGTAATCGCTTTCATAAACGGTGTTTTGCAGATAAACAGGTATGTTCGGCAATAACAAACATAACGGCCAAAAGGCATGTTGTAACATGTCTTGGTATAAAAGTAACCGTTACATGGAGTAAATGCAATAGCTGGGTGCAGGTGATGCGCTGCTCACCAGTTTCCCCTTCGCAAAAATCATTCACCATTGCCTATTCAATATTCACTGGCATTCTTCCCCTCTTGAACCATTGTTGCAATATTTCAAAAGGGCATTGTACAGTCAAACCGGCCCGTTGACCTATATTTGCACCGTTGAAAAAGAAGCTTACTTACATATTATTACTTCTTTTGGTATTACACAGCACAGCATTAAACCAGCTGCTGAAGCTGCCTGTACTGGTGGCGCATTATATAGAGCACCAGCACCGCGACAGCCATATTTCTGTGCTCGATTTCCTGTCTATGCACTACTGGGGCAAAGACATCAATGACAATGACGACGACCGTGACAGGCAACTGCCTTTTAAAACGGTTGACATGCATTCCCTTCACTGCTCCTTCGTACCGCTGTTAAAACCCATCGCATTAAAGCAGCGTGAGGATCATTGCACGGTCATCAACTATCCCGCGATAAAAGATCAATACCTGCCCGATCCCGCACGCGCCTCCTTATTCAGACCTCCGCGGGCCTAGCCACTTTTTCGTATTTACACCCGGCACTGAACGCCGGTAGCAAGTTATTTCTTCCATTAACAATGTATGGCATTGGCTTAAGGCATCGTGCCCGGGCACCACGCTTAACCAACTGGCATTGATGGCACCCATCACTGTAGGGATGTACCTGTATGCTGTGCTTTTAACAGGCACAACAAACAGTGTGCAGCACAGGCATTGGCTAAAACATTACGACAGGTTATGCTGAATAAGATCATTGGTTTTTCTGTAAAGAACAAGCTGATCGTTGGGCTGTTTGTGCTCGCACTCATAGGCTGGGGCACCTACGAAGTTACCCGCCTCCCGATAGACGCTGTTCCCGACATCACCGACAACCAGGTGCAGGTAATCACCGTTTCCCCTTCACTCGGCGCACCCGATGTGGAACGCCTCATTACTTTCCCCATTGAACAGGCATGCAGCAACATCCCCGGTTTAAAACAAATCAGGAGTTTCTCCCGCTTCGGCCTTTCACTGGTAACCATTGTATTTAACGACGAAACCGATGTGTACTGGGCCAGGCAGCAAATCAGCGAGCGCCTGCAACAGGTGGCGCAGGATATTCCCGCAGGCATCGGCTCGCCCGAAATGGCGCCGGTTTCAACAGGCCTCGGCGAAATATACCAGTATGTGGTACGGCCGCTGAAAGGGTATGAAGGCAAGTACAATGAAATGGACTTACGTACCATACAGGACTGGATTGTACGCCGCCAGTTAATGGGCACGCCTGGTGTTGCTGAAGTAGCCAGCTTTGGCGGCAGGTTAAAACAATACGAAATAGCCGTTCGGCAGGAGCAGCTGAAAGCCTACAACCTTACCATCGGTGATGTATTCACCGCACTGGAACAAAACAACCAGAATACAGGCGGCGCCTATATTGAAAAAGGCCCCACCGTATTGTACATACGCAGCGAAGGTTTAACCACTACGCTCGATGATATCAGCAGGATTGTTGTTAAAAACCTCGACAACGGCACGCCCTTGTTAATGCGCGATGTAGCCACCGTGCAATACGGATCTGCCATACGTTACGGCGCCATGACGTTTAACGACAAAGGCGAAGTAGCCGGCGCAGTTGTAATGATGCTGAAAGGAGAAAACTCATCCGAAGTCATCAAACGCGTAAAAGCCAGGGTGGCGGAAATACAAAAAATGCTGCCTGAAGGCGTAGTGATCGAGCCCTTCCTCGACAGGACCAAGATGGTGAACAATGCCATTAAAACAGTAGAATCAAACCTCATGGAAGGCGCGCTGATCGTAATCTTTGTGCTCGTATTCTTCCTTGGCAACCTGCGGGCCGGGCTGATTGTTTCCTCTGTCATCCCCCTGTCCATGCTCTTCGCCATTATACTCATGAACAAGTTTGGCGTAGGCGGCAACCTGATGAGCCTTGGCGCTATTGACTTCGGCCTGATTGTAGACGGATCGGTGATTGTAGTGGAAGCCATTTTACACCGGTTCTCGCATTCCAAACACTTCAAAAGCATCGGTGTACTCAACCAGGATGAAATGAACAACGCCGTCAGCCAGTCAACCGGCGCAATGATTAAATCCGCTGTCTTCAGCCAAATCATCATCCTCATCGTATACCTCCCTATTCTTTCGCTCGAAGGCATCGAAGGCAAAATGTTCAAACCAATGGCCTTTACCATTGCCTTTGCCATACTCGGGGCCTTTGTATTATCTGTTACCTATGTGCCCATGATGGCCGCCCTGTGCCTGAAGAAAAAGTTATCGCACAAACACACTATGACAGATAAACTCATGATATGGCTGGAGCGTAAGTACCAGCCCCTGCTGGCCAGGGCAACACGTTACCCCAAAACCATCATCACCGTTACGCTCGCCATTTTTGCAGCAGCCATGCTGATACTTGGCCGCATGGGCGGTGAATTTATCCCGCAACTGGAAGAAGGTGATTTTGCCGTGGAAACACGCTTGCTTACCGGCAGCAACCTCAGCAATACTATCCACTCCACACAACAGGCTTCCAAAATCCTGCTGCAACGCTTCCCGGAAGTACAGAAGGTAGTAACCAAGATAGGCAGTGCAGAAATACCCACAGACCCCATGCCTTTTGAAGCAGGTGACATGATGGTAATACTGAAAGACAAAAAGGAATGGACTTCTGCCAAAACATTCCCTGAGCTGAGCGGGAAAATGACCAAAGCCCTCGAAGAAGTGCCCGGCATTACGGTAGGCTTCCAGTTTCCGGTACAGATGCGCTTTAATGAACTGATGACCGGCGCCAGGCAGGATGTGGTGTGTAAAATATTCGGTGAAGATCTCGACACCCTCACCGGTTATGCACACCGCCTTACAGATATTATTAAAACCGTAAATGGTGCAGTGAACATTTATGAAGAACGCGTAACCGGCATGCCGCAGGTGGTAATTAAATACAACAGGGATGGCATGGCCAAATATGGTCTTACGGTAACAGACATCAACCGTGTAGTAAACACCGCCTTTGCAGGCCAGGTAGCCGGCCAGGTATATGAAGGAGAAAAACGCTTTGATATGGTTGTACGCCTGGCAGGCGATGCACGCAAAACCCTCGATGACGTGCAGAACCTGGTGATCGCAACCAAACAAGGCACGCAGATACCCTTATCCTACGTGGCAGCCATTGAAGAAACAGAAGGCGTAAACCAGGTTCAGCGCGAGAATACCAAACGCAGGATCATTGTTGGTTTTAACGTAACCGGTCGCGATGTACAATCTATCGTGCAGGAGCTGCAGCAGAAAGTACAGCAGCAGTTGCATATTTCAAAAAGCTACAACATTGTATACGGCGGTTCATTTGAAAACATGACAGCTGCCAAACAAAGGCTGGGTATTGTTGTGCCTGTTGCATTGCTCATGATTTTCCTTCTCCTGTACTTTGCCTTTGGTTCAGTAAAACAAGGGCTGCTTATTTACTCTGCCATCCCCTTGTCTGCTACCGGCGGCATACTCGCACTTTGGGCAAGAGGCATGCCCTTCAGCATATCTGCGGGTGTGGGCTTTATCGCCTTGTTTGGTGTAGCAGTATTGAACGGCATATTGCTGGTATCTGAATTTAACCGCTTAAAGAGCGAGGGCTGGACAGATGTAAAACGCATCGTAGCCCATGCCACCAAATCAAAACTGCGGGCAGTGTTAATGACGGCACTGGTACCCTCACTCGGTTTTATCCCCATGGCCATCAGCACCGGTGCAGGTGGCGAAGTGCAGAAACCACTGGCCACGGTTGTTATTGGCGGCTTAATTATTTCAACCATGCTTACTTTATTCGTACTGCCCATTTTATATATCCTGTTTGAAAAAGGCTTCCGTTATTTCAAACCAAAGAAAAGAACGCTTGCCGTTGCAGCAATGCTGCTATTCGTAGTAACCGGTGCACAGGCGCAAACACCGGTGCGTTTGCAAACAGCCATCGACACGGCTTTAAAAAACAATGCAGGTTTACAGGTATCCAAAACAGCCGTTACCTATTACCAGGCATTGAAAAAAAGCAACCTCGATATTGATAAAACCAATGCCGGGTTTGAATACGGGAAGCTCAACAGCATCGCGAACGACAATAAATTCACACTGTCGCAAACCATACAGTTCCCCACCGTGTACAAACACCAGGGCACCATTAACCAAACCAATATCCGCATCAGCGAAACCAGTCTCAAACAAAAAGAGCTGGATATAACTGCCGGCGTAAAACAGCTTTTTTACCAGCTGGTGGTATTGCAGCAAAAGCGCAAACTGTTGCAGCAGGCAGATAGCGTGTATGCAGCCTTCCTGCAAAAATCACAGCAGCGTTTTAAAGCAGGCGATGTGGATTTGCTGGAAAAAACAACTGCAGAAAACCAGCGTATGCAAATCGCCAACCAGGCACAGGCACTGGCTACCGACTATGCCATACTGCTTAACCGTTTTAACCTGCTGGTGAACAGCGATAGGCCTTTAGAGCCGGTTGCAGACACCATTCAATACCAGCTGGCTGTTTTACCCGATACCGGCAGCCTTAACGGCAATCCCCTGCTGCAATTGCAGCAACAGCAAATGCAGTTATCGGAAGAGGAACACAAACTGGAAAAAAGCAAACTGCTGCCATCACTCAGTGCAGGTGTCAACAGCGCTACTATTATCGGCTGGCAGGCTACTTCACAGAGCAGTGAAAAGTATTATGGCGGCAGCAGACGTTTCAACTCATTCAACGTAGGCGTAGGCATTCCCATTTTCTCCGGCGCACAACGCTCGCGCATCAATGCATCCAATGTATTGATCAGGCAACGCAAGCAGGAGCTGGATGCCACCCGGCAGGCACTGGGTATGCAGTTCAGCAATGCCGTGCAGCTGTATGCACACAACAGGCAACTGGTACAATCCTATGCCACTACCCTGCTGCCCAACGCTGCGGCCATTATAAACACCGCTACCGATAAAATGAGCGCAGGTGAAATTGGCTATCTCGATTGGGTAATGCTCATTAACCAGTCGCTCCAGATACGCAGTGAATATTTCGGAACCGTTCAGCAGCTCAATGAGGCAGCTTTTGAAATAGAAAAATTAAGCGCCATTCGTTAACGTATAAAATCAATCGCATGAAATCGCATATCATTATACCGGCAGCCTGCATTATATTGCTCAGCGCCTGCCACAGTTCTCCCAAAGAGGCGGCAGTTAAACAGGATACAACGAAAGCCGCTGCCGTAGCCAATAACGTGGTGCAGCTCTCACCCGAACAAATTAAAAACGCAGGCATCACAACAGGCGAGGCTGAAAAAAAAGAAATGCACAGCACCATCAAGGTAAGTGGTGTAATTGACGTGCCGCCCAACAATATTGTTTCGGTAAGCATGCCGCTGGGTGGCTATTTAAAACGGATGTCCCTGATTCCCGGCGAACGCGTAAGCAAAGGCAGTGTGCTGGCCACGCTGGAAGACCAGCAGTACATTCAGCTGCAGCAGGATTACCTCACCGCCAAAAACAGGCTGCAATACCTGGAAGCAGATTATAACAGGCAAAAAGGCCTGAACGAAACCAAGGCCACGAGCGACAAAGTGTTCCAGCAGGCACAGGCTGAATTCAACAGCCAGAAAGTGCTGGTAAAATCACTCGCTGAAAAGTTAAGACTTATCGGTATCAGTCCAGATGCACTCAATGAAAACAATATCTCGCGCAGCATCAGTATTTACGCACCTATCAGCGGGTTTGTAACCAAGGTAAATGTCAACATCGGCAAATACGTTACACCTACCGATGTATTGTTTGAACTGGTAAACCGCGACGACCTGCATTTAACGCTTACTGTATTTGAAAATGATGCAGTACATCTTTCCGTTGGTCAGAAAATCACCTGTTTTACCAACAACCAGCCCGATGTAAAATACAATGCCACTATCCATTTAATTACACCCAGCATAGGTGAAAACAGGACAACCGAGGTGCACTGCCATTTTGATAAAGACAACAACAACCTGTTCCCTGGCACTTACATGAATGCAGCTATCGAGCTGAACAATGCAGCCGTGCAGGCAGTGCCTGAAGAGGCAGTAGTGAAATGGGAAAACAACTACTTCCTGTTTACGGAGGAAGCTGCCAACAGCTACCGCCTGGTGCCAGTTGAAACCGGCGCAACCAACAATGGCTTTATCGAAATCAAATCAACCCTGCCCGCCGGTAAAATTGTAACAAAGAATGCCTACACCCTTTTAATGAAAATGAAAAACAGCGGTGAAGAAGGATAACCCCACATCGCAGCCTTTCCAAAAACCGATCATCCATTTAAAACACTTTGTATGCGCTTCTCTTTATTACTGGCCTTTGCAGCAGTATTACTATTAGCAGGTTGTGAGAAAAATTCCAATAAAGGCCTGGTGCAGTTTACCATGAATTATACAGGCGCATCCGTAACCGGTGTGGTCATTTATGTAAAGTCAGGCACACTGACCGATCCCCAAACAAGCCCCGGTAATTACGACCTGGAAATACGTGCCGATTCAATGGGCGAATACTGGTACAATGCCGTTGAACCCGGCAGTTATTTTTTCCTGGTAAAAGGAAAAGCACAGGACAAACAGGTTACCGGCAGCAAAAGCCTGCAGGTACGCGAAAGAAATACCTACCGGCTCAGCATCGACCTTCAATAAGCACAACAAACAAAAAGCTCCCCGCTACAAGTACGGGGAGCTTTTTGTTAACCGGCAACCGCCCCTGTATACCGCCGCTGGTAATTCAGCTGCCCCAGGTGATAACTCAGGTGCGATAGCAAATGCCAGAGTACATAGTCCACGGTATTGCCGCCATTCGTCACCAGTATATCCGCAGGATATTCCTTTTGCAGATCAGCTTCCGTTAAACTGCCGATAATACCGGGAACCAATACAACCAATTCTTCAAATTCAGCCTGCAATTGTTCCAGCGTAAACCCGCGGCTGTTAAATTCCGCATCCCGGTTTCGCTGGTAAGCAATATTACCTACCCCCATACCGATATAGGTGCGCAGGTTGCCCACCAGGTGCTGCGCCAGGTGCCCGCCGGTGTTAATGGTTCCGGGAACTGCTGTCCACAAAGCTTCTGCTGAAGTATAAGCTTTCAGTTCAGTGAGTACTTTACCCAACTCGCGCTGGTACAAATAAGCCAAAACAGGGGCCGACATAACTGTATATTTTAATGATAAAAAACGTACTGAAAAATACGGCATTCACCGCATGCGCACTCCTGTACAAAATTAATCAGCCGCAATCACTTGCATTATTCGAAATAATTTTCAAACTTTATAAACACAGTTACTGTTCCCGGCATTTACCTCCGCTTGTGGAATTTCACCGGTTTCTTTCCCGTTCCAGATAAGACCCGCTGTTTACAACAGTGCAGCATTGCTATGCTTTTATTCCCCCGCTGCACACCCAACTCCTCCCGTAAAAACGCATGCCTGCACAGGCACACCATTTATTATGCTTTAACCGCTTTGCCATGAATACAGGATTCTTCAACTCCCCATTGTTGTCAACCATCATTTGCCTGGTGCTCATCTTTGCTTTGCTGAGCCTGCTGGTGAGCACCCTCACCGAAGCCGTAAACGGTTATTTCCAGGAACGCGGCCAGCTCTTGTACAAAACCATCGGCAATATGTTTTACGATGGCATCAATGTCAACTTTGGCCAGCTGCTGTATCACCACCCCATGGTGAAGAACCTGAAAAAAGACAAATATAGCCTGCCCCAGTATATCAGTGCTGCCCTTTTCAGCAATACACTTATCGATGTTATTTGCAATACCGCACGCTCTTATGGCACAAGTGCCGCCACACCGCCAGCCGGCCAGGCCGTTACCCCTGTACCGGATTCCGTGTTTAACAAGTTTAAAAAAGGCGTGGAACTTATGCACCATACAGACCTGAAGATGCTGCTGGTGAATATGGTGGAACGGTGTGAGAACATAGCCAAAGACGATCCGCTCCCCCTGCTTAAAACCGAAATACAACAATGGTACAACGACCAGATGGAACGCACCTCAGGCTGGTACAAAACCTGGATGCGCCACCGTATTTTTTATATCGCCCTGCTGGTGGCGCTGGTGCTGAATGTAGATAGCATCCATCTTTTCCAGACACTGTACCGCAGCCCCGACCTGCGCAATAAACTGGAACCAATTGCCGAAAGCATGGCGCAGCGCTACAGCGAAGCAAAAACCGACACCTCGCTTGCTGCACTGGACCGCGCATACAAGGCTATTCAAGCACCCGGGCAAAACACAGACAGCAGTTTCCAGCGCATGCTTGATAAATACAACAATGTACTACACAACCAGCGTTCGGTGATAGACACCCTGTTTTCTCATATCGATACCACGAAACACTTGCAGCAGGTACTGGTACAAATTGATTCCCTGTCAACCATCGGCCTGCCGCTGGGCTGGCGGGGCAGTATGGCGCCGTTGAGCTGGTTTAATTATAAAACACCTGCAGACAAAACCTATTTTGAAGAACACAAAGTATGGTCGTTCACCAACTTCTTCCTCTACGTTGCCGGTATCTTCATTACCAGTTTCTCATTAACTGCCGGTGCACCTTTCTGGTTCGACCTGCTGCTGCGCGTAGTCAACATCCGCCGCTCAGGAGCCAAACCATCCAACTAAAAAACGAATGACATGAACACCTCTTTTACCAACATACACACACATATATTCACAGTAAATCATGCCCCGGATTACTTCCTGAAAACAGTGATCTCCAACACCACACTGGCCGAATGGGTAAATAAACTGCTGCAGAAGAAAGGCACACGCTGGGCCATGAAAGGCGCATTAAAAGCGCTCACTATTTTTTCGCCCGGCAAACTGGAACTGGTGAAACGGTATATTGAGTTTATCGAAACAGGCACCTCTGTAAGCCAGGAAGACATTTTTAAACCGCTGAATAAATACTACGCACGCTTTGAAGGCGGACATAAGATCATCGTGCTCACACAGGTGCTTGACTTCCTCGATCTCGAACAAACATCTACCCACATACGCGTGCAAACACAAGTGGAAGAAGTATGCAACCTGAAGCGCAATGCACTTTACCGCGACAATATCTATCCCTTCCTGGGCATCGATTCCAGGCAAACAGGTTTCTCGCTGCTGGAGCAATGGGCAAAAAAATACATTAACACAGAGGCAGGATTTTATGGTTTGAAAATATACCCCGCAGCAGGCTTCTTCCCGTTCGATAAACGCCTGGATGAAGTATGGAAATGGGCTGCCGGAAACGGTATCCCGGTAATGACGCATTGCACACGCTCCGGATCGTTTTACCTCGGCAGGTTCGATTCAATATTAGGCAGCGGCAATTTCCCGGTAGAAAGCCTGAATGAAAATGCAACCGTGATGCCCTCTATCAGGCAACGCATACAAAATGTAGGGAATGATACGGCACTGCACAAGAAAAACCGCATCTGGTGTAATGTATTCGGTCACCCGGAGAACTATATCCCCATTCTTGAAAAATACCCCGACTTTAAATTATGCCTCGCCCATCTCGGTGGCTCAACAGAAGTAAGGCGGAGTGCCTTTCCCACCGAAAAATCAGAAGGCCCGGCCTATCCTGATTACCTGAACGACAACTGGTACGAGCATGTGATTGCACTCATGAAAAAATACAAAAACGTATATTCTGATATCTCCTACACACTCAGCGATCGTAAGGCATTACAGGCCATTATAGACCGCTTTAAACAACCCGATATGGTAGACGGGTGGGGAACCCCATTGATAAAGAAGCTGATGTATGGCACCGACTATTATTTAACACAGGAAGAAGAAGATGGCGACGAGCCCGGCCTGCAGAAAAACTTTCTTGAGCTGTTTGCACCCGACCAGGTAAAGGCATTGGCGTATGATAACCCCGGCACCTTTCTTACATCGCTGATTCACCCCTGACCCTGTTCGGGCATTCAATGCCATTTAGTTAACAGCTCTTTGTAGCCTTTGCGGGTTTTCCCTTTGTGTTTCTTTGTCCACAGGGCTCCTTCGGAGCGGTAAAAAATATTACCTGAACGGTTGCGGAATATCCTTTATGCATGCAACGTTTTTTACAAGCCTGCCATCAAGGGTTAAACGCATAATATGAAATCAAAACTAATAGCGGCAACTATTGCCTGCTGTGCAGTTATTTACTGGATAGCAGGCTGTACCAAAGACACCACCAAAGAACAATACAGCTTTTACACACCCGTGTACCAGGAACGGGAAACCGTATATAAAAACATACAAACCAGCGCGCCCACACCTATTAACCGTACCGGCAAACTGGTTGTAAAAGGCAACTATATTTTCCTCAACGAACCTGACAGGGGCATTCATATTATAGACTACAGTAACCCAGCACAGCCCAAAAACATTGGCTTTATTAACATTCCAGGCAACAGGGAAGCCTCTATACAAGGCAATTACCTCTATGCAGATTGCTATACAGATTTAACTGTTACTGACATCAGCGACCCGCAGCATGTGCAATTGAAAAAAGTAGTAAACAATGCCTTCGGCCAGCGCTTTTACAGCAATGCTTTTATTAACGACAGCAGTAAAATAATTGTAGACTGGGTTCGGCACGATACCACCATTGAACGCAGGTTCTCCGACGTGTATAAAAATCCCACCGGCTTAGTTTACTATGTAACCGACAACCCCATGTCTTTCGCAAGCGCTTCATCATCAGGCGGCGGCAGCAGCAGTGGAGTAAATGGTTCTATGTCAGCCTTTGCTTTATTGAAGAACCGCCTGTATACCTGCCGCTATGGTAACTTCATGGTCTATAATTTATCCAATGCTACAGACCCTGCATACGTAGGCAGCGCACCAATAGCCTCGAACATAGAAACAATATTCCCTTTCGGCGACAACCTGTTCCTGGGCGCAACAACCGGCATGTATATCTACAATACGGCAGATCCAGACCATCCGGCTGCAGCGGGCATGTTCGGCCATGTGCGTTCCTGCGACCCTGTTGTGGCTGATGAAAAAACAGCTTATGTTACCCTGCACACCAACACACGCTGCCAGGGCAATGTAAATGAGCTGAACATCATCGACATTACTGATATTCATCACCCCGGTACACCCGTGACTTTAAGCATGACTTCACCCAAAGGATTGAGCAAAACCGGCAACCTGTTGCTGGTATGTGATGGCAATGTAAAAATCTATGATGTAACAAAACCTGCAAGCCCCAGCCTTATTTCACAGGTAAGTGTGCCCGATTCCTACGACATAGTCACTATAGGTCACACAGCCATTACGGCAACCGACAAGGGTTTGTATTTCATTGACTTCACTACCCCGGCTTCCGCAAAAGTACTGGCAAGCATACCCATCCTAAATCAATAACCCATGAAACATTTTTTACTGGCAGTGCTGTTTGCTGCCATTGCACATTGTGCGTGCGCACAACAGGTAAAAATGCCTTCCCTTTTTGTAATGCCACAGGTATCCCTGCTCAACGGCGACGACCATGTAAGTGCCGATGTATCTTTATCAGCAGGCTTGCAACACAACAAGTGGATGGCAGGTATTGGCGGCGGGTTGGACTTCTATAAAATACGCAGCATACCGGTTTTTGCAACCGCGCAGTACCAGCTGTTTCGTAAACCGGAAACACCGTTTGTGTATGCACAGCTTGGCACCAATATTCCCAGCCCTTTAAAAGACCAGCATTATTATGGCTTTTCTCACTACACGGAGAGTAGCTTTAAAAACGGCCTGATTGCAGCAGGCGGTATCGGTTATCATTTGTGGGATAAACACAGCAGGGGCGTAAGCTTGAGCCTTGGCTACACGGTTAAAACGCAGCGGGAATACTATGTCGAAAACCAGTACGACACACGTGGCCTGCTGCGACAGATTACCCATTCCATGAAATATACTTTTCCAAGGTTCAGCTTGTCTATGAGTTTGCGGTTATAATGAAGTATGGTCCATGGCTGCCAATATAAAGGAGACAATGGGTGCAGGGTTGGGTAAACTAATACAGGTATGGTGAAACGCAGGCGCATAACTTTATGGAATGGCAATGAGTGTATAGGTTTGCCCTTTTACAGTAGATAAGTCATACAGTTGCGTTGCCGGCAAGGGCAATGTAGCAACCAAAGCCTTACTGCTTACCAGTGGTTGTTTGATGGCATCTGTTGCATAAAAAACATTGCTGTTAGCGCCGCTTGCCGCAGATAATACAGCACCGCCCTGCATACGCAGCGCAGCAGGCAAACGCAGCCGGCAGTTGCCACCCAGTACAGACTGCAGCACCAGTTTCACCAGCCTGCCATTGTTCCATTGCATATCTTTTATAATAAAGCCACCCGGGGCACGCAATCCTTGTACACTGCCCGTTTTCCAGGCAGCAGGCAATGCAGGCAACGGATACAAACATCCATCATAAGTTTGCAACAGCATCTCAGTAATACCCGCTGCACAGCCAAAATTACCATCAATCTGGAAAGGCGGATGCGCATCCAGCAAATTGGGATACGTACCGCCGCCATCGTGTGCACCAACCGGGCTTAGCTGGTTCCTGATCAATTGGTAGGCATGATCGCCATCCAGCAAACGCGCCCACCAGTTTACTTTCCAGCCCATTGACCAGCCGGTGGAAATATCGCCGCGGTAAATCAATGATTGCCGCGCAGCAGCAAACAATGCCGGGTTACTGAATGGTGAAACCTGGCTGCCGGGATACAAACCAAACAAATGCGAAATATGCCGGTGCTTGTCTGCCGGATCATCCAGGTCTTGCAGCCATTCCTGCAACTGCCCGTGCTGGCCAATCTGCATAGGCGGCAGGCGCAGCTTCGCAGCAGTTACCTGTGCAGCAAATGCTTTATCCGTATCCAGTGCGGCTGCTGCATGTTGTACATTCGAGAACAGGTCAAATACCAGCTGGTTATCCATTGTAACGCCCGCAGCAATAGATTTACCGTTATGTGATTTGGGACTATTCTCCGGCGAAATAGAAGGTGCTACTACCAGCCATTGATGCGTGGGTTCTTCGGTCAGGAAGTCAAGAAAAAACTGTGCAGCACCCTTTAAAGCAGGATATGCAGAACGCAGGTATTGCTTGTCTCCGCTATAGAGATAATGCACCCACAAATGCCTGCTGAGCCATGCGCCGCCCATGGGCCACATGCCATAATAAATAGGATCAACAGGCCCAGTAATACGCCACAGATCCGTGTTGTGATGCGCCACCCATCCGCGTGCGCCGTACATCACCTTCGCAGTCTGTTCACCGGTAACAGACAACTCTTTTACCATTTGCAGCAAAGGCATATGCATTTCAGGTAATGCAGTTACTTCACTGGGCCAGTAATTCATTTCAGTATTGATGTTAATGGTATACTTACTGCCCCATGGCGGTACCATTTTATCGTTCCAGATGCCCTGCAGGTTGGCGGGTTGCCCGCCCGGCTGCGAAGCCGAGATCAGCAGGTAACGCCCGTACTGGAAATACAGCGCCACCAGTTGCGGATCATTGCCTGCAGCAAATGCTTTCAGGCGTTCATCAGTTGGCAATTCCGCAGCAGGTGTGGTACCGAGATTCAATTGTACCCGGTTAAAATATTGCTGGTATGCTTTTGTATGTGCTGCGAGCAACTGCGCATAGGTTTGTTGCTGCGCCTTATTTATGTAAGCGCTTACATATTTTTTTTCATCGCGGGTAAGATCATGGTAATTATTCACGTTGGTGCCCATACTAATGAGCAGCGTCACTGCTGTTGCCTGTTTTACACTAAGCCGTTGGCCACTAACCTGTACAGTGCCGCCCGTATGCAGCACCCGCACCTGTGCACAAAACTTCACCTGCCCGGCTACACCATCTTTGGTGCTGGTGATACCGGTTAACAGCAATCCATCATTATCAGCAGTGATCTCACTTTTTTGTTCACTGCTGAAACCTGCATCAAAACTCAATGCCGAGGGTTTGCTGGCCGTTAGATGCACCACGATCACCTGTGCAGGTGCAGAAACAAATACCTCGCGCGTATAACGCACACCACCTGCTGTATAAGTGGTGGTAGCCACCGCACGCGCTATATCCAGCTCACGGCGATAATCATTGTATTGCTCATGACCGGGAAAACTGAGTGATAAATCGCCCACCGGCTGGTATTGCATACCATTGATCTTCTCCGACTGAATATTGGCAGCAGCCAGCGAATCCGCGCCTACATAGTCACCCGCAAACAAGCGCCTGCGGATCTCCGGCAAGGCAGCCAGCGCATGCGGATTATCGTTGCGGTTAGGCCCGCCGCTCCACACCGTAGATTCATTCAGCTTCAGCAATTCGGCACCGGGATTGCCATACACCATGGCACCCAGGCGTCCGTTACCCACCGGCAAAGCCGCCTCCCACACTTTACCTGCAGGTTGTTTGTACCAAAGCTGCATACCTGTTTGCTGCGCGCCGGCCACTGTTGCACACAAAGCCAACGCAGCAGGCAATACAGATTTCATCACCCTATGTATCATCATCCGTAAAAGCTTTTGATGTTTTATTAAAAGCGCTGGCGCGCATGTTCTTCCCCATGCCATATCTCCGCTTTCACTCACAACTCACTATCTCACCCTCAAACTATCCACCTGCCTGATATCCGCCGAAGAGCTGCCCGCCATAACCGTAAACCAGCCCGGCTCTACCACATGCTTCATCTCCCTGTTCCACAGGGCCAGTTCTTCAGCCCCCAGTGTAAATTGAACTGTGCCTTCCCCGCCTGACTTCAGGTAAATACGGCTGAAACCCCGTAACGATTTCACCGGTGTGGTTACACTACCCACCCGGTCGCGGATGTACAGCTGCACCACCTCTGACCCTGCTGTAGTGCCGGTGTTTTTAATGTGCACAGTTACCGTTGCTTTTCCATTCACAGGTATTACAGCAGGCTGCACTGTAATATCAGAGTAGTTGAATTGTGTATAGCTGAGGCCATGTCCAAACGGGTATAAAGGCGTGTCTGCTTCATCTACATATTTATGCGAAGTAGTTGGTTTGCGGTTGTAATAGAACGGCAACTGACCTACAGAGCGTGGAAAACAAATCGGCAGTTTGCCTGATGGATTGATATTGCCGAGCAATACATCAGCGGTAGCCAAACCGCCTGCTTCGCCACCAAACCAGCTTTCAACAATAGCGGGCACATTGTCTGCCACCCAGCCCAATGTTAAAGGCCGGCCATTGAACAGTACTGCAACCACCGGTTTGCCTGTAGCCACAAGCGCCTTCATCAAATCAATCTGCTGCTGACCAAGATCAAGATGCGCACGGTCTTTACCCTCACCAATTACGGCAGATTCCTCGCCCAGCACCACAACTGCCACATCTGCATTACGGGCAGCAGCCACGGCTTTTTGCAGCAGCGCCTGTTGTTCTGCAGCAGGCGCTTTGCTATCTGCATAACCCGGCTCATATGCCAAGTTCACTTTGCCCGCAGTTCGTTGTTTCAGGGCATCAAGAATAGAGACACCTTTGGATGAATCATTGGCATAACCGCCTACATAATTGCTGGTAGCCAGTGCACCAATCACAGCAATACTGCCTTCATTGGCGCGCAATGGCAATACCTTATTGTCGTTTTTCAGCAATACAATGCCTTCCTGTGCAGCCTGCAGGGCAAGCGCCGCATGTTCAGGCGTATGAAACACCTGGTTCTTTAATTGTGTATCAGTGTAAGGATGATCGAATAAACCCAGCATAAATTTTACACGCAGCACATCACCCACTGCCCTGTCCAGCTCCTGCATGGAGAGATTTTTACTGCTCACTGCCTGTTGCATGGCCTTCATAAAATCAGCATGCGCAAAGTCGTAGAACTGCATATCCAAACCGGCCTTCAGTGTTTCTGCCAGTGCATCGCTCATGTCATCCGCCACCTGGTGTGCTTCCAGGCTCATTTTAATGGCACCCAGATCAGACAGTACAAAGCCGTTAAAACCCCATTCCTTACGCAGCACATCGGTGAGCAACCACTTGTTGTCTACACAGGGCACACCATCCAGCTCGTGGTAGGCAGCCATAATACCTTTGGCCTTTCCTTCTTTCACGGCTTTCTCAAACACATATAAAAAAGAAGACCGTGCTTCCCGCTCGCCCATATTCACTGCGCTGATATTCGCACCACCCTCGGGCACGCTGTGTACGGCAAAGTGTTTGGGTTCAGATACAACAGCATTGTCACTGTTTAAAGCTGTTCCCTGCAAACCTTTCACCATGGCAACACCATTGCGCGCATTGAGATAGGGATCTTCACCATAAGTTTCTTCCACCCTGCCCCAGCGCGGGTCACGTGCCAGGTCAAGCACAGGGCCCAATATCATATCCACACCATGCGCTCTTGTTTCTGTGGCAATCGTGCGGCCAGCCTTGTATACCAGTGCTGTATCCCACATGGCAGACAACTGCAGCGGCACCGGGAACTCGGTACTGCCCAAACCCGAATAGCCATGCAGCCCTTCTTCTATAAACAACACCGGTATGCCAAGCCGCGTGTGCTCCATAGCATACCGTTGTATATCGTTACTTACACCGGCAGTAAGCGGGTACAGGTCATGTACAGAACCAATACCTTCCGTGCCGATCATTTCCTTTGTTTTTTCAGGCGACCAGGATGCGGCTTCATGCCCCTGCATGTTGGCCACTTCCTTTCCCCAGTACATATCCAGCTGTTTAATTTTTTCTGTCACCGTCATGCGTTTCAGCAGATCGGCCACCCGCTCATTTACCGGCAATGCAGCATTGCGGTAAGCATAGCCGGCATCTTTGTTATATACGAATGAGTAAAAAAGAAACATGCCGCATACACCCAGCAGGCATGCACCGTACCTGGTCACTTTCATAATGGCTTCGTTTAATTAAGTTCAAATGTTCAAATCGTTCAAATGCGCAATCTTGGTTCAATTGTTCAATCGTTCAAATGTTCAATGCTGTTTATTATGCCAGTGGCTGTGTCCTCACAGCCACCGCTTCATCGCTAAGTTTATTCACTATTGCCTATTCACCAGTGATCCACCCTCACTACTCACCATTCCCCTTCCCCCACGCCTTATTCGGCTTATCCCCCATCCACAAATCCACCGTGGCCCCACTGGTAAGCTGCTGATGGGTAAACCACGGCGTGTTCAGCGCCTTACCGTTAATAGCAGCACGCTGAATGTATTTGTTGGTATTGGAACAATCATGTGCATTCACTACAAAATCGCGGCCGCCAGGCTGGTGAATCGTAATCTTTTTAAACAGCGGGCTGCCGATGGTATATGCAGGCAAGCCGGGTGTTACCGGGTAAAAGCCCATGGAAGAAAACACTACAAAGGCCGACATGCCACCACCATCTTCATCACCGGGTATGCTGAAAATATTATCCCTGAACCACACATCCAGCAAAAAGCGTACGCGCTGTTGTGTTTTCCAGGGCGCATCGGTAAAGTTGTAGAGATAAGGAATATGAAAGCTTGGCTCATTACCCATAGAGTATTGTCCCACCAACCCGGTTGCATCAGGAAACTTGTTCCAGAATGCATATTTAGACATGCCGAGTTGTTCGCGGTACAACTGGTCAAGCCGTTTTTCAAAAGCCTGCTTGCCACCCATGAGATCTATAAGACCAGGGATATTCTGCTGCACCTGCCACAGGTACGTCCAGCCATTGTTTTCATCGTAGTATTCACGGCCGCCCATACCGCCGTCAATTGCAGGATCAATATTAATCCAGTTACCCTGGTCATCTTTTGGCAGAAAAAACTGCCGTTCTGCATTCCACAGGTTGCGGTAATTTTCGCCCCTTGGCGCAAAGGTAGCAGCGTCAGCTTTTTTGCCCAGTTCACCGGCCATCTGTGACAAAGCCCAGTCGTCATATGCTGCACCAAGTGTTACCGCAACAGCCTGTCTTTTCTCAAACGGGTGCACTTCCGGAACTGTTTCTTTAGCACCCGGCGGCAAGGCAGGAAAATAACCATGGGTATGATAATAATCGTCCAGCACAGTTTTTTCACCATTGCGCCAGGGCAGCAGCGTGGCATCTGTTGCATTTTTCTTCATGCCTTCAAATGCTTTCTGTGTATCAAAATTGCGCAGCCCTTTGCGGTAGGCATCAAGGAATACGATAGATGAATGAAAACCATTCATACAGGCATGGTCACCAAACAACACCGGGAACGTAGGCATCCAGCCGCTTTGCGCATACATGTTCACGTATGATTGCAGCATATCTTCTTCCTGCGCAGGATGCAGTATCATACGCAGCGGGTGCAGGGCCAGGTAAGTATCCCACGACCAGTCATCTACATAAAAAGTTCTTTTGTCGTTGTGTATCTTTTTATCGTAGCCGCTGTAATAGGCCCCGTCTTCGGTAATATCGGTCATGCGCTCATGGCAACGGTACAAGGCCGTGTAAAAAGCGCGCTTTTGTACATCGGTACCGCCCTCTACGGCTATCTGGTCCATAATATTGTCCCATGCCTGCTTGCCATTCGCTTCAACTGCTGCAAAACTTTTACCATTGATCTCTGCAAAGTTCTTCTTTGCCTGTTCTGCGCTGATAAAGCTGATGGCATAACTAAGCGTTATTGCTTTTGTGCCTGCCGGGAAACTGATGTACGCCTTGCTGCCGGTACCGCTGATGTGGTTACCCGGTTGCGGCTGCGCGTTCTGTATGATACCCGGTTCACCTGCGGTGCTCAATACGCCGTACACATAAATCTTTACATCATCGTGCCAGGTTTCCATACCGGTAACCACCTTACCATCTGCAAAATTCCAGGATGATTCACCGCCATTGTATGCACCAAACAGTAATGATTTCTGTGCCGCTTCAGGAAAACTGAAACGGAACATGCCTGCTTTTTTTGCAGCAGTAAATTCAACGGTGATACCGTCGTCAATTAGATAGGTAGAATAATACCAGGGTTTGTTTATTTCAAGACCATGATCATACGTCATGCGCTTTTTCCATGCACCCGGTGTTACCGCGTCAATGGTTGGTTTTATGGCAAACACCTGCCCCAGCCTGTGCGATACCACGGTGAGCGGGAAGCTGGAGATCTGGTCGTCCATATAATCGCGGCGCTGCGGCGTAAAACGGATCATTTGATTAGGCAGGTGCACCGTTGGCCTGGTAGGCTCTAACAATTGCCCCATATTACCAATGGTAGGATCAATGTAATCGGTATTGTGTTTGGCTGTCAGCGTATCATTCGCATGCACCTGTTGCATGCTGCCAGCCATCATCAGTAATGCGACCAGGCCGGGGAATGTTTTCAATTTGTTTCTCATGAATAATGCATTTATCAATACGATCTCGGCAACATCATTTAGTTAAGCAACCTCTTTGTGTTCTTTGTGAGTTTTCCCTTTGCGCTACTTTGTGGTAAAAAATATCTTTCCCAGCCAACCCACATCATATGCCGTTCGCTTCACAATGTAATACGCAGCACGCGCAACTGCAACAAACAATCAGTAACGCTATAACTTAGCAGGGAAATTCAGCTGCAGCGGTTTTTCCCTGCGCAGCATTTTTGCCGCCTCGCCGGTGAGTTTCAGGTATAAATCATTGGGCACACCTTCCATAGATAAAAACGACACCTCTTTTCCCTGCGGCGGGTTATCGCTGCATTTAAAAATGGCCGTGCCTTCATTTACTTCATCAAACATGGCTACATACAACATTTCAGCACCTGATTGTATCGCGGTGCTGAGCATTTGCCAGTAAAACCGGCCACGCTGCCTGGGTATGGAACCTACAGGTTTTATATCATCAGGAAATTCGTGCATGCTCAGGTTATGCCAGCTGAAGCCGGGATACACACAAGGCACATACTGTATCTTGTTTTGCCTGCACCAATCCATATCAGCGATCAACTGATCGCGAAACCGGTCCATATCGTTGTGCAGTAAGGGTGAAAAGCGCTGCACGCTCCACGGCAGTATAATATCGGCCTGTTTAATAATGCCATGCAGGTAGGGATCGTGTATGCAGTCTGCATTCAGTTCGCGCCAGCTGTTGGGTACGCCGAGCAGTACGGTGCAATGCCCGTATACAGGGTCGTTGTGCAGGAAGTCTATCAGCCGCTCCAGTCCTATGTTGCGGATATCATACGGCCTGTCAGGGAAGCCAATACCCCAGATAGCCACAACAGGTTTGCCGTTTTCCTGCAGGTAGGTGTTATTGGCACGGCTGGTTACTTTCAGCTGGTCTACCAGGTATTTCCAGTCTTCCATAATCGCAGAGCAGTCCTCACCTTTTGCATGCAGGCCCGATAAATCGTACATCACCGCAATAGCGCGTTTGTATTTGGAAGCTGCATCCATTGCGTTCTGCAGTATCACAGACGATTCCTGCTTTCCCCTGCTGCCTTCCCGTGTGTTATCGAAAAAGCGCTGCATAAAAACACCATCCACACCATATTGCTGCATCCATTTAAAATGCAGGTCTACCGTGCTTTTATCGTACGAGCTGAAAAAGCGTGCAGGTTTGCCATCCTGTTGTGTAAAAGTGGTGGCGTATGTTTTTTCATACTCGCTTACATCGGGCCATACATCAATACCGCTGCGGTGTTCATCACCATATACATAGTGGGTTGATCCCGATGCATCGCCCGCTGCCCTGAACCAGCCCTGGTAGCCGGCCATCACAAGCCCTTTATAGGTGGGATACAATGTTTCGCTGCTGTGTTTTACCTGTGCTGAAGCCAGCAGCGTGGCGCATAACGCCAACGCTGTGAGCTTCCATTTGCCTTGTTTCATGTAGATGCTGAAAATTGAAAAGTTTAATAGCCTGTGTTCTGCGCCCACTGCGGGTTGCGCAGCATTTCGTTAAACGGTATGGGCGACAGGTATTTCTGCTGCAACACGGTGGGACTGCCACTCGTGGTGCCGGGTATCTGGTTTTCCAGCGGACTTCTGGCTGCTATCACCTGTGGCAACAATTGCAGGCGAACAATATCAAACCAGCGAATGCCAAACTCACCCGCAAATTCATACGCTCTTTCATATACCACCGAATCACGGAAAGCTGTTTTATCCAGCCCGCCGGTTAATGCCGGTAAGCCTGCACGCTGGCGCACCTGGTTAATGGCAGCATAGGCATCGCCGGTTGGGCCGTTGCCCGACATGGCGACTGCTTCTGCGTAATCCAGTAATACCTGCGGGTAACGGATAATGTCCAAAGCCTTGTTGGTGCTGGGATTGATGGATTGAATGGTGGTTTCTGTTTCTTTCACACCATCCCCATTCAGGCCAGATCTGAACTTTTTAAAGTAAGGATGCCCTGCATGTGTTTCACTTGAATTCCAGGGAACCAGCTTATAGGTGTTATCGCTTTGCAACAGTTTGATAGTGGTATAAAATGTTGCGTCTGTGCGGGAGCATTTGGGTGCGTTGAGGTAAAAATTAATCTCCGGGTAGTAATCATCCCAACCGCCTGAGCCGTCGAGCGCTATTTCATCCAGCGGTACAGATGATGAGCCGAAACTGCGCTGCGGCAAGCCTCCGCTAACATTGAACTGTAAGGCAAAAATAGATTCCGGTGTATTGTTGGTGGTGAATACCTGTGCATAGGGTGTACTCAGGTTGAATTTGCCGGAGCGTATCACTGTATCGGCTTCCGCAGCTGCCGAAGCATAATAATTGCTCTGGTTTAAAGGCCAGCCTGTCATGGTAAGGTATACATCGGCCAGCATGGCGCGTGCGGCAAACTGGTTGGCTTTACCGGGCTGCCCGCTGAACGATTCGGGCAGCCAGCTTTTTGCTGTTTGCAGATCACTGATAATGGAAGCATAGATCTTGCTTACTGAATCCCTTGGCGGGCGTGCATCTGCACTAATAGGTGTTGTAATCAGCGGCACCGGGCCAAAGGTACGCACCAGGTTATAATAGCCCCATGCACGTAAAAACAGCGCCTGCCCTGCGGCCTGGCGTTTCTGTTCATCACCCGTACTTACTTTTTCATAGTTGGCCAGTACGTTATTGGCCTGGTAAATCGCCTTCCACGGCCCCTGCCATTGTGCAACCATATTGTTGTTGGCGCTGCCACCATTCAGGCGGTCAAAGTCACGCATGTCTGCCTTGTTCAAACCCGGGTCGGTTGTTAAATCATCCGAACCGAAATAAGATGTCATACGGCTGGTGAAACCGTAGGCCCCGTCAAAGGAATATTGTTCGTAAACCCCGGCCAGCGCAGCATCCAGGTCGCTCTGCGTTTTAAAATACGTAACCGGTGTTAAACTTGCCTTGGGATCTTCGTCCAGTTTCTGGCAGCCTGTAATGGCCAGCACAACCGAACAGGTAATGGAAATAAAATATGTTGAGCGCATGGCTTTATTATTTATGATACAATCAATCTGTTACCGTATGCAGCTGGTTAAAAACCTGCACGCAATCCAATGGTATAGGTTCTGGGGTTAGGAATAACGCCTGTCTCCAGCCCCTGCGTAATGGCAGGATACTGGCCGTAATTGGCGTTGGATACTTCAGGGTCGTAACCCGGGTAATGCGTAATGGTAAACAGGTTCTGGCCGCTTACATATATTTCCACGTTACGCATTTTTATTTGTTTCACCAGCTGCTCGGGCAGGTGGTACGAGATCAGCAGGTTTTTGAGTTTTACATAACTGGCATCATATACATAACGGCTGCTGTTGATAGAGTTCTGGCTGCTCGTGGCAAACGTGGGTATATTGGTTTCGTTCTTCGCTGTGTATACGTTCATGATGTCCTGGTTGGTGGCATTGCGCGCATCACCCAGTCCGCCGAATGTATACGGGAAGGTGCCGGAATAAATCTGGTTGCCGTGTGTTCCCTGGAACATTACACTCAGCGTGAAATTGCCATAGGTAAAGTCGTTGATAAATCCGAACGAGTACTTGGGCGTACCATTACCGATGTTCATTAAATCGGCGCTGGTATATTTATGGTCACCGTTTACATCAGTATATTTTGAATCACCGGGTTTCATACCAAACAAAGCGGCTTCAGCTGCTTCGCTGGCTTTCCAGGTGCCCTGGAACTGGTAACCGTAAAACGCACCGAGCGATTTGCCTGCAATCAGGATGGCTTCACCCGTTTGTGCAGAACCGATATTGTTCACCACCACACTGTCTAACCCACCAAGGTTAAGCACCTTGTTGCGGTTGAAAGAAACAGTCAGGTTGCTGGTCCATTTAAAATTCCTGCCCTGCACCGGTGTACCGCCAACGGCAAACTCAATACCCTTGTTCTCCATGCTGCCGATGTTACGCGCATAGGTATCGCCGCCCAAATAGAAAGGTGCCTGGTAATTATACAGCAGGTTGGTGATTTTTTTATGATACGCATCTACTGCCAGGGTAAGACGGCCTTTGAAGAAGGCCGCATCCAGACCAAGATCTACTGCTTTGTTGTTTTCCCATTTCAGGCTTTGCGCAACAGGCGCACCCAGTGAAGTGGCAATGGTAAGTGTTGATCCATCGTAATAATAACCCAGTGTTTGGTTAGGACCCTGTGTGCCTGAATTTATCTGCGGAATAGTAGCATAGGCAGCAACAGCCTGGTTGCCGGTTACACCATAACTGGCGCGCAGTTTTAAGTCAGAGATCCAACCCGCTTTTTCCATAAAGCTTTCACGCGCTACATTCCAGCCCAATGCCACAGAGGGGAAAGTGCTGTATTTCTGGGTAAGATGTGATGAGCCGTCTGAACGTACACTGGCTGTTAACAGGTACCGGTCTTTATACGAATAGTTCACCCTGCCCATATACGATTGTAATGCATCGGATACATAACCCGAAGTTGTTTTCTGCGTTGCACCCAAACCAAGATTGTAGTATCCCAGCGAATAGGTCGACAGGTTTACGGCCCTTGCATTCGACGACATGGAAGTAAACTTGCGTTGCTCATACAAGGCAGTCACCGTAAGCGCATGATCACCAAACCTGGTCTGGTACGTTAAGAAATTACTGTTCTGGAAGGTGCGCGATTTGCTGGCGCGCGTTTCGGCATAATCTGCACCAACAAGGCCCAGCGAGGTTTGCGGACCAAATACTGACTGTCCGTAACCGTTGTTAAACTCATACGTATTGTTCGAGGTAAACGTAAGTCCTTTTAAGATGCGGTAAGTCAGCACGCCTGTTCCTGTAACATCGGTGCTGCTGTTATCATCCAGCTGGTTATTGGCCTGCGCTACCGGGTTTATCTGGTTGCTGCCGAATTTAGATTTCAGGATATAATTGCCTGCGCTGTCGCGGATAGGCGTGGTGGGGTCCCATTGAAATGCCTGCGCAAATGGGTCGGTAATATCACCCTGGTAACCGTTGTTGCGGCTATTGGGCAACAAGGCGGTGATATTGAATTTAAGATCGAGACGGTCATTCGCTTTCACATCAATATTGGCGCGCAGCGTGGTGCGTTTGTAATACTGGTTCAGCAGCAAACCGGGTTGATCAAGATGGTTGAACGAAAACAGGTAATGCACATTCTGTGCGCCGCCCGATACACTCAGCTGGTAGTTCTGTACCCAGGGTTTGCGCAGCACGGCATCCTGCCAGTCGGTACCGCCGGTGGCTTTCAGCTGGCGCAGCTGGTCATCGGTAAAACCTGCGGGCTGACCGGTGGTGGCATACTGTGCATTTACCGCGTTGGCAAAATCGTAGGCATCCATCAGCTTCAGCTTTTTGGGTATTTCCGATTTGCTGAACCAGGGGTTAAAATCTACGCGCATTTTACCATCCTTACCGCTTTTGGTAGTGATAAGCACCACACCGTTTGAGCCCCTTGAACCATAAATAGCCGTAGCCGAGGCATCTTTCAGGATTTCGAGCGATTCGATATCCGACGGGCTGATCGATTCAATATTGCCGCCGATATACCCATCAATCACATACAGCGGGTCGTTGCTGCCGGTAATGGAATTGGCGCCGCGGATACGCACGCTCAAACCGGTACCTGGCTGGCCGCTGTTGCTCTGCACATTTACACCGGGAGTGGTGCCCTGCAGCGCCTGCTCAACCCTTACCAGCGGCCGTTTGGAAATTTCTTCGGCCTTCACGGTACTGGTGGCGCCGGTAACATCGCGCTTGCGCTGGGTACCATAACCCACCACAATTACATCATTAAGCGCCTTGTTTTCTGATTGAAGTTGAATGGAGACATCAGATGTGCCGCTTACCGCATACTCGCGGCTAACGTATCCGATATAAGTAATTACCAGTACCGGGTTGGCCTGGTTGCCCGTTGAGACCTCAAACTGGCCGGTGCTGTCTGTAACAGCAGAGCGGTTGGTTCCTTTTACAGTAACCGATGCGCCGGCAAGGGGTTTGCCATCGTCACCGGTAATTTTCCCTTTCGCAGTTGGTCGCTGGGCCATGCCCTGCAGCAATAAGGTGCAGAACAAAAACAGCAGTAGCAGTTTTTTCATATAAAGCAATTGTTCGGTTTACTGACTGCAAATAGCAATCGCCCCCCTAACAAAAGCCCTAATTATGCCCTAACAACTGCATTAATAGGATAATTTAAAAGAAAAAAGTCTTCCCACAGCCACCCTCCGCTCCAACACCGTTGCCCGGTGTCCTCACCGCAACAAACCTCCGCTCCGGTCATCCCCACCAATGCCGTTGCCCGGTGTCCTCACCGGCAACTAATCTCCGCTCCAATCCTTCGCCAAGTTCATTCACTATTGCCTATTCACTATTCACCAGCGATCCCCCCGCTGCAATCACTCACCACTGACCACTCACGATCACCCCATCACCTCATGAAAACTCTGCTGAAACTCCTCTCCATACATATGCTGATACTCCCTTGCAAACTTCTCAAAAACCGCCTTCGCCATAGAATGCCGCCCCAGCAGGCTCAGATTCTTGCATTTCACCCGCAGCGCTTCCTCGTTCACCGGGTCGAACAGGAAAATGCTGTTGGCAATTTCCAGCAGAAAACCGGGATCACTATGAAACCGTGCCAGCGCCTCGGAGAGCAGGTTAAGCGCCTTACCCGAAATTTCAGATTGAATATCCTCCAGCCAGGGATAACTGGTATCGTATAAAAAATTGCCGCGCGACAATAACTGCAGCAGGCGGCGCACCTGTTTGTGGTTGAGTGAACCGCCGTGTTGTTCCAGTTCAAAAAACAGGGCGAGATCAATATCCAGGTCAGCAGTTTCATATTGCAGCACCCAGCGGTCGCCCAGTTTTGCAATATTGCAGTTGCCCAGCTTGTCGAGTATGCCTTTCAGCTTTACCATATTTACCGAGCGGTTATTCTGCGCATCCTTGCTCGATTTGTCTTTCCACAAAGTGGCATACAGTTTTTCCGATGAAACGCCCTTGCCCGAGCGCAGGGTATAGATCGAAATCAGCAGGAACATTTCTTTCAGCAAAGGCGTAAACTGGCGCGTACAGTCTGCCCCGGTTTTATCATTCACCTCAAACTGGCCAAACAGGCACACGCGTGATTTGGCCGGTGCAGTTACTTCCGCTTCAGCTGCCAACTCTTCTGCAGTTTCATGTACCGCAACCGGCGGTGGCGCGTCATGTATTACAGGAGTAATACCCGTATCATGTACCGGCAGTGTTGCAATACCCACCGGTGTGAGGGATGCAACAACCGGTTTGCTTTTTGCCTTCAGCAGTTTCCAGGCAACAAAACCTGCTGCCGCCAGCGCCAGGGATGCCAGCAGGTAACCCAGGGGGAATTTACCCGGTACAGGTACAGCCGGTGAAGTAGCCTCAACAGCATTGGGTGGAAAATCAAGTGTGTAAATATTTATGCTGGTCACCTGTTCTTTGGAGGTGTACAGGGTTACGGCCACCAGCTTTTTACCTGATGAACAATAAAACAAATCCGCGAACGACTGCACATCATGAAACTGGTAAGGTATGGTGGCACCGAGTAACTGGTATTCGGGTGAATGGAGTGAGCCCTTTATTAATTGCAGGGTGCTGTTAAACTGGTCTTTCGGGTAAATCAACCCGTAATAGGCATGTTCGGTTTCATCAATCACCAGGCTATTGGCAAAACAAAACTGTTTGTCCGGTTCCTTTAAATGGTACAGCCTTTTAAAACTGTGGTGCCGCACATCAAAAGCCAGCAGGTCGTAATAATACTTGGGATTCATTACCTGGTTACCATTGTAGCTGCCATAACCACCCATTACATAAGCCGTATCGCCCGCAGTATTGGTACCAAGTGCAGCCAGGTAGCGCGGCATAAAATAATCGCCGCCCGTGGCAATGCTGTCCCACTGGTGCGTGGCAATATGGTAACGCTGCACCTCGTTTTTATATTTCATTTGCCCATAGCCACCCAGTATATATAAAGCAGTATCGGTACTGCTGATGAATTTATTCGCCTGCCAGTACACCGTTAAAATATCCCGTGCAGCCCCCGCATCCCAGCGGCGGGCAGCAAAATTGTAGGTACTGAATTGCCGCTGATCGATATAAAAATTATGCAGGCTGTGCGTATACGGGTTGTATACCGATTGGTTGCCCGGCAGCAAAGTATCATGCGGCTGCGAAAGCTTCACGGCACTCACACCCGGACTTTTAAACGATAACGTATACAATGAATCAGTGGCTATAATATACAAGCGTTCATTTTCCTTGTCAAATGCAATGCTCGGGTTGCCGGCAATGTGCAGGGTTTGCGCCTGTTCCCAGTTCTGGTGACGCGTTTTAATCCACTCCGCATTCGTTACCTGCGCCATGCCGCCCTGCACCTGGTCCTTACCCTGGTTGCCCGATGTTTCATCCAGCGGCCAGTTATGCGTAAGCACACCATTTTCGGTGATGCGGATATCCCGGATATTCATTGGCGGAATATCCACCGTTTGAAACCCCTCGTAATTATTGGTGCCGAAAAACAGCTTGCAGCAATTATTGCCCATCTGCACCCGGTCGCTGCTGATACGGTGCTGGTTAAGGGAGAAGCTGATTTCACCGGTTTTGCGGTTGAGGTGAATATTGCAGTGGTTCCATTTTTCAAACAGCGTAACCGAATCCATCGTAAACACATGCGACAACCGCTCCCCCACCACGAAGTTGAAATTGCGCTCCCGCTGGTTATAAATTAAATCGATGTTGAGATTCGCCGCCGTAATAATACGCACAATATAACCGAAGTAAATCTCATGATTGGGTGTGAAATTAAAATCGAACGAAATATCCGCTTCATCCTTTAAGCAAAGCGGCGCCGCGGGCGTTAAATTGAGAGATGTTCGTTTTTCCTGTACTACTTCATGACTGTAAAAGCGCAACCCGTATGACTGAGAATAGCTCGTTGTAAAAAAGAAGACAAAAAAACACAGATAGGTAATCGTTTTCATACAGCTGCAAAAACTAATGAGTATCCTTGTATTACAGGTTAAATTTAAGGATTCCCGGCCACATAGGACTGCTTCAAATCGGTTTTCCTCTCTGCGTCCTTTGTGGGTTCTCCCTTTGTGCCCTTTGCGGTAAAAAAGAATGCTCGTTTAGCTAAACAACAGTATTACTGATCATTTCAGCCGTTAACGGTCTTTTAAACCCAATCAAGTGGTTTTTAGGAAAAACGCCCGCAGCTATGTGTTAGTTTCGTATTCATCCTGTCCTGCTCCGCTGCATCAGTCCTGCCGACCTGCTGCGCAAAGATGCAACCGGCCTATCACTGGCACAACATTACCTGCACGTACTTGCGCATTCACCACCGGTTTACATCACATGCTGCAATTCACCGCGCATGTACAGCTCACCCTGCTGTTGAATGGATGGGTTAAACTGAATGCACTTCCTCATCCAACTTTAAACGTCAAACGTTAAACCTTAAACAGGCCACTCGAACCCTGCGTTTTATTGCACATCGTTTGCGCACAATACAGCACAACCGGGCTGTTAAACCAGTGCCCCGGAAACCAAAAACACTCCGCTAAATCGGTTGATTCAGCTGGGTTACAACATGCGCAGCAAGTATTAGGTATATGTGTTATAACATACCGGGCGCACAGCATGGCAATGGGTTACGCATAAAAAACAGTTGACATTCATTCTGATAGCCAAAAAAATAAGTTGCAAAACTTTTTGCTAAAAAGAAATAGCACTTCATTTGTGTAATCGATTGTCCTAACTGCTTGTCACGAAAAGTTACCATACAAGATCTGGCTGAACAGCTCAAGCTCACCACAGGAACTGTGTCGAGGGCTTTGAATAACCATCCGCGCATCAGCGACAGTACCAAGAAAACCGTTCTTGAACTGGCAGAGAAACTCAATTACCGCCCCAACAGGCTGGCTTCCTCCTTACGGCTTGGCAAAACCAATATCATCGGTGTTATTATACCCAGTGCAGAAATCAACTTCTTTGGCTCTGTAGTGCATGGTATTGAAAGCCTTGCCAGTACATACGGGTACAACATCCTGTTATACCAATCCAATGAATCGGAGCAGTACGAGCAGAAAGCCATTGAAACCTTTACCGATGTGCGTGTAGACGGGATACTGGCTTCCATTGCCAAGAATACACACGATTTTTCGCATTACCTGAACCTGCGCAACAAGGGTATTCCCCTGGTTTTCTTTGACCGCAGCCAGGATATGCTGAACATTCCCGCTGTACTGGTAGATGATTTCAAGGGTGGCTACATTGCCACCGAACACCTGCTGAAGCAAGGCTACAAGCGGGTTGCACATATTTCCGGGCAACAGCACCTTAAAATTTTCAGAGACCGGCTCAACGGTTACCTGGCTGCATTGCAGGCTGCAGGTATTACACCCGATGAGACACTGATATACAGCGGTAGCGTATCCATCCAATCGGGCAAAGACGCCATGGAATACTTTACCGGGCTAACCAACCCTCCAGACGCCATTTTCGCGGTAGAAGATTTTACAGCCCTCGGCGTAATTAAAGCCGCGAAAGAAAAGAACATTCGTATCCCCGAACAGCTTGGCATTATTGGCTTTGCGAACGAATCATTCGATGAGCACATCAGCCCTGCGCTTTCCTCCATTGACCAGCAAACGGTGCAAATGGGGAAAGAGGCGTTCGCATTATTACTGAAATTAATGGATGACAAAAAGAATGACGGTTTAAAAAAGATCAATGTGATTCTCGAACCGCTGTTACAGGTGCGCCAGTCATCCATGGTATTAAAATCACAAGGTTAAAACATTGTTTTTTAGCCTGTTTTGTGCAATCGATTGTACATTTTTATAATGTGCAGTTTTTTGCCTGCTCAGCTAACAAAATGGGCACCGCGGTGGCCTGTAATGCCGTGAAGACCGGAATTACTGTCAATACAACAATTGCTAAAACCATTTATTAAAATTAAACCTGATGCGTATGTAATGAACCCTGAAGATTTCCTTTTAAAAAGACTACCGGGCTATTTCGGCTAGCCTCCATTTACTACCAACAAAAACTTGCATTATGAAACATTGCTTGCACTTATTCGCGCAGCGGCGACAGAAAATTTTGCTGCCGGGTGCGACCCCTTTACTTAAAAGCTGCTTACTGCTGTTGTTTGCCTTTTTGTTTACCCTGGCGGGTAAGGCTCAAACAACAACCACCGTTACCGGTACGGTAACAGATTCAACAGGCAAACCATTACAAGGCGTAACAGTCACTGCCAATTCATCCAAAAAGAAAACGGTTACCAATGAAACCGGCGCTTTTTCCATAAAAGTTGCTGCTGCCGATACGAAGCTCTCCTTCAGCTACATCGGTATGCGGCCTTTTGAGCAGCAGCTCAATGGCTCCAGCGCATACACCATTGCTATGATCACTGAAAATGCGGGTTTAAGTGATGTGATCGTGGTGGGTTATGGCACGCAGAAAAAAACAGCCGTTACCGGCGCGATTGTCTCGGTTACCAGCAAAGACATTGAACGCGTACACTCCGGTGCAACGGTGAGTTCTACACTTGCGGGCAAACTCCCCGGCGTTACTTTCCGTATGGCAGATGGCCGCCCCGGCGCCGCTGCCAACATACAAATCCGCAACATGGGTGCAGCATTGTATGTAATTGACGGTATCCAGCAGGATGCCTCCCAGTTTAACAACATTTCACCAAACGATATCGAAAACATCTCTGTACTGAAAGATGCTGCAGCCGCCATTTACGGTGTGCGCGCCGGTAACGGTGTGGTGGTAGTTACCACCAAAAAAGGCGCTGTTGGCCGCAATAACATCAATGTTGATGCATATGCAGGCTTCCAGCAATGGTTCCGCTTCCCGAATGTGGTGAACAACTCGTACGATTACATGCGTTACCTCGCAGAAGCACAGGTAAACAGCAACGGCAGCACCAGCATTACACAGGAAGAACTGGACAAATACAAACAGGGTGCAAGCGCAGGTAAGCAATACCGCAGCTTCGACTGGCGCAAGTATGTAATGAGCAATAACAACGCGCCGCAGAACTCTATCAACATCAGCATTAACGGTGGTTCAGACAAGGTAAGCTACTATGTATCGGGCAGCAACTTTCACCAGAACTCTGTACTGGGTAAAGAATACAAGTTCGACAGAAGCAATATCCAGTCTAACGTCACCGCTAAACTGGCTACCGGTTTAAGAGCAGGTATGGACATCAATGGCCGTATCGAAAGCTACGAAAACCCGGGTGTACCTGGTTTGGATGACTACTTCCTGGCACGTTTTGCCGTACTGCGCAATACCCCGCTCGAACGCCCGTATGCCAACGACAACCCGGCTTATCTCAACAATACCGGTCACCCTGAATCCAACTATGCGTTCCTGAACGAATCACTGTCTGGCCGCTACCGCAGCGACAAGAGGGTAATCAACCCGATTTTCCACGTTGACCTGGATATCCCGCACGTTAAAGGTTTAACCCTGCGTGGTGTATACTCGTATTTTTATTCAGACTACCTGCTGAACAATACCGAGTACACTTACAAAGCCTATACCTACAACGAAGCAGATTCTACCTACAACGTAACAGGCGGCAGTACCAACCCATGGCGCGAACGTGAGCAGATTAAACAAATCAACACCAACGCACAGTTGCAGCTCAATTACAACAACACCTTCGGCAAACATACCGTTGGCGCTACCGTAGTTGCAGAAAGAATCAGGAGCACCTACACCCGTAACTGGATACACGCTTCACCTGTATCGAATAACCTGCCGCTGATTTACTTCCCTACTGCTGACCAGTACCAGGACAGCCAGACAGAAGAAACGCGTATCGGTTATATCGGTCGCCTTACCTACAACTACGCCAACACTTATTTCATCGACGGAACCATCAGAAGGGATGCATCTTACCTGTTTGCACCCGGCCACAGGGTGGGTTATTTCCCCGGTGTATCTGCCGGCTGGCGTATGACAGAAGAACCCTGGTTTAAAAGCCTGCTGCATAACAGGATCGATATCATCACCGATATCAAACTCAGGGCTTCTTATGGCTTAACGGGTGACGACCGCTCGCTCACTGATGCCACTCAGCCCATTGTAACACCTTACTCTTACCTGCCCGGTTATAACTACAACGTAGGTACAGCCATCATCGACGGTAACTCAGTAACTGTTGCTGCTGATAAAGGTTTGCCTTCAACCGGTATTACCTGGCTGAAAAGCAGGATGACAGATGTGGGTATGGATTTCAGCTTGCTGAAAGGCCACCTGAACGGTACAGTAGATTATTTCTACCGCAAACGTACCGGCTTACCCGGTGTTAAAAACGACGTACAGCTGCCCCTGGAAGCCGGCTACAGCCTGCCCAGCGAAAGCCTTGGAAGCGACGCAAGATATGGTGCTGAGTTTTCACTGAACTACAATGGTCACATTAACAAAGTGAACTTTAATGTAGGTGGTAACTTCTCTATCGTACGTTCTAAATTCCTGCATTCGTATAACCCCATCTTCTTTAACTCACTGGATCAGTACTACAGCTCTCAGGAAAACCGCCTGAACAACTATGCAATGGGTTATACTGTTACAGGACAGTTTACTTCACAGGACCAGATCAACAACTACAAAATCAACATCGACGGTAAAGGCAACAAAACATTGCTGCCCGGTGATTTGATTTATGCAGATCTGAACGGCGACGGTAAAATCAACTATCAGGATACACGCCCTATCGGTTACGGTTACGGCGCACAGCCTGAAATGAACTTTGGTTTCACCATCGGCGCTGCTTACAAAGGATTTGATTTTCATGCCGACTTCTCCGGTGCTGCAGGTTACAGCTGGTACCAGAACTGGGAAATGCGCTGGGCATTCCAGAACAACGGTAACCTGAACTCCATTTTTGAAGACAGGTGGCACAGGGCCAACCCGCTTGATCCGAACAGTGCCTGGATTCCTGGTAAATACCCGCCAAACAGGGTTAACCCGGGTACCAGCCACAGCGATTACTCGCTCGACGGCAACAATCCTGTAACCAACACCTTCTGGACACACAATGTCACTTCACTCAGGGCACGTACCATCGAAATCGGTTATACCATTCCTTCAGCTATTACAAAGAAAGCAGGTATACAACGTGCAAGGTTTTACGTGAATGGTTACAACCTGTTCTCGTTCGATAACCTGAAACAGTATGGCATTGATCCGGAAGTAATCGACGACAACGGTTTACAGTTTCCTCAAAGCAGGGTGATCAACTTTGGCGTCAACCTTACTTTTTAATTGACCCTGTTAAATTTTATTACGATGAAAAAGATACTATTCATTGCATTACCGGTGATGGCGCTGTTTGCCGGTTGTAAAAAAGAGAGTGAATTCCTCGATATACCACCTATACAGGTACTGCCTTCAGATGTTACCTTCTCTGACCCGGCACTGGTGCTGGCCGTTGCAGGTGACCTGTACAACAGGCAGCTCGATTTCTCAGGCCTCGACAATGGCTGGTCAAGCTTTACCGATTTCAGCGAAAGCTTTCCCAGCGAAAACGGCAGTTACTTTTACGTGAACCGTACAGGCTGGGACTACAGCCAGTGGGGCGTAAACTGGAGCGATGCCTATCACTACATCCGCGACCTGAACCTGTTTATCCAGCGCGACAGTGCTTCAAAAGAGCTCACCGCCGACGATAAAAAACGCTTCCTCGCGGAAGGCCGCTTCCTGCGCGCCAACTTTTACTTTGAAATGGCTAAACGCATGGGTGGTGTGCCTTTGATTTTAACACCGCTCGATTATGATTTCAAAGGCGATCCTTCTTACCTGCAATCTGCCAGGGCCAAAGAATCGGATATCTATGATTTCGTGATCAGCGAGGCTGAAGCGATCAAGAATGACCTGCCAGCCGATGTAAACGAAAAATCACGCGCAACCAAAGGGGCTGCACTCGCCATGGAAGCAAGGGCTGCATTGTATGCAGGCTCTATCGCCAAATACGGTGCCAACACACCTGCGGTTTCTTTACCGGGCGGCGAAGTAGGCATTCCTTCTTCAAAAGCAGCAGACTATTACCAGAAAGCGCTGAAAGCAGCACAGTCGCTCATTAACGGCGAAGCAGGTGCATACAAACTGTACCAGGTACTGCCTAACCTTGCTGATAATTTCACCGCTATCTTCCTCGACAAATCAAGCGTAAACCAGGAATCTATCTTCATCGAAGACTTTAAAGTGAACGGCGGTAAAACACATGCGTTTACCACCAACGACCAGCCTTACTCCTTCTCTGATGAAGGTGGTGACGCAGGCAGGCTGAACCCTTCGCTGAACTTCGTGGAAGCGTTTGAAAAGCTCGACAATACCTATGCCCCGCTGCCTACAGTTGACGGTGCCGGCAATCCTATTTACTACGATACACTGCAGAAAATATTTGCAGGCCGCGACGCCCGCCTCGAAGGCACGGTGATTATCCCCGGCAGCAAATTCAAAGGCAATACCGTAGATATCTGGGCAGGTTATGTACTGGCAGACGGCAGCATTTTCACCAGCGACAACGCCACCAACCAGAAACCATTACCCGGCACCACAACGCCGATACAGGTAGTGGGTAACGACGGCCCTATTGGCGGTCTGGAACTGAGAACACAATCCGGCTTCTACATCCGCAAATGGCTCGATCCCCAGGTGGGTTCAGGCCGCAGGGGACGTGGCAGTGATGTGGCCTTCATCCGCTACCGTTTTGCTGAAGTATTGCTGAATGCAGCAGAAGCAGCTTTTGAACTGGGCGATATGAACACTGCAGCCTTATACATGAACCAGGTACGCGCAAGGGCCGGCTTAACTATACCATTAACTACGGGTGAAATCACCTTCGACCGCATTGTGCACGAACGCCGTGTAGAACTGGCTTTTGAAGGCCACCAGTTATATGATATGAAACGCTGGCGCCTTGCTACAGCCGTATGGGATGGTACACCAACCTCTAAGGCAGACCTGCTCAGCAATATCGGCAGCGCTACCAAAAAAAGCACACAGCCCTGGGGTTTGTGGCCATACAAATACTACAACCCCGGCAGCCCCAACAATGGCAAGTGGTTGTATAAAGAAGTATTGCCATCGCCTGTTACCGGTGTAAACCGTTTCCAGCTGGGCAACTATTATTCTTTCATCGGCGACGATGTACGCTCTGCCAACCCGAAAATTGTAAGGCAGCCCAACCAGTAAGTTCACTTTAAATTGTTTGTTATGAAATCTCTATCTTATAGTCTGCTCGCTGGTGTAATGCTTACTGCATTTGCCTGCAAAAAAGACAACTATGCGCCACCCAGTTCATCGCTCACAGGCACCCTGTTGTATAAAGGCGATACGGTAGGCGTTGAATATAACCAGGTGCCTTACCAATTGTACCAGTTCGGTTTTGGTAAAACAGGTTCTATTGACGGCACTTTTGCACCCGACGGCAACATGAGCCAGCTGCTGTTTAACGGCAACTACAAGTTCATTATCCCTAACGGGCAGGGACCGTTTATGTGGCCGCAAACACCTGCCGGCGCACCCGACAGCTTATCCATTACCATGAACGGAAGCCAGCACATCAACATCGAGGTTACACCGTTCTACATGATCCGCAATGCAAAAATTACCAACAGCGGCGGAACGCTCACGGCTAATTTTAAAGCAGAGCAGATTATCACCGATGCCAATGCAAAAGGTATTGAACGCGTAGTACTGTTTGTTGACAAAACACAGTTTGCATCCAATGCCAACCCGCTGGCTTCTGCCAGCATTAACGGCGGCGATATCACTGACCCCAACAATATTACCATTACCCTGGCTGCGCCAAACGTAGCCCCGCAGAAATACGTATTTGCACGTATCGCTGTTAAAATACAGGGCGTGGAAGATCTGTTGTATGGCTCTGTTCAGCAAATTCCCTTGTAGTTAAATGAAAGAAATGCCATGTCACTGATGTGGCATTTCTTTACCTTCCGCTTTTCATCAATAAACACTTTTATCAGCAACGTATGAACAAACTACTCCTGCTCTCTTCTGTGCTCATCACCGGCATCGCTTCAGCGCAAACTGCATCCTGGCAAATGGTGCCCGGTAAAATAAGCTCACCCTGGGCCGAAAAGGTAAACCCGGCCAGTGTACTTCCCGAATATCCCCGCCCGCAACTGCAGCGCAGCGAATGGCAAAACCTAAACGGTTTGTGGCAGTATAGCGTATTGCCACAAGCCCAGGGTAACAGCCTGCCCGCAAGCTTCCAGGGTAATATACTCGTGCCTTTTGCCATTGAATCGGCCCTCTCGGGTGTTGGTAAAACAGTAGGCAAAGACAGTGTGTTATGGTACCAGCGCGGCTTTACGCTCAACGGTAATACCAAGGGCAAAAAAGTATTGCTGCATATTGGCGCGGCAGACTGGCGTGCGGATGTTTACATCAACGGCACACCCGTAGGCACCCACGAAGGTGGTTACGATCCGTTTACTTTTGATATAACTGCTGCACTGAAAAAAGGTGCCGCCCAGCAAATCGCTGTTCGCATATGGGACCCTACGGATGATGGCCCTCAGCCGCACGGCAAACAGGTGAAAAAACCCGAAGGTATCTGGTACACACCCGTAACCGGTATCTGGCAAACCGTTTGGCTCGAAACAGTGCCTGAAACCTATATCACCGGCACCCACCAAACACCCGACCTCGATAGCAAACAGGTAAGCATCAGCGCAAGCGTGCAGAACCTGCAGCCCACAGATGAAATTACCATCGCCGCTTTTGATGGCACCGAACAGGTAGCCACCAAAACAGGTCATGATACCAGCGCCACACTCAGCATTCCCAATGCAAAAGCCTGGTCGCCTTCCAACCCATTCCTGTATGATGTAAAAGTGACTGTAACACGCAAGGGCAAAACCATTGACGAAATAAAAAGCTATTTCGCCATGCGTAAAATATCCATTGCACCCGACAACAGCGGCATCCAGAAAATGATGCTGAACAATGCCTTCCTGTTTGAATACGGCCCGCTCGACCAGGGCTGGTGGCCCGATGGTTTGTACACTGCACCAACCGATGAGGCCCTGCAGTTCGACATTGCCAAAACAAAGGAAATGGGCTTTAACATGATCCGCAAACACATTAAGGTAGAACCTGCACGCTGGTACTACTATTGCGATAAACTGGGTATGCTGGTATGGCAGGATATGCCAAGCGGCGACCTCGGCAACCATTGGGAAAACCGCCCCGGTGTGCTGGGCCGCGCTACAGACCAGAACCGCACCGCCGCTTCTGAAGGTTATTACCGCAAAGAATGGAATGCCATTATCGATGCCCTCTACAACTTCCCCAGCATTATTGTATGGACACCTTTCAACGAAGCATGGGGCCAGTTTAAAACAAAAGAAATTACGGAGTGGACCATGCACAAAGATCCCAGCCGTTTGGTAAACAGCGCCAGCGGTGGCAACTACGAGCCCGGTGCAGTTGGCCATATCCTTGACCTGCACAGTTATCCTGACCCAGCTATGCCACGCCCCGATTTGTTTGGCGCCAAACAGGCTCTGGTGGTAGGTGAATTCGGCGGTCTCGGTATGCCACTGGACGGCCACACCTGGCAGAGCAATAAAAACTGGGGTTACCAGAATTTCAAGGACAGCGACGAAATGTTCAAACGCTATACCACGTTTACCGACAGGCTCTCCATGTTAATCAGCCATGGTCTTTCTGCAGCAGTATACACCCAAACCACCGACGTGGAAGGTGAAGTAAACGGATTTATGACCTACGACAGGAAAGAAATGAAAATGCCGCTCGACAAACTGAAACAGGTGAACGAGGCATTGTACAATAAATAACCGGAAATGGTTCAATGGCTTGATGGTTCAATGGTTGAATTGCAGCCATTGAACCATCAAGCCAAATAACAATATTCAACCATAGAACAATCAGGCAACTCAACAATCATTTTCAATTTCGCGACATGAAACTCAAACCGTTTTTGTATTCCCTGCTGGTTACGGCCAGCCCGGCCCTGGCGCAGCAGCAGGCTCCGGCTTATCCCCTGGTAACACACGACCCCTATTTCAGCATCTGGAGCACCAGCAATGAACTGAATGCAACACCTACCAAACACTGGACAGGTGCCGACCAGTCACTCACCGGTTATGTGAAAGTAGACAACAAGATATACCGCGTACTCGGCGCAGAAAGCCAGAGCTATGAAAGTGTAGTACCTACCAGCGATGAACAAAGCTATACTGCAAAATACACCTATGCCGAACCTGCAGCAGGCTGGCAGAATACTGACTTTAACGACGGCTCATGGAAAGCGGCCAAAGCGCCTTTTACCGATAACGGTCGTGGCGGTGGTACCAAATGGGACACAAAGGATATCTGGTTCCGCAGAACGTTTACGCTCACCAAACTCGATTACAACAAACTGTTCCTGAAAATTAACCACGACGATGATGCCGAAGTATATGTAAACGGCGTGCTCGCTTACAGTTACAAAGGCTGGCTCAACAAGTTCCAGTACTTTACCCTGGAACAGGCAGTTACAGGCAAGCTTAAAAAAGGCAGCAACGTACTGGCCATTCACGTTAGAAACAATGTAGGCGGCGCCATGCTTGATGCAGGTATCTCCAACGAACCCGCGTTAAAGAAAAATGCAGCCATACTTACGGCAGAACAGAAAGGCGTACAGCTCAACGCAACACAAACCATTTACCAGTTTGCCTGCGGACCGGTTGACGCAACACTCAGCTTTACCTCGCCCCTGCTGCTGAACGACCTGGACCTGTTATCACGCCCGGTTTCGTATATCAGCTATGCCGTTAAATCAACAGACGGGCAATCGCACAATGTACAGGTATACTTTGGCGCTTCTACCAATGTTGCAACAAACACACCTGCACAGGAAGTAAAAGCCAGCCAGGAAAACCTGCCGCAGCTCAACATGCTGAAAGCAGGTACCACCGCACAGCCCGTACTGCAGAAAAAAGGTGATGACCTGCGTATTGATTGGGGCTATATCTATGTAGCCGTGCCTTCAGCTGCTAAATCGATACAGTCGATCACTGATGCCAAATCAATTGATATCCCTGCCGTGTTTGCAGGCAAAGCTGCTGCCGTTGCACCACGCACCGGTAAAAACTTTGTGCTCAACAGCGTGGTATCGCTTGGTAAAGTAAGCGGCGACAGCAAAGAGCAGGTGTTTTTACTGGGTTACGATGATATCTATTCTATCCAGTACTTTGGCCAGAACCTGCAGCCCTGGTGGAAAAATGATGCATCACAAACCATCGAAAAGCAACTGGTAAAAGCTGCTGCTGATTACACTACTGTACTGCAGCAATGCAACACCTTTAACGAAAGCATGTACAACGATGCCGTTAAAGCAGGTGGCAAAACCTATGCTGAGCTTTGTGCCCTGGCATACAGGCAAAGCATTGCAGCTCACAAACTGGTAAAAAGCCCGCAGGGCGATGTGCTGTTCCTCTCTAAAGAAAACTTCAGCAATGGCTGTATCAATACCGTTGACGTAACCTATCCATCTGCACCACTGTTTTTGCTGTACAATCCTAAATTAATGAAAGGCATGCTTACCGGCATCTTTTACTTCAGCGAAAGCGGCAAATACACAAAGCCTTATGCAGCACACGACCTGGGTACCTATCCCCTGGCCAATGGTGAAGTATACGGCGGCGGCGGTATGCCGGTTGAAGAATCAGGCAACATGACCATTCTCACCGCAGCTGTTGCCAAAGCAGAAGGCAATGCAGACTACGCCAAAAAACACTGGGCTACTTTAACCACCTGGACAGACTACCTGGTGAAATACGGCTTTGATCCCGCTAACCAGTTATGTACCGATGACTTCGCAGGTCACCTCGCACGCAATGCGAACCTTTCTGTAAAAGCCATCGTAGGCATTGGCAGCTACGCCATGCTGGCCGACATGATCGGTGAAAAAGCAACTGCAGCCAAGTACCGCGCTATTGCACAGGATATGGCCAACAAATGGGGCAGCATGTGTGATGAAGGCGATCACTTCGCACTTACGTTTGACAAGAACGGTACCTGGAGCCAGAAATACAACCTGGTTTGGGATAAAGTGCTTGGCTTAAACCTGTTCCCTAAAGATGTGTACCAGAAAGAAATGAAGTTTTACCTGGCACACCAGAACAAATTTGGTCTGCCCCTCGACAGCCGTAAAACTTACACCAAGAGTGACTGGATTATATGGACAGCCACTTTAGCTGATAACAGTAACGATTTCCAGGCATTGGTAGCCCCGCTGGGTACCTACATCGCCGAAACACCCACACGCGTGCCCCTGAGCGACTGGCACGAAACCACTGATGGCAAACAGGTAGGTTTCCAGGCCCGCAGCGTTGTAGGCGGTTACTTTATGAAAATGCTGAACGACAAAATCAACAAATAATACTGACAACGCGGTACCGCCTGTCTACTCCCGGGCGGGCCGCGTTTTTTATGCTGTTCATTTAAATAGCTGTACCCAACCTGCCCAACCCACTGCTTTAATGCTTAGATTGCATACACCACAACCAACTGCCATATGATACTCAGGAACCTGCTGCCATTAGCCTGTATCGTTGTATTACCCGCGCTGCCTGCAGCAGCACAAACAGGCAAAACCTTATTCCAGCTGCGCCCTTCTTCACAAACAGGCATCAGTTTTAAAAACCAGCTCACCGAGAGCGATACCATCAACATATTAAACCAGGCCAATATTTACAACGGCGGCGGTGTAGGCACCGGCGATTTCAACAACGATGGCCTGCCCGACCTGTATTTTGCAGGCAACATGGTATCCAACAAATTGTACCTGAACAAGGGCGGCATGGATTTTACCGATGTAACAGATGCGGCAGGTGTTGGCGGTAACGGGCACTGGTGTACCGGTGTTTCTGTGGTAGACATTAACAACGACGGGCTGCAGGATATCTATGTATGCGCTTCTTTCAGAAAAGATGCACGCCTGCGCACCAACCTGCTGTACATTAACCAGGGTGTGGGCAAAGATGGCATCCCCACCTTTAAAGAATCAGCCGCAGCCTATGGATTGGATGATACCGGCTTCAGCACACAGGCTTATTTCTTCGACTACGATAAAGACGGCGATCTTGACCTGTACCTGGTTACCAACGAACTCTATGATCCTAAAACGCCCATCAAATTCAGACCGAAAGTAAAAGACGGCAGCGCCAAAAACACTGACCGCCTGTTTCGCAATAACGGCAACGGTACGTTTACCAACGTATCTAAACAAGCCGGTATACAAACAGAAGGCTGGGGCCACGCAGCCTGTATCACCGATATTAACAGGGATGGCTGGCCCGACGTATATGTGGCCAACGATTTTGTGTCGAACGATTTGTGTTACATCAACAACCACGACGGTACTTTCACCGACCGCCTGGGTGAATACTTCAGACACACTGCCTGGAATGCCATGGGCACCGATGCAGTGGACATTAACAACGACGGATTGATTGATTTCCTATCGCTCGAAATGCTGCCGGAAGACAACCTCCGCAAAAAACGCATGCTCAGCGGTAACGAATATTACAACTATACCAACAGCGCACGTTACGGTTATACACACCAGTATGTACGCAATGTATTGCAGTTAAACCGCGGCCTTACCGCAGCTGGCAAACCCGTGTTCAGCGATATCGGGTATATGGCCGGTGTATACCAGACAGACTGGAGCTGGTGCCCGCTGATTGCAGATTTTGACAACGATGGCCTGCGGGACATCATTATCTCAAACGGCCTGCCGCGTGATGTAACCGACCTGGACTATATTGATTTCAACAACGGTCAGCAACGTGCCGCAGGCAACTATACACTGGCTATGACTGATTCACTGCCTGTAGTAAAGCTGCCTAACTACTCGTTTAAAAACACCACCGGCACCAGCTTCCAGAACACCTCGCAAAGCTGGGGCTTTACCCATCCTTCGTTTTCAAATGGCGCCGTATATGCTGATCTTGATAACGACGGCGACCTGGATGTGGTGATCAACAATATCAACGATGAGGCATTTGTGTATGAAAATACTTTAGACGGTACCAATACCCACAGTCTTACCATAACCATTGCCGGGCCTGCGCAAAACACCAATGGCTATGGTGCACAGCTTACCGTGCATTACGGCGATAAAATGCTGTATTACCAGCACCAGCCTGCCCGCGGTTACCTGTCAACCGATGATGCAAGAGCCCATTTTGGTCTGGGTACCGCCACACAGGCCGATTCCATTGTTGTACAGTGGCCTGATGGCAAAACACAGTTATGGACCAATGTGCCCGCAGGCAAACCCTTCACCATTGCATACAAAGACGCCATCAGCAAAACACAGGCTGCCCCTGCTGCAAAGCCGGTGTTCACCAATGTTGCTTCAAAGTATGGTATCCGTTTTAAACCGAAGGAACGTGACTTTGTAGACTACGATATACAACCTACCATACCGCATAAACTCAGCCAGTATGGCCCCGGCATTGCTGTAGGTGATATTGACAACAACGGGCTGGAAGACTTTTACCTCGGCGGTACTTCGGGCAACAGCGGTGTTTTTTTCATGCAGCAGCAGGGCGGTAAATTCACCATCGATTCTGCGCGTTTCGCAGTGAAAGATGATCCCCTGTATGAAGACATGGGCGTACTGTTCTTTGATGCCGACAACGATGGCGATCTTGACCTGTACCTCGTAAGCGGCAGTTACGAAATACCACCCAACCACCCCATCAGCAATGACCGCCTGTTTATCAACAACGGCAAAGGCCGCTTCAGCAAAAGCGAAACAGCCCTGCCTGCAGATTCAACCAACGGCTCCTGCGTGCGCGCGGCAGACTTTGACGGCGATGGCGACCTGGATTTGTTTGTAGGCGGCCGTGTGGTATCCGGCTCCTATCCCACTGCACCACGCAGTTTCCTGTACAAAAACAACCACGGCAAGTTCACGGATGTAACAGCGCAATACTGTCCGGAACTCGCAAACATAGGCATGGTTACCGATGCATTGTGGACCGACTTTGACAACGATGGTAAAATTGATTTGATTGTTACCGGTGAATGGATGCCGGTAAGCTTCTTTAAAAATACCGGTACCGCACTGGTGAATGTTACCGCCAACACAGGTATTGCCACCGCCACCGGTTGGTGGAACAGCCTGGCAGCAGGTGATTTTGACAACGATGGCGATATGGACTATGTAGCCGGTAACCTAGGCCTCAACAGCAATTACCAGGCAACTGCACAGGAACCGCTTACCCTGCTTGCCAAAGACATGGACAACAACGGCTCTATGGATGCCATGGTGTTCTGTTACATGAAAGCTGCAGATGGCACCAGGAAATCCTTCCCCATGTCAACCCGCGACGATATGGTGGCGCAGGTAATCTCTATCCGCAAAAGATACCCTACCTATAAATCATTCGGCATGGCCACCATGACTGATATATGGCGCGCTAAAGAAAGGGATGGCGCTATTAGTCTGCAAGCCACCAACATGGCATCGTGCTACATCGAGAACAAAGGCAATGGCCGGTTTGCCATAACACCCTTACCTGCTGCTGCACAAACCGCACCGGTATTTGGCATGCTGGCGCAGGATGTAGACAACGATGGCAACCTTGACCTGCTGCTCACTGGCAACGATTATGGCATGGAGCCCTACAGCGGCCGCCACGATGCATTTGCCGGCCTATACCTGCATGGCGATGGCAAGGGCAATTTCAGTGATGTGCCTTTAAGCAAAAGCGGCTTCTGCATTACCGGCGATGGCAAGGCACTGGCCAACATCTTCAATGCACAAAACGAACAGCTGGTGATTGCCACGCAAAACCAGGATAGCCTGCTGCTGTTTCACCAGGCAGGCAGCGCACCTGCCAAACGCATACAGCTGAAACCCGGTGACTGCAGTGCAGTAATTACACTGGCCAATGGCACTACGCGCAAAATGGAGTTCTACTATGGCTCGGGCTTTTTATCACAATCATCACGCAGTATACCTGTGAACAGCAATATCACACAGGTTATTATCACCAATTACATGGGTACTAAAAGAAAAGTTTTATGAGAAAGCTGCTGTTATTCGTTGGCCTCTTCACTACTACCCTTGCACATACGCAAAGCTGGAAACAGCAAACCGAGCAGGCAGATTATGTACATCGTGCCATTAAAAAAGTAACCGACGTAATTGTATACGATATTTATTCACCACCGGTAGCCAGCCGCACCTATGCCTACATCTGTACCGCTGCCTACGAATGCCTGGTGCCGGGTAATGAAGGCTACCAGAGCCTGGCAGGCCAGCTGCATGGCCTGCAACCAATGCCACAGCCATTACCGGGCCGCAGCTGCAGTTATGCGCTGGCAGCTGTGCAGGCCATATTAACCGTGGGTAAAACCATGGTAATATCAGAAGAAAAGATAGATGCCTTTAAAGAACAGCTGCTGCAGGAATTTAAAAACACGGGCATCGATACTGCGAGCTTCAATTATTCTATTGCATACGGACAAAAAGTTGCCGAACACATCATCGCATGGTCTGCAAAAGATAACTACCGTGAATCACGCTCCCTGCCCAAATACCCTGTGGATGAAAACCCTGCCACCTGGCGGCCCACACCACCGGCCTACATCAAGGCAGTTGAACCGCACTGGAACAGCATCCGCACATTTATGATTGATTCTGCCGCACAGTTTAAACCGGCACCTGCCACTGCATTCTCCGCAAAGCCAGGCAGCGCATTTTACAAACAGGTAATGGCCGTGCACGATGCTGTAAACAACCTTACTGCCGAACAAAGCGAGATTGCCAATTTCTGGGATTGTAATCCTTTCAAGATGAACGTACGCGGACACGTGATGTACGCCACCAAGAAAATATCTCCCAACGGCCACTGGATTAATATAACCAGGCAGGCTTGTGAAAAAACAAAAACCAGCGCCATACAAAGCGCAGAAGCCTACGCCCGTTTATCTATTGCACTGGCAGATTGCTTTATCAGCTGCTGGGATGAAAAATACCGCAGCCGCGTAGTACGTCCCGAGACTTATATCAACCAGTACATTGATACAGCCTGGCTGCCCACTTTGCAAACACCACCTTTCCCCGAATACACCAGCGGGCATAGCGTGGTATCTGCTGCAGCTGCGGTTATTCTTAACCAGTTGTTTGGCGAACACTTCAGTTATACCGATTCAACCGAAAGTGAATTTGGTTTGCTGCCGCGCAGCTTTACTTCTTTTGAGCAGGCAGCCAAAGAAGCAGCGATCAGCCGTTTTTATGGCGGCATTCACTACATGAATTCCATCAACAACGGTTATGAAGAAGGCAAAAACATCGGGCTGTTTGTTGCTGGCAGATTGCGTACCCGTAAAAACGGCATGCAAACTACCACCGGGAATTAATACATACACCTATCCGCTGTTTAAAACAATATACTATGGCTATATTCAAATGGCTGCCCGTTTTATTACTGGTTACCTCGGCAGCCTTCGCGCAAAACACAACCTTGCATAAAGCACCTGCTCCTTTGTTCCGCGATCCTGTCACAGACGGCGCGGCAGACCCGTCTATTTTCTGGAACAGGGAAGAAAAAAGCTGGTGGATGGTATACTCCCAGCGTCGCGCCAATACCGAAGCAGAAGATGTATCGTATTGTTACGGCACCGCCATCGGTATTGCCAGCAGCAGCGACAATGGCAAAACATGGGTATACCGCGGCACCCTGAACCTGCAGATAGACAAAGGCATGAATACCTTTTGGGCGCCCGATGTACAATACTTCAACGGCAAATACCATTTATTTGTAACCTATATTGAAGGCGTGCGCACACACTGGGGCGGACGTGCACGCATGTCGCATTTTACCAGCACTGATTTATGGAACTGGCAGTTGGTTGATTTTCCCAAACTCACGTCAGAAGATGTGATAGATGCCACCTTGTTTCAGCTGCCCAACAAAACCTGGCGCATGTGGTATAAAGACAGCAAGAACCCTGTAGGCAATATGCTGATGGCAGAAAGCAAAGACCTGCAGCACTGGCAAACCCACGATCAGCCTTTGTTTCCCGGTCATGGCCAGGAAGGACCCAAAGTATTTTCCTTCAATGGCTATTACTGGCTGTTAACCGATGAGTGGGCAGGTATGCGCGTATACCGCTCAACCGACCTGGATCACTGGGAAAAACAGCAGCGTGTGCTCGATGTACCCGGCAAACGCCCTGAAGACACACCTACCGGTGCGCATGGCGATGTGATTGTAGTAAACAACAAAGCCTATATTTTTTACTTCACACATCCCGGCCGCAAATCGCATGGCGAAGCACCTGCCGGCCCCAACGGCATCATCCCATTCGATCTGCGCCGCTCATCGATTCAGGTGGCAGAACTGGTTTTTGAAAACGGAACACTCACCTGCAACCGCGATGCGCCGTTTGATTTCTGGCTGCCAAACGAGTAGTGAAGCAAAGGTTAATGAAATTAAAACACCTATTTATAAAATATATTACAACTCATTTTCAACCTATTATTAACATTTAAACCCTTTCCTTTGCTGCATACCGGCTTCGGATTGACAAATTTTTCCGACATTAGCAGGTACTTTAGAATCAATGTCATTTAGTAAGCGCTTCGTTTATGCGTTTGCGACTTTGCTCCTTTGCGTGAAACCAACACAAAAGATCTTAACTGAACGACATTGACTGAAGAATCACGACCCTAGTCCCGAAACTTAAAATTGTAGTTAGAATGAATGTGGAAAACTACGGGCAACCGGAAATTGAACAAGTTCTTTCAAAAGCCAGAAATGTGCGAAAAGAAATTGGAGAATATGAGGCCCATACGGTAAATGATGAAGACAAGAATTTAACGGTTATGTTAACGAATGGCCGCATCAGGTTATATTCTGAAGAAATCCAGTATCGCAACAACCTCATTCCCGAACGTATCAGGGATATCGCCATCAGGTTCCAGTCGAACCGATAAAATTATTGACCATCACTGGCAGACGAGCATAGCAACTGCTGTTGTTTTCATACAGCAGTTGCTATGCTTTTTTTATAGCTGAACGCCCGGCTAAGTGCTTCACACAAATTATTTACATTCGATCTAAACACACATCTATTGTCTGCCCCAGCTACCATTGCCTTTGTTGTTCCGCCGCAGGTGCACCTGCTTGACCTTGCGGGGCCTGCCCATATTTTTTATGAAGCCGCTGATTATGGCGCACCGCCGGCCCCGGAGAAGTGTTTGCCTATGTAAACGGCTTTACAGAATACACCGTTGGCACCACCGGCGCCCATTACCGCCCAGCAGTTTGTTTCCATTACGCCGCAGCACAACCCGGCGAATGCGCCAAAGCCCGATATCATCATCATACCCGGTGGTGATGTAGAAGAAGCCATGCAGGATACAGTGCTCCGCAGCTGGTTACAGCGCAATGCGGCAGATTCGGCCATCATTATGTCGGTTTGTACAGGCGCAGGTGTGCTTTCCCTTGCCGGCCTGCTCGATGGCAAAACCGTGACTACTTTCCACAACTTCATTCAACCCCTGCAGCGTATTACGCCTTTGGCCAGGGTGGTAAGCCACCGCCGTTTTGTTGACAATGGCCGCATTACCATTGCCGGGAGTACAAACAGGAAAACGCGGTAATTTAATTATGGAGAAACTCACCAGAGCTCATGAGAACATCAGGAGAAAACGTGGCCGCATTGTTAGAAAATACTGGGATAGGTAGAAAAAAAGGCACGCTGCAGAAACAGCGTGCTATCTTTTGTAGAAAAACAATAAAATCTCCGTTTTTTCATATGGCTTTGGCAAAGCCGGGCAATCTTAAATTGGCAAGAATCGTAGCAAGAATCGTTAAAGAGCAACTGCATTATTTGCATTTGCTGAACCAAAATAACAGCGTTTCATTGACACTAACAAATATTAGTAATATTTTTTTCAAAAATTTTTGAAACTACCGTACATACAGGTCTTCAGCTAAATCAGGTACCTATCGTAAGTACCTTTCCCTGTGCAAGGGCACGGTAAAATGGGATTACCCCGGTAAAAATGGCGAATCTTATTCATTTTGAATAAAAAAACAGCGCTTTCAACCGGTTCTACAGGAGATATTGTTTATTTTTCCCATATCGAACAAGACCTATAGAAAATTTCTGCTTAAACCTTTATTATGAAAGTACACTGGTTGCTATTTGCCTGCCTCTGCTGCTGCAGCACATTTTCCCTTGCCCAAACCTACCAGCCCAACTGGGAAAGCCTCGATACACGACCCGTTCCGCAATGGTTTAAAGACGCCAAATTTGGCATTTTCATTCACTGGGGCGTTTACTCCGTTCCTGCTTATACGCCCAAAGGCAACTATGCCGAATGGTACCAGCATTGGCTGGTGAACAAGAGTTATAACGGTGCGGTTACCGACTGGCACCAGCAGCAATACGGCAATACCACGTACTACCAGCTGGCCAGCCAGTTTAAAGCCGAGTTGTTTGATCCCGAAGCATGGGCTAAGCTGTTCGAGCAATCGGGCGCCAAATACATTGTACTTACTTCCAAACACCACGATGGCTTTTGCCTGTGGCCCAGCAAGGAAGCCGATAAAGACTGGGGCTTTCCCTGGAATGCAGTAACCGCAGGCCCTAAGCGCGACTTAATCGGCGACCTGTTTAAGGCCGTAGCCAAAACATCAGTAAAACCCGGCCTGTACTTCTCCCTGTACGAATGGTATAACCCGCTGTGGCTGCACGATAAAGACAAGTATGTTGCCCAGCACGAAATACCACAGATGAAAGACCTCATTAAACAATACCACCCGTATGTATTGTGGACAGACGGCGAATGGGAAATGAGTGCAGACCAGTGGAAATCGAAACCCTTCCTGGCCTGGCTGTACAACAGCAGCAGCGTGAAAGACAGCATTGTGGTAAACGACCGCTGGGGAAAAGAAGTGCGCTTTCATCATGCAGGCTTCTTTACACCCGAGTACCAGCCTGATCTTGAATTCGACAATCACTACTGGGAAGAAAGCCGCGGCATCGGTTACTCATACGGTTACAACCGCACAGAAGATGCGTGGGACTACAACACCGCACAATCACTGGTGTTGCAGCTGGTAGATAAAGTAAGTCGTGGCGGCAACTTTTTGCTCGATATTGGTCCGGATGCACACGGCAAAATACCACCCATTATGCAGGAGCGCCTGTTAAGCATTGGCCAGTGGCTGAAACTGAACGGTGAAGCCATTTACAACACCACCCGCTGGAGAACTGCCTTTCAATGGAGCGAAGGTAAAACCACCTACAAACCTGCCCGCGGTGAAGACCCGATACTCAAAAGCACCATCAACCCCAACCCTGGTTACGCGGTGAAAGAAGTCTTTTATACCTATAACGGGAAAAACAATAACCTCTACGCCATACTGCCACGCTACCCCGATAACAACAATATCACACTGAAAAAGATGCACCTGCCCGAAGGCACAGCCCTTACCTTCCTCGCCACAGGTGAAACACTGCATTGGGAAAATACCAACAGCAATGTGGTAGTACACCTGCCGCAATACAACCCCAACAAAATCACTGTTACAGATGCCTATGTAATAAAAATAGCAGGCTACGGTCGCTTTGTACACAAACCACAGGTGCAGGTAAGTTACCCGCAGGGCAAAACAGAACCTGTTGTAACCATCACGGGCGATAAAACAGCAGCTGCCATTCATTACACTACAGATGGCACCCTGCCAACAGAAGCATCACCCGTATACAAAAAACCATTTACTGTAAAACAGAGCGCCACCGTACAGGCCATTGGAACTGCTGCTGATGCCCTGACCAGCTTTGCTGCAAGCGACAAAGCCGTGATCTATAACCGGCTTCCGCCCATACAGGTAAAACAGGTTGAACCCGGCGTGCGTTACCAGTACTTTGAAACAGACAGCACCATCAACTTTGCGCTTATCAATAACCTGGCACCCAAAACAACCGGCATTGCAGACAATATCAATGTGGTACCCAAAGAACGCGCGAGCAAATTTGCCCTGTACTACACCGGCTACATCAACATCCCGGCAGACAATATGTACAGCTTCTACACCGTAGCAGATGATGGCTGCCAGCTATCGATAGATGAAAACATAGTGGTAGATGACGACGGCAACCACACCGCACACGAAGCAACAGGAAAGATCGCCCTCAAAAAAGGCTACCACGCCATTAAAGTATTGTACTATGATGCCGGCGGCGATAACGAATTAAATGTATTCATACAGGCACAGGGCCAGTCTAAAATACCACTGCCCAATTCCCTGTTGTACCACGCCCCCTAGGCAGCGCAGCAGGTAACCTGCCAATGCCGTTAGTGTACCCATGCTAACGGCATTGTTATTTACCCTTTGTGATCTTTGTGGGCTTTCTCTCCGCATTCTTTGTGGTAAAAATTGAATTCCACGTAAAAAACCAAAAGCTATCCGCTATCTGCTAAAAGCTGTGCGCAATTTCCATCTAACCCTTACCTTTATCAAACTAACGATCATTAGCATATGAACATTGAATTTAACCGCAACGAGGATTGGATGAAGTTGTTACTGTCGCAGGTAAAAAGTCAGGCCGATAAAATAAAACTGGGCGGTGGCAAAAAAGCCATTGAAAAGCAGCACGAGAAAAACAAGCTCACTGCCCGCGAGCGCATCGCCTATTTATGTGATACCGATAACCCCATTACAGAGCTGGGCACCTTTGCCGGCTTTGATATGTACACCGAACACGGCGGTTGCCCTGCCGGCGGAACCGTTGCGGTGCTGGCCTATATACAGGGGCGGCAATGTATGGTGGTAGCCAATGACCAAACCGTAAAAGCCGGGGCCTGGTTTCCCATTACCGGTAAAAAGAACCTGCGCCTGCAGGAAATAGCCATGGAAAACCACCTGCCTATTGTATACCTGGTTGACAGCGCCGGTGTGTTTTTGCCCATGCAGGATGAGATATTTCCGGACAAGGAACATTTTGGCCGCATCTTCCGCAACAATGCACGCATGAGCGCCATGGGCATTACACAGATAGCGGCCGTAATGGGCGCCTGTGTGGCTGGCGGCGCTTACCTGCCCATTATGAGCGATGAGACGTTGATGGTAGAAGGCAATGGCAGTATTTTTCTCGCAGGCCCTTACCTGGTAAAAGCCGCCATTGGCGAAAACATTGATGCAGAAACGCTCGGCGGTGCCGACACACATACTTCCATATCGGGCATTGCAGATTATAAGTTCGACACGGAGCAGGCATGTCTTGACCAGGTAAAAAAAATTATCAGCAAGCTGGGATTGCCTGCCAGCGCGGGTTTCAACAGGGCAGCACCTGCACCGCCTGCAAAAGATCCCGCAGAATTGTATGGTATTATTCCCGAGAACAATGCACGCCCTTACGATATGCTTGGCATTATTGAACGCATTGTTGACAACAGCGAATTTGAACAGTTTAAAGAAGATTATGGTAAAACCATTCTATGCGGTTATGCCCGTATTGATGGCTGGGCAGTAGGCATTGTGGCCAACCAGCGACTGGTGATTAAAAACAAAAAAGGCGAAATGCAGATGGGCGGCGTTATCTACAACGACAGCGCCGATAAGGCAGCCCGCTTTATATTAAACTGTAACCAGAAAAAAATACCGCTGGTGTTTCTGCAGGATGTAACAGGCTTTATGGTCGGCAGCCGCAGCGAACATGCCGGCATTATAAAAGATGGCGCCAAACTGGTGAATGCAGTAGCCAATTCAGTAGTGCCCAAAATCACCATTATTGTAGGTAACTCCTACGGAGCAGGTAACTATGCCATGTGTGGCAAAGCCTACGATCCGCGTTTCATATTTGCCTGGCCTTCTGCAAGAATAGCCGTGATGGGTGGCGAGCAGGCCGCGAAAACATTGCTGCAGATACAGGTATCCTCGTTAAAAGCACAGGGTAAAACCATTGATGAAGCCACAGAAAAACAAATGCTCGACAATATTATCAGCCAGTATAACCAGCAAACCACACCCTACTATGCAGCCGCGCGTTTGTGGGTAGATGATATCATCGACCCCATACAAACCAGGCAGGTGATTGCAGAAAGCATTGCAGCTGCCAACCAGAACCCGCACATCGATGCGTTGAAAACAGGCGTGTTCCAGGTATGATGAGCCATAGAACCATTTATCCATTTAACCATCGTGTACAGATAAAAATTGCAGGCAGTTAAAAGATTGTTGTTATTTTTAGACATGCAATTTCAATCCAACATCTTTACCGTACCAGGACTTGGCAATTCAGGCGAAGGACACTGGCAAACTATCTGGGAACAGCAGTTTAATTTTACACGCATACAGCAGCGCGACTGGGATACGCCCGTATGCAGCGACTGGATCGCAGCCATTGATGCAGCCGTAACAGGTGCTCCCCAAATGCATGAAGTAATACTGGTAGGCCATAGCCTGGCCTGTACTACCATTGCAGCCTGGGCACACCAATACCAGCGCCTTATTAAAGGTGCGCTGCTGGTGGCACCCAGCAATACAGAAGCAGACAGCTACCCAACCGGCACCACCGGTTTTATACCCATGGTATTAAACCCGCTGCCATTCCCCTCCATCACCGTCACCAGCAACAACGATTATTATGTTACGCCGGAAAAAGCAGCGCAGTTTGCAGCAAGCTGGGGCAGCCGCCTGCACAACATCGGTGATGCAGGCCACATCAATGTTTCGGCCGGTTATGGTGAATGGTGGCAGGGACTGCATTATTTACTGGAGCTGGATAAAATACCTTTCTAACATTCAAACGCACTATCATAACAACATACCCGATATACCAGGTTGATGCATTCACCAACCGCCTGTTTGGTGGCAACCCGGCAGCAGTTTGTCCGCTCGAAAGCTGGTTGCCCGCCCAAACCATGCAGCAGCTGGCGTTTGAGAACAACCTGTCTGAAACAGCTTTTTTTGTAAAAGAAGGAGATCAGTATCATATCCGCTGGTTTACACCTGAGTTTGAGATTGACCTGTGCGGCCATGCCACGCTGGCTTCATCGTATGTTATCTTCAACGAGCTGCAGCATAACAGCGATCATATCCGGTTTACCTGCAAAAGCGGTATACTCGATGTTACGCGCACCGGTGATTTAATTGAACTGAATTTTCCTGCGCGCATGCCGCAACCTGCAACAGCACCGGACGCATTGCTGCAGGGTTTTAACATTGCACCCAAAGCCGTACTCAAATCGCGCGACTACTTCCTGGTGTATGAAACCGAAGAACAGGTAAAAGCCATTGTACCCAATTTCACCCTGCTTAACCAGCTCGATGTAATAGGCATTATTGTAACCGCACCCGGCAACAGCGTTGATTTTGTATCGCGCTTTTTTGTACCCAATTCAGTGATTGGTGAAGACCCGGTAACCGGTTCTGCACATTCAACATTAATCCCTTACTGGAGTGAGCAACTGGGTAAACAGCAACTCAGCGCGTGGCAGGTATCGCCGCGTGGAGGCCAGCTGCAGTGCAGCTTACAGGGCAACCGGGTAACCATGGCCGGTTATGGCGTGTTATATATGAAAGGCAGCTATTTTCTCTAAAATATGCCTGGCAGTATAGCCATTGATGGATATACTGCCAGTTTTCTTACTTTCGCCGCCAGAATAAGGATTTATGCAGCAAGGACATCAATTGGTTATTTATACAGATGGCTCATCACGTGGCAACCCCGGTCCCGGTGGTTATGGTATTGTACTCATATGGGGCAGCCAGAAAAAGGAACTGTCGCAAGGGTATCGTAAAACAACCAATAACCGTATGGAATTGATGGCAGTGATTGTTGCCCTTGAATCGCTCACACGCAAAAACATCCCGGTTACCATTTACAGCGACAGCCAATATGTAATTAACAGCATTGAAAAGAAATGGCTGGACAAGTGGATTAAAACAGATTTTGCAGGCGGCAAAAAGAACAAAGACCTGTGGCTGCGTTACGCCAAAGTAGCCCGCGATTTCCAGGTTAAACTGGTATGGGTAAAAGGCCATGCGACCAACCCCTTCAACAACCGCTGCGACGAGCTGGCCACCCAGGCCGCCGACGGTGGCAATCACCTGATTGATGAAGTATACGAGCGCGAGGGATAAGTGAGTGGTGCATGCTTTCTTTGTGAACTTTGCGTGGTTTTCTCAAAACGCAACCCGCTCAAACGGCACGCCAATCGTCACCCCTACCGATGTTCTGTCTCCAAAGCTGGTATTTTGCTGCACCACCTTCGCCATATCATAAAACCGCACCTGGAACTCTAATGTGGCAGTAGGTGCGCCTTTCCTGTTAATAAGCACCATGGGCACCGCCAGCTTTCCATTCAGCACATGGTCTGTTCCCAAATGCTGCTCCAGCATACACGTAAGCCCAAAATGCCATTCAGGCGGAATATACACCAGCTGCGCACTCAGCGCAGGTGTAACAAAGTTTTTATAATCGCCTACATACACATCATGTGTTGGGTGCGCGCCAAAATAAGCCGTATCTGTTCCGCCATTATCCCGGTAACCGGCCAGATTGGTCTGTAATAACATTTTCGCACTGGCGGCATTGTTGTAAAAGGCCGACGCCCTGAAAGTCGCCAGGAAACGGCCTGCAGCGCTGCTTTCCCACAAACGGGTATGGCTAAGCACTACCTGCCAGGGCCAGGGATGGCGGTTAGTAAAGTCACCCGTGAAGCCCGGTGTAACAGTAAAGGTCTTCGTAAGTAAGGGAATGCAGGCGTAAATGCTGGTCCAGTTGCTGGTGATTAAATTATACGGATGCACATCAATCAGGGCCTGCGCCTGCGAGGCTGCAAAGTTCAGCGCATAATCATTTTCCAGGTTGGCATAATACGTAGTGCGCAGGTATTGATTGGCAACAGCCGTATCCTGCCCGGGTATTTCTGCTGTTTGTATTTTCCTGAGCGATTGTTCAAACGCAGTGGCATCATTGTTCATACGGTCTCCCAGCAAATGCAGCAGGGAAGCGCGTTGCGCATCCATCAACTGCCTGGCGTTTGGCTTGCTGCCATTACAGGGTGTTGCATAGGTTTTGCTGCTGCCTATCCAGTTATACTTTAGGGTAAAGCCCAGCTCATTATTGTATTGCTTATTGGCAAACGCAGCATTCCATGCATTGAAAATATTGGTTTTAATACCAATGCTCATCATGCTGTGCACCGCATCATCCTTCCCCTTCGGGCTGTACAGGTTATGCGTTACCGCCACTGTACCCTCCGATGAATTAAACACCAGTGTATTGATGTGATAGGATAGATCAATATTATCAGACAGGTAGGTGCCCACCTTATCAGTCAGGTATAGGTTCATGGCGCGGTTGCTTACCAGCTGCGCCTTGCCGGTGCTGCAAGGCAATGCTGCGATGCGTTGGTTAATGGCCTGCAGCGTATCAAAAATGGCCGCGGCATTTTGTGCACGGGCAAACAGGCCGGTAAAAAACAACAGCAGGCACAATACAATTCGTTGATGCATAGGCAAGCTATTTATCCAGCCCCCACTGCTGCATTACCGGGTTGGTAAACACATTACGGGTATCGGCATCCAGCAGCTGGTTGCGCGCTGCCAGCCAGCTGTCGGCCGCAGCACCGTATTTTGATTTCAGTCTGTCAGGGTCCAGTTCCGTCATTTTACCCCAGTGAAAAGTAAACGGAATATTTGCCTGCTCCAGCTTATCCCATACAGCGGAATAAAATTGCAGCGTTGCATCCGAAAATACGGCGTCCAGCTCCAGTATACAGGTCGTATCAAAACGTGTAAAAGCCAGCGTGGCATTAGACTTCTTCACATACCGCAATGCAAACAACCCCGCATAAGGCACATTGCCCCTGGTCATTGGCAGCAGTATATCCACCACCTTGTTTACAAACGAAATGGGTATGCCGATGGCCGCGCACAGCAACTTGCCATGCAGGGTAGTGTTATCGAATATTTCACCCAGTGTGCCCATCTTTTTTTCATAAGGGGTAAGCGCACCGGCCAGTAGTTTATTTACAATAAAGGGAACGGCAGCAGGCACAGCTTGTGTAAGCCTGCCCACGAAACAGGCGGCATCATCACCCGGACCAATACCATCCTGGTTATCACTGGCGCGCTGGTAATCGTGTGTGTAAGGCCGTTTATACATGGAAGTTACATACACGCCCTTGTCTATATCATACGGGTTAATCTGTACCGCGAAATGAAAAGGCCGTTCTGTTCCGCAGGGCAGGTTGGCATTGCTGAAATCCAGTGTTTCCATGATCTTTTTCAGGTTGGCATCGTAAGGCATGCGACGCATATAACACTCCAGCAGGTACAGTGATTCTGTTTCAATCATTACCCCATGCACAAAACCAAAACATCCCATGCTAATGAGCGCTGCATAAAACAATGCATCATCCTGCACCAGTTCTGCTTTCAGCTTCTGTATTATTTCACTGCCCGCAACAGGGGCCGATTTGCGTTCAAGAAATATATGCCGGTTGGGACCAACCACGATATGCAGCCCCACCACAAAATCCTGCACCGCACCAAAATCAAATGCAGAGCCATGTGCGCCGCTGCCGATAGCGCCTGCAATGGTTTGCCCGTTGCTGGCGCCCGAGGTTTTCAGCGACAGGTTGCGGATCTGCAGGTATTGGCTTAGCTCCCAAATGGCAGCACCGCACTGTGCAAAAACCAGCTTGCTTACATCGCCTTTATAGTCGGGCGAAACCTGCTGCTGCGATATGGTGAAAATGGAATTAAGCGGTTTCGTATCGAGCATAATACCGTTGTTACCGGTAGTGGCAATCTTTGTCCACGACCAGCCCGAGCCCAGCGCGCGCAAGGTTGTGTTTTGCTGTATGGCGTCTGCAATCAATTTCTGGATAGCCACAGTAGCATCGTTATAGGCATCGAGTGCATTCATGGAATTGTCGTTGCCCAGGAAATACAGATCTTTTATTGGCTGGGTAAACACTTCATGCCTGTTCTGCCATTGTGTTTTACCCGATTTTACAATCATCATAACAGTAAGTTTTAAAGTGGGCCGGTAAGCGGACAGGGTTTGCTGCATTTGTACTGCACCGTCATAGGGCACCAGATGCCCAGTGTTGCAACCGTTAGCAGCGAATAACCCAGGTTTGTTTTCATTTGTACAATGGCCATACCCCTGGCATTGAGCGAATCGCAAACAGGTGTGGTAATGGCTTTGGGACTTTGTACCAATCCCCAGAAATAAGCGTTCACGTGCCTGGTTTGTATTTCTGTGCCCTCCTGCGCCTTCGTTGAAATACGATAGGTATAGCAGCCCGTGAGCAGTTGCGAGGCCAGTAATGTGCACACAAGGGCACGCACAAAAACGCGAACTGATTTTTGTTGATACATAAAAATGGTATTAGGAATTCAATGACATTCGGCTAAGCGCCTCCTGAAGCCTTTACATGAAAAGAAAGGCCCTAACAAAATGGCATCGATCAGGAATTAAACTATGATTGTCCCTGGTGTTTAGCAGGTATTTGCAGTTAGCAGCAGAAAGCATGCACGGTATAAATGTAGAAACTGTTTATAAGAAATGCAATGGGAAAAACCACATCCATCATTGTGATTACAACCTGCGCTGTTAGCCGGGACTATTCCGCTGCAGGCCGCATGCCAGCTGCATTACACATTATGCAACAACATAACCGCTTACACAGCAAACAATGCGTTAATATGATGCAAGTGAAGTATAACAGGGCATAAAAAAAGCGCACATGACGTGCGCTTTTGCGGGAATTAACCATTTGCAGCGGTTAGTTATTTTCAACGAGTGCTTTTATTTTAACCAGCAGGGGGTTCCAGCCTTCGCCGTTATTATAGGCATCCTGGTACCGCTTCTCCCCTTCAGCCGCGGTTTCAAAACCGGTTTGGCTTACTTCCAGGTTGGTAGCACCATCCTGCTCTGTTAAGGTATAGGTCACAGTAAGATAGTTTTCCGGCACATCCGGTAAATTGGGATTGTGCGGGTCAATCACTGTGTACGCCAAGTACCTGCCCGGCTCAATGGCTTTTATAAACCCCTTTACCGGGATAAACTCCTGCCCTTCATGTATCATACGCCATACCAATGTACTTCCTTCTGTCCAGTCGCTCACGGTTTCGCAGCCAAACATATACTGTTTGGTTTGTTCAGGATTGGTGAGTGCATCCCACACCTTTGCAGCAGGTGCCTGGATCAGGATATTATTTTCTATGGCCAGCATGGGTAATGGTTTTACGATGAACAAAATTATATGGAATAATTATACACTGTTGTTGCGTGCTTTAACCAGCTCCTGGTCCTGCAAGCCGGCAAAGGTTGCGGGGTAACGCACCACAGGTTGTGTAAGCGCATCAATGGCTGCAATTTCCGCGGTGCTGAGTTCCAGTTCGGCGCCCTGCAGGTTGCTTTCCAGCTGCTGCATTTTGCTGATGCCCACGATTACGGTTGACACCACTTTTTTCGACAGCAGCCAGGCAATTGCCACTGCGGTAGGTGTGGTATTGTGTGCCTTGCCTATTTCGGTAATCGCATCTACCACGGTATAACCCAGCTCACGGTCAAACAACCCGAGATCAAAGGAATTTAACCTGCCATCTTCCGGCTGCGGGTTGCTGCGCGTGTACTTGCCTGTTAAAAAGCCACTGCTCAGCGGCGACCATACCATCATGCCAACACCATGGTGCAGGCTCATGGGCACAAACTCCGATTCTACTTCCCTGTTCAGGATAGAATAATGCATTTGCGAAGTGATAAACGGGCTGTAGTGCAAATCTTTCTGGCGCTGTATCATCGTAGCCGCCTTCCAGGCCTGGTAATTCGAGAAACCGGCATAACGGATGAGGCCACGTTGTACCAGGTTCTCCACCGCCTTCAGCGATTCATCTACCGGTGTTATGGGATCTTCGTTGTGCAGCAGAAATACATCGAGGTAATCTGTCTGTAATTTCTTCAGGCTGTTTTCGCATTGTTCAATCAGGTGTTTGGCATTAACGCCTGCGTTAAAAACCTGTGGCCCTGTGCGGAAACAGGCCTTGCTTGCAATCAGTACATCTTTGCGTTTGCCGGCAAGTGCCTTGCCTAAAATCTCTTCGCTCTGGCCATTGCCATATCCATCTGCCGTATCAAAAAAATTGATGCCTTTGTCAATGGCAGTTGCAATCAGTTCAGTAGCGCCTTTCTGATCAAAACTGAATTTCAAACCATAAAAATCCCCTTCACCAAATGTCATTGTTCCCAGCGTAAGTTCAGATACAACCAAACCGGAATTGCCCAGCTGTTTATACTTCATGCGGTTAATTTCACCCAATAATAAATACTCTTTTTAACATGCCGTGCGAAAAAGGGATGAGCGGAAAGTGAAGAAAATAACCCGGGAATGTACAGGTTAAAATAAGCCTGCCGGCGAGGAAAGATTGAAAGCAAAGACCATGTAGAAACATAGTCCGAGGTTACTAATAAAAATGAGAAAAGATATAATGACAACCGGCCAACTGCCAGGTTGCGGATTGACAGTTCGCAAATATAGACGAATATCTGTATATAAAAATTAAAAATGTATTCCTGCACAATAGTGATCACCCTGGCTATTTCAGCGGCCTTTAGCTGATTGCCTCATTGCGGCTTTGCGTTTTTCACGGTAAAAAATAAGAACCACAGCTAATTAAGTGTAACCGTTTGCAGCGCTTCTACAATATAAGGTTTGGTGTAATGCACCGCAGTATGGTATTGCTCTTTGATTTTACCAATTACCACGTATGTGGTTTCATCAATATTGGCAATGACATTTTTGGGAGAAATATAGATGCGGAATTTCTCGATCTGCGCGGGATTGGTTTGCCAGTCAGACTGCTCAATCTTCGCCGTCCACAAACTGGCCGGGATAAGGTATAATTCATTAAGCGGCGCGGCCGACTTTACCGCGAGCTGTATCCTGCCTGGCCTTACCACGCCATAGTTTACCTGTAAAGTATCGAAACCCTTTTTGCGCGGGCGTTGTATGTACCCCGTACACCAGATGCCGCCGCTATGTTTGGGCACATAGGCGGGTGTGGTTACTTTAATAAAAAAGCCGTCACCATCGGCATCGAAACTTTCAATTACACCCGAACGCCAGCTTTCGCGCCCTGCCGTATCAAGACTTAGCATGGTAAAGTTCAGCATACGGTCTGTTTTCTGCGGGTGATGCCCTGTCCAGTTGGGTGTGGTAACATGAACACAATTGGAAATACTGTCGTGCCGGGCAGCCATTTTGCTTTGTGCAAAACCCTTGGAAAAACCCAGCACAGTGAGTAAAAATAAACTACCACGTATCCATTGTGTCATTGCCTGAAATTTTAAGCGCAGTAAAACAGTGGTGCCAACCATTTTACTGCGCTGGCAAAGATAGAGAATACTTTCACCCACGGCAGCTGAGACAGCTTGCGCAGGGGATTTTAACAATGTGTGTGGTTACCCCATCACCCATTTTGCTTTATCCTTAAACAGTTTATATACCAATACCGTAAAAATCCATGCAAAGGCAAACGTAAAACTGGTGGCTACAGCTATCTGCAGGGGAATGGGCACATGCAGTGCGTTTACGATCATCCAGCTGGGGCCAACCAAAAAATAATGCACCATGTAAATGCCAAAACCGCATTTGGTGAGATTGGCAAAAATATTCACCCAGAATGTGCTGCTTACTTTAATACGCTGCGCCAGCATAAACACGGCAATGGTCATCAAAAACACATTGGGTGTGCAATACAGGAAAAACAATTCTATCTGCTCTTCGGTTGATTTTGGATCAGCTACTTTTTTGCCGAAACCGATATAGGTAATCGCATAGCCAATGGCGAAAAGCACCACGCTTACAAGTACAGTTTTGGCCAGGCTCCGGTTATTGCCTTTTGACAAATAATGCCCCAGCAACAGGTAACCGTTAAAACCGGCGAAATAGTAAAACATATCAAATCCCTGGTTCCACGGGCAGGAGCCCAAAATGTATTTGGCTACATATTCATGCACGTATGGCATAAACAGGGTAATGATCCAGAAGCCAAGGTACATGCGCTTCTGCTTGTCTGTAGCATCTTTTATCCAGGCTGAGAAAATGGGCATAAACAGGTAAAGCCCAATCAGCATATAGATGTACCACATATGCGTACACATGGCAGTAAAGTTGAAAGGTATCAGCAACACATTGTGTAAACTGTCACCAAACGCCTGCGATGGATGATCACCTGCATACACAAAAAACTGTGTGATTACCGAAGGCTGCAAACCCAGCACACCCGTGAACCACGGAAATAAATCGTACAGCACAGACCAGATTAAAAAAGGAAACACCACACGCAGCAATCGCTTCTTGTAAAACACGCCCGGCTCCTGTTTAACCGGCAGCAACAGCATGCCTGTAAGCATTACAAACAAAGGCACACAGGGACGTAATACTGAACCGTAAATAGTTCCCCAGAAATTATAGGCAGGGTTTAACCTGGCAGCAGGTGAAATATTAAACGGATCGGTACAGTGTACACAGATCACCATAAACATTGCAATAAAACGCAGCACATCGGCCCAAACAACACGTTCGTGTTTCAGCGGCAAAGCATCACTCATGAGTAGATTTAATTTTTAAGAACAGGATAATAACACAGGGCACACATGAAATAGCGGCGAAAATAAACCATCAAACCATTCAACCAATAAACCGTCCTTCCTATTTCCCTTTCTTCCCTGGCTTCGGAAACACCTGGTGCGTAGTGGCCCATTCGCGCCACATAGTTTGTAACTGCTGTACTTTACCAGGATAGCGGGCCGCAAGGTCAGTTGTTTCTGTTCTGTCTGCAGCCAGATTGTATAAATGCCAGGTACTGTCATTACTGGCACTTACCAGCTTCCAGTCGCCCAGGCGCGCATAACGCGCACCGAAATGTTCGTTAAACAAAGCCTCATGGCCCCGTACTGTTTTATTACTGAACGAGGGCACCAGGCTAACACCGGTTGTAGGTATAATGGTTTGCCCTTTATACACAGCCGGGTATTTTGCATGGGCCAGCTCCGCAAACGTGCGCATAAAATCCATCACATGCCCAACCTGTGCATTCAGGCTGCCTTTGGCTTGTATACCTTTTGGCCAAAAGGCAATCATAGGCGTGTGAATACCGCCTTCATACGATTCGGCTTTCCAGTACTGGTAAGGTGTATTGGATACATTGGCCCAGCGCTGCCCGATGGAAACAAAACTGGTTTCTTCACCTGGCATGATTTGTTTTTTGGTGTCGTACACAATGGCACGACCATCGCGCGTGGCGCCTGGCCTGTCGAATCCCGGGCCATAGGCAGCTGCATTTTCAGGACTTGCACCATTGTCTGAAAGTACCACGATCAGCGTATTATCCAATTGCCCGGTTGCTTTCAATGCTTGTATCATGCGGCCAATGCCCTGGTCCATCCGGTCTATCATGGCAGCATGCACCGCCATGGCCCTTGCATCCCAGGCAGAATCGGGGTTTTGCTCCCAGCTTAGTTCATTTTTCCAGCGTTTGGGTAAAAGTGTAGTGGAACTGTCAATCAATCCCATCTGCAGCATGCGGTGGTAACGGGCTTCGCGTATGGCATCCCATCCGGCAGTGTAAGTGTTTTTGTATTTGGCAATTTCTTCAGGTGGTGCCATCAGCGGCCAGTGCGGTGCATTGTGTGCAACATATAAAAAGAACGGTGCCGTTGATTGTGCAAAGGTTTTAATATAAGCTACCGCCGTATCGTTGATAGCATCTGTTTGATAATAATGCGCCGGCACCTGCTCAACAGGCTTGTTGCCGCTTACCAGGCTAAACGGATCGTAAAAATCCACCACACCCCAGATGGTGCCGAAAAAGCGATCAAACCCGCGACTGGTGGGGTACTGCTGTAAAGGCGAAAAATCACCCCCTTGCAGCTGGTGGTTCAGCCAGGCCTGTTGTTCTGCAGGCGTGCGCTGTTCATTGGTGTTAGACACATGCCATTTGCCGGCCATCGCCGTATTGTATCCTGCCGTTTTCAGCACTTCGGCCAATGTAACCGTATGTTCAGACAAATGCCCCAGGTAGCCGGGCTCATCTTCTGCATCTGTCATTTTACCAATGCCTGCCTGCTGGTTATATAAACCGGTTAACAGCGAAGCACGTGTAGGGCAGCAACGGGATGTATTGTAAAACTGTGTGTAGCGGATGCCATTATGTGCGAGGTAATCAATATTGGGCGTATGTATTTCACCACCATAACAACCCAGGTCAGAGAAGCCCATATCATCGGCCAGTATTACAATAATATTGGGGCGTTTGTCTTTCACTTGTGCGCCCGCCTGTTGAAAAGGACTGAGCAGGAATAGCACCAATGCTGCAGTTGCAGCGCTTGCCGCAACCTGTTTTTTTAAATGGCATTTCATGGTTTGAAAATAAACAATAAACCCCATCCACTTGCAGGATAGCCTTTGCCCTGGCACATTAAAATCACTGTAAAACCGCTCCGGCGCAGGTAATAAAATGGCTGGCATTGTTCAGTTTTGATCATTTTACGGGAATGGTGTATACCCATTGTAACCGGCTGTTTTACGCATCCAGGTCTTTTAAAATATCATTCACGCTTTCTTCCGTTGAAGTAAGTTTAGCCTTGCATATTTTAATCAGCTGGGCAGCCCGCTTAACTTTTTCAGACAATTCATCGATAGAGATCTGCCCCTTTTCAATTTCTGAAACAATTAACTGTAACTCCTGGAAAGCATCGGTATACTTTATCTGCTCACTCATGCTTCTGTATTTTTTTCTGAAGTTTCAACAACACTTGTAACTACTCCCTGGTACAGGATGGTGGTAAGCACATCGCCTTTCTTTACCTGCTGCGAATTGCCTACTGCTTTATTTTCCCGCAAGGTAATGCTATACCCGCGCATCAGTACATTTTCCGGGCTCATGATCCTTACTTCTTTTTCCAGTCCGCCTACCGCAACCCTGGCAGCATCTGCCTGTTGCCTTATGGCTGCAACAAGCAGCTGCTGATCGTGCTTCAGCTCCTGTTGATTTTTACTCACCAGCAACTTCGACGCATGGTGCAATAACCCCGCGGTTTTCTCCATGCCGAATTTAAACCCCATCAGGCACGCAGCCACATCTTTCTGAAGATGTGATACGGATAATTTTACTGCCTGTTTATTCGCATCACAGGCAAGCGCCGCACCCCGTTGTAACCGGCTTCGCAGTGCGTGCATTTCATTGCGCTCACTTTTAAAAAGAAAATCTGCCTGCCGTATTATTGATTTCCCGTGTGCATCCACTGCACTCCTGTTTTTAACCAGTACATTTTGCGTAACCGATCGGAATAATTTCAATACCGATGTTACCTGTGTTTGCTGCTCATTCAATAAGCGCAGTGCTTTGTCTTTTATTTTCTCTTCTGCCTTCTGCACCGGTACCGAAAAATTATGAAACTGCTGAATCAGGTATTCTGCTATTTTGGTGGGTGTAATGGCATTGGAAAATGAAACCATTTCCACAACAGTTTCGTTGGTGGCATGCCCGATGCCTGTTATTACCGGTATGGGAAACAGGGCTATTTCTTTAGCCAGCTCATAATTATTGTAACAGGAAAGCCCCACATCACCGCCTCCGCCCCTGATAATGGCCACCACATCAAAATGCGATTGCACTTTTTTTATTCTTTGCAGCTGTTGCAATATCGATTTTACAGCCTGCTCGCCCTGCAGCAGCGACGGAAACAGGAAATGAAAAAAAGCATACCCGCCAATGTTGGTGGTTAGTACATTCAGAAAATCGGCATATCCCTTACTTGTTTCTACAGAAATTAATGCAATGCGTTGCGGCAGCAACGGAAGTGAAAGTGATTTGTTCTGATGAAAAAGGCCTTCCTTTTTTAAACGGGCAATGGTATTTGCCTTTTCCTGCTCCAGGTCGCCCAGTGTAAAACCGGGGTCAATATCAATAATCCGCAAAGCCAGTCCATAAGCCGGATCAAAAGAAAGGGTGGCCAGCAATAATATTTTAATACCATCCTTCAGCGGCTCGCCTACAACCTCTGTAAACTTTTCGTTGATGCGTTTAAAATCATCGCGCCATAAATTGGCTTTCAGCTGTGCCACCACCTTGCCTCCCGATTTCTCCACCAGCTCGGGGTAACAATGACCGGAATGACTGTAATAGTTGAGCTTGTTCATTTCCGCCTTTACCCAATATGAGCTGGTATACCTGTCCATAATGGTTTTCTGAATGCTCTTAGCCACTTCAAACAGCGAAAACACCCGCTTGTTATGTATATCCTCTGCCATACGCTCCATCTTTCTCCGCTAAAATTAGCGACTTATCTGCAAGCGGGTTTGAATTTGTTGCGCGTGGTGCGCGCTACATTTCCAAAAACAAAAAAGACCATGTAGAAACACAGTCTTTGATTCGATTGCTTGCCATATGAAAATAAATACCAGCAGTTACGGATGGATTCGAACCATCGTAGAAGGTTGTGCAAACCTTAGCCTAACCACTCGGCCACGTAACTCATTTATCATTTAACGCCGCAGCAGCTGCACTTGCTGTAACTGCGAAGTATCGCTGATTACCAGTTTGCCGCTTTTGTAATCTCCGTGTTGTATGGTAATGGTAACAGGCAGGGCTTGCCAGGTTCGTAAAGTAAAATTGCCTGATGTATCAGTGAGGGTTTCTTCTTCACCCTGCACTGCCGTAATATAGGCGCGTGACACCGGCTGATGATCTGCGCCGCTTACCACCCGGCCCCGTAATAAAACGGGTGTGGCATGATACATATCGGTAAAACTTAAAATCATGATACTTGTTAGCATGAGGCAAATTATCACCAGTGTCTTCATATTGCCGTTGTATTAAATGATGCATCAAATATAAGTTGTTTTCAATTAGTCTACCAATTTTATAGACTTTTATTTTTATTATGTTTTTTTAGCTTATTTCCTGTGGCGCACACTTCATCACAAATATGTTGTACATCATAAGCGCAACATCTTTGTCCAGCCAACTGGCTATCAAACCATTGCAGCCATCTTAAAACCATACCATTTTTCCATGTATCTGTACCGGCACGCGGTATACGGCACCCTTTATTTTTGCTGTAAATTCATGGCATGATTAACCACCAGCAAAAAGCCTATGCCCTGGCCAGGGTTTTACTCGGCATCAATTTTTTACTGCACGGACTAACACGTATTCCCAAATTGGAAGCTTTTGCAACCGGCATGGTTGCCCAGTTTCAGGCCACGCTGTTACCTGCTGCACTCACCAGCGCGTTTGCCCATGCATTGCCTTTTGCAGAAGCCGGCATCGGCCTGTTTATCTTATTGGGTCTGTATACCCGTCATGCCCTGCTGGCTGCAGGTGTGGTAATGGGTATGCTGCTGTTTGGCACCTGCCTGCTGGAGAAATGGGATGGTGCGGGGCTGCAGATGAGCTATGCTTTATACATTGCTGCCCTGTTGTTCCTGGAAAAATATAATTACTGCGCAGTTTATCGTTACAAAAATTAAGTAACCCGCACTATCTATAATTACAGCCCCTAAGGCGATGGATATAAACGTCCATTGCCTTATGAAGTTTATGCCTTTGGCAGGGCAGGTTTATATATTTTTAACCATTTGCAATACTTTTTTTTCAGAATATGCCATGCATGCAGCATAAAGAGGCAATTCGCTGCCTATGTAGAGTTATAACGTAAGTATATATTGAAAAAAAAGTTTGTGTAAAATTTACATGAGGTTAAAAAAGACCTAAATTTATTAAACGATTCACCTGTTTTTGAAAAGGATTGCTTGCAAATATGGAAATGGCGATACATTCCTCCTTCTGTATTTCTCCTTTCAGGATTACGATTAAGCGTTGTTTATTAAGATTTTAACCAAACTAAAATGCACATATACCTAGTAAATAGTATCGAACCACGCACGTAGACTACTGATTATAATTCAACTTATTCCACCATATTCCACCGGTACGCCATATACCGGACGGTAACGCTTTGCACCAAACTTTTATTATCACCAAAACAACACTAACAATTATGCGTATGTAAACTCCCGCTTCCTGTTAAAACACCACCTAATTAATCATCAATCTATTTTATCATCCCGTTAAACACAACGATTGCTATGTTCATCAAGCACAAGGAACGCGCGATAAGCTTTATCCTGGCATTGCTGCTCTTGCTGGGCACCAATGTTTTTGCGCAAAAAAGCATTACAGGTAGAGTTCTCGGTCCCGATCGCAAACCCGTACAAGGGGCCTCGGTATCTGTTAAAGGCGCAACTACCGGCACACAAACCGATGCTGACGGTAACTTCCGTATTAACGCAGCCAGCGACGCTACACTGGTTATTTCTTTCGTAGGTTTTGCCTCACAGGAAATAGCCGTTAATAACAGCCAGTCTGTCGGTACCATTTCACTATCACAGCTTGCCACATCACTTAACGAAATCGTAGTAACCGGTTATTCTTCCCAGAAGAAGAAAGACCTTACCGGTTCTGTAGCCATTGTTAACATGGAAGCCGCCAAAAAACAACCGGTGGCCGACCTTAACAACATGCTGCAGGGACAGGTTTCGGGCTTAACCGTAGTGGGAACCGGCCAACCCGGCCAAACACCACAGGTTAGGATCCGCGGCTTCAACACATTCGGCAACAACGCCCCGCTGTTTGTTGTTGACGGTGTTCCCACACAAAACATCAATGACATTAACCCGAATGATATCGCCAGCACCCAGGTGCTGAAAGATGCGGGCGCCTCTTCTATTTACGGTTCACGCGCTTCTAACGGCGTTATCATCGTAACTACACGCAAAGGCACAGGCAAAGTAAAAGTCTCTTACGACGGCTATGTGGGTACACAAAAACCCAAAGGCGGCAATGTATGGGATATCCTTAGCCCGCAGGAAATGGGTAACCTGAAATGGCTGGCTTACAAAAATTCAGGTAAAGCACCAACCGATGCGCAGTTTGGCTCAGGCACTACTCCTGTAATTCCTGACTATATTCTGCCTAACGGTGCCAAAGCAGGCGATCCCGGAACAGATCCTTCTACTTACTACCTCGATCCCAACTACAATGGCAGCATGGACGGCTTTCACCAGATTGTACAAGCCAACAAAACAGGTACAGACTGGTACCACCAGATCTTCAGAAATGCCCCTATTACACAGCATAACCTTGCTGTAACAGGCGGTAACGACCAGGCAGCTTACCTGTTCTCTGTAAACTATTTCAATCAGCAGGGTACACTGATCAACACGTACTTAAGACGTTTCACCATCCGTGCAAACAGTACTTATAAAATCACCAACTTCCTGCGCGTAGGCGAAAACATGGGTTACTCTGTTATCAGCAACCCGCAGGCAGCCAGCGGTATCCTGGTAGAAGGCAGCGCCATTGGTATGGCCTTCCGCGAAAACCCGATGATCCCGGTGTATGATATCAAAGGCAACTATGCCGGTTCTGCCGGTAAAGACCTTGGTAACGCCAAAAACCCTGTTGCCATCCAGCAGCGTACAGCCAACAACAAAGGCCTGGCTAACCGCCTGTTCGGTAACATTTTTGGTGAAGTGGACATCCTGAAAAACCTGACTGCACGCACCAGCTTCGGCGGTGAAGTGTACAGCGGTTCAAACCACTCATTTGCCTTTCCTGAATATGAGAACTCAGAAAACCTGACGACCAACTCATACACAGAAACTGCCTATAGCGGTTACAACTGGACATGGACCAACACCCTGGCTTACCATCTTACAGCAGGTGATCATGACCTGAAACTGCTGGGTGGTACAGAAGCTTACCTGGCTACCAACCGCAACCTGGGTGGTACTACACTGGGTTACCTGAATTTCGATCCCAACTACACTTCACTTTCTACCGGCTTAGGCACACAAACCAACTACAGCAACCAGAACAATGGTATTAACTCTACCACTGCATTTGGCGCTGACAACACGCTGGTTTCTTATTTCGGCAGACTGGATTATACTTTCAAAGACAAATACCTGTTAGGTGCAACTGTAAGAAGAGACGGTTCATCTAAATTCACTACCAACAGGTGGGGTACTTTCCCTGCGGTGAGCATCGGCTGGCGTATTTCACAGGAAAACTTCATGAAAAACGTAGGCTGGATCACCGATCTGAAAATCCGCGGTTCATACGGTACCATGGGTAACCAGTTTAACGCCCTTGGCACTAACTCTTACACACTGTACGGTACCAACAAACAAACCACTTACTATCCTTACGGCGGTTCTGCCATTGTACAGGGTGTAAGCCTGCAACAGTTTGGTAACCCGAACGGTAAATGGGAAAAAGACAAAAACCTGAACGTAGGTTTTGATGGTACCTTCTTTAAAGGTGCACTGGAAGTAACCGCAGATTACTACCACAAAGACATCAAAGACCTGCTGTACCAGCTTACTTTCCCCGGTACTTATGGTGCCGGTACAGTACCAGCTTTCAACGTAGCTTCTATGAAAAACTCAGGTGTTGACGTTGCCGTAACCGGTCACATCAATATTGCCAAAGACCTGAAACTGGACGCTACCGGTACATTCACTACATTCAGCAACACCATTACCCAGATTGATGCCAGCGGTACACCTTACTTCGACCAGGACAGCAGGCGCTTTAATGGTTCTAACATCGTGCGTAACGCTGTAGGTCATTCAATCAGCCAGTTCTATGGTTATAAAGTAACCGGTTTCTGGCAAAGCCAGGCTGAAATTGATGCAGCCAATGCAGAAGCACAGAAAGCTACCGGTAACCCTAACGCAGTTTACCAGACAGATGCTGCTGTAGGCCGCTTCCGTTATGCTGACAGCAAAAACCAGCACCAGATCACCAACGACAGCAAAGTTTTCCTGGGTAACCCAAGCCCCGATTTCAGCTATGGCTTAAACCTGGGCCTTACTTACAAAGACTTTGATTTCAGCATGTTCCTGTACGGTGTACAAGGCAATGATATCTGGAACAACGTTAAATGGTGGACTGATTTCTATGGTTCATTCCCAGGTGGTGCCAACAGCAAAACAGCGCTGTACAATTCATGGACACCCACCAACACTCACGCCAAAGCACCTATCCAGGAAGCAGGCAGCTACTTCAGCACACAGAGTGTTCCTAACTCTTACTTCGTTGAGAACGGTTCATACCTGCGTTGCAAAAACATGCAGTTGGGTTACAGCTTTAATTTCGCAAGCCTGAAAAAAGCAGGTATCAGCCGCCTGAGAGCTTATGTGCAGGCAGCCAACCTCTTTACCATTACCAAATATTCTGGTATTGATCCTGAAATTTCTACCAATTCAGGTAATGTCAACGCTACTACTGATTTTGGTATTGATGAAGGTGCTTATGCTAATCCCCGCCAGTATTTGTTCGGTATCCAAGTAGTATTTTAATCAGCTTGCCAAAATTTATCAGAATGAAAAAGAAAATCAATAAAATATGGATGATAATACCCGCTTTGTCCGGTGCGGTATTATTCAATGCGTGTAACAAGAGCTTTCTCGACCAGTCAGCCAAGGGTGCTCTGAGCCCTGACCTGCTGCCTACTAAAACAGTATTACAGGCGCTGTTAGCCGGCGCTTATGCTGCGCTTGACGGCCAGGGTGCAGGCAACAATGCCATTGCAGGCGGTGCTCCATGGGAAGCTTCTCCCAGTAACTGGATTTACGGCAGCGTAGCAGGTGGTGATTCACACAAAGGCTCCAGCCTTGGTGACCAGCCGCCGATCGTTCCTATCGCCACTGCACAGGAAGACCCTTCCAATGGTTTCTTCAATACCAAATGGAAAGCCCTGTACGAAGGCATCGCACGTTGTAATGCTGTTTTAAAAACAGTTCCGCAAACACCCAACCTCACTGCTACAGACCGCGTAAACATCGCGAACGAAGCAAGGTTCCTGCGCGGCCACTACTACTTTGAGCTGAAGAAGTTCTTCAACATGGTTCCATGGATTGATGAAACCACTACAGACTTCAACCAGCCAAATGACAAAGACATATGGCCGATGATCGAGAAAGACTTTAAAGCAGCTGCCGACAGCCTTGGTGATAAAGCGCCAACTGCAGGCCAGGCCAACAAATGGGCTGCTAAATGTTATCTCGCAAAAACCTATGTATACGAGAAAAAATGGACAGAAGCGGAAGCACTGTTTGAAGAAATCGGCGCCGGTGGTATGACCTCTACCGGTTTGGCTTATGGCCTTACCGACAGGTTTGAAGACCAGTTTGATGCTGCTACCAAAAACAACAAGGAAACTGTATTCGACATACAGATGACTGCCAATGACGGAACCAACTCTATCGCCAATGCCAACGGCGGCGATATGCTGAACTTCCCTTACAACAGTCCTTTCCGTTGCTGCGGTTTCTACCAGCCTTCTATCGACCTGTCTAACTCTTACAGAACAGATGCCAGTGGCCTGCCTTACCTGGATGATTATAACAGCCACCCGGTAAAAAATGACATGGGTGTTATTTCTGAAGGCGACCAGGGCGGTGCACCGTTTACACCCGATGCTGATCCGCTGGATCCACGTATCGACTGGACCATCGGCCGCCGCGGCATTCCATTGCACGACTGGGGTAACCACCCAGGCAGCCACTGGATCCGCGATCAGGCATCTGCCGGTCCGTTCGCCAACAAAAAGAACCTTTACTGGCAGGCAACCGCCGGTACTTATTCTGACCAGAGCACCTGGGCACCAGGTTCTGCCATCAACATTCACATTATCCGTTATGCAGACGTACTGTTGCTGTGGGCCGAAACTCAGGCACAACTGGGCAACCTTTCCGGCGCACTGGAACATGTGAATGATGTAAGGAAAAGAGCAGCACTGCCTGTTAACTTCCTGAAAACATATGCAGACCCTGCCAACCCAATGGGTGGTTTCTCCGGTACCAATGCAGCCAACTACGTAATAGCTCCTTATGCAAGTTTCCCTTCACAGGATTACGCGCTGAAAGCAATACGTTTTGAACGCAAACTGGAACTGGCTTGTGAAGGTCAGCGCTTCTTTGACCTGGTTCGCTGGGGCATAGCAGAAACAACAATGAATGCCTACTATGCTTACGAAGGACAAATTACCGGTGACTTACCTGGTGGTCACTTCACAGCTGGTAAAAATGAATACTTCCCCATCCCTCAAATACAAATTGACCTGGTGGGTAAAGCAAAACTGAAACAGAACCCGAATTACCCGCAGTAATTTTTATTCTGTTCAAAAAAACAAAAGGTCGTTGCCAGTTTGCAACGACCTTTTGCGTTAATTAAATCACTAACTTTCTCCCTGTTTTTAACATTGCACCACAAGCCAGTAAGTATGAAAAGAATTTTCGCAACAGCTATTGTTATCGCATGCCTGGTTGCATGCCGCGACCGCCACAACCCGTATGAAAACAAACTCAATCTTCGCCCGAGTTATCTTGCACAGGTAGATGTTGAACATTACACCACCATTCAATGGTACGATACTGTTCAAAACTTCGGCACCCTGAAAGAAGGCGATAGTGTACGGGTGAAATTCCGTTTTAAAAACACGGGTAAAAGACCCCTGTTCCTTTCAAATATACGCAGCAGCTGCGGCTGCACGGTTCCCAGCTTCCCCGAGAAACCCATTTTCAGCGGTGAAGAAGATACGCTTGTTGCCACCTTCAACAGCGAAGGCCATCCCGGCGCTGCACGCAAGGGCATTACCATTACCTCCAACACCAACAACGGCACCGTACATGTGCTGTACCTGGTAGGTAACGTTATTCCCAGGCCCACTGCACCGGCTATTCCCAAACCATAACCCATAGTTACAGGCATTCAGCGCAATTTTATTTCAACAGCATCGCATGCAGTATACAACCGCCCGCTATAAAACCGGCTTTATTATTTTCAGTATCGGCGTTTTAATGGCAGCCTGCCAATCTAAACCCTTGTTGCATAAAAATCTTTCACATGCACAAACAGCTGATGAAAGCATTGCAGCGGGCCAAAAGCTGGCAGCACAATACTGCCAGTCTTGCCACACCTTACCCGATCCCTCATTGCTCGATGCCAATACCTGGGAAAACGGTGTGCTGCCGCAAATGGGTCCGCGGCTGGGTATTTTTGAACACCTCATGAAAAAGTACCCCAGCAACCAGAACGATCCCAATCTTGATAAAAATTTCTACCCTGCACAGCCAGCCGTAACAGCACAGCAATGGCAGCAGATCATAGATTACTACACAGCTGTATCGCCCGATACACTGCCCCAGCAGCAACGCACGCAGCCCATCCAGGTAAGCAGTACGCTGTTTACCGTAACACGCCCCAAACAACAGGGCGCTACACCGGCCACCTGCTTTGTTAAATGGGATTCAGCAGGCCGGCATATTCTCACAGCAGATATTATACAGCAATCACTGCATGCTTTTAACGGGCAGTTACAGCCAACAGATTCCCTGCACACCGGCGGTGCCGTGGTGGATGTTACTGCATCACCCGCAGGCACTGTTGCCTGTAACATGGGCGCTTTTTCACCCAACAATGCCAGGGGGGGCTTTCTGCAATTACTGCAAACAACCGGTAAACTGCAATTAAGCAATCCCCGGCTTACCGGCAACCTGATGCGGCCTGTAACCATTGCAGCAGGTGATTTTAACGGTGATGGCAAACAGGATTATGTTGCCGGCGAATTTGGTTACCTGCAGGGACAGCTGTCGTGGCTGGAGCAAAAAGACAGCAACCAGTTTACACAACACGTGCTGCGTAGCGTGCCCGGCGCCATTAAAACCTATGTGCAGGATTATAACCATGACGGCAAACCTGATATATGGACGCTGTTTGCACAAGGCGAGGAAGGCATTTTCCTGTACACCAACAAAGGCAATGGCGAATTCAGCCAGGAGGAAGTGTTGCGGTTTCCGCCTTCTTATGGCTCTACTTTTTTCGAGTTAACCGATTTCAATAAAGACAGCGCACCGGATATTGTTTATACCTGCGGCGATAACGGCGATTACTCCACTATCCTGAAGCCCTACCATGGCGTATATATTTTCCTGAACGATGGACACAACCATTTTAAACAACAGTATTTCTTCCCCATCAATGGCTGCTACAAAGCCCTTGTACGCGATTTTGACAATGACGGCGACCCTGATATTGCTGCTATTGCCTATTTTGCCGATTTTGCACACCAGCCAGAAGAAAGCTTTGTGTACCTGCAAAACCAGGGCAATGGCCAGTTTACCCCGTACAGCATTCCCGAAGCAAAAGAAGGCCGCTGGATGACCATGGATGCGGCAGACATTGATCACGATGGTAAAACAGAACTGCTGCTGGGCAATTGCTCTGTGGGACCTAATTTTATTAACCCGCATGCCAACTGGCAGCAGGGCCCTGCCTTACTGCTGCTGAAACTGAGATAACTGCAATAAAAAACCGGGCTGCAAACAACCCGGTTCAAATTATACCTGAGCAAAAAGTACATTTTACAGTAACACTGTAACAGTTGTTATGCGTGCGTTCATCAACTGTAGTCATGCCAGCCAGCCTGCAACGATAACAGGCAGTAACACCTGCTTTATCCTTGTGCGGTAAAATATTACCGGGGTATCTTTAACTGAAGATCCCTGTTGCAAGTAGTAGTTTTCTCAGCTATAAATATAAGATTTCAGGCGCCTTTTGCGTCAAAACAGCAGATATTTCATGAAAAATAATATAACAAAATTTCATGCATGTTCTGTAGCGTTTAACTCGAACACTTTCTCTGTTTTTACATCGTTTTTCCTGATATAGGGGCGGATGATCAGGCGATTGCCTTTGTCAAACGTAAAGAAGTTCCAGAGCCAGTTGGTGAACACCAGCATCTTGTTCCGGAAGCTGATTAAAAAGCCGATGTGTACAAACAACCAGATCCACCAGGCCAGCAAACCGCCAAAGTGCAGCTTACCCGGCAAATCGGCCACTGCCTTGCCCCTGCCGATGGTAGCCAGCGATCCTTTATCAAAATACTTAAATGGCTTAACAGACTGGTTGCTGTGCAGGGCATAGAGGTTCTTCCCTAGGTACTTGCCCATTTGCATGGCAGGTTGCGCCAGGCCGGGATGGCCTTTGGGTGTTGCTTCGCTTTTCATTATAGCAATATCGCCGATAGCGAAAATATTGCTGCTGCCTTTTACCCGGCAGTTTTCATCCGTAAGCAGGCGCCCTTTTTCTGCCCATTCCGGTGGCAGGCCGGGCAGCACATCACCGGTTACGCCGGCCGTCCATACCACGGTAAACGATTTCAGCTGTTCACCATTTTTAAGCGTCACGGTTTCCCCGTCGTAGGATTGTACCATGGCTCCCAGTTTTATTTCCACGCCCAGTTTCTCCAGATCTTTTTTAGCGCGGGCGCTGGCCTGGGGCGACATGGGTGGCAGTAACCTGTCCATCCCCTCGAGCAGGTAAATACACATGTGCGAAAAATCGAGGCGCGGGTAATCTTTGGGCAGCACGTATTTTTTCAGCTCGGCCAGTGCACCGGCCATTTCTACCCCGGTAGGGCCGCCGCCAATAAGCACAATGTTCAGTATATGGTCTTTAATAGATTCGTCCTTATTAATGCTGGCCCATTCAAATAACTGCATCAGCTGGCTGCGCAGGTCAAGCGCGTCGGGAATGCTTTTAAGCGGAAGCGCCAGCTGCTCCATTTTCTGGTCGCCGAAATAGTTGGATTTAGCGCCATTGGCAATTACCAGGTAATCATATTCCAGGTCGCCGGCCAGTGTGCTGATGGTGTGCAGGGCAGGGTTTACAGATTGCACTTTCAGCATGCGGAATTCAAAATCTTTTTTCTTCCTGAACTGGCTGCGCAGCGGGCCTGCAATGGCATCTGCCTGCAAACCGGCAGTGGCCACCTGGTACAACAAAGGCTGAAACGTATGGTAATTGTGTTTATCGAACAATACAACCTGGAAACGGCTGTCGGGCAGGTATTTCACCACATTCAAACCGCCGAAACCACTGCCCACTACCACTACGCGGGGCTTGTTCACTTTAGGAATATTGAGAGCTAGCTGCTGTACTGGTAACATAACTGGTGTTTAGGGATGCAGTACAGTATTTATGCCAGTATGGGCAGGCCAGGCCGCCTGCTGCAGTGCAGGAGTTATTTATGGTCAGAATGGCCCAGCGCCTTACCCGGCGCCACGGTATCGCGCACCAGCTGTTTCAGTTCTTTGGCTTCAGGAAAGCGGCCCATGGTTTTACGGTCGAACACGAGGTGGTGGTTTACCCTTACCTGGTAACAACCAGCCGTTTCACTGGGCTGCAGCAATACGCCGTGCAGCTCGTCCTGGAAAGTAGTCAACAGTTCCTGCGCCATGTAGGCGGCGCGCAGCATCCATCCGCAGCGGGGACAGTATTCAATGGTTACGGTAGGCTTCATGCCTTAAAGTTACCCCAATAAATTCTTACGATCATCACGTGCATCGCGCAACATCTGGCCAAAATCTTTTTTTACCGCCATCGCATTAACAGACTGAGCGATGCGTTTGGTTCTGGTGGTATCGGTTTTGGCCGTTTCAATCCATTTAATCCAGTAATTGCGGTGCGATTGGGGTATTCCCTGCCAGTAGGCTAGTGCAGCTGGCTCATCTTCCAGGCATTCCAGTAATTCGGGGATCATTTTCACCGGCTCGGGATTTTTATCAACAGCCAGCTTTACCACCAGCGAAGCGCCCACCTGCTTTTTAATCGCCTTCCGCACTGCGCCATTCAGGGGCATAATAAAATTGCCTTCTCCCATAGGCAGCAGGCTTACAGCTTCAAAGGCATAAGCATCGAGCCTGCCTTTTACCCTGAATGATTTTTTGTTGCCCGGAAGCAGCTTCTGTGCATATTCTGCGGGTATGTCAATATAAGTCCACCCGGTTTTCTCTCCTTGCTTTTCAAAGCGCTGTATAATGGCAGTGTATTGAATCATGGTAAAGCTTTCTGCAATAAAACTAATCAAATCACTGGTATTGAACAGGGGCATACAGGTCAACACAGCTGGTATAAATAACTTTATTCATGATGTGTTACAGACAGTGCCGCAAACATTTTCAGCAATTTATAGTGTGCCTTAACCAATAAATCTTTATTTTTCGGGCACCTAAACGCTTTAAAAACATGGATGAATATATTTCATTCGAGCAAATCCCGTTTGGCAGTGACAACTTTGCCGACAATCCCGAGCCAAGATGCCCCTGTGTATTGTTGCTCGACACTTCCGGGTCCATGGCCGGCAATCCCATACGCCAGCTGAACGAAGGCATTAAAACATTCCGCAACGAGCTGCTTGAAGATCCCCTCGCCGTTAAACGCGTAGAGATAGCAGTGATCACTTTCGGGCCGGTTACTCTGGAATCTGACTTTCACACAGTACCCAATTTCGGGTTAAGGGAATTAACCACCAACGCCGATACGCCGATGGGCGCTGCGATTGCCATGGGTATTGACCTGGTGAACAAGCGCAAGCAGGAATACAAAAATCATGGCATTGGTTATTACAAGCCCTGGATTATCCTCATTACAGACGGCGCACCGACAGACAGCTGGGAACATGCTGCCAGCCTGGTAAAAGAAGGAGAAGAGAAAAAGTCTTTCGCCTTTTTCGCCATTGGTATCGAAGGCGCCAACATGAAACTGCTGAAACAGATTTCACCAAGAGAGCCGCTGAAACTGAAAGGGCTCATGTTCCGTGAATTCTTTATGTGGCTGTCTGCCTCTATGAAAATTGTATCGGGCAAAAGCCCGGGCAGCAGTATTAATCTTTTACCCCCAACCGGCTGGGCCGAATTATAATGAATTGGAAATCGATTGGACAAAGTGTAGTGGGGAAATCGCACAGTATCGATAACAAGGCATGTGAAGACCATATCTGCTATGAAACTGTTTCCTTACCCCATGAACAGGTACTTCTTTGTTGCGCCAGCGATGGCGCAGGCAGCGCCATGTTTGCAGCAGAAGCATCTAACCGGGTTACCCAACGTACCATGCAGCTGCTGAAACAGTGGTTGCACAATGGTACCGTTATTACAGAAGCGCTGCTGCTGCAAATGATTGAAACCATTTACGATGAACTGCAGGCAGCAGCTACACACAGGGAAATACCACTTAACGAATTTGCCTGCACACTGCTGGGCTGCATTGTTTACCGTACCTCCGCTGTTTTCTTCCAGGTGGGCGATGGCGCCATTGTACGCCACGACGGCAATGAAGGTTACAGTCTTATCTGGTGGCCGCACAATGGCGAATACCAGAACAGCACCGCATTTATTGTAGATGACCGCATAGCCTCGCAGTTTAAAGTACAGCTGCTCAACGAAGCCGTACACGAAGTAGCCATTATTACCGATGGCCTGCAGCTGCTTGCGCTGAACACAGAAACCATGAGCCCGCACCAGCCCTTTTTCGCAGACATGTTTAAATGGCTGCGCCTGGCAGATGATGAAAAAAAACTGCACATACTGCAGCAAAAATTAGGCGACTACCTCAACAGCCCGGTAATTAACAACAGAACAGACGACGACAAAACGCTATTCCTGGCTTCAAGAATACAACCATGACAGGCAGAACAGTTAAAGGATTACACTGTGATTATATGATAGGCCGCGAACTTGGCAGAGGCGGCGAAGGGCAGGTATTTGAGGTACACCACAACGATGCTGTGGTGGTGAAGCTGTACAACGAAGAACTAAGCACAGAAAAGGCAGAAAAACTCAAATACATGGTAGAGATAGGCAACGATGATATACGCGCCTATGCTGCCTGGCCCTCGGATATTGTAACCGATTTAAAGGGCAATACCATTGGCTTTGTAATGCGCAAACTGGTGAACAGCGTACCGTTGCACATGCTGTTTAGCCCTATGGACAGGAAGAAACTGTTCCCTGCACGCGGTTACAATTTCCTGGTGCATGTTGCCCGCAACCTTGCTGCAGCTTTTTATACACTGCACAATGCCGGGCTGGTAATTGGCGATGTTAACGAAGGCAATATACTCATCGATAAAAACGGCATGCTTACGTTTATCGATTGCGATTCGTTCCAGGTGTATGTAAAGGAAGAGAAAAAATATTATTACTGCGAGGTAGGCGTGCCACGCTACACACCACCCGAGCTGCTTGAAATGACTTCCTTTGAAAACGTGGTACGTACTGCCAACACCGATGTGTTTTCGATGGCCGTACTTATTTTCCAGCTGCTGTTCCTGGGTCGTCATCCTTTTGCAGGGCGCAATACCTCCAGTGACGATATCGATGAAGAAACTGCCATTAAAAAACACTATTTCGCTTACTCACAAAACAACGAGGCGCCGAAACTGCTGCCACCGGCAGACAGCCTGGAAATAAAACACCTCTCCCCCCTACTCAGCCAACTGTTTCACCAGTCGTTTGAACAAAGAAGCCGCCGGCCCATTACTACGGAGTGGATTAAAGCATTAGATCAGTTTCAGAAAGAGATGACGCGCTGCGCCAACGCTAAAATGCACTTCTACCCCAAACACAGCGAAACCTGTCCCTGGTGTTCGTTTCGTGAAAAGCGCGGCATCGTTTATTTTATTGACGACAGTTACCTGAAAAGCAACCCGCTGCTGGAAAATATCGACAGTTTTGTAAACGGCTTCCAGGTAGAAGAAATTACCCTGAAACCGCACTCAGGCAATTACCTTACCACCGGGCTTTCTGCAGCTACTATTCCGCAGCAGTTTTATCTGTATAAAAACTACACACGTTATGCAAAACTGGCCATACTGCTGCTCACCACCGGCATTGCTTTTATTACGCCATGGCTCATTATTGCAGGCGTAGCTGCTTACTTTGTTGCCAATGCCCTGCTTCCCTGGAAAAACAAGCTGAACCGCCAGCTGCAGAAAAGGGAAACGGACTACACCACGCTTAAAAGCCGGTATGCCGCACTGGTAAAAACGTACAACGCACCGCCGGAATTAAACGTATACAACCAGCTTACACAGAAACTGGAAAACCAGATAAAGGCATTTCGTGAATTACCGGTCGAATTTAAAGAGCGCAAGAAACAACTGGAAGAGGTACAGTACAATGAGCAGCTGGAAGCATTTTTAAAAAGCTGCAGTCTGAGGGATCACAATATTGCCAGCTTTGGCAGTGCGCGTAAACAAATCCTGTTTAACAACGGTATACGCAATGCAGCCGACATTAGCCGGCTGCCTGAACTGCGCATACAGGGCATTGGCCCTAAAAACATGCAGGTGCTGCTGAACTGGCAACGGCAGGTGTGTGCAGACTTCACCTACAAACCCAACGATACGCTGTTCAGCAAACAGTTGCACACCATCTTTCTTGAAATAAACGGCAACAAGCAAAACCTCGAAAACGAGATCCGCTCCAACTACCAGGCCATTCAGCAAATGAAAAACCACATCTACACCAAACAGGCTGCACTGGAAAAACAAATAGCCGCCATGGCCGCACAGGTACACCAGGCTTCGCTTGACAGTGAGGCATTCAGGCGGTTTATTCAATAAACATCACCCGTTAAAACATACCATTATTTATGTATACAGGATGCCTCCCAGGCGGGCGCCATCTTTCGTTTAACAAAGTTTTTCCCTTAATTTATACCGATTGGTATATTTTTGCACCTTAATCATTTTCCTTACATGGGCAAGGCCGACCAGACAAGACAACTGATCATTGAAAAAACAGCACCTGTTTTTAATGTGAAAGGGTATGCCGGCACCTCACTGAGTGATATTACCGAAGCTACAGGACTTACCAAGGGCAGCATTTACGGCAACTTTGAAAACAAAGACGAAGTGGCCATTGAAGCCTTTGCCTACAATTTGCAAAAGGTAAATGCCATTTTCACGGCTGCTACGGGTAAACATGCCAGCTGCAGTGCCCAACTCATCGCCTTTGCTGAGGTATACGAAAACTTTTTGCACCAACCCTTTCCCCATGGCGGCTGCCCGGTGCTGAACGCAGCCATAGAAGCAGATGATACGCACCCGCAGCTGAAACAGTGCGCAGCCGCAGCCCTGAACGGCTGGAAGAAAATGATTGCAGCTATTGTAAAAAAAGGCATTACCGATAAAGAGTTTAAAGCAAGCGCCATACCGGATGAAACAGCGATTACACTGATTGCTTTACTGGAAGGCGGTATTATGATTGCCAAACTAACCGGTAAACGCAGCTACCGGCAAACCATCAGCAAGGCCATCCGCCAACTGGTGCAGGACTTAAAAAAATAAAATCATGAAAAGAGTAGTTGTAACAGGATTAGGCGCCATAACGCCATTGGGCAATTCGGTCAATGAATTCTGGCAAAATATTCTTGCCGGTAAAAGTGGCGCCGGGCCAATCACCAAATTCGACAGCAGTAAATTCAAAACACAATTTGCCTGTGAAGTAAAGGGATTTGATGCAACCGTCTACCTTGAAAAGAAAGAGATCAAAAAATACGACCTGTTTACACAATACGCCATCGCTGCCAGTGATGAAGCCATTCGTGATGCAGGCATCGACTTCAGCAGCATGAGCACGGCAGACCGTGCTGAAGCCGGTGTAATATGGGCATCCGGCAACGGCGGCATTGGTACGTTTGAAGAACAGCTGAAAGAGTTTTATGCAGGCGATGGCACACCACGCTTCAACCCTTACTTTATTCCTAAAATGATTGCAGATATCGCTGCCGGTGTTATTTCTATCCGTCACCAGCTGCATGGCCCCAACTATTGTACAGTATCGGCCTGCGCCTCGTCTAACACAGCGATCATTAATGCGTTTGATACCATCCGCCTGGGTAAAGCCAACATCGTGATAGCCGGTGGTTCTGAAGCAGCGGTTACTGCCGCATCGGTAGGTGGCTTTAATGCAGCACAGGCTTTATCTAAAAACAATGAAGGATACGCTACTGCCTCCAAACCATTTGATGCCGGCAGGGATGGTTTTGTACTGGGTGAAGGCGCGGGCGCACTGGTGCTGGAAGAATGGGAACATGCAGTTAAAAGAGGTGCACGCATTTATGCCGAAATGATCGGCGGTGGCATGGCAGCAGACGCCTACCATTTAACCGGTACCCCACCCGATGGTCATGGCGCTGCACTGGGTATGGAAAAAGCACTCAGCGATGCCGGTATTGATGCCAGCCAGGTTGATTATATCAATGCACACGCTACCTCTACCCCATTGGGCGATTTAAGCGAGCTGCACGCCATTCACAAGGTGTTCGGCACCAAACCTGCGGTAAGCGCCACCAAGTCAATGACAGGGCACTTACTGGGCGCAGCGGGGGCAGTAGAAACCGTTATCACCGTACTCGCCGTACAAAACGATATTGTACCGGCCACCATTAACACCACGCAGCTGGATGAAGCCACCCCCGCCGCTTTGAACATCGTACTCGGCGAGCCTCGCAAACAAACGGTACAATATGCACTGAACAATACCTTTGGCTTCGGCGGACATACGGCCAGTTCGCTGTTTAAAAAGTACACAACATAACCCGCATACAAATCCTTTAGTAATACAAAGGCCCCGCACGCAATACGCACGGGGCCTTTTTTATTTATAACAAACTGTGTTTAGTATACAATCACTTCATCAGTAAACAAAAAGCCTTTGTGATTTTTAGCGTATACATGAATATAACGCACAGGCTCACCTTTCAATACAGCACGGTATTGCTGTAACTGTAATTCACGTTTATCGTACGTAAGCTGGTTCAGCACTTTTACCGGTTCGCTGAAATTCACACTGTCTGCTGATACAGACACTTCCACGTATTCGGGCATATACACCCCCGGGCCAATAAGCTGCTGGAAATTGAGTGTTACGAAGTGCACGATATCAGTCTTCTCCAGGTCAATCGTAAAATCAATGTCCGTATCAAAACCCTGCCACTGCCCATCGCTGTAAGTATAGGTGCCTCGGTAGCCATTTACCAGCGTAGCATCGCCCCTGGCAGTGTAGCGTTTGCTGGGTGGTATTTTATACGTTACCTTTTTGCCCAGTGCTTTGTGAAAGTCTATTTCAACACGGCTCAGTGTATCATGCCTGGTTGAATCAGTAAAATAGGCGGCCTGCACTATAACACTGCTGTCTACCTCCAGCTCACCTTCATACAAAGGTGATTGAATGGTGGGCGCTGTACCATCCAGCGTATAGTGTATGCCAGGCTGGTAACGCTCTGTGTGCATGCGCACTGTTGCGCTGCGTATAGCCGAATCAAACGTGGTTTGCATAATCACCTGTGCCGATGGCCTGAAATAGTTCACCTGCTTTTTCTGCAATATGCCATAGTGCGGGTACAGCCTGCTGTGAAAATCATCGGCATTCTTTTGCGCAAGGCTGATCCACCCATTTTCTGCAAGTGCTATGGCGCGGGGAAACAGCATGTATTCAGCCTGCTCCATGGTAGGTATATATTCCGTCCACAAGTTGGCCTGCACGCCAATTACATGTTTGGCCGCAACACTGTCGAGTACGGCAGGCACCGGGTTGTACCCGTACACCATAGAGGTAGGCAGGTAACCGCCAAATGCTTCGGGCTGCGTGGCAGGGTTATCCTGGTAGTGATCAAAATAACAATAGCTCTCGGGTGTCATCACCACATCATGCCCTTCCTGTGCTGCGGCAATGCCACCTGCTTCGCCGCGCCAGCTCATTACCGTTGCTGCGGGGGCAATACCGCCTTCCAGTATTTCATCCCAGCCCAGCAGTTTACGGCCATGCTGCTGCAGGAACCGCTCTATGCGTTTCATGGCATAACTCTGCAAACCGTTCTCATCTTTCAGCTGCTCATTTGCAATACGGCGCTGACATTTGGGGCATTGCTTCCAGGCTTTCCTGCTGGCTTCATCGCCACCCATGTGTATATACGTGGATGGAAATATATCCATTACCTCTGTCAGCACATCCTGTAAAAAATTAAACGTAGCATCGTTGCCCAAACAATATTCCGAGTTGCGGTAGGGCTCACCCGAGCAGGACAAATAGGGATAAGCCGCCAGCACTTCTTCCGAGTGACCGGGCATTTCAATCTCCGGGATCACGGTGATACCGCGCTTCGCAGCATACTGCACCACTTCTCTTGCTTCCTGTTGCGTATAGTATCCGCCATAGGCATTGGGATCCCCCTCACTTGAATAACGGCCGCCTTCCTTGCGCCATTGTTTCCAATTGGCACCCGTGCGCCAGGCAGCCTGTTTGGTAAGCAACGGGTACCGGTTTATCTGCAAACGCCAACCGGCACCGTCTACCAGGTGCCAGTGAAAGGTATTGAGTTTGTAAAGCGCCATCAGGTCGATCAGTTTTTTAACAAAGCTGATGGGATAAAAATTGCGGCTCACATCCAGCATCAGCCCCCTGTAACGGAAACGCGGGGCGTCGGTAATATTCACACAGGGGATGCTGCCCTTGCGTTGTGTGAGTAAAAACAACTGTGTTAACGACTGCATGCCATTGAGCATACCTGTACGCGTGGGCGCAGCAATGGTAATAATATCCGGTGCAACGGTAAGCCGGTAAGCGCTGGTATCCGTTAAACCGTCTGCCGCGCGTTTGGCAAATACAATAGCGTTGGAACCCGCCTGCTGACTGCGTGTAAGCACACGCACATTACCTGCCGGCATCGATACGCTTGCCGCAAACATTTCTGCCACATCCCGGTATTCGGGATCAGTAATAATCATGGTTGATTCATCGGCCAGGAATACGCCGGGCTTTTCTTCGGCATGCAAAGGCTTCGGGATAATGGAAATACGTACCGGCTGCGCCATTGCCAACGAACAGCAAACAACCAGCAATACTGCTGAGATATATTTCATTGGGAAAAGATAAGAAGAAATGGTGAGTGGTGAGTGAACTGGTGAGTGGTCAGTAAACCCTCCTCCATAACACCTCAGCCCATTGCACGCTGCAGGAAAAAAGCAGACATGGCATTCATTACTACACCTGCCAGGCTGCGGCATTGCATCGCTTCTTTTATCTTTGCCATTACTAAAACCAAAGCAATGTTCGCCGTTATTTTTGAAGTACAACCTAAGGAACACCTCCGACAGCAATACCTCGATATCGCTGCCTCTCTAAAGCCGCTGCTGGAACAGATAGACGGCTTCATTGCCATTGAACGCTTCGAAAGCCTGGTAAATCCCGGTAAGATATTGTCACTCTCTTACTGGCGCGATGAAGCAGCCATTACCGCATGGCGCAATACAGAACTGCACCGCATGGCACAGGAGAAAGGCCGTGAGGAAATATTCAGCGATTACCATTTACGCATTGCAGCCGTGGTGCGCGACTATGGTATGTTCAGCCGGGAACAGGCGCCGGCAGACAGCAACCAATATCACCATACACAACCGGAACAATAAACCGGCACCATTGGAAAATACCAGTAAACCATAAGTCTGTACAAGCAGCCAGCCTTGCGGCCGTGATAATTTTATGTCATAATATTTCAGTATGACATCCACTAACACATCCGCAACAAACACTTCCAAACAACAGGTGGCGCTGGTAGCAGGCGCCAATGGCGTAATAGGCCGTAACCTCATTCAACACCTGCAGGCATTGGGCAACTGGGAAATCATCGGCTTGTCACGGCGTGGCGGCGAACCCGCACCACGCACAAGTTACATTGCCGTTGACCTGCTTGATAAAAAAGATACAGCAGCAAAACTCAGCAGCCTCAGTAACATAACACATCTCTTTTATACAGCTTACCAGGACAAACCCAGCTGGACAGAACTGGTAGCACCCAACGTAACCATGCTAACCAATGTGGTAGAAGCCACAGAAGCGGCTTCAGCACAGTTGCAGCACATTAGCTTAATGCAGGGGTACAAAGTGTATGGCGCACATCTGGGCCCGTTTAAAACACCGGCACATGAATCAGATGCAGGGCATATGCCGCCTGAGTTTAATGTAGACCAGCAGGCGTACCTGGAAAAAGCACAGCAGGGTAAAAGCTGGAACTGGAGCGCCATACGCCCTTCTGTAGTAGGTGGCTTTGCATTGGGCAACCCCATGAACCTGGTGATGTCTATTGCCGTGTATGCAACCATATCAAAAGAACTCGGCTTGCCATTGCGCTTCCCCGGCAAACCCGGTGCTTATGATAAACTGCTTGAAATGACCGACGCAGACCTGCTGGCCAAGGCCACTGTATGGGCCGCTGACAGCGCGCATGCAGCCAACCAGGCATTCAACATCAACAACGGCGACCTGTTTCGCTGGAGTGAATTATGGCCGGAGATTGCCCGTTATTTTGAACTGGAAACCGCACCGCCACTACCTATGCAACTCAACACCATCATGGCCGACAAAGCAGCATTATGGCAACAGGTAACAGCCAAATACAATCTGCAGCCCATCCCCTACAACGAGCTATCCGCCTGGGGTTTCGCAGACTTTGTATTTTCCTGGGATTACGATATGTTCGCCGATGGCTCTAAAGCACGCCGCGCCGGTTTCCATGAATATGTTGAAACAAAAGCCATGTTCTTTAACCTGTTTGATGATTTGCGGAGGAGGAAGATTATACCATAACAATACCTGCAGTACCATGCGCCGGGCGGGTAATGCTGTCCCGGCGTATAACCATACACTTCCGCAACCCTGATAAAACTGTATTACCTGGAGCTATCATTTGCCTGTCTCAGGCCCCTTTTTGCCTGCTTAACGGGCTTTCACTTTTTATGCATGTTGCGTGGTACCTAGCTTCGCCGTGATGGTAACAACCATCATTTAAATGCATAGGTTATGATAAATCTGCTACAGGGTAAAAGAATATTGTTCGCGAATGTTCCTACAGACGGCCACTTCAATCCGCTTACAGCGCTGGCAAAATACCTGCAGGCAGCAGGTGCCGATGTGCGCTGGTACACATCTGCTATATATGCTGATAAGTTGGCCGCATTACAAATACCCCATTACCCGTTTGTACACGCAAGGGAAATCAATGGTCATAACCTGTTGGCCGCAATACCGGAAATGCAAACTGCCAGCGGCCCTGAAAAAGGAAGATTATACCTGCAGCACCTTTTCATCGACCGCTCCGTAGAATACTATGAAGACATCAAAAACATCTACAGCACCTTTCCCTTTGATGTTTTTGTTGCAGACAATATGTTCTCTGCCATGCCCTTCGTAAAGCATAAGTTGCTTGTGCCTGTTGTGGCCATAGGGGTAATACCATTAATAGAAGATTCCGTTGATGTAGCACCCGCCGGCAGGGCACTGCCGCCAGCCGCTGATGCTGAAACCCGGGAGGCATATGCGCAAATGTATGCGCAGAAATATGCAGGCATCCGGCCACTCATCAGCTTATACAACGCATACCTGCAACAGCACAACATTTCAGTAGCAGGCTCTTTTATTTTTGATACGCTGGTGAAAGAAGCAGATATCTTCCTGCAGATTGGTACCCCGGGTTTTGAATACTACCGCAGCGATATAGGCAGCAATGTGAAGTTCATCGGAGCCTTACTACCGCAACAGGCACCGGCATCTTCAACCGGGTGGTTTGATGCACGGTTGAAAAAGTACAGTAAAGTATTGCTTGTTACGCAGGGAACCGTAGAGGGCGATGTATCCAAGATTATAGCGCCAACGCTCAAGGCCTTTCAAAACACCGACACACTAGTTATTGCAACAACCGGCGGCTCAGGAACCCAACTGCTGCGTGAAAAATACCAGGCGGAGAATTGCATCATTGAAGATTATATTCCATTCAATGAAGTAATGCCCTATGTATCCGTATATGTAACCAACGGTGGATATGGCGGCACCATACTAAGTATCATGAACGGTGTACCCATCGTTGCGGCAGGTGTATACGAACTTAAAAACGAAATCTGCGCCCGTATAGATCATTTCGGCATAGGCATCGACCTGCAAACCGAAACCCCATCCCCCGAAGCCATCTTTACCGCCGCAGAAAAAATCATGCAGGATGCTGCCTATAAAGAAAGCATCACCACCCTGCAACACGAAATGACCCGCTACGATAGTTTTACGTTATGTACATCGTACATAGCCATGCAGCTGAATAAATAGATTGCTATACACCGCCATAGTCGCCGAAACGTCACCCAAAACTAATGTTCAATATCTTATACATGTAAACAAAGGTCATTCATAAAAAATGAATACAAAAAACAACATAAAACGTAGTTAGGCCTGTTTACTGGTGTATTAATTAATCAGGGATAAAATAGTGATGGGAAAGCTTCAATTAAAGTCAAGTAAAAACAATTGGGACTGGCTTGGGGAAGGCATGTATGCCCTTAAATTTAAAATGAATCGAAAGGGATTAATTCCGTTTCAACGAGAAAGCCCTTTGCGGAGCTTGAGATTTACGGAAAATATGGAGCGAACCGGTGACCTCCCAAAACAAAAAAAAGCCCCTTGCGGAGCTTAGTCTGCCGACGAATTGTCGAACCAGATAAAGGCATTATTCAAATGTTTTTTGCGGCTTAAATCGCTAACAGACAAATATTTAATAGCACAATCAGGCTCTCGCTAAGAAACCATTCTACGTGTAGAACCTCCCAATTCCCTTTGTATTCGACCTCAACGATCCTGCTGATAACTGATCTTATTCAGTCTCAAGCTGCCAGATTTAGTAGTGAAAATTGATAAATTTCATATTTTCTATATGAAATGTTGCAAGTTTATGTGAAAAAATAGAGTAATAATATGAATATTTCATATTATCTATGCGATTTCATACATTTACTGTATGGAACTTTATCAATCCATACAACAATACGGCACCATTCCTATTCCACATCATGTAATGCTTTGGATATTAAAAGATTACCTCCAACCCAATGATAAAATAAAAAATTTGGTCAAGGAAGGATTGTTGATGCCAGTGAGGCGAGGGCTATATATTACGGGAGAAAGACTTCAACAACCCAAGCCTGATCCTTTCCTGATTGCCCACCATATTTACGGTCCGAGTTATGTCTCTTTAGACAGCGCATTATCTTTTTATTCCCTCATACCGGAAAAGGTGTACACGGTTACTTCAGTAACGACTAAGATGAGCCGAAAGTTTTCAACCAGGCTCGGCGTATTCACTTATACCAGGTTGCCTCTTCCCTATTATAGTTTTGGCATCCAAAGTAACGAGATAACGCGCCAGCAACGTTTTTTGATAGCTTCGCCTCAAAAGGCCCTATTCGATAAGATCATTACCACCGCCGGAGTTGAATTGCGTAGTAAAAAAGCTACTTTGGCTTATTTGGAGGACGATCTGCGCATCGACATGCAAATGCTAAAATCGCTTGATTTTACCTTAGCAGAACAATGGGTCTCTAACGCCCCGAAAAAGGCAACTTTACATATGTTACTTCAAACATTAAAGCAATTATGATAAAGGAATGGTTAGAAACCTATAATCCCACTGACAGGGAGGAGGCTACCGCTGCTCTTCGTGAGATTATGCAGGAAGTCGCGCTGGCAGGACTTTCGCGGAGTGAATTTTACGGGAAAGCAGCATTTTATGGCGGTACAGCCCTGCGCATATTTTATGGATTAAATCGATATTCTGAAGATCTTGATTTTTCACTGCTTCAACAAGATGATCGATTTTCCTTTCAACCTTATTTGGATGCGATAGTTGGTGAGTTTAACGCCCAGGGTATGCAGGTAGCCATTACGGAGAAAGTGAAAACTGCACAATCCGATATAGAATCGGCCTTTTTAAAATCCGAAACAATCTGGAAAGAATTGGTATTGGAAAGCATAGTGCCCGAAGAACATATTCAACAGGTGGCCCGAATCAAGATCAAAATAGAAGTAGACAAAAAACCGCCTTTAGGATTCAGTACCGAAGAAAAGTTACTCACCAGGCCATTCTCATTTTATGTAAAGTGCTTTTCACTACCCGACCTTTTCGCAGGTAAAATGCACGCGCTGTTATTCAGACAATGGAAAACCAACGTGAAAGGCAGGGATTGGTACGATATGGAATGGTACATCAAGCGCGGTACTTCCCTAAACCTTAATCATTTCTTGTTAAGAGCAAAAGGTAGTGGCAGCTGGAAAGAAGACACGATAACGGAGGTGCAATTCAGGGCATTGTTACAGAAGCGCATAGACAACGTTGACTTAAACCGTGCCAAAGAGGATATAAGCCGCTTCATTAAAGATCAGAAAGTACTGGAAATATGGTCTCCAAAGTACTTCCACGATCTCGTGGAAAAAATGAAGATTGTATGAGGCTATGCTATTTTGTTTGGCATTTTTCGAGTGCTTGCTGCAAGCTAGCTATATAATGTTTAACGGCTGGCAATTCTTCTTTTATTGTCTGAGCCCAATCTGTCAATAGAACAAGTTGCCAAAACTTTTCATCTGTAATAGCATTCATCTTGATGACCTGTTCCGGAGATTGTATTTTATTTATATGATCAATAAGTGCATGGCAATGTCGTTTATTCGCTTCGTCCATTACAAAAGAGGAGTTAAAAGGAAATCGCTTGAACAATTCTTCCCCTATCCAAAATTGTAGGAACTCTAACAACAAGCTTACATCGTTGTTCTGTGTAACAGTAATGATACATTTTGTGCCACTTTTATAGCGTTTATATTCCAGTTCCGCACCGAAATATTTCAAATAGCTGGTTATGAGTTTTTGATGATCTTTTTTGTTTACAGCATTGTAAAATTTGGCAAGCCTTGGTAAAATGAAATGTATGGAGAAGTCTTTTTGATCAATCCAGTCTATATAAGGAAGCAGATTGCTCAGTTCAAGGTTTGGGTGATGTGTATAAGATTTGTAGTGCATGATTTTGTCGGGTACATTAAGAAAAGAAAGTGCCTGAAAAAAATGTTTTACTTCCGGAACGATAAAGCTATAATAGGTATTGTTTAATATGACCAGTCTGCTCTCTAGGACTTTATCAAAAAACTCTCTGTCCAGGTCAAGCATCCTTGCAGATTCGTACATATCTTTTTTCTAAAGAAATGGAGGCTTTGATAGGAGTAGTGGCCTACAAATTTATCAGGGCTATGCGCTCTTTTTCGGAAAAAGATAAGCGGAAAAATTCGTGCCTGCAATAATCCACGATAAAGCCTGCTTGCTGTTTGCTTATCGGCTGTTTAGTTTCAAAACAATAATCTATTATAGGCCCAAGCTGTTGTTCTGTGCGAATGAGCTTATATAAATACTTCCTTTCCTGTAGCAAGGACGTGATTTTATCAACTTTATCGGGATAGATTTGGGCAACTTGCTCGTATAACTCTTTTCGGGATAGTTTCTTTTCCGGTATAGGAAGGACATTGTCTACAGCCTTTTTTATGTCTGCAGATTCTTTTTCTTTTGCCCCTAACTTGCCTATGTTCCGGGGAGTCTTTTGTCTCTTTGCTGAAAGCTGAAGTCTACTCCTTTATCCGGTCCTCCATTTTGTGTTATAACAACAAAGTTGGTTTGATTTGCGGCATTTTCTCTGGCGCCTACAAGATCTGCTACCAGTCTTTCAAATTCAGCAGGCTCTAATATATGGAAATCAAAATCGTACATAACAAATCACGCTTTGTATACTTAAACTATTGCCTTTAACATGTATTGGATGTTGAATTTACCAAACATTATACAATTAGTTAGCTTAGACATTAACTGGTTGGACAGCTGATGAAGTGATTATTTAATATCCATCTTTAAAAGCGGGAACTTTTGGTGAGATAAAAGTGAGAGAAAATAGTCGTGTGTCCCGATAGGTAGTAAATTCTTTACCGATTCAGGGTCGTATCCAGGCTTTGCCATTTATTCATCTGACCGCTAAAGAACCACATTCTAGCTATTCCCTGGGGATTCAGCCTGATCTATGGTTCGACCATCCAATAGACATAAAAAAGTAAAGCCCTGCGATGCAGGGCTTTACTTGTGTTCGTGGAGAATACCGGAGTCGAACCGGTGACCTCTTGCATGCCATGCAAGCGCTCTAGCCAACTGAGCTAATTCCCCATTGATTTTCAGAACTTTCCTTTTCCCGGTATTTCCGTGAAAGGACTGCAAAAGTATAGGATCAACACATACGCGCAAAATTTATTTTGCCGCTTTGTAGCTCCCTGCTTTTGCAGTCCGTTTATGGCTAAACAGGCACTACAGCGCCCGCTTTGTTCAGGCGCTTCAGTACGTCTGCATAATCTTCATCAAGGCGTATAAAATGCAGGAATAATTTAAACTCGCACGTAATGCCCATCATCCACTGTTTGTTCATCAGCCAGTAGGTGCCTTCGCCATTGCGGGTAATGCATTCTGTTACGGTTGATGCAACAGGTTCTTCCATAAAATGTTCGAGAATATGCTGCAGCTTTTCGCCGATCATCTCCTCCATAATGCTCATGGCCGAAATCTCGTACGAAAGGTATACGGGGCGCTCTTCTTTAAAATGCAGCTGCATAATGGCCTTGCGATCGAACAACTCATCTTTTACAAACAATACGCTGAGGTTAACCCCCTCGCAATTGTAGCACTTTTTGTAATTGAAATTGAACAGGCGTTTGGCGCGCGATAAAGACACGGCGCAAAAATCTGATTCTGCAGGAAGGAAAATTTTAGGTTGGAAAGCGGCCGCTGTAACACCGTTTTTTTCACGTATCCATTTCTCTACTGATCCCAGGTGAATACGGTTTTCGTAATATTCTTCACGATCTGCACGCTGTGCATCCGTTTTTGCTTTGCCCAGCAAATTGTTTTTTAACAGGTTTAATAACATAGGATTGAGGTTTGTGGGCACGGGAAGGTTGAAACAACCGTTTGGATTTCTGAACCAATATTATTGAAAAATAATCAACCGTACAACGCTGATTTTAAAAAAGTCTCACTTTTTTACAGCCACTGCTGTAGTTTCAACATTTTCAGGTACTTTTTTCACCGGATAATGCACCCTTGCGAAACATACAAATTCACTGTAATACACGTATTTATGTAACCGGTTAACCAATTTGAAGCAGGATGGAATAAACCGGCTTGCAGCGGCGCAACCGTAAACATTATTTTACATCCGGCTGTTTATTACAGCAGCAGCTGCAGTTTAGCTGAAAAGAAAACCACCGGACAACTTCAGGCCATGAAAATTACACTTACCAGCATCCCAGTGAACGACCAGGAAAAGGCATTACGATTTTATACTTCGGTATTGGGCTTTGTGAAGAAAAATGATTTCCCCGCAGGCAATGCGCGCTGGCTAACGGTTGTTGCACCCGAAGCCACAGATGGCATTGAATTGCTGCTTGAACCTATGGCTTTTGCCCCTGCACTGGTATACCAGCAATCATTGTACGAAGCAGGTATTCCCTACACGTCTTTCAGTGTAACAGATTTGCAGGCTGAATATGAACGTATGGAACAACTGGGTGTGCGCTTTACCATGCAACCCACCACCATGGGTCCCGTACACCTCGCCGTATTCGACGATACCTGCGGCAATCTCATTCAACTGGCGCAGCATACGCACTAACGTTCATGCGGAGTGTGTTTGCCATCACACCCATCCCCGCTCCTTGTACAACCGGTAGCCCGCATCCAGGGCTTCGCTTATTTGCTTGTACAACACGGGATCGTTTCTGCGTATATGAAAACAGGATTTGCCTTTTAAGCAGGCCAGCAATTGCGTGCCTATTTCGTTCTTCAATGCGGTATCTCCATAAATAGGCATAAAGTAAAATCCTACATATCCTTTCTGCACCAGGGCAGCAGCAAAATAGGTCTCGTTTTTCCAACGCCCGTCAACTTCAACTTTCTTCTCGCTTACCAGCGCTATGTCGCCGTTGCTGCCACCACGTATCACAATAGCGCCTTTGCGATGGGCTGTGAGTATGCGCTTAAGCTCGTTGAAGATTATGTTTAAAGAAGCCGGGGCGGCTGGTTCATCACTAGGAAAGAAATTGCTGGCCGTATGCAGGCCGGTAAGGGAAACGGTTGCGACAGATTTGGGCATATTCAGGTGTTTCTTTCTTAAAAATAAAAAAAGGGCCCTGATAAATCAAGGCCCTTTCGCGCTATATAATGTTATTAAATTATTCTCCCCATATCTCACCCTTACCGTCCAGCCAGTCTTTCACAGAAGCGGTGGTAATAGATTTCGGACGTTCAATAGGCAAGCCCAGCGCCCTGTCCCAGCAAAGGCTGGCCAGCACACCCAGTGAACGGCTTACGCCAAACAGCACGGTGTAAAATTCATATTCAACCAGGCCATAGTTAACGAGCAATGCGCCGCTGTGTGCATCTACGTTAGGCCATGGGTTTTTGATTTTACCGAGTGATTGCAGAATGGGCGGAACGGTTTCGTAAATGTTCCAAACCGTTTGTACCAGCGGATCATCGGGCATGTGCTTTTTGCCGAATTCCATTTGTGCAGTAAAACGCGGATCGGTTTTGCGCAATACGGCATGGCCGTAGCCGGGTACTACTTTACCCGATGCAAGGGTATTCTGCACGTATTCGGAAATTTGTTCTTTGGTGGGCAGTTCAGTACCGAGTTTTTCACGCATTTCAAAAATCCACTTGATCACTTCCTGGTTGGCAAGGCCATGTAACGGGCCGGCGAGGCCGTTCATACCGGCTGCAAAGCTCAGGTAAGGATCGCTGAGTGCAGAACCTACCAGGTGCGTGGTATGGGCAGATACGTTGCCACCTTCATGATCGGCATGAATGGTCATATACAAACGCATCAGTTCAAAAAAGCTGTCCTGTTCAAAACCCATCATATGGGCCAGGTTACCCGCCCAGTCAAGCAGGCCGTTGGGCTGAATCTGCTCGTTGTTTTTGTATTTGCGACGGTACACATAAGCAGCGATCTGCGGCAAACGTGCAATGAGGTCCATCGTATCTTCAAAAATATATTCCCAGTAATCTTTTTTATTGATGCCTTTTGCGTAGGCTTTGGCGAAGTTGCTTTCTGTTTGCATGGCCATAATGCCGGTAACAAACATGGTCATGGGATGCGCGCCCAGTGGCAGTGCATCGATGGTATCAAAAACATGTACAGGCACATGGCTGCGGCGCTGCCAGATGGAAGTGAGGTGGTGTACGTCATCTTCTGAAGGCATTTCACCCAGCAGCATTAAATAGAATAAGCCTTCTGGCAACGGCTCTGTTCCGCCGGGCACTTTAGGCAATTGCTGCTGCAGTTCGGGTATGGAGTATCCCCTGAAACGGATACCTTCCTGTGCGTCGAGCAAACTTGTTTCACTTACCAGGCCGGTTATACCGCGCATACCCTGGTATACCTGGGATAAGGTAACCTCACCTATTTTTTTGCTTCCATTCTGCTTCAGTAACTCTTTCAACTCTGCATTGGCGGCGTCTGCTTTTGCCTTAAACCTTTCCTTGATAAATTCCATGACTAACAATTTTAAATATTTGCAAGCATCCAGCTTTTGCACTCTGCCGGTTACAGAAAAACAGCCTTCAGAGTGCTTTTAAAGATATAACAAACTTGCCTATCACAGCAAATTAAGTTCCACTTTGCGCATAGCGGGCCACAGGGCCTGTAATGCAGTGCAGTGCTTATTTAGGGGCCTTTTTAAACTGGTAATAGGCCACAAACGAAAACACAATATTCGGCAGCCAGGCCGCAATTATAGGCGGCAGGTTACCCTTGGTTGAAAAGATGGTAGAAAACCGGTCCATCAATATAAATAACGCTGCGGTGATAAACCCGATAGCCAGGTGCGCACCGCTTCCGCCACGTACTTTCCTGCTCGCCACCACTGCACCGATAATCGTTAATATAATCACCGATACCGGTGTGGCGGCACGCCGGTATGCCTCAATGCGCAATGCGTTTACCCCTTCTGTACCACGCAGCTCTTCCAGCTGAATGGAGTGCTGCAGCTCGGGCGTTGTCATTTTATCTTTTGCAAACGCATCTTCCCTTAAATCGGAAGGTCGGAAATTGAATTTCATAAACCGCGTGGGCGTAAGCGTGATATCTTCTTTCAGTCCGCTGATGGTTCGCTCAAAAATCCCGTCCAGCCGCCACTGGTGTTTGGCAGTATCCCAGTGCAGCGCATCGGCGCGCAGGTTATATACCAGCTGGTTGCCTTTTATGCGGTGCATAAAAAACGGGCCGCCTCCCTTGCTTACGGTATCATAATAGTGAATACCGGCATAGGTAAACGAATCAATTCTGAAATAAAGGTTATTGGTTACCGGCACCAACGGGTTGTACGATGAGTTGCCGTTTACATATACGTCTTCAAAATAAGTACGCTTTACTTCGGCACGGGGAATAATGTAACCGATGCCCCACCATAATATTACAGCCAGCAGTATACTGGTGATAATAAATGGGCGCAATACGCGTGTAAAGCTCACACCACCGGCCAGTATCGCAATAATCTCGCTGCGGCCGGCCATTTTTGAGGTAAAGAAGATCACTGCAATAAACACAAACAGCGGAAACAGCAGTGCAATAATGTGCGGGATAAAGGCCAGGTAGTAATCCACTACTATTTTGCCAAAACTCCAGCCGCTTTTTACAAAGTCGTCTGTCTTTTCGCTCACGTCCACCACAACAGAGATTACCGCAAACAGGAAGATCGAAAAGAAGAACGTGGTGAGAAACTTTCGGATAATATACCAGTCTATTTTCTTCATAATCCAGTTTAACGGAAATACTGTTTTTTAAAGTGCCGTAAAAGTAGCTGAAAAAAGCTTGCGGCAGGGGAAATGCCGTTTTGATTTGTGTTAATTCGGAAATAAAAAGACCTGGTTAACAGTGTTAACCGCTGCGTTTCTGCCCGGCACAGCTTTTACAAACGTTGTTTCAATACAGGTATTATCCCGTTTTTCCACGAGGCATAATCACCTGCCTGTATGTGTTTGCGGGCTTCCCCTACCAGCCACAGGTAAAAACTGAGGTTATGGATGCTGGCCAGCTGCAATGCCAGTATTTCGTTGGCCACAAACAGGTGGCGCAGGTAGGCACGGGTATAATATTGACTGTGCTCACTGGGTAAACCGGCATCGATAGGTGAAAAATCGGTAGCCCATTTCTTATTGCGGATGTTGACTACACCGCCGGTAGTGAACAACATACCATTGCGGCCGTTGCGGGTGGGCATTACACAGTCGAACATGTCGATGCCCAGTGCAATGCCTTCCAGTATATTCCACGGTGTGCCCACGCCCATGAGGTAGCGGGGTTTATCCTGCGGCAGGTTTTCGCAGCACAATGCGGTAAACTCATACATCATTTCTTCCGGCTCACCTACACTTAAGCCGCCTATAGCATTGCCGGCTGCATTTTTAGACGCAATGTATTGCGCGGAAGCCGTACGCAGGTCTTTATAGGTGCTGCCCTGTATAATAGGAAACAGGTTTTGCGTATAGCCATATTTATCGGGCGTTTCGGCCAGGCGCGCAAAACACCTGTCCAGCCAGCGATGGGTTAAATCCATGCTCTGGCGGGCGTATTTGTATTCGCTGGGGTATGGCGGGCATTCATCAAAGGCCATGATAATATCGGCCCCGATGCTGCGCTGTATATCCATAACGCTTTCGGGTGTAAACATATGCCTGCTGCCATCAATATGCGATTGAAACAGGGCGCCCTGCTCCGTGAGCTTACGGTTTTCTGCAAGGGAAAATACCTGGTAACCGCCGCTATCGGTTAAAATGGGGCCATTCCAGCCGTTGAATTTGTGCAACCCGCCTGCCATTTCCAGCACTGGTGTACCGGGACGCAGGTATAAATGATAGGTGTTGCCCAATATAATCTGTGCCTTAATATCGTTTTTCAGCTGTTGCTGTGTTACGGCTTTTACACTGCCCACGGTACCTACCGGCATAAAAATAGGGGTTTGAATTTGCCCGTGATCGGTGGTAATGGTACCCGCACGCGCAGCAGATGCGCCGTCTGTTGCCTGTAACTCAAATGTTAACGCTGCCATAGCGCGCAAAGGTAGCACCCTGCCTCTAGTTTTCAACAATTACCTGACAAATCAATCAATCAACCTATTTTTGCCCGATGAATACTGCAACCCTAATCTGGCTTTTGGTATTTGCCTTCTTTTGCCTTGTTGTATTGATACAGGTCTTTTATTACCTCTATTTTTTCAGAAGAATAGCGGTTCATCAGCCTGTTGCCAAAACCGAATCACAGGAGTATCCCGTTTCCGTTATCATCTGTGCACGCGACGAAGCACAGAACCTTGTAAATAACTTACCCGGGGTGCTGGTGCAGGATTATAAAACCACGCACGAAGTGATTGTGGTAAACGACAACTCGGTAGATGAATCTAAATACCTGCTGGATGGATTTAAAAAATCGTTCAAAAATCTCAATCCGGTTGATCTTACGCAGGAAGCAAAACTGATTCCAGGCAAAAAATTCCCGCTGTCAATGGGTATTAAAACTGCCAAATATGAAATTGTATTGCTGACCGATGCTGACTGTGTGCCTGCCAGTGAATTCTGGTTGCAACGCATGCAGGACGCGTACGGTCCCGGCGTGCAGATTGTACTGGGTTACGGTGCTTACCATAAACTGCCCGGACTGCTGAATAAAATTATCCGCTTCGAAACGTTTCACACTGCGCTGCAGTACCTGTCGTTTGCCAAAGCGGGTTTGCCGTACATGGGTGTTGGCCGCAACCTGTCGTACAAAAAACAGCTGTTCTTCGACAACAAGGGTTTCTCGGCCATTAACCAGATACCCGGTGGCGACGACGACCTGTTTATCAGCATGGTTGCCAAAAAACACAATACTGCCATCATGATCGATCCGGATGCGTTTACACTTAGCATGCCCAAACGCACCTGGCAGGATTGGATGCGCCAGAAAAACAGGCATTATTCAGCGGCGCGTTTTTATAAGGTGAAACATAAATTCTGGCTGGGCCTTTACTCGAGTTCGCATGTGCTCATTTACCCGCTGTTTCTTTTGTCGCTGTTTACTTATTGCTGGTGGATGGTATTGGCGGTGTTCAGCGTACGTATGATTATACAGGCCATCATCTGGTATAAAGCCATGAAAAAACTGAATGAAGGCGACCTGTGGCCTTTGTTCCTTTTCTTTGATATCTGGATGTTTATTTATTATTTCTTATTTGTACCCTCATTATGGAAAAAGCCAAAGAAAAGCTGGGATTAATTTTACAATACTTCGGTGACTTCACCGAACCCCAGCTGCAGCAATTCGCTGCACTTGATGAATTGTATACTGACTGGAACAGTAAGATTAATGTAATTTCCCGCAAAGACATCGATTCATTATACCTGAACCACGTGCTGCACTCGCTTACCATTGCAGCATTTGTAGAATTTAAACCAGGCATGGAAATCATCGACATAGGTACAGGCGGCGGTTTTCCCGGTATTCCCCTGGCGATCTTTTTTCCTGAAGTACAGTTTCACCTGGTAGACAGTATCAATAAAAAACTGAAAGTTGTAGCAGGTGTGGCAGAAGCCATTGGCTTAAAAAACGTAACTACACAACATACACGTGTAGAAGAAATCAAAAACCGCAAGTTTGATTTCGCAGTATCCAGGGCAGTGGCGCCGCTTAGAAGCCTGCTGCAATGGAGTAACCCGCTGGTAAGAAAAGGCCATGACCTGGAACATGCCAATGGCTTAATTTGCCTGAAAGGCGGCGACCTCGCTGCAGAGATTTCAGAAACAAAGGCACGACCGCATGTAGTGAGCATTTATGATATTTTCCCGGAAGAATATTTCCAGGAGAAATTCCTGCTACATGTAACACGATAAAGAAGAAAGGCAGCCCTGGGGCTGCCTTTCTTCTTATTTGAAATATTCTTTGTACCAGCTTACAAATCGCCGTACGCCTTCATTTACATCTATCGAAGGCTGATACCCGTACTCTTCTACCAGCTCTTTCACATCTGCATGTGTGGCAGATACATCGCCGGGCTGCATGGGCATCATTTGTTTGATGGCTGTTTTACCCAGCGCTTTTTCCAGCGCTTCAATATAATCAATCAGCTTTACCGGGTGCGAGTTACCGATGTTTACAATTTTATACGGTGCGGAAGAAGTAGCGCTGTCCGGCGTTACCGCATTCCAGCCTGGGTTGGCCACAGGTGGGCGTTCTATAATGCTGTTGATGCCTGCAACAATATCATCCACATAAGTAAAATCGCGGATCATATCGCCATTGTTAAACACCTGGATGGGTTTATCGCTGAGTATGGCCTTGGTAAACAGGAACAGGGCCATATCGGGCCGGCCCCATGGGCCATACACCGTAAAAAAGCGGATGCCTGTAGTAGGTAACCCGAACAGGTGGCTGTAACTGTGCGCCATCATTTCATTGGCCTTCTTGGTAGCCGCATATAAAGAAATAGGATGCTCTGTTGGCTGGTGCACACTCAGCGGCATATCGGCATTTAAACCATACACGCTCGATGTGCTCGCATACACCAAATGTTTTACGCCTGTAGCACGGCAGCCTTCCAGCACATTTAAAAAGCCATTCACATTGCTGTGTGTATACACGTAGGGATTGATAAGCGAGTACCGCACACCGGCCTGTGCAGCCAGGTTTACCACCACATCGAACGAGCCGCCCACAAACAGGGCCTGCATGGGCTGCGGCTCAGCTATATCCAGCTGAATAAAACGGTAATTGGGGTGTGAAGCAGATACAACAGGCACATTCCATTCAATATGCTCTTTGGCAATGCCATGCTGTGCCAGCCTGTTGTATTTGAGCGTTACGTCGTAATAATCATTGATATTGTCAACGCCTGTTACCTCATAGCCGGCCGCCAGCAGCCTGCCGGTGAGGTGAAAGCCAATAAATCCTGCCGAACCGGTAACCAGTATTTTCATAATGTCTCTTTGTTCTTCGTATAAACCTTCCACGGCAAAGATCGCTGTAAGGTTTTAAAAAACATAGCCCCTGCTGTTAAAATAGCCGGTACAGCCTTTAACCTGTGATAATTATAAAAAACATAATTTAGTATTTCACCGTCGCTTTCGCATGAAAAATAGCCCGTTCTCAGTTGCATCAGGTATTTTGGTTGTGTTGCTGCTATTGTTCAGCCCGATATCCTTTGCACAAAAACCATTAAACCGCCTTGTTACCTTACGGCTGCAGCAACAGCCCCTTGGCCGCGTGCTCGATAGCATAGGCCGCCAGGCCCAGGTGCAGTTTTCCTACAAAAGCGATATTATTGAAACAGGCAAACCGGCAAGCATTGACATTACCGGACAAACAGTGTACACTGCCCTCAACCTGTTGCTTTCCGGCAATTACCAATACAGGGAATCGGGCAACTACATTATTATACAGCTGCAGCAAACAGTAAGCACTTATACCATTACCGGCAGTATCAGCGACAGTAGCAACATCCCCATCAGTGATGCCAGCATTTACGAACCGCTGCAATTGACAGCCACCTTCAGCCAATCCAATGGCAGCTTTACCCTGCCACTGAAAACAAAGTATGCAGCCACGCAGGTGTGCATCAGTAAAATTGGCTATACCGATACCTGTGCGGCAATACAGGCAGGCGTTCCGGTTAACCTCCACATCCGGTTGCAGCCGGTAGTGGCCGAGCTTACACCGGTTGAAGTAAAAAGCAATACTGATAAATCGTGGCTGGGCCGGCTATTTCTTTCCCGCAAACAAAAAAACCTCAGCCGCAATATCCGCAACTTCTTTGCCTACAAGCCTTTCCAGGTATCCCTTACACCCGGTTTAAGCACGCATGGCAACATGAGCACACAGGTGGTAAACAAGTTCTCTTTAAACCTGCTGGGCGGCTATACAGCCGGCGTTAATGGCTTTGAAGCAGGCGGACTATTCAATATCAGCAAGAAAAATGTACGCAGCCTGCAATTGGCCGGCGGCGCCAATATCACCGGCGATTCGCTTTGGGGCGTGCAGGCGGCCGGTTTATACAACCAGGTGCACCAAACCAGTCGCGGTGTGCAGCTGGCTGGTTATATGAACAAAACTGAAGGCACTATGAAGGGCGTTCAGCTGGCAGCTGTTTGCAATTATGCGCATCAACTCAAAGGCGTGCAGATAGGTCTCGTCAATATTACTGACACAGTGGGCGGTTACAGTTTAGGACTGGTGAATATTGTAAAAGGCGGTTACAGCAAGCTTGCTGTTTTCACTGATGATTTAATGAATACACATGTTTCCTACACCTCCGGGCATGCGGGCTTGTACAGTATACTACTTGCAGGCATCAATATTTCACAGCATGAGAAAGCATATTCACTTGGCTGGGGACTGGGGCATGATTTTATTATCACACCCCGTTTCTTTGTGTCACTCATTGCCGATTACCAGGCAATTATTCTAACCTCATTCGATAACCGTTTGCTGCAAGGCAGAACAGATCTTAATTTCAGGTTCAGCAAAAGATTCACCCTGTTTGCCGGTGCCAGTTATAATTATTACCGCAACAGTGATCAAGCCACGCCGGGTTATAAAAACATTCTTTCCCCGCGTGTTGCCAGCTTAAATGATATTATGCACAAAAGCTGGGTTGGCTGGCAGGCAGGTATCACCACCAGTGTGTACGATACAAAACGCCGGCCACGTACAAATGCCATTGCCAATAACAACTGGTTCCTGGGTATGAACGTAAACCACGGTTTTATTTATGATGATAACCTCACTTCCTCCAATGGCGGAGAACTGGTGCTGCAACGTAAATGGAACCGCATCTCAGCTTCGCTTTCAGGCGGTGTAACACATTTCAACCATCAAAGCGATAATGCCCAACCACCTGCAGCTGGTACACTTGCGCCTTTTAAAGCAGGCGTGCGGTTATGGCCTGGCAATAATTTTTACGCAGGTGCAGAAGCAGGCTACAGCATTAATCTCAGCCATTGGCAAAACGGCTTTACATGGTCTCCGCAATTGGGCTACTTATTCAATTCAGGTATCGATCTCGGCCTGTTGTACGAAAGCTACCGCACTAAAATCAGGATTGACCAGGTTGTGCTGCGCCTAGGTTACACGTTAAAATTATAATGCAGGATTTTTTTTAAACAGCATAGGGGTAAGGTTTAAGCAGGTTGTCATTAACCACATACCTGATTTAAATACTAGTTTATGAAGCAAAATACCCTTGTACTTGTATTGGTTGCCATGCTGTTATCGTTGTACGGCGCGGCCCAGAATCCATCTCCCAAATGGTCGGCCGGCGTTAGTGTAAACCCCGGACTTGCCACACAGCTTCCCTTTCAGACTGCATTGGGCGGCGACCTGTTTGTGCAGCACAGGTTAAACAATCACCTTGCAGCCACTGTCAGCGCTGGTTATACACACTTCTTTGAAAAAGATCATTTCAATGGCTATACGCAATACAGCAGTCCTTTTAACGTAGTGCCTGTTAAAGCCGGTCTCAAATATTTCGAGGGCGATAAATTTTACATTGGCCTGCAGGCCGGTGCAGGCTTTGCTTTTGAGCAATGGAAAACATCTTTTGTATGGTCTCCTGCTGTGGGCGTTATGTTTGACAATGGTACCGATATCAGCCTGCATTATGAAGATTTTACCGGCTCGCGCGTTACCAAACAAATTGCGCTAAACCTGGCCTGGGCATTTGGCCTGCATCCAAAACACAACACTGTAAAAACCAATACCCCAAAAGCCGCCGGCTTGTGGAAGAGCTGCGGCTGGCTGATAGATGCCGGCATTAACTCCGGCATCTCTTTAAACCCCGGTACACAGTTCGCGCTGGGCATTACCGCAGGCGTTGAGAAATCAATTACACAACAATTATCTTTTACTGCACACACCGGCTTTACACATGTGTTTGCTTCAGGTGAGCCTTATCATATTGAAATCGTGGATGGCCATTATTTTATGCGTGGCGACAGGCGTTCAGACCACAACATTATACCCGTTAAAGCCGGGCTGAAATTCTATCCTGCAACAAACTGGTTTGTTGCAGCAGAAGCCGGCATCGGTATCGATATAAACGGCAACAGCGCAGCAACCTGGTCTCCTTCCATTGGTCATACATTAAGCAAAAGCAGCGAAATCGCTGCCCGCTACGAACGTTTCGGCGACAACATCGGCGGCAGGGATATGGTGGGCATTCAATTCAATTACCGTTTAGTAAAATGGTAACACCGGCAATGGTTAAATGGATTTATTGTTCTATGGCTGACCTTACTAATGCCAAAATTATTGCTGGTGATATGTTCCAGCGAACCTTCACTCTATCGTCCGGCCCTGTAAGACAGCAATCAAAAAGCCGGCTGGCATAATGCCACCGGCTTTTAAATTTGAAAATCCAATTAATAGTTTAATGGCTTTATTGTTTTATGGTTAACAACAATCTAAACCATTAAGCCATACAACCATTGAGCCATTATAGCTGCTATGGTATCGTCAATTTATTATTTCCCCTGTTTAAATCAGCCAGGCGCTGGCTGGGGTCTATTTCTACTTCTTTAATGTCTGCAATGTTGTGGTTCAGTTCCAGGCTGTATTCGGGATCTGTCCAGTGCCATTCAGGATGTACAATTCTGCGGATACTGGCATCTTCTGCAGGCTTTTCACCATACATCAGGTTCATCGGCACATAGTGCATTTCTTTGGTGCCGTCTTTGTAAGTAATCAGTACATCAAGCGGCATGGGCATTAAACCGATGCGTTTCAAGTTGACAACACTTTTACCGCTGGCCATGTTAATGTCACCAACAGCATAGTCAATGGTCTTGGTAGTGTATACCCAGTATTCTTTGTACCACTGCAATTCAATGTTGCTCAGCTTTTCCGCTACACGAATAAAATCGTTGGGATTGGGATGTTTAAAATGCCATTCTTTATAGTATTCCAGTAATACTTTATCGAGTGTTTCATTACCGATAATGTACGACAGCTGTTCCATAAACACACCGCCTTTGCTATAAGCTGCCCGACTGTAGGCGTAGTTGGTATTGTAGTGATCTGAGTGTGTGCTCATGGGTTCTTCCTTGCCGCTTTTGGCCAGGTCGTAATAGCTTTTATACATATCATCCCACCAGAAGTTGGGATTCTTGCGCAGGTAACCACTTACACGTGTTTCGGCATATGTGGTAAAACCTTCATCCATCCAGGGGTACAGGCTTTCGTTAGTGCCCATCATACCCTGGTACCAGCTGTGCATCCACTCGTGCAACGCAGTGCCTACGCTCGCATTTTTTATCAGCGTTGCCATGGGGTATTCCATACCGCCGTCACCACCCTGTACAAATGAGTAGTTTTTATACGGGTAAGGCCCAAATGTTTTAGCGATATAGGGATAAGCCAGTGCAGCTGTATCCGCTACTTTCTGCCAGCGTGTTTCCAGTGAATCTACCCTTTTGTATACGATGTACAGCAAGGGGCCATTGGCAGGTTTACGCGTGATGAGTTGATAAGCAGTATCAGCAGCCCACATAAAGTCATGTACATTCTGCGCGCTGAATTTCCAGGTAAGCGTATTACCTGTGGGTTGTTTGATCCTTACATTGTCTGCCTGGTAACCAAATCCGATTTCATTGGGATTCTGCAAAGTACCGCTGCCTGCAACCAGGTAGTTTTTATCGATGGTGATGTTCACATCATAGTCGCCCCATACGCCATAAAATTCGCGCGCCACATAAGGGTTTGCATTCCATCCCTGGTAATCGTATTCCACCATTTTAGGATACCATTGGCTCATGCTGTAGCGGATGCCTTCTGCATTGTCGCGGCCGCTGCGGCGTACCTGTAAAGGTACCTGGGCTTCAAAAGCAACATCAAAACTGGTGACTGATTTGGGCGCCAGCGGTTTGTCGAGTGTTACTTCCAGTATAGTTTCATGTTCAGTGAGTTTCTGTTCTTTTCCGTTTACCTTAACCGACTGCACATGCTGAAAACCGATTTCATTGGGCTGCAGTTTGCTGATACGGTCTTTCACCCTGCTATCCCAATCGTATACCGCCTCACCTTTGCGTGTGTAACCCAGCAGCACTTTACCCAGTTCGCGGCTGCGTACATCCATCATGCTGTTGGGCTGAAACGCGTTCCAGTACAAATGAATAAATACACGTTTCAGCGTGTCGGGTGAATTATTCCAGTACTCCATTTTCTCAGTACCTGCAAACCGGTTGGTATGTACATCCATGTTTACAGTAATGTTATACTTAATGCGCTGCTGCCACCTGTCAGACTGCCCCATGGCAGTTCCGCACAATGCAACGGCAAGCATGGAAAAAGAAAAAAACTTCATGAATATTGATATTAAAAAATAATAAGATACTGATTAAGGCCCGGCAGCACAATGGCCTGATGCCTGTAACAGTTGCGTGAAACAATCATCAGGCCATTAGCCCGTTGGTATTATAAAGTAATCGCATCGCGCAGCAAAGTGCCGTCGTTTGCAAAAAACAGGTATTTTTTCTGGATTGCATTTTTCTTCACCGCTATGCGATAGCTAAGCAGGTTTTCATCGTCTGCCTTTACAATCATATAAATATCCCCTTTCTCCCAGTCGGTGTACTTGCTTTTTTCAAAACCATCCTGCACATCATCGGGCAAGTCTTCATATTCCATTTTCTGATCCGTCTCCTGCCAGTCTCCTGACGAAGCAAAGTACGCGATGTATTCTTCATCGTCCATTTCAAAACTTGCCTGGAAAGAACTCAGCTTGTCTTTCCAGCTGACCTTTGTGGCGTTCGGAAATTTTTTGCGGAATGCTTCGGTTACATCTTCCGGTATTTTCCTGAACTGGGCCTTACCTGCAAAACCAATGGTGGTAAGCAGCAGGCAAAGGGTTAAACATTGAATTATCCTTTTCATTGTTGGTTGTTTGTATTAGTTAATCCATATCCGTGCCAGCAAGCACAATCACAATTTCGCCTTTCGGTGGCTTCGCTGTATAGTGATTGCATACTTCCTGCAAAGTACCGCGGATGTTTTCTTCAAACATTTTGGTCAGCTCACGGCTTACACAACACTGCCGTTCTGCGCCAAGGTACTGTATCAGCTCCTGCAGGGTTTTTACCAGTCTTACCGGGCTTTCATACAATACCATCGTACGTTCTTCTACCGCCAGTTTTTTCAGCAGCGTTTGCCTGCCTTTTTTAATGGGCAGAAAGCCTTCAAACAAAAAGCGGTTAATGGGCAGGCCGCTGTTTACCAGGGCCGGAACAAAAGCAGTGGCGCCCGGCAAACATTCTACTTTTACCTGGTTGCGGTTGCATTCGCGCACCAGCAAAAATGCAGGGTCTGATATACCCGGTGTACCTGCATCGGTAATCAGGGCCATGGTTTTGCCTGCCATCAGCTGGTCTACCACGTGTTGCAGAATCTTGTGTTCATTGTGCTGGTGATAGGCCGATAAAGGTTTGTGAATATTGTAATGCGTAAGCAGTTTGGAAGAAGTACGCGTGTCTTCACACAAAATCACATCCACTGATTGCAGTACTTCCAGTGAACGTAAAGTAATATCTTTTAAATTGCCTAACGGTGTAGGAACAAGGTACAGCATATGCCTGTTGCGCAGTATATTAAAACACAGGATGCAAGCTTCGGTAAATGGGTAACCACCGGCTTACATCCTGTATGTGTATAACTGCTTGTTTGATTGGTTCGGTACTTCCGGCGCCTGTTTACACGCTGTTGCTGCATGCGTGCAAAAATCAGGAAGCCTTTGGTTTAAGTGCCAAAGATAAAACAACGTACAGAATAAATACCACCGGCACCGCCAGCCATTTAAACAGCAAGGCTGCTACAATGGCCAGTAATACCAGCAAAAATTTAGGCCAGTTATCCTTAACAGTTAAATTTTTAAATTTCAAAGCCATCATCGGCAGGGTCGAAACCATCAGGTAGCTCACCACCACAATCAGTGCATACCAAAACCATTGGTTGGTAAGCAGGTTTAAAACCCATGTTTGCGAGGTACTCCAGTAAATAAGCGGGAATGAAGCAACCAGCAAACCACCTGCGGGAATGGGCACGCCCCTGAAACCCTGAGTGGTTGTGGTGTCTATGTTAAACCTTGCCAACCTGTACGCTCCTGCACAGGGCAGTAAAAAAGCGGGCAGCAGCCAGGCTTCATTTACATTCAGTCCGCCGGGTTGCTGGGCAAAGGAGTAACGCAGAAATTCAAATGCAATCATACCCGGTGCCACGCCAAAGCTCACCACATCGGCCAGTGAATCGAGTTGTTTACCCATTTCTGAAGCGCTTTTAGACAAACGGGCTACCAGTCCGTCTAAAAAATCAATCACTGCAGCACAGCCGATAAACAGCGGTGCCCAGTAAATATTTTCAGGCAGCACAACAACACTGCTGCCATCTGCATCCAGGCTCATGGTTAAACCTGTTTGCAAAATGCATACAATGGCCATACAACCAAACACCAGGTTAAGCAGCGTGAATATATTGGGTATTTGTCTCAGAATCATTTGCTGTGGTTATGTATCGTTTACGGTTGGTTGCTATTTCTTCATCAGTGTCTCTATCTCATCGGCAGTAATGGGAATGTTTTTCATTAAATCCACATTGCCGCCATACTGGATGCTGATATTGTTTTCAATGCGTATGCCCATCTGTTCTTCCTCAATGTAAATACCCGGTTCTACCGTAAGCACGGCCCCTTCGGGTATGGGATGATAGAAAGAAGCAGCAAGGTCATGCACATCAATGCCAAGGTGATGCGATATGCCATGGTACAGGTATTTACGGTAGGCCCTGTTTTCAGGATCTTCATTGCGTACATCCGCGTCGGTTAACAGTCCTATTTTTACAAACTGTTTGGTCGCTTCATCACCCACCATTTCATGATACGCGCCGATAGTGATACCCGGTTCCAAAACCGATTTGGCATAATTGTGCAGGTGCAGGCAGGCATCGTATACTTCACGCTGGCGTTTGGTGAATTTGCCGTTTACCGGTACCGTACGCGTTAAATCGGCATTGTAGCCACCGTACGACGCACCAAAGTCCATCAGCACCAGTTCGCCATCTTTACATTCCTGGTTATTGAACACATAATGCAGCGTACGCGCCCTGTCGCCGCTGGCGATGATAGAGGCGTATGCTTCACCGGTAGCGCGGTTGCGCAAAAATTCGTGCAGTATTTCTGCATGTATTTCATGCTCCCAAACGCCTGGTTGTATAAACTGCAGCAGCCGGCGGAATGTTTTTTCCGTGATATCCATGGCCTGCTGCATAACGGCTGTTTCGTAAGGAGTTTTCACCATACGCAGCACTTTAAACAGGCTGGCCGCACGCAGGTAATGGTGCAGCGGGTAACGCTCACGCATGGCAGCAGCATAACGGTAATCCTTTACAGGCACCAGGCTGGCCTTGCGGTTATTTTCGTTTGTGTTAAGATAGATATTGTTAGCCTCATGAATCAGTGGTTGCAGAAAAGCATCCACTGCATCGAGCCAGATAACGGTTTTAATACCCGATACCGCCAGGGCTTCTTCGCGCGTAAGGCGGTGGCCGTCCCATTTCTCTTTCAGCGCATTGGGACGAACAAGCACCAGTACTTCACGGTATTTGGGATCAGGACAATCAGGGAACAGGATTACCATCGAATCTTCCTGCATTATACCTGAAAGCCAGTACAGGTCTGAATTTTGTTTAAACGGATACAGCGCATCACCATTGGACGGCACTTCATCGTTCGAGTTGATGATGGCAATAGAATCCGGTTGCATCATCGCGGCAAACCTGCGGCGGTTACTGGTAAAAAGCTCGGCGTTTAACGGTAAATATTTCATCGGGCTGCAAGATACAGGATTCCGTATCCCTTTAACTCATTTACGCTGGTTTTCACGCTATTTTGGAATATCCCTTTCTGCGTATGCAAAATAAAACTGTAAAACGGCAAACATATTAGCTGTTTTTGCCATAAAAATACCCCTGAAATGACCGTTTTAAAACGTCTCAAAATCCCCTGTAACCCCCTAAAACAGCGCATTTACGTTAAAATATTTTTAATTATGAGATCTGGATTATTTGTATAAATTTGTATTATCCAATGGTACAGTCCTGCCATTTCTCTTGAACGTTTCGACGTAAATGTTTATGGGCTTTTGGGGTCACTGTAATTGAATTGGTTTTTTATTTTAATTACTTAATTTTTTCAAAATGAACATTTACGTTGGAAACCTTAACTGGGGTATGACCAGTGATGACCTGTACAATCTTTTCGCCCCATTCGGCGAAGTTACCACTGCAAAGATCGTTACAGACAAATTCAACAACAACCGCAGCAAAGGTTTCGGTTTCGTTGAAATGTCTGATGATGATGCTGCAAGAACTGCCATCAGCCAGCTGAACGAATCAGACATCCAGGGCCGCAAAATTGTGGTTAATGAGTCTGCTCCCCGTCAGGAAGGTGATGGTGGTTACAAAAAGAAAAGCTTCGGTGGCGGCGGCGGCGGTGGATTTAACCGTGGCGGCGGCGGCGGTGGCTACAACCGTGGCGGCAGCGGCGGTGGCGGTGGCTACAACCGTAACCGTGGCGAAGGCGGCGGCGGATACAATCGCTACTAGTCCTCACAAACGATACAAAAAGAGCCTGGCTTATGCCGGGCTTTTTTATGCCTTTTATTCAGCGTTGTAGCTTGACTGAGCTTCTTATCCGCATTACAACAAAGCGGCTGCTAACGGCCTTTAAAGGCCGTTAGCAGTGCCAGGCGATGCTTCGTTACACGTTATCATAAGTCGGACACTCCCCTGCAGAAATTTATACCAATGCCCGGTTTATTGCCCATGATTGTTGCTCGCTGTAGCAGAGAGTGCTGCAGCGCCGGCCGCTACACCCACGAGACCAATCACCGCCACTGTTTTGCCGTACCCAGTTCTTGCTTTTGTGTAAAACTGATCGCTGGTGCCTTCATTCAGCCGCCGGAAAGGTGTTTGCGCCGGATTGTTGGTTGTTTTGATTAATTCAGAAATGTAAAAACGCTGTTTGTATAAACCTGCATTGGGATTTACTGCCGGCAGATTATTATAGACAGCCAGGTAACTGGTAAATACCAGCGGTGAGTTGAGCGAATCGAACACAGCTTTTTTGCCCCTGTGTTTTGTGTCTTCCTCATCCACAGGATAACTATATACGGTATGAAATAGCGAATCGGGGATATTGGTAAAAAACTCCTGTGCAAGCTCCAGCGTAGTTCGCTTTATAAAAGCATGCGGAGGTATAAACTCTGTGTTTTTCGGCAGTTCCATTGAGCCATTCATGTTTGCGTAGTTTACACTCAAATCACGGTTAAGATTATAGGAATTGCCATAATAGCTTGCGCCAAACCGGGCTGCATCGGGCACATAACTCATCGCGCTGTCGTTGGTTACCAGTGCAGATCGCTGCCAGTCGATGTAAAGTGGATAATCTGCTTTATTAAAAACTGTAACGGCAACAGGCGCATGATTGCCAGCAAAACTGTACGTAATTTTTAATGAATCATTTTCAAAAACAAAGCTGCTGTCATTGGCTTTGCGTGGTGAATCGTAGCTGCTCACTGTGCAAATCTGATAGCGTTGGCACGATGCAGCAGCGAACACTGCCATCGCAAAAAGCACTTGAAGGAGAAGTCTCATAAAGGTTAATTTGTAACGTTAATTTACTATATGTTCAGGCAGCTGCCTATTCCCGGGATTCGATTTAACACATCATTGGATAGCGGAGTGGGCTTGTATGTAAATTGATAGAGAGGCGGATGATTGATGACCAGTGAGTGGCGAGTGATCTTAGCAAGTCCTAATACACCGGGGATTGGGATGATTATAGGTAGTTGGGTGGATTGGCGGGCGTCATTTTAACCACAAAGTACACGGAGGAAAAACCCGCAAAGTGCGCGGAGGATCTAAGCGAGACCGATTGTGAGCAGTCAGTCGTCTGGATAAAAGCCCACCAGGTCGTCGCCTTGCGACGCTGCAGTGTGCTTCGCTAAAAGCTACCAGCTCGTAGCTTGCAGCTAACAGCTGGGTGTTGTTACCTTGCTGTATCCCCCAAACAAAAAAGCCTCATCCGCAACAGAGCGAACAAGGCTTCTTTTTAATAAATATGGCAGCTACCTACTCTCCCGCATTTTGGTGCAGTACCATCGGCCATGAGGGGCTTAACTTCTCTGTTCGG
>NZ_QTJU01000024.1 GCF_003412455.1 Deminuibacter soli | reverse complement strand
GACAGATATGCATCCAAAAACATATCAGTCTCCATATTCTTTTGCCAGAAACAGTCCTAATAATATTATCGATCCAGATGGTAATGATGAATTTCATTTTCACTACTTAACAACTTATATACCTGTTGCGCAGGCTGGAACTGATGGTATTCTTCATATGGTGAATAAACCCGTGACATATACGTGGGTGGAAGTCGTTAAGGATAATCTTGCAAATACATTCTATGTTCATAGAGATATCAGCAAAGCAACCGGAAGCTTTACGTCTTCTAAACCAACCCAATTCTTTCCTGATCCTGCCGTAAATGCTCCCGCAACGGGTGTTACACGTTCTGATGTTTTCGGAGGAGCATTGACTGTTAAAGACGATGATTATACCGCTTTACTAAAAATATTAAACAGTTTTCCTGAATTGGAGGGATATGTTTCTCCTCCTTCAATTGGTGGGATTTCAGTAAATAAAAGTACTGCATTTTGGGATCGAGTATATAAAGACAAGAACGCTAGGTCCAGTGCCGAAAAGGAAGAAAGCCAAGTTAATTCATTAATGGAATCAGTAATTTTGGGAGCAGTTTGTGATTTAGCATTAGCGCGATTGGCCGGTCCCTTAACTGGTGAAACTTTTTATCGCGGTCTTAGTGGTGCGGATTATCAATCATTTTTGAAAACAGGCGAAATTCCAGCCACTTCAGAAACTTTTGTATCTCCAACAAGATCTTTTGCTGAGAGCTATGCGAAAAGAGAGGGGAGTGTTTTATTAGAGATAAATGTGAAAGAGGGTACTCTTCAGGAGTTAAAATCGATTGGAGTAAGAGATCCGCACCATGTTTTAACGCGCAGGTTGAAACTTCCGAATATTCCAAAGGAAGGATGGAAAGGATCTAATGCGTTTTTTAAGCAGGAGGGAGCTCAGATAAATATTGGCCTTGGAAATGGAAAGGCATTAGAAATATTTAATAAAAATATTCAAAGCGTTAAAGTATTAAAATGATGACTGATAATGAAAAAGAACTAATTCTTGAGTTGGCAGCAAATGCTATTACTAAACGAGATTTTTTAATACACTATGCAAAGCCTGTAAATGACGTTATTGTTTTGGATGGTGTAGAAAAAGCATGTATTGAGAAAGATCCAGAGGGTATTGAATATCAACTGTTATTGGGTTTTTTATTTGATTGTTTTACAGAGCAGTTTAGCAGTCTTTTATGTAAACTGCTAGGGGAAGAGTGGCATTATAAGCATGAAGATATTGTGTTTATATTGCAAAAACTCAAAAGCCCTAATACTGTGGAGTGTTTATATAATCGGGCGCTAAATAAACCCGCTTATATGGATTATGACGATAGCTATTCTTTAGCAAGAAAATGTATTTATGCGTTAGGAGATATTAATACAGAGCCTGCTCGAGAAAAATTGAGATTGCTTGCTACATCTGACATACCCATAATAAAAGAAAAGGCTGAAAAACAATTAGTGTCTTATAACCGGTAAGCTTATCGTATTTTGTCAGCAATAGTGTCGGGCAAAGGATAAGTTTCCTCTTTAGGGAGCATGTCCATTGCCTGACTTATTTTTCCGTCGATTAGAACTTGCTTTGTTTTTATACAGAGATCAGAAATGTCTGTGATTTCTGTTATCCAGTTTGTTATGTATAAGTCAACCGCGATGCCAGAAAGGCCTATCTGTATTGTTCTATAGTTTAAAGAATTGAATTTCAAATCTCGTTCGGGATCCCATTGTACTCTTACTGGCAGTCTTGACAGAAGGTTTTTCCACTCTTCATATGAGGAGTATAATTTGCTATCAAAATGAGAAAGACATGCATTAGCCAACGCCCATTCAAATCCTGCTCTTTTTATCTTTATTGCTAAGATATGTTCTTGGTTTTCCTTTGTTGCCCAGCCTGAGCGGTACATCATCCAAAGAAAAGACGGTTTTATCCAAGTCATTCGTTCTTTTTTAAATGGGGGGGAAACGAATGTTTGCGAGTTAACAGCTAATTGGGCAATATTTTTATTGTATGCTTGATAAACAGTGATAGTGTGTTTATCAAAAAGAGCGCGAATAGTGTTTAGGCCCACAGTAATATTTTATTAATGGAGACACAAACTTACCAGTTTGTTTTGATATGATTCGCTTTGTACGGTTTATATACAGTTAATTTTGATTTTCGTATCCATCAATTGAAAAGAGCATTAGATCTGAGATATTAGTGGTAAAGCAAATGTCTGCTGTATACGATAATGCGTCAGACCTGATTGCAAACCTGTACGCATCTGCCACACGCTATAGCTACGATATACATGGCAACGTAGATACCCTGCTGCAGCAATACAATAAAGGGGTAATGAATGATGCCAACGGTAACGGCTATAAAAAGATAGTGTACGATTATGACCTGGTAAGCGGCAAGGTTAACCAGGTATCTTACCAGCCCGGCTTGAAAGATGCCTTTTACCAGAAATACGAATACGATGCGGAGAACAGGCTGATTGATGTACGTACCAGTCTTGACAGTACTTACTGGGAGCATGATGCACGTTATGCCTACTACCGGCATGGACCTTTGTCGAGGGCTACCCTCGGACAATTGCAGGTGCAGGGACTGGATTATGCCTATACCTTACAGGGCTGGCTGAAAGCCATTAACCCCACGGTGTTGCT
>NZ_QTJU01000023.1 GCF_003412455.1 Deminuibacter soli | reverse complement strand
ACCGTCCAGCTGATGTGATCGTTCTTGTCTGCTACCAGGTTGCCGGTGGCATCGTACTGGTAGTTGCCTGGCTGCATGTCTTTGATATCGTTGCTGTATGTGCTGGCAGCATTGTCTTTAATATAATCCAGCTGGTTGGTGTTGGGCTTGTAGTTGTATACCAGGTTATCCATGGCCAGACCAGTACCTGCTCCGCTGTTGCCATTGCGCAGGTAGGTGAGGATATTGCCGTTGGCATCATAGCTGACCTGTTCTTTAAAATCACCATTCAGGCTTTGAAGGCTGGTAAATGAAGCCGAAGATGCTGCGAAGGCGTCCATATTGGTAAGCCTGTTCAGCTGGTCGTAACGGTAATTGTACACCATCGGGCCACCCAGTTTAGCCACTGTTACCGCCAGGTTGGTAATGTTGCCATTGTACAACGAGCTGTAAGAGCTGCCCAGGCTTTGCTGCAGGTTGGTAACAGGCAGTTTGGCATTGATGGCTACATAATCGGCTGCATAGTAATTCAGCAGCAGGCTGAGCGCGTCTTTCGATACCTGGCTTTGGCTGTCGCCATCCCTCACGTCAGCAGCAGGGGTGGTACAGGCTGTCAGGTTGCTGTTGATGACGGTGATCAGTGTGTCAGTGGCTGCCGTTTCAAATCCGTCGTCAAAGGTGATGGTATTGCGGGCCGTGTATTGCAGGGGCAGCGAGGCACTGCGGCTGTTGACCACCAGGTCGTCTGTGGCCGTGGTGGATGCAGGGCCGCAGCCCGCACCATTGCCATTGGTGCCGCCGGTTAGCAACACCGTGGGGTTAATGGCTTTCAGCCAGCCCTGTAAGGTATAGGCATAATCCAGTCCCTGCACCTGCAATTGTCCGAGGGTAGCCCTCGACAAAGGTCCATGCCGGTAGTAGGCATAACGTGTATCATGCTCCCAGTAAGTACTGTCAAGACTGGTACGTACATCAATCAGCCTGTTCTCCGCATCGTATTCGTATTTCTGGTAAAAGGCATCTTTCAGGCCGGGCTGGTATGATACCTGGTTAACCTTGCCGCTCACCAGGTCATAATCGTATACGACTTTTTTGTAAGCATTACCATTGACATCGTTCATTACCCCTTTATTGTATTGCTGCAGCAGGGTATCTACGTTGCCATGTATATCGTAGCTATAGCGTGTGGCAGATGCGTATTGGTTAGCAGTAAGGTCTGACGCATTATCGTATACAGCAGACAGTGCTACACGGTTACGCAGGTTGGCAGGGGTTAAGAACCGGTCGATCGTCAGGTCATCAGGCACCAGGTCGTATAGGGTGCGTGTGATCTGTTCATGCGATGCACCTGATGCAGCTTTCCATTGCTGTAGTGCGGTGGCTTTGCGGCTGATATCGTCGGTCATACCCGCACTGCTGGATAATTGGCCCACCTCAGTGATCCTGCCCAGGTAATCGTAATTGGTATAACTGTATTGCGCGAGCGGTTGCTGTTTGGCGTTCTGTGATACGGCCAGCCTGCCCAGCCTGTCGTACCAGAATAAACTGGCACCGCCGTCGGGTGATTGTTGTGCCACCACCTGGTTCAACGTATTGTACCGGTACTGTGTAGGCATGCTGTGTGCAGGTACCAGTGCCGTACCGGCGGTACGGGCAGCGCGCACGCTATCCAGCCAGGTTAAACGGCGCACCGGGTTTACACCCTGTGGCGCGATGGTTTTTACCAGGTTACCTGCCTGATCGTAATAGTACAGGGTATACTGGTATTCGCTGTTGGTATGTTGTACCGTGAATGTTTCGTGCTGGTAAGCCTGCAATGCCGTAGCCATATAAGTGCTGTCAAACTGACCCTTGATATTGTTCACGTATGCTTCTAAAATTGCGCTACTGGTGCTTAGCAGGTTGTAGGCACTGTCGGAACAGTTGTTGATCGCCTTTTGCGGCATTTCAGGGAACAGCGGGCTGCTTTTGCCGCAAAGGCGAGGGCCAGTGTATACCACATTGGCTTGCGCATCAGGAAGGTCCACACAAAAGGTGCTGTTAACCGTCATTTTGAGCTCACTCGCGGCAAGACCGGAGGAATACAAGCCATCCGCATGCGATTCGACATTGAGATTCGTGCTCAGGTCTATAAAAGTGGCAGCAATGTTCGTGAAATTTAAAGTAGTATCGGAATCTGTGCAACCCGATAACCCGCTTGCATCGGTACGCATCAGGAAGGCTTTTCCATCACTTGCACCCGCTAACCAGTAAGCGTTGTCTTTTTGCTGCACAATGGCATAAGCTACCTGGTCACCAGCCTTGTGATTTACGTTTGCATGATAACTGTTGCCGGCAGCGGTGGCCGTTTCAGTAATGCGGGCGAAGTGAATATCCCTGGCGCCAGGCGCATTATTGGTTTGCAGGAAATGGTAACTGTTGCCATCTGCTGCAGGAAGGATCCGTGTATAGCCACCATTACCGGAAGTTGCCGGGTTGCCCGGGGAAACACATGACTTTACAGTTAAGTCGTGGTTTATGGTCAACAGGAACGGTGCAGGATGTGCTCCGTCATAGATCGGTGTATTTACACCTGTTATCCGGTAGCCGCCATCCGGCATTTTATACACTTCCGAAGGCCAGTTGTAGCTGCCTTGTAAATCGTATCCCACCTCATCAAGCATATTGCCGTCACTGGCAAATTGCAATAAACTAATGTCGTAGCCCGTTGCATCCCGTTGATTTGATTCATAGCCGAGCACGGAAAAATTTCCATTGCCATCATCTACCATGCCGGCCACCACATCTGATGAGCCGGATAGATTGATATCATCATGCGCTGGTCTGCTAAAATCTATGCGCTTGCTCCACAGTAATGATCCGTCACTGCCTAAAACGCCAACAAGCCAATCCGCTGTTCCACCGGCAAAATTGTACTGACCCGTAAAAGCAAAATTGTCACCAACCGGTATGATGTCCGTTCCCAACTCGCCGTTAGCCGTATTCCAGCCAATAGCTTTGCTCCAGACGATAACGCCATTGGT
>NZ_QTJU01000022.1 GCF_003412455.1 Deminuibacter soli | reverse complement strand
GCAAGCTCTTTGAATTAACGAACCATTTAGGCAACGTACTGGCCACGGTAAGTGACCGCAGGCAGCTGGTTAGCCTCAACAACACCACTATCGACCACTATGAACCTGTGTTACTCAGTGCTACGGATTACTATCCATTTGGTATGGAGATGCCAGGCAGGGTGTATAGTGGTGGTAAGTACAGGTATGGGTTTAATGGTAAGGAGAATGACAATGAGGTGAAGGGTGAGGGCAACCAGCAGGATTATGGAATGAGGATTTATGCTCCGAGGCTTGGGAGGTTTTTGAGTGTGGATCCGTTGAGCCCTAAATATCCTGAATTGACGCCTTATCAGTTTGCAAGTAATAGACCAATTGATGGCATTGATCAGGATGGATTAGAATATGCACAAGCTGGACAGGGTAAATATGGTACAATAGACGGTACAGCAGTTATGGGAATATATCCATTCCATCCTGCTGATATGGTGCAGAAAAATGCTCATATACATGATGTCGCGCAGAAAATATTAACGCAACAAAAAGCTGCGCTTTTCAGTTATTTAGCTCTTAAAGATAGAGCTTCAGTAGGGCCTACGCCTTATTATACCGATGCTCAGTTGCACGCACACGAGAGTCAAAGGCAAGCTGATTATGATTATCAGGGTAAGGATCAAAACGGAAATGATAAGCCTGGTACCAGATTGATGAATAACAGGCATTTTCAAGGCTTGGCTAATAATGTTGTAATCCCTGTTTTGGAGCAGGCTGCGGGAGAAAAAATTGGAGGCCTGGCACTAAAAGGCATTTCAAAATTAGCAAATTCTTCATTTGTCACTTTACCGAAACCTCCAGTTCAAGCAGCTGTTACTACAGTTGAAGACGCTAGTCCATCTGCAGTGGCTAGATCGTGGCAGGGGAAAGGCGATTATCCAGGGATTGATGATTATATAGACGTAACACTCAAAAAGGGCTCTTTTGTATATGGTGGTTTGCCTGGCCCCTCAAACTATTTTACATCGGCAACAGCAGTTATTGGCGCAAACGGTGAAAAAGAGGCTCTTTGGAAGGGACTTCAGGTTCTAAAAAATGAGCAGTTCGGTTATCGTCCAACTATGGGAGTGTATGTGTTAAAAGCAGATACAAAAGCTGCATTTGGATACACACTAGCAAACCCTCAGCTTGGCCAGGGCGGATTGCCTCAATACTTTATACCAAACTGGGAACAGGTATTAAAACAAATTACTACAATTCCATTGAAATGATAGAGATAAATAAGACCACTGGATGTATCTATATTGAAAATGTTCAAATCTGTCCTGATTTATTATATTCAGAAATAGGTGTGTTAAGTTCAAAATATACCATAGTTAACTCTCCAGGCTCAGGTAATGAGTTTAATAGAATCTACATAAGGAATATTGGCGATGGAGAGATTACTATTGGTTTAGCTTTTGCCAAAGAGCGCCTTGTTCAGATTAGGATTGTGAATGGATCAAAGTACGATTTCCCACCCTTTACAATAACGAAGGAGGATAAAGAGATAATTTTGCAAAAGCTTGAAACCATTGGTGGCGAACAAGAATATACCTGGGGAACTGTTGAACTAAGTGAAGATTTAAGGGGAGGGTCAATAGGGATTCTAATTGGATATAATAAAAGGTAAGTGTTAGCGTTGAAAAAACGTCAGTAAAATAAGAAAATAAGTCTGTTATTACTCTTACTGGTAGTGACAGGCTTTTTTTCTGTAGTTTGACGAACTTTTAAGATAGCTCAATGCTTTGGGTTAGAACCACTCTGACTGGATGCTGATTTAAGGCAAAATAAACTGATTGTAGGCCTTCGTTGCCTTATCATAGGTGTGCTACTGACTGAGCAGAAGCTGCTATTGATAGGCCTATATTTTATAGGGATCATAAAATTCTTTTGTACAACCGTCAGTGACCGCACACGAAGTTAGCAAATGACAAATTCACAGATAGTAAAACAATTTGTAAATCGAATTAGATTCGTTGTTGAAAAACCAGGTGTTTTCTTAATAAATGATGTGGAGGATATTGCTGTGTTTATTCTAGGATATAAGATTGCAACTTTAGATCGTTTAAAAGATGATGTTGTTGGCGATTTCATGAATCAATTTCAAAAAACTATCAATGAACACTTTAGTACAGGCGACAATATCGAATGGTCTAGGTTGATAAGATTTCATTGTGTATCAAACAATGCAACACTTGATTTTTTTAAGAGTAGTTTCGATGAATTTATCCTGCAAATTGAATTGGAGTAAATGAATATAATAAAGCCTTGAAAACTATGACGCCTGAGAATGCTGCTTGGGAAACATGGACTGGCAAACAAGCAAAAAGCTATGGCTTTAGCAATGTAAGTGTAAAACAAGTAACTTATGGGCCAAGTAAAGGTGTACAGGCTGTATTTACAAAATAAATTATGAGTAATATTTGTATTTCATCTGATGTGACTTCTTCTTATCTTCTTTTAGATAGGAAGGATATAAGATTTATTCCTACTCTTTTATCAATTGAGGAAGGAGATATAATACCTTTTTCTATAAAAGATGAAGGTTTGATATTATTAAAAAATGATTTAGTTATACTTATTAAAAAAGAACTACATCAACTAGATGCTTCAAGAAAAACTGGCGCCCCTATTGAGTTTAATAATACATATTATAATATTAATTTCAGAAGTTCCCATGGATATTTTACAGCTGCATTGATTGGGCTTCATGATATAGTTTTGAAATGTATAGTCCTAAAAGGATCGCTACATATTTACAATAGAGAGCCTATCAAACAATATATGGCTGATGACATTATTGCATATTTGCGATTTAAAGGGGGCCAAACCATCGAGACAATTCAATCTGGATTAAATTTGGTTTATTCAAAATTGTCTGATCCCAAAGGTATCATATATGATCCTGATGATGTAATAAGAGGATTAGCACTGCTATATAAAAATGGATTTATAAGCTTCGAGGAACAGACACGGGAATATTTTCTAACGGCGAGGGGATACATGATAAGATAAGGCCTAAAAGGTAATGTTTAGCTCCTGATTAAGACGAAGCCTGTTATTACTGTTACTGGTAGTGACAGGCTTTTCATCAATAGTTAGCGTACCCTTATAGGGGGAAATAGCAACATAACTATCACAAGAAATGTGATTAGCTTAAAAAGATGGCATGGCTTGTCGGATTATAAAGTGTAGGTGGTAAAAAGGAAAAAGCGAATAGTGATGCTTTAACAAAATGGCATAGTATGGGTACTCTATTAATTATAATTTAGAAATTATCATTAGCATAAATAAAGAGTATTATTGAATACTTTGTTATACAAATAACATTGTTTTTATTTTCCCTTAAGAGAGGAATAATATTTTTGTTTATA
>NZ_QTJU01000021.1 GCF_003412455.1 Deminuibacter soli | reverse complement strand
CCAAACAAAAAAGCCTCATCCGCAACAGAGCGAACAAGGCTTCTTTTTAATAAATATGGCAGCTACCTACTCTCCCGCATTTTGGTGCAGTACCATCGGCCATGAGGGGCTTAACTTCTCTGTTCGGTATGGGAAGAGGTGAACACCCTCGGCAAAACCACCATAAGTCATTTGGTTGTTAAACCGTAATAAGGTACATATTGGGATTGCAACTAAACAAATCAAAAATTAAAGCTTACGGGCAATTAGTACTACTCGACTTTGATGTTACCATCTGTACATCTGTAGCCTATCAACGTCATCGTCTCTGACGACCCTTAAAAGGAAACTCATCTTGAGGTAGGTTTCACGCTTAGATGCTTTCAGCGTTTATCCTTGCTGTACATAGCTACTCAGCAATACACCTGGCGGCATAACTGATTCACCAGCGGTACATGCGACCCGGTCCTCTCGTACTAAGGTCACGTCCTCTCAATTTCCTAGCGCCCACCACAGATAGGGACCGAACTGTCTTGCGACGTTCTGAACCCAGTTCACGTGCCACTTTAATCGGCGAACAGCCGAACCCTTGGGACCTTCTCCAGCCCCAGGATGTGACGAACCGACATCGAGGTGCCAAACCTTACCGTCGATATGAGCTCTTGGGTAAGATCAGCCTGTTATCCCCGGAGTACCTTTTATCCTTTGAGCGATGGCCCTTCCATGCAGAACCACCGGATCACTTTAGCCAGCTTTCGCTCCTGCTCGACGTGTCTGTCTCACAGTCAAGCACCCTTTTACTAATGCGCTCTATATACGATTACCAACCGTATTGAGGGTACCTTTGCGAGCCTCCGTTACTTTTTAGGAGGCGACCACCCCAGTCAAACTACCCACCATGCAATGTCCCTTTTTTCAAGGTTAGGTTCTAAGCAACAAAAGGTTGGTATTTCAACGTTGACTCCACAATGCCTGGCGACACTGCTTCATAGTCTCCCAACTATCCTACACATTTGGTGCTCAAAATCAATGCAAAGTTGTAGTGAAGGTTCACGGGGTCTTTCCGTCCCGTGGCGGGTAACCGGCATCTTCACCGATACTACAATTTCACCGGGCTCGTGGAGGAGACAGTGTTCAACTCATTAGACCATTCGTGCAGGTCGGAACTTACCCGACAAGGAATTTCGCTACCTTAGGACCGTTATAGTTACGGCCGCCGTTTACTGGGGCTTCAGTCAGAAGCTTTGGCTTGCGCCGAACATCCTTCCTTAACCTTCCAGCACCGGGCAGGTTTCAGGCTCTATACGTCATCTTTCGATTTTGCAGGGCCCTGTGTTTTTGTTAAACAGTTGGTTGAACCATTTTACTGAGACCGCATCACTGCGGTACGCTTTATCCCGAAGTTACAGCGTTAATTTGCCTAGTTCCTTCTCCACGGCTCACCCGAGCGCCTTAGAATACTCATCCCGTCTACCTGTGTCGGTTTGCGGTACTGGCTGCATCACTCGCTTTTCTCGGCACGGATTTTATTGTTTCGCTTCCCCCGAAGGTTCCGCTCAGGCGCACTATTCCGTCAGTACGCAACAACCACGTCCATGCGTCACTTTTATCGTGTGCAGGTGAAGGAATATTAACCTTCTTTCCATCAGATGCCCCTTTCGGGTTTTCCTAAGGACCAGACTAACCCTGATCCGATTAACGTTGATCAGGAACCCTTAGACTTTCGGCGGAAAAGTTTTTCACTTTTCTTATCGTTACTTATGCCTACATTTTCTTTTGAAACAACTCCACCAACAGTCGCCTGTCAGCTTCGAGGTCGTTTCAATGCTCCCCTACCAATTGTACAAGTACAATTTTAGAACTTCGGTTCATAGTTTGATGCCCGATTATTTTCCGTGCAGGACCTCTCGACCAGTGAGCTGTTACGCACTCTTTAAATGAATGGCTGCTTCCAAGCCAACATCCTGGCTGTTATTGAAGTCCCACCTCGTTTGATCAACTTAACTATGTATTAGGGACCTTAGTTGCTAATCTGGGTTATTTCCCTCTCGGCCACGGACCTTAGCGCCCGCAGCCTCACTCCCGGAGATATATGATAGTATTCGGAGTTTGTCAGGGTTTGGTAGGCGGTGAAGCCCCCTAGCCCAATCAGTAGCTCTACCTCTATCATACTTCTATTATCCGAGGCTGTTCCTAAAAACATTTCGGGGAGAACGAGCTATCTCTCAGTTTGATTGGCCTTTCACCCCTATCCACAGGTCATCCCAGAACTTTTCAACGTTAACGGGTTCGGTCCTCCATTCTGTGTTACCAGAACTTCAACCTGCCCATGGATAGATCACAAAGTTTCGCGTCTGCCCCCACTGACTAGTCGCCCTGTTCGGACTCGCTTTCGCTGCGGCTCCGTTAAAGATGAACTTAACCTCGCCAGTGAGGAGCAACTCGTAGGCTCATTATGCAAAAGGCACGCCGTCACAACTTGCGTTGCTCCGACCGCTTGTAGGCGCACGGTTTCAGGTACTATTTCACTCCCCTGTTCGGGGTGCTTTTCACCTTTCCCTTACGGTACTGGTTCACTATCGGTGTCTGAGGAGTATTTAGCCTTACCAGATGGTGCTGGCAGTTTCACGCAAGATTCCTCCGGTCCCGCGCTACTCAGGATACTGCTCGTCTACGTTAATTTATGCTTACAGGACTTTCACCTGCTATGGTGTCACTTTCCAGAGACTTCAGCTTGATAACGCTTTCTAAATGCAGTCCTACAACCCCGTATCTGCACGCAAATACGGTTTGGGCTCTTCCCTGTTCGCTCGCCACTACTTAGGGAATCATTGTTATTTTCTTTTCCTCCGGGTACTTAGATGTTTCAGTTCTCCGGGTTGGCTCTCTTTCGAGTGCTATACCTTCAGTATAGCGGGTTGTCCCATTCGGAAATGCAGGGATATTACGCTTGTGTGCAGCTCCCCCTGCCTTATCGCAGCTTACCACGTCCTTCTTCGCCTCTCAGACCCTAGGCATCCACCATGCGCCCTTATTCGCTTTAAAAATCTTCAATATACTTTTGTTTGATCAGTGTACTGCTACACTGCAAACTGATTTGCTTTAAAATTGCTTTCCCAATATGTCAAAGAACTTTTTCTTTCAGCTGCGAGCTTCAAGCTACGAGCTACAAGAATTGTTGATGGTAAGGTTGTGAACCTCCAGGCCCGGTGGCCAACATCATAAAAAAACAACAGGCAAAAGAACTACTTTTTTTCAAACACTTGTCTTACATCCCAGGTTCTGTGGAGGATATCGGAGTCGAACCGATGACCCTCTGCGTGCAAGGCAGATGCTCTAGCCAACTGAGCTAACCCCCCAAGGCTAATTGTCGTTTAACGTTTAAAGTTTAATGTGTAACGTTAAACCTGAAACTTTAAACCTTCAACTTGATTGTAGACCCGACCAGAGTTGAACTGGTGACCTCTACATTATCAGTGTAGCGCTCTAACCAACTGAGCTACGGGTCTGAACGGGTCTTTATCACCATTATGTTTTGAAAGAAATCGGAAGCAACAATTGAAAAGATCACTGCGTGCTCTAAAAAGGAGGTATTCCAGCCGCACCTTCCGGTACGGCTACCTTGTTACGACTTAGCCCCAGTCACCAGTTTTACCCTAGGCAGATCCTTTCGGTTACCGACTTTAGGTACACCCGGCTCCCATGGCTTGACGGGCGGTGTGTGCAAGGTCCGGGAACGTATTCACCGTATCATTGCTGATATACGATTACTAGCGATTCCAGCTTCACGCAGTCGAGTTGCAGACTGCGATCTGAACTGAGATAACTTTTTTGAGATTCGCGCCTTGTCGCCAAGTGGCTGCTCTTTGTAGTTACCATTGTAGCACGTGTGTAGCCCTGGGCATAAAGGCCATGATGACTTGACATCATCCCCTCCTTCCTCGCGTCTTACGACGGCAGTTTCATTAGAGTTCCCAGCTTTACCTGATGGCAACTAATGATAGGGGTTGCGCTCGTTGCGGGACTTAACCCAACACCTCACGGCACGAGCTGACGACAGCCATGCAGCACCTTACAGTCTGTGTATTGCTACAAAATGAACTTTCATCCACGGTCAAACTGCATTCTAGCCCAGGTAAGGTTCCTCGCGTATCATCGAATTAAACCACATGCTCCACCGCTTGTGCGGACCCCCGCCAATTCCTTTGAGTTTCAACCTTGCGGTCGTACTTCCCAGGTGGGATACTTAATGCTTTCGCTCAGACACACACTGTGTATCGCGTATGTCGAGTATCCATCGTTTAGGGCGTGGACTACCAGGGTATCTAATCCTGTTTGATCCCCACGCTTTCGTGCCTCAGCGTCAATTCACCCGTAGTCAGCTGCCTTCGCAATCGGTGTTCTATGTCATATCTAAGCATTTCACCGCTACATGACATATTCCGCTGACCTCCAGGAAATTCAAGACAAATAGTATCAATGGCAGTTCTGGAGTTAAGCTCCAGGATTTCACCACTGACTTACCTGCCCGCCTACGCACCCTTTAAACCCAGTGAATCCGGATAACGCTTGCACCCTCCGTATTACCGCGGCTGCTGGCACGGAGTTAGCCGGTGCTTATTCATCTGGTACTGTCAAGGCAGATAGAAATCCACTGTTTCGCCCCAGATAAAAGAAGTTTACAATCCAGAGGACCTTCATCCTTCACGCGGCATGGCTGGTTCAGACTTGCGTCCATTGACCAATATTCCTTACTGCTGCCTCCCGTAGGAGTCGGGCCCGTGTCTCAGTGCCCGTGTGGCTGATCATGCTCTCACATCAGCTACTGATCGTTGACTTGGTGGGCCGTTACCCCCCCAACTATCTAATCAGACGCACGCCAATCTCTAACCGCCGGAACTTTAATAATCAATCGATGCCGACCAATTATATTATGGAATATTAATCCAAGTTTCCCTGGGCTATCTTCCAGTTAGAGGAATGTTGCGTACGTGTTCCGCACCCGTTTGCCGGTCGCCAGCAATGTATTGCTACATCCTGATGCCCCTCGACTTGCATGTATTAAGCCTGCCGCTAGCGTTCATCCTGAGCCAGGATCAAACTCTCCATTGTAAAAAAGTTTGTCTGACTATTAATTCTCAAATTAAAAATTAACGTCGGAGTTTTAATTGTGTTACGCTTGCAATCTTACCATAACTTTCGTTACGTACTGTTGCTTCCTTCTTTCAAAGATCTTTAACCGATAAAGCACTACTGCTTTATCCGCTACTGCTGATGTTAAGGTTGTGAACCT
>NZ_QTJU01000020.1 GCF_003412455.1 Deminuibacter soli | reverse complement strand
TTCTTCAAAATATTTTTCCGTTTGTTATTCCTAAAAGATTGAGTTCCAATGAGCTACCAGTTTTTCAAACCGGGCTGCAAAGATAAGCAGCTTTTTATTCTCACCAAATTTATTTTCAAATTTCTCTGCCTTTTTTCAAACCAATGCACCGCTGAAAGAACTACCCGTTTTATTAACGGGCTGCGAAGGTATGCACCTTAGATTAACTACCAAATTTTATTTCGAAAATTTGCTGTTTTTTCAGCGATGGAGATTGTATAACCTGAAAGAACTTTGCTTTTGATCTGTATGCTAACTCACTTTAAACTCTCTTTTTTCAAAAGCGGAGAACAAAGGTACGCGGCGGATGTATGCGCACCAAGTTTTTCGGTGTTAAAATGTTGAGCAAATTGTTTACCTGCCGGTATTTTATTGCTATGAATACGCTGGAATAGGCACTGAGCAAGGGTTTCAGGTCGGCAGCAAAGATATCCACATCAGGCCTGCTGGCAGTAGTACACTATGGAGCACAGCGAATTTTCTTATCCCTGAAGGATACCAGGAAAGCCGGCTGCGGTACATTGTACAGGCTATTCCTGCCCGGGTTGGTCTGCCTGGCATAAATAGACAGGATGCCGGCTAAATAGCCCCTTATTGCAGCTTAAATGAGCTGCACAGATGTATACAAGCAAAAAGCCGCCCCGGGTTGAACCAGGACGGCTTTTTTGGTAAAACTTATTTCGACTATTCGAATTTAAGATCAAGACCCAAACCGCGTAACTCGTGAACCAATACGTTGAATGATTCAGGAATACCGGCTCTCGGGATGTTATCACCTTTAACGATGGCTTCGTACGTTTTAGCACGGCCAATGATATCATCCGATTTAATGGTTAACAGTTCCTGCAAAATGTTGGCAGCACCGTATGCTTCGAGTGCCCAAACCTCCATTTCACCAAAACGCTGACCACCAAACTGTGCTTTACCACCCAGCGGCTGCTGTGTAATCAAGCTGTAGGGCCCGATAGAACGTGCGTGCATTTTATCGTCAACCATGTGGTGCAGTTTAATCATGTAGATCACACCAACGGTGGCTTTCTGGTGGAAGCGTTCACCGGTTTCACCATCGAACAGGTGGGTGTGGCCCATTGAAGGAATACCAGCATCACCACAATAGTTCATGATTTCATCAGGTGTAGCACCATCGAAAATCGGGGTTGCGAATTTAACGCCCAGTTTTTTACCACACCATCCGAGAATGGTTTCGTAAATCTGGCCCAGGTTCATACGTGAAGGTACACCCAGGGGGTTCAGTACGATATCTACAGGTGTACCATCTTCCATAAACGGCATGTCTTCTGCACGCACGATTTTGGCTACGATACCTTTGTTACCGTGACGACCCGCCATTTTATCACCCACTTTCAGTTTACGTTTAACAGCCAGGTAAACTTTAGCGAGTTTCAGTACGCCCGCAGGTAATTCATCACCGATAGAGATGTTGAATTTTTCGCGTTTGTAGCGGCCGAGTTCCTCGTTGTATTTGATGTTGAAGTTGTGGAGCAGGGTATTGATCTGATCATCGATAGATGCATCACCTGTCCAACCCAGCGGGTTAACGTTCTGGTAATCGATAGAGCCCAGGTTCTTTACATTGAACTTGGCGCTTTTACCAATCAGCATTTCACCAAAGTTATTGGTTACACCGGCGCTGTTTTTGTCTTTCAACAAGGTCTGCAGTTTGCTCAGCAGCAGCTCTTTCAGGTCTTCGGTATTTTTCTCGTGTACTTTCTCTACTTTTTCAAGCTGAGCTTTTTCACGGATTTTACCATTTTTATCTTTCTTGGCGCGCTGGAACAGTTTTTTGTCAATCACCACACCTTCGGTACCGTTCGGCGCTTTCAGAGAAGCATCTTTGGCATCACCTGCTTTATCGCCGAAGATGGCGCGCAGCAGTTTTTCTTCCGGTGTAGGATCGCTTTCACCTTTTGGTGTGATTTTACCGATGAGGATATCACCTTCACGAACATGGGCGCCGATACGGATGATACCGTTCTCGTCCAGGTCTTTCGTAGCTTCTTCAGATACGTTGGGGATATCAGGTGTCAGTTCTTCTTCACCCAGTTTGGTATCGCGTACTTCCAGTTCATATTCTTCAATATGGATAGAAGTAAACAGGTCTTCGCGAACTACTTTTTCGTTGATTACGATGGCATCCTCGAAGTTGTAACCTTTCCATGGCATGAATGCCACCTGCAGGTTACGGCCCAGGGCCAGTTCACCGTCTTTTGTAGCGTAACCTTCCGTTAAGAAGTCGCCTTTTTTCACTTCCTGGTTTTTCCTAACCGCAGGACGTAAGTTAATAGAGGTAGACTGGTTGGTTTTGATGAATTTGGTGAGTTTGTAGATGCGCAGGTCATCTTCGAAGCTAACCAGACGATCTGCATCGTTACGGTTGTAGCGAACATGAATTTCTTTTGCATCAACAAATTCAACCACACCATTGCCTTCAGCGTGAATCTGGATACGTGCATCGCGTGCAGCTTTTCCTTCCAGGCCGGTACCTACGATAGGCGCCTGTGGCAGGATAAGCGGTACAGCCTGACGTTGCATGTTTGATCCCATCAGCGCACGGTTGGCGTCATCATGCTCGAGGAACGGAATCAATGACGCACTTAAACCAACAATCTGGTTAGGGGCAACGTCCATGTATTCCACTTCTGTTCTTTCGAGAATTGGGAAGTCACCGGTTTGACGGCTAACAATCCTGTCTTCCACGAAATTGCCTTTCTCATCCAGACCAACATTGCTCTGGGCAATTTTGGCGGTATCTTCTTCTTCTGCGCTCAGGAATTTAGTGGTAGCCAGTTCTACGTGACCATTTTCCACTTTGTGATACGGGGTTTCGATGAAGCCCATATCATTGATTTTCGCGTGTACGCAAAGGGTAGAAATCAAACCGATGTTTGGTCCTTCCGGTGTTTCAATGGTACACAAACGGCCGTAATGGCTGTAGTGTACGTCACGCACCTCGAAGCCTGCCCTTTCACGGCTCAAACCACCGGGTCCGAGTGCGGAGATACGGCGTTTGTGGGTGATTTCGGAGAGCGGGTTTGTCTGGTCAAGGAACTGTGACAGCTGTGAAGTACCGAAGAAGGAGTTGATCACGGAGCTGAGTGTTCTGGCGTTGATCAGGTCAACAGGCGTGAACACCTCATTATCACGTACGTTCATTCTTTCGCGGATGGTACGGGCCATACGGGCCAAACCAACACCGAATTGAGCGTACAGCTGCTCGCCTACTGTACGTACGCGGCGGTTGCTCAGGTGATCGATATCGTCGATCTCAGCTTTACCATTCGTTAAACGAACCAGGTATTTGATGATTTCGATGATATCTTCTTTGGTCAATACTTTATTTTCCAGCTTCTGTGTTACGCCCAGTTTGCGGTTGATTTTGTAACGACCAACTTCGCCCAGGTCATAACGTTTGTCACTGAAGAATAATTTATCGATGATACCACGTGCAGTTTCGTTATCAGGGGCATCAGCACCGCGCAACTGGCGATAGATGTGCTGAACCGCTTCCAGCTCACTGTTAGAAGTATCTTTGTTAAGTGTGTTGTAGATGATGGCATAGTCACCGCCTACATCTTCGCGCTGAACGAAAACGCTCTTCACGTCGAGGTCTGCAATGGTATCGATGGCTTCCTCATCGAGCACGGTATCGCGCTCCATAACAATTTCGTTACGTTCGATGGAAACGACTTCACCGGTGTCCTCGTCAACGAAATCTTCTACCCAGGTACGCAGTACGCGGGCAGCGAGTTTCTTACCGAGGTGTTTCTGTAATGATTTTTTATCAGAAGAAACTTCCGTAGCCATACCAAACAGCTCGAGGATGTCTTTATCTGTTTCAAAACCAATAGAACGCAACAGGGTAGTTACGGGGAATTTCTTTTTACGGTCAATGTAAGCATACATGACGTTGTTGATATCGGTTGCGAACTCCATCCAGGCACCTTTGAACGGAATTACCCTTGCAGAGTAAATCTTGGTTCCGTTGGGGTGGATAGACTGGCCGAAAAATACACCGGGTGAACGGTGTAACTGTGATACAACCACGCGCTCTGCTCCATTGATCACGAAAGTACCACGGGGTGTCATATAAGGGATGTTTCCGAGGAATACATCCTGTACGATAGTCTGGAAGTCAACGTGTTCTTCGTCATTACAACTCAAACGCAGCTTGGCTTTCAATGGCACCGCATACGTAAGGCCGCGCTCCATACACTCATCGATGGTGTAACGGGGCGGGTCAATGAAATAATCCAAAAACTCCAGTACGAATATGTTACGTGTATCCGTAATAGGAAAATTCTCCTTAAACACACGGAAAAGACCTTCCACATTGCGTTTGTCAGGAGTAGTTTCTAATTGGAAAAATTCACGGAACGATTCTAACTGAATGTCTAATAAGTCAGGTGTTTCAGCCAGGTGTTTGGACTTACCGAAGCTGATCCTGTTTTGAACTTTAGTTGATGACATATCTGAAATTAACCGGTTTTTGCTTTATGTTCCTTTACGACCAATCTCGCTTAGATACACTGAATCCCATGAAGTTACAGAAAAAAATATCATTTTCGTAACTCAAACTGCTAATTAGCCCAAAATAAAGGATGGCAAAATTAAGTAAAGAAAGGGATTTTGAAAAAACAAATTTTATACCGGATTTATTTTTCCCCGCTTCAGGGCCAAAAATTTCCAAATTGCCCCTGCATTCGGGTGAATAATGAATAGTCAATAGTGAATAAAAACCTGCAAGAGAGGGCAATCCAGCAATAGCTGAAGGCTTCCTTCGTTATCACCCCAGTAAAGCCCCGAGCGAATCATATGCGCTTTTTCAATTGCATACCAATTACTTATCGTTATTTAAAATGATCATTTCGGGCATTATCAATCAAAGCCCTGCACTTCTATTTCACCTATTTGCGCTTTCTGCAAAGCATCCAGGCTTTAGCAAAAAAATTGAACATTGAAACAATTGAACTATTGTTTCCCCCTTGCCACCGATCCAACTTTACACTTCAAACGTTAAACCTTAAACATACACCCGCCGAACCTTTCCCCGTATTTAAATGTAATTACCTACATCTCAATGCTTAAACACTATGATTAACGGCACGATACTCCAATATTTTCATTGGTACTACCCTTCTGACGGCTCGCTCTGGAAAAAATTACAACAAGACATCCCCTACCTGCAGCAACTGGGCATCACGGCCGTATGGCTGCCCCCGGCTTATAAAGGCGCCGACGGCGGCCATGCCAGCGGTTATGATACGTACGACCTGTTCGACCTTGGAGAGTTTGACCAGAAAGGCTCGGTGCGCACCAAATTTGGCACTAAGGATGAATTTATTGCAGCAACAGATGCGTGCAACAAGGCAGGAATCGCCGTTTATGTAGATGTGGTGATCAACCACAAGGCCGGGGCCGATGAGCGCGAAAAGGTAAAAGTAATTAAGGTAAACCCGGATAACCGCACAGAAACCATCAGCGAACCTTTTGAAATAGAGGCCTACACCAAATTCACTTTCCCGGGCCGCAAAGGCAAATACTCTGAATTTATCTGGGATTTTCATTGTTTTACCGGGGTAGACCATGCGGCCGATTTAAATGAAGACGGCATTTTCAATATCATGAATGAATATGGTGATACCTGGGAAGAAGTCATCTCCAATGAATTTGGCAACTACGATTACCTGATGCATGCAGACATAGAGTTTCGCAACCCCGCAGTGCGTGAAGAAATAAAATACTGGACCAAGTGGTTTTATGATACCGCACATTTTCATGGTATGCGGCTGGATGCGGTAAAGCATATATCCCCTGCCTTTTTTAATGAATGGCTCGACTATGTGGGCGCTAACCTGCCCGACCAGTTTATGGTAGGCGAATTCTGGACAGGCAATGTTTCAGAAATAGAAACCTTTATCGCCGCAACCGGCGGCCGCATGAATATGTTCGACGCCCCACTGCAATACCAGTTTCACCGCGCATCGAAGGAAGGTAACAGTTTTGACCTGACCACTATTTTCGATGATACCCTGCTTGCGCACAACGCACCGCTGGCTGTAACACTGGTATCGAACCACGACACACAACCCCTGCAATCGCTTGAAGCCCCCGTGGAACCCTGGTTTGAGCCATTGGCCTATGCCCTGATACTGCTGCGCCGCGAAGGTTATCCCTGTGTATTTTACCCAGATTTGTTTGGTGCGGAATACACTGACAAAGGCAACGATGGGAATGATTATACCATTACCCTTCCTGCGGTGGAAAAAATAGAATTACTGCTGAAAGCCCGTAAAGATTATGCGCACGGCGATCAGTACGATTATATAGATCACCCCAACTGTATTGGCTGGGCGCGCAGCGGTGATGCGGAACACCCGGGTGGTTGTGTAGTGATTATGTCTAACAGCGAAGAAGGTTTTAAAGATATTGACCTGGGCAAAGACAGGGCTGGTACGGTGTTCGTTGATTTTCTCGGCAATAAGGAAGGCGAAATTACTTTGGATGAGCATGGTCACGGCAGGTTTATTGCACCGGCCGGCAATGTAAGTGTTTGGGTGGTGAAAGCATGATGATAATGGTGTATCAATACCGTATTGCGCCTTTGCTTCCTTGCTGTCCTTCCGTGAATAATAACAAAAAGTAAGAAGCCTGCTTATGCATGCAGCAGAGTGGGCTTACTTTTTATTCCGGATAGATGCAAGAACCAGGCAAGTATCACTACCAGCATTGCGCCGATTACGTTAAACCACAGGAAGCCTATGCCAATGATGTTGACCTTGTCGAGCACGAACAGGGTTATTACCAGCAATTCTGCTATAGCGGCTGCAATAAATACAGCTGTACCACCGATTTGCTTTAAATAAAATGCAACCAGGAATATACCGAGTATAACGCCGTAAAATAAAGAACCGAGTACGTTTACGGCTTCTATGAGGCTGCCCATGCGGTTGCTGTATTCTGCGACCACCACGCAAAATACCCCCCAGCCAAAGGTAACCCAGCGTGATAATTTGTATTGTTTGGCTGATTCAATGGGACAATCTTTCTTCAGTGATTTATCCCGCTCTTTATACCGGCAGTAAAAATCGATCATGGTACAGGAGGCCAGTGAGTTCAGGGCAGCTGCAATAGAACCCCAGGCCGCCAGGAAGATGATGGCGATTAACAAGCCTACCAAACCATGCGGCAGGTAATCTACCACGAACTTTAAAAAGATATAGTTGGTATCATTCACATCAACACCCGCATCTGCTTTCTGCAAATAGGTTTTGTATTGTGTACGCAATGAATCAGACGTACTGTTTACCTGCTGCAGCTGTTGTTTAATTGTGGCTGTGTTTGCTGTATTGCCACTATGATCAGCTTTTACAAATGCGCGTACCAGCTGCTGTTGCCTGGCGCTTACCTGCTGGTATTGTTTGTTTACAATGGCAAGTGAATCACCATAGGTTGTTTTATATACTTTGCTGTTCACGGCATCGTTAAAGAACACCGGCTGCGGGTGAAACTGGTAAAAGGTAAACAGCAATGCACCCAGCAACAAAATCAGGAACTGCATGGGAACTTTCAGCAAGCCGTTGAACAGTAGGCCCAGCTTGCTTTCTGTGGCATTCTTCGCGGTAAGATACCGCCCTACCTGGCTTTGATCGGTACCGAAATATGACAATGCCAGGAAGAAGCCGCCAATGATGCCGCTGAGTATATTGTACCTGTCTTTCCAGTCGAACCCTTTGGCAGTTGTGCCTGTGGTAATCACGTTCAGCTTACCGGTGGCGCCGCTTATTTTCAGCGCATCGGTAAAACCTACACCCGGCGGCAGGTAATGCACAATGAGGTAACCCGCTACAGCCATACCGCCGAAGATAATCAGCAGTTGCAGTTGCTGCGTATAAGCCACCGCTTTTGAACCACCGGTAACGGTATAAATGACCAGCAACCCTCCCATCACGATGTTCGTCCAGTAAATATTCCAGCCCAGCAGGGATGACAGGATAATGGAAGGTGCATACACACTGATGCCGGTTGACAAGCCACGTGATAATAAAAACAGGCCGGAGGTGAATACACGCGTCTTTAAATCGAACCGCTGTTCGAGGTATTCGTAGGCGGTGAATATTTTGAGGTTGTTGAATATGGGAACAAAAGTGATGCAAAGTACAATCATGGCCAGCGGCAGACCGAAGTAGTATTGTACAAAACGCATTCCGTCGGTAAAGGCCTGGCCCGGTGCAGATAAGAAGGTAACAGCGCTTGCCTGTGTGCCCATAATACTCAGCAGTATCAGGTACCAGGGCATGGTGCGGTTACTCAAAAAGTACCCTTCCAGGTTTTTGCTGGTGCGACTGCGATACAGTCCATAGGCAATAATGCCGGCGAGCGTAAGAATCAGTACTAACCAGTCAAGCTTACTCATGCAAAGTAATTAGTGAACCACCAGAAGAAAACCAGCAGCACCAGCAGTACAACAATTACTGCGGCATACCATTGTTTCCAGCTTTTAAAGAAAGGTATCTTTTCCATCCGGTGGTTTTGCAGGCAATATAACATTATAGCACAGCAGCAGTACGCATGAATCGTTAATTATGTTCAAAATGTTATGGAAGGAAAGTGGTGTGCCTGCGACAACGCCGGTGAGGACACCGGCTTGGGCAACCGGAAAAATAAAAAGAGCACCGGGCGCTCTTTTTATTTTATACTAAGTTGCACGCGCTTATTTACGCCCGCCGGCCAGGCTGCCGGCAAGGAGGCCAAGGGCAAGGCCGATGAGCAGGCCAGCCCGCACGTTCTTTATGGCTATACCGAGAATAACACCTATCACCACCAGTAAACCTATACTCACTTTTCTTCTGCCATCATTTACTGCCATGTATTTAATTGTTTTTATGGGAAGGTAATGCAATCAGGTTGGCCATTAAACGGTAAGCGCCGCTAACACCTGCGGGCAACTGCCTGAAAAATACCAGTCCCGTGTACACGAAATTACCTTTTCCGTACGGACTGATCAACAAACTGCCATTGCTCACAGCTTCGCCTTTATCGGCCATGGCAAGCGGCATAGCATAATGGCTGTCGGCCTGTTCTCCCTGGTAGGTGCTGCGCTCCTGTATCCAGTCTTTGAAATCTGCCGTGGTAATTTTATTCGGGAAGTTCAGTGCAGGATGATCGGGCAGTAAAAATTTCACGTCTGCATTTTCATCCGTTACGCGTGTGGTGGTAATTAAAAAAGGATAAGGCGCCATACGCACTTTCAGCGGCGAGCCGCCGGTATTGGTATTGTATTGCACAATCAGATTACCGCCATTGTGTACATAATCCATCAGCACATCGTATTTGGCATCCAGGTATTCATGTACATTGTGGGCACGTACACCGGTAATCACCGCATCAAACTGTTTCAGGTTATCGGCCGTAATGTCTGCTTCGTTCAGCAGCTTTACTTCATAGCCCATCTGAACCAGTGCCTGCGGAACGCGATCACCTGCACCGTTGATATAACCGATGGTCCTGCCTTTTGTCTTTACTTCATCGGGCACCACTTTTACCATGTCGCGGTAATTGTAGGCGATATTGGGAATATGATCGTATTTAATTACGCGGAGGTAGTTGGTGTATACATATTTGTGCCCGTCCCTGTTAATCATCACTTCTACACGCAGCTTGTTTTCCAGTCCCTTCTGTTGAACATACATATCTTTTACAGGAACATTGAGCATAATTTCACGGCCTGGCTCCATGTCAACCACGGTATCCTTCACTGCCTTTTTATTTGCTGCTACAGATGATAACACAGAATCGCCCATGCTTACACTGAAACCGGCCTGCGCCACACGTACCTGCACCGGAATGCCTTTCCCGGAGAAATTGGCCTTGTACTGTACCTTGATCATCGGGTTCCTGGTAAACTCGTTACCGGGCTGCACATTGGTGAGCACCACATTGGGTGATACGGATACAATTACCGGCGTAATAACCGGGAAGGGCTCGTACATTTCACCCTTGGCAGGATCTACGTATTTAAACTGCACCGGGCGGTTTACCAGCAGGTCAACACCATTGATAGTAAATACAAACTGCGCGGTAAATTCCGGATCATTTTCATTTTTACCGATATACACCTGGTTATTTACCGTGTACGAACCTGTTTCCATGGCATTCGCCAGCCAGTAAGGCTGCGAGGCCGGGCGGTTGATATCTACCGGGAAAACGTTGGTGAGATTAAAGCTTTGGTTCAGCGGCAGGCTATATTGCAGCGAGGTATCGAATGCACCCAAACGAACTGCTTTTAGTGTGATGTTGGCGGCATTGCGTTTGTTAACGGAGAAATTCACTTTAAACTGCCCGCCCTGTACAGCGTATTCGTTGCCTGTGGTGGCTTCTGCGAAAAGACCGCTGCATTGCAGGATAAGCTCATTTACTTCCTGCAGCTTTCTGCTGATGATTTCGTTAAAAGGCATTTTTGCCAGCAGTTGCTGCAGGCTTACCAGGCTATCAACCGAATATTCAGGATGCACAAAATTGTACGCATTGATGATGCGGTTGATGGCCGCCTGTACAGCACCTGCATTTTTGATGCGTTCCCATCCTGTTTCCACGCCATCCATTAAATCGTTCCTGGGTGCTTCGCCGCCTGTGGTGATGAAGTATTCAAACGCCTGGCCACGTTGCCTGGCCACGCCAAATGCCTGTGTTTTGTGCTGGCTGCGGCTGTCTGCTGCTATTTCGCCATAGTTTTCGCCCAGCAATGCATTATATCCGCCAATATCCAGTTTAAAGGGTTTACCGCCACCGCTGGTATCTACATTACCGCCAAAGTTGTAGGCATTCCACATAATGCGTTTGGCCTGCCAGGGTTTTACGCCGCCGTAGGTAAACTGTTCGGGAAAGCGGGTGCTGTCTGCTGCGGCTTTAAATGCTTCATTGGCCAGCAGGGTACTTGCCCAGTGATGGCCATGGCCGGCGCGTGCATCGCCGGGAAAGCGGGTGATGATGATATCAGGACGTACCCTGCGGATTACCCATACCACATCGCTCAGAATTTTATCGTGGTTCCAGATGGCGAGTGCTTCATCTGCATTTTTGGAGAAACCGAAATCGTAGGCGCGGCTGAAATACTGGTCGGCCCCGTCTATGCGCCTTGCGGCAAGCAGCTCCTGGGTGCGTACCAATCCCAGTTCAACACCCTGTTCGGTGCCAATAAGGTTTTGGCCGCCATCGCCGCGGGTTAAGCTGAGATAGCCGGTTTTGTATTGCTTGCCCCTGGCCAGGTAAGCCAGCAGTCGGTTGTTCTCATCGTCAGGATGTGCGGCTATGTACAACACATTGCCCAACACATTAAGTTTTTCGAGTTTGCGGTATATCGTAGCGCTGTTATCTGTTTCAGGAGCCTGTGCTGTTGCCTGCAGGCAGCTCACTGCCAGTAATGCCATTGCTGCCAGTCTGCCGGGGAGTTTAAACATAATCCGTTGCTTTTGCCAAATGAGAGACGAAAATTAAGGTAAATGGGGAGAATAAAAAAAGCCACCCGGTGAGGGGTGGCCTTTTATTGGTAAACCGGTTAAGGTTAGAATGAGTAGCGTAAGCCGATCTGCATGTTCCAGCGTGACAGGAAGTCTGAATAAGTCCAGGGTTTCTGGGTGTACTTGTTCAAACCAAAAGCCTGGTCGAAGGTAACTTTCGGATGTGTAGGATCGAAAGTAGTGTACTGCTGTTCAACAGGTACAGGACCGCCTGTGAAGTTAGCTGCTTTGGTAGGCGCTGCTACGTTAAGCGGCTGTGCTTCCTGGTTGCTTGCATAGTAAGAGTGGCCCCAGCTTTTGCTCAGCAATGCACCTACGTTGAAGATGTCACAAGACAGTTCAATGTTGTGGCCTTTGATGAAGTTAAAGCCTTGTACCAGTTTGAAATCGAAGTGATTTTCCCATGGCAGGCGGGCACCGTTACGCTCTGTGTTTTTGCCCTGGTGTTCACGTGTGTACTTGGTAGAGTTCATGTAAGCCTGGAAGTTGGCATACTGCTGTTCAGGCGTGTATTTGATGCCGGTAACTTTACCTGCAGAATTGGTTGTATACAATGGAGCGAAGTCTGCAGCTGAAGTAGGCAGGTACATCAGGTCAGCGCTGTTGCTGGTGTTAACTGAAGTAGCAGTTGTACCGTCATCGCCATTGATATCACCAAAGTAAACATAAGACAGGGTTTGACCAGTATAACCATTATACACCAGGCCCAGGTTTGTATAGAACTTGCCGTAGGTGAACTTTTTGGTAATATAGGCTTTGATAGCAGAACCCTGATCGTAGTTGTTTCTTGCCTGATCAAGGCTGTTAAGGCCATTGATGTTGTAGGCAAAGCGGAAGTTAGAGATGGCAGTAGAAGAAGTACCGTCATTCAAACCATAAGAATGACCAAGGGTATATGCTGCACTAGCCGTCCAGCCACCTGCGAAAGGACGCTGCAACTGGAAGGTAACGTTGTATGCATAACCTTTGCTGGTATTTGTCAGCATCAGTACGTTGCTGTAATTAACCGGGTCAATTTTAGAACCATAGAACGGACGGGTAGTGTTACCCAGTGTAGAAGTAATGGTTGAAGGCGCCAGGTTCAGATCCCTGTAAGCGATATCGTTCAGGGTTTTGGTATAAATACCTTCGATGGTACCAATGAAACCATAAGGCAGTTTCTGGTCGATAGCCAGGTTAGCCCTTACAGTTTGCGGGTATTTGAAGTTGCGTGCAGTTACGTCAATTTCATTCACTTTGCTGCCTGCACCTGTTGAAGGATTGTTGGGGTCGAAACGGATATTGGCCAGATCTGTGCTTGTAGCAGTGTATTTGTTCAGCAAAATACCTGTACCACCATACTGGTTAGAGATCCATACCAGGGGAACACGGCCTGTGAACAAACCAACGCCACCACGGAGGATGGTTGTTTTATCACCTTTAATATCCCAGTTAAAACCAGCGCGCGGAGCCAGCATAATTTTAGCTGAAAGCACTTTGTTGGTTGCTACGCCGTTTGAAGTAGCGATAGCAGAGCTGTTAAATGCAGTGTTATCACCAGGTTTGTTAAAGAAGGTTGGGATATCAGCCCTTACACCTACAGTCAGTTTGAAATTGTCTGCTGCCTGCCATACATCCTGTGCATATACACCAAACTGTGCTGCATGAATGGTAGCAGAACCATCAGTACCTGCAACAGTAGGATAATAACGCTGGTAGGCATTGGGAGCAGCATTGTTGTAAAAATCAGACAGGCTGTTGTAGCTGTAGTTACCATACAGGTTTTGAACGAATACGTTTTTGGTATTGTAAAACTCATTATTGGTACCAACAGTCACAGTGTGTTTGCCGGCGTAAATGTTCAGGTTATCAGTGATGGTAAAGATGTCCTGGTTAAGGCTGTTGGCAGTAGAGCTGTTCTCTGTACCAAAAGCATAGGTTAAAGAACCGTCTTTAATTTTCACGTAAGGAAACGCATCACCCGGTGTTTCACGTTTGTCTCTTGTTGCGGTGTAAGTAGCACGCAATACGTTTGACAAACGGCTGCTGATGTTTGAGTTTAACTCAGCAACGGTTGAGTTGTTGGTAGAAGCAAAATAATAACCGTTGTTGAAGAACTGCATCGCATTGGCACCATCGCTGATGATATACGATTTACCTTTTGTATAGCTGTGGCGGATAGTCAGTTTGTTCCTGCTGTCGATGTTCCAGTCGATACGGCCGAATATGGCGTCAGACTGGCGGGTTTTGTTGATGCCATTGTAAGCACCGGGGTCGTAAGACCAGCCATTGTGTTTGCTGCCATCTTTCAGGAAAGCGGTCAGGGAATCCATGGTACCAGGCCTTACATTAGAGCTGGGCGAACCTGGCTGCAGATCGATGGGGTTAGAACGTCTTTCCCCTTCGTAGTTAACAAAGTAGAAGAGTTTGTTCTTGATGATGGCACCACCTAAGCGTGCGCCATAAGTCCAGTCGTGGAATTTGCCGTATTTGGCACGGGTATCCGCGCTTTTACCAACAAAATTCTGGTTCTGGTTAAAGCCGTAGATAGAACCATGGGTAGTGTTAGAGCCTGAGCGGGTAACGGCGTTCAAGCCACCGCCGGTGAAACCACCCTGCGTAACGTCGTACGGAGCGAGTACCACCTGCAGCTGTTCGATCGCATCGAACGGAATGGGGTTGATACCTGCCTGGCCACCGTTGGTACCGCTTGCAGCCAGACCAAAGATGTCGGTTGAGTTAACACCATCAATAGTGAACTGGTTGTATTTGTTGCTCTGACCGGCAAATGAGATACCCATGGTAGAACCATCGGATGTACTGTTTCTTGCCTGGGCCTGGGGCACCAAACGTGCAAAGTCGTTCACGTTGCGTGAAATGGTAGGCAGAGCCTGCAGCTGCTGGGCAGAAAACTGGGTGGAAGGACCTGAACGGTCTTTACCAATTGTGTTTCTGCGTGTAGAGGCTACAGTTACTTCCGTTAAATTCTGTGAAGAACTTTCGAGTACAGGTGTAAGCTTGGTAGCCACACCCAGCTCGAGGCTGATATCATTATAGGTTTGCGTAGTCAGTCCCACATAAGTGATTGCCACTGTGTAAGGACCGCCCACTTTCATGTTCGCAATGTTGAACACACCATCTTTCCTGGAAGAGGTATGATAAACAGTACCTGAAGGCAGGTGGGTTGCGGTGATGGATGCGCCTTCAAGGCCTTTTCCATCGCTAATTTTTACGTTACCAGTAATGCTACTGGTGGTTACCTGGGCCAGGGCGAAGGCCGGTAACAAGAGTACGAGACTTAAAATCTGCAAAATTCTCTTGCTAAGCATAAATGTGTGAGTTGTTTTCAGCCTGCAAAGAAACAGAATTAACCTTTCCCTAACGCAACGGAATGTTAACAAAATATTATTAGCGGCGTAGGATTTGCACAAATCGCTGATTTTTAGTATAGTCATGCTACACGAAGTTTACTGTGCCGAAACAGCCAACCGGTACGTGCCTTTATCCGTACCTTTACATAAACAATGCGTTATGTTAGATACTATAGAACAAGCCATAGAGGATCTTAAGAAAGGCAAATTGATTATAGTAGTGGATGATGAAGACCGCGAAAATGAAGGCGATTTTGTTACTGCAGCCCAGAATGTTACCCCCGAAATCATCAATTTTATGAGCAAGGAAGGCCGCGGCCTTATCTGCGCTCCCATCACCGAAAGCCGTGCAGATGAACTGCAGCTTGAACTGATGGTGAATACCAATACCGCTTTACACGCTACCCCGTTTACCGTGAGCATTGACCTGCTGGGTCATGGCTGCACTACCGGCATCAGCGCCCACGACCGTGCCAAAACGGTGCAGGCCCTGATTAACCCGGACACCACGCCTGCTGACCTGGGCCGCCCCGGGCATATTTTCCCGCTACGCGCCAAAAACGGCGGTGTGCTGCGCCGCTCGGGCCATACCGAGGCCACTGTTGATTTGGCCCGCCTGGCCGGCTTCGCCCCTGCCGGTGTGCTCGTTGAAATTATGAATGAAGACGGCACCATGGCACGCCTGCCTGAACTGCTGGAAATTGCCAAAAAGTTCGACCTGCGTATTATTTCTATCAAAGACCTGATTGAATACCGTTTACAGACCGATTCGCTTATTGAAGAAGTAGTGCGTGTAAACATGCCTACCCAGTTTGGCGATTTTAAACTGGTGGCCTTCCGCGAAAAAAACACCTCCAACGAGCACCTGGCGCTGATTAAAGGCGAATGGCAAAAGGGCGAACCTGTACTGGCCCGTGTGCACAGCAGCTGTTTTACCGGCGATATTCTCGGCAGCTTCCGTTGCGATTGCGGCGAGCAGTTACACAAAGCCATGCAGATGGTAGAAAAAGAAGGCCGTGGTATTATATTATACATGAACCAGGAAGGCCGTGGCATTGGTTTAATGAATAAACTGCGCGCCTACAAACTGCAGGAAGAAGGCATGGATACCGTAGAAGCCAACCTGCACCTCGGTTTTGCAATGGATCAGCGCGATTATGGCGTGGGTGCACAAATTCTGCGTTACCTCGGCGCCACCAAACTGCGCCTTATGAGCAATAACCCGCGCAAACGCGCCGGCCTCAACGGTTATGGCATCGAAATCGTAGACATCGTTCCCATCGAAATAAAACCCAACCCCCACAACGAAAAATATCTCCAGACCAAAAGGGATAAACTGGGGCACGAGATTTTATCGAATAAATAGTTAAATGGCTGGATGGCTTTATTGTTGAATGGCTTAACCATCCGGTTCTACCAAAAAATCCCCGCTCAATTCGAGCGGGGATTTTTTATAACCATTCAGCCATTTTACCATTCAGCCATCCGGCTCTACTCTCCTGCTAAAAACACCGCATTGGTGAACAGCAGTTTGCCGCCTTCCCAGAAATGGCGGAACAGCGGATTGTCTACCAGGTAAACAATGGTGCCGCGGCCCATGTCCTGTACACCGAAGGTCAGGCCGTCTTTCAGGCGCTGTTTCAGTTTGCTGCCGACGAAACCGGCTACATGGCTGTCTTTTTTAATAACACCCACGTTCCAGCCATCTTTTAAAAACTGGTACATATGGCTGCTTTGTTTCAGCGTGTAGTAGGTATCGCTGTAACCGAAGGCCAGGGGATGTGTATTGTCGAGGTTTACTTTGTAAATGGCGCCGGGAATTTCTTCAGGCATCTCGTCGCGCTGGCGGCTGCCGTACTTTTTCAGGGCCTGGTAAGCGCTGGTGTCTTTCTTCCCGTCTTTTTCGTCTTCTTCTTTTTCTTTAATGCCCCAGTTATTGTCTGCCAGGCTGTTTACTGCATCTTCAATGGCTATCAGTTTACCGCCGTCGCGCACAAAATTTTTGAGTTTGTCTTCTATCGCCTTGTCGCCCAGGCTGCGGTAATTGCCGTCTGGTAATATAATTACCGTATAGTTGCTCAGGTCTAACCGCTGCAGCCGTTCGGTATTGGCCAATGTAATGGGATAATGCAGTGTTTGTTCAAAAAAGCTCCATACCTCTCCTGCACCGAGAGAAGAAACCTGCTCGCCGGTTAACATCAGCACTTTGGGTGCGGGTATAAAATGGATATCGGGCGAGCCGAAATCTGCCCCTTTATCCATAAAACCACTTTCTACGGCAACCGGTTGCAGGTTGTATTTAGCACAGGCTTCATTTACCAGTTTGTTCCAGTCATCATCATTACCACCGTTTAATACAATGAGTGTACCGCTGGCGTAGTCCTTGCCTTTGTAGGTAAAATCTTTCTGTGCAAAACGCAGTTTCACCTTTTTATTAATCAGGTAACTCATTACCTGTGCAGATGCAACGGAAGTATACGGTATCAATACACCATAACCGGAAGTAACGGGTGTTACGGCGGTGGAGGTAAAACTACCCATGTCGAGCTTTTCTTTCACTGCATAGCTTTTGATATTGTATGCATAAGGCAATGACCACGCAGTAATATCGTACGTAATAGAATCGCTCAGTGTGCTTTTGGGTTCAAACAACACGCGCAGCAGGGTACTGCGGGGTTGCAGGGCACTTACTGCCAGGGTATAGGCATCGCCTTTGTAAGCTTCTTCTTTGCCGGTAAAATAATTGTAGCCGCTGAATGTTTTGGTGTTCAGCGCGCCGTAGCTGATGCCGTTTAAATCGAGCAGGCGCGCTACTGATTTCAGCTGGTTAATGTCGTTGGAAGTAAGCACATATGTTTTATACGGCGCATCCTTGGCATTGCCGCTGTTAGTGAAAAACTGGCGGTACTCCTGTAACAACCTGGGCGCATTGGCGGCAGCTGTTTCAATAGTAGACAAGCCTGTGGTATAATGATGTGCCACCCGTTTTACGAGTGTGAGCGTGTCATCATCTTCTTTTTTAACGCCCAGACCTGCACGTATACCGCCTTGCTCAAACGTCATACCGATGGCGCCGCTGTACAGGGGATAGGTATCACCATAGGAAGGATAGAAAAGGTCGAAACGTTCTTTGGTAAAATACAGCCAGCCATTGTTGTCGAAATACTTCGCGTTGTTTTTACCAATCATCACCTGGAATTCGCGCTGCCAGGGAGTAATTACTTCATGAAAGGGTTCTGCTGCAGGGGCAAAGTAGTAGGGCTGGTTATATCCCTGTTCATGGTAATCCACGTGCACCTGCGGCAGCCATTCATTGTATTTTTTTACGCGCTGTTGGGTTTCCAGCTGTGTTTGCCAGGCCCAGTCGCGGTTTAAATCAAAATTATAGTGGTTGCTTCTGCCGCCGGGCCATGGCTCGTCGTGCTCGCGTGCCTGCGGGTCGGCGTTGAATTGTGCGCCTACAACGCTGTTGTACCAGTTTACGTAGCGGTCGTGCCCGTCGGGATTTACACAGGGATCCATAATCACCACGGTATTCTGCAGCCATTGTTTGGTTTGCTGGCTGTCGTTACCTGCCAGTGCATACAATGTTTGCATAGCCGCTTCAGAAGAAGAAGGCTCGTTGCCATGTACATTGTAACTGAGCCAAACGATAATGGTTTTGTTATCTGTTGCCGGCTGATCTTTCAGCACACCGGCCATGCGCAGGTTGTTGGTGCGTATGGCTTCAAGGTTGGGCAGGTTGGCAGGAGAGGCCACATAGGCCAGCATCAGTTCACGTCCTTCGTAGGTTTCGCCGTAAGATGCGGTTTTTACCATATCTGGCCTGGCCTGGGCCACTGCCTTAAAATAGTTCAATACTTTGTACTCCGGGGTAAAGCGGGTACCGGGTTTATACCCGAGGAATTGTTCGGGTGAGGGTACGGTTTGCGCATGGGCGTGCCAGACCGCCAGGCAAACCAGGGCAAGTAGTATTTTCTTCATATACGGCAATATACGGAAGAGGCGTGAATCGGCAATCGTGAGCAGCAAAGCCATCTGGAACCGACAGTCGACACTTCGAGATTATCTGCCCCTGCCCCTATTATTCCACTGGGAAGAAAACTGATGGCAGAAGAGTGCTTTGAATGAGTATATTTACAGATAAACCAAGCTATGTCTGATTACAAATTCGATAGAAACGCATTCAAAATGCAAACCTTTCAGGAGGCTGACAGAGCGAATATATTTGATAGGGAAACATCCTATCAGGAGCGTTTGCGCCAGGCCTACTATTTGATATCCCAGGCATATGGGTTCTCTATGACCGATCAGCCGAAGTTGGATAAAAGCTATTTTTCAAGCAGAAAATTAAGCCACTGATGTCTACTATATTCAATGATGACTTTAGGGATTTTATCCAGGCATTGAATAATAACAACGTGGAATATCTCCTCGTGGGAGGCTATGCCGTAATCCTGCACGGTTATCGGAGAGTTACCGGAGATATGGATATTTGGGTAAACAGAACAAAGCAGAATTATTCAAAATTAACTAAAGCATTTTCAGAATTTGGTCTACCCATCTTTGAGATGACCGAAAGCAAGTTCCTGGATGCCGAAAGTGTTGATGTTTTTTCTTTTGGCCGCCCACCTGTGAGTATAGATATCATAACGCAATTAAAAGGCGTAGAGTTCAACAATGCATTTTCACAAGCGCTGCAATTTGATGAAAACGGTTTATCAATCAGATTTATACATTTAAACAATCTGATCCAGGCAAAAAAAGCAGCCGGGCGTCATAAAGATCTGGATGATATCGAAAAATTGTCTTCCGGCAACTAATTTGCAATGAATAATATCTCCTGATGTGCCGCACCGCCAAGCATTCCGCATATATTACGAAAATAAAGTAATACCCCTATTCCGCATTCCAAGACTAACACCTATTCGCTGAAAGCTAATGGCTTTCCGCTATCTTTAAAAAAACATTTCACTTCATGATGCGATACGGCTTATTCATTGCAAGTATATTCAGTTCATCCGTTTTGTTTGCACAAAAATCACTCGTAGGCCCAGGCAAAGCCATCGATCCCTTTCATTACACCACTGTTAAAACCATCTCGGGCAGCAAGGCTGCGGTGGCCAGTGCACATCCGCTGGCCAGTAAGGTGGGTACTGCTATTTTACAACAGGGCGGCAACGCCTTTGATGCTGCTATTGCCACACAACTCGCGCTGGCTGTAGTATACCCTGCTGCAGGCAATATTGGCGGCGGCGGTTTTATGCTGGCACGCAGGCAAAACGGCACACTGGTGGCATTGGATTACCGTGAGAAGGCACCGGCTGCCGCAACAAGGGATATGTATCTCGATGCATCGGGCAATGCACAAACCACTTTATCCCAAAACGGGCACCGCGCATCCGGTGTACCGGGTACGGTAGCGGGTTTGTTTGCTACGGCAAAGTATGGCAAACTGCCTTTTGCACAACTGATACAGCCGGCCATTGAACTGGCCCTGCACGGGTTTGCCATTACCGAAAGGGAAGCCCGCTCTCTCAACTACACCCGCGACGCATTTCTGCAATACAATACCCAACCCATTGCGTTTGTAAAAAACACGCCGTGGAAAGCAGGCGATACACTTATTCAAACTGAACTTGCCGCAACACTTACCCGCATACGCGATAATGGCATGAAAGGTTTTTATGAAGGTACCACCGCGCAGCTCATTGCCGCAGAAATGCAGCGTGGCAACGGACTTATTACCACAAATGATTTAAAACAATACCAGGCCAAAGAACGTACGCCTGTTCAATTCAATTACCGTGGTTATACCATCATCGGTTTTCCCCCACCCAGCAGCGGCGGCATATTGCTGGCACAGATGCTGAAAATGGTAGCGCCTTACCCGCTTGCACAATACGGTTTTCAATCTGTACGCGCCACACAGCTGATGACTGAAGCAGAGCGCCGTGCTTATGCAGACAGGGCGCAGCACATGGGCGATCCCGATTACTGGAAAGTGCCGTCCAACACACTTATGAGCGATGCTTACCTGAAACAGCGTATGGCCGATTACTCCCCCGATCATGCTACGCCCAGCAGTGCAATAAAGGCAGGACTGGTAAAAGAAAGCGATGAAACCACCCACCTGAGTGTAATAGATGCCGCGGGAAATATGGTTACCGTAACCACCACACTCAACGGTGGTTATGGCTGCAGAACCGTAGTAGGCGGTGCAGGATTTTTTATGAACAATGAAATGGACGATTTCAGCATAAAACCCGGTGTACCCAATATGTATGGCGCAGTTGGCGGCGAAGCCAATGCCATTGCCCCCGGCAAACGCATGCTTAGTTCTATGACGCCCACACTAGTGCTGCAAAACAAGCAGCCATTTATGGTAACCGGTACGCCGGGCGGTACCACCATTCCTACATCCATCTTTCAAACCATTGTGAACGTCATCGATTTTAAGATGAATGCGACCGATGCCGTTAACCAGCCCAAGTTTCATCACCAATGGCTGCCGGATGAGATAGATGTGGAGAAAGCATTTCCCGATAGCGTGCGCACTTCATTAACCAATATGGGTTATACGATCAAAGAACTTGATGGCATAGGCCGCGTAGAGTTGATATGCATCAAGCACAAAAACGGGAAAATAATACTCGATGTAGCAGCAGACGGCCGCGGCGATGATGATGCAGAAGGATTTTGATGTTCTGCACAAGTATCCCGACCTTTACGCGGCAACAAACCAATGCACTATGCAGTTTGAAGAAGCTTTTATAAAAGACATACACAGCCGTTTTAAAACATACAAGGAAATGGGCGATAAAGCACTGCTGCAGTTGGATGAAGCACAGCTGCATTTTCGCCCATCGCCCGAAAGCAATAGCATTGCGATTATTGTGCAGCATATGTACGGCAATATGCTGAGCAGGTTCACCAACTTTTTAACGGAAGACGGCGAAAAGCACTGGCGCAAACGCGATGCGGAATTTGAAGCCGCAGGTATCTCCCGCCAGGATCTGTTGTCTTTCTGGAATGCAGGATGGGAATGTTTGCTGGGCGCTGTTACCGCATTGCAACCGGAAAACCTGATGCAAACCATCACTATCCGTTCTGAACCGCACTTGGTGTATGATGCATTGCTGCGCCAGCTGGCTCACCATGCCTCGCACGTAGGACAGATTATCACACTCGGCAAAATGCAGAAAGATGCTGCATGGGTTCCGCTCAGCATTGCCAAAGGCCAAAGTGAAGCATTTAAAACCAAACCTTGGAAACCGTAGACCAATTAACTTCCAACTTTAAACTTCAAACCCCGCAACTTTAAACAGCTGCCCCATGATTACCAGCCACCGCACAGGCCGCACCATTATTGCCAATTACCGGGAATCCCTGTTTTTCTCAGGGTATGCCTACCTGGGCATGAGTGAACTGCCTGAATTTCGTGAGCTGGTAAAAGAAGGCATCGACCGTTATGGCCTTTCGTTTCCTTCTTCCCGTATTTCCAATACACGCCTTGATTTGTTTGAGCAGTTTGAACAGCTGTTATCGCAAATAACAGGTACCGAAGAAACGGTTTGTTTTGCATCGGGTTACCTTGCCGCTACCATCGCCTCGCATCCCTGGCGCAACAACTGTATAGCCGCACCGGGTACACACCCCGCAGTATACAAAGGCCCTGCAGTAAAAGGCAGTTTTGCAGATTGGTCTGCCGGCATTGCCGATACCATTAACGGCAGCGACGACACGCTGGCTATTGTAGCCGATGCTGCCGGCATTTTTACACCTGCCCTGCACGACTTTTCATTTCTGCAGCATTGCCGCAAAGCAGTGACTTGTATTATTGATGATTCGCACAGCATTGCCATTACCGGGCCAAACGGCAGCGGCGTGAGCAGCCGCATTCCGGCGGGTATGCATAAGCTGGTGCTTCCATACTCTTTGTCAAAAGGGTTTAACCTGGTTGGCGGCGCGGTAGGTTGCGACAGCGCCACAGCGCAATGGCTGCGCAGTACACCCGAGTATACCGCAGCCACTTCTTTATCGCCTGCCTATTTATTTGCCTTTATCAAAGGCCAGGAATTGTATGCCCGCCAACGCACCCGCCTGCACAACAATACCCGCCTGCTGCGCGAACTGCTGCAGCAGGAACCAGGCATACAGCACCACCCGGATTTACCCGTTTTTGTACTTCCTGCCGAAACGAACGAACAGCTGCTGGAGGAAAGAGGCATTGTCATTTCCTCTTTCGCTTACCCTGCTGCTTCGGGCAAAAAAATGCAGCGCATCGTTGTCAATGCACTGCATACTGCTGAAGATCTTGAATATCTCGCGGCCGTACTCTCGGCAATCAATTGCTGAGTAAATCCATACCGGCTGGCGACCGGCGCCGCACGTTTTTATGGTTGATAGATCTCGATCCCGGTTTCGCCGGTTGATTTTACAAAGCCGCGGTACATGCCGGCTGTGTTAAACGTCATCACAAAATTGCCGTCTTTGTCAACAGCTATCATACCGCCGTCGCCGCCAAGGGCAGGCAGCTGGCGCATAATCATTTCATCGCTGGCCTGTTGCAGGGTCTGGTGCGCCAGCTCCATGCGGTCGCTGATGCTTTTGGCCATTACCAGGCGTATATAAAATTCGCCCCAGCCCGTACAGCTGATGGCGCAGGTATTGTTGTTGGCATAAGTGCCTGCCCCTATTAGCGGCGCATCGCCCACACGGCCAAATTTTTTATTGGTCATACCACCGGTACTGGTAGCTGCAGCCAGGTTACCCTCCATATCAAGCGCAACAGCACCTACAGTGCCATATTTGTAATCCCTGTTACCGGGTTGTTTTAAAAAAGCGTGCGCACTGTCGTGGTCAAGTCGTGACTTTTCAGAATCGAGTGCGCGTGCTTTCTGCAGCCCCTGCCAGCGGTCTTCGGTATAGAAATACGAGGCATCAACAATGGTACAGCCATTTTGCGCGGCAAATTTTTCTGCGCCCCTGCCTGCCAGCAGCACATGCTCGCTTTTGTCCATCACAGCCCTGGCAGCGGTAATGGGGTTACGTACCACGGTAACACCGGCCACTGAGCCGGCTTTTAACGTTTTACCATCCATAATGGCAGCATCCATTTCGTTTTTGCCTTCGTTGGTAAATACCGAGCCTTTGCCTGCGTTAAAATGCGGGTCATCTTCCATTACCTGTATGGCGGCCTGCACCGCATCAATGGCTTTGCCGCCATTTTTTAACACCGTATTACCGGCATCCAGCGCCCTTTGCAGGCCGGCACGGTAAGCAGCCTCCTTTTCCGGTGTCATCTGGCTTTTTAAAATAGTGCCTGCCCCGCCATGTATTACCAGTATGTATTTTTTGGAACCAGCCTGGGCAAGACTATCTTTGGGTGCAGCCTGAACAGCTAACAGGCCGGCAAAAAACAAAGAGAGCATCAAACAGCGTTTCATCATAAAGTGTTGGATTTTTGGTACTTGATTTGTCCGTTATAAGTAATCTTTATTTTTGGCTCTCAAATTAGGCAGCTTCTGAAGAAATTTCTCAAAATACTCGCGCGCGTTTTCCTTATCCTGCTGGCATTGATACTGCTTTGCTGGTTACTGATTCAAACCGAAACCGTTCAGAACTTCCTGATCGGCAAGGTTACCGCACGCCTGTCGAAAGATCTTCATACCGAAATAAAAATTAAACATGTAAGTCTTTCCCTGTTTAACCGTGTTGATCTCGAAGGCACGCTGGTGCGCGATCAGCAAAAAGATACACTGCTGTATGCAGGTAAACTAAAGGTACGTATTACAGACTGGTTTTTCTGGAAAGACAAGGCAGATCTCAAATACATTGGCCTCGAAGATGCCCTCATCAAGCAAAACCGCCACGATTCGGTTTGGAACTACCAGTTTATCGCAGATTATTTCGCATCTTCAGATACCACACCCAAAAAGCCAAAGCAGAAAGGTATTCAGCTGAACCTGAAAAAGATTGACCTCAAAAACGTGTATTATTTCAAGAAAGACGAATGGATTGGCGAAAACATGCACGTGAAAGTGGGCAGCATGCTGCTGGATGCAGATAACATTGATTTTGATAAAAGCATTTTCCAGGTAAACGAGATTCAGCTCGATAAACCTGTTTTTACCATCGAGGATTATGACGGCCTGCGTCCGCCCAGGGTAAAAAAGAAGAACGTAAAAGATACCGGCATGTACTTTAATGCGGCCGATATTTTTGTACAGGTAGGATTGCTGAAAATAACCAACGGCACTTTTGGCACGGGTGACCTGCACCCTACCAGCGATCCCGGTTTGTTTGACGGATCGAACATACAGGTGAATAAAATTAACGGTACGGTAAAAGGATATGTGTTCAGCAAAGACACCATGCGTGCCAATATTGAATTAACCGCGCATGAACGCTGCGGGCTGGAAGTAAAAAAGCTGAAAGCGCATTTCCGTTTTACCCCGCAGATCATGGAGTTTTCCAAACTGGACCTGCACACCAACCGCTCGCAGTTGCGTAATTACTATGCCATGAAGTATAAAGACTTCAATAAGGACATGAGTGATTACATCAACAAGGTGGATATGGAAGCCCATTTCAACAGCTCTGAAGTAAGCTCAGACGATGTGGCCTTTTTTGCACCCGAACTGCGCACCTGGAAAAAACAGGTGGCCATGAGCGGCCGTTTTAACGGCACTGTAGAAAACTTCTCCGTAAAAAACATGTTCCTGCGCAGCGGTGGTGCCACCTATGTAAGCGGCGAACTGGCCATGAAAGGTTTGCCCGATATTGATAAAACCAATATCAGTTTAACCAATGCCAATGTGCAAACCAATTACGCCGAACTCACAGCCATTGTGCCCATGCTCAAAGGCATTACCGATCCCAATCTGCAGGCACTGGGCAACATACAATACAAGGGTACGTTCAACGGCAGCATTTATAATTTTGTAACCAACGGCAATATCAGTTCTGCACTGGGCGGCATGTACTCGAACATTGCCATGACCTTTCCTGAAAAGGGTTCCCCTACCTACAACGGTACCCTGGTAACCAAACAGTTTGAACTGGGTAAATTCCTGAATGTTGACGGGTTGGGTAAAGTAAGCTTTAACGGTAAAATCACCGGCAGCAGCTTTCAGCTGGATAAGGCCAAGACTTCTTTGAATGGTAGTTTTGACCAGCTCACCTTTAACGATTACAACTACACCAATATCGTTTTTAACGGAACCATCCAGAAAAAGAATTTTCACGGTGAGCTGAAAACCAACGACCCCAACTTCGATTTTACCAGCAGCATTGAAATAGACCTGAACGATTCTGTGCCCAAGTTTAACGTACTGGGCGACCTTGCCAAATCGAACCTGCAAAACCTGAAGCTCACACCTAACCAGAAGATACAGCTGAGTGGCCTGTTTGACTTAAACTTCCATGGCAAAAACATCGATGAGTTTCTCGGCTCGGCCAAACTGCTTAACGCAACACTCATACACGATACCACCCGGCTGAGTTTTGATTCACTCAGCCTGAATGCCTATATCGATACGGCCAACCGCAATGTATTGTCTATACAAAGCAACGAGTTCGACATATTATTGCGTGGGCAATATAACCTGCTCGATTTGCCCAACAGCTTCCAGCTGTTCCTCAATAAATACTTTCCTTCGTATGTAAAGGCGCCGTACAAAATGCCGAAGAACCAGCGTTTTTTGCTTACGCTTAAAACAAGAACCTTCGACCGTTATGCCCGCCTGCTCGATCCCCAGCTGTCTGGTCTTAACAACGCCGTAATTGTAGGTGGCATCAATACCAAAGATTCGGGAACGTTTTACGTACGCACCAATATTCCCTCGTTTAAATACGACCGGTACAGGTTTGAAAACGCCGTACTGCAGGGGCGTGGCGATTCAATCAAAGTAAATCTTACCGGGGAAGTGGGCAAGGCCTATATCGGCGACAGCTTGTATTTCCCCAATACCAAGCTCAATATCATTTCGCAGAAAGATCATTCTGTTGTGCATGTGGCCACCAGCGCCAATACCACGCTCAACGATGCGCAGCTGAATGCCGATGTATACACGCTGGAAGACGGTGTGCGTATCAACTTCCAGCCGTCTGACTTTGTGGTGAACGATAAAAAATGGAACCTGGAAAAAGAAGGTGAAATTATTATACGCCGCAATTTCGCCAGTGCACAGAACGTGCATTTTACACAGGGCTTTCAAACCATGGATATAGAAACCGAAGAAATTGAGGGCGCCAACGGCAGTGACCTGGTAGTGAAACTGAAAGATGTGAACATCGGCGATTTTACACCGCTAATTACACACAAACCCAGCCTGGAAGGCATTGCCAATGGTAATGTGTACCTGCGCGATTTCTTCGACCGCTTTAAAATGGATGCAGATATCAAACTCAGCCAGTTCAGGCTTGACAATGATTCTGTAGGTCTTGTAAACATCAGGAGCGATTATACCAAGGACGACGGTAAGATTAATTTTGAAGTGCAATCAGACAATGCCACTTACCGCTTAAACGGCAAAGGCAGTTACAACCTGAAAGATTCCGTAGCACCGCTCGTGATTAATACACAGCTGAAAGGCACTAAAATAACCATACTCAACGAACTGCTCGACGGCCTGTTTTCTGAGATCACCGGCCAGGCAGAAGGTGAGCTGAGTATAAAAGGCAACCCCAATTCGCCAGACCTGGTGGGCCGAGTAAAACTGCACAACGGCGGCCTGAAAGTAAACTATACACAGGTATACTATACCATTGACAGCGCTACTTTCGACTTTAAAGAAGGCGTGATAGACTTTGGCCGCTTTACCATAAAAGACAAACTCAAAAACACCGGTGAAGTACGCGGGAAACTGTATCAGCATGGCTTTAAAAACATGCGGTACGATTTTGATATGAGCACCAATAAATTGCTGGTGCTCGATACCAAGGCCAAAGACAATAACATGTTTTACGGCCGCGCCATTGGCAAGGCCAGCCTTAGCCTGAAAGGGCCGCAGGAAAACATGCGCATGTACATTACCGGCGAGGTGAATGATACCACGCAGATTTCCATCCCTACTTCCAATGCGAACAAGGAAACGGCCGATGCCGATTTTATTGTTTGGAAAAAGTATGGCACGGAGATGAAGCAGGAGAAAAAAGAAACCGATACCAAACTCAGCATCGACCTCGATCTTGCTGCCAACCGTATGGCTGCCATTAATGTGATACTCGATGACCAGACCGGTGAAGTGATCCGCGCGCGCGGTGCAGGCCGTATGAGCATCAGCATACCCGCTACCGGTAATATGACCATGAAGGGCCGCTACAATATTGAAAGGGGTAGCTATAATTTCAACTTCCAGTCTATCATCCGCAAACCGTTTACACTCGATGAAGGCGATGGCAATTATATTGAATGGACGGGTGACCCGTACAATGCCAACCTGAGTGTAGATGCGAAATACACAGCAGAAAACGTGGCACTGAACGACCTGATCGGCAACCAGTCGTTTAACCTGGGCAGCAACTCGGGCTCCCTGCGCGGTTACCGTGGCGAAGTATATGTAATTGCCCAGCTGCGCGGCAGGCTAAGCAAACCCGACATTGGCTTTAAAATACAGTTCCCGCAAAACAGTGTGGCCAAAAACGACAATGACCTGGCCCTGTTCCTGAACCGCATTGAAAACGACGACAATGAAATGCTGAAACAGGTAACCTACCTTATCGTGTTCGATGCATTTGCACCTTATGGCGATGCGCGTACCGGCAACACACTGGCTTCTTCTATCAGCAGCAGTACACTAAACACCGTATCGCAGTTAATCACCTCCGAGTTCAATAAACTGGTTACCGGTTTCCTGTATAAAGTAACCGGCGATAAAAGTCTGCGCCTCGATGTGGGCACTTCCACTTACAGCACGGCCAGCTTAATTGGTGCGCAGCAGGCAGGCGGCAACCGCCTTGACAGGCAGAACGTAAACCTCAAACTAAGCCAGAGCCTGCTCAACAACAAACTCATCATCACTTTCGGTGGCGATCTTGATTTTAACCTGGGCAATAACCAGGTAGTCAACGGCAACTTCCAGTGGCTGCCCGATGTATCAGTGCAATACGTACTTTCCAAAGACCGCAAGCTGCGCGGTGTTATCTTCAACAAAAGCAGTCTCGACGTGGGCACCGGCGCCAACGCAGCCGGCATCGGCCGCCGTAACCGCCAGGGCGTGAGCATTTCGTACACCCGCGATTTTGAGCGTTTGTTTGGCAATAAACCCAAAAAACAACCCACACCCGAGCCGCCTGCCCCTCCCAAAAACAGCGCAGCCCAGGCCGACAGCACCGCGAAGCCCTAGTTTACGTTTGAAGTTTAATGTTTGAAGTTTAATGTTTGAAGTGTACGAGCCTGAAATAAGTTGACCAAAAAACCAGGTCAAACATGGCAAAAACACATTTAGTAACCCGACGCGTCTTCAGTGAAGAGGTACGTCGCAGTGCCGTAAAGGCAATTGAATCAGGAAAGA
>NZ_QTJU01000001.1 GCF_003412455.1 Deminuibacter soli | reverse complement strand
AATTGTGTTACGCTTGCAATCTTACCATAACTTTCGTTACGTACTGTTGCTTCCTTCTTTCAAAGATCTTTAACCGATAAAGCACTACTGCTTTATCCGCTACTGCTGATGTTAAGGTTGTGAACCTCCAGGCCTCAAGCCGCACCATCGTTTCTATACTTTAAGAACTTCTTTTTTCGCTTCCCACCGTATCATTTGGGGTTGCAAAGGTAAAAACTTTTCGGTTAAACTTCCAAATTTTTCTTCAAAATATTTTTCCGTTTGTTATTCCTAAAAGATTGAGTTCCAATGAGCTACCAGTTTTTCAAACCGGGCTGCAAAGATAAGCAGCTTTTTATTCTCACCAAATTTATTTTCAAATTTCTCTACCTTTTTTCAAACCCAAGCACCGCTGAAAGAGCTACCCGTTTTATTAACGGGCTGCGAAGGTATGCAGCCAAAACTTTCTGCCAAATTTATTTTGAAAAAAATAGTGAAATTGTTTTCGGTGACCAGTACTGAACAAGAGTAAAACGCAGTGTGGTATTGTGTTTCAGCATTTCTAAAAAACTGGTTGGTTTTTATCGTTTGTACCGCAGTTTTTTATCCTGCCGTTGTTGAATACGGGTTGGCAGCTTGTGTAAAATGCAATAATCCTGTACACACTCGAGGAAATCATTGCCATAGCGGTCCATTTTTACTTCGCCAAAACCACTGATGCGCGACAAATCACCTGTAACCAGTGGCAAATAAGTAGCCAGTTCTACCAGCGTTGCATCGGAGAATATAATGTAAGGGGGCATGTTTTCTTTTGCCGCGATGGTTTTACGCAGCTGTTTCAATTGCTGCAGCAGGTCTTTTTCGAGCAAAACAGCGCCGCCCTCTTCTGTAGCCGGTTGCTGTGGCTGTTCCTTTTTCTTAAATGAGGTTACCAGTACAGATTGCTGGCCCCTGAGCACATCCCAGCTGGCGGCGGTTAGTTGCAGCACGGGGTACTCCCCTTCGCTTTGCTGCAGGTAGCCGGTGTGCAGCAGGTCTTTGATACAGGCCCGCCATTCTTCTTTACCGGTTTCTTTGCCGATGCCGAAAGTTTTGAGTGTCTGGTGCATTTCTTTTACCGTGCTGCTGCCGCGGAGAAAATCAATAATGTAATTAATGCCGAACCGCTCTTCGAGGCGGGTTACGGCGCTGAGTATTTTTTGTGCGGGAATGGTAATGTCGGTTTTGCTTACATCGCTGAGGCAGATATCACAGCTGTCGCAGCTGTTGCCGGCCCGTCGTTGAAATAGTTGAGCAGGTATTTGCGGCGGCAGCTGCGCAGTTCGCAGAAGGCCGACATCTGGTCGAGCTTTTTCAGCAGTATGCGCGATTGTTCTTCATTGCCGTCTACTTTGGCAAAATTGCGCAGCTTAAACACATCGCCTGCACTGTAAAACAAAATGGCTTCGCTGTACAACCCGTCGCGCCCTGCCCTGCCGGTTTCCTGGTAATAACCTTCCATGTTCTTGGGTAAATCGGCATGCATTACAAAACGCACATTGCTTTTATTGATGCCCATACCAAAGGCAATGGTGGCCACCATTATCTTAAGTTCATCTTTCAAAAACAGCTCCTGGCGCTCGTCGCGTACAGATTTTTCCAGCCCGGCATGATACGGCTGGGCATCAAAACCTTTTTTGCGCAGGCTTTCGGCCAGCTCTTCCGTACCGGTACGCGAAAGGCAGTAAATAATACCCGAATCGTCGCGGTGGGTATTGAGGTAGTCGGTGATTTGTTTGATATAATCTTTCTTCGGCTTTACGAAGTAGTGGATATTGGGGCGATTGAAAGAGTTTTCAAACTCCGTGTACTTTGTGAGACATAATTTGGCAATAATGTCTTTTTTGGTAAGCTGGTCGGCCGTGGCGGTGAGCGCGATAATGGGCGTATCGGCAAAATGTTCTTTCAACTGGCCCAGCAGCAGGTACTCCGGCCGGAAATCGTGCCCCCATTGGCTGATGCAGTGCGCCTCATCAATGGCAAACAGCGATACACGGATATTTTTCAGAAACTGGATGAAATTGCCTTCGCCGAGCAAGCGTTCGGGGGAAATATACAAGAGCTTCAACCCGCTGTCGGCATCGGGTGCATTCACCTGCGGCAGCTGGTTAAGTACATGCTGCTGCTCGTAATTGGAGAGCGTGGAATTGAGGTAAGCAGCAGGGATGCCGTTTTGCAGCAGCGCATCTACCTGGTCTTTCATCAGCGCAATAAGCGGAGATACCACGATGGCTACGCCGGGCAGCGCCAGGGCAGGCAACTGGTAACAAACCGATTTTCCGCCGCCGGTAGGCATCAGCACCATGGCATCTTTGCCCTGCAGCAGGTTTTCGATAATATCCTGCTGGTTATGCCTGAAACTGGTGTAACCAAACCTGTCTTTCAATAACTGGTGAATGCCTGCCGCGCTTTTCATATTGTAGCTCCTTCCTTTCGGCGTGAAGGTAAATAACCGGGTTGATATTCGCTAACATTGTTAGCAAATTTAATGATTGCTCTGCAACGAGGATAGACAGGAAGTGGCGGGGCATATGGCAACGCGCCTATGCCCCCGAAAAGACTTTTTACCTCATTTTAGCCCCCGACCTGCCTGAACGCCCCCCGATCGAACCTCGGACGAATACCGGGCGAACCTACCTTTTCAGTCAAAACGACAAATCCCTGCATTTCCTGCGCACTTCGCCATGCTTTTTGCGCAAGGATTTTCTACCTTCTACATATTAAACCCGAGATGCCTGATCAGCTCCTGCGGCAGTGCGGGCAGGTTGTGGCGTTCAATTAAATAAGTAGACAAGCCCGCAAGATCGCGGAAGATGTAATGCCTGCTCAGCGCCCCTTCGAGGTAGCCTGCGCCGGAAGTATTGCCGGTGCCCACGCGCATACCAATCATGCGGCGCACCATAATCAGGTGTTTGTGCCGCCAGTTGCTGAGATGGTGGTCTATGCGGATAAGGGCATCCAGCACCTGGTACGAGCCCTGGAACACCGGGAAATCGCGGTACAGCATAATGAACAGGGCGGCCTGCATGGCAGGGGCAGAGAGGCTGCCGCGTAAGCCGGCCAGCTGTTCGGGGGTAAAACCGGTGGCATCGTGGTTGAAGAATACATAATCGAAGTCGTTGATTTTTCCCTGCTCACGCTCTGTGAGACTTTGCTGGTAAATACGGCGGTAATCGTTCCAGAACGGATGTTTGGCAGGTGCGGCAGGTGCAGCTGCCGGGTAGTTTTTCCAGAAATCGGTTTCAAAGAATGGCATCCGCTCCAGCCATTTGTTTACCAGCTGCAGCAGGCTGGGCGCCTGTTCGGTATCGTTGATATGGTTGTAATCTGGCTGGGTAAAGCCGCCTTCGTTGGTGCGTTTGTAGTAATCTTTCTGGTGGCGTTTTTCCATTTGCAAACCCAGTGTAGCCTCTATTAAGCGAAACTGTTTGCTCTGGAAACCGGAGGATGGCGTGAGCAGGTTGCGGAACTCGAGAAAATCGAGCGGCGTCATGGTATCGAGAATGCCCACCTGCTGGTTCAGCAGTTCCAGTATGCTGATAATGCGGTTAAGCCGGTGACGCACCAGGTTGAGCTCCCCGGAATTGTCGTTGATTTTTTCCTTCCCGAACACCTGCATCACATAATCCAGCTCGAACAGGATTTGCTTAAACCACAGTTCATACGCCTGGTGTATTACAATAAACAGCATTTCATCGTGTGCAGGTGTATTACCGGGATTAAAACTCACCGGGTGCTGGGCTTCGAGTATTTTATCCAGTTGCAGGTAGGTGCCATAATACATAGGCTCGCTGGTCATATAACAGTTGTTTAAAGCGGCAAAGAAACAATTTGTTTGGCAGTATTTTAATGGCGCGACACTATCTTTGGCCTATGCGGCACAGCATTGGACCGCTGCTGCCGGTGTGTTTGGACAATTTATAACTACTACTATTCATGAAACAAGTGCTACTTGCGGTGGCAGCCTGTATGGCCACCCTATTGCCTTATGCGCAAACGCGTGTAAGCGACCACAACGACATTGGCTGGTTTACCACCACCATTACCCCGCGTATTACTTCTAAACTCAGCGGCCATATTGAGTACCAGTGGCGGCGTGACAACATTGTTACCGACTGGCAGCAAAGCCTGCTGCGTATTGGCCTCAATTATAAAATACATCCGCAGGTAACCCTGCATGCGGGTTATGGCTGGATAGTGACCTTCCCTTACAGCGAACACCAGCTGTCGGCAGTGCCCCGCTCGTTTGGCGAGCGCAGGATTTATGAGCAGGTAGTGGTAAACAGCACAGTGGGCAAGGCATCGCTGAGCCACCGCTTCAGGCTGGAGCAACGCTGGCTGGCGAAGTACAATAGCCTGGAGGCGCACCAACCCGATACGTATACCTACCTAAACCGCATCCGTTACATGCCTCGGCTGGATGTACCGCTGAACAAACACCTGTTTGCAGCGTTGTATGATGAACTGTTCATTGGCTTCGGAAAAAATTTAGGTGAAAATGTGTTTGACCAGAACAGGCTTGGCATACTAATGGGTTATAAGTTCAACAACAATATCAGGATTGAAGCAGGGTTCCTGAACCAGATTGTGCAGCTGTCGAGGGAAATAGATGGTAAAAACGCATTTCAGTACAACAGCGGTGTTATTGTAAACACCCATTTCAACTTGTTCTGATGTGCGCAAACACCCGGTTGCATTGTAGTGGCAGCAGTGTTTGCAGCCTGTGTGGCAGGTAAAGGCGGGGGAAAATACCTCTTGGCAATTGCCCAAAAATTCAGGTTCTTTGCAGCCGATTCGTTCATAAAAAATTGAGGCATGCTCCCTAAGTACAAACGTATTCTATTAAAATTATCCGGCGAGGCATTGATTGGTGAAAGTAAAAACGGTGTTGACCCATTTGATCCGAGAGTGATTGAGCAGTATGCCAACGACATTAAAACGGTAACCGATCTGGGTGTTCAGGTAGCCATTGTAATTGGCGGCGGCAATATTTACCGTGGTATGAACGAAGCAGAGAGCGGTATTGAACGTGCACACGGTGATTACATGGGTATGCTGGCAACCATGATCAATGGCATGGCCATGCAGGCGATGCTGGAAAAAATAGGCGTGTACACCCGTTTACAGAGCGCTATTAAAATGGAACAGATCGCTGAACCATATATCCGCAGAAAAGCCATGCGCCACCTGGAAAAAGGCCGCGTGGTAATATTTGGCGGTGGCACCGGCAACCCCTACTTTACAACTGATACGGCAGGCTCACTGCGTGCCATTGAAATGAAGGCCGACGTTATTCTGAAAGGCACCCGCGTAGATGGCATTTACACAGCCGATCCCGAGAAAGATCCCACTGCCACACGTTACGACAACATTACCTTCCAGGAATGCATCAGCAAAAACCTGAAAGTAATGGACATGACGGCTTTCACACTTTGCATGGAAAACAAACTGCCGATTATTGTATTCGACATGAACAAACCCGGCAACCTGCTGCAGGTGGTAGAAGGCAAAGGCGTTGGCACACTGGTAAGCTAAATTGAACCCTATTTATACCATAAGAAGCCTGTACAGCAACTGTACGGGCTTTTTTGTGTTTGTATTTACGCGCTGCAATGAGTAAATTTCATTTAAAAAGCTTACCGCATGAACATCGTTGACCGTGTAAAAAACATATTGCTCAACCCCAGGACCGAATGGCTGGCCATTGAAGCAGAACAGCCCAATGCCGCGATGATTATGCGCGGTTATGTAATACCGCTGGCCATAGTAATTGCCATTGCCGCCTTTGTAGGCTTTGGTTTTGTAGGCATACCGGTAATGGGTGTGCGGTTTGCCAGCATTGAGGCCGGGCTGTTTAACGGCGTGCTGCACCTGCTGGTATCTGTGCTGGGCGTGTATATTTCGGCCAATGTGGTAGATGCACTGGCGCCTTCGTTCGATTCGGAAAAACACCTGGGCCGTTCGCTGCAGCTGGTGGCTTATGGCTGCACGCCCCTGCTGGTAGCACGTGTTTTTTCGGTAATACCGGCCATTGCGGGCTTAATTTCACTTGCTGGTTTGTGTTACACAGCTTATGTATGGTATATCGGCTTGTCTCCCATTAAACGCACACCAGACGATAAGAAGGTGGTATACCTCGCCGTGATATTCCTGGTGATGGTCGTGATTTTTTTGCTGACAGGCATTATCGTAAGCATTATACTGCGCCCCTTTTTCGGACTGGCGTACGGCGGTTTTGGTTATTATGGTTTGTAATACCTTTGCGGTATTATTCACGCCATTCTAAACACCGCATCATGTCTATACAACCGGCCATAGCAGCGATCAGGAAGGATTACAAGTTACGCACACTCGACGAAACAGACCTGGCACCAGACCCCATTGCCCAGTTTAGCCGCTGGTGGAACGACGCCACACACAGCGAAATTGATGAAGTAAACGCTATGACGCTGGCTACTGTGAACAAAGAAGGCATTCCCTCGGCAAGAATTGTATTACTGAAAACATTTGACGAGCGGGGCTTTGTATTTTTTACCAATTACCAAAGTGATAAAGGCCGACAGCTGGCAGAGAACGGCCATGCTGCGCTGGTATTTTTCTGGAAAGAACTGGAGCGCCAGGTGCGTATTGAAGGCACGGTGACCAAAACCAGTGAAGCAGACAGTGATGCCTATTTTCTCTCGCGCCCGCTGGGCAGCAGGATAGGTGCCTGGGCATCGCCGCAGAGCCAGGTAATTACCAGCAGGGAATTGCTGGAAACAAATACAGAACATTATACCAATTCATTCGGGAACGATGTGGGCCGACCGCCGCATTGGGGCGGCTATGTGGTACAACCACAGAAAGTGGAATTCTGGCAGGGAAGAAGCAGCCGTTTGCACGACAGGCTGTTGTATACCCGTGAAGGAGCAGGATGGAAAATAGAGCGCCTGGCGCCGTAACAGTGCAGGTGTTGATTTCGTTGAAAGGCTGATGGCGATGATACCAGCAACCTTTCAACCGATCAACTTAAGCAGATTTTTTTGCAGCAGCTGCTCTTTTAGCACTGGAGCTGTCAGGACGTGCTGAACGGCTTTTACCGTAAGAACCTTTAAAAATCTTGCCTTTTTTGGTTTTTTTATCACCTCTGCCCATTGTAAAAATGTTTACTTGTTGAAAATTTTCATTACAGGCTGCAAAAATGCAGAATTCCCGGCAAAGTACGGGCAATAAAAAGCAGAAGAACCTGGTTCTTCTGCTTTTTTTGGCTGGTTCGAAAACCATTATAATTTGGCAGACAGTTCTTTACCAGCTTTAAAGCGTGCTACTTTCTTCGCTTTAATTTTGATCACTTCGCCTGTTTGAGGGTTGCGGCCGGTGCGGGCAGCACGTTTAGATACAGAGAAAGTACCGAAACCAACCAGCGTAACTTTACCATTGCCTTTTAAGGTTTTGGTAACTGCTTCCACGAAAGAATCCAGGGTAGCGTTAGCCTGAGTTTTGGTTATGCCAGCGTCTTCGGCAAGTTTCGCAACCAATTCAGCTTTGTTCATAGTATTTTATTTAGCTTGTGATTAAGTGAAACAAATTTATTCGCTTTTCTACACCGGCCAAATATTTTTACCGCAATTTCATTGATTTAACATTTGCTGAAGACCGCGACTGTTCTGCATTATAGCCGTTTGCGTCATGTTAACAGCGGATGTGATTTTTCACATCCATCGCGTGAAACCCTTGCCAGCACTACGTTTCACGCGAAAACTGCTGAAACGCAGTGCTGTAGCGGCTTTAAAAGAAATATACAATAGTTTCCCGATTCCCGGAACAGCTATTTATAGATTTCCACAATCAATTCACAACCTCCATTAACGAGTTAAACGACACAATGCTGTCGCCCCAGGTCTTGCGCACTTCCAGCTGCAGGGCCGGCGCGTACTGCTGTATATAACGGTTATACAGGGCTTTCCCGGCCGCATAGTACTGGATGGCGTAGGTTGGCCCGTCAGAATCATCGATTTCGCGGATGCGCACCAGCTGGTGTTTCTCAAAACAGCCTGTACCCAGCACTTCGGGTATATGCACATCGAGCATCCACTGCAGCCAGGCATCGTGAATGGCAGTATCTACTTTGGTAGTAATGTTATAGATGAACATGATCGTAAGATGGATTGATAATTCTATGGTTTGATGGCTTTATGGTTTGATGGCTTTACAACCATCGAACAATTAAACCATTGAACAATTCACCCGCAACGTATTGCATTTATTACGCAAGTTCCACGTAAATGGGGCAATGATCACTGTGTTTTACATCGGGGTAAATGCGGGCGTCTTTGAGGGCGCTGCGCAGGGGTTCGGTTACTGTGATGTAATCGATGCGCCAGCCTTTGTTCTGCAGTCTTACGGAAGGGAAACGCTGGCTCCACCAGGAGTACATGCCTTTTTCATCGGGATGAAAATGACGCAGGGTATCTACATAACCCCTGGCCAGGAACTGATCCATCCAGGCCCTTTCTTCAGGCAAAAAGCCCGATGAATTTTTGTTGCCTTTGGGATCATGGATATCTATTTCCCTGTGCGCAATATTGTAATCGCCGCAAATGATGAGTTTGGGACGTGTTTCACGCAGGGTTTCGAGGTATACCTGGAACTCATCGAGCCACTGGTATTTGTATGTTTGGCGGATATCGCCGGTAGTGCCGGAGGGGAAGTAGGCGTTCACCAGTGTGATATCACCAAAATCAAGTCGTATTACACGGCCCTCCGCGTCGCTCTGCATAATGCCGTTGCCAAAGAAACTGGCGGTAGGTTCTATTTTTGTAAACACCGCCACGCCGCTGTAGCCCTTTTTCTCGGCCGAAAACCAGTACGTGTGGTAGCCCAGTGCTTCTATCGCTGCATAGTTTACATTCTCTTTGTGTGCCTTGGTTTCCTGCAGGCAGATGACATCTGCAGGATCTGTTTGCAGCCATTCGGTAAAACCCTTGGTAATAGCGCTTCGTATGCCGTTTACATTATAAGAAATAACACGCATATTAAAATATTGTATCTGCAAAGTAATGCAAACACTTCTACATACCTTGCGCTTTTATTATGGAAAAGCAGATCCGCTCACCCCGCATTATTCCCGCCGAAACCGAGGTATACCTCGAAGGTGCAAGACCACGTGTATTTGAACTGGGTTTTGCCTGGCAGGTGTTTGTACAGTTTATTAAAGGGTTCAGAACCCTGCACTTTGTAGGCCCCTGCATTACCGTATTCGGATCTGCACGGTTTAAGCCCGGGCAGCCCTATTACGAAGCTGCTGTTGAAATGGGCAAACGCATTGCAGAAACAGGTTTCACTACCATGACAGGTGGCGGGCCCGGTATTATGGAAGCAGCCAACAAAGGCGCTTTTGAAAACAATGGCACCAGCATTGGCGTAAACATTATACTGCCGCACGAGCAGCATGCCAACCCCTACCTGCACAAAAGCATCAACATCAAATTCTTCTTTGTACGCAAGGTGTTGCTGGTAAAATACTCCTACGCCTTTATCATTATGCCCGGCGGCTTTGGTACCATGGACGAGTTTTTTGAAACACTTACCCTGGTGCAAACCAAAACCATCAGCGGTTTCCCGATAGTGCTGTTTGGCAAGGAATACTACCAGCCCCTGATGAACTACATGCAGGTGATGGCCGAGAAAGGTACCATAGCGCCGGCCGATATGCAGCTGGTACTGCTGACCGATGATGCGGATGAAGCCATTGCACACATCAGCAAATATGTATCGGGCAATTATAAAATAAAACCCAGGAGACGTTTCTGGTGGTTGTTTGAAAAGAAGCAGGTACCCAAAGAATCCCTTTCGCAGCGATAGCCATCCGGCCCTTGCCAGGGCAGCGCCTGATGAAAATGAACTTGCTTTTTCTCCCGTTTTTGACGTATTTTTCTAGTATATGAAGTGGTCCGTAAAAAGAATCGCCCTACGAAGCGCCAAAATAGTTACTATCACTATTGCATCCGTTGTTGCCTTGCTGTTTCTGCTGCCATACCTGTTCCCGGATACAGTAGCAGGCAAAATAAAACAATGGACCAACAACTCAATCAACGGGCAGGTGAACTTCTCCAAAGCGCGGCTGTCCTTCTTTCGCCACTTTCCTTCACTTACCTTAACACTGTACGATTTTTCACTGAAAGGTTCTGCACCTTACCAGAATGATACCCTGCTTGCAGGTAAAGAACTGGGGCTTGGTCTGAACCTTAAAACCGTATTCTCGCATACCATCAGCATCAACAAGATATTTTTAACCGAAGGCTACATTAACATACAGGTAAGCGAAAAGGGTGAAGCAAACTACAATGTATACGTATCAAAGAAAACCGATAGCACCAAAGCAGCCGTTGCTGATACCAGCGGTGCAGCCTTGCAGCTGGAAGATATAGAAATTGACAAATCGAGCCTTACGTATAACGACCGATCGCTTCCCCTGCTTATTAATGCCAGGGACCTGCGTTACTCGGGCAGCGGCGATTTAAGCAAAGCCGTGTTCGATCTGCATACACATGCAGAAATCGGCTCGTTTGATTTGTATTTTAATAACGAAGCGTACTTTCTTTCAAAGAAAATAAACGGTGACCTGGTTACAAAAATCAACACCAACTCACTGGCCTTATTGTTCGAAAAAAACGACCTGAAAATAAACCAGCTGCCACTGCAATTCAACGGCAGGTTCGAGTTTTTGCCCAAGGGGTACAACATGGACTTCCGGCTAACAACAAAAGACGCCAGCCTGCTCGATGTATTTACCGTGCTGCCACCTGCTTACGCCACCTGGCTGCAGCATACCGAGGTGAGCGGGCAGGCTTCTATTGTTGCCTCGCTGATTGGTGCCTATGAAGCTTCTACCCAAAAAATGCCTGACCTCACGTTTAACATGAAAGTAAACGAAGGATCTATCGCCTACGAAAAATCAACCATCCCCATCAATCACCTGCTGCTGGATTTTAACAGCAAACTGCCCTCCCTTACACCAGACAGCTTACTGGTGAATATCGATTCCCTGCATTTCAACATCGGCAAAGATTTCTGCAATGCTGCACTGCATATAAAAGGCATGACCACACCTTCTGTAACCGGCCATATTAATGCACTGATGGATATGGAAAACTGGGACAAAGCACTTGGCCTGGCTGCCTATGATACCAAGGGCAAACTGCAGGTAAATGGCACAGTAAACGGGCAATACAAAACAGGCATACAGGTAAGCGGCCTGCGCAAACAGGATACTGCCACCGTGATTACCAGCATACCCAATTTTAACCTCACCGCATCCCTGCAAAACGGTTATGTAAAATACAACGCGTTGCCCGGTGCCGTTGAAAACATTGGCTTTAACCTGCGTGCCGTATGCAACGATCATAACTACAAACACGCACGCCTGCTGGTTGACAGCATTAATGCCACTGCCCTGCAGAACTATGTAAAAGGATTTATACACCTGGGCAACGACAATGGTTATACCGTTGATGCCAACCTGAACGCCGTGCTGGACCTGGCTTCCATTAAACAGTTTTACCCGCTGGACAGCATGGAGCTGAAGGGCAAAACCAATATCAACATACAAACCAAAGGCAGTTATATAGCCGCCAAAAAGCTATTCCCGGTAACCAATGCGGCCATCCGCCTCAACGATGGCTGGGTACAAACCAAGTATTACCCGCACCCGCTAACAGATATACAGGTAAGCGCCAACATACGCAGCAGCAGCAGTTCGCTGAAAAGCCTGAATGTAGCAGTACAGCCCATCTCCTTCAATTTTGAAGGGCAGCCTTTTATGCTGAAAGCAGACCTGCATAACTTCAGCGATCTTCGGTACAATGTGTTTTCAAAAGGTGTAATTGATATTGGCAAGATATACCAGGTATTTCGCGTAAAAGGACTGGATGTAAGCGGTACGCTGAAAACAGACCTCTCGCTGAAAGGCCAGCAAAGCGACGCCATGTCGGGCAATTACGACGCATTGTCTAACAAAGGCACCATGCGTGTAAAACAGGTGCGCATTCATTCAGATTACCTGCCGCTGCCCCTGCTGATTGAAGACGGAGTATTCCGTTTTGACCAGGATAAAATGTGGTTTGACCGGTTTACGGCACGTTATGGCAAATCGGCCTTTTCGCTGAACGGTTACCTGCAAAACGCCATACACTATGCGTTGCAGCCGAACAATACACTCATCGGCAAATTCGATTTAAAGAGCAAATACATACTGGTTGATCAGCTGATGGCCTTTTCTACCGCAGCCACCACATCGGGCAGCCAACCGGCCGGCGGCAATAATAAGGGTGTGATACTGGTACCGCCCGGTGTATCGCTGGTATTTACGGCAGATGCCACCACCGTTGACTACAATGGCCTGCAGTTAAGCAATGTTACCGGCAACATTGGTATCGACAGCGCCGCCATACACCTGCAGCAAACCGGGTTTGATTTAATTGGCTGCCATGTAAGCATGGATGGCAGCTACAGCAGCGTAACACCGGTAAAAGCCCTGTTCAACTACCACCTGAATGCGCAGAACTTCGATGTAAAAAAAGCGTATCAAACCATACCGCTGTTTCACGATCTGGCACCGGCTGCAGCCAAGGCCGAAGGCATTGTATCAATCGACTACCAGTTAAAGGGCAGGTTGAATGCCGATATGATGCCCGTTTATCCTTCGCTGGAAGGCGGCGGCACCTTAACTTTGCAGAAAGTAAAAATGCGCGGGTTTAAACTGTTTTCAGCCGTGAGCCAGAACACCGGCAAAAACAGCATCAACGACCCCGATCTGTCGAAGGTGAACATCAAAACCACCATCAAAAACAATGTGATTAACATTGAGCCGGTAAAAATGCGCGTATCCGGCTTCAGGCCCAAAATACAGGGCCAAACCACATTCGACGGCAGGCTGAACCTCAAATTCAGGCTGGGTTTACCGCCCTTCGGCATTATCGGTATTCCCTTAACCGTTACCGGCACCCGCGACAACCCGGTAGTGCGCGTTCGCCGCGGCAGCAAAGACCCTGCGCTGCAGGAAACGGAAGACAGGGAAGAAGACGATGACGATAAAAAAACGCCTTAATACCGCAACGATTTCGCCCTTCCATATGAATTATTGGTAAAGGCTGTGGCAACACGGCCCTTGTTTCGTTAGACGAAATGCATGATTTGTACATGTCAATCTGCCATTTGTGTATTGGCAGGTACACAGTGTGCCGCGAACTTTACCTTACCGGGTTTAGGTTTGCCTGCATGCGGATAGATAATTTTTTAGCATAAACCATTCGTTAAACCTGTATGCCATGTTCTACAAAATAATTGCCCTGCTCGCATTGTTGTACTGCACCCAGGCATTTTGCCAGGATTCGGCAGGTTACGATGCTTTAATACGCCGCTACCGGTATTACAAGCCGGATTCGGCCGTTTATTTTGCTGAAAAGGGCATTGCCTATGCCAGGATGCACAGTGACAGTAACGGCGTGGGCGCCATACTGGTGCAGCTGGGCATTATTGATGACAACAACGGCAAGTCTGACATAGCCGAAAAAAAATACCACCAGGCGCTGGATATCTTTAAAGTAACCGGGTTTAAAAAAGGCATGGCCAGTGTGCTGATACGGTTGGGCGTAGTGGAATTGCGCAACGGCAATTACGATAAAGCCATCGGCAGGTTTTTGGAAGCATTGAAAAACTCGGAAGCCATTGGTGACAAGGCCGGCATTATGGAAGCCAACTACAGCATTTCCTGGGCTTATTTAGACCAGAAGAAAAACCTTGCAGCCTGTGAGCAATACCTCAACATTGCCGAGCAAATAAACCAGCAGATCCCCTTGTCCAGCACATCGCTGAATATTTACAACAACTACGGCATTTTATTCCGCTATAAAAAAGAATACGCAAAGGCAAAGTTTTACCTGGAAAAAGGCATTGCATTGAGCGATAAAATAGAATACCAGGGCCTGAATATTACCATGATCAACAACCTGGCATCTGTATATTCAGAAGAAGGCAATATGCAGAAAGCCGTTGCCCTGCAGCTGACGGCGCTGGAAAAATCGCGGCAGATTAAAAACTACCTGCGCGAGCTGCAAAGCCTTAACGGCCTGTCAAGAACCTATGCAAAATCAAACCCCATGAAAGCCATCGGGTACCTTGACCAGGCCGTAGCGCTGGCGCGCAACAGGGGCGCCCACAAACAGGAAACGCGCTACATGAGCAATATTGCCGATTTGTATAAGGCACAGGGCAAATACAAGGAAGCGTACGAAACAAAAGCGCGGGAGCATGAAATAACCGACAGCTTTTTTTACCAGGCCATTTCACACAACATTGAATCGCTGAAAGCAGAATACGAGCTGGAAAAATCAAAAGCCCGCATTAAGGAGCTGAGTTATATCAGCAGCCAGAAACAACTGGAACTGCAGCAATCAACCCTGGTGCGCAATATTACCTTTGGCGGTATTATTGTACTGGTTATTATACTGGCCATGCTGTACAACCAGTACCGCATTAAGCAGCGCAATAACCGGGAAATGCACGAGAAAAACGCATCGCTGGAACAGCTGGTGAACGAAAAGGAATGGCTGCTGAAAGAGATACACCACCGCGTGAAAAACAACCTGCAAATAGCCATTAGCCTGCTCAATACCCAATCCGTTTACCTGAACAGTGAAGAGGCCGTTGCGGCCATCCAGCAAAGCGGGCACCGCATGCAAGCCATGGCATTGATTCACCAGAAGCTGTACCAGACCGATAACATGGCCCTGCTGAATATGCCTAATTTTGTGCACGAACTGGCAGATTACCTGAGGGAGAGTTTCAATACCGGTTACCGCATACAATTTCACGTAGACATTGACCCTATTGAACTGGAAATTTCACAAACCATACCCATCGGTTTAATACTGAATGAAACCATCACCAATGCCATTAAGTACGCGTTTCCGGATAATGCGAAGGGCGTAATTTATATACGCATGCGGGAAGATGAAGAAGATTTTATTACACTGGAAATACAGGATACCGGCAAAGGTTTGCCGTACAATTTTAATGATGAAGACATGCATGCAATGGGTATGCGGCTGATAAAGGTACTGACCCAGCAACTGGAAGGCCAGCTCAGTTTTACCAACGAAAACGGTTTGCTGATACGCCTGGAATTTATGCGCAGCAAGCCTGCTTTAAAACCGGCCAAACGTGCCGGCAGAAGGGTTGCCGCAGCGTAAGTACCGGTTTTAAAACCTGGGCAGTTATGCGTATATCTTTTCGATAGCGTCTTTGTATTTTTCCATTACCACCTTGCGTTTGAGGCTGAGCTTGGGTGTCATTTCACCTGTTTCAATACTCCATTCCTGCGGCAGCAGTTCAAACTTCTTGATCTGCTCTACATGGTTGAAACTGGCATTGAAATCATCTACCAGTTGCTGGTACATGGCTATTACCCTGGGGTCTTTAATAGCCGCTTCGTTGGTGGTAAAACCCACACCTTCCTGGCGCATCCAGTTTTTAAGTGCGTTGAACGAAGGAATGATAAGCGCACCCACAAATTTGCGCTCAGGCCCTACAACAAGTACCTGCTCTACATACGGACTTTCTTTAAACTTATTCTCAATAGGCTGCGGCGCCACATACTTGCCACCGCTGGTTTTAAACAGTTCTTTCTTGCGATCGGTGATCTTTAAATACTTGCCCTCATCCCATACACCGATATCGCCGGTATGCAGCCAGCCGTCTATCACCGTTTCTGCAGTTAGCTCCGGCTTTTTATAATACCCCTTCATTACCGAAGGGCCTCTTACAATAATCTCACCGTCTTCGGCCAGCTTTACTTCAATACCATCAATGGGCGGGCCAACGGTACCAAACTTGGTACCACCAGGTGCTTTGCGGTTTACACATATTACCGGGCTGTTCTCTGTAGGGCCATAACCCTCGTACACAGGAATTTTACCTGCATTAAAAATACGCAGCAGCTTTTCCTGGCAGGCAGCACCGCCGGTTACAATAAACGATACGTTGTTACCCAGCGCAGCACGCCATTTGCTGAAGATGAGTTTATTGGCAATGGCCAGCTGCAGGTTATACCATGCGCCGCCACTAATGTTGTTATCATATTTTTCGCCCAGCTTCACTGCCCAGAAAAACAGTTTGCGTTTAATGCCGGTAAGTTGGTTGCCGGTGGTCATAATGCGTTCAAACACTTTCTCCAGTACACGCGGAACCGTGGTAAACCCATCCGGCTTCACTTCGCGCAGGTTATCACCAATGGTATCCATGCTTTCTGCATAGTAAATGCTGATGCCGCTGAACAGGTAGATATAGGTTACCGTTTTCTCAAAAATATGGTTGAGCGGCAAAAAGCTCAGCACCTTAAAATGCGGCGCATCTTCAAACGGGAAACTTTGTTTAGATAAAAACACATTGCTGATAATATTGCGATGTGTAAGCATCACCCCCTTGGGTGTACCGGTAGTGCCTGATGTATAAATAAAAGTGGCTGTATGTGATTCGGGCACTTCATTTTTCAGCTGCCCCACTTTCTGCAGCAACCCGTCATTGGCCAGTTCAGTTATTTTTGACCAGTGATCAACACCTTCCAGCTCATCAAAACTGTATATGTTCTGCAGCTTGGGCAGGTTAGGGCGCAATGCATTGATTTTATCAAACAGCTCTTTGCTGCTGACGAAAATGAATTTTACGGAAGCATCATTGAGAATAAATTCTATTTCATTGGGATTGGTGGTTGGGTACAACGGAACCAGTATGGCGCCAATTTGCTGTACAGCCAGATCGGTAAATACCCACTCAGGCCGGTTATTGCTGATGATGGCGATTTTATCAGATCCTTCTTCGGTATAGTCGCCGCCGGTTACACCCAGCTGCAGCAGGCCTGCGCTGAATCGATGGGCAACATCCGCTACTTCACTGGTGCTGTAAGGCTTCCAGCTTCCGTTCACTTTGGCAACCAGCATATCATTTTTAGGAAACTTCGCCAGCTGGTAAGCGACTGCATCAAATAAGCGTTTCGGTTCTTTCATATGCTTCAATCAAAAATTGGGTTGGGGGCTTAATAGGTATGTTCAAAAATAATGCGGCCAAACCAAACAAACTGTTATAATCCCTTTTCGCGGCGCAAACGTTCATATTCTTCCTGTGCCAGATCGTTGTGGTTGCCATTGTAGGCATTGAAATACTGGAAAGCCAGCCCAATGCCCCAACCCAGCATTACCCATACAGGCCATGGATAGCCATGAAACCCCTTATCTTTCCCGATGGTAAACCACCATACCGCCCATAAAAACAGGTTAATCACCAGGTATACAAACAGGTTTCTTTTGAAAGAAGCTCTCTTGCGTGCCAGGCGCCAGAGGCGTTCGTCTTTTTCGGCAGACATAACAGTAAGGTTTAAGCAGATAAGTTACAGATTTGTACCCACATAAACGAAGATTTCCTATCCATCCGCTAAACCATCAATCCATTTAACCATTGGTCCATCTTATTTTCAAATTTTCAAATTAGCACATGCTCAAATTGTCCCAAAGATCTCCACTGCCTTCTGAAACCTGAACGCAAATATCTGCTCCAGCTGCTTGCGCACCAGCAGGGTGTTGGCAATATCGCCCAGCAACCAGAACGGTATTTTATAATGCACCCTGTCTGTCATTTTAACGCCGCCCGGCACTGTTTCAAAATGGTGCTGGTGATGCCAGAAACTGTAAGGGCCGTAACGTTGCTCATCTACAAAAAAAACCTGCTCCTGCACATGCGTAATTTCCGTCATCCAGTACAGGGGAATGCCCAGCAATGGTTTTACCTTGTATTCAATGAGCTGCCCGGGGTACATGCTTCCTTCCCAGGGTTCGCTGGTAACGGTAAAATTCATATACGCCGGTGTGATGATTTTCAGGTTGGCCGGCCGGCTGAAAAAATCCCATGCCTGCGCCAGGCTTACCGGTAAAAACTGCTCTTTTTTGATTTGATACACACGCGACATACAACGGCTTTTAGTTAGCAACAAAACTAAGCGCCAATAAGTTGCACGCACTGTTGTACACGTAAAATTTCCCTTGCCGGGCGGGGCGATCGCCTAACTTTGCGGCATATGAACAGGCAACAACAGGAAGAGCAGTTTTCACGGGTATACGGCAATTTGAATGCCCAGCAAAAACTGGCAGTAGATACCATTGAAGGACCAGTAATGGTAATTGCCGGACCAGGCACCGGTAAAACGCAGATACTGAGTGCGCGCATCGGCAAAATATTGCTGGAAGCAGATGCCCAGCCCGATAATATTCTCTGCCTTACCTACACCGATGCCGGCGTGGTAGCCATGCGCCGCCGCCTGCTGCAGTTTATCGGAGCCGAAGCATATAAGGTAAACATCTACACCTTCCACGCCTTTTGTAACGATATTATCCAGGAAAACCTGTCGTTGTTTGAGAAAAACACACTCGACCCCATATCTGACCTTGAGCGTATCGAATTGCTGAAAGAACTCATTGACAGCTTCCCGAAAAACCACCCGCTCAAACGCTACCGCGGGGATGTGTACTTTGAAGCCGATAATCTCCGCAATCTCTTCAGCACCATGAAGCGCGAGGGATGGACACCGGAATTCATCAACCGGCAGATAGATGCTTATCTCAAAGACCTGCCTGCCCGCGATACCTACATCGCCAAACGCGCCACCAAAGAATTTAAGAAAGGCGACCTGCGTACCGATAAAATAGCGGAAGAAACGGAAAAAGTAGAGAAACTGCGCGCAGCCGTAAATGAGTTCGACCGCTTTCAGCAACTGATGCGCCAGCGCAACCGGTACGATTTCGACGATATGATCAACTGGGTGATCAAGGCCTTTGAAGAAAACAAATACCTGCTGCAGCAATACCAGGAACGATTTTTATACATACTGGTAGATGAATACCAGGACACCAGCGGTACACAAAACAAACTGGTGCAGCTGCTTATTAACTACTGGGAAAAACCCAACGTGTTTGTAGTAGGCGATGATGACCAGAGTATTTACCGTTTCCAGGGCGCCAACGTAGAAAACATGCTGGCTTTTGCCAATAACTACCAGCAGGATCTGCTTACCATTGTACTCACAAACAACTACCGCAGTACACAACCTATTCTCAATGCATCGAAGGCGCTGATTGACCGCAATGACGAACGCCTGGTAAAGCAACTCGACAACCTGAGTAAAGACCTGCTCGCCGCCAACACACGCATCAATCACCTGCAGCACCCGCCACAACTGCGCGAATACGAAACGCCGCGCATGGAAATGATCGGCATTACCAATGCAGTAAAAGAGCTGCTGCAACAGGGAGTGCCGCCCGCACATATCGGTATCATATTCAAGGAAAACAAGTACGGCGAAGAACTTACACAATACCTGAAACTGAACCAGGTACCGGTTTACAGCAAACGCAACGTGAACATCTTTACCCTGCCGCTGGCAAAAAAACTGTTGCTGATACTGCGTTACCTCGCCGCAGAACACGATACGCCCTATGGTGGCGATGAAATGCTGTTCGAAATTCTGCACTTTAACTGGTTTGGCGTACCACCTGTTGAAATAGCCAAACTAAGCATGGAAGTAGCAGGCAAACAATTCAGCGACGATAAAACATCACTGCGCAGGCTGCTCTACGAAAAAAGCAACCAGCCCCCGCGCGACCTGTTTTCGCAGGGCATTAACCCGCAGCTGAAAGCAGCAGGGCTTGTTATGGAAAAACTGGTGGGCGAAGTACCCAATGTTACGCTGCAAAACCTGGTAGAGCTGATTATTCGCGAAGCAGGTATTCTGAAAGATATAATGCAGCAGCCTGACAAAGTAAAACAGCTGCAGATACTTACCAGTCTGTTCGATTTTGTAAAAGACGAGACACGCCGCAACCCCATGATGCAGCTGAAACAGTTCGTCAGCGTGATTGACCTGATGCAGAAAGAAAACCTTCCGTTACCGCTGGTAGAAGTGAGCGGCAGCGACAAAGGCGTGAACCTGTTAACCGCACATGGCTCTAAAGGACTGGAATTTACCTATGTGTTTTTTGCCGGCTGCAATGCCGCCTTCTGGGAAAAGAAACGCAAGCCGGGCGGCGGTTACAGCTTCCCGGATACCATGTTTGTATCACAACCCAAACAAGCCGAGGAAGAAGAACTGCGCCGTTTGTTTTATGTAGCGCTTACCCGTGCAGAACAACACCTGTTTATCTCGTACAGCCGTTATAAAAATGATGGTAAAGAGATGGAGCCCTCCATGTTTATTGCAGAGATACTCGACAAGGAAATACTGCCGCGCGAAAAGGTGATTATCGATGAAAATGTAGCCGCCGGATTCCAGGCGCTGCAGTTTGAACAACTCATTGCCCCAGAAATAAACCAGCTGGAAGAAGACCTCATTACCCGCCTGCTCGATAAGTTTGTAATGAACGTAACCGCACTCAGCAATTACCTGAAATGCCCGCTGGAGTTTTATTTTAAAAACCTGGTACGCATTCCTTCACCCAAAAATGAAGCGACAGAATTTGGTTCTGCCGTACACTTTGCGCTGGAGCAGCTGTTCCGCAAAATGCAGGCCGACCCGGCCAATACATTCCCCGACCTTACTGCTTTTGTCCGCGACTTTGAATGGTACATGCACCGCCACCGCGAAAGCTTTACCCAGGAGCAGTACAACAGGCGTTTGGAATACGGCCATGAAATGCTCTCCAATTACTACAATACCTACCTCAACCAGTGGAACAAAATTGTAGCCATTGAACGCAATATCCGCAACGTGGTAGTAAACGGCGTGCCGCTGAAAGGCAAGCTCGACAAACTGGAATTTGACGGTAAACTGGTAAACGTAGTAGACTATAAAACCGGCGATCCTGAAAAAGGAATGAAGAAAATGAATCCGCCCAGTGAAAAAGAACCCAATGGCGGCGATTACTGGCGGCAGGCAGTTTTCTACAAAATACTGGTCGATGGGCAGGACGCCCGCAACTGGCAGGTAGAAAGCAGTGAGTTTGATTTTGTAGAGCCAGACCGCAAAAAGCAATACCACAAACGCAGGCTGATGATAACCCCGCAGGACATTACCACGGTAAAAGCCCAGATAGAACTGGTGTGGAACAAAATACAACAACGTGACTTTTATACCGGTTGCGGCCAGCCGGATTGCCACTGGTGCGAATTTGTGAAAACCAATAACCTGGCTGTAGCCCTGCACGAGATAACGGAGGAAACAGCAGAAGAAACCGATTTTTAACCAGGCTTTTTAACCCCGTGTAAACGCGGTTGTTTATGTTTGCAGCCATTACCTAATACTTTTACATGAAGCGATCAGCAGGCTGGATTTGTTTATGTGTACTATTGCTGGCCTTGTCAGCAGTATTGCCAACAGGATGTGCCAATATTATACCACCGAGCGGCGGTGCAAAAGATACCATTGCACCGGTATTGCTGCAGAGTACCCCCCGCGATTCAACCCGGCATTTCACCGCCAACCGCATTGTATTAAACTTCGATGAATACGTTACACTCGACAACTACATTGAAAACGTAATTGTTTCACCCTACCAGAAAAAACCGCCGCAGATTGATGCCAAACTGCGTACCATTACCATTAAGCTCAAAGACAGCCTCGAGGCCAATACCACGTACACCATCAACTTCGGCAATGCCATTAAAGACGTAAACGAAGGCAATATCGCCAAACAGTTTAAATATGTATTTACCACCGGCGACACCATCGACAACGGGGCCATCAGTGGCCGCGTGCAGCTGGCCGCTACCGGTAAAATAGACACCACCTTGCTGGTGGTACTGCACAATAACCTGAACGACACCGCCATTCACAAACTGCCACCGCGTTATTATGCCAAACTCGATGGCAAGGGCCGCTTCCAGTTTACCAACCTGCCACAGGGCAGGTTCAACATGTATGTAATACCCAACGATTACAACAAACGCATGGACGACAGCACCAAGCTGTTTGCCTTCATGGATTCGAGCGTTACCATTAGTGCGCCGCACCCCAACCTGGTATTGTACGCCTTCCAGGAGTTTGTGGAAAAACCCAGAACCAGCAGCAACAGCCAGGCCAATGCCAACGCGAAAAAGAAAACAGAAGATAAGCGCCTGAAGTTTACGACCAGCCTCTCTGCCGGTAACCAGGACCTGCTGGGCAACATCGAATTTATCTTTAACCGCAAGCTAAAAACATTCGACAGCAGCAAAATAATACTGGCCGATACCAACAACGTGCCTGTAAAAAACGTGCGTTACCTGTGGGATACCTCTTTAACAAAAATTACACTGATACATCCCTGGCCCGAAGACACGGAGTTTAAACTGCTGCTGCAGAAAGACGCCATATCCGACAGTGCAGACGTATCGCTGCTGAAAGGTGATACCATCCGTTTCAGAACCAAAAAGGAATCGGAATACGCCAGCATGCGTTTACGCTTCAGCGGACTGGACACAGCGAAGCACCCGGTTTTGCAGATTGTGCAGGGCGATAAGGTGATAGATTCCATGCCCATCACCAAAAAAGAGATGTTCTGGCCCAAATACCATCCCGGTGAATACTTCCTGCGCATTCTGCTGGATGACAACAACAACGGCACCTGGGACCCCGGTCATTTTTGGGAAGGGAAAAAACAACAACCTGAGCTGGTGTTCCCGGCAGACCCTGCCAAGGTAAACCTGCGCACTATCTTCGATTCGGAGTGGGACGTAAAAATACAATACGACCTGCCGCCTGATGCGCCCAAGGCAGCCCCTAAAGCGCCTGGCAACAAAAGCACGGCACCCAGCTCCAATAAAGGCAAACCAGGCAGAAGAAATTAGTTCCAACGGCCGTCTCAAAACAGGGACGGCCGTTTTTATTATGCAAACACCCGGCAGCCTGAATAAAGTGAATACACATACTAATCTTTCGGTATACTACATTTACTGCCTAATGCTGCCATAGCATTCAACAACACCTGAACGGCCACCATTACCTGATCTAACTGCTAACCTATGGCGTTAAAAATAAAGGCGAACATACCGCCTGCACAGCTGTCTGTTACACCACAGCCGGCATCCAAACATTTTGACATTGTACTGGGGCTGGATTTTCATTTTATAAAAATGCCACCTCCGGTAGTCATTCCTTGCCCTGTTGTTCCTTTTGCAGCCATGGTATTTGATCCCATGGACTACCTGCACATTACTATTCCTGCGATGCCAGTATACAGCGGTGAGGGTGGTTTTTCCCTGCAAACCAATGTACCAATGGGCGGAACTGTTATTATCAACGGCTGCTACCGCGCTGCAGCCACCACCGGTGTGCTCCCGCTGCCACCCGTGGCAGCGCCTGTGCCTGGCAGGTTGCAGCAAATGGCCGGTCTCTCAAAGCAATTTAACCCGTTGCATGCAGTGTTGCCCAAGCCTGTATTCATGTTTCCACACATGGCCCCGCACGATGGGCAGGTATCACATGGCAGCAAAACGGTAATTACCGCGGGCAGCGAACAAAGCGCCTTACTATGTGCCGTATACAGCTGTGCAGACCTTGGGGGTTTTGTACCCAATATGCCCACCGGGCTGTTTAACAACTATGCAACCGCTATCATCGCTGTGCTGCCCTTTGGCAAGCCGGTGCTGGTGGGCGGGCCCTTCGTTCCGCATAAATATTCTGTGGCCGATCTGGTAAATGCACTTATGATGATGGCCATTATGAAAGGAAGTACAAAGCTGCTTACTAAAACATTGGGCAAACTACTCTCTAAAATGAACCGTGCATTGATGGAGCGCTTCCCCGCATATCGTGCACATGGCTCTGCTGTACAGCCGCATATCTGTAAATACCTGGGCGAACCGGTAGATGCTGCCAGCGGGCACATGGCCAGCCTGCTGCAGGGGTTTGAACTGCCCGGCCCCATCCCCTTTGTATGGGAAGCCAACTATTACAGTGACAGCAGCTATAGCGGCCCAATGGGCAAAAGCATATACCATAGCTATGACATAACCTTGCAGGTACTGGAAACGGAACAACTGATACTGCTGCGCGACCAGTACGGTTGCGCTGTTCCCTTTCCCCTGCTAGAACCCGGCAACAGTTGGTTTAATCCGCGGGACAAATACACACTGCACCGCAGTAAAGACGGGGTATATACCGCCGGCACCAAAAACGGGTTGTACTATGCGTTTAATCATTTCGCCAGCCAGCAGGGCTTCCATAAACTACGCAGCATCAGCGACCGTAATGGTTTTGCCGTACGGCTTAACTACGACATACGCGGCAACCTGGTTAAAATAGCCGACAGCACACATCGCGAAATAATCGTTGTAAATGATGTACATGGCCGCATCACAACCATTCAGTTGCCACATCCCGACTTCCCGGGTGTTCACATTGATGCCGTTCGTTATACTTACGATGAAGAGGGACACCTGGTGCAGTTTCAGGATGCCATGGGCCATTGCAATGGCCTTCAATGGAAGAATGATCTCGTAATAGCAAGACGTTTTAAAGACGGCACTGTTTTCCGGTTTGAATACAACCACGATCGCCAATGCACGGCAGCGCTTGGCCCCGATGGCCTATACAGCTATCGTTTTGCCTATCATAAAGGTTTTACCATTGCCACCAACAGCCTGGGATACAGCCAAACCTACCATCACCATGCAGGCCTTGTTACCCGTGTGGTAAACAGCCAGGCAGCCGAATGTGTTTACCGGTACGATCGTTACCGCAACCTGCTGGGCATACAGGATGAACTGGGCCGTGTAACCAATTATTACTACGATGAACGTGGTAACACAATAGCTATAGGATTACCCGGCCAGGGTATAACCGGCATTTTGTACAATTCACAGGATTTGCCATTGCAGATTAACCGGCCCAATGGTGGTGTATGGCAATACACCTATGATGAAGCCGGTAACCTGGTTGAGCAAACCAATGCAGCAGGCGGAACAATACTATATACCTATACGCATGGATTACTTTCACAAATTACCAATGCCGGCGGGCACACTACCCAATTACGTTACAATAGCCGGTATGCGTTAAGCGAAATAATTCTGCCTGACAACGGCCGCGTTCGCTACAGTTACGACACGCTTGGACGCTGCACGCAGCTGGAAGATATGTATGGCAATCACCAGTTGCGTAAATACGATTTCAATGGTCATCTGATTGAAATCAGAGATCCCGATGGCAATGTGCAGCACTTGCAATACGATGCCATGGGCAACACCGTGCGTGCATGGGACAAGCTGTACCAGGTTGAACTTTCGTATAACTTTTTCGGCAACATTACCAGCAGGAAACAAGGAACAACTGCCATTGAATATGTGTACGATAAAGAAGGCCAGCTGCTGTTAATACGCAATGAGCATGCAGAACAATACCGTTTTGACCTTGATAGCGAAGGACGGGTAATACGCGAAACAGGATTTGACGGTCTTACCCGGAATTACCGCCGTGATGCAGCCGGCCAGGTGATTGAAATGCTGCGGCCGGGCAACCGGACTACCTGCTATGAATATGACACCGCAGGCCGCATGATACAGGCACGCTACACCGACAACAGCACAGAAGTATTTGCTTACGACAACCTCAACCAGCTTGTCAAAGCCACCAACAGCGGGAGTTCGGTTTCGTTACAGCGGGATTTGCTGGGCAGGGTAATAGCTGAAACACTTGAAGTGAAAGAACAGCCAGCCGTATCTGTACAATACACTTATGATACTGCCGGCAACCGTGCATTTGTCAACAGCTCGCTTGGCGCCGCTATCGCGGCAGGTTATAACCGTATGGGTGATGTTACTTCACTTACAGCTGGCAGCTGGCACTGCAGTTACGCGCGCGATGAAGCAGGCAATGAAACACGCCGCAGCACGAACAACGGTATTGAACTACAGTGGCATTACGATCGTTTTGGCCGGCCGGCCGCGCAACAGGTATTACACGGTAAAACCACACTCAAACACCGCAATTACAACTGGGGTATAGGCAACAGGTTGCTGGCAATAAGCGACACGCAAACAGGTATTGTGCAGTTTAAGCACGATTTATACGGCAATCTGACCGAGCTTGTTTATGGGAACGGCAAAACCGAATACCGCTTACCCGATGCAGCAGGCAATCTTTTTGAAGCCCGCACACAAACCGACCGCAGGTATGGTGCAGGCGGCAAACTGTTGAAAGCAAAGGACACCAGTTACTGCTATGATGCAGAAGGCAACCTGGTACAAAAAGAAGCCAATGGGTGTTTATGGACCTACGTGTGGAATGACAATGGCAGTCTGCGACAGGTGATACGCCCGGATGGTAACGAAGTAAACTTCAGCTACGATGCGCTTGGCCGTCGCATCTGCAAGCGGTTTAAACAAACAACCACGCATTGGGTGTGGGATGGCGACACACCACTGCACGAATGGAAAACATTCGATACACGCAACAGCACACCCGGCGATATCATTACCTGGGTATTTGAACCGGGCAGCTTTGTGCCGGTTGCGAGGTTAAAGGGCGGCAAAAATTACAGTATCATTGCAGACCACCTCGGCACGCCAACCGAAATGTATGCCGAAGACGGTACCCGCCTGTGGCAGGGTCAGCTGGATGGCTATGGCCGCATGCGTATACAGCAGGGAGAGCCGGGCAGTTGTCCATTCCGTTACCAGGGCCAGTACGAAGATGCAGAGACCGGATTGTATTATAACCGGTTCAGGTATTATAGTCCGGCCGGAGGTATGTATATCAGCCAGGATCCGGTTGGGTTGCATGGGGGAATGCGGTTGTATTCTTATGTGCATGACAATAACATACAGATTGACCCTTTCGGATTAGCCCCCGTTGGATATATCTTTGAGTTGCCCTCCAACCCTCAGGATCTTATAGATATTGGTTGGCAAAATATTACTCATCCAGCAAAATACATGAATACTAACATGATTGATTTAATGAATCCATCAACAGGACAAAAAATCGAATTCCATCCAGGCAAACCTGGAGAATTGGGCTGGGAGGGAATAGATCATTACCACTTGCATAACCCTTACAGAACAAGTAAATTCGACCACTATCTGGATAGAGCTGGAAATCCAATAGCAAAAGGAGCAGATAAATCTCACATTAAACCCACTTGTAAATAGCAAATGTTAAACATGCAAAATGAGCTTCTAAATTTAAAAGCTTCTTACTCTTTTCATGACGGCAGTGTTGAAAACATTAACAGAGAAAATGATACGCTCATTATTGATATTGAATTATTAAATTTTTCAACAAAAGAGCTGAAATCGTTTCAATGCAAGTTTTATAACTACAACAGCCTGAATTCATCAGACTTCCTTCACATAGACTGGGCAAAAAGTATCGGTACAATTTTAAAGTATCGCCTGGAAGAGCAATACGTGGAATTTTTCCTGGAAATTACCAATTACAACAACAATGAGATATGCTATGCAAACGTCTCTTTTAATTATACATCAGTTTTGTTAACTATAAGGCCATAATGCAGGGATCCTCCTCACCCCCTCCGCTGATCCCCTGGTTTTCCTAACTTTGTCTCATGCAACTACCTTCTTCCTTGTTAGAAAATGCGGTGAATGAATTTTCCAGGCTGCCCGGTATCGGTAAAAAAACAGCGCTGCGGCTGGTGCTGCACCTGTTAAAGCAGGAAACGGAAGAGGTGCAGCTGTTCAGCGACACCATTGCCACCATGCGCCGCAACATCAAATTCTGCCAGCGCTGCCACAATGTGAGCGACGGCGATATCTGCGCCATTTGCGCCAATTCGCAGCGTAACCGGCAGCAGGTGTGCGTGGTAGAAAACCTGCGCGACGTAATTGCCATCGAAAGCACCCAGCAGTTCAACGGCACCTACCATGTGCTGGGCGGTATTATTTCCCCGCTCGACGGCGTTGGCCCCGACCAGCTGAATATTGAAACATTGGTGCAACGCATTGCACGTGAGGATGTTACAGAACTTATTTTTGCCCTTAACCCCAATATCCAGGGCGATACCACGATTTACTATATCCAGAAAAAAATACAGCAGTACCCCTGCAAAATAACCACTATCGCCAGGGGCATCGCCTTTGGCGGGGAGCTGGAATATGCCGACGAAATGACCCTCGGCCGCAGCCTGGCTAACCGCCTGCCGGTAGAAAGTTATATCAGTAACCGCTAATGGCCCGGTGCTTTGACAATAAGGATAAATACAGTATTTTTGTGCCCGCAGGCGGATTTGTTTATTGTTCGGCCTGCTATTAAAAAACTGAACTAATAAACGCCAAGGAATAATACTCGCCACAAGTTAGTTTCCCCGACGTTTATCCGGTATGGTGCAATACCCTACATGTGCTTCAGCAACAGAACAATAGGCACATCATTCATCCAATTAAGGAGGTGTTTATATTATGAAAACGATACAGGATTGTTTACAGGAACGTATTCTTGTAATTGATGGCGCCATGGGTACCATGATACAACGCCATCACCTTACTGAAGCTGATTACCGTGGCGAGCGTTTTAAAGACTGGCATTCCGATCTCAAGGGCAACAACGACCTGCTTTGCCTTACCCAGCCGGCTATTATCAAAGGCATTCACAGCGAATACCTGGAAGCAGGCGCCGATATCATCGAAACCAATACGTTTAACGCCCAGGTGGTATCTATGGCCGATTACCATATGGAATCACTGGCTTACGAAATAAATGTAGCCGCTGCACGCATTGCCAAAGAAGCGGCTGCTGCATTCACCGCAAAAAATCCCGCTAAACCGCGTTTTGTAGCAGGCGCCATCGGCCCTATGAACAAAACCCTGTCGCTTTCTCCGGATGTAAACAACCCCGGCTTCCGCTCAGTGAGCTTTGATGAAGTGGCCAATGCGTATTACGACCAGATCAAAGCCCTGGTAGAAGGCGGTGTAGACTTATTACTGATAGAAACCATTTTCGATACCCTCAATGCCAAGGCAGCCATCTTCGCGGTGAAGCAGTTTTTCCGTGATAGCGGTTTACCCGAGCTGCCCATCATGATCAGCGGCACCATTACCGATGCATCTGGCCGCACGCTGAGCGGCCAAACACTCGAGGCATTTTATGTTTCGGTAATGCATGCACAGCCGCTGAGCATTGGCCTTAACTGTGCACTGGGCGCTGCCGATATGCGCAGCCACATTGAAGAGCTGAGCCAGATAGCCGGTTGTTATACTTCGGCCTATCCCAACGCCGGCTTACCCAATGCCATGGGCGAATACGATGAACAACCACACGAAACTGCCCACTTTATTGAAGAATGGGCACAACAGGGCTTTGTAAACATTGTTGGCGGATGCTGCGGCACAACACCCGATCATATACGCCATATCGCCAATAACGTGCAACGCTGCACGCCAAGGGCAGTTCCTGTACTGGAAGCAGCTTACTAAACGCAGCAGTTTCAACACATTTGAGTTCTTACACCTTGCACTACTTTAAACCGGACCAGTTCCGGAGGTTCTGAAATATTATGAGCGCAGTAAATACAATTAAACCTTACTTAAGGCTGTCTGGACTGGAGCCTTTGATTGTACGGCCGGAAACAAATTTTATCAACGTAGGTGAACGCACCAACGTAACCGGCTCTAAAAAGTTTGCCCGTTTAATCAAAGAAAACAACTATGAAGAAGCACTCAGTGTTGCCAGGCAGCAGGTAGAGAGCGGCGCGCAGGTGATTGACGTAAACATGGATGATGCACTGCTGGAAGGTGTGCAGGCCATGACTACCTTTCTGAACCTGGTGCAGAGCGAACCCGATATCGCCAAAATTCCCATCATGATCGATTCTTCCAAATTCTCGATCATTGAGGCAGGACTGAAATGCGTACAGGGTAAGTGTATCGTGAACTCCATCTCCATGAAAGAAGGCGAGGAGAAATTTAAACGCGAAGCCATCATCTGCAAAAGCTATGGCGCAGCAGTAGTGGTAATGGCGTTTGATGAACAGGGCCAGGCCGATACCTACCAGCGCAGGATAGACATTTGCCAGCGCGCCTATGATATCTTAACCAAAGAAGTTGGTTTTCCCCCGCAGGATATCATCTTCGATCTCAACATATTTGCCATTGCTACAGGCATTGAAGAGCACAACAACTATGCAGTTGATTTTATTGAAGCCACACGTGCCGTTAAACAACGCATGCCGCTTACTAAAATCAGCGGTGGCGTAAGTAATATCTCCTTCTCTTTCCGCGGCAACGAACCCGTAAGGGAAGCCATGCACAGCGTGTTCCTGTACCATGCTATCAAGGCCGGTATGGACATGGGTATTGTGAATGCCGGCCAGCTGGTAGTATACGATGAAATAGAACCGCAGCTGCGCGAGTTGTGCGAAGATGTTATCCTGAACCGCCACCCCGATGCAACAGACAAACTGCTTGCCTTTGCCGAAACCGTAAAAGCCAAAGGCAAGGAAGTAAAGAAAGATGATGCATGGCGCAACACCAGTGTGCAGGAACGCCTGAAACATGCACTGGTAAACGGCATCACCGATTTTATTGAAGCAGATACGGAAGAAGCCAGGCAGCTGTACAGCAAACCACTGGAAGTAATTGAAGGCCCGCTGATGGATGGCATGAACGTGGTGGGTGATTTATTCGGCTCAGGTAAAATGTTTTTGCCGCAGGTAGTTAAAAGCGCCCGCGTAATGAAAAAAAGCGTGGCAGTATTAACACCATACATTGAAGAAGAAAAACGCAACAACCCCAAAGCACAGCAGGGCGGTACAGCCAAAATTCTGCTCGCTACCGTGAAAGGCGATGTGCACGATATTGGTAAAAACATTGTAGGCGTTGTACTCGGTTGCAATGGCTACGACATTATTGACCTGGGCGTAATGGTGCCTGCTGATAAAATACTCGAAACCGCACAGAAAGAAAATGTAGACATCATTGGTCTCAGCGGTTTAATTACCCCTTCACTGGATGAGATGGTGCATGTGGCCAAAGAAATGAAACGCCGCAATATGGTGCAACCTTTACTTATTGGCGGCGCTACCACTTCGCGTACACATACCGCCGTTAAAATTGCACCGGAATACGAAAACGGTGTAGTGCATGTGCTCGATGCATCACGCAGTGTAACCGTTGCAGGTTCTTTGCTGAGTAATGACCAGAAGCCCGGTTTCCTCAGCGGCGTAAATACCGAATACCTGAAACTGAAAGAAGATTTTGCCAACCGCAAATCATCCAAACAATATATTCCTTATAAAGACGCAAAAGCAAAAGCGCTGCAGCCTGACTGGACTAAGCACCGGCCTGTAAAACCAACCTTCACCGGTATCAAGGCGTTCCCTGATTTTGATATGGCCGAGCTGCGCCGGTACATTGACTGGGGTCCGTTCTTTATTACATGGGAACTCGGCGGCCGCTTCCCGCAGCTGCTGGAAGACGAAGTAATAGGCAAGGAAGCGACCAAATTATACAATGATGCCAACGCCCTGTTAGACCAGATGATTGCCGAGAAATGGCTGTCTGCACATGGTGTAGTAGGCTTCTGGCCTGCCGGCAAAACCGGCGACGACAGCGTTACCGTTGTTAAAGATGGTACACCTACCACGCTGGAGTTTTTGCGTCAGCAGGTAAAAAAAGCAGCAGACCAGCCCAATCTTTCCCTGGCAGATTTTATTGCGCCAGCATCAGCCGGTGTGGAAGATTATATCGGCGCATTTGCCGTGACCATTCACGGCATTGAACCACATTTACAGCGCCTTGAAGCAGCACACGATGATTACAACAAAATTATGCTGCAGGCCCTTGCAGACCGCTTTGCAGAAGCATTTGCAGAAGCCCTGCACGAGCGTGTACGTAAAGACATGTGGGGTTATGCATCAGACGAGATACTGAGCAAGGAAGACCTGATTAAAGAAAAATACCTCGGCATCCGTCCGGCCCCGGGCTATCCTGCCTGTCCCGATCACACAGAAAAATACAAGCTGTTCGATTTGCTGGAAACCACCAAACATACCGGTATTACCTTAACAGAATCGCTGGCAATGTACCCTGCATCATCCGTGTGCGGCTGGTATTTCAGTCACCCGCAAAGCCAGTACTTCGGTATCGGTAAAATACTGGACGACCAGTTTAAAGATTACCAGGAACGCAAGGGCATGACGGCAGATGAAGCAGAGAAATGGCTGCGTCCTGTGCTGGATTAATACACTGCGTGTTGATATAACTAAAAACGGCAACAGGAATTTGTATCCATTGTTGCCGTTTTTTATTGCACCCGGGCAGGCTTACTGCATACCGCCCAGGCATACATATTTTATCGCGAGATAATCTTCTATACCATACTTACTGCCCTCCTTACCGTAACCGCTTTGCTTGATACCGCCGAAAGGTGCTTCAGCAAACGATATCAATCCTTCATTTACCCCAATAATACCATACTCCAGCTGTTCGGCCACGCGCCATATTTTATGTATGTCCGGCGTAAAGAAATAAGCGGCCAGTCCATACTCGGTGTTATTGGCCAGTGCAATGGCATCGGCTTCCATATCAAAAATATATACGGCAGATACCGGCCCGAATATTTCTTCCCGGCTTAGCTCCATAGCTGTTGTGCAGCGGGAAATAATGGTAGGTGCATAATACAGGCTGTTTGCCTGTGTACGCTGGCCACCCAATACCAGTTCAGCGCCCCTGGATAAGGCATCCTGCAGCAGGCGTTCTACCTTTTCAATCGCATCTGTATTAATGAGCGGCCCGATGGTTACACCTTCTTCTGTGCCGTTACCAACCTTTAGCGCAGCCACCGCTTTTTTGTAGGCTTCCATAAATGCAGGATAAATAGAACGCTGCACCAGCACACGATTAGCGCATACGCAGGTTTGCCCGGCATTGCGGTATTTACTGGCAATGGTTCCTTTTACAGCGGCATCAATGTCTGCATCATCAAATACAATGACCGGCGCATTACCACCCAGCTCCAGCGATAACTTTTTAACGGTAGAGGAAGCCTGTTTCATCAGTATGCGCCCCACCTCGGTAGAACCGGTGAATGAGACTTTCTGCACCAGCGGGTGCGTGGTTAATACCTTACCCACAGCCTCGGCCTGCATGGTAGGTATTACATTGAGCACACCGGCAGGCATGCCCGCTTCTTGGGCCAGTTGCGCCAGTGCCAGCGCACACAGCGGTGTATCTTCTGCCGGTTTTAGCACCACCGTACAACCCGCTGCAAGCGCAGGCGCAATTTTACGGGTAATCATGGCTACGGGAAAGTTCCACGGCGTAATAGCCGTAACCACGCCTATGGGCTGCTTCATGGCCAGGAAACGCCTGTCTGCCACAGGTGCGGGAATAATATCGCCGTATACACGGCGGCATTCTTCTGCAAACCATTCAATAAACGAAGCGCCGTACTGTACCTCACCTGCAGCTTCGGCCAGCGGCTTGCCCTGTTCGCTGGTCAGCAGCAAGGCAAGGTCGTTTGTATGATTGATGATTAACTGGTACCATTTACGCAGAATATTTGAGCGTTCCTTTGCCGGCAGGCGGCTCCATTGCGCAAATGCCGCGTGGGCAGCTTCTACCGCGGCTGTGGCATGTGTATCAGCAGCGTCTGCTACCTGTATTATTTCTTCACCGGTTGCAGGGTTATACACCGGGAATGTGGCGCTGGTATCTGTTTTCCATTCATTATTGATAAAATAGCCTGCCTGCAGCAGAGACGGGTACTGTAGTTGTAACATAACACTGCTTTAGTAGATGAAGCTATCAAAAATAATGCTATGAAAACTAAACAGCCGCCCCCAGTACCCGCAGGCAATTCACATCATTCCATTTAATGCGTTTGTATTTGCTTTGCTGCATCGATGCAGGTACACTGGCTGCAATTACTTCGCGTATTTTTTCCAGCAAGGTTTCTTTGGGAAAACTCTGGTGCACTACCAGGCTTATTTCCCTTGCAGGCTGCGGATCTTTAAAACGTTTGATGCGCTTATCGGCTCCTTCGCCTATCACCGATAATTCGGGTACCAGTGTAAAACCCTGGTTAGCCTTTACAAGGTTTTTGAGTGTTTCTATCGAACTCACCTGGAACCCGTAAGGCGTATCGCGGCGCGCCAGCTTTTTGGTATGGCATACCTGCATCAGCTGTGATGAATAACAGTAATCTTTGCTCAGCAGCAGCAGTTCTTTCGCGTCAAGATCACTGGTCTCAAGCTTCAATGCTTTACCCAGTGGGTGTTTCAGCGGCAGGTAGCCCATAAAAGGCTCGTTAAACAAAGGAATTTCGCGTAATACCGGGTTATCTACCGGGGTAGATAAAATAGCCATATCAAGTTTATCGTTAGCCAGCTTATCCAGCAAACCGAAAATATGATCTTCTTCAATTTCAAGGTTGCAGTCAGGACAAGCCTTGGTAAAAGCAGGCAAAAAAAGCGGCAATAAATAAGGTGCAAGCGTGGGTATAATACCTAACCTGAACGACCCGCTGATGCTGTTTTTTTCATCGTCCACATAATCTCTCATATGACTTAGCTGGCGTAATACTTCTCTTGCGCGGGCAATAATTTCTTTTCCTGCCCTGGTGGGTTCCAGCGGTTGCTTGCTCCTGTCAAACAGCTGCATATTCAGCTCTTCTTCCAGCTTTTTTACCTGGATAGTCAGCGCCGGTTGCGTAACACTGCAATGGGTGGCAGCTGTTACAAAATGCCGGTAATCATCTAATGCTATAACGTACTCTAATTGCTGGATAGTCATATGCTGATAGATTTATTGGAAAGACTAAATTAGGTAAACCCTTTAATAACAAGCAGTGCTGTAAGCCCCGGCAGCTTTCGCCAGTAGCACCTTAACAGCTGTTTCCGCTGTAAACAGCCCTGCTGCTGCATTGTATGGGATTCCCTTTTTTTATTCATTTCATGCAGTACCAACAGCGCCGGGCGCAATGTGCACTGCCGGCTGTTGCTTTTTATAATTTACTATCTTACATAAATACAGATTATGATGCCAGCTATTCATATTGTAACAGTTACACCCGGTCAGGCGCAGGTATTGGCCGATGTGAGCAGGCAAACATTTTACGATGCCTTTGCTGCACAAAACAGCGCTGCCGATATGGAGCAGCACCTGGAAAAGACCTATAACCTGCTGCAGATAACCAAAGAACTAACATCGCCGCATTGCCGGTTTTATTTTGCCATGGCAGGTGATATTGTTGCCGGTTATATGAAACTGAACTTTGCTCCTGCACAAACCGAACTTCATGACGCCAATGCACTGGAACTGGAACGCATTTATGTAGTGCAGAACTGGCAAGGACAAAAAATAGGCCAGCTATTGCTGAACAAGGCCATCGCACTGGTAAAAGAGCTACGCCTGCAATACCTGTGGCTGGGTGTTTGGGAACACAATGCCAAAGCACTGGCCTTTTACCGCAGAAACGGGTTTGTGGCATTCAGTACCCACCACTACACCGTGGGCACCGATGTACAAACTGATTTGATGCTGAAACTGGACCTGCTACCAGCCTGATACACTATGGCCCGATTAGTGCAACATGCAGGTTATAAACCTGGCTTATGGCAACACCACACACAAGCACACCCAACTGGTCGCAGCGCAACTGGTTGCTGATAGCAATACTCACTTTTGTATTGGGACTATTTACCGCCCGGCTGCTGCATATTGGTCAGCCGGCACCTGTTTTACCCGTTGCGCCGGCAGCCGGCAGCTCGCCTGAACACAAAAGCGACAGTGCACAAAAGCCTTACGAAACTTTTGGTAACGACAATACAGGCACCAACAAATAACCAGCACACGTTTGCATCTTCGCTGCAATAAGGGCAGGGTATCAATTCATTGCCGTTTCCGAACTTTGCTTTAAAACAACCAGCAATGGCAACTGAACAAACAGTGCAGCATACCCACTCTCACAGCCATGATCACGGGCATGGGCACGAACATGGCTATCACCATCATCACGGCATTGCCGGTACTATACCCGACAATACCCGTGCATTTGTAGCAGGCATTGTACTAAACCTGGTATTTGTAGTGGCCGAACTGATTGGCGGTTTTATAACCAATTCCCTCTCGCTGTTAACCGATGCAGGGCATAATTTCAGTGATGTGGCTACGCTGGGCCTGTCATTGCTTTCACTTCGCCTGGCCAAAATAAAACCTACAGATAAATACACATTTGGCTACCGTAAAACCACCATCCTAACTGCGTTGCTCAACACGCTGCTGCTGTTTATTGGCGTTGGTGTAATAGGCTGGGAAAGTATTCAGCGGCTGCTGCACCCGCCCGAGCCGGTGCATGGTGGCGGAGTGGCCATTATAGCAGCCATTGGTATTGCGGTAAATGCACTTAGCGCCTTATTGTTTATGAAAAGTAAAGACAGCGAGCTCAATGCCAAAGCCGCTTACCTGCACCTGATGGCCGATGCGGCTGTTTCACTGGGTGTGGTGGTGGCAGGTGTGGTGATTTATTTTACCAACTGGGCCTGGTTAGATACAGTGGTAAGTCTTGCCATTATTGTGATACTGATTGCCAGTTCCTGGAACCTGTTGAAAGAAAGCCTGCGCCTTGCACTGGATGGCGTACCGGTAAATCTCAGTCTGGCCGACATTGAAAACGCCGTAAAGAAGGTCAACGGTGTAAAAGACATTCATCATATTCACGTATGGGGCATCAGCACTACGGCCAATGCCTTAACTGCACACATTGTAGTAGATGACAACTGCACACCCGAACAGCAGGATGCCATGAAAAAGCAGATTAAACATGAACTGCAACACCAGCAAATTGTACACGCCACGCTGGAGTTTGAAACCGCTAAATACTGTTGTGATGAAACTATGGAGTAGGTGAATGGGGGGGTATGTACACGAATAAGCTGATAAAAGAAAGAGGCTGTAACGGGTTAAACCCGTACAGCCTCTTTTTATATACAAGGTGCTTGTTTATTAACGTGCGCCAGTGTAAGTAAATACCTCATCGAACTTGGTTCTGTTAACACCAGCCTGAACCATCCAATAAGTCACAGCAAATGATTTTACGCTACCATCTGCGTTGAAGGTGATTTTATTGATACCGGTAGGATCAAGTTGTGCAGCACGTTTCTGTGAGTTGGTTGCCTGTCCGTAATAGTTGGTTACGCTGGTAACATTACCGCTTGCATCGAAGTAAAAAATAGGAGCAAAGTTACCGTAGTAAGATTTACTGCCGCTCGCATCGCTGTAAAACGGATGTCCATAGTTACCCGAATATTCTACATCTTTCAGGGCAATTGAATTGCCTGAGTAAGTAATCAGTTCTTCGTCCAATGGATACCAGCCATTGAATGCACCGCTTTGCGTGTCATTAAAAGTACCGGTAATAGTGTATTTACCATCATAACTGTTACGTGCAGAGAACGAATAGATCGCTTTGCCGAAATTGCCGCTGATAATACCTGAAGAAGCAGAAGCAATAGTTAAAGGCAATGCATAGTTTACGTTAAAATCGTAAGATGCATTTACCACTACGGTTACCTGAACTTGTGACTGGTGTGTACCCTTTTTAATTACCACTGAGCTGGGTACTTTATAAATAGTTGTCGGAGGTGCTACATAATCACCATCATCGCTGTTATTGTAGGCAGTTAAGGCTGCCGTATCTACTGCGAGGTTTACCGTGATATCTGTTGGGGCAGCATCTGCACCTGAATAACTCACATTTACATTGAATTTGGCGGAATCGCCTGTTTTCAATACACCGAGATCGCTAGAAAAACGGGCATATGCAGCATTGGCGCCGGAAACGATAGAACCGGTATTGGCAAACTCAACTACGCTGTTTGACTGTGAAGGGTCAACCGCAGGAGCATCTTTAAGACATGAAGTTGCCCCCATGGCTGTTGCAGCGAGAACCGGCAGTATATGTTTTAATGAAAATCTCATACTCTGATAGAATTAAAAGTTATTGTAAAGCCCAGAAGATAAAAGAAGTATTCGGGTTAATTCCTTTGGGCAGGTTACCTGAGTTATTGCTGGCCTCAGTGCTGGGATACAACACCCTGGTAGGCAGTTTGTCAGGACGTGTGCTGGTAGACTGTGTGGAAGCAAAGCTGTTTACTGCATCGCTGTTACCCGCAGTTACAGGGTAGTGTGTACGGCGATATTCATTAAATGCTTCTGCTCCATTTACAAAGTTCAGGGCAATGTATTTCTGGGTGATGATTGCTTCAATCTGTTCGTCGAATGTAGTCGCCAGGTTAAAGTTCACCAGGTAGTTGTCGGTATTGTCATTTTCGTCGTGGTAGGCAGCAGCATCAGCAACAGGATCTCCAACCAGGGTAACATTGTCTGCTTTTTTATACAGGAAAGTATAAGAAGCTTCAATGCCCTTGTTGAATAAGGCTTCTGCATTGCCTGGAATAATACCGCGTACTACAGCTTCAGCCTGCAGGAAATAGCTTTCAGCTGCGAGCATAGCAGGATAACCCGCGTTAGGACCTTTCAGTGCACCAGAACCCAGAGAAGGCAACCAAACACTGCCCGCAGGACATGAAGGCACGCTGTTGCTTTCAAAGCCAAGCTGGTTAGCAGCTACGTTAGGATAGCCCTGGTACATAACTGTACCCCTGTTTTCGTCGCTGATTTTTTTACCGTTGTAAAAGCCCAGCGCATAGATACTGGTAATCCATGCTTTGTTACCTGCAGAGCCATCGTATTTATAGCTCCATGTATCGTAAGCGGGGTTCTGCTGACCATTGTCTTTGATGAAAGTAGGCTGTATAATAGCATCGCTGGTAAGAAAGCCCAATGCATCAAAAGTGGGGTTTTTCCAGGCAACTTTATTACCTGCACGCAAAATCAGACGCAGTTTAATAGTGTTGGCAAAACGTACCCATTGTTTAACGTCGCCTTTGAACAAAGGATCATAGCCGGCATTTACTTTCAGCGCCTTTACGTTACTGTTGGGGTCGCTATCCAGGGAAGCCTGTGCTTTTTTCAGCGAAGCAATACCAGAATCCAGCTGGTTAGCCAGGCTCGCATAAATTGCTTCTGCTTTGTCGTATTTAGGTGTCAGTGAACCTGTACCTTTTAATGCGTCGCTGTAAGGCACATCATTATAAGTATCAACAAGCATCTGGTAATGGAATGCTTTCATAATCCTAGCTGCACCATTGTACATGCCATAATCAGCAATGGTGTCTGTTGCGTTAATTACGTATTGGTAATCGTTCAGGTTATCGAACGTGTTAGACCAGATACCGCTGTAATCGCTGCTGCCGAAATTGTAGGTAACAGAAGATCCGAAACCGCCATAACCGCCGGCATTTACTGCATAACCCACCAGCTGTGAACCATAGCTGTTTAATGTGTTCATGGTAGAAGCAGTAAATACCAGTGCCTGTGGAAGCACTACCTCTGGTGTACCGGTAGTGGCACTGTTGGGGTTATCGTTGATATCCAGGTATTTTTTACAAGAGGTACCTGCTACCATCACACCACCCGCTATAAGAAATATAAGTTTTTTCATTACTGTAAATTTTAAAACCAACCCTGCTTTGAAACAAGCTCCAGGCAGGGCCTGTGATTGATTATACTATCCTAGAAAGTGAGTGACAAAGTAGCACCGTAAAAACGTGATGGCGGAGTTTGACCGAGGCCGGTTAAACCAATACCATTGCTGTCGTTACCTGCGTCGCTGTATTCAGGATCGGTATACACATTTGATTTTGCCAGCCATACAAACAGGTTACGTGCCTGGATGCTGATCGTTGCACTTTTAATGGCTTTTGTTTTAGCCAGTATTGCTGCTGGTACATCGTAAGCCAGAGAAACTTCTCTCCATTTCCAGAAATTACCTGAAGTAACATAGTTAGCTGTTACACCACGGTTTTCATCGTTGGTCCAGAAACCTGAGTTACCGTTACCATCCTGTACAGTGATGTTGGTGTTAGCCACATATTTGCCAGAACCATCCATGTATACTGAGTTCGGGAATACAAAACGTTCGCGGTTGAAGGCAGCAGTTCTGATACCGGTACCAGCCCAGTCAAGTTCTGTACCCATGTTGTTGAACACTTTGTAACCACCGCGGTATTCAAACAAGGTAGAGAAACGGAAGTTTTTATAACGAACCTGCAGATCAAGGCTTACTCGGTTTTTAGCAACTGCATTACCCAGAATTTTCAGGTTGTCTTTATCTGCCTGTGGTGTACCTGTTTTAGAATCAACAATTACACGGCCCAGTGGATCACGGAAATAATCGAAGCCCATGATAACAGGGAATGCCTGACCAGCTACTGCATAAGAGCCGGAACCGTTACCGTAGGTTGCCAGTGAAATTTTAGAAAGGTCGGCACTGATAAAGTTTACTTTATTGTCCAGGTAAGTATAGTTACCACCAATTGTCAGGTCCAGATCACGAGACCTGATAGGCGTAACGTGTGCTGCCAGCTCTAAACCACGGCTTGAAGTCTGACCGGTATTTACACGGTAAGCAGTATAACCGGTAGCATTAGATACGTTGGTTGATACTGTCTGGTTATCAGTTTTAGTGCTGTAATAAGTAAGTGAAGTAACAACCCTGTCTTTCAGCAGGTTCAAATCAAAACCACCTTCGTAACCTTTGGTGATCTCAGGTTTCAGACTTGGAGAAACAAGGGTGTTGTCCAAACCGTAGCCTGCAACGCCGTTGAAAGGATAGCCATGCTGCTGGCTGAAAGTCTGCTGCAGGTAATAAGCACCAAAGTTTGTGCTGTTACCCAGGTTCACCTGACCTACTTTAGACCAACCGCCACGCAGTTTCAGGTAGCTGATGGTTTTGCTTCTTTTCAGGAAATCCAATGCATCTGTAGCGATGAAAGAGAGGTCAACTGAAGGATAGAAGAACGAACGGTTTTCAGGAGCAAGGATAGAAACCTTGTCGTTGCGGCCTGTACCGTGTAAGAACAAAAAGTTTTTGTAACCCAGGCGGATATCACCAAACACACCGAACTGACGGGCCTTGAAGTTGGTTTCAGGACCAGAGATTCTTGCAGTGGTGTTGCTGTTGTTGAACAAACCAGGAATGGATAAACCACCGGCAGATACGTCGATACCCTGTGATTCATCCTGGCGGAACTGGGCACCACCGATCACGTTCACACTGTAATCACCAAATTTCTTGTGATACTGGGCCAACAGGTCGGTTAACAGTTCAGTGGTATAAGATGAACCATCAGCAACTGAAGCTTTGATATCAGTTTTTGCACCGCTGCTGGTTTCAGCAAATTTGGTATAATCGAATGAGCCTACTGTGTTTTTGTAAGAGCTGTTTCTTGTAGCAATAGCCTGACGACCGGTTAAATCTAACCATGAAGTAGGAGAATATTTCAATTCAATGTTGCCGGTCAGATAGTCATTACGCTGTTTAGACCTGTTATTGTCGAGCGTAAAGTATGGGTTCTGATACCATGGGTTATAATAACCGTTGGGGTTGGCAAATTTGTCTGTGCGCCAGTTTTTGTATTTGGTAACATCTACGTTCTGTGGCATATTCAGCAGGTTGGCGAACATGCTTGAAGTTTGCGTAGTAATGTCGTACCTGTTCTGCGAGTAAGTAGCAGTATAGGTAGCCAGCAATTTATCAGTGATTTTGCGGGTACCGTTTGCACGCAGTGTAGTACGGTTATAACGGTCTTCAGGTGTTGTACCGGTCACTTTCGCGTACTGGCCAGACAGATAGAAGGTAGATTTTTCGTCACCAGAAGAAACTGAGAAGTCAGTCTGGTTAGTATAACCTTTTACCCAGAAGTTGTTGTGTGCGTTGTTGCCGCTATAGAAAGCAGAATCCTGGCTGCCATCTTCCAAAGGCACACCCAGGGGAACTTTGCTGCCATCGAAAGCAGGGCCGTAAGATTGGTTCTCGAGGTTAGAGAACAGGGGTTGACCATTTGCATCAAAGCCATAAGCGCTACCACCTGCACCATAAGCATATTGCAGTTTAGGGAAGAAGGCAACAGATTCAATAGTTGTAGTGTTAGACACTTTAACAACAGGTGCACCTTTTGTTCCTTTTTTGGTGGTAACAATCAAGGCACCGTTAGAAGCTTGTGAACCGTATAATGCTGCTGCACCTGCACCATTTAACACTACGATATCTTCTACATCTTCAGGGTTCAGGTTACCCAGTAAAGTGTTTGGAACAATTACGTTGTCTAATACAATCAACGCCTGGTTATTACCAGTCAATGAACGCTGACCACGCAGAATTAAACGGTAGTTGGGGTTAACACCACCACCTGTTGCGTTGATCTGTAAACCGGCAACTTTACCCTGCAGACCGCCGGCAATGTTCACTGCTTTACCTGCAGTAAGCTGTGTAGCTTTTACTACAGTGTTGGCAGTACCTTGTTCCCTGCGTTTGGTTTTAATACCACCCGCGGTAACAATCACCTCATCAATTAATGCATTGGATTCTTCGAGCTGTACAGCGCCGCTAAAGTTTTTGCCTACATAAACTTCTTTTGCTTTGAAGTTCAGCGCGCTTACTAAAAGGGTACTACCTGGTTTGACAGTAATGGTAAAATTACCCTGCGCATCGGTACTGGTACCCATTTTGGTACCTTTTAACAAAACGGTGGCACCTTCAACCGGTGTACCCGTTGTTGAAGTGATTTTGCCACTGATCTGTTGAGATTGGGCAGTGGCGAATATGCAAAACAGCATAGCCACTGTAATCAGTGATAAAAGTTTTCTCATGTGCGTTGATTTAAAAACAAATAAAGGAATAGGAATCACTACGGGTGCAAATCGCAGTTAATCAAAAAGATATATAAAATTTAAATTAGGCTAAATTGATTTAGCACGATGGGCATATACCTACTCGAATCAGGTATCAACTTAAGTTTATGGAGCGTGTGCGCAATAACCACCAACAGGCGGTTTACGGCATTTAGTTGAACAGGGTATGTTTGCTTTCTCATGTGCATTTTAGTAATGGGTACAAGTCAAATATATTAAAAGATGTTACAAACAATAAAATTTTGTTACGAAAAAGATAAAAAAATGCCAAAATTAAGGCGATATCTGTAGTGAAAAATCAATTTAGCTACAATCCTAATAAATAAATAATAATTATTATATGTGTTTAAAATCAATTGGTTTAGTTTTCCAAAACCATCCATCCGCTTCATTAACCGCCTATCCGCGCGGCTTACCCTTAAAATGTCCTTAACAAACCTCATCCTGTTTTTTAACCGCTGATAACACGTCCTTTACCGTTTTCAGACAAAAGAAACCGCTCCTCTCACATTCCCTAACATCGTGAGGCTTCCTGCATATACCTTTACTTCATCAAATCAAACAGGAGCACATCTCCACGACAAATGAGCAACATACAGACGTTTTCAAGCATTCGTCTTTGCAGCAACAGGGTAAAACCAACGGCCACAATCTCCAGCCAGTAAAATTCAGCAAAAAGATTTACCGCGTTTAAACCATCCAGGCTTCCGCCATCGCGGAACTGCCCGTCAATTCTTGTATCCAGTTTTAATAATCAACAATTATGAAAAGCAGAATACTGGTGATCGTATGCATCACCCTTATGCTCGCGATTATACACCGGCATGCAAAAAACTACCATGCCAGGCATAGCCAGCAAAAAACGGCTTTGCACACAGGTGCACATGCTTACCAGGTTTTGTGTTTCAGCCTGCCGGGTATACAGCTATTATTAAGTCAACTATAAAACAAACAACACGATGTCCAGCTTAGGAAAAAAACTGTTGTCAGCTTTTGTTGAAGTAACAGATACATCCAATACTGTTACCAGCGAACCGGCAACACAGCAGGCTGTGCCTGCCCGCAACCCGGCACCGCCTGTAACAACAGATGGTAAGTTTAAACAGTATTTCGATCAGCTGTTTAAAGAGGCCAATTTGCCCGGACCTGATTATTATGAGTTCTCAAAAATGATCAGCGCCATGCAAACCATACCCTATGAAACAGCCCGTTACCAGGCAGCCTTTGCAGGCCTGCAGGTACAGGGTTTGAGTAAGGAAAAACTGTTGCAAACCGCAGCAGCCTACATTCAGCTGATTGATACAGATGCAGCCAATTTCAATAACACCATAACAGCTACCACACAGCAAAAGGTGCATGGCAAACAGGAAGAAATCAATGAAAAAACACAGCGTATACAACAGCTGTCGAAAGAGATCACGGACCTGCACAACTGCATTACACTTTTGCAAAATGAGCTGAAAGAAAACGAAGAAAAAATAACAGCAACCACCGGCGGTTATGTGCAGGAAAGCAATTTCCTGAAACAATCCATACAGGCCGATATTGAAAAAATAAAACGCTACGTAGCGTACTAACAATACAAACAGTATATGCCAAACACATTTCAACAGCAGCAAAAACCCGGCTGGTTCAGCGAGCCCAAAAACATGGCTACCACTTTTGTTGCTGTACTGTTATTCGCCGGACTGGCATGGGGCTTTTTTACCTTTGTACTGCCCTGGCTGGTAACCGTAACCTGGAACATGGTTAACCTGGTTATAGGAGGTGTTATCGCAGGCTTTCTGCTGATGCTTGTAACCAACAAAAAGTTCTGGCGCGCACTGAAATACTTCAGTGAGTTTATCGCCAATTACACTGTTGGCCTGGCCATTGAACTGAATCCCTTCAATATTTTACAGGCCAAGATTGACCAGGGCTATAAAGACCGCAACACGCTGTATGAACAGGCAGCACGTTTAAAGGGGAAACAAAGCGAACTGGTAGATAAACTGAACGGGAAAGAAAAAGAACTGCAACTCAATGTGCAGAAGGTAAAAATTCTGCAGGCAGAAGGTAACAACAACCGCCAGGTTGACCTGTATGCCAACAATGTATTGCGTTGTAAAGAGTATATCGAAAATGTTACACCTATTGTAGGCGACTTAAACAAACTGGTTCAGTTTGCCGATACCGCTTATGAAGAAAGTGGTATTATGCTCGAAGATGCGAAGCTTGACCTGGAAGCCAAGAAAGATCTTTATTACTCTGTAACCACCGGCCTCAGCGCTGTAACCAGCGCCATGAAAGCCTTTAAGGGTGATGATGAGCTGAATAGTGATGCCGAAAAAGCACTGGCCTTGCTGAAAGTAAAGATCGGCGAAAAAATAGGTCATATTAAATCGGCCATTGATGTTACTTCACGCTTTCTCGACGACAGGGTGCTTGAAGACAAAGCCAAATCGGCACAGGCTGTTGAACTCATCAAACGTTTTGATGTAAACAGCGATTTTAACTACACCCGCGACGCCTTGCAACGCAATGCCAATAACGGCAGACTGAAAGATGTGCAGGTACCAGACCGGTACAAAGGGCTGCTCGACTAATCATTTTCCAACTCAAAGGCCGTCAAATTACCTGAAAGTAACAGCGTAAAAAACTACTGCTGCTGCTTAACACCCAACCTATGTTCATACACCCGTAAAACAACACTCAAACAAACTGTAAAAACAACTTATATGAGCATTAAATTAAAACCCGCCGGTAAAGTATTGATTATAGCAGGCATTGTTGCCGCAGGTATTGCCGGTGTTAAATGGTACCAGCATTTACCCAAAACAGCTACCAGCGCTGTAGAAGTTGGTAAAGTAGCATTGCCCGATGCCCCCGATGCATCTTTAAGCAGCAATGCCGTGCAGTTGCCCTTACCTGGTAATGAAACGGCCATTAACGGCGGCTCGCAGGTTACCTGGGAGCGCATGGCCTGGAACAGCCAGTTCTCTGCCATGTATGCCAACGGTGGCGTACGCACCACAAAAGGTTCTTTATTCGATAAAGCAAAACTGGATGTGAGCTACCTGCGCCAGGATGACTGTAACAAACAAATGGCCGACCTCGTAAAATTTGCGAGTGATTACAAAAGCAATCCGAATACCCCTGGTGTGCTCATCACGTTTATGGGTGATGGTATGCCTGCATTTATCACCGCCTTGTCGAAACAGCTGGAACCGCTTGGCCCCGAATATCAGCCCGTGATTATACCCGTTACCCATGGTAAATCATTTGGTGAAGACCAGGTGATGGCCCCGGTTTCATGGAAGCAGGATGCGCACAATGCCATCGGTAAATGTGTAGCCGGCGTGATGCGTGACGGCGACGTGAACATTCTGCTGAAATGGGCCGGTGACAATGGTTTGCGTGTTAACCCAGACGAAACCACGTACGATGCAACTGCAGTGAACCTGGTAGCTGCAAGTGACTTCCTCGATGCACCTAACAAGTATATCACTGGTTATACCGAGAAACGCAGGATAGTGGCCAACGGCAAAACCACCGGCCGCGATACAACCGTGGGCGTAGATGGTGTTGCCACCTGGACACCCGGTGATGTAAACGTTGCTACCAAAAAGGGCGGACTGGTTACTGTTGTAAGCACCAGGCAGTATGCTTCGCAGATGTCGAACCAAACCATTGCTATCCGCAAATGGGCCAACGATCACAGAACCGATGTGGAGAACATGATTGTAGCCCTTGCACAGGCCGGCGACCAGGTTCGCTCGTTTACGGAAGCCAAAAAGTTCGCAGCTGAAGTAAGCGCACAACTGTACCAGGAACAAACAGCCGCATACTGGCTGAAATACTTTAACGGTGTAGAAGAAAAAGACGTGCAGGGATTAACCGTGAACCTTGGAGGCTCGGCCGTATTTAACCTGCAGGATATGGCCAATACCTATGGCCTGGGCGCCGATAAGGTAGACCGTTACAAGGCAGTGTACAACACCTTCGGCAACCTGATGGTAAAAATGTATCCTGCTATTATGCCCGGCTTTCTGCCCTATGAAAAAGCGGTAGACAAATCGTTCCTGCTCAGTGTTATTGCCAACCATCCCGAACTGCTGGAAGGCAAGCCCATTGAAACGCAGTACGCAACGGAAATTACGGCAGCAGTTTCAACAAAATCGTACAGCATCGAATTCGAAACAGGTTCTGCCAATATCCGTCCTTCTTCGTACCAGCTGCTCAACGAAATATTTGAATCAGCCGTAGTAGCCGAAGGTTTAAAACTGGGTGTGTATGGCCATACCGATAACAATGGTTCAGACGCCATTAACCAGCCACTGAGCGAAAAAAGAGCCGGCGCTGTAAAAGCATGGATGCTGAAAAAAGGGTTGAAAGAAAACCAGATTGAAGCCAAAGGTTATGGTTCATCCAAACCGGTTGCCGATAACAGCACCGAAGCCGGTAAAAGTAAAAACCGCCGTGTGGAAATTGTATTGGGTTTGTAGTGTTGTTTAACCCGTGACAGTGCCGGAAGCCTTGCATATACAGGGTTTCCGCCTGTACACCGGTTCTTTTTATTCTTGTTTCTTAACCATTGCATCATGAAAAAACTGTTTATACCCTTTCAGCAATTAAGCAAAAGCACCGTAACCATACTCGCAGGTGGCCAGGTAGCAATAGCCCTGGTATTGTGGCAGGCTTGTTCAAACGGGTTAATACCGCAGCCTTTAAAAGTGGCTGATGCCTTCCTGCAATTACTGGGCAGTAAAACATTGCTTGATAATTTACTCACAAGCATTGGCCTTACTGTACAGGCTCTGTTGTATTCCATTGCCATTACCCTGGTATTTGCCTACCTGTCTGTCATTCCATTTTTCAGTGCAGTTGCACATTTCCTGGTCAAATGCCGGTATCTCACATTAACGGGTTTGATTTTTATTTTCACCCTGCTTACACAAAACGGCAGCCAGTTGAAATTATCACTCCTGATATTTGGCATGGTTCCTTTTTTTGTTACCTCGCTGCTGAGTATTATTACCAACATGAACAAACAGGAATATGACCTGTGCAAAACGCTTGGTTACAACAACTGGCAAACCCTGTACGAAACCGTGATCATTGGCAAGGCAGGTAATGTGCTGGAAATACTGCAGCAAAACTTCGCCATCGCCTGGCTGATGATTACGCTGGTAGAAGGCCTGAACATGAGCGAGGGCGGCATTGGCGCTATGATGATCAAGTATAACAAATACAATAACCTCGCGTATGTGCTGGCCCTGCAACTGATCATTTTTCTGCTGGGGCTTTGTTTCGACTGCCTGCTGGGCGTTTTACGCAAATGGTTATTTCCTTACACCCGTTAACAATTTTAGTATGACTGTTTACCAGAAAAAAGAAGTATTGCTGCAGGCCAGCAATATTCAGTTACAATACGGTGATGCCCCTATTTTAAGAGACATCAATTTCTGTATCAAAAACATTGTGCGCCCCGGTATGCTGCAAGGGCAGGTAGTATCGCTGATAGGCCGCAGCGGTATCGGCAAAACACAAATGCTGAAAATACTGGCCGGCCTGCAGCAACCCAGTGCAGGCAGCATTACGCTGTTTGGTAACCGCCCTGCACAGGCAGGTGATATGGGTGTTATTTTCCAGAACTATTACCTGTTTTACTGGCGTACCATTTACCAGTCACTGTTACTGGCTGCCAGGCAAAACCCATTGCTGAAAGGAAAGGAAAAGGAAACCGTGGAACAATACCTCAGCAACTTCGGGCTGCTCAGTGTAAAGCACTATTATCCCGGGCAGTTATCCGGCGGCCAGCAGCAACGCGTAAGTATTATGCAACAATTACTCAAAGGCGCCTCCTTCCTGCTGCTTGATGAGCCCTTTTCAGGCCTGGATGTTTGTGTGCTTGATAAGGTTATAGAACTGCTGTTGCAGGTATCACTTTCAGATGAATTAAAAACACTCATTATCGTGTCGCACGATATTCAGCATGCGGTGGCTATTTCAGATACGGTTTATATTTTAGGCACCGAAAATGGCCAACAGGGTGCAACAATTAAAAAAGAGATCGATTTAATTGAACGCGACCTGGCCTGGCACAGCGATATTCAACGCCAGCCTGCATTTTCGGATACTATTGAAGAGATTAAACACCTGCTGTAGCCGCATATAACAAATTAAATATATGTTATGACTAATACAAATAACTAAAAAAAAGTTTGTCCAATGTATTTAAGCGTTACCTTAAAGCGTTCTCATATAAAACCTACTACATTGGACAAACAAACATTTATCTACTCACACGTGAGTGAACCTCATCGCGTACGTACAAAAAAAATTCTTCAGCAGCATCCAGACATCAGGGAGCTTATCGGAAAAAATCCTTATACCATATTTGCCATCATTGGCCTGGTTGTATTTCAAACTGCTTTGGCAGGCCTTGTATCCGGTCAGTCATGGTGGTTGGTATTCGGAGCAGCCTATTTACTTGGCGCATTCGCCAACCATGCACTGTTTGTAATGATTCACGAGTGTGCCCACCAGTTGTTATTCAAAGGCAAAATTGCAAACCGTTTAGCAGGCATGTTCGCCAACCTGCCGCAGATTTTTCCCAACTCTATTTCTTTTGAACGTTACCACATCAAACACCATTCATTCCAGGGTGTGCATGAATTAGATGGCGATTTACCCAACCATTGGGAAGCACGCCTCATCAACAACTATTTCATCGGAAAAGTAATGTGGCTGTTATTATATCCCTTTTTCCAGTTATCAAGACTGGGCCGCCTGAAAGAAATCAAGGCGTTTGACAAATGGACAGTCGCCAACTTTATTATACAGGTTGTTTTTACCGCTGCCATGTGGTATTTCTTCGGCTTTAAAGCCATTGCCTTTATGGTGCTGAGCTTTTTCTTTTCTGTTGGTCTGCACCCGCTGGGTGCAAGATGGATACAGGAACATTATGTTGTAAAAGAAAACCAGGAAACCTACAGCTATTACGGTAATATGAACAAACTGGCTTTTAACGTGGGTTACCACAATGAGCACCATGATTTTCCTTCTATACCATGGAATAAACTGCCGCAGATAAGGTCGAAAGCTCCCATATTTTACGACAGCCTTTATTACCATACCTCATGGGTAAAATTGTTCTTCCGTTTCCTTTTCGACCAGGAAATATCGCTGTTCTCTCGCATTATCCGCAACAACAGGGGTAAAGTTCCTTTGACAGACAAGTCCAAAGCCGATATTGAAATGACCCAGATGAACGCTCACCCGGAAACACAGCTGGCACCTGTACCGGTACCTGTATTGCAGTAACAATACTACCTTATTATATGCAAAGAGCGGCCTGCAAGCAGGCCGCTCTTTGTTTTTACAGCCATGCCATATGTCGCTGCTTAGTTGTTCCAGAACATATTCTCGAGCGCTTCATCTGCAGTGTAAATAACAGCCGCTACAATTTGCCCGTTACGCACGGTGTACACATCAATGTTGTCTACTTCCATTTCTTTGCCCGACGGGTGGGTTGCACTCCAGTGCAGCAAACACGCAACGCTTTCGCCATGTGTCGCCATCGTTTTAATAGCCGTAAGCGCCATATTATTGGCTGTATGCTGAAACATGCCGCCCACCATTTTAAATACATCAGCAGCCGATGTTTGTGTGCCTGAAAACGGGTTATTCCCCGGCTGCTGCCATACAATTTCAGGATGCAGCAGGCTGCCCACTTTTTCAAAATCGCCCTGCTGTACGGCCGTTAAAAATGCGTTTACTACCTGTAATGACTGGTTATTGTTTGACATATTGTATTGATTTAATACTGTAAAACTACTTCGACCGCATAACCCGGTAATTGCCCGTTTACGACAAGCTTTTGCCATTTAACGACAACCAGCTGCACCCAAATACATCGCTGCCTAACTTTAATACTATGGAAGACCACCGCCTGCGTATAGCCACAGCTATACTAGCTTATGCCGTACAAAAAGATACCGATGCCGCAGTGCTCTGCAACCTGTCGGGCATCGACTTTGCTGCTGTTGAACAAAACCGGCAGCCTGCCATTACACCTGCCCGGTTAAACGAACTGTGGACGCATGCCAGTCATCTTTCACATGACCTCCTGTTTGGCCTGCACCTCGGCGAATCGCTGCAACTTGCGGCACTGGGTATTGTAGGTGAAATCATTAAAACAAGCAGCACTGTTGGTGAGGGCATTACACAGGCTGCGGCTATGGCACATTTGTTTACCGATCTTTTCTCTGTGAGCGTAGAACATCATACCGGTACTTTCAGCATACAATTCAATCCATTGACTGAAGGGGATAACTTTTCCTTCCGGCAAACCATGGATATGTTTATGGCTTTCGTGGTGCATGAAATGGACGGACTGGTGCTGGAGAAGATAAAACCGGTTGCAGTAAACCTGCCTTATGCCATTAAAGACGGGGATTTGCGGGAATATGAAAGAGTGTTTCGCTGCAGGCCTGTTACCAGGGCCAACACCTGGGCCATACAGCTGCCTGCTGCCTACTGGAACAAACCTATTGTTACGGCACAATACGAATTGCAGCAAGCCTTGTTGCAAAAGGTAACAGGTGCCGCCTTACCCGATGTTAACCCGCAGAGCCTGCAGGCGAGAATATACCGTTACCTGTTGTCGAACGCCTATCTTGGACTTGCCTCACTGGAAGACATTGCCGCCAACTTTAATGTAAGCACCAGGAGCCTGCAACGCAAACTGAAAGAGGAAGGCGTTAGTTTTCAGCAGCTGGCAGAGCAGGCCCGCAAATCGCTGGCGTTGCATTATATTGATTCAGGCAATTACCAGTTTAAAGAAATATCATACATGCTGGGATATAATGAACTCAGTGCATTTACCCGTGCCTTTAAACGCTGGACAGGCACTACCCCGGCAAGCTACCAGAAACAGGGCTTTACCGTGCGTAAGCACGAGCAGGTACTGAATTAAGCAGTATCAGTATCCGGTGGGTGTGTATTGGCTGCTGGGTTTGTGGCCGTGAGAGCAGCGCTGTTTGTAACAGCACTGCTCTTCAAAGTCGAAAAAGACCACACCGCTTTAAACGGGTGAGGGTTAAGTGTTCAGGTTAGCAAAGGCCCATGTGAAACTGCCGGTACCATTAACGGAAAAATAATCTCCTGCATACATCCGTTATACGGTTGCAACAGCAAGCGGTGTTTGATTACTTTTAAGTATAGCAACAGACGACATATAATGTTTATACAGCAAATAATAAATGCCCAACTCGTGCAGCCGTTGTTTAGCCGGGAAAAACCTGTTCAAACTCATATGCAGGTAACTCCGCAGCAAGTCCATGCCGCCTTCTTCATTGAAACCGGCACCAGCTCTGCAAGCAATGCGTTCAAGCACCGGCGCAATGGCTTCATCTCTTTCAGCAAATAGCGCAACAACCGCAGATACCTGGTTCTGCACATCATCTGCAGGGTTGAGCATGCTCCTGATCATCCGGCCTTCTGCCCGGAATTTATCGTTGAGCTGAGCCGATAAATTCTTATCGCCGTTAAACTCCCTGAAGTACGCTGCAGACAAGCTGTTCATCAGTTCTTTTCTTTCGTTCAATGTAAGGCCGAAAGTGTTTAACAGCATATCTGTGCTGCGCATAGCCAGCAACCAGCGCCAGCGTTCACCGTCTTCACCGTCAAGCATGGTAAGCACAGCTGCCGTGGCATTACTATCGTGGAAAAAGACCTGCTCACTGTCTTCAATATTTGCTGCACCATAACGTTCCAGCTCCCGTTCATAAGTATCGAGCTGTATACTGTGCAGCAGGTGCGCATCCAATGCCGGCTGCAGGGCTTGCTGCAAACCGCAGATCAGTTGTCCAAGCAGATGTTGCTGCGTTTTAGGCAAATGCATGCGCAAACGTATGTGCGGCTCAGGATCTGTATAACGGATAAAGAACCAGCCATCAATTGCATTTTGCTGCCGCAATTGCTGTACAAACGGCGTAATCGTCTCTTTTAATATGGTTTCGGTGTCTTTCGCTCCGCCGTATAATTTCCAGTAAACCCATTCGCTTCCCGGGGCAAAACTGCGCTGCACTGCAGGTACTGCGCGCTGTGGCAATGGTGGCCCGGTTTTATACAGCGGGTTGTGCAACGGCACTATTATTTCATTGGCATACAATGCATCATTGTCACCGGTAACAAAACAATTGTCCGGTGTATGTAAAAATTCAGTTAACTGTACACTGCCTTTTTTCTGCAACTGGCGCAGCATTAACTGCAGGCCTGCAGTGGTAGACCAGTCGGCCAGCAACTCGTTATCGTGCTCAGTAATGGACACGCAAACAGGAATATTGCGTAGCTGCAGCAGGCTGCGTAACCGGTCTGCATCATCAGCCTGCTGTGTATTGCCTGTTATATCTGCCAGTTTTACCTGCCAGCTGGCTTTAGACAGGATAATGTTTTTATACACAACCCTTGGCAAAAAATCGCTGCCTGCCAGGTGCTCCCATTTCCAGTGAAACCCGTAATACAATTGCTGGCGCTGCAGGTCGCACAAAAAACGGTACACCGGCAAACCCTGGGCATGCTGGTGTGCAGTAGCCATACGCGGTATAACGCGTTTGTTTAATTTTTTTGACCGCAGTACCACTTTCCCATGTTGTACAGATACCATCAGGTCATTTACCGGCAGTTGGTTTTGCTGCGGCATACCCGATTTTCCCAAAAACGGGATCTCGTAGTTTCTTAAACACGGACGCTGCAATACATTACCCACGCGGGCTTCAGGCAAATGCACAATTTCGGCATATACAGTATGGGCAGTATCTGGTTCGTGCTGCGCCAGGCTTTTTTTAACCTTGTGCAACAGGGCTTCATCGCCATAACAAAACCTGCCCAGCAGGTTGGCGGCTGACGGGCCATTGCAGGTGGCCAGCAAAAAGCGGAAATCACCTTTGTCTATTGCCTCACTGCTTTTAGCCAGCAGTGAACCAAAAGCAAACAGGCTGGGTGCAATTTGCGTATGCAAATGATTGGGTTCTTCAATAGCAGCCAGGTCTTCATCGGTAATCTGCACTTCCTGAGCGGCTGTTTGTAATGCCCTGCTGTACAAAGTATGCAGCAATTGGGTATAACCGTTCCAGCTGAGTGCAGCAGTATTTTTAGCAGCAGGCAAATCGATATCACCAACCAGCGGCATCAATGTGCTGCTGCCATGCTGAGTGCCGTAACCAACGCCTGTTTCTATATCAAGGGCCAGCAGCAGCGGCACTTCCTGCGTATCAAAACGTGCCTGGAAACGTTGTTTAAATGTATCCAGCTCAGGCGTATGTTTCTGTGATGATAACCGGAACAAAGGCGCCAGCTGTTCTGTAAGCATATTGGTAAACCCTTCGCCAAGTGTGTTTTGCGCGTGCGTAAAAAACAGGTCTGTCTGCACCAGGTCTTTCGTACCCGTCTGCACCAGTTGTTCATTAATCAGCTCATGCGCCTTACAATAGTTTTCTGTACCGCCGCATTGCAGGTATGCACGCAACTGCTGCAGGCTGCCCACCATTTCCGGTGCAGCAATATGTTGCAGCTTTTCAGCGAGTGTATCGAAAAAAACATCACCCGTGAGTGAAGGTTCAAGTTCACTCACCAGCAGCTGGGCGCTGATAAGCTGATCAATAAATTCGCCGATTTCCTGCATATCCAGGGTTGCATCTGTTTCCAGCACTGCTGCAACAATATCATTGTAATACAGTCCGCATGCGGCTTTCTCCAGCACCGCCTGCAGGTAGGGCGATTGCTGAACGGCCGAAACGGTGTAGGCACGTTTTTTACCGGCTACTGAATATTCAACATACCGGTAATTGTTTCCGGCAGTATATAAACTGTTATTGGGAAAATAGCGCAGTTGCTTTTTAATGGCAGGGTCTGCTGCAATGGCTTGCACCAGTTCGCACACATACAACATATCCAGCCTGGATTTTTTATGCATTTGCGCACCGGCATAGCTGATTTGCGTATGCGCCGCAACTGTACCGGCAGAGCAGCCTGCAAACAAACCGTAGGGCGTGGCGCGGGTACACATGCGCACCAGGTATTTATACAGGGATTGCGCCATTTTAACCGCACCTGCTGCATCATGTGCACGCAGTTTGCCGAACTCGCTGTGCAGTTCGGGAGAAGCCAGGTAAATGGCTTCATTAACCAAAGGCTCGTTAAAAAGCTGATGCAGGAAAGGCCAAAGCAGGTCAGGCGTTTCAACCAAACGCTTATTCAGTTCAAACAAGGTGTTTACCGGTAAAAGGGGGCGCCTGATAAGGTAAAACGGATCTGCTTTCAGCTGAACAGAATTTTTCATAACGCTTCATTGGTGCACCCTTTTTACGGGCGCTTCGGGCAATTCAGTTTGCAGGGATTATAACTGATTAATTATATGCCAAAAGAAAGCAAATATGTACCACCGGAGAATTAAAGTAGACCAACTTACACCTCACTTAGACCAACTGAAGGCACCACCGGCGGGGCCTGTGATTGTTTAGCAAATTTCCGTTTCGGAATATTCGTCTGGCACTGGCTATAGTTAGACGAAATAATTAGGCCACTCACTTATAAAATGCAAAAATTGTAGTGTAAAAATGAGGAAGATATGGAGAACAATGTCGCGCACGTTGAATCCCTGACTATACAGCAGGAAGAAGGATTAGGCAAGCTGCCTGAAATTGCAGAATCCCTTTACCAGCAAGCCCAGCAGAGCAGCAACCAGCATGGTTTACTGAACGGAAGAATGGGCATGTTCTGGTTTTTGTATGCCTATAACGAATACATCAGTGAAGAATCGCGGTATGCACTGGTTGCCGAGGAAATGCTGATGGAAACGATCAATGTCCTGTACAGGCAACCCAACTTTCACTACCGGGATGCAGCCGAACTGGGCACCATGATTCTTTACCTGCAACAGCGGGATTATCTGGACAGCTCTTTCGACGAAGTGCTCGAAAAGATAGACGGATTATTATCGCAGGCCATCGACCCAATGCTCAAACAGGGCAATTTTGATACTTTTTCCGGTTACCTGCCTATTGCGCGGTATTTTCTGAAACGGCCCAACAGGCAAGGCAAAAAAATACTCGATACGGTGCTGAAAAACCTGGCTTGCATCAGGGAAATCAGCGACCACAAAAGCTTTTACCGCTCCCGGCTGTTCGACAGCAACCAGGTGTATCTTGGCTGGGGGCACGGTCTTGCAGGCATATTGCTGCTACTCGGGCAACTGAAAGACAGCGAAGCGCTGCCCACCTCTTCAGAAGCCATTATTGACGCGCTGCTGCAGGGCATTACCGCTTACCTGCTGGCACACCGCCAAAACAGTCCTACACGCCTTTACCCGGATATTGCCGGGGAGCCCGGTATAGAAATGCCGATGAACCTTTGTTATGGCGATGCCGGTGTGGCTTATTCCATCTGGCAATCGGGCATGGCGCTCAACGATACAGCCCTAGCTTCAAAAGGCATGCGCGACCTGCTGCTTATAGCCAACCGCCGCCAGCCGAAACTGATAGGTATTAACGATGCATCACTCATGTACGGCAGCACAGGCATATCACTGTTGTTTAAGCAGGTGCATGAACATACAGGTAATGTTTTGTTTAATGATGCAGCTACCTTCTGGTACAATACTTCACTGGCATTCAGCCGCCAAAGCAATGCAACAGCAGGCTTTGCCCGCAAAACAAGAAATGCCCAGCCGCTGGTTGACTGCTGCCTGAGCGAAGGCCTGGCAGGCTATGGCCTGTCTATCATGACTTATCATGGCTGTGATATAGAACTGCTGCCCACCATCGGTTATTAAGTTTTTGATTTGTAGATCACCATGTGCAAGCGCCCCGTCATCATCTGATTGCGGGGTATTTTTTTATGCATAGCGGCCAAAAACAATAAACCCCGGGAGGCCCGGGGTTACAATATCATCACGGTTCGTGTTTGTTCTGCAATCGTAAAGAAATTATCGCAGCAAGGTTTAATGCGGCACATCTGTTTCTTTTCCATGCGGCATACGCAGCTCTTTGAGCCGGTATAAAACACCTTCCAGCGTTTCCTGGAATTTGTCAAAAGAGATAGGTTTGTTCAGCACACCCACATAACTGAATGGAAGCGTACCCACCAGTACTTCGGGATAGGCTGTTGTAAGAATGATATGACCATATTTTTCGACGAACATATAGGCGTTGGAGCGGTTGCCGTACATTTCACTCCACAGGTCGAGGAATACAATGTCTACGGAATGCTGCAAAGGGTTTCCTGCATTGGCTTCCTGCAATTCTTCCACAGACCCCTTGGTCCATTTCAGCTGCAGGTTGGGAACACGTGAAATATACCTGGCCAGCAAGTCACGACCCAACAGTTCGTCTTCAATTATACCACAAGTTAGCACCATCAGCTTTCATTTTATTGCCGCTGGAATAAGTTATTCGTTGTACAGTAAGCGCACCTATTACTGTTGCTGGAAAATCTCGAAACAAATAGCAGAAGAAGTAATGGGGTTTGTTTCAAAATAAATGTCACCGGATTTGATGGCTTTGTTGGCAGGAATGCTCAGCACAGATACAGTTTCTTTTTTGATAGTGAGTTTGCTCTGTGTGTTGTTAACTGTTTTCATGATTGTATTGGTTTTATTATTGAGTTCAAAGAAACTCAATGTAACCAGCGACATGAAATTAATTAGACTAACCCTGCGCGATGCACGTTCAAGTTACGTTTTGCAGGGGTACTTTCTCTTTTTAGACCAAATTATAATGATCCTTTATCCATTAAATGTTTGATAATCTCGCGGTATTTAATGCCAATCGGCAGTTCTACATTGTTCAGCAGTTCAATGGTATTGCCGTTAATGGCTTTTACTGCAGCCTTGCGTACAATATAAGACCGGTTAATACGCAGGAAGTCTGTAGGAGGGAGGGTATCTTCCATTTTACCCATGGTCATATGCGTAACAATCACCCTTGCCTTGGTGTGTATTTTCAGATAGTCTTTCATGCCTTCCACCACATAAATATCATCGATGGAAATGTTGATGAATTTTTTATTCTCCTTAATCAGCAGCTGCCTGTTCTGCTGCATACCCGGCACCTGTACCGGCGGAGCCTCGGGTTGTTCTGCTGCCGGTGCGGTTGTTTCCCCGGCCTGCTGCATGGCCACAGATTTTTGCGCATTGGATAAACGTTCTTTTACCTTATTGATGGCACGTGCAAAACGTTCGAAGGTTACAGGTTTTAAAATAAAATCGGTGACATCATATTCATACCCCTGCACCGCGTATTCAGAGTAAGCGGTGGTTAATATAATCTGCGGTTTGTAATGGTTAAAGGTTCTGATAAATTCTATGCCGCTCATTTCAGGCATGTTTACATCGAGAAAAACAAGCATGGGACGCAAACGCTCCATCTGGTCCAACGCCTCAATAGCATTGTCCCATTTAGCCACCAGCCTGAGCGAAGGAATACGTTTGATATATTTCTCAATCAGTTCAAGGCCTAATGGTTCATCATCAATTATAACGCAGGAAATAAGTTGCTCCATGTTACCAGATTTTTAGCAAAACACTGTACTCATCTTCCGTTTCCTGTATGTTCAACACATGGCGGTCGGGGTACAGTATATTCAGTCGTCTTTGCGTATTTTTTATTCCAATTCCGCCATGGCCGGGGTTGCTGCCAACTTTTTGCCGGGGCTTGGAGTTCAATATAAAGAAACAGAATTGTTCATTTTCCATGTAGGCGCTGATCTTAATGTACGATTTTTGCCTCGTTTTATCAAGACCATGCTTTACCGCATTTTCCAGGAAAGTAACCAGTATCAGCGGCGGCACCTTTTTATAATACACTTCAGGGTCAAAACCCAGTTCAACATGTAAACGGTTACTATGCCTTACGTTTTGAATGTCAACATATCCTTTAATAAAATCCAGTTCCTTACCGGCCTCCACTTCAGGCGCATTCGATTCATACAATGCATAACGCATCATATTCGACAAAGATGCAATGATCGATGCAGCTACTGCATCTTTTTCTTCAATCAATGCATACAGGCTGTTCAGGGTGTTAAACAGAAAATGCGGGTTAATCTGCGAACGCAAAAAATTCAGTTCCAGTTCCAGGTTACTCTTTTCCAGCTTCAGGCTCTTTAACCGGGTTTGCAAGGTAAGCCTGAAAACCTTAATAGTCAATGCCGGCAACAGCGCCAGCCCCAACTGCTCGAAATGGAAATAAAAAGTCATCGGGTGCAGCAGAAAAGTCCATGGCCCGCGCGCTGTGATATTTTCATAGATATTGTCCCTGAAATAGTAGGGCAGCTCGGCAAAATGCCAGTAAATAAAGCTGCATACCGCATACATCATTAAACAATACAACAATAAAAATCCAACCAGGGTTAGCAATGTTACAATCCACATGCGTGAATTGGGTAATGGCAGGGTAGTGATATACGAAAGGGTATAAAACGCCACGATAACCAGCAGGTAACGATAAAAAGCCAGGTAATAACTTGCTTCAGAATGCTGGTTCCCAACCATCCAGCTCGATTGAAACAGTATCCATTTTGTCATGAAAAGCCAGAACACGACATGCAGGATTATTTTACCACTCCTGTCATTGTTTGTACCGGATAACAAGGCTGCCAGGCTGTTTGTCTCGTTATATTGAAAGATATTCCGGATAAGGATTACTTTTTGGGTTAAATCTACTCATAATATACAAAAAGTGTATTAAATATCCATGCAACCTGTTCTAAATCAGGAAAAAACGCATGACATATACCCAGAACTGAGTGAAAACAGGTCATTTACGTGGTAAAAACCAGTGATTACCGGCACCGTTCATACCGGTTTTAAACCTGTCACAATTTCCCCCGGTTTTTGTCTTGTACAGCCCCCATTCCTCTAAAATTATGATAATAAGTTTACTTCCCTTAACGGGCGAAACCACCTGCCAGTAACCTTTATGAGAAAAATCATCTTATCCATACTAACAGATTCTGCCGATGGCCAGCCGCCTTACCAGGGGCTTGACTGGCGTTTGGCCGAACAGGAGATTAACCGGCATGCAGGCGATTTGTTCTGCACTATCCCGGGCATTGTATTCAGTAAACTTCCGCCTGGTCAGCGCATACCACACTGGCAGGGTGCCGTTAACTCCTTTGTACAAAAAATCAGTGGCAGCATACAGCGTGTTACCGGCAAACAAGCCATACAGCTGGGCCCGGTTACCATTCAGGCGGCCCGGCCCGGGGCACAGGCAACTGTTGTTCAGCTGGTGCTGATCAATGGCCGGCAAGTAACCATTCATCCTGTACTGGAAGAAGAACATACTGCAACCGCCAGCAGCACCCACGAACTGCAACTGGTTAAAACACGAACTTTTGAATCGGGCGTATTGCTGTTGTACACACGTACACAGGTAGCCGTTTAATTGCTTACTGTACATAAAAAATCCACCCGCACCATTAAGTACGGGTGGATTTTATTTTCAGTTGCCTTCCTGTTTATTTAGCCGCCATTTTGCAAACCAGGTTATGTGTACCTGCCTGCAGCTGCAATACGTTTCCCGTTGCCTGCTTTCCGTTCTCTGTTATGGTATAACCCGGCAAATACAAGCTGGCTGTGGCATTGGAAGGTATTACCACAGTATAGGCTACCGCATTGCCTTTGCGGACCCATGAGGAAACAATGGTTCCGTACGGGCTTTCATGTTTTGCTTCAAAGCTATTGAGCCCTTCTACGAAGTGTGGCTGCAGTACAGTGTTTTTAAACCCGGGTTGTGCTGCATCAGGTTTTATACCGGCAATGCCTTTGTACAGCCACGCACCTATTTCACCAAACATAATATGGTTTAAAGAGATATCGCTCTGCGCATCAATTTTCCAGTTTTCGTACAAGGTGGTAGCACCATTCACCATCCACCAACCCCAGCTGGGATAGGTTTTCTGTGAGGCTATTTTATAAGCCACATCTGCATAACCGTTTTCACTCAGTGCATTTAAAATGGCTTTCTGTCCCAGCAAACCCACATCAAGATGGTAGTTGTCTGACGCCACTTTTTTCGCCAGGCTTGCTGCCACTTTTGCCTTGTACGCATCTGGCACAAGCCCCCAGTACAAGGGTGTGCTTAATGCAGTTTGTACCCCATCGCCATAGGTGGCTGTTTCTGTATGTAGGTATTTGGTGTTAAAGGCATCCCTGATTTTTGCAGCCAGCTGGTTATAACGCAGTTCATCGGCTGTATGCCCGAAAAGCTTTGCAGCTTTGGCCAGTATCAGTACATCGGCATAATAATAACAGGTAGAAGTTAATTCAACCGGTGTAGTTGATTTTACAGGAACCCAATCGCCCAGCCCCCAGGTGGTAAGCCCTGCAGGACTAATCAGGTTGATGTGCTCAACATACCGTTTAATGTTATCGTAGCAATTGGCGAGCAAGGTGGTATCGCCGTAAAACAGGTAAATGTTCCAGGGAATAATAGCGATGGTGCTTGTCCAGTCTGGCCCGTTGCCCCATTCATACCCCCAGCCATCAGTAGGCACAATAGAGGGCAGCACGCCATTGGGTTGCTGTTCATCACGATGATCGGCCAGCCATTTTTCATACACAGTAATGCCATCGAAACTGTACAGGCCTGTTTCAATGGCTATCTGCGCATCGCCTGTCCAGCCGTTTTTCTCGCGTTGCGGGCAATCGGTCGGGTAGCCGAATAAATTAGATAAGTAAGAGTTATTGGTGGCAGACCATATTTTAGTGAGGATATCGTCGCTGCTGCTCACCTCACCCACCGCAGGCACATCACTATGCATAAAATAGGCTGTTACACTTTCTTTGGTAAGCTTTACCGGCGCACTGCTGCTCACTTCAATATACTGGAAACCCTTGTAGTTAAAATGTGGCATAAACGTGGTGGCGTCTTTGCCATTAAGTATTACCATATCTGTTTGAAAAGGATCTGTATTATCGGTGGGCCGGTAATGCACATCAATGTTCGACATATCTGCGCGGCCATTGGCGTACAAACGTTCTGTATGTTTTATGCGCACAACAGTACCTGCCGGCCCCTGTACGGTAATGCGGCTTACGCCGGCAATGTTGCGGCCAAGATCGAACAGCCAGGTGGTATCATCCAGCTGTTTAATGGTTTGTGGTTTTACCTCTTCCACATTGCGTACAGGATGCATTGCTTGTGCCGTAATAGTTGCAGCAGGTGCAGTGCGGAAATACACTTCCTTCCAGCTGCTGTCTGCAAAATGGATGGTATTCCAGCCCGGTTGTTCTTTGCGCGCATCATAGTGTTCGGCTGTATAAATGCTGTTAAACACTACCGGGCTTAAGGCCGTTTTCCAGTCCTTTCCTGAAGCGATGGTTTCAACAGAATCATCTTCATAAGTAATACGCAGATCAAAACAAAACGCAGGACGGTTGCGCCAGGGTGCTTTGTGGAAATTCCATACAGCAGTGCTCTGCATGTTATACCAGCCATTGCCGAGTAATACACCGATGGCATTGGCCCCGTTTTGCAGCGCCTGTGTTACATCGTAGGTAACATAAAGCGTGCGCCTGTCGAAACGGGTGTACATGGGATCGAGCCGGTGATTGCCTATTTTTTCACCATTGATATACAGTTCGTACAAACCGGCAGCAGCAATATAGGCCCTGGCATGTTTTATTTTTTTACCTGCTGTAAACACTTTTCTGAAATAAGGCGCAGGTTTCAGGTTAATATCAGTGCCATCGCTTATCCAGGCACCCTGCCAGTTCTTTTTGTCCATCATGCCTGTTTCAAAACTGGCAATAGAAGAAGTAGTTGTTTGCGTGCTTTTCGTGGAGACTTTCCAGAAATACCTGGTGAAAGGCTGTAAAGCCGCCCCATTGTATACGGCCAGTACTGCTCCGGACTGCTGCCAGCCGCTGTTCCATACAGTAGCCTGGTCGTTTGCCAGCCCCGCAGAATCAGTTGACACCAGTATACGCCAGGCAGTTTGTGTGGCACCGGGCGTTGCATCATCCAGCTGCCAGCTAAAGCGCGGGTGGGTAGCATCGATACCCAGTGGATTTTCGAGATACTCGCATTTCAGTTTTTTTTGTGCATGCACAGGAGCAGTTGCTGCAATACACAGGCAGGCCGCTATCCATGCTGCACTGTACTTCCGGGAACGTTTGGTCATTGACATCAATTAATGCCATAAATATAAAGCAAAACGCAGCGCAGCTGTCCTGACCATACATGGTCATCAACCAAAAAGGGAACACAGCTGTTCCCTTTGCCGGTTACTACTATTATCCATCAGAAATCTGATAGTTCACCGGGAGCAATGGCTATTTTAACCCTGGGATCTGCAATTATTGTTTACATTTAATAAGCATTACGACCGGCTTGTGTACTGCATTCTAACCTGCTGCCGGCACCAATTTTTTGTTCTTAAAAAAACGGAAATGAAAAAAGCCGGGATAAAGACCTTACCTGTTTTCGCTGCACTTTTTGCAGCATTGTTTGTCCTCAACGCCTGTGACGCTTCCAGATCATCCACCAACCTGCCAAACGCTGTTATTACACTCAACTGCTCTGCCGGTAACCTGGTAAAAGTGAGCTTCTGGGAAGACAAAGCCATTGTTTCCGGCACGCTGAAAGGCATTTACTATAAAGAGCTAAGACTGAAAAGAATTTCTGCCGGCTCAGGCGCTAAATATTCAGACGGCAAACACACCATCTGGACCAGGGACGATACCGGTATAATTGACATGGGTAATGGAGAAGTATACAATTGCCTCATCCAACGCAAATAAAACCATCGTCACTTATTCTTTTACAGTGATGCTGCAGGCATTGCAGAAACAATGTAAATTCATGCAGCCATATGCAAGCTCATGACAATATCCAGAAGACATTTCATTAAAAACGGTACAATCGGCACAGCAGGTTTGCTAACTTCTTTTTCAGCACTGCAGGGCCTGGCAGCAGGCAATCCTGCCGCACACAATCCATTATACACGCTAAGCAAACAACTTGCTGAAAACTGGGGCGCAGCATTGTTAAGTATGCAGGTGACCAACCGGCAGAACAAACATTACGGCACTATTATCTACCCGCCGGAGAATGAAGTGCATGGGCGTATGGGCGATACCATTTATCCCTTCCTGTACCTGGCCGATACCTTACACAACAGTGCCTATCTCGATGCTGCAGAATTGTTATTTCAATGGATGGAAAAAACAGTGAGCCAGGAAGATGGCTCCTGGTTAAATGAACCGGTGAAAGGATCATGGAAGGGCACTACCGTATTTGCCACCATTGCATTGGCAGAAGCAGTGAAACGGCATGGCCATATTATGGGCACGCAGTTTAAAAATGCTGTTACAAACAGGCTGCACAAAAGCGGGGAGTTTATTTACAACAATTTCAATATTGAATACGGCAATATCAATTATCCAATTGCATCCACCTACGGTTTGTCGCTGCTCGGTGAATTGCTTGATATGCCACGTTATACAGGGAAAGGCAGGGACATTGCACACAAGGCTTTGCCGTTTTTCTCTGCAACCGATCACCTGTTAACAGGTGAAGGCACGCCTTATAACATGCCCAGTGCTAAGGGTTGTTACTCGGTTGACCTGGGTTACAATGTGGAAGAATCATTGCCCTCATTGGTATTGTACAGCCTGCTCACAAAAGACGAAGAAGTGCTGTCTGCAGTAAGCAGCAGTATGGAGGCTCACCTCGCATTTATGCTGCCTGACGGGGCCTGGGATAATAGCTGGGGAACACGCAATTACAAATGGACTTACTGGGGAAGCCGTACATCAGATGGCTGTCAGCCGGCTTATGCGCTGCTCGCAGCAAAAAATCCGGCCTTCTATAAAGCAGCCCTGCAAAACACTTCCCTGCTGCAAAGCCTTACACAACACGGCGTGTTGTATGGCGGCCCGCATTACGCTTCACATGGTTTAACAGCCAGCCTGCACCATACATTCTGTCATCTCAAAGCTCTTGTTACGATACTTGATCATGGTGTGCCTGCAGCACCCGCAAATATGGCACAGGTACAGCTGCCGAGAGAAAAGGCTTACGGACACCGTTTCTACAAAGATATCCAGACAACGCTTGTTGCACGCGGCCCTTACCGTGCAACGGTTACGGGTTATGATCGCAATTACAAAGATTACAAAGGCGGGCATGCATCAGGCGGTGCATTGAGTATGCTGTGGCACCTGGAAGCAGGCCCCATCATTACCGCCAGCATGAATGAATACCAGTTGTATGAAGCCGGCAATATGCAGGCAGACAATGACCCGCTGGGCATGCCGCTCACACCGCGCATCGAATTGCAGGAAGCCGGGAACACCTACATGAACATTAACGACTTTTCCGCAACAATAACCGTTACCGAAGAGCAGGGTATCACTGTTGTAGAAACCGTTGCAGCACTTGTATCAAAAACACAACAGCACCCGGGCACCGGAAAAATCACCTGCAACATTACTTACCGGTTCAGCGTTGATGGCGTAACCATTCACTACAAACATGATGGTGACAGCAGTAAAAAAATCAAGATCATTATACCTGTCATCTCGGCTTCTACAGAAACAGTCCATTCTATTTCAGACAAAGCTGTTGCAGTAAAAAAACAGCATTGCACGGTACATCTGCAGGCAGACAAACCTTTGCACACATTACCCATGACAGGTAAGCGCCTGTTTAATTTTGTGCCGGGTATGGAAGCAGTTCCGTTTGCGACCGATGACAACGATGTTACCATTATCCTGGAGGTTGTATAATAAAAACTTATGCGCAATAACCTGTACTTTATCGCCATTATTCCACCGGAGATTATACGGGAGAATATTATCGCATTTCAAACCGATCTGCGCGATAATTATAACAGTGCCGCTGCATTGAAAGTAATACCGCATATTACATTAAAAGCCCCGTTTCAGCTGCCGGCAGAAGCCCATACATCACTGCTGCAATGGTTCCGGGAATTGTATTGCGCAACCGGTATATTCACTGTTACGCTCAACGGATTTAACATGTTCAACAACAAGGCTCACCCGGTAATATTTGTGCAGCCTGTTGCCAATGCTTCATTGTTTGCCCTGCAGAAAGAGATTGTGCATAATTTTCATGAGCATTTCCCCATGATACAGGTACCAGACCTGGAGCTGCGTTTTAAACCACATATCACCATCGGCTACAGGGATCTTACGCCGCAGCAGTTTACAGCCGCATGGAAAGTATACCAGGCAAAACCATACAACGCATCATTTGACGTAACCGGTTTTCATTTGCTGCAGCACGATACCAGGCAATGGAATGTGATTGCAACGTACCCGGTTTAATAAATTCATACAAAAAAGGTGCGCTGAACAGCGCACCTTTTATTTCACACATTGGCCTTCTTCCATTTAGCAGTCAGGTATTTCCTCACCGGCATATCATACACCCGCATTACCAGGTATGCAAAGCCAATCAATACTACAATTGAAGCGCTCACAATGAAGAATAATTGTGTTGTATTGGGTTTGTACTTGCCGTAATAATTTCCCCATGCCCATAGTACCATGTAATGCGTCATGTACAAGGGGTAAGAGATGTTGCCTGAAAACACACAAATTTTGTGAAACCGTGGCGTTAAGGTAGCACCTGCTCCCAGGGCTATTAACAAGGGGAAATAGAGCAACACAACAAACAGTTCTGTAAGCCAGTTCCATTTTGAAAAAGGCATCAACACAGCCAGCAACAGCAACACTGTCAGCCCCGCAAAACCCAGTTTGTTTTTGATAATCCAGTTAAAACGGTACACCAGCAGGCCGGCGATAAATGAATAAGACACACGCGCGCCACCATCCCAGAATGTATGGCCATTCCAACCGCCGACAATTGTACCGGCACGGCGAACAACCAGGCAAACAGCTATTGCCGACAATACTGCCAGCACTACCAGGTATGCGCGCTTCAACCGGCAAAGCACAAAGGCATATACAACATTGGCTACATACTCCCAGAACAATGACCACGCAGGCGCATTAAGTCCAAAGAGATTAAAAGCACGGTCTTTCATTACAGGATACGGGCTCATTAAAATAGAGCAGAGAAAAATCAATACTAATTGACCTGCACTGTATAAGCCCGCATTGTTAGTAAAAGGATCAAGAAAAAAGCCCAGTAAACCCAGTACAGAACCCAGGATAACCAATGGGTGCAGGCGGATAAGCCGTGCAGCAAAAAAATTGCGTAGCCCCATTTTCGCAATACGGTTGTCGTATGCATAGCCTATCACAAAACCGGATAAACAGAAGAAAAAATCTACTGCCAGAAAACCATGCCCGATGAAATTTTTGCCTGGGTCTGTATACACCCATTCCATAAAATGAAAAATTACTACGGCAATGGCGGCAATACCGCGCAAGCCATCTAGCATATCAAAATGTTGCCTGGATGGCTGTACTAACGGGGGAATGTTTCTCATGCGAGATCGTTATTTTAACTGACAATAAGCAATAAAAAAGCCGCTCTACTTTCGTAAAGCGGCTTTGTAGCCCCGACAGGAATCGAACCTGTATCTAAAGTTTAGGAAACTTCTATTCTATCCATTGAACTACAGGGCCGCCACATCAACGCTGAATGAATCAGGCGTTATTCGCCGCAAAAATAGGGTATTCTGTACTTATTTCTTACCCGGTGTACAATATTTAGTTATTTTCATCACATAAAATTGTCGTATGAAGCAACTTGTTCAATCTATCCTCATGCTCCTGTGCTGCACTGCTGTACTGAAGGTACATGCGCAAAGCGCAGATGCAGCCATTACACCACATTTCAATCATACAACCGTGTATGTGGTAGACATGCAGAAAAGCAATGAATTTTACCAGAAGGTACTGCTGTTGAAAGTGATCTCCGAGCCTTTTCATGACAACAAACATACCTGGTATAAAATGGGCGAACATGGCCAGCTGCACATTGTACAGGGTGCACAAAACATTGTGCCGCACGATATCAATATTCACCTGGCGTTCTCCGTTGCATCGCTGCCCGATTTTATGAAACACCTCGATGCACTGCATATAAAATACGGCAACTGGAAAGGCGACCAGGGACAAACACAGGCACGGCCGGATAAAATTCAGCAGGTATACCTGCAAGACCCTGACGGCTACTGGATAGAAGTGAACAACGACCAGTTCTAGTTTAAAAATATGCCTATGTGTTGGTTTGAGAATGAGTGCTTTGTGCAATAACCGCCGGAAGTGCCGGAATTGCAGAATAAAACTCAGTTTCCGGCGCTGAAAATCACGCAATCTCGCATTATCCACAGTATCTTTGCCGCTCGAAAATTGAGTTATGAAGTTTTACAATCAGTTAATAAAATACCGTTTCTGGCTGGGTATTCTGTCTATCATACTGGCCGTTGTTGTAAACATCAACAGTGGTTTCTGGCCCGCATTTGTGCTGTATTTCCTGGGGGTGATTGCCTTGTTCAGTCACTTCTTTATCGGCCCTATGCGCCTCATACAAGAGCCAATGGAGCAGGGTAATGTAGAAGCAGTGGAAAAAATCCTGGGCACTATCTGGTTTCCCAACCTGCTGTACAAACCTATCCGCTCTACGTTTTATACAGTGAAAGGCAACCTGGCCATGATGAAACAGGACTTTGATACTGCTGAGAAACACCTCAAGAAAAGCTCACAGCTGGGTGCCCCGATGCCTGAAGCAGAAGGTGCCAACAAATTGCAGCTGGGTATGATGGCCCTGCAGAAAGGTGATCTGCGTAACGGTGAATCATATATCCGTGCTGCTATCCGTGCAGGTATTCCTGATAAAGAAAGCGAAGCTGTCGCTTACCTGAGCATGTGCCAGATTTTTCTCAACAAACGTGAATTCCGTGCTGCCAAAGACTTTTTCCGCAAGGCAAAAGCCTGTAACCCCAAATCAAAAGAAGTGGTAGACCAGATCAGGCAGCTCGAAAAAAATATCATGCGTATGCCGGGTTAGTCTTAATCCTGCATGCCGCTAAAAAGCGGTCACGGCTAAGCTGTGACCGCTTTTTTATGCCCCATACTAACACGATTCACGACTGGCGACTTACGGGCTTGTTGGGCACAAAAAAACAGGTGCATTATACATACACCTGCTCTTTATATGGTTAAAGTTGCGGAGTTTATTAACCCAGGGCAACCCTTTTGAAAGCTACAACTTTCACGTCGCCTGCACTTTTCAGGTATTCAGCAACGCTTTTGCCGCCGTCTTTTACGAAAGGCTGGGCAAGTAAAGTTTGTTCTTTGAAGAAAGCATTCAGTTTACCGTCAGCGATTTTAGCGATCATTTCGGCAGGTTTACCAGCCATCTTAGGATCCTGAGAAATCTGTTCGGTAACAATAGCTCTTTCTCTTTCTACTGCATCGGCAGGAACGCTGTCTGAATCGATAGCGATAGGGTTCATGGCAGCGATCTGCATAGCCACGTCTTTACCAGCTTCGTCAGATGCTTTGTCAAGGCCAACCAGCACACCCATGCGGTTTGCACCGTGGATATAAGAAGCAACATAAGGCGCTTCCACTCTTTCAAACCTGCTGATACCGATTTTTTCACCGATGGCAGCCAGTTTGTCGTTGATCAGGTCAGAGATTTTAGCACCGTTGATGCTTACTTCGTTCAGTTCTTCAGCGCTTTTTACGTTGTTGGCGATAGCTGCGTCAGCAATGCTGGTAGCGAAGGCCACGAAATCGGCGTTTTTAGAAACGAAGTCAGTTTCACAGCTGATACAAACAACAATACCTGTTTTGTTATCAGCAGTTGTTTTAGCCAGTACCACACCTTCTTTTGCTTCACGGTCGCTGCGTTTGGCAGCTACTTTCTGGCCTTGTTTACGCAACCAGTCGATGGCTGCTTCGAAGTCACCGTTGGTTTCAGTCAGGGCTTTACGGCAATCCATCATACCGGCACCGGTAGCCTGACGTAATTTATTGATATCAGCGGCTGTTATTGCTACAGTTGACATAGAGAAGTAATTTGAGAATTTTTGAAAGATTTCCTGTCTGGTGACAGGGAAAAAGTGAAAATGGTTTACACAAAACTCTTCATTTCATTGGTAAACCATTTTCTATTTCAATGATGAAACTATTAAGTTTCTGTTTGCTTAGCGGGGACCAGCACCACCACCGGCAGGCCTGCGGCTTGCGCCACCGGGTACACGGCGTTTAGGAGCAGCACCACCACGAACTTTACCGCCACGTGCAGCTTCAGCTTCAGCTTCAGCCTGTAAACGTGCAGCTTTTTTCTCGTTTTCATTATCCACTTCTTCTACATCATCTTCTTTGGCAGCCTGGCGTTCAGCCAAGCCTTCTGCGATAGCAGCAGTGATGTAGTTGGTGATGATAGCGATAGATTTGGTAGCATCATCGTTTGAAGGAATGGCGTAGTCAACCTTGTTAGGATCGCAGTTGGTATCAACCATACCGAAAGTAGTGATGCCCAGGCGTTTTGCTTCGGCCAGTGCAATATGCTCGTGTCCAATGTCTACCAGGAACAAAGCAGCCGGCAGACGGCCCAGCTGAGCGATACCGCCCAGTACTTTTTCCATTTTTTCTTTGTCACGGCTTAAAGTAAGACGTTCTTTTTTAGTCAGGCTTTCAGCACTGCCGTCGTTCAGCATTTTTTCAATGCTCTGCATTTTCTTAACGCTTTTACGAACAGTGTTGAAGTTAGTTAACATACCACCTAACCAACGTTCAGTGGCGTAAGGCATGTTTACTTTTTTAGCGCACTCGCTCACAATTTCCTTCGCCTGTTTTTTAGTGGCCACGAACATGATCTTTTTACCGCTTTTTGCGATCTGTTTCAGCGCAGCAGCAGTTTCCTGCAGGTGGTCAACGGTTTTATTCAGGTCAATGATATGTATACCTTTCTTTTCAGCGAAAATGTAAGGCAACATTTTAGGATTCCACTTCTTACGCAGGTGACCAAAGTGAACACCCGCATCGAGTAATTGCTGTTGTAATGAAGTGTTGTTTTCCATTGTAAAATATGATTAATGATTTTATTATTGTTGTTGGCAGAAACCGTACTAGCGTTTGCTGAACTGGTAGCTGCGACGGGCTTTTTTGTGACCGAATTTTTTACGTTCAACACCACGGGGATCACGTTTCAGGTGACCGGCAGCTTTTAACGCAGGACGGTATTCAGGATTTACCTCGAGCAGTGCACGGGCAATACCCAGTTTAGCTGCTTCGGCCTGGCCTTTTAAACCACCACCGGCTGCATTGATTTTTACATCAAATTTGTCCAGTGATTCAACAGTTTTCAAAGGAGCTTCTACCTGGTTCTGCAGGTATACCAGCGGAAAATATTCTTTATAGTTTTTATTGTTGATAGTAATTTTTCCATCACCCTTGCTTAAGAAAATGCGGGTAACAGCTTCTTTACGACGACCAACAGCATTTTTTTGCTTTTCCATTTATACTGATTTGGAATGTTAATGTTAATAACCCCTGGGGGCAATGATTAGAACTTCAGCGCTTTAGGTTGCTGTGCAGTGTGCGGATGAACATCACCGGCATACACAAATAATTTTTTAACCATTTTGCGGCCAAGACGGTTTTTAGGCAGCATACCTTTTACAGCGCGCTCAATCAATGCATCGGGACGACGTTTGATCAGTTCTTTAGCTGTTTCCACTTTCTGGCCACCTGGGTAACCTGTGTAGTGCATGTACTCTTTGTCTTCGAATTTGTTACCGGTAAATACCACCTTGTCGGCGTTGATTACAATAACATAATCTCCGGTGTCTACGTGCGGCGTGTAGCTCGCTTTGTTCTTGCCACGAAGAACAGCAGCGATTCTTGCGCACATACGACCTACGGTTTGATTAGTACCGTCAACAACGTACCAATTGCGTTGTACGGTAGCCGCATTCGCGTGTTTGGTTGTGAAATGAAGTTTGCTCATTTTCTTCTGTTTTCTATTGTTTTTAAAAAAACTTTCGGCCCCTGCCGAAAGGCCCGGCGCTAACCCACCGGAAAATTTATGGAGCGCAAAGGTGCCGATACCTGGGGGATTTTCCAACGATTGAGGGCTTTATTTTACATACCGCCTTTGCAATATGCTGATTTTCAATAAAAATTTTGCACCATAATTCTGTTTATCGCCTCAAAACAGCGTAAATACGGCATTTTTTAACAGAAATTGTGCCCGGGCGGGAATTTCAGGCCGGGAAGTACCTAGGGTGTTTAGTTAAGCGCATTGCTTTTTTAACCGCAAAGAACACAAACAGAAAACCTGCAAAGGGCACAAAAGTAGCTGCAGGTCGGGCTGCAAGCCTGTTTGCGGTAAATCGCCTCCGGCAACAGCAAAGTACCCGCTTCGATCACTTACGACTGACGATTCACGATTCACGCCTGCGGTCATAAAAATTAGGGCGGGTTTTGCGGCGCATCACCCTTTCCGGATGTTGGTGTACTTCCCAGCCAAACTGTTCATACAAACCATGCGCATCACTTGTTACCAGCAGGAATGTGCGTATGCCTTCTACAGCAGCATGCGCATGCACCACTTCCATTAACCATTTGGCCAATCCTTTTCCCCGGTATGCTGTTACTATAAATACATCGGCGAGATAAGCAAACGTTGCATAATCTGTCACGATACGTGCAAAACCGATTTGGCTATTGCCATCGTACAACCCGAAACAAAGTGAATGTTCAATCGAACGTTCTACTATTTCAAACGGAATGTTTTTAGCCCAGTACGATTCATTAGAAAGATAGTTATGAATTACATCCGGCTGTAAGAGACTTTTGTCTGTACTGATCATGAAATTCTCTCTGCTGGTCTGGTAATGCTGGTTATTCATGGAATAATTTTTTGTAAACGGTTTTGCGCGGCAGTGAAACAATACCGCCGGGTTGTAATGCACCCAGTTCAAGTGCTTCTATGCGGTAGCGTATTAACCGCAATGTGGGATAACCCGCAGCGGCTGTCATACGGCGCACCTGCCTGTTCTTTCCTTCTGTTAATACAAGACTGATCCATGGTGCAGGAATATCTTTTCTGAAACGGATAGGCGGGTTGCGTTCGGGTACCTCAGGCGATGGTTGCAGCAGGGTTGCCCTGGCCGGAAGCGTGCGGTGCTCCCTGCCATCAATACTGATGATAACACCGCTGCGCAGTTGCTGCAGGGCCTGTTCGGTAATAGCGCCATCTACCTGCACCAGGTATTCACGTTCGTGTGCAAAAGAGGGATGTAACAACCGGTGATTTAAAGCCGTGTCGTTTGTTAACAACAACAAACCTTCACTGTCATAATCAAGCCTGCCTACAGGGTATACATCCTTTGGCACATCAAAAAAATCTTTGAGTGATTGCTTGCCATCCTGCGAAGAAAACTGCGACAGTACGAGGTAAGGTTTGTAGATAATGAAGTAATAATTCATACAAACTAAAAATCCCGCCGAAGCGGGATTTTACTATATGGATGGGTTAGTAAGTAATGGGAATTCGAATTCCCAACACAATATTAAAAATAGTTTTTTCTAACACAAAAAAAAATGGCAACAATTTTATTCACATTTTTTTGAATCATGTGCATTACACCTTACATTCTAGCTCCCCTTGCCAGGCAAAAACATGCACCTAGTTGCACAACGATTAAACATGTTTGTATACAATGATCGCTGAAACATGCACCATTACAGCATTACACAACACTGTTGTTTTTATGCATGGTAAAACCTGTTGTTTTTGCACTGTATATTTCACGTTGCCGGCGCCCTGTTTTTAACAAGCCGGATGTTGTATTAAATTTTCTCAAAGGAGCTGCCCGGTTACTACCTTTGACGCCTAAAACAGAGTAATTATGAAATTTCCCGCCCCGGTAACTGTTCAATGGATCGCTGGTTTGATTGATGCGGAAATTATAGGTGATGCACAGGCGCAGGCAACTGGCATTAATGAAATTCATAAAGTGGAAACCGGCGACCTGGTGTTTGTTGATCATCCCAAATACTATGATACATGCCTTCAGAGCAATGCCACGCACATTATCATCAATACGTCAAACGTAACAGTGCCGGCTGGTAAAACATTGCTTGTTACAAAAGAACCTTTTGAAGCATACCTGGCTATTGTAAATCATTTCAGACCTTTCACTGCTGCCACCAAAAGCATCAGTGATACAGCGGTTATTGGCGCCAATACAGTAGTTATGCCCAATGTATTTATCGGCCGCGATGTAACCATCGGCAACAACTGTATTATACACCCGAATGTAGCTATCCTGGATTATACGGTGATAGGTGATAATGTGATAATACAGGCCGGCTCGGTAATAGGCAGCGATGCCTTTTACTACAATACCAAAAAAAACCGTGAAGTGTGGTATAAACGTATGCAGAGCTGCGGCAATGTGGTAATAGAAGACAATGTGGAGATTGGCGCAGGCTGCACCATTGACAGGGGCGTTACCGCCTCTACACGCATAGGCAAAGGCACCAAAATGGATAACATGGTGCATATTGGTCACGATACCAATGTAGGCGCCAATTGTTTGTTTGCTGCACAGGTGGGTATTGCCGGTGCAACCGTTATTGAGGATGGTGTAACGTTATGGGGCCAGGTTGGTGTAAGCAAAACATTAACCATCGGCGCCAATGCCGTAGTGCTTGCACAAAGCGGCGTGCCTTCCTCGCTCGAAGGCGGTAAAACCTACTTCGGTTATCCTGCAGAAGACGCGCAAACCAAACGCAGGGAACTGGTGTGGATTAAACGCATCCCGGAAATGTGGGAAAAGCTGAAACAGCGCTAAATAACAAACCCGTTATTCGCCTGAATAACGGGTTTTCTTTTGTTACCTGTGCCTATTGCAGGGAGGCTAATTGTTTGGCAGCATCAATATCGCCGGGTTTTAATTCCAGCACTTTGTTGTAATACCATTTTGCCTTTTCCCGGTTACCCATGGCTGCATACACACCCGCTACCCTTCCATACAAAGCAGGTTCTGCAGGGTACAATAAAATATTTAAACGGTACACGTTCAAAGCTGCTGCGTATTGCTGCTGTGCATTGAGTACAAAACCAACCACAGATAATTCACCGGCATTGGCTGCAAGCGGTTTTACTTCAGTTGCCAGATCGCTGAGCTGCTTATCAGGCAAGGGTTTGCTGTTATACAATCCTTTCCTGCGCATATGTTCTGCCAGCCTGTATTTGCTTACATAATCCCCTTCCTTAACAATGCGCAGCAGGTCTTTTTCTAACGATACAACCGGTGTTTCCACCACACGGCCCAGTTCTTTTTTATCATATACAATAATGGTGGGCACATGGTGTATCAGTTTGCCTTTTTCTTCGTGGGCCGGACTTTGTTTATAGGTACCGGGGGCATTGTCAACAAATACCAGGTGCAGGTGGCTGGTATCAAATGCAGCTACCTGCAGCAGTTTTATCAGCCGGGGAACTTCCCGCCTGCTGTCGCCACACCAGGTTCCCAGGAATACCTCGATGGTTTTACCGGCAAGCAGCGGCTGCAGTTGCAGCGCCGTGGCAGAATCAACTGCATAGCTGTTGTAGGATTGCTGAAACCACTGCCTGTAGTGTGGTTGCAGCAGCATATCTGTTGCACAATGACCGGCCAGGATGGTATCGCCTTTGGCATTGCGTATTTCAGTATTGGCATAGGGTGTTACAGCAGTTACCGTTGCACGGTGGCAGGCTGCGGCCATAACAATAGCGGCCGCACACAGCAATATATTGTAGCGCATAAGTTTGTTTTTAATTGATGTAAAGAAATAGAAATCCTGTGCCTGTTTGTTTGTAGCACAAGCAGGTACATGCAGGTACCACACAGTTTTCAGCCTGTGTATCAGCATTGGGAAAACAATAAATAAATATGCTTACATCATTCGCGGCGGCCGGAAAATATTGTTACAGCAACCTTTCGCAATGCTTGTGTTGTGCTGCATTTTACCTGTTGCATGTACGCTTAACACTGCGTGTTGTAACAACCAGGATGGCGTGAGAAGATATTGCCAGTCAGCCGTTTTATCGGTAATGAATTGTTGTTTGTTGGTGGTGGAGGATGCGGGGATGCCGGTCTGTGCCGCATTAAACTTTTCGCATTCGCAAACTGAAACGCCATCAGTGTTTGCAGCTGCTTCATAAGCGCATTTTACACAAGCGATATACCGTGCCAGTTGCGGCAGGTACAGGCATGCAGAAAGTAATATTACAAGCAGTTGTTTCAGGGCGAGGTTTTAACTCGTTAAATATAACACTAAAACTACTTATCTGCAATACTGCTTCCTGTTAAGGCAGCGCATATTTTTGTTTCAGTTCAAGACAGATACGCTGTACAGAAACTTCAACAGGTGTGTAGGCAAAGCCGGGAAATGCTTCGAGAAATTTGCTGTTGCTGAAGTATACTTTCGCCTGTGCGGTACCGGTGGTTTCTTTGGTGAGTAATGGTTTTTTACCGGTTAATTTTCCCTTTACTGCTTCTGCCCGCCACACCAGTGCAGCCATAAGCGGTGTTACTTTTTTATGCGGCATTTTTTTACCAAAGGCTTTGGCAATAAGGTTAAACAAATGGTGGTAAGTGATATTTTCAGCACTGAGTATATAACGCTGGTTGTGCACATCGCTATCCATCAGCAGCTGCATGGCCCTTACCACATCTGCCACATCCACAAACCCGGTTACGCCTTCGGTATACCAGGGAAATTCATTGTAGGCAGATTTAAAAATACCTGCAGAGCCTTTATCCCAGTCTGCCGCACCCAGTATAATCACGGGGTTTACAATTACTGCATTCAATCCTTCTCCCATACCACGCCAAACTTCCATTTCGGCCATGTATTTCGATTTGCCGTATTCGCTGTTGTTGGCCTTTTCATTCCATTGCATGGTTTCATCAATGGTTTCCGAATTGCGCATACGGCCAATGGCAGCCACCGAGCTTACAAACAATAATTTGCGCACGTCTTTTTCCAGGCAGGCGTTTACTACATTGGCCGTGCCTTCAATATTGGTATGATGAATTAAATGGCGGTCGCCGGGGTTAAAGGAAACAATCGCTGCGCAATGATATACCTGTTCAACGCCTTCCATGGCAGCTTCGAGCGAGTAGCTGTCGAGAATATCGGCCTGCACCCATTCAACCAGGGCATCATTGCCGGCTGCCGGGGCAGTGGAATGATAAATGGCGCGCACTTTTTTACCCTGCTGCGTCAATGCTTTGATTAAATGGCTGCCAACCAAACCCGTTGCCCCTGTTACAAGTATCATTACGTACGAAAATTTTAAATCGGTGTGCTGTTGTCAATATTGATAAAAACCTTTGCCTGTTTTACGTCCCAGTTCACCTGCCGCTACCTTCTGTTGCTGCAGTGCCGACGGCTGCAGCCTTGCCGGTTGATGCAGGGCATTCCATACAATGTTACTAACGGAATAGTTTACATCCATGCCAATTAAATCCATCAGTTTAAACGGCCCCATTTTAAACCCTGTTGCTTCCAGCAGCCGGTCTGCCTGTTCTATCGTGGTATGGCCCTGTTCTACCAGCCGCATGGCTTCGAGATAATAGGGTCTGGCAACACGGTTAACAATAAATCCCGGACCATCCTTACAAACCACTGCTGTTTTGCCCAGCATTGCGGCCAAACCTGTTACGGATTGCACTACCGTATCGCTGGTTTTGGGACCGCGGATAATTTCTACCAGTTTCATCAGCGGCGCCGGGTTAAAAAAATGCATCCCCAGCACGCGTTCTTCGCCCGGCACGCCTGCGGCAATAGCTGCAATGGCAATGGACGAGGTATTGGTGGCAAAAATGGTTTGTGGTGTGTTGATTTGTGCCAGCCGGGTAAAAAGATCGGTCTTCGCTTCCTTTTTCTCCACAATGGCTTCAATCACCAGGTCGGCGATGCACTCGGTTATGCGGCTGGTAAAGCGGATGCGGCCGGTGATGGCGGCAGCCGCTGCTGCGGTTAATTTACCTTTTGCTACCAGCTTGTCAAGGTTGCCGGTAATATGCTGTTTGCCCGTATCCAGCATAGGTTCGCTGATGTCGAACAACAGGGTGGAGAAGCCTGCCTGGGCGCACAATTGTGCAATGCCGCTGCCCATAGTACCGGCCCCGCAAACGCAAACAACCGCAGCACTATCCATAACCAATAGTTTTTACAAACATACGTTGTTAATAAGATACTTACATATTATCCACCAACGTGCATAAAACGCGGGACGCAACAGAAAGGTTATTATTTTTACATTATGCTACAGTTAGATCTGTTTGGTTTAGGCAATCAGCTGCAACCTGTTAAAGTTGAACAGGAAGAGAAAGCCATGGGCGGTATTGCCGCAATGGCTGTTGAACCTGTTGTGCAGGAAACCAGGAAGTCTCCGTTCGAGCAACCGAGCCTTTTTGATGTTTTCGCTGCAGCGGAAAGTCATGCGCCAACCCCTCAACCCATTACCCAGCCACAACCCGAAACTGTTAACGAAACAATATTCCCTGCACAGGAAACACCGGCAACAACACCTGTTGCAGAAACTGCTTTGCAGCAACCCGAGGCCATACCAACGGTATTGCAGCAGGAAGAAACCCCGGCCGTTACAGATGCCGCACCTGAGCAACAGGATGCAGCAACCGAAGCCAACACTACCGGCAATTTTGTTCCCAATAACACGGTTATTTTTTCTGACAACAAGATTTCTGTAAAAATAAAATGGAAGCGCCCGGCTGTTGAAGCCGTACCGGAACAACCTGTTGCAGCAGTGGAAGCAACACCTGCACCAGCCATTGAAGTACAGGAAGAAGCTTCGCCTGCCTCAATTGCAGTAGAAACACACCTGCTGAAAGTGCCTGCGGTGATAGAAACAGCAGATGAAGCAACCCCTGAAATTATACCTGTGATTACTGAAACTGTACCTGAAATAACCGGAGCCGCACCCGCTGTTAGCGAAGCTGCCGAAGTTATTACTGCTGTGCAGGAAGAAGAACCGGTTAGCACCAACGTGCTACTTGCTGAAGCGCTGGCTGAAGCAGAACTGCAAAGCCTGGAAGCAGCCGGTGCACCGGCAATCGAAGCAACAGCAACACCTGTTGAGGCTACGCCGGCAGTAATTGCCGAAGACGGTACAGCCACTGCAGTTGAAGAAGAAACGCCCATTACGGAAACCATCGATATTGCGCCTGTTGCACAACAACCCTGGATGGAAGAAGATGGCGGCAACGCCGGCCTTGTTGAGCCAGCCAGCGCCGATTCCTGGCATTGGCAGCCTGCTGCGCCTGTTGCCAAAGTGCATCCCGTTACACCTGCCTACAACACTGCACCGCTGTCGAAATCAAAAAAACAGTCGCGCAAAAAAGCAGAGCAGCCTGAAGCGCCTGCACAAACCGATGCAAGGCCTGCAGACATTATGCCTGCACCTGCTGAAGCAGGCAAAAAACGTGGCCGTAAATCCTTCCGCGAAATTGATGCGGAAGTAGATATGGTAAACATCCCCAACGATGACGAACTATACGAAAAACAATATTACCCCATCAGCACCGTGGCCGGCTGGTTTAATGTAAATACTTCCCTGCTCCGTTACTGGGAAAATGAATTTGATATTCTCCGCCCGCGCAAGAATAAAAAAGGCGACCGCCTTTTCAGGCCAGAAGACATCAAGAACCTGCAGGTGATTTACCATTTGCTGCGTCAGCGCAAGTTTACCATTGAAGGTGCCAAAGAGTACCTGAAAGGCAACAAGAAAAAAGCAGACACACATACACAGCTGGTATACTCCCTCACCAAACTGCGCAGCTTTTTACTGGAAATGAAATCGAATTTACAGGCATGAGAATATTGATCGCTGCTGCCCTGGCCATTGCCGGCCTGGCAGCCTGTAAAGCACGCCAGCCAATGGTTTCAGGCCATGCAGTACATGCTTACGAAATAGTAGCAGACACAGAAACCGTGGTATTGAAAGGCCTTATCAGCCGTGCAGATATTGAAGCTGATACAGTGCATTTCAACTGGTTTAAACAGAATATGCAATTGGGTATGGCAGATGCCGCTGCGGCAGATGCTTTCCGCAAAAAGGGCAGCCAGTTCCAGGTGGTTATTTTCGGCGGCACCTGGTGCCACGATACACAAAACCTGCTGCCGCAATTTTACCGCCTTGCCGATGTCTCTGGTTATAATGCCAATAATATTACACTTATCGGCGTAGACCGCGCCAAAACCACGCTTGATAACCTGCACAGCGCTTTCCATATTACCAATGTGCCTACTTTTATTGTAATGAAAGACGGAACAGAAGTTGGCCGTGTAGTGGAATACGGTAAGTATGGGCAAATTGATAAAGAGCTGGGCGAGATTGTAAATACCATCAAGTAACAATAGCTGATAGCGATTAGCTGTTGGTTCACGCTTTTGCCTGGTGTACTACCACATCTGTACTTGATGCTGCAAAGCTGATCTGTTGCTGGTTCAGCATATCTATTACTGCAAGATTAATGTCTTCCCGCATGCTGTTGAACTCGCTGTTGGTTTGGGCAATAGAGGTGAAATAATCCATGGTTATCACATGCGCAGTTTTGCCTGTATCACTTAAAAACACATTGTTGTCGAGCACAGCAGGGAAGCGGTCCAGGATAGATTTGATGGCTGTTACTACCTGTTTTAATTGTGCCGGCGGCACAGATAACCCAATCTCCAGGCGTTGTTCTACCTTACGCTGACTGCGCATGGTAATGTTGTCAAGAATAGTATCTACCATTTGTTTATTGGGAACAGTAATATAGGTTTTCTGATCAGTGCGTATGCGGGTGCTGCGCAATCCGATTTTCTCCACCGTACCGGTGAAGCCGTTTACTTTTACGGTATCGCCTACTGCAAATGGTTTATCGAAGAAGATGATGAAAGAAGCGATCAGGTTTTCGAGGCTCTCTTTGGTGGCCAGTGCAATGGCTGCACCTACCAGGCTAAGGCCTGTTAACAGGTTGCTGATGTCGTAATTAAAAGAGAAATGCAGTATCAGCAATATGCCCAGCAATATCAGCAGCACTTTAAAGAAATCCCTGAAAAAACTAACCAGCTGGCTGCTGTTGTGCCCTGTGCCTGCTGTAGCTTTCTCTTCAAGTATCATGGCGAAGAACAGTACACAGCGAATACAGAGGCGGATAAACACCACTACAAATACCGCATTACCCAGCGAATCGAAGATGGTGCGCGATTCAATACGGTGAATACGGAAATCGAGTACAGACGGCAGTTTCAGCCTGTCGAGCGCAATGAGTACCAGGGCTACGAGCAGAAACCACTCCAGCGGACCAACAACGAGATCGAGGAATGACTTTTTATGAAATGTGCGGCCGGCGCGGTTAAATATCCTGAACAACAGGTTGGCGAGGTTTTGTGAAACAAACCTTTTTATCATCAGCGCTATGAGGATAGACACTGATACATACAGGTAGGTTTCTACCTTGTTATCGAGAAAAGTATATTGCAAAAAATCTTTCATAACAGCAGTTATGGTGTGTTTGTATAATGCTGCAGGTGCATATCGCTGCCATCAAAACAAGCGTAGGTAAAGTACACAATCCAGTCGCCCAGGTTAATATACCGGCTGTCGGCCGACAATTTGAAATCAACAGGGTAGTGCCTGTGACCGAAAATGAAATAATCGAAATGTTGTTTGGCCAGCACTTCGCGGCAGTAAATTACCAGCCATTCTTTATCATCACCCAGCCATTCGGCATCTGCCGCACCTGTTTTGGCGCGGCTTTTACGACTGAAATAATTGGCCAGCCCAATACCCCAGCTGGGATGCAATAACCCGAATAACCACTGGCAAACCGGGTTGCGGAATACTTTTTTGATGAACTTATAGCCATGGTCGCCGGGCCCTAATCCATCGCCATGACCAATGTAAAATGATTTCCCGTTCCAGCTGAATGTTTTGGGTTCGTGGTACACAGGAATATTGAGTTCCTTTTCAAAATAACCGCGCATCCACATATCGTGGTTGCCTACAAAAAAATGAACAGGTATGCCGCTATCGGTTATTTCGGCCAGCTTGCCGAGAATACGTACATAGCCTTTGGGCACCACCTGCCTGTATTCGTACCAGAAATCAAACAGATCACCTACGATAAAAATTTCCTGTGCATCGTGGCGGATGCTTTCGAGAAAAGCCACCACCATTTTTTCCCGTACAAGACTTTTGTCATAATTGGGCGCGCCCAAATGAAAATCGGAGAGAAAGTATATTTTTTTACCGGGCTGTAGTTCCATGTAGTCAAACGGTTTCAGTAGTTAGCTGCGCTCTACCAGGAAGCAGAATACTTCTTTGGGGCCATGCACACCAACCACGAGTGTTTTCTCGATATCTGCCGTACGGCTGGGCCCTGTGGCCAGTGTAACCAGCGAAGGCAGTTGTTCGTATTTATCCTTTACCTGCTGCAGGGCTTCCTTGATATCGTATAGCAGCTGATCGGTATAGGCAATACAAATATGCACCTGGCCATATACGCTGGTAATACGGCCGCTTGGCTGGGCGCTGCTCATCAATATGCTGCCGGTACGTGCTACCAGCCATTCGCAGCCGGTAATGGCCGCATCACAGGTATGCACATCGGGCGCATTCAGCTGATCGTAGCCGTGCTGTTGCAGCATGCTGCGCAACTCCGGCTCCTGGCAGTATACTTTTTGCCAGTTACGGCTTTTGGCCAGGGCATCGAGCTGTTGCGCCAGTTCGGTTTCGTTTACACAAAATACAAAACGGCCCTGCAGTTTGGTAAAGTTTTCAGCAAACTCTACTTCCGCTTCCTGTTTGGCCGGCTTAAACACACTATCAGTTCCTTCACTGAGTGGAAAAGGAACAGGCACCGGGTTAATCAGTGCCTGTCGTATCTTTTTCAAAATGTTCTCTTTTGCAGAACTCATTGCTATATTTCAAATGCGATTAATAAGGAGGAGCGCTTACACCGCTATCATAAGGCGGAACACCTTCACTGATGGCACCGCTTTTTTCGTTGTGCGCAGTTTCAGGGTCAATCTCCAAAGGTTTTTTATCCTCGTAAGGGCGTTTGCCAATCAGCATTTCCACATCGCTCTGGAACAGTACTTCTTTGGTAAGCAGCTCTTTCGCCAGGATTTCTACCTGTTGTTTTTTCTGTGTCAGCAGCTCTTTGGTGCGTACATAAGCAATCTCTATCAATTTGCGAACTTCTGCATCAATGATCTTTCCTGTTTCCTCACTGTAAGGTTTGGTAAACGTATTTTCTGCCTGCGGATCGTAATAGCTTACATTACCCACTTTATCGTTCATACCGTACACGGTGATCATCGAATAAGCGATTTTGGTAATCTGCTGCAGGTCGTTTGAAGCGCCTGTAGATATTTTACCGAAGAAAATTTCTTCAGAAGCACGGCCGCCAAGGGTCATGCAAATCTGGTCCATCAGCTGATCGGTATTGTATAAATACTGCTCTTTCGGCGTGTACTGTGCATAACCCAGTGCTGCGGTACCGCGGGGCACAATGGTTACTTTCAGCAAAGGATAGGCATGTTCCAGGAACCAGCCGCAAATGGCGTGACCGGCTTCGTGGTAGGCGATGATTTCCTTTTCTTCGGGCAGAATGATTTTGTTCTTTTTCTCCAGGCCGCCGATCACACGGTCAATGGCATCCTGGAAATCACTCATGTCTACCGCTTCTTTGCCTTTACGGGCAGCGATCAGGGCTGCTTCGTTACAAACGTTGGCGATATCGGCACCTGCAAAACCTGGGGTTTGCTCAGCCAGTTTATGAATATCGAGTGTTTGAGAGATTTTGATGGGTTTCAGGTGCACTTTAAAAATCGCTTCACGGCCTTTTACGTCAGGACGGTCGATGCTGATCTGGCGATCGAAACGGCCGGGACGCAGCAATGCAGAATCGAGTACATCGGGGCGGTTGGTGGCAGCCAGGATAATGATACCGCTGTCTGTTCCAAAACCATCCATTTCTACCAGCAACTGGTTCAGGGTGTTTTCCCTTTCGTCGTTGCTCATAATGGCATTGCGTCCACGTGCACGGCCAATGGCGTCAATTTCATCGATGAAGATTACACAAGGCGCTTTTTCGCGGGCCTGCTTAAACAGGTCACGCACACGGCTTGCACCCACACCCACAAACAGTTCAACGAAATCGGAACCGCTCATGCTGAAGAAAGGCACCTGTGCTTCACCTGCCATGGCTTTTGCCAGCAGGGTTTTACCTGTACCGGGAGGGCCTACCAGCAGGGCACCCTTCGGTATTTTACCGCCGAGGGCTGTATATTTCTTGGGATTTTTGAGGAAGTCTACGATTTCCATTACTTCCTGCTTGGCTTCGTCGAGACCGGCCACATCAGAGAAAGTAATGTTTACGCGGGTACCTTTTTCAAACAGCTGGGCTTTGGATTTACCGATGTTGAAAATACCACCGGGCCCGCCACCGCCGGCAGGACCACCTACCTTGCGCATCAGCAGCACCCAAAGGCCTATCATCAGTAAAATAGTAACCAGCGTATTGGCAACAGGCCCAAACCACTCACCCTCGTCGGTAACGTAGGTGGGTACTTCGGTCATGCCGTTTGATTTGTAAAAAGTATTCAGGTTATCCTGGAAGCTTTTCCAATCGGCTACGCGGAATTCAAAAAGCGGTTTGGTATTGTCCTGAACAGGCCTGCGGTTGAATTTCTCTTTGTAAAAAGGTTTCTCCAGGCTGTCTTTTTTAATGTAAACCCTTATGAGATCTTTGTTACGGATTAAATCAAGTTTCTCTACATCGCCGGCGGCCAGCATCCTTTGTTTAAATTCCTGTTCATTGGTACGCTGAACATCGCCACCCAGGCTCAGAAAGTTGTAACCGATAAGAATAACGGCAATGATGGCGTAAATCCAGTAGATACTGAATCTGGGGCCACGTCTTTGTCCTTTGTCATCCCCACCCCTGTCCATGAAATTGGGTTTTATTTTTTTATCATCTTGTGCCATACGTTCTGTGCCTCACAAATTGTATTATAAGAGTTGAATTGCCGAAAAGTTCAAAAAAAGATTGGTGAATAAAAAATTTATTTAATCCGTGTGCCCCTGAACCTGAGCATCACTCCACATGTCTTCAAGCCTGTAAAATTTCCTTGTATCAGGCTGCATTACATGAATTACGATGTTCACATAATCTATCAACACCCATTGTAATGCCTGAAAACCCTCGTGTTTATAAGGGGTTTCGCCCAGTTCATCTTTTACCAGCACCTCAATATAGTCACTAATCGCCTTTACCTGCGTTGTACTTGTTGCCTCACAGATAATAAAAAAATCTGCAACAGCTTCCGGGATGTTTTTTAAATCGAGTGAAATAATGTTTTCACCCTTTTTATCCTGGATGGCCTTGATGATTGTCTTAAAAAGTTTGGAATTCCGGGTAAGCGAAGTAGTGCTGCTTTTGGTACGTGTAGATAAGACGGATAAAGGTGCCAATAATCAAACAAATTTAAAATGAATAATGATTGTTGTTTCTGACAAGCCCTTGCAGGATTGTCGCTAATACTGCAAACTAATTGGCGGGATGTTTCGAACATATCCTTTCATCCTGTAGTTTCGCTTCGTCAAAAATAAGCATTCTTTTGCCTACTCCCCAACATAAACCGATAATTGGATATCCTTTCACACAATTAATCCGCGTGGATAGCACCAACAACTATGCCATGGCCCTGGCACAAAACGGCATGGCTATGCATGGTGCTGCCTGGTTTGCACTGGAACAAACCGCCGGTAAAGGCCAACGCGGCAAGACCTGGAAAACAGAACCCGGTCAAAACATCATTTTATCTGTACTGCTGGATACCAGCCGTTTAGCAGTTTCCGCGCAATTCAGGCTCAGCATGGCTGTAGCCCTTGCCGTACATGATTTTTACAGCAAATATGCCCTTGACGATACACGTATTAAATGGCCCAATGATATTTACTGGCGTGACAGAAAGGCAGGGGGCATCCTCATCGAGAATGTGCTGAAAGGTAATATTTGGCAGTGGGCGGTAGCCGGCATGGGCATAAATATTAACCAGGTTGTATTTGATGCTGCCATTAAAAACCCTGTTTCACTAAAACAAATTACCGGTAAAAATTTTGATACTCCGGCACTTGCGCAGGAACTGTGTTCGTTTCTGGAACAACGCTTTCAGCAACTGCACGAAAATGATACTGATGCATTACTGCAGGCTTACAACGAACGCCTCTTTAAGCGCGGCGAAAAAGTAAAACTGCACAAAGACGCTATTGCTTTCGAATGCATCATTGACCATGTTGACGAAATGGGCCGCCTGTGGCTGCGCGACAGCATTTATCCTTACGTTGAGTTTGGCGAGGTGCGCTGGGACCTGGCCTCCTGATGCAGATGCCGGCCCGCTTACGCCTCATTCCATGCCCCGAGCACCTGGGCTGTATGATCCTGTGTGTCAACCTTAGTAATGATTTTACGGATCACACCTGCTTCATCTATTAAAAAAGTAGTGCGGCTGATGCCCATATAGGTTTTGCCCATAAACTTCTTTTCGCCCCACACGCCGTATTGCTCCACAATTTTCTTGTCCTCATCTGCCAGCAAGGGAAATGGCAGCTGAAACTTGTCTTCAAACTTCTTGTGGCTTTTAATGCTGTCTGCACTAACACCCACTACCTGGAAACCCTGCTCCAGCAACTCGGTGTAGTTATCACGCAGGTTGCAGGCCTGTGCGGTGCAGCCGGGTGTATTGTCTTTGGGATAGAAATACAATACCACTTTCTTCCCTTTAAAATCTGCCAGTGAAATTACATTGCCATCCTGGTCAACCCCTTTAAACACGGGTGCTTTACTTCCTTCGTTTACTGCTGCTTCCATTTGATTTCTTTTTACCTGAACTATGTTTTTTACTTCTTTTTACCGGCGCGGCGATATTCCTGTCTTCTTTGGTGAGCGTGTATTCTTTCACGGTAACATTGCCGGCCAGGTCGGTCACAGTAACCCGTACGGTGTGTTCGCCCAGCGGGAAATGATCATCCATGGCATATACATAATCGCCGTAGCTGTGCGTAAACAACAACCAGTTGCCATCAACGGTTACGGCTACTTTTTTCACATCAATATTATCGCCGCAACGCAGGTGCAGTGTGCTGTTTAAGCCCACATGCGTTCCGTTGGCAAAGTTAGTTGGTTGTGCGGAAGGCGGCTCATTATCTATCACCAATTGTACACTGCCCAGGCTTTTAAACGAGCCGGTAAACCAGTCGCCCTCGCGAATAGGTTTAATAGCAGCGCGTGCTACCGGGCTTTGCTGTACCATCACAATTTTATCGGCATACTGCGCCAGCTCTGGCCTGCTCAGCTTTAATGATACCGTGTAAGGCTCGTGCACCGGCACTTTGTAATTGTGCAGCTGCGCCTGTACCGAAGCATAAGGCCAGCCTTTGTTTGGTGTTTCGGCCAGTACAAAGTTTACCGCATCGTACAGGCAAAACTCACCAAAATGCACTTTTACGTTTTCGCTGGTGACATTGCCGGCGGTATTGGGCTGCAGGGGTATGCCGTTCATGGTAAAGAACAGGTTCTCCTGCAGGGCAGGATCGTACTGTACGGTAAAATGCACGCGTGAGGTATTGCCTGCTGCATCTTTTACTTCAATGTTTACCTGGTGCGGCAGGCTGTCTTTCAGCTGCAGCATACCGCCTTCTTCATTCGTGGTAAACACCGGCAGTTCATTGCCCGGCAGGCGCGACAAATGCTGAATGGGCGTGCCTTTGGTAACCCAGGTTGTATAATCCACGCAGGCATTTATATAGCGGGTATCGTTGTATGAGAAACCGTTCAATGCAAAACTGCTCTGCAGGCTGTCGTCCAGCAGTACAGAGGCTTGGTATATGCCGAACATAAACGAAGAAGAGGAAGTTTTATCTTCTGCCCGTATGCCCAGGCTAATGCGCTGCGAGCCAACTTTTACCACCTGTTGCGTGCTAACATAATCGCCGCCCTGGCGTTTCAGCAAAATGCGTTTGGGCTCGGTTTGGTAGGTGCTGTAATTCCGGTTGTACCAGTACAAACCATAAATAGCCGGTGGTGTTGCATCTTCCACACCGAGGGAAGGAAACAACAAGGGGTTTAGATTATTACCAGTTTTGTTGTCGCGGATCTCGAAATGCAGGTGTGGGCCCTGCGAAGCGCCGGTATTGCCGCTCCAGGCAATAAACTGGCCTTTGGCAACAGGGAATAAGCCGGCAGGTATATCGCAATCCTGTTCCCAGCTTTTATCTGTATACTGTTTGGCCTGCACATAGCGGTCGAGCGAATCGTAAAATTTATTGAGATGCACGTACACGGTGGTGTAACCTGCGGGGTGGGTAATGTAAATGGCTTTGCCGAAACCGCCTTTTTCTATGGAAATGCGGCTTATATAGCCAGCTGCTGCAGCATATACAGGCAGGTTTTCTTTTTGCTGGGTGCGAATGTCGAGCCCCATGTGGTAGTGCCCTTTGCGTATTTCGCCGAAATTGGCAGCAAGCGAAATGGGTATACCCAGCGGGTCGCGGAAATAACTATTGGCGATAGCAGGTGGCGGAACCTGGGCCTGGGCTGTAACAACTGTTAGTAAACCTAAAACACATCCTGAAAAAAACAAATACTGCTTCAGCAACTGCTTCATACTTAAGCTTTGAGCAAATAAACAACAATCAATTTAAAATTAGCAAGGCCATTTCGCCGATGAATCTTACTTTTGCGCAATTTATCCGGCCAAAACGGTCACCTGGTAACCAGTAAACGCCAACCGGGTAAAGGCATTTGTAAATATAACCGCATTTTTAGCAAGTACCATGCCCAGAGACACATCTATCAAAACTGTCCTTATTATCGGTTCTGGTCCTATTGTAATAGGCCAGGCATGTGAGTTTGATTATTCCGGATCGCAGAGCGCCCGCAGCTTGCGCGAAGAAGGAATTAAAGTTATTCTTATTAACAGCAACCCGGCTACCATTATGACCGACCCCATGATGGCCGACAGGGTGTACCTGTTACCGCTTACTGTAGACAGCATTGAACAGATTCTCCAGGAAAACGAAATTGACGCCGTACTGCCTACCATGGGCGGACAAACTGCGTTGAACCTGGCGAAAGAAGCTGAAGAGCTTGGGATCTGGGAAAAATACAATGTGCGTTTGATTGGTGTAGATATTAAAGCCATCGACAAAGCAGAAGACAGGGAGAAATTCCGCCAGTGGATGATTCAGCTCGGCGTTCCCGTTGCCCCTGCCAAAACAGCCAACAGCTTTTTGGAAGGCAAGGAGTTTGCACAGGAAATCGGCTTCCCGCTGGTTATCCGCCCATCCTTTACCCTTGGTGGTACAGGCGGTGGTTTTGTGCACACAAAAGCCGACCTTGACGAAGCGCTGAACCGCGGTTTGTCTGCTTCACCCATTCACGAAGTACTGGTAGAAAAAGCCGTGCTGGGCTGGAAAGAGTTTGAGCTGGAATTGCTGCGCGATTCTGCCGACAACGTAGTAATCATCTGTACCGTAGAAAACTTTGACCCCATGGGTATCCATACCGGCGATTCCATTACCGTGGCGCCGGCAATGACCCTCAGCGATACCGCATTTCAGCTGATGCGCAATACTGCCATCCAGATTATGCGCGACCTCGGCAATTTCGCCGGCGGCTGTAACGTGCAGTTCTCCCTGAATCCTGAAACAGAAGAACTGATTGCCATCGAAATTAACCCCCGCGTTAGCCGTTCTTCTGCGCTGGCATCTAAAGCAACCGGTTACCCCATTGCCAAAATTGCCGCCAAACTGGCCATTGGTTACAACCTGGATGAGCTGAAAAACCAGATCACGAAAACCACTTCGGCTTATTTTGAACCTGCACTGGACTACGTAATTGTAAAAGTGCCCCGCTGGAACTTCGACAAGTTTAAAGGCGCTAACGACACGCTGGGTTTGCAAATGAAAAGCGTGGGAGAAGTAATGGCCATCGGCCGCAGCTTTACCGAAGCTATCCAGAAAGCCTGCCAGAGCCTGGAAAACGAGGCAGTTGGCCTGGGTTACTATGGCAAAAGCATGATGAAAAGCGAAGACCTGGTAGAATACATCAAGGTACCGAAATGGGACCGCATTTTCCGTATCAAAGATGCGCTGATGCAGGGTGTGCGTGTTAAAACCATTGTGGAAGCAACAGGTATTGACCGCTGGTTTATTTACCAGATACAGGATATCTGCAATATAGAAAAGGAAATCGCGAAATATACCCTCGATTCCCTGCCTGTTGAACTGCTGAAAGATGCCAAGAAAAAAGGCTTCAGCGACGAGCAGATTGCCCGCATACTGCACAGCAATACCACCGACGAGGAAGTATACGAAAAACGCAAGGCCCTTGGCATTACGCGCGTGTTTAAAATGGTAGATACCTGCAGCGCAGAATTTGAAGCCAAAACACCGTACTTCTACAGCAGCTTTGAAGGATAATTAATCCGCCTCACTATAACAAAACGGTTTTCTGTTTACCCCGTGTAATGCAGAAAACCGTTTTTCATTTGCCAATTGTTAGTATTTGTGTAAAAAAATAATACCCGGCGGTTTTAATCGTTAAATTCAGTCTGCGTTGTTGAAATTCAGCGCGGTTTTTGCACCCATTCCAAACATCATATGTAGCTTGCGCAGCCATGAGCACAATTCAAACCCCTGCCAAACAAATATTTCAAACAGCCACACCTACCCGGTGGCAACGCTTTAAATGGGTAGGCCGCATATTGCTTTTCCTGCTGCTGCTCGCAGGAGTAGTGGTTTATTTCGCCATCCGCAACGTGTATACCCCCTCGCTACCCAAACTGGGTGCAGCCATGAAAAGCGCCCTGCAGGATGATAAACCCATTTTCGCCACAAGTCCGCTCAGCAAAAAATACAAGGGTTTCCGCAGCGCTATCAACGCCAAATGGGCTGCCGGTAAAGGGCAGGGCCAGAAAAACAAAACCCTTAACCTTTCCAACTCATCACTTTTCAGCGACAGCCTTGGCATTCGTGCCGCGTTTTATGTTGACTGGGACTTGCAATCACTCATCTCGCTGCGCAAAAACGTATCGAAGCTTAACCTGGTTATTCCCGAATGGCTGTTTATCGATCCCAAAGCAGATACTGTTTACACCAATATCGATACCCGTGCACTCGACGTAATTCAGAAAGCAGGCGTTAAAATAATGCCCATGCTTTCCAACTATGCCAAAGGCAAATGGCAGGGCGAAGCTGTTCACCGCATATTGCATGATCCCGCTAAAAAAGAAAGACTGATTCAATCGCTGCTGCACATTTTTAAACAGTACGATTTTGCAGGATTGAATGTGGACTTTGAAGATTTAAAGGAAGACCAGAACGAATACCTCACTACCTTTTTAAAAGAACTGTACGAACGCCTGCACAGCAATGGTTACCTGGTAACCCAAAACGTTGCGGCTTTTAATGAAGACTACGACTACGAAGCACTGAGCAACTACAATGATTACCTGTTTTTGATGGCATACGACGAACATTCGGATGATACCGGCCCCGGACCTATATCGAGCCAGAAATGGATTGAAGCGGCGGTAGACCAGGTTGCGAAGAAAGTACCGTCGAAAAAGATTGTACTTAACATTGCGGGTTACGGGTACGACTGGTCGAAGGATACCGTGCAAACCGTTTCTTTCCAGGAGGCACTTACACTGGCACGTGACAATGATGCCACGATTGACTTTGACAATAACACATACAACGCCAAGTTCAGCTATACCGACGACAACAATGTAGCGCACCAGGTACACTTTGCCGATGCTGCCACTAATTTCAATACTATCCGTTTTGCCACAGAATACGGACTGGCAGGCACAGCCATGTGGCGCCTGGGTAATGAAGACAGCCGCTTGTGGGACTTCTATGATTTGCCCATGACCAAGGCCGCTTTAACCTCGTTCAATTACGAAGATTTCAGCAGCATTCTCGGCACCAACGATGTGGATTATATTGGCGAAGGTGAGGTACTCGATGTGCAAAGCACGCCCGCCAACGGCCATATCAGCATACAACTCGACAGCACAGAATACCTGATTGCCGAGGAACATTATGATTCACTGCCATCCAACTACGTGGTAAAAAAATGGGGCGCACCGAAAGACAAAAAAATGGTACTCACCTTTGATGATGGTCCAGACCCGGTGTACACCAAACAAATTCTCGATACCCTGGCCAAGTACAAAGTACCGGCAGCATTTTTTATAGTAGGCATACAGGCCGAAAACTACATACCGCTGGTAAAAAGAATTTACAACGAGGGCTATGAAATAGGCAACCACACCTTTACACATCCCAATATTGCCAACATCAGTAAAAAGCGTGCATTGCTTGAAATGGATGCCACCAGGCTGCTGATTGAATGTATTATCGGTCGCAGCACCATCCTGTTCCGTGCGCCGTTTAATGCGGATAGTGAGCCTGAAAAAGCAGAAGAGATTATACCGGTTGCCCTTAGCCGCTCGCGCAATTATTTAACCATTGGCGAGAGCATTGACCCGGAAGACTGGCAGGCATCTATTGACCCCACCTACAATGCCGACACTATTTTCAACCGCATAGTACGTGAGCAAAACCGCGGCAACATTATACTGCTGCACGATGCAGGCGGTCCGCGTGAAGCCACGATTAAAGCCTTGCCCCGCATTATCAAATACTTTCAAAGCCAGGGCTACCGCTTTACCACCATTGCCGATTTGCTGGGCAAATCAAAAGAAGAACTGATGCCGCCCATACCCAAAGACAGTGGTTATGGTTTTATTCAAATGAACATGATACTCGCCCAGGGTGGATATTATCTCGGGCATATTCTTGAAATATTGTTCCTGTCTTTCTTAACCATCAGCATGATACGCCTGGCCATTATCGGCGTGCTGGCTGTATTGCAGAAAAGAAAAGAAAAAAAACTGGCGCACCTGAGCGGCTTGCCCGGCAACCCGCTGGTAAGCATTATTGTGCCTGCCTTTAACGAAGAAGTGAATGCCGTAAGCTCCATGCAAAACCTGCTGGCCTGCGACTATCCCAACTTCGAAATCATCTTCGTAAACGATGGCAGCAGCGATCGCACATACGAGGTAGTGTACGAAGCATTTAAAGATCACCCGCTGGTGCGTGTATTTACCAAACCCAATGGAGGCAAGGCTTCTGCACTCAACTACGGCATTGCGCAATCCAGTGCAGACTACGTGGTTTGTATAGATGCAGACACCAAACTGCGCCCGGATGCAGTGCGTATGCTGGTGCGTTCGTTTGTAAATGAAAAAATAGGTGCAGTGGCAGGCACTGTAAAAGTAGGCAACGAAAGAAACCTGCTTACCCGCTGGCAAAGTATTGAGTACATTACCAGCCAGAACTTCGACCGCAAAGCCTTTGCCTATGTAAATGCCATCACGGTTGTACCCGGTGCCATCGGGGCCTTCCGCAAAGAAGCCATTGAAGCGGCAGGCGGCTTTACCACCGATACCCTTGCAGAAGATTGTGACATCACCATCCGTATTCTGCGCTGCGGTTACATAGTAGCCAACGAATCAAAAGCACTGGCCTTTACTGAAGCGCCCGAAACGCTGAAACAGTTTTTCAAACAGCGTTTCCGCTGGAGCTTTGGTGTAATGCAAACCTTCTGGAAAAACAACGATGCTGTTTTCAACCACAAGTATACATCACTTGGCTGGCTCGCATTGCCCGATATACTGTTGTTCAAATACATTATACCGCTGTTTACACCACTGGCAGATATTATTATGATACTCGGTTTAATGACCGATAACCGCGGTAAAATATTTACCTATTACCTCGTATTCATGATTGTAGACGCAGCCATTGCGCTACTGGCCTTTGGACTGGAAAAAGAGAAACCAGCCAAGCTGGTATGGATGATTCCGCAGCGACTTGTGTACCGTTGGCTGATGATTGTGGTATTGTTCCGTTCGTTTAAGCGCGCCATTAAAGGTGAGCTGCAGCATTGGGGTGTATTAAAACGTACGGGTAATGTAAAAGAAATTCCCGCGCACGTTTCATGACGCATAAAACCAAAGGCATTGTATTGCGCACCATCAGGTACGGTGAAACCAGTGTAATCAGCACCATTTACACCGAGCTGTTCGGCGTGCAGAACTACATGGTAAAAGGCGTGCGGCAAACCACCAAACGCTCTGCAGGCAAGGCAGCTTACTTTCAGCCAGGCGCGGTACTGGAAATGGAAGTGTACCATAACGATCTCAAGAACCTGCAGTTTATTAAAGACTACCAGTGGGGCTATATTTACCAGCAGGTGTTTTTTAACGTAATACGCAATGCTGTTGCCATGTACGTGGTAGAGCTGGTGCAACACAGCTTAAAACAACCCGAAGCTAACCCTGAATTATTTTACCTGATAGAAGATACCCTGAAACAGCTCGACCGCGGCAACGACACACTGGTTGCCAACCTGCCATTATACTTCACCCTGCACCTGGGTACCGAACTGGGTTTTCAGCTGCAGGGTGAATTCAGCAAACAAACACCTGTATTGGATTTGCAGGAAGGACAGTTTATTGCAGAATCTCCTTTGCATCCGCACTATATCAGCGGCGAACCTGCCAGCCTAACCTCACGCATTCACAATATCCAGTTTTACAACGATCTCGAAAACATTCCCATGAACCGCCTTATGCGCCGCGAACTTATTGAGGCGCTGCAGCAATATGTAGCCCTGCACATTGCAGACTTCGGGCAAATGCGTACCCTGCAGGTATTGCAGGAGGTACTGGGTTAAACGCTAAAGTGTATGGCGCACAACCAATGCTGCTTAAACAATGCGCTGTACCGCAGCATTGGCTTGCAGTACATTGTTTTCAACGCCGGTAATGTTTACAACACCGGGTTGTTTGCCGGGGTCAAAACTGCCGAGCAGGGCATCTAACCCCAATGCCTGCGCACCATTCAGTGTAGCCCATTGCAGCATGGTATGCAACGGCACTTCAGGATAATGGCGGCTGATGGTTTGTATTTCGCTCAATATACTCAGTTGGTGATTACTGGCCAGGCTATCTGTTCCCAGTACAATGTTCACTTCGTTTTTCAGCAGCATAGGCACAGGCGGCATGCGGTTTTCAATGTACCGGTTGGCATTGGGGCATAAGGCCCAATACACCGGCTCGCCTGTTTGCAAGGCAAAAGCAATATCAGCCTCGGAGGTAAAGGTATTGTGCACCAGCACAATGCCGCCCGTCTGGTTCAATAACGGCAAACACGCCTGCAGGCTGCTTTTGCCGGGTGCCTGGTAAAAGGAAATATCAATACCAAAGCCGGTATATAATCTCCTGAAATCGCTTTGCCCGTCTACAAAAAAACGTTCCTCTGCCAGTGTTTCCTGGTTGTGCATGGTAATACGTTTGCCTGCACTATGCGCATTGATTAAACCAAACAATGCTCCAGAAACAGAATAGGGTGCGTGCGGCACAATAGCTGTTTGCTGTTCCATACCTGCCTGTGCAAACTGGTTGTATACTGCTTCGGCCTGCTGAAAACGCATGGCAGCCGTTTGCGGAACAAAACCACTTACTTCCACAAAGTTGCGGTACTGCATGCGGCCTGCCTGTTTAACGGGCAAGGTATGCGCCGTATTGCAGATATCACCCACTGCCACTATGCCTTGCCGCAGCATTTGCTGCTCTGCTGCTTCGCTGGCCTGCTGTATTTCAGCTTCGGGAAAATGCCGCTGTTTCATTACGGTCATTACAAAATCAACCAACCCTGTTTGTTCCGGAACCAGTTTGTGCAAATGGCTCAATTCCAGGTGGCAATGGCAATTAATCAATCCGGGCAGCAGCCAGCCCGGGTGGTACTGCACATCATCGCCGGCGTCGGCAAGTGCAATAATATCCACCACTTTTTTGTCATCATCCAGCACCAGAACCGACTGATCATCGCGTAATTCCCGGCCTGTAAACAAAACATCTGCCCTGAATTTCAAATTTGCCATGCGGTAAAGGTAAGTGTGATAAGCGGATGCCGCCGAAAACCTGTAATTTTGCCGCCACTTTATTACCCAACCACTGGTTGACTGTAATAAATGCTGCAGCCGGGTAAACACCCGGAGTAAAAAAGAGAAATTATGTTAGATCAACTGGAAGCCATAAAAGCCCGTTTTGAGCAGATAGGCGTGGCGCTGACGAATCCTGAAATTATCAATAACCAGAAGGAGTTTGGCAGGCTTAGCAAAGAATATCGCTCACTCGAAAAAATTGTACAGCCATTTGAATTGTACAAAAGGGTAATGGCCGATTATGATTTCAGCAAAGAAGCACTGAACGGCTCTGATGAAGACATGCGCGAGCTTGCCAAAATGGAGCTGCCCGAACTGGAAGAAAAGAAAACACAGCTTGAAAAAGACCTCACCAAACTGCTGATTCCCAAAGATCCGCAGGATGATAAAAATGCAGTACTTGAAATACGCGCCGGTACCGGTGGTGATGAAGCCTCGCTTTTTGCCGGCGACCTGCTTAATATGTACCTGCGCTACTGTGCTAAAAAAGGCTGGAAAACCGCCATTGTAAGCGAAAGCGAAGGTACTGCCGGTGGCTACAAAGAGGTGATGGTAGAAGTAACCGGTGAAGATGTATACGGTACCCTGAAATTTGAAAGTGGTGTGCACCGCGTACAGCGCGTACCGGCCACTGAAACACAGGGCCGCGTACATACATCGGCCGCCACTGTTGCAGTAATGCCCGAAGCCGAAGAAGTAGACTTTGAACTGAAAGACAGTGATGTGAAAATGGAAACCGCACGAAGCGGTGGTGCGGGCGGACAAAACGTGAACAAGGTAGAAACCAAGGTAATGTTAACACACATACCTACAGGCACCGTTGTTATTTGCCAAACAGAACGTACCCAGCTGGGCAACCGTGAAAAAGCCATGACCATGCTGCGTACCCGCCTGTACGAAGAACAGGTGCGCAAGCAGGAAGAAGAAATTGCCCGCCAACGTAAAACCCTGGTCAGCACCGGTGACCGCAGCGCCAAAATACGCACTTATAACTGGCCACAGGGCCGTGTTACCGATCACCGTGTAGGTGTTACTTCTTACAATCTTGATGCGGTTATCAATGGTGATATTGATGAATTTATCGAGGCATTGCAGGTAGCAGAGAACGCCGAGAAAATGGTAAAACAACAATAAGTTTATTACATAGTTGTATAAAAAGACAAGGTGATACAGTCCGTATCACCTTTGTCATTTTTACATGCATATTCCCTGGAATGAACACCCATTGTTAGTACACCAGCGCCTCATCGCTGCAGCTGATGTGTTCGGCCGGGTCGTACAGCATGGCAGTACACAAACAGTTCTGCCTGCATTTACCCTCCAGAATAGAATAGTTTACGCACGAGCGGCAACCATCCCAGAAGGCATCATCCTGTGTTACGGCTGAGAAAGTAACCGGTTTAAAACCCAGGTCGTGGTTAATTTTCATAATCGCCATACCGGTTGTGATGCTGAATATTTTGGCCAGCGGGTATTTCATACGCGACAGCTCGAATATTCTTTTTTTAATACCTGTGGCTACACCCAAATGCCTGAACGCAGGTGATACAATTAAACCACAGTTAGAAACGAATGTGCCATTGCTCCAGGGCTCAATGTAAGAGAACCCAACCCATTCGCCGGTGCGGGTTACGGCAATAACCGCGTTGCCGTTTTTTATTTTTTCACCAATCATTTCCGGGGTTCTGCGGGCAATACCCGTACCCCTTGCTTTGGCAGAAGATTCCATTTCTGTAACGATAGCCAAGGCATATTTTACATCGCCGTCCTTTGCTATCCTGATAATGACCTCGGGATCCATGTTCTTTGTGTTTACTAAGTACGTTATATGCCAAAACACATTCCATTTTCATGACATGTATCGCCTAGTCGTCGCAAACACAGCAGCCGCGCGCAGTGTAGCCGTTTCCTGTTCCTGAATGGCATAGTCTGTTACCCAGTTTTCCCTTCCGATTTGAAAAAAGCCTGTCATTTTGAAAGGCATTGCACAAAAAAAAGCCCCGCGAAGTATTATCGCGGGGCTTTCTCTTATCGTTGAATGATGTAAAAACACTTTTGAAACCGTTATACAGAACTCGTAAATTGCTGTAAAAACCGCACATCATTCTGTGAGTACAGGCGCAGGTCGTTTACCACGTATTTCAGCTGGCAAATACGCTCCATACCCATACCAAAGGCAAAGCCGGTGTATTTGTTGGAATCGATGCCAAAGTTGTCGAGCATTTTAGGATGCACCATACCGCAACCCAGTATTTCTACCCAGCCGGTATGTTTGCACAATGAACAACCGGCGCCACCGCAAACGGTACAGCTGATGTCCATTTCAGCACTTGGCTCGGTAAAGGGGAAATAAGAAGGGCGGAAACGTACTTTCACCTCCTTGCCAAACATTTCCTGCACAAAGAAATACAGGGTTTGCTTAAGGTCAGCGAAACTTACATTTTCATCTACATACAAACCTTCTACCTGGTGAAAAAAGCAGTGTGCACGTGCGCTGATGGTTTCATTGCGGTACACGCGGCCCGGGCATATAATGCGGATGGGGGGCTTCTGCGTTTCCATGGTACGTGCCTGAACACTGCTGGTGTGCGTGCGCAGCAGCCAGTCGGGGTTCTGGTTTATGTAAAACGTATCCTGCATGTCGCGCGCCGGGTGATTCTCGGGCAGGTTTAATGCGGTAAAGTTGTGCCAGTCATCTTCCACCTCGGGACCTTCTGCAATAGCAAAGCCGAGGCGGTGGTATATTGAAATAATTTCGTTACGCACAATGCTGATAGGGTGGCGGCTGCCTACCTGCTGCTGGGTGCCGGGCAGGCTCCAGTCAATGGTTGATCCACCGGCTGCAGCACCATCGCCGCCTGCCAGTTTCAATGCTTCCCATTTTTCTTCAGCCAGTTGCTTCAGTGCATTCATTACCTGGCCAAATTCCCTTTTCTGGTCATTGGGTACATCTTTCATACCGCCCATCAGGCCTTTTATAATACCCTTGGTGCCCAGGTATTTGATACGGAATGTTTCAGCGGCCTCGCCGTTATAGCCTTCAAACGTATTGATTTCCTGCTTTACCTGTTCTATCTGTTGCAACAGTTGTTCCATGCGGCGAAGATACGAATATCGAACAAGGAACAAGGAATGATGAATACCGAATTCAAAACCGGGTAAAAACACGAACGTTAAACGTTAAACTTCCAACTTTAAACAACTACAGGTCTCCCAGCTGCGGCCGCAGAATGATATCTTCCACGCAGGCCCTGGGCGACAGGTGTGCCGTGGCATACACCATTTCTGCAATATCGCCGGCGTCCATCAAACGCTGCGGGTCAACGCCCGATCCGCTCCACGAATCAGTATAGGCTGCACCGGGATACACTGCTGTTACTTTTACCTGGTGTGGTTTCAATTCTTCCCGCAGGTTGCGCGAAAAACCTGCCAGCGCATACTTGCTAATGCTGTAAGCCCCGCCATTATCATATGCTTTCAGCGATGCAATGGAACACATATTAAAAATATGCCCCTGCCGCGCCTGTATCATATGCGGCAGCAGCACACGGGTTAAGTAGTAAGCGCTGTACAGGTTTACCTGTATCATTTGCTCCAGCACGCCTTCCGGCTCATTCGAAATACTGCCGGGTACAAACTGGCCGGCATTATTCACCAGTATATCTACCGGTTTGTTAAAACCCAACACCCAGTTGGCAAATGCTTCGGCTTCAGCTTTCACGCCCATATCACAGGCATAAAAATTTACCGTCGTTCGCGGAAAACGGGCCTGCAATTCCGTGGCAAAAGCCTTTAAAGTTTCAGCATTGCGGGCACACAGGAAAAAACTGTGACCCTGTTTGTCTGCGGCAAATTTTTCGGAAATGGCCTTGCCCAATCCTTTGGAAGCACCGGTGATAACAATATTCATACAACGAAAATATTTCATTTCGACAATTGTTGTTGCCGGGATAGACTAGCTTTGTTATGTACAGTGCCGAAAGACTTTATCTGAATGAAATACAAACATTTATTTTTCGATCTCGATCATACGTTGTGGGATTTTGAAACCAATGCACGCGAAACACTTTCAACGCTGTACCAGCAGCATGCGCTGGCGGAAAGAGGCGTTCATGATTTTGAGCTGTTTTTTGAGCGGTATAATTTTCACAACAACCGCCTGTGGGATCGTTATACCAAGGGTTACATTAAGCAGGATGAGCTGCGATGGAAAAGACAATGGCTTACGCTGCTCGATTTTAAAATAGCAGATGAGCCGCTGGCCCGGGAACTGTCTGCCAGGTTTCTCGACCACCTGCCTTACCGCAAAAACCTGTTTCCCTACACCATGGAAATACTGCAGTACCTGCAGCAAAAAGGCTATGCCCTGCACCTGGTAACCAATGGGTTTGATAGCGTGCAGCACTGCAAGCTCGAGCACAGCGGTATCAAAAGTTTCTTCGGGGAAGTGGTTACTTCAGAAAAATCGAACAGCCTGAAACCCAACAAGGAAATTTTTGATTATGCCATGGCGCTTACCGGTGCCACTGCCGCAACCAGTATAATGATTGGTGATAACCTGGATGCCGACATACAGGGAGGTATCAATGCAGGCATGGACACCATATTTGTGAACCACCTGGGTATTGATCCGCATGTGCAGGCAACCTATGTGGTGCACGATTTAAAGGCGCTGGAAAATATTTTATAAAAAGGTGATTTGGCATATTCAACCAACTGATAATACTTTTGTTACTCTATACCTGAATCAGATTTGATCATTAAATTAAATTGATAGTTATGGCATTTACGTTACCTGCCCTTCCATATGCACACGATGCGCTGGAACCGCATATCGACACTACTACCATGCAGATACATCATGGTAAACACCACCAGGCTTATGTAGACAACCTGAATAAAGCCATTGCAGGCACTGAAAACGAAAACAAGAGCCTCGAAGAGCTGGTACAGGCAGCAGGCAGCATTTCACCTGCTGTACGTAACAACGGTGGCGGTCACTGGAACCACAGCTTCTTCTGGGAAAGCCTGGCGCCAAACCCCGAAACCACTGCACCTGCAGGTGCGCTGGCCGATGCCATCAACAGCACTTTCGGTTCATTCGATGCTTTCAAGGAAAAATTCAATGCAGCAGCAACTACCCGTTTCGGTAGCGGCTGGGCCTGGTTGATTATTAAAGACGGCAAGCTCGAAATCACTTCTACCCCTAACCAGGACAATCCCCTGATGGACGTTGCCGAAGTAAAAGGCACACCATTATTGGGTGTCGACGTTTGGGAACACGCTTACTACCTCAAGTACCAGAACCGCCGCCCCGAATACCTGGGTGCTTTCTGGAACGTGGTAAACTGGGAAAAAGTGGGTGAACGTTTCAATAAAAAATAAAAATTGGCTCCCACACCAAATAGGTTTACTTTGGAAGTCCGGCAATATTGCCGGACTTTTTTATTCTCTAACCATTATTAACAACCATGAAAAAATTTTTACTGGCTTTTGCGGCTGCAGCAACATTTGCCGCATGCTCCAGCGGTCCCGGAAAAAAAGTTCTTGTTATGGCCAAAGGCAGTGTAACTGCGGAAGGCAACAACATTACTGTTAAAGAAGGCACTGGTTATGCCGAAAAAGAACTGGAATTATCAGGCAGTGAAAAAACCACCCTTACAGTAAAAAACGGCAGCAATACTACTACCGTTGATGTACCTGCAGCAGGTGCATATATCCTTAACCTGCGTGTTGATTCAGTGGTAGGCAGCAAGCTGGAACTGGGTAAAGACCTCAGCAGCAACAAAATGATTTCCCAGCAGGAACTGAAGGTAAAAATCGACAGCCTCAAACAATTGTCGCATGGCCTTAATGTATCAGCCGCGAACCAAAACTACCTGGCCGCACCCGGCGCCCTGGTTAAAATAAGCGAAAACCCCAAAGCAAGATTGTACGGCCCCTACCATAAAATACCCGCTGCGCTTGAACCCGGTGAAGATGGAAAGGCCCCTGAAATTTATAAATTCTATTCCGGTGCCGAATTCACAGACCTGATTAACAACCTGGAAAAAATGACGCACTAAATGCAAAAAGGCTTCCGAAAACGGGAGCCTTTTTATTATCATGAACCGTTGATCTTACGCCCTCTCGCGACATGCTTCGCGAAGCTTCTGTTCAAAGGATTGCTTCAGAACAAAATAAGCTCCACCGGGGGGAAGCTCTTCATTAACATCACTGTGTTTCATTCCATACCCGCCCCCAAATTCACAATTGACTATTCAGTATTCACCCGATCCCGGCCCTCCGGCGAAGCCGGTAGCCGTTCCTTCATTCAATATTTCCTGTTCCTTGTCCGTTATTCTCACGGCACCGGGTCGTAGCCGCTTCCGCCGCCGGGGTGGCAGCGCGCAATACGTTTCAGCGCGAGTGCCAGCCCTTTGAAAGGGCCGTATTTTTTCAATGCTTCCACGGCATACTGCGAGCAGGTGGGGGTAAACCTGCACTTGGGCCCCATGGCAGGCGATATTACGTACTGGTAAATACGTATCACCGCAATCAGGGGAAAGCTAAGTATGCGGAGTAATGTTTTCATTCAGTTCTTTTACCAGTTTGTTTATAAGCACCGGCATTTTTTGCTGCAGCAGGTCGCCATTGGGCGGCAGCACCTTATCGATGTACAGCAAAAATACGGCAACCTGTTTTTGTTGCGAGGTCACCAGCTGGTGCAGCGGCGCCTTGTTCAAACGGTAGGCCTCGCGCATCAGGCGTTTTACACGGTTGCGGTGAACGGCTTTTTTAAAATGCCTGCCACTGGCACCCACCGCTACTTTCACCGGGAAATCCATTGGCTCGACAGGCTGCAGGTAAATAACCTTCACCGGGAAAACCAGGAACGATTTGCCTTCACGAAACAACTGTTCAAGCAGCTTGCGGCTTTTCAGTTTTTCTATTTTACCATATGAAAATGATGCTGCGATAATCTGGAATTTAAAAAAGAAAAAGCCCCACCGGTTAGGATGAGGCTGAATATAGTCGCTATTCCCGGCCCGTGCCGGTCAACACTATTTTAATTTTCTTTCGTCAGAAACTGTGAGTTTCTTACGGCCTTTCGCACGGCGGCTGGCCAACACTTTACGGCCATTGGCAGTTTGCATGCGTTTGCGGAAACCGTGAACGGTTTTACGACGACGCGTGTGTGGTTGAAATGTACGTTTCATTGCAAATATTTTTTACTAACCCAAATAATTAATTTCAACGAACAGGTAACAGTCACCATACTGCCACCCTGTGAAAGGACGGCAAAGGTAAGAAAAGAATTTTAATTTTTAGCTCAAAAATCTTCCCTGAACCGCTAAATTATTCGTAGCGCTGTTTAACACCCCACAGATCCCTGAAAATCACGGAGAAACCAACGGTAGTATAGGTTTCTTTGATGCCGCCGTTGTTGGTGCTGCCCCTGTTTCCGAGGCCCAGGTTCAGCTGGTAGCTCATTAAACCGGCACCGGGAACACGCGAGGTGGTGTTTAAGCCAACACCCAGTGTTAAACCGTAATCTTTCTGCGGGTTGCCGTTCACATTCAGGTAAGTATGGCCATAATAGCCACCTGCCTGCAGGTAATATTTCTCGTACAGGTTGTTTACCAGGCCGGCATATTCAAAGCCCACAGATAAACGGTCGGCATTTACCAGTGAATAACCCAGGCCTTTCTGTTTCAGATCGGCCCAGTTCTGAAACTGGTAATTGGCTGCCAGGGTGTACTTGCCATTATAGGTAAGGTGTCCGCCGAATGCATACATCACCGGCAGGGTAAATATGCCATAGTTATAAGATGAATCGGTAACAATCGGCTGACCTGCATCGGTTACCGTAATGGTATTATCTGTATTGAGCTTGGTTTTGTTAGATGCAGTTGCGCCCAAACCAATGGCCCATTTCTTCGCGATTTTACCATTATATAAAGCACCGAATTTGAAAGCCACCTTGCTCAGGTAATTGTTTTGCACCGCATCGAGCGTACCACCGGCAACACTGCTGGTGCTCATCACCTGCTCCTGCTGCAGGTTACCCCACAGGTATTGCGTTTCAACACCGAGCGTAAGGTTTTTGATGGGCATGAATGAGTTGGCGAGATAGGCTTTGTGCAAACCGCCTGTACCGGTATAGGTGGTATTTACATACTGGCCTGTACCGATAATATTTTTAGGAGCAGTGAACGAATAGTTGCTGCTGCTGAAAGGCAACAGGCCAAAGCCAATACCCCACCAATGCTTAATTTTTATAGCAAGGGCCAGGCGTTCAATCTGGAAATCGTTGGAGTGTGCTGTACCCTGAATGTTAGCGCCGGTGTATCCTACATTTTTAAACTTGCCTGATAATTCAACAGAGAAAAAATGGTCGTCCATACGCGCATAAGAGGCAGGGTTGGCATTGTATTGAAATTTGCCGGCAATCAGCGAAATGCTCGCATCAGCCATGCCCGAGCCGCGGTCGAAATAACTGGATTCAATATCACCAATACCTATAATAGAATACGGCGACGCATTTGTTTGGGCAGATGCCGTTTCTCCAAGAACCAATAAGAGGATGATCGTATAAAAATATTTCATTGCAGTAGATAGTAAGTTTAGTAAATAGACAAATAATACACGATCAATTGCATCCTGCTATCCGCGCCCAGCTTGCTGTCGGCAGCAACAATCCTGTTGAAGGTTGTTGTGCGCGCCGGTGTTGGCGGTACCAGTAATAAACCCAGATTATTGTCATAAGCCGTTCCCAGCTGTCCTTGTAAGTAAGTAGTTAAATCGTATGAATAATTGGTATTGCTGTTCTGGAAATCATACACCAGGTTGCCGTACTGTGTTGCAGCAGACGAGCCTGCAGAGATGGTAAGCGGTACACCAATGGTATTGGTTACATCGGTTGCGGCAAGTGTAACCTGTGCAGGCAGGCTGTCGTTGGCAAAACTGCCTTTAATGGGCCGCACCACCAGTTGTGCATTGAGTATTTTTACAAAACCCGGTATCACGGCAATCTGCCTGATAGACGGGAAGCGTATTTTAATCATGCTGCCGGTAAGGTACTGCGTAAACGCCATGTTGCCGGTTGTGTAAGAACTGGCATCCCTGTTGGTAAAACCGAAATGCACATCACCCAGTTTGGTGCCGCTGCGGTCAACATCAATATGGTTAAACTGGTGGCTGTTGTTGTTAAGCGTAAAGCTCAGCTGCCGTTCATTGGTAAAGTCAGATGTTGGCTCGCGGTAACAGAGACGCATGGTAATGCTGTCTTTAATACCAAACACCGATGACGTATTGCCTGTGGCCGAAATAACCAGTCCTTTAAAATAGTTGATAAAGTTTTCGCTGTTCTGCACTTCTGTCGTTTTATCGCGCAGCATTGCAAACAGGGTGGCGCCCAGGTTGTCGTTCAGCCTGATGCTCACGGTATCGGTAAAACGCGGGCGCAGGGTGAAATTCGCCTGGCCAATTACCGCCCCTTTCTGGAACGAAGTAGTGTTGTAAAAGGTAGTAGCCGTATTTTTCAGGCCGATAATCTCATTCAGCTGTGTTACGTTGAGCTGAATATTCTGCGTAGTATCGCCGTAGTACGATCTGTTGGGTTTAATGACCAGTATCAGTGAATCATAGGAAGCCTTCAGTGTAGGCGCAGTGCCTGATGGGGTGGTTAATTCAAAATACGATTCAGCAGCAACTTTGCCCAGGTAACTGTCGGTGTATTTACCAATTAGTGCGGTACCTGTTGCGGCAGTGGCGAATGAATCTACAAAAACAGTGGAAACAACCGGAGCAAAAGTATCGATACGCACCACATTGGTTTTGCTATCGACGTATTGAGAACCATAATTGATGTCAGCTTTTTTACAAGACGCTATAAGTAACAAAGCAGTGCCCGTTGAGAACAAAAGGGAATTAATAACGCGTTTCGATATCATAATTGTTTGCGCCTGGTTAAAAGGAGAGCAATAATAGACGGCTATGGTGTTAGTGAATTGTTACTATATATCAAGTATCACTTGTTACCGATGATTCAACGCTTTTGTACGATGAATCAACCATGTCCGCCTACGCTCCATTATATTGAAAAATAAGCCATCCAACACTGAACGGCTTAAAAATAGCTTATTTACCGCCAAAAAACTGCATTTTATCGCTATTTTCAATGAAACGGGCGTTAAGGTATTGATAAAGTTAACATCTTGCATGAACCTTCTGATATTTTTACATTCTATCATGTACCCATGTTTAAAGCAGCCTTCCGGAGCATTGCATTTCAGTTTTGCATCTGGCTTATCATTTTTCTTTTCCCGCTTTTCTCTTACAATGTAAGGGTGCTGGACCCGCATTTTTATTTCAAGGAATGCATCAACAATGTTTTTCTTGTTGCGCTTTTTTACCTGCACATGAATATTTTAATACCCCGTTATTTTGTACGCAACAGGATTTGGGCATATGCAGGTTTTGTGTTGCTGGCCATTTGTTTTATTGCCATTGAACAGCACCTGGTAGAGTACACTACTTTTAAATACATTTCAGCCGCGCACCGTCGCCCTGTAATTATGCCGCATACCTGGCCAACGCGTGAGGCGGCAGACAGTGCCATGGCCCTTATGCGCCTGCCGCGGCAGCCCTGGATGGGTGGTGGATTCGGTGGCTTTGGTGCGGGCGGTATGGAGCATGAAGGAAAAATTCTGCAGCTGCCTGCACATTTGTTTTTCTTAACGCTGCGCAAAGCGCTTTCTTCTGCCCTGCTTATTTTACTGGCCGGCGGTTTTATACGCATTGCGCTGGAGTTGTTTAAAACAGAGCGCAAACGCGCCGAACTGGAAAAAGAAAAACTGGAGGCTGAACTCGGTTTTTTAAAATCGCAGGTAAACCCGCACTTCCTGTTTAACTCGCTTAACAGCATTTATTCACTGGCCCACCGCAATGCCGATGCCACGCAGGAAGCCATTCTGCAACTCTCGCAAATGATGCGGTACATGATTTATGAAAGCAATACCAGCCAGGTGCCGCTGGAGAAAGAACTGGAGTACCTGCAGAATTATATCTACCTTAAAAAACTGCGCCTTACACCTAATATACATATCCATTACACGGTACAGGGTAATATTGCAGGCGCCAGTATTGAACCCATGCTGCTTATTCCTTTCATAGAAAATGCCTTTAAACATGGCATTAGCTATGCCGAGCAATGCGATATTAAGATAGTCATAACAATTTCCGGGCAGCACGAACTGCACTTACTGGTATCCAATAAAGTGTTTAAAAAGGAAACCCCAGAACCGGGTGGCATAGGGCTCGAAAATGTACAGAAGCGCTTACAGCTGCTGTACCCGGGTACACACCGGCTGCAGGTAACCGAAGAAAACAATTATTACACAACATCTCTTTCCGTTCTCTTAAAAAACAGTGCATATGCTTAACTGTACCATCATTGACGATGAGCCGCTGGCTGTAGAGGTTATCAAGGACTTTATTGAAAAAGTTCCTTTTATACGGTTAAAATCAACGTATACCAATGCGCTGGAAGCCCTGCAGCATGTAAATGACAAAGAAACAGACCTCCTGTTTCTCGACATCCGGATGCCCGATATTTCGGGAATTGATTTTGTGCGCAGCCTGCAGCAAAAGCCCGCTGCAGTGATTTTTACCACTGCCTACCAGGAGTATGCACTGGAAAGCTATAATCTGAATGTGCTCGATTACCTGCTGAAGCCCATTCCCTTCAACCGCTTTCTGAGCGCGGTTACCAGGGCGCATGAGTATGTAAGCGCACTGAAAGGTGGCCGCAGGGAAGAACCAGCCGCAAAGAAATTCATCTTCATTAAAACAGAGTATAAAATTGTGAAGATTGAGCTGGATGATATCCTGTATATCGAAGGTTTGAAAGACTATTCCAAAATTTATCTGAAAGATAATCCCAAGCCCATTTTTACCTTACAGAACCTGAAATCGTTCGAAGCAAAATTTCCGCCCGAGCAGTTTACGCGTATTCACCGTTCTTATATTGTATCGGTTAACAAGATTAATGTGATCTGTAAAAACCGCGTAGTGATTGGTCAAACCGATATTCCTATAAGTATAGGATTCAAGAATAATATACAGGAAATAATTCATAAAAATTCGTGAATTGTCTGCCGGTAGTAAGATAAAACATTACTTTAGCAGATAAATAACTGCCGTATATCTGAAAATAACTGTTAAAAATCCATTTTAACGATTAAAAGCAGTTTGTATCAGATAATTTGGGCGCCAAATTGTAAAATTGTATGATTCGGATGAAAAAATCCCTTGTTGTTCTTTCTACTGCAGCTATTACCCTGATGGCTGTATCCTGTTCAAAAAGTTCAGGTGACAGCGATGAAACTACCGGTAACTGGGTTTCACGCTCTGCCTTCGACGGCAAACCCCGTGGTTTTGCAGCCACTTTCAACATCGGTGATGTTGTTTATGTAGGTACCGGTTTTAACTATGCCGAATTAAATGGCGCTATAGCATACAGAGATTTCTGGAGATACCAGCCCAATATTGGCCAGTGGGAATTAATGGCAGCCGTGCCAGGTTATGGCCGCAGCGGTGCCGTAGGTTTTTCAGCCTCAGGCAAAGGTTATATTGGCCTGGGCAACGATTCCCTGAGCCACGCTATGAACGATTTTTACCAGTACGATCCTACCGGCAACACATGGACTGCCATTGCGCCGTTCCCCGCTACTGATGGCCGTTATCAGGCTGTAGCCTTTGGTATTAAAGATACCGGCTATGTTGGTACAGGTTCTAACCCCGGCGGTTCTTACAGGGATTTTTATAAATACGATGCCAATGCAAACAGCTGGACACAAATCGAATCCTGCCCCGGCGATAAAAGAAGCGGCAGCTCTGCCTTCATTTCTGCTGATACTGCAGGTTATGTAGTAGCAGGTGCCAATACCGGCAGCAATGCGCTGAACACAGATTTCGCGTATTACAAACCTGCTGATGGTCACTGGCATTCACTGCGCCCTATCTTTAACAAAAGCTCAGATTCGTACGATGACGATTATTCTGATATCAAACGCACACAGGCTGCAATTTTCGTTATCGGTTCAAACGCTTACCTGAGCACAGGTGCACAAACGCCGGGTGGCACACCTTTCACTAAAACATGGTTGTACGATATCAAAAACGACCAGTGGACAAGAAGAACGCCTTTTGAAAAACAGGCAAGAACCGGTGCTATCGGTTTCAGCTTCTCTGGTCGCGGTTTCATTGGCCTGGGTTCTGCTTCATCAAGCCAGCAGCTCGATGATATCGTTGAGTTCCAGCCAAACGTAACCGAAGATACCAATGACTAAGGCTGCTGTTGCCGCTTTGGGTGGTTGTATGTTGTCCCTGCTTATCATTGCCTGTTCAGGTGGTGGCAAGCACAAAAATCACGAAGGCCAGGTGCCTGTTGATGTACGGGACACGCAATTGAACAATGGCTGGGGGTTTATTATCTCTGTTAACCATAAGCCTTACATTGTGCAGCAACATATTCCAATGCTCCAGGGATCGAATGCTTTTGCGAGTAAGGAAGACGCCCTGAAGGTTGGTAACCTCATGATGAGCAAAATGGTGAAGGGAGAAACATTACCCGTGGTAACAGAGCGGGAATTGGATAGCTTACAGATCACTATTCCAAAATAACAGGATTACTTTCATCTTTCTCTTTATAACAAAAAGCCCCCGGCAAATAAATTGCCGGGGGCTTTTGTATTTTGCGCCATCCGGCACAGCCTGCTAAGGCAAGGTCACATGCTGTGCTGTAACAGCCGCACCAAAAAAGATGCTTGCATGCGTGGCAAAGTCTGCCGCATCATCTGTTGTATAAAAACTGCGCCTGCCTTGCCTGTTTAATTTCACCTCCATTTCAGGATGGCGTTTTAAGTAGTTTTCCAGGCTGGCAGCTACAATTTCGCCCTGCGCTATCACCTGCACTCCTGCAGGCACAAATTGCCGTATTTTAGGCAGCAGCAGCGGGTAATGGGTACAGGCCAGCAGCAGGGCATCTATTGCAGGGTCTTTCTGCAATACTTCTTCTATTTTCTGTTGTACAAAATAATCGGCGCCGGCGCTTTCATGTTCGTTGTTCTCTACCAGCGGCACCCACATGGGGCAGGCCAGTTGCGTTACGGCCACACCGGGAAAGGCTTTGCTGATTTCAATTTCATACGAGCCAGACAAAACGGTACCGCGCGTAGCGAGCACCCCCACGTGTTTCGATTGCGTGTATTGCCCAATTACTTCAGCTGTGGGCCGTATAATGCCCAGCACCCGGTTACCGGGAGCTATCTGCGGCAAATCTGCCTGCTGAATGGTGCGCAGCGCCTTGGCCGAGGCGGTATTACAGGCCAGTATAACCAGCGGGCAGCCCTGGTCAAAAAACCAGCGCACACATTGCAGCGTGTACTGGTATACGGTTTCAAAAGAGCGGTTGCCGTAAGGCGCACGGGCATTATCGCCCAGGTACAGGTAGTCGTACTGCGGCAGCCTGGCCACAATTTCTTTTAACACCGCAAGCCCGCCATAACCTGAATCAAAAACGCCGATCTGTTGCATATGGATGATTTAATGTGTATCCAATAAAGCGCTGTTTACGCAGTATAAAAATAAGCCGCAGCTGGGACATTGCCTGCTTAAACAAACAAAGGCTGCCTCCTGCGAGACAGCCTTTGTTTTGTATCGTTGTTGTTACGGGTGTAACAGCGTTCGTTTATTTTTTGGTGGCAGGTTTGGCTGCACCTGTTGCAGGTTTGGCAGGAGCCTGCTGTTGCGGCTCATCATCCTGTCCGCCGCCGAGTTCAGCCGGCAAAGGCATTTTCAGCTCTTTCGCCACATCTTCAAAAATGTTGCCGATAACAGCATTGCTCGAACCTCTTTCAATAGTACCGGGTTTCAGAACCAGGGTGTATTTTTTAGTATCGAGTACTTTTTTATAAGCATCTACCACTTTCTCATACAGCGGCTGCGCCAGCATGCCTCTTTTGTATTCGGCTTTCTGCTGTGCATAGTTTTGCCAGTATACAACCTGCATCATGAACTGCTGACGCTGGTTTTTCTCCATGTCAAGAACAGTTTTGGCCTTATTGGCAGCTGAATCAGCTTTGTAAGTGCTGTCAACACGTTTCAATTCTGAAGTGATGAATTCGTATTCAGCAGCCAGGGAATCTCGCTGGTAAATTTCCAGCAGGCTGTCTACATTCCTGTAGCCGGGCATGTTCTGAACCATCAGATCAATATCAAATACACCAATTTTTAATTGCTGTGCCTGCGCCTGCGTGTTGTTAGCGGCTAACAACAATCCTACCACTGCCAGCAACGAGAAGAGAACCTTTTTCATCTTGTTGTTTTTTGTTTTTGTTTGAATAAGAACAACCAGAGTATAAAAACTGTGTTGCTGGCTGTTGTTATTTAATTATTATGGGTTTTATAATAAATTCTATCCTTTTATCCCCAGATCACGTAAAATATCGTCGCTTTTATCCAGTTTGGGGTCGGCAAATATAACAGTAATTCCCTCACTTTTGTCCAATATAAAATCGTATCCACGGGCTACTGCCATTTTCTGCACTGCGTTGTAAACCTTGTCCTGTATGGGTTTTACGAGTTTCTGCCTTTCTTTGAACAAATCTCCTTCATAACCAAAGCGTTTCTTCTGCAGATCGCGTACTTCCTTTTCTTTGTTAAACAGCTCGTCTTCCCTTTTCTTCTGCAATTCTGCACTCAGCATTACTTTTTCTGCATCGTAATTCTTGTACATTTTATCAAGATCTGCCTGTTTGCCATCAATTTCTTTTTGCCAGAAATCGCTGGTCTGCTGCAACTTACCCGCTGCATCCTTGTACTCCGGCATTTTATCGAGGATGTACTTGGTATCGATAATGGCATAACGCTGTGCCTTTGCACCTGCAATACCTATCAGCAGCACTAAGGCGGCCAGGAAAACTTTTTTCATACATCAGGAGTTTGGTGATTCTGGTTGCAATATACTATTACTGGCAACTGAAAGGCATAACCGCCCTTCAAATTTGCCCCGGTGTTAACAATCGGACGCCGGTTTTATACCACTATTCCGGTTCAAAGCCCAGCATGAACGTAAACCTGCCGGCACCTTTCAGGCCCTGGCCCGGCTGCGTTCTGTCAAGACCGATACCATAGTCAAACCCAAGCAAACCGAACATCGGCAGGAAGAAGCGCATACCTAAACCAACCGAACGGCGCAGCTGGAATGGATTGTACTCCCTGAAATTGTACCAGCCGTTCGCAGCTTCAAAGAAGCCCAGGCCATAAATGGTACTGCTCGGGTTGAGGCTCAGTGGGTAACGCATTTCAAGCGTATACTTGTTAAACAGGGTAAAGTAGCGCGATGCACCGCTCTGGTCGGGATTCACATTTACATTGGAAGTTTCATATACAGGATAACCTCTCTGCGAAATGATATCATAACCCAACAGGGCATAGGTATTACTTAAACCGGCATCACCCACCTGGAAACGCTCGAACGGAGAAATCTCCAGTTTCGGGTTGTAACGGCCAATGAAACCGTATTTGGCTGAAGCTTTCAGCACAAACTGTTTGTTGCGGTCTTCACCATGCGGCTTGCCGATAGGAATATAATATTCATCGGTAAAGCGCCACTTATGGTACTCGATCCATTTGTATGCTTTGTTGGGATCGTTTTTGGCATCATCCACCAAACTCGGGTCAATGTACGAGAACGGAGGTGTAGCCTGCACGCTCAGCAAAAAGTTAGAACCCGAAGTCGGGAATATCGGCTGGTTAACCGAGTTGCGCTGCAACGCAATTTTCAGGTTCAGGTTATTGGAATAACCATTATTGAAATTGGGCAGGTTATACGCATCAATCGTATAGTTCTTCAAACGGTAGCGCGCATAGCTCAGCGTAAAGCCTAAGTTGAAATAGTCATCCGGCCATTTAATTTGTTTGGCCAAACCAACTGACACACCGGTGGTGCGGAAGAACGAGTTATCGCCCAGCGCTTTTTCATAGCGTCCCGTTGCATAATTATATGCATTCGAAAACTTGGTATCGTACAGGCTTACAGAAAACGCATTACGTTTTTTGCCGCCAAGCCAGGGTTCGGTAAATGATATATTATACGAGCGGTATGCACGTCCGTTACTCTGCACACGCAGACTTAACTTTTGCCCATCACCTGTTGGCAAAGGATCCCACGCCTTTTTGCTGAAAATATTTTTAATCGAGAAGTTATTAAATGATACACCCACTGTACCGGTTAAACCGATACCGCCACCAAAACCTGCACTCAGCTCCAGCTGGTCGCTCGATTTTTCTTCCACGTTCCAGGTAATGTCAACCGTACCATCGTCGGGATTAGGCACAACGTTCGGTGCAACTTTTTCCTGGTTGAAATAACCAAGGTTGGCAATTTCGCGCTGTGAACGAATCAGCAGTGTGCGGCTGAATTTATCACCGGGTATGGTGCGCAGCTCACGGCGGATAACGTGTTCTTTCGTTTTATCGTTACCGGTGATGCGTACGTTTTTGATAGTCGCCTGCGGACCTTCTCTCAAGCGGATTTCAAAATCGATGGTATCATTATATACCGCCGTTTCAGTAGGGTCTGCCTGGAAAAACAGGTAACCATCATCCATGTACAGGCCACTGATATCGCCACCTTCGGGTGAAGCGGCACTGAGTTTTTTGTGCAGGATGTCTGCATTATAAATATCCCCTTTCTTGATGCCAAGAATTACGGTAAGAATAGAATCGGAGAATTTGGTGTTACCGCGCCAGGTTACATTACCGAAATAATATTTGTGACCTTCACTCACCTGGATGTTGATGTTCATGTTGCCCTTGCTGTTGTAAAACGGCAGGCTGCGCACGATAGAGGCATCACGGTAACCGAGCGAGTTATAATAGGTAACGATATTGTCTTTGTCTTCTTCGTATTTTTTATCGTCGAACTTGGCAGAAGTAAACAGTTTCAAACGCACATAAGGATCCAGCACACGTTTGGTTTTGCTGTAAGTCAAAAATCCTTTATCGTTCAGGTATTCTTTAAATGTATAGTGCCTTGGATTAATGAAACCACCGGTATCATTGGTTGGGAAGAAAGTCAGGCGCGTCATTTCATGCGTGCCTTTCATCTGTTTTTTCAAACGGCTGTCTTCCACATTATCGTTACCGGCAAAATCAATGTTGTTGATTTTAACCTTCACACCTTTGGTAATATAAAAGGTGAGGAACATGTAGTTTTCAGAAGTAGGATCTTTTGTTTCTGTGATAGAAACCTTTACCCTGCGGTAGCCTTTTTCAAAGAAGTATTTTTTGATGGCATCTGTTGCAGTGATCTTCATGTTCTCGGTAATCACGTGGCTGGGCACCAGTCCTGTTTTGGCGTTCAGGTCATCAGCTTCGCCTTTGCGTATGCCTTTGAAATAGTGTTTGGATAATTTGGGACGTTCTGTTACAGCAATTTCAACATCAATATTATTGCCTTCAAGTTTGGTGATGTATACTTCTACATCGCTGAAATAATTCTGTGCCCACAGTTTGGTGATGGCATGCGCAAACTGGTCGCCACCGGGGATGGTAATTTCATCTCCTTTATTAAGGCCGGTAAGAGAAAGCAGCAATGCTTCATCAAAAACCTTGTTACCGGTTACTTTAACAGATGCGATCTTGTATTTTTTGGGAGTTTTCTGATTAAACAGGTTGATGAGGTCTGCATCAATAGATGTGACCTTATCTGTGCTGTCAGCAGGTTTTGTTACTGGCACCTGGGCTATGGCTATATGACTGCCCAAGCAGACCAAGATTGCCAGAATAAGAGATTTACAAGCGTTATGCATCCAATATTGCTGTTTGTTTGAAACCGTACTGAGCGAGCGCACTCTATCAGCAGTTGGTTCTGGGATAAGTGGCGGCAAATTAACGGGAATTATTAAAAGTGTTTGTTAAATCGGGCCACTAAAGACGAGAAAAACTAATGAATCGCAGCGGTTTGTTGTAATTGGTCGCTGGTTTTGCCGAAACGGCGTTCTCTTCCCTGGAAATTGATGATAGCCTGGTAAAGGTTTTCTTTTCTGAAATCGGGCCAACGGGTATCGGTAAAATAGAGTTCGGCATATGCTAACTGGTACAACAAAAAGTTACTGATGCGGTATTCGCCACTTGTTCTGATCATCAGCTCGGGGTCGGGAAATGCACTGGTGGCAAGGTATTGCTGCAGGGTATCCTGTGAAATGGTATCTGGGTCAACTTTGCCGCTTTTTACGTCGGCGGCAATGTGTTTAACTGCATTCACCAGCTCCCAGCGGCTGCTGTAGCTGAGTGCCATTACCAGGTTTAAACCGGTATTGTGACTGGTTTCTTCCAGTGCTTCCTGCAGTTCGCGTGCAGCATTGGCCGGCAGCATGCCTATATCGCCAATTACGTGCATGCGTATATTATTCCTGTTAAGTATAGGTACTTCTTTGCGGATGGTATCTACCAGCAGTTCCATCAGGCCAGACACTTCGTACTGGGGCCTGTCCCAGTTTTCGGTGCTGAAGGCATACAGGGTAAGGTATTCAATGCCCAGCTCGGCGCAGCCTTCCACAATATCACGCACACTTTCAACACCATGAAAATGGCCGTACAGTCTGTCCTGCCCTTTTTCCTGGGCCCAGCGGCCATTACCATCCATGATAATGGCGATGTGTCTGGGTAAACGATTTTTATCTATTTTTTCCATCAGTTCCTGCATAAACCCCTGCATTAAAATGAGGCTGGCAAATTTACGAAATGTAGCGGCTAACCGCTTTGTGTTCGGCTTTTAAAAAGATTTTACCGTGGGAAAGATAGGCCAATATTTTGTTTCATGCAGGAGTATTGTGAATTAATTCACTTAAAAACTGCGTAAAAACAGACAAATATTTATTGTTTCTATACATATGGGGCACATTTCGTGCCCGCTCGGCATATTACGGCCGATACGCATTATGGTGTGGGGCAACGGTAAGACGACAAGTTGAAAGAGAAACCCACCTGGAAAATAACATACGCATCTTTCTGCGAGCTGTTACCACGCTGGCGGCCTTTTATGCCTACCGGTGTGCCGGTTTCATAACTCCTGTCCTGCAGCAGGTAAGGGATAGAGCCTGCTACAAAAGCATCAGGCGCGTAGGTGCTGCTTACATCGTCGAGGTAATCGGTAGTGGTAAAACGGTAACCCAGTTCGGCAAACACATTAAAGCTCGGGTTAACTGCGTATTTAAAACCAACGGCCAGCGGAATACACATGGCAGTTGAGCCGTACGGTTTCCTGCCGGGGTAGGCAGTGCTGCCCTGGCCTTCGGTGCCAATGGAGCGGAGATAGTATTTGTTGCCGTCGAGATAAGTATAGGGATCGTAAGAAAACAAGCCCAGGCCCAGTGATACATAAGGCGTATAGTTGTAGCCTTCCACACCGGGTATAAAACGGAAAAAGTTGAACTCACCGCTCAGTGCCAGTTCCCAGATATTGCTGTTGAAGCTGAGGTTGCGGCGGCGCTGTACTTCGTTTTTGCTGTAAATATCAGAATAACCAACCAGAGCATAGTTGCCGGCCAGTTTAAGTGCGATGTAATTGTTAAGCTGTTTGCGGAAGAAAATACCACCTGAGAATTTAGGCCTGTTAATGGCGGCGCGGGTATTGAGGTCGCCAAAATAATGGGCCAGGCCCAGCGCTCCTCCAATTTCGCCTTCCTGCACATAGCTGTCGGTATACTGAGCCTGTGCCTGGAATGCCGTAACGGCGATAAATACAAGTAGTACGAATTTCTTAAACATAAACGCAAAATAAGGAATGTTACAATAACGAAAAACCCGAACGTTTCTTGTTTCCGTTAATTAATTTCTTTTATCGAGCCCCCAGGTGAGCTTGTTACGCAGCGTTGAAAGAAAACTGTTTTCGTTTAAACGCACCAAATTCAGGCCGAATTTTTCTTTTTTAACGGCCAGCTGTACGTCTTTGTCGACTATTTCCCTGCGCGAATCAAGTGCACAGATAAACTGGTCGGTACGACCTTCCACTTCAAAGGAAATAATATTCCCGTCAGGCACCACAATAGGGCGTACGTTCAGGTTATGGGGGGCAATGGGGGTAATGAGAAAGCTGGCAGAATCGGGGAATACAATAGGGCCGTTGCAGCTAAGGTTATAGCCGGTGCTGCCGGTTGGTGTTGAAACAATCAGGCCATCGGCCCAGTAGCTGTTTAAAAATTCTCCGTTAAGGTAGGTATGAATTTTTATCATCGATGAGTTATCGCGTTTCAGGATCGAGAACTCGTTCAGGGCAAATGGGTCGTCGCCAAACAAAGGCACATTGGCATCGAGGTGAATAAGTGTACGGTTGTCTACCACATAGGTACCGTTGGCCAGTGCATCAACTGCGCTGCTGAGTTCTTCCTTACCCAGGCTGGCCAAAAAACCAAGCCTGCCGAAGTTGATACCGAGTATCGGTACCAGTTTGTCGCGCACCAGGGTAACCGTATCGAGTATGGTGCCGTCGCCGCCGAGGCTTATCAGGCAATCCACCGAAGTATCAAGGTCGTGATGATCTTTAAACAGGCAGCACTCCCTGTCAATATTCAGCACATCGCCATAGGCGGCATGCATGGTTTCATGCAACATCACGGATATTTTGTACCGCTGCAGCTCCTGAACCAAAATCAGTAATTGTTGATGTTGTTCCGCGTCTAATCCCCGGCTGTATATTGCAACTTTCATTGTATTCTTATTGCAGCAATGGCAAAACTAGCGTTCAAAACCAAGATGCAAAGATTTATTTTTTGGCCTCCCGGGTGCAGTGCCTGAGGGGGGAGTGTTTACATTTTGAGATAGGTCATCAGCAGATCATAATTCTCTTTCAGCTCGTTCTCGTACGATTCTTCGCCGAAGTAATAGCGAATGATGTAATCGTAACGCTGAAACGTAGCCACAATATCAGATACCTCGAATTTATTGATCTTGATGCTGATCAGCAGCATACCAGTGGCAGCATCTACGGCGGTATTTACCTGGGTAATATAGGCATCATTGGTTTCTACCAGCCGGCTGATTTCGCTGAAGGAAAAATTGCGCTTTTCCATTTCCATCACAATCAGTCCGCCGGGTTCTTCGGCACCGGTGAATTTGCTGGCGGCATGAATCAGTTCCATCTGTGGAATTACGCCCTGCAATTCCTTTGTTTCACCATTAACTACAGGCACCAATGATATATCGAAAGAAGCAGCCGTTTTAAGTGCTGTTAAAAAGTGATCGGTCATTAATACTGACGGGCCCTGCCATTGGTGCTCGAGCATGGCGATGGTATTGTTATCATCAGCATCGAGCAGGTCGCTTTTGGCAACAAGGCCCATATATTTCAGGTCGCTCACCACGGCCAGGTGGGCAATATCATAATCATCCATTAACTGCAGGGCAAGGGCCACTTTGTCAACCGGACTGACAGACGGATAATTGGTAACAACAAGTTGTGAAGCTAACATGTACAGGCCCTCCTTTCATTGTTTGTGCAGCAAAACTTACACCACAGTTGCAGCCGGCTGTTTCAGCTTCGTCAAAAACGATTCGAGTATTTTGTTAAACTCACCGGGCACTTCCATCATAGGGGCATGACCGCATTTATCTATAAAATACAACTCGCTGTTGGGAATAAGCCTGTTAAACTCTTTGGCCACGAACGGCGGCGTAATAGTATCATTATTTCCCCAGATAAGCAGGGTTGGCTGCTTAATCTGGCTTACTTCTTCACCCAGGTTATTGCGGATGGCGCTTTTGGCAAGAGAAATAATCTTGATCACCTTCAGGCGATTGTTGGTTATTTCAAACACCTCGTCCACCAGTTCTTTGGTAGCCTTGGCAGGATCGTAAAAAGTAAGCTCCGATTTTTTGCGGATATACTCATAGTCACCTCTTTTGGGATAGGTATCACCCATACCATTTTCAAACAGGCCCGAGCTGCCGGTTAAGATAAGGGACTTGATACGTTCGGGATGCTTTAATACATGCAGCAATGCCACATGCCCGCCAAGCGAATTGCCCAGCAGGTGAATCTGGTCATACTCACGTACCTCGATAAACCGTTGAATGTATTTTTCAAAACCACCGACCGTGGTATGAAAAATATCGAGATCGAATAACGGCAACAGTGGCACAATTACTTTGTACTGCTTGCGGAAGTGTTCAACCAGGTCGCTAAAATTACTCAAAGCACCAAACAATCCATGCAGCAGCAGCAGCGGTTCTCCTTCGCCTTCTTCCAGAAATCTGAATTTATCGTATTGTTTTATCTCGTAGTTCATCACTCTATCTTTCTTAAGGGCAACAGCCTGTTCAATGATTACAAATAAACAGAATTTCGGCTTAAAACCCAAACCGGTCCCGTTTAATTGCGTGAATTACTGCAAACTCACTTACTAAAGTACTTGTTTTACGTTAATAAATGCTTAAGTATGCGGAATCATGCTTTTTCGGCCATTGTTCCGAAAAATTTTTCCAATTGAGTAAACATATCCCGGCAAACCGGCACTACCTTGCCAAATCCGTTCATAACAACAGGACCCCATGGTTCTATCCAGTTGTAACAGATGGATTGACTGATTGTTTCATTTTTCAGCACCCCGGTTTGTTTCGCAAAAAACAACAGTATACTGAACACCATGAGGTACAAGGCAAGGTAAAAACAAATACCTCCCAGTTTATTGATCCACCCCAGCATAGCCACATCCATTCCTGCCTGTATTAATGCCGCACACCAGCGCACCAGTAATATTACGCCCAGCAGCACAATAATAAAGGAAATAAACGGCAGCCATTTTGTTGCGATATGCGTGTTACCCTGCAACCAGCCTGCCACCACTACCGATAATTTCAGCGCAGCCGCAAGCCCTATTACAACAGCCAGAAAAGAAAATACCGCAAGCACCAGTCCTTTGGTAAAACCTTTAACCAGGGCCAGTACAATTAGTATCAGACAAACCAGGTCAATAGCCATAGATCATAACTAAACATCCGGGCACCAAAAGGCAAACCGGATGTAATGCATCGAAAATATTATTTAGCCAGCAGTTCTTTCAGCGCGGCAGAAATGGTTTTGCCATCTGCACGGCCTGCCAGCTGTTTGGAAGCCACGCCCATTACCTTGCCCATATCGGCAGGAGCGCTTGCGCCTGTAGCGGCAATAATCTGCTGCAACTCGGCTTTTAGTTCTGCCTCACCCAGCTGTACAGGTAAAAACTTTTCAATCACATTTATTTCCTGCTGTTCTTTTTCAGCAAGATCGGTCCTGTTCTGCTGCTGGAATATCTCCAGTGAATCTTTGCGCTGTTTCACCAGCTTCTGCAGCATTTTCACTTCGCTTTCTTCTGTCAGTTCACCTGAAGCACCTGCTTCGGTTTTGGCAAGAATAATCGCAGCCTTGATAGCACGCAATGCGCGCAACCCGGCTTCGTCTTTTGCTTTCATGGCGTCTTTCATTTGCGCCATTATGTTCTGTTCTAAACTCATATGGTTATCATTTAGCGGCAACTCCCGCAAATCGTAAATTTATTTGTTTTCTTTTTCCTGCAGTGCCCTGAATTTTTTGTAGAAGGCCTGGGCAAATGCCTTCATGTCTTTCACCAGTTCCTGCTGATGGGTGGCACGGTCGTAGGTATCGGCCATGCTCATCATGGTTTGGTAAAAGAAATCGGCCATTTCATCTACCATCATTTCTTTGGTCCACAGGTCAATGCGCAGGGCACTTTTATCAGCACCATCCCAAAAGGCAATCATCATGGCCCTGGCTTTCTGCGCCTCATCGGTGGTGGTATCGCTTGCCTGCCAGGTAATATTTTCGGGTACTTTATCTTTATCCAGTTCTACATTAATCTTAATGGTTGAAGTATGCATATCACTTTTTTAAGAAGCACAAAAGTACAATATCGCAATTTAACCGTGTAATCGGGCTGCAAGGGCAGCCAGTTGGGCGGCCTGGTTATTCCAGCTGTATTGGGTGGCGCGTTGTTTTCCCTTTTCAATGGCCTGCTCCCGCAGCGATTCGTCTTTATATACCTTAATCATTTGCTGGCCCAGCGCCTCAACATCACCTGCGGGTGCATATAGCGCCGCATCGCCGCACAGCTCGGGTATGGCACCTGCGTCGGCAGCAATCACCGGAACCCCGCTGGCCATGGCTTCCAGCGCCTGCATGCCAATATCTTCATATGAAGAGGGGTGCACTACAGCATAAGCGCCTGCCACCAGCTGCGCCATGGTTTGCGTGTTTTGCGGATCGAGCATTTCTACATCACTGCGGTATTTATAGGTATCCAGCATGTCCAGCTCTGCCGCATACTTACCCGGGGTATCGCCCACAATCACCAGTTTCATGTTGCTTTTCTGCCATTTTTTAAACACAGAAAAGGCTTTCAGCAGTAAACCGATGTTGCGGTATTGATACAGGGTGCCATAGCATAAAAAGTATTCGCAGGCACCGGCATAGGTTACCTTGGTTTGCTCGCGCTGCGCCCAGCTTACCGGCTCATAGTGCGGGCCTGCGGCTGCGTGTAGCACCGTTATTTTGTCGGCAGGCAGCTGCGTGTGTTTTTCCAGCTGCGCCTTGGCAAAGGCAGACGGCACCACTACATGCGTAGCCTTGCGCACCATTTTACCCAGCCAGGCAATTTTTTCGTGTGGCAAAAACATTTTGCGCTGCTGCAGAAAAGCCAGGTGTGGTACCAGCAATAGCTGGCGGGTGCCTGCCGTTAAACTGCCATAACTTTCTGCACCGATAAACAAACCGGTTTTTTCCTTTTTCAGCACACCCGGCAGTTTCACGTCGTACCAGAAACGCGCAGATATTTCGCCCTTAATGGCCGGTGTTACAGCCAGGGTACGCGAACAAAGTCCGTTACCGGCAACCGGGTCGCCGTCGGTGATGCAGGTAAATTCACTCACACTATCCTGCAGAATCCAGCGTGAAACCAGCTCATGAACATAAATACCCGCTGCCGTTTGCGGAACCGTAAACGATGGATTGGTTTTGATAACAATGCGCATTTCGCAAAGATCGGGAAGATGGTCAGATTGTAATAAATGGTTTGATTGTTTAATTGATGAAGTGTCAATTGTTCAATGATTTAATTATTCAAAAACAATGCAGGTGACGCTGGGGAGTGAATACTTTAATTAAATATTTATTGTTCAGCAAATTATGGCATGTATGATGCAGTAAGCGGGTTATTTATCAAATTTTGATCTATTTTTATTGTTTATCAATAAATATTCATTACTTTTGCCTCATACCAAAACAGTCATCATGGAAATTAAAATCACTATCAGGCAAACGCTGAACGTACTGCTTGTTCTTTCATGGCTCTTATTTACAGGTCTGTGTATAGAAGCCGGCGGTTTTATTGCGAACGCCATTTTTGCCATTGCCAACCCGGGTATTGTTACGCATCTCTGGCAGCAGGTTGACTTATCGGCGCTTTTCCAGCACGATCACGGGTATTTTTTTGTAGTAACCCTGCTATTGAGCATTGTTGCGGTGATGAAGGCCTGGTTGTTTTTCCTGATCGTAAAAATGCTGTACAAGAAAGACCTGGATATGGCCCTGCCTTTCAGCGATAAGGTGCGGCGATTTCTTTTCCTTTCGTCTTATATCACGCTGGTTATCGGCTTGTTTTGCTGGTATGGCGTTAAGTATACCGAATGGCTGGTGGGAAAAGGCATTAAAATGCCCGATACACAATACCTGCGCCTGGGCGGGGCCGATGTATGGCTGTTTATGGCGGTTGTGCTATTTATCATCGCGCAGATTTTTAAAAGAGGAATTGAAATTCAATCAGAAAACGAATTAACTGTATAAGCCATGCCGATTATTGTAAACCTTGATGTAATGATGGCCAAGCGGAAAATGTCGCTGAATGAATTGTCTGAAAAGGTAGGTCTAACCCTATCCAACCTTTCTATTCTCAAAACAGGTAAGGCAAAAGCAATACGCTTCAGCACCCTTGAAGCCATTTGTAAAGTGCTGGATTGCCAGCCTGCAGATATACTGGAGTACAAAGAAGACTAAAGGCGCGCCCTGCGGGCGCGCCTTTAGTCTTCTTGTTCAAGAGGTTCCGGCGTTCTGATGTTCAATTATCCGTGCACCTATACCCCAATTGAACCTTTGAACTCTTAAACTTTTTGAACATTTCTACTGCTTCGCAGCCCAGGCGTCCATTTTTTTCTCGATCACGTCGAGTGGCATGGCGCCGTCTTTCAGGAATTCATCGTGAAAGGCTGACAGCTTGAATTTGGCGCCCAGCTGCTGCTCGTATTTATTGCGCAGCTCGCGTATTTTCAGTGCACCGATTTTATAGCTCAGCGCCTGGCCGGGGATGGCCATATAACGCTCAATTTCGGCAGTAGCGCCGTCTTCACTGATCGGCTCGTTTTCCATCATGTATTTAATGGCTTCTTCGCGTGTCATACCCTTGGTGTGTATTGCCACATCTACTACCAGGCGAACGGCACGGTGCATTTCATCGCCCAGTGCGCCCATGTACTGGTAGGGGTCGGTATATAATCCCAGCTCTTTGCCCAGGCTTTCGCAATACAAAGCCCAGCCTTCCTGGTAAGCACCGTAGCCAAGGAAGCGCCTGAATTTAGGCAGGTCGTTGTTTTCCTGGGTAAGACTTATCTGGTAATGATGCCCCGGTATGGCTTCGTGCAAAAACAGGCTTTCCATGCCGCTGGTGGTATTGAATTTGGTGGCGTCTACAATCGGCACATAGAAAATGCCTGGTCTTGTACCGTCAGGCGAGCCCTGGTTGTATTCTGCGCTGGCACTGGCCGCGCGGAAGGCTTCTGTCTGCCGTATTTCAAACGGTGTTTTGGGTGTGCGGCCAAACATCTTTGCCAGGTTGGGCGTCATGCGTGCGTGAATGGAATGAAAGGCATCCAGCACTTCTTTCGGTGTTTTGTATGGGGTAAACAGCGGGTTTGTTTTCATGTACTGGAAAAACGAATCCAGGCTGCCGTTGAAATGTACGGCCGTTTTTACGCTGTCCATCAATCCACGGATGCGTTTTACTTCGCTTAAACCGGTATTGTAAATGTCTTCCGGTTGTTTATTGGTGGTTGTCCAGTAATGCGCCAGGTAAGCGTAGTATTTGTCGCCATTGGGTATGGCGCTGATGCCGCTGGTGCTGCGCGCATGTGGCAGGTATTGTGTTTTAAGGTAAGTGCCTAGCTTAAGATAGGCGGGCACTAACTGTGTTTTAATCAGCTGCACATAGGCATCGGTCAGGCGTTTTTTATCTGCATCACTGAATGTAGCGGGCATTTTTGCAATGGGACCGTAAAAAATACTTTTGGTGGCATCCGGTGTAACCATGGCATCCATTTGCGGAATCACTTTTACCACCAGTGTACGGGGCAGTACCGTGCTGTCGGCAATACCTTTGCCGAAATACGCAATAGCACTGTCAGTCCAGGCACTGAAACCTGCGGCACGCTTCAGCCACATATCATAATCCTGCACGGTTTTAAAAGGCTGTGCGCCTTCGCCGCTGCCCAGCTGGCCCAGTGTGAGCGTAAGACCCCAGAACTGGTTGGCAGGCATGTAGTTGTCGTGAAACTGCAGCCCGTCCAGGCTGGTTTTCATTTCATAGGTGAAAATATCGTAGCTAACCTGGTCGTTCTCACTCAGCTCGTCACGTTTGTACTGGCCGATAGAATCCTGGTAACGTTGAAAAAAGGTTTTGAGTTTAGCGCGGTAGCTGTCGGTAAAATCAACCGGCAGCTGGTCGTTGTAACGGTTGTCGCCGTTGAAAGTGGCTTCCAGCGGAAACAGCTGCATGCGATCTTCATAGTAGCTGTTAAACAGGTTTGCCAATGCAGTATTGGGTGTTTTGGCAGTATTGGTACCCGTATGGCAGCCAGCCGCTGCGGCCCCGGCCAGTAATACCATCAGTAATTTTTTCATGCTGTACGTTCAATTTTGCCGGAAGATAGAAAAAAGGCGGGATTAATGTTGGGTCTTACAACTCCTGCGGAGCAGGTGGGGAGATGCGTTTCAATGTTTAAAGTTTCAGGTTTAACGTTGGTTATGGTACAAGAGCGGTTCAAATGTTCAAATTGTTCAAAAGTTCAATTTAACCGACATTTTTGCTTGGAAACCAACCGCTTCATTGAACGCTTGAACTTTGAAACCCCTTGAACCCTCCCAACCGGTTTGAGGGATAAAGAAGTCAAAATGCTTGATCCAAAACAGGTTGATAACCGCAAACACATTACTTTCTTGGCGTAAAACATACAACTTCGCCCTGCATCAGCTACTTTTGCAGTCCTTTAAAACAGGAATATGAGTTACCAGCATTTGTCTGAGCAGGAAATAATACGCAGGGAAAAACTCCAGGAGCTTACGCAACTGGGTATCGATGCGTACCCGGCACCCTTGTTCCCCGTGAGCCACTACTCCGGCGATATCAAGGCGCAGTTTACAGAAGAAAACAAAGATCAGTTTGCCAGCGTTACCGTTGCAGGTCGTGTTATGACCATCAACGATAAGGGCAAGGTGTTCTTTATCAAAATACAGGACAGTAAGGGACAGATTCAGCTGTATGTGAAGAAAGACGATATCTGCCCTGGTGAAGACAAGACCTTATTTGACAAAGTGGTGAAACACCTGGACCTGGGTGACATCATTGGCGTGAGCGGTTTTGTATTTATTACCCGCACCGGCGAAACCTCGGTTCATGCGCAAACATTTACCCTGCTTACCAAATCACTGAAGCCATTACCGGTGGTGAAAAGGGATGCAGAAGGCAATGTGTTTGATGCAGTAACCGATCCTGAATTCCGCTACCGCCAGCGTTATGCAGACCTGATTGTGAATCCCGAAGTACGTGACACGTTTGTAAAACGTACCCGTATCATCAATACCATCCGCGACTTCCTGAACCAACAGGGTGCCCTGGAAGTAGATACGCCCGTATTGCAGTCTATCCCCGGCGGTGCCGCTGCACGTCCGTTTACCACACACCACAATGCGCTGGACATTCCGCTGTACCTGCGTATTGCCAATGAATTGTACCTGAAAAGACTGATTGTTGCAGGGTTTGACTGGGTATACGAGTTCAGCCGCAATTTCCGTAACGAGGGTATGGACAGAACGCACAACCCCGAGTTTACCGTGCTGGAATGGTATACTGCATACAAAGATTACCTGTGGATGATGGAAGTAACCGAGCAGCTGTTCGAGCGCCTGGCTATTGCGGTACATGGTACTACCGATGTGCCTGTTGGTGATAAAATTATCAGCTTTAAAGCGCCGTTCAAGCGCATATCCATACACGATGCCATTAAAGAAAATACCGGCATTGACGTAAGCGCCATGGATGAAGACCAGCTGCGTGCTACCTGCAAACAGCTGCATATTGGCGTAACGCCGAGCATGGGCAAAGGCAAACTGATTGATGAACTGTTTGGCAATACCAGCGAGCACACTTACATACAACCGACTTTCATTATCGATTACCCGGTTGAAATGAGCCCGCTCACCAAAAAACATCGCAGCAAACCCGGACTGGTAGAACGTTTTGAGCTGATGATTAACGGCAAGGAACTGGCCAATGCCTATACCGAGCTGAACGATCCCATTGACCAGCGCGAACGCTTCGAAGACCAGGTAAAACTGATGGAACGCGGTGATGACGAAGCCATGTACATCGACTACGACTTTTTGCGTGCACTGGAATACGGCATGCCGCCAACATCGGGCATCGGTATCGGTATCGACCGTTTGGTAATGCTGTTAACCAACCAGCCTTCCATCCAGGACGTACTGCTGTTCCCGCAAATGCGCCCCGAGAAAACCAACGAACCACAAACAACAAAAACGGAAGAATAACTGCTTCAGTTTAACCGATACAAATGCCCCGGCAGCTTTATTGCTACCGGGGCATTTTTTTATCACGACAGGAGAACAGCCACGAGCTTCAGGCTGCGAGCCTGTTTGCCCTAAATCACCTCCGGCGATAGGTTTAATACTCGCTCAGGTCACTCACGACTGACGGCTGACGATTCACGCCAATACCAACTTCCCATGATTTTTTCTTTAACCTATTGCAAATGCGGATTGTTAGTATTATCTTAATTTTTAATTACTGATCTATGCTAAAACGCGGCCCTCGCTACGCGCATTTTACCGGTGTTTCTGCCGTTGTTTTATTTCCTGTATTAGTACTTCCCGATTACACAAACTGTTTCACAGTGTGAACAGCTGATAAGATATAGCTGAACCCCCATGTATTTGTATGCAGGCTCATTTGAGCCTGCTTTTTTATGTACTATCATTAGATAAATAAATCAGGATACAGTTGCCCACCCGGTTCTACGGCATACTTCGCAAGGTCGGTAATGCCTTCGGCAGCCAGTACTTCTTCATCTATAAACGTACGGCCTGTGTAAGCGAGGTTGGTTTTGCTGAGAATAAAGTAAGCGGCATCTGCAATAATATCGGGCGTACGGCTCATTTTAATGAGTGCATCGCCGCCCAGCAGGTTTTTCACTGCGGCAGTGGCAATGGTGGTTCGCGGCCACAGGGCATTGGCGGCAATACCCGCTTCTTTAAATTCACCTGCCCAGCCAAGTGTTAGCATACTCATGTTGAATTTGCTCATAGTATAAGCCACATGGGGCGACAACCATTTTTGCTGCAGGCTGATGGGAGGTGATAAGGTAAGAATATGCGGGTTATGCCCCTTCAGCAAATACGGCAGGCAATGCTGCACCACCAGGAAGGTACCGCGCACATTGATGTCGTACATTAGGTTAAATCGCTTGAGGGTGGTTTGGGGTGTGCCGGTAAGCTGAATGGCGCTGGCATTGTTGATCACAATATCGATACCGCCAAAGCGGTCTGCTGCTTTTTGCACGGCAGCGGCAATCTGTTCTTCGTCACGTATATCGGTTTGCACGGCGAGCGCCTTTCCGCCTGCTGCTTCTACTTCTGCTGCTGCTGAAAAAATAGTGCCGCCAAGGCGCGGGTCTTCTTCCACGCTTTTGGCGGCAATAACTATATTGGCTCCTGCTGCTGCCAGTTTTAGTGCAATGGCTTTACCAATGCCCCTGCTGGCGCCTGTAATAAAAACGGTTTGTTGCTGAAATGACATATAACAAGCGTATGGTTCACTTCAATTTACAGCAAAGCGTTTTACCAGCCCAGGAATTTTTTAATCACGTTCTCGGTTTCCTGGCAGGCCCTGTGCAAATCATCATTGATAATTTCACTATTGAAATGATGCTTGAAAGAGATTTCATACGCTGCCTTGTTTACCCTTGTCTGCAAGCTTTCTTCTGTTTCGGTGCCGCGGCTTTGCAGGCGCTTGCGCAGCTCATCTACAGAAGGCGGTTCAATAAATACCGATAATGACTGGCTGGGATACTGCTGCTGCACGTGAATAGCACCTTTTACATCAATATCCAGCATCGGCACTTTGTTCTCGCTCCAGATGCGTTCCAGCTCGCTTTTCAGCGTGCCGTAGTATTTGCCTTCGTACACCATTTCCCATTCTACAAAAGCATTTTCCTGTATCTTCTGCTGAAACTCCTGTTCGCTCATGAAGTAATAATCCACACCATTTTTCTCTGTACCACGTGCCTGCCTGGTAGCCGCAGAAATGGAAAATGCCAGTTGCGGGTATTTATGCAACAGGTAACGCGTGATAGAAGTTTTACCGGCACCGGATGGAGCGGTGATGATGATGATTTTTCCTTTTGCTGCTGACATAAGCTTGTTTTTATTGGTGCCACTGCACTTTTTCTTCGAGCGGAACGGCGCGTTTGCCTGTTTTGTCTACATTGTCGCTGTAACCCATGTACAGCAAGCCCATCATGGTGTCTTCTTCACGCAGCTGGAAATACTGTTTCATGGCTGGTTTCAGCGTCATACCGCCGGTGCTCCACAATACGGCAATACCCTGTTCTTCTGCGCCCAGCAGTATATTCTGCACAGCGCATGCGGTAGCTGCAATTTCTTCCAGTACGGGGATGTTGGGGTTTTCACCTCTTTTGCTGTACACGGCAATAATATGCGATGCATTGTCGCCCATGTGCAGGAATTTATCGTACGTAGCCTGCAAATATTTTTCTTCAGGTGTGTTGGCTTTGTACAGTTCTGCGTGATCGTTGCAAAAACGCTGTGCTGCCCCGCCTGCATATACTACAAAGCGCCAGGGCTCGGTGCGGCCATGTGTAGGCGCCCAGTCGGCCAGCTGCAGCAGCTGTTGTATGGTTTCGTTGGCTATTTTTTTGCCATTCAGTTTTCCAGGGCTAACACTGCGCCTGTCACGGATGATATCTTCCAGTTGTTTCATACTTGTTTGTTGTTATACCCTTTTTATGTCGGCGCCCAGTTTGCGTAAACGTTCGTCTATGTACTGGTAGCCGCGGTCAATTTGTTCGATGTTCTGAATCACGCTTTTGCCTTCTGCACTCAGCGCGGCAATCAGCAGGGCCTGACCTGCGCGTATATCCGGGCTGCTCATGGTAATACCCCGCAGCGGGTGTTTGCGGCCAAGACCAATTACGGTGGCGCGGTGCGGATCGCAGAGAATAATCTGCGCGCGCATATCCAGCAGCTTGTCTACAAAGAACAGGCGGCTTTCAAACATCTTCTGGTGAATCAGCACGCTGCCCTCTGCCTGCGTGGCCACCACCAGCATAATGCTGATAAGGTCTGGCGTAAAACCGGGCCAGGGATGATCGTAAATGGTGAGTACCGAGCCATCGAGAAAAGTAGCCACTTCATATTTTTCCTGTGCAGGAATGTAAATATCGTCGCCTCTTATTTCGAGCTGAATACCCAGCTGCCTGAATTTATTGGGAATTACGCCGAGGTGTTCAACGCCTGCGCCCTGGATGAGTATTTCACTCTGCGTCATGGCTGCAAGGCCAATAAAGCTGCCCACTTCAATCATATCCGGCAGCATGCGGTGTTCGGTACCGCCCAGTTTGGTTACGCCTTCAATGGTAAGCAGGTTGCTGCCAACACCGCTGATTTTAGCACCCATGCGGTTGAGCATTTTACACAACTGCTGTATATAGGGCTCACAGGCCGCGTTGTATATGGTGGTAATACCTTCTGCCATTACTGCTGCCATTACAATATTGGCGGTGCCGGTAACAGAAGGTTCATCCAGCAGCATATACGTGCCCTGCAACCTGGGTGAGCTTAACTGGAAATACCCCTGCGCATCGTCGTAATCGAACCTTGCGCCGAGTTTTTCAAAACCGATAATGTGCGTATCCAGGGGGCGGCGACCTATTTTATCACCACCCGGTTTGGGGATATAGGCTTTTTTAAACCTGGCCAGCATAGGGCCGGCCATCATTACACTGCCACGCAGTTTGGCGCCTTTTTTATGGAAGGCATCGGTAGCCAGGTAATCTACGTTTACATCGTCGGCCTGGAAAATGCAGGTGTCGCGTGTTACACGGTTTACTTTTACACCAATATCGTACATCAGCTCTATCAGCAGGTTCACATCCAGGATATCGGGGATATTGGAAATGGTAACCGGTTCGGCAGTCAGCAATACCGCCGAAATAATCTGCAGGGCCTCATTTTTTGCGCCCTGGGGAACGATGGTGCCTTTCAGCCGGTTGCCACCTCTTACTTCAAATGAAGCCATTTTGTTGTTTTGAATGCCGCGAAAATAATTTGAAAATCTGAGGCGATTCATATTTTTTACCGCAAAAGACGCAAAGAGAAAACCCGCGAAGGGCGCAGCGCAGTTTTTGATCGTTCTGAAGCACGAAGATCTAACTGCGCCGGAGGCGGCTGTGTCCCCACAGCTGCATCCCCAAACATGCACTGGCTGTGAAGACACAGCCAGTGGCAGATACTGTAAGCAAGTTTGCAGCTTGAGCCAATAGCTTTGCACAAAAAAAGAGCCCCGCTGTAAAACGGGGCTCTTTTTGATGCGCTGACATCTTATTTGAATCGCTTCTTGAAATTGTTCTGGCCTCCGCGGTTATCGCGGCCGCCGTTGTTGCTGCCGCGGTTATCACGGCTGCCATTGTTGCCACCACGGTTGTCGCGGCCATTGTTGCTGCGGTTGTTGCGGCCTTTGAAATTCTGGTGACGGCGACCGTTGTTGCTGCGGTAATCGTCCCGGTCCTGCATCTGGTTGCGGTGTTTGATGTAAGGGGTGTTGCTGAATTCCAGCTCGCCGCCGGTAATATTGTCCAGCTCGCTGCGAATGGCATCGTCGTGTACCAGCTCTTTGTGCCAGTTGCTGTATGCCAGTTTCATGTAATAGGCAATGGCGTGTGCAAAGCCTGCTTTTTTCTCGCCGTCGTCTTCTTTCAGCGCTTTGTCAATCACAATCTCGAGGTTTTTACCGAGGTGTGAATAACGGGGATAGCGTTTAGGATAAGGCAGCGGATCGGGCTTGGCCTTGTATGTTTCTTTCTGGGGGATAGGATAGGGACTATCCACATCCAGCTTAAAATCGCTGATGTAAAAAAGGTGATCCCACAGCATGTGCCTGAAGTCTTCCACGTTCTTCAGGTGGGGGTTCAGAAAGCCCATCAGCTCTATCACCACCTTGGTTTGCTGCTGGCGCTTTTCACGGTCATCAATAGAAAGCAGGTATTCCACCATTTTCTGGATGTGACGGCCGTATTCGCGCATTGTGAGGTAATTCCGGGCCGTGTTGTATTCCATGGACTCGGATGAATTGAAGTCAAGCATTATATGTACTTATAAATAAAATATGTAATGGGAGATGTTACAAAGGTAACAAAGATTTTACAACACCAGTTTTTTTATGCCTGCGGGCGAATAAGCCTGAAACAATTGGGCAATACCTCAATTTTCAGTTCTGCCGCCGTATCCCTTGGTTCGCCATCCACATGCAGGGGGGCGAGTTTGGGGTTGCGTATGGTTAAACCCGGGGTTTGAAAATACAGGATGTTTTTCTGCGACATATCATCTACCAGTTGCTGCAGCTGGTTATTGCCGCGAATCTGGCGTAAAATGGCGAAGGGCAACCTGGCCTTGTTCATTTTTTGCACTATTACCACATCCAGCAGCCCGTCTTGCAGGCTGGCCTGGGGTGCAATGGTTACATTGTTGCCAAACTGGTTGCCATTGGCAATACTGATAAAAAACGCATCTGTAAAGAATGAAAAATCATCCAGCAAAATCTCGAACTGGTACGGCTGCGCCTTAAAATAATTCATCAGGCTTTGCTGGGTGTAGGTAAGCAGTCCGCGACTTGCCTTTGCAGCAAAATCATGCGCCACCTGCGCATCGAAGCCGAGCCCGCTGAGCATGCACGAGAACCTGCCATTAATTTTAAATGCATCTACCGCACTGGCTTTGCCTTCCAGCACCAGCTCAAACGCCTGCCTGGGTTTGCGGGGAATACCTGCTGCCAGGGCCAGGCCGTTTCCGCTGCCAAAAGGGATAATACCAAAATTAACGGGCTGGCTGTGCAGGGCTTCAATTACCTGGTTTACCGTTCCGTCGCCACCGATGATGATGACATCGGTAATATGATCGCTGTATATTTTCTCTTTTAAGAAATCGTAATTGCCGCTCGCATTGGTAGGGATAATTTCATATTGCAGCTTTTGCTGGCGGCTGATGCTTTCTATCACTTTCAGCAGTGAATCTTTTTTAGAGGTTCCGGATATTGGATTAACCAGGTAAACGATATTACGACCAGTTACCGGTTTCTTTTTATCACGCTGCGTACCCACTATTTCTGCCTTTGATGAAATCGCTGTTCCGTAAGTCATTCTTCTGTTATTAGTGGTCATTCGCTCGCGCACATTGCCAATGACCGCGGACCAAAATAAATCAATGAAGCAATAATACACCTATGCCTGCGGCAATGTTGTTAAATAACAGATTTTACCATCCTGTTAACGCAAGCAAATCGTGTAAATCAAAGGTACAATAAGTAATTATCCGGCAAAGTTTTTCTGCTTTGTTAACAAGCATTTAAGCTCAGCCGTACCCGGAATGAAGGTTATATAATGCGGGCGCTTATGTTTAAGATTAGCGCTGCAACCCAGTCGCCAGGTTCAACGCATCCCTATTTTGTAGGAAGTCAACAGCATTCTACCGAAATTATAGGGAGTAACGTTACATATTTCCATTGTTAAGCGATATTTGCGGCTTGAATTATGGGGGTTGCTAACCTGTGAGGCACCGCTTCGGACGGTGCCCTTTAATTTTACGTGAAATTCCGGGTAATTGCTTAAATCATTTCGGCACCCCATTGTATTTGCTTACCTTTGCGGCCAATTTTGGGCCGATCTTTGCCAAAAACACGGGAAAGTAGGCCGCTCAACATTTCAATTTGTATGAATATAAGGAACATCGCAATAATTGCGCACGTTGACCACGGCAAAACAACCCTGGTAGACAGAATATTACAGACTACCAAAGTTTTCCGCGATAACCAGGAAACCGGTGAACTGATTATGGACAGCAACGACCTGGAGCGTGAGCGTGGCATTACCATCTTCAGCAAGAATGCCGCTGTTACTTACAAAGATGTAAAAATCAACGTAATCGATACTCCGGGCCACGCCGACTTCGGTGGCGAGGTAGAACGCGTACTGAAAATGGCTGATGGTGTAATTCTGCTGGTGGATGCGTTTGAAGGCCCCATGCCTCAAACCCGTTTCGTACTGCAGAAAGCCCTGCAGCTGAACCTGAAACCTATTGTAGTAATCAACAAGGTGGACAAACCCAACTGCCGCCCCGACGAAGTGCACGACGCGGTATTTGAACTGTTCTTCAACCTCGATGCTACAGAAGAGCAGCTGGACTTCCCTACTTTCTACGGTAGCGGTAAAAACGGCTGGTTCAATGATTCATTAACACCTACAGAAGATATCACCGCTTTAATGGATGGTATCCTGAAATATGTTCCTGCGCCCAAGGTATCTGAAGGTACCCTGCAGCTGCAGATCACTTCACTCGACTATTCTTCTTTCCTCGGCCGTATCGCCATTGGTAAAGTAACCCGCGGCAGCATCAAGGAAGGTCAGCCTATTGCGCTGGTTCAGGCAGATGGCAGCATCAAGAAAAACCGTGTGCGTGAACTGTACGTGTTTGAAGGCATGGGCAAAAGAAAAGTAACCGAAGTTATTGCCGGTGACCTTTGTGCTGTGGTTGGCCTGGAAGATTTCAACATTGGCGATACCATTGCCGATGCCGAAAACCCTGAAGCACTGCCTATCATCAGTGTAGATGAGCCTACCATGAACATGACGTTCAGCATCAACAACTCACCTTTCTTTGGCCGCGACGGTAAATTTGTTACCTCACGTCACCTGCGTGACCGCCTGATGAAAGAAACCGAAAAGAACCTCGCCCTGCGCGTGGTAGATACCGATAACGGTGATACCTTCCTGGTATATGGCCGCGGTATCCTGCACCTGGGTGTACTGATAGAAACCATGCGCCGCGAAGGTTACGAATTAACCGTGGGTCAGCCACAGGTTATCGTTAAATCAATCGACGGTAAAAAAAGCGAACCTTACGAAAACCTGGTGGTAGATGTGCCGCAGGAATTTGCAAGTAAAGTAATTGACCTGGTTACCCGCCGTAAAGGTGAAATGCATGTAATGGAAACCAAAGGTGACATGCAGCACCTGGAATTTGAAATTCCTTCACGTGGTTTGATTGGCCTGCGTACACAAATGCTCACTGCTACAACCGGTGAAGCTGTTATGGCGCACCGCTTTAACGAATACAAACCCTGGAAAGGTATTATCCCCGGCCGTAACAACGGTGTGCTGCTGGCTAAACAAACCGGTACCACTACAGGTTACTCAATCGATAAACTGCAGGATCGCGGAACTTTCTTTGTAGATCCGGGAGAAGAAGTTTACGCAGGTCAGATCATTGCTGAACACATTAAACCAGGCGATCTGATTGTAAACGCTATTGAAGGTAAAAAGCTCACCAACATGCGCGCAAGCGGTAGTGATGCTGCCACCAATATTGCGCCTAAAACACTGTTAACCCTGGAAGAATGTATGGAATACATTCAGCAGGATGAGTGTATCGAGGTTACGCCTAACAACATCCGTATGCGTAAAGTAATACTGGACGAGGAAGAACGTAAACGCGTATCACGTTCTATGAAAAGTGAAGAAGCATAGTAGCTATTGCACAATACTTAAAAGGCAGCCGGTTAACCTGCTGCCTTTTTTTATGCTTTACAGTTGCTTACAATAGAACAGCGTATCAACCGGCATACGTGGAAAAGCCTCAGGCAAGTCCGTTACCTTAACCGGGACATAACCATTTTTTTCATAAAACCGCAAGGCTGCCTGCAGTACCGGTACGGTACCCAGGTACAGGCCAGTGAATTTGCCCGCCACTGCGTGCGCTTCCATCAGCTGCAATAATTGCAGGGCCACACCAGCACCACGGTAATCGGCCCGCACAAACATTTTGCGGATGGCTCCCACCCCTGTACCGGTATCAATCAGGGCAATGGTACCTACCACCTCATCCTTACTGTTTACCGCGCACCAGAAATTGCCTCGCCCCTGCTGGTAAAAGCCGGGTATATCCTGCAGATCTGGCTGGTCGGCCAGCGTAACAGGCACGTTAAATTCGTTTTGCTGAATATGCGTAATAAGCGTTGCTACCGCCGCCCCGTATTTTTTTGTAAAAGGGATGATCTGTAAGTCGTTCATAGTAGTGTTGGTTAATAAACTGCAAGCTACGGGTTACAAGCTTGTTTGAATTATCTGCCACTGGCTGTGTGCTCACAGCCAGTACATGCTGCGGATACGGCTGCGGGGACACAGCCGTGGGCGATGTGAGGAGACACTCGCCGGACTTGCTAAGATAATCCCAACTGTCGGTGACTTTTTGGCTCACGGCTCACGATTCCCCAAAACTCCTACCTTTGCAAAAAGCAGGCATTGTTATGAAAAGAGGAGCAGGCATTTTTTTGTTGGTGGCACTGGTACTGTTGATTCCCGTGCTTACACAGGCCCAGTGTTCTATTTGCACCAAAACCGCTTCACAATTGGGAGAAGGGCCGGCCAAAGGTTTAAACGCCGGCATCCTGTACATGATGATGATTCCGCTCGGGATTATGGGCGTTATCGGTTACCGCTGGTGGGCCAGGGAAAGACAGTTATAATTCCTGCCTGATACGCCCCATATGATTCTCCCTGAAATCGCGCCTTGCGGCAATCAGGTACCGGAACATTGCCCGCGAACGGCGACCGTATAACAGGAAATTTTTCAGGTAAGTCATTACACCTTCCCGTAACGTAACCATCGAAGCCGGTGCTATTTTACCAAACTTTTTCTCCATGTACAACAGGTTACGGTACATGTAATAGCAGCGCAAAGGTGAATGTAAAAACTTCTGCTTTTTTACCAGGAACAACGATTTAATGGAAGCCCTGCGCACCTCGTTGCCAATGGCATGATGCAGGAAAATATTCTGAAAACGTACCAGCTTCAGTCCCTGTATATGCGCGCGCAAGCAATAGTCATAATCCACTGAATCAATAAACAGGTTTTCATCAAAACCGCCGATCTGTTTAAAGAGTGCCAGGTTTAAAATGGCGCCTGAAGTAATCAGTCCTTCATCCCGCACATCAACCGGCTCAGGCGTTTCGGTAGATACCACAGCATGATCACGGTCGTTATATGTGGTACCAAACATGGCCACCTGTTCTTTGCTTGCGTAGCTTTCAATACCCTGCAGGTAATAACGCCAGGTGGTTGCTTCGAAATATGAATCCTGGTCCATGGTCAGTAATAACGTAAACCCGTCACGGATGGCCATTTCAGCGCCCTGGTTCAGTCTTACAGCAATACCTGCATTCTGGAAATCATGAACGAAATGCACTTTAGGCAAAGCCATCAGCTTTTCTGCCAAAGGGGATACCGCTTCTGTATTATCGAATATATATAGTTTATCGACCAGGTCGCAATACGATTGGATGTTGGCAAGCTCATCTTCACCAAAATGGTATAATATCACTACTGCAGCAAGATTCATAAAGTCGATTAGGGGTTTACAGTGCAATACGCACTGAAAAGGCTCTTTTACAAACGCCCGGGCCTTTTTAACAATTGTTTAGTGTGGTTTTGAGGTAGGGATATTCTCCCGCAAAATAATGGAAAAATTGTAACGCCGCTAGCAGATACGCCAATTCTGCCCGCATTCAGCCTGTAATACCCGTAACACGAACAACAACTGCCAGATACGGTTTGGCAGGCCATCGCTGCCACAATTTTTTGCATTGTTCCATACCGGTACTGTATTTTTACCGCACATGACTAAAAGCTTATTATACCAGGCATACGGGCAGGCAGGCATTATCAACGAGTGCAGGTATTCGCTGCTGCGTTTACTGGCCACTTATGGCAACCAGCCTATTCCCGATGTAGTGGTATATACCGATCAGCCGGAAGCATTTGCCGCGTTTAAGGAAAAAATGCCGCTGCATATACAAACCATTACAGCAGCCGGCATTACCGCGTGGAAAGGCAATATACAGTTTGTTCACCGCGTTAAGATCGAAATTATCAAACATTGCCTGCAGCAGCGCGGCGGTAAAGTTATTTACCTCGATACAGACACATACTGTCTTGATACCTGCGAGCACCTGTTTAATGCCATTCAGCCCAACCAGGTATTGTTTCATGCAGATGAGGGCCGTATTGACCAGCCGCAGAACCTGCACATGCGCAAGTGGAAACAGTTTCTTGAAACCAATGCTATTGCAGCACTCCGCGAGCCCAATGCATTGCATACGCATATGTACAATGCCGGGTTAATTGGTTTATCGGCCGAACACCTGCCTGTGGTTGAAGCTGCATTGACACTTACCGATGCATTGTACCCGCTGTTCCCCAGGCATACGGTTGAACAGTTCTCTTTCTGTTATTCCTTTCAGCAAAAAGGCATTGCCATTAAAGAAGCGGCAGACCAGGTGTTTCATTACTGGGACCTCAAAGAGTTCCGCGACCTGCTGCAACGCTTTTTTGAAAAATACACGGGCAATACGGTTGACGCGCTTGCGGCAAAATCGGCAGATATATTGCCTGCAGCCATTGTTACCGACAAACGCCTGTACAATAACCGCAACACCCTGCAAAAGCTGATCAGCAATATTGGCGGCAAGGCCTGGACCATTGACCGGTACACTGTTTAATGAATGTTTATGCAAGCAAGCAATGCCCCTTTTATATCGGTGGTAATGTGTACCTACAATGGCGAAAAGTTCATTGACGAGCAGGTACAATCTATTTTACAGCAAACCTGGCAAAACATGGAGCTGATTATTGTAGACGATTGCTCTACAGACAGCACCTGGCAAAAACTGCAGCAGTGGCAACAGCAATCGACGCTGGTTAAACTGCACCGCAATGCACACAACCTTGGTTACAATAAAAACTTTGAATACGCTATACAGCTGGCTGCCGGCGACCTCATTGCATTAAGCGACCAGGATGATATATGGCTGTCCGAAAAACTGGAGCGACTGGTGCCGTGTTTCAACGATGCACAAACCGTACTGGCGCACTCCCGCTCGGTGCGCCTCGAAAACGGCAAGCTTGACTTTCATAAAGTAAGCCTGCAGCACCAGTTCTCCGGCAACGACACCCGCAGGCTGCTGTTCTTTAACCAGATGATGGGGCACGATGCCATGTTTCGCAGAAGCCTGGTACAACACATTGTTCCTATACCTGAACGCATGTCGTACGATTGGTGGATTGCCGTTGTGGCTACCTGCTACGGCAATATTGCTGCTGTTCCCGACTTTTTGGTGCATCACCGCATACACGGCAGCAATAATTTCTTTAGCAGCGGTGCTGCTTCCAAGAAAAAAGAACTGGACCTCGATGAAACCCTGCGCCTGTTTGATACCATACCTGCCATGAACGAGCGCACACACCGGCACATACACCAGCTGCTGCAGTTCCTGGACGTGCAGAACAGCTCGGCACACCCGCCATTTAACTGCGGTTTCTTCCGTTTTTTGCTGAAGAACAGGCAGGTGATATTCGGCCACAAACGCAGGCTGCTGCCCATTGTTTCGCATGTAAAAAACGCCATGCGTTACGCCAAAACCAGTTTCAGGGGTAAGGGTATTTCTATTTAATTCAACCGGCAGTATACACGCAAAATAGCGGGCAAAAACTAACTGCCTATATTTGCCGCATAATTTTATTCATGGCCGTTTCTGTTGTTATTATCGCCAAAAATGAAGCGCACGCAATTGAGCGTTGCATTAACAGCGCGCTGCAGTTAACAGACAATGTTCTGGTGATTGATACAGGCAGCACCGATAACACGGCCGCCCTTGCCGCCACTGCCGGCGCAAAGGTGGTACACAGCGCATGGCTGGGTTATGGCAACACCCGCAACTGGGGCGCGCCGCAAGCTAAATACGCCTGGATATTATCGCTCGATGCAGATGAAACCATTAGCCCGGAACTGGCGCGGGAAATAAAACAACTGCCGCTCAACGATAACAATGTGGTGTATAAAATAAAACGGCAGAACTTTTTCAGGCAGAAAAAAATACGCTTCGGCGCATGGAAAAACGACCAGGTACTGCGCCTGTACAACCGCAACAGCACCGGCTGGAACCAGGCACCCGTGCATGAAGATATTGAGCTGCAGAACATGCAGGTAACCCTGTTGCAGCAGTATATTCACCACTACACGGCAAAAGACTTTTACAGCTTTATACAAAAGAATCTCGCGTACGCGCAACTCAGTGCAAACAAGTATGCGGCGGCAGGTAAAAAAGCCGGTACGCTTAAAATGTATTTCTCTCCCTTATTTAATTTTTTGCAGGGTTATGTGTTCAGGCTGGGCTTTTTAGACGGCGTGGAAGGATGGTACATAGCCAAGGGCAATGCGTTTTACACTTTTATGAAATACGCTTTGCTTAAAGAAGCCAGCGCCAATAAAGAACACACTTAACTATTTAATGAGTTTGTAGTTTTTATACTCGCCAATCTTAAACCCGAGTATGTCTTCAATGGGTTGTATCCATTTGTCTTTCGGTTTGGCCCATACAGCTTTGGAGGGGTCGTACACAAAATTCCAGTCCTGCTGCTGTATGCGTTGCTGCATTACTGCCGGGTGCGGGCCGGTGAAACGCTGCAACCTGTCAACCCGCTGGTAATCGAATTCCTCCTGTGTTTCTTTCTGCTCCTGGTTGGGCTGCCAGAACGAAGTGAATGCCTGTGTGCGTTTGCTCATTACCTTGCCGGGGCGTACGCCGTTGTAATGATATACCGGCGCATCAATTTTTTTCACGTGCAGTTTTTCACCAAGCGATTGATCCTGGTTGTATTGCTCCAGGCTTTTGTATTTGCGGAAGCCCTGCGAATCGCGGTACGAGCGCATGCCTGGCAGGTTGCGGAACAGGCGTACTTCATGTGCATGTACGCGACGGGTGTTGCGGATATAATCAAAGCTTCCCCAGAAATGGAGGAAGGGCAGTATAAAACCTTCTACACGCGGGTCTGCATCGTATTGCTGAAGGGCAGCAGTTATTTTAGGCAGGTCTTTTTCATGAATCACTTCATCGGCCTGTATGTGAAAAGCCCAGTCACCCGTAATATGATCGAGCGCTGCATTGGCCTGCAGGGCAAATATTTTACCGCCTTCGCGCAGCGACATATCCCATACGGTATCTACAATTTTTATTTTCTGCGGATCGAGGGCCTGTACGGCTTCGCGTGTGCCATCTGTTGAATCACCCACGGCCACCACAAACTCGTCGCACACAGGCAGCACAGAACGTATCGCTTCCTGGAAAGGATAATCGTAATACAAACCGTTGCGTACATAGGAAAAACCGGAGATCTTCATACAAATGATTTAACAATAGGCTGTTGTAACAGCTTCCCGCGAATGTACAAAGTTCCCTCTTGCGAATGTCTTTTGCGGCATAATTCTGCAGAGGCACAAAACCGGGAATCATGATATTTGCGTTTGCAGTAAATTGCATGACTGTACCGAACTGAAACTATGATCAATTTTATTCCCATATTTCCACTGAACATTGTGGTTTATCCCGGCGAGAAGCTGAACCTGCACATTTTTGAGGAGCGTTATAAACAACTCATCCATGAATGCAGGGCCGAGAACAAACCCTTTGGTATTCCCACCGTGTTAAACGGCAAGCCCGAGGAAATGGGAACACTGGTTGACCTGGTTGAGATTGTGCAGGTACACGACAGCGGTTCAATGGATATTACCACACGTGGTGTAAGCGTGTTCCGCATGCTCGAAACCATACAGGTAGTACCAGACAAACTGTATAGCGGCGCTATTGTAGATTACCCGGCCAATGCCACGCAACAGAAGAAAATACTGCTGCAAAAAGTGCTGACTGATATACGTGAACTGCACCGGCTGCTGAAAGTATCAAAAGACTTTGGCAAACCGGATACAGCATTGCGCAGTTACGACCTGGCGCACCATGTAGGCTTGTCGCTGAACGAAGAGTACGAGCTGCTGCAGCTGCTGCAGGAAAATCAGCGGCTTGAATACCTGAAAAGGCATCTCGGCAAAGTGCTGCCCGTGGTATCGGGGATGGAAGAATTAAAAGAAAGAATACAACTCAACGGTCATTTCAGGGAACTGAAAGGATTTAACCTGGATTTCTGAGCCATATTAACCAAGTATGCAAACCACGCTTTGTTTCGATTTCGGCAACACGCGCCTTAAATGCGCTGTTTTTCATAACCGCACCCTGTCAACGGTACTGGTACTTGATAATGATGATACGGGCACCATTGCACAGCTGCTGCAAACGCACCGGCCTGCTTTTACGCTATTATCGTCTGTAGTGAATCACAACCCGGAAATAGAAACCCTGCTGGCGCAGCAATCTCATTTTCACAAACTGGATCACACCAGCAAACTGCCGGTAACCACACCCGTAGGCAAACCCGAAACCATTGGGGCCGACAGGCTGGGGCTGGTGTCTGCGGCTACTGATTTGTTTCCCAACCAGCACAACCTGGTAATAGGCCTGGGCTCGTGCATTACCTACAACTTCGTTAACAGGTTTCACCAATTCCTGGGCGGGGCCATTTCGCCCGGTATGGAAATGCGCCTGAAAGCCATGCACGATTATACCGCCAAGCTACCACTGGTAAAGGCAGAATGGAATTTCCCGCTGGTGGGTTACGATACCAAAACCAATATGCTCAGCGGCACCATCCTGGGTATGTGCAAAGAAATTGACGGCATGATTGAAGCATATGAAGAGCGTTACAATAACCTCAACGTATTGCTTACCGGTGGCGATATGCAGTTTTTCACCCCCCATCTCCGCAAAAAAATAACCGCCGATGCGGGATTGATGTACAAAGGTTTATATGCGATCAGCGAGGCAAACCGCTAACTTTGCCCAAATGTTAATAATCGGGTAACCACACATTTACAATGCTTACCGGGTTATCTTTGGGCCGCCCGTTGGCCTTAATGAATATATGAACCCATTTTTACACATAACCCGGTTGTACTGCCTGCCGGCACTGATAATCTGCTTTTGCCTGCTGGGTTGTGAAAACGACTACAAGGCCGTTCAGGCGCTTGCAACAAAAAAGATCGGCATCGACGAAATAAAAAATGTGGAGAGCTACCTAAGCCAGGGCGGGGCCATGCGCGCCAAACTTACCTCACCATTAATGCTGCGCTACCAGACAGACACGCCGAAAATTGAGTTTCCGCATACGCTGCACGTTGACATGTACAATGATAGCACCCAAGTAGAATCGCAGATTTTTGCCAAATACGGCCGCTTCCTGGAATCAGAACGAAAGGTGTACCTGCGCGACAGTGTGGTGGTATTTAATATCAATGGCGATACCCTGCGTACCGAAGAGCTGTGGTGGGATCAGAATAAACAAACCATTTACACCAAGAAAGAGGTGATGATACGCCAGCCCGGCAGCGACTACATGCATGGCCTGGATGGCATGGAAGCAGACCAGAGCCTTAATCACTGGACACTGTTCAACGCCTCGGCCAAACGCACCGTTGCCGACAGCACCATGCCCTGATGCCTGCTCAAACAAAATTTTCGTTGCCCGGTTATACAATCATCTTATTCCCATTATACCTAAAGTAATTTTATGGAATACCGCCGCATGGGCAAAACAGGTTTGCAGTTAAGCGTGCTCAGTTTTGGCAGCTGGGTAACTTTTCACAAACAGATAGAAACCAATACAGCCGATACGCTCATGGGTATTGCCTATGACAATGGCGTTAATTTTTTCGACAACGCCGAAGTATATGCACTGGGCGAAAGCGAAAAAATGATGGGCCGCGTGCTGGCCGGCAAACAGTGGGACCGTACTTCGTATGTACTCTCCTCCAAGGTATTCTTCGGCTGGCGCGGCAAACAAAACAAGCCCAACCAAACCGGGTTGTCGCGCAAACACATTACCGAAGCCTGCCACGAGGCATTGCAACGCCTGCAAACCAGTTACCTTGATATATTCTTCTGCCACCGCCCCGATAAAAATGTGCCCATCGAAGAAGTGGTATGGAGCATGAACCTGCTGATACAACAGGGTAAAATACTGTACTGGGGCACCAGCGAATGGTCTGCCACAGAAATTATGGAAGCCCACCTGCACGCACAGCGGCTGCACCTGATTGGTCCGGCGGTAGAGCAGCCTGAATACAACCTGTTCCAGCGTCAGAAAATAGAATGCGACTATTTGCAGTTATTCAATACGGTTGGCCTTGGCACTACGGTATGGAGCCCGCTTGCCAGCGGACTGCTTACCGGCAAATACAATAACGGCATACCTGAACAAAGCCGCCTGGCCATACAGGGCTTTGAATGGCTGAAAGACCAGAAATTACAGCAGGACAAGCTGGACAAAGTGCGCTCCCTACAGGATGTGGCAGATGAACTGAACGTAAGCCTCACCAACCTGTCGCTTGCCTGGGTTATCAGCAACCCGCATGTAACCACCGCCATACTGGGCGCCACCAAGGGCGAGCAGCTGGAAGAAAACCTGAATTCGCTGAATGTATTGCCGCTTTTATCAACAGAAGTAAAGGCGAAAATTGACAGTATTGTACGCACCAAACCCGTTTTACCCGAGTTTTAAAACATACATCCCCCAACCAAACGGTATGTTTGTGTAAGCGCCTGCTACGCAGAGGTTATTTGCACAGGTTACCGATTTATATTATTTTCGATATATGACCAATTTATACACTTTTCTGCTGATTGGTTGTACGCTCATCCTCATCGGTTTTTTTGCCGGTATAGAAATAGCGTTTGTCAGCGCAAGCCGTTTAAATATTGAACTGAAGAAGAAACAGGGGAAACGCAGCGGCCGTATCTTATCCCGCTTTATGGAGCAGCCGGCTACCTTTATCGGCACCTGCCTGGTAGGTATCAATATCTGCATGGTGGTATACGGCCTGCTGTTCAGCGATCTCATGAAACGCTCGCTCTGGAACCCGCTGCAAATTCACAACGAATACCTGAAACTGCTGTTCGATACCGTACTCAGCTCTGCCATACTGTTGCTGCTGGGCGAGTTTATTCCCAAAGCCATTTTCAGGGCCAAGAACGATGTACTGCTGAACTTTTTTGCCGGAGTATCGAACTTCTTCTACAAAATATGCTATCCCATCGCCACTATTTTCGTGTCTATTTCCGAATGGATACTGAAAAACATCTTCAACGTGCGCGTAAAAGAGACAAATGCGGCCTTCTCCAAGGTTGACCTGGAGCATTTTTTCCAGCAAACCAAGGAGCAGGATGAAGACAATTCTGAACTGAATACCGAGCTGTTCGAGAACGCGTTGTCGCTGCCCATGGTGAAAATACGCCAGTGCCTGGTGCCCCGTACCGAGATTGAAGCCGTTGATATTGAATCATCGGTAGATGAAGTGCTGCGCATTTTCGTGGAAAGCAAACTGAGCAAGCTGGTGGTGTACGAGGAAAACATCGACAATATTCTTGGTTTTATACACCAGCTGGATTTCTTTAAAAAACCCGCCACCATCCGTTCGGTGATGCTGCCCATCCCGGCAGTTCCCGAAAGCATGAGCGCCACCGACCTTATCAACAAATTCTCCAAAGAGGGCAAAAGCATTGCCTGGGTAATTGACGAATTTGGCGGTACCGCCGGCATTGTTACCATGGAAGATGTGCTGGAAGAGATATTCGGCGAAATACAAGATGAATATGATACTGAGGAGTTTGTAGAAAAACAGCTGGCCGAAAACGAATATATCTTCTCCGGCAGGCTTGAACTGGACTTTCTCAACGAAAAATACGGATTCGATTTCCCCGAAAACGAATCAGAAACACTTTCAGGTTACATTATTAACCAGTACGAAACCATTCCCAAGCTCAAAGAGCGCATTATCATCGACCGTTTCGAGTTTGATGTGCTCAACGTAAGCGACACGCGCATTGAAATGGTGAAGATGAAAGTATTGCGCTAAACCGCACCGTTTTTCCACCCGTATATTGGAAATCGTTAAAGCACACCGAATAAAATCATTTTGTTGGGGGTTGAATACCGCTACCGATTAACTTTGCCCCCTCACGACAGTCAATACATCAATGGCAAAATCTTTTTTCAGCAGAAGGAACGCGACGGCCGAAATGTCTTTTGTAGACCACCTGGAAGCATTACGCTGGCATATTTTACGGTCTGTTATCGCCATCCTGGTTATGGCAGTAGTGATTTTCATTAACATCGAATGGATTTTCACCAACATTATCGCAGGCCCCATTAACCCCGATTTTATCAGTTACAAGGCATTGTGCGATTTTAGTCACTGGGCGCATATGGGCGATGCCATGTGTATGCCGCCGGTGCATATTACCATGCAAACCACCACCTTCGGCGGTCAGTTTATCAGTGGTATCTCCATTGCCTTCATTCTCGGCTTCATTATTTCGTTTCCCTATATATTCTGGGAGTTCTGGCGTTTTATTAAACCTGCCCTTCGCCCGAAAGAGCTGAAAAACACCCGTTTTATCATATTCTGGGTATCCTTCTTCTTTTTCCTGGGTGCAGCGTTCGGGTATTTTTTGCTGGGGCCTTTTACGTTTAACTTCCTCGGCGGCTTTAAAATTGCCAACCTGGTAGAAACCAAACCCACCATTAACGACTACCTCGATAACCTTACCAATATCATCCTGGGTTGCGGCCTGGCATTTGAACTGCCGGTATTGTCGTTTGCCTTAACCAAAATCGGGCTCATTACGCCAGACGTGCTGAAGAAGTCGCAGAAATTCGCCATTGTGGTGATATTGATTGTGGCAGCGGTTATTACCCCCAGCCCCGACTGGATGAGCCAGACCATTGTATTTATCCCGCTCTTTTTATTATACCAGCTGAGTATTATTGTATCGGTACGTGCCTACAAAGACTATATGAAAGCTGATGAAGAACGCAGGGAAGAAGAGCCTGAAGAGTGGAGCTAGGTTTAATTTAGAACAAGAATGAACATACATACGAGTACACAGCAACCCATTGCCATTGGCAGCGACCATGCCGGTTTTGAATACAAGCAGGCAGTAAAGGAATGGCTCACTGGCAAAGGGTTCGCTGTGATCGATTTTGGAGCAGCATCTACCAGCTCTGTCGATTACCCCGAAGTAGCGCACCCGCTTGCAACCGCTGTTGAAAAAGGCGAAGCCGCCTTTGGTATTTTATTCTGCGGATCGGCCAACGGTGTAGCCATTACTGCCAACAAACACCAGCACATACGGGCCGGGCTGGCATGGAACACGGAAGTAGCCCAGCTGATACGCCAGCACAACAACGCCAATATTATTTGCATACCCGCGCGGTTTGTAACAACCGAAGCTGCCATGGAAATGGTACAAACATTCATGGATACTGCTTTTGAAGGCGGCCGGCATGAAACACGCGTAAACAAAATACCCTGCTGTTAGTGCATCAGATTATCTATCCCAAACAATCACATACATCATGAGAAAACAACTCCTTCCTGTGGTGCTTGCCTTAACTGCATCTGTTACGGCGATGGCGCAGGATAAAAACGCGGCCAAATATGCGGAGATCATCACCGCAGCCGATTTAAAAGCCAAGCTCAGCATTATTGCCGGCGCAGAAATGCAGGGCCGCGAAACCACTTCCCCAGGCCAGCGCAAAGCTGCCGCCTTTATCGAGAACCATTTTAAAACCATCGGGCTTAAACCCGGCGCTACCAACGGCTACCAGCAGCTTTACCCGGTGTACGAAGATTCACTGGCGCAGATTGCATTTAGCGTAAACGGTAAGGATTTCAAATTTGGTGAAGACATCAGCATCAATCCATCTTCACTTACCGATACCACCGCCACTATCAAAGAAGTAGTACTGGCCGGTTTTGGTATCAAAGATTCTATTTACGACGATTACAAAGACCTCGACGTAAAAGGCAAATGTGTGCTGATTGCCGATGGCGAGCCCAAACTCGAAAACGGTAACTACCTGCTCTCCGGCACCAATAAGCTGTCCCGTGCAGGCAACCTGCGCGCCAAAGTAATGTATGCCCGTGCAGCAGGTGCCGCGATGGTGCTTGTTTACCAGCCGCGCATTATGAACATTGGCCGTACCGGTCAAATGTATGTTAACGCCAGGGCCGGTGGTTTCAACACCATACTGGTAACTGCCAAAGTGCTGGAAGCCATTACACCTGGTCTTTCAAAAGATGCGGATACCATGATCGCTACCGGTCACAGTCTCTCTGCCAACTTTACCACTGCCATTAACCTTACGCTGAAAAAGCAGGTACTCACCCTGCAGAGCAGCAATGTAATCGGCATTTTACCCGGTACCGATAAAAAAGACGAATATGTTTTTGTTACCGGCCACTACGATCACCTGGGCATCAACAACGGCCAGATTTATTATGGCGCTGACGACGATGGATCGGGCACTACCAGCGTGCTGGAAATAGCACAGGCATTTGCCAAAGCCAAAGCACAGGGCCACGGACCACGCCGCAGCATGGTATTTATGACTGTATCCGGCGAAGAAAAAGGCCTGCTGGGTTCTGAATACTTTACCGCACACCCTACGATTGATTTAAGCAAGGCCAGCGTAGACCTGAACATTGACATGGTGGGCCGTATTGACCCTGACTACAAAGGCGATTCAACCAACTATGTATATGTGATTGGTGAAGACAAGCTGAGCAGCGACCTGCTGCCCATTAGCGACAGCATCAATAAAACCTATGCACACATGGAGCTTGACAGGCGTTTTAACGACCCTAAAGATCCTAACCGTTTCTACTACCGTTCAGACCATTTCAACTTTGCAAAGAATGGCGTACCGGTTATTTTTTACTTCAACGGTGTGCATGCCGACTACCACAGGCCAACCGACACGGTTGACAAAATCAACTTCCCTGAAATGGAGAAACGCGTAAAACTCGTGTTTTTCACAGCCTGGGAAATGAGCAACCGCGACAACATGCTCAAACGGGATATACCCCTGAAATAACCGCCGGTAAAACAGACCGCAGATTGAATTGAAAAGGCCCCGCAAGGGGCTTTTTTATTGGGCTAAAATCGGTAAGTTGCAGTTAATGGGTGAAGAAGCGCAGTATCTTAAGGTGTTTAATATGCCGCTTGCAAAACAACTGCATGCACGCCTGCCTGTGGTGCCTTTAAACCCTGCTTTTATTATTTGCGGTCATTGCCGTTTTGTAAACGAAGCCCATTATCATTTCTGTACCAACTGCGGCGCGCCGGTATTGCCCGAAAGCCATCCGCAAACCCTGTACAGGCTGCGTATGCGGCAACGCCTCGAAATGTTATCTGCCACAGAGGCGCCCATTCAATCTGCCCGTGTAATATTGTACCTGCTCACCGCCTTTTGCGGTACGGGTGTTGCACTGTTGTTAAGTGAAATGGACGAGCGCTATGTAATGTCGGTAATAGCTGCTTTGCTGGCCGTACTGTTTGGCGTACTTGCCTGGTGGAGCAGGCACAAGCCCTTTACCGCACTACTCATCAGCTTTGTAATTGTGGCCACGTTTTCACTCATCGCATTTGTAAACCGGCTGCACCAAACCTTTGCCACCCTGCAGGGTGTATACGGTTCGTTTATTTCCATCATTGTGTTGTATATTTTGCTCAGGGGCATACGCAATGCTTACCGGGCCGATATTATAAAAGCGGAGCTGGACATTTTATAGTGGAAGAACTGAACATTCATATTACCCACAGCACCTGCGGTGAATGCGGCGAAACAGTAAAACCGCATCACCGCTTCTGCTTTAACTGCGGCGCCTTCCTGGGCGGCGAGGGGGAGCGTATTGATGTGTTTAACAACAGCCAGCTGCGCCATGCCTTTGTGTTTTATTCGCTGTACCTGTTTATATGCCTGATGGTAAAATACACCGAGTGGTTTGGCAATTACGATCACCTGTTCTGGATAGAACTGCTGCTCGCCGCCATCACGGTTTCATTTGCTATCGCCAACCGCCGCAATGTACGGCCCTTGCTGTCGTTCAGGGGATTTAGTCCGCTTATTACTGCAGGCATTGTATTACTCGCCATCCTATTTTCCTTCCTTGTAAACCTGCTGGTGCACGAACTGAATGTATCCCTGTTTCACTCAGACGTAAGTTTTTACCGCGGCTACCGCATTTATATAGCACCCCGTTTGCTAATGGTATACTCTATTGCCTTAATGCCTGCGCTGTTTGAAGAGCTGGCCTTTCGCGGAGTGCTGTACGGTTATCTCGCCGAAGTAATGGATGAAAAATTGGTGATGATCATCACCGGTTTCATATTCGCCGCCATGCACCTCAATTTCATTTCCCTTATCTGGCTAATCCCTTTCGGCATCTTCCTTGGCTTTCTCCGCAAAAAATACCACACGCTTTGGTACGGCGTTATTTTTCACTTTGTATTTAACCTGGTGGCGTGTTTAATTGATTTGTATAACGAAGGGGTGCTGTTTTAGGGTAGGTGGTACGCTGCGCGGTGTGCACGCTTCAGTGGGTAATGAATAGGCATAGTAAATGATCGAAGCAGGTACTTCTACTCCGGCTGATACATGTGTACTACAATCCCCCCGGGGAATGACTTTACATCTGCCAGCTTCAGGTGAAGCGGTTTGTCAAGACCTGTGAACACCGGTTCGCCTGCACCCAACAGCACGGGATGCGTAACCAGGTGGTATTCATCAACAAGCCCGGTTGCAATAAGGTTGCGCATAAATCCTGCGCCGGCCATTGCTATAATGGGCTTTCCGGGCTGCGCTTTAAGTGCTTTGATACTTTCGGCAAGGTCTCCATCCAATACCTTTGCGCCTGCCCACGAAGCAGTAGCAGGCGTTTGCTCTTTATCGGGAAAACTAACACCTGCAAATCCATTTTGGGTAAACACCGCTTTGGGTATTTCGTTCATCGCTTCAGCCAGCGGGCCATGTGCCGTAACCCAGTATGGCGCCATCATTTCAAAGCTCTTTCTTCCCATAATAATCAGTCCGGCCTGCCGGGTATGCTCAACCAGCCAGGCGCGCGAATGTTCATCGCTGCTCTTAAACACCCAGTCTTTTTCTCCATTAGGGCCACCGGCAAAACCGTCAACAGAAACAGACATTTTCATGATCAACTTTCGCATAACTAAAAGATTTTATTATTCAAAAGTAGTCCGCCTGCCTCGCAGGCATGCAGTGCAAAAATGACAATCCGGCAGGGGCATTGTGCCAAAAAGAAATCCCGCACCGACTAACAATTCACGATGCTATTAAAAAAGGTCCCGCAAAGCAGGACCCTTTTTTATACTGTATTATTCACTATTGACTATTCACCCAATGGCCACATTACTACCATCCAAGTATATACGCAAACATCAGCGGCGCCACAATGGTAGCATCACTTTCTACGATAAACTTAGGTGTATGAATATCGAGCTTGCCCCAGGTAATTTTTTCGTTGGGCACTGCGCCTGAGTAAGAACCGTAAGAAGTAGTAGAATCACTGATCTGGCAGAAATAGCTCCAGAAAGGAACATCATGCCATTCCAAGTCCTGGTACATCATCGGCACTACGCAAATAGGGAAGTCACCTGCAATACCACCGCCAATCTGGAAAAAGCCTACGCCTTTGCCACTGCTGTTGGCGCGGTACCATTCGGTAAGGAACACCATGTATTCAATGCCGTTTTTCACGGTGCTGGCTTTCAGTTCGCCTTTAATAACATAGCTGGCGAAGATGTTGCCGGTAGTGCTGTCCTCCCATCCCGGAACGATGATCGGAATGTTTTTTTGTGCGGCGGCTACAATCCAGCTGTTCTTTGGGTCAATTTCATAGTACTGCTCCAGTTCACCGCTGAGTACTACCTTATATAAAAACTCGTGGGGGAAATAACGTTCACCGGCGGCTTCTGCATCTTTCCACACTTTTACCAGGTGTTTCTGCAAACGGCGGAACGCTTCTTCTTCGGGAATGCAGGTATCGGTAACGCGGTTATAATGATTTTCGAGCAGGTCCCATTCGTCCTGGGGCGTTAAGTCGCGGTAATTGGGTACACGTTTGTAGTGGCTATGTGCAACCAGGTTCATCACATCTTCTTCCAGGTTGGCGCCTGTACAGCTGATGATAGCAATTTTATCCTGGCGAATCATTTCTGCAAGTGAAATACCCAGCTCGGCAGTACTCATGGCGCCGGCAAGGGTTACCATCATTTTACCGCCTTCCAGCAAATGTGTTTCATAACCTTTAGCAGCATCTACCAGCGCGGCAGCGTTGAAATGCCTGTAGTGATGCTCTATAAATTGAGAAACAGGTCCTTTACTCATCATTTAAATTTTTAGGCTGCAAAGGTAATTTTTTAATCTGTTTAAATCTAGCTTAAGCCTTGTATGGCTTGTTAACTAATCATTTTAATATCTATTTTTGTTTGGTATACAGTAAAATCTGTTGCTGCTGCAAAATGAATTTTTTATTAACGACCACCCTACGGTTGCCGGGTAATAAACGTATGCCCCTGCCCGTACTGATCTGGTTTTCTCTCGCTGCGGCAGCGATAATAGCCGAAGCCCTGCGCGATCCGGTTAATAACTACTTAATATTCACGGGTGTATTCAAACACCTGGTGCATCAGCAAAACCTGTATGCACCTTACCCGAACGAGTACTGGGACCTGAACCATTATGGTCCTTTCTTCAGTTTCGTGATTGCCCCTTTTACCATTTTCCCCACCAAACTGGGTGTGGTGCTCTGGTCGCTTACCAATGCAGCTGTACTGCTCTGGGCCATAAAAAAGCTGCCGTTTAACCAGAAAACCTTTCTCACCATGGTACTTATCTGCACCATGGATATGATGACCTCTACCCATAACGAGCAGTTTAACCCCATGCTTTCGGGCTGGATGTTGCTGTCGTTTGCCCTGGTAGAACAAAAGAAAGATTTCTGGGCCACCTTCTTTATCGCCGCGGGTTTTATGGTAAAACTCTATGGCATTGCAGGCGTTGCCTTCTTCCTCTTTTCAACCGACAAGTTCAAATTCGCCTGGTCGCTGGTGTTTTGGCTGGTGGTGATGTTCTGTGCGCCCATGCTTATTTCTTCACCATCATTTATTGTAAACAGCTATTACGACTGGTACCAGTCTCTCGCCGCCAAAAACGCGCAAAACATGGATGGCAGCACCTTTGCCATGGCGCAGGATATTTGCGTGATGGGCATGATACGCCGTATTTTTCATCCCGGCTGGTTCAGCAACTGGATGGTATTATTACCCGCATTGCTGGCCTTTGGTTTACCATTACTGCGTTTTAAACAATATGATAATATTGGCTTCAGGCTGCGGTACCTGGCACTGGTAATGTTGTCGGTGGTAATATTCAGCACATCGGCAGAATCATCTACCTATGTAGTGGCCATACCCGGTGTAGCCATCTGGTTTGTATTGCGCCGCCGCCCGGTAAGTGCATGGAATATTGCCTTGCTGGTATTTGTAGTAGCAGTAACCAGCTTTTCCCCGTCTGATCTTTTCCCTAAATACCTGCGCAACCACTATGTGGCCCCTTATTCATTAAAATCGCTGCCCTGCTTTATAGTATGGCTGCTGCTGATTGGGGAAGTGGCCTTTAAGCAGTGTGAAACCCCGAAAACAGCCATTGCAGTATGACGCAGCTTATTTCCATTGTAATACCCGTATTCAATGAACAGGATAATATTCCTGTAATGATTAAGGCGCTGCAGCGGGAGCTGGGCCCCCTGCCTTACCGTTACAAGGTAATTTTTGTAGACGATGGCAGCAGCGACGGCACGGCCGCTGTTTTAAAGCAGCAGGCTTCTATGTATGAAGAAGTACGCTTTATCACTTTCTCGCGCAATTTCGGGCACCAGGCTGCACTGAAAGCAGGGCTTGATATGGCCGATGGTGATTGCGTAATAAGCATGGATGGTGACATGCAGCACCCGCCGCATTTGATTCCGCTATTGCTGAGCAAATGGAAGGAAGGTTACGATGTAGTGTACACGGTGCGCAAAGAAGATGAACGCCTCTCGTACAGCAAGCGCCAAACATCTAACCTGTTTTATTCCCTGCTCAACGGCCTCTCTGATATTGACCTGGAAAAAGGCACCGCCGATTTTCGCCTGCTGAACCGCAACGTGGTAAACGTGCTGCGCAACCTGCAGGAGTATGACCTGTTTTTCAGGGGGCTGGTGAAATGGGCCGGGTTTAAACAACTCGCGGTAGACTACGAGCCGGATGAACGCAGAAGCGGTGAATCGAAATACAACTTTAAAAAGATGATGCGTTTTGCGCTGCAGGGCATTACCTCGTTCAGCACAAAACCCCTGTACGCCGCCACCTATATCGGCTTCCTGTTTTCACTGTTGTCAACACTGTATGTGCCGTATGCACTGTACAGCCGTTATTTTGGTGAAGCCATTTCGGGCTGGACATCGGTGATTGTAACCATCGCTTTCTTTGGTGGCTTGCAGTTAATGATACTCGGCATCATTGGCATTTACCTGGGCAAACTGTTTATGCAAAGCAAACAGCGCCCTGTTTACATTGTAAAAGAATCCAATATATGAGCCGCAACCGCAGCATACTGCTGAGTTTTGATGTAGAAGAATTTGATATGCCGCTGGAGTACAACCAGCCTGTTCCTATGGATCAGCAGCTGGAAGTTGGTTACAAAGGTTTGCGTGATACCATGGAGGTAATTGATGCCACCGGTGCCACCAGCACCTTTTTTACCACAGCACATTTTGCCAATTCATTTCCTGATGCCGTGCGGCGTATAGCGCAGCAGCATGAAATAGCTTCCCATACCTTTTACCATTCCAGCTTTGAAGTGCCGCACCTGCTGCAAAGCCGGCTGCAGCTCGAAGCCATTACCGGCAACTCCGTAACAGGCTTGCGTATGCCACGCATGCGGTATGTAGCCATGCCCGATGTTATTGCAGCAGGTTATACATACGATTCATCTGTTAACCCCACCTGGCTGCCGGGCAGGTACGATAACAGGGACAAGCCCCGCACCATGTACTGTGAAGAAGGCATGCTGCGTTTGCCGGCAGCCGTTTCGCCGCGTATGCGTATTCCACTGTTCTGGCTGGCCTTTAAAAACATGCCCTACAGCCTGTTTAAAAGCCTGGCCATCCGCACGCTGAAGCAGGATGGTTACCTGTGCCTGTATTTTCATCCCTGGGAATTTACTTCGCTGGATGGTTACCATATTCCCGGTTATACCAAACGCTGGGCAGGCGAGCCGTTAAAACAACGCCTGTACAAGCTCATTGCCGACCTGGGCAAGGAAGGCGATTTTGTAACCATACAGCAAATGCTGGCGCAACGCCGGCAGCCGGCACTGTAATAAACCTGGCCGAACTTATTTTGACGATCAGGAAGTTCCCGGATAATTTTGTCATACCACTTAATTACAACTATTCAGCATGAACCTGCTTTTGCGCAATATCCGGTTTTCCCGCACCAAACAAATTGCTTTCCCGGTACTTGCCTGGTTTGTTATGGCATTCGTTGCCGTACTGGCCGAAACGCTGCGCGGCAGCATACAGAACTATTATATTTTCCGTGATTCATTCTGGCACAGTACGCACTTTCAAAACCTGTATGCCAATTACGGTTTGGATATTTTTCACTACGGCCCCAGTTTTGCCTGTTTAATAGCCCCGTTCGCCATACTGCCCGATTGGCTGGGCGTAACCCTGTGGACACTTGCCAATGCCTGGCTGTTGTACTACGCCTTACGCCGCATGCCTTTTGAACGCACAACGTTTTTAATCATACTGCTGTTCTGCGCCATTGAAATGATGACCGCATCGCACAACACCCAGTTCAACCCTATGGTTGCTGCATGGCTGGTACTCGCTTTTGTATTGATTGAAGAAGAAAAAGACATCTGGGGTACGCTGTTTATTGCAGCAGGCTTGCTCACCAAGATTTATGGAGGTGTGGGCTTGCTGTTCTTCCTGTTCTCGAAGCATAAAATAAAGTTCATCGGCTTTTTTGCAGGATGGATGTTGTTGCTGTTTTGTTTGCCCATGCTTATTTCCTCACCTTCGTTCGTAATAGAATCGTACCAGCAATGGATACATGCACTGGTGATCAAGAACAACAAAAACATTAGCGGCGCTGCCGTTGCCAGCGCACAGGATATGTGTGTAATGGGCATTATACGCAGGCTGTTTCATCCCGAAGGCTTTGCAGACTGGATGGTGATGGCCCCTGCAGCTGTATTGCTTGCTTTACCCCTGTTACGTTTTAAACAATATGCTGCTTTTGCCTACCGCGCCTCTTACCTCGCCGTGTTGCTGATTACTGTAGTTATTTTCAGCACGGCATCAGAATCGGCCACCTTTGTTATTGCAGTAGCCGGCGTGGCTATCTGGTATGGCCTGCAGGATAAGCCCATCAACAAATGGCAAATCGCTTTATTGCTGCTGGTATGGGTTGTTACCAGCCTGGCCACAACCGACCTGGTGCCACGCATATTGCGCAAGCCCATCAAAACCTATTCGCTCAAAGCATTGCCGCCGTTTATAGTATGGCTGGTGTTAATTGCACAGCTGCTGTTTACGCAGTTTACAGCAAAAGAAAAAGCTCCCTTAAAAAGGAGCTTTAAACCAATTGCACAACTGTAAACGTAAATCCGTAAAACCTAGAGATGAGACTTTTTAAATATTGACATGCTACCGTCTGTAGCAATTTGTAATACAAGCTTGGTATTATCTTTCACCAGCGATACATAATAGCTCATGCCATCTTTTTCGCTGTTTAATTCAATGGCTTCGGTAGCGGTATACTCACTGTACTTGCCATCGAGTTTTGCCTGGGCATTAATAGGCAGTTCTTTTAAGGTAATGGCGCGGCTTGAGGCCAGTATTTCGCCATTTTCATCATAAAATACTTCCATGTGCTGGTTGTTCCAGGTAAAACTTGCCCTGGTATAATCAGCATTGTTTTTCCATTCTACACCTTCGGCATTTTTAAAATTGGTTTTAAAATGGTTCAGGGCTTTGGCATTTACTTTTCCGTCGGCGAAGGCAGCAGTGGTCATTGCTACTGCCAGGCAAAGGGCGAAGAATATCTTTTTCATAAACTAGTGGTTTGAATAATGTATGGAACAGTTTGTTTAATTTTTGTTTCGCTGTGTTGTTTAAGCAGCTTGACGATTCAAAAGTAGAACGCTTCAACAGCCTGTACAATCGAATTGTGACCATTGTACGAAGCCTATCGCACAGTTGTTATGAACGGTAAGCACCCCATGTGCCCGGCACCCCTTACATACCCGTCAAATGCAGTACAGTCCTGCATTACAGGCGATTTCTTAAGAAGAAGCTAAAAGCAGTCAATAAAGGGTTAAAAGTGAAATACGGTGACGAACGGCAGTGATGAACGGCAAAAACCGGTGCCGGGCGATTTATTTGGTAATTTGCCCACATATTTAGACATTTGTCTAAATACTTCAGCCGGTGAATCTCTTATTCAAGGCCTTAAACGACCCCACCAGGCGCGCCATCCTGGAAATGCTGAAAGATAAGGACATGACTGCCGGTGAAATAGCCGCACAGTTCGATATCAGCTGGCCCAGCGTTTCGCACCACCTCGACCTGCTGAAACAGGCCAAACTGGTGCTTACCGTAAAAGAAGGCCAGTTTATATCCTATACCCTCAATACCACGGTAATGGATGAAATCATCAAATGGCTGCTGCAATTCTCAACACCTAAAAACTAATCATATGCGCACTTTCTCCAAAACCGACCTGCTCGCACTTGTCTTACTCGCCGTTCCGCTTGTTTACCTTGCTGCCGTATACAATACTTTACCAGCCCGCGTACCCATGCACTTTAACATACAGGGCACGCCGGACCGTTATGGCAGTAAAACCGAGCTGTTAATTGTGTTGTGCATATTAACCGGTGTTGCAGCAGGTGTGTATGCCTTATGCAGGTGGTTGCCCAGTATCGATCCTAAAAAAACAGCGAAGTATTCTGCAGATGTTGCACGAAAAATAGCACTTGCGGTATTGCTGCTGGTAGTGGCAGTAAGTGTGATGGTAATATACAGTGCACAACACGGCAGCAGCGGCAATATTACACGCCTGCTGCCTTTTTTGCTGGGCGGCCTGTTTGTATTTCTCGGTAATTTAATGAACAGTCTTAAACCCAATTACTTTATCGGCATACGCACTCCGTGGACTTTGGAGAGCGAACCCACCTGGCGTAAAACTCATCGTTTTGGCGCCGTAGTATTTGTTATAGGCGGCATACTGCTTATAGTTTGCGGGCTGGTATTACCGCCGGCCGCGGCCACTATATGTATTGTATGCATCAGTGTAGCGGTAAGTGTTTTAACCATCGGGTACTCGTATTTTTACTACCGCTCCCTGCAAAAACAACAACCGTAGTAATGCAACCTGCAGGCAAATAAAACCGAAAGCATGGTATACTGTAAAACAAATACCTGCCGGCAGCGTTTTGTTTTTAATGAATTACCTCGCACATGCATACCTATCGTTTCGTTACCCGCAGCTGCTGGTGGGCAATATGATCAGTGATTTTGTAAAAGGAAAGCAAAAGTTCGATTATCCGCCCATTATACAGGAGGGTATTATGCTGCACCGTTCCATTGATCACTTCACCGATACACATGCCGTAACAACACAGGCCAAAAAACATTTTAAGGCAGCAGCAGGCTTATATGCCGGTGCGTTTATGGATATAGTATACGATCATTTTCTTGCGCTCGATGAAAATCAGCATTCAGAAACAGAATGGATACAACTGGCCGGTTTTACCTACCGCACCCTGAAAGCCAGCCGGGAATGGTTGCCGGCTAAATTTGCCTACATGCTGCCCTACATGGAAAGCCAGGACTGGCTGTACAATTACCGCTTTACATGGGGTATTGAAAACAGCTTTAAAGGATTAACCCACCGGGCAGCCTATCTCAGCGATTACAAGCCCATTTACAGGGCCTTTGAAGAAAACTACGAAGACCTGCAGAATGCTTATCAGCAATTTTTCCCGAATGTTAAATCACACGCATTGCAACACATTGAACAGCTGCCCGCAACAGGTTAGGTATTATCTTTGCCCGCAAATTGAAAACCCTCGTTTATGAAGCTGCTATTCGCCTGTTTGTTTGCCTTATCTGCACTGGGTAGTTTTGCCCAGCAAAAGCCAACGGAACTCGATAAGTCCCCGATGGATATCAGTTATTGTCCGCAAAACTATCCCATTCTCAGAATGAGCGGCAAGGCCGGTGACCAGCCTTATGCCCGTGTTATTTACAGCAGACCGCAGTGCAATGGCCGTAAAATATTCGGTGATATTGTACGCTACAACCAGGTATGGCGCATGGGAGCCAATGAAGCCACGGAAATTGAATTTTTCCGCAATGTGAAAATTGGCGGCAAACTACTGGCCAAAGGCCGTTATACCCTGTATGCCATTTGCAATGAATCCAAATGGACCATCGTTATCAACGGCGATAAAGACTACTGGGGCCTCGTACAAAACCCGAAGAAAGATGTGCTGCGCACCGATGTAACCATCCAGAAACTGCCCGAAACTGTGGAAGCGTTGACCATCTACTTCGACGATCTCAGCAAAAACAACACGAACCTGAATATAATGTGGGACGATTCAAAGGCAAGCCTTCCCATTACTTTGTTATAAACAGCTTATTATAAGCGTTGAACCGCAAAAGAATGTTTCTTTTGCGGTTTTTTTATCGGGTAAAACGCGCATCGCTACCCAGGAAAATAAACCGTAAGTTTGAAAACTAAATTTGTCTCTCATATGAAAAAATGGAATAACGGCACAAGTTTTATCCATGCAGGCGCAGAACCTGATCCTTCTACCGGCGCCATTATGACACCGATTTACCAAACCTCTACCTATGTGCAAACCGCCCCCGGTGAACACAAGGGTTATGAATATGCACGCACGCAAAACCCCACCCGAACTGCCCTGCAAAATGCATTGGCTGTTATTGAAAACGGTAAATATGCCTTGTCATTTGCAAGCGGCATGGCTGCTACTGATGCCGTGGCACGTTTGTTACAACCCGGCGACGAGGTGATTGTTACCAACGATTTGTATGGCGGTACTTACCGCATTTTTACCAAAGTATATGCAGGTTATGGCATCCGTTTTCATTTCATTAACATGCAGAACGCAGATGACATCAAAAAATACATCAATGATAAAACGCGCATGATATGGGTGGAAACGCCCACCAATCCGCTGCTGAATATTGTTGATATTGCCGCCGTCGCCGCCATTGGTAAAGCACATAAATTACTTACGGTTGTAGATAACACGTTTGCCTCACCTTACCTTCAAAACCCGTTGGATGATGGCGCAGACATTGTATTGCACTCTGCCACCAAATACCTCGGCGGCCACTCAGATGTAGTGCATGGTGCCGTTATACTCAATGATGCTGCGCTGGAAGAAAAACTGCGCTTTTACCAGAACAGCTGTGGCGCAGTGCCCGGTCCGCACGATTGCTGGCTGGTATTGCGCGGTATTAAAACCCTGCACGTACGCATGCAGCGCCACTGCGAAAATGGTGAGGTAATTGCCAACTACCTGCGCAACCATCCAAAAGTGGCCAGGGTATACTGGCCCGGCTTTACGGATCATCCCAACCATGAAATTGCCAAAAAACAAATGCGCGCTTTCGGCGGTATGATCTCGTTTACATTAAAAGATGATAACCTCGGTAAAGCGATAGAGGTGCTGAGCAAAACACAATTGTTTGCACTGGCCGAATCACTGGGTGGTGTAGAATCACTCATCGGTCACCCGGCCAGCATGACGCATGCTTCCATCCCGCGCGAAGAACGTATGGCCAATGGCCTGGCCGATTCACTGATACGCCTGAGCGTAGGCATTGAAGACGCAAACGACCTGATTGCCGATCTGCAGCAGGCCATCGGTTAATATACAAAGCATTTCCAACTACATCCTGTTGCAGCGCTGCAGCAGGATGTATGTTTTTAATAAAGCTGGGGCAGCCGTCAACAGCAGTGATCATGGATGTAAGAACCTTTCTCGATAAAAAAGTAACCGAGTACAACAAGCCGTCTTTTATTAAAGATGATCCCGTGTGCATTCCGCACCTGTTTACCAAAAAACAAGACATCGAAATTGCCGGTCTTTTCGCTTCGGTGTTTGCCTGGGGCAACCGTACCATCATCATCAAAAAATCCAGGGAACTGATGCAGCTCATGGATATGGCGCCTTACGATTTCATCGTTAACCACGAAGAGACCGACCTGAAACGCATGCTGGGTTTTAAACACCGCACCTTTAATGCAACAGACCTGCTGTATTTCATTGCCTTTTTGCAATACCATTACCAACATAACCGCTCACTGGAAACTGCTTTTTTCCCGGATAAAGTACTGCAGGCGGCTGCAAACGGCAATGTGGTTGAATTGGGACTGATTCATTTTCACCACTACTTTTTTTCGCTGGAAGATTACCCGCACCGCACCAAAAAACACATTGCCTCACCGGAGAAAAACTCCAACTGCAAACGCCTGAATATGTTTTTGCGGTGGATGGTGCGTGCAGACAAATGCGGCGTGGATTTTGGCATATGGAAAAGAATAACCCCGGCCAGCCTTATTTGCCCGGTAGATTTGCATGTAGCACGCGTAGCCACCAGGTTTGACCTGCTCGATCGCAAAGTGATAGACTGGAATGCAGCCGTGGAGTTAACAGGGTACCTGCGCACACTTGACCCTGAAGACCCTGTTAAATACGACTTTGCCCTGTTTGCACTGGGCGTAATGGAGAAATATGTATAACAACGATACAAACCAGGAAGTACAGCAGGAGATTATCCGCATTGCTGCATCAACAGCGCTGGTGCCGGTAAGCTCGTTTGAACTGTTCAGGGAACAGCTGGCAGCCTATATTCACACACTCATTAACCAGCACTTTCCACAGTTGGTACAACTGCTGTACCGGCTGGATGTATCGGAGAAAAAACTGAAAACTGCCCTGGCCAACGCAGCAGGCAATGATGCCGGCCTGCTGATAGCTGATTTGATTATACAAAGGCAGCTGCAGAAAATTGAAACGCGCAGAAAATACCGCAGCGACAACACCAACATTCCCGACGACGAAAAATGGTGAGCGGCTGTGCTGTTACATCGTCTCCTCAAAAATATCCTCCTGCACACTATTGTTCTTCAGCAGCTGGTAATGTTTCTGTAACGATACCGCCAGCGGAAAACGCCGGTAGGGCAACTGGTGCTCCTTTGCAAAACGGCTGATTACCTCGGTTACTTCAGGGTAATACACATGGTTTACCGAAGGGAACAGGTGGTGCGCAATATGGTAGTTAAAGCAGCCCATAAAAAAGCGTGTAAACCAGGTATCTTCTGTAACATCGTTGGTAGTGTTTAACTGGTGTACAAACCAGGTAGTAGGCATATTCCCCTTCCCGTCGGGCATGGGAAATTCACTGTCAGGTACCGCATGTGGCGTTAACAATACCAGTAAGGAAAAGATACTCGCGGTAAACAACATCAGCAAAAATGCACCCATCATCTGCGCCCAGCTTATCTTCAGCAGCAACACCGGCAGCACCAGTATATAAAACACAAACAGCCCCTTGTATAAAAACAGTTTAACATACTCCATACGTGGTATAGTGGTTACTTTCCATACCAGTTTGTCTTTGTAAAAAAAGTCTTTGAAATCACGTACCAGCAGCCAGTTAAACAAATACAACGGGTACAGCAGGGGCAGGTAAATGTGCTGGTACTGGTGCATGCGTGTGTACACACCATGCGGAAAAACACGGGCCATCGGGCTCTGTTCAAAATCGCTGTCCCAGCCCATTACATTGGGATAATTGTGGTGCAGCCTGATGTGACGCACTTTCCAGATAAAGCTGTTGGCGCCAAGCAGGTCAAAGAAATGCACATACAAACTGTTCATCCATTTTCGCTGGAATAGCGTGTTGTGTACTGCTTCGTGAATAAGGTTTAAAAAATTAAGCACCAGCAATACGCCCAGCAAACAGTAACAGCTGTATAGTATGCGCAGGTTATCACCCCGGGTAATTGCACCAAGGTACAGGGCCACATACAGTGTGGGAAACAATGCGGCCTTCAGCCTGATGATGAATTTTCGCTTAGGTTCCAGCAAGCGTACTGTCTGGTTTACTTCCTTTCTTAATAACCGGAATAAATCCTGTTCTGATGGCTTTGCAAAAGCCGGCTTCAATGTTCGCTCCATAAACGCGCTGTTTAAATCCTCAAAATGCGTTCGGCGTAACAGTAGTTCTTGTTCCTCGGCCGGGTTGAAGTATGAATATAAAATGAACGGCTAAAAAATTATGCCAAACCGTTAAATGGTTTATTTTGCCACAATCCCTTGAATAGCAGACAAAATTATTTCCGGTTTTGCTGCAAATAATCGTACTATTTTTACTGCTATAATTAATAAATTCTGCCAGATGAAATTGGTTTCCTATCTCCAGGACGGGCACGACCAGCTCGCCCTGTTAGTAAATGGGCTTTTGTATAACGCCGAAGCGCTGAACCCCGAAATGCCGGGCAGCATGCAGCTGTTGCTGAATTACTGGGAAGACTATTTTCCGCAGCTGCAGGCCCTTGAAAAAGCCATCAAAAACGGGAATGTAGGCCGCGAAAAATCACTCAACCCCGATCAGGTGCACTTGTTATCACCCATACCATTCCCGGCCAGCTGCCGCGATGGATATGCCTTCAGGCAACACGTAGCGGCTGCACGCAGAAACCGCAAGGTGCCCATGATACCTGAGTTTGACCAGTATCCCATTTTCTACTTCACCAATCACCACGGTATCCAGGGCCCGGGCGATATTTTATGCATGCCCGATCATTTCCAGAAATTGGATTTTGAACTGGAAGCAGCCATCGTTATCTGCAAACACGGCAGGAATATCCCGGCAGAAGAAGCCGACAGCTATATCGGCGGCCTTATGATTATGAACGATATGAGCGCACGCACCCTGCAGATGGAAGAAATGTTGCTGAACCTGGGACCTGCCAAGGGCAAAGACTTTTCCACGGTGCTTGGCCCATGGCTGGTTACCACCGATGAACTGGAACAATACGAAGTACCCGCCCGTGAAGGGCACACCGGTAAAACCTGGAACCTAAACATGACCTGCACTGTAAATGGGCAGCAGGTAAGCCAGGGTAACCTGGCAGATATGGACTGGACTTTTGCTGAAATAATAGAACGTTGTGCATACGGGGTAAACCTGCAGCCCGGCGAAGTAATCGGCAGCGGCACAGTAGGCACCGGGTGCTTCCTGGAACTGAACGGCACCGGAAAACTCAACGATCCCGGTTACCAGGAGCAATGGCTGCAACCCGGCGATGTTGTAGAAATGGCCATTGACGGCCTGGGAACTTTACGCAACAATATCGTTGCCGAAGAAACAGACTTTTCTATCCTTGCCAGGAAGAAAAAACCGGTCGTTTCCTGATTTATAGCACGCTTTCATGAAAATAGACATACAGCAATTATCTGCCGCAGATAAACAGCAATGGCTGCAATATGCCATTGCCCCGCGGCCCATTTGCCTGGCCAGTACCATCGACGCAGAAGGCAGGGTAAACCTGAGCCCCTTCAGCTTCTTCAATATGTTTTCTACAGATCCTGCAGTGGTTATTTTTTCTCCGTCGCGCAGGGTGCGCGACAATACCACCAAACATACGCTGGAAAATGTGCTGGAGGTGCCGGAAGTGGTGATTCATATCTGCGACTACGATATGGTGCAGCAAATCAGTTTATCCAGCTGCGAGTATCCCAAAGGCACAGATGAATTTATCAAGGCAGGCTTTACCAAAGAGCCCGCTACCCTGGTGCGGCCGCCCATGGTAAAAGAAGCCAAAATAAAAATGGAATGCAGGGTGCTGGAAGTAAAAAGCCTGGGCGAAAAACCCGGTGCCGGCCAGCTGGTATTAGCCGAAATACTGTGCATGCATGTAAGTGAGGAAATACTCAATGCTGCAGGCCGTATAGACCAGCTTAAACTGCAGCTGGTGGCAAGGCTCGGCGGCGACTGGTATTGCGCCGTGAACGAACGCAATTTATTCCAGGTGGCCAAACCCAATGTTCAGCTGGGTATCGGTATCGACAACCTGCCGCCGGCCATACGCAACAGCGCCATATTAACCGGTAACAACCTGGGGCAATTGGCCAATGTGCACAGTATGCCCACCATTGATCCCGCTTTTTACGATGACCAGCTCAAAAACATATTCCAGTATTATTCGCTGAACCCCGACGACATGGAGAAGGAACTGCACCTGTATGCCAAACAACTCCTGAGCGAAGGCGCAGTAGAAAAAGCCTGGCAGGTCTTATTAGCATTGTAAAAAATGGTTTAATGGATCAATGGTTTAATGGTTGTTGTATTACCCTACGGCCAGGATGTCTTCCGGTGCCAGCAAACCTTTCAAGGTAAAGCCGGGCTCGTGCTGGCGCAGGCTAAGACCCTTGTGTACGGCATGGCGTACAATTTCGCCGGTTGACTGGCGCAGTTGTAATTGTTTGGGTAATGGCGACTGTAACCAGTCATCTACCACAGCAGCGAAATTAGCCCCGATACTGGGCACAACAGGCACATTGAACTGTTCCAGTGCTGCGGCATTGCACCATTGCTCGTACTGGCCCTTAATGGGCAAACAAAGCAGTCTTTTGCCAAGATATAAAGCTTCGGCAGGCGTTTCAAAGCCGGCGCCGGTAATTACACCGCGGCTGGTGATCATGCTCTGGTTAAACCCTTCGTTATTGATGGGAATAAAAGTGATGTTGCCGTCTGTAACCGGCTGTTTCACTTTTTTGGAGAATACTTCAAAACGCACACCAGGCAATTGTTTCAGGCTTGCTGCAACAATTTCATCTGCATAGTGTGAAAGATATACGGTGATATGTCCTTTATCAACCGGTGTTGCCTGCAAAACAGACTGTTTTAAAACAGGCGAGAAAATAAACTTATCGTAGTTGTCAAAATGCAATCCTACATAATCCGTAGCAGGCGCATAACGTTTCAGCACCAGTTCACCCATGCGGTCTTTGCTGGCAGGACGCGGCGTATGAGCGCTCTGAAAACTTGCCTGGTGACCAAAGTTGATACAGGGCACATTTTTAAGCCAGCATGCGAGTGAAGTAATGCTTTCAAAATCGTTGATCACCAAATCATACCGGTCAACCGGCAGTGCACGCGCTTCTTTCCATACACGCCTGGGCTGAAAAGCCTTTACCATTTTACCGTAATCGAGCCCGCCTTTTTTGTTATAAAACAGGCTTATTCCCTTGCTTTTGTATTGCACGGGAAGAGCAGCAGGCAGGTTGCTGTTGCTGCCGCTTAAAAAAACATCAACACTGCCATATTGCTGCAGAAAAGGCAGCAGTTCAATAGCCCTTGCTATATGCCCGTTACCAGTGGCCTGTACGGCGTAAAAGATTCTCATAGCGCGCGTGCGTTTATGTTATTACCGTTTTCGTTCGGTAAAATCAGCGAATTGATAAACATGGCAACCTCATCGGTTACCACGTTCAGCTGCGGCAGTTTCTTTTCCATTTTCACTACCTGTGCCTTTTCAAAATCCTTTTCGTTGTACTGGTAAATATTCCACTCGTTCTGGCTGTACTCCAGCGAAGTGAGGTTCTCTATCCAGTCGCCGCTGTTGAGGTAGGTAACACTGCCATCTTTTGTTTCTATTACTCTTTTCTGTGGCTGGTGAATATGACCGCAGATCACATAATCGTATTTCTTCTGAATGGCCAGCTCGGCTGCTGTTTGTTCAAAATCGGCAATCCATGCCACTGCTTTCTTTACACTGTTTTTTACCTTTTTGCTGAAGCTCATTTTATCGCGGCCCATTATTTTCAGGCACCAGTTGATAAAGCTGTTGATTAAAATAAGCAGGTCGTACCCGTGCCCGCCCAGCTTAGCCAGAATTTTGGCTCCGCCCTTAGTAGTAGCATCAAATACATCGCCATGGAAAATCCAGGTCATTTTCCCGTTTATTTCCATCACTAATTTATCGGTAAGCTGTAAGTTGCCCATTTGGATATCGCTGTAACGGCGCAGCATTTCGTCGTGGTTACCCGTAATATAAATAACCCGGGTGCCGTTACTGAGCAGGCTCATAATTTCTTTGATTACCTGCATATGCGCTACAGGGAAGTAGCGTTTGCTGAATTGCCATCCGTCAATAATATCACCATTCAGCACCAGTATTTGAGGCTGAATGCTCTTAAGGTAGTTTACAATTTCATTTGCGTGGCAACCGTAAGTACCTAAGTGCAAATCACTCATCACAACAACATCAACAGATCTTTTTTCCATTTAGAGGCGGGTTTTTCAAATTTCCATCCCTAATGTTACCTGCAGGTTACGGTACGATTAACGCATTGTAACGGAATTGTTAATGTATTATTAACCACTGCTACGCATTCACCCGTTTTGACAATTCAGTTGTCATAAGAAGTTATCATTCAGTTATTTCATCAGCTGCTGCAAAATATTAAACGTAAGCCTGTTGCCATCGTTGTTCAGTGCCATGGCAATGCCCTTTTTTTCTGATGCGTTGAGGTGAAAGCTCAGCGATGCATAATTATCATGCTCACCGGCTACGTATTGAAAGCAGAGCCGGTAAAATTGCGGCCCCATGGTTTCGGATAAATAATTAAGCTGGTCGGTCTGGTAATAATCCTGCAGTTTAAACCAGTTGTTCTGCAGCAGCAGGAAGGGTTTGGTTAAAAAGCTTACCATGCTGTTATCGCCCGGTTTCTCCCATTCGCCAATGGGCCTGTCGCGTATTTCTATCATTACCACGCGCCGGCAATTGGCCTTAGCCCAGTCCTGGAACACACGCAGGTAACGCAGCGCTGTTTCCTGCCCAAAATTGTCGCGCAGGCCGGCGTCCATTACATCGATAACAGGGTTAGTGGGCAGCCATACATTCGGCAGCACATAAGGGAAAGTGGCATTCATGCGCAGGGCAGATGATACCTGCAGTTTCATGGCATCCTGCCCGGCAAACAGCGAGGCAAAATCTATGGCATCAGGATCCGATTCCGGGAACACGCGGTACCCCGTACGCACAGAGCGCATCAGGAAACGCGCAGGCCTTGAACCCATCAGCACTTTACGGCCATCACGCGAAATGGTGGCGCTGAAAAACATGGTGGGTATAAAAGCACTGTCTTCGGCCAGGGTGTAATCGCCAATGGTTTTATCAAGCAGGCCATGCGTGTTCTCCCGCAGCGCGCGTTCAAATGCATAACCACGGTCTTTTACATAACTCTTGTTACCGATCTGGAATTTCTTTGCCGGACCAACCAGGTCTCTTGATATAAATGAAGAAAACAGCGGGTTTAATAAATCACGGGCAATATCGTTTCTGAAACGCTCATCCTGCAAATGAATGGGCGCACCGCGCTGTTTAAGCCAGTATAATTCCCTGAAATAGGCAGCCCCCAGCATACCGCCCGAAGCGCCGGTCATTAACACGGTTTGCGGCATAATGCGGCCATTGGTAAGGCTGTCGAGGCGCTGCAGTACGTTCATGGTAAAATAGGCACTGCGCGAGCCTCCGCCGCTTACGTTAATCAAAAACATCACGGGCTTTCCGGGCCCCTGCCTGGCCTTCCAGTTTTCGAGCCTGCGCAGGAATGCCTTTTTATCTGCTTCTGCAAATTCAGGGGATGCCATGCCATCTATGGTGGCCCTGCTGTATTCAGGGCGCCCTTCTTTCTGGTTGTAGGCAAGCCCGTAAGCCTTGTTGCGCAGGTCAATAATATCGTGCTCGTACATCCAGTTTACAGAAAGGTAAATCACTACCAGTATGGGCAAACTCCAGCTATGGCAAAACAGCGTAAAGGCGCCTGCCACGGCAATGAGAATGGCAAAGAAAATGGTGATGCTGGCAGCAGCCGGCACCTGGAATACAGGGTTATCGAGAAAGAAACCGATGGTGATTAAAAACAGGAAAGCAATAAATATCGCGATCACCGCTGCAAAGTGGTGGCGTTTAAAAATTACGTCGAGAAATTCAGGCGCGTAGTGCCGTACATCGCGCGGTACACGCAGCCCCAGTTTTGCACTCAGGAAAAAATCTACCCGTATTTCCTTTTCTCTTTTATCAACCGGCAGCGGGTTTAATTTCAGCGCTTCCACATAATGCTTGTTGGCCGTGGTAATAATGCTGGCCATGCGGTGATAGATCGTTTTATCTGCGCCAAAAAAATACAGGAAGGCAATCAGCAGTGCCAGTACAAAACCACTGGTAAAACCGGCTGCCAGAAAAAAGATATCCCTTGCCCCCAGCAGGTCGCGGTAGTGGTTATGCTCAACTGCCTTGTAGAAATAAAATATAAGGAAGGCAACAGGTATAATGCCGTTGTTGATGCAATACTTTAAAAAAGGTTGTGCTGTTGTAGCCAGGAAACGGATGTGCTTGCTGTGCAGGATAAACGTAGTAATGTTCCAGCTCATAATAAAGGCACCGATGCTGAAACCCACAATAGAGGTACTGATGCTGTTTACGCTTCCGAGGTATTCGGGTGAAAGGTAAAGGGCATAGGCTCCAAAATTCTGCATAAAATCACCTGCTATGGTGGCAAACAGTACATACCAGAATATCAGGAAAATCTGGTAACGCCTGAAATGAAGCAGAAATAACTGAATAGGCAGAGAATAATAAAAACCGATCAGGTATTTTTTCATATCCTAATGATTCATCTTTTTTTCCAGGTGCCGCAATATATCGCTCATTAAATCCATCTGTATCTGCTGAATCTCCAGTAGCTTCTCTTGCTGGTTAATCACGAGGTGGTCTATTTTCTCGTGCAGCAGCCGTATTTCCAGTTCCGATTTCAGGTTAATCATGTAATCGTTGCGTGCGCGCTCACGGTCTTTTTCTTCCTGCCTGTTCTGGCTCATCATAATCACCGGGGCCTGCAATGCAGCAATACACGACAGAATGAGGTTAAGCAATATAAACGGATAAGGGTCAAAACCTTTATTGTACAGAAGTACAACATTTATGCCCATCCATATCACGATAAACGTGGTGAACAGGATTATAAATTTCCAGCTGCCGCCAAACGAAGCAACCTTGTCTGCAAGGCGCTGGCTGTGCGACGGCAGTTCTTTCAGTTCGCCTTCATTGAGTTTGTCACTGAGTATTTCATCGTTCTGCATGGCCTCCACCACTTTCTGCTCCAGGCCCGAAAGTGTGCCCAGCTCTTTGGTTACCGATTCCTGTATATACCGATTTCTGTATACATTCAGCTCCAGCAGCGACATTACGCTGTGCTCGTTAAACGTAGGATAATCTTTCTGTATTTCTTCCAGAATACACTGGCGGATGGCTTTGCCGGTTACCCTTTGCGACCAGGGTAAAGTTTTGTGTGATACATCGCTTACAAATGTTGACCTGTGCTCCATAGTATGCCCGGTTAAAGCCTTATAATACAGGGAAGTTAGTACAAAATTGTACAGGCAGTACCAGTTTGTGCAAGGCGTTTTTATTACTTATTTCAAACGCAGGCGCAGCGCGAATACCAGCATAAACAAAATGGTGGCACACAGCAAATGCAGGGGCTGTGCAAGCGCAGGCATGTGAAAGTAAGTCATGGCCAGGCCAAGCCCCATGCTGGCCAGTACGGTAACAAATATCCATGCACCGGTTTTAGATACGGTAGGGTACGAAAGGCTTTTCCAGAAAACAACCACGCATGCAAGCGCAGCCACCCAGGCAAAACTTTTGTGCAGGGTAAAAAACACGTTCAGCCTGCTGATCCAGCTATCGCGTTGAATATAGTTGAGCGATTTCGAAATTTCATCGATTTGCTCGCGCACTTCGGTACCCAGTATTACCTGCACCAGCAAACACAGCAGTGCAATATTGGCCAGCCATTTTAACTCTTTATCCTGCACCGGCGTTTTCTTGTTCACCCGCTGGATAATAACGATGGTTACCGCTGCAATTACCAGCGCTGCAAGCATGTGTGCCGTTATTTTTACCACGGCCAGGTTGGCATCCACCACCAGTTTGCCCAGCCATGCTTCAAACGCCACCATTACCAGCAGCAGGGAAGAAATCCAGAACAGCGAAGGGCGGGTGCGGAAATATTTTTTGAAGCTCCAGCCCACATGTATCACCAGCCACAAACCCAGCAGGGCACCGGTAAGGCGGTTAATGTATTCTGTCCAGGTGTGAAATACGTTGAAAGTATGATCAATGTCCTGCTTTTTCAGGTACTTCTCATAATCAGGCGGCAGCTGGCTGGCATTTACCGGCGGAATCCAGCGGCCAAAACAGCGGGGCCAGTCCGGGCAGCCCATCCCGCTCTGCGTCATACGTACCACTGAGCCTGCTACTATTACCAGGAAAACCGAGAACAATACAAACTGCGTAAAATGCAGGTAATTTTTATCCGCCCTGTTCATGCCTTGAATTTTGCAGGTGCAAAGGTAATGCTAACCAACCTGCCGCTGATGTGAAAAAGATTTTTTGCCCTTTTTGTACGCCCTTCGCAACTTTACACCGTGTTAAAAGCCTATTACCAGAAAACGTTGATTGAAGCCGGATGCGACGAGGCAGGCCGGGGCTGTTATGCAGGCCCTGTATTTGCTGCTGCCGTTATTTTGCCCAAAAAGTTTAAACACCCGCTGGTAAAAGACAGTAAACAACTCACCGCCGATCAGCGCGCCGAAGCCCGCGCCATTATTGAAGAACATGCCCTGAGTTATGCCGTGGCCATGGTAAGCGAGCAGGTGATTGATGAAATCAATATTCTCAAAGCCTCGTTTAAGGCCATGCACCTGGCTATTGAACAATTACGCGTTATCCCCGAATTTTTGCTGATAGATGGCAACCGTTTTGTCAACTACCCCTTTATTCAGCACACCTGCATTGTAAAAGGCGATGGCCTGTACGCCAGCATTGCAGCCGCCAGCATTCTTGCCAAAACCAGTCGCGATGCTTACATGCACCAGCTGCACGACGAGTTTCCGCACTACAACTGGAAACAGAACAAGGGCTATGGCACCCTCGAACACCGCGAAGCCATCAGCAAACATGGCATTTGCAAATACCACCGTAAAAGTTTTTCCATTTTGCCCGAAGGCGAAGAACCGGATGAAGCAGGGATCGTATAAGATGGTTCGATTGTTTCATTGTTCAAAAGTTCAATATCCACCTTGAACTATTGAACTTTTAAACCCTTAAACTTTTAAACCTGCCTTCTATCAGTCCCCGGTATCCCACGCGCCAAGGCCTTGCCTGATCAGCGTGTAATCGTCGTCCGTAGTGCAGTCAATCACCGTAGAGGGTATCATGCCGCCCATGCCGCCATCAATCACCAGGTCTACCTGGTTTTTAAAGTTCTCATACATCAGTTCGGGGTCAGTGTATTCTTCTACCATATTCCCGGGCAGGGAGGCCGATAAAATAGGGTGCCCCAGCTCGCTGAGAAAAGTATGGGCAATCTTGTTATCGGGCACACGCAAACCAATGGTGCTTTTTTTGCTCTGCAGAATTTTTGGCACCTCTTTACTTGCCGGTAAAATAAATGTGTACGCGCCTGGCAAATGGTTCTTTAGCATGCGATACAGCGGTGTAGAAATGCTTTTGGTGTACTTGCTGAGATCACTGAGATCGCAGCAGATAAAACTCAGCTGTGCCTTCTGCGGATCAATTTGTTTAATGCGGCAAACACGCTCTACTGCCTTGTGCTGGAATATATCGCAGCCAAGACCGTAAATGGTATCGGTAGGGTAAATAATCACCCCGCCGTCGAGCAAACATTCCACCACCATTTTCACTTGCCTGGGCTGCGGATTTACAGGATGTATCGTTACAAGCATATAGCAATTTACCAAGATATGACCGGAATTTTATACATAACGCGGTATATTTGCAGTTTGTTTTAACGAATAAAATAGTGGTTCTTTTATGGTTCATAGATTTTAACTATGCCACACTTGCGGAGCAACTATTAATTTTGTGTAAACTCTTACCACATGCAGTTACATCCGGTAGACATTGTAGATGAAATTTCAGGTGAGGATTTTAAGAAAAACTACTACGACCTTCAGAAACCGGTCGTTATCCGTAACCTGAGCAAAGAATGGATAGCTTACAACAAATGGACCTGGGAATATTTTAAGGAAGTTGTGGGAGACAAAAAAGTCGGGATCTACAACAATGTAAAAAGTGATGCTTACACCCCAATAAACAAGGCCGACGACTACACCACCTTTGGCGAATACGTAGACATGATCAGCAAGGGCCCGGCTGCCTGGCGCATTTTCCTGTTCAACATTTTCAGTCATGCCCCGCAGCTCACCCAGGATTTTACCTGGCCCGACCACCTGATGAAAGGTTTTGTAAAACGCGTGCCCATGCTGTTTACCGGCGGCAAAGGCTCTATCACACACATGCATTTCGATATAGACCTCAGCCATATTTTACACACACAGTTTATTGGCCGCAAACGTGTATTGCTGTTCCCTTATAAAGAACAGCATAAACTGTATCGCAAACCTTTTGAAGTGCTGAGCCTTGCTGATTTCAGCAATTATTACGACCACGATAAAAGCAAGCTGGATGTAAACAAGTTCCCTGCCGTGCAGTTTGCACAGGGCTTTGATATTACGCTTGAACATGGCGATACCCTGTTTATGCCGGGCGGTTACTGGCACCACATGGAATACCTCGACAGCGGTTTTGCCATGAGCCTGCGCGCACTCAACAATTCTGTAACAGGTAAATTAAAAGGCGTGTGGAACCTGGTAGGTATGCGCAACATTGATACGCTGCTGAAAAAAACCATGCCGCAAACCTGGTACGAATGGAAACAGAAAAAGATATACGAGCAGGCAGATAAGGAAATGCACGCAGCTTAAATCCCAACCTTATACAACTTTATATAAGGCCGCCGCGAAGTAGCCTTTTTTGTGCATTTATATATCCTAATAACAGATAGATTAATAGATATAAAATAAAAACGGCGGCTAGAAAGCCACCGTAGTTGTGTCAGCATATAACCCCCAATGAAAAAACTTAACATAGTAAGCTGATAAACCAACTACTATCTAAGAGCAATACAAAAGTGCAACAATGTTCAATTGAAAACAATGTGAAAAACACCGATTTCGGCGTGATTTTCCACATTTTCTTGTTAAATCATTGCATATCAATGGTTTTGCATTAAAAAAGACTGCTTTTTAAACCAGAATCAAGTAATAGCAGGCCATTTTATCAGTTGGGAGAGCAGGATTTTGCGAAAAATCTTCGCATTGGGCATAAAAAATACCGCCCCGTAAGGGCGGCATTTGGTAAACTGGTATTGTTTCGCAGCCGGGGCTGCCGTTAAATTGCGGTTATGCGATCTCCCATACTTCGTTTCCACGCAGCAGCTTGTCCAGGTTGCCCTTGCCTTTTACAGCAATGGTTTCTTCAATCTGCAAACGCAGGGCATCTTCATAACAGGCACGCGCTGTTTCGTAAAACACACCGAACGGGCGTGGAAAATGTCCCTCTACCCGTGCATCATCAAACATGCGGATTAAGATCTGTGCCTTGTAAAAATCTTGTTCATCATGTATCCACAAATCATCGGCTGAATAACCATCGGCCAGGTTCACCACCACGGGTTTCAGTCCATCGAAGCGCAGGCCCTTTTGCTGGTTGCTGAACACAAGCGGTTTTCCCTGTTCAAGAAAAACAGTTTCTTCTGCCTTGGAACTTTTATCGGTAAATACTTCAAATGCACCATCGTTAAAGATGTTACAGTTCTGGTATATCTCCAGGAACGATGCGCCCCTGTGCTGGTGCGAGCGGGTAAGCATTTCCTGCAGGTGCTTGGGATCGCGGTCCATACTGCGTGCAATAAATGTTGCATCTGCACCCATGGCCAGCGCCAGCGGGTTAAACGGATGGTCAATACTACCGTAAGGTGTACTCTTGGTTACTTTCTGCTGCTCGGAGGTAGGTGAATACTGGCCCTTGGTTAAACCATAAATCTGGTTGTTAAACAGCAGCACGTTTACATCAAAGTTGCGGCGCAACAGGTGAATGGTATGGTTACCGCCAATGCTGAGTGAATCACCATCGCCGGTTACAATCCATACACTCAGCTCGGGCCTGGCAGCCTTTAAACCGCTGGCAATGGCTGTAGCCCTGCCGTGGATAGAGTGCATACCGTAGGTGTTCATGTAATAAGGGAAACGGCTGCTGCAACCGATACCGCTGATGAACACAATATTTTCTTTCGGCACACCAATACCGGGCATTACTTTCTGCACCTGTGCCAATATAGAGTAATCACCGCAACCCGGGCACCAGCGTACTTCCTGGTCGGTGGCAAAATCTTTTGCAGTGAGTGTTTGCGGATGTGTGGCTGTAGTAGTTGACATGTTTCGAATATCGAACAGGGAACATGAAATTTGAAGCTTGAAGGAATAGAATACTCCTGCGGCTTCCTGGTTATTTGTTGCCTGCTCTTTTTTATGCTTAGTGAATATCGAACAGGGAACAAGGAATTTTGAAGTTTGAAGGAATAAAAACATTCAAAGCCTTCTTGATTGCCTGTTAACTGCTCTTTTTTAAAATCACAACCGGAAAAACGAAGAACGAACATCACATCTTCTTATTTTTTCCTGCGGTTGCCTGGTGTATTTCAATTGGTCAGCAAACTTACATATTGATGCCGTGTAATATATCACAGGCCCGTCATTTCCTTCTTTGCCCGGGTTTCAGGGCTGTTTTCGGTTAAAAGTTCCGGTTCAGTTATTCGTTATTCCCTGTTTTCTGTTCATTATTCAACGCTTCCCAGTATTCAGCAGCACGGCGTGTATGCGGTATAACGATGGTTCCGCCGACAATATTGGCCACGGAAAAAATCTCGTATATTTCATCTGTTTTGATGCCTAATTCATGGCATTTGCCCAGGTGATATTTAATGCAATCATCGCAGCGAAGCACCATACTTGCTACCAGGCCCAGCATTTCCTTGGTTCTTTTATCTAATGCACCAGCCTCGTAAGTATTGGTGTCAAGATTCCACAAACGCTTCATTACCAGGTTATTCTTACTTAAAATAACCTCGTTCATCCGGGCCCTGTAGTCGTTAAATTCGCTCACCAGGTTGCTCATACTAAAAATTTTTTGCAAAAATACTACCTTCTTCGTTTGGGCTATATCGATTTACGTAATTGTTAGCAAACTGAGGGCGTTTGTTGTATTTTAGTTCAAATTTGCTGTATGCCCGCCAAACGGATTCTCAACATTCTGCCTTCGAAAGATCAACACAGCGACTGGGAAATAGATCATGCTTTTACTGCCGGTTACCTCAAACAACGTAAAACCCTGCCTGCAACGGTTGATTTGCGCGACAAACAGTGGAAAATCAGCAACCAGGGCACCAGCGGTTCGTGTGTGGGATGGGCCACTGCAGATGGTGTATTACGCTGGCATTTTACCAAAAAGAAACAACTGAAGCCAAACGAAATGCTTTCTGTTCGTTTTATATGGATGGGCGCTAAAGAGACCGACAATTTTCACACCCGCCCCACCTCGTTTATCGAAAGGGCAGGCACCAGTTTAAAATCTGCGCTCGATCTTGCACGCAAATATGGCTGCGTGCCGGCGAAAGACCTGCCTTTTGATGCAGGCAAATTATACCAGGGACCTGAAGAAGAACTGTATGCACTGGCCTCCCAGTATAAAATATCAGGTTACTTTAACCTGATAAAGAAAAGAGCCGATAAAGCAGCCACCTGGCGCACCTGGCTGGGCTGCGGCGGCGGACCAATACTCGCCTGCCTGGATGTGGACAATGCATTCAGCAACGCGGCAAAAACAAAGGGTAAGCTGGAGAAATACGACAAAGGCAACCTGGGCAGTACGCACGCAGTGGCCATTGTAGGTTATACAGAAGATGCTTTTATTATACGCAACAGCTTTGGCACAGAATGGGGCGATAAGGGTTTTGGTTATGCAAGCGATGCCTATGCTGTAGCTGCATTTTCGGAGGCATACGGGATTGCACTGTAAGAAGTATCGATTCGTTAACAAATTGCAGAATTAAATGTTAACCCGATAATAATTAAATTGCATCATAATCAAATTGAGATCAGATATGGAAAAGACAGTTTTTGATTTTGGAATGATAGGCCTTGGCGTGATGGGAAGAAACCTGCTGCTGAATATGGCAGACCATGGTTTTAGTGTAATTGGATTTGACAAGGATAGCCAAAAAACAGGTTCACTTGAAGCTGCAGCCACTAAAGGCACAACCGTAAAAGGGGTAGGCACACTGGAAGAAATGGTGCAGCAACTGGCAAAACCACGCAAACTGATGATGCTGGTACCTGCCGGCAAACCGGTAGACGATGTAATTGAAAGCCTGTTGCCCCTGCTCGAAAAAGGAGATGTGGTTATCGATGGCGGCAACTCTCACTATACAGATACTTTACGCAGGGTAAATTACCTGCATCCGAAGGGATTTCATTTTATGGGTATGGGTGTTTCGGGCGGTGAGCATGGTGCACGCACAGGCCCAAGCATGATGCCCGGCGGCGATAAAGAAGCATACGATCATGTTAAGCCACTGCTCGAAGCCATTGCAGCCAAAGTAAACAACGAACCCTGCACTGCCTATATGGGTAAAGATGCTGCAGGCCACTACGTTAAAATGGTACACAATGGCATTGAATATGCCATTATGCAGCTGATCAGCGAAATTTACGATATCCTGAAACGCGGCCTGGGCTTCAGCAACAGCGAACTGCACGAGGTATTCAAACAATGGAACGAAGGCGAGCTGCAGAGCTACCTCGTTGAAATTACCCGCGATATATTTTTACAGAAAGACGATGTTACCGGTAAAGACCTGGTAGACGTTATCCTGGACAAAGCCGGCTCTAAAGGTACCGGTAAATGGACTTCACAGGATGCAATGGAACTGCCCATCGCCATCCCAACCATCGATACAGCAGTTGCCTTCCGTACTATTTCCGGCGTAAAAGCCGAACGTGTGGAAGCAGCTAAAATTTATGCACCAAACGTTACACCTGTCAGCGGTGATAAAAAAGCCATTACTGCCCAGGTTGGTGAAGCGCTGTATGCAGCCATCATTTTCTGTTATGCACAAGGCTTGTCTATGTTGCACAATGCTTCTGCAGAACTGAAAATGGATATACCGCTGCAGGATGTGGTAAAATCATGGAGAGGCGGTTGTATCATCCGCTCCGTGTTGTTACAGGATTTTTACAAAGCTTACAGTGCCAACCCGCAGCTGCCCAACGTACTGCTCGACGGCTCACTGGCAAACATTGTAAAAGCCAAGCAAGGCAGCCTGCGCAAAACCATTTTATCAGCAGTGGAACACAATATCCCTGTTGGCGGTTTAATGAGTGCACTGGCCTATTTCGATGCCTACACCACAGAACGCATGCCTACCAACCTTATCCAGGCACAGCGCGATTTCTTTGGTGCACATACTTACCAGCGCATCGACAAAGAAGGAAGTTTTCACACAGAATGGGGCGCATAAACCAACAGACGAACATTTAAAACAAAAAATTATGGCAGAAGCAACAGTTAAACCACCAGCCACCGTCATCTTTATTTTTGGCGGAAGTGGTGACCTCAATCAAAGGAAATTAACCCCCGCCTTATACAACCTGTTTATCGACGGATGGATGCCTGAGCAGTTCCAGATTATTGGCCTGGGCCGCAGTGAATACTCTGACGATAAATTCCGCACACACCTGTTTGATGGTATCCAGGAATTTTCCCGCCGCAAAGACGGTAAGGACAAAATATGGGAAACATTCTCCAAGCATATTTCTTACCTGCAGATGGATGCAGAAAACCCTGCAGCCTATTCCAAAATGTCTGACGAAGTAAAAAAATTCGCAGCAGAATGGAAAACGGAACCCCATGTCATGTTCTACCTCGCCGTTGCGCCGCAACTGGTGCCCGATATTGCTGTTAAACTCGCCAAAGTGCAGGAATGCGGCGACAAACAGAAAACACGTGTCGTAGTGGAAAAACCATTTGGTCATGACCTGAAAAGCGCACACGAACTGAACCAGCTGCTCAACAGCCTGTTCGATGAGGACCAGATTTACCGCATTGACCACTACCTGGGTAAAGAAACCGTTCAGAACATACTGGCCATGCGTTTTGCAAACGCCCTGTTTGAACCCATCTGGAACCGCAACTACATTGATCATATCCAGATCACCGCAGCCGAAACGGTAGGCGTGGAAGACCGCGGCGGTTACTACGAACGCTCCGGCGCCCTGCGCGACATGGTGCAGAACCACATTCTGCAGCTGTTGTGTATACTGGCCATGGAAGCACCCGTATCGTTCGACGCCAATGAAATCCGCAATAAAAAAGTGGATGTGCTTAATGCCATCCGCAAAATATCGCGCGACCAGGTACATGCATATGCAGTACGCGGCCAGTACGGTGAAGGCTGGATGAAAGGCGAAAAAGCAAAAGCTTACCGCCAGGAAAAAAATGTTGACCCCAAATCAGCCATAGAAACATTCGCAGCTGCGAAATTCTATATTGATAACTGGCGCTGGCAGGGTGTTCCTTTCTATGTGCGCACCGGTAAATACATGCACCAGAAAACCACCATCGTATCTATCGAGTTTAAACAACCGCCGCACTATGCTTTCCCTTCAGAATCGGCAGATACATGGAGGCCTAACCGTTTAATCATCAGCATCCAGCCGGATATGGATATCCGTTTGCGCTTCCAGGCTAAACGCCCGGGCCAAACCATGTCGCTGAATCCTGTTGATATGATTTTCAGCTACAAAGATGCATATGGTGCAGGTCATGAGCCCGAAGCATACGAAACACTGCTGCTCGACGTAATGGAAGGCAATGCCACCCAGTTTATGCGTGCAGACCAGGTAGAAGCTGCCTGGAAAGTAGTGATGCCGATTATTGAAGCATGGGAAGCACGCCCGCCGGTTGATTTCCCGAACTACGCGCCCAACAGCTGGGGCCCCGAAGATGCCGAAGCGCTTATTGCGCGGGATGGGCACAACTGGGTAACCTTACCTACAAAAGGCTAACATTTCTCATTTATACACTATTCCATACCCCAACGGTATGGAATAGTTTTTTCAACTATAACACCATGCAAATTCATATCTCGAAAAATATAGACGAGCTGAGTACTACTTATGCCGACTGGCTGGTAGGGTATATACAGGATGTGCTGCAGAAACAGCAACGTTTTACCATCGCCTTATCAGGCGGCAGCACACCCAAAAAACTGCACGAACTGCTGGCTACCGATGCGTATAAAAACAAAATTGACTGGACCAAACTGCATGTGTTCTGGGGCGATGAACGTTTTGTGCCGCTCACAGATGAGCGCAGCAATGCAAAAATGGCTTTCGATACTTTGCTGAACCATGTGCCTGTTCCCAAAGAACAGATTCACATTATGCAAACAGAAAACATTACTGCCGAAGAAAGTGCCGCAGCTTACGAAAAACTGCTGCACGAATATTTCGATGGTGAACCGTTCACCTTCGACCTGGTAATTCTGGGCATGGGTGATGACGGTCATACACTGTCGCTGTTTCCTTTTCAACCGGTGGTGCATGAAACCAAACACTGGGTTACTTCATTCTGGTTACAGGCCCAGGATATGTACCGCGTAACGCTTACACACCCGGTAGCCAACCGCTCGGCCTGTGTTACTTTCCTGGCAACAGGCGAGAAAAAAGCGACTGTGCTGCACGAGGTAATTAAAGGGGAGAAAAACGTTGACCGTTATCCTTCACAAATCATTAATCCCGACGGCCAGCTGCACTGGTTTGTTGATGAAGCGGCAGCAGCAGCTTTAAAATAAAACAGGCATCACCTGTATAAAACATGGCGCCCTTTGCCTTTCAGTTTGTAGTACAAATTGAAATACAAAGGGCGCAACTGGTATAAAGCCTGCTGTAAAGGCTTACAGTTTCTTAATTTCAATATTCCGGTACCATACTTCATTGCCATGATCCTGCAATGCAATATGACCTTCCTTGTATGTGCCGAAACCAGGCATGTCTTTGAACTTGCTGCCGGCGATCAGTTGTTTCCATTGATCGTTCCACAAAGTGGTAGAAACAACCTTGGTACCGTTGAGATAAAACTCCAGCTGTCCTTTTTTGCTGATGATTTCAACCTGGTTCCATTCACCAACAGGTTTTACCGGTTCGGTTGAGCTGGGAATCAGATCGTATAAATCACCTGCGCGGTGTTTATGAATTTTACCATCAGGATGGCCGTCGTTATCAAGTACCTGCATCTCCATACCTGTGTTATAGGTGCTTTTAAAGCGGGTGGTATCTTCATATACATAAAAGATAATACCGCTGTTGCCGTTGGCTGAAATTTTCCATTCCAGCTTCAGGTCAAAATCACCGTAAACACCGTCGGTAACAATATCACCGCCTTTTTTGCCATTGGGCGCAAAATGCAACGTGCCGTTTTCTGCCTGCCATCCGCCCGTTACACCTTTTTGTCCGTAAGTATGCCAGCCGGTAGTGGTTTTACCGTCGAACAACGGCTTAAAACCTTCCGACTTTCCTTTCGGTGCAAAAGAAGTAAGTGTAACAAACGCCAGCGCGGCGGCACCGGCCAGTATGTTTTTCATATGCAAAGCGATTGATTATTTCTTTTTCAGTAAAAGCACGTATTTCACCATCTGCTCAGCGTCTGCCTGGCTCAGCTGCGGATGCGCAGTCATAGGTACAGAACCCCAAACACCCTGGCCACCTTTAACTACTTTTTCTGCAAGCAGGGTAACATTGGCAGGTGTGTTTTCATATTTGGCAGCTACATCAGCATAGGCAGGACCAACTACTTTTTCATCTACTTTATGACAGGTTAAACAGTCATTTTTTGCAATCAGCTCAAGACCTTTCTGGTAGTCAGGGTTCGAACTAAGGTCACCGCTACCTGCGGCAGCGCCCGAATTTGCTGTGGTAGCGGAAGTATCATCACCAGCCGCTTTTTTATCGTTATTACCGCCACAGGCAACAAGCAGGGCAGCAAAGCCTGCCATAACTAAAAACTTTTTCATTTGCTCTTTCTTTTTTTCAATTGATCTGGAAACAACCAGTAATAATCTTGCAACTAAGCTAAAACCTTTTTACAGAACTATGACAAAAAAATTGACATTTCCGCATTACAAGCCGTTGCAAGATGTGTTCCAACGGTAATACAAATCCTTTTTTCAGCTAATAAATACCTGCATGCAGCCATGTTATATGCCAAGTATTTTACGGTTGGCTGCTTCATCAGCACCGCTGGCAGCAAAATCGTCGAACGCTTTTTCTGTTACACGGATAATATGGTCTTTAATAAAAATGGCTCCTTCGCGTGCACCGTCTTCAGGATGTTTCAGTGCACATTCCCATTCCAGTACAGCCCAGCCTTTGTAATCGTAAGCGGCCATTTTACTGAAGATGCCTTTAAAATCAACCTGGCCATCACCCAGTGAACGGAAACGGCCTGCGCGTTTTACCCAGCTCTGGTAACCGCCGTACACACCCTGTTTACCTGTTGGGTTAAACTCTGCATCTTTCACATGAAACATGCGGATGCGTTCATGGTAATAATCGATATACGTCAGGTAGTCGAGGCTCTGTAACACAAAATGGCTCGGATCGTACAGCAGGCAGGCGCGCTTGTGCTGGTTCACATAATCCAGGAACATTTCATAGGTTTCACCATCGTGCAAATCTTCACCGGGGTGAATTTCATAACACAGGTCTACACCGTTTGCATCAAAAGTGTCGAGAATGGGTGTCCAGCGTTTGGCAAGTTCAGTAAAACCCTGTTCTACCAAACCGGCAGGGCGCTGCGGCCAGGGATACACGGTATGCCATAAAAACGAACCGCTGAAAGTAGCGTGGGCATTCAGTCCCAGGTTCTGTGACGCCTTTGCTGCATTTTTTAAATGCATTACCGCCCACTCTGTACGTGCCTTGGGGTTATTGCGCACTGCTTCAGGCGCAAAGCCATCGAACAGCACATCAAATGCAGGGTTTACTGCCACCAGCTGGCCGATGGGGTGTGAAGCTAGTTCGGTAATTTCCAGTCCGGCAGCGTTTACAATACCTTTTATTTCGTCTGCATAGGTTTTGCTTTCAGCAGCTTTCTGCACATCAAAATAATGCGGGTCCCAGGTAGGTATCTGCACACCAATATAACCCAGGCTTTTAGCCCACTGGCAAATAGATTTCAGATCGTTAAACGGCGCCTCGCTGCCCATAAACTGCGCGAGAAATATGCCGGGTCCTTTTAATGTTGTCATCGTTTTATATGGCATTAAACTCTGTCGCCGCCTTTGTTTTTGCGTTATTCACGCAATTGTACAGGGCAGGCGCAGAGGGTTAAAAATTTAGCTGGTTTTTCATTGCATCCCGAAACACAAGCACTACAGGGTAAACGGCAGCCATTTCTCGTTGCTTTTACCGCTTTTCACCACGTTTTCTACGAAGGCCATGCCGCGAACGCCATCTTCAATGCCCGGGAAATCGAGCCATTCGGGCTTCGGTTCGTTGTTGGTGCGGCGTGCTTTTACCGTAAGCGCAAAATTGCGGTAATGGTTGGCAAATGCTTCCAGGTATCCTTCGGGGTGGCCGGCGGGTGTGCGGCTGTTGTGTGCTGCATAGGAACTTACATAACCGGTACCGGTACGATAGATCTCAGTGGGTTTATCCAGCCATTTTACCTGCAGGGTATTGGCATCCTGCTGCTGCCATTCAATACCGCCCTTTTCACCGTATACGCGCACTTTTACGTTGTTTTCTTCACCTGCTGCAATCTGCGATGCCATCAGCACGCCGGTAGCGCCATTGTTGAATTTAAGCAGTACGGCACCATCATCGTCCAGTGCACGGCCGGGTACTACAATATTCAGTTCAGCACATACAGCGCTTACCTGCAGGCCCGATACATACTCTGCGAGGTTAAATGCATGTGTACCTATATCGCCCATGCAGCCTGCCATACCGCTTTTAGACGGATCGGTACGCCAGCCTGCCTGTTTGTTGCTGCTTTCACCTTCTGCAAACGTGCTCAGCCAGCCCTGCGGGTATTCTACATACACTTTGCGTATAGCACCCAGCACGCCCGAAGCTACCAGCTGCCTGGCTTGTTTTACCATCGGGTAACCGGTATAGGTATGTGTTAAGCAAAAAGTACGGCCGGTTTGAGTAGCAACCTGTTTTAAAGCATGCGCTTCGGCAAGGGAAAAAGTCATGGGTTTATCCAGCACCACATCAAAACCATTTTCCATGGCCAGTTTGGCTGGCTCAAAATGCACGTGGTTGGGCGTAACAATGCTTACAAAATCCATGCGTACATCTTCAGGAAGGGCTTTTTCCTTTTCAATCATTTCACTGAACGAGGCATAGCTGCGCTCCGGGGTGAGGTACAATTGGCCGCCTGCCTGTTTCGATTTTTCTGCGTTGCTGCTGAATGCGCCACAAACCAGTTCTATTTCGCCATCGATATTGGCTGCAATACGGTGAACTGCACCGATAAAAGCGCCCGGTCCACCGCCGATCATCCCCATACGGAGTTTCCTGTTTATACTCATGTTAAAAAGTTTACCATTTATGTGGAACTAAAAGTAAAAAAAATTACATTTATCGCTCATTAGCTATTTTAATTTAACGATATGTGCGCCGCCATTTGAAAGCTTCAGGGTAAATTCACCTTCCCTCTTTTTACGCTTTACAATGAACAGTCCCGCGTATCGTTGGTTCGGCAACAGCAGATTTTATTACGGTACCGGCAGCAATATTGCGGCTTTTTTAAGAAGTGATGTATTATTTGTCAATTGTACACCTTTTCATAAAGCCCTGCGCATGCGGTACACAGCCTAATATAACATGGGAACCAAGCAAAACAGGAGAGCTGCCATTAAAAACATTGTAGCCGGTTCGGCCGCTGTTGCGGTAGGGCAAACAATGCTGTCATCCTTTTCTTCCACCTCAGGTAAATCAACAACTTTGAAAGGAAACATCAACCACGCCGTTTGCCGCTGGTGTTATGACGATTTTTCAGTAGAACAATTGTGCGTAGCCGCAAAAGACATGGGTATTACAGGCATTGACCTGGTAGGCCCGAAAGACTGGGACACGCTCAAAAAACACGGGCTTTTTTCTTCCATGTGTAATGGCGCAGAAATCAGTTTAACCGAGGGGTTTAACGACAAGCAGTACCATCCCACGCTTTTGAAGAATTACAACGATCATATCGAATACGTATCCAAAGCAGGTTACAAAAACTTAATCTGCTTCAGCGGCAGCCGCAGGGGTATGGATGATGAAACGGGTTTGAAAAACTGCGCCGAAGGTTTGAAACAACTGGTAGGCCTGGCAGAGAAAAAAGGCGTGATTTTACAGATGGAACTGCTCAACAGCAAAGTGAACCACAAAGATTATATGTGCGACCGCAGCGACTGGGGTGTTGAGCTGTGTAAACGCGTAGGTTCTCCCAACTTTAAACTGCTGTACGATATTTATCACATGCAGATTGATGAAGGCGATGTAATACGCTCTATCCAGGATAAACACGAATACTTCGGGCATTACCACACAGGCGGTGTGCCGGGCAGAAATGAAATTGATGAAACACAGGAGCTGTACTATCCTGCCATTATGCGTGCAATTGTAAAAACCGGTTTTAAAGGTTTTGTGGCACAGGAATTTATTCCAGCAGCAAAAGATAAAATGGCCTCCCTGCGCAAGGCAATCGAAATCTGTGACGTTTAATCAACGCTATTACAAAGCTGCTTCACGGCATGGGGCTTTACGTACTGTACACAAAGCCCTTACCGAGTTATATTGACCATCATATATTGAACCTTCTAACCTTATTTCCTCCTCCTAAAAAATTACAATCATGGCCGATCAAACGTACGACGCAATCGTGATAGGCTCCGGTATCAGCGGCGGCTGGGCAGCAAAAGAGCTCACCGAAAAGGGACTGAAAGTGCTGATGCTCGAAAGAGGCCGTAACATTGAGCATATCAAGGATTACGTGAATGCCACCAAAAACCCCTGGGAAATTCCCCACCGTGGCATGCGCACCCAGAAAATGTTAACTGATCACCCGGTATTAAGCCGCGACTATACACTTAACGAAGCCAACCTTGATTATTGGGCCGACGAACAGGAATGTCCGTATACAGAAGCTAAACCGTTTGACTGGTTCCGTGGATATCATGTTGGCGGGCGCTCACTGATGTGGGGCCGCCAAAGCTACCGCTGGAGCGATTTTGATTTTGAAGCCAATGCCAAGGAAAACATCGCGGTAGACTGGCCGATCCGTTACAAGGAAATTGCCCCCTGGTACGATTATGCAGAGACTTTTGCAGGCATCAGCGGTTCTGTCGAAAACATGCCCCAGTTGCCAGACGGCAAGTTTATGCCGCCCATGGAAATGAACATTGTTGAAAAAGATGTGGCTGCAAGGGTAAAAGAACACTACAAAAACGCACGCCGCTTTATCATAGGCCGTGTTGCCAATATCACGCAACCGCACAACGGCCGCACCAATTGCCAGTACCGCAACAAATGCTGGCTGGGTTGTCCGTTCGGTGGTTATTTCAGCACACAGTCTGCTACATTGCCTGCTGCTGTAAAAACAGGCAATCTCACCCTGCGTCCGTTCTCTATCGTTACCAAAATTGTGTACGATAAGAACACGAAAAAAGCAACCGGTGTGGAAATCATCGATGCAGAAACCAACAAGACGTACACTTTCAACAGCAAAATTGTATTCGTTTGTGCATCTGCTTTAAACTCTGCCTGGATTCTCATGAACTCAGCCACCGATATATGGCCCGGCGGTTTAGGCAGCAGCAGCGGGGAGCTGGGGCACAATGTAATTGACCACCATTTCCGTGCAGGCGCATCCGGCGAAGCAGAAGGATATGATGACAAGTATGTATTCGGTCGCCGTGCCAATGGCATATATGTACCACGCTACCGCAACCTGTTTGGCGACAAACGCGACTACCTGCGTGGCTTTGGTTACCAGGGTGGTGCCAGCCGCCAGGGATGGCAGCGCGAAATTGCTGAACTGGGCATCGGCGCTCCGTTGAAAGATGCCATGAGCGAACCCGGTAAATGGACTATCGGTTTAACCGGTTTTGGCGAAACACTGCCTTACCACGAAAACCAGGTCTCGCTCGACAAAGACAAGAAAGACAAATGGGGCCTGCCTGTATTGCGCATGGATTGTGAGATTAAAGACAATGAGAAAAAAATGCGCAAAGACATGATGGACGATGCCGCTGAAATGCTTGAAGCTGCAGGCATCAAAAATGTAAAAACATACGACGCCGGTTACACCTTTGGTATGGGCATTCATGAAATGGGCAGTGCACGCATGGGTAAAGATCCTAAAACATCGGTGCTCAACGGCAATAACCAGGTATGGGATGCCAAAAATGTATTTGTTACCGATGGCGCCTGTATGACATCATCCAACTGCGTTAACCCATCACTCACTTACATGGCGCTCACTGCACGTGCAGTTGATTTTGCCGTAAGTGAATTAAAAAAAGGCAACCTGTAATATTATGCCCGGAGATTCAACATACGTCAACAACAAGGCAGCCGCCAAAAACACTTACGATGCTATTGTAGTGGGCTCTGGCATCAGCGGTGGCTGGGCAGCCAAAGAGCTTACGGAAAAAGGGCTGAAAGTACTGATGCTGGAACGTGGCCACAACTACGAACACATCAAGGATTATAAAACTGCGCCTAAAAAGCCGTGGGAATTTGAACACCGCGGAAGGGTAACCGAAGAGCAGGCGAAGAAGAACCCCAAGATGATGCGCACCTGGGGCGCCACCGAAGCAGTAATAGATGCATGGGCCAACGACGAAGATGCTCCCTACACAGAAATTAAACCTTTCTGGTGGTGGCGCAGTTACCGTCTCGGCGGGCGCTCTACATTATGGGGCCGCCAGAGTTACCGCTGGAGTGATTTTGATTTTGCAGCCAACGCCAAAGATGGCATCGCCATTGACTGGCCTATTCGCTACAACGATCTCGCTCCCTGGTACGATCATGTAGAAAAATTCGCCGGCATCAGCGGCTCGCTCGAAGGCTTACCACATTTGCCCGACGGACAGTTTCTGCCGCCCATGCCTTTGAACATCGTGGAAATTGATGTTGCAGACCGCCTCAAAAAGCACTACAACAACCAGCGCCACATGATTATTGGCCGCGCAGCACACATTACCGCACCACATCCCGGCCGCACGCAGTGCCAGTTTCGCAACCGTTGCTGGGAAGGTTGTTTGTTTGGCGGTTACTTCAGCACGCAGTCATCTACCCTGCCCGCAGCCGTGCTCACCGGTAACTTAACCGTACGGCCCGATTCTATTGTTACAAAAGTGCTGTACGATAAGAACACCAAAAAAGCCACAGGCGTAGAAGTGCTGGATGCTGCTACCAACAAAACATACACGTTTAACAGCAAAATCGTATTCCTCTGCGCATCGGCCCTTAACTCGGCATGGGTGCTCATGAACTCGGCCACCGATATATGGCCCGAAGGTTTGGGCAGCAGCAGTGGGGAATTGGGGCATAATGTAATGGATCATCATTACAACATCGGCGCATCGGGCGATATTGAAGGTTACGATGACAAGTATGTATACGGCCGCCGTGCCAATGGTTTTTATATCACACGGTTTGCCAACCTGTACGGCGACAAACGCAATTACCTGCGCGGCTTCGGCTACCAGGGCGGCGCCAGCAGGGAAGGCTGGAGCAGGGATGTGGCAGAAATGGGTGTTGGTGCGCCTTTGAAAGAAGCACTCACCGAACCGGGCGGCTGGCGCATCGGCGCTACCGGGTTTGGCGAAATACTGCCTTACCACGAAAACAAAATAACGCTCGACAAAACAAAAAAAGACAAATGGGGATTACCCATCCTGGCCATGGATGCCGAGCTGAAACAAAACGAGCTGGAAATGCGCAAAGACATTGTAAGCGAACTCAAAGCCATGTTTGAAGCTGCCGGCGTTAAAAACATCAGCACCTGGGATAACGGTCACGCCATGGGGCATGGTATTCATGAAATGGGTACCGCACGCATGGGTAAAGATCCTAAAACCTCTGTACTGAATGCACACAACCAGGTATGGGATGCACCCAATGTTTTTGTTACAGATGGCGCCTGCATGACATCTGCTGCCTGCCAAAACCCGTCACTGACGTACATGGCGCTAACGGCAAGGGCTGCAGATTATGCAGTAGCTGAATTGAAAAAGGGAAATATTTAAACAAACTTCATTAAACACATAAACCACCTTGTTATGAACAGAAGAGATGCACTTTCACGCGTGGGCCTGTTAATGGGCGCAACCGTGATTGGTTCTGAATTCTTTTTGAGTGGCTGTAAAAACACAGATAAAAAAGGCGGCAGCGAGCTGTCTAAAGATGATATTGCCTTCCTCGATGAGGTAGGTGAAACCATTATTCCCACCACCAGTACACCCGGCGCAAAATCGGTTGGCATCGGCGCTTTTATGAATATGATGGTGAAGGATTGTTATACCGATGAGAACCAGAAAATATTTACCGAAGGCATCGGCAAACTCGATGAAGCCAGCAAAAAGAAAAACAGCAAGTCTTTCCTCGACAGCACACCGGAGCAACGCACCGCGTTGCTGAACGATCTGGACGCAGAACAGAAAGCGTATTATAAAAGCAAGAAAAAGGAAGACCCGGAGCATTATTTCAAATTAATGAAACAGCTTACCCTGCTCGGTTACTTCACATCAGAAACAGGTGCCACCAAAACCTTGCGCTATATTGAAACACCCGGGCACTACGATGGCAACCTGCCTTATAAAAAGGGCGACAAGGCCTGGGCTACTTCATAATAATTTATACCGCGCCATTAGGCAAAACATTACTTTCTTTGCGTGTTGTTGTTTTATCCAACCGGTAAAATAACAACACGCAATGCTTGTTTAGGGTATTGCAAAAGCAAGCGAACACCACACACTCAATAAACCGGAAAATCAGCTATGTCACAATCAAGAAGAGACTTTTTACGGGCAGCAGGCTTTGCAGCAGGTGCACTGTTGCCTGCAAGCAAAATGCTGGCAGCTTACAAACCATCACGCAACTTTGGCTTACAGTTATACAGTGTACGCGATGATATTGCCAAAGATCCCAAAGGCGTGTTGAAACAAATTGCCTCGTACGGATACACGCAGATCGAAAGCTTCGAAGGCAAACAGGGCATGTTCTGGGGCATGCAGCCGAAAGAATTTAAACAATTCACCGGCGATCTCGGTCTTACCATTATCAGCAGCCATTGCGACTACAAAACCGACTTTGAAAAAAAGGCAGCAGACGCAGCATCCATCGGTATGAAGTACCTGATTTGCCCGTACAAAGGACCACAGAAATCTATTGATGATTTCAAACGCTGTGCCGATGAGTTTAACAAAGCAGGTGCTATCTGTAAAAAGAATGGCATCCGCTTCGCTTACCACAACCACGACTATTCTTTCAAGTCTGTTGACGGACAAATACCACAGGATGTGATGATTGAAAACACAGATCCTTCGCTGGTTGATTTCGAGATGGATATTTACTGGGTAGTTACTGCAGGTGCAGACCCGGTTGCGTATATGAAAAAGTACAACAACCGCTTCCGTTTGTGCCACGTGAAAGACAGGCAGAAAGGCGCAACCACGCCCGATGCTTCTGTAATTGCAGGTACCGGCAGCATCGACTTCCGCACTCTGTTGCCACAGACAAAAAAATACGGCATGAAATACTTCATCATCGAGCAGGAACGCTACGACCAGGGCACCCCGCTTGAATGTGCAAAGGCAGATGCTGAATACATGAAAACATTGTCCCTGTAAATACAGGCAACAGCTATTCCACGCGAATTGCATGGAATAGCTGTTTTCTTTTATGCAAACTTCGGCAGCTTCCAGCCATTGTGATAGTCTGGTTTTACCAATGCATTGGCCTCATTGTGATTGAACTGCATTTTAGCAGCATCCCATTTAATCTTCTCGCCCGTACGAAAGGCAATATTGCCCATATGGCTTACCATTGCCACCTGCGCACCAGCCTGTATCGGCGTATGCAACAGGGAAGCATCTTTCTTTGTAATGGCTTCTACAAAATTTACGGTGTGGTTATCTAAACCATTATCGGTTGAGGGCTGCCAGGCAACAGCTTCCATTTTATCTACCTTCTTACTGCTGTCTTTTTCAGGCCTTACTTCCCAGCCACCGCGGGTTAATACCAGTGTGCCGTTATCGCCGATAAATGCAATACCATGCTGCTGGCCGTACTGCCCACCTGCCACGCCCATGGCATGTTCCCAGGTCATATCAAAACTGCCAAAATCATACAAGGCAGTTAACACATCAGGTGTTTCACGTGCATCACCGGGAAAAGAATATTTACCGCCGTTTGCCGTTACCGAAACAGGCGCATTCACCTGCATGCCCAGCAACACCATATCAATCAGGTGCACACCCCAGTCGGTCATTAACCCACCGGCATAATCCCAAAACCAGCGGAAGTCATAATGAAAACGGTTCTTATTAAAATCGCGGTGTGCGGCGGGCCCCAGCCACATATTGTAATCAACACCTGCAGGCACCGGTGCATTGGCTACAGGCGTTAATGCTTTGGAGCCGCCATTGTACATCCAGGCTTTTGTTTTTACAATACGGCCCAGTTTACCGCTGTGCACAAATTCAATGGCCTTGTTAAAATGCTGCTGGCTACGCTGCCACTGGCCAACCTGCACAATGGTATTGTAGCGTTGTGCAGCAGCAACCATTTGCTGTGCTTCATTAATACTGTTGGCTATCGGCTTTTCAACATATACCTGTTTACCTGCACTGCAGGCGTCTGTCATTTGCAGGCAATGCCAGTGATCGGGCGTACCAATAATCACCACATCAATGTCTTTGTTGTCGAGCAGCTTGCGGTAATCCTTGTAAATAGTTGGTGTGCAGTTCAATTTAGCCAGGTCTGCCTTGCGCATGGCAATAATGCTGTCGTCAATATCGCAAATGGCAGCGCAGTTCACCTGCGGTAATTTCAGTATAGAAGAAAGATCGGCCCAGCCCATGCCCTTGCAGCCAATCAACCCCACATTAATTTTATCTGAAGCTGCAATACCATTGCGTAAGGAAGCGATATCAGCGGCAGGCAATTGTTGCAGGATACTCATACCGGAAAATGTGAGCGCAGCATTACGGAGAAAATTACGACGGTGCATCATACAGCAAACGTTTTCGTGAAAAAAATTAAATAAACGGAGGTTTGTTATGGTTAACTAAACTAAATTTAAGTGATATACCTGAATAATCAGTTAAACCAACGATTGACATGCACTACGCTTTACCTGTTAAAACTCCCGCCCCCTTTGTCCGCACAGCATTTCAGCGATCACTATGTGCCATTGGCATTGTATTAAGCTGTATATGCACCACACAGGCACAGAAGGGCGAATGGACCTCCTTATTCAACGGAAAAGATTTAACCGGCTGGAAACAACTCAACGGCAAAGCCATTTACACCGTTGAAGCCGATGGCACACTTACCGGTACTACTGTTTCCGGTGAGCCCAATTCATTTCTTGCTACCGAAAAAGATTACGGCGATTTTATTCTTGAAGTAGATCTTAAAGTAGGATCTATGAATTCAGGCATACAAATACGCAGCGAGAGTACACCGTCTTACAAAAATGGCCGCGTACACGGCTACCAGGTTGAGGTAGACCCCAGCACCCGCGCATGGAGCGGCGGTATTTATGATGAGGCGCGCCGTGACTGGCTATACACGCTGCAATACAATCCCGGCGGTCAAAAGGCATTTAAAGTCGGTGAATGGAATCATTACCACATTGAATGTATCGGCAGCAGCATCCGCACCTGGATCAATGATATCCCCACTGCCAATCTTGTTGATAACATGACACCCAAAGGTTTTATCGCCCTGCAGGTACATGCTATCGGCGCCACTGAAAAAGCAGGCGAGCAGATACATTGGAAAAACATCCGCATTCAAACACAAAACCTGCACCCGCGCAAACCAGACGATATTGAGGTAGTAAACCTTATTCCCAACACATTGTCTCCGCAGGAAAAAAAGAATGGCATCTCTTTATTATGGGATGGCAAAAGCAGCAAGGGCTGGCGTGGTATCAACAAAAAAGATTTTCCTGAAAAAGGTTGGTTAATGCAGGATGGTGTACTCACTATCCAGGGCAGTAATGGCCAGGAAGAAGGTCTTGGCGGTGATATTATTACCGATAAAGAATACACGGCTTTTGATCTGCAATTTGAATTTAAACTCACACCCGGCGCCAACAGCGGCGTGAAGTATTTTGTAAAAGAAAGCTACGATACCAAGGGCAAATCAGGCATTGGTCTTGAATACCAGGTGCTCGATGATGAACGCCATCCTGACGCCAAACTCGGCCGCGATGGTGACAGAACCCTGTCTTCCCTGTACGATTTAATTCCGCGCAGCATAAGCGATAAACGCGCCTTTAAACCAATTGGTGAATGGAACATCGGCCGCATCATTGTTTACCCCGATAACCGTGTTGAACATTACCTCAATGGCTACAAAGTAATCTCGTATGTAAAAGGTTCCGACGATTTCAAAAAGCTGGTAGCCATCAGCAAGTACAAAGACTGGAAAAACTTTGGCGAGTGGACGGAAGGACATATCCTGCTGCAGGATCATGGCAACACCGTATCTTACCGCAGCATCAAAATAAAAGAGCTGAAATAAACAGCATTGAATAACACCAATACCTTAATTGCTTCCAAAATATTGTCATATGAGTTCACGCAGAAACTTTATTAAAAACACAGCACAGGCAACTGCTGCTGTATATGCCGGCACCATGGGCCTTTCAGCCAAAAGCTATGGCCGCATTCTCGGCGCCAACGACAGGGTAAACATCGGTATCGTAGGTTTTTCTGACCGCTTCAGAACCTCGCTGTTCCCTGCATTTCAAAACAATTATAAAGAACTGAACTTTGATATCATTGCGGTATCTGACCTGTGGAACAAGCGCAGGGATGAAGGGCAGGCATTCCTGAAAGACAAACTGGGGCATGATATACAAACCTGCGTTAACAACGACGCGCTGTACAAGATTAAAGATGTAGATGCAGTGATCATCAGCACCGCCGATTTTCAGCACGCCTATCACGCCATTGAAGCCGTGAAAGCCGGTCGTGATGCCTATGTTGAAAAGCCGTTTGCCGAAACAATGGATGATGCCAAAGCTGCGCTGAAAGCGGTAAAGGAAACCAACAAAATTGTGCAGATCGGTTCACAGCGCAGAAGTGGCAGTAATTATAAAGCCGCAGCCGACTTTATCAAAGAAGGCAAGTTTGGCCCCATTACCATGGTTGAATTAACCTGGAATGTAAACCAGCCCGGCCGCTGGCGCAGACCCGAACTGGTTGCCCAGTTAAAAGAGCAGGATACAGACTGGAAGCGCTTTTTAATTAACCGCCCGTTTGAAGCATTTAACCCGCGCATCTATCTCGAATACCGTTTGTTCTGGCCTTATTCATCGGGCATGCCAGGCCAGTGGATGAGCCACCAGATAGATACCGTGCATTGGTTCAGCGGTCTTAGACATCCACGCAGCGTAGTTGCCAACGGCGGCATTTATATGTGGAAAGATGGTCGCAGAAACTGGGATACCACAACGGCTGTATTTGACTATGGCCCTGCAAATGACCCTGCAACCGGCTTCCAGGTTATCTTCAGCTCGCGCATGCACAATGGCGATGAACATCCTGCTGAGATCTATTATTCCAATGGCGGCGAGTTAAACCTCATCACCAATAAAGTTTCACCTGCAGGCGGCCTCGGCAAAAAAGAAGCAGCTGCTATGAACATGCAGCCCAACCTGCTGCCCGAAGTAAGTTTGTCACAGGCCGAACAGGTAGTGGCTTCTGCCAATACCGGCGGCGATAAACTCACCACCGCACACATGCGCAACTGGCTCGAATGCGTACGCAGCCGCCAGCAGCCCAATGCATCGGTTGAAGCCGGCTACGCACACTCCATCGCCAACATTATGACCAACGCCGCCGTACATACCGGACAAAAAGCCACATTCGACGAAGAACGCCAGGAAGTAATGGCCGGCGGAAAGGTCTTCAAATTCTAATGTGGCAATTTGAAAATTTGAAAGCGCGCTTTACTCATCTACTCCATTTTCAAATTTTCAAATCAGCACATCTTCAAATTAAAAAGGAGTTGCCGAACGGCAACTCCTTTTTAATTTTCGATCGCAAAGCGATTATAATTTCCAGCCCTCGCGGTATTCGCGTTTTACGTATTGGTTAGCCAGATCGAAGTTGGTTACTTTCTGGTTGTCGCCATCCCACTGCAGGGTAATGCCGCGGCCCGGGTAAGTAAAGCCTTTACCGTTGGCACGTGCCTGGCGCAGGTTGAAGCTGCGGATAGCCAGGTTACCCATCAGGATGCTTTCTGTTAACGGTACAGCGTAGCCAATAAACGGAGAATCTACCTGCTGCTGGCCATAGCCTGCAATACAAGCATCTACCCACTGTTTGTAGTGACCTTCTGCACCACCCGGAATGCGTGGATATTTCTGCGGAACGTTGCCATCTGTTGCAGTACGTGCAGTTGGCAGCAATTGCGGATCCTGTCCGTATACGCCACACATCATTTTGCCTTTGGTACCAACAAACAGCACACCGTTTCCTACATCACCCTTGCCACCCATTATTTCATTAGGTCCTAATTCTTCAGGGCGCTCAGGCTGAATACCGCCATCCATCCAGTTCAAACGGATGTCTTCGCCTTTTTTGCCTTTGTATTTAAAGTGTACTGAAGAGGCAACAGGGCCACTGTCTGGCAAATAAGCCTGGCTGAAGTTGCCATCATAAATAGTTGCCTGGCTGCAGGTAACTTCTGTGGGGAAGCCCAGTTCCATTACTTTAAACACAGGGCCTACAATATGACAAGCCATATCACCCAGTGCGCCGGTACCGTAATCCCACCAGCCACGCCAGTTAAAAGGAACTACGTTGTCAACATACTCGCGTTTGGGCGCAGTACCTAACCACAAATCCCATTCAAGACCGGCGGGTACGGGTTTGTTCTGGCTGGGCCATGCAATACCCTGCGGCCATACGGGGCGGTTAGTCCAGCAATGCACAGTATGCACATCACCAATCAAACCTGCATCATACCACTCTTTCAGGGTGCGAACGCCATCGTTGGATGAACCCTGGTCTCCCATCTGGGTTACTACTTTATAACGTTTGGCCGCTTCACCCAGCAGTCTTGCTTCGTAAATATCGTGTGTAAGCGGTTTTTGCACATACACGTGTTTGCCTAACTGCATGGCATGGTAGGCAACAATTGCGTGGTTGTGGTCGGGGATACCAACTGAAACCGCGTCAAAGTTTTTGCTCTCTTTCTCAAATAACTCACGCCAGTCGTGATAATATTTGGCCTTCGGAAATTTCTCAATGTTGTTCTTAGCCTGCCTGTCATCAACGTCTACCAGGTAAGCAATTTCAGCACGACCGGTAGCTGCGAAATGACGGATATCGTCACCACCTTTACCACCCGCACCTACACCGGCAATCAGCAGTTTATCGCTGGGTGCCACATAACCTTTGCCGCCAAGTACATGTCTTGGTACAATGTAAAAACCGGCAAGTGCCGTTGCTGTTTGCTGGATAAATTTCCTGCGCGATGAAGAACTTTGCTCTTCTGCCTGCTGGGCTTTTTGCCCGGGAGTTTTGCTTTTCATATGAATAAATCGTGGTTAATCAATGAGCTTTCAAGATAGTAAATAAATTAAAAAGTAAACCGATTTAGCTAAGTTCTATTTTTCTGAATTAGAAAATAATGCACCAGCTTTGTGTGTAACCCCGAACAAACAGCGTCAATTACAGTTGTTTAACCCATCCGGGCCCCTGCTGCCAATGCGTGCCCGGGCTAAATGCGAACCATGCCATTAACTGCTACCACCTTTGCCGCCATGCACAACTGCTTTTGCAGCGGCGCCACACGTACGCTTGCTTTCCGCAAAAAACAGCTGCAGCTATTGAAAAATGCCGTGAAACAATTTGAACCGCTGCTGCAACGCGCACTGCATGCAGATCTCCGCAAATCGCCCGAAGAAGCCTATGCCACCGAAATAGGTTTGGTATACGCCGAAATAACACATGCATTGCAACACCTGGGCGAGTGGATGCAGCCCGAAAAAGTAAGCACGCCCCTGATGCTGTTTCCTTCATCGAGCAAAATTGTACGCGACCCGCTGGGCATTTCACTCATTATTGCGCCGTGGAATTATCCTGCCCAGTTATTGCTTTCACCACTCGCAGGCGCCATTGCTGCCGGCAACTGCGTTGTATTGAAACCCTCCGAACTGGCGCCGCATACTGCAGCGGTAATTGAACAGATGATACAAACTTTTTTTTCGGAAGAACATATTATGGTTGTGCAGGGAGATGGTGCCCTTGTGGTGCGGCAGCTGCTGAAAGCCTACCGTTTTGATCATATTTTTTTTACCGGCAGCATTCCGGTTGGCAAATCTATTGCATCAATGGCCGCTGAAACCCTTACCCCCGTTACGTTAGAGCTTGGTGGCAAAAGTCCCTGCATTGTAGATGAAACCGCTAATATCGCTGTTGCCGCCGCACGCATTACCTGGGGCAAGTTTACCAATGCAGGGCAAACCTGTGTGGCGCCCGATTACCTGCTTGTAAAAAACGATTGCCGTGATGCCCTGCTGCAACAGATACAACAGCACGTACACCGGTTTTATACCGCCGACCCGGCAGCTTCACCAGACTATGGCCGCATTATCAATCGCCGCAGGTTTGATAAACTGTTATCGTACCTGCCGCAAGGCAATATCCTGTTTGGCGGTCAGGCCAATGCAGCTGATTTATATATTGCACCTACGGTGATGGACCAGGTGCGCCATACCCAGCCGCTGATGCAGGAAGAAATATTCGGGCCACTGCTGCCCGTATTTACTTACCGTACCAATGAAGAGGCGGCAGACCTGGTGCGCCAGCACAGCAATCCCTTATCCCTGTACGTATTCAGCAACAACCGGAAAACACAGGATTATTTCACTGAAAACCTCGGCTTCGGCGGGGGCTGCATCAACAATACATTAGTGCACCTGAGTAACCCCAACCTGCCGTTTGGTGGCCTGGGATGCAGCGGCACCGGCCAGTACCATGGCAAATACAGCTTCGATGCGTTTACCCGCCCCAAGGCAATTTTACAAACCGCTACCTGGATTGACCCGCCGGTCAAGTACCCGCCTTATGCCGGTAAAATGAAATGGTTCAAACGTTTTTTACGGTAAGTTGTAAGGAGCAGGAAAGACGCGCGTCTCCGGCTACATCAAACGCAAATTTTATGACAGGCAAACAATCATTCATGCGGAAAGCGTACCCGGTAATAATGAAACTTACCCGTTTCTTCGGTGTTAACAATAAAGCCTTTAGCAACAAACGCTCGGTTAAACCGGCTGTTCCGTTTTATACCCTGCAGGCCAATGCCAATACAGGCAAACCCATTTCTTTTGCAGATTTTCAACATAAAAAAGTATTGCTGGTAAACACTGCATCCGATTGTGGTTACACCGGCCAGTATGCTGAATTACAACAGCTGCACGAGCAATTCCCCGACCTTGCTATTCTTGCTTTCCCTGCAAATGATTTTAAAGAACAGGAAAAAGCCGACGACCAGTCCATCGCTGCTTTCTGCCAGGTAAATTATGGTGTATCTTTCCCTTTGATGCAAAAAACCAGCGTGGTAAAAGGCACACAGCAAAACCCGGTTTTCTCCTGGTTAAGTGATGCAGCCAAAAACGGCTGGAACGACCAGCAACCACAATGGAACTTCAGCAAATACCTGGTAAACGGCAAAGGTGAACTTATGAATTATTTTGGCCCTGCCATTTCACCTGTAAGCGATACATTTATTACCGCGCTGAAGCAATTGTAACACCGTTGTAAAATAAATAAACATGCTCAGCAGAACTGTAATTGAAAAATATTTTATAGCCGAAAAACAAATTGCACTGGCATTTGTGATCATCGGCATAGTAGCCATTATTATAGCCCTGCTGGGCTGGCTGTTGTGGAAAACGCCTGCATGGAAAGGCGCAGCCATACCATTAATGATAACCGGCTGCATACAGCTTGCAGCCGGTTATACAGTTTACCAGCGCAGCGATGCACAGCGCGTTGCCAACGTATATGCATTTGATATGAATCCCGGCCAGCTTAAACAAAAAGAGCTGCCGCGTATGCAGCAGGTAACACGCAGGTTTCCGCTGTACCAGGCTGTTGAAATAATCCTCGCACTGGCAGGCATTGCCTTATTTGTGTTGTACCGGAACAATGCGGCAAAACAATTGCTCTCCGGCCTGGGGTTAGCCTTGTGCATACAGGCAATAATAATGTTGGGTGCAGATTTTTTCGCCGCCAAACGCGCGCGTGACTATACCAATGACCTCAGCAATTTTGTTACTCATCAGCCTTAGTATGTTTTACACGCTGCAGCATGTCGAGTATGCTGTTGCGGATGCGTTCCCTTTCTAAAAAAGCAATCAGGTGCCCGCGTTTGGGAATAAACTGCACATTCACATGCGGTGAGTTTACCAGGTGTGCCTGCGCAAATGCAGCATTGGTAGTATACACCAGTTTATCCTGCGATCCCTGTATATAGTTTACCGGCGCATGTATATTTTTCCAGAGCGGCAGCATTTTCTCCAGCTCGCTTTTGTGGGTGATTTTTTCAATGTTCGCTGTTTTAAACATGCGTGGAATAAACCAGTGAAAAACCGGGCTTTCAATCATTGGTGTAAACCAGTAAATTTTTTCTTCTCCAGGTGCCAGTGCAGGCGCCACCAGTACAATGCCATCCACCAGTTCAGGATAGTCCATTGCAATTCTGCACACCACCGATGTGCCATACGATGCACCCACCAGTACCACCGGGTGATGTATCTTTTGCAAACTGTCAAGAATAGGCCGTATCATGGCAGCCTGTGTTTGAATGGAGGTAACAGGATCTGCAAGTCCCGAATAGCCATACCCCGGCCTGTCAACAGCATACAGCGTAGCCTGGCCAAGCAGCAGGCTGTCGGTTAAATAATCCCGGAAATAAGTGGAGGAACTTGGTGCACCATGCACAAACAATACGGTGGCACTGGTATCCGAACCAGTGCTGATATACCGCATGGTGCGGTCGTGCGTTTGGTAATAACGGATGGAAACCGGCGTGTGATTCGCCTCGAAATAAGTCCTTACTTCCTTATCATCCATTCTGAATTGCACCAGCCGGTCAAACACCAGCAGCAGCACAATCATCAGTATAAATAAAATCAATACTGTTCGCAGTAATATTCGGGCAATCCTTTGGGCCATGCAGTCAAACTTATAACACTAATAGGACAAATAAGCTGTCCCTTGGTTGAGTTTATGTTAAGAAAAGACGACTGGCTGTTTAGCTGCACCGCCGGTATAAAATCAGTACGCACATTCTTCCAGCTGCGAGGCAGCGAAGCCTGCAATTTTGCGTTCCGGCACAAAACCATCGTAACGCGCAACAATCTGCTGCAGCACTTCCTCAATTTCTGCAACGGTTTTTAAGGTTACCAGCTGGTTGCGGAATTCTTTTATGTGCGGAAAGCCCTTCAGGTAATTGGTATAGTGGCGGCGCATTTCCAGGATACCCACGGTTTCATTTTTCCATTCAACCGATTTTACCAGGTGCTTGCGGATGGCAGCTGCCCTTTGCTGAATGGTGGGTGGTGCCAAATGAGTGCCTGTAGCTGCAAAATGCTTGATTTCATTAAAAATCCACGGGTAACCAATTGCAGCACGGCCAATCATAATACCATCTACATCGTACCGTTTTTTGTACAACACCGCTTTTTCCGGGCTGTCAATATCCCCGTTACCGAAAATAGGCATCTGTATGCGCGGGTTGTTTTTTACTTTGGCAATCAGCCGCCAGTCAGCCTCGCCCTTGTACATCTGGGCCCTTGTGCGGCCGTGAATGGTGAGCGCTTTAATGCCCACATCCTGCAGGCGTTCGGCTACGGTTTCAATATTAATACTGGCTTCATCCCAGCCCAGCCTGGTTTTTACGGTTACCGGCTTGCTGGTAGAGCGTACCACCGCTGCGGTAAGGCGCACCATCAGGTCAATATCTTTTAAAACGCCGGCACCGGCACCCTTGCATACCACTTTTTTTACCGGGCAACCAAAATTAATATCCACCAGCTCGGGGTTGGTGGCATCGACTATTTTCGCGCTCAAAGCCATCGCCTCTTCATCGCCACCGAATATCTGGATGCCCACAGGGCGTTCATACTCAAAGATATCCAGCTTCTGGCGGCTCTTGATGGCATCCCTTATCAACCCCTCGCTGCTGATAAATTCCGTGTACATCAGGTCGGCCCCGTTCTCTTTGCAAACCGCACGAAAAGGCGGGTCACTTACATCCTCCATGGGCGCCAGCAACAGCGGAAAATCAGGCAATTCTATATTATCGATGCGTACCATATTGATTATCAAAATTGTTCAGGTAAATGGTTTTCCTTGCAAGAAAACTTGCCACTTGCCTTGAAAGTTGCAAATTTACACCCTTATTAGGAATCGCATGTATCAACCTCCAAGAATCAGTTATTGGGCACAATTAGGCATTTTGTTAGGACTTTTTGGTGGCTGCACCATAATCGGGTCTGTGGTAATTTTCGGCATCGCCGCGTTGGGCTGGCATATACCGCTGGCAGATATACCCAGGGCCATCACCCAACCCGAAAACGCCGATCTCGTGCGCCTGGCACAGGGTACCGGTGCGCTCGTGAGTATGGGCCTGCCTGCCTTATTTTTCGCACGAATTGTTAACCGCTTCCCGCTGCGCGAATTGCGCTTCTCTTCACGCATCAACATCAAACAGCTGATTATGGTTGTGCTGCTGGTGTTTTTCGCCTTGTATGTAAGCGGTGCACTCGCAGAGTTAAACGAGCGCATTCCCATCGGCGATAAACTTGCCCGCAGGTTTAAACAGATGGAAAAGGAATACGACGACCAGGTAATGGTGTTGGGCCATATGCAAAACCTGCGCGACTATATCTATACCCTGTTCATCATCGCCTTTATCCCTGCCATGGTAGAAGAAATGTATTTCAGGGGCTGTATGCAGCAGCTGATGACCGGCTGGACCAAAAGTGCCTTTACTGCCATTTTAATCACCAGCATTGTATTCAGCGCCGTGCATATTTCGTACTACGGCTTTTTACCCAGGATGTTTCTGGGCTTTATGCTAGGCTATATTTTTTATTACAGTGGCAATATCTGGCTCAACATACTAGCGCATTTTCTCAACAATGCACTGGTGGTAACACAAATGTATATCCTCAGCAGGCAGGGCAAGCTCAGTGCAGATGCCATCAACGAATCGTACCCGCTTTACTGGGGCCTGGTTGGCATTGTGGCGATCATTGCAGTGTTCATGTATTTCAGGAAAGAAAGTCAGAAGCTGCGTTTGCAGTATCCTGATCCCGCGCCTGTGCATTTCTCAGACGATCCGTTTGCATAAAATATAAACCATTTACAATGGCCCTTAACATCGAAACTTTTAAAACACGCGCATTATCAGCCGTGGTTTTTGTGGTCATCATGCTGGCAGGTTTGCTGGTAAACCACTGGACGTTTTTGCTGCTTTTCACCATTATCCATTTCGGTTGCTGGAAAGAATACCAGCAGCTGGTAGGGCTTATTGATCCTGATTACAAAGAACTGACCCCTATTCACCGCTATGGCGTACAGCTCATGGGCTGGGGCTTTATGTTGTGGATGACGAGCGATGCCTACAGCATCGGTAATTTTCATCTGCGCGAACTGGGCTGGGGTATTTTGTTAACCATGATTGTGGTATTGCCTACCGCCGAAGTGGTACTGAGCCGCCAGCTGAATTTTAAGCTGCTCGGTTATTCTTTACTCGGGTTGCTGTACATCTCGTTAAGCTGGGCATTGATGATCGATATCCGCAACAACGGCCTGTCGGTTACGCATACCCTGCTGCCCAGGGATCTTGGCTGGATTTACCCCGTAGTGCTTATTGCTGCCATCTGGATCAATGATACCATGGCCTACATTGTAGGCTCGTTTATCGGTAAAACACCTTTCTCGCCCATTTCACCCAAAAAAACCTGGGAAGGCACTGCAGGCGGCGCCATACTGGCCGTGGCCGTGGTTACGCTGGCAGGTTATTTTTTATGTGGCCTGAAAGATATTGCAGCCCTGGTGGGCATCTCCGCTATTGCCGCAGTGGTGGGCACCACCGGCGACCTGCTCGAAAGCAAGCTGAAACGCATGGCTGGTGTAAAAGACAGCGGGCAAATGATGCCCGGTCACGGTGGTTTCCTCGACCGGTTCGATTCCCTGTTACTGGCCACCCCCTTTGCCTGGCTTTTTCTTAAAATAATCGGAGGCTGAAACAGCCTGAAACTTACAGCCGTGCAAGTTTCCGCAAGCTGACGGCTTCTCATTATCTTTACCGCTCAAATTTTCATCATGACGATTCACAGAGAAGGTTACAAGTCTATTGGTATTGCCGCCCTTATTTTTGGCGTATTAAACCTTGTATCATTTACATTTCTCAGCTCTTCACTTCCCTGGCTGGCTGCTATTGTATTTATTGCCACGTTGTTTCTGCTGTTATTTATTGTTTCGTTTTTCCGCATTCCCAAAAGAACACTCACTGTTAATGACAGCCAGATTATTTGTCCGGCCGATGGTAAAGTAGTGGTAATCGAAGAAATAGTTGACGTAGAATATTTCAAAGATAAACGCATACAGGTAAGCATTTTCATGAGCCCGGCCAACGTGCACGTAAACCGCAATGCCATTAGCGGAACCGTAAAATACAGCCAGTACCATGCAGGCAAATACCTGGTGGCATGGCACCCCAAATCTTCTACCGAAAATGAGCGCCACAGCGTGGTATTGGAGAACGCAAAAGGTGTTATATTAGTAAAACAGATTGCCGGCGCACTGGCCAAACGCATCTGCAATTACCTGAAAGTAAACCAGCAGGTAAAACAGGGCCAGGAAATGGGCTTTATCAAGTTCGGCAGCCGTGTAGATGTATTGTTGCCTGTAGGTACCAAAGTGGAAGTAGAACTGAACCAGGTGGTAAAAGGCGGTGTAACCGTACTGGCCAGCTGGTAATAGCATAATTGATTGCTTAATCACCAACCATAAAAAAGCTGTATGAAAAAATTAATGCTACTGGCCATTGCGGCCGTCCTGGTATCGGGTGTTGCCTTCGCCGGGGATAAGAAAAATAAAGACAAAGACTGCAGCAAAAAGGAAGCGAAAGGTAAAACCTGCAGCAAAAAAGACCATAAAAGCATGGACAAAAAGCCGGCTTAACACAAACAAACAAAGTGAATAGTCCTGCAAGTGTTTAACAGTTGCAGGACTATCTTTTTAGATGCCTTTCTATAAAAAATTAGCCGCTAATAAGTTTACCCCAGCTTCAAATGGTGCTGTTGCTGGTGCCCGCTTACCGGGAACAGGTATTTAAAGAAATTAAAGTAAGATGCTTTGGCTGGTTTTTCTTCCACACCCTGAAACCCGATTTGCTGAATCGTAAATTTCAGGTGCTGTGTTTCATAATCAGTGATCACCGCCGTTCCGCTTACAAGGATACTTACAGGCGATCCCTTTTTATAGAAATACAGTTCAGCAGCATAGCTGCACCAGTCGCTCGCGATAATGGGTAAATTGATGATTGAAAAGTAGATGTTGCTGTCAGTATCCAGATCCATTTCTCGGATAAATCCCACCGGGATTTTCTGACCAGCTTCATCATAAATGTACAACATTGCCTGTGACAGATCCATTAACCTGTTACGCAAATCATCAGCAGTTGAATGATTCTCCATACAATCCGTTTAGTTTAAATAATAGCTAGGTTAGCTTTCAAAACATGGAGGGGATTACGATACTATTTGTTTTGACAATACAACAGGGACAATGGTTTAACGGATATTAGGATTGATGGGTTTTTCCAGATACAAGTTCTGAAAAAAAATCCATTCTCTTGGTGAAAAATGGCTTAATTATTCGAAAACAAGCAGGTCGATAATCTGCTGCAGATACTGTTGATCGGTCTCATCAAAATGGTCCAGGTATTCACTGTCAACATCCAGTACTGCAACTACTTCATTGTGCCTGATAATAGGTAAGACAATCTCACTGCGCGATAAGCTGCTGCAAGCGATATGTCCAGGAAATTTTTCTACATCAGGTACTATCACGGTGCGCGCCTCTGCCCAACTTGTACCACAAACCCCGCGCCCTTTTTTTATTCTTGTACAGGCAACCGGCCCCTGAAAAGGACCAAGTACCAGTTCGTCTTGTTTTACAAGGTAAAAACCAGTCCAGAACCAGTTAAATTGTTCTTTCAACGCACCGGTAACGTTTGCCAGGTTGGCTATTAAATCAGGTTCACCTTCCAGTAAACCTTTTATTTGGGGAATCAGCGATTCGTATTGTGTAGTTTTTGACCCTTCACTCACCAGTAAATCTTCTGCCATAACAATATTAATCAGGCAGTAAAATTACACCGTTTTCGCAGTAAACAAAATGTGATTACATTGATTAACGTACTGTTATATCCTTAAAGATAAATAGCACAACATTTTATCGCTTCCATACACGGTAATTCACCATTATGGCAACATATTGTGTGAGAAATAACTACATGAAACCGGTGAAAAAACGGTACCGCTATCTTTTACTTCTGAAGAAAGATTTCATTAGTTCAGCACATTCATTTTGCAAAATACCGGTTACCAGTTCTGTCTTGGGATGAAAGGGCCATTGCTCCTGCGTAATATGCTTGTACCCGTTTTTTTCATCGGCTGCACCAAACACCACGCGCGAAATTTTACTCCAGTACAATGCACCGCAACACATTAAACAAGGTTCAACGGTTACATACAAAGTAGCATCAGGCAAATACTTTGCACCCAGGAAATTAAACGCAGCCGTTAAGGCAATCATCTCTGCATGTGCTGTTGGGTCGTTCAGTGTTTCTACCTGGTTATAACCGCGCGCAATAATCCTGTTCTGCATTACCACCACAGCGCCCACAGGCACTTCGTCTGCATCATAAGCACGCCGCGCTTCCTTTAAAGCCTGGCGCATATAATGTTCATCATCGTATGTAATTATATCATTCAATTTGTTTGTTTTAGCGTCCGGGGGGCCAATAGTTCAAAGTTCAATTGTTTCATTGTTCAATTGTTCAAGAAGCGTTCAAATGGAACATTTAAACTTTGAAACTTTTGAACGGCTTACATTGCCGCAATCCGGCTCTGTATGCCTTTCCTTATCACTCAACTTGTTTGTTTTAACCTTGTAAAAGTTCCAGTGTTTCATTGTTCAATTGTTCAAGAGGCGTTCAACTGGAACATTTAAACGTTGAAACTTTTGAACGGCTTACATTGCCGCAATCTGTCTGTATGCCTTTCAGCATCACTCAGTTTGTTTGTTTTAACCTTGTAAAAGTTCCAGTGTTTCATTGTTCAATTGTTCAAGAGGCGTTCAAATGGAACATGTAAACGTTGGAACTTTTGAACGGCTTACTACTTCATCCCCGCAATCCAGTTCTGTATGCCTTTCAGAATCTGCGTTGCCACTTTTTTATGAAATGCCGGGCTCAGTATTTTTTTCTCGTCTGCACGGTTGCTCAGGAAAGCTACTTCCACCAGCGCATTGGGGTATTCTGTTGGTCCGCTCAACGCAAAATTAAAGTTGCCCACATTACCGTATTCATTCAAACCGAGTGCAAGCATCTGTTTTAAAATAGCCGTGCTCAATGGCCTGAAGCCGATATAACGATAGTAAGTGCTGGTACCGCTGACAGAATCATTCCCTGCAGAATTCAGGTGTATGCTGATCAGCAAATCAGGCGCTTCCTGCAACAGCATCTCTGTACGCTCAGGCATGGTTAAAGTGGTATCGTCGCGGCGGGTCATAAACGTGTGTTTTACACCTGCAGCCTTCAGTGTTTTCTCCAGCTGTTTGGCAATAAGCAATGTGTAATTTTTCTCCAGCACATGACTGGTTACTCCATCTGCACCATCATTATCCCCGCCATGCCCTGCATCAATTGCAATACGCAGGTTGCGGATGCTGGTAATATCCGGCTGGCGTTTGATGCGGATGATCAAACGGCTACCCGTGCTGTCGTAGTAAATATGATGCCCCCAGTGTTGCTGGTGCTGCAGCTCAATAGTTACGCGCAACACATCATCTTCCTTTTGTTCGTAATAAACATTCCTGATTTCTTTGGCAGTCTTCAGCTGGGTTATCCAGTTGGTATTGCTGGTTGCCCCGTAAATATCTACGAGCAAACGCGAAGGATGTATTTCCTGTATGGCCTTATACGGCAGTTTCTGTTCCAGGTTAATTTTTACATAGTCATAATCGTCATCGCCGTATACACGGAAATTTTCTGACAATATATAGGGCTTTGCCTGCAGCGTGCTGTCTCTTTTCACAGCCGTTTTAGGCATATAGGCAAAATGAAACCGCGATAGCTGCACCCGGTAATCCGTGTTCACACTGTCTACCACTTTCATTACTACATTGGTATCTATATAACCCATTTTAGCGCCGCCCAGGCGATCATCGCCCAATCCATATTCCATATAAGGAAACCTGCCGGTTGTTTTACCCATCCAGAAACTGCCGGGGTACGCTTGTGCAGCTGCGCACAGCGTTATGGTCAATGCCAGTAGTAAGTTAATTGCCTGCTTCATAAAATGAAGATAATTGAAATATGTTTTGAGTGATAACTTTACAGCATGTCAGCGATTAAACACCCTTCGGAAATAGTACAAACAGACTGGATCAATATCCTGCGTAGCGAAGCAGCACGGGCAGAACAACTCAAACAATTAACGCCTGTACAGGTAGCCTTGCTGCACCGGCAGCGCTGGTTTACCCTGCTTACGCCCAAACAATACGGCGGCCTTGAGTGGAGCCTGCCAGCAGTAGTGCGTTTTGAAGAAGCCATTGCCTGGGCCGATGGCAGTGTTGCGTGGGTGCTTACCCTTTGCACCGGTGCCGGCTGGTTTGGCGGCTTTCTGCAACCTGCACTTGCCCAAACACTTTTTGCCGATCCTGCAGTGTGTTTTGCAGGCAGCGGCGCACAGGCCGGTACTGCAGCCATTACAGCTGAAGGTTATATTATCAATGGTCAGTGGTTGCATGCCAGCGGTGCACCGCATGCCACAGTTTTTACCGCTAACTGCACCATTACCCGCAATGGTGTTCCGCTTACCGGCAGCGATGGCAACCCAGTCATAAAACCTTTTGTGTTGCTGCCCGGCGAAGTGGAATTACTCCCTACCTGGAAATCGTTTGGCCTGGTAGCTACCGCCAGTAATGCCTTTAAAGCAACCAATGTAACGGTTACACGGGACCGCTGTTTTGAAATTAACCAGGCCAGGGCTGTTGACCCTTCGCCGTTGTACCAATATCCTTTCCTGCAACTGGCCGAGGCAACCCTTGCCGCCAATATCAGCGGTATGTCCCTGCACTTTACAGAGGCCGCGCAACAGCTGTTGCAGCAAACACAAAAGCCCGGCACCATGGCCATTGCGGGCCCCCTGCTTCAGCAGGCACAGCATACCATTCAAACGCTGCGCACCGCGTTTTACAAGGCTTTGGACGAATCGTGGCAGCAACAACTGCAAGGCAGCATTACAGCGGCCGCCTTACAGGCAGTAAGTGAAACATCGCGCAAACTGGCGCAGGAAAGCAGGCGCACTGCAGATGAACTGTATCCGTACTGCGGCTTGCAGGCCGCAGCAACTGATACGGAGATCAACCGTATCTGGCGCGATTTGCACACTGCCAGCCAGCATGGTTTGTTGATTTATCCGCGCGGTTAGCTTTTCAAGAGGTTAACAGGCAGGTTTTGCACAGCACTATGCGGCATTGCAGGCACAAACAATTTGCTTTTTTGTTTGTAAATCAACATTAGCCAAACATTAGTTAACCTGAAAACTTAACCGGATGAAAAAACTGCTTACGATTACAGCAGCCATACTGCTTACTGTATGCACCTATGCACAGGACAAAACCATCAAAGACCTGCAGGACCAAAGCAGCCGAGCCATTAAAAAAGATGAGAAAGACACCGTTGTAAAAACCTGGAAAAAAGGCGGGCAATTCAGCCTGAATGGCTCTCAGGCTTCACTCAGCAACTGGGCTGCAGGTGGCGACGATTTTTCACTGGCCATTACCGCCTATCTTAACCTGTACGCGTTTTACAAAAAGGGCAAACACAGCTGGGACAATAATCTTGATGTAAACTTCGGTTATGTAAACACCACCTCCACCGGTGCACGCAAAAATGATGACCGCATTGATTTCTTAAGCAAGTATGGGTATGAATTAAATCCCAAGCTAAACCTTGCCGGCCTGTTCAACTTCAGAACGCAGATGGCGAAAGGTTATGAGTATACCGAGACCAGTAAAACACTGCTGTCAGATTTCTTTGCACCGGCTTATCTCATTGTCAGCCTCGGTCTCGATTATCACCCGGTTAAAAACCTCTCCATTTTCATGTCGCCCATTTCTTCGAGGTGGACGTTTGTGGAGAATGACAGCCTATCTGCAGCCGGACAGTTCGGTGTGGATTCGTTTAAGCATGTAAAGAATGAAATAGGCGCATATGTTACCGTGAACTATACTGCCAATCTTACCAGCACGGTAAGCTACAAAGGCAGGCTCGACCTGTTCTCCAACTACAAACACAAACCGCAGAACATAGACATCTTTTTCACCAATATGTTCGCGGTAAAAATCTCACGGGTATTATCTGCCACCTGGAGCCTTGATATTATTTACGATGATGATGTGCGGCAATTCGGCAAAAACAAAACATCGCCGGGCACGCAGTTGAAATCACTGATAGGGGCGGGTTTGCTGGTCAGGTTCTGACAAAACAACAATGCCATACCGGGGCCGGTATGGCATTGTTATAATTCAACACGTTGTTATACTTAGAACGGGTATTTCTTTGCCTCAATCATTTTTGCGGCAATACGCCTGCGCGCAGCCTTGGTATTAAACGGCTCTACCTTGGTAAAACGTTTTAAGCCAATGTGCATCATGCGCAGCTCATCACCTTCTGCAAAACTGTTCAGTGCATCTTTACCTGCCTTGTTAATGCGGTCTGCAGCATCGTACAGGTAAGTGTGCATCATATCAATCTGCAACTGATTGGCGGCTTCACCGCTCCTGTCAACCAGTTTCATCACACGCAGCAATGCGCTCTCTGCATGATAAATTTCAATGGCCATATCAGCCAGGTTCATCAGCAGTTCCTGCTCTTTATCAATGTTCATCATCAGCTTCTGTACAGCTGCACCTGCGGTAAGCAGGATGGCTTTCTTAAAGTTGGCGATATACCTGCGTTCCTTTGCAAAAGGAGTTTCGTCTTCACTGCCAAAATCAGGAATGCTCATCAGCTCTTTGGATACTGCCATGGCTGGTCCCATCAAATCGAGCTTGCCCTTCATGGCACGTTTCAGCGTCATGTCAAGCGTTAACAGGCGGTTTATCTCGTTGGTGCCTTCGTAAATACGGTTAATGCGGCTATCGCGGTAGGCTTTGCTGATCACATATTCGTCACTGAAACCGTTACCACCGTGCACCTGCACACCTTCGTCTACCACAAAATCGAGTGTTTCGCTGCCAAATACTTTCAGCATCGCACATTCAATTGCAAATTCTTCTGCTGCACCCAGCAAGGCTTTTTCAACAGGGATGCCTGTTTCCATCAGCGCGTGTTCGTGGTTGTCAATCCATTTGGCGGTGCGGTACAAACCACTTTCTGCCACCCATATTTTTATGGCAATTTCAGCGAGCTTATGCTGAATAGCACCAAAGTTGGCGATGGGTTGTTTAAACTGCTCGCGTGTTACGGCATAATCGGTAGTAATAGTGGCTGCACGTTTGGCTGCGCCCAGCGCTGCTGCATCCAGCTTTAAACGGCCAATGTTTAAGATGTTGAAAGCAATGATATGGCCGCGGCCAATTTCGCCCAGCACATTTTCTACAGGCACTTTGCAATCCTGGAAATACAACTGCACGGTTGAAGAGCCTTTGATGCCCATTTTATGTTCTTCCGGGCCATGGGTAAAACCTTCAAAGCCACGTTCAACAATAAAGCCGGTGAACTTGTCGCCGTCTATTTTTGCAAACACCGTGTACACATCGGCAAAACCGCCATTGGTGATCCAGCATTTTTGACCGTTAAGCAGGTAATGCCTGCCATCATCGCTGAGTTTGGCGGTGGTTTTGGCGCCCAGCGCATCACTGCCGCTGTTGGGCTCTGTTAAACCGTAAGCACCTTTCCATTCGCCGCTGGCCAGCTTGGGAATATATTTTTGTTTCTGTTCTTCTGTACCAAAATATAAAATAGGCAATGAACCAATACCCGTATGCGCAGCAATGGCTACGGAAAAAGAGTGCCCGCCGCCAAGCCCTTCATTCACGATGGTAGAGGTGATAAAGTCTTTGCCAAGGCCGCCATATTCTTCAGGAAACGAGGTGCTCAGCAAACCCTGCTCACCCGCTTTCACCAGCAGCGAAGGCATTAAACCCGGCTCCAGTTTATCAATGCGGTCGAGCGCCGGCAGCACTTCGGTGTCGAGAAACTGGTGACACATATCCATCACCATTTGCTGCTCTTCGTTAAAATCTTCCGGTATGAAGGTGTCATACGGATTCATTTCCTTAATCAGCCATTCACCACCTTTGGTACCTGCTGTTTGTTGTGTTTGCGTACTCATGGCAACCGTTTTTATTCGTTAATAAGTTATTGCTGTTTGAGGTTATCGTATACCTGCTGCAACACGGTTTTCACTGTTTCTATATCTTCTTTTTTCACTCCTATCAGCGCTTCGTCCATTGTTTGATTGGCCAGGCTAATCGTTTCTTCCTGCAGCAGCAATGCCGCAGGGGTAAGGTATACGAGATTAATGCGGCGGTCTTCCTTTGAAGCCACCCGCTGTACCAGCTGTTGTTTCTCGAGATTGTCTACCAGGCGCGTAATACTGGGTTTATCGCGGAAGGTACGGTTGCACAGCTCCTGCTGGCTAAGCCCGTCGTTTTTCCATAAATGATACAAAATACTCCACTGCTCAATGGTAATTTCCAGCCCGGCCTGCCTGAAATGCTTCTGCAAACGCCGCGCTACAGCAGTTGATGCCATCCCATTGATAACACTGTACAGTTCTCCTCGCTTAAAATGGTTGTTGGGCATATAGTTAGTTATGCAACTATTTCAAAGTTGGTTTGTTTTTTCCAATATAACAAGTCTGTACCTTATTTTTTTATCGCGTCCTGTATTTTTTAACGTTGCTGTCCCGAAAGATTGTTTTTTCCCGGCAGCCAGCCATTGCAAAGGCGAACAACCGGCTAGCTGCGTTACACAAATCCTGGGCTGCTTTCGCATAAAATGGCATTCTTTTGCGTTTTACGTTGCTATGTATACCGGCCGCTTAACATACCGCAATTCAGTAATCGCCTACCAGCATTATGGCGTGGGCAACGCCCTGCTTGTTTGCCTGCATGGCTATGGCGAAAACAGCAATACCTTTGGTTTGCTGGCACAGCGGTTAGGCAATACCTATACGGTAATAGCGCTGGACATGCCTTTTCATGGCAGCACCGAATGGAAAGAACCAGACCCTTTCAGCGCAGCCATGCTCTGGGAAATTATCACCCTGCTTAACACCGGCCGCAAACCCATCAGCATCATGGGTTTCAGCATGGGGGGGCGGTTGGCCCTAACCCTGCTGCAGCAATACCCGCAGCACATTCAGCAACTGGTATTACTGGCGCCCGACGGGCTGCATACCAATCCCTGGTATTGGCTAAGCACCCAAACACGAACCGGCAACCGCCTGTTCCGTTATACCGTATCGCATCCGGCCTGGTTGTTTGCATTGATTAAACTGGGGCGCTTTACGCGGTTATTGCACCCCTCTGTTTGTAAAATAGCCATGTATTATATGTCGGCCCCTGCATCGCGGCAACTGTTGTACAGGCGGTGGACCTGCCTGCGGCTGTTTCGCCCCAAACTCGCTGTGGTAAAGGAAAACATCAGGCAATACCAAATTCCCGTGCACCTGGTATTCGGCAGGTTCGATAACATTATTCTCAGTAAAAACGGCCAGCAGTTCAGTGAAGGCATGGAGCAATGGGTATCGGTTACCCTGCTCGATGCAGGCCATCAGTTGCTGAAAGAAAAAAATGCCGCCTTTATCAGCAGCTTGCTGGTTGCATAATATTGATTTTCTTTGCTGCGATGATCTGGATAAATACCTTGTTCGCAGTACTCGTTTTGTTACTGGCAGCATATTCGGTGCTCATTTTCCTTTACCGCAAATGGTTTATCCGTATGAAGCTGTATGCTGTGCCTGCAGGCTTTGTACCGGCTACCAGCTTTACCGTTATTATTCCTGCGCGTGATGAAGAAGACAATATCGGCAATTGCCTGCACACTATTTTGCAACAGCAATATCCATCACACCTGTTCGAAATAATTGTGATTGACGATCACAGCACCGATAACACACCGGTGATTATTGAGCAACTGCAGCAAACACACAACAACCTGCGCATGATAAAACTTGCAGAGGTACTGAAAGGGCAGCAGCTCAACTCTTATAAAAAAAAGGCCATTGAGCTGGCTATTGGCCAGGCAAACGGGGAATGGATTGTAACCACCGATGCCGATTGCGCGCCTGCTGCGCAATGGCTGCAATATATGGCTGCTTATATTCAGCAGCACCAGTCTGTTTTTGTAGCCGCGCCCGTGGTGTTCAACAATACCGGCAGCTTTCTTTCCATATTCCAGAGCCTTGATTTTATGAGCCTGCAGGGCATTACCGCAGCGTCAGTATCAGCCGGGTTTCACAGCATGTGTAACGGCGCCAACCTTGCCTACCACAAAAAAACTTTTTATGAAGTAGGCGGCTTTAAAGGCATTGACAATATTGCGAGTGGCGATGATATGCTGCTGATGCATAAAATAAAACAACGTTATCCCAATAACATCGGTTATGTATTTGCACCCGAAGCAGTGGTATCTACAGCACCCATGCCTACCTGGAAGCGTTTTATTAACCAGCGCATACGCTGGGCCAGCAAGGCAGACAAATACAACGACAAAGGTATTTTCTGGGTACTGGTGCTGGTGTACTTATTAAATTTCGGGATATTGTTTTTTGTATTTACAGCATTGTACAGCAAGTGGATGCTGCTGGTGTGGTTGTGGCTGATTGCTGTAAAAACACTGGTAGAGTTAACGTTTATGTTACCGGTAGCACGTTTCTTTAAACAGGAAGGCTTGTTAAACTGGTTTGCACTGATGCAACCTTTTCACATCACCTACACAGTGGTGGCCGGCTGGCTGGGCAAATTTGGCAAATACCAGTGGAAAGGAAGAACCGTGAAATAATCAGGCTTCTTCTTTATCCTGCCTCAATGGCCAGGCAGTGTAAAGCGTGGCGATGATAAAACCGGCTAATAATACAGGAATCATGAACAGTGTTCGCATAAAAAAAATTAAGGCTTAACAATAGATACGCAAACCGCGGCGATTGCTTAACGCGCTTACCGACAAAAAACAGGATACTACCCAATTAAGGGGGTAAACAACCGTCTACATGAATAGCGACAACAACCATACCACTACCATGCGCAAACTGCTGCGGAGTAAACCCGCCTGCTTTGGCCTGCTGGTAATTGCACTGGCTTTTATTATAGCTGTATTTGCCTACTTTTTTGCACCTGATGGCTCTCCGTTTGCCAACCGCATGTTGCCGGTATTGGCCAATGCCAAACCCGGTTATTCCATCCGGGTAGTGCAGGTAAAACGCGACCGCGCACCCGAAGCAGTATCGTTGTTCAGCCGGCTGCTCAATGGCCAGGCATCAGCTTATCAGCTGGTACCCGTTACATCCTGCCACGTTACAGGCGATTCTTTGTTTGCCGATAAATTTGTAGACGAGGGTGTAACGTCGCGCGAGGTGTTTGCACTTAACCAGCTGGCACCCGAGCCGGTAGTTACCCTGCATTACCGCCTGGGCAGCGACCGCTTCGGGCGCGATATCCTGAGCCGTTTGCTGATCGGCACACGCGTTAGCCTGGGTGTAGGTGCGATTGCGGTTTTAATCTCTGTCACCATCGGCATATTGCTGGGTGCACTTGCCGGTTATTTCAGGGGATGGGTAGACGATGTGGTGATGTGGTTTATCAATATCATCTGGAGCATACCAACCTTGCTGCTGGTGTTTGCCATTACGCTGGTATTGGGCAAGGGCTTCTGGCAGGTGTTTATTGCCGTAGGCTTAACTATGTGGGTTAACGTGGCCAGACTGGTGCGCGGCCAGGTATTGCAGGTACGCGAGCTGCAATACATTGAAGCCACGCGGGCCATGGGCTTTTCACCTATCCGCACCATTGTGCACCATATTATTCCGAATATCATTGGGCCGGTGATTGTAATTGCAGCAGGCAATTTTGCATCTGCCATTGTAGTAGAGGCGGGGCTCAGCTTCCTGGGTGTGGGTGTGCAGCCGCCGCAGCCCAGCTGGGGACTAATGATTAAGGAGAATTACAATTTCATTATTACGCATAACCCCATGCTGGCCCTTACGCCGGGTATTGCCATTATGCTGCTGGTGCTGGCCTTTAATTTACTGGGCAATGGTTTAAGAGATGCGTTAGACGTAAGAGAGAAGGTATAGCCACACAAAAACGCAGAGAAACAACCCCGTTTGTAAACAGGCATATTGCGCAAACGGTGTTTATTCAATATGCCTGCTGATAACAGCATACTGTGGCTTTAACCGGCAGCGGTGTCATTGACCAGTACGTTACGCGCAAAGCTTTCTTCCAGCGAAATAAAGGTTTCGGTACGTTCAATGCCTTTGATCTTCTGTAACTCATCGTGCAGTACAAAACGCAGCTGCTGGATGTCTTTGCAAACAATCTCTGCAAACATGCTGTAGTTACCGGTAGTATAATTAAGGCGCACTATTTCAGGTATCTTTTTGAGTTCTTTCGCCACTGTATCGTACAGCGAGCTTTTTTCGAGGAAGATGCCGATAAACGCAATAACATCGTAACCCAGGGCTTTTAAATCAACGCTTAATCTTGTACCTTTAACTATACCGTATTCCTGCAGTTTTTTTATGCGCACGTGAATGGTACCGCCCGATACAAAAAGCTTTTTGCCCAAATCGGCATACGAAATCTCCGCATCCTCCATCATTTCCTGGATTATCTGGAAATCCAGTTTGTCTAAATTCAATTTGACAGGCATTTTTCGTCTTTATTTTTGAAAATATTGAATATTTATTCAAATATTTGAATAATATCGATACTTTCCAAATTTTCATTGAATTATCTTCAACGATTCAAGATGTTTCTTTAATATTGTACTGTCAATGCAACGATAAGCATTTAGTTCTTATTCATACTGTGGGGTGATGAAATTTTCGGCAGACATGCCCTCTCGTCTCGGGGGTGGGGATAACAGGATAAACTTAGCGTAGAGCCTTCCGCAAGGAAGACCGGGGTTGACCACCGGACTTTGTGCTATGGCTAACTGCCCCGTGTAGGTTCGACTCCTACCCCTACAGCCGGTTTTATAACCAAGGCTCCTGATAGTTTTCTCAATGTGTCGGGGGCCTTTGGTTTTTATACCTATGCCTCTTTCTCTACCGCAGATGCGGTTTCCACAATGGTTCGTACTACCTGGTCCAGCTCGTTGCACGACTGTTGTAACAAAGGCAGCAATTCCTTTATCGCGGCTTGCTTATCCGGCTCTTCCTGTATCAGTGAAGCCAGCATCATAATATTTGTAAGTGATTTACGTAATTCGTGCGATTGCAGCCAGGCAATGTTCTTCAGCTTGGCCACCTGCAGCTGAATCTGCTCTTCACGCTTGCGCTGCAAGGTAATATCACGCGAAAAACAACCAATACCGGTTACCTGCCCGTTTTCATCATGAATGGGGTTCATCACTATCTCATGCAGTTCCAGCTCACCGCTTTCCTGGTCGGTAATCTGTTCTTCAAACTGCAGGTGTTCGCCTGCCAGCGCCCTTTTGTAATACCGCTCCCAGCCGGTAGAGGTGGCCATCGGCGTAAGGTCCAGCGGCAACGATACTGCACTTATGCCTGTAACGCGCCTGAACTTTTCTTTAAATGCGGCATTGGCATCAATAATGCACAGCCTGGGATCTACCATGTAAATGTAATCGTTCGAATTATCGATCAGCGTTTGCAGTTTTCTTTCTGATGCCTGCAATCCCTTTTTTGCACGCATTTCTTCATCTACATCCATCGTAATCATGATGCGTGCCTTGCGGCCGCCAAACAGTGTGGGATGCGATGAAATTTTTGCGTAAAATGAACGGCCGTCTTTGGTTACCTGGCGCCAGATACCACTGTCTGAAAAACCTTTTTCCCCTACTTTTTTTACAAAATCAAGAATGGCCAGCTCATCTTCCGGCGGGCCAATGTCGGTAATGCGCAGCCCTACCACTTCATTTTTGCGGTAGCCGTATTTCTCCAGGAAAGTATTGTTGATAGTGAGTACCTCGAGCGTTTCTATATCATACACCAGCATGGGATAAGGGTTTTCCTTAAACATACAGCGGTATTCAAGTTCTTTGCGTTTAATGCGGCGGTAATTGCCCAGGATAATAAAATACAGCAGAACAGCGGTAACGCATACAAAAAACAATCCCTTGTATGATTGCAGCGCCTGCGAGCGCGCATAACTGGCAATCTGGTCTACCAGCCAGTCGGTAACAAAAATCCACGCGGCACCAATAAAAAAGTACAGCAGGGCAACTCTCAGGGGATAATTTTTCATAACCGCCGGTATACTTAAACAATAATGCATCAGGCGGTTGCATCGGGTTTCGATGCCTGGGGGCCATAAACAACCGCTCTAACACAGTGACAATGTAAAGTTTACAAAAATTCAGCCGGATTGTTTGATTTATTACACCAATGGCGAAACACCGCCCTGCAGCCTGTAAATTCCCTGCCTTATCTTTGTGCGTTATGGGACACAAGAAATTGATCAGGTTCGAAGAGATCAGAACCTTTGCGAATGTGCTGGAATACCCCGAAAATACCAAAGGCAGCTGGAAGGGCTTTTTTAAAAACGAAAACCCCATTACCCTTGAACTGGCCTGCGGAAAGGGGGAGTATGCGGTAGGACTGGGGCGTATGTACGCACAGCGCAATTTTATTGGCATCGATATCAAGGGCAACCGCATATGGCGCGGCGCCAAAACTGCACTGGAAGAAGGTTTGCACAATGTGGCCTTTATCCGCTCGGCAATTGATAAGGTAACCGATTATTTCGCAGCCGGTGAAGTAAATGAAATATGGATCACGTTTCCTGATCCGCAATTGCGTTTCTCCCGCATGAAAAAACGCCTTACGCATCCGCGTTTCCTGCGCCTGTACCAGCAGTTTTTAACACCCGGCGGCATTGTGCACCTGAAAACCGATAGCCCCGACCTGTACCAGTTTACCAAAGCAGTAATTCAACTGTACCAGTTACCCGTACTGGCCGATTCTGACAATGTATACCAGCAGGCCGGCATCAGCAATGAACTGAAAATAAAAACCTATTACGAAAGCCTGGATATTGCCCAAAGCAACCGCGTTCATTACCTCAGCTTTACCATTGATAAAAAACTGCCGGTAGAACTGGATGAAGTGCTTAAAAACAGTTTTCTTGAGCAACAGCCTGACTGAACATATTGACTATTACCTGAACGCGCAGGGGCTAATGGTGTTTACCGCCCATTACCACCTGCAGCGCGGGTATTGTTGCGGCAACGGCTGCCTGCATTGCCCGTATAATTACGAAGCAGTGCCTGAGCCCAAACGCAGCGAAATGCAGCAACGCAGGGCCGCACAGCAAGATCAGCAAAGCAGGTAAACAGGTGGGTAGATATTTGTGCATAGGCCCCATCGGTCTATGGGCCTCCGATAAAATCAAAACTACTAACAAACATGCCTGCCAAAAAAGCAAAACCGGTAAAAGAAGAACAGGCCCGCGTAACTACGGCCGATAAGCATTTTCATTTCTTTGAAGATGTGTGGTCTGTTGCCCGGCAAATACCCAAAGGCCGTGTTACCTCTTACGGTGCCATTGCCAATTACCTTGGTGCCAAAGGTTCTGCACGCATGGTAGGCTGGGCCATGAGCAGCGTGCCTGCCAAACTGAAAGTGCCTGCACACCGCGTGGTTAACCGCAACGGCATGCTCAGCGGCAAAGCGCATTTCAACCCGCCCGAAAAAATGGAACAGCTGCTGAAAAAAGAACGCATACTGGTGGAGAAAGACAAAGTGGTTGATTTCAAAAACAAGTTCTGGGACCCCGCAACAGAACTGGGTTTATAGCTGCCTGTACATTCGCACATTTTCAAATCTCCTTCATGAATAAACTGTTACTTTCCTGTATGCTTTTGCTCAGCACGCTTTGCAGCTGTGCACAAGGCATTGCAGACGACTACATCAAAATTGAGCGCATGATACCCATGCGCGATGGCACCAAACTGTTTACCGCCATTTACATGCCCAAAGACACTTCGGTGGCTTACCCCTTCCTGTTGATGCGCACGCCTTATTCCTGCGCACCATACGGGGAAGACAAGTACCCGCGCAGGCTTGGCCCCAATGCGCTGTTTCCGAAAGAGAAATACATTTTCGTAAACCAGGATGTGCGCGGCCGTTATATGAGCGAAGGCAAATTTGAGGAAATGACACCGGCTATTGACAATAAAAAATCAAACACCGATGTGGATGAAAGCAGCGATACCTACGACACGGTTGACTGGCTGTTGAAAAACATCAAAGGCAACAATGGCAAGGCCGGTATTTATGGTATTTCCTATCCAGGTTTTTATGCCAGTGCTTCGCTGCCCAATGCACACCCTGCATTAAAAGCCGTATCGCCACAGGCACCTGTTACCGACGAATTCGAAGGTGATGATGCCAACCATCGCGGCGCATTTTTCCTGATGGATAATTTCAGCTTCATGAATTTCTTTGATCACCCCAGAACTGCGCCGTGGACCAAGTACCCGCCGGTAAGCAATAAGCTGGAGATTAAAGAGGTGTATGATTTTTACCTGAACATTGGCCCCATCAAAAACCTGAACACACAATACTTCCACGACAGCAGTAAAATATGGAACGAGTACCTTGCACATACCACTAAAGATGCCTATTGGCAGGCGCGCAATATTCGTCCGCACCTGAAAAATGTACAACCCGCTGTGCTGGTAGTAGGTGGCTGGTTCGATGCAGAAGATATGTTCGGTGCACTCAAAACCTATGAAGCCATTGAAAAACAATCTCCGCATAACCAGAACAGGCTGGTGATGGGCCCCTGGACGCATGGCGGCTGGGAAAGGCCGGACTGGAACAAGTTTGCCACTTACCATTTTGGCAGCAATACCAGTGGTTACCTGCAGCAGCTGGAGTTCGATTTCTTTAATTTCTATCTCAAGGGTAAAGGCAATTTCAACGCAGCAGAAGCTACCATGTTCGTTACCGGCAGCAATGAATGGAAATCATTCTCCCAATGGCCGCCCAAAGAAACCACCACCATTACCTGGTACCTGGATGGCAATAACCGCCTGAATGAAAATAAAAACGCGGTGAAAGGCGCAGATGAATATGTATCTGACCCCGCGAGCCCGGTGCCGTATATCGACAAAAAATCGGATGACCGCATTAATGAATACATGGCGGCAGACCAGCGTTTTGCTGCAGCCCGCCCGGATGTATTGCATTATGCAGGTGAAGCACTGAAGAAAGATTTTACGCTTTGCGGCCCTGTTACAGCCAACCTGTTTGTAAGCACAACCGGTACCGATGCCGACTTTATTGTTAAGCTCATTGATGTATTGCCCGATGGTACACAACAACTGGTAAGGGCCGAGGTAATACGCGGCAAATTCCGCAACAGCTTTGTGCAGCCCGAGGCTTTTGTTCCGGGTAAAATAACACCGGTAACCCTTGTGCTGAATGATGTGGCCCACACTTTTCAAAAAGGTCACCAGGTAATGGTGCAGGTACAAAGCAGCTGGTTTCCGCTGGTTGACAGAAACCCGCAAACCTACGTAAACATTGCCACTGCTGATGAAAAGGATTTTCAGAAAGCAACCATCAAAATATACCACGATGCCGCACACCCCTCGCATGTGCAGGTATCGGAGTTAAACTAACTGTTATAACACCCGCAAAGTGTGCTCACGAAGCGTTCTTGAGTTGTGCGGTATTTAACCACTAAGGCCACAAAGGAAAACCCACAAAGATCACAGAGCATCAAATAGAAAAGGGCAGATGTAATCAACATCTGCCCTTTCTATTAGCTAACCGCTAAAAGCTATCAGCAACAAGCTGCTTTTTATCTGTAATAAGGACTAATCATCAAATAAACAATGGGCCCCGTAAGTGCCACATAAAACCACAGCGGCCAGGTGTAGCGGGCCAGCTTTTTATGTGCAGGCCATTCGGCTATCAGTGCACGGTAGGCAGTAAACAGGATAAAAGGCAGGATCACTGCTGCCAGGAAAATATGGGTAGATAATATCACAAAATAAACCATGCGTGTAGCACCAACAGCAGCCTTCTCCGCATCACTTACCAGGCCGTCGTGGTTGGCATCGCCAAATCGTGCTTCGCCGGCCAGCAGGCGGTGTGTTACATACGATAACAGGAACAGCACAGACAATACCAGTGCTGTTAACATCAGGCGTTTGTGCAGTAACAGTTTGCCGCTTTTCACTGCCACCAGTGCCGCAATCAGCAGCAAACTTACAAGGGTATTGATGACGGCATTTAACGCCGCAAAAATATGTACATTAAAACCCAGGTTTACCTGGAGCTTATAACGGCCCAGTGCCACTACCAGCAGAAATACCACTACAGAAAAGATCCAGATAATAGCGCCGGCACGTTTGTCGTTTTTTTGGAGAGCAGGAGCGAGCATATAAACTAATTGAAAGTGCTGATTTAAAATAAAGGTTATGCTGTTTGTGCTGATTTTCTTTTTACAATGCTGAGTATACCAACTACCAGTATCACTGCAATCAGGAATATAACACCCATCAACACGGGGTCAAATGGCAGTTTGGCTTTGGCGCCATGTTCTTTTTCCAGCATCAGTATACCAATATCGCGGGCCAGCTGGCGCAGCGAAACAGTATCCAGCCCATTGTAGTAACCGCGAATCTGGTAGTCCCGGTCAATCAGCACAAAACGGCTGGTATGCACAAAATCGGGGCTCACCGGCTCCTCGCTGAACTTGTCTACCTTCAGTTGTTCAAATGCAAAATTATAGATGGAATCTTTTGGTCCCGTGAGCATCCACCAGCTGTCGTGGTTTACGCCAAAATGGTCGGCATAGGCTTTCAGTCTTGGTACTGAATCACGCTCCGGGTCAACCGAAAAAGAAATGAACTGAACGATAGAAGAATCGATTCTTTGCCTTGTATCACCACCCTTTAAAAATGATTGCTGCAGCCGCGCCATGTTTTTGGTTAGCGTAGGGCAGATAGAGCCGCAGCTGGTGAAGAAGAAATCGGCAACAATGATTTTATTTTTGATATCATAGAGATTCACCGTATCTCCCAGCTGGTTTACAAGACGGATATCCTGGGTGGTATGCCAGATACTATCGGTGGTTAATTTACCATCTTTCACCTTTTCCACTACCGTATCCAGCAGGTAATGGCGTGGAATGATTACAGCATCCTGGCTTACATAACGCACGCACAGGTAACTGAACAGCGGTATAAAAATGGCTATGCAAAGGGCCAGTAAGGCTTTCTTATTCATATCGGGATTGTATGCTAAATAAAACAGCCATCCCGCTTCCGGCAGGATGGCTGAATATATTACTATTAATCAATTACTGTTAAGGGTAACGCTCCTATTCCATCGAACCGGGCTTCTTCTCGTGGCCGTGCTCTTCAGTTTTCTCCTGTTTGATAGTGCTTCTTTCTTTGTAAGCAGGATTGTATTTATTCTTCAGGTTGTTGTAAGATGAACCGTCACCGATAAAGGCAATGATAAACCAAACAAACAGCAGCAAAGGAATAACGATGGTCATTACAAAGTTCCTGATTTCATGTTTCAGGTGCATAAAGTAACCTACAATGTAAAAGGCTTTCCATACCATCAGGATGATGATGATACCTTTTACCAGGTGCCTTTTAAAGCTTTCTTCAGGCCAGTGCATCATGATAAAGCCCAGTGCCAGTTCAATGATGGTTAAAACGGTCAGGTACAGGGTAATGCGCCAAACCTCTTTCTTGGCTTCACGTGCATGATCTGCATTAGGCTGAAGGCTTTCGTATGTATGTTCCATGTAATAAATTCTTTAATAGGTTGTGTAATGCTGTTAACAGGGCGGTGATGATTAAATAAGGTAGAAACAGGTGAATACGAATACCCAAACCAGGTCTACAAAGTGCCAGTACAAACCGGCTTTTTCAATCATCAGGTAATGACCTCTTTTTTCGAATGTATCGGTCAGCGTCATGATCAGCATAATAATATTGATTACCACACCGGAAAATACGTGGAAGCCGTGGAAACCTGTAATGGTAAAAAAGAAGTTGGTGAAGTTGGTAGTAGCTACCGTACCATCAGCATTAGGGAAAGGATTGTGACCCCACCATGCACCTTCGTGAAACAGGTGTGTCCATTCCCATGCCTGGCAGCTTAAGAAAGCCAAACCACCGATGATGGTAAAAATGAGGTTGGTAACAACACCTTTTTTGTCCATGTTATGACCGGCATGTACAGCCAGTACCATGGTAACCGAACTGATGATCAGGATAAAGGTCATCAAACTCACGAACAGCAGCGGGTAACCTGCACCAAGACCAGGGAATGACTGGAATACTTCGTTGGGGTCAGGCCATCCGTTGGTGGCAAAACGGGTTGTACCGTAGGCAATCAGGAACGCGCCAAAAGTGAATGCGTCACTCATCAAGAAATACCACATCATCACTTTTCCGTACTCCAAGTTAAAGGGACTTTTCCCGCCGGCCCACCATTTGGTTGATCCTGTTGATACTGTTGTTGTTGCCATGTTGTTCAAGAAATTTCGTTCGCAAATTTATTGGGTGATGTTGAAAAAGCGTGAATAAATCAGCTTTTTTTCTGTCTCTTATCCTATCCAGTTAAAAAATATAAATAAGTAAATCCAAAGTATATCTACAAAGTGCCAGTACGTTGCAACCACCTCTACAGGGGTAGCTGCGTAACTGCGGGTGCGTACCCTGAAAGCCCTTGCAAAACTCACTATCAAAGCTACCACGCCACCCAGTACGTGTAACACGTGCAGGCCGGTAATAATACCCAGAAAGGAAGCCGAAGGGTTACTGCCAATACCAAACAACTGAACGCCGTTTTTGTGCAGTGCACTGAACCCTATAAACTGCAGCCCTGCAAACAGCAAACCCAGGCCGGCTGTAAGGGTAATAAGTTTACGGTAACGGGCCATTTCCTTTGCCTTGAATGCTTTTACCGCCAGGTGCATGGTAACACTGCTGATAATGATTACCGCAGTGGAATACCAGAACACAGCAGGCAAACCAAACTCAAGCCAGTTGCTCTGGTTGCGTTTAACAATATAGGCACTGGTTAACCCGGCAAACATCATTACGATGCTTCCCATGGCAACCCACAGGGTAAATTTGTGGGGATGTATGCGCTTTCTTTCTGTACTCACCGTATTCTCCATATACATCGTTATCAAAATTTGTTTTCGCTTGTAAATGCCTGTTATACCAGGTGTATTTTATCGGCCAGCAATGCAAGAAATACAATCGGCAGGTATATATAACTGCTGAACATGACCCTGCGTGCCGCCTTTACATCCATCTCTTTGTACAATCGAACACACTGTACCACCATAAACAGGTTGGCTGCCACCACAATCCACAGGCTTACCATACCGGTTAAACCAAAATAGTAAGGCAGCATGCCTACCGGTATCATCAGTACGGCATACATAACGGCCTGCAGCGCGGTAAACCTTGTGGGCCCTTTATCAGAGGGCAGTAATTTAAAACCAACGCGGCTGTAGTCGTTATGCGCTACCCAGGCAATGGCCCAGAAATGGGGGAACTGCCATAAAAACTGTATCCCGAAAAGTGCCCATCCGCCTGCGCCGAAATCGTTGTTGCCTGCTACCCAGCCTATCAGGCAGGGCAGTGCACCGGGAAAGGCGCCTACCAGCACAGCGATGGAACTTACCTTTTTTAAAGGCGTGTAAATAAACGCGTACAAAAACAGACTGAATGCCGATACCAGGGCTGATGAAAAATTAAAAAAGTACCACATCATCAGCACACCGGCAACACCTGCCAGCAATGCAAAAGTGTAGGCTTCCTGCTGCGACATTCTGCCGCTGGCCACCGGCCTGCTGCCCGTGCGCTTCATTTGCGCATCGGTGTCTTTTTCCACTGCCTGGTTAATGGCATTGGCACTGCCTGTTACCAGGAGGCCTGCAATAAACAACAGCACAATCATCTTTACATCGTACACCACTACCTTGGGTGCCAGCAGGTAACAGATAACACAGGAAAACACTACCGTAAAACTCAGCGTAAATTTCACCAGCTGCTGGTAATCTTTCAGTTTCTGCACCCATGAGGCCCGTGAGCGGGTTATATCTGCGTTTGCCGTCATTAAATTACTTTGCGCCACAATATTCGTTCTAAAAATGATGCCCTGATTTCTCAGGGCATCAGGCTTTTACCCTGCCGGTTGCCCGCCAGGTAACAAATTCAATATATTATTAGTGGTGGCTCTCATTGTCGCCAACCGGTGTGGTTTGCGGAATGAAATCCTGGCCATCTTTACCGTAATCATATGCCCAACGGTGAACTTCAGGAATTTCGCCGGGCCAGTTGCCGTGACCGGGCCTGATTGGTGTAGTCCACTCGAGTGTATTGGAACCCCATGGGTTCAGGGTAGTTACTTTTCTTCCTTTGAAAATAGAGTAGAAGAAGTTGAACAGGAACAGGAGCTGCACACAGAACACGATGATTACCACGGTGCTGATAAACCTGTTCAGTTCCAGGAATTGTTTAAAGCTTTCCCAGTTGCCGTAATCGTAGTAGCGGCGTGGCATACCGGCCAAACCTTCGTAGTGCATAGGCCAGAAAATGAGGTAAGCACCAATGAGGGTTAACCAGAAGTGTGTGTATGCCAGTGTGTGGTTCATGTAACGGCCATACATTTTAGGGAACCAGTGGTAAACACCGGCAAACATACCGAACATAGAGGCCACACCCATTACAATATGGAAGTGGGCAATTACGAAATAAGTATCGTGCAGGTGAATATCCAGTGCAGAGTTACCCAGCCAGATACCGGTTAAACCACCGGAGATGAACAGGCTTACGAAACCGATAGCGAACAGCATACCGGGCGTAAAGCGGATATTACCTCTCCACAGGGTTGTTAACCAGTTAAATACCTTGATGGCGCTTGGCACCGCAATCAGCAGGGTCATCAATACGAAGATGGAACCCAGGAACGGATTGAGGCCCGTGACAAACATATGGTGCGCCCATACCAGGAAGCCGAGTACAACAATCGCAAACAGTGAACCAACCATGGCCATGTAACCGAAGATGGGTTTGCGTGCGTTGGTAGAAATAATTTCAGAAGCCATACCCATGGCCGGTAACAGGATGATGTATACCTCTGGGTGACCCAGGAACCAGAACAAGTGCTGGTACAGGATGGCGCTACCGCCTTCATTTGGCAACGCACCTACGCTGGCAATAAAGATATCAGACAGGTAGAAGCTGGTACCGAAGTTACGGTCGAATATCAGCAGGATGAAACCGGAGAATAATACAGGGAATGACAATACACCCAGTACGGCAGTAAAGAACAGCGCCCAGATAGTCAGCGGCAGGCGTGTCATGCTCATACCCTTGGTACGCATGTTTAAGATAGTAGCGATATAGTTCAAACCTGCCAGCAGCTGCGACACTACGAACAGTGCCATGGCAACCAGCCACAGATCCATACCCGTTTTAGAACCGTCCGACGCATCACCCAAAGCACTCAGTGGAGGGTAGGCAGTCCAGCCACCGCTAAACGGACCGGTTTCCACAAACAGGGAAGACAGCATTACTACGCTCGCCATAAAGAAGAACCAGTAGCTGAGCATATTCATTAAAGGAGACGCCATATCGCGGGCACCAACCTGCAACGGAATAAGGAAGTTAGAGAAGGTACCGCTCAAACCAGCCGTTAACACGAAGAATACCAGTACGGTACCGTGCGTGGTAACCAGGGCATAATAAGCTTCGGCAGAGATATGACCACCTTTCGCCCATTTGCCAAGAATATCTTCCAACCAGGGAAAAGAAGAATCAGGATAGCCCAGCTGTAAACGAAACAATACAGACATTAAACCACCCAGAATAGCCCAAACCATACCGGTAATCAGGAATTGTTTGCCGATCATTTTATGATCCTGGCTAAATACATACTTGGTGATAAATGTTTCATGATGGTGGCCATGACCATGATCCGCATGTGCATCATGCGAGTGGCCGACCCCAACGTTTCCGTGCAAAACAGCTTCGTTACTCATATCAAACTCTTTATTAGAACTAAGTGTTGTTTATCGATTGTATAAAGGTGGTCTTGCCTTTATATTATATTTTAGTTTTATCCGTTGCCGCAGCGCCTGTGGCTTTAGCAGTTTTTGCACTGTCAGCAGCAGGGGCTGCCGCAGCTGCAGGTTTTGCTTCTGCAGGAGGGAATGCACTGAGGTAAGAAGGCTTTTGTTTAGCCAGCCACAGGTCATACTCTTCCTGTGTAACCACTTCCACCACACCTTTCATAGAGTAGTGACCGTTACCACACATCTGGTCGCAGCTGATTTCGTACTGGAAATCAGGATTGCCAGTTCTCTCCTTCATTTCTTTGGTAGTGAATTTGGGAGTAAACCACATAGTGGTAGGTGTACCTGGCACCGCATCCATTTTCATACGGAATTCGGGTAAGCCTACGTCATGAATTACGTCGCGCGAGTTGATGATAAACTGTACAGGGCGGTTTTTAACCACGTATACGGTTTGCTCGGTTACAATATCATCGTGCGTTGCAGGATCGTCTTTCAGCTTCAGACCTGCATTGTCCTGCCAGATCAAACCCAGGGGGTTGCTGGCCGCGTCGATAACGCGGAAATATTTTTTACCAAAGTTGTTGTCGTGACCGGGGTAGCGGAAAATCCAGCCGAACTGCTTGCCGGTAACCTCAATGTGCAGCGCATTCTGCGGTGCTTCGCTGGTGAAGAAGAACCAGTTACGCAAACCAATTACTACCAGGATGGTAAGGGTAATGGCAGGAACTACGGTCCAGATCAGCTCCATGGTGTTATTGTGCGGAAAATAAAACGCTTTGCGTTTGGGGTTTTCCTGGAATTTATAGGCAAAAGCGAACAGTGCTATCTGCGTAAGGAAAAACACAACACCGGTAATAATCAGGGTAACCCACAGCATGGAATCAACTCTTTCACCCTGGATGCTGCTAGCCTCACGAGCCAGTAATGTTTTATGAAACAACAGTTTATTGCACCAGTACACACCAATCAAACCGAGCACAAGAAACGCAATCATAAAAAAACCATTGAGCTTGTTGGCCTGTGCACGCGACTTTTCTTCTCCTTTCAGCACCGATACATATTCACTGGCTTTAGCAATCTGGAAGATTACCAGAAAGACCAGTACGATCACTGCGATGGTAAAAAACATTGACATAACGCTATCAGTAATTTTCTAATTCTTGAAATAAAACACTTTTTCCAAACTGCCGGCCAAACCGGCTGCTAACGAACTCCTTATGTATGGTGAATGATACTTTCTTTGAGAAATGGGTGGTATTTCGGCATCAAAGGCTTTTTGGCCAGAGCTTTTGCCACGAAGAAAATCATCAGTCCCACAAATAAAGCAGCTATTCCGAAATCGAGCCAGCCGAGAGTTACTTCTTCTTTAGAGATGCTGCCCATTACCATCTGGTAAAAATCAACCCAGTGGCCGAATATAATGAGCACCGACATAAAGGTAATGAGCGTATAGTTCCTTTTCGCGCCTCTTTTCATCAAAATTAAGATGGGGCAAACGAAATTGAGAATAATGTTTAAGAAAAACAGGCCTCTGTATGGTCCCTGAACACGGTGTTTGAAGTAAATGGTTTCTTCAGGAATGTTCGCATACCAGATGAGCATGTACTGTGAAAACCACAGGTATGTCCAGAAAATAGAGAATGCAAACATGAATTTACCAATATCGTGCAGGTGCTCTTCGTTGGCATATTCCAGGTAACCTTTGTTTTTGAGATAAACTACCCACAGGGCAATCAGCGACATACCAGATACAAATGAGCTAGCAAAAGTGTACCAGCTGTACATGGTGCTGTACCAATGTGCATCAATGCTCATCATCCACAACCAGGGAACAGTAGAACCTACGGTTAAGGCAAACCATACGATAAACAGCGCGGCAGAAACGGTGTTTCTCCAGATAAAGCTCTGACCCGCTTCACCATTCATGGTGATGGCGTCATCAGCTTCGCTGCTGAGTTTACGGATGCGGGCGCCGAGTACGCTCCACAGGCCAATGGTGAGTACAGACCAGGTAATATAGAACGTGGGATTCAGGAAGCCCAGTTTGCCTTTCAGCACCGGATCTGATTTTGCCTCTTCACTTAACCAATGGTAAATATGATGATTGTGGCTGCCAATGATATACAACAGTATAACGAAAGTGATTGAACCAAAAATCGGCACCATGGTAGAAATGGCTTCGGGTATACGGCGGAATACAACCTGCCAGCCGCCCATAGCCAGTGTTGTGGCGCAGATGAAGAACATGGAGGCGTTGCATATCAGCGTGAAGAAGATACTGTTGTACATCAGGGTACCTATAAACACGTTGTGGTCATGCTCATTGCCGCCGATTCCTTTGGTTACCAAACCCAGGATAAAGGCCAGCACGCCTACACCGATGAGGGCGTAAGACCATGTTTTCAATTTTCCGGGTATCTCAAATTGCTCTCTGATAGATGCCATTGTAATCTCTTTTATCTCAGGTTAAGTGATTATTACTTTCTAACGCTATTTCTTCGCTGTAGCACTGCTGTCAGCTGCTGCTGCCGGCGCGCTTGGAGCTTTTCCAGCCGATTGTTTTGACTTGATATAATGTATTACCGCCCAGCGCTGTTTGCGAGACAGCTGTGAAGCGTAACTACCCATCAGGTTTTTACCATAGGTAACAGAGTAAAACATTTGTCCGTCAGGCATTGCTTCGTATTTCGCGTCGCCTACCAGTGTAGCAGGTTTTGCGGGGAACGGGCCTTTGCCGTCTTTATACAGCGGGCCATTGCCATCCAGTTTGGCGCCGTGGCAAATACCACAGTTCACCAGGTACAGGCGTTCTGCTTCTGCTGTTTCTTTTGCATTCAGCGAAGTAACCGGGTTGGCTACCTGTTTGGAGGCAACGTAGTTGGCAGTATCACCGGGAAGATCTTTTGTTAACAGGAAAGGCATTTCCTCGCCACGGGCAATAGTGCCTGCAACGGGTTTATTGTTATAAAAAATACCTTTCTTTTCCAGTATGCTGTGATCAGCATAAGTTTCGTATGCACGGCTGTCGCCCATATCTGGCATGTAAACAGTACCTGGCTTGCGTTTCAGGCCGTCGCCACAGCTTACCAGGGCAATGCCTGCAGCAAAAACAGCTATGATTATTGATATCTTTTTCATTTGCAATTCTTGGTTCAATTCTTATTAAGCAACTACCTGTGTGTCTCTGATCAGCTGATCTTCTTTACCGTACAAACCTAACCACCATCCGGGTTCAGCATTCTGTACGTTTACTTCCACCGCACCATTGGTACGCAGGAAAGCCTGGAGATCATCGGAATTTGTTTTCTCTGTGCACTCAATTACCATCACAAACAGATCGTCTGTTGCACGCTCGTGGAAGTGATGCTTTTTAATGAACGGAGACAGCTGGCACAGGTAGCAGAAAGTAAGCACCATGCCCACCGCTGCAAACAATACCGTTAACTCGAAAGTAATGGGAATCCAGGCCGGCAAATCAAAGTGGGGTTTACCACCGATGTTTACAGGCCAGTCTTTGGTAAACACCCAGCCAATACCGCTTAAGGCAGTAGTGGTACCGGTAATACCATAGATAAAACCTGCTGTATGCAAACTGGTTTCACGCAAACCCATTGCATGGTCGAGACCATGTACCGGGAATGGCGTATATATATCATGTATCTTGTAGCCAGCAGTACGAACTTTTTTTACTGCGGGAAACAAAACTGCTTCGTCATCAAAGCAACCTACTACGAATTTCTTTTTTGCCATATACTACCCCTTGTGATTCCCTTTACAGGAAGTTTAGTGAGTACAATTATTTTAATCAATCAGTTATATTCAATGCCTTTCTGCAGGCCGTATGCTAGTGGGCATGTGCGTATTCGTGCGCAAATGTTTCCGGTTGCATTTCTTCTTCCTTGCCAACGGTTTCCTTGAAGTTTTCGCCGCTGGTTTTCAGTACAGCCTTGATCTCGGCGATAGCGATAACAGGGAAATATTTCGCGAAAAGGAAGAAGCAGGTAAAGAACAAACCGAATGTACCCAGGTAGAAGCCCATTTCCCAGATAGTGGGGCTGTAGTAAGGGCTCCAGCTCGAAGGCAGGTAATCGCGGTACAGTGAAGTAACGATGATTACAAAACGTTCGAACCACATACCGATGTTTACAATGATACTCATGAAGAAGGTTACATAAATGTTCCTTCTCAGCTTGCGGAACCAGAAAATCTGCGGGCTGATTACGTTACAGGCCATCATACCCCAGTAGCTCCAGCCATAAGGGCTGAACAGGTTGGCGCGGCTGTACCAGAATGTGTACCCCTCAAATTTGTTCTGGCTGTACCAGCCCATGAACAGCTCGGTTAAGTAAGCCACACCTACAATTGAACCGGTTAATACGATAACCTTGTTCATTGCTTCAATGTGACCCATGGTAATATAATCTTCCAGTAAAAACACTTTACGCAGCATCAGCATCAGTGTTTGTACCATTGCGAAGCCGGAGAATACCGCACCCGCAACGAAGTAAGGAGGGAAGATGGTGGTGTGCCAGCCCGGGATAACCGATGTGGCAAAGTCAAACGATACAATGGTGTGTACAGAAAGTACCAGTGGGGTACTTAAACCTGCCAGTACCAGTGACAATGATTCGTGACGCTGCCAGTGTTTGGTAGAACCTGTCCAGCCAAACGCTGCAACACCATATAACATTTTGCGCAGTTTGGTTTTAGCCCTGTCGCGCACTGTTGCAAAGTCGGGCAGCAAACCGCTGTACCAGAATAATAAAGAAACGGTCAGGTAAGTAGAGATCGCGAATACGTCCCACAGCAGCGGAGAGTTAAAGTTAGGCCATAACGGACCGCGGGTGTTGGGGTAAGGCAGTACAAAGAAGGCCATCCATACACGGCCCATGTGGAATACAGGGAACTGGCCTGCGCACATTACCGCGAAAATCGTCATCGCTTCTGCTGCACGGTTTACACCTGTTCTCCATCCCTGGCGGAACAGCAACAGGATCGCTGAGATCAGTGTACCTGCGTGACCAATACCTACCCACCATACGAAGTTGGTGATATCCCAACCCCATCCAATGGTTTTATTCAGGTTCCACTGGCCAATACCATACGTAACCTCCCTGTAAACGCAATACACACCGAAACATAAAAATGTAATCGCGATAAAAAAGCCAACATACCACAGTTTGGTAGGCTTAACTTCTATAGGGCGACAAATGTCTTCTGACACCTGGTGATAATCCTTATTACCACTAACCAATGGTTCCCTTAGCTGTGATTCGTATTTCAAATGCATCTGGTATGGTTTATCCGGCTTACCCGGTTATTATCTTTTAATGAGAATAACTTCTATCTTCTGTTTAAACAAGGCAACTAAGCTTCTTTCTTCGTTTCTGCTTTTGCACCTTTCTCAGCTTTTTCTTCCATTTCGTCCTGGTTACGCACTTTTGCCAGATAGGTTACATTCGGCAGTGTGTGAATTTCTTCCAGTGTGCGGTACAACCTGTAGTGGTTTTCAGCCCTGGTAACGCTAACAGCACTCTTCGTGTCGTTGATGTTACCGAATACGATGGCGTTGGTAGAACAAGCCTGCTGACAAGCTGTTTTAACATCCCACTCATTGTTTTCACCGCTTTTCAGAGGACGGCCTTCTTTTTTGGCAGTCAGTTTGCCTTCCTGTGTACGCTGTACGCAGAAGCTGCATTTTTCCATTACACCGCGTGAACGAACGGTAACATCAGGGTTCAGTACCATCCTGGTGAGTTCATCGTTCATCATCAGCACAACGTCAGACAGTTCGTCCTGGTTGTTAGGGAAGCTATCAGCACCCATAAAGTCAGCCCAGTTAAAGCGGCGTACTTTATAAGGACAGTTGTTGGCGCAATACCTGGTACCAACGCAACGGTTGTAAGCCATCATGTTCATGCCTTCGCTGCTGTGCGGGGTTGCATCAACCGGGCAAACGTTCTCACAAGGAGCGTTATCACAATGCTGACACATCATTGGCTGGAATACTACGTTCGGGTTTTCCATATCGCCGCTGTAGTAGCGGTCAATACGCAGCCAGTGCATATCGTGGAAACGGGCAACTTCCGCTTTACCAACAACAGGAACGTTGTTTTCGGCATGACAGGCTACCACGCAGGCACCGCAACCGAAACAGCTGTTCATATCTATGCTCATACCCCAGTGAATACCGGGTTTATCGTGGTAGGTATAGATAGTACCTTTTTTCTCAAAATCGGCCACGCCACCAAAAGGTTTCAGTTCTTCCTCTCTTTCTTCGAGAATTACTGAAGGGTGTTTCTGGTATTCAGACAGCGGCATTTCTTTGATCACCTCTGTACGCACACCCTGTGGTGTAGCGTATACACCGTGTGTCTGCGTCATGGCAATCCTATATGTTTCGCCTTTTACTTCTGCCACGGTTACATCAGTCACGGTGTTTACCACGCTGGCGCCATTGTAAGAAGTGAAAGGGAAGGCATCTTTACCGGAACCAACTACAGCTTTACCCATTTTCTCGGTACGGCCGTAACCGATAGCGATGGCGATGGTATCGGGCTGTGTACCGGGGATAATAACTGCAGGCAGGGTAATTTCTTTACCGTTTGCAGTGATTTTGATCACCGGTTTGTCGGGGTGTACTTCGTAAGAATCGGAATCACCGTTGCGGGCGAGATCGATGCCGAGTAATGATTTGGCCAGTGCAGGAGAGATAACAGCGTAGTTATCCCAGGTAGCCCTGGTAACAGGATCGGGTAATTCCTGCAGCCATGGGTTGGCGGCACCATTTACGCCGATACCGGTTTTTTCATATATCACCAGTTCGTACTTGCCTTTGCGTACAGCACTGCCCAGGGCAGCACTTGCAGCAGCAACACCGGCAGCGTTAAACGTTGCAGCAGTGGCGGCAGGTTCGGTAGCAGGGTTAACCACGCCATCCTGTAAAGCTTTGTCCCAGGCGCTTTCGCTGCCCAGTTTGCCAATCCAGTATTGTTTTACAAAGCCTAGGTAATCGGCGGTAGCACCAGCCCATTTCAACAGGCTGTCTTGCCACTGGCGTGTTTTAAATAAAGGAGAAATAGTCGGCTGCATCAGGGAGATGTAACCGCTTTTAGGTTCTGCATCACCCCAGCTTTCGAGGAAGTGGTGATCAGGTATAACGTACTTAACCAATTGCGTGGTTTCATCAGCCTTGGGGTTGAATGAAACTTTCACGCGTACTTTTTGCAAACCAGAAATAAATTTCTTTGTATCGTACCAGGTATAAGCCGGGTTAGCACCGTAAATAAGCAAACCGCCTACTGTACCGGCGTTCAGGTCGTCTACCAGTTTGGCAAAGTCGCTGTCAACACCCTGGCGGTAGTTTACTGTTGAAGACCAGTCGATGGTTTTACCACCGCTCTGGAGTACTTCGTTAATTGCGTTTACAACAATCTGCACATTCACATCGTTGCTGCCGCTTACTACCAGGGCTGCGCCTTTGTTGGCCAGCAAATCCCTGGCAGCTTTTTCGATGCCGGCTTTCAGTTTGGCATCGGTAATACCATTTGCACCCTGACCGTTTACCGCGCTCAGCAAGGCCAGTGTAACGGCATTTGCTTCAGACGGGCGGTGCAGGAATCTTTCGTCGCTGTTAGAACCGGTAAGGCTCATCATGCTTTCAAACTGGTAGTGTTTGTTCATGTCGAGCTTCTTGTCGGTCAGTTTTCTGCCTTTAACGTATTGCAGCGAGTATTCGTTGGAACCGCCCAGCCAGGTACCGAGGAAGTCGGCGCCAAGGCTAACGATCACTTTCGCATTGTCAAAACGGTAGTTGGGGATGGCGCGTTTGCCGTAAGTGGCTTCGTTTGCCAGCAGGATGCCTGTTGCAGAAACCGCATCGTATACTACGTGACGGCTGCCCGGGTATTTAGCCAGGAACTGTGCAATGGCTTCTTTTGTTGTTGGAGAGGTAACAGTGCTGGTTAATAGTACAACCGGTGCACCGCCTAAGCCAGCGAGGTCAGAACCGATGGCTTTGTCAATATCGTTGAAAGTAGCTTCTTTACCGTCGATAGTAGGGAAGCGTAAACGTGCCGTATCGTATAATTCAAGTACAGAAGCCTGAACCCTGGCAGAAGTACCGCCGCCTGTGAGCGGAGACATTTCGTTGCCTTCCAGTTTAATGGGGCGGCCATCACGTACTTTGGCAAGTACGCTTACCACATCACCATCCTGTACATAAGTAGTAGCGTAGTAGTTTGCAACACCCGGAACAATGTCTTCAGGTTTGTTGGCAAACGGTATAGCTTTTTTTACAGGGATCTCACAACTTGCAGCTACAGCAGCAGCGGCAGTGCTGAAACCCAGATATTTTAAGAAATCCCTTCTGGGTGTAACACCCTTAAACAAACCCTTGCTGTCTTCGAAGGGAATGTTCAGTTCTTCCTGGAACTCGTCCTTACTCGACTGTTGATATGCCTCTGAATTATTCAGCTCACCAAAACTTTGCCAGTACTTTTTCTGCTCCATTATATCGGTTTGAGGAATTTGAAAATTTGGAATCTGAAAACCTGATAATCTGCTACGCTATTTCCTTTCTGTTACAGGTTTTCATTTAGCCTGTTATATTATTAATAGTGACATTTCTGACATTCAGTACCACCAATCTGCTCTACAGTAATGCCTGATTTTTCTTTAGACAACTGCCTGCCGTTCGCTTTCGCTTCAGCGCTGTCGCGTTTCAGCTGGTCGTGGAACTTGGTGTAAATGCTGTAGAAATCGTTTTCTTTAAACTGTACCTGTGTAGTGCGGTGACAGTTGATACACCAGCCCATGCTCAATGGTGCAAACTGTTTTACTTCATCCATTTTAGGAATATCACCGTGACAGGTCTGGCATTGTTGTTTACCGGCCACTACGTGCTGTGAGTGGTTAAAGTAAACGTGGTCTGGCAGGTTGTGAATGCGTGTCCACTCAATGGGTTTGGCTTTGCTGGCATCCCATGGTTTGCCTGGTTCAAAACCTGCATATTTGTACAGTTTCTGAATTTCAGCAGTACCGTTTACTTCTTCGCCTTCGCCATTGTAAATTTTCGGGCCTTTGTATTCGTTGATGGCCATGTGACAGTTCATACAAATATTCACAGAAGGAATAGTTGCCTGTTTGCCGTATTGTGCGCCGGTGTGGCAGTATAAACAGTTAATCTGGTTTACGCCTGCGTGCACTTTGTGTGAGTAGAAGATAGGTTGCTCAGGCTCGTAGTTCTGGGAACGGCCTAATCCGATAGCGCCTTTGGTAATAAGTATACCACCAATGAGGAACAATACTACAGCGAGTAAAGCGATGTAAGATTTGTTTCTCCAGAAGGGAACCGGTTCGTGAGAAGGAATACCGTCTTTATCGTCAGACAGTTTTTTAAGATTGCTGTTTACCTGTAACAGTACAAAAGCAATAATGGCCAGTACCAGGGTAAGGATGCCAAACAGCAGCGTGTTATCGCCTTCTGCATTTTTAGCATCGGCAGGCGTACCACCGGCAGGTGTAGCATTTGCTTCAGCGGCAGCGGTTTTGATGTAAGCGAGAATCGCGTCTATTTCCTTATCGGTAATAGCGGGAAACAGGTTCATCTGTGTTTTGTTAAACTGGTTGTACAGGTTAACAGCATACGGATAACCACTTTTAATTACTTCCTGGTTGTTGCGTATCCAGTGGTGTAATATGGCTTTGTCGGGCCAGCGATCTTCAACACCGGCCAGTGCGGGACCTGTCAATTGCTTGTTAACAGCATGGCACGAAGCACAGTTTTGCGAGAACAATGCCTTACCATCCTGTGCCAAGGCACTATTTCCTAACTGCAATACAATAGCCAGTACAAAACCAAATATCAGCTTTCCGGCAAAACTCTTTAGGTGGATCATATTCACAATTCTGTTGTGTAGATGTGGAAAAATATCCATGAACGGCTGCAAAAATATGACACGATATTGACAAAAAACCAACGTCTTTAAAATTTTTTTAACCAAGTACAGTCTGCGTTTTAGCCGATTATGTCAAATCGACATTACTTTATGGCATGCGTACCTGCACAAAAATGAATGCTTATAAATGTTTCAGTATAAACCATATGTTCTATACTTACAGTTTGCATAGGCCGCGTTACATATATTATAGTGTGAGGTGTAACCGCCGTTTGTACAGGATTATCAGTTGCTAAATACCCGTGCCAGAAATTTCAAAACAGGTTGTGTCAGGTAAAGTTTAATTGCACAGAAATATAAAAAAGCATCATTTGTTGGGTAGCTTTTAGCCTATAGCTTATAGCAGATAGCTTGTTCTGCTACGCCGCCTGCGGCGGCAGTACCGGCTCAAAAACTTCGCCCCGCTCCACCGGGCTCGCTTAGATAGTCTCGATGTGTCGATTCTCGATTCTCGACCAACGCTTCCTGCTCCCGAAGCCACCCCTCGAAAAGCTCCGCGCGATTCACGATATTTGCCCCCTCATAATAATAGAAAGCATGTCAGCACAACCGGTTAAACTGGCCGTATTTGCCTCAGGCGCAGGCAGTAATGCCCGCAGATTAATAGAATATTTTGGCACAGCCGCTCATCCGCAGGGCGACAGGGGTATTGTAGTTGCACTGGTAGTAAGCAACAAACCGGAAGCAGGTGTATTACACATCGCCGCCGACAACCAGGTTCCCACGCTGATTATTGAGAAAGAAGCTTTCTTCCGCGGCGATGCCTATGTACCTGCACTTAAAGCTGCGGGTATCGATTATATTATTCTCGCCGGCTTTCTCTGGAAAGTGCCTTCCCTGCTTATACAGGCCTATCCGCAGAAAATGGTGAACATTCACCCGGCCCTGCTGCCTGCCTATGGCGGCAAAGGCATGTATGGCAATTTTGTACATGAAGCGGTAATTGCCGCCAAAGAAAACAAAAGCGGCATCACTATCCATTTTGTGGATGAACAGTACGACCACGGCGCTTCCATTTTCCAGGCTACCTGCCCGGTTTTACCCAACGATACGCCTGCAACCCTGGCGCAACGCATTCACGAACTGGAGCATGCCAACTATGCACCGGTTATTGAACAGCTGCTCAGGAAAAAATAACCGGCACAATTTGCTTTAGCAGCAAAACAGCCGGTATCGGTAAGTCACCGACGTTTAATTAAATCACTGTTACTCTTCGGCTTTTTCTCTGTAAGGTGCCTCTATCATCTAATTTTAAACTTCAAACCTTAAACCATCATACAATACTAATGAGCTACCCTAAACAACATGGATTGGTAAGTACATGGCTGTGTGTAACATATCGTTCTTTTTTGCTAGGTTTGACGTATGGCCGGCTCCAAAATTGACGAATGGGTAATGCAGTACAGCGATATGCTGCTTCGCTATGCGTTGCCAAGGGTACACGACAGGGAAATTGCGAAAGACCTGGTACAGGAAACTTTTGTAGCTGCCTGGCGCAATATTGACCATTTCCGCGGCGAAATTTCAGAGAAGAACTGGCTTTACACCATTCTTAAAAACAAGATCATCGACCATTTCCGCAAGGCTGCCAACCGCCTCACCGACAGTTTGCCCGAAATAGGTGAAGAAACCGCCTTTCGCAACAACGGTCACTGGAAAAGCGAGAACTACCCCGCAGCCTGGGGTATAGATTACAACCAGGGCATCGAAAGCAAGGAGTTTTACGAAGTGCTCGACCAGTGCAAAAGCAAACTGAAAGACCTGCAGAACATGGTTTTCACCATGAAATACCTGGAAGGTGCAGCGAGTGAAGAAATATGTAAGGTCTTACATATTACCCCGTCAAACTACTGGGTGCTGTTGCACAGGGCTAAAGTGCAGCTGCGCTCGTGCCTGGAAAAAAACTGGTTTTTACGCTAGTGTAGTTTTATTAATCGCAGAATGTTATGAAGTGGATTATCAGTTGCAGGGATGCATCGAAGTTTATTTTACAGGATGAAGAGAAAAAATTAACCGTTGGCGAACGCAGGCGCCTGCGCTTTCACCTCGCGTTCTGTTATATGTGCCGCCTGTTTTCCAAACAGGCAAAACTTATTACCAGGTGCGCACATGATGCGCATGAGCATTCAACCGCGGCTTTTTCGGAAGACGAAAAACAACAGCTGCTGCAAAACCTGAACAACAGCCACTAGCCTTCTGCAGGCTTCTCTTCTGTTTGCTTAACCAGGTTTTTCTGCTTCTTCAGCACTTTTACCGGCTTTGGCTCATCACCCAGCAGCAAACCCCAGGGCTTCAGGTCTTCTACATGATCGAATATTACCTTCAGTATGGCGATAATGGGCACCGCCAGGAACATACCGGGTATACCCCACAAAGTACTGCCCACAATTACACCCAATATTGTTACCAGCGCATTGATTTTTACTTTAGAGCCCACTACTTTAGGCAGCAGTATATTGCTGTCGATCAAATGCACCACCACCAGCGTAATGGCCACACCCAGCACCGTGGCTGCACCATTGGTGGTATAGGTAATTAAAATGCTCAGCATACACGCGGTAAAAATGCCGAGGTAAGGAATAATATTAAGAATGGCAGCAATTACGCCCAGCAGCAGGGCATATTTCACGCCGAGTATAAAAAAACCGGCGCAGTTCATAATGGCCACTATCACCATTTCAATCAGCAATCCCACCACATACCCTTTAATCACATGCTTGGTTTGTTGCAGCACACTGTACACAACTGCCGTATGTTTTTGCTGGAAGCTGGCTACCAGGAATTGTACAATAAGCCTGCGGTACAGCAGCAGTAAAAAGGTATAAATGGGTATCAGTACCAGGTAAATAACGGCACCCGACAAAGTAGATACCGTGAACGATACCAGTGAAGTGGTATGCGACAGGGTTTGTGAAGTAGCAGAGTGCAGCATCTCGCGCATGCTGTCTGAACTGAGGTTGAATTTTTCCCTTGCCCAGTTTTCCAGGTCCAGTATGCTCGACTGCAGCTGACTGGTTAATGCAGGCAATTCGTTTTTGAAACTCATGATCTGCGAGGAAATAAAATACAGCACCACGAACATCACAATCAGGGCAGCCAGCAGGGAGATCAGTGCAGCGATGCCTTTGGGTACCCCTTTGCGCTCCAGGTAACCGCAGGGGGCGCTGAGTATAATGGCAAACAGGCCTGCAAACGACAGCGGCACGCAAATGCCCTGTGCCATGTACAGGATCAGGAAAATAAGCACTATTGCCATTAAGCAATGGCTCAGTTTAATATAAAATGGTCTGCGCTGAACTTCCATGGCGGGATTTTGAAATGAAACTGTAATATACTGTACTGCGGCGACATACTCCGGGTTGGCGGCCACCCTGAAATGTGCACTTATACCGCTGTTGCATACCATAGCTGTTCAAAAATCCTACCGTATCTTCACAGCATGAGCGGCGACGATGTTATCAGGCAATTTGTGGCAGGTATGCAGCAAACCACCTGGCCCGAATACCTGGCTGTTTTTGCAGGTATCGCCAGCGTTGCCTTTTCGCGCGCTGAAAATATCTGGGTATTCCCCACCGGTATACTCAACACCGTGGTATATGTGTATCTCAGCTTTCACGGCGGCCTGTATGCCGAAGCCGGTTTAAACATTTACTACACGGTAATGAACATGATTGGCTGGTATATGTGGGCACAGCGAAAAACAACCGGCGAAAAAGTATTGCATATAACCCCGAGCAACCGGCGCGACTGGCTGCTGGCCTGCTCGTTTTTTGCATTAATGTGGTTATTGCTCTACACCATTTTACGCAGGTTTACCAACAGTGCCGTTCCTGCTGCCGATGCTTTTGCCTCGGCCACTGCCTACACGGCCATGCTGCTGATGAACAAAAAGAAAATTGAAAACTGGCTGTGGTGGATTATTACGAATATCGTTTCCATACCGCTGTATTTTATCAAAGGCTATGTTTTTACCAGCGTACAGTTTACCGTACTTTTAGTACTGGCCATTGCAGGCTGGGTAACCTGGTACAAAAAACAGCACCAAACCCAACCCGAACCTGTTTAACCGCATGAACAACCAGTTGAAAAAAATTGTAGTGATAGGCCCCGAATCAACCGGCAAAAGCACTTTGTGCGAACAGCTGGCACAACATTTTCAAACACTGTGGGCACCCGAGTATGCAAGGGACTACCTGCACTTGCACGGCACCGATTACAGGTATGCCGATTTGCTGCCCATTGCCAAAGGACAGCTTTCGCTCGAAGACAGGTATGCACTGATGGCTGCTGAACAATGGGAACATAAAAAAGAGAAACCTACCGTTAACCCGGTATTGTTTATCGACACGGATATGTATGTGATGAAGGTATGGGGCGAGTTTGTATTTGGCCGCTGCCACCAGTTTGTGCTGGATCATATTGTGCAGCGCAGTTACGATCTGTATCTTTTCTGCAATATCGATCTGCCCTGGATAAAAGACGAGCTGCGCGAGTACCCTGATGAACAACCACGAAAAGAGCTGTTTCATATTTACCGTGACCTGCTCATTAACCAGCACGTTCCCTGGGTAAACATTACCGGCAATTATGAAGAAAGACTGCAAAAAGGCATTGCAGCTGTTAAAGAATTTTGTTTGCACTAAAACAATGGCATGCTATGAAAACACTGGTGATAGTAGCGCATCCGGATATCGCTTCTTCAAGGGTAAACAAACAATGGATAAACGCACTGCGCGATTATCCTGAAGAATTTACCATACACGATTTATATGAGCAATACCCTTCCTGGCAAATTGATACTGTGGCAGAACAACATTTGGTAGAGGGATATGAACAAATTATACTGCAGTTTCCTTTTTACTGGTTCAGCTGTCCGCCCATGCTGCGCAAATGGTTCGATGATATTTTTAATCGCGGCTGGGCATACGGTACCGGTGGCGATAAACTGCAGCACAAAAAACTGATGCTCGCCATTTCGTGCGGCATACCCGAACACGAATTGGCAACAGACGGTAAACATAAATACACATTGCACGAACTGGTTAGGCCGTTTGAATTAACCGCACTTTACTGCGGAATGCAGTTTGAACCCCTGTTTGCCGTGTATGGCATGGGGCATAAGGTAAGTGATGAGGCCATACAACAAAGTGCACAGGCTTACCTGCAGCACATACGCACTGTTTTTGCATAACCTGCAGCAGGGTTATTCAGCATGTATTAACTGAATAGTAAATAAATTTGAGCATGTTTAACGCAGAAGATACCAAAAAACGCGTAGGCGCCTATGCCGCCGATTTTATTGAAAACGGGATGACAGTAGGCCTCGGTACCGGATCTACCGTATACTGGCTGCTGCAAACCCTGGGCGAACGGGTACAGCAGGGCCTGCAGTTTTCGGCTGTGCCTACCTCGCGCCAAACGCAAACGCTTGCTACCGAACTCGGCATTACCTTAACTGAACTGAATGCCGTAAATGAGCTGGTGCTTACCATTGATGGTGCCGATGAAGTAGACGCCCGGCTGCAGTTGATCAAAGGTGGCGGCGGCGCCTTACTGCAGGAGAAAATGGTGGCAGCTGCATCTAAACAGCTTATCATTATTGTGGATGAAAATAAGATGGTTGACACCCTCGGCAAGTTTCCCCTGCCGGTAGAAGTGATCCCCTCCGGCTGGAAACAGGTGCACCGCAAAGTGATGGGAATGGGCTGCACTAAAGCAGCGATCAGGCAGAAAAACGAGCAGGCGTTTATCACCGACAACGGTCACTATATTCTCGACTGCTATTTTGAGCAAATCACCGATCCCGTTAACCTGAACATTGCCCTGCACCTGGTTCCCGGTGTGGTAGAAACAGGGTTGTTCAATGGCATGGCCGATATGGTTATCACCGGTCACAGCGACGGGCGCATTGATACCAAAAGCAGGTAAAATAAAAACAGCTGTTCCATTCAATGGTATGGAATAGCTGTTCATTAATTTTATTGCCGCATTATAGTGCTAAAATGTTGATATCGCCCTGCAGCATACAGCGCTCACCTTCCAGCATGCGCACAATATCTTCCATACACAGTTCGCCTTTTATTTTCTCTGTTTCTGCTTTATAATGGCGTTTCAGTTTTTTGCGATTGATGGCATCTGCAAAACGGCGCACATCTTCTGCTGTTTCCAGGATTAGTCCCGGTACCTGTATGGTGCGGTGATCATCATCCTGCGCCACCATGGTAAAGTACGAGGTGTTGGTATGTTTCAGCACGCCTGTTTTTACATTCACCGATTCTACACGAATGCCGATCACCATCGAGCTGTTGCCCACATAATTTACCCGCGCACGCAACGACAATAGTTCACCCACTTCAACAGGCGCCAGAAAGTCCACCGCGTCAATTGATGCCGTTACACAATAGGTGCCCGCATGTTTAGCTGCACAGGCATAGGCCACTTTGTCCATCTGTGATAAAATAGTACCGCCATGAATTTTGCCGCCAAAATTGGCGTAGGCGGGTATCATTAATTCTGTAATAACGGTTTCTGACTGGCTTACGGGTTTAAATCCTTCCATAACATATAAACATAAGGTGAAATAAAAAGCAGCAGCAGTAAAACCGCTGCTGCCTGTAACCTGGCGATGCAAATTACACTTAACTGGTTACTTTGGCAATCAGGTATAAATGATCGGCCAGCTGGCGTATGGCTTTGGCATCCATCATAATCTGTTGCTGCGCCTGCTCCCATTTGCGCTGTTCAATGGCTTCGCGTATGCCGGGCATGGTTTTAACACCATAACCGGTATACAAACCCGGCGCATACAAACTGTGGCGGTACCAGTCGCGGTAGGGCAACCCTTTCTGCAACAGCAATTCCTGCTCAGAGCGGTACAGCAGTTTGTTTACCGGGCCATGATCTACATTGCTGTTCACAGTTTTGTTCAGCGAATCAGACAGGCCACGGGTTACACGTTCCAGGTCGCGCAGGGCATTCTGCAAAGGAGAAAAATCAAGGTATGGCACTTCGTCCTGTACCTTGGGCGGATTGTAGGTATCCAGCGGGTCGGCTGCCAGTTTATAGGCCTTGCTGCGTATCAGCTGGTTTTCTACAGTTGTGCTTTCGCGCAGCTGGTCTACCTGCGTCATTAATTCAGTAACATATCCGTTAATGGTACTATAGAGGTTTTTGAAATTGAACGGCAGCAAATCCGCATCTGCCATACGCAATGCTGCACGGCCTGCGGTTTGTGCCAGCGCCACCCCATAGGCAAATGTGGGATCTTTGAAGCGGCGGTAATCATCGTACGAATCATAAATAGAATGGTATTCACCACCAGGATCTTCACCGCCATATTCCAGGTTCAGCGCAGGCACGCCCACATGCTGCAGAAAGGAAGAGAAATCAGATCCTGAACCAAGTGCTGATAAGGTAAATGGTTTTTTCAGCAACTCCTTCTTCGCGTTTACTGAAGATGCATTTACCAGCTCATCCGCACGCTTGCGCTCAAACACGCTCACATTGGTTTGCGGGTCAATTACAGTTTTCGCAATTTCTTCCATATAGGGTTCCAGCGCATGTGAACCACCTGCACCCAAAAAGCCGCGGCCATTGCCATCAGAATTAATGTACACTACCGCTTTTTGTTTCAGCTCTTCTGCATGTGTTTCTACCCATTCGGTTGAACCCAGCAAACCGGGTTCTTCACCATCCCATGCACAGTACACCAGCGTACGTTTGGGCTTCCAGCCGGTTTTCAGCAAAGCACCAATGGCTTTTGCTTCTTCCAGCATCGCGGCAAGACCGCTGATAGGATCACCCGCACCGTTTACCCATGCATCGTGGTGGTTGCCGCGTATTACCCATTCATCAGGATAAGCAGCTCCCTGCACGGTTCCTATCACATCATAACAGGGGCGCAGCTGCCAGTCGAACGCGAGCTTTAAATGCACCGATGCCGTTCCCGGACCAACATGGTAAGTAATGGGCAATGCGCCGCGCCAGTTTTCTGGTGCCACAGGGCCTTCCAGCGCTTCCAGCAGCGGGCGGGCATCGTGGTAACTGATGGGCAGTACCGGTATTTTCAGCAGGTTGGTGGCATTGGCGCGGTCAAGCCTTTGCGCCTCGGGTGTTGCACCCACATTAGGTGTTAGCGGGTCGCCGGGATAAATGACCATATCCATCACCGAACCGCGCTGCACACCATATTCATTTTTAAAAGCGCCCTTGGGGTATACATCGCCCGCAAAGTAACCGTCATCTTTAGGATCAGAATAAATAATACAACCAATAGCACCATGCTCCTGTGCCACCTTGGGTTTAATACCACGCCAGGAGCGGCCGTATTTTGCAATCACTATTTTGCCTTTTACATCAATACCCATTCTTTCCAGCTCTTCATAATCTGCAGGCAAGCCATAGTTCACAAATACCAGCGGTGCGGTAACATCACCATCTGCACTCCATGCGTTGTAGGTAGGCAGCTGTTCGCTCTGGCCCGATGTGGCGTCTTCTTTTAAAGCAGGCTCTTTCAGCAGTGCCTTGTATTTGGCAGTACCGGTCATTTCCAGCTCTCTTGTTTTAGGCACCGGGAACAGCACCCAGAAGGTTTCAATCTTTGTATCAAATCCATATTCTTTTAAACGCGCAGCCACAGCATCTGCTACCTGTTTGCCACCGGCCGAGCCGATATGGTGCGGGTACGCAGAAAATGTTTTAATGCTGGCGCCGATATTCGCTGCATCCAGCTGCTTATCAAACAGGGCTTCTGTTTGTAATTGACCGCTGCTGTTTTTGTCAGAAAAACCCAGCACCGTTTTCGGCGGTGTGGTTACCTGTGCCTGCAGGGCCTGTGCTGCAAAGGCCAGCACCAATGCCCCGCCAACAAAATGTTTCTTCATGTAAAAGTCGGTTTATGCTTGCTTGAATAAATACACGGTTATTGAAATAATGCCGGATGTTGTTTGTTCCACGAGGTGGCCTGCTGGTACAGGTTTACCAATTGCAGCAATGCCGCTTCGCCGTTGAGTTTGCCGATTAAACTGATACTCGTTGGCAGCTTTTGCGCATTAAAACCGGTGGGGAAACAAATGGCCGGGTTGCCGGTTAAATTGGTAATGGCCGATTCGTTGCCTGCCCAGTTAGGACAAATCACTGCATCATATTGGCTCAGCACTGCGTTTACGCGCTGCTGTAATACAAAACGCTGCCTGCATGCGTTTACATAGTCTGCTGCGCTGATAAAACGCGAGGTACGGAAATTGTTAGGCCAGTCGTCTTTGGTTTGGTAAGTAAGCTGGTCATCCAGGTTGGTGCGGGTTAATTCATCAAACGCTGCAGCGCTTTCTGCACCGATAATAATGGGCATGGTAGGTTTCACATAAATGCCGCTGTCAGGAAAATCAATGGGAATAAGTTCCGCCCCCATTTTACGGAATGTTTCCAGCACAGCAAACTCGTTGTTGCTGCTATCTCTCAGCCGCCTGAAATAATTGCGTGCATAGGCAATCTTCAGGGTATGAATATCCGTTTTGGATTTGAAGTGAAACGTATGTGTTGCGGCAGAAAGATCTTTGCCATCTGTTCCGCGGATATAATCAAACACAATGGCCGCATCTGCTGCACTGCGGCAAAGCGGGCCAATTTTGTCCAGGCTCCAGCTCAATGCCATGGCGCCTGTACGGCTTATACTGCCAAACGTGGGTCGTAAACCCGTTGCGCCACAGGTTGATGCCGGTGAAATAATTGAGCCCCATGTTTCTGTACCAATGGCAAAAGGCAGCAAGCCGGCCACCGTTGCAGCAGCAGAGCCTGCCGATGAACCGGAAGAACCGTTTTCCAGGTTCCAGGGATTGCGGGTTTTGCCGCCATACCATTTATCGCCCATGGCCAATGCACCCAGTGTAAGTTTGGCTACCAGCACAGCTCCCGCATTACGCAGGCGGGTGTATACATAGGCATCTTCTTCTATCACCTGGTCTTTGAAGGGCGCAGCGCCCCAGGTGGTTTTGGTGCCTTTTACCGCGAATAAGTCTTTCAGTCCGTAGGGAATGCCGTGCAGCGGCCCGCGGTATTTGCCTGCTGCAATTTCTGCATCTGCCTGTTGGGCCTGCTGCATGGCGATATCTTCAGTAAGGCTAATCAAACAATGCAGGCTATCGCCGTATTGCTTAATCCGGTTGATAAAAAAGCGGGTTAGTTCAACCGAACTGATCTTTTTGTATTTGATCAGCGATGCCAGCTGCGGAATGGAATAAAAGGCCAGTTCATTTTTATTGGCCGGCAGCTGAACACCTGCAGGAATGGGCCATTGGTTAATGGCTGTATCGGCATTGGCTGCAGCCGCAGTAGTAGCGGGGTTTTGCCAAAGGCTCATGGGTACATTATTGGGCAGGTATTTTTTGTGAAAATAGCGATGCAGTTTGTCTTGCGTGTCTTTTACACCATCGTACATGGAATCTATTTCCGGTTGGGTAAAATGCATATCAAACAACCTTGCGGCCGTATTTAAATCTGCGGGCGCAATGGTGTCCTGCGCATGAAGGGTTTGCAAAAAGGGGAGCAGGCAAACCAGCACCAGCACCTGTTTTCTCATAGCAGTAGAATATTGATGAGCTTAAATATACGTAAACACAGGCAGGTTACCACGGTTGCAATAGCTTCACCCATACATATTCATCGTGCAGCTGGTTGTTTTTGTAAATTGACTGCCGGCGCACGCTTTCCAGGTAAAAGCCGTTTTTCTGCAGTACGCGCATCGAAGCAGTATTGTAGGCAAATACCCCTGCAAACAGCCGCGACATGCTGAAGTTTTCTGAGATATGCTGCAGCAGCTGCCGCACTGCTTCTGTAGCAATGCCCTTCCCCCAAAAGGGTTCACCAATAAAATAACCTATTTCCATGCTTTTGCGGTAAATATCTTCACCGGGCACACAGCCAATGCTACCCGCAACTTCACCTTTGTATTCAACGGCAAAATTGCGTGCAGGCGTTTGTGTGGCGCAAAGCTGTATCCACTGCTGTGCATCGGTTAAGGTGTAGGGAAAAGGCAGTGCATCCCGCACATTGTTCCATATGTTGCGGTTATTGGAAATATAGGCGAGCCCGGGTGCATCTTCTTTTTGCCAGGGGCGAACAATAACAGGCAGTGATTGCGGATGCGTCATTTCTGGATATTGCGTGAAAGGTATCCGCCATAGTCCGGAACCACGGCGAGGTATTCCTGTTGCATATATGGCGAACTGATGATAAAATCGGCCGTAGCGCGGCAGCTGGCCATGGGAATATTCCAGGCAACACCCAAACGCAGCAGTGCTTTTACATCACTGTCGTGCGGTTGTGCTTCCATGGGATCCCAGAAAAATATCATGAGGTCTATATCCCCGGTTGCAATCATAGCGCCCAGCTGCTGATCACCACCCAGCGGGCCGCTTAATACCCTGCGCACCGGGATACCCAATGTTGATTCGATCATTTTACCGGTAGTTCCCGTAGCAATCAATTCGTGTTTTACCAGTTCGGCAGCATTCTCCTGTACCCAGCTGATCAGGTCGTCTTTTTTATTATCGTGGGCTACCAGTGCAATGCGTTTACGGGGCGTAATTGTTTTAAATTTTTCCATAGCAAAAGGCACATGCCATTACCGGTATGTGCGCCATGCAAAATACATAAAATAACGGGGTGGAAATAAACCAGTTAAGCGGATAATTACTGGCGGTGGTGCATCAGGTATTCCTCCTTGCCCTCATCGCTGTCGCTTAAAACAGGCAGCAGGTGGTAAAATATATGATTGCTGTCTAAATCATCCAGTGTTTGCTGCAACAGCAGCGGTGTGCTCCAGGCTTTGTGGCTGAATAAAAACGGGAACAGCTGGCGCATGCCCAACAGGTAATAGCCGCCGTATTGTGCCGGGCCAATCACTACATCATAATACTGCAACAGGTGAAATGCTTCTTCTACATGCGTGCGGTCAAGGTCAATACAGTCTGCACCTATCACTACTACATGTTCATATCCTTTGGCAAATATTTCTTTAAAAATCTGCAGCAGTTTTTCCCCTGTATCGCCATTGCCCTGCAGGCATTTTTTAAAACCGCCGGCAGACCAGATATCTTCCATTTCAATATAGCGGTTGCAATACACATAACGGTGTACGCGCAACTGCCGGGCAATAAAATGCGTGTGCTGCAGCAACTGTTCATAAATTCTCAGTGCAGCGTTATCTCCAATAGCTTCTGCCAAACGGGTATTACCGGATGCTTCCCGGTCTTTTACCACTATCACCAGTGCGCTGTTGTGCATGCCCTTTTTTTTACAAAGGCAATAGTAAACAGGTAAGCGCTGCCTGTGTGCACATGAAAGAATGATTAAAAGTTCTGCTTCGGCAATTTGTACCATTGACTGGCAAAAGAGATACAGCAACTGTCTTTCATTCGGAATACCCCATGCATGCCTGTACAAAAAACAGTTGCTGCAGGTATCCTTCAATAATAGGCACACTTTGCCTATTTGCCTTTAAAAATGCCGGTGCCGCAACAACCAAACCTGGCAAATTTTGTAACTTACTATAACACCCATCCACATCCGGAACCTATGGATTTATTTATTATCGGCGATATACACGGCTGCTATTATACCTTCCTCAAATTGCTGCAGTACTGGCATCCGCAAAGTGAGCAGTTGTTGCAGGTGGGCGATCTTATTGACAGGGGCAATTTTGCTGCGCCTGTGGTAGCGCATTGCCGCCAGCTGCAAACCACCTATTCCGGCAGCATATTTCTGAAAGGCAACCACGAAGCAGAAATGGCCAAGCAATTATACAATGGCATTAACCTTACCTGGCTTACACAATATGCACTGAAAACAATGCACAGCTATGGCGATACCGGCAGGGATATGATTGAAGACATCCGCTGGTTTAACACACTGCCGCTTTGCTGGGAAAATGAGCAGGTATTTGTAAGCCATGCCGGCCTGTCTGCCGCCACTATCGATCCATACAATGAAGACGACCCCGCCAGTTTGCTATGGAACCGCCTGCCTTTATTGCTACTGCCCAAACTGCAGGTACACGGGCATACACCCACCATGGGCGCCCCTTCTTATGCAGCACAAACCAATAGCTGGAACATTGATACAGGTGCCTGTTACGGACAAGCCTTATCTGCCTTACAGGTAACCGCCAACGGCGCCTATGCCGAAACGATCTCCATTAAAACAGACAAGCGGGATATTAATTGATCGTTTGATAGTTAAAGAATCCAATAACAGCTTGAACTTACGCTGCCATAGCGAAATAATGTCATTTAGTTAACAGCCTCTTTGTGAACTTTGCGGTAAAAAATATCAATCCGCTTAATTAAACAACATTGATAACGCAATATTCATTTCAACGACAACTGTTTCCTGATGCGGCTCAGGCTTTCGGGGGTAATACCCAGGTATGAGGCAATATAAATCAGCGGTACATGCTGTGAAATGCCGGGCTGCGATTGCAGCAATTCTGCATAACGTTCTTCAGCGCTGCTGCTCAGCGTAGCGTAATGCCTTCGCTGCAGGGCAATATAAGCATTCTGGATCTGCAGGCGCATTACCCGTTCAAGCGGGGTAACGGCAGCATACAAATGTTCAAAACCTTCTTTGGAAAAACGGATCGCCACGCTGTCTTCAATGGCTTCAATATTCATTAGTGTAGGCCTGCCGGTGGTAAAACTGTAAAGGTCGTTTACCCAGTTATCCTGGAACGAAAACATAATCACATGCTCCAGCCCTTTTGCATCGATTGTATAGGTGCGGAAACAACCCTGCAGTACAAACCAGATGTTATTGCACGGTTCTCCTTCGGATAAAATCTTCGTTTTACGTTTTACCCGTACTTCCTCCTGAACTGCTTGTTCTATTTGTTCAAACTGTTCTTCTGTAAAATTGGCCTTCCGGCTTAGGTTTTCACGCAGCAGCGCATACATAGCGCCAAAAATATTCAATTCCGCTTAAATACCCGGTGCAAGACAAAGAGAACAAGTCATCACCCTGTTTTTTCGGTGTATCCCAAAAAGACATTTGTTCCCGCAAACCAGGGTAAACCCTTGAACGATCCCAAGGCGAACATCCGACGAGCCACGGGCGAACCTACCCGTTTAGCCAAAACGACAAAAACAGAAACGAACAAGGGGCATATAACCCTCTTTCGCATAAAAACTCAACCACAACTGTTGCCGTACAATAACACAGGCATACAATATCTTCAACGGTGTTATTTGCCTGGTTCCCCTTCCGGGATGCGCACAGCCTCTACAACAAACGTCGCCGACCTACCCGATACTACTTATACGCACATAGGGTATGCGCACAAAAAAACCACTTCATAGAAATGAGTGGTTTTGTAATACTTACTAACCCAAAAAATCAAAAACTTTAATCTTTTTCTGCGATGGCTGCAGCTTTCTCAGCAGCAGGGGCCGGTGTGCCAGCCTGCGCATCCATTATTTTAGCCCTTATCTTTCCTTCGATTTCAGCAGAAAGTTCGGGATTGTCAAGAATCAATTGTTTTACTGCATCACGGCCCTGGCCCAGTTTGTTACCTTCGTAGCTAAACCAGCTGCCGTTTTTGTTTACGATACCCAGCTCTACGCCCATATCAATAATTTCACCCACTTTGCTGATACCTTCACCAAACACGATGTCAAACTCTGTGCTGCGGAAAGGAGGTGCTACTTTGTTTTTCACCACTTTCACTTTTACACGGTTACCAATGGCTTCGTCACCATCCTTAATCTGTGCCATACGGCGGATATCCAAACGTACAGATGCGTAGAATTTAAGGGCATTACCACCGGTAGTGGTTTCGGGGTTACCGAACATAACACCGATTTTTTCACGCAGCTGGTTGATGAAAATACAAACCGTATTGGTTTTGCTGATGGTGGCCGTGAGTTTACGCAGGGCCTGGCTCATCAGGCGTGCCTGCAGACCCATTTTGCTGTCGCCCATTTCGCCTTCCAGCTCACCTTTGGGAACCAGTGCGGCAACAGAATCAATCACCACTACATCCAGTGCACCGGACAAAATAAGCCGGTCGGCAATTTCCAGCGCCTGCTCACCATAATCCGGCTGCGAAATCAGCAGGTTGTCCACATCTACACCCAGTTTCTGGGCATAGGTGCTGTCAAACGCATGCTCGGCATCGATAATGGCGCAGATACCACCTTTTTTCTGGGCTTCTGCAATTACGTGCGTGGCAATGGTTGTTTTACCGGATGATTCAGGCCCGTATATTTCAATGATCCTGCCTTTGGGTAAACCACCAATACCAAGAGCCGTATCCAGGCCAATAGAACCGGTAGAAACAACTTCCATTAATTTCTCACCACGTTCATTCATCATCATTACACTGCCTTTACCAAAATCTTTATCGATTTTGTCCATGGTCAGTTTAAGTGCCTTGAGTTTATCTGCGTTTGACATATTGCGCTGTTTTATCCTTCAAAATTAACAAGGATGTGAAAGTAGGTTAAATAAATTATACACACTAATTTTCTTAGCATTTTTTTGTCAAAATTTTTGGCTTCCTGCTAAAAGTGCACAAAAATAGCCGCCCTGGAAAGAGCGGCCCGTTATTTCAACCTCCTGAAGTTCTTACTATATACTACTGCCTGCAAAGCAAGGCACTTTTACCCGTTTGTACTGCCCGCATCAGGAATTCCATTTATGCAACCCGGAAAAATCTGTACGCATATTCCCGGCCGGCCAATGATTTCAGGTTTTATAATGCGCCCTTTCTGTCTTATCTTCCTTTCTCATTCAAACACTTATGAGAAAATTGCTGCTTGCAGGCCTGATGCTTGCAATTATTCCGTATTCCTATGCCCAAACGCAGGCCGGCTGGCTGCGTTATGCCGCCATTTCGCCCGATGCCCAAACCATTGCTTTTACCTACAAAGGCGATTTGTATACAGTGCCGGCAGCCGGCGGCGAAGCTGCCCCGCTCACCTTGCACGAAGCCCACGATTTTATGCCTGTATGGAGCCACGATGGCAAATACATTGCTTTTGCCAGTGACCGCTATGGCAATTTTGATGTGTTTATTATGCCCTCCCACGGCGGCCCGGCCAAAAGGCTCACCTGCCATTCAGCCGCCGAGTATCCATACGATTTCAGTCCCGATAACCAGTCCGTTCTCTTCGGCGCTGCCCGTATGGACGCCGCTTCCAACCGGCAATTTCCCACTGCCTCACAGCCCGAGTTGTACAAGGTAAGCGTTAACGGTGGCCGACCAGAACAGGTGCTTACCACGCCCGCAGAAGAAGTGAAGTACAATACCAGCGGAACGCAGTTTGTATACCAGGATAAAAAAGGCGGTGAAAATGCCTGGCGCAAACACCATACATCTTCCATTACCCGCGATATCTGGCTATACAACAGCGCCACCGGCACCCATACCAAACTCACGCAGTTTAACGGGGAAGACCGCAGCCCGGTTTTTGCCGACAATGACCAGTCGCTCTATTACCTCAGCGAAGCCGCGGGCAGTTTTAATGTGTTTAAACTATCTGTCAGCAACCCCGCCGCACCACAGCAAATAACGCATTTCACCAAACACCCGGTTCGCTTTTTAAGCAGGGCCAATAACGGCACTTTGTGTTTCAGCTACAATGGCCAGTTGTACACGCTGCAACCCGGTGCAGAACCCAGGAAGCTGGATGTGCTTATTACCGCCGATACCAAAACCAACAACGAAAAAATTGTACAGGTTACAGGCGGTGCACGTGAACTGGCTGTTTCGCCCAATGGCAAGGAAGTGGCCTTTATTTTCAGGGGAGAGGTGTTTGTAACCAATACCGAAGGCGGCACTACCAAACGCATTACCAATACGCCCGAACAGGAACGCAGCGTAAGCTTTTCGCCTGATGGACGTACGCTGTTGTACAGCAGCGAACGCGACCATAGCTGGAAAATTTATCAAACATCCATTATACGAAAAGAAGAACCTTATTTCTTTGCCTCTACCGTGCTGAAAGAAACACCACTCATTGCCAACAGCAAGGAAAATTACCAGCCGCTGTATTCTCCTGACGGAAAAGAAATAGCCTTTGTGGAGAACCGTAACACGCTGAAAATATTCAACCTCGCATCGAAAGAGCAGCGTACTATTTTAACTTCCGAGGCCCTGTTCAGCATGGGCGATAATGACCAGTATTTTACCTGGAGCCCGGATGGCAGGTGGCTGTTGTTTCAGTACAGCGAAGCAGGCATCAGCAATGCTGAAGTTGGTTTAATCAGCACCGATGGCAAGGGCACTATCCGCAACCTTACCCAAAGTGGTTACCAGGATGGCGACCCCAAATGGATGATGGGTGGTAAAATGATGATCTGGACCAGCAACCGCGACGGCATGCGCAGCTACGCCAACAGCGGCGGGAGCCAGGCAGATATTTATGGCATGTTCTTTACCCAGGCTGCATGGGACCGTTTTAAACTGAACAAGGAAGATGCTGCCTTGCTGAAAGAACAGGAAGAAAAAGCAGCCAAGGCTGATTCTTCCAAAAAGGCTAAGAAGGATACAACCGTTGCCATTGACTGGGATGGCCTGGTATACCGTAAGGCCAAACTCACCATCAGCTCAAGCGACCTTGCAGATGCCGTGGTAAGCAAAGACGGCGAAACCCTGTTTTACCTGGCCCGTTTTGAAAAAGACTACAACCTGTGGACCACCAACCTGCGTACGCACGAAACCAAAATGCTGGTATCGCTCGATGCAGAACGCGCCGGCATGTTATGGGATAAAGACCAGAAAAACCTCTTTGTTCTTGCAGACGGCCGCATTTTAAAAATAGACGCCGGCAGCGGCAAACAGGAAACCGTTCGCATTAACAGCGACATTAACCTCGATGTGGCAGCAGAACGGCGTTTTATGTTCGAGCACGTTTGGCGCAGAACAAAAGAAACCTTTTACACCGCAGGCTATCATGGTGCACAATGGGATTCACTGAAACACGATTACGAACAATACCTGCCGCATATTGGCGATAACCTGGAGTTTGCAGAAATGCTCAGCGAACTGCTGGGCGAGCTGAACGTATCGCACAGCGGTGCAGTTGCCTACAATACCAATGCAAATGGCGATGCCACTGCATCGCTCGGTGTGTTTTACGATAATACCTATAAAGGCAATGCAGTTAAAATAGCAGAAGTAATTAAAGATGGCCCGTTAGACAAGGCCGGCTTAAACATACAGCCCGGTACACTCATCGAAGCAATAGATGGCGATACACTGGTTGCCACGAAAGACATTGCCTGGTACCTGAACCGCAAGGCCGGTAAAAACACGCTGTTATCCCTCAACGAAAACGGTACCCGCCGTGAAGTATTGGTAAAGCCCGTTTCACTGGGTGAAGAAAATGGCCTGCTGTATAAACGCTGGGTAAAACGCAACCAGGATGAAGTAGATAAACTGAGCAATGGCTCCTTGGGTTATGTGCATATCCCCGGCATGAACGACAATGCCTACCGCTCGGCCTATGCCGATATTATGGGCAGGTATGCGGGTAAAAAAGGCCTGGTTGTAGATACGCGTTTTAATGGCGGCGGCGACCTGGTTGCCGATCTTGCCATGTTTTTAAGTGGCAAACGTTTTCTTGAATACACCACCGATAACCGTACCGTGGCGTACGAACCAACCTTCCGCTGGAACAAACCTTCTATCGCCCTGGCCAACGAAGCCAATTACAGCGATGGTCATTGCTTTGCCTTCAGCTACCAAAACCTGCAGCTGGGCAAACTCGTGGGTATGCCTACACCAGGCACCTGTACGTTTGCGGGCTGGGAAACCCTGCAGGATAACAGCATTCGCTGGGGCGTGCCGCCATTGGGTGTTAAAAACATGAATGGCCAATACCTCGAAAACCGCCAGACAACACCAGACATTGTGCTGATGAACGAGTACGAAAAAGTAAACAGGGGCGAAGACCAGCAGCTGCAGGCTGCCGTAACCGAATTGCTGAAAGAAATTAAATAATACTGCTTACATAAATACATACCATGCAATTGCTGAAAAGAATTTTCTTCCTGTTATGCGCCATTTTGCTCAATGGCTGGGCTATGGCGCAAACCAAAACCATTACGGTAATCAAAGCCGGTAAACTCGTCGATACAGAAACCGGTAAAGTGTTGGCTAATCAGCGCATACTGGTGGTGAACGATACCATTCAGTCTGTTGGCGGTGATATTGCTATCCCTGCAGGTGCTGCTGTAATTGATTTATCCGGCGAAACTGTATTACCCGGCTTAATTGATTGCCATACCCATTTAACTGCCCAGCCCGGTGATAATTATTATGATGATATTTTCCGTAAAACACCCATTGATTATGCCATAGTAGCACCCATATACGCCAAACGCACACTGGAAGCCGGTTTTACCACGGTTCGCGATGTTGGCGCTTCTTCCCTTATTGATGTTTCTTTACGCAATGCCATTAATCGCGGTGATGTGCCTGGTCCGCGCATGCAGGTAGCCACTTTCTTTATCGGCTCAACCGGCAGTCATGGCGACCTGAATGGCTTTTCGCCCTACATCGAATTTGAACAGCCCAAAGGCATGAGTGGCGTTGCCAATGGTGTGGATGAAATACGCAAACAGGTGCGCTATAACATAAAGTACGGAGCCGATGTTATTAAGTTTGGCGCCAGTGCCGGTGTACTTACCGAAGAAGAAAGCGTTGGTTCCCCGCAATACACGCAGGAAGAAATGAATGCACTGGTTGATGAAGCCAGACTATGGGGCAAAAAAACCTGCGCACATGCGCACGGTACCGAAGCCATTAAAATGGCCGTGAATGCCGGTGTGGTTTCTATTGAACACGGCAGTTTTTTAGATGATGAAGCCATCAGCCTCATGAAACAACACGGCACTTACCTGGTAGCCGATATTTATAACGATGAATACATTTTGTCAGAATACAAGCGCCTCGGCTACCCTGATAAAATCATCAACAAAGAACGGCTGGTTGGCAAAACACAACGTGAAAGCTTTCGCAAGGCAGTGCAAGCCGGTGTAAAAATTGCCTTTGGTACCGATGCGGGCGTGTATCCGCACGGTTACAATGGCCGCCAGTTTAAATGGATGGTACAGTTTGGCTTAACACCTATGCAGGCCATACAAGCCGCCACTATCAATGCAGCCACCTTGTTGGGATGGGAGCATAAAGTCGGCTCAATAAAAACAGGCAAACTGGCAGATATTATTGCGGTAAAGGAAAACCCGTTAGACAATGTGCGCGCACTCGAAACGGTGGGCTTTGTAATGAAAGACGGCAAGGTGTATAAAAACGAAACCACGGCTAAACCATAACCCAAACAAATGCTATGATAAAAACACGTCTCAGCCTGTTGGTGTTAAGCTTGCTCATTGGCAGCACGGGCTTTGCACAAAAAATGTATATCCAGTGCGGTAAACTCATTGATGGGGTGGCTGCATCACCACGCAGCAATGTTACCCTGGTGGTAGAAAATAAAACCATCACCGCCATACAGGATGGCTTTACCAGTGGTAGCGCAGCTGACAAGATCATTGATCTCAAAAACAAAACAGTGCTGCCGGGCTTAATCGACTGCCATGTGCATCTTGAAAGCCAGTACAGCAAAACCAGTTTCCAGGAAGGCTTTACGTTAACAGACGCTGATATTGCCTACCGCGCAGCCGTTAACGCCAAAGTAACCCTGCTCGCAGGTTTTACCACTGTGCGTGATCTCGGCGGCAGCGGCGTAAACATTGCCCTGCGCAATGCGGTGAACCGCGGCCTAACCGATGGACCGTACATTTTAACTGCAGGTAATGCCATTTCTGCCACCGGCGGTCATATGGACGAATCTGTTGGCATTCGCCCCGATAAATTGTCTAAAATACCCGGCCCTGAAGATGGCGTAGCCAATGGCAAAGAGGAGCTGGTAAAAGCCGTGCGTTACCAGTTTAAAAAAGGTGCCGATGTTATTAAAATTGCTTCTACCGGTGGCGTGCTTGATTTAAGCAAAGACGGCTCGGGTGCCCAGTTTACAGTAGATGAAATTAAAGCCGTGGTGGAAACAGCCAAAGACTATGGTATGGCCGTTGCCTGCCATGCCCACGGTGCAGAAGGCATCAGGCGTGCCATCCTGGGTGGCGTTACTTCCATTGAACACGGTACTTATATGGATGATGATGATATTGCCCTTGCAAAAAAATACGGCACCTGGTTTGTGCCCACCATTATTGCAGGCAAATCCGTAGCAGATTCTGCCAAAATACCCGGCTTCTTCCCGGCTGTTGTTGCAAAAAAGGCCATGGAAGTGGGCCCGCGTATACAGGGTACTTTTGCCAAAGCCTACAAGGCTGGCGTAAAAATAGCCTTTGGTACAGATGCCGGTGTGTACGCACATGGTAAAAACGCCATCGAGTTTCAATACATGACCGAAGCAGGTATGCCTGCCATGGAAGCCATTCAGTGTGCCACCAGCCGGGCAGCCGACCTGCTGGGCATTAAAGAGGAGCGCGGTTCTATCGCCACTGGTAAAATGGCCGATATTATCGCTGTAGATGGCGACCCGCTCGAAAATGTGAAGCTGCTTACGCAGGTAAGTTTTGTAATGAAAGAGGGAAAAATATACAAGCAATAAAAAAGCGGCCCGCGGGCCGCTTTTTTAATATAAGGTCATCCTGTTTACAGTCGCTCGTACAATTTGCGCAGTTTTTCCCGCGTCATAATGGTTTCCCAGTCTTTGCCCAGTGCATTCTCCCACAGCGGTTTCATGCCCAATGATACATTGATCATGGTTTCAAACTGTTCTTCCGTTAAGTTTTTGGTGATGCCCTGCGGAATATCCACACCATGTTTCTGCACCATGCGTTTGAATTTCTCCACGCCGTCAGGATAGTATTCTTCCAGCTTGTCAAACACAATGCAATTGCCAATACCATGTTTGGTACCCAGCACGTAAGCCAGGCCATAGCTCACCGCATGTGCCACACCCACCTGCGAATAGGCAATGCTCATACCACCGGCATAAGATGCCATCATCAGCTTTTCATCGGCATCTTCATCCCATACTGCTTTATCGAGGAAAATTTCTTCGCATAATGTTTGTGCTTTTTCGCCGTAAGACTGGCTGAAAGCATTGAGGTAAGTACCATTCAACGATTCCACGCAATGAATAAAACAATCCATTGCTGTATAAAAACGCTGGTTAACGGGTACGCTGGCAGTTAAAGTGGGGTCAAGCACAATCTGATCGAATGTTGTAAAATCAGAGTTCATGCCCAGTTTGCGCGTAGGGCCTGTTAAAACGCAGGTACGGCTTACTTCGGCACCGGTACCGGCAATGGTAGGTATACCGGCTTTATACACACCGGGTACTTTAACCAGGTCCCAGCCCTGGTAGTCGGCGCTTGAGCCCGGGTTGGTCATCATCAATGCCACGGCCTTGGCAGTATCCATTACCGAACCGCCGCCAATGCCAATAATGCCAGATACCTGGCCAAATTCTGCCTGCAAATCATCGCGCAGTTTATCTACACCCGAAGTCTTGGGTTCGTAGGTAACATCTATCATTACAATCTTATCTTTTCCGCGCAGTGGTATGCGGGATAAGAACGCCTGTTTGTCCTGGAAATATTCATCTACAAAAAAGATCATCGGCGCGTCGCCCTTGCGCTGCGGGGCCAGAATTTCATCCAGCTGGTCAAACGATCCTTTACCATATATAACATAATTCACCATCCTGAAATTGCGAAACTGTGCCATGGTTCAAATTTTAAAGATGCGAAGTTAAGCCAAAACCCGGCAGAAGGAATTGTTAAGCCTTTAAACTGCCGGCTGGTTTTTAACGGGGAAATTATATTAATTAAACCGGTAACCAATTTGCAGGCTGCCATATTCCTGTACCTCGCGCTGTGTTCTTGTTTCACGGCCCTGCAGTACAGCCGCAGCACCAAAAGTAAACCGGTTACGTGCATACATGGCGCCAAGGGTTACCACGGGCTGCACCACCGAAAGCGGGGTAGTGTAGCCCTTGTTGGTTGTAAACAAACCGCCTTGTATGGTGGCGTTATAAGCATTGATGTTCAGTTGGGGGTGCAGGTATACAAAAAACTCGTGCGGGTTGCGGGTATGCCTTGGTGTGCTGCTGATGCCTGCATTCCATAAAGCGCTCTCGCTGTTGTTTTCAAACACACCCCATTGCAGTATTAAACCCGCTTGTGCATTGCTAAATGCGTTGCCCAGGTTTATTTCGGCCACGGGTTTTATAGCAAAATGTATATCGTGTGTGTGCAAGGTTGCAGCGTATAATGCATGCAGGTTAAGGCTGGGTTCGGCAGTTATCTGGTAGGCCCATCCGGTAGGCCGTTTAAAACCCACCAGGTGATGATACCATTTTTGCAAAGCCTCTGCCAGAGAGGGTTTGCCGGTAATACCCGCACTTACGCCAAACTGCAGCACCTGGTCGTTTGCCAGAAAACGTGTTTGTTTCAGCGAAAGGTACAGGTATCCTGCATAGGGCCGGTCAATAGCCGCAGTGCCGGCTTTCAGGTAATCGTACGGGTTGTACATCAGCTGGCCCAGTTCAACGGCGTACAGTTTTTTCTGCAGTGTGTCGCGGCCTGCCCAGCTGTAGTTAAAAAACAATCCTTCGGTATAATAGCGGTCGTTGTACAATGCCAGGTAAAAGTCGTTGTCACTGGTTAGTGTAAACTGGTGCCGGTAAGCCACCGGCTGCTCCTGCTGTGCAGTGGCTGCAAAAGAGAAAAGAAAAAAAAGTAATGCTGTTACATAACCTGGTCTGCTGTTCATACCCTTTAATTTAAACAGGCATCTGTTGAATGGCTGCCTGTATCAGTTCCGGCTCAAATCCTTTTTGCAATAAATAACTGGTGGTTTTCATTTTGCGCACCAGCGGCGTTTCTTTCTCCAGCTGCTGCCAGCGGGCAGTTACCAGCTGCAGCACCATGGCCTGGTAAGCATCTTCATCAATGCTTTTTATGGCCCTGTTAATATTATACGTGCTCACTCTTTTGAGGGAAAGCTCATACCGTATTTTTTTCCTGCCCCATTTCTTTGTCCTGAAATGCCCGCCCGCAAACTGTTCTGCGTAACGGCTTTCGTTCAGGTAATCCTCTTCTATCAGTTGCGCCAAAATGGTTTCTACATCAGATTTGTATAAACCCATGCCATAGAGTTTTGTTTTTACCTCTTCATGACTGCGCTCCTGGTAGGCGCAATAATGCCGTATTTTAGGAATGGCCTTTTCTTTTGATATATTACCTTTTGTATACAATTGGTGTAACCGGTTTTATGGGAAATAAGCTGGGCGTGTACAGTGTGCCGGCAGTAAAAACAGCAATAGCAAAATCATAGCCGGCCCGGCGGTTTTGTCGCCAAAATTAATGAACAGGCGGGTAAAAAGGCCGTTTCCCGCACATATAATGCACATTTGCTATAGTAAAAGCCATTTATATAGCTAACGGGTGTTTTTATATTAACATTTTACTGTAGGTTTGTTGCCGCACATAAAAATGGTAGTGTAACTATGAAATTTATTGTATCCTCTTCTTCCTTGTTAAAGCATTTACAGCAAATCAGCGGGGTAATCAATGCCAATACAGTATTGCCTATCCTGGAAGATTTTCTTTTCGAGATCCAGGATAAAAAACTCACCATTATTGCCACCGATCTCGAAACCGTAATGCGCGTGCAAATGGATGTGGAAAGCAAGGTGAACGGAAAAGTGTGTATCCCTGCCAAAATCCTGATCGATTCGTTGAAAAACATTCCTGATCAGCCATTAACATTCAACATCGACAAAAATTTCGCCCTTGAAATTACCAGCGACAATGGTAAGTACAAGGTGATGGGCGAAAACCCCGATAACTTTCCCAAAGAACCTGCAGCTGATGATACCAACAGCTTTACCATGCCCAGCGGTGCACTGGTAACTGCCATCAACAAAACGCTGTTCGCCGTAAGCAACGACGACCTGCGCCCGGCTATGACAGGTGTGTATTTCGAATTAAGCAAAGATGCCATCCAGTTTGTAGCAACTGATGCGCACCGCCTGGTTCGTTACCGCAGAACCGATGTAAGCTGCCCGCGTGCCGACAGCTTTATTGCTCCCAAAAAACCATTGAACCTGCTGAAGAACGCGCTGCCCGACAACGACGATCTGCTTACCGTAAGCTACAACAGCAACCACCTGTTTGTAACACAAGGTTCAACACAGCTGATCTGTCGCCTTATCGATGCACGTTTCCCTGATTACAAAGTAGTGATCCCTACAGATAATCCTTACAAACTGATTGTTACCAAATCCGATTTCCAGAGCGCACTGCGCCGTGTAAGCGTATTCAGTAACAAAAGCACCAACCAGGTAGCACTGAACATCAGCGGCAGCGAACTGCAGCTGGCTGCGCAGGATGTTGATTTCAGTTTTGAAGGTAACGAACGCATGAACTGCCAGTACGATGGTACTGATCTGCAGATTGCGTTTAACGCCAAATTCCTGATCGAAATGCTCAATGCCGCAGATGGCGATGAGGTAAAAGTAGAATTGTCTACTTCTACCAAGGCCGGTATCATCAAACCCATTGAACAGGCAGAAGGAGAAGAGTTGCTGATGCTGGTAATGCCACTGATGCTCAACAGTTAGTTCTAACCCATTCTTGATAGAAGGCGCCCTCTCAGGGCGCTTTTTTTGTACCTTGTACGCCGAAATGGTCACCCTTCAAACATTCGACAACTATGTGCAGGCGCACATAAAACTGGGCTACCTGCAGGAGCATGGCATCACCGCTTTCCTGCAGGATGAATACAGCGCCACCATCAACCCGGCATTAAACAATGCCATCGGCGGAATCAAACTCCAGGTTACAGAAACCGATGCGCCACGCGCCTTTGAGTTGTTGCAGCAATTATTCGCACAACAACTGGCCCAACGCATTTGCCCCAACTGCGGCAGCAAAGAGCTGCAGCTGCGTGTAACAGTAAACCCGGTGAATGTATTTACCAAACTGCTGTCCGTATTATCATTCAACCCGGCACCTGCTACCATGCATTATTCCTGCCCGGTGTGCAACTATCAGTTTGAAGCTTAAATTGTTGCCGGCAGCCGGTTCAACACTCGCCGTTTTTTTGTAGATTACGGGTACAAGATTGCATTGCCATGGATCAGCTTATCCATTATTTTCAGCATATCCCGTCTGCGCACCGCGCGTTGATACTGGCCGGCGGCATTACCGTTTTCTGGTTAATGGAATCTGCCGTTCCGCTAACACGCTTCCGTTACAACAAATGGCGGCACGCAGGCATCAATTTCTTTTTCACTTTCACCACCATCATCATTAATTTTTTATTCGCATTGTTGCTGGTGTTCAGCAGCGACTGGTGCCAGCAGCATGGTGCAGGTATTTTACCCTGGATTGGCGTGCCTGTTTGGGCGCAGCTCATCATTGGTTTGCTGGTGCTTGATTTAATAGGTGCCTATTGTATACACTGGATACAGCACAAAATAAAATGGATGTGGAAGTTTCACATGATACACCATGCCGATACCCATGTTGATACCACCACAGCCAACAGGCATCACCCGGTAGAAAGTGTTTTCAGGGCCGTATTTACCATACTGGCCGTAATAGTTGCCGGTGCCCCCATGTGGCTGGTAATGCTGTACCAAAGTTTAAGCGTGGTACTTTCGCAGTTTAACCATGCCAATATAAAACTTGCACCCTGGTTTAACCGCACCGTTGGCTGGCTGCTGGTAACGCCTGCCATGCACCGCATTCATCACCATTACATACGCCCTGAGACCGATTCGAACTACGGCAATATTTTTCCTTTCTGGGATAAGTTGTTTGGCACTTACCATCGTGCACCTGCTTACCCTTTGCAATATGGCCTTGATGTGCTTGAAGGCCGTAACGATGAAAGCCTGAAACAACAACTGCTGCTGCCGTTTGATAAAAACATTAAAACAGATTATTAACAAACCACGCAGTACTGCTAAACTGTTGAATGTTTGTTCAGCCGTGTTCCAGCGTAAGCTTTACCGGCTGCCGTAAAATGGTTTTAAGTTGATGCGGTGCGGTTTTAAGCGGGTTGGATAAATAAATTTCGTGGTGTCTGCCGGTTGTTTCCAGCTCCCTGGCCGCAATGTAAGCATACAGGCGGTCGAGTGTTGGCTGTTCGGCACTGTACGGACCAATGTGCAATATTTGCGCACAATTACCCACATGCGTGTGTTGTAACTGTACATAGCGCAGCATGGGGAGTTGCTTTTGCGCCATCACCTGGTTAAGTACGCCGGTTAACATTGTTTGTGTTAACGAATCGGGCATGCGTATCAGCAGTTGCCAGCACCATTCACTGCGTTGCACATCCATACCACGTTTGCCGCTGTTGGTCCACCACAGGGCTTCCAGCTTGGGCACCACAAAATCTTCCTCCCGGCTTTTGTATAGCTGCTTTACAGCAAATGCAGCTGCATACAGGGTTTGAATGGCGTATTGAAAAGGCTGCGCCCCGGGATCTCCTTCACCGGCGAGTGATAAATGTGTACAGGTGTTAAACCGTTGCAAGGCCGGTTTGGCAGACGCTTTATAGTAGGCAGGGTATAATTTGCTGAAGTCTGTTTTTTGCATATACCAGTGTTTTTATGTTACAAAACAAACACACGTTTGTGTCAGCCCTATGTCAGCAGAAAGTAAAAAGCCAAACTTTTGAGGTAAAAATTAACTTCAGAGGGGATATTTCTGCGTTAAATTGCAGTAATTTGTAACTTGATTTGGTGGACTGGATCAAGTCTACTAATTTAGTAGACTATTTCAAACTAATGAAAACAGTCTGCATTTTTTCTTACAAAACCTTTCCGGCCAATATTACCGGGTACAAAATCTACTGTTGTTGTTGTGGCAGACCGATGGCACAATAACCGGCCTGTAACAACAATTTTCATTAGCAAAATTTCATTATGGCATCTTCATACCAAACGTTTACCCTGGCAGATAAGTTAACAAAGGAACAGCTTGCCTTTTTTGACCACTATGGTTTTATTCATTTCAAAAACTTTCTTACGGCAGATACGGTAAATGCAATTATCGCTGCATCAAAAGAAGTTGAGCAACGCTGGGTTGCCGACAGGGTGGAAAAAATAAATGGCGTGCCCATTAAATACGGCAAGGATTTAAACGGCGAAACCATTGTTCAGCGTTTCGCATTCATTAACCAGCACCACCCGCTGCTGGACAGGTTTATTAAAGACAAACGCCTGCAAACCCTGCTCGGCCTTATTGGTCCGGATGCAAGAATAGGCGAGAACGAAAAAGACGGCATGGTGTTTAATCACTATGTAAATGGGCCTGACAGCAAGTTTTCGCGCATGGGCTGGCATACCGACGGATTGCGGGATATTTTCCTGGGTCAGAAACTGAATCCCATGTTAAACGTAGGTATTCACCTGAGCAACCTGAAACCCGAAAACGGTGGCTTGCGTATTATTCCCGGAACACATCGTCAAAACCTGTACAACATGCTGTTCAGGAAAAGATATTTCCTCGATAACAAACCCGATAAAAACGAATGGGCTGTTATTCCTGAAGCAGGCGATTTAACCGTGCATGATGGCCGCTTGTGGCATCGCGTGGCGCAATCATCAGTAACAGGTGAGGCCAGCCGCAGAAGGGTAATTTATGTGCCCATCATTGCAGGCAAATATGCACCCAAAAACGAAAACAGCACCACTCCGCTGTACCAGCGTTTTGCAGGATTGGTGAAATAATTGAACCATCATATAAAGCCTTTTTGTATATTCAATGCAGCTTACCGGTAACGGTGGGCTGCATTTTTTTTGCTTACATCTGAAACTACAACTACATGCAAACTAACCGACGCCAATTCCTGATGCAGGTAACCGGGGCAGCAGCCGGTGTGGGCCTGATTAAACAAGCCTCCGCACAATCAGCAACCTTCGCTGCAGCCAAAGACAATTTCTTTAAAATCTCGCTCGCCGAATGGTCATTTCACAAATTGCTGTTCGCTAAAAAAATGGACAACCTCGACTTTCCCGTGGTGGCCAAACAGCAATATGGTATTGATACGGTGGAATACGTAAACCAGTTTTTTAAAGACAAAGCTACCGATACCGCTTATTTAAATGATTTGCTGAAACGCTGTAAAGACAATGGCGTTACCAACCACCTTATTATGGTTGATGGGGAAGGCCCACTGGCAGATCTTGACGACACCAAAAGAAAACAGGCTGTAGAAAATCATTATAAATGGGTTGATGCGGCCAAACACCTGGGCTGTATTACCATTCGCGTAAACACCTTTGGCCAGGGCAGCGATGCCGATGTGCAGAAAGCCGCTATAGACGGGCTTGGCAGGCTGGGTGAATATGCAGCCAAACAAAACATCAATGTGATCGTTGAAAATCATGGCGGCATTACCTCTAATGGCGAATGGCTCAGTTCAACCATTAAACAGGTGAACATGAAAAACGTAGGCATTCTGCCCGATTTCGGCAACTTCTGCGTAAAACGCGAAGGCGGCGGACCATGGGGCGGCAAATGCCTGGAAGAATATGACCGTTATAAAGGCGTATCTGAAATGGCGCCATACGCCAAAGGGGCCAGCGCCAAAACCTATGACTTTGATGCATCGGGTAACTGCATAGAAACAGATTATACCCGCATGATGAAAATATTAAAAGATTCCGGCTTTAAAGGATACGTGGGTATTGAATACGAGGGAGAAAAACTGAGCGAGGAAGAAGGCATACGCAAAACAAAAGCATTGCTCGAAAAAGTGGTGACCGAAATTTAAACCGGCATACCAATGTATATAGCCTGTGTTGCGCAAACAACACAGGCTTTTTTTATGAGCCAACCAGCACCGCTACGGGAAAATGCCGCAGTAAATCCTGCAGCTGAATAGTGTTGTTTTCTGCCTGCACCGTTTCACCGGTTAATATGTTTTGCCAGTGGCTGGGCCTGTTCCAGGGTAATTGCAATTGAACATCTTCAATGTCTTCTCCAATACCCATGCGCGCAACCGTAATAACCCAGCGGGGTTGCAGAATACGGGCATAGGCAACAGCAATTCTTTCCCGGCTTACCTCCAATGGAATATATTCACCGGTGCTGAACAACTGGGTATTGGCATTGCGCAAACCCAGCAGCTGTTTAATGAGATATAATTTTTGTGCGCCAAGCCGTTTGTTTTCGGCCGCCCATTCCAGCGCCGCAGCAACATGCTCTTTTTCCTTCAATGCCTCCAGCAATTGCCTGCGCACTTCATAATCTATAGGCCGGCGGTTATCGGGGTCTACCAAACTATGGTCCCATAATTCGCAGCCCTGGTAAATATCCGGTATGCCGGGCGCGGTGAGTTTAATGGCCGTTTGCACCAGTGAAAACTGACCGGCATCGTCAAGCAACCCATCTAAAAAACCAACAAAATGCTGCAGAAATGCATGACCAGGGTTTAACAACCCGTCAATAAACTCAATACAGGCATCTTCATACGCCGTATTGGGTTCGCCGTAGTTGGTTTCCACCTTTGCTTCGCGTAAGGCCTTTATCATAAACGCATGCATCCGCTCCCTGAAAGTTTCGTCACATTGCAGGCTTTGCGGAAAACTGCCGATAAGGGACTGGTAAATAAAATATTCATCATTGGCCGATGGTGCACGTTTACCATTTACCACCTGCAACAACGGTTCATTTACCTGTTGCCAATGCGTAACGGCCTTTATCCATTCAGCTGCATGTTCACTTAACACGGCAATACGCATACGCGCATCTTCACCACGCTTGGTATCATGGGTAGAACTCGTGTTAATGGAAAGCGGCGTATGCTGCTGGCGCGCCTTCATTTTGCTGTGAAAATCTTCTATACTGATGCCCAGCTGCGCAGGACTATCGCCTACTTCATTGTGCGCGATCAATGGGTTGTACACATAAAACGTGGTGTCTTCCACTCCCTTTGCAGCCAGCGGACCGGTAAACTGCATCAGTCTTTTCAGGAACAGCAGCTTTGGGCCATCCTGCGCATTACCTTCCGGTGTAAGAATGGCTTGCAGTAATTTCCACCCGTGCTGCAGGGAGGGCGCCTTGGGTTGCGCACGTTCCATAGCTATATCCATCAGTTGTTGCGAGGCAGCATCAAGCGGAAATGCATCCGGGTAAATACGGTACACCGGGAAAGCTGCCATCCACATGCCCAACGCTTCTTTCAGCTCCTCGGTATCATCCTCTTCTTTCACCAATTGCAATGTTGCGGCCAGGCCTAACAGGTTATCCAGCTCCCCATTCATCTGATCGAGCAGGAAATGATGCTTTTTTTCAAACACCATATCGTTGTAGGCTGGTGTAGCAGGCACCAGCGACTGGTAAAATGTACACAGTTCCGCACTTCCTTTTTTGTTGGTAAGCAGTTGTGCTGTAAATGCCAGGAATTCGTACCCGCTGGTGCCCTGTAATGCCCAATTGCGCGGCAACTGTTCACTGTACTCCAATATTTTCTCAGCAATAATATAGGCATCATCACCCAATGCCTTACGCAATTGCTCTACGTATGCAGCGGGGTTATACAGCCCGTCGATATGATCAATGCGCACGCCCTGTATCAGTCCTTTTTTATACAAATCAATAATCAGCGGGTGGTATTCATCAAATACGGCTTTGTCTTCCATGCGCAGGCATATTAAACTGTTCACGGTAAAAAAGCGCCGGTAATTCATCTGCAACTCAGCTTTTTTCCACCAGCTTAACAGGTAAAACTGTTGCTGCAGCAAATGTTTCAGTGCATCCGGGTGGCTGTTTAAATAATCGATGCCCTGCTGCGGACCGGAGGAAGCATAGGATTGCAAAATGCGGTAGGCAGGAAAGGAGAGCGGGTACACATTGTCGAAATACTTTACCACGCATTTATTATGCAGCCATTGCAATTGTATTTCTTTTTTATCAACAGCCTCTTCTGCATTCGAGCCAAGAAATGGTACCATCAGCTTACCGCAGATTTCAGGGTTGGGGTGGTGCCAGTTGATATCGAAAAAGCGGTGATAGGCAGAATGACCGCCCCTTTCCAGCACATCATTAAGGCGGGCATTGTCACTACTGAACGCCATGTGGTTGGGCACAATATCCTGCAGCCAGCTCATATTGTATGCCTTCAGCTGCCCGTTGATTTCTTCCAGCTCTTGCCTGGTACCTATTTCAGGATTAATCACCAGCGGGTCTGTAACATCATAGCCGTGCATACTGCCTTTTACCGCGGTGGTAATGGGCGATGCATAAATAGTGCTGATGCCGAGCTGTTTGAGATAAGGCAATATTTGCTTCAGGTCGCGGAACGTAAAACCACTGTGCAGCTGAACGCGATATGTAGCAATGGGAACTTTCATAGATTAGTGATTGTGTTTTTCAAATACCACAACAGATTCGGGCTGCACCTCAATGCGCTCTCCCGGTTGCACCAGCGATGCAGCTGCACTGCCGGGACCGTTCCATTCCGTTGCAGCGGAATCAAATAATTTGGTTAAGGCGAAATTTACACCAGGCTCCCAGTCGGCAGCCGCTTTGTCAAAGTTGAAACAGATCAGCAACTCACTGTGCTGATGTGTTCGTTGTAGTACCAGCAGTTTGCTATCGCCAAAGCCCTGTACCTGCATACTGTTTCGCCCGCGGCCCTGCAAGGCAGTATGCGTTTTGCGCAGCTGTATCAATGTTTGGTAATACGCCAGCATTGTAGCTGCAGGGTTCTCCTGTATATTCCACGACAATACAGATCTGTCAAAACTGCTTACATCCTGCGGATCAGGAAAATCACCCTCGAACTTAAAATAGGCAAACTCTTCCCTGCGCCCCTTGCGCACAATTTCAGCAAGCTGCTCATTTTCGTGATCTACAAAAAACAGGAACGGATTTTTTTCACCATACTCTTCTCCCATAAACAGCAACGGAATATAAGGCGATAAAAGCGTAGCGGCAGCTGCCAGTTTCAGTGCCTCGTATGAAACCAGTGTGCCCAGCCTGTCGCCCATTAACCGGTTGCCTGTTTGATCATGATTTTGTGTAAACACCACAAACTGGTCATAGGGGTTTTCAACAACTGAGGAGCCGAAGTTTTTTTTGCGGTGCACAGAGTAGTTGCCATTGTACACATAGGTATCGCGAAAGGCCTTTTCAATATGCAGCATTTTACCAAAGTCTTCATAATACCCATTCACTTCACCGGTTAATACACTGTGCACTGCATGGTGAAACTCATCTATCCACTGCGCATCGAGGTTGTAGCCGCCTTTTTCTGCAGGGTTGATGTAGCGGGTATTGTTTAAGTCTATTTCTGCGATCAGTATTTTTTTGCTCCCGGTTTGCTGCTCCAGCGCCTGCACAGCTTCTTTCAGTTGCTGCATAAAATGATGTGCACTGAAATCCCAGATGGCATGCACCGCATCCATTCGCAGCCCGTCAATATGAAATTCATCCAGCCACTGCAATGCATTTTGCAGATAGTAATTACGCACACCATCGCACCAGGCACTATCGTAGTTCAATGCAGCACCCCAGGGTGTTTTGTATTTATCGGTAAAATACGGGCCGAAATCGTTCAGGTAATTGCCATCTGGCCCCAGGTGATTGTACACCACATCGAGTATTACGGCAATGCCTGCCAGGTGCGCCGCATCAACCAGCCGTTTTAAACCTTGCACGCCACCGTAGTTGTGCTGCACCGCAAAGGGGTATGCGCCATCGTATCCCCAGTTGCGCTTACCGGGAAACTGGTTCACCGGCATTAATTCAATGGCAGTAATGCCCAGCTGTTGCAGGTAATCAAGCTTATTGATAATGCCCTCAAAAGTATGTTCAGGAGAAAAAGTGCCGGTATGCAATTCGTAAATAACCAGGTCGCGCTTTTCAATGCCGGCCCAGTCTGCATCATGCCACTCAAAATCACGGCTCACGACTTCCGACGCACCGTGCACACTATCGGGCTGCGATAATGATGCGGGATCTGGCCTTTGCAATTCGCCATCCAGTATAAACACATACCGTGCACCCGGTGCAATGGGAAGGGTAACTGACCAATAACCGAAATCATCCTGCTGCATGGGCCAGGTTTGCGGTTGCGGATGCGTAATACACACATCCACTTTTTTGCGAAACGGTGCCCATACAACAAAATCACAATCGCCGTTCTGGTTATAAAATGCGCCGGTGCGCTGATAAAGGGAATGGTGGCTCATGTTGCGAAACGCAACAAACTCTGTGCAAACTGTGTTTTAGATGAATACCCGAAAATACCAGGCAGCCGTTGCGGAAGTTTTGCTACAAACGGGGCGTTATCAATTTTGTTAATCCCTTCCGCGTTGCTATTATTTTTAGTAATTTTATCAGCTAGGAGAAAACACATGCCATTTAAATTACATTCTGCTTACCAGCCATCCGGTGATCAGCCTGCCGCCATTGCACAGCTCACCGAGGGTTTACAAAATGGTGAGCGATTTCAAACCCTGCTGGGTGTTACAGGTTCAGGAAAAACCTTTACCATGGCCAATGTGATTGCCAATATTCAAAGGCCCACACTGGTACTCACACACAACAAAACGCTGGTGGCGCAGCTGTATGGTGAGTTTAAACAGTTTTTCCCTGAAAATGCCGTAGGCTATTTTGTAAGCTACTACGATTATTACCAGCCGGAAGCCTATATGCCGGTGAGTGATACTTACATAGAAAAAGACTTAAGCATTAACGAAGAGCTGGACAAGCTGCGCCTGCAGGCTACCAGCCAGCTGCTTACCGGCCGCCGCGATATTGTGGTGGTGGCGAGCGTGAGCTGTATTTACGGTATGGGTAACCCCACCGAGTTTGAAAACGGCATTATCCGTATTCAGCGCGGGCAGGTTATTTCACGCCAGGCTTTCCTGCATGCACTCGTGAACAGTTTGTACTCACGCACACAGGTAGATTTTAAACGCGGCACCTTCCGCGTAAAAGGTGACACTGTGGATATTAACCTGCCGTATGCCGACTATGGTTACCGCATAACATTCTTCGGCGATGAAATTGAAGAGCTGGAAAGTATTGAGATCAACACGTCCAAACGCATCAGTCCGCTGGACAATGCCGCCATCTTCCCGGCCAACCTGTACCTCGCACCAAAAAATATGCAGCAGCAGATTATGTACGAGATACAGGATGAAATGATGCAGCAAACCGAATACTTTACCCGCATGGGCAAGCTCATTGAAGCCCAGCGCATCAAAGAACGTGTACAGTACGACCTTGAAATGATCCGCGAGCTGGGGTATTGCAACGGCATCGAAAACTATTCCCGGTTTTTCGACAGGCGTAACCCCGGTGCCAGGCCATTCTGTTTGCTGGATTATTTCCCGAAGGATTTTGTGTGTATGATTGATGAAAGCCACCAGACTGTTCCGCAGATTGCAGGCATGTACGGCGGTGACCGCAGCCGCAAACTGGTACTGGTAGATTACGGATTCAGGCTGCCCAGCGCACTCGATAACCGTCCGCTTAACTTTCATGAGTTTGAAAGCATGGTTGGCCAAACGGTATTTGTGAGCGCCACACCAGGCGATTACGAGCTGGAATCAACCGGCGGTGTGGTGGTAGAACAGGTGGTTCGCCCCACAGGCCTGCTGGAGCCGCCCATTGAAATACGCCCCAGTATTAACCAGATTGATGACCTGCTCGATGAAATTGACAAACGGGTAAAAAAAGGCGACCGCGTGCTGGTGACTACCCTTACCAAACGCATGGCCGAAGAAATGGATAAATACCTGCACCGCATCAACATCAAATCAAAGTACATACACAGCGATGTAGATACCCTGGAAAGGGTGGAAATACTGCGTCAGCTGCGCCTGGGCGAAATTGATGTGCTGGTGGGCGTAAACCTGCTGCGCGAAGGGTTGGATTTACCGGAAGTGTCACTGGTGGCTATTCTTGATGCAGACAAGGAAGGTTTTCTGCGCAATGAAAAATCATTAACGCAAACGGCAGGCCGTGCAGCGCGTAATGCAGATGGGCTGGTAATATTCTACGCCGATACCATGACTGAAAGCATGCAGCGTACCATAGATGAAACAGATCGCCGCCGTGAAAAACAAATTGCCCACAACCTCGCACATGGTATTGTTCCCAAAACCGTGAAAAAATCTATTGAACAGATTATGAAACAAACTTCTGTTCTGGATATTAAGGGCTTTGACGAAAAAAGTGCATATGCCATCCCTGCAGATCGCGATATTGTTACCTCGCAGGCCGCTGAAGAACAGGTGGTGTACAAAACCATTCCGCAAATGGAAAAAGCCATCAGCAAAGTGAAAAAGGAAATGGAAAAAGCAGCGCGTGATCTCGATTTTATTGAAGCAGCGCGTTTGCGCGATGAGATGTTCCGGATGCAGAAAGAGCTGGAGGGTATGAAAGCATAAACAGCATACTACACACTTCCCCCAATAAAAAGGGAGCCGGTTGACCCAGGCTCCCTTTATACTTTTTAAAAAACCATAAGGAACTTTGAATACGAACGTCCGGTAATCAGTCGGATCGTTCATTTTTCAGGCAAGCAAACAATACAAGCAATCGTTAGTTTCGGCGGCAATCATTCCGTTAATGTTTCGTTAACGGATGGCAAAGAAAAGGGCATTTTTTCAGACTAACAAATATTAGTTATTCTTTTTTTATTGGCCGCTTGCTCCGCGGCAATTATCTTCATTACAATTTGCCCCCGGCAGATACTACTGTTAAATGTTCGCCCTGCCCAATTTTCTACAAGCCAAAACCAAACGAGCCAATGTCTACAACTATTGAACTGCAACAAGACGTATTGAAAAACACAACAGCAAAGAAAACACAGCTGGGACCACTGCTGATTATCGGCGCACTGTTCTTTATTTTCGGGTTTATTACCTGGGTGAACGGAACACTGATTCCCTACCTCAAAATTGCCTGCCAGCTACAGTCTGATGTACAGTCGTACCTGGTTGCCACCGCATTTTTTATTGCCTATACTGTTATGGCAGTCCCTTCTTCACTGGTTTTAAGAAAAACAGGTTACAAAAAAGGCATGGCCCTGGGTTTGCTGGTAATGGCCCTTGGCGCCGCTATCTTTATCCCTGCTGCCAAAGCAAGAAGCTTCGATCTTTTTCTCGTTGGCCTGTTCATTATAGGCACTGGTCTTGCCCTGTTGCAAACCGCTTCCAATCCGTATGTTGCTATACTTGGCCCGCACGAAAGTGCTGCCACCCGCATCAGCATTATGGGCATCTGTAATAAAGTGGCAGGCATACTCGCCGGTTTAATATTCGGTTACATCGCTTTAAGTGATGCCGACGGACTGGAGAAAAAATTGCTGCAAATGGACGCCGCTACCCGCGAAGCCACACTCAGCGAGCTGGCCGGGAGGGTGATCAATCCTTATATCATTATCACCATTGCTTTGGTAATACTGGCCGTTGCCGTATTGCGCTCCTCACTTCCCGATATCAATGATGATGGTGCGGATGCCGCAGTGCCCGATCACAACACCGGTAAAACGAGTGTATTCCAGTTCCCGCACCTGGTGCTGGGCGTTATTACTTTGTTTTTGTATGTAGGGGTTGAAGTAATGGCAGGCGATACCATTATCAACTACGGCAAATCACTGGGCATACCGCTTTCAAATGCGCGCTTTTTTACACAGGGCACACTGGCCTGTATGCTGGTGGGTTATGTGATTGGCATTGTTGCCATTCCCAGGTACCTGAGCCAGCAAAAAGCTTTGCAGTATTGTTCCATAGCAGGTGTGGCATTTGCTGTATTGGCCATTGTTACGCAGGGTTATTTGTCTGTGGCGTTTATCGCCTTACTCGGTCTCGCCAATTCATTAATGTGGCCAGCTATTTTTCCGCTGGCCATTCATGGTTTGGGCAGGTTTACCAAAACAGGTTCGGCTTTGCTGATTATGGCCATAGCCGGCGGCGCCGTGTTGCCACTGTTGTACGGCAAACTGGCCGAGGTTTGGGATACACGCCACGCGTATGTTTTGCTGCTGCCCTGTTACCTGTTTATCCTGTTTTATGCAGTGAAAGGGTACAAGGCCGGTTTGCGGCAATAACCGCATTTGTATGCTTCCTTAAACCGGGCAAATGGCTTTAAACCGTTTGCCCGGTTTTTTATTTAAGCCCTGGTTATAAGGTGCTTCGGCCTGCTTTTCGTATATTCCATTATAAAAAATCGGATATGACCTCTCTCGCCTTGTATAATTTGAAGGGTGGCGTAGGAAAAACCGCAGCCACCGTTAACCTGGCTTATCTTGCTGCTGCAGATGGGATGAAGACGCTGGTATGGGATCTTGATCCGCAGGGTGCAGCAAGCTTCTATTTTCATACGGAAACAGCTGTGAAAAATGCAACCCGCAAAATTTTTACAGAAGAACTCGATATCCAGGAAGCTGCTCATGGATCTGAATTTGAGAACCTTTGGGTGATACCCGCAGATCTTTCTGCAAGGCATGCAGATATTATACTGGACGAAGCCAAACAAAGCAAGAAAAGGCTCAGGAACCTGCTCGCGGGTTTAAAATCTTACGACGTTATATTTCTTGATTGTCCGCCCGGCATATCACTGTTGCACGAAAACATATTTCATGCGGCAGACTGGGTGCTGATGCCCAACATACCCACCACTTTATCTATCCGCTCGTACGATACTATTCTCGAATATTTTAAAGACAATGACCTGCATACCGAGAAGATCAAATGTTTCTTCAGCATGGTAGATCACCGTAAAAACCTGCACCACGAAACCGTGCAGCAGTTTTATAAAAACAATGTGTTCTTTAAAAACTATATTCCCTACCTCAGCGATGTGGAAAAAATGGGCGTACACCAGCAACCGCTGTTTGAATATGCGAACAGCAGTTATGCTGCTCAATGCTACCGCGATCTTTGGACCGAAATAAAACGTACCTGCCTGTAATGGCGTCGATAACCAGCAATATGAGAGATTGGCTTCATCATAAAATTGTGCGCGTGACTGCTATTGCACTGCTGGCATTAATGGGGCTGTATGCCTTGCTGTTGCTGGGTTTGCAGCTGTACATCTCAGGCAATAAGGAAAAACTGCTTGCTGAGCTTAACCAGAAACTCACTACCGGCCTAAAAGGTGATGTACACCTGCAGAATGTGCGGGTAAATGTTTGGGCGCATTTTCCCCAGGTAGAAATAACACTGGAAAACTTTACCATTACCGATACCCTGCACCACGTACCCCTGGTGAGCATTGAAAAGATTTTTACACGCGTTGCATTAACCGATGTACTGGGCAAACGCATTAACGTGCGGGCAGTAACACTGAGCAACGGCTTTGTGCATATTGCAACAGACAGTACCGGCTACAGCAACAAATACGCATTAATGCCTGTTAAAAGCAATAATGCAGGCAACAGGAAAAAGGAAGTATTTGTAAAAGAGGTTGAGCTCAATAATATCACTGCCATTTCGGAAGATGCCGTAAAGCAAAAACATTTTGAAATACTCTTTCAGCATGCAACGGCTTCACTGCATAAGAGAGATACGGTAATTGATATTCGCCTGCGCGAAAGAGCCATTTTAAAAGGGCTGGGTTTTAACCTTGCAAAAGGGCAATACCTCCTTAATAAATCTATTGAAGGCCGGTGGGATCTGCACGTAAACACGGCCACTAAAACCATCAGCTTTCCTGCTTCTAAAATTGATATTGACAAACATCCTTTTGAGCTGCAGGGTTCATTTACACTCGATACCGCACAATCGCATTTCAACCTGCTCGTAAAAACAAAACAGGTGGGTTACCGGCAGGCAGGTGAACTGCTTACGGCCAATATACAGCGTGCCTTATTCAGGGTTAACCTGCTGCAGCCCGTAGATGTAACTGCACACATCGAAGGTTCTATGGCATCGGGCACTACGCCGCTGGTAAAGGTAGACTGGGCTACTACCAATAATACGCTGGTAACACCGGCCATTGCTTTCAATACCTGCAGCTTTACCGGTACCTTTTTTAATGAAGATACACTGGGGCAGCCGCGCACAGACGGCAACTCCATCATAACCCTGCACACATTCACCGGCGACTGGGGTGGTATTTTACTGAAAGGCAACAATACCATCGTACGCAACCTGGAACATCCAAACCTGGTATTTGATTTCGCATCTTCATGCAGCTTTCCTGCACTCGACGACAAGTTCGGCCTCCGCACCCTGCGTTTTGTAAAAGGTAATGCCCGGTTGCAACTCCAGTATAATGGCCCGCTGGTAGCCGATGCTTCTGCCATGGAAAACCTGAGCGGTAAGCTGGTGCTGCAAAACGGCGAAGTGCATTACGAACCACGCAACCTCACTTTCAGCAACTGCAATGGCGAAATCACTTTCTCTGATAATGATGTGGAAGTAAAAAAGCTGCAATGCAATATTGGTTCCAGCAAATTCACAGTGGCCATACAGGGCAACGATATCGGGCGCATGGCTTCTTCAGACCCCGGTAAATCGAGCCTGCTGTGTTATGTATATTCCGATTCGCTGAACCTCAAAGATTTTAAATCGCTGTTCGGCAAACCACAGGGCGGTATTGAACGCAAAAAAAGCAAGCAAAACCTGGCCAGGGCAGCTTTCCGGTTCGATCAGTTGCTCGAAAGAGGCACTTTCCTGCTGAACATAAAAGCCGCCTATATCAGGCTGAACCAGTTTACCGCAACCAACCTGGACGGCACCATGTCGTTTAAACACAATTTCTGGCAAATGCAAAATGCAACCGTGCAGCATGCGGGTGGCAATGTTTCTTTAAAAGGAAATGTTCGGCAAACCGGTAATGCAGAGCATGTGCTCGACATTAATACACGCCTGCAGAATGTAGACGTGCGCAAACTGTTTTATGCATTTGAAAACTTCGGATTGTCTGGCCTGAGCTATCAAAACCTGCAAGGCACCATGGATATGACTGCCAATGTTAGCCTGGGTGTGAATTACAAAAGTGCACTTATCCCCAATTCAGTGAACGGCAACATCTTTTTTTCACTGAAAGACGGCGCACTCATCAATTTCGAGCCTATACGGCGTATTCAGCAGTATGTGTTTAAAGACCGTGACCTGCGCAATATTCATTTTGCTGAATTAACCGACAGCCTGCTGATTAAAGAAGACGAGATAACCATCAAACGCATGGAAGTACAATCCACTGCACTAACCCTGTTTGTAGAAGGCTTGTACAGCATGAAAGGCAATACTGATATCAGCATCCAGGTGCCGCTCAGCAATTTTGTGGAACAGAAAGATTTACATGAAAAACCCAAAAACCAGGGAGTAGACCGTAAGGTGGGCCCCAGTGTATACCTGCGCGCAAAAACCGATCTCAAGGGAAATATCAAAATCGGGCTCGACCTGTTCAAGAAACTCCGCAGGAAAGACAGGGACAAAAATAAAACCTGACAACCGGGAGGCCGTCAGGTTTTGCTGTTATTGTTGTATTCAGGTGAGATACTACTTATTCTGCTTCTGCCACAACTTCTTTTACTTCAGGTATCATGCGTTTCATCATGCCTTCAATACCTGCTTTCAAAGTGATCATGGAAGAAGGACATCCGCTGCAGCTGCCCTGTAACATCAGATTTACCACACCATCGTCGTAGCTTTTGAACTGGATAGCGCCGCCATCCATTTCAACTGCAGGTTTTACATAATTGTCGAGCAGTTCTTTAATGCGTTTAACCACATCATCATCATCTGCCGCAACTGTGTTTGTTGCTTCCTGTTTTACTTTGGCAACTTCATCTTCATTCACTACCACACCGCCGTTTTCGAGGTAATCTTTCAAAAACTGCTTAATGGTGGGTATCACGTCCTGCCAGTCTTCTGTATCGCTGGTTTTGGTAAGCGTTACAAAGTTGCTGGCAATAAACACGCTTTTTATAAAAGGGAAACTGAACAGCTCTTTCGCAAGGGGAGAAGGGCCGGCCAGTGTTTCATCTGCAAAATCAATGCTTTTACCCGGGTACAGTAATTTATTCGCCACAAACTTCATGGTTTCTGGATTGGGCGTCATTTCTGTATAAATGCTGATAACGGGATTTCCTGTTTGAATCATAACACAACAATTTACCTTATTACAAAGGTAACAATCCCGGCGAAATAGCAATGCGTAAGAATAACTGCATCTGCCATCCAATTGCAATTTTTTCGCTAATCGAAACCCTTCCCTTCCTGAAACCCCGTGGAACGTTTGTCACGGTTATCATATTGTATATATTACTAATGCAATGGCCGGTAGCTGCAAAACAAAAAAGCCGTCTTCACAGGCGGCTTTTACTATTGTTAACAAACAATGATTAACTCAATACAGTGATCAGTCCTTTTATCACCGCACCCAGTTTTACCGCTTCAAATACGCGGCTTTCACTGCTGTTGTGTTGTAAAACAGACTGTTCGTGCGAGGTTACGCACATTTCGCAGCCATTGATCGATGAAACTACCAGGCTCAGCAGTTCAAAAAACTCTTTCCCCAGCACCGGGTTCATCATAATGCTCATTTTAATACCTGCCGGCTGGTTGGTATAAAAATCTTTCTGCATAAAATGGCGGAAACGGTAAAACACATTGTTGGTGTTCATCAGCGAAGTGGCGGCAATTACTTCGGCAATTTCTGCTGCGGTAGCGCCTGCTTCGGTAGCCAGGGTGGTAAACGCCTCTTTCAGCACATCGAATTTTTCGTTTACTGCAACCGATAAAGCCAGCAGTAAAGATTCTTTGCGGTTAAGGTATTGCGCGTTGTTAAGCACATTACCCACATTTATTTTGAGGTCTTTAATATAACGCGCATCTACTGCCAGTAAAGCCTGTGCATTGGCAGAAGGTGTGTAGTCTGTTAACTTCAGGTCATTGACCAGGTTAACAAAGGTTTCATTTTGTATTGCTACAGATTCACTCATGATAATGGTATTTAGCACAACGGCAGGAGTAAAACCCTGCCGTTGTTGTATAATGCAAAATATAAACTGATGGCTTAGTTCAGTGCGAGCTGGCTGGTGAGGGTTTCTTCACCTTTGCTCCAGTTACAGGGGCAAAGCTCATCTGTTTGCAGGGCATCCAGTACACGGATAACTTCCTGTACGCTGCGGCCTACGTTCAGGTCATACACGCTTACCCAACGTACAATACCCTGTGGATCGATGATGAAGGTTGCACGGTAAGCAATTTTTTCTTCTGCGTCAAGAATGCCCAGTTCTTCAGCCAGTGATTTTGAAGTATCGGCCAGCATAGGGAATTTCAGGTCGCGCAGGTCAGCGTGATCCCTTCTCCATGCAGCGTGTACAAATTCAGAATCGGTAGAAGCGCCAATTAAAACCGCATCACGGTCTACAAAGTCGCTGTGTTTTTTGTTGAATTCAGCAATTTCCGTAGGACATACGAAGGTGAAATCTTTAGGCCACCAGAACATTACCGTCCATTTGCCTTTAGCTGCTGCGTACTCGTTTGTGATGTCGATAAACTCTTTGCCTTTTTCGATAGATACTACTGCTTTCTTTTTGAATGCAGGAAACGCGTTTCCAATTGATAATACTCGGTTGCTCATATGTGATTGTTTTTACAATATTGATTAATAACAGAGGCAGTGCAAAAGTGCATTATAATCAACATTTAAAAAATCGCATTTATCTATGCCGTGATAGATTTTACCTATCAGATTTTAAAAACCATTATCAATAATTCCAGCGCTGCATGCGTGTATTGTTGAGGTTGCTCCATGTTAATTCAAGCAGGTAAAACTGGCGTGGTGTACCGGGCAGGTTCTGCAATACATATTGCACGGTAACCGCTTCCAGCTTGCCTTTCCCGTTTTTCTGCTTGGTATAGGTATAACCAAAACCGCTGATGTCGTTGCTCTTTATTTTTATACCGCGCTCGTAGGGATACGTTTGCTGGATGTTTTTGCGCAGTGCTTCAAGATTGGTATTTAATTCATCAAACTGGTCTTTCGAAAACTCGGCAGATACATATACTTTAAACAGCTTGTTGTCTGCAAAACTGATACGTAATGTTCTTGTATGTCCCTGGAAGCAGGCACTTGAATCAAGTGTATAGGTCATCGTTTCAACTAAAATGGAATCCTGCGTGGCCGGTATATACTCGGGCTTAATACTGTTCGATACTGTGTTTACCAGCGTCACCCGGTATGCTTGCTTTAATTCCCCGATAACCGTGTTTTTATCCTCGCCCGGGTGAACGGAAAAAAGTAAACTGAAATTACAGGTTGAAGATGCCGTCTGCTGTGCAAACAACCTTCCGCACAACAAAAGCGCGGCTACCAGGGTGTACCATTTCATAGAAATAAGTTTTCCTTTAATATACAACTATTTAAGGGAAAAGCAAGCCCACTGCGTATCCTGGCGCATACTTATGCATGAAAGAATAAAATAAATACCTATGTAACGGTTACATCTTAAAAAGGAAAGCCCCGGAAATATTTCCGGGGCTGCCAGCTCTATTCAACAATACGCAGCTTCGCGTAATTAAGCATGATTTTCTTTTCACCGTTTGTTTTAAACAGCACTGTGGCAATAGGGTTGTGCGATGATCCCTCCATTTTTACCACTTCGCCAAAACCAAACTTCTGGTGTTCTACTTTCTGGCCAGCCTGCAGGTTGCTGGTATCGCTCGGTATAAAATCGGCAGAAGGTTTATGCTCCACCACTTTTGATGCAGGCGGCTGAACCGGCAGGTAGGTGGGTTTTGCAGTTTCCTTTTTCTTTGACGGCGGCGGACCATACATTCTTTCCGCAGCAGCGGCATCGTTACCAAACCCACGGTGCATGCGTTCAAATGCAGAACCCTGGTTACTCATGCCACCCTGGTTGCGTGCACCGCCACCGGCATAACTTTTATCAATGTACTCTTCCGGCATTTCATCCAAAAAGCGGCTGGGCTCATTTTGCACCAGGTTGCCAAAACGGTAACGTGCATTGGCATAACTCAGCCACAGCTTGTGTTTGGCACGTGTTACCGCTACATAAAACAACCTGCGTTCTTCTTCCAGTTCTTCCCGTGTATTAATACTCATGCCGCTGGGGAAAATTGATTCTTCCACACCACCAACAAATACAACCGGGAACTCCAGTCCTTTTGCTGCGTGAATGGTCATCAGTTTTACCACATCGGCGTCTTCCTTTTCATTGTCTGCATCGGTAAGCAGGGTAATTTGCTGCAGGTAAACACCCAGCGTTTTATCGCCTACTTCGCCATCATCGTTGCTGGGGCTTTCCGTCCATTCTTTAATAGAGTTCAGCAACTCCTGCACGTTCTCGTATCGCGCAAGTCCTTCGGTAGTTTTATCACTGAACAGCTCTTTTACCAGGTTGGTGTGTTTGCCTACCTGCACCGCTACATCGTATGCATTTTTATCTGCCAGCATGCTCTGGAAATAGCGTATCATGGTAACAAAATTCTGGATGGCTTCCAGCGTTCCGGCTTTATAGCCAAATTCAGCAGCCCGGTTCAGCACTTCCCATAACGTAATCTGCTGCTCGTTGGCAACAATCACGGCACGCTCAATGGTTGTTTTACCAATGCCGCGAACAGGGTAGTTGATAATACGTTTCAGCGCTTCTTCATCACGCGTATTGGCAGTTACACGCAGGTAAGCGATCATGTCTTTGATCTCCTTACGCTGGTAGAAGCTGAGACCCCCGTAAATTTTGTAGGCAATTCCCATACGGCGCAGGCTTTCCTCGAACGCGCGGCTCTGGGCATTGGTACGGTATAAAATAGCGAAGTCCCTGTTATAATAATGATAGCGCAGTTTCTGCTCCTGGATGGTGTCTGCCACAAAACGGCCTTCCTCGTTATCGGTCATTGTGCGCACCAGGCGAATTTTATCGCCGCCGTCATTTTCAGTCCACAGGTCTTTTGGTATCTGCCCCTTGTTATTCTTGATTACCTCGTTGGCTACATGCAGAATGCTTTTGGTGCTGCGGTAATTCTGCTCCAGCTTAATCACCTTTACATCATCATAGTCTTTCTGAAACTGCAGGATGTTTTCAATGGTAGCCCCGCGGAAGCTGTAAATACTCTGCGCATCATCACCCACCACACAAATATTTTCATTGGCTGCTGCCAGCAGTTTGGTGATCTCGTACTGTACCGGGTTGGTATCCTGGTACTCATCAATCATAATGTACTTAAACTTGTGTTGAAAGCGGTGCAGTACTTCAGGAAAGTTTTTAAGCAGGTCGTGCATTTTCAGCAGCAGGTCATCAAAATCCATCGCGCCGTTTTTAAAGCAGCGCGCTGCATAAGCCTGGTATATCTGTGCAATGGCCGGGCGGTTAGAGCGCATGTCTTCCTGCTGAATGGCACTGTCCATTGCATACTCTGCCGGACCAACCAATGCGTTCTTCGCCTGTGAAATACGGCTTTGCACCACGTTGGGTTTATAATGTTTATCGTCGAGGTTCAGTTCGTTGATCACGGTTTTAATGACCGAACGGCTGTCATCCCCGTCATAAATGGTAAAGCTGTTGGGATACCCGATACGGTGTGCTTCTCCACGCAGAATGCGTGCAAACACACTGTGAAAAGTACCGATATACAGGTTGCGTGCTTCATTGTTGCCGAGCATTTTGGTAATACGCTCTTTCATTTCTGCCGCAGCCTTATTCGTAAACGTAAGCGCGAGTATATTAAAGGCATCAACGCCATTGGCCAACAGGTAAGCAATGCGGGTGGTGAGTACTTTGGTTTTGCCACTGCCTGCGCCGGCTACAATCATCAACGGGCCTTTCATATGCATGGCCGCAGCCATTTGCTGTTCATTCAATCCCTTCAGGTAATCTTGCATGGCCGCAATTTACACAAGTTTCCGTTTTCAATACCCCGGCTGCCCCTGCGGAAGTTTTCAACATTGCGGCAGGCTGTTCAAAATCAATGCTGTATATAAAATTGATAGTCAGGTTAATGTGCGCTTATCAATCCGGTTTTTTCACCATATGTGTTTTTTACCTATCTTGTTGCAGATTTCAACCTGCGGGCTCAAACGCAACCACTAAATCCAATATATATGAACGCCCCCTTACTCAACAAGGTACGCCGGTTAACCACTACCTGCAATTGGCTGATATTTTCCCAAAGCATTTACCTGGTATGGATGTTCGCCGAATTAATGAACAACGGCTCCAACACACCTGCACTTATGTATGCCATGGTACTCGTTTTCCTGGTTGTATTTTTTTACAAATTCAAAAAAAGCCTGCGCCATTTCGCCTTTGGTAATAAAGACCAGGAAGAAGCCCATCTTTCCAGCATTTTTATGTTTGTAGCGCTTATCCTCTTCGGTGTGCAGCTTATTATGTCCGTTTTTATTGTTACCGGCAAAGGACAGGAAAATGTGCTTGCTTATATTCATGAAGTACAATCCGGCCAGCTCTTCTCCGTTACACTGGGCAAGGCCTTTTTATATTTCCTTTTACCCATGAACACCGTTGGTGCGGGTTCACAGTTTTTTATCCGATTATACCGGCTTAACAAAACCCAGCAGGCAGGCTTTGAAACCAACCTGCAGGTAACAGCTTAGTTTATTTCTCCGAAAAAAATACAAAGGCCATCCGGTAACGGGTGGCCTTTTTGCTGTTGGTAATAATCCCTGCACAATGCGCCTGTAGTGGTAAAAAGTACAATACAAAGGCAGGGATGTGCATTGAACGCGCGTTCTAACAGGTATAGCTTTGTGTTATCAAAATGATCGGAACATCAAAAAGATAACAAGATGAAAACTGCAATCTTAAAATCAGCTACCATTCTCTCAGCCCTCGTTTTTTCGCTTACTACAGGTAATGCACAGGCGTCTACTGACAGTGATCCCAATTTACACACACGCATAAAATCATTCCTGCATGTTTTAAATTCATCAGGTGCAAAGCCGCTCGAAACATTGTCTCCCAAAGATGCACGAGCAGTATTAACCGGCGCACAGTCTTCCGTTAAGGTTGACCTTTCCGGTATAGAAGAATCAGAAAAAACCATCACACAGGATGGTCTTACTATAAAATTAAATATCGTTCGCCCCGCAGGTGTAAAAGGTGCACTGCCCGTGTTTATGTACTTCCACGGTGGCGGATGGATACTGGGTGATTTTTTTACACATGAACGCCTGGTGCGCGACCTGGTTGTAAATTCAGGAGCAGAAGCCGTGTTTGTAAACTACACACCCTCACCAGAAGCACAATATCCTGTTGCCATTAACCAGGCTTATGCAGCAACCAAATGGGTAGCCGAACATGGTAAAGAAATTAATGCAGACAGCAAACGCCTTGCAGTAGCCGGTAACAGCGTTGGCGGTAACATGGCAGCCGTTGTTGCATTGATGGCAAAAGATAAAAAAGGACCGGAAATAAAACTCCAGGTATTGTTATGGCCTGTTACCAATGCAAACTTCGATACTGAATCTTACCTCAAGTTTGCCAGCGACCGCTTTTTAACCAGGAACATGATGATCTGGTTCTGGAACAGCTACCTGCCCGATGCCAGCAAACGCAGCGATATTTATGCATCGCCTTTACAGGCTACCAAAGAACAGCTGGCAGGCTTGCCACCAGCCCTGGTACAGGTTGCTGAAAACGATGTACTGCACGATGAAGGCGTAGCCTATGGCCGTAAAATGGATGCAGCCGGTGTGGATGTTACCATCTCCGATTACAAAGGTTTAATACACGATTACGGTCTGCTGAACCCCATTGCTACCGTACCTGCCGTACAATCTGCCATGCTGCAGGCAGGTGCACAGCTCAAAAAATTTTTATTCTAAATAAAGAATCCGTTTGTTTGAATTTGAGAAGTGTAAGGTAAGTAAAACGTCTCCCCGCAGGGGAGGCGTTTTTGTTTTACCACCCTATTTGTTTATATTGTTAAGCATTTTTTTGCTAACAAACCACACGATTATGCCACACATTGCCTTGCCCGAAGGATATCCCGGTATCCGCAGCCTGTTTATGTACAATCCCGAAACAGCCAAGCCACTCAACGACCTTGTACAAACCTTGTTACACGAGGTAGCTACCTCTACACTCACACCCGGCGAGCGCGAACTCATTGCCACCTACACATCCAGCCTGAACGAATGTACATACTGCGCCTCTACCCATGGCGCAATTGCCAAATACCAGCTGGGTGGTAATGCACAGCTGGTGCAGGAGGTTATAAACGACCCTTCCACTGCCCACATAAGCGACAAAATGAAAGCGCTGTTGAAAATTGCTGCCAAAGTACAGCACAATGGTAAAAGTGTAACAGAAGCAGACATTGCACTGGCACGCGGGCAGGGCGCTACCGACCGCGAAATTCACGACACGGTTTTAATTGCAGCCGCTTTTTGTATGTTTAACCGTTATGTTGACGGGCTGGCCACCTGGGCGCCCGATGATGCTGCCGTGTACGATGCCATCGGCAAACAGCGCGCCACAGAAGGTTATCATACCAAACCATTCAAAGTACAAGGTGAACAAGTTTAATGCAGCGCTATGCCATACATTACTTTGAAAGAAAACCTGCCCGGCATCACCGGCCTGCTCGATTACAGGCAAGATACTGCACTGCCTATCCGCCAGCTTACACAGATTTTATTGCGCGGTGAATCTACCTTGTCAGAAGGAGAGCGGGAACTCATTGCAACTGTTGTATCCAATGGCAATGCCTGCAGGTTTTGTACTGCAGCGCATACGGCTGCAGCTGATCTGTACCTCGAAGATGCTGCTATTGCCCGGCAGGTGAAAAACAATATTGCCACAGCTTCTGTAAGCGACAAAATGAAAGCATTGCTCACCATTGCAGCAGCCGTTCAAAAAAGCGGGAGGGAAGTAACACCTGCCATGGTGCAAACTGCAAAAAATGAAGGTGCCACAGATAAAGAGCTGCACGATACCGTGCTTATTGCCGCTCTTTTTAGTTTGTACAACCGGTATGTTGATGGGCTTGCAACGGTTACCCCCGAAGAACCAGCCTTTTATCATCGCCTTGCAAACATTTTACAGCAAAAAGGATACATGCCTTCAGAAGACAGGTATGCTACGCTATAAATAAAACGGGTAACCACTTTACAACAGTTACCCGTTTGTTTTACCAAATGGCGTGTGCCACACATTGAATAATTGTAATGAAAAATCCCGTCAGTATTATTGACGGGATTCTTATTTTCTGTTGCCTGACCTGGATTCGAACCAAGACACTCAGATCCAGAGACTGATGTACTACCCTTATACTATCAGGCAATCCTTTTTTGTGGGGCACAAATATAGCAACTCTTTAAATTCCACAATCACTTTGTACTTTCTTTTTTCCCTGCCGTTGTTAAAATCACTTAACAACACTGTTTATCATTCCTGCTAAAAGCCCAGTCACTGCATTAAACCACCATTTGTAACGTCAGAAAAATAAATGAACGCAAATAATACATTTCCTTCTCCAAAAAATTTTCGTTCCCCTTCTTTCCTCAAAGAAGATCCCCACGCTTCACTATTCACCTTTTCTACCGCACAACTGTCTTTTTTCACCCGCTTTTACTGAACAATGTTCGCCGTTCATCCATTTTTTTAGAATTTTCATTCGTTTCCCACTAGTTTTACAGAAAATTCAACGGCATGGAATTGGTGCTTGACAAAACAGATCTCCAGATTCTTGACCTGATGCAATGCAATGCACGCATGTCGAATGCCGACCTGGCAAGGGAATTAAGCATGGCACCGTCTGCCGTGCTCGAGCGGGTAAAAAAGCTGGAACAAAAACAGGTCATCCTTCAATACAATACCCGGCTTAATGCACAGGCCCTGCAACTAAAACTGCTGGCGTTCATCTATATCAAAACATCGGAAGGTATGGGTTGTGGCCAAACCGGTAAAGAGCTTGCCAAAATACCCGAAGTGCAGGAAGTGCACAGCATTGCCGGGGAAGATTGTTTTCTCGCCAAAGTACGCGTGGCCGATGCGGCAGCATTGATGCACCTCATGCGTAATTCCATGGCACAGATAAAGGACATTGTATCTACCAAAACAACGATTGTATTGGAAACAGTGAAAGAAGAAACACAATTGGTTATTCCTAAAACTTAACACTTCATGCTTACAGAAAATCCACGTCCTGTTGCACCCAAACTGCTGGTAATACTGGCATTTGCCACCGTGTACATTGTTTGGGGCTCTACCTATTTCTTTATCCGTATAGCGGTAGCACACATTCCCGCTATGCTTATGGCAGCCATGCGTTTTACCACTGCCGGCCTGCTGCTGCTGGGCTGGTGCGCCATTAAGGGAGAAAAATTATTTGTTGCAGAAAACATTAAACCTGCTATCATAAGCGGCCTGCTGTTATTGTTTATTGGTAACGGTGCCGTGGTATGGGTTGAGCAATATTTAACCAGTTCACTGGTAGCAGTACTGGTATCGGCCTGTCCGCTCTGGTTTGTACTGCTTGATAAGCCTTTGTGGAAAGAAAATTTCTCCAACCGTTTTACCATCAGCGGCCTGCTGGTTGGTTTTGTGGGTGTGCTGTTGTTGTTTGGCGAACGCCTGCTGCATTCAGACGGCACGGCAACACCTTACCAGGTTCCCTGTTTAATTATCTTATTGTTCAGCACCATGAGCTGGAGCGGCGGCTCACTGTACTCGCGTTATTTTTCCAAAGGCCCCGGCACAGTAAACACTGCATGGCAAATGCTTGCCGCAGGTATTGCTTTTATTATATGCGCAGCATTTTCGGGCGAAACCAAACACTTCGACTGGCAGGCTGTTCCTGCAAAAGCATGGCTGGCGGTAACCTACCTTATTGTAATGGGCTCTCTCGCTGCATACAGCGCTTATGTTTGGCTGCTGCAGGTACGCCCTTCCACACAGGTAAGTACCTATGCGTATGTTAACCCGGTTGTGGCTGTATTGCTGGGTATATTTTTCGCAGATGAACACATGAGCCTGGTACAACTTGCCGGCCTCGTAATTATTTTGGTGAGTGTGCTGCTTATTAATCTCAACAAATACCGCCAGGCAGCTGCGGCACGTAAATCAGTGCGGCAGGGAAGTTTGGCCAAGGCATAAAACAAATTATGGTGCTTTATTTAAAGGGCGGCTGTTGCAGCAGTTGCCCTTTTTTTATGCGTGGCAGGCATATTGTATCTGCTTCTTTATGCGCAAGGGCAATCTACATATCGGTACATCGGGGTGGAGTTATAAACACTGGAAAGGATTATTCTATCCCGATAAAATGAAGCCCACAGACTGGCTGTTGTTTTACGCGCAAACCTTTGGTGTTACGGAAATCAATACCAGCTTTTACAGCCTGCCAAAACCAGCGGCAGTAGACGGCTGGCTAAACAAAACACCAGCGCACTTTTTATTTTGCCCCAAAATGAGCCGTTATCTCACACACATGAAACACCTGCACGATCCCGAAGTACCCCTGCAGCGTTTCTTTGATGTGTTTGACAGGATGCAATCTAAAATGGGGCCGGTACTGCTCCAGTTACCGCCGTCTCTACGCTTCAATCCAGCCATATGCGAGAACCTGTTTTCCCTCCTTAAAAAACAATATCACCAATACGATTTTGCCCTGGAAGTAAGGCACGAAAGCTGGTTGCAGCAGGAGAGTATCAGTTTAATGAAGCACTACCATATCGCTTTCGTGGTAGCGCAGTCTGGCAAAGGGTTTCCCTATGCGGAATATAGCACAGCCAAACACATGTATATCCGGTTTCATGGGCCCGAAGGCTTGTATAATTCTGCTTACACCGGTAAGCAGCTGCAGTATTTTGCAGCACACATAAAAGAATGGCGTAATAGCGGGCATAACGTGTGGGCATTTTTCAACAACGACATTTCCGGTTACGCTATTGAAAATGCCAGGCAACTGCTCACCCTATTGCAATAAAAAGCTATTCCGGCCCTAAGGCACAGAATAGCTTTTAGTACAATCATGTTGTACTATGCTTTTTTAAGCGGCGTTGTTATTTTCCTGCTCCATTTAAACAACACGGCATCATTTTCATACAACCACAACTCGGTACCCGATAATTTAAACCGGTTTACCCTGAACAAATTATCCAGGAATGCTTTTTCGTTGTAACCAATGCAAGCCATACGCGTGGTAATCACCTGTTTGTTAAAAACGATGCTGTCACCGGCTTTTACATAGGTGCCGCGCATAACGTTACAACCTGTGTTACCTGAAAATGCATTTACTGCCACATCAAACCGAATGGCAGGCAGCTTGCCCGCAGCACTGTCTGATGCCAGTTGCGGAACCAGGTACCATTCACCTGCAATAGAGGTATCTGTTGCTGCGGCGGTATCTTTCATTTGTCCTGATGTTGGTGTTGCAGCTGTTGCCTGCCCTGCAACGGGCGATTTACTTCCCGGCGAAGCATTATGGCAGGCGGTTGCCAGTATAAGGCAACCTATTACAATGATATATTTCATAGATCTTGTTTTTGGCTAAGGAAACCGGTTCAATTTCCCTGCCACTCCCTGCTTTTACCGGTATTGATTAAGCTGCCAGCAGAATTTTTTCAATTGCTGCCAGTTCAGATTCGCTGAAATCTGTTTTTTTCAGGCTATCCAGGCAATCTGCCAGTTGCTGTGTTTTGCTCACACCAATCAGCACAGAGGTAATCCGCTTGTCTTTTAATATCCAGGCCAGTGCCATTTGTGCCAGTGTTTGGCCACGTTGCTGTGCCAGCTTGTTCAGCTCCTGTATCTGCTGCAGTTTCTCAGGCGTAATCTGGCTTTCCTGTAAAAACCCATGGCTTTTGGCTGCCCTCGAATCGGCCGGAATGCCTTTCAGGTATTTGTCGGTAAGCATGCCTTGTGCCAGTGGTGAAAAAGGAATACAACCTACACCTTCTTTTTCCAGCAGGTCAAGTAAACCGTCATCTTCTATCCAACGCTCAAACATGGAATATTTGGGCTGGTGTATTAAACAGGGTGTACCTAATGAACGCAGTATCTGCAGGGCTTTGGTGGCTTCGGCCGTGCGGTAGTTGGATAAACCGACATACAGTGCCTTTCCCTGCCGCACAATTAAATCCAGTGCTGTCATGGTTTCTTCCAGCGGTGTTTCAGGGTCAGGGCGGTGATGATAAAAAATATCCACGTATTCCAGCTTCATGCGTTTCAGGCTCTGGTCAAGACTTGATACGAGGTATTTTTTTGAACCCCAGTCGCCATACGGACCATCCCACATAGTATAACCCGCCTTGGTAGAAATAATCAGCTCATCGCGGTAGCTGCTGAAATCCTGGTGCAGTATGCGGCCAAAATTTTCTTCGGCAGAGCCGGGAGGGGGGCCATAGTTGTTTGCAAGGTCAAAATGCGTAATGCCATTGTCAAATGCAAGGCGCAGCATGTTGCGGCAGTTCTCCTGCACATCCACATCGCCGAAATTATGCCACAGGCCCAGTGAAATAGCCGGCAGCTTCAGGCCGCTTCGTCCGCAGCGGCGGTATGCTATCTGGTTATAACGGTCAGCGTTTGCTTGATACATGAATACAAATTTTCCTAAATGTAAGTGCTGTTGTCCAAACAAAAAAAGTCCCGCGGCCAGGCCGGGGGACTTTCATTATAATATAACCCTTGAAATTATTTCTGCGGTGGGGGTACGGGCTGTGATCCGCCGGCTTCCGGTTTTTCAAGCAGCTTAAAGAACTGGTCAAGTTCAGGCAGAATAACAATTCTTGTTCTGCGGTTGGCTGCTTTACCTTCCGGTGTATCGTTAGCGCTAACGGGTACAAACTCGCTGCGGCCTGCTGCTGTCATGCGTGCAGGTGTAATGCCATAATGGTTCTGCAGCTCACGTACTACTGCTGTTGCACGTTTCACACTCAGGTCCCAGTTGTCAACCAGTACACCGCGGCTAAACGGAACATTGTCTGTATGGCCTTCTACCATAAATTCAATGTTGGGCTGGTTGTTCAGTACTGCTGCTACCTTACCCAATACATTTTTAGCCGCATCGGTTATATCGTAGCTGCCGCTTTTAAACAAAAGCTTGTCAGATATATCAATGTAAACAACACCTTTATCCACTTTGATGTTAATGTCCTGGTCGTTCAGGTTACCAATAGCGCCTTTCAGGTTCATCACCAGTGCCATGTTCAATGAATCTTTACGTGCAATGGCACCTTGCAAATCTTTGATATAGGCATCCTTTGCACCGATATTTTCCAGAGATTTCTGGATGCTGGCAGCCTGCGATCCTGAAATAACTGACAGATCTTTTAACTGACCCAATATCTGGTTGTTGTTTTGTTTCAGCATGTCAACCTGGTCGTTCATGCTTTCAACTTTGTGCTGGTATGAAGATGCCCTGCGTGCATAGGCATCGGCAGAATCTTTTGAATCTTGCTCGCATTTGCGAAGTTTACCCTGAAGCTCAAGATAGGCGCCGTTTAGCTGGCCATACCTTGCTTCTGCTTCATGTAATTTTTTAGGGCTGACACATGCAAATAAAAGGGTTGAAGATAGTGCCGCCAGAATGAGCTGTTGTTTCATATTTACTGAATTTACTTACAAAAAAGTATTTCAACGGTTAAACCGCTGTACCTTATATATGGTTGTAGGTATCTATAGAATAATTGTGCCAATTTTTTTAATTATCCATTGCACCTGCATCACAGACAATGTGGCGGGTTAACAAAATATTTTATTTTTATTATCTGTAAATCCTTATTTATGAAATAGAAATTCAGTAGTCTGCGCGTTTTAAATACATTAATTTAAATTCATTTATTCACCTTTGTTTTTATCTTTCCGCCATGCTCGAAAACACGCTGTTACTCATCATTTCATTACTTTTTGTAGTATCCATGCTGGCGATGCTCAGTGAAAAGCTGCGTATTTCATATCCTATTTTACTGGTACTTGCAGGGCTGGGCATTAGCTTAATTCCCAATATCCCGCACGTATCTTTAAGTCCTGATATTGTATTTATTATCTTTTTACCACCCTTGTTATATGCCGCTGCATGGAATACTTCCTGGAATGATTTCTGGCGATACAAGCGGCCCATCTTTATGCTGGCATTTGTGCTGGTATTATTTACTGCCACAACCATCGCGTTTGTAGCGCATGCCATTATTCCCGACTTTTCACTGGCACTTGGCTTTTTGCTTGGTGGCATTGTTTCACCGCCCGATGCTATTGCAGCCACAACTGTTTTGCAGGGTTTAAAAATTCCGAAAAGAATTACCACCATACTTGAAGGCGAAAGCCTTATTAATGATGCATCCAGCCTGATCGTTTTCCGTTTTGCACTGGCCACCGTTTTTACAGGGCAGTTTGTATTGTGGCAGGCAGAAGTGAATTTCTTTACGGTATCGCTTGGCGGTATTGCTGCAGGGTTACTGCTGGGTAATGTTATTTATCTTGTTCACCGGTTTTTACCCACCACACCCGCAATTGATACGGCCATTACTTTAATATCGCCTTATTTAATGTATATCGCTGCCGAGCATTTTCATTGTTCGGGTGTGCTTGCCGTAGTGGCCGGCGGTTTGTTTTCTTCTTTCTGTTCACACCGTGTATTCAACTATAGTACCCGTTTACAGTCTACCAGTGTATGGAGCACACTGGTGTTTTTGCTCAATGGTATTGTGTTTATCCTAATTGGGTTACAGCTGCCCGATATCATCAAAAGCCTCGAAGGTTATTCTATTACAGCTGTTATCGGCTATGCAGTAATTATCAGTTTGCTTACTATTGTTATCCGCATTATCTGGGTATTCCCCGGCGCCTATTTACCAAGAATATTCAGCAAACGCGTTCGCGCTGTAGAAGAGCGGCCATCCTGGAAATCGGTTTTCATTGTTGCATGGAGTGGCATGCGTGGCGTGGTATCACTGGCTTCGGCTTTATCTATACCACTTACCCTGAACAATGGCCAGAGTTTTCCACACCGCAACCTGATACTGTTTATTACTTTTATCGTGATACTGGTTACACTGGTACTGCAGGGCTTAAGTCTTTCCTTCCTGGTAAAGTTGATGAATGTGGAAGAAGAAGCCGGCGATAGTGAAAGCCAGCAGCAGAAAGCCATCCGCCTGCGCATGGCCACAGCTGTAATGGATTTTATTGAATCGGAATATGCGGATGATGTTGCCAAGATTGATGCTTTTAACCGTGTGAAAGGCCGCTACGCGCGTATGATTGAAATAGCCAACAAAAATTTACTCGACGATGAAAACAAGGATAACACACCCGCGTTCCTGCCCCGTTACCGTACTTTTTTGTTAGAAATTGTAGCCATTCGCAGGAAAGAACTCGATAGCATGCGCCACGAAAAAAGATATTCAGATGAATTGCTACGCAATACAGAATTGGAGCTTGACCTGGAAGAAGCCAGGCTGCGCAGGTAATCAAAACCATTTAAAAACCAACATACCAAAACTACTGTTACTATGAAAATTCTCGGCAATTTAATCTGGCTCATCTTCGGGGGATTGTGGTCGGCACTGGGTTATGTGGTGGGCGGACTTGTTTTGTGCATCACCATTATCGGTATTCCCTTCGGTTTGCAATGCTTTAAAATTGCGGGCCTGGTATTATGGCCTTTCGGCAAAAAAGTTGTCACAACCAATGGTAGCGGCGGTTGTCTCAGTTTGCTGTTTAATATTATCTGGCTTTTTTGCGGCGGGTTTTATACAGCAATAATTCACCTGCTTTTTGCGTTTTTGCTCGCGATCACTATTATCGGTATTCCCTTTGCCATGCAGCACCTGAAACTGGTAGAACTGTCGCTGATGCCGTTTGGAAAAGATATCCGGTACGAGTAATACCAAGCTGTCTTAATTTTACGGTAACTGCCTGCCGGCAGCAGTTTTAAAAACAGTATGCAGTTATGAACATGCCTGTTAACAAGTATCTTAATCTGATTCGTCCGTTAATTAATACCAAACGAACCAAGGAAATTCTGCTGGTTAACCCTACCATTATCCCGGTAAGGCAGGAAGCGGAAAAAACCGTTATCTCCATTTTTGATTATAACGGAACAGAACTGAAAGAATTTGCTGTTCAGCACATTGTTGACTGCTTCGAATGTAAAGACAACAATCACATTACCTGGATAAACATTGAAGGCTTACGCAAGCAGGATGTGGAAAGCATTGGCCAGCATTTTGGCATTCACTACCTGCTGGTAGAAGATATACTGAGCATTGGCCAACGCCCCAAAGTAGACGAGATTGACGGCATATTGTTCTGCCTGCTCAATATGTTATACTTTAATGAAGAAACCAGTTCGGTAGAAACAGAGCAGATAAGCATTGCGCTCGGCAAAGGTTTTTTAATCAGCTTCCAGGAAGATGCAGACCGCGATGTGTTCGATACGCTGCGTGCAAGACTGCGTGTGGCAAATACCAAGCTGCGGCAAAGCGGTGCAGATTATCTCTGTTACTCGCTGCTCGATATGATTGTTGACCATTATTACCTGGTACTCGAAAAACTGGGAGAACGTATTGAATTGCTTGAAGAAGACATTGCACGTTTCAACGACAGCCGTTCGCTGGCCCGTATTAATAACATGCGCAAGGAAATGATTGTGCTGAAACGCAATGTGGCGCCGGTTCGCGATATGGTCAGCAATATTATACGCAGTGAAAGTGAACTGTTGCAGGAGAGTACCACAAAATATTTTAAAGATGTGTACGATCACATTATGCAGGCGAATGAACTGGTAGAAAGCTACCGCGATATGATGACCAGCCTGCAGGATCTTTACCTGAATAAGGTGAACCTCAAAATGAACGAGGTAATGAAGGTGCTTGCCATTGTTACTTGTCTGCTCGCGCCCGCAACAGTTATCGGTGGCATCTTCGGTATGAATTTCGACATCATTCCGCTCACGCACCAGCGAAAGGGTTTTTACATCGCTGTTATCTTAATGATCATTATCCCCATTGGTATGCTGGTAATGTTTAAAAAACGCGGCTGGTTTAAACAGTCTGTTTAAGGCTTCTTTTTAAAAATGGGCACTGTGCTGCAAGGTTCGCCATACATAATGCTTTTGGCAAAGGGGCGCAGTATATTGGTTATTTCAAGATACGCGGCTTCTGGCACCTGCACATCGGCACAGCCTTTTACCACAATGCGTTTGTCGGTATAGTCTTCACCTTTCAGCACCGAAAGATTTTTGACAAATAGCGTATTCAGCAGGCTTTTCGCATCGCCGTACGCTACATATTTCGCAACAGGCTGCAGGTAAGTGGTTACCAGCATGTACGACCACAGCGGAACAATGGCTCCCTGGGCACTGCAGGTTACTGCCACATTTTTGCCGCGGTATACTTCCCAGTCAAGCCCCTGCAATGATGCCCTGAAATCTTTTTCCTTCAGCATCATACCCATAAACAGGTGGTCTTTAATATCAAACACCACAATCTCTTCTTTCGGGTAATATTCCTCCAGGTCAAGGGTAATTAACCCGCTTTCTGCTATTTTATTTACAATCTGTTCCTGCATACGCAAATTTACCAACTATTTTCAACCCCGGCCACCCCGGCATGCCGGGTTAAGCAGCAGTACTGTTAATTTTCCGCAATCCGAAAAAACAGGGGGTAAACAAAAAGACCGCCCTTGCGGGGCGGCCTTTTCAAATATGCTGGTAAAACGACTAATAGAATTTAGAACGGTTGTCTTTTACGTCAGCCGCTTTACGCAGTGCGTCCAGTGCGCGGTAACCGATCTGCGCTTTCATGTTGGCTTCCAGTGAACGGCGCTGATCTTCAGGGGTGCCGCCAGACTGGCTTGCGCTGATACCTTCGCTTTTCACAGCAAATACACCGGTTGAACCTGCAATTGGTTCAGAAGCTTTCGCACTCAGTGCTTTGTTGAAAGCTGCGCCCACAATTTTAGGCTCGCTGCCCAAACCTGCAATAAATGGTGTTCTGAAAGAAACGCTATCTGCACGCTGTACAGTTGTACCTGCACTCTGTGCATAAGCCTCCAGGGTACTGCCTTTAAATTTGCTATCAATCAGCTGTTTGGCTTTTTTCTCGTTTTTCAGGATGTTTTCCACCAGCGGACGTGCTGCGCTTGCAGAAAGCAGGCCGGCTTTATTCACATTATTAACCATGGCTACAACATAGCGCTCGCCAATTTCGGTAGGAGCAGAAATATCACCCTGGTTATTTTCAAAAATCCATTTTACAAAAGAGCGGTTGTTACCCAATGTAGCTACCTGGAAATCATTTTCCCTGATCTCAGGAGAAAGGGCAGGAGATTTACCCAGTTTGGTGGCCGCTTCTTCAAATTGCTTTTTGTCTTTTACACTGGCGGCAAATTGCTGGGCAGCTGTGTTTGCTGCGCTGACTGTTTCCTGGCTGGCAACAATCGGTTTTGCGATGTAAGCAATCTGGTAGGCTTCCTGTTTATTTTTCTGTTCGAGTACTTCTATATAATGGTAACCTGAATAAGAAGCGTTTTCAACTTTCACCACTTTCCTGTCGCCCGTGTTGCCATAAAAAGCAACATCAGCAAATTCTTTTGACAGGTTGCCGTATTGTGTAGAGCTGAATGTGTATTCACCTTTGGTGCTTTTGCTTCCCGGGTCATCAGAATATTTCTGTACCATGGCATCAAAGTCAGCACCGTTTCTTACAGCCAGTTCAATGCTGTCAATTCTTTTCTTGGCAATGCTATCGCTCAGTACCTGCTGGCCACCCTGGTCAGCTACCTTCACTAATATGTGGCGCACTTTTACAGAATCGGGAATAACACGGCGTGCAACCATTTTAGCAATTACAAAGTTCTGGCCGTCTGCATAAGGACCAAATACCTGGCCATCGCCTAAATGCATCAGCGTATCGGCGTTTGGCATTTTCATATTAACCTTTGTTACAAAACCATCGTAGTAAGGCAGTTCAGAACCTTTGGCGGCAATAAAAGATTTGGCATCTGCGGTTGCAGCAAATTCAGGTTTCAGTGTATTCAGCTGGCTGATCACTGCAGCGCTGTCTGCACCATTCGCAGAAGCATCGAAGCTAACAAAAGCAATCGTTCTTGTTTCTTCTTCCTGCTCAAACTGGCTGGCGTTCTTTTTTACATAAGCGCTGATTTCATCGTCGCTTACTTTAACAGTGCTGTCGCTTACTGAGCTGTAAGGGACATATACATAAGATATGTTGGCAATAGAGCTGTTATCCACATTTAATTTCTGTGACATCCATTTCGGAACATATACTGCCTGTGAAATAAGGCTGGTATATTTCATACGCACCGTCTGGTCGATAGTAGGCTGGATGTACGCTTCATAAAAAGCAGCAACCTGTGGGTTGTTCTTCTGTTTTTTAATCTGCGCAAAAGTTGATTTCGCAACATCTATTTTATATTCACCGGTCTGCGGATCGGTGAACTGCTGTTTCATCCAGGCAGGAGGATTATCACCAAATAATATGTCGTTTAATTCTTTGCCGTTAAACACAAGACCCAGTTTATCTTCTTCCTGTTTCAGGATAGTTTCTTCCACCATGAACTGCCAAACGTTTGGCATCAGTTGTTCACGGGGCGGTGCCTGCTGGCCCTGCATCTGTGTAATCATATCCATCTTGGCTTCAAAATCTTTCTTGTCGATTTTTTCGCCGTTTACTTTACCAACAGTAGTGCCGTTGGAAAACAGTGAGCCTCTGTGAACAGAAGCATCCTGTACAATAAAAATGACCAGTGCAGCTGCAATCGTGCCGAACACCCATTTTTGCTTATCCTGAATCCTTTGGATTAGTGACATATTATAGTATAAGGTTTATAAGAAGATGGCAAAAATAGGGGAATCTGGCATTTGAACAAATTGTGGATAACAGCTAAAATTTAAGCAGGCCGCTGCTTTTCCCGATTTTTCCGTTCCGCCGGATTTTTAAGCCGTCATTAAGGCCATCCGCCATGCCCGGGGAAAAATTCCGGTTCCACGCCGGTAGCGTGGAACACCTTTCAACATCAACCTGTTAACAAGGGTATATTCCTGTGGATAAACCCGGTTTTTGACTTTTGCGAAAGTGCATACAGGTGGAACAATTTCAGCCAATTTTAAGAAATTGCCGGAATACCGGTTTTTGCACACGAATTTCCACCAGTTAACTAACAGTGCATATCCTGTGAATTGGGTATTGTGTAAAAACCCGCATTGAAATATCCCCCGTTGTTAAAAAATGCCGCAAATCCTTTTGCCTATTGAATTATTGATTGTGAGCTAATTGTGAATTACGGTGGATAATGCCGTAAAAGTTAACTTTGTTCTGTGGGGATAAGTAAGTTATCCCGTTATACACACCCGTAATAGTAATAGGGTTTTTATATAAATAATGTATTAATACATAATAATACGATGGATATCAACATTTCAACAGCAAAATTGAATTTGGAAAAAAACGGCTTCCTCGATGTGGATGTGGATCCCACCATTGATCTGTTCGCGGAAATAGAACGGTTGAAAAAAGAAAAAAATGCCATCCTGCTCGCGCACTATTACCAGGAGCCCGATATCCAGGATGTGGCCGATTATATTGGCGACAGCCTGGGCCTGGCCCAGCAGGCTGCCAAAACCGACGCAGACATCATTGTTTTCGCCGGCGTGCATTTTATGGCCGAAACAGCGAAGATCCTCAACCCGCATAAAAAGGTGCTGCTGCCCGATTTAAAGGCAGGCTGCTCCCTGGCCGACAGTGCACCTGCACCGCTGTTCAAAAAGTTTAAGGAGCAGCACCCGGATCATATTGTGGTATCGTACATCAACTGCTCGGCCGAGATCAAAGCACTGAGTGATATTATCTGCACCAGCGGCAATGCAGAAAAGATCATTGAAAGCATTCCGGAAGATCAGCCTATCATTTTTGCACCCGACAAAAACCTCGGTGCCTATCTAAACAAGAAAACGGGGCGCAACATGCTCCTCTGGAATGGCGCCTGTATGGTGCATGAGATTTTTAGTTTGGAGAAGATTACGCGCCTTAAAATGCGTCACCCGAAGGCAAAGCTTATTGCTCACCCGGAGTGTGAAGACCCGATTCTGCGTGAAGCCGAATTTGTGGGCAGCACCACCCAGCTGCTGAAGTTCGCGGTAAAAGACGATGCACAGGAGTATATCGTGGCCACAGAAACAGGTATCCTGCACCAGATGCAGAAAGATGCGCCGCATAAAACATTTATTCCTGCACCACCCAATAACGCCTGTGCGTGTAATGACTGCCCGCACATGAAACTGAATACGCTGGAAAAACTGTACCTGTGCATGGAACATGAGCTGCCGGAAATTACGATGAACGAACAGCTGCGCGTGGCAGCGCTGAAGCCCATTGAACGCATGTTGGAGATTAGCCGTGCCGCCGGACTTATTGGATAATTAACAACACACATTGGGTTATCCACATAAACGAATGCCGTATCCACAGATACGGCATTTTTATTTCTGATGCATTTAAAAGCGTAGTTGTGGGTAAACTGGTCTTCTTCGCTTGGTGGCGATGTAGTTTTTGTATGATTGCTGGATATAATAACCCAGTTCCAGGTCGTTGAACAATTGCAGCAATTCGTAGGAAGGACGGTAAGTGTTCATAAAGATGTCAACATTCGTACTGTCTGCATTGGTGAGCTGGCGTACCAGGCGTTTGGTAAAACGGTGGTCGATATATTTATCCTGTTCCTGTTGCAGTAATCTTTTTTGCAGTGCCATCATCGAGCGCATTTTCTTTACGCGGAACATGTCAATAATAGCATCAAGATCTAAACCTACGGTTAAACTGCCCGGTGTATAAGTAGAAGGCGGATTGCTGCTGGTGGTTAACCGCGGTTTGCGGTAATTGAATATTTTGGCATAGTCGAGCCTGTTTTGTACGGAATCGAATTTGTAGTTGCTCGATCTAACCCTTACTTCAGGCAGCAGGTGAATATCCACATGCAGGGCTATTTCAAAAGCCGCAGTATTTTCAATAGTATCCACCCTGTACTTCATGGTATTTTTCCCGAGGTACGAAAACCAGATAGAATCTCCCTGCCTTACCGGAACACGGTATTTACCCAGGGTATCGGTAATGGCTACACCGCCGCTGGTACTTAAAACTGTAACGGCTTCAACCGGGCGTTTGTTGGTGTAATCGTATACAGTGCCCTGGATGTCCCAGCGTTGCAACTGGGCATACGACTGTGCCATACAGCAACAGCAAAACAAACAAATAAACAGTTGTGTAAAGTTCCTGCGCAAAGGCTTACTGTTGAATTTTGGAATACTACGAAACTACAGGATTACTGTTTGTATTCCGTTCATTTAACGAGGATTTTACACTTATCTACAATCACGCGCAAGCCTAGTTTTCTTTAATCACTTTCAATGAAGTAATCAGCTTTTTGTCTTTTGAAACAATGAGCACGAGATAGATGCCCGATGCGTAATGGTGTATGTTGAACCTGGTGTTAGGCCCAGGCACACGCTGCTCTTCCAGTTTTCTGCCGAGGTAGTCGTAAATGCCGATGCTGGCCACCTGGGTATAGTCGGCCACTGTAACGGTAAACTCGCCAACAGTGGGGTTGGGATAAGCAATGGCAAAGTTGTTGCCCACACCCGGGATAGAGCGGACTTCTGAATATTTGCTGACGCCGATTTTATAAATCACGTTCAAACGGTAATAAATCGGGTCAGGATAATACACATCATTGTCAGGAAAAGTATAACCCACTTCGCTGGTGGCATTTACGCTGCCAATGGTTGTCCAGTCCAGCTCATTGGTTTTTCTTTTCTGGATATCGAACCGTACAATACGATTGGTGAATAAGGCGTGCCAGTCGAGCCTTGCAGCAACCGGGCTTAACCTGGTTGCTGTGAAATCAATCAGCTCACGTGGATATTGGTAATGCGTGGTATCTTTTGTAAGCTTGGTAAGTATGTACAGGGTATTGGCCGGGTCATTGGCAAATATCCGTGTGTTGGTGCCGGCAATGGTAATGGGTGCACCCGTGGTTAACAAACCGGGATTTTTTGGCGGCCCGTAAATTTCCCCGGCGTCCCAGCTGCCATTTATATTGTGCGCAACATACGCCCCGTCCCTGTTATCAAAAAAGATAAAAGGTTCTTCCGGTATATTGTGCTGTAATGCCACGCTTCCCTGCAGCGGGTTGTCTACCGCAGCCAGCAGCCAGGTTTTGTTGATGGAACGGTGACTGATATCGGTACCGCTTAATCCCTGGTCAAAAGTTTTATCAAATACACGGCCCTTGAAATGGTTGGTAACACCGGTGTTGTTTACAGACATAGGTGTGTAGGATGTATCTGTGCTGCCAATAGGAAAGATGAGGCTGTCGGTACTTTTATTCACACTTCTGAAATGGATAAAGCCACCCATGGGTTGTGTGCCGGTAACCACATACCGTTTATCTGTAAATCCTTCAATTGACCCGCGGTTGATATCCGTGCCAATCACCAGGCTCGATCCGTTAAGATAGATATTCCCGTTACGCAGGTACAGTTGCCTGCGCACAGCGAGGTCGCTGCTGTCATCCAGTTGTAAACCTGCCGCGTTGTTTAATGCAAGGGAAGCAAAACTGGGGCCTTTCAGGTTTATCGCGTCATAACTGCCGATAATGTTTTGCCGGCCAAGATCACCGTAACGTGTGCTTGGTTGCTGGAAATTAACAACGCCACCATTGTTTAAAAATCCTGTGGGGGATTCATCAACAAGCGTGGCGCTTTTGGTATTGATCCACTTCTTTCCAAAGAAATACAAATAACTGCCTGTTTCCTGTGCAAGGCTGCCGTTAATGAATATATTACCATACAGGGCGGCAGTATCCTTATTAAAAAAAAACATACTGGTGTTATTGTGCAGGTAAATGTCTTCAGTTTGCGCAATAACAGGTTGAAAATATATTAAAATTATATTTAATATAATTGTCTTTTTCAGAATGCTTTTCAATATGCTTATACCTGTCATGGGCTGAACATAGAATAACAGGTGATTACTGTTTGTCTATAATATACCAGCTGGTTCCGTCGGTTTGTATTTTTATAAACGAGTAGTCGTTATAAATAACATAGGTGGTATTTACCAGCCCTTCAATATTGCCCTGTACGTTTACTGCATTGTCCAAACCACCACCGATTTTCTTGATAATATAGGTACGCCCTTTTAATCCCGTGGGGTCAGGCAGCGTTAGGGTAATAGTGGCAGCGGGGTTTGCGAGTACCGTGTAATCATCACTGTGTATGGTTTCAGAACTGGTGGTTGTTCGTATGTTCAGCGAAAGACTGCCCGCGACCTGCAGGTTTGAGTTGGGAGTACCGGTGCCGCTTACCATCACAGAATCCCTGTATGATTTTGTACCGGCAAATCTTTGTGATACCACTGATACACCACCAGGTAAAGTTTCTGTGGCTGCATGTAATATCAGAGAATCTTTCGCGCTGCCAACACCTGCTCTTTTTTCCAGGCCGGTTACAAAACCGGTTGTATCAAAATTGCCTATGATGAATCCCTTGAACGTAGCCGAATCCAGTGTTCTGCGAGACACTGCACCGGTTGCCGTATTAATCACCAGTACTTCATTAAAGGCACTGTTCGCTTGCAGGTTGGTTAAATACAAACTGTCTGTTGAAACCAGGTTAGGCGCTTTTACTGTATCCAGTGCAAATACATGCTGACCGGTAATGCTATCTGCCCCTGTAATGGATTTTGTAACAGTAAGTTTATTGGCAATTGATACATCACCAGTTACGCTGTCGATCACCATTCTTTCCAGGCTGTTGGTCACAATACGGAGGGCCCGCTGATCGAGGGTTCCTAAAAATGCATTGGTGGTAGCAAGATTGTTTCCTTTGAGATTCCAGCTTGTAGTTGCAGTAGAAGAATCGGTAGTAATGCGCTGCCATACACCTGATTTGCGGATGTACAAACCGCGGCCGGTTCCTGCGGCAGGATCCAGGTAAATCATCATACCATCCGGGGGAACGAGCGCATTGATGTCAAGTGTATCGGCCAAACGTGGCAACAGGAAACCTTGCCTGGTGCTTTGTAATTCGAGCAGGGCCGACTTGGTAATGGTAGTTGGGTTGTCACCAATTTTCAACTGCGCCTTAACGCCCGTTGATGTAATCAGAGACAACAGCACCAACGACAGAACGGTTAGCGCGTTTTTTTTTAGAAGGTAGAAAAATCTCATAAGAGAAGTTTTAGCTTGGTTACGTAAACAGGGATTCTATAAGTAAAAGTTAAATTGAATAGGAGATAAAGAGAGCGTTCATTTTATTCAAAAGGAGAAGGGCTACGCATTGCAGGGTCAAGTAGTGTAGCTAAAAAAGCAGGCCGGGTGAAGCGATTAAGCTTACCCGGCCTGCTGAATATATCATGTAAGGAGTTCTTACCTGCCCATATATACCATCAGTATCTGTACATCACTTGGGTTTACACCACTTATCCTGCTGGCTTGCCCCAATGTGCGCGGCTTTATTTTATTGAACTTTTGTAAGGCTTCATTACTCAGTGAACCTACCTTGCTGTAATCAAAACTGTCAGGGATAATGGCTTCTTCCATTTGTGACAACTTGGTTACCAGTTCCTGCTCCTTCTCAATATATCGTTCATATTTTACCTGTATCTCTGTTTGCTCCAGTGAATCAGCTGTTTCATTTGCCAGTGCTGCAGCCAGGGAAGGCATGGCGTTGATCATAGCAGCCAGGTCGATATTCGGGCGCAACAGCAGTTTATTGGCACGTTGTTTTTCGGTGAGCACTGCAGAGCCAATTGATTCAAGGTACTGGTTAGCCTCTGACGGATCAATGGCAAATTCATTCAGGGTTTTCCTGATTCTTTTTACAGCATCTTCCTTAGCCAATACATTCTCCATTCTTTCCTGTTTGGCCAAACCTAAGCGGTAGCTCATCGGCGTTAAACGGAGGTCGGCATTATCCTGCCTTAACAACGTGCGGTATTCGGCGCGGCTGGTAAACATACGGTAAGGTTCTTCGGTTCCCTTGCTGATCAAATCATCGATGAGCACACCAACGTAAGCATCACTTCTTTTCAGGATGAAGGGTTCCAGTTCCTTTGCCTTCTGGTGCGCATTAATCCCTGCAATTAATCCCTGGCAGGCAGCTTCTTCGTAACCGGTGGTTCCGTTGATCTGGCCTGCAAAGAAAAGATGGCTGATGATTTTGGTTTCCAGTGAATAGGTTAACTGTGTAGGGGGGAAGTAGTCATATTCAATGGCATAACCCGGGCGAAAGAAACGTACATTCTCAAAGCCGGGCACCATGCTCAATGCTTTATACTGCACCTCATCGGGCAGGGAAGTTGAAAAGCCATTTACGTAAATCTCTACGGTATTAAAACCTTCCGGCTCTACAAACAGCTGATGCCTGTCCCTGTCGGCGAAGCGATTAATCTTGTCTTCAATGCTGGGGCAATACCTTGGACCCACCCCTTCAATACGTCCGGTGTACATGGGACTGCGATCGAACCCTGTTTTCAGCATATCATGTACCTGCTCGCTGGTATAGGTAATGTAACAACTGCGCTGTTCTGCCGGTGTAATCTTCTTTACATCCAGGTAAGAGAACCCGGTAATTTCTTCATCACCTCGCTGCTCTTCCATTTTCGTGTAGTCTAGACTGCGGCCATCTACCCTTGGTGGGGTGCCGGTTTTGAGGCGATCGGCTTCGAAACCAAAAGTCACCAGCTGCTCCGTAATACCGGTTGCGGCATTTTCACCGGCACGGCCACCACCCAATTTCTTTTCACCTATATGGATGATACCATTGAGAAAGGTACCACTGGTTACAACGACACTTTTTGCCTTTATTTCGTTACCCAGACCTGTAACCACACCGCAGGCCCGGTTGTTTTTAATAATGATTGACTTCACCATATCCTGGTAGAAATCTACATTGGGGGTATTTTCCAGCATCTCCCTCCATTTGGAAGCGAAGAGCATACGGTCGTTTTGAGCCCTGGGGCTCCACATGGCAGGACCTTTACTCTTATTCAGCATCCTGAATTGGATCATGCTTTCATCTGTGACAATGCCACTGTAACCACCTAAGGCGTCTATCTCCCGTACAATTTGTCCTTTTGCAATACCACCCATGGCGGGGTTACAACTCATTTGTCCAATGGTTTGCATATTCATCGTAATCAGTAATACCTTACTACCCAGGTTAGCAGCAGCAGCGGCAGCCTCAGACCCGGCATGACCTGCACCTACTACTATTACATCGTATTCTGGAAACATTCCTCTAATAATTTTTGCAAAGATACAGTTCCTACAATAGCCTACGTTCCACGTGGAACGTGAGATGGCAGGCAGACTAGTTATTTTACAAATTGATTACTATGTTCCACGTGGAACGTTGGGGTGTTTAATGTTAAAAGTTTAAAGTTTAAGGTTTGAAGTTGGATGGCAGAATAACCGAAGATGATTGATTTTCTACCACAGAGAAACACAAAGGGAAAACCCACAGAGATCACAAAAAGGTATTATTTAAACGATATTAGGTGCCGGTATTACCAATCAAGACATAATGAAAATAAACATAATGGGTTCCTTTGTGAACTTGGCGGGGTTTTCCTTTGTGTTCTTTGCGGTTAAAATATCAAATACACTTAACTAAACAACATTGAATTGTATATACCTAGCTTTTGTTCCACGTGGAACGTTTCACATTATTGTTTGTCAAGGAATACCAGGTATTTTTTTAAATAGAGATCTTCCATTTTGCGCATGTTTACAGCGTCGGCCTTACTCTTATCCTTGTATCCGCACAAATGCAGCGCTCCGTGAAAAATAACGCGCCGGGCTTCTGTAGGGTAGGTGGTCTCATGGGTTTTGGCGTTGTCTTTTACCCGGTCTAGGCTAATATATACTTCCCCAATGGTTCCATTACCCTCACTCAGGTCAAAGGTGATAATGTCTGTGTAATAATCGTGCTGCAGGTGATCCCGGTTAATCTGCAGTAAATAGTCGTCTGAACAAAAGATATAACGGATCTCCTGCAATGGGTGTTTCTCCTTCTTAAAGATGGTTTCTACAAATTGCTTGAGTGCTGTTTTGTTAGGGATGGTCAGTTGCCGGTCGGCAGAATGGAAATATACCTTAGTCAATGTTAATGTATTTTTGTCTCTCCAAAATTCGTAACAAATACACGATCTGCGAGCTTACTTTTGTAAATATATTTAGTGAACATGAAGCGTTTATCCGAAATAGGCATAGGTAAAAAGGTGGTGATTCATTCTTTTGAAAATGACGATATATTTATCAAGCTGATGGAAATGGGTTGTATACCGGGTGAACTCATCAGGGTAGAACAGGTGGCACCGCTGGGTGATCCCATTTCTATCTCGGTTGCAGGGTATAACCTGAGCCTGCGGTTAAATGAAGCAGATCATATTTTTGTAGAAGAGATTGTTTAACCAAACTTCGCCGTACAACCCCACATGAAAGTAGGTCTTTACTTCGGTTCCTTTAATCCCATCCATGTTGGTCACCTCATTATTGCCAATTATGTGGCAGGTTTGGATATTGTGCAGCAGGTATGGCTGGTGGTATCGCCGCAAAATCCGCTGAAGCCTTCTGCAGGTTTGCTGAATGAGTACCACCGTTTACACCTGACCAGGCTGGCTATTGATGGTGCACCCAACCTGAAGGTTACTGATGTAGAATTTAAACTCCCCAAGCCATCCTACACCATTGATACCCTTACTTACCTGCATGAAAAATATCCCGGCCACGAGTTTGTGATCATTATGGGCTCAGATAGTTTTCAGAACCTGCCCAAATGGAAGAACTTTGATTTGCTAAAAAGGGATTACTCTTTTATCATTTACAACCGTCCCGGTTATCCGGTTACAGATACTTTCGGAACAAAACATACCATTGTAGATGCACCTTTGCTGGAAATATCAGCTACGCAGGTGAGGCAAATGATACGGGACGGACGTTCGGTGAGATATATTGTTCCGGATAAAGTGCAGGAAGAGATTGCAGCCAACGGATACTACAGCAAAAAACAAGGATAGTGGTCAGGAGAAAGTAACCAGCCATCCCAGCAATAAACATCCTATTACAATAAAGGGCGGACGTATTTTGGTAAAACCCAGTAGTAGAAAGGTAGTTACAATTACTGCAATGTTCAATGAATGCTCCACAAAGCCATTCATGATATCCATCGATATGTTTTTGGTTAAGTACAGGGTAGCACCGCACATAATACCTACCACAGCGGCATTAATGCCTTCCAGCGAACGGTAAATCACTGCATACTTCTTCAGGTTATTCCACACCGGGAAAAAGAATAATACCAGTAAGGCGCTCGGCAAAAACAGGGCAATGGCGCCTATAACACAGCCGAGGACCTGCATGGCCGGGCCTTTTTCCCTGAATAACATGCCTCCTGTAAATGCACCAATGGAAAAAACAGGCCCGGGTATAGCACGTACAATGCCTGAGCCGGTGAGAAAATCGCTGTGCGACATCTGCAGTACGCCGGGGTTATTTATTTCTACCTGTTTGGTTTCAGGGCGTACCACGTACTGTTCGTACATCATGGGCATCAATACATCACCACCGCCAAATACCAGGCTGCCAAAACGGTAAAAGTTTTCGAAAAGGTTGTATACACCGCGACTTTTCCATTCCTGTTTACGGGCAGTTTCACTGAGAAAGCCGGCCAGCATAAACAGGGCGAAAAAGATGAGAATATTTCCCCATTTGATCTTTTTAGGCGGGATACCCTTTTGCGGAATACGTTTATCACTAAAATTGGTGGCGATACCTGCTGCTATGATTACACCGGGGAATATCCAGGGGGTTTTAAACAGGAAATAGGTGAGCAGCACCGAAGATGCCATGATAATGCGGGTAATGGGGTTGTGTACCGACTTGCCAAACAACCGGTAGGCCGAATAGGCAATAAAGCCAACCGCCATGGGTTGTATAAAGCGCAGGGTTTGTACATTCAACGACTTGTCTGCCATGTAATCCAGCAGGAAAGACAAGGCACCCATGATGGTACAGGCCGGCAATATCCAGATAATGAGTGTGAGTATGGCCAATGGTATGCCACCACGTTTATACCCGATTAAAGTAAGCGTTTGTGTAGAAGAAGCGCCTGGCAGCATCTGGCAAAAGCCGTTGTACTCCATTAGTTCTTCTTCTGTAATATCATTGCGTTGCTGAACAAAAGTCTTCAGCATCATTCCCAGGTGACCCTGCGGGCCACCGAATGCTGTGATGCTGTGTAAAAAAACAGCTCTGAGGAAAGGTATATGTCGTGTTACAAACAAGTTTGTTCAGGGGGGATGATATTACTGCATAATCTATTTCTTCAGTCCTATTTCCCTGAGCCTTTCATCAAGGTATTCACCTGCAGTAGCATCGGGGTAAGCTTTGGGATGCGCCGCATCAATACACGATGGCAAACAGGCCAGGCTCATTTCACTGCGCGGGTGCATAAAAAAAGGCATGGAGAAACGGCTGGTATGCCATAGTTCCCGGGCAGGATTTACCACGCGGTGGGTGGTGCTGCGCAGCTTGTTATTGGTAAGCCTTTGCAGCATATCGCCTACGTTTACTACAATTTGTTCAGGTAAAGAAGTCACGTTTACCCAATCGCCCTGTTTGGTTAAAATCTGTAAACCATCTGCAGAAGCACCTACCAGTAAAGTGATGAGGTTAATGTCTTCATGCTGTTCAGCGCGGATGGCTGATTTTGGTTCGTGTGTAATGGGCGGGTAGTGAATGGCGCGTAAAATGGAGTTGCCATTGTGCAGGTGCGGTTTAAAATAATCCTCATCCAGCCCAAGGTAAAGGGAAATGGCCTGTAACAAGGCATAGCCGCTTTTTTCAAAATGGCGGTAAGCCGAGAACAGTGTTTTATCGAATGGTGGAATTTCGGGTACATGCACATTGTCGGGATATTCCGATTCAATGGGGTCATCGTCTTCAACGGTTTGACCGTACTGGAAAAATTCTTTTAAATCAGGTGCTTCACTGCCTTTGGCGTGTTCGCGGCCAAAGCTGGTATACCCACGCTGGCCTGCCAGTCCCTCAATTTCGTAATGCAGTTTTTTCTCAAGCGGCAGGGAGAAGAACTGCTGCACGTATTCGTATAACGCAGCAATCAGTTCATCGGGGATGCCGTGATTTTTTACAGCAACAAATCCTACTTCTTCATAAGCTTTCCCGAGTTCCTGAACGAAAGCTTTTTTCTCTGCCTCTGTTCCATTGGTAAAGCGGGAAAGGTCTACAACTGGTATAGCCATGGCAAACAAATTTTAAAATAAAATAATTGGTGCCCGGGGCAAAGTACAAAACTATCTTTTAGCCGGTGTGTATCTGAATAACTTTTAGGTGAATGGTGAGCTTTTCCAGAGTTACGGGCAAAAAAAAGTCCCACCCAAATAGGCAGGACGATAGTATACATACCCCCAATTGAAAGACTAATTCTTGATAAAGCGAACCGCTTTAATAAAGTGCTCACCCAGAAACGCGTTCATCACATAATTCCCGTCACTGAGGTCACTCACATTGATATGCAATTGTTGTGCCCCTTGCTCTACTTTTTCGATGATGGTTTTCGCGATTCTGCCCTGAACATCCAGGAACTTTAAGATAAGATCGCCGGACTTGCTAGCAGCTACTTCGAGAAGACTTAAGCCTTCCTGTACAGTAAATTGTATATTTCCGGTGGCGCGCATAGTAGCGAAATTAAATAGTGTTTTTAACTGACTTATTCAAGGTTATATAGTAGGCTACCCAAATATGATGCCAACGAAAAACAAAACGCTGCGTAGAGAATTGCATTTAAATGGTTTTTTAACCAAATCCAGTATTTTTTTACCAGTTTATAAGCTTTCTATAGCAGTACGTAATGCTGTACCCCGTTGATACGCATCTCGTCCAGTACAGACACCAACTGCTGCAAACTGGCTGCATCTGTTGGCTTAATTAGTATAACTGTTTCGCGTGCGTTGCCGAACTGATGTTGAACGGTATTCATTTTTTGCTGAATTACGTTTCTGACACCGATTGCATAATCGGTTTTGTAGGTGTGGAGGCTGTCGTTGCCGTTGTAATAAACAACATGATCCCCGTTCAGCTGTAGCTGTAATGTTTTATCGTTGCCCACTTCTGTAGGAGATTGGGTTGGTTTGTCATCGGGCATCACCATATCCAATGCCTTTGGCGTGGTTAAAGTAGTTGTGAATATAAAGAAGGTGATGAGCAGGAAACCCAGGTCTACCATGGGTGTGAGGTCAACACGGGTTGATAATTTTTTACCTTTTTTTCCGTGTACATGCCTGTTATTTTGGGTTGAGATTATTTCTGCCATAGCTGTATGTTTTGTAATTGAGATGCTATGGATAAAAGTTTCCACAAAATGAGGAACAGAATTGGGGATATACGAAAGTGCCGGAACAGCTGTTCCGGCACTGGTTATATTAAACGGATTATCGCTATCAGTTTACCTAAATACCGTATTCGCAAAGGAACTTGATACGCATAATTTTCAGCTGTTCCCAGTTATAATCGCTTTCGGCCATTTCTTCCTGTGCAAGCTGTAAAGAAGAGGTTTCACAGTTGCGGAAGTAGTCGATAATTTCATCCTGTTCATCTTCATCGAGCAGGTCATCGATGGCGTAATCGAGATTAAGCCTGGTACCGCTGGCAACAATGGTTTCCATTTCTTCGAGCAAGGCATCCAAACGGAGATCCTTGTTGCGGGCGATGGTTTCGAGCGGTATCTTTTTGTCAACGTTCTGGATAATGTAAATCTTGTTGTTGCTTTTATTGGCAACACTTTTCATTACAAAATCATCCGGTTTTTCAATATTGTTTTCTTCTACAAATTTGGCGATCACCTCAATAAAAGGTTTGCCATACCGCAGGGCCTTGCCCTTGCTTACACCCTGGCATTTTTCCAGTTCCTGCAAAGTGGTAGGGAACAGGGTAGCCATATCCTGGAGCGACGATTCGAGGAAGATCACGAAAGGAGGCAGGCCTTTTTTCTTGGCTTCCTTTTGGCGCATTTCCTTGAGCATGGTAAACAGGCGTTCGTCTGCAGCAGCATTACCGCCAGAGCCGGTGTCACCTTCTTCATCATCCTCGGCATTGGCATCTTCGAACAGGTTGTTCAGTACAATCTGGAAAGAAGCAGGTTTTTTCAGGAATTTCTCGCCCTGTGGGGTAAACTTCAGCAGGCCGTATTCTTCAATGTCTTTTCTTAACAGATTTTCGAGCAGCAGCTGGCGGATAAGGCTGTTCCAGAAATGTTCGTCCTTGTCTTTACCGATACCAAAAACCGGTAAGCTTTCGTGGCGGAACATATTGATCTGGGGCGTTAATTTACCCAGCAGGATGTTAACGATATAATCGGCAGCAAAACGTTCGTCAAGCGACTGAACTACTTTCAGCACTTTCACGGCTTCGTCTTTTGCTTCAATTTTTTCTTTGGGGTTAAGACAGTTGTCGCAGTTACCGCAGTTAACCGTATCCCATTCTTCACCAAAGTAGTGGAGCAGAATTTTACGGCGGCAAACACTGCTTTCGGCGTACGATACTGTTTCGTTGATTAACTGTGCACCCACTTCGCGTTCGCTCAAAGGCTTATCACGCATCAGGTGTTCCAGCTTGGCTACGTCTTTATGGCTGTAGTACAGCAAACATTTGCCTTCGAGACCATCACGGCCTGCGCGGCCTGTTTCCTGGTAATAGTTCTCGATTGATTTGGGGATATTGTAGTGAATAACGAAACGGATATCGGGTTTATCGATACCCATACCGAATGCGATGGTAGCTACAATCACCTGCATGTCTTCGTTCAGGAACTGATCCTGGCGTTCGGCGCGCAATTTGGCATCGAGCCCTGCATGGTAGGCCACGGCTTTAATACCGTTGGCTACGAGTATTTCGGCCAGTTCTTCGGTGGTTTTGCGGTTAAGGGTATAAATAATACCGCTTTTGCCCTTGTTCTGCGAAATAAAGCGAACAATGCTTTTAACCGTCTGGTCTTTTTTAACCTTGGGCAGTATTTCATAATACAGGTTACCGCGGTTAAAAGAGGAGATGAATATATTGGGATTGCGTAAGCCGAGGTTTTTAACGATATCGCTCTGCACTTTTGGTGTGGCGGTAGCGGTTAAGGCAATAACGGGAACGCCCGGATTTATTTCATCCATCATTTCACGAAGGCGGCGGTATTCGGGACGGAAATCGTGGCCCCATTCTGAAATACAGTGTGCTTCGTCAACAGCAAAGAAGGAAATGTGCAGGTCACTGAAAAACTCGAGGTTTTCCTGTTTGGTAAGTGTTTCAGGTGCAACGTAGAGCAGTTTGGTTTTGCCGCTGAGCAAATCTTCTTTTACCTCGCGTTGCTGGCTCTTACTGAGTGAGGAGTTGAGAAAATGCGCCACATCGTCTTTTTCGCTGTAGCTGCGTACCAGGTCAACCTGGTTTTTCATGAGTGCAATAAGCGGGCTAACCACAATGGCGCAGCCTTCGAGCATCATGGCCGGTAACTGGTAGCAAAGGCTTTTGCCGCCGCCGGTGGGCATAATTACGAAAGTATCGTGGCCGTTTAACAGGCTGTGAATGGCTTCCTGCTGGCGGCCTTTGAATTGTTCAAATCCAAAGTGTTCCTGGATGCCTTTTTCGATGTCGTGCCGGTGTTGTTGGGTGATAGCGTTAGCAGTTACAGGTTTAGCGCGTTTAGACGCGCTTTTTTTTGGGGTTACAACCTCATCCGTTGCCTTGGCGGCGCGGGGGGATGCTTTTTTAGTACTTGTTGCCATTTCTCAAAGATTTCCTTCCCACAGTACGGGATGTCAATGATAAGATACTTAATGCCGGTGTATAATACAAGCCAATCGCTAATCGTGTGGTGTAATTCCTTTCAGGACAACTCATTTTTTTGAAAGGGTAGCGAAGTTACTAACGATAAGGATAATCAGGAAGAGTTTGGTGTTAAAGTTTAATTTTGTTGGGTATGACACCAATAATAGCTAAAGCCCGGGAAGTAATACAGCAGGAAGCCGGATGTATACAGGAAATGGCCGGATTTTTAAGCGATTCGTTTGAAAAAGCGGTTAAAACCGTGAGCACCTGTAAAGGGCGCCTGGTAATCAGCGGTATTGGCAAAAGTGCCCTGGTTGCACAAAAAATTGTGGCTACGCTCAATTCAACGGGAACCCCGGCACTATTTATGCACGCAGGAGATGCCATTCACGGCGACCTGGGGATGATTCAGCGCGATGACGTGGTGATGATCATCAGCAAAAGCGGTGAAAGCCCGGAGATTAAAGTGCTTGTTCCGCTGATTAAACATTTCGGCAATGTGTTGATTGGCATGGTGGGCAACACACAATCGTTTCTGGCGGCGAACTGTGATATGGTATTAAACACCACCGTAAAACAGGAAGCCTGTATTAATAACCTGGCGCCAACCACCAGCACAACCGCGCAGATGGTAATGGGCGATGCACTGGCCATATGCCTGATGGAATTATCGGGTTTTACGGGCCAGGATTTTGCCAAATACCATCCCGGCGGCAACCTGGGCAAACGGCTTTACCTGCGTGTAGCGGACATTTACCGCAACAATGCAAAACCGGCCGTTGTAACCGGCGCATCGCTGAAAGAAGTCATTGTAACCATTTCGAAAAGCAGGCTTGGTGCGGCAGTGGTGGTAAGTGACGAAGGGCAGGTGCTGGGTATTATTACCGATGGCGATGTGCGCAGGATGCTGGAGCATGTAGATAACCTGACGGGTATAAAAGCCGGAGATATGCAGCACAACAAACCGGTAACCATTGCCCCTGATATGCTGGCGGTAGAAGCGCTGGATGTATTGCGCCGGCACGATATCAGCCAGCTGGTGGTAACAGATGATAACAACGGTTACCTGGGTATATTGCACCTGCACGACCTGGTGCGTGAAGGAATAATTTAATACGTTTGTTTTCAACCAGATACCCTCTTGCTTGCTAAGTACAACAGCCTATATTTGACAGAATAAATATTGTATGAATAAACATCACTACGTGGCAATCATGGCCGGTGGCATTGGCAGCCGGTTCTGGCCTAAAAGCAGAACCAGTTATCCAAAGCAGTTTCTCGATATTTTAAACACCGGCAAAACCTTAATTCAATGGACCTATGACCGGTACAAGCGCTTTATTCCTGAAGAAAATATTTATGTGGTAACATCCGCAGAATATGCAGGTATTGTAAAAGAGCAGTTGCCTGCCATCCCTACTGAAAACATTTTGAGTGAGCCCAGCCGCAAAAACACGGCGCCCTGCGTGGCTTATATTTCTTTTAAATTATTGCAGAAAGATCCTGAGGCTTCTTTGATAGTTGCACCCAGCGATCACATGATTATTGATATTGAAGCATTTGAAAAGGTGTCGAAACAGGCGCTTGATTTTGCAGCCACGCACCAGTCGTTTGTAACGCTTGGCATTAAACCAACTTACCCCAATACCGGTTACGGTTATATTCAGCATGAAACTGCTGCTGCGGCCGAAGATGTGTATAAAGTAAAACTGTTTACAGAAAAGCCTAAGCTTGAAATGGCGCAGACTTTCCTGGCCAGCGGCGACTTTTTATGGAACGCCGGTATTTTCATCTGGCAGGCTAAACACGTGGTAAAAGCGTTTGAGCAGTTTCAGCCGGAAATGTATGATTTGTTTGCGTCGGAAAAAGAGCATTTCAATACACCTGGCGAGCAGGAGGCTATTGACCGTATTTACCCGCTGTGCTCGAGCATTTCTATTGACTATGCTATTATGGAAAAGGCGAGCAATGTATTTGTGATCCCTGCTTCTTTTGGCTGGAGCGACCTGGGTACATGGAACAGCGCTTACGACAATCTTGAAAAAGATTACCTGGGCAATGCCATTGCAGGTGAAAACGTAATGGTGGTAGATGCCAGCAAATGCATGATCAGCGCACCGCACGAAAAACTGCTGGTACTGCAGGGGCTGGACGATTTTATTGTAGTAGATACCAAAGACGTACTGCTTATTTGCAAGAAAGAAAAAGAGCAGGAAATCAAAGAATATGTTGCAGAAGTAAAACGCAACAAGGGCGAGAAACATTTATAACAAGTACAGTCTGCCGCGTAACTGCAGACATTCGATATGGATTTTGGAAAATTAACACCAGCCGAGCTGGAAGAAGTAAATTTTGCCCTGCCGGCAGAATCTGCATGGAATAAAAAAATATTACCTGCAGGTAAGCCGGTGGCGCACCCGCAGGTGTACATTGGCTGCGCCAAATGGGGCAGGAAGGAATGGCTGGGTAAAATTTATCCGAAGGGCACAAAAGACGCGCAGTTCCTGGATCATTATGTGGATCATTACAATTCAATAGAACTGAATGCCACACATTACCAGGTGTACGGTACGGATACGATTTCGAAGTGGGCGGCAAAGGCAAAGGGGATGGATTTTAAATTCTGCCCCAAAATTCCGCAGAGCATCAGTCATTACAGCTCGTTTGTAAATGTAGATGCTACCACCGATAAATTCCTGGAAGGCGTACTGGCATTTAAAGACCACCTTGGGCCGATATTTTTACAGGTAAGTGATAAATACGCGCCCACGCGGAAAGACAATTTGTTCAATTACCTGCTATCGCTTCCGAAAGACCTGCAGTTTTTCCTGGAAGTACGGCACCCGGATTGGTTTTCGGATAAAGGGGCTTTTAAAACATTACTGGAAACACTGCATGCAGGCAATATCGGTTTAATTATCACGGATACAGCAGGCCGCAGGGACTGTGCACACATGCACCTTACTATTCCCAAAGCCTTTATCCGTTATGTGGGTAATAGCCTGCACCCAACAGATTACACCAGGATTGATGAATGGGTAAAACGCATTCAGTACTGGCTTAAACACGGGCTGGAAGAACTGTACTTTTTTATGCATATGCATGATGAAGCATTGTCACCTGAGTTGACCGTGTACCTGGTAGATGCGCTGGAAAAGAAATGCGGGCTGCAGTTAAAGCGACCGAAGTTTATACAACCTGGGTTATTTTAAGCAACAAACCTTTCTGTAAAAAATATTGTAAGGCCGCTCCCGGAAAGGAGCGGTCTTTTTCTATTTTGTTTAGCCCCTGCCGCGGATAAGCGAAAGCAGGAACAATACGATAAAAATGAAAAACAATATTTTGGCTATCTGTGCGGCCCCGGAAGCAATTCCGGTAAAACCAAAAATGGCAGCTATAATAGCGATGATCAGGAAAGTAATCGTCCAGCGCAGCATAATACAGTATTTTAAGGTAAGGAATAAGAGACTACCCCATATGCACCCATAAAATATGCCAAAGCATGCAGGCCCAGGTTAGTGTAACGCCTGCGGCAATTAGTTTTCCTCGTCGTAGTACAGCTTATAGAATTTCTTATCGCTCAGCTCATCATAACCACGCTCAATTAAATCGCGGCGGCCGTGAATGTATACGTGGAAATTTTTGTCGAGTTTGAGTACGGTTTTAAATTGTTTGGCCTGTTTTTGCACGGCGGAAAGGTGAATATCAAACTCGTCTTCTATTACCACATTTTTAGCCGATTCGTAGGTTTGCTTGTAATCCCTGAAAGCATCTACCACTTCTTCGTGGTGAATAACTTCCTGCGCAAACGATTCGAGCGTAAACGATTCGTTGTTTTTGAAATAGTCCATCGACCGGTTGAGCAAATCGATCTGGTCGCTTTTGGAAACATCGAATTTCTCCGCGTATTCTTTTGTGATAAACTGCTTGCACATACCCAATGTGTTGTTGGTATTGTGATAGCTGTCTGCATACGGCTCTACCTGTAAAAAATCTTTGATCCAGTATTGGGCATCGCTTTGCTTGTTGGTATTGTCAACCACACAGGCCACATAGCCTTCGGTCGTATTCTTTTTAAATACCAGGCAGCCTTTATCGAGTTTATTGATGTTGACACCTTCTTCGTGAATTACTTCGAGACTTTGGCCGTGGGGGAATACCCTGAGAAAGGTTTCTTTGGTTTCTGATTTGAACATGCCGATGGCCTGCACATAATCTCCATCGAAGGGTACATTATCGAAATGGGCTACATAAAATTCCCCTTCCTTTACTTTTACGTGGGTACTTTTTGAGTAAAGAAAATTGGCCAGCAGTGCTGAGTTGGGAAGAAAGTTTTTAGCGTCTTCGAATATCTGGAAAATATAGTGGTACACCTCGTTGAGCTGGAGGTCGCTGATATGGGTAAAACGGTACTGCTCGTTTTCATTAAAAGCACCGAGAAAATATTTGGTAAGCAAACCGCTTACAATTTCATCGTTCAGCGTGAGCGGGTTGGCAGAAAGCTTCAATATTTCGCTGCGTGTAGGGTTGCCTACTTTGTGAACGATCACCTCTTTCAATTGTACACTGTCAATACCTGTCATGCCGCGAAGATAATAAAGCAAGGCAAACCAGGCAGGGGGTAATTCGCCTGCCTGGTTGTGTGCACTAGTGTATTTCTATTACCTGGCCGTTCGTCGCGGCTTAAATTGTCAATAGCATAGTGGGCGGGAAGGGCTGTCGGCACCAATTTCAGGTGCGCCGCCTGCTTCAAACTGCATGGAAAAGGAAATAACAAGTCTGGCATTATCCGGCCAGAAGTTGGGGGGCGGGCCTGGGTGTTGCTGCGAAGACCGTGCCGGTGTAAGCCATCCCTGCCGCACTGGCAAGGCTGCTCATTTCAATAAAATCATCCTTGTAAATTTGATAGGGCAAAGCTATTTACGGATTGAGGGAGAGCTGTTGCATAGTTCAATGGAAAACCGGTACTTTTATATATGAAGCGATATATCCAGCATAATTTTCTGAAAGTGTCGCATTTTGCTGTGCACGAATGGCCGCATCCGGAGCACAACCACAACCATATTGAAATTATTTTTGTACATGAGGGCAAAGGGCTGCATAAATTGAATGGCGTTTCTTACGCCTACGCAGCCAACAGTATTTTTGTGCTGGGTCCTTCAGACTATCATTCTTTTGAAATAGAAGAAAAAACGCAGTTCACCTTTATCAAATTCACCAATATTTACCTGAACGGTATTGGCAGCATTACCGTGCAAAGCAACTGGAACCAGTACATGGACGAACTGCTGATGCACGCGGGTAAAAAAGATGCCGTAGCCCTGAACCGGGAAGGTGATGCCGCTACCATGGACAACCTGATGCGGCTGGTGGCAAAAGAATGGCTGGAATCGAAAAATGAAAACAACGAAACCTTATTTTTCCTGATACAAACCGTATTGTCGGTTATTAAACGCAACCTGGTAAGCAACCAGTACCCGGAGCAAACCCGGCAGGGCGATGAAAAGCTCACGGCTATCATACAATATATCCACAACAATATTTACTCCCCCGAATTGCTGCATGTTGAACAACTGGCCGATTTATTTGGTTATTCACGTAATTACCTGGGTATTTATTTAAAAGAGCAGCTGGGCATAACACTGCGTGAGTATATCAACAATTATAAACTAAGCCTGGCAGAAAACAGGTTAAAATACAGCGGGTTTACCATTAAGGAAATCAGTTATGAAATGGGCTTTACAGACCTCAGCCATTTCAATAAATTTTTCCGCAAAATGAAAGGACTGTCTCCAAACGAGTTCAGAACACAGTGGCAACCGGGCAGGTAGGCAGCAATAGCATGTTTTGTAAAAATTTACTATATGCAGAAAGTAAAAATCAGTTTGCTTTGCATGGCATTGCTGTTACAACTCAACAGGGTTTTGCCGCAAGGCGGAAAAGGTATTTTCGAAGGCGGCACCGATGTAGGGAATATACAGTTGAAGGGTTCCCTTACTTACAATAATGCGCTGCAGCAATATGGCATCACCGGGTCTGGCAACAATATCTGGTTTAACCACGATGCATTTTATTATGCATGGCGGCAGCTGACCGGTGATTTTATTTTGCAGGCAAGGGTTTCATGGGTGGGCAAAGGAAAAGAAGCACACCGCAAGGCAGGATGGATGGTGCGTACAACATTAGACAGCACATCGGCCATGGTATGCGGTGCTGTACATGGCGATGGCCTTGCCGCCCTGCAATACCGCACAGCAGCAACAGCCAATATAGAAGAACAAAGAATGACGGTGAAGGCACCTGATGTGCTGCAGCTGGAGCGTAAGGGCAATAAATTTATTCTTTCCGCAGCTGTATTTGGTGAGCCATTTGATACCATTGCGGTATCGGATGTACAGCTGGGTGAAAAAGTATACGCCGGTTTATTTGTTTGTGCACACAATGCACAGGTTACAGAAAAGGCACAGTTCAGCAATGTACGTATTATTGTGCCTGCACCGGATAGTTTGCTGGCTTATAAACAATACCTGGGCAGCCACATAGAGTTGCTGGATGTACATTCGGGCAACCGCAAAATTATTTATACGGATAGCACCACCTCTTTACAGGCGCCTAACTGGACACACGATGGCAAGGCATTATTATACAACAGCAAGGGATTGATCTATCACTTTGATCTTGCCACTAAAAAAATAGAACCGCTGAATACAGGCGCAGTTAAACAAAACAATAACGATCATGTGCTTTCTTTTGACGGGCGTTGGCTGGGTTTAAGCAGCAATGGCAACAATGCAGTTTCCGGTTCGCTGGTGTTTACAGTACCGGTAACAGGTGGTGAACCCAAACAAATAACACCGGTTGGCCCCAGTTATTTACACGGCTGGTCGCCCGATGGAAAGACCTTGTTATTTACCGGACAGCGAAAGGGTGATTTTGATATTTACAGCGTGCCGGCAGCTGGCGGAGAAGAAAAGCAACTGACGAATACACCGGGCCTGGATGATGGCAGCGAATACAGTCCTGACGGGCAATACATCTATTTCAACTCTGTGCGAAGCGGTACCATGCAGTTATGGCGTATGCGACCCGATGGCAGCGGGCAAACCCAATTAACCGATGATGGTTTTAATAACTGGTTTCCGCATGTTTCACCTGATGGAAAACAGATCGTATTTCTTTCTTTTAATAAAGATGTGGCACCGGGCGATCACCCGTTTTATAAAAGGGTATATATACGTGTAATGCCGGTAAGTGGCGGAGCACCCAAAGTGCTGGCTTATGTATATGGCGGGCAGGGCTCAATGAATACACCGGGCTGGTCGCCCGACAGCAGGCACATTGCTTTTGTAAGTAATTCGGGACGCCTGCAATAATAAAACACAACACATGAAAACACACACACAGCTTTTATGGATAGGCCTGGTATTGACTGCAGTTGGGGCTTGCAAGGGAATGAAACGTAATCATACCATTACCATATTCAAAGGCGCCACCATTATCACCGTCGACAGTGTTTTGCAACAGGCTTCGCTGGCCATACAGGATGATACCATTGCGGGTATTTTTTCTGCAGGTGACCCGATAGCACCGGATGCAACCGTGATAGACTACACAGGTAAAACCATTATGCCGATGCTGATAAACGGGCATGGCCACCTGGGCTTGCTGCAGGGCGATAGTGCAGTATCGGGTAATTACACAAGAGAAAATATTATCAGGCAACTGAAAAAATATGCATCGTTTGGTGTTGGCAGTGTAATGAGCATGGGAACCGATCATGCGCTTATTTTCCCGCTGCGCGATTCATCGCAGAAAGGACTGATTCCCGGCGCTACCATATTCACAGCTGGTTACGGGCTGGGAGTAAATGGCGGCGGCCCGCCACCCGGGTTTGCAGATAAAGTAATGCGTCCGCAAGGGATACCCGAAGCCATAAAGGATATACAGCAACTGGCGGCACTGCACCCTGACCTGGTGAAGGTTTGGGTGGATGATTTTAGTCATACCGCCCCTAAAATGAAAGAAGATATATACGATGCCATTATACAGGAAGCGCACAACCAGCATTTGCGGGTGGCAGCGCATGTGTTTTACCAGGAAGATGCGCGCCGGCTGGTGAATGCCGGTGTTAGCGTGCTGGCACATAGTATACGCGACACAGTGATCAGCGATTCGCTGGTACTGGCCATTAAACAGAAAGGTGTTTTTTATATTCCCACTTTAACCCTGGATGAATACAATTTTGCCTACGGTGGGGATGCCTACTGGCTGAATGATGCATTTTTTAAAAGATCACTGGAGCCAGGTGTGTGGGAAAGACTGAGCAGCGCGGCCTTTAAAGAAAAACAGCTGAAAGATTCAACCAGGCAAAAGAAGATAACGGCATTTAAAAATGCAGTGACCAACCTGCATAAATTAGACAGCGCCGGTGTAACCATTGTACTGGGTACAGATTCCGGTGCACAGCCCGTTCGTGCGCAGGGGTTTTCAGAGCACCTGGAGCTGGAATTGATGGAAGCAGCAGGTGTTTCGCCTATGCATGTAATACAGGCAGCAACCATTAATGCTGCGCGTATGCTGCAGGTAACCAACAGGGGCAATATCGCCATTGGTAAAAAAGCCGATTTGCTGGTGCTGAATGGCAACCCGTTAAACGATATCAGGCAAACCAGGAATATTGCAGCTGTCTGGAAAAACGGCGTGCTGCAAAAATAATCAGGTGCGGTTGCGGTTGGTGGCAACAAGTACCACGCCCACAACGGCAACGACCGCGCCTGCGTAGGTAGGCCAGCCAATCCATTTGTTCTCTTTTTTATTGATTTCGACAGGACCAACATCCACCACTTTTTTTTCTGTCTGAACGGAGAAACCGCGTATTACAATCATGGCTATACCAGCGATGATTAAAATGAGGCCGAATGTTTTCATATGCTTGCGTTATAGTATAAACAGTATAAATTCCATGCCAGTAATAAATATATTGATGACAACGAATAATACAGAAGAAGTATGGTTACGCGGTCCGGTGGAAGGCATTATTCCATTGTTGCAACCGGTAGTACACGCCTTATTGCAGGCGCGGGAAGAAATAAATGCTGCATTACAGGGTTTTGACGACAGCCTGTTGTGGGAAAAACCGGCGGGCACAGCCTCGGTTGGTTTTCATTTACAGCACCTGCGTGGCGTACTTTCCAGGTTGTTTACCTATGCAACAGGTGATGTGCTCACTAAACAACAGTTGCTGGAGCTGGCACAGGAGGGCAAACAGCAGGAGGGAGAAACATGCACTACCCAAACGCTTTTACAGCTGTTCAATAAACAGGTAGACGCTGCGATTACGCAACTGCATACAACCGGCGAAAGCGATTTACTGCAGCCAAGAGGTGTAGGCCGGAAACAGCTGCCAAGCAATGTGCTGGGGTTACTGGTACATGCGGCAGAGCATACACAACGACATACAGGTCAACTACTTGTAACAGCCAAAGTAGTTTCATATGCGAAAAAATCAGAAAATGTTTAGTTGGGTTGTCAAAACTTTATTATCTTGCCGGCGTATTATGGTTTCGGTATGAAACCGGTTACATAGTAACTCTTCATTGATCTAATCTATACCCTTTCAGTAATATACTTTATTACTGCCCCGGAAGCAATTTTAGCCGTTACCTTATCCACGCTTGTTTGTCATTATAAAATTTTTTCTGCAATGTAAATGCATCGCAGACATCGCTGCCTGTTAAACACCGTTGTTGCTTTTACCCTAAACCTTTATCAGAAACATGAAAAAAGTGTTTTTTTTCTGCAGCGCGGCCGTGTGCCTGTTTGCTATTCTCTCCAATCTGCTGGAAACCAGTTTCCCTATTATAATATCAATGGAAATTCATAAGAATTTCAACTGCCGCATATGAGCCTGGTTGTATGGCTAAGTATGCCTGAAAATGTCGATTCCCATTTTATATATCCAATTGAAAGAAAAACCAACAACACCCTAAATCCTTTTCGATGAAAAACCAATTTCTTTTAAATCCAAGTTTAGCTTAACCGGTGTTGTCATGTGTATTGTTGTAACCGGCAGATATAATTTTCATGCGCATCAAAAACAACTTGTATCAACCCTAACCCCTTACATAGTACACAACCCCCAAGCCTCCCGTTATTGCGGGAGGCTTTTATGTAAACTATCCGGCTCGCGTAATTCGCAAAACCTATTGTATTAATAAACACAAACAACCACACCTTTAAAAACAACATTCATGAAAAAGAACCTGCTTTATTTAAGCCTTGCGCTGCTGACTACAACAGTAGCTTGTAAAAAGAACAGTGACACGCCTGCACAAAAAATGATCAGCTCAGTGATCTTTGCCTCTGCAAACAGTACTGATTCTATTGCTTACGTGTATAATACAGACGGTACACTGCTAGCTGATGAATATTTTGAAGGCAGTTACCAAAGTGCAAATTTTTACCAGTATAATAGCGGAAAGCTGACCATGGTAACAAGCTCTGATGGCAATACAGACATTAACCGGACTTCGGATACAACGGACATTGTGTATGACAATGGCGGCAAAATTGTAAAAGTTATAAAACGCAACCAGGGCATCTACGATACACTGGTATATAACCCACAAGGAAACCCGGTTAAAGTGTATACTGTTAATCCTGGTCAGCTGAATAACAGCAGGGTTGATTCCCTGGTATGGGATGCAAAAGGAAATGTGACAGCTGTGTATTCGCAGTCCCTGTTTGCTACCGATCAGTATGTGGATAACTATACTTACGATAACAGCCCTACACCTTACGCCTCAATCAATGGGCAGGCGCGTTTGGTGTACTACCTGATTAACTCTTTTCCGCAGGCGATATCTGCATCAAACCTGACAAAGGAAACGGAATCCAGCGCGGCATATGGCATCAGCTATTCTTCATCGTATAGTTATGTATATGGATCGGATGGTTTTCCGCTTAATGCGGGCATTACCGGCTCGGATGTTGGAACACTGCGCTACAACTATATACAACGTTAAGGCTGCTTTGCAATAGATTAAAAAGGCTGTTACACCGGTAAGGGGTAACAGCCTTTTTGTTGTACTAAAAGTAGAATAAAGTAAGGGTATAGTATCGATATAATTTTACACCTAAGGTAACGTCAGTTTTTAGCAGGGTATTGTTGAAATGATAGTTAAAAACAACGTAATATTTAATAGCGGAATTACGCAACCCAGGTGGGAATGGAATTCTCTATTTGCTGAAACCAGACTGCTTCATCTTCGGCGGTGGCATTTCTGGCAATAATTTTGTCAAGATAACTTTTTAATATTTGGGAATCGGTAAATCCTTTATCTCGGGCAATCGTCATAAAATCAATGAAATGTGTAAGGCTCATAGGAATGATTTTTGTTTTGCCACCATAAGCCTTCGTGTTAAACCTATTGGTATTAAAGAAATGAGCGAGGGTGTTTTCATTAATTTTGGGTGCGATAAATAAACAATATACAGGAATATCAGAAGACAGTTGGGCACGTCCGTAATGGCGAGCAACAGGCTCTCCTTCCATTTCATATTGTTTACTACCACTGGACATTGTGACTTCGACAATCATTTTGAATTCACCATAGTCAGCTTCAATATCGGGTTTGTTAGCAACGGCGGAATTCAATGGCACTCCATCAAGATCAATTGTGAAATTGCCTTTGATATCTTTTGCATAATTCATCATTACCAATGCACGCCAGACATTCCATTCAAAATATAGTGGCGGATCGGGAACTTCGCGCAATTGAACTTTTCTAAAGACAGAAATGATATCATCAAACTGTCTATATTCTTTTAAGGAGATTGTCGTTTTTTCGATTGCATGGGTAATAATCTTTCCCTCCTCCTGTTCAAGTTTGTCTTTTAATTGCTCAATAGTCAATCTTTCATTAAAGGGAACTCTCAACTTTGAAAGGTGATGTTCAAGATAGCCTCTGTTATCGGTCAGCAAGGGCAATGAGGTAGGATCATATAAGTAATTCTTGAATTCGCCAGCTGTTTTAAAATTTGAAATCTGTCTTGGAACATTCTTTAAAATATAAGCCACTTCTTCTGCGCGGGCTGGAGCAACAATCGCCCTGAAAGTCTTTTTATCAAAAGTGATAAGCTGAGTAGCTCTTAAATAACGCATAAAAGCATCGGCATAGTCGAAATGATTGCTTTTTTTGGTTCGAACAAATTTTGCCAATGTTTCTTCACGGCTTTCTCTTGTCTTAAATCTTTCAGCTCCTATGTCATCGGCGTAAATTTTCAATATCTCTCTTGTAAATACTTCATCAATAAAAGCGCGCCTATTGCCTTTATTCTCTGTTACATCGTTCCTAAATTTTTTGATGGCTTCGACAGTCTCATTGAATTTCTTATAGTGTGTAAGTTGAACAAAAAAAATGGCAATTTCTGTTTTAGAAATCATATCAAGCTCCTTTACTAATCGAAGAAATTCCAGATATGGACGTATATTAAAGTTTCTGTCATCCGGTATCTTGTGAAAGGGTGACGGTAGCTGAAATTTGAATAACTGCCTTGCTATGACCTCATGAATTCTTTTTCCGCTTAAAAGTTGCGCACCTGGCTTCGTTAAAGCAATCTTTGGGTTAAGATCAACAAATCCCAAAGCTTTTGGAGCTCGTGTAATCCTGTCTCTTGCTGCAAAAGCAGCGTCACCCGGCATTTTGCTGCCTTCGTAAAATTGAGAAGCAAATAGTTTTTCAAAGAAAGCGATCTGCGTTTTTGTATTCCATTCTTTGCCGTTAAAGAAATCGATCAAGACTTGAATTTCAGGAATTATTTTTTCTATCGTGCGTGGAGAAGTGAAGGAGAAAACCGTTCGTGTTCTACTTAAGTTTGCCATTGAAAAATAATTTTGTCATTGCGTCGTCATCACCTAATAAAGATGCCTTTTGATAAGGGTCAATCCTTGTTTTCAAGAATTGGGAGATACGATCTTTGGACAGGGAAACAGATTTGCTTGAGATATCACATCCTAAAAATTTACAATTCTGTTTGAGCGCAGCAATAGCCGCCGATCCGCTACCAAGGAAAGGATCACAAACGACAAAGTCCTTACTAGCGCTACCCTTCAGCATCAATTCAAAAACTTCGACAGGCTTTTGTGTTGGATAAGCAGAAGAGGTTACACGTTTGATCTTCCACACATCTGGAATGTTTTTGGAGTTTAAATTTCTTTTGCCCTTACTAGCAAATAGAATGAATTCATGCCTGCGTCGGAAATAATGTCCAAGGCCAATATTTGCCTTATCCCAACAAAGCACATTTTTCACCTCGAATACTTCTCTTGCAATTGGCGCGAGAGACAAAAGCGAAAAAGAATCGAACATCAAGTAGATGTGCCTGTCTTTTTTAAGAACACGGAAGCATGCTTCAAGAAAAGCTTTATAGTTTTCTTCCGTATCGTGGAATTCTTCAAACCATTTTGCTCCTTCTTTTCCTGCTTCGTTATACTTGCCGATAATTTTCCCACGCCCAAGCTTAAGCTTTTGATTCATGCCGGAATAGGCGGGGTCGGTGACAATTAGATCAACGCTATTAGGCGGAAGGCCTTGCAAAAAGCTGATAACATCATCTTGGAAAATAGAAATGCGGCCATCAGGTGTTTCATAATAAGGTTTGTTCTTAACAGGAACTTTATTGCCATTTAAAATATAAATCGGTTTTGAATCACTATCGGTCTCTTTTCCAAGATGGCTGATCAGTAATTCATAAGCATTTTTTGAAAGCATTCCGCTTTTTCCAACCTTCACTTTGTGAAGTTGGATCAATTTGTTCATTTCTTCGGGAACAATAGAATGCTTGTCTTGGATCGCACGTATAGAATAAATCATGGGTTAGAATTCTCGTTGCAAAATTACTAAAAAATATAGCAGGCCGTTTTAACCCATTGAATTTTTGTTCTTTGTATTAATTTCTCGACGGACTGACTATTCTCTAATTTATGCCGGAAAAAAGCATTAAATTAATGTTCAATCAAAAACTTATTTTTAAATTATACACGTATGGCACTTCAATGTCGGACAGATTTAAAAAATTTGTCTAATTGGTCAAAACCATGCGGGGCATGTAATATTTGTCAGCCTCAATCTGTATTACGATATCCATTTGAGCGGGACCTTATAAATTCTAAAATGCTTGTAGATGAGCTGAAGAAATTTATAACTGATAACACTGGGCTAAAATGTTTGGATACAGATGTTTATCAAAACCCGGATATCATTGTCGTTGATGATAAAAATAATTTGATAGCCAGGGTGGAAGCCAAGTATCTAGAAGGCAAGGCCTTCATGAAAGTCGCGCAAATGATTAAAGATCCGCTTAATCCAAAAGAAACCCTTGTCATCGACAAGCCCAAATTGAAAAGCTATTTTGAATGCAAGGTAAGGGATAAGGAAAAATGCAAAAGAGAGATTCCGATTTTCGTTGTATGGAAATATGATCGTCCTTGTGCTGACGTTGGTGGAATCTGCATATATCAAGAAGTGAATGAGCTTCGCAGAATTTATGACGCGAAAGGTGCCTTGAGGAGCTTTCGCCGGCAAATTGGGCAGGGAGACTTCGTCAATGGCAAGTTAATGGGTGTTATTGATAAATTTCACTATTCCATTACAGAATGCGAGCCGATAGAAAAACTTCCGGAAGACATACTAAATGTTTATAAACTTTAAAGGGCATAGCTTATTATAGCTTTGAAGATGTAATGTTACCCTAAATAAAAAAACCTCAACATTGTTGAGGCTTTCGTGGTGTGGGCCGGGATCGAACCGGCGACACAAGGATTTTCAGTCCTTTGCTCTACCGACTGAGCTACCGCACCATCCGTGGCGGATATTATTCCGTTGGGGTTGCAAAAATAGGATTTCTATTTAAACCACCAATAAAATACACAGTTTTTCTGAATTTATTTTTGCAATCATCCGCACTACTTGCTGAAACACAGTGTGGTAAAGGGTTTCAAGCCTTTATACAACAAATAATTTTCTATGCTTTTACTTCCGGCTGGTGTTCTTCAACTGCAGCAAGTACGGCATCCCACAGTTTTTTGCGGCTCTCCAATGCCTGTAAAGAAGCTTGTGTGGCTTCTACCCATTTTTGGGTATCGGTGCCGCATAATTCGCTTACCATTTCCATGGCCAGGTGGCTGTGATGGTCTCCGTCTACTTCAATGTGGCGCTCGAGATAATAGCGGAAAATAGCGAGCTGCGGAAAGGTTTCAGACAGTTCTTTTACCATGCCCAGGAACATATCGGGAATAAGGTCTTCGCGGCCAAAGGTGAACACGGCAGCCTGTACATGTGCAGGTGTGTTTTCGATGATCTGGAAAGTGAAATGCACAAAATCAACAACACCCTGTGGCAGGCCGTTTTGCTGTATGGCCTGCTGTATGGTTTGCCCGGCAGCGAGTTGTGCAAGCAGGTTGTTGATGGCACTGGTATCTGCACCGAGCTGTTGCATAGCGCTGAGGTATAATTCAAAGTGGCTTTGGCGAACACCGTTTGCGTCTATATCGCTTTCTTCGCCGAGTACAATTTCATTGATGAGATAACGGGTATTGCCGCTTCCTGCAGGTACCCAGGGCACGCGCACACAGGTAAGCTGCTGCTGCAGTGATTTTAACAGCGACATAAAATCCCATACAGCGTACACATGAAACTGTGTAAAAGTTTGAATGTGCTGTAACGAGTGAAGACGCGTGTAAAGCGGGTGCGCTACCAGTGTATCGCGTACCGGCTGAAGGGTTTGTTTAAGCTGGTTGATGTTGGACTGATGCATACGGATATTTGATTGGCCAATGATTAAAAAAAGAAGCAGGCAAATTTACCCGCTTCTTAAAAGTTGTGCTATTAAAATTCACAGTTTTTCGGTGTTCGCGCAAACGGAATTACATCACGGATATTTGTCATTCCGGTTACAAACAGTACTATGCGCTCAAAGCCCAGGCCAAAGCCTGCATGCGGCACAGCGCCATAGCGGCGGGTATCGAGGTACCAGTTCAGTTCTTCTGTTGGTATATGCATATCGTGCATACGGCCTTCCAGTTTTTCCAGTCTTTCTTCACGTTGTGAGCCACCTACAATTTCACCAATACCCGGTGCCAGTATATCCATGGCAGCAACGGTTTTGCCATCGTCGTTCAGGCGCATGTAAAAGGCCTTGATGTCTTTGGGATAATTGGTTACAATCACCGGTTTTTTAAAGTGTTTTTCAACAAGGTAACGTTCGTGTTCACTTTGCATATCAATGCCCCAGCTTACATCGTATTTAAACTTTTTCTTTTTATAAGCAGGCGAATCGAGTAATATCCGGATGGCTTCGGTATAGGTAATGCGTTCAAAGTTATTGTTGAGTACAAATTCCAGCTTTTCAATTAAACCCATTTCGCTGCGTTCGGCCTGCGGCTTTTGCTTTTCTTCTTCGGCCAGGCGCTGATCAAGAAATTCAAGGTCTTCCCGGTTGTTGGTCATTACATACCCGATAAGGTATTTAATGAACGCTTCTGCGAGGTTCATGTTGTCTTCCAGGTCATAGAAAGCCATTTCCGGTTCAATCATCCAGAACTCAGCCAGGTGGCGTGTTGTATTTGAATTTTCGGCCCTGAACGTTGGGCCGAATGTGTATACCTCACTAAACGCCATAGCACCGAGTTCTCCTTCGAGCTGGCCGCTTACAGTGAGGTTGGTGCTTTTGCCGAAGAAGTCTTCTGCAAAATCTATTTCACCTGCAGCAGTGCGCGGCGGGTTATCAAAAGGCAGGGTGGTAACGCGGAAAGTTTCGCCGGCGCCTTCTGCATCACTTGCGGTGATGATGGGTGTATGCAGGTATACAAAGCCCTGTTTGTTGAAAAACTCGTGTATCGCGAATGCAAGTGCATGGCGTACGCGGAAAATAGCGCCGAAGGTGTTGGTGCGGAAACGCAGGTGTGCTATTTCGCGCAGGTATTCGAGGCTGGGCCTGTTTTTTAACTGCAGCGGATATTTTTCTGCATCACAATCGCCCAGTATTTCGAGGGTTGTTGCCTTTACTTCCAGTTTTTGTCCCTTGCCCAGGCTTTCCACTACCTGGCCGGTAATTTTAAGGGAAGCGCCTGTGGTAATGCGTTTCAGTGTTGGCTCATCGAGCTGGCCAAGTTCAACAACCACCTGCAGATTATTATTGGTGCTGCCATCATTCAGGGCTATAAACTGGTTGTTCCTAAAGCTGCGAACCCATCCCATAACGGTTACCTGCTGGCCGGCTGCATCGCCAGACAGCAGTGTTTTAATCTTAATCCTGTTGTTGAACATGGCACAATAAATTTGAATAAAAAAGAAACCCGCTTGCCGGGTTGTTGAATTAAATAAAGCGGGGCAAATATAAATGAAGGCGCTGGTCAATTGCATTTTTCAGTCAAAAACCGCATTTAGCGGCGCATTCACCCAGTGTTACAGCAGAAACGCCTAAATACGTTAATTTTTTTAGAAAAAAGCCCAAAAAAACAAATGAACAGCCATTTTTTGCTTTGATATGAACATTTTGCAGTAACATTGCAACCGGAAGCAAGCTGATTCGTTTTTCAATCATACCTCTCAGCATTCTTGTTTTCCAGTAATCAACCGAATTTTTCTTCAATTAATAAGACTGGATCTTAACGTTAAACCTTACCTCCTTTAGTTTTTTATGTACGACATTTTGCAATTGAACGATATGTTAGTTCCTGAATTGCTGGACATAGCAGAACAGCTGCGCATTTCCAATGCCAAAAAGCTGGATAAACAGGAACTTATTTACAAGATATTAGATAAACAAGCAGTTATGGCCAGTGAGAAAAAAGACAGCGGTGGAGACGTTTCAAAACGCAAGCGTATCGTAAAAGCAACTACAACCAATACTACTGAAGATGCAGTGGTAATGACGGAGGCGCCCAAGGCAGTTAAGGCAGAAAAAGTTACTGAAAAAGCAGCAGAAGATGCGCCTAAAAAGCGCGGACGCAAAAGCGCTAAACCAGCAGAAGAAATAAAGCAAAAGCCTTCTAAAAAAGAAGATGCTGATGCTGAAGATGCAGTTGCCTACGACGATACAGAAGAAAGTAACGGTCACCACGACAGTGTGCTGAACGATGCTGACACCGCCGATCTGATGGCGCTCGCCAACATTATTGCACCACAGGAAGATCTTGCTCCTGTGCGTCACCAATACAAAAAAGAACCCGCTTTCAATATTGAATTCGACGGTATCATTTTATCGGAAGGTGTGCTTGAAATGATGCCCGACGGGTATGGTTTCCTGCGTTCATCTGACTACAACTATTTGTCTTCCCCGGATGATGTATACGTTTCTCCTTCACAGATAAAATTGTTTGGTTTAAAAACCGGCGATACTGTATACGGTGCGGTTCGCCCTCCCAAAGAAGGTGAAAAATATTTCGCTTTGCTGAAAGTGGAAACCATCAATGGCAAAAACCCCGATGAAGTGCGCGACCGCGTGCCTTTCGATTATCTTACACCATTGTTCCCTTACGAAAAGCTGAACCTGTTTACTACCCCCAGCAACTACAGCACGCGTATCATTGACCTGTTTGCCCCTATTGGTAAAGGTCAGCGCGGTTTGATTGTTGCACAGCCTAAAGTTGGTAAAACCGTGTTGCTGAAAGAAGTGGCTAATGCCATTGCCAGCAACCACCCCGAGTGTTACCTGATGGTGGTACTGATTGACGAACGACCTGAAGAGGTGACCGATATGGAACGCAGTGTAAAAGCAGAAGTAATTGCTTCTACATTTGACGAGCCTGCTGAAAAACACGTAAAGGTTTCGGCCATTGCTTTGCAAAAAGCAAAACGTTTGGTTGAGTGCGGCCACGATGTAGTGATCCTGCTCGATTCCATTACCCGTTTGGCAAGGGCACACAACACGGTTGCACCTGCATCAGGCAAAGTATTATCCGGTGGTGTGGAAGCCAATGCCATGCAGAAACCCAAACAGTTTTTTGGTGCAGCCCGTAAAATTGAACACGGTGGTTCATTAACCATTCTCGCAACTGCGTTAATTGAAACCGGTTCTAAAATGGATGAAGTGATCTTCGAAGAATTTAAAGGTACCGGTAACATGGAGTTACAGCTTGACCGCCGACTGGCCAACAGGCGTATTTTCCCTGCCATTGACCTGGTATCTTCTTCTACCCGCCGTGACGACCTGCTGTTAGACAGGGATGTGCTGCAACGCATGAACATCCTGCGCCTGTACATCAACGACATGAATACCGAAGAAGCAATGAATGAATTGCTGAAACGTATGCGCGGAACCAAAAGCAACGAAGAATTCCTGGCCAGCATGAACGGTTAATTGCCTTCAACGCTTTCCGAAAGGAATTAAATGATAAACGACAAACCGGCTCCCAAGGGCCGGTTTTGTTTTGGATAATGTGACAGAGGCTAGGGTTTGCGGCAGAAATAGCTTAAATTGTAATTACTGCATAAAAATCTACTCGCTGTTATGGACAACAACTACTCCTGTTTGTTCCGGTATAATTATGCCGCAAACAAACGCATTATCGAAGCCCTGGATAATTCCGGCCCGCCTGAAAAGGCCCTTCAACTGATGGCACACGTGTTACAGGCCCACCATGTGTGGATTAAACGTATTGCAGCGCCCGGCCAGCCTTCTTTAAATCCATGGTCGGCCATTGCGCCGCATACTTTTAACAAACACAACGAAGCGTTGCTGCAACAAAGCCTCGACATTGCGCACCAGCACGACGATACGTACGAATTAACCTATTACAATACCAAGGGACAGCAGTTTTGCAATAAACTGGCCGATATTTACCTGCACCTGGTTAACCATGCCACCTATCATCGCGGGCAAATAGCGTTGCTGCTGCGCCTGGAAAATATTGACCCGCCGGTAACGGATTATATTGCCTATGTAACGGAGAAAAAAAACCGACCGATGGTTTAATGGATTCCTGTTATCATAAAAAAAGGCCGTCATTAACGGCCTTTTTTTATGATAACAACCGGGCTACTTCAGCAGCTTTGTATCAAATAAATTCAGGATGCGTTTGTATTCATCGGTCCAGCTGGTTGGCTCAACAAAACCGTGATCTTCCATAGGGTACAGGGCAACGCTCCAATTGTTTTTACCCAATTCTATGAGGCGCTGGTTAAGGCGTACCACATCCTGGAAATTCACATTGGTATCTACCATGCCATGGCAAATCAGCAGGTTGTTTTTGAGGCCGCCGGCAAAGTTGATGGGCGATGAGCGCTGGTAAGCAATACTGTCGTTAAACGGCTCGTTCAGGATGTTGGAGGTGTAACCATGGTTGTAATGTGCCCAGTCTGTAACAGGGCGAAGGGCAGCACCGGCTTTAATTACATCGGGTTGGGTAAACATGGCCATCAGCGTCATAAAACCGCCGTAGCTGCCGCCGTACATGCCTATGCGTGTTGAATCGATACCCATTTCTTTTACAAGATAATGAGCGGCATCTACTTCATCGTCCAGGTCTTTGCCGCCCATATAACGGTAAATGCCGGTACGCCAGTCGCGGCCATGACCGGAGCTTGCGCGGTAGTCAATATCCAGAACAGTGTATCCTTTATCGGCCAGCAGGTTGTTAAACATATATTCGCGGAAATACTGGCTCCACCAGTAATGTACATTTTGCAGGTAGCCTGCGCCATGCACAAATATTACAGCTGCGCCATTTTTAACTGAAGCAGCAGGCTTGTACAAACGGGCGTAAATGTTTTTACCGTCTCTTGCAGTAATGGTGAATATGTTTGTTTCGCGCCAGGGGTATGCTTTGAATGAATCACTGGCCGCTTTAAAAGTAACCTGCTGCGGTTTGGCGCCTGGTGTGTTTTCCTGCACATACAGCTCCCAGGGTTTGTTGATGTACGAGTAGCGGTAGGCAATATACTTTTCATCAGGCGAAAGACTTACCTCATAACCACCATCCATGGAAGTGATTTTCTCTTTGGCACTGCCATCTGTTTTTATGCGGTACCAGTTTTGTTTGCCGGGGTGTACTTCATTGGTAAGCAGGTAAAAGAATTTTTTATCGGTGCTCAGCTGTACCTGTTGAACCTCGTACCGGCCGCTGGTGATAGCTTGTTTGTTGTGTGTGCCGGTATGGTAGGTATACAGGTGGGCATAACCGGTGGCTTCGCTCTGAAAATAAAGCAGCTGGTCATTGATCCAGCCGAGCGTTGCGCCGCCCATTGCATAACCGATGCCAGGTCCGCCAACCCATGCCTCATCCCGCTGGCGGTCAACAAGGGATAATTTGCCGGTAGCGGCATCGAGTTGCATCAGCCACCGGTCTTTGTTATCCTGCGAGCGAATATCCACAATGGCCGCTGTGCCTTGCTGATTCCAGTAAGGACCATTGACGATAACGCCACGTGTTGTTTTTTTCGAAGCCTCTTTCTGCGGGTAATCTTTTACATAATCCGGCTGGTCTGCAATACCGGGCAATGAATCGGTCAACACCTGGATAACAGTGTCTTTTTCTGTATCAAATACGTAAAACTCGTATTTACCCAGGGGGGCGCCTACTTTGGTGCGGCCAGGAATATCGGTGGTGAAACCGCTTTCGGTTACATAGTCAGGCACCATGGTGTTCTTGGCGTCTTTAGGCGGCTGTACCAAACGGTAGGTAATAAAACGGGCCGTTGGACTTACCTGTATATTCGATACATTTTTATCGCCAATGCTGATAACACGCAGCGTGTCATTATCTTTTTCAGCATTCAGGAAAGCTTCTTTTGCATCTTTCTTTTGTTTGCGCTCACGGATAACCTGCATCAGCTGCAGCTGGTTTTTCTGCAGCCATTGCTCCTGTGCATTGCCTTTGGCTGCGCCATCCTTTCCGGCTTTTTCTTTTACATCGCCTTTGGTGAAATTGGTCAGTTGCAGGGTTTCGCCGGATGAAGCATCCCAGGCATACAGGTTTTGATTACGCAGGTAAGTGATCCAGCTGTCCTGTTTAATAAAACGGGGGTTGCCTTCATACTCTTCTGTTTGTGTAATACGTGTGGTTTTGCCTGTTTTTACATCGAGGCGGAATATATCACCGCGAAAGGTATAGGCAATTTGCGTATGCGTGTTATTGTATACGCCATTGTCAATAGCCTGCTGCAGCAATGTTTCTTTGTAGGCTGCTTTTTCGGGAGTGCTGCCCTTAAGTTTGTAGCTATAACCGGAATCGGATATTTGTTTGCCGGGATTCCAGTCGAAGTACAGCTGTTTGCTGTTGAAATGCCAGAATACGTTGGAGGGGGATGTGCCGATCCATTTGGGATCCTGCATTATTTTTTCAACCGTAAGGGTTTGGGATACGGCGGCCATTGGCATACAAGCCAGCAGCCATTTCATCAGTAATCTCATGCCAGTTGTTTTTTTATGGGCATAAAACTACGGTAAAGCAGGCTGCGATAATTACCCGGCAGCCAGGTTATTTCGGTGAAACAGCAGCCCGGGCGGTGTTATGGGTTAATGCCATTTGTAGCGGCGGAAAAAATTCCCTTTTACATCAATCAGCCATAGCAGGGTATCATCGTTGCTGGTGCCTTCGCGATCGAGCACGCCCAGCATGGCCACTTCGGTTGAATCGGGCCAAACGGCATTGAAAATATGGGTAGACGGCCCGCCAAATAACAGCCGCCATTTCTGTTGTTCTTTCGGGTATAACAGGGCTACTTCGGTGTCAGGATCGCCTGCTACAATATGGTTATTGCCCTTTTTATCTTTCAATACCACCGAGCCGTACGAGCCAATATCGAGTACATAACTGCTGTCTGGCGACCAGCGCAACACTCCTGCATACTTGTTGTAAAAACCGGTGTCTGCGGTGAAGGGTTTTTTCTGTATGCTGTCTTCGGCCCAGAACTCTTCGAGGGTAAAACGGTTCCAGGGCAGTGACTGCAGCTGCAGGGCGCGCAAAATAAAAGCCTGTGCAGTATCGTCGAACAACATGGCGCTGTCTTCTGCAATAATATTGCGTGCTGTTTGCACCGAATCAGTTTCCCCGGTTTTATTGCTGCTGCTGTTGCAGGTGCAGCCGGTATAAAAAATAGCAAGCAGGCAGGCTGCTGCAAACAGGTACTGTTTCATGGTAAGTTGTTAAAGATGGCTGTGCAAAGCACCTGGTTCCGGTTCTGCGGCATTTATAATACATTTGCGGCTTGTTGCCGGACATATAACCGGGTGTTTACTCATTTTAAACAGCTCAGACTATGAATTGGTTGATTCTTGTTATTGCCGGCTTGTTTGAAGTAGGTTTTACCACCTGCCTTAAAATGTCGAACAACTTTACCAACCTGAAATGGAGCATCGGGTTTGCCATTGCCATTTCAGCGAGTTTTTTCTTTCTCAACAAAGCAGCGCAAACCATTCCCATCGGAACCGCTTATGCAGTGTGGACGGGTATTGGTGCAGTGGGCACCGTAATTATGGGGATCATTTTCTTTAAAGAGCCTTCTGATTTCTGGCGCCTGTTTTTTATTGGTACGCTGATCAGTTCCATTGTTGGTTTAAAAGTAGTGTCTGCCCATTAACAGGCATGCAGTGGCATTGGTTGCCGGAATAACAGTTACAGCAGAGTGTTGATACGGGAAGCGAGTTTGTGATCCCTGTCGGTAATGGTATTGCCTGCATCGTGGGTATTGAGCCATATTTCAACCGTGTTGTATACATTGCTCCACCTGGGGTGATGGTTCATTTTTTCTGCAGCCAGTGCTACGCGTGTCATGAAGGCAAAAGCGGCAGAAAAGTCGGGAAACTCGAATTTGCGGTAAAGCGCATTGTGTTCTGCCACCCAGCCAGCGGTTGTTTTTTCCATACAAAAATGTTTGTGGTTAAAATACCAGGTGCCCCTTGTTGCGGATTTTTTCGTTGGTTAGCTCTGCTACCATTTGCACACCGGCAATGTGTTTAATGGTTTGAATAATTTCGCTGCAATCGTTGTTTTCCACGCAGTCGCCTTTCATGAGCCATAAAAAATCCATGTGTTTAAATTCAGGCAGCAGGTATTCTCCGTCGTAATGGTTGTGGTATAAAAAATGACTGAGGGAGCTGTTGCGCACGGCATGCTGGTATACCGGGAAAAAGTAGCTTCTTTCTTTTTTGCGTAAATGAATTTCGATATCAGGGTTCAGCCTGAAATTGTATCCCATCAAGCGGTTCAGCTGCCAGCAGAACTGGTAATTTTTTACTGACGCGATGATGCCGAGCAGCCGCGTATCGCAGAAAAAATCTTCGGTCAATTCATCAATGTTCAGTTTTAGTTTCATGCTTTGGTTTAAAACGCTACGGGAACGGTTTTCTCTACATTGGCGCGCCTGTAACGCAATTGTGTGGTATCGCCTTTCCTGAATTTAGCCAGTGCCTGCATGTAGGTAGGCACGTCTACAAACTTATAACTACCCAGCTGTAACAATACATCGCCCGGTTTAAGCCCTATTTTTTCGGCTGTTTTTCCTTTGCTCACTGCTTCAATACGCATGCCTGTACCATTAAAGCCATAATCGGGCATAACACCCAGTGTTACCGGCAGGTTTACCACCTGCACTTCGGGTTCGCTGGTGCGGGTAAATGGCAGCTGGCCTTTGCCATCGGTTGCTTCTACCACGTGCTGCACGTATTTAATAACATCCAGCTCGGCAGTATAGTTGATTTTATCTGCATCATCTGTTGCCTTGTGGTAATCGCTGTGGCCGTTGGTAAAGAAAAACAGCACAGGAATATTCCTGTGATAAAAAGAAGCATGATCGCTGGGGCCTGCACCGGTGCTGTCGAATTTTACCAGCAGGTTTTTATCACTAAGTGCAGGCAGTACCTGCCCCCAGACAGGAGAGGTGCCGTAGCCGCCGATGGTGAGTTTCTTGCTGCTGTCGTACCGGCCTACCATATCGAGGTTAATCATGTAATTGAGCGGCGTGAGCGTATTGTGCGCCAGCCAGTATGTAGAGCCGGCCAGGCCCAATTCTTCACCACTAAAGGCTATCAGCAGGTAATTGTTGTGTTTGGCGTTGCTGTTTTTGAGCAGGCGGCCCAGTTCAATCAACGCAGCGGTACCGCTGGCATTGTCATCGGCGCCGTTGTGAACCTGGCCTTTGCCATCCAGGGCATTATTGTCTTCACCATACCCGAGGTGATCGAAATGCGCACCGATAACAACGGTTGCAGGCGCCTGGTTATCGATAAAACCGATCACATTGCGGCCTTTGCGGCTGGTGGGTACCAGCTTAACAGTCAGCTTCAGGTGGTAATAATCAGTGGGGTCGGCAAAATATTTTTTCAGTCCTTCATGTGTAAGATATACTACGGGAATAGAGGCTGCTGCTGATTCGTCGTTTTTGTTAAACTGGATATTGTCTATGGCGCTGCCGCTGTTGAACACAATCAATGCCCTGGCGCCTTTGGGGGCAGTGTGCCGCACTTCCTGTGCAATTACATCGAAAATATTGAAGTGCGGGTTGCTTTTATTGTCTTCAAGCAAATCGGCCACATCAAAAAACCAGGGCTGTCCTTTTTCGCGCAGGCTAAGTGACGAAGCACCTTCTGTTGCGGCAGAGGCAGAAAAAGCGAGCGGGTAATAATCTTTGTTCAGCTGCAGGGCTTTATCGTTTACGGTAAAACTATTGGCATCTGCAGGCAGTTGTTTGCCTTCGTTGATAGAAAATTCCTGGGTAAAGGCCTGGTCGCCTTTGGGAAGCAGCTGATCGGCGGCAAACTGTGTGCTGATATATTGGGCTGCAAGCATTTCACCGGGAGAACCGGTGCGGCGGCCTTCGAGTTTGTCATCGGCCAGAAATTCAATATGCTTCCTGATATTATCGAGTGTTTCCTTATCGGCTTTTGCCTGGGCCTTCCGTTCTTTCCGGGATTGGCCGATAGCGAGCACAGGAACCATGCAAATACAGAGCAGGAGCGTTTTCATACAGAAATACTTGGGTTTGACGCTGTAAAGGTACATAGCCGGGTTTATGGGTTAAATATGCGTGGATAACATATTAGCCATGGCAAAAGATATACCCTTTTATACGCCAGGGCGCTACTGTTGCGTTAATTCTTCCTGTTCTCGTAAGGATATACCGTAGCAGCCGTTTACATTTGCAGATTGAAACAGAAATATTGTCTGCAAGGAATATTCATATAGCACTGGTAGGTAACCCCAACAGCGGAAAAACGTCGTTATTTAACGCCCTTACTGGCCTGAACCAGAAAGTGGGTAATTTTCCCGGTGTTACCGTTGATAAGAAAACTGGCGTAACCGCATTGGAAAGCGGCGTATCTGCCACTATCATTGATTTACCCGGCACTTATAGTCTGTACCCGCGCAGGGCCGATGAATGGGTGGCTTACCGGGTAATGATGGGGGTAGACGAAGAGGTGGAGCATGATATGGTACTGCTGGTGGCCGATGCCAGCAACCTGAAGCGCAACCTGCTTTTCTGCAGCCAGATTATTGACCTGAAAGTTCCGGTGGTAGTGGCCCTCACCATGATGGATCTTGCCCGTAAAAAGGGTATTGAAATAGATGTTCCCGGGCTGGAACGCGAGCTGGGCGTGCCGGTAATACTGGTAAACCCGCGCAAAAACAAAGGGCTTTCGCAGCTTAAGAAAACGCTGGCGCAAACAGCCGGGAAAGACCATACCGGTGTGCAGTACCAGGCGCCCTCCCGGGATTTTATTCCCAACCGTGAAATGGCGCCGGAGGCTATTGAAGGTGTTCAGCAGCTGTTTCCCAAACTGAGCGATTACGCTTCGGTGCATTACCTCATTAACCACGAAAATTTCCCGCTTCCGCAATCGCGGCAGGAAGAAATTGAAGCGCTGGAAGTGGCCAATAAATTTAATCCCACCAAAACGCAGGCAACTGAAATAATGCAGCGTTACACGCGCATTAAGCACATTATGCAGAAAAATGTGGTGGAGCCCGATCCGCTGCAGAAAAAACTGTTTACCGAAAAGCTCGACAATATTTTACTGCATCGCATCTGGGGGTATCTCATTTTACTTGGCACGCTGTTTTTACTGTTCCAGAGCATATTCTGGCTGGCGCAATACCCCATGGATGGTATTGAATGGCTGTTTACCCAACTGGGCAGCTGGCTGAATAATGTATTGCCGGAAGCCTGGTGGAGTGATTTGCTGGTAAACGGGTTGGTGGCAGGTATCAGCGGCATAGCTGTGTTTATACCGCAGATCATGATATTGTTTGGCCTTATCACCATCCTGGAAGATACCGGCTACATGGCGCGTATCAGTTTTTTAAGCGACAAGCTGATGCGCAAGGTTGGACTGAATGGCAAAAGTGTAATGCCGATGATCAGCGGGTTTGCCTGTGCGGTGCCGGCTATCATGAGTACACGCAATATTGAAAATAAAAAAGAACGCCTGCTCACTATTATGATTACACCGCTGATGAGTTGCAGCGCCAGGCTGCCGGTGTATACCATATTAATTTCGCTGGTGGTGCCCAATAAATACTACCTCGGTTTTTTAAGCGTGCAGGGGCTGGTAATGATGAGTATGTACCTGCTGGGTATTGTGGTGGCACTGGTGGTGAGTTATGTACTGAAATTTATCATCAGGCTTACGGAAAAAAGCTTTTTTATACTTGAACTGCCCATATACCGGGCACCACGCTGGAAAAACGTGGGTATTACCATGGTAGAAAAGGCGCGCATTTTTATGATGGATGCAGGCCGTGTAATTATCGTGATAAGCCTGATATTGTGGTTTCTGAGCTCTTACGGTCCATCGAAAGCCATGCACCAGGTAGATGCGAAATATGCAGTGATGCAGGCGCAATATAAAAACGATTCTGCCCGGCTGGAAGAAGTAAAACATGCCTACAACGCCGAAAAACTGCAGCATTCTTTTGCCGGCATTATTGGCCGGGGCATTGAGCCGGCCATTAAGCCGCTGGGTTTTGACTGGAAAATAGGCATTGCACTGGTTACCTCTTTTGCAGCACGTGAAGTGTTTGTGGGTACCATGGCCACCCTGTACAGTGTTGGTGAAAGTGATGACGACAGCTCGCTGCGCCAGAAGATGGCTGCTGCGCGCAGGGAAGATGGCTCTAAAGTATATACCGTGGCAACCGGCTTTTCATTGATGGTATTTTACGTGCTGGCCATGCAGTGTATGAGTACGCTGGCAGTGGTAAAACGTGAAACGCGCACCTGGAAATGGCCGATCGTGCAACTGGTGTACATGACCGGCCTGGCTTACCTGTTTAGTTTTGTTGTGTATCATTTATGGAAATAACCCGGTTATTTGCCGTAATAATCCCATACTAGCTTCGATATTTTGCGTGTAAGCACCCAGGCTTCATTGCCTGGTACCCAGCTGGTGTCTTTGTTGTTGTGTGTGCAAATGCAGAAAATGTAACGCCTGCCACGCCCATTCACAAACAATACCTCGCTGCGGCTGGCATCTACCGCACCGTTTTTACTGGCTACAAACACATCCGAAGGGATAACGGAAATGGCTTCTTCATCCCAGTAATTGCGGCCAAGCAAACGCAGCATGCGTTCACTAAGGCTGTCGCTGACCAACTGGTGCTGTACTATTTTTTCCATTAAACCAGCCATTTCGCGCGGCGATGTTTGTGCCCAGCCATATTGTTGCCTGTTGGCTTCGCGGCCGGGTGTGCGGCTGTTCACACGGGTAGCGGTAAAACCGATACTGTCGAGTATGGCATTGATGCGGGTGCCGCCGCCCGCCAAACTCTGCAGCCATAAACTGGCAGTGTTGTCGCTGGTGGTAAGCATCAGCATAATTACCTTACTGAGTTCAATTTTTTCATCTGATTTGAAGGAGCCGAGAATATCACTTCCTGCGTACAGGAGAGAATCTTTGTACACCAATTGCTGGTGGTAGTCTAATTCTCCGCGGTGAATTTTATCCATAATGCCGGTGAGTATGGTCATTTTAACCATGCTGGCAGTGGGCGAAAGGCTGTCTGCCCGGATGGCGGCCACCCTGTTGTGGTTCAGGTCGTGTACATAAATACCTGATTCCCCGTTAAAGCCCTGCAGCGCTTCGCCGAGCAGTTTTTCGAGTTTTTTATCCGTTTTCTGGGCAATGGCTACCTGGCAGCCGGCGGCCAGTAATAAAGGCAAAAGCAGTTTTCTCATGCAGAATAATTGTGCCTGAAATTACATGCTTCCGCGTAAAACTCAGAGGCAAATACTTACACAGGTACCCCTACCCAGCTGGCTGGTGATATGCATGGCGCCTTTAACCTTATTCATAAACTCTTTGATGAGTATTAAACCCAGTCCGCTGCCTTTTTCATTTTGTGTGCCCGGGGTGCTGAAATTTTTATGGGTATCGAACATGGTAGAGATTCTATCCTGGTCGATGCCTACACCCGTATCACAAACCTTTATGCAGGTGCTGCCTTCCGGGGAAGTTTCTGTGCTTACGGTGATGGTACCATTTTCAGTAAACTTGATGGCATTGTTAACCAGGTTGCGCAGTATAAACTGGAGGGCCTGTGCATCGTACCAGACAAATACCTGCTCATTGGTTGCGTTTACCAGTTGGTTGTGCTTAAGCGAAGTGGTGAGCTCGTAACCGGCAAATACCTTCTTCACCAGTTCGTGTATGTTTATTTCCTGCTTCAGGTGTTCACGTTTCATTTGAAGACGGCCCCATTCCACCACATTGTTCACCATGTCAATGGTGCTTTCCATTTGCCTGGCCGACATGGCCATCAATTCATCGGCTTCCTGCTGTGATACCATATCCTGCTGGCGCAGTTCGAGAATAGATTTGAGCGAAGCGAGCGGGTTGCGAACATCGTGCGACACAATGGAGATAATGCGTTCCTGTGTGCGTATCAGGTTTTGCAGCTCGTTGTTACGGATACGCAGCTCGAACAGGCGCATTACCTGGCTGCCCAGCACTTTCAATGTATACTGCTGCTCTTCGCTGAGGTGGCGGGGAACTGTATCGCCCACGCACAAGGTACCCAGTTTATACCCTTTTTCGGTAACCAGCGGCATGCCTGCATAAAAACGGATGCCGATAGTGCCTGTAACTGCGGGGTTGTCGGCAAAACGTTCGTCCTGCAGGGCATCGGGTATTTCAAACAGGTGATCTTCGAGAATGGCATGGCCGCAAAACGATTCGCTGCGCGGTCCCTCGGGGTATTCGATCCCTACTTTTGCTTTAAACCATTGCCTGCCCGAATCAATTAAACTGATGGCAGAAACAGGCACCTGGCAAATTTGCGAGGCCAGTTGCACAATATCGTTGAAATCCTTTTCATAAGGTGTATCGAGCAGCTCGTGGCGGTACAGCTCAGCCAAACGCTCTTTTTCATTAACCGGCATAGGTGCAACTTTCATGGTAATACATTAGATGTACAAAAATACGCCAAGCGGCCTTGCAAGCGCGTTGCTAAATGAAATGCACAGGGTTGCTGTTTTGTTCAAAAACAGCCGTATGCGGGCCGGAGAATGTTAAAAATGGTGCTGCATTAAACCTGCGGCGTTGCAGCTAGTATAAATCTATTATTTTTAGAAAACCTTAACCAGCAACTTATTGGTGAATGATGCCATGGGTAACGGTGAACACTAAATTATTATACTACTACTTATGAAGCGTTTGTATGCTTTTTTATTGGCGGGACTTATTCCAGGATTGGGTGCTTATGCGCAAAAGGTAGATTCGGTATTGGCGAAGCTGGGTGAGGAGTTTACCCAGGAACGCGCTTACCTGCATTTCGACAAGTCGGTGTATGCCCCCGGCGAAACCATCTGGTTCAAAGCGTATTTAGAGGCAGGTATCCTGCCGTCAGACATCAGTAAAAACTTTTATGTAGACTGGATAGATGCATCAGGCAATGTGCTGTACCACACGGCAACGCCTATTATCGATGCATCGGCCAAAGGCCAGTTTGATATACCGGCAAGCTTTAAAGGACAGCTGATTCATGTGCGCGCATACACTACCTGGATGCAGAATTTTGATTCGGCCTTCCTGTTTAATAAAGACCTGCGGGTACTGCAGCTGTCTGCCAAAAAACCGGAAGCCGTAACCGTTAAGGCAGAAATTAAGTTTTTGCCGGAAGGTGGCGACCTGCTGAACGGCGTAAACGGCAAGGTGGCGTTTAAAGCTACCGACCAATGGGGCAAGCCGGTTGCGGTAAAAGGGTCTGTGCGCAATAGCAAAGGGGAGAAGCTCGATTCATTGATAACGAAACACGATGGCATGGGCTTTTTCAATATTGATGCAAAAGCCGGTGAAACCTATACCGCTTACTGGACAGACGAACAGAAGCAGGCACACACCACGCAGCTGCCGGCTGTGAAACAAACAGGCGCAACCCTTAAACTCAGCGGATTCGGCAACCGTAAAAACTTTCTGGTAGAACGTACTGCCGAGGCGCCGGATGAATTGAAAACCCTGTATGTAGTAGCCAGCATGCAACAGCAGCTGGTGTACCGTGCAAGAGTTGACTTGTCAGAAAGCGTAGCCATTGGCGGTGGCATTCCTACCGATAATTTTCCCTCTGGTGTAATGCTGGTAACACTGTTCACCGCCAACTGGGTACCGGTTGCAGAACGTGCTTGTTTTATCAACAACCAGAACTATTCCTTTGCACCCACACTGGATGTAGTGGGCGATACACGCAGGCGCGCGAAAAACTTTATTGATATTGACGTGCCCGACACCGTAGGTGCCAACCTCTCGCTCGCCGTTATTGATGGCGGGGTAGGCACCGATACCAGCGACAATATTGTTTCGCACCTGTTGCTGACCAGCGAACTGAAAGGGCCGGTATACAACCCCGCAGCCTATTTTAAAAACGGCAGCGACAGCCTGAAGCAGCAGCTTGACCTGGTAATGCTTACCAATGGGTGGCGTAAAATTGACTGGGAAAGCCTGATGGCAGATAAATGGCCACAGCTTAAGTACAGGCGCGACAGCTCGTATATGTCGTTCCTGGGTAAAGTATACGGCACTACGCCCAGCCAGATACGTGAAGCCGGCTTTATCAATATTATATTCAAAGCGAAAGATTCCACACAATCCATGGTGTTTCTGCCATTGGCGAGTAATGGTACATTCAGTCAGCCGGATATGATATTCTTCGATACCGTAAAAGTGTATTACCAGTTTAACAAAAAGCGCGACCTGGCAGAAAGGGCTGCTGTAACCTTCAGCACCGGGTTATTGCCTGCACCCGGCACAGTGGCCAATATACCCTTGTTTGCCAACTGGCTGCTGCACGATACAACCGGCCTGGGCCGCAGTCGCTTTTTTGCAGCAGAACAGGCAAGATTGGCCAAACTGCTGAAAGAGACCACGCTGGAAGGCGTTACGGTAAAAGCAAAAGCCAAGCGCCCCATAGACCTGCTGGACGACCGCTACACCAGCGGCCTGTTTAAAGGCGGCGATGCTTACCAGTTTGATGTGGGCAACGATGTGGTGGCACAAAGCTCGTACAGCGTATTTCAATACCTGCAGGGAAGGGTGGCTGGTTTGCAGATAAGCAATGCAACAGGCGGTGGTTCGCAGGCAAGCGCCACCTGGCGCGGCAGCACCCCCACGTTTTACCTCGATGAAATGCCTACCGATGCGCAGCAACTGCAGAACATTTCTATGAGCGATGTGGCCTATATCAAAGTATTCCGCCCACCCTTTTTCGGCAGCTTTGGCGGCGGATCGGGCGGTGCCATTGTGGTGTATACCAAAAAAGGCGGTGATGTGAAAGCCGAGCCGGGCAAAGGGCTCGATTCCAGGCTGTTGCCGGGTTATACGCCTTACAAACAGTTTTACTCGCCCAATTATTCAACCACCGTCTCTGATGAACCGGATTTGCGTTCAACGCTGTACTGGAATCCGTACATTTTGACCGACCCCAAAAATCACCATTTCACCGTAGAGTTTTACAACAACGATATCAGTAAAAAACTCACCGTAGTGCTGGAAGGTGTAAACAAAGACGGCAAGTTTGTACACCTGGTACAAACAGTTGAATAATAACTAAAATATCATCTGATTAAAAGGGCTGTGCGACGCTGGTTGTACAGCCCTTTTTTGTGAAGCAGCGCTGCAACGTACGCTGTGGCGCGAATTGTTAAGCATTTGCAAATGCGGCACGCTCACCCGTTTTTTCAACCGGTTCACCGTATGCATTTTTAGCGGGGCAAAATCTGGCTATCTTTATCACATTAATAGACAAATTACCTACGGATGTCACGTTTTCATTCAATTACAACGGCTGCTTCGCTCGCAATATTATTGGCAGCCTGTGGCGGAAAAAAGCAACCAGCCCAGCAAACAAAAAACAGCAATCAAAACACCATTGTGGATGTATTGATTGCCCGGTATTCATCAGTTACCAACACGGTAGAAGCCAACGGAACGGTATTAGCCAACGAATATGTTGAGCTGCATCCCGAAATCAGCGGCCGTATTACTTACCTCAATGTGCCCGAAGGAAAGTACATCACCGCAGGAACCGTTATTGCGCGTATCAACGATGCAGACCTGCAGGCACAGCTGAGCAAAACAAAAGTGCAGCTTGACCTGGCGGTTAAAACAGAAGAACGTTTGCGCAAACTGCTCGACATTAATGGTGTAAACCAGGCCGATTACGATGCAGCACTGAACACGGTAAACGGTTACAAGGCCGATATACAATATACCCAGGCATTGATTGATAAAACCGTGATACGCGCACCTTTCAGCGGTACAGTGGGTTTGAGGCAGGTGAGCCCCGGTGCGTATATTACCCCGGCCAGCATACTGGCCACCATTCAGCAGCTGAACCAGCTGAAAATTGATTTTACCATACCTGAAGATTACGGCAGCCTGGTACACATAGGCGGAACAGTGGAAGTAGAAAACGATGCGCTGAAAGCAACCCGCCGCAAAGCCCTGGTTACCGCCATTGAGCCAACCGCCAACGCACTTACCCGTAACCTGAAAATAAGGGCCGTGCTGGAAAACAAGAGTGAAACCAACCCCGGCGCTTTTGCGAAAGTATATGTAGGTGCCGGTACCGATGCCAGGGCCATTATGATACCAACCAACGCCATTATACCCGACGATAAAAACAAACAGGTGGTACTGGTAAAAGGTGGCAGGGCCAAATTTGTAAACGTAACCACCGGTTTGCGCCAGGCAACCAACGTGGCGGTTGTAAAAGGCATAGCAGCAGGCGATACCATTGTTGTAAACGGTGTATTGTTTGCCTTACCCAACGGGCCTGTAAAAGTGCGCAAGGTGCAAACACTTGAGCAGCTGAAAGACAGCACGCTTCCGCAAACGGCAGAATAATTTGATCTAATTGTTGAAAAGCGCATACCAAAAAAATGAATATATCCGAATTATCACTGAAAAGGCCCGTGTTTGCCACAGTGATGAACATATTTATCATATTGCTGGGCGTGGTGGGTTATACCTTCCTGGCTGTAAGGGATTACCCGGCCATTGACCCGCCTACCATTAACGTATCTACCAGCTATACCGGCGCCAATGCCGATATTATCGAAAGCCAGATTACCGAACCGCTTGAAAAGCAGATCAACGGTATTCCCGGTATCAGAACCATCACCTCATCCAGCTCGCTTGGCAACAGTAATATTACCGTTGAGTTTAACCTGGGTACCGACCTGGAAGCCGCAGCGAGTGACGTGCGCGACAAAGTAGGCCAGGCGCAGCGCAGTTTGCCGCAGGATATTGATGCGCCGCCTGTGGTAAGCAAGGCCGACGCCAACAGCGATTTCATTCTGCTGCTGGCCGTACAGAGCCGCTCAAAAAGCATTATGGAGCTGAGTGACTACGCCGAAAACGTATTGCAGCAACAGCTGCAAACCATCGACGGGGTAAGCTCGGTAAACATTTTTGGTCAGAAACGCTACTCTATGCGTTTGTGGCTGAATACCGATAAAATGAGTGCCTACAACGTAGCATTCAACGATATACAAACCGCACTGAACAGCGAAAACGTTGATTTGCCCCCAGGTAAAATATATGGTAACAATACCGAGTTAACCATTCGCACCGTGGGCCGCTTAACCAGCGAGCAGCAGTTCCGCGATCTGATTATTCATGAAGACAGCAGTGGTATTGTACGCCTGAACGATATTGCCACCGTAGAACTGGGTCCGGAATCGCCTGAGCAGGGCTGGAAATACAATGGTGTAAACGCTGTTGGTTTGGCCGTAATTCCGCAGCCGGGTGCCAATAACATCCAGATTGCAGATGAGTTTAACAAGCGCCTCGAAGAAATTAAAAAAGGAAACAAGGCCGATATTGAACTGAACGTACTGATCGATAACACCCTCAACATCCGCCACTCACTGGAAGAAGTAAAAGAAACCCTGCTGATAGCCTTTGCGCTGGTGGTACTGGTAATTTTCTTCTTCTTCCGCAACTGGCTGATTGCGGTGCGCCCGCTGATAGATATCCCGATTTCACTGATCGCCACCTTCTTCATCATGTACATCTGCGGCTTTACCATCAACGTGCTTACGCTGCTGGGTATAGTACTGGCAACAGGCCTGGTGGTGGATGACGGTATCGTGGTAACGGAAAACATCTTCCGTAAACTGGAAGAAGGGCTACCCATCCGAAAGGCGGCGCTGGAAGGCAGTAAGGAAATCTTTTTTGCGGTTATCTCTACTTCTATCACCCTGGCCATTGTGTTTTTACCTGTAATCTTCCTCGAAGGTTTCGTAGGCCGCCTGTTCCGCGAATTTGGTGTGGTACTGGCTGCTGCGGTACTGATCTCGGCCTTTGTATCATTAACCATTACACCGGTACTGAACGTATACCTTACACGGAAAGATTCATCGCACGGTAAGTTTTACACCATGACCGAACCCTTTTTCCAGGGAATGGAAAATGGTTACAAACGCCTGCTCACCGGTTTTATGCGGCTTCGCTGGGTTGCCTGGGTGATTATCGTTGTATGTGGTGTGCTGATCTGGTTTACCATGAGCAGCCTGCGCAGTGAAATTGCCCCGCTGGAAGACAGGAGCAGTATCCGCTTTACAGTAACAGCAGCAGAAGGAACCAGCTACAGCTACATGCAGGATATGACGGATAAAATCAGCCAGTTCCTGTATGATTCTGTTCCTGAACGCGATTTCGTTTTTGCCCGTGCAGGCGGTGGCGGTGGTTTTGGCGCTTCGAACAGTGCACAGCCGCGACTGGGTTTAATTGACCCGCGCGAACGTGACAGGAGCCAGAATGATATTGCCAATGAACTGCAACGCAAACTGAAACGCTTTAACGACGGGCGTATTTTCGCGGTGCAGGAACAAACCATTTCTGTGGGTTCCAGTTCGCGATCCAGTTTGCCGGTTCAATTTGTAATCCAGAACCAGGATTTGAATAAGCTGAAGCAGATGATCCCGAAATTCCTGGATGAGGCGCGTAAGGATAAAACATTCTCTAACGTTGACGTAAACCTGAAATTCAATAAACCCGAGGTGCAGTTAACGGTAGACCGCATGAAAGTAAAAGATCTTGGCCTGTCTACCGCAGATGTGATTGGTGCAGCACAGGCTGCATTCAGCGGCGGCAGGATGGCTTACTTTATTATGAACGGGTTTCAATACCAGGTAATTGGCCAGGTAGACCGTGAAGACCGTAACAAACCGGAAGACATTTCAAAACTGTACGTGCGCAGCAGCAACGGCAACAACATTCCGCTCGACGCCGTTGTACACCTGGAAGAAAGCAGCAACCCCAGCACCCTGTATCACTTTAACCGTTACAAAGCCGCTACCATATCAGCATCGCTGGCAGAAGGCGAAACCATTGGCGACGGTATTAAAGCCATGCAGGCTATCGGCAACCGCCTGCTGGATGCGAGTTATCAAACCGCGTTGTCTGGCGCTTCGCGCGACTATGCAGAAAGCTCCTCGAACATTATGTTTGCGTTTGTGCTGGCACTTGTGTTTATTTACCTGGTACTGGCTGCGCAGTTCGAAAGCTTCCTCGATCCGTTTACCATTATGCTTACCGTGCCGCTGGCCCTTTCCGGCGCATTGCTGAGCTTGTATGCCTTTAACCAAACGCTCAATATCTTCTCCGAAATCGGTATGATTATGTTGATTGGCCTGGTAACAAAAAATGGTATCCTGATCGTTGAGTTCGCCAACCAGAAACGTGAAATGGGTCTGCCTAAACGCGAAGCGGTAATTGAAGCGGCGCAGCAAAGGCTTCGTCCTATCTTAATGACCAGCCTTGCCACATCACTGGGTGCCTTGCCTATTGCGATGAGCCTTGGTGCGGCTTCTACCAGCCGTATTCCATTGGGTATTGTGGTAGTAGGTGGTATCATATTTTCACTGATATTGACGCTTTTTGTAATCCCTGCGGTATACACGTACATTTCAGGCAAACACAAAGCACACAAAACAGAAATTACAGAATAGAACCATTGCTGCGCGGCTTGCCGCGCAGCAACATTTTAATAAGACAACAGTACATGAAAAGAATCGTCTTTTTTTGTTTGGCGATAGGTCCGCTGGCTGCGGCGGCGCAAAATCTTACCCTGCACGATGCCATCAACATCGCACTCAAAAACAGCCTTGATATACAGGTGGTACAAAACAACCTGAAGGCAAACACCATTAACAACGATTATGGTGTGGCAGGCGGTTTGCCGCAGGTAGGCGTAAACCTCGCGAACACAGAACAGAATACCGCCGTAAAACAGAAACTGAATACAGGCGAAATTATTGAACGTACCGGCACTTACAGCAATAACCTCAGCGGCGGCTTATCGGCCGGTATGGTGTTGTACAATGGCATGCACATTGTTGCCACCAAACACAGGCTGGAGCAGCTGCAATTGTTGTCTGAGCAGTCGGTCGATTCCATGATCATTAACGTGGAAGCCAATGTAATGCTGAAGTACTACGATGTAATACGCCAGCAGAGCTATGCCCGAACATTACAGCGTTCAATTGATGTTTCACAGCAAAAGCTGTCGATCATCAAAGCGCAGAAAGAAGTAGGTATGGCCAACAACGCAGATTTGTTTCAGGCACAGGTTGATTTAAATACCCAGCAGCAGGCATTGCAATCGCAGCAGCTGGTGATTGACCAGGGCAAAACAGACCTGTTAACCCTGCTTACCCTGCGTCCTGATTCGCTGATCACCATCAATGACACCATACTGGTAGATAAACAGGTGAGCCTTGATTCGGTACTGAATAATATGTACGCCCGCAACCCGAGGCTGCTGAATGCCGATGTGCAGATACGCATTAATGAACTGCGTGAAAAGGAAATTGCTTCACAAATGTACCCGTTGCTGAGTGCTAATGCCGGTTACAACTATTCCAGAACCAAAAACGGTGCGGGCAATGTGTTGTTCAACCAGAACTATGGTCCTTATATCGGCGCAACGCTGAGCATCCCGATTTTCAACGGCAATATTTACCGTAAGCAAACCAAGGTGGCAGAGATCAATACCGCCAATGCCAAACTGCAGAAAAGCATGGCTATCCGGGATTATACATCCACCACGGTAAAATCGTGGCAGGCATACAACAACAACCTGCAACAGCTTGAAACTGCCAAAGGCACCTACGCATTGTCGGGACAGTTGCTGGAGCTGGTGCTGCAGCGTTTTCAGCTGCGCCAGGCAACCATTGTTGATGTAATCACCGCCCAGCAAAGCTTTGAAAATGCGGGATATTCACTAATCAATCTTACGTATGCCGCCAAGGCATCTGAAATACAGCTGAAACTGCTGGCCAACCTGCTTACGTACTAGGGGCTTGGGTTTAACGTTTGAAGTTTCATGTTTAAGGTTCAATCCGGGAGGGATTCAACAGGATCCCACAAGTATCCTCCGGAGAAGGCTCGTACACTTTCCAACTTTAAACTTCAAACGTTAAACCTTACACCAATCCCGGTCCCATTATTTTCCCGCGCATATAAGCAGCTATCCGCATCTTTGCAGTAATTTAAAGCAGGCAATGAACTGCTGCCTGAAAAAACTTTTTTCTGCATGAAAAAGATTGCACTGATTCCCGCACGTTATGCTGCCACACGTTTCCCTGCCAAGCTAATGCAACAGCTGGGAAATAAACCGGTGATACGGCATACTTACGACAACACCGTTGCTACCGGTCTTTTTGACGAAGTGATTGTTGCTACAGACAGCGATATTATTTTCAACGAAATAACAGCACATGGCGGAAAGGCCGTAATGAGCAAAAAGCAGCACGAAAGCGGGAGCGACCGCATTGCCGAAGCCGTGGCCAATATTCCTGCAGATATTGTGGTGAATGTGCAGGGAGATGAACCTTTTGTTAAAAAAGAACCTTTACATAAACTGCTGCGTTTGTTTGAAGGGGAAGAGGGAAAAAAAGTACAGGTAGCCAGCCTGATGCAGGTGTTAAAGGAGCAACGGTTTATCGACGATCCCAACTATGTGAAAGTTGCTGTAGATAAAAAATGTAATGCCCTGTTCTTTAGCCGTTCGGTAATTCCTTACCCGCGTGCAAATGATCATCCCATTACCTATTATGAACACATTGGTGTATACGCTTTTCGCAAGCAGGCCCTGCTGAATTTTACCAGCTGGCCCATGACACCACTGGAAGCAGCTGAAAAAATTGAATGCCTGCGTTACCTGGAAAACGGCGTATCTATCAAAATGGCCATTGTAGATTATATGGGCGTTGAAATTGATACACCTGAAGACCTGGAACGTGCGGCTAAACTGGTTAACGGTTAATTCATCTATCTATGTCTTCACTGAGCCTTACCTTAATACAAACGGCTTTATACTGGGAAGATAAAAAAGCCAACCTGGCAATGCTGGAGCAAAAGATCAACAGCATTACCGGGAAACCGGAAATTGTGGTACTGCCTGAAATGTTCAGCACCGGGTTCAGCATGCAGCCTGCATTACTGGCCGAGCCCATGAATGGCCCAACGGTTAAGTGGATGAAACGTGTGGCAGCACAAAAGAAAATTGTGCTTACAGGCAGTGTGATTATTGAAGAAGGCGGTTTATACTACAATCGTTTGATATGGATGCTGCCCAATGGGCAATACGGCATATACAACAAACGCCACCTGTTTGCATACGGTAAAGAAGACCAGTATTATACACCCGGCAACAAACGGCTGATTGCTTCTGTAAAGGGATGGCGCATTCAGCTGCAGGTTTGTTATGATCTTCGCTTCCCGGTATGGGCCAGGCAGTCAATGGCCGCTGTTGCTGAAAATGGCGGGGCAACTGTAGATGCAGGTCCGGAGTATGATGTGCTTATTTATGTTGCCAACTGGCCCGAGCGCAGGAAGCTTGCCTGGAAAACCCTGCTGCAGGCACGCGCCATCGAAAACCAATGTTTTGTGGCTGGCTTAAACCGTGTGGGTAACGACGGTAATAATATTGCCCACAGCGGCGATAGTATGGTGATTGACCCGCTTGGTGAAATACTGTACCACAAGGAAAACGACGAAGATATTTATACCATTACCTTACAAAAAACGCAGCTCGACGAAACGCGTAACCGTTTTCCGTTTTGGCGTGATGCGGACTACTTTAATATACTGCATGTCTAAAATAGCCTACACCGCCGCACAGGTATTTACCGGAACCGATATGCTGCGGAACCACGCAGTCATTGCCAGCGATAACATCATTGAATCGGTGATGCCCATTGTAAGTGTTGATGATGGCGTTGAAATCGTCAATTTTGGTGAGGATGCAGTAATTGCCCCACCGTTTCTCGATATCCAGCTGTATGGTGCCGCAGGCAGGTTATTATCTGTTTACCCTGATGCAGCAACCGTGCAGGCTATTGTAGATTATTCAAAAGAGGGCGGCGCAGCTTATTGCATACCCACGGTTGCTACCAATAGCTACGAAGTTATATTCGCCTGTGTTGATGCCATTAAAGCTTACTGGAACCAGGGCGGCAAAGGCGCATTGGGCCTGCATGTGGAAGGCCCTTGGATTAACCCGGTGAAGCGTGGTGCGCATATTGAACAATATATTTTTTCTCCTACGGTTGAACAGGTAAAAGAACTGCTTGAATATGGCAGGGATGTAATTAAAATAATTACCCTGGCCCCCGAAGTGTGCAGCAGGGAAATTGTGGCACTGATACGTTCGTACAACATAGTGGTATCTGCCGGCCACAGCAATGCGACTTATCATGAGGCCTGTGACATGTTTACCAGCGGCATTGAAACAGCTACGCACCTGTACAATGCCATGAGCCCGCTGCAACACCGTGAACCGGGTTTGGTGGGTGCCATCTTTAATCACAATACCATTAAATGCAGTATTGTACCCGATGGCTTTCATGTTGATTTTGCAGCCATTAGCATTGCGAAAAAAATTATGAAAGACCGCCTGTTTATCATTACCGATGCGGTGACTACCACTACTGAAGGTCCTTACCAGCACTATCTTGCAGGCGATAAATACGAAGCGAACGGCATACTCAGCGGTTCTGCCTTAACCATGGCAAAGGGCCTGAAAAACCTGGTAGAAAAAGTACATATCGATTTGCCCGAAGCGCTGCGCATGTGCAGCCTGTACCAGGGAAAACTGCTGAGCCTTACTGATGAAAAGTTGCTGCTGAAAGCCGGTTACCCGGCAGAGATGGTGGTATTAAACAAAGACCTTGGGGTTGAACGCCTTATTGTGGCGTAGCATGCGCTGCGATAATAGCCTGTAATTTTTCCATCTTGATATCTGCATTGCGTTCAATGGCATTGCTGGTGGGGTAAATAGCAATATCCGGGATCAGGCCGCGGCCTGTTTTGGGTTGTTTACTGTTGATCACCACCCTGAACAATGGCAGTACCACCTGTAAACCGGTGTTGGGCAAGCGCACGCTGGGCAGGTGTACCGATGAATTGCCATAACTGCCGCCGCCGGTTTCTTCACCTGTTGTTGTTACGTTCGGCTGGCTTTTGATGTTGGCAATAAACATAGTTGCCGCAGAAAAGGTATAACCACCCTGCAATACATACACCTGTCCGCTGAAATGATTTTTGGTGTAGGGCTTATACGCGTGCTTTTCGTAGTGGATGAAGTGATATCGTCCGTCTGCCTGTTTGTGTGCTGCAAAATGCATGCTTATCCAATATACCCATGCAGGGTGAATGTATTTACCATAACGCAGCCTGCGGCTGGGTGTGGCCAGGGTATCGGCAGTTACAAAAGGATGATCTGACAGGTAGCGGGTGAGTTTATTGCTCAACGCAATGCTGCCGCCGCCGTTTTCCCTTAAATCGATAATAAGGTTTTGTACTTGTTGCTGGTGCAGCTGCCTGAACGAGCGGGCGAAGAAGCGGCGCAGCCTGCCTTCCGAAAAAGTGGTTAAACGCATGTAGGCCGTGTGCGTGGCCGTATCTATGCGAAGGCTTCTTTTGGCACTGAGATCGGCCCTGCGCAGTTCCCTGCGGGTTAATGGCGGCAGGTGTTGTACTGCAACTGATTTTTTTGCGGTATCCGCCTTTACATCGTAATTGCCGATGGTGCCGGTGTGTGGCTTGCCGGTGCTGTCGAGATAGTTAATGGTATACTTGTCACTGATGCCAAAGCTATTTCTGTAGTAACCCGGAAAGTTCATGCTGATGACCTGGCTTTTGAAATTGTCTGAATAGCCGTCGGTACTGATGAGCTGAAACATAGAATCGAGCATTTGTTTATTGCTCAGTCCGTTGATGCCGGTGATCACTGTGCCGCGTGTGAATACGGTATCGTTCTTAAACAGGTTGGCGAGCACCACCATACTGTCTTTCCAGGTTTTGATAATAAGCGGGAATTGCGGCCTGGGCACCTTGCCTGTTTCGCGGTAATATGCTTTTGAATTGCGTACAGCAGTATGGCCGCAGCGTATTTTACTTACCACCCACGATACTTTGTTTTTAAACTGCTGCTCGGTTAGTGAATCGGTAATGCCCGCAGTAACTGCGTTGAAATAATAATCAATACTGTCTTTGGGCGTGTACCAGTAAAGACTGGGATGGTTGGCTTCGAGAATTTTTTTCAGCAACACTACATCGGCCCTGGCTTGTTCGGGTGCATACCTGCGGTCGGCTACTGCAATGCCTTTGCGCGAAGCGCAGGATGCGAACAAAAGGATAAGGACAAAACCAATGAAGTGTTGCTGTAATTTGATCATTTATGAAATGCGTTCCAGCCCTGGGCGGTAATATTGAATACATTGCCACCCTTGGTCTGTAATTTATGCCCCTCTTCCAGGTCGGTGATATAACCAATCACTGAAATTTCTTCGTTCAGTGTTATTTTCTCATGGTCTTCCTGTTTCAGGGTAAAAATCAGTTCGTAATCTTCACCACCGTTCAGTGCGCAAACCGTTGGGTCGAGGCCGAATTTAAAAGCCGCAGCCCTGCTGGGTTCTGCAATAGGCAGTTTTTCTTCAAACAGGCGGCAACCGGTTTTACTCTGGCGGCAAATGTGCAGTATTTCACTGCTGATGCCGTCGCTCACATCCATCATGGCGGTTGGCCTTATCTGCTGCTGTTCAAAAAACTGTATAATATCTTTCCTGGCCTCCGGTTTAAGCAGGCGCCCTACAATATAACTTTCATTTTCGAGGTCGGGCTGCACCTGCGGACTTTCCAGGTAAATTTTCTTTTCCCTTTCCAGCAGGGTTAAACCCAGGAATGCACCACCAAGATCGCCGCTTACACAAACCAGGTCGCCCACATTGGCTGTGCTGCGCTGCACAAACTGGCCCGGACTAACTTCGCCAATGGCCGTTACCGAAATAATAAAGCCTTTCTGCGATGCAGAAGTATCTCCGCCAATTAAATCTACGCCGTATTTTTCACAGGCCAGGTAAACACCCTCATAAAATTCGTCGAGGGCCTCGAGGCTAAAGCGGTTGCTGATACCGATGCTCATGGTTATTTGTGTGGGAGTAGCATTCATGGCGTAGATATCGCTCACGTTTACCACCACACTTTTATAGCCAAGGTGTTTCAGCGGTGTATACATTAAATCGAAATGAATGCCTTCTATCAGCAGATCGGTGGTAACAACGGTTTGCTTGCCAAAATGGTCAATTACCGCTGCATCATCGCCCACGCTTACCACGGTGGAAGCCTGCTGTGTTTCAAAGTTTTTGGTGAGATGTTCTATCAGGCCGAATTCACCGAGAGAAGCAATCTCCGTTCTATTCTCACTCATGAGCTTGTTTTTTGAATTTTATAAGGTTCCGCCATTTACCACACGCAGCAGTTCATCGTGAATATGGCCATTGGTGGCAATAATGTGCGGCTGGTAGGGATTATAATAATCGCCTTTGAAATCGGTGATTTTACCACCCGCTTCTTCTACCATTAAAAAACCGGCAGCACTGTCCCATGCCTGCAGCTTGTGTTCATAAAAACCGTCAAAGCGGCCTGCTGCAACCCAGCACAAATCAATGGCTGCACTGCCAAGGCGGCGTACGGGGATGCCTTTGCGGATTAATTTTTCGAAAACATCAAGCGGCCCGTTGGGCGCATCAAGGTAAGTATAGGGAAAACCGGTAACCAGGCAGCTTTTCAGCAAATCACCCTTCTGGCTTACCTGCAATTTTTTATCGTTGAGAAAGGCGCCAGTGCCTTTCTCTGCAAAAAAGAATTCGTTGATAAAAGGATTGTACACAGCACCCATAATCATTTTGCCTTCGTGCTCAATAGCAATGGAAACGCAGCAGATGGGAATGCCGTTGGCAAAATTTACAGTGCCATCAATGGGATCAATTACCCATTTGTACGTAGAATCCTGGATGATTTCACCTGCTTCTTCACTTAAAATAAAATGCCCGGGAAACTGTTCGCGGATGGCGGCGAATATGGCTTTTTCTGAAGCATGGTCTGCCTCGGTTACCAGGTTGTTAACGCCTTCTTTCTCGGATATTTTGAAGTTGCCGTTAAAATACTCCCTTATAACGGCTGCGCCTGCCTGTGTGGCGCTGATAAGTGTTTGTTTTAACATGCTGGCAAAGATACAGGAAGGGGCTGGTATCATGGAGGTATCGGCGCTCCTGCCGTATATCTTTTGCCATGCATGTTTGTATGTGGAGGGACATTAGTAGGCCAGTACGGGTTGTTCCTTGTACACTGGATAATCAGTATATCCCTTTGCTGTGCCTGCATAATATGTACTTGCCGATGCCGGTTCTGCCAGTGGCCAGTTGTTTTGCAGGCGTTCTTTTAAATCCGGATTGCTGATATAAGGGCGGCCCAGTGCAATTAAATTGGCCAGGCCGGTGCTCAGGTCTTCTTCGGCACGTTCCATATCGTAGCCATAGCTGCCGGAGAGTATCAATGTATTCCTGAATAATTTGCGGATGCTTTGTTTCAGGCTCAACGGTACATCGGGTACACCGGCCGAGCTGTTATCGGTAATGTGCAGGTACACCAGGCCCAGCTGCTGCAGCTCGGCAGCCAGGTATTGATAAGCCTGTGCTATTTCTTCATATACTTCCATGCCGCCTGCTGTGCCAAAGGGAGAGATACGGATGGCTGTTTTGCCTGTTCCGATGCGCTGGCTTACGGCGCGGGCCACTTCGAGCACCATGCGGGCGCGTTTTTCAATAGAACCGCCATAGGCATCGCTGCGATGGTTGCTGCCGGGCGACATAAACTGCTCCAGTAAATAACCGTTGGCACTGTGTAATTCCACACCGTCGAAACCGGCAGTAATGGCGTTTTCGGCTGCCTGTACAAATTCATCTATCGTGAGGGGAATGGCTGCTGTGCTGATGGCTTCGGGTACAGGGGCAGGCAGCATACCTTGCTGGTCGGTCCACATATCCGTGCCTGAGGCAATGGCCGAAGGTGCCACTATTTTACCGCCTTCCGGTACATTCAGCGGGTGCGACATGCGGCCGCAGTGCATCAGCTGGGCAAATATTTTACCGCCTTTGGCATGTACTGCCTGTGTTACTTTTTTCCAGCCGGCAATCTGTTCCGCCGAATAAATGCCCGGCATACGTGCATAACCCAGGCCATTGGGCGATGGGGCAATGCCTTCCGAAATAATTAAACCGGCGCTCGACCGCTGTGTGTAATACTCGGCCATCAGCTCGTTAGGCTGGTTATCAATGGCCCTGCCACGGGTCATCGGTGCCATTACCAACCTGTTTTTAAGCAGGATATCTCCCAATTTGTACTGTGTAAAAGGTATTGCAGAACTCATAAAAAGCTGGTGTTTTGTATTTACGAATTGATATATTTAAAATCTTCAATGAATTAGGTAAAAAAAATTTACGCTTGCTCACAGGCCGGCAGCCGCAACTGCTGCAGCGCATGAATGTAATCGTTCAGCGTTGTTTTGCTCAGGGTGTATTTATGGTTGCGTCCTTCTTTGGTAGCCTCTATCAAACCGGCTTCAATTAATATTTTAATATGGTGGCTTACAGAGGGTTGTGCCAGATCAATGAGCTCGTTGATATCTGAGCAGCTGCCACAGCCACCTTTGCCGGTAATGTGGTGCAGTATTTTTACCCGGTTGGTATCACCAAGCGCCTTTGATATTTTTTCGAACCGTTTTAATTCCATAATGCAAAAATACATCGAAATATATAAATGAATCAATTTTCTTGAAAAAATTGTAAAATTGTAAACAAATGGGCATGAACACTTGCATGTAATTGCCTGTTTTTAAAATAAAACGCAAACAATTCCATTAATTGAAGGTAGATTGCTAGCTTTATTGTGTTAGCTTCGCGACCCTTACCAATAACCTCTAATGGCCATTTTTGATATACAATTACCAAAAAGCATTGCCAAGGCACTACGCCTGCCGCAAAATAGTCCGCGCAGGCAGCAGCTACGGGTATTGAAAAAACTGTTGAAGAAATCACGCTTTACGCAGTTTGGGCAGAAATACCGGTTTGATGAGGTGCTGATGAGCAAGCATCCCGGAAGAAAATTCCAGGAGCTGGTACCTACATATAATTACAACAGCATTTATAAAGAATGGTGGCACTTAACCCTCGAAGGTAAACCCGATGTTTGCTGGCCGGGGAAAATTAAGTTCTATGCACTGAGCAGTGGCACCAGCGAAGCAGCCAGCAAATACATTCCCATCACATCCGATTTGCTGAAAGGCAATAAAATTGCCATGATCAAGCAGCTGCTTAGTTTGCGCAATTATGAAGATGTGCCGGTAAAAGCCATTGGCAAAGGCTGGCTGATGCTGGGCGGCAGTACCGATTTGCAGAAAGAAACGGGTTATTATGCCGGTGACCTCAGTGGTATCACGGCCAAAAAAACACCATTCTGGTTTCAGCCATTTTACAAGCCGGGTAAAAAAATTGCCCGCCAGCGCGACTGGAACCGCAAGCTCGAAGAAATTGTGGCCAAGGCGCCTGAGTGGGATATCGGTTTTATTGTTGGTGTTCCTGCATGGATACAGATGTGCATGGAAATGATCATTGAGAAGTATAAGCTCGATAACATTCACGATATGTGGCCCAACCTTGCTTTTTTTGTGCATGGCGGCGTAAGTTTTGAACCTTATAAAAAAGGGTTTGAAAAACTGCTGGGCAAACCCATCACCTATATTGAAACCTACCTGGCGAGTGAAGGTTTTATCGCCTACCAGGACAGGCAGCACAGCAAAGGCATGCGCCTGGTAACCAACGAGCATATTTTCTTTGAATTTGTGCCGTTTGATCACAAAAATTTTACAGCCGACGGCGATATGGTCGATAATCCTGAAGCACTCATGATTCATGAAGTGGAAGAAGGAAAAGACTATGCATTGCTGCTGAGTACCAGCGCAGGTGCATGGCGTTACCTGATTGGTGATACCATCCGCTTTGTTGACAAAGAGCGTTGCGAAATAGTGATCACCGGCCGTACCAAGCATTTTCTTAGCCTGGTAGGTGAACACCTGAGTGTTGACAATATGAACAAAGCCATACAGGTGGTGAGTGAAGAAATGAATATCTGCGTACCTGAATACACCGTTGTTGGCGAGCCTGAAGGCAATTTTTTTGCACACCACTGGTATGTTGCATGCGACGACGTGGTGAATGCAGAATTGCTGGGCAGAAAAATTGACGATAAGCTGAAGCAGATAAACGATGACTATGCGGTAGAGCGCAAAAGCGCACTGCGCAACGTGTATCTGGATGTGCTGCAGGAAGAACAGTTTATGGAATTCATGCGCCTGAAAGGAAAAGTGGGCGGGCAACACAAGTTTCCCCGTGTATTGAAAGGCAAAATGTTGGAAGACTGGAAAAAGTTCTTAAAAGGCGAGCTCGTATAAATCAACGCAATGCTGCTGGTTAAGTGCTTCCCATGCGTTTGCAGGTATCCCATACCTGGCATGGATAAACTGAACCTTAACCTGGTTGTATTGTAACTCAAGTCATCAAACAATTTTAGCCCATTTTATTTAAAGGCTTGCTATGGCTGCTGCGTTAGTAAAAGGTTTGGCATTGGGTTTAATGTTGAGTATTTCGGTAGGACCGGTTATTTTCTCCATCATTAAACAGAGCATTAATAACGGGCACAGGGGAGGGTATTTTTTTATTGCCGGTGTTTCGGGCAGTGATATTACCCTGGTGCTGGTGTGTAATTTGTTTACGCAACTTTTTCAATCGGTGATGAGCCATGAAAAAGTAATAGGCATTGGCGGCAGCATTTTTTTAATAGTGCTTGGCCTCTATAATTTCTTTTTCAAAAAAACAGTGCTGGCCGATGATGCGAGCGTTAAAACCAAAGTATTCCGGAAGCGGGACCTGTTTGGTATTTTCTTCTCCGGTTTTTTTATGAACCTGCTGAATCCCGGTGTGTTCCTGTTCTGGTTTGCCGCTTCTGCCACCATATTGGCCGATGCCAAAACAGAAGACCATCCTATTCAATACCGTATTATCGTATTTTCTGTTTGCCTGTTATTTGTATTGTGCAGTGATATTTTAAAAGTATTACTGGCAGGAAAAATACGGCCGAAACTTACCGGGCACAATGTGCACATCATTAACCGTATTTCCGGGTTAATATTAATTGGCTTTGGCGTGGCGCTGGCCTGGGGCTTATTGTTCCATGGCGATAAACTGGTACATTAAAAATGTTCTGCTGCTTTAACGAATTGTTGGGTTGCGTTTTACGCAGCCCTTCTTATTTTGTTGCATGAAAAACTGCCTGCTTATTGTTTTGCTGGGCTTTGTGGCACAGCGCGCCTGCGCCCAGGAAGATTTTGTATTGCTTAAAAAAGGAGACCGCACCATTGAACGGTATTACAGCGGCTCTAATATCTACATTTATACTACGTACGATCAATACCTGAAAGGCATTGTAGACAAGTGCCGCAACGATTCCATTTTTATAAAAGTGCAAAGCACCGAAATGGTGCCCACCATGTACGGCTCAAAACCCGAACTGATTAACTGGGGTACTACCGGCGTAGCCCTGAAAGAAATAGCCATTGTGCCGCACAAACGCATTTCTATGGCCTCGGTGGGCAATACATTGGTAGGCGCAGCGTTTATAGCAGGTGGTATTATCGGCATTAACAGTATACACACTACTGAAAAAGGCGATTATGCCATTGCTTATTTTGCTACTGCAGGGCTGGGATTCCTGGTAAGCCAGATTCACTTTTTTAAACAGCGGAAACCACTGGGTTATACCATCGGGAAAAAATACCATCTCGAGTATGTAAATATGACCAAATAATAAAACGGCATCATTCAATAAACACAGTATCTTGCCCGCTCAACCGCTAAATCACAATCATTGCACTTATGGGAAAAGTATGGCGATGGATATGGCGTATCCTCCTGTTTTGTTTTGTTTCATCTTTGGTATACCTCATTATCTGCAAATGGGTTTTTCCGCCTGTTACACTTACGCAAACCGCCAACTGGATGGGCGGCTATGGTTTAAAACGTGACTATGTTGGCTGGGATGAAATATCGCCCAATTTTAAACTTGCGGCAATGGCCAGCGAAGACCAGTTGTTTCCCGATCACAGCGGGTTTGACTGGAAGGCTATTGAAAAGAGTTTGAATGCGAATCCTAAAAAGAAAAAGAAAGTACGCGGCGCAGGTGCCAGCACCATTAGCCAGCAAACGGCAAAAAATGTGTTTTTGTGGCAGGGTGAAGGCATTATGAAGTATGCCCGTAAAGTGCCCGAGTTTTATTTCACCAAACTCATTGAATGGACCTGGGGCAAAAAACGCATACTGGAAGTTTACCTGAACGTAATTGAAATGGGGCCCGGCATTTTTGGTGTAGAAGCTGCATCGCAGCAGTATTTTGGCAAACATGCCAAAGATGTTACCCGCCAGGAAGCAGCCATGATTATTGCCTGCTTGCCCAACCCGAAGAAATTTACGGTTAAGCCATTAAGTCCAAGGGTAAGCTGGAAAGCCCAGTGGATACTGAAACAGATGAATGCAATTTCAGACGACCCTGATGTACAAGCACTAACACGTTAAACAACATATATCATTTTTTTACAGGCGGTTCTGAGCGAGCCGCCTGTTTTTGTTTGTTGCAGCATAAGCGGCTGCTTTCATTGTTTTTTAATGTTATTTAAAATTGTATTTAAGTTAACATTTGAAATGCTTGGTTAGATTTGTTAAAACAAATGAAATGAAAGCATTTCCACTGACCCGGGAAAATGCGGTTTTCATTTTGATCACTGTATTGTTGTTTTACGAAGTAGTTAGAAAATAACAATGGCCCTAACGATTGCTTACTACGATCAAACAATGTAATCCGTACTGTTTCTCAACCAAAAACCTATTCGTGTCGCGCTGTGCCGCAATCAAAACTTTTCTTAAGTCCTGCTGTAATAGCCCCTTTGAAAGAAGGGGCTTTTTTACGCAGCTTAGTTATCTTTGACCAAACACCTCAAATCTTGCAAACATTTGTTTCCAAACTGCCCGATGTTGGTACAACTATTTTTACCGTAATGAGCCAGCTGGCCGCAGAGCACAATGCGGTAAACCTGGGGCAGGGCTTCCCTGATTTTCCCATGGATTCGCAGCTGACCGACCTGGTGAACAAAGCCATGAAAAACGGCTTTAACCAGTATGTGCACATGAATGGCCTGATGCAACTGCGCGAACGCATTGCCGAAAAAGCGCAGCGCCTGTATAACAGCAACATAAATCCCGATACCGATATTACCATAACACCCGGCGGCACCTATGCCATTTACACGGCGCTCACTACCATACTGCAACCAGGCGATGAGGTAATTGTGTTTGAACCCTCGTACGACAGCTATGTACCCAACGTTAAAATAAACGGCGGCGTACCGGTATACATATCGCTGCAGTATCCGGATTACAGCATACCCTGGGATAAAGTGAAAAGCAAAATAACGGCCCGCACCCGCGCCATCATTATCAATTCGCCCCATAACCCCACGGGCAGTGTGCTGCACGAGCAGGATATGCAGCAGCTGCAGGATATTGTACGCGGAACCAATATTTTGATTGTAAGTGACGAGGTATATGAGCACCTTATTTTCGACGATTTACCACATATGAGCGTACTGCGTTACCCGGAATTACTGGAGCGCAGTTTTGTTTGTTTTTCATTCGGCAAAACCTATCACTGCACCGGCTGGAAGCTGGGGTACTGCATTAGCTCACCACAGCTCATGGCAGAGTTCAGGAAGGTGCACCAGTTTAACAGCTTTAGTTGTAATACACCCATGCAGGTGGCTATTGCCGAGTTTCTGCAATACCCCGAGGCCTATCTTTCGCTCGGTAAGTTTTTACAGCACAAACGGGATTACTTTCAGCAGCTGATGCAGCAAACGCCGTTTAAACCACTGGCATCGCACGGCAGTTATTTTCAGTGCTACAGCTATGCGCACCTGAGTAACGAAAGTGACAGGGACTTTGCCATTCGCTTAACACGCGAAGCAGGTGTAGCCACCATACCGGTATCGGTATTTTATCACAATGAAAAAGACGATAAAGTATTGCGCTTTTGCTTTGCAAAAAAGGCCAGCACGCTGGAGAAAGCGGTTGATAAATTAAAAAACGCGGTGATCAGCAGGGTATAACCAGCGTTACTGTACAGGGGCTGCCTGCAGCAAATACTTGCTTAGCTTGCTGTACAGCATATCGGGCACAAAAGGCTTGCTGATATAATCATTCATGCCGCTCGACATGATATTGCCGATTACCTCATCAATAGGCGAGGCCGTAAGTGCTACAATGGGCACATGGCTATTGTGTTTGCGTATTTCACGGCTGCTGGTAAAACCATCCATCTGGGGCATCTGCAGGTCCATCAGTACCAGGTCGAATGTGTCTGTGGTAAACAGGTCAACTGCTTCAATGCCGTTATTGGCCACCACAACCAACCCGCCCCAGTCGGCAACAAACTGGCGTGCAACCATTACATTAATTTCATTGTCTTCGGCAAGCAGTATTTTTTTACCGTCAAATGCATGCCGGTTATAACGCCCTTCGCTTTGCATGGCATCATCCGGAGATTCTGCCACACCGCCGGCTTTTTGCAGGCGTACGCTGAAATAAAACTTAGACCCGTTCCAGGTATCACTTTCCAGTTTTATATCGCTCTTCATCAGCTGCAGCAGTTTTTTTGCAATAGACAAGCCAAGGCCTGTGCCGCCATATTTGCGGGTAGTATTGCTGTCTGCCTGGGTAAACAGGTCAAATATTTTCTGCTGTTTATCATACGCAATACCAATACCGGTATCTTTTACGGCAAACTCAACCATGCAATCATTGTTCTCTTCCGATTCAAGCGTAACAATGATTTTTACCGAGCCTTTGGGCGTGAACTTAATGGCATTGCTTACCAGGTTGTTGATGACCTGGCTGATGCGGCCGGGATCGGCTTTTACATGCGCCGGCAAACGCTGGTCGAATAACAGCTGCAGCTGAATGCCATTTTCCTTGGCCTTGGGCAAAAAGGTTTTGTAGATGTTATCCAGCAGGTCTTTCAGGTTAAACTCTTCTGTATCCAGTTCCAGTTTGCCTGATTCCAGTTTATTAAAGTCGAGGATATCATTGATGATATGCAGCAGCGTTTCACCGCTGAACTTGAGCATGTTTAAAAACTCCTGCTGATCGGCCCTTGGCCTGTTTTCGAGCAACAGGTGCGAAAAGCCGATGATAGCGTGCAGCGGCGTTCTTATTTCATGGCTCATCACGCTCAGGAAATCGGTTTTGGCTTTGGCTGCCAGCTCGGCCTGCAGGCGGGTTTGAATTAATTCATTCTCCTTTTCCTTTCGTTCGGAAATGTCGCGGATAAAGCCGTTAAAATACAGGCCGTCCTTATGTTCGGCCATGGTAATAACAATCTCTACCGGGAAAATGTCGCCGTTTTTGCGCATGGCACTGAGTTCCAGCCGGCGGTTCATAATGCTGCTTTCGCGCGTGCGCAAAAAGCGTTCAAACCCGTGTTTGTGTGCTGCTGCCTGGTTGGGTGGAACAATGATATCGGATAATTTCTGGCCAATGGCTTCTTCGGGCTGGTAACCGAATATCTCCACTGCGGCCCTGTTCCAGTGAATAATGCTGCCATGCTCATCAAGACTAACCATTGCATCAAGCGAGCTGGCAATTACCGAACTGAGCAAAATTTCATTTTTCAGCGCCAGGTTGCGCGCTTCTTCTGCCTCTTCAATTTTCTGCTTCAGCTGTATGTTCAGTCCTTCGGTTTCTTTTTGTTTTTCGAGGTAAATCTGTTCTACCTGCGATTGGGTGAGAATGTTCAGCTGCGCCAGCCCCACGATGCTTTTAGGCAATATGGAAATGAGGTGCGGAAACACTTCGAGCTGCCGGTAAAAGCGGGCAGTTTCCTGGTAAGCATTGTTGTAAATACGCTCTGCCAGTCCCTGGCCGAAATTGGTGGTAACATAGTTATACAACGAATCGGTAAGTCCCTGCAAATCCTGCAGGTTTTGTTCCGAAGCATCTTGCCGTTGCGAGGCGGCGAGATGCAGGCTTAGCTGTTCAAGAAATTTGTTGGAAGTGCCGAAGCTGTTGCCGCAGATAGTAAGGCACTGCTGCACAAAAAACACAGACAGCCGCTGTCTTTTCTCTATGTCTGAAATAAAGAGAATAGATAAAAAAGGATCACTGGCCAGTTCGGGGAATTTTTGCTGGATGGCAGTGCGCAGGCTTTTGCGCGTGTGTTTCTGTTCCGGGTCCAGGTTAGTGAGGTACCGTTCGAACAGGAAATAGTCGGGCAATAGCTCATCTGCAGCGCTGCTCCTGTCTCTTTTACCAACGGCAATCAGTTCTTCGGCCCGTTTGGGCACCGAGATTTCCCGGATAAGGAAATCGAACAGTTGCCGCTGATCTTTTACGGGAACAGCGCTGACGGGTATCTTCTTCCTGAATATCGTAAAAATACTTTTCACCGGCTTTTAGCGGCCTTTGCCTGCTTTATACATTGAATAAAATCCTGTGGCCGATAACAGCCAGGTAACCACCAGCGCTACAAACCAGGCCAGTGCGCCACCAATACTGCCAAACCAGCTGCGGAAAAGGTTAAGGTTGTAAAAATGGTCGAGCTGCATGTGCAGGTGGCCCACCGCCATTACCAGGAAACCCCAGGCAAGGAGGTTCATGCCCCGGCCGAATTTGCCGCCGCGCAGGGCGCTGGCCGTCATAAAAGCAAAAACCACGCAAATAAACAGGAAAGGCAGTTCCATAAGCCCAAACCAGAAACTGGCATCTGAGTGACCGTTCATGTGCATGTGCGCATCACTGTCTACCGTAGAGCCCTGTGCCCAGGCAGCAATGGTAGCAATGGTAAAACTGAGTAAGAGAAAAAAGGTAACAAAGGCGAGCAGTGTTTTGGATGCCGGCATTTTCATAAAAAGGATAGTTTGGTTTGTTAATCCGTTTTGTCTGCTTACAATATAATCGAATTAGACAGAGTTTAGGTTAGTGAACAAAATGAACGGCTTGAAACTGAACAAATTCTAGGCCGGTCTACAAATTCCAATTTTTGTTTCATTTTGAGCAAATAAAATAGGTAAATTTTTTAACATGTCATTTGGGGCATTTACGGCAGACTGTTTTTCAGGTTGAAGGCTGCCAGCGGGCTGGTTGAGTACTTGCACGGCATTTTACGTTTCCATCCGCGCCATTCGGCATTGTCTTTTTACCGCTTATCTATTTCAGAAAATAATTCAAATTGAATAAATGATTAGTAATCAATAACCTTTGCGCTTTTATAGATGCTGCTCCGACCTATTACCTTAAAAAAACTGGTACTATGTGTTGCATAGTAGTAAAATTCTTCCCATCTTTGTAGTGCAAAAGGAAATGATCCCAACCTTAACCAGGAAACAAAAGCTTATCACCGGATTGCATCGGACTTGAACAACTGCTGCAACCTTTCAAAAAATTCCAGTTATGGATATTCAGAACACACAGAGTCAAATGCGCAAAGGGGTATTGGAGTTTTGCATATTGTCTATTATCCGCCAGGGTGAAGTTTACCCGAGTGATATTGTTGACAGCATGAAAAGCGCCAACCTGCAGATTCTGGAAGGAACACTTTACCCGCTGTTAACCCGGCTAAAAAATGCCGGCCTGCTTACTTACCGCTGGGTGGAAAGCGTTTCGGGCCCCCCGCGCAAATATTTCAGCATGACAGACAAGGGGCTTGCATTTTACGAAGACCTCGAAAAAACCTGGAAAGAGCTGGCCGACGCGGTTCACGCGCTTACCCAGCCTGCCAATAACGAAAATCCCAACTTAAACCAATAACCCGCACTGATTATGAAAAAGGTAATAAACATCAACTTTCAGGGAAGGGTAATCCCAATAGAGGAGACAGCTTATGATATACTGAAACAGTATATCGAAAGCCTGCGCATTCATTTTGCGGGTGAAGAAGGACGTGACGAGATTATCAACGACATTGAAGGAAGAATTGCAGAATTATTCAACGATAACCTGAAGAAAGGCGCTACCTGCATCACCGATGAAGACGTTAATACGGTAATAGCCAGTATTGGCCGCCCCGAAGATTTTGAAGACGGCGACAATACACAGGCACAGTCTGCCGCCCAGGGCCAAAATACAAACCGCGAAAACACCTACCAGGATGCAGGCTACCGGGAAAGAGAGCCGCACAGGCGCCTGTACCGCGACGAAAATGACAAAATGCTGGGCGGCGTATGCTCAGGTTTGGCCGCCTACCTGCGTATTGACCCCACGCTGGTGCGTATTGTGTTTACCATTATTACATTCGGCAGCTTTGGTACCTGTTTGCTGGTGTATATATTGTTATGGGCCATTTTGCCCAGCACCAGGCTGGAAAAGGCAAATTTCCGCAAACGCCTGTTCCGCAATCCTGATGAAAAGGTAATTGCCGGCGTGGCCAGCGGTATTGCTGCCTATTTCGACATTGCCGTATGGATACCCCGCCTCATCTTTGCTTCACCGCTGGCAATAGGCATCATTGTATCGATACTTAGAAAAATATTCGGCGATTATGATCCGGGTCCTTCCATTGTATTCGGCTCGCTGGGCAGCTCCTTGTCTGTGATTTACGTGATACTGTGGGTAGTGATTCCTGAAGCGCATTCTACTTCCGAGAAACTGGAAATGCGCGGTGAAAAAGTAGACCTGAATTCTATCAAAAATTCTATCCAGGAAGATCTGGGCCAGTTTAAAAACCGCACCGAAAAATGGGGTGCAGAGATATCGCAGAAAGCCACTGAATGGAGCAAAGAGTTTACAGAAACAGTAACCGAAAAAGGCAAACAGTTTGGTACAGAAGTAGGCGCAGCGGCTTCGCGTGGCAGCAGGGGAATAGGTAATGCCATCGGTATATTATTTAAAGCCTTCTTCCTGTTTATCGCCGGTGTATTTGCCTTTGCCATGCTGATGATACTGGTTGGTGCGGTGGTGGGTGGCGTTAGTTACCTGCCTGTTAAAAACTTTTTCCTCGATGGTTTCTGGCAAAACGCACTGGCCTGGGCTACACTGGTACTGTTTTTTACAGTTCCTGTAATAGGCCTGGTAATATGGGTAGTAAGAAGGGTAATGCGTGTTAAATCAAAAAATTCTTACCTCAGCTATACATTCAGCGGCTTGTGGGTGATCGGGCTGATCTGCGCCATTTGCCTGGCAGCTTCTATCACACGCAGCTACAGCTCACAGATTGGTGTGGGTGATAAAATAGACCTTGTTCAACCTTCGAAAAACAAACTGGTGCTCAATGTTTCAAGCGAACACAGCGATTACCTTAAAAACTGGTCGGTAGTGAAATTCGGGATCGATTGGGATGATGATGACGATGCGCCTTTTTACACTCTTTCTGAAGACAGCGTGGTGTTACGCACCGTGCGGGTAAAAGTGGTAAAAAGTGAAGACACGCTGTTTCATACCCAGCTGGTAAAATTCAGCCATGGTTCCAGCGCGCAGGAAGCCAAAAATAACGCCGGTAAAATCCAGTTCCCTGTGCAGCAGGCCGACAGCCTGTTAACACTGCCCCCGGGTTTTGCCTTAACCAGCAATATGAAATTTCATAACCAGCAGGTATTGCTGATCGTAGGTGTGCCGGTTGGTAAAAAAATCCAGCTCGATGGCAGGATCAAGGATTACAAATGGTTCAATATCGAATTCCGCAACAGGCGCCACAAAGGCTGGAATGTAGACTGGGACGACAATTGGGACAACGGTTACGACTGGCAGGAGAATGTGGAGTATGTGATGACCGACAATGGCTTGAAAGCTACCAAGGTAAGGCCCAGCGCTGATTCTGAAGAAGAAATGAGAAAACTGGACGAACAGAAAAAAGACATCGACCAGCGCCAGCAGGAATTAAAAGATAAAATAAAAAGGGATACATCTAACCGTTATCACTACAAACCCGAAGCCAGCGCCGCGCTGAAAGGCAAAACGGATATTGTTCCCGGCCCTGCGGGTTTACTGATGACGCGGTTATCCTTCTAAAATCGGTTAAAGTTGGGGAGAAGCAAGAACCCGGTTTTGCTCTCAGAACGGGGTTCTTCTCCTTTTCAGCTAAAAAAGTACAACCGGCAGCCACTGCGCTGCCGGTTTTTTTGTGCACAAGCGTTTGCAGGGCCCGGCAGGCTTTTTTATCAGCAACAAGTCCCTATTTTTGCGCACTTATAAAAACTGTATGATAAAGAATACGCCTTTTACCGGTAAGCATGTGGCGCTTGGGGCCAGGATGGCAGCATTTGCCGGGTATAATATGCCCATCAGTTATTCAGGTATTAATGATGAGCATGCGGCCGTTCGCAACAATGCGGGTGTTTTTGACGTAAGCCATATGGGTGAATTTATGCTGAAAGGCGCCAACGCGCTTGAACTGATTCAGCGTGTTACTACCAATGATGCTTCTAAATTAACATCCGGTAAAGCGCAATATTCTTCACTCACCAACGAACAGGGGGGTATTGTAGACGACCTGATTGTTTACTGTATTGAAGAAAACAACGTGTACATGCTGGTGGTAAATGCGTCGAACATAGAAAAAGACTGGAACTGGATCAGCGAGCGCAATACCAAAGGTGCAGAAATGCACAACATCAGCGATAAAACCTGCCTGCTGGCCATACAGGGGCCCAATGCCTGCAAAATTCTGCAGCCGCTTACTTCACAGGATATCATGAACCTGAAATACTACACCTTTGTCAAAGGCGATTTTGCAGGCGTAAGCAATGTTATTATCAGCGCTACGGGTTATACCGGCTCGGGCGGTGTGGAAATTTACTTTGAAGATAAAGATGACGCCGCCTCAAAAATATGGGATGCCATTTTTGAAACAGGCAAGGCTGCAGGTATAAAACCGATTGGTTTGGGTGCACGCGATACCCTTCGCCTGGAAATGGGTTATTGCCTGTACGGCAATGATATTGACGATGCAACATCTCCGCTGGAAGCAGGACTGGGCTGGATTACCAAGCTGAACAAGGCCGAAGACTTTACCGCGAAAGCCATACTGGAGCAGCAGAAAGCGGCAGGTATTGAGCGCAAGCTGGTAGGGTTTGAAATGCTGGAAAAGGGGATACCCAGGCACGACTACCTGATTAAAGATGCTGCCGGCCAAACCATTGGCAAAGTTACCAGCGGAACCCAGGCCCCTTCACTGAACAAAGCCATCGGGCTGGGTTATGTGGCGGTTGGCCATGCTGCAGCTGATACAGAAATTTATATCGATATCCGCAACACACCGGTAAAAGCCAAAGTGGTAAAATTTCCTTTCGCCTAAACGGGATATAAATATTTTTTAAAATAAAACAGATTGGGACTATTTTCGGTTCCGGTCTGTTTTTGTTTTAACCCCCCAATATCCCTATATGCCCGTAATACATCTCACCACTATTGTACATGCACCTGTAGACAGGGTGTTTGACTTAAGCCGTAACATAGCGCTGCAGCGCAAGAGCCTGCAGGGCCAGCGTGAAACCATCATCAATGGTAAAACCAGCGGATTGCTGCAGATGGGTGAGGAAATTACCTGGCAAACCAAACGGCTTGGCAAGGCATGGACGCTGCGCTTGCAAACAGCCAGGCTGGAAATGCATTCCTTTTTCGAAGAAATTATGCTGAACGGTGATTTTTCGAAACTCAGTCACCAGCGCCATTTTAAGAGCATGGCTAACGGAACGGTGATGATTGACTTGTTCCAGTTTGAGCAAACAGGCAGTTGGGGTAAATCGCTGAAGCAGTTGTTTTACATAAAATACTGGCGCCAGCTGCTGGAAAAACGCAACGAGCTGATTAAATCGGTTGCCGAATCGGACAAGTGGATGCACTTTTTAAACTAACCCTTCATGTATACATCAACCCTTTTTTTCATGCGCAGCGCAGCGCTGCTGTTGTGCTGCGGGCTGCTGCTGGCTTCGTGCAGCCGCAAAGTGCATTCAACAGGTTCAACCGAAACACCCGGTCATGGTAAGGTATACACCGAATCGGGTAAAGCTTCTTATTACGCAGAACAGTTCAATGGCCGCAAAACGGCTAACGGGGAAATATTCAATATGAACCAGCTAACGGCAGCCCACCGCACATTGCCATTTAATACGCTGGTAAAAGTTACCAATAAAACCAACGGCAAATCGGTACAGGTGCGTATCAACGACCGCGGGCCATTTGTAAAAGGCCGCATTATAGATGTGAGCAAGGAAGCTGCCCGGCAGCTGGGAATGCTGGGTGCTGGTGTGGCCGATGTTCAGTTAAGCTATCGCAAGTAACGGTTACACAACCGTTACTGCATTTCAGCTAACACACATACAAACAATTGCTAATGCCAATTTTTCCCGGTTAAACAGGCGAAAATTTCGCTGTTTAGTTTATTCCCTGCTTGTAAGTTTTAGGTGTACAAAGTATCTTGCAGCTGCGAGATAACACTTAAATGTACCCTATAATGAAACCCCTTCAATTTAAGGCATTCATATGCCTTGTAATGCTGTGTGGCCTTATTACTTCCTGCAAAACTGCTTACATGGAAACAGGTAAAGCCATGTACACGCCGGTATCTGCAACCGACAGCGACAAAACTGCTGAAGTTCGTCATGCGAAGCTGGTTAATCTTCAGAACGGCAATACTGCCAGCGCTATTATTTTAAACAGGCAAGTGACCAGGAGTGGCGTAGTAGTGTCGATTGACAAAAAAGCAGCGCAGCAACTTGGCATTATTTACACCGGCGCAGCCCCGGTAGACATTCGCTATAAACAGTAGCGGATCAATTTTTTTTCTCCATTTTTTTAACGATCATATACCTGTTGTTGTCGTTTTTCTTCAGGCCATAATCGTAACAGTAGTGGTATACCTGGTTGGTTTGAGTAACAAACTGATCGGTATGGTAGGTAAAGTCGTATCCCTTTTCAAGCAAAGCTTCGTGCGCGAGCACAATGGTGCGGTCATTGCCCAGCGCCTCTTTCAAAATCTGCCGGTTTCTTTTTAAAATGTGGTTGATGCGCCGCACCGGCTCATCTGTGCCATGTTGCTGCTTGTTGTTGTAGTTATTGCGACACTGATCATCGCAGTATTTTTTATCTCTGCGCCCTTTCAGTGGTTTACCACATTCAAGGCACATTTGGTTAGCGGTGTTCATAACAGAAAGTTACATCAATATCCGTTTTTAAGTACTTAAAACGTTTATATCCGTACTTAAGCATTTAAAAACGTTTCACAGGCGGGGTTGGTGCAGAACTTTGTGGTGTAAACGGCTGGCGCCTTGTGGCAGCTTATTGCAAACACCTGTAAAAAGAACATATGAACAACATCAGAAACAAAGTACAGCTCATTGGAAACCTGGGCAACAACCCTGAAGTAACAGCATTTGGCGAAGGTAAAAAGCGGGTAAAATTTCACATTGCAACCCACGAATATTACCGCAACAACAAAGGAGAGAAGGTGGTTGAAACATACTGGCACACGGTAGTAGCCTGGGGTAAAACAGGCGAAATTGCCGAGAAACATTTTTCCAAAGGCTCCGAAGTGGTGATAGAAGGTAAATTAATCAGCCGCAGTTTTAAAGGCAGAGACGGCATTAACCGCACGGTTACTGAAATACAGGCACTGGACCTGATGATGCTTGCCAAAAAAGCTTCCTGATAAACCGGCTGAAAAATCCCGTGCGCAGCCTGCGCACGGGATTTTTCCTGTAAAACCATTGTGCTGAAGATATTATCTTTGCCGCTTATGAGTAATAAGCCGGTATTGAATACAGTGTTGTCTCCGCGTTTGCTGGATTTATATGACATTTCGAACAGTATAGTAGTTATTATAGATGTTTTCCGCGCTACATCAACCATTGCAACAGCTTTATACAATGGAGCCGCCAAAGTGCTGCCGGTTGACAGTGTGGCAAAATGTATTGAGCTGGGTAAAATTACCGGCGGCATTACTGCCGGTGAGCGTGATGGTAAAGTGGTGGAAGGCTTGCAGCACGGAAATTCTCCTGCCGAATATCCCCGCGAATTTATCAACGGGCAAACCCTGGTGCTTACCACTACCAATGGCACCAAGCTATTGCATATGGCGCTGGAAAGAGGCGCATCTGATGTGATCACCGGCTCTTTCCCGAATTTATCTGCAGTTTGCGATTACCTGCTGAGCGAAAACAAAAACGTGATCCTGGGTTGCTCGGCATGGAAAGACCGGGTAAACCTTGAAGACACCCTGTTTGCAGGCGCTGTAATTCAGCGTGTTAAAGAAAATTTTACCATCCATTGCGACAGTAGCCTGATGGCGGAAGAAATGTACACGCAGCACCAGGATGATATGTACCGCTTTATCCGCAAAACCACGCACTGGCACCGCCTGTCGGCCTACGGCCTGGAAAAGGACCTTGAATACTGTGTTACCCCCGATGTTGCGAACGTACTTCCGGTGTATGAAAACGGTGCATTGATTGTAAAATAACCATTCACAATTAACAATCAGTTCATCGAGATTTTCAAAATTTCAACGGTTATCTGCGGTTAATTCCTTTACTTTTGCAAATTGCCCTTTTCTGAGCGATGGTAAGATTTGTGGTGGCAAAATACCCGTCTTGTCAGTTGCCTCTTAGCTAACCGGGCAGATAAAAGCATGGCACTACCGCATTTAATAAAATACGTATATAACAACGGTACCGACGAAGTAATCCGGCGCGGAAAAAAGATTCATGCCGTTGGGAATGTAGAACTGGTGGAATATGACGAACTGCTTGGATCGGTCATATTCCGGGTAAAAGATGATGCCTATGCCACTTACTACAAGGTGCATATCAGCAAATTTAAAGATCCCAAAACCTTAAGTCTGCGCTGCGGGTGCCCTTACAACCTCGGTGAAATTTGCCGCCATGAAGCGGCTTCGCTGTTTCAGCTGCAGGAGCTGGTTGATAAAAATATGCTGGGTGAAAAAGAACAGCAGTACGACCAGCGGCATACTGTGCTGAAAATGAAGCAACTGGATTTAAAGCTCATCAAACTTCTTACCGCACCCATTTCCCTCACTGAAGCCGAAAATTATCTCCGCAGCTCAAGGGCCAATATTACGGATGCCCGTGATGAACGGGTTCGGGCCGAAGTGGAAGTGGATGGAACAGTGTATCATATCCTCATTCAAAAAAACGAAGAGCGTAATTTCGATACCAGCTGCGATTGCGGCAGCGATCCGGCCCACCCGCTTTGCGTGCACAAAACCATTGTGCTGCTGCAACTGCTGAACAGCTATGGTCCCAACTATTTTGATTCCATCCGGAACTGGGACAAAGAAAAAGACAAGCTGCTGGCCTTATATGGCTACTCATTACAGGACGATATTGACGGGAAATTTGAATTTACCTATAAAGACGGCAAACCCTTTCTGCGTGTGCTTGATCCCACTATCAAACGTGTAGGCGGGTTGGGCGGCAGCAATGTACCAATAAAACCCAAACCGGTTACGGAAGTATCGTCGGTGATGGTTGAAGAGGAAGATGAAGCGCCGGTATTGCCACGTTACAAGCTGGGCATTGTATTTAGCTATAACCCGCACCAATACCCCTATGTGCAGCTCGATGCCATACAGGGCGAGCCAAACGAAGCCGGCGATGCCTACGTGGGCAAGGTAGAACGGCTTGACCTGGCCAAGTTTATCAACACAGAAGTTTTTGACGAAAATGATAAAATGCTGGTGCAGCAGCTGCGCAAGCTGCTGCCGGGTGAAGTAAGCCGTTACCTGAACCGGAACTCGCCGTTCAGCGGTATCTGGGAAAACATTATTCAGCAGCACGACGATGAGTTGCCGGAAGAAACGCGCCACCTGATATTGGAATACCTGCATCCCAAATACAAAAAGCTGGTAACAGATATGGCCGACAAGCCGTTTGTGTTTTACCTGCCGCAGCGCAAAAATTTTCAAACAGCCAATCTTAAACAGGTTGCATGCAGCCAGGAATGGGTACTGCCGGAATTTACGGTAGACTATGTTGACGGCAGTTACCTGGTAAGCTGCAGGGTTAAACTGCCCGAAGAGCGCGTGAGCCTTGGTGACAACGATTTTGGCAGCAGCTTCTTTTTCCAGTACCAGGACGTGTTTTACGGCTGGCAGAAACCGGAAGATGTTATGCTGATCGAAAAGTTTATGCCAACCGGTACGCTGACTATCCCGGCCGATCAGTGGCAAACACAGCTGCAGCAGTTCCTGGTGCCGCTTTCAAAAGATTACCAGGTAACGTTTAACAACGTACAGAAAGAAGAACTGCGCGATCAGAAGCCGGAAGCGAAAATCCTGCTGAAAGAAAAAGGCGATTACCTGCTGTTTCAGCCGGTATTCAGTTACAAGGGGTACGATGTGCGCCCCGGCGATAAAGACAAAATCATTATTCCTGCGGCAGACAGGTTGCTGGTGATTAACCGTAACCTGGAACTGGAGAAGAATATTTTATCGGGCATTGAAAACCTGCATTCAAACTTTATAAAACCCGAAGAGGGCAGCACACTGGCATTGAAGGGGTCGGATGTGCTGAAGAATAACTGGTTCTTTTTGTTTGTTGACGCAGCCAGGGAGCTGAACATTCCCGTGTATGGCTTTGAGGCGCTGAAAAACTTCCGCTTTAATACGGCGAAACCTTCTACCAAAATTTACATCAGCAGCCATACCGATTGGTTCGATGCCAAAGTAGACATTCATTTTGGTGAGCAGAAAGTAACGGTGGCCGATGTAAAAAAAGCCCTGGCCAATAAACAGCAATACGTACAGCTGCAGGACGGCACATTGGGTATTTTGCCGGAAGAGTGGATTAAGAAATATTCGCTGCTGTTCAGGGTTGGTGATGGCAAGGCCGAAAACATGAAGCTGAGTAAATATCACTTCAGCGTTATAGAAGAGCTGTATGAACAGCGTGATGAGGAAGAGCTGGTATTTCAGCTGGAAGCCAAATACGAGCGCCTGCGCGAGAATCACCAGATTGAAGCGGTGGAAGCGCCTGCACACCTGATGCCTATTTTGCGCCCTTACCAGGTATCTGGTTTCCAATGGCTCAATTACCTGTTTGAGGTGCAATGGGGCGGTATTCTTGCAGATGATATGGGTTTGGGTAAAACCATCCAGGCATTATCATTCCTGCATCATATCAGGCACACGAACGGAAGCCTGCGTGCACTGGTAGTATGCCCTACTACCCTGATGTACAACTGGGAAAATGAGATCAAAAAATTTACGCCTACACTTACTTACTACATACATCATGGCGGCACACGCATAAAAGAAGGATTGCTGGACAGGCAGACAGACGTTATTATTACTACGTATGGCACCCTGCGCAGCGACATCAAGCAGTTTGTAGAAATTGCCTTTGATTATGTGGTGCTCGATGAAAGCCAGGCCATTAAAAACCCGGGCAGTAAGGTGGCAAAAGCTGCCGGCCTGATCAGGGCTAAAAACAGGCTTTGTTTAAGTGGTACTCCTTTACAGAATAATACATTTGATATTTACGCGCAAATGAACTTCCTGAACCCCGGCATGCTGGGCAGTATGGAATTTTTTAAACAGGAGTTTGCCATACCCATTGACAAGTTTGGCGAAAAAGAACAGAAAGAACACTTGCGGAAACTGCTGTTCCCCTTTATTTTGCGTCGTACCAAAGAACAGGTGGCAAAAGACCTGCCGGCTAAATCGGAAATGATCCTGTTCTGCGAAATGGGTGATGAGCAGCGCACTATATACGATGCTTACCGCAACGATTTCAGGGATAAAATTCTGGGTGTGGTAGATGCGCAGGGTGTGCAGAAATCGCAACTGACCATTTTACAGGGCCTCATGAAACTGCGCCAGATTTGTGATAGTCCGGCCATCATGAAAGAGGAAGACAAATACCCGAATGTATCTGTAAAACTGGATGAGCTTGGCCGTGAAATAACAGAAAATATCGGCAACCACAAAGCACTGGTGTTTTCACAGTTCCTGGGTATGCTGGCGCTGATCAGGGAAAAGCTGGAAGAGCTGGGTGTGGATTACGAATATTTTGATGGCAGCACTTCGGCACCTGACCGTGAGAAAGCCATTCAAAGATTCCAGCATGATGATAACTGCCGCGTATTTCTTATTTCACTGAAAGCAGGTGGTGTGGGTTTGAACCTGACCGCAGCAGATTATGTGTACATCGTTGACCCCTGGTGGAACCCGGCAGTAGAACAACAGGCCATTGACCGTACGCACCGTATTGGTCAAACCAAAAACATTTTTGCCTACCGCATGATTTGTAAAGACACAGTGGAAGATAAAATTCTTCAGCTGCAGGAAAAGAAAAAAGCACTGGCGGCAGACCTGATTACGGATGACAGCGGTTTTGTAAAGAGCCTTACGCGGGAAGACATCGAATACCTGTTCAGCTAAACAATATATATTCAACCCGTATTCACTCAATGCCGTTTATGGCAGTATGCCCGGCCGGCGCTTCATAAACGGCATTGATCTATCAGGCCAGGCAAAATGTTCCTTTCGTGTTGCCGGGATTATCCTTTTCCCGGTTTAATCGTTAAAGAATTTGTATTCATCGGCAGATGTGCTGTAAAAGGCTTAAATTACAGGTATTCCCTCCACTTTATACTGATGTTCTGCGCGAAACGACTGGTTTCGTATATACCTATTCCGTTATAGGGACTACCGATATTGTGCCATAATAGCAGTAACAGGTAATAGCTTTACGAACAGTAATTTTTTCAATTTAACCAAGCAATGTTTATGAGCAGGCAGTTTATTGCGATGCTTTGTATTTGTATAATGTCCGCCACTGTACAGCTGAAAGCGCAGGGCGGCAAAACCGGAACTATTGCCGGTAAACTGGCCGATTCATCATCGAAACAGGTATTGAGTGCTGCCACCATCAGCCTGCTGCAGGCGGCTGATTCTTCACTGGTGACTTATGTTATATCAGACGATAAGGGTCATTTCTCCTTTACAAAAGTAGACACCGGAGCCTACCTGATACAGGTGGCTTTCCAGGGATATGGTTTGCTGCAGCAACCTGTTAAGGTTACCGGCGACAGCATGGTTGATTTGGGCACAGTGTATTTAAAAACACTGGAAAACACCTTGGAGACCGTTGTAGTAAAATCATCCCCACCGCTGGTGATTAAAAAAGACACGATGGAGTTTAACGCAGGGAGTTTTAAAACCAAACCCAATGCAGTTGCAGAAGACCTGCTGAAAAAGATACCAGGCATTACGGTTGACAAAAGCGGGGCTGTTACTGCACAGGGCGAAACCGTAAGCAGGATACTGGTAGATGGCAAACGCTTTTTTGGTGATGATCCCAAACAGGCCACCAAAAACCTGCCGCCCGATGTAATAGATAAAATACAGGTGTTTGACGACCTGAGCGATCAAAGCAAGCTTTCTGGCTTTGACGATGGCAACCGTGTAAAAACAATTAACATTACCACGAAAAAAGATAAGCGCAAAGGCTATTTTGGTAAGGCCGTATTAGGGGCGGGTACAGATGGTACGTACGATGAAAGTATGAACCTGCACCGGTTTAACGGCACGCAACAAATTTCTTTGATAGGCCAGGTAAATGATGTAAACAAGCAAAACTTTACGCCAGCCGATATGGGCGGTGGCGGCCGCAGGGGTGGTGGCGGCTCTATTACAGCAAGTGGTGGCGGTTCGGGCATTACTACAACATTGGCCGCAGGACTTAATTACCGCGATACCTGGGGCACCAATACCGATGCATACGGAAACTATTTTTACAATAACCTGAAAACAAATACCAGCACACAAAGCCACACGGTTAACCAGCTGACTAAAGATACCACCACCACCAACGACCAGGATCAGCGTTCTGTTTCAAAAAGTCAGAACCACAACATCAACTTTAATATTGAAACAAGGTTTGATTCGAGTAATACGCTAATATTCAGACCAGGTGTTAGTTTCAGCAATTCAACACCCAGCGGCTCTTCCTCTTCAATGAACATGCGTACGAACGACAATACACCTATTTACAGTTCGGTGGGTAACACCCATAGCCAGAACAGTGGTTATTCTATCAACGGCGCGAGCCTTACCATGATGCACCGCTTTAAAAAGCGCTTCCGCACTATATCTCTGAATTTAAACTATTCCGGAAGTGAAAGTAAGGGTGACGGGTATAACTATGCCGTTAACAACTTTTATACGCAAAACAGGATTGATACCATTAACCAACATTATTTCGATACCTCGCGTTCGCATACATTCAGTCCCTCTTTGTCGTATACAGAACCACTGGCCAAGAACCAGATACTGGAATTGCGGTACAATTATTCGTACCTCAGCAGTACCTCTGTCAACAACACTTACCAGTACGATGATGTAAAGCTGGGCTTTACTTCGTTTGACAGCCTGTTCAGCAACTCTTTTAAAAATACCACCACCTCAAACAGGCTTACGCTTACCTACCGCTTGCAGAATACGAAATACAATTTCAATATTGGTTCAGGTGTGCAGTTCTCTGATCTTACCAGCATCAACAGTACCAAGGGTACATCGATATCGAATCACTATGTGAACTTTACACCCAGCGCCATTTTCACCTATAACGTTTCGAAAACAAAAAACCTGCGGTTCTTTTACAATGGCTCAACAGGGCAACCTTCGGCCGCGCAGTTACAACCTATCCGTACAACAAGCGATTCAATCAATTTCCAGGTAGGTAATCCTGATCTGAAACCACAGTTTACACACAGCGTGCGTTTTCTGTACCATTCGCTGAACCCCACTAACCAACGTTCGTTTTTTGCCACGATCAATGCAAGCACGATTGTAAACGATATTCAAAGCAGCATTGTGCAAAACTCTTCCACAGGCAGTAAGGTAAGTACATACGTAAACCTTAGCGGAACCTATAATGTAAACGGTTATGTAAACTGGTCGCTGCCGCTGAAACATCCCAAATCGAATCTGAACCTGGGCAGTAATATCAGCTACCAGCAAAGCCAGTCGCTGGTTAATGGCGAAAGCAACTATACGCGCAATACCGGTTTAAACGGCACCATTCGCTGGACTACCAACCTGGACAATTACTTTGACATGAATTTTTCTTCAACCAGCACCTATAATATTGCCCGCAACACCGTGAATACACGCACCAACGCGAACTATTTTTTTCAGGCTTTCTCTGCAGAGATCACCTATTTCAGCAAAAATGGCTGGATAGTAGCGTCGGATCTTGATTATAGCTACAACGGCAATCACTCCCCCGGGTACAATGCCAGTGTGCCCTTATGGAACCCGGCCATTGCCAAACAGTTCTTAAAAAATCATGCAGCAGAACTGCGGTTGCAGGTGTTTGACCTGCTGAACCAGAATACGGCGGTAGCGCGCGCTGTGACTACCAATACCATTACAGATACCCGCACCAATACGCTGAAACGCTATTTTATGCTCACCTTTACCTATAACCTGCGCAATTTTGCAGGCAACCAGAACCAGCGCCGCATGCCGGGCTTCTTTGGCGGTGACCGCGGCGACGGAAATGGCGGCGGTAACCGTGGCGGATGGGGTGGAGGCAATGGCGGCGGTGGTGGCGGTGGTCGCCGCGGTGGCGGTCCCATGTAGTAAAAGGCCCAGTATCAGTACAATAGCACAGGCCCGGCCGGTTAAAAACCGGCCGGGCTTTTGTTTGGCAACAGGCACCGTGTTATAATGCAGACGGGGCGCAGATTGCAGGCCTGGGAAGCGTTAACCTTTTTTTCATAAAAAAATATCCACAAATTTTCCAAACATTGTTACTTTTACATCCTCAAATAATCATTTTTGGATCACACTTACATTCAGAACTAAAGTTGAAATACTACGCCGCCCATCGTTACTTGTTAGCCAGCCATCCTTCTCTGATGGTTGGGTTGAATGCATTGGGTAACCCTCGCTTTCTGTTTTTGATCCGACGACCTAGAATCTGATATTCCCGGCTTACATTTTGGGATGTTTCCTGTTTTATGCGGCTGCTGTGGTAAAGTGGCTGTGTATGTTCTTTTATATTTCTAATTACGAACTTTTCAATTTCATTTATAGTGGAACAGTCGAATATCGTTGTAAGGGTAGCAAGGTTTGAAGATACGCACTACGCAGTGCGGATTACCGATGAAATGGAATCGTCGGCCAAGGCCCGCGGAACAGGTATTGCCAAACGCTCTCCGGAATACGTGGCAAGCAAAATGCTCGAAGGAAAAGCCGTGATCGCGTTAACCACTACCGGTCAATGGGTGGGCTTCTGTTATATTGAAGAGTGGAGCCATGGCAAGTTTGTGGCGAACAGCGGTTTAATTGTGTCGCCCGAATTCAGGAAAAGCGGGGTGGCCAAACAGATTAAACGTAAAATATTCGACCTCTCACGCGAAAAATATCCTGAAGCAAAAATCTTCGGTTTAACTACCGGGCTGGCTGTTATGAAAATTAACAGCGAACTGGGCTACGAGCCGGTGACCTACTCTGAGTTAACAGATGATGAAGATTTCTGGGCAGGCTGTAAAAGTTGCGTGAATTATGATATTTTGATGAGCAAAGGCCGCAAAAACTGTATGTGCACGGCTATGCTGTACGATCCTGCGGATCACTACGAACCCAAAGAAACCACCGCTTATTTTGAAAAGAAAAGCAAGGTATACGAACGTTTGATGCGCCTGAAGCAGATTATTTTCCGCACACGCGAAAAAGACAACAACGGCGGTGGCGGTTCTTCACCCAAACCCAAATCAAAAAACGCAATATTTCATTAACGGTTAACAAGGTTTCAAGGATGCAGGCAGTTTCAGCAGCGCTTTCGGCAATTGTACATGAATACACGGATAAACTAAACCGGTATCCGGCTGTTGAACTGGCAATGGTACCTGAACCAAACCTGCACCCCTGCCAGGTATTGCAACACATGCCTGCTGAGCTGCACCGGAACATTTGTTTAACCGGTGCAGGCAAGCCTGAACAACACACACTGGAATTTGTAGCGCAGGACTATGTTAATCACCTGCAACATCACCTTAACCAGATTACCGCATCAATACTTTCCTAACAGTTATAAAAGAAAACCGATACATGAAAAAAATAGTGCTTGGCTTCAGTGGCGGATTAGACACTACTTACTGTGTTAAATACCTGAGTGAAGAAAAAGGATACGAAGTACACAGTGTAATTGTAAACACCGGTGGTTTCAGTGCCGATGAGCTCACTAAAATTGAAGCACATGCCTATAAACTGGGTGTAAAAACACACACCACCGTTGATGCGGTGAAAGGTTATTACGACCGTATCATCAAATACCTGGTGTTTGGCAATGTATTAAAAAACAATACTTACCCGCTGAGCGTTAGCGCCGAGCGTTTGGTACAGGCGTTACACATTGCCGAACACGTGAAAGCCCTGAACGCTACTGCTGTTGCGCATGGCAGCACAGGTGCCGGTAACGACCAGGTGCGTTTTGACATGGTTTTCAATATCATGATTCCCGGTGTTGAAATCATTACCCCTATCCGCGACCTGCGACTGAGCCGTGAAGAGGAAATCGCTTACCTGAAAGCCAAAGGGGTTGACATGAATTTTGAAAAAGCTGCCTACTCTATCAACAAGGGCCTTTGGGGTACCAGTGTTGGCGGCAGGGAAACACTTTCTTCAAAAGGCATGTTGCCTGAAGAGGCATGGCCTACCCAGGTTACAGCAAGCGAAAGCCGTGAAGTAAAACTGCATTTTGAAAAAGGCGAATTAACCGCCGTTGACGATAAAACATTTGGTCACCCTTCAGAAGCCATTCAATACCTGCAAACCATTGCAGGCGCGTATGGCATTGGCCGCGACATTCATGTAGGCGATACCATCATTGGTATTAAAGGCCGCGTGGGCTTTGAAGCTGCTGCACCCGTGGTGATACTGAAAGCACACCATGCGTTGGAAAAACACGTATTAACCAAATGGCAGCTGAGCTGGAAAGATACCATCGCAAATTTCTATGGCAACTGGCTGCATGAAGGCCAGATTCTTGACCCGGTAATGCGCGATATGGAAGCATTTATGCAGAGTGCGCAGGAAAATGTAACGGGCGATGTATTTGTACAATTGCTGCCTTACCGTTTCCAGGTAATAGGCATTGAATCGGCTTACGATTTAATGAGCAGCAAGTTTGGCAAATATGGTGAAATGAACAATGGCTGGAGCGGCGAAGACGTACGTGGCTTCAGTAAAATTTTTGGTAACCAGACCATGATCTGGCACCAGGTAAAAGAAAGCAATGACTAATATTTTTTCTAAAGAACAGGCATTGCGGCATTATGAATGGGCGCCGGGCTGCCATGGATAGGATTTTGTAAGCACAGCAGTTTTTCTTTTTGCTGAGCGGGATAGCCAGTTTTGAACTGAACGGTGAAACCTGCACCGTAAAAGCAGGAGAAGGGATTCATATACAACCGGGTACTAAACACCGTATTATGAATAAGGGCAATGCACCCCTCGAGTTTATTTTAAGCTCGCAGCCTTCTACATCAAATGACAGAATCAATTGCGAATAGCATGAAAAAAGTACGCGCAGGAATTGTAGGCGGGGCAGGATATACAGGCGGCGAAATGATACGCCTGCTGATAAACCATCCCCATACGGAGATCGTTTTTATCAACAGCAAAAGCAATGCAGGCAACGCTGTGTGGAAAGTACACGCCGACCTGGTAGGTGAAACAGCGCTTGCTTTTACCGGCGACCTCAGCGATGATATAGATGTATTGTTTTTGTGTGTAGGGCATGGAGAAGCACGTAAATTCCTGGAAGAAAACCCCGTTGCCGCGCATGTGAAAATCATCGACTTGTCGCAGGATTTCAGGCTTGCTGCCAAATCTTCGGTTAACGACAGGAAGTTTGTATACGGCTTACCGGAACTGAATAAAGCAGCCATCCGCGAAGCAGGCAATATTGCCAACCCGGGTTGTTTTGCTACCAGCATTCAGCTGGGGCTGCTGCCTCTGGCAAAAGCCGGTTTGTTAACTGAAGATGTGTACACCACGGGCATTACCGGCTCAACCGGTGCAGGGCAGGGGTTGGCAGCTACCTCACATTTTAGCTGGAGGGCCAATAACATACAGGCATACAAAACACTTACGCACCAGCATTTAAAAGAAATCACCGAATCGATGCAACAATTGCAACCCGCTTTTTCGAAAGGGGAAGAACCGGCGATCAATTTTATTCCGTGGCGCGGCGATTTTACACGCGGTATTTTTATCAGCTCACAACTTAACTGTGCTTTGAAACTGGAAGAGCTGGTAACTTTGTATACAGATTTTTACAGGGATCATCCTTTTACCATCGTTAACCAGGATGCCATTTACCTGAAACAGGTGGTAAACACCAACAAATGTGTAGTGCAGCTGGAAAAAGTGGGTTCTAAACTAGTGGTGCACAGCGCAATTGATAACCTGCTGAAAGGAGCCTCCGGACAAGCCGTACAAAACATGAACCTGTTGTTTGATTTACCTGAAAACGCAGGCCTGAAGCTGAAAGCCAACTATTTCTAGCCGGGTGTTCTGAAAAGAATACCGGCGACCCAAATAAAATTTTTCACCACCCGGACCACTGGCGGCCCGGGCCAAAACAAATTCCCCGCCCGGGGTAAAGGCTATGAATTTATTTGATGTTTATCCTGTTAACGACATTACCATCGTTAAAGCACAGGGCTCGTATGTATGGGATGCTGATGGCGTTCAATACCTGGATATGTATGGCGGTCACGCCGTTATTTCAATTGGCCATACACACCCGCTTTGGGTTAGGCGTATTGAAGACCAGCTGCAGAAAATTGCTTTTTATTCCAACTCTGTACATATTCCCCTGCAGCAGGAATTGGCAGACAAACTGGGCAAAGTAAGCGGAAAGGAAGATTACCAGCTGTTTCTCTGCAACTCAGGCGCAGAAGCGAATGAGAATGCAATGAAGCTCGCTTCGTTTCATACAGGCCGTAAAAAAATAATTGCCTTCAAAAAAAGTTTTCATGGCCGTACCTCGCTGGCAGTAGCTGCTACCGACAACCCTGCCATTGTTGCACCGGTAAACGAAACCGACAACATCATCTTTGTTCCTTTCAACGATGAAAAAGCTTTGCAGCAGGCCTTCAAAGAAAACGGTGGCGAAGTTGCTGCTGTTATTGTAGAAGGTATACAGGGTGTGGGTGGTATTAACATTGCTACCGACAGCTTCCTGCAAAAAATACGCAGCCTGTGCGATGAGTATGGTGCAGTATACATTGCCGACAGCGTACAATGTGGTTATGGCCGCAGCGGTAAATTCTTCTCGCATGATTATGCCGGTGTAAACGCCGATATTTATGCAATGGCGAAAGGCATGGGTAATGGCTTTCCTATCGGCGGTATTTTAATTGCACCGCATATTAAACCCAAACACGGTATGCTGGGCACCACTTTCGGCGGTAATCACCTGGCCTGCGCTGCTGCACTTGCCGTGCTCGAAGTAATAGAATCTGAAAACCTTATTGAGCAGTCGCGCCAGCGTGGCATGTATTTGCTCAACAGGCTTAAATCTATCAACGGCATCAACAATGTGCGCGGCCGCGGTTTAATGATCGGCTTTGATGTACCAGAAGAAATTAAAGACCTGCGTAAAAACCTGCTGACCAAATACCAGATTTTTACCGGCGAAGCCAAACCGAATGTAATACGCTTACTGCCTTCACTGGCTATTACCCGCAAACAGGTGGATGAGTTTATTGAACTGCTGCAGGAAGAAATAGAATCGCTGAAACCCAAGCAGGAAGCGGTTGCTGAAGAGCAGTAGTTAATTATCGCCGGATCATTTATTTCATCAAAAATCAAATTGTTTGTAGTTGAGAAACTTTATTTCTGTTCATGATGTAAACGACATCAACGCGCTTGTTCAAAAAGCATTGTCGTACAAAGCCAATCCTTTTCAAGACAGGAACCTCGGCGCCGATAAGCGTATCGGCCTGTTGTTTTTAAACCCAAGTTTACGTACCAGGCTTAGTACACAGGTGGCTGCGCGCAACCTGGGTATGGAAGCCATTGTGTTTAATGTTGACAAGGAAGGCTGGGCGCTTGAGTTTGAAGAAGGCGCCATCATGAGCGGTAATACAGTTGAGCATGTGAAAGATGCTGCCCCAATCCTGGGCAGCTATTTTGATATTCTCTGCATCCGCACATTCCCGTCTTTAAAAAACAGGGATGACGATTACAGCGAACTCTACATCAAACAGTTTATACAATACTGCGGCGTACCGGTAATAAGCCTCGAAAGTGCTACCCTGCACCCATTGCAGAGCCTTACAGATATTATTACCATAACCGAAAACCGCAAAGCCATTCAGCACAAACCCAAGGTGGTGCTTACCTGGGCACCGCACGTAAAGCCGTTGCCGCAATGCGTTGCCAACAGTTTTTCACAATGGATCAATGCCTGGGGCGAAACTGATTTTGTGATTACACATCCCGAGGATTACGAGCTGAGTGAAGCGTTTACCAAAGGCGCCACCATTACACACAGCCAGGATGAAGCATTGAAGAATGCCGACTTTGTGTATGTGAAAAACTGGAGCACGTTTAAAGACTACGGTAAAATTTACGAGAACGATCCGGCCTGGATGCTTACAGATGAAAAGCTGAAGCAAACCAACAACGCCAAAGTAATGCACTGCCTGCCTGTAAGAAGAAATGTGGAACTGAGCGATGAAATTCTTGACGGATCCAACAGCGCAGTAACGCAACAGGCATCGAACAGGGTATGGGCAGCACAGGCTGTGATCAGCGAAATATTACGCAGTTTATAAGCGATAAATCTACTGTATGCAGGATGCACAAAAGCAGGCAGGCCGCGAGCGTTTGTTTGTGATTAAAATTGGCGGCAACGTAATTGATGCCGAACAAAACCTCGCCGCTTTTCTGGATGATTTTGCAAAAGTTGAAGGCAAAAAAATTCTGATACACGGCGGCGGAAAAATAGCCACAAAAATTGGCGAACAGCTGGGTATAGAATCGAAATATGTAAACGGCCGCCGCATTACCGACAGTGATACCATTGACCTGGTAACCATGGTGTATGGCGGACTGGTAAATAAAAAAGTGGTGGCGCAGCTGCAGTCGCGCGGTTGCAATGCCATTGGCTTAACCGGGGCAGACGGCAATATGATACCTGCCACCAGGCGCCCGGTAAAAGACATTGATTACGGCTGGGTAGGTGATGTGCAGGCAACCGGTTTGCCGCTTGATACCTGCCGCATACTGCTGGCCCATAGCCTGGTGCCGGTGTTCGCTCCTTTAACCCATGATGGCCAGGGCCATATTTTAAATACCAATGCAGATACCATCGCATCGTCTATCGCTACTGCACTCAGCAACAGCTACGATGTACGCCTGATTTATTGCTTTGAAAAGAAAGGCGTACTGGAAGATGTGAATGATGATAACTCGGTGATAACCCTAATTACAAAAGACAAATACCGCGCGCTGCTGGCAGAAGACAAACTGTTTGCAGGTATTTTACCCAAAATCGATAACGCCTTTGCGGCTATTGACACTGGTGTAAAAGAAGTGCTGATTGGCGATGCAAAAGACCTGCTGCAAAATACCCAGTCGCAAACAACCGGTACACTTATTACAAACTAATGGAAACGGATCAATTATACCAGGATGCCCTGCACCTGCTGCAGCAGCTGATAGAAACGCCTTCTTTCTCGAAAGAAGAAGCCGGCACTGCTGATGTACTGGTGCAGTTTCTGCAATCGAAAGGTATTACCACGCACCGCCACATGAACAATGTATGGGCTGTAAACCGTTATTTCGATGAAACAAAGCCCAGCATTTTACTGAATTCTCATCACGATACGGTAAAACCCAACCCCGGTTATACCAAAAATCCTTTCAAAGCCATTATTGAAGAGGGCAAATTATATGGTTTGGGCAGCAATGATGCCGGCGGATGCCTGGTATCACTGATCGCCACTTTCCTGCATTTTTACCCGCAGGAAAACCTTCCCTTTAACTTTGTACTTGGCGCCAGCGCTGAAGAAGAAATATCCGGCTACAATGGCATTGAAGCCCTTGTGCCCGTATTGCCACCCATTGCCTTTGGCATTGTTGGCGAACCCACGCAAATGAACCTTGCGATTGCCGAAAAGGGCCTGATGGTGCTGGATGGTATGGCTACAGGTCGTGCCGGGCATGCTGCACGTGAAGAGGGTGATAACGCCATATACAAGGCATTGAAAGACATTCAATGGCTGAGCACTTACCAGTTTCCGAAAGTATCTGAATGGCTGGGGCCTGTTAAAATGAGCGTAACGGTTATTCAAACAGAAAACAAGGCACACAATGTAGTGCCTGCACAGTGCAGCTTTGTGGTAGATGTGCGTGTAACCGATGCGTACACACACGAAGAAGTACTGGACATTATACGCGCCAACATACAGAGCGATGTGCAACCGCGCAGCATGCGTATGCGCTCTACCCGTATTGATGCCGATCATGCGATAGTGCTGGCCGGTATAGCATTGGGTAAAACAACCTATGGCTCGCCCACTTGTTCAGACAAAGCGCTGATGCCCTTCCAGGCATTGAAATGCGGTCCGGGCGATAGTGCACGCAGTCATACGGCTGATGAATTTATATATCTCGATGAAATTAAAAACGGCATTGCAACTTATATTGACATGCTGAACAGGGTGCTGCATGCATCTTCGAAATAATTTGGTGTAACCTGCTTTAATTGGTGTGAATTATGAAACTCTGGCAAAAAAATACAGCGTCATTAAAAGAAGTGGAACAGTTTACCGTGGGTAAAGACCGTGAGTTTGACCTGCTGCTGGCTCCCTTTGATGTGCAGGGCTCTGCCGCGCATGCCACCATGCTGGCAACTGTTGGCCTGTTAACAAAAGAAGAAGCTGACACCCTGGTGCAGGCGCTGCGCCGCATTTACACACGTATTGAAGCAGGTGAATTTACCATTGATGAGCACATGGAAGATGTGCACTCGCAGGTAGAATACCTGCTTACGCAGGAACTGGGTGATACCGGTAAAAAAATACATTCTGCCCGCAGCCGCAACGACCAGGTGCTGGTAGACATTAAACTGTTTATGCGTACTGAAATTGAAAAAACAGTACACAGCATACAGGCCTTCTTTGAACTGCTGGTGCAGAAAAGCGAGCAGTTTAAACAACACCTGCTGCCGGGCTATACACACCTGCAACTGGCCATGCCTTCTTCTTTTGGCTTGTGGTTTGGCGCTTATGCCGAAAGCCTGGCAGATGATACCATTACGTTGAAAGCAGCCTACGATATCGTGAATAAAAACCCATTGGGCGCTGCTGCCGGCTACGGTTCGTCCTTTCCTATTAACCGCACGCTAACCACAGAACTGCTGGGCTTTGCAGGCTTAAACCAGAATGTGGTTTACGCGATGATGGGCAGGGGCAAGGCCGAACGTGTTGTGGCCACTGCGCTGGCCAATGTGGCTGAAACACTGGCCAAACTCTCTATGGATGCCTGTTTGTTCCTGAACCAGAACTTTGGTTTCGTGAGCTTCCCGGCAGAACTTACCACCGGCTCGAGCATTATGCCGCACAAGAAAAACCCCGATGTGTTTGAGCTGATCCGCGCGCACTGCAACCGCATTAAGGCACTGCCCAACGAAATAGCCATGATGACTACCAACCTGCCATCTGGTTATCACCGCGACCTGCAGTTGCTGAAAGAACATCTATTCCCTGCATTTGACACGCTGCGCGATTGTATTAACATGGCTGCACTGATGTTATCGAACATGACCGTACAGGCCGATATACTGCAGGATGAAAAATACAAATACCTGTTCAGCGTAGAAGAGGTAAACAAACTGGTACTGGCCGGTGTGCCTTTCCGCGATGCTTACAAGCAGGTTGGGCTGGCCATTGAAGCCGGTGCGTTTACCTACGATACAACTGTACAGCATACACACGAAGGCAGCATCGGCAATTTGCGCAATGATGCTATCACAGCCTCCATGGAGCAGGTGGTACGCTCCTTTAACTTTGAACAATACCATACTGCCATTGACCGCCTGCTTGGCAAAAAGGCATAAGTATATAACATGCAAAAAGCCCCTGTAATATTTGCTGCGGGGGCTTTTTAATGCGTATATTCTTTTAAAACCGGATCGTGAATTTGGTTCCCTGGTTTACTTTGCTTTCAACCTCAATAGCGCCGCCCAGCGCTTCAATTTGATTTTTGGTGATAAACAAACCTATGCCACGTGCATCGGCATTGTTGTGAAAGGTTTTGTACATGCCAAACAGTTGGTCGCGGTGTTTGTGCAGGTCAATACCCAAACCATTGTCTTCAACGGTTAAGTATTTGGCAGTGCCCTGAATGGCGCTGCGGATAATGATTTCCGGGTTTCTGTCGGGGTGTTTGTATTTAATGGCGTTTGATAGCAGGTTCAGCATAATGCTTTCCATATACGCCGGTACCGTTTCAATATAAGGGCAGGCTATAAAGTCTGCATCAATAATGGTATTGGTCTCTGCAATGGTGGGCGCAAGTATCGAAACAGTATCGTCAAAAATATCTTCAAAAAGGATATTGCTCTTCAGCGTTTTCACGTCTGTCTGCATTTTTACTACCTCGCTCAGGTGTTTGATGGAGAGCGACAATGATTCGCCGAGTTTGTACAAGGTGCTCATGTATACCTGGCGTTCTGTTTCATTATCGGTGGCTTTAACCAGTTCGAGCAATGAAGTAAGATTGCCTGCATGCGAACGCAGGTTGTGCGAAACAATGTAGGCAAAATTGAGCAGGCGTTTGTTTTGTGCAGCAATGATATTCGATGATTCCTGCAATTCTATGCGCTTTCTTTTTTCCTGGTCAATATCCTGTATTGTGCCCCTGAGAGCCACTACAGTACCCTTTGCATTTAATACCGGCTTGCCAATGGTACGCACCCATATTAATTCGCCTGAGGTGCGTTGCAATTGTATTTCAAGATCGTAATGTTCTTTCAGTTCAATGGCTTTTTGTACAGCCTGCTGCAGGATGGAAGCATAGGGCTCCGGATAAAAAGCCAATGCATTATCAAGCCCTATTTCATTGGTTTCGGGGAGATTGCAAATGGCATAAACTTCCTTGTTCCAGAACACCTGTCCGGATGCAATATCATATTCCCAGCCGCCCACGCGCGCCATTTTACCTGTTTCGTTCAGCAGGAATTCATTCTTCTCCAGCTCGGCCTGCAGGGATTTTTTATTATGTGTTTTTTTGTTGATACTTGTCATACACACACTGTTTTATGCTTTGAAAAGCCTCCGTTCTTTCTTGTATGAATTTGGTTTGTTATCACGGGTTGAATTACAAAGTGAAGGTAGGCGATTCTTTTGCTGGCGTCCAGCGCTGCGGGCATTCTTAATCCAATATTATAAGGCATAAAGGTTTTTTTAAGAGCTGGTTTCCCGGGTTATTAAGCAGGCATAAAAAAGGATGCCTGTTAAAGACATCCTTGTATTGGAATTAATGTTTATGTAACGTGTTACTGCCTGCTTTTTTAGTACAGCTTTTCCATTTCGCTGTTCACAAAGCTCATCAGTGTTTGAATATGCTCTGGCGAGAAGTCAAAACGCAGGCCTGCTGCGGCATACAGCTCGGGCAGTGTTTTGGTGCCGCCGAGTGATAATGCGTTGATGTAGTTTTGCAATGCCTGCTCCGGGTTGTTGCGGTACTGCATCCACATACCAATGGCGCCCAGTTGCGCAATGCCGTATTCAATATAATAAAAAGGCACTTCAAACAGGTGTAACTGGCGCTGCCAGCCGTTTGCACGAAACTCTTCCAGTCCGCTGAAGTCAATGGCGCCCGAAGAAAACTCGTTCAGGATTTCCATCCATTTGGCTGTTCTTTCTTCAATCGTGTGCGCAGGATGTTCATACACCCAGTGCTGGAATTTATCGATGGTAGCAATCCAGGGGAAAATGGTGATTACTCTTTCCAGCTGGTGTTCTTTGGCGCGCTGCAGGTCTTCCTTGTTGTCGAAGAAAGATTCCCAGTGGTTCATGGTAAACAGCTCCATGCTCATGCTGGCCACTTCTGCCACTTCCATGGGGTATTCTTTAAACGCACTCAGTGGCAGCGGGTGTGCAAGAAACGAATGAATAGCATGGCCACCTTCGTGCACCATAGTGGTCACATCACTCATCTGGCCTGCGGCATTCATAAAAATAAATGGTGCACCGCTTTCTGCCAGCGGACAGTTATAACCACCCGGCGCTTTGCCTTTACGGCTTTCGAGATCGAGGTGGCCGAGACTGTTCATTTTTTCGAGGCAGTCTGCGAAGAAGGGGTTCAGCGAGCGAAAGCAGGCAATGGTTTTTTGCAACAGCTCGCTTCCTGTGTTAAACGGGTGCAGCGGCTGAATGCCTGCGGGCTCTGCTTCGGTATCCCATGGGCGCAATGTATCCAAACCAAGTTTCTGCTTTTTGCGCTCGTATATTTTATTGACCAGTGGCAACACATGCAGTTTTACTGCTTCATGAAACTGGAAACAATCTTCTTTGGTATAATCAAAACGGCCCAACTCTTCAAACTTGTAATCGCGGTAGTTGGCGAAGCCGGCGTTCAGGGCTACCTGGTTGCGTTTTTCGATGAGGCCGGTGTACAAGTTATTGAGCGCATCCTTATCCTGCAGGCGGCGTTCGTTTATTTTGCGATACACGGTTTCGCGCAGGCTGCGGTCGTGGTTTTCCAGGAACCTGGAAGCCTGTTGCAGCGTGTATTCCTGGCCGTTCACCTCGATGGTCATTTTGCCGGCAATAACGCCGTATTGCTGCTGCATTACGCTCAGCTCGGCCTGTATGGGTATATTCTGTTCGCGGAACAGATCGATGCTTTTTTTCACGGAACGCTGGTAGGTAAAAAACTGCTGCTGATCCAGTTCCTGTGTAAATGGGTTGTTTACCAGCTTGCGGTTCAGCACGTCGGAGTAAGGCTGAATTTTGGGCTGTATTTCCATGCAGAAATAGGTAAATGCTTCTTCCAGTTTGACGTCAGTGGTATCACAGGTCATTTTAATCTGGCGCCAGCAGGCATCTTCGCTGATGGCGGCTTCCAGTTCACTGATATTGTGCAGCCATTGCTCCAGGTCGGCGCGTGACTGAATGGGGTAATCGGCCAGTGTTTTGAAATAGGGTTCCAGTGCATCCCAGGTGGTAACGGAGAAATCGGCTGGTAAGAACTTCCTTTCGAGTTTTTTGATATCGGCTGTATATTTCATATGTCTGTAAATTTAAAATCCGGGTAGCCGAACTGCCGTATAAGCAGTCTGGTACCCGGATTTAAGGTATGGAATAAATTACTATTCTTCTTCTGTTTTCTTTTTGCGCGGCGCTCTTTTTTTAGGAGCTGCTGCTTCATCAGCTGCATCGCCGGTAGCTGGTTCTGTTGCTGCGGCAGGTGCTTTTTTAGCTGCTTTTTTTGCAGGTGCAGGTGCAGGCGCTTCTTCCTGAGCCGGTGCTGCTACTGCTTCGGTTGCTGTGGCTTCTTCTTCCTCTTCGGGCAGTTCGCTCAGTTTAAATTCAACATCTTCTTTTTTGAGGATGCTGAACCATTTTACCATTTTCTTCATGTCGCTGCCGTATACGCGGGCAAAGTCCATTGAAGGATACACCTTCTGGAAATAACCCTTGATTGCTCCAGCTTCTTTTTCTGAAGGCAGGCTTTCTTTGCTCGCGTTCATGGCCTGGAATACTTCCACCAGGTTAACATTGTCGCGTTCGGTATATACTTCAATGCTTTCCAAGTGAGAAAAGCTATGTATGCGTGAGCTTACGAACTTGGTAGATTTGTCTTCGAGTGAACGAACGATGGCGCCGTCTGATTTGCTGCCCACCAGTTCAAACAAACCACTTAAGCCAGTAACGGAAATAATTCTGCTGTACTCCATGAATCAATTTAATTTTTGAAGGACTGCAAACCTACAAGTAAAAAACTGAGAAGCCAAATGGAGTTCGGCACTTCAAAAACCGAATTTTGTTTTTATTGAAAATCAGCCGGTTAATGATGTGCCTTTCCGGTATTTTCCGGCGCAAAAATTGCGCAGTACCCATCAGAGCCGTGTTTGGCCAGTTGGCCGGGGCATTTTCCCCGGGCGTTTATCTGCCTGATAGATTATGAAAAAAATTATGTTATTGCTCACCGCCGCTGCCTTTGCTGCCACTTCATGCCAGCAGGCGGGAAAAAATACCAGCATTGTTAATGCCGATTCAGTGCGCCATTCCATGAACATGTCGCCTTTCAGTGCCGGCAGCTTTGCGGGTTATTTTGCCGATACCATTCCCTGTGCAGATTGCGCAGGCATTGTGATGCGGCTGAGTTTGAAATCTGACAGCACGTTTATTATGGAGCAGGAGTATGTAGGTGCCAGGGATACCAGCCATCGCCTGTTTTACCAGTTGGGCAACTATACTATTGTAGACAGTACGCTGCGCCTGAGCGAAACCACCGAAGGGCCGCACCAGTTTAAAATTACCGGCCCCGGCGAACTGAGCATTCTTGACAATGAAGGCGCTATTATTAATAACACCCGCTTAAAATATACCATACACCGGCAGAGTGTCGTGTTTGCACCGAAGGGCAGTATTTTGGTACACGGCATGTACCGCTATATGGCCGATGCGGCTGTGCTGCATGTTTGCTCAATGGACAAAGATTTCCCGGTTGGTGCTTCGGCAGTAAGTAAACAAATGCAGGAAGCGTATGGCAAACTGCGCAAAGCAGGCAATGAACCCGTTTTTGCAGAACTGGAAGGCAGTTTTGAACAGGGCCCCTCGGGAGAAGAGGGCAAAACAGCCGAATTGTTTGTAGTAAAGAAATTCATCCGTTTTACACCGGGTGAAAAATGCAGGGAATAAGTTCGTGCAAATCTGTTTTACTTTGCGGGCATGCGCAATACTACCAAGCTGAAACAACTGTTGCTGAAATACGATATCGACCTGTCGATGAACGATGATGGTTTGATGACGCTTACCCTGGTAGATAAGCAAACCGCAGCTATGCAATCATTTGAACATACTGCCTACAGCACGTTGATTGCAAAAGCTTACTCACACATGTTAAAGCAACTGAAGAAGACAGCGCTGTAGAAGTGAAGGAATCTCAATACTATCGCGGGTTTTACTCAAATACAATCGTTTTATTGTTGTGTACAAACACCCTGTCTGCCAGCAGCAGGGAAAGGGCCCTGGCCAGTACGGCTGTTTCAATTTCACGGCCTGCATGCACCATATCTTTCGCCGTGAAATTGTGGTTAACAGGTATAATCTGCTGTGCAATAATGGGGCCTTCATCCAGATCACTGGTTACATAGTGGGCTGTAGCGCCAATGAGTTTAACGCCACGGTCGAACGCCTGTTTGTAAGGACTTGCGCCGATAAACGCCGGTAAAAAGGAGTGGTGAATATTGATGATGCGCAGCGGGAAATGTGCTGTAAACGCAGGTGACAGAATACGCATGAACTTGGCCAGCACAATATAATCAAACTGGTACGCCAGCAGGGTTGTGAGCAGGTTTTGCTCAAACTGTTCCTTGCCAATACCATCATGCGGCACATGGTGAAAAGGAATGCCAAACCGCCCGCAGATATCACCCAGTAATGCATGGTTCCCGATTACACATTGTACCGAAGCGCCGAGTGTATTAAAATGGTGGCGCAATAAAATATCGCCCAGGCAATGATATTCTTTGGTTACCAGCACTGCAATGCGCTTTTGCGGAAGCGGGTTTACCTGTACAATGGCATCCGTAGGCAACACTTGTTGCAGTTGAGTGGTAATAATGTCTGCAGCAGCTTCGCCCGATAATTCCAGGCGGGAGAAAAACATACTGCTCCCAAGCTCTACATGCTCGCGCATCGATAAAATGTTCATGCCGTTGATGGCCATTACATTGGCAATGGCTGCAACCAGGCCAACACGGTCGGTACATTGAATAACTGCTACCATAAGCATGAATATACTACATACGGCCGGTATGTACGCGGCTAAAGCTAATGGCCGGAACCTTTGCCAGTTTTTTAAACTGCCTGTACTGCCTGGCGCCTGTAAAGGCTGCGTTGAAGCTGATGGCTGGCTGGGCAGCGCTCCACATTTGTTGCTTAATGGCCTTGGCGATAGCCCGTTTTTTAGGCTGCATGGTTTGCAGCAGTCTTATACGGTGCTGGTCATTCTGCTCCTCGAGGAACTGGTGCAGGTGACCGAAAATTACATTGTATACAAAGCCGGACGGTTTTTCTTCTTCCGCCAGCTGCTGGCGGTTGTTCCAGATAAAAAGAAATATTTCGATGGTAAGCGCCATAATGGTTGCCGCATTTTTACCCCCGGTTATTTGTGTGGCAAAGGCGAAAACGGTAAAGCAGTAACGGTCTACAAACGATTGAAAAGCCTCGCTGTCGCCGGCTGCAATGCAGCCAAAGAAGTCGTGAAAGGGCAGTGGATTGGCAGGTATGATCGTGGACATATGGTGAATGACGCTATCACTAAAAATAATAAAAACGGTGATAATGGAAAGTTATAATAATGTTAGGGGATGGCAGGGCCATAAATACATTGCCCGGTTACCGAACAAACCGTCGGTACCGGGCAATGTTATACTAAAGCCTTATTATAATTAATGCGCTTCGAGCCAGTTGATGCCAGAACCCAGTTCTGCTTCTACCGGCACCTCGTTGGGCAGGGGCAGGGCAATTTTCATGTTTTCGAGAATCAGCGGCTTCAGGGTGTCCAGTTCGCTTTGGTGCACATCAAACACCAGCTCATCGTGTACCTGCAGAATCATGCGGCTGCGCAGGTTTTCTTTTTTCATGGCTTCGTGAATGCGGATCATGGCCATTTTAATCATATCTGCGGCCGTACCCTGTATGGGTGAGTTAATGGCATTGCGTTCGGCAAAACCACGTACCGTGAAGTTGGCAGAATTGATGTCTTTCAGCCAGCGTTTGCGGCCCATCAGGGTTTGTACATAACCATGTTCCTTGGCAAAATTGATCATGTCATCCATGTACTTATTGATGCCGGAGAACTCTTTTTTATAGTTGTCGATAATGGTTTTGGCTTCTGTTCTGCTAATACCGAGGTTGTCGGCCAAACCAAATGCCCCCTGACCGTAAATGATACCGAAGTTTACGCTTTTGGCTTTGTAGCGCTGCTCTTTGGTTACTTCTTCTTCGGCAATGCCGTATACTTTGGCAGCTGTGGCGGTGTGAATGTCTTTGCCGAGTTTAAATGCCTCGCACATATTGGGGTCGCCGCTAATGGCTGCCACAATACGCAGTTCAATCTGCGAATAGTCGGCGCTAATGAGCAGGTGCTCGGCATCGCGCGGTACAAAGGCTTTGCGTATTTCACGGCCCCTGTCTGTACGGATGGGAATATTTTGCAGGTTGGGATTGTTGCTGCTTAAACGGCCGGTAACCGCTACTGCCTGCGCGTAAGAGGTATGCACGCGGCCGGTTTTACGGTTGATCATCTGGGGCAGCGCATCTACGTAGGTAGATTTAAGCTTGGTAAGCTCACGGAAGGTTAATATGTCCTCTACAATCGGGTTGTTGTTGCTGAGCTTCATCAGAACATCTTCCCCGGTTGCATACTGACCGGTCTTTGTTTTTTTAGCCTTGGGATCGAGCTGCAGTTTTTCAAACAATACTTCTCCGAGTTGTTTGGGGGAAGCCAGGTTAAATTTTACGCCAGCCTGCTCGTACACCCTGCTTTCGCAGGCAGCGGCATCTTTCTCCAGCTCGCGCGAATATTCCTGCAAAAAGTTGATGTCTACCCGTACGCCCTCGAACTCCATATCGGTAAGCACTTTCACCAGCGGGTTTTCTACTTTGCTAAACACATCGTCTACAGCCTTCAGTTTTAACTGCGGGTGCAGCGCATGTTTTAACTGCAACGTAATGTCAGCATCTTCGGCGGCATATTCTTTTACTTTTTCCACAGGCACGTCGCGCATGTTACCCTGCGACTTACCTTTTTTACCAATGAGCTCTTCAATATGCACAGGCTCGTACTGCAGGTATTGCGCGCTCAGCAAATCCATGCTGCGCCTGCCTTCCGGTTCAACTACATAATGTGCAAGCATGGTATCATAAATATTGCCTTTCAGTTCAACATTGTACCATTTCAGCACCAGCATATCGTATTTCACGTTCTGGCCAATCCACAGCACATCAGTTTTATTAAACAGCGGCGATAGCAGTTGAAGTATGGCTTTAGTGCGGTCCTGGCTGGCAGGGCAGGGAATATAATAAGCTACGCCCGGTTTGCAGGAGAAGCTCATGCCCACCAGCTCACAATCGTTGGCATCGAGGTTATTGGTTTCTGTATCGAAACAGATTTCCGGTTCGCTGAGCAGTTGTTTTACCAAGCCGATAATTTGTTCATCAGTTTCTACCAGTTCGTACTGGTGGGGGGTATTGTGAATGTTTTTATCAGCTGACAGACCGGTTACTTCCGAATCATCTTCAGCAGCAGCGGCAGGTGCTTTTTTTACGGTGTTTTGCAGGGTATCTACCACGTTACCGAATAAGTCGGTCTGCACGCCCTGTGGTGCAGTTTGAAAGGCATTGAATGAATCGCCGAGAATGCGTTTGCCGAGTGATTTGAACTCCAGCTCTGTAAACGATTCCTCCAGTTCGGGGCGGTTCCATTCTTTCAGTTTAAAGTCTTCTTCATGAAACTGCACCGGCACATCGGTAATGATGGTGGCCAGCTTTTTACTTATGGTGGCGGCCTCGATGCCGTTTCTTATTTTTTCACCCAATGAGCCCTTGATGCTGGCGGCATTGGCCAGCACATTTTCAAGCGTGTCGTATTCTTTAAGCAGTTTGGCTGCTGTTTTTTCTCCCACGCCTGCAATACCGGGAATATTATCCACCGCATCACCCATCAGGCCCAGAATATCCACCACCTGCTGTACGCGGGATATACCCCATTTGTCGCACACCTTCTGCGCATCGAGAATTTCTTCTTTGTTGCCCATGTATGGTGGTTTGTAAATAAATACATTGGGATGAATCAGCAGCTGGCCATAGTCTTTATCGGGCGTAACCATGTACACTTCGTAACCTGCATCAGCTGCCTGCCATGCCAGTGTGCCAATTACATCATCTGCTTCATAACCATCCAGTTCAACGCAGGGAATGTTGAAGCCCTTGATGATGCGCTGGATATCGGGAATAGATTCCAGCAGGTCTTCCGGTGCTTCCTGGCGGTTGGCCTTGTACTCGCTGAAGTCGGTATGGCGCTCGGTGGGCGCATGTGTATCAAAACACACGGCGAGGTGTGTGGGCTTTTCTTTATTGATCAGATCGTACAGTGTATTGGTAAAACCAAACTGCGCATTGGTGTTTTTTCCTTTTGATGTAATGCGGGGACTACGTATCAACGCATAGTAGGCACGGTATATAAGCGCCATGGCATCCAGCAAAAACAGTTTTTTACTCATATGGCGAAGGTAATAAATGACCGCGGAATTTGGGGCTGTGCTGAAGGATGGGCCTGCGGCAGGATAACCGGTTGCACAACAGTCAGAAAATAAAGAAGGCCCCGGGTGGGGCCTTCTGCGCTCAAATAGCACAAGAGAAATTTAGTTTAAACCATATTTGTATTTGTAGCGCTCATAGAGTTGTTTCTGCTTGTTATCGAGGCTTACATCGCGGCCCTGGATAAAGCATTTGGAAATAAGGCTGGATTTCATGTCGAGAATATCGCCTTCGCTGATCACGATATTGGCATCTTTACCCACTTCGAGCGAGCCGGTTTTATCGTCAACCCCCAGGATTTTTGCACTGTTTAGCGTAATGGCCTGCAGGGCTTCTTCCTTAGTTAAACCATAGGCTGCAGCGGTGCCGGCGTTGAATGGCAGGTTGCGGTAGCGGCTTTCATCGTGCGTATCATTCAGCGCAAAAAGTACCCCGGCATTTTTTAAGGTTGCAGGTGTTTTAAAGGGCTGATCAACATCATCGTCTTCAGCAGAAGGCAACGCATGCTGTTCGTTCAGGATAACGGCGATGTTGTTTTGTTTCAGCAGGTCGGCAATCTGGTAGCTTTCGCTGCCGCCAACAATCACCACATCCAAACCAAAATCTTTTACAAAATCAATAGCCACCATCATTTGTTTTACCTGGTCGGCATGTACAAACAATTTCTGCCTTTTATCAAACAAGCCTTTTACTGCCTCAAACTTCAGGTTTTCCTGTTTATGGCTGCTTTCTGCGAGGTAGGCTTTTGCCTGCTGAAAAAAGCTTTTCAGTTCCTGCACTTTTTCAAGCGCCTGTTTGGTAGCATCGGGTGCCTGTTCGCCGCGTATACCAAGGAAAGCTGCAAAACGGTTGGGGCGTGTAATAAATGTAGGCATGTTCAGGTGAATAGCCTGGTCTATTTTGTAGGATGCATCTTCCCAGTTCCATGCATCGAGTTGCACTACAGAAGAGGAACCGCTGATGCTGCCGCCCTGCGGTGTAACACCGGCCAGCAAAATACCATTGGCGCGTAAGGAACCGATGATTTTAGAATCGGTATTATAAGCCGCAATAGCGCGAACGCTGGGATTGATTTCACCCAGTTCTTCATAATCATTGCTGCCGCGAACGCCGTTGGCAATTTCTTTTAAGCCCAGATCTGTTACCGGCAATATCAGGCCGGGGTATACCTGTTTGCCTTTTGCATCAAATACTTTTACGTCTGCAGGAACCGGTACATTTTGTCCCACCTGTATGATTTTACCATTTTCCACGGCAATGGTTGCATTTTCCAGCACCTGGCCATTGCCAACGTGAACGGTACCATTGGTGATATACAGTCTGCCGGTGTAAGCTTTGGTAGGGTACACGTCGTCCTGTGCTTTTGTTGTAACAGCAAGCGCCAGGAATGCACTTAGTGTCACGATATATTTCTTCATGGTCTTTTTAGTTTAAATGTTCAACAGTTTCATTGTTCAATTTGGTCCCGGTGTTTATACTTGCTTCCCTTCAGCGCGGAATGATCAAGGTAGTCAATCAGCTTTTGAATAAGTACTGCAATTTCAATTGACTTATTATATAGCAAGGAAAATTCTTCTTTCTGAAAGTATTCCCTGTCTAGTGCACGATATAACTGCGACCTGAATTCTCCGCATGATCCTTTCGAGATATAGAGAAACTGCATAAATTCCCTGTTGCCACTTCGTTCGAAACCTTCTGCTATATTGTCCATGATTGAACCCGCAGCGCCTTCGAGTTGGTTGATTAACCTGAAATTGCTTTTAAAGCGGCCATCATCTATAAACTGACCTATCAGTTTTGTTAACTCTCTTGCCTTCTGCCAAGAGAGTATGTCCTCAAATTTTTTGATAGCGGCCATAGTGGTGTGTTTTAGCAACTGGAACTTTTGAACAATAGAACTTTTGAACTTAAAAAATACGATTTTTTAGTTAGTCGTGTTGTTCATTTCATCCCCCGCATCAACGGTGAACAGGCCGTCGTGGTGGTCGTGGTCGCCGCAGCTTAAGATTACCTGGAAGCTTGGGCGGGCGGGCGTTACAGCGCCACCGGCTTTTTTCTCGGCAAGCATTTTGTTTACCAGGCGGGTTCTTTCTGCAGTGATTTGTTTGCGCAGTTGCTGGTCGCGATCTATGTCGTAGTACACCGTACCGTCAACAATGGTTTTTTCTGCTTTTGCATAAATGCTCAGCGGATTGGCGCTCCACAAAACGAGGTCGGCATCTTTGCCTGTTTTGATGCTGCCAACTTTATCTTCCACGTGTAATGCTTTGGCAGGGTTGAGGGTTACCATTTTAAAGGCTTCCTCTTCTGTAAGTCCGCCGTACTTCACGCTTTTGGCTGCTTCCTGGTTAAGGCGGCGGGCCATTTCAGCATCATCTGAGTTGATACAAACATTCAAACCCATTTTAGTCATCAACGCAGCATTGTAAGGAATAGCATCGGTTACTTCCACTTTGTAAGCCCACCAATCAGAGAAGGTAGAAGCATTGGCGCCATGCACTTTCATTTTGTCGGCTACTTTATACCCTTCAAGAATATGCGTAAAAGTATTTACACGGAAACCATATTTTTCTGCAATGCGCATGGTCGCCGTGATTTCGCTTTGCACATAAGAGTGACAGGTAATAAAGCGTTTTTTATTCATGATTTCTACCAGGGCATCCAATTCCAGGTCGCGGCGTGTGGTAGGGTCTGCTGCCAGTGCTTTCTGGTAAGCAGTTGCGCGTTCAAACGCATCGTTCAACACCTGCTCAACACCCATGCGGGTATCGGGGAAGCGGTTGTTGTTTTGTGAAGTGGTGCGTTTAACGTTTTCGCCAAGTGCGAATTTGATGAATGGATCAGCGCCTTTGAATTTAAGACCATCATCATCCAGGCCCCAGCGCAGTTTGATGAGTTGCGTTTGTCCGCCGATGGTATTGGCAGAGCCATGGAGAATGTGTGAGCTGGTAACACCACCGCTTAACTGGCGGTAAATATTGATATCATCAGGGTTCAGGTTATCTGCAATGCGCACTTCAGCTGTTACGCTTTGTGCACCTTCGTTGATTGATGCGGCTGCAATATGCGAGTGTTCATCAATAATGCCGGGTGTTAAGTGCTTGCCTGTACCATCGATAATGCGCGCACCTGCTTCTGACAGGTTTTTACCTATAGCCGCGATTTTGCCATTTTTTACCAGCACATCCGTGCCTTCTATTTTGCCGTCTTTTTCGTTAGTCCAAACAGTGGCGTTTTTAATGAGGATGGTTTCCTGTTTGGGCAGTTCTTCCCAGCCATAACCATCAAACGGATATGTTACCTTGCCCAGCTTTACCGGCATTTTATGGCGGGCGCTGTCTTTTGTTTCGGCCAGTGCTTTTACAAATGCGGCGGTCCAGTACAGGTTGTTGCCTGCTGTGTCTACGCCATTACCCTGCCAGCTGCTGTCGCTGCTAACACCGCTGAGGCGTATGCTGCTGCGGCTTTTTTTGGTTTCGCCAAAGCTCAGTTTCACCAGTTTGCCATCGAAGCTGAATTTAGCAGGGATGGTATCTGTGCCGATGATGCTGGCGCTGTTTTCATTTTTTACATCGAGTGTATAGGTTTTGCTGCCTGCAGCACCTTTAACGGTAACACTGTATGTGCCTGTTACAGGGCTCCAGCCATCGTTTTTCACGTCGTATTTATCACCCTGCACCCAGTTTTGGAGGAAAGTGGTTTTTTCTGCGAAAACAGGTCCGGTAGTGATGATGAAGTTGGCGAGTTTGCCGGTTTCAATACTGCCTACCTTATCGTAAGCGCCAATTAAGGTAGCCGGTGTTTTGGTTAAAGCTTCGAGCGCTTTGCTTTCGCTGAGGCCGTATTCAATTGCCTTGCGCAGGTTGGCGATAAATTGTTTGGTGTCTTTTAAATCAGCGGCGGTGATGGTGAAAGGGATGCCTTCTTTCTCAAACAGGCCGGCTTCTGCGGGTGCCATTTCCCAGTTCTTCATGTCTGCCAGTGATACAGCGCGCGCATCATTGGGGTCTTCTACGTCCATCGCCTGTGGATAATTCAATGGAAGGATGAAAGTAGCTCCCGTGGCTTTCATTTCTTTGAGGCGCTGGTATTCGTTACCGCCTGCCTTTAAAATGTACTGCACGCCAAACTCGTCGCCAATTCTATCGGCCCGTAATGCTGCCCATTTGTCGTTGGCTTCAAAAATCTGCGGCAGGGTTTGTTCTTCATTCCAGTATTGCAGGGTAAGGTTTACACCTTCTGCGGTGGGGTTGCCCTTGTACCATTTGGCATCAAGATAGGTTTGACGCAGCAGGGCAATGCTTCCCATAACGCTGCTGGGATAGCTTTGCGTAGAAGTGCCTTTGCTGAAAGAGTAATGTGCGCTGGCTTTCTCTTTCAGGATAACCAGGTTTTCCTTTTCATTAGCCAAAGTAGCCAGCACACCTGTGCCGCGGGCAATGCCGTCTTTCTGGTGACTTAACACGGTGCCGAAACCTGCATCGCGCAGCGTTTTGGCTTTGTTGTCATCAACCGCGAAAATGCCGGATGCATCTACATCGGTATGCAGTGCCTGGTTCCAGCCATAGGCTCCTTTCTGGTTAGAGTTTAATTGTGCCGGGGCCCTGAAATCGAAGCCGCGTGCTTCGCGCTGGGGGGCCGTAATACCATAGTCGCTGTACAGGTCAACAAAAGAAGGGTAGATGTACTTGCTTTTGCAATTAATTACCACAGCATCTTTGGGAATGCTTACATCATTGCCCACACTTACAATTTTGCCTTTCCTGATTACCAGGGTCGCATCCTGCAGGGTGGTTTTAATGTCTTTTACAATGGTTGCATGGGTAAACGCGTAACACTGTTCTCTTTTGTCAGCCACGCCGTTGACAGGAAAGGTCTCCTGTGCCGACAGCCTGCTCAGCAGGGTACAACCTGCCAGGAGCAATGTCCATTTTTTCATGTGCATAGTAGATTGTTTTCTCAATTAGTAGTCTCGCTTTAAAGCTACTCGATTTTACTTTTTCTTCCGGGGATTGCTACCGAATCATTTAGTTGGATAGCCGAAATAAACCCATTTTGCAGCTTGTATTGCATTTCCGGTACTGTATTAAAAGAATACAGGTATGTTTTTGTACTTTTCAAGTGAATACTGCATACATGAGAAAAATTTTTGCATTGTTGCTGCTGGCCGCGCCGGTGACACTTGGCGCACAGGTACAGGCGGATATACTGATACAACATGGCCGTATTATTGACGGCTCGGGCAACCCGTGGTTTTATGGAGACATTGCCATAAAAGATGGAAAAATAATAGCCATAGGCCAGGTAATGATGCAGGCGGCCCAGGTAATAGATGCACATAACCATATAGTGGCACCCGGGTTTATTGATGTGCATACCCATATTGAAGACGATGAGGTAAAACAACCGACGGCAGATAACTTTATCAACGATGGCGTTACCACCGTGATTACCGGCAACTGTGGCGCTTCGCGTGTGCAAATGGATAAATATTTTCATTTTCTCGATTCACTGCACCTTTCGGTAAATGTAGCCAGCCTTATCGGGCACAACGATGTGCGCGAAGCGGTGCTGGGCAATGCCAACCGCGACCCCAGCGAAGCGGAAATGCTGGAGATGGAGCACCTGGTGGCCAAAGCCATGGAGGCAGGTGCAGTGGGTTTATCAACCGGGCTTATTTATACACCAGGTACGTATTCAAAAACACCGGAGGTGGTGCGCCTGGCTAAAATAGCTGCATTGTACCACGGTGTGTATGCCTCGCACATTCGCGATGAGGGTGACAGTGTGGTGCAGGCCATTGAAGAAGCCATCAACATAAGCAAGGTGGCTGGTTTGCCGGTAGAGATTTCACATTTTAAAGTAAGTGGTCAGCAAAACTGGGGACGGAGTAAGGAAACGTTGCCACTGGTGATCAATGCCCGCAAGGCAGGGGTTGATGTAACCATTGATCAATATCCTTACACAGCCAGCAGTACTTCGCTGGGTACCCTGCTGCCTGAATGGGCGCTGGCAGATAACCAGGATTCCATTAACGCGCGCATCAATAACCCGGTTGTCAGGGAACGCATTATTGCTGCCATGCTGCAAAAGCTGCGCAAGCGTTCGCTGAAACATTTCAGTTATGCAGTGGTGGCGAGCTTTAGTGCAGACAGTAGTTTCAACGGCAAAAGCATTGAAGCCATTAACCTGCAGCTGAACCGAAAACACAAGGCATCGGCCGAAGCAGAGACTGTACTGGACATGATGAAAAAGGGTGGAGCGGGGATGGTGTTTCACGGCATGAGTGAGGCAGATGTGAAATACATTATGCAATACCCTTTCAATATGTTTGCCTCTGATGCCAGTATTCGCGTGTTTGGCAAAGGCGTGCCGCATCCCAGGGGCTATGGCACCAATGCCAGGGTGCTGGGTAAATATGTGCGGGAAGAAAAAGTGCTGACGTTAGAAGAAGCAGTGCGCAGAATGACTTCCCTGCCTGCACAAAAATTTCAGCTTAAAAACCGTGGTTTGCTGCGCGAAGGTTTTGCCGCTGATATCGTGATTTTTGATGAAACCACAGTAACAGATAAAAGCAGTTTTGAACAACCACACCAGTACTCTACCGGGTTTGACTATGTGCTGGTAAACGGGAAAATTACTGCCGTAGCCGGCAAAGGCAATGGCAGCCGCAACGGGTTGGTACTGCGCAAACAAAATGTAGCACCTGCACAATTATAAACAGGCTATTTCGCCCTGCGGAAGCAAAACGGCCACGCAACATTGTTGCCTGGCCGTTTTAATTTACAGTAGTAAAACCGGATTACGATTTGTAATGCGGCATATGTGTATCTACAAAACTGCGTTCTGTTTGCTCCCAGCCCTGTGTGGCTTGTGTGCGGTTGGCATTCATGTCGGCAGTTACCTTATTAAAGGCGCTGGCGGCGCTGTTCATTTCGTTTACACTTTTGTTATAGGTGTCAACATCGTCTTTGGTACGCGTAGCTTTTGATTCAAACGATTTCTTTGTCTTCTCAAAGTTGTCCTGCTTTAAATAAAAATCGAGCATCTTCGGAAAGTCTTTTTCCGCTTCGTTTTTATAGAATGTCAATGATTGTTTGCAGGCGGCTGACAGGCTTGCATCACCTTCAAAACTTTTAAGACTGTCCAGCGCTGAGAGACCGGCTGTTGCAAAGTTGCTTAAGGCATTGCGTGATTGCTCAATGTTGTTAAGGTTCTTTTTATTGATGGCTTCTATAATCTGCGCTTCCTGCCAGTTGCATTTAAAAAAGCAGAGAAATACCTGATTGCGGTAGTGGTTCAACTTATCGGCAGCGCCCATTTTCTCGCTCAGCTCGTTTGTTGTTTCAATCAGCTGCACATTGTATTTAGTGGCAAAACGTTGTATGGCAAAATGCATACTGTCTGATGCCTGCTGTACTTTTTCATTGGTTTTTTCCTGCAACAGAATATAGGCTTCCATCGCATCGTACGATTGCTCGGCTATTTCTTCCATGTTTACGATGTGGGCATAGTCATCATTAAACACTTTGTAACAAAGCTGCACATAGTCAATGGCACTTTTGCGCAGCGAGTTATCGCCTTTGTAAATGGGCAGTTCGGAGATTTTGTATTTTGAATTGATGATGCTTTCAATGGTTTGCTGCCGCAGCTTTTCAATTTTCTTTGCACGCCTGCTGTGTGCCGCAGCACTGATATAACTCATGTAAGTGCGGTTCATGTTTTCGAGGGCGTTGCTGATGGCTGTCATGTAACTGCCCGGGTTATCGGTTTGGGCAAAGAGCAGCGAAGGGGTAAAGATGAGCAGCAGTGGCACCAATGCTTTTTTGCAAAACATGGGTAGCCTTTTGGTTTTCATATATCGCATGGTTGAATTAATTTAATAAGGATTATTCGCTCATCAGTGCGAATGCGAAATGAATATAGGGATCGGTGGCAACATATTTCCGCGCAATTTCGTTCATTTCCTGGCTAAGTGCATCTGCTTTTATTTTAGCGGCATCAAAGCTCACCGTTTCAACAGTAAACAATGATTCGCCGACTACTTTATCAGTAGATAATGTTTTCTGCAGATCACGCAATTGCTGCCTGCGCTTCAATGCATCTGCCAGGGTAAGCTGCACGTCGTTTTCTTCCTTATCCTGCTGCAGGTAAGTGCCGTAATTTTTTACTGCTGTGAAATAAGGATATTTTGTAAACAAGGTATTCGCCTTTTGCTGCATGGCAGCCAGCGGCAATGCAGGGTAGGGGCGGTAATATTTGTTGGGGGCAATGGCTTTGCTGTGCAGGGCAAAGGGCTCGTTTTTTTCTTTCTCGTTTGAGTAGTCGCTTACATCCGGCAGGGCAATATCTGGTATTACGCCGGTAAACTGTGCAGCTTCCCCGGTAATGCGGTACAGGCGTTCGCCGGTTACTTTCAGGTACGATGCTGTTTGCGCAACACGCGGATTATTGCTGCGAATAGCAACTGTATCAAGCGGCCATACTACCTGGCTGGTAGCTTTGCCATACGTGTCTGAGCCTGCAATCACCGCACGGTGGTAATCCTGCAAGGTACCGGCCAGAATTTCAGAGGCAGATGCGCTGTAGCCATTTACAAGTATCATTAAAGGCCCATCGTACACGGTGCCGCGGTTTACATCACGCAGGGTAACAATGGCTGTGGTATCACGGCCGCACAACTGCAGTACAGGGCCTGCATTGATAAAAATACCGGCAAGCGCCACTGCTTCCTGCAGAGAGCCGCCGCCGTTAAAACGCAGGTCCAGTATAAGGCCGTCGAGTTTGTCTTTTTTTAATTTGATGATCGCCTTGGTTACATCATTGGCACAGCCGCCCGACTGATCGTTGGGATCGTTGCCCCAGCTGGTATAAAAGGCCGGCAGTAAAATATAGCCGATGTTCTTTTGCCCCTTGAGCAAAAAGTTTTTCACCTTATCGGCGTCTTCATCTGCATCATCGGTTACTATTTCTTTTACCAGCGGCACTTTGCGTAAGCTGCCATCTGTTTTTTTAACGGTGAGGTACAGCTGGTCGTGGTTGCTACTGCTAAGCAGGCTGCTTATTTCTGTGGCGCCTGCCTGTTCTATGTCAACCGGCTGCTCGCCCTGCCATTGCAGTGTAACCAATTTATCGCCTACATTCAGCATACCGCTGCGAAACGCAGGGCTACCGGGCATCAGGGCATCTATGCTTACATCTCCGTTCTCGCTTTCTTTTAACTGGAAGCCAAAGCGGTAACGTTTCTGGCCCAGTTCGCTGTCGAAGTTTTCCTTTTCCGATACCGGGAAGTATTCTGTGTGCGGATCGTAACAATTGGCCAGCGATTTACAGTAAATATTGCCAATGGCATCGGTTAAGCCATGTGGCGTAGTGGCATAGCGCAACAGGTTGCGGTGAAAGAAGGCGGCTGTTTTTTTGCGCACAACAGCTTCCAGGCTATCGCCCTGGTGTTGCACATTGGCTGCGCCGCCAACACCATTGTCGGTGAGTTTGCCGGCGATGTCATTGAGTACGGCCAGCTTTATAATTTTATACAGCTTTGCCCGCATGGCGGCTGCGCCTGCCGGGTAGCTGGTATCTTCTGCTGCGCCCAGCAATTCAGGTGTGCCCAGGTGAAACGGTTTACTGCAGATACCGGTAACCATGGTATCTGCCTGGCGTATGCGGGTGTTGTACAGCGATACCAATGTGGTTAAAAAAGCGGTTTGCTGTTTGGCAATCTGCTGATGCAATGTATAACGAAATGGCTCCAGCCGGCGCATGTCTTCGCTGGTAAATATCATCCGCTGATCATCGAGCGTTTCCAGAACGCTGTTGTATAAATCGTTCGACAGCACTTCGTTCAACGCCCGCGGTTGCACATGCAATGTTGCTGCCAGGCGGGTAATCAAAAAAGCATCTTTGGCCCTGGCAACTGCAGTTATTTGTTGTTGCGCCACCGCAACCGTACACAGGCATACGGGCAGCAGCAGGGTTGATATTGTTTTTTTCATGCGTTAAATGCCATGCGCTCCGTAATAAGCTGCGCCAAACAGCGGAGCGTGATCGTTCATAATAACCCTGATAGGTACAGCTTCCACCAGGTCGTTCATGCGGTCGCAGTCGCAATAGGCAGCATAATACGCAGGCTGCTGCAACAGCGGCAATATTTTGGGAGGAATTCCCCCGCTGATATACAACCCGCCGCTGGCTTTCATTTTCAGCACCAGGTTGGTTGATTCATAACCAAGGTAACGGATATACAGCTCCATGGTTTTCACGCAAAGGGGCTCCTGCTTTTCAATAGCAGTGCTGCTTACCACCGCAGAGGGGTCTTTGCCTTCTGCCAGCAGTTTGGTAAGCCATTCCGGTTCCTGCATTTTCTCTGCATCGCGTAAAAACTGGTAAAGCACATAAATGGCGGGTCCTGCAATTACATGCTCCCAGCTTACCACTTTGTTTTGCTGCTGCAGGTATTGCAGCAGGCGGTAGTCGAGCGCGGTGCGTGGTGCAAAGCCGGTATGGCCGCCTTCTGTTGCAAAAGGATGAAATGCCCTGCCATCAAAAAACAAGGCGGCTTCGCCCAGGCCCGTGCCCGGTGCAATAATGGCAATATTGCCTGCGGCAGGTGCACCATTGCCGGCATGCAGTACTGTAAAATCTTCGTCTGGCAGGGTGGCAAGTCCATAGGCCGTTGCCTCCAGGTCGTTGATGAGGGCTACAGCGGTAACACCTGTTTCGCGGCTGAGTTCTTTTTCAGAAACCATCCAGGAAAGATTGGTGAACTCCACTTCGCCGTTAATGACCGGGCCTGCGACGCCCACGCATATTTTGCCGGGCTTGTGCGGTACATCCTGTATAAAATCGGTGATAATGTCAATAAAGGAAGCATATTCCTGCGAAGGATATTTTTTGCGCTTCAGCAACTGCATTTTAAGCCCCTCTACCTGAACCAGTGCCAGGTTGGCTTTTGTGCCGCCTACATCTGCTGCTAATACATACTGAATGGTGTCTCCTGTCTGTTGTTTTCCGTAAACTGCAATCGGTATCAATGCCTTTCGTTTTTGGTGAATAAAAACAGCTGTTCCTGTTTACTAAGGTAGTAAAATAATACGGCAAGTGTATGACTGCATGGGTTTACAGCGCGTGTAGCATGCAGATTCGCTGGAATCGGCATCGGCCATCAGCTTGCAATAGCCCTTAATATTGCAGCAGTGCCTGCACGGATTGATGCAGGCGGCTTTTGGCCAGGTATTGCTGTTCCAGTTCTGTATTAAAGGGAACCGGTGTATCGAGCGATGCGCAACGCATGGGCGGGGCATCGAGCAGTTCAAAACAATGTTCGGCTATCCATGCGGTTATTTCGGCGCCAATGCCGCCGGTAATACTGGCTTCGTGCAGCACCAGCACTTTGCCGGTACGTTGCACGCTTTGGCGGATGGCTGTTTCATCAAGCGGCAGCAGTGTGCGCAGGTCTACTATCTCCAGGCTTATTTCCGGGTGCTGTGCCGCATATTCAAGCGCCCAGTGTACACCTGCGCCATACGTAATTACCGAAATATCTTTTCCCTGTTGAACAATGCTGGCTTTGCCAATTTCCGTGATATAATATGCATCGGGTACTTGCCCGCTTACACTACGATACAGGGCTTTATGTTCAAAGTATAAAACCGGGTTGGGATCGTTAATGGCTGCTGCCAGTAACCCTTTTGCATCTGCCGGGTTAGATGGATAAACGACTTTTAAACCGGGCGTATGTACAAACCATGCTTCGGTACTTTGGCTGTGAAACGGGCCGGCGCCTACGCCTGCACCTGTGGGCATGCGTATGACCACGTTGGCAGATTGACCCCAACGGTAATGTATTTTGGCAAGGTTGTTTACAATCTGGTTAAAGCCAACGCTCACAAAATCGGCAAACTGCATTTCCACTACCGAGCGAAAACCTTCGAGACTTAATCCAAGTGCTGCGCCAATAATCGCGCTTTCGCAAAGCGGGGTATTGCGCACGCGGCTGGCGCCGAAACGTTCAAACAATCCTTCGGTTATTTTAAACGCGCCGCCATAAGCAGCGATGTCCTGCCCCATAAGCACCAGGTTGTCGTGCAGCTCCATCGATTGCAGCAGGCCATCTTTAATGGCATCGATCAGTCTTTTTTCAGTGCAACCTTTTTCCAGTGCTTCTTCATAACTGCGGGCCGATAGTACAGGCGGGGCATACACATCCTGCAGTTCTGCTGCAATGTTCAGGGTAACCGGGCTGCTTAATTCGGCAGCAAGCTGTAATTCCTTTTCTATGTATTGTTTTGTTTCCTGTTGTATTTGTTCAAGCGCCTGCGGGGTTAGCACCTGTTCGCTCAGCAGTAACTGCTCGTAATTGCGCACAGGGTCTTTTTGGGCCCATTCGGCAAACAGTTGCTGCGGTACGTATTTTACGCCGCTGGCTTCTTCATGACCGCGCATGCGGAAAGTCATACATTCAATAAGGTAAGGCTTCTGTTCACGCAGGCAATAGTCGCGTACGCCACGCAGGGTATCTATTACGGTGAGAATGTTATTACCGTCTATCTGCACGCCTTCCATGCCATACCCTTTGGCTTTGTCAACCAGGTTTTCGCAGCGGTATTGTTCATGCGTGGGGGTGCTAAGGCCATAGCCATTGTTTTCGATCACGAAAATCACAGGCAGGTCCCACACAGCGGCCACGTTCAACGCTTCGTGAAAATCTCCTTCACTGGTACCGCCGTCGCCCGAGAAGGCAAGGGCTACTTTCTGTTCACCTTTCAGCTTGTGCGCCAGCGCCACACCATCGGCAATGGCCAGTTGCGGGCCCAGGTGCGAAATCATGCCGCAGATATGATGCGCAGCGCTGCCGAAATGAAAACTGCGCTCACGGCCCTTGCTGTAACCATCCTGGTCGCCCTGCCATTGCATAAACAGTTTGTGCAAAGGCATGCCCCGGCTGGTAAACACACCCAGGTTGCGGTGCAGGGGCATTAGCCACTCATCGTTTTGCAGCGCATAACTGCAGCCTACAGCAATAGCCTCCTGGCCAATACCGCTAAACCACTTGCTTATTTTGCCCTGGCGCAGCAGCACCAGCATTTTTTCTTCAATAAGCCTGGGCAGCAGCAGCTCCCTGTAAATGGATACCAGCTCGTTGCCGGTAAACTGTTTGCGCTGAAAATTCATATCTGTAGTAGAATGTATTGCTAAGGTAATGCCTCACTGCATTGCATTGCAGCCTTTCCCCTACGAACGGCTGTTTGTTAACAAATTTAACAAGCCCTGTTCAAAACAAACACCTGTTGCAGGTTTGCTGCCTATTTATTGTTTACCTTCGCGCCGCCCTCAATTAAATTGAAATACAATGAAAAGAGTTGTTATCACCGGTTTGGGTGCATTAACCCCACTAGGAAACAATGTGCAAGATTACTGGCAGTCGCTTATCAATGGTGTAAGTGGTGCAGCCCCCATTACCAAGTTCGATGCGTCAAAGTTCAAAACCCGCTTTGCATGCGAACTCAAGAATTTTGATCCACTCAATCACTTTGAAAAAAGTGATACCCGCAAATACGACCTGTATACACAGTACGCCCTGGTTGCTGTTGAAGAAGCAGTAAAACATGCACAGCTCGATTTTGAAAAACTCAACCGCAATCGCATCGGTGTTATCTGGGGTTCAGGTAACGGTGGTATCCAAACATTCCAGGAACAGCTGATAGAGTTTGCAAAAGGTGATGGTACGCCGCGTTTTAACCCGTACTTCATTCCCAAAATGCTGGTAGATATTGCCTCTGGTATTATCTCCATCAGGTACGGGCTGCGCGGACTTAACTTTACTACTGTATCTGCCTGTGCAACATCCAACACGGCATTGATTGATGCATTTAACCACATTCGCTGGGGTAAGGCCGATATTATTATCACCGGCGGTTCTGAAGCACCGGTGAACGAAACCTCTATCGGTGGTTTTAACGCGTTGAAAGCACTGTCTACTTTCAATGAAGATCCTGCAGGCGCTTCACGCCCGTTTGATGTAAAAAGAGATGGCTTTGTAATGGGTGAAGGCGCCGGCGCCATTATTCTCGAAAGCTATGAAAGTGCTGTAAAACGCGGTGCACCTATTTACGGTGAAGTTGCTGGCGGCGGTATGGCTGCAGATGCTTACCATTTAACTGGCACACACCCTGATGGTGAAGGTGCTTACCTTGGTATTCTTGCTGCACTGGAAGAAGGCGGCATTGAACCCGCAGCGATCGATTACATCAATACACACGCTACTTCTACCCCTATGGGCGATGCAAGTGAAGTGAAAGGTATTGAACGTGTATTCGGCGCACGCCCTGATATGAACATCAGCTCTACCAAATCAATGACAGGCCACCTGCTGGGTGCTGCCGGTGCCATTGAAGCCATTGCCTGTATCAAAGCTATTTCAGAAAGCAAAGTGCCACCTACCATTAACACCACCGAGGTAGATGAAGCCATTGCAGGTAAATTCAACTTTACACTGGGTAAGGCAGTTGACAGAACCGTTAACTACGCACTGAGCAATACATTCGGTTTTGGCGGCCACATTGCTACCGCATTGTTTAAAAAGTTTGAAGGATAATTACAACAAACAGCCGGTATCACCGGCGGCTGTAATACATAAAAAAAGCGCTGCGTATCGGTTTTATCCGTGAGCAGCGCTTTTTATTTTGAATGTGTTGGATGAATGGCTATTGTTCCGGCTCGCGCGTTTGGCGCGAAATAATGCTTTCGAGAAAGAAGGTTACGACAGACAGCAATATACTGAACCAGAATGCTGCCCACCAGCCTGCAATGTGAAAACCGCCTACTATATCCGACGACCATTTGATGATGACCATGTTAATAATAAGCAGGAACAGGCCGAATGTAACCAGCGTGATAGGGATGGTTAAAATGATGAGAACCGGTTTTACAAACCCGTTCAGCAGGGCCAATACCAGGGCCAGCAGCACGGCGCTGGTGCCACTGTCAATACGCACGCCCGGCATCAGGTACGACACAATGAGGGCCGCGAGTGCAGTAACCAGTATTTTCCCTATAAACTTTCCCATGCCAATTACAATTATATTACAACCAGTTCATAAAAATCATCCGGCTGCAGGTATTGCTGTGCCAGTGCCTGCAATTCTTCAGCGGTAATGCTTCTGATGGTTTGCAGGCTATTGTAAAACCACGCGTCTGTAAGATTGTTCAGGATATAATTTTTCCAGCGGCCGATAATCTGGAACGGGCCATCAAGATCGCCCAGTACACTGCCGATCATATAATTCTTTACCAGGTGCAGTTCTTCCGCATCAACGGGTTCGTCGCGCAGCAGCTGCATTTCCTTGTATACTTCCGTAATCGTTGCTTCGCAAACATCGCGGCCGGCTTCTGTACTGATCATCCAGGCGCTGCTGTGTACGTGGTTTTGCAGGTAACTGTGAATGCCATAGGTATAACCTTTGTCTTCACGGATATTGCTCATCAGCCTTGAACCGAAAAAGCCGCCCAGTATGTTGTTGAGCACCTGCACTTTCGGAAAATCAGGATGGTGGCGGTTAGGAAAGGGCCTTGCCATGCGGATGGCGCCCTGCACGCCGTTGGTATCGTTGATAATGCGGTATTTCTTTTCCGTAGCAGGTGTAAACGCATGTGATACTGCGGGCATTTCTGTACGGTTAAATGGCAGCTGGCCAAATACCTTGTTCAATTGTGTACCAATATCTGCCGGCAATTTACCGGCTGCAAACAACATGCAGCGGCCGTTTTTGTAAAACTGCTGGTAAAATGCTTCCAGCGATTCGCGTTGCAGCGCATCGTAATCTTTGGTAGAGGTGTATTTGCCATAGGGGTGGTCAATGCCAAATACATATTCATCAATCAACCTGTTTGATACGAAATCGCATTTTTTCAGGTTTACTTCCAGGCGCTGTTTCTGGTTCTGTTTGTAAATGTCCAGTTCGTTTTGCGGAAAAACTGATTCAGAGAATATCTCCGCCACCACCGGTAATAAATCGGGTAAGTGTTTGGCCAGGCAATGCAACGTAACCGATGCGGTTTCGTTGTAGCAATTGCGGTTTAAATAGGCACCGTAAAATTCAAAATGTTCGTTGAGGGCAAAAGCCGATTTGCCGGCAGTGCCGTTCTTGAGCATAAAGTTGGCAGTAGCAGCAACAATGTTTTGCTGCTCGTACCAGTTGCCGGCATAAAATACCCATTCCAGCATCAGCACTTCCTGTGCACCGCCATCAATGGTGTACACAGGCACACCATTGTCAAGCGTGAACGATTCGTAAGGCTTCAGCGTTACATCAAAGTCAACTGCGTCGTGTATATCCGGTTCCTGCTTTCTGTTGAGCATATGGTTAAATAGATCTTGGTAGTAAAAAATTCGTTTGCGCTGTTTTAGTTCTTGCTGTAGTAGCGCATTTCATTGCTGTTGTTTACATCGAACAGCTGCTGGCTGCAGGTTTTAATTTGTTCTTCCGTAACCTCGTTGTACCTGTCCAGCTCTGTGTTCATGAGGTTGGCATCGCCCAGCAACTCGTAAAATGCAAGGCTGTTGGCACGGCTCATAATGCCCATGTCTTCAAAGGCAATAATGCTTTCCGTTTTGTTTTTCACCTTCTGCAACTCTGCTTCTGAAACGGCTTCCTGTTTCATGCGGTCCAGCTCGGCTTCAACAGCTTTGGAAGCATCTTCCATTTTAACACCTTGTACCAGCTTGCCTTCCAGCGCAACCAGGCCTGCATCTATGCTGCCGAAATGGTAACACTCCAGGTTGCTGAACAACTTCTGTTCTTTTACCAGTGACTGGTACAGGCGTGACGAGCCGCCACCGCCCAGTATCTCGGTAACCAGGTCGGCATTGTAATAACCCTGTTCCAGCCTGGATGCCATATGCCAGGTTTTGTAAAAGGCATTTACCGGCACATCAGCAGTTACTTCCAGCAGGCGGGGGGCTTTCTGTACAGGCTCAAGCGGCAGGCGGTGTTCGTATTTTTCACCCATGGGTATGTTGCCAAACCATTTATCTGCCAGGCGTTTGATGTTTTCAGTTTTTACATTGCCGGCTACAACCAGGATGGCGTTAATAGGGCGGTAATGTTTAAAGAAGAAATGTTTCACATCATCCAGCTGGGCGTTTTCAATATGGCTCAGGTCTTTGCCAATGGTCATCCAGCGGTAGGGGTGCGTGGTGTAGGCCAGCTCGCGCATTTTATGCCATACATCGCCGTAAGGTTTATTGAGGTAGTGCTCTTTAAATTCTTCGCTTACCACCTTGCGCTGCACATCAAGACTTTTTTTACTGAAGGCAAGGCTCAGCATACGGTCGCTTTCGAGCCAGAAGGCGGTTTCTATATTCTGCGCAGGCAGCTGGCAGTAATAGTTGGTTAAATCGTTGGTAGTATAAGCATTGTTTTCGCCGCCTGCACGCTGCAACGGCTCATCATAATCGTCAATATGGATACTGCCGCCAAACATCAGGTGCTCAAACAAATGGGCAAAACCTGTTTTGTTGGGATCTTCATCACGCGCACCCACATCGTACATCACATTTACCACAGCCAGGGGGGTAGATTGGTCTTCGTGTACCAACACACGTAATCCGTTGTCTAATGTAAACCTGTTATATTGAATCATATGTATAAACTAAAAAGAAATGCAAATTACGGAAACTGCACCGCTTTTGGCCGGCGCTGTGGCAGGCTGCAGCTAAGTTTAACAGTACGAGTAAGTTAGCGGCCCCGTAAAATGCTTTTGATGTTCATTCTAAGCTGTACCAGTTTGCCCTGGCGCAGTACAACAACAGTTACACGGGTATTGGTTATCTGGAGCAGGTTTTTATAGGCCTGTATGTCATTCGACAGGTTATTGCCCACCCCTACAATGATATCGTTTTTCTGGAAACCGGCTTTATCGGCAGGAGATCCGGTGATGATATCTATTACATGCACCGAGCCGTCAATTACATACATGCCAAGGCCGGTGTAAGAGTAGTCGAATACATCATTGTAGTGTGTGTTGGGTTTTATATAAATCAGCTGGTCGGGATAGTTGAGCACCACATTAAAGCGGCGCATGATATCGTTACCGATAAGCCCTGCCAGCACCGGGTACGAGGTAACATTGTACTCGTCATCAAATACGTATACAGGAACTTTTTTGAAGCGGTAGGGCCCCAGCTTTACTTCTTTAATCACTGTAAGCGACATGTTTTTCTTGCCTCCCAGTCCCTCGGCCTGTGTGGGGTATAGTTTGCGTTTTTTATTGAGCCAGGCGCTGTCGTCCATAAAATTCTGGGAAAACAGCATACACAAACCGGCGCCTGTATCCAGGTAATAACGGCTCGATACGGTTTTGGCATCTTTTACATCCAGCCGCTGCATGGGCAGGTTAGAGAAAATGGGGTGCAGGAAATAACCATTGCGGGGGTAGTTGTACGAGCCAGGTGTAAAAATATTGAGCATCATTTTGTCGTAGTCAACCGCCACGATATACCTGCGCAGGAAGGAGTAGCCCATAATGCCATCGATACGTATGCCGTACACACTGCTCAGCAAATCGTAGTCGTTGATGTGAAAATCGAGGCTGTCGCTTGTTAAGCCAGGCAGGTGCAGACTGTGGTTATAGGTAAACTCAACGGTTCTTACACCCGCAATGCCGCGTATGGTACGGGCAGAGGGCGTTCGTTTGAGTTTGAGATAGTCAACAGTTGCAGAATCCAACGAAATGCCACCGCTGCCTGTATCGAGCACAAAATTGAGCGAATCGGCATGGTCATCGAGGGTGGCAGTTACAATGATGATACCGCCGGTAAGCATTTTAAAAGGAAAGCTGGTAAGCAGTTTGGCAGAAGGGGCAATAAACTGTTCCTGTGCCCGCAGTGTGAGGCTGTGCAGCATACAGCAGGCAAGTACAGCAGGTAAAAGCACTGCCATTTTCATACGGCGTATGATAAGCATGTAAACAGTGGTTTTGGATGGTTTCAGAAACACGGTGCTGGTGGCAATGATTAACGGGCGTTGGCCGGAAAATTCAATTGAGATAGCAAGCCGGGCTTTTATACATAAGTTACGCTGCAATTGCCAATTACCCAAACAACTTACGGATGAGCGGTATATATAAACAGCAACTAAACTGTTGTTTATGCAGCTGAACAAAAAGGATAATGCAGTTTGCAGGGTACAAACAACAATTATTTGCCCACCGGCAACTGTTTTAAACGAATGTTATCCCATTGAAATAAATTTTGGGGCCCGGGCAAAAAAAATTCTTGCCTTGCACGTTTGCGTGGCTGCTTGTATACTTTACTTACATTTGTTGTCTGAATGGCATAGCCGTTTTTGTAAAAAGAAGAGCAAGCATGAACTTATCAGCGTTGTATGAGCGGGCGCTCAATTTTGAGTTTTTATCTATTGAAGAAGGCATGTACCTGTTTGAGCATGCACCTTTAACCGAACTGATGTATGTGGCGGATGAACTGCGTAAAAAGCAGGTGCCGCACGGTAAGGTTACCTGGCAGATAGACCGTAATGTAAATACCACCAATGTGTGCATTGCCAATTGCAAGTTCTGCAATTTTTACCGCATACCCGGTCATGCTGATGCGTACATCACCGATATTCCCACCTATAAGCGTAAAATTGAAGAAACACTGAAATATGGCGGCGACCAGCTGCTGTTGCAGGGCGGTCACCATCCTGCACTGGGTTTACAGTTTTATGTTGACCTGTTTTCTGAACTGAAGGCTTTATACCCGAACATTAAACTGCACACACTCGGCCCCCCCGAAGTAGCCCATATCTGCAAGCTCGAAAAGAAAAGCCACCACGATGTATTGCTGGCGCTGAAAACGGCCGGTATGGATTCATTGCCCGGTGCTGGTGCCGAAATACTGGTAGACAGGGTGCGCCGCCTCATCAGCAAAGGCAAATGTGGCAGTGATGAATGGCTGGCCATTATGCACGAAGCCCATAAACTAAATATTACCACCAGCGCAACCATGATGTTTGGTCATGTGGAAACACTGGAAGAGCGTTTTATCCATTTAACCCGCCTGCGCGAGGTTCAGGCCCTGAAACCTGCAGAAGCCAAAGGGTTCCTGGCGTTTATTCCCTGGACCTTCCAGGATGTAGATACCCTGCTTACGCGTATCCGCGGCGTACACAATCTTACCACGCCCGATGAGTACATCCGCATGATTGCCATTAGCCGTATTATGCTGCCAAATGTGAAAAACATACAGGCCAGCTGGTTAACTGTAGGCAAGGAAACTGCGCAGATTTGCCTGCACAGCGGTGCCAACGACTGGGGCAGTATTATGATTGAAGAAAACGTGGTAAGCGCAGCCGGCGCACCGCACCGCTTCACCTACAAAACCATGCAGCAGGCGATTAAAGAAGCAGGTTTTGAACCCCAGCTGCGCAACCAGCAGTATGAATGGCGACCCATTCCGGCTGCAATTGTTGAGCAGGTGATCGATTATTAATATAGTTGCAGGATGGATGGTTGGATGGTTATTCTAATAGCTGCAGCTGAATTCTGCGGCTGGTATCATACAGCAAACGGGCTGGCAACAAAAGTTACCAGCCCGTTTTTATTGAATAATGTTGATGGTTGTTATTGGTTGCCGCAACGACTGCAGATGCCGCTGATGATTACATCTGTTTGTTTGCCGGTAAAACCGCCGGGCAATTTTACAGATGGAATTTGCACATGGGTTAAACAAAATGTAGTATTACACTCATCGCATACAAAATGCACATGGTTGTCGTGGTGATGACCTTCGGTACATTCATCAATACAAAGGGCATATTTAACGGAATTATCTGCTGTGGGTATGGTATGAATAATGCCTTTTTCAACAAAAGTCTGCAGGGTACGGTAAATGGTAACCCTGTCGAATAAAGTACCGGTTTGTTTTTCTACGTCTGAATGCGCCAGCGCTCCCTGTGTTTGCAAAAAGAGTTCAAGAATCTTTTTGCGGCTATCGGTTACGCTCAGCTGGTTTTTCCGTAAGGTTTCGTTTATTGTTGTTTCCACTATCATGGTTCATCCTCCTGATATTGATATTTATGGGGTGCTGCCAAACATATTGTTGGCAAACCCACTTTCTCCTGTTTTTTCTTTCAGCAACGATTTCACTGTTTCCTGCAGGTTTTTGAGCTCGTTTTCTTTTAGCCCGTCATAAATCTGGCCTCTTACCTGGCCATTTTTGTCAACCACGGCAAAAAACTGGGTGTGCAAAAACTGGTCGTTTATATTGGCCACGCTGTTTTTAGGATCGTCGAGCAGGTAACTGCTGCGGGCTGCCTGGTACAGGCTATCTTTTCGGCCGGTTAAAAATACCCAGCGTTTGGTGTCTACCTTTAACGAATCCGCATAATGTTTTAGTACCGGTACTGAATCGCGCTCGGGGTCGCAGGTATGTGATACAATCATAAAATTCGGCTCATCTCGGAATGCGTCATAAATCTTGTGCATATTGGTGTTAAGCCTGGGGCAAATACCGCGGCAGGTGGTGAAAAAGTATTCTACCACACAAACCTTACCCTGCATATTGGCCTGTGTGAAAGGCGCTCCATCTTGTGTGGTAAAGGAAAAATCACGTACCGTATTGATTACCGGTGACTTAGATTTCCAATTATCGGTTCCCCTGAATAAAAAATACCAGAAGCCGCCTGCCAATGCCACAAAAAACACCAGATATACGATCAGCTTTTTCCGCATAATGCCTGTTTATACCTGCAAAGTTACGACACCTGCCAGCTATTACCGCAGAATGTTGTTTTGCTTAACTTTATTTTGCAACAAAGTTGCAAAGCTGTAGTTTTGTGTTTTCTAAACGGGAGGAGCATGAACTGGAAGATTAACTGGGATGCCATGGGGATTACCGCGTCGCTGGTATGTGCGATACACTGCGCATTATTACCGTTGATTTTGAGTAGTTTACCCATTTTTGGGATCAATATTATTGATAATGCCTGGTTCGAGTACGGTATGATTGCGCTGGCACTGGTTATTGGAGCCTATTCATTCAGGCATGGTTTTACGAAACACCATCATCGCCTGCTGCCGGTAATGCTGTTTGCAGCCGGCTTTGCCCTGTTGTTTTGCAAGCAGGTGTGGCATAGTTACCAGTTCTGGTTTTTACCGCCCGCTGTGGTGCTGATTGTTTCAGCACACTATATCAATTACCGTTTTTGCCGAAAGGCCGATCATTGTCATGCAGATGACTGCGCACACGGCAGTACAACTGCGCACAAACATGAAGCACACAGCAATACAAAAGCTGCCTGACAATAAGTTTATACAAAAAATAAAGGCCATCCCTGTTACAGGATGGCCTTTTTATATGCCGGTGTGCGGCGTTTAGTTAACCGAGTAACTGGTTCCCCCGTCGCGCTCATCTTTTAACTGAATGCCCAGCGTGGCCAGTTCATTGCGTATTTTATCGCTGGTTACATAATCCTTTTTGGTTTTGGCGTCCAGGCGTATGGTGATCAGCAACTGCACTACGCCGTCGAGTTTGCCATCGCCTCCGGCCAGCTCGCTTTTCAGCCCGAAAATATCTTCTACAAACAGCTTCAGCTGTTTTTGCAGCAGCTGCCAGGTTTCTGCGCTCAGCGCATCTGCGGCAATATGTTTGTCTTTAATACCATTGATCACGGGTACCAGCTCAAACATGCTGGCCAGTACTTTGGCTGTATTAAAGTCATCGTTCATATACTCATCGAAGGTGGCGAGCAACTTACGTACAGTGGCATCCAGCGCTGCATCGGCAGATTGTACTGCTGTAAGTTCAATTTTCTGCGACAGCTCATAGGCTTCCCACAACCGTTTCAAACCTTTTTCTGCGGCCTTCAGTGCTTCATTACCAAAATCGAGGGTAGAGCGGTAGTGCGTTTGCAGAATAAAGAAACGGATGGTCATGGGCGCATAGGCCTGCTCCAGTATGGGGTGGTTGCCGGTAAACATTTGGGTAAGGCTAATCTGGTTGCCATAGCTTTTACCCATTTTTTTGCCGTTAACAGTAATCATGTTGTTGTGCAGCCAGTAACGCGCAGGTGTTTTGTGGTTGCAAACAGTGCTCTGGGCAATTTCGCATTCATGGTGCGGGAACTGGAGGTCCATACCGCCACCGTGAATATCAAACTGGTCGCCCAGGTACTTGGTACTCATAGCCGAGCACTCAATGTGCCAGCCGGGGAAACCTTCGCCCCATGGGCTTTTCCAGCGCATAATGTGTTCGGGTGGCGCATTTTTCCAGAGTGCGAAATCGGCTTTGTTGCGTTTTTCTTCCTGGTTGTCAAGGTCACGGGTGGTTTCGAGCATATCCTCGAGCACGCGGCCGCTGAGCATGCCGTATGGCTGGCCTTTGGGTGCGAAATCGGTATTGTATTTCTCTACGTCGAAATAAACAGAGCCGTTTACTTCGTACGCATAACCATCGGCGATAATGGTTTCAATCATGCCTATCTGTTCTACAATATGGCCTGTTGCAGTAGGCTCAATGCTGGGCGGCAGGTTGTTAAACTGGCTCATGGCCCAATGGTACAGGTTGGTGTATTTCTGCACCAGTTCCATGGGTTCCAGTTTTTCAATAGTGGCTTTTTTACTGATCTTGTCTTCCGCTTCGCGGCCTTCTTCCTCAAAATGCCCTGCATCGGTAATGTTGCGTACGTAACGTACTTTATAACCAAGGTGCATGAGGTAGCGGTAAACAATATCGAAAGTAATAAAGGGGCGTGCATGGCCCATGTGGCTTTCACCGCTAACGGTGGGGCCGCATACGTACATGCCAACATGCCCGTTTACCAATGGTTCAAATGTTTCTTTTTGTCTCGTTAGTGAGTTGTACACTTTCAGTGTTGACATACAATCAAAAATAACTTTAATGATTTAAGCGAATTCAGTGTGCCTGTTCCAGGCTGGCCGGGTAGAAATAATTATTTGCTGCGCCGGCAGCAGCAGGGGCAACAAGAAAGGATGGTAAATACTGAATGCGTGGTCATGGCGCGAAGATATTCTATTTTTTCAAACTCAGGTCAGCCAGCAGCATCAGGTGGTCGCTTAAATCTTCGTCCACCATATCAAACTGGTGTATGGTAAACCGGTGATCGGGCAGAATATAATCAATACGGAGGGTGGGCGCAATGTCAATATACGTTCGGCCTATTCCAAAATCGCAGGCCAGGAAGGCATCCTGGCGGTTACCGCGGATACGCGAATAAGTATACGAGGTAGGCACATCATTAAAATCGCCGCAAATAAGGGAGGGAAAGGGCGAACCATCGGTATAGCCGCGTACAATATCGGCCTGTATGGCCCTGCGGGTAAAGGCCAGCTGCATTTTTTTATACAGGTTGCGCGATGCGTTGAACAGGGCAGAATCCTGCTGCTTTATTTTTTCCATATCCTGGTAATCCGAATCGTTGAAACGGAACGATTGCAGGTGTGTGGTAAATATGCGGATGGTATCTTTTGCCTTCAGAATATCTACGTAAATCAGGCTTTCTGAACGTTTCCCGGGATAACTGATTTTACCCGAATCGATAATGGGGTAGCGGGAAAATATCACCGAGCCGTACTGGTAAAAGCCCTGGCGGCGGGAGTAATCCTGTGAATAAAAATGCCAGGGATAATCGTTTTTGAACAAGCCCAGGTTATTGGCCTGCGGCCCCTGGGTGCTCGAATGACTGAATTCCTGCAGGCATACAATGTCGGCCTTGCTTTTAATAATGGCATCTGCTATTTCGGTACGGGCGTGTTTTTGTTTTTCCTTGTTTTTGCTGGCGCCCGACATGCTGCCCACGTTCCAGCTGAGCACGCGTACCTGCGGATCGATTTTTACCTCGCTGAACTGGTTTTTATTAAAATGAAAGGCAAACAGCGAAGCAAACTGCTGCCAGCCGGCCAGCAGGCAAAACAGTGGCAATAAGGCCAGCCTCGGTTTTATGATAAGCCAGAAAATAAGATAGAAAAAAAGCAGGATGGCAACATAGGGAAACAACAGGCCCACAAAACCCACGGGCCACCAGCGTGCAGGATGCAAATAGGGTACCAGGCATGCTGTAAGAAAGCACAACGCCAACAGGATATTCAGCGATATAAACAGTTTTTTTGTCAGTGTACGAACAATGCCGGCCATATGTAAATATACTCTTTCATATAGCATTCATACGGCATAATTGTGCGGAAGGATACCTGTTTTTTGACGCCGGCATTATTTATTGTTTTTCCATTGAACATCGGTGATTACCGGGAAATGGTCTGACAGGCCATGCAGCTTTTCAACAAAACAATTGGTTACCTCCAGCCGCTTGTCTACCAGGCATACATCAATACGCAGGGTAGGCGAAAGAGCATCGTAGGTTTGGCCAAATCCAAAGCCACGGCGGATGTATGCGTCCTGCATATTGCCACGTATTACGCGGTACGCATATGCACAGGGGCCTGCATTCATATCGGCGCAGAATACAGCCGGGTTGGGGCTGGTGTTGATGGCCCTGCTGATAATAGCGCTTTCTTTTTCGTGTTCTACACCGGTTGTTTTTAGTTTACGCAGTACGGTGCGTTTGCGGGAGTAGGTAAGTTCGTAAATGTTTTCGCTGCCAAGCCCGGTATGTTCCGTATCGGTATACAAACCAAGGGAAGCAAGGTGTGTGGCAAAAATGCGAACGGGCTTTTGCTGAAACGCTACGTCAACCGCTTCGAGGTGCTCGGTATTGGTATTGTGCAGGGGAAGGCGCAGCGTATCAATAAATGGCAGCTTCGATAAAATCATGGTGCCCAGCTGCGAGTAACCATTGGCTACTGTAAACTTTTTATCGTTGGAAAAGAACTGGTACTTATAACCCATTTCTGCGAAGGTCTCGTTCATGTTCACATTCCAGTTGGTATTGGAGTACGAGAGATATTCCTGGAAGCAGAGCACATCGGGATTGAATTTCCGGATGGCTTCTACCATTTGCCTGCGCGGCAGGTTGGGCGTATCGTGTTTTAACCAGTGATCGTTTTGAAAGAAGTATACATTCCATGTAAGAATACGCAACGCGCTGCTGTCGGTGTGCGTGCGCTGTACTTTTGCCAGGGGATGAAAGGCAAAGCTGCGTTGCAGGTTACCAAAACCAAGAAAAAGGATAACAGTGGCAAGTAATGCCAGTTTACGGTTTACGAAAACATTTATTACAATTACCACGAACAGTAAAATCAATGCAATGGGATAAGCCAGTGCCAGGGCTTCACTGAAAAAATAAACGGAGGGCTTACAATAGCTGCTGCATGCGGCAACCAGGTAACCTGCCATCACAATCCAGCAAAGCAACCTGAAGAGCCATACAAAAAATTTTTTCATGAATTGGAGGGGCGGGTTTTTAAATATCCTTTTGTTCGCTGGCGCGTTTCAGGAATTCCTTTTCTTCTTCTGTTAAAAAATGGTAGCCTTCCTGGTTTATCTTATCGAGTATTTCATCAATACGCTGTTGGGTAATATTGGATGTTTTATGGAAGGGCTGGCGCGTGGCCTTGTAAAAATGTGTTTGGTGGGAGGAGCGCGGCTGGTGTTTTTTCTCAGGGTTAAACAGGTTGTCTGTCCAGGTTAACAGGTCATCCATCCATTTGCCCAAATCCTGCCCGTGGCGCAGGCGGTTAACAAACAGGTAGCCGATGCCTGCAGCTGCAAGATGTGCAATAGCCACAGCCAGGTTGGTACCTGCAAAGGTTGCATCAATGGCTACAAAAATAAGGGTCAGTATCCACAGGGGCAAGCCGCCCTGTATCATGGGAAATATACGGTAGCGGGGCGATAGCACTGTAACGGCAACAGCAATGGCCATTACCGGTGCGCCTGCGTTGTAGTAAGCGGCAGTTGGTATGTGGCTGCGCAAGGCAGGCACTGCATACATAGTTAGTTCAAAAAACAGGGCCCCGGCCAAGCCGCCGTAAATGTATACGGGTATCAGTTTGCGGTTACCCGTTAAATCCTGCATAATATAACCGAAACACCACAGCCACAGCAGGCTGCCTACCAGGTAAGGCACATCGGTATGGGTGAACATTTGTGTGAGGATGGTCCAGGGTCTTACGCCGAGCTTATGTATATCGGCGGGCATTACAAACCAGCTTACCACCTCGGTTTGAAAGTCGGCAGCAGCACTTGCGCTGCCTGAAACGGCGTAGGCTACGGCAATAAATTTGAGCAGCACAAACACAACTGCATTAATGATGATAAGCCAGGTGAGTGAATTGTGATCATGCCCCAAAAGCATGCGATTGCGTTTGCCCTGTTCCATTACGCCCATAACAAAATAGTTTGATCAAAAACGTGATTATATTACACTACGCGAATCCAGTGCCAATTATTTAGTAAAACGTGCGACGGTTGGTTTTGTTCCAGTAATACACCAAAAGAAAGCCAACCAATGCGCCACCCAGGTGTGCGATGTGCGCCACGTTGTCGCCTGCGCTTGCCCGCGCTGTAGCCAGCAGTTCACTGCCAATATAGATCAGCACCAGCCATTTTACTTTTAACGGGATAAAAAAGTAAACCATCAGGTAGCGGTTGGGGAACAGGTAGCCGAAAGCCGCCAAACAACCAAATACCGCACCTGATGCGCCAATGGTTGGCGTATTGAGCCTGATTGCGAGCGATTCCCCGGGCGATTCTGTTACGCCATAGTGTTTCATGAAATAATAATACTGGTTCATATCGCCATTGGCCGATTGAAGTATATTAAATTCATTGATCATTATATTGTTTTCAAAATATAACACCAACATGTGGCAGAATGCGGCGCCCAGGCCACAAGCCAGGTAAAACAGCGCAAACCGGCGTGGCCCCCACATGTCTTCCAGGGTGGCACCAAATACCCAAAGTGCCAGCATATTAAAAGCAAGATGCCATATACTGGAGGTGTCATGCAAAAACATGTAGGAAATAAACTGCCAGGGCTTAAACAAAGGGCTCTGGTAAGTGTGGAGGGCAAACAAGTTGCTCATTACCGGGTTGCCCTGCCTTACAGTAAACCACTGTATTGCAAACACCATTACATTTATAATAAGGATGTTTTTGATTACCGGCGGTAACATCTGAAAACCTCCTGGCCTGAAATCTGTCATACGGTTCTTTCTTTGAGCGCTATGGTTTAAGTTTCAGCTGCACCACATTCTCGATATGGTGTGTATGCGGGAACATGTCTACCGGCTGAATTTTTTCTACCGAATATTTTTCTCCCAGCAATGCCAGGTCTCTTGCCTGTGTTGCGGGATTACAGCTTACATACACAATCAGGGGTGCAGCTATTTCCAGTAATTTGTTTACCAGTTTTTCGTGCATGCCTGCGCGCGGCGGATCGGTAATGATCACATCGGGCTTGCCGTGCTGCGCAAAAAAGGCGTCGTCACATATATCTACCACATCACCTGCAAAAAATGCAGTGTGCGGCAGGTTGTTGAGGGCTGCATTTTCTTTTGCGTCGGCAATGGCCTCTGCCACTACTTCAACCCCCACAATACGTTTGGCCAGCCTGCTGGTGAAAATACCGATGCTCCCGGTACCGCAGTATAAATCATAGACCGTTTGGGTACCATCTAACGCTGCAAACTCACGCGTAATCTGGTATAATTTTTCAGCCTGCCTGGTATTGGTCTGGAAAAACGATTTGGGACTGATTTTAAAACTGAAATCTTCCAGCTTTTCAATGATATATCCCTTGCCATGGTATACCTGTGGCGACAGGTCAAACAGGCTATCGTTTTTCTTGGTATTAATTGTATACAGCAGTGTGGTTATTTCCGGGAAACGCTGCAGCACATAATCAAGCAGGGCTTTGCGTTCATCGGGGGCTTCGTAGCCAAAAACAATATTTACCATCAGCTCACCGGTGGTTGCCAGGCGTACCTGCATGGTGCGCAGCCAGCCCTGGTGCTGGCGGATGTCGTAAAAGCTGTGACCATGCTCAAGCGCATAAGCGGCAATGGCCTTGCGTATGTGGTTGGTAGGTTCGTGCTGTAAATGGCAGGTGTTAATTTCCACCACCTTGTCGAACATGCCTTTTGCATGAAAACCTGCGGCATAATCGCTGGTTTCGGTTTTTTCCTGCGGCGGCAGCCCGGCCAGTGCATCGGCCTCCTGTTTCTCCTTGAACTTTTTATAGTCTTCTTTCGAAACAAAACGTTTGGTAGAAAACGTGTATTCGAGTTTGTTGCGGTAGTAGCGTGTTTCTTCGCAACCGGCAATAGGCATCATTTCGGGCAGGCTTACCTTGCCTATGCGGTGCAGGTTATCGTACACCTGTTTTTGCTTGTATACCAGCTGTTTCTCGTAAGGCAGCATTTGCCACTGGCAGCCGCCGCACACGCCAAAATGCGCGCAAAAAGGTTGCACTCTGTCTGCCGAATAACTTTTTACCTGTAAAGGCCAGCCCTCAGCCCAGTCTTTTTTATTTTTTGACAGCTGGAGGTCAACCACATCGCCCGGAACGGCATTTTCAATAAAAATCACTTTTCCATCTACACGGGCAAGCGATTTGCCTTCTGCGGCATAATCTTCTACTAAAACGTTCTGTAATACTACCGGTTTTTTATACTTTCTCACGCTGCAAAGGTAGTGTTGCAGATAAATGATACAGCATTTTAAATAAATTTACGGCTCAATCAATCTGATATCATGAAGCGACTATGGGTTTTACCCGCTTTTTGCCTGCTTGTAGTTTCGGCCAGTGCTCAACAGTCAAAAAGTAAGGCAGCGGCAGGTTCCGCTAAAACAACTGCAACAGCCGCCAATGGTTACAGTATTCCGGCAACCATTACCCCCTTAAAAAATTGCTGGTTATACATGGGCTGTTATTTTGGCAAATTCAAAAACCTGGTCGATTCGGCCTGGGTAGACGGTAACAGCAACGCCGTTTTTAAAGGAAAAAAGAAACTGCCGGGTGGTATTTATTTCCTGGTTTCACCCCGCAAGGCCATTTTATTCGATTTCCTGGTGGATGAGCAGCAGCATTTTTCTATCAAGGCCGATACCCTTCAGCCAGATAAAGCGGTGGTAACCGGCTCACCGGATAATGACCTTTTCCAGGCCTATTCTGCATTCCTTGCCCAGAAAATGCCACATATCAATGAGTTGCAGGGCAATCTCAAATCAGCAAAAACTGCCGCCGATTTTGCCGCTATACGCGCCGAACTGCAAAAAAGCGGGAAGGAGCTGAATGATTACCGGGACCAGGTTATTGCAACCAGGCCCGAAAGCATGATGGCCGTATTTTTCCAGGCCATGAAAAGGCCTGAAGCGCCGCCGGTACCCACCCTGCCTAACGGTACCAAAGATTCGCTATACCCGCTGCACTATGTGCACGACCATTACTTTGATGGCATCGACTTTAATGACGAACGTTTGCTGCATACCCCCTTCCTCGATCCCAAGGTGGAAGAATATTTTAAATATTATGTAGTACCGCATCCCGATACACTGATACAGGAGGTAAATTACCTGCTGCTCTCTTCGCGTGCCAACGATGACATTCACCGTTACTGGCTGGGCAGGTTTACCGATAAGTACATTAACCCCGAAATAATGGGGCAGGATAAGGTGTTTATCTTTTTGTTTAACCAGTATTTTTCAAAAGGGGATACCACCTGGCTTAACCCGAAACAGCGCGAGTTTATTTTTAACCGCGCCTACAGCATGATGGCCAACCAGATTGATGAACCGGCGCCTGTACTTGACCTGAAAGATTCATCCAATAAAGTAACACCGCTGTACAATGTAAAGGCACCTTTTACCTTTGTTGTGTTCTGGGACCCCACCTGCAGCCATTGTAAGGTGCAGGTGCCTGAAGTGGATTCGATGTACGAAGCGAAATGGAAAAAAATGGGCGTAAAAATATACGCGGTGAATGTGGAAGACAAAGACGATGTATCACCCGCGTGGAAAAAGTTTATACAAGACAACCATTTAAACGGATGGGTGCATGTATACCAGCCCAAAGCTGCACACGAGGCCGACAATAAAGCGGGCAGGGCCAATTTCAGGCAGTTGTACGATGTGTTTCAAACGCCTACCATGTACCTGCTCGATGCCAACAAAAATATCATTGGTAAAAAGCTTACGCTTGAACAGTTTGACCAGGTGATGCAGGCAAAAATAAAAGCGCAGAAAGCCAGCGGAGCAGGCAATGCAAAAAAATAGGAACGGGTTATCCGGGTAAATAAAAAGGCACGAAGTATATACCTCGTGCCTTTTTCATGTATAAAATGGTTACACCAGTTCTTTCACCACGTTGTGAATTACTTTTGGTTTGCCCAGTGTATAATAATGCAGTACAGGTACGCCTTGTTTTTTTAATTCGCGGCTTTGCTGAATCAGCCATTCTGTGCCTATCTGCTCACATTCTGCATCGGTTTTGCATTTCATGATGGCGTTAGACAGTTCTGTTGGCAAATCAACATGGAAAATCCTGGGCAGTACAGACAGCTGTTTCTTGTTGGTAATGGGTTTTAAGCCCGGTATAATAGGCACATTGATACCGTTTTTGCGGCAGGCATCTACAAAAGCAAAATACTTGCTGTTGTCGAAGAACATCTGCGTCATAATATATTCTGCACCTGCCTCTACTTTTTCTTTCAGGCGATTCATGTCTATCTCGGGGTTGGGTGCCTCGAAATGTTTTTCGGGATAGCCGGCTACGCCAATACAGAAGTTGGTTTTACCGCCGCCCTGTATATCTTCATCCAGGTAAAGGCCGTGGTTTAGGCGCGATACCTGTTTCAGCAGGTCAATGGCATAACTGTTGCCGCCTGGTTCAGGCTCAAAGGCGGCTTCGTTTTTAGCCGCGTCGCCACGCAGCACCAGCACGTTGTCAATGCCAAGAAAGTTCAGGTCTATCAGGGCGTCTTCAGTGTCCCGTTTGGTAAAACCGCCGCAAATAATATGCGGTACGGCATCTACCTGGTAATGGTTCATGATGGCCGCGCAAATACCAACCGTACCCGGGCGCTTACGCACGTCAATCTTTTCAAAAGTGCCGTCGGTTTTCTTTTTAAACATGGTTTCGCTGCGGTGATAGGTAACATTGATCCACGATGGCTTAAATTCCATCAGCGGGTCAAGGTGATCGTATATGGAACTGATGCTTTTACCTTTTAAAGGAGGCAGTACTTCAAAGGAAATAAGGGTATCTTTTGCCTGTTGAATGTGATCCGTCACTTTCATGGTGGAATATTTGTGCTTTTTGGCCAGAGCAGAACAAGTTACTATGCAATAGCTGTGATGCCCTTTTGTAAGAAATTGGTGCAATATACAATACAGGGCCTGTACTAAAAACAACTGTTAATTCAGAATTTGATACCTGCCGATTATTATACAAAGGCTATTTTTGCCCAAAACGTTTCCATTGAGTTTAATGATACATACGCAAAGCCTGGTAAAAACCTACCGCAGCCGTACCGTGGTAAACCATGTTTCGGTAGAAGTAAAACAAGGTGAAATTGTAGGATTGCTGGGCCCTAACGGTGCCGGTAAAACCACTACGTTTTACATGGTGGTAGGACTGATTAAGCCCGATGAAGGCCAGGTTTTTCTGAACGATGTGGAAATAACAAAGCTGCCCATGTACAAAAGGGCGCAAATGGGCATTGGTTACCTGCCGCAGGAAGCCTCGGTTTTCCGTAAGCTGAGCGTAGAGGATAATATACTTGCAGTGCTTGAAATGACGAATCTTACCCGCGGCGAACGTAAAAAAAAGCTGGAATCACTGCTCGATGAGTTTAACCTGCACCATGTGCGCAAAAACAATGGCGACAGCCTGAGCGGCGGTGAACGCAGGCGTACTGAAATTGCCCGCGCGCTGGCGGTGGATCCCAAGTTTATTTTGCTGGATGAGCCTTTTGCAGGTGTTGACCCTATTGCCGTGGAAGATATTCAGACCGTAGTTGCCAGGCTCAAATATAAAAATATCGGTATATTAATTACCGATCACAACGTAAACGAAACGCTCTCTATTTGTGACAGGGCCTACCTGCTGATCGAGGGTAAAATATTCCAGCACGGAACAGCCGAACAACTGGCTGAAAATGAACAGGTGCGCCGCCTTTACCTGGGCACCAACTTTGAGCTGCGCCGTAAAGACTGGATTATTGATATGGAGCGCAACAAGAGCCTGCAGCGCGAGGAACAGGAAAACCAGCCTTCGGTGTAAAACAGGCGTGGTTGCGGTTTGCAGGGGCAAATTATCACTACAGTAATTTTACAAAGTATTTAAAACATTTTGCCCTGCATTTGTTATTTTGCCGGAAGACGGCATGAAACTACTTAGCCCCGCAATATCACGATTGGCTCGCCTGCGCTACTGGAAAATTGAACAATGGAAAAATGATCCTGTAGCCGCACAGCGCGAAGTACTGCAAGACCTGGTTACCCACGGCCAGTATACTGAATTTGGCCGGTTGTACGGGTTTAATGAGCTGTTCAACATCCGCACTTTCAAACAAACTGTACCCATACAGGACTACAACGATCTCAAGCCTTATATAGAACGCACCATTAACGGCGAACAAAACCTGCTCTGGAACACGCCGGTAGCTTGGTTTGCCAAAAGCAGCGGCACCACCAGCGACAAAAGCAAGTTTATACCCATCAGCGACGAAAGCCTGGAAAATAACCACTACCAGGGTGCGCGTGATGTGCTTACCCTTTACTACAATTATAACCGCGAGAGCGACCTGCTAACCGGCAAAGGCCTGGTAATAGGCGGCAGCCACCAGGTGAGCAAACTCAATGAAGATGTGCATTGCGGCGACCTGAGTGCTGTGCTGCTGCAGAATGCACCTTTTTACGGCCAGTGGTTAAGAACGCCCGAACTGTCTATCGCCCTGATGGATGAATGGGAATCCAAAATCGAACAACTCGCGCAAAGCACCATTTACGAAAACGTGACCTCTATTTCAGGCGTACCCACCTGGACGATGGTGCTGGTTAAGCGCATTCTTGAAATATCGGGCAAGGCCACTTTAAAGGAAGTATGGCCCAACCTGGAACTGTACATACATGGCGGTGTGTCGTTTGTGCCGTACCGAGAACAGTTTCATAAGCTTATCGGGCCGGGTGTTAACTACCTTGAAATGTACAATGCCAGCGAAGGCTTTTTCGCCGCGCAGGACGACCCGGATGAAGACGGCATGCTGCTGTTTTTATCACACGGCATTTTTTACGAATTCATGCCCCTGGAAGAATACGGTAAAAAGAACCCGCAAACCATTGGCCTCAGCGATGTGGAACTCAATAAGCAATACGCTTTGGTAATAAGTACCAACGGCGGCCTGTGGCGTTACCTGCTGGGCGATACGGTGCAGTTTACCAGCCTGTTCCCTTTTCGTATAAAAGTGAGCGGCAGGGTAAAACATTTTATCAATGCGTTTGGTGAAGAGGTGATTGTAGACAATTCAGACCAGGCTATTGCTGTTGCTTCACGCGAAACAGGCGCTGTGGTAAACGATTATACAGCTGCACCGGTATACTTCAGCGACAATGCCAACGGCGCACATGAATGGTTAATTGAATTTGAACATCCGCCTGCAGATATGCAACGCTTTACCGTAGCGCTCGACAATGCACTGAAAGCTGTGAACAGCGATTACGAAGCCAAACGGCATAAAGATATAGCCCTGGGATTGCCGGTAATTCACAGCCTCGACAAGGGTGTGTTTAAAGAATGGCTGAAGACGAAAGGCAAGCTGGGTGGCCAGCACAAGGTTCCCCGCCTTAGCAACAACAGGCTGTATGTAGAAGAAATACTGGCCATGCTTAAGCCGCAGCATTGATGCCGGGCTTTTTGAACAGCCGTTTGTATTGTTCATCCATTTTCTCCTGTTAAGTTTTACCGGTTGCGTTGCTACATGCAAGCCTTTAGCACTACATTTGCCGCATCTGAAAATGGTATACCCTGCCCCGCTGAACGGGGTTTAACCAAATAAAAAATCTGTTGTACATGAAATTACTTGATGGTAAAGTATGCATTGTAACCGGTGCCGCACGCGGAATTGGTGAAGCCATTGCCCTTAAACTGGCTGAGCATGGCGCCAATGTAGCGTTTACATTTGTAAGCAGCAGCAGTGCCGACAAGGCCGCTGCGCTGGAAACAAAACTCGCCGGCCTGGGTGTTAAAGCCAAAGCTTATCAAAGCAATGCAGCTGATTTTGCAGCCTGTGAAGCATTTGTAAGCGATGTGGTAAAAGAGTTTGGAACGGTTGATGTATGCGTAAACAACGCAGGCATCAGTAAAGATAACCTGTTGCTGCGCCTGTCGCCCGAGCAATGGGATGAAGTAATTGACGTAAACCTGAAAAGCGTGTACAACATGACCAAACAGGTAATCCGTCCCATGATGAAAGCCAAAGCAGGCAGCATCATTAACATGAGCTCTATTGTAGGGGTACGCGGTAATGCAGGCCAGGCAAGCTATGCAGCTTCCAAAGCAGGCATCATCGGCTTTACCAAATCGGTAGCGCTGGAGCTGGGCAGCCGCAATGTGCGTTGCAATGCCATTGCTCCCGGTTTTGTTGAAACCGATATGACGCATTACCTCAAAGAAGGTGCAGGCGCAGAAGAGTTCCTGAAAAAAATACCGCTCGGCCGTTTTGGCAAGGGTGAAGAGATTGCAGATGCCACGCTGTTCCTGGCCTCTGGCATGAGCTCCTATATTACCGGCCAGGTACTGAGCGTATGCGGCGGGTTGAATATTTAATATAGCTTAATTCAGCAATATGATTTTTATAACAGCCGGTTCATTGAAACCGGCTGTTCTTGTGCAGGCACTTACCTCAAATTAAAGCCACGTCATGTTTTTGTTAAACCTGCCACATGTTTTGTATATTATAGTTGTGATTGTTATTTTTGTTAAACATGAAGCTGAAACAAATTCTCACACTATTCTGTCTGCTGGTGCTTACCACGCAGATGCTGCCTGTACGGCAGATAGGCAGAATTTTGAGCAGCAGCCAAATGACAGAAGAGTTGCCGCATGATATTGGCAAGGACTTCGCAAAATCTGATCCCTTCGGTAACGACAGCTTCCTGGTGCCAGGCTATACCATAGAGAGCATCAGCGGCTATCACAAACGCCAATTCATTCATTTCGATACAGAACTTCCCGCTGCACACGCAGGCGACATTCATTGTCCGCCACCTAATATGGCTTAAACAGCCCTCTGATCAAATGCTATTTTACCGGCAGTAATTACCCGCCAATGTTATTGGGTTAAGGCATTCTGCGCACTTTTACAGGTATTTGCGCGCGGGATATTAACTGAATGGCATCGATGCACAGGCTGCCATTACTACTGCAATCATCAATTTTACCTTATTACGGCAAACAACTGTACATGCTGCGGCATGCACGTGTTGTAACCGTTCAACCTGTAATCGAATGAAAAAGTTTTTCTCTAATGCGGGGTACGACATACCCGCATCTATAGTTGTGTTCCTGGTAGCATTACCATTGTGTTTGGGCGTGGCTCAGGCTTCCGGTGCACCATTGTTTTCGGGTATCATCGCCGGGATGGTGGGTGGTATTTCGATTGGTTTGCTCAGCAAATCGCAATTGAGTGTAGCCGGGCCTGCAGCTGGCCTTACGGCCATTGTAGCCGCGGCATTACTGCAGATGCCCTACCAGTCGTTCCTGGTAGCTGTAGTAATTGCCGGCGCGCTGCAAATTGTACTGGGACTGTTAAAAGCCGGTATCATTGGCGATTTTATTCCCAATGCCGTTATTAAAGGAATGCTGGCTGCCATTGGCCTGATACTGATTTTAAAAGAGATACCTCACCTGGTGGGGTACGACAAAGATTATATCGGCGACGAAAGCTTCAGCAATGCATCGGAAAACACCTTCAGCGGCATTACCCATGCGCTGCGCGCGCTTACACCCGGTGCAGTAATCATAGGGCTGGTATCTGTAGGCATTATCCTGTTGTGGGAAACAAAACTGTTTAAACACAACCGCGTATTGAAACTGGTACCTGCACCGCTGATTGTGGTAGCCGCAGGTATTTTAATGAATATGCTGTTTATGAATGCCGCACCACAACTTGTAGTCGGCGACAAACACCTGGTGCATTTGCCGGTAGCAGAAAAGCCGTCTGATTTCCTGGGCTTTTTTACCATGCCCGATTTTGCATCACTGTTCAGCAACGCGCATGTTATTACCACGGGTGTTACACTGGCCATTGTGGCCAGTCTTGAAACCCTGCTGAGTATTGAAGCCATTGACAAGCTGGACCCCTACAAAAGGGTTACGCCTACCAATCGTGAATTGCTGGCGCAGGGAACAGGCAATATGATCAGCGGATTGCTGGGCGGTTTGCCTGTTACTTCGGTTATTGTTCGCAGCTCGGCTAATGTAAATGCCGGTGCAAAATCAAAAATGGCAACAATTGGTCATGGTGTATTGTTGCTATTGTGTGTGCTCTTTATTGCGCCCGTTTTAAATCTGATACCCAATGCAGCCCTGGCAGCCATTTTGATTTTAACCGGCTATAAACTGGCTAAGCCGCAGTTATTTATTGCGTTGTATAAAAAAGGGATCGACCAGATTATTCCTTTTGTGGTTACCATTGCAGCCATTTTATTTACCGATTTGCTGAAAGGCATTGTGGTTGGCATTGTAGTAGGTTTGTATTTTATGCTGCGCAGCAACTTCCGCTCATCAGTGTTTGTGGTACGTGATGAAAATAAATTCCTGTTCAGGTTGCGGAAAGATGTGTCTTTTTTAAACAAGTCGCTCATTAAAAACAAGCTGGAAGAAGTACCGGCGAATTCGTACATTATGATCGATGCATCGCGTGCCGATTTTATCGACAAAGATATCATTGACGTAATCAACGAATTTATGCAACATGCACCCCTTAAAAAAATACGGGTTGAGCTGCGCAAAAGTGAAGCAAAACCCATGCACCGGCTTATTAAATTGCCAGGTCAGGCAGTGGCAATATAGTAACTTCACGATCTGTTTGTAACTTTGGTAAGCGGTGAAGCTTTGAGCGAATGAATGATTGGAATCTCATTATGGCAAGCACAACAACCGAAAGGCTGTTACAAAAAACAAAGATTAATGAAATCGTCACTTACCTCTTACGAAAAGTTATTATTGGAAAACAAGGCATGGGCACAGGAAAAGGTACATGAAGACCCGGATTATTTTAACCGCCTGTCTGAAATTCAAACGCCTGAATTTTTATGGATAGGCTGCAGCGACAGCCGTGTGCCGGCAGACAGGATTACCAACACACAGCCCGGTGAAATATTTGTACACCGCAATGTGGCTAACCTGGTTGTGCATACCGATGTGAACATGTTTAGCGTACTGGATTATGCAGTAAACCACCTGAAGGTAAAACATGTAATTGTTTGCGGCCACTACAACTGCGGTGGTGTAAGAGCATCGATGAGCAACCACAATTTCGGCGCTGTGCTGAATATGTGGCTGCGCAATATCAAAGACGTATACCGTTTGTATAAAGACGAGCTGGATGCCATTCCTGATATGGGCAAACGTGCAGACAGGCTGGTGGAGCTGAATGTAAAAGAGCAGGTAATACACCTGGCCAAAACTTCCATCATACAAAAAGCATGGAAACACGAGCAGCGCCCGCAGCTGCATGGCTGGGTATATGGCCTGAAAGACGGTGTAATTAACCCTGTATTTGAAATGGAGCCAGGCGCAGAAATGGATAGCCTGTACACGTATGATGACCTTTAAACCTACTGTTTTAAATAAGCGGTTTTGTAAATAACCTGCTGCTTGCTGTGCAGGCAGCAGTGATTTACCTAAGGCCGTTGCTGCAAAAAAGAGATCTGGTCTACAGCCGTTCCCCGTATTAAGGGAGCGGCTGCGATCTCCTTTCCTAATTAATTTTGATACCTCTCTTTTCAATATAGGCATGCCATAACATAAATGCTGCCACTGTGCGCAGCGGGCTCCATGCTGTTGCGATAGACAGAATTTCATCTTTTGTGGCAGATGCAGGCAGGGACAGGTTTTCGCGTACGCTGGCCAGTAAGGCAATATCTCCGCCGGGAAAACAATCTGTGCGGTGCAGGGTCATCATCAAAAACACATCGGCCGTCCAGTTGCCTATGCCTTTAATGGCTGTGAGCTGTTTGCGTACATCCTCATCATTTAATAAGGGCAATGTTTCCAGTTGTAAGCTATTATTCAGTACCGCCTGGGCAAGTGCACGCGCATACCCGGTTTTTTGCCTGCTGAAGTAACAGGCACGCATTTCCTCATCTGTTAATGCCAGTAATGCAGCCGGCGTTATATGCCCCGTTTTTTCCTGGAGTTTTAAAAATGCAGCTTTGGCAGAGGCGAGGGATACCTGTTGCTCTAAAATAATGTGCACCAGGGTAGCAAAAGAAGGCGTACGGCTCCAGAAAGGAGGATAGCCGTACGCCTTAATAATACCGGCAAACACCTTATGCTGCCGGGCGAGCTTATCGCACTGTGCAGGAAGTGTATCGCCGCTGAAACAGTTGATCATGCAGCTATTGCGTTTGGCGCAATAGTAGTGAATATACCGTTGTTATTTTTGTTTAAATTGATGGATGGCATCTTTGGCGTACTGGCTTAACACCAGTTTGCCACTTACTACTGCACGCTCATGCAACAGGTGATCCCAATGATCCGTATCGTGCCAGCAGCTTTTTTTCAGTTCGGCCATTGCAACAGGGCTGCTGTGCGAAAGGTTGTGGCTGAGGCGTGAAATAGATTCTTCCATGCTTTCAAGTGTTGGGTGCAGCTCTGCATACAAGCCCTTGCGTCTTGCCCAGTCGCCGTTGCGCCACATGCTGGCATCAATGGCAAGCTGGCTGAAGGCAGACAAGCCCATTTTGCGTTCAACAGCAGGCCCTATTACAAAGGGGCCGATGCCGATGGATAATTCGCTGAGTTTTATTTCAGCGCCTTCCAGTGCAATGGCATAATCTGCTGCAGCAGCAATACCAACGCCGCCACCCACACATTTGCCATGTATGCGTGCAATAATAAACTTAGGGCATTTGCGCATGGCATTAATTACATGTGCAAACCCGCTGAAAAACTGTGCGCCCTGCTGTTCGGTTTCAACAGCTGCCAGCTCGTGAAACGATGCGCCTGCACAAAAAGCGCCGTCACCGGCAGCGCGCAGCACAATTACATGAGCGTTGGGATTGTTGCCGGCACTGGTAATGGCATGGGCCAGTTCGCTGAGTAATTTTCCGGGCAGCGAATTGCTTTGCGGATGAAAAAATTCTATGGTCGCGATGTTGCTGTGAATTTCTGAGCGAACATATCCGGTCTGTGTATTATTGGTACTGTCCACAGTCATGGCTAATAAGGTTAAAGGAATGAAACAGAATATTAGGTCGTGTATAAAGTTAAAGCAGAAACAGGTAAGATGGTTGTTAAAAACACCTGTAAATCAGCCTTGTTACAAATTGTTTTGGCAGCACCTGGCATACGCTTGTTCCAGCAGTTGTTACCCATTGGTCAGGTGTTTTCTTTTTTTGCAACCATGGTTAAAATGGTTGCGATGGCAACGGTTTCACCGGTTTGATCTGTTACCTGAACCTGCCATTTTACAATGCCTTTGGCAATGTCTTCCGGCACTTTTTTCTGCTGGTTTATTTTTTCTTTTACGGTTAAGTGTACCTGTATGGTGGTGCCTGCATAAACAGGTTTGGTAAAACGCAGTTCATCAATACCATAGTTGAGCAGTACCGGCCCTTTTTTACCATCTACAAATAAGCCCGCTGCTGCACTGAGTATAAAGTAACCATGTGCAACAGGCTTTTCAAACAAAGTGCCTTCCAGCGAAGTATGATCAATATGGGCATAAAAATGGTCCCAGCTAAGGTTGGCGAAATTGCTGATGTCTGCTTCGGTAACGGTACGTTTACCGGTTACCAGCGTATCGCCGGGCTGCAGGTCTTCAAAGTAACGTTGAAAAGGATGAACCGGGTGTTCTGTTTGTTGCGCACCCGGCTGGTATACCTGGCTAATGGCAGTAAGGGTTGTAGGCGAGCCTTGTACAGCCACGCGCTGCATATAATGTTTTACCCCGCGTATCCCGCCCATTTCTTCACCGCCGCCAGCGCGGCCGGGGCCGCCATGTACCAGTAACGGCAGGGGAGAACCGTGCCCGGTGCTTTCTTTGGCCGATGTTTGGTTAAGCACCAATATGCGGCCGTGGTAGGCACCTGCGCCCAGTACGTAATCGCGCGCAATGTTATCTGAGGCTGTTACAACAGAGCTTACCAGTGAGCCTTTGCCCATGCGCGATAAGGTAATGGCTTCCTGCATATCGTGGTAAGGCATTAGTGTTGCCACCGGGCCAAATGCTTCTACTTCGTGTACTGCCGGGCTGTGAAGGGGTTGGGTGTTCAGCAGCAGCAGCGGGCTTATAAAAGCACCTTTGCTGGCATCTGCGTCAATTAATTCAACACTGTCCAGCGCACCATATACAATTTGCGAGGAGGCCAGCAGCTTCTGCACCTGGGCCTTTACCTCTTCGCGCTGGGCCATGCCTGCCAGCGAGCCCATGCGTACTTTTTCGTTCAGCGGGTTGCCGATAGTGGTTTGTGCAAGGGCTTTGCCCAGGGCAATCTGCACATCTTCCAGCAAATGCTGCGGCACAAAAATGCGCCGGATGGCAGTACACTTCTGCCCGCATTTCACGGTTATTTCGCGGCGCACTTCTTTAATAAAAATATCCCACTCAGGCATATTGGGTGTAACATCGTTGCCAAGCACAATGCAGTTGAGCGAATCGGCTTCCATGTTAAACGGCACGCTTTCATCCAGTACACGCGGGTGTGCTTTCAGCTGGCGCCCGGTAGAGGCCGACCCGGTGAATGTGATGACGTCCTGCGATTGCACATGATTCAGCAAATCGCCTGCAGAACCGCAAAGCAGCTGTACTGCGCCCTCCGGCAAAATGCCCGACGATACGATGCGTTGCATTACTGCTGCGGTAAGATAAGATGTTACCGTAGCAGGCTTTACTACCGCGGGTACACCGGCCAGCAGGTTTACCGCAATTTTTTCGAGCATACCCCACACAGGAAAATTGAAAGCATTGATGTGTATGGCTATTCCTTCGCGCGGCACCAGCAGGTGGTGACCCATAAACTGTCCTTCTTTGCCAAGCAGGTGCGCTTCACCATCCAGGCAATAAGGTGTGTCGGGAAATTTGCGGCGCAGCGAAGCGTAAGAAAACAGGTTGCCGATGCCGCCTTCTATATCTATCCAGCTGTCTGCCCGGGTTGCGCCCGACCAGTAGCTGATGTTGTAAAATTCATCAAGGTGTTCGCGCAGGTGCAGTGCCAGGGCGCGCAGCATCAGCCCGCGTTCGGGGAAAGTCATTTTACGCAAAGCCTGTCCGCCTTTTGTTCTGCCGTAATCCAGCACAGCGCCGAAATCAAGTCCTTTGGTGCTGGCAAAGCCAATGGTATTACCTGTTACGGCATGATACAATGCCTGCCCCTCACCATCGCCGGGAATCCATCTGCCTAAAACATAATTATCAATTTTCATATGGCTGTTTTTACAAAGCTAACGATTGGTAGCATTTGAAAGAAAATACTCTTTCAGCAGGTATTGATAGGCATTGTATCCATGGTGAATGAATACATTCCTGCCGTTGAACACGAAGTTTTTGTGGTATGCACTATCGGCCGGCAATATAATGGGAACGCCGGCTGTACTGTAGTTTACGCTGTAGCGGTACTCGGGTTCCTGCAACTGGGGTTGTGCTTTTTTAACCTGCTTGTAAATCATACTGCCCAGGTATTTGCGGTAGCGTTTCATGGCCGTAGCAGAGCCGTTTTTCATTTTGTTGTAGATGTGATTCAGCGCCAGCCGCACCAGGAATTTCTGCTTGCGGATGGTGGGCTTGGGGTTTGAGAACGGGTTGGGCAGGCGGTAATCGTCCAGCGTTTGAATGGAAAATGGCGTTTCGGGCACCCAGTCTGCCGTGTTCACCACGCGGAATGTATTGCCATGACTGATAAAATCCAGGTCGTACGTGTAATACATATTGCCGGGTTTGGGTGGTGCGCTGGCGTAAGTAGTTAGCTGCAGATCGGGATATTTTTCATGGTACAGGTAATACACGTAAGAAGTGGTTAAAAAAGCAAGCGCACCGCCCTGGCTATGACCGGCGATAACCACGTGCCGTATGCCTGCCTGCAAAAGCGAATCCATGCCTTCGCGGATGTAGGGCGATAAAAAGCCTAAACCTACCAGCCAGCCAACATGCACATAAGCGGTTGAATCCCGCGCCAGCTGGTAATTGAACCGGGTTGAATCGTTCAGCTGTAAACTGCCGTTGGCACAAACCATGGCTGCGTAAAAATTTTCCAGCCAGCTCTCGGTTTTATTGATGGTGCCACGCAGGCTGAGTATGGCCGTGCTGTCGCGGATGTAAAATTCACAAACATTGTGCAGGCCAACTTCGGGCGAGCGCATCAGGCGGCGGTAGCTGCCTTTCAATAAACTGTATTGCTGGTGGGCTGTATCGCCAATGGCTTTAAAATTCAGGAAAAGAATATCATGGTATTCAGGTGCATCGAACTTTTGCTGCGCGCAGGCACTGCCGGAATACAAAACAAGCAGTGCGGGTAACAGGAATTTCATCATATTGTTGATAACTATTGCTGTACAAACAATTTAAACAATAGGCAGGAATTAAAAGTTGTGTACGTACAGGAAGCGGCGATTTTACAGCAAGCGGGTAAACAGGGAAATAAAAAAATCCCGCCTTGTGAGGGGCGGGATCTATGTTGATTTGTCAGGTTATAAACTATACTTTTTCAGCCATGCGGCCGTTTACTTCGTTGCTCAGCAGCTGGAATATTTCGTCCAGTGTACCCTCACCCTTGATATGCACTACTTTGTCGAACTTTTTGTAATAAGCGGCAACAGCAGCTGTTTTCAGGTTGTATTCGGCAATTCTTGCGCGGATCACTTTTTCGTCTGCATCGTCTGAGCGGCCGCTGGTGAGACCCCTGTTCAGCAGGCGTTTTACCAGTTCTTCATCGCTCACATCGAGTGCCAGTACCACGTGAATTTCGGTTTGGTTCAATTTCAGCAGTTTGTCCAGTGCTTCAGCCTGCGCTTCGGTGCGTGGAAAACCGTCGAATAAAAAGCCCTGGGCCTGCGGGTTGGCTTCCAGTGCAGAACTGATCATGCCAATTACTACCTCGTCGGGTACCAGCTGCCCTTTGTCCATGAAATTTTTGGCTTCCAGGCCGAGCGGCGTGGAGGCTGCAATTTCGCTGCGCAGCAAATCGCCTGTGCTTAGGTGCTTAAGACCGTATTTTGCAATTAATTTTTCACTTTGTGTACCTTTTCCGCTACCGGGAGGGCCAAATAAAATAATATTGAACATTATCGAATAACCTTGTGTGAGTGACAAATATACGTTTAAAGCGTTTAAAATCATTTAACAAAATTCTGCCTCCATTGAAGAATATTCAGTGTAAGGTTTAACCTTTTATTACGTTATTACCTGTAAACCATAAGGATGTGTATTGCGTATGTAATTCTGTAACAATATAATTTTAATATGAAAACCAATATAGTTTTACTGGTGTTACTATTAGCGACAGCCGTTTTGCAAGGCTGTTATGCCCAGAATAACAATAAACAAAGACATATGGATAGTACAAACAATAAGAAAAATGAGGTGTACTCCCGGACAGACAGCAGTAAGGTAGTGTTGAGTAATGATGAATGGAAAAAAATACTGTCGCCCGAAGTATATACCGTTGCCAGAGAGAAAGGAACAGAACGCCCTTACACCAGCAAGTACGAAAACTCGAAAGAGATAGGTACTTACTACTGTGCCGTTTGCGGTAATGCTTTATTTAAAAGTGATACCAAATTTGAAAGCGGCTGCGGATGGCCCAGCTTTTATGAGCCCATTAGCAAAGGTTCTATTATTTACGCGCCAGACAACAGCTATGGCATGGAACGTACAGAAGTAATGTGTGGCCGTTGTAAATCGCACCTGGGCCATGTATTTGAAGATGGCCCCCCGCCAACAGGCTTGCGTTATTGTATCAATGGCGTAGTGCTCGATTTTGCCAAAGCGCAGGAAGCAGAGAAAAAGTATAAAGAAGGGCAATAATATTGCAGCACAATACCATCAGTAAAACACCCGGTTTACCACCGGGTATTTTTGTTATATCCCATACTATTCTCTAAGCGCCGGTTTATCTCCAAAGAATGGTATAAATTGTATGCACTTTGTATAAACAGTAAAACATGCAGATAAAAGCGCCCGTTGTTACAGTAAAGCTTGTGCTCTTGTGTTTGCTGATGCCTTTTTTTGCAGCAGCAAAAAACGGTGTGCAGCAGCTGTTAACCAAACAGCAATATGAACAATTGTTTCCGCATCATCACCGCATGTATACCTACGAAGCGCTGTTAAGTGCGGCCGATGCGTTTCCGGCATTTTGTGGTGAAGGAACTGTGGCGGTGCGTAAACAGGAGCTTGCAGCCTTCCTGGCACATGCTTTCCAGGAAACAGGTGGGGGCTGGGCCGGGGCGCCGGGCGGAAGATTATTGTACGGGTTGATGTTTACAGAAGAGCAGGCATGTAAAGACGGGCATTGCACGCAATACAATACCGGCGGTACCAGTGCTTACAAACCGGTGGAAGGCAAATCGTATCACGGGCGCGGCCCGTTGCAAATAACCTACGCGTATAACTATGGATTGGCTGGTGATGAACTGCAGCTGCCCTTGCTGCAGCAGCCAGAGCTGGCAGCAACCAATGGTACCGTAGCTTTTAAAACAGCCCTCTGGTTTTGGATGCGCGCACAAAAGCCCAAACCTTCGTGCCATGAGGTAATGACCGGCAAATGGATGCCCGATGAAAAAGACAAAGCTGCCAACAGGACGCCTGGTTTTGGCATGACCATTAATATCATTAACGGCGGCATTGAATGCAATGCCACAGACAAAGAAGTGATTGCCAACAGGGAAAACCGGGTTAATTTTTACCGGTTCTGTGCCAAAAAACTGGGTGTGCAGCCCGGGCCCGATTGTGACTGTAATGGTATGAAGCCCTATGGTAATTAAATAAAAAGGGGCCGCTGAAAAGCGGCCCCGGTATTGGTTGTTGCAATATGATTAGCTGAATAAAAATGCAATGTCTTCGGTGCTGAGTGATTTTACAAAACCCGATTCTTCACTGATTAAATCGGCTGCCAATGCCTTTTTGCGTTGCTGCAATGCCAGTATTTTTTCTTCCACGCTGTCGCGGCAAATCATTTTATAAGCAAATACTTTTTGTTGCTGGCCAATTCTGTGCGCACGATCAATGGCTTGCTGCTCTGCCGCAGGGTTCCACCAGGGATCTACGAGGTAAACATAATCAGCTGCGGTTAGGGTTAAGCCTACGCCGCCTGCTTTTAAACTAATCAGGAACACCTGTACATCTGCTTCCTGCTGAAAACGATTCACCAGTACCTGGCGTTCTTCTGCTTTGGTAGAACCGTCGAGATAAAAATAGGAAATGCCTTCTTTGGTCATCTCGTCTGCAATCAGCTGCAGCATGCCGGTAAACTGTGAAAATACCAGTGCCTTGTGCGTGCCCATGTTTTCCCTGATCTCTTCCATCAGCGCTTTCAGCTTAACTGATTCGGTAGCACTGTGTGTGGCATTTTTCACCAGCTGTGGTGCATTGCATATCTGGCGCAGGCGGGTGAGGCCTTCCAGGATGTATACCGAACTGGAGCCGATACCTTCTTTCTCAATACGTTCGAGCAGGCTGCTGCGGTAATGATTTTTGTATTCATCATATACCTGGCGCTGTTCTTCTTCCATTTCGCACCACAGGGTAATTTCTGTTTTGGGCGGCAGATCTTTGGCTACCTGTTCCTTGGTCCTGCGCAGCATAAAAGGATAAATCATTTTACGCAATTTGGCAGCCGCTTCTTTATCGCCAAACTTATCGATAGGCAATGCAAATTCTGACCGGAAAAATTCTTTATTGCCCAGCAGGCCGGGGTTAATAAAGTGCATTTGGGTATACAAATCAAACGTGTTGTTCTGTATGGGTGTACCGCTTAGCACCAGGCGGTTGCGCGATTGCAGTTGCAACACGGCTTTGGCCACCTGCGAGCCGGCGTTTTTTATAATCTGGCTTTCATCGCATACAATGTATCCGAATTTAAAAGCAGCCAGTTGTTCAAGATCACTGCGTACGGTGCCGTAGCTGGTGATGATGATTTGCGTGTTTTCGAACTCCGAAACATTAAACGACCGTGAAGGGCCATGGTAAATGCGGTACGACAAATGCGGAGAAAATTTCTGCAACTCTGTTTGCCAGTTGTACATCAGCGAGGTGGGGCAAATAACCAGGTGGGTATCGGCCGGGTATTTCTCTGTCTGGTAGTGCAAAAAGCTAATGGTTTGCAGTGTTTTACCCAAACCCATATCATCTGCAAGACAGCCACCCCACTGCATTTCATCGAGCAGGCACATCCATTCGAAACCAGCTTTCTGGTAGTCGCGCAGTGATGCGTTGAGCGTAGCGGGCACTTTAAACAGGTTGTGGCCATTTTGCTGCAGCTGCTCCCATTTTGAAATATAGTCAGGCGTAATAATCTGTTGCACCAGTTTATCACCATCCTGTAAATCCTGTGCAAGTGTCCAGTGCAGCTTCGACAAACGCAGCTGGCTGTTGTTTTGCAGGTGACCGATTTTGAGCAGCAGCCCTAACTTATGCTGCCACTCTTCCGGTATCATGCCCAGTGTTCCGTCTTTCAGCAACAAATAAGGTTGCCGGTTCAGCAAAGCCTTCTGCAGATCGGCTATGGCTATCTGCTGGTCGCCATAGCTGATTTCCACATACAGGTCAAACCAATCGATGCCATTGCCTTTGTGTTCAACTTTTATTACAGGCACGTGTGTATTGTACCTGAAGTGCTGCATCTGGTTCATCCCGTATACAGGGATATTGCGGTCAATCAGTTTGCGGTAAAACTTTACAAACCATTGGTTTTTTTCTGCTTCAGAAAACGACAGGTAGAAATAATCATTCCGTTGCTGTGCGAATTTGGGATGCAGCGAGCGAATATAAGAACGGGCTTCTTCTTCAACGGCACTGTACCGTTGAATGGCAAACCTGGTTTGGTTGCTGACAATAGTGGTACGGGTATCTGCATTGTCTTCAATTTCAAATTCACCGTATTGCCAGCGGATACTGATCATTAGAAAACTGCCGTTGAGTTCGCTGAAATACACCCTTGGTTGCGGAAGAACATCGATGGTTTCTTCCTGCATCAGTATATCCTGGTTTACTGTATACTGTTGCGCCAGCGGTGTAATGGTATCAGCTATAAAGCTTTTCTCTTTCCCGGCAGCCACATCAATATAGCCGTTGGGAAAGTGGTCCATTGTCTGGGCGTCTTTCAGTGAGAGGATAAAGAATTCGTTTTTACTCTGCAGTAAAAAGCCATACCGTTTAAAGTCGGTAGCGAGAAAAGGATGATTGTTAATGCGGATAAGCGTTTGCATCCGTAACACACCGTTATATGTGCGCAGCAGTTCAAATGCCACTGCCGGTGAAAAGTTACTGATGGCTGCAGGCTTAATTACCATGTTGCTCGGGAGTAAGTCGTCGGCAACCTGGTAATACCATTTTAAAATACCTGCAAACGGGCGCAGCTGCTGAAAAATATTGTACAAATAGGTTTGAATGCCTTTTTGTACATAGGCTTCTTCAGTAAAGCCTTCCGGCATTTTTTCCCGGTACTGATCAGTAAGCCAGTTTTTTTGTGCATTGATCTGGTCGGCAGTTAAAGCATAAATAATGCGGTACAATTCAACCGGCATCGATTTAAAATCGAACAGTGAAATCTCGTTTACCAGTGGAAAAGTTTTGTAATCACGGCTGCCGTTCAGTTCGGCAACCAGTAATCCCGCAATTTTAAATGCGCCCTGCTGTTTTTTGCTCAGGTCAATTAATAACCCGTGCGTTGTTTTTTTCTTGCTTTTACTACTACCCTTATCGGTTGTTACGGCCGGAAGGATAATGGTTTTTTTGCTTTTTTTCTGTTCCGGATCTTGCATACCTGCTGCACTGTTTTAAAACAACGCAATAATAAAGAATTATCATGCAATACCGGCCTGGTTAATGCTGTTTTCAAGGGCATTTAACTGGGTGTGACATATTTCCTGTACCAGTGTCTGAATTTTTTGCACACGGGTAGTGATAATCAGTACTTCGGCCTGTGTAATGGTGTAGGTGGGCTTGTAACGCGCATCTACATAGGCCTTCTGCAACAGCTGAAACAGGTGAATCTCCTCGGGCGTGTTACGCGGAAACAGGCCATTCAGCTCCAGTGAATAACTGCGTGCATAACGCAGCAGTTTATCAATGTTGTGCGTGTGTACCTTATAACCCGTCATGGTTCGTATTAACCCGATAAGGCAATGCTCTGTGGCCTGGTGCAGCATAAATGCCGACATGTTGGGGTGCCCTGCCTGCACATAATAGCCTGCGCCGTCGAGAAATACGGTTGCCGAATGCGACCATCCGGTAATATCGGCACGCGACTGCTCAATAAACTCTTTTTCATCAGGGAGTTTGTTAAGCGTGGCAGTGATGGTACCTGAATCGAAAAGCAGCATTGCTGCATGTGTTACCGCGAATATAAAAGGATGACCAACATCGAGCAGCTGCCTGAACTTAGGCAATGCCATAATTAACACGTTAACAGGTGCTATGACCTTGCAACGGTTTTCAATAACATCCTGCAACTCATTTTCAGAGCGCCGTTCTTCTGCCGAAACAATAACTACCAGGTCGTAACTGCTTTCTTCTGTAGACGGGTTGATAAATACATTAAATATGTTTTCAACCACTATTTTATGTCGTTGCCGGCCTGTGAGGTATATTCTTTCTACAGGAACAGACTGTGTTATAACAGGAATTATCTGATCAAACGGTGATTCCTGCAAGGAACCGCTGAGTGAACTGGTGTTCTCCATTTTTGAATAACTTAAAAGTGAAAAATGGCTTATGCAGTTACACTGCCACAAGCGTTTAAGGCAACAGGTTAAGTGCAAACCCTTGCAGGCCATTACCCGCGGCAGGAGAGTGCGTTGTTGTTCACTAAGTAAGATTGCAGCATAGCCCTACGCCTAACCGCATACTCTTTGAATGCCAGTAGAAATAAAACCTGTTTATTAAGGCACACACAGGCTTCCCACAAGGCAAAACAATGCCCTGCGCAGCAACACTGCACATACCCTAACAATAACATATAATTAGTGAAAATAAAGGCTGCAATAGCCGCGCAGGCTACCGCAGTTTTCCAGGATATTCTTGGATATGTACCGGCGACCTGAATTATCGACGGCCACATACCGATTATAAATTATAGCGCCCGAAATAACAACCCCAGATTAGGCTGTTGAAAGAGGGAAGACCAAGCGCTATTTGCCGAAAGTAACCGCGCAAACTGCACGTCTTTCAAACACAATCTCGTACCTTTCAAACACAATATTACGGCATCCGTCCAGAATGTCAAATTTTTTAGCAACTTTTTTCTATTAAATTCGCCAATGACCGAACGCTTGATTGACCGCCTTTACCGCTACCTTGCCTACAAAAACATCACTGCCTATGCTTTTGAGCAAAATTGTGGCCTCTCCAATGGCTATTTAGGTAAACAAGCCAAGGGAAAAGGTACTATCGGATCAGATATTCTCGAAAAAATTTATAACCACTACTTCGACTTAAGTCTAATATGGCTTATCACCGGCGAAGGCTCTATGTTAGGAGAAAATCACCGGCATGCTTTTGAAACAAATGATGAACATGCAACCTACTTTACACGCGATGAAATGATGCATGCCCTGCAACAGAATATTATACTGCTGCAACAACTGGTAAAAGACAAAGACCAGATTATTACCCTGCTTAACAAAGGCAGCAATAGGCAGCCTGCTGCTGCCGAATAGCCCAAATTTTCCTTACAAGCCAGGTTCGCATGCCGGGCAACCCGGATGGGCCAACGGGTATGGTAAAACAGCAGGCAAACATGCAGGCGATGAAGTAGTGCAGTTGTATGTGAAAGATGATGTAAGCTGTGTTGAGCCCGGCACCTTCCAGCTTATGATAGGCCGTTCATCAAAAGACATTGTGCTGAAAAAAGCAATAACGTATACCTGGTTAAATAATTACCAGTCAACGCAATAACCCGGGTACAGCTGTGCCCGGGTTATTTGTTTTTATACGTTTTAGTAAGTATTTTACATGCAATACCATTGTGTAAATGGTTACCGGGTCTGTGCAACCTTACAGATCCCTGTCTGCTGTACATGCCCTTTCCGGCTCTGAATTTCCCCCTTAAGAATTGATTACTATGATAGCACGGTTAAAACGGATTGGCTTTTTTGCATTGCTTTTATTGCCATTGGCTGCCCTGTCGCAAGACAGCAGTGTGGTGCAGCGTATTATACTCATGGGCGACGCCGGTGAAATAAACGCCGGCCAGCAGGCATTGATACGTCACGCTGCGGCTAATGTGCTGCCCGGCAAAACGGTAAGTGTTTACCTGGGTGACAATATTTACCCCAAAGGCATGGCTTTGCAGGCCGGTGGCCAGGACGGTACACAAAACATACTGCGCTCCCAGTTTGAGCCCATGCGCAGCAAGGGTGCAACGGTATATTTTGTACCGGGAAATCACGATTGGGACGGGACTGGCGTAAACGGGTACGCGAAAATTGTAAGGCAGGGCGATTACCTCGAAAGCCTGGGCGATTCATTGCTGAAGCTGCTGCCACCCGATGGTTGCCCGGGCCCGGTTGAAATACCCATTGGCGACAATGTGGTGATCATCGCGGCAGATTCTGAATGGTGGCTGTTTCCCTATGGCAAACCGTCAGATAATGCCGGCTGTGAATGTACCACCAAAGATGAAGTGATTGCCCGTATGGAAGACCTGCTGTATAAAAACAGGTTCAAAGTCATTTTCTTTGCCACACACCACCCGTTTAAATCATACGGCCCGCATGGCGGTTATTTCAGTCTGCGGCAGCACCTGTTCCCTTTTACCGATATCAATAAAAACCTGTATCTGCCGCTGCCGGTTGTGGGTTCACTGTATCCATTGTACCGCGTGGCTATCCCGAATCCGGAAGACCTGCGTCATCCTTTGTACAAAGACATGATTAAACGGTTTTCAGATGCCATGAAGCCTTACCCCAATATTATTCATGTATCCGGTCACGAGCATACCTTACAGCTCATCAATGGCAATATGCTGCAGGTGATCAGTGGTGCAGACAGTAAAACCAATACCGTAAAAAAAGGCAGGAATTCCTTGTTTGCGCAAGGCAGCCAGGGCTATGTAACAGCCGATGTGCTGGCCAATAATGCCGTTCGTTTAACCTGCTACAGTTTTGAAAATGATACAATAAAACCGGTATTCAGCTGGGTTAAGTCGTTTGTTGCAGTGAAAGAGCAGGAAGAAGCTGTGCTGAATGCCACATACCCCGATAGCGTGCGTGTGGCGCCTTTTGCGGCGTATGACAGTGTAAGCAGGTGGCACCGTTCTATGTTTGGTGAAAACTACCGCAAGGAATGGAGTACGCCGGCTATGCTGCCCGTATTTAAACTGTCGGTTACCAACGGAGGTTTTACGCCGTTGCAGCGTGGCGGCGGGCACCAGACCAAATCGCTGCGGCTGCGCGATAAGGAAGGGAAAGAATGGGTATTGCGTACCATTCAGAAAAATCCCGAAGCCGCATTGCCCGATGTATTGAAGCAAACCTTTGCGAAAGACCTGGTGCAGGACAACATTTCGGCTGCACACCCCTATTCTGCCTTAACAACTGCCGCACTTGCCCAGGCAGCCGGTGTACCACATGCGAACCCGCAGGTAGTATATGTGGCGCCTGATAAGGCGCTGGGCAGCTATAGCAGGGATTTTGCAGGCCAGGTTTGCCTGTTTGAAGAAAGGGAACCCTACGGAAACAGCATCAGCACCGTTAAACTGCTGAAAGCGGTACAGAAAGACAATGATAATTCGGTGAACCAACCAGCTTTTCTGCGCGATAAACTGCTGGATATGTACCTGGCCGACTGGGACCGCCACGAAGACCAGTGGCGCTGGCTGGAGCACAGGAAAAACGGCAGCTCGGTTTACACCGCTATCCCGCGCGACCGCGACCAGGCTTTATACACCAACCAGGGCAGGGTACCTCGACTGGTTTCGCGTAAATGGGCAGCTCCGTACCTCCAGGGTTTCAGGGACAAGGTGGAAAATGTAAACGAGCTGATGTATTGGGGTGCGCCGCTGCACGACCGTTTTTTAAACAACATCAGCTACAGCCAGTGGATGGACATTACCCTCCGTTTTGTGGCCTCGTTCACCGATTCGGTGCTGGAAGCAGCCCTGCGGCGGATGCCCAAAGCGGTAGATTCCATCCGCCATACACAGTTACTGGCCATGATGAAAAGCAGGCGCGATGATATGACCCGCGCTTCGGGCGATTACTACCGGTTTATGAGCAGGATTGTAGACGTGCAAACCTCCGATAAAAATGAGCTGGTGTACATTAACGACACCACAAACGGCCGGTTATGGGTGGGTGTATACAAAATATCCAAAAAAGGAAAAATTGAAGATGAACTGTACAACCGCATACTCGACCCCGAAATAACCCGCGAGGTACGCGTGTTCCTGGGCGAAGGGAGTGACAGTGTAGTAATTAACAAAAGCAGCTCCCCCATTGCCGTACGCATAGTAGGCAGCAGGGAAGCCAAGCATTATGTAATACAGGGTGCTCCGGGCGGGTTTCACAACATAAACATTTACGACGGCACCAATGCCGTGCTGGAAGGCAATACCCAAACCGTGCATACACATATCTCGAACAGCGATGATAACCTGGCTATTGTGCAAACCAACCGCTATAATAAAACCATTCCGTTGCCGGTGGTAGGGTATAACCTGGATGATGGTATTATAGCAGGAATGGGCTTTGTTCATTTTCAGCAGGGCTTCCGCAAAACACCTTATGCCAGCAGCCAGCAATTGCAGGCAGGTGTGGCTTTTGCCACAGGGGCATTTCGCGTAGTATACACCGGTGAGTGGATGAATGCGCTAGGTAAGGCCGATATTGTGCTGCATGGCGATGCGCGGGTACCCAGCAATGTATCTAACTTTTTTGGGGAAGGCAATGAAACGCCGTTCATTAAAACGGGTGACAACTACATCCGTTATTACCGCACCCGTTTTGCCAATATACTGGCCAATGCCATGTTACGCTGGAGAAACAGCAGCAACAGAAGCAGCATATCCGTTGGGCCGGCAGTACAGTTTTACGATCTCGATTCTGCTGATAACGAGGACAGATTTATTACCACGCACCCGGGAGATATAGGCACTTATGACAGCTTATCAGTTGCACGCGCTAAAATGCATGCAGGTATTGAAGCTGCGTATATACTCGACACCCGGAACAACAAAGTGCTGCCTGCCTGGGGTGTGTTTATCGATGTGCGTGCGCGGGCCTACAAAGGCTTCAGCGGGGATGCTAAAAATTATGCGCAGCTGGTTCCGCAGTTTGCATTTTACAAAAGCCTGAATGCTAAATCGTCTGTTGTGCTGGCCGACAGGCTGGGCGGCGGTATTGGTTTGGGACATGCGGCATTTTATCAATCCATGTACCTCGGCGGGCAGGGCAACCTGCTTGGTTACCGGCAATACCGCTTTGCAGGAAAACATATGGCTTACAATAACCTGGAAATTCGTGTAAAACTTACTGATTTTACCTCGTACCTGTTTCCCGGTGAGTTTGGTTTGCTGGGTTTTTATGATATTGGGCGCGTATGGGCAACAGACGATCATTCGGGCCAATGGCACAATGGTGTTGGCGGCGGTTTGTATGTAGCGCCTGTACGCATGGCAGTTTTTCGCGTAACGATAGGTTATTCGCACGAAGGAGTATTGCCCTATTTCGCACTTAATTTCAGATTCTGACACCATAGAACTTTACCAGCAATTACCTGTTGTATACCACCTGAAGTGGAATTGAACAACGGAAATTTGCATAAAAAATACAAGCACATGGATTTACAATTAACCAACAAACGCGCCCTGGTAACCGGCTCTACTACCGGTATCGGACTGGCAATTGCTGAAGGATTACTTAAAGAAGGTGCGTCTGTAGTAATAAACGGAAGGGGAAAAGACAAGGTTGATGCAGTGGTAAAACAGTTGAAGGAAAAATATCCCGCAGCCGGTGTGCAGGGTATCGCCGCTGATTTTTCTAAAGCAGATGAAGTGGATGCATTGATTGCGGCATTGCCTGAAGTGGATATCCTTGTTAACAACGTAGGTATTTTTGAACCCAAAGCCTTTACTGAAATAGCTGATGCAGACTGGCTGAAATTTTACGAAGTGAACGTACTGAGCGGCGTAAGATTATCACGCGCCTACCTGCCTAAAATGCTGCAACAGAACGAAGGACGGATCATTTTTATCTCCAGCGAATCTGCCCTGAACATACCTGAAGAGATGATTCATTATGGTATGACAAAAACCGCGCAGCTGGCAGTGAGCCGTGGTTTGGCAGAGTTAACGAAGAAAACAAAGGTTACGGTAAATTCGGTACTACCTGGTCCTACCGCATCAGATGGTGTTACGGAAATGATCAGCACCTGGTCAAAACAACAAAACATTACGGTAAAAGAAGCGGAGGTGGAATTTTTCAAAACATTGCGTCCCACTTCATTGCTGCAGCGCTTTGCAGCGCCTGCGGAAATCGCCAACCTCGTAGTGTACATTGCAAGCCCGTTGTCATCGGCAACGAATGGCGCATCGCTGCGTGCAGATGGCGGTGTGGCGAAATTTATTGTATAACGCAGTTCGTATAAGGCTGTCAATGCAATCCCGTACAAACGTATGGGATTGTTTTTTTAAAGAACTCCCGGCTTAAGTGTTGTTCATTGCATACACAATAATATTCACACCGAATTTGGTATTGTCTTCTGCCAGGAAACGTTTGTTGCGAAAATCATAATCCCATTCGCAGCCATAATCCTTATTGCTGTAAAGTACCGCAATGCGGCCATTTATTTCAATGGCTTTCAGGTAATCGTGCACCAGGTCATCGCCCCAGCCATTGAGTTCAAAAGAGGTAGTAGGCGGGCCTTTTTCAAAGGAGAAAAACGAATGGTACAGCGGATGATTGTTGGGTATTTTTTTCAGGGCGGCAGCGCCAAACAGGCTGCTCATCTGGGCTTCGAACGATTTGGCAAAAAGGCCGTCGATATCATGGTTGCAATCGTCTACGAAAATGAAACCGCCGTTTTCTGCATATTGTTTAAAGTGCGCACGTTCCTGGGCATCAAATTGTACCAGTTTGTGGCCGCTGAGATAACAGAAGGGGGCGTCGAAGAGATCATTGCTGCTGAGGTCGATTACTTTTTCCTTTACATCAATAGGGATGGTTGTGTATTCCAGCAATGAATTAAGCAGGTTCGCGGGCATGCGCTGATCGGTGTCCCAATCGCCCGAGCGGTATCTTAATCGTGTAAAGGTGAATTTTGCACTGCTCATTGCTTTTCGCTGTAAACCCGGATATTGTCGGTTACCGGTTGTGTATTTTTTTTAAAATTCCTGTATTTATAACTAATTTCCTCTTTCTGTTTAAAAGTAAGAACCACATCAATACAAAGTGCACATGAGCTGCAAAGATTTTTGCCTGGTGCCTGTGGTGGTTCTCTTGTCTTCTTGCTGGCCTCATTTATGATTTTTAAAACTGTTGGCATTGGAAATAACTGCAAACACGGTAGCGCAATTACTCGAAAAGCTGAAATTACTGAAGGAGGAAATTCAACAGGTGATTGTTGGCCAGGATGCTATCCTGGATGAAATGCTGGTGGCCCTGCTGGCCGGTGGCCATTGCCTGCTGGAAGGCGTGCCGGGCCTGGCGAAAACATTGATGGTGCGTACCATGTCGCAGGCGCTGCACCTCTCATTCAGGCGTATACAATTCACGCCCGATCTTATGCCTTCCGATATCGTTGGCACCGAAGTGCTGGAAGAAGATCATGTAACCGGCAAGCGCTTCTTTAAATTCAATAAAGGTCCCTTGTTCGCGAATATTGTGCTGGCAGATGAAATTAACCGCACACCGCCTAAAACACAGGCTGCCCTGCTTGAAGCCATGCAGGAGTTTGAAGTAACTTATGGCGGGCAAACCTACCCGCTTGATAAACCTTTTTTTATTCTCGCCACCCAAAACCCCATTGAACAGGCAGGCACGTATCCTTTGCCGGAAGCGCAGCTGGACAGGTTTTTATTGTATGTGAAGATTGGCTATCCCAGCGCTGCAGAAGAAAAAGCGATACTGAGCAATACAACCGGGAATAAAAAAGTAACCATTCAGCCTGTTTTGAACGGGGAGGAAATTAAACAGCTGCAGGGTATGGTGCGTGATGTAACCATCAGCGACGACCTGGTAGAATTTGTATCCGGCCTGGTGCGTGGCACACGCCCGGATACAACACCTGTGGCCTATGTAAAAGAGTGGGTACGCTGGGGTGCCGGACCAAGAGCCGGCCAGGCCCTGATACTTACAGCCAAAGCCAGGGCGCTGTTTAAAGGGCGGTATGCCGTATTAACGGAAGATATTGCAGCCATGGCTTACCCGGTGCTGCGCCACCGCATACTCATGAATTTTAAAGCCGATGCAGAAGGCATTACGAGTGACAAGGTAACGGCCGAACTGCTGAAGCAAACACCCATGGCAAAAGGCATATTGTAGTAAGGGTGAACAGCCTGTTTGATTCCTGTTTTAAAATTTCCGGCTTATGTCGCATTTGCCCGATCCTGCCATCCTGATGGCTATTAAAGATTTGTCGCTGGCTGCCAAAACCACGATCAGCGGTTTTATGGCCGGTATCAATAAAAGCAATGTAAAAGGTGCAGGGCTCGAGTTCAGCCAGTACCGCAGCTATCAGCCGGGCGATGATTTACGCTGGCTCGACTGGCGTATGTATGCGCGCAGTGACCGGTATTATATCCGGGAATCGGAAATTGAAACAAGTATAGCCGTTCGCCTGGTTATTGATGCGAGTGCATCGATGAAACACCGCGACGGGCAGTTTACCAAAATAGAGTATGCGCGTTATGTAGCAGCCTGTCTTGGTTGCCTGGCGCACAACCAGGGCGATGCGGTGGGTTTATACGTATTGCAGCAACAGCAGGTACAGGCATTGCAGCCCAGGAAAGATCCGCAGCATATGGCGCGTTTTTATTATCAGCTGGAGCAGATAGCACCTGCCGGAAGTTTTGCCGCGGCAACACAATACAAGCAACTGCTTACAGGTGAAACAACACGTGAGCTGCTTATTGTAATAACCGATTTGTATGACCGTGACGGCGAAATAGCGCAGCTGCTGAAAACCTGCAGTGCATTGCGCCACGAGATAATTGTACTGCACCTGATGGGCCGCAATGAACTGGAAATGGATTACAGCGGTTATACCGCGCTGGAAGACCTGGAAACAGGAGAAATAGTAGGCATCAGCAACAGGGATGCAGCAGGTTACAGGGAACGGATGCAACAATACCTTGCCGCAGTTCGCACACAACAGCTAGACCAGGGTATTGCCTATTACCTGATGCCAATGAACGAACCGGTTGACAAAGCCTTGCGCGATTTTTTAAAACAACGGAACAAAATAATGCGATAACGTGCTGCAGCTGCAACAACCCATACAACTACTCGCTATGGGCGGAATGGCGATTCCGCTGCTGATTCATTTATGGAACAGCAGGCAGCGCCGTACCATGCAGGTAGGCAGCATTGCATTGCTGGAAAAGAATGAGCAGAACAGTCATAGCCGCATACGCATTACAGAGTGGCTGCTGCTATTATTGCGCTGCCTGCTGATAGCCCTGTTGGCCGTGCTGCTCGCAAAACCACTATGGCGCTACAATGCAGCTGCGCGGCAAAAAGGCTGGGTGGTGGTAGATGAATCGCAACTGGCAGCAACCTACCATCATTTTCATACAACGATAGATTCCCTGCTTAACAGCGGCTATATATTACATTATCTCAACAATGCAGCTGCAGCGGCCAGTTTTGCTGATACAACACAACCGGCTGCAGTAACAAACCGTGCGTTGTACTGGCAGCAGTTTACGCAACTTGATAAGCAGGCGCCTGCCGGGCTACCTTTTGTAGTGTTCACCAGCAATGCCATGCAACATTTTACAGGCGTAAAGCCGGTTACCGGCAGGGTGGTACAATGGATAACATTTTCGCCAACCGATACAGCCCGCTGGATTGAATGCGCCTATGCTGCTGCGGGCGATAGCCTGCGTATTATCAGCGGTGCATCCAATACTGCGGCTACCGTGTTTGAAACTGCAGTTATATCCGCCAAAACCGGGGCACCTGGCTTCGTATTCAGCAATCAGCACGGTTTGTTAAATGTGGCCGCCTTCGGCGATACGGCTGTAGCGGATACGGCAACCCTGCACATTGAATACGCAGGTAACAATCCAGATGTGGCATATGTAACTGCAGCGGTAAAAGCCATAGCACAATACACCGGCCGGCGTATAATGATTGCGCCTTATACCGGTAAACAGGACGAGGCACACCCGGCAGACTGGTTGTTTTGGCTGAGCGATAAAAAACTGCCTGCTTCCAATGCACGGCATGTGTTGTTGTATGATGGCGATAAAGCCACGCAACAATACAGTGTTTTACCGCCGCTTATACCTGGTATGCAGCAACCGGTAGCATTGCTGCGCAGCAATACTGCTGCAACTGATACTGCGCATGTGTTGTGGCGCGATGCATTTGGTCAGGCTTTACTGGCAGGCACCGCCAGCAATGGGCAAACCATCGTGCATTTTTACAGCCGGTTTAATACCGAATGGAACAATCTTACCTGGAATAGTGCATTCCCGGTTATGTTGTTGCAACTGCTATTGCCGCAAAATGCGCATTACAAATACGATAACCGTACGCTGGATAGCTTACAGGTGCAACCGGTGTTTTTGCCGGCAGCAGGTAATAGCGCGGGCAGTAATGCAAACGCTGCAACAATTAACCTTACACCTGTTTGCTGGATAATATTGTTGCTGGTGTTTATCACTGAACGGCTGGTAGCATTAAGACAAAAGAGGAGGGCTAATGCAGCAGTCTAACCCGCATCCTATCATTAACCGTTTGCGTAAAACCTGGCGCATGCAGGCGTTAAGGTTGTATGTAACAACAGCATTGGCTACTGCAGTAATTGCAGGTGTGGTGTTACACCTGGGGCACATTAGCTGGTACTGGGGTATTGTGGCGGGTATAGCCATGCTGGCAACCCTGCTGCCTGGTTCACAGGCCTGGCGTTTACGTGATGAAGATGTTGTACGTTACCTGAACGCGCATTATGCCGAAATGGAACAAAGCACACAATTGCTGTTACTGCCGCAACATGATTTAAACCTGCTGCAGCAGTTGCAGGTATGCAAATTGCAAACAGCAGTGGTGGATTTGCCCGAACTGAAACCTTTTTTATCCCGGCAGAAAAAAGCCACCTGGCTGCTGTTGTGTGCAATGGTGATGGCTGCGTTAAGCGTACTGTTGCCCTTGCATAAGGCGGGCAGCAATGGGCAGCCTAAAGCCAATAGCAGTGAGCCGGTTCGTATGCCGGTAGCCGGTACGCAATCGCTGCAAATTATCATTACACCACCTGCCTACCTGGAATTGCCTGCCAGGAAACAACAACAGCCGGATATACTGGCAGAAGCGGGCGCACATGTACAATGGAACCTGCAAACTACAGAAAAGGCGACTGCAGTACAGCTGCTGTTCAACGACAGCACAGTACTTACTTTGCAGGCCACTGATACAGCTCGGCGGCAATGGACCGGCGGAAAAACCCTTATACAACCCGGTTTTTACCAGGTAGTGCTGAATAAAACTGCAGGCGGGCTTAATAAAATTGAGATAAAACAAGACCAGCCGCCGGCCATTCAGGTGCAGGCCCCCAAACCCTACACAGTAATTGATTACGGCATGCCCCGGTCCGCACATGTACAAGCTGCCATTACAGATGATTATGGCGTACAGCAGGCATTTATTGTGGCTACCATTGCCAGCGGTAACGGCGAAGCTGTAAAGTTTAAAGAACAGCGAATACCCTTTGCCACGGCATTCACCGGCCACCTGCCATTGTACACAGTTGAAAAAACGCTGGACCTCGCACAACTGGGCATGCACCCCGGTGATGAATTGTATTTTTATATCCAGGCAACAGACGTACATGCGCAGCAAACCCGGTCGGATGTATTGATTGTATCACTCCCCGATACTGCGCAGCTGATGAGTATGGATGGCATTGTAAACGGCGTAAACCTGAAGCCTGAATACTTTCGCAGCGAGCGGCAAATTATACTGGATGCAGAGCAATTGCTCCGGGAAAAAGATACCCTTGCAGCAGAAACATTTAAAAACAGGAGCAATAACCTGGGTATTGACCAGAAGCTGCTGCGTTTGCGTTATGGCAAGTTCCTGGGTGAAGAAGCAGAATCCAATATCGGCGACCCGCGTGCAGCAGGTGAAGCAGATAGTTACAACCCTGCCGACTTTGGTAATGCAGCCAAAATACTCGATACCTACACCGATAAGCACGACAACGCAGAAGATGCCGGCTTTTTTGAACCCGAAACAAAAAAGCAGCTCAAGGCTACATTGACGGAAATGTGGAATGCCGAACTGCGGCTGCGCACTTTTAAACCGCAGGAGGCCTTGCCCTTTGCTTATAAGGCCCTACGGCTGCTGAAAGACCTGCAGCAAAAATCCCGTGCTTATGTAGCCAAAACAGGCGCCAAAACACCGCCGTTAAAGCAGGAGAAACGGTTGAGTGGTGACCTGAGTAAAATTATTTCACCTTCTGCCCGTCAGCAGTTTCAACCGGCATCTGCCGAAATAACCAGGCTGCGTAGTGCGCTGGGTATGTTACAGCAATTAAAGGCAGGGGCTGCGGTTAATACAAACAACGTATCCCTGCTGCAACAGGCAACAGCAGCCCTGGGCAAAGAAGCAGCGCATGCACCGGCCCGTTATCTTGCTGCATACGAGGCGGCACAAAGGATAACAGAAAAAATACAGCGGCAGCAACCATTTTCAAACCAGGATATGAATGCGGTTTCCAGCGCTTTGCAGCAATTGCTGTCTGCACCGGCAAGCACGCCTGCCGCAAACAGCACAACCGGCAATAGCCTGTCGCAGCAATATTTTCACCAGCTAAACCAATCCCGCAAACCATGAGGCAATGGAATACGATAGTACTGCTATTGCTTGCCGCTGCTGCCGTGCTGCTGTTGTGGAAAGAGTGGCGGCGTGTGCCGCAAAAGCGGCGCTGGCTGCGGTTGTGGTGTACAGTACTTGCACTTGCAGGTTTTGGCGGTTTGGCCATACCTGTGCACTACACCGTAAATAAAACGGCAATGGGTAAAGCCCTGCTGCTGACAGATGGCTATGATGAAGACAGTTTGCAGGCCCTGCTGAAAGCAAACAACGGCGTAAAAATCTATAAATGGAACAAGGGGGAAGTTGTGCCGGCAAACATACAAATCATACACCTGCTGGGTTATGGCCTGTTGCCGGATGAGTTGCAGCAATTGCCTCCCGCACAGTGCGTGTTTCATCCGGCAACGCCGGTCGCAGGCATTGGCGCGGTAAGCTGGCTGCCGCAGCTAACTGAAGGAAATCGCTTACAGGTGCAAGGCGCTGTAACAGGCAATGCTAACCAGCCCCTGCAACTGTTATTGCAAATGGGATCAACCCTGCTCGATTCCCTTACGCTTGCGCCGGGAATAAGGCAGTTTACGCTGGGAACGGTGCCCAGGCACCTGGGTAATGCGGTGTATACCCTCACTTTATTACAGGCGAAAGACACGCTGGAGCAGCAACCGGTTGCTGTTACGGTACAGCAAGCGCCCAGGCTGAAGGTGCTGCTCCTGGCTTCTTCACCCGACTTTGAAAACAAGTTTCTCGCAGGTTGGCTGGGCCGCAATGGGCATACCGTATTTATACGCACGGCCATCAGCAAAGAAAAATACCATACTTCGTTTTTAAATACACCTGCTGTTTCGCTTGACAGGTTGAACAATATACTGCTCGATTCAATAGATGTGTGTATTGCCGATGCTGCGGCATTGCAGGCCATGCCCGCAAGTGAAATAACAACACTGCAGGCGCAGGTAACGGCAAAGGGGATGGGTATGATTATCCGGTCGGATACTGCATATAACAAAACAGCTTTTTACCAGCAGCCTTTCATTGTGCAGCCTTCAACAGAGGTCACACCGCAGGAGTTATTGCTGCGTGATGAAAACAATGCTGTTACCGCAGCACTTACAACAACACAGCAATCGTATCTCCAGGCAAGCGAATGGATGCAGCCGCTGGTACAGAATAACCAGCGCAAATCTTTGGCTGCGGCAGCCTTGCTGGGGAGTGGTAAACTGGTATATACCACCCTTAACAATAGCTATAGCTGGCTGCTGGCTGCACATGAGGCAGACTATGCTGCTTACTGGACCGGCCTTTTACAACAGGCCGCGCGTAAAAGAGAAACAGCAGAGCAATGGCAGGTATTGCCTGCCTTACCACTGGTGCGGCACGCGGTACGGCTTGTAATAAATGCAGCAGTTCCACCACAGATACAGGTAGGCGCTGCAGCCATTGCGCTCGCGCAAAACCCGCAGCTGCCTTATTTATACGAGGGCAGTTACTGGCCGGCAGCAGCAGGCTGGCAGGCAGGCATCGGTACGCATGGCGACACACATTGGTGGTATGCATATGCGCTGCAAGACTGGCTGAATGTGCAAAGGCAGCAAAGGCTCATCGCCACACGCGACTTTTGCCGGTTACAGCAAAATGCGGCGGTCACTGCTACACAGCAACAGCCAGAACAGCAGGAGTTATCGCCCTGGTATGCAGCAGTAGTACTGTTACTGGCTTGTACAGTGTTGTGGATAGAACGGAAGCTGGCTTATACTTAATGGTTTAAGATAATGTGCATCAATTTAACCAAAACTATTTTTTAACTAAAAGGAGGGAACACATTGAAAAGAAAAGACTTTCTGCAGCTTTCGGCCATGAGCCTGGGGGCTGTGATGTTGCCGAAGTTTGCATTACTCGGCAACCCTATTGATCCCTTGCAGGCGCTGGAAGAAGGCATGACCGTAAGCATGAAAAAAGAGCTGGCGGATATTGCCCTGAATGCCGCAAAATCAAAAGGCGCTACTTATGCCGATGTACGCATTGGCCGCTACCTGAACCAGTTTATTGTAACGCGTGAAAACCGCGTGCAGGGTGTTTCAAACACCGAATCGTTTGGTGTGGGCATACGCGTTATTGCCAATGGCAGCTGGGGTTTCGCGGCATCCAATAATGTTACGCGCGAAGGCATAGCCAAAACGGCCGAACGTGCAGTAGCAGTAGCCAAAGCCAATGCGAAAATTATTACCGAACCCGTACAGCTGGCGCCCCAGCAGGGTTATGGTGAAGTAAACTGGAAAACCCCGATTGAGCAAAATACATTTGCCATACCGGTAAAAGACAAGGCCGATCTGCTGCTGAAAGTAAACAGCATTGCCATGCAGGGCGGGGCCAACTTCGTTAACTCTGCCATTCTCGCGGTGAACGAACAGAAGTATTTCGCTTCTACTGATGGCTCGTATATTGACCAGGATATACACCGTATTTTTCCCACATTTACGGTAACCAAAACCAACAAGGCCACCGGCAAATTTGAAACACGCAAGTCGCTGAGTTCACCGGTTGGTATGGGTTACGAATACCTAACGCCTACACCTGAAAGCAAGGTAAGTGGCATTGTTACGCGTTATAAAGACCGCTACGATATCCTGGAAGACGTAAAGAATGCCACCATTGATGTTGACCAGAAACTAAAAGCAAAAACAGTAGAGCCGGGTAAATACGATCTTATTCTCGATCCTTCGCACCTGTGGCTCACCATTCACGAATCTGTGGCACACCCTACAGAGCTTGACCGCGTGCTGGGTTATGAAGCCAATTATGCAGGCACCAGCTTCCTGACACTGGATAAATGGCGTTCTAAAAATTTCCAGTTCGGCAGCAAACATGTAAACATTGTGGCCGACAAATTACAGAAAGGCTCACTCGGTGCAGTAGGATACGATGATGAAGGCGTGAAATGCGGTGAATGGGATTTAATTAAAGAAGGTGTGCTGGTCAATTACCAGGCTATCCGCGACCAGGCGCATATTATCGGTCTCAAACAATCGCAGGGCTGTTGTTATGCGCAAAGCTGGGAAGATGTACAGTTTCAACGTATGCCGAATGTATCATTGCAGCCGGGTAAAGATACCCTGAGTGTGGATGATATGATTAAAAACGTGGAGAAAGGCATTTATATTATTGGCGACGGGTCATTCTCAATTGACCAGCAGCGTTATAATTTCCAGTTCGGTGGCCAGACCTTCTACGAAATAAAAGATGGTAAAATTGCCGGCATGCTGAAAGATGTTGCTTACCAGGCCAACACACAGGAGTTCTGGAATTCCTGCACTGCTGTAGCCGATGCGCGGGATTACCGGCTGGGCGGGGCTTTCAACGATGGCAAAGGGCAGCCTGCACAATCCAATGCCGTATCACACGGCAGCAGCACTGCCCGTTTTAATGGTGTAAACGTAATTAATACTGCACGAAAAATCTGATCAACGCATTATGATACTATCAAAAGCTGAAGCCCAGGTACTGCTGAAAAAAGTGCTGGGTTATTCTAAAGCCGAAGCGTGTGAAATAACACTCAGCGGTTCAGAAGGCGGCAACATCCGCTATGCACGCAATGCTGTATCTACCGCAGGTGATATCAGTACATTGAGTGTTTCTGTAAATGCAACATTTGGTAAAAAAACAGGCACTGCCACCATCAACGAATTTGATGATGCATCCCTGAAGAAAGTAGTTCAGCGGGCAGAAGAGCTGGCTCAGCTGGCGCCTGATAACCCGGAACATATGCCCCTGCTTGGTCCGGCCGATTTTAAAGAAGCCATTACCTATGTGCCTGCAACCGCAGCAGCAACGCCCGATACAAGGGCAGAAGCAGTGGCCAAAAGCATACAGGTTGCCAAAGAGGCCAAACTGGAGGCAGCCGGGTTTATTGAAAATACCACCAGCTTTACTGCGGTGATGAATTCAAAAGGCCTGTTTGCCTACAACACCGATACCGATGTTATTTTCACCATTACTACCCGTAACCAGGAAGGCACAGGCTCTGGTTATGCGGCGCGTGGTTTTAATGATATCAGCAAACTCGATACCTACACGGCTACTAAAATTGCCACTGCAAAAGCGAATGGCTCAGCGAATGCCAAAGCCATTGAGCCGGGTAAATACACGGTGATACTGGAACCGGTAGCTGCTGCTTACATGATGGAGAACATGTTTCGCGGTTTTGATGCCCGCAATGCAGATGAAGGCCGCAGTTTTATGAGCAAACCCGGTGGTGGCAACCGTTTGGGCGAACAGCTGATGGATGAAAAGGTGACTATCTATTCAGACCCGTTTAACACGGAATTGCCCGGCAATACCTGGAACAGGGAAGGCTTTCCGCTCGATAAAATTAACTGGATTGAAAAAGGCGTAGTAAAAAACCTGAGCTACTCCCAATACTGGGCACAGCAGAAGGGTGTAAAGCCCGTACCTTTTCCTTCCAATATTATTATGGAAGGCGGTGATGCTTCACTGGAAGATTTGATTAAGACTACAGAGAAAGGAATACTGGTATCGCGCCTCTGGTATATCCGCATGGTTGACCCGCAATCGCTATTGCTCACCGGCCTTACGCGCGACGGAACTTTTTATATCGAAAACGGCCAGATCAAATATCCCATTAAGAATTTCCGCTTCAACGAAAGCCCGGTAATTATGCTCAACAATGTGGAAGCACTGGGCAGGCCCGAGCGCACCATCAGCGTTGAATCGTACAGAAGTTACCTGATACCGCCCATGAAGATCAGGGACTTTACTTTTACTTCCCTGTCAGATGCGGTATAATGCATCAGCCCAATATTGAATACGTGCCTCATCCGAAAGATGGGGCACTGTTTTTTCAGGCATGCAGCAGAATGGTTACAGCAATCTTCCGCCGCTCATCAAAAAAGCAGCGCTTTTGATGGAAGGATACTTTGAATAGTTTAAATTGGAAAACTGACTTTCCAATTTTATCACCTCCAAAACTAGCGCTTGTGAGAAGAAGAGACTTTTTGCAAATGGCAGGGATGGGTTTGGGCGCTACCATGCTGCCCCGCATTCCTGTTCTGGGCAATAACGTACCACTCGATGCCCCCTGGTACACGGTTGATGTTGCACAAAAAAAGAAACTGGCAGATGTAGCCCTGAACGAAGCCCGTTCAAAAGGGGCTACCTACACCGATGTTCGCATTGGCCGTTATTTGAACCAGTATGTTATTACCCGTGAAGACAAGGTGCAGAATATTGTCAACACCGAATCGTACGGCATAGGCATACGCGTAATTGCCAACGGCAGCTGGGGTTTTGCCGCTACCGACAAAATGGATACTGACAGCATTGCCAAAGCTGCGCAGCTGGCTGTAGCCATTGCCCGGGAAAATGCCCGCTTATTGTCAGAGCCTGTACAGCTGGCACCACAAAAGGGATATGGCGAAGTATCCTGGAAGGCGCCTATCGAAAAAAATGCATTTGAAGTTCCTATAAAAGAAAAGGTTGACTTGCTGCTTTCTGTAAATGACGCTGCATTGAAAGGCGGCGGCAACTACGTAAACTCTTACCTGTTCCTGGTTAATGAGCAAAAATATTTTGCTTCCTCAGACGGCTCGTATATTGACCAGGATATTCACCGCATATGGCCCACCTTCACCATTACCAAGGTTGATGCTAAAACAGGCAAGTTTGAAACCCGTGATGCACTTAGCGCTCCTGTGGGCATGGGCTATGAATACCTGCTGCCTGCCGATGCCGATAAAATAAAAGGCGGTGTCACCACCCTGTACAAAAAGCGTTACGATATGCTGGAAGATGCAAAGGCCGGCGCAGTGCAGGTTGGACAGAAAATGCTTGCCAAATCAGTTGAGGCAGGCAAATACGACCTGGTGCTGGACCCCACCAATCTCTGGCTTACCATCCACGAATCGGTGGGGCATCCGACTGAGCTGGACCGCGTGTTGGGCTACGAAGCCAACTATGCAGGCACCAGTTTTTTGACGCTGGATAAATGGGAATCGAAAAAATTCAATTTCGGCAGCAAGGAAGTAAATATCGTTGCCGATAAGCTGCAGCCTGGCTCACTTGGCGCAGTAGGATACGATGATGAAGGCGTAGGCACACAACGCTGGGATTTGATTAAAGAAGGCATACTGGTAAACTACCAAACCATTCGCGACCAGGCCCATATTCTTGGCCTGAATGCATCGCAGGGCTGTTGTTATGCAGACAGCTGGAGCGATGTGCAGTTTCAGCGTATGCCAAACGTATCGTTGCAGCCGGGCAAAAACAAACTGTCACCGGCCGACATTATCAAAAACGTAGAAAAAGGCATTTACATTATTGGCAACAGTTCTTACTCCATCGACCAGCAGCGTTATAATTTCCAGTTCAGCGGCCAGCTGTATTATGAAATTAAAAACGGCAAAATTGCAGGTATGCTGAAAGATGTAGCCTACCAGAGTAACACGCAGGAATTCTGGAACAGCTGCGCGGCCATTGCCGATGAAAGTGATTACCGCCTGGGTGGCTCTTTCTTTGATGGCAAGGGACAGCCCGGCCAGGTAAGTGCCGTTTCACATGGCGCTTCTACTACCCGGTTTAATGGTGTAAACGTTATTAATACAGCAAGAAAAATCTAATATATGCCCATACTCACAAAAGACGAAGCGCAGGCATTATTAAAAAAAGTGCTGAGCTATTCAAAGGCCGATGAATGTGAAGTAAACCTCAGCGGCAGCGATGGCGGTAATATCCGTTATGCGCGTAATGCCGTTTCTACCAGCGGTGGTGTAAGCCAGAGCAGCCTGGTAGTTCAATCTTCATTCGGTAAAAAAGTAGGCGTGGCTACCATCAACGAATTTGATGATGCCTCGCTGGAAAAAGTAGTACGCCGTGCCGAAGAGCTGGCCAGGCTGGCGCCCGAAAATCCTGAATTTATGCCCAACCTCGGGCCACAGCAATACCTTGATAACCCGGCAACGTTTGTTCCTGCTACCGCAGCAATCGATCCCAAACTGCGCAGCGATGCCGTGGCGCAGAGCCTGGCAATTTCAAAAGAGAAAAGTTTAACCGCAGCCGGTTTCATGGAAAACAGCGCCGGTTATGCTGCCATGATGAATTCAAGCGGGCTGTTTGCCTACAATACCAGCACCAACGTAAACTTTAATGTTACGCTGCGCACATCAGACGGCAAGGGCTCGGGGTATGCATCGAAAGGATATAACGATATTAATAAGCTGGATGTGGCTGCTGCCACACGTGTTGCTGCACAAAAAGCGGCAGCATCATCCAACGCCAAAGCGCTGGAACCCGGTAAATACACTGTTATTCTTGAGCCCGCAGCTGCTATTGTGTTGCTCGAAACCATGTTCTTTGGCATGGATGCACGCAGTGCCGATGAAGGCCGCAGCTTTTTAAGCAAACCGGGCGGCGGCACCAGGCTGGGAGAGAAGCTGGTAGATGAGCGGGTGAACATTTACTCCGATCCGCTGAACGCCGAACTGCCTACCAGCACCTGGAACGGCGATGGACGGCCGCAGGAAAAAATAAGCTGGATAGATAAAGGCGTTATCAAAAACCTGTATTACTCGCGCTACTGGGCACAAAAGAAAAATGTAAAAGCCATTCCTTCGCCCGATGGTGTAATTATGGAAGGTGGCAGCGCTTCGCTCGAAGCGCTCATTAAAGGAACGGAGAAGGGTATCCTGGTTACCCGCCTGTGGTATATACGTGAGGTAGACCCGCAAACGCTGCTGTACACCGGCCTTACCCGCGACGGGACTTTTTACATCGAGAATGGAGAAATCAAATTCCCGATCAAGAATTTCCGTTTTAATGAAAGCCCCATTATTATGCTCAATAACCTGGAAGCATTGGGCAAACCGGAACGCACGGTAAGCGGTGAATCAAATACCCAGGCCCTGATACCGCCCATGAAGATCAGGGATTTTACCTTCAGCTCTTTATCAGATGCTGTATAAAACACAAAAGGCTGTTCCCCGCGGAACAGCCTTTTTCTTTATCAAACCACTATTTACAGCAATTCTTTTGCCCTTGCTACTACGTTTTCCACGGTAAAGCCATATTCTTTCAGCAATGGCTCAATAGGGCCTGATTCGCCAAAGCGATCAACGCCAATTACGCCGCCGTCAGGTGTAACATATTTGTGCCAGCCCAGTGAGCGGCCTGCTTCAACAGCCAGGCGTTTGGTAACTGTTTTGGGAAATACCTGCTCTTTGTAAGCTGCCTCCTGCTTTTCGAACAGTTCCCAGGATGGCATACTGATCACGCGCGATGCAATGCCTTCTTCTTTTAATTTTTGCTGTGCAGCCAGTACAAACTGTACCTCAGAGCCAGTACCAATCAGCAACAGTTGTGGCGTGCCTTCGCAATCAGACAATACATAAGCGCCGCGCTCGAGGTTGCTTGCTTTGGCATATTTGCCCTGGTCAATGATCGGCAGGTTTTGCCTGGTTAAAATAAGCGCTACAGGGCCGGTATGGTGTTCCAGTGCAACACGCCATGCCTGCGCGGTTTCGTTGGCATCTGCCGGGCGTATAACGGTGATATCAGGGATGGAACGCAGTGATATCAGTTGCTCAACCGGCTGGTGTGTGGTGCCGTCTTCACCCAGGCCAATGCTATCGTGCGTGAACACATAAATAGGCCGCACTTTCATAATCGCTGCAAGGCGAATGGGCGGGCGCATGTATTCAGAGAACATCAGGAAGGTGCCGCCGTAAGGGATAATGCCTTTGGTGAGTACCATGCCATTTAAAATAGCGCCCATGGCATGCTCGCGTATACCGAAGTGGAAATTGCGGCCGCCATGATCTTCTTTCGTGAATGAACCGTATTTTTTGAGATGGGTATCGGTAGAAGGTGAAAGATCGGCCGAGCCGCCAATCAATGTTGGCAGCTGGTCTGCAATGGCATTCAGCACTTCACCCGATGCTTTGCGGGTAGCCATCTTGCCTTTGGCTGCGTCAAATACAGGCAGCTTTTCGAGCCAGCCAACAGGCAGCTGGTTGTTGCTGAACAGTTCGTATTCTTTTGCCAGGTCGGGAAATTCTTTTTTGTATGCCTCGTATAATTTATTCCAGTCTGCTTCCAGCGGTGCGCCTTTGTCGCCGGCAGCTTTGTAAAACGCGCTTACTTCGGGCGATACCACAAAGTATTCATCGGGGTTAAAGCCAAAGCCTTTTTTCACCAGTTTTACTTCTTCCTCACCAAGCGGTGAGCCGTGGGCTTCTGCGGTATCTGCCTTGTTGGGGCTGCCGTAGCCGATATGTGTGCGTATTTTAATCAGCGAAGGGCGGTTGGTTTCTGCCCTGGCATTTTCAACAGCGGCTTCAATGGCTGCGATATCAGTGCCATCGGTAAGCACCTGCACATGCCAGCCATAGGCTTCAAAGCGTTTGGCTACATCTTCATCAAACGCAATGCTGGTATCGCCTTCAATAGAAATATGATTATCGTCGTACAGGTAAACAATATTGCCCAGCCCAAGGTGGCCTGCAATGGAAGCGGCTTCAGAGCTCACGCCTTCCATCATATCACCATCGCTGCAGATGGCGAAAATTTTGTAGTTGAAGATATCATACCCGGGTTTGTTGTAACGCGAAGCCAGGTATTGTTGCGCAATGGCCATACCTATGCCATTGGCAAAACCTTGTCCCAGCGGGCCGGTGGTTACTTCAATACCATCGAGCAGGCCATATTCGGGGTGGCCCGCGGTACGGCTGTGCAGTTGCCTGAACTGTTTCAGGTCGTCCATGGTGGTGTTGTAACCGGTAAGGTGCAGGTAAATATATTGCAGCATGCAACCATGCCCCGCAGAAAGTACAAAGCGGTCCCTGTTGGGCCATTGCGGGTTGGCAGGATTATAACGCATACTTTTTGACCACAGCACATGCCCCATCGGTGCAGCCCCCATGGGAAGACCGGGGTGACCTGAGTTTGCTTTCTGAACAGCATCAGCCGCCAGTACGCGAACGGTATTGATGCTTAACTGCTCGATAGATTGATTCGCCATTTCTTGAAAATGTTTGCTGAAAACGCACAAATGATGTACCAAGGGACATATAAAAAACAGGGATAAACATGTCTAAAACGTTTATCCCTGTTTAAAAAAATGGTGTGCGGAACTATAATATCAGGATAAGCACAAGAATGATGATCAGGATACCTGCAAGTGAAATGTAAATACCGCCGCCGCCGATTGCTTTGGCTTCTTTCTTCATGGATTTTACTTCGTATTTCAAAGCAGAACGTTCTTCGCTGGTTAACTGCGACTTATCCATTGATTTAATGGCTTCTATCCTTGCTTTGATCTCTTCAGACCTTGCCTGTTTTTCTTCCTGGGTCATACCGGCAACTTTGGCTTCAATTGCTTTGGTATCAACCCGGGCAGCCTGTACGGTTAATGAAGCGCAGCATAAGAAGAGGGCTAAAAACGGCAGAAAAATTTTTTGTTTCATTTGTGCAGATTTGAATGAATGAAGTGGATTGCTGCTATTCCATAGCAAATACATCACCAAAAGTTGCAATTTGGCCGCCCGGGGCCTGCCCTGGAAACAAAAGATTGTAACGTGCCTGCGCTTGTGGTGATTTTTCCCCAAGGCGGAAACGGCTATGATGCGAGAACCGGTGCCGTGGTTTCTCGGCTGTCTTTTTTAACCGCACCGGGTTTGCGGGGTGAAAACAAAAACCAGAGCGGTCCGCGGTTGATCAGGCAATTATATATAATCACCGGTATAAATACACCGCCCGTAATGCACAGGGTCAGCAGCACCAGCGGCTGGTGAATACCGGCAAACCGGATCAGCACCACCCGCAGCAGGCCTATCACAATAACGTGCATGGCGTAAATGTAAATGGAGTGGAAACCGAGTACCCGCAGGAAAGGCATCCATTGCAAACGCTGTAGCTGAAAAGCGATCATAAACATAAAAACACAGCCTGTTAGGGCAATTACCAGGAATAAAGCTTCGCCCACAGTATGGGAAACATAATACCATTGCGCCAGTGCAAAAAACGGTGCAAACAGCAGCAGGCTGCGTTTCTGCTGCAAAACACGTTGCACGGAATCGGTAAAAAACAGTCTGGCAATGGCATCGCCAATGGCGAAGAAGATATAGAACTTCATCCAGTCCGAAATCATGCTGATGCTTTCCACGTAACGGGCGGTAAAGTAAAAAGCCAGGCCAAGCAGCAGCTGCAGCCAATGCGGGGTTTTCAGTTTTGTTTTAAGCAGCACATATACCAGCGTGGTATTAAACAGTGCCGGCAGGTACCAGAACTGATCGAGACTGCGCGGCTGGTATAAAATATAGGTGTAATCTACCCAGCTGCGGCTGGCGTTTACAAAACGCGATAACACCACCTGCAGGGTAATCTGGATAAAAGTCCATACCAGGTAAGGATACAGCAGGGTATTAAACTTGTTTTGAATAACCGCTCCCGGTTGTTTTTTTAACAGGCTGCCGCCGATGAAAATGCCCGACAATACGAAAAACAACGGCATACGGAAGCTGTAAAAAATCATGTTGGCATTTTCCAGCGATGCATTAATAACGATGCCGCCGCGTTCAATTCCCAGCAGGGCATGCCGGTATACTACCAGTATAATGGCGATGCCCTTAAGGTAGTCGACCCAGGCAAGCCTGCTTTTTTGCAGGATTTCCAGGTTAAATGCCTTTGCCAGAAAATGTTTCATGTACGGAGGTGGTTTTCTTGGGAGTTATACTATGCATTTATCTTTTAAGTGCTTCTTCGAGCGGCATGCCAATATAGCGTTCCAGCTCTACTTTATATACGTTTTGCTGCATCTGCAATTTGATGCGCTGTGCTATTTCATTATTAAGCGCTTTAGATGCCATGTTGAAGTCGGCAAGTGAAACCGTGCCGTCCCGGAACTTTTGTTCGGTTTGCAGAAATACAGCCTGTTCATCTTCAATTACCTGGCTTTGAACACGTATCAGCTCGCCCATGCTGTGGTATTGCTCGTATTGTGTTAACACTTCGGAGCGCAGCTGCAACTTGGCATCGTCTTGCTTGTTGCGGCTTACAGCTGCCTGTTCGCGTGCAATTTTTATTTCAGCACCACGTGAAAAGAAAATGCCTACCGGGATGGTAATACCAAAAAAATACTTTGGATACACATAGTAATTCTGGTTGGGATTCTTTTTCGCGAACGACTGATCGTTATAATTGGTAGAAACAGTAAGCAGGTTTAACCAGGAGTTCTTCGCCTTTTTAAGGGTAAGGTCAGCGATACGGTTATCGTGATCCGTTTCTTTCATCAGCGGGCCCTGCATGGCAAGCAGCACCAGCTTTTCGCGGATATTGGTAGTTGAATCGTTGAACAGTGGTGTGGTTTGAACAGGTTTTTTATCACGCTCGTTTGCGTTGGTATATACATGTTGGGCAGTAGTTCGGTTTGCTGCCGCCAGCAGCATGCATGCAAGCAGGGTAGTTTTAAAATGTTTCATGATAAAGCGGTTATGTATTAGGAGTAGAAATGGGTAAAAAGGATCTGCCTTTCGCAACCAGGGCCACCATTGGGTAATACACGAACATGTCGGTAATTTGCCCGATAGCGCTTTGCGAAAATTCGGCTACATAATAACTGAACAGGGATGCAACGCAGGCTGCGTAAATAGACTTCAGCTTCCTGCTCTCCACGCCGAAATAGGCATGGGTGCCTTCTTTCAACACCAGGAAGTATAATACGCAGTACAGGGTTAAACCTATCCAGCCCAGTTCCAATGCCTTCTTCAAATAACCGCTGTCTGTCTGAAAACCGGCCAGTGCATGGCCGGCATTGTTGATAATACCGTTGGCGCCGGTAGTACCGATACCGCCGCCGATGGGATGCGTATAAATATAGGGCTGAATATTGTGCCTGTTTTTCTCACGCACCAGGTAAGAAGCATCCTGCGATGCTGTGAATGTGGTGCGAAAGCGGTCAACCGTGGGGTTGTTGATGGGGGCAACCATCAGTACGGTGAAAATGAAACCGGCAACAATTGCAAAACGTTGCGTAGCCGGCTTATCAATGGTTAACAGCACATACACCAGCAAACCTGCCACTATCATGGCATTGGCGGTGCGGGTGCCCGAATAACCCATGGCCAGCAGCATGAAAATACAGCCGCTGAAAATGATGATTTTCTTTTGTATGTTTTTGGTGAAGATGCCGAGTACCAGGAACAACGCCGCACACGAGGCCATTACGATGGCGTATTCTGCAGGGTCGCTCATGGTGCCCATTTTGCGGAGGCCACCATTAATGAACATCAGGCCAAAACGATGTTCATCGCTTGTAATCCATTCCATCTCAAAAGGGAAAAAGCCATGCCATTCCTGTATGCAGCCATATATGGCCGTAATAGTTGCCAGTACAAACAGCACTTTTAAAAAACGGATGATTTTTGTTTCGTTTTCAAAAATGATGAAGGAGGCGTATATGATACACAAAACGCTGGTTACTTTTCGCAGTGCCATCCACCAGCCGGCAATGGACCGTACTTCCGGGTTGCACAGCTGTATGGCTGTATAACCCACTATTAAAAAGAACACGATGGCAACAGGCGATTTGCTGAATTGCTGCGTATGTGTTTTTGTTCGCTTGCGGCGGATCAGGAAATTGAGCGACATGGATACTACCAGTATATCTGACAAAACACCTACCGGGAGTTCGTCGTGGAAAAACCAGCGGGATATATGAAAACCGAAAAAGGCATATACCATGTTGATGTAAAGGCCCAGCTCTGCACTTGAAATACAGGCAACAGAAACAAACAGTCCCACCAGCAAACCGGTGAAAGTAAGTCCGAGCACAAGCGCATGCGACATCAGGTAGCCCAGAAAAACCGCGAGCCCGGTGAAAATAATTACGCCCGTAACATTGCGCAGTTTTTCGTCTACAATCGCTTTGTCAATAAACGGTTGTACCCGCGAACGTTCGCTTCTGATATGTACTATGCTGTTGCGTGCCATGTTTTGCTAGAGAAAAAGGACCTTCACAAACAGGAAAGCAATCACCAGTGCAAAAAATGCAATGATGAGCTTTTCGTGTTTTAATCGTTGTTGCGGCGTTTCCATGTGTGTGGTTTACGACAGTTTCACGTTATCCATCATTACCTTGTTCAACACCGCTCCGCAAAACTTGCCATTCATGGAATGGAAGAAATGGATAGAATCGGTATCAATCTGTTTGATGCTGTGGTCTGCGCCAAAGATGGCGATAACGCCGTCTACATGGCGTGCCAGTTCTTTGCTGTCGCTGAAATCGTTCAATGGAGGGCCTTCCAGCAGGATATAATCGTACACTTCCGTCAGTTTCCTGAGGTTGTACAGAATGCTGGTATCGGGCAAAAATTCAGATGGAGTATAGTCGCCGCTTTCGCAGCCGATGGTAAATACGTTTGAATCTGCGTAACTGTAGGCTAAGCCTTTTACCTGTTCAATTATCTCTGCTTCATTGGTGGTTTGCAGCCTGTCGAGCACCGGCTCGGCATTCATTTGAACCGTAAGGTCGTTGTTGCAGAAATTGGTATCAATTACCAGTACTTTCTTTTTGCTGTGGCTAAGGCTGTAAGCCAGTGCCTGAATAAGGGTTGTTTTGCCTTCGCCTTTGCGGGCGCTGGTAAACAGGAATATTTTTTTGCCGCTGGTTTCTACTTCAAAACGCAGTTTCCTGATAGATTCCCTGAACACATTACTCCTGCGTACATCGGTAGGCTGGTAGTCTGAATCAACAGTCGCTGCATTTACCAGGTCGGCCACCTTGTGGTGTTTCAGGTTCAGGTGATTCACCATGGTAATCAGTTTCAGGTTTACTGATTTGCTGAATATTTCCGGTGTTTTGATAGAGAAGTCGAGATAAGTTAATACCGCGATGATTAAAATACACAACACCAGGGTACATACGCCAGCCAGGCCCACGATCATCAGTTTTTTGGATGGCTCGGCTTCAATGGCAGGCTGTGCACTGAGCACCTGCCTGAAGTTGTTAACGGCGGCAGTTACGTCGTTGGCAGAATTCAGTTTTTCTTTGGCCTGAAGGTATTCCTTGTTGGCAAGGTCTGCTTCTTTCAGCAGCGCGGCAACTTCTACATTTTTAGAAGCGTCTGCAGAAATATTTGAACGAAGGGCAGCTATTTTGTTTTGCAGTGCGTCTGCATTTTGTTTGCCTGCAGCGATATCCACTTCCAGGTCACCTTTCTTTTCCTGCAGGTCAGCTATATTACCAACGCCTTCAGTAGTGCCATCGCTGCGCTGTGTACTGCCATATTGTGCAACCTTGGTTTGGTAAGCATTTTGCAAACGCTGGTATTTGGCATACAGTGCCGGGTCTTTATCACTTTGCAGGTATTCTGAATAGGCATCATTCATAGCCCTGCGTGCCAGCAGCATTTCATCGTTGTTTACATTAACAACGGCTTTGGCGGCAGGCTGGTTCTGGAGTTTCTGTTTTATCTTGTCCAGTGTGTATTGCTGTGTCGTAAGCTTGGCCCGCTGATCGGAAAGGGTAGATTCCAGTTGGGTAATCTGCTCAAATTTGCTGGTACTTTCCACGGTAGGGTCAAGCACGCCCAACGCGCGCAGGCTGGTATTGATGGAATCGAGTTCGTGTTTCTTTTTTTCCATCAGGCTCTGCAGGGTATCGAGCGATTCAGTTGATTTCTGGGTGCGCATAGACTGGTAGTAGCGCTGAAATTCATCGTACAGGGAATTGGCCACAAACGCAGATAACAGCGGGTTTTCCGATTTGTATTCGATCTGTATATAATCCGTGCGTTGCAGGCGATACACACTAATATCGTTGCTTAGCGATTTATAATCGTAGCCGTAATATTTTAAAAATTCGAGCAGTTGTTTTTCATCCGGGTTGAAGCTGGTTAAAGTGCTCATGGTGAGCAGCTTTTTTTCAAACATCGCTATCGCGCGCTTCTGGTCAACCGATTTATAAAACGGGGAATTCTTCTGTGCATCTTTTACGGTTCTGAAAGGTTTGGGATCTTGCAGATCGTGCAGGATAAGTTTATAGCTAAGCAGTGATAACACCGATGGTGAGGTAAAAGTTACCAGTGCATTGTTGAATTTGGTTTCGGCTTCAAATACGTTGAAATTATCATTGCTGATTTTAATTTCATCCATTACGCTAAAGCCGGTAGAAATACGCGTGGTGGATTTGTACATCTTCACCTCATTCCTGGTAAAAAAGTACGCTACTATTGAAGCTAAAAGGGCAGACCCGATGATAAGCCATTTTCTTTTTAGTAGAACCCGGAAAAAATAAAGGACGTCCATTTAGCGAGATTTAGTGTTAAGGGGAATTAGTGTTATTAAACCATACTAAAAGTAGGCAGCTTTCGCGCGCGTAATTTTTTTACTTGGTGAAGTGCTAATTTTTGTTCGTGAAAGCAGTAAAATACCAATCCAAGGTTTAGCGTTTTTTTGCATGTAACGTATTTGGCGCGGCCTGCAGCCGTTACAGGGTAGTGGTGAGCCCGCCTGATTTTTTCACAGCTGACTGATTTTCAGACCGTTTTCTTTTGCCGTGCAAATAGTAGCCAATAATGGTGTAACGTACAAACAATTCGTAGCTCAGCAGGCTGATGGTGAGGGTAATAAGCAATACCACCGGCATGCGTGAAACCACCGGTAAAGCTGAATTGAGTAAGGCTACCTGTAAAGCGGCTACACAGGAAATATGTACCAGGTATACCCAGTATGCCGCATCTGAGCAATAGCGCCATATTTTACTTTCTGTATTGCAGAAGCGTACAAAAACACCTGTAAAGCCTGCTACAAGCAGGGTGGTTTCTGCAGCACTGAGGGAGTAACCTGCAACAGGGTTATCAAATGCAGCTGTGGTGAAGCCAATCACAGCAATTGCGGTGCCTGCGGCCAAAAACCACACACCATGCCGGGTAAGCATAGCCAGGGTTTGTGCATACCGGTTCATGAGCCAGCCGGCAAAAAAGAAAGATCCGTGATAGCAAAAAAGATCGGCCCGTGGTTTAATACCGGTGTACACGCCCGGCTGCTGCATTTTAAACACAAACAGCAATAGGGTAAGAAAAGCAACTGCACCGAAGAAATGTAGCAATGTTACCGGTTTTGAAGATTTTGGAGCGGGTGTTTTCCCGTGTTTAAATACCCGCAGCAATGCCAGCGCAGCAGTATAAAAAATAATGAGGTAATACAAAAACCATAAATGTACCAGTCCGTTCCAGTGAAACATTTGCCTGAAACCCTGGCTCAATGCGGTTGCCGCATCGAGATGCATATCGTAGCGGAAATGATTGTAGTTGAAGGGGAAGGTGGATAGCGGAACAATAAACACCAGTCCGAATAAAAAGGGGATTACAATTCGTTTGAAGCGCTGTTCTGCAAAATAGCGGGTGCCCGAGCGTAAAATAACGAGGCGGGTAAAAAAGCCGGCTACCAGGTAAAACAGCGGCATGCGGAAATGGTGAATATAACGGTACAGCCATTCAAGAAAGGGGCTGGACAAACTATCGTGCGGCCAGTTGGCCTCAGGGAGCTGTTTGTAGGCGATGATGGCATGTAAAACAATACCAAGGCCCATGGCAATGGTACGTAATGCATCGAGACCGTGTATTCTTTCGTTGGTGTTCATGTGTTGCTATATAAGAATCTCTGTCACCGGGGTGACAGAGATTCGTTAGTTTGAAAAAGGGCGGGTATAAGAAACGTTATTTCATGATAGAAATAGTGGTATGTTCTTTACCCGGTATGCCCAGTACTTTAACCAGATAAATACCATGTGGCCATCCTGCGGCGTTGGTGCCCAGTTTCAGGTTGTTGTCGCCTTTGTTGAGGTTTCTCAGTTCCCTGGTGAACACGATACGTCCGGTAAAGTCGGTGATTACCACATTGGCGCGGTCAACCGGTTTCTGCAGTTTCAGGCGCAGTGTAACATCATCAGATATCGGGTTTGGATATGCGCCGATAGAAGTGATGACATTGGCATCGGTAGTTGCAGAATCAACCCTTGCAGCTACCAGCGGTGTGCGGGTAGTGCGGCTGAACGGACTGGTACTGCCTGATGTATCTGCTGCATCAAATGCCTGGATAACCAGTGAGCCAATATAACCGTAGCTTGAACCCGGACCAGCTTTAACGCTGACGGTTGCAGCGCCATTGGCATCCGGTACAATACCGTTGATCTGTGTGGTTTTGGTTGTGTTATCTGTACAGTTCAGGTAAGCGCTTACGCCGCCCACTGTATACTGCGTGGTTCTGTTACCATTGTCTCCGTTACCATCGCGGCTTCCGCTGAATACGAAGTTGTACTTGGTAGCCTGGTTCAAACCGTTAATTCTCAAAGTACCGGTGCTGCTTACATCTAACCACCAGGTGCTGCGCAGTACGTTATCAGGATAAATACCGCTGTTGTTTCCGGTGAGCTTACCGTAAGGGTTTACACCGCTGAAACCGCCGTCTACTACAGTGAGGCTAAGACCTGTCGGGTTGTTTGCATCATTCAGGAATCCGCCGAATGTGCTCTCTGCCTGTGGCAGTGCATTCGTGCTGTTCCATGGAGCACCCGCAGCAGAATCTTTGTTAAACTGAATGTACACCAGGTAGGTTAACACACCTGCACCTGCCATGTTGCTGTATGAAGAGAATACAGTGTTATTCTTGGCCCTTACTTTATAATAGTACCTGCTGTTCTGCGGTAAGCCTGTATTGGTGTAGGCTGTTGCGTTGGCAGCAACGGTATCAATTAAGCTGAAAGTTCCGTTATAGGTATCTGAACGCCATATTTCGTACGCTGTTTCATTGGTTGCAAGATCTTTCCAGTTAAGTGTGATAGAAGTTCTTGACTGACCATATGCTACCAGGGTGGTTGGTGTGGCCGGTGTATTGTTAACCGGTGCAGCTGTAATCTGCTGTATCACCATGGCATTAATGTAAGCATAAGATGAGCTGGCATCTTTGGCTACATTCAGTACCACGTTGCCGCTGGCATCTGGTGTAATGTTGGCCAGTGTAACCGTATTCGATGTGTTGCCTGCCGCATTCAGTGAAGCGGTTTTCGCACCTACAGAGAAATTGGTGAGCCTTGTATCTGTAATACCGCCGCGGCTTGCAAACAGCACCAGGCTGTATTGTTTGGCCGGGTTAAGGCCGCTGATGTTAATGTGTCTTGTTGTTGCGGCAGATTCAAAGTAAGCAGTGCTCATTACGTTGTCGTTAAACACGCCGGAGTTGTTACCGGTGGTTGCGCCTACGTTGTTGGCACCTGCCCATGTTTCTGGCAATGTTACGTTAATGCCGGTGGCTGTATTGATATCATCTTTCAGGTTAGTGATAGAAGCGCCGGCGTTTGGTGCAGCATTAAAGCTGTTCCATGGCCATGGTTCAGGATTCACCTGGTTGAAGTTAACATATACAGATACCTGGTTTTTATCTTTCACAATAATGCTGAAAGTCTTAACGCTGGTATTGCCCAGGCCATCTTTTGCAGTGATGGTAACACCACTGAATGTGCCCTGCTGGTTGTTGGTCGGGCTCAGTGTTAATGTACCTGTTGCATTGCCGTTATCGGTAAAGGTGGCAAAAGGCGGCAGTTTGGTAGCAGTTAAGGTAAGTGTGCTGGAAGTGCCGTAAGAAGCGGTTACTGCAACATTCACCGTCTGGTCGCCGCGCAGGTACTGGTCGGCAATGGTTGCCAGTACAGGTGTTTTAGCCGGTATGCTTACCTGTACAGCCGGTGTAAAGGCCGATGTGCCATGCGAGTTGAATGACTGAACCTGGTAGTAATAAGTAGTACCACCTGAAGTCAGTGAATCAACAAAGCCGGTAGCCTTGGCAGCGGTAGTGCCTATTGATGTGAACGGACCAGCCGGGTTGGTGGCGCGGAACACAGTATAGCCGCTTTCGTTGTAGGCTACGGAAGTCCAGGTTAAGCTGGCCGAGTTATTGGCAGTTAAGGTTGCTGCCAGGTTTTTCGGTGCTGCCGGTGCAGAGCCGTCGTCGAATATGCGTTCAACCACCAAAGTGTTGATATAACCGTAAGCAGATGCGCCGCCGGCTTTCAGGGTAATGGTGAATGAACTGTCTGCATCAGGACGGAGGCCGTTTACTGAAATCGTGTTTTTAGAGTTGCTGGCCGCATTCAGTGATACGCTGGTTCCTTTCACAGTGTATACGCTGGTACGGTCGTCTGTTACACCTGAGCGGCTGCCAAAGAAGGTTAAATTATAAGTGTAGCTGGCAGCAGTATCCAGGCCTGTAAGTTTGAAGGTCTGTACAGCGCCCGCAGCAGTGTAATAAGCAGTGCTTATTGCGTTGTCGGGATAAACACCGCTGTTATTGCCGGTGCTTACACCAACATCGTTGGCGCCGGGGTTTTGTGCCTGCCAGGATGAAAGCACTTTAATGGTTGACGTGGTTTGGTTACCGCCATCATCTTTGAACGGACCATATACATCGTTTAACACAGGGTTTTTACCGGTGTTGTTCCACGGAGCGCTGGCCAGTTTGTTGCCTGCCGTGAAGTTGACGTATATTTTCCTGGATGTGCTTACATCGTTTACAGTGATAGTAAAGGTTTTGCTATCCGTACCGCCGCGGCCATCGCTGGCATTGGCTGTAACAGTATAAATGCCATTGTCAGCATAACCGGGTTTCACATTCAGCGTGGCTGCACCTGCACTGTTTGAACCAATGGTAACAAAAGAAGGCAGGTTGTCGAAGCTGAGTGCTACTGCGTCTGAAGGATTCTGGTCGGTGCCGCTTACATTCACTGCAGCAGTTGAACCTTCACCCAGTGTTACGTTGCTGATTGGATTAATAACGGGGTTGTAGTTATCATTAACGGTAAGGTTAAAGCTAACTGCCTTGCTGCCGCCATGCTGGTCACTCACAGTTACCGTGATGTTGTTGTATACACCCTGGTTGGTTTGCTGCGGGTTAAACGTGATGGTTGCTGTTCCGTTGCCGGTTGAATTAAAGGTGGCAAATGCAGGCTGGTTGCTAAGCACAGTTGTCAGCTGCTCGTTGTCTGCATCTGTAGCTGTGATATTTACCTGCAGGCTTGTGCCATAACGCATAGACTTGTCGCTCAGCGCACCTACCACAGGAATGTTGTTGGATGTGGTAGCGCTTACTTCAGGTGCATAGCCTGATGCGTTGATGTTGTTAATGGCCCTTACTTTATAATAGTACTGGGCATTGGCAAACAGGTTGCTGTCGATATAAGTTACAGAATCTGTGCTGGGGATAGTGGCAATAAGACCATAGCTGGTGTTATTGTTGCTTGACCTGTACAGTTCGTAAGCGGTCTGGTTGCTGTTCAGATCTTTCCAGAACAGGGTTACGCTGTTAGGTGTAACACCTTTTACTGTAAAGCCGGATGGCACATTGGGTGCATTGGGTAATGGCTGTGTAGTTGCATTGGCCGGTGTAACGTTCATTACACTGTCTGGTATAGCGCGTTTGCTGATACCCGGGCCGGCATAAGACACCGTTAACACTTCACCACCGCCCTGCTGGAAGAAGCCTACGCGGATGGTGTGGAAACCGGCGCTCAGTACTTTGGTACCTGATTTTTCCTGGGTTGCATGCAGACCGTCGTTGTTTACCACCAGCGCGCCATCGATATACAATGCACTGCCATCATCGCTGGATGTGTAGAAGGTATAGGTACCTGCAGTTGCAATTTTAATGTTACCGGTATAGTTGAATGCTACATTGGTTGTTCTGTTCTGCGGCGTAAACAGGAAGTTGTTGATCTGCCCTGTTTTTGTTGCAGCAAGTGTTGTGAAATCAGGCAGTACAGAAATGACATTTGTTTCATAATACCCGTAGTTCAGAGAAGCAAAGCCCTCGTCATTATACGGTGATGAGCCATACGCACCTACATCTTTGATTTTGTAGTAGTAGGTAGTGGATGCCTGCACGGTTGTATCGCTATACGTGGTTTTGCCTGCTTTCAGCGTTGCTACGGTCACGTACGGACCAGCGGCTGATGTAGAGCGGTAAATTTCTGTACCTGTTTCTATGCTGCTGGTATCCGTCCAGCTGAGGTTTATTTTATTAAACGACACGGCCGTCGCAGTTAAGTTCGTTGGTGCCGTTGGTACAGCGCCCCCCGTGATTTTCTCGACAAAGGCACTGTCGGGAATAGCAACAAACTGGCCACCCGTTTGTGGTGTTTTCCACAATACGTTCATCACATAACCACCACCCTGCTGCATGAATGTCGCATTGAATTTATGCGCACCTGCAGTTAAGGTAATAGGCGCGCTGGTTACCGTTACTGTACCATGCAAACCATCATTGTTTACAGTGGCTGGTGCAGAGAACACATAATCGCTGTCAATGTATAGTTTGCTGCCGTCATCAGAGCTGGTCTGGAAGGTATAAGTGCCGGTAACAGGAATGGTGATATAGCCTGTCCACAGGAAGGCGAAATTGGTTTCATCCAGCCTGTTGTTGAGTGTAACATTAGGTGTTACACCAGTTGCTACAGGTGTGAGCGTTTTAAAATCTGGCAGGTTATTCCATGCACCGTTGTAATAGCTGTAGTTTAAACCGTTATAACCTGCGCCAATGGCTGCCTGGTTACTGAAAGGCGATATGTTGCCGCTTAAATCCCTTGCTTTTACCAGGAAGGTATAAGTGCTGCCTTCTACCAGGTTGTAAACTGTAAACGTTGTTTGGGCACCAACGCTGTATGATTTAACGCCGTTTACATAAATATCATAATTGCTTACACCTACATCGTCGGTAGCTGCATCCCAGATAAGGGTTACAGATGATTTAGACACACCGCCTGAGCGAAGATTGGTAGGCGCTGTTGGTGGGGTAAGGTCGGCCTGTGTAATGGCACTGGCCGGTCCAACAGAAATGGAAGCCGCGTTATTATTCACAGCCCTTACCTTGTAGTAGTAGGCGGTATTGGCATTGAGGCCGCTTGCAGTATACGTGGTTGTATCTCTTCCGGTAAAGGCAATAAGCCTGTAAGGACCGGCGGCTGCGGTTGCCTGGTATACTTCGTAGTTGGTTTCGTTGAAGGCCGGGTTGGGGTTTTCACTCCAGATCAGTTTGATCTGTGTTTTTGAAGCAGCAGTTGCTGATAAACCAATCGGTGCATCAGGGCCATTTGCGCCGTTTGCACTAAGCACGGTAAATGGCGCAGAGAAATTGCTGGCGCAACCGAACTTTTCTGATACCTGTACTTTGAAGCTGCCTACACCTGCAGAAAGAAAGCGGGTAGTGCTTAAAACAGTTGCACTGCTGGTGCTCTGCCAGCTGTACGAAGCATAACCATCCGGTACCTGCAAAGGAACGGTGGTGCTGCTGTCTGGTGCAGGTAATACTTTGGTAGCAAGTCCGTTCACGGTAATAATTGGCGGAACGGTTGGCGCTTTCTGCTGTAATACGATGGGTATGGGCGACCATACAGACCAGGTATTGCCTTTTTTTACATGGCAATCATAGGTACCGAATGCTGTTGCTGTGATCTGGTTGCCGGTTGCACCCGGGATAATGGTGCCGTCTTTTCTCCATTCATAAGCGTCAAAACCCGCGGTAACACCGAGGGTTGCAGTTACAGTTTCACCAGGGCAGAATTGTGTTTTGCCGGTGAGCGCCCATGGATTGGCTTTGTGGGCCGCATTGAGATAAGGGAAAAAATTAGGTTCTGTCCAGGCACGGTCCCAGGTACCGTGGGCCAGGTCAGGATATTCTGTATATGTATAATTACCACCTGCTGCGAGAAATGCATCGCGCACCTGCTGTGAAGTCTGCGGTGCGGGAGATCCGTCCTGGCCACCCTGGAAATTCCAGATGGGTGTCCATTTTAAAGTATTAACCGTACTGTTATCCTTATAGCCTATCGAAGTGTACGACATGGGCAGGGCTGCTGCAATTTTGGTAGGGTAAGCCATGGCCATTTCCCAGGTACCCTGGCCACCGGCAGACAGGCCGTTGTCAGAAACCCTGAAGGGATCCAGCTTGTTGTTGGTAACCATGTACTCGATTAATTCAGAGCAGGCAGAATAAGCCTGGGGGCCCCAGAAACCGCCATTGCTCTGCATAAACAGGATGTAGCCATCAAACTGGCCATTGTCAACCGCCGCTTTGAACACATCGCCTCCGTGATACATAGAGTATTCGTTGTCTGACAAGTCTCCGGATTCACCGGCACCATGCCAGAAAACAAGCATGGGATACTGCTTGCCATCGTTCAGCGTTGGGTTGTAGGTTTTTGGGAATTTCAGGCGAAAGGCAATGCCTTTGTAGATGTAGCATTTGTAGGAATCGGTGTTCCAACTCAGCTTTTTGGTACGCGTCCATTTGCCTATGGTGCCGTATGCAGGCTGTGTAGGCGGGTTATTGGCGTCGTACGATACAATGGCATCGTTCGGATCTAAAACCGACTGTGCAATCGAAGAAATGCTCAGTAGTAATAGGGTTGTACATGCGAAGGCAAATACAAGGTAAAACTTTTGCATTTGGAGTTGTTTAGAAGTGTACGGATAAGCGTTCGTTCTGGACATACGGGATAACTATAAGAATAGAACTTAAAATTAGCAGGGCAGGCAAGACCAGAATGTCGAAATTGGTGAAACCACCATATTTGTTCGCGAGTGTATAGAATTGCGTTGTGAAAGAATTGGGAAAAGGGATATTTACCGGGTTATCGTTACAGTACGCCTATTCAGCGCTGAGCGCAATGCTGGCCCTGCGTGATTTTTCCCATGCAGCAGCCTGTCCGCCACGTACAAAACGAATGAAACCCAATACCACACTGAGGTTCATGAATACGAAGTAATAAGGGAGTTTGAGCAGTTTGGCCAAGCGTGTGCCCGGCTTTGCATAACGCGATAAAAAGGCTGCCGCATAAAAACAACACTGCAGCATCAATGTTATCTTATATAAGTAACCATCTGTAATACAGGCCAACGCAATATTGCTGAGCAGTGTAATGATTAAACAGAAGGGACTTAATGCCCAGCGTAAAACACGGTGTGAGACATATAAAAAAGTAAGCCGCGGATGTTTCCAGAAAAAAAGCAATGAACGCAGCAGCCACATTGCCTGGAAACCACCGGCTGCAATGCGTACTTTCCGCTTCTGTTCATCTTCCAGGGAAAAGGAGGGAAGCTCCATCGCTACTGCAGCAGGCTCGTACATAATGCGGTAGCCTTTTTGTGCAGCCTGCAGTGAAATCACAAAATCATCAAGTATAATATTCTGAGGTACAGCTGTAAACAAACTGCGGCGCATCGAAAACAATTCACCGGCTGCACCTACCACGCTGTAAAACCGCGCATCAATTTTCTTTAAGAAAGATTCATATTTCCAGTACATGCCTTCTCCTTCGCCCACTTCATTGCTGTCTGCGGCAGACAAGACTTTCTTTTCACCCGCAACACCGCCCACGCGCGCGTCGGCATAATGCTGTACCAGCTGCAATAATGCACCGGGATTCAGTATGGTATTGGCATCATTAAATACCAGTATATCATTACCGGCAGCCGCAGCAACACGGTTCAGTGCAGCAGATTTGCCCTGGCGCTCGGGCTTGTGCAGCAGTTTTACCTGCGGATACCTGGCAACAATGCCGGGCGTGGCATCGGTTGAGCCATCGGTAATAAACAGGAATTCTATTTTTCCGGAAGGATAATCGAGTGCAAGCGAGTTCTGGATTTTCTGCTCAATGCAATCTGCCTCATTGTAGGCAGCTACAATAAATGATACAGTAGGCAAAGGCGCATTTACAGCGGCAGGTTGTGGAAACAGGCGCTTTTTAACGGCATTCAGCAAAACCACAATTACAGCATAACCAAGGTAATTATATAATACAACAAAAATGCTGGTATAAAATAACAGTAGCCAGATTAACATGATGCATACAGTTTACAGGCGAAAAATGGGTGGGGAAAACACGGGCGCACTATAAAACTGTTTCCGAAAGGATATCGTGATGATTTAACCGGGTTAAAGGTAACTGATGCTTTTTCAACCACAAATAAATAAAAGGAATTTTTTTGACCTCCTATTTTTCGCGTTCCCGAGCATTTTTTGATCGTTTACGGGTTTGACTGTTTACAGGCAGGCAGGTTACTTAATTTGGTATCGGGGAAAATTACAAGCGCTTAATAAAGGGCTGCTGCCAGTGAAACATTCATCATTTAACCGTTTTGTAAAACAAACTGTATTTATGAGACCAACATTATTGATTGTAGATGACAATGAGGCGATTCTCAAACTGCTGACAGTGGTTTTTGAGCGGAAATACAATGTTTATACAGCAGCCGATGGCGTAGAAGCCATCGCATTTCTCTCAGAAGCAATTATGCCTGATCTGATTATTTCAGATCTGCATATGAACAATATCAGCGGGTACGAACTGGTTCGCCACCTTTCTACCAGCAACCTGTATAATAAAATACCGGTAGTAATCATTTCAGATGCTACTGATCCTGACCTGGCCCTGCTAGGCGCACAGTCGGTTGTGGTAGCTGTATTGCACAAACCATTCGACCCTGTTGCACTTGCACGTATTGTGGAAGAATCTATTGTGAAATATCCTTCCGGCAACAATTACCTGCGTGTAAGCGCCGGTTACGAGTTTGCACAACGTTATAATCAATCCTTCTCCAAATCTTAATCTAACCATATGCCTGTAACACTATATAATACACAACCGTTCAACGAAACCAGCGGCTACACTTTAAAAGTAGTGCCTGCCGAAGTACCCGTTGCAACGGTTGAAGCTGCCACCAGAAACATGCTGTTTATCGGGGCTGCTGCTGCTGCATTACAACCCGCGCTGCAGACAAATGGTTACGACGGTGTTTATGCCTGCAATGTATACCAGGCCCGCAATATGCTGATTGCACGCTGCATAAAAGGCAACGAAACGCTGCCGGAAGTGATTTATTGCGACATGGATATGGGCGAACAGCTGATTGCACACTTCGCTGCTTACCTCGCTGTTACCAAAGAATTTGTTTATATCCCTTTTATACTGGTTGCCAGCAGCGAAAAGCACAATGCCCTGCATTTTACTGCCAGGCAAAATGTAGATGATATTATTGATGTGCAAACAGATGCCGCAATCCTGCTGGATAAAATTGCATTGCTCAAAAAATACAAAAACCTGAAAAGCAGGTTGCCTTACCAGCTTACACCGCCGCAAAAACTCATCAAACCCTGGGCACATGTGTTCAGCAGAACAATTGATATCCTGTTCGCTGCTACCATGCTTACTATTCTTTCGCCTGTACTGCTGATGATTGCCCTGTGCATTATGATTGAATCGCGCGGACCGGTATTGTACGCTTCACTGCGCGCAGGTAAGGGGTACAAGGTGTTTAAATTCTACAAGTTCAGAACAATGGTGCCTGATGCCGATAAAAAAATCGAGCAGATCAAACACCTTAACCAGTACGATGTAAAAAAGGATGCCGCTGGTCCCATGTTCCTGAAAATAAATAACGATCCGCGTGTTACCCGTCTCGGTAAATTACTGCGCAATTCAAGCCTTGACGAATTACCACAGCTCATCAATGTACTGCTGGGCGATATGTCACTGGTAGGCAACAGGCCGCTGCCCCTGTACGAAGCATGTTCTTTAACTATTGACCAGGCTGCACAGCGTTTTCTTGCACCTGCCGGCATCACTGGTTTGTGGCAGATTAAAAAAAGAGGTCAACCCAATATGTCGGTACAGGAACGCATAGACCTTGACGTAAACTATGCCAACCGCCATTCTTTTTTATACGATATGCGCATTTTAATCAACACGCCTAAAGTGTTAATGCAAAAAGCCGATGTTTAATACCCTTGTTTATATACTGCTTTTACTGGTGGTTATTTATTTTGCCTTGTCTGTACTGTATTTACTGGTACTGGCTGTATGGGGCAAACTGTTTTACCGCACGCCTGTTCAGCGTACCGCGGCTGAGGTTCCCTCGCAGCGTATTGCTGTACTGGTGCCGGCTTACCGCGAAGATGGCATCATCATGGCCACCGCGCGTAACCTGCTACAGGTAAATTATCCCGCTGATTTGTTTGATGTTTACATAATCGCTGATTCTTTTCAACCCCAAACCCTTCAGTCTTTACGCACGCTTCCGCTGCATGTAATTGAAGTGAAGTTTGACAAAAGCACCAAAACGCGTGCATTGAACGAAGCTTTCAGCCGCATACACGAGCAATATGATATTGCGCTGGTATGCGATGCCGATAATATGCTGGCGCCCGATTGCCTGCAACTCATCAGCAGGGCTTTTGATGCGGGCGCGCAGGCAGTACAGGCCAGAAGGGTGGCCAAAAACATGGATTCTGCTTTCGCTGTGCTGGATGCCTGCAGCGAAGCGATCAACAACAACATTTTCAGGAAAGGAACCTATGCCATGGGGCTGTCTTCGGCTGTCATCGGCTCGGGAATGGCCTTCCGCTTCGGTCTGCTGAAAGAAGTAATGGGCAGCCTCAGCGCGGTGGGCGGCTTTGATAAGGTATTGCAGTTAAATATTGTGCAACGCGGTATCCGCATCCATTACCTGGAGAATGCACTTGTGTTCGATGAAAAAGTTGGCTCAAAACAGGCTTTCCAGCAGCAACGCAAAAGATGGGTTTCGAGCCAGTTTATTTATTTAAAACAGTTTTTAGTGCCAGGTTTGTTACAGTTATTCAAAGGTAATTTGAATTACTTCAACCTTGCGGTGGTGAATAATCTTATTCTGCCCCGCGTTTTTTTGCTAGCCATTCTGCCCATGTTGTCACTTATTGCATATTTGCTGCAGCCGCAGTTGTTGTATGTGGCACTGGGCGTGTGGTTGCTTTACCTGCTGGCTTTAACCATTGCTTTGCCCAAAGCTTATTTCAATAAACAGTTGCTGCAGTCATTGCTGCAGTTACCACGTGCTGCAGGCGCTATGTTTGGCAACCTCTTTAACATGAAAGGCGCCAACAACAGGTTTATCCATACAGCGCACACGCAAACCGAAATCAACAACCCTATATTCCATGAGCATGGCAGCTAATCAACCTTTGGTATCTATCATTACCATCAATTACAACAATGTTGCCGTTACATGCGACCTGTTGCTGTCGATAGCCTGTGTTAACTATCCCAATATAGAAGTGATTGTGGTAGACAATGCTTCGGCCGAAAACCCTACCGCTGCACTGGTGGAGGCTTATCCTGGTATTAAAGTAATTGTAAGCGAAAAAAATCTCGGCTTTGCCGGGGGTAACAACCTGGGCATTAAAGCAGCTACAGGCGATTATCTTTTTTTCGTGAACAACGATACGGTAATGACTGCAGGCCTTGTAGACGGGCTGCTCGAAATATTTCAGCAATACCCCGACGCAGGTATCGTAAGTCCCAAGTTTCACTACTACTATGCACCGGGTGTTATTGAATTTGCAGGATACAACCAGGTAAACGTATTCAATGGCAGAAACACCATGGTTGGCTGCCGCAAAAAAGATTATGGCCAGTACGATAAAGTGTCTGAAACCCATTATGCACATGGCGGCGGCATGATGGTGCCTGCAAAGGTGATCGCAGAAGTAGGCATGATGCCTGAATTGTATTTCCTGTACTACGAAGAATTTGACTGGTGCGAGCAGATAAAGCGAAAAGGGTACAAAGTGTATTACCAGAGCAACGCGCTCATTTATCATAAAGAATCGATGAGCGTTGGCAAGCACAGCACACTCAAAACCTTTTACCTCAGCCGCAACCGTATCCTGTTTATGCGGCGTAATGTAAAAGGTGTTCCGCTGGTGTTGTTCACCTGTTATTTCACTTTCATTACCCTTCCTAAAAATGTGGCCACCTTCCTGGTTCGCAGGGAAATGAAACACCTGCAGGCTTTCTGGAAAGGGATTGCATGGAACTTGTCTAATTATAACATTAAAAACAGTTAAGCATGTGTGGAATTGCCGGATTTTGCGATTTTAAGAAAAATACGGGAACAGATGTGCTTCAACACATGACTGATGCCCTTACCCACCGTGGCCCCAATGATGCGGGTTACAAAGTATTTGAAGCTTCCAATGCTGCAGTTGGCCTGGGTCAGCGCAGGCTGTCTATTCTCGATTTGTCGAGCAATGGCCACCAGCCAATGATCTATGAGCACCTGAGCATGGTGTTTAACGGTGAAGTATACAACTTTAAAGAAATACGTCTTGAACTGGAACAAAAAGGCTACACCTTTAATTCCTGGTCAGATACAGAAGTTATATTGAAAGGTTACCACTGCTGGGGCGATAATGTGGTGCACAAACTCATCGGCATGTTTGTGTATGTGATATTCGACAGCAAGCGCCAGGAACTGACCATTTGCCGCGACAGGGCAGGTGTTAAACCGCTCTACTATTTCTGGAACGGTAATGTGCTGCTGTTTGGTTCAGAGCTGAAGGCTTTTCACCAGCATCCGGCATTTACCAAAGAGATTGATATTAACAGCCTCTCCCTGTTTTTGCAATACAGTTATATCCCGGCTCCTTATACTATTTATAAAAAGACCTGCAAACTCAACCCGGGTCACTATTTTAAACTGTCGCTTACCAACCGGTTTTTCTCCGAAACCAAATACTGGGATGTAACCGACTATTACAACAAGCCCAGGCTGCAGATCAACGAAGCCGATGCAATGGCTGAAGTAGAGCGCCTGATGATTTCTGCCTATGAATACCGCATGGTGGCTGATGTGCCGGTAGGGGTATTCCTGAGCGGTGGTTACGATAGTTCAAGTGTTGCTGCTATTTTACAGCACAACCGCACAGAGCGCCTGAAGACATTTACCATCGGTTTTGAAGAAGCAGGCTTTAACGAAGCAGATGAAGCAAAGAAAATCGCCGCCTATCTCGGTACCGATCATCATGAATGGTATATCAAGGCTTCTGATGCAGCCGACGTGTTTCACGACCTGCCCGAAATATACGACGAGCCTTTTGCAGACAACTCGGTTGTGCCCACCGCACTGGTAAGCAAACTGGCCAGGCAGCATGTAAAAGTGTCTTTATCTGCCGATGGTGGCGACGAAATTTTTGCCGGTTACAATAAGTTCAACCAGTCAATCAGGTACACCAGCGGTATGCCTTCGTTTATGCAGGGTGCGCTGAGTAATATCATGTATTATATCAACCCCGATCATATTCCTTACTTCAATAAGAAATACAACTTCGCTACGCGTTATAAAAAGATGCAGAAAATATGGGCAGATAAAACGCCGCTGTCTGCTATGAAATACATCAGCCAGTACATTACTGAAGATGAAGCGCGCGGGTTTATACGCCCGGAACACGAATGCTACAAAACGCATTTTGACAACGGCAGCAGGCTCTCCGGCAACCTCGACAGCCTTAATAAAATGCTGGCGATTGATTATAAAACATTCCTGGTAGACAATAACCTGGTAAAGGTTGACCGCGCTACCATGCATGTTGGCCTTGAAGGTCGCGAGCCTATGCTCGATCACAGATTAATTGAGTTTGTAGCGCAGCTGCCTGCCTGCATGAAAATTCAGCAGCACACCAATAAATACCTGTTAAAGAAAATAGTGCACAAATACATTCCGAAAGAGATGATGGACAGGCCTAAAATGCCGTTTATCGCTCCGCTGAAAGTATGGTTTAAAGATGAGCTGAAAGAAAAAGTGCAGTACTACCTCGGTGAAGCCAAACTGAAGGAAACAGGCATGTTCCAGGTAGAATCTGTAAAGAAACTCACTGAAGAATACCTGGCCGGCAAACAGGTAAACTACCAGAAAGTATGGAACCTGCTCGTGTTTCAGTTATGGTATGAACGGTGGAACAAAACCCAGGCAGCATAATATACCCCATGCAGCAACAACCTAAAATACGTATACTCGAAGCCATCAGGCAAGGGCAGGTAGGAGGCGGTGAAACGCATATTCTTAACCTGGTAGAGCATATTGACCGTACCCGTTTTGAGCCGGTTGTACTGGCTTTTACCGGCGGGCAAATGATTGACCGGCTTGGTGAAATAGGCATACGCAATTTTGTAATTCCCAGCACCCGCCCTTTCGATGTATTTAAATGGCAGGCTGTTCGCCGCCTGATGCAACAGGAAGCCATTGACATTGTGCATGTGCATGGCACACGCGCCAACAGTAATGTATACTGGGCTGCAAAAGCGCTGGGGCTGCCGGTAATTTATACCATTCACGGCTGGTCGTTTCACGATGATCAGTCATGGCTTACCAAAAAACTGCGCATTTTTTACGAACAATGGATTACACGCAAGGTGAACCGCAACATCTCTGTTTCTGATTCAAACCAGCAAACAGGTTCAAAATACATCGCACATTTTAAATCAGACGTCATTAACAATGGCATTAACCTGCGCCAGTTTAATCCTGCTGCTGTTCAGGGCGGCCTGCGCAGCAAATGGGGTATTGCCGGTGATACCTGCGTGGTGGGTTTTGCTGCACGTATGACGGAGCAGAAAGATCCGCTGACCCTGATCAGTGCTTTCCAGCAGGCGTTGGCTGTAAACAGCAATATGGTGCTGCTGATGGTAGGCGATGGCGAATTGAAACAACAGGCTATTGCACTGGCTGCCACGCTCGGCATTGATTCAAAAGTAATATTTGAGCCCTTCAGGGCAGATGTGCCTGAAGTACTGCAGGCCATGGATATATTCTGCCTGCCTTCTTTGTGGGAAGGCCTGCCCATTGGCCTGCTGGAAGCAATGGCTATGGAAAAAGCTGTGGTAGCCACGGCGGCAGACGGCTCCTGCGAAATTGTTCAGCATGACAGCAACGGGTTGATTGTTCCCGTGCAAGATGCAGCAGCACTGGCCGCTGCACTGGTAAGGCTGGCCGGTGATGCCGGTATGCGTGCCCGTTACGGACAAGCTGCACGCGCAACTGTGGCCGGTGGTTTTGATGTTGACAACATGACCCGTAAAATTGAAAATATATACCTGCAAACCTTAGCAAACTAAATACAATGAGTACCGCTACTACATATGAATACAACCGTATTGCCGATCGCAAACGAATTGATTTTATCACCAATGTGCTTTGCCAGTCACTGCCGCTGCATGCCACTATACTTGATGTAGGTTGCGGCAATGGTGTTATCAGCAGGCATCTTGGCCGTATCGGTTTTAACGTGCTGGGTATTGATGTTAGCGAAAAAGCCATAGAAGCTGCTGCGGCAATTGAACCCATGTCTAACGTGCAGTTTAAAAAAATGGGGGCCGAAGAACTGGTGGCTTCCGGCATTAAATACGATGCCATCATCTGCAGTGAAGTGCTGGAGCATTTAAACAGTCCCGATCTGCTGTTACAGGTATTGCACGAAAGCCTGGCAGACCATGGCAAACTGATTGTTACCGTGCCTAATGGCCAGGGCCCGCGTGAGCTGCTGGTTACGCGCCCCGTACTTAGCATGCGCAACAGCAATAACCTGCTTTGGAAAGCAGTAGTGGCAGTTAAAAAAATGATGGGTTATTCAGGCACTACCGTTCAGTCTGCTGCCGATAACCTTGATCATGTGCAGTTCTTTTCCAAATCTGACCTCGAAAAATTATCCGGTTCACATCATTTCAGGATTACCCGTTTTGGTAAGGCCAATTTTATTGAAGATGTGTTCCCGTTTTCCTTTGTTACCAAGAAAATCACCTTTCTGCAGAAACTGGACTGCCAGGTTGCAGATATATTGCCTACCCGCTTTACCGGTGGCTTTTTTACCGTATGGGAAAAAATGCCGCTGAACAATTAACATTATTACTAACGATTTATTTCTTGAAATTTTGGAAGACCAACAACGCAGGATACAAATAGCATATATATCAATCAGCGATCCCCAGGACAAACGCTCCTGGTCGGGTATTACGTATTATGTAGGCAAAACTTTACAGAAGAATGTAGGCGATGTGGATTTCCTGGGGCCAGTAACAGTTCCGCCATTTATTGATAAGATGCTGCGCGCCATGTCTAAATTTTCGCGCGCGGTGTTTGGCCGCAGGTATCTTGCGCAGAATAGCCTGCTGGTGGCCTGGTACGCAGCAAGAGTACTGGAGCGCAAGCTGCAGCAAAAAAAATATGATTTCATTTTTGCTCCTGCTTCTTCGGTGGCCCTGGGCATGCTTAAAACAAAGGTGCCCGTCATTTACATGTCAGATGCTACCTGGAAGCTCATCAGCAATTACGAATACAACGAATATAAAAACCTGGTTCCGTGGAGTAGCTGGGAATCGAATTACCTCGAAAAGAAGGCACTGAAAAAAAGTACCATGCTGCTGATGACTTCACAATGGGCAGCACAGTCTGTTGTGAATGATTATAAAATCCCGGTAAGCAAAGTATATGTGGCATCCATGGGTGCCAACATGGACAGTGTTCCGGCTTATGATGTTATTTTCAAAAAAGAAGAGAACAAAGAGCTGACCATGCTTTTTCTTGCAGTAGACTGGAAACGCAAGGGCGGAGATCTGGCGCTGAGTGCATTGCGTATACTGCATGATACCTATGGCATTAAGGCCAGGCTCATTGTTTGCGGCTGCGAACCGCCTGAAGGGGTATCACATCCTTACATGGAAGTGATTCCTTTCCTGAATAAAAACCTGCCTGAGCATCATGCGAAGTTTGTTGAATTGCTAAGCACCATCCATTTTTTACTGATACCCACACGTGCCGATTGCTCGTTGCTGGTTGGCTGCGAGGCCAATGCATACGGCGTACCGGTTATTACTACCGAAACTGGCGGTGTGCCGGGTATTGTACACGATGGTATTAATGGTTATTGCGTTCCCTATAGCGCCGAAGGCTGGATGTATGCCACACTGATAGCAGAACTGTTTGCAGACAAAGAGAAGTACCATAACCTGGTACTCAGCAGCCGTGAACGGTACGAAGAAGAGCTGAACTGGGATAAATGGTCTGAAAATGTAAAGGAACTATACCAGGCTTTTTTTGATGTGGAGCATCCCGAGCAAGCTTCTGTACAGGATGCTGTACCCGTTATCCGTGAACCTGCACAGCTGAACAATTTACACGACTAAATCACCCACTGTTGAAAAAGTATTTTTCTTCATACTGGATACGGTCGGCTTTTTATGCAGTGCTGCAGCGGTTTTCATTAACCTTCTTCGGGTTTGTGAATTTCCTGATACTCATTCGCTGGCTTTCCCAGCCGCAAATGGCCGTATGGGCATTGTTTTTAACCATCACCACCGTATTTGAAATAACCAAAAGCGGGCTGCTGAAAAATGCACACGTGAAATACGTTAGTGCAAGCGATGATGTCAATCAACGAACGGCTATTGCATCTTCTTCTTTTATCATCAACGCCAGCATCAGTGTGGCATTTATTGTATTCCTGCTATTGTGTTCCGGCTGGCTGGGCACTGTGTTGCATGCCGGCGCTGATTTGGGTATTGCATTACGCTGGTTTATACCAGGCCTGGTATTCATGGTCATGTTCTCGCATTTTGAAGCAGTGCAGCAATCCCACCTGGACTTCAAGGGTGTGTTTGCAGGTTATATGGTACGCCAGGTATCCTTTTTTGCGGCCATCAGCCTGCACTACCTATTGCATTTGCCGGTATCATTTTTCTGGTTGTCGTTATACATGTCAGGCAGCATATTTATCGGGGCCATTGTATTATTCATATACAGCCGCAAATACCTTACGCTGCAGTTCAGTCCTACCAGGCAATCGGTTAAAGTGATCTTTTCTTATGGCGGCTATATTTTCGGTTCGGGTGTAATGTCGAATATTTTTGCCAACCTCGACCAGATCATGACGGCCGGTTTCATCAGTAATCCTGCATCGGTAGCCTGTTATAGTGCAGCGTCAAGAATAAACGGACTGGTAGACATTCCTTCCTATGCTGCGGCAGACATCCTGTTTCCCAAGAGTGCCCGTGCAGCTGCGGAAGACGATAGCGGCAAAGTAAAATACCTGTACGAACGTATGGTAGGTACCCTGCTTACATTTACCCTGCCACTGGCCTTATTCATCATTGCATTCGCCAAACCGGTGATTGTGCTGATTGCAGGGGAACGTTACATTCCTGCAGCACTTATCCTGCAGTTGTACATGATGATGGGGCTGTTGCGCCCGGTGCAAAACCAGGCAGCCAACCTGCTCAATTCTATCGGCAAGGCAGCACTGTGCTTCTGGATCAATACCATATCACTGGCCTGTAATCTTTGCATCAATTACTTCTGCCTGCGTACCTTTGGTTTTTATGGCGCAGTTATCGGAACGCTTATTACCACTACATTAGGAACAATTGCCTGGTACCTGGTTATGCGCAAACAAATAGGCCTAGAAATGCCCAGTATTATCAGGCATATGATGGATTTATACAAGCGGCTCTATTCATTGGGAATGAACACGGTATTTAAGCAAAAAAATGTTATTATGCGGAACTAACCGTAATGTAAAAACCAAAATGAAAGTCGCTCATCTTATATTAACCCACAAGCAGCCCCGGCAACTGGAAAGGCTGATTCAGGCACTTGATTATCCTGGGGCTGATTTTTTTATACATGTTGACAGGAAGGCTGATATCACTCCCTTTCAATACCTGTTTGCTAAGCCCAATGTGTTTATGGTACAAAAAAGAACGCCTATCTACTGGGCGGCTTATGGTACCATCCAGGCTATCCTGAACGGCTTTGCCGAGATATTGCCTAAACAGTATAATTATATCAATGTTATGTCCGGGCAGGACTTTCCGCTGAAACCTGCCGGTGAATTTTTCCGGTTTTTGGAAGAAAACAACGGGCAGGAGTTTATTACAGCGCGCCCGCTGAAAGAAGAATGGCCCGATGCATTGAGCAGGGTATATAACTATCACCTGGTAAATGTGCATTGGATGAAGAAAGGTAAGCACCGGCTGGAGCAGCTGATGAATGCTGTGCTGCCCAGGCGCCGCTTTCCTTTAAACTACACGCTGGCAGGTGGTCCAAACTGGTTTACCGTTACTTCTGAAGCAGCTGCATTTATTATTGATGTGCTGGAACTGCGGCCCGATATTGCACGGTACTTCAAATATTGCTGGGGTGCCGATGAGTTTATTTTCGCTTCCATATTATACAATTCAGCATTCAGGGAGCGGCTGCGCGAATGCCTGCTGTTTTGCAAATGGCTTCCGGGTAATGGTCATGCAGAAATACTTACCACCAATGACCTGGAAGAGATGAAGGCATCCGGCAAATTTTTCGCGCGCAAATTTGATACAGACACAGATAACCATATTTTTTCCGTACTGGAAGAGCTGATCGGCAGTAAAAGGCAGATAGCCTGATGTAACGCTGGTAGTGCGGAGCAACGTTACACAACAGCAGCGGAATTCCTTGTCAACCTTAAATAAAATAGCATGGCAAACCGTAACATAATCATAGCCCCCTGCGGCAATAAATCGTACCTGTTCAGGGACAGCTGGCTCAAACATCCTGAAAAAAGAGCGTTTGACGTATGCCTGATGTTTTACCATGAACAAATCAATGCACCGGAAAAATATGCGGGCATCGATTTTTTTTACCACCTGAAAGATTTTAAATACTTCATGATACATGAACTGCTTACCCGCATTCATCCTGAATGGCTGCAGCAGTATGATTACTTTTATTTTCTCGACGACGATATTGAGATAGATACCCTGCAGATAAACCAGCTGTTTGCATTGAGCCGTGCATTCAACAGCTCCATCAGCCAGGCATCATTATCACGTGATTCGTTTTGCAGCTGGCCCATGTTTAAACAGAAACGCGACAGCTTTTGCCGTTATGTAGGGCAGATAGAAGTCATGTCTCCGTTGTTCTCGGCCCAGGCATTGCAAACCTGTATGCCATCATTCACCGGAAACCGTTCCAGCTGGGGCGTTGATTCGGTTTGGTCTAAACTGCTCGGTTATCCTGAAGACAAGCTGGTGGTATTTGATACCGTTACCATGAAACATACCCTGCCTGTTGGCGGCGGCGAATTATACCAGAAAATAGGTGTTGACCCGCAGGTTGACTGGAAGAAGATCACTGATGACTTTGGTGCCAGGAAACAAAACTACCGTGAATACGGGAGGCTGCAGCTGGTAAACAAAAGAAGCAACCGGATAGTACATAGCATGCATATGTTGCAACAGGCATGGGCTTCTGTAAAAAGAGCATGGAATGATTATGATCCTGGTTCACGCATTATAAGCCGTAAGAACAAGCTGCTGCGCAAACTGAAGCTGGTAGCGCACTAGAGGTGTACCTGCAATGATATAATATACAGCCCGGGCAACAGTGCCCGGGCTGTTTTGTTAGGTATCATTCCGCTTGTTCATTGCAAAACAAGTCATTCCTTAATATTAATTTAATTTATATCATTTGCATGTTTATTGTTTTATTCATTCATTCCAGATAGCTGTTCATTTGTTCAACATATTTATGTAAGCCTTATCCCAACTAAGTTTCAGGCTATACGTTCCATTTAAATGTATAAACAGGAATGTGAGAAACTGGCTGCCTTATTAATAAAACTTATCATGAATTTTCATAATTATAAGGCTACATATGAAACCGATTTATATTTATTTGGCCTGCCTTCATTTTGGGTGTATGGCATATAACTTGCTCGGATTGGGCGGTTTCTTTAACTCAATAGTGAAAACCCCCAAATTCATGAGTTTAAATTTTACACCCCCACCACATGGCCTTGGTATGCGCGGCCATCAAAAATGCGCCACCAATTATCTAAAGCGAAGAGGAAATGTATTCCGAAAAATTGCAGCATTGTTTGTTTTGCTTGTTAGCGCAAACGTTTACAATACTGCTTTTGCACAGACCGAAATTGGTAACCAGCAGGTTATACAACTCAATTATTCCTCAGTTCAGAATTGTAAAGCGCTGGTTTACCTGCCAGACGATTACAACAGTACTTCCGCTTCTTATCCGCTCATCATCACCCTTCATGGTACAGGGCAGGCAGGCACCGACATCAACCAGATGATTACCGATGGTTTGCCGCAGAAAATTGCCCAGGGTCTTAAACCGCAGGCGGTTAACCCGAAGGATGGTAAAACCTACAAGTTTATCGTGTTCTCCCCGCAGGCGCCCAGCTGGTCGTTCCAGGAACAGCACGTAGCTTACATGTTGCCCATTATCCAGAAGATGTACCGCATTGACCCGTCACGTATCTATATTACGGGTTACTCTGCAGGTGGCTATGGTACTTTAACCTGTATCACCGATGATGTGAACTTCACAGCAAAAATTGCAGCCATGTCGCCCATGGCTGATGCTGCGATTGAACCCAACAGGATCGCCGGTCTTAAAAATGCAGCGACCACCAATTTGCCTGTATGGAGCATTTGCGGTACAGCCGATTCGTTCTGGCCTGCAGCACAGAGTTATGTAAATGACATCAACAGCTACAACCCCGGCATTAAGGCTGCCATCACCGGTCTTCCCAACGTAGGTCACTGGAGCTGGCAGAGTGGTTATGATCCCAACTGGCGTCCCAATGGCTTAAACGTATATGAATGGTTTCTGCAATTTACCCGCGGAGCTTCTGCGCCGCCACCGCCGGTGAGCAACCAGGCACCTGTTGCAAAAGTTGCAGCTTCCTCTATTGCTGTTCAGCTGCCCACCAGCACGGCCAGCCTGGATGGTTCAGGTTCATCTGACCCCGACGGCTCTATCGCCTCTTATGCATGGTCACAGGTAAGCGGGCCCAACACCGCGAAGTTCAGCACTGCTACTGCTTCCAAAACCAATGTTACCGGTTTGGCAGCAGGCACGTATGTATTTCAGTTAAAAGTAACCGACAATAAAGGCGCTACCGCAACTGCCAATGTAACGGTAACTGTTACTGCAGCCCCTAACCAGGCGCCTGTTGCAAAGATCTCCAGCAGCCTTATTAATATTACCTTACCTGTGAGCAGCACCACGCTCGACGGCTCCGGTTCATCTGACCCCGACGGCAGCATTGCTGCTTACACATGGTCGCAGGTAAGCGGTCCGGGTAATGCCATCATTGCTTCACCTGCCGCTGCAAAAACTACTGTATCAAGCCTGGTTACAGGTACCTATGTATTCCAGCTCACTGTAAAAGACAACAAGGGTGCTACTGCTTCTGCACAAACAAAAGTGATTGTGATTGCAGCTTCGAACAAAGCACCGGTTGCCAAAGTTGCAACCGGCAACATCGCGATTACTTTACCAACCAGCACTGCTACGCTCGATGGTTCAGGTTCGTCAGACGCAGACGGCCGCATCACTTCCTACTCGTGGAAACAAACCAGCGGTCCGTCAGTATCTACTATCGGCAGTGCAGCTTCAGCTAAAACAGGTGTAAGTGGTTTAACCACTGCGGGTACCTATGTATTCCAGTTAACGGTAAAAGACAATAACGGTGCAACTGCCACTGCCTCTGTAAACGTGGTGGTAACCGCAGCAGCCAACAAACCGCCAGTTGCTAAAGTGGCTACCGCCGGCATTACACTTACGTTGCCGCAAACGACCACTACGCTCGACGGTTCAGGTTCATCTGACCCCGATGGCAGCATCGCAGCTTACAGCTGGCTGCAAAGCAGTGGTCCTTCCGTATCTACCATTGGCAATGCAGCTTCATCCAAAACAGGTGTCAGCGGCTTGTCAAAAGCAGGCACCTACGTATTCCAGTTAACGGTGAAGGACAACAAGGGCGCCACAGCTACAGCTAAGGTAACGGTAACGGTGAAAGCCGCAGTAACTATACCACAGGTGGTAGCTGCTGTAGCCAACGCCAACATTACGGTGAAACTTCCTGTTACCTCGGTTACCTTAGACGGTTCTGCTTCTACCGGTACCATCAAGTCTTATGTATGGACACAGATGAGCGGTCCTTCGCAGAGCAGCCTCGGCAACAAAACTGCGGCTACCACTACCGTGAGCAGCCTGGTTGTGGGTACGTATGTTTACCAGTTAACCGTAACCGGTGATAATGGTATTACCAGCTCAGCCAACGCTACCGTAGTTGTTGACGGCTCTGCAGCAGGCGGCGGCACGGCTTGTAAAGGCAAAAGAATTTACCTGAAACAGGGAAGTGACAAGGGTATTTATGTAAATGGCCCAACCTTCGCTTACCTGCCGGGTGATACACTGGTACTGAAAGGCAGCCCATGGAGCTATGTATCATTCAATGATGTGTATGGTACTGCCAGCTGTCCTGTTACCATTATTAATGAAGGCGGCCCGGTAACTTTAACCAGCGGTTTCGCATTCAACAACTGCCGTTATATTAAAGTAACCGGAACCGGTACTGCAGATAAATACGGTTTCCATATTGAACACCCCACAGGCGACGGCGTGGCCATCGATATCTTCGGCCGCTCAAGCAATGTGGAAGTAAGCAATATCGATATCTATCATAAAACTTACGGCTTCTGGGTTAAACAGGAACAGGAGTGTGCAGATTCACTGCAGAACGGCAAATGGACACTGGATCACATCACCATTCACGATAACCGTATCCGCCGCATGGGCCAGGAAGGTATGTACATGGGTTCTACCGATCCTAACGGTAAACGTGGTGTGGTTTGTAATGGTGTTACCATTTACCCCAAACCTATTTACCTCAGCAATATCAAAGTGTACAATAACATTGTAGACAGCACCAACCGTTCAGGTATCCAGCTGTCTTGCGCCAAAACAGGTGACAATGAAATTTACAATAACCAGGTAAGCAACTCCGGCTTTGAGTACGCTACCAACCAGGGTAACGGTATCAGCCTCGGCGGTTATTCGCAGGCATATATTCACGACAATACCGTGAAAAACTCTTATGCCCTGGGTATCCTGGTGCTGGGTGCAGGCAATATTAAAATTGACAACAATACCATCAGTGGCAGCGGCCAGCTGGGCGGCAAAACAGTATATGGTATGGACGGTATCATGGTTGATACCCGCAACACCGACCCTGTTGACAGCTCATGGCTCACGATCACCAACAACAAAATCAGCAATTACACCGGCGAAGGCATCCGCTTCTATAAAACATTTGATACTTACCGCAAAGGCAATATCATTTGTAACAATACCGGCTCTGTAAACATTGCTGCAGGTATTGACTGGACAACCAATTGTGCTGGTAAACCTCCTGTGAATGCAGCGCCAATTGCCAAAGCAGGTAACGATGTAACCATTACCCTGCCTGCCAACAGCGTAACGCTCGACGGTACAGGTTCTGCGGATGCAGATGGTGTTATCAAAACCTATGCATGGGCTAAAGTAAGCGGCCCTGCACAGTTTACCCTGGGTACACCGGCTGCTTCAAAAAGCACCTTCACTAACCTGGTTGCAGGTAAATATGGTATTGCACTGACGGTGACTGATGACAAGGGCTTAACCGGCAAAGACACTGTTTGGGTTACTGTTAACCCTGCAGCCAATGGTAAACCGGTTGCTAATGCAGGTGCAGATGTTACTATCACCCTGCCCACCAACAGTGTTACACTCGACGGCAGCAAATCAAGCGAAACAGGCGGTACCATCAAATCGTACAGCTGGAGCAAAGTAAGCGGCCCCACCCAGTTTGCGCTGGGCACCACTACTGCATCAAAAACAACGTTCTCTAACCTGGTAGCAGGTAAATACGGCGTTGCGCTTACCGTTACAGACGATAAGGGTGTTACTGCAAAAGATACTGTTTGGGTTACGGTTAATGCCGCTGCCCCTGGCAAACCAGGCAAACCAATGCCTAATGCAGGTGCCGACGTAACCATTACCCTGCCTGCCAACAGCGTATCACTCGATGGCAGCAAATCATACGAAACAGGTGGTACTATTTCCCAGTACATCTGGACCAAAGTAATCGGTCCTTCATCTTATAAGTTTGGTAATTCACTGGCTGCCCAAACCACCATCTCCGGCCTGGTTGAAGGTACCTATGGTATTGAACTGAAAGTGAAAGATGGTATTGGTGTACTGGCTTCAGATACCATGTACATTACGGTGAAAAGTGCCAATGCCGGCAAACCACCGGTAACTACGCCACCAACAACAACGCCTCCTGAAACTACACCGCCAGTTACAACACCTCCTGCCGGCACCGGCGGTCCTGTTGCACGTGCAGGTGATGATATCAATCTGCAGCTGCCACTGAATGCAACTACGGTTTATGGTAACACATCAACCGACGCATACGGCACTATTACCAGCTACAAATGGCGTAAGGTAAGCGGACCGGCTACAGGTACATGGGATGACAGCAAGGGGTACAAACTCCTGCTCACCAACCTTACAGAAGGTACTTATGTGGTAGAGCTTACTGTTACTGATAATAACAATAAGAGCGATAAAGACACCATGAAAGTGATTGTTGCAGGCGCCAATAAAACGCCTGTTGCAAATGCCGGTAAAGATCAAACCATTAACCTGCCAACTACCAGCGTAACGCTCGACGGTACAGGTTCATACGATCCCGACGGCACAGTGGCCAAATACTACTGGAGCAAAATTACGGGTCCTTCAAGCTATAACATTGCCAGCGTTACCGGCAGTAAAACAACGGTAACCGGCCTGGTGGAAGGTGAATACATCTTCCAGCTGAACATACAGGATAACCTGGGCGCTTCTTCATGGGCTGTGGTAAAAGTAACTGTTCAGAAAGCGATTAACCTGCTGCCGCTGGCAGTGATTAATAAGGCAGATACAGCGATTGTTGCACCACAATCTGCGGTAACACTCGATGCCAGCAAATCGTACGATGTTGATGGCACTATTACCAAATATCAGTGGAAACAGGAAAGCGGTCCTGCGCAAACAACCATTGCCAATGCTGCGGGTTCTGTAACACAGGCTACAAAACTTACAACAGCCGGTAACTATGTGTTCAGTGTAGTGGTAACCGATAACAACGGTGCTACCAACAGCGCAAAAGTAACCATCAGGGTAAGTAAGGCTATTGTTCAGCAGGCTTCAGCAGATGCAGCAATTGATGTAACTGCAGGTGCTTACCTGTACCCGAATCCTGCAACCGGATCAACCATTAACGTGGCAATGACCAAGGGCGGAACCGGTAAGCTGAGCATCATGCTGATGGATGGCAATGGCCGCATCCTGTCTGTAAAATCAACAGATGCCAGCCAGCCACTGCAGCAGCTCGATATTTCACAGCTGTTGCCAGGTTCTTACTACGTAGTACTCCTGTCTGATAGCGGTGTAAGAAAATCACTGCCTTTCATCAGGATGAAAGACTAGTATAGACACTGTTGACAAATAATAAAAAGAAAAAAGTGGAGGTAAAACTCCACTTTTTCTTTTTTACAGCAGGGCTGTAATGAGGTGTATTTTTCATGAGAAGGAACGCAACTGTTTTTGAATAATTGGTACGGAAAAAAACGGGTAATAAAATGGTACGGAAAAACAAACGGGCGTAAAAAACTAAATCAGCTGCTCCTTGAATGGTTTATAAAAACTTTCGGTTGCAAGGGACAACATGGGTAAATCATCAGGTGTATCGCCATAGGCGTAAATCTTGGTATAGTGTGAAAGATTATACTTCTTTAAAATGTGCTTTACTTTTTCATTTCCCTGGCAATTGCGGCCCGATATTTTGCCGGTAATTTTGCCATCACGCACTTTTAGCTTGGTAGCAATGCATTTGATGTTAAACTGCTGGCACCAGGGTAAAATCCAGTTTTCAGGCGAAGCTGAAACAATCACTACCTGGGTGTCGTTCTGCAGGTGACGCCTTAACTCGGTGAGCGCAGGTTTCCTGAACAGGGAAGGCAGGTGCGTGGCTGCAAAATCTTTGCAGATGCTTTCAAATTCTTCGGCAGGCATGCCCTTCAGGTAAAACGATAACATAATTTCCTTTGCTCGCTGATTGGAGATCAACCGTGCCTTAAATGCAGCCAGCATGGGCGATAACACCACCAGTCCTGCATAAAACCTCGTTTTTCCCCTGGCAAACTTCAAAAGTTCAATCAGGGTGTCTTTTGATGTCAGTGTGCCGTCAAAATCAAAGAAGGCTATGGAATTATCTGAATAATTCTTCATAAAGTCGTATTGCATTTTTAGCACTTTCTGATGAGCTGTACTTTCAAACTGTTCATTGAACCGGCTAAGCCGGTAAAAAAATTGGAAGGGCTTCAGGCATTCTGCTCAGCAAAGGTTTCTATAACCAGCAGAAAAAGACCCCCATCCTTTTCCGCTTATTTTTTCCAGAATGTTGATCAGCCCTTCCTTGCTTCATAAGTATCTGTTCCGCTGCGCACATTATCCGCCGCCTCGCAGATAGTTTCTTCAGTATCTTATATGGCATTGTTCATACCCGTTTATTACAGGTTATTTGAACAATGAAAAATCCGGTAAATAAATAATGGTATAAAAGCTCACAATCCAGCAGGCCAGTGTAATCTGTAAAAACGTGTCTTTATACAAAAGCCTGGTTGGCGATCCTGTGTTGTTCTCAATCAATGTTATCTGCAGGTAGCGCAACAGGCCGGCTATTACAAAAATGGTGGTGTAATACAGCCTGTAGGTTTGCCAGCGATGCATGGTATCGGGCGAAATGGTATACAGCAGGTAGGCTACAATCATTACTGCTGCAACAAGTCCCAGTGTTACATTCAGAAACTCCAGGTTATACCCTTTGATCGATTTGCGCATATCTACGCCCGAATCCATTTTCAGCAGTGTATCATCGCGCCTTTTGGCAATTGCCATAAAAAAAGCCAGGAGGAAAATCATGATCATCAACCATTGGGAAATGGGGATAACGCAAATTACTCCTCCGGCTTTTACCCTTAATACAAACCCAATAGAGAGAATGAGAACGTCTAATATCGAAATGTTTTTCAGTCCGAGTGAATAAGCCAGGTTCATCAAAAAATACAGGCCAAGCACAAACGCAAACTTGGGTTTTACCAGCAGCGCAATAATGGTACCTGCTGCCAGGCATCCGATGAAAAGCAGTATGGCTGCGGGTTTCGACACAGTGCCTGCCGCTAACGGGCGGTTGCATTTGGCCGGGTGTTTACGATCGGCCTCTAAGTCCATGTAATCATTCAATATGTAAATGCTGCTGGCTACAAAACCGAATGCAAAGAAGCCCCAGCAGGTATCGAGTAACTTGGTTATGTTAAACACTTCACCGGAAAAAAACAACGGCAAAAACAGGAACGCGTTCTTTACCCAATGATGCGGGCGCATCAGCATCACCATCGGGATGCCTGTTTTTGTATTTGTTATATGACCGGAAGTGAACATAGCTAATTTTTTAAATGCTTTGAAATGGCTTTATACAGTTCGCTCATGCTGTTTTCCCAGCTATGGCTTTTCGCAAATGCAATGCGTGCTTCTTTTACTGTTTCGCTGTTTTGTACCAGTGCCCTTTCAACCAATGCCGGGTAGTCTGCCGGCTCATTGGCCAGCCAGGTGTAGGGCTCAAACAGTTGCATTGCTTTTGTTCTGGTAGCCACCACCGGTTTGCCCATGGCCAGGTATTCATCAATTTTAAGCGGGTAATTTCCCTGCGTAATCTGGTTTTGCAACTGCGGGTTAATGCATACATCAAATGCGGCAACATAAGCAGGCAGTTGTTGTAGTGGCTTCTTACCCAGAAAATGCACGTTGGGCAACTGGTGCACACTGCTTTGTGCAAACTGATCGTCTTCAGGGCCCACCAGCACTACATTCCAGCCGGGATTGTACTTCGCTATTGTTTCAATGATCCGGGCATCAAGCCTGGCTGAATCAATCGATCCGATATAACCGATCACCGGCCTGCCAATGCTTCGCATATCTTCCGGCAACTCGTGGTTGTCGAGGTGATTGAAGATGGCGGTATTGCAGCCCTGTCCTATGTAATAGGAGTTGGGATTAATGGTGGCGCAATAATCCGAGTAAAAAGTAGAGTTGGCCACTATGGTATCCGCTTTCCTGATCAGTTCAGGCTCCAGCTTACGGCAGTGTTTGCGCCAGTAATCGTATCCCTGCAAAAAATCACGGCAGTAATACACGTACAGCGATGGTGTCAGCAACTCTTTCAGAAACAGCCCATTGAAAATATCATTGTCGTTAAACAGGATGATGTTTTCAAAATGCAGGTAATTCACTGCATATTTAATATCGTTGGCAAAACGCTTGTTGTTAATATAATTCAGCGTTTTAAATGCCGTGGTAGATGGCAGCCAGTTAAGCGATTCAACGATAGATGTAGGATAAAACTCCCACATGTTGCGTTTGATCAGTTTTATTTTGCTGCCGCCATTCTTTATAATGTTAAAGTGCTTGCGTATGCCCGCATCTTTCTTTTTCGAATAATAGGTTTTGCGGTTAATCGGCAGGTTTACATACAGTACACGGTTGTGCTGTGCAAACTGCATGGCGATGTTTTTACAATTACTCCCGATATCATAATACCAGGGCTGCAAGCCAATGATTACAATATCTTTTCCTTTAATGGCGATATGCTCATCTGTAGTCGCCGAAACAGGTACAGTTGAAACTTCCATCATGCAGTGCGGGTTGGTTGTAGGTGTAACAAAGATTAGTGGTGTGGCGTGGTTAGTTGGTTTTAAATTTCAGCGCCTGCAGTACAATAGGTGGCGTAACCAGTTTTATTGTTCTTTTCAGTGAGCTGGAAAAATGAAACTTCCTGTCCTCAGGGCGATTCCTGAATAAAGTATTGTGATCGTCTGCATCGGGAACAACTTCTTCTGCAGGACGGCCATTGGTATAATAATATAAGGCCAGTGATTTCCTGGTTCTTTCAGGAGGGCAGTTCAGTACATTGGGGTGACCATGGTACGAGTTGCTGGTTGTTGAAAAAATAGCCATGCGGTTAAACAGCGGCAGTATTTTTTTACGGCAGCCCTGCATATTGGTATCCCACAATTCAAAATGGCCGCCCCAGTCTTCGTTCCAGTCTTCGTTCAGGTACACCAGCACATTCAGCCGGCGGTCGAGTTTGGTGTGTGGCTGTTTGTTGAAATCGGCATGTATTTTCAATAACCCGCCACGCTGAATCTGGTGGCAGCCGCCGCCTTCAAAAGTAGGGTCTGGAATCAGGTTGTCAATACCGGTAAGTTTGGTCAGAAATTCAAGAAAAGGCTGTGAGTTCAGGTAATGCATAAACAGCCTGGTTTGGTCGCCAAACCTGTATTCTCCTTTAGAGGCCAGTTTTACCTGGTTGTGATCGTTGAATTTTATATCTGCATTTTTCGTCATGTCCGGGAATTCAGACAGCACCTGTTTCAGCATATCCGGATTGAAGAAATTGTCGAAATAAATATTGGGGAATGGGTCAGCCGTGGTATAGGCAGCTTTGTGTTCGTCAGCAAAACCATGCAGCGCCTCTACAGAGCGGTTAATGAAGTTCATTTACAGACGGTATTAAGGTGAATAAATGCCTGCCAGCAACTGGCATAACAGTATTTTCAGTGTCCAAATTAGGCAGAAGGAAAGCGCATAATTTTATTTTTAAGTGAACATCACTTTTTATCTGATATCCGTCGAATTTCAGCGGTTAAACGATGCGCTTTATATGGCTAATGCGGCAAAATAAAGCGCTGTGTAAAGGGCTTTGTGAAGGCAGCTGCAAATTGATATTATTCTTTTATCGCTTATTTAGCACGTTCATTTCAGGCTGCCGCATGCGCAATTGTAACCCGCTTTACTGCAACAAGGGCGCCTGCCGGGCGCCCTTGTTATAATATAATATAGTATTGCTGATCTTAATAGGTTGTCAGCTGCCTGGAGGATTTTTTGCCTGCTGCAGGTTCTTCCGGCGTGTCTTGCTGCTGGTAATCGTTTTCAATTAACCACAATAACATAGGTACCAGTATAATAATCAGCGGCACCAGGAATATACGGGTTTGATAAGCCACCACCGTGTAGCAATGCACCGCGAACCAAATGGGTACCAGTGCCAGGAACCATACCCGCATGCGCAGGGGAAACCGTTTAAACTGGTAAATAATAATCAGCGGGATAATGCTCATTACACCCAGCAGCTCGAAATACGATTTGGGTGCCATTGAACTCAGCAGGTTCAGCTTCAGCATGGGAATGCCGGCAGGCACCTTCCATATCTGCGGTGGCCGGTAACCGTAATGCACGCGTACAGCTATGAAGATGGAGAAGAACAATACGTATAAAATACTGGTAAGCAGCCATACCTGCTTTGCCGGGAAACGGATAGCAGCCAGGTTAAAGCGTTTGAAACTGAATTGGGAAAAATCCATCATCGATACAAAAAACAGGAAGGGGATAAGCAGGGATGTTTCCCGGTTAAATGCAGCCAGCGGCACAATGAGTAATAGCCAGCGCGGATTTTTGTTGTATACAATAATAATAGCGGTTAGCAGGTAAAACACATTGTCGAGGTAGGTGCTGAACACGAGATCGCTGGCAATAACACCGTTGCCCATAGCCAGCGATACAATAATTAATCCCGTCCATTTTAACCACCTGCTGCGTACAAGCTTTTGCCATAATAAAAACGCGAGCGACAATACCAGGAAATTAAGGCAAAACCGGAACAGGATAAACACTACAGTATATTTCAGGGCGCCCCTGGTTTGCAGCAAGGTAAAAAACTCAACGGTTTCCGGTGTAGGGTTTGAAGTCGGGTTCAGCTGAAAATGAAACTTCTCTTCAATAGGATACACCTTGTCAACCGTATGGTTATACACCCACATCAGTCCTTCAATAATTTCAGGGCTCAGCATGCGGTACTGCCAGGGATTGTAATATTCAGAGTTCCCGTTAATCAGGGCAATATGACGCTGATAGGTTAATACTGCGCGGCCATTGTAAAAATTCTTGTAAATGGGATACATCGCCAGCAGTGAAATACAGAAAACAAAAAACAGCTTCTTTATCATTTAGCTTTCTTTTATTGCAACTATGGTATAGTGTGCGTATACGTACATGCGTTTTTTGGTAGCCATTGTAATACGCAGGCCATTTTGTTGCAGCCATTGCTGCGCTGTGGCAAACGAGCGTTCATTGCCTATTTCGCCGGCAAAAACCAGGTCGTGCAGTTTGTTGAAATATACAAACGGACTGGCGCCGTCAATATCTTTCAATACCAGCCGGGCGCCGGGTTTCATTTTTTTAATTAAATCGGCTACAAATGTTTGCTGGTGCTGTTTGGGCACATGGTGTAACACATCATTCAAAAACACAATATCCAGCTCCCCGATGGCATCGGGAAAGGTTTGGCCGTCGTATTTTTCAAAAGTGTACAGGTTGGGTTCATGGCCTTTAAACAATTGCCGCGCATTGTCAATCAGTTTGTCGCTTATTTCAATACCAAACAGGTAAGAAGGTTTGGCAAACCGGGCCAGCAGCAGGCAAAACTGCCCTGAGCCACAGCCTATATCGCCTACTTTTTCACCAGGTTTCACCAGGCCTATCAGGTCCACAAACGGGCATACCATCGGCCGGTAGTACACTTTCAGCCTGTCAATAAAATTTACATGGTAATCATGCGACTTTAAAAAGCTGAGCAGGTGTTTGTTGGATAATGTAGCGGTCATAGCTATCGGTATTTGCGTGGCTGTTTACAAAACAGGTGTGTGCAACACACAATTGGCAGCATAAAAATAATTACCGGGGGAAAGCGCAAAGCGTAAAACTGGTGAAGTGTGCAGTTTTATTCGTGAATGCAGCAAATAGAGAAAGTAAAGCCGGGCAGAAACGTTGGCCGGAGCGGTTAAGCATTTTATTTACAATGACAAATGCTTGATATAAAACAGCCAGAACGCAGAAGGGGAATAAACAAGCGGGAGCGGATATACAAGTACCGTCGGGCTCCGGGACAACCTTTAAGCGGAAATTCCGTTTTGGGGCGTCCCGGCAGCCTTCAGGTGGCTTGATTGAAATGTAAATGGGCTAATAGTCGTTGTATTGTAAGCAAAGCTGTTTTTCATTGATCGTTCTTGGATTTTGGATATTGTTGTGTTTGCTGTTAATACAGTTTTAGAAAGAAATTACTCCTTTCAGCTCGGTAAAGAAGATATCACGTTTGCGTGCAGAAATGGGAATGCAGGTACCGTTGGTCATAATAACCGAAGCAGCCACGCCTTTCACAATTTTCATAATATGCCTGAAGTTGATCAGGTATGACTTGTGCACGCGGTAAAATCCTTTTTCCGACAGCAGGTCTTCAAAATCTTTCAGCGAACGCGAGGTTACATACGAAACATTGCCTGGCAGTTTTACTTTGGTATAGCTGTCCAGCGCTTCAATGTAAATAATGTTGCTGATGTCTACCACATCGTACCCATCTGCCACATGTACCACAATTTTGGAAAAATTGTCGGGCATGCCATTCAGGTAGTGTTTAATTAAACCGGTTAATTCGCCGAATTTGTCTTTGCGCATGGTGCGCAGCTTGTTAATCACCTGAACAATGTCCGAACCTTTAATGGGTTTCAGTATATAGTCCAGTGCGGCCATTTTAATGGCTTTTAACGCATATTCCTGGTAAGCCGTTACGAATATTACTTCGAAGTTGGGCTTAGAAAGGTTTTCGAGTAACTGAAATGAGCTGTGCGGCGGCATTTCAATATCCATAAAAATGACATCTACTTCCTTTTCCCTGATGTATTTATGCGCATCCTCCAGGTTGTCTGTAGCCCATACTATCTCCACATCCTCGCATTGGTTCTCCAGGATATTTTTCATAATCTGGAGATTCGAGATCTCGTCGTCTACAAGGGCAGCCTTGATTGTTTTCATAAAGTAGAGTTTTGGTTTGTTACAATTGTTTTTAGTGCATGAATTAAGTTGAAAGGTTTGGTAAGGATCATGGGTTGTTGTTTTTAGTGCTTTGGTTTTTTGTCGGGATTGTTATTTTCTGGTCATGGGCTGTGTTTTGGTTAAGAATAGGATTGGTATTAAGCAGTTGGTTTTAGAGCGAATTGATAATCGGGATGTAAATTTTTACGATAGTGCCTGTCTGCTGGTTGTCTGCCAGGAATTTGTCAATAATCTCCAGGTTGCCGCTGTTGCCGTTGTATGATTTAATCAGGTTCAGTCTTTCGCGCAAAATGGTTAGTGCTGTTGATTCGTGTTTAATGGTAGTGGTAAAATCAGAATTTTTCTTTTTCCAGCCAATCCCATTATCATCTACGCTGCAAATCACCAGATCGTTTTGTGCCACCATGGTTACTTTCAGCAGGTTGTTTTCCCGTTTTGGTGAAAACCCGTGTTTAATTGCATTTTCCAGGATGGGCTGAATAAGCATGGAAGGAATGCAATAGCTGTTGCTGCGCAGGTCTTCATCAATATGAAATTCGTACTGGAAGGCGTTGATAAAACGGATTTTCTCGAGTTCGAGGTAGCGTTTCAGAAAATCCACTTCATCATCCAGTGATATATACGATTTGCGGGTGTTGGTGAGCATTTGGCGCATCAGCAGCGAGAAATCGGATATATAGTCAAAGGCCTTCTGTTTTTCATCAATCATAATCAGGTGCTGCACGGTACTCAGTGAATTGTAGATGAAGTGCGGGTTCATCTGGTTGGTCAGCGCTTTTGCCTGCATTTCGAGCAAACGGTTGTGGTAGGCCATTTTCTCTTTTTTCCTGTCGTATACATGGCGTACATATATCAGCAGGGAGGCGCCGCAAAAAGCAGTGAGCAGCAATTCACCATACCATATTACAAGCATTTGTTTTAAACCGGGCAGCAGAAACATTAATCCGGCTAACAGGGCATTACCGGAAACAATCCCGGTAATATCGATATCGGCAAGCAAAGCGAACCCGGCAGATGCGTTTTTGACCATACCACCAGGGCATATGGACTGCAACCAGCCGGTGCTCATGGAAGAATAATTCCATGAAGGCGCGCTTATGAGTAGTAACGCAGTTATCACGCTAATGAAATAGTATATTCCTCCTGCTTTCGGTGCCAGATATATTCCTTTCTTCGTTATTCCATGCTTCCTTTTCCTGGAGGACGGGTTAATGATTGAATGGCCTTTGTCCCAAAAAACTGGTGATTCAAAGTTGGCTTCTTTCTGATTTCCTTTTTTGAACAGACCGTTGTGTCTGGAGAATAATGCAATTCCGGTCCTGCATTTGACCAAAGAATCGGATAGAAAAGTTACATAATTCATCGTTCTCATAGGATAACCCGGCCCTTAATTTAAAGGCTTTTTAATTTTTTTTCCCGCCTGGCTTTTTTAGATAAACAGATCTATTCATATGCGTACCATTATTTCCCGGTCAGGGGATAAATGTATCTTGAACATTTACACCGACGGATATTTGCTTCCGCTTCTTTTATCAATTGATGCACCCAAATTACTGCGGTTACACCTGACAAAAAATGTGAAAAACAACAGTTTTGCAACAGAAAAAACATAGTTATTCTCCCATGTGAAACGGCTGTGCCGCTAATAAGAAAAAACCATAACGCATTGTTTTATGCAATGCGTCTGCTTTTAATTGGAGGCCATACTGCCCGGCTCATTTTTATATGGCGGCAAGTATCGCTGACGTGGGGTTGGTAAGATTTTGGGTTGCTTGCTTACCCGGACGGAAAGGTGCAATCCTAAAAACACCTTTTCCCGGTAGCTTTTCTTGATATATTGGATAAAATCCGACAATGAACGAATAAAAATAATCTTTTTTTTCAGTCTTCCAATAGCTGTATACCGGTTTTGGTAAAATTAATTTTCTGTTGCTTGTATAACGCGCCGGTTGTCATTTTAAACGTCTTTTTACTCATACCAAAAAATTGGTATATATCTTCCGGGTCACTCTTGTCATTATAAGGCAGGTAGCCATTGTGCTGCTTCAGCAACTGCAGCACCTTTGCCGTGGCATCATCTACTTTCTCGTAACCTGCCTTGCCGGCTACCACATCAATCTTGTTGTCTTCGCGTATTTTTTTGATAAAGCCTTTCAGCCTGTTGCCTGGCTCCAGGTCGGTATACACTTCATTAAAGTACAGCAGGCCGGTATGCATGCCATTAATAATAACCACGTAACCCACATCACTGCGGCGGTATACTACCAGGTCTACTTCATCTTTTTCTTTTACTGTGAGGTGCTCGTTGCTGAGTGTGTGATCCAGTTTTTCGGTTGCCGCTACACGGCCGGTCTGCTCGTCAATATAGGCGCGCACCAGGTACAAACCACCGCTGCGCATGCTGGTGATTTGCTGCGATTTGGCTACAAACAGGTCTTTCATTAAACCCCAGTCAAGAAACGCGCCCTGCGGTGTTACCGAAACGGCCTTCAGCATGGCTATTTCACCCACACTTATTTTGGCCTGTTGCGTGGTGGCAATAAGACGGTTGTCTGAATCATGGTATAGAAACACTTTTATTTCATCGCCGGTGTTGAGGCCGCGCGGTACAAACCGTTTGGGAAGCAATATTCCTTCATGGCCGTCATCGAGGTACACCCCGAATTCAACCTTGCGCAAAACTTTCAACAAATTGTATTCCCCAACTTTAATCATAGCAAATGTTTCTAAGCTGTAAAGGTATCATTAAATATGTGTAAACAGGAAGTTGGCGGCAACCGGTTGGTGGCGCATAACAGGAAACACCGGTAAAGGAAAGGCAATACAGTAACGGCCGGTTAATGAGGCAACCGGTTAACAGGGCAATAAAATGCCGGCACACCCGTAAGGGAAGGTGTGGCATGCTGAGGAATGGGGAAAGTAGGTTTGTACAATTAACTGCATGGTGTGATCAGGATTTTGGAAAATAGTAGGCTGCATCTTCAATGGCATCTACCTCCTGGATTATTTCAAATCCGTCTTTCATCACTTTGCTTTTTTTAGCACGGCTGCCGGTGAGCCTTACAACAGCCCGGGTCCATTTTTCCTTGAGCTTCCATTTCCTTTTCATGTGTACGTGATTTTGGTTTGTACGTACGGTGCAATTCACATACCAGTTTGTACAAATGGATAAAACGTTTATGCGAAAGGCGGAAAAATCCATTTGAACTGTATAAGAAACCTTTCGTACATTATTCTTTCCGCTCACCCCAAATACTTTTTTGTGTTGGTTGTGGTGCTGCAATTTTACATTCGCAGATTGTGCATCCATTCATCCTTACAAAAAATCGTAAATGAGAAAACGCTTACTCCTGTTGTATTTGATGGTGCTGTCTATGGTTATTGTTTCACAGGCACAGGCAACAGGTGTTGCTGTGAGCGGTACCGTAAAAAGCGCTGATGAGAAACCCGTAGAAGGTGCTACGGTTACTTTGTTAAAACTGGCTGATTCATCGTTGGTAAAAATGACAGTGACTGCCAAAGACGGCCTGTTTGTGTTTGAACAGGTAGCTGCCGGCCATTACCTGGTTGCTGTTTCAGCCATAGGCCATGCCGCCTATTATTCCGCACCTGTTACCATTGAAGCAAAGCCTGTGGTGCTGGGCAGTTTCAGTCTTACCCAAACAGCCGCAGCTATCGGTGGTGTGACCGTTGTGAGTAAAAAACCTTTGCTCGAAATTAAACCCGACAAGATGGTGGTGAATGTAGATGCATCCATTTCAAACGTAGGTGCAACAGCCCTGGAAGTGCTCGAAAAGTCGCCCGGCGTAACGGTTGACAAGGATGGGAACATCAGTTTAAAAGGCAAGCAGAATGTGCTGGTGATGCTCGATGGCAAGCCTGCCTATATGTCGGGTACCGACCTGGCTAACCTGCTCACTAACATGAACGCCAACCAGCTTGATCAAATTGAAATTATGACGAACCCTTCGGCCCGGTACGATGCATCGGGCAATGCAGGCGTAATCAATATCAAAACAAAGAAAAATAAAACACGCGGTTTCAATGGCAGCATTACCGCCGGGTACGGGCAGGGCCGTTATGCCAAATCAAGCAACAGCATTAACCTCAATTACCGAAGCAGCAAACTGAACGTGTTTGCCAACTACAGTTATAACAGCAACAAAGATTTTAATAACCTGCACCTTACCCGCACTTATTATGAGCAGGATGGAAAAACAATCGCATCTGTGTTTGACCAGCCTACCAACATTATTTTCAAACGCCATTCTAACAACCTGAAACTGGGAATGGATTACAACCTGAGCCGCAAAACCACCATCGGTATCACAGGCACTGGTTTTATTGCGCCACGCAATATTTACAACGCCAGCACCGGCTTCTGGAACAATGCAGCCGGCCACGCCGATTCTGTGACAACCACTGCCAATACCGATTTCAACCGCTGGAAAAACGGCGGCATTAACCTGAACCTGCATCACCAGTTTGATTCCACGCAGGATTTGTCGGCCGACCTGGATTATATTACCTATCAGTCATCCACTGCTCAGCAGTTTTTCAACAACACAACTTACCCCACCAATAAACCGGAAACGGATGAAACCATTAAGGGCGACCTGCCATCGAAGATTGACATTTTTGCAGCCAAGGCAGATTACACCAAAACATTTAGTCATGGTTTAAAGCTTGAAGCAGGTGCAAAAAGCAGTTATGTAAAAACCGACAACACTGCCGGGTACTATAATCTTGTTGGCGGCAACTGGTTGCCTGATTATGGCAAAACCAACCATTTTATTTACAGGGAAAATATTAATGCAGCCTATATAAACCTGAACGGGCAAATAGGCAAGTGGCAATTACAGGGGGGCTTGCGTTACGAGAACACCCAGGCCAAAGGGCATCAGCTGGGTAATGCGCAAAAGGCAGATTCTTCTTTTAAGCGCAGCTATGGCAGCCTGTTTCCCACGGCTTACATTACCTATAACGTAAATACAAACAACCAGTTTTCTTTGTCGCTTGGCCGCCGTATAGACAGGCCGGGCTACCAGCAGCTGAACCCGTTTATTTTCTTTATCAACAAATACACCTATGAACAGGGCAACCCTTTCCTGAACCCGCAATACACCAACAATATTGAACTGAGCTACGTGTATAAGGGCATGTTTACTGCTACGCTTAATTATAGCCGTACCACGCAGTTCATGACCGAGATCTTCAACTCGTTTGATAATATTACCATACTGGGGCAAGGCAACCTGGGCAACCTGCAAACAGCCGGGGTAAGCTTTAATGCACAGCTGCAGGTGGCTCCCTGGTTCAGCACTACACTGCACAGCGATATCAATTACAAAACCGTGCGAGGCTACAATAATGGAGATGATGTAAAAACAAGTGCCTTTAACGGGCAGTTCAACGCCAACAACCAGTTTAAGTTTAAACACGGCTGGGCAGCAGAGTTGTCGGGTTATTATAATTCAAAAGATGTGGAAGGGCAGTTCAGGATACAGCCGCAGGGCGATGTGTCGGCCGGCATTTCAAAACAGGTGTTGCATAACAAGGGAACTATTAAACTCAATGCACGCGATATCTTTTATACGCGTGTAACCAACGGCGATATTTTTTACCAGAACGTGCACGAACATTTTATACAGAAGCGCGATTCGCGTGTGATCAATATTTCGTTTACCTGGCGTTTCGGGAAAGTCTTGAGTGATAAACCTGCGGGCAGACATGAAGGCGCTGCAGATGAACAAAACAGGGTACGTACCTAAAAGAAAAAAGGCCCATGCCTTGGACAAGGCGGGCCGTTGCTAACCTATGAAAAACACCATCTTTAGTTATGTGAACTACTGGTGTAGTTGTTGTTGTTTTGTAATGTAAAGGTACATCAAGGCTGAGTGCTACACAATTAAATAACCAATAAAGACCATCAAATTTTTTAAAAAATACATTAAAGATTGCTTTACTGTGTGTATTTATGCAGCTTTTGCAGTTAATCCGCCATCGACGTTTGAACTTTGATGATGGTGCTGTACGCATAATTAACATAACAGCTTTTTCTATGCATCTTTTTTCTTCTCTTTTTGCCCCTTAATAGATGGGCGTATGCCTTCCATCACTGTTTTCCAGATAAAGCCCCAGAACGTTTGCTGTGGTGTTTTGGTAAAGGTTACATGCTGTTCAATGGGCGAACTGCCTTTGTCAGGGCTCGATTTGGCGAGCATGAAATTGTTGGCAATAAATGTGGCCAGTCCTTTTTTCTTTACTTCCCCGGGATGGTCTTCATCTTTGGCCATGGCATTTACTTTAAGATCGCTGTACGTAACACTGGTGGTTGCAGCAGACCTGCGGTTATTGCCTTCCATGTGAAACGTAAACTGTTTCAGGGTACCGCTTTTTACATCAAACAGGCCCAGCGGAATAGTGGCCTTGTTAAGGTGTGTAACATCCATGTTGCCTACTTTGCCATCTACTGTAAATAAACCGGCTGCCGCATTTTTTAAATCAAACCGTATGGTGGCATCAATTCTTGCCTGCTGCATAAAAGCTGCATGGGCTTTTATTTCCATGTACTGGTTGGCTTTTATTTTATCCACTGCATTGGTTACATTGCTAATCACGCCATCTGCATGGTAAAACTCAACGGTACCTTTCTGGCCTGAAAGCGGGTTAAACTCCTGGTAAATGATATCGAGGTCATGTATCCGTATATTTTTTATATACACCGGCATCAGCAGTTGGGTGAGTTTCTGATGCGGGAAGGAGCCGAGTTTCGATTCATTGGAAGGAGGCACCCGCTGGTCGCTGAATATTTCCCAGCTGCCGTTTGAAATGTTCACTTCATCGGCAATCATGGTTTTGTTGATGAGGAGGTTAAACCAATCCACATTGCTCGCAGAAATATTGCTGATGTGTAAATCATAGCGGTCTTGCCGGAGTTTTATTTTGCTGCTGAAGTCTTCTTTTTTGCCTGCAGGCCGCAGGGTAAGGTTGCGGATATGTATCTGCCGCGAGGTAGCCACCATGGTCATAGAATCAATAGCAAAGCGATACAAACCACTTTTGCTGATGTGCTCATAATTGCTGAGCAGCAACACCGCTTCTTTCGCGAATAAAAAACGCGTGGTATCGTGCTGTGTGGTAGAATCAACCAGTATGTTGGTGAAATGGCAACTCAGGTTGTCGAGGTGCGTTGTTTTGCCTCCTTTGTCGAGGTCGTAGTAGGTAAAGGCAATTTTATCAAGCAGCAGATCGCCGAGTTTAAAAGAATGCAGTTCCTTCCCTATTTTATGGTACAGGCTGTCCGGCGATTTGGCTTCACTGGCTGTTTGGTGAAATATTTCCACTTTTGGTTCCCGTATATGCAGGGTACTGAGATCAATATTCTTTTTGTCGAGCAGCGTTTTCGGGGAAAGACCTTTTAAATCGAGCAGTTTAACCGATACGCGAAACACGTTTTCAGGCGCGCGGTTGGTCTGTTTCATTTGTTGCAATACTGAAGAATCGGCCTGCAGGCTGGCATTGTACAGCAGGATATTGCCGGCAATTACATCCAGCTCAATGCTATCTACTTTCAGGTTGTACAAGCCGCCCGAGCCATCATGCACCAGTTGCTGCAGTTTTTTGGTTACAAGCGGCGTAAGGTCTTTGTTCCTGGTAAAATGCAGGTAGGCCAGTACGCCGGCTGCGCCGGCCACAAGCACAATGGCTGATACAATCAGTAGCTTTTTCATAGAACTAATGTATCAGCAAAACCGTACCAATTACCGTTTGCGCTTCAGGGGTTCCAGCAGGTATTCCAGCCCGTTGAGTTTTATTTCATACATGGTTTGCAGTAACATGCCCATAGAACCTTTGGGAAATCCTTTGCGCTGAAACCATTCGAGGTAAGAAACAGGCAGGTCGCACAGCAAATGATCCTTGTATTTGCCAAAGGGCATTTTCATGGTAACCAGTTGTTGTAATATGGGATTGGCGGCGGGCTGCTCCGGAGTTTGCATGTATACTGTTTAAAAAGCGGCAAGATAAATGTATTTAAACAGCGTTGGTGCAGGGGCAAAAAAAAGGCCTTGGCTTTGGAAAAAGCAGGCCGTTGCTAACCTATGAAAAACACCTTTTTGTATTTAGTTGAGTGCAAATGTCGCAACTGATTCTGTTGCCCTTATTGCTGAAACAAAATTACAATGCAGTACTGCCCCGTGCAATTAAATAGCGCCTAAAGCAAGGCTGAAAACTATAAAAGGAGATTAAAACGGGCAGGTTACAGCCGGCACCCCGGATGTTAAACACGCAGCTGCGGTACAACCTTATTGATTGTATTTTGTAAGTACTGAAAACTACTGTACCATGATCTTCAGCAATGCCATCAGCTGGTTTGAAATACCGGCGACCGACCTTGACCGCGCCCAGCGTTTTTATGAAACCATTTTCGGGATCAATATGATACCCATGGAAATGCCGAACCTGAAAATGCGCATGTTCCCCTTAAAAGATATGACAGGCGTAGGTGGTGCCTTGTGCGACAGCGGTGGTTTTCACAAGCCTTCCGAAACAGACGGGCCGCTAATTTACCTCAATGCCAACCCCGATGTGCAGTGGATACTGGATAAAGTAACGCAGGCCGGCGGCAAGATAATGGTTCCTAAAACACAGATAACGCCCGAGTATGGCTACATGGCTGTAATTATAGATACAGAGGGAAACCGTATTGGCCTGCATTCGATGCCGCAGCCCTGATAAGCTGGAACGGTAAACTTTGGCATAATATTTCTAACTGCTTTGCTAATTATTTATAACATCAAATAAATGTTGAACCATATGAAACGTGTACTTCCTTTTATGTTGGCGCTTGCAGTTGCATTAAGCAGTTGCCAGGCTATCGGTACCATATTTAAAGCCGGTATGTGGTGGGGTATAATCCTGGTGGTAATTGTTATAGTGCTGGTAATATGGCTGCTGGGTAAAATGAGCGGCGGTTCTAAAAGCTAAATATAAAGCCCGGCATGCACGTGCCGGGCTTTTAAAATCTTGTTTTGTTTGTCTCGTTTGTAAGCTACATGCCGCCGGGATCTTTCATTTTCATGTCGCTGATTTTGCCATTCATATAAATGCACTGGCCTTCTTTCAGCATCACGGTTTCACCGGTTGATTTTTTTACGGAACCATCTTTCATTACAACAGAACCGTCAGACAAAGTCATGTCTTTTTTCATTTCCCAGGTTTTTCCATCCTTCATCACCCAAACCTTTCCATCCTTCATTGCAATGCAATCTTTCATTTTGTGGTGCGCTTCTTTCATCTTGTGCATAGATGTGTCTTGCGCGTTAGCCGCTACCACACCAAATGTGAGCAGCGCAAAGAGCAGGAATAGCTTTTTCATATGGTTTTCATTTTACTTAAAGTTACAACTAGTTTTCTCGCAATAAGGGCGATACATAAAATGAACACTTATATGTGTGTGGAATTTTTACACAGAATTAATCCGGCTGCTAGCAGTTGTGCCCGCTGCATTGCAGGCATTTTACAGGGGTTGAAATTAAACCGCCCTGCATTACAAATGCACAAAAACGAACACGTATGCATGGGTAACTGTATATTGAGTGACTTTATTTTCCATTTTCAATGAAACCACTGTATAATCGTCAACGGTCCATCGATGTCTTCCGCGCCATAACCATGCTGCTGATGGTTTTTGTAAACGATGCCGATACAGTACGGCATATTCCCTCGTGGATTGAACATGCCAAACCGGATGAAGATGCCCTTGGGCTGGCAGATACGGTTTTCCCGGCTTTCCTGTTTATTGTTGGCCTGTCCCTGCCGCTCGCCATTAACAACCGTTTAAAACGTGGCGAGCCGGTATATAAAATAGCCTGGTATATTATAGTGCGGGCCTTTGCTTTAATCGTAATGGGTTTTTATCATGTAAACCTCGAAGAGTTTAACGAGACCTACGATGTGCTGCGGCCTGTATGGGAGTTTGGTATAACCGCCGCATTTTTCCTCATATGGCTCGATTATCCGCCTGCCATGCCCAAAGCACGGCGTTATGTGCTGCAGGGCATCGGTGTGGCCATACTCATTATATTGGCTGTATTGTACAAGGGCGGAACAGACGAGGCGCCGCAGTACCTGCAAACCAGCTGGTGGGGCATACTGGGGCTCATAGGCTGGGCTTACGGCACAGGCGCGCTTATTTATCTCTTTTCAAAAGGGCGTTTCTGGGTGCAGGTGGCAGCTGCTGTTTTCTTCTTCGTGTTTTCGTTGCTGGTGCATGCACACATTATTTCCGACTTAAACGGTTTGCGGGAGTACATCTGGCCGGGCGGTAACGGTGCCATGCTGGCGCTGGTAATGGCCGGTGTAGTGGTATCGGGTATTTACGCGCAATTGTTTGCACAAAACAACCCCAGGCTGTTTGCCCTGCTTATTACCCTGGCTGCGGTTTGCATAATAACCGGTTTTATTGTACGGCCGCTAGATGGGATATCGAAAGACCATGATACGCCCGCCTGGGTAGCGATCTGCACCGGTATCAGCATTGCTTTTTTTGCCCTGCTCATCTGGCTCATCGATATTAAAAACAAGCAGCACTGGTTTAAACTTATTATGCCTGCAGGCACCAGTACGCTTACCTGTTACCTGTTGCCTTACTTCCTGTACTCAATTTATTACTACACCGATTTCAGGTACCCGCATGCTTTTAACAACGGGGCCACAGGATTGCTGCGCGCTGCAGCCGTGGCATTTGGCACAGTGCTGCTCACCGGGGTGCTGGAGAAAAAGCGGCTGCGTTTGAAGGTGTAGCAACAGGCAGGGCAGGGGCTTCGGTATGCTTATTGTTTCGGTAAGGCATAACCATTGATAAATGCAAACACCTGTAAAGCTTGCCTTGTACGCGCGGGTGGCACTGATACTGCATGCCGTAGTGCTTGTACTGTTGCTGTTGTATGTGAGTAAAACAGTCAGTATCCCGCTGTTTTTCGCCTTCCTGGTCGCCATATTGTTATATCCTGTTGCCAGCTGGCTCGAGCGGCACAGCCTGGGCAGGGCGCTTTCCGCAGGTATTACCGTATTGCTGTTTATGGCAATGGTGGCCTTGTTTGTATACTTCTTCAGTTCACAGCTAATCAACTTCACGCACAGTTTACCCAATTTGCAGGCGAAGTTCAGCCAGTTGCTCAACAACCTGCACGACTGGATTTACCGCAAATACCACATCAATGATGCAGACCAGAGCAATTACCTGAACAAATCTGTAAACACCATGGCCGGCGCCGTAGCAAGCTCGGTGGGTACCACGTTTGTGGGTATGGGTGAACTGCTGATACTCACAATTTTCTTCTTCTTCTTTACCTTTTTCATTTTGTTTCACCGCCACCTGCTGCTGCAGTTTGTACTGGCCTTTTTCAGCGAAACACAGCGCGCCAAAGTAAACGAAGTCGTGAACGTTATACGCCGTGTAATGAATGGTTATGTGCTGGGCTTGCTGACTGAAATGGCCATACTCTTCCTGTTAATTTTTACAGCCCTGCTGGTGCTGGGCATTAAATATGCATTGCTAATCGCGGTGTTTGCCGCCGTACTCAACCTTATACCTTATGTGGGCATTTACACGGCACTGGTAATCAGCATGGTGATTACTATGGTAAATGGTACCGGCCCGCAGGCTGCGCAACTGGCCATTGTATTTGTAGTGGCACACACGCTCGATGCGAATATTATTCTGCCGCGTATTGTAGGCGCAAGAGTTAAAATGAATGCCTTTATCACCCTGTTGGCAGTGATGATGGGTAAACTGGTTTGGGGTATTCCCGGCATGTTCCTGTTTATACCACTGATGGCGATCATCCGCATTATCAGCGAACAGGTAAACAGCTTGCAACCCTGGGCTATTTTAATGGGAGAAGAGCGGCGCACCAAACAGCCTGTACGCAAACATGCATAGGCTGCCATTGTATTACGTAAGTATAAAGCAGTGTTGATATGAATGAGCAAACGGAATTAGACGACCAGCTGCACTGGTACAAAGACGCCATTATTTACGAATTGCACATCAAGGCATTCTGCGATGGCAATGGCGATGGTATCGGCGATTTCCAGGGGCTGATGCAAAAACTCGATTACCTGCAGGAGCTGGGTGTTACCGCTATCTGGCTGTTGCCCTTTTACCCCTCGCCACAGCGGGATGATGGCTATGATATTGCCGACTATTACAATATTAACCCGGCTTATGGCAATATTCACCAGTTTAAACAGCTGCTGAAAGAAGCGCACAAACGCAGCCTGAAAGTAATTACCGAACTGGTCATTAACCACACAAGCGATCAGCACCCGTGGTTTCAGCGCGCCAGGATGGCACCCAAAAATTCACCGGAGCGCGATTACTATGTATGGACGGATGATCCCAACCAGTACAAAGATGTGCGCATTATTTTCCAGGACTTTGAAACATCCAACTGGACATGGGATCCGCTGGCACAGCAATATTACTGGCACCGCTTTTTTCATCACCAGCCAGATTTGAATTATGATAACCCTGTTGTACAGGAAGAGATTTTTAAAATCATCGATTACTGGTGCCGCATGGGCGTAGATGGCTTCCGGCTCGATGCCGTGCCTTACCTGTTTGAACGGGAAGGAACCAACGGCGAAAACCTGCCCGAAACACATGCTTTTCTGAAAAAAATGCGCAGGCATATCGACACGCATTTCCCGGGCACCTTGTTTCTGGCAGAAGCCAATATGTGGCCCGAAGATGCAGCTGCTTATTTTGGTGAAGGCGATGAATGCCACATGAATTACCATTTCCCCGTAATGCCCCGCATGTTTATGGCATTGCAAATGGAAGACCGGTACCCGGTTACCGATATCTTCGATCAAACACCTGCCATACCCGATGTTTGCCAATGGGCCATTTTCCTGCGCAACCACGATGAGCTAACGCTTGAAATGGTAACGGATGAAGAAAGGGATTACATGTACAAGGCTTATGCAAAAGACCCCAAGGCGCGCATTAACCTGGGCATTCGCCACAGGCTGGCGCCACTGGTAGACAATAACCGGCGCAAAATAGAACTGCTCAACTGCCTGTTGTTTACATTGCCGGGCACCCCGGTTATTTATTACGGAGACGAAATAGGCATGGGTGATAATTTTTACCTGGGCGACCGTGATGGCGTACGCACGCCCATGCAGTGGTCGCCCGACAGGAATGCAGGTTTCTCCTCTGCTAACCCGCAACGCCTGTACCTGCCGCTGATACTCGATCCTGCTTACCATTACGAAGCAGTAAACGTGGAAACACAGCGCGAGAATACCTCTTCACTTTTCTGGGTAATGAAGAGCATGATTGGCATGCGCAAAAAATACAAGGCCTTCGGCCGGGGCGACCTGAAGTTTTTAAATGTAGAGAATCCCAAAATACTGGCCTTTACGCGCAGTTACCAGGAGCAAACCCTGCTTATTGTAGTAAACCTGTCAAAGTTTTCGCAGGCTGCAGAAGTGGATTTAAGTGCCTACAAAGGCAATGTGCTGCGCGAGATGGCGAGCAAGAACAAGTTTCCTTCTATTAAAGATGACAGCCCGTATTTTTTTACCATGACGCCGCACGGCTTTCAGGCATTTGTACTGGAAAAGGCACATCCCGAGGTAGATGACAATGCACCCTTGCCAGAATTAAATATTGCCAGTTGGGAACAGCTGCTGCAGAACAGTACCAGGGACAGGCTCGAAAATGAACTGCTGCCTGCTTACCTGTTAAAGGCAAAATGGTTCAGCGGAAGACAGCATGCCATTTATACCATCACCATTACCAATCACGCCACCGTTTCGGCAGATGACCATCCCATATACTGGCTGCTGCTGGAAGTAAGTTACCAGAGCAGTTTGCCCGAAATGTACCAGCTGCCGGTTACGTTTGCCTCCGCACCGCAGTCTGGCAAGCTGGCAAGCAATTGCCCGCAATCCATTATAGCCCGCATGCGGCTGGGTGAAGCCGAAGGCGTGTTGTGCGATGCCTTTTTTACTGCGCCGCTGCAGCATGAACTCATCAAACGCATGACCAACAACAAACACCTTGCGCTGAACAGCAGTGAGATTGTATTGTATGGCAACAACGAGATGAAGAAATACTGGGGCGAACACAAAGACGAGATCAAATCACGCATCCACGCCAGTGACCAGTTTAATACTTCTATCACGTATGATAACCTGTATTTTCTGAAGATGTACCGCAAGGTAGACAGGTCTATCAACCCCGATCTTGAAGTTACCCGGTTTCTGACCGAGCAGGCAAAGTTTCCCTATATCCCTGCGTTTATTGGTGCCATTGAATGGAAGTACGATACCATTCCCATTGTACTGGGTATAATGCAGGAGATGATCGAAAACCATGGTGACGGGCACAGTTATGTAATGGAGCGCATGCACAATTATGTGGAGCGTATTAAAGCGCGCGACAGAAACCAGCTGCATCCCGAACAGCGTGTGGGTTCACTGGTAAACCCCTTGCCTTACGAACACCTGCCCGAAATGCTGCAGGTATTGCTGGGCAACTCGGCTGCAGAGCAAGCCCGTTTGCTCGGTGTACGCACCGGCCAGATGCACCTGGCATTGGCATCGGATGTAACAAATAAGGATTTTAAACCCGAAGAGTTTTCGCTGCACTATCAACGTTCTTTATTTGCATCAATGGTGTCGCTGGTGCGTGAAACCTATCACCGGCTTAACCGCGCAGCAGCTAACCTGGATGGCGAAGTAAAACCTGCGGCAGAAAGCCTGCTCAATAAAAGAACAGAGTTGCTGGGCACACTTAAACATATTTACGATAAAAAGCTCGACGTACTGAAAATACGCATACACGGTAATTTTCAGCTGGGGCAGGTGTTGCTTACCGGAAAAGACCTGGCAATACAGGATTATGGTGGCGAAGCATCCCAGCGCTACAGCGAACGCAGGTTAAAGCGCTCACCATTGAAAGATGTGGCCAGTATGGTTAGTTCTCTGCACTATGCAGCGCACGAGGCGTTCCGCAACGACAACCATATTCAGAAAGAAGAGTTGCCTGCATTATTGCCGTTTGCCAACTACTGGTGGCATCATATCAGCGGTATTTTTATTTATGCCTGGCTCGATACGGTAAAGAACACGGCATTGATACCAGCAGAACAAGACGACCAGGAAATGCTGCTGCAGAATTTTATGCTGCAGCAGGCACTCGAAGATTTAAATACCGAACTGCAAAACAACCGTACCGACTGGTTAACCGTACCGCTCGATATGATTGCCGCACTGCTGACGCCGCAAAAAGAAAAAGTGTAAGCACTTACTTATACATCCGCTCAGGGCAACCTACTTTTTTATACCGTTTGGTTGGCCGTGTTAATTGCTTATACTGGTTTACAAACGAGCGTACGGTGAAGGTAAGACCAAGATAATACCAGCTGTCTCTGGCATTGGGATTGCCTCTGGCTACGCCTGGTCCCGGGTAGGGGCCGGCATTTACTTCATTGCCGCGGTAGGCAAGGTCTACGGCTGTTTGCCCGCGTGCATTGCGCAGCGTGGTTTCGTTAATGTATTTGCGGCTTACATCATCCAGGTAGTCGGTGAACAATACGCGGTAACCAAATTCAACACCTACACGCATGTCTTCATTCAAAGCAAAGTCGGCCCCAACGCCCAGCGGCACGGCAAACTGGGTAAGCTTGTAAGGTTTAACGCCTGTACCGGTTATGCCTTCTCCTTCTGTGCTCAGCGGCTGCAGGTTGGTTCTGATGCCGTCTGTGGTGTAGGTGTATGGATTAAAATGGTACAACGCACCACCGGCAAACACGTAAGGCGTCCACCAGTTATAATTCAGGTTTAGAAAATTGTATTGCAGGGCCAGTTCCCAGTCAAACAGGCCGGTTTTAAAATTCAGGTTGCGGGCCTGGTGTACGGGTGTGCCGTATTTATCATTCGCCTGCAGGGAAGTAAGCGTAAGGTAGGTGCGTGCAGCAATGTGTTCAGTAATATCGTACCGGGCACCAAGGCTGCCCATTATTTTACTTTGTTTGAGTGTAAACGAGCTGGTAGCAAGTTCGCCATTGTAATTGGCTACACCTGCCTTCACAGACAGGTATAAATCCTGTGCAACAACAGCAATCGGACAGAAACAGAGCAGTGTCAGTAATTTTTTCATACGGTTTGATTACGCATTCTTCCAAAAATGATACCTGAATGGTTGGCAGGTGATTGATGTGGCTTCGGGAGGATATTGGAAAGAGTAGTAAACAAAACTAAATGCTGCCCGAAAATAAGCGAAGAAAAGACAGGAGAACACAAAACAAAACCCGCAGGTGAAAAATACCTGCGGGTTCAGTATCACCGGTTGCTGTTTTACCAGCGGTAAATGCGGGTGGCCGGGCAGCCTACTTTTTTATCGTGTTTAAAGCCAGGCAAGCCGTTGATGCGTTTGTACTGGTCAATGAACGAGCGGATGGTAAACGTAAGCCCTACAAAATACCAGGAATCATTACCGCCGCCGCTGCCGCGCATAGTGCCTGCAGCCGGGTAAGCGCCTGCACCACGGTAGGCCATAGCTACAGCCTGGTCTCCTGCATTTTTTTGCAGCAGCGCAGCGTCAACATATTTGCCGCTAACATCATCCATATAGTCAGTAAACAATTTCCGGAAACCGAATTCAATACCTACGCGCATGTCTTCATTAAGCGCAAAATCGGCGCCGAAGCCATAGGGAATACTGAGCTGCCAGCGTTTATATACATCCACATGACGAACAAAACCTTCGCCTTCTGTGCTCAGCGGCTGCAGCAGTACTTTATCGCCTGTACTGTCGTATGTATAGGGGTTAAAATGATAAACGCCCAGGCCTGCAAAAACATAGGGTGTCCACCAATGGTTGTTCAAACTTAAAAAATTGTATTGCGCACCCAGTTCCCATTCAAATATTTTCGATTTAAAATTGAGGTTGCGTTGCTGCATTCCCGGAGAGCCTTTGGCATCATCACCCTGTACACCTGTTAAAGTGAGGTAAGAGCGGGCGGCAATATGTTCTGATAAATCGTACCGGGCACCTGCAGAAAAAAGAAATTTAGACTGGCTGAGGGTAAAGCCTGTTTGGTGTAAATCGCCCTGGTAATTGGCGAGCCCGATCCTGCCAGAGAAATAAAAGTTTTGTGCAAACAGTGTTACCGGCAGGCAGCAGCACAACAGTAAAAGCTTTTTCATTGATATTGGAGGTTTAGGGAACAGGCAAATATAGGGGAGCAGGCTCAAATATGCTTACTGGCACGCGGTAAAAGAAAAGCCGGGGCATACCAACAGGTTTGCCCCGGCTTTTTTATAATAAACTGTTTTATTCTGATCGCAAACTTTTCACAGGGTTCATCAGCGCTGCGCGGATGGCCTGGTAACTAACGGTCATTAACGTAATGGCAAGGGCGCCTAAAATGGCTGCCACAAATATCCACCAGTAAATAGGCGTGTGGTATTCATAATTCTGCAGCCATATGTACAGCGCATACCAGGCAATAGGCACGGCAATACAGCTGGAGATGGATACCAGCGTAACAAAGTCTTTACTAAGCATGCCCCACAAGGTAAACACCGATGCGCCCAGTACTTTGCGTACACCAATTTCCTTGGTGCGTTGTTCGGCAACGAATGATGCCAATCCAAACAAACCTAAACACGAAATAAAAATCGCGAGTATGGCAAAGAAAGTGGCCAGGTGGCCAATGCGTTCTTCATCAGAAAATTTCTGCGCATATTCCTGGTCAATGAATTTATAGTCAAACGGGCTGCCGGGATCGTAGCTGCGGAATATCGGTTCAATTTTAGAAATGGCTTCATGCATGGCCACGGTTGGTTTTACGCGGATAGTGATCACCTGTGTCCAGCCATAGTCGAGGAAGAAAACAGTGGGTTTTACCGGCTCATAGGGCGATTCCATCACCATGTCTTTTACAATTCCGGTTACCCTGCGTTCCTTATCGTTCCATTTAATCAGTTCGCCAACCGGGTTTTTCAAGCCGGTAAGTTTTACTGCTGCTTCATTTAAAATCAGTGCGCCGCTGTCTGTGGTGAAATTGCGGGAGAAGTCACGGCCTTCTTTTATCTGCCAGTCAATGGTTTTACCATAATCATGGGTAACCGCCTGTATACCGAATACCGGGGTGGTGTTGGGATCTTTACCTTTCCAGTCAAAGCCAATCTGGTTGCTCCATATTTCTGTAGCCGGACTGGATGATTCAGCCATATTTTCCACCACGCCTGTTTTCAGCAGATCGCCGCGAAGGGCATCATAATGGCCATTGATCTCAGGTGTTTGCATATTCATCATAATTAGTCCGGCACGGGAGTAACCAACCGGCCTGTCTTTCGCATACTGGATCTGTTTATATACGATGATGGTGCCGATTACCAATGTAACCGAAACAGTAAACTGTATTACCACCAGTATTTTGCGGGGCAATGCTGCAAAGCGGCCTGTTTTAAAAGTGCCTTTTAATACCTTGATGGGTTCAAAGCTGGAAAGGTAAAACGCGGGGTAGCTGCCTGAAACAAGCCCGGTAAGAAAGGTAAACAGGATGGTGGCAGACCAGAAAATGGGATTGCCCCAGGGCAGGCGCATGTGTTTATCGGCAATGCTGTTAAAGAACGGCAGCAGGCATACCACCAGTATAATGGCCAGTAGCAGCGACAGGAAAGCCACAACAATAGATTCACTTAAAAACTGTCCCATCAGCTGGCGGCGCAACGAGCCAATGGCTTTGCGTATGCCTACTTCTTTGGCCCTCTTCTCGCTGCGTGCGGTGCTCAGGTTCATAAAGTTGATGCAGGCCAGCAGCAGCACAAAAATGCCGATGGCGCCAAACAGCCATACAAAATGAATGCGGCCGCCTTTCACACGGCCATCTTTAAATTCACTGTACAGGTGCCATTTGTCCATTGGGTGCACCAGCCCGTGTTCATTGCCTTCTTTTACATGCTCTTTCGCAATGTTGGCAATCTTGCGTGTTACGGCATCGAAGTCTGCATTGTCATTCAGTTCCACGAACAGCTGAAAACTGTGGTTGCCCCATTGTGTGCGTGATTCGGTAAGCCATTTTTCTGTGGCCACATAGGTATCCCAGGGCATAAAGAATTTGGTATCAAAGAAAGAGGTGTTGTGCGGTAAATCTTCGTATACGCCGGCTACTTTAACACTGTGTTTGTTGTCGAGCTTAATGATTTTATTCATCGGGTTCGTGTTACCGAACAGTGTTTTGGCAACCGATTCAGTGAGCAATATGGTGTAAGGAGCATTCAGGGCATTGATATTTCCCTGTATCATTTTCAGCGACAACATGCCGGGAAACTCCGGGTGTACCCACATGCCGCTCTGGCTTATTTTTTTATCGCCAACAGCAAGTACATGTGAAAAGTTCCAGGAGGCAAGCGTTACGTTCTTGAAATCTGCCCGGTATTTCTCCCGCAGCTCGTATCCCAGCGGAATAGATACGGCATTGTGTGTGCCGGTATGATCATTAAAAGTCTGGGTGGTCATTACCCTGCCCAGCCTGTTATGCCTGGCGTGATAGTGATCAAAAGAAAGTTCGTCATAAATCCATAACCCGATAAGAAGGGCTACGGCCATGCCTGCGGCAAGGCCCAGGATATTGATGCTGGAATAAGCTTTGCTTTTGAGCAAATTGCGCCAGGCAATGAGCAGATAGTTTTTGAGCATTGTCGTGGTTTATGTAGGCCAAAACAGGCTCTAAAATGATGCAGCTTTGGCAAATGGTTGATAATCAAGTGCAGTCGGTTCTGTTTTTTCTACGAATGTGTTCGTTTTTGATACAGCAACTGTTCGCTTTCGTGTAGAAGATACAAAATAAAAAGGGCACCCTGCAATAGGATGCCCCGTATGATACTCCAGGTTAGCCCCGGCTTATGCGTATTGGTTACGCAGCGATTTGATTTCATCGTGCGACTGGCGCAGTGCGTCCTGCTGTTCCTGCAGCATCTGGCGAATGTAGGCTGGAAGCACATCTGATTCAAGCGCAGCGGTATAGGCCTTCTGTGCGGCATCTTCACCTGCTTCACAATTTTCAAGAACTGCGTGTCTGTCGTTCCCGGTGAATATGGCTTTTATATCCATCCATGCACGGTAAATTTTACCGCTGGTGGTAGTACCATCGTCCATAGAACCGCCAAGGGCTTGCACTTCCTGTCCAAGTTCGTTGCGTATTTCATGGCTTTCCGCAATCATGGCTGTAAACAGGGTGCTGAGGTCGTTGTCCTGTTCTTTCTTTTTTAATTCTTTAATGGCTTTTTCGTAGCCCGCGATACGATCGTTATTGATTTGAATAAGATCGTTCAACACTTCGATTGCTGCTGTATTCTTTTCCATAGTTTAGCTTTTTATACTTCTTACGGGTCAAATACTGTTCCGTTGTGCCATCTACGTTGAAATACACTTGCATGCTGCATTTGCGAGTAGAAAGCATTCCCCAGTAAGGGGTATTTTACGGCAGGAAAATGTTTGCCTATATTGCTTAACATTTATTTAAAGCATGTTGTACAACCTTTTCTCCAAACTGCAGCAGCAAGGGCTTATTACCCCCGATGAACTCGACAATGTTGCTGTGCAGCAACAACGCCCCTTATCAGTGCGTAATGACCTGCTTACTTTGTTATATGCAGGCATCGTGGTTTTATGCACAGGTCTTGGTATTGTCGTTTATCAAAACATCGACAGTATTGGTCATATGGCCATAATCGCCTTTATAGCTATTACCTGCACGGCTTGTTATGTATGGTGTTTTAAAAAGGCCAGCGGTTATTCGCAGGCCAAAGTGCAGTCGCCCAACACCGGGTTCGACTATGTAATACTCTTCGGCAGCCTGTTGCTGCTGATATGGGTGGGCTACATGCAGTTTGTATATCATGTGTTTGGTGAGCGATGGGGCCTGGCCGGTTTTGTACCCATGGTGCTGTTGTTTGCTACTGCTTATTATTTTGATCATGCAGGCGTGTTGAGCCTGGGCATCAGTAACCTGGCTGCATGGCTGGGTATTACGGTGGCGCCGCTTTCTGTTGTCAGCGGTAATGATTTTGGCAATGAGCGCCTGATTTATACAGCCGTTTTACTGGGCGCTTTCCTCGTTGGCATTGCTGCCTTCAGCTTTTATAAAAATGTGAAGAAGCATTTTTATAAGGTGTACCTGAATTTTGGTACGCACCTGTTCTTTATCGGTGCTGTCACGGCCATGTTTGTTTTTCACGATGCATACTTCCTGTGGTTTGTGTTAATTGCAGCTGCTGCAGCAGCTTGCCTGAAATACGCTGTCGCCGCCAATAGTTATTACTATTTCGCTGTAACCATAGCCTATAGTTATGCAGCTGCCATGTATGCCGGTATCGCCTTGTTGGCGCTTATGCCCAATGAAGTGGGCGTTATTTACCTGGGACTGTTATATGGCATCTCTTTAAGTGTGTTGCTAACCTGGCTGCTGATTCATTACAATAAAAAATTTAAAGCACATGCATAGCTATTCAAAGGCAGATTTATACAACAGGTATGTGCAACAGGCTGCCGCAACTGCAAACAAACAACATTGCATTAGTGAGGCATCGCTTAACAATATTGAGCAGGCATATCCTTCTGAATTATATACACCCGATTTGTTTATTGCCATTGCCATTGGCCTGCTCACGGTTGTGGGCTGGTTGTTCGGTTGCGGTTTTTTATCGTTGTTTTTGCTGGAAGGCGGTATTAACAAAATAGGCTTCAGCATTGCGGCCATAATAATGGGCGCAGCAACTTATTTTGTACTGGAAGCGATGGTCAAAAGCAAACGATATTACAACGGCGGGGTAGACAATGTACTGCTTGCAGGCATTGTTATTTGTGGTTTGGTTGCTTTATACGGCACAGACTATGGCCAGCCTCCATTAGCAATTGTAGCACTGGTCATGCTGGTTATTTGCACGGCGCTGTGTGCGCGCTTTGTAGATGCGTTTATGGGCATGCTGGCAGTGGTTGCTTTACTCACGTTGGTATTTGCGCTGGGTAACAGGCTGATGCCCTGGTACCTGCTGCCTTTACTGGTAATGATTGTTTCGGTTGCATTGTACAGGCTGGCCGGTAAATACGTACAGCGCGAATCTTTGCTGGCATACCGTTATTGTTTTACCTGCATTCGCCTGCTGGCACTCACCTGCCTGTACACGGCGGGTAATTTTTATGTGATTATGCAGGCAGGCGCTTACCTGTTCCCGGGTTTTGGGGCTACTGGTTTTGTGTTGGGCTTGATTTTCTGGGTGTTTACCATCGCAGTGCCGTTGATATATGTGGTAGCGGGTATCCGTAAAAAAGATATGGCAATAGTGCGGCTTGGCCTGGCTTTATTACTGGTATCAGTTTTTACCGTGCGTTACTACTACTCCATTATGCCGCCCGAACAAGCTATGGTATGGGGCGGTTTGCTGGCACTGGGTATTGCTTATGTGTTAATACGGTTGGTAAAAACAGGCAAATACGGTTATACTTTTGAAGCCGGTGCAGGTGATGAAAAAGGATTGTTGCAGGCTAAAGCGCTGTTATTGCTGCAATCGGCTGCCATTAAAAAAATGCCGGTTGATCATACGCAGTTTGGCGGAGGCAGCAGCGGGGGAGGTGGAGCAAACAGCGATTATTGATACTCCTGGTAAATGTATTGGACATAAAAAAGCCCCGTTTGCTGTGAACGGGGCTTTTGTTTATTCAGGCAGTGGCCTTAAAACCGGTTTGGGCCGGTTGAATAATTTTTTATTGAGCCAGCGGGTGGCAAAGGCAGTACCTGTACCAACTACTGCGCCGGCAAATACATCAGAAGGGTAGTGTGCACCCAGGTACATGCGCGAGTAGGCTACCGAGCCTGCCCACACATAAGCCGGTACGGCGATATACCATTTCTTGAATTCAAGCGTTACACTGGTTGCCAGGGAAAAAGCCAGCGAGGTATGGCCGGAAGGCATAGACTTATCATCATTACCCGGGCTGTAGGCGTGTATGATGCCTTTGTACGTAAATGACGGGCGGTTACGGCTGGCTGCACGTTTGGCCAGTTCTGTAACAATAGACGAAATGGCCACTGTTTCTGCAATGCGCAGGCCTTTCCAGCCCAGGTCTTTGTTGCCGGATACAAACCCGCCAATGGTCAGGGCCACCGGTACGCCAATGCCTATATTGTAGGCAGAATTACTGATCCCGGTCATAACACCGGAATAATGGCCATTTGAAGGGTTGATGTGTTTTAGAATATCCACATCAAGGTTTTGTGCGTGCACACTACGACACATAGCAATGCCCGCGCAGAGCAACAAAAGATATTTGAACATGTTTTCGGAATAATTACATCACCAGATACGGCAAATTATGAATTCTGCCGGCAAATATGCTTAGAAACACCTTAAATGCTGCCTTAGAATTTGTTAAAGAGTAGGTCCTGAAAGGGCCTTGCCACGGGGTTTCAGAAGTTTATACATGGCTTTTAAGCAGGTTTTTGTTTTTCCTTCACAAAGGGCGTTAACAAGCTTGTATGATTTAACCCTGTAAATGAACGTTTGCCCCGCTTGTATTTTCATTCACTATTCACCGGTTACAGGAACTGCGACGCAAAAAAAAAGCCCCGCAGTTGAAGGCGGGGCAAACGTATTATTGTAGTTAGTAAGCAATGTAAGGTGGCCTGCTGATGTGGATAAATGAAAACGCAGGATGCAGCGTTTTTTGTTTTCTTTAACAAAGATGCGATCTTATTTTTAATTATCCCAATCTTTCCCACAAAAACTAAACACCACACGCAGCGAAGCGGAAATACCGCTAAACTTGCACACATCGATTAATCGCCTATGGCTTTTCCGGATATACAATTTATTATTACCAACTCACCTTCTGTGCAAATGCTGCGTATGCGCAATGCGCACTGGGTGCTGCCTTTTTTATATACGGTGTTTAAAGAAGCAGGCGTGTTTTCTGTTGCCGAGCCACAGCTGGTAACCTTGCTGGCCGAAACACTCAGCATGCATGCCGATGGCACCGAATACCTTGAAGAAGCGCGTATTGAATTTGGTGAAGACGAAGAAAGCCGCGCACGCAAATACCTGCTCAACTGGGTGCAGAAAAGGCTGCTGCAGGATTTACCAGATGAAGCAGGCGGCACTCTGTACCAGCTGAGTTCGCACAGCGAAAAATTGTTTCAATGGCTGCAGAGTTTAGAGAAACGACAGTTTGTTGGTACAGAAAGCAGGTTTAAAATTCTCTTCAATTCCTTACAGGATATGGTGGAGAAAACCGAAGACGACCGCACACTGCGACTGGAAGAACTAAAAAACCGCCGTGCCGAAATTGATAAGGAAATTAAAGCACTGGAACTCGGTGCGCCGGTAGAAGTGTACAGCAACGCACAGGTACAAGAGCGCCTGGAACTGTTTACCCGCCTGTGTTACGAGCTGATCAGTGATTTCAGGGAGGTGGAAGATAATTTTAAACAGATACACCGCAATATTGTAGAACAACATACGCGCGCCGAGCTGAACAAAGGCGCTATTATCGGCTATGCATTTGAGGCATACGATGCGCTCCGCACCAGCGACCAGGGTAAAAGCTTTTATGCTTTCTGGGACTTTCTTATTTCCCGCGCAGGCCAGGAAGAATGGCGGGAGCTCACCAACCAGTTGCTTACCCTGCTCGAAGACCGTGCCATTGAAACAGACCGCCATTTTCTGCAGAATGTGAAATCACTGCTGTTGCAGCAGGGACGTAATGTGTATGAAGCCAATGATAAAATGGCCGAGAAACTCAGCCGCATTATCACCGAAAAGGAAATTGCCCGCCACCGCCGCATGCGCCAGCAAATCAGCAATATCAAGGAACTGGTATTTGAACTGATGGATGAAGACGAAGTACCCTGCGGTATTGAGATTACAGAAGGCGTAGACATTCGTATGGTGATGGACAGAAAGCTTACCGATGAACAAAAGAAAACCACCAGTGTACTAAAACAACCGCAATCGGCCGAAGAAAAGATTGCCGATATGGACCGCTTCAGCCGATTGCTGAATACAAGCCATGTTGACAAGCGCGTGTTGTGGCAAAAGGTGGAGAAGGTGCTGCAACACCAGCAAACAGCTACACTCAAAGAAATAGTAGATGCATCCGGGCTGGAAGCAGGTATTGCTGAAGTGATTGCCTACTTCAGTTTTGTACGCGACAAGGGCAGCCGGGTGCAGGTAATGAAGGAGATTACAGAGCATATCCCCATCAATGAAGCGCAAACAAAATTTATAGAAGTGCCATACCTGTTGTTCAGCAAGTAAAAGTCCGCAATGCGGCAATAACAAGAAAATATGAATCAGAACGATAAAATATTACCCTATACACCGGTGTTTATTAAACTGCTGAAAGGCCCGGTGGAATATGTGGAGAAATCTGCCTGGGAGAAACTGATTGTGTATAAAACCGAGCTTACGCGTTTTGTACAGCAGCTGGGTTTGCAGCTGGTGCTCGATGAGCAGGATGGCTACGCTTATTTAACCCACCGCGTTACCGAAGAAGACGATGAAGCTGCCGTAAGCTGGATACAGCGCAGGCCCCTTACCTACGATGAAAGCGTAATGCTGGTACTGCTGCGCGAAATGATGGCAGAATTTGAAGTAGGTGAGGTTACTGCGCGTGAACTCATTAAAAAGCGGCGCGAAATAAAAGAATATGCTGAACTGTTCTTTAAAGAGAATGCCAGCCGGGTAAAATTTACCAGGGAGCTGGACAGGCTGATTGACAAAGCAGAAGAAAACGGCTTTCTCGATAAAACAGAACACAATGATATTGCCGATGAACAGAAGTTCAGGATCAAAAAGATCATCAAGGCAAAAGTAGATACGGAAATACTGGACCAGTTTAAACAGAAATTAAGCGAACATGCAGCTCAACGTATTCAGCACAGACAATCATAAATCGGGTTTCCGCCTGCAATACATGGAGGTGTTTAACTGGGGCACGTTCGATGAAATTGTGCACCGCATAAAACCCATGGGCGAAACATCTTTGCTTACCGGCGCAAACGGCAGCGGCAAAACCACGTTTGTGGATGCTTTGCTTACGCTGATTGTGCCGGAGAAAAAATACAGGTTTTACAACCAGTCGAGCGGCAGCGAAAAAAAGGGCGACCGTACAGAAGAATCTTATGTGCAGGGCGGCTACGGCTCTGTTAACAGCGAAAGCACCGGCAGCACCAAAACCCTGTACCTGCGCGAAAACCGCGACGAAGTATACAGCATACTCCTGGCCAATTTTGCCAATGAGGCCGAACAAACAGCCACCCTGTTCCAGGTGCGGTATTTTGTAAACGGCGATATGAAAAAAGTATTTGGCATTGCACACAAACCACTGCGTATTGAAGATGATTTCAAGCCGTTTGATTTAGGCAGCTGGAAAAAGAACATCGATAAGCGCTACAACACCGGCAGCCGCAAACAGGTAGAATGGTTTAATGCTGCCAGCAATTACGCACAGCGCATGACCGAAGTGCTGGGCATGCAAAGCATACAGGCGCTGAGTTTGTTTAACCAAACGGTAGGTATTAAAGTACTGGGTAACCTCGATGAGTTTATCCGCATGCACATGCTCGAGCCGCGCAATATGGAAGAGCAGTTTCTCGATCTCAAGAAACACCTTGGCACCCTGCTCGATGCGCAGCGCAACATTGAAAAAGCAGAAGCGCAGATTCACCTGCTGCAACCCCTGCAGCAGCAATACGAAACATATACTTTACACCAGCAACAACTGGTACAGGCCAAACAGGAGCTGGATACCGTGCTGGTATGGAACAGTTATACCAAACACCACCTGCTGAAACAGGCGGTACAGGAAGCTGAACACGACCTGGTTGCCCTGCAACAGAAACTGGAAACAGGCAAAGCAGCGATCAGTACATTGCTCGAACAGGAAAGGGTAACCAGGAACCAGCTGGAGCAAAACAAGGCAGGTCAGCGCCTGGCACAACTGGAAAAAGACCTGGATGACGCAAAAGGAAAACTGAAACAAACAGAAACCAATGCCACACAGTTTACCGAATGGTGCAATGCCTTGCATTTGCAGGAAAACGGCATCAGCGATGAAGCTTCTTACAAACGCGTAAAGACAGAAGCACATAGGGCCAAACTGCGCATTGACCGTGAATCGCGCCTGAATGAAGACGATGAGTTTGAAGCAAAAAATGTGCAGCGTACCGTCGGTTCTTCCAAAACACAGCTCGAAGCGGAACTGAATATATTGCTGCAAAGCAAACACAATATTCCCGGCCACCTCGTTACCCTGCGCAAGTCTTTGTGTGAAGCGCTGAAGCTCGATACCGACGACCTGCCTTTTGCAGGTGAACTGATGCAGGTAAAAACAACCGACCTGCAATGGCAGCCGGCACTGGAAAAACTGCTGCATGGCTTTGCCCTGCGGTTGCTGATTCCCGATAAGCACTACAAAAAAGTAAACCGCTACGTCAACAATACCGACCTGCGCGCCAGGCTGGTGTATTACCGCGTAAACGATAGCGCCCTGCAGCAATATGCCGATGATGATACCGTGTTTCACAAACTGGAATTTCATCCCGATCATCCATTAACAGAATGGGTAGAGCAGCAGGTAATACAACAGTTCAATTACGTTTGCCTGGATGATGAACGTACACTGGAACGTTACGACAAAGCCATTACCCTGCACGGCCTTATAAAAAACCGCGACCGGCACGAGAAAGATGACCGCCCGCAACGCGGTGATGCAGGCAACTACGTAATGGGCTGGGATAATGAACGTAAAAAGGAATCGTTGATCCGTAAACGGCATTTGCTGGCCGATGAACTGGCCACCGCAGAAGAAACCTTACAACGCTGCAAACGCAAGGCCGAGCGTCTCAGAAATGAAATATATGCGCATACCCGTATAGAACAGCAGGAGAGTTTTGCAGAGATCAATATAGCCGGTGCACAACGCAGTATCCGCACCATCGAAGAGCAATTGCAGCAGCTGCGCCAGAGCAGTAACCAGTTGCTCGAACTCACCAAGCAGCTGGACGACCTGTTGTTAACCAGGCAGCAACTGGAGTTTGAGCGGGAAGACCTGCTGGGCAAAAAACGTGTGGAAGAAGACCGTATTGCGCACATGCGCATGCAGCTGCAACAACTACAGGAACTGCTGCAGCATATACGCGAGCATGAGAAAGACCAGCTGCTGCAGTTTCAGCAGCAATATGCCGACCTGGTAGGCACCGTAACGCTGGATACCATTGATGCCGTTTACCAGCACACACGCGAAAAAACATCCGGCACCATCAACAGGCTGCAGGATGCAGTTCACCGCGAAGAAACCGGTTTAAATAAGGCCATCGGGCGCATTAAAAACCCCGCTGCCGACATACTGCAACGATTCCCCGACTGGTTGGGTGATGTACAGTTATTGGGAGATGATGCATCGAATACCATTGAATACATGGAATGGCTGGCCAAACTCGAAAACGATAACCTGCCCAAGTACAAAAAAGACTTCGAACGCTACCTGCACGAAACCATGGTATACAAAATGGGTGAGCTGAGTGAGCAGCTGGAGAACTGGGAACGCAATATCAGCAACAGCGTAACCAAGCTTAACCAGTCGCTTGCAGGTATCAACTTTAACCGCCTGCCCGATACCTATATCCAGCTGGGCAAACGTGCGGTAACGGATACCTCCATCAAAGAATTCCGCAACCGCCTGCTCGAAAGTCTGCCGCAGGCTGTAAACTGGCAACAGAGCAGCTTTGAAGATAAGGCGTCACACTTCAGGCAAAAAGTACAACCCCTGATTGACAGCCTCAATGAGAACGAAGCATATCGCGCCCGCGTAATGGATGTGCGCAACTGGTTTGAATTCTGGGCCGATGAAAAATTCCGCAATACCGATGAGCTGAAGAAAACCTATCGCCAGATGGGACAGCTGAGTGGTGGTGAAAAAGCGCAGTTAACCTATACTATTTTATGTAGCGCTATTGCTTACCAGTTTGGCATTACCCGTGAAGGCAGCAACAGCAAAAGCCTGCGCTTTATTGCAGTAGACGAAAGTTTCAGCAACCAGGATGAAGAAAAAGCCACCTATCTCATGGAATTGTGTAAGCAGCTGCACCTGCAATTGCTGGTAGTTACGCCAAGTGATAAAATACAGATAGTGCAGGATTTTATTGCCTATGTTCACCTGGTACAAAGGGTAAAAAACAGGGAGAGCATTTTATACAACATGACCATGAAAGAACTGAAAGAAAAAATAGCTGAACCAGCATAGGTTTTTAAACATACTAGTCTTTTACAAGAAAAACTTAACCAACAATATGTTCAAAAGGTATCAGATCCGTTAGTATAATTAAAATATTTTAAGGTTTCAGCTTCTGCAAATCAGCTATTTTACAATCTGAACAATAATAACCATCGTTTCTTTAGATTATTAGTTCGTTAAGTTGTAACGGGCAAAATAAAAGGATGCCGATGTTCGTTATTTTTACACGGAAGATCAGCACTGGTTTCAAGACGAACAGATACCCCGATAAACCGGCAATACGCCTGCGCAGGGGCGCAGCACAAAACCTACTAAATTTCCAGATATACGATGAAGGCAACCCGCCCGGTGTCCGAGCACGCTGTATGCCCGGCAATGCGTGTGAATTTATTAAAAAAGCTGTTGCGCACAGTCGGTTATTCACTGTCGTTGCTGCTGCTGGCCGCCGCTTCTTATAATTGCAACGCGCACGATGCTGAATCTGATGTGCTCCATACGGTCGGCAGTATTATACACACCACCGCTGCACCGCTTAATGCATTCAAAATAGCAGGTCGTTCTCCCGAAAACTGGATGGGAGCTTTACCGGATTCTGTCAATCTTTCCCAGCTGTCTATTCCCGGTTCACATGATGCAGGTGCCTGTTACGAACCTGTTGCCGGTATTGCCAAATGCCAGAACCTTTCTATTGCTGCACAGCTCAACATTGGCGTGCGCTTTCTCGATATCCGCTGCCGCCACGTAAAAAACGGGTTTGTCATTAACCACGGTCCGTTTTACCAGAACCTGTATTTCGCTGAAGTCATCAATACCTGCGCTGCCTTTTTACGCAATCACCCGGGCGAAAGCATTGTGATGAGCATTAAGGAAGAATACCGTGCAGATGGCTGCACCCACAGTTTTGAGCAAACTTTTGCCAACTATGTACGCCAGTATCCCGGCATCTGGTACCTGGGTGAAAATGTACCTGCCTTAAAAGAGGCGCGTGGCAAAATTGTACTGCTGCGCCGCTTTGCAGCCGGGAACGTTAAAGGTATTGACGCGAGCGAATGGAAGAAGAGTACTTTCAGCATCGATGGCAAACAGGCCAGCCTGCGTATTGAAGATGATTATGTAGTGGCCAATCCACAACACAAATGGAAGTCGATGTGTACTTTTTTTGACGAAGCCCGTACTGCAAAAGGCAATACCCTGTATATCGGTTTTGCCAGCGGGTATAAACCTTTACTCTTCAGTATTCCCAATATAACGGCGGTATCCAAAGCAATCAATAACGGTATTGCCGCTTATTTTACGGCCAACACCAAAGGCCGCTTTGGTATTATCCCGATGGATTTTGCCGATCCCTCACGCGTATCGCTCATTTTCAATACCAACTTTTAACATACCCGGTTGCTATATTACTGAATCGTTAACTCCGCCATTTTAAATCAAAACCGGATACATTTTATGAGACAAACTACAGATTGCTGCTATGAGCCTGCTGCTATCGCACCACGGATATAAAACAAAGAAGCCATTCCTTTTACAGAATGGCTGCTCTTTATTTATAATGGAACGATCTTTTTTCAGGAGATCGTGAAAGCGCGTGCAGGCTGGCTTGCAGGTGTTGCAGCCATTGTTTCCCGGCGCTGATGCAAAGGGCAGGCAGGTAACGGCAAAGGTTGGAAAGCATGGTGGCATAATATTGCAGTACCGGCACCAGTATGTTTTCCTGGTCGTATATAAGACGGAATACACTGATACCTATCCATCCCAATCCCGATCGGCCCAGTAATTTTTTGCTGCTGTTGATTACCTGTTTCATATACCATCCATTTGGTTATAACAGGTATTATTTCAAAGCCCATTCCATTTTTGCCGGATAGGTTAAGCAGCTTGTTCATTGTTGTTCTATCGCATTTTTTGTAGAGCGTGTTGCTCAAAACGTTGCAACAGGCCCGTTACAGCAGGCACATTGATCTGTACGGGTATTTACCGGTTGTGGAAACAACACCGCATTAATGCGCAAATGCCGCATTGGGTGCTGTACGTTACGAAGACCGCCGATACAGATGCTTGAGTAGGCCGCCTCTTCTTTCAGCCTAAAAAAATCCCTGCATTTTGCAACACAGGGACCGGCATTAGTGAATAGTTCCAGGAAAATTATCTCCTAAAATATAGTGCAGGTTTTGCGGTTTTTCCTGGCTGGCAACGGTTGTGCAAAGCGATGGGTCGTTCAGCAAAATATCCAGCGACAAGGCCGACGGCAGGTATTTGAGAATGTCTTTTTTTTGTGTGGCCAGGTATTGTCTTACGTTTAATGGTTTGGCGCGCGGGCCAAGGTGTTTTTTGATGGAGCGTATAACTTCGTAAGCGATGTCTTGCAGGCGCGATAATAAAAAACTTTCAGGATGCTGTACCTGTGCATAGGTGGCAATACGAACCAGCAGGTCGGGGGTGGCATTGTTGAATAGTTCGCTGATCCAGTTAAACGGGAGCGGCTTTTGTAACACATTGGCCGCCGCCGTTATACCGGATTGGCTGTAGGAATAAAAACCAATTAATACTGCAGGTATTGCGGCCTGGCCAAAACGATGGGCAGGTGGTATAATATGTTGGGTAATAAAAGGTGATTTGCCGGCATTGATTTGCTTCAGTTCAGTATAGCCTAATTCATATTGTACTGCTTTCAATAGCTTCATCACTTGTAACTTGATATTGGTTTCAATAATGCGGGCGCTTACTAAGGTATGCTTTTGCAAGACCGGGCGACTTACATCATTTCAACAATAATTTACATCATTTTCCGAAGGGGCTGACATATATGTATTTTTACAATAAACTGATTGACAGAGACATTGAGTAAAGATAGATGTGTGAATTATGTAAAATCACGGGCAAATTGTGTAAGAAAAACAGCTTAGTTTTTCTTAAACTTTACACGCGTTTCCTCTTTTCCAATCTGATCAATTGCACTTGTTCCCATGTGCAATTGGTCAGTTTGTTTGCAGGAGGGTTTTGGTGCAGTAGTATTAATACGGTAGTTTTACAATTGAGCAATGAGATGTATCCAGTATCCGCCACCACCAGATTCTGCGACATTCCCCTCCTGCTTTCAGCTAGCCAATTTTGCTCATTTCACCAGCCATATCTTAATTCGTTGTCATGAACATTTTTATCCATAACCTGAATTTTCATATCAGCCAGGATGATTTGAAGCAGCTTTTTTCGCCTTTCGGTGAAGTGGTTTCTTCACGTATTATCCTTGATAAGGAAACAGGTAAATCAAGGGGATTCGGTTTTGTGGAAATGCTGCGGGAAGAAGACGGCCAGACGGCCATTACCAGCCTTGAAGGTTTTAACCTGGAAGGGCGATTTATTTCTGTAACCGTGGCAAGACCAAAGAATAAGAAAGGAAAGAACATTTTTTAGCAGGCTATAAAATTTAATCTGTGGTTTACCGGTACGGGTAGCCGGCCGAAACAATGAAATATTTGTTGAAGTAAAAACCCTTAGATACAGGTATTGCGCGGTTGTCCGTAACTTCAATACCTGCGTTGTTAACACGACACTATGAAGCTGTTTATTAAAAATATGGTGTGCACACGGTGCAAAATGGTCGTGCGTTCAACGCTTGAAGAACTGGATATACCTTTTACCGTGGTTGAACTGGGCATGGTGCAAATGCCTGCTGAATTATCGGCCGAAAGCAGGATAAAATTGAGTGCCAGCCTGGAAAAAGCAGGCCTTGAACTCATGGATGATAACAGGAGCGTTTTGATAGAAAAAATACGGTTAGTTATTATCGAACTGGTATATTATTCAGAAGATCCGTTACAGGTAAACCTGTCTGTTCATCTCAGCGAAAAACTTAACCACAACTATACCTACCTCGCCAACCTGTTTTCAAGTATTAAGGGAATTACCATTGAGCAGTATTTTATTACCCAGAAAATTGAGCGGGTAAAAGAATTGATCGTATACGATGAACTAAACCTTACTGAAATAGCTAATCTATTACATTACAGCAGTATCGGGCACCTGAGTAACCAGTTTAAAAAAGTAACCGGCTTATCGCCTTCCCATTTCCGTAAAATAAAACGCAACAACTATGATTAATGTGTGATTGATATAAGTTTTTTGCAAAAGGCTGTAAGCATAACCATTTGTAAATATGTGACCTTTAGCATATAAAGTACTAAACCCAGCTGACACAACGAAACCGCGCCTTTCCAGGCGCAGTTTTGTTTAAGCTGGAGGGGTGCCAAATTGTTCAAAATATTAAGAATCATACATGTATCTTCGTGTAAAATGCGTATGGAGACTAGCGAGATAACCAAAGCCAAAGAGTTTATTATAGTGGAAATAATCGAGTATATTCCAAATTCTGTAGTAAGCAAAACCATTCTCCGCAAGTCTACCGGTAATGTAACCCTCATGTCTTTTGATTCAGGCGAGGGCCTCGCAGAAAAAATCTCTCCTTTCGATACATTTATACAGGTAATAGAAGGTAGGGCAGAAGTAATAATAGAGGGCATTTCCAAAGAGCTGGTGCCCGGCCAGGGTATGGTGATACCTGCACACAAATGGAACCTGATTAACGCCAATGAGCGTTTTAAAATGATCTCCACTATCATCAAAAGCGGCTACGAATAAGGTGTTATAAAAAGCCCCCCTTAGAGAAAGGGCGGCCTGCTGTAATAACACCTAAAAGCGCGAACGTTGAGCATACGGCATCGCAAAACCGTATTCGTTACAATATCATTTCATCTTACTTTTCATACAAAGGCGGCGCCCCTCGCGCCGCGCGGTCATGTTTTCGGGAACGTAATAAAAACAGGCTGAATTGGAAAACAGGCAATAAACTACATGCGATAATCACACATGGTGTTTTATATGTTTAATACGCGGGCGGCGTTGCAGGCATCCATAAAGGCAGCGTACTGCAATGGCCGAAGGCCCGGCTATATGGTCATAGGCAGCGCTTAAAACAGGTTAACAATAATGCCGTTAACGGTGTTGGGTGTTTTGGTTTTACAGGCGGGATATGCAGATTGCTGTAAGGGGTGAGCGAAAGTAGCTACTGACCCGCAAAACTGCAAGCGCCCGGCAAACAGGAATAAAAATGAACAGAACGCTGCAGGCTGCGGTTGTTTAAAAGCTTGCACTATGAATAACGGCCTGCATTTAAACAATCGTCATGTAACGTGATCACCTGAACAGAAACCTTTATATGTAGCCGCACAGTGCCGGTCTTTGTTAAGAAATAGCCATTCATCCCGGCAGGGCACACTGGTGCTGGGTTTTTCGCGTTTAGTTAGGTATATTAGTTGCAGTGTTTTATTCCGTAATCCAATAGAGAACGCCTACCATGCCCAATGCTTACATTATAGCAGGCTGTCCCGGTGCAGGTAAAACTACCACCAGCTATGCTTTGCTGCCACAGCTGCATTGCCCGGAATTTGTAAATGCCGACAATATTGCCGCAGGCATTTCCCCTTTTCATCCTGAAAATGCTGCGCCCGAAGCCGAGGCCATTATGTTGCAACGTATGATGACGCTGCTGCACAACGGGGTAGATTTTGCTTTTGAAACCACGCTGGCCACTATCAATTATGCCGCATTGATAAAAAAAGCCAGGCAGCTGGGCTATACGGTTAACCTGTTGTTTCTCTGGTTAAACTCTCCCGATTTTGCTATGCGCCGTGTACAGCAGAGCAAACAGAATATTCCCGACGATATTGTGGAGCGCAGGTTTTACCGTGGCTTGCACAACCTGCTGCATGTATATATTCCGCTGTGTGATAAATGGGTAGCCGTGAGCAATGCAGTTGAAAACCCCGAACCCATTGCCAGCGGGCTGATGGGGTTGAACGGGCAGGTAATCAACGAACATATGTGGGAACAATTACTTCAACAAAGCGAATACCATGGATACCAGTAAACAGGAAGAACTGCAAACTTTTACCGAGAAAGTGCTGCAGGGTATGCGCCAGGCCGTACAAACCGTAATTGAGCAGGCTGCTGCAGAAAATGACGAACTTGTCATTGGCGATGAAGAAGGCAATTGCCGCAAAGTGCCGGCCAGGGAGCTATTGCAGAAATTGCAGCAGTAATGCACACGCTTCAATAACGAAATGCTGCAGGCCCCTGCATGCACTAAACAGCTAATCCCTTATATTTAGTGTTTTTAAGACACTAATTATTTGCTGTAACATCTCATGAAATTATTATCCCGCCGTTTGCTTGTTTCAGGGGCCCTGGTATTGGCCGGCAGCACAACCATTGCCCAGCAGCCCGACAAAAAAATACTGCATGCTTTTAACCTCAACCAGGTGCAGCTGGCACCCGGCAGCAGGTTGTACGAAATGACCGTAAAAAACGTGGATTACCTGTTATCACTGGATGGTGACCGCATGTTGTACAGTTACCGCGATTTCGCAGGGCTGGATACCAAAGGTGCGAAAGGCTATGGTGGATGGGAGTGGAGCGGCGGCACCCTGCGTGGTGAGTTTGCCGGGCATTACCTTAGCGCCTGCTGCCGTATGTACAACCAGCTCAAAAATACAGATGCAGCAAAAGCCGCACGCTTCCTCGATAAAATCAATTACCTGGTGAACGGTTTGGCTGAATGCCAGGCTGCCATCAGCGCAAAAAAAGGAGCCGATTATCCCGGCCATCCCGGGTACCTGAATGCACAAAGCGCCAGCCAGTTCGACAGGCTGGAGAATTTACAGTCTGCTGATGTGCCCTTCTACATTATTCATAAAATACTGATGGGCTTGCTGGATGCCTATAACATAACCGGCAACAAACAGGCGCTGAAAGTGGCCGAAGGCGAAGCAGATTACTTTAGCTGGAGACTGAACCGGGTTGACCAGATTACACTTGAAACCATGCTCAACACCCGCCGCTATACCGGGCAGTACCAGGGATATTTTATGGAATTTGGCGGCATGCACGATGTGCTGCTGGAGCTGTACAGTGTTACCCGCAAACCCGCACACCTGCAGCTGGCCAATAAATTCAGCAGAAAATGGTTTAACGAAATGCTGGCAGGCAATGAAGACAACCTGGGCCGCAATGCCGAGCACAGCAATAGTGAAGTGCCCTGCGTAGTAGGCATGGCACATGCTTACGAAATAACCGGCGACAGCATGTATAAAACCGGCGCACTGAATTTTTTAACCTGGATGGAAGAAGGGCATGAATTTTCTACCGGCAGCATCAGCGGCAAATCAGCCTATCCTGAACCGCTGGATTATGGCGGGGAACTGTTTAACTATCCCAAAAACATCAACTACCAGGTAAACAGCTCGCCCGGGCACGAACACCACAATAATGGCGAAAGCTGCTGTTCGCATAATTTAAATAAACTCAGCGAATATGCTTTTACCTGGACAGGCGATGCGCGCTGGGCAGGTGCGTATGAAAAACGTTTTGTAAACGCAGTAATGGCGCAGCAAAATCCTGATGACGGGATGTTTATTTACAACCTGGATTTAAAGCAGGGCGCAAAGAAAGAGTTTGGTACGCCAGACAATACTTTCTGGTGCTGCTACGGCTCAGGCGTGGAAGCCTATGCCGGTTTGGCTGAAGGTGCCTATTTTAATGATGGTAAAAACGGCCTGTGGATAAACCGCCTGCTGGCCGGCACTTTAAACTGGAAACAGAAAGGTGTGCAGGTTACACAGTCTACCGTGTTTCCCGATAATGGCTATGCTAAAATTACTTTTACCACAGTGCAGCCTACGGCATTGCAGCTGCATATTTTAATTCCCGGATGGGCCGGTAAAAATGCAAGCATCAAATTAAACGGTACAGAACAGCCTATTGCCAAAGCGCCTGGCAGCTTTGCGATACTCAACCGCAGCTTTAAAACCGGCGATGTGGTAGAAGTGAACTTCCCGTTTAGCCTGGCCACTGCACCCATGCCCGATGCGCCGCAGTACGTGACGGTTACCTATGGTCCGCATGTATTGGTGAATACAGCCGCTGCCCGCAGTACCTTCAGCGGTACAGAACAGGCCTTGCTGCAAAGTTTACAGCCAACCGGCAACCCCTGCGAGTTTACTGCAGTAATGGGGGGCAAAACTGCGGTGTTTAAACCCATCAACCGCATTAAAAATGAAGGGTACAATGGTTATACGCTTATCAGCACACCACGCCCTGCACAGTTAACAGATGTTGTTACCATCGGGGATTCCCTGTCACTTGCTGCACACAACCTGCTGGCCATGTACATGGGTAAGGGGCAGTTCAATGGCAAAAGCTGGATAGACGCGGGCGTGAATGGCTGGCTGGGTTTTACCGTAAAAGTAGATCCCGCGAAAGAAATGTTTTTACAATGCCGTTACTGGGGCAGCGATGCTGCGCTGAAAGATGCAGTACGGTTGTTTGATATTGAAGTATACAATGCGAATACCGGCAAATACACGGCCATTGCTACACAATACCTGGAAAAACAAAACCCGGATAACTGGTATGATGTGCTGTATCCCATACCGGTTAAGCTTACCCGCGGTCAGCAGCAGGTGCAGGTGCGGTTTGTATCAAAAGGCTTTTATGGCAAACCCGGCGTTACCGGCGGCTTGTACGATGTAGTGCAGGTGCAGCATTACTAAACTGTTTATACATAAAAAAACGCCGCATAATTGTTATGCGGCGTTTTTTGTGCCGGGTAAACCTTGTTCTCCTGTTTTGAATGAACAAAGTGATCCCTATAACTGGGTTATTTTAAAGTTAGATACCAGCAGGCCGGTAGGACTGCTTAAATCTGATTCGAATTTAAAAGTGCTGTAGGTGCGTGTGCCGTCGAATGCCTTGTTTACATCAAATGCTTTTTCTTTGTTTACATACAGCTGAAAACGTTCGCCGGTTTTACGGATGGCGATATGGTTTACTTTTCCGCCGCTGTTAAAAGTATTGGTGCTGGCGTTGGTGTTAAGGTCTTTATTGCCGTTCTTGCTGTCGAGATAAAGATTATTGGGATCGTACAGGCGTACCTGCAGGTAGGCGTTGTTGCTTGGGTAAATGTCGTAGTTGTTGTTCAGTGCGTCTTCAAAATCCATTTTGAATGTTACGCTGCTGCTCCTGTTGGCTACAATAACGTCGAACTCAACTGTAAAGTCTTTAGAGATGCCACCCTTTATTTTAGGGATGTAAACAGAGTTGTTGGTGGTGTTCAGCCATTTGCCGGGGTATTGATCAAGCGTTACCACTTCGCCGCTGCCATTGGTAAGCCATTTGTGCGGGAAGCCACCGATATGTGTGCTGTCAAAATTATCTTCAAAAATAACTGTGCTGCCTGGTGTAAAATCGTAGTTGCTGTTGATGGTGATATTGGTGCCGGTTGCCTGTGTGTTGTTGGCAGGGTTTACTACCGTGGTATCTTTCTTATTCTTGTTTTTCTTTTTAAACCAGCCGCCTACTTTATCAACGGTGCTGTTCACTTTGTCTGCAGTATTGTTTACCTGGTCAACGGTGTTTTGTGCTTTGCTGCAGAATGGTGCGGTGAGTAGTAGAAGTGCAGCAGCATAAGTTAAGGCGTGTTTGTGCATAGTTATTTTTTTAGGTAAACAAAAATAACAAAACAGCGACTAAAACAACCTTGTCTGGAGTGTTTGTGATGAGCGGGGCAACTCATTTTGCAAAAGCTTAATATGACCGTAAATGCCGTCGTAACCGGGTGTGCGTGTTACCTGTCCTTTGCGCATGTTGCCAATGGCTGTTGCCAGTGTGGCGTTGAACCGTTCAATATCCGGTATAGGAGTATCGTTCAACAGGGTGAACTCATTACCGAATTTGCTGACTGCACTGATGAAGGCCTGTTGTACTTTTTTGCTTTCAGGCGAAGTACCGTTTATTTCAGACAATATTTCGGGCAATGGCACAATATGGCTGAAATTACTGGCAGTGGCGGGTTGCAGTGGTGCCTGCCGGTCGCTAAGCGTATGCACACGGTTAAACACACCAATGGTAAGCGGCTTGCCGCAGTGCGGGCATATACCATTTAATGCGTTGGTTTGCTGCGGGCTCAGCACCACTTTACAAAGGCGATGGCCATCGTAGCTGTATTTTCCTTCTTCGGGAAAGAATTCGTAGGTGCCGCCAAATCCTTTGCCTGTTTGCATGGCAGCGAACATGGCGTCGTAACTGCGTTCGGTGTTAAACAAGGTTACTTCCCTGCCCAGCTTTTGCGGCGAATGTGCATCAGAGAACGATACCATGGTAATGGCATCCAGCGCACTCCACTGCCAGTTCATGGCCGGGTCGCTGGACAGGCCGGTTTCAATGGCGAATATATGTGGAGTAAGGTCACGGAAACATTCCTGTATGCTGTTGTAGCCACCGCGTGAGCCGAGCGTGCTGAACCAGGGCGTCCACGCATGGGCGGGAATAAAACGCGCACGCGGTGAGGTGTTCAATACCAGTTCCAGCACATCGCGCGAGGGAAGGCTTACGGTTGGCCGGCCGTCTGCAGCAAGGTTGCCGTACCTGGACAACCGCTTGTTGATCTCTGCCACGGTTTCAAAATCAGGCGCGTATACCAGGTTGTGGTTTTTGCGTGTACGGCCATCCCATTGGTACACTGAACTGATTTCGGTTGAAAGGCAAAACCGCACATCGGTATCCGTCACTTTCATTCCTTCCGGTGCATGCTGTTGCGGCGGGTTTTTTAAGGTAAAAAAGCCACTGCCATCCGGCTGCAATTTTTCCTGCAATTCAGCAAACCAGGCGGGGTGTGTAAAATCGCCGGTGCCCAGCACGTGAATGCCTTTTACCCTTGCCCACTGGTACAGGGTTTCGAGGTTCAGGTTTTTACTGCATGCCTGGGCATAGTGTGAATGTATGTGGAGATCGGCGCGGTAGAACATGGGTGTAATTTACTAATAAAATTAGCAATAAATGCGGTTTTGTTTTAAGGTTTAACGTTTGATGTTTAAAACCATAGAACCATCAAACAAGGTTCCCGCTACAACCTGGTGATGTCAAAAATAGCTACCTGCGGCGTAAAAGCCTGGTCAGTTTCGGGGCGGTTGTAAATGGTTTGTACGATGTTCATGCCTTTTACCACGCGGCCAAAGGCTGCATAACCCTGGCCATCGGGATTGTTTTCGCCGCCGAAATCAAAACCGGGCTGGTCGCCGATGCAGATAAAAAACTCGGTGCCTGCTGTGCCAGGCTCCAGGCGCGCAAGGGAGATGGTGCCGTTTTTATGCAGCAGGTGGGTTTGCTGCGTGGTTTCGTGCGGTATGCCGGGTATAGTGCTGCGTTTTTTATAGTTGGTGCGCCAGATGCCGCCCTGTATCAGTTCGGCTTTAAAGGCATTGCTGGGTTGGTTATCGGTATTCAGCACGCGGTAAAACGAACTGTTTTTGTACAAACCGCTGTCTACATAACTAAGAAAGGCACCGGCGCTTTTGGGCGCCTGGTCCGGGTATACTTCTACCTCAATATCGCCCGCATTGGTTTGAATGAGCACATGGGGATGCTTGTATTTCGTTTTACAGGCGAACAGGAGGGTGGTGAGTAAGATAAACAGTAATAGTTTGCGCATAGGTATAGTATCGGTGATGGGCAATGAGGTTAATAGGGCAGGGTAAGTTTGCAGAGGTACTGGTCGTACTCGTCTTCTGCCAGTATATCCACATTCCAGCCGGCGTTGTTGGCGGTCTCAATCAGGGTTTGCTGATCTACGTACAACCATTTAAACCACGGGGTATTCATCTTTTTGTAGGAATACTGGTAGCTCACCTCACCGTAATAAGGTGGTTGTTTGGGCAGTTTGCCATCGTAGAGATAGGCAATGTCTGATGAATCAAAAATAACCTGTCCGCCCGGCTGCACCAGTGTTTTAAAATGAGCCAGCAGGCGTTTTAACCCGGCTATGTCTGCTGCCAGGCCAATACCATTCATGAGCAGCAACAAGGTATCGAAGCGTTCCTGGTTATAGGTGAATATATCCCCCTGTACGGTTTGTCGTACACCGCGCAGGTTCATTACTTCCACCGCTTTGGGCGAAATATCGAGGGCTGTAACATTCAGTCCGCGCTGCTGCAGCAACAGGGCATGACTGCCTGCGCCGCCGCCAATGTCAAGAACGCTGCCGCGGCAATGCTGTAAAGCCATCAGCTCCAGTTCGGGCAGGTCGGCTTCGTTGCGGAAATAGATACCGGGGTACATTTCCTCTTTGGGACCGTATTTGTTGTGAATCCATAATTTGCCCTGCTGGGTACCGAGGTAATAATCGTGCAGGGCTTCTCCCAAAACATCTGACATGTTCGCTGAAAATAGTTGAGCAACAAAATTACGTGCTGTGTGCATATGTAACGGAAACAAACAGGGCTGTATCATAAACGGACAGGCTGCCGCGTGAAAATACTAAAAATGAGATGATTGCCAGCTGTTTGCAACAAGGCATATTTTTTAGCGAACATAGGTACAAATGCACGCTTAAACCTTTCTGCTATATGTTTCGTAACTACCTGCTCATTGCCTGGCGCTGTTCAATGTGCAGTAGCGGGTGTTTACATTTACGGCGGCCATAGTTATACTTATAGCCCTGCTCACGGTGAGTTACCAGTCTTTAAAAGCAGCTGTTGCCAGCCCGGTAAAAAGCCTGCGTACAGAATAGGCTGTTGTTTTTAGTTTTAATACAGTTGGTGCGCGGGTTGCCATTATTTGAGTGTGGCAACCCGCTTTTTTATGCTTTCACAAAAGGTTGGGGCAGCATTGCTGGCATAACCGGAAAAAATATTTTACTTTTTTGTCCTGCCCGGGTGCGGGTTGTTCGTCATACCGGTACAAAAACATTTTTCACCACCAAAAACAAGCGGTATATGAAAGACTTCATGTTTATTTTCCGTGGCCCTTCTTACGAGGAATTACAGTTATCACCCGAAGAAGTGCAGGCCAATATGCAGGAATGGTACAACTGGGTAAACCAGCTGAGTGCAAAACAGGTATACGTGGGCGGCGAGCCATTGCTGCCCGGCGGCAAGGTGTTGCAGGGAAGCAAGACAGTTGTTACAGACGGCCCTTTTGCCGAAGGAAAGGAATTGGTTGGTGGCTATTTTATTGTAAAAGCCGAATCGCTCGAAGCCGCCACTGAAATGGCCAAAGGCTTTCCTGATTTTGACCGCAACGGTTCGGTAGAAGTGCGTGAAATCATGAAAATGGAATAACGCATGAACGGGGAACAGCCACAGCAACTGGTGGATCATCTTTTCCGGCACGAATCGGGAAAGATGATCGCCGTGTTGACGCGCATTTTTGGTATCCACAATCTGCAGCTGGTAGAAGATGTGGTACAGGAAACTTTTGTAAAAGCCCTGCAGGTATGGAAGTTCAATGCAGTGCCCGGTAACCCGCAGGCCTGGCTGATGCGTGTGGCCAAAAATGCATCGATCGATTTAATACGGCGGCAGCAGAAATTGAATTTCGTATCAGATGAAGTAGCGGCCCAGTTACAGGCCGATACCACGCAAACCATTGAACAGTTTTTTCTTGACACAGAGATTGCCGACAGCCAGCTGCGGCTGATTTTTACCTGTTGCCATCCGGCGCTGCCGCCAGAAGACCAGGTAGCGCTAACGCTGAAAACGGTGTCGGGCTTTGGTGTGGCGGAAATAGCACGGGCGCTTGTTTCGAACGAAGCGGCCATTCAGAAAAGATTGTACCGCGCGAGGGTATACATTAAAAACCGGCAGATTCAATTTGAAATACCTGCCGGTAAAGCCCTGTACACGCGGCTGCAGAGCGTGCATACGGTATTGTACCTGCTGTTTAACGAAGGTTATAATTCGATGAAGGCCGATGAATTGATACGGTACGATGTATGTGCAGAAGCCATGCGTTTGTGCAGGCTGCTGACTACACATGCCGTGGCCGGTGTGCCCGCAAGTTTTGCCCTGCTTTCGCTGATGTGTTTGCAGGCCTCGCGGTTCGACAGCCGTATAAATGAAGACAATGAAATTATCCTGCTGCAGCAGCAAGACAGGCAGAAATGGAACCATGAGTTGATACAGTTGGGTTACCAGTACCTGCGCAAATCAAGCAGTGGTAACCGGTTATCGATTTATCACATTGAATCGGCCATTGCTGCTGAACATTGCATGGCGCCTGCGTTTGAGCAAACCAACTGGGAACGCCTGCTGCAACTGTACGATATGTTGCTGGCGCAAAAGCCCTTGCCTGTTGTACAGCTGAACCGCGCAGTAATACTGGCACAACTGAACCGTTTGCCACAGGCAATTGATAGTATACTGGATATTTACGGCATTCACGATCTATTAAAGCATCACTACATGTACAGCGCGGTGCTGGGCGATTTGTACAGTAAAGGCAATAACATTCCCGAAGCACGCCGCCACCTGCAGCATGCGTATGAGCTGACCAGCTCGCTTGCCGAGAAAAAATTACTGCAGCACAAACTCTCGCAATTGCCGGCCTAATGCGGCAATATCTCTTTCCACCATTGTTTTTGCGGCATGTGCCTGTTTAATACCAGTTCTTCACCAATAAGTGGTGTGGTTAATTGTAAGGGTAAATTGGCTGCAGCCGCGGTAACACGTTTAATTGAATCGTCCCAGGCATGTGCAGCCAGTGCATATTTGGCCCAGTGTACAGGCAACAGCCATTTTGCGTTGAGGTCAACGGCGGCCTGGGCAGTTTGCTCGGGCATCATGTGTATGTAGGGCCAGAAGGCATCGTATTGCCCGCATTCAAGAATTGCAAGATCAAACGGGCCGAATTGTTCACCGATGGCGGCAAAATGGGTATCGTAACCGGAATCACCACCAAGAAAGACTTTTTCATTCGGTGTTTGCAGCACAAAGGAAGTCCACAGCGTTTTATTGCGCACCAGTCCGCGGCCTGAGAAATGTCGCGCAGGTGTGGCCGTAAGCTGCATATTGCCTGGCAGGGCAGTGGTTTGCCACCAGTCGAGCGAAGTAATGGCTGCTTCGGGCACACCCCAGTACACCAGGTGCGATGCCACCCCCAGCGGTGCGTACCAGTGTTTTACCTTGTTTTTCAGTTGTAATATGGTGGGGTATTCCAGGTGGTCGTAATGGTCGTGTGTTTGTATCAGTATATCAATCGGCGGCAGGTCTTTCACATCGTAAGCACGTGATCCGGGAAAGGCCTTAGGCCCCAGGTTTTTGGAAAATGAAGGGCGTTCGCCAAAAACAGGATCTACCAGTATGTTCAGCTGGTTAACCTGTACCAGGTAGGCGGAGTGGCCAAACCAGGTTAGGGTAAACGCATCACAGCGTTCGGGCAGCCGGCGTTTTACAGAGGGCAGTAAAAAGGGCGGGGTTTTAGCCGGGTTCTTTTTAAGTGCATGGCGCATTACCGTGATAATGTTGGCTCCTTCGGCCAGCTGCGGGGTATCGTGTTCGTTCTGGAAGCTCCCGCCGCGGTACCGGGGCGATTGTTCTATACGTTTTAATTCTTCTCCTGATGGCTTGTGCCCGAATGCGTGTATCATACTTTAAAGTTAGCGGTATTGGTTGATGGGGAAAATGCCGCTTCATTCTCTATTCGCCATAGACGATTGAACGTTAAAAATATTTTTCAAAACTGAGGCCGTAGCTCAATAAAAGATTTTCGCGGCTGGTACGGTTGAATTTATTGTAGTTGAATGCAGTGGTAAAACTGAGCCATTTCTGCAGTTTAACAGACAGGTTCAGGTTAGAGCGTACAATGTAGTCGCTGCCGCGTGACAGGGAATTTTGCAAAAAGTTGGAGCCATCGATCACGAAAATGTTCTTCACCACAAACCTGAACTGTACCCGAAGCGAGTTGCGGAAGGTGTGGTAAATATCATGGGTGGTATCGTTTAAAAACAAATTACTGGTTTCAAACAGCAGGCCCTCGCTGATGTTGAGGTAGGCGTTTGGCTTGTCGTACAGGCTGTAAGCCGCTCCTGCACCGGTTTGCAACTGGTTGTTGATTTTGAGTGATACGCTGGTGGTGTAGTTGGCCAGTCCCCAGTAATAAAAATGCGGGATCTTTTTCTGGTACAGGTCAAAATCGAGACTTGCATTGTAATCGTTGTTGGTAAGATCGGTTTGTGAGCGGCCGTAAATCCAGTTGTTGTTGAGATTAAGCACACCGGTCTTTTTCTTTACACTGAATTTAAAACCATTGTTCAGCAGGTACGAGCTGCCGTCGTTGGTTTTATTGATAGAGCCGGTGGAATTGTAGTTAAAATAATAATGTGCACTGTCGCTGAACTGTGCCCGGGCGCTGGTACAAATACCCAGGCAAAAAATAAGCAATAACCGGATTGTAGTCATAGGCGCTGATTGCGATGGTAACAAAATGGCTGTTCTGTCGCAATTTATATGCCTGACGGGTGGCGCTTAATACTCGAAGTAGGGTTTTACGTCTTTTTCCCAGGTAGCGGTTACTGCAGCAAAGTCTGCCTCTGCTTCAGGAAACGGAGTGTTTGCCTTTGCTGCCAGTGCCAGCGCATGTTTTACTTCGTTGAATGCTTCCAACAGCAGCTGTTTGTTTTTTGTGGAATGGCCCAGGTGAAATTTACACATACCCTGCTGGTGCCATATCCTGAAGTTTTCTGGATGTTCGGTGGTCTGGTGTTCCAGGATGGCGAGGGCTTCCTTGTACTGGTGTTGCTCCATTTGTGTTTGCGCTTGTTTATTGGGATGCATAGGCTGTTTTATTAGAATGTTAACCAAGTATTGTGCCTGTTACAGCCAGGACAATTATTGCCCGGAGCGTGCAGAGACAGTTTGTACCAGCAAAAAAGCCGTCTCGTGGAGGCGGCTTTTTTATTGATAGCGGTATTCGTGATGATGTATTATGCGTGTGCCACTTCTTCCATGGCTTCCTGGTTTACCAGAGAAATAGCCGGATCGTAGTCAGGTGTTAAGCCCATCAATACTTCATGGAACGAGTAGTATATTTCCCATAACAGCAGGGTGTTGGTTACACCACGCTGCATGCGCAGCTCAAGCTGGTACAGGCCGGTTTTTTTATTGCGGTTAATACCAAACCAGTAACCGGAGAGTACGCTGAATACCTTGCGGGCAAACTCGTCTTTAAACAGCTGCGCAGTGCGCTCAGTGTCGTTTGTTTTTATAAACAGTTCCTTGTCAAATTCGGGGTAGCCCAGTTTAATGTGTTTTGAACCCAGCAAGTGGCTGATGTCGCTGAATATATCCTGTGGTTGTATGGAAAAACGGTAGTCGCCCATATGGCCAAGCGGTGCGGTTAAAATGGTGGTTTCGTAACCGCCTTCGGCGCTGCCGCCCAGGTGTACGTCAATGTCAAGACTGGTAACGCGGTGATCTTGTTCAATGTTTACATGGTAGTCGGTTAACCTGCCGAGTTCGGCATAATCATAGTTAAACGCAATCCATACGTCTTCAGTGGCTGGGGCAAAAATTTGTTTTACCTGCTGCATATCGTTGTGTTTTAATTTGCAATTACAGGTTTAGTAAGGGCGTGGGTTAATACGGGGGTAAAACAGTAATGGTTCCTTAAAAAAGAACGCTGAAGAGTTGTAGGGCTGGAAACAATATGAAGGTAGTGAATAGTCTTTCAAAGCGCAATAAAAGAGCCCTTAAAATATTGCTTAAAATGGAAATATTATCAGTGTTTAAACTGAGATACAACGCGGAATACAGTAATTTATTAGTATTTCATTTTCAGTGCAAATACGCTGATGAAAGTAGTGGCTGATTGATGTGTTACCGCTGTTTCTGCGCAAACGGTTACCCACTGCGAAATGCGCTCGATAAAGGGTTTGCCCATGAGCCGTTGCGGGGTGCTTAAAAGGATGGTTGTACCGGCTTGTATAAACTTTTCCAGTACTATATAGAGCTGCTCAAATTCGGCGGTATCGTAATTAATATCGCTCATAATCAATGTATCTGCAGTTAAATTTTCAGGCAGGTAATGCCAGTTCAGCAATTGGCAGTCTACATTGCTGAATTGATTGCGCTGCACACTAAGCGCCAGGGTGTCTACTGCTTCGGGCAGGTAATCGCTGCAAACCACCCTGCCGGCCAGCGGTGCGGCCACCAGGGAAGGCAAACCCAATCCTGCTGCCAGTTCCAGCACGTGTTTGCCCTGCACATATTCCGGGTGTTCGGTAATAAAGCTGCCCATGGCCAATGCGGCCGGCCACAGTTTGGCCCAGTAGGGAAGGGGCGCTGCAGCATCAGCTGCTTTTTGCTGCGCAAAGGTTTCCTGTACCCGCGTTGCATCGGGTATATACAACGAAACATTGTAGGCAGGTTGTTGTATGGTGGTCCATTGCAGCATGTTGTATTGGCCTTTTATGTGCTTTAACGCGGGCAAAGTTAACGGGCTGCTGTATATTTACCACTCACTAATCAGTCTCCGAACAACATGAGAAAATTTGTACTGTCCATCGCCGTGATGGGCGCCGTGTGCAGCATAGCGCAGGCTCAGCCCAAAGAGGGAGGGTTTAAAAATGAGCGCCCGCCATCTCCCAGCCGCATTTTAAATGTAGATTCTGCAGTAGTTACCAAACATGAATTGACCATTAAAGGTCAGCATGTAGCATACACCGCCACCGCAGGCAGCATGCCGGTGTGGGATGAAGATGGCCGCCCGGTTGCAGGTGTGTTTTACACGTATTATGAAAGAGACGATGTAAAAGACAGGGCCTCACGCCCGCTGGTGATTTCTTTCAACGGTGGCCCCGGCACGCCCTCTGTTTGGATGGAAATTGGTTATACTGGCCCGCGTTTGCTGAACGTGGATGACGAAGGTTACCCGGTGCAGCCTTATGGTATGCGCGATAACAACAACTCTATTCTTGATGTAGCCGATATTGTATATGTTGATCCTGTTAATACCGGTTATTCAAGAACGGTGAGCAAAGATGTACCCGGCTCTAAGTTTTATGGTGTTAATGCCGATATCAAATACCTCGCTGAGTGGATCAGCACGTTTGTTACCCGCCGCGGCCGCTGGGCTTCTCCCAAGTTCCTGATCGGTGAAAGCTATGGCACCACGCGTGTTTCCGGTCTTGCACTTGAATTGCAGAATGCACAGTGGATGTACCTGAACGGCGTAATACTTGTATCGCCAACCGAACTGGGCATTGAACGCAATGGCCCGGCAGATGCTGCTTTGCGCCTGCCTTATTTTGCAGCCACTGCCTGGTATCACAAGGCCCTGGCTGCTGATCTGCAGCAGAAAGACCTTACTGCCTACCTGCCCGAAGTAGAGGATTTTACCATCAATGAATTGCTGCCTGCCTTGTCAAGGGGCGGTTTTCTCGATGACGCGAAGAAGGCTGCTATTGCCGCTAAAATGGCGCGCTACAGCGGTATTTCAGAGAAAGTAATTTTGGGTAATAACCTCGATGTATCTACCAACCTGTTCTGGAAAGAACTGCTGCGCGATAAAGGTTTTACCGTGGGCAGACTGGATTCGCGTTACCGCGGTGTTGACAGGCAGGCCTATGGCAGCGAGCCTGATTACAATGCGGAATTAACCAGCTGGCTGCATTCTTTTACACCGGCTATTCATATTTACCTGCGTGATGAGCTGAACTATAAAACCGATTTAAAATACAATATGTTTGGCGAGGTATGGCCCTGGGATAACAAGAACAACCATACCGGCGAAGATCTGCGCCAGGCAATGGCCCAGAACCCTTATCTGCACCTGTTGGTACAGTCAGGCTACTATGATGGCGCCTGTGATTATTTCAACGCGAAATACAGCATGTGGCAGCTTGACCCCAGCGGCCGTTTAAAAGACAGGCTGAAATGGGAAGGCTATCGCAGCGGTCACATGATGTACCTGCGCAAAGAAGACCTGGGCACAGCGACCGATAACCTGCGCAAATTTATTCATGACGCATTGCCCAAACCGGGAGAACCGGCGAAGTATTAGATAGCCGCAGTAAAACAATAAAACCATTAAAATCCCCCGGCCCCGCCGGGGGATTTTTTATTGCGCCTTCCATTCGTTGTCCGCTTCATTGGCATCTACATAAATGCCGTTGTCGAGTTTAACGGAGTTGATTTTTTTAGCGGAGGGGATGCTGATGCTGGCCTGCGTCTGGTTCGCTTTCCATACCTGTGGTGTTTGATGAAAAGTGGCGGTAGTGCCGTCTGCATAGGTGGCCACCACATCAAAAGGGATGGCGAAACCGCCTGTGTTTTTAACAATTACATCAGTTGTTTTGCCATGTGCGTTTACCTTGTCAACACCAATATCAAGATAATGGGTGCTGAAAAACCAGTTGTTCCAGAACCAGTCGAGGTTCTGGCCGTATGCGGTGCTCATCGAATTAAAATAATCCCAGGGAATGGGGTGCTTGCCGTTCCAGTTATGCATATAGGCATGCAGGCATTTTTTAAACACTTCATCTCCCATCATATCTTTCAGTGCGAGGTAACTTAAAGATGGTTTTACATAGCCATTGCTGCCCGCACCAACACCATTAAACTGGTTGGTCATGGTAATAACAGGCATGTCCTGGTCGCTGGAGGGGTCCCTGGTATAGCCATTTACACGGAATGCCTTGTACAGTTTATCCGCATTTTCTTTGCCTTTTTCTGCAATGCCAATCAGGTATTCGAGCGTAGTGGCCCAGCCTTCATCCATAAACGAATAGCGGGTTTCGTTGATGCCCATGTAAAAAGGGAAATAGGTATGGGCTATTTCATGATCTTGCACCAGCTGTGCAAAGCTGGTATCTTCTTCTGTGCCATCGTTTACCATCATGGGGTATTCCATATCTGCATAACCCTGGAAGGCGGTCATTTTGGGGAAAGGATACGCCACACCCGGCCAGTTGTTCGATAACCAGTTGAGCGCATGACGGCCGAAGCTTACAGAGTAGTGGAAATCTTTAGCAGTATCGTTGTAAGCTGCCTGCATGCTGGCCCTGCGGCGGGTGCTGCTGTCGACCATTACGCTTGATGCATCCCATACATAATGATCACTGAGGCCAACGGTTACATCTACAATATTGGAAGCTGCCCATTTCCAGGTGTTCCAGTCATGCTGCCGGGTAACCTTGTGCTGCTGTACATCGGCCAAGGAGGCAATATGTTGTACCTGGTCTGATGTGTACGATTGCTGCAGGTTGGCGGCCACTGCGGGCTGCAGCACTTCGCTGGCATTCTGCAGGGTACCGGTGGCCCATACGATATAGTTTTTGGGCACTTTTACCTGCAAGGTATAATCATTGAAGTCGTTGTAAAACTCCATACCACCGGTATGCGGTATGCGGTCCCAGCCATTGTAATCATCATACACGGCTACACGCGGGTAAAAATAGGCAAGAAAGTAAGTGGTGCTGTCAATCATGCCTTCGCGGTTGCTTTGCAGCGATACATCGTAATGCCAGTTAATGCTCAGTTGTATGGAATCGTGCGCTTTCAGCGGCTGTTGCAGGCGTATACCGCCTACAGTGGCTACATTGTTGTTGAAGCGTTGCGTTTTGCCGTTTACCAGCAGGGTGTCGATAGTAACGCCATTGGTTAAAAAATCGGGCGAAGCAAAACCGTCACGTGGTGCTGTTGGTTTGTGTATGTTACAAATAAGGCGGATAGCAAGGCTGGTAAGCGCATCGTTGCTGTTGTTGCGGTATACGATGGTTTCAGTGCCATAAATGGTACGCTGGGGCGGGTTGGCGGTAATGGTAATATCGTACCGGCCGCTGTTCTGCCAGTAATTTTTACCCGGCTCGCCGGTGTACGAACGGGTGCCTTTATCGTATGCTGCTTTAATATTACGTGGCATATAAAGCCCCTGCGCCTGCAGCTGGGGCGCGGCGCTGCAAAGCGCCAGACCAAAAATCAGTTTTTTCAACATAGACTGTAGTTATCTCAATGAATAAGCTAAAGTAAGTCAATACGATACCGGTTTTAACATTTTTATTTAAACGGCGGCTTCCTTAACTGGCATACCTATTGATTTATACAAAGCATATAAACTAACCAAAAACGTACGATTATGAAAAACATATTAATAGCAGCAGGAGTGGTAGGTACAGTAGCCGCAAGTGTAATGATGTATATGCGTAACAGGAACAAAACATCACAGGTAATGCACGATATAGCTGACGCAGCCGGTGATGCACATGATGCTGTAAAAAAACATATCCGCAAATCGAACAGAGAAGCCAATATCGAAATGAATAATGCACTGGCTTAGAAAACTAACCCATAACTCGTTCAATAAACAGGAAGCCCTCGCCTATGCGGGGGCTTTTTCGTGAGCCATCAATAAAGACGATCTCACTGCAGGTAAGATTGGAAGTACAAACTCATTTAGCCCCGGTCACCCGATTCTCGCGGTTTTTTCGTAATCTTGGTACCGATTATTGCGCCATAGCCGAAAAGATATGACTACACCAATTTCCACCGCTGAACCTTCACAGCCTACCTGTACTCCGCAGTTGCAAACCTGCCGCCTGTACCGCGCAAACAATAGCAATCCTGGAAAAAAGCAATGTATACTTTACGTAACAGCACCTGCACTGTATGCTGTTCATTGCTGTGTGCTATGAATCATACAACGTGCCTCTCTGTGCATACACAAAAGCCTCCCGCACGGGAGGCTTTTATTGCATTGTTATATTGTGTGTATATTTAATGCATGAAACCCTCTATCCTTATTATACTGGCATGCCTGCTGGCCGCATGCCACCCGTCTGCGCCGGTTACAAACGGCCGCTCGCTCTTTGCCTATGGCAATAAACGCCTGCTGCAGTACGATGCGTATATCGCATCGCTCGATACGGCAAAAGCCACCTCCCTTCCGCTGGCTGCGCAAAAATTCAGGGTGCTGTTCAAAGGGCAGCCTGCACCGGTTTGCGATACTGCCTACTATATATTTGAACACCTCGCCGGATGCATTCAAAACAGCCTGAATACACAAATGAGCAACGATAAAAGCACCAGTTACGAGGTGCTGGCCCTGCATGAAGTAAACGGCCACAAACCGGTTATTCATGCCGGGCTGAAAGATTATGTGACGCAATTAAAAGAAAACGGGTTTGCAATAGCAGCAGAAGAGGATGTACCGCGCGTGGTGTTTTGCCGCGATTTTGCGCCTGCATATGTATACAGTTACGTTAGCGCAACCATGAAACAATACCTGGAACAGCTGAACAGGGAAAACAGGGAGGGACTGGATATTGATGCTGAATTGGTGGTATCTCCGCAACAGCTGGCAGAGCGCGCTATCTGGTGGGAGCGTTTTTGTGGCGAGAGAACGCTGCAATCCTTTATTTTTTCAGCCGGTGCGTTGCACAAAAAACAGGAGTACCGCAATTTGCTGCTGCGCGGATCAGACGATACGCCGCTGCTGGAAGGAGAAACGCTCGCCGGTTATTACCGCGATGCCTACCGGTATATTAGCCTGCATTACCCGCACACGCAAACAGACAGCATGCTGGTGTTGTATACGGCTGCACTGCAACGGAAAGACAGCGCTGCCCTCAAAGCCCTGAATTAAGGGTTAAGAGGTATTGAATAAAAACAAGGTAAGTAGTATATTCAGCCACTTTTTATTGTAATTGTATACATATGAAAATTGATTTTCCTCCCGCCCCGCACAATGGTGGTGTTGATGCCATTAGTGTATCCCCGTCTTTTAAAAAAGGTGTTACAAGTGTTGTTTTACGTATTGTTTGTTTCATGATTGTATACCTGCTATTGGTGCTGGCGGCCATTGCGCTTGCAGTAGGCTGCTTTTATGCAGGGGTGTTTGTAATGACGGCCCGACTGGGTTTTTACACGTTGCTTGGTGGCCTGGGCCTGATGGCTGTGGGCGTTTCACTCGTGTTTTTTCTCGTGAAATTTGTATTTGCTTCCCGCAAAAAAAGCAATAATGCCCTAACGGAAATAACAGAAGCAGAACAGCCACACCTGTTTGCATTTATACGGCAGCTCACCACCGAAACCCAAACTGCCTTTCCCGGTAAAATTTACCTTTCGCCCGAAGTAAATGCATCCGTGTTTTACGATTCCAGTTTCAGGAGTATGTTTTTACCGGTGAAAAAAAACCTGGTTATCGGGTTAGGGTTGGTGAATGGCCTCAACATGGGTGAGTTTAAAGCCGTGATGGCGCATGAGTTTGGCCATTTCAGCCAGCGCAGCATGAAGCTGGGCAGTTTTACCTACAATGTAAACCTCATTATTTACGACATGCTGTACAATAACAGCGGTTATACAGGCTTCCTGCAGGCATGGGGTAACCTGCACGGTATACTGAGCGTATTTATGACCATTACCGCTAAAACGGCGCAGGCCATACAGTGGGTATTACAGCAGATGTATAAAATAGTGAACAAAGGATACATGGGCCTTAGCCGGGAAATGGAATTTCATGCAGATGCAATTGCTGCTTCCGTTGCAGGCGGCAATAACCTGAACTCCGCATCAGGCCGCATTACCCTGGCAGATATCAGTTATAACAGGGCCGTAGATAGTGTGAATGAAAACCTTGCTGCCAAGAAAATATCTGCTAACCTGTTTGCCGACCAAATGGTGGTACTGCAGCAGCTATCTGCCGATTACCAGTTGCCGCTGAGTGGCGGTTTGCCGGTGGTTACCCCTGCTTTTCGTGATACCCTGCGCACCACGCGGGTAAACTATAAAGACCAGTGGGCCAGCCACCCTACCGATGAAGAACGTGCCGTGAATGTTGACCGGCTGCAGATGCAGGCGCCGGTTACTGAAGCAAAGGCCTGGGATCTGTTCAATAACCCCGAACAGGTGCAGGAAGCAATGACGCAGCGACTATATGCATTATCAAACATTGAAACCGCCTCGCTCACTTATTATACGGCGCATGAATTTGCAGAACAGGTTAGGGCAGAAAAAGACGACTGGCAATTGCCCGAACATTTTACCGCAATATTGCAGGGCTATTATCCTGAAACAAAAGGACTGGATACAGCAGCAGAAATAAATGCGCCGAAAGAAGAATGGGCGGCTATTGCAACACCCGTGAACTTACAACTGCCGCGCCACATCAAAATCCTGGATAATGATATTGAAATGCTGAAAGCCATTGCTGCCAGGCAGGTAGAAACCAATAGTTTTGACTTTGACGGGGAGAAATATCCTGCCTCCGAAGCCGCTGCGCTGGCTGCTAAACTGGAACAGGAAAAGGCGGAAGCTGACCGGCAATTAAGCCAGCTGCACGTGCGTGTGCGGCGCTACCTGTTGCAGCAGCAAGCTCCCGGTTTTGAAGCATATGCTGTTCGCGCCGCACTTTGTAACACCTTTGGCGATACGGCTGGCTTAACCGCAGAAAACATACATCCGTTTTTCCAGCCATCGGGCGGCGCCTCTATCAACGATGTTATTCACCGCATTACGCTGCTCAAGAACAAATACGAACCAATGGTAAAAGAAGACCTGCGGAAATGCCTGGCAGCAGGTATATACGAAGGCAATGATGAGCTGCGGGAAGAAGCTGAAAGTTTCCTTATCACCAATTACGCCTACCTTACCAACAACAGGCTTGAATCAGCCGAATTAAAAACCCTGTACCAGCTGTTGCATAAAAACAGCGAATGGCTGGCCAGGCAGCGGTTTATTGCGCTGCGCAACTGGCTGTACGCGGTGCACGAGAAAGCTCCGGCAGATCAGAAACAGGCGGCAGCGATTGTATAAATCCCTGCCACCGTTAATGCATCCTTTCAGGGCGTTGCACTTTGCTGAACAAATTGAATACATTCCGGGTAGTACAGGAAAGTAAATTTATTGTTTTATTCTTCCAGTCCATTGAAAAGCCATATGCGAGGCACATGATTTTTGTTGAATCATTTCACTTGTTAACCTATGGCGCTGAGAATAAAGGCGAATATCCCGCCGCGCAAACCGTCTGTTACACCGCAGCCGGCTGCCAGGCATTTTGACATTGTACTGGGGCTCGATTTTCATTTTATCAAAATACCGCCCACAGTAATTCCCTGCCCGGTGGTGCCCTTTGCAGCTATGGTATTCGATCCCATGGATTACCTGCACATGACCCTGCCGGTAATGCCTGTTTACAGTAATGAAGGAGGCTTTTCCCTGCAAACCAATATTCCGGTGGGCGGCACGGTTACCATTAACGGCTGCTACCGTGCTGCCGCCACAACAAGCGTACTGTCGTTGCCGCCTATGGCTGCGCCTTTGCCCGGTAAGTTTAAGCAAATGGCGAACCTGGCTAAAAAGTTCAACCCATTGCATGCAATAATACCCAGGCCTGTATTCGTGTTTCCCAATATGGCCCCGCACGACGGGCAGTTGTCGCACGGTAGTGAAACCGTACACACTGCCGGTAGTGAACAGAGTGCACTGTTTTGCCGTGCATTCAGTTGTGCGGATATTGGCCGCTTTGTACCCAATATGCCTGCCGGCCTGTTTAATAATTATGCAACAGCCGTTATCGCGGTACTGCCCTTTGGCAAACCGGTGCTGGTAGGCGGGCCGTTCGTGGAGCATGCTTTTACGCCGGCCGATTTAATCAATTCCCTGATGATGATGGGTATGATGCGCGGGGCAGGCAAACTGTTGTCTAAAACACTCGGCAAACTGCTGACTAAAATGAACCGGGCACTGATGGAAAAGTTCCCGGCCTACCGCGCGCATGGTGCAGCAGTGCAGCCGCACATCTGCCATTACCTCGGCGAACCGGTTGATGCTGCCAGCGGGCATATGGCCAGCTTGCTGCAGGGTTTTACACTGCCTGGACCCATACCGTTTGTGTGGGAAGCCAATTACTATAGTGACAGTGAATATGAGGGGCCGCTCGGGAAAAGCATTTACCACAGCTACGATATTACCCTGCAAATGCTGGAGGCAGAAGAACTGGTGATACTACGCGATCAATATGGCTGCGCCGTTCCGTTTGCCTGGTTAGCGCCTGGCGACAGCTTCTTTAACCCGCGTGATAAATATACCCTGCACCGCAGTATGGATGGCATTTATACCGTAACCGGCAATACCGGTATTTGTTATGCATTTAACCATTTTGCAGGCAGCGACGGCTACCACAAACTGCGCAGCATCAATGATCGCAACGGTTTTATCATCCGTTTCAACTACAATATCCGCGGCCAGCTGGTGAAAATAACCGACAGCACGCACCGCGAACTTATAGTGGTGAACGATGATCATGGCCGTATTACAGCAATACGGCTGCCGCATGCAGAGCTGCCAGGTGAATACACAGATACTGTACGGTATAGCTTCAGCAGTGAAAACCAGTTGCTGAGCTTTTACGATGCACGCGGTAATTACAACAGCCTGCAATGGCACAACAGGCTGGTAACTGCCCGCCGCTTCAGGGACGGCACTATTTTCCGTTTTACCTACAACAGCAGCGGGCAATGCACGGCGGCGCTTGGACCGGATGGCATATACAGTTACCGCTTTGCATATACGGCCGGCTGCACCATTGTTAGCAACAGCCTGGGCCATCGTTCCGGCTATTACCATCGCGACGGACTTGTTACAAGAATTGTCAACAGCCAGGGTGCGGAAACCATTTACCGGTACGATAGCAATCGCAACCTGCTGGGCGTGCAGGATGAGCTGGGAAGAGTGAAAAACTACCGGTATGATGAGCGTGGCAATACAACCGGCATCGGGCTACCCGGGCAGGGGCATGCAGGCATCGCGTACAACAGCCACAATCTGCCTGTACAGGTAACACAACCCAATGGCGGCGTTTGGCAATATGTATATGATGAACAGGGCAACCTGCTGGAAGAGATTAATCCTGCAGGCGGCACAATAAGGTATGCATATACCTGCGGGCAGGTTACTGCCATTACAAACACGGCTGGCCACACAACACAGCTGCGCTACAACCGGCAGTATGCTTTAAGCGAAGTCGTATTGTCGGCCAATGCCCGCATCCGCTACCGGTACGATGCCATTGGCCGTTGCACACAGCTGGAAGATATTTATGGCAATCACCAGTTCCGCAAATACGATGGCAACAATAACCTGGTTGAAGTAAGGGAAGCAGATGGCAATATCCGCCACCTGCAATACGATGCAATGGATAACCTGGTTGCTGCAGCAGACAAGCTGTATAAAGCTTCGCTGGAATACAACTTCTTTGGCAATGTTACGCGCCGCAGGCAGGGTGCAGCATCCGTAACGTTTATCTACGACAGGGAAGGCCAGCTTACTGGTATATCAAATGAACATAATGAGCAATATCATTTTGTACGTGACAGTGAAGGCCGTGTACTTGCTGAAACCGGTTTTGACGGGGTTACCCGCCATTACCGGCGCAACGCAGCGGGGCAGGTAATTACCATGCAATGCGCCGGCAACCGGAGCACGCAGTATGAATACGATACAGCAGGCCGTATTACGCAGGTGATGTATGCAGACGGGCTTACCGAAACATTTGAATACGATAACCTCGGCAATCTGGTAAAAGCAAACAATGATGCCTGTTCGGTTGCCATGGAGCGTGATTTACTGGGGCGGGTAACGGCTGAGACGATACTGGTAAAGGATCAGCAGCCGGTAGTATTACAACACACCAGGGATGCAGCAGGTAACCGTACTGCGCTTAACAGTTCCCTGGGCGCAACCATACAGGTTTCGTATAACAGCAGGGGGTATGCCGCTTCGCTGCAGGCCGGTGGCTGGCAAAGCGAGTTGCAGCACAACGATACCGGCGATGAAATACACAGAGCACTTACAGGCGGTATTGAGCAGCAATGGCGTTATGACCGTTTTGGCAGGCCCCTGGAGCAACAGGTGCTGCATGGCAAAACCACCCGCAGGCGTCTTCAATACAACTGGGGTGTGAGCGATCGTTTGCTGTCTGTCAGCGATACACAAACCGGTTCTGTACAGTTTAAACACGATGTGTACGGTAATCTTTCCGAACTGGTGTATGGTGATGGTAAAACGGAATGCCGCCTGCCTGATGTTGCGGGTAATCTCTTTGAAACAAGTACACAGACCGATCGCAAATATGGTGCAGGCGGCAGGCTGTTAAAGGCCAAAGGCTGCCATTACCACTACGATGCAGCAGGTAACCTTGCACGTAAAGAAGAAGCCAATGGCGGTATATGGCAATACCTGTGGAATGACAATGGCAGCCTGCAACAGGTGATTCGTCCGGATGGCTATAAGGTAAGTTTTGGTTACGACGCGCTTGGGCGCCGCATCTGGAAACGCTATAGGCAAACCACTACCCGCTGGATATGGGACGGCAATACGCCATTGCACGAATGGAAAACATTTGACGCACGTGAAAGCACGCCGGATGACCTGATTACATGGGTGTTTGAGGCCGGCAATTTTGTGCCGGCCGCCAGACTGAAAGGCGATAAAAAATACAGTATCATTGCAAACCATCTGGGCACTCCTGAAGAAATTTACAGGGAAGACGGCACATGCTGTTGGCAGGGCAGGTTAGATAGCTACGGCCGCATGCGCATGCAGCAGGGAGAGCCGGGGAGTTGTCCATTCCGTTACCAGGGCCAGTATGAAGATTCTGAAACCGGCTTGTATTACAACCGGTTCAGGTATTACAGTCCGGCCGAGGGCATATACATCAGCCAGGACCCGATAGGGTTGAGCGGCGGGATGCGGTTGTATGGGTATGTGACGGATCCGTGTACTTGGGTAGATGTGTTGGGGTTAATAGGTTTTACGCCAGATCAACAAGCCCTTATCAACTTAGCAATGGAAGCTTCTAATAAAGGGAAATTGCCAATCTCGTCCGGAGATGCCGACATTTTGTTACAATGGGGCCAAGAAGTAAATTTAAATGCTACAATGGAAGTGAAAATACTGAATCATAAGTTTTCATCAGGAAATAATCCCGCACCGGGACATTTTGCTCATGAAGGCTCTGACGGACACATTCACATTCATAACAAACATATACCGTGTCAGTAATGGGAATTGAAAATGTATTATTGGTTATAGAGCGGGATAATACCAATGTATGGAGCAGTCTGGCACATACACAAAGAGAGAAGATGTTTAGATATAAAGGATTTTCCGGCATGCAATGGCCATTGTATGAAGAATGGAGTAAAGCCGGGAAAATTTTATTTGAAATAACTAATGATCTTGGTAGTTATGCCGATAAAGAAGCCATCATTTCGTACACAATAGCATTAAAAGCGGCATTTAAGAAAGAGTTCGATTTGCTATTATTAAACCCAACTAAGGAGAAACAAGATCCACATATATTATTCAGAGGTTATGATGTCGGTATTTTGGAAGAATTCGAGGAACCCATTTTTTTCTCGGGCATATTGAATGAAATTCGGGAAAATGGCAACCCTAACTTAATAAAGTTGCAAAGTTATCTGAACGAAAACTATCTCTTCTCTACAGCTCAACAATGCGAAGCATATTTAAGCGCGAGACATGAGGCTGAGATGAGACATGAATTGTCTTATATTGAAACGGCATACAATACAAGTCAATTCGCAGCCTTCTCAATATACGAATATTTAATTTGAACTATCACTTCTGCGACAGTGCGTTTTTGGACTTGTGTCAGGCTAATTACTGATCCCAGGCTTTTATGCCACACCCTCAGATCTTCTTGTATCCCCGCTTCATATTTCCCCTTCTCGTAAACGCATTTCCTGATTATGTAAATACCCCGTCTGCACATTGGGTACTTTGCGCGTTGAAAAATCAATGTTTGTGAGACAAGCTATATTACTACTCTTCCTGCTATTATCAGGCATTTACGCGTGGGCGCAAACAAGCGCAGGTACCATCAAAGGCGTTATCAGAACATCAGACGGGCACCCGGCCGAATCGGTAACCATCGGTATTAAAGGCGGCGGCATGGTTACTTCATCTGACAAAGACGGGAAATATGAATTTAAAAAAGTGAAACCCGGTGTGCATACCCTGGTGGCTACCTTTACCGGTCTTGTTACCAAAGAAGTGCGGGTAGAAGTAAAAAGCAACGAAACCACTTATGCACCCGATGTGTTGCTGAACGAAAATACTTCGCAGCTGAATGAGGTAGTTGTGTCGGCCAACCGCAACAGGAGCGGTGAGTTTGTGGCCAAAATGCCGCTGAAAAATCTCGAGAACCCGCAGGTGTACAATAGTGTTTCTTCAGAAGTGATGAAACAGCAGGTGATTACCAGCTACGACGATGCATTGAAAAATGTGCCCGGTATTGCCAGGACATGGGAATCCACCGGCAGGGCAGGCGACGGCGCTTCTTATTTTGCATTGCGCGGTTTTGATGCGCAGCCTTCCCTCATCAACGGTTTGCCCGGTTTAACCAGCGGCAACCTCGATCCTGCTGATGTAGAAGAAATACAGGTGATCAAAGGGCCATCAGGCACCCTGTTCGGAGCCAGCTTTTACGGTTATGGCGGTATCATCAATACCATCACCAAAAAGCCTTATTATGATTTTGGCGGAGAAGTTGCTTATACGGTAGGCAGCTACGGACTGAACAGGGTTACCGCAGATATCAATACACCGCTGAGCAAAAAAGACAAAATTGCCCTGCGCATCAACACTGCTTATCAAACAGAAAACAGCTTCCAGGATGCGGGTTTCAAACATTCTTTCTTTATCGCGCCTTCACTGGTATATAAAGTAAACGACCGGCTTACGTTTAATGTAATGGCCGAAGTGATGGAAGAAAAAAGAGCTGTAGCGCCGGTTTTCTTTAACTCAGACAGGATGAGCCCGCTGCCTTTTAAAAACCTGCAGGAGTTGAACCTGGACAGGAAGCGCTCCTTTACCAGCAACGACCTCTCTATCCGCAATCCGCGCTACAATGTGCAGGCGCAGGCAGTATACAAATTGTCACGCCAGTGGACTTCACAAACCGTGTTCTCAACAGGCGGCGTGCAATCAAAAGGTTTTTACACTTACATATGGGATGATATTTCCGGCGATAAATACTTCGACCAGTATTTCCATAACGAAAACCAAAGAACCAGTACTATCGACGTACAGCAGAACTTCAACGGTGATTTCAAGATTGGTAACGTGAGAAACCGCTTGCTGGTGGGCCTGGATTACTTTACCCGCAATGTAAAAGACAACGGCTCAGGCTGGGAAGTTGCCCGCCAGGTAACACCACAGGCTGCAGAAGTGGAATATACCGATCCCACTACCGGTGAAGTGCACCCACCTGTACATTTAACCAAAGAGCTGGTAGATAACCTGCTGTCCGGTACGTATGGCACAGGCACCAACAGCCGCAACAATGCCTACAGCGGTTATGTATCTGATGTGGTAAACCTTACGCCCAGACTGAGCGCCATGGTCGCATTGCGCGCTGATTACTTTGATTCAAAAGGGGAGAAAAGCGATCCTACAGATGATTACCACCAGTGGGCAGTATCGCCCAAACTGGGCCTGGTGTACCAGCCTGTGATTGATAAAGTGTCAGTGTTTGTAAACTACATGAATGCCTTTATTAACGTGGCGCCGCAGCAAACATTTGATGCCGATGGCCAGGTAAGTGGCATTCGCTCCTTTAAACCCGAGCATGCCAACCAGTGGGAAGCAGGTGTTAAAGGCAACTTTATCGATAACAAACTCAGTGCAACTGTTTCTTATTATGATATTAAAGTGGGCAACCGCGTTTACCCCGATCCTTCCAACCCCAACAACTCTGTACAGGGTGGTAAGGTTGGCAGCAAGGGTGTGGAACTCGATTTGCACGCCAATCCAATTGATGGCCTTAGCCTGCTGGCCGGCTTTAGCCATAACAGTACCAAAGTAATCAACGGCAACAAAGAAGATTTTTACAATGAACCGGGCAGAAGTCCGGGTGGCCAGGGCCCGCAGAACCAGGCCAACCTGTGGGGTACTTACCAGTTTCGCCAGGGTACTTTGAAGAATTTTGGCCTGGGCTTTGGTGGCAACTATGCCGGTGTGTACAAGGTAATCGACAACAGTGTTACCGGTGTGTTTGAACTGCCTGCTTACACCTTGCTGAACGGCGGTGTGTTTTTCAACGCCAAAAAGGTGAGAATCGCATTTAATGTAAACAACATCACCAACAAATATTATTATATCGGCTACTGGTCGGTAAACCCGCAGAAAGGAAGAAATTTCGCTGCGAGCCTCACGTACAAATTCTAGTCAAAAAATCCCCCTGGTTTAACCGGGGGGATTTTTTTTATCAGTCATGCGTCTTTACTACTTCAAATGCAATGTTTAGCTGGTGTATCACGCTTTCGGGATGTTTGGCAGAAGGGATAAAATCACGCAGCGGTTCTACAATTTTAGGATACTCATCCACAAACTCCAGCTGCTCTTTGGAAGGAATTTCCTGGTCGAGCATGATTTTTACAAAGGCATCCATATCCATGCCCCAGAACTTGATGTATTTGCTGGCTGTAACAAACAGTTCAACCAGCGTGTCCTTGGTATGAAACAGCAGCCCGAATTCCAGCGTGCCGTCCTGCGACAGTTCAATGCGGTATTGCTGCAATACTTTCAGCACATAATCCTTTGCGAAATAACCGGTAGTAATGGGCTCATCATCATGCAGGCCATACACGCAGCTTACTTCATCCGGCAGCATGCCGGTTAACGCGGAGAACAGCTCCCACAGCTTGTTGTTGTGCACATTAATGGCTGCGTAATATTTAAAAGGCAATTGCGGCGTATTGTTAGGGGTAATGGTAAAACCCTGTACAATATTGGCGCTGCTGCGTTTGTTCAGCAAAGCATCAATATCGGGCCTGTGCGCCATTTCATTTGCCTGCGGAATGCGGATACTAACCGGTAACTGAAGCATGGGTTTAATGTATGGTTCAGGCAAATGTAAGCGTTGCGCCGTAAACTGCAACAGGGATATAAGGCGCCTATTCTTTAACAACCCATGCATGCCGCAATAAACTCCTTTACCTTACCTTAGAATCCAAATTATTCATTGTTTGAATTTATCAGAAGAACAGGTGCTTGGCCTGGCGCCGGATGATGCAGCGAAAAAGGCCGGTAAAGAGCTCGCCAGCCCGGCCAAATGGTCAGAGCTGGGTGTAACGCCTGCGGCCATCTGGGGTTTATGCCAGGGCAGCGGCAGCAAGCCTTACCAAACACAGGTAGATACCGTTAACCTCGCTTTCAAATGCTCCTGCCCAAGTCGTAAATTTCCCTGTAAACACGGGCTGGGTGTATTGCTTTTGTATGCACGCAATGCTGCTCTTTTTACAGCAACCGAACAGCCTGAATGGGTTAACGAATGGTTGCAGAAACGCGGTGAGCGTGAGGAAAAGAAAGCCGTTAAATCAGGAAAGGAAACCGGCGATGCCGCTAAGCAAAAGCGCGTACAGGCGCGCCAGCAGAAAGTAAGCGATGGTGTTACTGAACTGATGCGCTGGATAAAAGACCTGGTGCGCGGCGGACTGGCACAACTTCCTGAAAAAGGAACCGGCTTTATAGAGGGCATGAGCAAACGCATGATTGATGCGCAGGCACCCGGACTGGCTGCCATGCTGCGCGAACTGGGCGAAATAAACTATTACAACGAACACTGGCCTTCTCTTTGCGTAAACCACCTGAGCCGCCTGTACCTGCTGGCGAAAAGCTTCCGGCATATCGATCAGCTGCCGCCTGCGCTGCAGCAGGATGTGCGCAGTTTAACCGGGTTCCCGCAAAGCCAGGACGAAATTCGTGCGCTGCCCGGTGTGCAGGACGATTGGCTGGTGCTGGGCAGGGAATACAACCAGGAAGAACAGTTAACCGTTGAACGCAACTGGCTATACGGTACGCAAACCGGCAATCATGCACTGATACTGCAGTTTTATATAGGCAGTCAGCTGCCGCCGCTGTCGTTTGCACCGGGATCGGTTATTTCGGCCGAGCTGGTGTATTATCCCTCTGCCATGCCGCAGCGCGCACTGCTGAAACAGCAAACAGGTATTACATCCAAAACAGCCGTAACACCCATGTCGCACTGGCAGCAGGTGGTTGCTGTACAAAGTGTGTTTATTGCACAGCAGCCTTTTACGGCAGCATATCCTTTTGTAGTAGATCAGCTGCGGGCTGTTAAACGCAATGGCACCTGGTGGCTGCAGGATGCACAACAGCAGCTGATGCAGCTCGACGAAAACAGTACCGGTGTATGGAAAATGCTCGCCATCAGTGGCGGTAAGCCTATACAAACTGCAGTAGTGGGTAAAGAAAATACCTACCGCCTGCTGGGCGTGTGGCGTAATGATGAATACAAGTTATTATAATGCAAACCTGGAACAACCTTGTAAATATAGCCTTGCTCGGCACAGGCAAACGCAGCGCCGGTGCAGCAGATCTGCTGCCTGTATTGCAGCCGTTGTGGCAAAGCATACAACAACAGCAGGAAGATGAAACAGATGGCTTTCTGCAACTGGCTGCTTTAACTGCCACCATCCGCCAGGCAGGTGTGCAACCTGTTGCAGTCGATGCGGTGTCTTTTGCAGAAGCAGGCCCTGAAGAAAAAAACTATTGCAGCGCGCAGGCCACGCAATTGCTCAAACAGGTGCTGGATGAAGATAGTGTGCCGCTGCTTGAATACTGGCTTATTCAATGTGCAGCTAAAACACAGCTGGTATGGCCCGAATTTTTGCCCGGTTTACTGAACCTTGCTGTGAAAGAGAAGCGGCTGCGCGAACTCGTGGTGCAATGCAGTGGTGAGCGCGGTGCCTGGCTGGCATCTTTAAATACCGAATGGCAGTACTTTATTACAGAGGATATGGAAACCGTTTGGCAAACAGGCACACTGGAGCAACGCAAACAGGTATTGCGCAATATGCGTAGCACAGATGCAGCTACTGCACGTGAATGGTTAATACAAACCTGGCCGCAGGAGAATGCAGCTACCAGGGCCGACCTGTTATCATTCATGTCAGTAAATGCAGGCACTGATGATATTGCCTGGCTGCAATCCCTGCTCACAGAAAAGAGCCAGAAAGTAAAGGAAGAAGCTGCCCGTTTGCTGAAACGTATTCCCGGCTCACCTGTTATACTGCAATACCAGCAGGCGCTGCAGCAGGTGGTTAACCTGAACAAAACTGCCGGCACCATACAGTTTGTTATGCCGGCACAATGGGAGGGTGCACTCTTTAAAACAGGCATCGATAAACTCAGTAACAGGAAAGAGCTGAGCGATAATGCCTATATTATGGATCAGTTGATAGAAGCTGTTCCGCCCGTATTCTGGGAGCAGTTGTGGAGTGCTTCGCCGCAGCAAATCATTACCTGGTTTCAGCAACGGGAAGAAAGCCTGCAGCATGTGCGCGCACTGGTGATTGCAACGCGCCGGTTTAACGATCAGCGCTGGGCGCTGGCATTGGCACAATACAGCCAGGTGTTTTACCTGGATTTGCTCAGTGTACTACCCGCCGTGGAACAGGATGCCAGTTGCATTCAGTATTTTGCCAGTGACCCGGATTATGTGCTGCGTGCGGCGGCAGGTTTTGAGCGCAAATGGAGCCTTGAATTAACCAAAGTGATATTCACCCATGTGGCCAAACAGCCTTACCTGTACAACCGCACGTTTTTCCAGCAGCACATCCGCCATATACCCGAATCGGTATTGCCCCTGCTGGCTCAGCTGGCGCCTAAAGAAGCGTATGCCGCAAGGGTTTGGCAGCAAACAAGTGCGTTCGTTGTACGCCTGGTTTCGCTGAAAGAACAAACCATCCGCGTTTTTCATCAATAAAAGCAAATCATTCTATGTCTGATATTTTACGCCAGCATGCAGAACAACTGTTTGCACAGGAACTGGAAGAACTGAAGCAACAAGACAGCGGTCACCGCCCGCAAAACTGGGTGCTTGCACCGCAGTCGGTGGTTACCTATTTAATGGGAGGCACGTTGCCCAATGGGTTTGAAGTATCACCCAAATACATCGGCAACAAACGCCTGATGGAAATTGCAGTGGCTACACTCACCACAGACAGGGCCCTGCTGCTGTATGGCTTGCCGGGTACCGCCAAAAGCTGGGTAAGTGAACACCTGGCTGCTGCCATCAGCGGCGATTCTACATTGATTGTACAGGGCACTGCAGGCACCAGTGAAGAAGCGGTGCGGTACGGCTGGAACTATGCACGACTGCTGGCTGAAGGCCCCACCAGGCAGGCCCTGGTTGAAACACCGGTTATGCGTGCCATGCAGCTGGGTAAAATAGCACGCATTGAAGAGCTCACACGCATTGGTGCCGATGTGCAGGATTCGCTGATTACCATACTCTCTGAAAAATCATTGCCTGTTCCTGAACTCAATACTGCTATTCAGGCGGTGCGCGGGTTTAATATTATCGCTACGGCGAACAACAGGGACAAGGGCGTGAATGAATTGTCCAGTGCATTAAAGCGCCGTTTCAATACAGTGGTACTGCCGGTGCCGGATAATACGGAAGAGGAAATAGACATTGTGCGCCGCCGTGTAGAAAGTTTTGAAAAGGTAATGCAACTGCCTGCGGAGCCGCCGGCTGCGCAGGAGATACGCCGCATTGTAACCATATTCAGGGAATTGCGCAACGGCGTTACTGCCGATGGCAAAACAAAAATAAAAATACCCAGCGGCACACTCAGTACGGCTGAAGCCATTTCTGTGGTGAACAACGGCTTGTCAATGGCGGCTTATTTTGGTGATGGCCGCATCACGGCATCCGATCTTGCTGCAGGTATTATCGGCGCTGTGATTAAAGATCCCGTACAGGATAAGCTGGTGTGGCAGGAGTATGTGGAAACGGTGATCAAAACCCGTGAAGACTGGAAGGATATTTACCGTGCCTGCCGTGAGCTGGAATAACAATGTTTACTTTAAATCACTAACATGGCTGTTCATGTTTTAGGAATAAGGCACCATGGCCCGGGTTCTGCACGTAATGTGCGGCAGTACCTGGAAGCGCTGCAGCCCGATATGGTGCTGGTGGAAGGTCCGCCCGATGCAGATGCATTGCTGCAATGGGTGGGGCATAAGGAATTGCAGCCGCCGGTAGCGATTTTGTGCTACCAGCCAGACCGCCTGCAGCAGGGAGTATTTTACCCGTTTGCAGCGTTTTCGCCCGAATGGCAGGCCATTCAATATGCACGGGAGCGCAATATTCCCGTACGTTTTATGGACCTGCCGGTGGCGCATGTATTTGCATTACAGAACGAGCGTGCACAGCGTGCTGCGTTGCATGCCGGTAACCCGGATGATGCGCCGCCTCCTCTGCACATGAACAACAGTGCGGTTGCCGAAGAAACAGATGATACCGGTGCCATGCCTGTGTTTGCGCACGATCCCATCAGTCACCTTGCCGCAGCTGCGGGTTTCAGCGATGGAGAAAAATGGTGGGAGCATATGTTTGAATACCGGCAGGATACAGGCGGCATATTTGATGCAGTAGCTGAGGCCATGTCTGCACTGCGTGATGAATTGCCTAAAATGTCGCGCATGGAAAAACTGCGCGAAGCCTGGATGCGTAAAACCATACGCCAGGCCGAAAAAGAATTGTATACCACACTGGCCGTTGTTTGCGGCGCCTGGCATGCTCCGGCATTACAGCATATGCCCAAACAGAAAGATGATAATGAACTGCTGAAAGGCTTACCCAAAGTAAAAGTAGAATGCACCTGGATTCCCTGGACCTACAATCGCCTGAGTTTTACCAGCGGTTATGGCGCAGGCATTTTTTCACCCGGCTGGTATGCCCATACCTGGCAATACCCGCACGATGATGGTACCCGCTGGATGGCCCGCGTTGCAGGTTTGCTGCGTACCAAACAAATGGATACCTCTGTAGCGCATGTGATAGACGCCGTGCGCATGGCCGGTTCACTAGCCGCCTTACGCGGTTATAGCAAGGCCGGACTGGAAGAACTGAATGAAGCCACGCTGAGTGTATTGTGCAATGGCGAAGATGTACTGCTGCAGCTGATACACGATGCCTTAATTGTAAGTGATACCATTGGCGATGTACCCGGTGAAGTACCCAAACCGCCGCTGCAGCACGATATTGAAAAAACACAGAAAAGCCTGCGCCTGCCTGCTACAGCAGAAATGAAGGAATACACACTCGATCTGCGTAAGGAAAACGACCTGGAGCGCAGTGTGTTTCTGCATCGCCTGCAATTGCTGGATATTAACTGGGGGCAAAACCACGCCACCGGCGGCAAGGGCACTTTTAAAGAACTGTGGCGACTGCAATGGGAGCCGGAATATTCCATTACCATTATTGAAAAAGGCAGCTGGGGCAATACGGTAGCAGAAGCGGCCACCAAATATGTGAACAGCGAAGCAGAGAAGGCGCAGCACCTGGCAATAGTGTGCCAGTTACTGGCGAAAGCATTACCCGCCGAACTCCCCGTTGCTGTTGAAAAACTGGTACAGTGTATACAAAACCTCGCCGCCTCTAACGGCGATGTGGTGCAGCTGATGGAAGCTGTGCCAGGGCTGGTGAGCGTAATACGTTACGGCAATGTGCGTAACACAGATGCTGCTATGGTTACCGGCATTACCGAAAGCATGATCACACGCATTTGCGTGGGTTTACCGGTTGCCTGTACTGCTATTGATGATGCAGCTGCGCAGAAAATACTGGAGCTGCTGTATCAAACTGATGATGCTGTGCGGCTGTTGCAACATGCAGACATTTCGGTGCAATGGCAGCAGTCATTACAGGTTATCGCCCATCACACGGGTGCGGCGCCTGTACTAAAGGGATATGCTACACGTTTGCTGGCCGATGCGCAGGTATTGCAGGGCCGGCAGTTGGTACAACTATTTTACTACGGCATGTCGCGCAGCAATCCGCCATCCATGAGTGCAGCATGGCTGGAAGGTTTTCTGAAAGGCAACGGCGCTTTCCTGCTGCTCGATCCGCAATTGTGGCAGGTAGTCACCACCTGGGTAAGCGAGCTGGAAGAAGGCCCGTTTGAAGAAGTGCTGCCTTTGCTGCGCAGAACCTTTGCCCGGTTTACACCACCCGAACGGCGCAAGCTGGGCGAGAAAGTAAAACACAGCAGTACCGGTGCCCCGTTGCCTGCTGTTGCAGATGCGGCCATTGATATGGAACGGGCGCAATGTGCTATTCCTGTGGTATTGCAATTATTGGGTATTCAACAAACAAGTCATGAGTAACGAACACGAAATACGTAAATGGCGCATGATACTGGGCGGCGGCGAAAACGACGGCACCAGCATGCAGCTGAGCGGGCGTGAATTGCAGATGGATAAAGCGCTGGAGGCTTTATATGATCAGCAAAAGACAGGTGGATTAGGCGCTTCATCTCCCAACGTAAGCCGCTGGCTGGGTGATATACGTACTTTTTTTCCTTCTACCGTAGTACAGGTAATGCAGCAGGATGCACTCAAACGTTTGAACTTAACGCAGATGCTGTTTGAGAAAGAGCTGCTGGAAAATATTCAGCCCGATGTGCACCTGGTGGCTACGTTAATGACTTTAAGCAGGGTGATTCCTGATAAAACCAAAGACACTGCCAGGCAGGTAGTACGCAAAGTGGTAGATGCATTGATGCAGAAGCTTTCGCAACCTACCGTACAGGCCATCAATGGAAGCTTGAGCCGCAGCATCCGCAACCACAGGCCAAGGCACAACGAGATCAATTGGCATGCTACCATACTCAAAAATTTAAAGCACTACCAGACCGAATACAAAACCATTGTGCCTGAAACCCGCATTGGGTATGGCCGCAAACGCACTGCCCTGAAAGAGGTGGTGCTTTGTCTTGATCAAAGCGGATCCATGGGCACCTCTGTGGTGTACTCCGGTATTTTTGGCGCAGTAATGGCTTCCCTGCCTGCCATTCAAACCAAAATGGTGGTGTTTGATACTGCTGTGGTTGATTTAACGGCACAGCTTACCGATCCCGTAGAACTGTTGTTTGGCGTACAATTGGGCGGTGGTACCGATATTCAGCTGGCACTGGGTTATTGCCAGCAGATAATTACCCGCCCGGCAGATACGGTGATGGTGCTGGTCACTGATTTGTACGAGGGCGGCGATGCATCCCGTATGCAAAAACGCACGCAGGAATTGGTGAGCGCAGGCGTGCAGCTGGTTGTACTGCTTGCCCTCAACGATGATGGCGCTCCTTCATACGATCATGGCAACGCGCAGTTTATGGCTGCACTTGGTGTACCGGTGTTTGCCTGCACACCCGATCAGTTTCCCGGTTTAATGGCCGCCGCACTCAGTAAGCAGGATGTGGCGCAATGGGCAGCAGGGGAAAATATCGCCATTAAAAAATAACAGGCCGCCCGGTCAAAATTGTTCCCCAAAAAAGTCCTTCGCACATCACTGCTGCGAAGAACATCCAACTTCAAACGTTTAACTTTTAAACAATCCCGGGATAAAATATGGTATGCAGTATCTAAACACTTGTTACAATTACCGGTTGTGCTAAAATTGGCATAGTGTATGAATTGTTTTCCATTGATACTAACCCGTTTAAAAATAAAAACGGATAATACCGATACCATGGATAAACATACTGCGATTTTGAAGAAGGCGTACTACGCCATGAATGTAAGAGATGTGGACACTGCCTTATCAATGATGCACCCCGAAGTGTGCTGGTCAAACGGAACCGAAGGCGGTTATGTACAAGGCGTTACCAATGTACGCGATTACTGGGCAAAACAATGGAGCATTATAGATCCCGACGTAGAGCCATTACAATTTACCAATGAAGGCAACGGCAAAATTACCGTAGATGTGCGCCAGGTAATACGCGATATGCACGAGAATGTTGTATCAGATGATACGCTGAAACATGTGTTCCTGATGAAAGACGGGCTGATTGCCTCGATGGAAGTACACAAGCACGGAAATTAAACAACTAACAACAGGAACCAATTGCTCCTGTTGTTAGTAAGTATAAACTAAGCTACAGCGGCAATGCTGTTCACTGCTTTTTCATATGCAGCGTCCTGGATGCCGGATACGGATGTGCCTTCTACACGAATCACCTCTACATCGGTAATGCCGATAAAGCCCAGCACCGTTTTCAGGTAAGGGGTAACAAAGTCATAGTCTTTCATCGGGCCGTCTGAATAAACAGAACCGCTGGAAACAATGATATAGGCTTTTTTACCTTTAATCAAACCTTCAGGACCATTAGAATCATATTTGAAAGTAACACCTGCTCTTACTACCTGGTCAATCCAGGCTTTTAAGGTAGAGGGAATGGCGAAATTGTACATCGGCGCGCCAATCACCAGGATGTCTGCATCCCTGATCTCAGCAATCGATTCCTGCGAAGTCTGGATGAATTCTTTATTTTCGCTGGTATGCTGGTCTGAAGGGGTAAAAAAGGCATTTAGATGCGATTGTGCCAGGTGAGGAAACCCTTCTGCTACATTTTTCTCTTTCACGGTGCTGCCCGGGTATGTTTCCTGTAATTTGGAAATCAGTGCATTAGACAGTTTAATGCTGTATGATGCTTCTCCTCTGGGGCTTGATACGATGCTTAAAATCTTTTTCATAAAATGTTGTATGCGTCTTTGATATTGCAAAGGTTGCATAACTTTGCTATACAAAAGATAGCAGTATCCCGTAGGATACCGGTATCTTCGGGTATACTACCTTTGTAAAATGAATATTGTTATGGAAGAGATCCACGGAGATGTGTCTAAGGAGATATGCATGAAAAGCCTTGATGCGGTGAAAGATGCGTTGTATGCAGTGAACGGAAAATGGAAGCTGCCCATTATCATCGCCCTGTCTGAAGGGCCACGCAGGTTCAAGGAATTGCAACGCGCACTGGACGACATTACGCCCAAAATGCTGTCGAAAGAGCTGAAAGAAATGGAGCTCAACGAATTTATTACCCGCACGGTGTACGATACCACACCGGTTACCGTTGAATACGCCTTAACCCCCTACAGCGGTTCACTGAAAGAAGTGATTTTGTCGCTGCGCGACTGGGGTATCGAACATAAAAAACACCTGCAGTCCAAATGCAGGGAGCGCAAGAAACCGGCACATGCGCAGGTTGCGGCCAAGGTTGAAGTTGCGTAACATAGACAAACACCAAACAACACCACATGCCCGTTAACCGAACGCCCCCGGGGAATATTTTTATGCGCCTTCATCCGCTGCAGCGCCTGCTGATTGGCCTGGCGCTGGCACTGCTTACCTGGCTGCTGGTGCGCAATACCAGCTTAAACGGGCTGGTACGTTTAATGCTTTTCTGGGATGTGTTTGCCGCTTTCTTTACCGGCACCACCTGGATGATCTTTTTTAAGCAAACTACCAATCACATCCGCCAGAAAGCAAGGGAGGAAGACAGCAGCCGCTTTTATATTTTCCTGCTGGTTGTACTGGCTTCTTTTGCCAGTATGTTTACCGTACTGCTGTTATTGTTGTCGAAAGAAGCGGCAGGTACACATCAGATCATTTTTATACCCGTTGTTATACTGGGCATGTTGCTGTCGTGGGTAATGGTGCATACCATTTTTACGATACATTACGCCTACATGTATTATGATGATGACGAAACAGACCCCGGCAAACACGCGGGCGGACTGGAATTTCCCAATGAGAAGCGGCCGGATTATATTGATTTTGCCTATTTCGCGTTTGTGATAGGCATGACCTTCCAGGTATCGGATGTGGAAATTTCGGCCAGGCATATCCGGCGTGTTGCGCTTTTACACGGCCTGCTTTCTTTTGCGCTCAACACATTTGTGGTGGCACTTACGGTAAACCTCATAGCAGGCTTAAAAAGTTAGCGGAAATTCAAAGGGGATACATCTATCTTTACGATACTGGGGTTGGTACACCTGATGGAGATGGAGCAAGGTGGCAATGCAGGTGAATACCTGGCGTCTTTAAAACACGCAACTGAAGAACTTGATTTTCTGATAACGCAGATAGTTCATTCTGTGGACGAATTGCAGCATAACGACGGAAATAACCATGAACCAGGATAACCAGATACATACCATGGTGGTAGAACCTGTGATTGAGGCATTCAATAACTGGAACCAGCCCTGGACCTTTTTTGATGAAGTGTACCATCATCCTGCCTTGTCTGCCGGCGACAGGCAGTGGTTTGCTATGGTGTGGCATACCGCTATGGACGAAAAAAACTGGAAACACGCAGCCCTGGTTGATTGTGTGGCCGAAACTACCAGCGCCCTGCAGCAAGCTTACCCGCTAAGCCAGGCAGCCACCGATGCCGTTGTAAATGCGGCTGCCTACCAGTGGAAGTAAGGTTGGCTCACAGCCTGCAGCTATTCTTCCATTTGCCCCGTAATATTTTCCAGCCTGCTGATCATTCCTGTAATGGCAGCGGTTTGCTTTTTAATGCTCCTGGGGCGTATATAAATCCATACAAACAACATCCAGCCCACAGCCAATGCATAACCGGCTGCGGCCGTTAAAACATTATGGCGTAAAAATTCATACATGTACAGCAGCATGCCTGTACCAAGCAAAATAAAGTAAATGCTGATACCGCGTGTGTGCATAAAACGCAGGCGTTGCTCGTACCGTTTCAGGCCGTTGAGGTAAGTCACATTGTCGGCAGTATTGCCCGATGTGCGCAGCAGCATTGCGAATAAGCCTGTGTTTACCACGAGGGCTGCTGCTACTGCCAGTACTACCAGTATAGTGCCTATTGTAGTGCTCACCAGTTTAAACGGAACCCGGATGGGAATAAGGATAATGAAAACAAGCGTGCCCAGGAACAGCAGGCTTAAGCCCGCGCCTTTCGCAATCATTTGCCGCTGCTGCTTTTTGCATTGCCTGATCACTTCACCCGCATCCGGTGTTTCAACAGGGGCGGCCTGTTGCCATAATTGCTGTAGATCATCAAAGTTGTTCATGGGCCTGTAATTTTTTTAGCAGCTTCTCTTTAATGCGATGTACTTTAACCCGGGTGTTCACTTCAGACAGGCCCGTAACAGCAGCTATTTCTGCCTGGGGCAATCCTTCCAGTACAAGGGCAATAATAATTCTTTCGGTTTCTTCCAGCGTGGCAATACAGCTGTACAACTGCCGTATTTTTTCTTCCCTGTCAGGCGCAGGCACATCGGGCAGCTGAACAGGTAATTCACCTGCAGGCATGCGCTTGCTTTTTTCCATACTCCGCAAACAGTTGTTCGATGCAATGCGGAATATCCAGGTGCCAACCGATGATTCGTTGCGGAAACTGCCCAGCTTTTGCCAAACCGTGATAAAGGTTTCCTGTGTAATGTCTTTTGCCTGTGCTTCGTCATTTACATAACCCATGCACAGGCGAAAGATTTTTGGATAGTAGTTTTGGTATATCTCTTCAAAAAGCATTACTGTAAATATGCACCGAGCTGTTGAAAAAACCAAGTTTTATCATCGTACATAATAAAATGCAGTCCTTTGGTAGAATAAGTAAGCGTTTTGTTTTTCAATAAAGCATACTGCTGCTGAATAGTTGCGTTGTTATCGGCAAAATTGGCTTCCAGTAAAACGTTTACCGGGCATTGTACATTGGCCAGCTTTTCGCGTACATCGGTGTTGACAAACTGGCAATAAATAATGCCCAGTGTTTTGCGGTCGCTGTGCATGGCCCATTGTACCACTGTATCGCGCATGGTAGTATCGGCTACCAGTGAGGCGGTGATTTTTCTTTGCGACTGTAACAATTGTTCATCATTCATGGCCGAGAAATATTGCAGAAAAGGCTTACAGTCTGCATCAGGCTGTGCTTTAAAGGCAGGGTTCTGCATGGCTGCAAGGCAGGGCAGCGCGTCTACTACAACAACACGTGAAGGCAGGCTGGGGTAATCTGCTGCAATGGCCATGGCCAGTACGCCACCCATGCTGTGACCAATAATAACAGGTTGCTGCAATTTGTTGTTTTGAATATAATTGGCAACAGCTGTTTCCCACTGTTTAATGTCTGCATCGCCCTGCGCTTTTTCGCCGCCAAAACCGGGAAAAGTAATAATATGGCAGGTGTAGTTATTGCCCAGGCGTGCTGCTGTTTCATCCCATACTTTGCCTGAACAGCTGTAGCCGGGAATTAATACGGCCGTGCGTTTGCCATGGCCTTTAATATCAACATGCAATGTGGGCGTGTTTTGTGCAAATACATTTACTGCAAGCATGGCAAAGGCTATAAAGAGTAATACAATTTTTAAAGTGCGGTTATTCATTGTGCTGGTTTTAATAGTTGGTTAATTGGTGTGTAGCGGGTGAGGTATTATTGTGTTTATTTGTTGCCGAATACATTAATGATCAGCATAGCAATAGCGAAACACAGCAGGGCGATTTTTACTTTTTTGTTGTTCATGTTTTTTCGTTTTTATATTGTTTAGATACGGTGTTGGATGAGATGTTACAATTGGTGCGAACTTTTTTTTCCGGGTTGTTTTTATCTCCACTTCGGTATTGGTGCAGCATGGCCAAATACGTTCAGGATCAGCAGCACCACTGCAACAATGAGAACGGCAATTTTAAAAACCTGTATCATAATTATTGTTTTATACCGTTTAGATACAGCCCTGTTTGAAATGTTACAGGCGGAGCTGAATTTTTTTAAGAACTTGTTCCGGCACGCCGGAACAGATAAAAAATATTTGATTTATATTCACGATATCACACCATCCGGTGTAATTACATTGTTTATTAAACCAAAACGATTGCATGTCAACCGAATCAACTGTTACGCAGATTGTCATTAAAGACACAAGCGCCAACCCCGCCCCGCTGGGCTTGCTGGGCTTTGGCACCACTACTATTTTATTAAACCTGCACAATGCTGGTTGTTACCCGCTTAATTCCATGATTATTGGCATGGGTTTATTTGTAGGAGGCATTGCCCAGCTGATAGCAGGTGTGCAGGAATTTAAAAAGAACAATACGTTTGGTGCCACTGCCTTTTGCGCCTATGGCAGTTTCTGGCTGTCACTGATTGTGATATGGCTGCTGCCTAAAACAGGCGCAGGTGCTGCACTGGCTTCAGATGAAAAGGCGCTGGCTGCTTACCTGTTTATATGGGGACTGTTTACCTTATTTATGTTTTTCGGCAGCCTGCGGTTAAGCCGTATGCTGCAGGTGGTGTTTGCTACTTTAACGGTATTGTTTTTCCTGCTGGCCATAGGCGACTATACAGGAAATGCAGGCATCAAAACTTTTGCAGGTTACGAAGGTGTTGTTTGTGGTTTATCTGCCTTTTACGGCAGCGTAGCCCTGGTGCTGAACGAAGTGTATGGCAAAACCGTATTGCCGTTGGGCTAACCAATAAATGGTTATTGTACCACAGCCCCGGCGCCCTGCGCCGGGGCTGTTTATTTGCGGTATGTTTAGCAACAAGCCGGTGTGGTGTTACAAGACAGTGGTAACAGGTCTGTCAGCTAAATTGCACGTTCATGCCCCGGACTTTTTTTATGCTATTTCTTACAACCGCAAATCTATTGTCATACAACTGTCGTAAGTAAAGCATGCGATACAAAACAGCCGTCGCAAACAGTCATATGCCAAAACTCAACTTCAGGAAAATAGCACTTACAACCGTTGCCGTGTTTGCGGGGCTGGTGTTGTTGCTGGCCGTTCACCTGTACATGGTAACCAGGCCCCAGGCACCCGACGTACATACGCGCATTATGGCCCGTGTTGATTTTGCTGCGAACGTGGGTGCAGCGCAGGGTGACACGGTTACTGCCTTTTTATACAGTCAGCCCGGTGTAGATCACGTGCTCTTTAATCCTGTTACGCATATCGCCATTTTTACCTTTGCTCCCATACAAACAAGTGCAACTGCAATTATAGCGCGGTTACAGCAAACCCTTCCCTACAAGGCAAAGCGTATACAACCTTCAGAAGAAGAAATGGCTGCCGGTTGCCCGGTAGCTTCCAATACCGCAACTTCCAGGGTACTCCGGTTTTTCAGACACCTCAATTAATACCAAGATCATGAAAAGAACAATGTTATTTGCAGCAACCATGCTGCTCGGCGGAGCCATGCTTTTTACGCAGGCTTGCAAAAAGAGCGATACGCCTTCGTCTACCCCGGCAACCATGACCTTGTATGATACGTTGGGCAGTACTGCCATGGTGAAAGATCCTGCCAATGCAGGAGCCATGATTGAAGCCGGCCGCCTGGCGGTACGTTCTGTGGTTGACAGTGCCATATTTGTCATTGCAGGTGATACCGCCATCAATGGACATTTCTCCGTACTGCTTGCCGAAGTAACCAGCGGCAACACCAGCGGTTTTATGGCCTTAAGTAAAAACCTCACTGATTTCTTTTGTGTAGCTACAGGAGCAAAAGATTTCACCTACGGTGGAAAAAACATGAAGGATGCGCACGATCCTGCAGCCAATCCGCGTATGAATGGCAAAGCAGACAACAGCGATTTTGATGCGTTTATTGCCGATCTCGTTATTGCTGCTAAGAAAAACAAGGTGCCCGATGCGGTTATTGCAAGATTGGGTGCGATTGTAAATACACTCCGCACTGTGGTGGTGCAGGCTTAATAGCGCATGATTGTGTTTTGTTTAACCGGTGTTGCTGAAAAGCGATGCCGGTTTTTTATTTGTGTTGAATCAGGTCCCAGCGGTTGCCATACAGGTCTTCAAAAACGGCTACCGTACCATATGCTTCTTCACGGGGTGTTTGAAGAAAATGTATACCTGCATGTTGCATATCATTGTAATCACGCCAGAAATCATCCGTTGCCAGGAATAGAAATACCCTGCCGCCGCTCTGGTTGCCCACGGCCTGTTGCTGCGCAGGGCCATCGGCTTTTGCCAGCAGCAGGGCACAGCTGCTGTTGCCTGGCGGCGTAACCAGTACCCAGCGTTTGGATGCGCTTAACTGCGTGTCTTCTGTAAGCGTAAAGTGCAGTTTGCGGGTGTAGAAAGCAATGGCCTCGTCATAGTCAGACACAACCAGTGCAATATGAGCGATGTGTTGTTGCATGGCAAACAGGTTACCCGGCGAACAGCCGGTTGTTTTAGGTAATACGATAGGGCCATGTTTTTATTATGGCTTATATTAGTAACACTGCGAATTTAAAACCATAACACGCAAATGAGAAAACAACTGTCCTGCATGGGCCTGCTGCTGGTGGCTGCCCATTGTAGTTTCGCGCAACCCCGTAATACGCAGCAGGCCGATACCCCGCCTGCCAAAAGCGAATCGCGCACACTGCCATCTATCAGCAATTTTTCCGCAGGGTTTAAGAAGTACGAGGGCTTTTTCAATTTTTACTACGATGGCAGGAATGGACGCATTTACCTGGAAATAAGCAGGTGGAATGAACCCTTCCTGTATTTCAGTTCGCTTACCGATGGGGTGGGCAATGGCGGGCCGGAAAGAGGCCAGGCCGCTTCTGCCGCCGTGCAATTTGTAAAATACGGCGCAAAAATAATGTTGCTGCAACCCAATTCTTTCAACTACCGCGCTTCAGGCAATGCAGATGAAAAACAAACCGTAGAACGTGCTTTTGCACAGTCTGTGTTATGGGGCTTCAATGCTGTAGCCATTGAGGGCGACAATGCGCTGGTAGATATTACCCCGTTCCTGGTGCGCGATAGCCAGAAAATCGGTGATCGTCTCGGCAACCCAAGGGCTGCAGGCATCAATGGTCCGGCAGGTGGTGGCGGTGCATCCTACCGCATGGATGAATCGCGCAGTGCGCTGTACATGGATAATACCAGGAACTTTCCCCTGAATACTGAATTTGAAGCTGTGATCACTTTTACGGGTGGCAGTAACGGCGGTTTTAATTTCGGATTTGCTGCCAATGGCATCGCACCTGATCCTACTGCTGTGAGTGTGCGCATGCACCAGTCGTTTGTAGCGCTGCCCGACAGCAATTACCATCCCCGCAAATTCGATCCCCGCTCCGGTTTGTTTGCCTTTACCTATATGGATTTTTCAGCACCCATGAACGAGCCCCTTACCCAACGTTTTACACGCCGTCACCGCCTGCAGAAAAAAGATCCTGCAGCTGCAGTAAGTGAACCGGTAAAACCCATTGTATACTACATCGATCGCGGTGCCCCGCCGCTGATTAAAAAAGCATTGATAGAAGGTGGCTCGTGGTGGAACCAGGCATTTGAAGCAGCCGGGTACAAAAATGCCTTCCAGGTAAAGGAATTGCCTGAAGGTGCAGACCCCATGGATATCCGGTACAATGTGGTGAACTGGGTTGACCGCTCCGGCTCGCCGCAGCGCGCTTTCTCATTCGGCTCTTCCTACATCGATCCCCGCACCGGTGAAATCATCAAAGGTGTGGTTACGCTTGGCAGCGACCGCCACCGGCAGGATTACCTGATTGCAGAAGGTTTGCTGCAACCGTATGAAGACGGCAAACCCGTATCGCCGCAACTGCAGGAGCTGGCGCTTGCCCGCATACGCCAGCTGAGTGCGCACGAAATTGGCCATACCCTGGGTATGTACCACAACTTCGCAGCCAGCGTGAAAGACCGGGCTTCTGTGATGGACTATCCCTTCCCGCGTTTTACCCTGAAAGCAGACGGAACGATTGATGTAAGCGACGCCTATGCAACCGGCATCGGCAGCTGGGATAAACGTGCCGTAATATGGGGCTACCAGGATTTTGCGCCGGGCACCAGTGAAAATGAGGCACTCGATAAAATTATGAACGAAACCCTGCAGCAGGGCTTCCTGTTTATTCCCGATATCGGCGGCAACGTTCATCCCTTAAGCCACCAATGGGACGATGGTAAAAATGCAGTAGATGAACTCAATCGTATTATGACGGTGCGCAGGCATATCCTGGATAATTTCTCCGAAAAAGCCATTCCTGCCAATGCACCCATGAGCACGCTGGAAGAAGTGCTGGTACCCATGTACCTGCTGCATCGCTACAGTATTGAGGCGGCTGCCAAATCGCTCGGGGGCTTGTATTTTACCCATGCGCTGAAAAACGACGGGCAAACAGTTACAAAGATGATTGCACCCGGTGAGCAGCGCAAAGCATTGAATGCATTGCTCAATACCATTACGCCCGAAGCGCTCATGCTGCCTGAATCATTGATCAGTAAAATTCCGCCGCGCCCGGCAGGTTACCCTTCCGGCATTGAAACCTTTGCCGGCCATACCGGCGTAACTTTCGATCCGCTGGGTGCAGCGGAAACAGCGGCAGCTACCACTTTATCGTACCTGCTGGATGCAGAACGCGCCGCACGCCTTATTGAATACCAGTCGCGCAGCAGCGACCAGCCGGGTTTTATGGCCGTGGTCGATGCCCTGCTGGCGCAAACCTGGAAAGCCGCTCCTGCTGCGGGTTACAAAGGGCAGGTGCAAACACTGGTCAATAACCTTACCGTGAAATACCTGCTGCAGCTGGCTGCCAATACCAGGGCCTCTGAAATAGTGCGCGGACAGGCATTGCTGAAAATAGATGAGCTGAAACACTGGATCGGCACAGCCATTACATCGGCAGCCCCGGCACAAAAGGCCAATATGCTGTTTGCCCTCTCGCAAATGGAGGCGTTTAAAACCAATCCCGATAAATTTCAGCCACCCGCAGCTGCAGAAATGCCCCCGGGTGCACCCATCGGCATGCCCGGTGAACTGTTTGATTATTGATCACCTGTTCCTTCGGTGATACAGGTTACAGGGAAAATAAAGGCTGCCTCAACAAAAAGGGGCAGTCTTTTTATTGCTCCAACCAGCCTTTTTCTGGCAATTTTGGCCGAACGACCCTCGGACGATGGTCGGACGATCCCCGGGCGATGGTACATTAATAGAAAAAAGGGCATTTCACTGCTTCCTCCGGCACGCGTCAGGCTGAATAAAATAGCGTTATAAAACCACAATGTCAATAGCAGTACACTATTGCATTTGTAAAATAATAGTGCAATATTGCTTCGTTATCCTTCTAAGCATAAGCCTTTCATTGACTGCAACCCTTGCCGTTTTTACTGATCCTGCTATTTCAGGCTCACTCAAATTATAAACAAATGAAATATTGTTTGCTGATACTGTTGCCGGTATTATTGGTATGCCGTGTGAATGCCCAAACGGCAGTAGATTCTGTTGTAAGCGCCGTAACCGAAAAGCTCGATGCTATGGGCGATTCAGTTAAAAAAGTGCAGGAACAAAACAAGGCCATTTCCGATTCCGTAAATGTTATGCGTGATTCGCTGGTGCACATCAACAACATTCTCGCAGGCAGCGTATCGGTTGATACCACTATGCTCGAACAGGCGCAACAGCATCCCGAATTATACCTTTACCCGCGTTCGATTTTTAAAAAAGGCAACCAGACCGGCGGTGACTACCTGCGGCTTATTTTATCTCTCGTGTTTTTGCTGTTTGTATTGTACAAAGCCTACCAGTTCACCATCAATACAGCCCTCTGCAAGGATATGAGCCTTGATGAAAACGGCCAGCTGGTAGCAGATCCCAAACTGCGGCCTTACAGTTATGCACGTGTGCAATTGTTGTGGTGGACGCTGATTGTGTTCTTCTGTTTTATTTATTTCTATGCCATTACCGGGGTGCTTATTCCACTGAACGAAACAGCGGTGATACTGCTTGGCTGTGGTGCACTGGTATATGCCGGCGGTAAAGTAATTGATACCAGGCAAATCAAACAAACCACCTGCGGCGGCCGCACACAGGATAAGATAGGCAAACCCGATTTCTTCAACGATATATTATCCGATGAATCGGGCATTAGCATACACCGCTTCCAGGCAGTGGTATTCAACGTGGTGTTTGGTATGGCCTTTATCAGCTTTTTCTTTGAACGCATACACACGCAGGTATACCCGCTCATTACTTTTTCCGAATGGCAGTTTGCATTAATCGGTATCAGCTCTGCCACTTATCTCGGCTTAAAAGCCGCAGAGAACGGGCATGCGAAAGACCTTGACGATGGTAATGATGCCGGCAATAATCAAAACGCCGGTGATGAAGAGACAGGCAAGGGTGAACAGGCAGCCAGGAATCCCGATAAGTTTTAAACACAACGAACATGATCAACGGAATTGACATATTTCATGGCGATACGGTTTCTGCCACACTTATCAATTCGCTGATACGTTCCGAAAACCTGTACTTTGTTTTTATAAAATCAGGTACAGGCGCGCAGGGACTTGATGCAAAATTTGTTACCTACTGGGAAATGTGCCGCTCTGCCGGCCTGCTGTGTGGGGCTTACCACTGGTTTTGGCCATCTTCCCAGCCTACACAACAGGCTTTATCCTTTATCAATCAATACCGCAAAGTAAGCAGGGCAGGAGTGTTACCGCCCGTGATAGACATTGAGTGGACCTGGAATGCCGGCGCTGCGCAAACCGACCGCAATGAGCTGTGGGGTAAAGTACCTGCCAACGAACGCATTGGCTTAATACGCGAATACTGCAGCCAGGTAGAGGCTACCATTAACGTGCGGCCCACTATTTATACGGCTTTCAGCTTTTGGGAAGAATTTATTACACCATTTGCATCGGCAGAAGACAATGCTTTTTTCGCCGGCTGCCTGTTATGGAATGCAGATCCCAACAACCGCAAACGCATTGCCAGGCCATGGACCGGCCTGCCCGTACCTGCTGCATTTGTGCAAACACATTTTGGCGAAAGCGGTACTGCCGGTGACCCTTTCAGCAGGCTAGACCAGGATGTATACAGCGGCAGTTTGAAAGGATTGCTGAACAGCAGCGTGCCCGGACTAACGTTTATGAAAGGCTTTCCTTTTTCCAATATTGTAAAAGATTTTCAGCTGGCATTGCAGAATGCAGGCTGGCTGCATGATGAAGCCGATGGCTTTTTCGGAAAGAATACAATGGCTGCCGTTACAAAATTCCAGGAGTTCAACGGCCTCACCGGTAATGGTGTTATCGATGCGCAAACCTGGAATAAATTATTGCCCTGAGTAAATTTAAAATAACAAAAATCAATGGTATGAAAACACGCAATGTTCGTCACACCCTTGCATTGATTTGTATCCTGCTGTTAAGTTCCTGCGCGCCGGGATTGAAGTTCAGTGAGGCATCCAATACCGAAGATGGTAAAGTGATTGCTGAAGCCCAGACACTGATCAATAAATCAACAGAGCCGTTCAGTTCCCACACAGCAGAAGTAGATGCTTTGAAAATGCATATCGACCAGGTTGTTGCTGCTGAAAAAAAGCGGGCAAAAAACCAGCAAACCGTTAACATGTGGACAACCGTGCAAACCGACAGAAACGGGCTGTACAGCTATTTCGATCTCTGGAAAAGCCAGGGACAAATGTCGCAGGCCATGGTAACGGAAATGAGTAAAGAATCCCAGAAGCAGCTTGCGCTGATACAAGACTGGGAACAGCGCAAAAAAGGCGGCCCGTTAAACCATTAATATTTTATGCTTAAAAATCATTCCTATGGCGACTAGCGTTCCCGATATCTCTCAAATACTTTCTGAAGTTGAATCGCAGATAGGCACACTGGCGCAAAGCACAGTGAGCAATTTTAAAGACCAGGCCATTGCAGATGGCAAAACGTTACTCAACGATGTAAAAAACGATGTGTCCCGCTGGACGTTTCTGTTAAGCACCGGGCAGCTGAAAATTGCAGAGTTCGAGTTCCTGGTAGGTTCACAACGCACACTGGTAAAAATGATCAGCCTGGAGCAGGCCGGCCTGGCCGAACTGCGCGTTCTGCATTTTGCTGAAGGGGTGTTGAACATCGTGATCGATGTGGTGCTGAAAACCGTGGTAGGCAATGCCATTCCCATTCCTGTACCCAAGGTAAACCTGGCTTAGGCAACGGTAGCCAGCAGGTCGTGCACAGCGTGTGCTGCATCTGCATAGGCAAACCTGAACCCGGCCTGTTCCAGCAAACGCGGGTATACCCACCTGCTTTTCAGCAACAGTTCTGTTTCTGTACCTGCAAGCCTGGCGCCTGTTTCCAGCAGCCATTGGGGCAGGGGCAGTCCTGCACGTATACCATAAGTTTCACGCAATAACCGCATAAACGCACTGTTGGTAATGCCGCCAGGTGCAGTGCAGTTGAATATACCTGATAACGCCGGGTGCTGCAACAGCCATTCTGTGGCACGCGCCGCATCCTGCTCGTGTACCCAGCCTATGTATTGACTGCCATTGCCCTGCCTGCCACCGAATCCCATTTTTACCAGGTTCAGTAATCTTGGAAATGCGCCATCCCTGCGGCCCAATACAATACCCATCCGCAACGCCACTTTACGCGTGGCCGGCGTGGCACATTGCCAGAAACTTTCTTCCCAGCCATTGCATACATCTACCGAAAATCCATAGCCGGTTTCACCGGTAAGCTCATCCTGCGGGCGATCTTCGGCATGCCGGTAAATGGTGGCCGAGGTTACGTTAATCCACAACTGCGGCGGTTGCTGCAGCAGGGCAATGGCTTCGCCCAGCAACCGTGTGGGCACGGTACGTGACAGCACAATCGCTTTTTTATTTTCCGGCGTATAACGGCAGTTCACATTTTTGCCGCAGAGGTTGATCAGCATGTCTGCTCCTTCCAGGCATTTCAGCCAGGAGCCTGTGGTACGGGCGTCCCATACTACCGTGCTGATATTGCCGTCATCCGGCCGGGGCTTTCTGCTGAGTATAATCACTTCTTTTGCGCGGCTACGGTAATAGCCGGCGAGTACCGTGCCCAGGTAGCCACTGCCACCGGCCAGTACAATTTTCTGGTACAACATCATCTTTTTTTTAAGCTAACAGGAAATACAATACAAGTACACGGTACAAAACCCAGGTCAACGTTGGCAGCCAGTTTAGTTGCAGCAACCGGGTACGGCGGTAATGTTCTGCGAACATAAGTGCCACCACCACTGCAAAGTAAACAGCTGCCGTTACCGGGTTTATGTGTGTAAGGCTGGCGGTCAGCAGCATGGGCAACAAGGCCAGGGCGCCTGCCAGCGAAACCGTCATCATGTTACCCAGGTAAGTCCATAATTGTTTTCCCGCATGCAAGGCAACCAATAAGCCCTGTACCAGCAGCTGGCCAAGGCATATGGCATATTCGCGGTAGAAATTGCCTGCCGGTAAAAGCGGGTAAAGCAAGGGCGTGTAGTGCGATAAAATCAATGCCGTGATAAAGCAGCTTACCAATAAATAAGCAATACGGTAACGCAGCCGGAACGAAGGTTGATAGGGATAGGCTGCCGCATGCAGTGGCGGTGGAATAATAACCCGCCGGTTATAGGAAATAAAGGCATAGGCCTTCGCCATCAGCCACGCAAATGGTTTAAAACGAAACAGCGGTTTAAAAACCGGCCATGCATTGCCGAGTATGGCAAACAGGCTTTCAACGCCGTACAGCACTTCGCCGGTTGTAGTGTTTACCAGTGCTATTTCATTTACCGCGCGTTGCTGGTTCAGCAGCGGGCAAAGCGTTTCCGGCATTTCCTGGTAGGGAAACCTGCCGTTTTCACCGAGCATTTTTGTTTGCTGGAAAGCGCCGGTGTACAAGCTGCACATAGGGCATTCGGCGTCGTAAAGAATAGTATGATTCTTTAACGTTTTCATCGTTTACCGTTTAAGTGAATAAGTTAGTTGGGTTGAAAGCGCTTTCGGATACAAAACTATTCTAAAATTCTGAACTTTCAAATATTTGTGAAAGATTGTTTTCGGAAGTACAATATCTCCTTACACTGCTCACAGTTGCAGGTATCAATAACCTGGTATTCGCTTGCAGCGAAAGAAAACCGCAGTTCATCGAAGCAAGTTTTCATTTCCTTGTGAATGCCTAAATTAGGGCATGAGAAAAACAACTGACTATCTGCACAACATTTACCGCTACGCAGTTGCCGCACCGGCAATGGTTGCGCTGGTAATGGTTTCGGGCAAAGGCATTGCCCAGTCGAAAAATCCCGTTATCGACAATATTGTAAAAGAAGCGACAGACAATTCACAATTACAGAAACTGGCGCATGAGCTGTTCGATGGTATTGGCCCACGCCTTGTAGGCACACCGCAAATGGAAAAGGCCAACCAATGGGCTGTGGCCAAATACGCCGCCTGGGGCATTGAGGCCCACAATGAAAAATGGGGCGAATGGCGTGGATGGGAGCGTGGTATATCACATATTGACCTGGTTTACCCCCGCGTAAAATCACTCGAAGCCACACAGCTTGCCTGGAGCCCTGGCATGGGTAAAAACACGGTGGAAGCAACGCTCGTAATTCTGCCAGATGTTGCCGATTCAATGGCTTTCCAGCAATGGCTGCCCAATGTAAAAGGTAAGTTTGTGATGGTTTCCATGTGTCAGCCTACCGGTCGTCCCGATTACAACTGGCAGGAATTTGCGACCAAAGAATCATTTGAAAAAATGAAGAAAGACCGCACTGCACAAACCGAAGCCTGGGCCAACCGTATCAAGAAAACAGGATACACCAGCAAAACCTTACCCCTGGTGCTGGAAAAAGCAGGTGCAGCAGGCGTTGTGGGCTCCAACTGGTCTGCCGGTTTTGGCGTTGACAAAATCTTTGGTGCTTATACCAAAACCATTCCCACCATCGACATTGCACTGGAAGATTATGGCATGCTGTACAGGTTAACTGAATCGGGTGATAATCCTAAAATCAGCGTACACACCGAATCAAAAGAAAGAGGCCCGGTACCGGTATTTAATACCATCGCCGAAATCAAAGGCACAGAAAAACCAGACGAATACGTAATGCTTTCTGCTCACTTCGATTCATGGGATGGCGGCACCGGCGCTACAGACAATGGTACCGGCACACTCACCATGATGGAAGCCATGCGCATTCTTAAAAAAGTATATCCCAATCCCAAACGCACCATTCTTGTTGGTCACTGGGGCAGCGAAGAGCAGGGGCTTAACGGCTCGAGGGCCTTTGTAGAAGACCATCCTGAGATTGTAAAAAATATACAGGCGCTGTTTAACCAGGACAATGGTACCGGCCGTATTGTAAACCTGTCCGGACAGGGTTTCCTGCATGCCTATGAATATTTAACACGCTGGTTGCAGCCTGCGCCGTCTTATATCCGCGATTCTGTTCAAACGCATTTCCCCGGCACACCCGGCGGTGGCGGGTCAGATTTTGCTTCGTTTGTAGCTGCCGGTGCACCTGCATTTTCATTGGGCGCGCTCAACTGGTCGTATGGCAGTTATACCTGGCATACCAACCGCGATACGTACGATAAAATTGTGTTTGATGATCTGCGCAACAATGCCATCCTCACTGCCATCCTCGCGTATGAAGCCAGTGAAGATCCCGCAAAAACATCACGCGAAAAAAGTGTGCTGCCGGTTAACAACCGCACCGGCGAGCAAATGCAATGGCCTGCCCCGGTAAAAGCAACACGCAAAGGCGGAATGGACTAAAGTATGATACAAAACCTGATACTATCACCGGCAACATCAACCGATGTTGCCGGTATTACACAACTCGTGAACAGCGCCTACCGCAGCGAAGGCGAGGGGTGGACCAACGAAGCGGCATTTATCGCCGGCGAAAGAATTACCGAAAATGGGGTGTTTGATTTATTGCAGCAGCCCGGCAAAACCTTGTTTAAATGCAGCAATGCCGCTGGTGCCCTGCTCGGCTGTGTACTTCTTGAATTACAGGATGGGTATGTTTACCTGGGGCTGCTTTCTGTACAACCGGCCTTACAGGCCGCCGGTATTGGTCGCTTTATGCTCGATTTTGGCGTGCAATACGCACAGTCACACCAATGCAGCCGCATAGTAATAACCGTAGTAAATAAACGAACCGAATTAATTAACTGGTACGAACGGCGCGGCTATGTGCGTACAGGCAAAACCATTGCATTACCTCCCGGTATCGGTATGCCGGTAGGCGGTTTGCATTTTGTTGAAATGGAGAAAGAGGTTCCTGCCCTATAAACCAGCGCTGCTTATTTAAACAGCTCCTGCTCATCTGTAAAATAGGTGCTTCTTTTATTCATCTCTTCCTGCTTAATAATGCCGCCCGTTGGGCTATGTGTAAGACTGTGCTGGTGAATCACCAAAAAATCACGCAGTTCCCCGCTGATAATATCGGGATTCGCTTTCAGAATTTGCTTTTCTGCGTGCTGCAATACTTTCCGGATCGAATGCAGCAATGTTTTGATTTTACCCACCGGTATTTTATTACTGGCCGAAAAAGGAGATAACCTTGCATCCCACAATATTTCATCTGCATAGGCATTGCCAATGCCCCGGATTATATGCTGATCAAGCAACACTTTTTTTACCGGCGTACGTGTGGCGCCCAGCTTTTCCTGCAGGTAGGTTTCTGTCAGTGTATCGGATAAGGCATCGGGTACGTCTTCTTCTGCAGGGTTTAGCGACACCTTGGCCAATCCCCGGAAATCAGTGAGTACAAGGCTGGTCCCGTCATCAAACAACAATTCAACAACTGCGCTTTTGTACGGCTGGTATTTCTCGTCCAGCTGTAGTTTGCCGTTAAGCATTAAATGCATGCCCAGTATTTCCCCTTTGTCAAACCTGAAGCGCAGTTCCTTGCCTTCCCGGTACACTTTTTTCAGCTGCAACCCTGCCAGTGTTTTTTTAAAAGCGGCTGCAGAACTGCTGCTGCTTTTGGCATTGGCCAGTTTTACATCTTTCAATGTTTTGCCTGACAGTTTTTTGTGCAGGTTTTGACTAAATGCCTGCAAATCGGGTAATTCTGGCATAAGATCTTTGTTTGAATGGAACAGTTCGGTGAACGGATTTATTCCACAATAATCACACCTGACTGATTACCCCGGCCATGCTGTTATTTGGAGTATCTTGCGCCGATAAAATACCTTGTGCACGCTATGTTTACTAACCGTTGGCTGGTGTGCTGCGGCACAGCAACCCGCAATAATTTTAAAAACGGCCCGGCAACTTTTTTAACGTATGCCAGCAATCTCGGGAAGAAACACGTAAAAGGGTTGTACGAAAACAATGAATAAGGTAAACCCAAAAACTAGATATGAAACGTTTCAACAAACAAGTTTTAGCTGCAGCCGTTATTATTATGTCAACAGCCGTTGCCTGTTCTTCATCAAAGCAAAACAATCCTGCGTCAGGTGACAGTACTGTTGCTGCAAAGGAAACAAAAGACAGTGTTGCAACACAGGTTGCGCCTAAAGATAGCGTGTACACTGCAAGTGGTACCATCACAGAAATTCAGCGCGGAAAAGACGGATATGTTGCAGTGATGAAAGCAGCAAACGGTACCAGTTTCAGGGCTATGATGAGTTTTATAAACCTGCAAAAGGAGTTTCGCAGCTTCCAGCCAGGTGATAAACTGCAGGTAAGCGGCGATACACTTACGGTACTGGGCCTGTTACAGGTACAGGTAAAAAAATATACACAGCAGTAACCATCTTTTTCGCAAAGAGATAACATATCCATGAATACGACCCTTTCACTAAAAAAACACTGGCTGATATTCGTACTGTTCGCTGCCTGCAGCGGGCCTGTAAACAACAACACCATAAAAGACAACAGTACAGCAGCTGCCGGAGCTGTTCAGCAAACCACTACTGCAGGCGCACAACCGGTTCTTGCCTTTGCATTTGCCAACCAATCCGGTACTGAAGTATTGCTGCCAAAAGCTGATACAGGCAACCAGGTTAACGCTGCTGCCTTCACAGAAGTTATCATAAAAAATACACAGCAGCATTGCACTTTCGTAAAACAATTGCCTGCCGGTGCAAACGACAATGGTCGCCAGCTGGCAGATAATTTTGCACAAAGCGCCGGTGCAATTTTTAAACTGCAGCAGCCGGTAAATACGGAAGAAGAGACTGTATTGCTTACCAATGCTGCCTTTCTGCAGCAGCATCACCTGCTGGATAGAAGTCCTGCACCGGGCAGCAACCTCTCTGCCGAAGTAAAGGCACAGCTGGAATCATCCAAAAGAAGAAGGATTAAAAGTATTCATGCCGTAGCCGGTTTGGCTGCCGGTGCCGGTGTTTACCTGGTTGAATTTGAGCGTAAGCTTGATTCTGTGCTCGTATCGCTGGTTGCCACCAAACACGGGGATATTATCAGCCGCGACTATGCCGCAAAATTCGATAGCACCAGTACCTGGGGTGTTGACGATGGCGGGGAGTTTGGTTTTGATAATTATCACCTGCTGGCGGCTTTCGATAACAATGGCGATCCCGAACTGGTAACAGAATGGGCCGGTGCAGAGGGAATCACGATCGAATACATGGTGCCCAAAGGCAATGTGTTTGTTACCCGCCAAACAGGATACAGGTATAGCGCACCGTTGTAAAGTATTGATCCTATGCCATGCAGCCGGAACTTTGTTCCGGCTTTTTTGTTACTGTAAAGGCTCAATATTCCGGGCAGCATCTAAAACGAATATGTTATGGCAGATATCAATTTAACTACACCCGTTGCAGACGCAGCAAAAGACACGGTGTTGTCTTTCCTTCAGGCTTTAAACAAGGAAGATTACGAAACGGCGCGCACGCTTGCCAGTGAAGAACTGGCTTTTATCGGCGTGCTGGGCACACGCAATGGCGCTGATGCTTATTTTAACGACATGAAGCGTATGAAATTTCACTACGATGTAATGAAGGTATTTACCGATGAAGAAGACGTTTGCGTGTTTTACGATGTGTATATGAACGAAATGCCGGTGCCTGCTTTCGGCTGGTACCATGTAGAAAATGAGAAAATCAACATGATCAGGGTTATTTTCGATCCGCGCCCTGTACTGGAAGCCGCTGCTAAAAAATAAATACACGCAATAAAATGTCAGTGTTATGCTGCTGCAGGTTCATCGTCTGCCTGCATAACACTGACTAATGTTTGGCTATTTCAGTGCCAGGTTGCTTTTTACATAATTGTAGCTCTGGCGGATGCTTTCAAATTTGTCTGGCATATAAATACCATCCTGCTCTACAAAAATATGTTGCAGACCGGCAGTTTTGGCTGCGGCGAAAATGCTGCTGAAATTAATGCTGCCGGTGCCCACTTCCGCAAACTTTGCCGATTTAGCCATGTTCATCACATGACCGTGATCCAGGCTGTCCCTGGAAATAGGGTCAGATTGAGCCTTATCCATATCCTTCACATGCCACATGGTAAAACGGCCGGGGTACTTGTTGAAATAATCCAGGGGCTGGAAGCCGGCCTTGGTAATCCAGAACAAATCCAGCTCAAAACTTACGAGGTCTTTTTCTGTTTCTTCCAGCATAATATCGTAACCGGTTTTACCGCCTTCCTGGGTTTTAAACTCCCAGAAATGGTTGTGGTAGCCCAGTTGCAGTTTTGATTTTTTGCACAGTTCGCCTGCCTTGTTCATTTGTGCTGCCATAAATTTATAATCAGCTGCAGTAAGTTTATCAATGAGCGCAAAAGGCGGTACCGGTATTACAAAGTGCTGCTGGCCAACTTCGGCTGCTACTTCAATCTGGGCTTTCAGTGCATCATCTTTACCATTGCCCCGGGTAAGGTAATCGTTCAGTTGATAGTGCCCGCTGTACGAGCGCAGGTTGTTATCGCTGAGCAGTTGTTTGAAGCTTTTAGGATCCAGTCCCCAAAAGCTTGCGGCAGCAGCAGGGCCGCTGTAACCATAAAATGTTTCTACATTTCCATAACCAACAGCAGCTACTTTCCGGATGGTTGTTTTTACATCTTTGGCCAGTTCTTCACGCAGGGTGAAAAGCTGCAATCCAATGGAAGAAAGCTCCCCGGGAGCCTTGGCAAACAATGCTTTGGGAGCAAGCATGGCCCCTGCAGCAGCGAGTGCAGAGGTTTGTATAAAATTTCGTCTCGTATACATACGGCAATAGTTTTTATTGAATATAGCGAAAGAAATGCAACTGCCGAATAAATGTGTCTAAATGACGCAATGAAATAAAAAAGATATTCTTTCCTGCTGCCTGAAACCAAGGTAGCGCTGTAAGGCAAAAAACATCTGCCGCATTGTTTTGGAAGAAATTATATAGTGTGGCTATCCCTGTTGATAATGCGCAGGCTGCCGGATGGGCGTAAAAAAAGCTACGATTGTAATTCGTAGCTTTTGTGGGCCCACCAGGGCATGATCCTGGGACCCCCTGATTATGAGCGCCAAAAACTAAGTTTTTAGTTACTTTGTTTTACTGCTGATTACCTCCTAATCGCTTGACCCTAATACTTTTACGAAGTTTTATTTTTTAACTTGCTTCTGGTTGAAAACGGTCATTTTTCAAGAAACATGTATCAAAACATGTATCAAATTCTAACACCAAACGTATGAAACAGGAGCGAGTGAACATAAAAGTTACGCCAGACATTAGAAGATCTAATAGTAAATCGCGTTTTCCGTTAAAGCTGCGGGTTACTTATAAAGGTAACAGAAGGTATTATAGCACCGGCTACGAGGCCACAAATGAGGAATGGGATATTATTAATACTGCGGATGCCAAGGGAAAGCTGCGGAAGATAAAAAATGCGGTTGCTGCCATAGAAATAGAGGCTCAAAAATGCTGTGAGTCGGTTTCTCCTTTTTCGTTTTCCTATTTTGAGCAAAAGTTCTTTACTCAGAAAATCCAGTTTGAAACGGTTGAGGCAGCTTATCATGAATACATCCGGCAGCTACGGGCTAACCAGCAATATGGCTCGGCGGATATTTACCAAACCGCTATTCATTCGCTCTTAGAATATAAAAAGCGCCTTACGTTTGGCGAGATCACTAAAGAGTTTCTACAAGGCTATGAAAACTGGTTGCTTGCTGAAGGGAAGTCTATAACAACCGTTGGAATTCGGGGGCGCACCATAAGGTGCATTATGAATATAGCAATGGAGAAAGGTGTCATCAATCCCGAAGCCTACCCCTTCGGAAAGCGGAAATATGTAATACCTACCGGAAAGAACGTAAAAAAAGCACTGAGCCTGCAACAGATAAAGCAAATATTTGAATATATACCCATACCGGGAACCGGAATGGAGAAAGCGCGTGACTTCTGGATATTTAGCTACTTATGCAATGGCATGAACATGATGGATATTGGTCAGTTACAGTGGAAAGACCTGCATTCCTCCCATGTCACTTTTATCAGGGGAGAAAACCAAACGTCAAACGAAAGCTAATCCTATTATAATCACCGTTCCCAGAAATGCACATATCGACCGGATTATTCAAAAATGGGGTACAAGGAGAGGAACTCTAGACGATTATATTTTTGATGTTGTACAAAAAGGCGATTCCTACGAACTAATGCGGGCTAAAATAAAACAGTTTACCCACGTTACAAACGATTGGACAAAGCGTATCGGGCAGGATTTGAAGTTTGAAATGAAGTTGACTACTTACGTAGCGCGGCATTCGTTTGCCACAATTTTAGTGCAAAGTGGAGCGCCCATGAAACTGGCGAGTATAAGTCTAGGCCATCAATCTCTGACCACTACTGAGAAGTATTTTGCCGGGTTTGACTTAGGCGTTCAAGCTGAATATGCAAAGGCGCTGGTTAATTTTTAGAATAGAAAACAGTCTGCATTTGTGCAATTGTACATATTGCTTATGGCAAAGTATGGAATGCATCAGCGATTTTGAGCAGCGGGATTTAATCATTGTGATCCAATATCTGGAAAGGCTTATTGTCCGAATTAAACCATGCTAATATATTGCATTGATTTTCAATCATTAATTTCAATAAGGGGTTTTCGTTCATCCTACACCTATGTTCACCGTCAGTGAACAAGAGAAAAAAGCGAACAAAAAATAGAAAACAACGAATATGTTCACTAAATTTACACGTTCACTGACAGTGAACGCAGGAAAAAATGAACAAAAAAGAAGATGATATCATACTAAGAGAAGCCTTAGACGCACTACAAGAAATAACGGGCATAAAAGGCTATTACACATTAGCAGATTTCGGTCATGACAGAGGGCTGGATGCCGAGGTGCGTCTGGAACTGGAAAACGGTGGTCTGGTGTTTTGGGCGGATGTAAAAAGGGAGATGCGGCACTTTCACCTCATGAATAAACGGTTAACAGATCCAAGCGGAAATTATCCTTTATTATATGTCGTAGACAGGCTTTACCCACAGATAAAAGAAGAACTGCGTAAGCGAAAGATCAGCTATATCGATACTGCGGGGAATGTATATATACAACATGCCAATACATATATATGGATAGATGGCCAGAAAAAGCTCCAGACCGAAAGGGCAACTGGTGTGAACCGTGCATTTACAAAACAGGGCTTAAAAGTCGTATTCCAATTTTTATGGCAGCAGGAAATGATTAACCAGACTTACAGAAAAATTGCGGAGCAAACAGGTGTAGCATTGGGTAACATACCATTGATAATGGAAGGCTTGAAAGACGCCGGCTATCTGCTGCCACTGGATAAGAAAAAATTTGTCATACAAAAAAAGAAAGCACTGCTGGACCGCTGGATAGAAGGTTACCGGGATGTATTGAAACCGACGTTGCATATTGGTAATTTCCGTGCCGCCAACCGGGTAGGTTTACGTAACATGCTTGTTGATGGAATCCATCAAGATGTGTATGTGGGAGGTGAGCTGGCAGCAGAAAGAATTACGCAATACCTTAACCCGGAGATATACACCGTATATACTGATCTGCGTAAAAATGAAATCATGGTAAAGCTGCAGCTGATACCTACCACCGCAGAAGGTAATGTACAGGTGTATGAGAAATTCTGGAATAACAGTCCGGATGTACCAATGCACTACCGTCAAACTCCTGATTTGCTGGTGTATGCCGACCTGATGATCACCGATGAACCCCGCTGCCTAGAAACAGCGGAAATACTTTACAACAATAACCTGAAACATGAATTTGAATAGTATAAAAGAAGAAGATTTAAAAGACGTCTTTAATGAACTAGAAGATGCGTTCAAAACATTGAACATTGATTATTACCTGATAGGGGCCATTGCGCGGGATGTGTGGTATTCTCAGGGAGGAAAAACGTCACGTACATCAAAAGACGTGGATTTTGCCGTACTGGTAGGTTCAGAAAAAGAATACCAGACAATAAGAGAGTATCTGAAAGACAACAAAGGCTTTAATACAACAGCACAAAATGGTTTTGTATTGATTACTCCAAGTGGAATAAATGTAGACATATTACCATTCGGTGGAATTGAAATTGACGCCAGCGTTAAACTCGACGCGGTCGGAATGTCCAGTATCAGGGTAAACGGCTTTCATGAAGTATATCAGGCGGGAACAAACGCAGTTACACTGAAAACCGGGCACCATTTCAAGGTCGCCACGCTGCCGGCGATTGTGCTTCTAAAGCTGATCGCTTTTGATGACCGGCCTGAGAAGAGAGAGAAAGACCCCAGGGATATTGCCAATATCATTGAACACTTTTTTGACCTTCAGTCAGACCTGGTATACAGTGAGCAAAACCTTGATATATTTCAGGTAGAGGAAGAAGAAGTAAATAAAATGACAATGCAGGATATAGCATCAATAGTTATCGGCCGTGAACTAGCCTTAATTATAGCTGAAAATAATAATTTAAAAACGAGAATAATCAATATGCTGGAAAAGCATATTGCTCTCGCTGATAAAAGTCTGTTTATCCGTAATATGGCTATCGAAACAGGAAAACCAATCATTGAGATGACTAGCTGGTTAACTCGTATGTTAAACGGATTGACCCATACGCCTGCCGGTGTACCATCTGAGTAAGGAATATTACTGCACCATATAGTACCTACTGGTCCTACCGGAGAGTGCGTTAAGTAGCATCTCACGCAAAACGACTACAGGGTATTCGCCTATTCTATTCTTAATAAACCCTCAAAGCTGATTGACTTGGTAAAAAACTTCCTGTTAAGTATTTCTAGGCACCTTCTGAAAGATACTAAGCAAGTTGCCTTCGTCTGCAAAAAAAGATGTAACGCAATTGGCTAGCCCCTATAGAGAGAGTATAATAATAACAAAGAGGGTTAAATAGGCAGTTATATAATAAGGCCCACCGGCTAAAGGTGGGCCAAAGAAACTATCAGGCCAGCTTTCCGCTAAAAACGGATTCGCCTTTTATTGATATTAGGTGCTTTAAAGCGTTACAAGCATGGTGGCAAAGCCTTTCTACACGTCTGTCACAGTCGCAGGCAATATAGAGCGTATTAGCTTCTATTTTTAATGTCAAACTATAACGGATGGAGCCGTTTGAATTAGAAAAGATAAATCCTTGTCTGGTTACCATTTGCAGGTTTAATGACTGCAAGTGCCAATGCTTATAAACCAGCGTATCATTATCAATGTGGCGTTTCAGATCTCCTTCTGATAACGCGCCATAAAATCCCAGCCTTATAGGATAAAACTCTTTGGTATTACGTAAATCATCTTTCCCTATGCGATTTGCCATAAAATTGTTTTAAAACGATTAGTCAGCATTATTAAATGGCGTTAACAGCCTTGTCAACTGTTACAGGAAAGGATACGCTCTCCAGCAACACGAGAGATGCCAGTCGCTTTTTGTATGCATCTTCTGTCACTGTCATTAGTTCTTTAACCCTGCCCTGTAGCACTTTCGCTACTTCAAGCGGTACAGTATAGCTCTCTTTATAGCGGGCCTCAGAATAGGCTTTATTTAAAAGATTAAATAGTTCTGTTTCCTCCGTTGTGAGGCATGGAAAAACGGTGGTTGGCACCATTGTAAAATTCTCAATCAAGGCCAGAAGACGTGAAAGGTTGTGTGTTGTTGATCTGTAGCCAGTAATTGACCTAAGCAGTGCCATACAGGCATGCTGTGCAGATTGATGCAAATTAAAAAGAGCTTGTTCCGGCCAATTATCCTTTATACAGCCCTCTGCTGTTTTGTAGAAGCGTTGGGCAATGGGGAAACACTGGTTCCAGTGCGCTTCCATTGCTTTTTTTAGGTCTGCATTATCAAAAGGTTGTACAGGTGCATAAAAAATATTCGCATTGCTGTCGTAAAGCATAATTCCTTTACTATAAGCAGTTGTAAAAAAACGCCAGCCAGCTTCCAGCGCCTGACTGAATGCAGTGGTTTTTAATATCACACTGGTAACATCACAATTTAAACCTGCTGCCTGCTGTTCTATAGTTTGAATCAATTCGTGATCTTCTTTTTTTTCATCAGCATTAGTAATTATAACAAGGTCGTATGTGGTAGGATATGTATGTTTCTTACATACATCATCCTCGCCAAAAATTGTCCAATCTTTTGCAATCGTTGTTCGACTGCCGTAGCACATTATTTTTTCGGGCTTAATTACCTGTATAATCTTGTGAGTTAGGTTCCGAAGCGCAGTAAGCTGATTTTTGGACAAATGAGATAGTTTGTTTAACATGGGTACGATTTAGATAGTTAATGATTAGTGAGAAGTAGAACATGGAAGTAGGATGGAAAAGACGGTTGTATCTGCTTGGCAATCGACTTCAATAGAGCCACCAAGTGCTTCCGTATATATGCGGCTAAGAAATAGTCCTAATCCACTACCGGCAAGGCCGTTATCAAGTTGATAGAATGGCTCGAACAGATGGCTTTCCTTTTCAGTCGGGATTTGAATGCCTCGATTCCTAACCTGTAGGAGCAGTCCGCTTTCTGTTGCATTGGCAATAATGTCAATACTGGTTGAGCGTGTACAACATTTGATGGCATTGGACAACAGGTTGGCAAGCACCTGACCTAATTTTACTTTATCTGTATTGATTAGCAAAGTATCGGTGCCGGTGCCGTAGAAAATTTGAATATCATTCCCTTTCATACGGGAGTGCAGTTCAAAGGGGGCTATCAGTTCTGAAAGCCAGCTGCTGAAAAGGAACGTTTCATTTGTTGGATTTATCGTCAGCTTACCTGCATTAATCTTGACAGTGGAAAGCATGTTGTCTAATACGTGTAGGGTACTTTTACTAATGGTAATTATGGCCGACAGATAAAGTTCACTTTTTTCTCCGCGTAAATAACCGCACGCCTGTATTATACCGGCAAACTGGGTTCGCAACTCATGCGCAAAAATCCCCAAAAACAGCTCCTGGATTTGAATGTGTTTGTTGTCTGTCGTTTCCTGACTGGAAAGGGGTTCTGAATCATTAATGGCCCCGCTGCTCTTTTCTGAATATCCCATAAAATAATAGCTTGATAACCTGGTTAGCCCTAGCCTGGTTATGATTAGGAGAAAGAATTAGAATGCTGGGATTAAGCGAGTTGTATGGTAAGAAATAACCCGTTGCTGTGGCTGGTTTCAACAAAAAAGGACGTGGGTTAGTTCTTACCGTCCTTGAGGGCTACGACACCCTTGACTACGAATAAGAACGCCCACGCCATGACGTGAGCGATTTACTCTTATTCCCGTAGTCGCTGAAGGTCGTAGTTTCAAGGACGAGAAGTAAAGCAAACACGCTTAATATTTTAATATGCCTGCAAAAATAGGCATCGCGATTTAACTGTCATTAAAAAACATCTGGATTTTCATTATTCCCACTAAGATAATAAATAGTCGTATAACGACAATATTTAGTCGCAAAAAGACAACAATTTTCATTCCACGGTATTCACCCTATATTTCAAATACAAAGTGTTCAAATTCAATAGGATGTCACCCCGTAATATCAATAGGATTAGAGTTGTTCTGGCTGAGCAAAATAAAACCAATAAATGGCTGGCTGAAAAAATCGGTGTTAGCGAAACTACCGTTTCGAGGTGGGTTAATAATACTCAGCAGCCCAAAGTCGAGATTTTTGTACAAATAGCGGATTTAATGAAAGTTGATATTAGAGATTTGTTTGAATCCACTTTATCGAAGAAGTAGCTTTGATTTTCTTAAACTCATAATGTTAATTAGAACATAATTCACGTAATAATGAGCATAATAAAAAACGGTTTCTTTGCCTATTCTTCCTACCCAAGTTCTTCCGGCGAATTCATTGAAAGAGCCTTATCTCATATTAGGAAGAATAATGGATTAGTTTTCCTTGAATCATGGAGAAATCTACAAATTTCAGGTAAACTTATTATTACAGAAATTTTAAAAAAAATAGAGAAGTGTGATTTCTTCTGCGCAGACCTCACCGGGGTAAACGATAATGTTCTATTTGAAATTGGGTTTGCTATAGGTAAAAAGAAACCAATATGGTTAATAAATGATACGACAAACATCTCTTCGTTTAACAAATACAAGGAGCTCCAGCTACTTCTGCCAATTGGCTATTCATCATATACGAGTAGTGACGATATTATTAGGCAATTCGATTCGGAAAAAGTGTACGAAAGCAATAGTGATGTTATAGAGTCAATATTTTCAACAGTCGAACAAAAACAAACAGACAAAATATTATTCTATCTAAAAAGCCAACACAGTACTGATTATAACAAATTGATTATCCAAAAAATTGAAGACTATAAATTCACTTATTCAATAGACGATCCATACGAAGGGAATGTACAGCCTCTATCTTGGTATATTGAACATTTATTATCAACACCCTCTGCATTAGTTGAATTTTCAAGCACTAATAAGTTTGGTTATGAGATTCATAATGCTAAGTGTGCCTTAGTTGCTGGATTAGCTCTGGGTGTCGGAGTTAAAGTACAAATGGTTGCGGAAGAGTATTACGATACTCCGATGGATTATAAGGAATTGCTTAAAAAATTTCACAATTTAGAAACATGTAAAAAAATTATCGAGTCGTTTTTAACTGAAGTCAGAAATGAGTTACCTAAGTTCTATCAACAAAATATTAAGACTGAAATTTCTGTAAAAGCTAGGAGCTATTTGCAAAAATTAAAATTTGGCGATTTTATCGCTGAACATGAAGCAGATGATCTTTATGACTATTATGTCAATACTGTTCATGAGCAAAACCTTATAAAGAACGAACATAATATTGTTGTCGGTAGAAAAGGGACCGGCAAAACGGCAACACTATATTACTTGAATGCAAAATTATCAAAGAATGTCAAAAATGAAGTGTGCCTTATAAAGCCGATAGACTTTGAAATAGATGGCATAATATCTATTTTATTAAATTTAAAAGACGAGTTTGAGCGTGGTTATATAATTGAGTCCATTTGGAAGTTTCTTATATATACCGAAATAATGAATAGCATTTTTCCAAGCATTTCAGAAAAGCCATTATATGCATTAGATAAAAATGATGAAGAAATTATTGCTTTTGTAGAAGAAAACAGAAGGATAGTTTTAACCGACTTTTCAACTCGATTAGAGCAAGAACTTAGTAAATTATCGAGCTTGAAAGACTCTTTTAGTCAAGCTGATTTCCGTTTGAAAACTGCCGAAGTGCTTCATGAAGGGATAATCAAAAAGATGAAGGAGCTTATTATCAACCATCTTTCCAAGAAACATAGCCTTGTCGTCCTGATAGATAACTTAGATAAATCATGGAGCAAAAATGCTGACATGGAAATGGTAGGCAAATTTATTTATGGACTACTCAACGTAATAGGTCGCATATCTAAAGACTTAAAAGGTAAGCCAAGCAACCCCCATCCATTCAATTTTTGCTTAGTTATATTTTTAAGAAGTGACATATACATGAATATAATTCAATATGCGTCCGAGCCTGATAAAATCCAGATAACAAAATTAGTCTGGGAAGATCCCGAAATCTTTTTAAGATTAATAAATGAACGTATTGATATACTAAACGACAAATCAAAGATCACCCATAGTCTTTTTTGGGATGAATTGATTGTAGATATGGTTGACAACGAATCCGTCAAAGATTTTATTTTTAAAAGCATAATACCTCGTCCTCGAGATATTATATTCTTTTTTACCACCGCTAAAAATATTGCAGTATCAAGAGGCCATACCCAAATTCTGGCATCGGATGTAAAAAAGGCGCTGCAAGAGTACAGTAGCTGGGTTTTTAAAACTATAGTGGTTGAGAATGAGGTTTCTTACGCCCAAATGGAAGCCTTTCTTTATGTTTTAATTGGAGAGAATGGTACACTTTCAAGAGATCAACTTGTTGCGTTTATGAATTCTGCGAGTATTGATATAAGCTCCGAACAGAAGATAGACGCTTTTTTAGATCGTCTTGTGGAGCTTTCCTTACTAGGACGTGAAATAAGGAATGACGAGTTTGCTTTTGTTTACGATTTTGAAACAGACAAGAAAATTAAAATACTTGCATCTAAATTGGGCACAAAGCGTTTTAAGATACATAAAGCTTTTGCACCCTATTTAGAAGTATCTGATAATGGTTAATAGAGCTAAACATATTTCATTCTTAAAGTAACAATATGGAGTTTAAGACTGACGAGTTGCCAATTAAAATAATCCATTGGGAGTATTATAAATCACCTAAAAGTATCACAAAAACAGACATGGGTATGACCATCCGGCATGTATTGAAACCTGATACCAAAATCGCCAATGGCTTGTTATTTCGATGTTTTGTCAAGTTTTATAAAGAAGCAGATTTGAGTCTAAACTGTATTGCCGAACAGGTATTTATTAATGACGGAATAAAATCCCTTAATTTTCTCGAAATAAAATCCATCATGGAAAAGGCGTTTTATAACTTCAATTGTGTTTTTCAAAAGGAATACAAAAAATATGCATTAGGCGCCAATCTTATTTATACTGTAAAAGACCAAGAAGTCCATAATTTGTTAGGCTATCTAAAGAATGTATAGGTTTTGACAGCCGAAAAAAGATTGTCTGATATATCATTGTCTTTTATCAGGATCTATGGTTCTTGATATTTTTGATCGAGAAACATAGGTCTTTTATTCTTTGTCTAATTATTGTCTATTTTCACAAGGGTATCTTCTGATTGCATTGTATTGCGTACTATGATTTGATCCATTTTAATCCTGAAACTTTTCTTGCTTCTTTGATAAAGGTTATGCCATGCTTTTACAATATGGGCATTTTCCTGTTGGCGAAGAACAATTTCTATCGCCTTTTCTTTCTCTATCCACTGGCTGCCGAGTTTGTAAATATCGCCAATTGCAAGAGCGATTACTACTAAAAGAAACCAGCAGCCAAACACTATCTTATAGAATAATTTAGCATCCTGTTCAGGAAAAAGCAGAATTTGAAATTTCTTCGTTAGGCTCTTAGGCTGTCTTGCTGCAATTAAAAGCGCATCAGTCATACCTTTCTTTACAATGTCCTGTATAGGAGCCATATCAGCTGAAGCTGTTAAATGCTGGTTAGCTAATTTTTCTTCGAAACCGGCAATTTTATGTTGCAGCGTGTTAAAAGCCGTTGCCATATCAACAACAGCTTTATTCGTTGTTTTCAGTTCTTCGCTAAACTCGTTCATCACAATTTCAATATGTTCTGTATTCATAAAAATAGATTTGTTTTTTAGTAGTAATGTTACCTGCTAAGAGATTGGGCTTTTTCCTTTCTCTTTCTTTGTTCATACCCTTCCTGCGTTAATTCAAAAGGCATGTGGTCATTCGTAGGTGTGTATTTCAGGAGGTCGTCGATCATCTTTTCTAAAAAGGCAACACTTTTATCATGTTGGCCGTGTGTAGCTTTTTCCCATTTTTTTTCATCCCGGCCTGATTTGGGAATATCGGCGCTGCTGTCTTGTTTGTGTGCCTGCTGCCGCTGTGCTATCTGGTAAGCCTGTTGTGTTGCTTTCTTTGCCGCGAGTTCATTTTTGAGAGAAAGCACCTTTTCTATTTTGGAAAGGGAAAAGCCAACTTCACTGCCTTTTGTCTTTACTTTCTTATCATCAATGAAGGAAATCCCCCGGCCTTTTACAACCTCATACCCGCGGTTTTGCATTCCTTTTTCAAATTCCCGGTAATTGTTAGTCTCCTTCAATGTTTGCCGGATATCATTCAGTAGCTGTTCCTTTCTTAGATCATGGCGGGGCAGGCTACGTTCCTCTTTTGATAAAAAGGCACGTGGGCTTAACACTTCTTTTAACTGGTATTGCTTTTCCAGATTGCGGCAGAGCTGTGCCATTCTTCGGTAACTATTGCTATCGCTGGCCACTTTCTTGTCAAAGCCAACGCGGTTGGCAACAATATGAATGTGTTGCTCTTTAGTGTCTTTGTGCAATACGCAGAAATATTGGTTCTCTGATACACCAAACTCCTTTGCACATGCCTGACCTATTTCCATCCATTTGTCTTTGGAAAGTTCCTCGCTGGGAGCCAGCCGTAACGAAAAATGAAACACCGGTTTTTCCACTCGCTTGCTTAAACGGGCTACCTCATTAAAATCTCTTGCCAGTTCTTTTTTGTCGCCGTAACACTTGTGGTAATACAAAACCTCTGCCCGGTCTTTATGCTGCAGATGGTCTTTTTCTGAAAGTTCCCGCTTCTTTTCTTCGGATAATTCTTTCTTGTCTTCTAAGCAATACCGCATACAATCAAAGAAAGAAGCCCCGGTTCCCACATAGCCGATCATGCTAAACTGCTTTTAATTTGTGAAGCAATCTCCCGGAAACGTGCTGCTATTACTTTCAGGTCGGCACGTTCATAAGAACTTAATTCGTCTATGCCATTTCGCTTTTTGGCAATCTGGTTCAGGTTCGCTGCCATGTGGTTTAGCATGGCGGTAAAGGCTAGAAAATCTTCCGGCAGGGTAATTTCCTTTATGTCAATTTTTCCGGTAAGCCCCATTTTTCGCAGGTACTCGGATACTGTGGCGTTTACTTTTTTAGCTTTTGCTTCTATCACGCGCCTTTCGTATTGACTGCATTTGATAGCCAGGTACTGATCTTTTTTAATCGCTTTGGGTGGCCGTCCACCCTTGCTTTTTGTTGTTTTAATCTGCTGCTCCATATCGTTCTCACTTTAATTTTTTGAATGCGATAGCATGAAAAAAATCCCCCCACGAATGCCCCCGGCATGAGTGGGCCAGCGTTTTGGTTTTACCAAAACATAGCTGGCTACTTCAAACTCACAAATGCCTTCCTATGCTCCGGTTTTGCTCTTTGATATACTGCTGATGAATAAGCCATGCGTTTAAGTCCTTATGGCCTTTATAAAACTCGCTGCGGTCAATGTATTTATCTTCCTTGCCGGTATTCCATTCCAGCGCTCTTTTGGTGGCATTTGTTCCAGCGGTATCCCTGTCTAAAATCAAATGCACCGTCTTGTATTCTTCCATCTGCTGACGGCTTTTTTCAAAGAAGGAAAGGGAGTTTAGTATCAGGCAATTTGACAGGGGCGCTTGCTTCTCCCGGTTGATCGTTTGAAAAGAAAGGAAGTTGAAAAGCCCTCGAATACCACCAGATCATCCAACCGCCTGCCTTGTTGCAGGCTAATATCTTTGGGGGAACTGCTGCCTTTAAAATTCTCGTTTCGCAGCTCATAGCCTCCGGCGTTGTTGGGAAAGCCGATGACAGTATGCTGCCTCCCATACAGAAGAAAATCCACCTCTTTACAAAAACGGCTGGCAATATCTACCGGAATACTTCTTTTATGCAGGTAGTCTGATAGGCTTTTATCCGCAAGGGGCCGCACGTCCTGAATGATAATTTTACCATAGGCAGGCTCTTTCTTTTCACCAGCAACAACAGCCGGGACAGAAGGCAAAAGGCCGGGGGAAGACTGCGGGTGAAAAGAAAAAGGAACGGTGGGTATGATGGATAGCCGTTCTAAAAACTGTTTGATTTGGCACCGGTGATACTGCGTTCCAAAGTCAATAATATCACCGCCCTGCCCGGTGCCGTGGTCGTACCAGACGTTTAGTTGCCGGTTCACTTTGAAGGACGGCGTTTTTTCTTCCCGCAAAGGAGATAGATACCAATAATCTGAGTTCCTGATTTTTTGCGGCTGATGACCTAACGTTGCCAGATAATCCACCAGATTAATCTGCTTCGCATCCTGGATAGAAAGACTGCGTTCCATAATATCCGATTTAATAATGTGGTCAATGGAATACTGTCTTACTTGCCGTATCGTTTGCGAATACTTAGCATTGGAGAAATAGCGCTTTTCTTCAGAAGCTGCGGATCATTAAACTTCTGTACCCAATCCAGTAATTCACTGTACTTTACCAGATAGCTTTTGCCGACTTTAATAGCGGGTAAATTCCGGTGATGGATGTAATGCCTAACAGTGCCAATTGGGCGGCAAACAATGTTAGCGGCTTCTGTTAAATCAATTAACCGGTTGGGATCAGATGCCGGGCCAGCCTGCACTTTTTCTGCGTGACTGGATAATAAATTAACTGTGATCTGTAGTTGATCCAGACGTTCAATAATAACTTCAAATGGATTTCCTGACTGCATACATGTAGTTTTAATTGTTACTAACTGTATGCAAATTCTTATGGAAGGCTCCCGTAATCAGGCGTATCAGGGAATGAAATCAGGCAATTAGGGAAAGTTACTTTGTGTTACGGTAATCGGCTTATTTTCAACTCTTTCAACCGTGCTGAATATTTTCTGAAATTGTTGTCGTTCCTAAATTCTGAAATAAATACTTTTAATTTTCCAATCCTATTACCGGAATAAAACTGGTATGCTTTGAAGATTTCCTCCAATGTATGTTCCGGTTTAAAATAATTGTGCTGGTAAAAGAACTCAATCATGGCCGCAATGCAGCCGTTTAATCCGTAAGGATTCTTTCCGTTAGCTAACTTGGGAATAGATTCAAAAAGGTTAAACTCAAAATCTGCTTCTGATAATTTCGATTTGATGAATTGCAAGGTATCTTCCGCTTCTCCATGCATCGGCCGAAGCATCTCTAAAAAAATCGGCGTGTTGTTGGCTTGGATTTCCTGCACAGTAGAAGGTAAGTTTTCCGGTGCGAGTGTTTGTGTGGGAGAATGGGAAGCAATTTTATTATCAAGTGCTGAAAGAATGGCTGAACGGTTTTGTCCGTCTAATGCGTACATGTTTTCAAACTGTCCGCTTTTCTTCAGGTTATGGCTCTTTAGTATACACCATTGTAGTTCTTCGTCTGCATCATTTTGTAATTGTTCACCGTATGGAGCCGGGTTTTCTGAAAGCAATTCCCGGCAGCGCTTTAAAACAGAAAGTTTAAGAAGGTCAATCTTTTCGGTGATAGTAAGCAGAAAGCTTTTGTTGAATGTCCAGAATACAAACCGGGACAAATCTTCAAAATAGTTAGTGTTCCAGAAATTGTCTGACGTAATACCAATCTCATGTGTTAACAGTGAAATGCAATTACCGTTGCGGATAATCTGGGAAACGTATTTATCGTAAAAACCGATATAGAAGTAAAAGCGCCCTGTTCGCTTCCCATCGACCGAAAGCTCTTTCAGATAGTTTCGGTTAGAAAGGTATTTTGTAGTGAAGCCTATGTTTTTAGGTCTTTCCATTTGTTATAGGTGTCAGCTATAAATTTAAGATATCCTGTATTCCCTATTGCATTCTTACTATTGCTTATATTTTCGCGTATACCACTTCAATATCACACCCGACCTGCCTTTTAAAGTCCTCAATAAATGTATCAGTAAAAGCAGGCCAGTTCCAAAAAGTAAATCCCAAATCGCTAAATCCCCATGCAGGAATAAATTTAAAGTTGTGAATCTCTGCACCCACCTCGCACTTTGGGCAAGTCAGATTGTTGCTCTCGCCACTGCTCCATTCATTTAGAAACTCCCAATCTTCCGATGCAATATCCTCTTGGCAATTTGGACAAATAAGCGTTTCAATACCATTTTCCCCTGCATGAAATACCTGCCGTTCTGTGATTACTTCCAGTCCGTTTACCAGCAACTCAAATGGCAAATATTCTGGTTCGGCGGTTATTTTACTGGCTCCCTGAGAAATTGAGTAGCCGTATTCGGAACTAAGAATGCAGGCTGAGGGCTCAGATTTAACGGCATCAATTGAAATAAGCCATTTCAGGGTTTCATTGGCTTTTTGTTTCCTGTCGTTACATACTGATAGCTTAGGTACTAGCGATACGCTATGGTCACTCATAGAATTTATTTAGGATAGCTCAATTTACAATCAATACCGATGTAAGTGAATTGGGAAGGCAGGAGATGAAAAAAAGGCAACAAATTTAATCTAAATCAACATTTTTAACAAATATTTTTTCCGCGAAAAACATGTATCAAAACCTGTATCAAATGAAAAAGCAGTTATGCGCTTTCACGTCATAACTGCTTGATACTGAGTGGGCCCACCAGGGCATGATCCTGGGACCCCCTGATTATGAGAGAGATGGGCCAAAGCATTTTTTCTCTGAAACTCAGCACCAGTGCGGGTTTTACTTTTTTGATGTTGATGTGTTTGCCTTCTTGGCTGTCTTTTTTGTTAACTTTTTTGTTACGGAGGCCTTCCGGTCGTCCAGCTCTGCAGCTATCTCTTCTACTATGAGTTTCAGCTTCTGGACGGCATTCAGCGTTTCGGGATTTCGGAACATTTCTTTCTCGAATCCATACAGCCAGTTCATGTTTACCCCATACAGGTGGCAGGCACTCCAGCAATGCTCATGGCGGAAGCTTTGTTTGCCAATTTTGATCTGCCGGAGATTGGTGTGCCCAAAACCCAGGGCTTCCAGAAATTCCTGCTGGCTGCCGGCACGGTCGCGAGCGATCACGTATTCCATTAATTCCAGCATCCGCTGATTCCATATTGATAATCTTATCTCACTCATTTGTATCTTTGAAATAATTATCAGATAATTATTTTAGTTATGGGAAAAGCCAAACCTAAACACTCTGTGTTTTTCCGTGGTAAACGGGTAATAGTGCCTCGCTTGGTTAAAATCCTCGTTGGCACCAGAAATCTGGATCTGCCATTGCGCTATATGTGGTGCCTTTATACCAGGGAACCTTCAATTAAGAGAACAGCGTTGTCTCCGTTACTTCATGCAGGCCTACTAACATGGGTTCTCCTTTTACGATTCCTCTGTTTTTTGACAGGACGAGAAAAAGCCGGTCCGTCCGGAAAATCGCGATTATTGTTTCTCCAATGCGCTCGCTTTGTTCTCCAACTTCTTCGTAATAAACTTTTCCTTCGTGCCTGAAGCTGATGGATGCAATTCGCATGTCGGATATTTTATTGCCCTGGGCCTGCAGGCTTTCTTTTATGAGGCCATAAGCTTCCTCTGCTTCTGCTGGTGAGTTGGCAAAGGGTATAAAAAACTTTTTCATCGTAAACATTTTTATGTTGCTACCTGTAAACCCTCCAATTAAAAAAGGAATTAGCAGTGCCGATATAGTAGTATGCGCCGTCGTAACTTACTTTACCTTCAATTCGATATTGATAATCTTATCTCGCTCATAATTAAAACTTGTCATCTATTTTCAAGGCATTGAAAATGCCAGATAGAATACTTTTTGCAGCAGCATCTAATTCTCCCCAATTTTCATAGCTATATATATCTATGCCTGATTTTTGTTGTTCCTGGATTACCTCGTCCACTCGCCTTTTTTCTTTGGCGCCGTCAACAATAAAATCGAAACTTAAGAGCCTAACCCTTGCTTTGTTTTCTTTACATTCAATTGTTACAATGACTGAATTATGAATTGCTAATGTCTTATCTACATAAGTATCAAACGAGTAACGGCCGAGCAGTTTACCGGTTTCTTTTTCATCTATTTGAAGATTATCCTTGGGTTGAGTGAAATGATCATTAACCCACTGCCTTGCGGACAGAAAGATTTCGGACATGCTTTTCCCGGGTATGCTATCTACTTTCTCATAGATAAGGTGTCCGTCTCTTAATGGCAATTCCACACGCTGCGAAAAAGATAACACAGGTATAAGCAAAGCGAGAAACAGTAATTTATTCATAGGTAATTGCCTAGTTAAATGTGGCTTCAGTAATAATTTCGGCAATCTTATCTTTGTCTACATTACTGGCAGCAGCGATCTGTCCAAGCAATTTTAATTGAGCCTCCATCAGCCGGTTTCTTTTCCTTATTTCAAAGTACCAGCCGATAAGAAGTTTGTTAACATACAGAATAATGGCAACGCCGACAATGATCAGCAAAATTTCCTGGATTGCTAAGTTTCCCATAATTGTGAGTTTTGGTTAAAACGTATTGATTTGTAAATATTTATGTTTGTTCATTCTGTTCAATCACTACGATTACTAAATTTTTTAGTATTTATTGATTTCTTACTCATATATTCGTTTTGTAAATCATTCAACACACCAACTCCATTACCAGATGAACACACAACTAATAAAGCACTGGAGCGTGGCCCTGACCTATATAAAACCTATAGTCTCATAAGCCTGCCTGCACCGACACTTCCTGTATAACATCAACTCTTAATTACTGATTCCCATAATTGCTTTGAAATGACGACCGTTTCAATTTGCATGCTATGTCCCCGTGCAGCTGAATGCCCTATTTTACGCCAATATCCTGACCAGAATACACGTTATAAAGCCTGTGCATATCTGCGGACGCCTCTTGCACTGACTTATAATTTTTCCCTGCAGCAACCTCGGCTGTTAATTCCAGAAGGGCCTGGAATCTGGCTTCAACGCTTGCAGGAATTTCTGAGGAACCACCAGCAATAGCTTTTACCATTTGCACCAGATCTCGATTATTGTCAGCCAAAGTCCGGTTGGATTCAGCTAATGCTTTGTTTGCCTCGGCCAAAGTATTATTTGCCTCACTTAATTTAAAAAGCGCTTGCAGGGTAGTGTCACTTCCTTGCAGCTCTTTTTTATTAGATGTGTACTCCTCGAACGGTTCTCGAACTTCATTATTCGTTTTTTCCGACACTTTTTTATATGCAATACCGAGACTATTGTAGAATGAATCAAGACGGTTTAAAAACTTTTGGTTACCGCCTTTTTTCAATATGTCGCTTATGTAAGTCCTCGTATACCCTAATCTTTGGGCAATTTCTTCCTGAGTGAATCCAAAATCAGTTTTGATTTTATTCAACAAATCGCTTATGTCTTCAGAATAACTCATTTAAAAATGTCGGATTATTAGACATTGTCTAAATTTCGATAAAAACGACATTTTTGCTTTGAAATGTCGGAAAAGTAGACAATCTTTGTTTTCGTAAAACAATTACAAAAGCAATGATAATAAAAAGCCGCCGTAAGAACAATAAGGACCTCACTCCTGCAGAGCAGGATAAGCTGCGCCAGCTGACACAGCCCTATGGTTGCCTGGTGTATGCCTCTCAACAGACAGGAATTATTCCCGACACAATCAGAAACATCTTAACACGTGGTGCCGGTAAAGCTGAATACGTTGATAAGATTCGATCTTTTATCATTGCTGAAACGAAAGTATTACCGGTCATCGGTACTCACAATACCCCCTAAAAAATACTTCCATAGTTAACCCTAATTCAGCCTATATGAGCATAGCACAACGAAAAAAGTTGATCAGCCGGCGCGCAAGCCTCGCACTTTTCGACCCGGCTAACTGGATAACACTTGATGAAGCCAGGAAGCTTTTAAACGGCGGCAAAGGAATTACGGCTAAAAGTATGATGAACCGGGTATATGCAGGCACTCTGCCAGATGGTTGCTGGCGCAAAAGCATGAGGGGAAACTACTTCTTTCACAAACCATCCCTGATGGGGTTAACGACAATACAACATGAGTAACCAGGTTATCGAAGATACCGAAGTAATAAAAGAATTGCAGGCGCTACACAGCTGGGCTGTGGGCACTGCGGAAATCGCCGCAAGGTTAATAAAGAGGCTGCAGCCTGTGTCTACAGGACGCAGTAAAAAAAAGGTTTTGAGCGATGCGGAAATCGCAAGGCTCCTTGAACGAAAAAACCGGCGATTTAATAACCTCCAAACACCGTCTCCACTTCCTCCACAATCAAATAAAACACACCCATGAAACTTTTCTACACTCTCTCCTTGTACTACCACATTGTTGGTGCTGCGTTCATTGTTATGTGCGCACTGGTTACCATTTACCTGCTGGTAGTTCCTCCCTACGTAACATCATCAGTAATCAAAAACATCAAAGCCATGTGGTTTAAAATCTGTGCATTCATCGCCCTTGTGGCAGTAGTAACCGTAAGAATGGTTTTCTTTCTTCGCAAGCGTGACGAGCCAATACAAAATGATCCCACGCCTGTACTGCACACCCACTACCATCAACAGGCTATTGCATGCCTGAAGCTTTACATGGAAGCGCAAACAAAGCCTGAAAAAGATTTTTTCGCGCAGCGTTACGCCCACCTGTTGCAGCAGATATGCGGGCACGGCGTAGAGCACGCTTTGAAAAGTAATGCTTGGCCTATCGGTGATATATACGTTCCAAAGGCTGGTCCCGCAATAATAAGTTCAATATCCAATCAATAATATAGGGTTAGGGTTGATGGCCCTGCTATTCATGGTGGGGCACCCTTTAAAACTTCTCATTATGAAAAAAAGATTGTTCGATTACGAGCGCGTGCGGCTGGAAATCGAAAGCTGCAAAACGCCGGGCCAGCTTTCCATTGCGCTCCAAAAGGTAAATCTCTTTGCTCAAAAATATCCAGGTTCGGATTTATCAGAATCGTTGCTCGATATGGTTGCCGAGGGATTGAAAAAAATAAAGCAAGAAAATGAAAAGTACGCAATTATTGACGGGTAACGAGCCAGCCAGTCCGCGCCTGAAAGATGGCTGGGCCCATGGCGATGCATCAGCACCAGGCATGACAATCGCACAGACAGCGCTGCTTCACTTTATGGCAAACATGGTACCGGCGTACGATTTTCAAATTGACGCGCAATCAGCAAAAGAAATAGCGCACGCGGCCGATCAGCTTACAACCGCTTTCATTAATCAGATCAATAAAAATCAAAACCTGCAGGTGGCGGTTAACCTGGATGCCATGAACGAGAACACAACAACTATTGCCGGCGAAAACGAAGTGCACGGCAAAAACATTTTCGGCAATTCAAGCGACCCTGCGCTGAACGCAAAGGTTGACACGATTGACGAACCGGGCGACGACGAAACTGAAGGTGATGAAGGCGTTGTGGAAGAAGCTAGCGCCTTAGCCGAAGTGGATTAAATTAAAAGCCAGGCTGTGTAATGCCAGCCTGGCTTTCCTAAAAACCTTAACACTAAAATTTATGTCATTTCAATTACGCAAAGCCACAAGAACGAAAGCCAAAATCAGGCTCGGGTTATCTTCTATAAGCGGAGGTGGTAAGACTTTTTCGGCATTACTGATTGCTTACGGACTTTGTGGTGACTGGGATAAAATAGCCGTTGTGGATACCGAAAACAACAGTGCAGATTTATACGCGCATTTGGGTTCGTATAATGTTGTTCCAATCTCTGCACCGTTCACGCCTGAACGTTATATCCAGGCAATTGATGCTTGCCATGCTGCTGGTATGGAGGTAATTATTGTAGATAGCATTACGCATGAGTGGGATGGATCAGGCGGTATTCTGGAAGCAGCCGACAATATGCCGGGCACCAGTATAACCAAATGGGCTAAGCTTACTCCGCGCCATCAGGTATTCATCAATGCAATCCTACAAAGCCCCTGCCATATGATTACTACTGCACGGCGCAAACAGGATTACAACATCATTCAGGAGGGAGGGAAAACAAAAGTTGAAAAGAACGGCTTACGGGAGATTACACGAGAGGGCTTTGAGTATGAACTGACAATAAACTTACAGCTGGATGCTATGCATAACGCTACGGCTTCCAAAGACAGAACCGGGTTGTTTGCCGGAAAGCCAGAATTCATCCCTTCTGTAGAAACTGGAAAAATGATAGCAGAATGGTGCGAGACTGGAATAGATGTGCAGGCTGAAATACGTGATGCCATAACGAAGCTGGGAAATTGCGAGACTATTGAAGAGCTACGCCTTTTCAAGGAAACACTGCAGCCGTTCGTTACAGATGATCCGGAGTTTAAGGCAGCCGGTAACAGCCGCTACATGGAGCTAAAGAAGCTGCTGGCACCTTCTACTCAAAAAAATTAACCGGCCATGGTACGTAATAAAGAAATATTCATTGAAGTACGGGAGCAGCAGGCGTATGCTTTCTGTAACCAATGCGGCGTTAATTGGTCATCCCTGGAATCTCAGGATGCAGAAGGTGATGAGCAGTATGAATATTGCCCACAATGCAAATCTGATCATGCACTAGAGCCAGGCCATGCTGGCGAGTGCTTCTACTATAGTGCCATTGAAGGAAAAGTATTCAGCCTGAGTACTGGCCTTCCAAAAGTTACCCCGGCACCTTTTGTTCCTGTTAAACCGGAAAGAGGTTGGGAGCCGAAGAAATGGCTTGCACAAACTGAACAAAGGGACAAGACTGAGCTTGATGCATTGGACGCGTATGTTGACTGTTTTTTCAAAAATGGTCCAGAAGCAGCCGAAACTGCCTATTTCAAAACCTTCAAAAAAACACAGAAATGAAGTACTTAAAAATTCAAAACGATGGCATACTGGACATTCGCCTGGTAGCCCTCATGGGCGGTACCACTAAAGCCAACGATCGACACAAGATCGGCCAGTTCGGCACCGGCCTTAAATACACCCTCGCCTTTCTTTTCAGAAACAACCTTGACTTTAAAATTTTTGCTGGCACACAACAGGTGCGAATTGACCTTGAAAAAGAAGAGATCCGCGATGAAGTGTTTGAAATCATTTGCATCAACGGCCACCGCAGCTCAATCACAACCAAAATGGGTGAAGACTGGACCGCATGGATGATCATTCGCGAATTATGGTGCAACGCCCTGGACGAAGGTGGTGCTGTTAAAGAGATAACAGACCAGCTGGAAGGTGCCGAAGGAAAGACTACATTTTTCATCCAGGCAGATCGACAGGTGCAGGATGTCGTTAACAAATGGTCAAGGTATTTTATACACGAACAGGAACCAATCTGGAAGGGTAATGATTGCGCATTATACCCTGCGGGTGATCACCTCTGTATTTACAAAGGCGGTGTGCTGGTTTACGAAAACCGTGAAAAGAAGGGCGTTTTCTCTTACGATGTATCATTCCTGGAAATTAACGAGCTGCGTGAATACCGTAGTTCGCCTAGTTACGCAGTTGTTTGCGCTCTGCATAACTGTAACGAGAACGCGGCCCGCTATTTCCTGGAGAACGTAACAGAAAGTCACTACGAAGGTGAGATGGATTACAACTGGTACCAATCATTCGGCCAGGCTTGGCGTAATGTTATTGGTTCTGCAAAGATCATACACCCCGAGGTGCTCAAGGAAATAAAGGACCGCGGCAACACACCGGATGAAAGCACGCTGCTGGTGATTCCCAAACAATTGTTTCATTTTCTTTCAAAGCAGTTCGACGGAATCAGTGCTCTGCGTGTAGCCTCGAAGCTCAGTGATTTCTACGAAGCCCACAACGAGCAAACCGAAGGTAAAGTGAAGCAGGCACTTACCATCCTGGAAGCTTGTGGGTATGTGATTCACCCGGAGCTGCAGTTCGTGTACGGTTTCTTTGAAGACAACATGGTATTGGCCAAAGTGGTGATGGATACCAAAAAGATCATGGTTTCAAATACCATGCTGCAGCGGCCACTCTTCGATATTATCACAATGATTGTTGAAGAAAATGAGCACTACAATACCGGCATGGACGATCACACCCGTGCGTTTCAACAGCATTTCATTGACCTATATACCCGGCAATTGCTTGCCGGATCGGAGATAGAAATATGATGTACCTGGCCGTTACCATAAAGAGCTTTTGCAGCAGTCGTGTGTATGGCATCGCAGGCACCCAGGTTACAGTGAAACGGATGGATAGTGATGGTGTAGCGATAGTTGAAGATGGTAACGGCTTCAGGTTCACCTGCAGGGCGGAGCACCTGGTGAACCATTGCCCTGCAACGGTACCGGATCGGTTGCCTGATCCTACACCGGTACGAAATGCAGCTCCTGCCAGGGCCGGCACCAAGCGGCCACAACCCATCCCGAGTAATCAATGTTCGCTTTTTTAAACACACATTATAAATGGGAAAAAAAACAACAAAAATTCAGATTGCCCCGCCGGTGGACGAGCAGGGTGTTGAGGTGGTAAAATCGCCAATTCAGATTATGAGTGCCGCTCTGAAGGACGAATTCTGTAACTACACCTATGATCACCTGGTGGCGCCCAACACAACGAACACCGTTAATATTAAATCATCTGTATTGGTTCACGATGATTTGAAAAAGGCCTTCGCCCGGCTTAACGTTCACCTTGCTGTTATCTGTGAAGAAATTGACCCGTTAGATGTACTCGATATCGAAGACATAGCGGAATATGATTCCAGCATGCACAACGAGGAAAGCATGGAGTTCAAAGTGTCCAGGTTTACCGTTACATCTTTCAAAATCGACGGAACCGGCGAAAACGAGGGTGTTACATTGGCTGGACACAAACGCTTAAAAACCGGCGATTACTTAAAGCTGGATACTCCAAAAACCAAGTGGATCAACGACTATCCTTTCATTAATGAGCTGCGGGTGGTTATTGATGACCTCCGCGCTGAAGTTGATAAGTACATGCACGGTAAGGCCGCACCCCGCTGGATCCAGCCAGAGCTGGATATGCCTGAAGATGGCCAGGAAGAAGATCTTTCGCTGGCGATATAGGCCGATTTGTAAACAACAAAAAAATATCGAATGAAACTGAAAGAGTTTAATGCGGAAAATACAGTTCCGCTCCGTGGTGGCGCCGCAGTTATATCAGCGGTTTCCCTCAATCAGAAAACAGGTTTATTCAACTTCAGCCTAGGTGCAGTGGAGCAGCTGAAGTTGATTGATGGTGAACAGATAATTATTTATCAGGATGAAGAGCATCCTGAAGACTGGTACCTGGAAATCGTTCACGATAATGGTTTTGTGCTGAGAAAAAAAGAAACTGTGAGCAAAGGGCTCATCTTCAATAATACAGCCATGGCCCGGGCTATTTGTGAAAGTGTTGGTTTTGATGACCATGCAGGCAGAATACTCATTGCGGGCGAGCCTACGCCGCATGGCAAACGTAAACTATGGGCATTACTCACAAGTGGTTTAAGAAACAAATAGCAAGGCATGCGCATTATCGACTACGGACACGAATTCATTGTAACATGGGAGTGGGATCACTGGCACAAGCGTAACCTTCAATCCATTAAGGATTTGCCGGCCAGTGATCGCCGCTACATCGCCGACAAAAAGCATTGGTGGGTATCCGGCAACAGCCGGGATGCAGTACTGCAGCTGCGGGAAACGCACCGTGCGCAGATCATTGTGCCCGACGCGCTGAAACCAGAAATGATTGGCGAAGTAGATCCGCTGCCTCAGTTGTCCGTCGAACTGCCGCTAAAACCAGATGCAATACTGCGCCCTTATCAGCGCCAGGGTGTTGCCGGTATGATGAACTTTCGTAGGTGTATGAACGGTGATGAGCAGGGCCTCGGCAAAACATTTCAGTCCATAGCCAGCGTGTTGGGGTTGAATTCCTTTCCCTGTGTTGTAGTATGCCCGGCGGCAACGAAGTACAACTGGAAGCGGGAGTGGGAAAAATTTACCGGCAAGCGAGCGATGGTGCTGGATAGCACGATGAGCGCACAGCAAAAGAAAAGCTGGCACCAGTATGTTACTGCAGGCCTGGCTGATGTGGTCATCGTTAATTACGAATCTATACCCACCTTTTTTGTCGAATCATTCCCGCAGGAGAAAACCAAAACAGGTAAGAAAAAGCCATGGGCGGCCAAGGATGTTATCCTGAAACCATTCATGGGCATGTTTAAATCTGGCATCCTGGATGAAAGCCACAGGTGTAAAGACCCGAATAGCAATCAGAGCAAGTTTATCCTGCGTCTGTTTGTAGGGCTGGAACACCGTTTCCTTTTGTCGGGCACGCCGGTGATCAACAAGCCAAAGGACCTGTGGCCACAGCTGGCCATAATGGGCACACTTCACCTGTTTGGCGGTAAGGCTGCTTTCCTGGAAAGATATTGCGAAGGCGGTAATGGCGCCAATAACCTGCGAGAGTTGAATTACCTGCTGCGCAAACACTGCTTTTTCCGCCGAGAAAAAAAGGACGTGGCCAAAGATCTGCCGGAAAAGCAGCGCCAGACAATAGAGTGCGATATAACCACCAGGGCTGAATATGACCGAGCTGAACGTGATTTGAAGCAGTGGCTGGAAGGGTCTGGCTTTAATGGCGAGCAGATCGATAAAAAAATGGCCGGCGAGGCTTTACTGAAGTTGAATGTGCTGCGCCAGATATCTGCCCGCGGAAAGATAGCTGAGGCCAAGGAGTTCATTCAGGAAGTACTCGAAGCTGATGAAAAGCTGATTGTGTTCTGCAACCTCTATGAAATTGTTGATTCCTTGCTTTCATTATTTCCCGGCGCTGTCACGGTTACCGGCCGCGACAGCGCTCAACAAAAGCAGGAAAATATCGATCGTTTCCAAAATGACAGCAGCTGCAAGCTCATCGTTTGTAACATAAAGGCAGCAGGCGTGGGTATTACCCTCACTGCCAGCTCACGCGTAGCATTTGTCGAATACCCTATTACGTATGCTGATTGTGTGCAGTGTGAAGACCGTGCTCACCGTATCGGCCAGGTGAACAATGTGATGTGCACCTACTTCAACGGCGTCAATACCATAGATGAACGCCTGTACGAAATCATCCAGGAAAAACGCCATATCGGCAATACGATTACCGGCGCCAGCGATGAGATGCAAATGCAGGTGGTCAGCAAACTTCTCAATCTTTTCACCAATAAAAAAGTTGCATAGATGGCAAAAAAATCAACCAACAAAGAGCTTGTTGCTGAGCTTCAGAAGAGAAACCTTACTGGTAAATATGACCAGTTGATCGAAAACGCAAAAAGCAACCGCTACCACGACTACAAAAACCCTGATGATGTAATCTGTGGGAAAATGGAACTGGCTGCAGACCTGTCTTCATTTCCTGAATTGCAGGACATCAGCGACGCAGTTGTTCGCGGAGACTATGACGAAGAAGCTGACGAGCAGGACAAGGCCATGCTGCGCAGCTATCTCCCCAAAAAATCATGGCCTGTTTTCGGACTGTAAAAAATTACGTGTATGACCCAGGAAGAATTACAGAAAAAGTACAACCACCTTCTTGAAAAGGTGCGGCGCATGCGCGGTGTGCAGAAAGAGTTTTTTAAATACCGCGCCCGGGCAGACCTGGACCTGTCCCGCCGCCTCGAACGAGAGGTGGACCATTTGATCCAGGATGAAGTTAATAACCAAAAATCCAAACAAATACCCCTGCTATAGTTATGCCCAACCGAATGTTAAGAGACTGGACTGATAGTGAAAAAATGAAAAACCTGTCAGCACAAGCAGAACGGTTCTTTACCCGGTTGATCATGAAAGCGGATGATTATGGATGTTTTCACGCGAACGTGAGCCTGTTGAAGGCAAATCTTTTTCCCTTGCTATTAGATGCTGTGCGAGAGGCCGACATTTCCCGTTGGATCGCTGAGTGCGAAAAGGCCGGACTGATTGTTCTCTACCAATCCAACCGCAAGTGGTTCTTACAGATAAAAGAATTCCGTCAGCGGCTTGACAAATCGCGCGCAAAATTTCCGTTACCAACTGGCACCGACTTCCGGGAAATCGTTAACGAGTTCCGGGCTGAAACCGAAACCGAAAAGGAAGTAGAAAAAGAAAACACTATCCCGGTTTCCACCGGGGTGAGTGAGCAGGATCTGTATCAATCGGTGAATAAAAACAAGCGGGATGTGTTTGAGTACATAAGGGATCACAACCCAACGCTTATACACCCCTACGTTGACCTCTGGAACTTTTTTGCAAAAGAACGTAAGCTGGCACAGGTGAGCAAAATCACCAGTACACGCATAAAAAAATTTTCGGTGAGGATACACGAGCGCTCATTCAAGTTTCTGGATATACTCTCGATGGCAAGCCAGTCGCAGTTTCTGCTAACCAGTTCCTGGTTCGGGTTTGACTGGATCATCGAAAACGAATCCAATTACCTGAAGATACTGGAGGGTAATTATCAACCTAAAAGCCAAGAATTAAACCAGCAAAGCAATGCAAACGCAACAGACGAATATCTCAAAAAGCGACAGGAAGCAGAGGCGAGAACGCGTGAACTCGGGCAAGGCTGATTTAAGCACTCTGGTATATGGTAAGATACAACCGCAGGCCAGAGATCTTGAAGAGGCAGTGCTGGGTGCAATACTCATCGAAAAGTTTGCCATCGACACGGTTGTGGAGATATTGAAACCGGGGATGTTCTATGTAGATGCCCATAACCGGATCTATGGCGCATGCCTTCGACTTACTGACAGGTCGCAGCCTGTAGATATTTTGACCGTTGTGCAGGAGCTGAAGCGCTGTGAAGAATTGGATTCGGTTGGTGGACCGTTTGCTGTGACAAAGCTCTCCAACGGTGTTACATCATCTGCTAACCTTGATGCCCACGCTCGTATTGTTTTTGAAAAGTTTATTCAGCGCGAGCTGATACGTGTAGGCGGGGAAATTATAGCGGATGCGTATGAAGATAGCAACGATCCGTTCGACCTCCTCGACCAGGTGGAAGACGAATTGTTCAAGATAACAACAGGGCATTTAAAAAGCGATTATGCTTCTACGCAAGCCCTGGCAGCCCGCATTATTTCTGAAGCTGAGCAGCGAATGCATAACCGTGATTTTTTGACCGGCGTACCAACCGGGTTTGCTGCGCTGGACAGGATCACCGCAGGCTGGCAAGCACCCGACCTGATTATTTTGGCAGCACGCCCCTCTGTCGGTAAAACAGCATTTGCCCTGGAGCTGGCTCGAAAGGCTGCTATCAATCACCTGAAGCCAACGGCTGTGGCGGTCTTCTCTTTGGAGATGAGTGCTGGCCAGCTGATGAATAGGCTGGTGTCGCGGGAAAGCCAGGTGCCGCTGGACAGAATTACGCAAGGACGGATGGATGATCTTGAATTATCCAGGTTTAAGTCCGCGGCAAATACGCTGGCACAGGCTCCAATCTACATTGACGATACGGCTGCACTGAACATTTTCGAGCTCCGCTCCAAAGCCAGGAGGCTGGTAAATAAACACAGTGTTGGCCTTATCATCATCGATTACCTGCAGCTAATGAGCGGCACCGTAGAGGGTAAGCAGGGAAATCGTGAACAAGAAATTAGCACCATATCCCGCAACCTGAAAAAGCTGGCCAAGGAGCTGAACATTCCCATCATCGCGCTCAGCCAGTTAAGCCGCGCGGTGGAAGGTAGGAAAGGAAATGAACCGCAGCTGAGCGACCTGCGAGAATCCGGAGCGATAGAGCAGGATGCAGACATGGTGATGTTTCTAACGCGTCCCGATTACCAGCAGGCTGCGGGCGACGTGGACCCAGCACTGCAGAATCTAGCCGATCTGCACATTAAAAAGCACAGGAATGGCGCATTGGATAAGCTGGCATTTAACACTGACCTGCGAATACAGGCCTGGTTTGAGCCGGAGCAATACAGGGATTATGAAGGGCAGAGGAATATTGCCCGGGGTAGCTGGCGCCCTGTGCCGACGCCTACCTCGCAGCAGCCTCCTAAACCTGCAGCACCAGATGATTTAACCGACGAAATGCCTTTTTAATGAAGAATTGGACGATTAAGCAAATTGAGCAGCTGCAAAGCGTCGGCAAAATTCGCGGCTACCAGGTAACAAAAAAGCCGGCTGCCTCTGTGAAATTATCGGCTAAGGTTCCCAAACAAGTGGCCTGGATGAATCTGCAGTTGAGTACCTGGTGTATGATTTTCGGATTTGAGCTATACCGGGAATTTAGGTTCCATCAGCAGCGTAAATGGCGCTTTGATTTCGCCTTGCCAGCCTTTAAAATAGGAATTGAGTACGAGGGGCTGAACAGTGCCAAAAGCCGCCACACAACGATAACCGGGTTTACTGGCGATACAGAAAAGTACAACACAGCGCAGGCTCTGGGCTGGCGGGTTATTCGGGTGACAGTACTGAATTACAAATCAATCATTCAAATTATAGAGGCTTATGTACCTGGTGATGATGTTGGGAAATGTGAAGGTTGACAAGGTTATGGTAAAGTATAGCGGTTTGAGTACCGCCACGCAGCGCCAGCAATACCTGGAAAGGGTTGCGGATGGACTGTATAAAAAACATTATGGAAAAATAAAACAGGCAATGCGTGAACCGACTTTTTATGTAGATGGCGCGCAAAGCCGCATTAACCGCCCTGCATAGGGCATAACTCAAACCTATATGATCGAAGATAAGCTGATACTTGATGCCTGCTGTGGGGCCCGGAAAATGTGGTTTGATAAGAACAACCCAAACGCCATATATGGGGACATACGCAGCGAAACGCACGAACTTATAGACGGGCGCACGCTGGAAATAAGGCCTGATGTTGTCCTGGACTTCACCCAGTTACCGTTTCCTGACGAAACTTTCAGGTTGGTAGCATTTGACCCGCCGCACATACATGACCTGGGCAAGTCTTCAATAATGGCCAAAACCTATGGCATACTGTCCTACCATTGGCGTGATGATATACGGGAAGGTTTAAAGGAGTGTTTGCGTGTGCTGAAACCTTACGGCGTCCTGGTATTTAAATGGAGCGAATCAAGCGTAAAGCTGTCCGATGTAATGCCATTGCTGCCACAGGAGCCTGTTTTTGGCCATACGTCCGGAAAGCATGGGCGAACTATCTGGATGACATTTTTAAAAAAATAAACCGGCCCGGAAGGGCAATTAAAACATATGAACATTTTAAGCATCGGTGCCGCAATAGATTATAAAATATTACGGTCTGACATTATTGATCCAAACAAAAGGTTCAATTGCACTAAGCATTCATTAGAATGCTTTTTAGATGCAGTTATCCGAAACGGGGGCCTAACTGCAGATGAAGCAAAAAAGGCTTTTGATGAATTGCCGCATTCTCCATACGGGGGATTTGAAAGTAAGATTGATAAGTCCCTGTGGCCCACTCAATAGGCTTCCATTGCCGAAAGCAGGATAAAACCTGATAAACTCCCGGTTTTATCCTGCTTCTCCTATACATAATTTTCATAAAAACAACTCATGTTCAACGTAGTAAAATTGACAGCACGAGCTACAAAAATGCTTACTGTGTGTGGCGGAACGCTTGCGCAGCGGCAGGAAGCTGCTGTGCAGATAATAGAAATGTTTTTGGCCGAAGTAGTGAAAGGCGGTGGCCTTTCATCTGACCAGGCAAAGGAATTAATTAATGTAAATCCAAACGGGCGCGGCACGCAACAAAATGGCAATCCTTAATTACACAACAAAAATAGACAGCCATAAAACCGTTAGTGAAATACAGCAGCTGCTTGCTAAGAATGGCGCCTCTAAAATTATTCTGGACCACAACGCCAATGGTGATCCGGTCGCTCTTACTTTCTGCCTTAGCTGGAATGGTAGCGTTGCTGCTTATATCCTGCCTTGTAACTATGACGGCGTGAAGCGAGCTATGCTGAAAAGTAAAAACATACCTAGATCGCAATGCACGGATGCACAGGCGCTTCGTGTAGCCTGGCGAATCGTTAAGGATTGGGTTGAAGCTCAACTAGCCATTATACAGGCGGAGATTGCCAGCATGCCTGAGGTGTTTTTGCCATATGCTGTTACCAAATCGGGCAATACGCTTTATAAACATATTGAAGAAAACGGATCCAATTTATTAACGAATTAACCGGCCCAATGGGCAAGGAATAAATCATGAAAAGCAAATTCTGGTACTTCATTCACAACCTCATAGCCCAACCACTGCTGGTTACGCGAACAACCTGGGCTAACCGCTTCTACGATTAGACAGCGGAAAAAATTTGAAACTGGCCGCCTACACGACGGCCGGAAATGGAATGAAATACCTCAAAGTCCATTCAATTTGGCAAGCCTATAGCTATCTATAGCCTGCCAGATAGCCGTTTTGATCTCTAAATCTCTTGCTCCGCTTGAAATACCCGTTGAAATAAAATTACCATCGTCGGAAATTTGTAAAGGATTCGGGTATTCACTGCTCAGCTCGGGATCAGCAATAGTAGCCCAATAGAAATGTGGCATTCGGGATGTAGAAACGCGTACCTCAATATTTCTGTCCTTCCCCTCGAACTCAAATGTAGTTGTGAAGTCGTCCATCATTTTTCATTAAATATATAAAACAAAATTTACTAATGCAAGCACCAAAGCATTATGCAATAGCTTTTATTGTAGAGCTAGTAAAAGCCATTTTGGCCGGTCTTAAAACACAAACCAGACGTGTCCTGCTGAAACAGCCCTCATCAACGGCGACATTTGTTCGATATGATACTATCGGGCAGGCACTTTTCAGCGATGGCACAGTAGTTCCATTCCCTTTTGGCAGAATCGGTTCAGTGTTATGGGTAAGAGAAGAACATTTCAGGTATGGCCATTGGGAGCCGGTTAAAGACGTGCTGACTAATACCGGTAAACAGAAATGGGAGTTTGTTGGCGATACCGAGGAAGTTAGATTCGACACTGCGGGAATGGCGTTCCCGATATTCACAGCGCGCTCTAAAAGCAATCCTACAAAACCATACTGGCACAAACGCTTGGCCCGGTTCATGTTCCGAAAGCATGCACGTGTATTTCTCAGGGTGACAGGTTATAGTGTTGAGCGGCTCCAGGATATATCTGAAGCGGATGCCAAGGCTGAGGGTGTGCTAAGAATATCAGCCGGTGGCTTTGGTCGATCTGGGGAAGAATGGAAGAATTATCGAAACATCATGCCTCTTCGTACTGCAAAACAATCATTCCAATCGCTTTGGGAGAGTATTAACGGCGTAGACAGCTGGGCAGCCAATCCATGGGTATGGGTAATCGAATTTGATCGGTAAACCTCTTTTCTCGCAACAAAAAACAAATAGAAGTCAAACATGGACTATTTAATTGACGGCAGAAAATTTTCCTTGAGCTACAGCGAGCTGAAAGATCATTATGCTCGCTTTTTAGTCATGACAGATGACGAGTTTATGAAAAACATACTGTCGGCTGCTCACCTCGCCTGTATTATCAGCTACCTTAAAGAGTTATCAATCACCAACACAGTTGGTGACCTGGGTATTGTTCACCAGCTGATACATTTGGCTGCAGGTACAGAAGGGCCCTGTGTTAACATCTCTGAAATCAGGGAGGAATTTAAAACGTTATTGCTGTTGTCGTAATATCAAAACAATGAAACAATATACCTGCACCTGCCATATTGATATGGGTACCGCCGACTTTATTGTCGAAAGAAATGCCCAGCAAGTGACGCTACAGCTGCCAGAGCATAGTGCTGAAAGAGTTCGCCGGTTGAAAGATGGCCTGCCGCCGACCGTTTCAATTGACCCATGCATAGTTGAGTGTATCAAGGAGCTGTGGGAAAACGGGATTGAAACAACAGGTTGCTGCTGCGGCCATCGCCGGCAACGGGCATGGGTAAATGTGGCATCTTCGAGCTACGAAAAAATGTACGAACTGGGGTATGAGCTGAAAATGCCTGAATTAATTCGACCGGGCGTAGTGCATGGTCTATACACCTTTTATCTCGGACGGCGTTGGTAGATAACGGGAAACCGTAAATACCTTCCATAACCTTGCAGTATACTGCACTCAAAACAATGATGAGGATAACGACGATATTTATATTCGCAGTTCTTTTTCCAGTGCATACCAAAAAGTCCGCTTTGCCAGTGCATGATATAGATGCGGCAGACGGTGCGATAAAACAGATTACTCACAATGGCTTCGTGAAAGGTGGGGCTATATTTCGTTATGCAAAAGATTATTGAGCTATGCCAAAATCAAGACTGGTTAAGTGGATGTGTAGCTATCCTGGCTGTAAACGTTATGTTCGGCTTTGGGATATTAAACAACATCCCATTTACTTTATTGGAATAATGAGCAACCTAATTGCAGATATAAGTAAGCAGAAGATTAGCTGTAGTAAGCATGGAAACTGCAGGACAAATAACCAAGGCAAATCTTGCTGAATTTTTTTTCGTTATTCTTTCAAAAAATCTCTGTACGGTCGTGGCTTCCCGTTTATAGTAAAGCTTTCCTTTGATTTTGTATAGTTATTTTCATTAATTAGGTAAATTGGATAATAGACATAGTTTCCTCCACGCCAGGAAATAGAGGCAATGTATCCAGCAAATGAACTTTCTTTAACCTTCTGGGTAGATGAATACATTTTTACCGAATCTCCCGGCCCTAAGTAAGCGATAGTTCCTAGCGGCATTAAACCTTCATAAGGATGACCCATTATATCTTCAATTCGGTAATTAATTGAAACGATAGGATATTTACCAGTGTTCTTTAAATACATAAATGATTGGAAACTAGTTTCCATAAGTGTTTTCGTGTACGCAGGTAGGTTTTGAATTACCGGCCGTATTATTATTTTGGGGGCAGATTTATCGCCCATTGATTGAAAAGCATACTCTTTCGCCTGGACCGAGATTTCGTTCTCTTTATCCAGTAGTTTACTTTGTAAAAGGGAAAGTTTTTTCAAACTGTCTATTATAGTTAAAGAAGTAGCCAGGGCCGTGTCGCTTTTTTGTAAAAGCCTTTTAGATGAATCCAGATTTGTATGGAGCAATAAATTTATTGTATCTCTGGCATTTTTTAGCTTGGCATCGGCTTCGTTAGCTGCAATATGGCCACTTACACTAGTCGCCAATGCTATAAGCGCGCCTACGATTGCAGCGATTAACAGCCCATGACGGGTTAGCTTCTGGAACTGGGAATTCTCTTTCAAAAAGTTTAAGTAACCAACTAATATCAAGGTTAGAGCTGCACAAATGACGCCTGCATAAAACCAAAATTCCATAATTTATGAGTGTTGCCGCGTAAACATATAAATATCTGCTCATACTTGCAAGACAAAACATTAGCTATAAAGTAATTAAAATAATTATTTTATAGCTAAATTTACGTGTGCAGAAAGGAAACCGTAAAATATCGAGGGAAAAAGGTGTGGAACTGGTGGCTGATGCTCTTTTTTTGGGCACGCAAACCAAGGAAATAGTACGGAACCTTACTGAAACTTACGGTGTCAGTAAATCCACTGTCGAAAAGTGGATGACAGCCGCCAGGCCAACAGTAGATAAAAGACTGGCCGAAGCTGAAGCCATACGCAGGCGTGAACAGGAAGCCGTTATTGCCGAATCCGCAAAAAAACTTCACATCACCAAGGAGCGCGTGCTGGAAGAGCTCGCCAAAATTGCCTTCTTCGATATCCGCAAAGCCTATAACGTTGACAGTGGCCTGAAAAGCATACATGAACTGGACGAGGATGTTGCAGCAGTAATGGCTGGCATCGAATCCTACGACGTAAAAGAGCCGGAAAGCGGTATGGTGCTGGGCACAACGCAGAAAGTAAAGCTGCTCAACAAGCTTACCGCGCTGGAGGCGATCTGTAAAATCATGGGTTATAATGCACCGGTGGAAGCACGCCACACCGGCAGGGACGGCGGACCTATTCAAACAGAAACCAATGCCACCGTTTTAATTATGCCATCCAACGGAAGGGAGGTGAAGAATGCGGGAAATTAGGCCTCAACCTGGTTTTCAGGAAAAGTTCTTGTCATCATCCGCGGACATTGTGGTGGGTGGCTCAGGTGCCGGCGTGGGCAAAACCTTTGCGGAGCTGCTGGAGCCGCTCAGGCATAAAGATGTGGCACGCTTCAACGCTATCTTTTTCCGCAGGACCACCGTACAGATTACCAACCCGGGTGGCCTGTGGGATGAAGCCAGCGAGCTGTACCCGCTGTTCGCAGGCATACCGAACCAGCAGAAGCTTCGGTGGACCTTCCCATCCGGTGCGCTATTCAAGTTCAGCCACCTGGAGCATGAGTTTACCATATATGAGCACCAGGGTGCACAGTACTGCCTCATCATCTTCGACGAGCTTACCCACTTTACCAAAAAGCAATTTATCTACATGCTTTCCCGCAACCGGTCCGTTTGCGGCGTTAAGCCTTACGTACGGTCATCATGCAACCCGGACCCTGATAGCTTTGTTGCTGATATGATAGAATGGTGGATCGACCAGGACGAGCGCCTGGAGAATGGTGAGCTCAACCCGCGTTACGGTTATCCGATTCCTGAGCGTATTGGAGTAATACGCTACTTCCTGGTTGATAACGACGAGTTTGTCTGGGGAGATACCAAGGAGGAGGTGATATCAAAATGCCCGCACATATTTGAGAACCCGGCAAACCAGGTGATCGATGCCGAGCACTTTGTTAAATCCCTCACATTCATTCCCGGCAGCATCTATGAGAATAAAAAGCTCATCGAGAAAAATCCGGAATACCTGGGCAACCTGATGGCGCTGGATGAGGTGGAAAAGATACGCCTGCTAGGTGGAAACTGGAAAATAAAGATAGACCCGAACTGTCTATTCAATGCCAAAGCCCTGACTGATATGTTTTCGAACGTCTACCCATCCAATACCAATCAGCGCTACATCACCTGCGATGCCGCCCGGTTTGGTCAAGACCTGGAAACGATATGGATATGGTACGGATGGAAGGTAGTTAAGCTGATTATACTCTCAAAGTCCGACGCCCAGGAAACAGTGGATGTAATCGAAAAGGAGCGTGAGCGCTACGCTATACCGAAAGGAAAGGTAATCGTTGACCAGGACGGCGTGGGTGGCGGTGTGGTTAAGCTGGGCGGCTATATCGGCTTTTCCGGTGACGCCCCGCCGCTGGAAGATGCCGGCACCAGAAATGACCGAGGCGAAATGGTAAAGGAGAACTACAAAAACAGGAAAACCCAATTCTACTACCGGTATGCCGAGAAGGTAAACAACGATGAGGTAAGCATGGCCCTGTCCACCGACAACGTTTATATCGATGGCTACCCTGGATTGAAGATAAAGCTGAAGGGTAGGATGTACGATGTACGGGACCTTATCAAACAAGACCACCGTGCCATTCGTAGTACGAAACAGGATGAATACGGCAAAAAGCAAATCAATCCCAAGTCAGAACAGAAGACCCTGCTGCGCGGCCGGTCGCCAGACTTTTCCGACGGCTCCATGCTGCGCGTACACTTCGACTTCAACACTGGCAATATCCGCACAGCCACACCGGGGCCAAAGTCCATACTGGACCAAATATAAAAAAGCCACTGATTTCAGTGGCTTTTCCAAAAACTGCATGGCCGGTTAACACATCAACACTACATCACCAAATGCATTATTGTGTTTGAAACGTGAAGATAAGTAATAATTATTTTAATTACATTTGTATTGAAATAATTATTCACGAAAACTTCAGTAATGAGCCATCCACAGAAAACAAACATCGAAGCTGCTATTGTTTCGTTGAAAACTGCTAAGGCAGATATCGAGCAATACCTGGCACACTCCACCACCCGCACATTCTGCCTGCGCGCCACAAGCAGCCTGGACAAAGAAATCAACATGCTTTCTGCATTGGTCGGTGCAGACCTGGCTACCGCCGAGCCTGGCGGCCGTAAACCGTTAACACATGTACTGGGCAGGCCTGTTGCCAGTACGCACGCTGTAGGGGCCTCTCTTACGCCTGCAGAAGCTGTTAAGACCGCTGAACAGGCAGCTGTGTCAGAGCTTAGAGCAAAAGCTGAAGAATTGTACCAGCTGCTGCCGAGCATGGAAAATGATGCATTGCTGGATACATATTCGGAAATCGAGCTGCGTGCTGTGGGTAAAAAAGCCGGACTACCGGTTACAGACACCGAACCGGCGAAGATTGATGGTAACTTTTTAAACACAGTGCGCGAAGCCATCGCTGAAACGGCCAGGATTGCTGCAGCAGCAGATAATCCCAATGTCCTGGCCGCTGAACAGGCAGCCAGGATTGCGGAAATAAAAGGCTTACTGGAAGACATCGCAGCACAAAAGAATGTAACATACCCAGCGTTCAACAAAGCACAATCTGAAGCCAATGCGGACGGTCTCACTGCTGCGCAGAAAAAAGCAGCAAAACAAAAGGTTGACGAGCTGGCCGCCAAGATGGACGCACTGCATGCCGATGAAATAAGCCTTACCGAAGAACTGAAAAGCATGGAGGGTTAACCATGCAGGTAACCATCAACGATAAGCTGCACGACGTGCCTTTCGACCTTGCTGATATATCGCTGGGCCAATACTTGGAATATCACCAGCAATATGGCCGTGAGCTGGATGAGGCCATGCAAGTAATTGCCAAAAAGGAATATGATGGGGATCAGGATGATACCGACCTGTTGCGGCAAATGGATATCGATGCCCATATCGACAATGAGGCGCTGGCCTGGTTTTCCTTCTGGACCAAGCATGACCTTTTCGACGTGCGGCAGGCGCCACTCATACAGCCTTTGCTTGACCGGTACCGGCTATTTCGTTCAATCCTGCAGCAGGCATTCACCGAGGCGCAGCAGCTGCCGGCGTCAGTCCTGTGGAATGGAGATGAATGGACTATCCAGGACTTTAAGATCAACCCGGCGAGCTCGATGTCATTCAACGAGGTAATCACGGCGAAAGAAGTAATGCGGCAACTGCACACGCTGGGGAAAGGCCGCTGGGAGGCAATGCCATATCTGTGCGCGGTTTACTTCAGGAAAAAGGACGAGGCGTTTACGGATGACATGGTAATTGAAGGCGGTGAGCGCTTAACGTTGATGCAGCAGCTACCTATGCCTTACGTGTGCCAGGTAGCTTTTTTTTTGACCATCTGTGTGCATACCTGGATGACCACTTTAGCGTATTCGCAGGAGGAAGTGCAGGAGATGCCAAACCTGAATTAACGGAACACTATCAGAAATGGGGATGGATAAACTTCCTTTCTTCCATCGCAGAGACAAAGGTTTTTGACATACCGGGCAGCGGCCTTGACAGTATTGAGTGTGCAAAACAGGCAAAGGCTTTTAAGGTATTGACTTTTGCCAGCGAGAAACGCGACTTCGATGTCGCGGTAAAAAATGCCTACAAAACCACAACATAACATGCAACAACTACAATTGAACAGACAGCAACAAATCGAATTTGGCCAGCAGCTTAACGACGAACTGGAAAAACACTTTATGTCCTGGACACCCGAACTAAGTGAATGGTATGGGTTTGCCAAAGAGGCATTGTGCAAGGCCAGTATCCAGCAGCTGCAGGTACCAGCGGATAAATACGAGCAGTTGTTTGAAACCATACCGCAGGGAATAAACCTCAACGTGGTGATGGTGCTGGCAAACAATCTTGATGCGCGCACTCCGGCTGACTTCCATATAAGCCCTCAGCAGTTCGCCCATTTAGTAAAGCTCAACGCGGCCATAGGTGCTCAATGGGAAGCCCAGGTTGCGCCGGTGCGCGACCAGCTGATCAAGCGGTTCAAGATTATGCAGAACAAACCAGGTATTCACTTAATCCAGGGTGAAGCATGAGTGTAATATTATCAATTGCCCTCATTGTGCTTTTCCTGCACGCCTGTACTTGGGATGGAATGATTCTGTCCTGGGTGCATTACCTGCTGGAAAATGCACCTGTATGGCTGCGTAAGCCTATTTATGACTGCCCTGCATGTATGACACCCTGGTGGGGCTACCTGGTGCTGTATCTGGGCAACAGGGTCGGCTTTTGGGAAGTGCACCTAACATCAGTGCCGTTTGTTCTGGCCATCGCTGCCGGTATTAACGTGGTGCTTAGCACGCTGCTGATTTTCCTGCGGGACGGGCAGAAGAGAAAATGTAATTGCGATCGCAAAGCTCGTTTAGGCATCTTAAATGAAGACAACAATGGATGAACTTTTTTTATACGACCGGGATAAAGGGCTGTTTAAGCAGTTGCTTTTGCAGTCATCTGTAATGCAGGGGCGGTACCATGTTTCGCCTGATTATGGGTATGACCTCAATACAAATAACCTGGGCGCCTACATAAGCGATCCGGCAAGTGGCAGCAAAACGCCTTTGCAGAAATACCCATTGTGTGTGTGCATCACACCCCGCAGTAGGCTGGTAAAGGTAAATGGCGCTGATTGGGAGCAGTTCAGCTTCACCCTGTTTTTCCTTTGCAAGTCGTTTGTATCCGGCACCAACCAGCTGAAGGCGCCCGATGCTGCGACCAACACCAGCAAGCACCAGGTGTGGGAAGATTGGAAGGACATGAAGGAGTGTGCCGGCAATTTCTGGGTGTTGCTGCAGCAGGTAATCCTGAAAAGTGCCGCCCTGTTGAAAGGAGTGCCTGTCAGCATGCGCAGTGTGCTGAACGTTGATTTCGACCGACCAGCGGAGATTGCCCGCATCAGCAGATTCGGCAGCGACGATATTACCGGTGTATCACTACAGTTTCTCATCAACATGTATGCGGACGGTTGCCAGCTGAATGATTATCCTGATGATGTACTGAACAAGATCACCGTACCCCCATTAGAAATTCACCCAATACACAAACACTGATGCCAGACTTTTTGACCATAGCGGCCAGGCGGGTGCCGGCGCGAATCAGGAAAATAATACTGCAGGAAAGGTTTATCGATAAGGCCGTGAATCTGCAGGAGCAAAACAGCCCCATGGAATACCTCTTCGATGTGTACGAAGAGTTCCTGGACCCGGCCGGCGAGTTCGACGACTTTGGTTGTCACAAATGCCGCGGGCACATACTGGAGCAATGGCGCAGGCTTAAACCGCATCTTGAAAACCTTCAATTGCAAGAACGATGAATACCGGTAAACTCAGCCAGTTAAACCTGGAAATTATCAGCAACATTAAGCAGGAGCTGCGCCTGCAGGGCCACTTTCTTACTGGCGCTCTGGAGCAGTCACTGCATGACGCTATTGCGCAATTGCCGGACGGTGTAGACCTGCAGGCGACTGCACTGGGTTATATCGAAGATCTGGAGAAGGGCGTTCCTAGTAACCATATCGCTATTGATGCCACTTCCATTGCAGCCATGACCAGGTATGTACAGCTGCGCATGGGATACAAAGGAAAGCAGGCCACAAAGGTGGCTATTGCGATACTGAAAAAGCAGCAAAAGGAAGGGATGCCCACACGCAACAGCTACCAATTCTCCAAGACCGGGAACAGGCTGGAATCAGTCGCTGACACCTTTTACAAAAACGATAACAGGTATACCGGCATGATCGATAACGTGGTTATTGGTGAGCTGGATGCTGAATTCAATAAAACAAAAAGCGGGATAGTGTAATGGCAATCGTATCCATCATAACACAGCCGGCGGCAAACGCTTTGACTGCAGCATACCGGCCCGTAGCGCTCACTGTGCGGGCGCAAAGGACCGACGGCCAGGCCGTGCCACCCGTTGTATACTGCGATATTTATTTTGGCGGCACGTATTATAAAACCGTAGCTAAAACTCAGTATGCTCAGCTTAATAGCACAGACAGCGACTGGTTTTTCGATATCGAGGATGCCGCGCAGGAGTTTTTGCAGTCGTCAATAGCGGATAACGGCTATCCCGGTATATACTGGTATCAGCATGCAATGGCAACCACCTTTTGCCGGTTCAGAAGTAGCGGATATGATCCAAACGGGTTTATTGTACCGGAAGGCACGGTACCTGTTCAGGGTACCGGTGGGACATCGCCTGTACCAGGTACGGGCACACAATCGAACAGTTTTTTTGTATTAAACTGCCAGCTGCAGCATACAGACAATCAGGACTTGGCCACGCACCTGCGTTACCAGTTTGCCAACACGTTCACACCTGGTGCTGCCACGCATGCATTACCGTTAACGCACCGGCCATACCGGTACAATGTTGGCCTGAATGATTCAGACAGTTATCCATTTGTAAGCACGCAGGCCCAGGTATTAAAGCTCCTGCGAATAAAATACAAGATAAAAGGAACAGGCGTTTATAACGAACGAGAAACACTGGTAGGTGACACTTTGCAGGCTGGTGTATATTCATTACCCAATGGTCCTAAGAACCTGCGGCCGCTGTTCGATTCCCTGGACTGGTCTATTATTGAAGAATACTTTTTGGAGCTTTGGAACGCAGATTCAACGCTAATTCTAACCACCTGTGTAAACAAAGTGATAGATGCTGATAATGATATTTGCCGGGTGCACTTCCTCAATTACCTGGGTACCATTGACGCAGTTACCTTTCCAAAAGCACAGATCACTCATGAAGACAAAAACGACGAGTATGTGCGGCCATTGCCTTACCCGCTGACTAAAACGGCTACTTCAGTGCAGCGCTTCAACGTCCGCAGCAATGATACGTATGAGGTACGTAGCAGGCAGTACCCCGAAGATGCACTGTCATGGCTTCAGGAGCTCAAAGATTCGCCAATGGCCTTTGTAGAATGGACCGGTACCGAGGGGCAGCCAGATTCGTACTTGCCAATTGTTGTCAACTCGTCCAAGATTGACAAACAGAAAAACCAGGCCTCGGGCGACTATGTATACACGTTCGTTATGCAATTCAAATTAGGTAACCAGAACTATTCAATCCGTACTTAATGCCACAGACCAGTAACATACGGCTGCTTATCGACGACCAGCAGGCAGACATTAACAGTGTTGATGATTTTCCAGTAACAATATCGTATAAGCTGGAAGATCCTGACAATTTCCAGGTAAAAACGTCAGCGGAGGCATTGAGCGTGCAGCTGCCGGCCACGCTTACCAATGACCGGCTGCTCAACACCTTTCATAACGCTGGTATTGAGGACCTCACTTCCGGAGAGGCCTTTAAAACCTTCAGGAAGTGTGTTGTTGAGGAAGGTGGCGTGGAGGTACTGGTAGGCAGGGCATTACTTACCAGTGCAACGCATACGGACAGGCCTGAGCAATACGAAATGAATATCTATGGGAATAATGCAGACTGGATCATTGCGCTGAAAGACACCACCCTGTACGACTTTTTGAAAGGTATCAGTTTCGGCTACTCCACGGCTAACATCATGGCCAGCTGGTCATTCGACGGCCGTAGTGCAGAGTTGCCCTACGTGTTCGCCCCGGTGCGGTACATGCTGCCCTTTGATAATATTGCCTTCGATCCGCTGGACAACACAGACCAGCGTAACGCGCATTACAACACAGACCCATCGTACCTATGCCCTTCGCTTTCGGTTTACTGGATACTGTTTAATGCTTTTAAAAGCATCGGGTACCGGATACAATCTGACTTTATGGATACTGATTATTTCAGGCGCATGGTAATGCCCTGGACTTTTGGTGCCTTCCCGTCCAGTAACGGCACGAAGCAAGATATTCACAAGTTTGTTGCAATGACCAAAAACGTCAACGATGCCGGCAATTACCTTTATGAAAGTGGCAGCCAAGATAAATGGCTACCGGCAAATGTGCTGGTTGACCCTTCACTGGTCGGTACGTTTGACAACAATGCAATAGCCAACGGACCGGCGTTCGCTGATTACAGCTACATAGAGAACAATCAGGAAATGCGCTGGACGTATCAAAACAACGCTGATTTTGGAAAACAGCGGGTCGGGCTATCATTAGAACTAAATTATTCAGGCCATGCAACGGGTAACAGCGATGGCAATGTTGCTGTTTACTGGTATAAGAATGGTGTGCCTGTTGTAAATGAGATCACGGGAAGCTCATTCGATTATCTGGTCCAGGTTGATGCTGCCTACATCACGATTGGCGGCGGGGCGTTCGCAGGTGATAACACTGCTTTTTTTTCCACCACGGTTTCGAAAGGCGACTATATAAGTGCCCGGCTGCTGGCCCATATGTTCGATTCAAAGCTGGGTAGCGTTGAATTGAAGTATCGTGTTGTATCGTTTAAATTCGAGTATTTTAAAACGCCTCTGGATAATTCCGCCCTGATAAATTTCTCTGATTACACATTCTTTAAGCAATACAAATTCACAGACTTCTTTAAAGGCCTGATTGATCTGTTCAATCTTCAGCCGCAGGCAGATCCGGTAAACAAAGTGCTTTACATTGAGCCCATGCATGCATACAGCCTGGTGCACAGCCAAGCAAACAAAACAGGAGGTTACATGAATGGCAACTACCTGGATTGGAACTTTAAACAGGATCTTAGCCAGGCCTCAAAGCTGCAGCTGTACAGCGATGCCAACCGGGAATTTGTATTCCGTTTCCGTGACGATGCTTCAGACGGCTGCCTGAAAGTGGTGGCAGACCGAATTCAAACCAACTACCAGTATAAACAGGATACCATTACCAATTCATTGAACGCTTGGGCTATTACGAAGAGCATGCTGGGAGCTGGCAAATATGTATTACCCGACCGGTTCAACAAGGATGTGACGGAAATGGAGAACAGTTTCTTTTCACCTTGCATGCATTACGTTGAAACAAACTGGAAAGGAATTACCGGTAAGGCACCGCAGTTGATTTGTATAATTCCGGAAAACATCAGTAACACCTCTGCCAGCGAAGCGGCGAATACATTTCAGCCGAAAATAGCCTGGTACAAAGGTGAAGTGAGCGGCGTTGGTGGCTGGCGCTTTAACGGCACAAACCGCACAACCATTCCATTCCTATTTTCTGTTAATTATAACGCCGGCGGGGAAAATGATCCAATCCTTTCTTATTGTGACGAGCTGATTGGTAGCGCGCATGCAGTTGGCCTCACACGCCGCTTCTTCCTGCAGCGCATGGCTATCATGCGCAATGGCCAATACTATACTACTAGCTTCCGGTTGAACAATGAGGATGTGGGCAATATTCTGCACCGGGAGCACATCATAGCCACTGGCCAGCGTTGGGAGCTGGTTGAAATACAGAATTATCGGCCCAGTAACGACCAAAGCACGCAGTGCAGCTTGCGTAAGTGGTCACCTATTACTGCAGATGACTTCAATGCTGTATACCCATCCGCAAACAGTGTAAGCGGAACCCCCAACACAACCGACATTTTCGAAACCAAATACCAGCCGCTGATGTGTTTGGCGTCTGATATACCTCAACAGTAGACCATGGCACAGAACCAGTCATTAGTGAATCGTGTGTATGATATAAAGGTGCAAGGCACTGAATCTTCGTTGAAGAACGTACAGGCACTCACCGCGGCGTTTAATAAGCTGGACCAGACCAAGCGCAAAACGGATGAGCAGCTGCAAAAGGCTGTTGCTGCCGGTAACGCTGAAGCCGTTTCCAAACTGACAGCACGCATTGCGGAGCTGGAAACGGCAATGAAGAACCTGGATAAGCAGCGGCAGCAATCGGCCAAGGAGGCGGAGATTCTGGCCCGCGCGGAAAAGCTCAGTGCAGACGCGGAGCTCCAGGCGGCCAAGGCTGCTGCGGTGCGAGCAAAATCCCTGTCGGATCAGGATAAAGAGCTGGACCGGCAGATTGCTAACCAGCAACGGCGCAATAAGCAGCAGGCTGATTCGGCGAAAGCGGTAGGAGAAAACTATTACGCCTTATTGAAGGCTTTTCGTGAGGCACAGGAGGCTTACCGGTTGTTTGATAAAAGCACCGGCGATTCAGCTGGCTTTGAAAAAGTAAAAAGGGAAGCGGTTGACGCGAAGAAAAAGCTGGATGAGTTTAGCCGAACATTGTCACCGGATGGCACGCTGGTGGGAGAGTATAAGACCGGTATTCTCAATGCGCTCAAAAATCTTGGCCTGAGTGACGTGTTGAAGCGGCAAAGGGATGACATCAATAATCAGCTTGGGCAAATAATACAAAAGAACAGGGACCTCGTTGTAGCCTATAAACAGGCACAGGCCGCCGGCGGCGATGCCTTTTCAAAAATTGACACCGAGCTCAAACACAACATTGAGCACCAGCAGAAACTGGAAGCGAACCTGCATGCAATCAATTCAACGTTGAATGACACCAATAGCATCGGTTCGCAGGTTGTCGCCGGCATTAGCCAGGGGTTTAAGAATTTAAAAAATGACATTGCACAGGTATTGCTCGGGTATGTTGGTTTTCAAGCAGCAGTGTCTGGCGTGCGCAATTTAATACACCAAAACGCCGAGCTGTCGGATAGTATCGGGCAGCTGCAGATTTACCTGCATGGGTCCAAAGATGCTGCGGAAAACCTGGTGGAAAGCCTTAAGAAGCTGGATACCCGCACATCGCTGGCCAGCCTTGTGGACATCGCAACCATTGTGGCAAAGAAGGGTGTTGCTGCAGATCAAATCACTGGCGTGACGAAGGCACTGGATCAGCTGTTTGTGGTACTGGGTAAGGAAGCCGGTGACCCGCATGAAGCTGTTTCTTCCCTGGTGAAACTCGTTAACGTGTACAGCGAGGATAAGCACGTAACTGCAGATAACATCGGGAATATCGGCGCTGCAATCCAAAAGCTGACGTCATCGGGCGTTGCTACCGGTAGGTTCCTGATCGACTTTTCCGAACGTCTTGCGGGTGTGCGCGGCATCACCGGTGTGTCTATCCAGAACGTGCTGGGGCTTGGCGCCGCCATCCAGGAACTGGGGCAGCGCTCTGAAACGGCATCAACAGCTTCTTCACAATTAATCATAAAGATTTTTGCAGACGTTCCGAAGTATGCTGCTGTTGCGGGCAAAAGCGTGGCTGAGTTCACAAAAACGTTGAATGAAAGCCCGGTTGAGGCGCTTATTCAGGTAGCTGAAGGCCTCAAAAAGGATAAGGCCAGCCTGGAAGAAATTGCCAGTGCTTTCACTGCTGCCGGTATCCATGGCGCAAGGGTGGTGGGCGTGCTGGGTGATATCGCCGGTAATGCAGAGTATATGCGTAAGCGTGTACGTGATGCAAATGCCGCATTCGGCGATCAGGCATCAATTCTTGCCGCCAACGAAATTAAACAGCACACTTTTGCCGCCACGTTGGACCGTATTGCCAAACAATTTGAGCTCATTGGCGCAAACAGGACTTTTCAGGTGTTGCTGGGGTCAATTGCAAGCTTGTTGGCCCTTATCCTTACCAATTTGGGCCCTATCATAACCGTGCTGGCCTTTTACGCAGCAGGCTGGGCTGTGGCTAATCAGGCGTTAATTATTCAACGTGGACAGCTCATCCTGGTAAATGTCCAACTCCTGGCCGGCAGGATAGCTTTGGCGGCTATCACCATTACCCAAACGCTTTTTACAGCTGCGGTGTGGTTGCTCAATGCCGCTGTTACCGCAGCAAACGCTACACTTCGGTTGTTTGGGGTGACCATTGGCGGGTTGCCTCTCAAAATAATACTGGGACTGCTGGGGTTAAGTGCTGTGGCTTTTAAAGCATTCAGCAAAAGCCTGGATGATGCCTCTGAAGCAGTTAAACGCCACAATATTGCACTTCAGCTTAATAAAGACATTCAGGCCCAGGTGGCCAAAGCAGTAGCTGATCAGGAGCTGAAGGCGAAGACACTGGCCAACGTCGTGAAAGACCTGACAATTTCGGAGCAAACAAGGCGAAAGGCGCTGCAGGACCTTATTACCATTGACCCGGTTTTTCAGAAAACACTTGTTGATGGTAAAATAAATATTGGCAACCTGAACCAGGCGCTGCTGGAATATAATAGCAACCTGGAAAAGAAAGCGACCCTGGAGGCGGCACAGGCAACGCAAAGCAGTCAGTATAATAGGCTTGTGCAGCTGCAGAATGTTCGCACATCGCTGGAAATAAAAAAGAGCACCGGCGGCGGCACTTACCAGTCGCTTACCGACGATGAAAAAGAAGCATTTAGTCTTAATGGGCTGGATAAGGCAACCATTGCCATATTCGGAAAAACAAAAATCTCTGATAAAGATTTTACCGCAGCCATAAGAAACTTGAATGAGGAAATTAAGCAGCAGGGAAGGGTGGTAGATGAGGCTACCAAAATATACGCAAGTCTATATAAGCAACAGAATACACCAGCGCCTGCGGGCAGCTCACCTAAACAGAGTGTTTTTGATCGGTTTAAAGAGCTGGTAGATAACAACGGTACTGAGGCCGATTTCAAGACGTTGCTGCAGCAGATTGAAACACAGAAAAAATCTACTGCAGTGGCCAGTAAGGAATACAAGGACCTGCTCGATCTCCAAAAAAAGGTGCAGGACTTAATAAAGCCTAAAAATCCAACATCCGGTGGCGCCTCCAAGCTAACTGCAGAACAGAAAGACCAGTTTAAAGAAATAGACGCAGCGCGCGATTTAGCCCTCGCAGAAGAAAAGCTGAGGAGAACTAAAAACGAAGTGGATGAGGCTACTTACCTGGGCAACATGCTTACCATTAATCAAAAGTATATTGACCAGAAACTGTCGTTGCTCAAAGGCAAGCAAAAGCCAGAAGAAAAGAAAGTGTACGCAGAACTGCAACTGGATCGTATTACCCAGGAACAGGAGACGAACAAAAAGCTGTTTGATATATTGGCCAAGCGTGCTCAGGATGATCTTAACCAGGCCAAGCGTTCAGCTGAAGCGCAGCGGGACCTTGTTGTTGATAATCCCAACTCGACTGAAAGCGCGAGATCAGCTGCCCGGCAGGAAGCCAATTTTCAGTTACTGGCTGCTCAGCATGGTTTCAACACCCAAATGAATGAGCTTGAAAGAAAATATGTTCAGCAGTCGAAGGATAATGAGCTGGAGAGGGCACAGGCTATAAGGGCCATTACAAAGCAGATAAAGGAAGAGCGTTTAGGAGAATTGAATGCGGAAATAAAAGATAAACAGAAATTTGGAGACGATGCAATAGGAAGAGCGAATCAAATTTTCGACGCGGCGCGGCTAAGTATAATAAATAGCAAGAAATCTAACAATAAAAAGGAAAGTGCCCTAAGCGAAATTGATACACAACAGCAGGCTTCAACACTAAGTATTGAAACTGCTACAATGGAAAAACAATTGCCTATATATCAATCTTTACTGGCAAAAAAACAGATCAGCGATAAAGAGTATGCAGACTTTTACGAGAAGTACGTGTCGAAAATAGCTGAATTGCAAAACCTGCTTAGGCAAAACATTATTAATGCCACCAAGGATGACCTTTTTAAAAATATCAATGATGTACCTGGGCTGATTCGGGCCGGTGTAACTTCCGTCTTTAAAACTGCCTTTGTTCCAAATGCTAATGATTCTGATGATGATATCAAGAAAAAAGCGGAGTTGAGGAAAGTATTAGGCGACACACTTCAGCAAACATATGCTACCGCTCAGAACGCAATGCAATCCTATTTCGATGTTGAGCGACAAAGCATTGAGAATAGCCTGAAGCTGAAGGAACGGCAGCTGGATGCCGAAAAACGCGTTACGCTGGGCAAAGCTCAAAGCGCTGCAGAACAGGACACAATCGAACGACAGTTTGCTGCCAAAAAGCTGGCCGCTGAAAAAGAAGCATTCGAGAAAAATAAGAAAATGCAAATTGCCCAGGCGGAAATCAACCTGGCCACCCAGCTGTCAAACCTGGCGGTGATTGCATTTGCTCCGAACCCGTTAAACATCGCTACCCTGGGTGCTGCCGGCGCCATTATGTACGGCGTGCAGGCTGCACTGGCCTTGGTAAACTTTGGCCTGAACGTTACCCGAATTAATGCCGCGCAGTTTGCCCGTGGTGGTCGCGTTGCTGATGTGGGCAATGGACTGATAACTACAGATCCCAACATGCCTGCCACATCCAACGGCGACAACATTTTTGCCACGGTAAAAAAGGGTGAGGTTATACTGAACGAATCGCAGCAGCGGGCAATGGGAGGCCCGGCGGCGTTCGCTGCTGCCGGAGTGCCTGGTTTTGCCGGCGGTGGTATCGCCTACCGGCCGCTGGGTGATTTCCCGCTGGGCGAGCGCCTGCAAGCGCCCTTTAATCCCGGTGCATTCCTCGGCACTGCCGCCAATCAGCCCAGCGCATATAACGCTCGGGAAATGGCTGAATTAAAGAGCATGGTGGCAAGCACGAGCCAGCAGGTCGCCGATACTGCCCAGCAAGTGCGTAACATCAAAGTGCAGGTGGTGAGCCGGGAAATGACAGCGCAGCAAAGGAAGGATTCTATTCAATCACAAATAGGGAGGTTATAATGGCGTTACCATTAACATTCGCTGAAGTAAAAGCGCAGGTGCTGCTGTTGTCTCGGCCGCTTGGCACCTGTGCGGCTTTTCACCAGGCAGTTAACGCGGGCGATTATCCGGCTTTGATTGCCGCCGCCATGGCCGTTAGCACGGTCGATATAAACCCGCTGCTGTGGCTTTTAAAAAGTGGCGGCGTCACCGATGCGTTAATTTCTGATGTTGATCAAACGGCATTGAATGCAGCTGGCATATATGCGACAGGTTCGGTATCGCTGCTTAATCCTGCAGGTGACATTACCATCATTGGTACCGCAGCGGTTACTGTGACTTTAACCGGTGTAAATGCAGTTAATATTTGGGTTGGCCGGAACGCTTCTCTGGTGCTGGAGGTTAACGATACGGCCTTCGCTGAGATAAAAACGTTCGACAATTCATCGATTTCGATTACAGTGAATGATACCGGCACGCTGTGTTTTACTGCGAAAGACCACACCACCACAATTATTACCATTAATGATACCAGCAATTCAACAGTAGAGGTCCGCAACTACACCGGGCTAACGTTGAATGCCAATGGAACCAGCTTTGCGAAAGTTACCGGCTTTCAAAATGCCGCCATGGCAATTAACACTACCGGCACGCCCACTATTATTCAAACTGCCTACCAAGGCGCAAACTTCAGCATACCAACGACATGAGGACAGATGATAAATACTATACTGATTTAGACCGTGACCTGCAGCAGCTGGCGCTGGTCGATTGGGCTGCCTTTGTGCAGCTGGTTGGTGAGGAAACAATCACTTCTGCAAAGATTTGCCTGCTCAAAACTCGCGGCAAATCACTCAATCAAATTGCTACTCGCCTCAATGTGACCAAAAACCAGGCTGAATACCGCTGCAAAAAGTGTCTGACTTATTCAGAAACAAAAGAGTAAAATAATTATACAATTATTATTTTAATATCAATTTTGAGGCATGACGCCTCAACTGCACTGTTTTACTTTTTCCCTCGCAAATCAAAGCAACGATGTGCTCGATATCAACATCGATGGCGATATCGTTGACGCACCTACCCAGGAACTTCTCCGCGAATTTTGGGGCGATGAAACTTCAGTATCATTTCGTTCATTCAGGAATCAGATTGATGCAGCAAAGCCGAAAGAGCTGAACGTTAACGTTAACTCCGGCGGCGGCCACGTAGGCGATGCCATGGCAATGCATGACTACCTGGTTGAACTCCAGAGTAAGGGCGTTAAGGTTAATACCAAGGGCATTGGTATTGTAGCTTCTGCTGCAACGTACATCGTTATGGCCAGCAAAAACAGCAGTATGTCTGAAAACAGCTGGTTCATGATTCATAATGTAAGCGGCGGTATATGGGGCGATGTCAACATCATTGAGAACTATGCCAAGACAATGCGCAAGTTCAACAACCAAATCCGTGACTTCTACGCAAATGCAACTGGCCAGGAGCCTGAACAGATTTCTGCCCAGATGAACAAAGAAACCTGGATGACCGGCAAAGAAGCCAAAGAAAAAGGGTTTGTAAAAAACGTAACCGGTCAGGCCACTTTCAAAAATTCAATAAAGCCTGAGCACTGGCAATATGCAAATAAATCAGTGCTCACAGCATACAATTCATTCATTCAATCAAACAATTCCAATATGGACCTCAAAAAAATAGAGGAAGCCGTGTCTGCGGGCCTGCAGAACGTGCTGGAAAAACTGGGCCTCTCCAATAAAAAGGATGATGCTGCAGTAACGGACGCTTTCAAAGGCTTTACCGACAGCCTTGTGAACACGCTGAAAGACCAGGTGCCAACTGACGAAAAAATACAGGAGCTGGTTAATCAGGCTGTAGGTAATGCGTTGAAAGAAGTTCCTGAATCCTTCAAAAACGCGATTACCGAAGCGACCAAAAACGCAGTGACTAAGGAAGACCTCACGAAATCCATTACCGACCTGTCAAATACGCTCACGGCTGCTTTAGCTGGCAAGCTTGGCAACAAAACCAAGGTTGACGAGACCGGTAACCAGGCGCGCAAAATCAATCCACGCAACCGCTTTTCCGGCGCCAAAGTTTGGAGCGACGAAGCGTAGCTGAAACATTGACTGAAACCAAATTTTAATCGTTAAAAGCGCAATATGCAATCGATAGATAACAGCGGGGTTCTCAATTACTATCCCGCACCACAAAACAACTTGAATGCTGCAGTGGCATTCTCCCTGGATACAGTAGGCTATACATCTGCTCCTGCAGTAACTATTTCCGGTGGCGGTGGTACCGGTGCCACCGCAACAGCTGTAATCAGCGGTGGCCGTGTGACTGCGATTAATGTTACTGCAGGTGGCTCTGGCTACACAACTGCTCCCACAGTAAGCCTTCCTGGTGGAGCTACGGCAACTGCTACAGTATCAGGTGGTGCTGTAACGGCTATTACTGTGACATCAGGCGGAGGAAAGGGTACAATGACAATCACCGACAATACTTCCTACCCGTCTGGCGATAGCAGGAAGATTGTAGATGTAGAAGTGTACGACTACCATGGTCATAAAGTGGAGGGCTACATCCTCAATGCGGCCACCACTGTTGCCATCGATACAAGCACACTGAACACCGACCGCGGCTTGGCCATGACTGTGAAAGTGGTGAGCACAAAAGGCCTGGCCAAAGATGGCAGCATTCGTAAAATCATGAACAGCCTGAGCTCTGGCGCATTCGTGATGGAAAAATAAAAACACATTCTCAAACCTATTTTAAAATTCTGATATGCCTCAATTAACTCCTTACCGCGTTGAACCCAAAGCGATGCACGAACTGATCGTAATGCCGCAGTTCGCTGATGTTATCGACGGAGAAACCGGCAGCGTGGTGATCCCCAGCCCTGAAGAAGGTGACTGGCAAATTATGGACGACGTGGTTCATAGCCGTCCTATTATGGACCTCTTCGGCGGCCAAAACATTCTGAAACGTCGTGATGCCACGTGTAAGCTGATTTACTCACCTGTAGGTCGTCTCGGTGCCCGCTATATCACAACTGAAAAGTTGTATGCAGCTACCGAAGACTGCCAGGAAGAGTTCTACCAGGGCGCGTTCGAAGACTACGAGCAGGAAAACTTCGACATCTTTGGCGAGAAGGTACTGCCAATGCTGGAGAAAGGCGTTGCCTCTGACATCTACACGAACAAGTATTTTGGCGATATTACCCGCCAGTCGGATGTTAACGGCATGTGGTCCTGGAACAAGTTCGACGGCATTTTCACCAAGTATGCCAAGTATATTGCCGATGGCACCATCCCGGCGTCACAGACTTTCACTATTCCATCCGGCGAGCTCACCGCACAGCAGGCGCACGATCAGCTGATGACTGCGTATGATGCGCAGGATTCTCTGCTCTACAACTTCGACGACGACCTGAAAGCCTTTTACGTAGACAAAAAGCTCGCTGATAAATACTACGAATGGCTGCTGGCAACCGGTTTTGTGGGCGTTGTGGAAAAGCAAACCGGCCTTCCTGCGAAGATGTACTTCAAAGGCATTGAGATCAAGTGGAAGAAATGGAACGGCGTTCTCGCGGCCATGAATGGCGGCACAGTTGAGCATGCTGTTATTCTCACACTGCGTGGTAACTGGCTCTATGCTGCTGACAGCAAGTACGGCGGTGGCCCACGAAGAAACGAAGCGATTCGCGTATGGTGGTCGGATGATGACAACGTATGGAAGCGCCAGATTCACCTGAAAGCCGGTACCGAAATAGCGGCGCCACAACATTCAGTAGTCGGCCTTTCTTTCTAACCCGCTCAACAAGTAAACAAAATTCAAACCTCAAATTTTTACCTATGTTAGGTTGTTCAGTATCAGGATTTAAACAGACCTGTACCCCGGTTGTCGGCGGTGCAGATTTACTCCTGGTTGGCGATGCCAACGATTTCAATTTTACAGAAGGCGAGGCTGATACCGATGGTAATGCTACCGGTTACGCTTCCATTGCTTACCGTGGTGGTAGCGGCGCAACAGCAACGGCCACTGTAGCCACCGGCGCAGTAACTGCCATCAGTGTTACTGCAGGTGGCTCTGGCTACACAACTGCCCCTACGGTTGTTATTACGGGCGGTGGTGGTACTGGAGCTACTGCGACAGCAACTGTATCCGGCGGCGTAGTAACAGCGATCACGGTATCCGCTGGCGGTACAGGCTACACCTCTGCACCTACAATAACATTTAGCGGTGCTGCATCGCCTGCAGCAGGCGCCTACCTGTTTCCCATCGATTCCATTGTTGATACGATCGGCGTAGAAATCACCCAGGCAAACGCAGACGGTAGCAGTTCTGCTTACTCTTACGTAATCACTGCCAGGCAGGCACGCGTAAGCCAGCAGATGACCAATTTTGCCAAGAAACTGGACCTGGCCAGTATTTGCTGCCAGCTTGTTTTCGTATGGAGAACAAATGACGGCAGCATTTTCGTAGCCGGTGAGCGCTATGTGAATAGCCTGGAAATACCGCGCTTCCGCTTCCGTCAGGACGGTAGCAAGTTCCAAACCGGCAAAAAATTCACCGACTTCAACGGCAACGACTTCCAGGTGAAGGCCGACTACCTGCGCGGTCCTTACGAGTTTACCGGTGGCATGGCCGCACTGAAGCCTTTTATCGCACCTTAATTTTTTTACCATGGCTATAAAGCTGAAAAAGGCCTACGAGGGCGCTGTTGTTGGATTCAATAACAGCGCCCTTCCGTTGGGGCAACGCTACGATCTGCACCTGTTGGTGCAGCTGGGCAAAACACACAACGATCAATCAATCCTGGTTATGTTCGAGGAAGTGCCGGATGATCAGGAAATCGTTGTTCTGAAAGAACAGGCCTTCCTGGATAAGCAAAGCAAAAAAGCTGCCGCGCAGGAGCCGGCAGACACAGAAAAGCAGTAATCAATGCTGGAGGAAAAAAAACAGAACAAGCAGCAGCGTGTGGAATTCACCGTGCGGAATGAGGTTCGGCTTGATCCGAAGGACCCTATACCCATTCGTTTCAGCGGTGATTCGTTCAAGGTGGTACAGGGCCGCAAGTACATACCTTTTATGGGAGGCAAAGACAACATGCCAAACCTCCTGTTAGAGGCGCGAATGACTTCGGTTACACAGAACGCATGCATTGAATCCATCGCGCGCAGCACGGTGGGTAAGGGGTTGTTGGTACGTGATGTAGAAAGCCCAAATCCCGGGTTGCTTGAATGGATGAGAAGCGTTAATAACAAGCGCGAATCATTCAATGAGGTTTTGAAGAACATTGTTGATGGTGAGCGTACGCAGGGCAACCAGTTCATTGAAATTGTACTGGGCCAGGTGAATGGAAAAAAGTACATGAAGGTGCACCTGCACTCCATGCTTTTCTGCAGGTTGAATGAACCTGACGATTTCAGCGAGCCAACAGCGGTGGTGATCAGTAAACAGTTGGCAAAGCAGCGGTACCAGATGATACCAGAAAATGCCCGGCAAATACCTCTCTGGTCAGACAATCCACTCGATAAGCCATGGCTCGAAGAAAATGGGGAGAAACGGACCATGTTGCACTTTAAGAACAAAGTAAGTGGCATGGAACACTACGGCCTTCCGGCATCGGTATCCGGCCTTCGTCACCAGGTGCTGGAAGGTAAATCTGCCCAGTACAACATTGACAATTTCGACAACAACATGATCCTGGGCGGCATGCTGATCTTCAAAAGCAGTATGACGCAGGAAGAGGCGCAGAAAAATGCAAAGGAGATCATGATGAGCCACATCGGCGAGGGCAAAACAGGCCGCATCGCTGTGATATCATCCGAGCAAGGGTTGAATGATGTTGAATTCAAGCCGTATAACACACAGCAGGAAGGTTCGTTTATTGAATTCGACAAACATGTGCAGGAAAAGATTATTGCGGCCAACAACTGGGATGCCTTGCTAGCAGGTTTCACCAGGACTGGCAGCCTCGGTACCGGTAGTGCATATATCCGGTCTATTTATGACGTGAAAGAGGCAACCCTGCTCAATCCGCTGCGTACCGAACTTCTGGAGAAGGTGGTGCGTCCCATTATGCAGATATATGCTGAATGGTTTGGCGCAAAAGACGTGCTGGAATACGAATTCTTTTTCCAGTCTGCCATGCCCTTTTCGTTCATGGGTGACATCGACCCGGGTTCGTTTATGCAAGTCAATGAAGCGCGTGAGCTGGCCGGCCTGGCACCCGATGAAAGTAAAGATGGCGTTTACCTGGCTGAGGTTAAACCCGCAGCCAACAAAACCAATAAAGATGTACCGACTGAACCCGCTCCCGAGAAGGGTGCTGATAACAACTGATGAGGTAATCGCCCTGGGGCCAATTAACCAGGATGCAGATCCCCGGCAGCTGCTGCAGTCGATACAGATTGCAGAGGATCGTTTTGTAAGGCCTGCCATCTGCGCGGGCCTGTATGAGGATTTCCGCAGGCAAAAAAACGTGATTGTTACCGATGTGAACATTGATGATTTAACGGCCAAAGTAAATGCCGGTAACTATTCAGAGCCAATTACGCTGAGTGTAGGGCAGATGGTTAACGCAATTGAATTGGTGGAGACGCCAGCCTATACAGAGCTATGGAATGAATACCTGTGGAAGGTTTGCGCTGAAGCTGTAGTGTTCATCGCCAGCCCCACCAATTTCAGCAGATTCACCGCTCAAGGTGAAATGCAGAATAACCCAAAAAGCATCACAGGCGAGGGCCAGGGTGCGGCCAGTGTAGAGTTGAAGGATATTAAGTGGAAAATGGATAAGCTTATGATGGAACGTATCGATCCACTTATCGAGGCAATGCATTTATGGCTGTGTGAAAACAAAGGCAATTTTCCCACTTATACATGCAAAGGCTGCACAAGGCAAACCGATGGCATCAGTATTCAGCGCAAGTCTGCGTGGATACCTGGCCTGTATGACAGGAAAAGGAATTGCGAACATGAAAATGATTGGAATTAATGGAGCGGTTTGATCTATATATTGATAACCCTATCGCGGTGGGAATAGTGCCCGAGGCGCCGAAAATTGTAGGTATGATGGCTACAGATGGTAATATGGTTGCACAATTTCCGGTAACCGTTTATAATGCAACTGGCCAGGCGATTGGAGTTGCTGATGATAAGGCTGCTTTCATTGGGTTATGGAACAGCGACGGCTCTAACCAAAAAATAGGCAGATTGTACGGAGCGGCCGGCCCGTTTGCTTTTACACTGGCTCTCCAAATAGGGGCAAGTTTGCAGGCATTAACAGCTAACCCTGTTAATGATATTATCGACGTTGATCAGCAGGCTATCAACGATAATGACAAATCAACAATACTATTTCAATGAGTAAGACCAATAATATATTGCCATTTGATTCGACCCTTTCTGTTGATAGGGGTATTTCTGTTTTCGATACCCTTACTGGCAAAATGTTCAGAACAACTTTGCTTGCACTGCAGTCTTTATTCGGAACGGCCATGAGTGCTAATTTCAAAGGCATAGCCGACACCGGTACCAACCCTGCGGTGCCAGACGGATTTTATTTTGCCGACGGTCCTGGTACTTACTCGTTTTTCAAAGATCCAGGAAACAACAGTATTGTGGTAACGGACGAAGATCTGCAGGGTATGCTCGTTCTTTCCGGCAATGGCAGCAGCTGGCAAAAGTTGAAAATCAGCTTGCAGCTGGGTGATTCGCAAATCATAAACCGGTACCTGGACCCCAATGTACGCAGATCGTTTGCCGAAGGGTTACCTGGTAAAAACATGTTCGATAAAAGCGATATAACTGAAGGCTTTTATGCTGATTATGCGACCGGAGGCCTTGTTCCTCTGGCAGGCTATAGTGTGAGTAACTATATCCCTGTTAAGCCGAACACTACATACTATTTTGTACACCCGCAGCAGGTACCATTTTTCGACACCAATAAAGCCTACATCAGCGGGTTTGCAAACGAAAGCTCATTAAATACGTTCACCACACCTGCCGGCTGTGCTTATGTTCGCATCAGTACAAGCGTAAGTAATCTTAACGACCAGCTTCTGCAGGAGGGTGTGGTGGGTACCGGTTACGAGCCATTCGTCGTTTATTTGAACGATAAGGCTTTCAGGATCAAAACAGGCAAAAACCTGTTTAATAAAAGCGCTGTTATACATGGTTATTACGCCGACCACGCCACGGGTGCATTGACGGCCAATAGCGGCTATACTGCCAGTGATTTCATTGAGGTAAGCCCCGGCACTACGTATGCTTTCAGATATCCACAGCAGGTTCCTTTTTATGATGTCGATAAAAATTACATCAGCGGGTTCCCGAATTCAGGCGGGTCCACCACATTTACTACACCTGCCGGCTGTGCTTACGTTCGTATCAGCACGCCGGTTAGTAACGTAGATGACCAGCAGCTGCAGTTGGGTACCGCGGTAGAAAACTATGAACCTTACCAGGTTTACCGCGAAGACCTCGGCGTATTGGCGGGAAACATCATTGGCGCTGATAATTTTTTCCCGGTTGGCGATCAGAGTACCAAGAACCTTTTCAATAAAAGCACGGTGAAACTGGGTTACTATGCAGACCAGGCTACTGGAGCTTTGGAAGTGAACAGTAGCTTCGCTGTAAGTGATTTTATTTCAGTTAAACCAAATACAATTTACTCATTCACTGTTCCGCAGCAGGTGCCGTTTTATGATGCAAGCAAAAACTACATCAGTGGGTTTGCAAACTTGTCATCGATGAAATCGTTTACTACGCCTGCAGGTTGTGCCTTTATCAAAATCAGCATGCCTGTGGCTGATATCGAGCGTCAGCAACTGGAGGAGAACATCGTTAACTCTCGCTTTGAAAGCTATCAGCAGGCAATTGTTCCGGCCAGCAAGATTGAAGAGCCGGCTTTTGAAATACAGCTGCCTTCTGATATCTACCTTATCAAGGGCGAACTGTTCAGCATATACTGGGCAAACGTGATCAAATTCAGCCACGCCTTTTTGCACGGCAATTATTACGTTCGGTGTCAAAAACTAAATTCAGACGGGTCATATGCGCAGTACGGTGATGGTTATTCCTATAAATGGGACGTTACGCCGGACGAAGCCGGTACCGTTACCATTGAGATCAGGATCGTTCACATATACCAATTTTATACGGCTGCGGCAAAACGCATAACCCTTCATGTAATCGACAAAGATGCGACTACTTCAAAAAACAGGAAGGCCAACATTGTTACCATTGGCGACAGCTTCACTGATTTGTACGGCGTAAGCACATATTTTGGGCAATTCCTGAAACAGGACACAACAGCCACAATCAATATGATTGGCTTGCACTCAACAAATGACCCGGCGTTAAAGGATGATGCCTGGAGCGGCGAAACTTACAAATGGTATACAGAGGCGCCTGTGGGCTACTATCGTGCGGATCGTCCTCTCGCGGATCAGCAGTGGGACCCAGGTTGGGGAGAGAATGAGCCCAACGGTTGGCATACAGGCGACACCGACGCGAACCTGACCGACCTACAACGTAGCCATGGTTATGCGCGCAATCAGTTTTACAACCCATCTACCGGTAAGTTTGATTTCTCGTATTACATCAATCACTATTTCCCATCATATAAGCCGCATGGTGCGGGCAGTCAGAATATTGACTGCTTTGTTTCTTTCGTTGGGCTGAACGATGCAATTTGGAACTATACTGATGATTTGATCAACACTTATATACCTTCAGTCAGGCAAAAGATGATAGACCTGGTAGAAAGTGTGCTGGCCTTTGATCCCTTTATCAAGGTGTTTTTGCACACCGTAACGCCCACATTTGCCGGCAGCCATTTCCTTTCACTCTATGGTGGCAATTTCGAAAGCTATGAACGAGCGAAATATAACCAGGAGGTTTGGAATAGCTTCATACTGTCGCTATTTGACACGCCAGCATATAAGGCACGTGGTGTTATCGTTGTGCCGACTGCGGCACATTTCGATGTGAGATCCGCAATTCTTACACAGCCTTACAACACAGATAAATTTAATCCGTCGTTCACGGAAACACTCGACTATGATATTCACCCGACCCAAAGCGGAGCAAAATACATAGCAGATGCAATGTACATGGCGGTTTATAATATCGGTTTGCGATAGTGATAATTCCGAACCTCTAAAAACAGGAGTAATGATTAAAAGATGCGTGTTGCTTGCTACCGCCGGTGAATTAGCCTTGCCGGACTGGGGGGAAAAACTAACCATGGTTGCTACCCTTGGCTTTTTCCTGTACTATTTCATGAAAGAGCTAAGGGAGGTGCGCAACCAAATGGATTCGATGCGCAAAGAGTACGAGCAAAAGCACGATGCAATGTTCGATCGCGTAGTCGAGTGTGAAAAGAAAAGCACCGAGGCACTGAACCGTGTGAGTGATTCAACAGAGCGGTTGACTGAGGCCGTCGATTCATTAACTGAAAAATTGCAAAGATGATATTTCAAAAAGAAAGGTTGATCATAGTAGCCCTTTTACTTGTGATTGCCTATATGTCGTTGACCACCTGCTTTAAAAAGGCGCAGCAGAACCAGGTGCTCACGAAGCTGGTTGAAACAAAAAACGATACCCTGCAGCACAAAAAGGACGAAGCAGGGCGCGAGCATGGAGAAAAGATTATGGCAGAGGCCGACATTGCTTTATTGAAGACTGCGTATACTCAGCAGATCGACAGCATCACTGCAATCTTAAAGATCAAAGACGATCAGCTGCAGTCTTATACCGGCATCACCACCACGACCAGTGGAACAGTTAGGCCGCGTATAGACACCATTTATCTGGATAGTGGCCGGCAAGAGTACGGACTAAATTACAACGACCGTTGGTTATCGTTAAAGGGGACCATCGGCGCCAAACCGATCTTAAATTATACTCTGCAGGATTCCCTGGTAATTACTACCTATACAAAGAAAACCGGTCTTTTCGGACTGGGCAAGAAGGAGGTTTACATCGACGCATTCAGCCTTAACCCCAATATGCGTGTCACTGGCCTGACCGGCTTTCGCGTGCCTGTGAAGCAACCCGGGCGCTGGTCCATTGGCCCTTTCATAGGTTACGGGTACAGCGGCAATAAATGGGCACCTACCGGCGGCTTCTCAATTCAATACTCTTTAATTCGATTCTGATATGGAATATACACTTTCTAAACAGCAGGCGCAGAAGGCTGCCGCTTGGCTAAAAAATAACTTCGAGGAAGTAATTAAAGCTGGCATTGCCGGCACGCCGTGGACTGTTGATCTGGTGTGCGCCATAGCATGCCAGGAGACCGCGTACAAGTGGTTGCTGTGGATAGACAAATATCCGGCAGATGTGGTGCTGCAGCGTTGTGTGTTTGATGCCAGCGGCGACTTACCCGGCACCGGCCGTTCGGCTTTCCCGAAGAACCGGGCAGATTTTGAAGACAAATATGGGAAAGATCTGGCTGCCATGCTCGTGAACGAAGGAAACAAACAGCGCGCGATGCCGCAGGTAGATGCACCAGGCGGATACAAACCAGCTGGCTTCCTATACAAAGGATACGGGATTTTTCAGAACGACCTACAGAATATCGTGACAGATCGTGCTTTCTTTCAGGAGAAGAAATGGTACAACATGACCGACTGCCTTGCGCACCTGGTTCAAGAGCTGAACGGAAAAGCGAGAAAGCAAAGTACCCTTGAAAAGATTGTGCAGGCGTATAATGGCAGCGGCCCTCGGGCGGAGGCATATGCTGCCAATGTTATGCAATTCAGGGAATGGGTTGCGTAAAAACAGTACCTTTAATAAAGCAGTAACGGCGTGATTCTAGCGACAAACCTGCTACAGCCACCGGTCATTCACGCCGGTGGCTTTTTTGTGAGCAAAAAGGGAATTTTTTAAAAAAAGATTGAATTTAGTTGCATGATTCAATCTTTCGATATATCTTTGATTCATCAAACAAAGCAAATGGCTCCGGCGCAGGAGCATACAGAAAACTAAAGTCGCGAAACAAAATGAAAGTAGTAATCAAAGCAACAGTACCTACTGTTTACCAACTCAGCTCACTTCACGCTTTTAAGATGGGTTCAGCCAAACACATCAACGGTTCATTTTCAGCCAAAAAAGAGTTCGACACGATTAAAGAAGCTCGCGAATACTTGAAAGATTTAGCAGACGATTATTATGAAGGCGAGCCGGAGCAAAAGCGCCGCCATCTTGGTGAGGATTGCCTAACATTAGATGCATGTACAGCGTACATTGAAAAGAAAGAGATTGAATAATATCTCGCCTGCCCGGAGCGTATCCGGGCATTTTTTTATGAATGAAATAAAGACCGCACGCGCGCAGTTGGGAGCTTTTTTTCGGCAGCGCCGGGAAGAAATGGGGATTCCCATCGAAGTACTTGGCGACTTCCTAGGCGTAACCGCAAACACCATCAATGGCATTGAAACGGGCCGGTTTGCCTGGGATATAGACATTCACCTGCGGTTGTGCCAGGCCATGGAAATTAAGCCTTATTTCAGTACGACAAAGCCGCCAGGCAGCGAAGATTATAGGAACAGGCCCGACGATGATGCCGAGAGGTATCACGGGTATTACATCAGCGAAAATCTGATGCTATACCCTAATCAGCTGGCTATTCTGAAGCTAACGTCCCCTCGGTTGTTTTTACGGTTCAATTACCCTGATAGTCATTTTATTGACTTTGACGACTGGAAAGCCAATCACACAGACCTGCAATGGTTAGACCCGACAGATAAGCCAGGCAGCCAAGAAGAAGCCGAAAGTATATTAATTGATTGTTGGAACTTCCTTGCCCTGCATGAGCGCGAGGAAGATAAATTATATTCAGATGAAGAAAATCAATAAAGACGGTAGGGCTGATAACGGTGGTGCCAGGAAAGGGGCGGGCAGACCCAAAAAGCGTGGTCGAGTTTGGCTATCATTACCAGTGGAACTGGCTGAACGGATTAACGCATTACCTAATCGTAACCAGGCAGCTGAAGTTGCTTTTGATGACTATTTTAAAAGAAATGAATTATAAAATGCCTTATGCTTAACCGAACAGAAGCCACTTATTTTAATCGCTCCTCTGTTATGCAAAAGCATTGTTTACACTTCTGATTCGTTCCTTTTCTCGCTCCCCTTCACCAGGTAGATAATGCTTTTTAGTAACCGCAAGTGTTGCATGGCGAGCTGCTTCTTGTGCTGCGCGGGCGTCCATTTCAGCAGCGATCTCATCCAGGTTGCTTGCCTTTAAGGAGTAAAAGTCTGCCGTGATATTGAAACGGTTTTTTATGTGCCGGCGCCAGCGTCGTGTTATCTGCTCCCGGCGAATTGCATGGTTGCCAGCAATAAGACCCTCACTGAAAAGATATTGTTCATCAGCAGTTTCGTTATAGGCTTCTTCCCACAGCGGAAGAATAATATCTTTTATCACACACCATTCTTCCCGGTAGGTTTGCCCCTTAAGTACCGTTATTTTAAAGCGCTGCCTGTCGAGATCTACATCGCATCTCCTTACGTTCAAAACCTCCTTTATCCTGGCACCTGAATGGAAAAAAACCTGAAGGAAGCGCCAAAAGCTCGGGTGGCATTCTCGCAGATATCCGTTAATAATTCGTCGCTGTTCCTTGCTAAGCGTCTCCCTGATTTTCTCAACCGCTTTTTCTTTATCTATCCCTTCAACCACATTAGTTTCAATTACCTCTATTTTAAAAAGGCGCTTAAATACCATCGAAAGGTGGGCCCGGTAGTAATTGAATGTATTTGCGGTCCAGTTCTCTTTTATGGTATTGCCAGGGCTTTCCGCCTGCAGTTTTCTTCGAATGGCCAGTTTCATCTCTTTCGTTTTTTCGAAAATCTTCACAATGTGCTTTCGCTTAACCTGGCTAATCGGCATATCTGCGATCCCCAGAATCATGGCCGAAATACGGACATACTTCAGCACACTTTCGATATCAATCTGGGTGGAACGAACACACTTTACTTGTGGCAAGGCAAAATAAAGAGCTGAGATAAAAGGAGTGTGTTCAGTTAGGTCTTCCTCTAACTGAGGTTCAAGCTCTGGTATTTCATCTGCCGGAAGCACCGGTTCAACGTATTTGTCTGTTATCCGGTTTAGGCCCTGCTGTAGCCTTTTAATTTCATCATCCAGGAACTCCTGAGTTATTTGTTGCCGAGCTGGCAATTCGGAATACACGTTCATTCCTTTGATCACAACCTGCTTATTTTTCTTCAGGTTATCATCGTAAAAACGATAGGAAATGTACCAGTGAGATTTAGTCGAAGCCTTTAGGGTCTTCCAATTTTTTGGAAAAACACTCATTTTGCCAGCTCGGCAATTGTTGGGGAGGCGTAGCATTTTTGTTAGCGTTTTTGTTAACGTTTAAGCAAAATGCCGCTCGGTAATAAAGAGTAAAAAGAGAAAAAATAAGGCTGAAACCTTTATCAGTAAAGCATTTCAGCCTTGTGGGCCCACCAGGGCATGATCCTGGGACCCCCTGATTATGAGTCAGGTGCTCTAACCAACTGAGCTATAGGCCCGCATCTTTTACAAGATGTTTGTCAATCATAACTGGTTTATTATGACTGCCTTCCGGTGGAAGGGAGGCAAAAATAAGAAAATCTCGCTTAAATCACGCAAACAGTGCTTTTTTTTCTTGCAGCCATATTCAGGTGAATTGCTTGTTGCTACTACCCGGTATTAATGCTGCAGCGCGAAACAGGTTGGTTTGTTTCATAAGCGAATTATTACCGTATTACTTCCAGCCGGTTGCTGCCCTGTGGTTTGTGCAGGTAAAGCGTATAGGCAAAGTATTTGGGTGTATCGCCTTCTTTGTATTTGGCCCACAATGGTGTTTTACCTTTTACATCGGTGCGTTGCAGGGTTACCAGTTTGCCGTCTCCGTAGATGCACATTTTATAATGCTCCAAAGGCTGAACATGCAGGTCGGGCCTGCCATACGAGGCATAAAAGGTATGGAGAAAATCAGCGGCTTCTGCCTTCCCGTAAAAAAGGGCCTGGGCAATTTCTGTTTCACTTTTCTCAAGGCTGCCGGCCAGTTTGTCAAGCTGCCCCTGGCCAATTTCTTCCGCTGTTTGCTGGTAAAATGCCACTACTTCTGCAGCCAGCCTGCTGCTGTCGGTTTTCCGGAGGTCCTGGCTGTTGTGCCAGCCTTGCAGCTGGTAGGGCACCCTGGCGGTAAAGCTGCCCTGGTAAACAGCAACAGGTTTCCCGGCATCGGCAAATATGCTGTCGCCCGCTGCGTTGATTTTTTTCATGGGCGTTATAATAGCTGTGTCCGGGTATACACGGTCTGTGCCGCCTTCCCTGAAACGCAGGGCCTCTATGGTAATTTCGGTTTCAATATTTTCAGACAGGCCCCTGGCTTCCTGGCCTGCAGGCGGGTACAAGATCAATTTATATTGTTGCGGACCCGGTTGCAGGATGGCGGTATTGATAGGGGCACTGGTTTGTATGGTACCATTGGCATTGCCAAAATGCTGCAATACGGGAATATCATTTACCAGGAATTCAAAATTGCAGCCGCCAACATGTATATCTGCATGATAGTTTACACGCTGGTCATAGGCGCGCACTTTTTGATCGAGGTTTCCAAGCAGGGTGTCTACCGTTTGTTTCATGTAAGTGGTGTTTTTTTGGGCACAAGAAATCAATGAACACAGGATAAAGAAAAAAAGCAACTGATGTCTCATATTCCTTACGATTGATTGTTAATGTGGATCGTAAACAGCTGTTTTTCCGGTTGCTTGTCAATGGCCTGGTATTTTACCTGGGCCGATTCGCTTACACTGCCGTAAATATCGCCGTCGCCGCTCTCAATTCTACCTTTAATGGTTCCCTCCGCAACAATTTCCAGGCCATCAAATTTGCCGAGTACATTTATAAAGTAGCCCTTCTCTTCTGCATCCAGGAATGCGCGGGCCGACCATTTGGCTTTGGCTTCTGTACTAACGGATGCTTCACCAACCACGCGGGCGCCTATTACACGTTTTTCCATCTGCAGGCGGATAGAGATTTTAAGTCCAAAGCTGAGGTCACCTGTTAGTTCAACTGCTTTTTTATCGTTGGATTTCTGGTCTTTTATATTGAAAGAATTTTTTTTTGTAAGTGTGTTCAGAAATCCCTGCAGCTTGCCGCCCAGCTGGCCGGTACCCCGCAGTTCGCAGGTAATGCTGCTGCCATCGCCAATCAGCCGTAACGATAAGTCGGCCACTGCAATTACTGCCAATGCAATGGGATGCGCCCGCTGCAGCAACCCCAGGAAATCGAGAAAGGCAGAAATGCCGATCAGGGGTTTGGCTTCAAAGCTGCCTTCCAGCAAAATGCCGGTGCGGTTGAGTAAATCGTCACGTTGACCAATATTGGTATCTGCCCGGCCCCAGCTGAATGAGGCAGACAGGCTGGGTTTGATGATTTCAATACCTAACACATCGCGCTTGAGCTTGGGAAAATCCTTGTCCATTTTGCGCTGCAGCAATGTAAGCTGCCGTTCCTGTTCTTTGTAGTCCCTGCTGCCGGGTGTTGCGTTTTTCAGTTGCGCTGAACGGCTGTTGAAATAATCGCGTAGTTTTTGGGCATCTTTTTCCTGTCGCTCCCTTTCTGTATTGGCGTGGTTGAACTTTTGCCTGGCCTCGTTTAAAATTTGCTGGTGCCGCGGGTCAACAGGCTGGCTGGTGCTATTGTTTTCCTTGCCTTCAAAGGTATGCTCCAGCAATACAATCAGCTTCTCCAGCCGCTCCAGTTTTTTCTGTAACGAATCTTTCAGGTCTTTGGTGAGATTGAGTTTTTGCTGGCCATCCCACTCTGCTTCCAGCGACAGCGACATTTCACTGTCGCCCACCTTTTCCCATTTTTTTTCGGGTGGGTTGCGGTAAGTGGCTGTGCTTATGGCCGTGATCTTTGATTTGGGAAAAGCGTATTCAAATGCGAGTTTCCATTTTACATCGGGATAGGTGATAACGCTGAAATTGTGCCTGTGACGGCAGGTGTTGGCAGCAATTACATAAGGCTTGCCTTCTGCCAGTTTGCCCAGCCAGAAATAGCGGAAAATAGGGTGCACGTTTACAGGGCCAATCTGGAAAGGAGACAGGTCGTATAAATAACGTGCTTTAAAACTCAGCTGCTGATCGGTGGAGGAAAGTATTTCCAGTGCAGCAGGTGCGCCTGCTACAGTGGTTTCGGAATGCTTGCCGCCTGTTTGGCTGGTTTCATGGGTGGTTTGTACAGACCACTTGCTTTTTTCTTCTTTCCTGTTTTGTGCAGGCGGTACTGTTTTGGTTTGCGTTTCGGGCCAGCTGGTTAGCTGTAATGTATGGCCCTTGTGCTTTTTGCCTTTTGCTTCGCGGCAGTCTGCATCGTTTACCGAAAGTTCTTCCAGCGAAATGGTGACTGTTTTGGCGCCCTTTTGCGGGCCGGCTACTATTTCAAAATTCCTGAAGCTTGTTTTCTTTTCACGGTAAAGATCCACTTTTTTGTCTTCATCCTTGCCGGTGGTATTGTTGGTCATTTGCGTAGTAAGGGTAACAGCCGTGTAGCGGCAGGGATAATAATCTGCAGGGCTGGTAGGAATATCGCCCACTACTACGGGCTGGTTAGACAATTCGCGGTTATCGGTGCCTTGCTGGTGGTCGTTTACGTACAATATCTTCTGGTCAAGCGTATGCGCAATATTGGCCTCTGTTGCAGTAACCTGGCAGTATACCTCCAGGTTGTGGCCGGCGCTGCTAATCCAGGCTTCATCTAAATATACATTCAGAATTGCTTTTTGAACAGGTACAATATCATCATTGTTGGCCTTTTCCTGCGGCTCGTCGGGCATGGCCTTGTACACATTCACTTTAGCAGAAAAGAAAGACGATTTGATGACCGGCTTCGGCTGCTGCGTTTCGTATTCTGGTAAGTCGTCATCTGCATCAAACAGGTAATGGTCATGGTCTTTCAGGTACACCTGCAGCAGGTGCCCGTATAATGCTTCTGTATAAATATGCAACTGTACGCGCTGGCCGAAATGTCTGGTCTGGCTGGTAATAACAGGCCCGTTATTGTCGTCTGCATACTGGCGCCATTCGGCTGAAACAATCTTTGGTTTGCCTTTGGCAGAAAGAAAATAGCCGTTCGGTACAACTCCGGTAGGTTCGTTGCCGGGGGCAAACGGCTCCAGCCAGGCCAGGCCGCCGCCCTCGTATGCTTTGGGAAAATTAACTGAAATGCGCGAGCCTGACAGGCCTTCGTGCTTATCGCCATGTGTGAATTTTAGGGTAGAAAAAATGCGCGCTATCCATTGGTAATTGACCGGCTTGTGTGGTGCGGGCCCCTTTACTGCAGGCGCTTCAACGCGCGCGCTGATGGTATCTGACTGGTCGAGCACTACGGCGTGATCGGCTTCATTTACCTTTTCCTGCGGGTAAACGATGATCAGTTTTTTTGAGTTGGTGTTGTTGTTAGCCATGAACAGGTGTTTTACAGGTTTATTACACAGCAAGGTTAAAAGCAAGCAGCTGGGCACCGGCGTCTTTGGCGTTCATGAGCGGGTTTAGCTGGCTTTGCACATCGTTGTTGGCTTTTTGTGCATGTGCTGCTGTAATCGCCGCAGTTTGCCCGTGAAAAGTAATGTCTATACACGGGCTGCCGGCAACCGCACAAACAGCTTTACTGTTTTCCAGCAAAATCTTGCCGTTGTTGGGAAGTGTTACCTGGTCATAAAAATCCTTCCATGCTGTTATGTTGGGCTTGCAGCTGTTGTTGTTCATTTTTTTGCAGCTGCCAAATGTATTGGCCTCAAAGGGCTGGCCAATGTCTTTGGTATTGGCAATGGGCTTTTGTGCGCCATCTTTATCATTTACATAATAGCCTTGCTGGCTTTTTACTTTCAGTTTATCGGGCGTTGTGCCAAACTTGCACTGGCAAACTGCGCCCTGGCATACCAGGTGTTTTTCACTCATACAATTTCGTTTTAGGTTACCTGAAAAGCGAAAACAGGGACCGCCGCTTTAACGGCTTATCGTTGTGTACTTCCTGCGCTGCCGTTTGCAGGGCAGGCTGGTCACGTTCGGGCATATGGTACATTTCAAGGCTTATTGTTTTAGTGCCGCTGCCGGGCAGCGATATGCTTGTTTCGCCGGTAATGCTTTGCACTATGCCGGTAGCGTCGTACAGGCGGCAGTTGTAATGCATGGTGCCGGCAACGGGTGTGTGTTTGCCATACAGCAGCCGGCTGAATGCTGCAGGGCGTTCCTGTTCCAGGTCTTCTGCACTTCTTGCATCGGCATATTCGCCGGTTTGCTCAATGGTAAAATAGGGTGTGTCGCTACCGGGTGGAATATAACTGGTAGTTGCTGCAAAACAAACAGGGGTAGTGTAGGGAATAACCGGCAGGTATACAGGTGTTGTTTGCCCGGGCTGGCGCCGCCAGCAGGCAAAATATACGGCCATCAGCCAATCCTGCCGCAGCGATTCATACAGATGTGCATTGCTTTGGGTAGCACGCTGCATGTATTGCAGGGTGTCTTCGGCAATGCTGCCATTGTAATATTGCTGAATATGCTGTTGCGTGGCCTCCCATCTTTGAGCGATGGCTGCTGTATTGGCAACTGCAAAAAAATCGCCTGATAATGTAGTTACTGCCTGCAATGGATACAACACTTTTCCGCAGGTATCTGCAAGCTGATCCATTAAAGTGGAAGGAGCCTGCTGGTTAACATATACCTGGCCGCGGTTCAGCTGGTACAGCAGGCTGCTGTCTGGCAACCGTTTCAGCAGGTTGAGTTGTGTTTCATAATGCACCTGTTGTTCGTTGCCGTTGTTGCTGATGCGTATAATAACACCATAGGTGCAAGCAGGCATACCGGCTGCCGGTAAAGGTGGAAGCGGGACGGGTTGGGGCATCATGGCGTATACTCTTTTATGTTAATGGTGAATGACCCGCTATATTTCTGCCAATGGCCGTCAATGCTGGCGCTGTCGAGGTAACAGCCTGCAATGGTTTCTTTGCCCATGCCGGTTACGCCTATTTTAGGGGCTGTTGTAAAATGGGTAAATGTAAATGGCCGGTTGTCCAGTGTTATCACCATGCCGCTGTGCATATCAAATTCGGCATCTACTTTCAGCTCGCCGGCCATACTGCTATCTGCCATAATAATGCGGTGAAGAGTATCTGCTTTCGCATTGCCGGTTTGGCCTGCTGTGTCTGTAATACTGATATGCACAGCCGCTTTCAGCTGTGATGCCGAAAGGCCGGTGAACAGGATATAGAACCCGTCTCGGTAATGCGTTTGCTGTTTGCATTGCGCTGCTGCGGCAGCCAGTTCTTCGGGCGACAATTTCAAATGGCAGCCTGTACTATTGACAAGCAGGTATAGCAATGCCACATGCAACAACCGTTTATTTGCCGGAAATAAAGCCATAAAAATTAGAATTGAACACTGATTGTCTGAATACTGCCTTGTTGTTTTTTTGTCCCCACGAATAATAGGAAAAGGTATAGGTCTCTGCCGCATCGTCTACGGTTGCATCACCTTCAAATACAATCCAGTGCCAGCTGGTAGTGGTAATGGTGTAAGTATTCTTGTTGCTGAGCATGTCTGCATCAATCAGCATCAGTACTTTTTCGCCGGCAGCATGGGCAGCCTGCATATCCAGCAGGTCTTGCTTTTTGCTGGTATACCTGCTAAAGGGAGTAATGCGTGCAATGTAATGTGCCTGGTTGTTGATTGTTTGGTAATTGAGCAGCTTTTTGAGCAGCGGCAGCACATCCCAGGGCCAGGTAATACCATCCCATTCCTCGCCTTGTTTGCCTTCATAGGCTTTTACCTCGCTGTTTTTTACAGATGCAAGCAGCAGCCAGTCGGCCATGCGCATGGGGCCGGCAGCATTGTGCGGGTAACCGGGATTTTTGCCGGTATCGGGTACCATATCGTACAGTTGCTCATCCAGCGGTTTTACCAGGAAGGTTTTGTATAGGTATTCTCCTTTCCTGTGCAGGTTAAGCAGCAGGTTGGCATAACCGGCTGCATCATCTTTTACCAGCAGGTAACCCAATGCTGCTATGCCGCACAGCGGTGTGCTGTTCTGATCAATTTTTTCAGGCGCCTGCTGGGTTTGACTTATCTGTGTTTGCAGCTGGTTGCGTGGAAACCAGCGAAAGCGGTTGTGTACCCAGGTGGTAATACTGGCCCCTTTATCTGGCTGCTTAATAAAGGCGCTTATGGTAAGCTGGGTGCCGCAGGCTTCGTGTGCTGCAATGTGCAGCATAATCTTTTTACCAAAAGCGCCCTGCAACCAGTTTTTTATTACCTGGCCTTCAGGAGTAGTGTATGCATAGGCCCATTTAATCAGGTTTTCGCTGGCAGGCGGAGTGCCGTTTTTAAAAGCGGTTACCTCGAATATATAACGGTGGTCGAATAACATGCCGTTTACAGCAGCGCCGCTGTTGTTAATGCCCTGATCGAGTGGAGTGGATATTTTAATAGCTGCCACTTCCGGTACTGCCGTATCGGCTTTTGGAGGATCACCAATTTTCAGGTGAACACCTTCATTGCCTTTTTGCATAACATTGGCTTTATCGGCCTGCAGGTGCAGGTTGCCGTTGTCTGCTATCCAGCTGGCTGCCTTGGATGTTTCGGTGAGCTTTTTTGCCCTGAAAATTATTCTGCCCATAGGGTACGGTTTGCAGGTTAAAACAATTTACCTTTTTCTCCGCTGGTGTTTACTACCTGCTTGCTGCTGAAGAGCTGGAAGTTTTCTTCGGTGCTGCTGGCAAATATTTCGTTGGCCCGCTTGGTAATGTTTGCTGCGTTGTGGGTTAATGCTTCATCGGCCGTGCCTATAATGTTGGTGGCTGTCATCGTAAGGTCTTTCGCTGCATTGTGCATGATGTTGGCACCTGCAGCTGTGCTTACGTTTTTACCTGCCACGTTGTTGATGTGTTCACCGGCGTTGATGGTAGCTGTTTGCCCTGCATTGATAATTACATTCCGCGCATTAAAGGTCATGGTTTCCGGTGCGGTAATGGTGATGTTTTTGCCCTGTGTATCCAGGTGTATGGTGTTGCCGCCCGGGTCGCGTATAATAATATGTGTGCCGGTGTTGCCGTTATCGTTCAGCTCAATGGTGTGGCCGCTGCGCGTGGTAATGCTCTTGGTAATATTGTCTGTGCCGCCGCCTGCGCCGTTATTGCCGTGAAACAGGCTGCCCATTACAAAAGGGCGTGCAACATTGCCTTCTTCAAAACCAACCAGTACCTGGTCGCCTTTTTCTGGTATAAATACAAAGCCCCTGTTTTTGCTAACCAGGTCGCTGTTGCCGCCGTCTGGTGTTAATACACGCAGCCACTCTGTTGTGTCATTGTTGTTACACTGCCATTTAAACTGCACTTTAATGCGGCCCTGCTGCTGCGGGTCCTGGTTGTCGGTTACCTGTGCCAGCTGCATATCTGCCAGCGGTTTGGTGTAGGCCGGGGCAGGCAGTTTTTCCGAATCGGCATTAATGCCTTCAAAGTGGTTGAGGTAATGCCCTACGCCGTCTATCTCGTGCGTAACAGCAGTGATCAGGAATTTACCGATGTCTGATGTGGCAAAATCGCCGATGCCTGTACGCAGGCTGGTTGAAATTGCTGCGATGCCGCCAAGCTGTACCTGCGGGTTATCTCCGGTGCCGGTAACTTTCAGCAGGCTGCTGATGCGCGACAACTCTTCATTATCGGTATGTGTGGCAATAGCCGATGGTGTGCTTAAACGTATGCTGCCCGGGCCGCTGTGCAGGGTGCCAAATGTTGCACGCGATGCCTGCAGCGCATGCACCTGGTCAGGCTGGCTGGCGCTGCCCCTGCCGCTTTGTGCCTGTAACAGTTCATTGGCAGGGGAGTGGTAAGCAAACTGCTGGTTGTTAAGCGGCGTAATGCCAATACCGTATTGCAGCTCTTTTACATCGCGCCCATATACCAGTGCAGCTTCCGGCAATTGCGCGGGTTTGCCGAAATGCAGTTTCAGGCCGTCGTAGAAAAACCATTCATGGTATTCTGCTGCAAGGCGTACGATAAAGTTGAAATCGCTTTCGCGGTATTGTATAATGTAATCAATGGTATCTGTGAAAGCCGGCTGTACCTGCAGGTTTAAATCGTTGGATGGTACCCCCTGTGCAAGTTTGTTGACGATGCCGGAAAGGTCTTTGCCAAGGTACGAGCCCACATCCGCTCCGCGGTCGAGCAGTATGGTAGGTGAGTAGCCACTGATGACCAGTGAGCCATGGTAACCCTGGCGCTGCGATACAGCTACACGGGTAATCTTCCCCACAAAATGCTGCGCTGCGCCCGAAGCCCTGCCAAATTCAATGGCCAGGTTTTTGCCAATGAAATCACGCGACTTGTCAAGGCTTACCATGCCCGGCATGCCAAGGGTGTCGTTGTTGAAATGCAGCTCAAAATAATGGTGGGAATTGAATGATTGTTTCAGCACAAAGCTGGTGAAATGCGGTATAACAGTGCCTTCAATATCAATGGCAACATGTAGTTTTTCGTACATAGGTGATAGCGTGGTGTTTAGCAACTTAGGTAAAAAGCCAGGCCATAAAAATAAGCTAATTTGATAATACGGGGTTACAAATGCATAAATTTTAAACAGGGAAATAGCGCTGTTGCTTATATTGCGACTGCTTTTGCGATACCCTAAACTTATTAAAGCAAATACAACTATCTAATACTTATGAGAGCAATACCTTTACTCCTGGTGGCAGCCTTTTGCATTTGTATGTGGACTGCCTGCGAGAAAACCTACGATCCCAAACCGGTACCACCCACCGATACAGATTCCACAGGGGTAAACCCACCCGGCTCCCACGATTCTTCGGCCAACGGTCACCCCGATACCACCAAACCCGGCCAGCCGCACGATTCTACAGGAACCGGTAATGGTCAAACACCGGCAGATTCTACGCATCCGTCCGATAGCACAGTAACCCCGCCGCCACCCGGCATTTACCTGCCACATACAGCCCAGTCATGGTGGAAATACCAGGAGCAATCCTCCGGTGAAACTTACATCAGCACCGCAACCGGTCAAACTGCCAGTTTCGATGGTATCGCGTTCCAGGTGTTCAGCGACGCAGGTAATGCAGGTACGCTCCCGGAATACCTGGCTACCCGGAACAACGATTATTACCAACACCTGAGCTTTAAACTCGACACTGTTTCCATTGAGCTCACGGTAAAATACCTGAATGCTGCAGCCACCAACGGTGCTACCTGGGCTTCCTCGGGCTCCGTAATGGGTATCGCCGCCAAAGTGAAAACCACGCTTGTTGGCCAGGGACTAACGCTTTCAGTGGGCGGAAAAACCTATAACAATGTGGTGCATACTTCTTCTGCCATTAGCGTAACATTTGCCGGCTTCACTATTAAAGTTGGCCAGGTAGATTATTACAGTGCCCAGAACATCGGCATCATCAGGCGCCAGATAAGCGCATCGCTCAGCAACCTGCCCAGCCTGCCCGGTGTGCCGGCACTGCCTGATATGAGCTACGAGAACAATGTAGACCTGGTTGATTACTCCGTTCTTTAACCACACGCATTTTTTTATAACCAACAGCAGCATTCACGCATTTTGTAATGCTGCTGTTCTTTTAATAACCTGTTTAACCTTTCAAAAATGAGGAAGAAGTATTGTGCCGCATTACTGCTTTGCATGGTGGCTTTTGTTTCCTGCAGTAAAAACAGTGATTCACCGGCTCCGGATCCTGTTGTAACAAGGCCAGACTACCAGCCCGGCACAAAAGGATCGTACTGGAAATACAAAGACAGTGCAACCGGTGATGTGTATACACAAACCGTACTCGACAGCACTGCGGTGTTCGATAATATCACCTACAAAGCCATTGCTTCCAGCGGTCCGGGCGGAGATACCAGGTTGTTCTATGCAAAACTGGCTTCAAAATATTACCTGCACACCAGCTTCAGTATCGACGACACCAATGTTCCTTTTACGCTCAATTACCTCGACGATTCTGTGGCAACAGGCACCAGCTGGACAACCACTACCAACATCAACTACAGCGGCACGGCCATTCCGGTACAGGTAAAAACCACCATCCTCGAAAAGAACCTTACCAAAACAGTCAACGGCAAACAATACACCAACATAATACACAGCAGTGTGGTCGCTTCTTTTAATGTGCTTATTGTAAACGGCTCCATCACTTCCGATTATTACTGCGCGCCGGGTCTCGGCATCATCCGTACAGAAATCAAAAGCAGCGGCAGTTTGCCCGGTCTGCCCGGTGCACAGGTAAGTGAACTCACTGAGTATAAAATTCAGTAGGGAGATACGCATGCCCCTGGGTTAAGGGCTTTGCTTGTGCCATTGCGGTTTTTATTTGCAACGCGCATCCACATCCTTCTTATTTTTGAAATTATGCAGACAATCAAAAACATCATCTTCGATCTGGGCGGAATATTTCTTAACCTCGATTATCCCGCCACAGAAAAGGCTTTCATTGAAATGGGCGTTACCAACTTCCAGGAGTTGTTTGCCCAAAGCCACGCCAACGATTTGTTCGAACAACTCGAAACAGGCAAAATTCAGCCCGAAGCTTTTTACCAGTCCTTCCGCGAAACAACCGGTTTACAGGTAAGCGATGAGCAGATCCGCGACGCATGGAATGCCATGCTGCTCGACTTCCCGGCCGATCGCCTGCAATGGCTCGATGCCATTCGCAATAAGTACAATGTTTACCTGTACTCGAATACCAATAAAATTCACTACGATTTTTTCTCAGATGTATTCCGCAAAGCTGCGGGTAGTAACCAGTCATTCGATGATTATTTCATCAAGGCGCATTACTCACACGAACTGGGACTGCGTAAGCCGTATCCTGCATCGTTTACTGCACTGCTGCAGTTGCATGGGCTCGAGGCCGATGAAACAGTGTTTATAGACGACACGCTGAAAAATATAGAAGGGGCAAAAGCGGCGGGCCTGCAAACCATACACCTGGTGCATCCGGAAACCGTACTCAACCTGGATTTATAAACCAGGCGCAATATGGGGATAGAAACAGGTCACTAAACGCATAACGCGTTTCGTTTAGTCCTTTATTTCTTCAAAATCAAGATAATCATCTTTGGAAGGCTGTTGCTGGTGCGTCTGTTGCGCCTGCGCAGCTTGTTGTCTTTGCTGTGCAGCCTGAGCCTGCTGCTGCTGTTGCTGACGCACCTGGGCATTCTGCAGATCCTGCATTTCCTGCATTTTGCTGCGCACTTGTGAAGTGGCACGAGATACCGGTACAATCAGGTCAAACACCAGCTTGTACACCAGGTAAAACACAAACAGTAGAAATAAGAAACGTAACATCCTGTAAAGGTACAGTGTACAGCCATGTCCGCAAATGATTGAAGCTTGATTTTTGCAATTGATTAACCGTTACTTGCAAAAAACAGCTCCCGGCACAGCCCTCTATCCGTCCACCGCCAGGCACTTAAACTTCTTTCCCGCAATCCCTGGCAGGCCGCCCACAGGCAAATCCGTCCCCCACACAACCCTCCGGTTATCCCATCCGTGAAGCGTCTTAGCTAAAAATTGTCCATAGAACTCCTTCGGAGAACATTTGAACCCAGGCCGCTTCGACCATCCCTTCGCACCGACTGACAACTCACTACTCACAACTCACGATTCCCGTAATCCCCGCCAGCGCACAGTTTCAACAAAATTTTGGAAACCTGTGCCGAATTATATTACATTTGCACAGGAAAAAGAATAAACAGAAGGGAACGAAAGACGTTCCCTTCTCTTTTTAGGTATGGTGAACGAAACAGCAATACAACAAATAGAACAACTGGTAGATCAGCTGTTAGCGGCTGATCCTGAATATTTTAGGGTGTTTGTGAAAATAAAGCCCACCAACAACGTGAAGGTGTTTATCGACGGTGACAAAGGCATGCCCATTGAAAAATGCGTTTATTTTAACAGGCAACTGTATAAATTAATCGAAGAAAGCGGCATGTATCCCGAAGGAGAATTCTCGCTCGAAGTGTCTTCACCCGGTGTAGACGAGCCCCTGAAAATGCACCGCCAGTATTTCAAAAACATAGGCCGCCCGGTTGAAGTGCAGTTTAACGACGGCACTAAAAAAGAAGGCAAACTGCTCGAGGTGGCCGAATCGGATATTATTTTGGAACACACTACCGGCAAGGGTAAAAAAGCAGTTACCCAGCAGCTGGTAATACCATTTGATAACATTAAAGCAACAATTGTTCAAATACAATTTTAACTCTCAGCGCCCGGGAAACGGCTACACACCCGGCTTCCGGCGCGCAAGGTATTAAAACTCATGCTATGGCAAGTATTAACCTGATCGAAGCATTCCAGGATTTTAAAGATGCAGAAAATATAGACCGCCCCACCATGATGAAAGTGGTGGAAGATGTTTTTAAAACCTTGCTCCGTAAAAAATTCGGTAGCGACGATAACTTCGATGTAATTGTAAATGCTGAAAAAGGTGACCTGGAAATCATCCGCCGCAGGATGATCGTGGAAGATGGAGAAGTGATGGATCCTTTGGCCGAAATAGCCTATAGTGATGCCGTTAAAATTGAGCCCGACTTTGAAGTGGGCGAAGAAATTTACCAGGAAGTAGACATTCTCGACTTCGGACGCCGCGCCATCCTGGCTGCCAAACAAACACTGGCCAGCCGTATCAGCGACCTGAAAAAGAATGTGTTGGTTAAAAAATACAGTGATCGTATCGGCGATATCATCAGCGCAGAAGTTTACCAGGTTTGGAAAAAAGAAGTGCTGCTGCTCGACGAGGAAAACAATGAACTCATTCTCCCCAAAAGTGAACAGATCCCGCAGGATTATTTCAAGAAAGGAGAGAACGTTCGTGCGGTGGTTCGCAGGGTTGATATGAAAAATAATACGCCTGTAATCATTCTTAGTCGCACAAGTCCCGAATTTCTGGCTAAATTGCTGGAAATTGAGGTTCCTGAGATTTTTGATGGCCTCATTACAATCCGCAAAATCGTTCGCGAACCCGGCGAAAGAGCCAAAGTGGCCGTGGAAAGTTTTGATGACCGCATCGATCCCGTAGGTGCCTGCGTTGGTATGAAAGGCAGCCGTATCCATGGTATTGTTCGTGAACTGAAAAACGAAAATATCGATGTTATCAACTACACCGCCAATGTGCAGTTATTGATTCAGCGCTCCCTTACTCCTGCCAAAATCAGCTACATGGAACTCGATACCGAGCGCAAACATGCTGACGTTTACCTTAAAGCCGACCAGGTTTCACTGGCAATTGGCCGCCGCGGGGTGAATATTAAACTGGCATGTGAGTTGACTGGTTTAGACATTGATGTGTTCCGCGAAAGCGAAGGAGAAGAAGAAGAGTTCGATATCGACCTGGAAGAATTTACAGACGAAATCGAACCCTGGATTATCGAAGAGCTCAAACGCGTTGGTTGCGATACCGCCCGCAGCGTGCTTGAACTCACAACAGAAGAACTCGAAAGGCGTACCGATCTTGAAAAAGAAACCATCGCTGAGTTGAGAAGGATCTTGAAAGAAGAATTTGAAAAAGAATAGTCTGGTCAGTCATCAGTCATACAGCCGCAATACGTCACCCGTATCTTGTCACAGGCTTCATGGCGCAATGGCTCATGACCGTTGACTGAATCAGAATCCGTGGTTCCCGCATCGGGAACCCTATCATAAAAAGTACTGAATGTCTGAATTGAAATTACCTAGAGTGTTGGCTGCTGCCAAGGAGTTCAATGTTGGCCAGGATACCCTGGTTGAATTCCTTGTTGGCAAAGGATTTAACAGAGACGATCTGAAGTCTACTGCAAAGCTCAGCGAACCTATGTACCGCGCTTTGCAACAGGAATTTCAGGGCGATAAGGTGGCCAAGAACAAGGCCGATCTTATCGAAATTCCCAAGGGAATGCAGGGCGAAAAACGCAAAAAAGAAGAAGAAGAACAGGTCTTCAGGAAAGATGAAAAGAAAGTGGTGGTGAAAGAAGAGAAGACCGAAAAAGCTGAACAGCCCGCAGAAGAGCAGGCTCCACCTTCTCCTGTAAAGGAAACACCGCCTCCGCCACCCGTTGTGGCAGAAGAACCCAAACCTGTGGCACAGCAGCCCGTAACACCCGTTGCGCCTGTTGCACAGGAACCAGTTGCCCAGCCTGAACCGAAGCCTGTACAGGTTGAAGCAGAAAAAGAACCTGCCATTGTAAAAGTGCAGGCTCCAGAAATCGCAGGTCCTAAAATCCTCGATAAAATCGACCTGTCGGCCATCGATTCTTCTACCCGTCCTAAAAAAGTAGAGAAACGTACCGAAGAGGAAGAAAAACCGGTTGTGAAAAAAGAAGAAGCGCCAGCCGCTCCTGTGCAGGAAACCAAACCCGCACCCGTTGCTGAAAAACCAGTTGTTGCGGAACAACCGCAGCAGGTTCAGCAAACACCTCCTGTTGCCGAAAAACAGGAAGCCCCCAAACAGCAGCCGCAACAACCCGTTGCCACGCCGCAGGTACAGCGCGAACAACCGCCTGTTACCGCACCAACAGTACATGCACCCGTTGCCAACACTACGGCCCCAACAGCCGATGCTGCTGAACACGATGAAGTACGCATTGAAAATATCAAAGCAGAGAAAATAGAAGGTCCTAAAATACTCGGCAAAATTGAATTGCCGGTCGACAACGATACGCGTCCTAAGGTTGCACCGCGCGACCGTGATGAAAAACGCAAACGCAAACGCATTCCGATCGATAAAAAAGGCGACAATACCCAGCAGCACCAGGGCGGTGGCGGAAACCAGCAGCGTCCCGGTGGTCAGCAGGGTGGTGGCAACTTTAACCGCGGTGGCGGCGCCCCGGGCCAGAACAGGCCGGGCGGTGGCCAGCACCAGGGCGGTCATGGCGGCCCAGGTCAGCATGGTGGTCACCAGGGCCAGGGAGGCCAGGGTGGTTTCAACCGTGGTGGCAACAACAGCACCAACCGCAGCGGACAGGGTAATAACCGTCCCGGTAATGCCAACAGGCCTAACCGTCCTACCGTTACCAAACCAGGTGAACGCCGCGAAGAAAAAGAAATCAACCAGAAGGAGATCCAGGAAAAAATCAGGCAAACACAGGCCAAACTGGCTGGCGCCAGCGGCCGTGGTAAAAGCCTGAAAGCCAAATACCGCCGTGCAAAACGCGAAGAAGCTGCCGAAGCCATGGGCGAAGGCAACGATGATAACAAACTGCAGGTAACAGAATTTGTTACCGTAAGTGAGCTCGCCAACTTAATGGATGTGAGCTTCGCAGAAGTTATCAGCAAATGTATGAGCCTCGGTATCATGGTGTCTATCAACCAGCGTCTCGACGCCGAAGTAATTGAACTGGTAGCCGGCGAGTTCGGTTACGAAGTTGAATTCATGGGCCTCGACGATGTTGAAGAAGACGACGTAGAAGAAGAAGACAGCGAAGAAAACCAGCTGCCACGCGCACCGGTTGTTACCATCATGGGTCACGTTGACCACGGTAAAACATCTTTGCTCGACTATATCCGCAGTGCCAACGTGGTAGCGGGTGAAGCAGGTGGTATCACCCAGCACATCGGCGCCTACCAGGTAACCACTGCCAACGAGAAAAAAATCACCTTCCTCGATACACCCGGTCACGAAGCGTTTACCGCGATGCGTGCACGTGGTGCCAAAGCAGCCGACGTTGCGGTTATCGTAGTCGCTGCCGACGATGCGGTGATGCCCCAGACAAAAGAAGCCATCAGCCACGCACAGGCCGCCCAGCTGCCGATGATCTTCGCGATCAACAAAATCGATAAAGACGGTGCCAACGCACAGAAAATTTACGAACAGTTGTCGCAGATGAACATTCTGGTAGAAGAATGGGGCGGTAAATACCAGAGCCAGCAGCTTTCTGCCAAACAGGGTTTGAATGTAGATCTGCTGCTCGAAAAAATTGCGCTGGAATCAGAACTGCTTAACCTGAAAGCCAACCCCAACAGGGAAGCTTCCGGTACCATCATCGAAGCCTCGCTCGATAAAGGCCGCGGTTATGTAGCCACCGTGCTGGTTCAGAATGGTACACTCAAACAGGGCGATCTGATGGTTTCCGGTCAATACTTTGGCCGCATCAAAGCCATGTTCAACGAACGTAACCAGCGTGTTGACGAGGTTGCGCCAAGCACACCCGTACAAATCCTGGGTTTGAACGGCGCTCCGCAGGCAGGTGAGAAATTCAAGGTGTTCACCGATGAATCTGAAGCCAAAGAAATCGCCAACAAACGCGCACAGATATTACGCGAACAAGGCTTACGCGCCCGCAAACACATCACCCTCGATGAAATCGGTCGTCGCCTGGCCCTGGGTAACTTTAAAGAACTCAACATCATCATCAAAGGTGACGTGGACGGTTCTGTAGAAGCCCTGAGCGATTCACTGCAGAAACTCAGTACCGAAGAAATCGCCGTACGCGTAGTACACAAGGCGGTTGGCCAGATCTCTGAAAGTGATGTGCTGCTCGCAACCGCATCTGATGCCATCGTTATCGGCTTTAACGTTCGCCCAAGCATGCAGGCTAACAGGCTCGCAGAAACAGAAGGCGTGCAGATTAAACTGTACTCCATCATCTACCAGGCTATCGAAGAAGTGAAGAGCGCGATGGAAGGCATGCTCGAACCGAAGATCCAGGAAAAAATTGTGGCGAATGTGGAAGTACGCGAAGTGTACAAATTCGACAAAGCTACAGTGGCAGGTTGTTATGTGCTCGACGGCAAAATTGCCCGTAACAATAAAATCCGTATCATCCGCGACGGTATCGTTGAATACCCCAAAGGTGAAGGACAACATGCTGAACTGGGCAGCCTGAAACGCTTCAAAGATGATATGAAAGAAGTGGCTGCAGGTTACGAATGTGGTTTAACCATCAAAAACTTCAACGACCTCAAAGTGGGCGACGTAGTAGAAGCCTTCGAAGAAGAAGAAGTGAAACGTACATTGTAATTAAGCATCTGTAAGATACACAAGGGCCGTCCCGCAGCGGGCGGCCTTTTTGCTTTCGCTAACCCGCAAACAACATCACCTGCCGCAAGGGTTTCATACTCAGAACAATGCTTTGTTAAAAACCCTTTAAAGCTGTTAAAACAACGGGCAATCAGTTATTTTTGAATCAATTTCCGTTCTATGCGTGTAAAAACTTCACTGTTTATAGTGCTGGTAGCTGCTTCCCTGGGAGTGCATGCCCAGACACAGAAAATTGTAGCCGACAAAATTGTGGCGCAGGTCGGCGACAAAATCATCCTGAAATCTGATATCGACAATGCCATTGCCGACATTAAACGCGGTGATGCTAAAATGGAAGTTACTTCCTGCGAAATGATCGAATCGCAGATGATCCAGAAAGCCCTGGTATTACAGGCACAGAAAGATTCGCTTCCCGTAAGCGATGATGAAATCGAAGCCCAGCTCGATAACCAGGTACGTGGTTTTATCATGCGCTTCGGCACCAAAGAAGCACTCGAAGAAATTGCCGGCAAAACCGTATTCCAGCTGAAAGAAGATTTCCGCGTCGTGTTCCGCGAACGCAACCTGGCCGACCAGATGCGCCGCAAAATTCTCGACAACATCAAAATATCACCTGTAGAAACACAGACTTATTACGATAAAATACCCAAAGACAGCCTGAAGTTCTACGAAACACAGCTCGAACTGAGCCAGATTGTAATTTACCCGAAAGCCAATAAAGATGTGGATGAGTATGTAACCAAACAACTCTACGACATCAAACGCCAGATTGAAGCAGGCGGTAAATCATTTGAGCAGATGGCAAAAACCTACTCAGATGACCCGGGTTCAAAAGACAATGGCGGGCAGTACACCCTCAACCGCGGCGACAAGGGTATGTGGGACCCTACGTTTATGGCCACTGCATTCCGTTTGCGTGAAGGGCAGATTTCTTCTGTAATCAAATCAAAATTCGGTTTCCATATTATTCAGCTGGTTAGCCGCTCAGGGGATGATGCTGTTGTGCGTCACATCCTGCGCATTCCGCCAATCACCGATGACGAAGTGAAACTGGGTGTAGCATATCTCGACAGCATCCGCACCAAAATAAAAAGCGGCGGTATGCAGTTTGGTGAAGCAGTAAATAAAATAAGTGAAGACGAAGGCAGCAAATTCAGCGGTGGTGCTATTATGGGCCAGGATGGTTCAACCTACCTTACCTACGACCAGCTTGACCCTGCCATGGTGGCTGCTGTGAAAGACCTGAAAGCGGGTGATATATCTACGCCGCAATCATTCACCGACGAGCGTGGCCGTAAAGCTGTTCGCATCCTGTTCCTGCGCGATAAAACAGCACCGCACCGCGAGAATATGAAAGACGATTACGACCGCATTTCTAACCGCGCCCTGGCCGAGAAAAAAGATGCAGCCATGAAGAAATGGTTTGATGAACACATCTCTACGTACTATGTAAACGTAGACCCGGATTACAACAAATGCAGCAATCTTGGCGAATGGCTGCAGGCTGCTGAAAAAAGCAACAACATAACCACACAGAAATAACACAAAGGATATTTTAAAAACGTTCGCCCCGGCGAACGTTTTTACTTACCAAACAACTGCAATTCCTCCCATGTTTCTCCCACATACAAGTTCCCAACTCCTTGTAATACAGTTACAAAAATGTACGGGCAAAGATAATTTGGTAAATTAGATGTATGTACATACATTTGTGTTGTGAAAATAGAAAATGCCATACAAACCCAGGGATTCAAAAATCAAAAACACAAAGCAGTGGTAAATATCATGTACACTGCCTACCTGGTTAAAAGCCATATCAGTGACGGCTTAAAGGCATACGGTTTAACAGCTGAGCAGTACAATGTGCTGCGCATATTAAAAGGCAAGCATCCCGAGCATATGTGCGTACGCGATATTGCATCCCGTACAATTGAGCGCAGCTCAAATATACCAAGGATTATAGACCGTTTAGAGGTAAAGAAACTGGTAAAGCGCAGCACATCGGCTGTAGACAAAAGGGAAACCGTTATCATACTTACCCAGGCAGGTATCAATATGCTGGAAACAACCAATAACCTGCTCGAAAAACTGCACGAAGAAATTTGTGGTCTCGACGACGAAAAGCTGGAGCAGTTAAACAGTTTATTGGACCAGTTCAGGAAGGACTAAAAAAATTTAGAATAATAGATGTACATACATCTATTTGTAAAAAAGGAGAAAAATTATGAAAACAATTCTTCACAAAGCATCAGACAGGGGCCATGCCAACCACGGCTGGCTCGACAGCTGGCACTCATTCAGTTTTGCAGGTTATCACAACCCCGATAAAATTCACTTCGGCGTGTTGCGCGTGCTTAACGATGATATTGTGCTGGGCGGTTACGGTTTTCCACCGCACCCGCATGCAAACATGGAGATCATCAGCATACCGCTTTCCGGTGACCTTGAGCATAAAGACAGCACCGGCCGCCATGCCATTATCCGTTCGAACGACGTGCAGATTATGAGCGCGGGCAGCGGCATACAACACAGCGAAATGAACGCTAATGCCGATAAGCCGGTTAATTTTCTTCAAATCTGGGTTTTTCCTAAACAAGAGGGGATTGAACCGCGTTATGAGCAGAAAACCTACTTACCCGGCCAAAGGGTAAATAAGCTGCAGACAGTTGTGGCCCCCGATGACAGCAGTGCTGTTTGGATTAACCAGGATGCCTGGTTTTCATTGGGCAATTTCGATGGCGGGTATACCCAGCATTACCAGGTTAAAAAAGAAGGCAACGGCGTTTACCTGTTCGTAATTGACGGGTCTGTACAGGTTAACGGTCAGCAACTGAACAAACGCGATGCGCTGGGTATCTGGGATACAGATTCATTCACCATCACTGCCGGCGCAAAAGCAGAAATATTACTGATGGATGTACCCATGCAATTGCCCGCATAAGCAATCTTAATTATTAACGAATTTACCTATAAAAAAATAAAAATCATGGCAACGTTTAAAATTGATGCAGCACACTCAGAAGTTACTTTTAAAGTAAGACACCTGATGATCAGCAATGTAACCGGTAGTTTCAATTCATTCGAAGGCACACTGGAATCGGACAAAGAAGATTTTTCTGATGCAAAAATCAATTTCTCTGCAGATGTAAACAGCATCAGCACCAACAACGAACAGCGTGATGGTCACCTGAAATCTGATGATTTCTTTTCGGCCGACAAATTCCCAAAACTCACTTTCACTTCTACCAAAGTAGAAAAAGACGGTGACGAATTTACATTAACCGGCGATTTAACCATTCGCGATGTAACCAAACCTGTTACCCTCGACGTTACTTACAATGGTACTGTAACCGACCCTTATGGTCAGGTGAAAGCAGGCTTTGAAATCGCTGGTAAAATCAGCAGGAAAGAATATGGTCTTACCTGGCATGCAGTAACTGAAACAGGCAGCGTAATGGTGTCTGACGATGTAAAACTGAGCATGAACATACAGGTTGTTAAACAGGCTTAAGGCATTATTACCCCCAATGTGTGGCAGCAATGCCATACAGGTTGTTTTTGTTTAAATGTTCAGAATGTATGCTGCCCGGTTTGCCGGTAGTGGGTTGAGGTACGTGCAAGTGTGAAAAGGAAAGGCAATGCAGCGAAGGAAAACCGGCAAACCGGGTCAGCAGCATTTTGATAAATGCTTTCCAATAAAGCAGAACAGGCAACCATTAAACAGCAAGGTTATGGAAACAGTGGTATACCGGGCCTCCACAAGGGGCCTGAAGGATATAGGCTGGTTGAAAAGTAATTTCTCTTTTAGTTTCTCTTCTTACCAAAACCCGGTAAAAAAGAGTTTTGGTTTACTGCACACGTTTAATGATGATTTTGTAGCGAAAGGCGGCGGTTTTGGCATCCATCCGCATAGCAATATGGAGATCATCAGTATTATGCTGCAAGGTAAAATGAGCCACAAAGACACATTGGGTTATGAAGAAGTAGTAGAGAAAGACTGGGTGCAGATTATGAGTGCAGGTTCGGGCCTGCGGCACGAAGAACACAATGTAGGCGACGAGGAAGTGAATTTTTTACAGATCTGGATAGAACCCAAACTGCAAAATATCAACCCGCGCTACCAGCGCAGGCATTTCCCGCCCGAAAAACGGAAAAACACCCTGCAAACCGTTGTAAGCAATGAAGAGGGCGCGGCGCATTGCTGGATTAACCAGAATGCCAAACTGGGCCTTGGCTATTATGAAACCGCTCAAACGCTGGATTACAGCTTTAACCCCGTAAATAAATGCGTGTTTGTTTTCGTGATCAGCGGGTCCGTACAATCAGCCGGTGAAACCCTGCAGGCAAGAGACGCAATGGGCTTCTGGGACACAGACAAAGTGAGCCTGGAGGTGACGGCAGGAACAGAACTTTTATTAATAGAAGTACCTATCAATCACTAATTTACAGCCGTTTTACAGCAAACGGCTTTTTTATTTGTGCTGGTTTTTAACCGGCACCGTGATAGACTTAACTTTACATTAGTAAATAACATATACATATGAACATTGAAATCATATCTGGTAGTCCACGTGCAGCCAGCGTAACCAACCGTGTTGCGTTGTTTCTGCAGCAGCACTTTTCACAGAAAACCCAGCACAACATCGGCTTAATCGACGTGCGCGAGCATGAAATTCCCGCCGCGTTACAGCATGTGTTTGTATCGCCCGATAAAGCACCCGATAACCTGAAAGACCTTGCGCACCGCATGTTTGCAGCTGATGCGTTTATTATTGTAACCCCCGAATTCAATGGCAGCTACACACCGGCCATGAAAAACCTGTTTGACCATTTTCCTAAGCAGGTACACAAAACCTTTGGTATTGTTACCGCTTCGGTTGGCCCAATGGGCGGTATGCGCGCCAGCCAGCAATTGCAACTGCTGATCAACGCTTTATTTGGTATTGCCAGTCCTTATATGTTGATAGTGCCGCAGGTTGAACAAAAATTCGCTGCCGACGGCAAACTGGTTGACGAGAGCTTTACCGGTTCCATCGACACATTTACTGCGGAGTTTTTATGGCTGAGCGAACGCCTTGCTGCGAAACACTAAGTCCTGAACCGGCTGGTGTTGTACTTATCTTAAGTTAAAGTGCGTATTTATTTAAATGCTAGTCGTACCTTGCGGCTTCTTTTTCTACTACCATGAGTGATGAAATAAAACATGAATGCGGGCTCGCCTTCATTCGTCTCAGGAAACCTTTCTCGTACTATTTGCAGAAGTATGGAACAGTGATGTACGGTCTCAACAAGTTGTACCTGCTCATGGAAAAGCAGCACAACCGCGGCCAGGATGGTGCAGGTATTGCAGCTGTAAAACTGAATACTGAGCCGGGTTATCCGTTCCTGTACCGCACGCGCAGCAATGCACAGCAACCCATTGCAGATATCTTTTTTAAACTGGGCCAGGAATTGAAAGAGCTGGAGAAATACCAGCCCGATATTAAACAGCACCCCGGTTTAATGAAAGGCCACCTGCCTTTTATGGGCGAACTGCTGCTGGGCCATCTCCGGTACGGCACACAAGGCAAAAACAATGTTGAATTTTGTCATCCGTTTATTAAACGCGACCTGCTTCCGGGTAAAAACCTTGCATTGGCAGGGAACTTTAACCTGGTAAATACAGAAGAGCTGTTTGACCTGATTAATATTGACCCGGGTGAATTTCAGAAACAGAGCGACCTCGCTGCCATGATGGAAGTAGTGCATCATTTTCTTTCTAAAGAAGATGACAAACAACCCAATGCGGCCAACGTGGTAAATGTGCTGAAAAAAGCCACCCCGCTGTTCGACGGCGGTTACACCATTGGCGGTTTAATTGGCAATGGCGACAGCTTTGTTATGCGCGATGCACATGGCATACGCCCGGCCTATTACTATATCGATGATGAAGTAATTGTGGCTGCCAGTGAAAGAGCAGCTATCAGAACCAGCTTTAATGTGGGCGAAAACGAAGTGCTGGAATTAATGCCGGGTAATGCACTTGTGGTTTCAGGCAACGGCGACTATGTTATTGAGCAGGTACTTGAGCCTAAAGAAAGAAGAGCCTGCAGCTTTGAACGCATTTATTTCAGCCGTGGCAGTGATGAAAAAATTTACCGCGAGCGTATTGCACTTGGTTACCACCTCAGCAAACGCGTGCTGGAAGATATCAGCTACGATTTAAAAAATACCATTTTCTCCTATATTCCCAATACCGCAGAAGTAGCGTTTTATGGCCTGGTAAAAGGGATGGAAGACTACCTGAACCAGATCAAAATTCAGCGCATACTCAGCTGGGGTAACGATGTTACCGAAGAAAAGCTGCAGGAGATGGTAACCCGCAAAATACGCCAGGAGAAAATCGCCATCAAGGATGTGAAACTGCGCACCTTTATTACAGAAGATGCCAGCCGCAACGAAATGGTGCAACACGTGTACGATATTACTTATGGTACCGTTCAGAAAAACGAAGACACCCTGGTGGTGATAGACGATTCCATTGTACGCGGCACTACTTTAAAAGAAAGCATTGTGCGTATGCTGGCCCGTTTGAAACCGAAAAAAATTATCGTGGTTTCTTCTGCTCCGCAGATACGCTACCCCGATTGTTACGGTATTGATATGAGCAAGCTGGGTGATTTTATTGCCTTCCGCGCGGCCATTGAACTGCTGAAGGAAAGAGGTATGGAAGCTGAGCTGAACAAATTGTACGAACAGTGCAAAGAGCTGCAACGCACCAACCAGCTGCATACCGAAAACATTGTAAAAGGCGTGTACAAACCTTTTACGCCGGAAGAGATTTCGCTGAAAATTGCGGAACTCATTACACCAAAAGAAATCGACATTCCTGTTCAGGTAATTTACCAGACCATTGAAGATTTGCACGACAGCTGCCCCACCAACCTGGGCGACTGGTACTTCACCGGTAACTACCCCACACCGGGTGGCAACCGCGTGGTGAACAAGGCCTTCATCAACTACATGGATGGCAAGAATGTAAGAGGATATTAAGCTTTACGCAACAGTTTAAAGCGCAAACGGATTCAGCCGGGTTATACCGGCTGAATCCGTTTTTTGTTAATGCCTGCTGCCAGCTTTTGTTACATTTGTTGTATGAAATCACTGCTCGTTATACGGCATGCCAAAAGCAGCTGGGACAATACTGAACAAAAGGATTTTGACCGGCCGCTCAATGCAAGAGGTCATAGGGACGCGCCGGAAATGGCCAGTCGCCTGCTGAAGAAAAACATCGTTATCGATGCTTTTATTGCCAGCACTGCCAACCGGGCTTTTTCCACGGCGGGTTATTTTGCAGATGCCTACCAGGTGGCCCACAGCGCCATTATTCGTGTGCCGGCACTGTACCATGCAGGCGTGCCTGTATTTTATGATGTAGTGAAAGGGGCAGATAATGCTTTCGATACCATTGCCATTTTCTCGCACAATCCTGGCATTACCGATTTCGTGAATACACTTACGCCGTCTACCCGCATAGACGATATGCCCACCTGCGCCATATTTGCCGTGCAGACAGACATCACTGACTGGAAAGATTTTCAAACGGCAGTTAAGCGGTTCTGGTTTTTTGATTATCCCAAGGCATAGCCTGTATGGCCTCATCGAGCCCTGTACTGGTAAAGGCAGGCAGCTGGTAATGGAACTGCGTTGCGGCATGCAGCTGCTCAATAGTAAGTTCGTTTTGTGTGCAGGTGTAACACCATTGTTGCTGTTGCAAATGACCGGCAAGGTATTCCTGCTCGGTTTGGCCGGGTGTAGGTACCAGTAATGCTTTTTTCTGCAGCAACAGCAATTCCATTACCGTGGTATAACCAGAACGGCTGAGCACAAAATCACAACCGGCAAAAGCCTGTTGCATGTTTTCACTGCTTAAATGATTAATCACCGTGCAGTTGGCCGGCCCCTGCGTTACTGCGGTACTTCCAGGCCTGCCTAATACCAGTAACACATTTTCATCCATTTCAGCGGCAAGCTGCAGCAGTTTTTGTTGCAGCAGCGAGCGTTGCGGTTCTGGTCCGGAGAGCAGGAACAACCAGCGGTAACGCATCGCAGCACCCTGCAGGGGTAGGGTTTGCAGCCGGGAGAGTAACCCTGTGTACACTACCGGTACGCGTGGCAGCACCTGCGGGTGAGAAAGATTGCCGGCAACATTAAAGCTCCCGGCCGTATCGGGCACCCAACAAGTGTTAAAATGACGTATATAGCGGTAGTTAAGGATTTGGACAAATCGCGTTAACCATGTAAAAGGTGTTTGAATTTGCAGCTGGTGCGTTACAAAAATGGAGGGTATTGCTTTGCTCCACAAACCGTAACGGTTGTCGGAAATCACCATTTGAACAGGTAATTCCTTTATTTTCTGTTGCAGCCAGCGGTGCTCATAACGGATAGCAAAGAAAATTTTGGGTAACTGCAGCAAAATTTTCAGGGGCAAAAGGCGTTTATACTTAGCATATTGTATACGGTAACCTTTCAGTTCCAGGTAATCAATTCCGGGAAACTCCTGCCGCAGTAAGAAAAGGGCAGGGCCTTCTGCTGCTACAATTACCTTATAACCATGATGTTGTAATTGGCGGATGATGGGAACGCAACGGGTGGTATGGCCAAGCCCCCAATCAAGCGGTGCTACCAGCACGGTTGGTATGTTAATTTTTTTGTTCAGCACCTTTTTTTAGAAAAAAAATCCAGTAATAAATTCTTAATTTAGAAAACTTATATGAGGCGAAAGGTAAACCAAACTATTCTTATATTGTTGATCCTGACTGTGGTATTTGCATCCTGCGGCTCTGCGAGCAAAAACAGGTGCGGGTGTCCGGCGCGAAGAGGCATAGTAGGATAGGATTTTAACAAAGAAGTAAACGGTGTTGTATGCGCTCCCCAAACAGAGATTTGCTTGTTTTAACTAAAAACGGAACCCTTAACGCAAGGGAACTGGAACATGAAGTTGAATTGCTGCATGAACTGCTGTATCACGCAGAAAGTATGGAAGTATTTTGTGTGGCAAACGAAGTGATTGACATTTCCCGCCATAAGATACTATCGAAGCCCTACCAGATTTTGCGGGTTGCAGGGCAGCGCGTATTAAAACCGTTCGTTTTTATGAATAATAAGAACTGATAAAATAAATTTATAACAACAAAGGCCACCCATGGGTGGCCTTTGTTGTTATAAGAACAGCCTGTTGTCGCTATTGCAACATAGCCAGTGCTTCTTCCAGCTTGCCGAGCATTTCACTGATTTCTTCTTTTTTGCAGGTGCCTACGCTGAGGCGGTACCAGGGCGATTGCTTACCGGCGCCAAAAGCATAAAAAGGCACTACAGCCAGCTTAGCCTTGTCTAAAATGTATGCGGTAACATCAGCCTGGTTATTGAGTTGCTGCCCTCCCGGTGCGGTTAAACCGGCAAGGTCAAGGCGAATGGTAAGGTATATGGCGGCCTGCGGCGCTACCGCATCTACCCGGTAACCTTTCTCTTTCAGGTGAACAAATCCCTGGTAAATAAGCCGGAGCCTGGTTTCCAGTTCCTGTTTAAAATGCTGCATGTAGGTTTTAATCTGCTCATGCTGCAGCAGGTATTTGGCGGCGGCTTTTTGTTCGGCCATCGGGCTCCATGCGCCAAGGTGGCTGAGCAGGGCCTTCATGCGTGCAATAACGGCAGCAGGGCCCAGCGACCAGCCAACACGTACACCGGTAGCTGCAAACGCTTTTGACATGCCATCTACAAATACCGTGTACTGTTTCATTTCAGGGCGCAGGGTAATGGGGTTGTAGTGTTGCGTATCGCCATAGGTAAGGGTCCAGTACATCTGGTCGTACAGCAGGTACAGTTTTTTTTCGTCTGCACTTCCGCGCGCATTCTCGGCGAGTATCAGGTCACATATTTTTTCCAGCTCGGCTTTGGGTAAAGTAGTGCCGGTTGGGTTTTGCGGCGTGCACAGGCAAACAAGCGCAGCGCCCGGTATATGCGGGGCAATGTCTGCCGCGGTGGGCATAAAATTGTTTTCGGGCGTGGCATCAACCAGGCAATGCTGTGCATCGGTTAAATGCACGTAGTGATTGTTGTTCCACGAGGGCACTGCATAAATTACTTTATCGCCTTTATTCACCAGGGTTTTAAAAATGGTGTAAATAAGCGGGCGGCCACCGGCTGCAATGAGTATTTCGTTGGGAGCATAATCAATGTTTTCCCCCTGTTTGATAAAGGTGGCAACTGCTTCACGTAACTCGAGCAGGCCATCGGCAGGCGGATAATTGGTATAGTGTTGCCGGTAGCTATCTATAATCAGCGTTTCCAGTTCTTTGGGAATGGGAAATACGGCAGGGTCAAAATCCCCGATGGTATAGTTGTAAATTTTTTCGCCTTTGCGGATACGGTCATTGATTTCATTACCAAGACGCACAATTTCAGAACCGATAAGGGTTTCAGCGAGCTGGCTTAATTTGCTCATGCTTCATAAATTTTAATACGGTATAAAGGTATGAGTGCCTGCTGAATGCCATACTAAATTTACACGAAAGAGCCAATGTGTTTTTTCACGGACAAGAAATGTGCAATTAACGGTTGCTGGTGATGATGCGAATGGTTAATTTGCCCGTTGTGACACTTGCTAAATCAAATAATCAATACACTAAAAAACTGACCAATCATGAGCATTGACTTAAAAAAAGCAGCGAAGCTGATTGCTGCTTACAAAGAACACATCAAAGACCTCCCTAAAAGTACACCAAGGGCCTACACTTTTACCAGGGAAGAAATTGAAGCTTTGCTGAAACAGGATGGTAAAAAAATGGATGGTATCCGTATTTACTTTGGTGCTGAAATGAAAAAAGGTGTAATGGTACCCCGGCCTATCATGGTAGGTTGTGTGAAAAATAAAGCAACTGACCAGCTCGACGACTACGGTATTCCTGAAGAAATGCCCAAAGGTAAAGGTCCAGCCACAGGTAACGGCGCACAGGATGGAGGTTCACAGGGTGGTTCTCCCTGCCCTTCAAACTGTGGCAAATCGAATTTTCTTAACTAAACAGCAATATGTTTAAAGTATTATCATACAACGATACCTATATGCCCTTGCTTTGTCTCATCCTGTACATTATACTGTGGAAGGATATTGATAAAAAAGACAGGGTTTGGTTTTACTTTTTCATCTATAATATATTGTTGTATGGTTGTACCAATGTGCTGGGAAAGTTCTATATCAACAATCTTGTGCTGTATCATTTTGCCAACTGGATAGAATTGATGTTCGTGGTATTTATCATAGCCAGGGCCATCACCGGGCAAAATTTCTCCAGGCAGTTTTGGTTAATCAACATACCCAGTACATTGTTTTGCGTAATTGATATCGTATATTGGGAGCCATGGAATACGTTTAACAGCATTGCATCGGGATATGCATATCTTATAATAATTATTTATAGTATGTATTTTTTGTTTGACTTATCAAAATCAGACAAAATCCTTTACTTCCAGAAATTACCCATCTTTTGGTTTGTAAGTGCCTTCCTGGTTTATTGTACCATCAGCTTGCTGGCAATGGCATCTTACCGCTATTTCCTTACACAAAAGCTGCAGGAACAATCTCTAAATGTTTTGACTGTAAACGTTATTGCTATATTCATTAAATTCGCGATGATATCTATCGGACTTTTATGTTACAAGCGCCCCAATACACAGATACGGTCATTATTGTAGCTTCTGCTGTATTGGTATTCTTTTTGGTGTTTTTCTACCTGTTTATTCTGCAGTTACACAGAAGGCGTATTCTGCACCAGAAAGAGATGTTTAATTTAAAGGTGCAGTACGAGCAGGTGATTTTGCAGGCGCAGCTGGAAATACAGGAGCAGACTTTTCGCAACATCAGCCAGGAAATTCATGATAATATTGGCCAGGTGCTCAGCCTGGCCAAACTCAATTTAAATATTCTGCACACAACAGTGGGCAGTAACGAGCAGCTCGATGTAACAGAACAGCTGCTTGGAAAAGCCATCGCCGATCTGCGCGATCTGAGCAAAAGTTTACTGGGTGAAAAAATCACCGATCTGGGGCTGGTAACAGCCATAGAAAATGAATTAAAGCTACTAGGAAAAACCCTTTCAATCCAAACCCGGCTATCTTATGATGAAAATGAGGTACTGGTAAATGACGAGCAGACTATCGTGGTATTTCGTATGGTGCAGGAAATTTTCAATAATTGCCTGAAACATGCGAAAGCGAGCCTGCTGGCGGTAAATATTACCACCACGCAGGAAAAAACCTGCATTTCCATTGCGGATAACGGCGTTGGGTTTGATATGGATTGTCTCGATGAAAAGAAAACAGGCATTGGTTTAAAAAGCATGCAGCAGCGTGCCCACCTGATCAATGCAACCTTACAAATTCACTCCTCCCCGGGCAATGGAACGCAGGTAAACATTTGTTTACAACAAACTTCTAATACTACTGCGTTATGATTCAGGTGGCTTTAGTGGATGATCATGCGCTGTTGCGCAGTGGCCTGATGGCTGTGATCAACAGTTTCGGCGATTACAATGTATTGTTTGAAGCCGATAACGGGCGGCATTTTATATCCCAGCTCAAAATACACGGGGTGCCTGATATTGTATTACTCGATATTACCATGCCCGAAATGGACGGCTTTGAAACCGCCGGCTGGATAAAAGAACATTATCCCGATACCAAGGTGCTTATTTTATCGATGATGGACAATGACAGCGCCATTATCCGCATGCTGCGCAATGGCGCCAAAGGCTATATTTTAAAAGACAGCAAACCCGAAGTGTTGCGCGCCGCCCTGTACGATGTGGTGAACAAAGGCTTCTGTTTAAATGAACTGGTAACCGGCAAACTGGTTCACCTTATCAATAAAAACGACCAGGAGATGGCCGATGTGCAGCTGAGCTTCAGGGAAACGGAGTTCCTGAAACTTTGCTGTACCGAAAAATCGTACAAGGAAATTGCTTCAGATATGTCTATCACTCCCAGGGCTGTTGAGGCACTGCGCTGCAACCTGTTTGAAAAACTCAACACCACTTCACGCGTAGGGCTGGTACTGTACACCATTAAAAACGGCATGGTTAAAGTGTAATATGGTATTCCTCTATTTTGCGGTATAAAGTGGTAAGACCAATATTCAGCAGTTTGGCCGCTTCTGTTTTATTGCCCCTGGTATGGTTCAGCACGCGTTGAATGTGCAGTTTTTCAACGCTGGCCAAATCAAAAGCCGACAGAAAATTGCCATTGCCTGAATTGCCGGGCGCAGGTACGTGCTGAAACTCAAACGGCAGGCTGTCTACCGTAAGTACCGGTGTATCGGCCAGTATGCAGGCACGCTCTATCACATTTTTCAATTCACGGATATTGCCCTTCCAGTTGTGCGCCTGCAACTGCTGCAGGGCCTGTTTGTCAATTCCCGTAATATTTTTGCCCAGTTTGGCGCCGAGTTGCTGCATGTAAAAATCAACAAACAAAGGAATGTCTTCCCGGCGTTCATTTAAAGAAGGCAGGATAATGGTAAATACGTTGAGGCGATAAAACAGGTCTTCCCTGAAGCGCCCTTCGCTTACTTCTGTTTCAAGCTGGCGGTTGGTGGCGGCAATAATGCGCACATCTGCTTCTATTGTTTTGGTATCGCCTACTTTTATAAATGTTTTGCTTTCCAGTACACGCAGCAGTTTAGCCTGCAGTTCAACGGGCATTTCACCTATTTCATCGAGGAACAGCGTGCCGGTGCTGGCTTCTTCAATCAATCCTTTTTTATCTTTCAATGCCCCGGTAAATGCGCCGGCTTTGTGGCCGAAAATTTCACTTTCAAGCAGGTCGCGGCTAAAAGCGCTGCAATTAATGGCTACAAAAGGCTGTTGCGCGCGTTTGCTGTTGTAGTGAACAGACTGTGCAAATACTTCTTTGCCGCTGCCGGTTTCACCCATCAGCAATACCGTGGCATCGGTGCCGCTTACCCTTTTGCCCAGTTCTATGGCGCGTTTTATTTCGGGCGATTTGCCGATGATACCGGCAAAGCTGTACTTTTTGGATACCTGTTTTTCCAGGTCGCGTATGCGTTGCTGCAGCTGTACTTTTTCAAAAGCACGTGCAACGAGGGGAATAATTTTTTCATTGTCGTTGCCCTTGGTAATGTAATCAAAGGCGCCGTTTTTGATGGCTTGTACACCATCGGCAATATTGCCATAGGCGGTTAACAGAATCACCTGCAGGTAAGCGCGCCCGTTAAGCAGCGAGGGTATCAGCTCCACGCCATTGGCATCCGGCAATTTTACATCGCACAGCACAACCGCAGGCTCTTCCCTGTCCAGCAACTTCAGTCCCTGGGCAGCAGTGCCTGCTTCTAAAACCTGGTAGCCCTCCAGTCGCAGGATACGCGACAGCAGGGTTCTCAGCTTTTCTTCATCGTCTATGATCAGTAATTTTTGCACGGGTATACCTTATTTATACCGCGCAAAGGTACAGGGTGGCGACTGAATCAGCGGGCGATGAACTTTTTAATTCTTTGTGCGATATCGGCAAGACTGAATGGCTTTACAATATAATCAGCAGCGCCGCGATCCAGGGCGTCTGCAATCATATCGTCCTGCGCACTGGCTGAGACAACAATTACAGGAATTTTTTTCTGGATGATCGATTTAACAGCACTGATCAGCTGAAGACCCGAGAGATGGGGCAGGTTGGTATCGGTAATTACGAGATCGGGCAACAGGTGCTGGATGGCCTCAAGAGCGAAACGCCCGTCAGCACAGCCAAATACTTCATGCCCTTCTTTCTTTAATTTAAGCTGAAGGGTTTTAAGCATCAATGGCTCCTCTTCGGCAACTAAAATTTTCATACGGCGCAGGATATTGGTAAGCAGCAATGATTAATTACACAAAAGTACTAAGCCCTGCCGCAATAGCAAACCGCAGTATGTTAATTAACAGGATAGCGCTAGGCAAATGCTGCCGGTTCACTCGAATGGCGGTAATTGGCCAGCAGGCGGCGTACCCGTATAGACAGCTCGTTGGGGGCAAAAGGTTTGGTTACAAAATCATCGGCACCCAGGTGAAAAGCCTGCATAACGGTAGATTCTTCTTCGATGGCCGATAATACAATAATCGGGATATGGGTAAACTGGGTAGAAGAGCGAACGATACCGATTAAATCGAGCCCGGATGTAAAAGGCATCATAATATCGGTTAATATCAAATCGGGCGATTGTTGTTCAATCAGCTGAAGGGCTTCCCTGCCATCAGACGCAGTATAAATAGTATAACCATGGTTTTTCAAACATTGCTCCAGCAGCATCAGCATGCCAGGTTCATCTTCGGCTATAACAATGGTAGGAGTAGTGTCCATATTGGATTTGTTCTTGTTCTTCATAATAGGTCGAAAAAATAACACAGTTTTCAGTCACTCAGTTGAGCAAAACGGTTCATTATTATTCATTTTGGTTTTTTTCGACCAATAGGATAACCGTACTCAAAACAAGGACAAAATAATGCTTTAAAGCCAGTATCACGGCTCATTGTGCTGCGCAGTTGTAAAAATGTGCTTGAAAAACAATTCATTTGATGCGAATTGGCATATTTTTAACCAAATGCCTGAGGGCATTTCTTTTATTTTTGTCCGATTAACAAAAAAAGAAAGTTATAATTGACACTCAATAACTGCATGATGAAAAAAATTTTAGTGGCAGTAGCGTTGTTCCTTGCCGTTGGTAATGTGAAGTCGCAGCAGAAAACAACAGACAACACCAGCACCACTGGCAAAAGGGACCTGAAGAAATCGGCGATTGATCTGAGCAACCGTGCCAACGATCATTTTATGGTGCAGCTGGGGTACGAAAACTGGAGCGGCGCCAATATTGTGTATGGCCCCAAAGGTTTTTCACGTTATTTCAACGTGTATTTCATGCTGGATAAACCTTCCAAAAGCAACCCGCACATTAGCCTGGGCTATGGTATAGGTTTAAGTACAAATAACTATTTTTTCAATGATGTGTTTATCGATATCAAATCGAACAACACGACCATGCCCTTTTCGGACACAAAAAACTCAAGCGACAACAAGTTTAAGAAGTTCAAGCTGGCTACCGACTACCTGGAAATTCCCCTTGAACTGCGTTACGCTGATAACGTGGAAGAACCCAACAAAGGTTTTAAAGCATCCCTGGGTTTAAAACTGGGCTTATTACTGAAAGCCTATACCAAAGGCAAAAACCAGATCAATGAAAATGGCGCCAGCCTCTATGGCTCCGGTTATATCGTAAAAGAGCAGGATAAACATTATTTTAATACCACCAAAGCTGCCGTAACAGGACGCGTGGGTATTGGTTTTATATCCCTGGATGGCTCGTACCAGCTCACTTCCCTGCTGAAAAGCAGTGCCGGACCTACCATTAACCCATGGTCAATTGGTATTACCCTGAGCGGTTTATAAGCTATTTACAGTCAATTTTTTAGAAAAGCTCCCTGCATAGCCGGGAGCTTTTTTATTGCTGCCTGCCGAACCGGGGTAAAAACCGGGCATTCAAATACTTGACGTATTTTTGCAGAAATTTAGCGCGATTGATAGAGAAAAAATTACAGGAGCGGGAAGATGAAAAAACGGTACTGGTAGGTGTGATACAAAAGAACCAGACCGATGTAGAGGTGCAGGAATACCTCGATGAGCTGGCATTTCTGGCTGAAACTGCCGGGGCAATAACCGTAAAGCGGTTTACGCAAAAGCTGCCGCATCCCGACCGGAAGACCTTTGTGGGCAAAGGCAAACTGGAAGAAATCAAAAATTATATTGCTGCAAAAGGTGTGAACCTGGTGATTTTTGATGATGAGCTCACCGGCTCACAAATTACCAATATAGAAAAAGAGCTGGGGGTTAAAACCATTGACCGCAGCGACCTTATCCTCGACATTTTTGCCAGCAGGGCACGTACTGCACAGGCCAAAGTACAGGTAGAGCTGGCGCAATACCAGTACCTGCTGCCGCGGCTGAAAGGTATGTGGCAACACCTGGAAAGGCAGGGCGGTGGTATTGGTACACGCGGCCCGGGTGAATCGGAAATTGAAACAGACCGCCGTATTGTTAAAGACAAACTTTCACTGCTGCGCAAAAGACTGCAGGAGATAGACAAGCAGGCATTCACCCAGCGTAAAGACCGTGGTGAGTTTATCCGTGTATCGCTGGTGGGTTATACCAATGTTGGCAAAAGCACGCTGATGAACCTGCTGAGCAAAAGCGAAGTGTTTGCAGAAAACAAATTGTTTGCAACGCTGGATACGACTACCCGCAAAGTGGTGTTTGAAAACACACCTTTCTTGCTGAGCGATACCGTTGGTTTTATCCGCAAGCTGCCGCACCACCTGGTAGAAAGCTTTAAAAGCACATTGGATGAAGTGCGCGAGGCCGATATATTGCTGCATGTGGTGGATGTATCGCATCCGCAGCATGAAGAGCATATTGGAGTAGTGAATAAAACATTACAGGAGCTGAAAGCATTTGATAAACCCGTACTCACCATTTTCAATAAAATGGATTTATACGAAGAGCGGAATTTTGACAGCTGGCTGGAGCCTGAAGTGCGTGAAGATATACTGCGCGAGCTGCGGGAAAAATGGGAGCATATTACCGAAGGCAACTGCGTATTTGTGTCTGCTACCGAGCGCCGCAATATTGATGTGCTGCGCGATGTAATACTGCAAAAAGTGCGTACCATGTACCAGATAAGATATCCTTATAAAACCGAGCATTTCTATTAATTTTTATACAAGCTGGCAGCAGTCAATTTTCATTGAACATTCATGAGCAAAAAAATAAACTGGCACAAGCTGGCCGATTCGCGTGCGGCTATTGCATGGCAAAGCAACGACATGGCGATAGTAGAAGCAGGCGGTAAAACAATGACACTGGTGCAGCATGGGGAAACATTGTATGCAGTAGCGTATAAATGCCCGCATGCAGGCGGTATAATGGCAGACGGCTTTATAGATGCAACAGGTAATGTAGTATGCCCGTTACACCGTTATAAATTCAGTTTAAAGAATGGACGTAATGTAAGTGGCGAAGGATATTATTTAAAAACTTTTGCAGTAGAAGAGCGTGAAGATGGCGTGTACATTGGATTCGAGGCATCCGGATTATTTGGCTGGATATAATTTTTAAAAAAAGTTCTGCATAATTTGGTAGTAATATAAAACTTCCTATTTTTGCAACCCCAACGATACAACAACAGTTGTTTCAGCGGTAAAAAGGATTCCCGAATAGCTCAGTTGGTTAGAGCATCTGACTGTTAATCAGAGGGTCACAGGTTCAAGTCCTGTTTCGGGAGCGAAAAAATTAAGCCACTCTTTCGGGTGGCTTTTTTATTTGCCTGATAAAGTGTATTTCGCCGTAGCGCACTAAAGTTCTTCTGCGTCCGGGCATGTGTTTTGAAATATACCAGGTATGAAAAACATGATCCTGCGTATTGCGCTGCCGGTTTTACTGCTGGCAGGCTGCCACAACAAACAAAAGCAGCCGGTTGCTGATGAAAAAGAGCAACTGCTGCCCCGCAACCTGGCCATTACGCCACAAAATGCTTACAGCGACCTGTTTCTAGATAGTGCCGCAATTGAGCAATTTATTGCACAGCAGCATGTATCAGATACCATCGCCAATGGCATCCGCAATTTCTATAATGTGCGCAACCTGCAATTTGCCTGGTTTGCCAGCGATGGGTTAACCGAACAGGCATATGGTTTCCGCAGTTTATACAAGGTTGTTACCGACAGCAGTGCCAAAAAACTGGATGACCGGGTAGACGAGCTGATGCAATCAGATACGCTCAGCGTTTCAGCCGGCAATGCCTCTTTTGTAAAAACAGAATTGTTACTCACCCGGCGTTTTGTACAGTTTGTACATGACCAGTACAACACCAGCGCAGCCAGCGTAGTTCAGCAGTTTATTCCATTGCAAAAACAGGATGTATTGAAAATGGCCGATTCCATTCTTCAATCAAAAGAAAAGAATGATGTTGCTGTAAACGACACCTACAGTGCCGTAAAAAAAGAGCTTGAAAAATATGTGGCCATTGCACACAAAGGCGGCTGGAACACTATTCCTGCAGTGCCCAAAAAGCTGGTAAAAGGCACACATGCAACAGTGGTAACACTTATTAAAAAACGCCTCATAGCAACCGGTGAACTGGCAGGGAATGATACCAGCGATGTATTCAGCGATACACTGGTGAATGCAGTGAAATCTTTTCAGCAAACACATGGCCATACACCGGATGGCATAGTAAGCAATGCCCTGCTGCAGGAAATGAACCTGCCTGTACTCAGCCGCATTCAACAGCTGCTGATAAACATGCATCGCATGCGCTGGGTGCCTGCCACGCCGAAAGACAGGCTGATACTGGTAAACATTCCGGAGTTTAAATTACATGTATGGGAGGGAAACAAAAAGGCTTTTGACATGAACGTGGTAGTGGGTAAAGATGCGCATGGCACAACCATGTTTTCAGGCAACCTGAACGAAATAGTGTTTAGTCCGTACTGGAATTTGCCGCCGAGCATCATCCGCAACGAGGTATTGCCTTCCATGGAAAAGAACAAACATTACCTGGAAGAAAAACACATGGAAATTACGGGTGAGCAAAATGGTTTGCCGGTGATACGACAGTTACCCGGCGAACAGAATGCATTGGGTAAAGTGAAATTTCTTTTCCCGAACAGCTTCAATATTTATTTCCATGATACCAATGAGAAAGACCTGTTTAAAAAAGATTTCCGGGCATACAGTCATGGTTGCATACGCCTGGAAGACCCGGTGAAGATGGCGCAATACTTACTGCAGGATATGCCCAAATGGACGCCACAGCGCATTGACAGTGCCATGAACAGCGGCAAGGAAAAATTTGTGGAGCTGAAGAAACCTGTGCCTGTACTGATCTCTTACTATACCGCATGGATGGATGAAAATAATACGTTGCAGTTCAGGGCAGATATTTATGGTCATGATGCAAAGCTTGCTGCACGGATGTTTACAACCCCACTTGCAAAAGACAGCACACTGGCCGAAAAATAGCAACGATTTTCATAACATACAAGAGCGCGTCACGGCAAGGCTGTGACGCGCTCTTTATATAGCTGCAACCGTACTGGTTTTATGCCGCATTATTACTGCGTGCAAGTGTTGAGCTTGCTGCATATTTTTTATCAGCGCTGTATAAAAATAAACAGCTGCCATTTCGTATGGCTGCAATAATTGCCTTATGTTCTTTTGCAGGAATTGCAGGGCATCCCTGGCTGCGGCCGATAAAGCCCTGTGCAGCTGCAATGCGCGAATCAACGTAAGCTGCACTGTGCATTACAATACCGCGGCTTAATGCATTGTCGTTGATGCCTTTTTCCTGGCCATTGAGGCGTAAGGAATAACCGTGATGACCTATATAGGTATCGCCGGTTACATAAAAACCCAGGCTGCTTTTAAAACTATTGGCCTGGTTCGAAAACTCGGTAGCCAATGCTGCACCTGAACCACGGCCGTGCGATACGTACGTGTTAAATAACAGGCGTGCATTTTTCAGATCAATTACAAACAGCCTTTTTTGTGAGGAAGGAAGGCTAAAATCCACGATGCTCAACACCTGGTCGTTTTGCAGTTTGCCTGCTGCCTGCAAGGTTTTATACCCATGCATGGCATTATCAAAAGCCTGTTTGCTAAGACCCAGTGAATCGAGATGCAGGCCCGTGTACAATACAGCATCGCTGCTGTCTGTTGCAATAGGCTGGGATGCCTGCCGGGTGTTTGTTAAAGGTTTATCGGTAGTGTGCTCGTTGTACACAAAACAAAATCCAAAGGCAGTGAATAACACAAAAATTGCCACAATCCATCTCCACGCATGTAACATGGGTTTTTCCATTACTTTTCAGTTTTTGCATTAAGAAATTATGTTCATGTTAGTTTGGCTGGAGTTGTATCCCGGAGGCAGTTAGAAGGCAGATAATAGCAGTAATCAGTGCGGGATACGTGCAATAATAACGGCAGAAAGGCCCTTTTGTTACAGTTTGCCTGTCATATTGCTGTCATTTGACAAAGCTTGCTTAGAGCGATCATTTTACATATATCAAAATAATACTTGACAATGTAAGAACTGCTTTATACATTTGAAAAAGCGCTTGTTATTCCGAAGGTTTGCAAAACGTTTGTGTACGGATAATAAACCTGGCGAAAACAGTCCTGATGCAGCAAGGTGCAGCGCCTTTTACTGCATAATAATTCTTCCGGCGGTTTCCCAAACTGCGTGTCAAGCAATTACGATTCTCCTGAATGTAGTGAACGGAAGCCATTCTAACTAAATAATCCAATAACCTTCATGGTAAATGCATGCAGTAACCTGTTGTAATGAAGGTACTTTCCTGTACCTGTCTACACTTACTGCCTATCATGAAAAATTCTACTAAGTATCAATTGCTTAGCAATCCAATCTATTCTGTTTTACAACGAAAAGAGAAACCGGCGTACGGTATATAATTTTTAACACAAAACAGGCAGCTGAAATTTTATGCAATCAGGCAAGCAGTCACTCAGTGATGAACAGTTGATTGAATACTTGAAAAACGACAGGGAAGACGTATTCTGGATGTTGTATAACCGTTACCTGCCCATACTGTTGTTCGAGGCGTTTCAATTGCTGGGGCGCAGGGATGAGGCGCAGGATGTGGTGCAGGAGGTACTGGTGCGTTTCTGGCGTAGCAAACATTACCTGAATGTAGACAGCAGTTTGAAATTATTTCTTTTCCGAAGTGTGCGCAACGAATCCATCAACATGCTCCGCTCCAGGAAACGGCAAACGGAAATGCTGCAAAAGTATCGGGGTACTGTATGTGAATGGGAGAGTGTTAATCCTTCAGAAAATATTGAAATTGGCAGGGCTATACAGCGTGCGCACAAAATGCTGCCACCGCAACAGGCCATGGCATTCAGGTTAAACATACTGGAGCGACGTAAAAAAACAGACATCGCAGCGGCAATGGGTATCAGTATCAATTCAGTAAAAACGCATCTGCGGCTGGCAGTTACTTCCATGAAAAAACGCCTGGTGCCATTGCGTTAACTGGTAGCGGGCTCACAGGTAAAGCGTTGGGTTAATCAGTATGGCTGCTTTGGCAACCGGGTAAAATAAATAAGCATATAACTCCCTACCCCTAACGGGCAGGGGCCGCATTTTTGTCCTGGGTTCCCGGGCAGCCTGTAACAGGGCTGCCCTTTTTTAAACCAGCACAAAAAAGTAAAGCAGGGCAATAACAACCGTGAGTGCCAGTGTAATCAGTATAAACCACAGCAGCTGCCGGTTAAATTTACGGCCGGCTTCATCGCGGTCTGATACGGGAATGGTGGTTGCGGCAGGAGAAAGCGGGTGAACAGGATTGGCAGAATGGCTCATGGCCTGCTCTACCTGCTGCCAGATAGCGGCTGCAGGTATTACGCTGCTGTTCATTTTACGCTGTAGCAGCGACAGTTGTTCGGCCAGCAGTGCATTGCGGAGTTCGGGGTATTGGCTAAACCGCTGCTCAAACAGCATTAACTCCTCCTGCGTCAGCAGGTTTTGGGCATACCTGGCGGCTACACCAGATGCGAGGTATTCGTCGATGTCAAATTCTGCATGCATTGAAAATGGGCTTAAGGGGGGATAGGTCAAATGTATACAAGTTTAATCAGCACAACAAGTGATTTCCTGTACCCCGGGGCAGACTATTTTGCAGGTGCGGCTTTGCTAAAACCGTTTTTATAGCCGCGCAGCAATTCACCCGCTGTTCATTTTATTCGTTGTGTTTTTGCACTCACAGTGCATTGATCTTTGTAGTAGATTAGGCTTGCTATTATCCTTCTGGTTTCAACAATGTACCCTTATGCGTGTTCAGGTAAAGAAAATACTGTGTTATAAACTCGTTGCAACAGACGAGGCAAGGGAAAAACTGCGGACGAAGGGAGGCCCGGTTGGTTCGATCAACTTTTTTTCTGCCCAGGCAGGTTTTACAATGGTCAATCATCCCTTAACTGCACTCATTAATGATATGGAGTTAACACTTCAGCTCCCGGTGATCAATGAAACACGTATAGAGGGAAATATTGACCTGGATATAGTATCGTTGCCACTCTCACGCCTGCGTAACTGGCAGCTTACCCTCAGGGCAAACGGGCTTGACCTGATTTGCATGGAGGTAGAGCGTGGCATATTAATGGAGGAGGAGGCATGAGCAACCCGGTAAAGCCACCACCTGTACTAACAGGCGCAATGCCGCACCTCCGGTGCCTTACAGCAACAGAGGTTTTGGTTTAGTTGCATAATGTTAGTCAATGCCTGTTGGTGCAGGCTAAAAAGAGGGGCGCAATTCTTTGCTTCCCTCTTCATTTTCTTTTCCCGCCCCTTTAAAATCGTAAATCCATATCGCTTGCATTAACCTTTACGCCCCGCTGAAACATTCTGTGGACTTAGTTAATAACTGTAACATGCGCCTGAATGCCATTAAAATACCTTGTTACCGCCTGGTAGCCAATGCTGCTGCCCGCGAACAGCTGCAAACCAAAGGGAGCGCCGGATTGCTTGATTGCTCGTATTCACGCGACCAGATCAGTATTCTCAATTACCCGATGGAACTGTTCATCAAACTCATCGATCTTACGCAACCCAACAATATCATTGATGCAACCGGTATCAAGGGCAATATCGATATCACACTTCATATCAACCTCAATGCACCGCGGCAACTGATGTTGCAGCACTGGCGAAAAGCCTTGCGCGCCAACGGACTTGATTTGCAGGAGGCCGAGATAGAAAAACTGGTGCTGGTGACAGAAGATGACCACGCCGCCGAATGGTAACAACGCCATCTGCCTTACTACCTGCCAATAACGCTACCCACCCACCGAAAACCTGAAAACGCTAAGCATGGATCTTCGTGAAGTGCTTCAACCCTGTTATTACCTTACCGCCAGCGAATCTGCCAGGCTGCAGCTTGCTACACACGGCGGTGAACCCGTGCTGCGTATTAATGAAGAAACCGAAAGCCTGTTGCTGGTAAACTGCCCTGTAGCGGCATTGGTATACATTATCACTGCCACACAATCGCTCCAGGTAATAGACGCTACCGGCATTGCAGGCAATATAGACCTGGTGCTTAACATTAATGTGAGTGCGCGCGGCGATATGGTGCATATTCTTAACTGGCCGCAGGCGCTCGCTGCAAAAGGCCTGCACCTGGTGGAAGGCCAATCCGGCACAACTGCCCTGTATATCAAAAACGGCTGGTAATTGCACCTTCATGGGCGCAGGCACAGTCGTTATCATCCGGCAGCTGTTTTTGTTTGCCTGCTGTCTGCCAGGTCAGATAATATAGCACTGAAAGCAAAAATCACGATCATCGTAAAAACCTGGTACCTGAAAACAATGGGTGAAGCCAGGATGCTGAATGAGGCATTGGCTGCAAACAAAACCATTGTGAGCACGATACATAACCACAGGGTGTGCGGTATCAGCTTCCGTTTTTTTATAAAGCCGGTGAGGCAAAAAATAAAAGCACCATTCAACACCAGGAACAGGGGCGGAAAAATAAACAGCAACACGCCTTGCAAGCCGGCTGAAACAGCATGCACATTGTCACTTTTGTAATGAAACCAGTACCTGGCTTCGGAATACACCTGCGGCAGGCCGAGATTGTAGACTTCCAGTTTTTCGAGTGGCGGCAGCATATAGTTTACGCTGTTGGGCAGTATGTAGTGCTGTATATACGCGCCCGGGTAATTTTTAATAAACGTACTACCAAACGATGCAAATACCGGCGATACGCCGCCCCATGCCTGGAAATCGGTGGCAGGCGTGCTGTCGTGCACGTATTTAATGTAGTACTGTTTTAAAGGTGCATAAGGCATGCGGATGTAAAACGCGCCGTTCATTGGCGATATATCCTTTATGCCCGGGTGGCAGGTATCAAAAAACGGTTTTACCACTTTGCGGTTAAAAAGGCTTGCCTTGCCTTCAAATATGTGATAGGGAACTTTTACATGCGGGTAAGCATACAGCGCGTTATTGGCCAGTTGCCACCCGCTGAACACCGAAAACTGCCGGGTGCCGGTAAGCCGCTTGGCTTCAGCACCGGTATAGTTTACAAACAGCGCAAGCAGCAGCACACTAAACACCAGTGCGCCCCATTTAATAACTTTAGGCAGGGCAGAGGCAAACAGCGCCACCGCGGTTATCAACGGGTAGTACATGGCGTTGTAACGCACGCAAAACGCAATGAGCAACAACAAGGCCTGTGTAATTGTCTGGTACCATACAGGGCGTTGTATAATCCATAACAACTGGGTAAACCATAACAGGCTTAAAGCAGTAAACAAACTGTCGCTTGAAATATAATTGCTGAGGTATAACAGCAGCGGGTTACAGAAAAAAAATACCCAGATAAAACGGATGGTATTTTGGGCTGGCTGATAAAAATACAGCAGCGTGAAAAAGAAAACCAGCGCACTGCAAATAAGAAAAAAATACTGCACACTGGTCACAAATGTATCTGAATAATGCACCTGGTGCAGCAAGCTGAGAAACCATGAATAACCGATAGGCCAGATGCTTACGGTTGCGTGTGATGCAGCGGCTTCAATATAGCTGTACGAATCAGAAAAAAAATCGGCATAAGGATACAGCAGTTTGAAAATTATCCATTGCGCCAGTGTTACAACCAATGTTTTCAGCAATAACCGCCGGTTAGCTGGCTCGTGTAATACAAATCGGATAAATGGGTTCATGTAAAGGATATTGAGTGAATAATAGGTAGCGTATAATTCAGATGTTGCCGCTGAAAACCTGCTGCGGCAAGGGTTGTACAATACCGGCAGGCTTGTGCTGTTTGCGGTAAGCGTTGGGCGTTTGCCGGTAATAATGCCTGAAGGCCTTGATGAAATTGCTCTCGTATCCATAGCCCACTGCTTTTGCAATCTCCTCCAGCGACTGCTCTCCCTGTACAAGTAATGTTGCGGCCAGTTGCATACGCACCTGCTCCAGGTAACCAAACACACCGGTGCCAAACAGGCTCATGAAACCCTTTTTTAATTTATTGCTGTTAATATGATAAGCATGCGCAAGTTCACTGATAGACGTGTGTGTAAACAGGTCTGCTTCCATCTGTTGTTTGATGGCGTACAGGCACTCCAGCTCGTACGGCGTATAATGCGTGTATGTTTCAGCTGGTTCGTTTAATTGTGCCAGCAATTCAGTCAGCAATACGCCCATATTGTTGTGCCGGAAAAACTGCATACCCTGCTGTAGCAGCTGCTGCAGCAAATGACAGGCCTTTAAGGTAAGCCATGCAGGCTGCGCGGTAAACTGAACAGCCTGTTGCTGTTGTGCACGTGCCAGCGCAGGCTGCACGCGCAGCATGCGGCGTGCATTGGTAGCCAGGTAGTGAAAGCTGTAACTTATGCACAACAGGCTGTAACTGCAGCCTGCTTTTACCGTGAGTTGTATAGGGCCGTGCGGGTAATAACAAAAACAATATTGCTCCTGCTTTAAATGCACGGCTTGTTGTGCTGCCTGGTACTGCCAGTGTCCTTGCGTAGCAATATGGCAGGCGAGCTGCGGCGTGGCAGGTGCGTAGTACAACGTATCGTTGCGGGTGCAGTTTATTGTAATACGCCAAACCGTATAATCTGCCTGCTGCAGTTGCTGTACGGCGATGCTGCCGAATGCAGCTTCGGCAGAGCAGGCAATGCTGCCTGGCAAAGGCGTGCGCGCCGCATCGCAAAACGACGAATCCCTGGTAAGCTGAATACGCTCACCAGCCTGCGTTGTGAGTAAGCAATCCATAGTAGCCATGTTTTTACAGTAACGGCAAAAGCGCCGGGCTGCCTGCATCAGTACAAATGCTTAAACACGTGGGATTAAAAGAAGGGAAATGAATAGGGAAAGAAGCTGATACAATATATAAAAAAACTGCGACAAGCCAACAGTACAGGCACGGGTATTGGCAACCGTTTCCGGCAATATGCCATTGGATATGCGGGCTGAATTATATCTGCGGCAGAGAATAAATGCGGTCACTGTACACCAGCTGCTGTAATGCCAGCAGTTGCAGAAACTGCGCTTCACCGGCAGGTATCTGCAGGTTATTGGCAATGGTTACCAGGTTTTCTCCGCCCACATAGTAACGGGTAAATACTTCTTTTGACATGGGTGGAACAGACAGGTGTTTTAATTCTTCGAGGCAGCTGTTAAGCAGCAGCTCATCCATCAAAGTGCGCTCGCCGGGGTTGGTATAACGGTGCAGAATTTCGCGCACCAGTTCGTAGTAGGGTGCACCGGACATATGTGTTTGCAGAAAGTAAATACTGCTGAGGCAAACTGCTTCGTACAGAAAAACGCGCAGTTCCAGCATGGTTTTAAGTACCGGTTGTTTTTGCCACAGGTGAACAAATGCATCGGCAACAATTGCTTCTGCCTTATGGCGGTTACCCGACCAGTGCAGGGCCATATCCCAGAATTCCTGGCCTCTGTCGCACAGCACGGCATGTAAAGTACGCGGCGCTGGCTGCCCCGGCCATTTAACCAGTATACTCTTCATAGTAAGGGGTTGTTGGGTGAAACATACGGCACTGCCGGGCAGGGCCGTATCAATGTTTAAACAGGGGACAGATAGAGATTACAAATATACAGTATCCCCTTATACCCAATGCTCCTGCACAGTTTCTTCCATATGTCTCCTGTTGAGCGGCGCACTGGGATAAACTGTGTCAACCGTGGAAATAACCGGCTTGCCATACCTGCGGCAATACCCCTCACAGGCTTCTGTGGTTGTTTGGTATAAAAATGATTTAACAGCGGCAATGCTGCGGTAATTATCCTTCACCGCCCAGAGGCTGATATAGGCATCCATAATAATGCGCTCGATAGTATTGCGCTGCGGATTGGTATTGCGCAACTGGTTGTACACATGAAACAGCAGTGTTTTCGTATACAGCTCCTGTATCAGGTACAGCGCAGTCTCCGATCCGCTGGCCAGTGCCATTTCAAGTTGCGCCTGCTTTTGTTCATGCGTTAGGCCGGAATATGCGTACGACATGCTCATAGGGTAACATTTTTCGGTAAAACAGATGGATGAAAGGGTTGTGGGCAGGTAATTCGAGACAGGATAATGGCAAGCGGTGCTAAATATAAAAATAATTGCAGCACTTCGAAGTTGCAAGTACAAATGAACAAAACTGACCAGCCTCCAACAAAATGTTGCAGGCATTGTTATTGCTTGATAATGTGTTATTAGTCACTGTTTCGGTGAAATGTGTGTTTTTGAAGGCAGATTAAGAAAAACAAAACCATGGTATTAGCAGAAGAACTGAAAAATTATACAAAATCAGCCCATGCCGCATTGGAAGGCAGGATGATACCGGCCATTAAAAGCATCCGCACGGGCGGAGATTATACGCGCCTGCTGCGTTTGTTTTACGGCTATTATGCAGCGTTGGAAACGAAAATAGCTCCGCAGGTATGCGATAAACTGCCCGATTTTGAAGCCAGGCGCAAGGCGCAATCCATCCTCAGCGATATGGCCGCTATTGACGGCGGCAGTGTGGCAGCAACCACATTGTGTAATACTTTGCCCGATATTACCTCGTACCCGCAGGCATTGGGGGCTATGTATGTGCTGGAGGGCTCTACACTGGGCGGACAAATTATTTCGAATATGATTCGCCAGCGCCTGCAGGAAGCTGGCGGTGCCCTGTCTTTTTTCGAGGGGTACGGCGAGCAAACAGCAGCCATGTGGCAACGTTTTAAATTATTGCTCGAGGATGATTTCAGCGAAACGGAAAAAGCAGCCCTGCTGTATGCCGCCAATGATACGTTTGTAAGTTTTCAAAAATGGATAGCCGCACATGACGCCAGATAAAAATTATGATTCTGCCTTTTGCGGCAGCCTGCCCATACACAATATTAACCTGGTTCAGCCTTATGGCGTACTGTTGGTGCTGGATGGTGCCAGCCTGCAAATTGTACAGGCCAGCGAAAATGCACACCTCGTGTTTAACCTGCCGGTAACCGAACTGGCAGGCACTCCCTTACAGGCGCATGTTGGTGAGGCTGCGGTAAACCTGCTCACCGCACACTTTGATAAAGCAACCAGTAATAAAATTCCGTTTACATTAACGGTGCAGGATAAACAATATCTCGCACTGGCGCATGCCAAAACGGGTTATATACTGGTTGAAATAGAGCTGAACGCGTATGAAACAGCCAGCTTGCAGCCTTTTGTATCGGTATTCCAGGAGCTCAAGTACAGCATGCTGGCCATTGAAGAAGCGCCCACCACTGCGGCCATGTGTACTGTTGCGGCCAGGGAACTTAAAAAAATATCCGGGTTCGATAAGGTGATGATTTACCATTTTGATGAAAACTGGAATGGTACGGTAGTAGCCGAAGAAATGGAGCCAGCCATGGAATCGTACATGGGTTTTACGTTCCCTGCATCAGATATTCCCAGGCAGGCGCGCGATTTGTACCAGCGCAATGCTTACCGTTTAATACCATCACGCGAATACACACCGGTTAAATTATACCCGGTGATTAACCCCGTAACGCATGCGTTTGTTGATTTGAGCGATTGCAACATGCGCGCAGTAGCTGCGGTGCATATTGAGTATCTCAAAAACATGGGCGTAATGGCATCTATGAGCACGCGCATTATGTACGGCGATAAACTGTGGGGATTGATTGCCTGTCATCACCGCGAAGCCAAATACCTTTCGTTTGAAATGTGTGCGGTGTTTGAATTGTTGTCTGGTATTATGTCGGCCAAGGTTACTGCGCTGAATAATAAAGAGCAATCTTTATTCAACGCGCTGCTGAACGAGAGCCATGCCCGTTTTATAGAACAGGTGTACAACAGCCAGGGTGTTACCGCTGCCTTTGCTGCAGGTGGCGCGCATTTGCTGTCATTGTTTAATGCAACAGGGGCTGCGTTGATACAGCAGGGTAAAGTGCAGTTATATGGTCAAACACCCGGGGCAGAAGAACTGGAAGAGCTGGTGTTCTGGCTCAATGCCAGGAAACTGAAAAACACATGGAGTGAAACACATTTAAGCAGCGTGTTTGATACGGCACATAAATACACCGGCCATGCAAGCGGGCTGCTGGCAATTCCTTTGAACAGCAATGGGGACGATTACCTGCTGTTGTTCAGACCCGAGGTGGTGCGCACCGTAAACTGGGGCGGCAACCCCGATGAAGCCATACAGTTTGAAGGCAATACCGGTAAATATCATCCGCGCCATTCCTTTAAACTCTGGCAGCAAACATTCAGGGCCATATCACTTCCCTGGCATGATGAAGAACTGCGCATGGCAGAGTACCTGCGTAGCTTTATCTATGAATTTAATACACGACAAGTTTTACCATAAATACAAGTACCTGCTGTGTCTGGCAATAAAACAAAACGAACAGAGGCGCCGGAAGGCGTGAACGATCAGGGGCATTATGTGGTGGCCATTGGCGCATCGGCAGGTGGTTTGGAGGCGATTCATGAATTTTTCGATAATATGCCTGAAACCGCCAACCTGTCTTTTGTCATTATACAACACTTGTCGCCCGATTACAAAAGTCTGCTGGTTGAGCTGGTATCGCGTCATACGCATATGAAAGTGTATGAAGCCAAACATGAGCTCCTCATACAGAAAAACTGCATTTACGTAATTCCCAATAACAAGGTAATGACCATTGGCCGCAATAAACTGTTGCTGGCCGACAAACGCAACGAAAAAGCACCCAACACTGCCATCGATAGTTTTTTATATACCCTGGCAAAAGAGAAAAAGGAAAAAGCTATTGCTATTATTCTCAGTGGTACAGGTACAGATGGTACCAAGGGTATTGAAGCCATTAAAGCCGCCGGCGGTATGGTTATGGTGCAAACGCCGGAGAGTGCCCGCTTCGATGGTATGCCCAACAGCGCTATAGCATCGGGTAATGCAGATGTGGTGCTTACGCCTGCGGCCATGCCGGCTGAAATGTTCAGTCATATTACGGAAACACCGGTATATGTGCTGGATAACGGCAAGGTAAACGATGACGTGTTACAGGAAATTTTTGGGCTTATTCACAAGGCCTCCGGGTACGATTTTCACTATTACAAAACGCCTACTATCCTGCGCCGTATTTCACGGCGCATGATGCAGCACAATGTTTTTACACTTGAAGAATACCTGCAGCTGCTGCGCGGCAACCAGGAAGAAGCTGCGCTGCTGGGAAAAGATTTCCTGATTGGCGTAACCCGTTTTTTTCGCGATGCAGAAGCGTTTGAGCTGTTAAAAACACGTGTAATACCGGCTATTGTAGCAGAGAAATCAACAGGTGATACCATCAAAATATGGGTGGCAGCATGCAGCACGGGTGAGGAGGCATATTCCATTGCCATTTGCTTCGATCAGTTGCTCGCTGCGCAGGATAAAAAGGTAGATGTAAAAATATTCGCTACCGACCTCGATGAATCCAATATTGAAATTGCCTCAAAGGGTGCTTATCCTTTTTCTATTGCACAGGATGTAGATCCGCTGCTGCTGGAAAACTATTTTATACGCGAACAGGATTCGTATACCATTATACCACGTATCCGCAAACAGATTGTATTTGCAAAGCATAATATTATCAAGGATCCCCCGTTTATCAAGAACGAGCTGGTGAGTTGCCGCAACATGCTTATTTACCTGGGCACGGTATTGCAGCAGAAAATTTACGCGGTACTGTTGTTTGCGATGCAGCCCAATGGTTATTTGCTGCTCGGTTCCAGCGAAAATCCCAACTACATAAAAGATGCATTGATCGAAATCAACAGCAAGTGGAAACTCTACCGCAAAATCAGCGGCAGCAGTCATTCGCCTGCCTTGTTCCAGCACCCGATTGAGGGCATGCCCGAGCCGGCGTTAAAACCGGCAGCAGCCATTTTAAAAACAGAAAGCAAAACGCGCCAGGGTTCACTGGCAGATGCTTTCAGGGAGGCGCTGGCTGAAGAGTTTAATTATGCAGCATTTTATATTGACCAGCAGTACGAGATAAAAGAAGCTTCCGGCAACTTCGATCATTTTTTATCACTGCCAAAGAAAAGCCTGCAGCTGAACCTGCTGCGTATGCTGCCGCAGGATTTATCGGTCAACCTCAGCATCACCATTAAGCATGCATGGAAAGACGGGCAGAAAAAAACACTGCGCAACCTGCGGTATACCGAGCAACAGGTGGCCAAAGCAGTAAACCTGATGGTAAAGCCGCCTTCTAAAGTACAGGGCAATGGCTATACACTGGTAGTTATCGGGGATGCCAGTATGGAATATGCCGCGGCAGCACAAACGCCGTCACCGGCTTCTGCCGGAACTGCTGATACAAGCGCTTATATGGCCGAGTTGGAGGCTGAGTTGAGTGAAACCAAGTACAGCCTGCAAATGGCAGTGGAAGGGCTCGAAACTACCAACGAAGAACTACAGAGCAGCAACGAAGAATTGCTGAGCGCGAATGAAGAACTGCAAAGCAGCAATGAAGAATTACAATCACTCAACGAAGAGCTGCACACGCTCAATACCGAATACCAGCTTAAAATAAAAGAGCTGATTGAGCTGAATGATGACCTCAACAATTATTTCCGCAGTACAGATATAGGCCAGGTTTTCCTGGATATGGATCTGCGTATCCGCAAATTCAATCCTGCTTCTGTACGTATTATCAATTTTATTGAAACAGATATAGGGCGGCCCATCAGCCATATTTCTACCAACCTGCGCTACGAAAACCTGATCGGCGATATTGAAACGGTGCTTAAAGACGGCGATATGATAGAGCGTGAAGTACAGCTGCAGAACGGTGTTAACCTGCTGGTGCGCATTATGCCTTACCTGCGGCAAAACAAACAGCATGGCGGGGTAATTCTCTCTTTTGTGGATGTAACCACCATTACTGATCTCAACAATATTATCCGCGGTATTTTCAATTCAAGCCGCAGCGCTATTATCGCTTTTAAGGCAGTGCGCAACAGCAACCTGAAAGTAACCGACTTTTTGTTTCAGACAGCCAACGCGGCAGCTGCTGTGTTTTTTGCCGACCCCGCTGAAACCTACACAGGCAAGTCATTGCAGCGTATAGCACCTGTGCTGGCACAACAGGGCCTGTTCGACAAATATGTACAGCTGGTACAAAACGATAAGCCTTTGCAGGAAGATGTGCAGCTGCAGGAAATGGGCGGCAGGTGGTTTGCCATCAGTGCTGTTAAAATGATGGATGGCTTTGTGGCAACTTATACAGATATTTCTGAAAAAAAATCTGCTGAACAAAAGCTGCGTAAAAACTATAATGAACTGATAACGGTAAAAGAAAACCTGCGTCAGTTGAATATTGAACTTGAAAACAAGGTACTGGAACGCACCCGTGAGTTAACACAAAGCGATGAACGTTTCAGGCTGGTATCACGCGCTACCAATGATGCAATCTGGGACTGGGATTTTGTGAACAACAAAGTGTGGTGGAACGATTCGTTTTTTGCCATATTCGGGTATGCTTCCGGCGAATACAACCGTGCTTTCTGGCTCAATAAAGTGCATCCCGAAGAAAGGGAGAGAACCGGCAACAGCATATATGCTATTATCAACAGCAACGAAACGCAGTGGAGTGCCGAATACCGTTTTCTGAAGGCCGATGGCACGTATGCCAATATACTTGACCGCGCTTATGTACTGCACGATGAATTTAATACGCCTTACCGCATGCTGGGCTCTATGCTCGATGTAACCGAACTGAAGCGTGCCGAAAAAGCGGTGGCCCGCAATATTGCAGAACGCCGCTTCCTGGCCGAATCTGTGCCGTTAATTTTATATACCGCCAATGCAGCCAAGCAGGTTGACTTTGCGAACAAGCATTTTGAATTATATACCGGTATTTCTGCTGAAGCCGCCCTGGGCAATGGCTGGCAACAGGTGGTATACGAAACAGATTTGCCTGTGGCGTTACAGGCATGGGATACCGCGGCCCGCAATGGCAATGGCTTTCAGCTTGAGCTGCGTTTGCGCACAGCAGGCAATAACTACCACTGGAACCTGATGCGTGCCAAGCCACACCGCGACAACGAGGGCCAAACCATCAGCTGGATTATCACCAGCACCGATATTCATGAACAGAAATCGATCAATGAATTACTGGAGCAGAAAGTAAAACAACGTACGGCCGAATTGCAGAAGATTAACGTAGCACTGGAAAACAGCAACAGCGATTTACAGCAATTTGCCTCTGTTGCTTCGCACGATTTGCAGGAGCCGTTGCGTAAAATTCATATGTTCAGCAAAATGCTGAAAGATAAATATGCGCCCACGCTTGAAGCACCGGCAGCTGATTATCTCGCACGCATTATTCATTCCAGCGCACGCATGCGTTCACTCATCACTGATATATTAAACTTCTCGCGCCTCAGCGCCAGCAATTACCGGTTTGAATGGGTAAGCCTGAACGGCATTGTGCATGAAATACTCGAAGACCTGGAGATCACTATTCAGGAGAAGAAGGCGAAAATTATTATTGCACACGATTTACCCGAACTGGAAGTAATACCCGGCCAGATGCGGCAGGTATTTCAAAACCTGATCAGTAATTCGCTGAAGTTTGTAAAAAAAGAACTGGAACCAGTAATTACCATTGACGCAGAACTGGTGAATGAATTAAACTTTAACAGTATGCCCGACAAAAACGGTGCATTTTGCAAAATAACGGTTAAAGACAACGGGATAGGCTTTGATGAACATTTTAAAAACACCATTTTTACATTGTTTCAACGCCTGCACTCGAAAGACAAATATGAGGGCAGCGGCATAGGGCTGGCTATTACCAAGAAAATTATTGACAAACACAACGGCATTATCTCTGCTCACAGCGAAGAAGGTAAAGGCGCCGTTTTCACTATCCTATTACCGGTTGCACAAAGGCATGTTGCCACAGTGGGATAACAACAACCGCATTTTTAACAGGAGCGTATGACGAAGAAAATTTTACTGGCAGATGACGACAGCGATGACCGATTTATATTCGACCAGGTTTTTGAAGACCTCGGCTATAGCCGTTCAGCGCTCGATTTCGTGGAAAACGGCATTGAAGTAATTCAGTACCTCGATGCCATACCGGGTACAGGCAATTTACCCAACCTGATCATTCTCGATCACAACATGCCTAAAATGAATGGCATGCAAACCCTTTCCTATCTTAAAACCAGTGACCGCTATAAACACATTACGGTAATTATTTACAGCACCTATAACGACGCTGTTTTTATGGATCAGTGTACCAGGCTGGGAGCAGAGGCTACCATCAGCAAACCGAGTTCGTACGAGGAATATACCGATATGGTAAAAAGCTTTTTAAATACAGGCAGGTAAAAAAAATCTCCTCCGCGAGGGGAGGAGACCAGTAAATTCTTCGTTCTGGCTTATTCAGCAGGCAGGTACAGCGGCTAAATTTCTTCATTCAGTTGCTCTTCATGCGCTTCGATAGGTATCAGGCGTATAAAATTATCATAGCCTTCTTCATCTTCATGGTTGCTATAGGCGCCATAGGCGTCCAGACTGTAACCGGTTAAGCCGTCATTGGCTTTTATAATATACAGTATGGCATTATCTGAAGGATCGCTCATACCCTCGAAGCGATAGGTTTTCGTGATCAGCAAATCTTCCGGTTGGTAATTTTTGCCTTTGCCTGCCGTAAAGCCTTCGGCTGTCCACCGGAACTCATTGTCCAGTTTCCTGAGGCGCAATTTTTCCATTACACCCGCCAGCGTTGTCATTTGATCTTCTTTTTGCATAAAACAGGTTTTACAGGGGAAGGGTTCAACAATTATACCGCGGCTGCTTTGTGTGTAATGCCAGTGTATTACCGGGAAGTGCCGGTTATCAGCCGGGTATTTGTTTCTACAACAGGCAAACAAGTGTATGCGTCTTTAAGCAGTATTTGTGTAAACAGGGATGAATAGGAAGATGCGTAATTATTGGGAAAGCTGTTAGTTTTGGTTGCGGCCTTAAAATTTTCAGCGTTTTTTAATCTTTGCTTAAGGTTTGGCTATTGTATATCAAAATAACCCAGCTTATCTTTACATCGGTGTTTTTCATAGGTTAGCAACGGCCCAGATAGTCTTATCAGGGCTTTTTTTTTGCCCATACTGTACACATTCAAGTCAATGTTTAAACGTTTATCAGCCTGTTTGGTTTTACGCTGGTGAAATTTTTTTTATATCACAAGCCGCAACTACACTTTCCCGCCCCCCGTAACGCAAATAACTGCAGCTGGCATCAAATATGAATAACACAGGTATACATATTTGGACATGAATTATCTCGACAGCAACAAACTACGCCAGGTAGCTTTTATTGCCATACTGCTTATTCTGGGTACAATTTTATTTATTGAATTATCTTCTTTTATACCAGCCCTGCTTGGTGCAGTTACTTTTTATGTGCTGGTACGTTCACAGATGGCTTTCCTGGTAGGTAAAAAGCATTGGCGCAAGCCCTGGGCCGCTACCATTGTGCTGTTGCTTACCTTCCTGGTTGTGCTGGTGCCCATTTGGGTGATGGTGACCATGCTCAGCTCGCGCATCAATTACGCAGTGCAGCACTCCAACCAGGTAATCGAAGCGCTCAAAAATCTTATCGGCCGTTTACAGCAGCAGTATGATATTCACTTGCTGAGCGGCGAAAACCTGAGCAAGGCAGGCACTATTATCGCCGGCAGTTTGCCCAATGTGCTTGGCGCAACGTTCAATACACTTACCATGTTATTGATCATGTATTTCATCCTGTATTTTATGCTGGTGAATTACGATACCATGGAGCAATGGCTGTTTACGCATATGCCGCTTAAAACATCCAATAAAATACGCATGGGCAAGGAACTGAAAGGGCTGGTCATCAGCAATGCACTGGGTGTACCGCTGATTGCCCTGCTGCAGGGTATTGTGGGGCTGGTGGCCTATTTTTTCCTGGGTGTAAAAGATCCCTGGTTCTGGTTTATGGTAACCTGCATTACTTCCATGCTGCCGTTTGTAGGTGCCGCTATGGCCTATGTTCCGCTAAGCATTTTATTGTTTGTGCAGGAGCCTGCATGGAAGGGTATTGTAATGCTGATTTACGGGTTTGGTGTAATAGGCACGGTTGACAATCTTTTCCGCATTGTACTGCAAAGGAAAATTGGCGATATACACCCGCTTATTACCCTGTTTGGTGTAATTATAGGTGTAAACATGTTTGGCTTCATCGGATTAATATTTGGTCCCATTCTTATTGCCATGTTTATATTACTGGTACGTATCTATTTTAACGAGTTTTCAAATTCAGGGGAATTGTAAAAGAAACGGCCGCAAAGGGCATAAAATGCTAAAAAAAAGGCGTTTAGACCCATATTTTGGGCAGATTTTGCCTACTTTGAGGCAGTTAGAATGTAGTTAAATAGCCTTAAAATGACCGGGCGGCCGATTTTTTTTACCGGATGCACAATAATTTTGCCCGCAGGTCATTATTAATGGCACAACTACCAACCTGAAAATCCAATTGTGAACGCAAAAACCAAATCAGCAACCAGTGATGAAACGATTTTTGATTCTGTGTGGCTTTTACGCATGCACCTTTGGATCTCTTGCCGTAACCAGCGCTTTTGGCAAAGATCTTAACGACGACAAAAAATTCCCTTCCCTGCTCGGTAACAGTGAATCTGCTGTTGTTAATCATTGGGTAGACAGTATGTACACCCAGCTTCACCTTGATTCTGCCGGTTTAAACCGCAGCGTATTTTTCAATGCCTGCAAAGGGTACGAGTACCTGCTCAGTAAAAACCTGCTTGCCAAAAAACATTTGCTCACTATCTGCGATTACAGTCAGCCCAGCAGCGCCAAACGCCTGTATGTACTCGATATGGAAAAGGGGCTTATCCTGTACAACACGTATGTGTCACATGGTCGCAATTCAGGAAAAGACATGGCTTCCAGCTTTTCCAACCTCAATAATTCGCACAAAAGCTCACTGGGTTTTATGATCACTGCTGAAACTTACCGCGGCAAAGCCGGCTACAGCATGCGTTTCGACGGGCAGGAGCATGGCATTAACAGCAATGTGCGCAAACGCGATATTGTAATGCACGGCAGTTTTTATGTAAATGGAGAAAGGGCCGACGAAGGACAGATGATGGGCCGCAGTTATGGTTGCCCGGCTGTGCCTTATGAAGAGCATAAAAACATTATCGATGAGATTAAAGACGGCAGCTGCTTTTTCGCTTATTACCCCGATGCCTGGTACGCACACAGCTCACAAATTGTAAATGCACGTTTTAACTGGCCTGCGCTGGAAGCACCACTTCCCCCGCTGAACATCGCGGCATTGAATAAATAATGCTTCCGGATGAAGATATTATAAAAAAGGGCGCTCACACTGAGCGCCCTTTTTTACTGCAGGTTATATTCCTTTAAAATTTAAATACAAAATACCAGGCAAGCAGCTGGCATAGTATGCTCACGATAATACCGGCGTATACCTCGGCCGGACTATGATCGTTCAGCAGCAGGCGGCTGGTACCTACCAGTCCGGCAACCAGGGTTACAATGGCAATATCGGCTCCAAGGTGAACATGGTATAAAAAGCAGGTGGCAATAACGCAGCAGAGGCCGCCGGCAATGCCCATGGCGTGCATGCTTATTTTAAAGAACACATTGCCGATAAGGCCCAGTACAGTGGTAAAGAAAATACCCAGGTAAAAGCTTTTCAGTATAATGGGCTGGTCGGTGAAATTGCGGCTTAGGTACCACATCCACCAGTAAAAAAACATGGTAATGATGTAGGGCACAATGCGCTCTTTCTGTGTGCGCAGCAAAATGCTTTCAACAAACTTCAGTCGCCAAAGCAAAAACACCGCGAAGGCAGGGAAAAAGGCGGTGGTCCAGAATGCGCCCAGCAGGCGCAGCTTCACCATTTTTTCTGTAATGCCGGCAAATTCGTAAGGAAAGCGCAGCATGAGCCAGATAAAAATATACGTGGGAATAAACAACGGGTGAAAAATATACGACACCAGTTTGGCCAGCACGCGCAAGGCTGCAGGCTGTGTGGCCGGTTGCTGTTCTTGTGGTATATCAATATCTGTGGTCATGTGTACGATTAAAATTGCCAGGCAGTGGTGCTGCCTGGCTGGTGAAAATATCGTGGCGTTAAAATTATAATTGTTTCCTGAGCCTTGCTACCGGTATGTTCAGCTGTTCGCGGTATTTGGCTACCGTGCGGCGGGCAATATTGTAGCCCTTTTCCTGGAGCAGTTCGGTTAAGCGCTCATCGCTCAGCGGCTTGCGCTTGTCTTCACCTTCTATCAGGTCGCTCAGTATTTTCTTTACTTCGCGGGTGCTCACTTCTTCACCGCTTTCGGTACTGAGTGATTCACTGAAGAAGAATTTGAGGCGGTAAGTGCCAAACTCGGTTTGCACAAACTTACTGTTGGCCACACGGCTTACGGTGCTGATATCAAGACCGGTGATCTCTGCAATATCTTTCAGGATCATGGGACGAAGATTGGTTTCGTCACCGGTAAGAAAGAACTCGTGCTGGTAGTTCATGATCGCGTTCATGGTGCTCAGCAGGGTGTGCTGGCGCTGTTTGATCATGTCGATGAACCATTTCGCAGAATCAATTTTCTGCTTGATGAACATCACCGCTTCTTTCTGGCGTTTGTCTTTTTTAGCACCCTTATCATACTCTTTCAGCATTTCGCGGTAACCTTCGCTGATGCGCAGGTCGGGTGCGTTTTTAGCATTGAGGGTAAGCTCCAGCTTGGAGTTGTTGTTGAGAATAAAGAAGTCGGGAACGATATAGCTTTCCGCCTTGTTTATTTCTCCCAAATTGCCTCCCGGCTTGGGATTGAGCTTAATGATGATATTGATTACATCGCGCAGCTGATCATCGTCGAGGTTAAGGCCACGCTGTATTTTTTCGTAGTGCTTCTTGGTAAACTCGTCAAAGTATTTGTCGAGCACCGTAATAGCCAGCGCTACATCCCTGCCTTCAATTAACTGTCGGCGCAACTGCAGCAGCAGGCATTCTTTCAGGTCGCGTGCACAAATACCCGGCGGGTCAAACTGTTGTATCTTTTTAATGATACTTTCAATTTCTTCTTCAGATGCATCGATGTTTTGCCTGAAGGCAAGGTCATCGGCAATAGACGACAATTCGCGGCGCAGGTAACCATCGTCATCGAGGCTGCCTACAATCTGCTCTGCTATTTTGTAATCACGTTCGCCCAATGACAGCAGGCCCAGCTGATCGAGCAGGGTATCGTGAAAGCTGCTTTCGAGTTTGAAAGGAATGGTTTTTTTATCGTCTGCTTCCGGGTAGTTATCGTCGCGCAGCTTGTAATCGGCTACATCGTCGTCGCTGTCGGAGACGTATTCGCTGATGTCGATATTCTCGTACTCATCCTCGCTTCCATCCATATCATACTCGTCCTCACCCGATTCAAATTCATCGGAAGGCTCGTCGAGGTAATTGTCGTCATGGCTGTCTTCCGACTGCTCCAGGGCCGGGTTTTCTTCCAGCTCTTCCTTGATACGCTCTTCAAGGTTGGCAGTAGGTACCTGCAGCAGTTTCATAAGCTGAATCTGCTGAGGTGACAGTTTCTGTAATAATTTCTGTTGTAATGATTGACTAAGTGCCATTCTTTTTCAGATTCCTAAATATGCGTTAAGGCAAATCCAGAACTTGGTTTTTCGCGGTAAATTTACGGTGTAATCATCATACTATATGCCGAAAACAATATTGGTAGTTTGCTGTGTTTTATGTAAAGTTTTTGCGCAGGCGCAAACGCATACTGATTCAACCAGCATAGTTGTTAAAACTTTACAAATCCGCGATTCGGCTGCTGTTGCACATTACCCTATACGGCTTATACCTGCTAATTATTATACCAATCATTTACCTTTTTTCTGCGATAAGGAATTGAAACTGGAAAAAGCAGTAAAATTTCCGGTGAAAATACGACTGGGTTCGGTTGACTATGTTGACCAGCTGGAGGGTAAACATTAGCCTCCCTATATTTCAATTAATAAAATATTAATTGCAAATTAAATTCTCTTACGATTAATTGCATAATATAAATAGGGTCACTCCTGTAAAAGACTAAAGATATAAACGGTATTTATTATATTATTGTTTTTTAGTTGATAATAATTGTGGTGAGTAGCAAAGTGTTGGGGAATAATTGCCCCAGCATTCTTGTTCAAAAACCAGAACATCATGTTGTATATACCTGCTACGCTAATTATTTGCCTGTTTCTGATTGTGTTTATTTTGCTGTTATTGAAGCAAAGTACGCGGTTACGTACCGAAGCACGCAAGCAAGTGGAAGATGCGCGCAAGGCAGAAGCAGAGATGACGCAATCCAAGGCGCAGTTCCTCGCTACCGTGAACCATGCCATCCGCACGCCGCTGAACAGCGCCATTGGCTTAACCTCGCTGTTGATGCAAACTCCTTTGTCTGAAGAGCAGAAGAAATATGTCAGCAATATTCACCACAGCAACGTTTCGCTGCTGTCGGTGATTAACGACATGCTGGTGTTTTCAAAAATTGAATCGGGCTCCCTGCAGCTTGAACAGGTACCTTTTGGCCTGAAACGCAGTGTGCGTGAGGTTTTGTCACTGCTCAACGCATCGGCAGGCAACCATTTGAGTATTGCCAGCCAGGTAGACGAACAGGTGCCTGACCTGATACTCGGTGATCATTCCAGGCTGCGGCAGGTGTTGATTAACCTGCTGAGCAATGCCCAACGGCAGGCAGCTGACGGCAGCGGCATCATGCTGAAGATTTCGCTGAAAAGCAGGCAGGACGATGCGATTGAGATTTTGTTTGCGATAGAAGACAACAGCCTTATCCAGCCTATTACAGGCAGCATGCTGATACCCGATCATCACGCGAATGTGCATGCACTCAGCATGACAACCGACCAAACCGGCCTCGGTCTTTCGGTTAGCACCCGCCTGGTGGCATTAATGGGTGGCACTTTTAAAATGGAAACCATTGCAGGCAAAGGCAATTTTATCACCTTCACCATTAAAGGCCGCATGCTGAAAGAGCCATTTGAAACAGAGCCTGATGGTGAAACCACCGAAGCAGCTGCATTGATCGACAATACGCTGGCGCAGCAAATGCCGCTGCGTATTTTGATTGTGGACGACAATGATATGAACCAGTTTATGCTTACTTCCCTGCTTGGTAAAATGGGGTACCAGTGCGTGGTGGCAAAAAATGGCGCTGAAGCTGTGGCGCTGGCGATAGAGCACACGTTTGATCTCATTTTTATGGATCTGTATATGCCGGTAATGGACGGACTGGAAGCAACAAGACGCATCCGCGAATATTTTTTAACCGGCCAAAAACCAGTGATAGTAGGCGTTACAGCCAATGCATTGATCAGTGAAAAAGAGATTGTGATACGTGCAGGGTTTAACGACTTTTTGCTGAAACCCTATAAAATGGATGATATACGTACTGCTGTGCTGAAATGGGGCGAAGCAGTAAAAGTACCGGAATAAAAAAAGCTGTTTCACACCTGGTGGTATAAAACAGCCTTTGTGCAAGAGAACAATATTGTATTATGCTGAAACAGCCTGCTGTTGCAGCACTTTTTTGATAGCCGTTGCTACTGCACCGGCTTTTTCTTTTACCTGTGCTTCTGTAAGGCCCAGTGTAATAGCGGTGCTTACGCAGCGTGACATGATGACGTCGCTCGCGGAAAAATCCTGCTGCTGCAATGCCCGCAACGCCTGTTGCTGCGCTTCGTTCAAAGGGTACAGGCTTTTCGCTGTTTTCAGGTGATCCCATTTGCGGATGTAGTGCCAGTTGTGGTTAAACCAGTACATATGGCCGCCTGCTATATTCTGCGCTTTCAGTTCTGCCAGTACGGCCTGCATCAGTTCGCCGGTAGGCATAAACCAGGATACAAACGTGCAGCTGTCTCCTGCAGCATCGGGTACTGTTCTGAAGCTTACTTCAGGAATAGCGCCCAGGGCTTCTTTCCAGATGCCGTAGTTTTTGCGCTGCAGTTCCAGGAACTGATCAAGCTTGCGGAACTGCGCCAGCCCTACTGCTGCATGCAGTTCGCTGATGCGGTAGTTGTAACCCAGAAAAGGATGTTCATCTGCACCACGGTCGTCTCCACGTTTGTGATCGTGCCCATGATCACTGAAACCATCGCAGTTTTCGTATACCGTGCTGTTGTTGGTTAACACCGCACCGCCTTCGCCGCAGGTAACGGTTTTTACAAAGTCGAAAGAGAAAGTGCCTGCATCGCCAATGGTGCCGAGGGCCTTGCCTTTATAGGTTGCGCCGATGCTCTGGCAAGCGTCTTCGAGCAGCAGCAGGTTATGTTGTTTGGCTATTGCCTGTAAAGCATCCAGATCGGCCATGCTGCCGCACATATGTACCGGCATAATGCATTTTGTTTTCGGGGTAATGGCCTTTTTCACTGCTTCCGGGTTCAGTGTAAGCGTTTCGTCAATATCTACCAGCACAGGTACGGCGCCTACACTTAATACGGCTTCAAAGCTGGCTACGAATGTGAAACCGGGCATAATTACCTCGTCGCCTGCACCAATGCCCAGCGCAGCCATAGCCGTGGTTAAAGCTGCGGTGCCGCTTGAAACAAGCAATGCATGTTTGCTGCCCAGGCGCTCACAGATAGCCTGTTCCAGCTCACGTGATTTATAAACGCCTTTGCGTGGTCCGTCGAAACCATAACGCATGATAATTCCGGTTTCGAGTACGTCGTTGACTTCTTTGCGCTCTTCTGCTCCAAAAAATTCAAATCCGGGCATAGCTAAAATTTTAAAGTTAATCGGATGTAATGGCTACTGCGGCAAAGGTAGGAAGAAGATGGCTATTGCCTTGGAATCATCCAGCCTTTGTCGGTTTTGATGAACTCTACCGTGTTGCTGATAGGGCTCTCGTTGTTGCTGCGGTTAATGGTGCTGATGGCAATAAAACAGTTGGTCCAGTCTGCCGGCAAATCGCTCTGCAGAATATCGAGGCTGAAAGTATTGTCGTCTTTGGGTACCACCATGTAACGGGGTTGCTGGCCCAGTACGTTGTATGTGTTGGTGGCATAAATCACGAAGCTTTTTACCAGCTCGGTATCTTTTGCCGCGCCATCAATACGTATAATGGGGGCTGCGGTAACAGACCGGTCGGCAATATCGCGTGCATTGGTAATGCTGGGCTGTAAGGGGGCCAGGGCATCGAGCCAGCGCATGGGCGGCACAATGGCGGGGAAATGGTAATAGTGGTTGCGCAAGCTATCATCCCAGCCATGCGGGTTTTCTTCAAAGTTTTTGCTGCTGAAGAAAGCGCTGCCCTGCACTTTATCGTTGCGGCGTAACAGTTCAATCTGGTTGGGTATTTCGTGTGTGCCGCGCCATGCTGCGGTTACGTTTTCAACGGTGCGGTACATGCCATGACCAATATACAGGTGGCGGCCATAGGTATTGTTGCCCCACCAATCCAGCAGGGTACGGTAATCGCACAGCTGGTGGCCTATTTCCCAGTACAGCTGGGGTGCAACATAATCTACCCATTTTTTCTCCAGCCACAGCAAAATGTCTGCGTATAAATCGTCGTAGGCAGGTGAGCCGCCGCGGGTATTGCTGCCCTGCGGGTCGTCGGATTTGTTGCGCCACACGCCGAACGGACTAACGCCAAATTTTACATACGGATTGGCAGCGGTGATTACTTGGTGCAGTTTAAAAATCAGGGAATCGCAGTTGCTGCGGCGCCAGTCGTCTTTCTCCATGCCAGCGCCGTATTTGCGGTAGGTAGCGGCATCGGGAAATTCCCTGCCGGGTATTTTATAGGGATAAAAATAATCGTCCAGGTGAATGCCGTCTATATCGTAGCGCTCTACAATATCTTTTACCACGTTAACCACGTAGTTCATTACTTCGGGTTTGCCGGGGTCAAAATATTTACTTCCGCCGTAGTTCACAAACCAGTCGGGGTGGGTGCGGGTAATATGATTGGGTGCAACAGACGAGCTGTTGTTGTGCAGCACGGCGCGGTAGGGATTAATCCATGCATGAAACTCCATGCCGCGTTTGTGCGCTTCATCAATCATAAACTGCAGCGGATCGTAATAAGGTACTGGCGCAACGCCCTGTTTGCCGCTGAGGTATTCGCTCCAGGGCTCGTAGGGCGATGGGTAAAATGCATCTGCTGCCGGCCTTACCTGCACAATCACGGCATTCATGCCATTACGCTGGTGCAGGTCGAGTATGCGTTTAAACTCGGCTTTCTGCTGTTCAACGGGTAACCCTTTGCGGCTGGGCCAGTCAATATTAGCCACTGTGGCAATCCACACCCCTCTGAATTCGTATTTGGGGGAATATTGTCCAAACAGGATGGTTAGCGGGCAAAAAAGGGCTAAAACAAAAACAAAAAAATAGCTGCACTTCACTACTCGTATAGATTTTCTGATCAAATAAATGCGCAAGTGACAACACACAAATAGTGCCGGGGGCAATCCATTTATGTGCGGGGCAGCGAAGATAGACGTATTCTGTTTTTATTCATTCCGCATCTTATCCAATAAATTGTTTAAAGTTCTTGCCTCGTCCTCGGAGAGTGTGTTGGTAACCATGCGATCGAGTTCGAGGTTACGGTTGTCGAGGCGAAGGAGCATTTCGAGACCTCTGTCGTTGATGGTAATGTCAACCAGGCGCTTATCGGTAGCGCAGGTCTTTTTGTCGACGAAACCTTTCAGTAATAAGCGGTCTACAATGCGGCTGGTATCGCTCATTTTGTCGAGCATACGTTCCCTGATCTGCAGGGTGCTGAGCGGTTTGTGACTGCCGCGCAAAATGCGGAGAATGTTGTACTGCTGAGGCGTGATGTCCTCCGGCTCCAGAAATTTTTTCTGGTTTTCGGTGATCCAGTTAGAAGAGAAGATCACATTGATCATCAGCTTTTGATATTCACTTCTGAACTTGGTTTGATTAATCGCCTTATCTATGTTCATAATACAAAAAAGGGTTGCAAGGGTCTAACGATTTCAATAAAGCGCTAACAATATAGCTCATTCTTCCCAAACTGAGAGGCCCTCGCTGCAATTTGCACAGATATCTATGTTTTTTCTGCTGGTTAGCAACTCTTTACGGAATTGCCTGTAATTGTCGTTATTCCATATCTCCTTGAAACTCTGTACTTTAAGGTTTCCCAGCTGGTGCATGGCATCCTTGTCGAAACAGCAGGGTACTACCAGCCCGTCCCAGGTAATCACGTTCCCCTGCCACAATTTGGAGCAATGGTTGCCCAAACCGCTTTTGATGGTCATTTCGCCCTTTTTGTTCTTTTTATAACGGCTGTATTTTTCATTGTCAGGGATCAGCTGGTGGGGATCGTTTTCGTAATCGTATACCTGCGCGGTTTTAAAACGCACCTGGTCTACACCAATTTCCTTTGCCAGCTGTTTTATTTCCTCGATCTGGTGTTCATTGGGTTTTACCACCAGGAACTGGAAAAAAACAAACGGTGTTTTGCTGTTGAGTTCTTTTTTCCACTTAACAATATTGCGGGCGCCTTCGAGCACTTTTTCCAGTTTGCCGCCCACGCGGTATTGCTGGTACACATCCTGGGTAGTGCCGTCAACAGAAATAATCAGCCTGTCTAACCCGCTTTCCACTGTTTTGCGGGCGCGCTCATCTGTTAAATAATGTGCATTTGTGCTGGTGGCCGTGTAAATACCCTTATCATGTGCGTATTTTACCATTTCCAGGAAATTGGGATTGAGGTAAGGCTCGCCCTGGAAATAAAAAATAAGGTACAACAGCTCTTTATAAATGGAATCGATGGTATCACGGAAAAAATCCTGCTGCAACATGCCTGTAGGGCGGGTAAAAGCCCTTAGTCCGCTGGGGCATTCAGGGCAACGCAGGTTACAGGAAGTGGTTGGTTCGAATGAGATGGATACCGGGTAGCCCCATTGTATGGGTTTGCCCGTGATACGGGTTATCCAGTAACTGCTATACACCTTTGTGGCATTCCATAGCCTTTTCGGGGTTAGCTTCGACATCAGGTTCACGCTATCGTTAAAATTGAAATATGCCATGGTTAATGTAAAAGTACGAAATTCCGCATTTTTGCAACTTGATACCAATTAAGCAGTAAGCAATAATGACACCAACCAGAAAACCTTCCCTTGCCCGTCTATTGATACGCGTACTTATTGTATTGCTGCTTGCCGGCGCAGGCGCCTACCTCTGGATTACCGGGTGGTTTGAGCCTGAAGCCAGGTTTGTGCACTATACCGGTTTCGATATTGACATGCCGCAGGGTTATATGCTGCACGGCGTAGATGTAAGCAAACACCAGGGCAAAATATACTGGCCTGCCGTTAAGAAGATGCATGTGCAGGATGTGCGCATCGGGTTTGCTTTTATTAAAGCCACCGAGGGACTGGGCAATGTAGACCGGCAGTTTCGCCGCAACTGGGCAAGGGCCAAGGAAAGCGGTGTGCCACGCGGGGCCTATCATTTTTTCCTGGCTACCAAGAGCGGCAAGGCACAGGCAGAAAACTTTATTCATACCGTAACACTTGAACCCGGCGATTTACCGCCGGTGCTGGATATTGAACAGTTGTACGGCGTACGGCCCGAGCAAATGCGCAAGGAGGTGCTGGCCTGGCTGCAAACAGTTGAACAGGCGTATCATGTAAAGCCCATCCTGTATTCTTATGTTGATTTTTACGAGCAATACCTCGGTACCCCGTTTGATGAATACCCATTATGGATTGCACATTATGTGCAGGAAGAACAGCCACGCATTAAACGCGACTGGATTTTTTGGCAGCACAACGAACAGGGTAATGTAGACGGTATTGAAAGCAAGGTTGACTTTAACGTGTTTAAAGGAGATTCGACTGATTTCAGGGATTTGTTGCTGAAGTGAAAACCAGTGAGTGGTGAATAGTGAACAGGCAATAGTGAATGGAGCGAAGATTTGTTGCCGGTGGAGACACCGGCAACGGCTGGGATGTAGTCCCGCACCGGCTTAGCCGCGGCGGGACTTTCTTCTATGCCGAAGCCGGTGTCCTCACCGGCGCTTTTCGCTTCGGGCTGACTTGCTAAGATGGTCTCGACTGTCGATTCTCGATTCTCGAAAAGAGCTCGCTTAGATCACTCACGACTGATGATTCACGTTTTAGCTGCTGTGGTCGGAGACGATGAGCCAATGGCCTTTTATTTTGCGCAACAACAAAGTGTAATGGCCGTCGAGGTTGCCGATGGTGCGTTGCAGGTGCCATTCGCCCACAACAAAGAAATACAGGGCAGACAGGCGTTTTACCTGCAATATGTTGAAATGCAGCTGGCCCATGGCCGTGGCATCGGGATAACTCTTTTTGTAGTTATTGAGCGTGTTGGTCCAGCCGTATTGAATACCCTTCTTTCCTACAAACAGCAGGCTGTCGCTTTGCCAGTAGGTTTGCATAAATGCTTCGATATTCCCATGGTTCCAGGCTTCGGTTTGTATATTGAGCAGGCCGCGGATTTCCTGCTCGTCTTTACTTTGCGCATGTGCGCTGTTTAACAGCAGTAAGGTAATAAGCAGGCAGTAGTATTTTCTCATGCCTTAAAAATAAACAAGAACTGCCATAACCGTTCATCCATTTCCGCAATTTCCGGGTATTTCAAATGATGGCATTCTCCTAATTTCAGATTATTTTAGAAAGATGAATTACCTGGAACATTTACAGAAAGATAAAAAGCTGACTGCTATTATACGCGAGCCACTGGAGCCGCTGCCGGTGCGCGACAATATACCGCTTCGCTTAATTGCCAGCATTATGAGCCAGCAACTGAGCACCAAAGTGGCAAAGGTGATTTACCACCGTTTTCTTGAATTATACAAGGGGAAGGAGCCAGGTCCCAAACAGATACTGGCAACAGACCCGTCTGTGCTGCGCAGCGTGGGCTTAAGCAATGCCAAGGTGCAGTATGTGCTGAATGTGGCATTGTTCTGCATAGAAAACAAGATCACGGATAAAAAGCTGCTGAAAATGGAGAACGATGAGATCATCGATTTGCTTACGCAGATAAAAGGCGTAGGCAGGTGGACGGTGGAAATGTTGCTGATGTTTTCGCTGGGCAGGGAAGATGTGTTTGCAGTAGATGACCTGGGCATACAAAATGCGATGATTGGTGTATACAAGCTGCAGAAGCTGGATAAAAAAGCGCTGCGGCTGAAGATGCTGAAACTATCTGAAGCATGGAGCCCTTACCGCACCTATGCCTGTATTCATTTGTGGCGATGGAAAGATGTGGGGATCGCCTTGTAAGATTGATGGCTGTATGGCTAGATGGTTTTTGAGCGCTTAGCCGGGTAAATAAAAAATAGGTTGCCTCATGTAAGGGGGCAACCTATTTTTATTGTTGATGGTTTCATTTGTTTGTGACGCAAATGAAGTGGTCACCAGTTAGAGTTTTGTAACTACTACTTCCTCAATGAGCCGGGTGGCGCTGTTGATAACGAAACGCTGTTCAGTTTCATTGTCCTGTGAGCGGAGAATGAACGTTGGTTTCATTTCGTCCTGCTCTTTCAGGATTTTTACTTTTTTAGAGAAATTCTTGTCGCTGAATTTACCCTGGTACAGTACTTCGTTTTCATCGTTTTTGATGATGATCTCGAATTTATTGGCATTGGGGTTCGCGAAGTTAATGTTGAACCAAACGCTGTTGTCGTAAGTGCCAAGGTATTGGATTTCGGCTTTTTTTACGGATGTGCCTACTGAATCAACACTGTTATTGTAAGTGTTTGCTTTGCTTGATGCGGGCAGGGCCAGGGTTACTACTGCTGCGATACCGGCTGCCATCAACACCTGTTTCAATACTACACGGAATGATTGTTTTTTCATAACAATAATTTTTAGCGGTTTAATAAAAGCGGCAAAAACAATCCTATCACATGCTAAATCAATCGTGAACGCCAAGGCGTTAATCAATGCAATCGGCGGAACAAGCAAACGGTGGGAACTATTCGATCGAAAAGGTTCTGCGAAGAAAGGTGAACTGTTCGTTCGCTGAATTGTGTACTGCAAATATACTGAAGAGAAGTAATATTTGCCTTGTATTCACAAAAAATTAATAAACAAACAGCTGTATGTATCAAAATGCAGCTGTTTGTTTAAAGAAAATGATATATAGTTATTTGTTTAATATTTCCCAGAGCTGGTCTTTCAATTCGCTTAGTCCCTTATTGGTAACAGAGGAAATGAAGATATGGGGAACATTGCCTGGCAATTCCTGGCTGATAGCGGCTTTCAGCTCATCATCGAGCATATCGCTTTTGCTGATGGCGATCATGAAATCTTTCTGCAGCAAATCGGGATTGTATTGTTCCAGCTCGCTGACCAGGATATTAAATTCTTTCATGTGATCGTCACTGTCTGCCGGGATCAGGAACAGCAGTGCAGAATTGCGTTCAATGTGGCGCAGGAAGCGGTGGCCAAGGCCTTTGCCCTCTGCCGCACCTTCAATAATACCGGGTAAATCAGCCATACAAAACGAACGGCCATCACGGTATTCAATCATGCCCAGTTGCGGGGTTAAGGTAGTAAATGCGTAATCGGCAATTTTAGGGCGTGCGGCAGTAATAGCGCTTAACAAGGTTGATTTGCCTGCGTTGGGGAAGCCTACCAAACCAACATCGGCCAATACCTTCAGTTCCAGAGATTTCCAGCCTTCCACACCGGGTTCACCGGGTTGTGCATGGTCGGGCACCTGGTTGGTAGGGGTGGCAAAGTTGGAGTTACCCAAACCACCGCGGCCACCTGGCAGCCAAATAATTTCCTGGCCGTCTTCCAGTATTTCGGCTTCCATTTCGCCGGTTTCTTCGTCACGGGCTACTGTGCCGAGCGGCACTTCAATAATCACATCGTTGCCGGTACGACCGGTACAGTTGTTTTTGCTGCCGTTTTCGCCGTTTTCGGCGAGTACGTTTTTATAGTAACGCAGGTGTAATAAGGTCCACAGCTGCTGGTTGCCTTTCAGAATAATGTGTCCGCCACGTCCGCCATCACCGCCATCCGGCCCTGCCTGGGCGTTGTATTTGGTGCGGGCAAAATGCCTGCTGCCAGCGCCGCCATGCCCGCTTTTGGCAAAAATGCGGATGTAATCGATAAAGTTCGTCTTTTCCATCTGGCTGCAAATATCTGTAATAATTGTTGCATGGCTTTATGGTTTTATTGTTGGGTATAAACCATCAAACCATCAAGCCATCAAACCATCAAACAATTTTACCTGATTCCCGTGATTTCGAAGTATTCGCCGTATTCATGTTCCATGAGTTGCATGGCTTTGAGGTTGCCGCTTACGATAACGGGTTTGTTGGGCTGGCGGTAGCCGTTGGGGAGGTTGCAGGGAAGCAGGCGGAGATTCTGGCGTTCGCAGTAGATAACGTAAACAGGAATATCATCGTTACCAATATTGCGCACAATGCCGTTGGCCTGGCACAGCGTATCAATGGTGGTGCGGTGGCGTACAAAGTCGTAGCGTTTGCTCTGCAAAACTTTGCGGTAACAAATGCCAATGCAGACTAACAGCAGTAGTAAAACCGGTAAGCGCATATGCTAAGTTCCACCTCATGAGGCATATACCGTACCGGAAAATATTATTGAATTATTAAAATCTAAGGAAATAACTGTTGTAACGCTGACTGGGGGTAATGTTCTGTTGTAGCATACCGTTTTGGCGCAAATAGTAGTATCGCCCGAAGATCGTCGGGGGGTCGTTCGAGGATCGTTCAAGGCCTTGTTGGTGCCAATGGCGGGAAAATGTCTTTTCAGGCTATACTAACCGGGGCTATTGTTTTGCTGTTGCCAGGGCTGGTACGATGTATTATTCACCGGTGATTGCCTGTTTGCGGGCATTTCGGCGAGTGGCTCGCAGGGGTGCCAGTGTGCGTGCATATCACCGGGCAGTTGCTGGTAAATAGCGGTACCGGCTGTTTTCCAGGCGAGCATTTCATCACTTACTTCCTTAATAATTTTAGCGGGGTTACCGGCAACCACACTTCTTGCCGGGATGATGGTGCCTGTTTTTACAAAACTTAATGCGCCTACAATACATTCATCCCCGAGATCTACATTATCCATCAAAACACTGTTCATACCTACCAGGCAGTTGCGGCCAATGGTGGCGCCATGTACAATAGCGCCGTGGCCAATATGCGCAGCTTCTTTCAATACAACCGTAACGCCGGGAAACATGTGTATGGTACAGTTTTCCTGCACATTGCATCCATCTTCAATAACAATGGCGCCCCAGTCGCCCCGTATGGCTGCACCGGGCCCGATGTATACATTTTTACCGATGATGACATTGCCTGTTACGGCAGCCTGCGGGTGTACAAAAGCGGAAGGGTGTACTACGGGAATAAATTCGTTGAATGCGTAAAACATGCGAAATAATTGATGCGTGTGTAAACAATGCAGTTTAGTTAAGCTCTTTTTTCACGCAAGGCGCGCAATGGAGCAAGGGCGCAAAGGCGTATGCAAAGCACTTAACTGAACGTCGTTAGGTGTATAACTATGAACCTGTAAATACGGGTGTTCTTTTTTCCATGAACGCCTGTATGCCTTCTTTAAAATCTGCCGTGCGGGCGGCCTGTTGCTGCAACTGGTCTTCCTGGTGCAGCTGGGTTTCCAGTGTGTTGCTGAGGCTGCTGTTCATGGCCTGCTTGATGAGTGCGAGCGCATGCGTAGGCATGGTTGCCAGTTGTTTGGCAATAGCCATGGTTTGCGCGGTGAAGTTTTCTTCGGGCAGGGTTTTATAAATCATGCCCATTTGTGCAGCTTCGGCTGCGCTTACTTTGTCGCCCAGCATAGCTAATGCAGAAGCTTTTTGCCAGCCAATCAACCGTGGCAGAAAGAAGGTGCCGCCGCTGTCAGGTATCAAACCTATTTTAGAAAATGCCTGGATAAAGCTGGCGTTTTCGGCTGCCAGTACAATATCGCAGCAAAGCGCAATGTTGGCGCCTGCGCCTGCGGCCACGCCGTTTACAGCGGCCACCACTGGTTTGCCGAGCCGGCGTATCTGTAGAATAACCGGGTTATAGTGTTCACTTAAAATGCGCTGCATGCCTGGTCCGTCGGGGTCGGTCACTTCTGCCAGATCCTGCCCGGCAGAAAAGCCTTTGCCTGCACCGGTGATATGTACACAACGCACTTCGGGCGAGGTGTGGCAGGTGTGCAGCAATTGTTGCAGCAGCAGGGCCATTTCGCGGTTAAAGGAGTTGAGTTTGGCAGGCCTGTTCAAGGTGATGCAGGCAACCTGATCTTCGATAGAGAATAAAACGGATGCGTCCATGGATGGGGGCAGTTTTAGGTGTTAATGGCATTTGAAATAATCAAACGGCTCGTGGCAGTCGTTGCACTGGTACAGCGCTTTGCAGGCCGTGGCGCCAAAACGGCTGATCATATGCGTGTTGTGGCTGTTGCAGCGTGGGCAGGGCACGGCCTCTTCGCGCTGAAATGCATCGGGTGAGCATACCTGCTGCAGGTGCAGCGGCGGGGCAATGCCATAGCTTTTGAGTTTGTTTTTGCCTGCCTCGGTAAGCCATTCGGTTGTCCATGCAGGCGAAAGGCTGGTATGAATATGTATATCGTGTATGCCTTGCTGTAACAGGGCCAGCCGTATGTGCATACGGATAGCATCAACAGCAGGGCAGCCGGAATAGGTAGGGGTAATGGTGATGTGCACTTCGTTTTGCTGCACGGTTACTTCGCGTACAATGCCCAGGTCAATTACAGACAGCACGGGTATTTCCGGGTCGTGCACGGTTTCCAGTACCTGCCATATGTTCGCCGTTGTTAACGGTTGCGGGCTTGTTGTCATAGTTTATCGGGTTTACCATTCACTGCCGGGGTAGGCGCGTTGTAAAAACTGCATTTCGGCGAGTATAAAGCCAAGGTGTTCCGTATGTACACCTGTTTTACCGCCGCTGTGCAGGCCTGGTTGCGTAACCGGGACAGACAGCGTAGCTTCCGAAAATATATGTTGTATTCTGCCAAGACAATCCTTTTCAATGCTGCCCGGTGTAACACCATAACCGGCAGATACAGCTTCCTGTTCAAAGGCTGCGGGTTGAAACAATTCATGCGTGTAGGGCCACAAATCGGCGGCAGCCTGCTGCATGCGGGTTTTGCTTTCCGCAGTACCATCACCAAGGCGGATCACCCATTCACTGCTCCAGCGCAGGTGATAGGTTACTTCTTTGAGCGATTTTATGGCAATGGCCTGCAGCTGTGTGTCGTTGCTATGCTGCAATTGCTGATAGAAATAATATTGCCAGCAGCTGAAGAAGAACTGTCGCAATACCGTTTGCCCCCAGTGCCCGTTGGGCTGTTCTGCAAGCAGGCAGTTGCGGAAATCCCTTACATCGCGCAGGTAGGCGAGATGATCTTCTGTAACAGGCGCCGATGGATTAAGTTGGTTATACAATTCCGCTGCATACTGGTACAGGTGGCGTGCCTGGCCCAGCAGGTCGAGTGCGATGTTGGATAAGGCGATATCCTGTTCCAGTGCAGGGCCATGGCCACACCATTCGCTGTTGCGGTGACCCAGTATCAATGCATTATCTGCCAGGTACAACACATAACTGATACGCGCGTTGGTGTTGATAATGGTTGTATCGGGTAATAAAGATGCGGGCATTGTTTGCATGTTGTGTTGCGGGTTTGGTTACATATGCCTGAGCTCGTCGGGCAAATCGTAAAACGTGGGATGCCGGTAGGCCTTGTCGTTCGCGGGATCGTACAGGCTTTCTGCGTCATCGGGATTGCTGGCGTGTATATCGCTGCTTTGCACCACCCATATGCTTACACCCTCCATACGGCGGGTGTATACATCGCGGGCATTTTCAATGGCCATCTGCGCATCTGCTGCATGCAGGCTGCCCACGTGTTTATGATCAAGTCCCTGTTTGCTGCGGATAAAAACCTCCCACAAAGGCCAGTCTGTATGCATGGGTGTATTGTTTGTGTTATCAGGCTGCGGCAGCCTTTGTTTTTTGTTTGGCGGCATGTGCTTCTGCAGCTTCGCGTACCCATTCACCATCGTCCCAGGCTTTGCGGCGGGCATCGAGGCGTTCTTTGTTGCAGGGGCCGTTGCCGTTGATCACCTGGTTAAACTCGTCCCAGTTAATGGGGCCAAAGTCGAAATGACCGGTGGTTGCATTCCATTTCAACAGCGGATCGGGCAGGGAGAAGCCGAGAATAGTTGCCTGTTCTGCGCAGATATCTACAAACTTCTGCCGCAGCTCGTCGTTGGTGAAACGTTTAATTTTCCAGCGCATGCTTTGCTGCGTATGGGGTGAGGAGGCATCGGGCGGGCCAAACATCATCATGCTGGGCCACCACCAGCGGTTAACGGCATCCTGTGCCATTGCGCGCTGCTGCGGGGTGCCGCGGCTAAGCGTGAGCAGAATTTCAAAGCCCTGGCGCTGGTGAAAGCTTTCTTCCTTGCAAATGCGCACCATGGCACGGGCATAAGGCCCGTAACTGTTGCGGCACAAGGGCACCTGGTTCATAATGGCAGCACCGTCTACCAGCCAGCCAATGGCGCCTATATCGGCCCAGCTAAGCGTGGGATAATTAAATATGGACGAATATTTGGCCTTGCCGTTGTGCAGCTGCTGGTACATTTTTTCGCGTGAAATGCCCAGTGTTTCTGCTGCGGCGTACAGGTATAGGCCATGGCCTGCTTCATCCTGCACTTTGGCGAGCAATATGGCTTTGCGCTTTAACGATGGGGCGCGGGTAATCCAGTTGCCTTCGGGCAGCATGCCTACAATTTCACTGTGCGCATGCTGACTTATCTGCCGGATGAGTGTTTGCCGGTAAGGTTCCGGCATCCAGTCTTTCGGCTCAATTTTCAACTCCCTGTCCAGCTTGTCCAGGAACACCTGGTCGGGGCACGTGATCTCGACTGTTTCCATGATGCGCTGTTTGTTCCAAAAATACGCTTTTTTTGACAATCACTAACGTTTGTTAGTTTGTAAATATACATCAAATTCTACGCTACGTATGTGCAACAATTCGCTTATAATGCTTGTCTTTGTAGTGTTTAATGCGCAACCTATTGTCTGGTCAAAATCCAACTGCACCCCGACCTTTAACAACACCCTCATTGTTCTGAGCAACCTGCCGTAAATAAACCAAGATGGTTTCGGATTTTACCGGTATGCATTTAATGCAATACAGTGTACCGGTGGCTACTTAATTAAACACATTCCAATGAAGTATTTATTACAACACCCTCCGGTGCACCGCACCGGGCGCCGGCATGCTGCTGCCGGTTTGCGTGCCTTGTTTCTGCTTGCCGGTTGCTGGCTGCTATTTACGGCTGCTGCCTATGCCGGGTACTACGATGATATTACCATTCGCGGCAAAGTAGTGAATGAAACAGGCGCGCCACTGCCCAATGTTTCCATACAGGTAAAAGGTGGTACCAAAGGAACCACCACCAATAATACGGGTGACTATGCCATTACGGTGAGTGACCTGTCTATTCTGGTATTCAGTTATATTGGTTACGACAGCGTAGAGCAGTCTGTAACCGGTAAAACCATGATCAACGTAACCCTTACCCCTTCGGGCGGGCAACTGGGCGATGTGGTGGTGGTAGGTTATGGTACACAACGCAAAAGGGATTTAACCGGTGCGGTAGCCAGCGTGAAGGGGGAAGAACTGGTAAAACAACCGGTGCAAACAGCTACACAGGCATTGCAGGGCAAGGCTGCAGGCGTGCAGATTATCAGTTCGGGTGCGCCCAACTCACAGCCTACGGTACGCATCAGGGGTACGGGTACCATGCTGGCAGGTGCAGACCCGCTGTACGTGGTAGACGGGGTGCTAACAAATGATATCCGCAATATCAATACAGCCGACATTGTAAGCGTAGACATTTTGAAAGATGCGTCTTCACAGGCTATCTATGGTTTAAGTGGTGGTAACGGTGTTATCATCATCACTACCAAACAAGGTAAAACCGGCAAGCCGATGGTGAGTTATACAGGCTCGGTAGGTACCCGCAAAATAGCCCGCAAAGTGAAGCTGGCTGATGCCCAGCAATATGCCGATTACCAGAAAGATGCCACGCCATCGCTGGTGATACCCTCCAATCCTTCGAATACAGACTGGTACGATGCAGTGCTGCGTACGGGCATAAATACCAACCAGGTAGTATCACTCTCGGGTGGTACGGAAGCGGTGAAATATTATTTCAGCGCCGGTTATTATGAAGACCAGGGTATTATTATCGACAACAAGTACAGGCGCTACAGCCTGCGCTCGAACAACACTTACAGTATTAACAATAAGCTGAAGCTGATTACGCAGGCATCGTATACCAACGGTAAAACCAATGACGTAAACCTGGTGGGTGCTTACAATGATGCATACCGTGCCTCACCGGTTATTCCATCGAAAATAGGCGGGCGTTATGGTAATACTTCCGCATTTCAAAATGTAGGTAACCCGGTGCTGGACATAGAAAGCGTAAGCAATACTTTATATGATAACAGGCTGCAGGGCGCATTCGGACTGGAATACAAACCCATCCGTTCGCTTACACTGAAGTCGATGTTTAATGCAGACTGGTACAATGCCAACCGCAAAACGTATAACTACCAGTTTTATCAAACCGGCGATACCACTACCTTTTTAACACAGGGTGGTAACCAGCGCAATGATTTAAGTCAGCTCACCAACCGCAGGGATAACAACTTTATCTATACCTGGGATAATACGGCTACGTACACCAAATCGTTTGGCAAAAGCGATCTTACCGTGCTGGGTGGTTTCCTGGTATATGGTGCGCACAATGAATATTTAACAGGTGCGGTAAAAAACGTGTCGCCTAATCCTGACCTGTGGTACCTGTATGCCGGCGACCCAACAACGGCCACCAACGATAACCTTGCTACCATTACACATAAGATATCTTACCTGGGCCGTGTGAACTATGCATTTGATCAAAAGTACCTGCTGACAGCTTCTGTGCGTTACGATGGTACGTCGAAATTTTCTACGCAAAACCGTTATGAAACCTCGCCATCAATAGGTGGTGCATGGATTATATCGCGCGAGAAATTCATGGACAACCAGAAGTTGTTTAACCTGCTGAAATTAAAAGCCAGCTGGGGACGTGTGGCCAACGACAATATTGACCCATCGCTGTTTATTGTAACCGCCACGCCGAATATCCCGTATTATTTTAACGGGCAGATTCTGCAGGGTACGGCGATACAGGATATCAAAGATAAAAATCTTCAATGGGAAACGCTGCAGGAAACTGATTTCGGACTGGAATTCGGCATGCTGAAAAACAAGCTGACCGGTGAGTTTACGTACTACAAAAAAACAACGAAGAATGCGTTGATTAAAGTAAACATACCGGGTATACTGGGCGACCCTGACGGGCAGTATATTACCAATGCCGCCTCATTCAGCAACAAGGGTTTTGAATTTGGCCTGAACTGGAAAGATAATATCAGTAAAGACTTTCACTATACAGTTGGTGTAAACGGAACTTTCAATACCAATAAAATTGATGACCTGAAAGACGGGCAGCCTTTGTTTGACGGTGCTGTGGGGCAACAGAGTTATGTGACATACTCATACCAGGGGGTGCCGATTGGTACATTTTACGTGCTGCAGTCACTGGGCGTTTTCCAGAGCCAGGATGAGATCAACAACTACAAGGCCAAAGACGGCACGCTGATACAACCGGATGCGAAACCTGGTCAGCTGAAATATGCCGACCGCAACGGCGATGGTAAAATAACGCCGGACGATCGCTTTAATGCAGGTTCTTATCAACCCAAGTTTTACTTTGGTTTTAATTTCGGTGTGAATTATAAAGCATGGGACTTGTCTGCTGATTTGTATGGCAACCTCGGCAACAAAATATACAATGGTAAAAAAGCCTACCGTTACGATAGCCGGGATAATGTAGAAGCGGATTATTTCAACAAACGTTTCAGTGCAAACCATCCGTCAACCACAGACCCGATCACCATTGACCAGAACACACCTGCTTCTACCTATTTTGTAGAATCGGGTTCGTTTTTGCGCATGAACAACCTCACCCTTGGTTATACACTTTCATCCAAAGTGCTGGGTGAAAAATTCCCTGCCAGTTCCATAAGGTTTTACCTCACTTCGCAAAACCTGTTCACCATAACAGGCTATTCGGGTTTTACGCCTGAGCTGGTGGGCAGCACCACCTCGGCCACAACGGGCAATACCAGTCCGCTGAGCGCCGGTATTGAACTCAATGCCTACCCCACGCCGCGCACATTTGCTTTTGGTGTTAATGTAAACTTTAAATGATTTGATGTATGAAACGACTTAACCATAAAAAATACAGGTTTGCTTTATCAGCCATAGCAATGGTGTTAGTGGTGGCAGTATCCTGTAAAAAGTTTTTGAACGAGCCCCCGCAGGGACTGGTGTCTGAAGATGCCATTAAAACAGATCCGCAGGCAGCCGTAAACCTGGTGGCAGGCGCTTACAACGCGCTGTGGCTGGGCGATGCATTTGGTACAGATGTGCATAGCTTAAACTATGTGATTATGACGGAAGTGGCATCTGACAATGCAGACAAAGGCAGTTCGCCGGATGATTATGGTCCTGCGAAAGACATCGATAATTTCACGCTCACTTCTACAAACAGCATTGTCAATAACATCTGGAAAGGGTATTACCAGGCCATTGCACGTGTAAACCAGGCATTGGATAAACTGCCGTTAAGTCCGTTGCCCGATGCACAAAAAAATGCATTGATTGGTGAAGTGCGCTTTCTGCGCGCCTATTTCTATTTTAACATGGTACGCTTTTTTGGCGGGGTGCCGCTGATTGATAAAGTGCCTGATGCTTCGCAGGCCAACAGTGATCAGTACCAAACACGTGCATCGGCAGATTCAGTATATAATTTCATTATCAGCGACCTCACCTTTGCGGTGAATAATTTGCCTGTAAAAGAACAATCGCAGGTGGGTAAAGCCAACAAGGGCGCGGCTGCCAGCCTGCTGGCCAAGGTATACATGTACCGTAAAAACTGGCCGCAGGTACTAAGCCTCACCAATGAAGTAATAGCAGGTACATACGGCAGTTATGATTTATATCCTACGTATGAAGATATCTGGCGCCAGAAAGGAGAAAACTCGGTTGAATCTATTTTTGAAGTGCAGACCGGTGTAAATGCCAACTGTAAAAATGCGATTCAATTGTACACCGTTTGCCAGGGCCCGCGCTCAGGCGGCAAAGGTGGGTGGCAGGACTTGGGTTTTGGATTTAACACACCATCGCAAAGCCTGGCAGACAGCTATGAACCTGGTGATAAAAGAAAAGCAGGCACCATTATTTTCATTACCGCTACGGGCACTACTTTGTGGGATGGTTTCAGGATACCCGGACAGGATTCTGTGCAGAACACCATGTACAGCTATAAAGCCTACCACAGCCGTACGGCAGAAGACAATTGCGGTGTTACGGATTATTTACCCAAGAACCTACGCATACTGCGTTTTGCAGATGTGTTACTGATGAATGCAGAAGCAGCCAATGAAACCGGTGATATGGGGCTTGCCTTAAGCAGCTTAAACAGGGTGCGTGCGCGTGCCGGTTTGCCTGCAGTGCAGGGTGTATCGCAAGGCCAGCTGCGGGATACCATCTGGCATGAGCGCCGTGTTGAACTGGCCATGGAGCATGACCGCTTTTTTGATATTGTGCGCCAGGGCACTGCTGCCAAATGGCTGCAGGCGCAAGGCAAAAACTTCCAGGCCGGCAAGAATGAAGTGTTCCCCATACCCAGCGATCAGATCGCACTCAGCAACGGCAGATTGAAACAGAATCCGAATTACAACTAATGTATTGTTGCAGATACTATGCGCTGTTGCATGTGTGCGCTTGGTGTGTTTTATTCAATGTGAGCTTTGCGGTTAACACTGCAAGGCTCACTTCATAAATTCAATGAACATGATGCGATTATCAAAACATTTGCTATTGCTGTTGCTGCCGGTATGTGTGTATGCGCAGAAGAAGGGTAAACCCGCTGCTGCAAAGGGAGAGGCGAATGTTACAAGGCTCGCGAATTTATCGGATACGGCATTGCTTGAATTAACGCAGCGCCAGACCTTCCGCTATTTCTGGGAGTTTGCGCACCCGGTAAGCGGGCTGGCACGCGAGCGCAGCAATGTAGCCTATAATTACGGTGATGAAGTAGTAACCACAGGTGGTTCGGGCTTTGGTATTATGGATATTGTAGTAGCTGCCAGCCGCAATTGGATAACGCGCGAAGAAGCTACGGCGAGACTGCGTAAGATAGTTGACTTTTTATGGAAGGCCGATAGTTACCATGGCATATTTCCCCACTGGCTGAATGGAGAAACCGGTAAAACCATTCCTTTCAGCAGGAAAGATGATGGCGGCGATTTAGTAGAAACTGCCTTCTTATTCCAGGGCCTCTTATGTGCAAGACAATATTTTAACGGGAACAACAACGAAGAAGCGGAGCTGCGTAACCGTATTAACTGGTTATGGGAAGGAGCGGAATGGAACTGGCATACGCGTGGCGGACTGGATTTGCTGTACTGGCACTGGAGCCCGAACAATGGGTGGAGTATGAACTTTGAACTGCGCGGCTGGAATGAAACGCTGATCACCTACATTCTTGCTGCCGCATCGCCCAAATATGCCATAGATCCGAAGGTGTATCATCATTGCTGGGCAGAGAGCAATCATTTTAAAAACGGCAAAACATTCTACGGCATTACTTTGCCACTTGGGTTTGATTATGGCGGCCCATTGTTTTTTACACACTACTCTTTCCTGGGGCTTGACCCGCACGGTTTAAAAGACCAATACGGCGATTACTGGCTGCAGAACCTGAATCATACGCTGATTAACTATGAGCATTGCGTACGTAATCCCAAAGGATACAAAGGTTATGGCCCCAACTGCTGGGGACTTACCGCAAGTGATAATTACGAAGGCTATAACGCGCATTCGCCGGAAAACGACCTGGGGGTAATAACGCCAACAGCTGCCTTATCTGCTTTCCCGTATACCCCGGCGCAATCTATGCGGGCGCTGCGGTATTTTTATGATTCTGTAGGCAGTAAAATATGGGGGCCGTATGGTTTTACCGATGCATTCAGCGAAGAGAAAAACTGGTATGCCAGCGCTTACCTGGCCATTGATGAAGGGCCAATTGTGGCAATGATTGAGAATTACCGCACGGGCTTATTATGGAAATTGTTTATGAGTTGCCCGGAAATACAGTTCGGGCTGAAGCGGCTGGGGTTTGAGAGCCCTTACCTGAAGAATATTGAATGAAGAACAAATGGAACAATTAAACTATCAAACAATTGAACCTTCCCCCATGAACTTTTATAGCTTTGTGTAACAATAACCGCATAAATTCACTACATGAAAGCTTTACTGAAACGGCTGCTTGCGTTTGCCTGCATGTACCTGCTGCAAACGGCTGCTTTTGCGCAATATCCTTTCTGGAACGATATCCAGGCATTTAAAGTCAGTGATAGTCTCAACATGCCGGAGCCCAACAGCATATTGCTGATCGGCAGTTCAACCTTTACCAAGTGGACGGATGTGCAGGATTATTTTCCCAACCAGGTAATGCTGAACCGGGCGTTCGGTGGCTCTACTTTGCCTGATGTGATCCGTTATGCAGATGATATTATCTTTCCCTATCATCCCAAACAGATATTGATTTATTGTGGCGAGAACGATTTTGTTACATCAGATACCATAACGGCTGAAACCGTTGCAGACCGTGCTATACAGCTGTTCCGGCTGATACGCCGCAAGCTGCCAACGATAGATATTGCCTATGTTTCAATAAAGCCCAGTCCGAGCCGCCAGGCATTGTGGCCAAAAATGGTGGCTGCAAATGCGCTGATCAAAAACTATTTCAACCTGCAGGTGCATGCAGTTTTTATAGATGTATATGCACAACTGCTTACGCCCGATGGGCAACCACGTCCGGAATTGTTTGTAGCCGATATGCTGCATATGAATAAAACGGGCTATGGCATTTTACAGAAAGCCATAGCGCCTTATTTGATACCATAACCCAACAAGGAATTATGAAAACAGGTAAACAGTTAGTTCGATTGCTTGCAGGAACACTTATGGGTGCCCTGCCTTTGCACAGCATGGCGCAGGATGCGAAGATGAACAGTTATGTGAGTACGCTGATGCAGAAAATGACATTGGAAGAAAAGATTGGTCAGCTGAACCTGGTATCAGTTGGCTTTGATGTAACCGGCCCTATTGTAAGCCAGGATGTGGATAGTAAAATCAGGAAAGGCCAGGTAGGCGGCGTGTTCAACACCTTTACACCGAATGCCGTTCGCAAGCTGCAGGAGCTGGCGGTAAAAGAATCGCGCCTGCATATACCCCTGCTTTTTGGTTATGATGTGATTCATGGCCACAAAACTATTTTCCCGATTGCATTGGGTATTGCCAGCACCTGGGACATGGGGCTGGTGGAGCAATCTGCCAGGGTAGCCGCTACCGAAGCCAGTGCCGATGGTTTAAACTGGACGTACTCGCCCATGGTGGATATTGCCCGCGACCCGCGCTGGGGCCGTATTTCGGAAGGAGCAGGTGAAGACCCCTGGCTGGGAAGTGAAGTAGCCAAAGCCATGGTAAAAGGTTACCAGGGTAATGGCTTTGATGGCAACAACACGGTACTCTCCTGCGTAAAACACTTTGCGCTATACGGCGGCGCAGAAGCAGGCCGTGATTACAATACGGTTGATATGAGCCGCATTAAAATGTACCAGTACTACCTGCCACCTTACAGGGCTGCTGTTGATGCGGGTGCAGCCAGTGTAATGACTTCCTTTAACGAAGTGGATGCCGTACCTGCTACTGCCAACAAATGGCTGATGACCGATTTGCTGCGCAAGCAATGGGGCTTTAAAGGCTTTGTGGTAACCGATTATACAGCTGTCAATGAAATGACCGCGCATGGCATTGGTGACCTGCAGCAGGTATCGGCCCGTGCATTGAATGCAGGGGTGGATATGGACATGGTAGGCGAAGGTTTTTTAACCACGTTGAAGCAATCGTTGCAGCAGGGAAAGGTTAGTCTTACCGCGATTAACGATGCCTGCCGCCGCATACTGGAAGCGAAATACAAGCTGGGTTTGTTTACTGACCCTTACAAATATTGCAGTGAAGACCGTGCTGCCAAAGAAATCATGAGTGCAGAACACCTGGCTGCTGCACGTACGGTGGCCGAGCACTCTTTCGTGTTGCTGAAAAACGCGCAGCAGGTATTGCCCCTGCAACAGTCTGGCACGATTGCACTGATTGGTCCGCTGGCGAATAACCAGCGTGATATGATCGGCAGCTGGAGTGCAGCGGGCGACTGGAAAAAAGCGGTAAGCATTGCTACAGGTATCAAAAACCTGGTAGGCGATAAAGTAAACGTATTGTATGCGAAGGGAGCCAATCTGCTGGATGATACAGCCATCTTAAAACAGCTTAACGCCAATGGCGGAGAAATAGTGGCCGATGCAAAAAGCCCTGAGGCATTGCTCAATGAAGCCGTTAGCACCGCCAAACAGGCCGATGTAGTAGTAGCTGTATTAGGTGAAGCATCCGGCATGACAGGCGAGGCGGCCTGCCGCAGCAATATTGGTATTCCCGATAACCAGGAAGCGCTGTTGCAGGCACTGGTGGCTACAGGCAAGCCTGTGGTGCTGGTATTGATGAATGGCCGCCCTATGACGCTGGGCTGGGAAAATGCGCATGTAAGTGCGATTCTTGAAACCTGGTTCCCGGGAATTGAAGCAGGCAATGCAGTGGCAGATGTATTGTTTGGCAAATACAACCCTGCAGGCCGTTTAACAGCCACCTTCCCGCGTAGTGTGGGCCAGATACCTGTTTACTACAACCACAAAAACACCGGCCGGCCTTATGATGGCAAAAGCAATGAAAAATACAAATCACGTTATCTTGATATACCCAACGATCCACTATTCCCGTTTGGGTATGGGTTAAGTTATACCAGTTTTACTTACGGCGATGTGCAGCTGGATAAACAAACTGTAACAGGCAACCAGGCATTACAGGCAAGTATTACGGTAACCAACAGCGGTAAATACGCAGGTGAGGAAGTAGTGCAGTTGTATATCTCCGACCCGGTTGCCAGCGTAACCCGTTCGGTAAAGGAGCTGAAAGGTTATCAGAAAATAATGCTGCAGCCCGGTGAAACCAAAACAGTAACGTTTGCGGTAACACCTGAGCTGTTGAAGTTCTATAACAGCGATTTGCAATATGTGTGGGAGCCGGGTGAGTTTATCATACAGATCGGTACCAACTCACAGGATGTACACAGTGCAAGCGTGAACTGGACGAAGTAATCAATTCGATATGAAGTAAAAAGGAGCGCCTGGCGCTCCTTTTTTATTTAATGTTCTTTCACTAAATGCCCGGTCTTTTGAAATTTATTCTGCATCTTTAAACTATTATCAGCACAGATAATCTATAACCTCTAATTCTTAAAAAAACCTACATCCATGAAAGTAACCCAAATGCTCTTTCAGGGCAGGCAGGTACAAGCGCTGCTCTGCGCTGCCTGTTTTGCATTGCTGCTCACTTCCTGTAAAAAGAATGAATCTGAAGCGACTGCCGGCACCGAAATAACCACAGATGATGCGGCAGACATGATTCAAACCGCTGTAAACCCGGAAACACTTGGTATTACAGCACAAATGCGTACGACCACTGTTTATTCCAATGCACGCAATTTCCAGTGCAGCATTGAAAGCGATACCACTGCTACAGGGCAAGGTACGGTTGGTGCAGCAACCTACAGCTATTATTTTAACTGGGCACGCCTGTACAAATGCGATCTGCAAACACTGGTGATCAGCTACAACGGCAACACCAGTTATGATGTGCCCCTGCTGCTGTCTGGCACAGATACCAGTTTTGCAACATTTACCGTTACCGGTTTAAAAGATACCAGTTATAAAATGGATGCTACTTACGAGCGCTTTGGCACCCATACTTCGCACCTCCGCAATAAAAACACTTTTAACGGCCATACCACCATTACGGCCAAAGCATTGCCGGTAAGTAAAATAACCGGTGAAATAGAAAGCGGTACGGCAGCTGTTACTTTTACAGGTGCAGGCACAGGCGGTACCAAAGTAAACTTAACAGGAACCCTCACTTTCACGGGCAACAAAAAAGGTGTGCTGGTGCTTGGGGGGAATTATACACGTAACCTGAGCTGGTAAGTGTTGTTGCAATCATGAAAATGAAAGAGCCATCCCAAACAGGATGGCTCTTTTTATCGCGCATCAAAATCCACCACCACATTTTCACTGGTGGGGTGCGATTGGCAGGTGAGTATAAACCCGGCAGCTATTTCTTCGGGTTCCAGGCCGTAGTTTACATCCATTTCAACCGTGCCTGATACCAGTTTGGCCCTGCAGGTGCAGCATACACCGGCCTTACAACTGTAGGGCACATCCAGTCCGTGGTGCATGGCCGCATCCAATATGTTTTCGCCGTTGTAATCCAGTTTAAAATCGAGGCTGTTGCCATCGAGTTTAACCGTAACCATGCTGGCGGGTTCGTTATCTGCTGCGCTGTGTTGCGGTGCAGCAGCGCGTTTACCGCTTTCGGTAGTGAAGAGCTCTATATGAATTTTTTTACCGTCAATGTTTTTGCCGAGCAGGAAGCTTTTTACGCAGAAAATCATGTCTTCAGGGCCACAGATAAAAAATTCATCGCTGTTGCTGTCCACCATGCGGTTCAGGTTAAACAGCTGGTCGCATTTGGCAGCATCAATGCGGCCGGTGTTCAATGTGGCATCGGTTATTTCGCGGCTCAGCACATGAATAATGCTGAAGCGGTGCATGTATTTATTTTTCAGCGCTTCCAGCTCTTCCTTAAAAATAATGGAATGCCTGGTGCGGTTGCCGTATACAAGGGTAAAACTGCTGGCCGGTTCGGTTTGCAGTATGGTTTTGATAATGCTGATAATAGGTGTAATGCCGCTGCCTGCGGCAATGCCTACATATTTTTTCCGGTGTCCTGCATCGAGCGTGGTGTGAAACTTGCCCATGGGGGGCATCAGCTCTATGGCATCGCCAGGTTGCAAGGATTGGTTGATGTAGGTAGAAAACAAACCGCCGGGTACTTCTTTGACTGCAATACGCCATTCCTGCTCCAGCGGGGAACTGCACAGGGAGTATGAGCGGCGCACTTCTTCACCGTTAATGCTGGCACGCAGGGTGAGGTACTGGCCTTCCCGGTAGGCAAAAGCGGGTTGCAGTGATGCGGGAATAGTGAACGATACCGATACGCAATCGGCAGTTTCCCGGCGTATATCCTTTACGCTGGCTTTTTCAAAATGTACAGACATGCAATCGTTTTGTTTGAATTGGTACGGCTAGTTGCGTAACCCGTCTACCAGGATGGTTACCATGTTTTTTTCCAGCTCTGCGGCATCGATTTTCTGTTTGGAACGGTGCCATGATTCAATACCGCTGATGGCGTGCAGTATTACCAGAACGGCAGTTGCTGCATCAATGCTTTTGATATCGTTGTTCTGGATGCCCTGCTCCACAATGGCGGTGAAACGCTTGCGGTAGTTGCGGCGCTGGTTATGGTAGTTGCTGAGATAAGGATCGCTGAGATGACGCCATTCGCGGTCGCTTACATATACTTCTTCATAGTTTTCTACCATTTGCCTGATATGAAAACGGATAAGGCGTTCAATTTTGGCAATGGCCGAAACAGGCTCGTTTTCCACTGCATACATATGCTCCATGTAGTGATTGGCCACATTAAAGCAGATATCGTGCAGCAGCTCGGTTTTGGAACGGATGTGGTTGTACAGGCTGGCTGCTTCCACACCTACTTTTACTGCCAGGTCGCGCATGCTTGCAGCCTTGTATCCTTTTTCACGGAACAATGCAGCAGCAGCTTTGGTAATTACTTCCCTCCGGGTAACGTCTTTATTTGTTTTGATACGTGCCATAAAACAAAAGTAAACAAAGAGAGAATGTGCGAATGTGCAAATTTGAAAATGTGCAAATGAGAAAAAGCAGTAAATGGATGTGCATTTATTATAATATGTGTTTTTAAGCGCATTTTCAAACTTTCAAATTGCCTTATTCTCAAATTAGTGCTACGTTTGCCGCCGGAAAAAAACTGCACATGTCTGTAATCGTAGTAGGAACAATGGCCTTTGATGCCATAGAAACGCCTTTCGGAAAGTCTGATAAAATTATCGGTGGTTCAGCCACTTATGTAGCTTATGCGGCCAGCAATTTTGTGCAGCCCATACAGCAGATCTCTATAGTAGGTAATGATTTTCCTGCCGAAGAGCTGGAACATCTGCAACAGCTGGGTGTTGCAACAGAGGGTGTGGAAATAGTGCCTGATAAGAAATCATTCTTCTGGAGCGGCCGCTACCATATGGACATGAATACCCGCGACACGCTGGTAACCGACCTGAATGTACTGGCTGATTTCAATCCCCAGGTGCCCGACAGCTACCAGGGCGCTGAATTTTTGATGCTGGGCAACCTGATGCCCAGGCTGCAGAAAAGCGTGATAGAGCAGCTGAAAACACGTCCCAAGCTGATTGTGCTCGATACCATGAACTTCTGGATGGAAAGCGCTATGGACGACCTGAAAGAGGTGTTGACCATGGTGGATGTGCTGATGGTGAACGACAGTGAAGCCCGCCAGCTGTCTGGTGAGTTTTCGCTGGTGAAAGCCGCCAAAAAAATCATGGGCATGGGGCCCCGCTTCCTGATTATCAAAAAAGGCGAGCACGGTGCCCTGCTGTTTAACGAGAACAACGTGTTCTTTGCACCGGCCCTGCCGCTCGAAGAAGTGTTTGACCCAACCGGTGCAGGCGATACTTTCGCAGGCGGGTTTATTGGCCACCTCGCCAAAACAAAGGATGTTTCTTTCGAAAACATGAAAACAGCGATCATTGTAGGTTCGGCCATGGCCAGCTTCTGCGTGGAGAAATTCGGCTGTCAACGCTTGAAAGAAGTGACCAAAGAAGAGATCGAAACCCGTCTCAACGAATTTGTAGAGCTGGTTAATTTTGACATAGAACTCGCTTAATCCCGGTTTACCGGCTATCTTTATAGGACACTGTCCATCAAAAAAAACTTCCAGAGATGGAAGTTTTTTTTATTTTTCAAGGATAACGACCACACAAACTGAGATAACAATATGAAAAAAATCATCTATGCACTACCCGCGGCCTGTATGGCACTGGCACTTACATCGTGCGGCGGTAACAGTGCAAAGGAAACAGCAGCCCAAAGTTTCCTGGTTACCGTAAACATGGATTCTGCCGTTAAACCCGGCGATAACTTCTTCCTGTTTGCCAACGGCAGCTGGCTCAGGAAATCAGAAATCCCACCCACAGAATCGAGCATCGGTTCTTTCCTCGACCTCCGCAACCGCACCAGGGCTAACCTGCGCAGCATTCTCGACAGTGTTGCCAAAGGTGGTATGGCAGCCGGCAGTATTGAACAGAAAGTGGGTGACTTTTATGCATCGGGCATGGATTCTGCCGCCATTGACAAACGCGGTTATGATCCTGTAAAACCTGATCTGCAGCAGATTGATGCCATTAAAGATGCCAAAGGCATTATGGACTTTGTTGCCGCACAGCAGCAGGAAGGCGATGGCATTATACTGGGCCAGTATATCGGTGCTGATGAAAAAAACAGCAGCATGAATATCCCCGTGTATGTACAATACGGACTGGGCCTGCCTGACAGGGACTACTATTTTAAAACAGATGCTGCCAACCAGGCCATTGTACAGGCGTACATGAAATACGTGGCCAGGCTGTTCAACCTTACCGGCGATGATACCGTAACTGCTGCCAAAAAAGCGGCTACTGTTTTTGCTTTCGAAAAACAGATTGCTGCTGCCCATAAAACCAATGTTGAACTGCGCGACCCTGAAAGCAACTACCATAAAATGGCGGTGAAAGACCTCGACAAATCCATGCCGGTATTCGGCTGGAGCAGCATACTTGCAGCTGTTGGGGTAAAAGCTGATTCAGTGAATGTGGGCCAGCCCGGTTATTACGCCAAAATAAACGAACTGCTGAAAACTGCGCCTGTAGATACCTGGAAAACCTATTTCCGTTTTCATGTGCTGCATAGTGCCGCCGCTTCATTAAGCAGCGATTTTGTGAATGCCAATTTCGAATATTCCGGCAAAGCGCTGCGTGGCCAGCAACAGCTGAAACCCCGCTGGCAGCGCATGTCTGATAACACAGACGCCTTCCTGGGTGAAGCCCTGGGCCAGCTGTATGTAAAACGTTTCTTTACCGATGCAGCCAAAAAACGCATGCTTGAGCTGGTAAACAATCTGGAAGCATCTTTTGAAGCACGCATGGGCAAGCTGGACTGGATGACTGACAGCACCAAGGCAAAAGCAAAAGACAAGCTGCATGCCTTCCTGAAAAAAATTGCTTATCCTGATAAATGGCGCGATTACAGCAAGGTAACCATTAACCGCAACCAGTATTACGAAAACCTGGTGTCTGCCAGCAAAAACGAATACCAGTACCAGCTGAGTAAAGTGGGCAAGCCTGTTGATAAAACCGAATGGGGCATGACGCCACCAACGATCAACGCATACTACAATCCTACCTTCAATGAAATCGTATTCCCGGCAGGCATCCTGCAGTTCCCTTTCTTTGATGAGAATGCAGATGACGCTATTAATTACGGTGGTATAGGTATGGTAATAGGCCACGAAATGACACATGGCTTTGACGACCAGGGTGCGCAGTACGATAAAGACGGCAACCTGAAAAACTGGTGGAGCAAGGCTGACTTCGATAAATTCAAGGCTAAATCACAACAGGTAATTAACCTGTACAACAGCTTCACCATTCTTGATTCCGTGCATGTAAACGGTGCTTTAACAACTGGTGAAAACATGGCCGATATTGGTGGTGTGGCTATTGCTTATGATGCATTTAAAATGACCAAACAGGGTAAAGACACAACGAAGATTGATGGCTTTACACCTGACCAGCGTTTCTTTTTGTCGCTTGCACAAATCTGGCGCACCAAACAGAAAGAGCAGTCAGAACGCCTGCGTATCAACACCGATCCGCATTCACCTGCCATGTACCGTGTAAATGGTCCGCTCATGAACTTTGATCCTTTTTACCAGGCATTCAATGTACAGCCTGGTCAGAAGATGTACAAACCGGAAGCAGAACGCATTAAGATATGGTAATATATCAGCAGGAAATAATTTTGGCTTTTTTAAGCCGATCCATTACATTCGCACAGCAATGACAAAAATGATTCATATTACAAAGCGCATAAAGATGTTCTTCTCCAGGGAAGCAGCTTAGCGTGTGTGTATGACAAACATAACAATAGGCCTTCCCAAACCGGGGAGGCCTTTTTAATTTTATCCAAAACCAAAAATGATACAACAAAATGAAAGTAGCTGTAGTAGGTGCAACCGGACTGGTAGGCACTAAAATGTTGCAAGTATTGGCAGAGCGTAATTTCCCTGTTACCGAACTGGTTCCTGTAGCCTCTGAACGCAGTGTAGGCAAGGAAGTAACCTTTAAAGGCGCCACTTACAAGGTAGTAAGCATGGCCGACGGTATTGCAGCAAAACCTGCTGTGGCTATCTTTTCAGCAGGCGGCGGCACCTCACTGGAGTGGGCACCCAAATATGCCGAAGCTGGTATCACTGTTATCGACAACTCTTCTGCATGGCGTATGGATGCTACTAAAAAACTGGTAGTACCCGAAGTAAATGCTGATGCGCTTACTGCTGCGGATAAAATTATTGCCAACCCCAATTGTTCTACTATCCAGATGGTAGTGGCTTTAAACCCGCTGCACCACAAATACACCATCAAACGTATTGTGGTAAGCACTTACCAGAGTGTTACCGGCACCGGTAAAAAAGGTGTTGACCAGCTGTTAAACGAACGCAAAGGTGTGGAAGGCGAGATGGCTTACAAATACCCGATTGACCTGAATGTTATTCCGCAGATCGACGTGTTCCTCGACAATGGTTATACCAAAGAGGAAATGAAAATGGTGAACGAAACCAGGAAAATCATGCGCGACGATAATATCCGTGTTACTGCTACCACCGTACGTATTCCGGTTGTTGGCGGCCACAGCGAAAGCGTGAACATTGAATTCGCGAATGACTTTGATATAGAGGAAGTGAAAAACATCCTGCGCAATGCACCCGGTGTTGTAGTACAGGATGATACTGCCGGCCAGGTATACCCCATGCCGCTGTGGGCACACGAAAAAGACGAAGTATTTGTAGGCCGCCTGCGCCGCGACGATACCCAGCCCAATACGCTGAATATGTGGATTGTAAGCGATAACCTGCGCAAAGGCGCTGCTACCAACGCAGTACAGATCGCGGAGTATCTTGCCGGAAAAGGAATGCTGTAATGTGATAGATGGTTAGGTGGTTTGATTGTTTTATGGTTAATTTCAAACAATAGAGCAATTGAGCCATCTAACAATCCAACCATTTAACAATTTTGCCTATGGACATCGAATCACTGCGCGCTTATTGTTTATCGAAAAAGGGAGCTACGGAAGAATTTCCGTTTGGGGAAGAAACACTGGTGTTTAAGGTATTGGGCAAGATATTCCTGCTTACAGGGTTGAGCAGCGGGGAGTTTACGTTTAATGTAAAGTGCGACCCTGTGAAGGCCGAGGAGCTGCGTGAGCGGTATGATGCAGTACGGCCGGGGTATCACATGAATAAAAAACACTGGAACACCGTACAGGTGGATGGCCGGTTATCCAGTGCTTTATTGAAAGAAATGATTGACGATTCGTATGCGCTGGTAGTTCAATCGCTGCCTAAAAAGCAGCGCGAAGAACTGGGCGCGCAATAACCGCTGCTATACCATCACTCCAATGCGCGGTTAAGAAACTGCAGCAGGGGATGCAATGCTTCAAACCCCTTCAGCACATGGCTGATAAAGTTTTTGTCGAGCACTTCGGCATCGGTAATGCTGCGGATAGCGATAAAACTTTTGAGTTTGATGTAATCTATCGCAGGGTTCTCCTCATCATATCCCTTGGGCGGGCGCGAGAGGCTGGTGTCTGCACTTTTTTCCAGGTCGTGGTAGTAACCGGCAAAGCTTTTTTTGTGTAAAATTCCCTTGAACTCATCTGCACAATAATCAATCTCCTGGCGTATTTTTTTCAGGTTCTCCGGTTCAGGCATCCACAGCCCGCCGCCTAGAAAACTTTGGTCGCCGGGTTGCAGCTGAATGTAGTAACCGGCATAAATGCTTTTTTTCCCGCCACGGTCAATACTGGCGCCGAAGTTGTTTTTATAGGGCGCTTTGTTTTTGCTGAAGCGCACATCGCGGTTAATGCGGAAAATGCATTCTTTCGCTGTTAACGATGCAATGTCTGCATCTTTCTTTCCATGTCTGTCTATCACTTCCTGTACCAGGGTGGCAAAATCCTGTCTGGCTGTTTCATAAGCGCTGCGGTTGGCTTCAAACCAGTCTTTGTGATTATTGCCCGCAAGGTTTTTTAAAAATTGGAGTGTTGCGGCTTGTACCATAATTCCTATTTTATTTGAGGTGCCGGTTCAGGGTTTTGTGTAAGGCTGCGGAATATCTCTTCGAGATTGCTGCCTTCTGTTTGCAGGGTAACAATATTGAGGTTTTCACGTATGGCCAGCTCCAGTAATTGTTTGCGTGCTTCGTTTACATTGGTGGTATCGAGCTGGAAGCGCTGGTTGTCGTGCGTGTGTATCTGTTGTATGGCCGGCAGGCGCATCAGCCATTCTCTTTCGAGTATTTCTTCAAACACCACTACTACGCCTTTGCCGCTGTTGCTTTGCAGCTGCTGCAGCGAATCGTCGGCCACCACATTGCCCCGGTTAATAATGATCACGCGGCTGCAGATGGCCTGCACTTCCTGTAATATGTGTGAAGAGAATAACACCGTTTTGTCTGCCCCCTGGGCCTTAATCACATTGCGGATTTCGACAATCTGGTTGGGGTCAAGTCCGCTGGTAGGCTCGTCGAGTATCAGCACACGCGGCGCATGAATAAGCGAGGCAGCAAGTCCTACGCGTTGTTTGTATCCTTTGGAGAGCTGGCCTATTTTTTTCTTTTGCTCCAATGTAAGGCCGGTGAGTTCGATCATGTGTGCAATGCGGGCGGTTTTGTTTTCCACCTGGTGAATACCTGCAACATATTCAAGGTATTCTTTTACATACATGTCAAAATACAGCGGGTTGGCTTCGGGGAGGTAGCCAATATCGCGTTTTATCTGCAGCGGGTGCTGCTGCACATCTTTGCCACATATTTTCACCGTGCCGCCGTCTGGCTGCAGGTAACCGGTAATCATTTTCATGGTGGTGCTTTTGCCTGCACCGTTGGGGCCCAGAAACCCGACTATTTCGCCTTCGCCAATGGAAAAGGTAATATCGTTAACGGCTTTCTGCCCGCCATACAATTTGCTCAGATGCGCTACTTCTATCGACATGCTTCAAAGATACAGAATCGTGCAACGTTAAGCGCGTACGGCAGGCGCTGTCTCTTATCCACATCGCGGAAGCGGGCAACAGCGTGCGTTTCATGAATTTTTGCGGTGCTATCGTTACAAAAAATGGGGCTGTGCATACTTCATGTTAAAAAAGAAGAGTTTTCTATAATCTCCCGAAAACGTAAATTTAAGCCCACAGAAAAAGATTGTTATGTCATATCCTTATCAGATCAGGTCACGGGAAGCGTACGACGAAGCGTATAAAAGAAGTATTCAGCAGCCGGAGAATTTCTGGGCCGATGTAGCCAGCCATTTTCACTGGCGCCGCCGCTGGGATAAGGTGCTGGATTGGAATTTCAAAGAACCCAAGGTGGAATGGTTTAAAGGGGCCAAACTCAACATCACCGAAAACTGCCTCGACAGGCACCTTGAGAAACTGGGCAACCGCCCGGCCATTATCTGGGAGCCCAACGATCCTGAAGAGTACCACCGTATCCTTACGTATAAAGAATTGCATAACAAAGTTTGCCAGGTAGCCAATGTGTTAAAAAACAATGGCGTTAAAAAAGGTGACCGTATCTGTATTTACATGGGTATGATTCCCGAACTGGCCATCGCCGTGTTGGCATGTGCACGCATTGGCGCCATCCATTCTGTTATATTCGGCGGGTTTTCTGCACAAAGCATTGCCGACCGCCTGCAGGATGCGAAGGCTGAATTTGTAATTACCTGCGATGGTGCATTCCGCGGCCAGAAAGACATTCCGTTGAAAAGTGTCATTGATGATGCACTGGTGGCCTGCCCCTTTGTAAAAAGAGTAATTGTTGCCACGCGCACCCGCACCCCGGTAAGTATGATCAAGGGTCGCGATGTGTGGTGGGAAGATGAAATCAAAAAAATTGAAACACTGGGTATGACGGATTGCCCGGCCGAAGAAATGGAGGCCGAAGACCCGCTGTTTATCCTGTACACCTCCGGCTCAACCGGTAAACCCAAGGGGGTGGTACATTCCAGTGCAGGGTACATGATTAATACCAACTACAGTTTTGTAAACGTGTTCCAGTACCAACCCGGCGATATTCATTTCTGTACGGCAGATATTGGCTGGATTACCGGCCATAGCTACATTGTATACGGTCCGTTAAGTGCAGGTGCAACCACCGTGTTGTTTGAGGGCGTGCCCACTTACCCGGATGCCGGCCGGTTGTGGGATATTGTAGACAAATACCGCGTTAATATTTTATACACGGCGCCAACCGCCATCCGCTCGCTTATGGGCTTTGGTTTAGGGCCATTGCAGAACAAAGACCTTTCTTCACTGAAAGTGTTGGGGAGCGTGGGCGAGCCTATTAATGAAGAAGCATGGCATTGGTTTGATGAGCATGTAGGCAAAGGCAAATGCCCCATTGTAGATACCTGGTGGCAAACCGAAACAGGCAGCATCCTGATCTCGAACCTGGCAGGCATTACGCCTGCAAAACCCAGCTGGGCTACCCTGCCATTACCTGGTGTGCAACCGGTGCTGGTAGATGAAAATGGCAATGAACTGCCTGCAGGTGAAGCTTCCGGCAACCTGTGCATCAAGTTCCCATGGCCCTCAATTCTGCGTACTACCTATGGCGACCATGAACGTTGCCGCACCAACTATTTTGCTACGTACGAGAATAAATATTTCACCGGCGATGGTGCGCTGCGCGATGCGGAAGGCAATTACCGCATTACCGGCCGTGTAGATGATGTGCTGAACGTAAGCGGCCACCGCATTGGTACTGCCGAAGTGGAAAATGCCATTAACATGCACGCAGGCGTGGTAGAAAGTGCAGTGGTGGGTTACCCGCACGATATTAAGGGGCAGGGCATTTATGCGTATGTAATTTTCAACGGCCGCCATGGCGATGATCAGTCGTTAACACGTAAGGATATACTGGTTACTGTTACCCGAATCATCGGGCCTATTGCCAAGCCAGATAAAATCCAGTTCGTAAGCGGATTGCCGAAAACACGCAGTGGTAAAATCATGCGCCGCATACTGCGTAAAATAGCCGAAGGTGAAATGGAAAACCTGGGTGATACCAGTACACTGCTTGATCCCGGTGTTGTAGAAGAAATTAAAAACGGGCACCTGTAAATAACTGCAGAAAACACAAAAAGAAACCGGCCGTCTCAAATGTTTTGAGGCGGCTTTTTTGTTCCCGTTGTGTTTGGCAGCAAGCGCTAAAAATGCCGCTTTTAATGCAGGTACATTGATTGATTGTATACTTGTTGTTGCATACGCTGCATGCTGTTTTGCAATTTGCAAGTGCTTAACATAAGTTGTTGTTAAACCAAATGCAGGCTATAGTTTTTATGTATGATTATTTATTATTTCGTATTGCCGAAACTAAGTGATGAAACACTATCCGTACTCCTTCTTTATTCCTGGCCAGGAATTTTGCATGTATCACTTTGATATTTAACTTAAACAAACACAAATGAAACAACTGCTTTCTGTACTGTTGGTATTATACTTATGCACCACTGCATCGCTTGCACAAATTTCCAAGGGAACTTTATTAGTGGGCGGAAATCTTGATCTCACAAAGAGTAACTACAGTCCCGCGCTTGATTCGTTTAGCTATAAACAAATTGGCATTACACCAGCCATTGGCTTTGCCTATAGCGATAACCGTGTGTGGGGAATATCGTTGCAATATGCGTACACTGATAGCCGTTATGATGGCGGGAAAAGCAATACCTATGGTGCTGGCCTTTTTCTAAGACAATATAAGCCATTGGGGCATGGCTTCAACCTGCTGTTTCATGAATCGGCTGGCATATCGTATACAAAGCTGGATATATCCAACAGGAGCGACAACATAAAAACCGGCATCAATAAAACAACGGTATTTAATGTGGCTGCGGCTTTGGGTATAACCTACGCGTTAACACCCCGGTGGCAACTGGAACTGCTGTTGAATAACCTGCTCAGACTGTATTTTGCCTCAGATAAGGATGCCGTTTTAAACACTGACGGCAGTACTGCATATACCGTAAAATCAAACCGGTACCAGATTAATACCGGCCTGAACGATTCAAACCTTGGCTCTTTATCGTTCGGCGTAAAATTTTTACTTGGGGGAAAGTAAAACGCTACCGTGAAACACTGCACACCCGCTAACCACGGGTGTGTTATTTTTTAATGTACTGTTAAACCTGCAGGTATTTCACCCGTCTTTACAAAAAACGCGGTGATGGTGACCATTCAACAGAAAAACCTGCATTTATTATGGCGTGCCGGCTTTGGAGTTATGGCCGAAGACCTCGCGCAGATTAATACGGTTGCCACGGCAGATTTATATGCCGATATGGAGAAAAAAAGCAATACCAGGGCAGTACATTTCGATGTGGTGAGCAATGCCGTAAAAGGCTTGCTGATGGGCGTGGGCGAGGAGGCAAACATGCAGAAGATGCAACGCAACCTGCTTACCCCGGAACAACGCAAGCAAATACGCCAGCGCAGCAGGGAAGACCTCAAGAACCTGAACATGACCTGGCTTGATGAAATGGTGGATTCCCCCGCACAGCTGCGTGAAAAAATGTCTCTCTTCTGGCATGGCCATTTTGCCTGCCGCGACATTAATATTTATTACCAGCAACAATTACTCAATGCCATACGCGATAATGCCACAGGTTATTTTGGCGACCTGTTAACTGCGGTAAGCAAATCTGCTTCCATGCTAGGCTTTCTCAATAACCAGCAGAACCGCAAAAAACATCCCAACGAAAACTTTGCCCGCGAGGTAATGGAACTCTTTACACTGGGCCGCGGTCATTATACAGAAAAAGATATTAAAGAAGCAGCCAGGGCTTTTACCGGCTGGGGTTTCAATATAGATGGCAGCTTTGTCTTCCGCCGCTTTCAGCATGATGAGGAGGACAAAACCATCTTTGGTCAAACCGGTAATTTCGATGGTGATGATGTGCTGAAGCTGCTGCTGCAGAAAAGAGAAACAGCACTGTTTATCACGCAGAAGATTTACCGCTTTTTTGTAAACGACATAGAAGATTCATCCAACATACAATGGCTGGCCAACCGCTTCTACAACAGCAATTACCATATCGGCTCGTTGATGCGTGATATTTTTACCAGCGAATGGTTTTATGAACCGAAGAACATGGGCTGTCACATCAAATCACCGGTTGAGCTGATGGTAGGCATCAGGCGCACCTTGCCCATGGAAATGGAAAATGAAGCCGTGCAGCTGGTATTACAGCGCGCATTGGGTCAGCTGTTGTTTTACCCGCCCAATGTAGCCGGATGGCCGGGCGGTAAAAACTGGATAGACAGCTCTTCACTAATGTTGCGCCTGCGCATACCACAGCTCATTAAAAACCAGGAAACCGTGTATGTAACACCCAAAGCCGATGATGATCAGCAAATGGGCATGATGGAACAGCAGGCAGGTGCAGCAGTTGCGCCACAAACAGGCAAGTCAGTGGCTTATGCACCGAAGGGTGGATTCCGCATCAATGCATCGGTAAACTGGCCGGTGTACATGAAGCAGTTCGACAGCGTTGGCCGCGCGCAATTATTCGATGTGCTGCAAAGCATACTGCTGCTTACGCCTGCAGGTTCAGTAAGTGAAACTTCTTTAATCACCATGGTAAGTTCGGCTACCCGTGAATCGTATATACAAACCATTACCATAGCGCTGATGAGTACACCTGAGTACCAGCTGTGCTAATGCCTGTTTATCTTTAAAATTGCCCGTATGCTTATTCAACGCAGAAAATTTTTACAGCTTGGTTCACTGGCAACTGCATCTATGATGGTGCCGCAGTTGCTGCAGGCTTTTAACCGCAAAGGCGCTTTTGTGCCGCAGGGTAATAAAGTGGTGGTGGTATTGCAGTTAAGCGGCGGCAACGATGGGTTGAACACTGTAATACCTGTTGGCAATGATATTTACCATAAGCTGCGCCCGCAGCTGGGGTTTACAAAAGACAAGGCACTGTTGTTAAACGATGATGCTGCACTGCATCCGGCCTTGTCTGGGTTGCATAGTTTGTACGCCGACGGCGGCATGGCTATTTTAAACAGCGTAGGGTATCCTGATCCTGACCGCAGTCATTTTCGCAGCATGGATATCTGGCAAAGCGCCAGCAACAGCAATGAAATTGTGCAAACCGGCTGGCTGGGCCGCTACCTCGATGCGCAATGTAATCATTGCACGCAGCCCACACAGGCGCTGGAAATTGACGATGTGTTAAGCCTGGCTTTAAAAGGAGCAGATCAAAAAGGTATAGCCCTGAAAGACCCGCGCAGGTTGTATTCTGAAAGCCATGCCAGGTATTTTAAAGACCTGGCCCAGGCACACCATGAAGCACAGCACGAACGCCCGGTAGATTACCTCTACAAAACCATGAGCGCTACGGTTAACAGCGCCGATTATATTTTTGAACAAAGCAAACTGCGTCCTGCGGGCGGTGATTACCCACGCACAGAACTGGGCAATAATTTGAAAACTATTGCTTCCCTGATCTTCTCAGAAATCAACACCAAAGTATATTATGTAAGCCTCGGCAGTTTTGATACGCATGTTGGTCAGCAGGGCCAGCAGCAAAGGTTGTTCAAAGAAATGGATGATGCAGTAACGGAATTTGTAAAAGACCTTAAAGCCAATAACCGGTTTGATGACGTGCTGCTCGTTACCTTCAGCGAGTTTGGTCGCCGTGTGGCACAGAATGCCAGTGGCGGAACAGACCATGGCACTGCCAACAATATGTTCTTGGTAGGCGGCGGTTTGCAGCAGAAAGGGCTGATCAATGCACTTCCTGATCTGCAAAACCTGAAAGACGGCGATCTGCAGTATGAAATAGATTTCAAAAACGTATACGCCACCATCCTTCACAAATGGCTGCAGGCAGATGATGCAGCCATACTGGGCAGGCAATACCAGCATATGAACTTTATTTAGCGGGCAAGTGCTTTTTAAACATCGACAGCCGGGAACCATTGAATCATGAAACTTTAAACAATTGAACTGGTTTTCTCATGTGCATCAGATTTCCAAGTTGACCTATCAAAAAACAAAAACTCCCGGCGCAATCTGCGACCGGGAGTTTTTTATGCTGTTTTTGGAAAAGCGTGCTGTTGATTACACGCTTTCTTCCAGTGATTTATCTTTTTTAATGGCTACGCGGTATAATACCAGGCCCATAATTACAAAGAATATAACGCCAAGCATTTTGTAGCCGAAATCGCCCAGGCTTGTTGTTAAACCAGCTTCTGCAGACAAGTGGCTGAAGAAGTTGGATACTGCTTCGTTGGTAAACAGGAAAGCAACAATTACACCTGCCAGCGCGCCGCCTGCAACCAGGCCGGTTGCAAACAGGTTGCCTTTGCCCAGCTCTTCTTCTTCGGGATGTAGTGCTTCACCCTTGCGTTTCTTTTTCCAGTCAACAATACCGCGGATGGCTCCGCCTGCAAAAATGGGCAGGGTAGTGCTCAGCGGTAAGTAAACACCCACTGCAAAGCTGAGTGATTTAATACCGCAAAGTTCCATCACAATGGCAATGGCAACGCCCACCAGTACAAATTGCCAGTCGAGGTTGAACGACAAAATGCCTTTCACCAACGTGGCCATCAGTGTGCCTTGCGGTGCAGGATATTTATCTGTACCAATAGCATGTTGAATGCCCTGCTGCAGCATTTCCTGTGTAGGGGTATCGAGTATTTTAATGGTAGCGCCAATAGCGATGGCAGATACAATGACGCCGATAAACAGCGCCAGCTGTTGGTAACGTGGCGTAGCACCAACAATATAACCGGTTTTTAAATCCTGTGAGGTAGCCCCGGCATTGGCGGCGGCAATACAAATCATACCACCTACTACCAATGCCATGGGTTCATATACTTTACCTGTCCAGCCTACAGCAATAAACACCAGGCAGGTGCCCATCAAAGTGGCAATTGTCATACCGCTGATGGGGTTATTGGAGTTGCCAATCAAGCCCACAATGCGTGAGGATACAGTAACGAAGAATGCGCCGAATATTACTACCAGCACACCAATCACCAGTTTGCTGATGATGGAATCGCCGGGTATCTGCGGAAGAACAGTAGTAAGTAAAATCAAAGCCACACTTCCGATACCTACAATGCGCACATCCAGGTCGCGCTGTGTGCGCGCTACGACAGTTTTTTCGGTGCCGTCTTTTTTCAGCGAGCCCAGGCTGCCTTTGAACGATGAGATAATGGTGGGGATGGTTTTAAATAAAGTAATAAAGCCGCCTGCAGCCACGGCGCCTGCACCTATCTGGCGAACGTAGGCGCGGTATAATGCCGTAGCCCAATCGTTAAACTGGTGCGTGGCAGGGTTCCAGCCGCCTGGCCCGCCGGTATGATTGATATCGGCGAGATAACCCAGTTTTGCCAGCTGCGCTGCCACTACATCACCGGGTATTACCGACGCCAGCAAAGGTATCAGTACAAACCAGCTCAGCACGCTACCTGCAACCAGCACGCCTGAAATGCGCGGGCCGATAATATAACCCACACCCAGGTATTCGGGTGTTATTTCACCTGCAACACGTGCCGAAGGGAAATAACGGTTGGTTTGTTTGGTAATAAAATAAGGCACTTCCGCAATTACATGAAACACCTTTTGCATAAAGGCATACACAATGGCAAAGCTTAGACCGAGGAAGGCCGTTTTGGCAAAGTCGCCCCCTTTTTCACCTGCCTTCAATACACTGGCACAAGCCGTTCCTTCAGGATAAGGCAGTGTGCCATGTTCTTTTACAATAAGTGAACGGCGTAGCGGGATCATCATCAGCGTACCCAATATACCGCCGAATATAGCGAGGGTAAGAATGGTCATGTAGTTAAAGAAATTCGCACTGCTGGGTTCAGACAGGAACAGGAAACCGGGCAGGGTAAACACTACGCCGGCCGCGATACTTTCACTTGCCGAGCCTGTTGTTTGAATGATGTTGTTTTCGAGAATCGTTGTTTTCAGAAACTTCCTGCCAAGCGTAATAGCGATAACCGCAATGGGAATAGACGCGCTTACGGTAAGGCCTGCTTTGAGCGCGAGGTACACCGTGGCCGCACCAAAGGCAATACCGCAGATGCAACCGACTATAATGGCTTTTAAGGTAAATTCTTTTACATTGGCCTCGTCAGGCACATAGGGTTTAAACGAATTAATTTCAGACATAACTGAATTGATTATATAGGTTAAAGCACGTGATCAGGTTCTGGTTGCGCAACAGCCGGCGTCACGTTTTCCCGCATCATTTTCTGCAGCTTTTTGCTAAGCAGGAACAATATGCCCGAGGCTACCAGCGACATCACCACAAACACCATAAAGAAATCGTACAGGTTGATGATATGGAAGCCGAGTAATACTTTCTCTTTTCCATCAGGGTACAGGGCGCTGAGTACGCCGGCCATTTTATTGCCAAAGGCATTGGCAGTAAACCAGATGGCCATGAGCAGCGAAGAGTATTTTACGGGCGACAGCTGGTTTACCAGCGACAAGCCGATAGGCGACAAACACAACTCACCACAGGTATGCAGGGCGTACATGCCGGTTAGCCATATCATGCTTACCTTAACGCCAGGCACTGCCTTACTTGCGCCATAGGCAATCCACCAGTAACCCAGCCCAAGGCCCAGTAAACCAATGGCCATTTTGGTGGGGGAGGATGGTTGTCTTTTACCCAGCTTGGTCCACATCCAGGCAAAGAAAGCGGCGAAAGTCACTACGAATACTGAGTTGAGTGACTGGAACCAGCTGGTGGGAACCGTTTTATTGAATATATGCCTGTCGGTTTGTTCTTCGGCAAAAAAGGTAAGTGAAGCGCCTGCCTGCTCAAATGCTGCCCAGAAAAAAATCACAAAGAAACACACGATACAGATAACGAGTACTTTGTCTTTTTCGGGTTTGTTGAGTGTTTTATCGGCATAAATAACAGCAGGTATCAGTATAATGCAACCAATCAGCAGGTAAAACAGGTAGCTGAAAACAGCGGCATCCACATAAATAAGCCCAATGGCAATAAAGCTTAGTATAACCAGTCCTACCACGGTAATCACCGGGTTGAGCGCCCATTTGGGTGCATTGGCGGGTACCTGGCCCAATGCTTTTTTCTCAGGTGATACCACGTATTTTTTATGAAAAATAACCTGTACCAATACACTCAGTAACATGCCGATGCCTGCTACCAGGAAGCCCCATTTAAAATCAGCCGGATCGCCGGTATCGCCGAAAAGCCCGCAAACAAAGGGCCCCAGCGCCCCGCCGGTATTAATACCCATATAGAATATGGTATATGCGGCATCCTTGCGGGTATCGGTATCGGGATACAGCTGCCCAACCAGTGAAGAAATATTGGGTTTAAAAAAGCCGTTGCCTGCAATCATTAAACCAAGGCCCGAGTAAAACAGCAGTGCTGACAAGCCTGGCGCACTATGATAAATATTACCGCAGAAGAAAAGAATAAACTCCCCGATGGCCATTACCAGTCCGCCCGCAATAATAGAGCGCTGGTTGCCCCAGAGCCGGTCGGCTACAAAGCCGCCAAACAACGCGGAAAGGTAAAGGAGGCTGATATAGCTGCCGTACAGGTTAGACGCAAACACTTTATCGAACAACAGTGCTTTGGTCATAAACAATACAAGGATGGCCCGCATGCCGTAGTAATTGAAACGCTCCCACATTTCCGTTGCAAACAATACGTACAGACCCTTGGGATGCGCCTTGCGGGCGATGGATTCACTCATTGGTTTTTTTCTTTTTACCGTTACAGATTGGGGATTTGCCGGTTTAGGGCGGCCCAAAATACTGATAAAATCAGAAAAACAGGCAAAATGCTAATGAATGGTAGGTTTTTGGAGGTGAGTTGTTAGCATAGAAGAAAGCTGCAAGCTGCAAGCCCTGCCCGTAAGTAAATGCGTGCCTGTTGAAAGCAAGAAAAGACAGTGCTACATGCCGAAGGCGCGTCTGTTCAACAAGCTCGCAGCTCGAAGCTTGCCGCTCGCAGCTTTCTTCCGAAACGGCCGCCCCGGCCGTTTCGGAAGAAAGTAATACTTTCGCGCAGTTTTTAATTACCTGTAATCGTTTTTGTATGAACATCCTGATATTGGGTTCAGGCGGCCGCGAGCATGCTTTTGCCTGGAAAATAGCCCGCAGTAAGCATTGCACACAGTTATTCATTGCACCCGGTAATGCCGGTACAGCGCACTGCGGCACCAATGTAAACATCGGGGTAAACGATTTTGCCGCACAAAAGCAGTTCTGCCTCGATAACCAGGTAAACCTGGTGCTGGTTGGGCCTGAAGAACCGCTGGTGAAAGGCGTATACGATTTCTTCAAAAACGATCCTGCACTGTCACATATCAAAGTGTTTGGCCCTTCTGCCAACGGCGCACAGCTGGAAGGCAGCAAGGCTTTTTCCAAAAAATTCATGGAGCGCCACGCCATTCCCACGGCAGCTTACGCGGAGTTTACAGCCGCCAACCTCGAAGAAGGCAAGGCTTACCTGGCGCAGCAAAGTCTGCCCATTGTGCTGAAAGCCGACGGGCTTGCAGCCGGTAAAGGCGTCGTGATCAGCCAAACGCACGAAGAAGCGATCGCTGCTTTTGAAGAAATGATCGTGCACAAACAGTTTGGCGATGCATCCTCCAAAGTAGTGGTAGAAGCATTTTTACAGGGTATTGAAGTAAGCGTGTTCGTGGTAACTGATGGTGATAAATACAAAATCATCGGCCACGCAAAAGATTATAAACGCATTGGCGAAGGTGATACCGGTTTAAATACCGGTGGCATGGGCTGTGTAAGTCCTGTGCCTTTTATGGATTTCGCTTTTATGCAAAAAGTAGAAAGCCGCATTATTGCACCCACCATTGCAGGGTTGAAGCTGGAAAATATTGATTACAAAGGCTTTGTGTTCTTCGGTTTGATGAACGTACAGGGCGAGCCCTTTGTTATTGAATACAATTGCCGCATGGGCGATCCTGAAACGGAAGTGGTGATACCGCGTTTGCAGAACGATTTGATCGAGCTGCTGAACGCCGCTTTCGACGGTACGCTGGATACTATTGATATTATGGCAGGCGACAGCAGCTGCTGCACCGTGGTAGCGGTGAGCGGCGGTTATCCCGGCGATTACAAAAAAGGTATGGCGATCAGCGGGTTGCCTGTAAAAGATGGTGAGGCAGGTGAAACCATCGTGTTTCATGCAGGCACCAAAGCCAGCGGCGCTGCAGTGGAAACCAATGGCGGGCGCGTGCTGGCCGTTACATCGTTCGGCAGCAGCATTCCCGAAGCAGTAGCTAAATCAGCGGCAGCGCTGGCAGGCATCAGCTTTGAAGGCATGAATTTCCGCAAGGATATTGGTTACGAATTTGCATAAGCCGTCTGATCGGGGCATATTGCAATACGCTGTTCGCTTACTATAACAGCAGTCCCTGTGCCGTAACCTGCGATAGCAGGCACTGTTGCAGCACCGTTACAATTATTGTAAAACCAACGATTTAGCATAAACCGGTACCGTTTTGCAGGTACCGGTTTTTTTATGTGCAGGCCGGTAGCCGCAATGATTTTTTACCGGTTATTTTCTGTAGGTTTGAAGGGATGAGAACTGTTATCGCTATTACACTACTATCAACCCTTTTACAGTTTCATCGGGTAAATGCACAGGAAGCGAATACCGCCAAAGAGCTGGAGAAAGCAAAAGCTGCTGTAAAAGGCAGCGATGGTGAAGCTCCGGATTACAATACGGCAGGGCTTTTACTCGAAAAAATTGTAGCCCGCGAACCCGGTAATGCAGAAGCCTGGTACTGGCTGGGTTATGCCATCGATAAAACCAATGCGCCAGACGGCGAGCATATGCCGCATGTTAAGCTGGCGCTGACAGTGAAGGCCAGCGAGGCGTTCGAAAAATCATTGCTGCCCGGTAAAGATGTCTACACCGGTGAAATCTACATCCAGGATCCGCACACGAAAATCCTTGCCGTATGGGGCACACAGGCCATGTATTACCTGTACAACGGGCAAAAAGATTCTGCTGTATGGTGCTACCAGCAGGCGGCACACAAAGGCGGGTTAAACCGTACGGTGATGAATTATTTTCGCCAGGTGCTCGATGAATGCCCCCACAACAGCTGGCTCTTCTTTAACGGCGATATGTACCTCTATTATCTCAACAGCCTGCAACTGGCCGAGAAATACAGGCCAGATGTGGATTGCATTGATTTAAACCTGCTCAACACAAAATGGTACCCCGGCTGGATGGCCTCAAAAGGGCTGCTGCAAACCTCGCACAGCCCGGTTGATCTTGCAGCGGTAGAGCGTATAAAATGGACTACCACGCAGACTGCCATTGTGCGCGGCCATGATACGCTTATCAGCTGGGCGTTACAGCCAACAGACGATAAAAAGTACCTTTCACGCAGTGCGCGTTTGCTGCTGGATTTACTGCAGCAGAACGCTTTCAGAAAAGAAGTCTATTTTGCAGCCGATGTGCCGCAGGGCATGTCGCTATACCTCGATTCTTTTTTCCAGTTCCGCGGTTTAACCAACCGGCTGGTGAGTAAAACAAAGCAAACAGACATGCCGTTTGTGATGGAGCAGCTGCGAAAACTGGATGATTTACCCGAAACCCCGAGAACTTATTTAAACAACCACGACAATGTGCAGGTGCTGAACAACTACCGGTTTGCATTTGCTTCAGCTGCTTTAATTGCATTGCGGAATGGTGATAAAGCTACCGCAAAACAGTTGCTGGGCGCGGTTGAGCGTAAATATCCTGAACATGTTTTACCGTTTTTTGCAACGGCTACGCGCGACTGGTTTCAGCAGCTGAAGAAAAAAGTAGCCGGGGAAACAAGTTTGGAATAATATTTTCTATACTAGTTGCCCTTAAAAATGCGTTTTAGGGAAAAACAGCGTTTGGAAAGAAAATAAGCTTGAAAAATCTGCATTTTGGGCTTTGTTAATATGGTTTATTTCAGTGAATTTTGCAGGCATTAATCACAACAAGGAACTTTTGATGTAATGGGACTTTTTAATTTATTCACGCAAGAGATTGCAATGGACCTGGGTACCGCCAATACCCTCATCATACATAACGAAGAGATTGTAGTAAACGAACCCTCGATCGTTGCTTTAAACCGAAACAATCCGAAAGAGGTGCTGGCTGTTGGGAAGCGCGCGTTGATGATGCACGAAAAGACCCATGAAAGTATCCGAACCGTTCGCCCGCTGAAAGATGGTGTAATTGCCGACTTTAATGCCGCGGAGCTGATGATACGGGAAATGATCAAGATGATCTATCCCAAAAAACCTTTGTTTCCCCCAAGCTGGAGAATGATGATCTGCATCCCCTCCAGCATTACCGAGGTAGAAAAACGTGCGGTGCGCGACAGTGCTGAACAGGCCGGCGCCAAGGAAGTGTACCTTATTCACGAGCCTATGGCGGCTGCGCTGGGTATTGGTATTGATGTGGAAGAACCTGTTGGTAACATGATTATCGATATCGGGGGTGGTACCACCGGTATTACCGTAATTGCCCTTGCAGGTATCGTGTGCGACCAGAGCATACGTATTGCGGGTGACGAATTTACCTCAGATATTATGGAAGCCCTTCGCCGCTACCATAGCCTGCTGATTGGTGAAAGAACAGCCGAACAAATCAAAATCCAGATTGGCGCTGCCATGAAAGACCTCGAAAACGCGCCCGACGATTTACCCGTTAACGGCCGTGACCTGGTTACCGGTATCCCCAAACAAATTATGGTAAGCTACCAGGAAGTAGCTGAAGCACTGGATAAAAGCATCTTTAAAATAGAGGAAGCCATTTTGAAGGCACTGGAAACGACGCCTCCTGAGCTGGCTGCGGATATTTACCGCCGCGGTTTGTACTTAACCGGTGGTGGTGCATTGCTGCGCGGCTTAGATAAGCGTTTGAGCCAGAAAATCAAACTGCCTGTGCATATTGCCGACGATCCGCTGAAAAGCGTGGTGCGCGGTACAGGCATCGCCCTCAAAAACTACCAGCGCTTTCCTTTCATCATGAGATAAAATATTGGTTGCAGTGTGCAGGATGCAGGTGCCGGATATTACTCCGCAACCCGCATCCTGCAATGCTGAATAATACAGCTGCAATCACATAAACCCCTTTCACCGTGCGGAATATTGTTCTATTCATCAGGCGCTTTTTTACGCTCGTGGTATTTCTTATACTGCAGGGTTTTGGCTTGGCCATACTGGTGAATTATAATAAAACGTACCAGGCTGTGTTCGCCAGCTCGGCCAACGAGCTAACCGGGCGTATAGACAAGCAGTACAACGATGTGGATTATTTCTTTCACCTGAAAGAAACCAACCGCCAGCTCGCAGAAGAAAATTCCCGCCTCCGCAACCAGCTCGCTTCCAATTTTGGCGATAAAGACAGCAGCACTGTAAAACATCTCGACACCCTGTACCGCGATACCGTGGGCCGCGTGCGCCTGTTTACCTGGCTGCCTGCCAAAGTGGTGAACAATGCTGTAAACGAAGAAAACAACTACATTACCCTGCACCGCGGTACCAACCAGGGTGTAACAAAGGATATGGCCGTTGTTGGTCCGGATGGTATTGTTGGCCGTGTAATTATGAGCAGCGCCAATTTCTGCCGCGTAATGAGCCTGCTTAACCGCAACAGCAAGGTGAGCGCCATGCTTAAAAAAGGCTTTTATACCGGTATACTGGAATGGGACGGTGCAGACCCCAGCTATTTAACGCTGCGCGGCATCAGTAAAAGTGCGCAGGCACAAAAAGGTGATACGGTGTTAACCAGTAACCTTTCCGGTAACTTTCCTCCCGGTTTAATGGTGGGTACAGTCGCTGCCGTGCAGGCCGACCAGGCAAGTAACTTTTATACGCTGAAAATAAAATCAGCTACCAACTTTTTCAATTTACAGTACGCCTACCTGGTTCAGAACGAAGCATGGGGCGAACAAAAAGCATTGGAAGCCCAAACGCCGAAAAATCAATGAGCAACCTGGTAAAAAATATCTTCCGTTTTATACTGTTCATACTGGTGCAGGCTTTTGTGCTGGATAAGGTTCCGTCATTACACCAGTTTGTAAAACCGATCCTTTATTTCCTCTTTATACTGTGGCTGCCTTTCAGTATTAACCGTGTGGGTTTGATGTTGATTGCCTTCGCCTTTGGTTTGTGTATGGATTATTTCAGCGGCTGGCCCGGTTTGCATGTGCTGCCTTGCGTGCTCATTGCCTACCTGCGCCCCTTTTTGCTGAACGTGCTGCTGCCGCAGGAAAAAACCGAAACAGCCTATTCTGAACCAAGCATCAAAAGCATCGGCTTTGCACCTTACAGTATTTATGTATTGCTGCTCACTTTTGTGCACCACACTTACCTGGTGCTGATTGAGTGGCTTAGCGCTGGCAATAATTTCCTGTTCTTCCTGGGCAAGGTAACCGCTACCACTGCCGTTAGCCTGCTACTCATTTTCGTAACCGAAATGCTGTTCTATCGCAAAGCCAAATACAGAACCAACGCCGCGTAATACTGGTGAATAATGAATAGGCAATAGTGAATAAAACTTTTAGCGCATAACGCCAAAGGAGTTATGCGCTTGTTTTTTATGCCAGGGCTCTTTTGTGTTCTTTGTGTGTTTTCCCTTTGTGTCCTTAGGGGTTAAAATGTCCGCTCGGTTCATTCACTATTCACTATTGACTATTCACCTTAGTATATTTGGTTTATGCGTTTACAATCGGCAATTTTGTATTAAATTATAGCAGGTTTACCTGTTTAACGGAATCACGAAAGCGTACCCTATTACCCCCACTTAACGCCTCGGGCATTCTGCTGTAAACAATTCCTGTATTTGTGTATTATTAAAAAAAACAAACGCCGGTGTACAATCAATCCCGTAGCAGGATCGTGCAGATTATTTTCGTGTTGGTATTTATGGTTATTCTGGGGCAGTTGCTGCATTTGCAGATCTTTTCTGGCAAATACCGGCTGCAGGCTGAAAACAATGCGGTATACCGCAAAATTGTTTACCCGGACAGGGGTATCATTTACGACAGGAAGCACAAAGCTATCCTCGAAAACACCATCATGTATGATCTTATTATCACACCCAGTGAAATAAAAGGTACAGATACCACCTCGCTGTGCCAGATTCTCAATATCGATACGGCTGAATTCAGGAAAAGGGTAAGAGATATCATTTTCAAAAACAGCTACGTAAAACCCAGCGTGTTTGAACCCCTGCTGAGCCCTGAACTGCTGGCGCGTTTAAACGAAAACATGTACAAGTTCCCCGGCTTTAGCTTAAATGAACGCCCGGTGCGTACCTATCCGTTTAATGTGGCTGCAGATGTGCTGGGCTATACCGGTGAAGTAGATACCGGCTTTTTAAGAAGACACCGGGAAGAAGGATACGAAATGGGCGACTATGCAGGCATGACGGGCATGGAACGCAGTTATGAAAAAGCGTTGATGGGGGTGCGCGGTGTAAAACGCTATATCCGCGATAACCGCAGCCGTATACAGGGCCCTTACGAAAATGGCGCGTATGATACATCTGCGATGGCAGGCAAAAACCTGTACACCAGTATAGATGTGGAACTGCAACAGCTGGGTGAAAAACTCATGAACAATAAAGTAGGCAGCATTGTAGCCATCGACCCGCGCACAGGCGGGGTATTGTGTATGGTAAGCGCGCCTACGTACAATCCTAACTATCTTACCGGTAACCAGCGCCGCAAACACTTTTCCGAATTGTTTACCGATCCCAGGCTGCCCCTGCTGAACCGCACGGTAGGTACGCAATACTCACCGGGCTCTACTTTTAAAACCGTGGTAGGTATTGTTGGTTTAACAGAAGGGGTGATCAACGAACGTGAAATGATCTCCTGTTCAGGTGCGTTTTACGGCTGCGGTAATGGCAAGCCCAAATGTCTTGACCGCGGTACATTCGATTTTACCAATGCCATCGCCGTGAGCGATAACACCTATTTTGCCACCGTATACAAACGCATTATTGACCAGCAGCGCTACGGCTCGGCAGACAGCTCGCTGAAAGTGTTTAATAACTATGCGTATACTTTTGGGCTGGGCCATAAGCTGGGTATCGATCTGCCTTCAGAGAAAAAAGGCAATATCCCCATCTCCTCCTACTACGCTAAAATATTCGGCTCACGCTGGGTTTCCTGTAATATCATTTCCAACTCCATTGGCCAGGGTGAAGTGCAAACCACGCTGGCGCAGCTGGCCAACGTAATGGCTATTATCGCCAACAAAGGCTGGTACTACACGCCGCACCTGGTTGATTCTATTGAAGGTGGTGATGAATTTCATTTGCTGGATTCATTCAGGGTAAAACATTATACAGCCAGTCATATTACCGAGAAAACTTTCGATGAGGTGCAAAACGGTATGCAGGCGGTAATGGAATTTGGTACCGGTGCGGCAGCTAAAGTACCCGGTGTGGTGGTTTGCGGCAAAACAGGTACAGTGCAAAATGCGCTGAATGGGGTAAAACAAAAAGACCATGCGTTCTTTGGCGCTTTCGCCCCGCGCGACAACCCGCGCATTGCCATCGCGGTAATGTGTGAAAACGCCGGTTTTGGTGCCAGCTCTGCTGCGCCTATCGCCAGCCTCATGATTGAGAAATACCTGAAAGATTCCATTGCAGGCAAAGAGCGCCAGGATAAGGCAGAGGCAGTTGCCAAAATGAACCTGATACCCGAACGCATGCGCCGCGCAATGGACAGCATCAGCAACCTGAACAGGCGCCGTGACAGCCTGAAACTGATTAAGGATGCGCAGAAAGAAATGAGTGATACCGTAGAAGTGGAAGACCGTGCAGAACAGGAACAGCGTACACCCACAGACAGTGCAGCCAAACCGGCACGGCAGCAGCAAGCGCCTGTAAAAAAACAGCCGCAGCCTGCCGGTAAAAAGGCAGTACTGCAATCACCCGCAACCCTGCCGCCCGATGAGCAGCAGCGCAAAAACAGCCGTAAAACAAAGCCTTAAATAGCGTTTACTGCGTATTACACTATTCCATGTATCTGCAAAATAGTCAATGCAAATACATGGAATATTTTTTTGATGGATAACCGTTGTTTACACGCCGTAATCTGCTACTTTGCAATACCAATATCCTAAACCAATGCGAGCGTATAACCAATCGCGCGGCAGAGTTGTACAAACGATTTTCATTGTTGTATTCCTGGTCATCATAGGCCAGCTGCTGCACCTCCAAATTCTCTCCGCCAAATACCGCGTGCAGGCGGAATCCAATGCACGTTACCGTAAAGTTGTTTATCCTGACAGGGGCATTATCTACGACCGTAAAAAAAGGGCGGTGCTGGAGAACACCACCATCTACGATTTGTGGATTACCCCCAGTGAACTGCGCAATATCGATACCGCTTCATTCTGCAAGGTATTGAGTATTGATATTGCCGAATTTAAACGCCGCATTGCCGGCGCCATTATCAAAAACACATCGTACAAAGCCAGCGTATTTGAGCCGTTGCTGCCGCCCGACCTGTTTGCGCGGCTTAACGAAAACATGTACCGTTATCCCGGCTTTTCATTGCAGGAGCGCCCCGTGCGTTCTTACCCCTTTCATGCAGCGGCAGGTGTGCTGGGCTACCTGGGAGAAGTGGATACCCTTTTTCTCAAACGCCATAGAAACGATGGCTACGAAATGGGCGATTACGCAGGTATGTCAGGACTGGAAAACAGTTACGAAAAAATACTGATGGGGCAGCGCGGTGTGCAGTACTTCATACGCGACAACAAAAGCCGTTTGCAGGGCAGTTATGAAAACGGCTTGTTCGATACCATTGCCACCGCAGGCCGCAACCTGTACTCCAGCATGGATATAGAATTGCAGCAACTGGCCGAAAAACTGCTGCAGAACAAAATAGGCAGCGTGGTAGCCATTAACCCAAAAACCGGCGGTATACTGGCCATGGCATCAGGCCCCTCTTACGATCCCAACATGCTGGCAGGTTTTGAACGCAAAAAGAACATCGGTCGCCTGATGCTGGATACAGCGCGCCCGTTGCTGAACAGGGCCATTAAAGGGCAATACCCGCCGGGCTCTACTTTTAAACCACTGGGTGCCCTGGTAGCGCTGGATGAAGGTGTTATTACACCTGCATTTGGCTATCCCTGTATGGGCTACTATGCAGCCTGCGGCAATAACGTAAAATGCCTGCACTCAGGCGGAGGGCATGCCGATAACCTGCGTACTGCACTGGCGCACTCGTGTAATGCCTATTTCTCCCAACTGTTTCGCATGGCTATCGATAACCCCGCATATCCCAACGCCGCTGCGGGTTACCTGAAATGGAAAGAATACATGAATCATTTCGGGCTGGGGGTAAAACTGGGTGTAGACCTGCCTGGTGAAGATGCAGGCAATATCCCCGACACAGCCCGCTACAACAAAGATTTTGGCGGTTTTGCGCGCTGGAACAGTTGCAATATCCTTACTTTGGGCATCGGGCAAGACAGGATGCTGTTAACGCCCCTGCAGCTGGCCAATGTGATGTGTATTGTTGCCAATAAGGGATCGTACTACACACCGCACCTGGTAGACAGTATTGAAAACGAATCGGGCGCTGATAGTGTGTACACAGCCAGGTACCGTAAAAAACACCTGGTAACCAATATCGGCAACGATGCCTACGATGCCATTCACGAAGCAATGGCCGAAGTGGCTATTTCGGGCACAGCCTCGGCGATTAAAGTGCCGGGCGTAAATTATTGCGCAAAAACCGGTACCGCGCAAAACCCGCATGGCCAAAACCATTCTATCTTTGTTTGCTTTGCACCCAAAGAAAACCCGCGTATTGTGGTGGCTGTGGTGGTAGAGAATGCAGGCATGGGATCAACATGGGCGGGTCCTATCGGTGGTTTTATGATGGAGAAATACCTCAACGATACCATCGCAAAAGACCGGCTTGCAGATGTGGAGGAAATAGCGCATACCAACCTGATACCTGCAGCTATTAAAAAATGGTATGCAGACAGGGACGCAGCTGCACAGGCAAAAGCTGCGCCGCGTGAAGAAACCGGCGTAACAGAGGATGCGGCAACAGAAGACAAACGCATTACCTTCGACCCGGAAACAGAGCCCAACCGCAAAGAACCGGTAACAATAGCTAAGAACACAATAGCGTTATTACCAAACAACGATCAAAAAAATAAAAAAGGGAATAACAGACAATGAGTACCAGCAATGGCGTGAACATTTCCAAAGGGATTGACTGGACGATGGTATTGCTCTACGCAATCCTCGTGTCAATCGGCATCCTGTGCATTTTTATGGTAGAATACCGGTCGGGCACCAGCTGGGTTACCTCTTTTCTCACAGGCAAAACCAACTACAGCAAGCAACTGCTGTTTGCAGGCATCTGCGGCCTTATCGCCATTTTTATACTGCTTAGCGACAGTAAGCTGTACACGGCCTTCGCCAACCTGCTGTATGCCTTTGGTATACTATTGATGTTGCTGACGTTTGTGATTGGTAAAAACATCAATGGCTCCAGGAGCTGGATTCCATTGGCAGGCGGGTTTAACCTGCAACCGGCAGAGCTGTGTAAAATATTTGCCGCCCTGGCGCTGGCCAAGTTTATATCCCGGCAGGATATTGATTTCAGCAAACCCAAATCACAGATCATTGCTGCAGTAATTGCACTGTCGCCTGCCGCTCTTTCTATCCTGCAAAACGAAACCGGTCTTGCCCTGGTATATGCTTCCTTTTTCATTGTAATGTTCAGGGAAGGGTTGCCACCATGGATTTTGATAGTAGGCTTTTCGTTCGGCGCGCTGGTAGTTGCCACGCTGGTAGTAGAGCCGAATTTACTAGCCATTATTCTCACCGCTATAGCAGGGCTTACCATTTATGTAATGCGCAGGATGATTAAGCGCAACAAAAACCTGCTGGTATTTATACTGCTCATATGGGCCGTATGCGTGGGTGTACAGCGGTTTGCAGTACCCTATATTTTCAACAACGTATTTCAGTGTTACCAGTCACAGCGTATTTACAGCATGGTGGGTAAAGACTATGACTGCAGTAAAAACCGCAGTGCCAAGAATGAACGTGCTGCTGACAAGGCTGTTAAAAAACCGGACGATTACAACGTACGTCAAAGTAAAATCGCCATCGGATCGGGCGGTATTGTGGGCCGCGGCTTTTTGAAAGGCACGCAGACAAGGGGTAAATATGTACCGGAGCAGCATACCGACTTTATTTTCACTTCGCTGGGAGAGGCCTTTGGCTTTATCGGCTGTTTTGTATTTCTCGGCATTTACCTGCTGATGCTGTTCAGGATTATCACCATTGCCGAACGGCAGCGAAGTACGTTCAGCCGCGTGTATGCGTATAGTGTGGCAAGCATTATGTTTTTCCATATTACTGTGAATGTGTGCATGACCATCGGCCTGTTCCCGATTATCGGTATTCCGCTGCCGCTGATCAGCTACGGGGGTTCATCACTGCTAACGTTTACCATCCTGATTTTTATATTAATCAGGCTGGATGCCGACAGGCAAATGGTATTGAGATAGAAAAAGGGGCCGCCGGCCCCTTTTTTTATTGCAGCAGGGCCGGGTAACCGGATTGTTGAAATGGTCTTAACTTGCAGCCCAGAAATATGCTACGATGAAAATAATTCCGCTGTCAGAAGGAGAGTTTACGATAGACAAGAGCAAGGTATTTGTGCCGTTTAACAAGGAAAATGATGACCTGCAGGCCCGTGCCACAGGCAGTTTGCTGGTAGAGGTACAGCCTTTTGTAGTAATTACTGAGAAAGATATACTGCTGATTGATACTGGTCTTGGTTTTATGAAAGATGGTGAATTGCAGCTGCATGCCAACTTAAAAGCCAATGGCATTAATCCCGGGGAAATAACGAAAGTACTAATGTCACACCTGCATAAAGATCATGCTGGCGGCGTAAGTGTGCGTGACCGTTTTGGCGATTACCGCCTGTCGTTTCCTGCGGCTACTTACTATGTGCAGCAGCAGGAGCTGGAGTATGCTTTGGAAATTGGTACTTCGTCGTACATAGCCGATGAAGTGCGTGAGCTGCAGGACGCGAAAAATGTAGTGCTGCTGCATGGGGATGGGGAGATCGATGGTTATATCCGTTACCAGGTAACCGGTGCACACAGCAAGTACCACCAGGTGTTCTGGATTACGGAGAAGGATGAAACCGTTTTCTTTGGAGGCGATGATGCCCCGCAGTTCGGGCAAATGAAAAACCGGTTTGTAGCCAAATATGATTATGACGGGAAGAAATGTATGGAACTGCGCAAGCAATGGTGGGAAGAAGGGCAGGCCGCGCACTGGACGTTTCTGTTTTACCATGATGTAAAAACGCCGTTTGTGAAGGCATAGCGTGAGTAGTGAGTGGTCAGTCGTGAGTGATCTGAGCAAGTCCATGATTTACAAAGCCGCAAGGAATATTCATTGGATATGCCTTGCGGCTTTTTTATTCACGATTGACTATTCACCGGCTTTCATCTCACCACTCACTACTCACCACTCACTGATTTAAAAAAAAGGCCCGCCCTGGAAAGAGCTGGCCGTTGCTAACCTATGAAAAACACCTAGTTTAAAATAAGGTGGTAAAATCTGTATTTAGTTGCCGAATCTGCGTTTTTGCCTTTTCTGCAATTCCCCTCTCAGCATTTGCCTGAACTGCTGTTCGGCCATAAAGGTTTGGTTAACGCGGTCGTCGGTACCGAGTATTTTTTTGAACTCAGGCCTGTATTTTTTCTTGATGATCAGGGCTGCTTCTTCTGCTGCCAGTACATCGTTGGGATTGGCCAGCCTTGCGTTTCTTAATTCGGCAATATAGCTGTCATATAAGGGCCAGAAAGTTTGGGCTTCTGCAGGACTTAATTTCAGTTCCTTGGTAATGAATCCCATTTTTATCACTTCTGCGCGCGTAGTGCCGGCACCGGGTTGAGCCATACAAAAGTAGCCATGCAACAATAAAAACGTTATCAGAAAGACGATTTTTTTCATCTTTAATGGAATTTAAATCCCTTTCACGGGTTGTTCGGCGGGGTCGTTGTTTTCCTGGAGATACTGCTGTATTTCATCTTCACTCATGTTGCGAAGCGGCGCCTGCATATCGCTACTCTCTTCTTCCTTAACAGGGCTTAGAGAAGCAGGCTGGGAGTTGAGGTAGCTTTCTATTTCGGCTTCGCTCAGGCGGGCCACACTGCCCGAAACATCGAGGTCTTTGAGGCTGCTGTACGATTCGCTGTTATCAGTAAACAGGAAGGCACCGGCCACCATTATCGCGGCTACTGCCGCAGCGGCTGCATAGGCTGCCATCTGGCGGATTTTAGGCTTCATTTGCACCACAGGTGCCTGTTGTGCCTGCCGGGTAATGCGACTGGTAATGCTGTTGCTGAGCTGCTCAAAATACTGCGCAGGCACTTCGTAAGGCATTATGCTACTGCCGGGCAATACAAGGTGCTCCGGTTCGTTTGCTGATGCGGGATCTGCGTGTGTAACCCTGGACAGTATGGTTTCTGCCAGGTTGCTGAAATAGCCGGGAGGGGCGGAGTAAGTAACGTTGCCGGCGGTTTGCAAATGAATTTGTGCAGCAACGCCCGCTGCAAGTGTATCCCAGTAACTGGCATCCACCTGGTAAGGGTGTTGTGAAGGAAGGCCGGCGACAAATGCGCTGATCTCCTCCAATTCATTTTGTATATCAATATTGCGGTCCATGTCCTCGATTTTTTTTGACTGCCTGTTAACACGCCGGGTTTAATGGTTTTTGATAAACTCCTCTATTTTTTTAACAGCATGGTGGTAGCTGGCTTTTAATGCCCCCTCGCTGGTATCCAAAACCCGGCTCATTTCTTCGTACGGCATTTCATCATAGTAGCGGAGGGTAAAAACAACACGCTGTTTTTCAGGCAATTGTTGAATGCCCAACTGCAGTTTCCACTCCAGTTTATTGGCATCGAAATGTTTGTCGGCAATCACCTTGTTCGACAAACCTGATTCCACATCACTCAGGCTCACGGCACTTCTTTTCTTCTGTTGTTCCAGGAAAGTGAGTGATTCGTTGGTGGCGATGCGGTACAACCAGGTGTACAGCTGGCTGTCTTCCCTGAAATTATCCAGTGCATTCCACACCTTGATAAACACGTTTTGCAGCACATCGTTGGCATCGTCGTGATCAACCACCAATCGCCTCACATGCCAGTATAATTTTTCCTGGTATTTTTTGATGATACCCGTAAATGCTTTTTCCCGGTGGTCAGATTGTTTGAATAAGTACAGCAGTTCTCTGTCGTCTGGATGCTGCATGCAGGGATGTTTAGGTAAAAATAAACAATGATCAATTAAAATTTTCAACCCATCTGTTTATTGAGACGGATTTAGCGCTCCGTAGTTTAACCCGGCAATGTTGCAGGGATGCTAAGGTTTTGCAAACATAGCCACCATTCCATAAAAAGAGGGCCGTGCAACGGGCCCTCTTTTATTATTTATTACGGCAACGGGTAGTTGCAGGCGATAAAGCCCGGTTTCTCCTAGCCGTTTTTCTTCCTGTTCAGTGCTTTTTCTGCTGCAGCAACAATGTTTGGAGTATCCAAACCGTATTTGGTGAGCAGTTCTTTGGGGTTGCCGCTTTCGCCGAATGTATCCTGTGTGCCTACGTATTCAATAGGTACAGGCAGGTTACGTGCAGCTACGTGCGCAATGCTGTCGCCCAGGCCACCCAGTACATTGTGCTCTTCGCAGGTTACTGCACAACGGGTTTTAGCCAGTGATTTAATCACCGCCTCTTCGTCGAGCGGTTTAATGGTGTGTATGTTGATGAGCTCAACGCTGTAGCCTTTTTCTTCCAGTATGCGGCCGGCTTCAATGGCTTTCCATACCAGGTGACCGCAGGCAAAAATGGTGATATCTGTGCCTTCGCTCAATACCTGTGCCTTGCCAATTACGAAGTCGCTGCCGTCTTCTTTGGTAAAGTTGGGCCATTTCGGGCGACCGAAACGCAGGTAAACCGGTCCGTTATAGTCAGCCACAGCCTTGGTAGCAGCCTTGGTCTGGTTAAAGTCGCAGGGAACAATCACCGTCATGCCGGGTAACATTTTCATTAAGCCAATGTCTTCCAGTATCTGGTGAGTGGCACCGTCTTCACCCAGGGTTAAACCTGCGTGGCTGGCGCATATTTTCACGTTTTTGTTGCTGTAGGCTACGCTCTGGCGAATCTGGTCGTACACGCGGCCGGTGCTGAAGTTGGCGAAAGTAGTGGTGTAGGGAATTTTGCCACCGATGGTTAAACCGGCTGCAATGCCAATCATGTTGGCTTCGGCAATACCTACCTGTACAAAACGCTCGGGGAATTCTTTAATAAAGGGTCCCAGTTTCATGGAACCTGCCAGGTCGGCTGTTAATACTACTACATTGGGGTTGGCTTTTCCTATCTCGTAAATTCCTTCTCCAAAACCACCTCTTGTTTCCTTTTCATTCTGAACTTGAATATCTTTTAACATGCTGTCTAATTTTTTTCGGCTCTCTTAACGAATAAATTACGCTTTATCATGCAAAATACTAAAAAAAGAAAAACTGGCTGCTATGGCCAGTTTTTCTGAAGAATATTAATTGAGCACGGGGTTCTGTTTTTTCATCAGTTCCTCGTCTTGTTTTACTTTTTGCTCCCAGGCCCAGGCAGTACGCATCATTTCATTGATGTCGTATTTCAGTTCCCAGTTCAGGGTTTGCACGGCGTAGCTGTTGTTGGCATAAATAGCCACTACGTCACCGGGGCGGCGGGGGCCTATTTTATAATTAAGTTTTTCACCACTTACTGCTTCAAAGGCCTTAATGGCTTCGAGCACGGTTACGCCATTGCCGCTGCCCAGGTTAAATACTTCGCGGTTGGTGGTATTTTTCTTGTCAATCATATATTGCACAGCCAGTGTGTGGGCATGGGCAATATCGCAAACATGAATGTAATCGCGCAGGCAGCTGCCGTCGCGGGTATCGTAATCATCACCGTACACCATCATCTGTGGTATTTTGCCGATAGCTGTTTGTGTAATGGCAGGCACCAGGTTTTGTGGTTTACCCAGGGGCAGTTCACCTATAAACGCGGTGGGGTGTGCGCCAACCGGGTTAAAATAACGCAGCAGAACGGTATTAAAGCCATAGGCACGTGCAAACTCGGAGATAATTTCTTCACCCATTTGCTTGGTGGCACCGTAGGGTGATTCAGCTTTTTTGGTAGGCGTTTGCTCGGTTACGGGAATTACATCGGGACTGCCATACACGGTGCAGGAAGAAGAGAACACAAAATTGTTCACTTTAAACTCCTTTACGCATTTCAGCAGGTTGATGAGCGAAAACAGGTTGTTTTCAAAATAGTCCAGCGGCATTTCTACTGATTCGCCTACTGCCTTGTAAGCAGCAAAGTGAATAACGCCTGCGATATCGGGGTTTTCCTGGAAAACGGCGAGTGTTTCGTCGAAGTTTTTCAGGTCAACTTTATAGTTTTTTAATTTCTTACCAGTGATTTTTTCAATGCCATTCAGCAGATACGTAGTAGAACGCGAGTTGTCGTCGATGGAAATAACATCAAAGCCGTTTTCAATTAAATCTACAACCGTGTGCGAACCAATATATCCGCAACCACCTGTTACCAATATTTTAGACATGAGCTGCTTGTTTATTTGCAAGATAATTAATCTGGGTTAATTGATTTGGCTGCAAAGCGGAATAAAGCGCTATTTAATAACAAAACCCCGGCTTTTAAGCATTGCTGTATGGCCGGGGTTTGTATCGTTATTTTAGCTGCTTTTACCTTCCGGTAATTAAGCTTACGATATAGTAAAAAAGCATAGCCATCAATGCAGAGACGGGTATGGTCAAAATCCATGCCCAAAGCAGGTTTACGGTAACCCCCCAGCGTACGGCGCTAAGGCGTTTGGTGGCGCCTACACCAATAATAGAGCCGCTGAGTGTGTGGGTGGTACTTACGGGGATACCGATTTTCTCCGTAAGAAACAGGGTAATGGCACCGGCTGTTTCTGCACTCACACCTTCCAGTGCTGTTACCTTGGTAATGCGGGTACCCATGGTTTTTACAATCTTCCAGCCACCGCTCATGGTACCTAAGCCAATGCACAAAAAGCTGGTAAACGGAACCCATGCGTATTCGTTTACAAACTCGTTAAAGGTAAGAGTATGGCCTTTTGAGTTTTCGTAATAAATAATGGCGGCGCCTACAACGCCCATTACTTTCTGCGCATCGTTACTGCCGTGGCCAAGGCTCAGCAATGCTGATGATACCAGCTGCAGGCGTTTAAACCAGGTTTCGGCCTTAAAGGGGTTCGACCGCTTAAACAGGTGCACTATAAGAATGGTAATAATAAAGGCCATTACCATACCTATTAACGGGGCACAGAAAATGAACAGGAAAATAGGCACTACTTTGGCGTAGTTGATTACATCTACACCTGCCTGTGAAAAACCGTGTGCGTGTGCAATGGCCGCACCCAGGAAGCCGCCGATAAGTGTATGCGACGAGCTGGAAGGGATACCAAACCACCAGGTGATCAGGTTCCAGGTAATGGCTGCCAGCAGGCCGGCAAGTATTACTTCAAGCGTAATAAACTGCACATGCACTGTGTTGGCAATGGTGTTGCCTATTTTAAACTCCCCTACAATATATTTTGAAATAAAGAAGGCAAGGAAGTTGAAAAATGCAGCCCAAACCACAGCCTGGAAAGGCGTCAGTACTTTGGTAGACACGATGGTGGCGATAGAGTTGGCCGCGTCGTGAAAGCCATTGATATAGTCAAAAATGAATGCAAGAATGATGATAAGAACAAGTAAGGTCATGTTACAGGGCAATATGAATGAATAATAGTGCAGTGCAGTTACAGCAGGAACAAACTGCCGTTATGCATATTTCACAATAATAGATTCAATCACATTTGCCGCGTCTTCACATTTATCTGTAACGGTTTCCATAGACTGGTAAATCTCCCTTTTCTTGATGAGCTCTTTTACGTCCTGTTCGTTCTCAAATAATTTTTCGATGCTCATATCAAACACATCGTCTGCCTGGTTTTCGATGCTGTTAACACGCACCATGGCTTCGGTCATCTGGCGCAGGTTTTTCATATCGCGCAAACCGTACACTACTTTTTTAATTTCAGCAGCGCCCTGTTCAATCAGCTCAGCCATTTTCTGGATGCCGCTATCGTTGGGGTTCACGTGATAGAAATTGATTTTTTTGGCTGAGGAGAAGATATAATCCGCGATATCATCGAGCGAGGTCGCGAGGTAGTGAATGTCTTCCCTGTCGAAAGGCGTAATAAAGTTGCGCCCTAATTCCGTGAAAATTTTATGGGTATGATCGTCGTTTTTATGCTCAAGATCTTCGATCTGTGCAATGAGGCCGGCTCTTTTGTTGATGTCGGCTTCATATACAACCTGCTTCAGTATCTGCGCCATCTGGTTTACAGTTATTGCTACGTCTTCAAATAACTCGTAAAACACTTTGTTCTTCGGCATGAATATTCTGCCTATCGTGTTAATGCCCATAAGGTATTCAGCTTATTTGGGGCAAAAATAGACTTAACCCTGTGGATTGCCTAGCAAGGGGGATAATTAACGATAAGTTAATACAGGATTCTGGTGTCGGAATCGCTAAACTATTAACCATTCCGTAACCCCGGCTTAATCATGTGTTCATACAGAACAGGTAATTTGTGAGGCATACACCAGTGCAAATGCGTGCCAGTTAAGGAGTTGCGGTAGTGAAGCTGTTGTGCTGGGGTGACAGTGTCTGTTACCGGGTTGTGTTTGGACTGCATGAATATCCGGGTTCATTATTTATATAAATGAATAAGCTGACCGTTTTTGTATAAAACCGGCCCTGTTCCTCTTTTCCCTTCCCTGCCGTTCGGCTGATAAAATAAGCTTATTTGTTGTTGCTTCAGTGCAAACCCATATGTGAAAACCTTCACCAGTAAGGCTTTGTTGTTAATGGGTTGGTAACATTAGGGTAACAATTCCGTAACATTAGAGGGGTTTCTTTGCCAAAATTTTAACAGATGCGACGAATTGTTCTCTTGCTTAGTTTGATCACCCTTTCTGCGCTGGTGCTGCCTGCAAGCCTGCTTGCACAGATCACCACGGCACAGATGTCCGGTAAAGTAACCGGTTCAAAAGGGGAAGCACTCCAGGGTGTTTCTATCAAACTTTCCAATCCGGCAACGGCCAGCAACTACTCAACCCAAACAAATGCTGAAGGCCGTTATTTTTTACCCAACCTTAATCCAGGTGGCCCTTACACAGTAACTGTTACTTTTGTAGGCCGCAAAACAGAAGAAAGAAACGACGTTAACCTTTCATTAGGTGCCAATACAATCAGCTTCCAGCTGCTGGAAGAATCTGCTACACTGGAAACAGTAGTAGTAAGGGGCGGTGGCCGCAAAGGCGGTCTTAAAACCGGTTCAGGTATCGCCTTCGGTCAAAGCCAGATCCGCAACATGCCTACTGCAAGCCGCAGCCTGCAGGACATTACCCGCGCCACACCACAGAGCAACAACAACTCTTTTGGTGGTACCAACTTCCGTTATAACAACGTAACCATCGATGGTGCTATTAATAATGACGCCATCGGTTTCAGCCCTTCACTGGGTGGTCAAACCAACGCTTCTGGTCAGCCCGGCAGCAGCACCCGTACCAACCCGGTATCTATTGATGCCGTTCAGGACATACAGGTGTACCTGGCTCCCTTCGACGTTAAAATCGGTAACTTCCTCGGTGGTTCTATTAACGCTGTAACACGCAGCGGTACCAATGAAGTACACGGCTCTGTATACGGTTTTGGCAGAAACGCTGCTATCACCGGTAAAAACAAAGCTGGTGACGGTTCTAAAGAACCTTCCGGTTTCCATGAATACCAAACTGGTTTCCGCATAGGTTTCCCTATTATTAAAGACAAGCTGTTCTTCTTTACCAACGAAGAAATCACCGACCGCCAGGATCCTGTGATTCTTGCCGCTGGTTCTAAAGATATGCCTATCATTACAAAAGCTGAGGCTGATCAGATTTCTCAGTATGTTGAAAATAATTATGGTAAACTGGGCTTCCATCCGGGTACTTCTGATAACTACAATATCTATTCTAAATCTACCAAGTACTTCAACCGTTTAGACTGGCACATCAACGCGAAAAACCAGCTGTCTATCCGCAACAATACCATTACTTCAAGAGCGACCAACCTGGAACGCGATCAGCAGAACTTCCGTTTCAGCAGCATCGATTTTGAACAGCACAACAACCAGACTTCTACTGTTGCTGAGTTGAAATCACGTTTCAACAATTCAGTATCAAACAGCCTGGTAGTTGGTTACTCAAGCATTCACGATTACCGTGACCCGCTGAGCAACCCCGCTACTCCGCAGATACAGATCGCTTCAAGGGGTGGTACCATTTTCCTGGGTACAGACCGCGAAGGCAGTATCTTTAACATGAAACAGAAAACTTTCGAGTTTACTGATAACCTTACTTACTTTAAAGGCAACCACACCTTTACTTTAGGTACACACAACGAGTTTTACAACATCAACTACGGTTTCGTAAACTCATGGAACGGTCGTGTTGACTACGGCAGCATCAATGACTTTTTGCTGAACCAGCCTTCACGTGTACGTACCAACTACAACTACAGCGACAACAGCAGGGATTATATCATGGCCAATCCTCCTGCTAAATTCAAAATCAACCTGTACAGCTTGTACCTGCAGGATGAAATCGCTATCGGTGACCGCTTTAAATTAACACCTGGCATCCGTGTTGACCTGGCAGACATGCCTAACAAACAGCCGCTGAGTGTTAAAACAACCGGCGCTCCTGTAGATCCTAACTTTGGCACTACTTATTCTTATACCAAACCCAAAGACATCAAAAATGATTTCCTTGGTCAGCTGCAGGTATCTCCCCGCTTAGGTTTCAACTTTGATATCCTTGGCAACCAGCACCTGGTGCTGCGTGGTGGTACAGGTGTTTTCACCGGCCGTATTCCTTTTGCATGGCTGGGTTACTCCTACTACAACAACGGTGTAACTTATGGTTCATTTGATAAATCATATACCTACACTGGTGCTACTCCGTCTAAACCTGCTGCCGGTTCTGATCCTATCAGAAATTCACTGGAAGGCAACAACGGCGCAGCGAATTTTGCTACTGCTAACAACGTAAACGTAAAAGACGCTACAGGCGCAACCCAGGTTGACCTGATCGACAACAACTTTAAAATGCCACAGGCATGGAAAAGCGATCTGGCATTGGATTACACAACTAACGACAACTGGAAATTCACCATTGAAGGTGTTTATACCAAAGTTATCCATGACCTGAAATTCCAGCAGATCAACTATGTAGACAATCCTACATACCTGGTATACGATACCAAGCACCAGCAGCCTATTTTTTCTGGTACTAAAATCAACCCGCTGTTTACAAACGCGTACCTGTTAAGCAACACGAACCAGGGTCACCGTTACAGCATTACCGGCCAGATCAGCAAGGCATTCCCCTTTGGTTTGAATGCAAATGTTGCCTATACTTACGGACAGGCTAAAGATATCACCAATGGTATCCGTAACTCAATGGAAAGTAACTGGCAGCTGAACCAGGCGTTAAACCCCAACAGTCCTACACTGGCTTACTCTAACTTCGACGTGCGTCACCGCATCGTAGCCAACGTAAACTACCGTTTGGATTGGGCGAAAGACAACAAATGGGTTTCTAACTTCACCATGTTCTTCACCGGTGCATCAGGTGCGCCTTACTCTTATGGTTTCGTAAATGCGACCATCGATGGTACAGGTCAGCAGGTGAGCCTGGTGTATATTCCTAAAGTTGGCGAAACCGTTAACTTCTTTAAAGATATCGACGGTGGCCAGACTGCCGTACAGCAGGCTGCTGCTTTCGACAACTATATCAACAACAACAAATACCTGAACAGCAGAAGGGGTGATTTCACAGAACGCAATGGCGGCCGCACTCCCTGGAACACACAGCTTGACTTCCGCTTTGCGCAGGATTTCAACATCAAACAGGGTGGCAAGGTTAAACACACGATTACGTTTACTTACGATATCATTAACCTCACCAACCTGTTGAACAAAGACTGGGGTGTTCAGTACTTCTCACCCAACACTTTCAACTCTATGTCAAGTGTAGGTTTGAAAAAAGGCCCTTCAGGAACAGGTGGCAACGCTACAACTTACCCAACTTATACATGGGCTGATCCAGGAAAACCTTACTCAGTTGATTTCTTCAGCTCAAGGTTCCAGATGCAGTTAGGTTTGCGTTACAGCTTTTAATTAATCAGCATTCGAGAGCTATAGGTATAATTTAAGGCCCGTTGCATTATGCAGCGGGCTTTTTTATTTGATAACCAGCCATATATCAAAAGCGGCCGGCTGTTTTTCTTAATGTTTTGGTTGCATTGCGTTCACATTAAGTTCATGTTGCAACCCCAATTTTGTAGCGCAGTTTGGTTCATAGCAAGAACAAATAACACAGTACAGTAGATTTTCTCATGCCAGTCGGCCTCGATTTTCATCGGGGCTTTTTTGTTTTGGGGCATTAGAAAATGCTGCCAAAACACGAAGTAACCGTAGTTGCACCAACCACCATTGAAACCATCAGTAATGAGATTATTGAAAAAGGTGAAGAAGAAGTGCCAACACCCGAGCCTGAACTATTATTGCCGCCGATGATGAATTACCTGTTTTCATAGCAGTTCCGCAGGCTTCCCGGGCATCTCGCAAATGTCCACATCGCAAACTGCACCACAAAAAACGTTTGAGGAAAAAAGGCCATCGCAGCTTCCCGAACCGCAAGTCAATGGCCACATTCAGGCGAAAGTTTCATGCAAAGCCAGCTTCTTCATCCCAATAAGAACGGCTGTGAGGACACAGCCGTGGGCGCCCTGAATTATTCACTATTGCCTAGTCACTATTCACCAGTGATCCAACTCACCACCGCCCACTCACCACTCCCTTAGTCCTTCCTCGTATCCAACGTAAACCCAAGCGTGGTGCCAATATCCAGCTTGCTGCGTACGTGCATTACCTGGTTATGGGCTTCAATAATGTGTTTGCAAATGGCGAGGCCAAGTCCTGTGCCGCCTACATCGCGACTGCGGCCCCTGTCGGTGCGGTAAAAGCGTTCGAAAATGCGGGGAAGGTGTTCTTCGCCGATGCCGGTGCCATCGTCGCTTATTTCAATTAAAACGTGCTTCTCGTCCGTATTGTATACGCTGGCTACAATATGGCCACCCTGTTTGCCGTATTTGATGGCATTTTCAACAAGGTTCAGCAATACCTGGCGTATTTTTTCTTTATCAGCAAAAACCGTTACCGGTTGTTCGCAGCCTTTTTTGATGGTGCATTTTATCTGGCGCGCATTGCTTTTAATAGACAGCGATTCATACACTTCCCTGATCACCTCCTGTATCACGAAATTCTGCTTGTACAGCGGCTGTTCACCGCTTTCCAGTTTGGATATTTCGTCGAGGTCGTTTACCAGGTTCACCATGCGGTCAACATTGCGGGAAGTATTTTCGAGGAATTTCTGGTTAATGGCAGGGTTTTCCATGGCGCCGCCCAGCAGGGTATCCACATAACCCTGGATGGCGAAAATGGGGGTTTTAAACTCGTGTGCAAGGTTTTGCAGAAACTCCTTGCGGTAGGCTTCGTTGAATTTGAGGGTTTCAATTTCTTCCTTGCGCTGCTCTGCCCATTTTTCCACATCTTCCCTTACCTCGTCAATGCTTTTCTGGGGCAGGATGTATTTGTAGTACATCTCCTCCTTTTTCGAAGCCTTGGTTTGGTAAATGAATTTGTAAATGAGTTTTATCTTCCGGTAAATAAACCATTCCAGCACAAAACGGATAAGCAGGTAACTGCCGATATACAATACCACAAACGCTACCAGCGACAGCCACAGCGCGGGTATAATAAATACGAATACCAGGCCTATGGGAATAGACAATATCAAAGCTGTTAACGCAGACAGCTGGTTCGGGGAAAAATTCTTGGTTGTAAGCATGCCTCCTAAATCTCGAACTTGTAACCTACGCCTTTAACGGTTGTAATGCAGTCAATACCCAGCTTTTGCCTTATTTTCCGGATGTGTACATCAATGGTGCGGTCGCCCACAATCACATCTGTACCCCATACCTGGCTCAGAATTTCATTGCGCAGAAATACACGGCCGGGGCGTGATGCCAGCAGGTACAGCAATTCAAATTCTTTTTTGGCAAGGGTTACTTCTTCATTGTCAACCATCACCACAAATTTAATAGGATCGATGCTGATATTGCCTACTTTCAGCGTTTTCTCATCTTCCTTGTTGTGGCGGCGGAACAGTGCATTAACACGGCTTACCAGCACTTTGGGGCTAATGGGCTTGTTTACATAATCATCGGCGCCTGTTTCCAGTCCCTTGATATGTGAAGCCTCGTCGCTGAGTGCGGTTAAAAAAATGATCAGTGTATCCTGGAAGGCCGGCTGCGCGCGCAGCGTTTGGCAAACTTCCACCCCTGTTTTGCGGGGCATCATTATATCGAGAACAATGAGATCTGGACTAAGCTGTTTGGCTTTCTGCAAAGCCTCATCACCATCTTTGGCAGTATATATTTCGTACCCTTCCCTGGTAAGATTGTACCCGATTATTTCGAGTATATCCGGCTCATCATCAGCTATTAAAACTTTCTTACCCTTTGTTTCCATTAACAATATGTTTACACAAAAATAATTTTACGAAGCCTAATGCATTAGAATACAGGATTATGTAATTGTTAAGGGTATACCTTTGCATAAATTACACCCGGTAACATTGGTATAGCTTTGGCTATACATTTGCATAGTAAGGTACATTATATAATGAGAATGAAGAAATTATACTTCCTGCTGGCAGTGCTGTCCGTATCGGCCGCAGCCTTTGCACAGCAGGCCGTTCAGATGCCCGAGATACCATTGATGCGTAAAAAGTTTCATGATGATATTGACAGGGGGCAGCAAAGGATTGTGCAGCTGCAAAGCGGAACAGACAATACACACAGTTCAGACGAGGTAACCGGCGGGGTAGATTCGTTTCAGAACGCGGTAGAGCTCGATTCAACACTTGATACCAACAATAAGATAAAATACCTCCGTGGCCTGAACGATGTACTGAACGGTTTTGCAGGCGCCATGCAAACGCATTCAGTAAAAATAGGCGACTTCCCCGCTATGCTGCAGGCGTATAAAGATGCCATGCAGCTGGAGCGCGAAGGCCAGGCTATTACCCCTGTGGTAAAACAAAACAGCCTGGAAACAGGTGGCATACTGCTGCGCAGCTTCCCCTTTTTAAATAACGCAGGGCAGAAAGATTCGAAAGACCAGCTGATTTTAAAAGAATGCCAGCTGCATCCCGAACGCATTTTGCCCATACTCAACCGCAATCCCGACTTTCCTTACACCGATACGCTTATTGCTGTAGCAGCCCGCCGCAACCAGGAAGAGCTGTACAACTATGCAGCAGCACCCAATAAACTGGGTAACCGCATTTGTGCCAGTGAAAATCCGCTCGCTAAGATCATTGGTAAAATGGCGCGTACCAAGGCAGGCCGACAGTATTTCCCCTTCCTCGACAACCTGTACCGCAACAAAATAAGCTTTGAAGCCATTGATTCGGTAATGGAGGACAGTGTGCGTTATTACAAACTGCTGGTAAAAACCGAGATTGAATACGCCACCCGCATGCGCCAGCGCGATACACCGCTGGTAAAACATACGCTTACCGAAAAGCTGCGCCAGAAAGGTGTTGAGGTATTCATCAATGAAATCAATGGATTGCACGAAGCACCCGATGGTGTCCGTTTCAGGAAGATAGAACCTTTAACGCCCGAAGAGTTATACTACCTGGCTGTACTGGGTGAAGAAGAAATTTATACCTCCAGTTATACCCATGGTGTATATCCTTTCATTTTCCAGAAAATGAAACCGGCCCGCGGCGATTCCCTGCTGATGCGGGTGCAGTTTGATCATTTCAAGAAATGGATTAAAATGGCTGCCAACTACAACACGCTCGATAATTTCCTGAAAACAATGGAGAAGTCGAACGCGGAGTTGCTGATGAAAGCCTTTGTGCGTGGACTGGATAAAACCAATAGCCTGGAAGATGCGGTAGATGTGGCCAACAGCTACGCCAGCATTGAAGACAAAGAACTGCAGCAACTGGTGTTAAACGAAGTGCAGTACAACCTGCAGGAAGCAAAACGCACCGGCAATAAACGCGGTACCAATATTTACGGCATGCTCAACACCTTGTTTTTATCGATGGATCCCGCCAACAACATCGACGTTGCAGCTACGCTGGGTATACCGCCCGTATACTTTATGCCCAACAAGGCCCTGCGCGATACATCGGGCCGCATTGTGGTGCAGCAGTTTTTTTATGGGGACAAAGATGGCAACACCGTATTCAATGCTTTTGTAAACAGCATGAGCAACGGCAACTGGAAAATGACTTCCAACCCTGAGTGGGTTGCATTCAGCTCAACCCGTGGTGTGCCGGTTACCATTTACGCCAACCGCCCGCTGGATGAAAAACAGGGCCTGGATGCCAAGGCACAAAGCACACTGAGCAATTACCTGCAGGAGCATAACCTGCTGCCTACGGTAGTAATTCACCGCGGGCACAGTTATTACCTCAATTCAACCATCGATCAGCTGGCTTCTTCTGCCAAAGTTATATTGCTGGGCAGCTGCGGCGGTTACCAGAGCCTGAGCAGGGTATTGGGTATTTGCCCGTATTCGCAGATCATTTCCTCCAAACAAACCGGCAGTGGTTTAATTAACCAGCCCATGATAAGCGTACTGCTCGAAAACATGCGCGAAGGCAAAGACCTGAACTGGCCTGCATTGTGGGGTAATTTCTCCAAAATATTCAAGGGCAACGAAATGTTCTCTGATTATGTGCCGCCGCACAAAAACCTCGGTGCAGTATTTATTATGGCTTATAAAAAGCTGGAAGAAAGAGAAGACGATGCAGCCGGAACAGAATAAACAGTGGCACAGCAGCTAACAAAAACGCCTGGCAGGTATACCGCCAGGCGTTTTTTATGTAGTTGCGAAAATGGATTACTGTTCGTCCCAGTCTTCTTCCTCTTCTTCGGTTATTTCGTATACCTCGCCGCCTGTAGCAAAAACAGTTTCATATTCTGTAATCTGCTCATCGCTTAGTTCATCTGCTATTTCGAGCAGGGGAGCGTTCTTTTTGCGCCAGAAACTGGTATGGGCGTTATCACTGTGCAAAAATACCAGCACTGCATTGGCCGTTTCCATAACAGGCTGCACCAATTGGAGTTCTTCGTTTTCATTTTCCTGCACCAGGTAAAACCTGTTCAATTGCAGGTTAGCGTAAGTTGGCATATGGATTTATTTAATGGTTGAAAAATACAGATCTTATCGGGGCGCAAAGTAAAGGATAAATGATGCTATTGTTATTTCCTTACTGCAGATAAGGGTTGTATTTTTTTTCATGACCAATGGTGGTAGACGGGCCATGACCCGGGTATACCACTGTTTCTTCGGGCAATGTAAACAGTTGGGTGCGTATGTTGTTCAGCAACTGGTCGAGATTTCCGCCGGGTAAATCGGTACGGCCAATGCTTTCCCTGAACAATACATCGCCGCCGATGACAAAATGCTGGGCTGCACAATAAAAACACACGTGTCCCGGTGAATGGCCCGGTGCGGCAATGATGGTGAATGTATCGGTGCCCAGTGTGATGGTTTCGCCGGGGGTGAGGTAGTTTACAGGGCCGGTGTACCCGCTGAAGCCCAGCCCGAATTTGAGGCCCGATTCGGGTGCGCGCTGTAATAGCGGATGTTCGTCTGGGTGCAGCCAGGGAATTAGCTTATATTGTTCTGCGGCCCAGCGCAGGCCAAATACATGATCCAGGTGGCAATGGGTGAGCAGCAGCTGAACCGGCGTAAGTCCTGCGCGCAGTACATGATTTTTTATTGTGTCCTGTTCAGCGGAAAAGTAACATCCGGGATCTATAATAATAGCTTCACCCTTTTCGTTGGATAATACGTATGTATTTTCCTGGAAAGGACTGAATGTAAAAAACTCAACCTTAATCATAACTGTATTTTTTGCGTCTTCTATTACAAGTAATTATGCTAATTTTAAAATTCTTAAAGATCGGATATGCAAGTTAAACGCTTCAGGGTTGGAATGCTCTTTTTATTGGCCGTTGCATTGCTTCCACTGTTTACACATGCACAGGTGAATACTGTTGAATTTGGTAAGAACCGGGTGCAGTATAAAAAGTTCAAGTGGAAATTTTACCAGACCAAAAATTTCAATTCCTACTTTAACCAGGACGGTCTGGAGCTGGGCAAGTTTGTTGCCCAGGTGGCTGAAGAAGAGCTGCCTTCCATTGAAGACGGGGTTGAGTACTCACTGCAGCGCAGGGCTAATCTGATCGTGTACAATACTTACGACGATTACAAAACCAGCAATATCGGGATTGACCTTGACTGGCAGAATGCCGGTGGCATGACCAAACTGGTGAACAATAAGGTGATCCTGTTTTTTAACGGCAACCACAACGACCTGCGCAGGCAGATACGCGAAGGCATTGCCCGTATCCTGGTTGACAATATTCTTTTCGGCGACGATATCGGCGAAATAGCCAGTAACCAGGCCCTGCTCGATTTACCCAAATGGCTTACCGATGGTTATGTAGCCTACGTAGCCGAACCCTGGAGCCCCGCAAAAGACGATGAACTGAAAAGCATAATGCTCAGCGGCACCTATACCAACTTTTACCAGTTCGCCTTCGACAAGCCGCTCATTGCCGGCCATGCCTTCTGGTACTACATCGCCGAACGCTACAAAAAAGAAAACGTTTCCTATTTCCTCTATCTCGCCCGCTTATACAAAAACCTGAACAGCGCCTCACAACGCATCTGTAAAAAGAAGTTCAAGGAAGTGCTCAGCGATTTCATGACCTACGAGGAAGATAAATACGCGAAAGACCTGCGTCAGCGCAAGAACGCCGTGAAAGGCCGCCTGAGCGTGGTGGAAGATGTGACCAAGAAAGATTTCTTTCGTTTTGCCGCCAATCCCAACAACAGGGATAACTCTTACGCGGTGGTGGAATTTAAAAAAGGTATTTACAGCGTAAAATATGTTGACAACCTTACCGAAGAACACGTGCTGCTGCGTTATGGCGTGCGCACCTACAACGGCGATATCAATCCGTCATACCCCATCCTGGCATGGGATGGTAAAGGCTCCAGGCTGCTGGTGATTTACTGGAAAGATGGTAAAATAAACATGTTTGTGTACGATGTGGTGGCCCGCATCAAACGCTTTAAGCAGGAAATCAAGGGTTTTGACCAGATGCTCGACGCCAGCTTTATGCTCGATGCCAATACGCTGCTGATCAGCGCCGTGAAAAACGGCCACTCCGATGTATTTACCTACCGCATCGATAATGAGAAGGTGACCCAGATTACCAATGATGTGTACGACGATCTTGACCCTACTTTTGTATCGTTCCCCAACCGCATTGGTATTATGTTCGCCAGCAACAGACCTGGTCCGCTGGCTGTAAATGCCGATACTGTGCTGCCCAGCAGGAACCACTTCAATATCTTCCTGGTAGATATCAACAACAAAAGCGAGTTTAAACAGATTGCCCAGCTCACCAAAATGAAATTTGGCGATGCCCGCAAACCCACGCAATACAATACCAATCACTTCACTTTCGTAACCGAAGAGAACGGTATCAATAACCGCTGGGCTGGTTTGTTCTCCACCGCACGCGATGGCCTCGATACCCTGTATTACATCGGTGACGAGGTATTGCGCAATGCCACCAACAAGGAAATGGATTCTACCCTGAATGCCTGGCAGAAAAGCGAGCCGGACAGCATCAGTTATTTCCAGATTTACAAAGATTCTACCTATACCTTCCCCATCACCAACTACCAGAGCAGCCTGCTTGAATCGCATATTGCAGGCGACAAAGGCCAGGTAAGTGAAGTGCGCAGGGAAGGGGATTATAAATTCCTGTACAAACTGCGTGTTGATTCGGTAGCCCTGGGCAAACGCAATGTGAATGCAAGGCCAACCGACTACATTAAAAAGCAGATGCAGGAAACCCGTTTGCAGAATACCAAAGAAATTGAGCAACCGGCAGACAAACCGGGCAATCAGCCCAAGGAAAATATTTTCCAGAACGAGTTTGAAGACGAGAAGCCCAAAGCGGGCGACAGTACCAAACCTGCTGTTACCCCCGGCAAAGCGCCGCCCGCTGCTGCCAACCCGGTGCGTGGCTTACCACAGGTGCCTGGCCAAAAAGCCGGTACACTGGCCAAAGCCAGGCTGTATAAGTATGGCTACAAATTCAGTGCAGACTACCTGGTGGCAGGTATTACCAATAATATACTCATCAACCGTTTTCAGCCGTTTGGCGGTTATACCCAGTCAGGCCCCATTTACCTGAACAATGGCAACGATGTAAACTTCACCTTCAGGGTGGGAGTGAGCGATTTGATGGAAGACATCAAGTTTGTAGGCGGTTTCCGTTTTGGTACCAACCTTACTGATAAAGACGTATTCTTCTCTTTCCAGAACCTACGTAAGCGGTTGGACTGGGGTTTAACCTACTACCGCAGCAATACCAAAAACTTCTACGGTGGTGAGCTGGGGTACGAGCACATGCTGGTGACCAACCTGTACCAGGCGAATATTTCTTATCCGTTTGATGAAACCAAAAGTGTCCGCTTAACCGCAGGTTTGCGTACAGACAGGATTACGTTCCGTCCGTTTGATTATTATTCCGGCGGTTATCCAGACCCAACCGGTTTGCCGCTGACCGATTCACTTGACAAAACCATCGTGTCAAGGCTGGAGTATGTGTACGATAACAGCATTAACCCTGCCCAGAACATCTGGAATGGCCTGCGTTATAAAATCTACGCCGACATGTTTATCCCGGTAGGTGGTGACGTGGAAAAAGGCACCAAAATTTTCAACATCGGTTTCGACGGCAGGCATTACCTGAAAATATACCGCAACTTTATATGGGCAACCCGTGCTGCCGGCGACTTCTCTTTCGGCCGCGACCGCATAGCCTATTACCTGGGTGGTGCAGATGGCTGGATTGGCGCCAAATTTAACCAGGCCAATTACGCCTCGTTTGACCAGAACTACAGGTACCAGTCGCTCGCTATAAACATGCGTGGTTACAACCAGAACCTGGCCAATGGCAACAATGCCATGGTAATAAACAGTGAGCTGCGTTTGCCGGTGTTTACCACTTTCTTTAATAAACCCATCAACAACGCCTTTGTGCGCAACTTCCAGCTGGTACAGTTCTTTGATTTTGGTACAGCCTGGGCAGGCAGTTTAAGCAATATCGGCCGTCCTACCTCTATCTTCAATGTTAACGATGGCAACAACCCCATTACCGTAAAAATCCGGTCAGGCGGTATTGGTCCTTTTGCAGGCGGTTATGGCTTTGGTGCACGCAGTACATTGCTGGGCTATTTCCTGAAAATTGATGCAGGCTGGCCTATGAAAGGCGTGTTCCGCGGAAGCCCGATCTGGTATTTTGCTTTGGGACTTGATTTCTAAACATACTTTACAACAGTGCAATACAACTGCCCGGCTACTGGAAGCCGGGCAGTTTTTTTATGGTGTAAAAGCTGAGGGCGAGAAAAAGGCCGAACAAAAACGTAAACCCCCAGGCCTGCATATTGTGCAGCGGATCGAACACATGCTGAAACAGCGTATGCGCCAGGTGTTGCGGGTCGCTCACCACATCCCAGCTATTGAAACGCAGAAACCGGCCCAGGTAAATACCATATGCACAGGCAACATGCAAGCCTGTGGCACCCAGTACCGGGAAGCGGCGCAGCTGCGTGTGCAGCAGCAGCCAGGTTTCAACAGGCAGCAGTGACAGCATAAATAACAACAGGCCATTCCATGCGGCAGAAAGTACAATCAGCAAATCGTACCAAAGCGGTACAGGCGGCCGGTTGCTGAAATGCAGTATATCGGTAACCAGGTAAGCCGTATTGGGATAGAACAACAGCCACAGGCCGCATAGTGCCGCACTTTTCCAACCCCACCGTGCTTGGCGGGCCAGCAGTTTGGCCAGCACAACGGGTACAATGGCGAGCACCAGGTTCCAGGCATAGAAAAAATACGCGGGCGAGGTATTGTAATGCAGGCGCAGCACTATCAACAGCAGGGTAAAAGCAACATGTGCCAGTACCAGTTTTTCGGTGAGGTTTAACCTGGCCATGATTACAACAATTTAAGCTTGGGTACAAATACAATGCAGGCAATAACAACACTGCAAACAGCCGACCACAATACCGCGCCGGCAGCCACATCTTTGATAAATTTTATGGCCGGGTGCTGACCCGGATGCAGTAGGTTGCACAGCTTTTCTACTGCGCTGTTCACCATCTCTAAAGAGATAATGGCCGCAATATTGCCAATAACCAGCAGCCATTCCCCGGCGCTGATGTGCAGCCAGGCACTCAACACAATGGTTGCGCAACCCAGCAACAGCTGGATACGCCCGTTGCGCTCGCTTCTGAAAAACTGGATGATGCCGTCGAAGGCATAAAAGAACGATTTGATAAATGGAATGATACTATTGTTCATGCATACCTGGTTTGAATGTTTCGTTGAAAGGAGAGAATAAAAAAGCCCGTGATTCCCCCTGGTTTCACGGGCCCGGTGTTTCTTGCACAAGCTCAGCGGCGCAGGGTTCAGGCAGGCTGAGCGTTTTGCTGTTCACAGGTTTTACAGGGTTTCGGATAAAGACTGGTCAGGGTTTAAGCCAACCGGGTTAGGGTACCAGCTTATTTTCCGGCTGAAATACATGATAACACTCAGAATCACAAACAAACCAATGCTGCCTGCCAGCAGGGCAGTATCCTGCAGGCGTATAATCACAAAAAGAAATCCGTACAACAGGCTCAGGGCACCGGCGAATACAGCAGCAGTTCGCCATTTTTTAAAATGTCCCTGGGCATACAGGGAAATAAGGGCAATGGTGGCCATAGCGGCAACCAGGTAAGCTGCGTCAAAATCAATATACTCGCTGAAAGAGAGCAGCAGTGTGTAAAACACCACCAGCGCAAAGCCCACCAGCAGGTATTGTACCGGGTGAAAAGGTTTGTGTTGCAGCAACTCAATCAGCAAAAACAACGCGAAAGTGAGGCCGATGACCAGCAGCGCATATTTAATACAGCGCAGGGTTTTGGCATACTGGTCTTCATCTGCCTGCTGAATCATCGATACCCCTACGGAGATATTTTCTTTATCGGGCAACACATCGGTTAAAGCCGTGCCGAAGGGCATATTGGCTTCATTGAATACCCAGGTGGCGTTAAAGCCTTTGTTATTCACCGTGCTGGAAACAGGCAGGGTATTGCCATCAAAGCCCGGCCGGCTCCAGGTAGAGTGCATGATGAGTTTGCTGTTGGCTGCAAGTGGTGTAACATGCAGCGAGCCACTGCCTTTAAGCGCAAACTCCACGGCAAAGGATACCTGTTGGCCAACCTGCGTAGCATCCAGTGTTACAGGGCCTGAGAAACCCGTGCTGTCAGAGCGTTTTACGGGCAGGTCTGCCTGCAGGTTAACCAGGCTGTCTTTGCAGGTAATATGCGGCGTTTCCTCCATGCCCTTAAGATCACTGATGCCCAGGTAAAGCCGCGCCTGCTCCCAATGCACCACAGCAGGGTTAACGGAAGCAGGCAGTTTAAAGTTAAAGTTGCCCTGCATGCTGATGTGTGAGCGGTACAGCAATACCTGGTAAATAGATTCGCTTTTCTTTTCCGGACTTAAGCTGGCCTGCACCTGCAGGTTTTGCGGCAGCAGCATAAGGTATTGCTGCGTATTGAAGTTCGATTGATAAGGCACAACAATGTATGGTCCGCTAACAGTTTGCGCAGTTGCCCAGCGCGAAGTAAGTGATTGCGTTACCGCGCGCTGCCGGGCCTGCCGCTCCTGCACCAGCTGCATTACAAACCAGGCGGGGATAAGCAGCAATAAGGTAAGCAAACCGGTAAAGCCGGCTTTCAGCATAATTTTTCCGCCCGCGTATATGTTGTTGAAAGAAGAGGTGGTTGCCATGATAATGTTGATTATGTAAGGTTGATGATTGAAATTTGTTATCGTTAACGGTATTTAAAAGTGCTTTGTGTTTCAAAGTATTTGTGCAAAAAAATTTAATTCATTGAACGGATCATTTGTTCCAGGGCATCGAGATGCGACTTGAATGCTTTTTCGCCTGCCTTGGTTACGCTGTAAGTAGTATTGGTTTTGCGCCCGATGAATGCTTTCTGCACTTTAATGTAAGTGGCTTCTTCCAGCGTTTTCAGGTGGCTGGCCAGGTTGCCGTCGGTAACCTGGATCAGTTCCTTGAGATCGTTGAAGTTGATGGATTCGTTCACCATCAGTGCGCTCATAATACCCAGCCTGATGCGGCTGTCGAATATTTTATTCAGATGTTCTATCGGATTTTTCATGCTTGCTTCTCGTATTTCCACCACATGATAGCGCCATAGGCAATATGTGCAATGCCAAAACCTGCCGCCCAAAAATACAATCCATAACCAACAAACCAGCAATTGGTTAATCCCAGTAACAGCTGAACTATTGCCAGGTGCCTTATTTCTTTAAAAGTGTATTTACTGGCATTCAGCAGCGATAAACCATAAAAGATAAGGCACGACGGCGCTACCAGTCCGTATACCCCAAGGTCAACCAGTTTCAGCGTAAACAATCCCCCCACACCCAGCGGGATAATCATGTTGATCATTAAGCGCTGTGCCTGGGTACCCCAGATAGGCACATGCGTTTTTTTGCTGCGCAGGTAAGTAAAAAAGAATGCAGAAATTAAAGCTGCCAGGAATACAATCACCGCTACTTTTACCAGGTGGAGTGTCAGGCTTATAGCTGCATACGCTTGCCCGAAGTTGGTATGTTCAATCGTATCGTTTACGTACCAAGCGCCTGCCAGCGCACAAACGCCTGCCGAAATACCGCTTAACCCGCTTAGGCTGATAAAACGGCTGCTGCGTTCCATCATTTGCTTGATGTCGCGTATAGTATCAAGGGAAGCCCCGGCAGGTTGGTTGGTCATAAAAGTGCTTTGTAATTCAAAGTAACAATGTCCGGTTCATATGGCAAAATTTTTTTCCGTTGTCGATGCCCGTACGCTATTTGCCGGGTTTGCCCGTTGTTTACGGTAAGGAATGCTTTTCTTTGCATCCGATTTTCGCAAATACCCCCTTTTCAAATATTAATTTGTTTATATGTGGTACAGGTTAGGAAAGTTCATATTGAAGTTCAGGCTGGCTTTACTGGTGCTGTTGTTAGTGGCAACGGCAGTGATGGCATTCTTCGCCAGGAAAATTCAAATGAGTTATGAGTTTTCAAGGGCCATCCCTACTGATAATATTAAATACCGCGACTACCAGTCTTTCCTCAAACGCTTCGGCAGCGATGGCAATACCGTAGTGCTGGGCATTGCCAGCGACAGCTTTTTTACCCCCGCCATATTTGCCGCAGCTGAAAAAATGCACCAGCAGCTGAAACAGGTAAAAGGGGTAGAAGCCATACTGGATGCACCCGAGGCAGTAAACCTGGTACGCGACACAGTAGCCGATAAGCTGGTGCCCACGCGCATATTTGCCACCGGTGCTTTAAACCAGCAACAGCTCGACAGTGGCCGCCGGTTACTGGAAAGCCTGCCCTTTTACAAAGGCCTGCTGTACAACCCCGCCACACATGCCTACCTGTTTGCCGTAACCGTAAACAAGGATACCGCCAACAGTAAATCACGCTCAAGGCTTATCAACGATATCATGAAACCCGTGCAATCGTTCGCCACTGCCACCAACCTGCAGGTGCATGTAAGCGGTTTACCTTACATACGCACCACGGTAGCCGACCGCCTGCAGAAAGAGCTGAAATGGTTTTTGATTGGTTCGCTTGTATTATCGGCCATTACACTGCTGCTGTTCTTCCGCTCGGTAAGTGCCATGCTGATGAGCCTGGCGGTAGTATGCATCGGCGTAGTATGGAGCATTGGCACCATGGTATTGCTGGGTTATAAAATTACCCTGCTCACTACCCTTATTCCGCCGTTGGTGGTGGTAATCGGCGTGCCTAACTGTATTTACTTTTTAAATAAATACCATACATCCTATAAAGATACAGGTGATAAAAACGCGGCACTCATAACCATGGTGGGCCGTATGGGCGTGGTAACGCTGTTCTGCAATATTGCTGCTGCTATTGGACTGGGTGTATTTGCCCTGACCAAAAGTAACCTGCTGAGCGAGTTTGGTGTAATTGCCGGTCTCAACATTATGTTGCTGTTTGTTATATCGCTCATTTTTATACCACCTGTACTCAGTTACCTGCCTGTGCCCAAACCCAGGGAAATGAAATACCTTGACAACAGGATGCTCGAGCGCATGTTGCTGCGTATTGAAACCTGGACGTTCAAACACACCAAATGGGTGTATACTGTAACCATTGCGCTGGTGCTGCTGGCATTGAGCGGCATGTTTAAACTGAAAGCCGAAGGTTTTATTGTAGATGACCTGCCAAAAGGCGATGTGCTGTATACAGATTTAAAATGGTTCGAATCTAATTTCGGTGGCTTAATGCCATTGGAAATACTGGTAGATACCAAAAAACGCAACGGTCTCTTCCGCTCACTGAAGCCGATCGAAAAAATAGATTCTTTCTCGCGTTATGTGGCCGGTCGCCCCGAAGTGGCGCGACCTTTATCCCTGATGGAAGGAATCAAATTTGTATGGCAGGGTGTGAACGATGGCGATAGTGCTTACTATGCCATTCCTTCTGAATTTGAAGCACCCATTCTTAAAAAGTATTTAAAAACAGGCGCCAAAGACAGCAGCAGCAATAACAAACAGGCTGCAGCCATGAACAAGCTGCTGGCCAGTTTTATGGATTCTGCCAAACAGGTGGCCCGTATCAGCGTGAACATGAAAGACGTGGGTACCGTGCGCCTGCCGGTTATCCTGCATGAGTTTGACAGTGTGGCCAAACAAACATTCGATACCGCACATTACAATGTTACATTTACTGGCAGCAGCGTTACCTATCTCGAAGGTTCTGTCTTTATCATCAACGGGCTTCGTGATAGCGTGTTGTGGGGCTTTGGCTTAATTGCATTGTGTATGCTGTATCTCTTCCGCTCGTTCAGGATATTGCTGTGCTCACTCATCCCGAATATTATTCCGCTGATGATCACTGCCGGTGTAATGGGCTGGACGGGCATTGCCCTGAAACCAAGTACCGTACTGGTGTTCAGCGTGGCATTGGGTATTGCCATCGATGTCACGATACGGTTCCTCGTCAATTACAAACAGGAGTTGCCCAATTATAAAAACGATGTAAAGGAAACACTGGTTCAAACCATCCATCACACCGGTGTAAGTATTGTGTATACCTCACTGGTGCTGATTGCCGGGTTTATCATTTTCTGTGTAAGCAGCTTTGGCAGTACCAAAGCCCTGGGCTGGTTAACCTCGCTTACGCTGATTGTAGGCACATTTACCAACCTTATTCTGCTGCCTGTATTGATATGGCTTTTCCGCAGAAAAAAATAATAAACAACCCTATCTTGTTTTATAAACGCCGCAGTATACCTGCGGCGTTTTTTTATGCCTTTTTGCTCCGAATATTCAAATGATATTATAAACGATTATATATATTCATTTTGGTGCTTTAGCCTCTTAATTTGTCATTTACGACATCTAAAAATATCATTTAGTCGCCTTTTTCTTTTATTTTTTTGCTAAGGATTGGTTATATTAGTAATTCATCCAAAACTAAAGGTTACACACATGAGAAAACTATTGGGCATGGCTGCGGCAATATTATTGCTGCTAGGCGATGCATTGTCCCAGACTGCACGTACAGTTACCGGGAGGGTAACTGACGACAAAGGCGCTCCCCTCGCCAACGTAACAATTGCCGCACTCGGCACAGAAAAAAGGGTAGTACAGGCTGCCATCTCAGACGCCCGGGGAAATTTCAGCATCAGCATTACGGAAAAAGTAAAAACACTGCAATTTGCCTTTGTTGGGTATGAAGAGCAGCGCATTGGCGTTTCCGGCAAATCAACGGTTGAAGTAAAGCTCACAAGCAATGCCACCAGCCTGGCAGAAATTGTTGTGGTGGGTTATGGCACACAAAAACGCAAAGACCTTACCGGCAGCGTGGCTTCTGTAAAAGGTGCTGCTATTGCCGATGTTCCTGTACCCAGCTTTGACGGCGCTTTATCCGGCAGGGCTGCAGGTGTGCAGGTAGTAGCCGCCAACGGCCAGTTAAATAACCCGCCTATCTTCCGCATACGCGGTAATAATTCACTTAGTCTTAGTTCATATCCGCTGGTGGTAGTTGATGGCGTGCCCACCTTCACCGGCGATGTAAGCACGGCCAACACCTCATCCAACCCGCTGGCGAGCATTAACCCGAGCGATATTGAAAGCATGGATGTGCTGAAAGATGCAGCTGCAACGGCCATCTATGGTAGCCGTGCTGCCAATGGCGTGGTTATTATCACCACTAAAAAAGGCCGCAAAGGAAAATCAAAAGTCAGCTACGACGGCTGGGTTGGCTGGACAAGTCCTTCCCGCCTCTGGAAACTGCTTGATGCCACCCAGTATACGGAGCTTAAAAACGAAGCGCTGAAAAATGCAGGCCAGTACAACGATTCTACCAACTATTTCACCTTTACCAACGATGCTTCAGGCAAGCCCATCAACACCAGGTGGTACGATTATATTTATCAAACCGGTTTATCGCACAGCCATACCGCCAGCGTTTCGGGTGGTAATGAATCAACCACTTACTATCTGTCTGCAGGGTATACCAAACAGGAAGGTGTTATTGTAAAAAATTCTTTCGACCGCAAGTCTGTACGCTTTAATCTCGATCACCAGGTCAGTAAATTATTCAGTGCAGGCGTAAGCGCAAACTACTCCAATGAAATGAACCTGGCTTCCACCGGGTCAGGCTCAAAACCAGGTCAGGCCTATAGTTCAGGCGGTTTGGCGCGCCTGGCGCTGATACTGCCGCCAAGTATTGCTCCGTACAAGGCAGATGGCTCCTATAACATTGAAGGCAACCAGATAGGCCGCATGAACAACAAACCGTCTATCAGTTATTACAACCCGCTGCCGTTGATTGACAATGATTACAGTAAAACGGAGAACAACCATATACAGGGCAACGCATACCTGCAAATGAAACCGGTAAAAGGTGTGACACTGCGAACTGTATACGGAATTGACTACCTCAATGCTGACAATAATCAGTTGCTGAATCCCATTCAGGGCGATAGCTACAACAGCGGTGAAGCAGTATCAAACACCATCCGTTACAGAAGATGGGTTTGGACCAATACCGCGCAATATGATGCGGTGTTTGCAGACAAACATTCATTTTCATTGCTGGCAGGTACTGAACAGCAATCAACCAATACATCTGGCTTTGGTATAGACAGAACCAAGGTCAGCGATCCCTTCTTTACCAATACACAGGGTGGATGGCAGGTGAATTCAACCAGCAATACCAATGGCAATGTTGGTCAAAACTACCTGGTATCTGGCTTTGGCCGTTTAACGTATGACTTTAGTAAAAAATATTTCGTCAGCGCCAATCTTCGCCGCGATGGTTATTCGGCTTTTGCACCGGGACGTAAATATGGTACATTCTATGGCTTTTCCGGTGGTTGGGATATTGCCCGTGAGAATTTCTGGGCAAATAATGGCATCCATAAAGTCGTGAATTCATTAAAGTTCAGGGGCAGCTATGGTAAGGTAGGTAACACCTCCGGTATCAATGATTTTGCTTCTTACTCGCTTTACAACACATCGCTGTACAATGGCAGTGCCACACTGGCTTACGCACAAACAGGCAATAAAGATCTTACCTGGGAAACCAGCACCAAAACAGATGTGGGTATCACGTTCGGGTTACTGGATGATATGATTACCGGTGAACTGGCCTGGTACAAAAACAATATCGATAACCTGATACTGAACGTACCGCAATCTGCTTCAACCGGATTGCCCGGTCTTAACGGCAGTCCCGCACTTGTTATTCCGCAGAACGTAGGTTCCATGTACAACAAAGGTGTTGAATTGTCCCTGTCTGCTTCACTGCTGCGTAAAACGCAGCTGCAGTGGACATCTTCCTTCAATATCAGTTTTGCAACAAATAAGGTTACAGCACTTGCGCCGGGTGTTGACAATATTAAAACATCTACCAGTAGCCTTGAAACTGCCAACATTACCCTGCCAGGTTATTCCGCCGGTTATTTATACCTCCTGCCCACAGCAGGTGTTGATCCTGATAATGGCAGAAGAATATTTATCAATGCAGCACACAAAGCCGTAGAATTCGACAGGTCATTGCCTGCCGGTAAACAATACGTATACAAAGATGGCGGAGGTGCGGCGCCGGATATCAACCCTTCCGTAGACCAGGTGCCTTTTGCCAACACACAGCCGAAGTGCTATGGCGGCTTTGACAATACTTTCCGTTACAAAGGCTTCGACCTGGATGTATTGCTCACCTACATGGGCGGTTTTTACCTGTACAACGGTACACAGGCCACTATCAGGGATCAGCGTTTCTGGAACAACTCTACCGATGTACTTAACCGCTGGACAACCAAGGGGCAGGTAACAGATATACCCAAACTGGTATTTGGCGATAACGTATCCAATGGCTCAGCCAACCCTATTTCTGATAATGTGCAGAAAGGCGATTTCCTGAAACTGCGCAACGTAAGCCTCGGTTATACAGTGAAACCTTCTATTGCACAGAAGCTGGGCATTGCCAGCATAAGGGTATATGTAAGCGGACAAAACCTTGCCGTGCTTACCCATTACAAAGGGCCAGACCCTGAAGTGTCTTCCAATGGCAACAGCAGTCTTGCACAGGGTGTTGACAGAAACTCCGTAGCCAACGGTAAGGTAATTACAGTAGGCCTCAATGTAGGCTTCTAACATTTAAAACATTGCAACAATGAAACTGAAAATATATGGCGTTGCAACGATAATGCTATTGCTCGCATCGTTGAGTTCCTGCCAGAAAGATAAATTGAACCCGGTATCAAACACCTCTATTTCCGATGCCAATGCGTTCGATAATGCATCACGTATAAACCTGCAGGTGTCTGGCTTGTATGCTGCTATTAAAACAGGTAACTTTTATGCCAGCCGCTACCTGATTTACAATGATGTGCGCGGAGAAAACTTTATCAACGAAACCAATAACGTGGTAACAGCACGCAATGTGTGGGATTTCACTGTACCATCATCAGATACCTACCTCACTGGTTTGTGGAATGCAGCCTACGCGGCCATCAACAAAGCAAACATTTTTATGGAAGGCATGCAGGCCAAGGGTAACTCAGTTGTTGGTGCTGATCTTGCCAAACAATACAACGGGGAAGCAAAACTGATACGGGCTGTATGTTATTATGCATTGGTGCAAATGTATGCACGTCCTTACTGGGATGGCAACGGCAGCAAACCCGGTGTGCCGCTTCGTTTGAAGGGTATTACCAGTGCAGGCAGCAACAATCTCGCGCGCAGCTCTGTTGCCGAAGTGTATGCACAAATAATCAGTGATCTTGATTCTGCAGAAGCCAACCTGCCGGCAGATTATAAAGACGCTACTAAAAATGTAATACGCGCACAGCGCAACACAGCTATTGCATTAAAAACACGCGTATACCTTTCCATGGGCAACTATGCTAAAGTAATTGAAGAAGCCAATAAAATGGTGCCGGCAACCGCACCATTCCAAACCTCTGCAGGTGTGCCGGCAGGCCTGGAAGCGAATGTAAAAACTGTGTTTACCAGCTACACTTCAAAGGAAGTGATATTCACCATGCCGTTTGTTACCGGTTCTGATGTGCCGGGCGGCCAATCGCAGCTGGCTTCGTATTATATGCCGGCAAGTTCCCCAACAGGAGGCGCAGGCGAGTTTTCGCTGAATGCAAAAGGTATTATTGCAGAAAAAAGCTGGACCGACGGAGATGCGCGGCGCGGATTTATCTACTCCGGCAGCAACGGCAAAAAATGGCTCGCTAAATGGACAACGCCAACACCTTATCCCGACTGGATTCCCGTGATACGTTATGCAGAAGTATTGCTGAACCTGGCAGAAGCGAAAGCGCGTGTAAGCGGTACAGTAGACGCACAGTCTGTTGCCCTGCTGAATGCGATACGCAACCGCTCTGATGCAGCTACCACTTTTACCACAGGCAGTTTTGCTACCTCACAGGATCTGCTGGATGCGATATTGCTCGAGCGTAACATCGAGTTCCTGGGCGAGGGCATACACGCCATTGACATACAGCGCCTTGGCTTGCCGTTCCCTGCAAAGGGCAGCGTTGCCGCGGTGGATGCAACCAACAGTGCCTACATCTGGCAGATACCTACCAGTGAAACGGCTTATAATACCTTGTGTGTACCTAATTAAATTCCGGCTGTAAAGGAAAAAGACGTTTATTTCTACAGTGTTGATTTAGGGCTGCCCCTTCCGGGGTGGCCTTTTTTATGCGAAAACGTACCCCGCAGCATGGATGATTGAAATATCTATTTTAACAATTTAATCAATTGTTTAAAAATTCATAAATTTTAATGTCGCATAATAAGCTGGTTATTATCTGTTTAAAATATTTAAAATAAAAATATGAATGCCGTTCATCCAGTGTGTTAAGATTTTTTTATCATTTACTCTATATATTCGTAGCGAACTCTGCATCAAATATACTTATGGGAATTTTATTTAATCCCGGTTACGCCATGGCGCCCGGTCAACCCTTACTGTTTCTCCAAAACAGCTTCCAGCTTTCAACGGATAGTCGTATTCCCACGCTTCAAAAAAAGATGCCAGTCTCCCTTTCGTAACTAACACATTCGTTTTTTAAATCAAACCGTAAATATGAGAAAACTGCTATTCCTCATGTGCATGTGTCTGTGCGTCACATTCGCCCAGGCACAAACCCGGCAAGTAACCGGTGTAATCAGGGACGATAACGGGAAACCGGTTGCCGGTGCTACTGTTAGCGTTAAAGGTTCCAAAACTTCGGCCGTTACCAAAGAAGACGGCTCATTCTCCATTACTGTACCCGACAATGCAAAACTGCTGCAAGTAAACTTTATTGGTTATAAAACCGAAGAAGTAGTATTGGGCAGCCATTTTACCGGCAATGTTCAGTTAACTGCTTCCAACAAATTGCTGGATGAAGTGGTAGTAGTGGGTTATGGTTCAAAATCAACCCGCGAATTAACCGGTTCTGTGTCAAAAGTGGCAGGCGATAAAATCGCTAACGAACCTGTTACCAGCTTTAACCAGGCATTAAGCGGTAAAACCGCAGGCGTACAGGTAAACATGTCGAGCGGTACACCGGGCGACCGTACTTCCATCAGGGTAAGGGGTATTAACTCTATCACTTCTTCTTCGCAGCCATTGATCGTAATCGACGGTATTGCGCAGGTAGATAACGTGAACCTTAACAGCTTTAACAGCGGTAACGGTACACGTTTCGATCCGCTGGCACTGGTTAACCCCAATGATATCGAATCAATCGAAGTACTGAAAGATGCCGGCGCTGCTGTTATCTACGGTTCAAGAGCAAGCAACGGTGTTATCCTGATCACAACCAAAAAAGGCAAAAGGGGTAATGTAAAAGTGAATGCAGAATCAAAATTTGGTTTTTCTTCTGCACGCAAACTGCCTTCTTTGCTGAATGTGGATGAGTTTACGACCATCTCTAACGAAAAAGTAGCCAACAGGTATGGTACCGATGCTTCAACAGGTTATCCTGTGGCACGCCCCAGCGATATCAACGGTGATGACAAAGAAGACCGCACCGATTGGCTGAAAGAAATTTACAGAACAGGCAACACTTACGATAATTCTGTATCATTCTCCGGTGGCGCAGATAAAATTGCGGTATTCGGTTCTGCACGTTACCTGAAACAGGAAGGCATTATCATCGGCAACCAGATTAAAACTGGCCAGGGCCGTTTGAATATGGAGATTACTCCTAAAACCTGGTTCAAATCAGGCTTACAGCTCTCTTATACCAAAACGCTGAACAACGGTGTATTAACCGATGGTTATATTGCCGGCGCCAGCATTTCAGGCTGGGCAGCACCTCCAAACGTTTCAGCCTACGACCCTAACGGTCCGCTGGGTTTCAACATTTCAAACAGGGGATTGCTTTCACTGGGTAACAACGTAACCTCTATCACTGTTCCCAATACTATTTCTATCCTGCCAAGTGCTTCTTATTATGTGAACGTGCCGGCTGCCATCAAAAGCGGCAGAAACGACAACACTGCACAGGATATCAGGGCAAACATCTATGGCGAATTACAGCCAATTAAAGGTTTGCGTGTAACCACCAAATTCGGTATCCAGTCACTGTCAAACTTTGAAGACCAGTATACTGCTCCTTATATCTCCGGTTTAGGTCTTACCTATAACGGCCTTGTACAGGATCAGAACCGCAACTTTAACCAGTGGGTTTGGCAGAACTATGCATCATACGACCAGACTTTTGCAAATGTGCACAAAGTGGGCGCTGTTGCAGGTATCGAAAACCAGTACAACAAATACAACGAACTGTTTACCGGTGCGGCCAACCTCACCGATCCGTTCTTTACACACATCATCAACGGTGCGTACACCAACACACAGCCAGGCAGCACTACCGTACTGGATAACACCGGCGGTGACCTGTACAGCTACGGTTTGATATCATACTTTGGCAGGTTGAACTATAGCTATGCCGGCAAGTACATGATTGAAGCGTCATTCAGAAGAGACGGATACTCTGCATTTGCTACCGATCACCGCTTTGGTAACTTCCCCAGCGTTTCAGCTGGTTGGGAAATCACCAAAGAAGCTTTCATGCAAAACATCAAGTGGCTCAATTTCCTGAAATTAAGAGGAAGCTATGGCCAGGTGGGTAACTCTGGCGGTATTAAAGCATACGCTGCACGAACCCTGTTTGGCGGCCGCTCTTATACCAGCCTGAATGGTCTGGCTATTACACAGGCCGGTAACCCCAACCTCCAGTGGGAAACTGCAAAGAAAACAGATGTGGGCATCGATGCGGGTTTCTTCAAAGGCAGGTTAACTGCAACTGTTGAATACTTCAACAACAATATCGATCACCTGTTGCTGCAGGCTCCTGTACTGTACACAGTGGGTATCCCCGGTGCGAGCATTTTCTCTAACATAGGTGCTATGACCAACAAGGGTATTGAAGTTACCATTAACGCAACACCGGTTAGTACAAAAGACTTTGTGTGGAATACTTCATTCAACTTCACTTCACTGAAAAACCGTGTTAATGCATTGGTGCCTTCTAACAACAATGCAGACATCACCGGTGCGTTTAATTATACTGTTGCACACGTAGGCAGCGCACTCGGCGAGTTTTACCTGCCCAGGTGGGCTGGCGTAGACGCCAACACCGGTAATGCTACCTGGTATGCAAAAGACAATTCCATCAAAATGTGGGATTTCGCTTCACAGTCATGGACAGATGGCAAAGGTGGTAAAGTAAGCGGCTTAGGTATCAATGATTATGTATACACCGGCAAATCCGGCCTGCCTAAATTCTATGGCGGTTGGGACAACAGTGTGTCGTACAAAAACTTTGACCTGGGTGTAAGCATCACTTACTCTGGTGGTAACTATGTATACAACGCTACCAGGGCCGGTATGCTGACTAACTTTTTCAGCAACAATTTTACCGATGTGCTGAACCGCTGGCAGAAACCCGGCGACAAAACCGATATCGCGCGTTTGTATGCCAATGATAACACTGCTTACTCAGCATCCACCCTGTTCCTGGAAAAAGGTGACTATATCCGTGTAAGAACCATTACACTGGGTTACACCCTGCCAAAAATATGGATGGACAAAATTGGTTTCGACAAAGTACGTGTATATGCACAGGCATTTAATCCATTCCTCATCACAGGTTACAAAGGCCTCGATCCTGATGTAAACTATCAGAATGCCAACGTGAGCAACATTTCGCTCAGTGTTGACAACAGGGCTACGCCACAGGCTAAAACCTTTACAGTGGGTTTAAGCTTTGGTTTCTAATGTGAATTGTATAATGGACAGCGGCGTAAGCCACAAATTGAAAATCATGACAAAAAGAACAACTTCTAAAATAGCATTTGCTTTCCTGGCGCTGGCCTTTGCAGCGTCCAGCTGTAAAAAAAGCACTTTGTTCGAAGCGCCACTGGATGCTTTGGACCCTTCGCTGGCGTTCAGCTCAGCAGACAGGATTGAGAAAACTGCCATTGGTATGTATGATGGTTTGCAGAACGCCAACTACTTTGGCGGCAGGGTATTGATTTATGCCGATCAGCGCGGTGTAGATGAATCACCCAACACTTACTTTGGTAACATCGGTTTTATTCCACAGCTGCTGGCTGGTGATGGTACCGTAGGTGCTGCCTGGCGCGATGCTTATAACTCTATTTACCAGGCCAACTATTTTCTGCAGAACTTCCCTGCAAATACACCCCTGGTTTCTCCTGAAAAGGCCAACCAGTACATTGGTGAAGCAAAATTCATCAGGGCGCTGGTATATTTTTATACAGAAAACCTGTGGGCGCAACCCTATAACAAAAGCTGGAAAGCCGGTGATACCACTACCCTGGGTATACCATTGGTGTTAACCGTAAGTGCCGACCCTTTTGCTGCCAGCAACCAGGTTCCGCGTAATACCATTAAAGAGGTGTATGCACAAATTGAAAGCGATTTGCTCGATGCAAAAGCCAAGCTGCCTGAGCCGCCCGCCGATGCGTTTACCCGTGTAGCAAGGGCTAACAGAACTTCTGCCCTGGCATTGCTGAGCCGTTTGTACCTGTACGAAGGCGAATGGGCTAAAGCTGCTGCTTATGCCGATTCTGTGTTCAAATACAATAGTACACTGGGTTTGAATGCTTCTCCTGAGCAGACATTCCAGGCGCCTTACACAACAAAAGAATCTATTTTCTCTGTTGCCATGAACGGTGCCGATAACCCCAATACCAACAACTCACTGGGCCAGCACTATGGTGCAAAAGCCAGGGGCGACATCAACATTTCAAGCGATTATGTTAACCTGATGGATACCCTGCACGATGCACGCTACAGGAAACTGATGCAGGTGGTGAGCAAACTGTACTGGACTACAAAATACCCTGGTATTACAACCGACTTCGTGCCTGTAGTACGTTATGCAGAAATCCTGCTTACCAAAGCCGAAGCGCTGGCACGTTTAAACTCAGGTGTTGATGCAACAGCACTGGCACTGGTTAACCAGGTGCGTGCAAGGTCAAATGCAGTATTGCCCATTGTTGCCACCACACAGGACGAGCTGATCAATGCGATTGTAACCGAAAGGCGCATTGAGCTTGCTTTTGAAGGTCATGGCGTGTTTGAATTCCAACGCACAGGACGTGATATTCCAAGTCACTACAACCAGCCGGTGACCCCTTGGGCTTCACAAAGAAGTGTGTTGCCTATTCCTGACTACGACAGGCAGAAAAATCCTAACCTGGCTCAAAACCCCGGTTATTAATTTTTCCAAACAGTTATCATACAAAAGCCATCCCCGCAAAGGGATGGCTTTTTTGATGAATAATGAATCAATGTCGTTTAGTTAACAGCCCCTTTGTGAACTTTGTGGGTTTTCACTTTGCGTTCTTTGTGGTAAAAAATATCAATCACGCTTAACTAAACGGCATTGAATAATGAATGATCAATCGTGCGCAATAAAAAAGACCCGTTTGCAACGGGCCTTTTTATATTTATTATGTTTTGTATTGGCTGTTTATTTCAGCACCTCTGCCAGCTTCTGCTGTAAAGCCTGTTCTCTCAATCCGCTTGCGATAATTTTCCCGGAAGGATCAATCAGCACATTAAAAGGAATAGCATTAAACTGGAAAGTATTCACTGCCTGGCTTTCCCAGAATTTAAGGTCGCTGATCTGTGTCCAGTTCAGCTGGTCTTTCTGGATGGCAGCCTGCCATGCGTCTTTTTCTTTATCAAGTGATACACCCAGTATCGCAAAGTTTTTATTCTTAAACTGGTTGTAAGCTGCTACTACATTGGGGTTTTCTGCACGGCAGGGGCCACACCAGCTTGCCCAGAAATCAACCAGCAGGTATTTGCCTTTAAAGCTGCTGATGCTTACCGGTTTACCGTTTACATCGTTCAGCGTTAACTCAGGCGCCTGTTGGTTTAACAGCGGATAAGCACCCTCACCATCTTTAGGGGCACTTGCCTGTACAGCCAGTACGCTTTTTAATTTGGCCAAACCGCTGTGGTCTTTAAAACGGCTGCTGGCTTCATCTGCCAATGGTTTCAGTTCGGCCGGCGTCATTGATTTATTGCCCAGTACCAGTGCATAGTAAATTGATGTAGGGCTTTCAGATGTTTTGATAAAACCTTTTACTTCATTGTTCAATGCATCAACAGCAGTTTTGCGTTGCAGGTCAAGTGCGGTGGCAATGCTGTCTGCACCTTTGTGTGGCGGTGTTTTCTGCAATGAATCCAGCTGCTGGAAGATAGACATCAGCGTAGAATCTTTCTGGCGGTAGCTATCGAAAAAGGCATAGAGTTTTTCTGTAGCAGGTGAGCCTTCCACTTCGGGCTTACGGAAATTAACTGCATCGAAGTGCACACGTATTTTCGGGTTGTCATTGATAAAAGCCATTTGCGGTCCGTTATCAAACGTAATACGGTACAAACCCTCTTCTTTGCTGATGGCATGCATTTCAAAACTGCCATCCGGTTTCAGGGTAGTGCTGTCGATAGTTACAGGTGCATTGCTGGTAAAAGGCAATTCCTGTAAAAATACTTTCGCAGCAGGTGCGTGATCAATTTTGCCACCTATCGCAAATGCACCATGCTTTTTTTGCTGGCAGGCAGTAAAAACTACTGCTGTTGTTGCCAGTATTGCTATCCATTGCTTCATTACTTGATGTATTGTTATTTTAGTTTTTCCTGTAAAAGACCGGTTACCAGTTTCGGGTCAGCCTTGCCTTTGCTTAATTTTTTTACTTCACCTACAAACAAGCCAATCAGTCCTTTTTTGCCTTTTTTATATTCGGTTACTTTATCGGGCATATTGCTGAGCGCCTGGTTTACCCACAGTTCCAGTTCACCGCTGTCGCTTACCTGCAGCAGGTTTTGTGCTGTTGCTACCTGCAGTGCATCTGCATCCCGGTGTTTAATAAGTTCGGGTAATATTTTGGTGGCAGCAGCTGAAAAGCCTACGCTGCCCTCATCTACCAACTGCAACAGGCCTGCCAGCTGTTGGGGCGTTAACGGGAAATTGCCGAAGTCGAGTTTGTTCTCGTTAATGTATTGCCTGATGGGACCGGTGATCCAGTTGGCAGCTGCTTTGTAGTTGTTTGAAATGGCGGTTACTGCATTGTAGTAATCTGCTGTTTCCTTGTCCATACACAATTGCGCGGCGTCATATTCAGACAAGCCGTATTGCTGCTGGTATTGCTGCAGCAACTGTTCAGGCAGGGGGGGAAGCGATTTTTTTATACCTTCCACAAACGCGTCAGACAACATAAAAGGAGCGAGGTCCGGCTCAGGAAAATACCGGTAATCATTGGCTTCTTCTTTTTCGCGAATCGCGAAAGTGGTATCGGTAGCTGCATCAAAACTGCGTGTTTCCTGTTTAACAGTACCGCCGCTTTCAACCAGTTCAATCATACGCACCACTTCAAACTCGATCGCTTTTTTTACGTTGCGGATAGAGTTGAGGTTTTTTACTTCCACCTTGGTGCCCAGCTTTTGTTCACCTTTCAGCCGTATCGATACGTTGGCATCACAGCGCAGGCTGCCTTCTTCCATATTGCCATCACAAATGCCCAGCCAGCGAACCAGCCTGCGTATTTCGGTAACATACTGGTAAGCCTCATCTGCCGTATGCAAATCCGGCTCGGTTACAATTTCAATAAGTGGCGTGCCTGCACGGTTGTAGTCAATGCAGGTATACACCTCATCCATATCGTGAATGCTTTTGCCTGCATCCTCTTCCAGGTGAATGCGGTTCAGGCGTATAAAACGGCTGTCATTACCCGATTTTATCAATACCCTGCCGCCATCACAAACAGGTGTGGTGTGCTGCGAGGTTTGATATCCCTTGGGTAAATCGGGATAGAAATAATTTTTACGTGCGAAATAATTGTTTTGGGTGATGGTGCAATTACACGCTATACCCATACGTATGGCATATTCAACTGCCAGGCGATTGGTTTTGGGCAGGGTGCCGGGATGGCCAAGGGTAATAGGGCTCACCTGTGTGTTGGGCGCTGCACCGAAACTGGTGGCATCGCCGCAAAACAATTTGCTTGCAGTGGCCAGCTGTGCATGTACCTCAAGGCCGATGACGGTTTCGTATTTGTCGGAATAATCACTCATTGTGCTAAAAACTATTGCTGTATCAGTATTCAGTACGCGAAAATACCTATAAGCGCTGATATTAAACCCCGCTGCGGCAAATGAGTGAACTGTTAAAAAGAAAAACCACCGTAAAAACGGCGGTCAATAGCTGGTGCACATGGAGCGTGCTGCACAAAGCAGCTCCGGAAATACGCAAAATGCGCTTTCCGAAGCTGCAGATGGGTTAGAAATTCGCAACTTTCAGCCTTTTTGGAAATTTCAGGCTGGTTTGCTGCGATTGGTTATTGCGGAGGTACGTAATATCATAGCTGGCGCCCTCTTTTACATCACCCAGGCTGTTGCGGGCATCGTCAATGGAGTTAACCGGTTTGCCGTTGATGGCTGTAATTACATCATCTTCCTTTATACCGGCTTTGGCTGCAGGCGAATCATCGTCTACATCCAGCACTTTTACACCCTTGCCTTCTTCTGTTTCCTGTAACTGTATACCTGCATGCAAATGGCGTATGTTAAACTCAAACTGGTTAAAATTCAACTTAGGCAATTCGAAATTGGCATCGCCATCCATATTAAACTGGTAGTTGAAGTTCACACTGTTTTTGCCAAGTACTGCACTGGTGGTACCGGCCTGGCCATCGCGCAGGTAACCGATGGTGATGCTGTCTCCGGGCTGGTGTTTGCCAATCAGCGATACCAGGCTGGTGGTATCTGTTACCGGTGTGCTGCCAATGCGGGTAATCACATCATTTTCTTTTAAACCGGCGCTGGCAGCAGCACTTTTTTCATTCACATCCGTGATAAGTGCCCCTTCTTTTGAGGGCCTGGTTACCACACCCAATACCGCATGGTTCATATCAAGGCGCGGGCCTTTAAAAAATTTTACACCGCCCGGTCCCATCGGGCTTTCCGGGAACGGGTGCACGGTTACACGCGGGGCTCTTCTGCGTACTACCTGTATATCCTTACCATTGTACTCGCTGGCCGCTTTGCCATTAATGGTCATCTTATCTCCGTCAATAACAATTACATACTTTTCCTTTGACGATTCACCCTTGTGGATAATGATATCCTCATTGTTCTTGATGGAGTTGTCTTTCTTATCAGCCTGCGCATGGGCGGCAATGCTGGCAGTGGCAAAAAGCGCAACAGCAGCGGATTTAAACAGTGTTGAATACATATGATGAATTTTGTACGAAATGCTTAGTAGATCAAATCTAAGGAAAGTTTTTCAAATACGAAATATTTCGGAAATGTTAAAAACACTGGTGTAATGTTTGAAATTTAAAGTTGGAATGTGTACTTGCCTGATGGGTGATACCCGGTTGCCGGTTATCCCGGTTGGCAGAGCAGGAGGGCAGGTTGGTAGATCGGGAAATGAAAAAAATTACCGGCTCAGTAGCTTTAAATCTTTAAATTAAACGCATGAACAAAAAGCAGAAACTTGTACTGCATTTACTGGTCTGGTACTTTAATCTGTTTTACGACAATACAGTAAACCTGAATTTTCACAGCTGGACAAATCCGCTCACCTACAGTATGACGATTGTAGGGATCGTGGTTTTTTATGTGAACTATTTCCTGGTATTTCCCCGCACCATGAAAAAAGGCCGTTACGTGTTGTGGCTGGCAGCCGCTTTATTGAGCATGGTGTTTGGCGCGGGTGTGCGTTATTTAATAGAAGAAGTGATTTACCCGCACACCATTGGTGTAAATAACTATTACGGAGATTACACGGCGCTGTTTTACATAAAAGACAACCTGCATTATATTGCTCCCTGGGTGGTGATCAGCGTACTGGTATCTGCCCTGGAAGAGTGGATGCAAAACAGGCAGGAACGCAATGAGCTGGCAGTTCAGTCTAAAACAGCAGAACTGTCTTTTTTGAAATCGCAGATCAACCCGCATTTCCTGTTTAACAGTCTCAACAATATTTATTCGCTGGCCTATAAAAAATCAGACGAAGCACCTGAAGCCATTTTAAAACTATCCGGCATTATGCGTTACATGCTCGAGCAAAGCCAGGCCCACCAGGTGCCCCTGCAAAAAGAGCTGGAGTACATGCATGATTATATTGCTTTACAGCAGCTGCGTTTTAAAAACGGATCGGCCTTTACCATGGAAGTGCATGGCGATGTAAACGGGCAGCAGATTGCACCGTTGCTGCTGATCAGTTTTGTTGAAAATATTTTTAAACACGGCGATGTAACCGATACCGGAATGCCCGCACGCGTGCAACTGCTGGTAAACGGAAACGATCTTGTTTTTAAAGGAGAAAATACCATTAAGCTGCAGCAGAAAGATCATGTGAGCGGTATTGGCCAGCAAAACGTGAAACGCAGGCTGGATTTGCTGTATGCCGGTAAATACGATTTGAAAATTGCTGAAAAGGAGAACCGTTATTATTCAACCCTTAAACTGGTACTTGCCTGATGATACGTTGCATGGTAATAGATGATGAACCGCTGGCGCTGGAACTGCTGGAAGCCTACATTAGCAAAGTGCCTTTTTTACAACTCGCTGCCACTTATACCAACCCTATTGAAGCGTTTGCCAGGCTGGATGGCATTGACCTTATTTTTTCTGACATACAAATGCCTGAGCTCACCGGCATGCAACTGGTGCAATTGCTCAAAGGCCGTATAAAACTGGTATTTACCACCGCTTATTCTGAATATGCCGTGCAGGGATATGAGCATGATGTGATTGATTACCTTGTAAAGCCTTTTTCGTTCGACCGGTTTTTAAAAGCAGCACAAAAAGCGCAGCTGGTTTTACAGGCCGAGGGTACACCGGCTGCAATGCCCGCCCAGCCTGCAACTGCTGCCAATGACGACTATATTTTTGTAAAAACCTCGAACCGGCATGTGAAAGTGAACATTGATGATATATTGATGATAGAGGGATTAAAAGATTATATCGCTGTGGTTACCGCTGCTGAAAAGATACTCACCTTGCAAAACATGAAATTTGCAGAAGAACTGTTACCCGCAGGCAGGTTTATGCGCGTGCATAAATCCTACATCGTGGCACTCGATAAAATCGACGCGATTGAACGCAACCGCATCTTTTCCGGCAAACACGTAATCCCCATCGGCGACACCTACCGCCAGCAATTTTTCGATGTCATCAGCAAAAGGAATCTTTAAAAACAATTGTTCCATCAAGCCATTTAACCATAAAAAAAGCGGCATAAGCCGCTTTTTTTATATCAGTCCTTTTACTTTTTCTATTACCTGCGGAAGATTCCCCGCATCCTGCCCGCCGGCTGTGGCCAGTGTTTTCTGGCCGCCGCCGCCGCCTTTAATCAAAGGAGCAATGTGTTCCTTGATTATTTTAGGCGCTTCCAGGTTTTTAGCCGCAGCGAATGTTTCATCGAGCAGCAGTGCTACCTGTGCCTTGCCGTCGATATTGGCAGCGAGTACCACCACATAAGCGCCATTGGCCGCCAATGCTGTTTTAAAATCAAAGCACAGTTTCTTCAGGCTGTCTGCACTGCCTGTTTCTACAATGCTGCCGATAAACTGCGTGCCGTTTACCTGTGTTACCTGTTGCAGCAAGGTTTCTTTCAAAGCTGCCAGCTGTTTGGCTTCCAGGCTTTCGAGGCGTTTTTTCAGCTCGCTGTTTTCGGTACCCAGGTTTTCAATGGCTTTCAATACCTCTTTGGGGTTTTTCAGCGCTTCTTTTATCTGCTGCACCAGCGTAAACTGCTCGTTAATATATTGTTCTGCTGCATTGCCTGCCACCGCTTCAATACGGCGCACACCGGCTGCAACAGCGCTCTCGTGTTTAATTTTAAAGAAACCCAGCTCGCCTGTTGTGCCTGCATGGGTACCCCCACATAACTCGATAGAGTAGTTGGGATCAATGACTACCACGCGCACACGGTCGCCATATTTTTCACCAAACAGGGCCATGGCACCCAATGCAATGGCTTCGTCTTTGGGCATTTCCCTGATCACTACGGGAATGTTCTCCCTGATCTTCTCATTCACAATCTGCTCAATCTGTGCAATCTCTTCTTCAGTTACCTTGGCAAAATGTGAGAAGTCAAAACGCAGTTGCTCGTCGTTTACCAAGCTGCCTTTCTGTGCTACGTGTGCACCCAGCACTTTGCGCAAGGCCGCGTGCAGCAAATGCGTAGCGCTGTGGTGCGCAGTAATGGCTTTGCGGCGTGCCGGGTTTACGCTGGCCAGTACAGGTGCTTCCATATTGGCAGGCAGCTTTTCCGTGAATTGTATGTACAGGTTGTTTTCTTTCTTGGTGTCGATTACTTCGATTTGCTCACCGCCAAAATCCAGTGCGCCGGTATCGCCTACCTGCCCGCCGCTTTCGGCGTAAAAGGGTGTTGCAGAAAGTACCAGCTGGTAGGCTTCCTTGCCTTTTGCTTTTACCTTACGGTATTTCAGTACTTTGGTTTTGATATCGAGTGAATCGTAGCCTACAAATTCAGTAGCAGATTCATCATTCACAACCACCCAGTCTTCTGTGTCGATGGCTGTAGCAGCGCGGCTGCGGTCTTTCTGCTGCTGCATCTCGGCTTTAAAGTCTTCTTCGTTTACCGTGAGTTTGTTCTCTGCAGCAATCAGCTGTGTTAAGTCAAACGGAAAACCATAAGTGTCGTACAGTTCAAAGGTTTCTTTACCGCTGAGCTGTTTATTGCCGTTGCTGGCTGTTTTTACAATATCATCAATGCGTTTCAGTCCTTTTTCCAGTGTGCGTAAAAAAGCTTCTTCTTCTTCACGCACTACTTTGCTTACAAAGCCCAGCTGTTGTTTCAGTTCTGGGAACACGGTTTCAAACTGGCCGGCCAGCAATGGCATCAGCTGGTGTAACAGCGGTTGTTTGTAATCCAGGTAGCTGTAATAGTAACGTACGGCCCTGCGCAAAATGCGGCGGATTACATAACCTGCACCGGTGTTCGATGGCAGCTGGCCATCGGCAATGGTAAAGGCAATGGCCCTGATATGATCCGCAATTACGCGAAAGGCTACGGCTTCCTTGCTGTCGCTGAAATCGTATTGTTTACCGGTGATTTGTGCGGTAGCGGCAATGGTGCCGGTAAAAACATCCGTATCGTAATTGCTCTGTTTCTGCTGAATAACACGTACCAGGCGTTCAAAGCCCATACCTGTATCCACATGTTTTTCGGGCAATGGTTCAAGACGTTTGTCTTTCAAACGGTTGAACTGCATAAACACGTTGTTCCATATTTCAATTACCTGCGGATTGTCTTTATTGATCAGGGTACTGCCGTCTACCTTGCTGCGCTCTTCATCGCTTCGGCAGTCCACATGAATTTCAGAGCAGGGGCCACAGGGGCCGGTATCGCCCATTTCCCAGAAATTGTCTTTTTTGTTGCCGTTTAAAATACGCCCGGCCGGAATCCATTTTTTCCATTCGTTGTAGGCTTCGTCGTCACGATCAAGTTTCTCTGCAGCATCGCCTTCAAAAATGGTTACATACAGGCGGTCTTTGGGTATTTTGTATACTTCGGTAAGCAGTTCCCAGCTCCAGGCAATGGCTTCTGCTTTAAAATAATCGCCAAAACTCCAGTTACCCAGCATCTCAAACATGGTATGGTGATAGGTGTCTACACCCACTTCTTCCAGGTCGTTGTGTTTGCCGCTTACACGCAGGCATTTTTGTGTATCTGCTACGCGTTTTGCCGCAGGTTTGCTGTTGCCGAGAAAGTAATCTTTAAACTGGTTCATACCTGCATTGGTGAAAAGCAGGGTAGGGTCGTTCTTTACCACAATCGGGGCCGAAGGAACTACCTGGTGACCTTTTGATGTAAAAAAATCCAGAAATTGCTGTCTTATCTCGGCACTTGTTGCCATAAAATGAATCATTTTTTTAGAATACTAATTCAATTGCAAGCCTTTATCTTTGCTGGCTTACGAAGGGCCTCAAAGGTAAAGGATTGATACGAGTTGTGTACCGGCGCCTGTAACAAGCCATGAAGAAAATAAAATATTACTATAATACGCATTCCCTGCGTTACGAGAAGCTGGAAACGCCGCTGCGGGTAAAACTGCTGCGCGTATTTGGCTTTATTGCCGCAGCATTTGTGTCGGCCGTGATCATTGTGGCCATCGCTTTCAAGTATATCGATTCGCCGCGGGCTAAAAACCTGCGCCAGGAAAATGATGACCTGCGTTCCAATTACTCCATTGTGCAGCAACAGCTTGCCCATCTTGAACAGCAAATGGCGGAGCTCGAAAAAAGAGACAATAATGTGTACCGCTCCATTTTTGAAGCCTCTCCCATACCAGACAGTGCCAGGATGAAAGAAATGGAAAAAGACAAGGAACTGCAGCTCGTAAGTTCCCTCGGCGAGGGCGACCTGATGCAGGGTCTCACTTCCCAGCTCAACAACCTTACCATGCGGGTGGCTTACCAGTTTAAGTCGTACGACGAAATCGACGGTATGGTAAAAAACAAAGAGAAACTCCTCGCAGGCATCCCTGCCATTCAGCCGGTAAGCAACCGCGACCTTACCCGTATTGCCTCGGGTTTTGGCTCACGTGTAGACCCGGTGTATAAAGTAGCCAAATTTCACGCAGGCCTCGATTTTGCCGCCCCCCAGGGCACGCCCATTTATGCAACTGCAGATGGTACGGTGAAGCAGGCCGATTACAGCGAAAGCGGTTACGGCAACCACGTAGTTATTAATCACGGCTATGGTTACGAAACCCTGTATGGCCACATGTATCGCATAAAGGCCCATGTCGGCGATCATGTTAAACGTGGCGAAGTAATCGGTTATGTAGGCAGTACCGGTAAAAGCACCGGCCCGCACTGCCATTACGAAGTGCATAAAAATGGCCAGCATGTAGATCCGGTGTACTATTTCTACAACGATTTATCGCCCGAACAGTACGATCGTTTGCTTAAACTCGCTGCCGCAAGCAACCAGAGCTTCGATTAATGCTGTTATACCAGGTTTTTTCATGTATGTATGGGCCTGACACCCTGTAACTCAGGCTGGGTAACCGTTTCCTGTTATTTTATCATTGCAGGTTACAATGTTAAACTGTACCTTGTTTTTTCAAAAAATAAACTATGCTGGAACAATTAACGAACCTGGTTCAACAATTTGTCGGCAGTAACAATGCTGTACCCGACGAACATAAAGCTGCCGTGGCACAGGATGCTACGCAGGCCGTTGAGGGCGGCATTAAACAGGCGCTGCAAAGCGGCAATGTGTCTGATGTAATGCGTTTATTCAGCGGTAATGCCGATGTTGCCGCCAACCCGGTAACCCAAAACATTCAGGGAGGTTTGGTGCAAAGCCTGGTGCAGAAACTGGGTATCGATCAGTCGCAGGCCGCAGGTATGGCCAGCAGCCTTATTCCGGGCATCCTGGGCCAGCTGGTGCATAAAACCAATGACCCCAACGACAGCAGTTTCGACCTCCAGGGTATCATCAATCATTTTTCCGGCGGCAGTACCTCGGGCTTTGATGTGCACGGACTGATGAACAAATTCAAAAGCGCACTGGACAAGGACAAAGATGGCGATGTTGATATGGATGACTTGAAAGCCTTGTTCACCGGAGGCGGAACACAAGGCGGTGGCGGATTGCTTGACAAAGTAAAGAGCTTCTTCTGACAAGATATGCCCTTTTAAGAAATTGAACGTGCCCGTGTTTGCCATACACGGGCACGTTTTTTTAATGCATTACAGCCTGAAACGCAATCCCAGGTTTAATCCCAGCCCGCCGATGTTGATATATGATTTCAAGTCGTTGGAGTGGGCGTTATTGTTTTTATACTGCGTTTGCGTAGGCTTGGTGGGGTCAGTGGCAACCGGCGTGTTGGATTGCTGCGTAAGTGTTGTCTGGTAATCGGTGTAACGTTCCGCCACAGACAAATCATTCAGCGTTCTGCCCGAAGTGGCTACTGTTTGGCCGTTACTGGTATTCACCACATTTGTTTTTTCGTTGTAGGCAGTAATCTCCTTGCTTTTGCTCTTCACCGGCACATTACGATATTCTGTTTCCAGGAAAACAGCCAGTCTTGTACCTAACTTGTACGTAACGCCCAGTGCACCCTGGAAACCGATGGTTTGATTGGGCTTTATTTCTTCTTTGCGCGCAATAGTTGTCTGCGCTGCAATAATAGCCGGCTGGTTAGGCACGCTGCTGAGTTTGTAAGCATCGGTTTCAATTTTCAATCTTCCCCAAACAGGCACCACCACACCAAAGCGAACATAGGGGTTAAACCTGCCCTGCAAACCCGGACTAATTACCAGGCCTGGCGCAAGATCCACGGCGTTTACGTAGCCATGCGATATCACTTTGCCGGCCAGCTGACCGGTAGTAAGCATATCTTCTTCGTGTGTCATCAGGTTTTTATTGCTGTGGTAATAGTTGGCGGTAAGTTCCACGGCAATAAAACGGTTAAACTGGAAACCACCGGATAAACCGCCCCTGATGCCGGCGCCATACGAGCCTGTCAATACCTTTTGTGATACAATGGTGGTTGCACCTGTAGATGGGTCGATGGTTTTAAATACCTCCTGCGGCGGGTAGCTGCCAACATTGGGAAACTGACCGGGTGACACGCTAAAAAAATAACCGCCTGTCAGTTTTACATAGAAGCCGTGGTCTGTTTGTGGATTTTTTTCCTGAGAATGAGCGTAGGAAACAGCTGCCAGGGCAAGGCAGCAGATGAGCAATGTTTTTTTCATAAGCTAAAGCAATTTGTATAATTAAGCTACCACAAATAATATGCACGCCTAATGGGTAATGCTATGAAAATGATTGCCACCTGTAAAATTATTGGATATGCAAAGTGTTGTACATGCGCAATATAATTGGGAATGAACCGTTTGTTAAGAAATTATCAATTTAAAAAAAAATATTTCCCAATAGAAAAACGGTTTTGCAAAAATTATAGCAGTATATTTGCTTGTAAATCAAAGTGTTGTGAAGGTTGGATGTTTGGGAAAACGAACAGTCATTTGTGATAGTAACAATATATAAACTATCCGTTAACACTTCTTTATTAATGAAAGTATGACCTTTGTGTTGTGATCGACGGTAATAAACCAGGTCACTGGCAAGGGCGGAAAAAGAGGAAAAGAAGTGAGCAGAGATTAACAAAACAGCCATTTATTCTGGCATCGCCTTTGCAAAGTATTATAAAAAGCAAGTAGTCAATTTTCTCATAAGCAGTTAGTTTTGGTTGCGGCCCCTGTTTTCACGGGGGCCAATTTTTTTTAGAATAGGATCACTGCCCTAAGAATATACAGTTATAGGTAAAATTCCCCGTTGACATAGCTATTCCATCGTTTATATCGTTGAACGATCCTCGAACGAAGGTCGGACGATCCTCGGACGATGCTACGATGTTGTTCCCAGGCACCCCTTCGCCGGTTACCGGCTTTCACATATGGACCATTGTTTCCCGGTTTACGCTGCTTCTGCAGCAGTTGTTTGTTCCCTTAATTGTTTTCTTTTAATCAGGTAACGCACATAAATATAGGCTATTATACAACCCACTGCGTCAGCAATAATATCTGTGATGTCAAACGAGCGGCCCACGGTCCAGTATTTTTGCACAAATTCCATGGCTATGCCATATAAAACGCCTGCCACGGCAATAGCCAGCATGGCTTTGGGCTGTTGTTGTTTGTAAAAAAGACGGGTACCCTGCATAAATAAAAATACCAGTATAGAAAACATGCCAATATGTACCCATTTGTCAACATGAATCAATTCAAAGAAAGGAGATTTGGGTAAGGAATTGCCGGGAATTGTCATTAAATATACCGTTACCAGGAACCAGATAACAGCTGCAAGAATAACGAGCCATTTGTTTTTCAAGAAATATCAGTTTGCGCAAATATAACCATAAAGGGGCTGCACGAAAACAGCCCCTTTTTGTCCATCTGAAAAACCCCGCTATAGAATAGCTCAGGCTTATTTACGGAAAAAAAGTTCGGTTGGATTAGAAGGCTATCTGAATGAACAGAGTGAATAAATCTGGTGAGTGTTTTTGAAAGCGGGTTATACCTTACCCATTACAAGCATAGCAGTAAGTGTAGGGGTTGGGCTGCCGCCTTCTTTTTCCAGGGTAATGGCAAAAGCCTGTGCGTTGGCAATGGTTTTCATTTTGCAGAGGGCGCCAGCGCAATCGCTGATCATACCTGCATCAACAGGTTGGCCGTTGACGATTGCCCATAACTGGTACTGGTGCCCGGCAGGTGTTTGCGGAAGATTGTTGGCCAGCAGGTATACATCATTGTTTTGCTTGTTCCAGTAAACGGTTGCATAGCTGCCTTCCTTACCGGGCAGGCCGTTCATTTTAACGGCATGCATGGCCGTATCGCCCATCATGCGCAGGCTGCTGGCTGCCTCGTTAAACTTGGCTTTATAAGTATCATTGCTGGCCTGCAGGTTGTTGCGTTCCTGCAGTAGTGCCTGGTACTCGTTACGGGCGCTTTGGTAATGGTTGTAATAATAAATGTTGAAACCGGCACTTACCACAAACAGCAATATGGCAGCTGCAGCAATGGTTTGCCAGGTTTTATGGTGCGATGGGTATACCGGGTGCATGGGAATTACCGGTGCCCCGGTGCCTATGGGCTGCACGATTGCCTGTTGCTGTTCTTCATTAAACAACGTTGCCATCAATGCAGTTTTAACAGCAGCATCAGGTGCAATGGCATCGTTCATGGCCTGCTGTTCCAGCTCCAGTTCAAAAGCTTCAACCGCCGCTTTTATTTCAGGATACTGTGCACAAAGCTGCTGCAGTTCAGCTGCCTCTTCTGCGGTAGCTAAACCCAATACATAACTCTCGATTATGCCACTTTGTATGTATGCCTGTGTATCCACTTATGGTTTTACTAATTGTCTTAATTGGATTAAAGCAGCCCGCAGCCTGGTTTTCACAGTGCCCAGCGGAATGTCCAGCATCTTTGCTATCTCTTCCTGTGTAAAGCCCTGGAAATAGGAGAGGTCTACCAGTACCCGGTATTCTTCGCGCAGCGTATGCACCACCTTCCTCAGGCCGATTTTATCGACATTGGGTAAAGCACTTCCGCCAGCATCATATACGGATTCTGTTAATTCCTGGTTTTGTTTGGTGTTTTGGTAGCCCTTGCTGCGCACCATATCAATGGCAGCATTGCGGGTAATATTCAGCATCCAGGTAAACAGGCGGCCTTTGCTTTCATCGTAGCTATCTATCTGCCGCCATATTTTAATGAATACTTCCTGCAATACATCACCGCATAATGTTTTATCGGGTATGATTGATAAAACAACTGTATTTAACGCACCGGAATAGTGATCGTATAAATAGCCAAAAGCCGACTGCTCCCGTTGTTTTAACAACGGTATCAGTTCGGCTTCTGAATACGTTTTTATTTCCGGCATACGGGCGTGAACGGTGTGTTCGGCTATTTAAGTTCGACTAAGTACAATTGCTGGTATTACCCAACCAGCTTCTCATAGGCTTCTGCTGTTAACAGGCCATCGAGATCTGCGGGGTTTGATAAAGTCAGTTTTACCATCCATCCTTCACCATAAGGATCGGTGTTTACCAGTTCTGGCGAGCCGTTCAGCGCTTCATTCACTTCGTTGATAGTACCGGCTACAGGTAAAAACAGGTCGCTTACAGTTTTAACTGCTTCCACCGTACCAAAAACTTCTTCAGCCGCAAGCGTTTTGCCAACAGTTGGCACATCTACATAAACGATATCGCCCAATTCGCGCTGTGCAAATTCAGTAATACCGATAATTGCTGTGTTGCCACCTACCAGTTTAATCCACTCGTGATCTTTGGTATATTTCAGTTCTGCAGGATAATTCATGGTACAAATATTTTGCTGCAAATATTGAATAAAAAAATGAGTATGTGAACTTTATAACATCAAACTTTACAAGTTTAGACATCATTTTGTTCAGTATATACCACTAAAATAAACGCAACCGTTTGCTCCCTTAATTCAGCAGGTGCATCTGCATGCGTACGGGCTTCAGCGGGCGGTCACGGGCATCGCGTGGTTGCGCTGCAATGGTGTCAATTATATTTATGCCTGATACTACTTCTCCGAACACGGTATAGTTCTGATCAAGAAACGGCGTACCGCCAATGGTTTTATACACGTTACGCTGTGCATCGGTATATGTATACGCAGGGTTGTTGCCGCGCACCCTGCATTCCATGGTGTTTAATTCCACATCGTTCAGTACTTTGCCCTGTACCAGGTAAAACTGGCAGTTGCTGCTGGCTTTTGCCGGGTTGTTGTCGCGCGCGGCTGCCAGCACGCCTTTTTTATGAAACAGGTAAGGTTTTATTTCTGCCGGTATGCGGTCGCCCGGCGCAGCACCTTCACCAACGGTTTGTGCACTATCGGCATATTTGCTGGTGGGGTCGCCGCCCTGTATCATAAACCCGTTGATGATGCGGTGAAACAGCAGGCTGTCGTAAAAACCGCTTTGCACCAGTTTAATAAAGTTGTCGCGGTGCAGCGGCGTGCTGTCGTACAGTTTTACGGTAAGGTTGCCGTACGTGGTCATTATTTCTACCAGCCTTTCATTGCTTTTGGGTGCAACGGCAGGTTTTGCATTGGCTGTTGTTTTGTGTACGGCAGGGGTGGGCTTGCGCTGGGCACTTGCAGTGAGCAGGCTGCAGCCAAGCAGGGTTACTAAAAGCAGTTTCATCCGGTTGTTAATGGGTTATGTGTTAGAATCCGTTCTGTTCAAAATAAAACAAAATATGATCGCGCAGGAAGTTCTCCTGTTCGGGCAAAATCATGTCCGGCAGGTTTTTCAGCTGCTTAAAATGCGGCCAGCCGTCCTTGTCGTGCCCTTCCAGTGAATAATAACCGCTGGGTAAAAGCACGGTGCATACGGCCACGTGCATCAGGTCCTGCTTCTGTTCTTTCGTTATTTTTTCGGTGGAAATACCGGTTTCCTGTATGCCAATGAGGAATAAAATAGCGTCCATATCCGGTTTTTTACCAAACCGCTCCACCAGCTTCGCCTCCAGGTTCCACCACCGCTGCTGTAAATCGTCTGTTGCTGTACTCATACTGCAAAGTTAGGTGATGCAGGCATATCATTGCAGGTACAATACCTGGTAAAGCTTTCCGGAACTTCCGCGGGCCAGCTTATATTTGCCAAAATTTCACACCGATATGTTGCAAGTAGCTGTATTACGACAGAACAGGGAATGGGTTAAAGAAAGGCTTGCTGTAAAGCAGTTTAAACAACCCGAATTGGTCGACGCCGTAGTTGAACTGGATGATAAGCGCAAAAAAGTGCAGGCGTTGTACGACGACACCCAGTCGAAGGTAAACAGTGCTTCCAAAGACATCGGTAAACTGATGGGCCAGGGCAAAAAAGAAGAAGCCGAAGCCCTGAAAAGCAATGTTGCCGGCTGGAATGCCGAACTGAAACCCCTGAAAGAAAAAATGCAGCTGCTCGAAAAAGAACTGCACGATAAACTGGTTCAGCTGCCCAACCTGCCCGGCCCGCTGGTACCGGTGGGTAAAACACCCGAAGACAATGTGGTGGTAAAGGAAGGCGGTGAAAAGCCGGTGCTCGATGCGGCCGCCCAACCGCACTGGGACCTCGCTAAAAAATACAACCTCATCGATTTTGAACTGGGTAACAAAATTACCGGCAGCGGCTTTCCCGTTTACATTAACAAGGGCGCACGTTTGCAGCGTGCACTGGTGCAATATTTTCTTGACTTTAATACTGCTGCAGGTTATACCGAATACCTGCCGCCGTTTATGGTAAATGAAGCCTCTGCCTATGCTACCGGTCAGCTGCCTGATAAAGAAGGCCAGATGTACCATGCCACCGAAGATGATTTTTACCTGATACCCACCGCCGAAGTACCGGTTACCAATGTGTACCGCGATACTATTTTGAAAGAAGAGGAACTGCCCCTGAAAATGACGGCCTATACACCCTGCTTCAGAAGGGAAGCCGGCAGTTATGGTAAAGATGTGCGCGGACTGAACCGCCTGCACCAGTTCGAAAAAGTTGAGATCATACAAATTGCCAACCCGGAGAAGAGCTACGAAATACTCGATGAAATGGTGGCGCATGTAGAGAAGCTGATCCAGTCGCTCGAACTGCCTTACCGTATCCTGCGTTTGTGTGGTGGCGATATGGGTTTTACCAGCGCACTCACTTACGATTTTGAAGTATACAGCACTGCACAGGGCCGCTGGCTGGAAGTGAGCAGTGTTAGTAACTTTGAAGGTTTCCAGGCTAACCGGCTTAAATGCCGTTATAAAGACGGCAGCGGTAAAACACAGCTGGTGCATACGCTCAATGGCAGCTCTTTGGCATTGCCCCGTATTGTAGCCAGCCTGCTCGAAAACCACCAGACTGCAGAAGGCATCAACATTCCTGCTGCACTGGTTCCGTATTTCGGCGCAACGGAAATTAAATAAGCCGGCCGTTTACGGCCCTGGTATAATGTTGAAGCCGGCAGTTGTTAATGCACAGCTGCCGGCTTTATTTTTATATTAAAGCTGCGCGTGCATACCGTAAGCTTGCGGCTTTTCTGTAATTTTAAGTAAACCCTTCCTTATGCGAAAATTGTTAAAAGGTACCGGGTATACCCTGCTGATACTCTTTGTGCTGTTCAACACCATGACAGCCTTCAATGCCTATAAGCTTACGCATTTTTATAACCGCAATGAGATAGACAGCACGCCGCATGCAGGCGGTTTGCATACTGCTGGTGTTATTTTCTTTGGTCAGAAATCGTATAAAAGCCTGCTGAAAGATGTGCCTGCAACGCCATACGATACCTTCACGGTAATAACACCCGATCATGTATCGCTGGCCGGCTGGCACATACGGCCCGATACCGTGATAAACGGAACGGTATTGCTGTTTCACGGCCATGCAGGCTGCCGCAGCGATGTGGTAAAAGAAGCCGATGCATTTCATCGCATGGGATACGATGTGTACCTGGTTGATTTCAGGGCGCACGGGGTGAGTGAAGGTAATGTGTGTACGGTTGGATACGATGAATCAAAAGATGTAAAAGCGCTGTACGACTATGCGCTGGCCAAAGGTGCCGATAAAAAGCGCATGGTGTTATGGGGTATATCCATGGGGGCCGCAACAGTAATGAAGGCAGTAAGTGACTTTGATTTGAAGCCCGGGAAACTCATCCTCGAAATGCCTTTCGGCTCTTTGCTGGATGCGGTGAAAGGCAGGTTGCACATTATGCAGTTGCCCCCCGAGCCATTGTCTACTTTCCTCACTTTCTGGGGTGGCACAGAGCAGGGATTCTGGGCGTTTGGCCATAAACCGTGGGAGTATGCGCGCAAAATCAACTGCCCGGTATTACTGCAATGGGGCATACACGATCCCCGTGTAACAGAAGCCGAAACACATCACATTTTCCAGAACATCGACACGCCTCATAAAACACTCATCAAATACGCCAACAGCGGTCACGAAAGCCTGTACAAGAAAGAGCCGGGCAAATGGCAAACCGTTGTGGGTGAGTTTTTGCAGCAGCAATAACTGGTTAACAGGAACGGATTATAAACGGGCTTGCAGGTTTAAGGTTGTATGGTAACTGAAGTGCCTACCGGGATGTACCGGTACAGCGCTTCCACATCTTCATTTTTCATGCTGATACAACCCATGGTCCAGTTCTGGTAGCGGTCTATCGCATAATCTTCATGCGGCCATGTGCCGTGTATGCCAATACCGCCGCCAATCCTGGCGCTTGCAGGTATCAGTCCCCTGCTTTTGCGCGCATTGAACAGGGCTATGTTTTCGGGGGTGGGGTAGTCGAGCATCATAAAGCGGTCCCATTTTTCATGTACCCGCTTGCTCACAATTCTGAAATGGCCATCGGGCGTTCTGCGGTCGCCTTCCCAGAATTTATCGTGCTGATCATTGCTGCCAAATACAACCGGGTAAGCGATAAGCCATCCCTTGCTGTCGTACACATTCAGTTCATAGTCACTTTTGTCAATAACAATCGAATAGTTGTTAAAGCTGTGCCTGAAACAGAACGAGGTACTGCCTGTAAACAGTGCGCCACACGCAAATACAAGCAGGCTGGCCCTTACAGCCCGGCGGTTGAATGCATTTGTCAGCATTTTGTGCAGTATAAAAGATTTGGAATATAAACGGCTAACCATATTAACGTAGCGGATTCAATTTTGCGTATGTGCCCCTGCAAAAAATATTCCGTAAAAACAGGCAGCCTTATTACCGAACGAAAATAAAAGAGCGCCGTATGCGGGCGCTCTTTTTTATAAAAATGTTAACGGGTGTGTTTGCATGCTACCAGTTGCTGAAGCGGATGCCCATGGTGTAAGGATACTGTTCCAGGCCTGTTTTATCTTTCTTAAACAGCGTGCTTAGTGCATATGAACCATACAGCCGGATAGGGCCGAAACCAATTTCTGCTACGCTGGCCACACGCCAGTCTTCCAGGTCAAGATTGCCGCGGTACTTTACCTTGCCGCGTTCCTGGCTTACCTGCTTGTTGCGGCTGCCCACACGATAACCTGCGCTGATACCCGCACTGATGCTGAAACCACGGTCGCGGTAAGGGCTGCTGTTAAAGTTCAGCATCAGCGGTATGGTCACATAGCCTACATACAGTTTGTTCTTTTTAAAGCTGATGGAATCGTTGTATACAAAAGGTTCCGGCTCGTTGCGGAAGCTGATGCGCGAATCAAAACGGTAATTGAACATTTCCAGTCCAAGCCCGTATTTCAGGTTCAGCATATGACTGGTGATGTTCAGCTTTTGCATAAACAGCCAGATGTTGACGTTGGATGATTTGAAGTTGTTGAGATCAAAGCTGTGCTGGTCAACCGGGTTATCGCCATGCCCGTTGTAGGGAATGTTTTTAAAGAAACCTGCCTGCTGTGCCGCAGCGTAATCTGTTTTGTTGTTCCAGTTGGCAAAGCCCAGGTCAAATATCAGCCAGTTGGTGCTTACAATAGAGCGGTGGTAGCGCCTGTGCGAGCCAATGGAGATGGTGAAATTATGTGAGCCTGAAGTGGAATCTTTCTGCGTGGCAGTGTCTGTGTAAACATCGCGGTCACGGTCTTTGTTGTGATCCCTGTTTTTCTTGATGATAATAAAATTACCTACGTGAACGGTGTCCGGGTGATTGCCGCTGCGGGTGGTGTCTTGCTGCGCAAAGGCACCCAGGGAGGCCAGTAAGGCCACCAGCATGAGTAAAGATCTGTTCATGGAATGCTGATTTAAGATGGGTTATTGGCGGGTATTGATTTTCATATTAGCGAGGTTTAACTGGCCATCTTCATCTGCGGCGTTTTTAGCCTTAGCCGAAAAAATGCGTCCTGCTTTTTTGAAAAAGCCCCTGAGTTTGTTTTTGTTGATATCGAGTGATCCTATGTAAATGCCACGTTCTTCTTCATTCGTATTAAGCTCCTGGTAAGGTGCGTCGTTTGAGGCGGTCACTGCCGCGGTGGTTGCTGCAGGTGTTACTGCCTTTTCAGACACAGCCGGCAGGGTGGTGTTCAGTGTTTGTGTGCTCACATTACCCGCCGTTCCTGCAATAGATGCATCTGCCAGCAAGGGCGTGCGTGCAGGTTCAGTAGCATTGCCCATGTTAGCGGCAGTTGGTGGGCCGGTGGTTACGGGTTGTGCAGACTGCTGCGCCGGGCTGGTACGAGGCTGGTTTACACGGGCCATTTCCTGTTGTTTAGGCTCACGGATGCTGCCGGTATGGGTTGCTGCCATTGCCGGTGTTTGTTGCGTTGCGCCTGTTGTACTGCTTGTAGCAGGTTGCTGCCCTGCAGGCTGCTGTTGCGCAGTATTGGTGCGGGTTACGGCAACAACAGGGTCGCTGCTATGCTGCTGTTTACCCATGAATTGCCAGGTCAGTGCAATAATACCCAGCAGTGCGGCCGCAGCGGCAAAACGGCCAATATACAGCGGGATAATTTTCCCGGAACCCTTGTACAGCGCTGATTTGCGCGGGCAGGCGATTACTTCTTCCGGTAAAACGGCCTGCTGCAATTGTTCCAGTTTGCGGGCATATACCGGGTGCTGTGCGGCAAACTGTTCTACTGCCTGTTTGCCGGCTTCGTTCAGTTCGTTGTCTACGTATAATAAAAACTGCTCCTCGTAATTGCTGATGTCAAGTTTGCCGCCGGGCTGTATTTTCAGGAAGCTGGCGTCAAATGTGTAGTCGTCGCCGGTGGGCAGTATGGCCTGCTGCAGGCTTTCAAGCTCGGCTGCCAGGTCGGGATGCTGTTGCGCAAAGATCTCTACCTCCATCCGCTGATGTAAAGTAAGTTCGCTATCGACATACAACAGGAACCATTGTTCGTAATTTTGTCTGTTGATGTTCATATCAAATTACATTTTCTGGGCTTACCAAATAGTTCTTCAATGTTAACCTGGCGCGGTGCAAATATACTTTCACCTGGCTTTCGCTGAGGCTCATGATTTTGCCTATTTCCTCGTAACTGTATCCTTCATAATCTTTCAGCATCACCAGGCTGCGTTGCGTTTCATTTAACCGTTTCAGGGCTTCCTGCAGTATTTTCCTGGCCTGCGTGTTGGGCTGGGATTGTATTTTGGCTTCTTCCCTGAACTCGTCTTTCAGCTGTATCCGTTTGTTTTTTCTCAGGTGATCAATCATCTGGTTATAGGCCACGGTAAACAAATAGGCCTTCTGCTTGCCTGTTTCAACCGAATCACGGTTGCGCCATAATTTCTCAAATGCGCTTTGAACGATATCCCTTGCATCTTCTTCGTGCCGCAGGTTTTTCACAATAAAACGGAACACATTGTCAGCATACAGGTTTACACATTCATTGTAATCTTGTTCGGTCATAAACAGTGTTTCTATTCGTTAGTTGCCCATTTTCAGAAGTTGTACGTTACAGCAGAAAAAATGTTACAGGTATAAAAATAAAAAATCCCCTCGGAAGGGGATCACTGAATTTAGCCGATAAAGCGATTCACCGGGTGCCAGAGTATGTAATCAGTCTGCGCACCGGTTTTGGGCGCTTCCCGGTACATGGGGCAGCCAGGGCGGCACTGATCGCACTGCACCTTGCTTTTTTTGTGATAAACGGCTTTGTGGTATTCAATCGCCATAACACTGCCCGAGCACATGGCAAACAGCAGGCTGTATTGAACCCAGTATCTTGATCTCATAAGTGTAAATGTATTTGCAACAGCTGTACGAAGGTAGTCCCTAAAATGTTACAGCGGCCGCAGCACAATTTTTTATAAAATGATTAACGCCGCAAATGCCTGGTATATATGTAGGTACACGCAATGGTATGCGTAATTTTAAGATGAACAGGACGAATAAATCTGCCAACGCTTACTTTTGCTCATCTTTAAAAATTGAATGTATGAATGCAAATTTTGCCAGCCGCATAAAACAGGAGCTCTCTGAAATTGAAGCCGCAGGGTTATTTAAAAAAGAAAGGGTAATCACCAGCGAACAGGGGCCTGAGATTGTGGTAAACGGTAAAACCGTACTTAACTTTTGTGCCAATAATTACCTGGGTTTGTCTTCACATCCCAAAGTAATTGAAGCTGCCCACAAGGCCATTGATTCACATGGTTATGGTATGAGCAGTGTGCGTTTTATCTGCGGTACGCAAGACATTCATAAAGAACTGGAGCAGAAAATTGCCGCTTTCCTGGGTACAGAAGATACCATTTTGTATGTAGCCGCCTTCGACGCGAATGGCGGTGTGTTTGAGCCGTTGTTCAACGAGCAGGATGCTATTATCAGCGATGAGCTGAACCACGCGTCTATCATCGATGGCGTGCGCTTGTGCAAGGCACAGCGCTACCGCTACAAGCACAACAGCATGGACGACCTGGAGGCTAAACTGCAGGAAACACAGAACCTGCGCAGCCGCATTATTGTTACCGATGGCTCTTTCAGCATGGACGGCACCATTGCACAGCTGGATAAAATATGTGACCTGGCCGATAAGTACGATGCTATTGTTATGATCGATGAATCACATTCATCCGGCTTCCTTGGCAAAACCGGCCGTGGTACACACGAATACCGCAACGTAATGGGGCGTATTGATATTATCACCGGCACGCTGGGTAAAGCGCTCGGTGGTGCAAGCGGCGGTTTTACTTCAGGCAAAAAAGAGGTGATTGAAATGCTGCGCCAGCGCAGCCGCCCATACCTTTTTTCCAACACCGTAGCACCCGCTATTGTCGGCGCTTCTATCGCTGTACTGGATATGCTTACCCAAACAACCGAACTGCGCGATAAACTGGAATTTAACACCAAATACTTCAGAACCAAAATGACCGAAGCCGGTTTCGACATTAAACCCGGCGACCATCCTATTGTGCCTATTATGCTGTACGAAGCAACCGTTGCACAGGAGTTTGCCGCCAAACTGCTGGAAGAGGGTATTTATGTGATCGGTTTCTTTTTCCCTGTGGTTGGTAAAGGACTGGCCCGTATCCGCGTGCAGCTCAGCGCTGCCCACGAACAGGCACATCTTGACAAAGCCATCGCCGGCTTTACCAAAGTAGGTAAAGAACTGGGCGTATTGAAATAGCAAAAAAGGCCTCTCGCATGGCGGGAGGCCTTTTTTAGTTCTAGTGATTCACCAACGCCATTGCTCCTTCTCCATAACGTTTGCCTGTGTCGGGGTAACGTTCCAGCAATGCGTCAATATTATCAAGATCCTGTTTGGATAACCGGATGTCTACTGCTCCTGCATTTTCCTCCAAATAGTTGCGTTTTTTGGTGCCTGGGATCGGGATAATATCTTCTCCCTGTGCCAGTACCCAGGCCAGTGCGAGCTGTGCGGGTGTGCAGTTTTTACCGGATGCCAGCGCTGCAAAGCCTGCTACCAGCTGCTGGTTGTTGTTCCAGTGCTGATCACTGAGGCGCGGCAATGTGCGGCGGAAATCGTTTGCTGCCAGCGCATCTTTGTCGCTGAGGGTGGCAGTAATGATGCCGCGTGCCAGCGGACTATAAGGCACAAAGGTAATACCCAGTTCGCGGCAGGTGGGGATAATGGCTGCTTCCGGCTCGCGCGACAGCAAAGAGTATTCGGTTTGCAGTGCGGTAATAGGGTGCACGGCAGCGGCTTTGCGCAGGCTTTCGGGCGAGGCTTCGGACAAGCCGAGGTAACGCACCTTGCCTTCTTTTACCAGTTGTGCCATAGCTCCCACCATTTCTTCAACCGGTACTTTGGGGTCTATGCGGTGGGCATAGTACAGGTCAATGGTATCAATTTTCAGGCGTTTTAAACTGCCTTCCACAGCCTGGCGCATGTAGGCGGGCGAGCCGTCGAAATACGTGGTTTTGTCTTCCCGGTAGCGGAAGCCGAATTTGGTAGCCAGGAAAACCTTGTCCCTGTTTTGCACCAGTACTTTTGAAATCAGTTCTTCATTGGTAAAGGGGCCGTACATATCGGCGGTATCCCAGAAATTAATGCCCAGGTCAAGGGCTTTGTGCAGTGTGGCGAGTGATTCTTCGTCATTGGTGGGGCCATAAGCCATGCTCATTCCCATGCAGCCCAAACCTATGGCAGACAGCTGATGCCCGGTGTTTCCCAGTTTTCTGTATTGCATATCGGTGATTTTTCTGCAACAAAACTAGGTTAGCGGCGCCTGATCATCACTGCGCAAATCAAACGGAATATTATAAAAATCAAACAGCTGCCGTTTTATAGGCGAGGGGTGTGGTGTGGGTTTGTTTCTTAAAGAAGTTGTTGAAATAGGCCGGGTACTCAAACCCCAGGCTGTAGGCTACCTGGGCAATGCTCCAGTCTGTATGCCGCAGCAGGGCCTTGGCCTCTTTTACAATTCTTTCGGCAATATGTTCTGTAGTGGTTTTGCCGGTTGTTTCCTTGATAGCACGGTTAAGATGGTTTACATGCACGGATAAACGCGTGGCGTAATCATTGGCCGATTTGAGGGAAAAAATATGTGTAGGCGAATCAATCGGGAACTGGCGTTCGAGCAGTTCAATAAACAGCGAAGCAATGCGCGACGATGCATTCGTGTGCTGCACATAGTTTTCGGCAGGCTGCATTTTCATGGCCTCATGAATAATCAGCTGCACGTAATTGCGTACCAGGTCGTACTTGTGTACATAGTCCGTTTTCATCTCATCCTCCATTTTCCGGAACAGGGAGGCAATAAAGGCCTGTTGTATTTCATCCACGAAAAACACGGGGTTGCCACCAATGGCAAACAAGGGCGAATGCATAATGCTTTCTGCCTTGTTGTACAGGAAATCTTCTGTAAACAGGCAGAAATAACCGCTCTGTTCGCCGGATGTGGCTTCCCATGCATACGGCACGTTGGGATTGGAGAAAATAAGTGCAGGTTTATCGAGCTGTATGCTTTTGCTGGCATAGTGCAGGGCGCCCTGGCCTATAGAAAGTGATATCTTGTAAAAATCGCGCCTGCTGTATACCGCAGTTGCTCCGCAGGCAACGCTGTCGCGGTGATAGACATTAAAATTGCCGGTTGTTTTCTGCGTCTGCATTTCGTGCAGCAGTGTATCTGACAGGTCTTTCGGTAACTGTTCCCTGTAAAACTGCTCCAGTGTAACTGCTTTCATGATATAAAGTTATGAATTTCAAACAATCAATCATATGTAAAATAATTGCATGCGTTTGTGTTGAGACTGATTTTCTTCATATACCCCTTCGGCTTACTTTTGCGCCACAATTCATTGTATGAGAAAGTTTCTTTTAGCGCCGCTGGCTGCTGCAATGTTGTTGCTGCATGCCTGCTCGCCCAATAATGTGACCACGGACGACAGTTTGCAGCAATACTTTGACGAGCAGCACACTACCGGCAGTTTTGGTTTGCTCGATAACGGCCAGGGGCACTTTACGGTATATAACCTGAAACGGTTTAAAGATTCGGTGTTTTTACCGGCCTCAACCTTTAAAATAGTGAACAGCCTGATTGGCCTGGAAACCGGTGTAATTTCCGGCGATAAAATGATCATACCCTGGAATGGCGTGCATCATTTTTATCCCAATGGCGACAGCGCCAAAAACTGGGATAAAGACCTCACGATGGAAGAAGCGTTTAAGGCTTCAGCCATACCTTATTACCAGGAAGTAGCCCGCCGCATTGGAAAAGACACCATGCAGCACTGGCTGGATACGCTGGGTTATGGTTCCCGTTTTACTAAAATGAAGATTACAACCGCGATTGATACTTTCTGGCTCGACAACAGTTTAAAGGTTACCGCCGACGAAGAACTGGGGCTGGTAAAAAAATTGTACTTCGACCAGCTGCCTTTCCGTAAAAAAAGCAACCAGGATATTGTGAAACGCCTGATGCTGCAGGAAAGCAATGCCAACTACAGCATCAGCTACAAAACCGGCTGGGGCTTCAGCGAAAACGGTCATGCCCAGGCATGGGCAGTTGGCTGGATTGAAGAAAACCGCCATCCCTATTTTTTCTCTTTAAACATAGAAGGCGCACACGATCTTGATGTACCCAAAGCCCGCACTGCCATTCTCAACGGGATACTGAAGCAGCTCGGCTTCTTTGAAGGAAAGAAATAAAAAAGCGGCCCCGGGGCCGCTTTTGATGGTTGCAGCAATTCAGCCATCAAACCGTGAAACCAGCTTGTTTATTTGGCTTGATGCTTGTAGATTGCAGCTACTACATATGCTATCATTCGAACATATTGAAATGTTAAGCGGTTTGCTGGTATTACTACCGCTGGCGCTGCTGTTTGTGCTGGTACTGCGCTGGAAAACCCGTGTAAAGAAAGCGCTGGGTGATGAGGCGCTGGTGAATTCGCTTACCAAAACCTATTCTGCACGGCTGTTCCTGCTCAAATTCCTGATTGTGTTGCTGGCCATTGTGCTGGGAGTGGCCGCACTGGCCAACCTGCGCAAACCGGAGCAGGGTGGTTCAGAAAAAAAAGCAGGTATCGATGTAATGATCGCGCTGGATGTAAGTAAAAGCATGCTGAGTGAAGACATCAAACCTTCGCGCCTGGAAAAGGCAAGGCAGTTTGTAAACCTGCTGATTGACCGGCTGGGAGATGACCGTGTAGGTTTCGTGGTTTTTGCCGGCCAGGCTTACCTGCAAATGCCCTTAACCGGCGATGTGGCAGCTGCCAAACTGTTTGTAAGCAATGCAAGTCCGGATGCGGTGCCTGTACAGGGTACGCAGCTGGGTGATGCGCTGCGTTTATGCGATAATTCACTGGATACAAAGCAAAAAAAATACAAAGCCGTAGTGCTTATTTCAGACGGGGAAGATCATGATCCCAAATCGGAAGAAGCCATTAAACTGCTCAATGATCATGGTGTAGTTGTATATACAGTCGGCATCGGCACACCCGAAGGATCGCCGATTATGGAGCCGGGTGCCAATGACTACAAACGCGATGAAAACGGCCAGACCGTGATTTCCAAACTCAACGAAAAAGAACTCACAGATATCGCCACACAAACAAACGGTCAATACTTCCGGCTCGATAATTCAGCCGGTGTGGCCGATGCCGTGTTTGCAGATATGAACAAACTCGATAAAAAACTGGTGAACGCAACAGACAACAGGCGGTACACTTCTTTTTTTCCTTTGTTCCTGGCATTGTGTATTGCTTTGCTGATCACCGAAATGTTTATTCCTGAAGTTAAACCCGGTATCCTATGAGGCAGTTGTTGTATACAGCATTCTTATTACTGGCAGGCAGCCTGGTACAGGCCCAGCAACAACCGCAGCAGCATGCAGTGAGCAATGCATCGAATGCTGCTGTAAAAAAAGGGAACCAGCAATACACCAAAGGCGATTATGCCAAAGCAGAAGAAGATTATAAAAAGGCACTGGAGAAAGACCCGGCCAATACAAAAGCACAATACAACCTGGGCAATGCATTAATGATGCAGAAAAAATTTGCTGATGCTGCCAAAGTATACGATGGTGTGGGCAAAGAAGCAGATTCTTCCCTGCAAACCAACAGCAATTACAACAAAGGACTTGCCCTGGCCAGGGATAAAAAACTGCCGGAGGCCATAGATGCATTTAAGCAGTCGCTGCGTTATGCACCCAACGATGACAATGCAAGGGAAAACCTGCAAAAAGCAATCAACGATCTGAAACAGCAGCAGAACCAGAACCAGAACCCGCAGCAGAACCCCAAACAGCAGCAAAAGCCGCAGAACAACCAGCAAAAACAGCAGCAGCAACCGCAAAGCAATAGCAAGCTAACACCACAACAGGCTGAACAGCTGCTGCGTAACCTCAGCGAGAACGAAAAACAACTGCAGCGCCAGCTGCAAAAGCAGAAAGGAAACCTTACCCAAACCGAAAAAGATTGGTAAAAGCCGGATGCCGGATATACGCTAAATTTGCATCAGATTTATTATTATGCAATTTTATTGTAATTCACTTACGGCCTATAACCGGTTCATTACAAGGGAAGTAAAAATAGGCGATCTGTTACTGGGCAACGGTCATCCTATACGTTTGCAAACCATGACCACCACCGACACCATGGATACCCTTGGTACGGTGGAGCAAACCATCCGTTGTATTGAAGCAGGCGCTGAGCTGGTACGCATTACTGCCCCCAGCAAAAAAGAAGCGGAAAACCTTCAGTTGATAAAACAGGAACTGCACCGCCGCGGTTACCATGTTCCCCTGATAGCCGATATCCATTTTACGCCCAACGCCGCAGAAATTGCCGCACGTATTGTTGAGAAAGTGCGTGTAAACCCAGGCAATTACGTTGACAAAAAGAAATTCGAACTGCTCGAATACACCGATGCAGCATATACCGAAGAAATTGAACGCATCCGCGAGCGCTTTACCCCGCTGGTGAAAATATGCCGCGAGTACGGCACTGCCATGCGCATAGGCACCAACCACGGCAGCCTCAGCGACCGCATTATGAGCCGTTACGGCGATACGCCCATGGGCATGGTAGAAAGTGCAATGGAGTTTTTACGTATAGCACGCAATGAAAGCTACCACAATATTGTGCTGAGCATGAAGGCCAGCAACCCGCAGGTAATGGTGCAGGCGTACCGCCTGCTGATTCAGCAAATGCAGCAGGAGTTCAATGAATGTTATCCGCTGCACCTGGGTGTTACAGAAGCAGGTGATGGTGAAGACGGCCGTATTAAATCAGCCATCGGCATCGGCTCCCTGCTTGAAGATGGTATCGGCGATACCATCCGCGTAAGCTTAACGGAAGATCCGGAGTTTGAAATACCGGTTTGTAAAGACCTGGTGAAGCGTTACGTACACCGCAAAAGCCACGCACCCATTGAACCGCTGCACGAAACAGGCGGTGTTATTAAACTGCCTTACAACCCGTTTGAATACAAACGCCGCAAAACCACGGAAGCCGGTACCATCGGCGCAGGCCATGTGCCTGTGGTAGTGGCGGATTTTATGCAGAAAGAAGCGATTGTACCAGCCGATTTAACTGCTATCGGTTATACCTACAACGAGGTAACCGATAAATGGAATATTGGTGATGGTGCAGCCGATTTTATTTATACAGCCGGCAAGCAGCTTGATTTTGCTTTGCCCGGTACGCTGAAAATTATTACCGACGCTGCCGCCTGGCAGCATGCTGCTGATAAAAGCCAGTGTTTTCCTTTGTTCCAGGGTGTTGAATACCTGGATGCAAAGGAAAAATCAGCAGTGCTGAATTTCATTGGTATAGATGTGCATGCGATAGACAAAGCAGTGGAGCAGAAAATATTTGCCGCTGCTGCGCAGGATGCCACGGCTGTATTTTGTTTCTTCAGCACCAATAAACACAGCATGCCCGATGTACGCCGCACCATTGTGAAGCTGATGGAGCAAGGCATCCACACGCCCGTAATACTGTGCGTGGAAAGTCATTGCACAACGGCCGATGAGCAGCTCATCGAGTTTTCTGCAGAAGCCGGTTCCCTGTTCCTCGATGGTATGGGCGATGGCATCTGGCTGATGAACGATCCCAAAAAACTGAACAATGTGAAAGTGAGCGGCCGCAACTACATCGCCATCCGCAACAATCACCAGTTCCTGAACGCAACAGCCTTCTCCATTTTACAGGCTACAAGAACGCGCATTTCCAAAACAGAATATATTTCCTGTCCTTCCTGCGGCCGTACCTTATTCGACCTGCAGGAAACAACCGCGAAAATACGCGCGGTAACCAATCACCTCAAAGGCGTTAAAATAGCCATTATGGGTTGTATTGTAAATGGTCCGGGTGAAATGGCAGATGCCGATTTTGGTTATGTAGGCAGCGGTGTTGGAAAAATTACTTTGTACAGGGGTAAAGAAGTGGTGAAAAGAAATGTAGAGAGCGATGTGGCGGTAGACGAGCTGATAGACCTGCTGAAAGAAAGCGGCGCCTGGATAGAACCACAGCCGGTAATGAATAACGCTTAGAATAATACAAAGATGCAGACAGATTTTTTGGTTATTGGCTCGGGCATTGCCGGTTTAACCTTTGCATTGAAGATGTCAGAGGCACACCCGGATAAAAAGATCATGGTAATTACCAAGGCAGCGAGTGATGAAACCAATACCAAGTACGCCCAGGGTGGTGTTGCAGGGGTTTGGGACGAAGCAAACGACAGCTTTGAAAAACATATTGAAGACACGCTGATTGCAGGTGACGGACTGTGTAACCGTGAAATCGTTGAAATTGTAGTGAAAGAAGGCCCGGAGCGCATCCGCGAATTGATTGGCTACGGTGCAGAATTTGACAAAACAGAAAACGGCGAATATGCACTGGGCCGTGAAGGCGGGCATAGCGAACACCGCATTCTGCATCATAAAGATGTTACAGGCCGCGAAATGGAGCGGGCCATGCTTGCGAAAGTGCAGGCTGCCGGTAATATTGAAATGGTAAACCATTGTTATGTGGTTGACCTGATTACCCAGCACCATCTTGGTTTCCTGGTAACCAAGGCCACACATGATATTACCTGTTATGGCGTGTATGTATTAAACCTGCGCACCAATAAAATTGACAAGATACTTGCACGCATTACACTGCTTGCTACCGGCGGCTGCGGGCAGGCATACCGTACTACCACCAACCCGCGCATTGCCACAGGCGATGGCGTAGGCATGGTATACCGCGCCAAGGGCAGGATAGAAAACATGGAATTTATCCAGTTTCACCCAACCGCCCTGTACAAACCCGGCGAATCACCTTCCTTCCTGATTACAGAAGCAGTGCGCGGCGACGGCGGCATTCTGCGCAACAAAAAAGGCGAAGCCTTTATGGAACGCTACGATCACCGCAAAGACCTTGCACCGCGCGATATTGTAGCCCGCGCCATCGACAGTGAAATGAAACTGGCGGGTACCGAGCATGTGTACCTGGATTGCCGGCATATGGACAAAGACAAGTTTATTCATCATTTTCCCAATATTTACGAGAAATGCCTCAGCATCGGCATCGACCCGATGGAGCAGATGATACCTGTAGCACCTGCGGCGCACTACAGCTGCGGTGGTATTAAAACCGATGAATGGGGCCGCACCTCCATACAGCACCTGTATGCCTGCGGAGAATGTGCCAGCACCGGCCTGCACGGCGCCAACCGCCTTGCCAGCAACAGCCTGCTCGAAGCCATGGTATTCGGCCACCGCTGTTTTGCAGACAGTGCCGCACGCATAGATGGTATTCCTTTTCAAACAGGCATACCCGACTGGAATGCCAAAGGCACCACCGATCCCAAGGAGATGATCCTTATTACGCAAAGCCTGAAAGAGCTGCAACAGCTGATGAGCGATTATGTAGGTATTGTGCGCAACGATGTTCGTTTGCAGCGCGCCATGAAACGCCTTGACCTGCTGCATACCGAAACAGAAGAACTGTACGAAACCACCAAGGTATCGCCACAGTTGTGCGAACTGCGCAACCTCATTACCATTGGCTACCTTATTGTGAAAGCCGCACAATTCAGGCGCGAAAGCCGCGGGTTGCATTTTAATACAGACCATCCTGCCAAAAGCGATCAGCTGCAGAACATTGTGTTGTAAAAAGACATTGCATGTATTACATTGTTTACGCCTTATTGTATCTCGTTTCCCTGTTGCCTTTCCGGGTATTGCATATCATCAGCGATGGTATTTACCTACTGCTGTATCATGGCTTCAAGTACCGCCGCGACGTAGTGTTGGGCAACCTGCAGATCGCCTTCCCGGAGAAAACAGAAGCAGAGCGCATTAAAATAGCCAAGGAGTTTTACAGCAGTTTTATCGACAATTTTATTGAAACCGTAAAGTTGCTGTCGATGTCGGAACGAACGCTGAACAAGCACTTCAAATGCGAGAACAAACAATTGCTGGATGAGCTGTATTTAACCGGCCAGAGCGTGCAGGTACATCTGGGCCATTTTTTTAACTGGGAGATGGCCAATGCTGCACACAGCGTTAACACCATTTATCCCTTCCTGGTAGTGTATATGCCCATCAAAAACAAAGTGTTTGAGCGCCTGTTTGTGCACCTGCGCAAGCGTTTCGGCACCAAACTCATCAGTGCCAACAGTTTCAGGCGCGATTTCCTGACTTATTCAAAAGAAGAATACTGCCTGGTGCTGGTAGGTGATCAGAATGCCGGCAGCGCCACCAATGCTTACTGGCTGCCGTTTTTTGGCAAGATGGCGCCTTTCGTACGCGGTCCTGAACGCGGCGCACACCTGAACAATACGGCCGTGGTAATGGGCAATATCAGCAAGGTAAAGCGGGGATATTATAAAAGCGAACTGGTGCTGCTCACCACCGATCCCCGTTCACTGCCCGAGGGGGAAATTACCAGGCAAATGATCCGGTTTATTGAAGATTCGATCCGCAAACAACCTTCCAACTACCTCTGGAGCCATCGCCGCTGGAAGGTAGCCTACGATGAAAAGCTGCATGGCCATTTAAAAATTGAATAAGCAACCAGCTACGGGCATCGAGCTTCAGGCTACCTGAACTTGCAATAATATAAAGTAGGGTGAAGTCTGTACACATCATAACAACAATGCACGGCGTAGTTCCGTGCATTGTTGTTTAATTCGCTATAATAAAATGCTCGCAGCTGTTCTCTAGTTCAGCACTGCCGCATTCTTCTCTGTCGGGATCTTTGTTTCTTCTTTTATCTTGCCCCAGCCGCCCGATACGTTGCGCAGGTTATGTATGCCCTGGCGTTTAAACAGGGAGCAGGCAATTACGCTGCGGTAGCCACCGGCGCAATGAATGTACAGGTTGTCTTCATCATTAAAGTTGCCCATGCTGGCAGGGTCTGTCAGCGTGTTGAGCGGGATGTTTACTGCATCTTTTACATGGCCGTCGGCATATTCCACTTCTTTGCGCACATCCACTACTACCAGGTGATCGTCAAAAGGCAGATCCATGGCCAGTTCATCGGCTTCTACATCAATGATCATGTCAATTTCTTCACCGGCTGCCTGCCAGGCTTCAAACCCGCCTTCGAGGTAACCTTCAATATTTTCAAAACCCACCCTTGCCAGGCGGATGATGGTTTCTTTTTCCATGCCTTGCTCAGTTACCAGCAAAATAGGCAGGTTAAAGGGTAACAGGCTGCCTGCCCATTCGGCAAAACGTCCTTCCAGGCCAATGCTTACCGAGCCGGGAACAAACCCGAGGGTAAAAGTGGCGGCATTACGGGTGTCGAGTATTACAAAATCGGCACTGCGCTGGCGCATGCGTGCCTTGAAGGCTGCTACGTCCATAGGGCGCAGGGCTTTTTCCATTATATCAGCGAGGGCTTCATAACCTTCCTTGTTAATCTGCGCGTTAATGGGAAAATATTGCGGCGGTGCGGTAAGGCCATCGGTTACCAGCTGCACAAATTCTTCGGGAGTTTTGGCCTGCAATGCGTAGTTGGATTGTTTTTCCTCGCCCAGTGTGCTGAACGTGTGCGGGCCCAGGTTTTTGCCACAGCTGCTGCCTGGTCCGTGGGCAGGATATATGATTACATGATCAGCCAGCGGCATAATTTTCTGCTGCAGGCTGTTGTATAACATGCCGGCCAGGTCATTGGTAGTAACGTTATTGCTGTCCTGCTGGGCAAGATCAGGGCGCCCTACATCACCTACAAACAGGGTATCTCCTGTAAACAGGGCATAATCGGTCCCTTGCTCATCTTTCAGCAGATAGCAGGTACTTTCCAGCGTGTGACCTGGTGTATGTAAAACTTTCAGGCTTATTTTTCCCAGGGTGAATGTTTCTCCGTCTTTTGCAACGTGTACAGGAAAATTAGCAACTGTTTCGGGGCCATAAATAATAGGGGCACCCGTGGCCTGGGAGAGGTCGAGATGACCGCTTACAAAGTCCGCATGAAAATGGGTTTCAAAGATATATTGGATTGTAGCATTGCGTTGGTGGGCCAGTTGCAGATAGGATTCTATGTCGCGCATTGGATCAATGATTGCCGCCTTTCCTTCACTCTCAATGTAATATGCTGCTTCGCTCAGGCAACCCGTGTATAACTGTTCAACGTACATAAACAAACTTTTGGCAAAGATACGCAATCGGTGCGTGAGGAGCCTTTTCGTTGTTTATTTCAGTGGTTTACAGTTTGTTAAAACCAGAAAGAGCTTAACCTACCAATTGTTCCACAAAATCACTCACTTCCTGCACGCGTTTGTAGTTAACGGCGTAGTAAATGAATTTTCCGTCGCGTGTGGTCATTACAATGCCTGCTCTGCGTAAAATGGCCAGGTGCTGTGATGCCACAGACTGCTCAAGGCGCAGTTTCACGTAGATTTCAGTAACGGTCATTTTTTTGTGCTCATCCAGCAATTTGATCATTTGCTGACGCAGTTTGTGGTTGAGTGCCCGCAAAATGAGAGCGGCCTTCTTCAAATGAATGAAGTCAATTTTCACCCCGCTTTTTGAATTGGGGTCATTGATGGTGACAGTTTGGTGCAGGGTATTCATCGGGTATACAATAGGGATTGTTGAAAAAAAAGTTTTCGCATGTAAAGATATTATAAATTAATTGTTATGATTAGCACCCGTAGGCCTTAACACCTTCATTTTAAATGATATTTAAGGCCGCTGTGTTGTGCTAAAGAATTCTTTAAGGTAGAAAGGTTCGCTGTAGGCCAGATCTGCGTACAATCCTTTAATAACCGCCCTTTCAGAAAGGGTCGCCATATGGCTTGCACTATGTCTAACATCCAGGAAGTCGACTGAATTAGGGTTGGAAACAAGTGTTTTATACTTACTGCTTCCACTGCCTGAAAATACAATAATATGGCTACTGGCAAAATCGTGGAACGAATTTTCGACCAAAATCATTGCCGTTGGGTCCATCAGCGCCTGTAACTCATCATTGTATATAGCAGTGAATACTTCCATGCGGCGTGCATCTATCATCGGGCAAAATATAATATCCCTGTTACTGCGCGGTTTTCCGGCATATGCTTCTATTGCCGCCAATGCCATTACTTCCAGTGTGCCAACCATTACCAAAGGTTTGTTCAGTGCATAGCACAAACCCTTTGCAGTAGAAAGGCCAACCCTTAAACCGGTATAACTTCCCGGTCCTGCCATTACTGCAACAGCGTCGAGCTGCTGCAATGAATAACCTGATTGCTGTAACAATTGTTCAATGGCAGGCTGCACAAACGATGCATGGTTTTTTTGTTCTTCTGTAGCTGCGGTATGCAATACCACTGCATCCTGTGCAATACTGATGGTTGCATACTCCGTAGCTGTATCTATATTTAAAATGAGTGCCATTGTTTATAATTTAACCGCCATAACTGCCTCCTGTAATGCAGGGGCTGGTGTATACAGCGTGTTGGTGATACTTAATTGTTGCAGCAGGCGGTATATTTCGGTAAGGCCAATCATTTGCGCCCATTCAAAAGGGCCATAGGGATAATTGGTTCCCAGTTTCATGGCTATATCTATCCCGGCTTCGGTGCTGATGCCTTCACCCAGCGCAAAATAGGCTTCGTTTACCAGGGCTGCCACAGTACGTGCGGTAATCATTCCCGGTATATCGGCAACCAGCTCGTATTCCCATGATAAGCTTTGCATCAACTGTGCTGCCTGCGCTGCTGAACTATTGCTCTTCACCGCAATCTCTGCAACAGATCTTCCTAAAAAGCCAGGCCATGCATTGATGCGTATGTGCTCAAATGCAAGCCTGTCACAGGTTTCGATAACACTGTTCAATACCACACAGGCATTTTCAGGAAAGGATAAAGGGTGGTTGGGGTTGTGCAGCAGATCAACATAGGCCTGGGCTTCATGTTGTAAAAAGTCTTCGGCCGAATCGGTAAAATATACACCGGGCGTTTGTTTTTCCCGGCCCGGCCACTCCTGTTGCTGGGCGGGACTGGCCCGTACCGCTATTTTCATGCACAAACAGTTTAAGCTGCAAAAATAGGTTGGATGGTTCAAGTAAATAAAGCAACTTGCCAAAGACAATAAAAATTATGGCAAAGCAAATCATTAAAACCGACAAGGCCCCTGCGCCGATAGGTCCGTATAACCAGGCGGTGAAAACCGGTGACCTGCTGTTTGTGAGCGGTCAGGTAGCTATCGATCCCGCTACAAACGACCTCATTGCAGGTTCTATCAAAGACGAAGCCCACCAGGTAATGAAAAACCTGGAAGCTATTTTAACCGAAGCGAAAGTGACCTTTGAGCACGTTGTAAAAACCACCATTTTCCTGAGCGATATGGGGCATTTTGCAACGGTGAATGAAGTGTACGGCTCGTATTTCACGGGCGACTATCCTGCACGTGAAACCGTTGCTGTGCGTACATTGCCAAAGAATGTAAATGTAGAGATCAGTGTAATTGCCACATTAAGCCTGTAAGTGGTTTACCCGGCCGGTCTTCGCCGGCCGGGTTATATAGTCCTTCCTTTATTGAATAGTGTAAGCAGTGCTGAATACGGCCTGTTCTTCCTTTTTTATATGCAGTAAACCCATGCCATTGTTAAAGGCATCGGGCACGCCGCTGAGGTTTTCAATGGCTATGCTGTTGCGGTGCGGCGGTGTGTATATCTGTAAGTACGGATAAGACGCCGAGGGCTGAATACGCAGCTGCAGGGCATCACTGCCAAGCACACAACCTGCGCCGGGTTTGCTGTGGTCCAGTACAAAACAGTTGTCGAGCGATACGCCGTTAAGACTGGTTGTTTGGCTGAAACGCTCATCTGGCAATAGTTTGCCGGTAGGTACCAGTGTATCGTCAAACTCAACCATCGTGTGTGCATCAAACTGCAGCGTGCATTGGTCTACCGGCACATCCAGTTTAAAATACGGGTGCCAGCCATCTGCAAAAGGAATGGCGACTTCATTCTTATGTGTTACGGTTACAGTTACGGTAAGGCGGTTACCGGCTTCCAGTTTCCATTCTACCGTACTGTTGTAAGGGTAGGGGTAGCCTTTGTCAGATCCCGGGTATTCGTACTGCAATAGTACTGCAGCATAGTCATCGCCGGCGTCAGAGCGTACCACATCATACACCGCATCGTAAATAATACCGTGAATGGCATGCGGGCCCATGTAATGCTTTTCTACCTTGTAAGCCTGTCCGTTAAAAGTGTACTCGCCATGTTGCATGCGGCAGGTGAACGGACTTAACCTGGCACTTTTAAAACCACTGGTTATTCCCTGCTGTGCCTGTTGCGGAGAGGTGAAGGCATCAATTACATTGTACCTGTTCCCATTTTTACTGAGCGAAAAAGCATTGAGTAAGGCCCCGAAGCGGTAAATTTCTGCTGTACAGCTGTTATCCGGGTTGCACAATTGGATAACGCCGTCAGCGCCGGTGTTTAAAGTGGTTACTTTAAATGACATATTGCAAGAATTAGGTGCTTAAGGTACTGATTATCTTATTTGTAGCTGTGTACAGGCGCATATTATTCCCAAATATAAAAACTAACGATCGTTAACATCTGCCAGGAATACAGTAAATTAGCCCCGATTGAAATTGCCCCATATGTTACCAGTAAGCCAGTCTACCATAAGAATTGTTACCGCTGCAAGTTTATTTGACGGGCATGATGCTGCCATCAATATCATGCGCCGCATTATGCAGGCAGGTGGTGCCGAGATCATTCACCTGGGGCATAACCGCAGTGTACACGAGATAGTGGAAGCAGCCATTGAAGAAGATGCGCACGGCATTGCCATTACCAGCTACCAGGGCGGGCACATGGAGTTTTTCAAATACATGCACGATCTGCTGCAACAGAATGGCAGCGGGCATATCAAAATATTCGGTGGCGGCGGCGGCACCATTTTACCGGCAGAAATACAGGAACTGCAGCAATACGGCATTACCCGTATTTATTCACCTGACGATGGCCGCCATATGGGATTGGAAGGCATGATCGCGGATGTGATTCAGCAATGCAGTACCGTAGTGCTGGCCAATGAGCACGATTTTAAAAATATTCCCGCCCCGCCGCTGGGCGAATGGAAAGATATCCGCCGCATTGCACGCGCCATTACATTGGCCGAAAACGGGCTGAATGGCGCAGCCTTATCCTTTATACGCAGTGCAACAACGGTTGCTGCAGATAATATACCTGTGCTGGGCATCACCGGTACCGGCGGAGCCGGTAAATCATCTGTCACCGATGAAATTGTACGGCGTTACCTGCAAGCCTGTCCGGATAAAACTGTAGCCGTTATCTCGGTTGATCCCTCCCGTAAAAAAACAGGCGGTGCATTGCTGGGCGATCGTATCCGCATGAACAGCATCAGCTCGCCGCGTGTGTACATGCGTTCCCTGGCCACGCGCGATAGCGATGCTGCACTAAGTGCCTATGTGGGCGATGCCATCAATATTTGCAAGGCTGCGGGCTACCACTGGATTATACTCGAAAGCGCAGGTGTTGGGCAGAACGATGCATCCATACTGCAGTTTTGTGATGTAAGCTTATATGTAATGACGCCCGAATATGGCGCAGCCTCGCAGCTGGAAAAAATCAACATGCTGGATTATGCCGATATCATCGCCATCAACAAATTCGACAAGGCCGGCGCCCTCGATGCACTGCACGATGTAAGAAAACAATACAAACGCAACCACACGCTTTTTACTGCGAAAGATGAATCGCTGCCCATTACAGGCACCATTGCCTCGCAGTTTAACGATGCCGGCGTGAACCACCTGTTTAGCCTGGTGCTGCAGAAAACACAGGAGAAGACAGGTGTAATACTCAATGCAACAGCAGGGCAATACATACCCGGTACGGCACACGCCGAAACCATGATTATCCCGCCGAGGCGTGTGCGTTACCTCAGCGAAATTGCTGATGCCTGCCGCGCTCATGATGCATGGGTTACAGCACAAAGCAGCATTGCATCAAAACTATACCAGCTAAATGGCGTACTGGCCGAACCGGCTGCTGCTGCTATTCCGCAGCTGTTGCAACTGCAACAGGAATATCAGCAAGCGCTCCACGCATCTTGTAAGGATTTACTACAGCAATGGCCGCAGTTACAACAACGCTACCAGGCAGATTTTTTTACCTACGAGGTGCGCGGCAAACAAATAAAACAGGCGGTTACCACCACTTCACTCAGCGGCACCCGCATACCCAAACTGGTATTGCCTGCTTATAAAGACTGGGGGGATATACTGCGCTGGCAATTGCAGGAAAATGTGCCGGGTGCATTTCCATTCACTGCCGGCGTGTTTGAACTAAAGCGCACTGAAGAAGATCCCACGCGCATGTTTGCCGGTGAAGGTGGCCCGGAACGCACCAACAAACGTTTTCATTATGTATCACTCGGTCAGCCTGCCAAGCGGTTGAGCACTGCATTTGATAGTGTAACGCTTTACGGGGAAGACCCTGCTGTGCGGCCGGATATTTATGGTAAAATAGGCAACGCCGGTGTCAGCATTGCTACAGTGGATGATGCCAAAAAGCTGTACAGCGGCTTCGATCTCTGCGATCCTAAAACCTCGGTAAGCATGACCATTAACGGTCCGGCTCCCGTGGTGCTCGCATTTTTTATGAACGCTGCCATAGACCAGCAATGCGAAAAATGGATTACGGAAAACAACCACTGGGATACAGTAAACGCAACCATTGCAGATTTATACACGCATGCACCCGCACCGGTTTATTACAACCCTTCTTTCCCCGAACGCCTGCCCGAAGGCAATGACGGACTGGGTTTGCAGCTGCTCGGCGTAAGCGGTGATGCAGTGCTGCCTGCAGCTGTATACGAACAGCTGAAAGCAATAACCCTGCAGTCGGTTCGCGGCACGGTACAGGCCGATATCCTGAAAGAAGACCAGGCGCAGAACACCTGTATTTTCAGCACCGAATTTGCGCTGAAACTGATGGGGGATGTACAGGCTTATTTTATTGATAACAACGTACGCAACTTCTACAGCGTATCAGTAAGCGGCTATCACATTGCAGAAGCCGGCGCCAACCCCATTACCCAGCTTGCATTTACGCTGGCCAATGGTTTTACCTATGCAGAATATTACCTGAGCCGCGGCATGCGCATTGATGATTTTGCACCCAATCTCAGTTTCTTTTTCAGCAATGGCATGGATCCCGAATACAGCGTCATTGGCCGTGTGGCGCGCAGAATATGGGCCAAGGCCATCCACGGGTTGTACAAAGGCAACAGCCGCAGCCAGAAACTGAAATACCATATTCAAACCAGCGGCCGCAGCCTGCACGCACAGGAAATTGATTTCAACGATATACGCACCACGCTGCAGGCTTTGTATGCGATATACGACAATTGCAATTCGCTTCATACCAATGCCTATGATGAGGCAATAACTACACCTACAGAAGACAGTGTGCGCCGGGCCATGGCCATACAGCTTATCATTAACCGCGAGCTGGGCAGCACACGCACCGAAAATTTTATACAGGGTAGTTTTGTAATAGAAGAACTCACCAACCTTGTAGAAGCAGCTGTACTGCAGGAGTTTGACCGCCTTACCGAACGTGGCGGCGTATTGGGCGCTATGGAGCGCATGTACCAGCGCAATAAAATACAGGAAGAAAGCATGCAGTACGAAATGCTGAAACATACCGGTGAACTGCCGGTTGTTGGTGTAAACACATTTCTCAATAAAAAAGGCTCACCTACAGTAATCCCGCGCGAGGTAATACGCAGCACCACGGAGGAAAAAGAACAACAGATACAAAACCTGCATGCATTTCAGCAACGCAATAACCATAAAGCCGAAACTGCATTGCTGAAGCTGAAAGAAACAGCAGTGAACAATGGCAACCTGTTTGCCGAACTGATGGAGACAGTGAAGTATTGTTCATTAGGCCAGGTTACCCATGCCCTTTACGAAGTAGGCGGCCAGTACCGCAGAAATATGTAATCTTAGTTAAAATGCCTGTGCCCACGTTATTCCCCATACAACACCTGGCACACGGTGCAAAAAAACGTACGCCTGTGTGTCTTCCCCAGGTATTCCTTATGAAAGGGCACTTCATCGCGCGGACATATTTTCCTGGTATGCGCCAGCCAGTGTTTCTTCAGCACATACGCCTTCTTCCACTCCAGGAATTCAAAACTGTATTGCCTTGCCTGCTTTACCAACGCAGCCAATTTAGCAGCTGGCAGTTTGCCCACCACACTCAACGGGTGAACACGTATACGGAACAATACTTCGTTTTTAATGATGTTACCCACACCCGCGAAAATATGCTGATCAAGTAAGGCATCGCAAACCAGCATATCGGGCTTGTCGCGCAGTTTCCTGGTGGCCTTGCGCGGGCTCCAGGTTTCGTTCATTACATCGGCAGTCCAGTCATACACTTCATCAAGCGGGGTTTCAATAAACTGTATGGAACAGGTATAGAAATTCAGTTCCATTCCTTTGGCAAACTGCAATTGCAGTCTTGGCACAGCTGCTTTGCGTTCATTGATACGGTAGCTGCCAAACAGCATAAAATGGATGCGTACGGTAAATGTATGGAAGCAGATCAGGAAATGTTTGCCCCAGCTTTTAAAACCAGTAACGGTTTGGTTCAGCAGCCGCTCTTTGTCCATTTTAGTGTTGCCGGCCACGCCAATAATCTTTTTACCGGCAAATGCCTGCACTTCTTCTTTCAATATCACAATGGTTGGTCCTTCCGGCATAACGTTTTATGAATCAGGAAACAAACTCCGGGCCACGGAATGTGGGAAATTTTAATGCTAATAATATTAGTATTTTATGGCGGAATTATTTAGCTTGCAATAAAATGGTAGCAGATGAAGGCCATTGTGGATTGTAATAGTTTTTACTGTTCGTGTGAGCGGGTATTCCGGCCTGATCTGTGGCACAGTCCGGTAGTAGTGCTGAGTAACAATGATGGCTGTATTGTATCGCGCAGTGATGAAGCCAAAAAGATAGGGGTGGGTATGGCTGTTCCGTTTTTCCAGCAGAAAGAGCTGTTTGCCCAACACCAGGTAAGCACTTTCTCATCCAATTACAACCTGTATGGCGATATGAGCTGGCGTGTAATGGAAACCCTGCGCTCCCTGTTGCCGGAGGGTTACGTGGAAGTGTATTCGGTAGATGAAGCTTTCCTGGACTTATCGCATATAGAGCCCGGGCAGCTGCAAAATTTTGCAGCAGCAGTGCGGCGCACGGTAGAGCAGTGGACAGGCATCGCGGTGTCCATTGGCGTAGCACCTACCAAGGTGCTGGCCAAACTGGCCAATAAAATAGCCAAACAACATAAAAAAGAAACTGCCTGTATAATGGTACTCGATTCACCTGAAGCCATTGAGCAGGCATTGATTGCCACACGCGTGGGAGATATATGGGGCGTGGGTTACAGGCATGCGGAAAAACTGCGTACACTGGGCATTGAAGATGCCTGGCAGCTCAGCCGCATGAATGAAGAATGGGTACGTAAAAACCTGGGTGGTGTGATAGGGCAGCGTTTGCTGCGTGAATTAAATGGCATTCCCTCCCTTGAAATGGACGATGAACTGGTAGAGAAAAAGATGATCGCTACTACCAGGATGTTTGGAAGCGCTGTGACCAATTTATTAGACATCAAAGAAGCCGTTGCAACCTATGTATCAAGGGCGGCGGAGAAATTACGCCGCCAGCACAGCGCTGCCAGCATCATCAGTGTTTTTGTGGTAAGCAAGGAAAAATCAGCAGAAGCGCTGCAAAAAGAACAGGAACGGAAAAACAGCTGGCATTACAGTCATGGCGCAAGTCATAGCCTGTACGAAATATTGCCGCATGCCACTGCTGCCACGCATGAATTAATCAAACCGGCTATCCGCATTACGGAGAAATTGTACAAAACCGGTTACCGGTACAAAAAAGCAGGTATTATCTTAAGCGGACTGGTGCCTGATGACACCATACAAGGCAACCTGTTTGTAGAGAAACGCGAAAACAAAAACCAGGTACTGATGAATATGATGGATAATATCAATTTCAGTATGCGCGATGATGCACTGAAATTCGCCTCATCAGGTACCAGCCGTGACTGGAAAATGCGGCAGGAGCATCGAAGCGATCGCTTTACTACGCGTTGGGATGAATTGCGCCTGATATCCTGAAAACGCCGTATCCGGGTTCGCGGTTTTTAAGTTGGCGTTAACATGGAAAACTATGGCACATGCCAAGTTTCGATGATGCAGCACCACAATTTCCCTTACTTTTAAGCCATGAGAAACTTTGCAATCATCAGCAGTCTGCTGCTTGGTATTACTGCCTGTTCGGTAAAGGAACGGGTACAGCTGAATGCCAATAATAGCGTGAACAGAACAATGGAATTTAACCTGGATAGTGGGGCTGCCGCTAAATTTATAGCCATCGCACAACAACAGGGACAGCCCGCAGGTGGCATGGATTCCATTTCTTACGCATGGGACAGTCTCGCAGCCAATATCAAAAAAACAGCTTTGCAGATACCCGGCGCTACAGCCGAATCTACCCCCTGGAACAAAGCAACACGCACCGGCACCCTGAACTTTAAAATGCCTACGCTGGAAGGATACAACGACTTTGCTGCCAACACACTGAACCTGCCCAACGATATGGATGAGAAAGTACCGGTGGGCGGCTTGAAAAGACAAAACCTTACCTGGCATGGGAAAGATACACTGGTGATTACCCTCGACAACAGTCATCCCGGTGCTGCAGAACACGCTGCCGAAACACAGCAGGCCATGGGACTGGTAAAAGTAATGATCGGCCTCGAAGCCCTGTTGCAGTATAAATCAGAGTTTATATTGCCAAGAGCTGCCAAGTCTGTAGTCGGCGAAAATGCCCAGCTTTCGCAGGATAAGAAAAAGGTGTTGTTCAGCAAATCGCTCGATGAGCCGAATGCCGAAGAAACCCCCGATGTTATTAAAGTGATCTTTTAAATACTGAAAAAGCCACCCATCAGGTGGCTTTTTCTTTTATAGCAAGTTGTTTTCAATAAGCTTTACCAGGCAACTAATCGTCATCATCTTTCTGTTTGGTTACCTTCACAAATGCGGCTCTCTTCGGCGCAGGTACTATGGCATTGGCGCCTTTCACGGCTTTCCATATTACTTCTGTAAATGCTTCATCAGGTATCTTGTCTTCCTGCGAAAAATCGAATGTTTCACTCTTCCGCTGCCAGGCATTTACTACCTCATTGCGTTCGGTAATATCTACTTCCAGCGGGCGCGCTACAAACGGACTAAGATCTGGCGTAGCCGAAAAGCTGCGCCACATGGGTGTTGCAGCTGCATCGTACTGGCTCATGGGCGGAATGCCGAGTATCAGTTCCATGGTGCGCAGCATAGACGAAGTAGAGTACATGGTATGATCAACATACCCACGCTTCACAAACCCGCCGGCTACATAAGCCGTAGTGCGGTGCGCGTCTACATGGTCGGGCCCGTTCTGCGCATCGTCTTCAATAATAAACACAGCGCTTTCTTTCCACAAGGGGCTTTTGCTCAGGTATTCAATAAACATCCCTACCGCCAGGTCGTTATCTGCCACGTGCGCGTAAGGTGTATGCTTGCCTTTTTTCAATCCCTCCGTATGGTCGTTGCCAAATCGAACTGTATTAAACTGCGGTACAGCACCTGCAGCAAGTAATGAATCAAAATCTCTTCTCCATTGCCCGAAACGAACGGTATCCTGTACACCTAAATCCCAGCCGGTATAAAACGGGCAGATATGATTTTTCAACACCGGGATGTTCGGTTTGTAATTGTCTGCAAACTCGCCATACGAACGGTAGCTGATACCTGCACGCTGGCAATGATCCCATATAAAACCGCCTTTGTTATTCGCTACAGTCATATTGCCCTCTGCTGGATAAGTACCGCCGCGGCCTCCATAACTGGTGGGCCAGTTCTTTTCCAGGTAATCTGTTGCATAGGCGCCCATGCTCCAGTTATGCCCGTCTGCGCTTACCTCGCCATCGCAGTAAAAATTATCCAGCAGCACAAACTCGCCGGCAATGGCATGCAGGTTAGGTGTTACATGCCTGCCAAACAATACAAGGCTCGTATCGCCATTGCCCTGCGGCATATCGCCCAGCACCTGGTCGTACGTCCTGTTTTCCTTGATAATGTAAAACACGTGTTTAATGGGCGATGCCTGTCCTATCTTATGCGGAATCGGGTTGCCTTCTTCAATGCCCGTTACTGCCAGTTCGCCTTCTTTGTGATAAGGTGTGTTGTGGTACACAGCCTGGGAAAAAATAGCCAGCTGCTTCTCATCCGGCTCCGGCAAAATGCTCAGCGTGCCTTTAAATAAGCCACCTATATATTGTACTTCTTTTGGCCGCGCCGCATCGCCACCCTGGTAGTTCACCTGCTGTTTTTTGCCCACCGGGTTGGGGCCGTATGGGTTGGCCATCGAAGAAAATCCTTTACCATTGGCCACAAACAGCTTTTTATCTACCACTTTAATGGCAGTAGGGTACCAGCCGGTAGGTATAAAACCTTTGGACTGGCTGTGCCCGTGGTCGCTTACATTAAACACGGCCAGGCAATTGTTATCTGCATTCGCGATGTACAGCGTTTTTTCATCCGCACTTAAAGCCAGGGCGTTGGAGGTTGAGCCATTCGGCGCCGCAGGATACAATGCCGCATTCAGCGTTTCTATCACCTTCCTGTCCCGTACAGTAATCACCGATACGGAATTGTCGTTGGCATTGGCCACATACAGGTACTGGCCTTTACGCGTCAGGCACAAATCGTTGGGGTTATCACCCACTGCAATCTCCGCAGTCAGCTGGCGTTTGTCAGTATCAAATACCAGCACCTTGTCGCAGCCCCAGCAGCTGATATACAGTTCTTTTTTATCGGGCGAAAGCAAACAGGTATACGCCTCAGCTTCCAGCTGTACCTGCTGTACTTTCTTGGTAGCCAGCTCAACAATGTACAGGGAGTGGTTTTCCTTGGTAGTGATATACAACAGCTCACGTTTATCGTCAATATCCAGCCCTGAAGGCGAAATCTTCACCGGCCATTTGGGGCCAAGTGCAAAGCTGTCAACCAGTTGCAGCTTCTTGTTGTTCAGTGCGTATTTCAGCACCCGGTTGTCGTTCCCGCCGGATGCGTACAGGAATTTTTCATCACTGCTGAACTTTAGTCCAAGCCACGATTTGGGGATCACCACATTATCCAGTATGCTTTCGTTTTTAACGTCAATCAACTGCAACGACTGCACACTTTGCCCGTTATTGGTAACCGCCATATACTTTTTAGACGGGGAGAGGGCCAGGTTCAGGGGCAAATCGCCCAACGGTAAACTGGTGCCTGCCGGCGTAAGGTTCCAGCCATTGGGTAAATGAACACGCCCGCTTTCCAGTTGCTCCAGCGTTTGCGAGAAACCGCCATAGCAACTCAGGCCAAGGGCCAGCAACAGAACTGATTTTTTCATGCGAATACTTTGGTACTGCTAAGATAACAGAAGCTACACTTGCAGGTATTGAGTAACAATGAAATAATATCAGGTGCCACCGTCAAGGTCGTTTAACCGGGTGTTCTTATGCGCCTTTGCGGCCTTGCACCTTTGCGAGCCTTGCGTGAAAAAGCTGCTCCGATCTCTGCTCCCGCCCAGCTGCCCGGGTCTCCCTGCCGCCAGGAAAATGCCCCTGGCCGGGGTTTCTCAAAAAAATCTTCGCATCTTTAAAATATCCTTGCCCGTTATTCGTCTGCTCTAGTAACAAAATGCATAACGCTATTTCCATATCTGACCAGGTGGCTGAACAATCCAAGCGAAATATAACCCAGGTGATCGAGGCCTACAGCAAACGGCTGTTCGGCTTTATCCGTCGCAGGGTAGCCACGCAGGCCGATGCGGAAGATATTTTGCAGGATGTGTTTTACCAGTTTGCCGACCGGGTAGACGATGTTGACCAGGTGGCCAACTGGTTGTTTACCGTGGCCCGCAATAAAATAACCGACGGCAAACGCAAGCACAAACCCAGCCTTCTCGACGATGTATTTGGAACAGAAGGAGCCGAAAACGATCAGCTGGACTGGACGGAATTGCTTTTCGACGAAGCCGATAACCCCGAAACTTCCTATCTCCGCGGCGTGTTCTGGGATATTCTTTACCAAAGCCTCGACGAACTGCCCGAAGAGCAGAAACAGGTGTTCGTGCTGCACGAAATGGAAGGACTGTCGTTTAAGGAAATCGCGGCACAAACAGGAGAACTGGTCAATACGCTCATATCCCGCAAGCGCTATGCAGTACTGTACCTCCGCCAAAAGCTGGAGGTGGTTCGAAACGAATTATTAAACTATTAATACCCATAACTATGAGAGGGCGTTTTAACGAGATAAAGTTCGCCAAAATATTGCTGATGGTAGTCGTTGCCGTGTTTGTATTGGGCGAAGTGGTAATGCAGTTGTGGAACAACATTCTTACCCCCGTACTGCATGTGCAAACCATGAATTTCTGGCAGGCGCTTGGGCTGCTGGTGCTATGCCGTATACTGTTCGGCGGTTTCAAAGGCTGGGGCGGCGGCAATGCAAGATGGCGTTACCGCATGTTTGAAAAATGGCAGGAGATGACACCCGAAGATCGGGAGAAATTCCAGGCACGTTTTCGCAACAAGTGCCGCTAACCAACAGCGTTTTTCTACTCAGTAAAACCTAATGTATGAATATCCTGGTATTTAAAACCAGCCTTGAAAACAGGCAACAGGTTAAACAAGCGGGATCTTTTCTAAAACAGCTCGCAGGCATCGTGCGCTGGAATGTTGACCTGCACGATGAAGATTATATCCTGCGCATTGTAACACCCAGCCTTTCACCCCGTTTGGTTGAGCAGCACCTGCAGCAGGCAGGTTACTATTGCCGCGAATTGGAAGATTAGCACGAACAGTTGTAAATTAACTGCGCTAATAAACCAACCAACTATGCGCATGTTATGCTTCGCTGTACTGGCCTCCCTCTTTTCGCCGGTAACCAGCTTCGCCCAAAAAACAACTGCTCTTAAATGCGGCAGCCTGCTCGATACCAGAACAGGGCAGGTGCTTACCCAACAAACCATACTCATAAAAAACGGCAGAATTGAACAGGTGACTGATAAGCCTGTGCAGGCCGATACGCTGATTGATTTATCCGGTTACTTTGTATTGCCCGGTTTAATTGACTGCCATACGCATGTGCTGCTGCAGGGCGATGTTACCAGTGATGATTATGCCGTACAGCTGCTCAAAGAATCCATTCCCTACCGCACGCTGCGCGCCAGTCGCAGCGCTGCCATCGCGCTCGGCAATGGTTTTACCACCATACGCGACCTTGAAACAGAAGGCGCCATGTATGCAGATGTCGACATCAAAAAGGCAATCAACAACCATGTCATTGCAGGCCCGCGTATGCAGGTGGCCACCCGCGCCATCAATACGGTGGGGCATTATGCATTAAGTCCGAAGGAATATAACTGGGAGCTTGATTTACCCAAAGGCATCCAGGAAATAAACGGTGCCGATGAAGCCAGGCGTGCCGTGCGTGAGCAGGTAGCACATGGGGCAGACTGGATTAAGATTTATGCAGATCGCGGTTATTACCGCCAGCCCGACGGCGTGTACCATAGCCTGCCTAATTTCACCAAAGAAGAAATCACTGCCGTGGGAGATGAAACCGCCCGCTCACACAAAAAGCTCGCAGCCCACGCCGTAACCCGCGATGGCGTACTCGATGCCATTCGTGCAGGTGCCGTTAGCATTGAACATGGCTTCGGTATGGACGATGAGTGTTTGCAGCTCATGGCCAAACAACACGTGTATTGGTGCCCCACCATTTATATCTGCGATTATGTGGCAGATGGCCGCGCAAAAGAAGGCCAGCCCATCAATAAATATTTTATGGAAACCTTTCCTGCCCTGTTTAAAAAAGCAATGGCAGCAGGTGTTACCATTGCATATGGTACCGATATCGGCGGCTACAGCTGGGATGCACCGCAGGCCAAAGATTTTGAATACATGGTGCAATGGGGTATGAGCCCGGTAAAGGCTATTCAAACAGCTACCATCACTGCCGCGCAATTGCTCGATATGCCCGGACAAATAGGCGAAATAAAAGCCGGTGCCTGGGCAGATATTATTGCAGTGAAGGGTAACCCGCTGCAAAACATCAGCCTCTTGCAACAGGTAAGCTGGGTAATGAAAGAAGGAGAGGTCTATAAAAAATAAATAAGTTAGTATAGCAACAGGAGCAGGTGCATAAAAAAAGCCCACTGTTCAGGTGAGCTTTTTTGTGACGCTGTATGGTTGTTTTATAATATCCTGCTTAGTTATGGTAAATATCACGGCTGTAACCACCGCCATAGCCACCACGACCATGATCGCGATCGTGTTTGTACCATCCTTCATGACGGCCATTGTCCCTGTAGCCTCCACGGTACCTGTCTTCACGAACCACTACAACCCTTCTGGGGTAAGGTTCGCGGTATACGACTACCGGCCTTGGGCAAGGGCGTTCGTATACCACTGCAGGTCTCGGGCAAACCGGCTGTTCGTATACAACCACTCTTGGAGGTGGTGGCGGAGGTGCATAATAAGCGGGTGAACCAATGCCTACATGTATGCCTACTCCAACGCTAACCTGTGCATCTGCTTTTGATACAAGTCCGGCTGCGGCGAACAATACTGCAGCGATTAATATTTTTTTCATGTGGAAACTGTTTTGCCTCATATAGTTCCAAACTTGTGCCATTTCTTCCACACTTCTGTTAAAGAATATCAAATTGATAACACAACGGTTTTCCAACAATCAAAGCATATAACCATATAACCGCATAAAAAGAGCCACCCGAAGGTGGCTCTTTGTTTATGCAGTTGATCTTAGTTGTTGCCGATTCCGCCGCCTCCGCCGTTTACGCGTTTGCTTTCTTCATCGGCTGCAGTTTTGCGCTGGCGTGCAGCTTTCACCTGGTTACTGCCAAAGCGGTAAGTGAAGTTGAGTTTTAACAAGCGGCTTTCCCAGCCACCGTTGGCGCGTATGTGCTGACCGGCATAATCACTGGTAGCAGCCCAGCGCATGGTTAAGAATACATCGCTTACTGTTGCTTTAATTGTACCCTTGCCTTTCAGTACCTGTTGCTGTACACCCGCATCTACACTCCACATTTGCTTGCTTTTAAACGTACCCTGCCATATGGAAGGCGAGCTGTAAAAGCCGCTTATCTCGGTGCTGAATGTTTTGGTGAGCTTAAAGGTGTTTTGCGCATAGAAGTTAAAGTTCACCACATCCAGGTTAATGTTCCTGTCTGGGCTGGGGTCGGTTGATTTATAATGTGAATAGCTGGAGTTCACATTGATAAAGGCGCTGTACCATTTAAATGTTAATGGTGCGCTGATGTTCAGGTTCACCAGATTCTGGGTTGCCAGGTTTTTCTTGGTGATGAACGATTTTGATTTGTCAGCAGTATCTACCAGCTGTGCAAATACATCACTCACATGGCTGTAGCTCAAAGTAGTGTTCAAAAAGTATTTGTACATATGCGTTACCGAAAAGCTGTTGGTATACTGCGGCGTTAACTGCGTATTGCCTTTCTGGTAAGTGTACTCGTCCAGTTTAAATTCAAACGGGTTCAGATCCTGGTATGCAGGGCGGTCAATACGCCTGCTGTACGAAAAGGTCAGCTGGTTCATCGGGTTCTTGTTAAACGTAAGGGCCGCACTTGGGAAGAAGTCCGTATAATGACGTTTAAAAGTTGAATCATAAGTAGCATAGTCATTACCCAGCATTTTATAACCGTTTGATTCGCCTTTTGAATTGGTGTTCTCAACGCGTAAACCAACCTGGAACATTACGCCTTTCAGCTGGCGGTTATAGTTTGCATACACCGCGTTGATGTTTTCCTTGTAATCGAAATTATTGCTGCGCAGGGTATCCAGGAATTTTGAGCTGGAATACACATTGTAGCGCTGAAAATCGTTACCCGTTTTTACATACGATGTTTTAAAGCCTAAACCCAGCCTGCCTTTCTTGAAGTTCTGTTCGTAGTCGCTTTTCAGTGAGTACAGGTTAATGTCGGTAGGCGCAATCATATTGTACACAATCTGGTTAATCAGGTGCGCATTGTCAGGTGTGTAATAATAGTTGGGCTGCAGCTGGTTGCTTCTTATCTGGTACCAGCCGTAATCACCATCAACATTCAGTTCATGACCTGATGTATCGGCGAAGCGGTAATTCACGTTGCCGTTAATGTTATTGCGTTTGCCGTCTGCAATATTGCGCGCCAGCAGTAAGCGGTTTACCTCGCCGGTTGGTATATACACAATCGGTGTTAAGCTGCGTGTGCCTGAGCTGTTGTCTGATAAGGTGCCGTTCACCATCACACCAAAAGTGCTGCGCGCAGTAGCGTAATAATCCGCACCGGCTTTAAAACCATGCGTGTTGCTGCGCTGCGTCATGGTAGAATGCTGGTCAAACGACGTATCGCTGATAGAACGGTTCAGGTGAAAAAAGTTCTCGTTCAGGTTCTTGTTGTAGTTGTAATTACCAAAAAGGTTTACTTTTTTACCCCTGTTATTCAGTGATAAACCGGCATTGTACTTGGCATATGTACCAATGTTGTAACCGGCAGTAGCAGAACCATTGGTGCCGTACGACCTGTTTTTCTTCAGTTTAATGTTGATGATACCTGCATTACCTGCTGCTTCAAATTTGGCAGAAGGGTTGGTGATCAGCTCAATAGATTCAACCTGTGATGATTGAATGGTACGCAGGTAATCGGCCAGGTCCTTACCGGTCAGCGGCGAAGGTTTGCCATCGATGTATATCTGCACACCGTTTTTACCGCTCAGGCTCAGGTTATCATCTTTGTCAACCAGTACGCCGGGCGATTTACGCAGCAGTTCCATCGCATCGTTACCCACGGCATTAATGCTGTTCTCTACGTTTACAATGGTTTTGTCTGCTTTTACCTCCACCATTGGTTTTTTGGCCACAACGGTTACGCCGCCCAGTTGTGCGGTTGGTTTTGCCAGCGCAATAGCGGGTACGGTAACGGCATCTGTGCCCAGTTCAAATGTTTTGGAATAACCCTTATCAAAGCCCACATAGGCAACGCTGATAAGGTAATTGCCTGGTTTGGCATTGGAAAATTTGTAAGCACCATCTTTATCGGTTACATTCAGTTTAACCAAAACTGAATCTTTTGCACGTAAAAGTGAAACGGTTGCATTAGTTACTGTTTTCCCTTCGGCATCCTTTACTGATCCCGAAATGGTCTGCGCACCGGCACAAAAGCCAGTTAGCAAAGCCAGCGTGAGCAGCATGTAAATCTTTCTCATAACAATTTTTTATAAATATTGGTATGCGAAATTGCTGCAACATAGCTTGTGTTCCAAAACGCAATACATCAGTGGGAGTAAAAAACTGATGAGTGGTACAAACGCTTATTCGTATTTGTGCTCCAGCAGAAATAACACTTTGCGGTCTTCTTCGTACAATACTTTGCTGGTATCCTGCTGTAAAAAATGGCGTTTGAACGCCTGTATGGCTGCACTGCTATCTCTAATATCGTACCCGATAATGCGCAGCGCCTGCAGATTGCTGAAGCTTTCAGGTACGGTTACCTGTGTAGTGTCGCCGTACCAAAGGCCATAACCATTGTCTGCAAGTAATTTCCAGGGAAAATGTACGTTGGGATCGTTTTTGCGGGTAGGGGCAATATCAGCATGACCGATAAAGTTGGCTGCCGGTATGCCATAGGTCTTCTTCAGGCCTTTCAGCAGGTGCAGCAGGCTGGTAATCTGGTCGGCTGTAAATTCTTCAAATCCATTGTTGTCTATCTCAATACCTATTGAAACGGAATTAATATCTGTAACGTTACCCCATCTGCTGATACCCGCCTGCCAGGCGCGCAGATAGTCATTCAGCATATGGTGAACCGTGCCGTCTTTGCAAATCACATAATGCGCACTTACCTGTGTTTTAACGGTAGTAAATGTTTTCAGTGTTTGCTCGCAGCTGTTTTGGGCAGTATGGTGAATAATTACAAAATTGGGTTTACGCATGTTGAAATTGATGGTGCCGGTGAAATCCGGCGCCTCTTTCAGTGAATCGAAGCCGGTAGGCGGCGGCACTTCGCGTATGGTTTGTGCGTAGGTTTTTGCCTGCTGTTTGTATTGTTTGTTGGTCGCGGCGTAAGGGGTATGCGCACAACTCCATTGCAGCATACATGCGGCAACGGTGGTAAAGCGTAAACAGTTTTTGTATAGTGTATTCATCCTGCAATTGGTTTCCGGAGCGTTAAATATAAGCTATTAAAAAGTATGACCATGCGTAGCGCGTATTAAACTGCGTGCAGCAGGCTTGCACAGGCCCATTAAACCAAGAAATAACGAAGTGGTAATATTACCGCCAAACAGGCGTTGTACAGCTCTTCCCGTGGCCAGGCGTTTGCCGAATTGCTGCTGCCATTGTGTGGTGTAAACGGCTTCCATTGTTGCACGGCTGCAGGTATTGTTTAAAAACGGTATGGCAGCTTCAAATGCCAGTTTGGATGCATGCAGCGCCATGCTCATGCCATTGCCGCAAAGCGGTGTAATTAAACCCGCTGCATCGCCGGTAAGCAATACATGGTTCAATACCTGCTCTTTTTGTTGAAAGCTTACCTGCGATATGGTCAGCGGTTGCTCATACAGAAAAATGGCTTCGCTGAAAATACGCTGCAGGTGCGGATTATGGAATAAAAAGCGTTCTTCCATTCCCGCAATGGATTGCCCGGCTGCGAGGTTGGCAGCAGTGGTAAGATAGCACAAACAGCAGGTGTCGTCTTCTATACGGGATATGCCGCAATACCCGTTTTCAAAATTGTGCAATGTAATGGTGTTTGCCGGTTGCGGGTAACGGATATGGTATTTTACGGCGATGTATTGATTGAGTTTACCCGGCCTGTTTTGTATAAATGGCCGTTTCCATTGAATGTCGAGGTTGCTGCGTTTGCCGAAACTGCCCGTAGCAAGCCTGGCTTGTACGGTGTGCTGCGCGGTTTGTATGGTAAAGGTATCATCGCTGAAATTGATGCTGTTTACTTTGCTTTGTGTGTGTATGGTGGCACCTTTTTGCAGCGCTGCCTGGTATAGCAGTTGATCCAGCTTAAACCGGCTGATGCCAAACCCGCCCGTATCAAGGGGAAAATGGTACAACCGGCCTTTTACATCGCTTACCTCCAATTGACTGATACGCGGCAATTGTAAATTCCCCAGCGGTATACCCAGCCGCTCTAAAAATGGCCAGCTTTCCATGCTGATGTACTCCCCGCATACTTTGTGAAACGGGTAGTGTTCTTTTTCAAATAATACCGTGCTGTAACCGGCGTTTGCTGACTGTATGGCAAGCGAAAGACCGGCCAGTCCGCCCCCGGTAATGGCCATATCGTACACCTGGTTTTCAGTCATGGGTATATACCAGTAAATGACGGAATGCCCACTGCCAGCGCAGGTTGTAATGATGAATGTTCGCCTGCTGCAGCAATTGCTGCCATTCTGTTTTTATAAACCCGCGCGCAACACTAAGCGGTGCATCGTTTTTTACCAGATAGGAGCGGGAAAACAATTGCGTTAACCAGTGGATAGAAAAATAGGCCAGTTGATGCCGGTGCAGATCGTTGATAAAAAAGCCCGCTGTACTGTTTTGCTGCATCCATTGCAATTGCTGCACCAGCGCCTGCTCGGTAAAATGATGGCAGAACAGGCTGCAGAAAATAATGTCGGGTTTCCGGGCAAAATCAACAGCGCGGTAATCACTGGTAATCCATTGCATGTTTTGTTGCAGCAATGGATGCTGCTGTGCCACATCAATGCAATATTGTTTGATGTCTATGCCTGTACATTGAATGTTGATGCCATGCCGTTTGCCCCAGGCCACAATGGCCGCCAGGTTATCTCCGCCGCCGCAGCCTATCTCGCAGATATGGATATTGTTTTTGTCTGCAGCTTTGGGCAATAGTGCTTTAAAACCTTTCAGGGTAATATCATGACCGCCCAGCCATTGGTTAATCACCTGCAGTTCGTGCATGTTGCGCCGTATGTCTTCAAATGGCAGGTCGTCTGCATCAAGCAGTTCTGGCTGGTATGAGCGAAGGCGAAGGTTCATATGAGTTTGCCGGTAAAGGTTTCCATCGTTAATCCCGGGCCGAATGCCGCTCCAAAAACAGGGCCACGGGCCGCGCTCTGCAGCATGTCTTTCAGCACAAATAAAATAGTGGGTGACGACAGGTTGCCGTATTGCTGCAATACCCTGCGCGAAAAACACAGGGCGTCTTCCGGCAGCTGTAATTGTCTTTCTATCACATCCAGTATTTTTTTACCACCAGGGTGAATACACCAGTTAATCACCGCTTCGCGTGGCAGTTGGCTATGCGCCAGCGCCTGTTGTACCAGTGGCACAATGTCTTGCTGTATCAGCTGCGGAATATAACCGCTCAGCGTCATTAAAAAGCCCTTGCTGCTTAATTCCCAGGCCATGTCCTGCTTGCCGCGGGTAGCTACCAGGGAATAAAAATCCTGTATTGCAACATGCCTGCCCCTGGGTGTTGTATTCGATAGCAATACAGCGGCACTGCCGTCTGCAAACAACAGGCTGCTTGCTGCGTTGTCGGGTGTATAGGCTTGCTGAAAATGCAGGGTGCAAAGCTCGGTGTCAACAATCAGTACATTGGCTGGCTCATTGCCGGCGCAGATTAAATGTGCCAGCTTCAGGGCATGTATGGCCGCATAGCACCCCATAAAATTAACGGAAGTGCGAAAGGTGTTGCCGGGCAGCTGAAGTGCTTCTGCCACCTGTATATCCAGTCCGGGTGCACTCATGCCGGTGCAGCTTACGGTAACCAGGTGCGTAATGTTTTCCGGTGCCAGGTGTCCCTTCAGGCATCCTTCTACGGCCTGTAAAGAAAGCGGCAATGCATGTTGCTGGTACAGTTGCATGCGTTCTTCCAGCAGGGGAAAAGCTTCGCCGGGCTGCTTTGGTAAAAACTGCCATTGCTCCCTGGGTAAGCCATAGTCGGCTATCACGGAATAGCGCTGATCAATGCCACTGTGCTTATATAAAAAGGCCAGTTTGCGTTGCTCTTCCGCAGGCAGTTGATACAGCTGCTGCATAAAACCCAGTATGTCCTGCTGCGAATGGCACCAGGCAGGTGTTGCGGTTCCTATGGAAATAATGTTTGTCAAAGCTGGTGTAATATGAGTAAACAAATAAAGGCAAGGTTAGTACAGGCAGAGGCCAGTAAATTCATGCGCATGGTATGCCTGAAATCAGCTGCAGCGGTATTCCTGAGCACCTTTGTAAACCAAACGATAAAGTAAACAATCACCGGTATAAAAAAGCACTGTACAATTAAAAAGGGCGTGAGTGTTTGCAGGGCAGCGTAAAAATTGAATAGTAGCAGTAAGGCCAGTCCATACACCAATGCACAAAACACAAAAGTGCCTTTAATGCCCAGCAGCATGCTGATCGTATATACATTATCAGCCGCATCGGCCTTGTGTTGGTATACTTGTGTAATGGGATAAAAACCGCCTATGAGCAATGCTGATGCAACCACCGGTTGCCAGGGAACAATTGTGGTATCCTGGTTGCAACCGATATACACCAGCAAAAACACAAGTGCACCCTGGTTAAGTATTACTGTAAGAAAGCCGATGATGGGATATTTCTTCAATCGTATGCCGCGGTAGCTGTACATCCTGGAGCAGAGTATGTAACAGGCAATGCCAGCCGCAAAATACAGTGCAACTGTTGCAGACAATAACAGGGCCAGCGCATCCATCACCAGTGTAACATACAGCAACTGCCGGGTGGGTTGCATAGGATTGGCTATGCCGCCCACAGGTGTGGTATCGCGGTCCATATAACTGTTGTAACCGTTGCTGGATGGATACACAAGCACATGCAAAATAAAAAATACCAGCACTGCATGCCATACCTGTATGTGCTGTATATTGCTTAACGCAAACCAATACACCGGCATCAGGAAAACAGAAAACGGGATGCGCAGCAACTGCAGGGTAGAGCGCTCCAGGTACAGGCGCCTTTTATGTGCTGTGGCTGATTGCATGGTTTTGTAGTATGTGGTTTGGCATTGCAGGCTTTGCGCATATCTCCGGGCATTTGTGTTGCATGCGCAACCGTTGGTGCTAACTAAATGACAATGACTGCTATAGAATAAACACTTCATTGCCGGGTTTTGTTAAGCTGATTATATTTAAATTATGCATAAAGTTTTTTTAACAGCCCGTTGGACACACCTCGCGATGCTCAATTATGCAGTAGATGCGCAAATTCTGCAGCCCTGGTTGCCTGCCTACACAGAATTAGACACATTTAACGGAAAAGTGCTGGTAAGCCTGGTCGGCTTTAATTTTATGGATACCCGCATGTTAGGGGTGCGCTGGCCGTTTCACGCCAGTTTCCCGGAAGTAAATCTCCGTTTTTACGTAAAGCACTTTAACGGGAAAGAATGGAAACGGGGCGTTTGCTTTGTAAGCGAGATTGTTCCACGCCCCGCTATTGCTTACACGGCCAATATCCTGTACCGTGAACCCTACAAGGCCATGCCCATGCGCGCAACATTAAACGAAACTGCCGGTGCTGTTAAGGCTGCATATGCATGGAAGTTCAAAGGCAAATGGCAGTCGCTGTTGGTTGAAGCCGGCAATACATTACAGGATATACTGCCCGGTTCTGAAGAAGAATTTATTTTTGAACACTACTGGGGCTACAACAAATACAACGCGAATACTACTATTGAATATGAAGTGGAACATGTGCGCTGGCAAACATTTCCCGTGCACAACTGGCAACTCGATGTTGACGTAGCCGCTTTATATGGAAAGGATTTCGTACCTTACTTTCAACAACAACCCAGCTCGGTATTATTGGCACATGGATCAGCCGTTACTGTTCGGAAACCCTTGTTTATCAAAAAAATACCCGCCTGTGTTTAATCCTAACACACTGTGAAACAACTTTAAAAAACATTAAAGTATTTTGCATTTATACTTGTAAACACTGCGTTTGGCAAGTTCGTGCTAATTTTATCTCTTGTTTTGCTTGCCCGTGCCACAGTTTGTCAACCCCGTTTACTGCTGAGGTAAACTGTGCATGCTATTGATTAACGCAAGTAATTGTAATGACTGCAGAACAACAAAGGCTGAATGTAAATGCCACCAAGAAAGTACCGCTGGAGCAATGGGGACCTTATGTTTCCGAACGCCAGTGGGGTACCGTACGTGAAGATTATAGCGAGAACAATGATGCGTGGAATTATTTTCCTTTCAGTCATGCACATAGCCGCGCCTACCGTTGGGGTGAAGATGGTATTGCCGGTATCTCCGACTTTTTTCAGAATCTCTGTTTTGGTATATCACTGTGGAATGGTAAAGATCCTATTTTAAAAGAGCGTCTCTACGGCCTCGGTAACTACGAAGGCAACCATGGTGAAGATGTAAAGGAATTGTATTACTACCTCGACAATCTTCCTTCGCATTACTATATGGAGTTCCTGTACAAATACCCGCAGCAGGCTTTTCCTTACGATGACCTGATCGAAAAAAACAGGAGCCGCGGCAAACTCGAACCCGAGTATGAAATACTGGATACCGGTGTGTTTAACGATAACCGTTATTTTGATGTGCACATCACCTACGCCAAATGTAATAAGCGCGATATCGGCATCAAAATATCCATCACCAACCGCTACAAAACCGCTGCCAGCATTACACTGCTGCCTACCATCTGGTTCTATAACCGCTGGCAGTACGGTGGTGTAATGAGCAAACCGGTAATCAGCCGTGTAAACAGTTATACCGTAAAAGCCAATCATGAACGTTTGGGTAATTACTATCTCTACTTCCCCAAAACCAATGAACAGTTTTTTACAGAAAATGAAACCAATACCGAAAAGCTGTTCGGTAAGCCCAATGCCAACCCGCTGGTAAAAGATGCATTCAACGATGCCATTGTTCACCAGCAGAATGTAGAGTACATCAAGGCACAATCACAGGGTACCAAATTTGCACCGGTATACAAATACAAAATACCCGCAGGCCGCACGCAAACCATTTACCTGCGCTTGTCAGATGTGTTGATGGATCAGCCGTTTGCACATGGCTTTGAAGAAACATTCACCCAGCGCAAAATGGAAGCAGACGAGTTTTACAACGAAGTGCTGCCCAAAAATATCCCGGCAGAATTAAAGCAGGTACAACGCCAGGCTTTTGCCGGTTTGCTGTGGAGCAAACAATATTACCACTTCGATATTGAACGCTGGATCTCCAACAGCGATGGCATTTCCCCGCTCAGCGATCAGCGGCGGTGGGGGCGTAACCATGATTGGCAGCACCTCAAAAACCAGGATATTATCCTGATGCCCGATAAATGGGAATATCCCTGGTATGCCGCGTGGGACCTTGCTTTTCACTGCATTCCCATGGCCATGATTGATCCCAATTTTGCAAAGCATCAGCTTATACTGGTGATGCGCGAATGGTACATGAAACCCGATGGTCAGCTGCCTGCCTACGAATGGAATTTCAGTGATGTAAATCCACCGGTACACGCATGGGCCGCATTGCAGGTGTACTACATTGAAAAGGAAAAAACAGGTGTGGGAGATATCACGTTCTTAAAACGCATCTTCCAGAAGCTCATTATCAACTTCACCTGGTGGATCAATCGCAAAGATCCCAACGGTAACAACATCTTTGAAGGCGGTTTCCTTGGTTTGGATAACATCGGCGTGTTTAACCGCAGCATACAGCTGCATGGGCAAATGGAACTGGAGCAGGCCGATGGTACCAGCTGGGTAGGCATGTATGCACTCAACATGATGGATATGGCTATCGAAATCGCCATGCAGGATACTTCCTTTGAAGATACCGCCACCAAGTTCTTCGAACACTTTGTGCTCATTGCCTCTGCATTAAACGAAATGGGTTTGTGGAACGATGAAGACAAGTTTTTCTATGATATTCTCGGCGCACCAGGCACCAAGCCTTTGCAGCTGCGTATCCAGTCTATCGTGGGTTTAACTTCCCTGTTCGCGGTGTCTATCATCCAGCGCAATGTATTGCACAAGCTGGAAGACTTCACCAAACGCATTACCTGGTTTGAAAACTACCGGTTAAAGAACAATAAGTTCTGGCCCAATGAAGAACGGGCTGAAAGTGAAAAAATATTGCTCTCGTTGATTCCGAAAGAAAAGCTGCAGGCCTTGCTGCAACGCATGCTCAATGAATCGGAATTTTTGGCGCCATGCGGTATACGCGCCTTGTCAAAATACCATGAGGAACATCCTTACTCGGTAAACATTGAAGGAACGGATTACAACATTCAATACGACCCGGGCGATTCTACTTCTAATTTCTTCGGTGGTAACAGCAACTGGCGCGGACCAATCTGGATGCCCATCAACTTTCTCATCATCCAGTCCATTAAAAAATATGGTGAGTTCTACGATGGCACATTCACCATCGAGTACCCTACCGGCTCCGGCAATTACATGGAGTTGCTCGAAGTGGCCAATGAATTAACCAAACGCGTAATTGGCTTATTCCAGCAAAACGAATCAGGCAAACGACCGCTGCACGGCAAATACAACTGGTTTTACCAGCAACCCGGTAACGAGCACCTGATCCTGTTTTACGAATATTTCCATGGCGATAATTGCAGCGGCTTGGGTGCCAGTCACCAAAGCGGCTGGACTGCCCTGGTAGCGCGGCTTATCAGCGAAATGAAACCTTCGCACCACCACGGGAAAGTAAAACACAGCCAGTCGTCCGTAAAGGCTGTTTAAAAATAATCCTGACCTGCTATCGGTAAATCCTCCCGCAACAATGGGAGGATTTTTCTTTTTGCGGCCTTGTTCGTTACAGCCTTGCATGAAACACAAGCAAAAGATTCGCTAACTTTGTTAGCATGAAGCGGTCAGGCAGTGCAGATCTTCCCTTACATTACGGCTATGTTCCACAATGGCTTGCCCAGCGCATGGCCAAACTGGGACTGGCTATTACCGAAACCATACTGGCAGACTACGGCAAGGCAGAAGTTATCCGCCGCCTCAGTGACCCTTTCTGGTTTCAAAGTCTTGGTGCAGTAATGGGTATGGACTGGCATTCGTCAGGCATCACCACTTCAGTAATGGGCGCACTCAAACGCGCCATTAACCCCAATGCCAAAACACTCGGCATTTATATCTGCGGCGGCAAAGGCAAACATTCAACAGAAGCGCCACGTGAATTGCTCGCTGTTGCAGAACAAACAGGACTTAACGGGAACCAGTTGGTGCGTTGCAGCAAGCTAAGTGCAAAGGTGGACAATACGGCTGTACAGGACGGGTTTCAGCTGTACACGCACAATTTTATTGTAAGTGATGAAGGTGACTGGACGGTGGTGCAGCAGGGTATGCAGGCAGGTACCAAAACTGCACGGCGTTATCATTGGCATGCAGCCTCCGTTACTTCGTTTGTAGAAAATCCGCACGCGGCGATTTGCGGTGCTAACCAGGGACAAATACTCAATATGACCGATATGCAGGCCGCACCTGCACGCAACGCCATTGTACAATTTTCAAAAGATGGCCCCGACAATGTAATCCGCGATTATCAACGCCTTATTATGCCTGCGCATCATGATGTTCGTGCAAAAGATGTTGATCTCAAGCGCCTCGGTTCCGTATTATGGCTAACACGCGACAAGCAGCCCGCTGATTTTGAAGAGCTGTTGTTATTGCAGGGTGTTGGTCCGCGCACCTTGCAATCACTCGCATTGGTAAGCGAAGTAATACACGGCACGCCTTCCCGTTTTAAAGATCCTGCACGTTTTGCATTTGCGCATGGCGGCAAAGACGGTCATCCCTTTCCTGTTCCCATACAGGTGTACGACGAAACCATACAAATACTGCAAACCGCTGTACACAAGGCTTCCATAGGCGAGAGCGACAAGCAGGAAGCCATTAAAAAGTTAAGTGCACTGGCGCAGCAGGCTGAAAAAGATTTTATTGCAGGCGGTAACCTGCAGCAGGTAATTGAACAGGAACGCGCAGATAGCTGGAAATATGGCGGCCGCACCGTGTTTGGAAAAGAGCAGCCCCCGGTAAACAATCAATTAACGCTGTTTTAATATCCTTGCCAACCTTATAAGCTTTTTTTATATTGCATACAGTGCCTTTTAACCGTACCAGGCCTGCAGGTGAGTTACCTTGCAGGTAAACAATCAATATCCCTGATGTTCGCGCAACCCAACTATCCCGGCGACTTCTTTCTTCACTTGCCGCAAGCCTGTTTGCTGCTAATGGTATTGGTTTTGAGCAGGAGTATGCAGACCGCATTTTCCAGCTGTTCCAGCGCCTGCATGGTAAAACAGGATATGCGGGAACAGGCATTGGCCTGGCCATTTGCAAAAGCATTGCCAACAACCACAAGGGTTATATTACTGCACAAGGCACCCCGGGCAAGGGTGCCAGCTTTACCATTTACCTGAAGCAATAACTACAGGCTGTGTATTACATAAGTTACCACGCCCCATATGGCAAAATGTTCATACTGGTGGTTAACCTCAAGTGCAGATAACCGGGCAGCATCGGCCACCAGTCTTATTTTATCCGGCGTGTATTCCAGCCGCCGCACCAGCATTTCATCATCCAGCACAGCTACAATCACTTTGCCGGGCACTGCTTTAATGCTCCGGTCTACAATCAGCACATCGCCCTTGTAAATGCCGGCACCCGTCATGGTATCGCCGCACATGCGGAAAAAGAAAGTCGCCGGTTTATTGCGTATCAGCTGCTCATTTAAATCTATACCACGCTCCATGTAATCATCTGCAGCTGCACCGAAGCCGGTGGCATTGGCAGTAGGCACATCCCATTGGTTAAATGCTTTGGAGCCTTTGTAAACGCTCCCGTAAATAGATTCAGGCTGCATATAAATAATTTTGTTTTTACTAATATTATTAGCAATTTTATGCTAAATTTATTGCCTGATAAAATTTGTTTTATGAATACAGGATGGGTGCAACCGGCTGCCGCTTCAGCAATAGGCAGGCAGGCAGGATACGAATACCAGTTGATTGTTCGCCCGGGCGCGGCAGTGGCTGCGCAGGTACTGGCAGAAAAACAATTGTTTGCTGTACAGTTCGGGCATAAGGGCACAACAGGAGCGCCGCATATTGTGGTGGCTTCTTTTACAGCCAGGGAAGAAATGGAAGAAACCATCATTCGCTGGATGCATCGCATTACCAGTGTATTGCCGGGGTTTGCTGTAACGCTCAACAATTACAGCAGCCTGCCCCCGCATACCATTTACCTGCGTGTACAGGATCCGTTGCCTTTTGCGCAGCTGGCCGCACAGCTCAAAGCCGTAAGCGGGTATATTGAAAGTTGTGCCTGTGCGCCCGTACAGTTCACCGCTAAACCACACCTCAATATTGCCGGGCAGCTCACCGGTGAAGTGTATGAAAAAGCCATTCCCGTATACTCACGGCAAACTTTTCACGAAACTTTTGAGGTTACGGAACTGGTGCTGCTGCGCCGCCGTAACCAGTTTGAAGAAGGCCGCGAGATCAATGTTTTCAGGCTGCTGCCGGCCGAACAGTAAAATGAAAAACCATGGAAAAGATCATTTCAGCATTACCCGGATACCCCGTTGCAGAATACCTCATGGTGCTGCACCCGCACGAAGATTTATGGCATAAAATTATCGACCTGAAAAAAGAATTTGCTGCCCGCTATGATTGTGAATTGGCGGCCAAATCCTTACCGCATATCACGCTGGTGAAATTTATCCAGTACGAAATTGCGGAAGCACGCATCCTGCAACGGTTTCGCTCTATCGCAGCGCAGTTGCAGCCTTTCAAGGTAGAGCTGGGTAACTTTGGTAGCTTTCCATCGCATACCATCTACATCAATGTTACTTCCAAAACATCTATCGTGCAAACCGTTCGCGCACTCCGCGATACACAAAGGCTGCTGCAGTTCGATAAAGACAACAAACCGCACTTTATCACTACGCCGCACATTACCCTGGCGCGCAAACTGCAGCCCTGGCAGTACGAAAAAGCATGGCAGGAGTTTTCGCAACGCAATTTCACCGGCCGTTTTATGGCCAACGATCTGCTGCTGTTAAAACGCCGCATGGGCAATAAAAGCTATTACCAAACAGTAGAGCACATGCAGCTTTGCGGCGCGCAGCCCGTTGCGCTGGCACAGCCTACGCAAGGCGATCTGTTCGGCTAAATTATTCTTTTTCACGGGCCGGCCTGGCTCGCATGCCCGAGCCAGGCCGCGCTTCGTACGCTGTAATACTACTAACCTGTACCGATGTTTATGATTTGTTGAAGCAAGAAAAACAGCAGCGTATGAAAAACATGCAGCATAATCCCAATGCAAAACCTACACCGGCCAATATGCCGGAAGAAGCACAGTACCTGAAAGGTCGCGGTGCACAAATCAACACTCCCAACCGCTTTCTGAAAAATGAAAAAGTGCGGGAGCAGATTGAATCCATTGACGATTGGACAGAATCCAACCCCGCTACACAGTTTATCGAAGAGCAAGCCAAAACCATTGTTAACAAGGTAGACAGTCCGGATGTGGGCATGTTCTACAGCATGAATCCCTACCAGGGCTGCGAACACGGCTGTATCTACTGTTATGCCCGCAATGTACACGAGTACTGGGGCTACAGCGCCGGGCTGGATTTTGAACAGAAAATCATCGTAAAAAAGAATGCGCCGCAATTGCTGCGCAAGTTTCTGATGAACCCGAAATGGGAATGCCTGCCCATTTCACTTAGCGGTAACACCGATTGTTACCAGCCTGCCGAACAGCAGTTTAAAATTACCCGCCAGCTGCTCGAGGTTTGCCTCGAGTTTAACCAGCCGGTTGGTATCATTACCAAAAACGCAGGTATTTTGCGCGACAAGGATGTGCTTACCAAACTGGCTGCGAAAAAGCTGGTGAGCGTACTGGTGTCTGTCACGTCGTTTAATGAAGACCTGCGCCGTGTAATGGAGCCACGTACCACCACAGCCAAACAACGCCTGCGGGTTATCAAAGAACTGAGCGAGGCGGGCGTACGCATGGGGGTAATGCTCGGGCCCATGATACCCGGGTTAAACGAACACGAAATGCAACGCATAATGCTGGCAGCCAGCGAAAACGGCGCTACTTTCTCTGCCTACACATTTATCCGGCTGAACGGGGCTATCAAAATCATGTTTCACGACTGGCTGTACAAGAACTTCCCTGACAGGGCCGATAAGGTATGGCACCTGATCGAAAACGGGCATGGCGGCCAGGTAAACGACAGCCGCTGGGGTGTACGCATGCGCGGCGAAGGGCCCATCAGCGACCTGGTGCGGCAACAGTTTATAAAATACAATAAGTTGTACAAGCTCAACGCCGAACGCTGGGAGTTGGATTGTACCCAGTTCAGGCGGCCGGGCAGCCAGGGAAGGCTGTTTTAACAGGCTGTAAACCAATGCAGGCTGCTATTCCGCGCAATACCTTGTGCAACGGGCTAAACAGTCAACTTATCAACTATATTTGCAGCCTATTTCAAAAGTTTGATGCATGACGATTTCTTATAACTGGCTGGCGGAATACCTGCCCGAGAGAGTGGATCCCGAAAGATTATCCAGAATTTTAACCAGCATTGGCCTGGAAGTGGAAAGCCTTGAAAAATATGAAAGTATTAAAGGCGGCCTGCGCGGATTGGTAATCGGGGAAGTACTGGAGTGTGTTCCGCATCCCAATGCAGACAAGCTCAGGGTAACCAAAGTAAATGTTGGCGGCGAAGCCCCGCTGCAGATTGTTTGCGGTGCACCCAATGTGGCTGCAGGCCAGAAAGTAGTGGTGGCAACCGTTGGTACCACCATTTATCCTTCCACAGGCGAACCGCTGACCATGAAAGTGGCCAAAATCCGCGGGGAAGAAAGCTTCGGGATGATTTGTGCCGAAGATGAAATCGGTATGGGCCAAAGCCACGCCGGCATTATGGTGCTGCCCGAAACAGCACAGGTTGGCCAGTCTGCCACTTCGTACTTTCAGCCTTATGAAGACTGGATCTATGAAATCGGTCTTACCCCTAACCGCATGGATGCCATGAGCCATTACGGTGTCGCCAGGGATGTTTGTGCTTATTTAACGCATCACAATAACAAAGACGCAAGGGTGAAAAGCCCGTTTCCGTCAACGTTTAAACCCGATCAGGGAGGGCAACCCATTGAAGTGCACATCGAAAACACCGATGCCTGCCAGCGCTATGCCGGTGTAAGCATCAAGGGTGTTACCGTGCAGGAATCGCCGCAATGGCTGAAAGACAGGTTGCTGGCTATTGGCCTGCGCCCGATCAATAATATTGTCGACATCACCAACTTCGTGCTGCACGATACCGGTCAGCCACTGCATGCCTTTGATGCAGATGCCATTACCGGCAACACCGTAATTGTAAAGAACATGCCTGCAGGCACACCGTTCGTTACATTAGACGAAAAAGAACGCAGGCTGGATGCAGAAGACCTGGTAATTGCCAATGCTGAAGGCCCCATGTGTATTGCCGGTGTGTTTGGCGGTTTATACAGTGGCGTTAAAAATACCACAACGAATATTTTTCTCGAAAGTGCATGGTTTAATCCCATCACTACGCGCAGAACATCGTTCAGGCATGGCCTGCGTACAGATGCAGCCACTCGTTTTGAAAAAGGTGTGGATATTTCCAATACGGTCAATGTGCTGAAACGTGCCGCGCTGCTCATCAGGGAAATTGCCGGTGGTGAAATAGCATCAGATATAATTGACATCTATCCAAACCCCGAAGCAAAAAAACAGGTGGCCCTGAAATACCACTACCTGAAAAAGCTCAGCGGTAAAAACTATCACCCCGATGCAGTAAAACGTATTCTCACCAGCCTTGGTTTCGAGATTGTAAAAGAAGGCATGGACGAATTGTGGGTGGCAGTTCCGTACAGTAAACCGGATATTAGCCTGGGCGCAGATATCGTAGAAGAAATTTTGCGTATCGATGGCCTCGACAACATTGATATTCCTACAGCTATTACCATTTCTCCTGCTATTGAATCGCTTGGTTTTAAAGAAGGCATGCGCGAAAAGCTGGCAGGTTACCTCGTAGGCAAAGGCTTTAATGAAATACTCACCAACTCTATCACCAACAGCAAATATTTCTCAGAAGAAGTGCTGGCCGGTTCGGTGAAAATGATCAACAACCTCAGCGTTGAGCTCGATGTACTGCGCCCCTCCATGCTGGAAACCGGCCTGGAATCCATTGCCTACAACAGCAACCGCAAAAACAGCAACCTGCTGTTTTTTGAAACAGGTAAAACCTACCACCAAAGCGGTGTGGGCAATTACAGCGAGAAAGAACATTTCTGCGCCTACCTCACCGGCAATATCGTAACAGACAGCTGGCAGGGTAAAGCACAGGCAGTTGATTTCTATATTGCCAAAGGTGTAGCAGAAGCCTTGTTGCAAAGTGCAGGCATCGGAAATTTCAGCTATGTGCACAAAACGCAGAGCAAACACGCCATAGAGCTGGAAGTACTGGCCGGTAAACAAACCGTTGCCACCATTATCGAGGTAAGCCGTGAGCAGCTCAATGCGTTTGATATTAAACAACAGGTGTATTTTATCGATATTGATTTTCTGCTGTTGCTCGAACTGGCAGGCCAGAAAAAAATTACCTACCGCGAAGTGCCGCGTTTCCCGGCAGTTCAGCGCGATCTGGCCCTGGTAGTTCCGCGCAGCACTACCTACGAAGCATTGCAGGCAGTGATTGCGAAAACAAAACTGCCTAAGCTGCAGCAGGTGCGCCTCTTCGATATTTTCGAAAGCGACAAACTCGGCCCCGACAAAAAATCAATGGCCGTTAATTTCACTTTCCAGGATGAAGAAAAAACCCTGACGGATAAAGAAATTGATGGAATGATTGGTAAACTTGTAGCCGGTTTTGAAAAAGAACTGAGCGCAGAAATCAGAAAATAATTTTTTACATCCCGCACAAAATTGTGGTACAACTTGTGCGGGATTTCCCTATACCATTATGGCAGACCTGGAAACACAATTAAAGGCAGTACACGATAAGTTGCAGCAACTATTGCGGCAGTACCAGGTATTGCAGAAAGAAAACCTGCAGCTGAAAACCGATTTGCAACAAGCCAAACAAGTGGTGAAAACCCGGGAAGATAAAGTGCAGCAGCTGCAGGAACAGCTGGATATTGTACAAATCAGCACCGGTAACCTCAACGGCACAGAAAAAAAAGCCCTCGAAAAACGCATAGACGGATATCTCAAAGAAATAGAAAAATGCCTGTCACTGCTGAATGCATAACACATGAAGCCTGAATTAATACCAGTCAATATTATTATCGGTGACAGAAGTTACCGCCTTAAAATAGAACCGTCTAACGAAGAGCTGGTGCGTAAAACCATCAAGCTGATCAACGACAAAATTGTTGAATTTAAAACCAGCTTCGCCGGGAAAGACATGCAGGATTACGTGGCCATGGTACTCATCTGGTTTGCCATGGAGCAGAACAAAACCGGTGAAGACCTTATCCGTACCGAAGAAACCATCAACAAACTGGCAGCCCTGGAGCTTATGTTAGATAAAGCGCTGTTTAATGTATAATTGATCTTATTCTCACAGGGGCATAAAAAAATCCGGTAGCTTATACCGGATTTTTTTGTTGAAACGTTTACGGGTAAACGTTCTGTTTTCGGGACTTCGTCGGAATAAAAACGGGTACCAACTTATAGCCAAGTATAGTGCCAAGTATTAATTTTCTGTAATTTTTTGATAATCAGAATGTTAATATTTTATAACAAGTATTGCATTTCCCATAACTGGAATTATTGGTCTTAATAAGGGAAATTTACTCTTTCTGAAAATTTGATTCGCTTTAATTATCTTCGCAACTTACCTTACCGCGCACTGTGTGCCTATAAGAGTGAGCGGGGTACAGGATTATGAATTAAATTTAAAAACGCCATTAAAGCATGGATCAAACAGGTATGTATATAATAATTGGTGTAATAGCGATTGCTGTCGGGATTATTGCAGGTAAGTTCATTTTTGCCAAGAATACACAGAAGCAGGTAGATGATGCAGAGGCCCGGGCTCAGAGTATTTTAAAAGAAGCAGAGATACGCGCAGAGAATATTAAGAAGGAAAAGCAACTTGAAGCGAAGGAAAAATTTGTACAATTAAAAGCTGAGCACGATAAAGATGTGCTCGAAAGAAATAAAAAACTCGGCGAAACAGAGAACAGGATCAAGCAGAAAGAGATTGCCATTAACCAGAAAGAGGCTGCTATCGAAAAGCAGATCAAGGAAAACGAGGCCATCAAGGAAAACCTGAACCGCCAGATTGAAGTGGTGAGCCACAAACGCACCGAGCTGGAAAAACACCAGGAAGAGCATATCCGCCGCCTTGAAAAAATTGCCGGTCTTACAGCCGAAGAAGCCAAATCACAACTGGTTGAAAGCCTGAAACAGGAAGCCCACACCCAGGCCCTGGCACTGCAGCAGGAAATTATTGAAGATGCCAAGCAGAAAGCCAACAAGGAAGCCCGCAAAGTAATTATCCAGAGCATTCAGCGCACCGCTGCTGAGCAAACCATCGAGAATACAGTTACCGTTTTCAACCTGGAAAGCGATGAAATAAAAGGGCAGATCATTGGCCGTGAAGGCCGTAACATCCGCGCCATTGAAGCGGCAACAGGTGTTGACCTGATTGTGGATGATACCCCTGAAGCCATTGTGCTTTCTTCATTCGACCCGTTGAGAAGGGAAATCGCCCGCCTGTCACTGCAGCGCCTGGTAGCCGATGGCCGTATTCACCCGGCCCGTATCGAGGAAGTGGTAGAGAAAACCCGCAAACAGCTGGAAGAGCAGGTAATGGAAATAGGGGAGCGTACCGTTATTGAACTGGGTATCCACGGTTTACACAAAGAGCTGGTGCGTATTGTAGGTAAAATGCGCTTCCGTTCTTCTTACGGTCAAAACCTGCTGATGCACAGCCGTGAAGTAGCCAACCTGTGTGGTATTATGGCAGCTGAACTGGGCCTTAACCCCAAACTGGCCAAACGTGCCGGTCTGCTCCACGACATTGGTAAAGTGCCCGACGAAGAAACTGAACTGAGCCATGCCCTGCTGGGTGCGCGCTTAGCCGAAAAATATGGTGAAAACCCTGCCGTGGTAAATGCCATTGGTGCCCACCACGATGAAATGGAGATGCAGTATGTGATTTCACCCATTGTGCAGGCCTGTGACGCCATTAGCGGCGCCCGCCCCGGTGCACGAAGGGAGATTATGCAACAGTACCTGCAGCGCATTAAAGACCTTGAAAACCTCGCTATGGCCTACCAGGGCGTAGAGAAGGCATACGCCATCCAGGCCGGTCGCGAACTGCGTGTAATTGTTGAGGCGGAAAAAGTAACCGATAGCGAAAGCGATAAACTGAGCTTCGAAATTGCGCAGAAAATCCAGACCGAGATGACTTATCCCGGCCAGATTAAAGTAACCGTAATTCGCGAGAAAAGGGCAGTAAACGTAGCACGATAATCAGCCTGCTGGTTAAACATATACAGTTCCGGCACCCGCAAGGTGCCGGAATTTTTTTTGAAAGAAATAGCAGCGTTTTTACCTGAATAAATACCTGATGCTGCGTGTTTTACAGGGAAATGCGACAGAAATGAGCTAAATTTGCCCCCGAAACGAAAATATTTTCTTTGGAATTGATAGCATTGGTACTTACCTTTGCCGTCCTTAAATTTTAAGCCATGAACGCAGCAGTTCTATTTGTGCATGAGCAACTGACAGCAAAAAAGGATTTTCCTAAATTCAAAGCCGGTGACAACGTTACCGTTAACTATAAAATTGTGGAAGGTGGCAAGGAACGTATCCAGAGCTTCCGCGGAGATGTGGTTAAAATCCAGGGTACCGGTTCTACCGCTACTTTTACCGTTCGCAAGATTTCTGACGGTGTAGGCGTTGAAAGGTTGTTCCCTTTCTTCTCTCCAAACATCGACGGCATCCAGCTGAACAAAGTAGGTAAAGTACGTCGCGCCAAACTTTACTACCTGCGTGAACGCAGTGGTAAAAGTGCCAGGATTAAGGAAAAACGTGTTAAATAAATTAACAGTTGCTGTAATATTTTTGAAAGCGGAAGTTGCTTGATAAACTTCCGCTTTTTTATTCCGTCTTAACGGTAATTAAAGTTCGCAGCAACGAATTAATAAATAACTTTGTTTTTCACACATCAAACAAAATAATATGGGTAACCTAGGTTTCCAAGAAATTCTACTGATTGCATTAGTAGTGCTGGTATTGTTTGGCGGTCGCAAAATCCCTGAATTCATGAGAGGATTGGGCCGTGGCATCCGCGAATTCAACGATGCTAAAACAAACGTGAAGAGAGAACTGGAAGAAGGCATGCGCGAAAAAGATACTACGCCCGCAGCGCCTGCTCAGCAGACAACTACTACTACTGGCACCACTCAGCAGTAATTTTCTTACAACCCCAAATTTGTTTAGCCTTTGTTTAGCTTTACCGGAATCAAAGACTATCATAACGCATTATTGAACGGCCAAACCACCTGTGTGGAGGCCGTTCATTATTATTTAAACGGGATAGCTGCGCAACAGCACCTCAATGCGTTTATCGAAGTATACAAAGAAGAAGCGTTGCAACGCGCAGCCATGCTCGATGCAGCTTTACCCGGCCAGCAAAGCTTACAACCATTGTATGGGGTAGTTATCGGTATCAAGGATGTGATCAGCTACCAGGATCACGGACTAACAGCCGCTTCCGGCATTCTCAGAAATTTTGTTTCCCTTTATAACGCCACAGCTGTACAACGCCTGCTCGATGCAGGTGCCATTATCATAGGTCGCCAGAACTGTGATGAATTTGCCATGGGCAGTGCCAATGAAAACTCTGCCTACGGTATTGTACGCAATGCTGCCGATCCCGAAAGGGTGCCCGGTGGCTCATCAGGCGGTTCTGCCGTTGCCGTACAAGGCAATATGTGCATGCTTAGCCTGGGCAGCGACACGGGCGGCTCTGTACGCCAGCCAGCCGATTTCTGCGGCATTATCGGCCTCAAACCTTCTTATGGTCGCGTTTCCCGTTACGGCTTAATTGCCTACGCCTCTTCCTTTGACCAGATTGGTATTTTCGGTCTGCACCTGAATGATGTTGCACTTGCACTTGAAGTAATTGCAGGTGAAGATGCATTCGACAGCACCGTAAGCACTGCCCCTGTGCCGGCTTACAGTGAACAGCTGCAAACACAGCCTGAAAAGCCGTATCGCATTGCCTATTTTAAACAGGCACTCGAACATCCGGGTTTAGACCCCGCGATCAAAGAGCAGACAGAAGCTTTTATCGAAACTTTAACAGCTGCAGGCCATTTAGTGCAAGCTGTTGATTTTGATTTGCTTGACTATGTAGTGCCCGCTTATTACGTTTTAACAACTGCAGAGGCCTCAAGCAATTTATCGCGCTATGATGGCGTTAAATATGGGTACAGGTCACCGGTAGCGACAGACGATCTGACAGATTTTTATAAACAGAACCGCAGCGAGGGTTTTGGAGCCGAAGTAAAACGAAGGATCATGTTAGGTACTTTTGTACTTAGCTCAGGATATTATGATGCGTATTTTACTAAGGCACAGCAGGTAAGAAGACTGCTGACCCAAAAAACGACTGCCATTTTCGGGGAATTTGATGCCATTATTTCCCCAACCGTGCCAGCCCCTGCCTTTAAAATCGGCGAAAAAAGTGATCCGATAGAAATTTTCCTGGCGGATATTTACACGGTTTTCGCCAATCTCACAGGGATTCCGGGCATATCCCTTCCCTTGTTCACCCACCCTTCTGGCATGCCTTTTGGTATTCAGGTGATGACTTCTCAAATGAATGAAGTAACTTTGCTGAGCCTTTCAAAAACGTTCATGCAAATAGCAGCGAAAGATTAGTCAGGAAGTTTAGACCAGAAACGCAACAACAGCATTACCTCCCTTTTAAAATTGAGCCAAAGCAACTGGTCAACAGGGTTTTACACACCCGATCAATACGCGTAAACGCAGTTTCACAGCGAACTGCTATTTGATAATCATAAAAAAGCGATACTTGATGCAAGGAAAGTTTTTCTCTGTAAGAGGCTTTTTATTGGCCCGCTTTGCCAGGTACCTGCTGGGAACCATTATTCTACTGATAGCCAGTTTTACCATCATGTCGTTCACAATTGACGGCACTGGTAAAGGGGGGCGTAAAACATCCGACAAGGATTCTGCTTCTGCAAAAGGATTCAGAACCCTGTTCAATGGCGGTAATTACGACCCGGATAAACCCTATCTTTTCCAGTTAAATCCAAAGGCAGTTGCATTCGTGGAAGGATATATTGCCCGTGAAAAGGATGACCTGGAAAAAATGAGAGAATGGGGGAAGCCTTATTTTAACATTTACAATAAAGTGCTTGCCCAAAATGGCTTACCTACGGAACTCAAATATTTATCCGTAATTGAAAGCAATCTCAGTTCTACCCTTCGCTCGCACGCAGGTGCGGTGGGCCCCTGGCAGCTGATGCCCGACGAGGCAAAACGCTATGGTCTCAAAATGGGAAAGGGTTCAAAGGACGAGCGTACCGATTTTTACAAAAGCACCGTGGCAGCCTCAAAACTGCTCAACGAACTCTATGATGAGTTTGGCGACTGGCTGCTGGTAGTAGCTGCTTACAATGGCGGCGTTGGTGGTGTTAAAAGAGCCATCAAAAAAGCCGGCAGCAGTAATTTCTGGGATCTGCAGTATTTTCTGCGCGAAGAAACCCGTAACCACGTGAAGAAATTCATAGCCGTACATTATGTACTGGAAGGTGGCGGCGGGTGGACTTGCCTTACTGCCGAGGAAACAGCCCTGCAGAAAGCCAATATCGATGCCATGATGGTTTCATCCTCAACGGCAGCACCCATATTGACTGATGCAGAAATGAGCACCACCACAACCGTATCATTGAGCGGTAAATACAATGCAGGTGTAATTATTAAAACTTTATCACTGAACGATAAAGATTTTAACCGCCTGAACCCCGGTTTTGAAAAAATGATTTCAGAAGGTAAAACGTACCAGTTGCGTTTGCCCAACGATAAGATGTCGCTTTTCCAGGAAAAGAAACAACTCATTTTACAGCAAAGCGTGCAGTTGCTGCTGTCTCCTCAGCCACCGGTTGATGTAGCCAAAGGCAATGCATAGGCCGATAAGAATTTACGCTATGAAGAACTAAAGCCCTGTTTACAGCAGGGCTTTTTTAATGCCTGCTGCTTTAAGCAAACACTCTTCGTATTCTTTTGCCGCATCGCTGTAAAACGTAATGCCGCCGCCTACCAGGTAGCTCAGGTATTGCGTTTGCGCATTGTACAGCAGGCTGCGTATTACTACGTTAAAATCAAAATCACCACCTGGTTTGATATAACCAACCGTACCGGAATAAATGCCCCGTTTTACTGTTTCGTAACGGCTGGTAAGCTCCAGTACTTTTTGCTTGGGCGCACCCGTCATAGAGCCCATGGGGAAGGTTGCTTCCAATATAGCTGCAAAGGTTGCCTGTGATGGCAATGTGCCTGTGATGGTAGAAATGAGCTGGTGCACCTGCGGAAAACTGTATACGCCAAACAACTCCTGCACATGCACAGAGCCTGGCAAACAAAGCCTGCTGAAATCATTGCGCACAAGATCTACCACCATTACATTTTCACTGCGGTCTTTACTGCTGTTGAACAATTGCTGTCGTAACAGTTCATCGGCGTGCACATTGGTTGTATCCCTGCGTGCAGTGCCTTTAATAGGTTGCGATAACAGGGTTTGCGCTTCGCGGTATACATACCGTTCAGGGCTTGCACACAGCAAATGATGTTCACCTGTTTTGTAGTAAGCTGCAAAAGGGGCAGGTGATGCAGCTGCAAGGCGCAGATAAGTAGCGAGCGGGTTTAGCTGCGCGCTTGCCGCATAAAATTCCTGGCAGAAATTGATTTCATAACAATCGCCCCGCAGTATGTGCTTTTGCAATGCCTGTATTTTGGCTATATAATCGGCCTGGCTGATGCGGGGGGTAAATGCAGGTGTTATAGCCGGCGATTGTGCAGAGGCCGGCGTTTCGGCGCTAATGACCCGGAACACCTGTTCGGGTGTGTGGTGGTAACAGGAAATATGTACTGTATGCTGCTGCAGTTCTATCACCGTGGCCGGCTGAAATAAAAACGCATCAGGAAAACCAATGGTATCGGGCAAATGAGAGGGATGCCCGAAGTCGAAATTGAAATGACCAAAAAGCCAGTCGTTGTGCTGTTGTAAAAACTGTTGCAAAGCCTGCATGGTGCCGGGATTGCTTACAGGCACACGAAAGGTATCTATTGCATCAACTGCAAGCAGGCATTGGTACCTGTTGGGCGTATGCGTATAGTTATGGTTATCCAAAAAACAACAAATGTTGAACCGGTTGGCCCAGTTCAACATTTGTCTTTTGAATACATCAAAATCGTTTATCGGAAATGATGCTTGTTCTCTTGGCACAATTCATTCAGGGATGATTAGAAATCATCATCTTCATCATCATTAAATTCATTGTCGTTGAAGAGATCAAATTCTTTGAAGTCTTCATCTACTTTGAAATCATCTTCTTCATCGCCGCCTTTTTTGCCTGCGCCTGTACCGGTACCGGTTGATTTTTTGCCTTTTGATTTAGGAATATCAAATTCGTCAAAATCAGGGTCCCAGCTGTCTTCATCATCTTCAGCTTTGTTCCAATCGTCATCATCTTCTTCTGCATCTTCGTCATCGTCATCATCATCGTCCTCTTCGTCTTTAGATTTTTTTGAAGCAGATTTAGACGGTTTCTTGGATGGCTTTTCATCCACGTCGTCATCCTCGTCTTCAAAATCATCATCATCGTCATCAGCTTCTTTTTTAGTTGCTTTGGGTGATGACTTCTCATTGTCGTTGTCTGGTGCGGTTTTGCGACCGGTTGTTTTTTTCTCTTTATCTGATTTTGCTGCCATAATCCGTGAAAATTAACTTCGTAAAATTTCAACGAGTTTTTTAATCAACAAAAAAAATTTTTCCCTCACAAATTCAATGCCTGAATATACCGCATTTAGCAGCAGGCAATATACTACAAATGAATAATCTGTTCTCTTCCCGGACCGTTAGAAACGTACTTCACAGGAGCGCCGGTGTATTCATTTATAAATTTAATGTAAGAAGCCATATCAGCAGGCATTGCAGCTGCTTCTTTTATTTTGGTTGAATCGGCATGCCAGCCTTTAAACGTTTTGTAGGTTGGTTCAATGTTCACTTTGGTCATCTGGAAAGGCACTTCTGCTTTTTCTTCACCATTTACCTTGTAAGAAGTACAAACGTTTAATTCTTCAAATGTATCCAGCACATCAGCTTTGGTCATCACCATTTTGGTAACGCCGTTGATCATGCAGGTATATTTAAGGGCCACCAGGTCAATCCAGCCGCAACGGCGCGGACGGCCTGTAGTAGCGCCGAATTCGTTGCCTATTTTGCGCAGCTCTTCTCCTACGGCATCGTGCAGTTCGGTAGGGAATGGGCCGCCGCCAACGCGCGTACAGTAGGCTTTGGTAACACCCAGTACGTCTTTGATTTTTTGCGGGGCAACACCCAGGCCGGTACAAACACCTGCAGAGATAGTGCTGGAAGAGGTAACAAACGGGAATGTACCAAAATCAATGTCGAGCATGGTACCCTGTGCGCCTTCGGCCAGTACTTTTTTACCGCTGCCGATGAGGTTGTTGATGAAATATTCACCGTTCACCACTTTCAGCGTGCGTAAAAACTCCAGTGCTTCAAAAAACTCTTCTTCCCATGCAGAAATATCTTCATTGAAATGGAAGTTATCGAGCAGTTTCTGGTGTTTTAAGCGCAGTTTGATATACTGTGTAGTAAAATTCTTGTCGAGCAAATCACCTACGCGGATGGCGTTACGGCCTGTTTTGTCCATATAGGCAGGTCCGATGCCTTTGAGCGTAGAACCGATTTTGCTGTCGCCTTTCTGCATTTCGGAAGCCTTGTCGAGTGCACGGTGTGTGGGCAGAATAAGGTTGGTGCGTTCAGAGATAAACAGGTTTTTTCTTACATCAATTCCAAAAGCTGCTACGGCGTCACACTCCTTTTTCAGTGTTACAGGGTCGAGTACTACACCGTTACCGATAAGATTAATGGTGTTTTGGTGGAATATACCGGAAGGAATCTGGTGCAACACTATTTTCTTACCTTCTACATACAGCGTATGACCTGCGTTGGGGCCGCCCTGGAAACGGGCAATGATATCATAGTTGGGAGCAAAATAATCTACTATTTTACCTTTCCCTTCATCACCCCACTGCAGGCCTAGAATTACGTCAACCATTGAATTGAATTTTGAAAATGAGTGGCAAAAATAGCTCAGTAGCCCTTGTTTTGCAAATCGGTTTATTCAATATCGAATCGGTCAACCGTTTGAATGCCTTCCAGCTGCTTTAAACGGTTCACCAGTTCGTCCAGTTCTTCCTTGTCGTGCACAAACACGCGGATGGAGCCCTGGAACAGTCCTTCTTTCGATTCAATGGTGAGCGCAGAGATGTTTATCCGCAGCTCGCCGCTGATAACATTGGTAATTTTATTAATAACTCCCACATCGTCCATCCCAATGATTTTGATGCCGGTAAGGAACGAAATCTCCTTGTTCTTGGCCCATTTGGTTTTAACGATACGGTGCCCGTAATTGGCCATCATCTGCGCCGCATTGGGACAGTTAATGCGGTGTATAATGAGCCCTTTACCGGTGCTTACAAAGCCAAATACGTCATCTCCCGGGATGGGGTTACAGCATTTGGCCAGGGAGTACATGATTTTGTCGCTGCTCTCACCGAAAATAATGAGCTCGGAATCTTTTTTGCTGGGTTTGTACTCTGTTTCCTGGGTTTTGCCGGTTGGCTCTGCCACCGGTTTTACCGGTTTGGGCTGCTCCAGCTTATCGCCCAGCACATGAAAATCCTTCAGCTCCTTAAGGTCGAAGGTTTTTACGGCAATATTGTAAAACAGGTCAAGCTGGGAGGGTACTTTGTAGAAATTAACCAGTTCATCGATGTTGTGCTGGTTAAAGGCAGCGCCCATGTTTTCGAGCTTGCGCTGCATAATGTACTTGCCATCTTCGGCAATAGCCCGCTTCTCTTCTTTCAGCGAATCTTTGATCTTGCTCTTGGCCTTGGCAGTAACAACAATGTTCAGCCAGTCTTCGGTAGGCTTCTGTTTGTTGCTGGTGATAATCTCTATCTGGTCGCCGCTGCGTAGCTTGTGGCTAATGGGTACCAGCTTGTGGTTTACCTTGGCGCCAATACACTTGCTGCCGATAGCAGAGTGTATAGAGAAGGCAAAATCCAATGCCGTAGAGCCTACAGGCAGCATTTTTACATCACCTTTTGGTGTGTACACGTAAATTTCTTCTGCAAGAAAGCTGGTTTTAAAATCCTGCAGAAAGTCCACGCTGTCTGTATCCTGGCTGCTGATCACCTCGCGGATTTGTGTAAACCATTTATCAAAACGGTCTTCATCTTTTTCCTGGCTGGTGCCGCCTTCCTTGTATTTGTAGTGCGCTGCCAGGCCCTTTTCCGCAATCTCGTTCATGCGTTTGGTGCGTATCTGCACTTCTACCCATTTACCCTGCGGCCCCATTACGGTGGTGTGCAAAGCCTCGTAGCCATTGCTTTTGGGGTTGCTGAGCCAGTCGCGCAGGCGCTCGGGTGAAGGCGTGTATTCATCGGTAATCATGGAATACACTTTCCAGCATTCTTCTTTTTCCTTTTCAGGGGTTGAATCCAGAATAACGCGGATGGCAAACAGGTCGTACACTTCTTCAAATGCCACGCCCTTCTTGCGTATTTTATTCCAGATAGAGTGAATGCTTTTGGGCCTGCCGTAGATTTCGAAATTGAAACCTGCACGCTGCAGTTTTTCTTTGAGCGGCTTGATAAACTCGTTGATGTAACGCGTTCGCTCGCGCTTGGTCTCTGCCAGTTTGCGTGCAATTTCCTTGTACTGGTCAGATTCCATGTATTTCATGGAAAGGTCTTCCAGCTCGGTCTTGATGGTATACAAACCCATACGGTGAGCGAGCGGGGCATATACCCAGATGGTTTCACTGGCAATTTTAAGCTGCTTCTCCCGCTTCATGGAATCGAGGGTGCGCATATTGTGCAGCCTGTCTGCCAGTTTTATCAGGATAACCCTCGGGTCGTCGGTAAGGGTGAGCAATATCTTTTTAAAATTCTCGGCCTGCTGACTGGTATTGGTATCCATCACATTCGAGATCTTGGTAAGCCCATCTACAATACGGGCTATTTCGGTACCAAATTCCCTTTCCAGGTCTTCGAGTGTAATGTCGGTATCTTCCACCACATCGTGCAGCAGCGCACAGATGGTAGAGCGCACACCCAGGCCAATTTCTTCCACGCAGATATGGGCTACGGCCAGGGGATGTAAAATATATGGTTCACCGCTTTTGCGGCGCATGGTTTTATGTGCTTCTGCAGCCATTTCAAAAGCCCGGCGCACGAGTTCCTTATCGCCTCTTTTCAATTTGGGACGTAAGCCTCGCAACAGGGCACGGTACTGCCGCAGAATTTCTTTGCGTTCCTGCTCCTCAGTTAAAGTGTATTTCGGTAAAGTGTTTGTTTCTGCTACGATTGCTTGCTTTTGATCCATACGTTCTACGAATTTACGAAAAGTTCACGAGGGAGATGGGGGCGACGGTCGACACAAAACAGATTAAGCTACAAGCTGCCAGCCTGTTGGATTTAAGTCGCCTTTGGCGACAGTTATAAAATACTCGCTTCGATCATCTCGACTGTCGATTCTCGATTCTCGTTGGTTCTTCACGACTGACGGCTCCCGATTCACGGTTTTGCCTATCTCTCCTTACCTTTGGTTTCTATCATGAGTGAACGAGTAAAAAAGAAGATTTTCGATTTTTCGCTGTTAAGAAAGGTGTTCCGGTTTGTTAAACCTTACCGGTGGCAGTTTTACATGAGCCTGGTGCTGGCCATTGTGCTGGCGGTGTTTACGCCTGTTCGCCCGTTTTTAATTCAGCTCACCATCGACAAAACAGATCCCTCCAAGGCGGTACACATACCGCAATGGGTACACTGGGCTATATTGAACACCGATACCAGCAACCCGTTGCATTTTATTATCGCGGTAACCATTTTCCAGGTGGTATTTATTTTTATTGAAACTTTTGTCCGCTTCCTGTTTACTTTTCTCACTTCGTGGATGGGGCAGAGCGTGGTACGCGACATGCGCATCCAGGTTTTTCGTAAAATACTGGGCCTCAACCTCAAACAATTTGATACCACGCCCATCGGTACCCTCACCACCCGTACCATTAACGATATAGAAAGCATCAATGACATTTTCAGTGACGGGCTGATTCCCATTATTGCCGACCTGCTTTCGATTGTTATTACCCTGGCTACCATGTGCTGGATTAACTGGAAACTCACCCTGATAAGCCTGGTGCCGTTCCCGATTATGATTGTGGCCACCTATTATTTCAAAGAAAGCGTGAACAAGAGCTTTATCCGTGTGCGCAATGCCGTGGCAGCGCTGAATGCTTTTGTGCAGGAACATATTACCGGTATGCAGCTGGTGCAGGCTTTTGCGGCAGAAGACCGTGAGTTTGGCAAATTCCGCAAGATTAACCAGGAGCACCGCAATGCCAATATCAAATCCATTTTCGCCTATTCGGTATTTTTCCCGGTGGTGGAAGTGGTGCTGGCGCTGAGCACCGGCATACTGGTTTGGTATATTACCGACCGGAGACTGGATGCGGGGCTGCTGGTGTCGTTTATTTTATACCTCAACCAGATTTTCCGCCCGCTGCGCGTAATTGCGGATAAATTCAATGTGCTGCAAATGGGTATGATTGCCGCTGAACGTGTGTTTAAGGTGCTGGAAAACGAAGATTACATCAAAAAAGAAGGCAGTTATAACCCGGAAAAAGTACGCGGTGAAATTCAGTTTGACAAGGTTTGGTTTGCCTACAACGACGAAAATTATGTGCTGAAGAATATCAGTCTGCAGGCCAAAGCCGGTGAAACCATCGCACTGGTGGGGCATACGGGCAGCGGTAAAACATCGATCATTAGCCTGCTGAACAGGCTGTACCATATTCAGAAAGGCACCATTTCGCTGGACGGCGTAAACATTGAAGAATACCAGCTGGATGCCCTGCGCGGCAGCATTGGCGTGGTGCTGCAGGACGTGTTTTTGTTTTCCGGCTCTGTAATGGACAATATTACCCTGCGCAATCCTGATATATCCAAAGAGCAGGTAATTGCTGCCGCCAAACTCATTGGCGTGCACGATTTTATTATGCAGCTCCCCGGCGGCTACAGCTACGATGTAATGGAAAGGGGTAATACATTAAGTCTTGGGCAGCGCCAGCTGATCTCCTTTATTCGTGCGCTGCTGTACAACCCGTCGGTACTGATACTGGACGAAGCCACTTCTTCCATCGATACAGAAAGCGAAATGCTGATCCAGAAAGCGATTGACACGCTGATTGCAGGCCGTACTTCTATTGTTATTGCCCACCGCCTCAGTACCATCCGCAAGGCCAGCCAGATTATTGTGCTGGACAAGGGCGAAATCAAGGAAGTAGGCACACATGAGCAATTGGTGGCCCTGGGCGGTTTTTATGCCAAGCTGCACAGCATGCAGTTTGAGAAGCAGGTGCCGGTTTCGTGAGCGGGAATCGTCATCGTGAGCCGTCAGTCGTCAGTTGTGAGTGGAAGAACTAACGAGAATCGAGAATCGACAGTCGAGATGATCTTAGCGAGTATTATTAAGTATTGCCGGAGAGCAGGGCTTGCAGCTCGTAGCTGGCAGCTTGCGGCTGTTTTTCTGTTCTCTTTGCGGTAAAATATCTTCCGCGTCCCCGTTCACCTTAACTTTTTTCACATTTACCGAGTGGCAGATTCGCTTTTTCAGGCTGCAACTCCTATCTTTGCCGCCAAATTCGAGGACGACTATGGCCTTTAGGAGCATGAAATACTTACTGGTTGCGGCTTTCAGCCTGCTTATAACAAGTTTTTATAATGTAAGCATCGCGCAGGATAAAACCGGCGATCAAACTCAGCAGACAGAAGCTGCAGGTGAGAAGAAAGAAGGGTTCAATCCTTCCAAACTCATCATGGAGCACGTAATGGATGCGCATGAGTTTCACTTTGCAACCATTGGTGAGCATGCTATTGCTATTCCTTTGCCTGTGTTGTTGTATTCTCCGCAGCGTGGCGTTTCTTTCTTCTCATACAGCCGTTTTGAAGAAGGTAAAGTTGCTTACGAGGGTTATAAAAGCGAAGAAGGTCACATTGTAGCGGTTGATGCTGACGGTAAAGTTGACGAAGCCGTTAAAGTATACGATTTCAGCTTAACACGTAACGTAATGCAGATGCTGTTATCACTGGTATTGCTGGTGGTACTGATGCTGAATGTTGCGAAGAAATATAAAAAGAATGCAGGTAAAGCGCCAACCGGTTTCCAGAATGCGGTTGAGCCTGTTATCACTTTTGTCAGAGACGAAGTAGGCAAACCCAACCTCGGTCACTTCTACGAAAAATACATGCCTTACCTGTTAACTGTATTCTTCTTTATCCTGATCAATAACCTGGTAGGTCTTATCCCAGGTACTGCCAACGTAACCGGCAACATTGCCTTTACACTGGTACTGTCTTGTATTTCACTGATCGTGATACTGCTGAGCACCAACGGTCATTTCTGGGGTCATATCTTCTGGCCTCCCGGCGTGCCTTTCCTGGTAAAACTGATCCTGATCCCGGTTGAGTTGTTGGGTGTTATATTGATTAAGCCCGCTGCATTGGCCATTCGTCTTTTTGCGAACATGATTGCCGGTCACATCGTAATTACCTGTTTCATTCTGCTGATCTTCATCTTCGGCTCAATGAACACGGTAGCAGGCTGGGGCTTCTCTCCTGTATCTATTGCATTTACTGTTTTCATTTATATGATTGAAATCCTGGTAGCATTTATCCAGGCGTTCATTTTCACCAATCTTACCGCAGTATTTATCGGCCAGTCGCTGGAAGGTGAGCACAGCGATGCCAACGGCGGTCACGATGATGCGGTGATTATTTGAAAGGAGACCGGTGACGAACCGGTGAAGTAAAAACAAGGAAGGGTAAGCTCACTTGAAATAGTAAGTTCTTTAAGTTTTATATATAAATCAAAAACCTGATCATTATGTCATTAATGAGCGTTTTAATGGATGCCAGCCTGAGCAACTTGGGTGGTGCGATTGGTGCCGGTTTAGCGGCAATTGGTGCCGGTATCGGTATCGGACAGATTGGTAAAGGCGCTGTAGAAAGCATCGCCCGCCAGCCAGAGGCAGCCAACGACATCCGTGCTAACATGATCCTGACTGCTGCGTTCGTAGAGGGTGTTGCCCTGTTCGCAGTTATCGCAGGTATCCTGGCTGTACTGAAATAGCACAAACTGATTACTGCATCCAAAGCACAGGGCGGAGGATGCAGTATTCTAATTTGCAAATGTGGTAATTTGAAAGTGTGCAAATGAAAGGCACCTTTTCAATGCCCTTTTCAATGGTTTTTACAGCAATTGGTGAATGCAGATAGCTGCGTGCTGATTGTTCAAATTCACAAATTTTCAAATTCTCATATGGAACTGTTATTACCTGGTTTGGGTTTAATTGTGTGGACACTGATTGCGTTTGTTATCGTGTTCCTGATTTTGAAAGCATTTGCCTGGAAACCTATTTTGAAAGGTTTGAAAGACAGGGAAGAAAGCATTGCTGAATCTATTTCCAGCGCGCAGAAAGTGAAAGCCGAAATGGCCCAGCTGAAAAGCGAAAACGAAGCCCTGCTTGCCAAAGCACGTGAAGAAAGAGCTACTTTGCTGAAAGAAGCAAAAGACACTGCCGATAAAATGGTGTCTGACGCAAAAGACAAGGCAAAAGCTGAGTACGACCGTATCCTGGCTGACGCGCAGGCTGCTATTACACAGCAGAAAAATGCTGCCATCACCGACGTTAAAAACCAGGTAGGCACACTTGTTATTGAAGTGGCTGAAAAAGTACTGCGTAAAGAATTGGCTAACAAAGCTGAGCAGGAAAGCTACATCAAGCAGCTGGCAGACGGCGTTAAATTAAACTAATTCAATTTGCCGGATGTGATGCTGTGGCACACAGCACGCACGTCTTAACCGGGGTTGTTCTCCGGACAAATTCTCAAATTCTTCTATGCCCAACTTACGTATAGCATCAAGATATGCCAAAAGCCTGGTTGACCTGGCTACTGAAAAAGGTGCGCTGGAAAATGTGTATGCCGATATGCAGTTTTTGAAAGCTGTTACCGGTGCCAGCAAGGATTTTGTAAACCTGCTGCGCAGCCCCGTTATAAAAGCCGACAAAAAGCAGGCGATTATTAATGCGGTTGTTAACGGTAAAACGGGCGAAATTACCACTGCGTTTATCAAACTGCTCATTAACAAAGGCCGCGAGGCTGATTTACCTGAAATCATCGCTGCTTTTATTGACCAGTACAATGCAGTAAAAGGTATTCACATTGTACAGTTGACTACAGCTGTTGAAGTGGATGACACCATTAAACAGCGCCTGGTAAGCCAGCTGAAAGCAGATACCGGTTTTACCAAGGTTGAATTGCAGTCTAAAGTAAATCCTGACCTCATCGGTGGTTTTGTACTCGAGTACAACAACAACCTGATTGATGCGTCTATTTTGCGTGACCTGAAAGATATCAAGAAACAGTTCTCTACGAACCTGTTTGTTCACAATATCAGATAAAGTGATTGGTGCCCTGGCACAATAAAAAAGCCCCCGGTTTTGCCGGGGGCTTTTTTATTGCAGCTTGTTCATCGTCGTGAGTGATTGAAGTGAGTGGGCTTTAGAGAAGTGGCTGTGGGGACACAGCCACGGGCATTTATGTAAATCCACTCAGCCATCAAGCTATCCAACCATCCTGCCTATGCCGGTGTCCTCACCGGCATTTATAACCACTACCTCACTACCACTACCCAGCCCTTGGCCTGCATGGGTTGCTGCGTGTCGGCATTGATATAGGCAACGGTGTATACAAAAGTGCCGGTGTTTACTATTTTGCCTTTGTAACTGCCATCCCAGCCAATATCTGGGCTGGTGCTTTGAAATACCAGCTGGCCAAAGCGGTTGAAGATCTTCATTTCATAGTGCGACATGCTGCAGGCATGCAAGGGCCTGAAGGTATCATTACGCCCATCACCGTTGGGTGTAAAGGCATTGGGCAGAATAAGGTTGCAGGCGCAGGTTTTAAACTGTATGGTGGTATTCAGCGTATCACTGCCGCAACCGTTTGTGGCAATCACCGTGTATTTACCTTCTTTGGTAATGGGGTAGCTGGGGCCTACCGTGCTATCCTGCCAAACATAAGTATTGGCATTGCCTTTTACCTGCAGTACGTAGTTCTCTCCAAAACACAGTGTGGTGTCTTGTATCATGTAAGTGTTCAGGCTATCGTCGAAGGTAACGGTGAGCGTGTCTTTATAAATGCATTGGCCAACAGTGGCGGTAATGCTGTAAGTGCCGGGGTGGTAAACAAAATAGGTGCTCTGACCTGTCTGGTTCTGGTCGTCGCGCTGCGGGGGAATGGCCTGCCAGTTGTACACGCCGGTGCCAAAATCAGCATCCAGCACCAGGGTGCTGCCTTTGCAAATAGCGGTATCGTTAAAGTCGAGGTTTTTATCGCCCCTGTAACGCACAATGAATGTGTCTACCACCTCGCATTGATTACTCACTTTTACAAAGGCCCAGTAGGTACCGGCCTGTTTAATAGTGATGGCGCTGTCTTTTGATCCGGTGCTCCACAAATAGCCCGTAGCGCCCTTTACCACGGCAGGCACCGTGATAATTTGTTTGGGGCACAGCAAGGTGTCTTCTCCCAAAGTGAAAGGCGGCGCGGGTGGCTGCGAGAAGGTGATGTTCGCTGTATCGCGGTATACACCGCAACCCGGTACGGTAACCGATACCATGTATTCACCTCCCGGCTCTTCTACCGGTTGCTGTGATTTATCGTTGGGTAATGGGTTGCCGTTTAAGAACCAGCTGTACTGCCCGTTTTGCGCGGTGGCGTCCAGTGTAATGTTTTCGCCGGTACACATAATGTGATCATCACCGAGTTTAATACGCGGGGTATCGCTGATAAATACGCCAATGCTGTCTTTCACTGCGCAGCCATTGATACTTACGGTGTACACGCCGCTTTCTTTTACGCGGAAGGTATCGGTGGCGGTGGTGCTGTCATCGCTCCAGGCATACACTGCACCCGGCACAGCAGGAGCTGTGAGCAGGGTGTCCTGCTTGTTACAGAGAAATATATCCGGGCCAAAATCATATGGCATGGGATCAACTACCTGCAGCGTGTCGAATACTTTAATGGTATCGGCCGAATAGTTGAGCACATACAGGGAGATGTAGTAAGTACCCGGTGTGGTAAAACTATGTGTGGGCGAGCGTATGCCCGCGCTGTTGTAAATGCCTGAGGCAGGATCGCCGAAATTCCAGATAATTTTGGAAGGGTTGGGTGCCTGGTCAAAATCAAATACAGAAGAACCGAATGTAATCAACGTATTGCTGCAGGTACTGTTGTGACTGATGGTATCGGGTGCAGTCTGCGACTGTGCATGCCCGTGTAACACCAACACCAGTAACAGGCATAGAAAATATCGTAAGAAACCTTTAATCTGATTCATTATTGTTTCACCTTAAGCATGGTTCGTACCTGTTGTACGGATTGGTTTTGGAAACGTGCGTAGTAAATACCCGAGCTCATGCCGCTGGTGTTCACCGTAATAGTGTAAGTGCCGGCCAGGTAATCTTCATCAACAGGAACCATGATAAGCCTGCCGGTTGTATCAAATACCTGCACCAGGGTATGCCCGCCGCCGGTTTTAAAGGTGATTTTGGTATACTGGTCAAACGGGTTGGGGTAGTTCATGATCAGCTTGTCGCCAATATTGTTGAGGTCGTCAATAGTATTGTTACAGGCTGTTGTTTTAATGAAGGGCAGATACTGGTAGTTCTTCAGCAGCATGGTTTGCACATCGTTGGGTGCCACGCAAAACCAATCGCGCAGTATGGTGGAGTATACCGATCTGAAATCGTACTGCATGGCTACATTGCCGCCCACATCTATCGAAGCGGAGAGGTCGGGGTTTTGTCCCAGTACCCCTTGTTTGGCATAATCACCAAACACAAACACGGGTTGTGCCGTACCATGATCGGTGCCTGCGCTGCCGTTGGAGCGAATGCGGCGGCCAAATTCAGAGAAGGTCATGCCCATTACTTTCTGGCTAACGCCCAGTTGTTTGATATCGCCCATAAAAGCGGTAATGGCATCGGAGAGCTGTTTCAGCAAATTGGCGTGCGAACCACTCACTGTGTTGCCTGCTTCTACCTGCCCGCCATGGGTATCGAAGCCGCCCATACTTACCATGTACACCCGTGTTTTAAGTCCGCCTGCAATTAAGCGTGCCACCGTTTTAAGCTGTGCGGCGAGGCTGTTATTGGCCGGGTAGGGGCCTTGCCTGGTTATTTTTTTGGCAGCAGCCACAATCACATCTGCATACTTATTGGTTTGCCTGGCCACAGTGCGCAGGTAAGTGAGTTCAGTACCCATTGGTGTGTTGGGCACGGCTTCGGTAATGCCATTGATGAGATTGTAAAAGTCAGTATCAGAAGGAACAGCCATGGCTGTTAAACCACCCGGCGCCATAAACACGGGCGACAACACGGAGCCTATTTGTATGGCCAGGGGATCGGGCATTACTTCATTGGGGTAACCATTGGGAAAGTTGGTAAAGGTTTCACCCAGGAAGCGGCCTGCCCAGCCGGTGTTGAGGTACTGGTTGCTGTCTGCACCAGTTAACCAGATATCCATTGACCGAAAATGCGAGCCATTGGGCGATGGATAACCAACCGCCTGCATAACGGCCAGCTTTTCTTCATTGTATAATTGCTGCATGCCTGTGAAAGCAGGGTGCAGACCGGCTTTATCAAATTTGTTCAGCTTTAACACCTTACCTTCCGGTATGGCAATGTTAGAGCGCAGTCCGTAGTAGTCGCCGTATGTTTCAAGCGGTATTAGTGTATTGAGACCATCGTTGCCGCCGTTCAGTTGTACCAGTACCAGTACATGGTCGTTATCAGCAGCGCCATCCAGTCCTCTCAAAAAAGCAGAAGAACCAAACGCCTGCACGCTGAAGCCATTGAGCAGGCCGGGAAACAGTGCCGCGGCCGGCATCACGTTCTGTAAAAATTTTCTTCTTTGCATGTTCTTAGTGTTGCAGGGTTAAGACAATTGGTATTCAGGTAAATTCATCAGGTATTTGTACAAAGCCTGCAGGTGTGTTTTGGCAATGGCTGCCGCATTCATATCTGCCGGGTTGTTGAGGTATGCCTGCCAGGCCTGCGTCCAGTACAGGTCGTTGGTTTGGTTCGAGAGCAGAATGGTTTGCTTGAGCAGCTGTTTGGAGCTGTCGCTTAAACCTGTGCGCAGCAAAATATTCACTGCATCGGTTACCAGCTGGTTGGGATCACCGGGATTGGGCAGCAGTTTAGTAAAGGCCAGCGGGTCAATGGTGAGCTGTGCGCCGTCCATCATATCGCCGGTGCTGATGAGCAGATCTGTATAAAAATTGCGCTGTGTGTAGGTAACCGAGTTAATCCATAATTCATGGTAGTTGGGCGCCTGGTAATACGGGTACCAGCCTGCCACTTCATCAATGCCCAGTATTTCCTGCTGCAGTTCTGTAGCGCGTTGCAGCAGCATTTTGTAAATGGCATAACGGCCGGCAGCATCGTCTGCAGCGGGCAGGGCTACATTGTATTCATGTACCAGGCCGATTAAAAAGTCGAGCGGACTTTTAATAATACAGGCGCCGGAATTAACCAGGTCGTAAAAGTGCTGGCTGGTGAACAATGTGCGCAACACCTCGGTGATATTGTAACCGCTTTTCCTGAATATATCAGCGAGTGGGCCAATGATATTGGTTTCAATGGCATCATCCAGCTGGTAGTACACAAAAAAGCTGTACAACTTGCGGCAGATAAAACGGGCAGCTTCATCTGTGGCCAGCAACATATCAATGAGTTCATCTACTTCTGTAGCGCCCGGCTCGCCTGAGCGGCCTGTGATGGTGTGGTTGCTGTAAAAAGTAGAAAAGCTCTTGTTGTCATCGTCGTGGTTGCCTGCAAGGAAAACGTAATTAAAGTTAACGTCTACACTATGCCCTGTGAGTACGCGTGCGGCGGCGCGCACATCATCTTCGGTATATTTAGAATTAATGCCTTTGCCTACGGTATACAGCTCCTGCAGTTCGCGGGCAAAGTTTTCGTTAGGTGATTTTTTCTGGTTGGTGCTGCCATTTAAAAACAGCAGCATGGCCGGGTCGAGCGTGATGCTCTTCACCAGCTGTTTAAAATTGCCGAGTGCATTGGCGCGCAGGGTAAGGTATTGGTTGTACCACAATCTTGCGTTGATGTCTTCAAAATGCGCGGTGGCATCCATGGCAAAATGGTTGTGCCAGAACAGCGTCATCTTTTCGTGTATGGAGCGGCCCTGGTTCAGCAACTGGCCTGTCCACCAGCATTGCAATGAGCGCACGCGGTTTTCGTTGAGCTCCTTGTCGGCAAACAGCAGCCCGGTGTCAATCCAGGTTTGCCAGGGAGCAACGCCCGTGGGGTCGGTCATGTAATTGTTGAGTGGTGGCTCGGCAGGTAGTGGTGCAGGTTGCAGCAGTTCGTTCACAGCCTGCTCCATGGTGAGCGATTTAAAGTAGGTGATATCTGCTGCGCGTGCGCCGAACAGCGTACGTTTCAGCAGGTGCACCACCTGCAGGGTGTCCCATTCACCGGAATAAGCTTCCAGTCCGGCAGGTGAGCCGGGCGCCGGCATTTCATCCGGTTGGGTTTTGGCGGGGTAACCTTTGTTCATAAAACAGGCCTAGGCCGGGTATGTGTTTACTTATCTGAAAATTGTATGTATAGCTATATGGTACGGGTAATTCATAGGTATAACAGCCTACCTGCGATGATTATAATCAAAGCGGACATGCGTGTACGGGCTGTCCGGCTGTGCCGGTTTGAAAAAGCTTAATAGGTGTACGGAGCGGTAAAATTGCCGTTGTTCAGTATAAGCGTAGCACCCTGTTTATTGCTTACAATGCAGTTGAAGCTGCCGTGTACCTGTGCGCCGGGTGTTTTGCCAAACTGGTAAAAGGTAACCGCGTTGGTAGTGTCTGTGGTGCTCGTCCAGGTAGCGCCCGTGCTGTCGGTATAAGTGACCAGCACATTGGGCTGCGTATAGCGGGTGGTAGTATCGCCACCGATAACGCGAATGCTGATGCTGCCTTGTTTACGGGAGGTATCGGCATACCCGCCTGATATAAGCGTGGTATGAACATTACCGATGGGTTGAGCAATAACGGCGGCCTGTGGGAAAACGATGTTCCCGGTGCCGGTGGTAAACGAAACAGACCAGGATTTACCCGGGGTATCGCTGCCATTTTTGGTACATGCCCAAAACAAGATGCACAATAGCGGGGCGTATACCAGGAAAACCTTGCCAAAAGCGCTTTTTATCATGACAAGTTTTTTAACACCATTTTGTAAAAGATCAGCAAATAACCGGTATTGTTGCCCGTTCACCAAAAAATACTGCCTGTTCACCGTTATTTGCCCGATAGGGGTATAAATGCAGGTTTTTCTGTCGTTTTGCCCTGCTGAATGAAATAAATTGTAAAAATACCTGCGCCCGATCTTTGGATATGCATGTGCCAACGCTTACCTTTGCAGCCAAATTTAAAATCCTTCAACTGTATTACTGATATGGTAGAAATTAAGCCAGATGAAATTTCAGCGATATTAAGGCAGCAGCTTAGCAATTTCAATGCCTCCGCTGATCTGGAAGAAGTAGGCACCGTGCTCCAGGTGGGTGATGGTATTGCCCGTGTATATGGTTTGAACAATGTACGTTCCGGCGAGCTCGTTGAGTTTGAAAACGGCACTGCAGCCATCGCACTGAACCTGGAAGAAGACAACGTGGGTGTTGTATTGATGGGTGAAAGTACAGGTATCAAAGAAGGCGATAAAGTACGTCGTACCGGTAAAATTGCCTCTATTAAAGTGGGTGAAGGCCTGGTAGGACGTGTAATCAATACCCTAGGCGAACCTATTGACGGTAAAGGCCACATTACCGGCGAATTATACGAGATGCCTATTGAACGTAAGGCACCGGGTGTAATTTACCGTGAGCCGGTTAAAGAACCGCTGCAGACCGGTATCAAAGCGATCGACGCGATGATCCCTGTTGGCCGTGGTCAGCGTGAGCTGGTAATCGGTGACCGTCAGACCGGTAAAACTGCCATCTGTATTGATACCATTATCAACCAGAAAGAATTTTTCGATGCAGGTAAACCTGTATACTGTATATATGTAGCCATCGGTCAGAAAGCATCTACCATTGCCGGTGTGATGAAAACCCTGTCTGACAATGGTGCAATGGCTTACACAACCATCGTAGCCGCTTCTGCAGCTGACCCTGCTCCCCAGCAGTTCTACGCGCCGTTTGCAGGTGCTGCGATCGGCGAATACTTCCGCGATACCGGTCGTCCTGCGCTGATTATCTATGATGACCTGAGCAAACAAGCCGTGGCTTACCGTGAGGTGTCACTGTTGCTGAGAAGGCCTCCGGGACGTGAAGCTTACCCTGGTGACGTATTCTACCTGCATAGCCGTTTGCTGGAACGTGCTGCTAAAATCATCAACAATGATGCAGTAGCCAAAAACATGAACGACTTACCTGAATCAATCAAACACCTGGTGAAAGGTGGTGGTAGCTTAACCGCTCTGCCTATCATTGAAACACAGGCCGGCGACGTATCTGCTTACATCCCTACCAACGTAATTTCTATCACAGACGGCCAGATCTTCCTGGAAGGTAACCTGTTCAACGCCGGTATCCGTCCTGCGATCAACGTAGGTATCTCTGTAAGCCGCGTAGGTGGTAACGCCCAGATCAAATCCATGAAAAAAGTAGCAGGTACCCTGAAACTTGACCAGGCCCTGTACCGTGAAATGGAAGCGTTCTCTAAATTCGGTGGTGACCTGGATGCTGCAACCAAACTGGTACTTGACAAAGGTGCACGCAACGTGGAAATCCTGAAACAGCCCCAGTACACTCCGTTCTCTGTAGAACGCCAGGTAGCGATCATTTACCTGGGTACACAAGGTTTGCTGCGCGAAGTAGCCGTTAAAAAAGTAAAAGCATTTGAAGATCACTTCCTGCTGGAAATGACCAATAAATTGCCTGATGTACTGGCCGAATTTAAAAAAGGCAACCTGCCTGATGACGGCGTGAAGAAAATGGTTGAGCTGGCTAAAAGCCTGATACCTCAGTACAAATAATCGCACATCGTTAAAACAACCAATAGAGAGGCCCCCGTCGTTAAACGGGGGCTTTTTGTTTTGTGGCACGTACCGGGCCTGAAGCATATAACAAGTGGCTACTGTGAAACATTTTTTAAACGTTATGGCACGTTTTTTTAATTTTTTAAGATGGCAAAGAGTGGTTCATGATCACTGCAGATTTGCTCCCAATACGATCGGTGACACCCGAAATGGTACTTGCAACGGTTAACGATTCCCGGCCTGTTACTTACTAAACAGCAGGTATCCCCCGGTAAAATTGATGATCATTTTAGGGAACTGCCTGATGATATCCTGGCCGAGGTTTCCGTAATATTTGTCTTCCGTAATGCTTAGCGGTTCCTTACTTACAAAGGCATTGCGCAGCACAATTGGCTGTTGCCGGTTTTGCAGGGTAAGTGTGGGAATGCTGATGCCCTGCAGGTCTTTACTGCCGCCGGCACCACCTACGGACATGGATTTGGGGGTTGCGGTAGTATCGCCTGTTTCCATATAGGCATGATGAAACAAGTCGCTGAACAGGCTGGAACCTGCGCCTGTATCGAAAGTAAAAGGCAGTTGCCGCTGGTTCCAGGTAAGGAACAGAACAGGCTTCAGCTCATCTACCGCCAGGTTTTTGTTGCCTGTGGCGTATTGCGGTTTTTCGGGGATAAGCAGGCTGTCGTTTTCAAAAATCATTTCACCGAGTTCCTTGGCCACGGGGAAACCGAGTATTGCGTTGATTTTATAAGCGCCGTCTGCAAAGCTCAGGGCGCTGTCGGGGAATACGAGAAACACGGTGTTGTATACTTCGATATTATTTCCCAGTGTTAGCTTCGGCGCTATGGCGAGCTGTACCATGGAAGCAATGCCCAACCCGCTTTTGATGGCGATGGGTGGGGAGGCTACTGGTGTTAAGCCCAGCTTTTGTGCGAATGACGCTGCAATGGTGCTCATGCCTGCGCCGGAATCGAATATGAAGGCATAGGTGCTGTCGTTGTTTACAACGGGTATATTCATCAGTCCGGCAATATCCCTGGTTACTTTTAATTGTGCACTGCCTTTTTTGCGGAGGCGCTGTGGCTGGTATTGCACCAATGCTTTTTGAATGGCCAGGGCCTGCTGCTCATCGTCGAGCTGGGTGGGCGTGTACAAATGTGCGAAGCGTTTAATCAATGCATCGCCTGTGCGGTACGCATTTTTATAGTCAAACAGCTTTACGTAGTTGTCATATAAGGTTGCCTGGTATAATTTCTTCAGTGTATCGTTCGGGAGAAAAGCGGCAGTGTCTTTCCTGATTTTCAGCAATAATTGATTGGATTGGGCAGGATCATTAAAGCTGTTGTACACCAGGGCCTGGTAAAAATGGTGCTCAGCGACTGTTAATTGGGTGCCTGGCGACTGTAGTAATTGCTCCGCTCCGGTAAAATCTGCCCGGCGGATAAGCCGGTATAATTTGTCTCCATCCGTTTGTCCAAGCGAAGCCGTTGTACCGGAAATAAGCGCCAGGGCGATAAAAAACACACTGATCTTATGCATAATAGGCTGATAATATTGAAATGAGCACAAAATAGGGTGTTTTGATCCTGAGAAGTTGCTATAAAATAGATAAGTGGTTACCGCCGTTCATAACAATATTTATAAAATAGTTTGGTTTATATTATAAACCAGTTTACCTTAGAGCTATCAAAACGCTTTTATGAGATCCCTCCTGTTTTTTTGCTGCTTTATTTTGAGTGCTGCGGTTCATGCACAAACGGTGGTGAGTGGTGTAATACGCGATCACCGCAACAAACCCTTACCCGGTGCAAGTATTACCTTAAAAGATACTTATGATGGTGCTGTATCTGATTCAACCGGCGCTTTTCATTTTACAACCACTGAGAAAGGCAACCTGGTATGCAGCATTACCTGCATGGGTTTTAAAACAATAGAACAACCTGTTTCACTCACCGGCACAGCCATTACGCTGAACATATCATTGAAAGAACAGCTGGACGAGTTGCGTGCAGTAACTGTAACAGCCGGCGCCTTTTCAACCGGGGCCAGAAAAGGTGCGGTGATGAGCTCACTGGATGTGGCCACTACAGCCGGTTCAAATGCCGATATTACTGCTGCATTAAAAACACTGCCCGGCACCCAGCAGGTAGGCGAGCAGGAAGGCTTGTTTGTACGCGGCGGTGCAGGCTACGAAACCAAGCAGTTTATTGACGGTACCATGGTAAATAACTTTTACAACACCAGTGTGCCGGATATTGCGCAGCGTGGCCGTTTTTCTCCTTTCCTGTTTAAAGGTACCGTCTTCAGCACCGGTGGTTATTCTGCCTTGTATGGCCAGGCATTATCGAGCGTGCTGTTGCTCGAATCAATTGATGTGCCTGAGAAATCTGAGATTGATTTATCTGTATCACCCTTGTTCTGGGGCGTAAGCACACAGCAGGTAGCGAAAGATAAAAAATCAAGCTGGGGTATTAACTACAGCTATGTGAATGTGGGTTTATACTTTAAGCTGGTAAAACAAACACCAGATTATTACAGCATGCCCCGCTACCACAATGTGGAAGGTAATTTCCGCATCAAAACCAAACGCGGTGGCATTATCAAATACTACACTACGTTTGGCTATAACGAGCTTGGCTTGCGCCGGCCGGATATTGACAGCTTGTATCTGAAAAATGCTTTCGGCTTAACCAACCACAACTGGTACAATAACCTGAGTTATAAAGAATACCTGAACAATGGCTGGAAACTGAATATGGGTGTGGGTTACAGCACCAACCGCGATGATATCAGCCAGCAGATACAGGATGCTTCGAACCAGCCGAAACAGTTTGACAACAGCGCATTCTGGATGCAGTATAAGAACTTCCGTTTTGTAAACAGGCAGGATTTAACGCAAACCAAAATAGTGCTGGAAAAGAAACTCGGGGGCTTAAGCGCGTTGCGTTTTGGAACCGATTACTGGTATTCTTACAACAATGGTTATTACAACGATACCCTGCGCAAGCTGGATGACCACTACAATGCGTTGTATGCAGAATCGGATATCTTTTTAACCAACGACCTGGCTGCTACTGTTGGTGCGCGTTACGAACATTCTTCCATTATCGGGAAATCGGATATTGCGCCGCGCGCTTCGCTGGCTTACAAAACAGGTAAGAACGCACAGGTATCTGTTGCTTACGGTGAGTTTTACCAGAAGCCAGAAAACATGCAGCTGTATTATACCAGGCAGCTGGGTTTTACCAGGGCTGCACACTACATCGTGAATTACCTGAAAATGAACAACAGTCGTACCCTGCGTGTAGAAGCCTACTATAAAAAGTACCACGACCTGGTTAAAGCGGTACCGGTAAACTATTACTACTCCACTTACGACAACAGCGGAACAGGTTATGCGCGCGGGTTTGAACTGTTCTGGCGCGATAAGAAAAGCGTAAAGAACCTCGACTACTGGATCAGTTATTCATATGTGGATACCAAACGCAATTACCTGAACTATACCACCGAACTGCAACCCAATTATGCAGCCACACATACGGCGTCTGTTGTGCTGAAGCGCTTTTTTACGAGCATTAAATGCGGTTTCAATTTTACCTATACTTATGCAACCGGCCGCCCTTATTACAATTTTATGCTGAACAACGGCAAGTATAACCTGGCCGATCAGGGTAAAACAAAAGACTACAATACGCTGAACTTTAGTATGGAATATGTACCTTCTATAGGAAAAGCAAATGCCAAATCGAACATTGTGTTGTTTGCCAGCGCCAACAACATACTTGGCAACAAGCTGATTTACGGCTACAATTATTCATACAGCGGGTTGATTAAGCAACCCATTACCCCGCCTGCCAACCGCGGTTATTTTATCGGCTGTTTTATCAGCTGGGGTGTTGACAGAACCGATGATGTAATTAACAACAACCTGTAATATTTAAAAACATTTGTTATGCCATCTTCCAACATAAATATTGATGTTATGCAAACACAACAACAGGATGACCGTCTTTGGAAAGTTGCCAAAAAAAGAGCTGCGTTTAAAATTGCGCTCACGGTGTATGTGCTGGTAAATGCACTGGAGGTTGCGGTATGGTATTTTACAACTGGTCCATACGGCTATTTCTGGCCTATCTGGTCTATGCTGGGCTGGGGCCTTGGCATTGCCATGCAGTACGTGCAGGCCTATCACGGCAATACCTTATTCTCTACCGAAGAAGAATACAAGCGCCTGGTAGAGCAGGAAGACAAACAACTATAACAACAAACTGATAAACATAAAACTGAATTGAAATGAAAAAAGTACTCGTTGCCTTTTCCATACTGCTGTCTTTTGCAGCATCTGCACAAACAGACAAATTTGCTGCTGCCATGCAAAAGAACCTCGATGCACTTGAAGCCGCAAAAACACCGGCAGACCTGCAGGGCGTATCTGCCTCTTTTGAACGCATTGCAGAAGCTGAAAAAACACAATGGCTGCCTTATTATTATGCAGCCCTGGCACAGGAAAGAATAGGCTTCAGCGATAAGGATGCCGATAAAGATAAAATTGGTGATAAGGCCAACCAACTGCTGGATAAAGCCGAGGCCATCGAGAAAAATGCAGAACTGTATTGCCTGCGCAATATGGCAGCAACCATACAAATGCTGGTAGACCCGCAAAGCCGCTGGCAGACTTACGGCCAGCAGGCCCAGGCAGCACTTCAATCAGGCATGCAGCTGGAGCCGAATAACCCGCGTTTGTATTACCTGCAGGGTATGAGCGTATTTGGCACACCGGAAGCATTTGGCGGTGGTAAAGAAAAAGCGAAACCTATTTTCCAGAAAGCGGTTGATTTGTATGCATCGTTTACACCGAAACCCATGTATCCTAACTGGGGTTCAAAAGAAGCTGCGGATATGCTGGCGAAATGCGAATAAAAGTATTTTAACAGTTTTTTGAGCGGAAGCAGCAGCGGTCACCTAACCGGCAGTACAACGCAACTACAGGCGTTTACCGGTTGGGTGACTGTATGCGTTGCAGCGGTGAACAGTGTTACAGGCCGGGCAGTGATGCAATATATACAGTAACTTTCCGTTTCTACGGCCCGGGCTGTACCTATCAACCAACAACCAAAACTATTATGACAGGGGAAGAAAAAGAATTGAGCGAGCAGGAGAGCCTGCGGTTAATTGCCTCCATGATTCACAAAGCCAAAGGCGGCTTTCACGAAACCGGCACCAGTGCTATTTTGTGGGGATCGGCAGTAGCCATTCCCGGCTTCATCAGTTTTGCTGAATTAAAATGGAACTTCTATATCGGTTTTGATATATGGCTGCTTACACTGGCTGCAATTATACCGCAGATCTTTATCTCCATCAGGGAAGGCAGGCGGCGCAAGGCGGTGTCGCACGATGAATCGGTTATGAATGCCGTATGGACTACCTATGGTTTCAGCATTATGCTGCTGGTGATATACATTAACGTGATGCCATCTGTTAGTGACCAGTTGCTGAGAGCCGATGGGGTAGAATGGCTGGAGCACAATCTTACAACCGGTAAAACAGAACACCTGAAACCCTATGTGGTAGGACAAACATCTTTGTTCCTGCTGCTGTACAGCATGCCCACACTGGTAACCGGTATTGCCCGCAAGTTTAAACCGATGCTTTACGGGGCCTTGCTGTGTTATGTATTGTTCTTTGTGTCGTTCTTTACTTCATTCACCTACGATATGCTGCTGATGGCTGTTGCCGGTATTTTCAACTGGCTGATTCCCGGTTTTATTTTGAGAAAAAAGTATCTGAAAACGAAAGGCACGAATGTTTAAAGACCTGGATCCCATATTGCATTCACAACTGCGGCTGGCTGTAATGAGCCTGCTGATCAGTGTTAAAGAAGCTGAGTTCACTTTTATCAGGGAGAAGACCAACGCCACCGCTGGTAACCTGAGTGTGCAGATTCAGAAGCTGAAGGATGTGGGGTATATTGAGGTGAACAAACAGTTTAAAGACAACTACCCGCAAACCACCTGTAAAATTACGCCCGAAGGGATACAGGCGTTTGAAGCATATGTGCATGCGTTGCAGCAATACTTGCAGGTGGGGAAGCAATAGGTTTCAGATGGTTCTTTGGTTTGATGGTTTTATTGTTCAACGAAGTTCAAAAGGTTCAATTGCTCAATTCTTTGTTTTGTGGTTACATACAAAAGCCGCACAACCAGTAATCATGCGGCTTTCATCGCTTTATCATTCACTATTGACTATTCACTATTCACCTGGTTTTAGAACAGGTCCACGCTCCATGTTTTGGCGAAGGAGCCTTGTGGTGCCAGGGTTTCTATGCCTTCCTTGTCTTCTAAGCGGCCGGTGGTTGTAATGCTGTCTGCGATGCCACACCAGGGTTCTATACAAACAAAGTCTGCATTCTTTGCACTCCATATACCGAGGAACGGGAAACCGTCGAAATGAAAACGCAGGCCGTGTGCATGGGTTTTGCTTTTCAATGTCACACTTTTTGATTGCAGGTGTTTCAGCACCAGTGCGTCGCCATAGAACAACGGCTTGTTCAGCGGCAGGGTATCGGTGTTTTCCAGCAATGGTTCTGTAGCTGTTTTAATCAGGCCTTCATCAGACAGCGGCCAGCGACCTGCTGTTTCTGCTGTATCGAATTGCAGGTAGTAATCTTCATAGCTGCCGCCATCAGTTAACGGCACTTTAAATGCAGGGTGGCCGCCTACAGAAAACAGCAGGTTTTCATTGCCTGTGTTCTCTACTTTATACGTTACCAGCAACGATGCATTGTTCAGCTGGTACTGTACCGTAAAACGGAAAGTGAATGGATATACCTGTAATGTGTCGGCAGTTGATTCAAGCGTAAACGCAATGGTATTGGCTGTTTGCGCGCTTACGGTAAATACTTTGTCGCGTGCAAAACCATGACGGCCCAGCGGATAGGTTTTACCGTTGTGCGTGTATGCATTGTTTTTCAAGCCACCAACTATGGGAAACAGTACCGGGCTTTTTTTACCCCAGAACGTTGCATCACCGCTCCACATATATTCCAGTCCGTTGTCTTTGCGGATAATGCTTTGCAATTCTGCGCCTTTCTCTGCTATGCTTACTTTGAGCAGTTCGTTCTCCAGATGTATCATGATTAGAAGATTTACCTGTTGCGTAAAGGGGCTGCAACAATAGGTTCTGCAATGCTGTATGTAAACTGTGCCGGTTTACTGGTCGTCTTCCACAATGCGTTCGTCTTCTACATTCGCCAGTACGCGTGCGCTGATTTTCTTCAGCGGGTTGGCGCGGTTTTCACTGTAGGCGGCGCGCTGGCGGATGATGTCGATACAGGTGAATACCGATGACAGGAAGGAGGAGGCATCGGCCCTGTTTTTACCGGCTATGTCAAAGGCAGTGCCATGGTCGGGACTGGTACGCACTACAGGCAGGCCTGCAGTGAAGTTGGTGCCTTCGCCAATGGCGAGTGATTTGAAGGGAATCAAACCCTGGTCGTGGTACATGGCCAGTACTGCATCAAATTTTTCATATTGTCCGCGGGCGAAGAAAGCGTCAGCGCTGTAAGGGCCAAAGGCCAGGATGTTCTGGTGTTTGGCGTCTTTAATGGCAGGTTTGATAATGGTTTCTTCTTCATTGCCAATCAAACCTTCGTCACCTGCATGCGGGTTTAGTCCAAGCACGGCAATCTTGGGTTTGTCTATACCAAAATCGCGTTGCAGGCTCTGGTGCAGTATGGCCAGTTTGCTGCTGATGGTTTCGCGGGTAATGTATTGGGCAATATCGCTTACAGGCACATGCTCTGTAACCACGGCTACACGCATGTTTTCGGCAGTCATCAGCATCAGCACATCATTGGCATTGAACATGCTTTTGAGGTAGGGTGTATGGCCGCTGTAGTTGAATGTTTCGCTCTGGATGTTCTTTTTGTGAATGGGGGCAGTAACCAGGCCCTGTATATGGCCTGCTTTTAAAGCTTCTGTTGCCTGTTCCAGCGACAGCAGGGCGTATTTGCCGCCTATTTCATTTAACTGGCCGGGGGTAATCTGAACTTCTTCTTCCCAGCAGTTGAAAATGTTGACCTGCTTGTGGTGAAACTTGCCGAATTCTTTGGTAGACTGGTAGCTGAAATTTACATCAGGCACTACTTTACGGTAAAAGTTGATGCTTTTATTGCTGGCAAACACAACGGGCACGCAAATGTCGAGGATGCGGGTGTCTGACAGGGCTTTGATGATCAGTTCCAGGCCAATACCATTCAGATCGCCACAGCTAAAACCTATCACGGGTTTTTGCAGTTCATTACTCATTCGGACAAATTTTACTTGTAAAAATAAGAAAAATAGCGAGACGTTAGTGCTTAGATATGAGCCGGGAAGCGCGGTTGCGTGGAAAGATGGGGTGGCGGCAGCGATGAGGGGCAACAGCTCGCCGCTTTATAGTATTTTTGCCCGATGGAATATACGCTGAAGAAATCGCTGGGGCAGCATTTTTTGCGGGATGAGAACATTTGCCGCAACATTGTAGCCGCCCTGCAGGAGAAACCGGGTGGCATTGCAAATGGCCAGCTGCTGGAAGTGGGGCCTGGTGGCGGTGCACTTACCAAATACCTGCTGCAATTGCCTGGTATCGATTTTAAGGCGGTAGAGCTGGATACGGAGAAAGTAACCTATCTCGAGGCTACTTACCCGGCTATTAAAGGCAAAATTATTCACCGGAGTTTCCTGGATATTGACGCCCCTTTTGAGGGCAGCTTTACCGTGATCGGCAATTTCCCGTATAATATTTCTTCACAGATACTGTTTAAAATACTCGACTGGAAAGACCAGGTGCCTGAGATTATCGGCATGTTCCAGAAAGAAGTGGCACAACGGGCCGCATCGCAGCCGGGCACCAAGGCCTACGGCATTTTAAGCGTGCTGATACAGGCTTTTTATGAAGTGCATTACCTGTTTGATGTGCCGCCGGGTTGTTTTAACCCGCCGCCTAAAGTAATGAGTGGTGTAATACGGTTAACCCGCAAAGCGCAGGCGCTGGATGTAAAAAGCCATAGTCATTTTACACGACTGGTAAAAGCTGCTTTTAACCAGCGCCGTAAAACCCTGCGCAATGCCACACGGTCGTTGTTTACAGACGAAACCCTGCAACAGGAAATATTCAACAAGCGCGCGGAACAGTTAAGCCTGGATGATTTCGCAGCCCTTACCTTTCAAATGAAATAAGACCGATAAATGGCTACAAAGAAAAAAGTAATTATCACTGCCAAAGTACACGATTACCTGGCAGAAACCTTGCAGCGCAACGATTACGAAGTACTATACCTGCCCGCCATTACCTACGATGAGCTGGGCGCACTGATACCTGATGCAACAGGTTTGATTATCACTACCCGCCTGAAGATTGACAAACCCATGCTGGATAAGGCCGTACAACTAAAATGGATTGGCCGCCTGGGCAGTGGTATGGAGCTGATTGATGTACCCTATGCGCAAAGCAAGGGCATTACCTGTGTAAGCAGTCCCGAAGGCAACCGCAACGCCGTGGCCGAACATTCGCTTGGCCTGCTGTTAAACCTGATGAACAAGATAGGCACTGCCTTTGACGAGGTAAAAGTGGGCAAATGGCTGCGCAATGAAAACCGTGGCACTGAACTTACCGGTAAAACCGTTGGCCTGATTGGCTTTGGCAATACCGGGGGGGCTTTTGCCCGTTTGCTGGCGCCCTTTCATGTAACCGTACTGGCGCATGATAAGTACAAAAGCGATTTTTCGCATGATTATATCCGTGAAGCGCAGCCTGAACAGATAGCCCGTTATGCCGATGTGGTAAGCATGCACCTGCCGCTAACAGAGGAAACCTTTCACTATGCAAACGATGCCTTTTTTGAAAAGCTGGAAAAAAAGCCCTGGTTTTTAACGGCGTGCAGGGGCAAGGTAACCGATACTGCTGCCCTGATACGTGCGCTGGACAAGGGTTTGCTGCGTGGTGCCGGTATAGATGTTATTGAAAATGAAAAACTTGATACGCATACCCCTGAGCAACGCCGGCAGCTGGAATGGCTGTGCGCCAGACCCGGGGTAATCGTTACTCCCCATATTGCAGGTTACAGCCATGAAGCCTTTTACCTGATGGCTAAAGTGGTGCTGGACAAGCTGGATATCCGTTAAAACAACGGCTTACAGGTCAAAAAAGCATTTTGCCATTGACGGAAATTTGTATTTTTGTATTTCTGCAACGCTACAGAAATGTGGCGTTGTATTTTTTTTATCTCTTGTATAAAACAGAATGACTATGAGTGAAGTTATGTATGTTACCAGGGAAACCCTAGAGAAAATGCGGGAGGAGCTACACCGAATGAAAACCGTTGACCGCCCCGCTGCTTCAAGGGCTATCGCTGAGGCGCGTGAAAAGGGCGATTTGCGGGAAAATGCCGAATACGATGCCGCCAAGGAACACCAGGGAATTCTGGAAGCAAAAATGGCTTTGCTTGAATCGCATATTGCCGCTGCACGTATTGTAAGTGCCGACAATGTGGATACCAGCAAAGTGTCGATATTAACCAAGGTTACCATTACCAATGTAGCCACTAAAAAGACTGTTACCTACCAGCTGGTGGGTGAAAAAGAAGCCGATCTGAAAGCAGGTAAAATTTCGATCAGTTCGCCTATTGGTAAAGGTTTGATGGGCAAGGCAGTGGGAGATGTGGCTGAAGTGCAGGCGCCAACCGGTGTAATCAAATTCAAGATTGAAGAGATTACCATTTAACCGCATAAGTATTTTCACTATATTATTCCCGGTTTCTGATTCAGCTGAAACCGGGATTTTTATTGCAACTTATTTCATCATTCCAAGCAAGCCTTATGACGCTCTTCTCGAAAATCATTGCCGGCGAAATACCTTCGTATAAACTGGCTGAAAACGCCCGCTTCTATGCCTTTCTGGATATTTTTCCCTCGCAGCCGGGTCACACCCTGGTGGTACCTAAAATAGAAGTAGATAAAATATTCGATCTGCCCGATACCTATCTCGATGGCATTCTCACCTTTGCCAAACCCATTGCCCACGCCATACAGGAAGCGTTTGGCTATAACCGCGTAAACATTGTTACCATTGGCTTTGAAGTACCCCATGCACATATTCACCTGGTGCCTATGGATGATATGGGTGATGCCGATATCCTTACCAAGAAATCGAAACCTACGCCGGAAGAACTGACCGAAGTCCAGAAGAAGATCTTAGAGAAAATGGTTTAATGGTTCTATTGATTGATTGTTTTAAAACCAAAGAACCATCAAACAATTAAGCCATCGTGCCTTATTTCAGCTTGATGCGGCCGGGGTTTTGGGCGATGAAATCTTCCCAGCCTTTGGCTTTTTGGGCGCCTGTATTGAAAAGGGGCGAAGATGTTTGGTAGTGATGGCACATGGCTACAGCAAGCGCATCGGTGGCGTCGAAAAACTGTGGTTTTTCTTCGATAGACAATACGCGCTGCAGCATTTTCCATACCTGCTCCTTATCAGCGTTGCCATTGCCGGTAACAGATTGCTTTACTTTTTTGGGAGCATATTCTGTAACGCTGAGCGTATGCTGCATGGCAGCCGCAATGGCTACACCCTGCGCGCGGCCCAGCTTTAGCATACTTTGAACGTTCTTACCAAAGAAGGGTGCTTCAATGGCAAAGGTATCGGGGGCGTATTGTTTAATGAGTTCGGTAATGCGGGTGTGAATCATTTCCAGCCGCACATACATGTCTTTGTGTGATGAAAGCTTTACCACATCCATCGTCACCAGTTCAACCTTATTGCCATACACGGCAATAACGGCATAGCCCATAATAAGGCTGCCGGGGTCAACTCCAAGTATTACTGCATCTGCTTTTTTCATGGACGGGTGAAAATAAGTATTTAGGTTTGAACAAATTTACGATACTGAAGCAGCGTTATAAGATATTATTGAATTATGTGATCGGGCCTTTATTGTTTATCGTGTTGTGCTGGGGTATTTACCGCAAAATTCAAACACAGCCCAATCTTCATTCTTTCCTTTCTACCCTGCAATCTGCAGTTACCGGCGAACATAGCCTGTTGTTCTGGCTGGTGCTGGCATTAAGCCTTGTAAACTGGGGTATCGAGGCACGAAAATGGCAACTGCTCATCAAGGGTATTCAGCGGGTGGGGCTATGGCAGGCGTTTAAAGCTGTACTATCCGGCCTTGCTTTTTCCCTGTTTATTCCCAACCGGGCGGGTGAGTATGTGGGCCGTATTTTATACATGAGCGAAGGCAACCGGCTGCGCTCTGTTTCGCTTACCATTGTGGGCAGCATCAGTCAGCTGCTGGTGACTTTAACAGCCGGTTTAGGCGGTTTAATTTACCTGCGCGTATACCTGTTGCCGGTGAACGACAACCTGCGGCAATTGCCTTCATTCTGGCTGGATGGCTTATTGTATGTAACGGCATTCGGGGTACTCATATTGTTACTGATTTATTATAAATTGGCCTGGCTAACAACTTTATTCGAGAAAATTCCGTTTGTTTACAAGTACAGATTCCTTATCGAGCAGCTGGAAAATTTCCACTGGCGCGAATTAACAAGAATTTTGGTTTTATCGATAGGGAGGTTTGTTGTCTTTATTGTCCAATACCTGTTACTGTTATCCGTTTTTGCTGTGACCATGCCCGTTACAACGGGCGTGTGGCTGGTTTGTGTGCTGTTCCTGGTGCTGGCCATTGTGCCCACCATACCCATTGCCGAACTGGGCGTACGAGGAGCGGTAGGTATACAGTTGTTTGGGCTAATAAGCAGCAATACAACGGGCATACTTTTAACCGCAGCGGGTATCTGGTGTATAAATATAATTGTACCGGCGTTGGCCGGAAGTTTGTTTATATTGAGTATTAAACTCTTCAAGAAATAATACGTGAAAAAATATCTAATGCTGTGTTTGGGTATACTCTGCTGTGTGCGCCTCAGTGCAGATGATGAATTTTGCGGTATACGAAACTACTCGTTCCAGCCGGGCGAATCCATTACCTACAATGTATTTTACAATGTGGCAGGCATTTATGTAAATGCCGGTACCGCCACTTTTGTAACAGCTCTTGAACAACTTAACAACAGGCCTGTATATCATGTAACGGGTACCGGCACCTCCAATTCCAGTTATGACTGGATTTTTAAGGTGCGTGATAAGTATGAATCGTTCATCGATACGGCCAATATGCAGCCGCTTAAGTTTATCCGTAATGTAAATGAAGGCGGTTACAAGAAATACGAGAACATCAGCTTTAACCAGCAAGCCAATACGGCCATTACATCGGGTGGTGTGTTTAAAGTACCGCAATGTGTGCAGGATGTGCTTAGTTCTTTATACTACGCCCGCAATATTGATTTCAACAAGTACAAGGTAGATGACAAAATACCTTTCAGCATGTTTCTCGATAACGAGGTGTACAGCCTGTATATCCGTTACCTGGGTAAAGATGTGGTGAAGACCAAGTACGGAAAATTCAATACGTTCAAGTTTAAGCCGCTGCTGCTGAAAGGCACTATTTTCCAGGGCGGTGAAAAAATGACGGTATGGGTAACGGATGATGCCAATCACATACCTGTTCGCGTGGAAAGCCCTATTGTAGTGGGCTCTGTAAAAGTAGATATGATGCAGTACCGCAACCTGCGTCATCCGTTGTCATCCATGATCAGCTGGAAATAAGGGAGTAAGGGGAAGGCTGCGCAGCTTCTTCATGAGTGAGTAGTGAATAGTCAATAGTGAATAAAAAGGCACATGCCTCTTGACTTACTCGATATGCACTGATTATGCCTGAAATAGTTATTTTAAATTTCATAGCCTGTTGATGAACAGAGCGTTAGGGCTTATGATTCGATCATCTATTGGTCAAGGTATGGCAGCCCTACGGTTATAACTCACTTAGCGTAAAAATATTCTTTGGTTTTATTCTTCCCTTGTCACCCTGCTCCAGGGTGCAGCATTCGTATTGGGCGTCGTGCTCAAAAAACAGGATGTAATTGCCGGCAATGGCTTTATCCAGGAATATTTCCTTTTCAGTAAGCGTTGTCTCCGGGCGCATATCATAGGCCATGACATACGGTAAAGGCAGGTGTGCTATACTTGGTAACAGATCGGCCATGTACACGATAGTATGGCCCTTGTATTGCAGTACCGGCAGCATCATGGATTCGGTGTGGCCCTGTGCAAACAGCAGGGATATATTGTCACTGAATGGCACCGGCATGTCAATGGCATGGCCTGCAGGTGCATTGGGCAACGGGGCAATAAACTGCAGCTGGCCGCTTTGTTGTATAGGCAGTATATTCTCTTTTAAAAAAGAAGCTTTCTCGCGTGCATTGGGTGCTATGGCGGCATTCCAGTGCCGTTCGTTGCTCCAGTATACTGCATTTTTAAATACAGGCTCCAGCTTTTCGCCGTTACGTGTTACTGCGCCGCCGCAATGGTCAAAATGCAGGTGGGTGAGTATTACATCAGTGATATCATCTTCAGTAAAGCCATGTTTGGCCAATGAACTGTGCAGCGTTGCATTGCCATGCAGGTAGTAATGACTGAAGAATTTTTCGTCCTGTTTGTTGCCGATGCCGGTATCCACCAGTATCAGGCGTTTACCATCTTCAATCAGCAGCAGTCGCATGGCCCAGGTGCACATATTGTTTTCATCTGCAGGGTTCAGCTTGTTCCAGATAGTTTTGGGTACCACGCCAAACATTGCGCCGCCGTCGAGTTTAAACAGTTCCGTATCGATGGAGTAAAGTTTCATATCAGGCAGTAACAGTTGTATGTTGTTTTTGTTTCTGCAGGGTGATCAACAAGGCAATGGCACCTGCAAGGAAAAACACTACCAGTCCGATGATGGAATTGCGCATATTACCTGTTTTCTCCTGTATAAAACCAAAGCTGAACATGCCTATTACAATAGCCAGTTTTTCGGTTACATCATAAAAGCTGAAGAAAGATGCAGTGTCTTTTGTTTCGGGCATAATACGCGCATAGGTAGAGCGGCTGAGCGATTGAATGCCACCCATTACAATACCTACCAGTGTGGCGATGATATAGAACTGTATTTCGGTGGTAATGAAGTAAGCACCGATACAAATGCCGATCCATATCAGCACCACGAAAATCAGCACCCTGAAATTGCCAAAACGGTCAGACAGGCGCGCCATGATATAAGCGCCTGCAATGGCCACCAGTTGTATAATCAGGATACAGGCAATCAGCTTGCTGGTACTCAGCTGCAGCACCTGGCTGCCAAACAAGGTGGCTGCCAGCATAACAGTTTGCACGCCCATGCTGTAAAAGAAAAACGCGAACAGGTAGCTTTTTAATACAGGCATGTGTTTGGCCTGCTGCCATACTTTGCCGAGTTCTTTGAAGCCGTTGGTGAAAATATTGTGCTCCCGGTCTGTACCGGATGGTGTGCTTTTGGGGAGGAAACGGAAAGTGATTTGTGCAAAGCTGATCCACCAGATGCCTACCAGCAAAAAGGAAAAGCGCGATGCACTGCCTTCATTCATACCAAATGGTTTGGCCAGTACAAATACGAAACAGATAACCTGTAACAACACACTGCCGATATAGCCATAAGAAAAACCTTTGGCGCTTACACGGTCCTGGTCAGCATCTGCGGCAATCTCGGGCAGGTAGGCATTGTAAAACACCAGGCTTCCGCAATAGCCAATGGCTGCGAGTATACAACTGCCGATACCAAGGCTTAAAGTATCTGCCTTAAACCAGAACAGGCTGCAGCAGGCTGCGCTGCCGAGGTAGCAGAAGAAGCGCATGAACGATTTTTTATTGCCCTTGTAATCGGCGATAGATGACAGGATGGGCGAGAGTATGGCAATAACCAGGTAAGCAAATGCCAGTGCATAATTGTAAAGTGAGGCGCTTTCAAAACTGCGGCCGAGAAACTGTACTTTATGTCCGCCATCCGGTGTGGTGGTAATGGCATCGTAATAGGCCGGGAATATCGTAGAAGTAATAACCAGGTTGTACGCACTGTTGGCCCAGTCGTACATGGCCCAGGCATTGATTACTTTTTTAGGGGCGGTAGGCATGCGGGTGGTTTTAAATGCCTGTTGTTCATCAGGCGTATCAAATGTAAGCGAAAAAAGAAAATCCCGCCAGTGGCAGGATTTCTATATCAATGAATTGATGGTTAATTATATTTTGCCGCTGTATATGAGAAACAGCATTACAGCGCCCAGCAGTATGCGGTACCAGCCAAATGCGCGGAAACCGTGTTTCTGCAGGTAGGTGATAAAGAATTTTACCGCAATCAGCGCTACAATAAACGATACCAGCGCGCCAATGCCCAGTGTACTCATATTGTCTTTTACCAGTACTTCAGGATGCTCTTTGTACACATCCCAGAAACTTTTTACCGATGCGGCGAACATGGTAGGCACCGCCAGGAAGAAAGAAAACTCTGCAGCAAGCTTGCGGGTAAGGCGCTGGCTCATGCCACCGATAATGGTAGAAGCGCTGCGGCTGAGACCGGGGAAGATGATAGACAATACCTGGAAGCAGCCGATGGTAAAGGCCTTGGGGTAGGTGATTCTTTCCTCGTCGTTAATAATATTGTTCTTAAAAAGCTTGTCAATAAACAGCAGTACAATACCGCCGGCCAGCATTACACAGGCAATCACGGTAAGGTTGTCGAGCACTTTGTCAATGTGTTTTTTAAACAGTGCGCCTACTACCAGGGCAGGTATAACGGCAATGATCAGTTTGATATAAAAGCTGATGTGCTTGAAGTCGATGAATTTTTTCCAGTACAATATCACCACCGATAAAATAGCGGCCAGCTGAATCACCACTTCGTACATATCTACAAAAGGATCGTTTTGCACACCCAGGAATGGGTTGGTAAATTTCATGTGCGCCGTGCTGGAGATGGGCAAAAATTCGGTGATGCCTTCTACGATGGCAATCACAATGGCTTGAAAACTGGTCATACAAGGAGGAATTGGTTTGGAAAAGGGAAACAAAAAAAAAGCGATGGGAGTGCCACCGCTTTGCGTATGTTGAAAGCCAGGTTACAGCGACTGCTGTTTGGGCTTTTTGAAAATTGCATAGATTTCGATCACGAGACCCAGTATAATTACAATAGGTGCAATAGTGATACGGGTTGTGCTGTACACCAGTTTAAAATCGAACTGGTTAGGATCCTGGTTTTTACCGCCGGCCATCAGCAGCATGCCCAATGCCACCACAACAGCGCCAATGATCATCCATTTGTAGTTTTCTTTGGTAAATAACACCGGAATGGCAGCCGGTTGCTTCTTTTCTGACATTATACTGGTTTTAGAATCTGCAAAATAGGGGTTTTCCATTAAAATTGCCTGTTAAAAGGCGTTTTTTAGCCTAATACAGGTCGTCCAGTTTCATGCGCAGGTATTTCATTACGCTGCGGTGTGTGCTGAACAGTGAAATGCCTACACCTACCAGTATCATACCGCCAAAAAGAGTGAGGGTAAGCTGGTTGTCGTGAATGGCTTTCATTTGCGGGAACTGGGTTTCGGCCCATTGTATGATGGCGAACAGCACCGCGATGGCGATGAGTGCGCTGAGTAACCCGTTTACAACAGCCCGAAGGTCCATAGGGCGTGCAATAAAACTGCGGGTAGCGCCTACCATCTGCATGGTTTTAATTAAAAAACGGTTGCTGAACATGGCGAGGCGTATGGTATTATCGATACTTACAATGATGATGATACAGAGCACCACGGCTACCACCAGGAATATCAATCCCAGTTTGCTGGATCGTTCGCTGAGGCTGGTTACCAGTGATTGCGGGTATTGCAGATCGGTGATTTGGTTGCCGTAGGCGCCCATGATCTGCGTGGCTATTTTCTGGAGGCTGTCTTTATTCACATACGATGCACGGGCGTAAAAATCAATGCTTTCGGGCAGCGGATTTACGTCGAGAAACTTAGACCAGTCTTCATTGTTGTCTTTGTTCCAGATTTCCTTGGCTGTTTCTTTGTTGATGTATTTTACATCTTTGGCAAACGGCTGTGCAGTAATATATTGCTGAATTTGGGCGATACTGTCTTTGTTGAGGGTGCGCAGGTAGGCACTGATACGGATATCTTCCTTGAAGGCATTGCTGGCCTGTCTGAAGTTGAGAAATATCCAGCCCATGATACCCATAATAAGCAATACCACGGCCACGCCGATGATACTGTAAATATAGCTGGGCTTGCTGCGCCTGGCAGCTGATTTGCCGAATTGAGCCATGCGATTGATTTATTGGGTTTGGTACGTGGCAAATTTAGGGGTTTTGCAACCTTATTCGCTTACATTTGCACACACATTTAAACGATTGCCTCACGGGATTAGTATGCCCGGCAGCTTTTTTAGCAATGCCGCAGCACAGGTGGTACAACACCGCACAATGCATATTGTTTTGTGTCCCGCAAACGGCAATCTCCACAACAGCATAGGTAAACAGCATTATGGAATATAATTTTCGTTCGATAGAACAAAAATGGCAGCAGCATTGGAAAGATACAAATGCTTACAGGGTGTTAAACAACAGCACCAAACCCAAGTATTATGTGCTGGACATGTTTCCTTACCCCAGTGGCGCAGGGTTGCATGTGGGCCATCCGCTGGGCTATATTGCCAGCGATATTTTCGCGCGTTTTAAACGCCTCAAGGGTTTTAATGTACTGCACCCCATGGGGTATGATGCCTTCGGTTTACCTGCCGAACAGTATGCCATTGATCATGGTGTGCACCCGGCGGTAAGTACCGACCACAATATCAAAAATTTCAGGGCACAGCTGGATAATATCGGTTTCTGTTTTGATTGGGAAAGAGAAGTACGTACCAGCGATGCCGGTTATTATAAATGGACGCAGTGGATTTTTCTGCAGCTGTTCAAAAGCTTTTATAACCGCACCAGCAGCAAAGCTGAATCTATTGATGTGCTGGTTGCCTCTTTTGAAAAGGAAGGCAACAGCGTACATCCCATACCCGGCGCACAATACCAGCTGCCCGGTGGCGGCAACACATTCACTGCAGCACAATGGAAGGCGTTTGATGAATTTACGCAGCAGAGCATTTTAATGGAATACCGCCTGGCTTTTTGCGGCTATGGTGAAGTAAACTGGTGCGAAGGCCTGGGTACTGTACTGGCTAACGACGAGGTGATTAACGGCGTTAGTGAACGCGGTGGCTTCCCGGTGGTGAAAAAGAAACTGCGCCAGTGGTACCTGCGCATTACTGAATATGCCGACCGGCTGCTCGATGGCCTGCAACATGTTGACTTCAGCGATGCGATGAAGGAAATGCAAACCAACTGGATTGGCAAAAGCTATGGTGCTGAAATAGATTTCCAGGTGCAGGGCCAGTCTGCCGGCACCAACCTGCGCGTGTACACTACCCGCCCCGATACCATTTTCGGTGTAGACTTTATGGTGGTGGCACCCGAGCATGAATTGATAACAACGATCGCTTCTGCATCACAGAAACAGGAAGTGGAAGATTATATTGCATATGTAAAAAGCCGCAGTGAACGGGAACGTATGGCTGAGAAAAAGATCACCGGCTGCTTTACGGGTGCTTATGCGGTGAACCCTTTCAATGGTAAACAAATACCTATCTGGATATCGGAATATGTACTGGCCGGTTATGGTACAGGCGCTATTATGGCGGTGCCTTGTGGTGATGAACGTGATTTTAAGTTTGCACAGCATTTCAATATTCCCATTACCAATATCATCGGTGATGCATTTAACGGTGAAGAGGCCAATGCCACCAAAGATGCCAAACTGGTGAACAGTGATTTTCTCAACGGCATGGTGATGCGCGATGCCATTGGCGTGGTAATTGGCAAACTGGAAGAGATGGGTATTGGCAAGCGCAAGGTAAACTACCGTATGCGTGATGCTGCATTCAGCCGCCAGCGCTACTGGGGCGAGCCGTTCCCCATCAAATGGATCAACGGCATTGCTTACCCGCTGGATGAAAAGGAATTGCCGCTGCAATTGCCGCATGTGGAAAAATATGGCCCTGGTCCGGAAGGTGAAGGCCCGCTGGCCAATATACCCGAATGGACAGCCCGGCACCTCGAAACCAACACCATGCCCGGTTATGCAGGCAGCAGCTGGTATTTTCTGCGTTATATGGATCCGCATAACGACCAGGCTTTCTGTGACCGCAAAGTGAGCGATTACTGGGGCCAGGTAGATTTATATATCGGCGGTACCGAACACGCAGTAGGTCATTTGCTGTACAGCCGTTTGTGGACAAAAGTATTGTTCGACCTGGGGCATATTGGTCATGATGAGCCTTACAAAAAACTGGTAAACCAGGGCATGATACAGGGCAGCAGCCGCTTTGTGTACCGTGTGCAGGGAACCACCAATAAATACGTATCGTATGGCCTGAAAGACCAGTATGAAACCAACCAGCTGCATGTGGATGTAAACATAGTAGATGGTGTGGAACTGGACACCGAAGCCTTTAAAAAATGGCGTGCGGATTATGCAGATGCTGAGTTTATACTTGAAGATGGCAAATACATTTGCGGTGTGGAAGTGGAGAAAATGAGCAAGAGCAAATTCAACACGGTAAACCCCAACGACCTCGTTGAACGTTATGGTGCAGATACCTTCCGCATGTACGAAATGTTCCTGGGCCCGGTTGAGCAAAGCAAGCCCTGGGATACCAAGGGCATTGAAGGCGTACACCGCTTTTTGCGCAAACTCTGGCGTTTGTTCTTTGACGAAGTGAAAGGCGCTGTGTGGACAAACGATAAGGCCACCGATGCAGAACTGAAAGTGCTGCACAAAACCATCCGTAAAATTGAAGATGATACCGAAAGGTTCTCTTTCAATACGGCAGTAAGTGCCTTCATGGTTTGTGTAAACGAACTGGGAGAGCTGAAATGCAGCAAAAAAGAAATACTTGAATCACTGCTGATACTGTTAACACCCTATGCGCCGCACGTAGCTGAAGAGTTGTGGCACGAGCTGGGTAATACGGGGTCTGTGCTGGATGCAGCCTACCCTGTGTTCCAGGAGAAATATGTGGTGGAAACAACGAAAGAATACCCGGTTAGCATAAATGGCAAATTGCGCACAACCATGCACATCGATCTCAGCGCCGAACAGGCAGCTGTAGAACAGCTGGTGCTGGCAAACGAAATTGTGCAGAAATGGGTGGAAGGCAAACCGGTAAAGAAATTCGTGTTTGTAAAAGGTAAAATGGTGAACGTAGTAGTATAACAACATTCTCAGATATTGCATATCTTGGAGATATGCAATATCTACCTTTCTCCCCAAAACTAAAATGGCTGCTTGCGGCTGCCTTGTGTTGCACCGCTACCTTAAAAGCCCAGCCAGGCAATACCAGTTTTTTATCACAACCTGCATTAACGCCCGATGGGCAATCGGTCGTGTTCAGCTTTGAAGGCGACCTCTGGAAAGCAGATGTGCTAAGCGGAAACGCTGCCCGCATCACCGCTATGCAGGGATATGAGACCAATGCCAAAGTATCTCCCGATGGTAAATGGATTGCCTTTACCGGGCGGCAGTACGGCAATTCCGATGTATTTATTGTGCCCGTAAATGGCGGCGAAGTAAAACAGCTTACCTGGTACAGTGGCTCAGATGAAGTAAGCTCGTGGAGCTGGGATTCAAAAAGTGTGTACTTTGCCAGTGGCCGCATGGGGCAGGTATCAACCTATAAAGTGGGCATCGAAGGCGGTACTGCCAAACGTGTTTTTGGTGATTATTTTTATCTCTATGATCACAATGTAATAGAACACCCCACCAGCGGTGAACTGTTTTTTAACGATACCTGGGAAAGCGGTTTCCAGGCCCAGCGCAAACGATACAAAGGGCCGTTTAATCCCGATATTCAATCGTATAACCCAACTACCAAACAATACAAGCGTTATACAGACTGGCAGGGTAAAGATTTTGCGGCTACCATTGATAAGGCCGGTAATATCTACTTTCTTTCAGACGAAGCCAACGGTGAATACAACCTGTACACTTTTAATGGTGGCAAAAAACAGGCGCTCACCAGTTTCACTTCTTCCATTAAAGCAGCGAATGTGAATGCAGCAGGTGGTAAAATTGTTTTTGAGAAAGATTACCAGTTGTGGCTGTACGATGTGGCTTCGCAAAAAACAAGCAAACTGGCGGTGAATATTACCCGCAACAATGTATTGCCGCAGGAAAAAGACTTTGATGTAAAAGGCAATATCTCTGCCGTTGATGTTTCGCCCGATGGTAAAAAGCTGGCGCTGGTATCGCGCGGTGAACTGTTTGTAAGTGATGTGGAAGGCAAGTTTATTCAACAGGTACAGCGCACCAGTGAAGAACGTGTACGTGAAGTAAAATGGCTGAGCGACAATAAAACCCTGCTGTACAACCAAACACAGGGCGGTTACCTGAATTTGTACACCATTGCTGCAGATGGCAGCGGTAAGGCGAAACAGTTAACCAATGACAAAGGCAATAACCGTTCGCTGGCATTGAACAAAAAACGTACACAGGCTGTGTATCTTTCCGGCCGCGATGAAGTGCGTTTGCTCGACTTGAAATCATTTGAAAGCAAAACCATTGCACACGATGAAATATGGGGCTTCCAGAATGGCGATCCCGGATTTTCACCCAACGACGAATACGTGGTGTACACAGCCTACCGGCATTTTGAGCAGGACATATTTGTGTACAACACCAAAACCGGCAAAACCATTAACCTCACCAACACTTCCATCACCGAAACACAGCCTGTATGGTCGCCCGATGGTAAGTATATTTACTTTATCTCATCTCGCCTGAAACCCGCGTACCCAACGGGTTTGCAGCAACCCAAGATTTATCGTGTAGCATTGGAGAAAATAAGCGAGCCCTTCCGCTCCGATAAATTTGCCGACCTGTTTAAAGAAAAGGATACCGACAAGGATAAAGACAAGGCAAAGGGTAAAGACACCGCTAAAAACAAGCCGGATGATAAAGTAGCCTCCATCGCTATTGACACCATTAACATAGAAGACAGGATTGAACAGGTAAGTCCTGATGCAGGCGACCACTACCTGTTAACCGTATTGCAGAAGGAGGGTAAAACTTTTGTGCTCTACTCAGGCAACCAGGCAGAAGGTAAAACTGTTTTGTACAAAACAACCATTGAACCGTTTGAGCCTAACAAAACAGAACGTTTTGCCGGTGCGGAAGCCTACGGTTTTGATTTTGCAGCCAACGATGATAAATACTTTGTATTGCAGAACGGCTCCCTGTTTAAACTGAATCTGGATGGCAACAAAATTGACCCGGTGAATATCGGTTATACTTTCAGGCGCAACCTGCAGGCTGAGTTTAACCAGCTGTTTGAAGAAACATGGGCACAGCTGGATGAGAATTATTACGATCCCAAATTTCATGGGCTCGACTGGAATAAAACCAAAACCTATTACCAGCAGTTTTTGCCATATCTCAACAACCGCGCTGATCTGCGCATATTGTTAAACGATATGCTGGGCGAGCTCAACTCGTCGCACCAGGGCTTTTACTCCAATGGCAGTGAAGAAACGGTAACCCTGCGCAACAGCACCATGGAAACCGGTATTGTATTCAGCAGGGAACATCCTTACCAGGTGAAATACATCTTGCCTAAAAGTCCGGCCGATAATAAAACTGTTCAGCTGCAGGCAGGTGACGAACTTGTAAAAGTAAACGGTGAAACAGTAGATGCTGCCATAGACCGCTACTACTACTTTACCAAACCCTCGCTGGATAAGGAATTGCAGCTGACCTTTAAACGGGGCGCGCAGGAAATAAATGTAAAAATACACCCTGACGGTTCTGTAGCAGATGAACTGAACGACGAGTGGATTGCCACCAATAAAAAACGTGTAGATGAAAAAAGCGGCAACCGCATTGCTTACTCCTGCATGAAAAACATGGGTACAGGCGAGTTGCAGCATTTTATTATGGACATGACCAGGCAGCTGCCAGGCAAAGATGCCCTGATACTTGATCTGCGTTACAACACAGGCGGTAATGTGCACGACCAGGTGCTGAACTTTTTATCACAACGTACCTACCTGCAATGGAAATACCGCGATGGCCATTTAACACCGCAGCCCAATTTTGCGCCAAGCGATAAACCCATTATACTGCTCACCAACGAACAGTCACTGAGCGATGCGGAAATGACCTCAGCCGGTTTTAAAGCATTAAAGCTGGGCACCATTGTGGGCAACGAAACCTACCACTGGATTATTTTTACGAGCGGTGCCGGTTTGGTAGATGGCTCATTTGTACGCATACCTGCCTGGGGTTGTTATACCCTCGATGGCAAAGACCTTGAACTAAACGGCGTGCAGCCCGATGTACGTGTGATCAATACCTTCGAGGATAAAATTAACGGCCGTGATCCGCAACTGGATAAAGCCATTGAATTGATCCTGGGAAAGATTGGTAAATAACACCGGAACAACACATACAAAAGCCCCTGGCCTTAACCGGCCAGGGCTTTTGTATGACTGGCGGCCAGATTGTTCAGAATTTATTTACGTTCATGGTTCATGAACAGTGGTAAATTCTTGAACGCTTTCTTTGAAAATTACTAATTGTTCATTATTTTACATTGTTCATGATTCATGAACAATGCTTAAAAATGAACAAGATAAAATATAAATCTGCTGAAAAACAGCTACTTACCGAAGCTATTAAGCTGTTAAGCAGCCAAACAGGCAGCAGGGTAAAAGAATTAGCCTTGCCCAACGGCAATGAGGCCAACGCCCGTATAACAATCGCTCTGGCTGGGGTAGAACACCATTTTAACGTAGCAATTAAAGGGGAGATCAGGCAGAACCAGGTGCTGGACTTAATAGCGCAATTTGGCAAGAACAAAGACCAATGGTTGCTGATTGCCAGGTATATTCCCAAGCCATTAAAGGATAATTTTAAAAGCCTTGGCATAAACTACCTGGAAGCCGCGGGCAATTGTTACATCCAGGCGAAAGGCATCTTTATTTATGTAGCAGATCAGAAAGTAACGCCCACCCGTGAAGCAGCTACCGGGAAACTCTGGAATGCAACAGGGTTAAAATTCATGATGGCTGTAATTAATAACCCTGCATTGCTCAACGCTTCTTACCGGGAAATTGCAACGGCAGCCGGCATTGCCCTGGGTAATATAGGTCCACTGCTGGATGAATTGCAGCAAGGTGGTTATACAAACACAAAGGGAAATGTTGAACGTTTGGTGAGCCGCGATAAATTGATTACCCGGTGGACAGAAATGTTCCATGCCATCATACGCCCCAAATTGCAAAAAGGCAGGTTCCGGTTTCTGCGAACCGAAAATGCTGCAACATGGCAGGATATAAATGATACAGATATTTACTGGGGGGGAGAGCCTGGAGCTGCCCTGCTTACCGGCCATATAACGCCTGAAAACTTTACCCTGTACTCAGGGAAACCAGGAAACGAATTGTTGAAATTGCTGGGCATGGTGCCCGACAATAACGGCAACATTGTATTGCTGGATAAATGCTGGGGTACATTACCGGGGGCGGCACCGGGTACAGCACCTGCATTGCTGATCTATGCAGATTTAGCGCACGGGCTGGACAGCCGCAATAAAGAACTGGCTGAAAGAATTAAAACAACATACTTAAATGGCGAGTGATATTGTTAGCGGTGCTGCATTGGAAATGCTGGCCGCGCTTGAAGAAGTACTGCGGAAACTGGAAATTGATTTTTATCTGGTAGGTGCGTTGGCCAGGGATATCGCGCTTTCTGCTAACCCAAACCTTGCGCCGCAAAGAAAAACCAATGATGTAGATGTTGCCATATTGCTTGCAAGCGAGCAGCAATTTTACCAGGCAAAGCAGGCCTTGCTTGAAACCGGTCACTTTACGGCACATGAAACAGAAAGCATAAAACTGTTCTACAAGCATGCTGTTGAGCTGGATTTACTGCCATTCGGAGGCATCGAAAATGAATACAGGGAAACGCAGCTGGAACAGCCGAGATTGTTTGTAATAGATGTGCCCGGCTTTAAAGAGGTGTTTCCGGAAGCGAAGAATTATTCCATTGGCGAAAACACATTAATGGTTTGTCCATTGGAGGGGCTTGTTTTATTGAAGTTGATTGCCAACGATGACAAACCGGGCAGAACCAAGGATATAACCGATATCGTACACATCATTTCCGTGTATTTCGAATTGAAGGATATGGAGATTTATGAAGAATACATTGATGTAATGGAATTTTACAGCACCGATGATACAGATTACCTGCTATTGGTAAGTGCCCGTGTAATAGGACGCAGGATGGGCGATATGTTGTCAAATTCTGAACAATTGCGCGAACGCATACTATCCATTCTCGATCGAAAAACAACAGGTTTGTACTGGCCCGAAATGGCAGCAGGTATAAGAGACGTACATCAATAAAGCCCAAACACAAACAATCAATGGAAAACAACAATGCCGGCTTTGAAGCGCTTTTACAACAATTGCAACCTTTCGCGCAGGTAGTAGCATTTAACCCTGCGCAAGACAAACTGCTGCACCTGGATTTTACTGCGGCCAACAAAGCATTGAATGCAGCACTGCTGGCAGATGCCGCCGCGTTTTCCAGATATGTGCAGCAGCAAATAGATACAGCCGGTGCACGGTATGGCATTGGTGGTTATAATGAACACCGCGCCATTTATGCGCAGAAAAATTTATTTGACAACAACAGCGAAGAAACCGCACGTTGCATTCACCTGGCAACAGATATATGGGCACCTGCAGGCACACCTGTATATGCACCATTTGATGGAACTGTACACAGCTTCGCATTTAATGAACCCGCAGGTGATTATGGCGCTACCATTATTCTGCAACACGCGGTGAGCGGTATGGTGTTTCATACTTTGTACGGGCACATGAGCCTGCGCGATCTTACATCTTTAAAAGAAGGAATGCCTGTTGCCAGGGGTAGCTTACTGGCGCACTTTGGAGATTTACACGAGAATGGCCAGTGGCCGCCACACCTGCATTTTCAGCTGATACGCGATATGGAAGGCAGGAAAGGAGATTATCCCGGTGTTTGTGCAATACCACACAGGTCACAATACCTGGCCAACTGCCCTGACCCGGATAAGGTGTTAAATATGATGCAGTATGCTAAAGTGCACGGCATGGCGCACAAGGCTTAAACATTGAACTATTAAACAAGTAAACTTTTAAACCTCTTCCAGCAGGTGCTTTACAATTGTTTTCCATTCATCTTCGAGGGAGAGTGTGCTGGAGGGATGGCCGGCCCTGTTGTACCAGTAATCGGCATTCCACTGATCGCCCTGTTTGCGGTGCAGGTAGGCATGTATCCAGCTGGCTTTTTTTTCGGGGATATCTTCAATCAGGTCATGCGCTTTTTCCCAGTCGCCTTTTTTATCGTACCACAAAGCTTTGAGATACACATTTACATTCACAGGAGGCTGTGTGTTGGACAGGGTGGCTACAAACTCGTCTAGTGAAAACATCATACACCGGTTTTGATATTAGATTACCGCAACCAAGATACAAAATCCGGCTGCGGCCAGCAATAGCTGCAGTATAACTTAAATGCCAGTCATACACAAGATACACAACATTCGCAATGCATCATATGCCGGCGCTTCTATATACAAGTGAAAGCCGGAATAGTGCAATTATACGTATCGGTGAAACGCAATAAAAAACCGGCAGGTTTTTCCTGCCGGTTGCTGTATATCGTATAGTATGCATTATCCGTTGCGGCGAACGACCTGTGCTACCAGCAGGGCTTCTGTTGCCAGTTTGCCACCTACATACACAGTGCCCTTCATTTCACAGATACCGCGGCGTATAGGCGCTGCCAGTTCCATTTTCAGGATCATGGTATCGCCGGGGCGTACCATTTGTTTGAATTTACAGTTGTCTATCTTCAGGAAGTAGGTATCGTACTTGCCTTCAGGCATGGCATTGATACAGAGAATGCCACCGGTTTGCGCGAGGGCTTCAATCTGTAAAACGCCCGGCATTACCGGGTTCCCGGGAAAGTGCCCCTGGAAAAACCATTCGTTGAAGGTGACATTCTTGATACCCACAATGGTATTGTCGGTAAGCTCAATGATCTTGTCAACCAGCAAAAACGGGAAGCGGTGCGGCAGTGTTTTTTCAATATAATCGAGTCCGTAAACAGGTGGCATATTGGGGTTGTACACCGGAACATCTTTTACGTGTTTGTTCTTTTTGATGTACTGTTTTATTTTCTGCGCAAAAGCTACGTTGGTGCTGTGGCCGGGGCGGTTGGCAATAATCCTGCCTTTGATAGGATAACCAATCAGCGCCAGGTCGCCCACCACATCGAGCAGTTTGTGACGGGCAGGTTCATTGGGGAAGCGCAATTCGAGGTTGTTGAGGTAACCTTCGGATTTAACTTCTATTTTTTCGCGGTTAAAGGCTTTGGCCAGGCGATCCATTTCCTGTTGGGTAACAGGTTTATCAACAATCACAATCGCATTGTTGATGTCGCCGCCTTTGATAAGATTGTGTTCCAGCAGCATTTCCAGCTCATGCAAAAAGCTGAAGGTGCGGCAGGGGGCAATATCATTTTTGAAGTCACGCATGCTTTTCAGCTGTGCGTACTGTGTACCCAGTACAGGACTGTTGAAATCGATAAGAGTGGTTATCTGGTAATCCATGGCAGGCATGGCCACCATTTCAACGCGTTTCTCTTCGTCGTAGTGATAAATGTTTTCATCAATGCTGTACCAGGCCTTGGTAGCGTCCTGTTCTACAACACCCACTTCTTCAATCAGCTCAATAAAAGGCATGGAACTGCCGTCCATGATGGGAATTTCGGGGCCATTCAGTTCAACCAGAACGTTATCTACACCCATGCCCACCAGTGCTGCGAGCAAATGTTCTATCGTGCTAACTTTTGCATCACCTACCTGCAGGGTGGTACCGCGGCTGGTATCTGTAACCAGGTCGCAATCGGCTTTAATAACCGGCTGGTTAGGTAAATCGATACGTTGAAATTGTATGCCAAAACCCGGGTGGGCCGGTTTCAGCGTCATATCTACCAAAACACCGGTATGCAAACCTGTGCCGCTGATGCTAACAGATGAACCAAGCGTATGCTGCTTGTCGGGATTAAAATTTACGTCCATGGTTTAATTCGTGATTTATCAAAGAGCCTGCTTCATCACTAAGCAAGCTGTGGCCTGAACAATGCAATATCGTTCAGGCCACTGGTTGTGCCGGGCAAAAATAAGGTTTACAAACGGTAAGGATAGCGGCTATAAAACTTTTTCTGTAAGCAGCTGTTGTACCAGCTTTTCAAGATCGGCCAGTCTTTTATCAATTTCGGGCAGGTTGCGGCTTAATGCCTGGCTGCGCAGCGAGCTGGTATAATCGTAGGCAGGTGAGCCTGTCACTGCGGTATTGGGCTGCTTAATGCTTTTGGTAACACCGCTCTGCGCGTTAATGCGTGTGCCATTGGCAATCTGAATATGGCCAACAATACCTACCTGTCCGCCTATCTGGGCATGGCTGCCGATTTTTGTGCTGCCGCTAACGCCTGCCTGGGCTGCAATTACCGTGTTGTTGCCTACTTCAACGTTGTGGGCTATCTGTATCAGGTTATCGAGTTTGGCGCCTGTTTTAATAATGGTAGAGCCAATGGTGGCGCGGTCTATAGAAGTATTGCTGCCAATTTCTACATAGTCTTCTACCACTACATTGCCTATCTGCGGTACTTTTTTATACGAACCATCTGCCTGCGGCGCAAAACCAAACCCGTCGCTGCCTATTACTGTGCTGGCGTGAATGGTTACGTTTTTACCAATCACACAATCATTGTAAATTTTTACACCGGGATGCAGGATGGAGTTGTCGCCCACCGAAACATTGGGGCCTATAAAAACACCGGGATATATTTTTACGTTGTTACCGATCACTACATTGTCCGAGAGGTAAGCAAAAGCCGCCACATACACGTTTTCACCCAGTTTAACCGAAGGGGCAATAAAGCTGGGCTGCTGAATGCCATTGAGCTGCTGCTGCATCAGCTCCTGGTATTTGTTCAATAAAACAGCAAAGGCAGAATAAGCATCTGCCACGCGGATTAAAGTGGCTTCTACAGGTTGTCTTAATTCAAGCGATTCATTGATGATAACAAGCGAAGCCTGCGTGGTATATAAATAATCCTCATATTTAGGGTTGGCGAGGAAGGTAAGCTGACCAGCTGCAGCTTCTTCAATTTTACCAAAGGAATTAACGGTGATTTCCCCATTTCCTTCTACACGGCCATTGATCAATAAGGCAATCTGAACAGCACTGAATTGCATAGATGTTATTTTAGTTTGCATGCGTGGCCTGCATAGACCTGCCTGCAAATGAATTGTTTAATGCGAAAATCTGTTAAAAAAAGGCAATAGCCCAACAATCAGGCCATTGTGCAAAAATAGAATTTTTTAACAGGGGTGGAAAGTGTTTGATGGATGAGCGGGTTATCGACCTGGGAAATATCCTTTACCTGGCCGTCTTTAAATAAAATTTTTATACGTTCATCGCCCAGCAGGTAAGTAGTATTTATGGCCTCCCCGGTAAAAACAAGATAACCTGCATCCGCTTCGCTGATCTGCAGCCGCTGCGCTATTTCCCTTGTTTTCTGCGCTACTTCGGCCGGGTTTACTTCTTCTGCCTGCAGGCGGCATTTTAATAATTTCCGGTTCAGCAGGCCTTTACTTAAGGTAGATAACACAATGTCCGGATGATGGCTCCAGCGCTTAATGGCAAACAGCACATCTTCATCATCCATGTTACAAAAGGCATCGAGTGATAAATGCTGTTGCCAGTGGCTGGATGAACCAAGAAAATAATCAAGCGGTGAATTGGTTACCAAAAATGAATCGGCGGGATCAAAAATCTGCCGCGCGCGTTCCATCAGTTTTACCATCATTTTCTCTGCAGCCAGCACTACTTTATGCAGGTATACCTGCCAGTACATTTGCCTGCGCGCGATCAAAAATTTCTCTACACTGTAAATGCCTTTTTCTTCTACCAGCAGCTCATCGTTGTGTACCACCAGCATTTTCAAAATGCGGTCGTACCCGATCACACCTTCACTTACACCGGTAAAAAAGCTGTCGCGGGTAAGGTAGTCCATACGGTCGGTATCCAGCTGCCCGCTGATGAGCTGGTGCAAAAATGGTTTGTGGTATTGGCCGGTAAAAATGCGGATCGCCAGTTCCAGGCGGCCATCAAACTCATCGTTCATGGCCTGCATAATGCGCAGGCTCATTTGTTCGTGGTGCACACCCGGCAGCAACACATGCTCCAGTGCATGGGAAAAGGGCCCATGCCCAATATCATGCAGCAGTATGCCGGCTTTTACCGCCACTTCTTCTTCAGGCGTAATATCAGCGCCCTTGCTTTTCAGTTCTGTAACGGCCAGGCACATGAGGTGATAGGCGCCCAGCGAATGGTGCAAACGGGTGTGTACCGCACCCGGGTAAACCAGCTGCGCCAGGGCCATTTGCCTGATGCGGCGCAGGCGCTGGTAATAGGGGTGAGAAATAATATCGAAAATCAGGGGGTGGTTAATGGTAATAAAACCGTGCACCGGATCGTTGATGATTTTTCTTTTGGTCATGAATACCCCGAATTTTTTGCTAAAGTAGGGTATAAACCATCGTAAGAAACACGAACTTGGGGTTTAAGGGGCGGTATGGACTAATTTTTGGTAATTTGTAACGGCCGGTGCCTGCGTAACAGGTATTTGGCGGTACATTAACAGCCCTTTACCTACCTTGTTAATATCTGTAAACAGCCTCAACCGGCAGCAATACATACTATGGCCATAGCAAAGATTCTTTGGGTGGATGATGAAATCGAAAGCCTGCAGTCGCAGAAAATATTTCTTGAAAACAAAGGGTACGAGGTGCAGACTTTTACCAATGGTTTTGAAGCCATCGATTATGTAAAGGAAAATATGGTAGATGTGGTGCTGCTGGATGAAACCATGCCAGGCATTACAGGGCTCGAAACCCTGGCCAAAATAAAAGAAATTAACCAGCAGGTGCCCGTGGTGCTCATCACCAAAAACGAAACGGAAAACCTGATGGATGAAGCCATCGGCAGCCAGATTACCGATTACCTGATTAAGCCGGTGAACCCCAACCAGGTGCTGCTGAGCCTCAAAAAAATCATCGATAACAAACGCTTGGTGGCAGAGAAAACTACCACAGCTTACCAGCAGCAGTTCCGCAACCTGTTTATGGCACTGAACAGCAACCCGGATTACAATGAGTGGATGGATATTTACAAAAAACTGGTGTACTGGGAGCTGGAAATGGAGAAGAGCGACAGCCCTGAAATGCGCGAAGTGTTTCAAACGCAGAAGCAGGAAGCCAATACCGAGTTCTTCAAATTTATCAGCAGGCATTATGCCAACTGGATGAGCAGTAAAACTTCCGATGCGCCGGTCATGAGCCATAACCTGTTCCAGTTTAAAGTGCTGCCGCATGTAGAAAAAGGTGTTCCTACTTTTTTTATACTTATCGATAACCTGCGGTTCGACCAATGGAAGGCCATACAACCCTTGTTTGCAGATACATTTCGCATACTGGAAGAAGACAGCTTTTACAGCATTCTGCCCACCGCCACGCAATATGCACGCAATGCCATTTTCGCGGGCTTAACACCGCTGGAAATAGAGAAGCAGTTTCCCGCACAATGGAAAAACGATGAAGACGAAGGCGGTAAAAACCTGTTTGAAGAAGAGTTTTTTAAAGGACAGCTGAAACGCCTGAAACGAACGGATATCAAATACAGTTACACCAAGGTGGTAAACCATGCCGACGGGCAGCAGCTGGTGAGCAATATGCACAACCTGTTAGACAATGATCTCAATATCATCATCTACAATTTTGTGGATATGTTAAGTCATGCCCGCACCGAAATGGAAGTACTGAAAGAGCTTGCAGCCGATGAAGTAAGCTACCGCAGCATTACACGCAGCTGGTTTGAACATAGTCCGCTGAACCAGGCTTTGAAGAAAATTGCTGATAAAAAAATAAACCTGGTGCTCACTACCGACCATGGCAGCGTGCGGGTAAAAACGCCCTGCAAGGTAATAGGCGATAAACTCACCACCACCAACCTGCGTTACAAACACGGCCGCAACCTGAATTACGAACCCAAAGAAGTGCTGGCCTTCCGTGAGCCAAAACAGGCCGGGTTGCCGGTGCCTACCATTAATTCATCGTACATTTTTGCGAAGGAAGATTGTTTCCTGTGTTACCCCAACAATTATAATTACTACGCCGGTTATTACCGCAACACCTTTCAGCACGGGGGTATCAGCCTGGAAGAAATGATTGTCCCGGTGATTAAAATGACCAGTAAATAGCACCCGTAAATGTGGATAAAATGCACGGCAGCACGGGAGCTCAGGTGTTAATTTTGCAGAGGTTATGAAATATACACAAGCTACATTAGATAAACTGGAAGACATACTCGGAGAATCTGAATATGTTGTTCGCTATGAAAGGGGCACTTTTCAAAGCGGCTGGTGCCTGCTTGAACAAAAGCGTATTGTGGTGCTGAATAAATTTCTAAACGTGGAAGGCCGCATCAATACCTTGTCTGAAATTATTCCCCAGCTGGACATACATTTTGACAAGCTTACCCGTGAATCGCAAAAGCTGTACGAATCAGTAAAGAAAATGCGCGCAGACGGAACAGCGGATTCCGCAACAGGAGAAGAAGCAGACAGTTCCAACAACCAGTAGCACAATTCATATTCAATGGTACCAGCTTTGCACATTCGTTTTTTAGGAACCGGCACCAGCACCGGTGTGCCTATGATTGGCTGCCATTGTGAAGTATGCACCAGCACCAATGCGAAAGACAAACGCCTGCGCAGCAGCATACTTATAGAAACAGCAACCACCACGCTGGTGATAGATACCACGCCCGATTTCCGTTACCAGATGCTGCGTATTGGTAACGAACGCCTGCATGCCGTGTTGTACACGCATCCGCACAAAGATCATATCGCCGGTTTGGACGATGTTCGCGCCTACAACTACTTTATGAAACAGGCCATGGATGTGTATGCCAACTCATTAACCGAAGAAACACTGAAGCGAGAATTTGCTTACGTATTTGCCGATCACCGCTATCCCGGTATTCCAGAAATAAACCTCACCACTATTGACGAATCGCCTTTCGTTATCGGCGATATACCTGTTATACCCATACAGGTATGGCACCACAAAATGCCGGTATATGGCTACCGCTTTGGCGATTTTACCTATATCACCGATGCCAACCGCATTGATGCAGACCAGAAGGAAAAAATAAAAGGCTCTAAAATTATTGTGCTCAACACGCTGCGCCATGAGCCGCATATTTCGCATTTCACCCTCAGCGAAGCCATACAACTGGTAAGGGAACTCGAAATCCCCGAAGCCTATTTCACGCACATCAGCCACCAGCTGGGCAAACACGATGTGGTAGAAGCCGCCCTTCCCACCGGCATGCGCCTGGCCTACGACGGCCTGCAGCTCAGCGTGTAACACCGTTCAGGCGTTCAACAGTTCAAATAGTTCAATGCAATAGCTCCCTGGCGAAGCACCAAACCATCGGGCTCCCAACCATTCAGCCAATCATCCTGTCTCTTTTGGTTAGCCACACCTGTTTTCCCGGCAAATCCTGCTCATATCCTTAGCTAACTTTTACAACATGAAAAACAACCAATGGAAAGCACTGTTCCGCTTTTCCAAACGCGAGCGCGCAGGCCTGCTGGTATTACTCTGCTGTTTTGCAGTGATACTGGTACTGCCCAGGTTTTACAACGGCGTTACGCCAGTGCTGCAGATTGATACAGCCGCTGAACAGCAACTGCTGTCCTCCGCAACTACGGTTGGCACAACAGATACTGCAGCGGTGCTACCTGCGCAGTTGTTCCGTTTTGATCCCAACACACTGCCCGCACAGGGCTGGCAGCAACTCGGGTTAAAACCACGTACCATTCAAACCATACTACATTATCGCGGGAAGGGCGGCCTGTTTAAAAAGCCGCAGGACCTGCTGAAGTTATACGGACTATCACCTGCAGCTGCTGCACGGCTGATGCCTTTTGTAAGTATTGACACCACGTTATTCCATACTGCCTGGCACAACAACGGCAATACCCGTTTTGCACAACCGCAGCCGGTTGATGTCAATACCGCCGATACGGCACAATGGGCAGCATTGCCGGGCATTGGTCCTGTACTGGCAGCGCGCATTGTGCAGCAACGCGAAGCGCAGGGTGGCTTTGTTTCCATTGAGCAGGTTGGGCAGGTGTATGGTGTGGCCGACAGCCTGTACAAACACCTGCAACCCTGGCTGCGCCTGCAAACGCCCGGTACAGGCAAAACGAATATCAATACAGCCACGCTGGCCCAGCTTAAAAGCAACCCGCATTTGCCACCCGATGTAGCTGCAGCCATTCTATTGTACAGGCAGCAGCATGGCCCGTACAGGCAGGTTACAGATGTGCAGCAAATTGTTTTTATAAATGCAGCACTCTTCCAGAAAATAGCGCCTTATATAACTACAGGTAAATAACGCCACTCGTTAAAAATCTCCCTCCTTTTGTTCTTTTGTCAGCTTTCCATCCTATATTTGATTTGAAACTAACAATTGTTAGCATGGAGTTTACAACCAACGAAATAACCACACAGGTGGCCCAGACAGCCCGCGATTTTGCCCTGCAGTATATTAAACCGCATGTAATGGAATGGGACGAAGCCCAGACCTTCCCGCTCGAAGTTTTCAAGGCCATGGGCCAGCTTGGACTGATGGGGGTGCTGGTGCCCGAAGAGCTGGGCGGTGCAGGGCTCACTTATTTTGAATACAAGGTAATTATTGAAGAAATAGCCAAAGTCTGCGGCGCCATCGGCTTAAGTGTGGCTGCGCACAACTCGCTTTGTACCGGCCACATCCTTGCTTTTGGCAATGACGCACAAAAGAAACGTTACCTGCCTAAACTGGCTACTGCAGAATGGCTGGGCGCCTGGGGTTTAACCGAGCCCAATACCGGCAGCGATGCAGGCAATATGCAATGCACGGCTGTAAAAGACGGCAACGACTGGGTACTCAACGGCACCAAGTCGTGGATTACCCATGGCAAATCAGGTGATGTGGCGGTAGTAATAGCCCGCACCGGCGAGCCGCGCACCCGCAACAACAGCACAGCCTTTGTGGTAGAAAGGGGTACAGCCGGGTTCAGCGGCGGCAAAAAAGAAAACAAACTGGGCATGCGCGCCAGCGAAACCGCAGAAATGATTTTTGACCAGTGCCGCATTCCCGATGAAAACCGTTTGGGTGAAATTGGCAACGGTTTTCAGCAGGCTATGAAAATGCTCGACGGCGGGCGCATTTCCATCGCATCCCTCTCGCTCGGTATTGCAAAAGGGGCCTACGAAGCATCGGTGCAATATGCCAAAGAACGGCACCAGTTTAACCAGCCCATTGCCTCCTTCCAGGGCATCAGTTTCAAACTGGCCGATATGGCTACAGAAATAGATGCAGCCGACCTGCTCACCTTGCAGGCCTGCTACCGCAAACATGAACACCTCTCTGTTACACGCGAAGCTGCCATGGCTAAATATTATGCCAGTGAAGTGGCCGTAAAGGCTGCTACAGATGCGGTGCAGATATTCGGCGGTTACGGGTATACGAAAGACTTTCCTGTTGAAAAATTTTACCGCGACGCCAAATTGTGCACAATAGGCGAGGGTACTTCGGAAATACAGAAATTAGTGATAGCACGCGAGGTGCTGCACGTTTAACGATTGCTTGGTTTTTCAGTATATGGCCCCGTTAACACGGGGCTTTTTTTTACCCGTTTTTAGCTATCTTCAGCGGCCAATCGTCAATCTTTGCCCATGAGGTCAATATTATTATTCTGCCTTTTAGCCAGTTGCCTGTGTTTTTATGGCAGCGCGCAAGCGCAGGATACCTTGCAGCATCGCATTGACTTACTTAACGAAAAAGCCTTCTCCCTCAAACGCAACAGTGTTACCCAGGCCTTCGCTTTGCTGGCAACCGCAGAGCAGCTGGCTATCCGCTCAGGGTACCAGCGCGGACTGGCCATTACTTATTTATACCAGGGTGGTATTTTCCAGCAAAGCGGTTTCAACAAAAAAGCACTGGCACTTTTTTACCAGTCACTCGCCATCAGCCGCGAACGCAAAGACACATTCAATGCTGCACGCGCCAACCAGCAGATTGCCCTGGCTTTGAAAGACAATAAGGAAACCGATTCGGCAGAACAACTGCTGAAACAAACCATGCGCGTATACCGCAACCTGCGCAAACCCGACGATGTGGTGAACATCCAGAACAGTCTTGGACTGATAAGCATGGACAAGAAAAACTGGGGTGATGCCCTGCTGTATTTCGACAGTGCTGCCACTGCCGGTAAAGCCGCGGGGTATGTGTATGGGCAAAAGAAAGCCAGCTATAACATGGGCTTGTTGTATATGCAACAGGAACAGCCCGGCAAGGCCGCGGCTTTTTTCAAGACAAGCATTGTGCTCAGCGATTCTATGCACGATGCCTATGGTACGGCTGCGTGTAATATCCAGCTCGCGAATATTGCGCAGCAGGCAGGCATGGCCGATTCGGCTTTGTATTATGCCACGCAGGCTTATCGCCAGTCTGCGGCTGTAAGCGCATTGCAGCTGCAAAGCGATGCAGTGCGGCTACTGATGCAGGTGTATGAGCGGCGGGGACAGAAAGACCAGCTGCTGGCCTGGCAAAAAGAAATGATTAACCTGCAGCAGCGCATATACGATACCGATAAAAGTTATGCCACTGGTTTTGTGGATATGATCAAAAGCCAGGAGTTTAAGAACCAGGCAGCCCTGCAGCAAATTGCCAGCGTACAGCAAACTTCCAAAACACAGCAATGGCTGCTGATTATCGTGGGCATATTACTGGGCTTGCTGCTGCTTACCGGCGTGCCTATTTATTTCAATTATAAAAAAGCCAGCATGCTCACGGCCGAGCTGAGCAGCAAAAACAATATTATCCAGCGAAACGCCGCCTCGCTCGATCAGCTCAACAAAGCTATTTCACGCCAAAACCAGAAGCTGGAAGAAGAAAACAAACTGAAGGATAAACTGCTCTCGATTATTTCCCACGATTTGCGCCACCCGCTGGTAAATACCAAAAGCATTCTCGATTTAATCAACCTGAAACTGGTAAACCCGCGCGAAACAGAAGAGTTGCTGGAACAGCTGGAGCACCAGTACGTACGCAGCCTGTCGTTGCTGGATAACCTGCTGTACTGGATAAGAACCCAGATGAAGGGCCTTAAAATAGACCGCGCACCGGTGAACATGAACCAGCTTATCGCCAGCATTATTGAAGAACAGCGTGTACCCATGCTGAATAAAAATGTGCGTGTAACCAACCAAACCGATGCCCGGCTGCAATGGCTGGCAGAAAAGGAAATGATCAAGATCATTTTCCGCAACCTGCTGTCCAATGCACTGAAATTTACACCGTCTGAAGGCGATGTGTATTTTTCTTCTGTGATTGATGAAGAACATGCGTATATATTGATACGCGATACCGGTGTGGGTATGACCAAAGATGTGATTGCCAAAATCAACGCCCGTCAATACTTTTCTTCCAAGGGCACGGCCAACGAAAAGGGCAGTGGTTTTGGTTTGATACTGGTGCAGGAATTACTGGAAAAACACGAGGCCGACCTGCTTATTGAAAGCGAACCGGGCAGGGGCAGTGTGCTTGCAGTGAAGTTTGCGCTCACCTGAATAAAAAAAGCCGCAAACCAGGCTGGTTCCTGTATTTGCGGCCTTTGAAAATCTATTGAAGGTTGCGCTATGCTACTTTCAGCATGCTCATCTTGCTCTTGTTAAACTGCGCTTCTGCATAATCCAGTGTTACCACCAGTTCTTTTGTTTCGCTGCCAGGCAATTCAAACATGGCATCTGTTAAGATATGTTCGCAGATGCTTCTTAAACCGCGTGCACCCAGTTTAAATTCCATGGCTTTGCCTACCATAAAGTCCAGCACTTCCGGCTCAATGGTAAGGGCAATACCTTCCAGTTCAAACAGGCGGGTGTATTGTTTCACCAGGCTGTTTTTAGGCTCGGTTAAAATAGAGCGCAGTGTTTCCACATCCAGCGGATCGAGGTGTGTAACTACCGGTAAACGGCCCAGCAGCTCGGGTATTAAACCAAAGCTTTTCAAATCCTGGGCATTGATAAACTGCAACAGGTTTTTGCGTTGCATTTCCTGCTGGTCTTTGTTTACATTAAAGCCAATGGCATTGGTATTTACGCGGCGTGCAATAACACGGTCAATGCCATCGAATGCACCACCACAGATAAACAGGATATTGCTGGTGTTGATTTTGATCATTTTCTGCTCAGGATGCTTGCGTCCGCCCTGTGGTGGCACCAATACTTCGGTACCTTCCAGCATTTTCAGCAGTCCCTGCTGCACACCTTCACCGCTTACGTCGCGGGTAATGGATGGGTTATCGCCTTTACGGGCAATTTTATCGATCTCGTCAATGTAAACAATACCTTTTTCGGCAGCAGCCACATCATAGTTACAGGCCTGCAACAGGCGGGTAAGCATGCTTTCCACGTCTTCACCCACATAACCGGCTTCTGTAAACACAGTAGCATCCACAATAGCGAAAGGCACATTCAGCAGGCGGGCAACGGTTTTGGCCAGCAGGGTTTTACCTGTACCGGTTTCACCTACCATGATGATATTGCTTTTTTCAATTTCTACTTCATCCTGCTGCTGCTTCTGCGTAATGCGTTTGTAGTGGTTGTATACTGCAACAGACAAAACTTTCTTTGCTTCACTTTGACCTATTACGTACTGATCGAGGAAGGATTTTATCTCCAGCGGTTTGCGGATGGTAAAACGGTACTGGTTGGTTTGCTGTTCCTGTTTTACCTGCAATTCCTGCGCGATGATTTCCTGTGCATGTTCTACACAGTTCTCGCAGATATGCCCTTCCTGCCCGGCAATGAGTATTTTCACCTCATCCCTGCTTCGTCCGCAAAAAGAGCAATGTAAACTTGATTGCTTTGCCATAGTTCTATGTTATATCCACGCCTCTTAATCCCGGGTAAAAAATTGAAAACCGGGCCGGGCATAAATCGAATACAAAAATACCAAAACCGCTGACTGGCAGCGGTTTTTATATAAAAATTTAAGGTTTTCCCAGCTTATAATTTTTCTAATACGTTATCGACTATGCCATAGGCTACTGCTTCCTTGGCATCCATCCAGTAATCACGGTCAAAATCTTTCAATATCTGTTCGATGGTTTTACCGCAATTATCCGCTAAAATTTTAGCTCCGATCAGTTTGGTTTTTTCCATCTGAACAGCCTGTATTTCGATATCAGCTGTAGTTGCCTGGTAGTAACCGCCAAGGCTTGGCTGGTGAATCATTACCTCGCCATGCGGGTAAATAGCGCGTTTGCCCTTGGTGCCTGCGCTCAGCAACAGCGAGCCCATACTGGCTGCAAGACCCATGCAAATGGTGCTTACCGGCGACTGTATCATGCGCATGGTGTCGTAAATAACCATGCCGCTGGTAACCATGCCGCCCGGGCTGTTGATGTAGAACTTGATTTCTTCACCGGGTTTGTCAGCATCGAGCAGCAATAATTTGCTTACCACGTCGCGGGCAGATTTATCGTCTACCGCACCCCACAAATACACGGCTCTTTTTTCAAGAAACAGTTTTTCCATTTTCTTCACCAGTAAGGGCGAAGCGGGCTCCTGTTTCTCCTCTTTGTTGTTATCCTCGTCGTCGTCGTCGCTTAAAAAGGGATTGATGTATTTCGCTTGTATCATTGTGTTTTGATTGATTGTACTGCCCGTGGGCAGCAGTGAACAGAAGTTGTAACGAAGCACGTTTGTGGTGTGCGGTTATTTCTTTTCCTTGCGCGGGTTGGTGAGCAGCACTTCATCTACCAGGCCATATTCCTTGGCTTCGGTGGCTGTCATCCAGAAGTCGCGGTCCCTGTCGGCTGCAACGGTAGCTGCATCTTTGCCGGTATGGAATGCGATTACTTCGTCGAGTTCGTTGCGCATTTTTTTGATTTCGTTGGCGGTGATCTTGATATCAGAAGCCTGGCCGCCGATAGCGCCGCTTGGCTGGTGAATCATGATGCGTGCATGTTTCAGCGCGCTGCGTTTGCCTTTAACACCTGCGCACATTAACACTGCACCCATGCTTGCTGCAATACCGGTACAAATGGTAGACACGTCGGGGCTAACAAACTGCATGGTATCGTAAATGCCTAAACCGGCATATACACTGCCCCCCGGGCTGTTGATGTACATCTGGATGTCTCTTGTTCTGTCGGTACTGTCTAAAAACAGCAGCTGGGCGGTAACAATGTTACCTACATAGTCATTAATACCTTCACCCAGGAAGATAATGCGATCCATCATTAAACGGCTGAACACGTCCATGCTGGCAACGTTCAGGGGGCGTTCTTCAATAATGTATGGCGTTAAATTGGTGATGTGATTGGTATAGTTGTGCAGGGTTGCACTGCTGATGCCGTGATGGCCTACTGCGTATTTCTGAAATTCCTTTCCAAAATCCATAGTCTGTTATTTAGAATAATGAAGATAAGTGTTTTGCATATTTTAAAACGAAGAAGTAGGGGAACAACCCTAACCCTTTGTTGGTTTAAAATGCTGCGTTTTGTTTATTCCCAAATACCATGCAAACAGGCGAATACGCCAAAAGGGCAGGCTAACCACCTGTTTATTGCACCGGATTAAGGCATAATGTCCTCCTCATCGTCTTTCGGGCCGTATTTACTGAACAGTTTGTCGATTGCGCCTGAAAACAGGGGGAATTTCTCTTTGGTGAAGTCTTTAATCACGTCGATGGCTTTATAAGCCTGTTCTTCGGTTAAACCCTGCGCCATTAAACGGTTCACTAATTCTTGCATACAAAGTGGTTTTGATTGTGCAGGGCGAAAATAGAAAAAGCCGGTTGAATACTCAACCGGCCTTTGTGTATATAACACGAATCAATGTGCTGATTAGTGGTGGTGGTGATGCAGTTTTTCTGCAAACGCCTCTGCGCTGATGCTTTCTTCGGTAGCGCTTACTTTACTTTCCAGTGCCTGGAACAGTTTGCTGGTTTGCAGCTGGTAGTAAGTGTTTTCTACGAATTTCTGGTCTTTCATCATGCGGTTGGCGTATTCATCCATCCACGGAGCGTCGTCCACGCTCTGGCCACCCATATAACCCATAATCTGCTGTTTCGCAAATTCTTTGATCTCGTCTGGCTCAACAGCTACCTGGTAGTCGCTGGTAAGTTTGCTGGTAATGAGGGTCCATTTCAGCTGGTTAACGAAATTGGGGTATTCGGTAGCTGCCTCTTCGGCAGATTTTGGTTTTTCACCACCGTTCTGTAACCAGCGTTTCAGAAACTCGGCAGGAAATTCCATGTTGGTATGATCAATCAGGTGGTGATAAATCTGGTCCTGCACCTGGCTGCTTGACTGCTGGTTGTAGTAGTTCTCGATTTCTACTTTTACCGCGTTTTTAAATTCTTCTTCGGTTTTGATACCGCGTGCAGGGTAAACTGTTTCAAAGAATTCTTCGGTCATTTCAGCTTTTTCTACAAAACCTACTTTGGTGATCAGCAGTTGGAAGAATTTGTCTGCATCAGCAGCGCTGTCTTTGCTCAGGCCCAGGTCGTTCAGTACCCATTCCCTTTCTTTTTCTTCAAAAGCCTTGCTCAGCTGGATGGTAATGGTATCATCTTTCTTTTTACCCATCAGTTCCTGGCGAACTGCTTCAGTAAAGTATTTAACGAGGAGCGAGTTTGATTTGGTGATACCGCCTTCAATGGTATTGCCGGCTGCGTCAACTTCAATAAATTCAACGTTCACCACGCTGTCTTCAGAAGTCACGGTTTCAGGCTCGCTCATTTTGCCATGGCGGATCTGCAGGCGGCCGATTTCATCGTTGATCATTTCTTCGGTTACGTTGATTTTATAACGGGTAACCTTGATGTCGTTTACATCAACATTGAATTCAGGTTTCAGGCCAATTTCAAAATGGAAAGAATAATCAATTGCTTTGTTTACATCGAGCTGTGAAGCATCGTTGTCTAACGGCAGGGGCTGGGCGAAAATGTCCAGTTTTTCCTGCACCATATAATCATTCAGTTGTTTTTCAACTGTACGCAGAATTTCATCGGTAAAAACGCTCTGGCCATACATTTTTTTCACCAGTCCGGCAGGTACCATGCCTTTACGGAAGCCGGGGATATTGGCTGTTTTGGCATATTTTTTCAGGCTCTGCTCAAAAGCCGGTAAATAATCTTCTTTTGCTACTTTAACAGTCAGCTTGTCGTTCAGCAAACCGATATTCTCACGAGTAATGGTAGCCATGTTGTATTTAATTAATTGATAATGAACTTAATTATTGTTCAACTTATAGCAGGGCCTGTCCAAATGGGTCTGCGATCAGTTAAACGGGCTGCAAAGTTAGGGCTTTGACTGTAAAAAAACGCTTAAATATGCCGGGCAGTGCTATTTTTTGAAGTAAATACATGGTTTTTTACACAAAAAGCCGGTTTTCTCCAAACCCATCCATCATCATCAACAATCACCCGTTGTTTTCTAAAAATGCTTTGTGCGATGTCAACTGTTAAGGTCTAATCATCATTCACTCCTAAAAATGCTGGCATTCAGCAATTGAAATTGCAACCCAAACTATGGCAACGATCGACGATACAAGGCAAACAGCTTTGGGCTAATGCCTGAGTATTGCCTTTAGAAGTTTTTCATAAGCTTTTGCATATGCTGCCATGCCGATATCTCCTGGATGTGTACCATCGATTGTGCTGTTGTCGGTGAAGCCGATCTGTTTAGCTGTCAGCAGATACAATCTTTTATACCCCTGCCGAACCAAGGCAGTAAATGTGCTGTCTAAAATGGTATTTACGCGTTTATATTTTGCACGGTAAGTGCTATCAAGTGTAATGCTACTTAGACCATCGGCATGTTCGGTGAGTACAATGGGCGTCGCCGGATGTGCGCGACGAAGCATAGCCACAGCTAATGTTATTCGACGGTTGACCTCTGTATCTGAAAATTTCTCAGCGTCGTAGAGATTGGGCAAGCAGTCCAGTATATACGCAGAGGCTTCAATAGTGGCTATAAGACCGGTAACAGGTACTTCAAGCTGGCCATTACCTGAAAATCCAAGGTTGATAATGGGTAAGGACAGATGCCGGCCTAGCATATTCGACCAGGCCAGTCCGGGGCGGCTTGCGCTGGCGCCCTGCAGAATGGATGTGCCATAGATCACAATTGGCCGTTGGCGAATATCCACTGGCACAAAAGAAAACGAATTAACAGAAGGCACGCCAATATTGAGCCACTCAGGACTACTATACAAGGGAAGATAAAGCCGGAAACGCTTCACTGCGCCGGGTCTTTGAATATGATCATATCGAAAATGGATCGTGTCGCTACTAAATGCCCAGGCGCCCTGTATCCAATACCATACCCCGGATACATCCTGCAGGTAGAGATCAACACCATTAGCCGCAATGGTTGTTAAATTGGCCAGTATGGTTTTATGCGTTACCTTATACGAAACATCGATAGTGGTCGCATCCGTTGTAAAATCAATGTATTCCCCGGCGGAATTGTGTGAAAGGTCCCAAACGGGCCTGCGCAGGCTATCTGATATGCGCTGGGGTAACCGATCGAAAAAAGAAGCGAGACCGGTATGCCATTCCCTGCCCCCTACTACCGGAAAGGTGGCAATAGCCGGGTTGTACAACTTAAAGCCAGTGCCGGTTTGCGCAAGCGCAGACCCCGCGGCCATGGCGGCTAAAACACAGGAGAGGTACCAATTTCTTAGCATATGGGCTATTTAAAAATGCCTGTGGGAACAACTCCAGTCCAGCAAGATGGCAATTGTGAAACACCGAATATCTTTGCTATTACCAGGGCGGTGTTTTTATTACTATTGTAGGTATCAACCACACCAACTGTTTTAATCTTTGGCCCGGTTACAGCCCATGGCACCTGCATTTCATCCATAGAAACGCCGCCATGGCCGGTAACGGGATTGCCACCGTGATCGGTAATGAGTAAAAAATGCGTTCCCTCAAAAGTCCGTTGCGCTTTCAATTCGTTGACAAATGCGCCTATTGCACTATCTGCATGTTCGATGGCTGCTATATATTCCGGCGACATCCAATGATATTTATGGCCGGCATGATCTGTGTGCACGCTGTATAAGAATACAAAAGTAGGCTGCGCCTTATGCTGCACAACAAAATTGACCGCCTTTTGATAGTTGCCGGCAAACCGGTCGCTGTCTTCAAAAGAGGCTTCATCTATATACTTTCTATTCATCGAGTTGATCAACTCTTTCCAATTATAATAATAGCCGATCTGTACATTCTTTACCTGCTCTTTGAGCACTTTAAAGATGGAAGGATAATAACCATCTGCATCCTGCGCGATGGGTTGCAATGGATGTTTGTCCAGCAACCAGTCATTGGCTGTTACGCCATGTTCTTCTGGCCCGGAACCCGTTAAGTGGCTGGTCCAGTTAGGCAATGTAACCGAGGGCATGACAGGCCTGGTTGTAAGGGAAATTGCCCCATTTGCAAAAAGACTGTCGATATGTGGATGGCGTGCAGCCTTAAAACCAGGGACACTGAAACCGTCCAGTCCAAGTACAATAACACGCTGTATTTTCTGGCTGTAAGTCTGCATGGCCAATAGGGCAAGGCCGGCGGTCAGGAGGGTGGTATACAGATAACGTTTCATGCGATGGTAAATTACTTAGGTGTTAGATACGGATACCTACGCGCAGTGGCTTATGGGCTACCGCGTAAGCAAAAGCCTGCTGGGCTTGTGAAAGGGAAAATTCTTTTTCAATAGCTTCCCGAAATGGGTAACGTTGCCAGTGCGCTATCATAAAATCGAAAGCATATATCAAATCGTCATAGTTGTAATTATGCAGACCGCGTATAGTAAGTAAACGGCGTATAATCTGCTCCGGATCCACGGTAAGACCAGCTGAGGGAAAAACTGCACCGATCCAGACTGCTATTCCGCCAACGGCAAGCGCCTGCAGGCCGGTTTGCATGGCAGATGCAGAGCCACTCATGTCAAAGACAATATCTACGCCTCCGTCCGGAAGCTGGGTGCGTAAGTAGTGAAGCGCTGTCTCGTCGCCATTGGTGAGATCGAAGATAGCATCTGTGCCAAAAGTGATTGCTTCTTCCAGTCTTTTTTCAGAGATATCAGCGGCGGCAATCCAATTGGCCCCGGCCTGCCGACACATCGCGGCGCAGGTAATACCCAGGTGCCCCATACCGGTAATGAGTACATTTTTTCCGGCTATTGTACCTGCCATTCTCAGGGCGCCCGCTACAGTGGCCACCGAACAATTGAGGGTAGCGGCAACTTCCATGGGAAGATCTTGCGGTAGCTTTAAAAGGGCCGTGTGCGGCTTTAAAATGCAATAGTCGCCCAGACCGCCGTGAAATACTTCTGGCTCACTGGCCAGGGCATGTCCATATTTAAACAGGTGATCGCTTTTTTGAGGCATACCAGCCCTTGCAAGCTCAGAATCAGGATTGCTGGCAAAGATCGACCAGGTAATACGATCTCCTGGCTTGATAGGCTGCCCTTTAAGGTCTGTACCCGCATGAGTGGGTGCTATGGCCAGGATTTCGCCGACGATTTCGTGCCCCAGTACGGTGGGCGAAGGCTCGTGACGCAGACCGCAATAGGTATGCAGATCGCTGCCACAAATGGTGGTGTAAAGATTTTTTACCAGGATTTCCCCTGGTGCCAGATCACGAACCGGGAACTTTCTTAAAATAAAGTCCTTGCCCGGGCCCTCGAACAAAATGAGGTTGCCGGGACCGATGGCAGGGTTATAATGATTCATAAGTTTGAAGAAAATAATTCCTACAAACATAATAAAATTTCCTTTTAGGAAATTTTATTTCTAAGTCATTCATTACTTGTTCTGATCTGCAAACAGGTAAAAGACCAGGAGGCGGACCATCATATTCTTATAATTGATGGGGGTATGCGCAATATTGCCATCAAAGAAAAGCGCATCTCCGGGAGTAAGATCGAATGTTTTGTCTTCCAATTGATACTGGAGGGTGCCTTCCAGTACATAAATAAATTCATAGGCTGCGGTGGTTACCTGCGTACGGTTTGAACCTGGAAAAAGCGTAAGCAGGGATATCTGAAAGGCTCCTCCATCGTTGTTGTATTCCAAAATAGACTGGTATTGGAAGCCGATAGCCCCTTCTTCCTTTTCGTAGGCCGCGAAACCCTCCTTTGGAAGGAAAAAATACCCTGGAAAGGCATTGTCTGCATTAAGCTGGGCGAAAAATGTTTCTGGCCGGATTCCCAGCTTGTTAATAATGGTAAATAAAGTGGGAATGGTAGGGATGATGCGACCATTCTCAATTTTGGAGAGCATAGCCGACTTGATGCCGGTAAGGGCTGAAAGATCCAGCAGTTTCATATCCTTTTCCTTACGGTATTTCCTGATAAGGCCGCCGATTTTATAATAAACAAGTTGTCCCTGTCCAACTGATTCTTCCATAATTAATAATTACTTAAACTAAAGTTCTTGCGTTTTTACTGAAAAGAAAAATAATTTCGTTAAAAGAAACTAGTTTTATGCCTGCTTACTGCTCGCAAAAGCAATATTGATAAAAAAATGAACAAGTCTCACACTTTTAACCGGCAACGTTGGAAAATGCTTTTGCTGACGATGTTTTGCTACCTGTTCTTTTACACAGGGCGCCACAATTTCGGTTGGGCAGCAAAGCAGCTGGCGGCTACTTTACAGATCTCTTACGAAAAGGTTGGCTGGATCAGTTTTGCCATGTTGATAGGCTATGCTGCCGGGCAATTGATCAACGGCAACCTCGCCGACCGGCTTAGCCCAAAACATATGATTGCCACCGGAGGGCTGTTATCGGTTGGTGCAAATATACTCATCAGCTTCTCCAATTCTTTTATTACGATCCTGGTTCTTTGGACCCTAAATGGTTATTTTCAATCCATGGCCTGGGCGGCTGGCAGCCGAATCATTTCTAATTGGTGGGGGGATAAAAGAAGCCGGGGACTAGCCTTTGGATTTTATACGATGGCTGCGGGAACTTCGTCCATCATTACCTATTTGTTTTCTATCATGCTGGTACATGAGGGATGGCGCAACCTGTTTCGCATTCCGGTATTGTTCCTGGCGGGCGCAGTGGTGATTTTTTTCTTCCTGGTACGCAACAAGCCATCGGACATTGGATTGCCCGATCATACCGGAAACAATGAAGGTATTGCATTGGATTGGCGACACTCTTACCAAACGGTACTTTCCAATAAGCGATTCTTGGTGGTCTGCCTTTCATTGGGCTTTCAGAGTATGGCCCGCTATGGTTTGATTTTTTGGGTGCCATTGTTTTTCCAAAGCAGTTCGGCGAATGCGCAATGGGGTCTCTGGATTACATTGCTGCTGCCTACCGGTATGGCCATCGGGGCTTTTAGCTTTGGTTTTATTTCTGATCAACTTTTTAAGTCAGACCGTATTAAATCCATCACCCTGGGAATGAGTTGCTGCGCAGTTGTTTCCCTGATTTTGTACTTGCTGCCAGTAAGGCAACCGCTGTTGGTTGGCGTACTTGTTTTTTGTGCAGGTTTTTTTTCTTACGGGCCGCAGGCCAATTTCTGGCCTTTGTCGCCTGAGTTACTGGGCCATGCTTACGTGGGCACAGGAACCGGGGTTATGAACATGTGCGCTTATGCGTTTGCAGCACTGGGCGAACCTTTGATGGGCAAGCTCATTGATTTAACGGCCAGCAAATCCATCATCTTTATTACAGTTGCTGGCATTGCCCTGTTAAGTGCGGTTACCATCCTGCTTACCAACCAGGTCAATGCCAGGGCGGCAACCCCACAACCGACCGCTATTTAATCATCCATTATAAAAACTAAATTACTATGATCAAGATGGTCGTTTTCGATATGGCAGGTACCACTGTTGATGAAGATAACGTGGTGTATAAAACCGTGCAGCGGGCAATTAATGAACAAGGATATGATTTTACGTTGGAGGAAGTGTTGGAAGCCGGTGCGGGAAAGGAAAAGCTGCAGGCAATTAAAGATGTGTTAGCGCTTAAGGGTGTTCAGGACGAAGCCCTGGCCCAGGTAATATTTAAAAACTTTGCAGCCAGTCTTGATGAGGCTTACCGCACCATGCCAATCAAGGAGCAACCGGGTGCCGGCCAATTATTTCAGGCTTTAAAAGAGCGAAAGATCTTTGTTGTTCTTAACACGGGCTACAGTCGGCCGGTAGCCGAATCATTGATCACTAAAATTGGCTGGCAGGTAGGCCGGGATATAGATGCCTTGGTAACGGCCACCGATGTGCCCCGCAACAGGCCTCATCCGGATATGATCTGGTTCGCCATGGAACAACTGGGTGTTCCGGACGCTACGCTGGTTGCCAAGGTGGGTGATTCCGCTATTGATATTGCGGAAGGGATAAATGCGGGTTGCCTGGTTAATGTGGGTATCACAACCGGTGCTCAGACAAGACAACAACTTTTAAGTGCCAGCCCGGCTGCGGTAATTGACAATCTGCTGGAACTACTGCCACTGGTAATTACAGCAACGGCCACCGCTTAGCCCATACCTGGTGTTTCACTTTTTTTAAGTCCGCCCGACAATGCAGTATCACAAACAAACTGCATGGTTGGGCGGAATTGTTTTGAAAACACATACTTGTAAACAATTTTACGCAAACGTTTGCTTCAATTTTATTACACAGGAATCTTAAAAATATGTCTTACAGATAAAGATTTGTTAATGTTGGATGCTGATATTTTCCTAAAAGGAAATATAATTTCGCTTAAATCAATTTCATTTCCCTTCGTCTCACCAACTCTAAAGAAAACGTTTATGCGAAAAAAGAGCTTTTCCGGATGTCAGCTTTTCGGTGTAGGGCGGCTGCTTAGTAAAATGATCCTGGCATATTTGCTGGTTATTTTTACCTCCGGCCGGCTTTGCGCCCAAAAAAATTCCTCTGCTGAAACTTTTACGACTACTGGCCAGGTACTGGACGGTGAAGGCCACGCGGTAGATGCTGTTTCTGTTTTTAATAGCCGCAACAAGAAAGGTACGGTTACTGATGCAACAGGGAACTTTAAAATCGATGCCCGGCAGGGCGATGTGCTGTCCTTTAGCAAAGTAGGCTATCAGGAGCAAATTGCCACAGTAATAAGCGCGGCGATGGCGCCTGTTCATATCCAGTCTGCTACCAAGGCGCTTGATGAAGTGGTAGTAGTGGGTTATGGCAGTCAGAAGCAGGTTAACCTCACCGGTGCGGTAGACCAGGTGTCAGGGAAAGTCATGGCCGACCGGCCAATTACCCGTATTGCGCAAGGCTTACAGGGTGAGATTGCCGGCCTGAATGTGGTAACCACCACGGCAGGCGGAGCTCCCAACGCTACACAAACCATTAACATTCGTGGCTATACTGGTTTGGGTGTAACGGGTGGGCCGTTGGTGGTAATCGATGGGGTGCAGGGCGGTGATATCAACTCGGTAAATCCGGCAGACGTAGAAAGCATTTCGGTATTGAAAGATGCTGCATCTGCTGCCATTTACGGTTCCAGCGCTCCTTATGGTGTGATCCTGATCAATACCAAAAAAGGCAGGAAGAATGCACCACCAAGCATCACCTATACCAATAACATTGCTTTTGCGCAACCTATCGGTTTGCCTAAAATGGTCAACTCATTGGACTTTGCAAAGATTTACAATGAGGCGTTCACCAATGCAGGACGTGGACTGGCTTTTACCGATGATGTAATCCAGCGCATGAAAGATTACCAGTCTGGCAAAATCTCAACAGAAACAGTGCCTACCAAGACAGGTGCGGATGCATGGGGATCCTGGTTTGAGGGAAATGCTAACCACGATTGGTTTAAAGTGTATTTCAAAGATTTCGCTACCAGCCAACAGCACAACCTGGGCATTAATGGCGGCGGCAATAACTCCACTTATTATGTGGGGCTGGGTTACAATGACCACAGTGGTCTGTACAACTACGGCAATGACGATTATAAACGCTACAGTGTACGTGCTAACCTGAGTAGTACCGTGACCAACTGGATGACGATTGGCCTGCGCAGTATGCTGGCCCGCTCCATCAATAATACACCCAATACCTATGCGGGCAGAACAGGTGGTAACTACATGCACCAGATAGCACGTAAGTTTCCCAACGTTGCATTGAAAAACCCTGACGGCGGCTATTCTGACCCCGGTGACATTTTATTGATGAAAAATGGTGGCCGGGTGATTCAAACAGAAGATGATGCGATCGTTACCGGTGAGGTGAACTTAAAACCCGCTAAGGGTTGGGAGATCGTAAGCAATTACACTTTTGATGGCATCTTTAACAACCAAAGCAGCCAGGTAAAGACGCTTTACACCAAGCTGCCCAGCGGCACCTTGTCTCCCATGAGCGGATCAACTCCCAATAGTTTTAGCCGGAACAGCAACCGTAATGAACATACCATTGCCAACCTTTATTCTTCTTACGAAAAAAGCTTTGGCAATCACAACATGAAACTGCTGGCTGGTTTTGTGCGCGAACTGACAACTTATACTGCTTTTGGCGCCAGCAACAATAATCTTTACTCTGATGACATTCCTTCGCTGAATACTACCTACAATCCTACGGCAACGATCAGTGATGAAAACAGGGAGCTTGCAGTACAGGGGTATTTTGGTCGTTTCAATTACAACTTCAAAGAAAAGTACCTGGTAGAGTTCAATGGCCGTTATGATGGCACTTCACGTTTTTTAAAGGATGTACGCTGGAAGTTCTACCCGGGTGTTTCGGCTGGTTGGAATATAGACAAAGAGGGCTTTTGGAAAGGTGGTGTGGCAAAGACTATCGATGCGTTGAAGATCCGTGGTTCTTATGGTAGCCAGGGCGACCAAAGTTTCCTGGGGGTGGCCAGTGTGTCTACCTGGTATCCGTTCTATCCCAGTTTAGCTACTTCGGCACCGACCAGCAATAACTGGCTGTTTGGCACCAGCCAACAGGCTTCGGTAGGTCTGCCCCCGCTGGTAAACAATGAGCTGACCTGGGTAACAACCACTTCTTATGATTTGGGTTTGGACGCCAGTTTGCTCAATCACCGGTTGAACGTACGGTACGACTGGTATGTGCGCAATGCAAAAGATTTTGCTGGTCCTTCCGTGGTACTGCCGGCTGTGTTGGGTACGGGCGTACCGCAAGCCAACAACACCACCATTCAGACCAAAGGTTATGAAGTTACAGTTCAGTGGCGTGATCACATTGGAAAAGTAGGATATGGCATCAGGGCCACCTTATCTGACTACACCGGCAAAGTGGTGAAGTACCCCAATCCCACTAAACTGCTGTCCACCTGGTATGCCGGCCAAAAAATGGGCGAGATCTGGGGCTATAGTTCTGACGGGCTTTACAATAACAAGAACCTGGGCCAGGCTTTACCAGCACAGTTCTGGACAGGCCGCTGGCAGGAAGGGGATGTACATTACATTGACCGCGACAAGAGTGGCCGAATTGACTATGGAGCCAACACAGCTACCAATTCCGGTGACATGCATGTAATTGGCAACAATACGCCACGCTACCAGTTTGGCTTTGGTATTGATCTGAACTGGAAAAATTTTGATTTCAATGCCTTTGCGCAAGGTGTCGCCAAGCGAGATGCGTTTATCAACTCCAATTATTTCTGGGGTATGCAGAGTAGTGAGTTTCAAAGTTCGCCTTTTACCGCGCAGATCAACAATACCTGGACCACTTATCATCCCAGCGGGTATTTCGCAAGGCCATATATGAATACTGAGATTGCCAAAAACCAGCAGGTTACAGACCGCTATTTACAGAATGCGGCATATCTGCGCATCAAAAATGTGCAGTTGGGTTATACGCTGCCGATCAGGCTTTCTTCTGCGGCTTACATCAAACGGGCGCGCATTTTTGCCGGCGTGGAAAACCTGGCAACATTTACCAGGCTGATTAAGACCATGGATCCGGAACTATCTATCAGCGACGGTAAGATTTATCCGCTGCAAAGGTCCTTTTCCTGTGGCGTTAACGTAACCTTTTAATGCTTGAAATACGATTTTATGAAAAAACTCAATATACTGTTTTACGGTGCACTGGCGCTGGCGCTAACGTCCTGTAAAAAAGATTTTTTGGAAAGAGCGCCGTTGTCTAATGTAAGTGACGCGGAGTTCTGGAAGTCACCCAATGACCTGCAGTTATACTGCAATAACTTTTACAATACAGAGTTTCCTTCTTATACCGGCTACGGTACCATTGGGATCTATGGCCTGGATGCAGACCAGGGCAGTGATAACCAGATACAGGGGGATGGATACAATACCACTATGAACGGTGAAGCGGTGGTGCCGCCTTCCGGTGGTGGATGGACGTGGACCAGCCTGCGTAATATCAATTATTTGCTGACCCATTACAGCCGGGTAAGTGCACCCTGGACCAGCGTTGCCCCCTACGTGGGTGAAGCCAGGTTTTTCCGCGCGCAGTTTTATTTCAATATGCTCAAAACCTTTGGCGATTTGCCATGGATAAATCAACCGGTTTTGCAATTGGATGATCCGGCCTTGTATGCGGCCAGGGTTAGCCGGACAATTATTGCTGATTCGATCATTGCTGACCTGGATAGCGCGATCAGCTATTTACCTGCGAAGTCAAAAGCGGCTACTTCCCGCGTGTACAAAGAACTTGCTATGGCCTTAGCGTCACGGGTTGCCCTGTACGAGGGTACCTGGGAAAAATATCATGCCGGTACTCCCTTTGGCGTGGCAGGATCAGATGGCAGCAAATATTTAAACAAGGCTGCACAGGTGGCCGGTACGTTAATTGACGCAGGCGTATTTTCCCTTGACAATGTGGGCGCTGCCAATGGCTATTGGAATCTTTTTAACCAGACGGATTTTAGCAGCAGTAAGGAAGTCATGTTCTGGCGCCGTTACCAGGTAGGTATTATCACACAGAACTGGGCGCGGTACACGTTGGCTGGTGCTGCCCGTGGTGTTACGAAGGACTTGGTGGACAGTTACCTGTGCGTTGATGGGCAACCTATTTCCCGTAGCGCACTGTATAAAGGAGATGATTCCCTGACAATGGTTGTAACCAACCGTGACCCGCGCCTGGCCCAGACGATCTATGTGCCGGATGGTAAACACATTATCACCAACAACGCTCCGAGTGGTGCTGTTACGTTATTTACGGTACCGGAATTAGATGGCGGCGGCACAGCAAGTTGCCCAACAGGTTATCAAACGTACAAAGGACATAATCCGGATTACTACCAGCAATACGCACAAGACGTTGGCATTACGGGATTAATTCTGTATCGCTACGCAGAAGTGCTGCTTAACTACGCTGAGGCAAAGGCTGAACTGGGTACGATTTCCCAGGCAGACCTGGACAAGAGTATTAATAAGTTGCGCCAGCGGGTTGCTATGCCCAACCTCAACCTGGCAGGTATTATCACAGACCCCAAATGGACCTTTCCGACACTGAGTGGGATTATCAATGAGGTACGCCGTGAACGAAGAGTGGAATTGGCATGCGAAGGTTTCAGGCACGATGATATCAACCGGTGGGCAGCTGCTGACAAAGTATTGGTGGGTTGGAAGCCAAAGGGCGCGAAAAAGGCCCAGTTCACCACCTTAGCAGCCGCTTCTGCATTGGCTAAGTACCCGGTAGATGCTGCTGGTTACATTGAAATCTATCAAAACATTGCCCCATTAGCAGGCGGTTTCCATTTTAATGTGAACCGTGATTACTTATCTCCTATACCCCTGGATCAGCTTCAACTCAATAAAAGCCTGACCCAGAATCCCGGATGGCAGTAACATTAATCCCTGATAGCAACTGTGGCTAGCCTATGGCCCTGCTGCAGTTGCTTTGCTTCTCAACTGCTATCCTATGTCCCCCCTTTCTATCATCAATTCGTTTTTTCCGCGAAGCATTTTTCTTTCCAGGATACCTACCAGGCCTCTTGCTGGCCCTGGTAAGGTTGTGTGTATAGCGCATTGCCCTCGCGGGATTTAGCTCCTTATCTCACACCAAAAAACAAAGAATATGAAACAATGCTTCTCTTTGAAGGGCAGGCATGGCAATAGCCCATCCCGGCTATTGCTTGGACTACTGGTAATGGCCAGCGGTCTATTACACGCTCAAACGATGACCCATCAAAACCAGGTCATTATTCAAAAAGGTATACAAATGCAATCTTGGCTGTATACCGATCACAATCCCATGGGAAGTGGTTTTACCAATCTTAAACTTTCGGTAGGAAGGACTGGCAGGTACCTGCGGCTGCAGCTGCCTTTTACAGAGAACCTGAACCTGGCCGAATTACAAGTTTTTAGCGGGGGTAATAATATTGCTCCAGGCAAAAGCACCTCGCAATCTTCAACAGCTAGTAGCACCACTACCAGTGACCGCGCGGTTGATGGCAATACCGATGGCGTGCTGGCTAACGGGTCCATTGCGCAAACCGTTACTGGCAATGCCGAGATGGAGCCCTGGTGGCAAATAGATCTGGGCAGTTCTGTACAGATCGATTCAGTGGTAATCTGGAATCGTACGGATTGTTGCGTATTGCAAATGCATGGCTTCTATTTATTTGTCTCTGATAATGCGTTTACCGGCAGCACACTAGCCACGCTGCTTACACAACCGGGGGTATCTAACTATATTGAACCAACGACAGGTGGTGGAAGCCCCTCGCTTACAGAATTACAGAATTCACAGATCACCGCACCCAGTTATTACGAACCTCCCTACTACAATTACACGCTCAATCAAGCGGATCCAGGTCTTTACTGGAGCCTTGCCCGTACCTATGGCCATTCCCAGTACAGTGGCACGCTTCGGGGGCCATCTGCCTTTGAGCAAAGTAATGGAGTACTTAATTCTCTGCAAACGGCCAACGTTGACAAGTGTTATTCCGTTTGTATAGGTGATGAGGACGCCAATGGTTCTACCAACGTCACTTACTGGAAAAACTGGTTCAATATTTTCCACAGCAAATACCCGGATGTACTGGTGCATAGCAATCAATATATCAACCAATGGTCGGAATCACAATTGCGTAGCTACATGCAGACGGCACACCCGGATATTATGACCTATGACTTCTACAATTTTTACATTAACCGGTCCCCTGGCCCCGGTACTTCGTATGGTGTGATACTGGGAGATATGGTAACATATAGGAAGCTAGCCCTGGAAGGTTGGGACGGAACGGGCAAATCGCCTATTTTATTTGGTGCTTACCTGCAGGGCTACCAGGGTACCTGGAACGGTGTGCGGTACAGTTATATTCCTTCCGAATCGGAGTTCAATGTTGGCATGTACAGTTATCTGTTGATGGGAGCCAAATGGCTAAATATATTTCGCTATATCCGCGAAGATATGAACACTTTTTTCTGGACCAGTAATGGAGTTCCCACACCCCAGTATTGGCAGTATGCCAGTCTGGGAAAGGAGTTAAAGCAGTTGTCGCCTCACTTATCGCGCCTGCAAACTACAGATGTGCGTTTCATACCTGGCTTGCATACTTCCGGTGATACGGCCGCGGCCAACGCGATGCCAGCCGGCATTGCGGCTTTTGATGCATCAGCCGACCCTTATGTAAAAGCGGTAACAGCAGTTAACCTTGTGGCAGGTACCAATAATGGGCTAAGAGGGGATGTGGCACTGGGGTATTTTAGGCCCGTGGATGGAATCAACAACACACCGGGAATAACCATGTCACCGGTGCCGGCTGTCGACACCCGTTATTTCATGTTGATGAATGGCCTGGTTAAATCCAACGGTTGCTGCCATGCGCTTGGCACCAGTGGCCTTACCACGGATACAACGGCTGGTAAAGCCAACCAGGCAATACAAAAAATCACCTTGTCCATAGACTTTGGCGCCAATAGTCCAGATACGCTGTATCGCGTCAGAAGAAGTGATGGAGTGGTTGAAATGGTGTCATTGGTACATGATAGTGCCACGCACTACCATATGACTGATACGCTGGAAGGTGGTAAAGCAGACCTGTTTTATTGGAAACATGCGGCGACCGCAGCTGCCACAGGTACCACCAATGCGGTAAAAGTAAATGCAGGCATTATCGATGGAGGGAATGTCACGGAGCTCAATGGTACGCAGAAGTTCACGATGGAAGCCTGGGTTAAATTCAATACGATTGGCGCCTGGAACTCTATCGTATCCAAAAACGCTACCAACACGGCCAGGACCACGATGACGGTAAATGCAGATGGAAAGGTTTACCTGATTGTTGCCAATGGAAATGGAAGCAGTTATGGCTATACAGCAGCCGGTGTAATCACAACCGGCAAATGGTACCATGTAGCGGGTGTTTTTGATGGCAGTCAAAGTGCAAACGGGGACAAGGTAAAAATTTATGTAAACGGGGTATCTCAATCCCTTACGTTTGCAGCCACCATGCCTTCAACCGCGGCAAATACCGCTGTGGATTTTGTGGCAGGATCTTCCACTGTTGCGGCTTCCGGTACTTATGTAGATGGCATGATCGATGAAGTCAGGGTGTGGAAGGATGCATTACCGGCAGGAACCATTGCAGGTTGGAAGGACAGACAATTAGGAAACTGTCATCCCAATATTAGCAGTCTGGTAGTTTACTGGCCGTTAGATGACATCACCCAGTCATCAAAGGCGCAGGCCGGATTAGGTACTGCTTATACAGGCACCATTACGAATGGTTATTACCTGGCCAGCTCACAGGCATCGGATATCAGCAGTTGTACCGGTGCGGGGGCTGTTCGGGTAAACAATGGCATTATTGACGGAGGCAATGTTACCCAGCTGAATGGTGCCAGCAAATTCACCATGGAAGCCTGGGTAAACCTTAATACGATCGGCGCGTGGAATTCTATTGTGTCTAAAAATGCAACCAACACTACCAGAACCACTTTGACTGTAAACACAGATGGCCGGGTATACATGATTGTGGCCAATGGAAACGGCTCCAGCTATGGATATACGGCTGCCGGAGCGGTCACTACCGGTCAGTGGTATCATCTTGCAGCGGTATTTGATGGAACGCAAAGTTCCAATGCCGGTAAGCTAAAGATTTTCATTAATGGAATTTCCCAACCACTCACTTTTGCCGCTACAATGCCGACCAGTAGTGCTACTACGACTGTTGATTTTGTGGCAGGTTCCTCCACGGTGGCAAATTCTTCAACTTACCTGGACGGAACCGTTGATGAAGTGCGGGTGTGGTCACAGGCATTGGCAGATTCCACGATAATGAGCTGGAAAGACAAGGTATTGGGAAATTGTCATCCCAACGTCTCAAACCTGGTGCTTTATTGGCCGTTGGATAATGGAAGCATTGACACAGTGGCTACAGCCGGGTTGTCTACTTCCTATATCGGCAGACTAATGAGTGCCTCCTATGTCAATGGCATCCAACTCTCCGGTACAGCCGGTTGCGCCGAAGCCAGGGTAATGAACACTGTAGCGACGAGTAAATTAGTGACTGCAAAAGATTCTGCAGAACAGTCAATATCGCTGTTAACAGTTTTTCCCAATCCTGTACATCAGCAGGAAAAACTGGTTATTCAGCTTTCTAGTAAAACATCAACCGTCGCAAGAATAACACTCTATGACATGAGTGGAAAGGCCCTTGTTGGCCGGACTGTATCACTGGCAGCAGGTAATAACCGAGCGCAGCTGACAATACCAACAGTATCTACAGGAATTTACCTGGTGCGCGTGGATACGCAAACAGGTATACAAACTTTTAAAATCATCATCCAATAATCTGGTTTGCTGAAAGCGGGTCATTCGTCAGGACAGCCCATCAGCGATAGCCGGCAGATCTGGTATCTGACCGGCTTTTTTTTAACCAGTTATCTATTTTGATCTGCTGATGCCGTAAGCAGCCGACCGAAAAGATAATATTCCTATAGAGGCCCGCGATCAAGTAAAAGTATTCACCAATTATTTTTTAGCCTTGATCCGGATGATCAGGCGATTCGCGTTAACATGCGTAAAGTCCTTTATCTGGTTGACGTATCGGTGAAACAATTGTATGGCAACATACGGGAATCGGGCATCAGTGCAAACATAAGTCAGCGTATTGCCGTGGATAGACTAGATGAGTGATATCTGTAGCAATTACCCGATTAAAGTCGTAGCGATATGTCGATACATTCCCGAAACGTCTTTAGACTGCCCAATTGCTGCAGAGGACAAGAGCAACCGCCGCCACTGGGTACATCTGGATCGTCTACCTATACCTGCTGACAGACTTTTGAATTGTGGTGAACGTTAGGTCATAGGCATTGCCGCATTGTGTGGTTGTAGTGGGAACTCCGCAAGTGTTAATTTAGAAGGCATTCGCACTCTTCTCTATATATCGGCCATTACGGCCGGCAGACCGGCCAGTCACTTTTCCATTTGAATATATATAATAGGAGCTTAGGTTGGTAGCAAGATCTCTTATGGTAAGTGTTCCACTAAATGCGTTGAAGAAGTCAGGGCTGTCATAACTCGTGTTGGCAGAATCCAGCGAAGTATATGTGCCAAGAAATATTTGGCATGTTGTATCATAAGTATAGGCGATTAAATACTTCGCTGTATTCTCTACCTTAAAAGTTATCGAGCGATTTTCTTGACCATTGATAAATAATTGGGGGATTAACGGTGTAAAATAGGTAATTGAATCACCCTTTTTTGAAGAGGTCGTACCATCCCAATTGGGCATCCATTTCAAGCTAGTATCTCCGCGAAGTTTTGTAGAAAAATCTTGGTCCGCACTGTGCGTGTCAAATGCTGAATGGAGCTTGGCTTGGACTGGGTTGATAGCCGTTGGAGGGGTAGCGGTTGAATCGCTCTTTTTACATTCTATCGCGATCAATGCAATCGAAAGAATGCATACAAACGCAATAAATTGAGTGGTCATTTTTCTCATAAGTTTGGTTTGTTAGAACTCGAATTAAGAAAAATAAATATAAGTTTAAATTGATATAGATGATTCTGTTTCTAACATTAAATTTTGGCAATGGGTTATTCTGTATTTGAAGTGATTAATGTGAATCTAAAAAACAAATATTTAGGCAATCAAAATCGGCATAATAGATTATCCGAGAATAAGTGAATTGAGACATAGCAACATCGTTGCACCGGTCTGGGTAGAATTCAAAAGTAAAGAAAGGGTGGCCCCAAAAATGTTCGGGCCACCCTTCATCCTTTGCAGGCTTCTTTGGCGAAGCACAATAATGTTATCTAAGTACTTCCTGGGAGATCAAATGAGCTCGTTCAACGTTTGAGATAGTGATACAAACCTCGTTTGCAATTCGATGGGTACGGAAAACATATACCTTCAAAGAATTTGACCTGAACTCTATAAAATCAAAATCTCCAGATTGCAATGTTTCAAAATCCGGATGAATCAAATGATCCATTTTCGCCAACAAGTCTTTAAAAAAAATCTTATTAAATTGAGTAATAACATGAATGGCGGTTGTCTTTTCGTCTATGAAAGCATACAGTTCCAAAATCGGCCTAGCAAGGAATGTAAGGTCAATAACGCTTGCAACCTTGTTCGCTTCCAGCGAAATCACTGGAGAATTTTTTGCGAGACGACTGTATTTATTCAGTAAATAAGGCTCAAAGTGAGCGTTGACAAAATCTGCCATGTGTTGAGCGCTACCCAAATAGTCTAAAATTTCCATGCACGTAATTTATACAAAAATCAATTACAGCTAAAGGGCCCCAAAAACTCCTTTTTTCTTCTTTAAAAATGATGTTGGGGGAGTTTGAATTTGAAAATTTGAAGGGCATCTCTAACCAAATGGAAGAATCATTTTTGAAGGAAATTGCATCATCCCATGCTGGAAGGGCTGTTGATACTTTTTGACCATGGAAATTAGCAAATGAAAGTTGTTGTCCTTTATAACCTGCTGTTTTGAAAGTAGAATTTTTCTCGCGGTGTTTGGGGTTAGTAGCTCTGATAATTTCGCTTGTACGTTACCATTGTTAACTTCGACAGTAGTGTTTTTCCGGCCAAGCGAACAAGATTGCGCATACAACAATTGGAACGGTTAGCCATGTCCATTTTTTCATAGTTAGTTTTGCTTTTATGCTGCTAAAGATAGCAGGTACTTCAAACTTTTATACCCGTGAAATCACTCATTTTATTCTATCATCTGGTATACGTTATACCGGTAGTTTTCCTTTCATTTTCGGAATTGCTGTAAAGCTTGATTTGAGCGCCTTGAATCTCTGATTTAAATCTGCCCTGCTGGTGTATTCAGGCGCAAACTGAATGTAAGTGAACAGCCAAATTAGAAAATATATTTCACCGATAAAACATTTGGAGAGTACAGCGTTCTTCAGTGTAGATATAATCAAGAACACCTGGAAAGATTTCGGCACCGGTCAAAGCGGTAACCTGTTTGATTTAGCGAAAAGAGCTGCATCCCTCAAAAGAAAACAAGGATTTTTTGCAGGAGCTTAACCGCATGGGGGACAAAGTTCCTATGCACTATCACCGGAGGTGAGGAATTACAGGCGCGAATAAAAAATTTGATAACGCACGATACCTATCAACGCTGGTACAACGACCTGACCCGGACGCAGGCATCTCTTTCCAGCCAGGTGGATAGGCTTAGCAGGCAAGAGGAAGATATTTACCGGGTTCTGATGAAGAATGTGGATAGACTGACTGACTTAAAAAGCATATACGAAGGGGCTACCATTATGCAGAAGCATACGCTGATAAATCAGGGGTTCGATAGCAATCATACTATAAAAACAGTAGTTATCGAACCCCGACCGCATTAGATTTTTTAATGCATAACTATCAGAAAATTAGTTCAAAGGGATTATTATTCTTAGATATAAATGAAAGAGGGGATCGAAAGATCCCCTCAAGTGCGGGCGATAGGGGTCGAACCTACACGCCTCGCGGCGACAGATCCTAAGTCTGTTGCGTCTGCCAATTTCGCCACGCCCGCAGATTCGGAGTGGCGAAAACCGGTAGCGTAGTGCTACCAATTTCGCCACATCCATGTTAAAGTCAATTGTCTCATCAAGTAGTGGGGTGCAAAAGTAGGGGAGTGGGGTTAAATTGTAAAGAAAATTTTTAGCCGGCGAATCATGATCCGGGATTAAAGGCTGACAGTTATAAGCTACGCGCCCGCTAACTCACCTTGTACATTTTTGACGCGGAATTGATGTAATCCAGCGGATCGAAGGTTTTGTCAAACGTTTCCTGGAGGTCTTTCAGTTTTAATTCAAGGTCTTTTACCTTGCCGCCCAGCTGTTCATCGTTGCGGTATTTGGTAAAGAGGTCAGCATATTTGACAATGTTCTCGCTGATGCGGAACGTGATTTGACCAAAACGCAGTTTCAGCGACTGCACGGCATTCATCTGGAAGAATATCTTCTGTTTCCATTCCTTGGGATTGCCGGCACGCTCAGCAGCGACAAAATCAGCTGCTTTCTGCCGCATACTGGTAAGGTACTGGTAGCGCTTTTCTGCATCGTTTTCCTTAGAGAAACTGGCACCGAAATCGGCATTGTTTATTTTGAGAATGCCGAGGTTATCGGCGATGGACTGGTCGTATTTTTTCTGCAGGTCTTTCAGTTCCTTCGTAATAGTTTCCCATTCGTGTTCTATCTGGTCTTTGTCGTAGTCAAACTGGCTGATCTTCATGGTGAGCGTCATCATTTTTTCGCTCTGCGCCTTCAGGTCTTTTTCTTTTTTGCCAATGTTATCGATGTAACTGGTCATACTGGAGAAAAGTGCCGAAGTGATAGGCCCGGTAAGCGGTACGCCTTTACTTACATCGCCGGTAAACGTGAGCAGGTTAGATGTTACGGCCAGCATGGGGCTTTGTGTTTTATTCTTCTGCAGGTAATTGTTGAAGGATTGGTACCATTCTTTAAACCCCGGGTAATTCAGCGGGTTGCCTGCCTCGCTGAGAGAGCCGAAGAATTCTTTGGTAGAATTGAAAAGCACGAGCGGTTTTATCTCCCTGTCCATAGATACAAGGTTAACCACAGCGCTTTGGTAGTTGGCCTGGAAAATATTCAGTTCATTCTGATCAATGGCTTTCTGCTTGTCTTCCAGTATCTGCACACGTTGCAGCAGTTTGTCGGCCTTTTCTTTTACGTCTTTGGAATCCTTGATGGATTTGTCCAATACGTTCACGCGTTCATCGAGGTGAAACACGGTAGAATCGAGCAGTTTGTTGCGCTTGTCGAAGCTGGTTTGTATTTCGTTCAACACCCTGTCCTTCAGTTGTTTGTCACTTACGGTATCAGTGTTTTGTGCAAAAGCCCCGAGTGCAAGCCACAGGGCAGCATAGGAAAGCAATAGACGTTTCATGCAGGGAAGTTTGTTATACAATAGTTTGGTGTATAAAAACCAAAATACGTACCAGAACTGCCGGGGCGGTTAGAAGTGAGGCGGGATGCGCGTTTGACCCGTTATGCGGTGGCGGTGGGGAGCCGCCACCGGTAGTATAACGATTATCTTAAGTATTTACCAATAATGGGCAGGCGTGCAAATTCACGTTTTTCCATCTTTAGTATAAACGCGGCGTATGCAGCAAAAAACAGTAAACCCACGAGTAACGACATGGGTTTGGCTGCATAAATATCACCCGGTGTAATAAAATGGGTATTGATAAAAGTGAACACATAATAGGTTGCAAACGCAATACCCATGTAGCTTACAATGCGTGGCAGGTGGTAGGGAATGGGATAGTATTTCTGTCCCCATATGTAACACACTGCCATCTGTATAAAGTAGCAAACCATGGTAGCCAGTGCGGCGCCGTAGTAACCCATAATGGGTATCCACCAGTAGTTGAACACGAAGGCAAGACCGGCTGTAACTACTGTGATAATGGCGCCGGTGCGGGTGCGGTCGGTGAGTTTAAACCAAATGGTAAGGTTGTAGTAAATGCCGAGAAACATATTGGCCATAAGCAGTATGGGTACAATGCGCAATCCCTGGTAGTAGAAGGGCTGGCGTAAAAATATCTTCCATACGTTCAGAAACAGGCCTACAAACAGGAACATAAAACACAGCATCACTACAAACAGTTTCATGATGCGGGCATACATTTTCTGCGGGTTATCGCCTTCTGCCTGTTTAAAGAAAAAAGGTTCTGCACCCAGCTTAAACGCCTGGATAAACATGGTAATGAGTATCGAGAGTTTATAGTTGGCGCTGTACAGGGCGATGGTTTCTTTTTTCTCCGTCATGCTGTTGCCGGGTAAAAACTGCGGCAGAAACCAGGCACGGTCAAACACCTCGTTCACCATACCAGCCATGCCCACAATAACCAGTGGCAGCGCGTATTTCACCATATTTTTCCAGAGGTTGGCATCTGCCTGCCATTTAATACGTGCTATCTGCGGAATAAACAGCAATAAAGTAATGCCGCTGCCCAGCATATAGCTGAGGTATACATAACCCAGTGGGTTGCTGCTGTTGTTTACATCAGGAAAAAAGTGCATGCCCTTGTGGTGCAGCATGGGACAAATGGTCAGGAAAAAGATATTAAAGAATACAGTTGTGGCCACACCTGCAACGCGGATGGCGGCATACCGCAATGGCCTTTCTTCAAGACGCAGCTGGGCAAACGGAATGGCCGAGAGCGTATCGAAAGCCATGATAAAAATGATGTAGTTGTACGAATCACCATGACCAGCCAGGCCGGATAACTGGCCCGTATAAGAGCCCAGCACTGCGCCTTTCAGCAGCATAAACAGCAGCAGGCTTAACAGCGTAGAACAAAGCAGGGATATGGTGGAAGTGCTTAGTACGCTGGTGGCGTTTTCTTTTTTGGCGAAACGGAAAAAGGCCGTTTCCATGCCGTAGGTTAAGATGATGTTGGCAAAAGGGATACAGGCAAACACATTGCTCATTTCACCAAATGCCGTTTTAGATAATACGCCCAGGTAAAAGGGGGTTAAACAATAATTGAGCAGTTTGCTCAGAATGTTACTTAACCCGTAGTACACTGTTTGGCTCGCTAATTTTTTGATGCTGCTCAAATCCTGTCGATTTTGTTCAAAAGTAAGGGATTGAAAGTTCTGTTAACACACCGGCCGGCAGTGGTAAAACACCATTTAACAAAAAGCCTGCGCGGTGTTTACCCGTTCAGCCAATTGCCTTTTTTGCGGCCTTCCTTGCGGGCGCTGTCTTTCTTTTTGCTTTCAATGCGGCGTTCTTTGGAGGCTTTGGTAGGTTTGGTGGCGATGCGGCTTTTCTTTTTTTCGAGTGCCTGGTTCACCAGCAGGTTCATTTTGCGCAGCACGGTTTCCTTATTGCCAAGCTGGGTGCGTTCGGCCTGCGATTTAACCAGCAGCGCACCTTCGCTGTTAATGCGGTTGGCCAGTTTTTCGGTGAGCACCTGTTTTTGCCAGTCGCTCACGAGGGCCGATGTGGCAATATACCAGCGGCCTTCCACCATGGTTTCTACCTTGTTTACATGCTGTCCGCCCTTGCCGCCGCTGCGTGCGGTTTGAAAACTGATTTCGGGGGATATGTCTATCTTCATTGCATAAAGATACGGAACAGAAACCGGCGCAGCCTGCCAGGCAGTGTGCCGGGTATTGAAAAATTATTGTTATGCGCGTGATTATTCAACGGGTAACCTCGGCATCGGTTGTGGTAGATGAGCAGCAAACAGGTGCCATAGCAAAAGGATTGCTGGTGCTGGTGGGCATAGAAGATGCAGATACAGAAGAGGACATTAGCTGGTTGTGCAGCAAAATAGTGAACCTGCGTATTTTCAACGATGCTGCAGGGGTAATGAATGTAAGCGTAAAGGAAGACGGCGGCGAACTATTGCTGGTGAGCCAGTTTACGCTGCATGCCAGCACTAAAAAGGGCAACAGGCCATCGTATATATGCGCCAGCAAACCCGGTTTTGCGGTGCCCATGTACCAGAAAACCATTGCCTGCCTGGAGCAGGAGCTGGGCAAACCCATACAGACCGGCATTTTTGGTGCAGACATGAAAGTGTCGCTGCTGAACGATGGGCCGGTGACTATTTTTATTGATTCAAAGAACAGGGAATAGTTGTGAAATGCAGCAAAATGAACCGATATTAGCGGTCTTAACCTATACGGTATGACCATCCAGGAAGCACAGCAGCAGGTAGATACATGGATTAAAACAGTAGGTGTGCGTTACTTTGGCGAGCTCACCAATCTTGGCATATTAATGGAAGAAGTGGGAGAGTTATCGCGCCTGATGGTGCGCACTTATGGCGAGCAATCGTTCAAAGAATCTGACAAAGGCAGGGAGCTGGCCGATGAAATGGCAGATGTATTGTGGGTATTGATTTGCCTGGCCAACCAAACCGGTGTTGATTTAACTGCTGCGCTGGAAAAGAACTTTGAGAAGAAGAATATACGTGATGCCAGCCGGCACAGAAACAACGAGAAATTACTGTAACACCTTATTCCGTACCACTGCAGCAAGCCTGCAATTAAAGCACCTGTGATATGCGTTTGGGCATAAAAGACATCGGCAAAATATTCTGGCAGGCCATCAACGATTTCTCCAATAACCGCGTGATGCGCATGAGCGCAGCGCTGGCCTACTACACCATTTTTTCACTGGCACCCATGTTAATCGTGATCATCAGCCTGTGCGATGTGTTTTACGGGCATGAAGCGGTAGAAGGCACAGTGTATGAACAGATACGCGATTTTGTGGGCGAACAGGCCGCACAGCAGATACAGGTGGTATTGCGCAATGCAACTGTTTCGCACGATATTACCTGGGCCAGTGTGGTGGGTATTGTGTCGCTGGTATTGGCCGCCACAGGTGTTTTTACGGAGATTCAGTATTCGATCAATGTAATCTGGTGTTTGAAAACCAAACCGAAAAAGAGCTGGATAAAAATGCTGCTGAACCGGGCATTGAGCTTTTCGATGGTGATAGGCATCGGGTTTATTTTACTGGTATCGCTGGTAATAAATACATTGCTCGATACCCTGTTTGATTATCTTACCCATTACCTGCCACAGGTGCAGTTGCATACAGCATACATCATCAATTACATCATCACCTTTGCCACCATCAGCTTTTTGTTTGCGATTATTTTTAAAGTACTGCCCGATGCGCGGGTGAAATGGAAAGATGTGTGGGTAGGGGCTTTAACCACCGCGGTGTTGTTTATGATCGGGAAGTTCGGGATTGGCTATTACCTTGCCAAAAGCAAGGTGAGCAGCACTTACGGCGCTGCCGGCTCTGTGGTGATCATCCTGTTATGGGTATACTATTCCGCTACCATTTTATACTTTGGCGCAGCGTTTACCAGGGCATATACGCATTACATAGGGCGGCATATTCATCCCAACGAATACGCGGTATATGTGCGGCAGATAGAAGTAGAAACCCTGGTTGATCCCGGTGAAGCAGGGGCGCAAAAAAAGCCGGATCAATAATAACCCGGCTTACAAAACGCAAACATCAGACTATTCAAACTAAACTATCTTCTCCATGAGCCTGGCACCCAGTACCAGCCACCTCTTGTCTGGCGCCAGTAACCAGGGTGCCACACGCGGTAGCGGGGAGGGGGAACCGTCCAGTAACCGGGCTGGTATATGTAATTGTTACCACGCCATACATATTCGCCTTCTATCCATATATGTCTTGGTGAGGGTTGTGCCGGGTGTACAATAACCGGTGCTGCGGGCCGTACGGAAACAAAAACACGCTGTGCATTACCATTCACTGCAAATGCTGTAAGCAATAAGGCCACGCTAAAGAGCTTGATTAGTTTATTTTTCATAAAGCGGTACTTTATTTGTAAGACTAGCAGTGATTTCCCGCGTTTAAACACCTGTGCCTCTTTAACAAATTTAGGAAATACGATGAATCCCTATTTTAAAATAACTATCTGGCTGTTTGCTGCTTACCTGCTGGCATTTATACTATTGTGGCAGGGCAGCAGGCACCCGCAGTTGAAAGACGTACCGGTGCTGTTTGCAGCCGGTATGGTGAGCGCGCTGCTGGCCTTATTTGATATGAAAAGTAAAACCATCAACACGGTAGTACTGGCAGCAGCTATCATTTTGCTATTGGCCAACCTGGTGAATTTCTGGGCGGCCTTTCGCCTGGTAAAGGGCATTTTCGGCTAAAAAAGCAGGGATAAAGGTTGGTGCAGAAGTGTGGTAAACGCCTATCTTTGCGGCTGCTATGAGTATTCAAGAAAACAAATTCCAGGCGATTATTTCGCATGCCAAAGAGTATGGCTTTGTATTTCCGAGCAGTGAAATCTATGATGGTTTAAGTGCGGTGTATGATTACGGTCCCAACGGGAGCGAGCTCAAGAAAAACATCCGCGATTACTGGTGGAAAAGCATGACGCAGTTGCACGATAACATTGTTGGTATCGATGCTGCTATTTTTATGCACCCCACTACCTGGAAGGCCAGCGGGCACGTTGATAATTTCAGCGACCCGATGATTGATAACAAGGACAGTAAAAAACGCTACCGGGTAGATCACCTGATTGAAGCGTTTGCAGATAAACTGAAAGAACAGGGTGATGAAGGCGAGAAAAAAGCCGGTGACCTGCTGGCTGAAATGGATCAGCTGCTGGCAAAGGATGACTATGCCGGTTTGAAACAACTGATTGAAACAAACAAAATCAGCTGCGGTATCAGCGGTACCTGCAACTGGACGGAGATCCGCCAGTTTAACCTGATGTTCGATACCAAGCTGGGTTCTATTTCTGAAGAAGCAGATACCATTTACCTGCGCCCTGAAACTGCCCAGGGTATTTTCGTGAACTTCCTGAACGTGCAGAAAACAGCACGTATGAAAATTCCTTTTGGCATTGCACAAACCGGTAAGGCTTTCCGTAACGAGATTGTGGCCCGCCAGTTCATTTTCCGCATGCGCGAATTTGAACAAATGGAAATGCAGTTCTTTGTACGCCCCGGCACACAGAAAGAATGGTACAACTTCTGGAAAGAAGAACGCCTGAAATGGCACCTGAGCCTGGGTATCGCTAAAGAAAAATACCGTTTCCACGATCACGCCAAACTCGCGCACTATGCCGATGCCGCACTGGATATCGAGTATGAATTCCCGTTTGGCTTTAAAGAAGTGGAAGGCATTCATTCCCGCACTGACTTTGACCTGAAGAACCACCAGGAATACAGCAAAAAGAAACAGCAGTACTTTGATAACGACCTTGACGAGAATGGTAAGCCTTACGGCAACTACATTCCGTACGTGGTAGAAACTTCTATTGGTTTGGACAGGATGTTCCTGCTGATACTGAGCGAAGCCTACGAAGAGGAAATGATTACCAAGGATGACGGTACTACTGACAGCCGCACCGTAATGCATATACCGGCGAAGATTGCGCCTACCAAACTGGCCATTCTGCCACTCACTAAAAAAGACGGTCTTCCTGAAATAGCAACAGAACTGATGAATGATTGTAAATATTCATTCAAATGTTTCTACGAAGAAAAAGATGCCATCGGTAAACGCTACCGCAGGCAGGATGCAGTAGGTACGCCGTTTTGTGTAACCATTGATCACCAGACCAAGGAAGACCAGACCGTAACCATCCGTCACAGGGACAGCATGCTGCAGGAACGTATTCCTATGAGCAAAGTGAAAGAGATTGTACTGGCAGCCATACAATAGAGGTGGCTTCGAGCTGCTAGCTACGAGCTTCGAGCTTTATCGGAGCGAGTTACAGCAATAGCTATTAGCGGATAGCTTTTAGCTGTTAGCGATTGGAGCGAAGATTTATTATCGAAGCGGAGGTTTTATAAGAGCGAATTATTAATGCACGGATGAACTCCGTGCATTTTTTTATCCGTATAATTCCAGGTGGATGTCGTGTTTGGTGTAGCCGAGGGTGTGGAGGCGTTCGCGGGCTTCGTCGATCATGTCTTTCCAGCCGCAGAGGAAGAAGTAACCCGGGGGCTGCATGCCTTTGATGAGTTCTTCATAAATGGCGTGTACATAACCGCGGCGTACTTCCCTGTTTTCTTCCGGCTCGCGGGAGAAGGTGGGCAGGTAGTAATAGCCGTCTATCTCCTGTTCCAGCTGCTTTAATTCGTCGCGGTACAAGGCATCGCAGGTGAGGCGGCAGCCGAATATAAGGTAGATGTTCTGGTGTGGTATTTTGTGCCGGGCAATATGCTGCAACATAGCCCGGAAGGGCGCCACGCCTGTGCCCGTGCAAATAAAGTAAAGGTCTTTATCAAGCTGCTGGGGCAGGCAGAAAACGCCTTGCGGTCCGCGGAAGCTGAGCGCGCTGCCGGTGGTTACCTGGTTGAACAGGTAGTTGGTGCCTGCACCGCCTTCCAACAGTACAATCACGAGTTCAAAAGTATTGGTGCCATCGGGTGAGGAAGCGATGGAGTAACTGCGCCACCGCTTGTTGCGCTGCTCGTGGATGGGCAGGTCGAGTGTTACAAACTGGCCGGGTTTAAAATGAAACACGTCCAGTTCGGGTACCTGTATAAAAAAACGCCTGGTGCTGGCTGCTGCCTGTTCTATTTTGGTCACAATCCCGGTACGCCATGGCTCTAGCATTTCGCAAGGTTTGTTATGAAGATAAGGAAACATCGTGAGCCGTCAATTAGTGAGTGGTGAGTAGTCAGTGGTGAGTGTCAGGCCATCGGGGTGAATAGTGAATAGTTAATAGTGAATAAAACAGCCGCCGTTGCCGGTGTCCTCACCGGCAACATTCGCACGATAGGCGGGCGCAATTTTAATACCCGCCCAGATCGTCCCGACTGTCGATTCTCGAAAAGTCTTCGCTTAGCTCACTGACGACTGACGCCTGAAGATTCACGAAAAGGGGGGCTGCGGTCTGGCTTTTGCTGATTGGTGCTTTATGCGTAAATTCGCCATCGCGTTATGAATCTTGGAGTGTTGTTGGAAAAATATCAGCAGAATTCCCGCCTTTTTCAATTGGCGGACAGGCTGACGTATGCCGATCCGCAGAAAATCTTTCTCAAAAACTTACAGGGCAGCAGTGCAGAATTTGTGGTAACATCGGTATTTACCCATGCCCACACACAGCAACTGAACCACCTGGTGGTATTAAATGATGCCGAAGAAGCGGCTTATTTTCACAATACGCTCGAAAACCTTACCAGCGCGTTAGACCTGTTTTATTTCCCGTCTTCTTTTAAAAACAGGAAGAACTTTAAGCTGCTCAACAGCTCGCATGTAATGCTGCGTACCGAGGCCCTTACCAGGCTGGCTACGGCATCTGCAGGCGATCGTGAAGCAGCCAAGAAAATCATCGTTACTTATCCCGAAGCATTGTTTGAAAAAGTGGTGCTGCCCAAAACACTCAGCGGCAATATCATCCACATTAAAACAAACGATACCATTAACCTCGACAGCTTACTGGAACTGTTTGTGATGTACGGCTTTGTGCGTACCGATTTTGTGTACGAGCCAGGCCAGTTTGCACTGCGCGGCGGTATCCTCGATATTTATTCGTTCGGCAATGAAAAGCCTTACCGTGTTGAACTGTTTGGCAATGATGTAGACAGTATCCGCATCTTCGACCCCGAATCTCAGCTCAGCGAACGCAAACTGCTGCAGGTGTCTATTATCCCCAACGTGGAAACACAGTTTGAAACCGGCGATAAGGTATCCCTGCTGGAGTTTTTGCCGGCCAATACCATTGTGTGGCTGAAAGACTGGGATGTGATTAAAGAGAAAATAGAAGTGCAGGAAGAAGACCTGGGCCTGTTTCTCAACCTCGTGTCTAACGGGCAGATGAACAAGATTGAAGACGATGCGGATGATACCAAGCTGCTGAAAGAAGTACACAGCGACGATTTTGTGCAGGCGGTGGTAACTGAAGTTGAATTAGAGAAACGGCATGTAGTAGAGTTTGGCTATAAACCACAGCTCTCTACTTTTGAAATAACCTTTGATACCAAACCGCAACCGGCTTTTAACCGCCAGTTCGATTTGCTGATCAAAGACCTGAAAGCCCATGAAGCAGCCGGTTATGCCATCTACATTTTTGCAGAGCAGGCCAGGCAGCTGGAAAGGCTTAACAGCATTTTTACTGATTTGAATACCGAGATACAATTTGTACCGGTAGCGACGAGCATACACGAAGGGTTTATAGACAACGACCTGAAGGCTGTGTGTTACACCGATCACCAGCTGTTTCAGCGTTATCACAAATACCGGGTAAAGCAGGCTTACAACAAAAACAAGGCACTTACTTTACGCACCCTGCGCGAGTTGCAGCCTGGCGACTATGTAACACACATTGATCATGGCGTGGGCGTATACAGCGGTTTGCAGAAGCTGGAAGTAAACGGCAAGCTGCAGGAAGCCGTGCGTATTATTTACAAAGACAGTGATATTCTGTACGTGAATATTAACTCACTGCACAAAATATCCAAGTATACGGGCAAGGAAGGTTCTGTGCCCAAGGTAAACAAGCTGGGCAGCGATGTTTGGCAACGCCTGAAAGACAAAACAAAAACCAAGGTTAAGGAAATAGCCTTCGACCTTATTCAGTTATACGCACAACGCAAGTCGCAGCAAGGGTTTGCACATACGCCTGACAACTACATGCAAACCGAGCTGGAAGCTTCGTTTATTTACGAAGACACACCAGACCAGAGCAAGGCTACCAGCGATGTAAAACGCGATATGGAAATGGCCGCGCCTATGGACAGGCTGGTGTGTGGTGACGTGGGTTTTGGTAAAACCGAAATTGCCGTGCGTGCTGCATTTAAATCGGTGGTAGATGGCAAACAGGCAGCTGTGCTGGTGCCTACTACCATTCTTGCCTTTCAGCACTACAAGACCTTTAAAGACCGCCTGAAAGATTTTCCTGTTACGGTTGACTATGTAAACCGTTTCAAATCTGCCAAGGAGAAAAAAGAAACCTATAAACGCCTTGCAGAAGGTAAGATTGATATTATCGTGGGCACACATGCCTTGCTGGGCAAGGATGTGCAGTTCAAAGACCTCGGTGTGATGATTATTGACGAGGAACAGAAATTTGGTGTGGGTCATAAGGAAAAACTGAAAACATTAAAAACAAATGTGGACTGTTTAACCCTTACCGCTACACCTATTCCGCGTACGCTGCAGTTTAGCCTGATGGGTGCACGTGATCTCAGCATCATCAATACGCCACCGCCTAACCGCCAGCCTATACAAACAGAGGTGCATGTATTCAACGAAGATTTTATACGTGACGCCATTTACTATGAAACAGAGCGCGGCGGGCAGGTGTTTTTTATTTACAACCGCATCAACGGCCTGCAGGAAATGTCGGCGCTGATACAGGGCTTATGTCCTGACCTGAGCATTTCATATGCACACGGCCAGATGGAAGGGCATGAGCTGGAAGAAAAGATCCTGGACTTTATAGACCGCAAATACGATGTGCTCATTTGTACCAACATTGTAGAAAGCGGTGTGGATATACCAAACGTAAACACCATCATCATCAACAACGCACATCATTTTGGTTTAAGTGATCTGCACCAGTTGCGTGGCCGTGTTGGACGCAGTAACCGCAAGGCATTTTGTTACCTGCTGGCGCCGCCGATGAGCACCCTGCCGGATGATTCAAGAAAGCGCTTGCAAACGCTGGAACAGTTCAGTGACCTGGGCAGCGGTTTCCAGATTGCGATGCGTGACCTTGACATACGTGGTGCGGGTAATATGCTGGGTGGTGAGCAAAGCGGGTTTATGGCAGAGATTGGATTTGAGATGTACCAGAAGATACTGGAAGAGGCCATCCGCGAATTAAAACGTACTTCGTTTAAAGACCTGTTTAAAGATGAGATCAGCAAGCAGGATGATTATGTAAGCGATTGTACCATTGATACCGACCTGGAAATTCTGATACCGGATAGTTATGTGGAGAGCATTACCGAAAGGTTATCGCTGTACACACAGCTGGATCATTGTGAGAAAGAGGAAGACCTGCAGGAGTTTTATGCAGGTATGATCGACCGTTTTGGTCCGATGCCTTCGCAGGTAGAAGACTTGTTTGTTACCATGCGTTGCCGCTGGCTGGCAATAGCACTGGGCTTTGAAAAAATGTCGCTGAAAGAAGATACGCTGCGTTGTTATTTCATTAACCGCAACGATTCGCCTTACTTTGAATCGGAGCTGTTCAAAAATATACTGGCTTACCTGCAAACAGGTACCAACAAGGCCAGGCTTAAACAGGCCGGTAAAAACTTTTTACTGGTGGTAGATGATATTAAAGACATGGCCGCCATGCACCGCTTTCTGCAGCAGATGCACGATGGTGTAATGAAGGCGCGTGCCGAGATTGTAGCATAAAAAAGCGCAGGTGCCATGGGCGCCTGCGCAATATTGTTTTCAATGTGTATTCCGGTTAGTAGAGTGGCTACTAAAAATCTTTTTTGGCAACACCGTCTTCGATTGCTTTCAGTGCTTTTGCTTCGCTTAAAATAGCACTCATTTTATTCCCTTTGCCATCGTTTCCTTTGGCAATATAACCGCCTTTCTCAGTTTTAGAAACAACAGCATCATGCATGGGAACATCTTTCTCTTTTGTTTTCAAACAGTATGCTTTAATCATTTTGGAAGTATCCATATTTACAGGAGTTTATTGTCTACGATATAAATAGACGGGTTATGAATGATATTTTACTCTGCCATAACATGCAATATTTTGGCCAAACTCTGTTTTTAGCTAATTAAGTCAGTAACAATGCATAAAAAACCGGATATTATTACAGAAAAGAATAATATCCGGTGCAATTATGTGTGTTTGTATAGAAAATTACACATCAATTTTCGCATATTTGGCATGTGTTTCAATGAACTCGCGGCGGGGTGCCACTTCGTCGCCCATGAGCATGCTAAAAATGCGGTCTGCTTCTGCAGCGCTTTCAATGGTAATTTGTTTCAGTGTTCTGCGGGTAGGATCCATGGTTGTTTCCCACAGCTGGTTGGCATTCATCTCACCCAAACCTTTGTACCGCTGAATGTGCACACTTTCTTCCTTGCCTTGTCCTAATTTGGTAATCAGTGCCTTGCGTTGCTCTTCGTTGTAAGCATATTCCTGTTCCTTGCCTTTTTTAACGAGGTACAGGGGAGGTTGTGCCAGGTATACATAACCCTGTTCAACCAGTGCTTTCATGTAGCGGAAAATGAAAGTGAGAATCAGTGTATCGATGTGCGAACCATCCACGTCGGCATCGGTCATAATGATGAGCTTGTGGTAGCGCAGTTTTGCAAGGTTCAGTGCTTTGGGATCTTCGGGCGTGCCGATGGTTACGCCCATTGCGGTGAAGATATTGCGGATCTCCTCGTTTTCGTAGATCCTGTGCTCCATGGCTTTTTCTACGTTGAGGATTTTACCCCTCAGTGGCAGGATAGCCTGGTAGCGGCGTTCCCTTCCCTGTTTGGCTGTACCACCGGCCGAATCACCTTCCACCAGGTACAGTTCGCATTTTTCAGGGTCTCTTTCAGAGCAGTCGGCCAGTTTACCGGGTAAGCCGCCGCCGCTCATTACGGTTTTGCGCTGTACCATTTCGCGTGCTTTTTTAGCAGCAACGCGGGCCTGTGCGGCCAGGATAACTTTCTGGATAACGTTCCTGGCTTCTTTGGGGTTTTCTTCCAGGTAATGTTCCAGTACTTTCGCCACGGTAGTTTGCACAATACCGCTTACCTCACTGTTACCCAGCTTGGTTTTGGTTTGCCCTTCAAACTGCGGCTCAGGAACTTTTACGGAGATGATGGCGCTTAAGCCTTCACGGAAGTCATCACCTTCTACTTCTACTTTTGCTTTTTCAAACAAACCTTCCCTGTCGCCGTAACCTTTAAACACCCTGGTTAATGCCTGCCTGAAACCGGTAACGTGTGTACCACCTTCAATGGTGTTGATGTTGTTAACGTAAGAGAAGATATGTTCCTTAAAGTCGTCGTTGTAGGTCATGGCCACTTCCACCGCAACATTGGAAGCTTCGTCGAGCCCTTCTACGAAAAGGGTTTGAGCAATAAGCGGTGCGCGTTTGGCGCTTTTATCGAGCATTTCTACAAACTCGGTGATGCCACCTTCGCTGTAGAAGTTTTTAACATACACGTCACCGGCTTCGTCTTTTTCGCGCAGATCGGTGAGGGTAATGCTGATGCGTTTATTGAGGTAGGCCAGTTCACGTAAACGGCCTTCAAGGATTTCTTTCTGGTAAACGGTATTCTGGAAGATGGTGTTATCGGGCCAGAAGTGTACCAGGGTACCGGTTGTTTCGGAGATGCCTATTTCGCGAACAGGGTATTGCGGTATACCGGTGTGGTATTCCTGTTCAAACAGTTTGCCTTCGCGTTTAACGGTAACATGCAGTACGGTGCTCAGTGCGTTAACGCAACTTACACCCACACCGTGCAAACCACCGGAAACTTTATAGGTATTTTTATCGAATTTACCACCTGCGTGCAGCATGGTCATTACCATTTCGAGGGCAGACTTGCCTTCTTTTTTATTGATGCCGGTGGGGATACCACGGCCATCGTCCTGCACACTGATGGAGTTGTCTTCGTGAATGGTAACGAGAATATTTTTACAATAACCGGCAAGCGCTTCGTCAATCGAGTTATCTACAACTTCATACACCAGGTGATGTAAACCTTTTACACCTACATCGCCAATGTACATCGCTGGTCTTTTACGAACCGCTTCAAGACCTTCCAATACCTGAATACTGTCTGCTCCGTAACCACTTTGGACCGGGGCTTCAATGCTTGTAACTTCTTCACTCATAGTTGTATGGATCCGCTGTTGTTTATACTAGTTCGAAAGTGTGCGAAATTACGAAATTTAAAGGGGTTTTAGCGCTTAATTATCTACTTTTTATCAAGGTTTCAGGCTCCGGTTTTTGAGGCGTGAAAACGGGCTGTAAATGCTTTTTAGCAGGGGTGGTTAGCGGATGAGACAGGTATGGCGTGAATATTTGGGAACGCTTTCTTAAAACGGCGCTGTTGGGGTGTGGGAAGCATGGGGAAATGTTAATGTTTGGAAGCAACAAAAATCCCGGTTTACTGCTGCTGCAATTAAACCGGGATGGTCTTTTCTATTGGTATCGCCTGCTTATTTTCTTACCACTTTGGTGTTGGTCCATTTGTCGTGCCACGGGCCGCCATCGCTAAAAAAAATGCTCAGTGGCTCAAAGGGAACAAAGCGCGCTGCGCTGCGTGCCAGTGCCTTTTTGAAAGAAATGCGGCTGCCATCTTCGTTTACTGCCCTTGTGCCTGTAATAAGTTTACCCAGTGTTCGGCCTTTTGTGGCATATTCGAAAATAGAATAGTAGATAATGTCAACGATTATTGCGGAGAAAAACAGCAACAGTTGGCTGTTTCCACCTCCCAGCTCAGAGAAAAAAGAACTGGTATTGGTTCCGGAGCCAAGCAGCACCAGCCCTATAATGACGCCAACGATGATACTGACAAGCAGCGAAAAAATATAACTGCCAATGATATCGATCATCAAATTGCCGAAACGTTGCCCTACGCTTGCACTTTCCAGGTATACTTCCTGTTCAACTTCTTCGAGAATGTGTACTTGTTCTTCCATTTTTATTAAGGTTTAAGGATGGGAAGCAAAATAGTTTTTTTCGGTGATTTTTGTTGTGGTTTGTTCTGCTGAAGCTTTCTTTTATCATCGCTTTGTCAAGTCTGTCACGTTTCGCTGTCATAATGCCGGGTATAGACATGCCTGATTTATTGAATGTGATCGATATTTTACATTATCGTGACAACATATCGAAGTTTATGAATGTATATGCAGTACATTTGCGTCACGATGAAGCAGGCACTGGACATATTACGCGTGGCACACAGGAACACCATTGAACCTTCAATGAACCTGCTGCACATGAAAGAGCAGCATATTCCCGGTTCTATTCAATATGTGATTCGGCGCTATTATACCCAGCAGTCCTGGCAAAGTGACGATACCGGCATGCTGGTATACCACTACAACGATGCAGTCCCGGAAGAAAACTTTATGGAACTGCGCTACTGCATATCGGGCAATAAATACTGTTTCGAAAAAAGCTGCTCCCAGTGTAAAGAGCTGCCCACGCAAAACTGCAGCGGACAGCATGAAACGGTAGACGTGTTTTCTTTCCATTTCTCCGCCGCTTTTCTTTACCAGTTTGTACATAATGTAAAGCTCAGCAACCGTAAAGACGAGGTGCTGGCGTTTAAACATCCGCATTCTTTTACCAAGATGTTCCCTATTTGCGGGCGCAAACGTATGTCGCTCGATGGGTTGCTGAACCATAGTTATTCCGGTTCGCTGGAGAACATTTTTGTGAATGCCAAAGTGCACGAACTGCTGCTGTACAGCCTGGAGTGCCTGGTTGACGAGAAAGAAGAAGGCTTTGCCTGTAAATTCCTGGCGGATGAAAAAGGACGTGACCGCATTTTCATGGCCCGTGATTTATTGCTGCAGCATATTGGTGACCCTATCACCATCAAAGAGCTGAGCCGCAAGGTGGCAATGAACGAATGTTATCTCAAAAAAGGGTTCAAGGAAGTGTTCGGCACTACCATTTTCGATTTTTACCAGCAACAGCGTATGGAGCATGCGAAATACCTGCTGTACGAAAAATCGCTTAGCGTAACCGATGTGTCGGCGCTGCTGGGTTACTCTTCAATTTCGCATTTTTCTGCGGCGTTTAAGAAGCATACGGGGCTGAAGCCGTGTGATCTGATTAAGTAGTTTAATGTTTGAAGTTTAATGTTTGAAGTTTAATGTTTAACGTTGAGTGGGAAGAGAAATGGTTCAAATGTTTCAATGTTCAATTGGCTTAACTAAATGATATTGAAGAAGTAATATAAAGAGATCCCGCGGCTTTTGGTTGCGGGATCTCTTTTTGTTGATACTTGGTTGAGCAGGGCGCTATTTTTTACCACAAAACGCATAGAGGAAAAAGCCACAAAGGACACAGCGCAGGGCCGGTTTTTGCAACTTGTTGTAATACAATAATCTTCCGCATTGCGTAAGTCGTTTTTCCCGATTGTGTAAATGAAGCTGGTATTATGCCCGGACATTTGCGCTTCGAATACAAAACCGAGCAATGAAAGGAATGATGCAAGTGGCAAGAAAAGTAAAGGGACTAATGTTTCTGGGCTTACTGATTTTATTTGTGAACAGCGCGATGGCGATTGATACGGAAGAACCCGGCGGAACCATCAGCGGAAAAGTTACTACAGCAGACGGCACCGCAGCCGCAAACGTTACCATAAAAATTACCGGCACTAAAAAAACAACGACCACTGATGAAGATGGTACGTTTAGTTTTTCCAATGTGGCAAGCGGTTCTTATTCACTCGAAATTACCCTGGTGGGTTTTGGAACAGTGACACAAAACGTAACTGTTGAAAAGCATAAAACAGCTACCGTGCAGGTGCAGCTTACTGCTTCTGAAAAACAGCTGGAAGAAGTAAAAGTGGTATCCCGCGGCAATAAGTTCGCTAAAACCAAGAGCGATTATGTTGCCAGGATGCCCCTGAGCAACCTGGAAAACCCACAGGTGTATACGGTTATCTCCAAAGAATTAATGCAGGAGCAGGTGATCACCAACCAGGACGATGCCCTGCGCAATGTGCCCGGCTTGTATAAAATATGGGGTGCTGTGGGCCGTGCAGATGGCGGCGGTGCTTATTTTGCCTCACGCGGTTTTAATACACAGAGCGCTTTTCGCAATGGTATTGCCGGCAGGGTAAGCAGTAATGCGGACGCGGCCAACCTCGAAAAAATTGAAAGCATCAAAGGTCCGTCGGCAACGTTGTTTGGCAGTGCGCTTACATCGTACGGCGGTTTGATTAACCGTGTTACCAAACGGCCTTACGACCACCTGGGTGGTGAAGTGGGCTATACCTTTGGCAGCTATGGACTGAACAGGGTAACAGCTGATATCAATACCCCGCTGAATAAGGATAAAACAGTACTGTTCCGTTTAAATACGGCGTATAATGATGAGAACAGTTTCCAGGATTATGGTTACAGCAAGAGCTACTTCCTGGCGCCGGTAATTACTTACAAAGCGAGCGACCGCTTGTCGTTTTCACTGGAAGCAGAGTTTAACAATGTAACCGGTACCACGCCATCACTCCTGTACTTCAATTACAGCGGCGACCCTGCATGGAACACCACGGTGAGCAATCTGGGTGCCACAAGGGCAGACCAGCTGCTGGTTAACTACAAACGCAGTTACCTGAGCAATGACCTGGCACTGAACTCCAAAACAGCGAATGTGTTTGGCCAGATGAATTACAAAATAAGCGACCAGTGGACATCGCAAACGAACTTCACTACCACCAGCAATACCAGTGATGGTACCATGACCTGGCTGTACCTGTTGCCCGGCGGCACCAGCGCTACACGCAATGCCTGGTATAATAATGCGAGCGATAAAACCATAGAAATTCAGCAGAACTTTATCGGCGATTTTCATATCGGCAGCATGCGCAACAGGCTGGTAGCAGGGCTGGATTACTACGCTAACGATAACATCACCAATTACAGTTATTTCAGCGGTTACAACACGGTATTTGATACCATCAGTTTTGTACATCCCAACCCGAATTACACTGCTTTCAATAAAGCAAATGTGCTGCCCCTGTTTAACGGTGGTGCGGTGTATAAGGTAAATGGCGGCAACAATATTTACAGTGCTTATGCATCTGACGTGCTGAACATTACCGATGCCTTGCTGGTAAATGCTGCGTTGCGTTTGGATCGTTTTCATAACCGCGGTACCTACTCTGCAGATGCAGATGCAACAACCGGAAAGTTTGACCAGACGGCCTTGTCGCCCAAATTTGGTATCGTATACCAGGTGCTGAAAGATAAGGTGTCACTGTTTGGCAACTACCAAAACTCTTTCTCTAACAAAGACGGCCAGGATTTTGAAGGTAAAACCTTTAAACCCGAGCAGGCCAACCAGTGGGAAGGTGGTGTTAAGCTGAATGCATTTAACGGCAAACTGAGTTCTACTTTAAGTTATTACGATATCTCTGTAAAAAACATTGTGCGTACCGATCCGGTTCACCCCAACTTCTCTGTACAGAATGGTACACAAAGCAGCAAAGGTTTTGAAGCAGAAGTAATTGCCAACCCGATTAAAGGTGTAGACATTTCTGCGGGTTATGCCTATAACGACAGCAAGTACACGGAGAGTGACCCGGATGTAAATGGATTGCGCCCGGTAACTGCCGGTCCCAAACACCTGGTGAATTTCTGGGCCAGCTATCATTTCAGCAACGAAACGCTGAAAGGTTTGGGTATTGGCTTTGGCGGTAACTATGGCAGCGACAACCGGTCTATCAACAGTGTATCTACAGGCGCATTTATTTTGCCTTCTTACACAGTGCTGAATGCTTCGGTGTTTTACAACAAGCCATCGTACCGCATTACTTTGAAAATGGACAACCTGACGAACGAAAAATACTGGAACGGCTGGACGACTATTAACCCGCAGATGCTGCGTCGTTTTGTAGCCAGCGTTGCTTTTAAGTTTTAATGTTTGAAGTTTAAAGTTAAAGTTGGATTGTGGCTTAATTAAACGGCCTGATAGTAATGAGTAAAGTTCAGCATCATACCGAGCAAAAAAGGAGATTTCTCTCAGCCAGGAAGCACAGGCAATCCTGGCTGCGCTGGTTAATTGGCGAGCTGCATTTGTGGCTGGGTCTGGCATCGGGTATTGTGGTGCTGATTGTATGTGTATCGGGCTGTATTTTCTGTTTTCAAACAGAGATTTCGAATGTGGTATACCGCAAGGCTTTTTTTGTAACACCACAGCAAACTGCTACTATACCGCTTAGTGTATTGCGTGAAAAAGCACAGCACGCGCTGGGGGCGGCAAAGCCGATAGAAGGCATTACCACTTACCGTGAGCCGGATAAGGCCTGGGAGTTTATGGCGTATAAGGAAAACGACAGCGCTGTAACTTATTTTGGCGGGTTGCAGTATTATGAATCGGTTTTTGTAAACCCCTATACCGGGCAGATAACCGGCAGGCGCGATTACAAGTACGATTTCCTGTTTATCATGAAATACGTACACTGGAGCTTGTTGCTGAACACCAAATACGGTCAGCCCATTGTGGGATACAGCACGCTGATTTTTGTGATACTGCTGATTACGGGGCTGGTATTGTGGTGGCCCAGGAAATGGAACAAGAGTACGCGTGAGCGGAGCTTTAAAATAAAATTCAGCGCCAAATTCAAACGGCTGAACTACGACCTGCACAATGTGTTGGGCTTTTACAGTCTGCTGATAGCGCTGGTACTGGCACTTACCGGGATGGTATTTGCCTTTCAGTGGTTCAACAACGTGGTATATGCCGTAGCGGCAGGCACTACCAAAGCACCGGAATACGTAACCAAACAATCGGCTATTGTACCCGGGGTTGCTGAAAACAGCGGCCTGGATAAAGCACTGCAGAACGCCTTTGCCCTGGCACCCGATGCGCGCAGAATTGGTATAGGCGCTGCCGAAGCAAAAGAAGGTGTTATTTATGCCTACGCATACAAAGACAAAGAGAATTACTACGACCGCGACGATTTGCAGTTTGACCAATATACCGGTAAACTGTTGTACCGCCGCAACCGCCGCGAGCGCAATGCAGGAGAAAAACTCACCGAAATGAATTATGACATTCATGTGGGTGTAGTAGGTGGGCTGGCGGGGAAAATAATTGCGTTTATCGCCTGTTTAATATGTGCCAGTTTGCCGGTGACCGGTTTCCTGGTATGGTGGCATAAGCGGAAGAAAACAAAAAAGCCTGCAAAGGCACTGGACAAAACTACTTCCGGCACCCCGGCTATTGTTGAATAAGCCGGTAGGCTTACATGCTACGTGTTTGGACATGGTGAACCAGCATAAATCAACGATCACCATGGCAATTTTACTGGTACGGCGCGGTTTTTCCGCATCCCGTAAACTGCGTTTCCCGATTCCGTAAACCGGAAGGAAGCGTACAGCATTACTTTTGCCCGCAAGCAATCACTAACATGAAGTATACTTTACCGCTACTCGGTCTTCTGCTGAGTGCATCGACTACTTTTTCCCAATACAGAACCCAGGCCCAGCAGTTGGTGATGACCAACGAAGATTCCCTTAACGCCGGCGGTGTTCAAAAAAACAAGACTGTTATTTCGGGTTATGGAAGTGCCCTTTACCAGAAAAACTTTACCCTTCACCAGGCCACCGCTGCATTAGACAGGGCCGTGTTATTTGTAGGCCACCAGTTCAACGCAAAAATCGCCTTCTTCTCAGAGCTGGAAGTAGAAAACGCGGTAGTTGCCAATGATGGCAGCGACGAATTTCGTCCCAATGGCAAAGGCAATGTAGCCATGGAGCAGGCTTATCTCAGGTTTAACCTCAATCCCAAGCAATATATCGTAGCAGGTTTGTTTACACCGCGTATTGGTATTGTAAACGAAAACCATTTGCCTGTAAACTTCAATGGTGTGGAACGCCCGATTGTAGAGCAGGAAATTATACCCACTACCTGGCGTGAAGTAGGTGTGGGTTTTTACGGCTCGCTTAACCGCCTGCCGCTGAACTATTCTATTGCCGTGGTAAACGGTTTAAACAGCGCCAACTTTGAACATGGCGGCGGTATAGGCGGTGGCATTGGTCAGGGCAGCGTAGCGCTGGCCAACAACCTGGCAGTAACCGGCTCGCTGCAATACCTGGTGAACAACTTTAAATTCCAGGTATCGGGATATGCAGGCGGAACGGTTGGTTTATCGCCACACAGTGCAGACAGTCTTGGTTTAAACAGCGGCGCCTTTGGCACACCGGTATACCTGGGCGAGGCAGATGTGCAGTATAGCAACAACGGCTTTTCTGCCAAAGCGCTGGGCACCTACATCAGCTATCCTGATGCAGATAAAGTATACCAGGCTTATGGTAAAAACCTTGCTACCGGCATGTACGGAGCGTATGCCGAACTGGCCTACGACCTGTTGTACAAACGTCGCAAAGAAGACCAGCTGATTGTGTTTGCGCGCGGTGAAATGCTCAACCTGAATTCAAGCGTTGCCGGCATACAGAAAGGACTGGAAGACCCCACCCTGAAACAAACGCATATAGTTGCCGGCCTTGGTTACCTGCCCATACCCAACGTGGTAATTAAGGCAGACGTAAGGCTGGTGCATACAGGCCCGCAGAACAGTGCGCTGGTGATTAACCCGCCACCCAATGCATTGCCTTATAAACAGAACAATTCCATCTTAAACATTGGCATCGGCTATTCTTTTTAAAACAGGAACCATGGAGCGCAGACAATTTTTACAATCATCGTGTAATGTATGCCTGCTGGGAGCTGCAGGAATGTTGCTGCCCCTGCTTAACAGCTGTGCAGGTGCCAAATACAGCGTATATAAATCGCCTGTGCTGAACAACTCGGTGGAAATACCCCTGAACCTGTTTACGCAGCAGGCACCGGTGCAGTTTGTACGTCCCAATGGCTGGTATTACGATATTGCCGTGGAGAAAAAAGAAGACAATACGTACCAGGCATTGTTGCTGCAATGCACGCACCAGGAAAACCAACTGAATGTTACGGGCAACGGCTACTCCTGCTCATTACACGGCAGCCAGTTTGATAAAAACGGGAAAGTGCGTAAAGGTCCGGCAGAACAACCGCTGGAGCGTTACGCTACAACCATCAACAACGATAAACTGATCATCCATATAAAGAAAGCATAATTCAACATGAAAAAACTGTTTATACCACTCGTTTCCTTTTCAGTAATGGTGTTCGCATCCTGTTCTAAAAATGACAGCACACCATCTAATACGACTGATTTCAAAACACTGGAATCGCAGGTAGTGACTGATTTCGTAAACAATGTGGCGCTGCCTACTTACACCAACATGGTTGCCGGCGGTACTACGCTTGACAGCGCTATCCAGGTATTAAACGCCAACCCAACAGATGCCAACCTGTTGCTGGCACAAACTGCCTGGAAATCGTTACGCCGTACCTGGGAAAGAAGCGAAGGCTTTTTGATTGGACCTGTAGAAGGCGGCGATTATGACCCCAACACTGATACATGGCCTACCGATTATAACCAGATGGATTCCCTGCTGGCCAGTAACAATGCCCTGCAGGTAGCTGATGTGCAGAACCTGGCACAAACACTGCGTGGTTATCACCCCATTGAATACCTGCTGTTTGGCAATGGTGGTATCCGTAAAGCCAGCGAACTGGATGCACGCAAAAAACAGTACCTGGTAAGCCTGAGCGCCGATATGCTGAACAACAATATTAAACCGCTGCTGGCTGATTGGAAAAACGGTTATGCCAACGACGTACTGAATGCAGGTAAAGGTGCTGAGCCTTACAAAAAGAAACAAGACCTGTTTTTAGACCTGGTAGGTGATAATGGTATGGGCGGTATTTGTAATGAAGTAGGTAACGGCAAAATGCTGGATCCGTTTAACCCGAGTGATTCAAGCAAATGTGAATCGCCATACTCGCACAACACACTCAGCGATTTCAAAGACAATATCATCAGCCTGCAGAACGTATACATGGGCCTTAACGGTGGCAAGGGTTTGAAAGACCTGGTTGCTGCTAAAAACAAAGACCTCGACAACCAGATACAGGCGCAGATTACAGCTGCAGTGAACTCGTTTGATAACATTACCACTACTTACGAAAAAGCGGTATACAATCAACGTACACAGGTGCAAACAGTGATGAACCAGATTAATACCCTGGCGGCAACCTTAAGCAATAAGCTGGAGCCATTTATTGTTGCCAACGTGCAGGATTAAACCCTACAACAGAAGAGATCAGAACAAGTGAAAAAATTCTATATCATATCAACGCTTTGTGTATTTGTGCTGGGATTCAGCATGTGCCATAAAGCAGATTCATTACCAGGCGATCAGTTTGATGATCGCCTGAGTGGTGGTTCCTGTACCGTATTCGATATCTCATCGCAGGCATTCAAGCAATCGATGAGTGATTTATCTGCACGGCAGCAACAGGTGCACGACAAGGGCGATGCTATTTTCGACCAGGTATTTGTTGCACCGCCTGCGAAACTCTTCGGAGGATTAGGCCCGGTGTTCAACAACATCTCGTGCATTAACTGTCACCGTGGCGATGGCCAGGGCTTTCCCACCTTCGGCGGTTCCAACTCAGGCATGCTGATGCGTATCAGTATACCGGGTGAAGATGAGCATGGCGGTCCGCTGGCAGCACCGGGTTTTGGTGTGCAGCTGCAGGATCAGGCTGTACTGGGCGCCACGCCCGAAGTGCGTTTAAACATTGCCTATAGCGATGTGCCTGTGGTGTATCCTGACGGCAGTGTAACCACGCTGCGTAAACCGGCCTACACACTCAGCAATGCATATACCACCTTGCCCGGTAACTACCTGTTATCTCCCAGGCTTGCTCCTAAACTGGTAGGCATGGGCCTGCTGGAAAACATACCGGAGCAAACCATTTTATCGTTTGTGGATGCAGGCGATAAAAACGGCGATGGTATTACCGGTAAAGCCAACTATGTGTACGATCCTTATACCAAACGCAAAGAGCTGGGCCGCTTTGGTGTAAAAGCCAATACCAGCACCATCGCGTTGCAGGTAGCCAGCGCTTACCAGCAGGATATGGGTGTAACCAGCTACATTACACCTGTTGAAAGCGCACTGGGACAAACACAGATGGGCGCAGTACCTGGCACCGATGTGGGTACCGAACTGGTAGATAGTATTCTGAATTATGTAACCTACTATGTGCAAACCCTGTCAGTACCTGCACGCAGGGATGTGTTGGATGCAGATAATAAAAGAGGTGAAGTACTGTTTACACAATTGAATTGTGGAGCCTGTCACCGTGCAACCATACAAACAGCTGCCAATGCAAGCATTGGTTTAAGAAGCGAGCGCATACATCCTTACACTGATATGCTGCTGCACGATATGGGTGATGACCTGGCTGATAACCGCCCCGATTACCTGGCCACCGGCCGCGAATGGCGTACCTCGCCGTTGTGGGGTTTAGGATTACTGGTTAAAACAAATGCCAACGGTGTAGCCTATTACCTGCACGATGGCCGTGCCCGCACCATGGAAGAAGCCATATTGTGGCATGGCGGGGAAGCACAGCAATCGAAAGAAGGTTTTATGCAGTTATCGAAAGATGACCGTGGCAGGCTGGTGAAATTTCTGCAGTCATTGTAGTTGATGGTTGAATGGTTTGATTGTTTAATTGTTTATAGAAGCAGCCGGCTGAATGTTCAGCCGGCTGTTTTGTTTATGAAAATATTTTGTACGTAACACTGAATGAGTTAGCGATAAATATTGTGTTTTACGTGTTAACCAGATGAAATAAATTTTGGTGCGTTATATATTTCTTTATTATATTCGAAATGCCTTTTAAAACATCAACCAATAACCATGACACCTGAAAAACCAATACTAACTGCGTCTTTCGCTACAAAACCAAACGTAGCATATTTGTTTTCGTTGTTTAATTGTTACATCTAGTTTTCCTACTGTTTATTGATTTTGATTAACCGCTTGTTGCGATTGCATGCCTGTGCGCATAGTGTATATGTGCGCCTGGTGCTGTATGCCGTGGTGTGTTTATATGTCTGTACATTTTCCTAACCAATAATTATTATGCTCATGAGAAAAAACTTGATTTTAGCGGCGACGCTTGGCAGCCTTATGTTGTTTGCCGCATCTTGTAAGAAAACGGATATTACTTCTGGCGGAACTGTAGCCAGGCAGGCAGAGCCCAACAGGGTTTGGATTAATCAAGACGCTAACGGTAATTACTACACTACCTATGGGTATAACGGAGGTATTACTTTTGGTTCGATTTTACCACATCCGCTTGATAGCGATCCTGGTGGGATTTATGACGGGGCGCCTATACCTACCGTTAATTCTGTAAATAGTATTACTCCACCAGATGCTGCCTGGGGAAACGTAAATGGAGAATATTTTGACGTGCTTATACCTACGTTTCCAGGAGCCGTTACGCAGGATCAGGTGAGTGATTATTTTGACAAACTAAATAAGTATTATAACTCTCTTGATGATGCGCCTGGTTCTGTAGCGTACCCTGCGCCATTAGCATCATCTAATGGATCGGGTGGAGTAATTGAAGTTAGAGGCAAGGTAGTAAGAGATCATACATCACCAACAGGTATGTCTGCGACAAAAGATACTGACCCTTACACTCCGCCAGGTTTTTTGCTGGGCGCGGTTAAAAAGGCGCCATATGGCATTCAATTTTATGGTGCAAGTGTAACAACCGGTGGAAATGTTATGAAGATTAATATAACAGCGGCCGGTAGTAATATAGCTTATTCGGGCTATTCACTTACCTATACGATTGATGCCACGCAAACATATGCACATGTAACAGGTACTATAACCATTACCGCGGGAAATGTACTTACGATTAACGATGATATTATGTTGCCGTAACTGTAATTGCGGGTAAGTTTTAAAGCAGGCTGGTTGACCATTCAACCGGCCTGTTTGTTTTACAGCGGTGCCTTGTAGATAATTGATGTTCAGATTACAAACAAATGCATTCCTGCAGTAATGAACAGTGCTGAACTGAATGCGCTTGCTAACTTGCCGTATGCCTAACCTATATATTATTGCGGGATGCAATGGTGCCGGTAAAACAACGGCGAGTACTATCTTGCTTACAGAAATATTTGAGTGCAAAGAATTTGTAAATGCGGATATTATTGCAGCCGAATTATCTCCCGGCAATCCCGAAACAGTTGCTATTGAGGCGGGTCGCATTATGCTACGCCGCATGAATGAATTGCTTGATCAGCATAAAGATTTTGCTTTTGAAACAACATTGGCTATACAAGGCATTTATTGAACGTGCTAAACAAAACGGGTACTTTATATTCCTGTTTTTCTATTGGCTGCCTTCACCAGGTTTTGCCATGTATCGTGTACAAGGGCGCGTTGCCAATGGTGGCCATAACATACCGGAAGAAATAATAGAGCGCCGATACTATAGGGGCATATACAATCTGTTTAACTTATCTATTCAATTGTGTGACAAATGGTTGATAAATGGGAACATATTTGAGGCCATGGAGCTTATTGCGGAGGGTGGAAAGGGTTTTACTATACAATTGACGAATCCGTATCTTTATAACATCATTCAAATACAAAATGTGAACTATGGACATTAAAAATATGCCCATTCATGAGTTGGCAAAAAGTGTGAAGGCATCTACTGATAAAGCTGTTCGTAAGCTCATTGAAGAAAATGCAGCCAAAGGCATTGACATGGTAGTGGGCGACCTGGAGGGTAACTACGGTAAAGTGCCTGCAACGGAGTTGCTGAAAAGGCTGAAAGAGAAGGAGAAATAATGTTAAATGGCCTGCGGGCTTAATTGTTATAGGTAAAGCCGGTTCTACAACCGGCTTTTTTTATGCCTTGTATTCAAGCTGAACAACTATCAAACAATCATTGCAACCATGCATAGTGACAAGGGTTGAATGGGGCCATTGCCCGTTTCGCGGTTTGTTTAGCCTGCTTTACGGCATTCGTGGTGTTGCTGCTGCGTTGGTGGGTATAGTTTTACATCATCAAACACACAAACACAAGCAAAAACGCACTACGATGAAAAACAAAAAAGCAGCTATCAGCATCAGGAGTTCAATTTTAGCCATACTGTTTTCTATTACCATTGCCAGCGGTACTATTGGTTGCGCAAAAGATGATTTGCCTACCAAAACCACGGATAGTACTGCGATTGACTATCACCAAACAGCGACCACCCAGTTTGTGGAAGCAGGTGGTGTTAAATTCGCTTACCGCGTGCTGGGTAAACAACAAGGTACACCATTGGTCGTGTTATCACACCTCGGCGCTTCGATGGATGATTGGGATCCTGCACTCACCAATGGACTTGCGCAGCATTATAAGGTAATCCTGTTCGATAACAAAGGGGTAGGCTCGTCTACCGGCACTACGCCCACCACTATTGCCGACATGGCCAATGATGCGGTAACTTTTATCAAAGCATTGGGTTATACCAAAGTAAACCTGCTGGGTTATTCAATGGGTGGTTTTATTACACAACAAATATTGCTTACACAGCCTTCGCTGGTTAACAAAGTAATATTGAGTGGTACAGGTCCTAAAGGCGCAGATGGTTTGCTGAACCTGCCTAATGTAATTGGCGCAGCTGCAGGTCTTAGTGCAGAAGACCAGTTCCTGAAACTTGGCTTTACTGATTCACAGGCCAGCATAGCATTAGGCAAACAAGTATATGCACGTGTAAACAAACGTACTGTTAACCGCGATACGCCTGTTAGTGAAGCAAGCACCGGTGCAGGCTTAACAGCAGTACTGGCCTGGGGACAACCTTATCCCAATGCGTTAACAGAGCTGAAAGCGGTTACACAGCCGGTATTAATCATGTCCGGCGAAAACGATATGCTGGTACCTATTGCCAACGCAGTTAATTTATCAAAGGCAGTGCAGAACGGCCGCGTCGTTATCTTCCCCGATGCTAACCATGCAGCGTTGTTTCAATATGCTGATGAGTTTGTAAAAAATGCCATCAACTTTTTAGGTGAATAGCAAAACGTGTTGGGGCCTTGCCCATAAGCCCAGCCTGCAAACGGCTTTTGCGGCGGGCCTCAACCATTGCTTTTACTGAGCATAGCCCCAATAAAAAGGCTGCCCAACATTGTTGAGGCAGCCTTTACCATTATATACCGGCAGTAGTGTTAGTTGTTTTCGGTATACTTTTTAAAATTGTCTACTATCGCCTGCCACCCACCCTGCTGCATTCTACTGAGTGCATGTCTTCTGCCTTAAAAGTCTCTGTTACTTTGGTACCGCTGCTTTCTTTGCTAAACAGCACTTTTACTTTTCTGCCATCATTAATGGTGTATGCAATAACCCCGTTGTTTTTGTGCCAGGGGAATTGTTTGGTGGATGGATTGTTGTATGGTTGAAAGCCGGGCATAATAGCTTCACGGTTTAATGGTTGTTGGTTTATATATAAGGAACATAGCTACGGGAAACCGTAAATATACCCGCGGGATTTGCAGTTTATTTGTCTTATACCAAAACAACCGCCTTATGGATTTTAAAGATGCTATTAAACAACTTGCAGACCGCATTGTAAAGCACAAAGAATTGGTGCAAACCGAAGAAGCTACCAAACATTCTTTTGTGATGCCCTTTTTACAGGCTTTAGGGTACGATGTATTCAACCCATTGGAAGTAGTCCCCGAATTTATTGCAGACCTGGGTATTAAGAAAGGTGAAAAGGTAGACTATGCTATTGTAAAAGATAGCCAGCCCATTATATTAATTGAATGCAAACATTGGTCAAGCAACCTGGACCCGCACAACTCCCAGTTGTTCCGCTACTTTCATACTACCAAAGCCAAGTTTTCTATCCTTACCAATGGCTTTGAGTGTCGGTTTTATACTGATTTGGATGAACCCAACAAGATGGATGAAAAGCCTTTTTTCACTTTCGACCTGCGGGATATAAAAGACAACCAGATTGAGGAACTGAAGAAGTTTCACAAAACCTATTTTGATACCGATAATATTGTCTCTACCGCCAGTGAGCTAAAATATGTAGGTCAGCTAAAGGCCATATTGAATACGGAGTTTAATGGCCCTACACAGGATTTTACCCGGCATTTTGCCCGCCAGGTGTATACAGCAGGCATATTAACGCAAAAGGTACTCGATCAATTTACACAGCTGACTAAAAAAGCGTTTCAGATATACGTGAATGATTTAATTACAGAGCGCCTTAAATCTGCTTTGCAAAAAGAAGAAACGGAACAAGCTGCGCCTGATGCCATTGAAGCTGTTGCTGCTGAAGCAGAGAACAAGATTGTAACAACGCAGGAAGAATTGGATGCCTTTAACATTGTAAAGTCTATACTGCGTAAAGTGGTACCGGTTGGTAAAATTAATTACCGGGATGCGCAATCATACTTTGCCATATTGTTTGAAGACAATAACCGTAAGCCGGTTTGCCGCATGCATTTTAACAGCAGTAAAAAATACATCGGTTTGTTTAACAGTGACAAGGTTGAAACGCGGCATGAACTAACCTCGCTGGATGATATTTTTAATCACGCTGATCACTTGTGTGATACGGTGAAGAATTATGTGTTGAAGCCGGTGGAAGTTTGATCACCTGCAAGGTCATGATTAGCTTCCTGCTTGTGCCCGTACCTGTCTTTTACCGGCGTACAAATAATAAGCACCTAATACCAATCCCAACACCACAGCTGTAGCATGCGGGTATAACCGTGCAGTTAGATGCCCCGGAGTATTTAATACAATTAAAAAGTCTGCAACAGGTACCAGGGATGCCACCAGCAATACAATACCCAATCCCTGCCAGTTACGCGCGAATAACAGGGCTAATATGGCGATGCCTACAGACAAATCACGTATACCTTTAATATAGTGAAAGGAGAAGTTGCTGCCGGTATTTACATCTATTCCAAAAGCCAGTTCTGCCACCCGGGGCAGTAATAAAAACCGCGCGCCAATGAATACCAGTAATGCGCCTGTAATAAAGGTTAATGTAAATGCTGTTTTAGCTGTTGCTGTTTTCATATACTGTATGTTTTAGTTTGATACAGTAAAGCTAAGCTGGTGTTTTTTGCTGGTGATGCACCTGGGTTAACTTCGAAGATGGCTTGATTGCTTAATGGCCTCATGGTTGCAATACAAAGACAAAGCCGGTTGCATGCAACCGGCCTTTAAAAATATCATTAGCCATCTGGCTATAAACCATCCAACCATCTTATAAGATTTCCTCCAAACTCTCCTTGGTAGCCTTGATAGTCACATCTAGGTCTTCGGTGGTGAGGGCGTTGTTTAAGAACCAGCTTTCAAAGGCGCTGGGTGGCAGGTAGATGCCGCGTTTTAACATGGCATGGAAATATTTTTTAAACAACTCAATATCGGCTGTTGCAGCGGTGGTGAAATCAGTAACGGCGTGATCGCTGAAGTGTACGCTGATCATACTGCCGAAGCGGTTAATAACAAACGGTTTGCCGGCAGCTTCCAGTACCTGCTGTAAGCCGGTATGCAGGTAGGCTGTTTTTTGTTCCAGTTCGGTGTATATGCCGGGGTTGTTTTTCAGCTCGGTTAACAGGGTATAGCCGGCAATCATGGCAATGGGGTTGCCGCTTAAGGTACCTGCCTGGTATACGCTGCCCAGTGGTGCTATTTTTTCCATAATTGCGCGCTTGCCGCCAAATGCACCTACGGGCATACCGCCACCGATTACTTTGCCGTATGTTACAAGGTCGGCATCTACATTCAGTTTTTGCTGTGCGCCACCTGCTGCAAGGCGAAAGCCGGTCATTACTTCATCAAATATCAGCACTATACCTTTTTTGTCGCAGATGCTGCGCAGGCCTTCCAGGAAGCCGGGAGCAGGCAGTATACAGCCCATATTGCCTGCAACTGGTTCTACTATAATGGCAGCAATTTGATCAGGATGTTCTTCGGTTAATTGTTCTACAGCCTGTAAATCGTTATAGGCGCAGGTTAGCGTATCGTTTGATACGCCGCCGGTAACGCCAGGTACGGTTTGTATGTTAAACGTGGCCAGACCGCTGCCTGCTTTTACCAGGAAAGAATCTGCATGGCCATGATAACAGCCTTCAAATTTGATGAACTTGTTACGGCCGGTATAACCGCGTGCCAGGCGAAGAGCGCTCATACAGGCTTCAGTGCCGCTGCTTACCATGCGTACCAGGTCAACATTGGGCGCCATGCTGCGGATGAGTTCTGCCATTTCGATTTCGAGTTCAGTAGGCGCGCCGAACGAGGTGGAATCTGCTGCTTTTTCCTGTATGGCTTTTACCACGGCAGGGTGGGCATGACCAAGTATCATCGGCCCCCACGAGGCGATATAATCTATATAACGGTTGCCATCTTCATCGAACATATAAGCACCTTTGGCCTTTTTCATAAACACCGGCGTTCCGCCTACACTTTTAAAGGCCCTTACCGGCGAGTTAACGCCGCCGGGAATGCTCTGCTGCGCGCGTTCGAAGAGGGATTTGCTATTGTTGTACATGGTTGGTGAGTAGTGAGTATTGAGTGGTCAGTTGTGAGTAGTGAGTAGTCAGTGACTAATTTGGCTACACTATCTAAACTTGACTAATCAGACCCGATATTAGTTTAAATGTTTTAAGAATACAGCTTCCTAGCTGGTCTGTTTCTTTTATGTCAATATAATTTAATTCAGCTGCAACATCCAGTGCAGTATCTACTTCTATGACAGAGCCTCTGGATATTTCATAGAATCTTTTTCTTTCTAATGCTGATTTCCTTGATGATCCTTCTGCAAGATTTAAATGTACAGAAAGTGCTGCGCGTCTTATTTGTGAAACAAGATTAAAGCGTTCATCTGCGGGAAATGCTGCAGTTATTTTATAGCATTCAATTACAAGTTGACGTGAAGCTGCGTAAGTGGTTAGCCTGGTGTGAGCTAATTGTAGAAACATGTGTGGTGTTTTAAGCCGCCAAAGTATTCTGAAATATGCTGGTTTGCAAATGTTTTAACTTAAAAAGTTGAGTTCTAAAACTCACCACTCACTACTCACCACTCACGCCGCTATCCCAGCAACCTCACCGCATCTTTCGCGAAGTAGGTGGCGATTAAATCTGCACCGGCGCGTTTAATGGAAGTGAGGCTTTCTATGATGGCTTTGTTTTCGTCTATCCAGCCCATTTTGCCTGCGGCTTTAATCATGGCGTACTCGCCGCTTACATGGTAGGCGCTCACAGGAACATCAACCGTGTTTTTTATTTCGCGGATGATGTCGAGGTAGGCCATTGCCGGTTTTACCATTACAATGTCTGCACCTTCTTCAATGTCCATCATGGTTTCTTTGATGGCTTCAATGCGGTTGGCATAGTTCATCTGGTAAGTTTTTTTATCGCCAAAGCCGGGAGCGCTGTCCAATGCGTCGCGGAAGGGCCCGTAAAAGCACGAAGCGTATTTGGCGCTGTAAGCGAGTATGCCTGTTTTAGTGAAACCGGTTTCTTCCAAACCCTGGCGAATGGCGCCAATGCGGCCGTCCATCATATCACTGGGGGCAACAATGTCTGCACCAGCCTGTGCATGACTTACACTCATTTTAACAAGGGCTTCAACGGTTTCGTCGTTGACTATTTCGCCGTTGTGTACAATACCATCATGGCCGTATTCTGAATAAGGATCAAGCGCCACGTCGGTCATTACCACCATTTCCGGTATGGCATTTTTGATGGCTTTGATAGCGCGCTGCATTAAACCATCCGGGTTCCAGGCTTCGGTGCCTTTGTTGTCTTTCAGTTCATCCTTGCATTTGATGAACAGTAAAACGCTTTTAATGCCCATTGCCCACAGCTCTTTACAATCGGCCACGGTGAGATCGAGCGAGCGGCGATAATAGCCGGGCATAGAGGCTATTTCGGTTTGTATATTAGATCCTTCATCAATAAAAATAGGGGCAATAAAATCGTTGGGGGTCAGGTTTGTTTCAGCCACCAACGCACGTATAGCGGGGGTTTGTCTTAAAATCCTGTTTCTTCTTTGTAAGTACATCTTATGCTGATTTGGAGGTTTACTTATATATCGTTGTTGGAGTACTGGTGAGTAGTGAGTGGTGAGTGATGTTACATCTTGCTCACATTTTGTTATTCACCTTAAAATTCGCTACGATCATTCACTACTTACTACTCACCACTCACGGGCGAAGCCCACTCCCTCGGATGCAGGCAGGCCTGTAACAGCTTGTCTTCTTCGCTGCCGGGTTGGGGCTGATAGTTGTATTCAAAGCGTACCGTGGGCGGAAGGCTCATGAGTATGCTTTCTATACGGCCATTGGTTTTGAGACCGAATATGGTACCGCGGTCGTGTACCAGGTTGAATTCAACATAGCGGCCGCGCCGTATTTCCTGCCAGTGTTTATTGGCGGGTGTGTAGGGCATGTGTTTTCTCTTTTCAACTATGGGCACATAGGCCGTGATGAATGCATTGCCGCAGGCCTGCGCAAAATTAAACCAGAACTGCAGGTCTTTGGTGTCGTCGGGCTTCTGGTAATCGTAGAAAATACCACCAATGCCACGGCGCTCTTTTTCGCGGTGCCAGTTTACGAAGTAATCGTCGCAGGTGGCTTTGAATGCAGGGTAAAAGCCGGTATCAAATGCGTCGCAGGTGTCTTTATAGGTTTGGTGAAAATGCTGTGCATCTTCTTCAAAAAGATAGTAAGGAGTAAGATCGGTGCCACCGCCAAACCAGCGGTCCATTACTTCGCCTGCTTTATTGTACAACTCAAACATGCGGTAGTTGCAGTGCACGGTGGGTACAAAAGGATTGATGGGATGTAATACAATAGAGAGGCCGCAGGCAAACCAGCTGTGACCGTTTATTTTAAGCTGGTTGCGCATGGCATCGGTTACTTCACCGAATACCACGGAGCTGTTTACACCGCCTTTTTCAAATACATTGCCGTTGCTGATCACTCTAGTTTTGCCGCCACCACCTTCCGGGCGTTCCCATGCATCTTCTATAAAGCGGGCTTTGCCATCTGCTGTTTCCAGTGCGGTGCATATGCGGTTTTGTAGATCGTGAATAAAACCAATCCATTGGTCTTTGAATAATACGCTGCTGTTGGTTAAAGTGCTTACTGTACTCATTGGCGGGTATTTGCTATTGCTGCAAAAAGCTTAACAATGGTTCTATAAAACGGTTAAATGATTCGATATGCGGAACATGGCCTACACCATCCAGCTCAACCAGTTTTGAACCGGCTATTTTGCTATGGGTAAGTTTACCCAGTGCAGGGTAGTTGCCCATGGTTTTGCGTACGTCTTCGGGCACATTGGCTTTGCCAAGGGCTGTGCGGTCAAGCTGGCCGATGATGAGCAGGGTAGGTACGTGTATTTGTTCAAACTCGTAGCAAACGGGTTGTGTAAAAATCATGTCGTACAGCAGGGCGGAGTTCCAGGCTATGCGCGGGTATTCGGGGCTTAACGTCCACCCGGCCTGCAGGTTTACCCATTGCTGGTATGCGGGTTTCCATTCGTTGTGAAAATAATTTTCCAGCTGGTATTTTTTGATGCTGTTGTAGTCCTGCTTCAGCTCGCTTTGGTACCATTTGTCAACACTCTGGTAAGGTACTTTCAGTTTCCAGTCTTCCAGGCCAATGGGATCTTCGAGAATAAATTTTTCTACTATGGCGGGGTACATCAATGTAAAACGGGTAGCCACCATACCACCCATGGAGTGGCCGAGCACGGCTGTACGGGTAATACCCAGGGTATCGAGTATGGCCTTGGTATTCTGCGCCAGTAGTTGAAAGGTGTATTGAATATGGCTGGGTTTGGTTGATTTGCCAAAACCTACCTGGTCTGGAATAATTACACGGTAACCTTTTGCAATGAGTGCTTTGGCTGTTTCACCAAAATAGGCGCCGTTGAAGTTTTTGCCATGCAGCAATAGTATGTTGTGGCCGTTGGGGTTAGCGGGCTGCACGTCCATGTAGGCCATTTTTACGTCTTCGCCCTGTATGGTGAGGTTAATGTAGTGTACGGGGTAGGGATAGGTGTAGTTTTCAAGACTGCTGCCGAGTGCAGTGAGCTGCTGATCCTGCGCAAAAACGGGTGCAGTAAACAGGGAAAGTAGCATACTGCAGTATAAGACTAGTCTGTATTTCATCGTTTCCTGTTTAGGCTGCAAAATTATTTAACTAATCCCGGGCAATCGTCATTATTCTGTAATCAATACGTTAAAGCAAAGGAATTATGCATAAAAAAGCCCCGTTACGCATGGTATGGTGTTGCAGGTAACGGGGCGTATGGTAAGCGCAGCGATTAGCTGTGCCTGAAGTTCTTCACAGTGTCTACAAAAGCCCTGGCATGGTCAACCGGAACATTGGGCAATATGCCATGACCCAGGTTGGCTACATGGTAGCCCGGACCAAAATCGCGCAGCATTTTGGTGACAGATTTTTCAATTTCAGGAATGGGTGATAACAAACGCGCAGGATCGTAGTTGCCCTGCAGGGTTATGTTATGGCCTGCCAGTTTGCGTGCCATTTGTGGTGTTACACACCAGTCAATACCCAGGCCATGTGCGCCGGTGGCAGTCATTTGCTCCAGTGAATGCCATGCACCTTTGGCGAAAATAATGGTGAGCACTTCTTCTTTCAGTGCAGCTACAATCTGGCGAATGTATTGCAGCGACAGCAGTTCAAAATCATCCGGGCTCAGCAGGCCGCCCCAGCTGTCGAATATCTGTACCACATCCACCCCTGCTTTTACCTGGCCTTTCAGGTAAGCTATGGTGGTATCAGTGATCATTTGCAGCAGTGTGTGTGCCAGCTCGGGCTGTGTATAACAAAAGGCCTTTGCCTCGTCGAATGTTTTAGAGCCTTTGCCTTGTACCATGTAGCAAAGCAATGTCCATGGAGCGCCGGCAAAACCAATCAGGGGCACGCGCCCGTTGAGTTCCTGTTTGGTTAACTTCAGCGCGTCGAATACATAACCGAGTGTTTCATTCACATCAGGTACGCGCACACGCTTTAAGTCGGTAATGGTTTTGATGGGATCCGGCAACAGTGGTCCTTTTTGTTCAATCAGCTGTACTTCCAGGCCCATGGCCTGCGGTATCACCAATATGTCAGAGAAAATAATGGCAGCATCCACACCTACCTGGTCAACTGGTTGCAGGGTAATTTCTGTAGCCAGTTCAGGGGTTTGCACACGTTCAAAAAAAGAATATTTGTCGCGCAGTTTCATGTAATCCGGCAGGTAACGGCCTGCCTGGCGCATCATCCACACGGGTGTTCTTTCAGTTTGCTCTCCTCTCAGTGTTCGTAATAACAAATCGTTTTGTAACATATGCCTTGGTTTGATGCTTTATTGCTGGGTAAAATACTGTATGGCAAGGTCAATCATCTGTTCCCTGCCGGGCCATTCGCTTATTACCACCTTATTGGTGCAATAGGTTTGAATGGTGGCTGCCGTGGTTTTGCCAATGGCAAACAACACTACCGTAATGGGAATGGTGTTCATGGAAAAAAAGCTGTGTACTGCACTCGGACTGAAAAAAATCACGGCGTCGTAATTTTTTTCGATGAGCTGTGGTGTTTGCAGGGTCATGTATACCACTGTTTCTACCACTTCAATCTGGTGGTGGTGCAGCAGCTCGGGTAAATCGTCGAGGCGTTGTTCGCCGCAAAAGAACACGACTTTTTTAATGTGCTCGTGCGAGGCGATTTTTTCGGCCAGCACAGTGGCATTGCGCGCAGTGCCAATGATAGCGGCATTGCCAAAAAAATCGATCACCAGGTCTTTGGTAACACCGCCCATGCAGAAAATCTGCCAGTTGGGTTTAATGTTCAGCTGCATAATCACGGCTTCTACCGCGCTCATGCTGGTGAAAACAACGACAATATTTTGCAGTGAATATTGCTGTACCAGTGTAGCGACTTCTTCTGTGCGTACAGGAATGGTTTCAATAAATGTGGTTACGTCGATCCCGATATTTTTGTGTGCTGCTTTTTGTACCAGCTGCATATCGAGCGCGCGTGTACACAATATGTTTACTTTAGACTGTGGCATTGCGTATCGCTTCGGCTATTGTTTTTCCGCCGGCAGCCAATACTTCCCTGGCAGCATCTGTGCCAAGGGTGGTTAACTGCGGGTTTTCGGGGGTATAAGGTACTGATTTCTTTGTTTCTGCTTTTTGTTTGCCGTCCAGCGAAAAAATATTTCCTTCAAAATAAAGGGTGTCATTTTGTATCTGTGCCAGTGCGCTGATAGGGGTAGAGCAACCACCCATCAGTGTTTTCAGAAAATCGCGCTCAATACGGGTACAAATGGCTGTTGCGGGGTGATGTAACGGTGCGCAGGCTGCTGCAGCTGCAGTATCGTTTTCACGGCAAACCACCATAATGGCGCCTTGCGCAGGTGCAGGCAGCATCCAATCCAGCTCAATTGATTCGGCCGGGCGAACAGCAATGCGCTCCAGGCCGGCTGCCGCGAAAATGGCGCCGTTCCATGGGTTTTGCGCTACTTTCTGTAAACGGGTGTTTACATTGCCGCGCAGGTTTTCGATGGTGTGGTTGGGGTAACGGCTAAGCCACTGGGCTTTACGGCGTATGCTGCTGGTAGCAATAACTGCGGTGCTTTGTGCATCGTTTAAAAAAGAAGTATCGCCTTTAAATACCAGCAGGTCTTTGTAACTGGCGCGCTGTAATACAGCGGCCTGTTGTATGCCCTGTGCCAGTTGGGTTGGCACATCTTTCATTGAGTGTACGGCAATATCAATTTTATTGCCGAGTAAGGCTGCATCCAGCGTACGGGTAAACACGCCCTGCACGCCAATGGCGTACAGCGGGGTTACCAGGTCAATATCGCCTTCGCTTTTTATGTACACCAGCTCGCTTTGCACACCCAGCTGTAACAACTGCTGCTGCACCAGGGTGGCTTGCCAAACGGCTAACTGACTGTCACGGGTACCAATTCTTAAAATTTTTGACATGCGGGTTCTGCTAGTTAACGCGGCCGGTAATATAATCTGTGATGGCTCCGATATAATCACAGCCGGGATTGGGCTGCTTGCGCATTTTCAGGGCCATGTTGTTAATCACTTTCTGTATGGCCTCATCTTCTACCAGCCCGGGTTCACCGTTCTGCTGCATGTCCATCAGTTTTTGCTTAACTGCTTTGATCAGCGGAACGTTTTTGCGCATGTTGTACCATTCCCTGAACTCTTCCATGTGCTCGGCAATAATTGCTTTTGCCTTAGGCACTTCAGCCAAACGTTTTTGCAGCGTGGCGTCGTTTATTTTGGAGAGGTCATCCACATTCACCAGTGTAATGTGTGCAAGTGATTTTGCAGAAGGCGCTACGTTATTGGGGATAGATAAATCGATGAGTATTTTGGGATTGCTGTGCTGCAGCTGTGCGGTTGTGATAACGGGCTGCTCAGCATTGGTGGCTACAATTACAATATCTGCCTTGGCTACTGCTGCATCCATGTAGCTGTACGATGCATGGCGCAGTTTCAGTTCTTTCGCCAGCTCTTCTGCACGCGCTTCGGTGCGGTTAATCAGGGTGATATTGGTGGTGCCCAGGTAATCAACCAGGTTTTTGCAGGTATTGCGGCCAATTTTACCGGTACCAAGTACCAGTATTTCTTTTTCGCTGATATCGGCCACATGATCTTTCAGAAACTGTATGGCAGCAAAGGAAACAGAAACAGTGCCGCCGCTGAGTGCAGTGTTTGTCCTGATAGCTTTGGAGGATTGCAATACAATGTTGAGCAAACGGTCAAGGTAAGTACCGATGCAGCCCTGGTCTTTCGAAAACTTGGCCGCCTGTTTCAGCTGACCAACAATTTCATAATCACCAAGTATCTGCGAATCGAGACCGGCAGCTACAGCAAACAAATGTTCGGCCGCTGCTTTTCCCTGTTTAATGTAACACAACTCTTCAAAAGATTCCATGGTTGCGGTGGTTTCATTGCAAAGCAGCTGAACCAGCTCGCCTGCATGTTGCGCCATTCCATAAATCTCTGTGCGGTTACATGTGCTTAAAACAAAAACTTCCTGGATGCCCTGCAACGCTGCCTTTTGTAAAAGAGAAGTGTACTGGTCAGGTTGTATGGCAAACTGGCCTCTGCTCGAAGCATCCGTTTTCTTGTAGTTGATCCCTGCTATAAAAAAGTGGTTGAAATCCATGTGCTTGCCTGTTGTACTTAACCCTGCTTAATTACTTACGCAAAGGTAGCTTCAGGGGTTGCATAAAAAGAAGGAAAATAAAGCGTATTCTGTCATTTCTCTGTCATGTTTAACCCTGTAATCCCGCGGATATTACACAAAAAAAACGTGCGTTGTACATCATTTTCGGTGGTTTTTAAATAAACAAGTAATCGCTTGGATTTTGTGGTTCCTGATTAACAGAAACTGGTGTCTGTATTACTTTTTCTTTATTCGTGGAACATGGCTTGCTTAAGGCTGCGGCTTTGTGTGCTGCTGCAATGCAACGTGTGCCATTGCTGCGCGGATGTTTGCATAAGTATAACTGTCGTCCAATAGTTCTTTAAGCTCGGAAAGTGTTTTGTCGCTGTTTTTTGTCACCACATCCAGCAGTACTGCAGTTTTTTCTTCCGTTAATAATTCGTGCAGCTGTATTTCTCCCGAGGTAATAAATGAAGTTAAATGTGTTTCAATAGTGCTTGTTGCCATGCCACGTGCTGCGGCAATTTCAGCGATGTTTTTGCCCGATTTAAACAGTTGCAGGCTAATGTTTTTACTGCTGCCTTTGCCCAGTACCTGCGTGTCTTCATCGGGCGTTGCAGCTGCCTGCGCAGTACTTACAGCGCCGAGTAATGAGCCTGCCTGCTCGCCCCTGGCAATGCCTGCGGCCAGTTGTGCGGCCTGCTGTAACTGCTGCTGCTTGCGTTGCACCAGCGCGCGAAGCGCTACCAGGTCTTTATAATAAGCCTGTATTTTTTGTTTGATGATGATTTCATCAATATGCGTTTTGAGTTGTGCGGCGATGTTTTGCAGCGCAGGTGTAAAATAAGTGCCTGCGGCTTCAATGCGTTGCTGCAGCTGGGTTACAGGCGCCTGTGTGGCTACCAGCCAGGCTATTTGTTTGTTGAATTTGGTGGCTGTATCCTGCAGGGTAAGCAGCTGCGTTAATATTTTTTGCGCCCATACGGCTGCATTGGCCTTGTCAGGCATCTGGCGGTGTGCATAACTGTCGAACAATTCCTGCCAGGCTGTTGCCAGCGTGTCCAGACTAAAATGCTGCAGCAACGTATGATACAGGTAAGTTTGCTGCGCTTTGGCCAGTATATCCTGCAAAATGCTTTCGTCGGTTTGCGCCTGCCGCGTGTATTGCACAATGCGCTCGTCGGTACGTATGCTTTCCGGGTAAATGCGCGATTGCAGCACCAATCCTTCCAGTGATGTAAGCCGGCTCAGTGCAACATACACCTGGCCTGGCGCAAAGGCGGCACCTGCATCTACAATGGCGCGTTCAAATGTTAAACCCTGGCTTTTGTGAATGGTAATGGCCCATGCAAGGCGTATGGGATATTGCGCAAACGAGCCTATTTCTTCTTCTTCAATTACATTTTTTTCCGGGTTCAATGCGTAGCGTATGTTGCGCCAAACCTCACGCTCCAGCAGCATTTCCTCTTCAGATCCCGGGAATTTTACATACACTTCCCCTTCTTTGATAGACGAGATCTGCGCAATTTTGCCATTATAAAAACGGCGTGCTTCTCCCTTGTCGTTGCGGATAAAAATTATCTGCGCGCCCTCTTTTAAATACAATGTTTTATCCGCCGGCAATGATTTTTCACTGAAATCGCCTTTTATTTCCGCAGCAAATTCATGCACGGTGGAAGGCAGTTTATCCAGCTCGCTTTGGTTAATGGCATCTGCCCGGTAATTGTGCGTGGTAAGCGTAATATAAGGCTTGTCTGCAGGTGCTTCAAATCCTGGCAGGAAGCGGGTTTGCAAAAAATCCAGGTCTGCCGCGCCGGCCTGGTTGTGCCGTATATTATTCAGCAGGTTGATAAACGTATGATCGCGCTGGCGGTAAATTTTTTCCAGTTCAATCACTACCGGGGGCGATTGCCGCACTGCGTGGGCATCAAAAAAATAAGGCCCCTGGTAAAAATTGCGCAGTACTTCCCATTCTTCGTTGCCTGCTACGGGTGATAGCTGGAAAAGATCACCAATAAATAACACCTGCACACCACCAAACGGAATATCCTGTTTGCCCCGGTAGTAGCGCATCACGACATCCATGGCATCGAGCAAGTCTGCACGCACCATCGATGCTTCATCAATCACCAGCAATTCCAGCTCCTGCAGCAATTTTCTTTTTTCGCTGTTGAAGCGCGCATGCTTAAAAAGCGATTGCTCGTTCAACACCGCCATGCCGGGTTTGTTAAATTCATTACTGTTGCCAGGTACAAACAATCCGGGCGGAATGGTGAAAAAAGAGTGGATGGTAACACCGCCTGCATTCATGGCTGCAACACCGGTGGGCGCAACAATCACCATTTTTTTGTTGCTATGCTCGCGTATATAACGCAGGAAGGTAGTTTTACCCGTACCGGCCTTACCCGTAATAAACAGGTGGGTGTTGGTGTATTGAACAAATTGCGCTGCAAGGGCAAAACGCTGATTGGTGCCGTCAGGTAAAAACATGCGGCAAATTAGGTAGAATCAGTTAATCCTGTGGCAATTTTCACGCTATTGTCATATATACGCAACGCTGTTCCCTTTATAGCTGATTTAAACCTATTTTTGCACGCACAAAATGTAAGCATGGCTAAGCGAGGAATAATTTTAATGAACCTGGGTTCTCCCGATTCAACAGAAGTGAAGGATGTTCGCCGTTACCTGAACGAATTTTTAATGGACGGCAAGGTGATTGATATGCCGTTCCTGCTGCGCACTTTACTGGTGCGCGGTTTTATTGTTCCGCTGCGCGCGCCCAAATCTGCCGAAGCTTACCGCTCTATCTGGTGGCCCAACGGTTCGCCGCTCATTGTTTTAACCGAACAATTGCAACAGGCCATTCAGCCTGAATTTGACGAACCGGTTGAAATAGCCATGCGCTACGGCAACCCCACGCCGCAGGCTGCTTACGAAAACCTGCTGAAGAAAGTACCCGGCCTGGAAGAGGTGATTCTTTTCCCATTGTACCCGCACTATGCCATGAGCAGCTACGAAACTGCAGTGGAGTATATGAAAGAGGTACACAAAAAGCACAACTACGCTTTTAAGCTCACTACCATTAAACCGTTTTACAATAACCCCGATTATATACAAGCGCTGAGCGAAAGCATACGCCCTTATGTAGCAGGAAACTCATACGATAAAATCCTGTTCAGCTACCACGGCATTCCCGAAAGGCATGTACAGAAAACCGATATGACGGGTGCCCATTGTTTGAAGGTGAATGATTGCTGTAATGTGCCTTCACAGGCACACACTACCTGTTACCGCCACCAAACCATGCAAACCACGAAGCTTACGGCCGACAGGTTGAATCTCCCGAAAGAAAAGGTAGAGCAAACCTTCCAGTCGCGCCTGGGCCGCGATCAGTGGCTGCTGCCTTATACAGCACAGCGCCTGCTGGAACTGCCGAAAGAAGGTGTAAAGAAACTGCTGGTGGTTTGTCCTGCCTTTGTAAGCGATTGCCTCGAAACACTCGAAGAAATCGCCATGCAGGGTAAGGAATCTTTTATTGAAGCAGGTGGTGAAGAATTAACGCTGATACCATGCCTGAATGTAGACCCGCTTTGGGTAAATGCCGCAGTAAAGTGGCTGAAGGAATATGCAGAAGCAGGCAGCAAGGAAATGATTTTAGCATAACTGCAATCGTTTAACAATTATTATGTACGCCTACTTAAAAGCTTTACACATCATATTTGTGGTAACCTGGTTTGCCGGTATGTTTTATATGCCCAGGTTGTTTATCTACAACACCGAAGCAAACACACAGCCCGAAGCCGCAAAAGCCGTGCTGCAACAACAGTTTGGCATTATGATGAAAAGGCTGTGGTACGGCATTACCTGGCCCTCGGCAGTGATCACTTTATGCATGGGGCTTTCCGTTTTATTTACCGGCAACTGGTACCAGGCATTGTTTGAACCGGCCGGCAGGTGGTTGCTGGTAAAACTGGTTTTTGTTTTACTGCTGTACATATATCATTTCACGCTGCACAAAATTTTCAAACAACAATCCAATGGCATATTCCGTTACACTTCGCAACAGCTCCGCATATGGAATGAAGTAGCTACCATTTTCCTCATCGCCATCGTAATGCTTGCTGTAGTAAAACAAAGCATGAGTTTCGTTTGGGGCCTCGCAGGATTAATTTTGTTCATCATCCTGCTCATGAGCGCCATCAAAATTTACAAGATCGTGCGCTCGAAACAGTGAATAGTCAATAGTGAATAATGAATGATCGAAGCGAATGGGTCTGGCTGCGCATTCCACCGAAAAGCCCGCAGCTTGCAGCTCGTAGCTCGCAGCTTTTCTCTATCTTCCAGCTTCAACCAATTGCTATGCGCTTACCCGTTTTGTCTGTTTGTTTATTGAGCTTGCTCGCTGCCTGCCATTCCCGCACTGCGGCTGATTTAATTGTGTACAATGCCCGTATTTATACGGTGGACAGCAGTTTCTCCACTGCCTCTGCCATGGCTGTGAAAGATGGTAAAATACTGGCCACCGGCAGCGACAGCGCCATCCTGGCCGCGTACGATTCCAAAGAAAAAACAGATGCGCAGCATCACTTCGTATACCCCGGTTTTATTGATGCACATGCACATTTTGTGGGTTATGGCCAATCGTTGTTTGCAGTTGCCTTGTATGGCTCAGCTTCATTCGATGAAGTGGTACAGCGTGTGCAGCAGTTTACCAAAGAACATGGGTCAGAAGCCTGGATACTCGGCAGGGGATGGGACCAGAACAAATGGCCCGGCAAGGCTTTTCCTACCAATGAGCAACTCAATCAATTGTACCCCGATAAACCCGTACTGCTTGAAAGGATAGATGGCCATGCAGCCATTGCCAATGCCAAAGCATTGGAACTGGCCGGTATAAAACCCGGCGAAACCATTGCCGGTGGCACGTTTGAAATGGCCAACGGTAAATTAACCGGTGTGCTGGTAGATAATGCAGTAAGGCGCGTATCATCCAAAATACCCACACCCCAAAAGGCCGAGTACGAAAAATGGCTTATCGCTGCCCAGCAGCGCTGCTTTGCACAAGGACTTACCACCATTACCGATTGCGGCCTGATGTACCACGATATTGATATGATTGATACGCTGCAAAAAGAAGGTAAATTAAGCATGCGCCTGTATGCCATGTTGAGTGACGATTCCGCCAACTACGCGCACTATCTTAATAAAGGCCCCTATAAAACCGATCGTCTTTTTGTAAAAGGTGTGAAGGTGTATGCAGACGGCGCACTGGGTAGCCGCGGCGCCTGTTTAATTGCTCCTTATGCCGATAAACCGGGCTGGGGTGGCTTTTTACTGAGCAGCCAGGCACATTTTGATTCTGTCGCAGCCATGTTGTCGAAAACAGATTTCCAGCTGTGCACGCATGCCATCGGCGATTCGGGCAACAGGGTTATACTCACCATTTACAACAAGTATCTACAGCACGGTAACGATAAGCGCTGGCGTATAGAACATGCCCAGGTCATTCACCCGGATGATGTGGCATTGTTTGGGAAAGCTGCCATTATCCCTTCTGTACAACCTACGCACGCCACCAGCGATATGTATTGGGCGGCTGACAGACTTGGTGCAGAGCGTTTAAAAACTGCCTACGCCTATAAACAATTGCTCGAACAGAATGGCTGGATACCATTGGGCACCGATTTCCCGGTAGAGGATATTTCTCCCTTCAAAACCTATCTCGCCGCAGTGTTCCGCAAAGACGCCAAAGGTTTTCCCGACGGTGGTTTCCAGGTTGAAAACGCGCTGAGCCGCGAACAGGCTATCCGGGGTATGACCATCTGGGCAGCCAAAGCCGATTTCCTCGAAAAAGAAGTGGGCAGCCTCGAAGCAGGTAAAAAAGCCGATTTCACCATCCTTGACCAGGATTTAATGGAAGTGACCGAAGCCAGTGTGCTGCAAACAAAGGTAATTGCCACATATTCAGGCGGTAAAAAGGTATACGGCACGCCTTAACTGGCATCCGTAAACTCCTGCCTTTTTTTATTAACTTCGCAATCCTTTAAAAATATAGCAACATCAAGGTTTTTTGGTTATGAGCAATAAATACCAGGAATTTTCAGGGTTGAATTTACCCGCCATAGAGCAGGAGATATTGAGCAAATGGAATGAAAGCCAGGCTTTTGAGAAAAGTGTGTCGCTCCGTGAAGGCGCTGAGCCTTTCGTGTTTTACGAAGGCCCGCCAAGCGCTAATGGTATGCCTGGTATTCACCACGTTATTTCACGTACGCTGAAAGACCTGGTTTGCCGCTACAAAACCATGCAGGGTTTCCAGGTAAAACGCAAAGGCGGTTGGGATACCCACGGCCTGCCGGTTGAACTGGGTGTTGAAAAAGAACTCGGCATCACCAAAGAAGACATCGGTAAAAAAATTACCGTTGAAGAATACAACCAGAAATGCCGTGAAGCGGTGTTGCGCTACAAACGTGAATGGGATGATGTTACCCGTAAAATGGGTTATTGGGTTGACCTGGATCATCCCTACATCACTTTCGAGAACAATTACATTGAATCGCTGTGGTGGATGTTGCAGAAGCTGTACAACCGCGGTTTGCTGTACGAAAGCATCAGCATTCAGCCGTACTCACCTGCAGCAGGCACCGGTCTCAGCTCACACGAATTAAACCAGCCCGGCTGTTACAAAGATGTAAAAGATACTTCTGCCGTGGTGATGTTTAAAGCCATCGCCAACGCGAAAAGCCAGTTCCTGTTCAATGCGGTAAATGGCGAAGAAGTGTTCTTTATGGCATGGACTACCACACCGTGGACTTTGCCTTCCAACCTTGGTTTAACAGTAGGCCCCAACATTGAATATGTACTGGTAAAAACATTTAACCCGTACACACACCTGCCGGTGAACGTGGTATTGGCCAAAGCGCTGCTGGGCAAATACTTTAAACCCGAAGCAGAAAATGGTGATTTTGCCGCTTACAAAGAAGGCGACAAGGTTATTCCATGGTCAATCGTTACCACTTTCAAAGGCAGCCAGATAGAAGAATGCCGTTACGAGCAGCTGATGCCTTACGAGGCCAACAGCCCTGCAGTTGCAGGCGGTGATCCTTTCCGCGTTTTGCTCGGCGATTTCGTTACTACCGAAGATGGTACCGGCATTGTGCATACGGCACCTGCATTTGGTGCAGATGACTACCGCGTAGGTAAAAAATACGATATCGGCATACTGATCATGGTAGATAAGCAGGGCAAGTTTGTTGACGGCCTGGGCGAATTCAGCAACCGCTATGTAAAAGACTACAAAGACGATCCCAATTATGTGGATGTAAACGTAGACATCAGCGTAAAACTGAAAAAAGAAAACCGCGCTTTTAAAGTAGAAAAATACGAGCACAGCTACCCGCATTGCTGGCGTACCGATAAACCGGTGTTGTACTACCCGCTCGATGCCTGGTTTATCAAAACCACCGATCTGCGCGACCGTATGGTGCAGCTCAACAAAACCATCAACTGGAAACCAAAATCAACCGGGGAAGGCCGTTTTGGTAACTGGCTGGAGAACATGGTTGACTGGAACCTGAGCCGCAGCCGTTTCTGGGGTACACCGCTCCCGGTTTGGCGTACCGAACTCACCGGGGCGGAAGAAGCTGCCGGTGTGGTGCGTGAAGAAATCTGCATCGGCTCCGTAGCTGAACTGAAAGCCCAGCTGGAAAAATCATTTGCCGCAGGCATTATGCAGCCCGCAGCAGGTGAAACGGCCGCAGCAACAATTGAAAAACTGACATCCGATCTGCATAAACCTTATGTAGACAATATAACCCTGGTTTCTGCCACAGGCAAACCCATGAAACGCGTAGCCGACCTCATCGACGTATGGTTCGATTCAGGCGCTATGCCGTATGCACAATGGCATTTCCCGTTCGAGAACAAGGAAATCTTCGCGCAGAACTACCCGGCTAACTTTATCGCCGAAGGAGTTGACCAAACCAGGGGCTGGTTTTATACCCTGCACGCCCTCGCCGCACTGATCAAAGAAGACGTGCACGAAGAGCTGAAAAAAGCAGGTATCCCGGTTTCTGACGAAAAATATCCTGGCCTGGCTTACAAAGCCGTTGTGTCCAACGGCCTGGTGCTCGATAAAAACGGCAACAAAATGAGCAAGCGCCTGGGCAACGTGGTAAATCCATTTGAAACCCTGGCCACTTTTGGTGCAGATGCCACCCGCTGGTACCTGGTTACCAATGCCTCACCCTGGGATAACCTGAAATTTGACCTGGAAGGCATACGCGAAGTACAGCGCAAATTCTTCGGCACCCTGTACAACACCTACCAGTTCTTTGTTCTGTACGCCAATGTAGACGGCTTTACTTTCAGCGAAGAATACATTCCGCTGGAACAACGCCCCGAAATAGACCGCTGGATACTTTCTTCACTCAATACCTTAATAAAGAAAGTAACCGCAGCGCTCGACGATTTTGAACCCACCATTGCAGGCAGGGCCATCGAGGAATTTGTAGATGAGCACCTGAGCAACTGGTATGTACGTTTGTGCCGCCGCCGTTTCTGGAAAGGCGAGTACGAAGCCGACAAAATCAGCGCTTACCAAACCCTGTACGAATGTCTCGAAACACTGTTGCGACTAATGGCGCCTATTTCACCCTTCTTCAGCGATGCAGTATTCTGCAGGCTCGAGGCTGTAACCGGCCGCTTTAAAGCAGCATCCATCCACCATGTGAATTTCCCGGTTGCCAGCGAAGCAGCAATCGATACCCTGCTCGAAGAAAGGATGCAGCTGGCCCAGGATACCTCTTCACTGGTACTGTCGCTCAGGAAAAAACTGAACATAAAAGTGCGCCAGCCATTGCAGAAACTCATGATCCCGGTGCTGAACCCCGAAATGAAATTGCAGCTGGGCAAGGTAGAAGACCTGATTAAAGCGGAAGTAAATGTTAAAGAATTCGCGTATATTACCGAAACGGAAGGCATTATCAAGAAAAAAATAAAACCCAACTTCAAAGCCCTGGGTACCAGGATGGGGGCAAAAATGAAGGCGGTTTCTGCGGCATTGGCGGGTTTTACACAACATGACATTGCATTGTTGGAAAAAGAAGGCCAATATACCTTGCAAATTGATGCAGAAGCTGTTACTTTATTGCTGAATGAGGTAGATATCGCGGCAGAAGACATTCCGGGCTGGAGTGTGGCGAGCAAAGGTGCATTAACGGTAGCCCTCGATATAACATTGTCTAACGAACTGAAACAGGAAGGAGACGCCAGGGAATTCGTCAACCGTATACAAAATATCAGAAAAGAGAGTGGTTTTGACTTAACAGACCGTATATTCGTAAAAGTGCTTGACAACGAATACATCAGGCCTTCCCTGACTGAATTTAAAAAATACATCTGCGCAGAAATTTTGGCGGACACACTTGAATTAGTGCCTGATTTGCAGGATGGCACCGAAATTGAAGTAAATGACGCTCTGCTAAAAGTTAGCGTAAATAAAAAAGGTTAATCGTATGGCTACCAACAAGAAAGCAGCGAAACCAGCCACAAAAACATCAAAAATAGCTAAGCCGGCGGCCAAACCGGTAAAAAAGGCGGCCGCACCGGTGAAGAAAGCTGCTGCTAAACCTGTCGTAAAACCCGCAGCCAAACCAGCAGCACCTGCTAAAAAAGCTGCCGTGCCTGCGAAGCCTGCCGTAAAACCCGTATCGAAAACAGCAACCAAGGCTGCTCCGGCCAAACCGGCAGCCCCAGCTAAAACTGCAGTGAAAGCCGCAGAAAAAACTGTTTCCAAACCTGCTGAGAAAGCAGTAGCTGTAAAAAGTGCCAAACCGGCCCAGCCTGCTGCCCCTGCAGTAAAAACGCAACCCGCTCCCGTAAAAAAGGAGGTACCAAAGCCCGCGCCTGCCTCACAGCCCCAGCCAGTGAAGCAGCAACCGCCCGTTACAGTGCCTGTTAACCCAAAGCCAGTTGAGGTAAAAAATGCACCTATTCCCAAACCGGTTCCTAAAAAAGTAGAACCGCTGAAAGAAGTAAAAGTGCCCAAAATATCGGTTAAGACAAGCGTTCCTTATCAACCCGATTACAAGCCGCTCGAACAAAGAGAAAATAACTTTAAATCAAACGAACCCTTGGTTAGATACAGCGACAGCGATTTGAATGAGTTCAGGGAACTCATCAATAAAAAATTGGAAGCAGCCAAAAAAGAATTGGCTTATTTACAGGGCCTCATTACCCGTAAGGACGAAATGGGCGGTGACGAAAGCGAAAACCGTTACATGACCATGGAAGATGGCAGTATGAGCATGGAGCGCGAACAACTGAGCCAGATGGCCAGCCGCCAGATTACTTATATTGATCACCTCGAAAAGGCCCTTATCCGCATCGAGAACAAAACGTATGGTATTTGCCGCGTAACCGGTAAATTAATCGACAAGGCACGCCTGCGCGCCGTTCCCCATGCCACACTGAGCCTCGAAGCAAAACTTGGTTTGGTAAAACCAAGCAGCGAACAGTAGAATAAGGGCCTGCACCGGGCCACGATGTAATGCAGTACCTGTGAAAAACATGAACGGTTGAAAAACAAAATCCCCGTTTTTGTAAAGGGATCGTTTTGCCATAATTCAGATTACATCATTTTAGCTATATGCAAAAAGGTTGTGCAGTACGCACAACCTTTTTTGTTGGACTATATGGAGGCACTAAGCTACACGAGAAATGGCTGCACAATGGCCAGCACATCGGCCTTGGCCAGCGGCTCGTCAAACGATTCTGTAGCCGCATTGGCAGATACATTGCCACCCACGCCCGTTAAGCTGGTAATGGTAACGCCACCCTGCGACACATTATCCTCGCCATTGTACGATGCCTGTACAGCAGTTGAATCAATACCGCTGCTGTTACCCGTAATCCACGGTTTTACCGTTGCACCCGCTGCCGCCCGCATTTGCCTGATATGTGAAGCATGACGCGCTTCTACTGAATGTATATTCAATGCAGCAGTTAATACGGTGGCATTGCTTTGCACATTAGCGGCCTGGCCCTTGTAAGCGCGTACCCCGGTATCTTCAAAGGTTTGGGCAACGGCCAAAAAGGTGTTGTAATTGCTGAATACATCCGGGAAAGTGCCTTTGGCCGTATAATCTACATTAGGCTGCGCCACAGGCGTACTGGCCAACGGGCCGGAGATCACTGTTTTCAGGAAGTTTACATGTGCAGTTTCATGACCGCCAATGGTGGTAATGGCTGCCTTTGCATCCGCAGTAGGAAAGGTGAGGGCAGTACTTGCCAACGCACTGCTGTAAAAGCCTGCTTCCAGGTATTCGAGTGTTAAGGCAAAGTTGAGCACGTCTGCAATGCCGCTGGTCGACTGGCCGTAAGCTTTTTTCAGCACGCTGCCGAAAAACAGCGGCAGGGCTGTGAGCGATAACTTTTTGCCAAAATCACCCCAATGCTTAAAGGCATGCCTGCGGGTGCTGGTGCGTTCGTAAACCTCGGGGTCTACTTCCGCAATTTCATTAATGATATTCTGAAGATTCATGGTGTTGTGTTTTGTGTACTGGTTATGAAAAAGGGATGTATACAATACCGGTAAATACCGGCCGCGGGAGAAGGGAGGTAGTAATGGCTCAGCTAGCTGGGTAAGTGACTGCCGTCGAGCTTTGAGGTAAGAAAGGTTTGTGCAGTCTTCAGCACGTCGGTAGGGGCGGCAGATATGTCCAGGCCATTGCTGTCAACGTTGGAAGAGAAGGAACCCGGTGTAATCAGATCGCGGATATAGGCTGCATGCCTTGCTTCCACAGATACAATTTTTCCTGCCAGCGTTAAATAATCAGGGCTGGAAATTAAATGGCCTGCACCGTTGTAGGCAGATACACCCAGGTCTTCAAAGGCTTTGGCTGTACCCAGTACGCTGGTTCTGTCAGAGAAATTGATGCTGCTGAAATTTACTTTCAATGCAACAATCGCTTTACTGCCCAATGCTGTTTTAAAGAATTCGCGGTGTGCTACTTCGTGGTCGCGGATGTCGGTCAACAGTGCTTTTTCTGCATCACTGATGCCGCTGTAAGGTGTAGCAATCACCTGTGTGTAAAATGCAGCTTCCAGTTGTTCCAGTGCATAAGCGTAGTTAAGAATGCCGGTGTCACCACTACCCAAATCAATGGCTGTTGTGTTGGGCGGTGTGAGGGAACCACCATTGGGTGCATCATTGTCTGTACAGCCCGAAGCAGCCAATACCAGTGCAGAAGCGAAGGAGATACCACCGGTTTTAAGTAAGAAATTCCTTCTCGAGGCAGAGAAGCGCGGTACAGAAGCCGGCTTGCCTTTGGCTTGCTCTTCTGCTGCGTACATCGCATTTTTCATAAAGTTTCGTTTTTGAAATGAACAGAATACTTCCTTTAACAACTCATTTACGGCCGCCTTTATTAAATGGTTTTGAAATGGCATAAAAAAATGCACTATATAAGTAAAATGAATAGCAGGAATAAAGAAGTGTAGAAGAATAGCGCAACTGTTGAAGCACGCAGCCTGCAACAGGCTCGAATAATTGAACAATAACCGCACAAAAAAATGCTGCCTGTACAAGCCCCGGAAGCCTTGTGCATGCAGCATTGTACAGCCTGTTCTATTGCTGGCAGAAGAAATTACATGGATGTGGTTTATTTTACTTCCTGCATGGCTACCAGTTTGTAGTAGATGCCTTTCTGTTCCATCAGTGATTCATGTGTACCGCGTTCAGCGATCTCGCCTTTCTGCAGTACAATAATTTCGTCTGCATGGCGAATAGTGCTTAAACGGTGTGCAATAACAATACTGGTGCGGTTTTGCATCATATTGTTGATGGCATCCTGTACCAGTCGCTCACTCTCTGTATCCAGTGATGAAGTGGCTTCATCCAGTATAAGAATAGGCGGGTTCTTTAATACCGCGCGTGCAATGGTAAGGCGCTGGCGTTCACCACCGCTCAGTTTGCTGCCCCTGTCGCCGATGTTGGTATCAAAACCGTTTTCTTTCTGCTGTATAAACTGGTAGGCATTCGCCACTTTGGCCGCCTGCTCTATGGCCGCTGCATCGGGGTGTTCAGTACCCAGGGCAATGTTGTTGGCAATGGTGTCGTTAAATAAAATCGGCTCCTGCGTAACAATGCTGATGTGCTGGCGCAGTCCGTGCAATGAGTATTCACGGATGTTTACACCATCTATCAGTAACTCGCCTGCACTCACATCATGAAAACGGGGCACCAGGTCGGCCAGTGATGATTTGCCTGCACCGGAAGAGCCCACCAGTGCTACGGTTTTGCCCTTAGGTATTACCAGGTTTATGTTTTTGAGAATAGGCGTATCTCCATACCCGAACGATACGTTTTTAAACTCGATTGCATGGTTAAAGCCTGGCATAGGCGTGGGCACATCTTTTTCGGCCACTACCTGTGTGGCCTGCAGCAACTCTTCCACCCGGTCAATGGCAGCTACGCCGCGCTGCATGTTAAAGAAGGAGGTAGACAATGATTTGGCCGGGTTAATCAGCAAGGCAAAAATGGCGATGTAGGCAATCAGGTCACCCGCAGCCATGCCATGGCCGGTAACACTGGTTTGCAACGCCAGTCTTGCACCAACGTACAAGATAGAACACAGCACTATTACACCCAGTGTTTCGGTAAGCGGCGATGCCAGGTCACGGCGTGCATTCATTTTATTGCGGATATTGAACAGGCTGTGGTTTACATCATGAAACCTGCGCAGCATCAGGCTTTCAGCCAAAAAAGCTTTAATTACGCGCATGCCGCCCAGCGTTTCGTCAAGGATAGACAATGCTTCCCCCAGTTTTTCAGATGCAGCCTGTGACTGTTTTTTCAGCGAACGGCTGATGCGGCCGATGATCAGCGCAGTTACAGGCAGCAGTATCAGCAAAAACAGCGACAGGGTGGGGCTCAGGTAAATCAGGTAAGCCAGGTAAAAGAGAATCGTGAGCGGGTCTTTAATTAAGCCTTCAAGTGTGCCTACTACCGAACTTTCAATTTCACCCACATCGTTGGTCATACGCGAAATAATATCGCCTTTACGCTGATCGGTGAAGTAGCCGATAGGCAAAAACAGTATTTTATCGTAAATATCTGTACGCAGGTCGGTGGTAATGGCGCTGCGGATGGGTGCCGAAATTACATTGCTCAGGTAAAGGCACAGGTTTTTAAGCAGGGTAGCGCTGATAATAAAGCCGCAGATAAGCGCTACTGCGGTAACTGCACCATAACTGTCGCGGTAATGGGTAATAATGCTGCTGAGAAATTCGCCGGCAGCATTGCCCTGCGCAGGTTGCTGCGCACAATCGCAGGCTTTCTGCGGTGTGCTGGGCGCAAAAATGATTTGCATAAAGGGCCCCAGCATGCCAATGGAAACGACTGAAAAAACGGTGGAGAGAATGGTCAAAGTGAAATAAGCAAACAGTTTGGCCTTGTAGCGACCCACATATTTAAAGATCCTCGAGAATTTTTTCATATTGAATTTGCATGGGATGCACAGAATCCCGTTCCCTGTCTGTGAATTTTAAGCTGTAAATTTACGGCTTCAAAGGTAATACTATGGAAGAAGGAAAACGACAAAAACAGGTTGCCGGTTTGTTAAACGAAGAGCTGAGTGATATTTTCCGCCGCCTGTCGCTGAATATGATAGATGGAGGAATGGTATCCATTTCATCTGTAAAAGTAACGCCCGACCTGCTGGAAGCCCGCATATACCTGAGCCTTTTTCAGGTAAAGCATGTAGAAGCTACCATGAAAAAAATTGAAGACAGGGCCTGGGAAATAAAAAAAGAACTCACCGACAGGGTAAAACACCAGCTGCGGCGTATACCGGTGCTGCAGTTTTACCATGACGATACCCTGGACCAGGTATTTAAAATGGAAGAGCTCTTCAAAAAAATCAATGAAGACAAGCCCGAAAACGATCAGCCCACTTCATCCCAAGACTAACTACTGTGAAACTGTTATTCGCCTGGCGCTATTTTAAATCGAAGAAATCAACCAATGCCATCAATATTATTGCATGGATTAGTGTGGTAGCCATTACCGTAGGCACTGCGGCGTTGATTATTGTGCTGAGCGTGTTCAATGGTTTTGAAGGATTGGTGCAGAGTTTATACAGCGATTTTTATTCAGACATACGCATTACCCCGGCCTCCGGCAAGTTTTTTCATGTTACGGCACAGCAATTACAGCGCATGAAAGAAACGCCGGGTGTGGTGCAGATTACACGGACTGTAGAAGAAAAGGCCGCTTTGGTAAACGGCGAAGCAAAGACCATTGTATCGCTGAAAGGAATTGACAGTAATTATGCGGTGGTAAACCGCCTGCAGGTGCATATTAAACGCGGCGAGTATGCCATGGGCAATGCCGAAACGCCTTCACTGGTAATAGGTGTAGGTATCGAAAACGCAGTGGCAGTTGACCCCTCGTCGCCGGAATCGCCGGATATCACGGTTTACCTGCCTAACCGGGCCACTGGTGCAGCCGGCGGACAGGAGGGTATGCTCTCTGCTCCCATTCATGTGAGCGGCGCTTTTATGGTGCAGCAGGAATTTGACAACAAATACGCCTTCACCAATCTCGACTTTATGCAGTACATGCTTAACCTGAAACCGGAACAATACAGCGGCATCGAGTTGAAAGTAGCCAATACCGGCGAGGTTGAAAGGGTAAGTACTGAACTTAAAAAAAGGCTGGGTAAAGGCTTTACCGTGCGCACAAGGCTTGAGCAAAACCAGAGCCTGTTCACGGTTATGACTGTTGAAAAATGGGTGATCTACGCTATTTTATCCCTGATACTGGTAGTGGCAGCGTTTAACATGATTGGCGCTTTAACCATGCTGGTAATGGAAAAACAGAAAGACACCGCTGTATTAAAAGCCATGGGTGCCAATGAACAGCTGATACAGGGCATTTTTCTGAGTGAAGGATTTTTACTGGCAGGTATTGGCGGACTGGCAGGCATGGTGCTGGCTTACCTGGTTTGTTATGTGCAGCTTACCTTCAAAATAATAAAGCTGGAAGGCGGTACATTCATTATTAATTATTACCCGGTGAAAATGACCCCGGCCGATTTTATCCTGGTCACCGCAACCGTGGCATTTATTACCGTGCTGGCGGCTTTTTTACCGGCAAGAAAGGCAGCAACCCAACAGTTTAGCCTAAAAAGCTAAAATAAGCAACCCGTTATTTTTCTCCGGTTTTCGACTTTTCCCTGTACATAATTGATCATATTGAATATATAAAAAGGCCGTTTTCATTAAAAACGGCCTTTTTATATATTATTTTTTATAGTGGTGCAATAACTGGCAGGGTGTTTCGTTTACGCCCCGGGAAATGCTAATAATCACCAAGGGTTTCGGGCAACTGTGCAAGTGCATTGCCCAGTTGTTCGTCGTTGGGAGCGATACCATGCCATTCATGGTGACCTTCCATAAAGTCGACACCTTTGCCCATCACGGTTTTCATGATGATGCAGATAGGTTGTCCCTGGCCCGCGAGTGATTTAGCCTGATCCAGTACCCTGATAACATCGTCCATATCGTTGCCGTCCATATCCAGTACGCGCCAGCCGAACAATTCGAACTTGGCGTGCAGGTTACCGAGGCTCATTACCTTATCTGTAGGGCCGTCAATTTGCTGGCCATTGTGGTCAATGGTGGCAATAAGATTGTCTACTTTATGATGACCTGCAAACATGATGGCTTCCCAGTTCTGACCTTCATCCAGTTCGCCATCGCCATGAAGGGAGAACACGAGATGCTTGTCACCATTAAGTTTTTTAGCTTTGGCTGCACCCAGTGCCACACTCATACCCTGGCCAAGCGAGCCGCTGGCTACGCGTACACCGGGCAGGTGTTCATGTGTGGTGGGATGGCCCTGCAGGCGTGAGTTTAATTTGCGGAAAGTGGCCAGTTCTTTCACATCAAAGTAGCCTGAACGGGCCAGAACGGAGTAAAAAACCGGTGAAATATGTCCGTTGGAAAGGAAGAAGATGTCTTCGTTGATCCCGTCCATATTGAATTTAGGGTCGTGTTGCATGATTCCGAAATACAATGAGGTCAGGAAATCTGTACAACCCAGTGACCCACCGGGGTGTCCACTCTGAACTGCATGTACCATTCTAACGATATCTCTTCTTACCTGTGAGGCAATTTTTCTAAGCTCCTGTGTATCTGCCATACGAAAAATAGTTTTAGCAAATCTAAGTGATAAGAAATAGGCAGCAAAATTGCTATAAAATATATCTGGTTTAAATTGCAGATGTTTTTTGCTTTGTTTAGTTTTGTCGGGTTTGGAATAATTTACGAGGTACCCAGCGTTTGAAATAATTATTTCGTAATACAATTATTATAAAAAAAGGCAGTACGTTTGCAACGCATTTCCCCCACCAATTGTCATTGTGCTGTATTAACTAACTAAATGTGACTGCATGGAGCAAATCATTATCGGAGGGATAATTGCATTTCTAACTACTTTTTACGCAATTCCCGTTATTCTGCAGGTGGCGCATGATAAAAAGCTTTATGACCTTCCCGATGAGCGGAAAATTCATAAAGAACCTATCCCACGACTTGGGGGCCTGGCTATGTTTATCGGCTTTTTAATAAGCCTGATGCTTACCGTCACCATAGATCATGCAAATGCGTGTTTTCAGTATTATATAGTAGCCTTCCTGATTATCTTTTTTATTGGTATAAAAGATGACCTGGTCATGTTGTCGCCCATGAAAAAAATGGTGGGCCAGGTATTGGTTGCAGCTATCTTGGCTTTTCGTGGCAAAGTAGTGATTACCAGTATGTACGGTTTTCTTGGTTTACAGGCAATTGATCCTATGTCCAGTTACCTGCTTACCTTTTTCACCATTATTGTTGTGATCAATGCCTTTAACCTCATCGATGGTATTGATGGCCTGGCAGGCGGTATTGCTTTAATTACCTGCAGCGTATTCGGCACTTATTTTTTAATCAATAACGACTATGCGCATGCCTTGCTTGGTTTTACACTGGCAGGCAGCATTGCCGGTTTCCTGATCTATAATTTCCATCCGGCAAAAATATTCATGGGTGATACCGGTTCTATGCTGCTGGGTGTGGTAAATGTAATCCTGGTGATCCATTTTATTGAAATGGCGCCCCAGTACCAGAATTTCCCGGTACATGCTTCACCGGCTATCGGCTTCGGCATTTTGCTGGTGCCCTTGATGGATACACTGCGTGTATTCGGCATCCGTATTTTTCACCGCCGTTCGCCATTTTCACCAGACAGAAACCATTTGCATCATATATTGCTCGACAAAGGATTTTCGCACAAAACCATCGCCGTGTCTGTAGGCATTACCACCATTGCATTTGCAGGGTTATCGTTTGTACTGGCGCCGCTCATGGGTTCAACCATGTCTATCCTTTGCCTGATTACATTGTTTTTCGCCGCGATTTACATGACCACCAGGCTTAAAACACGTATTCACCACATGCATGTGGTAAAACACAGTGTAGAAACAGCGCCTGCGCTTGAGCATGAAGAAGAAACCGCACAGCGTGTTAAACTGGTGTCGCTGTTCTCTTTTAAAGAACGCCCCGCGGCAGTAGAAGAAGAATAACCGATTTTGCACAACGAAATAATACAGGCAATCCTTTACCGGGTTGCTTTTTTATTGCATGATATCAGATTTTTACGGGGATTTGTTAGTTTTGCCGCCATCTAAATACACCTAATATGTCAGAAGAACTGGACCTGATACTGGATGATGCCGAATCTTCCATGAAAAAAGCAATCAATCACCTTGAATCAGAACTGGCAAAGATCAGGGCAGGAAAAGCAAGTCCGGCCATGCTCGACAGCATTGCGGTTGACTATTACGGAGCACCCACACCAATTAACCAGGTGGCCAATGTAACCGTGCTCGATGCACGTACCATCAGCATTCAGCCCTGGGAAAAAAATATGCTTGCGCCCATTGAGCGCGCCATTATGATGGCCAATATCGGCGTAACGCCGCAAAACGATGGTGTGCTGATACGCCTGTTTTTGCCCCCGCTTACAGAAGAAAGAAGGAAAGAGCTGGTGAAAAGATCAGCCGGTGAAGCAGAGTTTTCGAAAGTGGCCGTACGCAATATCCGCCGCGATGCCATTGAAGGAATTAAAAAACTGCAGAAAGATGGCTTAAGTGAAGACATCGCCAAGGATGCTGAAAAAGGCGTTCAGGAGCTTACAGACCGCTTTATTGCATTAATTGAGAAACACCTTGCAGCCAAGGAAAAGGAAATTATGGTGGTATAAACCTGTGCAAGGTTATGATAGTGATCCCGGTTTGCCTGCAAACCGGGATTTTTATTTGCCGGCAATTCTGTAAACCAAATCTATTTCGCATTGTTTTCAACACTATGAAAGCGATTGACCTGCGAAAAATCAGCCCCGACGCACCCGCCCATGTAAACAAGGAAACCATTAAACAGGAAACGGCGCAGCTGCTGCAGCAGATCAGCGATTTGCAAAACCTGCTCTACGCAAGTAAACAACATGCCGTGCTGGTGGTTATCCAGGGAATGGATGCCAGCGGGAAAGACAGTAAACTTGCAAGTCGTATTTGTTATATTTAAAACCTACTATTATGAGTTTTATCAAGGAGTTTAAAGAGTTTGCTGTAAAAGGCAATGTAATGGATCTCGCCGTGGGTGTTATCATTGGCGGGGCATTTGGTAAAATTGTAGACAGCGTGGTAAATGACCTGGTAATGCCTGTAGTGGCAGCCATCATTGGCAAGCCGGATTTCAGTAACCTGTACCTGGTGCTGAAAGGAACTGTTCCTGATAAAACACCTTTGGCAGAAGCCAGGAAAATACCTGATACCGTACTGTTTGCCTACGGTAACTTTTTAACCGTACTTATTAATTTTATCCTGCTGGCCCTCATTATCTTCTTTATGGTAAAAGGCATCAATAAACTGCGCCGCAAACAGGAAGCAGCAGCGCCTGCACCCGGCCCCACACCAACAGAGCAACTGCTGGCCGAAATACGCGACGAGTTGAAAAAGCGCCCGTAAACGGAAACTTATTCAGAAGATATCCATATTCCTGCAGGGGCACCCATACTGTTGCCTGATTGTATTGCCACAAACGATACATTTGTGCTATCCCGGCCCGGTGAATACTTTGCCGTGCAGGGATAGCACCTTATTCAGCACACTATGGCAGCGATTAATACGCCCAACTACCAGATAAAATTACCCCAGTTCGAAGGCCCGTTCGACCTGTTGCTTTTTTTCATTGAAAGGGACGAGCTGGACATTTACAATATTCCCATTACCGGTATCATCAACGATTTCCTGGCATACATACATGCCCAGGAAAAACTGAATATTGAACTGAGCAGCGAGTTTATCCTGTTTGTATCAACCCTTATGCGCATCAAGGCCAAAATGCTGCTGCCACGCAAGGAGCTCGATGCACAGGGCAATGAAATTGACCCGCGCCAGGAACTGGTAGATAAAATTCTGGAGTACAAACGTTTTAAGGAAGCATCTATTGAAATGGCTGAAATGGAAGCCATCCGCATGCTGATGGTGAAACGCGGCAACCTGCAGAAAGAACTGTCGCAAATTGGAGAAGACGCTTCTGAAGGCACAGAAATACAAACCGTAACCTTGTTCAAACTGATGAAGGCGTTTGAAAAGGTGATGCAGCGCATACACGATAAAAACAATAAACCCGTTCACACTGTTGTGCGTTACAACTACAGCATGGAAGACAGCCGCGAACAAATGCTGTCGATGGTGAACCGGGAAAAAACGGTGGCTTTTCCACGCATATTTGAAGAATGTGCAGACCGCATCCAGGCTATCTTCATCTTTCTCTCACTGCTTGAGCTGGTGCAGCTGAAATACATGAACATTATGGTGGGTGAGGGTAAAAACAATTTCATTCTTGAATGGAACCCTGAAAGGGAAGATGATATCGATATTTCGCAGATTGATTTTAACCAGGTGTCGCCCAGCGAGAACTAGTAAATAAAAATCCATAGCAGCGCAAGCCGCAAAAAAAATGCGATCATCACTGATCGCATTTTGTATAAAGAGATGGATGGTATTTTATCCTGCTATCAGGGTATTGAATTTTACGCTGTCTTTCATCATTTCTTTTACTGTTTCTGCAATGGCAGCCGCATCGTAACCACATTCGCGATGCAGTTCCTTTAACGTGCCATGCTCAACAATCCTGTCTGGAATACCGAGCATTTTTACCTGGGCATGGTAACCGTGCCGGCTCATAAATTCAAGAATAGCACTGCCGAAGCCGCCTACTACGGTACCATCTTCAACGGTTACAACTTTTTGGTATTTGCCGAATACCTCATGCAGTAAAGCTTCATCGAGTGGTTTTACAAAACGCATGTCGTAGTGTGCCGGATTGATGCCTGCTGTTTTCAGTTCACGGATGGCCGCGGTGGCAAAATTGCCGGGATGGCCAAGTGATAAAATCGCTATTTCCTCGCCATCTTTCAGCTTGCGGCCTTTACCCACCGTAATTGCTTCGAACGGTGTTTTCCATTGCGGCATTACCCCTTCGCCACGCGGGTAGCGGATAACAAAAGGATATTCATTACTGTCCAGTTGTGCTGTGTACATCAGGTTGCGCAGCTCCTGTTCGTTCATCGGCGCGCTGATAATCATGTTGGGGATACAACGGAAAAAAGGAATATCATAAGCGCCGTGGTGCGTTGGCCCGTCTTCGCCTACCAGGCCTGCACGGTCAAGGCACATTACTACCGGTAATTTCTGGATAGCAATATCATGTACCACCTGGTCGTATGCGCGTTGTGTAAACGATGAGTAGATGTTACAGAACACCCGCAGCCCCTGTGTGGCCAGGCCTGCGCTGAGTGTGGCTGCATGCTGTTCGCAGATGCCTACATCAAATGCGCGGTCAGGCATTTTCTCCATCATTATTTTGAGGGAAGAGCCGCTGGGCATGGCAGGTGTAATGCCCATTATTTTGGCATTCTTTTCCGCCAGCTCTACAATGGTGTGGCCAAACACATCCTGGTATTTGGGAGGCTGCGGCGTTTCAAATGTTTTCTTATAAATTTCACCGGTTACTTTATCAAACAATCCGGGTGCATGCCACTTGGTCTGGTCCTTTTCCGCGAGCGCGTATCCTTTACCTTTCACGGTAACAATATGCAGCAGCTTGGGCCCTGGTATGTTGCGAAGGTCTTTCAGCGTATCTACCAGTTTGGTGATATTGTGCCCGTCAATAGGGCCGAAGTAGCGTATTTTCAGCGATTCGAACAGGTTGCTGCTTTTGCTCACCATGCCTTTTACACTGGTTTCGAGCTTGCTGGCCATGTCGCGGCTGAAGTTTTTACCTACCGGGAGTTTGCCCAGCATATTCCAAACATCATCGCGCAGTTTGTTATAGGTATGGCTGGTAGAAATATCGGTAAGGTATTCTTTCAGCGCGCCCACGTTAGGATCAATGCTCATGCAGTTGTCGTTGAGAATAACGAGCATGTCAGCATCAGCCACACCTGCATGGTTCAGGGCTTCGAAAGCCATGCCTGCAGTCATGGCGCCATCGCCGATAATGGCTACCGATTTGCGGTTTTCATTTTTGTATTTGGCAGCCATGGCCATGCCCAGCGCTGCTGAGATGGAAGTGGAAGAGTGGCCTACGCCAAAAGTATCGTATTCGCTCTCTGAGCGTTTGGGAAAACCGCTAAGGCCTTTGTATTTGCGGTTGGTGATGAAATTATCACGGCGCCCCGTGAGTATTTTATGACCATAAGCCTGGTGACCTACGTCCCATACCAGCTGATCGTAAGGTGTATTGTAAATGTAATGCAATGCCACGCTCAGTTCTACCACACCCAGGCTGGCAGCGAAATGCCCGCCGTAAACGCTCACTACATCAATAATGTACTGCCGCAGCTCATCACAAACCTGGTGTAGTTGCTCCCTGCTTAATTTCTTAAGATCATCGGGTGAATCTATCATGCGAAGCAATGGACCAGGTGTTATTTCCATCTGAAAAGAGAATTTGAGTGTAAAAATACTATTTTCAGCTGGTTTAACGGCTAACCACTGTTTTAAAATAAACCGCTGAAAACAATTATTGTTTATATTGTCTGCTGATAAATCCGTGCCTTGTTTGCCGTTACCGGGGGAAAATTGCCTCTGGTCAAATTTAAATCCTGCAAACTGTGCATGCATAGTAAATTTGGGTTATACTTATGCTCAAAAAAATCTCTCCATACTGGGTATGCCAGATTGCAGGCTGGGGCACTTATTGTGTTATCTGGACCTTCTTCTACATCACCATGCGTACCCGTCCGCAGCCCTTTTTTTTTGATTCGCTATTTCTCGCAGCAGCAGAAGGTTTTTTGTTAACGCACATTATGCGCAGTGTGATTAAAGCGATGAATGTAACCCGGTTAAGTCTTGAAAAACAGGTCACCTACCTCTTTTTTATTACCGTGTTTTTTGCCTTCTGTTATTCCTTCTTATCGGTGTTTATTGAAGAGCAGCTGGAAATTGAAGAAGAATCGTTCAAAGCCCTCTCGTTTTTTAATAAGGCCATGCGCACGTTCACCGGTTCGTTTATGTTTTTCCTGATCTGGAACCTGGTGTATTTTATTTACCATTATGTAATTAAAAGCCGGAAAGACCAGTTCGATAAAATTCACCTGGAAAGCCTGGTGAAAGAGCTGGAACTGAAAACCATTAAAGCGCACATCAACCCGCATTTTATATTCAACGCGCTTAACAGCATCCGCGCGCTGGTAGATGAAAACCCCGAACGTGCACGCACCGCCATTACAGAACTAAGCAACATATTACGCAGCAGCATGCAGGCCGAAAAACTGGAAACCACCCCGCTGGAACGTGAGCTGAATATTGTGCAGGATTACCTGGCGCTGGAGCATATCCGTTTTGAAGACCGCTTGCAGGTTGAATATGATATTGACGAAGACACACTGGATCAGCCAGTGCCACCCATGATGTTGCAGACACTGGTAGAGAATGCCATTAAACATGGCATCAGCAAACAGATAGACGGGGGGCGTATCAAAATTATTTCCGATTTCAGGGACGACCATCATGAGCTGATTGTGCAAAACACCGGCAAATTAAACGGGCATGCACGCAGTGATGGCTTTGGCCTTGCCAGCACCAGCAACCGGTTAAAACTGCTGTTTGGCTCGCGCGCGTTTTTTGAAATCAAAGATGTGAACAACAACATGGTGGAAGCGAAAGTAATTATGCCGGTGAATGGTTTGTAACACGGCATGTTTGTAACAGATTCCTTATGCACATAAATTGTATCAGCTATGTCTATTAAAGCGATTATTGTAGATGATGAGCGTCTGGCAAGAAATGAACTGAAAAAATTACTGCAGGAGCATGCCGATATCGAAGTGATTGATGAAGCTTCGAACGTAGATGAGGGCGTGGAAAAAATTGAAACGCAAAATCCCGATCTCATTTTCCTGGATATTCAGATGCCCGGTAAAACCGGGTTCGACCTGCTGGCCGAGCTGGATAAGGCACCGCGTGTGGTGTTTACCACGGCATACGATGAGTATGCATTGAAGGCCTTTGAAGTAAATGCACTCGACTACCTGTTAAAACCCATTGAGCCCAAACGCCTGGCCGATGCGGTACACAAGCTGCAGGATGAAATGCGCAATGAACGCGCAGAAGACGGCAGCTTTATCAACCGTGGCCCTTTGTCAGACAATGACCAGGTATTTGTAAAAGACGGTGAACGTTGCTGGTTTGTAAAGCTGGGTGAAATACGTTTGTTTGAAAGTGTGGGCAACTATGCCAAAGTGTTTTTCGGCAACAACAAACCCCTTATCCTGAAATCGCTGAATGCACTGGAGGAAAGGCTCGACGACCGTATCTTTTTCCGCGCCAACCGCAAGCATATTATTAACCTGCGCTGGATAGAAAAGATAGAACCTTACTTTAACGGCGGTTTACTGCTTGAACTGAAAGGCGGTGAAAAAATTGAAGTGAGCAGAAGACAGACCGTTAAGTTCAAGGAAATGATGAGCCTGTAAATCCTCCACAAAACCATTATAACAATTTCAACCATCTCAACACGATGAAACCATTGATTATCGGTGCTGTGTTTTTTGCAGCATCTTATTCGTATTGTTCTTTTGCGCAAAACATCAACACTATTATAAATGCAGGTGAGGTTGAAAAAATAGAGCGTGTGCTTTCTTCAGATGCCATGCAGGGCCGCAAAACCGGTACGCCGGGCAATGAAAAAGCAGCTGCATTTATTGCAGCTGAATTTAAAAAGGCAGGCTTGCAAACCTGGAACAGCAGCGACAGTTACCTGCAGCGTTTCAGCATGGTGAATGCAAAAACAACTTTGGCCGAAGCAACGTTTGATGGCACTGCACTGGGTGCAGATAAAATTATTGCAGTAAGTGTTGAGCCGGATATTACGGTTACAGAACAATCGGGTTATGCTGTTAAAACCCTGAAATCAACACAGGAGCTGCGCAGCTTTGCAGGCGGTTTGTCGCAGATTACTGCCAACACACTGGTACTGGTAGATTCTTCACTGGCCGGTATTTTTCCGCGTTTACAGCATTTTGCAGGCTCACAGTTTAAATCAGCCACCCCGCATTCAACCGTGTTGGTACTGGCGCAACAACTGCCTGCAAAATTTACCATTCATGTTAAGCAGGCCATTACCGAGCAGCACCTGATGAATGTAGTGGGTGTTATCCCGGGCAAAAGCAAAAAGAACGAATACGTTATTTTCTCCGGTCACTACGATCACCTGGGTATTACCAATAAACCCGAGAATGGTGATTCCATTTACAACGGCGCAAACGACGATGCAGCAGGTACCACCGGCGTAATTATGCTGGCGCGCTACTTTAAAGCGCAGCATAACAATGAGCGCACACTGGTATTTGCAGCTTTCACCGCAGAGGAAATCGGCGGTTATGGCTCACAATATTTTTCAAAACAATTTTCAAATCCTGCCGATGTAATGGCGATGTTCAATATCGAAATGATCGGCACCGAATCAAAATGGGGTAGAAATTCCGCATACATTACCGGTTACGAAAAAACAGACATGGGCAAAATACTGGAGAAAAACCTGCAAGGCTCCGGTTTTACCTTTTATCCTGATCCGTATACAGACCAGCAGTTGTTTTACCGCTCAGACAATGCCACCCTGGCCCGCCTGGGTGTACCGGCACACACCATTTCAACTTCTAAAATGGACAATGAGCCCAATTATCACAAGCTGAGCGACGAAATAGGCACGCTGGACATGAAGAATATGGCAGAGATCATCAAAGCTGTAGCCATCAGCTCTACTTCTATTATTGAAGGAAAAGACACGCCTTCAAGGGTAGATACCGGTGCTTTAAACCGTTAACAGCAGAAGGGTATATAACAGCAAAGCCACTCACAGAGCGGCTTTGCTGTTATAAGAAGTAACGTAATTGCTTAAACTTTTACCCGGTTCATCTGGTGAATGGCATCGCTCATTTCCTTGATGAGGGTAGTATCTTTTTCAATGGCATTGCCCACCACGATAATATCGGCGCCCGACTGGCAGTTGCGGTAAGCTTTTTCCGGGCTGGTAATGCCGCCGCCAATAATCAGGGGTGATTCTATTTGTGATGACACCCGTTCAATCATGGTTTCGGTAATGGGGCGTTTGGCGCCGCTGCCGGCGTCCATATAAATGAGCTGCATACCCAGCATTTCGCCGGCCATGGCTGTGCACATGGCAATATCGTTTTTATCAGACGGGATGGGTGTTGCGTTGGAGATATACGATACCGTGGTAGGGGCGCCGCCATCTATAACCATATAACCGGTAGGCATAATTTCCAGGCCGCTTTTTTTAACGGCAGGGGCGCTGATCACATGCTGACCAATAAGCAGTTCGGGATTGCGGCCCGAAATAAGCGAGAGGTACAGCAGTGCATCGGCATATTTGCTGATCTGGGAAGGGGAACCAGGGAACAGGATAACAGGAATATCGCAGGAAGCCTTGATCTGCTGAATACATTCATCCAGGTTATTGTCGATCACCAGGCTGCCGCCCAGGAAAAAATAATCCACCCCTGCATCAATGGATAGGGCTACCAATTGATCAATTTTAGCCGCGTTTACCTTGTCGGGATCTATCAATACCGTAAAAGATTTGCGCCCTGCTTTCTTTCTCTCTAAAAATTGATGGTATAGCTTATGCTTCATGTAATTTGAATAGGTGGCCTATGCAAAAATGCGAAAAAGTTTTTTGTTTAAGGGCGGGATTTATAAAATATACGTCTGCTTATTTATGTATAAGACTTCAATATTAAGGGATTAAGGGTAATTCTTCCCTTTTTCTACACTGTTTTTGGCATGCAATTCGCCTATTTACACTTGTCTTAAAAGCTACGAAATTCTTGCCAGATTTTAGATTTTGTTAAAAAATAGTATCCTTTTGAATTGTTATTCAGCCAATATTCCTTATCCACAGCTGTGCATATTTCTGCCTTCAGAAAATGGATTTCAAAAGATAAATTCGTTAACACCTTTCCCCGAATTCCTTCACTCCTTAATAATAACCGAATATGGCCAAACAGCAATCCAATAAAGGTATGCAGTTTCAACGCCGGTTTACCCGTGATACGGTAAGCGCGTTTGACATGTTCGAATATGATTACCGCACCAGTATAATTCGTAACCCTAGCGGAGAAATTGTGTTCGAAATGAACAATGTGGAAGTCCCCAGGCAATGGAGCCAGATAGCCACCGATATTCTTGCCCAGAAGTATTTCCGTAAAGCCGGCGTTCCACAGGCAGATGGCAGCCTTGGGCGCGAAACAAGCTCAAAACAGGTCGCGCACCGTATGGCCAACTGCTGGCGGGTATGGGGCGAGCGATATGGTTATTTTGCCAGCGAAAAAGATGCACAGGTTTTTTATGATGAACTGGTGTATAGCATATTGAACCAGGCCTGCGTGCCCAATAGTCCGCAATGGTTTAACACGGGTTTGCACGAGAGCTACGGCATTACCGGCAAACCGCAGGGGCATTATTATGTAGATCCCAAAGACAGTAATCTCAAAAAATCGGGTAGCGCATACGAACGTCCCCAGCCGCATGCCTGTTTTATTCTCTCGGTAAACGACGACCTGGTAAATGATGGCGGCATTATGGATTTATGGGTGCGTGAAGCACGCATTTTTAAATACGGCTCAGGTGTGGGTACCAATTATTCGCAGATACGCGGTGTAGGCGAAAAACTCAGCAGCGGCGGTACTTCATCGGGGCTGATGAGCTTTTTAAAAGTAGGCGACCGTGCTGCCGGCGCCATTAAAAGCGGTGGCACTACCCGAAGGGCAGCCAAAATGGTTTGTCTTGACCTGGACCACCCCGAAATAATGGAGTTTATTAACTGGAAGGTAGAGGAAGAGAAAAAAGTGGCAGCCCTGGTGGCAGCCGGTTACGACAACAGTTATGAAGGCGAGGCGTACATGACGGTGGCAGGCCAGAACTCGAATAACTCCATCCGCATTCCCAACGAATTTTTTAAAGCACTGGAAGAAGACAGTGACTGGGAGCTGAAAGCCAGAACAGATGGCAGGGTGCTGAAACGCATACCTGCCCGTGAAGTATGGAACCAGATTGCCTATGCAGCCTGGCGTTGTGCAGATCCCGGTACGCAATACGATACCACCATCAACGAATGGCATACCTGTCCGCAGGGTGGCCGCATCAACGCGTCTAACCCTTGTTCAGAGTACATGTTCCTCGACAATACTGCCTGCAACCTGGCCTCTGCCAACCTGCGTAAATTTTACGATGAAGCCACCAACACGTTTGATGTGGAAGGCTTCGAATACACCTGCCGTTTGTGGACGGTGGTGCTGGAAATTTCTGTACTGATGGCACAGTTTCCTTCCAAAGAAGTGGCGCAGCTTTCGTACGACTACCGCACGCTGGGACTGGGTTTTGCCAACCTGGGCTCTGTGCTGATGGTAAGCGGCATTGCCTACGACAGCGAAGAAGCACGCGGCATTGCAGGCGCTGTGAGCGCTATTATGACCGGTGTTGCCTACAAAACCTCGGCAGAAATGGCGGAGGTGCTGGGTGCGTTTCCGCGCTACCAGGAAAACAGGGAAGACATGCTGCGCGTAATGCGCAACCACCGTGCTGCTGCCTACGATGCGGCTGATGCCTACGAAGGACTGAGCATCCGCCCGGTGGGCATTAACGCCCGTTTTTGTCCTGACTACCTGCTGAAAGCAGCTACCAAAGCCTGGGATGAGGCAGTACAGCTGGGCGAAAAACACGGCTACCGCAACGCACAAACCACCGTGATTGCCCCAACCGGCACCATCGGGCTGGTAATGGATTGCGATACAACCGGCGTTGAGCCTGATTTTGCGCTGGTGAAATTCAAGAAACTGAGCGGCGGCGGTTATTTTAAAATCATCAACCAGTCTGTACCTACGGCTTTACAGAACCTGGGTTACAGCAAAAAAGAAGTCAACGCCATTGTACAATATGCGGTAGGCGCTGCCAGCTTTGAAGGTGCACCGTTTATTAACCCGCAAACCCTGAGTGAAAAAGGATTTATTGCAGAGGAAATCAAAAAGCTGAATGAAGCTGCAAAATCTGCCTTTGAAATAGGTTTTGTGTTTAACCGTTTTACTTTAGGAGAAGCCTGCCTGGAACGCCTTGGCTTTACGCCGGAACAATACAATGACTGGAACTTTGATTTGCTGGAAGCATTGGGCTTTACAGAAGAGCAGGTAGATGCAGCGAACGATTATGTATGCGGTACCATGACCGTTGAAGGCGCGCCTTATCTAAAAGAGGCACACCTGCCGGTGTTTGACTGTGCCAACAAATGCGGTAAAAAAGGCGAACGTTTTATACATGCGCACGGCCATATCCGCATGATGGCAGCCTGCCAGCCATTTTTAAGCGGTGCTATTTCAAAAACCATCAACCTGCCGCACGAGGCTACAGTAGATGAAATTGCCGACAGCTACCTGTTGAGCTGGCAGCTGGGATTAAAAGCAAATGCCCTGTACCGCGATGGTTCAAAACTGTCGCAGCCACTGAGCAATAAATCAGACAAAAAGAAAAAAGCCGGTGAAGAAAGCACGGCTGCGGTTGTTGCAGAACAACCGGCCGCAGCACCAGCGGCCATGATTGACCTGGGCAAACTTACCATTGAAGAGCTGCTTGAAGAGGTGAACAAACGCATGCAGGCAGCGCCAGATACCCAGCTGAAACGTGAGCTGGCGCGTATTGTGGAAAGAAGAAGCTTGCCGGCCAAACGCCGCGGTTACACACAAAAAGCCAAGGTAGGCGGTCAGGTGATATTCCTGCGTACCGGTGAGTACAGCGATGGCACGCTTGGCGAAATATTTATTGACCTTGCCAAAGAAGGCTCTACACTGCGCAGCCTGATGAACTGTTTTGCCATAGCTATTTCTGTAGGCTTACAGTTTGGTGTGCCGCTGGAAGAGTTTGTGGAAAAATTTGTGTTCACCAAGTTTGAGCCTGCAGGTATGGTAGATCACCCGAATATCAAAACCACCACTTCGCTGGTTGATTTTGTGTTCCGCTCGCTGGCCTACGAATACCTGGGCCGTACAGACCTGGTGCATGTGCTGGACAAACCCGAGGTAAGCAACCTGGGCCATGAAGAAGAACTTACACTGTTAAGCAAACCCGAGCTGAGCAGTGTGCGGGTAACTTCTGCATCGCCCAATACCACGCCTGCTGCACAGCCGCAACACAAAACACATAAGGCTGCCGTAAAAACAGACGCCGGGTTAAGCGCAGTAAATGCAGCAGCTAAAAGCATGCAGAGCGATGCACCTGCCTGTAATACCTGCGGCCATATCACGGTTCGCAGCGGCACCTGTTACAAATGTTTAAATTGTGGTAACAGCATGGGCTGTAGTTAAAACAATGCAGCTATCAAACAATTTTGAAAATTTGGCGCACGCCAAATTTTCAAAATTGGATACTTTTACACCATGCAGCTAAGTTTTTCATACGACAGAAAAAAGGTGATTCAGGGTTTGCGGTATCATTTTATTACACGTCCGGAGATACGCATACTGGTAATTTTAGTGAATGTATTCGCGATAGTAGCGGCCGTTCTTTTCTACATGAAAAAGATCCGCCCCGAGCCGTTTTTGCTGGGCTCGTGCCTGTGGTTACTGATGATGATGACCTTCTGGTATATATTGCCGGTAACGATTTACAAACGCTCGGCTACATTTAAAGACCGGTTTTCCATTTTTCTGAATGAAACCAATGTTCGCCTCGAAAACGGGCGCGGTTATGTGAACTGGGAATGGAAACAGTTTGCGCATTATTTTGAAAGCCCGAATTTTTTTCACCTGTATTTTTCGGCACGTTCCTTTTTCCTGTTGCCTAAGGAAAACATGACAGCCGAGTTCAGCCATGAATTACGCGGGCTGCTGGGGCGCAAAATTGAGAAGAAAGTAAAATATAAATAAATAACAAAAGCCGGAGATGATCCGGCTTTGTTATAATAGCATACGGTTTTGCGCTGGTATTACATTCGCGCAGTTAATATTTTTTCCATGGTGTAATGGGGAACAGTGACTTCCTCGTATTCTTCGCCAACTACCTGGTAGCCGAGTTTTTCATAAAAGCCAACTGCGGTTTTGCGTGCATGCATAATTATTTTGCGGAAACCCCTGTCACGTGCAATGTTTTCGGCAAACTGCATCAGCACACGACCCAGGCCCTTGCCCTGTAAACCGGAGAGAACAGCCATCTGGCGCAGGCGGGCAGATTTGTCGCCATTATCGGTAAGCATACAGCAACCTTCCATTTTGTCGTCGTCGAAACAGGCAATGAGAATATCTTCTTTTTCCTTTTCCAGTTCTTCCTGAACAAAATCCAATCCTAGCGGCTTCCTTAAAATCAGGTGCCGCAACTCTACCATCTGTCGGTATTCTTTTGTGCCGTGATCAATTATTTTGATGGCCATGAACTTAGTACTATTGGGAATTAGGTAAAACGGCCGGCAGGCCGCGTGTGCAAGTTAGCAAATTGCCTGCTGTAAATAACCGCTATATGACCGGCGGTGCAACTATTTTTTGCCTTTTAAGGAGGTTCTTTTATTTTTGAATAGTCTACTAATTTGATAGAGTAAATAAATTCTATGCATTTCAACCTGATGGCTTTGGCTGTTCCGTTCTTCCTGGTGTTTATAGGCTGGGAATATTTGTACTGTAAAAGGAAGGGTCTGCCTTTTTACCATTTTACCGAATCGGTAGCCAATATTAACACAGGCATCGCCGAACGGCTGAGTGATGTGTTTACCTCCCTGCTGTTTTTTTATTTTTTCCGCTACCTGTACGTCCATTTTGCCTTTTTTCACCTGCAGGCAACCTGGTACAACTGGCTGTTGCTGTTTTTGTTAACCGACCTGGTGTGGTACTGGTACCACCGGCTGGCACACGAAATAAATATTGGCTGGGCCGTGCACGTGGTGCATCACCAGAGCGAAGACTTTAATTACACGGTATCGGCGCGCATCACCGTGTTGCAGGCTGCGGTGCGTAGCCTGTTCTGGTCGGTACTGCCGGTGGCAGGTTTTCCGCCGGAGATGATTACCACCCTGCTGCTGGTGCACGGGTTGTACCCGTTTTTTATTCATACCCAAACCATTGGCAGGCTGGGCTGGCTGGAATATGTGCTGGTTACGCCCTCGCACCACCGGGTGCACCATGCCTCGAACGAGCGTTACCTCGACAAAAATTATGGGGATGTACTGATAATATGGGACAAACTGTTCGGCACCTTTTGTAAAGAAGATGAGGAGCCGATTACTTACGGCCTCACCAAACCGCTGGGGCACTACAGCTTTTTATGGCAGCATTTTCACTATATCCTGGAGTTGCTGCATGCCTGTGCGGCAGCCCCCAACCGGGAAACCAGGTTACGGATATTGTTTGGCAAACCGGCAGCAATGGACCCCGGGGCAAGGGTGATCCTGGAAAAAAAGCTGTTAACGGCACCCGGAACTGCCAGCACAACACGTGCCCAGCGGCAATATATTTTATGGCAAACCGGCTTCTCGCTGCTGCTTTTATTCCTGGTAACACTGTTTTCTGCGCAACTTTCGGGTGTGCAGTGCATGTTATTATCGGGGATAATATTGGTAAGCCTGGTAAATACCGGTGCTATCCTGGAGCAGAAAAAATGGGTTTTTTACCTGGAATACGGCCGGTTGTTACTGGTGCTGGCAGCAGTAGGTTACCATGGCCAAAACAGTGTGACACTGGGTGTTGTGACGGTTATGGTACTGTTGCTGACCATCTACTTCAGGGCAGTTCAAACATATTACGAGCGTTTTTTGTTTAATAGCGGTGAGTAACGTAGCAAAAGCGGCGAACGCAGGGATACTTTTCCACTGTAAAAACAAAAGTTGCCGAAAAACTTGCTGGTTTCTCAAAAATTATATTTTTGCGCCTGTAACAAAACTTTTTCAAAATGTCAGACATCGCAACAAGAGTTAAGAAGATCATTGTTGACAAATTAGGAGTAGACGAAGCTGAAGTAACCAATGAGGCTTCTTTCACCAACGATCTCGGTGCCGATTCTTTAGACACCGTAGAGTTGATTATGGAATTCGAAAAAGAATTCAATATTTCCATTCCTGACGAACAAGCTGAAACCATTACTACAGTTGGCCAGGCTATCGCGTACCTGGAAGAGCATGCTAAGTAACGCATAGCCGTTTTCATTGCGATATTATTCAATCCGCCTTACGGAAGCAGATTTTGCAGCCGAAGGGCGGATTTACACTTTCAAAACACTGAACCGAGGGCTTACCATATATGCAATTAAAAAGAGTAGTTGTAACTGGCATTGGAGCAATAACCCCGATTGGCAATAATTTGGAGGAATACTGGAATGGATTAATCAATGGTGTATCCGGCGCCGATTATATCAAACAGTTTGATTGCAGTAAGTTTAAGACAAGGTTTGCGTGTGAGTTGAAAAATTTTGATCCCACACAGTTCCTGGATAAAAAAGAAGCCCGCAAGCTGGACCGCTTTACGCAAACTGCCCTGGTAGTAAGCGATCAGGCAGTGCAGGATGCAGGCATTAATACAACAACCATGAATGCCGACCGCATTGGTGTTATTTTCTCCAGCGGTATCGGCGGGTTAATCACTTTTCAGCAGGAAGTAGTAGAATTTGCAAAAGGAGACGGTACACCGCGTTTCAATCCTTTCTTCATTCCCAAGATGATCCTGGATATTGCAGCAGGCCACATCTCTATGCGTCATGGCCTTCGCGGCCCCAACTATGCAGTCGTTTCTGCCTGCGCTTCTTCTACCCATGCTATTATGGATGCATTTAACCTGATTCGTTTGGGTAAGGCAGACATTATCCTGGCAGGTGGCAGCGAAAGCGTGGTAAGCGAAGCAGGTGTTGGCGGTTTCAATGCCATGAAAGCATTGAGTGAACGTAATGACAGTCCGGCCACTGCCTCACGCCCGTTTGACAAAGACCGCGATGGTTTTGTAATGGGTGAGGGTGCAGGTATGCTGGTGCTGGAAGACCTGGATCATGCGCTGGCAAGGGGCGCCAGAATTTACTGTGAAATTGGTGGTGCAGGTGCTACGGCAGATGCACACCATATTACAGCCCCTCATCCTGAAGGACTTGGAGCCAAGAATGTAATGCTGGCCACCCTCAGTGATGCCGGTTTAAAAGCAGATGATATCGACTATATCAATGTACACGGCACTTCTACTCCGCTTGGCGACATGGCGGAAGTGAAAGCCATACAGGCAGTATTTGGCGAACATGCTTATGATATCAATATCAGCTCAACCAAATCGATGACCGGCCACCTGCTGGGTGCTGCCGGTGTAATCGAGGCCATTGCCTGTGTAATGAGCGTGGTGCATGATATTGTTCCACCCACCATCAATCACTTCACTGACGATCCCGAACTGGATGCACGACTGAATTTTACTTTTGGCCAGGCACAGAAACGTACCGTTAACGCCGCTTTGAGCAATACTTTCGGATTTGGCGGTCACAATGCTTCGCTGATAGTAAAAAAATATGTAGCTTAAGGTTGTGGAAATTCTGAAGAAAATTTTTAAGAAGCAATCGAAGCAGTCGTTTGACAAACAGCTGAAGAACTTATTGGGTATAAAGCCGGGTAACGAATCGTTATACCGCACCGCATTAAGTCACCGCTCGGTAAAAGAGGGGCCCGAAGAAAACAACGAACGGCTCGAATACCTGGGCGATGCTGTGTTAAGCGCTATTGTGGCCGACTACCTGTTTAAGCGCTACCCGTATAAAGGCGAAGGTTTTCTTACCGAAATGCGGAGCAAAATGGTAAACCGGCAGCAGCTGAATGATATTGCACTTAAAATTGGCCTGAAGAAACTCACCATGTACAATAAGTTTGACAGCTCGCTGAAAGGCAGCCAGATTTTTGGCAATACCCTGGAAGCACTGGTTGGCGCTGTGTACATTGACAAGGGATACAAACGCACCCACCGCTGGGTGTTGCAGCGTATCGTAATGCCCCACCTGTTCGTAGACGATCTCGAACAAATTGACATTAACCTCAAGAACAAACTGATAGGCTGGGCCAGTAAAAACGGCAAAATCCTTGAATTTGAAACCGTGGAAGAAAAAATGGAGAACGGTCGCCGTGTATTTACCATTGCCGCCGTACTCGATGGCGAAACCATGGCACAAGGCAAAGGGTTCAATAAAAAAGACGCCAGCCAGATAGCCGCACAACTGGCAATAGAAAAGATCGGGCTTTAACTTCAACTTCTTTTACGCCAATCAAATTGATCATCTTCCGGATCCGGAAGTTTAAAAGGTTCAATTGTTCAATAGTTCCATTTGAAGTCACATGCTCATATACTTTCCTGAACATGTAAACTCTGAAACAATTGAATGCCCTGGTGTAAAATGTTCAGAAGCTCCACTTTAGCCTCTTTGCTTACCCTGCGGGAACTCCCGAACATTCCTTGCAACTGAACCGTCTTCCAATACATTGTTCCGGCGTTTCACTGTTCAACAGTTCCATTGTAAAACACCCTTACCACGTGTATTAATTGAACCTTTGAACTTTTGAACTGCCTTAACGCACAAACGTTAAACATCAAACTTTAAACAATTGAACCTTCTTGAACCATCTCACCTTCCAATCGCTCCCTTCCTGTGTAAATCTTTTACAATCATCCGTGCATAGTCATCGGCCAAACCCTGTGGTGAAGAGGGGTCGAGGGCAGATGATTGGGCAGAATAAATAAGCTGGCTATCATTTAAGCCATACAGGTTGCTTTCAAATGAATACTGTACACTGTTGGCATAGTAACCCGGCTGGTACATCATGGGTGAATAATAAGAATAATAACCCCAGAAACCATACGGGTAAGGGGCATAACGGCCGGGCACATATTGTTTTTCCTTGTTTTTATCGAGCAGGCGAACCGTGAGCACGGCATCTGAGCCGCTTTCACGCAACTTGGCCAGGGCCTGGTTTTCGGTTAAACCATCAAAAGCTTTTGGTCCATACGTTTGCAACGCACCTACGGCATCAACGCGGTAGGCTTTTAAATCGCGCACCAGTTCTTTTTCCATATTGGTGCGTAACGACATATTGCTGGCATTGTTAAACATGGCCAGCACCATTACCTTTTTTATTTTGGGAGTATTGTGATTGGTGCCGCTTTCCTGTGCTGCCCAGCTGTTGGTAAGTTTGGTACTGCTGCTGCAGCTTTGCAACAGCAATACAACCGCAAGTGCTGCCCCTGCAAATGGTATGATCCGTTTCATAGAATTTGTGTTTGAGTACGTTGGTTAGACCCTTTTACGCAATCATTCGCTTAATCGCCGGGAAGAGTTAACATTCTTTTTGCTGCTTTTAGCACAGCCGCTTATGCAACTGGCCCGTACATTTTCGTTTTAAGAAACAATGGCCGGCCTGCGGGCACTATTGCCCTATTTTTGCAGTACCAGCCATAGCAAAACCCCGATGAGCCATGTTAAAACTGCCCGTTTATCTCGATTACAACGCCACCACCCCTGTTGACCCGCGGGTGCTGGAAACCATGCTGCCTTATTTTAGCGAATATTTTGGCAATGCAGCCAGCCGAACCCATGCCTATGGCTGGGAAGCCGATGAAGCAGTAGAGTATGCCCGTTCACAGGCCGCGCAACTGGTAGGTGCAGAAGTAAAAGAACTGATTTTTACATCCGGCGCAACCGAAGCCGTTAACCTGGCCATTAAAGGTGTGCTGGAAATGTATGCTTCAAAAGGCAATCATGTGGTTACCTGTGCAACCGAACACAAAGCCGTACTGGATACTTGTAAACATGCCGAGAAAAACGGAGCCTCAGTAACCTATTTACCTGTAAATAATGAAGGACTGATAGATCTGCAGCAGCTTGAAGCCGCCATTACCGGTGAAACAGTTTTGATTGCCATTATGTATGCCAACAACGAAACCGGTGTGGTGCAACCCATTGCCGAAATAGGTGCTATTGCACGAAGGCATGGGGTATTGTTTTTTACAGATGCTACCCAGGCAGTAGGTAAAATACCGGTAGATGTGAACAGGGATAATATAGACATACTGGCGTTTAGTGCACATAAGTTCTATGGCCCCAAAGGGGTGGGGGGGCTGTTTGTGCGGCGTAAAAACCCACGGGTGAAAATCACAGCGCAGCTGGATGGTGGCGGCCATGAACGCGGTATACGCAGCGGCACACTGAATGTGCCGGGTATTGTTGGGCTGGGCAAAGCCTGCGAATTGTGCAGGCTGGAAATGGAAGAAGACAGCCGGCAGGTACGGATACTGCGCGATAAACTGGAAGAAGCCCTGCTGCAGTTGCCAGACACCTTTTTGAATGGCAGCCCGGAACAGCGGTTGCCGCATGTTTGCAATATTTCGTTCAGCAACGTGGAAAGTTCAGTGCTGATGATGGGCTTTGGTAAAAATATTGCCGTTTCATCCGGCTCGGCCTGCACATCGGCTACCATGGAGCCGAGTTATGTATTAAAAGCATTGGGTTTAAGTGATGAAATGGCCTACAGCTCGCTGCGTTTTTCGCTGGGCCGCTTTACTACAGAAGAACAGGTGAATTATGCCATTGACCAGGTAAAGCAGGGAATAAGCCAGCTGCGTATACCCTTAAACCATTGAACCATAAACGCAAAATACTTAGCTTTGGCCAATGTGGATGATATGTAAAAAAGAATGGCAGCAGTTTTTCAGCAGCCTTACCGGCTATATCGCCATTCTGCTGTTTTTATTGCTTAACGGGCTTTTCCTGTTTGTGTTTCCCGACACCAGTCTGCTCGATTTTGGCTACGCCTCATTAAATGGTTATTTCTCCCTTTGCCCCTGGATACTCCTGTTCCTGGTGCCCACTATTACCATGCGCAGTTTTGCCGAAGAATACAAAACCGGCACCTTCGAACTGCTGAAAACATGGCCTGTTACACCCGCGCAAATTGTATGGGGCAAATTCCTGGGTGCGCTATTGGTGGTATTCGCAGCGTTGTTGCCCACTATTGTGTATGCCATTTCTATGCAGCAGCTCAGTGCAGTAGGCGGTATTGATGCAGGCAGCACCATTGGCAGTTATATAGGGTTGTTATTGCTGGGCGCTGTGTTTACAGCCGTAGGCATCTGCAGCAGCAGTTTTACCAACAATACTGTTGTCGCATTTATTGCAGGTGCATTCATCTGCTTTTTCCTGTACACCGGTTTTGAAGCCATCAGCAAACTGCCTGTATTTAAGGCAGGGGCCGATTATTATATAGAAATGCTCGGTATAAATTTTCATTATACCAGCATCAGCCGTGGTGTGGTTGACACACGTGATCTTATTTATTTCGCCGGCGTTATTGTACTGTTCCTATTCATCACCCAACGCAACCTGGTAAAACGTTAATCCCCCCATCATGAGCATTATTCAAAAAAGCATAAAACATAAATACTGGTGGCTGGGTGTGCTGGCGTTTTTTGTGGCGCTTACCTATATTGCCTCGCTGTTTCATTACCGGGCAGACCTTACTGCAGAAAAGCGTTTCAGCCTGAGCAACGCTACCAGGAAAATTCTCAACAACATCGATACGCCTGTAATGGTGCAGGTGTTTTTAACCGGTGATTTGCCGGCCGATTATAAAAAACTTGGCAGCGCCACCAGCGATCTGCTGAATGAATTCAGGGATTTAAGCGGCAATAAAGTACGCGTGCGTTTTGAAAGGCCGGGGGCTGATTTGGCTGATACGGAAAGACTGGCGCTGTACGATAGCCTGGCCCGCATGGGCGTGGTGTTTGAGCAAAGTGAAGATATGGCTGCAGGCAACAACGATAAATCGGTAAACCAGCTGATCATTCCTTCAGCATTGGTGTTTCGCGGCAACAGGCCGCCCGTGGTCATTGACCTGCGCAGCAGCCGCAAAGTGTTCAAGAACTTTAATGTATTGAACGATGTGCCGCAGGAAGACAAAGAAGCCACCCGCAATGCAGCGGAAGCTTTGCTGGAATATAAATTCGCCAATGCCATTGACCGGCTTACCCGCAAATACGTGCCTACAATAGCCTACGCCATCGGTAACGGCGAACCGGGCAGTGCACGTGTGTACGACCTGATTCAAAGCATGCGCAACGATTACAGGCTGGGTATTTTCGATTTAAAGCAATCGTACCCCAACCCGCAGCAGATAGATGCATTGATGATAGTAAAACCCACGCAGCAATTTACCGATGAAGACAAACTGAAAATTGATCAGTATGTAATGCACGGCGGTAAAGTATTGTGGTTTGTAGATAAACTCTACGCCGAGCTGGACAGCCTGATGCGCAGCAAAGCTGACTTTGTTGCTTACGACCGCAACCTTGACCTGGACGACCTGCTGTTTAAATATGGTGTTCGCGTAAATGGCGACCTGCTGCAGGATCTCAATTGTTCTAAAATACCCGTGGTGGTGGGGTACAACCCGGATAACAGTCCGCGCATGCAGCGAATACCCTTCCCTTACTACCCGTTTTTGTCTGCGCCAAACAACAACCCCATTTCCAAAAACCTCGACAGGGTGCTGCCCATATTTCCTTCAAGCATTGACACTGTAAAAGCAGAAGGCATCCGCAAAACCGTGTTGCTGGCAACAGATACCAACAGCCGTTCGCTGAGCTCACCTGCCATGGTTACCATCAATATACCCACAGAGCAGGAACTGCTTACTTTTAATAAAAGCCATGTGCCGGTATCCGTATTGCTCGAAGGCCGTTTCCGCTCTTTGTTTGCCAACAGGCTTACGCAGCAGGTAAAAGATTCGGTGGCCAATGCCCTGGGTAAACCTTTTGCCGAGGTAGCTGAACAACCTACGCAGCAAATCGTTACTTCAGACGGTGACATGGTAACCAACGCAGTAAGCAATACCACCGGTCCGCTGGCCATGGGTATGCTGCCCATGGAGAATTACCGGTTTGCCAACCGCGAATACTTACTGAACTGCCTCGATTACCTGGTAAGCAACAACGGTTTGTACGAGGCGCGTAATAAAGATGTTACGCTGCGTTTGCTCGACAAGCAGAAAGTAGCCGGGCAACGCACCCGCTGGCAGCTGGTTAACATAGGTTTACCCGTGGCACTGGTATTACTGGCTGGCTTAATTTTTCAATGGCAGCGCAAACGCAAATACGCTGCATAACCCTGGCTATCATGAGCACTACACAATTGGCATATATTGTATTTGGTATAGTACTGGTACTGGCCCTGTTGTTCGACCTGGGACTGATGAGTAAAAAACATGCCACCGTAAGCATTAAAAAAGCGCTGTGGCAAACACTGTTCTGGGTTGGCCTGTCTATGGTATTCTGGGCTTTTTTATGGATAGAAAAAGACAGTTATGTAGCTACAAAATACATCTCGGCTTATTTAATGGAATGGAGCCTGAGCATCGACAATATCTTCGTGTTTATCCTCATCTTCAGCTTTTTCAAGGTAAATGAAATGGATGCAGGCCGCGCCCTGCTGGTAGGTATCTTGCTGGCTATTGTATTCAGGGTGATATTTATTGCACTTGGCATAGAACTCATTAACCGTTTCCATTGGCTCATGTACGTGTTCGGCGCCTTTTTGCTGTACACAGGTATTAAATTGTTCATCCGCAAAGAAGATGATGAGTACGATCCGCAGCAATCAAAAGTATACAAGGCAGTAACAAAATTATTCAGGATAACCGACCGCCAGGCCAATGGCAAATATGTAATTCCCATCCAGAACAAATGGTATTTTACTTCACTGGCTGTGGTGGTGCTGATGCTGGCTGCAACCGATATTGTGTTTGCGCTGGATAGCATACCCACCGTGGTAACCCTGGTGCGCAGCTCGGCCAAACAGGCATTTACACCGGATGAAGTACTGGTGATTTACTCCAGCAACGTTTTCGCGGTACTGGGCTTGCGCAGCCTGTTCTTTTTGCTGCGTGGTGCTGTTAACCGCTTTGTGTACCTGCAGCAGGGTATTGCCGTGGTGCTGGTATTCATCGGTATTAAAATGCTGATTGAGTTTTTCGATATCCATATCTCCATTTACCTATCACTGGGTGTAATTGTACTTTGCATTGCCGGATCAATTGTGGCATCCCTGCTGAAAAAACAACCGCAGGCATAAACGCATGTTATGAACCAATATACCATACAGCAGATAGCAGATGTATTAAATGCGCCTTCGCAGATAGCTGAGCCGGCTGCCCTGGTGGAATATTTGTTAACCGATAGCCGGCGCATTGCCTTTCCGCAAACAAGTTTATTTATTGCTTTACAAACCGGCCGTAACGATGGGCACCTGTATATATCCGAAGTATACAACAGCGGCGTGCGCAATTTTATGGTGCGCAAAGGCTTTGATACAACGGCATTAACTGGCGCCAATATTGTTTTTGTAAACAATACGCTCGATGCCCTGCAGCAACTGGCTGCCTGGCACCGCAAACAATTTCACTACCCCGTAATTGGCGTTACCGGGAGCAATGGCAAAACCATCGTGAAAGAATGGCTGTATCAATTGCTGTCACCCGATTATACCATTGTAAGAAGTCCGCGCAGTTATAACTCCCAAACCGGTGTGCCACTTAGTGTTTGGCAAATGAGTGAGCAGCACAACCTCGCCATACTGGAAGCCGGTATTTCTACCGTGCATGAAATGGCCAGGCTGCAGGCCATTATACAACCAGGTATAGGCATTCTCACCAATATCGGTGAAGCGCACAACGAAGGCTTTACCGGCTACCGCGAAAAAGCATTGGAAAAATTACGCCTGTTCAGCAACAGCCAGGTGCTTGTGTATTGCACAGAAAACCTGGCGCAGGCGGGTATTGACATAACCGGTGATGACCGCCATTTGCTGCCTGCCGGGCTGCAGCTGTTTTCCTGGAGCCGTTCGGGCAATGCCACGGTAAAATTGTTACAGGAAGAACAAAATCCTGCGCAGGATACCACACAGCTGCGTGTGCGCTATGCAGATACCACATTTTCCTTTGCCATACCATTTACCGATAAGGCATCTGTAGATAATGCCATTACCTGTTGCTGTATTATGCTGTACCTGCAAACAGGAGCAGAAAAAATACAGCAGCGCATGCCTGCCCTGCAGGCAGTAGACATGCGTTTGCAGCTGATGAAAGGCGTGAACGGCTGTTACCTGCTCAACGATGCCTACAACAACGACCTGGCTTCATTAACCATTGCATTGGATCACCTGGTGCAGCAGGCAGGCGCGCATCGCAAAACTGTAATACTCTCCGATATATTCCAGGCAGGTATGGCCCCTGCGCAGCTGTACAGGCAGGTGGCTGCCGAAATAAGCATGCGCCGCATCAGCCGTTTTATCGGCATCGGCACGCAAATGCAGCAGGTAAAACACCTGCTGGAAAACATGCCCGATGCGCCTGCCATAGAACTGTACGAAAGCACCGATGCTTTTCTGCACAAAGTAACCACCCACCATTTCAGGGATGAATATGTGTTGCTGAAAGGTGCACGCGTGTTTGCATTTGAACGCATCAGCAACTGGCTGGGACAGAAGGTTCACCAGACCGTGATGGAGATTAACCTCTCTGCGTTGGTGCATAATCTTAAACAATACCAGCAGGAATTAAGACCAGGCGTTAAGCTCATGGCCATGGTAAAAGCCTTTGGTTATGGCAGCGGCAGTGCTGAAATTGCCGGTATGCTGCAGTTTCATAAAGTAGATTATCTCGCCGTTGCATATGCCGATGAAGGCGTAGAGCTGCGCAAGGCAGGTATTAGCCTGCCCATCTTAATCATGAATGTAGACGAAGCCGCGTTTGAAGTGCTGGTGCAGTATAACCTGGAACCCGAGTTATTTTCTTTCGGCATACTAACTGCCTTTCAGCAATATGTTCGCCAGCAGGGTTTGCAGCAATATCCCGTGCACATTAAAATTGATACCGGCATGCACCGGCTTGGTTTTGAATTACACGATATGGAAGCGCTGCAGGCCCTGCTCACACAAAGCACGCACCTGCGTGTAAAATCTGTATTCAGCCACCTTGCATCAAGCGAAGACCCCGGTGATGATGCTTTTACCGATCTGCAGGCCGTGCGTTTTACAGAAGCCTGCACTTTGCTGCAGCAACAATTGGGTTACCGTTTTATCCGGCATTTATCCAACACAGGGGGCATTAGCCGCAGGCACGACCTGCAGTTTGATATGGTGCGTCTTGGCATTGGGTTGTATGGCATTGACAGTGCCAATAACGAGCACATGAACCTGCAAACAGTGGCTACGCTAAAAACCACCATTGCGCAATTGCGCCATGTGCCTGCCGGTGATACGGTAGGGTACAACAGGAAGGGGAAAATAACAGCAGATTCCTTAATAGCCACCATCCGCATTGGTTATGCCGATGGGTTTGGCCGCCGTTTCAGTAACGGGGCAGGGCAGGTGTACATCAACGGGCGGCTGGCCCCGGTGATAGGCAATGTAGCCATGGATATGACCATGGTAAATGTAACCGGCATACCCGGTGTACAGGAAAACGATGAGGTAGAGATTTTTGGTCACCAGCTTCCTGTACAGCAGGTGGCTGCCTGGGGCAAAACCATTGCCTATGAAATACTCACAGGCATTGGCCAGCGCGTGAAACGCATTTATTACGAAGATTAATAAAAGCTTATCATTCTCAACCCGTTAGCGCCAGTAGCCATTTTGCCAGTACCAGCCGCCGCGGGCTTTTTCCCAATGGCCGCCATGCCATTGCCTGGAGCCATGCGGGCGGGTCCAGTAACCATTTTGCCAAACATAACGGCCGCTGCGTGCGCGCCATTCGCCTTCTACCCATATGTAACCGGGGCGGGGCGGTGCAGGACGCACATAAACCGGTGGTGCAGGACGTTCTGTAACAACTACGGCAGAAGGTGCGCAGCTCACCGCAAACAGGGTGATGGCAGCGGCGCAGAACAGTAACATCAATCGTTTCATAGTTTTGCTTTGCCGGTTTGGATACCAATTGCCACCAGGCGTTTAACCCAAAAACAGTTTTAACGCCATTTCAACAGATTTTCGCTGTAACCCGCATCATTTCGCATACCAGCCCAATTTATACAACCATTGAACTTCGGGCAATTCTCCTATCTTTGAAACGAAAAAAATAAACAGCGGCTGAGATGAAAGGGAAACAACTGGCCTTTTTGATTTTGCTGGTATTGTTCGCAGACCAGGCATTAAAGTTTTATATTAAAACCCATTACTACGTGGGCGAAGAGCACAAAGTACTGGGTAGCTGGTTCAGGTTGCACTTTGTAGAAAACGAAGGCATGGCCTGGGGCTGGAAGTTCGGCGGCGGTTTCGGAAAAATCGTGCTCACCCTGTTCAGGCTCGTGGCCGTTATATTCGGTACTTTCTACCTGCGCACCCTCATCCGTAAAAAATACCACAAAGGTTTTATTATTTGCGCCGGTTTAATTTATGCAGGCGCACTCGGTAATCTCATCGACAGTCTTTTTTATGGAATGATCTTCGAACGCAGCGATCCATTTATGCAGAATGTTGCCAAACTGTTTCCTGCAGGCGGCGGGTATGCCAGCTTCCTGCATGGCCGCGTGGTGGATATGCTGTATTTTCCCATCATCCGCAACACCCATTATCCCATGTGGTTTCCTTTCTGGGGTGGTGATGAGTTTGAATTCTTCAGCCCGGTGTTTAACCTGGCAGATGCATCTATTTCGGTAGGTGTAATCGCCATTGTTATCTGGCAGCAGAAATTTTTCCCTGCACCGGCAAAAACAGCCGCACCGCTGGATCATGTCACGCTCAATGAACAGCAGGCACCGCTTAAATAGCCGTAACGTAAATTGTTATATACATTTTTCAAAAGCCGTAGTGTTCATGCACTGCGGCTTTTGTTTTTTCAAAATTCGCAGTAATCAGTATTTTGAGCAGGCAACAGCACACACTTTATAATCAGCATTATGAAATTAATCCAATTGCTTGCCTTTGCTGCCTGCCTTTCCACTGCATCTGTGCAGGCGCAGCAAACGTTTACCAATCCCATTCTGCCATCAGGGCCCGATCCGTACAGCTTCTACAAAAACGGCTATTACTATTACACCAGCACTACCGGTCACAGCGTTGAGTTGTGGAAAACCAAAAGTCTCGGCAACCTCAAAGATGCCGAACATGCGGTATTGTACCGTCCGCCGCAGGGAATGCCTTACAGCAAAGAATTATGGGCGCCCGAGGTAATGGAACTGAATGGTAAATGGTACGCCTATTTTGCAGCAGATGATGGCAGCAACGACCACCACCGCATGTACGTGCTCGAGAACAATGGCAACGACCCGATGAAAGGCGAATGGACGTTCAGGGGCAAGGTTAGCGACCCGTCCGATAAATGGGCGATTGATGGGGATGTGTTCCTGTTTAAAGGCAAACTGTACATGGTTTGGAGTGGCTGGGAAGGCGATACCAACGGCCGCCAGGACATATACATTGCCGCTATGAGCAATCCCTGGACCATCGAGGGTAACCGCGTAAAACTGTCTTCACCAGAATACAGCTGGGAGAAAAATGGTGACCTCGGTGCCAGCAGCAATCCGCCGCATGTTGATGTAAACGAAGGCCCGCAGGCACTGCAGCACAAGGGCAACCTGTTTGTAGTATATTCTGCCAGCGGCTGCTGGACTGATTTTTACGCACTCGGACTGCTACGCTACAATGGCAAAGGCAATATTCTTGACCCCACCTCCTGGTCAAAACACAGCGAGCCGGTATTTAAACAGTCTCCCGAAAACGAGGTATACGCACCCGGACATAATTCTTTTTTTAAATCACCAGACGGCAAACAGGATTGGATTCTGTACCATGCCAACAGCCATCCCGGTGACGGTTGCGGCGGATTGCGCTCTCCACGCATGCAGCCGTTCACCTGGAAAGCAGACGGCATGCCCGATTTCGGCACGCCTGTTAAAGCAGGTGCAGAGCTGAATTTGCCATCTTCTTCAAAATAAATGTCGAAAAAACATTTAAAAATACGGGCGGGGCAACCTGCCCGTATTATATTGCAGGCACTACTACCAAAAACAACTAGAATGAAACATCTGATGCGGAGCATTTATATGTGCTCCCTGCTTGCCACGCTTACTGCGCATGCCGGTGACAAACCCGGAAAGCCTGCGCCCGAAAAAGCCAAAGTATGGTCTGCCGAAAAAGCCAATGCCTGGTACCAGCAACACAAATGGATAACCGGCGCCAATTTTATCCCCAGCACTGCCATCAACCAGCTCGAAATGTGGCAGGCCGAAACCTTTGATGCAGCTACCATTGACAGGGAATTGGGTTATGCCGAAGGCATTGGTTTTAACACCATGCGCGTGTTCCTGCACAATGTAGCCTGGAAACAGGATCCCGCCGGATTTAAAAAAAGAGTAGACCAGTATTTATCTATTGCAGATAAACATCATATTCAAACCCTGTTTGTGTTTTTTGATGACTGCTGGAACAAAACTCCCAAACCCGGCATACAGCCTGCACCCAAACCCGGCATCCACAACTCAGGCTGGGTACAGGATCCCGGTCAGCCCGCTTCTGCAGACAGCACCATTTTTCCTGACCTGGAAAAATATGTAAAAGACGTATTAACCACTTTTGCGCATGACAAACGCATTCTGCTGTGGGATTTGTATAACGAACCCGGTAACTCCGGCAAAGGTGATTCTTCATTGCCATTGCTCACCAAAGTGTTCAGCTGGGCAAGAGACGTAAATCCCGATCAGCCTGTAAGCGCCGGTTTGTGGGCATGGGATCTCAAAAACCTGAACGCTTTCCAGGAAGCCAATTCAGACGTAATCACTTACCACGATTATGAAGAACTGCCCTGGCACCAGCGCGTGGTTGATTTGCTGAAAGCAACAGGCCGCCCGTTAATCTGCACAGAATACATGGCCCGTCCGCGCAACAGCACCTTCTACACCATATTGCCCATGCTGAAAAAAGAACACGTGGGCGCCATTAACTGGGGCTTTGTTTCAGGAAAAACCAACACCATCTACGCATGGGATACTCCCATTCCCGATGGAAGCGAGCCTGTACAATGGTTTCATGATATCTTCTACAAAGATGGTAAAGCGTACCGCCAGGATGAAGTGAACCTGATTAAAAAACTGAATGCGGAATAACGATAGCAGTAAAATAAACTGACTATAAAAAAGGTTGAAGCAATGAATGAAGCTTCAACCTTTTTATTTGCGACCCTCTATTGGTAAGGCTGAAAGGAAGACATTACTGTGATGATACATACCCGGTAAACCGCCCGGTAATGGTATTGTTGCCTGTTGAAACATAACTGGCTTCAGCAGTAAAGGTGCCGGTTGCCACGTGTGTAGTGGCGTTATACGATTCAATGGTTACCGATACACTTGTAGAATTGGTGCCATCAGCAGCATACACATAGGTAAAGCCATTGGCACCATCTTGTTTTACATAATTAAAAGTGGCGCCGGTGCTGTTATCATATATACCCGGTTCAATAACACCGTTGGGCAGGCGTATAGCCAGCTGAAATGCCGTATCGTAGTTGGTTGCAGGGTAACCCACAATGCTCATGAGTTTATAGGTAACCGTATCTGTAACGTAATCATAGATCACCATTTTATCGATATAACCATTGTATTGTTTCGACAGGTTGGCGTCTGCAAAATGCCATGCAGTATCGCTCTGGTTAATTGAACTATCGCCCGTGCCCGTGCTGTCTGTAGTGCCTTGTTTAACCGTAACGCTGAAACTGCACACCGTGCTGTCGTACGATACGGTGAAGTCGGTAATGTTGGCGAGTATGGGTTTGCCCGCACCTCTTAATTTAACGGTTTGCGCACCTGTAGCAGCGAAGTAGCCTGAATCGGAGAAGATCATGTTGTTCTGGCTGTCAGTACTTATTTTATAAGAACCGGTTTGCGTAACAGTTACCTGTACTTCAACATAGTTACTGTCGCGGTTTAAAGTTTTGCCGGTAACATAACTGCCGTGTGTGATGGTGGAAAGACAATTGCCCTGGGAATCCTTTGACAGCGCACCTTTGGAGGGTATGCCGTTTATGCCGCTTTCATAACTTTTCTCTTTCGAGCACGACACTAAAAAGCACACCATCACAAATACGACCACGCTGATCGGGAACAAATTTTTCATAGCACATATATTTTTACTACACTGCAGCACACTGCGGAAAAGCTCCGGGATGCTGTTCTACATTGGATTTCCTGAAAATATATTGGATTACTGAAAAGATGACCCTTACACTAATAACGCTGCCTTTTGGGTTAAATTGTTTCCCCTGTGTAATTCATCTATGCTTTTTAAGGTGGTGAGGGCGATTTGTGTAAGCGCTTCCTTTGTAAAAAAAGCCTGGTGCGCTGTAACCAGTACATTCGGAAAACTCATCAGCCGCTGTATCATATCATCCTGGATGATATCGTCAGACAAATCCCTGAAAAACAGCTTTTCCTCCTGTTCATATACGTCAATGCCGAGATAACCGATTTTGCAGCTTTTCAATCCTTCAATCACGCTGGCGGTATCAATTAAACCGCCACGGCTGGTATTGATGATCATCACGCCATTCTTCATCAGCGCCATAGTTTCTGTGTTTACCAGGTGCCGTGTTTGATCGGTTAACGGGCAGTGCAGGGAAATAATGTCACTCTGTTGCAGCAAATCAATCAACGGCACAAATTCAACACCCAGCTGCTCCAGCTCCCGGTTAGCCACCAGGTCAAACGCAAGCATTTTACAGCCAAAACCTTGCACAATAGTGCAAAATGCCTTACCTATATTGCCTGTACCTACCACGCCAATGGTTTTGCCATGCATGTCAAAGCCCAGCAAACCGTTGAGGGCAAAATTCTGCTCCCGCACACGGTTGTACGCCTTGTGTGTTTTACGGTTTAAGGTCAGTATCATGGCCAGTGCATGTTCAGCTACGGCCTCGGGCGAATAGGCCGGTACGCGGCATACGCGCAGGCCCAGCGTCTTTGCTGCCCCGAGATCTATATTATTAAAACCCGCACAACGCAGTGCAATGATTTTTACGCCTTTGTCTGCCAGCTGCTGCAAGGTCGCGGCGTCTGCATGGTCGTTTACGAAAATGCACACCGCTTCGCACTGGCTGATTAAGCCGGTTGTGTTCCTGTTAAGCGGTGTATCAAAATATTCCAGCTCAAAACCAAACGGGTCATTGTAGCAATCAAAAAAATGCCGGTCATAGGGCTGGGTAGAAAAGAATGCAATTTTCATAAGGTACCCGGTGGTTTGCAGATGTATAATATGGGGAGAATGCAAAAACTGCTCCAAACAACAACAGATCAACAATTGCAGCCTGCAAACAGTTGACAGCAGTACCTGTTCATTTAAAAAAAAGGCTGCGCCCGTTCGGAGGAACAGACGCAGCCCGTTATAAAAATCGCTTGTATGGTTATTTCAGTTCGCCTACCATTTTAGCGGGTATTACCCACTCGTCAAATTCTTCAGGGGTAAGGTAGCCGAGTTTTACTGCCATTTCTTTCAGCGTAGTGCCTTCTTTATGGGCTTTCTGCGCTATTTCAGCAGCTTTGTAATAACCGATCCTGGTGTTGAGCGCGGTTACCAGCATCAGGCTGTTGTCAACGTGTTTTTTAATGTTTTCGTGCAGGGGCTCAATACCGGCTGCACATTTATCATTAAAGCTTACACAGCCTTCGCCAATTAAACGGGCACTGTGCAGGAAGTTGTAAATCATTACCGGCTTAAATACGTTCAGCTCAAAATGGCCGGTAGCGCCGCCAATATTGATGGTTACATCGTTACCCAATACCTGGGCAGCAATCATGGTCAGCGCCTCACATTGCGTGGGATTTACCTTACCAGGCATGATAGATGAACCGGGTTCATTATCAGGGATAAAGATTTCCCCGATACCCGAACGCGGGCCTGAGCTCAGCATGCGCACATCATTCGCTATTTTCATCAAACTTACCGCTACGGTTTTCAGTGCGCCGTGGGCTTCTACAATGGCGTCGTGTGCAGCAAGGGCTTCAAATTTATTTTCAGCTGTAACAAAAGGCAGTTTGGTAAGCTCGGCAATTTTGCGGGCTACCACCACATCATAACCTTTGGGGGTATTAATACCGGTACCAACCGCAGTGCCGCCCAGTGCCAGCTCCGTGAGGTGCGCCAGCGAATTTTTGATGGCCTTTAAGCCATGGTTCAGCTGCGATACATAACCGCTGAATTCCTGGCCCAGTGTAAGCGGGGTGGCATCCATAAAATGCGTACGGCCTATTTTCACCACCTGCATAAACGCTTTACTTTTGGCTTCCAGCGTATCGCGCAGGCGTTCAATACCGGGGATGGTGGTTTCTACTAGCATTTTGTAGGCCGCAATATGCATGGCCGTAGGGAAGGTATCGTTGGATGACTGTGATTTGTTCACATCGTCATTCGGGTGCAGTATTTTGTCTTTGTCTGTCAGCTGGCCGCCTTTCAGTACATGACCGCGGTAGGCAACTACTTCATTTACGTTCATGTTGCTCTGCGTGCCGCTGCCTGTTTGCCAAACCACCAGCGGAAACTGGTCGTCAAGTTTACCGGCAAGAATTTCGTCGCACACCTCGCCAATCAGTTCAGCTTTTTCTTTTGGCAGCACACCCAGCTCTTCATTGGCAAGGGCAGCTGCTTTTTTCAGATAGGCAAAGGCTTCGATAATTGGCTTGGGCATCTTGTTAATGTCCTGCGCAATTTTAAAATTCTCAACGCTTCTTTCTGTTTGCGCACCCCAATAAACATGAGCAGGCACTTTTACCTCACCCATGGTATCTTTTTCTATGCGATAGTCCATACAGTTGATTTATTTTGAGGGCAAAGGTAGGTGAGAAAACGGGAAACATGGGGTAGCAGCAGGGTACATATTTGGTGCAACCGTTACAGTATTTCCGGTTTCCGCAAACGATTGTTCAATATTTTCACCGGCTGCGCCGCAAACAGGGTGCTGTTGCTATTTTTAACGGATGAAGAAACAGGCTACCCGTACCATGCTCCAGCTATGTAGCTGGCTGCTTTTTGCAGGCGCAGTGGTTGCACAATCAGATACTTCCGCAGTCATCGTTCCGCCAGGCGGCAACTCGTTTGTAACCACAACAGTCAAGGGCGATAAAGCCGAAGTCACCGGCAAGGGCTGGGAAAACTGGCAGCAATCGTCCACTGTTTTCAGCACGTATATTAAAGTGAGCCGCAAAGGCAGCCTGCAATTGTTTGCCACCCTGCAGGTACCGCAGGGACAATCGGTGGTGCGTTGCACTATCGGTAAAAATTCCCGCACGGTTACGCTAAAAGACAATGCCGCCAAAGAATATGCACTGGGCAGCTGGGATATCGACAGCGCGGGCTACGTGAAAATCGACATGCAGGGCGTAAGCAAAACAGGCCCTGTGTTCGCCAGCCTGTTGCAATGGCGCATAGGCGGCACAGCGGTAGATGCACAGGCGCACTATGTAAAAAACAATGAAGGCAATTATTTTTACTGGGGGCGCCGCGGTCCCTCCGTGCATCTCGGTTACGATATCAGCGAGGTACAGGGTAATGCAGAATGGTTTTACAACGAGATCACGGTTCCCAAAGACAATGATGTTATCGGCTCTTATTATATGGCCAATGGTTTTGGAGAAGGCTATTTCGGCATGCAGGTAAACTCTGCCACCGAACGCCGCATCCTGTTTTCGGTATGGAGCCCCTTTAAAACCGATGATCCGGCTGCTATCCCGGAAGACCAGAAAATACGCCTGCTGAAAAAAGGTGATGGCGTACATGCCGGTGAGTTTGGCAACGAAGGTTCGGGCGGACAAAGTTACCTGCGCTTCAACTGGAAAGCAGGCAACAGCTATAAATTCCTGCTGCATGCCCAACCCGGCGATAGCGACCGGACTACTTATACTGCTTACTTCTTTGCACCCGAACGTAACCAATGGCAACTCATCGCCAGCTTCAGCCGCCCGCATACCCAAACCTGGCTCAAACACCTGCATTCTTTTCTCGAGAATTTTGAGCCCGAAACAGGGTATCTTACCCGCAAGGCACTGTACCATAACCAGTGGGTAAAAACCAGCGATGGTAAGTGGATAGCACTCAGCAAAGCGAAATTTACCGGTGATGCCACCGCGCAAAAAGGTTACCGTATGGACTATGGCGGCGGTACAGCGGGCAATGCTTTCTACCTGCACAACTGCGGCTTTTTCAGCAACAACACTGTGCTGAATACACCGCTGGTAATACAACCCGGTGCTGGTGACGGCGCTCCGCAAATTGACTTTACGCAACTACCTTAACATTATATCGCTCAGAAATATTTCACTTATGCTATCTACCAAAGGTTTTAACAGGCTGGCTGTTGTGCTCGCTGCAACTGTCTGCAGCGGCACGGTAATGGCGCAGGAACTGCACTATACCAACGGCAACAATGCCTGGAATCCTGATTCACTCGGCAACCACCGCATAGTACTGCAGGTGGCTGCACCCGGTAATGCTGTACATGCACACATTGCCTGGCGCCGTAACGACAATGATCCACAGCTGAAAAGAATCATTGTTACCGACGCACAAAATCACCGTATCGATAATGTGTTCACTGAAAATATTACCCGCGAAGCCGGGGATATTTATTTCCAGCCCGTGCAGGGCAAAGGCACTTACTATGTGTACTACCTGCCTTATAAAAATGAAGGCCGCAGCAACTACCCGCGTGGTGTGTATGTAAAGGCGGATACCACTGCTTCAGCCACCTGGCTTAACCAGCTGCACAAAAACACCGCAGCTGCCGCAACTGTGAAAGAATTGCAGGCTATCAATGCCTTCAACAGCTTTTATCCCATGGAGGTAATTGCCACTGCCGCTGAAACCCAACAGCTGCTGGCGAAATATCCCGGCAAGGCTTACCTGGTGTTCCCCGAAGACAGGCTGCATGCCATTAAAATGAAAACCGATCTGCCTTACCGCTGGATAAAATCAGGCGTACAGCAGCAACTCAGCGGTACAAGCGACAAAGGTGCTTACTACGCGTTCCAGCTCGGTGTGTATGCACTGCAGCAATTGCAGAACGTGCACGTTCAGTTCTCTGATCTCAAAACCGCTGGCGGCGCCGTTATCAGCAGCGATAAAATAGATTGCATCAATACCACCGGACTGCAGTACGATGGCAAACCATTCAAACAAACCGTACAGGTGGCCGCACACGACATACAACCTTTATGGTGTGGGGTAGATGTGCCCGCCGCTGCAACACCCGGAGTATACAAAGGCACTGCTACCGTGCAATGCGATGGTATGCCCGCAACAACCATTCAGCTGCAGTTAACCGTGAGCAATACCACAGCCGTTAATGGCGGTGTAAACACACCGGAAAACATGACGCGTGTTAAGTGGCTCAACTCTGCCATGGCACAGGAAAATACGGTAATCGCTCCTTACACACCGCTGGCCATACAAGACAGCACAATCAACCTGCTGGGCCGTAACCTGAAAATTGGTAAAGATGGTCTCCCTGCACAAATACAGACTTTCTTCACCCCTGAAATGACCAGCGTCAGCAGCACACCCAATAACCTGTTTACCGAACCGGTGCACTTTCATTTTACCGATGCTGCCAACAAGAACTTCCTGCACTGGAAAACAAATGGCTTCACCTTCACCCGTCGCGAGCCGGGCACAGTAGCCTGGGAAGCCACCAGTACTTCCGAAGCTCTCGAAATGCAGGTAAGCGCAACAATGGAGTTTGATGGCTTTGTTGCCTACAGCGTTAAGTTCACCGCTTTGAACGATGTACAGCTCAACGATATCAACCTGCACCTGCCCATGCAGCCCGATGCATCGAAATACTTAATGGGCCTCGGTTTAAAAGGCGGCAACAGGCCTGATACCGTTCAATGGAAATGGGATGTGGCACACAAAAACCAGGACGGTGCATGGATCGGCAGTGTAAATGCCGGCCTGCAATTCTCCCTGCGCGATGAACATTATGTGCGCCCACTCAATACCAACTTCTACCTGCAGAAACCTTTGCTGCTGCCCACCTCATGGGGCAATAGCAACAAGGGCGGTATCGATGTTTTCCAGAAAGGAAAGGCCATCCTGGTAAATGCATACAGCGGTGCACGCAACATGAAAAAGGGTGAGGTGTTGTACTATAATTTCAACCTGCTCATTACGCCGTTCCATGCCATCAATACCGACTTCCAGTGGAGTACACGTTTCTACCACAAATACGATAACCTCGATACCATCAAAGCCACTGGCGCTACAGTTGTAAACATTCACCACGGCACACCCATCAATCCCTGGATCAACTATCCGTTTATTGAATGGAAGCAGATGAAATCCTACATCGATGAAGCACACAGCAAGGGTTTAAAGGTGAAGATTTACAATACCATCCGCGAACTCTCAAATCACACTTACGAATTACCTGTACTGCGCAGCCTGGGTCATGAAGTATATTCACCCGGCAAGGGTGGCGGCTTTACCTGGTTGCAGGAGCATGTGGGCAGTGATTATATCGCCGCATGGTTTGTGCCCGAAGTAAAAGATGCTGCCATCATCAACAGTGGCATGAACCGCTGGCACAACTATTATGTAGAAGGCATGAACTGGCTGGTGCAAAACGTAGGCATCGATGGTATTTACCTCGATGATGTGGCGTTCGACCGTGTTACCATGAAACGCATCAAACGTGTGCTCACCAACAATGGTCACCCCGGCATTATTGATCTGCATTCAGCCAATCAATACAACCCCAGTGATGGCTTTAACAACAGCGCCAATTTATACATGGAGCATTTCCCATACCTCAACCGTTTGTGGTACGGCGAATACTTCGATTACAACAAAAACAACCCTGATTTCTTCTTAACTGAAGTGAGCGGCATTCCCTTCGGTTTGATGGGCGAAATGCTGCAGGACGGCGGTAACCCATGGCGCGGCATGATTTACGGTATGACCAACCGACTGGGCTGGACAAACGTAAACGATCCCCGTCCCCTCTGGAAATTGTGGCAATCTTTCGGCCTGGAAAAATCTGCCATGATCGGCTACTGGAGCGGTAATTGCCCGGTTACAACCAGCAACGGTAAAGTACTGGCAACCGTATATAAAAAAGACGGCAAGGCCATGGTAGCCATCGCCAGCTGGGCTGATGCAGATACCGAAGTACAGCTGAATATTGACTGGAAAGCGCTTGGCATTGATGCCGCCAAAGCCAGAATCACCGCCCCAGCCATCGAAGGTTTTCAGCAGGCCGGCGATTTCACCAAAAATGCCCTGCCGGTAGCCAAAGGCAAAGGCTGGCTGCTTGTAATTGAATAACGCACAAAGTGCTTACAAAACGATTTAATAAGAAGTCCCCGTTCCGGTAAAGGTGCGGGGACTTCTTATTTATTTACCCGTAAAAACAGCTTTCCTTTTTTCGAGAAAAGCGCTGGCGCCTTCCTTCATATCTTCCGTGGCAAAACAATCGCCAAAAGCCAGCACCTCGGTTTCAAAGCCGTTTGTTGTTTCATCGTACACGGCGTTAATGGCTTTAATCGCAGCTGCAAGCGCCAGCGGTGCCTTGCTGTTAATTGTGATCAGCAGCTCCTGGGCTTTCAGTATTAACTGCTCCGGCTCCACTACATAGTTAACCAGTCCGTACTGCAGTGCAGTGGCAGCATCAATCATATTGGCACTTAAAATAAGCTCCATCGCGCGGCCCTTGCCAATTAGCCGGGTAAGCCGTTGCGTACCGCCATAACCGGGAATAATGCCAAGGTTTACCTCTGGCTGACCAAACTTTGCGTTGGAAGATGCGATTCTGAAATGACAGCTCATGGCCAGTTCACAACCGCCGCCCAGTGCAAAACCATTTACACAGGCAACCACCGGTTTAGGGCAACGTTCTATCTTAAAAAACAAATCATGACCGCGTTGCGCCAGCGCGCTGCCTTCGGCTACAGACAAGCCAACAAACTCACTGATATCTGCACCTGCAACAAAAGCCTTGGGGCCTGCGCCGGTAATGATAACAGACTTAACTGCGGGATCGGCATATATTTCATCAAACGCTTCACCCAGCTCCTGCATCACGGTTGTATTCAGCGCATTCAGTTTATCAGCGCGGTTAATAATGATGGTGAATATTCCATCGCTTAAGCCGGTTAATAATGTTTGATATGGCATAGTTCATTACTTTTATGATTAACCGAAGATAACAAAGTATGAAGCTGGTTGACCTGATTATTTACACCGGTATTTTCTTTTTTGCAGTTACCGGGGCGCTCAAAGCCCGAACGCACCGGATGGATATATTCGGTGGTTGTGTAATGGGATTTGTAACCGCTTACGGTGGCGGTACGGTACGTGATCTGCTCATTGGCATACGCCCCATCAACTGGATCAACGATTATTTTGCTTTCAGCCTGGTAACAGGCGCAGTAATTATCACCTTTTTGTTCAAGCCCAATTTCAATAAATTCCAGCGCATTGTTTTTTATACGGACGCCATCGGTTTGGGCATGTTTACAGCAGCAGGTATTGAACGCAGCCTTGCACATGGCATAAACGATCTGTATGCAGTACTCATGGGTGTTATCACCGCAACATTCGGCGGCTTTGTTGCAGATATTATCAGCAACAACGTTCCCGCCCTGCTTCGCCGCGGTGAGCTGTACGCCACAGCCAGCGCCATCGGTGGCGGTGTATACATTGCCCTGCAACATTACAAAATAGGCGACGAGGCAGATCTCTTCATTTGCGTAGTGGTAGTAGTCCTCATCCGCGTAATATCCATGCGCAAACGCATCACCCTCCCGGAACTATAAAAACGATCAAACCATACAACCATCAGGCCAGCCCGACATAGATTGAACGCTTGAACAATTAAACCATTGGAACGATATTTTCCTACCGCGCCTTCGCCTTCCTGATCTTCTCTGCAAAGAACCGGTTGAAAGGCTCATTGGCACCCTTAAGTAAAATAATAAGATCCCCCTGTTCGCGGGCATATGGGTTCATCACACTGTCTACCGCAACAGCGCTTTGAAAATCGTGTATAAACGGGTGCCGCATCTCCTGCTTGTCATCCGTGATCAGCAGCACATTGGTGAGGTGTATGCTATCTGGCAGCCAGTATACAAAACTCGCATTATCGCTGAACGCTTCCGGCAGGCCATACTTGCGGCGGTAGTAATTAACAGCACCGGCCTGGCCATAATTGTCACAGAAAAACAGGGTATGTTTCTTTTCTTCATCACTGAGCAGTTGCCAGGCCCTGGCCGATTTCTGCGCCATCTCTTCCCAGCCCAGCATATCAGCAAAGTCCTGTGGCAGCGGATGATTTTCCAGGTCTTCCCACCGCAGCACACCATAGCGCGCCGTATGGTGCTTTTCATAATGTGCCGCCAGTGCTTTTGGTGGCAGCATCGGCAATGCAATGGGCAACAGTACATAACCCAATGCTGCCGTAACTACCACCATTGCATACCGCAGCCATTTGAGTTTAGCAGCAGTGAAATTTTCGAGATGCCATGCGCCAAAAGCAAACAGCACAGGGTACGCACCCAGCGCGTAATAGCCCTTGCCATGACCGGCAAGCAGCAATGCCAGTACAATCACATATGCCACACCAATAAAGCGGTATTGCCTTCCCTTTGCGGTAAACAGCGTGCACCACAAACCGGCCATCCACACAAAGAAAACAGGGATATGGGTGGTCAGCTGCTCTATTAAAAAAGTGGAAGGGGCGATGTATTGCAGCTGCGTTTTGCGCAGTTGTCTCATGTGGAAAACCACGGGGAAATGATTGCTGTATTGCCACAGCAGGTTGGGCAGAAAAATAAGAAAGCCAAGCAAGGCAGCCCACAGAAAGGTGCGTTGTTTGAAGATGTGTGTTTGGCGTGTAAGCAACAAGCCACCCAGCAATGCCGTGATATAAAACGCCACGGAATATTTGGTAAGCATGCCCAGCGCAGCAGCTATGGCAAATCCATATATAAAACGCCTGGCATTGGTTTCTGTATAACGGATGAGATTAAAGGCCATCAGTGTCCAGAAGAATACTTCAGGCGCATTGGGTTGAAACAGGTAATGCACACGCAGGAAACCGCCCAGTACAAAGGGCAGCCAGCAAAGCAGTATGGAAAAATATTTTCCACCCAGCGATACCGCTATGCGTGCCGTGAGCACAAAAGTGAGTGCGCCAAACAGCGAGGGCCAGCACTTGATCCAGAATATAGAGTTACCGAATGCCTTCGTGAGCCATGCGAAAACCGACAATACAGGTGGCACTTCCATAAAGCCCCAGGCCATGTGATTGCCTTCGGCCAGGTATAAAAATTCATCACGATGCGGCTCATAAACCGGGTGTTGCAGCAGGTAAGGAAGTATAAACTTGATGATCGCGAGCAGCAGTATCAGCCGGTTGCCGTTTTTCATTGATAAAGGTTTGGTTGGCCAATATACAAAATGGCACCGGCAATCTGTTCGACCACCGGTGCCATTCATATAAAACTGCTGCCAGCTTATGCCTGCTGCAACAGCTGCAGTGTATGTTTAATGCGGCGGATGGTGTTGTCGCGGCCAATCAGCACAGCAATGTCAAACACACCCGGACCAAACTTGCCACCTACCAGCATCACACGGAGCGGCATCATTAAGTCGCCCGGTTTTATCTGGTGAGCGGCTGCTATCTCCTTGAATATTTTTTCCAGCTCATCGTGTTCCCACGAAGCATCCAGTTCATAGGCGCGGATTAACTCAACAAAGAACAGCTGCTTTTTATCATCCCATTTGGGTTTAATGGCAGCCGTATCAATGGTTTCCGGCTGTTTGAAGAAGAAGCCCGCCTGCTGTACAAAATCGGTCAGCAGTGTGCAGCGGTCTTTCACCAGCTCCAGCACCTTTGTTAACAATGCATCATCCGCAATGTTGATGTCTGCTTGCTGCAGTATGTCTTTTACCAATGGCTGGTATGCAGCAACCGGCAGTTTCTTAATCCACTCCTGGTTAAACCATTTCGCCTTTTCATAATTGAATTTGGCGCCGCCTTTATGTACACGGTCCATCGAGAATTTTTGTACCAGCTCGTCCAGCGTAAACAGTTCCTGCTCGCTGCCATCATTCCAGCCCAGTACAGCCAGCATGTTCACGAATGCTTCTGGCAAAAAGCCTCTTTCACGGAAACCTTGTGTAAACTCATTGCTGCGCGGATCGGTCCAGTTCATTGCGAACACAGGAAAGCCAAGCCGGTCACCATCGCGTTTGCTGAGTTTGCCATTGCCATCGGGTTTCAGAATAAGCGGCAAATGCGCCCACTGCGGCATGTTTTCTTCACCAAACAGGTAACGCCATACCAACACATGCACAGGTGCGGAAGGCAGCCATTCTTCCCCGCGGAAGGCATGTGTAATCTGCATCAGGTAATCATCTACCACAACAGCAAGGTGATAGGTGGGCATCCCGTCTGCTTTCAATAATACTTTATCATCTACCTGTGAAGTCTGGAAACTGACTTCACCGCGTATCATATCGGTTAAATGCACGGTTTCGTTTTCCGGCATCTTAATGCGGATAACATAAGGCGTACCATTGGCCAGCAGCTCCCTGGTCGCTTCCTCACCCAATGAAACAGAATTGCGCATTTTGCTGCGCAGAGCATGGTTGTATTGGGGGGATGGATTTTCAGCTGTTTTGTAGTTATTGCGCATATCTTCCAGCTCCTGCGGGGTATCAAATGCATAATAGGCATTACCCTGCTGCACCAGCTGTTCTGCATATTGCAGGTAACCGGCTTTGCGCTCACTCTGGCGGTAGGGTGCAAACGGACCACCCTGTGCAGGACTTTCATCCGGGTTTAAGCCGCACCAGCGGAGTGTTTCAGTGATATATTCTTCAGCGCCGGGAACAAAACGGCTTTGGTCGGTATCTTCAATACGCAGTATAAAATCGCCGCCCTGTTGTTTGGCAAACAGGTAGTTGAACAACACGGTGCGCACGCCGCCCAGGTGTAAACCGCCGGTTGGCGAGGGGGCAAAGCGAACACGTACTTTTTTTGCATTACTCATAGGGTGCAAAAATAATCGTTCGTTTCTTTGTAATTCAAATAACCTCGCATGTATCTCGTTAAAACTCCCTGGCTGCTGCGCAAGTGGTACGCCTCGCTGACCTGGAAAATGCCGGCTGACGAAAAAACAATCTATCTCACATTCGATGATGGTCCGCACGAACAGGCTACCCCATTTGTATTAGCACAGCTGAAACAATACAATGCGAAGGGTACTTTTTTCTGTATCGGGAAAAATGTAGTGGCATATCCCGATATCTATCGCCAGGTAATTGCCGAAGGGCATGCGGTAGGCAACCACACACACAACCATGTAAACGGCTGGAAGACCGGCGATAAACAGTACCTCAGCAATGTGCTCGAAGCCGCGAAATACATCGATTCTGATTTGTTCAGGCCACCGTATGGCCGTATCACCCGTTTCCAGACAACATTGCTGCAAAAGGCCGCTGTGCGCGGGTTACACACAGGTGTTAAAGCAGGTGCCAATGGTTTCAGGATTATTATGTGGAGTGTTTTGAGTGGCGACTTTGATGTGAAGCTTTCACCGGAGCAGTGTTTGCAGAATGTGTTGCTGAATGTTGAGCCAGGAAGTATTGTTGTTTTTCATGATAGTACCAAGGCATGGAACCGTTTGCAATATGCTTTGCCAGGCGTACTGGAAGCGTTAAAAAAACAAGGCTATCAATTCAAATCTTTATAGGTAAGTACTAAAAAAATGAAGGCCGAGGTGGAGACCTCAGCCCGTTTTTAATCCGTACCCTATGAAAACTGATCAAAAATAAGCGTTGATGTTGTGACTTCAAAATTTATATATAAATATTTTCAATGTATTTGCATTGAATTTTAAGCAAAAACAGGTTAGTTACGGTTTTTTGCTGCTTTTTTTCATTAAAAAAAAGCATTTTGCAGCATGGAAATCATAGATACACATTGTCATTTATATGGAGATGAATTCAAAAACGATATAGCAGACGCAATAAGCCGCGCAAAAAAAATTGGCGTTACCCGGTTCTATTTACCGGCGATAGATAGTGAAAGTCATAATGTGATGCTTGAGCTCGAAGCTGCCCACCCGGGAGAATTTTTTGCGATGATGGGATTACATCCGTGTTATGTAAAAGAAAACTACCTCGAAGAGCTGGCATTGGTTGAGGAATGGCTCAATAAGCGCCCGTTTGTAGCCATTGGTGAGATTGGACTGGATTTTTACTGGGACAAAACATTCACTGCCCAGCAATACGAAGCTTTTGACCGGCAGATGCAATGGGCGCTCGACCGAAAGCTGCCCATTGTAATACATACACGCAACGCCATGCAGGAAACCATTGAAGCAGTGAAACCCTTTGCTGCAAAGGGTTTGCGGGGCATCTTTCATTGTTTCAGCGGCAGCTATGAATCTGCGAAACAGATTGTTGACCTTGGCCTTTATTTGGGCATCGGCGGAGTGGTTACCTACAAAAATGCAGGACTGCCTGCAGCGTTGGAGAAAATACCCCTCGAACGCCTGGTGCTGGAAACCGATGCGCCCTACCTTACGCCGGTACCTTTCAGGGGCAAACGCAATGAAAGCAGTTACCTGACCTATGTAGCTGAAAAGCTGGCAGATGTATACCAGGTGCGGCCTGAAGTGATTGCAGAAATAACCACAGCAAATGCTTTGAAAATATTCGGCAAGTAATGCCTGAATATTGTATTTTTGCGGCCCGCCGGGCGGGAAGCAAATTACGGAGACGTGTCCGAGTGGTTGAAGGAGCACGCCTGGAAAGTGTGTATACGGGAAACTGTATCGCGAGTTCGAATCTCGCCGTCTCCGCTTAAGGAAATAGTCATTTTTGATTGTTTCCTTTTTTTGAGCAAAACATATTGATTTACAACCTATTACTTCCGGTTTTTTTAACGAAAATGTTGTTTGAGTTTTACTCAGAGATTTTTCAACTGCTGATTTGTTTTGGAATAAAACGTTAATAGACTGCTGATACGGGTGTTCGATTCATCTTGTGGGTTCTAGTTCCCGACAGTCATTGTGTCCTTTTTGCGTGTTATATGTTTTTGCTACGAGATAAAGGAAATCCAATATTACTTCTGCCTTTTCCATGTTCACCCGAATGCCATCCGAGCTAAAAGCCCTACAGCCTGATTCACAGAAACCTTTCTGACTGCAAAAGGTCTTGGCTTTCAGAGATAGCATTTAGTATTTTTTACGTTCATCAGCGTGTTCTCTGCGACATGTCGTTGTTGTTGTTTATATTGATAATGTTTATTTAAAGCCATGAACACACGTAGCCCAACAGATCCATGTTTATCATGCAAAGTTAATCCTGCCACAAAAACTAATTCGCATATTTATTCCAGGTTTATTTCAACTGGATTTCTCGGCCCCAGAGGTAAACCTCGAAAGGGATTCGAGATAAGCAGCGACACCGCAATGGATAAAAGGCCAAAAACAATTCAGGATTCGGCCAAAGAAAATTACATTCTCTGCGAGGAATGTGAGCATTATCTTAGTGTGCTGGAACAATTGGTTAGTGGGGCTTTCTCCAGTTGGCCGCAAAAAGTTGGTGTTGGAGAATATAAACTTACAAAGAACGCCTTTCTCGACGTTGTGGATTGTTCCACTGCAAATCCATTGGTTGTTAGATTACTTGTCTACTCGTTGTTTTGGCGAGCCAGCATCTCCAATCACGGGCTATTCAATAATTTTAAAATAGCTGATGACATCGAAGATATGTTACGACAGGAGCTAATGAGATTTAAGGCAACATCAAGAACTGACTTTCAAAAAATAATTGAAACTACAGGTCCTTCGATGTTTCTCCCATATTCTATGATAAGTGCACGGTCATTTAAAGATGAATCAGCTAATGTTCTGATGGCTCCTCAAACTGAAGATCCGTATTGCCTGATTGTTGACAGATTCAGCTTCATGCTATTCACCTCTGTAGACCAAATGCACCCAGTTGCCGTTCAGCCATTTTCTAATACCTCCTCCGATCATTGTCGACTAATGATTTTTAGTGAGGACTTGTGGTATGACATAATGGTACATGGCTCCATAGGATTACTAGCAAAAGCTGCGACACAGCAGAAAAGATAAATAGGAGAGAAAGCAAACTGTTTTTCTAGTGCCATTTATATAAATTAAGAAGTACAGCCTAAGCCACTGTGAAGACCTCTTAGGCTTCCAGTCATGAAAATGTCTACTTTTTAACGTCTTTAGGCTTACCTTTATTTGGTTCAACAACAAGCAGGTTATTTGCTGTTATTCATATTTGTTAATAACTCAATTTTTTTATGTAACTGGAATTACACCTGTTGGTTGATTTTCAAAATAAAACTTTGATTATCAATTATTTAATTATGTAATGGTTATGTAACTGGCTATGAAGAAATGGGAAAATAGGGCCTTTGGCCTCTTAGACAAAAGTTTACACCCGGTTCCAAGCGAACTCAATGAAATTGACTGGAAATCAGGCCTTTCGAACAAAACAGAGCGGTTAGCCCAACATATATCTGCATTTTCAAATATTCCGGAGGGAGGGTTCTTAGCATTTGGAATTAATAATGATGGGATTCCAATAGGCATAAGCAAAAACCAGATCGATGAAATCATTCAGCAGTTAGGTCAAATTGCCAGAAATAACCTTTCAGTAACGGTTATAATTGACCATATTGTACTTCTCGTCGGGGATCAACCAGTGCTGATCGTACACATACCAGAAAACCTGGCAAAACCCGTTTTCCCGCGTGGTAAAACAATATGGGATAGTTATACACGTTCTGCCGGACAGACTGTTAAGATGTCGCCAAATGAAGTGAAAAATTTGATAGCCTTGTCCCAAGGGCAAACATTTGAGGAACAAATAGCACTTCCTAATCAAACAACAGAAACCGTAATCAATTTAATCGATTTTGACAGCTATTTCCGTCTATATAATCGGCCACTCCCTAATGGCAATACTGCCATTGTGAAAACACTCGCTAGTGATGATATTGTAAAGGAATCAGAAAATGGCACCTGGGATATTACAAATTTAGGCGCAATAACATTTGCCCGCAATATTGTAACATTTAAGAACCTTTCCCGTAAGGCAGTAAGGGTGATCCAATATAACGGTACTAATAAACTTCATGCTATCCATGAAATAGAAGGCAAAAGAGGTTATGCAAGTGGCTTTGAAGGCTTGATAACCTATATTATGGGGCTTCTTCCCACAAACGAAGTGATTGAAAGCGCGCTACGCCGTGAATTTAAAATGTATCCGGAGGTTGCCATAAGAGAGTTTGTTGCCAATGCTTTAATTCACCAGGACTTTTCAATTTTAGGAACAGGTGTGTTAATTGAAATTTATACGGATCGAATTGAAATTACCAATCCCGGAGTTCCACTTGTCGACACTAACAGGTTCATAGATACACCTCCCAAGTCAAGAAATGAAAGCATGGCATCACTATTACGCCGGCTTAAAATATGTGAAGAAAGGGGAAGCGGTGTTGATCGGGCAGTATCCCAAATTGAAGCATTCCAACTTCCCGCCGCCAAATTTGAGCGCGGAGAGGATTACACACGGGTCACTCTGTATGCACACATGCAGCTCACTAAGATGGAGAAAGACGATAGGATAAGAGCATGTTACCAACATTGTTGTTTGCTTTATGTCAGTAATTCTACGATGACAAATCAAACGGTAAGAAAAAGATTTGTGATTGCAGAAACCAACTATCCAATGGCTTCCCGAATCATATACGAGACGTTGGAAACTGGCCTAATCAAACCAAAAGATGCAACAAGTACATCAAAAAAACATGCCGCCTACGTTCCTTTTTGGGCGTAAAGATTGAGACCTTTCCTTTATACTTTAATTTCTTTAATAATTAAAAGAAATGTTTTGTATGAATCGCAAGGCTAGAAATCGAATTCAACACTTCGAAATTAATATGGATGCGGCCCAATTAAAGATCCGAAAGTGCGAAAGTCGTCGTTTTTTTGCGTGAGTACATTCACGAATACATGCCAGAAATTGAAAATGATGAATTATTTAATTAATGGCAAAATCTGGGAATGGAACTGATATATGTTTATAACGAGGATCAAAGCTGTTTTGCACACCATTGCAATATAGCCGTGTACAGATCAACTACCTTCACTGCCTTATTTTCCTGTCTCAATTTTATAAGCGCACTATCAAATTCTTTAAACCGGATAAAGTTGCGCCTATTAACCATTAAATCCTCGCGCTTGTCAATAACGAGATCCGCAGTTTGCTTGTCGTAATTGTCCAGTATATATAGGCAGAAAACAGCATGGGTCATATACTCATTAAATACGCTCATTGCGCTATAGTAAAACTCTGAACTATTGCCGCTCTTTGCCCAAACGCTGCGATGCCCGAAAATAGAATCGATTTGATTGGCGTATTTGCTGCTGATGCGATTGATATAGTTGTGGTCTATTTCAGTAAATACAATGCCTGACATCAATCCTTCTTTTTGTTTTTCAGTCAGCTCCGGTACCTTATCATACCTGTCTGTTCCGCAGATAAACATCACACTTTCAGAGAACCATTTACCATTGTAAGGGCTGGCATAATTTTGTGTGCTGTGCGAACCGCCGATAAGTGGTGACGACACAATGCGATAAGAATTATATTGCGTTGCAGGAAATTGATCTTCCAGCCAGTGCCACATTTGCTTAACAGGCAACAGCTCTTTTTGCCGCTGAAGCTCTTTCCGGTAATAACTTAAATGGCTTTTATAAAACTGCCGGAAATTCGACTTTGCTGCAAAGTCTTCCACAAGCGGCTTCAGGTTGCCGAATAAACTGCTGTCAGCTAAAGCATCGCCGTTTACATAGTAATAAGGACCGTTGAATAATAACTGCATATTCTTTGATCCTGGTACAGTATCCTTCATGTTAAAAGCAAAACTGTTTTCCCTGAAGTCGTAATATTTAACGGCATACAAGCTGTCAGGGAAATCCAGCTTTTTAAAGATGGGATGATTTTTATAAGGCTTGAAATAAGCCACGACCTGTTTATAGTAGTCACTCGCTTTATTCAAATCCTGGGCTCTTTCCCCGCTTGGTGAAAGTGTCCAGATAATATTCGCCAACTCATAAGGTTCCGGAATATCATATTGAACGTTGTTGCTGTTTTTTTTAATATAATCATCAGGGAAATAGCCCGCGACCTCATTGAAATGAAAACGGAATGTTGTCTTTCCCTTGGGTGATGCAAAATGAAGATAGATGATGTGCGCATACGGAATTCTGTTGTTATAGTTGAGCCGCAGACTGTCGTGCCCGTAATAAATAGTTGCGTATTCATCAATAGCCGCATCTGTTCCCGGACTGCGGTTGTCTTTTCTGCTGGCAGTAAAATAAAATGGTGTGGAAAGGCCTTTATGTTTCATGATAAAAGTATCATTCTGGCTCCAGAGTGTTTGAGGGTATGTTTCTTCAACTGTTTGCCCTGAAGCCATCAGGCTTATGCATACTGTGGCAAAGAATAAAAGGATTCTCATTGACCGCTTGGTTTTGTTTTAGGAATTTAAGGATATAGTTTAATAATAGTACATGTTTGCAGTTAGGTGGAGGAGAAATTAGGCAGGCAGGGTAAATTAGGCAGGCAGTTACGGTAAAAGGTGCGGAGCAAAAGCGGTTAGTTTTTAATTTCATGACAACAGAAATCGTTGATAATTTGTAATATACAGATCCTGCACACTACAATAATCATAGAAAATGACAGACCTCATTTTTATCACACAAACAAAGCAGCTGATTGATAGCTTAAAAAGCGTGTGCGCGAATTTTGGGTTGGGCAATGATGGCAATGAGTTTAAAATTATTACCCAGCTGTTTCTGTACAGGTACATAAATGATAAGTTTAGTTACGAAGCCAGGAAACAAGATGAAACACTGGCTAAGGCAGAAGATTTTCAGGCAGCGCTGGAGGCAATGCATGCCGACGATTTTACACACCTGGTTGCGCTTATCGGGAGTAAGGCACCCGCACTGAAGCCCGGTGAAACAGTGGCTTATTTATACAACAGGCAGGGGCAGGAAAACTTCGCAAGTTTGTTTGATGCAACCCTGCAGGCAATCAGTGTACACAATGCCGGGTTGTTCTCTATAACATCGGCCGGCGGCGCAAAAGATAGCCTGTTTGACCAGCTAAGCCTGTTTATCGCCGATACCTCGCAGCGCGACGCATTCTGCCGGAGTTTAATCTCAAGATTAGCGGCATTCAGTTTTGAGAAAATGTTGGGTGAAACATATGATTTCTTCGCCACTATTTTCGAATACCTCATCAAAGATTACAATAGTGACAGCGGTGGCAAGTATGCGGAATATTACACACCGCATGCAGCAGCACGTATTATGGCTGCGATTATGGTGCCTGGCCCGGTGAAGCACGTCACCTGTTACGATCCAAGTGCAGGTTCAGGAACATTGCTGCTGAATATTGCACATGCCATTGGTGAAAACAACTGTACCATCTATTCAGAAGATATTTCGCAAAAAGCAGCCGGTATGCTGCGTTTAAACCTGCTGCTGAATAATCTTTCCCGTTCTATACCCAATATTGTTAAAACAAATACCATTGCTGCGCCTTATTACCTGGATAAGAAGTTTGATTACATTGTTTCCAACCCGCCGTTTAAATTAGACTTCTCTGATTTCAGGAACAACCTGTTGAATGATAATTTTAAAGACCGCTTTTTTGCAGGTGTGCCCAATGTGCCGAAAAGCAGGAAGGAAGCGATGGCAATTTACCTGTTGTTTATACAGCATATTATGTATAGCCTCAGCGAAAAGGGGAAGGCTGCTGTGATAGTACCCACCGGTTTTATTACTGCGCGGGGAGGCATGGAAAGAAATATACGCGAGGCACTGATTGAACGGAACATGCTGCGCGGTGTGGTAAGTATGCCAGGCAATATGTTTGCGAGTACCGGAACCAATGTAAGCGTGCTGTTCATAGATAAAAATGCTGATGCTGCGGGCATTGTATTGGTTGATGCATCTGCATTGGGTAACATGGTAAAGGATGGCAAAAATCAGCGTACTGTTTTAAGCGCTGCAGAAGAGCAACGCATCATCACTGCCATGAACGAAAAACAGGCACAGGAGCATTTCTCTGCAGTGGTTACCGCAGCTGACATCAGGAATAAAAATTACACGTTTGCCGCAGGGCAGTTTTTTGATGTAAAAACAGCGTATGTACCCATTACAGCAGCAGCGTTTCAGCAGCGCGTCAATGATTTTTCACAGGATATTGACCGGTTATTTGCAGCATCGGCTGAACTGGAGCGCGCTATTAAACAACAGCTGGAGGGGTTGAGGTATGCATAAACAAACCAAAACCACTTTCGGAGATTTTTTGAACATCAGCATGGGGCAATCACCCGAGGCGGTGTTTGTAAACCAGGAAGGAGCAGGCGTGCCGCTGCTGAACGGGCCTGCGGAATTTACCGGCAGGCATCCGGAGCCTGTACAGTTTACCACCAATGGAAAGCGTTTTGCAATGCAGGGAGATATTCTTTTTTGCGTACGCGGCTCTACTGCCGGCAGAATAAACATTGCAGACACCCATTATGCTATTGGCCGCGGATTGGCTGCCATCTCCCACAAAAATGGCCGGGCGCTGGCACCTTTTGTGAAGGCTTTGCTGGAATACCATTTAAAAGATTTACTGCGCGGCACCCTGGGATCAGTGTTTCCCGGCATAACAAGAGACCAGCTAATGGATTTTGAATGCGTGGTACCTGATCTGCCTGCAGCGAAAGCAATCGCACATCTTTTATCTTCTTTAGAAACTAAAATAGCGCTTAACCACGATATCAATGCAAGGCTGGATGCCCTGGTTAAAACAATTTATAATTACTGGTTTGTTCAGTTTGATTTTCCCGGGAAAGCAGGCGAACCTTATGCCGCTTCAGGCGGTAAAATGGTGTACAATGCAGCCTTGAAAAAAATGATACCGGAAGGATGGGAAGTAAAAACGATCGCCGATGTTGCTGCAACAGGCTCCGGCGGAACGCCTGCATCAACCAATGCGGCCTATTATGCGCAGGGGGACATCCCGTGGATTAACAGCGGTGAGCTGAATAAGCCGGTGATTATTGCAGCTGAAAATTATATTACAGCGCTTGGAATGAAAAACAGTAATGCAAAGCTGTTTCCTGCAGAATCGGTTCTTGTTGCCATGTATGGTGCTACTGCCGGTAAAGTAAGTTACCTGAAAATAGCTGCAACAACCAACCAGGCTGTATGTGCCATTATGCCTTATGAAAAAGAGTGGCGGCATTATATCCGGTACATGCTGGATGGCATGTATCAGCACCTCGTTTACTTAAGTTCGGGTTCTGCAAGAGACAATCTTTCGCAGGATAAAATACGGCAGCTTTTAATTGTCGCTCCTCCCAAACAATTGCTACAGCAGTTTGATGCTACGGTAAATGCAATGTGTGAAAAGTATTTCCTGAATCTTAAGCAAAACCAATCACTTGCCGGATTGCGTGCATGGCTTATACCTGGGCTGCTGAACGGAGCGGTAAGCATTGATGAGGATGTATTGCAAACAACAGGCGTCAGCTGTTCGCCACCTGCGTAAAATCAAGTCCGTTGAGGATAGCCGTGATTTTCTGGTTCAGCTCTACCGTAAAGTTCCTGACATCTATTTTATGGCTGGTACCATGACCGGTGATTACAATGGTGCCTTCTTCTTCATTCATTTCCTTTTCGAGACTTTTTAGTTGAATAGCAAGAAAGCGTTTCGTTTTTTCGAGCAATGTTATGCGTTTAACATCATCTTCTTCACCGCCGGATGTTTCACATTGATAATAAATACGCATATTATTGAGTTGATATTGAGCAATGCATGCTTTGCAGCCGGTGTTTTTATAATGCAGGAAATAATAAAGTTGAGCTGACAGCAATCATGTATGTCAAGATACAATTAAATCGCGACTAATATTACACATTAACAATACTATGGCTGTTGCCGGGGCGTTCCTCAAATAAACGGGCGGTTACGACAATAATGCACTATCTTCAATTGCCATTATACATTCAGGTTATGGCATCAATCGTTACTATTGAATAAAGTTCACGCTGTTATTACAGGAACAGGCAGTTATATCCCTCTTCTTAAAAAAGCCAACAAAGACTTCACCGCACAGGATTTCTATGATGACCAGGGCCAGCAAATTCAACAATCCGGAGAAATCATTGTCCAGAAATTTGAGCAGATAACCGGGATAAGGGAACGCAGGTATGCCTCACATGATATGGATGCATCTGGTATGGCGTCTATGGCAGCGTTACGCGCCATTGAAAGCGCAGGCATTGATGCTGAGACGATTGACCAGATTATTGTTGCGCATAATTTTGGTGATATAGGCATTGAAAGCACTTCGTCAAGTGCTGTGCCGGCTATTGCTTCGCGGGTAAAACACCAGCTAGGTATCAGGAATGCAGGTTGTATACCCTACGATTTATTGTTCGGTTGTCCGGGATGGTTGCAGGGGGTTATACAGGCAAATGCCTTTATTCAAAGCGGGATGGCAAAGAAATGCCTGGTAATTGGTACCGAAACCCTAAGTCGCGTAATTGATGTGTACGACAGGGACAGCATGATTTTCAGTGATGGCGCAGGGGCCGTGGTTGTTGAAGCAAAAGAATACCGCGATGTGGCCGAAGTGTATGGTTTTTTAGGTGCCAGCGTGCAATCTTTCACAGCCGGTGAACTGAATTACATTAACATGGCATCATCTAATTTCAGTAACAATAACCAGTGCACGCAGTACATTAAAATGCGTGGCAGGAAAGTATATGAGTTTGCAGTGAAATATGTGCCTGCTGCTATTAAACAATGCCTGACGAATTGCAATATCGACATCACTGAAGTAAAAAAGATCTTTATACATCAGGCGAATGAGAAAATGGATGCTGCAATCATTAATGAATTATATAAGTTATATGATCTGGAAGCAGATCTGGCTGATATTATGCCCATGAACATTCATTGCCTGGGAAACAGTTCTGTTGCTACCATTCCAACCCTGTTCGATATGGTTTGCAAGGGAGAATTACCGGGGCATCATATCCATAAAGGCGATTTGCTGGTGTTTGCATCAGTAGGTGCAGGTATGAATATTAATGCAGTATGTTACAAGGCTTAATTGGCCAAAACGGTTAAATAACAATAATTATGAATACAGAAGAAATTGTAAAGTTTCTCTCACGCGGTGAAAACAACGGTAAGGAAATCAGAATTGACTTCAAGAAGCGGGTAGCGATGAGTGGCTTGTTTATAAAGGGAAACGATTACGCTGACCTGGAATCAAAAAATTTCTGGCGTATTGTTTCGCATAAAAACATAGACCAGTGGAAACTCTCGGGCGACCTTGACCTGGCTAAAATATTCAGTGGTGCTGAGTTTCAGCGGCTTCGCCTGGCACAGGCAGAACCGGTGGTTGGCAAATAACGGCGGGTTATTCGAGTATCAGCAATGGCTGGCCGCTCTGTTTTCCGTAGAAATAGATATTGGCTGTGTAATCATCGATCACTACTTTAAAATGTTGTTCGTTTTCACACAACAAGGCCGATAAATAAACACAGTTGTTTTCGAGGTAAATAGTGAAAGGGATGAATGCTTTCCTGTCAATAAACAGTGAGTTTCCCTGAAAGCGGTAGCGCTTTAGACTGTTCTTTTCATAAAATAACCTGCTGTGTAATGCGTTGTAAAGCTCGTTAATTGTCATAACCGTTCGTTAGATGTTTCTGGCTTAGCTGAACTGAATCTGTTAAATAAATCAGGAGTTTAGAGCGTTAACCGGGGGGATTTACTGGATGATAAATTGGTTTGCACTCAGCTAAGTGAATTTAAAGGTAGCCTTAATTATTCAGCTTACCTATTTTATAACAAACACTAGGATATTACTGGGATAACCGATACCTTTAGTGTCCCAATTTGAATTTCGCGTCAGCGCTCGTTAATTTAATTCAGCACGGCATCTGCGTTTTAATTAGTTCCTACGCCCGCATTTTTCAGTATAAATAATTAATAACAGTATAAAAATCAAATATGAACATTTACGTATCCAACCTTGGCTATAATGTGCAGGATGAAGACCTGAAAAGCTTTTTTACAGCTTATGGTGAAGTATCTTCTGCCAAGGTAATCAACGACAAATTTACCGGTAAATCAAGGGGCTTCGGCTTTGTAGAAATGCCGGATGACGCGGCTGCCAAAAAAGCCATCAGTGAATTAGATGGTGGTGATGTAGACGGCAGGCCGTTGAAAGTAACCGAAGCAAGACCTAAAGAACAGAGCTCTGGTAACGGCTACAAAAAAAGCTGGTAATAGCTTTACAACTTTAAGCGTTTATAAAACAATAACGCCTGAAATCAGTGTCCCTCATTGGTTTCGGGCGTTATGCGTTTGTAATAAATAATTGTCCCGGTAAGTCCGCCATAGGGTTTCAGTGCAAAACCTGGAATCACGCCTGCGCGTTCAAACCCCAGTTTCTCGTACAGGCCTGCTGCTCCTTCGTCTTCAGCAGTATCGAGGGTTAAAAGGGTACGGCCATATTTAACGGCCAACTGTTCTGCTGCCTGCATCAGTGCACGGGCAATGCCCTGGCCGCGATAAGGTACACGTGTCATCATTTTGGCTATTTCGCCGCGGTGGGGCTGGTTGGGCGGGCAATCGAGCAACAAGGTAACGGTGCCAACGAGTGTATCGCCTTCATAAGCGCCCAATACAATCCTTTCCCCGCGATCTGCAGCCTCAAGCGATTTTGTCCAGAAAGCAATAGCCATGTCTTCGGGTAAGGGATGCATAAAACTTACCGATCCGCCATGGGCCACGGTTTCAATAATCATGGCTGCCAATGCAGCAATAATGCCCGGTTCGCTACGTAATGGAACAATGGTATAACTGGTGTTCATGCGATCCTGTTATAAAAGCCGGTAAATTACTGAACAGCTTCCAATGCCTGTTATTCTTTTACACAGGCGGCATTCGTAAAATCATCACTATTTTTTAGCATGCAAATTTTAAGGGTTTCGTTATATTGACTGAAAATTACACAATGGCGAAGGCTTATTTTGACGCATATATGAAGTTTTCTCAGGCAACGGTTCCTTATCGCAAAACACTTCCGGCGGCAATGATTACTTCTGCTCCCAGTGAAGATGGCTGGGTAAAATGGCAGCCCATACCCGGCACTTTAACAATGACAGATTATGAAAACCTGGAAAAGCGTTTCGGTGTAACCCTGCCCCCGAGTTTTATTGAATGGCACCGGTCATTTTATTTTCTCGATGGCGATTGCGGCATCATCCGCCTGCCCGAATCCAACCCCGCGCAGCCATTGAAAGAACTGATCGTGAATTTTGACTGGGAAATTGGCCGCGAGCTGATAGCCGAAAAACTATATCCTTTTGGTGAAGAAGGCAACGATGCAGGTCCGCTGGTATTTGACGGGCGCACACTAGTGCCTGGTAATGAATTTCCTATCCGCATATACGATCAGGAAGAAGGCAACCCGCCCGAAGGGCTGAGTGAAATTATATTCTCCTCCTTTCCCAAGCTGCTTGAATGTATTACTTATTTCCTGGAGCAGCGCGCACACAAAGAAACTGCAGAAATTATTCCTGCCTTTTTTGACATTGATCCAACCGGTGCAGGCGGCCCGGGAAGGACTTATTGGGAAGCCTGGGTGTAATTGATAGATGCATAAGCGATAATACGGCCCTGCCACGATTGTGCGCAGGGTTTTGTTTTGATAACACCTATTTTTGCGCAATGGCAGCACCCCTGTTTGAAGACTTTGAAGCGTTTAAAAGCAATATTCTATACTTTGTACAACCGGCAGATGAGGTAGTTGTCACTGAAGATACCCCGCATGTGCGCGCTTCCTTCTGTGAATATTTTCCCGCGCTTTGCAGTCTTATTCAAAGAGCCCGTGTGCTGCATATCAAAATCAATGAAAACAGTTACCGCCTGTTTTCGTGGACCGACCGGGATGGCGCCAGCTGCGGCTGGTTGTGCAAACAGGAAACACCGGATGTGTCTTCCCTGCCGGTGTTATGGGAGCACCAGTTGCTGGTTGACAGCCTCGGTGGTATTGTTAAATCATACAACGGGCCCGACAATGCGTTAACCGAAAATCATCAATTTCTCTTCACCAAATCCAGCAGCAACTGGTTTGGTTCACCATGGCGTGATTATTATTTCAATCTCTGCGAAGAAGAACACATTGCTCCAATGCCTGTAAACAACCTCATTTGTTTTACCGAAGAGGCCAATGGGGGCGCCTTTATGTGTTATGATATTATCAGCCGCCAGGTGCTGTTGTTTGCGCATGATCATGTGCATATGAATGCAACCGAACTGCCCGGTCAGCCTGCCTGCACCTTTCATCTTGTAGCAGGTATCGATTCATTTACCGACTATGTAGAAGCCCTCGCCGCACAGTGGATTGATCATTTGCTGCCTTTTAAAATGGCCCATGCCTGATCATCTGCCCGTATACTTTATCATAACTGCCATCATAAAATAACGAAATATCGCAGGTGTCTTTTTTAGAAGCCGATTTGTAATTATTTGATAATCAGATTATTGCTTGGATGGCATTATACTTGGCTGCTGTTTTTTTCATTATCTTACACATGAAAATAATTGCTGCCCGGCGAATGATGCCTGTTACTGTATGCCTGTATGCCGAACTGCCCGGGCGGCTGGTGTTGCGGCCGCATGTTATACAACACTTCCTGGTTGTTGAAAAACAGTGTTCTTGTAACCCAAGCCGGTTTGTTAAAACACCGGTTGTACAAATTGCAGGTTGATGTATGGTGCTGCTCAACGAAAACATAATTGGCTATATGTACACCGGCAGTGTTATGGCGCTGTTTTTTTTGCTGGCATTGGGGTACTGCCGGTACCGCATTAAACAAATAAGCCGGCTGCAGTTGCAGCAGAAGCAAAACGAGATCGATAGCCAGCAGGCGGCAATGAAAAAGCTGCTGGAAGAAAGAGAATGGCTGGTAAGGGAAGTGCATCACAGGGTGAAGAATAACCTGCAGATAGTGATTAGTTTGTTAAACACACAATCTGCTTACCTGGATAACAAAGATGCATTGTCTGCCATTCATGCCAGCCAGCACAGAATGTATACCATGTCGCTTATTCATCAGCGCCTGTACCAGTCAGACAGCCTGTCTACAATTGATATGAACTGGTACATTCATGCGCTGGTAGATTATATGATTGAATCGCTGGATGAAGATTGTGCCGTGAACTTTGCCTTGCATACTGAGCAGGTGGCGCTTAATGTGGTGCAGGCGGTGCCATTGGGTTTAATACTCAACGAAGCCGTCAGCAATGTATTGAAATATGCATTTCCGGGTACAGGCAGGGGAACCGTGCATGTTTATTTCACGAAGCGGGATGATACCTGTATGCTGGTGGTGGAAGATGACGGGGTAGGGCTGCCGCAGGATTTTGAACTGTGTGACAATGAATCACTGGGTATGAGCCTGATAAAGGGTTTGAGCGAACAGCTGGACGGACAGCTGCGTATTGAAAATAAACCGGAAGGATTGAAAATATATGTCAGTTTTGCAACCACCTGCGAACCGGTGATGGTGTAAAATGTGTAAAGAAAAAGCAGCTAAATCTCCTTTAAGTATGAAGGAAAAAATACTGATTGTAGAAGATGAGTTTATTGTGGCCAATGACCTGCGTATTATGCTGAAACGTGCAGGTCATGAAGTGTGCGGCATTGCCGCATCGGTAGAGCAGGCGAAGGGGCTTATTGAAATAAAACGGCCCGATTGGGTGCTGCTGGATATTGTTTTGAAAGGAACACAAACAGGGATCGATCTGGCAGCCGACCTGTTTAAAATGCAGATCCCGTTCCTGTTTATATCTGCCAATACCAACCAGTCTACACTCGAAGCTGCAAAAGCAACACAGCCATACGGCTTCCTGGTAAAACCTTTTCGTGAACGGGACCTGATGGTGATGCTTGATATTGCCCGCCACAGGTATGGTGTGGAAATGGGCAGGCAGCAACAGAAAAACGCAGCACAGGCTGTTGCTGCAGTTGATGGCATTGTAGGAAGCAGCGCACAGTTAAAAGAGGTTATCCGGAATATACGGCTGATTGCGCCGGTAGATACTGCAGTGCTGATACTGGGCGAAAGCGGTACCGGCAAAGAAAAAGTGGCGCATGCCATTCATGATTTATCGGAAAGAAGTAAGAAGCCCATGATCACCATCAACTGTGCAGCCTTGCCGCCATCATTGATTGAATCGGAATTGTTTGGCCATGAGCGCGGAGCGTTTACCGGGGCAACAGGCAGGCGTACGGGTAAATTTGAACAGGCCAATGGCGGCACTATCTTTCTTGATGAAATTGGTGAGCTGCCGCTGGAGGCGCAGTCCAGGTTGTTAAGAGTATTGCAGGAAAAGGAAATCGAGCGTATCGGCGGCGATCAGCCGTTTAAAATTGATGTACGTATTATCGCTGCCACCAACCGCAATCTCGAAAAAGAAGTAGCCGAAAAGCGCTTCAGGCTTGATTTATACTACCGGCTAAATGTGTTTCGCCTGCAATTGCCGCCACTGCGCGACAGAATAGAAGACATCACATTGCTGGCTGATTATTTTTTATCGTTGTATGCAAAAAAAATGGGCAGGCCTGTTAACACCATCAGTGCTGCCGGGCTGGCGCAACTGAAACAATATGCATGGCCGGGTAATATCCGCGAGCTGGAACATCTTATCGAACGCAGCCTTTTACTGGCAGGCGACAAGCCTGTAGCATGGTTCGATCTTGCCTCCTGTACAGTTGCGGCAATTGCTACCGGTGAAAACGGGCGGGTAAAAACGCTCGAGGAAATGGAGCGGGATCATATTTTATATGTGCTTAAAATATGTAACGGTAAAGTGTCTGGTCCGGGTGGTGCGGCCGAAATGCTGAACCTTCCTGCGCAAACATTGTATTCCAAAATGCGCAAGCTCGATATAAAGCAGGTATACAAATAAGCCTGTTGCATTACACCGCAATTCTCTCTACTTTACCATCAAAAAAAGAAAGGAATGGAAAATACAATTCTGGGATTGCATCATATTACTGCAATTGCCGATAATGCCCGTGTGAACTATGATTTTTATACAAGGATAATGGGGTTGCGCATGGTAAAGAAAACGGTGAACTTTGATGATCCCGGCACTTACCATTTTTATTACGGCAATGAGCAGGGTGCACCGGGTACCATTCTCACCTTTTTTCCATGGGAAGGTATTGGTAAGGGACACACAGGTACAGGCATGGCCACAGAAATAGGTTATGCAGTGCCTGCCGGCAGCCTGGATTACTGGAAACAACGGTTTAAACAACTGCATGTAAATACAGGCGAAGAAACAACCCGTTTTGGTGAAGCCTGTTTGCCTTTTACTGATCCCGATGGCTTACACATCAGTCTGCTGGTTCCTGCCAATGCAGACAGCAGAACGCCCTGGGCAGGGGCCGATGTAAGGCCGGAAGCTGCTGCTACAGGCTTTCACAGTGTGTCGCTGACATTGCAGTCTGTCGAGGCTACAGCACGTTTGCTCACTGATGTGTTCGGCTATCATTTTGTTTCGCAGGAAGGCAGCCGGTACCGTTTTGCAACCAATGCAGTAGCTGAAGCAGCTATTGTTGATTTGATAGAAGAGCCATCAGGCAAGCCCGGGAGAAATGCTGCAGGCACCAATCACCATGTGGCTTTCAGGGTGGCTGACGAAACGGTGCAGATGGCTTTTCATGATAAACTGTCAAGCCTGGGCTTCCAGGTAACACCGAAAATTAACCGCGATTATTTTTATTCCCTGTATTTCCGGGAAGCCGGTGGTGTATTGTTTGAAATTGCCACGGATAATCCGGGTTTCACGGTTGATGAACCCCTGGATCAATTGGGCAGCAGTCTTAAATTGCCGAAACAATACGAGCCGGGCAGGGCGGAAATTGAAAAAATGCTGCCTTCGCTGCACTAGCACCACACTTTTATTCACTTATGTAACAGAACAGTTATGCACGAAGAAAATATACTATTCGCAGGCGCAGGCATTAAAAAGAATGGAAAGGTTTTGATCATGTTACATGGCAGGGGCAGCTCTGCAGAAGACATTCTTTCCCTGGCTACTTATCTTGATGTAAACGAATTTGCACTGGCAGCCCCACAGGCAACCGGCGGCAGCTGGTACCCCAGGTCATTTCTTGCGCCACCCGAACAAAACGAACCTGCATTGTCCGATGCCTTAACAATGCTGCATGCACTGGTAGCTGATTTTGAAACCAAAGGCATCCGCAAACAGGATATGTATTTCCTGGGGTTTTCGCAGGGGGCTTGCCTGGCGCTCGAATTTATTACACGCAACGCCACGCGTTACGGTGGTGTTATTGCTTTTACCGGCGGCCTTATCGGCGATAAAATTTACCGCGATCATTATAAAGGTGATTTTGCGCAAACACCTGTGTTTATAGGTACTTCAGATCCTGATTTTCATGTGCCTGTTGAAAGGGTATATGCCACTGCCAATATACTTAACGAAATGGGCGCGGCTGTTACAGAGAAAGTATATGCCAACATGGGGCATACCATTAACCAGGATGAAATAACCATGGCCAATACGCTTATATTAAACGCAGGTCAGTAAAAGCGCATCCTCATTTTATTCAACGGCTGAATGTACTGCTGCCAGGCAGTTGCATTCAGCCGTTGCTATTTGCTGCACTGTTGTCTAACTCCACCTTGTTCTTAATGCATTCTTCATTTGTGTAACTGTTAGCCCTATCTGTGCATTGGCAGCGGTGCATGGTGCAACTAGCTTTGCAATTAATAGAACAATTGCCTGTTCACCGCATGCCCTGTGCGTAATCCCTAAAATTTACATATATGACTATTGCTCCCAAATTGCTGAGCCCGACAAATCATGCGCTGGTATTAATTGATTTTGAAAGCCAGATGGCTTTTGCTGTAAATAGTATTGATATTGCCCTGCTGCGTACCAATACTGCTGTTGTTACAGGTGCATCGCGCATTTTCAATGTGCCAACGATTGTAACAACTGTTGCTGAACGCACTTTTAGCGGACCGGTTTTTCCTGAAATTGAAGCTGTATATCCGCAGGCTGCCGCTAACTATATCGACCGCACATCAATGAATACCTGGGAAGATGAACCGGCTTACAAGGCAATTACCGGCACCGGTAAAAAGAAACTGGTGCTGGCAGGTTTGTGGACAGGTGTGTGCATTGTTGGGCCTGCACTGTGTGCACTGGCTGAAGGTTATGAAGTATATATCATCACCGATGCCTGCGGCGATGTTAGCAAAGAAGCGCATGAACGTGCTGTTGAACGTATGATACAGGCGGGTGCGCAACCCATGACTTCTATTCAATACCTGCTGGAATTGCAGCGTGACTGGGCACGCAAGGAAACTTATGTTGCCGTTACCGATTTAATGAAACGCTTTGGTGGCGCATATGGCATCGGTATTCAATACGCACACAATATGCTGGCTCATTAATTTTTTACCTTAACCCGGTTATGAAATATCCGTTCCTGTTTTTCCTGGTGTATGTTTTTGTGTCAGTGTTGGCAATGCAGCCGGCAAACGCACAGAAGTTTAAACTGATGCGCTATGATGAAGATTATACTTATCTTAAAAATGATACTTCACCCGGCTGGTATAACCACATCAAGTTTATCCCGTTCACGGCAGATAAAAAAATATATGCCTCAATAGGCGGCGAAGCAAGGTATGAAATGGTGTATACGCACAATGCCGACTGGAATGAGTTTGGTGAAGGCGATAACCACTACCTGCTGCAACGCTACGACCTGCATGCTGATGTGCACCTGGGCAATCGTGTACGCCTGTTTACACAACTGCGGAGTGCATTGGAAAGCGGCAGTAAAGATGCCCCGAGGCCGATTGATGAAGACAAGATGAACATACAGAACCTGTTTGCAGATGTAATTGCATGGCAGCAGGGCAGGCAGCAGCTTACCGTACGCCTGGGCAGGCAAGAGCTGGATTATGGCACCGGTCGGTTGATATCAGTAAGGGAAGGCCCCAATGTACGGCAATATTTTACCGGCGGTAAAATTATGTATACCACACCTTCACTGGCAGTAGATGGTTTTGTAATGATGGATGATAAGGTGAACACCGGTTTCTTTGACAATAAACCCACGCACCAGGCCAACCTGTGGGGTGTGTATTCGCACCTGGTTATACCTGCTTCGGGCAATATTGATTTCACCTACCTGGGTATACGCCGCGATAACGCTGTGTTTGAAGAAGGGGAAGGGAAAGAGGTAAGGCATACCATTGCTGCCCGTTACTGGAAATATGGCGGCGGATTTATTTATAATGTGGAAGGTGCATACCAGTTTGGTTCTTTTAACAAAGGGAATATCAATGCGTGGACTGCCGCCATTGATATAGGCTACCGGTTTGATCATGTAAAATTTACGCCTTCTGTAAACCTGCGCAACGATTATATTTCAGGCGACAAGCGGCCGGGCGATGGCAGCTTGCAAACATTCAATCCCCTGTACCCGAAAGGTGGTTACTTCGGCTTTAACCCGCGTATTGGCCCTGCCAACTTAATCGACCTTCATCCTTATGTTACTGCTGCGTTTACCGGCAAACTCACCATGCAGGCCGATGTGGTCATCAACTGGCGTTACTCGTTAATGGATGGCATTTACCGCCCCAGCGGTACTTTCAACCTTGCTGGTGAAGGTTCAGATAAACGGTATATCGGTACTGCCTACCTGTTAAATGCCAGCTATGCATTCAGCAAGTACATGGTATTCACCTGTGGCGGGCAGTTCTTTAAAACAGGCGCATTTATTCACGATAAAATTCAGCCTGCCGTCAATTCTTCTTTTGTAAACGCGCAGCTGGCATTTAAGTTTTAACCAGTGTAATCAACACACAATTCAACAGTATATGAAAACAATGATCCTACAAGCAGCCGGCCGCATGGTATTGATTGCTGCTGCGGTATTGATAATGCAGGGTGCCACAGCGCAGCAAACTGCAGCCAAACTTCCTGCAGCGGGCACATCGGCTATCATCGGTAAAATAGATGGCATTGAAGTAGAAGCCATGGTGCAGGGCCCTGCTGCAGAAATAACACCCTTGCAGGTTGCCTGCGTATTTGAATATACGGAAGGTGATTTTACCAACCCGCCTGCATTGCCTGCACAGCTTAATGGCATGCTGCACCTGGATAAGGCTTTAAACGGCATTATCACCGAATTGCGCAGGAGCGGTAAGTTTAGCGGTCATGCTTATGAAACGTTATTGTTAACGCCTGCCAAAGGTTCCATCGCTGCCAAACAACTGCTGCTGATAGGCCTGGGCGACCGCAATAAATTCTCTGCAGATATCATGTATACGGTGGGCAGCATCGGCATGCGCGAAGCATTGCGTTTGGGTGTATCGTCTTATGCGCATGCAAGCGATCTGAAAGATGCAGGTATAGATTCACCTACTGCAACGGTTGCCCAAAATGTATTGAAAGGCGCTATGGATGCCTACCGCACACAAGTGTTCCTGCAAAAGAATAACATGGATTTCTTTAAGCCATTGACGAGAATTACCCTGCTCGCAGGACCTGCGTTTTTCGCGCCGTCCGGCGAGGCTTTGAAAGAAGTGATCGCATCTTACAATAACTGATTTTCTTAACACAACGGCAAACGGTATGAAAGCAGAGACTATTTTATACAACGGACAGGTTCATACGGTAGACAGGAATAATCCTGTAGCCACGGCTGTGGCTATTAAGAACGGCCGGTTTATCGCAGTTGCAGATGATGCCACAGTAATGCAGTTGGCAGGTGATGAAACAACAATGATTGACCTGCAAAAAAAGCGGGTGATCCCCGGTTTGAACGATTCGCATACACACTTAATCAGGGGTGGTTTAAACTATAACCTTGAACTGCGCTGGGATGGTGTGCCCTCACTGGCCGATGCCTTGCGCATGCTGAAAGTGCAGGTGGCACGTACGCCATCGCCGCAGTGGGTGCGGGTAGTAGGTGGCTGGTGCGAGTTTCAGTTTGCAGAAAAGCGCCTGCCCACACTTGATGAAATCAATGCCATTGCGCCGGATACACCGGTCTTTATCCTGCACCTGTACGACAGGGCGTTGCTGAACCGCGCAGCCTTACGTGCGGTTGGCTTTACAAAAGATACACCTGCCCCGCCAGGCAGTACTATTGAGCGAAACAGCAACGGTGAACCTACCGGCTTAATAATCGCTTCGCCCAATGCATTGATATTGTATGCTACGCTGTCAAAAGGCCCCAGGCTATCTTACGAACACCAGCTCAATTCAACCCGGCATTTCATGAAAGAGCTGAACCGTTTTGGTGTAACCAGCGTAATTGATGCAGGTGGCGGTTTCCAGAATTACCCCGATGATTATAAAGTGGTGGAAGAGCTGCGTGCACTGGATCAGCTTACCGTGCGTATCGCCTACAACCTGTTTACACAACACCCCAAACAGGAGAAAGAAGATTTTGCCAGCTGGATAAAATCTGTACCATTACACCAGGGCGATGAAATGTACCGCCACAATGGTGCCGGTGAAATGCTGGTATTCTCTGCTGCTGACTTTGAAGATTTTGTACAACCCCGTCCTGAACTGCACGAAAATATGGAGGCCGAGCTGGAGACAGTGGTTCGTTTGCTGGTTGAAAACAGGTGGCCTTTTCGCATGCATGCTACCTATAACGAAAGCATTACCCGCTTTCTCAACGTGTTTGAAAAAGTAAACAGGGATATGCCTTTTGATGGCCTGCATTTTATCATCGACCATGCAGAAACCATCGATGAAAGAAACATTGAACGCGTAAAGGCCCTTGGCGGCGGTATCGCAATTCAGTCGCGCATGGCATTCCAGGGTGAATATTTTACCGAACGCTACGGTGCAGCTGCAGCGGCGCACACACCGCCTGTGCGCAAAATGCTGGAAATGGAAGTGCCTGTAGGCGGCGGTACAGATGCCACACGTGTATCTACTTATAACCCATGGGTAGGTTTGTACTGGTTAACTGCAGGCAAAACAGTAGGCGGCCTGGAGCTGTACAACGAAAACACCCGCCTTAGCCGTGAAACTGCACTGGAACTGTACACCCGTGGCAGTGCCTGGTTTTCTGATGAGCAGCATCAAAAAGGATCGGTGAAATCGGGCATGCTGGCCGATCTTACCGTGCTGAATGCCGATTACTTTACCGTTGATGAGGCAGACATCAAAAACATTGAAGCAGAGCTTACCATTGTGGGTGGAAGAATTGTGTATGCAAAAGGAGCATTCACCGGCTTTGCACCACCTTCCATTCCTGTATTGCCCGATTGGTCGCCTGCCAATATCTACAACGGTTATTGTACCACATCCATACAACAGGCAGGGCATCAGGCTGCACAGCAACACGATGGTGCGTTAACAGGCAACCTGTTTTCGCATGTGCATCATTGCACCGGCAGTTGTGGTGTGCATGGGCACGATCACGACAAAGCACGCCGCAGTACTGTGCCTGTAACCAATTACACGGCATTCTGGGGCGCACTGGGCTGCTCCTGCTTTGCCTTTTAAACCAGAAAAATATTGTGATATGATAGAGTTGCTGAAAAGCCTGTTGTACTCCAACGCAGGCAGTGAAATAAACAACTGGGCATTGCTGGTGTTCCGCATCCTGCTGTCAGTTGAGCTGTTCCGGGTGCATGGGTTGAAAAAGTTTATAGGTAAAAAGGAAATCGTACCCAACCCCCTCGGCCTGCCACCGCAGCTTAACCAGGTTATGGCTTCTGTTGCAGATACAGTAGTGCCTGCACTGGTTATACTGGGTATTGGCACAAGGCTGGTAGTATGGCCAACTATCGGTGTTACCGCGGTTGGTTATTTTGTGGTGCACCGGCACGATTCAATTGCGGTAAGGGATGTGCCTTATGTATATACCCTTTGCTTTTTATACCTCGCTGTTACAGGCGCAGGAACGATTTCGGCAGATTACTGGTTGTATCAGCACCTGTAAGGCTGCGGCAACAATAGCTTTATCACCAACCGTAACAAAGTCATGGAACAAAATAATATCCTGCGGTGTACCACCTTCCTGCTAACTTTTGCAGCCGGGTTTTGCGATACCACCACGTTTGTTGCTGCTGCCGAACTGTTCTCGGCGCATGTAACCGGTAACTTTATTGTGTTTGCGTACGACCTGGTGCACCGGGCAGACTGGCATGCATGGCTGAAGCTGGTTACGTTCCCCGTGTTTATATGCTCCGTTACCGTGGGCGGAAGAATGGCTGCAAAATGGGGCAACCGGTACAATTTATTGCTGGCAGAAGGGCTGCTTTTATTGCTGGCTGGTTTGGCAGCAGTGGTATTGCAATGGCAGGGTATGCTTAGTGAAAACAGTGTATACACCATTGCCATGGTAATTGTATTTGCCATGGGCCTGCAGAATGCTTTCAGCAGGTTGTTTCCCAAAGAAACATACGGGCCAACAACCATTATGACAGGTAATGTAACACAACTGTCGCTTGACCTGGAGCAGGGACTGCGCAATAAATTTGCAGATGCTGTTTCAGGGCAGTCGCTAAAAAAGCAAGGTGTTGTGCTCGGCGGTTTTTTAACAGGCTGCCTGGCCGGTGGGTTGCTGTCGCAGCGCCTGGGTTTGCCGGCTGTGGTACTGCCGGGATTGCTGGTTACCGGTTTTGCGGCATACCTGTATCCTGCAGGGCGCAAATAGCAGTGCAAACCCCATGCAGCCGTATTGAATATGCCGGATGAACTGCACCAGTTGCAGGTCATCCGGCATTTTTTGCCACCGCGACGATTGATAAGCAGGCTCATAAATTGTTGATATATCGTAAATTCCAGAAACTGTATTATGCTGTAATTTGTTTGTATTCAATTTGTTACAGGATGGTATGTGAATTGTCTTATCTCTTGCAAAAGAAAGGATAACACTATGAATACAGCAACAGCCTACCCGCCATGGAGCGCAACTGCAAATGACGCCCATCTTTCAAAACGGCATTTCAATATCTGCATGCTGCAGGATCAATGTCCTGACTTTACAGCCGCGAAGCTCGCCCCCCTTGATCATTTCGAAATCATCCTCATCAGTGAAGGGGCCGGTACATTGAGCGTTGATACGCGCAAATATGAGCTTACCAACAGGTTTGCCTGCTGCGTGGTTCCCGGGCAAATGCGTGTAATTGACATTGCGCCCGGTACACAAGGCTTCTGCATTTCCTTTTCCATGGATATGTTGTACCGCATCGGCGATCTGAAGGAGATGATGCATTTGTTTGAACGGAGCGTAATTGACAGAACCCTGCTGTATGCCATTGCAGGTACTGAAGAGCAAATGGAAATGGCAGGTATTGTTAACCGCATGATACGTGAGTGGCACAACGATTTTCAGCTGAAACCGACCATACTCGCCGGGTTGCTGAATACACTGCTGATTTATTTTATACGCCTGCTGGAAGATGACGGACAAACACGGATGGTAAAACGTGAAACAGAACTGGTACGCCAGTTTATGGAACTGCTGAAACAGCATTTCATCACCCAGAAAAAAGTAGCTTGTTACGCGGCTGCACTGCATGTAACACCCAATTACCTGAACCGCGCAGTAAAACATGTTACCGGTTTTACGGCCAGTCATCACATTCAGCAACAGGTAATTCTCGAAGCCAAACGACAGTTTATTTATTACAACACCAGCATGAAGCAGATTGCGTATTTCCTGGGTTTTGAAAGCCAGGCGCATTTCAGCAAATTTTTTAAAGCCAATACCGGCATGTGTTTTTCGAGTTTCAAGAAAGATGCCGTGTTATAACCGTACTGACTGCTGCACGCGTTGCGGAATGATTTATATTTAAGCAGTAAATAAAGCAATATGAAACATCCGCACGTCACACAGGATCAGTCAGCTGTAAACAGGAGGGATTTTATTACGCGCACTGCTTTATCAGCCGGTGCGCTGGCCCTGCTGGGTGTGCAGCCTTCCCTTGCCGGTAATGGCCTGCAGTCTGCCGCAAACACATACACCGTGCAGGATGTAATAGAACTTATTTTAAAAGAGGGAAAGCTGCAGGTTATCCCGAACACGGTAGATACCATTAAGGCGGGCAGCCCCGGCCAAACAGTAACAGGTATTGTTACCACCATGTTTACCACTACGGCTGTTATTGAACAGGCTGCGCAACTGAACGCGAATTTTATCATCGCACACGAGCCAACGTTTTACAATCATACAGACAATCCTGCGTGGGTACCCGGCAACGCGGTGGTAAAACAGAAGCAGCAGTTGCTGGAAAAATACAATATGGCAGTCTGGCGTTTTCATGATTATTGCCATGCATTAAAGCCCGATGCCATCAGTTATGGGGTAGTACAGCAAATGAACTGGCAAGCCTGGTATAAACAGGGCGATGTGGTGCTTACCATTCCGCAGCTTTCCCTGCAGCAGCTGGTAAACCAGTTAAAGCAGGCCCTGCATATTGCGCATGTACGTGTAATAGGCAACCTGGAGCAGCCCTGCAGCCGTATTGCATTATTGCCGGGCGCATGGGGCGGTGTGCGACAGGTTACCATTGCCGAAACACAAATACCCGATGTACTGGTGGTGGGTGAGGTGAGCGAATGGGAAACTGCCGAATATATCAGGGATGCACACAGCATGGGTAAAAAAACAGCACTGGTTATACTGGGTCATGCACAAAGCGAAGAACCCGGTATGGCATACGTTGCCAATTGGCTGCAGCCCAAACTCAATGGCATAACGGTTACCCATATTGCATCGGGCAGCCCGTTCACCTGGGTGTAATGCCAACCGTTCAACACAGTTTTTGCCGGCGGAAAACAAAATCTTTTAAGTTTACATATAGTTGTTTTTTATATCTTAATGTAAACTGCCTAACATGAAACCAACACGGCGTTATGCCCTTACCGTTTTCCTGCTCTTGTATGTATTGCTTGTTCACGCGCAGAAAGATACGGCGCACTACCATGGAAAAATCATCGACATGCATGTGCACATTGCCGTGATGCCAGGCGAAGAAAATACGATGAGTGGCGAAAGAAATCATACGCTGGCCAATATACGCACCTACATGGCCGCAGCGAACGTTGAAAAGGCTGCCATTATTACCATCGCACAAAAAGGCAATATGGCCGATACGCGCCAGCGTAACGACAGCATTATTGCACTCAGCAAAAAATATCCATCACTGATCCCGGTATGCTCGGTACATCCCATGGATGGTGCCGATGCTTTTGCTGAAATGGAACGTGTACACAAACAGGGTGTAAGTATTATTAAACTGCATCCCAATAGCCAGGGGTTTGATGTAGGGGCGCCCGAAGTAGCCAGTCTCGCCAAAAAAGCCGGAGAACTGCACCTGGTGCTGCTGTTTGATAGCTATAGCCCGGTTGATAACAACGAAATAGGCAAGCTGATTATGCTGGCTGCCATGAACCAGGATACCCGGTTTATTTTTGCGCACATGGGACTGGTAAATTTTCCGCAGCTGCTTACCATTGAAGCACTCAAAAAATATCCCTGGTACAAAAACAATATCTGGTGCGATATTTCTGCCATTGCGCCGGTACTCGGTCATTCACCTTTTCATGATCAGCTGGTATGGACCATCCGCACCATTGGCGTTGACCAGTTTTTATTTGGTTCAGATTATCCTGTATTCAACCCTGCTGATGCTATTAAAAGCGTGCATGGCATGGGCTTTACACGGGCAGAAGAACAACTGCTTTTTTACGGTAACGCCAGCAGGCTATTACAACAATAGCAGTAATAGCCTGCGGGAAAATAAGTTACGCTAGTAGTTTTTGCGTTCTTCTTCGTGCACTTTGTCTTCGTTAAAAAAATGACTGCTGTTATCGTTTTGGGAGCCGGTGGATGCAGAGGAATTTTCATTTGTACTGCCGGCATCTTCTTCTTCAGTATAGCTGAAGCTAATGGTGAAGGGCATCAGCAGCCAAAGGGCGCCAAGCGTCAGCATCCAGTAATTGTGATAATACAATGCCAGGGCCGACCATGCTACGCCAATCAGCAGCAGCGCTGTTACAACAAACCTGGTGGAGGAGGAATTCTTCTTCATAGCAATGCACAAGCAGACTTTGTTGGGTTTTAAATGAGCACACAAGACATCATTGTATAACATGACGGGTCTATCGGGATATTGCCGGGGAGACATAAGGATTTAGGGGGTTGTTTAAATTAAAAGTACAAAAAAAACGGCCATGTGGCCGTTCTATGTATGTTAATTCTAATATTTGACCGGTGGATACAAAGTTAATTTTCTAATATCCTTTCCATGCGTGTGCTGCGCGAACCTTTCACCAGTATATGCGCACCTGTCACATGCTGGTCGTGCAGCCACTGCCTGGCAGCGAGGGAATCGGGCAGGTAAATAAACGGCGATGTTACATGCGCAAAATCACCGCCTACCAGCACCACCTGTTTCCAGGGATATTGCTGCAGCAACTGTACAATTGCTTCGTGTTCGCCGATGCTTTCCGGGCCAAGTTCCATCATGCCGCCCAGCAGTAATATTTTTTCTGCTGCATGCAGTTTGGCGAAATTTTCAATGGCAGCACGCATGCTGGTGGGGTTGGCATTGTATGCGTCGAGGATGATCTTGTTGCCGTCTTTTTCTACCAGCTGTGAGCGGCTGTTGCTGGGTGCATATCCTTCAATTGCTGCCTGTATTTTATTACCCGGCACGCCAAAGTATTTGCCCAGGGTTATTGCACACAGCACATTGGGTAAATTATAATCACCCACTAATTGTGTCTGCACCTGTTGCACACCGTCTACTCCCTGCACGTATACACCCAGGAATGGTTCACTTACTGCCACCTGCCCGGTTACGGTGCCTGTTTGTGTGCCGTACCATTCAACGTGTTTAACTCCCTGTATCATGTTGTGCAGGTAATCATAATCGTTATAGGCAAAAGCAGTGCCTTCATGCGCACGCAGGTAATCGAACAGTTCGCCCTTGCCTTTGCGCACGCCTTCCACGCCGCCAAAACCTTCCAGGTGGGCCTTACCTGCATTGGTAATAATGCCATGTGTTGGCTTGGTGTACACGCAATAACCCTCAATTTCTTTCTGGTGATTGGCGCCCATTTCTATCACAGCCATCTGCGCGTCAGGTTGAACGCGTAATAGGGTTAGTGGAATACCAATATGGTTGTTGAGATTGCCCTGCGTGGTATAGGTAATAAAATGCGTGCCCAGTACAGTACTCACCAGCTCCTTGGTGGTGGTTTTACCATTGCTGCCGGTAATGGCGATAAAGGGAATATTAAACTGTGCACGGTGATAACCTGCCAGTTGCTGCAGCGTAGTAAGTACATCTTCTACCACTATGCAACGGCCATTGGCACCCTCTACAGGCTCGTCAATAATAGCATAGGCTGCGCCTGCTTCCAGTGCCTGTAAGGCAAAACTGTTGGCGTTGAAGTTGGGGCCTTTGAGTGCGAAAAACAAATCACCCTGCTGCAGTTTGCGGGTGTCTGTTTGTACAGATGGATGTTGCTTGAAAATGGCGTATAATTCAGGTATAGTCACAGTGCAAGTTTGCTGCAATTTATGAAAATGATGGAACAGCTTCGAAACAGCTTTAAGCTACAAGTTACAAGCTGCCAGCTCGTTGAGTGTTGCCGCCTGCGGCAGGAAGTCTCACCGCCATTGGTTTAGGGCATGCCGGTGGGGACACCGGCACAGGCATCACAGGGAGTAGCGGCCTTGCTTTGATTATCTCGGCTGTCGATGCTCGAATCGCCCTTCGCGTGTCAACTCACGACTGACGTTTTCTTCAAAAGAAAAAGCCACCCAATGGATGGCCTTTTACTCTTTATTTACCTTTACCTTATCTTTTTTGTCTGCGTTTCGGGAAGAAGTTACCGTTTTTGCGGCCATTGCCTTCAGGTGCTCCGTAGTGTGTCATGGCACAACGGAAACCGATGGTGCTGCTGCTCTGATCTTCTTCAAGGAAACGGCGGCTGCCGGGGCTGAGCCAGTAAGGCATATCGTTCCAGCTGCCACCTTTTACCACCCTTGATTTATCACTGATCAGTGTTGTGATACCGTAACCATAGGCTACTGTGCTCAGTGAATCACCATCGAGGTAGTTAACGGCATATGATTGCTGGTAGTTGCGACGGTTGCGCAATGCAGAATCACTTTCCGGAATATATTTCATACGACCCATGCTATCGCGAAGATTGCCTTCGCCACCGCTCATGTCAATTTTCTTGAACACGTTACCGCGGTATGGGTTAATATCATCTGCTTCAACATTGGTAGTAGGCCTGTAAACGTCGGCAACCCATTCGCTTACGTTACCGCTCATGTTATACAAACCAAAACCGTTGGGGAAGAACGAGGTTACTTCAGCAGGGTAGGCAGAGCGGTCATTCAAACCACCGGTAGTACCCATGTAGTCACCATTACCACGTTTAAAGTTGGCGAGGAAAGCACCCTGCCAGTTACCGCGGCGTGTGGCGCGCAGGTTGTCGTAGCCGTCGTTTTTCCAGCTATAGATCTGTTTGTTGCTGATTAACTCTTCACCGCGTTTTTTCTCGCCGTTGCGCACCTGCGGGTTTTCGTTGATGAGACCCAGCGCTGCATATTCCCATTCTGCTTCTGAAGGCAGGCGGTAATCAGGCAGCAGGATACCATCTTCAAATTTCACGGTGTTACGCGGGCGGCCCTGTGCATCTTTCAGGTCGTTCTTTTTGGGTTTACCGGGTACACCCTGGTATTCGCCCATGAGGTACGATTTGGTGTTGAAGTTTTCCTGGCCACCGCCGTTCATTTCCTGTTTAACTACGTTTTTATTCTGGTAGCCTTTGTTAATCAGCTCACCTTCATTCACCCTGTCGGTACGCCAGATACAGAAATCATACGCCTGTTTCCAGGTTACACCAACAACGGGATAGTAGTTATAAGAAGGGTGACGGAAGTAGTATTCCACCAGCGGCTCATTATAACCCAGTTCGCTGCGCCATACCAGGGTATCCGGTTTGGCACCTTCCAGAACCGCTTTAAACTGGTCGTCGGAGAACACGTTCTCGAGCCAGTACAGGTATTCACGGTAGTGAACGTTTGCAACTTCAGTTTTGTCTATAAAAAAGGAGTTCACGGTAACACGGCGCGGCATATTATTCCAGTCGCCCATTACATCCTCCTGGGTGGCGCCCATGGTAAAGGTACCACCTTGTACAAATACCAGACCCGGACCGGTTTTGATATCCTTGGGTTTAGCTACAAAAAAGCCTCCCCGGTCTTTATCATTATAATTCCAGCCAGTTACATCTGATTTATCCTTCTTTTTGTGGCAGCTGGCAAGACTGCCGGCTGTTGCTATGAGTATAGCATACTTTCTAAGTCCAGTTAACATGTGCAGACTAGTTTAGCTGAGAGTTAAAACGATGGTTTTTTAAAAATATTGTTTACGGTTGAAATCCCTGCGAATATAAAAGAATTTTGTATCCGAAAGGCGAAGCTAAGGAAAATGAAAGTTGCACAAAAGCGGCGCCAATTGCATTTTTGGCCGGACTATTGCTATTGAAAGAAAATTATTTCATATTTGCAAACAGCAAGTGGGTAAGATTGTTTGTCAAACATTCATAAATTTCCGTTATAGATACAATTTCTACGCAGTCTTTTTATTGAAAACTTCAAAGGGTTCTTGTCCCATATATACTATTATTATCCGAATTTACGTATTAGCTATATACAGGGTACAAAAACCGCTGATCAAATCACAAACAAGGAAATGAAACTAACCGCTTTAAAATCAGCAGCTTTTTTGCTGTTGGCGATAGGTGTACAAAAGCAGGTAGCTGCCCAAGACCGTAACCCCTTAAACGTAGTAACAACCGCTGTACCCTTTTTACGTATTTCGCCCGATGCGCGGGCAGGAGGGATGGGTGATGTTGGTATTGCTACACCGCCGGATGCCAACAGCACGTTCTGGAATCTGGCCAAAACGCCGTTTGCCAAGGAAAATTCAGGTATTGGTGTAACCTATACCCCCTGGCTGGGCGATATTACCAAAGACGTTTTTCTTGCCACCTTGGCAGGCTATTATAAACTCGATGAAGAACAGGCTTTGTCTGCCTCCCTGCGTTACTTTAACCTGGGTCACATCGACTTTACCGATCAGAACGGTAACCCGCTGGGCGGTCAGAACCCCCGCGAGTTTTCCTTTGATATAGGTTATTCACGTAAGCTCAGCGAAAAACTGGGTGTGGGCGCTACTTTCCGTTACATTAATTCAAAACTGGCCAGCGGCTCCTACAACGGTAACACATATAAGGCGGGTAGTGCCTTCGCTACCGATCTGTCGCTGTATCACCACGGTATTAATGAAGAAGGCTCCGGTTTTAACTGGGGTATTGTACTGTCTAACCTCGGTTCTAAAATCAGCTATACTAATAATGCCACTACCAAAGACTTTATCCCGGCCAACCTGGGTATCGGCGGTGCATACACCTCTACTTTCGATGAAACCAGTCGCATCACATTTGGCCTGGACCTTAACAAACTGCTGGTGCCTGTTGCCCCGGTAGACAGTGCGGGTTTGGCCGAGTACCACAGCTATGGTGTATTTGAAAGCTGGTTTAAATCGTTCAACGGCGACAATGGCGGTTTAAAATCCATACAGGCTTCACTGGGTGCCGAATACGCCTACAACGAACAGTTTTTTGCACGTGCAGGTTATTTTTATGAAAGCCAGCAGGCAGGCGACCGTAAATATTTTACCCTGGGTGTTGGTTTGCAGTACAGTATGATCAACCTCAACTTTTCTTACCTCATTCCCTCCGGTAATGGTGTAACCCGTAACCCGCTGTCTAATACACTGCGTTTCGGGGTTATTTTTAACCTGGGCCAAAGCGCTGATCAAAACAACGCGGGCAATTAGTCTCATCTCCTTTCAATATAACCGGTGCAGGCCGTATTTACCCCCGTGGCAAATACGGCCTGCCTGCTTTTAACACGCTTCTCATTACCTTCGCGGCCAAAACTGTTGTTAATGAATATAAGAATAGGTCAGGGGGTAGATTTTCACCAGCTGGTAACAGGCCGCGATTTATGGCTGGGTGGTGTGCTGATACCGCATACCAAGGGTGCATTGGGGCACAGTGATGCCGATGTGCTGCTGCATGCCATTTGCGATGCACTGCTGGGCGCTGCCGCCCTGGGCGATATTGGCAAACATTTTCCTGATACTTCGGCCGAGTTTAAAGGCATTGACAGCAAAATACTGCTGAAACGCACGGCAGAACTCATCTCCGCCAAAGGTTACCGCGTAGGCAATGTAGACGCTACCCTGTGCCTCGAAGCACCCAAAATAAAACCTTATGTGCAGCAGATGCAGCAAACCATCGCTGCTATACTGAACATCACCATCGACGATGTTTCCATTAAAGCTACCACTACCGAGAAGCTTGGTTTTGTAGGCCGTGAAGAAGGCGTGGTTGCCTACGCTGTCGCCCTGATTCAAACTGTTTAATGTTTAAGGGTTTAATGTTTAAAGTTCTTTCGTGTATTATAACGTTAAACTTGAAACTTTAAACGGGAACTTTCAAACCTGCCAGTAAAACTTTCAACTATTTTTGCCGCCGTGAATACCATAACTGTCAACATCATCAATCAAAGCAATAACCCCTTGCCGGCGTATGCCACAACGGGTTCATCGGGCATGGATATCCGTGCTTTTCTGGAAACACCCATACAGCTGCAGCCGCTGGAACGCACCCTGGTGCCCACCGGTTTGTACATGGAATTACCCGAAGGGCTTGAAGCCCAGGTTCGCCCGCGCAGCGGATTGGCTATTAAACAGGGTATAACCTGCCTCAATACCCCTGGCACAATTGATGCGGATTACCGGGGAGAAATAAAGGTGATACTGATTAACCTGAGCAATGAAGTACAGGTGATAAACCCGGGCGACCGTATTGCGCAGGTGGTGATTCAGAAAGTAGAACAGGTGCAGTGGGCCGAAGTAGCTGTTATAAACGAAACGCAAAGAGGAGCCGGTGGTTTTGGCCACACCGGGAAACAATAAAAATTAGCAGATGAGATATATATTATATGGCTGCATGGCAGTGCTGCTTTGGGCAAGCTGCCGTCCGGCCAAAAAAGTGCAAAGGATAGAGAACGCGATTTCGAAGAAAGACACGGTGCAGAAAGTAATGGTGAAAAAAGACGAGGTTGATTCGCTTACCATTGTAAAAGACATCGTGCACAACCTGAAAACCAAACGTATTGATTTCACTACTTTTTCTGCCAAGGTAAAAGTAGACTATGAAGATAAAAACGGTGGCGATGGCGCCAATGCCAATATCCAGATGCAGAAAGACAGCGCTATCTGGATACAGCTTACCGGTCCGTTCGGTATTGAAGGCTACCGCCTGCTGGTTACGCGCGACAGCGTGAAGCTGATGAACAAGCTTAACAAAACCGTGGTGTACCGCAGCATTTCCTACCTGAAAGATCTGACACAGATCCCGTTTGATTTTTACACGCTGCAGGACCTGATTGTGGGCAATACAATTTTTGCAGACGGCAATATCGTTTCCTATAAAAATGCCGATGCCGGTTTGCAGGTGCTCATCGTGGGTAAAATATTCAAGCACCTGCTCACGCTCGATAAAAACACCAACCTGGTAATGCATAGCAAACTCGACGATGTGGATTCTGTGCGCAACCGCACCTGCGATATCACTTTCAGTCAATACCAGCCCAATGGTGATGTTAACTTTTCTGCCTACAGGCAAATAGCTGTGGCCGAACAATCGAGGCTCGACGTAAAACTTGATTTTAAAAAGTATATATTTAACCAGCCGGTAACTTTTCCTTTTAATATTCCAAAAAACTTTAAAAGGAAGTAATTTTTGAACCTGCAGGCGCGTTTAATTGTCATCATTCAACCTATTCTTGAAATCCAGAACCAGAAAAAGAACCATTACATGACGAAGAAGCTGTTTATTTCATTGGGGATGCTTATGTGTGTGCTGGCAGCAGGTGCCCAGCAAACAAAAGAAGAACTACAGAAAAGACAGCAGGAGCTGCAGAAAGAAATTGCAGACCTGAACAGCACTTTCGACGAAATCAAGAAAAACAAAAAGCAGTCACTGAGCCAGCTGGCTGTGGTACAGCGCAAAATACGCGCGCGTGAAGAACTGGTGAGCACACTGAGCAAAGACCTGCGTTTGATTGATGACAATATTTACCTTACCACGCTGGAGATGAACCGCATGAAGCGGGAGCTGGATACGCTGAAACAGAATTATGCGCAGAGCCTGGTTTTTGCGTATAAAAACAGGAGCAATTACGATTACCTCAACTTTATATTTTCTGCCACCAGTTTTAATGATGCGCTCAAACGCATGAACTACCTGAAAAGTTATCGCCAGTACCGCGAAACACAGGTGGAGAATATTGTTAAAACACAACAGGTGCTGCAGCAGAAATCTACTTACCTGAGCAGTTCCAAGGTAGAGAAAAACTCTGCATTGAAAGAGCAGGGCAAACAGCTTACCGTGCTGGAAGATGATAAAAAGGAAAAGGATAAAGTGGTGCAGGATCTGAAAGACCGTGAATCTGATGTGGCTTCTGAAATTAAGAACAAGCAGCGCATGCAGAAGAAGATCAGTGATAACATTGTAACCATTATCCGCCGTGAAGCTGCCGAGGCACGCCGCAAGGCTGCTGAACGCGAAAAAGCCGAACGCGACAGATTGGCTAAAGAAGAAGCTGCCCGCAAACAACGCCTGGCCGATCAGCAGCGCCAGGAAGCAGCAGCTGCCAAAGCCGCCGCCGCACAAAACAATACTGCTGCCGCCAAACCTGCTGCACCGCCGCCGCAGTCTGCAGCCTCCACACCCGCCAGCAGCGCACCCAGTAATGCCAATGTTGCTGACGTAAATGGGGTAAAACACAGCGACCGTACGTACAGCCCTTTTGAATCTACCACCGAAGGCTTAACACAATCACTGAATTTCGAAAGTAACCGCGGTCGCCTGCCCTGGCCGGTAGATGCAGGTTATGTGTCTATACCTTATGGCCAATACGAAGTACCCAATTCAAAACTCAAAGGCAACAGCGAGGGTATTGAAATTTCTTTACCCGTAGGCGCTACAGTAAAATCAGTGGCCGATGGGGAAGTGTCTTCAGTATTTGACCTGGGCGGCGGAGAACAGGCCGTGCTGGTTATGCATGGTAAATACTTTACCACCTACAGCCACCTGGGTTCAGTAAATGTAAACTCAGGCCAGAAAGTAAAAGCCGGTACCGTTATCGGCAAAGCCGGCGCCAGCGACGATGGCGATGGTATGGTAGGCTTTATGATCACCAACGAAAAAGGCAGCTTCCTGAACCCCGTAAGCTGGCTTAAGCATCGATAAAAAGAAAGGCCGCCCTACTACAGGGCCGCCTTTCTTTTTGTTTAAAAGTTTAAATGTTTACTAGTTCAATTTAACAGGCGCGTTGCGTCGCGACCTTTATAACCATTAGGCCATTGAACTCTTGAACCTTTGAACTTCTTAAACTTTTAAATACTCCCACTATTTCCCCCCGCACTCCATCCTGCAGAAACGGCTGTACAGCTGTTCGTAAATGGGTACAATGTTTTGTATATCGTAACGGCAGGCCTGGGCATAGGCCTGGTCTTTAAACTGCTGCAGTTTGGCGTCATCGGCCAGCAGGGTAATGGCATCGGCGCTCATTTGGGCAATGTCGCCTACAGGTGCCAGGAAACCGGTTTCGCCCTGGAGATTGATCTCGGGCAAGCCGCCTGCATTGCTGCTGATCACAGGCACTTTGGCCGCCATGGCTTCAAGCGCTGCCAAACCAAAGCTTTCATAATCTGAAGGCAGGATAAACAGGTCAGAGATAGCCAGTATTTCTTCCATCTGCTCCTGTTTGCCCAGGTAGCGGATATCGGCATCCACACCCAGATCGCGGCCCAGTTCTTCGGCAATAGGACGGTCTGGTCCGTCGCCTACCATCAATAGTTTGGCAGCCTGGTGTTTACGCACCTCGGCAAATATGCGTATCACATCAGTCACGCGTTTTACCTTCCTGAAATTGGAGGCATGCACCAGTATTTTTTCATCATTGGGCGCAATCACCTTGCGGAACGCATCGATGGGCTTTTTATTAAAGCGGGCTACATCTACAAAGTTGTAGATCACCTCAATTTCCTTGGTAATGGGGAATGAGTGAAAGGTTTCTTCCCGCAGGTTATTCGACACCGCGGTAATGGCATCGCTTTCATTGATAGAGAACGTGACCACGGGTTCATAGGTTTTGTCTTTCCCCACCAGCGTAATATCTGTACCGTGCAGGGTGGTAATTACGGGGATGGTGCGTCCCTGCTGTTTTACAATCTGCTTGGCCATATAGGCAGCGCTTGCATGCGGAATGGCATAGTGTACATGCAGCAGGTCAAGATCGTGGTTGCGGATCACATCAACCATGGTGCTGGCCAGTGCTACTTCGTAAGGGGGATAATCAAAAAGCGGGTAAGTGCGCACCCGTACCTCGTGATAGTAAATATTTGCACTGAAGATATTTAAACGCACCGGTTGCTGGTAAGTAATAAAATGAACCGAATGTCCTTTATCAGCCAAAGCTTTTCCTAATTCTGTTGCCAACACGCCGCTACCCCCGAATGTTGGGTAACAAACTATTCCTATTCGCATGCATAATGGTTTATTGGGTACAAAATAACAACCATTTTACGAGAACGCAATTTTCATGATTGGCTGCCCCGAATCAAGTAACTTCCGCCTTTAAAAGGCAAGCAAAACAATGAAAAAACTAGTACTGCTCCTCTGCTTCCCTGCAGCGGTAATGGCCCGTACACCGGGTAATGATGATTCTGTGTTTATCAGGAAAATAGCCAACAGCGCATTAACTGAACGCAGCACCTACCAGAATTTATACAACCTCACCAAAAAAGTAGGCGGCCGCCTCGCCGGCTCGCCCGGTATGGTAAAAGCCGAATTATGGGGCGCCGATGCCCTGAAAGCTGCAGGTGCCGATAAGGTGATACTGCAGGAATGCATGGTGCCGCATTGGGTGCGCGGCGGAAAAGACAAGGCAAGCTTTATCTATACAGCGGGTGGCAAACAGGTATCAGCACCTGTAAATGTACTGGCATTGGGTAACTCCGTAGGCACCGGCGCCAAAGGCGTAAAAGCCGAACTCATTCGCGTACACTCGTTCGACGAGCTGGATGCACGCAAAAATGAAGTGAAAGGCAAAATTGTATTGTACGATGTGCCTTTTGAAGAAACCTTTGTACAGACTTTCGAAGCCTATGGCAAAAATGTCATCTACCGTGCCATCGGTGCCAGCCGCGCCGCCAAATATGGTGCTGTTGCGGTTTGGGTACGTTCTATGTCGCATTCGGTTGACAATAACCCGCACACCGGCTCACTGCGTTACCTCGACAGTATTCCCCAGATTCCCGCAGCTGCAGTAGGCCTGCGTGACATGGAAAAACTTGATTCACTGCTCGACCAGGGTAAAACCCTTACCGGTGAATTGTATACATACGGCAAAATGCTGCCCGATACCATCGGGCATAATGTAATCGGCGAATTGAAAGGCACCGAACATCCTGAGCAGATCATTACCGTTGGCGGCCACCTCGACAGCTGGGATGTAAACGAAGGCGCTACAGACGATGGTGCAGGTGTGGTACAGACCATCGCTATTTTAAAGGCATTTAAAGAAACCGGCTACCGCCCCAAACACACTATTCATTTTGTACTGTTTGCCAATGAAGAAAACGGTACCCGTGGCGGTAAAAAATATGCAGAAGCAGCCAAGGCAGCCGGTGAGCAGCACCTGTTTGCACTGGAAAGCGATGCAGGCGGTTTTGCCCCGCGCGGCTTTACGCTGGGTGCGCCTGCCAGCCTGGATAAATTCAACAGCTATAAACCCCTGTTTGCACCCTATGGTGTGGAAGGCTTTACAGCAGGCGGCGGCGGTGCAGACGTAGACCCGCTGCATGCAGTGCTGGGTACGGCAGTAAGTGAACTGCGCCCCGATAGCCAGCGTTATTTCGACGTGCATCATGCGGCGAACGATGTACTGGAAAACGTAAATATCCGCGAATTGAAACTGGGTGCTGTAAACATGGCCGCTTTGTTATATCTTGTTGATCAATACGGCTTATAGTTCTCCCGTTTGTACATACAGCGCACAGCCGTAACCAATAACCGGCTGTGCGTTTTTATTTATACAACTGCAAAACCGCATCCTGTTATGACAAAAGGAAAAAAAATATTCTGGAAAGTACTGGCAGTGCTGGTAGTAGTACTTATCGTATTTTGTTATTTCCGTTTTACCTGGGTTTTTGGCGATGGCACCAAGGCCGGCACGCTCAATTACTTTATGCGCAAAGGCTATGTGTTTAAAACCTATGAAGGAAAAATTATCCAGAGCGGTTTTAAGGCCAATGTGCAGAGCAATGAATTTGAATTCAGCGTAACAGATGAAAAGGTGGCGCGTATTTTAAGTGAAAATGCAGGCCGCGAAATAGAAGTGCATTACAAGGAATACTTTGGAGCCCTTCCCTGGCGCGGCATGCAGAAAACCATTGTTGACAGTGTGATACAGATACGCAGCGCGTCTGGTGAATCGGTGATTAAGCCGAGATGAGCTTCATCGGGAATCGAGAATCGACAGTCGAGACTATTGTAGCGTGTATTTGATCGTAGCGAATCTATGCCTATGCCGGTGTCCTCACCGGCATACCACACACTGCATCTGCATATTAAACCCACTGCGATCTCCTCCATAAATTCAGCGTATTCTGCGATTTTCGCGAGAAATAGATGTCACTGCACCTACGCCTGCAGGAGGAATATCGCCGGGCGTTTGTGAATGTCAGGCGTTTTTTGTTGCCATTGCTGAACGGTTTTGGTGAGAATGCTTTCGGTTGATGCAGTAATGTCTACTGCAATACAGAAACGTGTGGTGGGTTTGGCTGTTTGCAGCAGGTCGCGGATAAGCTGGTTATTGCGGTAAGGGGTTTCTATAAAAATATGCGTACAGCCTGTCTTGGCCGAATGGGCTTCCATTTCACGGATGGCGGTTTTCTTCTCATGCGCATCAATGGGCAGGTAGCCGTTGAAGTAAAAGTTTTGCCCGTTCATTCCACTGGCCATCAGCGCCAGCAAAATAGAACTGGGGCCAACATAGGGCACCACGGTAGCGCCCATGCGTTGTGCAGCCTCTATCAGCAGTTGCCCGGGATCGGCAATGCCGGGGCAGCCGGCCTCACTTACAATGCCGATATTTTTGCCTTGTTTCAGCTGTTCGGTAAAGGCGTTTTTTACCTGTTCTTCTGCTTTGTGTATGGTAAACCACTGGTAATCGTCAATCACCATTTCACGCCATAACTTCTTAAAAAAACGGCGGGCTGTTTTTTCCTGCTCCACAAAAAATACATCACATTTTTTGATCGCCTCCGTAATGTAGGGCGGAATAGCCTGGAGGGCTTGTTCTTCCTCGTGCAGTACAGTGGGTATCAAATGCACAGTGCCTGTTTTCATACTAATGATTATCGATGAGTGAAGGATTTTCTTTGGCCTGTACCATGCTCATGGTAGCAGCGATAATGGCATAGGCAGGTGCCAGAAAAGGTACCAGGTGCATAAGGTAAAACATCAGCCCGTTGCCAATAGCCAGTCCTTTATGCCTGTTGATAAAAACGATGCTCTCCTGTATACTCATGTTCCTGCGCTCGCAGCTGTAATCAAGCATGGAAAAGCCGAAGTAATTGCATTCGTTGGTAACTGCCATAATCGGCGTGGCCCAGCCCGCAACAGGGATAACAGACAATAGCAGGAAGCAGAGGGCATACACCGTTTGCCACAGGGCATTGCGCAGCACTATTTTGATGGCGCGGGTAATGTCTTTGGCAAACAGCTTAAAGCTGAAAGGAAAATCTGTTTTGCCTTCCAGTGTGGCTTCTGTACGCTGACTGAGGTAGGCGAATACCGGTGAACCGATAATTAAACAGATATATTTAAACAGCGAGAAATACAGCATCATCTGTATCAGCCAGAAAATGAGCCCGGCCAGGGTAAACAGGAAACCCAGCAAACCGCTCTGCATATGGTCTACCCAGGTTTTTAACCCGGTTTCAAAACTCAGCCATTCAATAAAAAGCGTGGCAGTTTTGCCAAAAAAATACATGCTCACCACAAACAGTATGGTATAAATAATGCCGGGTATAATAATCCATTTCCATAGCTTGTGCTTCTGGATAAAATGATGGGCCTGGATATAGGACTGGATAGCTAAGACGATTTCTTTTAACACCAGGGAAGTATTTTAGCAGATAAATGTATTGATTTTGACACAACAAGCTGACGATATTCTGCAAGGTTCCGGCAATTTTGCGGAATGGCAAAAATTAACCACCTCATTTTACCGGCAGAAGGATGTGGTAAAACTGGCGAAACAGCTGCTGGGCAAGATACTGGTAACGCATTTTGACGGTATTACCACAGCCGCCCGTATTGTAGAAACCGAAGCCTACAACGGTGTGGTTGACAAAGCTTCCCATGCCTACAACAACCGCCGCACGGCACGCACAGAAGTGATGTTTGGTGAAGGCGGCACTGCATATGTGTATTTGATTTACGGTATTCACCACCTGTTTAATGTGGTTACCAATGCAGCCGGAACGCCGCATGCCGTCCTCATCCGCGGGGCCGAGCCGTTGATAGGTATTGAACAAATGTTGCTGCGCACGCACAAACACAAGGCCGATAATACCCTCACCAAAGGCCCGGGCAATGTATCTAAAGCCCTGGGCATTACCACACAATACACGGGTTTCAGTTTATTGGAAAATAAGATCTGGATTGCCGATGATAAAAAACGCTACCCTGCCTCTGCTATCGCCGCTACCCCGCGCATAGGTGTGGATTATGCAGCAGAAGACGCGTTGCTGCCCTACCGCTTTATTGTAAAAGGAAACCCGTTTGTGAGCGGCAGGAAGGCGTGAGCCGTGAACGTGAATCGTCAGTCGGTGTGGGTACCAATGTCGAGAATCGAGAATCGACAGTCGAGATGATCGAAGCGAATGCGCAATTTAAATTATGCCGATGCCGGTGTCCTCCAAACTATAGCGAGCCAGCAGCGCCCGCGCTGCATTTGCGTATTACATTTCGCGAAGATCTTCGCTAAAATATTTCCGTGATTTTCGCGATTTCCGCGAGAAATGCATTACTCCTCCATCAGCAGGCACGCAGCTCGCAGCTGTTTTCAAGCTAACTGCTAACTGCTAACCGCTAATAGCTGGCTGTTTCTAGAATTTCGGGCAGGGCAATCCTTTTGTTTCAGATGGCCTGTTGATGTAGATGAGGGAAATTTCGATGCCGCCCTTGCTGTTGGAGCCGGTTTTGAGGGCAGAGGTATTTACATCGTACGTTACACCCAGCCTGAAATCACTGAACTCCAGGCCAAGATAGGGGATCAGTGCATCCTGCAAACGCAGCCAGCTGCCGGCATAAAAGCTCACGGGTTTGGCCGTGCCTTCCGGGCTGGCCATAAACTGCATGGCCCCGCCAAGCACGGTTTCATGTGCACCCGCCTGCATGCTTTGCAAGGCACTTAAATGCAGGGTTAAGGCATCTCCCACAGGGAAATATCCGCCTGCGTGAAATGTGGTGCGCTGGTTTAACAGGTATAGCGCGCCGGTGAAGGATTGTTTGGGACGGGTAAGGTGATAAATGCTCACACCCGCATAAAAATTATTCTTGTCCGATGTGCTACCGGTATACAGGATACCCGCATTTACATCCATATAGTTCGACTTCAATGTACTGCCGCTAAATATCTCTGAACTTACACCTGTAAAACCGGTGGAGGTGAGCTGGTCTTCAAACTTCAGGTTAGAAGTGTTGATGACCATGTTGGCGTACGTAGCCTGGAAACCCAGTCCCAGCTGATGGTAGCCATCTTCATCAAGTCCCTTGTGATAAGCGGTGGAAAGCGAGAAATAGTTAAAGCCCACGGCACCGTTGGCGCTTTTATCAGTATACCCCATCAGTCCTACACCCCAGGTATCATTGGGAGCGATGTAATTGCGGAGAATGGGAAAATCAACAGAAGCAGTGCCGGTAACATAGGCTTTGTTGATAGTAGGCCACTGGTTGCGGTAATTGCCTGCTACCCGCACGGTACCGTCAAACTTGCCGGTGAAGGCGGGGTTTAAGGTAAGCGGTGAGGAGAAGAATTGCGAAAAATGCGGATCCTGTGCAGTTGCGTACTGAACATAAACAAAGGCTACCAGGAAAAGTAAATATTTTCTCATTAACAGTAATTACCGGCCTAAATGTAAGGATATTATTGTTTCGGATTTTGCTGCCTGCAATTACTGCGAATTTAGTACACCCGCATGTATAATGGCCTTGTTTACTGAGCCGTAAACACATTATTTTTTTGTTGCGTTGCTGCCTACGATTGTGTTTTGGCGCCAAATGCCAGGTCGCCTGCATCGCCCAGTCCGGGAACAATATATCCTTTGGCAGTAAGCTCATCATCAATATCACCGCACCATATTTTCACGTCTGTACCTACTTCGCGGTGAACGTATTCAATACCAATCGTACTGGCAATGGCTGCCACTACATGAATGGCTGCGGGGTTGCCCTCTGCTTTTACCACGTTGATGGTTTTTACCAGTGATGCGCCGGTAGCCAGCATGGGATCGCTGATGATTACAATGCGGTTATCAAGTGGGGGACTGCTCATGTATTCGAGGCTTATTTCAAAGCTGCCGTCACTACGGTGTTTGCGGTAGGCCGAAACAAATGCATTGTCTGCTTTGTCGAAATAGTTCAGCATGCCCTGGTGAAGGGGCAGGCCTGCACGCAGAATGGTGAGCAACACCGGTTGCTCTGCCAGCAGTTTGCTGTTGTGGGTGCCGAGTGGTGTCTGAATTTCTGTTTCTGTCCAGGGAAGTTCCTTGCTTATCTCGTAGGCAACGATTTCACCGAGGCGTTCCAGGTTTCTTCTGAAGCGCATACGGTCGCCCTGAACATCGGTATTCCTCAGTTCACTCACCCAGTTACTTACCAGGCTGTGCTGGCTGCTCAGATTGATCACCATAATTTCCCCGCAGATTTCGGTTTTTTGTTGGAAGATTGCAAATTGCGCCTCGAAAATAGAATAATTCCGCCGTACGGCGTAAACGTCCTTAAAATTGTCACCATGATTTACAGAGCAATTGGTATAATGAGCGGGTCATCCCTTGACGGATTGGATATTGTATTTGCAGAACTGGATGAATCGCGCGGGAAATGGAGCTACACCATACAGGCAGCGGCCTGTTACCCCTACACGCCTGAATGGGAACAGCGTTTGCGCAATGCCGTTGCGTTGCCGGCTTATGAATACCTGTTGCTGCACAGTGCATACGGCAGGTATATTGGTGAGAAGATAAACGAATTCATCGATGCAAACGACCTGCACCACAAAGTGCAGCTCATTGCTTCACATGGTCATACCACGGTTCATGCACCGCAGTTGGGCACTACTGCGCAGCTGGGCGATGGCGCTACCATTGCAGCCGTTACAGGCATCAATGTGGTAAGCGATCTCCGTGCGCTGGATGTGGCCTTGCAGGGACAGGGCGCGCCTATTGTACCCATGGGTGAAAAACTGCTGCTGGGCGATCACAAATTCTTCCTGAACCTGGGCGGTATTGCGAATATCTCTTACAACCAATCCAACTACCAGGCTTTTGATATCTGCCCTGCCAACCGCGTGCTCAACATGCTGGCACAACTGGCAGGCAAACCATACGATGAGGGCGGGCAACTGGCTGCAGGCGGACAAATTCATACTGCCCTGCTTACAAAACTGAATGCATTGGCGTACTACAAACAGGCTGCACCCAAATCACTCGCAAACGATTTTGGAACAGGCGTGGTTTTCCCGCTTATACAATCATTTCAGCTATCCGTGGCAGATGCCCTGCGTACTTATACCGAGCATATTGTACAGCAGGTTACGTACGCGGTAAACCAACTGCAGCCTGTACCCGATGCAGCCGGCAGCACTTTACTGGTTACAGGCGGCGGTGCTTTCAACACTTTTCTCATCAACCGCCTGCAACAGCAACTGCAACCGCTGAATGTACAGGTGAATGTGCCGGATAATGAGTTGGTACAATACAAGGAAGCGCTGGTAATGGCCTTGCTGGGCGTGCTGCGCTGGCGCGAAGAAAATACCGTGATGGCATCGGTAACCGGCGCTACCCGCAGCAGTATTGGCGGTGCGGTGTGGATTGGGCAGGATGCCTAACAGCACCGTGCTGTAACACATATGTTGTACATTGTGTTTCATTTATCAATAACCCGTGTATGAGGCATTGGCTTATATATGCAGCCCTTTTGGCATTAACCGCCTGCGGTGGTAAAAGCGATAAAAAATTCAATACCACCAGTTACCAGCAACAGAAGGAAACCCTGCTGGATAAAGAAAAACATTCACCCCTGCAGTTTCTTGAAGTAGTGGAAAGCAGGGACAAGCGTAACTGGTTTGGCCAAACCGTAGTGAAGGGCGATGTGCGTAACACAGCCAGTCTTTGCTCGTATAAGGACATCCGTTTAAAGCTGCGGTATTTTAACAAGCAGCAACAGCTGGTTGCCAACCATGAGGTGGTGTATAACGAAACGGTGAAACCGGGTTCGAGCATTTCATTTAAAGAGAAGTTTACCACGCCGAAGGGAACAGATAGTGTGGCGGTGTCGCTGATGAGCGCGGTGGCGGTGGGGAAGTGAGCAGGGAAATCGAGAATCGGCAGTCGGGACTATCTTAGCGAAGCAGCCATTTTCTGTGATGCCCATGCCGTGTCCCCACCGGCATGCTGACCGCTGTTTCTGACACCTTAAAAAATTAGAAAGACGTACCATGACGTTTAAAAACGGTTCATGGGTTCTGCTACTGCCGCATTTTTCTCTCTCTAAACAAACGAGAAGGTGTCCCCGTCAAACAGTCCTTTATCGCTTAGTTTCAGGTGGGGAATTACCAGCAGGGCCATAAAGCTCAGCGTCATAAACGGCGCGCCCAGCCGGCTGCCCAGCTGTTCTTTTACAAGGGCGTCAATGGCTGTATAGGCATCTGCCACTGCATATCCATCTTCGGCACTCATTAAGCCTGCAACAGGCATGGGTAATAACTTTTCAACGTCATTTCCCACGGCAGATACGCCACCCTGGCTTTCTATCACCAGGTTTACAGCGCGGGTAATGGCAGCATCATCTGTGCCTACGGCAACAATGTTGTGGCTGTCGTGTGCAATGCTCGATGCGAGTGCGCCCTGCTTCAGTCCAAAATTGCGGATAAACGCTTTGGCCACAGGGGCGGGGCTGTAGCGGTTTACCACTACTATTTTCAGGATGTCATTACCGGTATCGCTTACATAATTGCCGTCGGCGATTTTGCCGGGCAGCTGCAACCTGTTGGTGATGAGCTGGCCGTCGAGCGCTTCCATTACCGGTATTAACCCGTTAGTTGCAGGATAGCTGTTTACCGGCACTGCCAGTGCGGCGGCATCAATGGGCTGGCAGTTGAAATTATTCACCACGGGTGTATCCACAGACGCAATAAGTGTACGGCCATGATCGGCTACCAGCAAGCCGTTGATATAGGTTTGCAGCACCTCAAAATCCTTCAGGTCTTTCACCAGTATAAAATCTGCCGGGTCGCCCTGGCGCAGCAGGCCCACTTCAAGCTGGTAATGCTCTACGGGATTAATACAGGCCGCCTGCAGCACGTTGAACACATCAATGCCTTTTGCTACGGCACGGGCGCAAAGCGTGTTAATATGGCCTGCAGCGAGGCTGTCGGGGTGTTTGTCATCGCTGCAGAACATCATCCTGCGGGCATGGGTATGCAGCAAAGGGGCCAGCGCTTCAAAGTTGCGGGCAGCACTGCCTTCGCGTATCAGTATTTTCATACCGTAACCCAGTTTCTCCAGCGCCTCTTCTGCAGTAAAACATTCATGATCGGTGCTGATAGCTACCTGTCCATCGCCCAGGCCGGCTTCAATGTATGCCTTTACCCCGCTGCCGCGCAGCCCGGGGGCATGACCGTCAACCGGTTTGCCAAGGGCCAGTGCGGCATGTATTTTTTTCATCACCTCGCTGTCGCCATGCAGTACGCCGGGGAAGTTCATCATTTCGCTGAGGTACCTGATTTCTTTTTGCTGCAGCAGCTGTGCCACTTCATCGCTGCTGAGGGCAGCGCCTGCTGTTTCGAAGCCGGTGGCAGGCACACAGCTGGGGGCGCCGAAATTGAATTTGAAAGGCACTGTTTTGCTGTTATCGATCATAAACTGCACACCTTCCATACCGCATACATTGGCTATTTCGTGCGGGTCGCTCACCGTGGCAACGGTGCCGTGCACCACTGCCAGCCGCGCAAATTCGCTGGGTACCAGCATGCTGCTTTCAATGTGTACATGGCTGTCGATAAAGCCCGGCAGTATGTAAGGCAGCTGGTCTGCATTCAGTGAATCGTGGCGTTCCACAGCTGCGATTATACGGTTGTCTATTTTTACAATCGCCGGGTAAATACTTTGGCGGAATATATCTACAAACAGGCCGGTAATGGAAAAGCTGCGATTGGGCATACGAAATATGTTAGAAGCACAAAATACCGAATTTGAAAAATTGTCCAAGGAACTCCTTCGGAGAAAGTTACGCATTGGGTATGCCGGTGAGGACACCGGCATGGGCACCATAAGGAATAATACGCACCGACTGACGATTTAATGTCGTTTAGTTAACGGCTCCTTTGAACTTTGCGGGTTTTCCCTTTGTGTTCTTTGCGGTAAAAAAATCACGCTTAACTAACGACATTGACTGACGATTCACGGCTGACGTTCTCCCTAAAACAATAAAAGCCCGCATATCGTGGAGCTTTTATTGGCGGAATTGGAAAAATAAATACGCTGTGCGCGGTGCCGGTGCAGAAAAAATAAAGTTGGTGGTTTCTGAACAGGAGAGCAAGGGCCTTGTGTAAACAGCTCATTGGGGGAACTTTTGTCACGAAGGCATGCAAAATCCCGGTTGCGAAAACCGGGATTTCTTGCTTAGTCAAAAAAAGTGTAATGCTCCTTCGAAAGGCTCCGGTAATTGGTTTCTCATTTTCGGAGTTATGCCGACTTTCAAAGGTCTTTCTGATATTGGATTTGAAAACGGGGGGTGGAAATCGTATTTCCTACAGCTAAAGTAGTTTAGAAATGGTCACTTAGGTATTGTATTCGGACTTATCCAGTATCCAGATCGGACACAAAACGATTTTGTCCCTTGCTACCCCCTGTTTGCGCAATTGAATAATGGTTAAACAGGCTTTGTTATAAGTCCTGCTTTTTCAACAGATCGGGGCGGCGTTCCCGGGTTCTTTCCAGTGCCTGGTCGTGACGCCAATCGTCTATTTTTTTAGGGTCACCAGACAAAAGCATATCAGGCACTTTCCAGCCCCTGAAATCGGCAGGGCGGGTATAAACAGGCGGCGCCAGCAGGTTATCCTGGAACGAATCGAACAGTGCAGAGGTTTCATCATTCAGCACACCGGGCAGCAGGCGGCCAATGGCATCTACCACCAGTGCAGCAGCCAGCTCGCCGCCGCTTAGTACAAAATCTCCGATAGAAATTTCGCGGGTAATATAGTGGTCACGTATGCGCTGGTCGATGCCTTTGTAGTGACCGCAAATAATCAGCAGATTTTCCTGTAACGACAGGCGGTTGGCTGTTTGCTGGTTAAAAGTAGCACCATCGGGCGTCATGTAAATAATGTCGTCGTATTGGGTAGTGGCCTGCAGCTCTTCAATGGCATTGGCCAGCGGTTCGCACATCATTACCATACCTGCACCGCCGCCATACTGGTAGTCATCCACCTGCCCGTAGGCATTCACCGCCCATTTGCGCAGCTGGTGCACCTGTACCTGCAACAGGCCTTTTTCCTGTGCACGTTTCATGATGCTGTGTGATAATGGGCTCTCCAGTAATTCGGGTAAAACGGTAATGATATCAATTTTCATGTAAACACTTTTCAGTGGGCAAAGATAGCGAGGAATAGGCAGGAGCGGGCATTATAAACATTAACAGTCTTTTTAATATAACTTAATGCAGTTCTGTCTTTAATTCGCGCGCTATGAAGGAAATTCATAGTAAAATAAAACTTATGAGATACCTGTACCTTACCCTTATGGCAGCAGCATTTGCTTCCTGCACTGCCTATGTGCCCCAGGAAACGCTGGATGCCAAACCCCATATACTTACTGATGTACCCATTACTACCGCCAATGCTTCACCGGGCAATGTGCAGGTATTTTTCAACGGCGAACTACCGCATGAGCCTTATTACAAGATGAAGCTGATAGAAGTATCTGCTTCTGCTTACCGCAGCAATGCTGCCTTTTTAGACAAGTTAAAAGAACAGGCTGCCAGGGAAGGCATGGACGGTTTGCTGCTGGACGGTTTAAATGAGAACCAGGTAGTGCGCAATGCCTGGAGGGATGGGTACGATCCGCTGCTGCAACGCCATTTAACAGCTGTAGGCATTCGGTTTAAGCGTACGATTCACGTGGATAAAATTGTAAAGCAGCAGTCGCTGAAGGTATGGGGTGCGGGTGTATCTGCACCGGTAAACTGCGATCTTACTTTTAATCTGCATGGTCAGTGCAAACTTGGCAGCAGGCTTGCCGATTCCCTGTTTTCCATTGAAATATACCCTTATGCTGCAAGTGAAATTGCCTACGGGCACCAGCCGGGATGGGCGTATATGCAGTCTGAAGAGATTCCCAAAACAGGTGCCATGCGCAATTCTGATTTGTTGGGGCTGAACTCACATTATAAGTACAACGATAAATGGCAACTGTCGGGCATTGAAGTAGCCAGGCCGGTTGATTTCACCGGTACATCGGGCAAAAAGATAAAGCAGGTATTGACTGTACAGTACGACGATAAGCAGCAACTGATTAAAAAGACCCTCTACCGGAATAATGCAGTGGAGTGGATTGAAATGATGACCTATGATGATACGGGCAGGCTGGCCGCGACCGAACGCTATAAAATGAATGGCGATCAGAAACAGGTTTTACTGCAAAGCACCCTCAGTTACTACACTGCCGGCGATTTGCCCGAAGCCGAGCCAGGCAGGTAACAGCAGGAATGTGGGCAGGAATAACGCGCATTATTCCTGCTCATCTTCTTCGTGCTGCTGGTCAATATCATCGTCTTCAAGGTCTTCCGCTTCAATGTCTGCCGTTTGTGCTTCGCCTTCTTCTTCACCCATAAAACCTTCAATATCGCGGCGGTTGCGTTTGGTGGGGCGGCCAATTTTGCTGAGGCGTTTGCCGGTATGAAAGGAAGCTGCCTGGAACTTAATGCGGTCCAGTTCTTCAGCAGGCGTAAGGTCTGTGTAGTAGTTAATGGCTTCGCTGTACTGCACCCGGTGATCCAGCAACCCGCTTACCTTGATCACCCATTTGCGGGTTTCATTCTTCACTTCGTATTCATCGCCCACATTCACGGTCCTGGAGGCTTTAACAGCACTGCCGTTCAGTTTCACCTTTCCTTTGTCGCATGCATCTGCAGCCTGGCTGCGGGTTTTAAACAGCCTGATAGCCCACAGGTATTTGTCGATGCGCAATTTTTCTTTTGCTTCTGCCATGGGGCAAAGGTAAGCGTCAATCGTCAGTCGTCAGCCATTTAACCATCCATCAAACCATTGGCGCTCCATTAGCACATTCTCAAATTCCCAAATTTTCAAATTGAAGCAATAAAAAAGGCCCCAACCGGGGCCTTTTTTATTGCTTCAACTCAGCATAGTACTGGTGAAAGTAAGGTATGGTTTCGATGCCTTTGTAGAAGTTGGCGACATCGAATTTTTCGTTGGGACTGTGCAGGTTGTCGCTGTCAAGCCCGAAACCGAGGAACACGGTTTTGCAACCGAGGGCCGATTCAAACAGGGCAGTGATAGGAATGCTTCCGCCGCCGCGCACCGGGATGGGCGCTTTGCCAAAAGTGGTGGCAATGGCTTTTGAAGCAGCCTGGAATTCCACCGTGTTGATTGGTGTTAAGTAAGGATCGCCGCCATGGTGTGGGGTGGCTTTTACTGTAACATAGGCCGGTGCTATTTTCTGCAGGTGGTTAATCACCAGTTCCGTCATTTTTTCGTGCTGCTGGTTGGGTACCAGGCGGCAGCTGATTTTGGCAAAGGCTTTTGAAGGCAATACGGTTTTGGCGCCCTCACCTGTGTAGCCACCCCATATGCCGTTTACTTCCAGCGTAGGGCGAATACCGGTACGTTCGTTGGTGGTATAACCTTTTTCACCCCACAGGGCTTCTACGCCCAGGTCGGTTTTGTATTCGGCTTCATTGTAGGGCGCTTTGCCCAGTTCAGCTCTTTCGGCTGCGGGTACTTCCAGTACATCGTTGTAAAAGCCGGGAATGGTGATGTGGTTGTTTTCGTCGTGCAGGCTGGCAATCATTTTTGCCAGTATGGTAATGGGGTTGGCAACCGCACCGCCGTACACACCGCTGTGCAGGTCGCGGTTGGGGCCGGTTACTTCCACTTCAATATAGCTAAGGCCGCGTACACCAATGTCGAGGCTGGGGTTTTCAAGGCTCAGCATGGCAGTGTCGCTGATAAGCACCACATCGGCCTTCAGCAGGTCTTTATGTGCCTGTACAAAATTGCCGAGATGCTGTGAGCCGATCTCTTCTTCGCCTTCAATCAGGAACTTGATGTTTACCGGCAGGCTATTGGTGCGTACCATGGTTTCAAAAGCCTTCACATGCATGTAAAACTGGCCTTTGTCGTCACAGGCGCCACGCGCAAATATTTTACCATCTTTAATCACCGGTTCAAAAGGGCCGCTGTGCCACAGTTCCAGCGGGTCTGGCGGCTGCACATCGTAGTGCCCATACACCAGCACGGTAGGCAGGGAGGCATCGGTTATTTGTTCGGCATACACCACGGGATGTCCTTCGGTAGGATAGATCTCCACTTTGGTGGCGCCTGCTTCTGTTAAACGTGCTTTCACAGCTTCCGCACACCTGATCATATCGGGCTTGTGTTCACTGCGGGCGCTTACACTGGGTATACGGAGTAAGTCAAGCAATTCGTTTAAAAAACGGTCTTTATGCTGCGCTTGATAATCTTTCCAGGCTTGCATAATATATCTTTTAATGAATAAATAAAAAGTACTGGCGGCGAAGATAAGGTGCTTTGCGCGGATGCTAGTAAATAGCGTGCGACTGGCCCGGCATATCTGCTGCAACGGTTTCGGTGCTGTGTTTCTGGTTCGACAGAATGTTTTTCAGGTTCCATTCCAGCCTGCGCTGGCAGGGTTGCAGCCGCACCTTGCAATCGTCTTTTATGCAAATGGCGCAGCTAAAAGGCAGGCAGGCATCGGTATGCACAAACATTTCGAGTGAATCACTAAACTCTTTCTGCACCAGGGCTACCAGGGCATCTACTTCCACGTGTGCTTCGTGCACATTCAGGTACCAGGGAACGGTTAAGTGACAGTCTACATGCAGCAGGCTGCCGTATTTTATCACACGCAGGTTGTGCATGTCAATCCAGTTGGGGCGGCGGTTGCGGTTGAGGGCCTGCACCATGCGTTCCAGCAGGTCCATATCGGCTTCGTCCATAATACCGGCGAGCGATTTGCGGATAATGCCATAGCCATTGTAAATAACCAACACGCTCAGCAGCAGGGCAATCACTTTGTCTATCCAGAATAAATGTGTGATCAGCATTACAGCCAGGCCGACAATAATCGCGAGTGTGCTGTAGGTGTCTATCTGCAAATGTTTGCCGCTCGATTGCAGGGCGAGTGACTGGTTGCGTTTGCCAATGCGCAGGCAAATGCTGCCGGCAATGTAGTTGATAACACCGGTAATGCCAACGAGAATCAAGCCGCTGTCCAGCTGTTGCAGCGGGTGGTTTTGTATAAAGTTGAGAATGGTTTCATAGATAATGAGAATGCCGGCTGCGATAATCAGTCCGCCTTCAATAGCCGATGATACAAACTCCGCCTTGCCGTGCCCGTAAGGGTGGTCTTCATCTTTGGGTTTGGCGGCTACATACAGGCTGTATAGGCCAATAAAACCGGCCAGTACATTCACAATGCTTTCCAGGGCATCGGTTAAAATGGCCAGCGAATGGGTTAAATAGTAAGCAATAATTTTCGCGATAAAGAGTATTACAGACAATAGCGTTACCCATTGCTGCACACGGAAATTTTGTTTTGATGCTTCCAAACGATCGGATTTAGTATGATACAGATAAAACTTCGGTCAATATAATTGCACCGGGTGCATGGATATTGAATACAGTCACCTGCCGCATTTGCGGCAGGCATTAATAGTACAACAAAGCCACCGGGTTAAGGTGTAACCAAACGGCCTTGAATATTTTACAGGTTGGTTGCTAGCTGGGTGTTGTTACTGCTTTGTTTTTTCCGAAAAGCCGTTTTACTTTTTTAAAGAAACGGAAATAAAATTCTTTATTAAACAACTGCGAATCGCTCAGTGCTTTTGAGGTCAGGAATATGCCGATAGGAATGAGCACCATGGTACTGAGCCACATGCCAAAGCCTACGGAAGTTACTTCCTGTTTGGCGAATTTTTCCCCGAACGTATTCAGCAGGTGAAAAATAACAAAGAAGGCGATGGCGAATATCAGCGGTGTGCCAAGGCCGCCTTTGCGGATAATGGAGCCAAGCGGTGCACCAATCATAAACAATACCAGGCAGGCTACAGAAAGCGTGAACTTGCGGTTCAGCTCAATATAGTGTTTGCGCTCCACCCGCTGTTTTTCTTCATAATCGTTCGAGAGCAGCTGCATGGCACTTTTGATGGAGTTGATCTGCGAAATGGCCCGGTCTTCCACATCGCGTTTAAGCGTGTCGGGCACCAGCTCATTAAAGCTGCGCGCCTTGGTGGGCGGCAGTTTTTGAACGGCTGCCCAGTTACTGTCGGCATAACGTTCAAAAGTATAGTAAGACGCTACTTCGCGCTGTGCTCTTTTGTAAAAAACAGTGTCCATGTGTTTCATCGAATCAATAGCAATGCCCAGCTGGCGAACGCTCAGCATTTTGGCATCGTATTTAAACAGGCTGTCTTCTGTACGGTTCATTTTAAAGCTGCTCAAATCAAACAGCTTTTTGTATTCTTTAAAACCAAGGCGGATGAACTCAGTGGCTTTCACGCCCCGCGGACCATTTTCTTCATACCGCCAGCCATTGAACAGCTTAAACTGAAGAAAGCGCTTGTCTGGCGTAACACTCATAATACCGCTTTCGGCCACCAGCATCCTGTCTTGCAGGCCCGGGTTGCGTTCGTAGATAATCACGCTGCGGATGGTACTATCGTCTTTTTCCTTTTTACCGAGCTTAATAACAAAGCCTTCGAGTTTATCGTAAAACACGCCTTCCTTGATATCGAAGGCAGGTTTGGTAACAATGATATCGTATTTAAGCGCGTTCAGTTTCAGGTTTACAACCGGGATAATATTATTGGAAAACAAAAAAGCAATACCGCTGATGCCGATGGTTACTACCATCAGCGGGCGCATAAAACGCAGCAGCGAAATGCCGGCTGCCTTAATGGCCACCAGTTCAAAGCTCTCGCCCAGGTTGCCGAAAGTCATGATAGAGGAAAGCAGCAGTGCCAGGGGAAGTGCCAGGGGTACGTTAAAGGCGCTTACATAACCAATGAGGCGGAAAATGGTGAATATATCCAGTCCTTTACCCACCAGGTCATCAATGTACAGCCAAAAGAACTGCATCACCAGTACAAACAGTGAAATCAGGAAAGTGGCAAAAAATGGCCCCACGAAAGCCCGAACAATGAGTTTATCCAGTTTTTTAATCACCTTGTATAACTTTACTGATTATGCTGTTAATGAATGCAAATGTAAAACTTTCGGCAAACGAAATGGCCCTGGTGTCCGATGCGGGTTTTATTTTAACAAAGCTGGCCATCACCGGAAAAGTATACCTCATCCTGGGTAACCTGTGCAGCTATTTCAGGGAGTACACGGCTGCGCATCCGCATGCATTTCCGGAAGAGGTACTGGCTGTTTCGCCCAAGATTTACCGGGGCGAAAGTTACCGGCAGTTACCATATGTAATGCTCGATTACCCGCGTTATTTTGCCGGCGGTAATGCCTTTGCCATTCGCTGTTTGTTCTGGTGGGGCAATAGCTTCAGCATTCACCTGCACCTGTCGGGCAGCTGGAAGCAGTTGTATGCGCACGGGTATGCAGCGCTTATACAATCAGGGGCTTTAGACAGTTGGTATTGTTGTATTGCAACAGGCGAATGGGAACATCATTTCGGGGAAGATAACTATGTGCTGATCGGCACTGCGCGGGAGGTTTGTGTGCAGCACGTGTATAAACAACACTTTATTAAGCTCGCACAAAAAATCCCACTGCAGGAGTGGGATCATGCATATGATTTTTACCGGGAAGCTTTTGCAACCCTGGCAGCTGTTGCAGAAAAAATAAAGAGCGAAACGGAAAACCGGTCAGACCATTAATTACCGAGCCTGTGAAACAGATCTTTCACCTGGTATTCCCATAACCGGCTCTGATCTTTAATTTCACCTTTCTCGGCAAAATCTTTAATTACCAGTATTGTCTGGTTGGTAATTTCTGTTTTTTCTATGCGGAATTCAAAGTATTCGTCTTTGCCTGCATGCAGCCAGCGGTAACGGATAAACTTGTCTACCTCCTGTTCCAGCACTTCTGCCTTATCAGGCACACCGCCATTCCAGGAGAAAGAAAAAACATGATCGCGTTCGTCAACCTTATCTGCAAACCATTCCTGTAAACCTGCAGGAGTGGACAAAAATTCATACAATATGCTGGGAGAACATCGTACCGGATATTCCAGAGTATATATCTGTTTTTTGCTCATTACGCTTCTTTTAATCGTCATTCAAGGGCTGCAATAATATTAAATAATTAACAGCCTCAAAATATTTTTTGTATATAAATGTGTTTAACATTTTGCAAACAATACCTAAACAGGGTGCTTTTTCTAACGTTTTGTAGTTCAAATATTTGCATAAAAAGAATTTTTGGAAAGCTTTTACAAATAGTTTAACTTGCTAGTACTTCAGCATTGTCCCCGCTTATTACTTGTTTTTTTGAATCCAGAGCTATAAATATTCCTATGATGAATTAATTCAGCAATCAAAACTTAAAACAAAATAAACCCGCTGCATTATGAGCATGCGACAATTAAAAATCACGAAGTCCATCACCAATCGTGAATCGCAAAGCCTTGAAAAATATTTGCAGGAGATCGGAAAAGTAGAACTTATTACACCAGAGGAAGAAGTTCAATTAGCATTAAGGATTAGACAGGGCGATCAGCGATCGCTCGACAGACTGGTAAAAGCGAACCTGCGTTTTGTGGTATCAGTGGCCAAGCAATACCAGAATCAGGGTTTATCCCTCCCGGATTTAATTAATGAAGGCAACCTGGGCTTAATTAAAGCCGCCCTGCGTTTTGATGAAACCAGGGGCTTCAAATTTATATCCTATGCGGTTTGGTGGATACGCCAGAGCATTTTACAGGCACTGGCGGAACAGAGCCGTATTGTGCGTTTGCCTTTGAACAAGGTAGGCTTAACCAATCGCATCAGCAAGGCATTTCAACAGCTGGAGCAGGAGTTTGAACGCGAACCCACTGCCGAAGAACTGGCCGATTTGCTGGAGATAGGCATAGAAGAAGTGGCCGCCACCATGAGCGTAGCCACCCGCCACGTAAGCATGGATTCTCCGCTGGCCGATGGCGAAGAGAGCACCCTGGTAGATGTGCTCGAAAACCCCAACGCCGAACGTACAGACGGCTGGCTGGAACATCACGAATCATTGCGCCTTGAAATAGAGCGTTCACTGCGTACGCTGACCGAACGCCAGAAAGATGTGGTTTGTTACTTTTTTGGTATTGGTGTAGACCATCCTTTAAGCCTGGAAGACATAGGCGAACGTTTTAACCTTACACGCGAAAGGGTTAGGCAAATAAAGGACAAAGCCATCAACAAGCTCAAAACCACCAGCAGGTGCAAACAACTGCGTGTTTACCTGGGTTAATTAAATTTTTGTATCCAAAGACGGGTGTTTCTACGCCCGGCTTCCCCTGACAAACCTTCCCTGAACCCGCTTCTCTTATGTAGCCCGTTTTATCCTGTTACCCCTGTTACTGCATTCCTGGTCCTGGAAATTTTAGGTAAAACAGCCCTGTACTTGCCTTATATTTGCAGCACGGCCATGGTGTATGGTACGCCCTGCCGTATTTTGAAAACCCAACATTATGTTCCAGAACCTGTCAGAACGGTTAGAAACTGCGTTTAAGAACCTGAAAGGGGAAGCCCGTATCACTGACCTCAACATTGCCAATACCGTAAAGGACATCCGCCGCGCGTTAATTGACGCCGACGTGAACTATAAAATAGCCAAGGAATTTACGGACAAGATCAAGGAAAAGGCAATGGGCGAAAAGGTGCTCAATGCCATCAGCCCGGGGCAGTTAATGGTGAAAATTGTGCAGGACGAGCTCACCGAACTGATGGGCGGCCAGGAAGCGGAGTTTAATATTTCCGGCAATCCCGCCGTTATTCTCATCGCAGGTTTGCAGGGTAGTGGTAAAACCACCTTCACCGGCAAACTCGCCAATTACCTCAAAACAAAGAAAGGCAAATCACCCCTGGTGGTGGCTGCCGATATTTACCGCCCTGCGGCGATTGACCAGTTAACCGTACTGGCCGGCCAGATAGGGGTGGATATTTACGCCGAAAGAGAGAACAAAGACGCAGTAGCCATTGCGTTGAATGCCATAAAACAAGCCAAAGCCACCAATAAAAACGTGGTGATCATTGATACCGCCGGCCGTTTGGCTGTTGACGAGGCAATGATGACCGAAGTGGCCAATATCAAAGCTGCCGTTAACCCTGCCGAAATCCTGTTCGTGGTAGATTCCATGACCGGCCAGGATGCGGTAAATACGGCCAAAGCCTTCAACGACCGCCTCGATTTCAGCGGCGTGGTACTCACCAAGCTCGACGGTGATACCCGCGGTGGTGCGGCCCTCACCATTCAGTACACGGTAAACAAACCCGTAAAATTCGTGAGCAGCGGCGAGAAGATGGAAACACTCGACGTGTTTTATCCCGCCCGTATGGCCCAGCGTATTTTAGGCATGGGTGATATTGCCTCACTGGTAGAAAAGGCCCAGGAGCAGTACGATGAAGAACAGGCCCGCAAACTCGAAAAGAAGATCCGCAAAAACCAGTTCGATTTCCAGGATTTTCTTGATCAGCTGCAACAGATCAAAAAAATGGGTAATATCAAAGACCTGATGGGCATGATTCCCGGTGTGGGCAAGGCCATTAAGGATATTGATATCAGCGACGATGCGTTTAAGGGAATTGAAGCCATTATCAATTCCATGACCCCGTTTGAACGTGCCAACCCCGACAGCATCAATCCAAGCCGCCGCCAGCGTATTGCCAAAGGCGCAGGTAAGGAAATGAGCGAAGTGAACGCATTTATGAAACAGTTTGACCAGATGCGACAGATGATGAAAATGATGAATAAGATGCCGATGGGCCGCATGCAGGGACTAATGGGACGTAAATAAATGGCAGCAAGGGTTACACCTTGTACCTTTCATAAATTTTGATGAATAAATCATTAAAGTTGGGTTGTGAAACTTGGAATTTTTGAATAGTTCTATTACCTTCGCCGTCCACTATTTTGTTAACCTAATTTGTTCAGCCTTTAAATTTCTATTTACATGGCAGTAAAAATGAGACTTCAGAGACACGGCAGCAAAAAGAGGCCTTTCTACTTTATAGTAGTAGCCGACGCCCGTGCACCCCGCGATGGTAAATTCATCCAGAAAATCGGTACGTACAATCCGCTTACAGTACCTGCATCTATCAGTTTAGATCGTCAGAAAGCATTGGAATGGCTGCACAAAGGTGCACAGCCTACCGATACTGTACGCAGGATCCTTTCTTTCAAAGGCGTATTGTACCTGAAACACCTTTTAAGAGGTGTGAAACTGGGATTGTTTGATGAAGCTGCTGCTATGGCGAAATTCGCTAAGTGGCACGAAGAACATGAGACTAAATTAAAGCAGCGCCACGATGATCACAGAAAGACTCAGCGTGCACGTCGTCCGCAGGCTCCTGTAAAGAGAGTTCAGCGCGATCAGCCTGCTGAAGGTTCTGGTTCTGCTGAAGCTTAATCGTAATCAACAGAATACCATAGTAAAAGTCCCATACAAAGTTTTGTTTGGGACTTTTATTTTATACCTGTCTCTATTGTTTTATTGCTCAATGGTTTGTTTAACCATTCAATCATCGTTCTATCTAACCATCGTATTATTATGACGGAATATGTTCATATAGGCAAGCTGGTAGCCACTTTTGGCGTTGCCGGTGAAGTGATTGTTGTACACGCCCTTGGCCGCACCCAGTTTAAAGATGTGGAGGCCCTGTTTATAGAAGAAAAAAAGGGCAGTTATCTCCCTTACTTTATTACCGCCGTAAAACCCAAAGGCACTGAAGAACTGTTGTTTATGCTGGATGGTATTACCTCCAAAGAAGCTGCACACAAGCTGCTGGCCAAAAATGTATGGCTGCTGCAGGCCGATTTTGCCAAGGTAGTAAACAAAAATTCTCCCATTTCCCTGCTGGGCTACCTGGTGTACAACGAAGGTGAGCCTGTGGGCAAAGTAAACGAAGTAATTGAACAACCCCATCAAACCCTGCTGCAGGTAAACCTGAACGGCAAGGAAGCCCTGCTTCCCCTGCACGATGAAACCCTCGACCGCATTGACCGCGATAAGTTTGAAGTGTTCCTGAACCTGCCGGAAGGTTTGCTGGATATTTACAGGGAAGGGTAGCTTTCATTTTCCCCGGAATTTGCATGCTGTTTGCGCTTTGCTAACTAACTTAGCAGCTGATGCAACCGCAGCAGCGCTATATTGCCCATTTTGACCTGGATTCGTTTTTTGTGAGTGTGGAAGTACTGAACAACCCTGCGCTCAAGGGGCTTCCAGTGCTTGTTGGCGGCTCGCGCGAAAGAGGCGTGGTGGCTGCCTGCAGTTACGAGGCACGCAAATTTGGTGTGCACAGCGCCATGCCGATGAAGAAAGCATTGCAGCTTTGTCCGCAGGCAGTGCTGGTACGCGGTACACGTGGTGAATACAGTCGTTACTCGCGTATGGTGACTGAAATTATTGCTGCAAAGGCACCACTGTTTGAAAAGGCTTCCATCGATGAATTTTACCTTGATCTTACCGGGATGGATAAATTCTTCAATCCTTACCAGTGGACAATCGAACTCAGGCAGTCGATCATTGAACGAACCAAACTCCCCATTTCTTTTGCGCTTGCATCCAATAAAATGATCGCGAAAATTGCCACAGACGAGGCCAAACCCAATGGCTATATATTCGTACAACCTGGTATGGAAAAGGACTTCCTGGGTCCCTTAAAAGTGGGTAAAATACCGGGTGTAGGCAAGCATACGGAAGAAACGCTTAAAAATGCAGGCATCTTTTACATACGCGATATTGCGCAGCGTACCGTTGAGCAAATGGAAGCAGTACTGGGTAATTACGGTGCCGAATTATGGCATAAAGCCCACGGCAAACATGAGGGTATTGTTCAGCCTTATCATGAAGCCAAATCAATTTCCACCGAGAATACCTTTCATGAAAACACCGATGATGAAGCCTTCCTGTTAAGCGAGCTGGTGCGTATGACAGAGAAAGTAGCCTACGAACTCAGGCAGGATGAAAAACTTGCCGGCTGCATTACCGTTAAACTGCGCTATCCCAATTTTGAAACTACCTCGCGCCAGGTATCTATCGATTATACTTTCCGTGACGATGAACTGATACCTGTTGCAAAAGATTTATACCATAAGCTATACCGCAAAGGCAATAAAATACGCCTGATGGGGGTGCGGCTGAGCGATTTAACCAACCATGCCATGCAAGGCAGCCTGTTTGATGATGCGGAGAAAAAAAACAACCTGTACAAAGCCATCGATGCAGTTAAAAACAAGTACGGCAACTATGCCTTAAACAAGGCCCGTACCATCCGCGGCAGTGATAAGGAAGACAAAGAGGAGAAAGAGCCTTAACGCAAAAAGAATTCATTTGTGGTATTGCAAGGGAACCCATGCATACCATGCTGGTACCCGTTAAAACAGGTTACGCATATACATTTTAACCTGCTTATTGTAAGCTTAATGGTTGGTTATTACCGCCTGAAGGAAATTCTTCAAAAAAAATAGCTTCATTCTCTACCATTTTAGTAGGGAATTAATATCTTCGGCATCTAAATAAAAATAACCATGAGCTTACGTTTAGGTGATATTGCACCAAATTTCCAGGCAAAGACAACTGCAGGCGACCTTGATTTTTACGAGTACCTGGGTACCGGCTGGGGAGTATTGTTTTCACACCCTGCTGATTACACCCCGGTATGCACTACTGAACTGGGTAAAACCGCGCTGCTGCAGGAGGAATTTGCCAAACGCAATGTAAAGGTGCTGGCACTGAGCGTAGATTCACTGGATAAACACCTGGGCTGGATTGGTGATATTAACGAAACACAAAATGTGACTGTTGGTTTCCCCATTATTGCCGACGAAGACAAGAGCGTTGCCAACCAATACGGCATGATTCACCCCAATGCTTCAGAAACATTTACCGTTCGCTCACTGTTTGTGATCGGTCCTGATAAAAAAGTAAAATTAACCATTACCTATCCTGCCTCTACAGGCCGCAACTTCAATGAAGTATTGCGTGTGATAGATTCACTGCAACTAACGGCTAACTACAGTGTAGCCACACCCGCCAACTGGCAGGAAGGTGAACAGGTGATTGTGGTACCAGCCGTAAGCACTGAAGATGCCATTAAAAAATTCCCTAAAGGAATTGAAGTGGTAAAACCTTACCTGCGTTATACGCCGCAACCAAATAAATAACTGCCTTGAGCCGGTTAATGCCCGGTGAAAGATTTACATAATGGTTTATTTTTCTTTGTACTCGTTTACGGTCCCGTTGTCTAGCGGGACTTTTTTTATTATTATATGCCTGAGACACAGACACTATAAATTTTAATTTTGAATTTTAAAAAGGATATGTAGTTTAGCAATATTAATAACGCCTTTGGCCACGTATTCTCTATTTGGTTTTTTTGTATTTATAGCGAGAATGCCAACCCAAAGGCTTTTTTATGCTTAACCTATGACACATAATCACTCCACTGCTATTCTGATAGATGGTGCATTCTTCTTAAAACAATACGCCAAGGTATATTACAACGGCTGGCAACATTCACCCGGGCAGGTTGCAAAAAATCTGTACACCATTGCGCACAGGCATATTGGCGCTAACGAACATTTATACCGGATTTTTTACTACGACAGTGAGCCGCTGTTAAAAAAAGCACACAATCCGGTTACAAAGAAGGCGGTTGATTTCTCCAAAACACCACAGGCAAGTTACCGGCTTCAGCTGTTTGAAGAATTAAAAAAGAAGCGGAAAGTTGCACTGAGGCTGGGGGCTATCAAGGATACTTCTAACTGGGTGATTAAACCGGATATAACCAAACAACTGTTGAATGGAACATTGAAAATTGAGGATCTGAAAGATACAGATGTTGTTTATGAAATGCGGCAGAAAGGGATTGATATGAAGATCGGGGTAGACATTGCATCACTTTCGTTGAAGCGTTTTGTGCGCCAGATTGTTCTTATCTCCGGCGATTCCGATTTTGTGCCTGCATCCAAACTGGCGCGGAGGGAAGGCGTTGATTTTATACTGGATCCTATGTGGAATCACATAGACAAGCATTTGTTTGAGCATATTGACGGGCTGCGTTCTACCTGCCCTAATCCTAATAAATATAAACCGGGCAATGTTCAGCAGCAAGCGCAGAAGCGGTAAGAGCAGAGCGTTGCGCAAAAAAAAACCGGTGCACTTGTGGTACACCGGTTTGTAAATTAATTGTGCCGATTGCCTAGGCTTTCAGTTTGCGCATTTGCTGCAGCAAGGCTCTTAAGTCTTTCGGTAGCGGGGCTTCAATATTGTACTCAACATCATTGAAGGTAAACTTCAGTTGTTGTGAGTGCAAGGCCAGGCGCGAAAGAATAGGGCGTTCCGCATCTTCTTTCTTAGACAAATGATAATTGTTTTTGAGCGCAGAAATAAAGATGGGCTCAGCAGAACCATACAGCTCATCACACACAATAGAATTGCCCATGTGCTGCATGTGCACACGAATCTGGTGCGTACGGCCGGTATGAATCTGAAAGCGCATCAGCGTATAGCGGCGGAACTTTTCGAGCACTTCATATTCGGTGTGCGATGGTTTACCCTTCTGGTGCGTCATCATTTTAGTGATTTTGCCGGGGTGTTCCATAATGGGTTCTTCTATGCTGCCTTTGTCGCTGAAAGGCGTGCCCTGTACAAGACCAACATAATATTTCTCTACGTCCCTGCCTTCAAACAAGGCGGAGAGCTGTTTGTGTGTGGCTTCGTCTTTGGCAAATACAATTACACCGCTGGTATCGCGGTCGAGCCTGTGCACGGTGAAAATATTTCCTTTGCCATATTGCTCTTCCAGTATTTTCTTCAGCGATATGTCTTTTCCTTCCCTGTCGGGTATGCTCAGTAACCTGGCGGGTTTGTTGATAGCGATGAAGCAATCATTTTCAACAAGTACTTCTACACCTGTTTTTATCATAACTATGCTTCTCCTTTTTTACGAACGAATGATTGATTCATGTATTTAAGCAAACGCACTTCTTTTTCATTGAGGTAACGCCATTTACCGCGGTCTACATTTTTCTTGGTAAGGTTGGCGAACATGACGCGGTCAAGGTTTTTTACCGTATACCCGAGGTGTTCAAAAATACGGCGTACAATGCGGTTGCGGCCGCTATGAATTTCTATACCCACCACGCTTTTATCCTTCGCATCTGCATAACCAACTGAATCGGCAGTGATAAAACCATCTTCGAGCGTGATACCGTTTACGATGGCATCCATGTCTTTTTTGGTAACTGGTTTATCCAATCTTACCTCGTATACCTTTTTGATCTCGTACGATGGGTGGGTAAGCTTTTGCGCCAACTCTCCATCGTTGGTCATGATTAATACGCCGGTAGTGTTGCGGTCGAGCCTGCCTACGGGGTAAATGCGTTCCTGTGTGGCGCCTTTCAGCAGATCCAGCACGGTTTTACGGCCTTCAGGATCTTTGGCAGTGGTAATATAGTCCTTGGGTTTGTTGATGAGGATATACACGGCATTCTTTTGCAGGAACACCTGTTTGCCCTTTACGGTAACCTTGTCTTTCTCGGTTACTTTAAAACCCGGTTCAAATATCTTGTCGCCGTTTACGGTAACCTTGCCTTCTTTCACCAGATCGGCAGCTTCGCGGCGGCCGCAGATGCCTGCATGGGCAATGTACTTGTTGAGGGGCATTTCGCCTTCAACAGCGGTTGATTTGATGGCAGGCGCCTGTGGTGCAGGTGCTTCGGGTTTCTCCTTTTTCTGCACACTGGCAGCGGCTTTGCTGATGCTGGCCGATGCTGCAGGAAATTCCCTGAAGGCGGCGCCACCTTGTTTTTTGGGTGCTTCTTTTTTTACCCGTGCCGGTTTCAGCGGCTGCTCAAGGGGTTTGCCGTTAAATAATGGAGTGGATGGTTTGGGTGAAGCGGATGGCTTGTTTCTGGGCGTAACCTCGCGGTATTTGTCTTCGTTGCGTTTGCGGGCTTCTTCGCCTTGTGCGCGCAGCTCAGCTTTTACCTGCCTTTTCTCCTGGCGGATGGCTTCTTTTTTGTGAGCGCCCGTGTTTTTGTTAATGAACTTCTCGAACTGTTTGTTACTCATGGTGAGTGTGTTTTGCTGTTTTACAACAGGTATAAAAATGCCGTAGTGATACGGCTTGTGTATGTGTTTGCGACGGGTTAAGCGGGCTGTAGGGCCTGGTTATCGCCTTTGTTGGCCAGCTGTCCGCAGGCGGCGTCAATGTCTTTGCCACGGCTTCTGCGCAGGTGTGCGTTTACCTTGTTGGCTTCGAGGTATTGCATAAAATGCTGTACCCTTTCTTCATCAGGTTTAGAGAATTGGAACGCATCAATCGGGTTGTACTCGATAATGTTCACGAGGTCTGCAGGCACCTGGCGGTAAATCTTTACCAGTTCGTCCGCATCTTTTTGTGAATCGTTAAGATCTTTAAACAGGATATATTCAAACGTGATTTCGTTCTTGGTTTGCCTGTAAAAATAGTTCAGCGCTTCTATCAGCACCTTGATGTTATTGGTTTCGTTGATGGGCATGATCTCATTGCGCTTGGCATCATTGGCCGCGTGCAGGGAGAGTGCGAGTTTGAAACGAACCTTGTCATCCCCCATTTTCCTGATCATCTTGGCCACACCGGCAGTAGATACCGTGATGCGCCTGGGGCTCATGCCCAACCCTTCGGGAGAAGATATTTTTTCGATGGCCTTCATTACATTGCTGTAGTTGAGCAGGGGTTCGCCCATACCCATGAACACGATGTTAGAAAGCTTTTTGTTGTATACTTTTTCTGCCTGCTCGTTAATGAGCACCACCTCGTCGTAAATTTCATCGTAATTGAGGTTGCGCTTGCGGTCCATATAGCCGGTGGCGCAGAATTTACAGCTGAGGCTGCAACCGATCTGGGAAGATACGCAGGCTGTCTGGCGGCTGTCTGTGGGGATCAGCACACCTTCTACCAGGTGTCCGTCGTGTGTTCTGAAGCGGCTTTTAACGGTACCGTCTTCGCTGTATTGGGTAGCATCAACGGTTAAGGCAGGAAGGGTAAAGCGGTCGCCCAGTTTCTGGCGCAGTTCCTTGCTCAGGTTGGTCATATCGGCAAACGTGTGGGCGTGTTTTTGCCAAAGCCATTCGTACACCTGTTTTGCCCTGAATTTCTGCTCACCCATTTCTGTGAAAAACTTCTCCAGTTCAGGCAACTCGAGGTGGCGGATATTTTGTAACTGCGCGGCGATCATCGTGCAAAGGTAATCATAGTTAAAAGCATTTCAGGTGTATTTCACAGATTATAAGGTTTTCTGTTCCTTTGCGCAGCATAATTGACAACCGGGTGACAGACCCAATGCCGTTGCGCTGTACACCAATTTCCCGCCGCTATGGCCCGAAAAAAGGTTAACTGGCTGGCATTGAGCAGGGTAGACCCGTACAAAACGAAAGCTCCATTGAATGAAGACAGCTTATGTAATAGACGCCGTTCGCACACCCATTGGCCGCTATGGCGGTAAACTCTCCTCCGTACGCCCGGATGATTTACTGGCTCTTGTAATCAAAGCCTTACTGAAAAGAAACCCGGGTATTGACCCTGCTGCTATTGAAGATGTGATAGCCGGCGATGCCAACCAGGCCGGGGAAGACAACCGTAATGTAGCCCGTATGGCCGCATTACTGGCCGGTTTACCTGTTTCGGTGGCGGGTAATACGGTGAACCGGCTTTGTGCGTCTGGCTTACAGGCAGTTATGGATGCTGCGCGGGCCATTCAATGTAACGAGGGGCTGCTGTATATTGCCGGCGGCGTAGAAAGCATGACCCGCGCCCCGCTGGTAATGCCGAAGGCAGATGGTGCGTGGAGCCGCGATACCAGCTTGTATGATACCACCATTGGCTGGCGTTTCCCCAATAAAAAGCTCACTGACCTGTATTATCCCTACAGCATGGGCGAAACAGCAGAGAATGTAGCCAAACAATGGAACATCAGCCGGGAGCGCCAGGATGCATTTGCGCTGGCTTCGCAACAGAAATATGCCGCTGCGCTGGCTGCAGGCAAATGGACTGCCGAACTGGTGCCGGTAGAGATTACCAATAACCGGGAACCATCGGTGGTAAACCAGGATGAACATCCACGCGAGACATCGCTGGAGAAGCTGGCTGCACTGAAACCTGCGTTTGCAAAAGACGGATCTGTTACTGCGGGCAATTCATCGGGTATTAATGATGGGGCTGCTGCCTTGCTGCTGGCCAGTGAAGAAGCGGTAAAGCTGTTTAACCTGCAACCGCTGGCACGCGTGGTATCGATGGCTGTTGCCGGGGTTGATCCTGCGATTATGGGTATTGGCCCGGTGCCTGCCACTACAAAGGCATTACAGCGTGCGGGTATCGGTATCAACGACCTGTCGCTTGCAGAGCTGAATGAGGCATTCGCTGCCCAAAGCCTGGCCTGTATGCAGGATTTAAACATTAACCCTGCTATCGTGAACGTAAATGGCGGGGCCATTGCTATCGGTCATCCGCTGGGTTGCAGTGGTGCACGTATTTCGGCTACGTTACTGCACGAGCTTCGCAGGCAGCAAGGGAAATACGGGCTGGCTACAATGTGTGTGGGTGTGGGGCAGGGTGCTGCGGTGATATATGAGGGGGTGTAGTTTAAAGTTGAATGTTTGAAGTTTAAAGTTGGAGCGTATAGGAAGAACATAAAGAGGCCATCGCATCTGGTGTATGCGATGGCCTCTTTGCTATTTGTAAAGGCTAAGAGCTATTCCCTATTTATAATAAATCTCATCGAGGTAGTAAAAGCCGTCTGCTTTTTTCCAGTACCAGAACTTGCTTTTGTATTTGTAAAACTGGCCGCGTGGCGATTTGCCTGCATATGCATCGGGAACATACAGGGCCAGTGGCAGCAAGGTTTTTTGACGTGCCAGCAGGTTATTGCGTTGCTCTGCTGTAAGCGGTGTGCTTTGCGGCAACTGTTTGGTGTTGGCTGCTACATAAGGCGGCAGTGATGACTGTGATGCTGCGAGGCGGCCGCCTTTATCGAGTATTACCAGTATGCGCTCGTTGGTAACAGGCGCGGCAGGCGTTGTGGTGCCGGGTGCTGCGGGTGTGCCCGGAGCCGGTGTTGCCGTGGTGTTACCGTTTTTATCAGGGTAAACAATTGCGGCGTTTACATTCTTTGCAGGTACGGTTTTTTTGCTGCACGATAATGCCAGTACAGCCAACAGGGCCAGGCTAAAAACAAAATATCTTCTCATTGTATTAAAATTGAACGAGAAGATATTCCGAATACTATGCCAAATTGTATTTAAAACTGTTGTTGCAGTAACTCTGTTTGCTGAATGGTTGTTTGCTCACCACTTACCAGGTTGCGTACCACACAGGTTTGCTGCTGCAATTCGGTGCTGCCGAGGATGATGGCATACGGGATATTTTTCTTTTCAGCATATTTAAACTGCTTGTCGAACTTGGTTTGCTCGTGAAACAGTTCGCAGCGGATGCCATTGCTGCGCAGTTGCTGCATCAGTTCAAATGCTTTTTTGCTTTCTGCTTCACCAAGGTTGAAGAACAATACCTGTGTACCTGTTTGCACTTCTTCGGGAAACAGCTGCAGTTCTTCCATTACATCATAAATACGGTCAACGCCAAAGCTGATGCCTACACCTGGCAGGTTGGGTACGCCAAACAAACCGGTTAAGTCATCGTACCGGCCGCCACCACCAATGCTGCCCATCTGCACATTCAGTGCTTTTATTTCGTAGATGGTGCCGGTGTAATAATTCAATCCGCGTGCAAGGGTGAAATCGAGTACTATATTGGGTTGTACGCCGGGTTGCGCGGCAATATAGTCTACAATGAACTGCAGTTCTTCCACACCTTTACGGCCGTTTTCGGTGTTGCCAACCAGGGCATTTACCTGTTGCAGTCGTTCGGTATTGGAGCCGCTGATATTGAGGTAAGCGGCAATCTGGTTAACCTGGGTTTCCGTTAAACCACGTTGAATCAGTTCTTCTTTTACCTTGTCGATGCCTATTTTATCCAGCTTGTCAATAGCGATCGTGATATCTACCAGTTTATCCGTGCCGCCGCACACTTCGGCCAGTGCTGCCAGTACTTTGCGGTTGTTGAGATGTATTTCTACCGGTATGTTCAGCTTGCTGAAAACCGTGCTGTATATATTGGTTAATTCTACTTCATTGATGAGTGATTTACTGCCTACCACATCGGCATCGCATTGATAAAACTCCCGGTAGCGGCCGCGCTGCGGTCGGTCTGCACGCCATACAGGCTGTACCTGGTAGCGTTTAAAGGGAAACGTGAGCTGGCCATGGTTCATGGCTACATAGCGGGCGAAGGGGATGGTTAAATCATAACGCAGGGCCTTTTCGGTAATGGCAGTGCTGTTTTTTCCTTCCATGATTTTATCGAACCCGGCTTTTGTTTTTTCCAGTTTATCCTGGTTATCGAGCCCGTTGTTGAGTATTTTAAAAATGAGCTTATCGCCTTCTTCCCCGTATTTGCCCATTAATGTTTCCATGTTTTCCATGGCCGGTGTTTCGAGGGGCTGAAAGCCGTACAGTTCAAACACACTGCGGATGGTATTGAAAATGAAGTTGCGTTTTCTTACTACGGTTGCGCCAAAATCGCGTGTGCCTTGCGGTAAACTGGGTTTGCTCATTTTGTATACAGAATGAAAGATGTGTAAATGTTTGTAACGGGTGTGGTGTTAGCGCCTGCCGTATTTTTCAATAATCAGATCGCTTGCCTTGCTAAGCATATCGTACACCTGGTGATAGCCTTCTTCGGTGCCGTACCAGGGATCGGGCACGCCGCGGTTTTCGCCGGGGTGCAGTTCATTCAGGATAAGGTTTGTTTTGTGTTCGGCCCATTTGTCGCGGGCTATTTTTTTTACGTCCTGGTAATTTTGGGCATCCATTACATAAATCAAATCGTACGTATCCATATCCGCTGCGGTAAACCTGCGGCCTTCGTGGCTGCTGATATTGATACCGTTGAGTTTGGCTACTTTTTGCGATAAGTGGTGCGGCGGTTCGCCGGTATGATACCCGGCCGTACCGGCGCTGTGCACTGTCCAGCCCAGGTTAGCCGCATCTGCCTTGCTTTGCAAAATGCCTTCTGCGAGCGGGCTGCGGCAGATATTACCCAAACAAACCATTAATATTTTCATCAAAACCTCTTTAAAAAACGCTGCAAAGATAGGTTCAAATGGTTCAATAGTTCAAATAGTTCAATGGTTGGATTGCCTGATGGCTTGATGGTTCAATGGTTTCAAAGACAGATAGTTTGACTGGAAATGGCCATTGAACAATGAAACAATAGAACATTGAGCCTGGTTTCGCTTCTGTTAAAACGGCAACGTTTCATGTGGAAAAAGGGGAGGGGCTGCATCTGATTAGCAGACAGGGTGATAGCGGGTAAAAGGTGTTTAACATGAAGAATAATAGTAATTGGTGTACGATGAATTCAATCGCGGCAAATTTTGTTGTTCTGCCCTAATATATCGGCATCTGAAACGATTTTTACCTAAATTGCCCATCTTCCAACTTCAATTTTTTGTTAAATGGAACAGGATTACAAAGAGAAGCAGCGAAAAAGTTATACTTTGATGCGCACTATTTACGATGCCGGAATGGGTTTACTGATTCTGGGCATGGGAATAGTGTTGTTTTTTGGCAGTAAAAAGATTCCCCAGATCGCTGCGCTTGACCCTTTGATGCGCAATATGCTGGGTGGTATGTTTGTATTGTATGGCGGCTTCAGGTTATATAGAGGCATAAAGAGACAATATTAATTATGAAGCAACCAGGACGTATTTTTTGTTGGATATGTGGTTTTGTTTTGCTGGTTTTACTAATGACGGCCTGCAATAATAAACCTGTAAAGGCAGTAAGTGACACTCCAAAAAGCGGCTCTATCCATATCAGCGTGGATGAAACCTTTAAGCCGGTAGTTGAGCAACTGATTCATGTATACCAGAATACTTATCCCGATACAAAAATTATCGCATCTTACAAGTCTGAGGCTGATTGTTTCCGCGATCTGCAGAGTGACAGTACGCGTATGATTATTGTAGCGAAAGGATTAACAAAAGCGGAATCTGATTATTACGAAAGCAAGTTATCATTCAAGCCCACATGGGATATACTGGCCTATGATGCGGTAAGCGCGGTAATTAATGCAGGTGCAACAGACAGCCTGTTTACCATGAAGCAGCTGAAAGACTTGCTGCTGGCTGGTGAAGGTGCTCCACACCCGGTGGTGGTGGACGGAAACAATGCTACCAGTACGGTGCGGTATTTATCAGATTCAGTATTAAAGGGCGGTACGTTTGGCAAAAATGTAATGGCCGCAGCAGGAAGCAAAGCAGTACTGGATTATGTTGCAGCCAATAAAAATGCCATTGGCTTTGTTGGTTTGAGCTGGGTTGGCGACCAGGAAGACCCCGGCCAGCAGGCTTATATGCAAAAAGTGCGTTATGCATTACTGCAATGCACCACTTGTGTAAGCGACACTTTTGCAAAGCCGTCACAGGCTACCATTTCATGGAACATGTATCCTTTGGTACGGCCTTTGTATTACGTGCTTAAAGAAAATTTTACTGGTCTTGGAAACGGGTTTGTGAATTTCATGAGCCTGGAACGGGGCCAGTTGGTATTTAGAAGAGCCTACCTGGTACCCGGCAAGATGAATTTCAACGTTCGCAAGGTAGACAACAGGTAAAACAAAACACGACGTATAATACCGAATAAATCAACTGTAAAAACTGTAAACTGAAGACCATGAAGAAAACAGCTTTAACATTGCTGGCGTTAGCATTTACCTCTGCGATTGCGTTTGCGCAGTCTGTTGATGATGGTATAAAATTCCTGTACTATGAAAAAAACAAGAGTGCAAAGGAAGTGCTGCAGAAACTGGTGAACGACAAACCCAAAGATGCATATGCCATTTACTGGCTGGGGCAGGCATTTATCCAGGATAAAGATTACAATGCTGCCAAGGCATTGTACCAGAAAGCCCTTACCGATGGTGTAAATGATCCGTGGATATGGGTGGGTTCTGGTGAAGTGGAATTGCTCACCGGTGGTGATATCAATTCTGCCAAACAGAAATTTGAGCAGGCAATTACTGCAACAACTGCAACGAAAGGTAAAACCAAAGGTCAGCCTGACCCTGCTATCCTGAATGCCATTGGCCGTGCCAATGCAGCGGGCAGCGGCAAACAGGGTGATCCTGCATACGGTATCGAGAAGCTGAAAAAAGCAGCTGAACTTGATCCTAAAAACCCGGATATCTTCATTAACATGGGTATCCTGTACCTGAAACAAGGTGGTGAAAAAGGCGGTGACGCTGTAGAAGCTTACCGCGAAGCAACCGTGCGTGATCCCAAATATGCAAAAGCATACTACCGCACCGGTTTAATTTACCAGAGCCAGAACAACAAAGAAGCAATGGACAAATGGTTTGGAGATGCCGTAACTGCTGATGCAACTTACGCTCCTGTTTACCTTGCTTACTTTAACTACTACTCTGATAAAGACGTAAACGCAGCAAAAGAGTTTTTGGATAAATATATTGCCAACGCTGATAAAGATTGTGCTACTGATTTCTACATGGCCGATTACCTGTTCCGTGCCGGTAAATACCAGGAATCAATCAACAAAGCGAAAGAAATGGAAGCAGGTGCTTGTAAGGACTACAAACCTATTTCATTGGTTTACGCGATGGACTATGGCCGTGTTGGTGATACTGCCCAGGCTAAAACCTACTGGGATAAATACCTGACATCTGAAGATTCAGCTAAAATTCCCTTGGATGCCTATAAAGGTGCCGGTAACTTCCTGAAACATGTAAAGGGCAGCGAGCAGAACGCGATTACTTACCTGTTGAAAGCACAGGCACTGGATACCGTAAAAGCTAACCAGATGAGCTACTACGACAGCATTGCCAGCGCGTACAAAGCCATGAACATGCCTGCTGAACGTTACGATTACCTGAAAAAAAGTGCAGCAATAAATCCTAAAATGTCTAACGCTGACATCTTTAACCTGGGTACTGCAGCGATGGATGCAAAAGACTATACCGTAGCTGACAGCATGTTTGCTATTTACCGTGAAAAATATCCTGACCAGGCGCTGGGTTATTCACTGGCAGTGAAAAGTGCACAGGCTGCTGACACAACCGGTGCCAAAGCAGTTGGTCCTATCAATGATTACATCACTTTCCTGAGCAAAGACACCGTTAAAAACAAACAGATCATTGGTTACTACCATGCCATTCTGGGCGGTTACTATGCGAATACTGCGAAAGATGTAGACCAGGCGATTGCTGAGTTTGAGAAAGCAGTAGCAATGGATCCTACCAATACACAGTACCCTGCTTACCTGGCACAGCTGCAGAAATTCAAGCAGAAAGCCAACGCGCCTAAAGGCGGTTCAAACGGCGGCGGCAGCAAAGGTTCAAACGGCGGAAGTAAAGCCGGCGGCGGTAAGTCGAGTAAGTAATTACCAATAACACTACAGTTTACAGTATTCTATCTAAGAGCAAAGCAACTGTAAACAACACCTGATAAAGAAAAACTCCCTGATTTATGCAGGGAGTTTTTCTTTTATATACATTAGCGCTTATTTTTGCCACTCAAACAATCCACTACATGCATATCACAGGTTTGTTACTCGATGCGCCCCAGGCCAATACCGCAGCCAATTACCTGCCCATTGCCCTTCAGTTGCTTTTTGCGCTGGGTTTTGTGGCTACGATGATGATTGTAACGCATTTGCTGGGTCCCAAACGTAAAACGGCCGACAAGCTCGCCACCTTTACCAGCGGTATTGAAACGCATGGTAATGCGCGTACGCCGATGGCGATTAAATACTTCCTGGTGGCTATCCTGTTTGTGCTGTTTGATGTGGAGGTAATTTTCTTCTATCCCTATGCGGTTAACTTCAGGGCATTGGGCTGGAGCGGTTTTTACTCAGTACTGATGTTTGTAGGTTTCTTTATCGTGGGCTTTTTCTATATTATTAAGAAAGGTGCCCTGGTTTGGGAAGATTAATGGATCACTATGCTGTCACAAGGCCGTATGTAACACGGCTTCAGTTGATTTTGAAATAATGGAAGGCAGCGGTTGTTACCGCTGCTTTTTTATTGTGTGCAAACGGTATAAACATTTTCAAAATGTTTTGAAAGTTGTTAAAACATTTGATTGAAATTGGTAGTAGTGTCATATTTTTGTCTGCCTTTTGGTAAAGGCATACTAAATTTAACCCGGTACAAACTTCGGTTTCCTGCAGTTTGTTTCATATAGAAAAAGTGAACATTATGCCCCGTCCGGTCCGATTCAACATACACCCCAAGCAAGCTGATATTCATGACAATATCGCTATTGCCGACATGCCTGCCGGCTTACAGGGGGAAGGATATTTCGCCACATCACTGGAAAAAGTTGTTGGTTTAGCACGTAAAAACTCCATTTGGCCGCTGCCATTCGCTACCTCATGCTGTGGTATTGAATTTATGGCGACCATGGGTTCGCATTACGATCTGGCCCGTTTTGGTTCAGAACGTATGGGCTTTACCCCGCGCCAGTGTGATTTGCTGATGGTAATGGGTACCATTGCCAAGAAAATGGCACCGGTACTGCGCCAGGTATACCTGCAGATGGCTGAGCCGCGCTGGGTACTGGCTGTTGGCGCCTGCGCCTCTTCAGGTGGTATATTCGATACTTATTCTGTATTACAGGGAATTGACCAGATTATACCGGTTGACGTGTATGTGCCCGGCTGCCCTCCACGCCCTGAAGCCATTTTGGATGGTGTAATTAAAATACAGGAGCTGGTGCACAACGAAAGCCTGCGCCGCAGAAACAGCGAACATTATAAAAACCTGTTGGGTACCTACGGTATTCAATAAACGGAAATAAACTCATGGCCTTAACAAACGAATACATACAGCAACGGTTACAGGAAAAATTCGGAGAACTGGTTACAGGTGTTGAACAGCCTTACGGCATGTTTACTTTTGAAGTGCCCAAATCGCATAACCTGAAAGTGATGCAGTTTCTGCACGACGATGAAGCACTGGGTTTTCGCTTTTTAACTGATTTAACGGCTGTGCATTATCCTGATGCGCCGGGCCGCGAACTGGCTGTAGTGTACCATCTGCATAACCTCGCAGAAAATGTGCGTATCCGTTTAAAAGTATTCACTGCTGTAACCGAGCCCGACGTGTACACTGCTACGGCACTGTACCAGAGTGCTAACTGGATGGAGCGTGAAACCTATGATTTTTATGGTGTAAACTTCGTTGGGCATCCTAACCTGAAGCGCATATTAAATGTGGATGAAATGGATTATTTCCCGATGCGCAAGGAGTTTCCGCTCGAAGATCAGACACGTATAGATAAAGACGATGACATGTTTGGCCGCGGCGGTCACATCAACTAGTGATGTGCTGCAACAGCCTGTAAATACATTGCCCATTCTCATATTAGCCTATTTCAAAGTAACATGCAAGAGCATCAACATAATATCAAGTTGCCTGATGGATCTATCGAAAGGCAAACCACAACCCTCAATCTCGGGCCTACGCACCCTGCTACACACGGTGTATTCCAGAATATCCTGGAAATGGATGGTGAAAGGGTCGTGTCTGCTGAATCAACCGTAGGTTACATTCACCGCGCTTTTGAAAAACTGGCCGAAAGAAGACCGCTTTACCAGATTACCCCGCTTACCGACCGTCTCAACTATTGTTCAAGCCCCATCAACAACATGGGCTGGCATATGACCTGTGAGAAATTACTGGGTGTGGTTACGCCTAAAAGGGTTGACTACATGCGTGTGATTATCATGGAGCTGGCGCGTATTGCGGATCACGTGATCTGTAACTCGGTAATTGGCGTGGATGCCGGCGCATTGTCGGTGTTTTTGTATGTGATGCAATACCGTGAACGCATCTATGAAATTTATGAAGAGATCTGCGGCTCACGTTTAACAACCAATATTGGCAGAATCGGTGGTTTTGAAAGAAACTTTACACCTGCTGCCTGGAGCAAACTCGAATCGTTCCTCGATGAGTTTCCCAAAGTGATGAAAGAATTTGAAAACCTGCTGAAACGCAACCGCATTTTCGTAGAGCGTTGTGTGGGTGCGGGTCCTATCAGTGCTGAAAGGGCATTGAACTACGGCTTTACTGGTCCTAACCTGCGTGCTGCCGGTGTAGATTATGATGTGCGTGTGCATACGCCCTACAGCAGCTATGAAGATTTCGACTTCAAAATTCCCGTTGGTACTACCGGTGATGTATACGACCGCTGGCTGGTGCGCAACGAAGAAATATGGGAATCGCTGAGCATTGTGCGCCAGGCGTACGAGAAAATACAACAATTCAAAGGTGAGGAAGCTGAAGTGTTTCACGCCAATGTTCCCGAATATTACCTGCCTAAAAAGCAAGATGTGTACACCAAAATGGAAGCGCTGATATGGCACTTTAAAATCATTATGGGTGAAACGGCTATCCCGGCGGGTGAGGTATATCATTCAGTAGAAGGCGGCAATGGTGAGCTGGGCTTTTATATGATTAGTGACGGCGGCCGTTCGCCTTACCGTTTGCATTTCAGACGCCCCTGCTTTATCTATTACCAGGCTTATCCCGAGCTGGTAAAAGATTCAATGCTGGCTGATGCGGTGCTGGTACTGAGCAGCCTGAACCTGATTGCAGGTGAAATGGACGCTTAGTTAATGTGGTAATTTGAAGATTTGAAAATTAGCTGCCGGAGCGTAGGTTTTAAACACAAAGGACACGGAGGAGGCAGACACTGAGGGCACAGAGGATTTAGCGAAGTTTTCGGGTTTTCATAATACCAGGATATAAGGAAGAGCAAATGCAATTTGAAAATAAGTAAATAAGGGTCTGGGTTTTCTATTTACACATTTTCAAATTCCCAAATTTTCAAATTATATGGTGAAGTTTTCAGACGATAAAATCAACAAGGTAAACGAAATCATTGCCCGCTACCCGGAAGGGAAGCAGAAAAGTGCTTTGTTGCCTTTGCTGCACCTGGCCCAGGAAGAATTTGGTAACTGGTTAGATGTGCCTGTGATGGATTATGTGGCAGAGCTGTTACAGATAACGCCGATTGAAGTGTACGAGGTGGCCACATTTTACAGCATGTACAACCTGAAACCGGTTGGTAAATATATGTTCGAGGTTTGCCAGACTGGTCCGTGTATGTTGCGCGGCAGCGATGATATCATTGCTTACATTGGTACCAAGCTGGGTATTAAACCCGGTGAAACCACGGCTGATGGTATGTTTACGCTGAAAACGGTAGAGTGCCTGGGCGCCTGCGGTTATGCACCTATGATGCAGCTGGGCAAACATTTCAGGGAGCACCTGACGAAAGAGAAGGTTGACCAGCTGATTGAAGAGTGCAGAAGCAAAGCTGCGCAGAACAACTAAAAATTGTTGCTGTATATGAAACTTACTCCTTATCTGCATTTTGCCGGCAATGCCGAAGAAGCGCTGAACTTTTATAAAGAGGCGCTGGGTGGCGAGATCATTGCCTTACAGCGTTACGGCGATTCTCCCATGCCTGTGGATGAGGATTACAAGCAGAAAGTAATACATGCAAGGCTCACATTCGGTGATAACATGATCATGGTATCGGATGTGTTTAAAGGTCAGCCGGTTTCAACTGAAGGTAATATCCAGCTATCCGTAGAAGTGCCCGACCGCAACCAGATGGAAACCGTTTTTACTAAAATGGCGGCAGGCGGCAAAGTAGTAATGCCTTTGCAGGATCAGTTCTGGGGCGCGTATTTCGGGATGCTGCAAGACCCATTCGGGGTAAGCTGGATGTTTAACTGTGAACAAAAATAAATGCGGTAAAACCGCTGCGAACAATACACCAGGCTGTTGTTACCTGCGGGTAATAACTTCAAATAAGGCAGGCAGTTAAATACTGCAGCCTATAAAGCTCAGATGATATGGGAGTAAAACTTTTGTTAGATAAAGCACATGTTGAAGGTATCCGTTATTTTGATGTGTACCGTCGCGAAGGCGGCTACCGCAGTGTTGAAAAAGCACTGAAAGAAATGACGCCCGATACCATTGTGGAAGAGGTGAAGAAAAGCGGCCTGCGTGGCCGTGGCGGCGCCGGTTTCCCTACCGGTATGAAATGGAGTTTTATTGCCAAACCGGAAGGTGTTCCCCGTCACCTGGTATGTAATGCCGACGAAAGCGAGCCGGGTACATTTAAAGACAGGTACCTGATGGAGTTTTTGCCTCACCTGCTGATTGAGGGGCTGATTGTATCTTCTTTTGCATTAGGCTCAAACGCAACATATATTTATATCCGTGGCGAGTACGCATGGATACCCGATATCCTGGAACAGGCCATTGAAGAAGCAAGGGCCAATGGCTTCCTTGGTAAAAACATCCTGGGTACAGGGTTCGATTGTGAAATATATGTACACCGGGGTGCCGGCGCATATATCTGCGGTGAAGAAACTGCGCTGATTGAAAGCCTGGAAGGCAAACGTGGTAACCCACGTATTAAACCGCCGTTCCCGGCTATTAAAGGTGCATGGGACAGGCCAACAGTGGTAAACAACGTAGAAACCCTGGCTGCCGTAGTGCCGATCATTAACATGGGCGGTGAAGAATATGCCAAGATCGGCGTAGGTAAATCAACCGGTACCAAGTTGATTTCTGCATGCGGTAATATCAACAAACCCGGCGTGTATGAAATTGACATGACGATTTCTGTAGAGGAGTTTATTTATTCAGACGAATATTGTGGCGGTATCCCTAACGGGAAACGCCTGAAAGCCTGTATCCCGGGCGGATCATCTGTTCCCATTCTGCCAGCCAACCTGCTGCTGAAAACAGCCAAAGGCGAAACCCGTTATATGAACTACGAAAGTTTGAGCGACGGTGGTTTTGCAACAGGATCTATGATGGGTAGCGGCGGTTTTATTGTGCTGGACGAAGACCAGTGCGTGGTGCGCAACACTTATACACTGGCGCGTTTTTACCGTCATGAAAGCTGCGGCCAGTGCTCGCCCTGCCGTGAAGGAACCGGCTGGATGGAGAAAATATTGAAAGCAATTGATACCGGTAAAGGTAAAATGAGCGATATAGACCTGTTATGGGATATCCAGCGCCGCATTGAGGGCAATACCATTTGTCCGCTCGGTGATGCTGCTGCATGGCCTGTAGCTGCTGCCATCCGCCATTTCAGGGATGAGTTTGAATGGCATGTACTGAACCCTGAAGAAAGCCAGCGCCGCAATTACGGTTTGGCGCATTATGCAGATGCGAGGGAAGTGGTGGCGTAAAAGGTTTCACGCAAGGAGCGCTAAGGGGCAAAGGCGCAAGGACGAAGAACTATGACTGAAAACGAAATATCAAGAGTAGTTTTTGATTTGTGTTTGAAGATTCATAAGCGTTATGGGCCTGGTTTATTTGAAAGTGTATATGAAGAAGTGCTGTGTTTTGAGTTGATTAAAACGGGCATTGATTTTAGCCGGCAACAGGCAGTACCCCTGATACATGAAGACATTAAGATGGAGATTGGATTCAGGGCTGATGTTGTTGTTGAAAATAAAGTGATACTGGAGTTAAAATCAATTGAGGCTTTAGCTGATTTGCATCACAAGCAATTACTAACCTATCTGAAACTCACCAACCTTAAATTAGGGATGTTGATTAATTTCAATGTGCCTCTTATGAAGGATGGCATTCACCGTATTGCTAACAATTTATAAAATTCTTTGCGGCCTTGCTGCTTTGCGGGCTTTGCGAGAAACGAAATATTTATGTCAGAGCAACAATTGTTTAAAGTAACCATCGATAACATCACCATTGAGGTGGCGCCGGGAACGAGTATCCTGGAAGCTGCACGTAAAATTGGTGGAGATGTGGCGCCTCCGGCCATGTGCTTTTACAGCAAACTGAAAGGCAGCGGCGGTAAATGCCGTACCTGCCTGGTGGAGGTGAGCAAAGGTTCTGAAAAAGATCCTCGCCCCATGCCCAAGCTGGTAGCCAGCTGCCGCACCACTGTAATGGATGGTATGGAAGTGAAAAATATTACCAGCGAACGTGTGGTTGACGCACGCGCCGGTGTAGTGGAAATGCTGCTGATTAACCACCCGCTCGATTGCCCCATTTGCGACCAGGCCGGCGAATGCCACCTGCAGGATCTGAGCTATGAGCATGGCAGGGAAGGCACCCGCTACGAATTTCAACGCCGCACTTTTGAAAAGCACGACCTGGGTGAATATATACAGCTGCACATGACACGCTGTATTCTTTGCTACCGTTGCGTATTTACAGCCGATCAGCTTACCAACAAACGCGAGCACGGTATACTGAGCCGCGGCGATCATGCAGAAATTGCTACCTACATCGAAAAATCACTGGATAATGATTTTATCGGTAACGTAATTGATGTTTGCCCGGTAGGTGCTTTGACTGACAGAACTTTCCGTTTCAAAAACCGCGTATGGTTTCTGAAACCGGTTGACGCACACCGCGACTGCCCAACCTGCAGTGGCCAGGTTACCCTGTGGTACCGCGGCGATGAGGTGTTCCGCGTTACCGCCCGCAAAGATGAGTGGGGTGAAGTGGAAAGCCTGCCAGACGGTACAACTGCCTGGATTTGCAATACCTGCCGGTTTGATAAAAAACATACCGGCGACTGGGTTATTGAAGGCCCGAGGAAAATCAGCCGTCATTCCGTTATTTCGCAGGGCCATTATGTGGGCATGCACAAACCGGAAGAAACCATTGAAAAGGTATTACACGGCCGCAAGCCAAGGTTAATGATGGATATTCACAGCGTTAGCCAGGTGAACCAGCCGAACATAGACCTGAGCCAGATTGAAGGTCCGGCTCATTCAGATGACTTTAATCCGGCCTTGCCTAAGAAAGACTAAGCCTATTTATTGACGATAAAAGTCCCGCCACGGGATTATTTGTATGACATTACTAGCACTTGACTGGTTTTTACTGATAGAGAAACTGATACTGATTGCGATTGTAATTACCGCTTCGCTGGTGATTGCGATGTACGCTACCTATGCCGAGCGTAAGGTGGCCGCGGTAATGCAAGACCGTATTGGTCCCAACAGGGCCGGTCCGTTTGGTTTGCTGCAACCCCTGGCAGATGGTCTCAAACTGTTTTTCAAGGAAGAAATTATCCCCGACAGCTCTAACAGGTTCCTGTTTATTTTAGGTCCCTGTTTGGCGATGTTAACCGCCATGATGACCTGTGCCGTAGTACCCTGGGGCAGTTCGGTAGAAATAGCCGGCCGTACCATTCAGTTGCAGATTGCCGATATCAACATTGGAATCCTGTATGTATTTGGTGTGGTGAGCCTGGGTGTTTACGGTATCATGATCGGTGGCTGGGCCAGTAATAATAAGTTCTCGCTGATGGCTGCCTTGCGTGGTGCATCGCAGGTAATCAGCTATGAGCTGGCCATGGGTATTTCACTGATTGCCCTGCTGATGCTGACCGGTTCGCTGAGCATCAAAACCATCGTTGAGCAGCAGGTAGGTCATGTATGGAACATTGTTTACCAGCCGGTGGGCTTCCTGATATTCTTTGTGTGTGCGATGGCAGAATGTAACCGCGCACCATTCGATTTGCCCGAGGCAGAGAGCGAGCTGAACATGGGATACCACCAGGAGTACTCATCCATGAAACTGGGTTTTTACCTGTTCTCCGAGTACATCAACATGTTTATCAGCAGTGCCATTATGGCCAGCCTGTATTTTGGCGGTTATGATGTGCCATTCCTGGGACACGCGCACCTGGCGCCCAACCTGCTGGCGATCATTGGTGTGGTGGCTTTCCTGGTTAAAATTTTCATTTTCATATTTGTATTCATGTGGATCAGGTGGACCTTGCCCCGTTTCCGTTACGACCAGCTGATGAACCTTGGCTGGAAGGCATTGATTCCGCTGGCGCTGGCAAATATGTTGGTTACTGCCGTGGTGATATTGCTGAGAGGCTAATACTGCGGATTTAATAAAAGAATTATCATGCAAAATTTAACTCATAGATCAAAAGACGTTGACCGCAGGCCGTTGAGCTTATGGGAGAAAATGTACATTCCTTCTGTTGCAAAAGGTATGTCTATCACCTTCGGTCATATGTTCAAGAAAGTGCCTACCATCCGATATCCTGAAGAAACCAGGCCATTCAGCCCGGTGTTCAGGGGATTGCATGTACTGAACCGTGATGAGGAAGGCCGTGAGCGTTGCACAGCGTGCGGATTGTGTGCAGTTGCCTGCCCTGCAGAAGCCATTACCATGGAAGCGGCAGAGCGTAAAGCCGGTGAAGAGAACCTGTACCGTGAAGAAAAATATGCTGCACGTTATGAAATAAACATGCTGCGTTGTATCTTCTGCGGATTGTGTGAAGAAGCTTGTCCGAAAGACGCTATTTACCTGAGTGAAACATTTGCGCCATCGAACTATGCGCGCAAAGGATTTATATACGGCAAGGAAGATCTGCTCATCCCTGATCCCAAAACACAGGCATCTGACCTGGCTGCTGCAAAAGGTCAGGAATAATAACAGACGCACAATACGTAATCACACACTGTTTTAAACAATGGGTATAACAACAATTTTATTCTGGTTTTTAAGTGCACTGGCACTTCTGAGCGCCATTATGGTGCTGGCAAGCAAAAACCCCATACACAGCATCCTGTGGCTTATTGCTGTATTCTTTGCCATTTCAGGGCATTATATTCTGTTAAATGCGCAGTTCCTGGCCATTGTGAACCTGATTGTATATGCAGGGGCCATCATGGTATTGTTCCTGTTTGTGATTATGCTCATGAACCTGAACAGCCATACGGAACCGCAGAAAAATATCTGGATGAAACTGGCCGGTGTTATCTCCGGCGGTATTTTATTCACCATTCTTATTTCCGTGATCCGTTCTTCTGCTGATATGGTTAACAGAACCGCACAGCTGAAAGAGGGTAATATCGGTTTAATCAATACGCTGGGTAAAGTATTGTTCAGCGATTATGTTATTCCGTTTGAAATAAGCAGTGTGCTTTTCCTGAGTGCCATGGTTGGTGCCGTGGTAATCGGTAAAAAGAATTAGTAGGAACAGAATTTTATAAACATAAATAGCCCGTTCAGGGGTGCAACATATGCCCATTCAATATTATATCGCGTTAGCGGCCTGTTTGTTCTGCATTGGTATTATCGGTGTGCTTACGCGCCGCAATGCCATCATCATTTTTATGTGCATTGAACTGATGCTGAATGCAACCAACCTGTTGCTGGTGGCATTCTCCAAAATGTATCATGGACCTGCCTTTGCAGCTGATGCAACCAGCACAGCAGGCATAGACGGGCAACTGTTCGTATTCTTCATTATGGTGGTAGCAGCAGCCGAAGTAAGTGTGGGCCTGGCTATTATTGTAATGATGTACAGGAACGTTCACTCGGTTGACATTAACTTCCTGAACAGGTTAAAAAACTAACCGGGCTAATTCCGGCAACAGCAGTTCATTATAAAATTTTAAAAGCCCTTTCGGGTATCGGTGCATGAATAACTTAGTTTACTTAATACCGTTCTTTCCGTTGCTTGGTTTTTTAATCAATGGTTTGTTCCGCAAATCGTTGAATAAACCCCTGATCGGCATTATAGGCAGCGGTTCAATTCTCGCTTCTTTCGTTGTGAGCCTGTTACTGTTTTTCCAGGTGAAAAGCAATGGCGCATTACCCGTGCAGCCACTGTTCTCGTTCATTGACGTGGAATCGTTTAAAATTGCGTTTGCTTTCCAGGTAGACCAGTTATCTTCCCTGTTCCTGCTCATCATTACCGGTATCGGCTTTCTCATTCACCTGTACTCCACTTCGTACATGCACGATGAGCCTGCCGAACATTTTGGCCGGTACTTCGCTTACCTGAACCTGTTCGTGTTTTCGATGCTGCTGCTGGTGCTGGGCGCCAACTATGTTATTATGTTTATCGGCTGGGAAGGTGTGGGACTTTGTTCTTACCTGCTCATCGGCTTCTGGTTTAAAAACAACAATTATAACTACGCCGCCAAAAAGGCTTTCGTGATGAACCGTATCGGTGATCTCGGCTTTTTGCTGGCTGTGTTCTGGATACTGGCCAAACTGGGCACGGTAGAATACTACGAAGTATTTGCACAAACTGCCAAACTCAGCAATGCCGATATCTTTGGCATCACCATATTGCTGTTTATTGGTGCTACGGGTAAAAGCGCGCAGATTCCTTTGTATACCTGGTTGCCTGATGCGATGGCGGGTCCAACACCTGTATCTGCACTGATTCATGCTGCAACCATGGTTACCGCAGGTATTTACATGATTGCCCGCAGCAATATTTTATACACGATGGCGCCTGTAACACAGGTTATCATCGCGGTAATTGGCCTGGCTACCGCGGTGTTTGCTGCAACGATTGCTTTAAAACAAAACGATATTAAAAAAGTACTGGCTTATTCAACCGTAAGTCAGCTGGGTTATATGTTCCTGGGTTTGGGCGTGGGTGCCTATACCGGTGCCGTGTTTCATGTTATGACGCACGCATTCTTCAAAGCCCTGTTGTTCCTGGGCGCAGGATCGGTAATTCATGCCATGGGCGGCGAACAGGATATCCGCAAAATGGGTGGCCTGGCTAAAAAAATGCCGCAGACCAACTGGACATTCCTGGTAGCCTGTTTTGCCATTGCAGGTGTGCCGCCATTGTCGGGCTTCTTTTCCAAAGACGAAATTCTGGCAGCTGCGTTTGAAAAAAACAGCCTGCTGTATTATATCGGCGTAGCCGGTGCATTGATGACTGCATTTTATATGTTTCGGTTATACGCCATGACCTTCCTTGGCCAGTTCAGGGGAACACATGAGCAGGAGCATCACCTGCATGAAAGTCCGGCTGCAATGACCATACCGCTGATTGTGCTGGCGATACTGGCTGCCGTTGGTGGTTTAATCGGTATTCCCGAAGCCATTCTGCCGAATGCACACAAACTGGAAGCATTCCTGGAGCCGGTATTTGAACAATCTACCAGGTATGTACACGAAGCACATACTGTATCACACAGCACCGAGCTGATGCTGATGGGTGTGGTAACTGTGATCATCATTGGTGTAATCGTTGCGGCATGGCGCAAATTCAGCAAATACCAGTACAGTGATGCTGAAGAAACAGGCCTGGGCAAAGTGCTGGAAAACAAATGGTATGTTGATGAAATATACGATGCCGTTATTGTAAACCCGTTGCTGAAACTGGCCGGTTTCCTGAAAAACGTGGTGGAAAAATCGGGTATCGACGGTATTGTAAACGGCGTAGGCAGGTTTGTTGGTTACAGCGCGCGCCAGCTGCGTTTGCTGCAGAGCGGGCAGGTGGGCAACTACATCCTGTTCATGGTATTGAGCCTGGTGGTGCTGTTCCTGGTATTCTGGAACGAAACCATCATCTCTGAATTTTTAAAGAAAATATTTTAAACAGGCCGAAGGAAAACTACTGATATGATTCCTGTTCTATTGATATTAATACCCATTGTGGCCGGACTGGTCAGCTTTTTTCTGAAAAATGAAAAAGCAGCCAAAGGCTGGTCTGTTATTGCATCGCTGGTAACGCTGGCTGTATCGCTGGCAGGTGTTTACGAACAAAATGCGGCTGCATTGCATGCAGATGCTGCATGGTTGCCTACACTGGGCAGCCGTTTTACCCTGCACCTTGATGGTATGGCAAAAATGCTCACCCTGCTTACCGGTATCTCCATGCCGCTGGTGGTGGTATCTACCATTAAAAACGATTACAGGAACGCCGGTAATTTTTACGGTCTGCTGTTGTGGCTGCAGGCTGGTTTAATGGGTGTGTTTGTATCTGCAGACTGCCTGTTGTTTTACTTCTTCTGGGAGCTGGCGCTGATTCCTGCTTACTTCCTGTGTTCTGGCTGGGGCGGCGAAAAAAGAATACCAGTTACCTTCAAATTCTTTGTATACACCTTCCTCGGTTCACTGCTGATGCTGGTGGGTATACTGTTCCTGTATTTTAAAACACCTGATCATTCATTTGCAATCGCTTCTTTTTATAAACTCAACCTTACACCGGCAGAACAAAGCTTTGGTTTCTGGTTGTTCTTTATTGCTTTTGCCATCAAAATGCCGGTATTCCCTTTCCATACCTGGCAGCCTGATACTTACGAGCAATCGCCCACAGCAGTAACCATGCTGCTGAGCGGTGTAATGGTAAAAATGGGCTTGTACGGTGTAATACGCTGGATTCTGCCTGTGTTCCCTGCTGCGGTAGTGCGCTTTGACCACATTGTGATTATCCTTTGCGTAATTGGTATACTGTACGCTTCACTGATTGCAATTAAACAAGACGATATTAAACGCCTGGTTGCCTATTCATCCATTGCCCACATCGGGTTAATGTGCGCTGCTATTTTCTCGAGCCAGCAGGTAGGCATGCAGGGTGTAATGGTACAGATGTTCAACCACGGTGTAAACGTAATTGGTTTGTGGATTGTGGTTGATGCCATTGAACAAAACCAGGGCACACGCAAGTTCAGCGAACTGGGCGGACTGGCGCAGAAAGCGCCCGGACTGGCCATACTGTTTGTGATTATGGCCTTTGCCAATATTGCGCTGCCGCTGACCAATGCCTTTGTAGGTGAGTTTATGATGTTTAACGGCCTGTTCCGCTACAATGGCTGGATGGCAGGTATTGCAGGCATCAGCATTATACTTGCCGCGGTGTATACACTGGGTATGGTGCAGAAAATATTTTACGGCAACACGGTTGCTGCAACAGAAAATGCGGTTGACAGCGATTTCAGTGTTAAGCTGATGCTGGCCATACTGGTAGTGGTAATTGTTGTACTGGGCGTGTATCCACAGCCCATGCTGCAACTCACCAACGATACCGTGCACTCTGTATTAACTAAAATTCATTCGTTTTAAAAAGCATTGCAGGTAATATGAACGCAATCATACTCTCGGCTGTTTTAGGTGTTGTAATGATGTTTAGCAGCGTTTTCGTGAAAAATAAAAGCGCGCTGAAACACATAGCTGCGGCAGGTTTGCTTGTTTTGCTGATAGCGAACATTGCAGATACCTATGGATGTTCCCTGTTTAAAATTGACCTGCACAACATGCTGCGCTTCGACAAGTTCGGCCTGTTCTTTAATACCATCGGTATTGGCGCCACGCTTATTTATGTGGTACTCAGCGGCCGCGATATTGAAAAAAGCGGCAACTATGTAGCTGAATATTTCGCGCTGATCTTTTTTGTACTGTGCGGTTTAACCCTGCTTACCAGCTTCGGCAACCTGCTGATGCTGTTTATCGGTATCGAAATCCTGTCTATACCGCTGTACATTTTAACAGGAAGCGACAAACGCAACCTGAAAAGCAATGAAGCTGCCATCAAATATTTCCTGATGGGCTCCTTCTCAACCGGTATTATGCTCATGGGTATTGCACTGATTTACGGCGGTACAGGCTCTTTTCAGCTGGAAGTAGTACGCAGCGTGTTCGCTTCCTACAAAGGCGTATCGTTCCTGGAAATTGCCGGTCTACTGTTTTTACTGGTGGCCATGGCCTTTAAAGTATCCGCTGCTCCTTTCCATTTCTGGACACCCGATGTGTACGATGGTGCCCCCAGCGTATTCACTTCCTTTATGGCAACCGTTGTAAAAGCGGCGGCTTTCGTTGCCTTTATCCGCCTGTTCGATGCAAGGGTTACAGAAACATCTGCTGCGGTTGACTGGAAAATGCTGTTCTCTATCCTTATCATATCAACCCTGCTCATTGGCAATATCACCGCGGTTTTCCAGCAGAGTGTAAAACGCATGCTGGCTTACTCCAGTATTGCGCAGGCAGGTTTTATGCTGTTTGCCTTATTCAGCCTGAACGATATGGCCAAAGAAGGTTTACTGTTATATGCAGCAGCCTACAGCCTGGCTACCATTGGTATTTTCGCCATTCTCATCAAAATGAAAGATGTAAGCTTTGAGGGATACAACGGGCTGGCAAAAACACAGCCACTGCTGGCTGCCACCAATACTATTTTCCTGTTATCGCTGGCAGGCATCCCGCTTACAGCCGGTTTCTTTGCAAAATACTATATGCTGGCATCGGTTATCAAAACAGGTTCTTATACCTGGCTGGTAATTTTTGCCGTACTGTTTGCTGCGGTGAGTGCGTACTATTATTTCCGTGTAATACAGGCCATGTACTTCAAAAACGGTGAGGCACAAACGGATACCATTACCCCTGGTTTTAAAGCAGGAATGGTGATAGTTGCTGCGATCATTGTTATTGTGGGTATACTGCCGCAAACCATACTTAACTGGTTCTATTTCTAACATGCCGTTACCGGCGTTGTGTATAACAAAAGGTTTCAGCTGAACGGCTGAAACCTTTTTAATTGGCAGAAAGCCGTTCTTCCGGCCTCAAATCCTTCCCTCTAAAAAATTATCGTTTAAATACCGCTTGCTGTATCTTTATAGCAACAGGGAAACCAATAGCCTGTGCTTACCAGCGTATGACGCTTAAAGACTCCTTCGACCTGGCTTTTAAAACAGTGCGCAGCAACCGCCTTCGTACGGGCATTACCGTGGCCATTATTGCATTTGGTATTATGGCGCTGATAGGTATTATCACCGCGATCGATGCCATGGATAAAAGCCTGAAAGAAAGCTTTTCTACCATGGGCGCCAACGGTTTTACCATTTCGTATAAAGAACGTATCCGTTTCGGGAACAACAACTCAACGGTAAAAGTGACGAAGGGAAAAAAGCAGAAGAAATCAAACCTCGATAAACCCATCCAGGTTACGGAAGCGGAACAGTTTAAAACGGCCTTTCATTATCCCGGCCTGGTAAGTATTGCATTGAATGGTCCGGGTGGTAATGAAGTGCATTACCAGGAACGCAAAACAAACCCCAACGTAAACATGCGCGGGGGAGATGAGAACTACCTGCAGGTAAATGGTTTTACGCTGGCTGTTGGCCGTAATTTTAACCATCTTGATATAGAAACAGGCCGCAACGTATGTATGCTGGGCAGTGATGTGGCAGCAAAGCTGTTCCCGGTAAACCCGGAGAAAGCGATCGATAAAATGATCACCGTAGGCAGTTACCCCTACCGTGTTATCGGTGTGCTGAAAACAAAAGGTGCCAGCGCCATGATGCGTGCAGACAATATCGTCATTACCACCTACAGCAATGTACGCAGAACAGGCAATACATCACCCTCGTACACCATTGGCGTGTTAACCGATGATGTGCAGCTCCTGAATGGCGCAGTAGAAGAAAGCACGGCATTGTTTCGCGGTATCCGCAAACTGCACCCTGCCGATGAAGATAATTTTGTAATTGAAAAAAGCGACAAGCTCGCTGAAACCTTTATCGGCCTGCTGGGCAGTATACAGGGCGCTGCAGGCGCTATCGGGTTAATTACCCTGATAGGCGCAGCCATTGGTTTAATGAATATTATGCTGGTTGCCGTGAACGAACGCACCAAAGAAGTGGGGCTGATTAAAGCCCTTGGCGGCAAACGCAAAAACATACGGCAGCAGTTCCTCTTCGAATCTACTATTATCAGCCTGCTGGGCGCCTTCTTCGGCATTGTGCTGGGCGTGCTGGTTGGCAACCTGTTTTCCGTGTTCCTGGGAGTTGGCTTTGTAGTGCCCTGGATGTGGGTGATCATCGGTATACTTATCTGCTCCATGGTAGGGCTGGGAGCAGGCCTGTGGCCGGCGATCAAGGCATCCAGGTTAAATCCCATTGTGGCATTACGTTACGAATAGCAGGGCCAGGCACGCCCGTTACAACGCGGCTATTATTCAGCTTTCAAATAACGTGCATAGGCATAACCTTCTTCACCGCTTTCCGTTTTTACCAGCCACCATTGGTCGTTGGTTTGGTTAAGCAGTGTAACACTTGCGCCATGCGCGGCCTTGCCTACAATGGGCTGGTCTGTGCCGGGGCCTTTGCGGATGTTCAGGTTCGATTCGTCCGTTACAACCGTGGCTTTTGAACCTGCCGCAGCCGGTGTTACGTTGATGTTGAGAACCAGGTCGCCGGAGCGGTAATCAGGATCTACCTGGTTATACACATCCCAAAGCTGGTCTTTTGTTTTGCCGTCAGTGGCAGTGCCGTCAATGTACAGAATGCCATCCTGCTCTCTTACCTGCAAATCGCTTACGCCGGCTGCTGTAGCGGCATCTGTGAGTGGTTTGTATTTATCCTGTAAAGACATAGTTCGTTTCCTCCTCTGTGTTATTTAATGACCAATTTGTTATCGATTTTTTTGGGTCGAAGGCTGCTGACTGACTGCATGAGTTTGGGCAGATCGGAGCGTTTGATTTCACCGGTAAGCGTTACAACGCCATCTTTTACAGAAGCCTGTACGCCATTGAAATCTTTTACGGCATCAGATAATCCCTTGTTTAATGCATCATCGGCGGAAATTTCAACAGGAGCGGTAACAGGCGCCTGTACCTGCGGCTGTACGTTGGCATTATCCTGTACAGATTTTACACCCTTTACATTTTTAACGGCAGTCTCGTACTGGCTTTTAGCTGCATCATCGGTAAACTGGCCGGTAATGGTTACCACGCCGTCTTTCACAGCAGCACTGGCGGCAGATGCACCGGGAATGGTAGATACGGCTGTGGCAATAGCAGCCTGTATGTCAGCATCGGAAGGTTTTGATTTACACGAGAACAAGGTGAAGGAAGTAAACAGTAATACGGCAACAAAGGCGGTTAATGTGTGCTTTTTCATACGCAAAATAGGTTTTGTAAAGAAATCCATTGTCCTACATTCTGCGCAGGTATTTTGTTTACAGAAAATAAAAAAGCCCGCGCATAGCGCGGGCTTCAGCCATTACTGGCGAAAAAAGCTAATGTGAGGGATCGAGCGCTTTTTTTATGCGGTCTGCTATATCCTGCAGGTGGTAACGTGTCATTTTATCGGTAAAACCCGGCATAGCTGCATTAATTTCGGTGCGCAGCGCTGCCAGTTGTGCCCTTGCGAGTGAAGAAGCATCGGATGAGGCGGCGTTAGTATTGCTGCCGGCAGCGCCGCTACGGCCTAAAACAATCACGAAATCACTGTTGTCTGCATCAGTTTTGGCCAGTTCAACCAGGGCTGCTATATAGGCTTTCTGCAAGTTGCGGCGATACATTTCAACCGGCTTTTTGCTGCTTAATTCGCTCCACACGCCCTTTTTTGCATCGTCCAGCATTTCAGCTGCGGTGTAGGTTTGAGCTACGCCAAAACGTTCGCTGCCAGTTAACATGCTGTTGATACGTGCTGCGCTCAGCAGGCCTTTCAGCGTGTTGGTCTGTATGGCAGCCACTCTTTCCGCATCGGCAGGGTTACTGAATTTGTTGAGCACATTTTTATCGAGCAGCCAGAAAGGCGTTTCGAACAACTGCTTGTTTAAAAACGCTACGGCTTCTTTTTGTTTGGCTTTGGGTGTTGGCTCGTATACATTGCCGCCCTGTTCAACCGACTTCGGTGTTTCATTAATACCGCCCACGTTTTTCAGCACATGGCCCATGTAGCGGGAAAACTGGCCGGTAAGCTGGGTGTACATATCCTTTAGGTTGGTGTAGGTATCGGCTTCTTCGCTGGTCCACACGGGTAATTGTGCCAGTATACGCTGTAAATTTTTAATACCGTATGCACTGGCTTTCATGGCATCATCGCCAAGGTCTTCATTTTGCGAACGTGCATCGGTTGGGTGTGTTTCTGCGCCAAACCACAGGCGGGGATTGGCTGCCAGGCTATCGACAATCCACCTGTTTACAATTTTTCGGTCGGCTTCAGGTGTGGCAGTGTGGGTGCTGGTGTAGCCCCATTGAATAGCCCAGCGGTCGTATTCGCCGATATGGGGGAATAAATCTGCCTGCGGAATATGGTCTTCCGGCTGCGCCACATAGTTAAACCTTGCATAGTCCATGATGGAGGGGGTATGCCCATGTACATCGAGCCATGCCTTGTTACGCAGCATTTCAACCGGTATGGTGCTGCTTGAGCCCCAGTTGTGGCGCAGGCCAAGCGTGTGGCCTATTTCGTGCGATGAAACAAAGCGGATGAGTTGCCCCATCAGTTCATCATCAAATTTCATTTTACGGGCAGCCGGGTCAACAGCCGCGGCCTGTATCATATACCAGTCGTGTACCAGCTTCATTACGTTGTGGTACCAGCCAATGTGGCTTTCAATGATTTCGCCGCTGCGCGGATCGTGCACATTGGGGCCATAGGCATTTTCAATATCCGATGCAAAATAGCGGATCATAGAAAAGCGGGCATCTTCTGTGCTCATACCGGCCGAATCGGGCCATTCCTTCGCCATAACAGCGTTTTTGAAACCGGCCTTTTCAAAAGCCTGCTGCCAGTCGTTAACGCCCTGTACCAGGTATTTGCGCCATTGTTTGGGTGTGGCGGGGTCTATGTAGTACACAATGGGTTTTTGCGGCTCAACGAGTTCGCCTTTTTCCCACCTGGCTACATCTTCGGGTTTGGGCTCCAGTCGCCAGCGTACAATAAAAACCTGGTTCTGCACTTTCTGCTGGTCATCACCGTAAACGGTATAATCATCGGCAAAAAAGCCTACACGGGCATCGGCAAAACGGCGTTGCATGGGCTGTTTCGGCAGCAGTATAAACGAAGTGTTGAGCTCCATGGTAATGGCCCCGATGGCACTGGCGGCGGGCAGCGGCGGCTGCGAAGGGCCAAACAGGCTGAAACCAGCGGATGCAGTGGCACTAAAGGTTTTCACCGTTTTTACTTCTGTGTTAATGGGATAGGTATGTATGTAATCGATATAAGACCGGTCAGATGATAAAGCCGATACATTCAGCCTGCGTTTGGCATTGGGGCTAAGGCTAACGGCTTGGTTATCGCCCTTAAAAAAATCGGTTACATCGATTACAACGCCCGCAGAATCGGCACTTACAGCTTTAATGTCGAATGCGGCGGCAATGGGATTAAGGTTAGAATTGGTAACAGCCTTATAAATACTGCTGGTACTGTCGGCCATGTTTACCAGCGTTATCACACGCATGAAAACCGTGTTGGCCGGTCCTTTTTCCCATTCAATGGTTTGCTGGTTTACCAGTTCGCCGCCGTAAACGCCGCCTCCGCCAGGCGTTTTACTGTAACGGGTAATGGCCATAATATCGCGGTTAAACATTGAATCGGGCAGTTCAAAATACCATTTGTCGTCAACCTGGTGAACAGTAAACAAACCTTTATGTGTAACAGCTTTGGCAGTAACGACATCTTTATAGGGTTTAGGTCCTTGCCTGGGTGCCGGTACAGGAGGCAAATGCGTGGTATCTTTTGCCGGTGCGGGGTTTACGGGTTTGTGGCGCTGGGCATGCAACGAAGAAAAGACTGTGGCAGCCAGTGCACAGGAAAGCACAACATGTTTCATATACACGGGAAAATTTACAATTTACAGAAGAGTTTTTAAGCACAAAACACAGCAGGCAGGCTGTGGCGAATATCCGATAAAAATTGTGGATTTGATTTGGTTACGGCATCTTATACCTTTTTTAAACCATATTGAACCAGTGGCTTAAAAAAACTGTTGTTTGGCCTAATAAAGGGAGCTTTAAAAGCTAAAAAAAATGCGGCGGGTATATTTGTAAGGCGCTTAAATTTTTATAATTTGTGCAACCCTAAATTAATTTCTTAGGAATACTTGTGTTTTAAAACGATTTTTCGTTAGAATTGCGAACTCAAATTTTGAATAATTAGTTTAAACCTAAAAAATCAATTGCATCATGGCTGAAACTAAACCAACTGCAACAGCAGCAGCAACAAAGAGCATCAGTTCTGTACAACCGAAGAAAACTAGTAATGCAATTTCATGGATAGCTCCATTGGTTTGTATTATCCTGGGTTATGTTATCTGGCGTTTTATGATTGGCGCGGACGCTAATTTCACTAACCCTGACAAAGCCGGCGGATTCTGGCCGTCACACGAAGGTCCTAAGAGCAACCTCGCCCGTATGTACCAGGGTGGTATCATCGTACCAATCCTGATTGGTTTCCTGTTAACCGTTATCACTTTCGTAATTGAGCGTTTACTGACTGTTACCAAAGCCAAAGGTGCCGGTAACATTTCTGAATTCATCCGCAAAGTACAGTTCCACCTGGCTAATAAAGATGTTGACAAAGCTATTGCTGAGTGCGACAAACAGAAAGGTTCTGTGGGTAATGTAATGAAAGCAGGTCTGCGCAAGTACAAAGAAATGATCAGCAATTCTGAGCTGGACACTGAGCAGAAAGTGCTGAACATCCAGAAAGAAGTAGAAGAAGCAACTGCGCTTGAACTGCCTATGCTGGAAAAAAACCTGGTATTCCTGTCAACTATCGCATCAGTAGCAACCCTGTTCGGTCTGCTCGGTACGGTAATGGGTATGATCCGTTCATTCGCTGCGCTTGGTGACAGCGGTGGTGGTGAAGCTGCACAGAAACTGTCACAAGGTATCTCTGAGGCCCTGTATAACACAGCCCTGGGTATCGGTACATCTGCGCTGTCAATCATCATGTACAACGTCTTCACTACAAGAATCGACGCCATCACTTACGGTATCGACGAATCTGGTTTCACTTTAACCCAGAGCTTCGCTGCCAACTACAAATAATCTGTAAAAAACCTACAGTGTATTTGTGGAAATGATGCATGATCGCATCTTTATTAGAGAAGATAAAAAAAATTAACAATGGCCAGACCGAAAATACCACGAAAGAGTACGAGTGTAGATATGACGGCGATGTGTGATGTGGCTTTTCTGTTGTTGTCGTTTTTCATCCTGACAACAAAATTCAAGCCCTCCGAAGCGGTAGCCGTTACCACACCCAGCTCAGTAGCATCGAAAGTGGCTCCTGAAAAAGATGTGGTACTCATATCCATCACAAAAGATGGCAAGGTATTTCTCTCAATGGATGATGTAAGTAAAAAACAATCGCTGTTAAATTCTCTCAACCAGATCCGCAGCGCGGGCTGGAGTGAAGCAGATATTAACGCATTGGCCAAACTGGATTTCTGGGGTATGTCAATTGCCGGTTTAAAACAGCAGCTGACTTTGCCGAAAGATCAACAGACGGACAAAACCTTACCAGGCATCTCTGTGAAGGATACTGCTAATAACGAAATGAACGACTGGATGCGTGCTGCGGTAAGCACTTATTCAGGCGGTTCTATGAACCTGCTGATTAAAGGTGACAATGAATCTAAGTACCCTGCTTTCAAAGCTGTAAAACAGGCACTTACGAAGAATGACCTCCTGAAATTCCAGCTGGTAACCAATCCCCAGGGCGTACCAACCGGTACTGATTTGTACAAAGCAAACCAGATTACCAAAGGTGGTGCACCGGTTGAATAAGGGTTGAAAGGGTTAGGGATAACAATATTTTAAACAAAATAAATCTGATTGCGCTATGGCAGAAATGGACACCTCGTCGGGTGGCGGACATAAGAAAGGGCCCGGCGTCAAAAAAGGTAAGAAACTGTCAACCAGGGTAGACCTTACTCCAATGGTGGATCTGGGCTTCCTGCTGATCACGTTTTTCATTTTCACCACTACCATGAGCCAGGCTACAGCCATGAAGCTGAACCTGCCGAAGGACACAGATAAACCGGAAGAGCAGACCAAGGCAAAAGAATCAGGTGCATTAACCATACTGTTGGGTAGAGATAACCATATCTTCTACTACGAGGGTATCCTGGATGCAACTGCTTCCAACCTGAAATCGGCCAATTCTAAGGAGATCCGTGATGTAATTGCCGATAAAAAACACAGAACCGATGAAAAGGATTTTGTGGTGGTAATTAAACCTACGGATGAATCTTCTTACAAGAACGTCACTGACATGTTGGATGAAATGCTGATAAACGTGGTAAAACGTTACGCCCTTGTTGAAATTTCCCCTGTTGAAGAGCAGGTGGTTAAATTATCAGAAGGCGGCGCAGCAGCTCCTGCCGGAAAATAATTCTGTGGAATTGTCCGGGTTTATGAATCTTATTAAAAACATTGTGACGCAATGGAAGCAAACAAAATTTTAAGTGCCGATGTGCTCGATATCATTTTCGAGGGCAGAAATAAGGAATACGGTGCTTACGAACTGCGTAAAACTTACAGAAAGCGCCTGGTCACTTCGATCATTGTGATGGCGTTGGTTTGTTTACTGCTGTTCGTTGCAGGTATCCTGGCCAATACAAAAAAGAAAGCCAAGACTGAAATCATCGTTCAGGATGTAAGCTTGGAAGATATTAAAAAGCAGGAGGAGAAGAAGCCTGAACCTCCGCCACCGCCGCCCCCTAAACAGGAGCCGCCTAAAGTGGAGATCACTAAATTTACGCCTCCCAAAATTGTAAAAGACGAGGAAGTAAAAGAACCACCTCCGGAGCAGGAAAAACTGGAAGATACCAAAATCGGTACCATCAACCAGGAGGGTATTAAAGACCCGAACATTGTTGCTCCGCCAGTAGAAGAAAAAGGTACTGGTGTGGTGGAAGCTCCGAAACCAACAGAAGATTACGATAAGGAATTTAAAACAGTACAGATCCAGGCCAAATTCCCCGGTGGTGACGGCGAATGGAGAAAGTACCTGGAAAGAAACCTGAACCGTGATTTACCTGTAGAAAACGGTGCTCCTCCCGGCAATTACACTGTAGTCGTTTCATTCCTCGTGGATAAAGACGGCCATATCTCTGAAGTAAAAGCCGAGAACAACCCAGGTTACGGAACATCTGATGAAGCTGTTCGCGTTATCAAAAAAGGTCCTAACTGGACACCAGCTGTTCAAAACGGTAGAAACGTAATTTACCGTCAGAAACAAAGCATCACCTTCCAGGTTGCTGAAGAATAGCAGGTTTTACAATAAAAACCACACACATTATAAAAGGGCTGCTGTAGCAATACAGCAGCCCTTTTTGTTTTTTGCAACAGCTGTTACTGCGCATTGTTCTGGTGCGGTAGCAGCTGTTTTTAATTATAATTATTTCTTATTGATTGTGCAATTGTATTAATAATTGTAATGGCCTTTTTTTATAGCAGTCGCATGGTTGCGTAATTGAACGATACAGTTCCTGCTTTTTAATTGCCGGCTGGAACCCTTTACCAGCAGCTGTTTCAGCGATTTTGAATAAACTTTTATTGTACTTGTATGGAAAGTTTTTTGCTGAGCATCTCATTAACAAACACACCATTATGCAAGCCAATAACATACTGCAAGCCGACATGCTGGATATATTATTCGAGCATAAAAACAAAGACTACGGTGCTTATCAATTACGCAAAACGTACAACAAACGCCTGCTCACTGCCATTGGTATTATGGTTGGCGTTAGCGGTTTATTCTTCGCAGGCAGCTTGCTGGCAGGTGCTAAAAAGCCAGCGCCGGGGCCAGCGATAGAGCAGGTGGTAACACTTACAACGGTTGATTTAAAAAAGCCTGACCCTGTGGTTACACCGCCTGTTGCCAAACCAGTTGAGCCGGTTAAAACCATCAAATTAACACCGCCTGTAGTGGTGCCCGATAACAACGTGAAACCTGAAGATGAAATGAAAGAAGTGGATGAGCTGGACCATGCTAAAATTGGCAATATCAACAACCCCAACGGCATTGACGACAACGGTATTGTTGCACCACCATCAGAAGTAAAAGGCACCGGCGTAGCTACTGAGCTGAAACCCAAAAATGATGTGGATGATATTGTGGCTATTGTGCAGATAGAAGCCAAATTTCCCGGTGGTATCGACGCCTGGAGAAAATACCTGGAGCGCAATTTAAATGCAGCCATACCTGCTGAAAATGGCGCAGCGTCGGGCAGTACGCTGAAAGTGGTGGTTTCTTTCGTGGTAAACAGGATGGACGGCAGTGTTTCTGAAGTGGTGGCTGAAAACGACCCCGGGTACGGCACAGCAGCCGAAGCAGTGAAAGTGATACAGCGCGGTCCTAAATGGACGCCCGCCGTACAAAACGGCCGCAATGTAAACTACCGGCAGCGGCAGGTAGTGATTTTCAAGGTAGAGGAAGAATAAAGCAAGTGGTCTCAGGTTCCGGTATACAGTGGATCCCGCCAATTCCGGCGGGATTTTTTTTTACTTTAATTTTGCCGCACAATTAAACAGCATGCACGGAAAACTGGCCGGTTGGAACGATACCATCACCGCATTGGCAACACCTCAGGGAATAGGCGCTATCGGCGTTATACGCGTGAGCGGAACAGCAGCGATCGATATAGTGAATGAGTTGTTTCCCTCGAAAGACCTTACTGCCCAGCCATCGCATACCCTGCATGTCGGTTTTCTGAAAAGCGGTGAGGTACTGCTCGATGAAGTGGTAGTGGCATTGTTTAAAGCACCCAAATCGTTTACAGGTGAAAACGTGGTAGAGATATCCTGCCATGGCTCGCATTATATACAGGAGCAGGTACTGGCCCAGCTGGTAAAACAGGGCGCCCGTATTGCGAAACCGGGTGAGTTTACACAACGTGCATTCATCAACGGTAAAATGGATTTAACCCAGGCCGAAGCAGTAGCTGACATCATTGCCAGCAATACCGAAGCCAGCAAAAGAAACGCACTGCAAAATATCCGCGGCGGCTTTTCGCATACCCTGAAACAATTGCGTGATCAGCTGATTTCCTTTTCCGCACTCATAGAATTGGAACTTGATTTTTCGCAGGAGGATGTAACCTTTGCAGACAGGCCGCAGTTATTCCGCTTACTGGATGAAGCGCTGGTACAGGTAAACAAACTGCTTCAATCATTCAAGCTGGGTAATGTGATCAAAAATGGTGTGCAGGTAGCCATCATTGGCAAACCGAACGCAGGCAAATCAACCCTGCTCAACACCCTGCTGAATGAAGAACGCGCCATTGTAAGCGATATCGCCGGCACTACGCGTGATACCATTGAAGAAGTGCTGAACATTAACGGTGTGTTGTTCCGCCTGATTGATACAGCCGGCATACGCGAACATACCAGCGATGTGATTGAAACTATTGGCGTAGAAAAAAGCATGGCCAAAATGCGTGAGGCAGACATTGTATTGTACCTCTACGATATTACACAAACCACAGCCGCCGAGCTGCAGGCTATGGAAGCACAGTTTGCTGCAGAACACCTGCAATACCTGCTGGTGGCCAACAAGGCTGATCAATTGCCCAATACCTATTCTCCTGCCGGTAACGGCAAGCTCGTTACCATCTCTGCTAAAAATGAACAGGGTATCGAAGACCTGAAGCAGCAGCTATTTAAACTTGCCGTAAGCGAAAACCTGCAAACGGATCAAACCCTGGTAACCAATGCGCGCCATGTGGCCGCTTTACAGGAAGTGTACACCGCGCTGCAGGATATCCGCGATGCGCTTGACAACAATATTCCCGGCGACCTGCTCGCCATCGACATCCGCCGTTGCCTGCACTTCCTGGGTGAAATAACCGGTGAAGTGACAAATGAAGATCAGCTGGATTATATATTCAGTAAGTTTTGTATTGGAAAGTAACTATCCTTCTTTTATTAATTATACATCTGTTTTTCAACTATTATATAGAAATATCTTTCTCTTTTTTGTTGCCAGTCTGCCCTTTTTGTTGTATATTAGTTGCCTGAATGTTGCCCAAAGTAGTATTATTTGTTGCCCGGCATCAAAAAATCGATAAGGGAGAAATTGTGCTACACACAGCAACAAGCAGCTACACTTAGCTACACAAGGCAACAAATATGAGTAGTAACATTCGCTTAGAAAAAACCTGCAATTGCTGCGGTAAACGCTTCACCGCTAAAACAACTGTTACACAGTTTTGCTCCGATAGCTGTGCTAAGTAAGCGTATAAACAACGCAAGAGAGCAGCGAAGATTGAAACAGCTATCCAGGAAGAAAAGCAAAAAATTGTTACTGCATTCAATCCGGTTGTGGTTCAAAAAGATTTCCTGAGTGTAGATGAAACCTGCCAGTTGCTGGGTACAAGTAGATGGACCATTTACAGGCTCATTGAAAAAGGACAATTAACAGCAGGTAAGTTAGGCAGTCGCACTATCATTTCACGAAAAGCAATTGATAACATCTTTAATACTTCAGTCGTATGAATGTAACGCTTAGACAACGTCAGAAAGGCGATAAGGTCAGCCTTTATTTAGACTACTACGAAGATGGCAAACGTAAGTATGAATATTTAAAAATGTACCTGTTCCCAACACCGGAAAAAGGTAAGCTTACCAAGGAGCAGAAGAAACACAATGATGAAACGTTGGCTTTAGCAGAAGCCATCAAATCAAAGCGGCATCTGCAAATCAAGAATGAAGAATTTGGTTTTAGAGATACGGAGAAAACTAAAGGCAGCTTCCTTGCATACTTTGAAATGCTTACAGAAAAAAGAAAAGATAGTGATGGCAATTGGGGCAACTGGAACAGTACGTTAAAGCACTTGCAGGAGTTTGCAAAGTTTGATATTACTTTCAAAGAGATTGATAAAGCCTGGCTCGAAGATTTCAAATACTATTTGAAGCACACCGCAAAAACCAAAAACAAAAAGTCATTGCTTCAAAACTCCCAGGCATCGTATTACAGTAAAGTAACCGCAGCTTTAAAGGAAGCCGTAAAAGCAGGCATCATTTTAACCAACCCGGCAAATCAGGTTGATTGTATAAAACCTGATGATGCAAGCAGAGAGTTTTTAACTTTCGAAGAATTGCAGGCGGCAGCAAAAGAAGAATGTGATTTACCAATACTAAAGCAGGCTTTTATTTTTTCTGCATTAACCGGGCTAAGATGGTCTGATATTAAAAAACTTGTTTGGTCTGAAATACAGAGTTCAGGCAATGATTATTACATCCGGTTCCGGCAGAAGAAAACGAAGGGTTCAGAAACGTTACCTATATCAAAGCAGGCGTTCGATTTATTAGGCGAAAGAGGCAAACCGGAGCAGGCAATTTTTGAAGATTTAAAGTACAGTGCCTGGAATAACTTAAAACTAAGAGAGTGGGTAATGAAAGCCGGTATCACAAAGCACATCACTTTCCATTGTGCCAGGCATACTTATGCTACATTACAATTAAATTTAGGAACCGATATTTATACAGTTTCAAAAATGCTGGGGCATCGTCATTTGAAAACAACCGAGGTTTATGCAAAGGTGATTGATAAGAAAAAAAAGGAAGCTGCAAATCGCATTCAATTAGAACTATGAATAACACCTTAGAACTTTATCACAATATTTTGCTGGTGCAGCAACCTTGGCTGGATAATACCACCACTGAACAAAAGTTTCATCAAATGTTGCATGAGCTTCCAAAGGAAAATCTGGTTCAGCAACCTTTATATGAATTAGCTTTTCCAAAACCACTGACAGCAAAACGAAAATATTACCATTTGCTTTTTGCGAACGAAGCAAACAGGTACATCAATAATCTGCACACCCTGATGAATCAGGCAGGTGATGATGAGAAAAAATTCTGGATACACGATACGTTAACAAAGAAGCTCAAAGACAAACTGAATCAAACAGAAACGGTAATCAGCAATAACAATTTTCAATTGGCTATTGTTGCTGACAAGAACAGTGATAAGAAACAGGCTGATGATGCTTACACAATCCAGTATTTAAAATATCAGCTAATCAGGTTATACCTCGAAATTCAAAACAGCTTTTCAGCTTTTGTAAAAGAAGACTTGCTAACTGAAGAAGATATACACTCATTATATTTTAGCGAAGCTCCGCCGCAAACATCTTTTATTATTGAAGCAACACCGCTTAATCTTCCAAAACCTGCCACAGCAATTGCAGTAAAAGACCAGGAGCCCAAATTCAATGCAATAAAAGCTGACATCCGGGGCGAACAAAAAAACATATTGCCTTACACCGAAATAATTGCAAAGTCTGATCGCTTTGCTTTAGTGGAAGAAGAATTATTCAACACCGGCTTAATAGATAGCCAATATGGTTTCATCAAAAAGCATGGCAACGTTGAAAAGATGGCGGCTGTATATCACATCATTATACAAAAGAAGCATTTCAATCCTTTTCCATTCAAAGGAGGAAAGAAAAAAATAACCGACCTGCACATTCGCAAGTTCCTTAACAGCCGTTACGCAGCAAACATTGATAAAGAGTTCAGGAATTTCAAAAAGAAAGAAGCATTACAAACCTATCTTGACAATAACGCTACACTTGCCCTTTTAATACCGTCTTAAAATGCTGGTATTTTCACCCGATTATACCAAATCAAAATACCAAAAAAATAATGAAACCCTTGCACTGCAAGGGTTTTGTCTTTGTATAAAATACCAAAATCCCACTACCAGCCACTTCTTACAAACTTGCACTCAGCTTCGGTAATCGGAGTTGACTTTAGCGCTGAAGTCCATTTTATAACTTTTTCAATCGTTTAAAAATGGACGAAATATTAAAACGTCTCGACAAACTCGAAAGGCTCATAGAAAGCCAGAACATTGTACAGAAAGATGTGCTCAATTTCAATGAAGCATGTATCTATCTGGAGCTATCGCAATCCCATTTGTACAAATTAACCAGTACAAGGCAGATCCCTCATTTCTGTCCACAAGGGAAGAAACTTTATTTCAACCGGCATGAGCTGGATGCATGGTTGCAACGCAACCGGCAAACGACTACCGATGAAATAGAAAAGCAGGCAACCAATTACATCATCAAAAAAGGGAGGGCTTAATCATGGCACACATCATTTTTTCAGAAGAAGATTTTCAGGAAATACTCCAACGCCTTACGAGGATGGAAGCAATGCTCAAAATGAAGCAGGCAAATCCCGATGATGTATTTGTAGATAACCAGGAGTTCTTGCAGGTAATGAATATCAGCAAACGTACAGCCCAGGCATGGCGGGACCAAAAGCTGATTGCATTCTCACAGGTAGGGAATAAAATCTACTACAAAATGGGCGACATCATGCTGCTCTTACAAAAGAACCGCATTGAACCCGGGAAGTAACACAAACAATTTTTGGTCACAATTTCAACGCTTAGGAAATGGCAACAGCTACAATCTTTAAAGGGTTCAATAATCCTATAGAAAATATATCACTGATCATTCTTACCAATCACATCAAAGAAGGTAAATACAAACAGGATGTTGAAGACGTAAGGGCATTAATACGGCAGGATAAAAAAGAAGAAGCGGACAAACTTAAAAAACAACTGCTGGCTTTTACACCATCAGCAACATTTGCCGGAGGTCGCAAACTGGAATTCTTACAACAATACAGCCAGTTCATCATTCTCGACCTCGACAAATTAAAAGAAGAAGAATTGCAGGCGGCTTTTAACAAAGCCGCCGCAATCCCTTACACTTTTTGCTGCTTTCGCAGCCCGGGTGGTAACGGTTTAAAAATATTGGTTGAAGTAACCAGCACACAGGAACATCATGAGCAGGCTTACAATCAGGTAGCAGATTACTACCAACAGCACTTATGCTTGCCCGTTGACCGTTCAGGAAAGGACATCACAAGGCTTTGCTTTATTTCTTATGATCCTGAAACATACCGCAACATCAGCAATGAAAAATTTCCAGTAATTACTAACGGCATAATTCAAAAAGAAAGCATACTGCCTCAACCTACAAAACATTTGCAAACTCAAACTGAAGAACCAAATGAATATGCCTTAGCCTTCGAAATGCAAATCAATTTCACCAATCAAAAATCACAGTATGAACCCAACAATCGTAATAATTACATTTACCTGCTGGCATCTAACTGCAACCGTGCCGGTATTCCATTGCAAAACACTTTGGAGCTATGTTTACAGCATTATGATCTTAATGCTAAAGAAGTAACAGCAGCCGTAAACAGTGCTTATAACCATCATGTACACGAGTTTGCAACCGTTGCAAACATTGCAAACCTGCAACAAAGCACCGAACACAACGCAGAAGATTATCTGAAAAACACTCCGGCAATTCCTGAAGAATTGTATCACCAGATGCCTGATATTATTAAGCAGGGTGCTTTAGCTTTTACCGATGCCAGGGAAAGAGATGTTTTCCTTACGGGAGCCTTGGGTATTCTCAGCGGCTGCCTGCCAAATGTAAAAGGTATCTATGCACAGCAGGAAGTATACCCTAATCTTTTCACATTCGCCATTGCACCGGCGGCAAGTGGCAAAGGAGCATTGAAGTTTGCAAAGCAATTAGCCGACGAGTACCATACACAGGTATTAAATGCAAGCAAGGAAGCGGATATACAATTTCAGCAACAGGATGCAGCCTACAAGCAGAATTTTCGTACCCTCAAAAAAGGTGAAACCATGAATGAAGAACCACCCGTAAAACCAAAATTCAAAGTGGTTTTCATTCCGGCTAATACCAGCTATGCAAAAATTCTTTCTCACCTTGAGCAGAACGAAGGAACAGGCATCATTTGCGAAACCGAGGCAGACACATTGGGCAATGTATTCAAACAGGAATGGGGGAGCTATTCAGATATGCTTCGCAAATCCTTTCATCACGAACGCTTATCCAGTTCACGAAAAACAAACAATGAATTTATAGAAGTCAATAATCCTTCTTTATCCATTGCGTTATCAGGCACGCCGAGCCAGGTAACAGGGTTGATTGCATCTGCCGAAGATGGCTTGTTCAGCCGCTTCTTGTTTTATGCTTTTGAAGTAGAACAAATCTGGAAAGATGTTTCGCCTTACGGCTCACAGGTAAACCTCACAGATCATTTTAGCAATCTTTCCTTGCAGGTGTACAGGATGGTAAAGTTTTTGAAAATGGGTGAAACCAATATAACGCTTTCAAAAACCCAGTGGCAGCAACTCAATCATAAATGTGCAAACTGGTTGCAGGATATTACTACGTTCACCGGTAAAGATGCAGCCAGTATTGTAAAACGGCTCGGGCTTATCCTTTACCGTATAGCAATGCTTTTTTCCAGTGTAAGAAAATTCGAAAACGCAGAAGTAGCAGAACTGATTGAATGCACAGACATTGATTTTAATACAGCCCTGCAACTGGCAGAAATTTATCTCCAGCACAGCATCTTAATGTTTAACAACCTGCCAAAGCAACAGGACAACACCACTTTCCAGGCTGCCGATCACAAACGTAAATTCTTTGAAGCATTGCCAAAAGAATTTACAAGAGCAGAAGCCGTGCAGTTAGGCAAACAATACAAACTGGCTGCCCGTTCTGTTGACGACATGTTACACCATGCCGTCCCAAACCTGCTTGCCAAACCCAAGCCCGGCTATTATCAAAAGCTTTAGTTTGCTTGTTTGCAAACTTTGCAATCCTGCAATTAGTCAGGCTATAGTATTTCTTTTTTCGGCAATCGGTCAAGATAAAGTCTTACTTTTTTCTTGTTTTTGTAAGATTATATCTTTACTTTTATTTATCATTTGTCAGAATATAACTTTACTAAAGTGGCTAAAAAGTCCTTACAAATACAACAAATTGACAGTAAAATACTGGCATACAGTAGTTTACAGAAAGTGGCAGTCCCGCCTATCGGCTGGATTAAAGCCATCCGTACAGCCTTGGGCATGTCCATGCTCCAGTTAGGCAACCGGCTTTCTATAACCAAGCAGAGTGTGCAGGATATGGAAAAAAGGGAGCAGGACGGCTCAATAACACTGAAAGCATTAAAAGAAACGGCAAAAGCTATGGACATGCAGTTGGTCTATGGCTTTATCCCGAATGATGGTACATTGGAGGCATTGATAGACAGGAAGGCAAAAGAACTGGCAAAGCAGATTGTATTGCGTACCTCCAATACAATGAAGCTGGAAGACCAGGAAAATTCAAAACAGCGTATTGAAAAAGCCATTGAGGAAAGAGCCGTTACCATAAAAAATGAAATGCCAAAATCTCTATGGGATTAAACCTGGAATATCTTGACGGGCAAACGCCGCTGGATGAAGACGAGAAAGAAGGTTTGCTCATAAAAGCAATTGCCACCCGTGGCGAACTGGATGAATTTGAACAGCAGAATATTGAACAGGCTATTGCATGGACATTAAGGCGTTCATTCAAAGCTGAGACAATTTTAACGGAAGAATTTATAAGGGATGTACACAAAAAAATGTATAGCGATGTTTGGCAATGGGCAGGCGACTTTAGAACAACCAATAAAAACATTGGGGTTGATAAATGGCAGATACCAATAGAACTAAGAAGCTTGTTGGATGATGCAAAATACTGGTTGGATAATACTACTTACAGTGCAGATGAAATGGCAGTGCGGTTTAAACACCGCATTGTAAGTATTCATTGCTTTGCAAACGGAAACGGTAGGCACAGCCGCTTGATGGCAGATATTATTATTGAAAAGATTTTTAAACAACCGGTATTTACATGGGGTGCAGCAAACCTGGTAAAGCAGGGAGATACAAGAAAAGCTTATCTAACAGCTATCAGGGCTGCTGATGCCGGAGATATAAAACCTTTAATAACTTTTGCAAGATCATAACTAAATAATTGTACTCATGGCATTAAAAGAAATTAATACATCTGCGGATAGCAAAAAATCTGAATTGATACAAAATATCAACAAAGGGTTGGCTGCTGGTATAATCTCTCTCAATACAGACCAAAGCAAGATTACTTATCACTGCTTTAGAGATTATAGCACTTCATTTAAAAACCCGGAAGAAAAAGTAAGGGCATCTTACTTTTCCGAGTTGGTACTTACATATCAGTATCCGGTAAAAAGAATAAATCTTGAAGTAACTGTACCGAGAAGAACACCGGAAGATAGGGCAGATATTATTGTTTACGAAGATGATGAATGCCTTAGTTCATATCTCGTTGTAGAATGCAAAAAAGAAGGTATTACTGATGCTGAGTACAAGCAGGCGATAGAACAAACCTTTGGCAACGCAAATAGTATGCGGGCTAAATACGCAGCTGTTGTTGCCGGTAATACACGAACAGCTTTCGATGCAGCAGGTTTTAAGCCAAGCGAACGAGAACGTAATGTAATTGCAGATATTCCTGTCAAGTATGGTAAAGCTCCAAAATATAAATTTATCAAAGGTGATAAAGCTAAGGACCTTAAAACAGTTTCTCGTGATGATTTAATTAGTGCATTGGAAAAATGTCACGATACCGTTTGGCAAGGCGGTAAGTTAGCGCCAACAACAGCTTTTGATGAAGTTTCAAAACTGCTTTTCTGTAAAATGAAGGATGAAAAAGATGGAACCAAAAAAGGGCAGCCCTATCGCTTCCAGTGTGGTACACACGAAACAGCATCCGAAGTAGCAGAACGCATTGATGAAATATACCAGGAGGCAAAGAAGCAGGACGAAGAAGTGTTTAAAGAAGATATACGCTTAGAACCAAAAGTTATTTATAGCGTAGTCGAACACTTGCAGGGATTAGCATTGAATAAGACTGACCTTGACACAAAAGGTGTAGCCTTTGAAAAGTTCATGGTAGATTATTTCAAAGGGAAAATGGGACAGTTTTTTACACCAAGACCCATCATTGATTTTGCAGTAAAGTTATTGCAGCCAATGCATGATGATTTAGTAATAGACCCATCATGCGGCAGCGGTGGTTTCTTGCTTTCGGTGTTAGATACAGTAAGGCACGACGCAGAAAAGGATTATGATGAACAGGAAGCCTACGATATCTGGCACAACTTTGCCAAGAAGAATTTATATGGAATTGAGATTAACGACCAGATTGCTCGTATCTGCAAAATGAATATGATTATTCATGATGATGGGCATACAAATGTAATTAGCACAGACAGCCTTACTTTCTTAAAAGATATAAAAGAACTTCATAAAGGTTTTACTAAAGACAGGTTCTCTTTGTTGTTAGCAAATCCCCCATTTGGTGCAGTTGTAAAAAGTGCAGAAAAAGAAAAAAAATATTTAGACCAATACAAGTTAGGCGAAGGCAGACAAAACCAAAAAACTGAAATACTTTTTATTGAAAGGTGTATTGATTTCTTAAAGCCTGGCGAGGGGAGAATGGGTTTGGTATTGCCCGATGGCATTTTAACCAATTCATCATTGCAGTATGTGAGAGAAGTTTTGCTGGAACGCTGCGTTATTACTGCTATCATTTCATTACCACAATTTGCATTCAGCCATTTTGGTGCAGGTGTAAAAAGCAGTTTGGTGTTTGCCCGTAAAAAAGCAAAAGATGAAGTAGTAGAAGACTATCCCATCTTTATGGCAATGGCAGAGAAAATTGGTTATGATGCTACCGGTAGAGATGATGCTAACGAACTACCCGATATTTTAGAGCAGTACAGACAATTTCAAGCTGCACCTGATTTTTTCGTATAAGCCCCGATTGGAAGGATAAAGTGTTTATCACCAACCGGGGCGAAATTGAAGGTAGATTGGATCCAATTTTTCACCATCCTTTATATAAACAGTTAGAGGAAAAATTAAAACAAGCATCAAGTCAACTAGATTATCTATCCAATTACATTATTTCATTTGATACCGGGAAGAACTTACCTCAAACGGATGAGGGTATTCCATACCTGAGAACTCAAAATGTAAGAATGATATTTCCAACACTTGAAGATGTTTCCTATGTAGCTGATACAACTAACATAAAAAAGACACAAAATGGTGACTTATTATTCGTAAGAGTTGGTGTTGGTGTTGGAGATTGTTGTGTTATTAGTGAAAATGAAGCCAATAGTGCTTTTAGTGATAATGTAATTAGGATAAAACTAAAGCCAGGTATCAATCCATATTATGTTGCCACATATCTAAGCACTTACATCGGCAGAAACCTTTTCTTTAAAGGCTTAAAAGGCTCTGGAAAACCAGTCATTAGCAGGGAAAATATTGATGCAATAGTTTTACCAATACTGTCAACTGAAACTCAATCCAAAATTCAGGCAGACATTTTTGCAGCAACTACTCAGTATAATGGTAAACTTTCGGAAGCAGCAACAATGATCCACAAAGTGGATTTTACAATAGCTAAATTGATAGGCTTTGAGTTTCCGGAAATAGTTGATAAGAAAACATTTGTTACTAAGATATCAGAGCTTGAAAACCGTATTGACCCACATTTCTATTTACCTGGCTTCAAGGATTTAATTGATAATATCCGCCAAATCAATCATGCTCAGTTAGGCGATGTAGTAGAGTTTTCAAATGAAACATGGAACCAGAAAGATGGTTTTGAAAATGAGTTTCCTTACATAGAAATAAGCGAAATAGACCTTACTAGTGGCAAAATTCAAAATATCAGTTACATTCCCATTAGCGAAGCCCCAAGTAGGGCACGAATGGTGATAAGAACTAATGACATTATTGTTTCCTCTACAAGACCACACCGAGGAGCAATTGCTTTTATTAATGAGCAACAGAATGGTTTTATTGCTTCAACTGGCTTTGCAGTATTACGAAAATTGTTGAGAGCAGATATTAGCAAAGAATACCTGTTTTACATTTTGCGTACACAAATTTGCTTACAGCAAATGTTGCAACGTTCAAGTGGTGGCAGCTATCCTGCTATTACAACAGAAGAACTGAAGAAAATATTTATTCCTATTCCAAGCCCTGAAGTACAACAGCAAATCGTAGTTGATATAAAAGCCTTTATTGATAAGGCAGAAGCATTAAAGGCAGAAGCGAAACAAGATTTGGAAAAAGCAAAACAAGAGATAGAAGCTCTTATTTTAAGTTAATATGAAAGTAAGTTTTCAAATATTGCACAACTACCAGGACAATCCTTTAAAGATTATCGGTAATGCTTTGCATCTTACCATGCAGGATGATTTGCTTATGCAAATTGACCTGCGTTCTGCAATGGATTTTATTTCACTTACCCTGAATAAGCCATTGCAAACAGGTGTAAACTTTACCAGTTTTGAAATTGATGTAGATACAGATCAATATGATTTCAGCAAGTACGATGATTTTTTAGAAGGGCTTAAGAACCGTTTAAAAGCAACTGATGGTTTTCATAAGTTGCTAAAATATGTAGATGAAATAAGGGCAGATCAATATGTAAAATATTATCTTGAATTGGCAGAAATGGAGATGAAGATGAGGGAGGTGTTTTCATATATTTTCTATAATAAATACAGCGTTACTGGAAATGATTTGTTTGAAGAGTTTGATGCTAAAACCGCAGGAGTTGAGGAACCCAAACCCGATGAATTAGACAAACGCTTAGAAAATAAATTTTTCTATTTGACTTTTAGCGGTTACTTAAAATTTGAGAAGCCAAAAGATGTATTGATAAAAGAATTAATACCGTTAATACAAACAAAAGAGCAATACGAAGAATTGAGGGCACATCTTAATTCGAGAGGTATCACAGTTGAGCATCATGTAGATTTCCTGCAAGCAGTAAGGGCAACACTCGATCCAATAGAAAGCGTTCGCAATTGCATTGCTCACAACAGGCAAATACCAAACCGGACAGATGCTAATTATACAAGAGCAAGAACAGAGTTGCTTCGTTTCATTCAGGAGTTTTGGGCAAGGGAAATACAGGAAGTATCGCTGCTAAATGATGTAAACGATGCTGAAATATTTGCTTATGACAATTTAGACGATTTGCTTTCAGCGGGGGAGTTTAACGAATATAATAACGAAGTTGTTATTCATGATCATTGGCAAGCTGGCAATCCTGAATACAGATTTAATTCCTTAGAAGATTTACGGCAATACTTACTGGTAAAAGCGAGAGAAATATCAGATGCAGCTTTTGATGCTGCCGGTAATAGAGAACAGCTTGAAGCTATGTATAATAATGAGAATGTAGTTGATAAAGTGCTTAATAGATTTGCAAAAGGGCTTATAATATTAAACTGGATATAACCTTATGGCTAACCAAACCCTATACTTCAATATCATCCCTTTTGATCTTCCTGCGGAGGAAAAAACCTTTTATTTTAGTTTGGAAGAAACAAAGAAATCTAACAGGCTGCACCGTACCTTATTCCCCAATGATATTGAAACCATATTCCCCGGCATTCTTTCCGATAACACAGAATTTATTTACACCACATTTGATTATGCCAAAGAAGGTTTTACCGCTTTAAGTATAGATTTTAAAACAGAGAACCAGGATTTACTTCGCAAATACTATAACCGGCAGATAAGATATTATTTCCGTAAGGAAAAAGAACAACTGGTACGCACAGGTTTCATTGGGCAAAATCAGGTTTGGGTAAAGGCTACAAAACTATCAACAAAACAAATTACTGTTTATCACAAGTTCTCTTTAAAAATACAGTTTCAGGAAGTAAGCAATCATCCGGAGTTATTATTGTCCTACAATGGCAAGTCAAGGCTTTACAATACCAGTGTAGCTGAATTAATAAGAACAGTAGCACCGGCAAATTTCAAAAAGGTAATTAAGCACAACGAACTATACTTTTATGAGGAGTTAACACAGCATGAACATCCTGAGTATAGAAAAACATATCCGGTACTGAATTTTGATTTAGGCAAAGCATTAAACCTCCCGGTCCCTGAAATCATTAAGGAAAACAAATACAAAACCTACAAAGAAGTATTGGATATTTTTTACGATTACTTTTTAAACAAGGAAGAATTTAAGCAATACATCCCTTTGCATGAAAGCGGCTTCTTGCAGGTAGCCGATCATTTAATAGACCATGTAAATGATGCAAGTAATGAGTTGGCATTTAGCAAGCCAAATAAAGGTCGTACACCCAAAAAGGAATTTCCATACAAAAGAGCATTTTTACCATGTCCGCACAACAATGTGCATTTGTTTTTTATTTACCATGAAGATGATCAGCCGGTAAAAGATATGCTGAAGACTTACCTCGATAAAGGCTTGGGGCATTACAAAGGATTAACACAGTATGCAGGCATCTTGTTTCACCCTGATACAGCAATGAATATTTGCTTCAAAGAAAGGAACAATCCTTTGCCGGAGATTCAAAACTTTTTTAATAAAACAGCATTCAATAACCCTGCAATCAAATACCTGGCTATTTATGTTACACCATTCACAAGAGAAGAAACACGGAGGCAGGAGGTAAGAATTTATGTACGGGTAAAGGAAATGTTGCTTCGCAGAAACATTGCTTGCCAGTTTGTAGAACCCGAAACAGTACAGGCTCCCAATGATGGTTTTAAATGGAGTCTCACTAATATGTCAGTGGCAATACTGGCAAAGCTGGGAGGTGTTCCCTGGCAATTGGTTACTACTGCAAAAGAATCTTTGGTGATAGGCATTGGTGCATTTCGCCATCCCGATGGTGTGCAGTATTTAAGCAGTGCCTTTTGTTTTGACAATACAGGTCACTTCAATGAGTTTGCTTATTTCCTTCGCCACGAAACGGATGTAATGGCAGGCAGCATTGCAGTAAAAGTAAAAGAGTTTGCAGCTAAATATGGCAATCCTGAAAGGTTGGTAATACACTTTTACAAAGAGAAAATGACCAACGAAGAAATAGCACCGGTTGAAGCTGCATTGGCACAACTGCAGCTACAGAATCCAATACCTGTATTTGTTGTTCACGTAAATAAAACAGAAGCAAAAGACATCATTGCTTATGATGCTGCCTGGGCTGGCAAATGGATGCCTTACAGCGGCACATTCATCAATATCGGCAAGAACAAATATTTGCTATTCAATAACAGCCGTTACCCAAATGAAACATTTAGCATTAACGATGGCTATCCCTTTCCGATAAAACTTTCCATTAATTGCAATATGGAAAAGCACTTGGAAAATGCACAAACCATCAGGGAAATAATTGAACAGGTGTACCAATTCAGCAGGATGTATTTCAAAAGTCTTGCACAACAGAATTTACCCGTAACAGTAAAATACCCGGAGATCATTGCTGAAATAGCGCCATACATGGAACATGCAGATTTGCCGGATAATTCAATAAATAGTCTTTGGTTTTTATAAATAAAATTGACTACAAATGTTAGATCAGGAAATAATTGAGTTTTGCCAAAACTGGAATGCAAAGATTGAAGCAAATAAAGGAGATAATCTTTCAGATGTTTATGAGAGATATAGAGATTTATTTACAGTGTACAATAAATTATACAATCAGGTTCCAGATGCTTTGATTGCAAAAGGTAATCCTTATAAAGGAAAAATAAATGATAGTAACGGAGCAACAGAAATTGTTGTTCAATATTTAGGTGGTGTAAATATCTTGGCTAACTATCATGCTAATAATTTAGATAACGATATTGAAGCTATTGACAGGTTAATAGATCAGGAAGTGTTTTACATTAAAATACGAAACGGACAGCGGGATAGAAACGCTGATTTGGAAATCCTGCAAAACGTGCGATCTGCAAATGCAGATATAAAAGCCAAAGCAATATTGCAAGTTATCTATTTAGTGAGATGTAATTTGGTTCATGGAAGTAAAGATTATCAGGAGTATCAACGATTGCTTTTAGAGCCATTGACAAACTTATTAAGAACTCTTATCACACAGCTTTATTCAGCACTTTCCAAATAATCAACATGAATAAATTCAGAACTGCTGCAATTCAAATATTAACGGAAGTTGGCAAGCCTCTTCATTACAAAGAAATCACAAAGCTTGCTTTGGATAAAGGCATTTTAGAAACAGAAGGTGCTACACCCGATGCAAGCATGAATGCACAGCTCATTACTGACATTAATAAAAAAGGTGAAGGTTCAGATTTTATAAAAACCGCACCATCCACTTTTGGCATAAATCCCAATAAGAAAGTATTGGAGCCAAAGAAGCAAAAGAAAGTATTGGAAGAGGAAGCTGAAGAAGAAGAAAAGATTATTTTGGAAACAGGTTTTACAGGCAAGGCAGGCGAACATTTGGTTTGTTCAGAGTTGTTATTTAGAGGTTACAATGCAAGCATTATGAGTGTTGATTCGGGTATGGATATTATAGCAACCAAAAACAATAAATTGTTTTCGATACAGGTAAAAACAGCCAACGCAAATACCTACGAAACCTACAATTTTGATGTTCGTAAAATATCCTTTGAAAAAGATTATGCAGGAAACACGTTTTACGTCTTTATCCTGAAGGGAAAAACGCAAACACAATTCCTGATTATACCATTGCACGAAATGGAAAAGAAGGTTGCAGAAAAAGCAATCATCTATGTACAGTCATACAAAAAGTATCGGGTTAAAATAGATATACGTGACGATAAAATTTATTTAGGGAACCGTAATCATGAAATGAAATATTACCTGAACAATTGGGATGTAATCAAGTGAGTGCAGTTTTTATTATAGGCAAGAGTAACGAAACAGGTTTACCATTACATGTACGAAATGCAAAGAATGGTTTGGCTTGTAATTGTATTTGCTATCAGTGTGAACAGAAATTGGAAGCAGTGCAGGGACAAAGGGATTGGTATTTTCGGCACTCTGATAAATCAACTTGTATCGGTAATAACGAAACAGCCTTGCATCAGTTTGCAAAGTTCCTTTTGTATCAAAACAGATATGTCAATTCAAAGAAGAAGACAATAAATTACACAGAACCAGTTTTAGAAACTGTTATTGATAAATACCGTTCAGATGTAAGTGCAACATACAATAATGAAGAACTGCATTTTGAAATTGTTGTACATCACGATTTAACCACTGATAAAAAACTTCATTATCGCTCCAACAAAATAAACTGTATAAGGATAGATTTAAGCGACCCTTTATTGTTGTCTGCACAACCTGATCAAATCAAATACGCAGTGCTACAAGACAAAGAAAACAAAAGCTTTATTCAATGGAATGAAGATAAAGTTTACATCGAGGAAGTTTCTAATTCAGATAATCACAATTGGCTGATCGCTGGATTAATTTTTCTTGGTTCAATATTTCTATTTCGAAAATCTTTGTTCGGTCAATATAAAAGAAGAAGTCGTTTCAGGAGATAGCAAACAAAATTGTCCGCAAAGTTAATTGCCGCCCCGGCATCACTACAAAGCCCGGCTATTCTAAAGCCCGGCAGCCAAAAGACTACGGCATAAACACAATCCCAACACACAAAGCCATCATTTATTCCGTTTCCTTTTGGCTTGGGAACGGCGGCAATTGCGGCATAGCGTCATTTTATTTTTTCATTATTAAATGTATCGTTATGTCAGTTCTTGTTCAGCGTTGGCTTGTAGGTAGCATTTGGGTTTCCTGCTGGTTTGTTTCACCCGGTGTATTTGTATTTTCATCGCAGTTAGGCTATTCTTTCACTTCCTCATGTGAGCCCCCTTGGTAGGGGCTTTTATCAATATTATTTGATTTTCTTAACTTTGCCTTATGGAAAACAAAATAATGCGTTCAGTGTCAGAGTTCAACAATGAACTAAAGTTGAAGGGCTTTAATGTGTTTCAAATAGAAGCTGATGGCAATGCTACAAAGACATACAGCCGGAAGGACTTCTACAAAATATGTTTAACTACAGGAAAAAGTAAAATCCATTATGCGGACAGAAGTTTTGAACAGGAAGGAACAATTTTGTTTTTTGGCAACCCTCACATCCCTTATTCCTGGGAAACTATTTCAACCACTTATGTAGGATATACCTGCCTGTTTTCCGAAGATTTTTTTAAAGCCTCCGATCGTAGTGAAAGCCTGCAACATTCTCCTTTATTTAAAATCGGTGGTACACCTATTTTAAAGATAACTGAACAGCAGCGGCATTTCCTGAATAGTATCTTTATAAAGATGATAGAAGAGCAAAGTTCAGATTATGCATACAAAGATGATCTTATACGCAACTATATCAACCTCATTATTCATGAAGCATTAAAGCTGCAGCCTTCAGAACAATATGAGCAGAACAAAAATGCAGCTTCACGCCTTACTTCCGTATTTCTTGAATTGCTCGAAAGGCAATTTCCGGTGGAGAGTGCTGATAAACCTTTGCAATTAAAAACAGCACAGGATTATGCAAATAATCTGAACGTTCATGTTAATTATCTTAATCGTGCCGTAAAAGAAGTTACGGGCAAATCCACAACCACACATATCACCGAAAGAGTAGTAACTGAGGCAAAAGCTTTGCTCCACCACACCGGCTGGAATATTGCCGAAATAGCTTATGCACTTGGTTTTGAATATCCTACCTACTTTAATAACTTCTTCAAAAGAATTACCGGTACTAACCCGAAATCGTTAAGATTGCAGGAAGTTTGAAATTCTTAATTATCGGTTTGATAATCTTTATTCCCGGAATATTTAATGTAAGACCTTTGTGGTATGCAATCAGATCACCATACCAAAGACATTTTTGAACGGTTATTGAACGGCGAAACCATTCTATCCAACGATCCGGAAGCTTTTAAAATGCGGGATGCTTCTTATGCAACAAAAAAGTTATTGGTTAAAATGAATAATGCTGATGATCCGGCAGAAATCAGAGAATTATTGAGCCAGGTAACAGGTTCTGAAATTGACGAAAGCGTTGCCGTATTTACCCCTTTGTATATTAATTATGGTAAGCATACCAAAATCGGCAAAAATGTATTTATAAACTTTGATTGTGTTTTCCTTGACTTAGGCGGCATTACTATTGAAGACAATGTGTTGATTGCCCCAAAAGTCAGCCTGTTATCAGAAGGGCATCCGGTTTCCCCAGGCGACAGACATTCTCTTGTTCCCGGTCACGTTCACATCAAAAAAAATGCATGGATTGGTGCAGGTGCAACAATATTGCCAGGGGTAACTATTGGTGAAAACGCTGTTGTTGCGGCAGGTGCGGTGGTTTCAAAAGATGTTCCGGCGGATACAATTGTTGGAGGAATACCGGCAAAAATTATTAAAGAAATTAAATAACCAGATATATGAAAAACATAGCATTGGGATTTGTTTTCTCTCTATTGATGATAGGACAAGTTTACTCACAAACTTCAAAAAGTGTAAACACAAATAAGATGAACAAAGTAGATACAACAGACCATTATACTTTTCAATTAAGTGATAAAGTAACAAGGCAAAAAGTAATATTTAAAAACCGTTATGGCATTAAATTAACAGGTGATTTGTACACTCCAAAGAATAGCAGTAATAATCAATTGCCAGCCCTTGCTATCAGTGGTCCTTTTGGTGCAGTAAAAGAACAATCTTCAGGGCTCTATGCAAACCAGATGGCAGAACGGGGCTTTATTGCCATTGCTTTCGATCCATCTTACACCGGTGAAAGCGGTGGCGAACCAAGAAATATAGCTTCACCCGAGATCAATACAGAAGATTTTAGTGCAGCGGTAGATTTTTTGGGCGTGCAAAAGAATGTTGACAGAAACAGAATTGGCATCATTGGCATTTGTGGTTTTGCTGGCTTTGCGTTAAATGCAACAGCGGTTGATAAACGGGTAAAAGCCGTTGCTACTACAAGTATGTATGACATGTGCCGTGTTACATCAAAGGGTTATGATGATGTGGTAACAACCGAACAACGAACTAAAGCTTTAGAGCAATTATCGGTACAACGTTGGCAGGATGCACAGCAGCAGATACCTGCCCTGTCTACCAATAATTTACCAGATAAACTACAGGGTAATGAACCACAATTTGTAAAAAACTATTTTGATTATTATAAAACACCAAGAGGATTTCACCCAAGATCTATTAATTCCAATGGTGCATGGACAATGACCAGTTCACTGTCCCTTATGAATATGCCAATACTCACCTACATTAAAGAAATATCTCCAAGACCTATACTTCTTATAGCCGGTGAAAAAGCACACTCCCGGTATTTCAGCGAAGATGCTTATAAAGCAGCAGCGGAGCCCAGGGAGTTAATTATTATTCCAAATGCAGTGCATACGGATTTATACGACAAAGTAGATATTATTCCGTTTGGCAAATTGGTAGACTTCTTTACAAAGAACTTAAAATAAGAATATGAAAAAAACAGGACTAAGAATTGCAGCAGTTTTATTTGCATTTCTATTTCAAATCACATTAAAAGCTCAACCAATGAACACGAAAGAAAATCAAAATACATCAGGCATTTTTCCAAAAGGAGAAAAAGCAACCCAAAACTTTACAGGCACTGCATGGGTAAAAACACTTGTCGCAAACGATGATACTTTAACAACCATCATTAGCGATGTTGTGTTTGAGCCTGGTGCAAGAAACTATTGGCATACGCATCCTGCCGGTCAAATTCTGATTTGCACAGATGGGGTAGGATATTACCAGGAAAAGGGAAAGCCTATTCAAACACTTCATGCAGGTGATGTAGTTAAAATACAGCCGGGTATAGAGCATTGGCATGGTGCTTCGCCTACAAGCAGCTTTACGCATATTGCCATCAATGTAAATACAGAAAAGGGCGTGGTGAATTGGTTGAAACCTGTAACGGATGACGAGTACAACAGCAAGTAGTATTTTATCAAAGAACGAAATTTAGCAGCACTATTACATCAAATTGTAAAGAATGAAACGACTACTCTTTCTTGTTTTTATGGCAGTATTGCTTGGTAGCTGTGCATCCTGTACTAAAAATACCGTCACATCAGAAAGCAACAACAACACAAATCCAACAGGTAGTAAAATGAAAATCAAAATCGGGAACAGCACTTTTACAGCAACACTGTATAACAACGCAACAGCAACAGCGTTCAAATCTCTCTTGCCGTTAACCGTAAGCATGATTGAGTTAAACGGCAATGAAAAGTATGTTGATTTGTCCCGCAATCTACCTACTAATGCATCCAATCCGGGAACCATTCAAAATGGAGACTTAATGTTATACGGTTCTTCAACGTTAGTGCTGTTTTACAAAACATTTTCTACGGCTTACAGTTATACAAACCTCGGTCGCATTGATGACGTTAAAGGGCTTGTTGCTGCCCTTGGAGCAGGTAATGTAAACGTCTCGTTTGAATTAGAATAACTGAAAAAGCATAAAATATTGAAATATGATTTTAGAAGAAAAGTTTACGCTATCCAATGGCGTTGAAATTCCAAAACTTGGTCTTGGAACCTGGTTTATAAATGATAAAGATGTTGTAGAAGCAGTGGAGGCGGCGACAAGAATTGGTTATCGCCATATTGATACAGCACAGGCATACGGAAATGAACATGGCGTGGGTGAAGGAATTAAAGCATGTGGTTTAAAAAGAGATGAACTGTTTGTGACCACAAAGCTTGCCGCCGAAGTGAAGTCGTATAAAGAAGCTGTTGCATCGATAGAAAGTTCTCTAAAAAAGTTGGGACTTGACTACATTGACTTAATGATTATTCACAGTCCCAAACCCTGGGCAAAATTTCTTGAAAGTGAACGTTACTTTGAAGGTAACCGTGAAGCATGGAGAGCTTTGGAAGAAGCCTATAAAGCTGGCAAACTTCGTTCTATTGGTGTATCAAACTTTGAAGAAAGGGATATAGACAACCTCCTTAGTTCATGTTCTGTAAAACCAATGGTAAACCAAATATTAGCACACATAAGTAATACGCCGAAAGAATTGATTAAATACTGTCAGGATAAAGGCATTCTTGTAGAAGCATATTCACCATTTGGGCACGGAGAACTTTTCAAGAACCAGGAAATAAAAGCGATAGCATATAAATACAATGTTTCCCTTTCGCAATTGGCTATTCGCTACTGTTTGCAACTTGACTTGCTTCCATTACCCAAGACGGCTAATCCACAACACATGAAAACAAATGCAGAAGTGGATTTTAATATCTCTGAAGAAGACATGGAATTATTGAAAAACATGAAGCAGATTGGAGATTATGGAGAGCATAGCAGGTTTCCAGTATATGCAGGAAAACGAAATTAAAGTTGAATAGTTGTATATGAAAGTCATTATCACAGGAACAACAGGTATGGTAGGCGAAGGAGTTTTGTTAGAATGTTTAGCCAATCAACAAATAACGGAAGTATTAAGTGTAAGCCGCAAACTCATAGGCATTAAACATCCAAAGCTGAAAGAATACATTGTACCAGATTTTCTTTCGCTAAAGGAAAACGATGAGAACCTTACAGGTTACGATGCCTGTTTTTTTTGTGCAGGAGTTAGCAGCGTAGGAATGAAAGAATCAGAATACGCAAGGATTACTTATGACACAACCTTAGCCTTTGCCAAAGCCTTAAATCCTAAGTCCCAAATGACTTTTGCTTATATCAGTGGAGCAGGTACAGACAGCAGTGAAAAAGGAAGACTGATGTGGGCACGGGTAAAAGGCAAGACAGAAAATGATCTAATGAAACTGCCATTCAAGCAAGTATTTGCTTTTCGTCCAGGTGCTATGAAATACACGGAGGGTCAAAAGAACCTTTCCAAAATGAACAAATTCCTTTCATGGCTTTATCCTGCATTCAATACGGTATTTCCAAATACCGCTAACACGGTGAGGCAGTTAGGACAAGCAATGATTTATGCCGCACAAAACGGTTACGAAAAAAAAGTAGTAGAAGTAAGCGACATCAAGATTTTAGCAGATAAGGCATCAAAGTAAATTTGTGATTTTTGTTATCAGCTTCTGCTCTTTATTCAGCTTCTGTTGTGTCACTCACTTGTACTTCCAGCAATTCTATTGAGCAGATTTAGCCCCGCCTACGGTAGCTAAGTCAACAACCAAGGCAACCCATTAGCCACCTTCGGCTTCCCACAGCAAAAGCCATTCGTTCCTTATGGCATTTGCTTTCTGCTCGGCTTCAGTTCAGCTTCTGGATAAATCCCAACACCAATAATTCTCACATCAACTTGACCCACGCTGCAAGGTAAATAGGTGTTCGTCATTTCGTCGTCAGCAGGCAGATGTGCCAAACCATTGCAGCATTGCCAATAAATCTGTTTATATACTTTTATGGTATTGGCAAAGCTGGCAATGCCTTTCAGGTGCTTCGCTACGCTTCGCAGTTTGTCACACTACTTGCAGTTCCTCCTCATTCCTCACGGCAGCTACTGTGTCCTTCATGCCACTTCGTTCATTTTGTCCTTCGTTCCGCTACATTACACCACGTTCGCAGCCTGGCTATTTGCTGCAAGGCATGGCACACCATCAACACACAAAGCAAAGCACAAGTGATGCACATGCCTTTTCGCAAGCCATCGCTACAATACTCACTGGGTTCCATTCCGCTACACTACGTCCTCCATTCACTTCAGTCGCATTCAGTCCACCCGCTGCCCATAATTTGGCGTGCCTTGCTGCCTGCCACAGCTACGGGTTTGTCATGGTTTTTGTCCTTACACACAAAGCTTAATAGGATACAAAAACACACGCCAAACCCTTGCGTCTCACTGTTGCTGCCTATCGCCGTTGCACGGCTTTTTAGTCAGCACTGTGGCAGGCGCACGCAGCCAATTCCGTTCGTACCTCTCTCCATTGGCTTATGGCGGCACGCCCCCTGGCTACAGTGTGGACAAGTGTGCCACACAGCTACGCTTCTTTTTAGCCGCAGGCGCTTTTACCTTTCTTGCCAACGCACAGGGAATACATTTCAACTTAAATGCGGCTCAAACCAATTTTCAACTTCTTCGGCTGTATTAAGCATAGCTACATCTTCGATTGGAAATCCTTCCAATTGCGTAACAATCTTAATCTGGTATCCTTGTTCGATGTCTGTAATCATTTGATTTTTTAATTCTTCAAAAATGTGTGGATAGCCACTTATTAGTGGTTCCATGATTTGATGTTTTTTGTACGTTTTAATCATTGTATATTCTTTTTATTATAAATATTGAAGAAATCCGAAAAAGATCAAAAAGCTGGAATTTTTTTGAAAAAAAGCGCAGCAAGTTAGGCGGCTACCGCAGCCTCGCCTTCTGTCTGCAAAGAAATTCCGCCATAAACACAAAGCCCACCGCACAAAGCCATCTTTTATTGCGTTGCTTCTTTGCAGCCAGCCACGCCGCCTGATGTAGATGCTTTCTTTTTTTCTCTTTTTTCTTTTAAAAATTAAATTTTATTACAATGAAAAATGCAAATCACTACTTCGGATGCAGCAACGGTTCAGAAAATTTCTACCGTCACAACATTGCTAAAACTGTTTACACAGATGGAGTAAAGCAAATGGCTGAAGATTGCGAAGCTTACTGGTTGATTGATTTAATTATTAGCCATCAGGTAAATGACAGAGTAAAGAAAGAACCTTTCCAAGTATGGGATCTGAAACGGGAGCAGGATAACAAATTTTCAATTCTTTGTACCGATGGAAACCACAACAAGGTTACAAGCCAGGAAATATCCTTTAGCGATTTTCCATATGACCTTGCCACTATTTGGTTAGTTGATGGCTGCCTGATGCTGCCGAAGGAGTACTAAATAATGAAAGCAGTCGGTAACGGCTGCTTTTTACCTAACTACAACAACTGTACAACGACAATGCTTTTGCGGATATGTTTTTTATTAAGCAAAGTTAGCTGCGGCAGCCACCGCACTGACCCGACTAAAAAAACCAAAAGACTACGGCATAAACACAAGACCCTCCACACAAAGCCATCTTTTATTCCGTTTCCTTTTGGTTTTTTATCTGCCTTCGCTGAGAGATGCTTATAAAAATCATAGTTATGCAAAAGCAGCTTCGCATTATTACCAGTCGTTGTTTGGCAGTTTGTCCATTCAGCTTGCAGTTTAGTCCTGTTCCATCTATGCCATCATGGGTTTTTGGTAAGCATCTGGGCAGGCGTTCTGTTTATTATCGCTATCGTGGCACTCGGGTTTTCGCAGTTGGTTCCACTGGTTGGTATCTTCATTGTTCGCCATCCGGTCGTCGTCAGCTTAGTGCATTGCCCTTTTAGGGGCTTTGCACTTTCATATTGACTTTACCCAGGCTTGCCTCTGTTTCGACCATAAGCCGACCTTAACTCCAGCATAAAAGCACCATGAAGCACCACATTAGAAAAAAGCGCAAACAGATAGCAATAAAAAAGCCCTGCAAGAATGCAAGGCTGTTTCTGGTCGTAATATTTATCGCTTAGAAAATATCCGCAACTTTTAATGCATTACCTGAATTGAACAGGTAATAATTAGCACCTACTTGCTGGTAGAACTCAATACCAATACAGAATAAAACACTTGCATCAGCAGTAATAGTAGGAGAACCAGGCAATGTTGCAGTTACTACAGTTGACGTTGCAATAGCTGCAGTCAAATCGAGGTAACCTGAATAAGCAACATTTGAAAGCTCATTGTTTGCTGTGTCAATTGGTTCATAAGTTCCGGTTTGGTCGTTGTAAGCAAAATCAGAAACACAAGCTAACGCAACCAATAAACGAAAATGAGTTGAACCAGCTGGAGCATTCACGAGGTTTGCCGGGTTGAAAGCTGGAACAGTTAATGTACCTGCATCACGGGCAACAGTGTTGCTTAATGTATAAGGAGCGGTGAACACACCTTCAAGACTGATGTTTTTATCAAATGGAAATCCAATCAAATACTGTTTTTCCTGGGAAATCAAAATAGCACGGTAACCCCTTGCTTCTGTTTGGTCTTCCAGGTTGATTTTTTTCAAAACACCAGTAAGTCTTCCCGTCATTTGCGGATCACTCATTTGTTTAATCACCTGGCTTAAACCTGTACGAATAGATTTTCCGGCTGATGCGCAGCCGCCAAACTCGTTCATGTTTTCACGGGTTCTTTCAAATTCAGGAGCAGTTAAAATCTGATCACCTGAAGGACCGCCAACCATACCGGCGAAGTCACCGGACAAGCCCTTAATTTTAAAATGTCTTACGCCGCCCATTGTTCCAGAGTAACGTACTAAACCTGTTTGCTTTGCCATTTTTTATAGAATTTAAAGTGTTTGTAAATCAAATTTTTCTTCTCAAATTTACACTACAATACATTGATTTACAGTATCATAAACAACGTAAACAAGTGCAAATCAAAGCACTCGGGCAGGCTATAATTAGAACACACCTCACAATCACGAAAATTGTTGATGGCGATGGCTTATTTGTGGCTGATATGTTCGGCAGGAATGAAACAGAAATTCGCTTTCTTGGCATAGATGCACCAGAAGTAAGAAGATCAAGAAAGTTGAAACAAGACGAAAGAGAAACGCATTTACCTGGGCAATTGCTTTTGGAATTAGGGCAGGCATCAAAACAATATCTTTCTTCAATTGCTCCGGTAGGTACTTCAATAACTTTAGTGATGGAGAGGCAACACAGTTTTGATTTTTATGGACGAACCTTGGCTTATGTTTTATTACCTGATGGAAGTTGCTTAAACGAAACGATGATCAATGAAGGCTATGCAAAGCCTTATGATAAATATTATTGCAAGGCATTGCCTGAGTATCAGAAATTAAATACATTTGCTAAAGCAGGGCAACGAGGTTTATATCAAACAGTTTCTGTTTTTTAATTTCAAAAACATTTTGTTCTTTCTTTCACTTGTTTAATTTTTCATGTTGCCCATTTGTTGCCCAATCTTCCAAACGCCTTTGTATATTGCATTCTTTACTTTTTGTATTGGGAAATAATTATTCTGCATAATTGTTCTTCTCTTATTTGTTGCCTGATTTTGTGTTGCCCCCAAATAGGACAACACGAAATGGAGAATAGGCTATAGATAGTTACATTAACTTAAATGAATAAAAATATAAGCCTCCTATAAATATATTACATTAATTAAAATGTAATATATTCTATAATATTTCCTGATAAATAAAGTCATCTGAAATTTTTTTATTAAATTCAAATGTAATTTCATATCTAGACTGATATGAGATTTGATCAACCCTCCTTTCCGAGCATTCCCACAAGACTTTTGCGATGAGCGTACTTTTAGCTTTTGCATTGCCAGCCATATAGAAAAATTGTAGTCCCAATTTTTAAACTTTAAAACATAAAGCTTTGGGGTATAAAATTTCTATCATCATCCCGGTGTATAACACGGAAAATTACATTGGCCAGTGTTTACAGAGTATCCTTGACCAGCAGTATGATAACCTGGAAATACTGCTGATTAATGATGGCTCAACCGACGGCAGTGCGCAAATCTGCGAAAAATTTGCAGCGTCAGACAACCGGATCGTATACCGGAGCATCGAGAACCAGGGCGTTTCCAATGCCAGGAATATTGGTCTGCAGCTAGCCACCGGCGACTATTTGCTGTTTGTGGATAGCGATGATGCGTTAGAGCCGCAGTGTTTTAATAGTATCACAGCAGAATTGGCAGCCAATCCTGCAGATGTAATTACCTTCCAGTTCCGGCGTTATTTTTCCGCGGAGAAAATGGAGACTTTCTCCGACTATAAAAAGGGCGTTTTATCCCGTGCCGATATCGCTGCCTATTTTTCCAGCGTGGATTATCTGCCATTTTTCTGGTATCCTTTCAGGCGATTATACAGACTGGCATTTCTGCAAAAACATCATCTTGCCTTTTCAACGGAGATCACCTGGGGAGAAGACACCCTGTTCAACTTTGAAGTATTTTCCTATTTCCCGGAAAGCAGGTTGAGCAATAAGGTAATTTATACCCAGAATGTAAACCCCACATCCTACACTTCGCAGCGCTACAAAAAAAATCTCACGGAAAATTTCATTAAGCACTACGAAAAAAGAATCGAGATTCAAAAAAGAGTAAGCGCTGCCATCGACCATAAAACCTGGAAAAACCTGAGCTATTATTACATTAACCATGTAATGAATTTATTCTTCAACAACATAAAAGCTTCTCCCAACCCGGTTACCGAGTTAAAACGGTTCAGGGATTCTATCGTATTCCGGCAGTTATTTAAATTTTATAATTATGACTTTACCAATAAGAAACATGCTTTAAAATTGCTTTTGTTCAGGTATAAACTCTATCATTTTATTACGTTGGCTCATTCTGGTAAGTAAAACACCGGAAAAAACACAATAATTTTTATGGCAGGATGATTTTTCATTCTGCCATTTTTATTTCGTACCACGCTATTATTACCAGTTGCCGGTAAACCGTTATGCTAATAAAAGAAGCTGTCTTACTATTGTTGAGGCAGCTTCTTTTATTACAGATGTGTACGCGTGGCTGTTTTGCAAATGAAGCAAACTGCCTTTGTTGATGTGCAAAAACCTGTATTGCGTAAGTATTGCAGCGTTTCCCGGTATTGATTTTGCTGTGCCTTAAATTGATGCGGCTTTGCGTAAATGGCTAATGCGATTGTCGTTCATCGCATAATAACATTGAAGCAATAATTTTTGGATTAGCTTGCCCCTAATAGTTAAGCATCTTACTGTCGTATTAAAAAAATAATACAATCCTTAATTATTAATTTTTTAAATATAAAGCTTTGCCCTATAAAATTTCGATTATCATCCCGGTGTATAATACTGAAATTTACATCGCACAATGCCTGCGCAGTATTCTTGACCAGCCATACAGTAACCTGGAAGTAGTGCTCATCAATGACGGATCGACGGATAGAAGTCCCGGGATTTGCGAAGAATTTGCCGCGGCAGACAACCGGATCGTATACCGGAGTATCCCTAACCAGGGTGTTTCCAATGCAAGAAACATGGGTCTGCAGCTGGCTACAGGCGATTATGTATTGTTTGTTGACAGTGATGATGCCGTTGATCCCGGGTGCCTCAATACAATAGCCGATGCACTGGCAGACAATGCTGCAGATGTACTTACTTTTAAATTCAGGCGGCAGTTTGGTGATGATAAGGTAGAGAATTTTCCTGATTACAAAACAGATACGCTGTCACATGCCGATATCGCTGCCTATTTTTCCAATGTAGATTGCCTTCCATTCTTTTGGTATGTAGTACGCAGACTGCACAAGCTGGCCTTTCTGAAAAAGCATAACATTCAATTTTCAACAGACATTACCTGGGGGGAAGACACCTTGTTTAATTTTGAAGTGTTTTCTTATTTTCCTGAAAACAGGATGATTAATAAAGTGATTTACACACAGCATGTGAACCCTGCATCGTATACAACGCAGCGTTATAAAAAGAACCTGGGTGAGAATTTCATCAAACACTATGAAAAACGGATTGAAATTCAGAAACGGGTAAATGCTGCCATTGATCAGCGAACCTGGAAAAACCTGAGCTACTATTATATCAACCATGTAACAGACCTGTTCTTCAATAATATAAAAGCATCACCTCATCCTGTAAGTGAATTGAAGCGATTCAGGGATTCAGTAGTGTTTCAGGAACTGTTTAAATTTTACCAGTACAACTTCAGTAACAGGAAACACACTCTAAAATTACTGTTGTTTAAGTATAAGTTATACCGTTTTATAACGTTGGCACATTCAGATAAATAAGCTGTTGCGTTTTACACAACCACAAGGAACAGGATAGTAATTTTGACAAATATTATTGTTCAACTGTATCCTCGTTTTTTCTCTTCGGTAGTACAAAATGACTTTTGGCCCAGACTTCCCACTCCGCAATTAATGCCTTGCACAGGGCAGGGTTAATTTGCTGCAACATTTTTTTCTTCTGTCGGGTCGTTGCTGAGGTTATACAAAGCCCAGGCGCTTTTCCCGTCTTTTACTGCTTTCCAGTTGCCCTTGCGGATAGCCCGGTTACCTTCATGCTCCCAGTACAGGCAGGGATGTGCCGTAAATGACCGGCCTGTACAAACAGCTGCAATGCTTGTTCCTTCCAGCTGGTAGATAATGTTGTTTTTGTAAGTTTTGGGATAAGCAGTATTACTCAGTTCAAGGAACGTGGGCATTACATCAATTAGGTAACAGGGCGCATCAATAATTTTTGATTGCTGGTTTCGGGCAATGCCTTTGGGCCACGAAATAATAAAGGGGGCTGCAATACCGCCTTCTTCTGTTTCTCTTTTCCATTTGCGGTAGGGCGTATTAGATGCATTGGCCCAACCCATGCCATATGATATGGCACCAGATAATTCGGGGTTGTTGATATCAGCCATAGTACCACCACCGAGTTCTTTATAGGGCTCAGGGCAGGCACCATTATCGCTCAGGAATACGATGATGGTATTGTCGAGCTCACCCTTCTTTTCCAGTGCTGTTACCAGTTTGCCTATATTCTGATCTATACAACTTACCTGCGCTGCATATACTGCCATCCTGTAAGCCACGTCTTTCTGCTCCTGCGCTGATAGATCTGTCCATGGCCTTACAGCTGTATCACGTTGCGAGAGTGGGGTATTGCGGTCAACTATGCCTGATTGAAGCTGGCGGGCATATCTTTCCCGGCGAATTGCATCCCATCCTTTTGCATACACGCCTTCAAATTTTTTGATATCCCCGGCTTTGGCCTGCAGCGGCCAGTGTGGTGCATTGTATGCGAGATACAAAAAGAAAGGGCGACTGTCATGCTGTGCATTTACAAAGCTAATAGCAGAATCGGTGAATGCATCAGTGGTATAATAGTCACCTTGCGGTGCGGGCAATTGCGTATTGTTATAAGTAAGTCCACGGCCTCCCTGTGGCCTGAAGTAACTGGCGGCTCCGGCGAGTATACCATAATAACGTTCAAAGCCGCGCTGCAGTGGCCATTTCTGTTCGCCATGCATACCAAGATGCCATTTGCCACTCATGTAAGTATGATACCCATTGGCGCCTAATACTTCGGCCAAGGTTACGCAGTTCCGGTTGAGATAACCCTGGTAGCCGGGCGTGCCCCAGTTTTCACCGTTTGGATCAGCTGGTTCTTCTGTCATGTGGCCAATACCTGTCTGGTGTGGAAACAAACCGGTCATTAATGTTGCCCTGGTTGGGCAGCAGCGTGCATTGTTATAAAAATGCCTGAACCGGATGCCTTTGCCGGCCAGCTTATCAAGGTTGGGTGTAGGAATTTCACTCCCATAACAGCCAATGTCTGAATAGCCCATATCATCGGCCATAATAAGAACGATATTGGGTTTGCGCTGGGCAATGCCTGTTTGAAGCAGGAAGGTTAGCATAAGCAGTTGGCTGAGGCGGAGGAAGTTTTTCATGATATGCCAATTTACGAAGGGAAAAATTGCGCACAACTAAAAATGCGAAGAAAGCGGAATATGGCTGTACAGTCGGGGATTGAAGTTGAGAAAAACAGATTTATATAAAACAAAAGCCATCTGTTACTGTTAGCTTTGGAGATATATGTTGGCTTATTGTATATGATGTCCAGAACTTTCGATTATACTGCTATTGCCCAAAGGGTCTCTGCAAGATTCCCGGTGCTGAGTTATGTAATGATCCAGATCAATTTCTGGATTATGGCGAATATTTTTCTTGGTATTTTGATGCATCTACAGGCGTTGTCAATCGGTGCTGCCTTTAAGCTGGAGCGCTTAAGCAGGCTTGGCCCCATTATATTCCTCGCTGTTATATTGGGTGTTTTATATGGCATTTGCCTCGGTTTAACCGATAACTTTCTCGACCGGAATATATTTAAAAAACAGCCCCTTGGTCGCATCATTCTGCTCAAGACAAGTATTTCTTTTTTAGTACTTACCGGGCTTGTTGCCTTAATCCGTTTTGTATTTTTTAATGCCATTATTGCTACGCCTTCCTATAAGATGGATTTTACCATGAACGGGCGCTCGTGGGAATATTTCTTTTACGTGTTGCTGCTCTATTATTTTGTAATGACACTCGTCATCAATTTTATCAACCAGGTAAATAAAAAATATGGTCCGGGCATTCTTATTCCATTGTTACTGGGCAAATACCGCAACCCGCGTGAAGAAGAACGTATTTTCCTGTTTATGGATCTGAAGTCCTCGACTTCCATTGCAGAAAAACTGGGGCACTTGCAGTACAGCGCTTTTATCCGCGACAGCTTCAGTGATATTAACCAGGTGCTGGCGGCCTTTAATGTGCAGGTATATCAATATGTGGGCGATGAGATAGTGGTGATGTGGAACGTACGTGATGGATTAAAAGATTTTGCCTGTATCCGTTTTTTCTTTGCCTGTGAAAAACAGTTTTACCATCGCGGGCAATACTATGCCGAGCAATATGGTTTTCTGCCGCAATTCAAGGCCGGTGCGCACATGGGTGTAGTTACCGCTGTTGAAATCGGTGATGTTAAGCGTGATATTGCTTATCATGGCGACACACTCAATACAGCCGCACGTATACAAGGGGTATGTAATTACTACGGAAAGAAATTCCTGGTGTCTGATTTCCTGTTACAGCAGGTTGATCCTGCACATGAACTGGTAACAACTGATCTTGGATTGATACAACTTCGCGGAAAAATCACCAAGGTGGATATCTGGAGTGTGGAAGATTTTTAAAACGGGGTGTAGCAATTGCCTGCTACACCCCGGTTTCTATTTTGCCGCATCCAGCAGCTGCAGTGCTTCGTTGTCTTTGTATTGTATAATCAATGCACGCAGCCTGGCTTTTAAACCGGTTACTATCTTCGAACCTGCTTTTTGTTTGTACAGGTTATGCACTTCCAGCGGGTCTTTGTTTACATCGTACAGTTCCCATGAATCGTCTCCGCCATAAAAACGGATGAGCTTGTATTGTTCCGTGCGTATACCAAAGTGCGGGTATACATGGTGCGGCTCAGGAAACTCGTAGTAGTGGTAATAAATATCCTTACGCCATGGTGTGGAACCGGCTGTTTTTTTCAGCAACGGTAAAAACGATTCGCCCTGCATATCAGCTGGCGCTTTAACACCGGCTGCATCCAGGAAGGTAGGCGCCCAGTCGATGTTCAATGTAAACTGGTTAACTGTAGTGCCCGGTTTTATTACGTCGGGATACCGCATTACAAAAGGGGTTTTCAGTGATTCTTCATACATAAAACGTTTGTCGAACCAGCCATGCTCTCCCATGTAGAAACCCTGGTCAGATGCGTATACAACAATTGTATTGCGTGATAAACCGGTCTGGTCAAGGTAGTCGAGCAGGCGGCCGATATTGCGGTCAAGCGAGCGGGCTGTGGCCAGGTAATCTTTCAGGTAGCGCTCGTATTTCCATTTGGTGAGTGCTGCACCGCTTAAATGTTGTGCATCAAAATCTTTGCTCACTTTGTTTTCATAGTACTCATAAAACGCCTTTTTCTGTTCAGGTGTAAAACGGTTATAGGTGCCGCTTTTCTCATAGTCTGCATGCACCTTCAGGTCTTCTTTCAAACGCATGGTTTTGGCGATCGTCATGTCCTGGTCGCGTGCTGCGAGGCGGTCATTGTAATCGTCATTAAATGTGGCGGGCAGCGGAAAGTCAATGGAATCGTATGCGCCAAGATCCTGTATATCGGGCAACCACTCGCGGTGCGTGGCTTTTTCGCCCACTACCAGGAAGAAAGGTTTGCTGGTGTCCCGCCGGGTCAGCCAGTTTTGAGAGAACTGTGTGATGAGGTCTGTAACATAACCGGGATGTACGGTAGTGTCGTGACTGGTAATAAAGTTGGGGTTGTAGTATTCTCCCTGTCCTTTAAGAATAGAGAAGAAATCAAAACCCTGCGGCAAGCTGCCTAAATGCCATTTCCCGATCCAGGCGGTTTGGTAACCGTTTTGCTGCAACAGTTTCGGGAAGGTGGGCTGGTTGCCATCGAATACTTTTTCGTTGAGCTTGTAGCCGTTTACATGACTGTATTTGCCGGTTAACAGGGTAGCCCTGCTTGGTCCGCAAATGGCATTGGTGATCATGGCGTGCGTAAACACCGCGCCTTCTCTGGCAATGCGATCGATATTGGGTGTTTGTGCCAGTTTGCTGCCATACGCACTTATACTTTGATAGGCATGATCATCTGATAAAATGAAAATGATATTGGGCCGTTGCTGCGCAACTGCTGCTGCGGTGAGCAGCAGGCTGCTGATGATGAATGTTGTACCGCGAAGCAATGTGTTGATCATATAGTTATTTTGAAGAAGCGATATTTCTTTCACTGGCTGATTCCTCTATGCGTTGCAGGCTGGCTGCAAGTTTTGCTGTGATGTCAGGATGTTGTGCCGCTACATTGTGCTGCTCACGGATATCTGTTTTCAGGTTATACAGCTGCGGCTGTTCATCGTTGCCCAGCTCAATGTTTACCAGCTTGTTGATACGCGGGCCTTTGCCTGGTTTAATGTATTTCCAGTCGCCTTCAATAATCGCGAGTGTGCCTGCGTGTTCAATAACGCTGGTGCGGCCCTTTTGTGAGCGGCCGAGCAATACATTCGTCATGTCAAAGCCATCGGGCATTTCGCCTGCGGGTATCGATTGGTGTGTAAACGATGTAAAAGAGATGGGTAAATCTATCTGGCTGATCAATGCAGCGGATACACCTGGCTTAACCTGCCTGGGCCAATGCACAATAAACGGAACACGTGTGCCTGCATCAAAAGCGCTGTATTTGCCGCCGCGCAGTTCACCGGCGGGTTTGTGTGTGCCGAGGTTTTCTACAGAGCCATCCTGGTAACCATCGTCTACCACAGGGCCGTTGTCGCTGGTAACAATAATAATGGTATTCTGTGTTAACTGCAAACTGTCCAGCGTTTTGAGCACTTCGCCCACTGTCCAGTCCAGCTGCAGAATAGCATCGCCCCTGGCGCCCAGCCCGCTCTTGTTTTTAAAACGGTTATTGGGATCGCGCGGCACATGAATATCGCCGGTTGCCAGGTATACAAAGAAGGGTTGGCTGCTGTGCAGGCGTATAAAGTTTTGCGTTTTGGCAACCAGTGTGTCGGCAATCGTTTCATCATTCCACAAAGCAGCTTTGCCGCCGGTCATATAACCAATACGGCCAATGCCGTTTACAATGGTCTGGTTGTGACCATGGCCGGGTGATGATTGCATTTTCAGCAACTCAGGATGGTCTTTACCGGTAGGCCAGTCGCCAATGGGATTTTTATAACTTACTGTGATGGGATCTGCCGGGTCAAGGTTAACCACGCGGTGATTCTCTACATACACGCAGGGCACCCTGTCTAAAGTGGCGGGCATGTAATAGGCATAATCAAATCCTATTTCCAGCGGCCCTGGTTTTATCTCGTTGTTCCAGTCTGGCCCTTTCCCATCTTCGCCCAAACCAAGATGCCATTTGCCAATGGCTGCGGTGGTATAACCTGCCTGTTTTAAAACAGAAGGCCAGGTAGTGCGGTTGGGTTTTATTAATGCAGCTGCATCACCGGGCGCAATGCCGGTACCTGCCTTTCGCCAGGCATACTGGCCTGTTAAAATGGAATAACGGGAAGGCGTGCAGGTAGCAGAGCTGGCGTGTGCATTGGTAAAGCGCAGCCCGTTTTTGCTGAGGCGGTCAATGTTGGGCGTATGCACCTGTGTGGCGCCATAACAGCCGAGGTCGCCATAACCAAGGTCGTCTGCATAAATAAAAACAATATTGGGCTTTTGCTGGCTGCAGGCTGTAAAACCCAGGCATAAAAAGGCGCCGATTGCAAGCGTGTGTTTTTTCATTACAGGAATTATTTCAGATTGGGATTGATACTTACTTCAGTTAACGGAACGGGCCATTTTTCATCGGTACCTGCCCTGAATGTTTTGGTAGTAACATACCAGCGGCCGAATGGATCGGTGGCAGTTCCTTTTTTACGAAGATTTTTTGCACCGGGATAAGGCGCTCCGTAAAAATCACCGTTCAACGCCTGCGCCGCTGTTTTCCAGCGCAGCAAATCCCACAGGCGCAATCCTTCAAATGCCAGTTCGTTTCTTCGTTCGCGGCGTACTATTACGCGTAGTGCAGCAGGGTCAGTTTCTGTTACCGGCGGCATACCTACAGATGTTCTGCCACGCACTTTGTTGATGGTTGCATCGAGTAATGATTGTGTAATCGCATCTCCGTTTTCCAGTTTTGCCTCCAGCAAGCTAAGCAATATTTCTGCATAACGCACAATAGGCAAATCAATGCCCGAGTTGGATAAGGCGCTGCCGTAATACGATGGGTTATTAAACTTACGCATGCCGTAACCGGTACGGGTAGCCTGTTTGGTTAAGGTAAGCTGGTCTGCCGATGCCGTTGAATCCGGATGTGTGGTGTAGGGCAGCCCTGCAAAGCTTTCACCGTTGTACAGCACGGTATAGGCCAGCCTCGGGTCCCTGTTTTGTGCAAGATCATTGGCATTGTACCGTGCATCTGTATAAGAAAAAGGGGTGCCGTCTTTAAACTCGAATGATTCTACGAGGCTGCCCAGCGGACAGAATATATGATAGCCGCCGCTGGTGGCCGGGTAATCGTGCAGCTGCATGCCATTGGGGGCAAGGTCTTTCACATATTGCGTAGCAAAGATGATTTCCTTGCTGCTTTCATTGGTGCCATCGAACAGGCTGCTGAAATCGGGATCAATGGTATTGTCGTTGTAATTGATAAGCGTTTGATAGGTATCGGCTGCATTGGCATATTCTCCCTGCGACAATTGCATGCGGCCAAGAAAGGCCAGCGCCGCCTGTTTGCTTGCGCGTCCTTTTTCTGCAGCCGTAAGTGCACCAAACCGGGGCAGGTCGTTTACGCAGGCAGTGAGTTCGGTTGCTACAAATGCAGCGAGTTGTTGCCTGGTAGCCTTGGTTACGGTATTGGCTTCAGCTGCGGTAAGCACTTTTGTTACCAGCGGTGCATCTCCAAAATACTGCGAAAGATAAAAGTATTGTGTGGCACGTATAAAGCGGGCTTCAGCGGCAATGCGTTTTATAAAAGCACTGTCTGCCGGTACTTTGGATACATTCTCCAGGAAAAAGTTGCAGCGTGCAATGCGTGCGTAGCTGAGGTTCCAGTAATTGCTGATATAGGTATTGCTATTGGTGAGCGTGCCATTGGTGAGCGTGTTGAAGCCGGAGTTCTCGCCCCTGCGGTCATAGGCATTGTCACTGGCAAACTCCAGGAACAGCAGGCCGTGGTACGACCACCAGTCTGTTGCAGAAAATTCACCGGCATTAATCATCTGGATATTGCCGCGGTATACACCTGTTAAAGCCAGGAGGGCATTGCTTTGACTGGTCCAGAAATTATCATTCGAGAAATTACTGAGAGGCGTTTTGTCGAGGTCTTTGCGGCAGGAGAACAGCAGCAGGCTTGTTGCTGCGGCCAGCATGCCCCGGCGTATATAAAACAGTGCTTGCATAAACTACTTTGTTTGAGGATTAAAAATTCACGTTAACACCCAGCGTATAGTTGGCCAGGATGGGATAGTAAGCGCCGCTGGAATTAACTTCGGGATCCCAGCCTTCACGGTAATGACTAAAGGTGAACAGGTTTTCTGCTGCGAGATTAAACCGTGCCCCTTCAATACCCAGCGATCTGGCGATGGAAGCAGGCAGGCTGTAACCCAGCTGAATACTTTTCACGCGCAGGTAGGCGCCATTGACTACCCAGAACGAAGAGGTGGCTGTATTGGGTGTACCCTGGTTGGTAATTAACTCCAGGCGCGGATAAGCTGCATTGGGATTGGGGTTTGCGGGAGACCACCTGCCATCTGCCTGCCAGCGCTGTATGCCTGCAGTATTGTAAAATGCCCAGCCTGCATAGTTATTGAGATAGCCGCTTACACCGCTTACACCCTGCAATAACACAGAGAAATCAAAATCACTGTAACGTGCACCGAGATTGATACCATAGGTGTAGTGCGGAATGGTGCTGCCCAGTACCTGCCGGTCGTAAGCTGCGTTCACCACGCCATCGGGTTTGCCGCCCGGGCCGCTGATGTCTTTGTAGCGTATGTCACCCGGCTGCGGTTTTGGGTTTACTGCGCTTTGATTGGCTGAGGCTGTATAAGCGGTAACATCTGCTGCGTTCGCATACAATTTGTCTGCCACATAACCATAATATACATTCATCGGGTGCCCGATAAACAGGTTGGTGCCATTGCCTACAAGTCCGTTGGGTTGTTTTACATTACCCACACCGAGGTCGAGCACTTTATTGTTGATGATAGAGAAATTAACGCCAACAGTATAAGAAAATTTACCGAGCGTGTTGCGGTGATTCACCGTAAACTCCCAGCCCTTGTTGCTAAGCTTGCCCGAGTTTTGTACACCGGGTGCGAGCCCTATTACACTGGATACGCTGGAAGACGGGCTTACCAGGATATCGTACGTATACTTGTCGAAGTAAGTGGCGGTGAACGACAGGAATTGTTTCCAGAGGCTTACTTCGATGCCAACGTCTTTTGTGCGGGTGCTTTCCCAATGCAGCTGGCTATCGGTTAAAGTATCGAGACCAACACCGGTTGCAATGGTGTTTCCGAAAGAATAATTGTGGCCGGTGGCCAGCAAGCGCTGGTATGGATAGTTGCCGATATTCTGGTTGCCCAGTGTGCCATAAGATGCTTTCAGTTTCAGTTCATCGAGCCAGGAAAACCGGTTCTTTAAAAAACGTTCTTCGCTAATGCGCCAGCCTGCTGCCACAGAAGGGAAGGTGCCATATTTCTGTGTAGATGGAAAGCGGGATGAACCATCGCGCCGGGCTACACCTTCAATTAAATATTTGTGGGCGAAGTTGTATTGCAATCGCCCGAAGTAAGAATCAATTGCCCATTCGGCAGCATTGCCGGTATTGGATTGGGTGCTGGCATCACCCGCATCAATTACCGTGATATCGTTACCGGGCAGGTTGCTGCGGAACGAGGTGTTGGTTTCGTTATACGCGCTTTCGTACGAATGACCTGCAAGTATGGTGAACTCGTGCCGGCGTACCTGTTTGTGATATTCTGCAAAGGTTTGCAGGGTTTTGTAATTGTTGTTGTAAAAACCTTCGGTTAAGCTGGAAGGCTGATCGGTGATGGTGGGTGTTAATTTCTGTGTTGCCCTGAATAAGGTGGTTCTTTCATTTACCTGAGAATAGCTGGCCAGCGCAGTGAATTTAAGTCCGTCGAGTATGGTCCATTCCAGTCGCAGACTTGATTCAAGATTGGTGCTTTTGTCTTTGTAAAATGAGGCGCTTTCCAGTGCCGAGGCTGGTGTACCGGTATTGTTAATACCTGTGCCATAGCTGCCGTCGCTTTTCCTGATTACATAGTTTGGGCTGTACCGTACTACCTGGCCAATAATATCCTGTGTAGTGCTGTAATCCATACCACCCGGAGTGGAAGGCTCATTGTCGTAACTCTGTATGGCCGCAAAACGGGTGGTAAGCTTCAGGTTGCGGGAGAGGTTACTGGTGAGATTGAACCGTGCATTATAACGCTGCAGGTTGTTTTTGGCAATAATGCCGCCCTGGTTTAAATAACCGAGCGAGAGCAGGTATTGTGAACGTTCGTTGCCGTTGGTAATACTGAGATTGTGCCCTGTTTGTACAGCGCTGCTTTTTAACGTGGCATCAAACCAGTTGGTGTTGGGGTAATTGTCGGGATCGGTGCCATCGCGGAATTTTTGTACCTGGGCATCGGTGTAAGAGCCTGGCTGTGCTTCATTAATCAGTGTGGCATACTCGGCAGAACCGGCATAGCTGGGCAGTTTGGTGGGCTTTTGCAAACCTGCGTAGCCATTGTATGCAATACGGAACTTGCCTGACCTGCCTGTTTTGGTAGTGATTAAAATAACGCCGCTGGCTGCGCGTGCGCCGTAAATAGCAGCAGATGATGCATCTTTCAAAACAGAAAAGGTTTCCACATCATTCGGGTCGATGTTGTTGAGCGAGGTAACGAGGATACCATCTACCACAATCAACGGGTCGGTGCCGGCGCCGAAGGAGCCCACGCCTCTTATCTGTATACTGGCGCCCACTGCACCTGGCTGCCCTGAGCGTTGTATTACCGTGATGCCGGGCAGCTGCCCTGTGATGGATTGCGTTAATTGCGGTGAGGTTCTTTTACTAAGCTCACTGCCTTGTAATTGGGCCACGGAGCCGATTACCTGGTTTCTTTTCTGCGTGCCGTAACCCACTACCACCACATCATTCAGCACATTGTCTGCGCTGTGCAGTGTTGCATCTAGCGTGGGGCCGGTTACAGGTAAAATAGTTTGCGGATAGCCCAGTGCCGAAAAGCTGATTGTTTTTGTGCCCGGTTCTATTGCGATGCTGTACGTGCCGTTTTCCTGTGAAAGGGTGCTGTGGCGACCGGCTTTAACGGTTACCCCGCTGATGGGTTTGTGCAGTGTGTCGGTTATAATGCCGGTTACGGTAATTGATTGCGCGCTCAGCCATCCCTGCAGCATAAGCATGAGGAGGCCGGTAAGCAGTGTTGGTTTCATTGCCTTTAGTAATTTGGTATTTGGTTCAGTTGATTTTTTCTACGGCAGCAGCGAATGCATTGCGCGCAAATCTATAAAATAATCTTATTAGTCCTCTAATTTAGTGGACTAATAATTCTGTTCACCTCCGAATACCTGTTTATCATCGGTGAAATAATAAACCGGAGTGTTGTGAGGTGCAATACAGCTTTTATTTGGCTGGTCAGATAAATTGGTTAACTTTATAAGGCTTTGAAAGGTTTATCAATAACACATTTGCTGATCAATCGTCAGGTTTATTTATCCATTCTTACACTGCACTTGTCATATTCCCTCAAAGCTTTTCTTTTCTGTTAACTGCACTTCTTACTGCTTTCGGTTAATTGTTGCATTGCAGCGCTGTTGTGTTTTGCTGAAAAAACTGAACCTCCGGGTATTGTTTTCGTGTGCGTAAAAAAGTGAGGATGAACAATTATGGATGACAAATTTAAAATTCTGCTGATCAGCACATTCCCGCCGAGAAAATGTGGCATTGCCAGTTTTGCGGGCGATTTGCTGAATGCCTTACAGCCAGAGCTGGCAAAGGAAGCAGAAGTGCTGGTGTATGCACTGGATAAAACTGCGCATGCCGGGTTATATGAGTGGCCTGTGGTACGACTGATAGACAGCAGTAGTTTGCAGGCCTGTATGGAGGCAGCTGAATTGATTAACCGCGACAATTCCATCAGATTATTGTGCTTTGAGCATGAATTTGGTTTATATGGCGGCGATATGGGCGACTACCTGCTGGGTTTTCTGGCGCTGATTGAGAAACCTTTTGTGATCCGTTTTCATACTGTATTGCCTGCACCCGAACTTAAACGGCTGAAGATAGTGCAGGATATTGCACTGCTTGCAGAAAAGGTAATAGTAATGACAAAGCATTCGGCATTGCTGTTAAATGATGTGTACCAGGTTGCCCTGCATAAAATTGCCATTATACCGCACGGTACACATTTGATTGACACTGCTGATGCCAGTGAACTGAAAGAAAAGTATCACCTGTCTGCCAACCTGATACTTACCACATTTGGATTGCTAAGTCCCAACAAAGGCATTGAAACAGGTATACAGGCCATGACGGAGATTGTGCGGCAATTTCCCAATGCACGTTACCTGGTGCTTGGAAACACGCATCCGAATTTACTGGCCAGTGAGGGAGAAGCCTACCGTAAACAGCTGCAGCGCAGCATACAGGCAGCCGGTTTAACAAAACACGTGCAGCTGATTAATGAATACCTGCCTACGCGTGAGCTGATGGAATACCTTGTGCTGACAGATATTTACCTGTTTACTTCCAAAGACCCCAACCAGGCTGTGAGCGGTACATTTTTATATGCCATGAGTGCGGGCTGTGCAATTATTTCAAATTCATTTGTACTGGCGCGTGAAATGCTGAACAAGGAAACAGGAATTATTATTGAGCTGGGCAATACCAGTGAAATGGTCAAAAATGCCGTTTACCTGCTCAGCAACGATGCTGTGCGTAAAGAGATGGGCAACCAGGCCTTTCTTAAAACAAGAAATACCATCTGGAAAACAGTGGCGCGTAAACACGTGAAACTATTCTCTAGCATACTGCGCGAAGATATTGGCATTTTTAAACAATTGCCCGACAATGCTACCTATTAATATGACTAAACGAACAACGCCTGTTATGGCCAATCCCAGGCTACTCAGGCAAAAGCAGGCATTCAGCCAGCCGGATATTTTTGCGGCTGAAGGTATGCCTGCTGTTAACTGGGATCACATCGTTAACCTTACTGACAATACAGGTATTATACAGCATGCGCTGCACAATATGCCCAACCGGAAAGAAGGTTATTGCATAGATGACAATGCCCGTGCATTGCTGTTAACTGTATTCGCCTGCAGGCATGAAAAAGACCCGGTGGCGCATGGTTTGATGCCGGTTTACCTCAGCTTTATTCATTACATGCAAACCGATGATGGCTATTTCAAAAACTTTATGAGTTACACCAAAAGCTGCGCTGAGGTATATGGTTCAGAAGATGCTTATGGCCGAACCATGCTGGCGCTTGGTTACCTGATTAACGAAGGGCATAACCGGCTGCTGGTGAAAACCGGCAGGGAGATATTTGCAAAAGCCTTTAAACACGTAGACGAACTTGTTTCGCTGAGGGGAATTGCCAACAGTATTATCGGTACCTGCCAGTATATTAAGGCCACTTATCCTGACGACAGAAAGGAAGAAGCCGTAGTACAGCTGGCCAATAAATTGCTGCACGGGTACACGGCAAATCAACTTGACGGGTGGAACTGGTTTGACAATATACTCACTTACGACAATGCAATATTACCGCTTGCATTGCTGAACGCATTTGAGATAACCATGAATAAACAATACCTCGACGTGGCGCTGGAATCTATGCATTTCCTGGAATCGGTTGTATTGAAAGATGCCGTATTAAACCCCGTTGGCAACGCAGAATGGTACAGGCAAGGTGCACAATGCTCCGTGTTTGACCAGCAGGGCATTGATGCCATGGCGATGGTGTTGCTGTACCAGCAGGCTTTCCGCATTACACGCAATAAAAAGTATGTTTTCCGTATGCAGCAATGTTACCAGTGGTTCCTGGGGTTGAATGCCGTGGGCGTTCCGTTATATGATGCTGCTACAGGCGGTTGTTGCGATGGCCTGCAGGCAGATGGTGCAAATAGTAACCAGGGTGCTGAAAGTACCATTGCCTACTGGATTTCACATTTGGTAATGGTACAAACTTTAAAGGATATACAGGAGTAAATGTTATGAAAATTGCGATACTCGCACCCATTACCTGGCGTACTCCGCCACGCCGTTATGGCCCCTGGGAGCAGGTAGCTTCTGTTTTGTGTGAAACACTGGTTGAGCAGGGAGAAGAAGTGACCTTGTTTGCCACAGGTGATTCGGTTACTGCGGCTGCACTTAACTATGTTTGTGATGCGCCGCTCGCCGAAAAACCCAAAGATGCGAAAGTGTGGGAATGCCTGCATATCTCCAATCTTATGGAAACGGCAGCATCGTTTGATCTCATCCACAATCATTATGATTTTCTTCCATTATCCTATTCCAAACTTATTTCAACACCGTTATTAACAACCATACATGGCTTTTCATCGCCTGACATATTGCCTGTATATCAAAAATACAATGCTGCCGGTTATTATGTTTCCATCAGCAACAGCGACCGGCATTCTTCGCTGCAGTACCTGGACACTGTATACAATGGCATTGATGAACGCCAGTTTAGTTTTGAAGAAACACCGGGTAATTACCTGTTGTATTTCGGGCGCATACATCCACACAAGGGCGCACACGATGCCATTGAAATAGCAAGGCAAACGGGACTAAAGCTGCTGATATGCGGTCTTGTGCAGGACGAGCACTATTTTGAAATGCGTATTAAACCGCATCTCGACCAACATAATATTGTGTACAGGGGCAATGTTGGCCCTGAAGAACGCAATTACCTGTTGGGCCACGCTATGGCATTGCTGCACCCTATCAGTTTTGACGAACCGTTTGGGTTAAGTGTTGCCGAAGCGCTGATGTGCGGCACGCCGGTGATCGCTTTTAACAGGGGATCGATGAAAGAACTGATTAAACATGGTAAAACCGGTTTTCTGGTAACAAACAACAAAGAAGCCATTGCTGCAATTGGCAAACTCAGCCACATTAACCGGTATAACTGTCACAGGACTGCATTGGCACAGTTTAGCAGGCATAGCATGGCTACGCACTACCGGAAATTGTATCAGCAAATACTTAGTGAGCGGCGGCAGACTTAGGCACGGCTTCCAGTTCATCCAGTAATGCGGAAAGCGGCATGCTGGCAAATGAGGAAGAATAATCAGATACTGCAAAAGGCATAAACAAATATTCGCCATGAACAATAGAGCCGCAGGAGTACACCACGTTGGGTACATACCCATGCTGCTCATTTTCATTCGGCATTAACAGCGGTTGCCGCAGCCGGCCCAGCTGTACCAGCGGATTTTGTAAATCGAGCAGCGTAGCACCCAGGCAGTATTTGCGCATGGGCCCTACACCGTGGGTAATGATCAGCCATCCTTTTTCCGTTTCAACAGGCGATCCGCCATTGCCTATCTGTACAAACTCCCAGGGATATTCAGGTTGTTGTAACAGTTCGGCATTCTCCCATACGTACAGGTCGTCTGACAGCATGAGGTAATTGTTCACTCCGTCAATACGGGAAAGCATGGCATACTGCCCGTTGATTTTCCTGGGAAACAGCGCGAGGTTTTTATTTACCGAAAACTTTCCATGTAAGGAGGAGAATTTAAAACACAGGAAGTCTTTTGTTTCGATAAGCTTGGGAATAATAAAAGATCCGTCGAACGCTGTATAAGTAGCGTAGTAAATGATGCTGCCATCATCGTTTGTAAAGCGTACAAATCTTGCGTCTTCAATCCCGTTTTTTTCTGCATAGGTAATGGGGAAAATGACACGTTCTGAAAGTACTGATGCAGCAGGGAACTGTATCTCGTAACTGGCGTTTACCATTTTCAGTATATCGTACCGTATTTTCAGTTTATCCAGTTCCATGTTTTCGTGCAGTGCATCTTTCAGCAACGTATCTATTTCATGCGATGAAAGCGGGTCGCCTATCTTCTCCAGTATCCGTGCGTGAATATCTTCCGGTATGCGCAGCTGCGATAGTTTATTGCCTACTATTGCGCGGTCAGGTTGTGTTATGCTGGTTATCCTCCCTTCATTCATAAACTTTCCCGGCGGATCGAGTGTGAGGTGGCATTCTGCCGACAGTGAACCATGCCTGAATACGATGGAAGAAATATGGCTTTCACCGGTTGCCCGAAAACTGATAATGACTTTTTTTTCGCCCGGTAATGCGTTTGACTGATCGGGATCTGTTACAATACTCGGGTTAAACAGCGCCGCTGCTTCAATAGCATATTCCATGGTGAAATAAGCGCCGATAAGGGCTTTTCTGTCGCCGGTTATTTGCAATGATTCATCCGGAGATAACAGGTGCTGCACCATGCCGTAGTGTTTGATAAAGATGCTTTCGATATGCCTGTATTTGGGTGCAAACTCGCTGATGATTTGCCGTATAAGTGTTTTTGCAGCATCGCCAGGCATTTGTAATACACGGGCAATGATGATTTTCGCTCTTTCGTTGCCGGTATTAAAAAAGCGGGGTATCACCTTTTTAAAATCGGGTGTAAGCTTGGTTTCTTTGATGGTAACATGAATTGACATAAGAAGGATGCGCCAGGTAAACAGGCTGTGCGTTAAAGGTAGACTAATTAAACAGCTGACCAGGTTTTATATTGATCTGCCCGGAAACTTACAATACTATGGCCCTGGTTTACATAATTATGCAGTTGTGTAACCCTTAACAACAGATAGGGTAACTTTAAATAGTTCACGTGCAACGAAGGTTTCTTTGATACGCTGCGGTAGTTCCATCCCGTAGTCTTTTCCACGAATCGCCGGCTGCGCTTTTGATCGCTGTTAAAAGACAACGTTATGGTTATCCTGATTTTCTTTATTGTTCTCTGGTACTTATCCCTGTTTTCACAAACGTTTTTCCAGCACCGTTATGCCGCACATGGCGCTTTTGCCATGCGCAAGGGGTGGGAGCGTTTCTTTTTTGTACTGGCATACGTTACGCAAGGCTCTTCGTATATGAGCCCGGCTGCATATGCCGTTATGCATCGCTGGCATCATGCTTATACCGATACGGAGAAGGATCCGCATTCGCCTGCTTTTTCGAATAATGTTTTTGCCATGATGTGGCGTACACGGCGTATTTACCGCGATATTGTGCATCAACGGGTGGTGGTGGAAGAACGTTTTAAAAAGAACCTTCCGGATTGGCCGCTGTTCGACCGATGGGCTAATAGTGCCTTGTCCAGGTTTTTGTGGGCCATGTTGTATACCGGTTTCTTTATCTGGTTTGCCCATACCGCCTGGCTATACCTGCTGCTGCCTGTTGTTATTGCCATGGGAGCAGTACATGGTGCCATCATCAACTGGTTTGCGCACAAATACGGATACGCCAATTTCAGGCTCAAAAATACTTCTACCAACCTTTTTATGAACATACTTTTTATAGACCTGCTGATGCTGGGTGAATCATTCCACAACAATCACCACAAACATCCTGCTGCCATTAATTTTGGCAGGCGCTGGCACGAAATAGATCCTGTTTACCTTGCTATACGCGTGCTGGCGTGGTTGCGGATAGTGCGTCTTGTTAAACGGATGCAAGTGCAGCGTTTACCTGTTCAGTAAATTTATACCCACCATACCTGTTCTGTAATCAGCTGTGGTGTTGTAATAAATAAATGCCCTACGTCGCCGGCCCGCGCCAGCAGCGCTTTAGAATCACCTGTCATTACCAGTCCTACCATGTTGTTGAATGGGTGAATAAATTCTATTTTGAAAGTATCGATGTTTTGTTTGTTGCTTTCATCGAAACTTGCAGCAGGGTCGCCGTTTGAAGGATACCTGAATATAATGCCTCCTGCCTGTAGTGTGGCCAGTTCTTCCCTTGTGGTGATTTTTGTGTGCATTGGATAATAATTTGTGCAAACGAATGCAGGTAGTAGTCCTGGTTTGTTTGCGATGGAAGGTGAGGAGGCAAAGGTAGTTATGTTTAGTGCTGCAGCAGTGGTTTGTTTTGCTATAACAGCTATTTTATGTTGGTTATTCTAGGGTAAGCCTTGTATAAACGGTAGCTTATGCCGTTGTGTTCACTTTTTGTATGGTGTGCATGTCCTTATCCATATCTGGACTATGGTATAAAGCTTCGGGTATTTCGCTGAGTGTGGAGTAATGCACCTGTTCGCCCAAACCGTACAATTGCTGAAAGCTCATGATCAGCGGGCGCCATTTACCCGGGTCAACACGATTGGGATTCCCGTTCATCATTATTTCTTCGGCAAGGTGTACGCGCCGGATGCGCAGTTCAAAAGTGAGTATTTTACCGGCGAGCTGTGCATCATCTGCTGCAAGCCCGTGCATAGCCTCCACACAGGCTTCCATTTGCACCGGGCATTGCATGGCCCTGGGTGGTGCAACCGTATGTGAGGCAACAGGTGTGAGTTGTGCAAGGCCAAATTTATCTGCTTCATAACGATAACCTTTTTGCAGTTTACCGGCTGGTATAATGGGTGTGCCGGTGGTTTTGGCCAGCCGGTTAACAGCTGCAGCCTCGTTTACGGAGGGCAGGTTTAACACACATTCACCGGTACGTTTGATATTGTGCGTGGTTTGCGAAAAAGCGGATATACCGATAATGCATCGCCACCCCAGCCAGAAAATGGAAGAAATGGGTGCAAGATTGTACGTATTATCTTTGTTGCAGGTGCTGATTAACACTACGGGCGTGCCGAAATACAGGATTTCCGGATGACTTACATAATGCATGTGGAATGATTTAATACCGTAAAGCTACCTGCAGTTAACAGCAGCGAAAACCCGGTTCTTGCGAAAATGCCGGGCAGCGAACCATCTTTCACTACAATTGTAACAGCAAGGATTGTTTTCACGATGTGGAAAACATCATTCATCATCTTTAAATTCAGCTATATGGAGACAGTAGCACTCAACAGTGCTGCGGGCAGATGGATTATGGTATCGGCTATTCTTGCTTCTGCCATGGCGTTTATTGATGGTACTGCATTAAACGTGGTGCTGCCTTCACTGCAGCAAAGTTTGCAGGCAAGCGCTGCCGATTTGTTCTGGATATTGAATGCTTACCTGCTGATGTTGGCTGCGCTGATCCTGATTGGCGGCTCCATGGGCGATCAGCTGGGCAGGAAGAAAGTATTTATGACAGGTATCTGCATTTTTATCATCGGGTCTGCAGCCTGCGGCTTGTCTCACGGCGTAAATTTCTTAATCATCTGCAGAATTATACAGGGTATTGGCGGCGCCTTTATGATACCGGGCAGCCTTTCGCTTGTTTCTTCTTCCATCAATGAAAAGGAGCGGGGCAAGGCCATCGGCACCTGGTCGTCTATTACCACAGTGGTTACCATTGGCGGGCCTATACTGGGCGGTGCTTTGGGAGATGCGGGTTTGTGGCGTTATATCTTTTTTATCAATATTCCCATCGGTCTGGTGGCGTTGTTTATACTCTGGAAGTATGTGAAGGAAATAAAGGATGAGGGCAGCAGTCATCAGCTGGATTATGCCGGTGCTATTGCCATTGCATCCGGACTGGCATTGCTTACATTCGGATTTTTACGTGTACCTGCATTGGGCTGGGGGCATTGGCAGGTATATGTTTCCATAACCGCAGGTGTGCTGCTTATTCCTGCCTTTATCCGCATTGAACAAAAGAGCCGGCATCCCATGATGCCCCTGCACTTGTTTAGAAATGCCACCTTCAGCGGGGCTAACCTGCTTACTTTTTTCCTGTATGCAGGGTTGGGTGCAGGCATGCTGTTTCTTTCGCTGAACCTGGTACAGGTGCAGGGTTATACACAATTGCAGTCCGGGCTTACGTTTTTACCTTTTACCATACTCATGGTAGTGCTTGCACGTTTTGCAGGAAGCCTAGCAGATAAACACGGCCCCAAGTGGTTACTGGTTGCAGGGCCTGCAACAGCAGGTGTTGGCTTACTGCTGTTATCATTTGTACGGCAAACCAGCGGACATGCAGCTTACTGGCATACATTTTTCCCGGGCATTGTAGTGTTTGGCCTGGGCATGTCGTTTACAGTGGCGCCGCTTACTGCTGCTGTAATGGGGGCGGTAAGCGACCAGTTTTCGGGAACTGCATCTGGTGTAAACAATGCAATGACACGTATTTCAAACGTATTTGCCAATGCCATTTTCGGGGCGCTGGCAGTATTGTTTTTCTCGGGTGCGCTGCAAAAACAATTGCAGCATACTTCAATTAACGGGAACATACAACAACAGATAATGGCGCAGGCAGGCAGCCTGGGCGATGCGCATGTGCCGGATGCGGTGCAGGATAAAGCTGCGGTAAAGGAATACTATCACCAGTCGTTCATCGCGGCCTATGCTGCTATACTGCGTATTTCGGCAGCACTGGCATGGCTGGGTGCGCTGATGGCTTTACTGTTTATTAAAAATGCAGTTATTACCGGCAAACAGGCAGCCGGTAAAACCTGAGGGTATACTATCGTCACAAATCTTTCCCTGCTGCTTCAAGGGTAGCCAATTCTTCATCGGTAAATACGCGGGATCGTATAATGAAACGTACGCCCAGTGGTATTTCCAGCGAAAAGCTGCTGCCGCGGCCAGGGGTTACATCAAGGGTTAGCTCGGTGTGTTTCCAGTAGGCCCATTGATCAGCGCCCATGTAAAACGGGGTGCCGGCAATTTCTCCCAGCAATACATCACTGCCGCCGGTTTTAAATTCACCCAGCGGGAAACACATAGGTTGCGATCCGTCGCAACAGCCGCCGCTCTGGTGAAACATCAGGGGGCCGTGTTGCTGCTGCAGCTTGTATATCAGTTCAAGGGCTGCCGGTGTGGCTTTTACTCTTTCAGTCATACAATAAATTGAAGGGGAAAAATGTAGGCGCCATTAGAGAACGGCGCCCCTTACCAACAATCAGAAAAAACCGAGTTTTTGTTTACTGTATGAGATCAACATGTTTTTGGTTTGACGGTAATGGTTGAGCATCATTTTGTGTGTTTCCCTTCCAAAACCGGACTTTTTATAACCACCAAACGGCGCGTGTGCAGGGTAGGCATGGTAACAGTTTACCCAAACACGGCCCGCCTGAATGGCTTTTGGCAGCTGGTACAGCTCATGCGCATCCCTTGTCCACACACCTGCGCCCAGGCCATACAATGTATCGTTGGCAATGGCAATTGCTTCTTCATTTGTTTTAAAAGTGGTTACGCATACAACAGGGCCGAATATCTCTTCCTGGAAAATGCGCATTTTATTGTTGCCCTTGAAAATAGTGGGTTTAATATAGTAGCCATGCTCCAGCCCGCTGTTCTGATGATAAGCTTCGCCACCGGTTAAAACCTGTGCGCCTTCCTGTTTGCCAATGTCGAGATAGCTCAGAATTTTGTTGTACTGGTCTTCACTGGCCTGCGCACCCATCATCACCGTTTCATCCAGCGGGTTGCCCATGCGTATGGCATTGGTGCGCTGTATTACTTTTTCCATAAAACGGTCGCAAATGTCTTCGTGCACCAAAATGCGGCTGGGACAGGTACACACTTCGCCCTGGTTAAAAGCAAACAGTACGGCGCCTTCTACAGCCTTGTCTAAAAAATCATCATCTTCATCCATCACGCTTTTCATAAATATGTTCGGACTTTTTCCGCCCAGTTCCATGGTTACGGGAATCAGGTTTTCCGAAGCATATTGCATAATCAGCCTGCCTGTAGTGGTTTCGCCGGTAAAGGCCACTTTCTGCACATTGGGTGAAGAAGCAAGGGGTTTGCCGGCTTCAAAACCGAAACCGGTTACAACGTTCAGCACACCGGGCGGCAGTATATCGCCAATCAGCTCCATCAGGCACATAATGCCGGTGGGTGTTTGCTCGGCCGGCTTTACCACAACACAGCAGCCTGCAGCCAGCGCCGGTGCTATTTTCCAGGCAGCCATCAGCAGCGGGAAGTTCCAGGGAATAATCTGGCCAACCACGCCAATGGGTTCGTGCAGGTTAATGCTTACGGTATTTTCGTCATGCTCGCTAACCGTACCTTCTTCGCTGCGGATAACGCCGGCAAAGTAGCGGAAATGATCTACTACAAGCGGCAGATCGGCATTGATGGTTTCCCGGATAGGTTTACCGTTGTCAATGGTTTCTACGGTAGCGAGATAGGGTATATTGTCTTCCACAACCTGCGCAATTTTCAGCAGCAGGTTGCTTCTGTAAGCGGCTCCGCTTTTACCCCAGGTGGCAAACGCCTTGCGGGCTGCGGCAATCGCTTTTTCGATATCCTGCGCGTTACCCCGCGCAGCTTGTGTAAACACCTTGCCATCAATCGGGGATATATTATCAAAATATTCACCGGATGCAGGTGGCGTAAACTGACCATCGATATAATGATCATATTTTTCTTTGAAAGCCGGGCGCGCAGCCGCAGGGGCTTTGGGCGCAGCTTGTGCTGAGGTACTCATATGACAGGCATTTTATTGATTAACAAACAATACTGCTAAGTTTCATGAACTGGTTTGCAAACCCGCACATTTTTGTACTTTTCTATAGCACAATTGTACTTTTAATAATGGCATAGCAGCAATTTGCGTTAACTTAAGGGTAACCAAAGGTTGTTGCTATGGCGATAAAGCATTTGCCGGAGCCGGTTCCTCTCACGCATCCCAGGCTGTTACAAACGCTGGTAGAGAACAGGCGGGTATTTAATTTGAACAACTGTGAGTTAAATGTGTTCGAAAGTTATCAGCAGGCCTATCATGTACCCCTCGCTTTTGATGATGTGGTGATCACAAGCATGGTGCGGGGCAAAAAAATAATGCACCTGTTTGAAGAACCTGCTTTTGATTACCTGCCCGGCGAATCGGTGATTGTGCCTGCACGCGAAGCCATGGTGATCGACTTTCCCGAAGCCTCTGCTGAAAATCCCACGCAGTGTATTGCGCTGGCCATTGATGGCAGTTACCTGCGCAATACGGTAGATTACCTGAACGCCTATTACAACCAGCAGAACGAGCAGCACCAGTGGGAGCTGCAGTTTAACCGGTATCATTTTGAAAACGATGATGAAGTCACTCACCTGATTAATAAACTGATCCGCGTATGCAGCAGCGGCGATACTTCTAAAAACATTTATGCAGATCTGAATATGAAAGAACTGCTGATACGCCTGCTGCAGCACCAGCACCTGCAACAGGTAAAAGCAGAAACTGATACCAGCTGTAACCAAAGCCGCCTGCATTATGTGCTGCACTACATTCATGAACACCTTACCGAAAAAATACTGGTAGATACACTGAGCCGTAAAGCGTATTTAAGCCGCAATATTTTCTTCAAATGGTTCAGGGAACAGTTTGGCATTACACCGCTGGAATACATTAACAGGGAAAGGGTAAAGCTGGCCAAACAATTGCTGGCGCAGCCGCGGTACTCATTACCGCAGGTAAGCCAGCTCTGCGGTTTTACTGATGTGAATTACTTTATCCGCGTATTCCGTAAAACAGAAGGCATAACCCCCGGGGTTTACCAATCGTATACCAATGCCGTTTAGTTAAGCTCATTGGTGCGATGGTTTAAGGTTTAACGTTTGAAGTTTAAAGTTGATTGGAGGGAAGGCGGTTCAAATAGTTCAATTGTTTCAATGTTCAATTTTTTCGTTTACTGGTCCATTCTTCTACCGCTCGTGTACCGCTCGTCTAGGGACCGATGGATGATGATCCATTAGTCCATTGGTGCTACAGTTGTTTTTGTGCATGAAGGGTTTGTTCCGGTAAAACAAAGAGGCATTCCATGGAATACCTCTTTTTGTATAAGCAAGTAGCGTTGACGGTCGTTATGGCAGCACATCCAGTACAGGCATGCTGTACAAAAACAAGATAGCAATAATATCTACAGCCACTACATTTGTTTTGAGATAGCGTACGGCTTCTGTCAAATGCTTGTGCACCGCGCGTTTGCTAATGTTGAGCTGTGCTGCAATTTCTGCAGCGCTTAATCCCTGTTCTTTCCGCAGCAGGAAAATCTCGCGGCGTTTGTGGGGCATTTTTGCAATGGCCTCACTTATTTCCTGTATGGTTTCACGATTCAGCAATTGCTTTTCCATATCTACCATTTCATCTTTGGCTGCATGATAGGCCTGATGTTTTTTCTTTTCACCTGCTGTTTTACGCAGTGAATCAATCATCAGGTTTTTAGAGTAAGTGATCAGCAGGGGTAAAAGATTTTCCCCGTCAACCACATCATCCATCCGCAGCCAGAGCTTTATATAACACTGTTGCAGTATATCCTGTATTTCGCTTGTATCCGAAATGAACTTTTTAACGTAGGCATACAGCGATGTACTGGTTTGCTGATAAATGCGTTCAAATGTTTTTTCGCGGGCTTTCATAGTTGATCAGCTATGCACTTGTTGGGACATAAATATCCAGAAAGCTCCGGAGCTGTACAGCTTGTTTTTTAAAGATAACAATTCCTTCATCAGTCGCTTTTTTATGGATAAGCGGGAATGGTCATTTTAGTGGTCATGAAAAATACACCCTGCACCTTGCTACACTTGCTGACTGCCATTGCCTTTCTCTGGCAATGTACTGCCTGTCATAAAAAAGATGTTGACACACCGTTTCCGGCACCAACAGATTCGCTTGGCAAAATAAATGCCTGGGTGTACGATAGCATGCGTTATTATTATTACTGGAACCAGTCCATGCCTGCCCATCCTGATATCAGTTTGCCTGTTGCTGACTTTTTTAAAAGCCTGCTCGCCAAAGAAGACCGTTTCTCTTCTGTCAGCAACGGCATTACCAGCACTGCAGTAAAACCAACCTTTGCGCAATATGGCTTTCAATACGCATGGGTACAGCACCCTGCCAACCCCAATGCCTTAACGGGTGTGGTGCTGCATGTTGCCGCAATGAGTACGGCATGGAATAAAGGCTTGCGCAGGGGCAGTTGTTTTGTTGCAGTGAACAATACCGCAGTAACCATATCCAATGTTGCAACAATAGATGAGGTATTGCATTCAGGCCATACTTTTACCATGGATACAGTTGTATTCAGCAATAGCCAGGTGCAAAACCGTGGCACCCTGCAGCTTGCAGCAGCCTATATTGCAGAGAACCCCGTGGTAGCAACACGGTTGTTTCAATACAATGGTGTAACAACCGGTTACCTCTTTTACAATGCTTTTGATGAACAGTATGATGTGTCCCTGCTAACGGCAATGGAAAAAATAAAACAGGCAGGCGCCAGCGAATGCATTGTTGACCTGCGTTACAACCCCGGCGGCAGTACCAGCACAGCGGCCAAGCTTGCAGCCATGCTGGTGAATGTACAGGCAACCTCCACCTTTGCAGTTTTCCAGGGGAACGGCAATGGCGGCAAACGTACCTATACTTTTGACGGCATACTGCGCACAGCCATTAATCCCTCGGGCAAAACATTCAGCGACCTGGCCGCACGCAGTCTTTCATTAAAACGTGTTTTTATACTCACTACCCGCAGCACTGTATCTGCGGCAGAGCTGCTGGTGCAATCGGTAAAGCCCTATGCACAGGTAATACAACTGGGCGATACCACGCTGGGTAAAGATGAAGCCAGTTTCCAGATCAGCGACATGCGCACACCCAGGCAAATAAACTGGGTATTGCAGCCTACCATTTACAAACTGTTTAACGCCAATGGCACCGGCAATTATAATAAAGGCATTGCCCCCTTCCTATATATCAATGAATTGTCGGTATTCCCGCTTCAGCCAGAAGGCAGCGTGGCAGATCCCCTGGTACAACAGGCCCTGCAAACCATTTACGGCAGGGTTGCAGTAACCGAAACTAACCTGCGCCACACGTATGCGCCGGTGCAGGCGTATAAAAACAGTGCGGCCGCCGATGCCATGCTGGCGCCTGCGGTCACAATTCCGAGATAGTGTACCCCATGCTATGTTAACTTAATATTAAGCCCGCTTTCAGTGGTTCACTTTTTTTTACCGGCAACGTGAAGTAGATGTCATGATCAGAATAGATGAAGTTCTCTTAAAAAAATATTTCAGCCGCCAGTGTACGGCGGAGGAAGAACAGGCGGTGCTGGATTACCTCACTGCCCCGCACCCTGATTATGCCATGTTACATGCGCTGTTCAGCAGTGAGGCTGTACATATTGAACCGGAGGTAATGCCGCATGCGATGGCCCGCAACCTGGCAAAGGCATTGAAGAAGGCTGTTGCGGAAACAAGACCTGATGGTAAACTGGTTAGCATGCGCGCGGTGTATAAACGCTGGTACCTGGCAGGTGCAGCAGCCGTACTTATTCCGCTGATGATAGCAGGTTACCGCATGGCTGTACAATCACCTGCTGCCAAAAACAAAAGCAATGCAGCGGCAGCAATAGCAGCAGACAAGGCCAAACGGCTCATTAACAGCAGCAGCGAAACGCGCCTGGCTGTGATGCCTGATGGCACGCATATCTGGCTGATGGCTTATAGCTCCGTTAGCTACCATCCTGTACAATATGCTACACAGCAACGGGAAGTATACCTGGAAGGTGAAGCGTTTTTTGAAGTGGCACAGAACCAGCAGCAACCTTTCTCTGTGAAACATGGTAACCTGGTAACGCAGGTGCTTGGTACAACATTCAATATGGAAGCATATGAAGAGGAGCGCTCCATCCGTGTGGCGTTAATGCAAGGAAAGGTGGCTGTTCAATCGCTTGATGCTAACGGTAATACCAGTGCAAGACAAATGCTGAACCCGGGTCAGATGCTCTCTTACAGGAAGGCAACAGGCGCAATGAACATGCGGCGCATGCTCACCAATAATGAGGATGATTACAGGAAAGGGTATTTTGTTTTAAATGATATACCACTCTCTGATGCATTGCACAGGATAGAAAGAAAATACCATACACATATACAGGTGAGCACTGCGGATATAGCAGACAGGCGTGTTACCGCTGTGTTTAAAAGCGGAACGGCAGCTGAAATATTGCAGAATATATTGTTTATACACGGATTACATTTTAAAATACAAGGCGACACCGTGCGCATTACCCGGTAAAAGATACCAAACAACCGTACAACGAATAAAATTTATGTTACTTAAGCTGAGCAGAAAAAAAGCTTTGCGGATAGCTGTGTGCATCTGCGTGCTTTTGATGTCTATTTTTTCAACAATTTCCTTTGCACAAACTGCTTTGTCATCTCTGAAAGACAAAGTGAGTGTTCAATTCGATGATGCAAGTGCAGCATCAGTACTGCAATCGTTACAGCAACAAACGACTTATACTTTTACTTTTGATAATACAGTGCTTAGAAGAGTTCCGGTACACGGGCTGGTGATGCAGAAAACAACACTGGGTGAAGTACTCAAATGGTTGCGTGATAATTGTGGTTTGCAGTTTTCCGTTACTGCGGCTAATAAAAATATAGGTGTATTAAAAGTAGCTGCACGTGCTGGTGTAAACGGGCGGGTGGATGGCCAGGTGCTGGATGAAAAAAACGGATCTCCGGTAATAGGTGCAACTGTGGTAATGAACAAACAGGGTGTTACCACCGATGTGGAAGGCCGTTTCAGTATAGTATTGCCGGCAGGTAATTACACGGCAGATATTACCTATGTTGGTTACAAGGGTAAGCGCATTACCGATGTAAATGTGATGCAGGATTCGGTAACCAGCATCAATGCAGCGCTTACGCCTGCACCGGGAACACTGGCAGGTGTATTAATCACTACCAGTCTGAAACGGGAAACGGTGGCCGCTTTATATACGCGCCAGAAAAACAATCTGGCTATTTCTGATGGCATTAGTGCAGAACAGATAAAGGCCACACCGGATAATAATGCTGCACAGGTACTGAAGAGAGTGAGTGGAGTGGTAGTGCAGCAGGATAAGTTTATCACCATCCGTGGTGTAAGTGATCGCTACAATAACGTGCTTATCAACGGTGCGCTGCTCCCCAGTACAGAGCCTAATCGTCGCAACTTTAGCTTTGATATTGTACCCAGTGCACTGATTGATAACATTGTGATCAATAAAACCGCTACACCCGATATGCCCAGTGAGTTTACCGGTGGTTTTGTGCAGATCAATACCCGTGATGTACCCGCTAAAAATTTCCTGCATATCACAATTGGTTCGGGTTTTAATACTGCCAGCGTGGGAAACGATTTTTTGAGCACCAAAAGAAGCCCGTCGGAGTATTTCGGAGCAGCAGGTGATAACCGTAAATGGTTTGGATCAGTTTATGATCCCAGGAAGTATGCAGCTGCGATAATTGCCAATGATACAGCATACATGCGTCATATCGGCAGCCGCATTCCAGACAATTGGCGCACGTACCGTTATCATTATACACCGGTGCAGAATTACCAGGTGGCGGGCGGTATGCTGCAACCGCTTGGTAATGGCCGTTCGGTTGGATTTACTGCTGCGCTTACGTACCGCAACGAACAATTAATGGAAGCGGGTGAAAAACGCAGCATACAGATTTTTGATTATGCTACCGAACGCTACCGCTTTAATACTGCCATCGGCGCGTTGCTGAATGGTGCCTGGAAAACGGCGCATCATCGCATTGCCTGGAAAAATTTATACAACAGGCGCTTAAGTAACCAGTATGATAATGATAATGGTTTAAGCTTTCTTAATGCGGGAACCGGCAGTGCTGAGGCAAGAACCTCATCTAACCTGCTGGTGAATACTTTATGGCAAACACGATTGGAAGGCGAGCATACCATTGGCCGGGATTTGCTGAAGGCTGACTGGTATGTGGATTACAATCACCTGAAACGCGATCAGCCAGACAGCAGGTATGGCAGAACCAGCTACAATGCAGGGTTACCTGTATATAATTTTAAAGAAACACCGCTGGTATGGGGAGGGTTGTTTGCATCGCAACTGGTAGAGGAAAGAAAAAATGCGGGCGTGAATTTGCAACTGCCCTTTACTATCGCCAATAACAAGCAGCTGATAAAAACGGGGTATGGTTATACAGAGAGAACGGCCGATTATACAGCCAGCGGCCTGCGCGCTATCAATCCTTATAAAGACGGTGGCGGTGGTGTATACAATAACTGGGTGGATGAGCAGGCAGGCAAACCCTATTATGCTATTGCAACACCACAGAACTTTAAGGATTACCACCTGTATTACCGGCCATCTTATGTGTTTGTAAACAGCACGGGTGATGGATACAACGGTAAGCAAACATTGCAGTCTGTATACCTGATGGGTGATTTCCGTTTGCTGCAACAGTTGCGTGTAGCGGGCGGGGTACGTTACGAAGGAAATAAAATGAGTGTACGTACGGTATACCAGTCGGGAAGTTCAGATACCATAAACACAAAGGGAGGACAGTTTCCGCTGGAAAAAAGCTGGCTGCCTTCTGCAAACATAACCTGGCAGATAACCAAACAAGTAAACCTGCGCGCTGCTTACAGCAAAACACTCGCAAGGCCGGATTTTGTAGAGCGCTCTTCGTTTATGTATTACGATTACCCTGAACAGTTATATGTATATGGCGATTCAGCTGTAAGAACTACGCATATTCAAAACTACGATGCGCGTATAGAATACTACCCGGGGGCAGGAGAGGTGCTGTCTTTCTCTGCCTTTTATAAAGATTTTACAGATCCTGTTGAACGTTTTTTTCTGCTGGGCAATCCCAATAGCAGCGTAACCTATAAAAACCTTGACAAGGCCAAAGTAAAAGGTATTGAACTGGATTTGCGCAAATCGCTTTCCTTCATTAACCCTGGTTCAGCCATACTGCGCAATTTCTTTTTCTCCGGAAATTTCAGCTACCTGAAGGGTAAGATAGAAACCTATGACAACCGTACCGACAGTACAGGAGCAATAAAAAAAGTAAAGGTTGAAGACAACCGCCCTGTACAGGGATTAACCCCCTATGTAATTAATGGCGGTTTAACCTATGCCGGGAAATTGTTCGGGTTTAATATCAGCTACAACCGCTTTGGTCGCCGCATTGTATACGGGGGCACTTACAGTGAATTAATACAGTATGAAAGTCCCAGGGATGTGGTAGACCTGCAGCTGAACTTCCAGTTAATTAAGCAAAAACTGGAACTGCGGGTGAACGCTGCCGATATACTGGCGCAGCCATTTGTGGTATACAGTAATACACTGCGTTCCTATAATGGCGTTACAGGCGGGTTCCAGGGCGACAACCACGATCCCAAAGGAGCAGGCTACAACGCAGATCTTGATTTTGTGAATTACAAAGTGCAACGCGGAGCCAATTACAGTTTTACGCTAACCTATAAATTATAACTATTACCTGTTCTGATAAGCATTTCATTATTATGTACAATTTTAAACATCTATCTATGAAAAAAATGGTATTAGCATTAGCTGTGACTGCTATTGCTGCCACTTCCTGCAAGAAAAACATGGACAAGCAGTTTGATGACCGCGCTTCTCATGCTGGTCCTTTCGTTGCAACTGTTACATTGCCTAACATTATCTCTGCCAACAGAACATTAACTGCTGATACCCTGTATCTGCTGAATGGCAAAGTGTTTGTAACAAACGGTGCCGAGCTGAAAATAAATGCCGGTTCACGTATTGAAGGTGTTAAGAAATCTGTTGCTGCTGATGCTTCTGCACTGGTTATCACCAGGGGTGCAAGCATCAACGCTGTTGGTACATCTGCAAACCCTATCGTGTTTACTTCACATGAAGCTACAGCGCATTCTGGCGACTGGGGTGGTGTAGTGCTGTTGGGTGCTGCTCCTATCAACAAACCTGATACTACCATTGAAGGTATTGTACCTGGCTCTACTGCTGTAGACGTTAAATACGGTGGTGGCGGACGTGGCCTGGGTGATCCTGATGATTACTCTGGTACCATCAAATATGCACGCATTGAATATGCAGGTGCTTCTATCGCTGCTGATAATGAACTGAACGGCCTTACACTGGGTGGTGTAGGTGCAAGCACTACACTGTCATTTATCGAAGTGATCTATGGCGCTGATGATGCTTTTGAATTTTTCGGCGGTACTGTAAATGCTGATCACCTGGTAGCTTATGCTCCGGATGATGATGCATTTGATACCGATTTCGGTTTCAGTGGTCAGCTGAGCTTTTGCGTGTCTTTGCTGAACCCAAGCAAAACTGCTTATTCTGCCAACCCTAACGGTACAGAAAATGACAATGATGGTACAGGTTCACTGGATGCGCCTCAGTCTCATCCTACTTATGACCACATGACTATCATTGGTATGGAAACCCTGACCCAGGCTAACGCCAAAGGCTTGCTGAATGGTGGCATCTTCCGCAGAAGAGGTTCTTATGCAGTAACCAACTCTGTTTTCATGGGCTTCCCTACAGGTATCGATAACAGCACTGGTGACAACGGTTCTACCGTTTCTTCCCAGTCTGGTAACATCGTTCATGCTTTCAGCACATTGTTCAACAACTTTGTATGGACTGGTGCTACAACATTTACTGATGCTTCTGCCAATGCTTCAATTAAAATGGTTGCTCCGTTTAACCTGACTGCACCTGATTTCAGGCCTAATACAGGTTCTCCGCTGGGCACAGGCACTACTTACAAAGGTGCCTTCCAGGCTGGTGTTACACCCTGGACTTCAGGCTGGACTACATGGCCTACCTGGAACTAATTCTTTCTTCCATGTTTATCAGCAACAGGTAATATTTAACCGGGAAGCATTCCAGCAGGAATGCTTCCTTTTAAAAAACAGGGTTGTAACCAGTAACCCTTGCAAAGGAGACTTTCGGGCTGGTATAAAACAATACACTGCGGGCCGGGTTGCCTGGCCTGCCTTGAATTAAGCAGCATCAAAAGCTGATGCTGACCAAGCCTGCCGGGGCTTCTTTTAAAACCGGCGAAAGAGGCCTTGTGTGATTGAAACAAGCTCGCGAAGGTATTTCTATGGCTATTCTATAGCAGGCATAACATAATAAGCTGCCTGCGAAGCCACATAAAATGAAAACAACATCACTACATATCTGGCTGGTTGCTATAGAAAGGCAAACAGCATCGCTAAAAAATGAGAACAATGGAACATTGCCGTAAGATAACACATGAATTATGGCTACTTATTGCAGTTATAGTGCTGCTTGCCTCCTGCTCGAAAGGAGAACCGGTAACAGCGCAATCCTATGCAAAGTTTGCTTTCAGGGCCGCAACAATTGACCCTGTTACGTATCGCGTATGGTTGAATGATGCAATGATTACAGACAAATTGTATGGGCCGGATGGAAGGGTAGATACCACCATCTTCTTTACAGATCCGCAGATGCATATACGCATGGAAAACAGTATAACAGGCAAGGTGGTGGTTGATACGTTATACACCGCCAAAACCAATGCAGTGAATTATTTTTCGGTGTACCAACCGGTTGCAGGTGCAGAACCATTTTATGTAAAACCCGGTAAAAATGATACGCTGCCGGTTTTGGGCACAGTGAAAATGCGTTTTGTATATAATACCACGCAGCTGCCGGATTCTGTGTGGGTTAAATTCGATGCCATTTATGGATCACCGGATAGTGTGTTGCTGCACAGGTATGAATATTCCCCCTGGAAAACTTTCAGCACAACGAAAGGATTTGCGCTGTCACTATTCGTAGTAGACGGATCTGGTAAAAGCAATGCTGAGTTAACCAGGATCCCTGTTTATGATGCAGATATTGACAGGTATAGCCTGAATATCGTTTTGCTTAACCTGAACACCATTCTTCAGAATCTATATTAATTCAACCGTTTCACTATTAAAACACGTTTGTGAAAAAAAATCTTTTCTTACTACTGGCTGTGATTTTTATGCTGCCGGTAATGCTGGCAGCACAAAGCTTAACCGAAATATACCTGCCACAGTATGCGGTAACTTCAAACAGTTCCCTGGTAGCGGTAAATACGCCTTTTGTTTTCAGGCTAAAGCTGTCTGGTCTGCAGCCCGGTACCACCTATTTTTATTTCAACAGCGGCGTTACCCTCACTGCAGTAGCAACCAACAACGGCATTGGTTCTACTATCAATGTCAACGCACCAGGTTTTCAATATTTTAGCAACACGCCCAATTTCAATACCCCGGGAAGTTATGCAACACTGACTACTGATGTCAATGGCGAGTATACCGGCTGGTTTGTGCTGGATATCGGCGGTCGTTATAACAGCCAGTTTGCTGATGGCGCACAGTTCAGGATACGTGTTCTGCTTAACGACGGGAACGGCGGTACAACGATTAAAACCCGTCTTACCACAACCAGTGCAGTAACCTCCCTCTTTGCAGGAGATGATGTGGCACATTGCACCGGCGTGCGTAGTACAGCTGTTACGGGCGCAACACCGAAAAATTTTGTATTGTTATGGGATAAGGCAACGCCCGGCGCAGGTGACAGGCCCATTGCAGGAAGTTATATTGAAGATGCCGGCATTCCCGCAACAGAAAGCAATATTGTAAATGATTACCCTGCCTTTTATCAGCAGTATGTGATCGGGAAAAATGGCACATGGGGCACATTCATACCCAATAATCTTTCGACCGGTATTGTTAAAATTGCAGAATACAGTTTTTCCGGCGGCACAGAAGTAAGCAGCAAGGCTTCTGCTGATGGCAGCTGGCCTGGTACTGATGGTGGCATAGCCAATACCGCCAATGCCAGCGGCGCTGATGTTACCGAACTGGTGATCGACGGGTCTGGCGGCGGTGTTAAGAAACAGGATCAAACGATCAGTTTCGATCCGTTGCCCACCGGTAAAAAAATCGGTGATGCTGATTTCTCATTAAGTGCGCAGGCTTCTTCCGGTTTGCCGGTAGGCTTTACGAGCAGCGATGCCAATGTAGCGGAGATTACCACCGATGCCGGCAGCAACCTGGTGGTGCATATCACCGGCCGCGGCACCACGACTATTACAGCCAGCCAGCCGGGAGATGCAAAATTTAATGCAGCACCTGCACAAACACAAACGCTGGCAGTTGACGGCACGCCGCAAACATTGTCTTTTTCCCTTGCATCACCGGTAAACCAGGACGATGCGGATATATTGCTGAATGCTACCAGCACCGCAACCGGAGTGCCTGTAACCTATACCAGCAGCAATACAGCAATAGCCACAATTGTAACCAGCAATGGCAAACAATACCTGCATTTAACAGGTAACGGAACAGTATCTGTTACTGCAGCGCAAAATGGTACATCCGTGTACAACCCTGCAACGCCGGTAACCGTAACAATTGTGGTGACGCCGGGTAAACTGGTGCAGGCACTGGCTGTTAACTTTACATCGCCTAAAATAACCGGTGATGCTGATTTCCCGGTAAGTGCATCGAGTGATGCGGGCTTAACCAATTTTGCCTACAACAGCAGCAACCCTGCTGTAGCTTCGGTAGATGCACAGGGCAACGTACACATTTTTTCAGCAGGCACAACAGATATCACTGTTACCGAACCCGGTGACGCTACCTATAAAGCAGCAACTATTACCAAAACACTTGTAGTTAACAAGGCTGCCAACAACATTACCTTTGCCAATTTCGGGACAACAAAAACATATGGCAACGCTTCTGAAGCATTAGATGTAACTGCTACAGCGGCAGACCTTGTAACGGTTAGCAGCAGTAATACCAGTGTGGCCAGCGTAAGTAAAAATGCGCTGAACCAGTGGGAGCTTTCCATCACAGGCGCGGGTACTGCTGTTATTACTGCCAGCGCCAATGCCACAGCTAATTACGAAGCTGCAACACCGGTAAGTTACACGCTTACGGTAAGCAAAGCACCGCTGCAGGTAATCGCTGATGATAAAAGCAAGCTGCCCGGTGCTGATTTACCTGCGTTTACCTGGCATGCAAACGGATGGGTGTACAACGACAATGAAGTCTTGCTGAACGGGCTGGTACAACTTAACTGCAGTGCAGATAAAAATTCACCTGCAGGTAATTATGCAATTACCATTCAGCAAAATCTCACGCTGGCCAACTATACTATCTCTTATAAAAACGGCAATTTAAGTGTATCAGATATTGCGTTCAACCCTATCAATCCCCGCGTGTATGGCGATGCGCCGTTTAACCCCGGCGCAACCGCCGCAAGCGGTTTAGCACCTGTATACAGCAGCAACAATCCTGCAGTTGCCGTGATTGACGGCAATGGCAATGTGGCCATAAAAGGCGCGGGCTCGGCTACCATTACTGCAAGCTTTGATCCCGGCAACGGCAACCCTGCAGCTACGGCTTCGCAAGTGCTTACCGTGAATAAAAAACAGGTAGATGTTACTGTTGACAATGCCAGCCGTGTGTATGGTACAGCCAACCCTGCTGCTTATACCATGCATTACAGCGGCCTGGTAAACGGTGAAACAGAAACAGTATTCACTGCGCCGGCGGTGGCGGCTGTTAATGCCAATATTGCTTCTCCATCAGGTGTGTACGCCATCAGCCTGTCTGGCGCTGCAGCAGCCAACTACAGCTTCAGCTATACCAATGGTACACTTACGGTAACAAGGGCCGCGCTTATAGTTACGGCAGATAACAAAAGCAAAACCTATGGCCCGGCTTTGCTGCCTGTGCCCACGTACAGCATTACCGGCTGGGTGCTCAACGATGGCCCTGCTTCGGTTAGCTTTTTTGTACAGGCCAGCCATACCGTACCTGTAACCACCGGCGCCGGCGCCTACAACATTGACGTAACCGGTGTTGCGGCTACAGCCAACTACAATATCAGTTATGTGCCTGGTACCTTAACCATCGGTAAGGCAGCACTCACCATTGCTGCCAATAACCAAACACGTAACAGGGGAGAAGACAACCCCCGGTTTACAGTAAACTACAGCGGTTTTGTAAATGGTGATGATGCCTCTAAACTGGCAGTGCCAGTAGCTGTTGCTACTACTGCCCAAAAAGATTCTCCTGCAGGTACCTACGATATAATACCTTCCACAGCTGCGTCTGACAACTACAATATTGCATTTGTAAATGGCACACTCACGGTAAACAATGCACAGATTATTACCTGGAATCCTTTCTCTGCCATGACTTATGGTGATGCACCTTTCGATCCTGCTGCTGTATCTGATGCAGGCGGTTCTCCTGTATATACAACAGATAACCCGGCTGTCGCCATAATCGAAAACGGGAAAGTACGCATTACCGGTGCAGGTACAGCCAGCATCACTGCTGTTTTTGCGGCAACGGGGGCATACCCGGTAACGATGGTATCACAGCGTTTAACGGTTTTACGCAAACCGCTTACCATAACAGTGCCCAACTACACCAAAAAGCAGGGACAGCTTAACCCGGCGTTTGCATTAACCTATAAAGGCTTTGTAAACAACGACGATAACACGGCATTCACCACCCAGCCAACGGTAAGTACTGCTGCCGGTACCAATTCGCCTGCAGGTTACTATCCTATAACTGTAAGCGGTGCTGTTTCTCCCAGTTATTCGTTTACGTATGTACCCGGTACGCTTACAGTATTGCCGCCGCTGAAAGACAATATCATTGACTTCCCCGGTTTGCCGGTGCTTACCTACGGCACCCCGGACTATACGTTGATAGCGGGTGCAAGTTCAGGGCTGCCTTTGGTGTTTACCAGCAGCGATACCAGTGTTGCAGTGATTGACAACAATCGTGTACATATCAAAAAATTAGGTACAGTCAGCATTACAGCCAGCCAGTCGGGCGACAATGTTTATCTCCCTGCCCAGGATGTGGTGAAGCCACTGGTAATTGTAAAAGGAATATTAACCATCACTGCCGACAGCATATACAAGCAACAGGGCGATAACAACCCTACGCTGGTAATCCGTTACCAGGGTTTTGCGCCAGGCGAAGATTCAAGTATACTGCCTGTGCTGCCTGCAGCAACTACAACAGCGGTGAAAGAATCACAGGCAGGCACCTATACCATTGTGGTTAACGGGCCTGCGGCAACGGAAAATTACGCGATCCGTTATGGCAATGGTGTATTAACCGTATTACCGCCTGCAGGTTTAAAAGAAGATTATCTCTCTGCATGGTGTAACAGCGCCGGTAACCTGCGTGTAAACGTAAACCTGCAACAGGCCGGTAAACTGCACCTGCAGCTGTTCGATATCAGCGGCAAACGCCTGAACGACCTGGAGATAGCCGGCATAGCAGGCGCCAATACCTACAATATCCCGGTGCAGCGTTATGCAGCCGGTATGTATATGGTGCGGGTAATTACGGCAAACGGAAATACGCTTAAATCAAAAGTGTTTATTGTTCACTAAATAGTATCTGCAGCCCTGCCGCACACATTAGGCGGGGCTGCCTTACAACTGAAAACTGCAGTAATGAAACGGATAAAAATGAATCGTTGCACACTCTTTATACTGGCTGGTTTTGTATTGTCCTCTGCACATGCACAAAAATCAGCCATCAACGCAACCACTACGGCTGTGCCCTTTCTTAAAATATCGCCCGATGCACGCAGCGGGGGTATGGGCGATGCGGGTATTGGTTTGAGCGCCGATGCAAACAGTGTTTTTTACAATGGCGCTAAAACAGTATTTGCTGCATCAAAAGCAGGCATCGCCGCCACGTATACACCGTGGATGAAAGATATAGCCGATGATATGTACATGGCCACACTGGCTGGCTACAAACAGCTGGATGAAGAGCAGGCGCTCACAGGATCGGTACGGTATTTTAACCTCGGCAACTGTAATGTGATCAACTACAATGGCGATCTGCTGTCAACTGCCCATCCGCGTGAGTATGCGTTTGACCTGGGTTATGCGCGTAAAATAAGCCGTGTATTCAGTGCAGGCGTTGCACTGCGTTATATTCATTCAAAACTGGCCACCGGTTCTTTAAACGGCAGCAGTTATAAAGCAGGCACTGCAGTGGCTGCGGATCTCTCTGTGTTTTACAATGGGGTGAAAGAAAATGGCGGAGGCTGGACAGCTGGCTTCTCACTCAGCAATCTCGGTTCCAAAATCGGTTACACGAACGATAATACCAGGAAAGACTTCCTTCCCGCCAATCTCGGTATCGGCACTGCTTATACAGATGTATGGGATGATCAGAACCGCTTCACCATTGCACTGGATGTAAATAAATCGCTGGTGCCAAAGGTGCCCGATGCAACGGAAAGCATGAATGCGTATTACAACAAAGGCGTGATAGATGGCGTGTTTAATTCGTTTAACAACAATGCCTGGTCAATGGGCCTGGGTATGGAGTATGCGTATGATCAGCGCCTGTTTGTACGTGGTGGGTACAGCACGCAAACCTATGCTGCAGGCAACTGGCAGTACGTAACAACCGGTTTGGGTTTACGCTACGATATTGCGACCATCAATTTCTCTTATTTTATTCCCACGGGAGATAAGGTAAACCGCAATCCGCTGGCCAATACCATCCGTTTTGGGGTTCTGTTTCAATTGTACGGTAAATAGGGAACCGTTGTTGAAAAATAGTGTTGGATGTAAGAAAAAAGGGGCTGTAGATACAGCCCCTTTGTAATTATTTCATTATTATGTACACCTCAAAAATAAGCTGAGATTATTTAAAGTGATTATCCTCTAAACTTAATATTTTATTAAAATACTACCGCAACAGTATCCGGGATGCTATCTCTTTTAAGCGATCAGGTTAAAGGATACAAAAGTGATGGTTACACTCACGCAAATCAGTCCCAGCAGAAATACATAATCTGCTATTTTCTCCATCCGCTCACTGCGCTGCTCATTATTTGAGCGCATGGATAAAAAAGACAACAGGCAACTGGCCATGAGCAGCATGGAGGCAATACCGGTGCTGTCATCGATAATGGTTGCATGGTTAAAATGCGCTACTTTAATAGATGTGAGTACAATTAAACAAAACCCGAGCAGATTGGTAGAGGTATTGAGTATATGCGGCGATTTGCTTTTAACAGACATGTACGTTGAAATTGGTGCGAAAAGATACAGGAATAAACAACCGTTTACCCCGGTACAGCTGGTTTACCGGCAATTTTAACGTTTGATTCATCCGGACTTGCAGCTGCTTTTGCCGCCGTTTTTTCGTTGCTGAATAAATTTTAGCAGCCTGTAGTTGCATTTTTGCGGTTAACTTACGGCTACACGTAAAAGATGCATCTATGAAATTGATCCCGCAACTGCTTCAACGGCTGCTACTGGCCGGTTGTTTTGTACTGGCTGCCACTGCCGGTTTTGCTCAGTCCCAATCACTGTTTAATGGTAAAAATCTTGATGGCTGGAAGATTTACGGCACCGAAAAATGGTATGCCGATCAGGGTGAGCTGGTGTGTGAAAGCGGGCCGGATAAGGAATACGGGTACCTCGGTACCAACCAGTCGTTCAAAAATTTTGAATTAACACTCGAGTTTAAGCAGGAAGCCAATGGCAACAGCGGTGTGTTTTTTCATTCTTCGATAGAAGGCACCAAAATTACGGGCTGGCAGGCAGAGGTAGCGCCTCCGGGTTTGCATACCGGCGGCATCTATGAATCGTATGGCCGTGGCTGGCTGATACAACCTGCACCTGAAAAAGAGCAATACCTGAAAATGGGCGAATGGAACACCATGAAAGTGCGTGTGCAGGGCGATTCGGTTACCACCTGGCTCAATGGTCATGAAATGATTCAATTGAACGATGCTAAAATTGGCGCTGCAGATGGCCAGCTGGCTTTACAAATACATGCAGGCGGCGGCATTAAAGTGCGCTGGCGCAACATTATGGTTACACCGCTGTAATAATGTGTAAGCACTTACATAATCCGCACATTAAACACTTAACATAAAATGGTTTGATATGAACACACGTCGTGATTTTTTACAAAAGCTGGCTGGTTCTACCATGGCCTTTTCCCTATTAACAGCAGTTGCACCATCCTGCGCCGGTGCGGCTGAACAAGCCTATGACGGCCCTTTGCTGCGCGTGGCTATTATGGGATTGGGCGGTTACGGCACCCGTGTGGCTGAAGCCATGCAGGCCTGCAAAAAAGCAAAGCTGGTAGGTGTTATCAGCGGCACGCCTTCCAAAGTAACTGCATGGCGCGCCAAATACAATATCCCTGAAAAAAACTGTTACAACTACGACAACTTCGATAAGATAAAAGACAATCCTGATATTGATGCTGTGTATGTGATTACGCCCAATGCCCTGCATCACGACCAGGTAATACGTGTAGCGCAGGCCGGTAAACACGTGATTTGCGAAAAGCCCATGGCGCTGAATGCCAAAGAAGGAGAAGAAATGGTGGCTGCCTGTAAAAAAGCGAATGTGCATTTGCTGGTGGGGTACCGCATGCATTTTGAACCGCACACGCTGGAGATTATCCGCATGCGCAAGGCCGGTGAGTTTGGGCAAATCCTGTTTTTCCAGGGACTGTCTGGTTTTGCCATCGGCGACCCCACGCAATGGCGTTTAAACAAACAGCTGGCTGGTGGTGGGTCTTTAATGGATATCGGCATTTATTCCATCAATGGTTCGCGCTATATGACGGGTGAAGACCCTGTGTGGGTTACTGCAGAAGAAACCAAAACAGACCCACAGAAGTTCAAAGAAGGGGTAGATGAAACCATCCAGTTTCAGCTCGGCTTTCCCAGTGGTGCAGTGGCCTCCTGCCTTAGTACATACAGCATGAATAACCTGGACCGTTTTTTCCTGAACGGCACGCGGGGTTATGCAGAACTGTTTCCTGCAACCAATTACGGTCCCATACAGGGGCGCACACACAAAGGCGAGATCAACCAGCCGGTGGTTACCCACCAAACCGTGCAAATGGAAGAGATGGCCGGTATTATTCTCGAAGGAAAACAGCCGGTTGTACCCGTGAACGGCGAAGAAGCTGTGAAAGACCTTAAAATCATCGATGCCATTTATCTTGCAACACAAACAGGCAAAAAAGTGCCTGTAAACCTGGTATAAACTTTATTTATTGTATGCTCATGCGTATTTACTTTATTAATCTGCGCCAAAAGGCTGCGAGTGTTTTTATTTTACTGTTGTTAAGCACTGCTGCGAAAACCCAATCTGTTACAGCAAAAGATATTGCCCGGCAGATGAACAGTAATGTGTTTCACTATTATTACGACAGCGCCAACCAGCTGTTCACTGAAAAGGAACAGCATTACCAGGGCGATAAACCGCACAGTTACCTATGGCCGCTTTGCGCACTGCTGCAGGCTGCCAATGAGTGGGAAGCGCTATACCCGAAAGATGCTGCCATGCAAAAGATCATGCTGGCTGTAAAACAGTATTACGGTAACAAACCGCCTGTGCCGGGTTACGAGGCGTATGTAATTAAGGAAGGCGGCGACGACCGTTTTTATGATGATAACCAGTGGCTAGGCATCTCTTTTATTGATGCTTACCAGCGTACACACAACAAGCAATGGCTGTCTGCAGCGCAGGTCATCTACCGCTTTATGATGACAGGCTATGATACTGTTTCGGGCGGTGGCTTGTACTGGAAAGAAGGAGACAAAACCACTAAGAACACCTGTTCTAATGGTCCGGGTGCAGTGCTCGCGCTGCAGCTGTACAGGAGCACGAAGGATACGGCTTACCTGCACACAGGACTTTCCCTGTACAACTGGGCTGTGGCTACATTGATGAGCCCGGAAGGCTTGTTTTACGACAATATCAGGCTGCCTGCCAAAACCATTGCCAAACAGTTTTACACCTACAACAGCGGCACCATGCTGCAAAGTGCCGTGCTGCTGTACGAAATAACTGCCGACAAAAAATACCTGCAGCAGGCACAGCAAATGGCGGCTGCAGCCTATCACCAGTTTTATAAAGAGGGGCTGTATCCATCCAATTACTGGTTTAATGCAGTATTGCTGCGGGGCTACGAAGAGCTGTTTAAAGCAGACCATAACCCGCTTTACCTGCAATCGTTTCAGCAGTACCTGCAAAACGCCTGGGCCAAACAAACTGACGAGCACAAACTGGCCGGAACCAAAAAAGAAAAGCTGCTGCTGGATCAGGGCGGTTTGCTGGAAATAGCGCTGCGTATGGCGCGGCTGGAACCGCAGTTGGCTAAGTAATTGCCGTTATCATTCAAGGATAAAAGAAAAGGTCTTCCCATGCGGGAAGACCTTTTTGCTAATACAGGCGGTTTTGTTACAGCGATTCAATGGAAACAGTGGTCGATTTTTCTTTTTCATTGTATTCCGACACCATAATATGGCCCTCTTTTGCAGGGTAAACGGTAGTGGTTATGTCACCGTCTTTTCTCTGAATGGTACGTACTACCTTGTTTTGCGCCACGTTGTAAATAAGAATCTTCTTTTTATCATAGTCAATTAGGTAAGTTGTTTTGGTATCGGCATCAGCTACGGTATTAAATTTCCGGATATAAGAATATTCTGAATAAAACATACGTGCGGGTCGATAGCCTGTATGATAGCCCGGAAAGGTGGTGACAATTGATAATTTTCCTTCTTTATCAAGTTTCAGCAGCAGACCGTCTGTAAATTTTGTTTTTTCTGTTCCTGTGTTAAGAATGATCAGCGGCGGAAGGATAAGCGGTGCAGTAATGATAGACGAAGCAATACAACCCCACCGCGGGCTTTTTACCATGCCAGATGCAGCAAAATAGGTATTGCCATCGTAATCGCGAAAAGCACTGCTCATCCTGGCATAGGTTTCTGCGTCTTCAAAATAGCCTTTCCTCGATATGCCGGGTATCAACGGATGCTCCATGCCGTTCCAGTAGGTGTATTGTTCGTGAATGTCACTTTTTGAAGGCCCGTCGATGTAAATAGTGAATACACCTGAGTACATGCCTTTGATAATGCCCTTGCCGGTAAACCAGAATTGGGAGTAGCGCTTATTAATAATATTGCCTGCAATGTATGGGCGGCCTGTGCCGGGGTCAACATCAAAGGCCAATACTTTTAATGCGTTACCCTGGTCGTCATTCAGCTTCATCCCGGGCAGCTTGGTGTTATTGAGCGTGTTGTAGCCGAATAATTCATAGCCACCTTCATAAGGCGTTTGGTTATCAGTGTTCCATTTAAGAAAGTACACTGCGTAACCGCAAACAAGCATATGGCTGTAAATTTCAGGCAAAAAGGAGGTGTGCCAGGTTTGTTCGCCCCTGGTGTTATAGGTTACCAGGCTGGCGTTGCGTTCATCGCTGTAGAAAAGCGCAAAGCCTTTTTGTGAGATGTTATGAAGCTCAATCTCGCGTTTCAATTTAACGGGTCCGCGGTGTTGCGCGTCTATCATTGGAGGCGTATGTTCTATTTCAACCTTGATGCGGTTAGTTGCAATAATCTTCCCGCTTAAATCAACAAATTGTGTAAGTACATTTTCGTCTTCCGTATCCTTTTTCTTGCGGTACTCCCTGCGGGAATAATCTGATTCGATGAGGTTACTCTGCAGATAACCGAGGCAAAGTACATCCTGTTCAATCGCTACGCTTTGCAGGAACAATTTCTTTTCACTAAAAAGCACGGTGCCAATATCATTCAGGTTTTCATCCATTATATTGATTTTATAATGGAATGAATCTGCATTTATCTTTTCAAGTTTAGTGAAAGCAAGATAACCTACCAGTGATTTGCCCTGCATAATGGGCATGGTGGTAGAGGACATGCCGTCACTTACTTCTTTGAATACTTTTTTCTGCGCAGGTGTAAATAATGGTAGGCTTAACAATAATGCTGCTGCCAATACAATTTTCTTCATTTTTTATTAGTTGGGTTGTTGGTTGATTAGTGTTGCTCAAAACCGCTGGCCAGCTCGTAATACATGCTTCCCTGGTAGCTATCTTTAAAGGTTTTCGCAGCTTCCGCTTTGTGTTTGCCACTGTCGTCAGGATCGAGGGCCAGCGTAGACAGGAAGTTTTTAAACGCCTTCTCGTCTGGAGCAGCCTGCTGCCAGAAGCCCGCGCTGTTCAGTGTTTTGCAGTATTGCTCAAGGCTTTCGCGTGGCATTTGTTCCAATGCTGTTTGTAACGCATAATAGTCTTTTGATATGTACTCTTTCGGGGTTATGCCAATGGCATTAAAACGGTGCAGTTCCCTATCGGCATAGTACAGGCCGGCAAATACATTGTTCAGCATAAAGTCGTACCAGGTATCGGCAGTGCCGTTGTCTTTTTCCAGTAGTATGCGGTAGAGGCAGGCGGTTAAGGCGCCATTGTCGTAAATAGTCCACAGCAGCATTTTGTTTGCCTTGGCATGAATGGCGGCTGGTATGGGTGTTAGTACAGCGTTGGTTTGTGTAAGTGCCAGCGTTTGTTGATAGCGTTTTACACAATCCGGGTGTGTTTTCAGCGAATCGTCAAGCGAAGACGTGTCTTTAAAACTGTAGTTCCTGGCAGAGAGGCCGCGGCCGCGTTTTTGTGTCCATGCTTCTTCAAAACCGAGCTGGTAGGCATCAAAATACGTTTTTACGGGTGTACGTAAAGCTTGCTTGTACTTGCTGTCGGCACTGTCGAGGTGCAGGAAGAAGTTGGCGTTAAAAGCGATGTTGCTTTTCTGCAGCAGCAGCACGGCGAGTGAATCTGCATCACTTTCGTGGTAACGCTGGTGTTTGCTCCTGCTGAATGAATAGTTTTCCAGTACTTTCCGCAAACGGGTAAGGCGCTCGTATTTTGAATCGAGTACCTCGTTCATCGATTTCTTGTACTCGTCGGAGGTAATCCATTCGGCACGCTGCTTAATTGCATTGTCTGCATGGTTCAGCAGGTTGTGCGACAGTTCGTGCGCCACTGCCAGGGCCAGTTCTTCGCGCGACTTTGCAAATGCAATAATGCCGAGGTTTACGGCAATTATGTTATGACCAATGGCATAGGCATTTACCGATGGGCTGCGATCAACAAACAACATGGGTTTGGCAGTAAAACGTTCTTTGTTACCGGCAACCAGCTGGTCAACGATTTGTTGCACATAGGCAAACACCTCATTGTCGTGTACATAGTTGTTTTCGTTGACGGCATTGATGAAGAAGGTCGTTTGTTCATCCCAGATTTCCCTGAATTTGCGCTGTGTTTCCCTGATGCTGAACACAGGCGGGCATTCCATTGCCTTCTTCAGGGAATCAGTTTGTTTAGCATAAAATTGTTTGGATAGTTGCTGGTAGGTATACAGCGAATTGTTCTGGGCTTTAGCCATGCTGCCTATACAGCATACAATAAACAGCAGCCAGGTTCTGTGCCTGTGCATATAGAAGGGTTTGGTTGAAAATTAAGGGTTGTGCCTGCTTTTGAAGCGTAGCGGGCCGCAATATAAATGGTTTTACATTAATTTGATTGTGGCCCGTTAAAAAACGGAGAGGTTGTGTGAATCGGCAGTCAATATCGTTTAGTTAAGCATATTTGATATTTTTAACCGCAAAGAGCGCAAAGGGAAAAGCCGCAAAGTTCACAAAGAAACCGTTAACTAAACGACATTGAATCAACAGTCTGAATACATCGACAATCGAGAATCGACAGTCGAGACTATCTTAGCGAATTGGATGGCAAGGATCGACCATTCAACCCTTTAGCCATCCTAATTGACTTCCCTTGCGTCGTTTGAAGGTAGGGCAGGGAAGGAGTGATGCGGTTCGGTCTGGTACCAGTAGGCAACAGAAGCAATATCATCCTGCAAAGGAAGATAACGGCCATCATGACGCCAGCCCAGGGCTTGTATGGTTACTTTTAAATTGCTGCTGAAACGGATGGGATCGGTGATGTGCCAGCGGTATAGTCCGAAGCGTTGCATTACGTCGTAATGCCCGTCGCCTTTTATTACCTGGTGCATGCCGCTGTAAGGACTACAGAAGGGTGTATACGCTGTTGTTTCAATGCCTGCAGCGTTTTTCTGGCGCGTATCAAAATCATACGATCCGCAGAAATAATCTTCTGTTCCTGTGCCTGCAATGGTAGGGAACTGCTGATCGCCATCCATGAAAAACTTTATCTCGCCTTCTCCCCACCAGCCATTGCTGTGCACGCCATAGGCCAGGTACGTGCCTACATAATGGCCGCGGCCGGTGATGCTGTCTACCAGTGTGTAATTGGCTTTATATGGCAGCGGGTTCTGCCGCCTGAACTGTGCATGAAAATAAGCGGCATCATCCGGTACTTCGGTAAGCACATAATCTACCTGGTAATACAATACCATGTCTTTGTCGTCCATGTTCTCCATGGTAATACGGCATTTTTTACGGAAGGGCATAGGCCAGTAGCAATTAAATGCACTGCCGGGATTTACCGCTACTGCCAGTGACTGCAATGGTGCATACTTTAACCAACCCATACAGAAGAAATCACCCACGGGTGCTTCTACTGAAGGCGTGGTTTCATCGTCCCAGTAAAAACGCAGAATGGTATTGCGCCAGTTACCTGTAGGCGTCATCCAGATATGCTGCACTGAGCCGGGGCCGCTGATATCAGCGATGGTATAGGTTTGCCTGGACTTAATTACCACACTCGGACTGATTTTCCAGCCCTGTCCCAGGTCGCGGGCGGCATTGGCGCCTGTGCCGGTAGTGGCCATACCGCCTTTACCTTTTTCACCGTTGAAATTCTCGGGGCTGATGGAGCGGCTTTGTGCGTTGGACAATCGGTACAGGTTGCCCATGTTTACGTCGATTCCATTGAAGTGCTGTTGTGCAAAGGTGGTGGAGAGCAGCAGTGTGCAGCAAAGGGTGGCAAGCAGTTTTGGTTGCATAGGTTTTTGTTTACATGAGGGAAGCAGGATAAATGTAGGAAGAAATCGGCAGCCGTCAATTGTGAGTGAACTTAGCGAGTACCAATTTTCGAGAATCGGGACATCGACAGTCGGATTAAGCGGCCCGATGAATGAAGCGAAGGTTGGTTGGCTGTGGGGACACAGCCAACGGCACACGCTGAGGGGCTTAGCCAACGGTATGCAGGGGCAGCAGTAAAGATGATTGAGTAGGAAATACTGCCGCTGGCTTAATGCCAAACAAGCTTGCAACTATAAGCTATTCCGGGTTCACTGCTTTTTTGTTACTTTAGGAGATGTTATTTGATTTCAGATTACAGGTTTTTCGTACGGTGGCGCTGCGGCTGAATTTTACCAAGGCGGCCGAGGAGCTGTTTATTACGCAGCCTGCGGTAACCAAACATATTCATGAACTGGAAAGCCATTTCAAAGTGAAGTTGTTCGACCGTAATGGCACGCGCATCCGGCTTACTTCTGCCGGAGAAGTGCTGCTGCAGCATACCGAGCAGTTGTTTGCCGTGTACCGCAACATCGAGTTTGATATGGGCGACCTGGTAAAACAACACAATGGCAAATTGCAGCTCGGCGCAAGTATGACCATTGCGCCTTACATATTGCCGCCCATTCTTGCTGCGTTTCACCGTAAATATCCTGCCATAAAAGTGAATCTTACCAGTGGCAATACCCAGCACATGGAGCAGGCGCTGGAACAAAAATCCATTGATCTCGCTGTGGTGGAAGGTCGCTCGCGTAATCAGAATATCCGCTACACCGAGTTTCTGAAAGATGAAATTGTACTGGTCAGTAACATACAGCATCCCTGGGCCAAAAAAGATTACCTGAAGCCTGAAGAACTGAAACAGGTTCCCCTGCTGCTGCGCGAGCCAGGCTCGGGCACACAGGAGGTGCTGGAACATGCACTGAAACAGATTGGTATTAAGGTGTCGCAACTGCAAACGGAAATGCAGCTGAACAGTACCGAGATTATTAAAGCTTACCTGCTGAGTGCACCGTGTATGGCGTTTTTATCTGTGCACGCAGTGCTGAAGGAATTACAAAACAAGGAATGTCGCATTGTGCCTGTAAAGGGACTACAAATAGAACGCAATTTTTACTTCGCCCGCATGCAGGGGCAGTCAGAAGCCCTGCCGGAGCTGTTTATGAAATTCGCATCTCATTACAATGGTTGAATGGTTTAATTGTTTTATGGTTGCAATGAGCATTTAATAATCTGACCATCAGGTAAACAATGTCTTTATTTCACGCAAAGATCGCAAGGGGGCAAGGCCGCAAAGGCATAAACGAAGCGTTTGACTAAACAAGACCAGGTAGTTCAAAAGCAATGGTTGAATGGCTGGATTGCGCTAGGGCTGTAATAACCATCCAACAATATAACCATTCAACCATCGGCGCTCTACGCTTTCGCCAGGAAATCGCGCAGCACGTATTGCAGGATGCCGCCGTTTTCGTAGTACTTGATTTCGATGGCTGCATCGATGCGGGTTTTAACGTCGAAAGTAATGGCGTCACCTGTTTCGGGCTGGGCTACTACTTTGAGTATTTTGCCGGTGGCAAGCCCTTCCTTAATACCCGTGATGGTAAATGCTTCATGACCGGTTAAGCCCAGTGACGCGGCATTTTCTCCATTGATGTATTCCAGCGGAAGCACACCCATGCCCACCAGGTTACTGCGGTGAATGCGTTCGTAGCTTTCTGCAATAACCGCTTTTACGCCCAGCAGGTTGGTACCTTTCGCAGCCCAGTCGCGCGATGAGCCACTGCCGTATTCTTTACCTGCAAGAATAACGAGCGGTGTTTTAGCCTGTGCATACTGTATGGCTGCATCATAAATAGGTAACACAGTGCCGGTAGGTATCATCGTGGTAAACCCACCCTCTTTGGGTGACAGCTGGTTTTTAATACGCACATTGGCAAAAGTGCCGCGTATCATCACATCCTCATTGCCCCTGCGTGAGCCGTAGGAGTTAAACATTTTAGGGTCGATACCGCGGTCGAGCAGGTATTTGCCGGCAGGTGTATCGGGTTTAAACGAGCCTGCGGGTGAAATATGGTCGGTGGTGATGGAATCGCCGAGCTTCAGCAGAACGCGTGCCTGCAGAATGTCTTCGAGTGGTGCAGGTTTATCGGGCAGGTTTTTAAAGAATGAGGCTTCTTTAATGTAAGAAGAATCGCTGCTCCAGCGGTAATCTTTTCCTTCCGGGGCATGCAGGCCCTGCCATTGCTCATCACCATCAAAGATCACTTTATACGTTTGTTCAAAATCTTCCTGTTTAACGGAATTGAATACCGCATCGTTTACTTCTTCCTGGGTAGGCCATACATCGCGCAGGTAAACCGGTTCACCATTGGGGTCGTAACCCAGCGGGTCGCTGAACAGGTCAATATCTATGCGGCCTGCAATGGCATAAGCCACCACCAGGGGCGGTGATGCAAGGAAGTTCATTTTTACCTGCGGGTGCACGCGTGCTTCAAAATTGCGGTTGCCCGAGAGTACAGAGGCCACAATGAGTTTGCCCTTGTCTACTGCTTCTGCAATATGCGGCGGCAATGGCCCGCTGTTGCCGATGCACGAAGTACAACCGTATCCAACAATGTGAAAACGCAGTGCCTCCAGGTCGTTCAGCAAACCGGAGCGCTGCAGGTATTCGGTTACTACCCTTGAACCCGGTGCCAGGCTGGTTTTAACCCATGGTTTTACATCCAGGCCGCGGCTGATGGCTTTGCGTGCGAGCAGTCCTGCACCCAGCATTACACTGGGGTTAGAGGTATTGGTACAGCTGGTAATGGCGGCGATTACAATGCTGCCATCACTGAGTACATATTCCTGGTTTTTGAGTTTGATGCGTACAGATTGCAGGCTGTCTACCTCCACTTCCACCGCATCGTTGTGTTTCTGCACTTCGTAAGTGAAAGTGGTGCCTGAACCGCCTTCTGACAGCCAGGCATGATCACGGCGTTTGCTTTCAGGCGTGTACACGCGTTTAAATTCCTTGTCGAGCAGGTCTTCAAACTGGCGATGTACATTTTTAACCAGAATGCGGTCCTGCGGGCGTTTAGGGCCTGCAAGGGCGGGTTGTATCTGCGACAGATCCAGTTCCAGCACATGCGAGTAGGTAATGTTTTCATTACCGGTGCGCCACAACAGGTTTTCCTTATAGTATTCTTCCACCAGTTTTACCAGCGCTTCGGGGCGGTTGCTGCGGCGCATGTATTGCAATGTTTGCGCATCAACCGGGAAATAGGTAACGGTACAACCGAATTCGGGTGACATGTTCGAGATGGTGGCGCGGTCTGGCACGGTGAGGTGATCGAGCCCGTCGCCAAATACTTCCACAAACTTGCCTACCACGCCAAATTTGCGCAGCAGTTCGGTAATGGTAAGCACCATGTCTGTGGCAGTGATGCCTTCCTGCAGTTTGCCGGTGAGTTTTAAACCGATTACTTCAGGGCAGGTAAAATATACGGGCTGACCAAGCAGTGCGGCTTCTGCTTCAATGCCGCCCACGCCCCAGGCCAGCACACCAATGCCGTTTACCATGGGTGTGTGGGAATCGGTGCCAACGAGCGAATCGGGAAAAGCCCAGCCGTCGCGTTCAACCACGCCTTTGGCCAGGTACTCCAGGTTTACCTGGTGGCAAATGCCCATGCCGGGCGGCACCACAGTAAAATTATCAAATGCCTGCTGGCCCCATTTCAGCAGCTGGTAACGTTCCTTGTTGCGTTCGTACTCATACGCCACGTTTTTGGTGTAAGAGTAGTCGGTGCCAAAGAAGTCTACCTGTACCGAGTGGTCCACCACCAGGTCTACCGGTATCAGCGGGTTTATTTTGCTGCCGTCTTTCCCGCGCCTGATCACTTCCGCGCGGATAGAGGCAATATCCACCACGGCAGGTACGCCTGTAAAATCCTGCATCAGCACCCTGGCCGGTTTAAAAGGGATGTCTTTATCCGTGCCTGCGGGTTCCCAGTTGGCCAGTGTGTTCACATGTTCATCGGTAACGGCAAAATTGTCGTGATTGCGTAATACGTTTTCCAGCAGTATCCTGATGGAGAATGGCAGAACAGCAATATTTTTTCCTTCCTGTTCCAGTTTTTTAAGTGAAGCGATGCGTTGCTGCATGTCCTTTTATTTGATTCTAGTAAAATGGTTGTTTTGTTGGCGAGTGCGCAGGCAGCGTAGTGCCGGAAGGCGGCAGGATTTGTTCACGGCTACCGCCGGTGAATACAAAATAACAGGGAAACCGGTGAAATGTTTATGTCAGTACAGTGCCCGGGTGTAAATAGACAACGTTTTCCCCGGTTACTGCATAAGATTGCCGTTTTTAACAGTGGCAAACCAGGTAAATCAACACGGCTTGCGGTAATAAAACGGTACCGGGAATACGGTTAACGCAGTTGTGACACAGCGCTTTGCATCAGCACATTCGTACTGCTTCCCTGGCCTGTGCCGTTGGTAAAAAAAGTGTATCTTCATCGCAAAGCTCCAACATGAAAAACTTCCGTCTCACCGGCATCACTGCCGCCGTATTGCTGTTTGCCTGTACCGGTTTTAAACAACTGCCTTCGCACGACTGGATTCCCCTGTTCGACGGTAAATCGCTCAATAACTGGAAAGTTGGTGATAATGCCGCTACCTTTTCTGTACAAAACGGAGCCATTGTTGCACATGGCAATACCGCGCACCTGTTTTATGATGGCCCGGTAGAAAACCACAACTTCAAAAACTTTGAATTTAAAGCAAGGGTGATGACCATGCCCGGCTCCAACTCAGGCATCTATTTTCATACCGCTTACCAGGAAAACGGCTGGCCTGCCAAAGGTTACGAAGTGCAGGTGAACAACTCGCATACCGACTGGCGCCGCACCGGCAGTTTATATGCCGTGCAGGATGTAAAGGAAGTATACGTAAAAGACAGCGTTTGGTTTACCGAAAGCATACTGGTGCGTGATAAACACGTAGTAATTAAAATCAACGATAAAACCGTGGTAGATTACACTGAGCCTGAGAATGTAAGCCGGCCCGATGATATGAAGGGACGTATAATATCCAATGGCACCTTTGCGCTGCAGGGCCATGACCCCAAAAGCATTGTTTATTTCAAGGATATTTATGTAAAACCGCTGGCTGATTAATAATCAATGCTTAAACAATAATCTTTACAACACCATCACTGCAAGCATTTCGTAAAACCTGCGCCCGGAATGCTTCATTATCCGTTAAAATACGGTACTGCTAACCTATACAGTTCGTGAAAAATACCAGTATATTTATACCACTTGTGTTATATTTCGGGAAGTGTAGGAGTGACCATTACTAAAACTGCTGACATGGCTCGAAAATCTTTGATCAAAAAGTTCAGGGACGTATCCATTGCACGTAAACTTTATTTCACAGTTGGTATTATGGCCTTGCTGATAGGCATTGAACTTTTTACCCTCTTTTTTTCTATTCACACACTGTCATCGGTAAGGGCTTATGTAGAAGGCGAAGGGCTCTGGTCAAAAGGCCAGAAAGACGCCGTGTATCAATTGCTGAAATACGGCATAGGACATGATGAAAACGACTACCGCCAGTTTCAGTCGTACCTGTCTGTTCCCATGGGCGACGGCAAGGCGCGTATTGAAATGGAGAAACCGCATCCTGACCTTGCCGTGGTACGGGAGGGGTTGATACAGGGAAAAAACGACCCGGACGATGTAGATGGCATGGCGCATCTTTTCCTGCGCTTTAACAAGGAGCGCCACCTGGCCCGCGCCATTACGGCATGGGGCAATGCAGAAAAATACCTGCACCTGCTGGTAGATATCAGCGATTCACTGCATGCAGCTGTTCGTGCAGGTAAACCGCAAAACGAGATCAATGCGATACTCGAGAAAATAACCCCCATTAACCAGCAGATTACTATACAGGAGAATGATTTTTCGTTTTCATTGGCCGAGGGTGCACGCTGGCTCGAAAACCTGGTGATGCGCATCCTGTTTTTTATTGCCCTTACCGTAGAAGTATCAGGGCTGGCACTGGCCATACTGGTGAACCGCGATATTCAAAAAGGCCTGACGGAAATTATTGAAGCGGCAAAGGATTTTGCACGCGGCAACCTGTACAGGAGGGCACGTGTTATTTCCGGTGATGAAATAGGTACGGTAGCGCAATCATTCAATGAAATGAGCAGCCAGCTCGAAACCAAGATCAACGAACTGGAAGGTGCGCAGCGGGAGCTCAACACCTATGCATTGGAACTGGAAATGAAAAACAAGGAGCTGGAGCAGTTTGCCTATGTGGCATCGCACGATTTGCAGGAGCCATTGCGTACCCTGAACGGGTTTACCAACCTGCTGCGCGAACATGCCAAAGATAAAATTGACAGCCGGGCAGATACCTACCTGCGTTATATGCAGGCCGCCACACTGCGCATGCAGGATTTGATTAAGGCACTGCTCGATCACGGCCGCATCGGCAAACACCAGGAATCGCAAATGGTAGACAGTTACCAGCTGCTGATGAGTGTGCTGGATGATTTGAAAACATTGATCAAAGACAAAAAAGCGTTTATACAAAGCGGCAGCCTGCCCACACTGCGCGCTCACCCGGTTGAGCTGCGTATTATGTTCCAGAACCTGGTTACCAATGCCATCAAGTTTCAGCAACCAGGCAATAATGCGTATGTGATTATCGAGGCCGACCAAACCGGCAGCGGCTGGCAGTTTATGGTGAAAGACAATGGTATTGGTATAGAACAGGAAGATATTGAACGGATCTTTATCATGTTCCAGCGCCTGCACATGCGCGATGAGTACGAAGGCAATGGCATTGGGCTGGCGCATTGTATGAAAATTGCTGCATTGCATGCAGGTAAAATATGGGCCACGTCAGAACCGGGTAAGGGAAGTACGTTCTTTTTTACAGTGAATTTATAGTGGGTGACAAGAGCCGGTGAATAGTGAATAGTCAATAGTGAATGATTGAAGCGGTTTTTTACCATGGAGGAACACAAAAAGGTGAACCGCAAAAAGTGGGGGAGAGAGCGGTTAAATTCACCGAAAAATATAGTGTTGCTGCATTGAAGTAGTTATATTGCGATGTGCATTTTTGATTGCGCAATCCTAAACCAATATTTTATGAAAAAATGTGTAACACTCATTGCGGTACTCCTGTGCCTGTGCGCTTCACTCCATGCCCAAGCCGTAGATGGTTTAACACCCCAGCAACAAAAAGCAATCTCCCAGAAAATAGAGAAACTCACTGCCGGATTTAAACAGCAGCTTATCAAAGCCAACGAAAACCCTTCTTCCGTTGAGTTTAAGTTAGACACCTTCCGTATTGAACGCTGGGCAGCTGCCTGTCTAGAACTTGATGAAAGTGATGCCAGCATGCGCCAGGTAGAGGCAGAACGCGCAGGTTTATACGATAGCCTGCTGAATAAGTATTACCACAAGCTCAATGATGTGCTGAAAGGCGACGACCGGAAAATACTGCAGCAGGCGCAGCGCAACTGGCTGCAATACCGCGACAGTGAGCTGCAGTTGCTGTCAACCGTAGCCAAAGATGAATATTCCGGCGGCGGCACCATACAACGCCTGATTAATGCATCTGAATATACCAGTATTGTAGAAGGCAGAACCATTGCCATTTTTAATCACTATCAACGGGCCATCCAGGCTGAATAATAACACCGCACCTGCACACGAAAGCCTGTATGGTGCGGTGGTTTTATTGTTGAAGACATCTGGTTTTTGCAAAATAAAAAGGCTATCCGGGTAACCGGAATAGCCTTTTTTGTTTAGTACTTTTTGCTTAATCAATCCATACAGGGTTGGTTAGCAAAAGCATTTTGTTGTTGGGATCGCGTACTTCGGCGCGTATGTAAGTATGTTCCTGCGCATTGGTAACAATATATTGCTGTGGTTTGGACGAGGTGATTTTAGGAATGGCATACAACAGGCCCTTGTTGCTGTAGAAATACAGGGTAGCGCCATCAAGGTGTTTAAAGCTGTAGTGTATGGTGATTTTTTTCTTCTTCCCGGTGTGCAGTGTTTCACCTATGCCTGCTTTCTGTTTCTCACAACCCAGCTGAAAATCGGCAATATAACTGCTGTCTGCCGCAATATAACAACTGCCTTTTTTAAGGCCGCCGATAATAGCTTTGCGGTTTAATCCTGTTGCATGTACCACGGTTTGCGGGTGGCCTGCGGTATTGCGGCTTACCGGGTTGTGTGTATCACTGGCACCGATGGCGGTTATTTTTTGTTTGCGCCGCAGCATTTTATCCCACCAGTCTACAGCATACTCATCGTTTATTTCCCAGGGGCCGTTCCATACTTCAATGCCATCGAACCCGGTGGCAGGGAAACGCGTGTCTACTGCCGGATCACTGTCGTAAAAAGGATGATTGATGATACAAAGGCCGCCGCTATCACGTACCTGTTGCTGAAAGCGTGCAACCAGTCCGGATGCTGCATTGTAGCGCCAGTCTATCCAGGTGTAAGGTGTTACGCCAATCGCGTTCCAGTGGTTTTCTTCATGCGGTGTAATTTCTTCACCGTTCATGATCAGTAAATTTTTATGTTCGTATTTGCCCCATTTCAATGCAGCTGCATTGGTATTATGATTGGTCGATATCATGAAGCGCAAGCCGGCTTTAGCCGCATACTCCACCAGCAATGCAGGATTGTATACGCCATCAGAGTTTACATCGTGCATGTGCAGATCGCCGCGGTACCAGCCCGGCTGGTTGTTGATGCTTTCCCGTGCAGGTGTGGCTTTAAAGTCGGGTGCAATAACGGGATAGCTGCCCAGTGCTACTTTTATGGTATAATCAAATCCATCCTGTTTAATGGTGGTAGGTACAATCATAATATGCCACAACCCCCTGTTAACTGTACCCGGTATGTAGCTGGGTGTTGCATCGGCGGTGCTGATGGTAACAGACTTGCTGCTTTTGCCACCTGCCCATCCACGGAAGCCGTTGGGGGTACCAAGGTCAATACCTTTTTCATCGAACAGGCCAATGTCCAGTACATTGTTCACTGAATCTGATATGCTGGCCTGCATGTTAAAGCTGGTGATGCCTGCCGGCACGTTAACCGGGAGGTAGGTAATCTGTTTGTAATCGGCTTTGCTGAAATGACCGGTGATAACCGTGTCCCACACTGGTTTGGAAGGGAGTTGCTGGCTTTTGGCTGTGATAGTAAACAACAGCATGCCTGCAAAGCTGCATAGTGATTTTTTCATGTTATCAGATTATACCTGTTTGATGTTAGGGTTATGGCAAGCGCTATGAATGCAGCAAAGTATTTTTAATGTCGTTACAGGCTGTAATATAATGGAACAGGTTCAAAAACAGCGGCGAAACGTTCGCCGGTCACTAAAATCCAGTATTTTTAACGACTTCCTTTCAACTTTAATACTTTTAACTAATGCACGAGGGTAACACACATATGCTGCAGGTAGAAGGCCTGAATGTTTTTTACGGCAGCTTTCATGCAGTGCGCGACGTGGCTTTTGATGTAAGGCCCGGTGAAATATTCGGACTGCTGGGGCCGAACGGCGCAGGAAAAACCAGTACGCTGAGCGCAGTAGAAGGTTTGCTCAATTTTCAGTCGGGCACCATTACGGTTGCCGGTTACAACATTAAAAACGAACCGCTGAAAGCGCGCGCCAATGTGGGGGTGCAACTGCAGTCGACCAGTTTCCAGGCCGAGCTTTCGGTAACAGAGATCATCCGTTTGTACGCAGGTGTACATGGTGTGCCGGTAACCAAACAGTCACTGCAGGATGTGCTGGCAGCAATCAACCTGGTTGATTCCGGCAACAAAAAATACGGTGAGCTTTCAGGCGGTCAGCAGCAGCGTGTATCGCTGTATATAGCCACCATTCATCAGCCACCCCTGGTATTGCTCGATGAGCCTACAACCGGCCTCGATCCGCAATCGCGCCGCCAGTTATGGGAGCGCATTGAAGCATTGCGTGAAAAAGGACATGGCGTATTGCTCACCACCCATTCAATGGAAGAAGCAGAAGCTGTGTGCGACCGCATTGGTATTATTGACCATGGCCGCGTAATTATCATCGATACACCACAGGCATTGATTGAACAATACCGCAACGATCCTGAAGTGATCAGCGTATCGCGCAGGGGCAAGGTTACCCTGGAAGATGTATTTATTGCACTCACCGGCCGTGCTGTACGCGCCTAAAACAACACAAACATGCAAACCAATATACCTAAAACGTCTGAAGCGCTGTCTGCACTGATGCGGGCAGATTTTACCACGCAATGGCGTAACCGCAAATCGTTTATGCTGATATTGCTGGTGCCGGTTGTGATTCTTGTTTCCTGGCAGGGCATCATCAACAAAATAGGCGCAGCCTTTGCTTTTTCTACCTGTATTACTATCGGTTTGATGGCTATTGGCCTGATGGGTTACTCCAACAGCATTGCGCGTGACCGGGAGAAAGGCGTGTTTCAGCGCCTGCGCGTATCGCCCGTGCCTTCATGGACCATCATGGTGAGCAGGCTCTCTGTGCAGCTGGCCATGATATTGCTGCTGACTATACTTGTGTTTATCGCCGGTTTTTATGTTGATCATGTAAGTATTACGCCGGCCGGTTATGCACTGGCCTTCTTGGCTGCCATAGCAGGCGGCGCTGTGTATCTTGGATTGGGGCAGGTAATTGTGGGGCTTATCAAGAACCCGGAAACAGTAAACTCTACTACCAGGCTGGTATACTTTTTATTTATAATGGTAGGCATGTTCAGCGATTTCAGCGCGCTGGACGAGCAGGCGTCGGGTACTGTAAAACTGGTGAACAACATCGTTAAATGGTCGCCCTATGGTTGTGTTAAACGCATTCTGCTGGCATCCATGGAACCCGGAACCTGGAACATGGATTGCACCAATGCCCTGCTGCTTACATTTGGTTATGCTGTGTTGCTGTCGGCCATTGGCATACGCAAGTTTAAATGGAGCACTAAATAAAACACCTGTATGTATATAACAGGAGAGGCCGTCCCTGCTAAACCGGGACGGCCTCTTTTATGTAAACTGTTTATAAGCCGAGGCCAAGGCCGCCCAGCATACCGCCGGCAGCATTTTTCATTTCATTTTCAGCAACAGTTTCTGCTTTGTCGATAGCGCGGTTGAGCGCGGTAATCAGCAGGTCTTCCAGTTCCTGTTTGTTTTCAGGGCTTAACAATGCATCGGCTATTTCAATATGCTGAATTTGTTTGCCTGCAGTGGCTGTTACTTTTACAGCACCGTTTCCTGCTTCGCCCTGCACCTGTATGCCTGACAGGCTGTTTTTCACATCCTGCATTTTGCTTTGCGCTTCCTGCAGTTTTCCCATTAAGTCTCCGAACATACTTGATTGTTTATGGTGCAAAGATAGAAAATAGCTGGCAGGTTTTAGCGGATAGCGGTTAGCTGCCTGCTGTTGGTTGTGTCCCTGCAACCAACCATTGTCTCAGTAATATGAATACTCGCTTAGATTATCCCGACTGTCGATTGTCGATTCTTGATGCCTTTTATTATCCTGCTACATCCGACATGGTGTAATACAATGCATTGGTCAGGGGTTGTATGGGTTTTTTCATGTAATCGCTGTATACCTTGGTGAAGGCTGCACCGAAATAGAGGATGATGGAAGAATAAAACACAAACAGCAGCAGCAACACCACCGAGGTAGAGGTGCCGTACAACACGCCCAGGTTGCTGCCGGGGAGTGCCACGTGTAATACCACTTTGCCGGTGTTGAACAAAATGCTGGTGATAAAAGCACCGGTAAGCGCAATGCGCCAGGTGGGCCGTCCATCGGGCAGGTAACGGAACAATACGGTAAACCAGGCAGTAACCACCAGTAAAGACAATAATTGTGTGAATGCTACGTTGAAAACAGAAGCAATGCCGGGCCAGCTTTCTGAGAGATAGTTGCCCAGCAGGGTTTGCATGCTTTCTATGAGCAGGCTGGCCAAAAACAATACACCTGCAACAACAATAACCAGCAGGGAGCGCAGGCGGCTGAACAATACGGAGCGTATGTTTTCCTTACCGGCAGCCATGCGTATCATCCACAACTGGTTAAACGAGCTTTTGATAATTTTGAACAGGGTAGTAGCTACAAACAGCATAAACAACGACCCGAAAATGGCTACAGGCCAGCTTTGTGCCAGTCCCCTGAAACCGCGGATGGCATTGATGATGGGTTGCACACTGTCCTGGCCAACAACCGATGAAAGACGCTGTACCAGGTTGCGGCCCATTTCACGGCGGTTGAACATGAGCCCCATGAGTTGAATAAGGATCAGTAATATCGGGGGCAGCGCAAAAGTGCTGAAAAAAGAAGTGGCGCCTGCCAGTCGCAGGGGATCGTTTTTCAATAACAGTTGCAGTGCATCATTTAACAGCCTCCGGCTATCTTTAAAGGAAATCAGCTTCATAACAGGCCGGTATTATTCGATAAAAAGGCGATATGGTTCTAAGACACATAAAGCGAAATAAAGTTAAATTGTAAACAAAAACAGATGAAACTCCTTCAGCGCGGCAATTTATTCGGTTATTCACTCCTGTTTTTATTGTTTTTCTGCGGCAGTACGGTGGCTCAGCCTGTTGCAGTAACGGTTGACCCGGCCGCTACAGCGCCCGGTATACAAACCGTTCACGGTGCACACCTGGCCATGTACAGTGCGGATGTACCGCAGCAAAACAAACTGGTGCTGATGATTCCCGGTACCAACGGCACTGCTGCAGGTTGCCGTGTGTTCGACAGCAGTGTGGCAGCCATGGGTTATCATGTTATCAGCATCGACTACAAAAATACGGTGATCACAACGGTTTGCAGCAATAGTACGGATAATGACTGCTTTGATCTTTTCAGGCGGGAAATTATACTGGGCACACCGGTAAGCAGCCTGGTTGAAGTAGATTCGGCCAACAGCATTGTTAACCGCGTAACAAAACTGCTGCAATACCTTGCAGCAAACGATGCAAAAGGCAACTGGCGTACATTCCTGGAAAACGGGCATCCTAAGTGGGAGAATATTATTACTGTTGGCCACTCGCAGGGTGCAGGGCATGCGGCTTACCTGGGCAAACTGTTCCCGGTATATAAAGTACTGATGTTATCCGGTCCGCAGGATTACCTCGTGCATTTTTCACAACCCGCCGGCTGGCAACAGCAGCAGGGCGTAACACCGGTTAGCAGTTATTACGCTTTCCTGAACAGGCAGGATCCTTTTAACATGCAATACCAGCTGGCCAATGCAAAAGTGATTATGCAAACCAATGCACCAGACAGCCTGTTTGTTTTACCCGGCGAAGCAGTAAAAGGGCATCCGCATATATTGATCAATGACCTGGATACCAAAGACCATCATGGCTCTACCTTAGACCCGCGTTTTGTACAGGTGTGGAATTATGTGCTCACCAATTAAAGAAGGCGGCAGGATCAGTAAATTTGCCGCAACAATTTTTGTTTATGACCCCCGATCAACTCAACATCGCCGCTGTGAAATACGAAAAGCTCTGCAGTTTAACGCAGGGCGATTACAGAGCTTTTTTATATGACTGCGATGGTACGCTGGCCGACAATATGGATGCACACAAGGCCACTTATGTAGCAGTAGCCGCCAGTTACGGCATTGAGCTGGATGATGCTATTATTGATGAACTGGCGGGCTGGCCTATTTCAAAGGTAGCAGCTGCCATTAGTGAACGGTATAAAACCAAATTCGATCCGCAGGAGTTTGAGGATCTGAAATCGAAATTATTCTTTGAAGAATACATCGAAAAGATAAAACCGGTTGATTTTGTAGTGGAGCATTTGATCGCACACGCAGGCAAGGTAAAGATTGGTGTTGTTTCGGGAGGTACACGGCCTGCTATTGAAAAAACATTGCAGGTACTGGGCATCCGGCAACTGGTTGAAGTGCTGGTATGTGCAGGTGAAACACCGCATGGCAAACCCTGGCCCGATCCGTTTTTATCTGCAGCCGAGCAACTGCAGGTGCCACCCGGCAAGTGCATGGTGTTTGAAGATGGTGAACCCGGCGTAAAAGCCGCCATTGCAGCCGGTATGGAATGGATACGTATTGATCATATTTAACGGTACCGGCATTTTTGTATATGCAGGGGAATGTTATTGTTGCCCCTGTTTTTTTCGCTCTTTCTCTTCCGCTTTCTCTTTTTTACGGAAATAACCACGCAGTAAAAAGTTGTGCTGTGCTGCCTCCAGGTCCTCATCCAGCTTTTCGCTGCTGGTGCGCAGGTTGTAAATAGTGCTGCGCAGGTTGTTGGCAGCAGCGGTATCGCGCAGCAGCACACCCAGTGAATTGTTGGAATGTTTCATGGTTTCACTGAGATAATAGAGGTTGTTGGTAAAATCATCTGCATTGCTGGCTGCGGCCCGCAGCTGTGTGGCGGTATTTTGCAGAATGGCATAAGTGGTGGTATCGGTCACCAGCTCGTTCAGCAAAGTACCTTTGTTGTGGAACTGCGTTGTGTATTCATTTAAATGTGCGACCGCCATGTTTGCCGTGCTGGATGCCTGTTTAAAATTGGCAAGCGAACTGCGTATGCTCATGATCATTGTTGAATCGCGCAATAGCTGGCCCAGTGTGCCCTTGCCGTCTTCTATCTGTTTGCTGATGTTTTTGAAAGTGCCGGTAATGGCCAGCAGGTTTTTGTTGTTTTGCTGCAGGGTAGACATGATATCGTCTGTACTCAAAGCCATATCTGTTTGCAGCTGGTCACCTTCATTTACCGGCCCGGCCTGTTCCGTACCACCTGCAATTATAATGAGCTTGTTGCCAATCAATCCTTCAGAGCCTATTTTGGCGCGTGCATCTTTGCGAACAAAGCCGGTTTGTGTTTTGAGTATGTGCATGGTTACTTCTACACGCGCATCGCCTGTAATGGTCACTTTCTGCACGGTGCCTATTTTAACACCTGCATACCAGATATTGCTGCCCGATTGCAGTCCGGATACATCATTGAACACAGCTTTCACCGTAATGGATTTGGCAAACGATTTCTTTTGTCCGCCCAGCGTAAACACACCTGCCAGAAAAATGGCCAGGCCCAGGAATATAAAGATGCCCACCACTACCGGCCGGTTATTTTTGATTGGTTTCATCGCCATTGATAAAGTTGTATTGATAAAAACTGGTTACCGTAGGGTCGTTTGATTCGAAGATCGTTTCAAAGCTTCCCTGTTGAATAAACCTGCCTTCCACCATCATCGCAATACGATCGCCGGTGGTTTTGGCGCAGGTTAAATCGTGTGTAATAATAATAGAGCTGGTGCCGTATTGTTGCTGTACTTCATTAATCAGGTTGTTGATGTCTGTACTGGTAATAGGGTCGAGGCCTGCGGTGGGTTCATCGTATAACATAATCTCCGGTTGCAGTATCAGTGTGCGTGCAATACCTACGCGTTTACGCTGCCCGCCCGAAAGTTCCGCAGGCATTTGCCGCAGGGTTTGCAGCAGGCCAACATCATCGAGTACTTTTTCTACAGCCAGGTTTATTTCCTTTCTCGTTAAGTGCTTTTTATTGCGCACCAGCGGGAATTCCAGGTTTTCCTTAATGGTCATACTATCGTACAGGGCACTGTTCTGGAACGAGAAGCCAATTTTCAGGCGCAATGCCCGCAGGCTTTTGGGATTGATGGCATTCATGTCTTCACCCAGCACCCATACCTCGCCCGCATCGGCTTTCAGCAAACCGGAGATTATTTTGATGAGCACCGATTTGCCGGTGCCCGAGCGGCCCAGCACTACCACATTCTCGCCTTTGTGCACGTCGAGATCGATACCACGGAGCACGTGCAGGTTGCCGAATGATTTCTCCAGGCTGCGCAGGCGTATCACCACATCGCTTTCATCAATATGTACAGGTTGTTTTATCATTAGCCGGTGCGGATGGAGTTAAAAATCTGGACAATGGTAATTTCTTCCACAAAAATCAGGAACATGGATACCACTACTGCCCAGTTTGCGGCGCGGCCCACGCCCTGTGTACCCTGCGTGGCATAATAACCCTGGAAGCAACCGGTGGCGCCGATGGTAAAGCCATACACCAGTGCCTTTAGGGAGGAAATAAAGAAGTCGCGGAACGTAATGGTCACAAATGCGCTCTGGAAAAATGCCTTGAAACTGGTGAGTTCATTGGCATGTATATTCAGGTACGAGCCTATTAAGCCCACAAAAGCAGTATACATCATGAGTATGGGTATCATGAGCGTGGTAGCCTGTATACGGGTCACCACCAGGAATTTAAAGGGATTGGTGGCAGATACTTCCATGGCATCTATCTGTTCGGTTACCCGCATAGAACCCAGCTCTGCACCCATATTAGAGCCTACTTTACCTGCCGCTATAAGCGCCGTAACCAGTGGTGCCAGCGCGCGGATAATGGCAATGGCAATGAGTGAAGGCAGCCAGGAAGTGGCGCCAAATTCGGCCAGTGAGGGGCGTGATTGCTTGGTAAACACAATGCCGGTGATAAAACCGGTTAATGAAATAAGGGGCAGGGATTTGTACCCCACATTGTAGCATTGCCGTATCACCTCCTTCCATTCGTACGGCGGCAGCAGGGCCTCTTTGAAAAAAAGCAGCAGAAACCGGTACACCTGGTACAGGCTCAGGAAGAACTTATCTGCCCTGGCAGACAGCAGGTATTTGCCGGATGTTTTCAATTCTTTACTCATTACACAGGTTTTTCCACAGTTGTTTGTTATTCAAATACTGTTCCGGGGAAAGCGCGGGGTGCAGGAGTGAACAAAAACACGGAGGGAAAAATAATTATATGTGTTTATGCAATAAGTTGATAACAGCATCCTAGTTTTAGCTCCGGAAAGAATTTTTAACCCTAACCTTAGAAATATTCTATGAAAGGATTTTTACATTGGCTCGCGCTGCTATGCGTGGCCCTGAATGCATCGGCACAAACCGGTGCTCCTAACCTGGTAGTGACCGACCCGCCGCCTGTTTGTGCTCCCAACAGGATCAATCTTACAGATCCAAGTATTACTGCGGGCAGTGATCCTGGACTTGTTTTTCAATATTTTACTGACGCGGTTGGAGTAAATCCCGTGGCTAACCCAAGCGTGGTGAATGCCGGAAAATATTATATCAAGGCCACCAATAGAACCACGGGCGCTACATCTGCGCTATTGCCTGTACAAGTAACCGTAAACAGCCAGCCCAAGGTGCTTATTAATCCAGCAGTTGTATGCGCCCCTGACCGGGTTGATCTTACCGCCCCTGCTGTTACAGCTGGCAGTGATCCCGGGCTTGCTTATACCTATTACGCTGATGCGGCTGCTACTATGCCTTTGGGTAGTGCAACTGCTGTACCCGCTGCTACTTATTATATTAAGGGAATCAACCCGGCTACGGGTTGTGCTTCTGCACCCGTTGCGGTGGTTGCTACCATTAACAGTAAGCCGGATTTAAACGTGAATAACCAGGCCGTGTGTGCACCGGCAAAAATAGATCTTACGGCGCCTGCCGTGACCAACGGAAGCAGTGGAAACCTGGTGCTGCAGTATTTCACAGAGACTGATGTTGATGCGCAGTTTCCGCTTTCGGCTGCCGCAGCAAAGGCAGTAGATTCAGGTAGTTATTACATCAAAGCAACTGATGTTGCAACAGGCTGTTCAACTGTAAAACCAGTTGAAGCCACCGTTAACCCCATTCCTAAACTGCTTTTTATCGCCAACCCGCCACCTGTTTGTGCGCCTAATACGGTTGATCTTTCCTATAATGTGTATAGTGTAGGCACAAATGATCAGCGATTGTTCAATCAATATTATCACTCTGATAAGGTTACCGTAGAGGCAAACCCCCGGAGCGTGAAAAACTCCGGCACCTATTATATACAGGGAACGGATGAAAATGGCTGTAAGTCTGTGATGACGCCAATAGTGGCCTCCATAATTCCTCAACCAGTATTTACCGTAAACGATCCGGCACCGGTAATAGCAGGTGGCACGGCCGATCTGACTTCCGCAGCAGTTGTAGGAACCAGTGCAGATAGTCTTAATCTGAATTACTTCTCGTTTTTATATGAAGCGCCACAGATTGGCGATCATGTGCCTGATCCGAAACATGCGCCTGTGGGCATTTACTATCTTACAGCAAGCAGCAAGGCAACCGGTTGCTGGAGTAGTGTGATGACGGTAACTATAACCGAGGCGCCTCCTGAAACGATAGTACTTAAAACCAACAATATCGCCGTTTGTGCACCGGCGACGGGTGATTTAACCCTGCCAGCTGTAACAGCAGGAAGCAGTCCCGGTCTTCAGTTTACTTATTATACAACCAGCGATACTACTGCTAGGGTAAGTAATCCGGCGGTTGTAAATAGCGGTGTTTATTACATTGTTGCTACAGATGCCAAGGGACAAAAATCAGCAGCAACACCGGTTACGGTAACCATTAACAGCAAGCCAACACTGATGGTTAACAACCCAGCTGATGTATGTGCACCGGCAACGATTGATCTCACTGATACAAAAGTTACAGCGGGCAGCGATAATGCCCTTACATTTAATTATTACCTGGATGCAGCACTCATACACTTAGTGTCAAATCCGAGAAGTGTTGGTGCGGGCGCTTATTATATAGTAGCTGTTAACCAGGCTGGTTGTACATCCGATCCGAAGATGGTCAATGCAAATGTTAATAAAGTACCGGTAGTAGTGATAAACCGGCCTGCAGGTATGTGCGCCGGTATAACCACAGATCTAACTGCTCCTGCCATCACAGCCGGAAGTGAAGGCGGACTTATATACAGTTACTATAATTTTATTACAGGAATGACATTGTCTCTTTCTCAGGCACAGGCAGTAGATTCAGGTTTGTATTATATTACTGGTGTAAACCCTATCACGGGTTGCGCAGTTCAAAAGTCAATGGAAATATGGTGGCTTTACACCCCGACCTTGGTGGTAAATAGCCCCTTAATTGCTACAGGTGCCGGCACGGCAGATTTAACTGCGCCGGCTGTAACAGCAGGCACCTCTGATAATGCAACTTTTGCCTATTACACAGATGCAGCACTTACCCATGCAGTGCCTGATCCTACAGAGGTCGTTGCAGGTACTTATTATATAGTAGCTGCAAATATAGATGGTTGTAAAAGCAGTCCTGCAATAGTGCAGGTGACAGCAAATTCACTGGTACTTAAGGTAAATAACCCGCCTGCTGTATGCGCACCTTCAACAGTTGATTTAACAGCATCTGCCATAACGCAGGGCAGCTCGCCGGGTTTAACCTTTAGTTATTTTACCAACGCGGCTGCGTCGGCCGCTGTGCCTGATCCGGTGCATGTAACAGCAGGTGTATATTATATTGTTGCAACAGATCCTTTATCAGGAGCACAAAAAATACTACCTGTTACAGTTGCCATAAATCCGCAGCCGGATTTGAAAGTGACTAATCCAGCAGCTGTATGTGCACCTGCCGGCATAGACCTCACAGCACCAGCGATAACGGCCGGCAGCACCGGAGTTTTGGTCTACCATTACTACATGGCGGATAAAGCCACAGTGATACCGGACCCCACAAAAGTTGCTGCCGGCACTTACTTCATCCAGTCGGCTAACCAGTATGGTTGTACCTCAAACATGCTTGCGGTTACAGCGATCATTAATGCGAAGCCGGTTGTAGCAGTAACACAACCTGCAGTGGCATGTGCGCCTTATCGCATAGATTTAACCGCCACTGTAACAGCCGGTAATAGTCCTGATTTAAGCTATCGCTATTTCCTGGCTGACGGGGTTACTATAGTACCGAATCCTTCAGCAGTTGCCGCAGGCACTTACTATATACAGGGAACCAACCCAAAAGGTTGTTCATCCAATATGGTGAGTGTAACGGCAACCATAAATGCCCAGCCTACATTGGTTATAAATAACCCGGCAGCAGTATGTGCGCCTAACCGGGTGAATCTTACAGCGGCGGCTATTACTGCAGGAAGCGATGCAGCACTTGCATTCAGCTATTACCTTAATGCTGATGGTACAATGCCTGTTGCTGATCCTTCACGTGTACTGTCGGGTACTTATTACATCAAAGCGGTTAGCCCCGCCACTGGCTGCAGTACGCCATTGAAACCGGTGATTGTTTTGATAAATGCCCAGCCCAAACTGGTCATCAACGATCCTGCTGCGGTATGTGCACCGGGTTTGGTTGATATTACAGCCCCGGCTGTTACAGCAGGTAGTGATGCCGGACTGTCGTTCAGTTATTATTACGATCTGGTTTTAAATGCGCCTGTAGCGAATCCGCAAACACTGGGAAGCGGAACATATTATGTGGTAGCAACCAATTCTGCAACAGGTTGCTATTCAGGTTCTGCATCAGTACGGGTAAATGTAAACCCGAAACCCAAAGTGATAGCCCAGGCTGCAGCCGTTTGTTACCCTGCTACCATAAATCTTACGACCCCTGCTGTAGTGCAGGGTAGCGATAACAACCTGGTATTTGCATACTATACAGATATGGCCGGTACTTATCCTGTTCCTGCCCCGGCCAGTGTTGCTGCGGGTAGCTATTATATCATTGGTACCAATGTTTCAACAGGCTGTTCATCTGACCCGCAAAAAATAGACGCAATAGTAAACGAGCTGCCCGCCATTGCACCTGTTACAGGCGCGGGAAGTGTTGCAGTTGGTGCATCCATCCCCCTGTACGATCAGTATGCAGGTGGTATATGGAGCAGCAGTGACAATACCATTGCGGCTGTAAATGAAAACGGCGTGGTAAAAGGCATTAGCAAAGGCAATGCAGTAGTAATCTACCAGATAACAAATACGGCCACCGGCTGTATGTCGCAGGTGAATACCCAGGTGAATGTTACTGATAGCGTGCAGCAACCTGCAACACCACTTGCAGTTAAAATCCAGGCGCAGCCGGGCACGGCAATTTGTACAGATAAACCTGTACAGTTTACGGCAGCTGTAACCGGCGGTGCGGCGGTTAAGTACGTATGGCTCAAAAATGGCCAGCAAGTGGCAAGCGGCAACAGCTACAGTGCAGCATCAGCCGCTAACGGCGACCGGATTGCCTGTTTGGTAACCAATGCTGCGGGTGATGCATTTGCCGACAGCCTGCAGATGATTGTATTCGCTAAACCTGCCATACAGATCACGGGTAACAGCGCGATCAACGAGAATGAACAAACGCAACTGTATGTAAACGGAACCGGTAAAGTGGAATGGACGCCCGCAACAGGTTTGAGTGATGCTAGCAGTGCTTCTCCCAAAGCCGCTCCTGCAGCAACTACTACCTACAACATCTCGCTTACTGATGCGCATGGTTGTGTGAATACTGCCAGTTTTACGGTTAACGTAACACCGTTACTGGGTAAGTACAACAAACTGATGACGCCCGATGGCGATGGTATTAATGATAACCTGGTGATAGCAGGACTGGCTGCATACCCTGATAATAAACTGCAGGTTGTTGATCGTTCCGGCAGACTTGTATTTCAGCAAACTGGTTACTCCAACAACTGGGATGGTCGCGTAAATGGCAAATCCTTGCCGGCGGATGTTTATTATTTCGTGCTTACGGTGAAAGGGGAAGTGAAGATCAAAGGAAGTGTAGTTATTATTCACAATTAATCTGAATAGAAAATGAAATATATGGCAGTTGCAGTTACGATGTTTTTACTGCAGACGAGTGCGGGGGTATATGCTCAGCGTCATACGGTATCGCCGGTTTCCCAATTTTACCGAAATGGGTTTCTCTGGAACCCGGCATTGGCAGGCAGTAACGGAAAAACGCATGTATATGCCTTTTTAAACAGTGGCCTTACCGGTTTCGACGGAGCTCCGCGTGTTTATGGTGTTGCTGCAGATGCACATTTCGGCAATTACTCAGCAGCAGGCTTACAGGTGCTGTCTGACAAGGCCGGTGTGCTGCAGCGTTATACTGTAACAGGCACTTACGCTTATCAGGTAAAGCTGGATGAAACGCAAAGTATACGCATAGGCGCCAACCTTACTTACTACAAACAGCAACTGGATAATAGTGCGGCCGTGAACAATGGTCAGGTTGATCCCAACATAAAGAACTTTAACGGCCGTGGCGGCTATTTTGACGGAGACCTGGGTGTTACGTATGAAAACGGTCAGCTTGAATTAGGTGCAACTGCCTATAACCTGCGCTCGGAAGTGCAGAGTAAGCAAGCCGATATGGATGGCCAGGGCCTGGCACAGCTGCAATGTGCCTATACCATTCCGCTGGATGACGAAAAGATCATGACACTGAAACCCCTGGTTGCCTATAAAGCATTTCAGCATGTATCGGGTGTTGTTACAGGTGCGGTGCAGTTTGAATACAACCACCTGTTTCATACCAGCCTGTACTGGCAAAACCCCGGCACAATTATGGGCGGGGCAGGCGTGATGCTGGAAGAGTTGGGCGAGCTTAACTTTTTTTACAGCAATACCAGCCGTTATGTGCATATGGCTCAATATGAAGTTGGTATCAAAATAAATATTCAGTAACCGTAGTTATTGTGTTTAAAGCTGCCCTGGTTCGGCCGGGCAGCTTTTTTTGTGTCCTCACCATCCTGTTGCCATGCTGCGGCTAATCGCGTACTTTTGACTATGCTACAGCCTGAAAAACGTTTCTCGAACCGCGTGGGCAATTATGTAAAGTTTCGCCCTACTTATCCCGCTTCACTACTGCAGTTTATGCAACAGGAATTTGCACTGCCACCCGGCGCAATGGTTGCTGATGTGGGCTCAGGCACAGGTATACTTACCGCATTGTTGCTGCAGCAGCAATGGGAGGTGTTTGGTGTAGAACCCAATGAGCCTATGCGCCTGGCAGCAGAAACCGCCCTCGCCAACGAGCCGCTTTTTCACAGTATTAATGCAACAGGCGAACAAACCACCCTGCCCGGTGCTTCGATGGCGCTGATTACCGTAGCGCAGGCGTTTCACTGGTTGCAGCCAGCTGCCGCACGTAAAGAGTTTGCCCGCATTTTACAGCCCGGTGGGCATGTTGCCCTGATATGGAACCTGCGGCTGCTTGATTCGCCTTTCGGGCAGGCTTTCGAGGCCATTAAGAAAACCTACGGTACCGACTATGAGAAAATACGCAAGGCACATGAGCCTGAGCTTGCCGACTTTTTTGCACCGGCACCGCTGGCTATTAAAAGTTTCCGGCATGCACAGTATCTTGACCTTGACGGACTGAAAGGCCAGCTGCTGTCTTCTTCTTACATGCCGCTCGAAAACCAGCCCGGGTATACCGAAATGATACAGGCCACCACTGACCTCTATAACCGCTTTCAGCAGAATGGGATGGTGGAAATTGCCTATGAAACAAAGCTGCATTACAACGCAGGTCCGCTGGGATAAATGCTGCCGTGCAGTTACCCTTACACACCTGCCTGGCGCCGTTTGTACCATTGCAGCTGCAGCCAATGGGTGTGACGTTTATATTCGTTTGACTTCAATTTATACATATCGCTAAATACTGTTTATGAAACGACTATTTCTTGGCGTTACCGGGCTGTTTGCCTTTGTGCAGCTGCAGGCCCAGGTAAACGCGGGACTGTTCCGCTATCCAGACGTATCGCAGTCGCAGATTGTTTTTTCGTATGCCAACGATATCTGGGTAGTGCCCAAAACAGGCGGCGACGCCGTACGCCTCAGCTCGCCACCCGGCGTGGAAACTTATCCCAAATTCTCTCCCGACGGCCATACCATCGCATTTTCCGGCAATTATGACGGTAACCGCGATGTATACGTATTGCCAACAGGTGGCGGCGTGCCCCTGCGCTTAACTTCGCATGGTTATGCAGACAATGTGGTAGACTGGACGCCCGATGGCAAGCAGGTGTTGTTTGCCTCTATCCGCGAAAGTGGTAAAGAGCGTTTCAACCAGTTTTATACCATACCCGCTAATGGCGGCGTGGTAAGCAAACTGCCGCTGGCGTATGCAGAATTTGGTTCTTACTCGCCGGATGGCAAACAAATGGCACTCACCTTCCGCACACAAGCCGGCCGCAACTGGAAGCGTTACCGCGGCGGATGGAAAGCAGATATTTACGTGTTTAATTTTGCCACCAACACTTCTGAAAACATTACCGGTAATGAAGAAGCAGGGGAGGAATACCCCATGTGGCATGGTGATGATATTTATTTTCTTTCCGATAAAGGCCCTGAACTGCGCTTAAACCTGTGGCGCTACCATACCCAAAGCAAAACCTTTGAACAGGTAACCCATTTTACCGATTATGATGTACACTTCCCTTCACTGGGGCCTTCAGATATCGTGTTTGAAAACGGCGGCAAATTATTCCTGCTCGATCTGGCTTCGCAGAAAACGACGGAGGTAAAGATCAATGTCATTACCGACCGTGCGTCATTGCGCAATAAGGTCATTCCTGCTGAAGGTTTTATCCAGCATGCAGCGATCAGCAACGATGGCAAACGCGTACTGCTCGAAGCCAGGGGTGAAGTGTTTTCGCTGCCTGCAGAAAATGGGTACGTGAAAAATCTCACCAATACTTCCGGCGCTGCAGAGCGCTATCCTGCCTGGTCGCCCGATGGCAAGAACATTGCTTACTGGAGTGATGCTTCCGGCGAATATGAATTGTACCTGCAAAGCACGGAGAAAAATGCACCGCCACGTAAATTAACCAGTTATGGCAAGGGTTTCAGGTATTCACTCAGCTGGTCGCCCGACAGTAAGAAGCTGGTGTTTATTGATGAAACCATGCACATTAATGTGTACGATATCGCTGCCGGTTCTGCCACACAACTGGATAAAGCGCTGCATTATTCGCAAGGGCCGCTCGACGGGTTTACCGCCAGCTGGTCGCCCGATAGCCGCTGGATCACCTACAGCAGGGACCTGGACAATGCGCACAATGCGATCTTTATTTACGACTACACGAATAAGAAACTGCACCAGGTAACCGGTGAATTTTACAACTGTTACAGTCCGGTGTTCGATACAGAAGGCAAGTATTTGTTCTTAGCCACCTCGCAGTCGTTCAAGCCTGTTTACAGCGACCTTGATAACACATTTATTTACACCAATTCAACCCAGCTGGCGGCGATCAGTTTAAAGAAAAGCACACCATCTGCTATTGCACCTAAAAACGATGCTACAGCCATAAAAGACGAAGACAAGGACGAGGCGGCAGAGACAAAACCTGCCGATGCCAAAGCAGGCGACAAGAAAAACACAACTGCCAAGGCAGACGATAAAGACAAGGAGAAAGACAAGAAAGCGCCCAAACCGGTAGACATCGATTTCGATGGTATAGAAGCACGGCTTGACCTGTTGCCACCTGCACCCGGCAACTTCGGCGCTATGTATGCAGCCAAAGGAAAGCTGGTGTACCTGCGCCAGCCCAATACCGGTTCAGCCGATGAAGATGGCGCGGTTAAATACTATGATATAAACGATCGCACAGAGAAAACAGTAGTGGCCAAAGCCGACCAGTTCTGGCTCAGCGGCAATGGTGAAAAGCTGTTGGTGAAAGCCGGTCCTGTAATGAGTGTGGTATCATTGGCCGAAAACCAGAAGCTCGACAAACGCATTCCCACCGGCGATATGCAGCTCACCATTAACCCTGCCGAAGAATGGAAACAGGTATTTACCGATGCATGGCGGCTGGAACGCGATTATTTCTATGATCCCAATATGCATGGGGTTGACTGGAATGCCGTGCGCGTGAAATACGGCAATATGCTGAAAGACGCGATGACGCGCGAAGAAGTAAATTTCATTATCGGTGAAATGATTGGGGAGCTCAATGCCTCGCACACTTACTATGGCGGCGGCGATGGCGAACGCCCTGCGGGCGCCAGTGTTGGGTACCTGGGTATTAACTGGGAAGCTGCCGGCGAGTATTATAAAGTAGGCAAAATTATGCATGGTGCGCCGTGGGATGCAGAAGCCCGTTCACCGCTGGCAGCGCCAGGCATAGATATTCCCGAAGGCAGTTATATACTGGCAGTAAACGGAACACCCATTACCACTGCCACCGAGCCCTACGCTGCGTTTCAGCGCCTGGGTAAAAAAACGGTAGAACTCACGTATAATTCCACCCCATCATTCAACGGCGCCAAAACCGCAGTAGTGCAAACCCTGAATGATGAATACCGCCTGCGCAACCTGGCCTGGATAGAAGCCAACCGCAAACGCGTGGAAGAGGCCACCAATGGCGATGCCGGTTATATTTTTGTACCCAGCACCGGCACCGATGGCCAGAATGAACTGATGCGCCAGTTCAATGCGCAGTGGAACAAAAAAGCACTGATTATTGATGAACGCTTCAATAATGGCGGCCAGATTCCCGACCGCTTTATCGAGATGCTGAACCGCACACCGCTGGCTTTCTGGGCAACGCGCCATGGCAGCCCTTCACCCTGGCCGCCGTATGCGCACTTCGGTCCCAAAGTAATGCTTATTAACGGGTGGAGCGGCTCAGGCGGCGATGCCTTCCCTGACTATTTCCGCAAAAGACAACTGGGGCCATTGATCGGCATGCGTACCTGGGGCGGGCTGATTGGCATCAGCGGTTTGCCCGACCTGATCGACGGCGGCAATATCACCGCACCCGATTTCCGCATGTACAACCCTGATGGCACCTGGTTTAAAGAAGGCCATGGGGTAGACCCGGATATCACGGTTCCCGAAGACCTCGGCGCCATGGCCAGGGGTGTTGACCCGCAGCTGGAACGCGCCATTACTGAAATAAAGGATGAACTGAAAACAAAAGGCTTTACCCAACCTGCACAGCCAACGTACCAAAAAAGGTGATCGATGGTTTGAGGTTTAATGTTTGAAAGTTTAACGTTAGCATACAAATAAAAAGAGCGCACTGCGCTCTTTTTATTGTAAACAGGTATCTTAAATTACCCGTGAATAGTCAATCATGTCGTTTAGTTAACGGTTCCTTTGTGAACTTTGTGGGTTTTGCCTTTGCGTTCTTTGCGGTTAAAAATATCAAATACGCTTAACTAAACGACATTGACTGACGATTAACGCCGCTCACCTGCCAAACACTTCTTTCAGAAAAGTCATCATATATTCCCAGGAGCGCCTGTCTGCAGTCGCATTGTAGGCCGAGCCTTTTGAGTTATCGTTGCCGGCAGCAGGGTCGGTGAAAGCGTGCACGGCACCGCTGAAATATACCATCTGCCAGTCGGCATGGCCGTCGCGCATTTCCTGCTGGAAAGTGGCGATTTCTTTGGGTGATTCGTACTTGTCGTCTGCACCGTGCAATACCAGCACCTTGGGCACAATGGGTTCATTGGCGCGAACGCTGTCTTTACCCAGGCCGCCATGAAAAGAGATAATACCTTTTACGGGTAAAGCACCCCTGGCAGCTTCAATAGCGCCGGTACCGCCAAAGCAGTAGCCGATCACTACAATCTTATTGGGATCCGCACCAAGTTTAACCAGCTCATCAATACCGGCTTTAATGCGGTTCTGGTATTCCTGGAAATTGCTTTTGTACATACCTGCCAGCTTGCCTGCTTCAGCAGGGGAGGAAGGGTGTACACCTATGCCATACACATCAGCGGCCAGTGCATGGTAACCGGCTTTGGCCAGGCGGTTGGCCGTGGTTTTTTCGTGATCGGTAAGGCCCATCCAGGCATGCAGTATTAACACACCGGGGGCCTTGGCGCCTGCTGCCTTGGCAAAATAGCCTTCCAGCTGCGTGGTGCCGCTTTGGTATTGTACGCTTTTACCCTGCGAAAAAGAGGGAAAGCTGAGCGTGGCTGTTATCATAAGAAATGCAACTAACGCAATAAACGGTTTCATGGTAAAAAGGTTTGTGGTATAAATATACTTGAAATACGCGCGGTGGGTTGCCTAGTGGTGGGCACGCTTTTTAGCCATAACCAGTACAGCCAGGGTACACCACAGCAACATAGACCAGGTTACCAGGCTCCAGCCGCCGATGCGCCAGCAGGTAGTGCCTACGAAAGTGCCCAGCGAACCGCCAATGAAATAACAGGTCATGTAAACAGTATTCACCCGGCTCAGCGATGTTTCGCTGAGGGTATAAATACGGGCCATATTGCTTACGTGTGCAGCCTGTATACCTACATCGAGCAGCAGTACAAAGGCAATCATGGCAATAACAGAATCAGGAAACAACTTGCCTGCCAGTACACTGGCTGCAATAAAACCAATGGCGATAAAAATATTGCGCCGGGCATTGTGGTTACCCTTGTCGCTTTGCTTGCCAAAAAAAGAAGCTGCCAGCGCACCTGCAATGGCTACAAAACCGAAAGAGCCGATGGTGTCTGAATGATAGTTAAAAGGCGGGGCAGACAGGTGAAAGGTAAAGGTGGTCCAGAACGAACAGAAAATACCAAAGAGCAGTGCACCTGAAAAACACGCTTCCCGCAGCAGGGAGTATTGTTTGAATTGCTGTACCGTGCTTTTCAGCAGGCTCAGGTAGTTGCCGGTAAAATCGTTCTTCACCGCAGGCAGCAGCAGTTGCAGCAATACCATCATGGTTACCACCAGTATAGCCGAGAGGCGGAACACATAGCGCCAGCCCATCCATTCGGCAATTAAGCCGCTGAAAATACGGGCAGATAAAATACCGATCAGCAGCCCGCTGATAATGATGCCCACGGTTTTGCCGCGGTTTACCTTATCCATACTGGCGGCCATGGGAATAATAATCTGTGCCGATACCGATAATAACCCGATCAGCACGCTGTAAATACTTACTTCTGCCAGCGAGGTGGCAAAAGAAATGCCGATAAGCGTAAGGGTAAGCAGGAACAGCAGCACGAAGATGAGCCGTTTGCGGTTTACCTTATCGCCCAAAGGTATCAGGAAAAACAGGCCCAGGCCATAGCCCACCTGTGTAAACATCGAAACATTGCCAATGTGCCCTTCCGATACGCCAACCGCGTCGGCGATTTCTTTCAGAATAGGCTGATTGTAATAGATATTGGCTACCGAGATACCGGTTGCAATAGCCAGCAGTATGGTTAACCCCCTTGAAATGCCCTTCGCTGCCGGGGCGGTGGCAGTTGCCGTGTATTGTGCTTCCATTCACTATCCGTTTTATCAGGTTCCCGGCAAAATTACACCCGTCTGTCTTGCCAGCGCTTCAATTTTCAGGGAATGCCTTATAAAATTCAAACCATTTTACCCTACCAACGCCCTGTTTTCATCTGCCAACGGTTGGTCGGTAAACCGGGCAGGTTGGTAGATCGGCCCCCAAAAGCCGTTGCTGTTTCCACAGTTTTGTATCATAAACCAAAACACATGAAACCTTTCGCCATATTACTGCTTTGTTACTGCTTTTTTCAATCGTTCACCGTTGCTGCCACGCCAGTTATCCTGAAAGGCCAGGTACAGGGTGCAGATGGCCGACCGATGTCTTTCTGCAATATTTCCCTGCACACGGCTGCCGGTAAAACGGTTAAGGGCAGCATCAGCGATTCAACCGGGCTGTATACCATTAGCTGCAAAGACACCGGTAGTTTTTATATACAGGCCGATGCAGCCGGTTATGCAGCTGCCAAAACTGCCTTGTTTACCATTGATTCTGCTACCGGCAATACGCTTACCATGGCCACCCTGCAATTGTCAGCAGCAGGCAATAACCTGGGTAATGTTACTGTTACCGCCCGCAAAAGGTTGTTTACCATGGAGCCTGATAAAATGGTGATGGATATTGAAAACAGCGCGCTCGCTACCGGTAATACGGTATTTGAAGTGCTGAAAAAAGCGCCTGCCGTTACTACTGATAAAGACGATAACCTGAAACTGAAAGGTGCAGCCTGCGCTATTTATATTGATGGCAAACCCACCTATATGTCGGGCGAGCAGCTGGTGAACTATTTAAAAAGCATGCCTGCCGATGCAGTGGCCAAAATAGAGATTATCACCAACCCCGGCAGTAAATACGATGCAGCCGGCTCCGGTGGTATTTTGAATATTAAACTGAAAAAGAACAAGGCCTTCGGCACCAATGGCATTGCCATGCTGGGCGGCGGTTATGGTAAATATCCCAAAGAAAGAGGCTCTATTGACCTGAATCACCGCAGCAAAAACCTGAATGTGTTTGGCAGCGCCTACCTGGGTTACTCAGAATCGTACAACCTGCTTAATTACAACAACGTTATTGAAAACAACGGCAATATTACCAGCCAGTACCGCAACAACTACTGGCACCCGTACAGCAAATGGACCTCGTACAAACTGGGTGCAGATTACAATGTGAGCAGCAAAACCACCCTGGGCGTACTGGTTAAACGCGACAACTCGCGCATGTTTGCCCGCACCGATGATGTAACCGATGTATACGGTGCATCCGGCAAACTGGCGAGCAGTATTTACGCAGTGCGTAACGATACATCTTATACGCACAACAGCACGTACAACCTGAACCTGAAAACCGAACTGGACACAGCAGGCAGCGAGCTGAATATAGACCTGGACTATGCCCGCTACACTGCCAGCGATATGGATTGGAACAACAATGATTTTTATGATAACAGCAGCCTGCCTTACCGCGATCCTTACCTGTTCCGCAACAACCAGGGCGGTGTGGTGAACATCTGGAGCGGAAAAGCAGATTACACCAAAATATTTAAAAACAAGCTGAAGCTGGAAGCAGGCGCTAAAATAAGCCGTGTAAAAACCGATAACGACTTGTTCGTAGATTCAATGCAGGTGAAGAACTGGATAAAAGACACCAGCCGCAGCAACCACTTTATTTACGACGAAACCATTGCAGCGGCCTATGCCACCGCTACCCGCGCATTCGGCAATACCAATATACAGGTGGGATTGCGTGCAGAAGAAACCGGCAGCACCGGCAACCTGGTTACTACCAGCCGTGTTGACAAAAGGCATTACCTGAACCTGTTTCCTACTTTGTTTATTACCCAAACGCTGAACAGCAACAACCAGCTGAACATTAGCTACAGCCGCCGCATCAGCCGCCCCGGTTACCAGAGCCTGAACCCCTTTGTAATGTATGTAGACCCCTACACCCGCATGGAAGGCAACCCGTTTTTGCGACCATCTTACTCCCATTCGTTTGAAATAAAACATGGCTATAAAAACTTCCTGTTTACCAGTCTCAGCTACCGCCACTCTAAAAGCGATGAGGTGATGGTAATATTGCAGGATAAAGCAACCGGTGTTACCACCAATACATCGGGCAATGCAGGTTCATCTGATTACGCCGGCCTCAACATTACTGCTTCACTGGATATTACCAAATGGTGGAGCATGGACAATAACCTGGGTGGTTCTTACAGCCGCAACCGTTCAACCATTCCCTCTTTCAGCTATAACAACAGCAGTTTCAGCGGTACGGCCAGCAGCAGCAACAGCTTTAAGCTGCCCGGCAAGTTTAAGGTTCAGCTTGATTTGAGCTACGAAGCACCTAACCGTTATGGCCTGGTATATTACAAGAGTTATTACCAGGTAGACCTGGGTTTGCAGCGCCAGTTGTTCAATGATAAAGCCACCCTGAAAATAAACGGATCTGCATTACTGGGTCAAACCGCCGTACGCATGCACATACTGAGCGATGAATTAAACACCACCTGGAGCAATAAATGGGAGGGCCGCAAAGTAAATGTGAGCTTTGTATACAAATTCGGTAACAGCAACGTGAAAGACAAACGCAACCGCAGCACAGCTTCACAGGCAGAGCAAAACAGGTTATAGTGTTTAAAAGCTCACCTGTGCAGGCTTATCTACCCGCATTACCGCATCCTGTTTAAACAATCTTTTATAAGCAGCCCGTATGCTGTCGATTGAAACCGACAGCTGCGGGCTCATTTTATTAAGGGCGATAATAATGCGGCTATGCTCCGTTACCTGTATGTGATCATCCCCGCGCCAAACGCCATTGGCATCCAGCCTGGTAAAACCCGCAGGGAATACAGGCAGTATGTATTTGGTTTCAAAAGCCTGCCAGGCACTATCGCTCACGGTGCCGGTATGCGCAATGTCCATACCGAAGTACAGGTTGGTTTCAGTGGACTTATGGCTGGCAGTACAGGCGCAGAGCAGGAGCAGCGGCAGCAAGGCATAACGGTAATTTTTCATGGCAGTCGTTTTTACCAAGATAAGCAGTCATCCTGAAACAGGCTGTTCATTTTGTGGTGGTTTTAGCCAGCATGCGGTTCGGCATATTTCACTATCTTTCGGCGAACAGATTATTTGTAGCAAGTGAGCCGATCGACTACCTCCTCTTCCCGTAAAGTGTTACGCCCGCTTCAGCTGGCAGCAGTGATATTTTTAACCGTATCCGGTGGTCCGTACGGGTTAGAGCCCTTGCTTTCCTATGTAGGTAAACAGGGCGCCTTCCTGTTACTGCTGGTTACGCCCCTGCTCTGGGATGTGCCCACCGTGTTAACCGTTCTTGAACTCAACGGCATGATGCCGGTGAACGGCGGATACTACCAATGGGTAAAACGCGCCCTGGGTATGCGGTTCGCGTTTTATGAAGGCTGGTGGACATGGCTGTACACTTTTGTTGATCTCGCTATTTATCCTGTACTGTTTGTTGAATACGCTTCCTTTTTTATACCCGCACTGGCCGCCTGGAAAATACCTGTTTGCCTGCTCATTATCTGGAGCTGTGCCGCACTAAATATCCGGGGTATTGTATCGGTAGGTAAAACATCGGTATGGCTCAGCGCCATTGTGCTGCTGCCCTTCCTGGTGTTGTTCGTGGTAACAGCCATGCATACCCATACGCAGGCGCTGGTACCTGTGCCTTCCTTGAAAGGACTGGGCTTTTCTTCCATCGGCATGGGCCTGTATACGGTAATGTGGAATTTCCTGGGTTGGGACAATGCCACTACCTATGCCGAAGAAGTAGACCGGCCCGTGCGCTCTTACCTGATTGCTGTAAGCATTGCTTTTTTTCTGGTGTTTTTCCTGTACATCGCTATTACATTGGTTGCACAGCAATCCGGTATGGATGTAGCCGCATTCAGCGAAAACGGCTTTCCTGCACTGGGCATGCGTTTGGGTGGTTTTCCCATGGGCGCCTTATTTGCAGTAGGAGGTATGGCCAGTACGCTGGGTTTGTTCTCGGCTGTGCTATTGTCTATGTCGCGTGTGCCCAAGGCCATGGCCGATGATAAATTACTGCCCGTAAAAATAAGTGCGCTGCACCAGCGTTTTAATACACCGCATGTGTCCATCATTACCTGTGCGGTTGTAGTAAGCGGTATGGTGCTGTGGACTTTTGCCGATTTAATGGTAATAGATGTTACCGTATATGGCGCCGCATTAATGCTGGAATTTGTGAGCCTGATTGTGCTGCGCATCAAAGCGCCCGGTGAACACCGGCCCTTCCGCATACCCCTGGGTATACCGGGTTTGTGCATCATGGTGCTGATACCTTTTACCGTATATGCCATTGCACTGAGCAGTGCATTGATCACTGCCTCGGCTGTATGGAAACCGCTTGGCTTTGCCATTGGCACCCTGCTCACCGCAGAAATTGCCTGGCGCATACTGTCGCTTCGCAGAAAATGGATGCAGGCGGCAACTGACCCTGTCCTTACCAAACAACAATATCCAAATGAGTAAACTTGTTTCCCGTTTTGCCTGGCTATTGCTGCCCATGCTGGCCGCAGGCATTTGTAACAGGTTAAATGCACAGAAAACCAACGATGATATCTTTCCCCCGGCTGCTGCTGCCAAAGAGTTTGTGAACTTCGATAAACATGGTTTTATCATTAAAGGGCAAAGAGTATTCCTGGTATCAGCCGGGTTAGAGTATGCACGCATACCGCACGAACTGTGGCGCGACAGGCTGCTGCGCCTGAAACGCGCGGGCTTTAACTGCATTGAGATATACACTTTCTGGAACTACCATGAGCCGCAGGAAGGCCGGTTTGATTTTACCGGCGACCATGACCTGAATGCGTTTCTGCGACTGGTAAAACAGCTGGATATGTATGCCATTGTGCGGGTTGGTCCATACTACTGTGCAGAATGGGATTTTGGCGGTTACCCCATCTGGCTGCGTTTTAAAGAGGGGTTGCGCGTGCGTGAGCCCAATGCTGTATTTGAAGCAGCGGTAGACCGTTTCTTTGAACAGCTGATGCCCATTGTAAACGCCAACCAGGTACACCGCGGCGGCGCCGTAATACTCGTGCAGCTGGAAAATGAACACCCTAAAGGCTGGGGCACCGATAAACCGGATGCCTACTTTGCACACCTGCAAAGCAAGGCCGTATCCCTCGGTTTGGAAGTGCCGTACTTCTTCAGCGGGCTGCACCATGGCAGTGACCCTGCCGGTGATAACACACAGCTCGACGCAGGCAAACGCAACAGTCCCTGGTTCAGCACAGAGTTCTGGAGTGTATGGTACAACTACTATGGCTCTTCACAAAAAGATGCAGATACCTATGCACGCCGCACCTGGAAAATTATCGCGCATGGCGGCAATGGTTATAATTATTACATGGCCCATGGTGGCACCAATTTCGGTTATACCAACAACAATGAAGATGCAGCATCGTACGATTATGGTGCGGCAGTGGGGCAAACCGGCGACCTGCGTCCTGTTTATACCGGGTTTAAACGCGCTGCGTATTTCGCGCGCAGCTTCCAGTTTATACTGGGTAACAGTGAAGACGCGTCAGATGCTTATAAAAGCTTCACTAAGGCCAGGGCACTGCACGTAAGTGCCCGCCACTCGGGTAGTTCAGACCTGGTGTTTCTCGATAACCGGCAGGATACAGCAGTGCCCACACAGGTAATGATTAACCGGCAATGGATACCGCAACACGGCCCTTTGATAGTGGCGCCCGGTGAAATTGTGCCCCTGGTGCACAATATTACCTTAACCAACACCGTAAAGCTCGATTGGGCTGTAGGCCGCATACTGGGCTTAACACAGCAGGGGCCTGCCACTACGCTTGTGATATACGGCAAACCAGGCACTGATGCAGAGTTGCAGTTTACCACACTGGGCAAGGTAGATCCTGTTACCGGTATTGATGGCTTTAACCAGGTAAGCAATAACCTGTTTTTACAAATTGCCTTTAACCGCGACCATCCCGTCAACTACAGTTTTGAAACAGGCAAGCAACTGGTTCGTGTAATTGCCTTAAGCGATTCACTGGCTGCGCGTACCTGGTTTGCGGGTACGCAGGGCAAGCAATATATTATCATCGGCGCACCGTATGCAGGCGAAGTAACCACTACCGATGCCGGCAAAATACAGGTAGATGCAGAACAGTTCTGGACCAGCCGCCAGCCAACACCTGTATGGATTTACGGTTCTGACAACCGCCCGTTTACTTTTACACTGCAACCTGCCAAAGGCGAACACGCCACGCAACTGCCCATGAGCCAATGGCAGGTAAAAGACGCCAGCACACCTGCTGCCGCTGCATTTGATGATCATACCTGGAAGCAAAGCAATGATGCGCTGCAAATGGGCGCAGATGGCGATATTAGTGCCGATGCCTGGTACCGCACCACGGTAAACATCACCAATGAAGGTGTGTATACGCTGCAGGCAAAGGACGGTGGTGACAGGGCTACGGTGTTTGCAGACGGGCAGCGTGTTGCCGCCGGCAACCTGCACGAGGATGCGCTGAGCATGCAGCTTACGGCAGGTAAACATACACTGGCTGTATTTACTGCGCACGATGGCAGGGATAAGTTGTTTAACCACCTGGGGCCTGTGGCAGATACCGATCCCAAGGGGTTGAGTGGCGCCGTGCTATTGCATAAAGGTGCACCGGTACGCATCAGCAACTGGAAAATAATACCCGCCGCAGGTACACCCAACACACAATCCATACCTGCTTTTGATACAGCTGCAATTTACACAATAGGTGCAGATGCGTTTGATGGCAAAGCCGGCTATGCCTGGTTTCAGGCCACCATTCCTGCTGTAAATGGCAGCGATATGCTGCTGCATTTTAAAGGCGTGGATGATAATGTGACGGTTTTCATTAATGGTAAAGCAGTGGCGCAGCATACCGGCTATAACACCGCTTTTGATGTGCCGCTGAAGGATGTTAGCGGTGCTGCCACTTTAACCCTGCTGGTACAGAATACCGGCGGCAGTGGTGGTATACACAAACAGGTTGAGTTAACGGGCACAGCAAAAGAAGACATTGCTTTAACAGGCTGGCGCATGCAGGGAGGCCCTGGTGATGTGCAGTCAACTGACCGCTTTACCAATCTGCAGGCCAATACACCGTTTGATAAACCCATGTTGTACCGCAACAGCTTTTTTATAGATAGTATCAACACGGCTATTCACCCGGTATGGCGCATTACCATTAACGGACTGGGACATGGTTCAGTTTGGGTAAACGGCCGCAACCTGGGGCGCTACCCTGAAAAAATACCGGTGAACAGTCTCTACATTCCCGAATGCTGGTTGCACAAAGGGGCCAATACAGTGGTGGTATTTGATGAAGACGGGCAACTGCCGGTGGGTATGCGGGTAGAAGCAGAAATGGCATCAAGCCGTGATATTCAGTCACTCGTGTTTTAGGAATGAAGTTTGCATTCTTGTGGTTATTAAACTCCGCATTTATGAAAAGAATCGCAATATGGCTGCTGATGGCTTTCAGCTTTACAGCCTTTGCAGCACAGGCACAGATTAGAAAAGTACCGGCAGAAGTGACCGACGCTTTCAAACAGAAATTCCCCAACGCCTCCGGTGTTTCCTGGAAGGATAAACTGACAGACTGGCAAGCTAAATTTAAAGATGGCAGCACCAGCAGTTATGCATGGTTTACCAATAAGGGCGAATGGAAAGAAACCGACCAGGAATTAACCTACGAAAGTTTACCTGAAGCAGTGAAAGATGGTTTCAAAAAAAGCAAGTACAATGAATGGACACCCAAGGAAACAGCGTCTATCATAAAAAAAGACCAGGCCCTGCAATACCGCGTGTATGTTGAAAAACATTCACTGGTACAAAAGAAATACCTGTTTTTTGATGAACACGGTGCATTGAAACGCGATGTACAATCACTATAAATGTTAAAAAAGAGCGCCCCGCGGCGCTCTTTTTATTTACAGCCACCGGCGCCTAAACTTGCAAAAGCCGCGTGAATCTGCTAAATTGGAGCACCATTTAAAATACCGGCTCTTTTGAAAACATGCATTTACACCAATACATGGTATAGCAGCGCACTGCTTATTTTTCTCGCAATGGCTACGCAGTTTACTGCGACTGCACAGGGCAAACGTATTACCATTATCAAGGGCGGCGACAATGGCAAATACGTGACACAACAATTTCTTGGCTGCCGGCCCGGTGATACGCTGGTTATACCGGCTGCTAACAATCCCTACACTTACATTGCGGCAGAACACCTGCATGGTACCAAAGAAAAACCAATCGTTATTATCAATGGGGGCGGGCAGGTGAAACTGCAGGCTGGTTTTGCATTTTACAATTGCACGCATGTTAAGCTTACCGGTACAGGCAGCAAAGACAAATACGGCTTTCGCATAGAACATCCCAAAGGCGAAGGCCCGGGCGTTGATATCAACAAGCGCTCAGCTGATATAGAAGTCTGCTACCTTGATATCTGCAAAAAGACCTATGGCTTTTGGGTAAAACAGGAGGGCAGCTGTGCCGATAGTTTGCAGGCCCCCAACTGGGTTATCGACAATATCTCCATCCACGACAACCGCATTGTGAATATGCGGCAGGAGGGTATGTACCTCGGCTCAACCGATCCCAATGGCTTGCGTAATGTGAGCTGCAATAGTGCCATCATTCATCCCAGGCCCTTGCGTTTGGGTAATATACGCGTGTACAACAATATTGTAGACAGTACCGAACGTTCGGGCATACAGTTGTCGTGCGCGGCTTTCGGCAACAACGAAATTTATGGCAACCGCGTAACCAATGCAGGCTGGGAGCTGAGCGATGTACAGGGCAACGGTATCAGTCTTGGCGGATACACACACGCACATGTGTACAACAACTACATCAAAAACACATTCGCATTGGGCATACTGGTGCTGGGCTCTGGCTATATTGTGGTAGATAACAATACCATTGACAGCAGCGGTTACCTGGCCGGGCATGTTACACCAGGCATGGCATCGATAATGGTCGATACCCGTACTACCAGCCCGGTAGACAGTTCCCGTTTGCTGATACACGACAACAAACTGGGCCTTAGTACCGATGCCAATATTCATTTTTACAAAACCGTGAACAGTTACTCAAAAGACAATATCATTTACAATAATACGGGCAGCAAAAAAATGGCGCCCGGCATTTACTGGAAAGAGCATCCAACCAGGGGCAAGCTGATGAGCAGTGAAGCTTCAATGATACCCCCTGTTCGCAAGCGCTACCTGGCCGCTGCTGCCGTATTGCTGGCGCTGCTGGCTGCCGGTTTTGTTGTGTTGCGCCGCCGCAGGGCGCGTATTGCATAAAAAGTGCATAACTGCCATTGCTCCCGTCTTTTTAATCCCTTTTATTATCCTGGTTTATCAGTAAAACCGCACCCGGATGCTGTGTGTATTATTCACGCTGTGCAGGGCTGTGTGCGTTAGCCATCGTAAAATGTGGTTGAAATAGCGCCCGTAAAATCACGATTCCGCGTTATCTTAGCCCTCCTTATTATTTTTTATATAATTATTACCATGAGAAAACTACAGAGTTTTTTAGTTGGTGCCGGTTTACTCACTGTTGCTGCGCAAACACAGGCGCAGACTGCAACAGATTCGAAGTTTGACCAGCACGAAGCTTTTGCCCCCATGTTCTACCCTTCGTATGGCGATGAGGTTAGGGCAGCAGACGGTACGCCCGGTCCAAAATACTGGCAAAACCGCGCTGATTACAAGATTGACGCAACGCTGGATGATTCACTGCACACCATCGACGGTAATGTAGTCATCACTTATACCAATAACAGTCCGCAGGCTTTGCAGTTTGTATGGCTGCAGCTGGATCAGAATATTTACAACCAGGCATCACGCGGTGTGGCTGCAACAGCCATTGGCGGCGGCCGCTGGGCTAACCGCAATGCATTTAACGGCGGTTACAATATCGAATCGGTTACAGTGATCGAAGATGGCAAGGAACAGAAAGCCGACTTCCTGATCAATGATACCCGCATGCAGATTAAACTGGCGAAAGGCATTAAATCGCAGGGTGGCATTATCCAGTTTAAAATTAAATACGGTTTTACCATTCCTGAATATGGTACAGACCGCACCGGCCGTCTTAAAACCAAAAATGGCTGGATTAATGAAGTGGCGCAATGGTACCCCCGTATGTGCGTATACGATAACGTAAACGGCTGGAACACCCTGCCTTACCTGGGCCAGGGCGAGTTTTACCTGGAATACGGCGATATTGAATACGCTATCACAGCCCCTGCCAACCACATTGTAGTGGGTTCAGGCGAATTGCTGAATGCGAAAGAGGTGTTTACTGCCGAGCAGCTGAAAAAATACAACGAAGCAAAAGAAAGCGAGAAAACAGTTACCCTGCGTGGTGTGGAAGACGTGAACAATGCAGCTACACGCCCTGCAAAAGACAAACTTACCTGGCGCTTTAAATGTATCAATACACGCGATGTGGCCTGGGCTTCATCAAAAGCGTTTGTATGGGATGCAGCACGCATTAACCTGCCTGGTGGTAAAAAATCACTGGCACAGTCAGTATACCCTGTAGAAAGTGCAGGCGACAGCGCATGGAGCCGTTCTACTGAATATGTAAAAGGCGCTATCGAATATTACTCCCAGTACCTGTACCCCTTCAGCTATCCTGTTGCTACCAACGTAGCCGGTATTGTGGGCGGTATGGAATATCCCGGTATCGTGTTCTGCGGTTATACTGCAAAACAGGGGGGCCTGTGGGGTGTTACTTCACACGAATTTGGCCACAACTGGTTCCCGATGATCGTGGGTTCCAACGAACGTAAATTCCCCTGGATGGATGAAGGTTTCAATACATTCATCAATACCATGGCCGACAAGCATTTCAACAACGGTGAATACCAGGCAAAAAATGCAACCAACCGCCAGCCTTATGCACGCGCCTTTTCCGGCGACAATGCAGAAAGCATTTTAACAGTGCCTGATGTTACCTCACCAGGCAACCTGGGTATTGTAGCTTACTTTAAACCCGGCACCGGTTTAACGCTGCTGCGTGAAAACATTTTGGGTGAAGGCCGCTTCGACAGCGCTTTCAGCTATTATGTGCACCAGTGGGCATTCAAACATCCTACCCCATGGGATTTCTTCCATTGCATTGAGAACTATTCAGGCGAAACGCTGGATTGGTTCTGGCGCGGCTGGTACATCAACAAATGGAAAATTGACCAGGCTGTAACAGATGTAGCACCTGTTGATGCAAAAGACCTCAGCAAAGGTTCCATCGTTACCATTGCCAACCTGGAGCAATTGCCTATGCCTGCTGTAATTGAAATAAAAGAAGCAAACGGCAAAGTATCCCGTGTTAAACTGCCGGTAGAAGTATGGCAGCACGGCAGCAGCTGGAAATTCCATGTAAATTCAACCGATAAGGTGATTAAAGCCACCATCGATCCTGATAAAACATTACCTGACTATAACAAGAGCAACAATAGCTGGTATGCTGAATAAAGAAAAAGGGCCGTCGCGAGACGGCCCTTTTTTTATGGTTGCATTGTTGGAAGGCTTACCCGTTCTTATGAAAGAAGAGTGAGTTGGCCTGCGCGGTGCAGGTCATTACCAGGTCGTTGATGCAAACATGCGCCGGCAGGCTGGCGCAGAAAAAGGCTGTATCTGCAATATCTGCTGCATGCAATGGCTCGTAACCTTCATATACATTGCCTGCCTTGTTTTCATCTCCTTTAAAACGTACCACCGAAAAATCAGTATCCGCTGCGCCAGGGTGAATAGCGGTTACTTTAATGCTGTATGGCAGCAAATCAATACGCTGTGCTTTGCTGATGGCATCCACAGCAGATTTGGTGGCGCAATACACATTGCCTGCAGGGTATACTTCCTTGGCTGCAGTTGAACCAATGTTGATGATATGGCCCTTTTTGCGTTGGATCATCAGCGGTACAATGGCTTTTGATACGTATAGCAGTCCTTTTACATTGGTGTCAATCATGGTATCCCAGTCATCGAGCGATGCGGTATCGAATGTATCGCGGCCGAGTGCGAGACCTGCATTGTTTACCAGCACATCTACCTGCTGCCATTGCTGCGGCAGGTTGCCGAGGTGCTGTAACACTGCATCGCGCTGCTGCACATCGAAACACAGGGGCAATACTTTAATTGAATAGGTGGTGGTTAAGTGTGCGGCCAGCTCCTGCAGCCTGTCGTTTCTGCGGCCTGTGATAATGCAGTTCCAGCCTGCTGCTGCGAACTTTTCTGCAATGGCTTTGCCAAAGCCTGAAGTGGCGCCTGTAATGAGTATAATGTTATCCGGCATAATCTGTAGAATGTTGAATGCTCCGCAACCCGGTGCGTGTAATGATAATGCCGCGAAGATAAATGAAATATCGGCCCTTACCTGATGAGTACAAAAGTGCCTTTGCGCACAATCACGGCGTTTTTGTAGTCTATGCCTTCCACTGTGTATACATAAGTGCCTGAGAGCGCGGGTTGTCCCTTCACCTGTCCATCCCAGCCCTTATTAATTTCACTGGTACTGAAAATAAGATTACCCCAGCGGTCAAACACACGGAAATAAACCAGTCTTTGCACGCCCACCGGTATCGGGCGCAGCACATCGTTTTTACCATCGTGGTTGGGACTGAATGCAGAGGGTACGTATATTTCAGGGTATGGCCTGAATATTTTTACCAGCACACTCGTATCTGCATAACAGCCTTCTGCGGTAGCCACACGTACCTGGTAACGGATAGAATCGTAACTGCCATCGTATAGGCCAATGGGGTTGGCAATAGAAGGGTTGGAGAGGCCGGTAGAAGGCGTCCAGGTGTAGTATACACCGCCGGTTGCCTGGAATTGCAGCGGCTGGTCTTTTACCACGGCAGTATCGCGCCCTGCAAACGGGTGCACCTGCGGAATTACCGTAACAATGGCGGTATCCAAACCGGGTTTGGGGCAGCCCAGTGTGTCGTAGGCATATAAAATGTACGGGGTAGTATGTGTAGGGCCTGCAATGGGGGTTAAGGTATTCGCGTCTTGCAGGGAATTGGCCGGCACCCATTTAAAACTGCTGCCCACAATATCGCCGTGCAGGGCTACCGTACTGCCGTAACAGATGGTGGCATCAGGTACCGCTTTCGATATGGGATAGGGCACCACTTTTACATTAATAGATCCTTCGGCCACACATTTGCCCAGGTGCGCTATTACATGGTACAGCGTGTTGGTAAGTGGTAATGCCGCAGGACTTTTTAATGTAGCATCGTTCATATTGCCGGCAGGGTCCCATAAATATTGCAGGCCATAACTAACCGGGTGAAACTGCACACTGTCTGTGCGGCAGATGGTAGTATCGGAAGCCATTTTCACCGTGATGGAATCCAGCACGTTTACCCTTACGGAATCGGTATTGGTACAGCCGTTATAAGTGGCGTTTACATAATACACGGTGGTGTCTTTCGGAAATACTTTGGGGTCTGGTGTATTGTAATCAATCATGGTAGCCGTGGGCGACCACAAAAAAGTACCATTGCTGCTAGCGTGCAGCTGCAGGGTATCGATGCTGCAGATGAGTGTATCCCTGAACGGCAAATCAATCTGCAGTTTCGCTTCTACCTTCACGGTTTGGCTAAGCGTATCCAGGCAGCCCTTGCTGTCGCCCACGATCAGCTGTACCGACCGGTCGCCAACGGAGTTGTATTTGTAAGAAGGGTTCCGCAAAAGCGAAGTATCATTGGTAACATCTGCATCACCAAAATCCCAGCGCCAGTTGTTTACCACGCCATAGCGCGAAGTGGTGCCATCGGTAAACCGGTAGGGGTTGGTTACACAGCTGCCCACAACAGTAAAAGCGGGTTTAAAACCCGGGTATACTTTTACGGGAACCAGGGCAGAATCGGAACATTGCTCGCTGCGGTTAATCACCAGTTTCACAGTGAATGTGCCGGTATCCGGGTAGGTAAAACTGGGAGTGGGCAAATTGGATGTATCGCTGGTCATGGTGGTTACCCCAAAATCCCAGAGGTATGAATGCACCTGCGATGAGGTAGATTCATTGGCAAAATTCAGGGTCTGGTCTGTACAGTCGATATACGAGGCGGGTAAATCTGCTGCTGCAAAATCACAGGCCTGCACACTCATCATAAAATCTTTCCGGTGCACGCTGATGGCTTTATGGTTGCGCCACTCGGTAACACACACATTTACCACGTAACCGCCATTGGCAGGTGCGCGGCCCTGTATAATGCCGGTAACAGGATCGATGGTGATATTGGGCCCCATAGGTGTGCTGCCGCTGAAACCGGGTGTGTACGATACGTTCTGGTAAGGCGGCCTGGATGCGATATGACTGGAATCCGCACCCTGCGCATCACCGCGGTTATAGGCGCCGCAAAGTGCGTACGACAGGGAATCACTAACGTCAGGGTCGGTGGCACTGAAATCAATATGGATATTTTTATACTGGCAAACCAGCACCGTATCTTTTAAACCGAATACTGCGCTTGAATTAACCTCAGTGCCCAGTGTGAGCGTACCCGGAATATCACAGGCATAGGTAGCACCTTCACCTGTAGAGTTGTTGCCCAGCTGTTGCCGCACAATATTTACCAGGCTGTTTGAGCGGCAGCAGGTTTGAAAGGCAGCTGTATAACCCGATGCATTAATGGGCAGGTCTGTTTGCCATACATAGGTGGCTACCTGGTAACAAACGGGCGAATAGCTTTGAATACAGGGCAGGGGGGATAATAAACTCAGCGTGGTAAAGTTATCCTGCAATACCTGCTGCGAAGCAACGGGCGTAGAAGTGGCGAGGTCGAAAACGGTAATATTCGCGCTCTGCGGAAGCTGTGCCAGCTGCTGGCCGCCTACCATGGGCGGGTTACACTGCCTGAACATGCGCAGCGTAATTTCGTACCTGTTCGTTTGCGCTGAAGTGCCGGGACCCACGTAACGGTAATACATTTCCCCGCCGGCAATATGACCTGCCAGCGCGGGTGCGCTTAGTGCGAGTAAAAAAACGAACAAGAAAAATGTTTTCATCTGATGCAGTCTTCCATAAATGCGGTTATGTACCGGTTTACCTTTTCCGGCGCCTCCCACATACCCATATGGCCAACATTGCCGAGTATGTGAATATACGCAACCGCAGGCAGGTATGTTTGGGGAAGTACGTCTTTTAAGGGTACGGCCACGTCTTCCGTTCCTATGATAAATAAAACCGGTACTTTGCTGCCTGACAAAACTGCGGTTCTGTCGGGCCGTTGCATCATGGCATAGTAATACTGTTGCAGGGCCAGGTTACCGAATGTAGCCCCCTTCCGGATAAGGGCTTCTGTTTTTGCGGCGTGCTGCTGTTTATAAGCGGCAGAAAAAAGGTTGGGTGTTGTTGTTTTTACAAAGGCTGCAGCGCCATACGCTTCAATCATTTCAATGCCGCGCTGCCGGTTGGCTTTTTTTTCCTCCGAATCGGGCAAGGCTGTACTGTGTACAAAACCGAAACCCTGTAATGCATGCCCGTGCTGTTCGGCAATTGCCAGGGTAATATACCCGCCCATGCTGTGCCCCAGCATTACACATTGCTGCACCTGCTCGTGCTGCAGCAGGGCCCATACGGCAGCTGCATAATCATCAATACTTGTTTCCAATGCGGGGTGCAGAACCTCGCTGCTGCCTGTTCCGGGCAGGTCGGGTACAATTAAACGGTAGTGCTGCTGCAGGGTTGCCACCTGGTACTCCCACACGCTGCCATCTTCCGCAAAGCCATGTAACAATACCAGTACAGGGCCGTTTCCATAAGTGTGATAGTACAACAACTTACCGTTGTATTGTAGTACCTGCTGCATGCTTACTTGTTTTTTGCCAGTTGAATATACCTGAATGCCAGCACTATTACAATTGGCACCAGCGCAATGTTCAGTTGCTGCGGCCATGCCCACCAGCCTACCAGGGTAACAATCTGTATCAACGCTGCTGCCAGGAAATACTTGCGTACCCATGACGGTTTTTTCCAGATAAAAAAGGCTGCGATGAAATTGGTAGGCAGCGCCCATAACAGGTTAAAATTATTGCGGCATATGAGGTGGTCGGTGCCAAACCACATAAACAGCAACATAATGCCGGCAAGACCGGTCAGGTACAGCAGCAGGGTATCTGCAATGCGCACTACCATACGGGCCGGCCTGCTGGTCATGGGTGATAGTACCAGCACCACCAGTGCAAATACGCTGAATATAATCAGCGGTACATATTTGCCCTGCGGCATGCCGGGCGCCTGTCCTTCATAAATATTGGTGGTACGCAGTACAATGCCGTGCGGCTGTGCAGGTGTAACGGCGCTGTCAATGCCTTTGCGCAGGTAATCGGGCAAAAACTGCGCGTCTTCTGTGGTAGTGAGTTTGTCAATTTTACTGCCGAGTAAAATATCGATACCCAGTTTGCTCCAGGGTTCACCGCCTTTGTCAAGGTAGTTGTGAATGAGTTTACGAAATGTAGTGCCCGGCGGAACAATGGGGTTGGGAATATGGTATCCTGCCACATTATTCTTTAACAGGCCTTCGATACGTGTGGTGCAATTGTCGAAAAAGAAATCGTATTTGTAATACCTGTTCTGCGGCAGGTAGTTTTCTTTCAGTGCATCAAAAATGCGTTGTTTTTCTGCGCAGCTCAGGTTCAATACCTGTTCTGTTACGGTACGGTGTTCTTCCACGTATTCGGGCATAAAATAACTGAAGTCACTCACCGAAAGGGAGAACAGCTGTTTGCCCAGTAAAAAGTTGGTGTAAAAATCAGGGTCGTCGAAATTAAAGGTGCCGTAGTTAAAGGTAAGATCCTGCCTGGTGCTGCTGTCTGTTACCCGTATGGCGCAATGCCCGAAAGTGGAATACAGTTCTTCGCCGGGTGCGCAGGTTAATACACTGATGCGCAAATGGCAGCTGTCGTTCTGTGCAAAAAGGGTTGAAGTTGCAAGGGTAAAGAGCAGGGAAAGAAACACCACTGATTTTTTCATGGAAGAAAAAAGTTTGGCCAAAGGTAATGTGTTCAACACAAAGGCAAAAGCGCGGGCCCCGTTACACCTTGTTAAAACAAAACAGCCTGTTACCAGGTAGCAGTAACAGGCTGTGTATGCGATAGCAATGTTATTATTTACAAAACCATAATCTGGTTGCGCAACAGGTCTTCAAAAACATCTGCCTTTCTAACCAAATGATAGGCGCCGTCTTTCACCAGTACCTCTGCCGGTTTGTAGCGTGAATTGAAATTGCTGCTCATTTCAAAACCATAAGCGCCTGCGTTGTAAAATACCAGCAAATCGCCTTCGCGTACTTCGTTTAACTGGCGGTTCCAGGCAAAGGTGTCGGTTTCGCAGATATTGCCTACAATGCTGTAGCTTTTCAGTTCACCTGCGGGGTTGCTGATGTTTTGAATATGATGATAGGCGTCGTAAAACATGGGGCGTATCAGGTGGTTAAACCCGCTGTTTACGCTGGCGAATGTGGTAGTGGCCGTTTCTTTCAGCACGTTTACTTCGGTAATAAAATAACCTGCACCGCTTACCAGGAATTTACCCGGTTCAAACCAAACCTGCAATGGCCTGCCGTTGGGGTTGGGGTGTGCGGCAAACGCTTCTTTTACCTTTTGTGCCAGCAGGGTAATATCGGTTTCAGGATCGCCTTCTTTGTACGGTACTTTAAAACCACCGCCCAGGTCAATGGAATCCAGTTCTTTAAAACGCGGGATAATATCAAACAGCACCTGTATGCCTTTTACAAACACTTCCACGTCTTTTATCTCGCTGCCGGTATGTATGTGCAGGTTGTGAATGTAGAGGTCATGTTTTTCTACCAGGGTCAGCACTTTATCAATCTGGTCAACCGGTATACCAAACTTGCTTTTATCATGACCGGTAGAAATTTTCAGGTTGCCGCCTGCCATAATGTTCGGGCGCAAACGGATACCCACCGGGTAACTGTGACCGAATTTTTTACCGAATTTCTCCAGGTTGGAAAGACTGTCGATGTTGATGTGCACACCTAGCGACTGCACTTCCTCGATTTCGCTGAAGGCAATACCGTTAGAAGTGTACACGATTCTTTTGGCAGGAAAACCGGCATGCAGCGCCAGCTTTACCTCGTTTACCGAACTGCAGTCAACATTACAGCCAATACTGCTGATATATTTTAATACGTTGATATTGGTGAGCGCCTTGCTGGCATAATAAAACACCACATCCTGGCCTTCAAAGGCATGAATGAGCTTGCTGTATTGCTCTTTTATTTTTTCGGCATGGTATACATAAACGGGCGTGCCATACTGCTGTGCGATGGCAGTTAACTGATCGTTGCTTAACTGTTGTGACATATAAGGGGGAAAGAGAAATGGTCAATTAAATATGCTATTCTTCAGCAGGCTTTTCGTCGGCTGCTTCATCATCGGCAAAAGGCGTTTCATCCTCGTCCTGCTTCGAAGGTATATCTTCCTCCTCGCTGGTGAAAGCTGTTTCTTCAGCTTCTTCAGCAAGCTGGTCGTATGCTTCGGTAGCAGCAGCTGCATCGAGGGCCGCATCTATCTCGTCCTGGTCACCCGATTCCTGTTCTTCAGTAATCAGGTTGTATGCTGCTGTGGCAGCAGCTGCATCAAGCGCGGCATCTTGCACATCCTGCGCAGCATCGGGTTCGTCCTGTGCTGCTGCAGTTTCTTCGCTGTTTGTTTCAGCAGCTGCTTCAGCAATGGCAGCATCATGCGCTATCAGGTCGCCGTTGCTGTCAACAGCGAGCGGTGCTTTTTCTTCTTCCGGTTTTCCTGTTTCGGTAACGCCGGATACCTGGGTTGGTTCAATCATAATATCGGCGAGTACCTCTTTAATCTTGGGCAGGTCGGCCACAGAATTGAGACCAAAATAATCCATAAACGATTTGGAAGTAGCGTATACCAGCGGTTTGCCGGGCAGGTTTTCGCTGCGGCCGGTGATAATAATCAGTTCTTTTTCCAGCAGTTTCTGGATGCTGTAATCACTGTTCACGCCGCGTATAGATTCTATTTCGCCCTTGGTGATCGGCGCTTTGTAGGCAATAATGGCCAGTGTTTCAAGCGCAGCGTTGGACAACCGTTTCAAAAATTTGTCGCCGTTAAGCTGGGCAATGGTTTTGTGGTAATCGCGTTTGGTTAAAAACTGCCATCCGCCGCCACTTTCACGCACTTCAAACGGGTAAAACTCTGACTGGTATTTTTCCCTGATACCCTCCATACACGATTCTACCTGATCAAGCGTAATGCGTTCTTCCATAAATCCAAACGTATTGTTGATGAGCTCAACAATATCAAGATTGGTTAACGGCTTTTCACTCGCAAAAATCAGCACTTCAATGTGCGGGATGATTTCGGATAATTCCATACGGTAATTTGAAAATTTGTGAATTTGAAAGTTTGAAAATGAAAACCGGGCAATCCGAAAATTTGAGCATTTGAGCAACTGATACGTCCCTGCCGCTTAACGGTGTTTCATCTCCCAATCAGCCTTTCAAATTACTACATTAATTCTTTCTCTCCATTTTCAAATTACCACACTTTCAAATTTTCAAATTGAACCTACCCCTGCAAAGCAGCCGCACCGCTTACGATTTCGGTAAGCTCGGTGGTAATGGCCGCCTGGCGGGCGCGGTTGTAAGAAATTTTCAGCGCTTTCAGCAGTTCGTTGGCGTTTTCGCTGGCTTTATCCATGGCAGTCATACGTGCACCATGTTCGCTGGCGTTGGCATCCAGAACGGCTTTATAGAGTTGTGTGTTCAGAATTTTGGGCATCAGCTCGGCAATGAGCGTTTCCTTTTCGGGCTCAAAAATAAAGTCCGCTTTTTTAGCGCCTTCAACTTTGGCTACTTTGGGGATGGGTAAAAACTGCTCTGCTTTGAATTGCTGTGTAGCGGCGTTTTTAAATTCGCTGTATACAATATATACCGCGTCGAACTGGTTGTTCTCAAAGCCTTTCATGGCAGCCTGTGCAGCAGCCTGAACTTTTTCGAACTTCAGGTCAAGAAAAATATCTTTATAAGTGTCTTCGGTTTTGTAGCCGCTTTTGGTCATGCTTTCCCAGCCTTTTTTACCAATGTTCCAGATGGTCACATTGCCTTTGGCAAACTGGGTATTGTATTCGCTGGCAATAGCCGCTTTTACGGTTTTAATTACGTTGGAGTTATAGGCGCCGGCCAAACCGCGGTCGCTGGTAATAACAATAAACAGCACTTTTTCAACAGGGCGTGTTTCGGCAAGTTTAATGTTCAAATCGCCTTCCACATTGCTCACAATATTGCTCAGCATTTCCTGCAGTTTCTGGGCATAAGGCCTCATCTGCACGATAGCATCCTGCGCACGGCGCAATTTGGCAGCACTTACCATCTTCATCGCTTTGGTAATCTGCTGTGTGCTCTGAATGGATTTGATACGGTTACGAACCTCTTTTAACTGACCAGCCATTGTTTGTTGTCGTTTATGTTTTATTCGCTTCCCAAACGGGTAAAACGTAAAATTGGCTGCAAAAGTAGCAGAAAGACGCCGTATTTCCAGTTTTAACAATGAAAAATACTTTCAGCTGCCTGCAGCCGCCAAAATGCCTGTATTACAGGCTCAAACACTGCAGCAATATATCCTTTGATAAAATAAATAGTGAAAATGTTAATGTGTCTGTATCATTTCACCTATACTGCAACAATTACCGAAAGTTAACGTCTTCACCCTGCAAATTCTTTACCTTTGACGTTCGCTCAACTAAAATGCTGCCATTATGGCTAAGGGAAACAGGTTGCATTGTTTTTGACGTAAACATCCTGTTTGTAATAATACATAACCAATTAAAAATGCCTGCCGGTGTTGCACAAACCCTGCAGGTAATAGAAAACATTATTTATGTTAGGTTTTTTAAGCAAACTACTGGGTGGCAACAAATCTGAAAAGGACGTAAAACAGATTGAACCACTTGTAGGCCAAATCAACGAATACTTTCAAAAGTACCAGTCGCTCACGAACGATGAGCTGCGTGGTAAAACCACGGAGTTCAAACAGCGTATCAGCCAGCACCTGCAGCCCATTGATGCAGAAATTGCAGCCAAACAACAGGAAGCTGCCGATATGAGTGAGACCGATCTGCAGGCTAAAGACGCCCTCTACAACGAGGTGGATAAGCTGAAGAAAGACCGCGACGCCAAAATTGAAGAAATACTGCAGCAACTGCTGCCCGAAGCGTTTGCCGTAGTAAAGGAAACTGCGCGCCGCTTTAAAGACAATGAAATTGTAGCCGCTACCGCCACCGAGCTCGATAAAGAATTAAGTGTTAGCAAAAAACATTACATCTCTATCGATGGTGACAAGGCGCTTTATAAAAACCGCTGGACTGCCGCAGGCATCGACGTAACCTGGAACATGGTACACTACGATGTGCAGCTGATAGGCGGTACCGTACTGCACCAGGGTAAAATTTCCGAAATGGCTACCGGTGAAGGTAAAACACTGGTAAGTACCCTGCCTGCCTACCTCAACGCCCTCGCAGGTGAAGGGGTACACATTGTTACGGTGAATGATTACCTCGCACGCCGTGACGCCGAATGGAACGGACCGGTGTTTGAATGGCTGGGTTTAACCGTTGATTGTATCGACAAACACGAACCCAACTCTCCCCAGCGCCGCAAGGCCTATCTCGCTGATATTACTTACGGCACCAACAACGAATTTGGTTTCGATTACCTGCGCGATAACATGGTGCACCGCCCAAGCCAGATGGTACAGCGCAAACACCACTACGCCATGGTGGATGAAGTGGATAGCGTGTTGATTGACGACGCGCGTACGCCATTGATCATCTCTGGTCCGGTTGGCCACAGCGATAACAGCCAGCAGTTCTTTGACCTGAAACCACGTATCGAAGAGCTGATTAAGCTGCAGCGCCAGGCAGTAAACCAATACCTGAACGAGGCAAAAACAAAAATTGCTGCAGGCAACGACGATCCGAAAGATGGTGGTTTGGCCCTGTACCGTGCACACCGCGGTTTGCCCAAAAACAGCGCTACCATCAAATACCTGAGTGAACCCGGTATCCGCGTTAAAATGCAGAAAGCCGAGAACCATTACCTCGCCGATCAGCAGCGCGAAATGCACAAGGTAGATGAAGAGCTGTATTTCTATATTGATGAAAAAAGCAATTCAGTAGAACTTACGGACAAGGGCATTCATACCATTACCCGCGCCGGTGAAGATCCCAACTTTTTTATTATACCCGATATCGGCGTTGAACTTGCTGCTATCGATAATAACAAGGCACTTACTGCCGAAGAAAAAATTGAGCAGAAAGAAACACTGCGCAATGAATACAACGCGAAAACCGACCGTATTCATACCATGCAGCAGTTGCTGAAAGCATACACGCTTTTTAACAGGGACGATGAGTATGTGGTGATGGATGGCAAAGTGAAAATCGTGGATGAGCAAACAGGCCGTATTCTTGATGGCCGCCGCTACTCCGACGGTTTGCACCAGGCCATTGAAGCAAAAGAAAACGTACACATTGAAGCCGCTTCTCAAACCTATGCAACTGTTACGCTGCAGAACTACTTCCGTATGTACCACAAACTGGCTGGTATGACCGGTACTGCCGAAACAGAAGCAGCTGAGTTGTGGGATATCTATAAACTCGACGTGGTTACCATACCTACCAATATTCCTATTACGCGTAAAGACGAGCAGGACCTGGTGTACAAAACCAAACGTGAGAAATACGGTGCTGTAATTGATAAAATTGAAGAACTGCGCAATGCAGGCCGCCCGGTACTGGTGGGTACCACTTCGGTTGAAGTGAGTGAGCTCATTAGCCGTATGCTGCGCCAGAAAAGCATTCCGCACAATGTATTAAACGCCAAACAACACGCCCGTGAGGCCGAAGTAGTGGCCAGTGCCGGTTTAACCGGCGCGGTAACCATTGCTACCAACATGGCCGGCCGTGGTACCGATATTAAACTGGGGCCCGGTGTAAAAGAAGCAGGTGGTTTAGCTATCCTGGGTACTGAACGCCATGAATCACGCCGTGTAGACAGGCAGTTGCGTGGCCGTGCCGGTCGCCAGGGTGATCCCGGTTCTTCACAGTTCTATGTATCGCTCGAAGATGACCTGATGCGTATGTTCGGCAGCGAACGTATTGCCAAGGTGATGGACTTTGCCGGTTATAAAGAAGGCGAGGTAATTCAGCACAGCATGATTACCAAGAGCATTGAACGTGCGCAGAAGAAAGTAGAAGAAAATAACTTTGGCATTCGTAAGCGTTTGCTGGAATATGATGACGTGATGAACAAGCAGCGTACGGTAATTTATACCAAACGCAATCACGCCCTGTTCGGCGACAGGCTTTCACTGGATATCGACAACGCGTTTTACGATGTGGCCGACAGCCTGGTAAGCAGCCTGCGCGAAAACAACGATTACGAAGAATTTAAAGCACAGGTATACCATATTTTTGGTGCAGTAACTGCTATTACGCAGGAACAGTTCAGCAAGGGCAATGTGCAGGAACTGACCAATAAACTGTACGAAGAAGCATTTGCCGGTTACCAGCAGAGCAAGGCACATATCATTAAACAAACCCTGCCCGTATTCCAGGAAATACAGCGCAACGAAGGCGCTCCGGACGGCCGCAGGAAAATTAAAATACCCGTGCCTTTCCGCAGCGGAAACTCCGGTATTCACGTGGAAGTTGACCTCGATAAAAACGTGGCATCTGAAGGCGTGGAATTAACCCAGGCACTGGAACGCACTGTAACACTCGATTTAATTGATGACGCATGGAAAGAACACCTGCGCTCAATGGACGATCTGAAACAAAGCGTGCAAACAGCCCATTACGAACAGAAAGACCCGCTGGTAATTTATAAGCAGGAAGCGTACATGCTGTTTAAACAAATGGATGGTGCGATTAACAAAGACATCGTTGGTTTCCTCACACATATTGAAGCACCACAGGCCAAACAGGCGGCTCCGCCGGCTGCAGACCAGGCCCGTGTGCTGCGTGAAATAGAACAGCAGCAGCGCAACGAAATGCGTCACATGCAAACCAACAAGGAGCAGGTGCAGAACAACGGCGCCAACCACGCAGCCGGTACCGATGCGGCCTATTACGATCCTTCTGAAGAGCATGTAAAACAGGAACCCATTAAAGTTGGCCCCAAAATAGGCCGCAATGATCCCTGCCCGTGCGGAAGTGGTAAAAAATACAAACAGTGTCACGGAAAAGATCTGTAAAGCATAAATAAAAAAGGTGGTTGCAAAACCACCTTTTTTATTGCCCGTAAGCATCAATCGTGAATCGCCGGTTAATGTCGTTTAGTTAACGGCTCCTCAACCATCAACCCATCATTTCTTAGTACTACGCAGGTTTTTCAGGTTCAGTGCCGGCCTGATATGCCTGTTGTCGATAGCACCGTTAAAACCGGCCCTGTACGTGCTTTTTACCTTTGCAGAAGGGGTACGGAATGCCGCAGTGCCGCTTTCCCTGAAACCACCGGTAGTAATGTATTTCAGCGCATAGGCCAGGCAGTTTTCCGTAGGGTCGCCCCAGTTGCGGTTTACACCGTCTGTGGCCGGTTTGTCAATGGTAAAGCCGCCGTAATAATCACTGGTACCCGCATTGTTGATGCTGCGGAACGATACAGGGAAAATATACCAGTCGCCCACCGGGATGTTGAAAAAGCCAACTGGTTTGCCATACGTATGCGTGGCCGGACCAACCAGTTTCTCGCTTAAAAACGGTTTGAGGTTATTTATTACCAACTCGCTGGCCGAAGCCGTTTCGTCTGAGACGATAAAGAAAATGCTGCTGAGGTTAAGATTTCCTATTTTGTTAAACTTGGAAGTTTCATTCCAGTCACTGTGTTTGTCGTTGAATTCTTCCGTAAACATGGTTTGGCCGTTAGCGGAGGCAGGAGCCAGGTAATTACACAGCTTTTCTGCATTGTACACGTAACCGCCGCCATTGTAGCGCAGGTCAATCACCACATTCTGCACATCGTTCGCTTCAAAATTGCTGAAAATGCGTTTAAAGTTGTTGTCAATATCCAGCGAATCGCCCAGGAAGGAATTAAAGGCCATATAACCCACATTGCCCTGGGTAGTGGTCAGTACCGTATCGGCCAGTACGGAATGGGCATTGTAGGTGCCTACGCTGAGGGTAATATCCACCGTACTGCCATCCGGTTTCTGGAAGGTAAAACTGCTGGTGCTGCTGTTGTAAATGGCATCTACCAGGAAATTGATATTGCTCGAGCTGGTATCCGTGGTGCCAATACCGTTAACCTTAAGTATTTGCCAGCCGCGCTGTATACCCTGTACACCTGCCGGCGCTTCTCTTTCCACATACATCACGTACAGCTGGTTGGTGCCGCCCAGGTAGCGGGCATACAGCCCGAAATCCTGCGCCACGCCAGAGCTGGTATTGTCAAACGAAGCCTGTTTAATGCCAAAGCTGTACCTGTCAACCGGGTTGGGGTAACCGCTTACCATGCTGTACGGCCTGATGGCAAGCATCAGCGAATCGGGGGCGGTAATACCTGCATCGGTAAAGGTGGAAGGTATTTGTTTGTACCAGTAATACACATCAAGGGTATAGGCGAGGGCAGTATCAACTACCGGGTATTGGCCGGCCTGGTTGCCGGTACTGTCGGTAGGAGCGGGCGGGTTTTCATTACTAATCGATTTCTGGCAACTGCTGAATAGCAAACCTCCAAACAGCAGCGCAGCTCCAAGCATCAGGTGCATTCTTTTCATACCAGTAGGATTATATATTTAATAAACGTAAAAAGCCGGACAGATTGTTTTGGTAACTTTGTTTTTTTAGAAAAATGTATACCAAATTAGCGCATTCAACTGTTTGCCATGCAAATAAATCAATACATAGATCATACCATCCTTAAACCAACCACACTAATAGCAGATATTGAAAAAGTGTGTTCTGATGCCCGGCACTATAAATTTGCTGCCGTTTGCGTGCCGCCCACGTTTGTGCGTATGGCTGCAGGGCTGCTGCAGAACAGTGGTATAAAGGTAGCCACTGTAATTGGTTTTCCCTTCGGGTACTCGGCCGTAGAAGCCAAACTGGCCGAAACCGTGCTGGCAATGGTAGATGGTGCCGATGAGCTGGATATTGTCATTAATCTCATTGCGCTCAAAAATAACGACTGGGCTTACCTGGCCAACGAAATAAACCACCTGCTGCCGGTGATCAGGAGCAAAGAAAAAGTGGTTAAAATAATTATCGAATCAGGCATTTTAACCGATGAGGAAATCATTAAATGCTGCGAACTGTATGGTGTTGGCGGGGTTGATTTTTTGAAAACCTCTACCGGTTATGCCGAAAAGGGCGCTTCAGTACATGCCGTACAGTTAATGCGCCGGCACCTGCCTGCCAATGTACAGATTAAAGCTTCGGGTGGCATTAAAACCTATGAATTTGCCGCCGAACTGGTTGAAGCAGGTGCTACCAGGCTGGGCTGCAGTGCCAGCGTGGCCATTGTAACCGGCAGTGCCGCAGGTGCGGGTTTTTATTAACAGCCTTAAACCTTTCAACCAATATGTGTATGAAACAATTACTGATGCTTGGAATACTGCTCATCGCTGTTGTATACACCAACGCGCAGGACAGCATTGTGGTAACCAAAGACCCCAGGCTGGATATTTTTAATGCCAAACAGGCCGCAGTGAACAGGCTGGCCAGTCATTTAAATGCCAACGGGCAATTTAAGGGCTTTAGGCTGCAGGTGCTCAGCACACGCAGCCGCGACGAAGCTTTTAAAGTAAAAGCCAGCCTGCTGCAACAGTTTCCCGGGCAAAAAACATATGCACTGTACCAGTCGCCGTATTTTAAAATACGCATCGGGGATTTTGCAGAAAGAGAGGCAGCGGAAAAATTCAGAACAAGCGTTTTGCGTTATTATCCGCAGGGAGTATATGTAGTAGACGATGTGATTGACTACAACCCCGAAGAAACAGACGAAACGACAGAATAAGACCAGAAAATTGGTGGATATGCTAAAAGAAAAAATCCAGTCCTGTGCAAGGGAATACGCCGCTGACATGATTGCCATCAGGCACCACCTGCACGCACATCCTGAGCTGAGTTACCAGGAATTTGAAACCTCGGCTTATATACAACAGAAATTAACCGAATGGGGTATCCCTTTTGAAATAAAGGCCACCACCGGTGTGGTGGGTTTAATTGAAGGCCGCAACCCCGGCAGCAGGGTAATGGCCTTGCGTGCCGATATGGATGCACTGCCCATACTCGAAGAAAATGATGTGCCCTACAAATCAACCAACCCGGGCGTAATGCATGCCTGTGGTCATGATGTACACACAACCTGCCTGCTGGGTGCTGCACGCATTCTGCAGCAGCTGAAGCAGGAATGGGAGGGTACTGTAAAGCTGATTTTTCAGCCGGGTGAAGAGCGCAATCCCGGCGGCGCCAGTTATATGATTAAGGAGGGAGTGCTCGAAAATCCCAGGCCTGCAGGTATCATCGGGCTGCATGTGCATCCCGGCCTGGAAGTGGGCAGGCTCAGCTTCCGCAAAGGCCGTGTAATGGCCAGTGCCGACGAGTTGTATATTACCATCCGCAGCAAGGGTGGCCATGCTGCAGCACCGCATCTCACGGCTGATACCATCCTGATCGCCTCACAGCTTATTGTAAGCCTGCAGCAGATCATCAGCCGCAACAACAACCCGCTGATGCCTTCTGTATTGTCCATCTGCTCGTTCCAGGGTGGCCATACCACCAATGTTATTCCCAGCGAGGTTAAACTCATGGGTACTTTCCGCGCCATGGATGAAGCGTGGCGTTTTAAGGCACACGAACTCATCCGCAGGCAAACCGTTGGACTGGTAGAAGCCATGGGTGCAGAAGTGGAGCTGCACATTGATGTGGGCTATCCTACGGTTGACAATGACCCGCAGCTCACTGCCAATGCCTGGGCACAGGCAGAGGCCTATATGGGCCAGGAAAATGTGCTGGAAACCGAAATGCGCATGGGCGCAGAAGATTTTGGGTATTATACCCAGGTTATTCCCGGTTGTTTTTACCGACTGGGTGTGCGTAACGAAGCAAAGGATATTGTACACAACGTACACACCCCGCGCTTTAATATTGATGAGCGTGCCATTGAAACCGGCATGGGCATGATGGCTTGGCTGGGTGCAACAGTGAATCTTTAACCCGTAATAGTGGAAAAAAGAAAGCTGATAGCGGTTGCTGTCAGCTTTTGTTTTTTAAAGGGAGGCAGTAAGCAGTTAGTATCAGCGTTGTTTCCAGTGAAAACCGTTGGCTTCTATATGGGTGCTGTCGCCTGCGGTTAGCTGCAGGTGCAGTACATTTTTAGCGAGTATCAGTTGGGTAGTGCCGTCGATACTGGCATTCAGCTGTTGTATCAGTATGTCATCGTCAAAACCTATTTCACTGTTACCTGTGCCGGTAATGCGCAGGCTGTCGAGACTGGTGTGCGAATACATGGGCTTGTTATGGCCATCTTCATGTTCAGAGCGGTATACGCCGAAATGGCTGTTATGCAGTATAAATACCGGTGCGGGCAGGTTGCTCCACCTGGCGTAATTAATGCTGGCGTTGTTACCAATCACCAAACCTGTTTTGGCCATATGCACCGTAATGGAATAGTGGCGGTCAATACTTTGGGTATAATCTTCTTCTACAACCAGTGTATCCTGTTGCATCACATATTTTACATTGGATGCTGCATGTTTGGGAATTTCAATGCTGTATTTGTCGTCCTGTTCAATATATACCGGTGCATCCAGGTTGCCTTTCAACAGCAGTACATTAAACGGTGTAATATCGGTGATATTGCTGTTCGATTTGGTGTATTCCTGCTTACTTACCAGGTTGCCCTTGCGCAGGTTATTGTTAATGGCGAATACCACGCCTGCGAAGAGCAAAGCGATGATGGTAGCCAGGCTGAGTAATATTTTATTGCTTGTTTTCATTGTAGTTAGTTTGATGTTGAAACCAATTGGGTTTTGTATGTTTCAAAACGTGCGCTCAGTTCGGTAATGTCCATATTCAGCAGGCGCATGTTGTGAAATACCTGTGGTAAATCTTTTTCGAGGAACTGGTTTTTGCGGTATTGCAGGGCTACCTGCATTGCATCGGCCGATACAAAAAAACCGATGCCGCGCTGGTTATAGATGATCTGTTGCTGCTGCAAAAAATCATAGGTGCGCATAACCGTATTGGGGTTTACTTCCAGCTGTACGGCCAGTTCACGTACTGATGGAATTTTGTCGTCGGCCTTCCATTGCTTCAGCAGAATTTTTTCGCACACATAATCCGCTATCTGCAAATAAATGGCCTGTGATTCGTTGAATTGCATACAATCTCGCGTTTAATGGTCTAAGTCTACACTTCTTTTTCTTTAAGCCTGAACCAGATGGTAACCCAGGTTGCTGCTATCAGTATATAAATGCCACGCAGCATCAGCCAGCCGAGTAACCAGGGTATCGGAATCAGGTGCACACCGCTGTGTTCATCGTACGATTTGAAATAATGCATATCTCCATCAAACCCGCCGCTTGGCAGAAAATTGTCTGCAAGTTTTACCACGTATAAAATAAACAGTAACACGATTACAATAAGCGATAAGGCGGTTTTGATATAACCGAACTTTTCAAAATACACCGAGCCCAGCAAAAACAAGGATTGCAGTGCAAAAAAGATCGACAGCTCTACATTGTTCACCGGGTTGCCGTCGAACATATTAAATATATGCAGTTGCTGCACCTGTTCACGGGTAAGCGGCGTTCTGTGCAGCGTGGCAGGCAGCGCTTTTGCAACCGAGATAGCAGCAAAATCAACCGCTTCAAACAAGGCTGTGTAAACGCTGAAGAATAGTACCACGGCAAACAAAATGGCAACAATGCTTTTTTCGGTATTGGATGCAGGTAATAATAGCTGGGTAATAGCACGTGGTTTGAATGACAGGTCGTTGAAATACAAACCGGCGAAAATACAGCCTACGATAAACAGGCCGGCATAATATAGTACAGGTCGCAACGGCGAATCGAAGAAAACGCGGGCCAGGTTATAAGCAGCCAGCACATTAAAGAAATAGATACCGGCAATAATAGCGATGGTAATGGTCATGCCCATCACATACATGCGCTTGTTGTCGCCCCATTGTTTACGTATCAGGTGTAGTAAACGTGGCATGGATATTATTTGATTCATAAGTTTGGTTTTGATGTCAGGGTATTAGTATTGTACGGCTGGCTGGCGGTGAAAAGCTTCGTTTACGCGGGCCGGGTTATTCATTACGGCTTTGTAGAGTAATTCGAGATCGAGTTTGCCCTCGTGCCCGTTGTTATTGGTGGTCACAATTACATTGCCCCTGAATGTTTCTTCTGCATACAGCGCTTCTTTTGCTTCAAAGCTATCCTGCGCCAGGCGGCAGTCGAGGTGGCGGGTAATGTTGGGTATGCTCTGGTCAAATAAAATATTGCCGTTGTCAATTACCGTAATGCGGTCAATCAGGTTTTCCAGGTCTTTTACCTGGTGGGTGCTGATGAGGATGCATTTGTTTTCATCTACCACGCTGGCCAGCACTTTCCTGAACTGGCTTTTGCTGATGATGTCTAAGCCATTGGTAGGTTCGTCCATTAATAAGATAGAGGTGTTGCAGGCCAGCGCAAAGCTGATCAGCAGTTTCTTTTTCTGGCCGTAGCTCGCCTGTGGCAGTTTATCGGCCAGCGGCACCTGGAATTCGCTGAGGTAGCGTTCAAACTGCTGCTGGTTAAATTTCGGGTAAAACACCGCGTGATCGCGTACCAGTCGCCCGATGGTAATATCCGGCAGGTGAAATTCTTCCGGGATCATAAAGATTTCCTGCAAAAAAGCAGGCTGCCTTTTGGAAGGAACGTAGCCCAGCACGTCTACCTTCCCCTGTTTAGGAAATAATAAACCGGCAATATTGTGCATCATGGTGCTTTTCCCGGCGCCGTTTTTACCGAGCAAACCGTAAATATAGCCGGGCTGAAACTGAACACTCAGGTCGCTAAGCACGTTTTTTCGCTTGTAGCTGAAGTGAAGGTTTTGGATATCTATCATAGCCGTTGTTTTAGTGTACTAGTTAATTAGTACACTAAGGTAGTGCGAGGTTTTCATATTTGCAAATATTTTATCAAACCGGCCGCGTTTACCAACAACTGTTCATATTGTTTGTAATTTGCGCCCTTATTTACCGGCCGGATGCCGCTTTGCGGCAGGGTCAGCAGCCAATACCCCTATCTCCTGATCTAAATGAATGCAATTGAAGGTCAATAAGTTGCGTTTAACCTGCCGGTGTAAAAAAATTCTATGGACAAGCAGAAAGAACTTAGAAGGCAGCAGGCACTGGAATACCATGCCCAGGGCCGCCCAGGTAAAATTGAAGTTGTACCCACCAAAGAAGCAAAAACCCAACGCGATTTATCTCTAGCCTATAGTCCGGGTGTTGCAGAACCTTGTAAAGAAATTTTTAACCACAAAGAAGACGTCTATAAATATACTGCCAAGGGCAACCTGGTGGCGGTAATCAGCAACGGTACCGCCGTGCTGGGATTGGGCGATATTGGTCCCGAAGCCAGCAAACCCGTGATGGAAGGCAAGGGCGTACTGTTCAAGATTTATGCAGATATAGATGTATTTGACATCGAAATCAACGAAAAAGATCCCGAAAAATTTGTCCAGATTGTAAAGGCGCTTGAACCTACGTTCGGTGGCATTAACCTCGAAGACATCAAAGCGCCGGAGTGTTTTTATATTGAGAAGGCATTGCGCGAGCAGCTGAATATTCCCATTATGCACGACGATCAGCATGGCACCGCCATTATCAGCGGCGCTGCCCTGCTTAATGCACTGGAAATTCAGCAGAAAAAAATTGAAGAAGTGCGCCTGGTTATCAATGGTGCCGGTGCTGCAGCCATGGCCTGTGCACAGATTTACGTGGCGCTGGGCGCGAAGTATGAAAACTTTATCATGTTTGATAAAGATGGCGTACTGCACCAGGGCCGTACCGACCTGGACGCTATTAAACAGAAATTTGCCGTAAAAAGCAGTGACTGGACTTTAGCCACGGCCATGAAAGATGCCGACGTAATGGTAGGCTTAAGTGTGGGCAATGTGGTAACACCTGCCATGATACAGAGCATGGCACCCAAACCCGTGGTATTTGCCATGGCCAATCCCGAGCCCGAAATCACCTACGAAGAGGCAACAGCCGCGCGTAAGGATATTATTATGGCTACCGGTCGCAGCGATTACCCCAACATGGTAAACAATGTACTTGGTTTCCCTTATATTTTCCGTGGTGCGCTTGATGTGCGTTCAAGGCAAATTAACGAAGCTATGAAACTTGCTGCCGTTAAAGCCCTGGCCGATCTGGCCAAAACGCCTGTACCCGATATCGTAAACCTGGCTTATAACCAGAAGAACATCAGCTTTGGCCCCGAATATATTATTCCCAAGCCGGTTGATCCCCGCCTGCTGGCTACCGTAGCGCCTGCCGTAGCCAAAGCTGCGATGGAGAGCGGTGTGGCACAGGAAGCAATTACAGACTGGGAAGCCTACAAAGTAGTGCTTAACAAACGCCTGGGCCTGGATAACCAGCTGATCCGCGTACTGGGCGCCAAAGCCCGCCGCGACCCGCGCCGTATTGTATTTGCAGAAGCGGATAACCAGAAAATTCTGAAAGCAGCGAGCATTGTATACGACGAAGGCATTGGTTACCCCATTCTGCTGGGTGATGAAGCCACCATCCGCCAGATTGCAGAAGAAAACCTGATCGATATTGCAGACCTGCCTATCATCGATCCGCGCAGCGAGGCCATGGAAGAAAAGCGCAACCAGTATGGTGAGCTGTTCTTCGCCAAACGCCAGCGCAAAGGCTTTAACTATTACGAGAGCAAGAAAATAATGAACGACCGCAACCATTTTGGTTGTATGATGGTGGAAACAGGCGATGCAGATGCCATGATTTCGGGCCTTACCCGTAACTACGCAGAAGCCATACGCCCGGCACTGCAGATCATCGGTACACGTGAAGGTGTGAAAAAAATTGCCGGTATGTACCTGCTGCTCACCAAAAAAGGGCCGTTGTTCCTGGCCGATACCACGGTGAACTTTAACCCTACTGCCGAAGAACTGGCCGATATTACACAGCTGGTGGCAGAAGGCGTACGTGCATTTAATATTACCCCGCGCATTGCCATGCTCAGTTACAGCAACTTTGGCAGCAACAATTCGCCGGAAGCCAGGCTGGTAGCGGAAGCTACGCGACTGGTAAAACAGCGCAACCCTTCGCTGGTGGTAGATGGCGAGATGCAGGCATCGATTGCGTTCGACAAAAAAGTACTGAAAGACAACTATCCTTTCAGCGAGCTGGTAGATGAGGATGTGAATACATTGATTTTCCCCAACCTGGCAGCAGGAAACGTTGCATACAATTTGTTGAAGGAAGTTGGCGGCGCAGACGCTATCGGGCCCATTTTGCTGGGACTGGACAAACCGGTGCATGTACTGCAGTTGGGAAGTTCTGTTCGTAGTATCATCAATATGGCTAATATTGCAGTGGTAGATGCCCAGTTGAAGTGCAAGGAAAATTGTGCGGAAGCGATACTTAAATCACCCTGGTGGCAACGGTTAAAAAAACGGAAGAATCAAAAATAATCTGAATCGGTCATGCACTTTCTCACTCATGTAGGTACTTATTTACTGATGCTTCAGGGAATGTTTAAACGTCCTGAAAACCCGAAGATGTACTGGAAAGAATTCATGCATCAATGCGTGGAAATTGGCTTTGGCGCCATGCCCATTGTATTGATCATTTCCGTATTTCTAGGTGCGGTAACCACGGTACAAACCGCTTACCAGCTGGTGAGCCCTATTATTCCCAAAACCACCATTTCTATGATTGTGCGCGACACCATTATGCTGGAGTTGTCGCCAACTGTAGTATGCGTTGTGCTGGCAGGTGTGGTAGGCAGTAAAATTGCGAGTGAGCTGGGCAACATGCGCGTTAGCGAGCAGATAGACGCACTTGAAATTATGGGCATCAACAGCAGGGGGTATCTTATTGCCCCCAAGGTATTGGCTTCCCTGGTGGTAATGCCTGCGCTGATTGTATTGTCCATTTTCCTGGCGCTGCTGGGTGGCCGTATTGCCGGCGCTACGGCAGATATCCTGTCAAACGAAAGTTTTGATATCGGTCTGCGTATGAATTTTAAACCATTTAACGTGTTCTTCGCCCTTATCAAGGCCTACACGTTTTCGTTTTTAATCAGCAGTGTGTCTGCTTATTTTGGTTACTATGTAAAAGGCGGCGCCCTCGAAATAGGCCGCGCCAGTACCACAGCCGTAATTGTGAGTTGTATCCTGATTCTGTTAGCAGATTATATATTGGCAGCGTTGCTGCTCCAGTAACAAAAAAGCCCCGGTTGAACCGGGGCTTTTTTGTTACTGATGGTTGAATGGTTGTATGGCTGAAGGCCCCGCGCGGGCCTTTATTTTGACTGTACTTCAAACGCCCTGGTCACGGTTTCCCCGTTTTCATCCACAACAGTAAGCACATGCTTGCCAGGTGCAGGGTTAACAGCCACCTGGTGAAAGCGTACCGTGGTGCCGATGTACTGTTCATCGAGGTGCCAGAACAATTTGCCATCGTGGTTGCGGGTGGTTGCGGTAAATATGGTATTGCCCTTTTCCCCGCTTAACTCCAGCGGCACATAAATGCGGGCATTTTCTTCGGGGTAAACAATATCAATAGCACGGCCTTCCCCGGCTTCGCAGCCAGGCAGCACAGGCGGCAGCGGCTGGTAATCGGTATGTGTTTGGCGGTAATAATATTCAATGGAAGGCGGCAATATAAACCAGGCCTTGTGCTGCATGTTATTGGGCGATACGCAGCTGGCAGTTACGCGGTAATGCCCGCTGGCATCCAGGTTTACCGGCCGGTGGTAGGGGCATACCGCTGCATGCTGCAAGGCGCTGGCAGAAACCAGCAGTGTATCTGCATCCGGGCAATCGGGGCCGGCCTTGTAACCTGATTGGTGGCATACAGGCAGGTAACCAAACCCACTCAACGGCGGCTGAAACCAGGGGGAAGATGGCAATTGCCTGAAAATATCGAACAGGATGGGGGCTGCGGTATTGATACCTGTTAAATCGGGCCGGCCTTCGCCGGTGGTATTGCCGGTCCACACCACTACACAATAACGCGGTGTAAAACCGACAGCCCATCCATCCCTGAAGCCAAAGCTGGTGCCTGTTTTCCACGCAATGCGCTGGGCAGAACCAAACAGGCCCCACAACCCTTCTTCACCGGGGCGCATTACTTCATTCATCGCATTGAACGTATGCCACAGGGCAGGATAATCAAACGGCGCAAATTCATTGTTGCCTGCTACCGGGTGCAGTTTGCGGTTATCTGCACCGGCCACATAACCGGGCATAAACCAGTCTGCACTGTTCCATTTACCGTGGTTTTGTTTTTCGTGCAGGTACATGCGCGCCACACTGCTGTATACACCGGCCAGTTCATAGGGAGTAACCTCGCAGCCGCCGAGAATCAGGCTCATGCCATAAAAATCTGCCGGCTGTTTTAACGTGGTTAAGCCACACCAGGTCAGCACATCGTAAAAACGCTGGTACTTGAATTGTTGCAACAGCTTAACGGCCGGTATGTTCAGGCTGCGCGCCAGTGCACGGTTGGCAGGTACGGCACCATCGTAACCCAGGTCAAAGTTTTGCGGGGCATAACCGTTTATCTGCGTAGGAATATCAGGCACCAGCTGGCGCGGCAGCAGGGTGCCTTCTGTAAGCATGGCTGCGTACAGCAAGGGTTTTAAGGTGCTGCCCGGACTTCTGGGCGATGCCAGCACATCTACATGGCTTTCGAGTGATGCATCCTGTGGCTGGTACACATTGCCTGTGTAGGCCAGTATATTGCCGGTAACCACATCTACCACCATCGCCGCGGCATTGTTTACCTGGTTGCCTTTCAGCTGACCGTGATGTATGGCAATAATATCGTTGAGCTGTTGCTGCAAACCTGCGTCGATGGTGGTTTGTATACTGGTGCCTGCTGCCGCCTGCTGTTGCAGCAATTGCGGGTACTCTTTCTTAAAACGGTCTAACAGGTGCGGGGTCATTTGCGGCAAAGCGCGTGGATCGCCGGGTAATGGTTCCAGTTTGGCCAACGCGCAGGTAGTGGAATCAATCGTATGGTTGTGCAGCAGTTTTTGCAGCAGCAGGTTGCGTTTGGCCAGCAGTGATTCCCTGTTTTTACCGGGATGCACAAACGAAGGCGCATTCGGCAATACAGCCAGCGCAGCCATTTGCCCCCAGCTTAAACTTTTGGGGCTGTTGCCATAGTATCGCCAGGCTGCAGCATCCAGTCCTACCACATTGCTGCCAAACGGTGCATTGGAGGCATACAGGGCAAGGATGGATTTCTTTTTATACGAACATTCCAGGCGAACAGCAAGCAGGGCTTCTTTCAGTTTATTCCAGATATTACGGCTGCCCATACCGCGACTTAATCGCACCACCTGCATGGTAATGGTACTGCCGCCGCTTACTACGCGGTGATACCGCACATCCTGCCACAAGGCGCGGCCCATGGCAAGGAAGTCTACACCAAAATGATAATTGAAACGCTTGTCTTCAAACGCGAGAATACATTGTTTGAATTTATCAGGAACATCGGCATCATAGGGAAAACGCCACTGTCCGTCTGCTGCAATGGCCGCGTTCAGCAGCACCCCGTTTTTATCAGTAAGCACATAGCTGGTGGGTGTTACAAACAACTTGCCCGGCAGGCTGAACCAGAACCATACAAAAAGGGCGATACAGGCAAGCACCAGTATTTTGCGTTTACGGGATAAACGCAGCCAGTGGTGTTTGATGCGGGAATATAATTGAATCATCCGGTGATAAAGCTACAGATATTCCATATCTGCAGGATATAGAATATCTTTCAGCCATGAAACTTGCTTTCCACGGCGCAGCCCGTACTGTTACCGGCTCCAAACACCTGTTAACCCTTTCTGACGGAACCGTTATCCTGTTTGATTGCGGGATGTTCCAGGGTTTGGGAAAAGATACCGATGCCTTCAATGCCGACCTGGGTTTTGATGCAGCGGAAGTAGATTACCTGTTATTGTCGCATGCACATATCGACCATTCGGGCCTTATTCCGAAACTGGTAAAAGAAGGGTTTAAGGGCCGCATTGTATGCACGCCTGCTACCAAAGACCTGGCTGCAATACTGCTGCTTGATTCTGCAGAAATACAACGCGATGATGCGCGTTTCAGCAATAAACGCAGGGCCAAACAGCATTTGCCGCCCATTGAACCATTGTATTCAATAGAGGATGCGAAAGCTGCTTTGCCTTTATTTGAAAAGCTGGCCTATGGCCAGTGGCTTACGCTGCAACCCGGCGTGGAAGTGATGTACACAGATGCCGGCCATATTATTGGCAGCGCCGCCGTGCATTTGCGTGTAACCGAAAAAGGTAAAACCACGCAAATCAGCTTCAGCGGTGATGTGGGCCGCTACAGTGATTTAATTCTGCGCTCGCCGGAAGTGTTTCCGCAGGCGGATTATATCATTATTGAAAGTACCTATGGCAATAGTTTGCATGCCGGAGTGTTCAACACGCCCGAACTGCTGCTGAAATGGATTGAACATACCTGCGTGGAGAAAAAAGGCAAGCTGATTATTCCCTCGTTCAGTGTGGGCCGCACACAGGAGCTGCTGTACGTGCTGAACGGCTTAAGCCTGGAAAAACGCCTGCCAAGGGTGCCGGTGTATGTAGATAGCCCGCTGAGCCTTGAGGCTACCGATGTGGTGAAAAAACATCCTGAAACCTTTAACAGCCGCATCCGCAAGCTGCTGGAGATAGATGATGATCCCTTTGATTTTGAAGGTGTGCGTTTTATCCAGACAGTAGAAGAAAGTAAAGCACTCAACGACAAGCCTGAACCCTCTATCATTATTTCAGCCAGCGGTATGGCCGATGCGGGCAGGGTAAAACACCATATCATGAATAATATCAGCAGTGAGCGCAACACCATACTGCTCGTTGGATATTGTGAACCCAGTTCACTGGGCGGCCGCCTGGTCGATGGTGCCAAGGAAGTGGGCATTTTCGGCGAGCGCTACGAGGTAAGGGCTGAGGTTGGTTCTATACGCAGTATGAGTGCACATGGCGACTACAACGATCTCTGCCAGTTCCTGGCCTGCCAGCAACCTTCGGCAGTAAAGAAGCTGTTTATTGTACACGGAGAATACGATGTGCAGCAGGACTTCCGTGACCGTTTGCAGAAAAAAGGCTTTCCTGATGTGGAGATACCGGAGCTGCATGAAGTGTTTGGGCTTGAAAATTGAGCGCCGAAGCAGTTGAATTACTTCAAAGCTTTAACTAAACCGGTGCCCATGAAGATGACTGGAAGTAGATCTTGACACAAATATTATTGTTGCATGGCTAAAAGGAGAAAGTTAAGGATTGAAGCTTAAAAGCTGGTAAATAAGTAAACGGCCCCGGATCATTGATCCGGGGCCGTTTGTATGTATAAAATGTATTTCTTAGCTGTGTGCAGGGGCCAATACAGGCAGGTTGGTAGTTATATGATAACGTTCTTCCAGCAGCCACAGGCGGGCGCCGCCCTTGATGCCATCTTTATTGGTGGCGATGCTGATATTCTGGTCGAGTTTGAAGCTGATTTTATCTGCATTGCCGCCGCAAATGTACAGGCGGTCGTAGTTGAATACTGTTTTCAATATTTCGATGATCTTACCAATGCGTTTGTTCCATTTTTCGTCACCGTCTTTTTCCAGCGCTTTATTGCCTACATATTCATCGTAATCCCTGCCTTTGCTGATGGGGTGGTGCGCCAGTTCAAGATGTGGCAGCAGGTAGCCATCCATTAATACGGCAGTGCCAAAACCGGTGCCGAGTGTTACCACCAGCTCAAAGCCTTTACCACTGGCTACGCCTAAACCCAGCTGGTCGGCATCGTTTACCAGTCGCACAGGTTTCTGTAATGAATTGCTTATTCTTTGACCGAGATCGATATTTTTCCAGTTGGGGTTACTGAGGTTGGGTGCAGTGAACACAATACCGTTGCGCACATAACCGGGAAAACCAACAGAGATCTTATCATATGCAGGAAAATCTTTCACCAGTGCATGAATGGCTTCAAGTACGGTTTCCGGTGTAGCCGGACTGGGTGTAACCACTTTGCGATAGTCCTGCTTCAGTTCTCCGGCTGCATTTAAAATGGTTGCCTTAATGTGTGAGCCACCGATATCAATGGTGAGAATTGCCTCATCTTGTTTAATCGTATCCATAACCTTACTGTTGTTTTATGATAAACCTAAAATTAGGTAAAAAGGTTGAGAAGCGTCTTTAGCCGATAGCTTTTAGCGGTTAGCTTGCCTGGGCAAAAATAAAAAGAGCGCCTTCGCAGGTATTACCCATGCAAAGACGCTCCGGTATAAAATATAGTTTGTCTTGTTCTAAAAGCTCGTAGCTCAAAGCTTGCAGCCCACAGCTGAAAAAGGCTAAGCGCTAACAGCTATCTGCTTACAGCTTTCTTCTGCTATTTCCTCAGCTTCTTAAATGTCTTTACACTGCCATCCTGTGCAACCTGCAGAATCAGTTTCTGCGTGTCTTTTTCCAGTGATACATAGTAGTTAAAGCCTGCGGTGGTGGAGTTCATTTCAATGGCTTCAGTGGCTGTATAACCCTGGTATTTGTCTTTGATGGTGGTTTGTGCAGCAGCAGGCAATTCAGTCAGCTGTACCGGGCGGCTGGTGCCCATGAAGTTGCCGTCTTCATCGTAGAAAGCCTGCATGTTCAGGTTATCAACAGTAAAGCTGATGGTAGTGATCATGCCGTTTACTTTCCAGCTGGTGATGCTGGCAGCAGGCCATGCTTTTTTAAATGTAGTGCTTACTTTGTCGTTAGTAGTACCAGCAAATGCAGTTGCAATAAGGCTGATAGCGATGATGGCGGCGAGGATAATCTTTTTCATAAACGTAGTTTTTATAAGTTTTTTTATTGTTTGCGTTTGATGTTAGGTATAATGCCAAACCGGTGCCATGTGGTTGTGCCAGCCGTAACTCATTGATAATGAATCGAACTGTAAACTGTTAAGAAAAACAAATTGTCCGCAGGCGAACAGTTTCCTGTTCACAAGCGGACAAAAGGAGTTTAAAGTTTGAAGGTTTAATGTTTAATAGTTCCGTTTTGTTGCATGGAATGATTGATCGTTTTGCACTTCATGCCGCGGTTGGCTTTTTTCGCGCAATCCTGCGTTTTCCGCGAGAGATAAAAAATCCCCGTGCTTGTGGCTACGGGGATGGTATGTGCAGGCAATCGGAAAGGCTTGTTTATATTTTGTGTTTGCTTTGCCGGTACTTGTCGCCGATGATGGTGCTCAGGGGCTTTTCATATACCTTGCTTTCTACCCACGATATCACATCCAGGTAGGCAAAGGCCCTTGTTTCGAAACGGCTTTTTTCCAGGTGTTTGATCTTCTCGAGAAATTTTTCCAGTTCGGGTTTCAGCTGGCGTGGTGATACCACAAATGAATGACGCAGGAATTTAAACATCTCTTCTTCCACCACCGTCAGGTTTTTCATTTTCGCCATAAAACGGTACACCGATTTTATCAGTGATTCCATGATATCGTAATTGCCCAGCTCGTAGTGTGCCATCAGGTGCAGCAAACGGGCATAACACTGTAAATCGTACCGCAGGTCTGCGTTGCTGTTGATGATCTTTTGCAGGTAGTCAATAGATTTGGCGTAATCACCGCTGCCGAAATTGAGGGTGGCCATTTTGTAGTTAAACACCAGGATGCGGTGCATATCTACATACAGTGCGTACTCCTGCAGTTTCTCTTCTACATAGGGTATCAGGGCCAGTCCTTCGCGGAAGGTGCCCATCATCAGGTGCTGGTTTATTTTGGCAGTGTAGATGTAAATAAACGTGTGTATCCTGAAGTTATCGTGCAGGTTACCTACCGGTGAAGCGGCATAGGCTTCAAAACGGCGTAGGGTGGTGTCAAAATCTTTGTAGTTGCGCAGGTCAAAATGGGCATTCAGCAGGTTGTGCATGCCTTTTACATAGTGGCCGGGTTCTACTTCAATCATTAATGGCTGTGCATCGAAGAGGTCTATCCATTTTTTGCTGTAGCGGTAGTACATCAAAAAATCGGTTCGTATAAAAGCATACCAGCAATAGCTCTGGTACAGGTACATGCGTTCGTAGAAATCGGTTACCTCGTGCGCATCGGCCGGCAGGTTTTTACGGAAATAGGCCTTCACATCTGTTTCGTCAGCTTCGTTGCGGGCATGCCCGTTTTGAATATACCAGCGGTACAGCTGTAATGCCAGGCTGGATAGCCGCGATACCCGGTCGATATGACCGGTGATCTCGCGCGATTCCGCTGCCAGCAATTCCGTTTTTTCCTGTGAGCTGCGGGTTATGTGCAGGGTTTCAATTTTCTTTTCCAGGGAGATTACCTGGGCCAGGAAATTGTATTTATGGTTGGTTTTGGCCAGTTCCTTGGCACGTTCCAGTATTTTCAGGCTTTGTATTTTCAGACCTTTATTGTAGAGTATGCGCGCGTAGTCGAGCTGCTCGCTCAGTTGAAGGTCGATATTATCGGCGCTTTTCAGCAGGCGCAGGCTGGCTAACAGTTGTTTGTATAAATGCGTTTTTAAATTGGCTAGCTGGGGTTTGGTAATCGGTGAAAGTTTTTTCAGCAGGGGCTTTTCATCGTATTCGGGCAATTTTTCCAGCGCGTCATATAACTGTATGATTTTCAGGTCCTCGTTCGCGGAGCTTCGTTTAATGTATAATTTGAAATGTCTCTTCTCTGACTTTTCTAAAGACTTTACGAGTTGAAACAATGCGTCGGTAAAACTGTTGGGCGTCATAATAGAAATCTCCTAAAACTCAATAGCAGCAAGGGTTTGTGAATTTTTTATCGGCTTTGCCATGATAAAAACACGAATAAGTTGTTTTGCAGGGTGAGGAAATCGCTTGTAATTTTACAGTGTTAATAAAAAATCTCATACAGCAAGCAATCGAAGGGCGGCAATTGTTAGAGGTTTGATGATGGAAGCGGAAAACTAGACGACTACCATCCACAAAAAGAATTCGAAGATTTTTCATATGGCAAGCAATCGTTAGAGGTCGGCTGTTTCTACAGTGGACCCTTTTTTTTGGGTGTATGCGAAGATAATGCGGAATCTATTTCAAAAATCCCTTTTTACAAATCCCCCGTTTGATGTTTCTTTCCTCGATATTTATGCTCCTGTAAATCAATTTTTTAGTGCTGGTATAATCGTTAAAATTTTCTCAAAATTCCATAGAAATGCTTCTGAAATATGACGTACGCAAGGAATTGCAAATGACTGTTAAAGGTTTAATGTTTAATGTTTGAAGTTTCGGTAGTTAAGTGATACCTGTGTAAAACCATTGAACAATGAAACCATTGAACAATTGAACTATGAAACAATTGAACTGCGAAACCATTGAACTGACAATTATCTTGTGCACCCATCGTTATATTAGCACAATCGCAATAAAAAAGCCACGCACATGCAGGAACAAACGCGCAGTAAACTGGAATCGGCACGCAGGGAGCTGCTCGATCTGGGTTTGCGCAATCCATTGCTGAACTACCGTTTACAACAAGCCCGCGGTGTACAGGTTACCGGGGAACAATCCGTTGCCCTGTACGATATACTGGTGCAACAAGGAAAGGCCATGCGCTTTCTGCCACGCGCTGCTGCAAAGGAAACAGTTGCCGAAACAGTAACTGAAACTGTTGCAGCGCAGGCGTCACCGCAGCAGGTCGCTGAAATGATGACTGCCGCTGCCACCATAGAGCCGCCTGTTGCCGAAACAACCTATACCGATCTCAATTTACAAACAGCCGAAAACGAACAATCATTACAAACACGGCTGCTCAATACCTATTATGCAGCACGCACCAGCCTGGAAGAACAAGGGGTAAATATCCTGTACCTGGCCCTGGGTATGCTGCACTGGTACGAAGAATCACCCGCCGGCGAAAAGCGCAAAGCACCGCTGATACTGGTTCCCGTAACACTCGAACGCAGCAGTGCAAGGGAGCGTTTTCGCCTGCGTTATTCAGGCGGTGATGTAGAAACCAATTTAAGTCTGCAGGCGCGGCTGAAAGCTGATTTCAACATCAGTTTACCCGCTTTGCCCGAGGAAGACGCCATTGATGTGCCTGCCTATTTTGCTGCCGTTGCGCAAAGCATTGAAGGCATGAAAGGATGGGAGCTGGCTGCAGAAGAAATTGTGCTGAGCTTTTTCTCGTTCGGCAAGTTTCTCATTTATCACGATCTCGATGCAGATGAATGGCCGGAGACTGCCAAACCGGAAGCACACAATATCCTGCAAAGCCTGTTTGGTGCAGGTTTCAGCGATACTGCACCGGGTGTTGCAGAAGACAGTTTTATTGATCACCTCCCTGCTGCACAGCAGCTGTACCAGGTGTTGGATGCAGACAGCAGCCAGGTATTGTCTATGCTGGCCGTACAGGAAGGCCGCAGCCTGGTAATTCAGGGGCCACCCGGTACAGGCAAATCGCAAACCATTACCAACATTATCGCCAATGCCATAGGGCAGGGCAAAAAGGTATTGTTTGTAGCAGAAAAGCAGGCAGCGCTGGATGTGGTGAAACGCAGGCTCGATGCCATTCACCTGGGTGATGCCTGTCTTGAACTGCACAGCAACAAGGCCAATAAAAAAGAACTGCACAACGAGCTGCGCCGCACCATGGACCTTGGTAAACCCGCTGCTTCACAACTGCAGGATGAGCTGGGTTACCTGGAGCAATGCCGCGCAGAACTCAATGATTACTGCATAGCCATGAACACGGCAGTATTGCAAACCGCTGTTACACCCCAGCAGGCCATCGGTTACCTGGTACAGCTGAAAGCACTGCCTTTTGAAAACCTGCCTGTGCTGGCTGTTGACGGATTGCAGCAATGGGATGCCGCGCGTTTTAACCGCGCCGTTGCTTTTGCCGAGCAGGTGCAGGCCAGGCTGCAGCAGATGAATGCCATACCGCAGCAACTGTTGTTCTGGGGCTCGCAGCTGAAAGTATTGCTGCCCGCCGCACAGGAAGCAGTAGCAGTTACGCTGGCAGGTGCGCTGGTGGCGGTTGACGGCCTGCGCCTGCAGGCACAGGATACTGCTGCGTTGATGGAGCTGGATTTGCCTGTGAACCGCAAACAGGGAATTGACCTGGCCGATATGCTGCAGTTGCTAAGCGAACAGCCCGATTTACAGGGTATTGATGTGCTGCATGCAGACTGGCTGCTGCGCGAAACCGATATTAACGAATTACTCGCCAGCGGTACCCGTTTGTACCAGCTGCAACAACAATATGCCGGAGTGCTGATACCCGAAGCATGGGACCAGGACGTATTGCCCCTGCGGCAACACCTGCTGGCCTATGGCGATAAATGGTATAAGTTTTTAAACAGTTCCTGGCGGCAGGCCAACCGAACGCTGGCAGCTTTGTGCACCACAGCATTACCGGCAGATACGAATACCAAACTGCAATACGTAAACGATATACTGGAAGCCAAACGCCTGAAAGCATTGGTGCAGGAGCATGCAGCACTGGCTGCGCAATTGTATGGCAACCGCTGGCAAAAGAATGTGCAGTGGGATGTTTTGCAAACCATCACCACCTATATCACCGGCCTGCACCAGCAGGTGCAGCAGGGTAAATACCCGGCAGGTTTGCTGCGTTTCCTGGCTAAACACCACGATGCGGCATGGGCGCAGCAACAGCAGCTGATACTGCTGAAAGCCCTGCACCAGCATGGTGTTGTGCTGGATAAGCTGATAGAACAATTGCAGCTGGCAGAAGAAATGCGGTTTCCTGACATGGTGTTTTTAATGCACCGCAGTTTTGAAGAACAGCAAAACCTGTTGCAGCAATGGCAGCAGCGTTTGCCGGAACTTCACCAGGTAATACAATGGAACACACTGGCCGAAACAGCGGCTGCCGAACAGTTGCAATCACTGCTGCAATGTTGTGTGCAATGGGCTGGTGCAAAAGAGCAGCTGAAACCTGCCCTGCAAAAAACATGGTATGAGTTTATACTGGAAACAGCCATTACCGCACACCCAAGCCTGCGCCGTTTTGAAAGGGCCAGCCACGAAACCATGGTGCAGCAGTTCTGCAGGCTGGATCAACTGAACCTGCAGTACAACCGCCTGCAGGTAGCGCTGAAACACTGGGAGCACATGCCGGGCGCAGAAGCAGGTGGGCAGGTGAATGTGCTGCGTACGGAGTTTAATAAAAAAGCAAGACATAAACCTTTGCGCAAGCTGGTGCAGGAAGCAGGTATGGCCATACAGGCCATTAAGCCGGTGTTTATGATGAGCCCGCTGTCTATCGCCAATTTTTTGCCGCCGGGTAGTCTCACTTTCGATCTCGTGATTTTTGATGAAGCAAGCCAGGTACGACCGGTAGATGCACTGGGTGCCATACTGCGCGGCAAACAGCTGGTAGTGGTAGGGGATAACAAACAGTTGCCGCCCACCAGTTTCTTTGATACACTTACCCGTGAAACAGATGATGAAGACAATGTAACTGCCGATATGCCCAGCATTCTTGGTTTGTGCGATGCGCAGGGGGCTTCGCAACGCATGCTGCGCTGGCATTACCGCAGCCGCCACCAGTCATTGATCAGCTTAAGCAACCGGGAGTTTTATGAAAACAAGCTGGTGATATTCCCTGGCGCGGGCAGTAAAGATCAGCTGGGTTTGCTGTTTCATCACCTGGCGCATACGGTGTACGACAGGGGCAATACCCGCAGCAACCCGCTGGAAGCAGAGGCCGTGGCTGATGCCGTGGTAGCGCATGCACGCAATTCTCCCACACTTACCTTGGGTGTGGTTGCTTTCAGTACGGCGCAAATGCAGGCCATACAGCACGCATTGGAAACACGCCGCCGCAAAATGCCTGAGCTGGAGAAATATTTACAGCAGCATGCAGATGAACCCTTCTTTGTAAAGAACCTGGAGAATGTGCAGGGCGATGAACGCGATGTTATTTTTATCAGCATTGGTTATGGCCGCACGGCAGATGGCTCGCTGAGCATGTTGTTTGGTCCGCTGAATAATGATGGTGGCGAGCGCAGGCTCAATGTATTAATCACACGCGCCAAACTGCGTTGTGAAGTGTTTACCAATATTACGGCCGATGATATAGATGCCACACGCAGCAAGGCTTATGGCGTGCGCGCGTTGAAGAGCTTCCTGCACTATGCACAACATGGCCGTTTGCAGGAAAGTGAGCAGTCGCCGTTTCAGAAAGAGATGCCTTTTGAAAAATACCTGGCTGCCACACTGCGTGAGATGGGATACACCGTACACGAACAGGTAGGTGCAACCGGCTGCCGTATAGACCTTGCCATTGCCGACCCGGAAGTGCCGGGCCGTTACCTGCTGGGTATTGAATGTGATGGCTTCAGTTACCACAGCACGCAGAGTGCGCGCGACCGCGAACGACTGCGTTACCAGGTATTGCAGGGCATGGGCTGGCATTTGTACCGGGTATGGAGCACAGACTGGTTCCGCAACCCGCAGAAAGAAAAAGACCTGCTGGTGCAGGCACTGGAGCAGGCCCGCAGCCAGGCGCAGGAGCAGACAGAAACAGTCATAATAAAAGAAGATACACCACCTGCCACCATTAACAGGGAAGCGGCAGATGAACAGGAAGAAGGTGCTGCGCCTTATCAGCTGGCCACTGTTCCGGCTGAAATTGCACAGCAGGAATTTCACCAGCATCCCCTGCCTGTACTGGCCGGCTGGCTGGAAGAAGTGGTGCGCGTAGAAAGCCCTGTGCATATGGAGGAAGCTGCGCGCAGACTGGTAGAAGCAGCAGGCCTGGCGCGTATGGGAACACGTATGAAAGAACATTTTCAGCAGGCTGTACAGCTATCGGCACAATCGAAACGTATTGTAACACGCGATGGCTTTTTATGGCATATTGAAATGGCTGTGCCGGTTGTGCGCGACAGAAGTGCGTTGCCCGCCGTATCGCGCAGGCTTGCCTATATCGCACCCGAGGAAATGTCGCTTGCCATACAGGAATCTGTTGCCGATGCCATTGCCATACAGCCTGAAGCCGCTGCATTGGTCGTTGCGAGGCGCCTGGGTTTTGTGCGCATTACCGACGATGTGCGCAAAGGCATACAGGATGCGGTAGAACAATGTATTGCCGGGGGAGTTATTGTACAGGATGCTGCCGGATGGCTGAAGGCCGTGAGAGAACATGAATCGTGAGTTGTCAGTCGTGTCCAAAGGGCTCCCTTGGAGAGTGATTTTAAGCGAGTATTAAATATCGCCTATACTTATTGCCTGGGCGGTTTAGAGAAAACAAGCTTGCAGCTTGTTGCTGTGAATAAAAAAGAGACTGCTCTTTACAGGGCAGTCTCTTTTTTATGTATTGTTTGTTTAATTATCTCCTGGAAGGCCTGCTGCCGCCACCGCCAGATGAAGGGCGGCTGAAACCACCACCACCGCTTGATGAAGGACGGCTAAAGCTGGGTGCGCCTGAAGAGGAGGGCCTGCTGAAACCGGCATTGTTCCTGAATTGCTGGAAGTTTTGTGTGCGTTGCTCGCCGCGGCTTTGCTGCTGCTGCTGGCGGTTCAGGTTTTGTATTACCTCGCTGCGGTTATTGTCAACCGGCTGCCAGCTTCTGTTGCTGTTGTTGCGTTGCTGCCACTGGCCGGCATTGCCCTGTGTGTTGGTAGTTCTGCCGCCCTGCTGGTAAACATTGCCCTGCCTGTCGCTGAATACACGGTTGTTGTTATTCATTGAACGGCCGCCGATGCCCGGGTTGCTGCCGGTGCCGGGTGTATTCACGTTACGTGGTGTGCTGCCGAATGTGCGGCGCGGACCTATGTTACGGTTGTTGCTTACCACATCCCTGCGATAGTTGTAAATATTGTTTACGGTTGTTCTGTTGTATACAACGGTGCGGTTAAATCCGCCATAGCCGTAACCGCCACGTCCGTAATAACCGTGGCCATAGTAACCATGACCATAGTAGCCACCCCAGTAGTGATACGGAGGACGGTAAATGGCAGGCCCCCACCAGCCACCGCCCCAGCCGCCCCAGATACCTGAGCCGAAGCCTACATTAAACCAGCCTGTGCTGAAGCCGAAACCAAGTCCCCATCCCCACCAGGGGTTGTAGGATACACCAAAACCCCAGGTATACGGGCGGGGGTAGTAGTAATTACCCCACCATGGTGTGTAGGCATAACCGGTACCATACACTACGGTAGCTTCGTACACGTAGTTGTTGAGGTAACCGGGTGTGTAACCCATGTATACATAATCAGGTGAAGAATCATATACATATACATATTTCAGGTTGTAGGCCGGGCTGCTCGGCGGAATAGATTCCACATCGTCAGGGCGGTCGGTACTTACTGTCCATGGGCCTGTAGGGCTGTCGGATACAAACCATACGCCTTTATCAACGGCGTAATACCTGCCATTGTAATTCAATACAGAGCTCTGTGTGTTGGTGGCATACTGCAGGTGTGTACCGGGTATTGCTTCAAAACGCGGGGCACCATCGTACGTAACATTGGTAGTGGCAGTACGGCGGTCAACCTTTGCCGTTTGCGGAATCTGTGCATCCATTACCGCTTCGCGGGCTGCCTGTGTACCGGCTATGCTGGCCAGCACATTGTCTTTCGGCGAACCTTCAGGGATCTTCGCAAAATCTGAAGGCAGGCTGCCGGATGAGATATATGACCAGGATCCATCTATTTTAGAAGAGGTAAACCATCTGCCTGAAATCAATACATAATACTGCTGATCGTTCTGGTTGTAGAAGATATCGTTTTCAGAATTGTCAGCATACTGAAGGCTGGTACCGTCAATGCTGGTGAAATGCGGATCGCCTTTTGTCTGAATGAGCTCGGCAGGCTGTGTGGTAACAATGATATCAGATACCACATTGGCCCTGGCATTGGCTGCAGAATCGCTGTAACCAGGATCTGCATTGTTGGCTGCATTAACCGATGTTTCAATTTTTTTAAGATTACCGGGTACATCGCTGGTGTAGTTGTAAGGGCCCAGCGCGTCTTTGGCGCGGTACCATTTTTTACCACCGTACAGGTAATAGTTGTTGTCGTTGTTTTTAACAATGGTAAACGGCGTGTTTACTACTGCATCCACATCCCAGTCGCTGTTGTGTTTCAGCTTGGGCGTACCATCGATGGTAATCAGCAAAGAAGGATTGCTGGCGTAGTAAATTTTAGGCGGTTTGTTGTTGAAGTTGCTGGAGAGTTTCTTTTCTTCCTTGGTTTCATCCAGTGAGGTAAGAATGGCATCCAGCGGCAAATCGCTTTCTACAGCAGGCAACTGTGCTTCAAGCGTGGTTTTTACAAAGCTGATGGCATTGGCATCTACATCGCTGGGGAATTTTACGTTGGGTACATGAACAGACTGCACGCTTACACGGCGGTTGTCACGGTCTGTTTCAACAGTAGATACAGACCAGAAAGTACCAAACACGGGTTCAGTTTGTCCGGCTGCCTGGAAGGAGATCGCGGAACGTGATTTCAACACATTGCCGGCAAAAGATTCGGGCTGGGGCTCGTACACTTTTATCACCGATCCGTCACTGGCATTGATCACCTTTGGCCATTCGTACTGCGCATTTGCCGCAGTAAACCCAAAGGCTGCGAAAACGCACAGGATAACTAATCGTACAGTATTCATATGAAAACGATATTTAAACTTTAGATGTATAGCTAATGAAATTGTTACATCGCCTGTGCAACATTACAAAAGCCTTAACAAGTTACGCCGGTATTATCGGCTTTTAACGTTTTTACCCGGTTGAATTAACGCATTTTACTGTTAAATCGCGCTGCTTGCCTGCCTGGCTAAAGCTGCCTTTTAACCCGGTGCTGCACACGCGGGAAATCTACCCCGGGTACAAACGTTTGTTCAAAGTTACGACGGTAAACCGGGGATATTTCCTGTTAAATTATCCACGAAAAAATGCGCCGGTATAGTGCGGCGGCGTAATTTCGCAGCCTTATGAAAACGGGGAGGCTATAAAAATATTGCGCCTCCCTTTTGCTTGCTATCTTCTTTTTCAAGAAAGATATACATCTGTATGAGCACAAAATCCGGTTCCCACGCCCACCCTGATCTCAGCAAACTGAGTATTGCTGGTTTATTGATTACCCTCGGCATTATTTACGGAGACATCGGAACCTCTCCACTCTATGTTTTCAAATCCATCCTCGGTAAAAGAGATATATCCGATATACTGGTATATGGTGGTATTTCCTGTGTGTTCTGGACGCTTACCCTGCAAACCACTTTTAAATACGTGATTCTTACCCTGCGGGCAGACAATAAGGGGGAGGGCGGCGTGTTTTCGCTGTACGCCCTTATCCGCCGCTATGCAAAATGGGTATACATCCCCGCTATTCTGGGTGCAGCCACCCTGCTGGCAGATGGTATTATTACCCCGCCCATTTCCGTGGCATCGGCTATTGAGGGTTTGAATGGTGTAAAAGGCCTCGAAAAAATTATTGTACCCGGTAACAATCTTACCGTTGGTATAGTGATCGCGATTATTTCGCTGCTGTTCTTTTTCCAGCGTTTTGGTACCAAGGTGGTGGGGGCAGCTTTTGGTCCTATCATGTTTGTATGGTTTTCCATGATACTGGTGCTGGGTGTGGTGCCTGTACTGCACAACCCGGCTATCATCCGCGCATTGAACCCCTGGTACGCTTATAATTTGCTGGTGAATTATCCGAAGGGATTCTGGCTGCTCGGCGCCGTTTTCCTGTGCAGCACAGGTGCGGAAGCCCTGTATTCAGATCTGGGACATTGCGGCCGCAAAAACATACAGGGCAGCTGGATATTTGTAAAACTGGCGCTGGTGGTAAACTACCTGGGTCAGGGTGCATGGATACTCTCGCACAACCAATCCAAGCTTAACGGACTGAATCCCTTTTATGAACTGATGCCGGAGTGGTTCCTGGTGCCCGGTATTGTAATTGCCACACTGGCCACCATCATTGCCAGCCAGGCATTAATCAGCGGGTCGTTTACGTTAATCAGCGAAGCCATCAGTATGAATTTCTGGCCAAGGGTGCGTATCAAGTTTCCTACCACGGTAAAAGGACAAAGCTATATCCCCAGCATCAACTGGATTTTGTGCCTGGGTTGCGTGGGCATGATGTTGTATTTCCGCGAATCGGGACATATGGAAGCAGCCTATGGATTTTCCATTGTAGTAGCCATGCTGATGACCACCTGCCTGATGTACATGTACATGCGTTATGTACGCAAATGGCCGCTGTTACTTATTGCGGCTACCATGCTTATTTTCATTACGGTGGAGAGCGCGTTTTTTATTGCCAATGTGGCCAAGATAAAACAACGCTGGATGTTCCTGTTCTTTGAGCTGGGTTTAACCTTCATCATGTTTATCTGGTACCGCGCACGCAAAATCACCAACCGTTACCTGCAATTCACGAACATTAAGCCGTTTATTCCCTTGATGGAGCACCTGGGTACAGACATGAGCATCAGCAAATACGGCACCCACCTCGTATACCTTACCAAGGCCAACAGCAAAAGCCAGATAGAAAAGCGTATTGTTGAATCCATTCTCTATAAAAAGCCCAAACGTGCAGATGTATACTGGTTTGTGCATATTGACCGTACAGACGCCCCGTACACCATGGAATACGATGTGCACGAGCTGGTGGAAGACAAGATTATCCGCGTTGATTTCAGGATTGGTTTTCGTATACAACCGCGTGTGCATTCACTATTGAAACGTGTAATGCAGGAAATGAGTGAAGCCAAACAGCTGGCTACGCACGATTGCTACGAATGCCTTGACCGGAAGGATTTTCATACCGATATTACCTACGTGATCATTGAACGTTTTCTTTCTATTGAAAATGAACTCACCGTAAAAGAAGATTTTATACTGGATGCCTATTTCTTCCTGAAACGCATTTCTCAAACCGACCAGAAGGCCTTTGGCCTGGATGCTTCGGATACGGTACTGGAATATGTACCGCTGATTATTGCCCAAAAGGAGCATTTGCCGCTGAAAAGAATAGGGTCTTAATAAAATTCACCTCAGTCCCGCCCCGGCTTAGCCGGGGCGAATTTTTTCCCAAACGATCGTCGGACGATCCTCCGGCGATGCTGGAATGACAGCAAAACCGGTGGTGCTATTAGAAAAAAGTCGAAAAAGCCTCTCCAACGTCTTGTTAGGGTGGCCTTAAGGCCATCCGGTTGTTTTAATCCTTGCACCGGCTAATAGGATAACCATCGATGTTCTGACAGGTTTTACCGAAAAGTGTCGCAGTTACAATTATTCCTTTCGTATTTTCCGGGCTCCCCGTCCTTCCTGAAACAAATTTCAACCCACTAAAGCTAAATCGGTTTAATATTGTTGCAGGATTCTTGTTTAATGTTACATTGTAAATTAATTGATATGTTTAGGGTTTTATCTGTTGTACTGTTGGTAATGCTGACGGGCGCTGTTTGGGCACAGCGTGGTCAGGTGAAAGGTGGTGTATATGCTGCGGGCACCAGGGAACCGGTCACCGGGGCTACAGTACAGTTACTGACCAAAGATTCGGTCGTGCGCGGCATGCTGCTGACAGACAGCACCGGCCATTTCCAGTTTTCGAACCTTGCCCCGGGCAGTTACCGCCTAACCATACAGGTAATGAGTTACCAGGAGTACACCCGTAACCTGGTTGTAAAAAACAACGCGCCTAAAACGGGCGATTCTATTTTCCTGCAGCCGGGCTATGAATCGCTCGGCGCAGTAACCATTGTGGCCAGGCGCCCCAAAGTGGTGGTGAAAACCGATACCACGGAATTCAGTGCATCGGCCGTAAAAGTGAAAAAGAACGGCACCGTAGAAGATGTATTTAAAAAGCTACCCGGCGTGGAAGTAGATAAAGACGGCGGCATTAAAGCACAGGGTGAAGCCATTACGCAGATTTATGTAGATGGCAAGCCATTTTTCGGCGGTGATTTAAAAGCAGTTACGCAAAACTTCCCGGCAGATATCATTGAGAAAATACAGATCATCGATAAAAAAAGCGACCAGGCCCTGGCTACGCACGTGGAAGACGGGCAGCGTGAAAAGATCATCAACATCACTTTAAAGAAAAACCGCAAACGCGGTTTGTTTGGCACCGACTATATTGGCTATGGCACCGACAAACGGTATGAAGGCCGCTCTAATACCAACTTCTTTAACAACGATAAGAAGGTATCTATTGTAGCAGCAGCCAATAACACCGGCCGTGTAGACAATGGCACCGGCACCGATGACCAGAGCTATTACAACACCTGGAACGGTATTACCGATATACGCCAGCTGAAGCTGAACTATGCCAATAAAATAGGGCAGAACTTTACCTTTAATACCTATGCCGGTTACGATTACAACCGCAGCAAACGTATGCAGAGCATCAACAGGCAAAACATCTTTACCGATTCTACCACCAACTATCTCGAAGACAATAACAGCACCACCATTAACCAGAACACCTATGCCGGTTTGTATTTTGAATGGAAGCCCGATACACTCACTTTTATCCGGTTTAACCAGAATGCGGCTTATGGCACTTCTGATTATAATTTCAGTTCGGTATTTAATTCAGCGCTGCCTACCAAGGTGCAGCTGAACAATGGCGACCGTACCAACAGCAACAAATCCAACACACCCAACTTTAACGGGCAGTTCAGCATTAACAGGCGTTTCAGGGAATCGCGCAGGAATATCTTTTTCTCTTTCAACAACAATATCAACAATACCAACAGCAAAACCTTTAATGTTTCGAACAACTACTATTTCCCGGTTAACGACAGCAACTACCAGCAATTGCTGAACCAGTACGGCAAAATAACGAACCGTGGCACCAATCTGGGTACCAGCGTGAGTTACACTGAACCGCTGGGTAAAAACAGTTCGCTTAACTTTAGCTATAACCTGAACTATGGCGCCAGCAATGTGCTGAAACGCACGCTGGATTTTAACGACACCAGCCTGGTATATGATATACCCAACGATACCCTCAGCAACCATTTCGATAACCGCAACTACAACCACACGGCCGGCGTTACCTACAACTATGGCAATACCAAAAATGGTTTTGGTGTGGGCGTGCGCTGGCAGGATGCATTAACCATGAGCAAATCGCTCGATAGCAGCAACAAGTACCAGCAAAAATTTGATGGCTTTGCACCTGCCGTGAACTACTGGTACAGCACCAAATCAACCAAGTTCAACATTTATTATAATTTCAGTCTGCGTGCACCGCAATCAGGCCAGTTACAGCCTGTGGTAGATAACACCAACCCCTTGTTTATAAAAACCGGTAACCCTGATCTGAAATATTCAGAGATACACACAGTGAAATATTATTTCAATTATTACAATGCAAAAAAGGAAACGGGCTTTAACTCCAATGCCCAGTTTTCGCAGGTTGTTGACAATATTGTAAACAGCAACGATTTTGACAACAACACCGGTGTGCAAATATCCAAACCGGTAAACATGGATGGTGCCTATAACTGGAATGCATGGTTCTCCTATTTCCGCCCTTTGAAGCTGGGCACCGATAAACTGAAATGGAACGTAAGTTTATATGCCAACGGCAACAAAACAACAAGTTTGCTGAATAGTGCGGAAAATATTAACCAATCTACTTACGCAAAACTCAATACCGGGTTTATTTATGATACACCGGAATGGATAGACCTGAATGCCAACTTCGCTTTCAGTCGCCAGGAAGGGCAGTATTCATTACAGCCGGGTTTAAACAATGTATCGTATTTCTGGAGTGTAAACCCCAATATACGTCTCAATCCAACGCCTACCACAGAAGTAACCATCGATTATGATTTCAGGCAAACAACGGGGCAAAGTGCGGGTTACAACACCTCCATCAACATGCTGAATGCAGATGTGGTACAATATTTCAGCAAAAAAAGGGATATATGGCTGAAGCTGAAAGGCTACGATTTGCTGAAGCAGAACGTGAACATCTGGCGCAGTACAGGCGATAACTATATACAGGATACCAGGGCCAATGTATTATCGCGCTTTTTGCTGCTGAGCCTGAACATACGCCTCAACAAGTTTACGCCGCCTGCCGAAAACAAAGGCAATGAAGAAGGGCAGGGGCCGGTAACATTATAATAAACTGCTATATTGGTAAAAAGCGCGGAGAGTTATCTTCGCGCTTTTTTCATGATGTGACCAACAGCTGTTACCGATGTTTATACACGCAGGCACACGTATTAATAAAATGACTGATAACCGGGGTAGCTATGGCACATTTCTTGTTTAAACCGATACGACCATACAAAAGGAATGCGTGCGATATAGGCCGTTGCTTGGTAAACACCTGAAAATAAGTCGTGAGTGTAGTTGTTTTTCCTGTGAAAAATTTGGGGAACTAGCCATATAAAGCTAATTTTCCACTGAAGAATGCGCTTGTTTTGAATTGATAACATATTTGGTTGTTATATCTCCATATCCTTTACCTACTCCCCCTCGAAAGACAGTTGCTAATGTTGTTGCTTGCCTGATAATAACGATTTCGAAGCCTGGACAATATTCCCGCGGGGTATTGGTAAATGGTAATCCTTATTCCTTTTAAAATAAATAGACATAACGCATGCATGGATACAGGAAGGCTGCGACAGCAGTAGGTTTCATCATTGTAAGTTGCTTATTCGCATCTTGTTACAGTTCAAAAAAATTATCGTATTTCCAGGATTTAAGAGACAAGCTGAAGGACACCATTTATGTAAAGGGCTTTGAACAGGTAGTGATTCAGCCGGATGATATTGTAGACGTTAAGATTTATACGCTTGACCCGCAGCTGACCAATACCATTAATGCAGCGGCAGTGCAAACGCCATCGCTGGGCGCCAGCTCAACCGGTATCGGGGCTTTCCCTGCTACAGCCGGGTACCTGGTTGACAAGGATGGCCGTATTTCATTACCGCAGATAGGACGGGTAAAACTGAGTGGCTTAACTACCGTGGCGGCAAGCGATACGCTTACGCATCGTTTTGAATCCATATTTAAGAATCCTACCGTTAACGTACGTATCTCCAATTTCAAGATATCTGTGCTCGGACAGGTTACACGTCCGGCCATGTATGTAATGCCGAATGAAAAAGTAACGATTCTCGATGCCCTCGGTTATGCAGGCGATTTAAGCGTGTATGGCCGCCGTGAAAACATCCTGGTTATACGCGATCTCGACAGCAATGGCAAAAAATTATACGGCAGGGTTAATCTCAATTCTTCTGATGTGTTTCGTTCTGACTTTTATTACCTGAAGAAAAATGATATCGTGTATGTAGAACCAACCAAGGCATTTGCAGCCAATGTAGACGTGGAAAACACCGCAAGGTACCTGTCGCTGCTGCTTTCCTTCGCTACACTGCTTCTTTTGGTAATTAAAAAATAAGGCATTAAAATATTATATGGAACTAACAGCACACAAAAACGGGAAGATGCCTAAAACCATCAGCGAAGACCTGATAGACATACGGGCCATTTTTGCCAACTATATCAAAAACTGGAAATACCTGCTGATTACCTTCATTTTATTGATGGTACTGGCCTATGTATACATGCACTATGCTACCCGCATGTACAAAATCAATGCAGAGGTGCTTATTAAAACCGGTGATAAAAGCGGTGCCAGCGATATAATGGATGTGGGTAATCTCTTCAATGATAAAAGCAATGTTGACAATGAAGTGGAAGTGCTGAAATCGCGCCTGCTGGCCGAAAGGGTGGTAAACAATCTTAACCTCAACATTAAATACCAGTCCAAAGGCATGGTAAAACCCACCGAACTGTGGGTAGAAGAAGTGCCTTTTATTGTAAAGCCGCTGAAGATAGGTGCTAAAATAAACGGGCTGGTATTCGATATAGATTCTGTAGACCGCAGTCATTACCGGCTCTCTTACGATGACAAAGGCAGCAAAACCAAGCCTACTGCTGTTTTTCAATATGGCGACCCGGTAAAGCTGCCTGGTGTGGGTGAAATTGCTGTACTGCGCAACTTCTCAGCGCCATTTAATCCTGTTGGTAAATACCAGGTAGCCATCAGCGATTTTGACCGTACCGTAGAAGGGCTGATGAATGACCTTACCATTATGGTATCTGACAAAAACACCACTACTGTTAACCTTACCTACCAAAGTTCTATCCCGCAAAAAGGGGAGAGCGTGCTGCACGAGCTTATTAATGCCTATTTGCAGGCAAATGCCGATAACAAGAACAGGATTGCCGATTCGACCCTTGTTTTTATAGACGAGCGTTTGAAGCTGGTGAGTAAAGAGCTGTATGGCATTGAATCGGAACTGGTGCAGTACAAGCAGAACAATATGCTTTCTGATGTAGATGAGCAGGCCAAGGTACTGGTGCAGAATACCAACGATTATGTAAAATCAATTGCCGAGCAAAGAACACAGCTTTACATTATAGAAAACCTCGAGAACTACCTGCGCGATAAACAGAACAACAAACGCGTGGTGCCTTCTTCGCTGATCATGGAAAACAGGACGCTGAGCCAGCTGGTTGACCGTTACAATACCATACTGGTTGAGCGCGACAGGCAATCGATGTCACTGGCCGAAAGCAGCCCGATGATTGCCAACCTGGACCTGCAGATCGAAAACCTGCGCCAGGACATTCTTTCTGGCCTGGTGAACATTAAAAACGGTTTGAAGATCGCCGAAAACCAGTCAACCAAACAAGGCGATGTGTACCAGCAGCAACTGCGTACCGCGCCTGAAAAAGAGCGTCATTACCTCGACTTTGTGCGTGAGCAGAGCATACGCCAGGAGCTGTACGTGTTTTTGCTGAAGAAAAGGGAGGAAACAGCGATCTCTAAAACATCCAATATTGCAGATGCATCTATTATTGATTATCCCAAATCTGAACGCGACCCCTTCAGTCCGAGAAAGCTGCTGGTAGTAGCCATTGTGATTGGTGCATCGGTATTTATCTCCTTCCTGTGGGTAAACCTGAAAGAGCTGCTGAACAACAAAGTAAAAGGTAAGAAAGACATTATTTCGCATACCGATATCAATATTATCGGCGAAGTATACCATTCCAGCGGCCGTGGGGCTGAGCTGGTGCTGCGTGACAATGCGAGTTCGGTTGTGGCAGAGCAGTTTAGGGCATTGCGTACCAACCTGCAATATGTACTGGGCCGCAACAAGGAAAAAGTGCTGATGTTTACCTCGAGCATGAGTGGTGAGGGTAAATCTTTTATTTCGGTAAACCTGGCGCATGCCATGGCCATTGCCGGTAAAAAAGTAGTGTTGGTTGAATTTGACCTGCGTAAACCCAAACTGTCGTCATTGCTGGGCATTAACAATGTAAACGGCTTTACCAATTACATGGTACAGGATGAACTGATGCCTGCAACCATCATTAAGCAAACTTCCATTCATAAAAACGTATACCTGGTTAATTCCGGTCCGGTACCGCCCAACCCTGCAGAGTTGCTGCTGGGCGAAAGGGTAGATGAGTTATTTGAGTACCTGAAAAGCAATTTCGATTGCATATTGGTAGATACCGCACCGATTGGCCTGGTAACCGATGCACAGATTATATCCCGCTTTGCAGATGCCACCCTGTATGTAGTGCGCGATGGCTACACACTGAAAAGCCAGCTGGCCTTACCGGAGCAGTTGCGTAACGAAAACGTGCTGCGCAAAATTCACATTGTGGTAAACGATGTGAAGAAAGCAAGCGCCGGTTACGGCTATGGTTATGGCTATGGCTACGGTTATGGCGCAAGCGAAAAGAAACCCGTTTGGAAACGGATGTTCACCAGAAGTTAAGTTGTTAAATATGCTGCAAGCTGCCTTAAGCTGGTGTAGATTGCAGCATAAAAATTACAGTTATGCGCAACAGATGGTTAACCGCATTCAGGTGTAAAAGCATGGGCGTTACGGGTGCCCTGGTACTGCTGTCGGCTGTGTTATACGCACAGAACGTGATAAAAGTAAAACCGGTCAGCGGTAATGCAAGGCCCGCCATTGCAGAAGCATTGCGCCAGGCCCAGCAACAGAAAGGCAGCCGTGTGCAGCTGGATGCCGGAACCTATACGATAGATTCAACCTTGTATGTACCCAGCGGCGTGCAGCTGGCTGGTGCAGGCATTGATAAAACCATCATATCCCTGGCTACGCCACTGCGTGGTGCATTAGTAGCCTCACACAATACCAGTGATGTAACCGTTACAGGCTTAACGCTCGATTTTGCCAAAGGCATCAACGAAGGCTGCCTGGTGTTTGCGAATGTGCAGAACGGCAGGGTAGAATCGGTTAAAACCATCAACGGGTTTAACTACAGCATCTGGATAGGCCGTTTTAACAGCGATAAAGGCGTAAGCAATAATTGTGAGGTCAGCAACTGCATAGCCTCGGGCCAGCGTAACTGGACAGGCGATTCAAAAGCACAGATCATTGCAGGCGATGGCAGCACCAATACCATAATCCGCAACTGTGTTTCGGAGCACTTTAATGCCAACGGCGACCTGTTTGGTGCAGATGATGCGCCGGGCACCAGTTTTATCCGCTGCACGGCCGATGGCACCGGCGGCGGCAACTGCGGCATCTGGCTGGAGGGTAACGGCAAAAACAAACTGGTAGATGTAAAAATAGACAGCTGTACTGTTAAAGACCTGTTTGAAGGTATCGGCGTATCTGAAAGCAGTGAGGCCAATATCACCAATACCACTTTTACCAATTGCAGAAGCAGGGGCCTGTGGTTCAGAAGCTATCACCCATCAGTAGCTGACAAGTGCAAGTTTGATCATTGCGGGTCTGCATCGCAGAGCTATTATACGGCCGTGCATTTCGAATCATCCAACAACGTGGTATCGAACAGCAAGTTTAACGACAACGCCAATGGCGATTTTTCCATATTCACCGGTGGCCGTTACAAAATTGTGGGCACCAAAATCAGGAACAACGCTATAACCAAGGGCATCCGTTTTGTATTTGAAAACGGGATTGATTCAACTGAGATCAGCGGCAATAAATTTATCGGTTGTTTGCCGCCCAACCTCAGTAACGTAAAAAGGGTTCGTATGTACAAGAATGTACAGATGAACTGATTTATTTAGTAAAAACCAATGACCAGAGCCATTTTAATAGTAGTTGTCATCAGCTTCATTTGCTGCGTGACCAACTTTGTACCCATCAGTGCAGCTGCCAGTGGTTTAAGCTTTGTACTGCTGCCGGTGCTGTTATTTAAAACGCCCATGATACCCAGGTACCTGCTCTGGCTGGGGGCGTTTTTCATTTTCTCTTTTATATCGGTAATGACCTACGATCCCGGCGCTTTGCTGGAGTACGGTTTTTTCAGGTACGACGGGAACTTTATTGTATCGTACATTCCGTTATTCCTCATACCGCTGCTGAGCTACAATATCGATGTAGATAAGGTAATCCGCTATTTCCTGCTCATTACCACACTGGTAAACGGGTTGGCCTTTATAGTAACGGTAGCTATGTTTCACGGGCATTTATCGGCAGCACAATCATTCGGCGGCCTGTTTATAGCCCGTAATGCGGCAGGTGGTTTTTTCAGCTTCGTATTTACACTTGCCTTTATTAACTGGCGCAAAGAGCGTACAATTATCAGTGCTTCGCTCATTTTCATCAACCTCATATACCTGCTGGCCACCTTTTCGAGGGGGTCGCTGCTGGGTATTGTATTCAGTCTTTGCTGCTTTTTCTTTCTCAGTGGTAAAACCAGGGGCTGGTTTGCGTTTATCAGCATCTTTATCGTGCTGATGCTGGAAGCCCGTTCATCCTTGCAGCACTTTGATGTATACCGCAAACTGAACTACGAAAACCGCAAGGAAGCCTACCTGCTGGGCGGCGCCGGTGTAGATGGCAAAACGGCGAACGTAATGCTGCGCCTTTATTACAACTGGCCATCGGGGATTGACCTGTTTCTGCATTCACCCATTGTAGGCGGTGGTTTGGGTGCGGTGAACGACAAACCGTTCCAGTTTAAATCGAAGATAGATTTTGTGAACTATAACGGCCAGAAGCGCAAAGTATACAACGATGGCCATGCGCATAACTCTTACTTCCACATTGCAGGTGAAGAGGGAATTGTGGGTATTGTATTGTTTATTGGCTTTGTGTGCAGTATGTACGGGTTTATCAACAAACTGGATGACGAAACGTATTTCATGCCCAAATACAGCTTATTGCTATACCTGCTGAACATTGCCTGTATGAGTTTAACGGAGCACCGTTTTACCACGCCATCCAACGCATTGCCGCTGGTATTGCTGATGGTGATAGTAAGTGCCAGGGTAAATTATCACAGGCAGGCGCAAAACAAGCCTGCTCCCGCTTACGCGCCAGAGCTGCCGGAAAAGTTTTTATTTAATTAAAAGGCGGCATCCTTATCATGGCATTGAATTTGCACACATCTGCAAAAAAATACATAACAGGTATTATTGATACGATGCATTAAAAAATAAATAATAATGCTGGTCAAATGTGAAAATTTTTGAAAAATTCTTTCGGAATATTTATATTTGACTAAGCAACAGAATTAATCCTTTCCCGATCTTGTATACCTTAATCTTACCTGATTGATTCCCTGAACCCCCTAATTGCCTGAACTGATTGCATGCCTTACTAACTGCTGTACCAACCCGGAACGGTGGTTAATGAATAAAAAATTACCAGTTGTTTTAACCCGCGTGAACCGTATACCGGTGCATGAACAATGCAGCCGGGCGAACAACTATCCTCAACCGAAAGACCGCAATGCATCCCCCCTTTAAAAAAGTATGTGCACGCATGTCGTGTGCACTGAACTATTACCCATTTTAAAATGCAATACAGTCTATGAAAATCGCTATTGTGCAGGATGAGCTGGTACGGAAAGGCGGGGGAGAACAGGTTACACTTAGTTTTCACCAGGCTTTTCCCGATGCACCTATATATACGCTGAGCTACAATGCAGATCGTACTTTTCCTGAATTCAAGTCATGCGACGTGCGTACCAGCTGGTTTGGCCGGTATGTGAAAGACGACGTAAACCTGCGCCGCTTTTTCTTCCCGATCGGAATATGGAGCATGCAGGCGCTGAACCTGGAAGCATATGATGTAATACTGATGAGTACTACGCATTGTGCGAAATATGTAAAGGTGGCCAGGCATGCACTGGTGATTACCTATTGCCATACGCCTTTCAGGCTGGCCTGGGCAGGCGATACCTACAGCGTGGTGTCTGGTGCAAAGCTGTTGAAGAAAATGGCCTATAACTGGGTTATTAAACGTTTACAACAGATAGACCGCAAGGCTGCGCAGAAAACACACTGGTTTTTGACCAATTCAAGTGAAGTAAAGCCCCGTATTGAAAAAGCTTACGCGCCCAAGCAGCCGGTTACCGTAATTAACCCGCCGGTTCGTTGCAGTTATTTTCATGTTTCCAACGAAAACGAGAAAAATCACGACTATTACCTGATAGTGTCTAGGTTTGAACCGTACAAAAAAATAGATTTGGTAATTGAGGCATTTAACCAGATGCCCGGCAAGAAGCTGGTGATAGTGGGGAAAGGTTCACAGGAGCCGCTTTGCAGGCAACTGGCAGCGGGTAACCCCAATATCATGTTTAAAAGCGGTTTACCTGCCAATGAGCTGGCTGATTTATACGCCGGCTGTAAAGCGCTGATAAACCCCCAGCACGAAGATTACGGCATTGCACCGCTGGAGGCCAATGCATCGGGCAGACCGGTGATTGCTTATGGTGTGGGTGGTGTGCTGGATTCAATGGTGCCTTATACCAATGATGCTTCGAAAGCAACGGCCTTGTTCTTTAAAGAGCAAACGCGCGAGTGCCTGGTTGAAGCAGTGAACCAGTTTGAAACGTTGACGTTTGATCCGGTGTTTATCAGGAAACACGCGCTGAAATTTGATGAGGGCGGGTTTGTGGAAGCCATCAAAAATTTTGTAGAGAACAAATACCAGTTGTTCTTCACCGGTAAAACATTTTCGCAACCTGTGATTATTAACGCAAACAAAAATTCGGGAGCCAAGGCTCAGCCGGTTTAGTATACATTCCAATGTTTAGGTGAGGTGGTAATGAAATAAAAAATGCAGTGCTTTTGGTCAACTTGGTACAATTGTAGCTGTTTAGTAAAAACCTTCAGAATCCTATACCTTCCTGAACATTTTTCTTCCCCTGCCATACTTAATGCTTTATGATTGCTTTGCCTGTTGAATGCTGTGCGAATGAAATGCCCATTGAATAAAAATTGCTAATCTAATGTCCCTGGAATTACAGTACCTAACCGTGCAAACCAATTTCTTATGCTGAAGAATGCTATTGGAACGCCGCCCGTTCTGGTGTTAAACATCGATTCCCCTGTTACAGGTGAACGCGACCTGCGCATTGTAAACAATGCGAACATGGTCAATTACAGTCTGAGAAAACGCATCTTCGATGTGGCGTTCTCGCTGTGCCTGATTCTATTTGTATTTAGCTGGCTATTCCCCATTATCATGCTGGCAATTATCATTGAATCGGGATTCCCCGTATTCTTTTTCCAAGATAGGGTGGGGTTGAATGGCAGGCATTTCAAATGTTTTAAGTTCCGTTCTATGAAACGTGTGGCTACCAAAAGTACCGGCCACAATCAATATACACCTACTACTAAAAACGACAGCCGCATTACCAGGGTAGGAAGCTTCCTGCGTAAAACCAATCTTGATGAGTTTCCGCAGTTTTTCAATGTACTGAAAGGCGATATGAGTGTTGTAGGCCCGCGCCCGCATGCTATCAGCTTTCACAGCAAATACCAGGAAATGGTGGATGGCTTCGATATTGAACGCAGGCATCTTGTTCGCCCCGGCATTACCGGTTTATCGCAGGTGAACGGCTACCGCGGTGATGTTGCAGACCACAACGAAAATAAAATAAGAACCAAAACAAGGATCCGTTTCGATGTACTGTACATTGAAAAATGGACGCCGTATCTCGACCTGCATATCGTATTCAGAACTTTCTGGAATATGGTGGAAAGAAACAACGGCGGTCACTAGGCAAGCAAATTGATTATCTGAATACCCCCGATGAATAGCCTCAATTACGATTGGGGCTTATTCATTTAAGGGCAAGGCCGCAAAGCTTAATCGCTTTGCGGCCTTTGTGTTGTGTGTTTGTGGTTTATCTGTTTTACTGCGTGCCGCCTAAGCCGGCGTTGCGGAAAGATGGGTATTGCTGCAACAGCTGCAGCTGGCGGCTGCTGATCAGGTCTTTGAGGCCTTCGGCGTGTTTGGTATGGTGCATATCTGTGCCACAGAAATCGTACAGGCCTTCTTTCAGCATCCACTCACTTACCTGTTGTGCCTTTTTACCATAATAACCGGTTAATGCCAGTAGGTTCAGTTGCAGCATGGCACCTGCATTCTTCAGTGTTTTGTACATCTCTTTCCGCTCATGGAAATAACCATAGCGCTCGGGATGTGCCAGCACGGGCTGGTAACCGGCTGTCTGTATTCTGAAAAAGGTATCGTGCGGCTGAAAGGGTTCTGCATAAAAAGAAAACTCGACCAGTACCTTGTTTTCATCGATGGTTAACAGGGGTTCCTGTTTATCGAGCAGGGAAAAGAAATGATCATCAAGGTAATATTCGGCTGCTGCCCGCACTTCAAAATTAATCTGCTCGGCAGCCATACCTGCCTGCAGCTGTTGCAGACCGGCGGTTATGGTTTCGCGTGTATTGGGGTAACGCTCCCATTTAATATGCGGCGTGGTAACAATGCGGCTAAAGCCCAACCGTTGCATATGTTTAATCAATACAATGCTTTCTGCCACATCCGGTGAACCATCATCAATACCGGGAATCAAGTGCGAATGGATATCTGTTTTTAAAAACGAGAAGTCTTTGGGTAAAACCTCGTTGCGGCTGGTGCGGGATGCAGATGAAAAAAGCTTAAACATAGTAGTAGGGCAGTTGGGATTAGATGATGTAAAAATAGCTGTAATGGCTTAATTCAAACCTTTAAAAAAGCATAAAAAATGATGCCGGAACAACTGCAGGTGAGGTATAATGTACAATTTAAAAGGGTATTTTAGCGTTTGTTTCCCAACAGAATTGATACACCAGTTTTACACCCCAATATGCATAACCCTTTTATTCCATCATTCCGGCTCATACAATTGAGCCGCGCAGTACGTTTATTGACCATTATAACGCTGCTGCTGTTTAGTTGTTCCCAGTTAACCAGCGCCCAAACCAGGCGCGTGCAGGGAGATAGTTTCAGTGAAAAAGGTGCCAGGCCCGATACATTGGTAGGAGATGACAGCCTGCTGCGGCGCATGGAAGAAGTACATGCCACGCTAAATCGTATTAACAATGTTACAGACCGCGGGTTCGATACCCATGACATTGAACAGGGGCTGCCCGATATACAGGCCAACCTGCAGGTGATTAAAGAAAACCTTACGTTGTATAACCGGGTGCTGAATACCCGCAACCTGCAAATGTTTAAAGTGCTGCTGGGCGATATGCAGCAGCAGATAAATGACTGGCGCAGCCAGCTGTTTGACTACAACGACAATTTGCTCAGCATGCACAGCAAAATGGAAACCTTTATGCGCGATACCATGCTGAACCAGTTGTATAAAGACACACTTTTTCGCAGGTTGTACCAGAACGAGCTCACCGATATCAGGAAAAAATGGAAGCTGGCCACACAGGGTACTTCTACCAATCTCACCAAAATAAACGAACTGCAGGCATCGGTATCCAACAGTTATTTTCTTGCTATGGAGCTGCAGCAGCAGATACGCCAGCAGCTGCGTAAAACAGGCGTTGCGGCACTGGGGCAGGAGTATGCCTGTATCTGGAATATACATGAAGATACTACCTCGGCCGGTGTGGTAGCAATGGCCCGTAAATCGTATAACAGCCAGCGGCGTGTATTGCAGTATTATTTTAAGAAACACAATGATAACTGGCTGTGGATACTGCTTACCGGAGCCCTGTTTTTTGCATGGGTATTCAGCAATTACCGTAAAGTGAAAAAGGCCGGTGTGGACATTAGTAAGGCTGATTTTACTTTCACTTATTTAACACCGCTGCCGATACTGGCCAGTGTGGTAATATTGTTTAATGCCGCACCCTTCTTTGATTTAAACCCGCCATCGGTGTACGTGGAAACCATGCAGTTTTTCCTGCTCATTACACTCACCATCTTCTTTAAGCGCAATGGTGAGCCGGTGTTCTTTAAATACTGGCTGGTAATGGTGGGGTTGTACATTGCCCTGGCATTTACCAATGTAATTGTAACGCCGGGCAAATTACTGCGTATATCACTGTTGCTGATTCACCTGGCTTCTGTGGGTTTTGGCTGGAAACTGTTACAGTACCTGCGCAAACAAAAGGCCCTGAAAGGTTTTGTACGGCCAATAACTATTGTGTACATCGTGTTTAATATACTGGCTGCTTTCTGCAACATCATCGGCAGGTTAAGTGTGGCCAAAGTAATGGGCAGTGCTGCAATATTCGGTTTAACCCAAATGGTGGGCTTAACCATATTTATGCAACTGCTTACCGAGGCATTTTACCTGCAAATGATTGCCAGCCGTATAAAAGGTGGTGTGAAAGCTGTTTTTGATTATGATAAAGTACAGAAAGGTTTAAACAGATTGTTGTCTGTTATTGTAATTGTATGCTGGATTATCATTTTCACCACCAACCTGAACCTGTACAATGCGCTGTACAGCATCATCAGCCGCACGCTTACGCGCTCGCACACCATTGGCAGCACCACTTTCAGCATTGGCAATATTGTATTGTTCTTTGCCATTATTTATGTGTCGAACATTTTGCAGAAATACGTGGGTTATTTCTTTGGTGAAACCTCTGGCGATTTCAGCGGTGAAATGGAGAAGAAAGGATCCAAACTGGCTATACTGCGTTTGACTGTTTTACTCATCGGTTTTTTACTGGCTATCGCGGCGAGCGGTTTGCCGGTTGATAAAATAACCGTAGTACTCGGTGCATTGGGTGTAGGTATTGGTTTGGGCTTGCAGAATATTGTAAACAACCTGGTATCGGGCATCATCCTCATTTTTGAGAAACCCCTGCAGCTGGGCGATTTTATTGAAGTAGGAGATAAGAAGGGCAAGGTGCGCGATATCGGCATCCGCTCAAGCCGTATTATTACCAGTGAAGGTGCAGAAGTGATTATGCCCAATGGTGACCTGCTTTCGGGCAGGGTTGTAAACTGGACGCTCAGCAATAACCATGTTCGCACTGCACTTACATTCACCATACAGCCTGTAGAGCAACTCGACCTTGCGCGTACGGCCATTATGGATGCGTTGCAGGAGCATGAAAGCCTGATTCAGAAAATGCCGGCAGATGTACTGGTGAGTGCTATTAACGATGCGCAGGTGCAGGTAACCGCACGTTTCTGGGTAAGCAGCGTATACAAGGAGCATGAAGTGCGCAGCGAATTGCTGCTGTCTATTTACCAGCGTTTGAAAGGCAATGGTATTAAAGTGATGTAATTTATTGCCGCAGATAACGAATCCTCCTTGCCCCTGGTGAGGAGGATTTTTTTTACAGGGAAGAGCGCATGGTTAGCCGGAAGGGTATGGCCACATGCTCGTGCGATTGTTCAAGAATTAATGCCGCGGCCTTTTCACCCATCATGGTAAAATCGGTTGATACGGTGGTGATGCCATCCAGGATAATTTTCTTCAGTGGTGTTTCATTGTAAGAGATAACACCTACCTCTTTACCTACTTTTAATTTGCCTGCCAGTATTTTTTCAATCAGGGTTACCAGGTCGTTTTCCATTACATTGATGTAGGCTTCGCCGGACTGTATTGTTTCGCCGGCAATATCGTGTACCAGTTTATAGTTAAAGGCATATTGCTGGCAAAAGCGGTATACACCATCCGGTATTTCACGGGAGTAATACGTATGCTCAGGAAAGATGATCTTGATAGTATGGTATTTACTCAATGCTTCGCGGGCCTGTTCCAGTGCATGATAAATATCTTCTCCAAAGCGCTCGTACACGGCTGCATAAGAGCCGTTCACCCCTTTTACCAGTTTATCCATCAGCACCAGCTTTTCGGGTGGCAGTGTATTGATAATATCGCAGGCATTTTCGCCGCCTTCTATAAAATGCGGGATAATGACGTAATGCGTATAATCCTGCCGGCTTTGTGTTACCAGTTTTTTGAACAGGGTAAAATCATTGTTGTACACATAAAAATCCACTGTTGCGGTATCGCCCAATGCGGCAACAAACGAATCGTATACAATTTTTTTGTGGGCGCTGAGTTTGTTAAACAGCAGGAATATTTTGCGCGGCTGGTTTAAGGCGGTTGTTTTGATATAATACCCCTTGCCTGGTACAGACCCGAGTATGCCTATTTTTTTGAGGTGTTTGTACCCTTTTTCGGCAGTATCGCGGGATATCTCAAATTCAAAGCTCAGTTCGTTGATGGAGGGTAGTACATCATTTTCTTTCAGGGCACCTGCATCAATGGCTTTTACCACGCAATTGGCCAGCTGCAGGTACTTGGGTGTGGCAGAAAGATAATCGATAAACAGGTATTGGAAAACAGGTGGTTTTTTCATGCATGCAATCGTTGTGGTGCATATCAAACCTAAATGAAATACCTGAAATGGCAATGGCCAATAGATAAGCCGGCCACAGAGGCATGACGGTGCATGACGGCTCTGTAATAAGGAATTCTATCTTTAACAGGCATTGCTTACACAATGTGGCTGACTGGAGTATTACCGCATTTTTTTAAGAATTGCAGAACACTGCAGCTGAGCCATAACGATTGCTTACATACGAAAAAACAGAAACCTTATGGGAGTTATTGCCGGGGTTATTTACCATTTTACCGGAGGGTTTGCATCGGGCAGTTTTTATATGCCCTTTAAGAAAATCAAAAGCTGGGCCTGGGAAAGTTACTGGATTATCGGTGGTCTTTTTTCCTGGCTGATTGTTCCGCCACTGGCTGCCTGGTTAACCATACCGGGGTTTAGCCAGATTATCGGCGAAACAGAAGGTGCAACACTCAGCTGGGTGTATACCTGGGGTGTATTGTGGGGCATTGGCGGGTTAACCTACGGACTGGGGGTGCGGTACCTGGGCATGTCGCTGGGTAACTCCATTGTACTTGGTTTTTGTTCGGCCTTTGGCGCATTGCTGCCTGCTGTTTATTACAACTTTTCACCGCAGCAGGGAAAGGTGAGTTTCAGCGATATGCTGCACACGCACTGGGGCCAGGTGGTACTGGCAGGTGTGGTGCTTTGCCTGGCAGGTATTTCCATATGCGGTTATGCCGGTGTGCTGAAAGAACGGGAGCTGCCTGATGCGGATAAAAAACAAAGTGTTTCAGAATTTAACCTTACAAAGGGTTTGATGGTAGCTGTGGTATCCGGTGTGCTGAGTGCCTGTTTTAACTACGGCATAGAAGCAGGCAAGCCCATGGCTTATGCAGCCGTGCAGCAGGGCATTAACCCGCTGTACCAGAACAATGTTATTTACGTGGTTTTGCTTTGGGGCGGATTAACCACCAATTTTATCTGGTGCTTTTTCCTGAACCGTAAAAATAAAACCTACCGCAACTATACCGATACGCGTTCACCGCTTGCTAAAAACTATCTTCTTGCAGCAGCGGCAGGCACTACCTGGTTTCTGCAGTTCTTTTTCTACGGCATGGGCGAAAGCAAACTGGGCAACGGCGCCAGCTCGTGGATACTGCATATGGCCTGTATTATCCTAGTATCTAACCTTTGGGGACTTGCACTGAAAGAATGGAAGGGCGTAAGCCGTAAAACACTCGTGAACTTTATTGCCGGACTTGTTTGCATACTGGCATCTGTGCTGGTGGTGGGTTACGGCAATTCGCTGAAATAAACAATCGCAACAACTGACTATAAATTTTTGAATATGACAGTAGGTACAACAACGCAGTTTAAGCACGTAAGTTATTTATGGGATGATGAAAAGGCGGCTTCAATGGCAGGTGATGAGGTGGCTTTGCTTATTTACCGGAGCAACCTGCTGGGTGCAGATCTGCGTTTAACCAATTACGGCGGTGGCAATACTTCCTGTAAGGTAACAGAAAAAGATCCGCTTACCGGTGAGGCAACAGCAGTAATGTGGGTGAAAGGTTCAGGCGGCGACCTGGGCACACTGAAACGGAGCGGTCTTGCTGCATTGTACGTAAACCGCCTGCGCAGTTTAACCAATGTGTACCGTGGTATTGAGCATGAAGATGAAATGGTGCAGTTGTTTAACCATTGCATATTTGACCTGGCTTCTCAGGCACCTTCCATTGATACACCCTTACATGGATTTTTACCTTTTAAACACATCGATCACCTGCACCCTGATGCAGCGATAGCCATTGCGGCAGCCAAAGACGGTAAGGCCATTACAAAAGAACTGTTTGGCGGCACCATCGGCTGGGTTGAATGGCAGCGCCCCGGCTTTGATTTGGGGTTAAAGCTGAAACAATGCCTCGATGAAAACCCGGGTATCAGGGGTATTATGCTGGGCTCGCATGGTTTGTTTACCTGGGGCGATACAGCTTATGAAAGTTATATCAACACCCTGGAAGTAATTGAGCGCTGCGCGCAATATGTAGCAGACAAAGTACAGCAGAAAGGAAAGGTGTTTGGAGGAGAAAAGATACAGGCGCTGCCACCTGAACAAAGACTGGCGCAGGCTGCTGCACTGGCGCCTGTGCTGCGCGGCCTGTGCTCGGCCCAGCAACACATGGTGGGCCATTTTACCGATGATGCACGTGTGTTAACGTTTATTAATTCAAACGATCTTGACCGGCTTGCCCCAATGGGTACCAGCTGTCCCGATCATTTTTTGAGAACAAAAATAAGTCCGCTGGTATTGCAGCTGGCACCTGGCGCCGACCTCACTGATACAGCTGCCGTTAAAGCACAGCTCAATGGGGCTTTCAGTGATTACCGCGACATGTACGCCGCTTATTACAATAATTGCAAACATGCTGATAGTCCTGCCATGCGCGATCCCAACCCTGTTGTGATCCTGTACCCCGGTGTAGGCATGTTTACGTTTGCACGCAACAAACAAACGGCGCGCGTGGCTGCTGAATTTTATATTAACGCCATTAACGTAATGCGCGGTTCAGAAGCCATTTCTTCGTACACTTCATTGCCAAGACAGGAAGCTTTTAACATAGAATACTGGCTGCTGGAAGAAGCCAAGCTGCAACGCATGCCCAAACCCAAAGCGCTGAGCGGGAAAATTGTATTGGTAACCGGCAGCGCAGGTGGTATAGGCAAGGCCATTGCCCGCAAGCTGGTACAGGAAGGCGCCTGCGTGGTGCTGAATGATAATGATGAAAGCCGTTTACAGGGTGCCGTTGCCGAATTTGACAAGCAGTTTGGCAAAGATGCCTATGCTTCAGTAGCGCTCGATGTTACCAGTGCAGAAGCCATTACCCGGGCATTTAAAACAGCAGCTGTTGCATTTGGCGGTATTGATATTGTGGTGAACTGTGCAGGGCTATCTATTTCAAAACCTATTGAAGAGCATACTGCGAAAGACTGGGACTTGCTATATGATGTACTGGTGAAAGGCCAGTTCCTGGTAACGCAGGCCGCAGTGGAAGTATTGCGTGCGCAGCAGCTGGGCGGTGATATACTCAATATTGTAAGTAAAAATGCACTGGTATCCGGTCCCAACAATGCGGGTTATGGCTCTGCCAAAGCAGCACAACTGCACCTGAGCAGGTTGAATGCTGCAGAGCTGGGTAAAGATCATATCCGTGTAAACGTGGTAAACCCGGATGCTGTAATTGCTGACAGTAAAATATGGGAAGGCGCATGGGCAGAAGGCCGTGCCAAAGCCTATGGTGTAAAGGTAGAAGAGCTGCCGGCTTTTTATGCACGCCGCACTTTACTGAACGAAGTAATTCTGCCGGAAGATATTGCAAATGCCTGTTTTGCTTTTGTGGGCGGGCTGCTGGATAAATCGACCGGTAACATACTGAATGTAGACGGCGGTGTAGCCAATGCATTTCTGCGTTAAACAACCAATATATGTGGCAGTCATTTACCATGAAACTGTTGCCGGGTATGGCAGCGGAATACCAGAAACGCCATGATGCCATTTGGCCGGATTTGGTTAACTTACTGAAACAAACAGGCATCAGCGAATACGCGATATTCCTGGATGAACAAACGCTGGTTTTGTTCGCTGTGTTGCAGGTAAATGATCCGCTGCTGCTGCATGATTTGCCTGTACACCCGGTAATGCAGCGCTGGTGGCACTATATGAGCGATATCATGGAAACGAATGCCGATGCTTCACCGGTAAGCATCCCTTTAAAACCGGTTTTTTATTTGCCATAATCCATAACGATTTGCCATGCTGATTGAAAAATATGCCATACAGGAACATAATAATAGTGCCGCAACTGCACACCAGCGCCGTTTTGAACAACTGGCCGGGCAGGTGCCCCAGGTAGACAGTTTGCTGCAAAAACTGGTTGATTTCCAGATAGCCATTCCCAGCTGGGCATTGGGCACAGGCGGTACACGCTTCGGTCGATTTTCAGGGGGCGGAGAACCGCGCAGCCTGGAAGAGAAAATAGAAGATGTGGGTTTACTGCATACACTCAACCGTTCAAGTGATGCGGTTTCGTTACATATTCCATGGGATATACCTACCAGTGCTGCCTCTTTAAAAGCGCTGGCTGCACAGTTCGGGCTGCATTTTGATGCGATGAATTCCAATACCTTCCAGGATCAGCCGGAGCAGGCCCATAGTTATAAATTCGGTTCACTGCAGCATACTGATAAAGCAGTACGCAAACAGGCCATTGAACACAATATAGAAGTGATACGCTACGGGCAGGAACTTGGCTCAAATGTGCTGAGTGTATGGCTGGCAGATGGCAGCAGCTTTCCCGGTCAGCTCAATTTCAGGAAAGCCTACCAGCGTACGCTTGAAAGTTTGCAGGAGATTTACGCAGCATTACCGGGTGACTGGAAAGTGTTTATTGAATACAAGGCATTTGAACCCAATTTTTATTCTACCACGGTAGGCGACTGGGGCCAGTCGTACACGCTTGCTACCAAACTTGGCAGCAAAGCGTATACATTGGTTGATCTGGGACATCACCTGCCCAATGCCAATATTGAACAGATTGTAGCCCTGCTGCTGAATGAAGGCAAGCTCGGTGGTTTCCATTTTAACGATTCAAAATACGGCGATGATGATTTAACTACCGGCAGCATTAATCCTTACCAGCTGTTTCTCATTTTCAATGAGCTGGTAGAAGGCATGGATGCACGCGGTATGAATCATGTCAGTGACCTCGGCTGGATGATTGATGCCTCGCACAATGTAAAAGATCCGCTGGAAGATTTGCTGCAGGCAGTGGAAGCAATCAAAATAGCCTATGCCCAGGCATTGCTGGTTAACACCAAAGCGCTGCAGGAAGCACAGGAACAGAATGATGTAACCATGGCGCAGGAAATATTGCAGCAGGCTTACAGAACCGATGTGCGGCCACTGGTGGCAGAAGCCAGGTTGCGGGCAGGTGGTGCATTGCAGCCCCTGCATTTGTTCCGTTCTTTAAAAGTGCGCGACCGCCTGGTGAAAGAACGCGGTGCCGGCGCTGTTGCTACCGGCTTATAAAATCATCATCCATGCCTATCCCTGTTGTTGCCATACTGGATATTGGGAAAACCAATAAAAAAGCATTTCTCTTTAATGAGCAATATGCCATTGTTGAAGAATTCACTGCACAATTGTCTGAAACAACCGATGAAGACGGGCAGCCCTGTGAAGATATTGGATTATTGGCGCAATGGGTCGTTGATGCAATAACACGCCTGTTGTCAATGAGAGCATATGATATACGGGCCATCAATTTTTCTACCTATGGCGCCAGCATGGTGCACCTCGATGCGCGGGGGCGGGTGATGACACCTTTGTATAATTACCTGAAACCTTACCCTGCTGCCCTTCAACAACAATTTTATACTACCTATGGCGGAGAACAGGCAATTACAAGCTGTACTGCATCGCCTGCGCTGGGCAGTTTAAATGCAGGCATGCAGTTGTACCGCATCAAATACCGGCAACCGCAGTTGTATGAGCGCATCACCTGGTCGCTGCATTTGCCGCAATACATCAGCTCACTGCTTACGAATAAATATTACAGTGATATTACCAGTATCGGTTGCCATACACAGCTGTGGGATTTTAACCGGAATACCTATCACAACTGGGTACTACAGGAACAACTGGATAAAAAACTGCCGCCCTTGTTGGGTGATGAAGAAACGATTGCATGCGTTATCAACGGTCACCCGGTAGCAGTAGGCATTGGCATGCACGATAGCTCTGCTGCATTAATTCCTTACCTGTTATCGTTCACAGATCCCTTTGTGCTTATTTCAACCGGCACCTGGTGTATCAGCCTCAACCCGTTTAACAAACAACCATTAACTGCCGATGAACTGAACCAGGATTGCTTGTGTTACATGGAATACCACGGCAGGCCGGTGAAAGCATCACGTTTGTTTTCGGGTGATGAGCATGAGCAGCAAACCAAAAAGCTGGCGGTACATTTTGGCGTGCCGGTCAATTTTTACAACAGCATCCGTTTCAATCCCGATATTATTGCATCTTTGCAAACACTGCCCCCGGTTACCCTACCTGCAGCAAACGATAAAGCATTAAAGCAATCGGTATTTGCGTGGCGCGATCTGAATTCGTTTCAATCGTATGAGCAGGCTTATCATTGTTTAATGGCTGATATTATCAGTTTGCAGCAGCAAAGTACCCGGCTGGTAATCCAGGACACGCCCGTACGCAGGATATTTGTGGACGGAGGTTTCAGTAAAAACCCGGTGTATATGCATTTGCTGGCGATTGCTTTTCCGCACATGGAAGTGTATGCTGCTGCCGTGGCACAGGCCACTGCTGCCGGTGCGGCACTGGCCATTCACCCGCATTGGAATACACAGCCTTTGCCGGCCGACCTGGTTACCATGCAGCATTATACGGTAACGCAGAAAATGCATATATGACAATAGGCCTCTTCATTCCCTGTTATGTAGACCAGTTTTATCCGCGTGCTGCCATTGCCACACTGGAACTGCTCGAGAAGTACGGTTGCTCCGTATCGTTTCCTGCAGCACAAACCTGCTGCGGGCAGCCAATGGCCAACTCAGGCTATGAACATTTAACGCATTCGTGCAACGAACATTTTACAACGCTGTTTGCAGACTATGATTACGTCGTATGCCCTTCAGGCAGCTGCACCCTGCATGTAAAAGATCACCTGCATGCATCCAACGAACAGGCAGCATTGGGCATACGCCGCAAGCTGTATGAACTCACCGAGTTTTTAACCGATGTATTGCAGGTAACTACCATTGATGCATACTTCCCTTACCGGGTAGGCATGCACCAGAGTTGCCACGGGCAAAGAGGGTTGCACCTGGCGCAGATGAGCGAGCTGGTTGCTCCACCCTTTTCGAAACCCCTGCAGTTATTGCAGCAGGTGAAAGGTATTGAGCTGGTATCGCTCAACCGTAAAGACGAGTGCTGCGGTTTTGGCGGCACCTTTTGTGTAACGGAAGAAGCCGTGTCTGTTAAAATGGGAAAAGACCGTGTGGCCGATCACCTGCAGCACGATGTACAGTATATCACCGGTGTGGACATGAGTTGCCTGATGCATATGGAAGGTATACTGAAACGCCGGGGCAGTAAAGTACAGGTAATACATATTGCTGAAATACTGAACGCAGCTGTATTGCAGCCGGCCACTGTTTAAAGGCTGGCAACAATAACTGAGCATACTGCCAATACACTTGAATTTGTCTTTTTGCTTTTCACTGAATTTTAGCGCCTGCCGCTTGTACGTAATGGCATTTTTTCATGGAACAATCAAATCAACAACATGCAGATTTAGCCCGCAAGTTCAACGGGAACGAATCCAGGGTTAACTGGCACGATGAAACGCTGTGGTGGATACGGCAGAAGCGGGACAAAATTGTTTGGCAGGTGCCTGAATGGGAAGCCCTGCGTGAAGCAGCTTCGCAGATAAAACACCATGTGCTGGGCAACCTGGCAGACTATCTTGAAGAATTTGAACGCAATGCACAGCAGAACGGCGTTACCGTGCACTGGGCGGCAGATGCGGCAGAACACAACCGCATTGTGCATAGCCTGCTGCAGCAACAGGGCGTAACACGCATGGTGAAAAGCAAATCCATGCTTACCGAAGAATGCCACTTAAACGAATACCTTGCCGAACATGGTGTGGAAGTAATTGATTCTGACCTGGGCGAAAGAATTGTGCAGTTGCTGAAAGAACCACCGAGCCATATTGTATTGCCCTGCATTCATATCAAAAAAGAAGAAATAGGCGAGCTGTTTCACAAATACCTGGGTACGCCGGAAGGCAATGCAGACCCGCAGTTGCTGACACATGCAGCCAGGCTGCATGTGCGTGAAGTGTTTATGTCGCGCAAAGTAGCGCTCACCGGTGTAAACTTCGCAGTTGCAGAAACAGGCGAGTTTGTTGTATGTACCAATGAAGGCAACGCCGATATGGGCGCGCATCTTGCAGATGTACACATTGCCAGCATGGGCATCGAGAAAATTATACCGCGCCGTGAGCACCTGGGTGTGTTTCTGCGTTTGCTTACCCGCAGCGCAACAGGGCAGCCGGTGACCACCTACTCCAGTCATTTCGCCAAACCCCGGCCAGGCCAGCAAATGCACCTGGTAATTGTAGATAACGGCCGCACCGTACAGCTGGGTCGTGAGCAATTCCGTAATTCGCTGAAGTGCATCCGCTGCGCGGCTTGTATGAACACCTGTCCCGTGTATCGCCGCAGCGGCGGCCATAGTTATCATACAGCTATTGCAGGGCCTATCGGTTCAATTCTTGCACCTAATCTTGACATGAAGCAATATGCCGACTTACCTTTTGCTTCAACCTTATGCGGCTCCTGCTCCAATGTTTGCCCGGTAAAAATTGACATTCACAACCAGCTGTACCAATGGCGGCAGGTTATTACTCAAAACGGTCATTCCCCTGCAGCTAAAACAGCAGCCATGAAAGTAATGGCAACCACATTGTCGCAGCCCAAGGTATACACATTGGCGGGTAAAGCAGGCCGCTGGGTGCTGCGCAATATGCCCTGGCTGGTGAACAACCGTTTAAACCCATGGTACAAACAACGCAACATGCCTGAGGCGCCGAAACAATCGTTCAGGGAATGGTATGCACAAAACAAAAAACAGGGATAGAAGTGCACATGAGCAGCAGAAACAAGATATTATCCGCCATACGCAGCAACAAACCCGGAGCGCAGCCATTGCCCGGTATCACTGGTTTTACTGCGCAGCAGCCCGATACAGAACGTTTTGTAAACACACTGCAGTCCATCGGTGGCAGGGTAGTGCGGGTGCGCAGTTTTGAAGAAATAATCGCGCATATCCGCGAAGCATTTCCCGAAGGCACACGCATCATCAGTTCACTGCCTCAACTGGCAGGTATTGCGGAAACAGGCTGGAGCAATGCGCCTGCGCATAGCCTTGAAAATGTACAGCTGGCTGTGTTTAAAGCACAGCTGGGCGTTTGCGAGAACGGTGCGGTATGGGTAACCGAACAGGATATTGTGCAGCGTGCTGCTGCCTTTATTGCCGAGCACCTGGCAATGGTGCTGGAAGAAAGTACCCTGGTAGCCACCATGCACGATGCCTACCTGCAGTTGCATAACCAGCGTTACGGTTACGGGGTTTTTATTGCAGGTCCGTCAAAAACGGCAGACATTGAACAATCGCTTGTGCTGGGTGCCCACGGTCCGCGTACAATGACCCTTTTCCTGGTATAACACAGGCACATCGGAAAAATGTAACATACGCACATTTTTCTGCCATAATCACCGATAAATTAACAAAATACATCCACGAGTGTTGGTATATTGCCGGACAATCATATCCGGTTAACTAACTAAAGAATCCATACTAATGCTCCTGGGAACCCTATGTAAGAATCACGGTAAGGTTAGCAAAAAACACCTGCTCTTGTCGCTGTTGCTGCTGGCAGTTTTGCCGGTGCTGGCGCAGAAGCGTATTGTACATGGCTTTGTAAAAGACAGCATGAATCACGAGCCGGTTAAAACGGCCGTGGTTACCAATGAAAATACCCGCAAAAGCGTAAGCGTAGGTACAGACGGATCTTTTACCATACTGGTGAATTTCGGCGACCTGCTTTTTTTCGATGCCAATGGCTACCGGTTCGATACCGTTCACTGCAACAGGATATTGCCCGATACGCTTCATGTATTCATGGCCCAGCTGAATACGCTTGAAGGCGTAACGGTTACAACTACTACCGCAAAATATACGCAATACCAGAAAGACAGTATCCGCAGGCGCGAAAACTTTTACGCCGATATTGGCGGGCCGCGCACCAAGGCACTTGCCAATGGTAATTCGGGTGCAGGCGTTGGCCTGAACCTGGACCGCTTTTTCAAGAAAAAAGAACGCGCCAAAAAAACAGCGATCGGTGATTTTGATTCGTTTGAAAAAGAGAACTATATCAACTACCGCTTTAATCCCGAACTGGTATCACAGTACACCGGGTTACACGGCGATACACTCGATACATTTATGCAGAAATACCGGCCTGAGTATAAATGGCTGCGTGCACACCTGACAGATGAGGATGTGGTGTATTACATCAACGAGAAACTGAAACTCTTCTTTAAAAAATAACGGAAACTTCAGTGCAATAAGGGCGCCTGCACTGCTGTTACTGCCTTCTGATTTTTTGCCGTATATTAACCGGCAATATTGTTCATGCATGCTTCAAAGCCAGGCAGCTATATGCGCCTGACTGTAGCCGGCAGCCCTATTTGTTAACCATATGTTTTGTAGTAAACACCGCATTCCCGCATGTTTAAAAGGCAGTGCTGCTGCCTTGCTGGGCAGCCTGCTGTTTTGTTCTGCTGCCGGTGCACAAAAAATAGACCGCTATGCGCTTGTGATGCGTCACACTGTTGTAAATACTACTTTCGATTCGCTGAGTGCATTAACCGTGGGTAATGGCCGCTTTGCCTTTACGGTAGATGGTACGGGCCTGCAATCTTTCCCCGGTGCCTATGCAGGCGGCATTCCCCTGGCTACGCAGAGCGAATGGGGCTGGCACAGTTTCATCAACGCCAATCATTACCGCAGGGAAGAAACTTATAAGAATTACAGCTTCAACGGAAAACCCGCAGGGTATGCCGTACAGTGGAACGGGCCAGACCGCAACCATGATGCTGCTGAATTTTTCAGGCAGAATGCGCATCGCCTGCAGTTGGGCAATATCGGGTTTGATATCATTAAAAAAAACGGAACTGCAGCCACTATTGAAGACATACATCCTGTACAGCAGCAATTGAATTTATGGACCGGTGAAATCACCAGCCTGTTTACTGTAGAAGAGCAGCCGGTAACCGTGCTTACGGTGGCGCACCAGGAAAGGGATGCCATTGCTGTTCGCGTAGTCTCCCCCCTGCTGCAGGAAGGAAGATTGAAAATACGCATACGCCTGCCTTATCCAACCGGTAAGGCAACAGATGCAGGCAATAACTGGCAGGCACAGGGCAGTCATATTTCATTTATCAAAATGCAGCAGGCGCATAGCATGCAGCTGATGCATGTGCTTGATTCCAGTTATTATTTTATACACGCATCCTGGGAATCGCCGGCAGCAGTGTTAAAAGCAAGATCGCATTATTACCAGCTTTCACCTGCACCCACCGATACGTTTGCCTTTAGCTGTGCTTTTACAAGGCAACTGCTGCCGGATAGCCTGCCCGGTTTTGCTGCCACGGAACAAAACAGTGCAGCAGCCTGGAAACAATACTGGACAAAGGGCGCAGCGGTTGATTTCACCGGCAGTACAGATGCAAGGGCGCTTGAACTGGAACGCCGGGTGGTGTTATCGCAATACCTGCTGAAAGTACAGTGCGCAGGGCATTATCCTGCACAGCAAACAGGTTTAACAGGTAACAGCAATTACGGCAAACCCACACTGGATGATCACTGGTGGCTGCAGGCGCAGTTTGCTTTATGGGGCAGGGGGGCTTTGCTGGAACAGTCTGTACAATGGTATGCAGCCGTGTTTGATAAAGCCTGTGCTATTGCGAGGCGGCAAGGCTACCAGGGCGCGCGATGGCCGTGGAGCAGTGATACATCAGGCCTGGAAAGTCCGGGCACGGCAGGCGCTTTCAGTTTATGGCAGCAGGCGCAGCCGGTATTACTGGCTGAGTTGTGTTACCGCAGCAGGCCCGATACTGTGTTGTTGCGGCGGTATAAATCCATGGTGTTTGCAACAGCTGATTTTATGGCTTCGTATGTGGTGCTTGATGCTGCCAGCGGCCAGTACCAGTTAAACAGCGGGCTGCCGGCCGGCGGGCAAATAACGGATTCAGGAAAAAGCGTGAACCCGGCCTTTGAACTGTCCTGCTGGTACCAGGCACTGGCTGTTGCACAGCAATGGCGTGTACGGTGTGGTTTAAAGCCCAATGCGCACTGGGATGAAGTGATGCAGCACCTGGCCCCTTTGCAGGCCCCTGATGGCGTTTACCTGGCTGCCGAAAGCGCCCCGGATACTTATACCAATGTGCAGTACCGTTCCGGGCATCCTGGTCTGTTGGGTATATGGGGGTGGCTGCCCGAAACCGGGCGGGTAAATGCTGCCCCCATGCGGCACACGTTTAACTGGGTATGGTATAACTGGTACTGGGAGCAAACAACAGGCTGGGATTTCCCGTTTGCGGCAATGGCTGCGACCAGGCTTGACATGCCTGATCGCGCATTGGAAGCCCTGTTTATGGATTTTGACAGCAACCGCTGGCTGCCGAACGGGCATAATTATCAAACCGGCAGTGCAAGCGTATACCTGCCCGGCAACGGTGCGCTGCTTGCAGCCATCGCCATGATGTGCGCCGGTTACGACGGGTGCACTGTTTCCAACCCCGGTTTTCCCAAAAACGGCGCATGGCATGTGCGCTGGGAGGGGTTGCAGCGGATGCCTTAAGCCTGCACTGCAGCGCCAAAAAGCTCCTTACCCAGCTGCGGGCTGAATTCCACAATCCTGTAGTCAGCCACATGGCCCAGGTAAAAAGGGTCTTTGTGTACAAAACATTCTACCGCAGTCTTATCATTAAAGTTGGCTACAATCAAACCGCCTGTGCGCGGACTTTTATAACCTGCAAAAATAACTTCGCCACGGTCGTGGGATGCATTGAGATAAGCTGCGTGTGCCGGCATCCGTTCATCTACTTCTGCCTGCGAAACTTTATAGGTCAATTCCAGTAGAAACATGATTGCTGATTTTACCTGTAAGTTACAACCGAATTGTCCCATAGTCGCCGCCTGTGCAACAGTTGTGGTGTTAAATTCCGCGATCAGGGTTGTATAATCACCTTCCCGAAATGTTTGCCGCTCTGGAAATAATGATAAGCTTCCTGTGTTTCAGCAAGCGGGAAAATACGGCTGGTAAAAGGGCGTGTGTTGGTGCGTTCCAGTGCCTGTAAAAAATTGCTGAAGCTGGCCTTGCTGCCAACAGATAATCCCTGTAAGCGTATGGCGCGTGAAATAACCGGTAACAGGTTTAATTGTATGCTGGTGTCCGCTAAAAAACCCGTAAGTCCCACATACCCGCCGAGTTTTACCGCTGCAGCCGATTCATTTACAGTACCGGCAACATCGATGGTTGCGTCTGCACCTTTGCCTCCGGTTAACTCCAGCACCTGCTGCACCCATTGCGGATTGGTTTTGTAGTTCAATACTTCCCATGCACCTGCTGCTTTCAGTTGCGCTTCTTTTTCAGGAGAACCGGTAGTGGCAATTACCCTGGCGCCCACCATTTTCGCTACCTGCAATGCAAACAGCGATACGCCGCCGGTGCCCTGGGTAAGCACGGTTTGGCCTGCCGTTACACCTCCTGTTTCAATAAGGCTGTTCCAGGCTGTAACACCTGCAATAGGCAGGGAGGCTGCTTCTTCAAAACTGAGAAAGGCAGGAATGGCCAACAGTGCATAGGCGGGCAATACAACATATTCTGCCAGCATGCCGGGAACAGATATTCCTGTGCGCGCGGCATTGGTAGCCGGTGTGTTAATGCCACCCAGCCATTGCTGTATAAAATGTGATACTACACGGTCGCCCGGCTGCCAGCCGGTAACGTCTTCGCCTACAGCTGCAATTACGCCGGCCCCATCTGCCACGGGAATATGCGGGAAGGCAGGTTTTACAGGGTATTTGCCGGTGGCCAATGCGCCGTCTATATAATTCAGGGAAACAGCTTTTACCTGTATCAATACTTCACCACGTGCAGGCTGGGGTATGGGCAGTTCAGCGGGCTGAAGCTGTGCTATCGAAAATCCTGTCAATTGAATTGCTTTCATATCATTTTATTTGATAACAAAGCTGAATCATTACTATCTTTAAAACAAGTATGCACTTTTTTGTAAGCTAGCTACCCAAAAGAAACTATTATTGACAATCAATTAAAAAAAGTTTAGTTCCATGCAAAAAAAGTCCGCAATACCCGACCAGGAACCGCAGTGTTCTGTAGATTTTGCCTTTCAGCGCATAGGCGGCAAATACAAAGGGCGTATTATTTTTCACCTGGACCTGGGCATTACGCGTTATGGTGCCTTACGTCGCAGTATTGTTGGCGTAACGCCTAAAATGCTTACGCAGGCGCTGCGAGAACTGGAGGCTGACGGACTGATTACCCGTCATGTATTTGCAGAAGTACCGCCGCGCGTGGAATATGCTTTGTCTGAAGCCGGTGCAGAACTGATCCCTTTTATCCGCCTGCTGCGCGATTGGGGAGAAAAGCAAATGGAAAAACAAGGCAAGCCCAGCTTGAGTAAACTGGGCCTGCTGCCGCATATACTGGAAGAAGCGCACGAAGAAACAGTGTAGGCAACAAACAAAACAGGCCATGGTATTGCTACGATGGCCTGTTTAATAAAATTGAATTGCCGGCTAGTGCATGGGCGGCTGCATGTGCAGCGCAACGCCAATCCTGTTCCATGCATTGATGTTAATGATGGCCATGATTATTTGTGCGGTTACCACTTCGCCAAATGCAGCGATGGCTTTCCGGTAGGTTTCTGCAGACAGGCCGTGCCGGTGAATCAGCGTAATTTCTTCAGTCATCGCCAGCATAATACGTTCTTCTTCGGTATAGTGTGGTGCTTCGCGCCATGCATTGAGCAGGTAAATGCGCTGCTCGGTTTCGCCGTGTTTGCGTGCATCTTTTGTGTGCATGTCAATACAAAATGCGCAGCCATTGATTTGTGAAGCACGTATTTTAATGAGTTCTTTCTGTGTTTCCGTGAGGGAAGTTGTTTTTAAATACTCTTCCATCGCGAGCAGTGCCTTGTAAGCTTCCGGTTGTACTTTGTACATTGAAAAACGTGGTTCCATAATGCCTTAGTTTATAGCTGAATAATAATTTCCGTTGTTCTGTAGTGCAAAGTTATTACGCAATTGGACTATCTTGGTAGTCCAATTATACAACAATAAGTAGTCCAGCCATGTTGCCTTATCAAACATTGATCTCCATTGAAAAAGAGAACAGGATTCCCGTGTACCAGCAACTGGCGCACCAGCTGGCGGGATTGATACAGCGGGGAGTGATAAAGCCTGGTAGTTTTTTACCTGCCAGCCGTGTAATGGCCGGTACCCTGCAGTTGCACCGTAAAACCATTGTGGCTGCCTATGAAGAGCTAAGCAGTATGGACTGGGTGGTAAACCTGCCGCGCAAGGGAGTAATGGTAGCATCGAACCTGCCGAGCATAAAACCGCGCACATTTAAAAGCAAGGTGCCGGTAAACAGTTATGGCGCCGATACCGGTTTTTGTTTTGATGACATGCCTGAGATAGGATATGCCACACCCGGCAAGGAGAAATTTAAACTGGTAGTGAATGATGGATTTCCCGATACCAGACTGGCGCCGGTGAATGAATGGGCGCAGGCCATGCGGCAGTTTCTTGCACAACCCGGTTATGCTGCTGCACTGTCATACGGCAGTTCGCAGGGCAACATGCATTTGCGCAGGGCAATGGTGCCACATCTCGCTGATACGCGCGGGTTAAGCATTACAACAGACCATGTGCTGATGACACGCGGTGCGCAGATGAGTATTTACCTTGCGGCAGCTATGTTGATTAAACCGGGCGATGCCGTAATAGTAGGCAGTCCCGGTTATTTTTTGGCAGAGTTGTGTTTTGAACAGCTTGGTGCAAAATTGATACGTGTACCTGTTGATGCGGGTGGTATTGATGTGGCAGCAGTGGCGGCATTGTGCAAAACGCGGAAAATAAAAATGCTCTACATTATCCCGCACCACCATCATCCCACCACGGTAACACTGAGCGCAGAAAGGCGTATGGAGCTGCTGCAGCTGATACGCAAATACAGGCTGGCAGTAATTGAAGACGACTATGATTATGATTTTCATTACGCTTCTGCGCCTATATTGCCGCTGGCCAGTGCAGACCATGGCGGTAACGTAATTTATATTGGTTCGTTCTCCAAATCACTGGCACTTTCCATACGCTGCGGATTTATGATAGCTCCTGCCGGTTTTATTGAACAGGCAACGCGGCTTCGCAAGCTGATTGATATTCGCGGCGATAACCTGACCGAAGAAGTCATGGCCATGCTGCTGCAAAACGGCACAGTTGACCGGCATATCAAAAAAACAAACAAGCTGTACAGCGAGCGCCGTGATGTACTGTGCAGGGAGCTGGAATCGCATTTGGGAGATGCAGTGGAATTTACAAAACCAAATGGCGGCATGGCGGTGTGGGTACGGTTTAAAAAGAAGTATCCGTTAAAGGTGCTGGGGGCAAAAGCTGCAAAAAAAGGACTGCTCATTAACAGTGACCTGCCTTACAGTTACGGAAAGGAGCCAACGAATGGATTGCGTATGGGATTTGCTTCATTAAATACGGCAGAGCTGAAAGAAACGGTGCAAATTTTGCAATCTTGTTTGTAGTTAATTGTTTTTAACTTATTTTACCTGTTTGTACGTCTACTGCTTCTTTTCAATAAACCTGCTATGAAACGTGTTTCACTGAAAGATATTGCTGCGATGGTTGGCGCCTCGCCTTCTACCGTGTCATTTGTATTAAATGGCAAGGCAAAGGAAATGCGTATCAGCCAGGTAGTGGCAGATAAAATTACTGCTGCTGCAAAAAAAGCAGGTTATTATCCCAACCAGATTGCTGTAAGCCTGCGCACAGGGCAAACTAAAATTCTCGGGTTAATTGTCGAAAGCATTGCCGGTAATTTCTTCGCCTCACTGGCCAGGATTATTGAAGACAAGGCCGAAGCGCATGGCTATAAAGTAGTGTACTGCAGCACTGAAAACAATGGCAACAGGGGCAATGAAATGATACGCATGCTTTCACAGCGCCAGCTGGATGGTTACCTGATTACGCCTGCAGCAGGGATGGAAAAAGATATCCAGCAGCTTATTGCGCAACGCAAACCCGTTATATTAATCGACAGTTATTTTCCAGGGCTGCAAATACCGCATGTGCTGGTAAACAGTTATGCAGGTGTGACCGAAGGCATGGAACACTTAATAAAACAGGGTTACCGCAATATTGCCTGGGTTACGGTTGATCTTGACCTGATACAGGTGCACGACCGTACCCGTGCCTATACCGATTCACTTAAAAAGCACAAACTGAAACCCAACGAGCAGTGGATACTGAAACTGCCGTACGATTACAGCAAAGAAAAATCAGTGCAGGCCATCTGCGATTTCCTGGCAAACAACAAGGGCATTGACGCTGTATTTTTCGCCACCAACTATTTGGGTGTAACAGGACTGGAAAGTATTACCAAACTCAAACTGAGTATCCCGCAAAACCTTGCCATGATTTGTTTTGACGATCATGATATCTTTCGCTTATACCCCGGTGGTATTACCATCATACAACAACCAATCGAAGAAATTGCACAGGCATCTATTGATTTGCTCATGAGTAAACTGGGCAAACAACAGGTAATGCATGAAGTAACAGGTAAAGATTTGGTTGAGCTACCTCCTGCATTAATTGTACGCGGTTCTACACTGCAGAAATAAACAGCTCTCTCCACGACTTTTAATTGTTCGCTGAAACTGTTGCTGTGCCAGTGTTTCAGCTGTTTTATTATTTCATGCACAGTAATATATTAAAGCGCGCACGCGTGAAATAACCGTAAAAAAACAATCCGATCCAACAATTGTGAAAAAAAATAAATGAAATATGCCTCAGTATATGTGGTATAATATTTGGCTGAAAAGAAATCGTCCAAATGATACGAACACATTTGGCTAAATCGAAATAATGCTCTTATTTGCACCCTGTTTTTAGAGTTCGTCCCTAAAAAAACGCAAAAGGCACCGGTTACTATAGTATGTTATAATGGTAAGTACTGGTTGCTGATTGACTGCAATACTCTGCATAAACGATGTGCAGCTTGCCTTTAATCAGAAACATAATGGCTGAAAATTTTATTTTTCGCGCCAAAAACATTCCCTTTTGCTAAATCGTTATTTTACTCGTTTGTAAAAAAGCAAACAAATCGTTGTTAAAAACTGACTGGCAGTACTGCTGTATTGCCTGCCGATAAAGCTTTGCACATGAGTTTTTAAATAAGAACCACAAATCAAAACTTGTCTATGGAACGCAAAAAGAAAATGAGGCACTTCCTCCAATGGATGCTGCTGCTACTTGTATCCCTGCACGGGATAGCGCAGGCGCAGACCCGGGTTATTTCGGGTAAAATCACAGACGCCGCTAACAAACCACTCGCAGGCGCTTCTATTCAACTTAAAAATTCTGCAAAAGGAACAACCACCAACGATGAAGGTGAGTTTCATATCAGTGTGCCTGGTGCAGATGCAGTGTTGGTGATTAGCTATACCGGCTACGATACACAGGAAGTACCGGTAGGTGAACAGTCTGCTATCAGTCTTTCTTTACATGCGCAGAGCAAAAGTGTACTGGAAGATGTAGTAGTGGTAGGTTATGGTACCCGCAAAAAAAGTGATGTTACCGGTGCAGTGGCTTCAGTAAAAGCTGCTGAACTGCAACAGCGCCCTGCAACCAACGTTGAACAAATGCTGGCCGGCCGTTCTGCCGGTGTTAACATTGCCACCAATTCTGGCCGTCCAGGTGGTCAGACTGCGGTGCATATCCGCGGCTATACTTCTATCAGCGCCAGCAATGGTCCGTTGTACGTTGTTGACGGTGTGATTGGTGTAGGTAACATCAATTATTTAAACCCGAACGACATTGAAACCATCGACGTACTGAAAGACGCTTCTGCAACTGCGATCTACGGTGCACGTGGTGCCAATGGTGTAATCATGGTTACCACCAAACGTGGTAAAAAGGGTATTTCACAGGTGAACTACGATTCATATTACAGCATCGGTCACCTGCCTAAAGAACTGAGCGTACTTAACTCACAGCAGTTTTTGCAGGTTGAGGAAAACTCATACAATGCTGATAACCTGAAGAAATATGATTCTGTTGGTTATGCACAGGGTAAATACACAGACCATATCAATTTCCTGAAAAACAGGAACGATCCGCGTTTCTTTGATGCCAGCGGTAACCCGCTGTACAATACAGATTGGCAGAAAGAAGCTACACGCAATGCATTTTCTCACAACCAGAACCTTTCATTCACTGGCGGTAATGAAAAAACAACTTATGGTTTGTTCCTGAACTACGCCAATGAAAACGGTATCATCCTCACCAGCCAGCTGAAACGCTATTCTGCACGTTTTGTGTTTGACAGCCAGGTAAAAGACTGGTTGAAAGTAGGTGGTACAGTTACTTTTAATCATGTAGAAGAAAACCGTGTAATTGGTGATGGCGACGGTAGCCTGAGTGTTACCCGTATGATGATTGAAACGCTGCCGCTGGTTCCGCTGAAATTTGCAGATGGCACAGATGGTTCAAACTACTACTATCCTAACATGGAAGGCGGTATAAACCCTGTTGCTATTACGCAGAACAGGAGAGATATCTTCAAAACACAGTCTACCCTCGGTAACATCTACGCCAACCTGAACCTGCTGCCTGGTTTGCAGTTGCGTTCAAGTATCGGTTTTGATGTCGACAACGTACAGGAAGATTTTTACTCTGGCCGTAATCTGCGTGGCTTAAGCTACGATCAGCAGGGTAATGCTTATGTTGACAATCTGCGCAACAATTACTGGCAGTTTGAAAACTACCTGACTTACGATAAAAAAATTGCACACAACCAGAACCTGAACGCTTTGTTGGGTTTAAGCTGGCAGAAATTCACCAATTTCGACACCCGCGCAGGGTCACAGGGATTCACAGACGATTTCTATCAGTGGAACAACCTGGGTGCAGGTGCACGTCCGCAAAATCCGTCTTCAAGTGCATACAACTGGGAAATGAACTCCTATTTTGGTCGTGTTAACTATAGCATCGATAACAAATACCTGTTCACCGTTACAGGCCGTGCAGACGGTTCTTCAAAATTCGGTAAAGACAGCAAATACGGATTCTTCCCTTCAGGTGCTTTTGCATGGAAAGCGTCTGACGAAGATTTCCTGAAAGGCAACCCGGTTATCTCCAACCTGAAGTTCCGTACCAGCTATGGTTTAATCGGTAACTCAGAGATTGGCGCTTACCAATCACTCGCCAGCCTGTCTACAGGTACTGCGATAATTGGCGGCAACCGTGTTTCTACAGTAGGTATCGGAACCCTGGCTAATCCTGATTTGAAATGGGAAAAAACCAGCCAGGCAGACGCAGGGTTTGAACTTGGTTTATTGAAAAACAGGATCAACCTCGATGTTGACTTCTATTACAAGAAAACATCAGACATGTTGCTGAATGTGCCAGTGCCTGCCGCAAGCGGATATGAAACCGTGTATAAAAACATTGGTGACATGACCAACAAGGGTATTGAGCTTACGCTGAACACAACCAACATCAGCACCAAAGATTTCACCTGGAATACCACTTTCAACATCGCGTTGAACAAAAACAAAGTAACCGCGCTGGGCGCATCCAATGATGATATTTTCCCTGATCCGCAGTTTATTACCAAAACCAATGTACTGCGTATTGGCCAGCCCGTGGGTTCTTTTTACGGTTTAATCCGCGAAGGTACCTGGGGTACTAAAGAAGCTGCCACTGCTGCTGCTTACCATGCTCTGCCAGGTGATATCAAATACCGTGACGTTAACAACGACGGCAACATTGATGACAAAGACCGTGTGATACTGGGTAAAGGTGCACCTGATGGTTATGGTACATTCCTGAATACATTCTCTTACAAAAACTTCGACCTGGCTGTAGAAATCCAGTACTCTTACGGTAACGATGTACTGAACCTCACCCGTCACTCTGGTGAAGACCGTACAGGACAGGCAAATAGCTATACCACCGTATTGGATGGCTGGACACCTGATCACCAGAATACCATGATTGCACAGAACAGGCCTGCACAGAGCTACTACGCAACTACCATTAACAGCCGCATGATTGAAGATGGTTCGTTTATCCGTGGTAAAAACCTGCTGCTGGGTTATAACTTTTCTAAACGCATCACAGACAAACTGAAATTCAGCAGGCTGCGTGTATATGCTTCTGTTCAGAACTTTTTCCTGAGCACTAAGTTTACAGGCTACGATCCCGAGGTTACTACTTATCCGGGAGCGCCTTTTGCACAGGGTATCTCATTCTTTGATTACCCCAAGCCAAGAACTTTCCTGTTTGGTGTAAACGTGGGTTTCTAATAACAGATACATGCGTTTAAAAGAAAGGAATGTGTTTACGGAAATTTAAAAATTAAATTATGAAACGGTTCTCACAAATAATCATGCTTGCTTCGGTTGTTGCAGCCGGTACCGGATGTAACAAATTCCTGGAGGAAAAAAATCCTTCCAATTTCACACAAGACCAATTTTTCACCAGTGCAGAGCAGGCTACAGCTGCAGTAAATGAGCTGTATGCCGATATGCGTTTTATCACTGATGGTGCTGGTACATACGGCGAAAGTCCTTTTCTTTTACTTGAATACCCCACCGGTTTAAGCGAATCGCCTGAGGCTGCACAGAGTATCTACAACGGAACACTGCGCACGCTTACATCAGATAACGACAATAACTATTTCTATTCGTGGTGGCGCGGATGCTACAAAGCAATTGCCAATGCCAACCTGTCTATCAAGCGTATCCCTGGTGTTCCCATGGATTCTGTAGCAAGAAAACAGCTGGTAGGTCAGGCATACTTTTTCCGTGCATTGAATTATTTCTACCTGGTACGCATTTTTGGTGCTGTTCCTTACCAGGTTGAGCCTATTACAGGCCCCAATGATCCCAACCTTACATTGGGCCGCAGTTCTGTTGACAGTATCTACAGCCTGATCGTATCTGATCTTACCGCTGCTGAAGCTTCAGGTCTGCCCAACACTGATAACACCGGCAGAACCTCACTGGGCGCTGTTAAATCACTGTTGTCAAGTGTTTACCTCACTATGGCCGGCAACCCTTTGAACAAGGGTGCTGAGTATTATAAAAAAGCTGCCGACAAAGCTGCCGAGGTAATAAACGGTAATTGGTACACGCTGTTTGCCAGCTACGACCAGCTGCACAACCAGGCTGATAAAAACAAAGGGGAATTTATTTTGCAGAGCAATTATTCTGTTGCCGCAAATATCAACAGCACATTGTGTGCTTACATGATTCCCCGCGGAAAAGGCACCAGCAATTTTAGCGATGAATACGGTCTGTTACGTCCAACAAGCGCTTACTTCAAATCATATGAAGCAGGCGACAAACGTACACAGGAGCGCCAGTTCTACTACACCAAAGCTCCTTTGTATAAAGACCCTTCACAAACTGTTGAGTTTGGCGCACCATACCTGTACAAGTATTATGATGCCGTTGCTGCAACCAGCTCTACGCCGCAAAGTGATATCAACTGGACAATTATGCGCTATGCAGAATTGCTGTTGATTTATGCTGAGGCCGCAAACGAAGCAAACGGTGGCCCTACACAGGCAGCTTACGATGCTGTTAACCAGGTACGCCGCCGTGCAGGTTTGGCTGATCTCGCAGGCTTAAGCCAGCAGGATTTCAAAGAAGCAGTATGGCGTGAAAAATACCATGAGCTGTCTTTTGAGAACAAAATATGGTTTGATATGGTGCGTACTTTGAAAGTGTACAACACAGACAAAGGCACTTTTGAAAACTTCGAAGGGTTCACCTTTACTTACGGCCCGGTACTTACCAAAAAGTATGAGCTGTTTGGTATCCCCCGTCGTGAAATAGACAACAACAAAAACCTGCAAGGCCACCAGAATGAAGGATGGTAATGAATTGCGGTGTTAGATAAAAGGGCAGCCCATGGGCTGCCCTTTTGCGTGATATTCCTGTATGGCAGCCCCTTACACAACAGGCAATATTGCCATGCATTTGCCGGGTACAATAAGTTTGTGCCTGCAATGGTGACTATACCCCGGCGGATTACTGGTTTTGCGCCTGTTTACGCCCCATTATACCGGGGCATACCGTTGAATAATTAATAAAAGGTGCGCCTGTACAGGGTTTGCCTTTTATAATCAAGTACAATCCCCTATATTCGGTGATTAGTTTGAGTTTGCTTTATGAAAAAAGTTTCCCTGAAAGATATTGCCCAACTGGCGGGCGTTTCGCCTTCAACGGTTTCCTTTGTTCTTAACGGTAAAGCCCAGCAAATGCGCATTACAGCCGCAGTTGCCGAAAGGGTAGAGCAGGTGGCGCGCCAGCAGGGATATACACCCAACCAGGTGGCCATTAGCCTGCGTACCGGCGAAACCCGCATACTGGGTTTGCTGGTAGAAGATATTTCCAACCACTTTTTTGCTACACTTGCCCGCACCATTGAAGCGGAAGCTGAAAAATTCGGCTACAAGATTGTGTATTGCAGTACCGAAAACAATGCAGGCAAAGGCGGCGAGCTGCTGCGAATGTTGTCGCAACACCAGGTAGATGGCTTCCTGATCACGCCTTCCGTTGGCATGGAAGAAGACATTATGCAACTGGTACAGCACAAAAAACCGGTGGTATTGATCGACCGTTTTTTCCCCGGGATTGATGTGCCGTATGTAATGGTCGACAATGCACAGGGCGTAACCGAAGGCATGGAATTTCTCCTGAAAAAAGGTTACCGTAAAATCGGGTTTGTGAATGTAGATCTCGACCTGGTGCAGATTCACCAGCGTACCGACGCCTACAAACAAACACTGAAAGAAAAACAGATACCCTTTAAAAAGGAATACCTGCTGCAGGTGCCGTATCCTTACCAGCGCCAGGAAGCCATGAGTGCCATCAATGATTTTATTTTAAAGAACAAATCACTCGATGCCGTTTTCTTTGCTACCAACTATCTCGGTATACTTGGCCTGGAGAGTATTGTACGCGCAGGTTTGCATATACCAAAAGATATTGCCATGCTCTGTTTTGATGATCATGATATTTTCAGGTTATACCCCGAAGGCATTGCCATTATCCAGCAGCCGATCGAAGAAATTGCAGAAACGGCCATACATCTGCTGATGAGCGAGCTGGGCAAGGCCAAAACCAGGCCGGCCAAACGACAGGTGCAGCTGCAAACCAGTCTTATTTTGCGGAATTCGGAATAGTTTTGTTTTCTGTTTTGCAAAAACGTTTTAGTTTTCTATATTGGAACCCTATTAATTCTCACTAATGAAAAAAATAGCCTTGTTATGCGCTGCGGTACTGTCAGGTGCCGGCAGTTTTGCTCAGTTGGTTACACAGGTAAATGATCCTGTGGAATGGGTAAACCCTTTGATGGGTACCGATTCGAAAGTTGAATTGTCTAATGGTAATACTTATCCTGCGGTTGCCTTACCCTGGGGTATGAACCTGTGGAGCCCCCAGACAGGTAAAATGGGTAATGGCTGGGCATACCAGTATGCTGCTGATAAAATCAACGGTTTTAAACAAACCCACCAGCCTTCACCCTGGATGAACGATTATGGCGCATTTGCCATTATGCCTACCACCGGCAAACCCGTGTTTACCGAACACGACCGCGCCAGCTGGTTTTCACACAAAGCCGAGGTGTCAAAACCTTATTACTACAGCGTTTACCTCGCTGATCATGATGTTACCACTGAAATTGCACCAACCGAACGTGCAGCCAGTTTCCGTTTCACCTTCCCTGCTACCGACAGCGCTAACGTAATTGTTGATGCGCTGGACAGGGGTTCTTATATCAAAATTATTCCTGCAGAACGCAAGATCATTGGTTACACAACCCGCAACAGCGGCGGTGTTACCAAAAACTTCAAAAGCTATTTTGTGCTGGTGTTCGATCAGCCTTTCACCGCTACCTATACCTACAATGGTAAAGAATTGTCTGCTTCCACACTGGAGCTGACCGACAACCATGTAGGTGCCGTGGTATCTTTTAAAACTTCACGTGGCCAGCAAATCAATGCCCGCGTAGCTTCTTCCTATATCAGCCCTGAACAGGCGCTGACCAACTTGCAGGAAGTAGGCAGCAAAAGCTTTGAAACCGTTGCACAAAATGCAAAAGCAGCCTGGAACAAAGTACTGGGTCGCGTACAGGTGCAGGGTGGTTCTATCGACCAGATCCGCACTTTCTATTCCTGCTTGTACCGCATGCTGTTCTTCCCGCTGAAAATGTATGAAGTAGATGCTTCCGGTAAAATTGTTCACTACAGTCCTTACACCGGTGAAGTAGTACCCGGTTATATGTTTGGCGGCACGGGCTTCTGGGATACTTTCCGCGCCTTGTATCCTTTCCTCAACCTGATGTATCCTTCTATTGCCAAAGAAATGCAGGAAGGCCTGGTAAACGATTTCAAGGAAGGCGGTTACCTGCCCGAATGGTCTGCACCTGGCTTCCGCAGTGTAATGATCGGAAACAACTCTGCCTCTATTGTTGCAGAAGCTTACCTGAAAGGCATCCGCGGTTATGATATCAATACCCTGTTTGAAGCGCTGAAAAAAGATGCCAACACAGAAGGCCCGATGGATGCAGTTGCCCGTAAAGGTGTTCAATACTACAACGAACTGGGTTATGTACCGTACGATGTAAACATCAACGAAAATGCAGCCCGCACACTGGAATACGCATACGATGACTATGCTATTTATGCGCTGGGCAAAGCGCTGGGTAAACCTGCTTCAGAAATTGATATCTATGCCAAACGCAGCCAGAATTATAAAAACCTGTTCGATCCTGAGCATAAACTGATGCGTGGTAAAAACAAAGACGGCAAGTTCCAGGCCCCGTTCAATCCGTTTAAATGGGGTGATGCTTTTACTGAAGGCAACAGCTGGCACTATACCTGGAGCGTATTCCACGACATCAATGGTTTGATTGACCTGATGGGTGGCAAAAAAGATTTTGTGCAGATGCTGGATTCTGTGTTTGTAATGCCGCCTGTTTTCGACGACAGCTACTATGGCACTACCATTCACGAGATCAGGGAAATGCAGATTGCCAACATGGGCCAGTATGCACACGGCAACCAGCCTATCCAGCATATGGCATACCTGTACAACTATGCAGGTGAACCCTGGAAAACACAGTACCATGTACGTGAAATCATCAACAGGTTTTACCGCCCCACACCCGATGGTTATTGCGGTGATGAAGACAATGGCCAAACCTCGGCCTGGTATGTGTTCTCTTCCCTGGGCTTTTATCCTGTTACCCCTGCCAGCGACCAGTATGTGTTAGGCGCTCCTTTGTTTAAAAAGGCGATCCTGAACCTGGAAAATGGCAAGCAGTTCACCATTACTGCAGACGCTAACAGCGATGCCAACCGTTATGTAAACGACTTTAAACTGAACGGTGCCAGCTATGGCAAAAACTGGATCAGCCATTGGGATGTACTGAAAGGCGGCAGCCTGTCTGCTGACATGAAGTCAACCCCCAACAAAACACGCGGCACTACCGCAACGGCTTTCCCTTACTCGTTCTCTACAGATAAAAAATAACAGCAACAAAGGCGGTTGTTCACAAACAGCCGCCTTTTTTTATGTCCTATATTTTATGAGCATGCGCAACAAAAAAATCGGCAGCCTGCTGGCAGCAGCAGCTATTTCAGCTATTCATTGTTTACCTGCATCGGCAGCAAAACAACCACTGGAGCAAAAATTCCATACCAAAGATTCTATTGTAAAAAACGGCTATACGCTTATTTTCATTAACGAAGATTCTGCATTCAGCATGGTGACCAAACAAAAAATGGTGGATGCCTTTTTTACGGTTTATCCCAAGGAAGCAGCACGCTATAACAAGGCTACTTTAAAGACGGTTACGTTTGTAATTGATCCATCTTATGATGGTGTTGCAGCCACCGGTGATGGTGTTGCACGTTATAACCCCATCTGGCTGCTGAAACATCCGGAAGACATTGATGTGGTAACACATGAAGTGATGCACATTGTGCAGGCTTATCCAGATGATGCAGGCCCGGGATGGTTAACCGAAGGTATTGCCGATTATGTACGTTACGATTATGGGGTAAACAATGCAGCCGCCAAATGGGCTTTACCTGCATTTGCCCCTACGCAACACTACGACAATGCTTACCGTATTACTGCACGTTTCCTGGTATGGTTAGAGAAAAACAAAAAAGCAGGTATTGTGCAAACGCTCGATAAAAGCATGCGCACCAAAACCTATACGCCGGAAATATGGAAAAAGCTTACCGGCAGCACCCTCGATGAATTGTGGGATGCCTATGCCAAACAGCCGGCTTTGTAAAATCGGGGATAATAGAATACTGATAATGATGAGGGGCAGTTTGCGAAAGCAGGCTGCCTTTTTTTGTAGTAGGCCATGTTGCAGGGCAGGCAATAAAAAACCGGGGCAAGACTACCCCGGTTGGTTGTTATATGCTGATTATAAAGAAAAGACTGTTTATTTTTTTACAGGTTTGGTGCTCATCACAAATACCAGCTTGCCGCCATTCATGATTTCGCTGTGCGTAATGTACAACCTGTTTAAAGGCTGGCCATTCAGCAATACCTGTTTTACATATACTGCTTTGTCGCTTTGATTCTGCGCTTCGATAGTAAACGTTTTTCCGTTCTCAAGGTTCAATACGGCGCCATTTATTGCAGGGCTGCCCAGCGAATACTGATCACTGCCGGGTGCAACCGGGTAAAAACCAAGCGTGCTGAAGATATACCATGCGCTCATCTGCCCGCAATCATCGTTACCACCCAGGCCGTCAGATTTTGGCGCGTACATTTTTTTCAGGATCATGCGCACACGTTCCTGTGTTTTCCAGGGCTCACCAGCCCAGTTGTACAGGTAGGCCACATGGTGTGAAGGTTCGTTGCCGTGAACATAGTTACCGATAATACCGTCGCGGGTAATGTCTTCTGTTTCGGCAAAGTATTTATCAGGCAGCTCCATGGTAAACAGTGAATCGAGGTATTGTACAAAACGTTTTTTGCCGCCCATGAGTGTAATAAGCTGTGCAGGATCGTGCGGTACATACAAGGTGTAGTTCCAGGCATTGCCTTCAATAAAGCCTTCGTTGATGGTGCTTAACGGATCAAATGCTGCCCTGAATGTGCCATCGCTCAGTTTGGGTCGCATGAAACCTGAACTGGCATCATACACGTTTTTATAGTATTCTGAACGTTTGATGAATTCATTGTACACATCCATCCTGTTCAGCTTTTTCGCCAGCTGGGCTATACACCAGTCATCATAGGAATATTCCTGCGTGGTAGAAACAGCAGAACCGTTTTTATCAGCAGGGATATAACCTTTATCCATGTAATAGTTAAGGCCGTCAAAGCCACGGTTGTGTGCTGTAGTTACGCAGGCATCCAGTGCACGGTTGGCATCGTTGGTAAGAATGCCTTTTACATAGGCATCTGCCACAACAGATACACTGTGGTAACCCGTCATACACCAGTTCTCATTGCCATAGTGCGACCAGATGGGCAGCATATGCTCTGCGCTTTGATCAAAATGTGCCAGCATGGATTTTACCATGTCTGCATTACGCGCAGGCTGTACCAGGTTAAACAACGGGTGCAATGCACGGTGGGTATCCCACAGGGAGAACGTGGTGTAGTTGGTAAAGTCTTTGGCCTGGTGCACCTGCTGATCCAGTCCGCGGTATGAACCGTCTACATCCATATACACCGTAGGGTTAATGAATGCGTGGTACATGGCAGTGTAGAAATTTTGTTTCTCTTCATCACTGTTGCTTTGGATGGTGATTTTAGACAGTTCTTTTTCCCACAATGCCTGGCCATCGGCTTTTACTTTTTCAAAATCCCAGCCCGGTGCTTCGGTGCGCAGGTTTTGCAATGCACCGGCAATGCTTACAGGTGACAGGGCGAATTTGAGTTTGATTTTTTCACCTTCTGTGGTTTTGAAATCAAAATATGCACGCAGCTGCTTGCCTGCTATTTCAGGGAAATTGCTGCTCTGGTTAAACTTGCCCCAGAAGCCGCGGTATACCTGCTTTTTAGAAAAATTTTTATTGCCGTACTGGAAGAAAGGTTTGGAGAAGCTGATGGCAAAATATTCAGTACGGGTTCTGGCCCAGCCATTGGTTTGGCGGTAACCGGTAACCAGTGTATCGTTTTCTATGCGCAATACGGTCCACACGTTTTTATCCTCATAACCATAGATATTGTGCATCAGGTCAAGGATAATGTGCGACTGATCGCTGGCAGGGAAGGTGTACTGGTGAAAGCCCACACGGTTGGTCGCTGTCAGCTCGGCCGTGATATTGTAGTCTTCCAGTTTTACCTTGTAGTAAGCCGCTTCTGCCACTTCAGTAGTGTGCGAGAAGGCGGAGCGGTAACCGCTGCGAGGCGCATCGGCTGTACCGGGATTCAGTTTCAGTTCACCGGTGGTAGGCATAACCAGGAAGTCGCCAAGATCTGAGTGGCCGGTACCGCTGAAATGCGTGTGGCTGAAACCGACAATGGTTTTGTCTTCGTACTGGTAACCTGCGCAGTATTTGTATACGTCGGGGTTGTACTTGCCATTCATTTCATAAGGAATAGTGTCAGTGTCTGGGCTCAGCTGCACCATGCCGAAAGGCACGGTAGCGCCGGGGTAAGTGTGACCCATGCGCTCGGTGCCGATGATGGGTTTTACGTATTTAACCAGCTGGGCCTGAGCTTGATATCCCAGCAACAGGCTAAGCGCTGCGAGGGATGTGGATACAGTTTTTTTCAACATTGGTTTTAGAACGAGATTATAACTTAGGGTAAATCGTTTTAGCTAATGGGTAAAAATAATCATTTTTCTTGTTTACTGCGCCCTGAAATGCCGGTAAATACAGTGTTTGGCCAATGGTATCCTTTTTGACATGCAGATAAAAGCGGCGAACCTGCTGAAATTATAATTCCCGTTTTATGCGCAGAAGACCTGTCGTTTCATCTGTTATTCAATCTGCCGGATATGAGCCTGGCAGCCAGGTGCTGGAAATTGCATTTGTAGAGAGCGGTCATGTATACCAGTACCTGGATGTGCCCGGACATATTTACAGCGCATTGTTGCGCGCGCACTCGAAAGGGAAATACTACAACCAGTATATTAAAGAGCAATATGCCTTTAAACAGGTGCGTTAGTTATTGCACGGCTGCCATAAAAAGGCGCAGGCAATTTGCCCGCGCCGTGATTTTCTCATGTAAACCGGAAAACAATTAATTTCTTACCGGCTTGCCTGTTTTAAGCACGCCCTGTATGCGTTCGAGCGTTTTGCGCTCGCCGCACAAACTCAGGAAGGCTTCACGTTCCAGGTCAAGTAAATATTGTTCAGATACGAGGCTTTGTTCACTTAAATCACCGCCGCACATGACGTATGCCAGCTTGCGTGCTACCAGTGCATCGTGATCGGTAGCATAATTACCGCGCCACATGGCATGTATGCCTGCATACAAGGCACCGAGTGCAGAGCGGCCCAGCACTTTTACATCTTTGCGTTGCACAGGCATGGTGTAGCCCTGGTTGTACATTTCTATCACCGCATTTTTTGCTTCTGCAATTCTACGACCCTGGTTCAGCACCACTTCATCGTGGCCTTTGCGCAGTATGCCCAGTTCGTACGCTTCAAAGCCCGAGGTGGCAACTTTGGCAGTGGCAATATTGAAGAAGCGGTTTTTTAGGGTAATGGTTTCCGGTTCGTCTTCGTGCATTTCATCACCTGCGCGCAACACAAACTCCTTGGTGCCGCCGCCGCCGGGGATTAAGCCCACACCCAGCTCCACCAGGCCGATATAGGTTTCTGCTGCAGCATACACTTTATCAGCATGCAGGTTCATTTCGCAACCGCCGCCCAGTGTTAAGCCATGTGGTGCTACTACAATAGGTACAGCGGAATATCTCACACGCATCATGCTGTTCTGGAACAGGCGGATGGCCATATCCAGCTCATCATATTCCTGTTCAACCGCAAACATAAATATCATACCCACATTGGCGCCTGCGCTGAAATTGGGGCCATCATTGGCTATTACCAGTCCTTTGAATTTTTCTTCCGCAATGCCAATGCTTTTGTTCAATGCCTCGAGTACTTCGCTGCCAATGCTGTTCATTTTGGTGTTCCATTGCAGGGCCACCACATCATCCCCGATATCTACCAGCGATGCATTGCTGTTTTTCCATACTGTTTTTTCCTTGTGGTGATTGAGTATAATAAAGGCATCACCACCCGGCACGGGTTTATAAGTTTGCGAGGCCACATCGTAGTATAAACGTTTGCCGTGTTCTATTTTATAAAAGCTGGTATTGCCTTTCTGCAACATTTCCTCTACCCATGGCGCCACGGTATAACCAGCTGCTTTCAGTGCTTCGGTTGACCGGGCTACACCCAATGTATCCCAGCTTTCAAATGCGCCTATTTCCCAGCCAAAACCGGCCATCATGGCATCGTCAATACGATACAGTTCATCGCTTATTTCAGGGATGCGGTGCGAGATATAAGAGAACAATGCATAGTGAAAATGACGCAGAAACTCAGCAGCCTTGTCTTGTCCTGCCGCCAGCATTTTGAGGCGTTGTTTCAGGTCTTCTACAGGTTTGGCGGCTTCTACCGAAGCGAATTTGGGTTTCTGCCTGGGGCCGTATTCGAGTGTTTTTAAATCAAGCACGTCAATTTCCTTTTCACCGCCTGCACTCTTTCTTTTCTGGAAGAACCCTTGCCCGGTTTTATCCCCCAGCCATTTGTTGTTCACCATGGTTTCGAGCCATGCGGGAATGGCAAATACTGCCCTGGCTTCATCATCCGGGCAGTTCTGCGCCACGCCTTTGGCCACATTCACCAGGGTATCAATGCCCACCACATCTGCCGTACGGAAGGTGGCTGATTTTGGCCGGCCAATAAGCGGGCCTGTCAATGCATCCACTTCATCGATAGTAAGACCCAGCTTTTCCATGTTGTTGAAAATGCTCATAATGCCAAACACACCAATGCGGTTGGCGATGAATGCCGGTGTGTCTTTCGCCAGCACCGTGGTTTTGCCGAGGTGCAGGTCGCCGTAGTGCATCAGGAAATCAATGATCTCCGGATCTGTTTCTCTGGTAGGAATAATCTCGAGCAAACGCAGGTAGCGCGGCGGGTTAAAAAAGTGTGTGCCGCAGAAATGCTTCCTGAAATCATCACTGCGCCCTTTAGACAGCAGGTTGATGGGAATACCCGAAGTATTGGAAGTAATGAGCGTGCCCGGCTTGCGGAACTGCTCTACTTTTTCGTATACCTGTTGCTTGATATCCAGCCGCTCTACCACCACTTCAATTACCCAGTCGTAGGTGGCGATATCTTTCATGTTATCGTCAAAATTGCCGGTACTGATGCGTTTGAGTGCGTCTTTGGTGTACAGGGGAGACGGGTTGCTTTTTACAGCAGCCTGTAAGGCATCATTGACAATTTTGTTGCGCTGCGCCGGTTTGGCATCAGCAGGCAAATCTTTCGGAACAATGTCGAGCAGCAATACCTGCAGCCCCACGCCTGCAAAATGACAGGCAATCCTCGACCCCATTACGCCGCTTCCAAGTACTGCAACCTTTTTGATAACTCTTTTCATATGAACATTTTTTAGCTACAAGCTGCAAGCCTCGAGCTGCGAGCCTGAGCCTGTAGACTGAATAGGTATTATATCAGAGAATGACAATTATTTTCAACCGCTTTATTTCAATTTCACAAGAAATGCCATCAACATCTTTTGAATCTCCAGCACCAAAGACGTGCAGTACGCAATTTCATGAGCGTAGCTGTCAGGATATGATTTGTCAATAGCAATCAATACAGTTTCAGTTTCAAAAGCGGATCCGAGCGATCTCTCCAGGTATATCCTGTATTGCGCCTGGCTGTGATATGCACTTCCTTCCGCGATATTGGAAGGAATGGATAATGCAGCACGCCTGAGTTGAGAACATGTTTCGTAACGTTCAGCAACTGGCAATTTTCTAACGAGTTTGTCTGTATAGATAAACAAATCAATCCCTTTCTGCCACACAAGCAATTTCTTAAAATCCCTCATAGTCAACTGAGTTTTTAAAAAGCTTGCAGCTAGAAGCTCGTAGCTCGCAGCTTAAATTGGTTAGCTATGCAACTAATTTAGTTCAAGTTAATGAATTTTCATTCCTGCGGAAAAGATTTAATATTTCTTTTTTGGCAGGGTGGTACCTGTTGGTGTGGGTTACAGGTTATTGAGTTGGGTGAATGATTGTTTAAGTGCGGGGTATAACCCTTCGTATATGTTGAAATAGGCCTGGTAGGTGGCGTGGGTGGCGGGGTTGGGCTCAATGGTAGACAGGTGTTGTACCAGGTGTTTTACATCCAGCGGGTTTTGAATAATGCCGCGGGCGTACATGGCCAGCATGGCTGCACCAATGGCCGAGGCATCGGCGCCATCGGTGCGGATGATGGTTTTGCCGGTGATGTCTGCCAGCAATTGCAACCAGAAGGCAGAATGGGTAAAACCACCGCTTGCATAAATGCGGTTGACAGTACCGGTATTGGCTTCCACGGTTTGAAGTACCTGCTGCAGGGCGAACAGGATTCCCTCCATTACGGCACGCAGCAAATGCGGCGGCTGGTGGCGGGTGGTGAGGCCCAGGAACACGCCTTTGGCGCCTGCATCCCACACAGGGGCACGCTCGCCCAGCAGGTAGGGTAAGAACAGGAGTTTGTCTGCACCGGGCGGTACAGTGGCGGCAACCTGCCACAGTCTTTCAAAATCTTCATCGCTTTGCAGGGGCAGCTGCAATACTTTCTGCGCTATCCATTGCAGTGCGATACCGCCGTTGTTGGTAGGGCCGCCGGTGACGAATAATTTGTCTGTCAGAATATAGCGGAACAGGCGTGCATGTGCATCAGCAGGTGCGTTGGCGCTGATAACGCGAACGGCGCCGCTGGTGCCAATGGTGAGTGCTGCTTCGCCGGGGGCAACTGCACCGCAGCCAAGGTTGGCGAGTGTGCCATCACTGGCACCCAGCACAAAAGGAAGGTTTTGTGCGGCAGGCAGTATGCGCGCTATTCCGGGCAGCAGGCCGGTTTCGCTGTGTGTGCAGTTCATTGGGGTAGAGAGCTGGTCTGCACGGATACCCGCTGCTGCAAGGGCAGGGGCATACCATTGACTGGTTTCGGCATCAAACAGGCCGGTGGCCGAGGCAATGGAGTAATCTACTACATACCTGCCAAACAGTTTGTAAAACACGTATTCTTTGATGGAGATAAACTTGTGCGTTTGGGCAAACACATCAGGCTGTTCTTCGCGCAGCCAGATGAGTTTGCTCAGCGGGGACATGGGGTGTATGGGCGTGCCGGTATGACTGAATATATCTGCCGCATCGGGGCGTTGCAGCAGTTCATTGGCCCGGCGTTCACTGCGGGTGTCGGCCCAGGTAATAGAGCGGGTGAGGGGTTTGCCTGTGGCATCTACCGCTATAACGCTGTGCATGGCTGCGCTGAAACTAATGGCCAGCACTTCCCGGCCATCACTGGCGCCGAGGGCTTCGTGCAACATGGTAAGCACACTTTGAAAAATAAGGTCAGGGTCCTGCTCACTTTGTCCGCGCGTTTCCTGGATAATGGGATAACCCATTTTACAGGTATGGTAAATTTCCCCTTTGGTATTTACGGTAACGGCTTTACAATTGGTGGTTCCGATGTCTATTGCAATAATGTGCGCCATGGTTTGCTGTTCTGTGCATGCTAATGTAGGCATTTAATGAGTACAGAATAATGCTGCGCGGGATTGTCTGCGAATTGCAGGTTGGCACTAAAGATGACCTGGCCTTTAGTTCGTGGTTAGCGAATTAAGGGAAACAAAACAGGGAAACCACTGCATTGCTGCAATCGTTTCCCTATTCATTCTATTCCCTGTAGCAGGAGCTATTTCACCGTGTTGCCTGCGCCAATGGCTTCTTCGGGGTTCACGAAAAACAGTCTGCCATCGTGCTCGGCCATCAGTATCATGCCGTGGCTTTCAATGCCCCGCAGCTTGCGCGGCGCCAGGTTGGCTACCACCACTACCTGTTTGCCTACAATAGCTTCGGGCGCAAAATGCTGGGCAATGCCCGATACAATGGTGCGCTTTTCAAAACCCAGGTCTACTTCCAGTTTCAGCAGTTTATCGGCCTTGGGCACTTTTTCTGCTGCCAGTATGGTGCCTATGCGCAGGTCGAGTTTTTCAAAGTCTTCATATACAATCTCCGGCTTAACAGCAGGTATTTCAACAGCTGCACTGGCCTGTGCTTTAGTATCTGCAACCTGTTGTGCAGCGGTTGCTGCTGCCAGACCAGCTTTCAGTTTCTCTACCTGGTGCGTAATTTCTGCATCTTCAATTTTACGGAACAACAGCTCCGGTGCGCGCAGTGAATAACCAACGCTCAGCAGTTTCATACTGCCGGCATTGCTCCAGTCCAGTATTTTATCTACCACCTTCATCATGTGCAGCATTTTCTGCGCAGTGAAGGGCAGGAATGGATTAATGAATATCGCCAGGTTGGCAGTTAACTGCAGGGAAATGTGCATGCTGTTGTCAATCAGCTGCTGCAGCTGCGCTACATTGCCTTCTGCTTCGCCCTTGTTGATCTTTTCAATCAGTGATGCCTTTTTCCAGGGCTCTCTTTCCTGCAGGTAGCGGTTGCCTTCACGTGCCAGGTCAATCACCGCAAACTGTGCTTCCCTGAACTTATACTGCTCCAGCAGTGTTTCCACTTTTTCCTTGGTGGCACTGATTTGGGCAATGATCTTTTTATCGGTATCATCCATCAGCTCATTGTGAAACACGGGCACTTTGCCGTTGCACAGTTTGTGCATGAGTACAAAGGCGCGGTTCACGAAGTTGCCGAATATGGCTACCAGCTCGCTGTTGTTGGCATCCTGGAAACCTTTCCAGGTAAACTCGCTGTCTTTTGTTTCCGGCGCAATGGCGGTGAGATAATAACGCAGCACATCGGCCATTTGCGAGCCGCCGTTTTCCGGCTTGATGAAGTCATCAATGTAATCCTGCATTTCCAGTTTCCAGTTGCGGCTGGTGCTCATTTTGTCGCCTTCGAGGTTCATAAACTCGTTGGCAGGCACATTATCGGGCAGTATGTTGTTGTGCAGCTGCAGCATTACCGGGAAAATGATGCAGTGGAATACGATGTTGTCTTTACCAATAAAATGCACCAGCTTGGTTTCTTTATCGTTCCAGTAAGGCTGCCAGTCTTTGCCGTTGTCAATAGCCCATTGCTTGGTAGCGCTGATGTAACCGATCGGCGCATCGAACCATACGTACAATACTTTGCCTTGTGCTTCCGGCAGCGGTACCTGTATGCCCCAGTCAAGATCGCGCGTTACGGCGCGTGGCTGCAGGCCACCGTCAATCCAGCTTTTGCATTGGCCTACCACGCTTGCGCGCCAGTCGTCTTTGTGATCGGCGAGTATCCACTTGCGCAGAAATTCTTCGTGGCGGTTTAACGGCAGGTACCAGTGCGTGGTAAGTTTTTTAACAGGGGGCAAGCCGCTTAAGGTACTCACCGGGTTGATGAGTTCATCCGGGCTCAGTGCCGTTCCGCAGCGTTCGCACTGGTCGCCGTAAGCGCTGTCGTTACCACAGTTGGGGCAGGTGCCTTTTATATAACGGTCGGCCAGGAAGGTCTGCGCCGTTTCGTCGTAATACTGTTCTGTTTCCTTTGTTTCCAGTTCGCCTCTTTCATGCAGCGAAGTAAAAAACTCGCGTGCTGTTTCGTGGTGAATGGGTGAGCTGGTGCGGTGGTAAATATCGAACGAAATACCCAGGTCAGCAAAGTTCTGCTGAATAATGGGATGGTATTTATCAATGATGGCCTGTGCCGTGGTATTTTCTTTCATGGCCTGGATAGGAATAGCTGTTCCATGCTCATCACTGCCGCATACAAATGCAACATCCCTTTTTTGTGCACGCAGGTAACGTACATAAATATCCGCAGGCAGGTAAGCGCCGGCAAGGTGGCCAATGTGTTTTAACCCGTTGGCATAAGGTAAGGCTGCTGTAATTAAATATCGTTTCGGTTGATTCATTTGCTGTGCTTCTTTTTATGCTGCTGAACTTTTAAAGTGGCCGGGCAGCGCGCCACAGAATACAAAAATACCTTAAACGGCGCGCTAACCCAAAACAAGCGCGTACGAAGTTGTAACCGGCGTGTTTATTCAAATGGCATATGCAGTATCTTCAGCCCATGAACAGGAAGCATTTTTTAGGCAAATCGGCACTGGCACTGGCTTCTGCCGCATTGCCCATATCCCGGCTGATGGCTGCGCCGGGCAAAACGGCACCCGCATGGACTATCCCGCCGTATCTCAAAAAAGGAGATGTGATCGGTATTACCTGTCCCTCGGGTTATATTCCCGAAAAAGATATCCAGCCCGCAGTACAGCAACTCACCGCCTGGGGATTTACGGTTGAAACCGGCAAAACCGTGGGATTACGCGACGGCAGTTTCGGCGGATCAGATGCAGAACGCCTTGCCGATTTTCAGCAGATGATCGATAGCCCGCACATCAAAGCCGTACTGTGTGCAAGGGGCGGTTATGGTTTTGTACGCATTATTGACCAGGTAGATTTCACCCGTTTCCGCAGGCATCCCAAGTGGATCATCGGTTTCAGCGATATCACTGTGCTGCATTGCCATCTCGCACACAACTACCACATTGCTTCGCTGCACAGTAAAATGACCAACAGTTTCCCGGAAAATGCCGCCCTCGCAGATGCAGTGCAGCAGCAAACCATACAATCTATTTACCAGGCGCTGAGCGGCGAAAAAATGCAGTACAGTGCAGTGATGAACCCCAATAACCGCACAGGAAAAGCAAGCGGCATACTGGTGGGCGGAAATCTGAATACCATTGAAACACTCGCAGGCAGCGCATCTGACCTGCCTACTGCCGGTAAAATCCTGTTTATTGAAGACACGCACGAATATCTCTACAGTATAGACCGCATGCTTTGGAACCTGAAAAGATCCCGCAAGCTGCAACATTTGAAGGGATTAATCGTCGGGGGCTTCAGCCTTAAACCCGATGAGCCCGGCGATGAGTTTGGCCGTACCTTGTACGATATTGTAATGGAGAAAGTAAAGCAATACAGTTACCCTGTTTGTTTCGATTTCCCTGTAGGGCACCAGAAAAACAACATGGCTTTAAAATGTGGTGTGCGTCACCAGCTCATTGTACATGAAGCAGGCGCTACCTTAACCGAATTAAGATGATTACCATACCACCTTATCTTAAAAAGGGAGATACGATAGGCATTGTTTGTCCGGCAGGCTTCATGCCTGCTGAGCGGGCCCAAACCTGTATCGATGTACTGCAGCAATGGGGTTACCGGGTACGCGTTGGCAAAACCCTGGGCAACCAGCACCATTATTTTTCCGGTACCGATGAAGAACGCCTGGCCGATCTGCAGCAGATGCTCGATGATGATAGTGTGCAGGCGGTATTGTGCGGCCGCGGAGGCTATGGCGTTAGCCGTATTATTGACCGTATTGATTTCACCCGCTTTCGCGCAAAACCCAAATGGGTGATCGGGTTTAGTGATATTACATTGCTGCATACGCATATTCACACGCAGCTGGGCATTGCCACCCTGCATGCACCGATGGCCGGTGCGTTTAATGATGATGCCTGGCAGGGGCCGTATGTGCAATCGCTGCGGCATGCGCTGGAAGGGGGCAGGGCAAACTATGCCTGTGAGGCGTACCCGCTGAATAAAACAGGTATTGCTGCAGGCGAGCTGGTGGGGGGCAATCTGTCATTGCTGGTGCATGCTACCGGTACGACTTCTGCATTGGATACAAGCGGCAAGATTTTATTTATGGAAGATATCGGCGAATACCTCTACAATGTTGACCGCATGCTGCTGCAATTAAAACGCAGCGGGGCTTTGCGCAACCTGGCAGGACTGGTTGTGGGCGGGTTTACAGAGATGAAGGACACGGTGATTCCTTTTGGTGATACCATTGAAAACATTATCCACTCGCATCTTGCAGAATACGATTACCCTGTATGTTATCACTTCCCGGTGAGCCATGGCGGCGATAACTATGCGCTGAAATCCGGCGGGCATTACCGTTTGCAGGTGGCAGATGGCGGCGTGCGGCTGGTGGAGGAGTGAGTTCTATTGCCGGTGAGGACACCGGCAACGGCATCAATGCAGAGGGTCGCGAATAACGCGGCCCTCTGCTGGCATCGCCCATGGCTGTGTCCCCACAGCCACCACACGATATTATTATTGCCGGTGAGGACACCGGCAACGGCATTAATGGAGAGGGGCGCGAATAACGCGGCCCTCTGCTGGCATCGCCTGTGGCTGTGTCCCCACAGCCACCACATTGGGGTGAGCACAACACTTTTATTGCCGGTGAGGACAGCCGCAACGACAATAAATACTGCATGTGAACAATTTGCGTAAATTGAAACATGCTAACTAATGAAATGTACTTCTATACAGCCACCATACATGAATGGCGGCACCTGATTGGCAAACACCAGCTACAGCATATCATTCTCGATACCTTCACCTTTCTTTCAGAGAAAAAGCGCATCAGAGTGTATGGCTTTGTGATAATGCCTAATCACTTGCATGTTATTTGGACGATGCTTAAGACAACAAACAAAGAAAGCGCGGTCAGTAGTTTTATGAAATATACCGCGCATCGTTTCCAGGAATATCTTCAACAAAATGTACCTTGGGAATTGCCTTACTTTAAGGTGAACTTACCAGACCGCAAGTATAATTTCTGGCAGCGGGGAAGCGATCAGTTTCTGTTATACAATACTGCAACAATCGCACAGAAGCTCAACTATATACATGAAAATCCGTTACAGGAACATTGGCAACTGGCAAACGAACCGGCCCTTTATCCATATTCATCGGCGATGTATTATGAGCAGGGAGTTAAGAATTACGAGTTTCTGCATGATTACAGGGATTAGTTGTACGTTGTGATGAGATTGCCGGTGAGGACACCGGCAACGGCATCAATGCGAAGGGGCCGCGTTATCCGCGGCCCTTCGCTGGCATCGCTTGAGGCTGTGTCCCCACAGCCGCCACACGATACTATTATTGCCGGTGAGGACACCGGCAACGGCACTAAATGCGAAAGGGCCGCGTTATTCGCAGCCCCTTCGCTGGCATCGCCTGAGGCTGTGTCCCCACAGCCGCCACACGATACTATTATTGCCGGTGAGGACACCGGCAACGGCACTAAATACGAAGGGGCCGCGTTATCCGCAGCCCCTTCGTTGGCATCGCCACAATACGATATTATTATTGCCGGTGAGGACACCGGCAACGGCATCGCTATTATCGTTGGCTTACCCCCACGCCCTTTCCAAAAAGCGGAGCCAGTTACCGTGCATGATGTTTTCAATATCCTGCGGTGTGTAGCCGCGCCTGGCTAACTGTGCAGGGATGCTGGCGAAATCTGCAATGGTGTCAATATCGTAAGGGCATTGTTCTGTGCCAAAAGCGCCGTCAAGGTCAGAGCCGATGCCTACGTGCAGGGTATTGCCTGCCAGCTGGCAAATGTGATCGATGTGATCAATTACCTTGTCGAGGTTGCATTGCATTTCTTTGGGCGTCGATTGCTGGCGCACCCAGTTGGGAACCAGCATCCAGGCGTCGAATGCGGCGCCAATCACTGCTTTGCGCTTAATCAGTTCCTTCAGCTGCTCGTCGCTGAACTGGCGGTTATGGTTTACCAGGGCGCGGCAGTTGTTGTGACTGGCCCATACATTACCGCTGAATATATCCATCGCATCCCAGAACGCATCGTCACAAAGATGCGTGGCATCAAGAATCATGTTGAGTTGCTGCATTTCCTTAATCAGCGCCTTGCCCATATCGTTTAAATGACCCGTGGCATCCGTACCATTGGCATAACGGCCGGGGCCATAGTGCGCAGGTCCCAATGCACGCAGGCCATTGTTGTAGGCAGTATGCAGGTAGTCAAGGTTTACAATGGAATCTGCACCCTCCAGGCTAAGTATGTAGCCTACCGGCAGCTTGCTGGTATCGGTACTGTTTTTCCAGCGGGCAATATGCTCCTGCAGTTCTTTTAAGCCGGTGATCATTTTCATTTCACCTGCCTGCTCCATGGCCTTGTACCAGGCCAGCTGTCCCTGCGTCTGCGCCCATGCCTGTTCAGGTGAAAACCAGCCGGGGAGCGGGTTGTCTGGTGCAACAAAACGGGCTATCTGGGTGGCCACTACCAGGCCGGTATTGCCCTTGCGCAGCTCGGGCAGTGCTACGGTGCCGTTGGCACGGTCTGGCTTATCGGTCATGCCTTTTTCCCTTGCACGGATAGCGTGCGCCGGCTGGCGCAGGTCGCGGTTCCATTCAAGGGCATTCATGCTGAGATCAAGATGGGCGTCTATGGTGAACATCGGGATTGTTGTTGGATGGTGAATGATTTGATGGCTGAAGCGCAGTTACCTGCCTCTGGCCGTTATTTTCCAGGTTTGCACGGCGGTATGGTTTTCTATCACCTGTGCTTCATCGTACATAGAAACGGTGGGGCATACATGGTGCGGCACGCCATACCATACATCGCCAATGCTGTGCACGCTGGTATCAGGTACCTGTACTACCAGGTGCTCTTCACTTTGCGCCACAATGGTAGCGCCTGGATGATTCAGGAAATACACCCTCGGCTGCGGCATTTCAGGCGCAATGGCTTTGTGCCCCAGGTCAAGCGTGAGCAGTTCCTTGTTAACGATGGAGATCACCCTGGTGAGCACCAGCGCTGCATAATGAAAACGCTGGTCAGGCATCATCTGTGCATAGCCTTTGTCCCAGAATACAAAAGTACCCGGACTGAGCTCTACCTGCTCGCGCGCAATATGTGCTTCAAAGCTGGGAGAGCCGCCTGCGATGACTGCCGGGCGTTTGCCTGTTTGCTGCTGAATAGCTTCCATCATGTTTGCCACAGGCGCAAACCCTGTGTCTGCCTGCGTTTTACGGGCTTCTTCCGTTGCATCATGAATCTGGCCATCGTATGCATGCAAGCCTTTTATATGCAGGCCGGGCAATGTGCGGCAGAGCGTGTACAACTGTAAAGCAGCTTCACCGGGCACAATGCCGGTACGGTTCATACCCACATTGAGATCGATGTAAATACCGATGCTGCTGCCTGCCTGCTCAAACACAGCCGCAATAGCACGTGCCTGCGCTTCGTTGTCGGTAACGCAGGAGAAGGTGGTATGGGGATATTCCTTCACCAGTTGCAGCAGCCGCTGTATTTTGGGGCCAACCGGCTGGTACGCGAGCAATACATCGGGTGCCTGTACCTGCGCCAGCATGGCTGCTTCACGAATGGTGGCGCATTTAAAACGGGTGATGCCCTGCTGCAGCATCATACTGCATACTTCGGCTGTTTTGTTGGTTTTTACATGCGGACGCAGGCGTTGAACATCACCTGCCATGGTAATGGCCGTACGTATGTTTTCGCTGATGCGCGCAGGATAAAAAGCCAGGGCAGGCGAATCTATTGTGTCAATATTGCTGATATGAAACCACTGTTGCTGCATGTGCTAGGGATGTAATTCAAACAAAGCTTCAATTTCAACGGGAATATTATCGGGCAGTGAGCCGAAGCCTACTGCACTTCTTACACCAATGCCGTTGTCGGTTCCCCATATTTCGGCAAACAGTTCGCTGCAGCCGTTGATTATATAAGGATGTTTTTCAAACTCCGGTGTGCAGTTTACCATGCCCAGCACTTTAATCACTCTTTTTATTTTGTTGAGGCTGCCGAGATTGGTTTTGAGTGTAGACAAGATGGTAAGACCAACCTGCCTTGCAGCCAGCTTGCCTTCTTCCATACTCATGTCTTTGCCAATGCGGCCAATAATGAGGGATTTATCGCTTTGTACTGGCCCATGCCCCGATACATAACAATGCAATCCATCAATCAGGTAAGGTTTATAAACGCCGAGTGGAGTAGGTGCCGGTGGTAAAACAAGGCCCGTTTGGGCGAAACGTTCATCAGGTGTCATGGCTGGTATATTGAATGAGTGCCAAAAATAAGTCATCTCCCGTTTGCCCGTGAAACTTATTGGCGGCAGCCATATAATACGGCCCGGTATTTCGACAAACAGCGCGGCCTGCTACAGGAAGCTGTTAATCACAAACACGCCCACTAGTCCAACCACGGAAACAATGGTTTCCATGATACTCCATGTTTTCAGCGTGTCTTTAAAGGTTAGGTTAAAGTACTCCTTGAACATCCAGAAGCCCGGATCGTTTACATGCGAAAACATAAGGCTGCCAGCGCCAGTGGCCAGCACCATGAGGTTGGGGTTAACGCCCGTGGTAGCAATTAACGGGGCAACAATACCGGCGGTTGTAACACCGGCAATGGTGGCAGAGCCAATACACACGCGGATTATAGCACTGATGCTCCAGGCTAGCAAAAGCGGGTGTACGTGCATGTTTTGTAACTGGTCTACAATGGCGTTGTTAAGGCCACTGTCTGTTAGCACCTGTTTTAATGCACCGGCACCACCAATGATCAGTAATATCAGCACCACATCTTTCACTGATTCGCTGAGTGTACCCATTACAGCTTCCATTTTTTTACCGCGTTTTACGCCAAGGGTATAGGCCGCAGTGAGTACGCTGATGAGCATGGCGATTACTGCCATAGCACCATCGTCAATAGAGTGCAGTATAGGATAGAATTTGCTGGTAGCGGGTGTGGTAATTTGTAAAACGGCATGCAGGGCAATCAATACTACCGGTAAAAAAGCAGCCATAAAACTGGTGAAGGTACCGGGCAGCTCAGATTCAGGTATTTCCTTTGCGGCAAAGGTGGCGAGCGGTTTGGCGGTGTATTTTTTCAGTGTAATTGAAAACACAGGCCCGGCCAGTATTATAGCCGGTATAGCAATACACAGCCCGTATAACAAGGTCATGCCTATTTGCGCATGAAACTGTTGAATCAATGCAACAGGTGAGGGGTGCGGCGGTAAGTAACCATGTGTTACAGAAAGTGCTGCCAGCGTAGGCAATCCGATATATACCGCCGGGATATTGTATCGGCTGGTAACGGTAATAACCAATGGCACCAGCAACACGAAACCTACGCCATAAAACAGGGGAATGCCTACAATAAATGCGGTAAGCACCATAGCCCATTGCAGGTATTTTTTGCCAAACAGGTTGGTGAGTGCGGTAGATATGCGCACAGCCGCGCCACTGTCGGCAATAAGTTTGCCCAGCATGGCTCCCAGGCCAATGAGTATAACCAGCGAACCGAGTATATCACCAATACCTTTTTGTATAGAACCCACCACTGCCGTAACAGTCATGTGTTTTACCAGGCCCATTAAGATAGAAACAATCAGAAACGCAAGAAATGCATTTAAGCGCAACAAAGTAATCAGTAATACGAGCAGAACGATGCCTGACAAAACAATTATAAACGACATAGCAAAAGCCTTTGCTTAAAGATAGGGAATAGCTTATAGGTTATAGCGAATAGCGGTTAGCTTTTTTGGCTATGGCTGTTTGTGGTCATCAACAGAGCAGCCATCCGCGGATGGCTGCTCTGAGAATAAACATTGGGGATGCTGTTATGCAGATTGTGGTGTATGTTTTTGCGGCATGGCCTGCTCCAGGTTTACACCTAAGCCTTGTGCAATGGCCATTCCCAGGCCAATATCAGCACGGAAGAAATGGCAGAGCTGGCGGTTAATGATATCCTCTTTCCTGGGCCCGTCAATGCCCTTCATGGCTGATACAAAGTTGTGTACCAGGTGCTGTTTGTCTTCTGCTGACAATACTTCACGGTAAAAAATACCGGGCTGACTGTAGTGATCGTTTTCTCCCTCACCATTGCGGTCGAAGTGTGCGGCCACATTGCTGTCGAGTTCCCATGGTGCCTGCTGATAAGCAGGATCGGGTTTGATATTGTCGAAGCTGTTGGGGAAATAATTGGGACTGCTGCCACCATTGCCGTCAATACGCATGGCGCCATCGCGTTCGTAATTGTTAATGGCATACGGACAGCGGTTTACAGGTAGCTGTTCGTAGTTGGCACCGAGACGGTAACGGTGTGCATCCGGGTACGACAAGATACGCCCCTGCAACATTTTGTCCGGCGAATAACTTACGCCATCTACCACATGCGCAGGCGCAAACGCAGCCTGTTCCACATCTGCAAAATAGTTGCGCGGGTTTTCATTCAGTTCCATCACGCCCACATCTATCAACGGGAACTCTTTCTGGCTCCAGGTTTTGGTAAGGTCGAACGGGTTGTAACGATAAGACTTTGCCTGTTCTTCAGTCATAAGCTGGATCTTCAGTGCCCATTGCGGAAACGCCTTATTGTCGATAGACTGCAGCAGGTCACGCTGTGCAAAATCAGGGTCTTCCCCTTTCATCTTCACCGATTCTTCCAGTGTAAAATTGCGGATGCCCTGTAATGATTTGAAATGGAATTTCACCCAATGCCTTTCGTTCTTATCATTGATAAAGCTGAACGTGTGGCTTCCGAAACCATGCATATGACGGTAACCGTATGGTGTACCGCGGTCGCTGAACAGGAACATGATCTGGTGCAGGCTTTCCGGGTTCAGGCTCCAGAAATCAAACATCATGGTTGTGCTTTTGCAGTTGGTGTACGGATCTCTTTTCTGCGTATGTATAAAGTCGCTGAACTTCTTGGGGTCTTTGATAAAGAAGATAGGGGTGTTGTTGCCTACCAGGTCCCAGTTGCCTTCTTCCGTATAAAACTTAACGGCAAAGCCGCGCGGATCGCGTTCAGTATCTGCACTGCCTTTTTCACCGCCTACTGTAGAGAAGCGGGTGAATACCCTTGTTTGCTTACCCACCTGGTTAAAAATCTTTGCGCGTGTGTACCGGGTAATATCATGTGTTACCGTGAACGTGCCAAATGCGCCCGAGCCTTTGGCGTGTACTACCCGTTCGGGAATACGCTCCCGGTTAAAATGGGCCATCTTTTCGTGCAGGATAAAATCCTGCAGCAGTAACGGGCCGCGCGCACCAACGCTCTGGCTGTCTTCATGGTAATAGTAAGGAATGCCTGATGCGGTGGTGAGTGGTTGGTTTTGATTTTCGCTCATGGGGACGTTTTTTATCAGTGAGGAAACTGTGACGTTATTACTGTACAAATGTTTTACTTTTTTCTGCATCGTACAAATCGATTAATTTTATATTCTCATAGATAAAATTGATAGATCGTTTATGACCTTTACACAACTGGAATATATTGTAGCAGTAGACATACACCGGCATTTTGCAGAAGCAGCCAATCACTGTTATGTAACACAGCCCACGCTGAGCATGCAGATACAGAAGCTGGAAGAAGAACTGGGGGTAAAACTATTCGACAGGAGCAAGCAACCCGTACTGCCCACTGAAGCAGGCAGCGAGGTAATTGAGCAGGCCCGCCGCATACTGGCCGAGCGTGACGGATTGATAGAAATGGTAGAATCCCGTAAAGGCATTGTAAATGGGGAAATACGCATCGGCATTATTCCTACACTTGCGCCGTACCTGATTCCCTTGTTTGTACCCTTGTTTACAAAGAAGTTTCCGCAGGTGAAACTGGTGATCAATGAGCTCACCACCGCCAACATCATCACCAGGCTGCGTGAAGGTAAAATAGATGCCGGTGTGCTGGTTACACCGCTGCATGAAGCGGGCATACGGGAAGATGTGTTGTTTTATGAAGAGATGCTGGTGTACGTGTCAAAACACAACGATGCATACAATAAAACCTATGTATTAACGAAAGATATTGATCCCGGCAAACTCTGGTTGCTGGAAGAAGGACATTGTTTCCGCTCGCAGATCATTAACTTGTGCGAGCTGCGCAAAAGCACCAAGGAAGGCAGCCATTTTGAATATGAAGCCGGCAGCCTGGAAACCCTGCGCCGCATGGTAGACCTGAATGACGGCATCACCATTTTGCCCGAGCTGGCCACACTGGATATGTCGGCCGCACAACTTCGCAACCTGCGCCATTTTAAACAGCCTGCGCCTGTAAGGGAGGTGAGCCTGGTAGTGCACCGCGATTTTGTGAAACGCAAGCTGGTAGAGGCGTTTAAGCAGGTATTGCTCAGCGCCGTGCCCGATAAAATCAAGAAAAACAAAAAGAACCTCGTTGTACCGGTTGCTTCCTGATTCACCCGGGCAGTGTTACCATTCACTTACGCCGCCGCTCAGGTTAATAAGGTTGGTATAGCCGAACTTTTCTTCCAGGCGCTGTATGGCCAGCTGGCTGCGTACGCCTTTCTGGCAATACACAATCACCGGTTGGTCAAACGGTATTTCGGCCGACTGCTGCAGTACATCGCCAAGGGGTATCAGCTTGCCGCCGATATTGAATGTTTCGTGTTCAAAGGGCTCGCGAACATCTATCAGCATTACGGGCTGCTGCTGCGCCAGCATGTTTTTGAGCTCCTGCGCGTTAATCTGTTTCATCTTGTTGCTGAAAGAAAAAAGCCGGTTATCGTGTGATGCCCGGCTTTTTTATGTTAATCGTTAGTAATCAAAATCTGAGTTGTCGGTAAACACACGTTTCAAAGGTATGCTGGGTGTGGGAGAAATAATCAGCGGGAACTTTTCTACCGTTACAAAACTCGGGTCAAGTCCAAAGCCGCGTTCCTCGCTTAGGCTTATTTCCTTCAGCCAGAAATACAAACGCATGATCACCTGCTCCAGGAACGGCAGCTCATTGTCGTTCGAGAGGTATTTTTCCATCACAATAAATTGGAAATCGCCTACCACATTGTTTCTTTCCAGGCTTTCGTAGCGGCTGGTAATGTTTACTTCCTTGTTGTTTACCAGGTCTTCCACCACTTTACGGAACATGAGGTTGATTTTCTGCTCAACCCTGAAACCCAGCCTGAATTCCACACGGATAATATCGTTCGGTATAATATGATCCACCACGTACTCGCAGGTATACGGGTCGTCCAGTACATCTACGTGTACAAACCAGTAAATATCTGCGCGTTTCGGTTTCTTGTTAAGAATAGAGTAAATGATCTTGTGCTCAATTTCCTTAGGGTTATTGGCACTGGTCATGTACACCAGGTGGGTGGCGTATTTGGGTACCGATTTATCGTTACTCAGCTCCTGTATCATGGGCAGGTAATGTTCCAGCCGAACAAACTCCACGTAACGGTTTTTGATCTTGCGGCTGCGGAACCATACATACATTACCGCAAACAGGGCACCGCCTACTATCAGCGTTACAAAACCGCCGTGCGGGAATTTCTCGAGGTTGGCAATGAGGAACGAGATTTCTATCGCAAGGTAAACGGCCAGGTACAGGTAAATCCAGAACGACTGCACCCTGCGGCCTACCAGGTAGTTGGCAAACAGGATAGAAGTACTGATCATACACAACGTAATGGCCATACCATAGGCTGCTTCCATGTTGGAAGAAGACTGGAAATACAGCGTAATACCCAAACAGCCGATAAACAGCAGGGTGTTGATGCCCGGGATAAACAGCTGGCCTTTTTCCTCGGTAGGGTAGTTGATCTTCATTTTAGGCCAGAGGTTCAAACGCAGGGCCTCACTCACCAGGGTAAACGAACCGCTGATCAGGGCCTGGCTGGCAATAATGGCTGCACTGGTGGCGATAACAATGCCGATGTAGATAAAACTCTCGGGCATAATGGAGTAGAATACACTCTTCAGCTCCGTTGCACCGGGATGGTGCAGCATAAATTCGGGTTTTGCCAGCAGATCGCTGTTGGCGTACACATTGCCTTTCCTGGTGAGCAGCCAGGCGCCTTGCCCCAGGTAGTTGAGGATAAGGCACACCTTCACAAACACCCAGGTAATGCGGATATTGCTTCTGCCTACATGCCCCAGGTCAGAGTAAAGGGCTTCGGCACCCGTGGTACACAGGAACACGGCGCCCAGTATCCAGAAGCCTTTGGGATAAACGGTGAGCAGTTTTATGGCATAATGGGGCGACAGTGCTTTGAAAATGCCGATATCGTCACTGATATGCAGCATGCCCAGCACCGCCAGCATAATAAACCAGAGAAACATGAGCGGACCGAACAGCTTACCAATAATACCTGTACCAAACTGCTGTAAAAAGAACAGCATGATAAGGATACCCACCACAATGGCTACAATGGTCGATTGCGGGATAGAATGAAACTGCGGGATGATTTTTAAACCCTCGATGGCAGAGGTTACGGAGATGGGCGGGGTAATCATACCATCTGCGAGCAGGGAGGCGCCGCCGATAATGGCCGGGAATACAAACCATTTCTTTTGCCGCCGCACCAGGGCGTATAAACTGAAAATGCCACCTTCACCCTTGTTGTCGGCCTTCAGGGTAAGTATTACGTACTTCACGGTTGTTTGCAGGGTGAGGGTCCAGATGATACACGACAAAGAGCCGAGAATCAGGTCTTCACTGATAACACGTCCGTTGATGATGGCATTCAATACATACAAAGGTGATGTGCCTATATCGCCATAAATAATGCCTAACGCTATAATTAATCCGGCTGCTGATACCTTATTGATGTGCTTGGCCACTTGTAGATATTGTATTAAATGCTAAAAAAGTTTAACAAATGTAGGCGAAATTAAAACCGGGCGCAATTCCGGCGGTGAATTCAGTGAAAATTAAGGGCGTACTGTGTAAATAACTGGGGCATTTTGGCGTTATTTGATGGTTAGCAATATTGTATTCTTACATTTGTTAGTAATAATTATGCCGATGAGCACTATGAAAAAATCATTTTTTATTCTTTTCGGTTTATTCCTGGTAACCCTTGCCCATTCGCAGAAGATTACCTATGCCGAGCCAGACCGGGATGATGCCCGCAATCTCAACTTTGAGATCATCGGGAAAATGAATGACAACATTCTTATCTATAAAGGATACCGCGACAACCATTTTATCGCCCTCTACGACAACGATATGAAAATGGTTGACAAGCAGAAGCTGAACTTGCCCGAGCGCCTGTTGCAAACCGATTTCCTGGCCTACCGGGATTATTTCTACCTCTTTTACCAGTACCAGCGCAGAAATGTAGTGTACTGCATGGCGTTAAAAATTAATGCAGATGGCAAAAAAGTAGGGGAGCCTATTGAGCTGGATACATCGAATATTAATTACAGCGCCAGCAAAAAAATATACACGGTGCTGAACAGTGACGATAAGCAACGCATAGGTGTGGTAAAAATCAACACCAAGAACGAACGCTACCATGCGGTTACCATGAGCCTGTTTGATAAGGAACTTACACCTGTACACCGTGCACGCGTGGTAATACCCATGGAAGAAAAAAACAGCTTCCTGACAGAATTTGTGCTCGACAATGATGGCGATTTCGCTTTCCTGCGGGCTACCGGTTCTTCACAAAACGATAATATCAACCGCCTGGGACTGTACACCAAAAGGGCCATGGAAGATTCTGTAACCAATGTGGAGATTGACCTGATGAAGCTGTACATGGACGATCTGCGGTTGAAAGTTGACAACAGCAACAAACATTACCTGGTTACCTCTTTCTTCAGCAAAAGCAAACGCGGCAATGTAGACGGACTGTTTTGCTCACTGTGGAATAAGAATACCGGTCAGCTCATTTACAATAATGCCAATACCCTCAGCGATCAGCTGCGTAACGAGGCCAAAAGCGAGAACGGCATGAAAACCGCGTTCAACGACTTTTTCCTGAGCAATATTATCATGCGTAAAGACGGCGGTTATGTAATTGCGTCTGAATCGGTGTATACTTCTGCACGCTCTGGCCCCTACAACCGCTGGGATTATATGAACGGCTTCGGCTCACCATATTACAGTCCGTACAGCTCTTATTATTATTACTCAAGTCCATACGGCGGTTACTACCCCTGGTGGCGTTACAATAACTTTGGCTACCAGGTAACCCGTTATTTTTCTGACAACATTGCCATTCTTTCGTTTGATACCACCGGTAAAATGGAATGGGCCAACGTGGTGCGCAAATCGCAGTACGATGACAATACCGACAACTTCCTGGGATACGGCACCATGACCACCGGTTCGGAAGTACATTTCATTTTCAACCTGCTGGAGAAAAGAGATTGGCTGCTCACTGATCAAACGATTAACTCAGAAGGCGTGGTAAAGCGTACGCCCACTTTTAAGAACCTGGACAAGGGGTACGACTTTATGCCGCGTTTTGCCAAACAGGTGGGAAGCCGCCAGCTGGTTTTGCCGGTTAATTACCGAAATTACGTTTCCTTTGCAAAAATTGAATTCTAACGCATAACGGCTTTCAGGGTTATGTGTTCCAGACTACTTGTATGGTATCATTATTCCGGGAAAAATATTCGGCCAGTATTTTCTGGCTTGTAATGCTCAGCATTGCGCTGCATGTTCACTTTTTTATTGACCCGCCCGAAGTGGTGGTACACCTGCGCGATGGCCTGGTGAGCGATGTGCTCGTATACCTCAAAACCCTCCCCGAAGTGGTGCTGATGGTATTGTACCACATACTGGTACTGGTGCAGGCCCTGCGTTTAAACTATGTACTTAACGAGTTGCGTATGTTTCAGCGTCAGGCATTTACCACGGCCATGGCCTATGTGCTGCTTACAGCGCTTTTACCAGAATGGAACCATATTACCCCGGCGCTTATCTGCAATTCGCTTATTATATGGCTGCTGCATAAAATGACGCAGCTGTACAATTCAAACAATGCCAAAACCATTATTTTCAATATCGGGCTTATTGCCGGCAGCACGGTTATTTTTTACCATCCCACATTCAGCGTGGTGCTGCTGTGTTTTATGGCGCTGGCCATATTACGCCCCTTCCGCCTCAACGAATGGTTTATACTGCTGCTGGGCGTATTAACGCCTTTTTACTTCCTGCTGTCTGCCCTGTACCTGGAAGACAAGTTTGCCGATGTAATGGATTACCTGCCGCAATGGAAACTGCATGTAAAAAAGCCCACCAATGTGCTGGCTATGTCCATCACCGCGGGTTTGCTATTGCTTTTGTGGTTAAGCGGTATGTATATCTGGAATATCAACAGCAACCGCATGATAATACAGGTGCGTAAAAACTGGGCGGTATTGTTACTGGCGGTACTGGTACTGGTGCCGGTAGGCTTTTTAACCTATGCCAGCGGCTGGGAGGCAGGTTTGCTGGCCATTGTGCCGCTCAGTGCTTTTGCATCGAACGTGTTCCTGTACCCGCGCAAGGCATTATTGCCGGCCCTGTTTTTTTGGGCGCTCGTGGCTGTGTACATTTACAATAACTGGGCGTTCATTAAAAAATAGCATTTTTTTTAGACCATCCGGTATAACTTTACGCCCTGGTATGGCAGGGCATGCTGTGCCGTTGGCTGCATACAAATAATTCACACGCAACTGCTTGTGCCGGGTTCAGGTAACCCTTATTTTCACGCAGCCGGCAATATGCCCCACTTACCGGCAATATTTGCTGTTTTAGGACTGAATTAACAAAGTGCAGCTGTACTTTTTCGTCTTTCAGTTTTCTTACTATCATACAAATGACATTATGAAAAAATCATGGTTATTATTTGCAGCCCTGCTGGTAACGCTGGGTGCAATGGCACAGGTAAAAGATCCGGTTAAATGGACATTTGCGGCTAAAAAGAAGGCAGATAAAGTGTATGAAGTAACAGTCACTGCAGTAATGGCCAAACCCTGGCACATTTATTCGCAAACCACACCCGACGGCGGCCCCATTCCTACCAAATTAACGTTCAAAAGCAACCCGCTGGTAACAATGGATGGCAAAGCAAAAGAAGTGGGTACTTTAAAGGTAGACCATGACCAGAACTTTGGCGTGGACGTAAAATATTACTACGAATCTGTGGTTTTTGTGCAAACAGTGAAACTGAAAGGCAATGTAAAAACCAACATCGCCGGAAATGTGGAATACATGGCGTGTGATGACAGCCAGTGTTTGCCGCCTACCACCAAATCATTCGATATCAAGCTGCAGTAATTACCCCCATAAATATACCCGATGAAGCGATTTTTAGCGGTATTCGTTATCATATTCAGTAGTATCATTATAGCAGCTGCACAGGATACCAGGCCTGTGCAGTTTTCTTTTGCCGTTAACCGTGTAAACGATACACTGGTTAACCTGGTTGTAAAAACCGGCATCAGCAAGGGCATTGCCCTGTTCCCGGTAAACAAGCAGAATGCAGACGATCCGTTTGTATCTGCCATTCACTTCGATTCTGTAAAAACAGCGAAATATGTGCATGCTGCCGATACTGCCACACAGCAGGGTAAACTGCAGCAGGCAAAAGATGCAGCTGCCGGCGATATCCGCTTTTTTACAGACAGCGCAACGTTTGTATACCCGCTGCATATTTCCGCGGCCGACAGTGCTGTAGTAAAGGGCAACTTTGACTGGCTGGCCAAAAACGGGGATGATTTCCCGAGTGGCAGCGAAATGTTTTCTGTTAAAGTAAAAGCCGCAGCAGCAACTGCACCGCAGGCCGGCGGTACCACTGCTGCAAAGGCGGGTAACGATATCCAGGATAAATCACTGTTATCTGTATTTCTTTTTTGCCTGGTTACCGGTTTAGTGGCCGTGCTTACCCCTTGTGTGTTCCCGCTGATACCGGTTACCGTGAGCTTTTTCCTGAAAAAAAGCGGTAGCAGGAAACAAGGTGTACGTAACGCTATCTGGTATTCGCTTTCCATTATGCTTATCTATACCATCCCTACGTTGCTGCTTACGCTCATTTTTGGGGATACGGTATTATATACCATTGCCACCAGCGCTGTTTCCAACCTCTTGTTCTTTGTGATATTCGTGGTGTTCGCCATTTCATTTTTCGGAGCATTTGAGCTGAACCTGCCCAGCAGCTGGGCCAATAAGGCAGATGAACGTGCAGGTAAAGGCGGCTTAGTAGGTATATTTTTTATGGCTTTAACGCTGGTAATTGTGTCGTTCTCCTGTACAGGCCCAATTGTAGGCACCTTACTGGGACAAACCAGCAAGCAGGGTATTTCACTGGCGCCTATTGTAGGGATGTTTGGTTTTAGTGTTGGCCTTGCACTGCCATTCTCTTTGTTTGCCTTGTTCCCATCCATGCTGCAGTCATTGCCCAGAAGCGGCGGCTGGTTAAACAGTGTGAAAGTGGTATTCGGCTTTGTAGAGCTGGCGCTGGGTTTGAAATTCCTATCCAACGTTGACCTGATTTACGGCTGGCACCTGCTCGACCGGGAAGTGTTCCTGGCGTTGTGGATAGTGCTTGCCATTTTAACCGGTTTGTACTTACTGGGTAAACTGAAATTCTCGCACGACAGTGACCTGCCTTACATCAGCATACCGCGCCTGTTCCTGGCCATTGCAGCGTTTTCATTTGCCACTTACCTGGTACCCGGCATGTGGGGCGCACCGCTGAAAGCCATGAGTGGTATTTTACCGCCAAGCGCTACGCAGGATTTTAACCTGGATGAATTGCAATACAAAATAGGTGCTGCACCTGCTGCTGTAAAAGACAATGCTTCGGGCACTGTTGCCGCACCGCCTAAACGGTATACCGATGTGTTGCATATGCCTTTTGGCCTGCAGGCATATTTTGATTTTGCAGAAGGCATGGCAGCTGCCAAAGCCTTGCACAAACCGGTAATGCTCGACTTTACCGGCCACTCGTGCCCCAATTGCCGTAAAATGGAACAGAGCGTTTGGAAAGATCCCGGTGTACTGGAACGCATGAAGAAAGATTTTGTGATCATCAGCCTGTATGTGGATGACAGAACAGAATTGCCCGAAGAAGAGAAATACACCAGCAAAGACGGCAGGAAAATTGAAAACCTCGGCGAGAAAAACCTCGATTATGAAGTGAGTAAGTTTAACCTGAACGCCCAGCCGCTGTATATGTTTCTTGACTTAAACGAACAAACGCTCAGCGATATCAAATACGGCTACGATGCCGATATACAGAAGTTCATCAACCATCTCGAAACCGTGAAAGCCGAGTTTGCAAAACGGAAGTAAGCGAGAGCGTGAATCGTGAGTTGGAAAACCATCGAGAATCGAGACATCGACACGTCGAGACTATCTTTAGCGAGTATTATGCTTGTCGCCGCAGGCGATTTACACTAAACAGGCTTGCAGCTCGTAACTAGAAGCTTGCAGCTGTTTTTCTTGTTGAGACTATCTTAGCGAGTATTATGCTTGTCGCCGCAGGCGATTTACACTAAACAGGCTTGCAGCTCGTAGCTAGAAGCTTGCAGCTGTTTTTCTTGTTGAGACTATCTTAGCGAGTATTATGCTTGTCGCCGCAGGCGATTTACACCAAACAGGCTTGCAGCTCGTAGCTAGAAGCTTGCAGCTGTTTTTCTTGTTGAGACTATCTTTAGCGAGTATTATGCTTGTCGCCGCAGGCGATTTACACTAAACAGGCTTGCAGCTCGTAGCTAGAAGCTTGCAGCTGTTTTTCTTAATGGCTATCAGCTAACGGCTGTTTTTTTCTACAAATGAAAATCTTCTTTCAGTTGGCTGGTGGCAATGGCTACCAGGGTTTCAATACGGCTGATATTGCCATCGATGGTATTGGTTTGTTGCTGGTCGCGGGCGCTGTTTTCTATTTCACGTACCAGCCTGCGCGCCTCTTCAATGTGCATGGTATCGATGGTGGATTTAAGTTTGTGCGCCAGCCTGGCCACCCGGTCCCAATCGCCGGCAGCAGCCGTTGTTTTCATCTCTGCAAGGTTAATGGGTGCGCTTGTGATAAATACCTGGCACAGGCTTTTGATAAAGTCCATATTGCCGCGGGCAATTTCCTTTACCAACGTTAGGTCGTATAACCTGTTGTTGTTCTCCGGCTGTGAAGCGTAATGTGTCATATTCATCACAAGGGGTTTCGTTTTGACTGGTAAACGCGGGTTATTACTGTATACAGCTCGTGTTCATTAAATGGTTTGGTAAGATAATCGTTCATGCCGGCTGCAAAGTATTTCATTTCTTCACCTTTCAGCGCATTGGCTGTTAAGGCAATGATGGGTATCTGCTGCTTTTGTTTATCGGCCATGGCGCGTATTTCCATGGCAGCTTCAATGCCGCTTTTTTCCGGCATCTGTATGTCCATCAGGATGATGTCGAATTGTTCTTTACGTACCAGTTGCACAGCTTCATTGCCATTGGTGGCAACTTTTGTTTCAAAGCCCCAGTATTGCAAAATGCTTTTGGCCAGCAGCTGGTTAATGTCGTTGTCTTCGGCCAGCAGCACTTTTAACTGCCCCAGCTGGTTGCTTACCCGGGAAGGTCTGCTAACAGACGTGTTGAGTGATTGCGCCATAGTATTTCCGGGTTTCGCATAGGTAATCGTAAAATGGAAGGTGCTGCCTTTGCGGGGTTTGCTTTCTACCCATATCTGCCCCTGCTGCAGCTCAATTAAATTCTGTGTAATGGCCAGTCCAAGCCCGGTGCCGCCGTATTTGCGGGTAGTTTCGGCATAGGCCTGTGTAAAGGGCTGAAATATCTGTATCAGTTTGTTTTCATCGATGCCGATGCCTGAATCTTTTACGTAAAAGTGTAGCACGGCTTCGTCGTCGGTTTCTTCTTCTATGCCTGCATACAGTTCAATGCTGCCAGAGTGGGTAAACTTGATGGCATTGCTGAGCAGGTTGTTTAAAATCTGCGTAAAACGGGTTGGGTCGCCGGTTACCGTGTAGCGGTTCCCGATCTGGTTATCGAAATACAGCGCGAGTTTTTTATCGGCTGCATTTACCTGGAACAGTTTAAGCGTGGAAGATATTTTGGTGATAATATCAAACTCAATCTTCTCCAGCACTATTTCCCCTGCGGTTATTTTACCGAGATCGAGAATATCGTTGATAATGTTCAGCAGGTTTTGGGCAGAATCGTTGAGCAGGTTAACGTATCCCTGCTGCTCGTTGTTAAGCAGTGTTTTTTGCAGCAGCGCGGTAATGCCCAGTATGCCGCTCATGGGCGTACGTATTTCATGGCTCATATTGGCCAGGAATTTCTCTTTTGCCCTGGCGTTCTCATCTGTCGTTTTCTTGGCTGCTTTCAGTTCTTTTTCTGCCTTAATGCGGTCTGTTACATCCTGTGCAAAAGCCACTACATACGGCGGCTGATCAGGGTGGTTTACATAGTAGTTCTGGTACAGCAGGTACAGGCGCCGGCCCGATGCCGTAAGCATACGGAACAGGCCCTTTGCCTTTTTATTGTTGATGATGGAAGGCAGGTAAATATCTTCAAACATTGATTTGTCGCTGTCTGGTATCAATGATTGCAATAGCGAGCCGGTTAGCTGGGTTTCGGTTAATTCCAGTGTTTCACAAAAGGCGGGGTTTACTTCCAGCAGGCGGCCTTCCATATCGTGCGTGCAAATCATGGCCTGGCTGTAATTAAACAAATCGCGGTAACGGCGTTCGCTCAGCAGTATCTGTTCCTCAATTTTTTTGCGCCCGGTAATGTCCATGCCATAACCGATAATGAGTTTCAGCGCGCCCGCTTCATCGTACACAGGGCTCATGCGGCGCAGGTGATAGCTTTCTTCTCCTTTTTTGTTGATAAGCCTTTCTTCCCAGGAATGCTCACATTTATCGGCCGTTATTTTTTTGAAGATGGCCCTTCTTTTCTCTGCAATCGCCATATCCTTTCCGCGCATAATGCAGTAGTCTGCATCTGTTTTCCCGATCAGCCATTTGCGCAGGTCGGCATCGCTGATGGCGATGGGGTTCATATACAGGTAATGATGCGTGGGCGAGAAGATGGCAATATCTGCCGGTATATTGTTGAGTATGTCTTCGTAAAAAGCTTTTTGTTCTTTAAGCTGATCTGTAATGCGTATTTTCTCGGTTTCATCCTGGTAGCTCCATAAATGGCCGATAAAATGATCTTTGATGTGTATGGGGCGGTGTGAGCGCACAATAATGCGGCCGTCGCGCAGCCGCAGTATATCGCCGTCTGCCTGTTGCCGTGTTTCGTAAAGGTTCAGTAAACGGCTGGCTACATTGGCAAGGTCGGAGAGTATGCCGCCGTGTTCGGCCAGCAGGTCAGACGAGTTGTAGCCGGCCAGTTCTTCAGGGGCCTGTTTAATACCGAACAAATCGCAAAACAGCTGATTCAAGATCAAAATGTTGCGATGCTGGTCGGTGATCATTGTTGCATCAGGCAAACTGGAAACCAGTGCATGCAACCATATATCCGATAAGTTTTTGTCCACCTGCATCCTCACTTGGTTTTGTGTGATTAACCGTGGTGCACAATTTTGTTCTTGTGCAATACCACTTCATTTTTGCTGATCATCCGGTAAATGGTCGATTTTCCCACATCAAGCAGCGCAGCCACTTTTAATACATCGGCGTCGTTATTGTCAAGGTATTGCTGGATAATCCGTGTGGTGTATTGTTTCAAGGTTAGGTGATCGCCGGCCCCGGCAGCCATTTCTGTTGCAGGAGCAGCACCGGTGTCGAGGTGAACAGGCGCTATCTCGTCGCCGTCGCTCAGTACACAGGCCAGTTCCATCATCGATTTCAGCTGCCTGATATTACCGGGAAAAGGGAAGGTCATCAGTTTCATTTTTGCCTCTACCGACAGCTTTTTAACGGGCATATCGTTTTCGCGGCAAAACTGTTCGAGGAAGTATTTTGCTATCAGCAGTATATCGTGCCCGCGTTCGCGCAGCGGCGGCAAATGAATGGGCAGACCCAGCAGGCGGTAATACAGGTCTTCCCTGAAACGCCCTCTTTTTACTTCATGTGCCAGGTTGCGGTGGGTGGCCACAATAATGCGTACATCAGTTGTTAACAGGTCGTTGCTGCCCAGCCTGGAAAATTCCTTTTCCTGCAGCACACGCAGCAGCTTGGCCTGCAGGTTAATGTTCAGTTCGCCAATTTCATCGAGAAAAAGGGTGCCTTTGTTGGCTTCTTCAAATTTGCCGGTACGGCGTACTACGGCCCCGGTAAAAGCGCCCTTTTCATGGCCGAACAGCTCCGATTCAATAAGATCGCCCGGTATGGCGGCTATGTTTACCGCCACAAAGGGTTTGGCTTTACGGATGGAGTTAAAATGAATGGCCTTGGCTACCAGCTCTTTACCTGTTCCGGTTTCGCCGGTAATACTGGCGGTGATATTGGTGCGGGAAGCTTTATCTACCAGGTCGAACACCTTTTTTATGGCCGGACTGGTTCCGATAATGTTCTTGAAATTGTATTTCCTGGCCACTTCATCTTTCAGGGAATTGAGTTGTTGCTGCAGTCCGAAATTCTCGTGCAGGTTTTGAAGGGCTATCCAGAGGCGGTCTTTAGCCTCGTCGTTTTTTACGATATAGTCGTGGGCACCTTTTTTAAGCGCGTCAATGGCCACCTGTATGTCTTCCTGGCCAGAGATCATGATGGTTTTGGTATCCGGACTAATTTCCCTGATCATGGCCAGCAGCTCGTCGCCGGTGGTATCGGGCAGGGAATAATCCAGCGTAACCACGTGCGGCTTTTCGTGGAGGGCCTGTTTAAAGCTGGCGGCCGAGGTAAATTTCTTTACCTGGTAGTCTGGGTTCAGTGCCACCATGTGCTCCAGCATTGAGCCGTAGAACAAATCATCCTCTACAATAAATATGGTAAATATTTCCTGCTGCATGCTTCACCATTGGCTTTTGGCATTACCGGGTAGCGGGTTCAGGGCTGCATGGCATTGGCGCCATATCCGGAGATGCATTTGATACAAACGGGGTTACAGTCCGTTATATATATAGACGTATCAAAGTGTAAATATCGATGATTGTTTGGCAAAAAAACTTTTATCGCCTTAAATTAGGATAAAAGACGGTTTGCCATTCAACCATTTTTTCGGCAGCATGAATGAATGTTTCAGTTATTTTTGTTAGCATGGAAATAAATGATGGTGTTTTTAACCAGCTGGCCCACCTGGCCAGGCTGCGGTTCAGTGAGGCGGAAAAAGCATCTATACAACATGATTTACAGCGTATGGTTGCCTTTGTAGAGAAATTGAATGAACTGGATACTACAGGTGTGGATCCTATTTTACATATGAGCAACAGTGTAAATGTGTGGCGTGAAGATGTGGTGGAAGGTTCTGTATCCCGGGAAGCGGCCCTGGCCAATGCCCCTGTGCAGGATGAAGCATTTTTCAAAGTTCCGAAAGTGATCAAAAAATAATATGCAGTCAATCATCCGTCTCGAAAATATCACCAAGAGCTATTTTATGGGTAGCCAGGCCATACCGGTGCTGAAAGGTATTACGCTTGATATTTTTAAAAATGAGTATGTGGCGCTGATGGGCCCCTCGGGCAGTGGTAAAAGTACACTCATGAATATTCTCGGCTGCCTGGACACACCCACCGGCGGCAAATACATACTCAACGGACAGGATGTAAGTAAAATGCCCGACGATTCGCTGGCTGATGTACGCAATGGCGAAATTGGTTTCGTGTTCCAGCAATTTAACCTGCTGCCGCGCCTTACCGCCGCCGAAAACGTAGCCCTGCCCCTGATTTATGCCGGTATTCCCAAAAAAGAACGCATGGAAAGGGCCATGGAAGCACTTCGCAAAGTGGGGCTGGCAGACCGCAGTCACCACAAATCAAACGAAATGAGTGGTGGCCAGATACAGCGCGTAGCCATTGCCCGCGCACTGGTTAACAACCCCTCGCTGCTGCTGGCAGATGAACCTACCGGTAACCTCGATTCAAAAACTTCTGTGGAAGTAATGGAAATATTCGGGCAAATTCAGGCCGCCGGCAATACGGTGGTACTCGTTACCCACGAAGAAGACATCGCCGAATACGCCAAACGCGTAGTACGCCTGCGTGACGGGGTAATTGAAACCGATAAGCTGAATGCGCATAAGGAAGCGGTGGTGTAATGGTGTGAGTGGTTTCAAATTGCCACATTTTCAAATTATTCTTTCATGGCCTTCAAGATATACACGAAAACAGGCGACAAGGGTAAAACCGGTTTAATTGGCGGAACCAGGGTATCTAAAAGCCATATACGCATAGACAGCTATGGTACGGTTGATGAGTTGAACTCTTTCATAGGCTTACTGGGCGACCAGCTGAACGATGATACCCACAGCATCAGCATGCTGCGCGAAATACAGGACAGGCTGTTTACCATCGGTGCTTCGCTGGCCTGTGATCCTGAGAAGGAGCAGCGCATGAAAATTCCCGATTTAAAAGAAAGCGATATTGAACTGCTGGAAAGTGAAATAGACAGCATGAATACGGTATTGCCTGAAATGAAATTCTTTATCCTGCCCGGCGGCCATGCTGCCGTATCAACCGCGCATATTGCCCGCTGTGTATGCCGCAGGGCCGAGCGCATTTGCGTAGCCATGCAGGAAGAACAGCTTTTTATAGAACCCATCGTACTCAAATACCTCAACCGCCTCAGCGATTATCTCTTTGTACTCGCCCGCTACGCCGGCCACCAGCTGCAGGTGCAGGAAATCCCCTGGAAACCGAGGTAATTTGAAAGTTTGAAAATTTGAAAATGGAAGAATGGTTTGATGGTTGAATGGTTCAATGGCTGCCTGCAACAACTCACCTTTGGCGCAAGCTGGTACACGTTATAAAGCCCGGTAAAACAGCTGCAAGCTTCAAGCTACGAGCTGCAAGCTTGTTCAGCGTAAATCGCCTCCGGCGAAAAGAATAGCACTCGCCAAGATAGTCTCGACCGGAAAACAGCTTCAAGCTTCTAGCTACGAGCTGCAAGCCTGTTTAGTGTAAATCGCCTCCGGCGAAAAAGAATAGCACTCGCCAAGATAATCTCGATGTGTCGATGTCTCGATTCTCGAAATTGGCACTCGCCAAGATAGTCTCGACGTGTCGATGTCTCGATTCTCGAAATTGGCACTCGCCAAGATAGTCTCGACGTGTCGATGTCTCGATTCTCGAAATTGGCACTCGCTAAGATAGTCTCGACGTGTCGATGTCTCGATTCTCGATTCTCGGTGTTTTCCAGGCTCACGATTTACGGCACAATCTGCCCGTCGCGCATGTGCAGCACGCGGTCGCTCATACCGGCGAGTTCTTCGTTGTGTGTTACAATAAGGAAGGTTTGGTTAAACTCATTGCGCAGGCGTACAAAAAGGTCGTGTAATTCGCGCGCATTGGTACTGTCGAGGTTGCCGGTAGGTTCATCGGCAAAAACAATATCGGGCTGGTTAATGAGGGCGCGGGCCACGGCCACGCGTTGCTGTTCGCCGCCGCTGAGGGCCTGTGGTTTATTATCGAGGCGGTGGGAGAGACCGAGGAGGGTAAGCAGGCGGGTGGCTTCTGTTTGAACGTCTTTTCTTTTACGGCCTGCTATCCAGCCGGGTATGCACACATTTTCGAGGGCAGTAAATTCCGGCAGCAGGTGGTGAAACTGGAATACAAAACCCATGTGCGTATTGCGGTAGGCGGCCAGTTTTTTGCCCTGCAGCTGGTGAACCGCTTCATTGTTCAGCCATATTTCGCCGCGGCCGGGCGCATCAAGGGTGCCCAGAATGTGCAGCAACGTGCTTTTGCCTGCACCGGATGAGCCAACAATAGCGGCTATTTCACCCTTTTTTACCTCGAGGCTAACGCCTTTTAATACCTGTAATTGTCCGTATTGTTTGGTAATGTCCCGCGCAACAAGCATAGCTGATATTTAAGGTGCCGGTACTGCAGGCGTAGCGTACTAACGGCTGGTAGTATTGGCGCTGTTTTTAAACCCGGCTGCCGTTTGTGCAGGCGGGGTAGCCGCAAACTTACCTGCATTACCGCTATTTAGATGCAGGCGGCGTTAATTTTTTATATTTATTTACCGGTGGTGGAAACCCCGATTTGGTTATTCCGCTGTAACAATTACATTTGCGAAAAATCCAAAGGAAGAAATGTCAGCTGTTGTATTGCGGCAAATCTTTTGATAAGGATTTTGAACGGAAATGTATTTCCTTAAAAAACATTATTACCGGATAAAATTTAAAGGCTTATGTTCTGGACATTAGAATTAGCCAGCTACTTGGAGGATGCCCCCTGGCCAGCGACAAAAGACGAATTAATTGACTATGCAATTCGCTCCGGCGCGCCCATTGAAGTGGTTGAAAACCTTCAGGAGCTGGAAGATGAAGGCGAAGTGTATGAAAGCATTGAAGATATCTGGCCCGATTACCCGAGCCAGGAAGATTTTCTATTCAACGAAGACGAGTATTAATTAATACCGCAAGGCGGATAGCTATTCCATACCCGTACAGGATATGGAATAGCTATTTTTCCGCTGTTTGCTTTAATGGGTTGCGGTATACCCATGTTAAACCCACCAGCGAAACCACTACGGTGATCAGGTAAAACAGGATGCTGATACATACCGATTCACTCTGGTTCAGTAAAAACTGCTTGCTTCCCCACACAAACACCAGTTCCCGCGCTCCCAGTCCGCCAATCGTAAAAGGCAGTATCGCTACAATAGACGATAACAGGAATATAAAAATATACGCGGTGTAATGTGCATCTAAATGTAAAGCCTGCATAATGGCATATGCACACAATACCTGCAGTGCCTGTACAGCTATGCCCATCCACAACGTAGGCCAAAAGCCTTTGATAAACGACGGAAACAGCCATTTTACAAACAGGTAATACGCTGCAACGCCCGGTACCACCAGTATGGGCAGCCAGGTGCTGTAGTATTGCCCCTGGTAAATGGCATAGTAATAAATGGCCGCGAGAATACCTAAACCAACCACGCCGCTGATCCTGTCGAGCAGTACGGCTGCGGTTAATTGTTTGGCAGGTTGCTGGTAGTGTTTGCTCAGCAATATCACTTTGTATGCATCGCCACCAATACCGCCCGGCAAAAAAAGATTGTAATACATGCCCAGCCAGTACAATTGCATATTCAGCTTTTGGGGAAGCCGCAACTGTATATTGTGGAAATAAGTATTCAAACGTATGGCAGATACCAGTTTGGAAGCAACAAACAACAGTACGGCCAGCAACAGCCAGCCTGCATTGCTGCGGGCCACCGTTTGCAGGGATACCGACCAGTTTATTTTGCGGCTTACATACCAGATACACACTGCCGTGATCGCTATTTTCAGCAGCAGCTTCAGCACATTGTTAAACCTTGGTGCGGCCATATATTTTTCTTACCTGGTAGGTTTTTTTGTGAGATGATTCGTAGTAGGTACGCATGCTTACCTCGGCCAGTATGCCAATGGTGATCAGCTGTATACCGCCCAGCAGCAATATCAGGCCCAGTATCAGCAGGGGTTTGCCCCATATATCGTGACCGGCTATTTTCAGTGCCAGCAAGTATAGATTGATTAATATGCCCAGGAACAAACAAACAAAGCCCATGGTGCCAAACAGGTGCATCGGTTTCTGGCTGTACTTGCGGAAGAATACCATGGTCACCAGGTCGCTCATTACCCTGAAAGTGCGGCCCAGTCCGTATTTGGAGGTGCCAAACCTGCGGGCATGGTGTTTTACGTCTACCTGTGTAATGCGTGCGCCCTGCATAGAAGCCAGTACAGGAATAAAGCGATGCAGTTCACCATACAGGCCCAGCTCTTCGGCTATTTCGCGTTTGAATACTTTAAGCGTACAACCATAATCCTGTATGTACACCTTGGTCATACGGCGGATAAGGGCATTGGCAATTTTGCTGGGTACTTTGCGCAGGAACATGCCATCCTGCCTGTTTTTGCGGTTGCCGGCCACTACATCCCAGTCTTCCCGTTTCAGCAGGTCGAGCATCATGGGAATATCAGACGGATCGTTTTGCAGATCGCCATCGAGCAGGGCAATGTATTTGCCGGTGGTATGGTCAATACCCGCAGTCATAGCAGTACTTTGCCCGTAGTTTTTACGAAGTTCAACCAGGGTAATGCGATCGTCGATGATTTCTTTGATGCGTGTGCGTGTAGCGTCGGTAGAGCCGTCGTCTACAAAAATTACTTCATAGTCCAATTCGCTAAGGGCCTTCCTGATTTCTGCGATTAGGGGATGAATATTGTCTTCTTCATTCATCACCGTAATAACAACCGAAATTTCTCTCATACCTGGGGTTATTTTCGGATGCAAAGGTAAGGAACTGGGGGAAGCTGCGCGCTGCAAGCTTCGGAGGTCATTATCCGCGGGCATGGTGGGTTACACCAAACAAAAAAGCCAGCAAGGGGCGGAATCCTTACTGGCTTTTGTATGAAAAAATACACCTGTTGTTAACCGTTAATGCCGGCAAGCTCCAGGCTTCTTTTTTTGATGTTGCGCAACTCGATGCTTTCAATCACCGGGTCGGGCGTTAAAATCAGGGAAATGCCCTGTGCCTTCCACCAGTCGTGCTGCGTGAGCTTTTCAAAATGCAGCACACCTACCAGGTAATTCCTGTCCTGGCCGCCGTGCCATTCTTCAATCCATTCAAAATCGTCTTTGTTTACATCTGCCAGCTGGTTAAAGCTGATGTATACTTTCACATAGAAATCGCTGGTGAGTTCACCGGGTGTGTGGTAATAGCGTTTTTTGTATTCGTAACGGTAATTGTAACGCAGGGCCGAGATATCGCTGAGTACTGCAGAAGCAGTGGGGAAGCTGCCTGCGCCTTTACCATAGAAAAATTGTTTGTCGGCAAAACCGCTCTCGATCACCACGCCGTTGTATTCATTCTTTACAAACGTAAGGTGATCGTCGTGTTTAATGAATTGCGGCAGTACATACGCTGCCACCTTGCCGTTGCGCAGTTTCTGGGCCTGCGCTACGAGTTTAATGTCGTAGTTCTTTTCCCTTGCCACCGCTGCATCGCTCAGCTGTATGTTCTGGATACCGGTGAACAGGATATTATCCGGGTGTTCTACAATACCATAGGCATGGTTCAGCAGTATAGCCCATTTGTTTACTGCATCGTAACCTTCCACGTCCAGTTTGGGGTTGCTTTCTGCAAAACCCAGTTGCTGCGCCAGTAAAAGCGCTTCACCGAATTGCAGCTTGTCTTCGAACATCTTGGTGAGAATGAAATTGGTTGATCCGTTTACAATGGCCTTGATGCCGTGTAACAGGTCGTTATCATAATATTCTTCCAGGTTGCGGATAACGGGGATAGAAGCACAGGCAGCTGCTTCGCAAAGAAAGGGCAGGCCGGTATCCTGCTGAAATTTCAGGATCTCGGGCAGGTGCTCAGCAATCATTTTCTTGCTGGCGCTTACCACGGCCTTGCCTTGCTGGAAAGCGGTAGATACAATCTCGAATGCTGCCACAGAATCGTCGATCACTTCTACAATAACATTGATGTCTTTATCGAACAGCAGGTCGTTTTTATCGGTGGTAAACAGCTCATCCGGCGCATTTCTTTTTTTGCCGGGGTGTTTAATACATACTCTTTTAATGCTTGCTTTAAGGGAGGGGGTTTGCTGTAACACCTTGTACAAGCCTTCTCCTACTACGCCAAATCCGAACAGGCCGATGGTTAACTGTTTATGAACGTCCATAATATATGCGATTAGAGATTGTTGATAATGGTTGTTTGTTGTGTGATGCTATTTTTAACCGGCTGCGACAAAAAGTTTTTGATGAGCCGTGTGATGATGTCGTATTCAAGCAAAAAGCCATCATGACCGTAGTGCGAATCGATGATGGAAATTTGTGCGCCCGGTATATGCTGTGCAAGAAACTGCTGCTCTTCGGGCGGGAACAATATATCGGAACTGATACCGATAACCAGTGTGCGTGCCTTGATGCGCTGCAAGGCTGCTTCAACAGAACCGCGCCCACGGCCCAAATGATGTTTATCCATGGCCTGGCTCAGGTAATAATAACTGAAGGCATTAAAACGCTTGGCGAGTTTTTCGCCCTGGTATTGCTGGTAGGTGCTGGCGCGGAATACCTGTTCATCTACCGGTTTGTCGGCCGATGTTTCGGTTATGCCTGCCTGCGAATGATGGTAGGTATAATAGTTGCGGTACGAGAGCAGGGCCACTGTGCGGGCTACTTTCATGCCTTCGATACCTGCTTCAGGCAGTTTAAGCTGCCAGGTGGGGTCGTTTTCAATACACATACGCTGCGAGGTATTGAAGGCAATACCCCAGGGTGAGTGTTGTGCATTGGTTGCAATGGGAATAATATTACGGAACAGCAATGGCTCTTCTACGGCCCATTCCAGCAACTGCTGGCCGCCCATAGAGCCGCCGATGCCAATGGCAATCTGTTCAATGCCGAGTGATTTTTTCAAATGCGCATACGCACGCACCATATCGCGCGTGGTAAACAGGGGAAAATCTTGATACCAAGGCGTGCCTGTTGCAGGATTGGTATCAAGCGCAGAAATGCTGCCGTAGCAACTGCCGGGCATGTTTACACATACAATAAAATAATCCTTCGGGTCAAAGAAGGTATTGCTGCCTACAAGGCCATGCCACCAGTCTGTTGGGTCACTGTTGGCGGTTAATGCGTGAAAAATCCATACTACGTTGTCTTTGCGTTCATTTAACAAACCTGCTGTGGTATACGCCAGCTGAAAGCCGTTGATGGTTTTGCCCGATTCCAGCGTAAAAGCCTGTCTGTATGTAAATATCTGGCTCAATTGGTTTAATTTATCCGGTACTCGTTGTGAAAAGCCGGGTGCTGCAGGTTGTACAGGCCCGCAGCACCCGGCTGTATTTTATTGCAATACCGCTTTGCCACTGCCTACGTGTTCGAAGGCCTGTTCAAAGTCGGCTTTGATATCTGCTATATGTTCAATTCCCGCGCTGATACGAATTAAATTAGGCAATACACCGCTGGCCAGCTGCTCATCGGCAGAGAGCTGTTCGTGCGTGGTAGATGCCGGGTGAATAACCAGTGTTTTGGCATCACCTACATTGGCGAGGTGACTGGCCAGTTTCAGCTGGTCAATAAACTGGGCTGCTTTTTCCTTGCTGCCTTTAATGCCAAACTGCAGCACACCGCCAAAACCATTGGGCAGGTATTTTTTGGCGAGGGTATGGTACGGACTGCTTTCGAGGCCCGGGTACCATACATATTCCACTGCAGGGTGTGCCTCGAGCCATTGCGCCAGGGCCAGTGCATTCTGCGAATGCCGGTCAACACGCAGTGACAGTGTTTCCAGGCCCTGCAGCAGCAGGAAGGAGTTGAAGGGGCTCAGGGAAGGTCCAAAGTCGCGCAGGCCTTCCACGCGGGTGCGGATGGCGAATGCGATATTGGGTAAACCCAGCGGGTTGCCTTCACCAAACACATCCCAGAATTTGAGGCCATGATAGCCTTCTGAGGGTTCGGTGAATTGCGGGAACTTGCCGTTGGCCCAGTTGTAATTGCCGCCGTCTACAATAACGCCTCCGATTGAGCTGCCGTGGCCGCCAATCCATTTGGTGGCAGATTCAACCACGATGTTGGCACCCCATTCCAGCGGGCGAAACAGGTAACCTGCTGCGCCGAACGTATTGTCAACCACCAGCGGCAGATCATATTCTTTGGCCAGTGCGGCAAATTTTTCAAAATCAGGAATATTCAGCCTTGGGTTACCGATGGTTTCAAGGTAAATGGCTTTGGTATTTTTATCGATGAGCGGAACAAAACTTTCAACATCGTCGCCATTGGCAAAACGCGCTTCAATACCGAGGCGTTTAAAGGCTACTTTGAATTGATTGTAGGTGCCGCCATACAAAAAGGAAGTGCTTACAAAGTTGTCGCCAGACTGCAGCAGGGAGCTGAGTGCAAGAAACTGTGCGGCCTGGCCCGATGCGGTGGCAAGTGCTGCCACACCGCCTTCCAGCGCAGCGATGCGTTTTTCAAACACATCGGTGGTGGGATTCATGATGCGGGTGTAAATGTTGCCGAATTCTTTAAGCCCGAACAAATTGGCTGCATGCGCGGAATTGTTGAACGCATACGAAGTAGTTTGATAGATGGGTACAGCACGTGCCTTGGTAGTAGGATCAATTTCCTGACCTGCATGCAGCTGCAGTGTTTCAAAATGATAGCTCATGGTACTGAGGTTTTGTTTTATGAACAATGTAGAAGAATACCGGAAAATGCGGGGCTTATATGCTTATAGGAGGGGGCGCTGTTAGCGCATACAACACGAACAACAATAGCCTTTGAAGCTATTCACCAGCAAGCTGTATGTGTGTTTGTTGTTCATTTTGAATGGTATCCTACAAATTTAATAGGATAATTTAAATCCTTCCCTGTTTTTTGCTGTATTCTTGTTAAATCGCTCAGTTCTGCAATGCTGCTGCATTTACGGGTGAAGAAATAAGGTTTGCTGTAAACGCCTGCTCCAGGTCGGCAATCAGGTCTTCGGCTTCTTCCAGTCCTACCGATAAACGGATTAAACTGTCAGCTACACCGCTGGCCCTTCTTTTTTCTGCCGGGATAGATTTATGCGTCATGTTGGCCGGGTGGCACAGCAGGCTTTTTACGCCGCCGAGGCTTTCGGCCAGTTTAAATAACCTGGTATGTGTTACAAATTGTATGGCAGCTTCTTCGGTATCATTCTTTAATGTGAAAGATACCACGCCGCCAAACGCTTTGGCTTGTTTTTTAGCAATTTCGTGGTTGGGGTGCGAGGCCAAACCAGGGTAAAACACTTTGTCAACCAGCGGGTGCTGTTCCAGGAAGCGGGCTACTTCCAGGGCATTGGCACTGTGTTGTTTTACCCGCAGGTGTAACGTTTCAATACCGCGTATTACCAGCCAGCTGTCAAACGGGGCCAGTATAGCACCGCTGGCATTCTGGATAAATTTGATTTTATCGCCCAGCTCTTTTTCACGGGCAACCACGATGCCTGCAATAAGATCGCTGTGACCGCCGAGGTACTTGGTGGCAGAGTGCACTACAAGGTCAGCTCCCAGCGAAAGAGGCTGTTGTAGGGCGGGTGAAGCAAAAGTATTATCCACGCACAATAAACACCGGTTGGCTTTGGCTATTTGTGCAATAGCGGCAATGTCGGAGATTTTGAGCGTTGGGTTGGTGGGTGTTTCAAGCCATATGAGCTTTGTGTTGGGCGTAATGGCGTTGAACACGTTTTCGGCCCTGGTGGTGTCTGTGTAATGCACCTTGATGCCGAATTTTTCGTACACCTGGGTAAACAGGCGAAAGGCGCCGCCGTAAATATCATCTACTGCAACAATTTCGTCACCGCTTTTCAGCAGTTTCAATACCGCATCAATGGCTGCAAGGCCGCTGCCGAATGCAATGCCGGTATGGCCTTTCTCCAGTTGTGCCACAATCTGTTCCAGTGTGGCCCTGGTGGGGTTGTTGGTACGTGCATAATCATACCCCTTGTTAACGCCTGGTGCATCCTGCACAAAGGTGGAAGTTTGGTAAATAGGCACTGCAATAGCGCCTGTTTGCGGATCTACCGGAATGCTGTGGATGAGTTGTGTTGCGTTGCTCATGTTTAGACAGTTTGTTGCTTCGTACAGTTACCTCAACGGGCTGCCGGAGCGGTTGTTAAATGTGTTGTTTAGACAGTGTAGTGCTCGCAGAAAACTTATCAGGTAAAGAAGGTGGAGGCACAAAAAAAGCCCACCGGGAAGTCAGGTGAGCTTGAATATGGTATGCGAGGGCTTCGCGGATATTAAACTTAACGCTGACTTATCTCTCCCCAACTGGTGGGGTAGGAGTTGGCACCTTCTCCGTCCGGTACGCTGTTACGTGTACGTGATGGAGGGTTGCCAAGGCTTCATCGGGCCGTTTCCCTCTGCCTTTCTTGATAAGTGATCTAAAAGAACTGGTGCAAATATACAGTGGCATTTGGTTTACCTGCAAAAAAAATTGCCTGGTTTTTTTTCAAAGCAACCGTTTGCGGTTATTGTAACCGCCCTGAAACGCTTTGCTGTATTGGGTTTTACGAAATGTGAAAATTTTGCCAATAGCAGTTTGTATATACCCGGGATGAATTGCTTAAACAAACTACCGCTTGTAAGGTATTTTTTTACAGGGCTGTAACCTTTGCCCACCCTGGTTTCCAAGTGTTCCCGGAAAATAAAATGGCCGTGTGGTTAAAAAAAAGCAGGAAAAATGATGTTTGTCTGTTATTTTTGTCTACAAAGTTGATAGGGTAATAAAAAATCATTGATGGTACGTTTCCTCCATAACAAGTGTTGTTGTTGCCAGTAAGCCTACTGCAATGTTCTTTTTATTCTCTTACCATCAATGCACTTTACTATGTCATTTACGAGTACAGCAAACAAAGAAATTTCCGATCTGCAACAGCTCATCGAAGCAGCTACCGACATACCTTCGGCGCTGCATGCCATTGCAGCAGCCTATCCCGGCCAGGTTGTATTTTCCACCAGTTTCAGCTGGGAAGACCAGGTGATCACTCACTTCATCTTTAGCAACCAGTTACCCATCGAAGTGTTTACACTCGATACCGGCCGCATGTTTCCTGAAACTTACAGTACCTGGAGCAGTACACTGCAGAAATACCGGCAGCCTATTACACCTTATTATCCCGATGCTACTTCGCTGCAGGCATTTGTAGGAGAAAAAGGTCCCAACAATTTTTACGAATCAGTTGACAACCGCAAACAGTGCTGCCACATACGCAAGGTAGAACCACTGCAACGCGCGTTGCGCAATAAAAAAGTATGGATCACCGGTATCCGCGCTGCGCATTCACCCAACCGCCACGACATGACGCAGGTAGAATGGGATGGCAGCAACAACTTAGTTAAATACCACCCGTTGCTCAATTGGGATACGGATGAATTAACTGCATTTGTACACAACAACAATATTCCCTATAATCCTTTGCACGACCGCGGTTTTGTAAGCATTGGCTGTGCGCCCTGCACACGGGCCATTAAACCCGGCGAAGATTTCAGGGCCGGCCGCTGGTGGTGGGAAGATGCAGATAAAAAAGAATGCGGACTGCATGTACATGCCAATTAAACCCGTTATTTTCAACAACAACTTTTCCGACTTTAAATAGATCGTATGTCACAATACCGTTTGGATTACCTGGACCAGTTAGAATCAGAATCAATACACATCATGCGCGAAGTGGCAGGGCAGTTTGAACGTCCTGCATTGCTGTTTAGTGGTGGTAAAGATTCCATTACCCTGGTGCACCTGGCATTAAAAGCATTCCGCCCCGGTAAATTCCCTTTTCCGCTGGTACATATTGATACAGGTCACAACTTTCCCGAAGCCCTTGCTTTCAGGGATATGCTGGCCGAACAGATTGGTGAAAAACTCATTGTGCGCAAAGTAGCAGATACCATTAAAGCCAAGGGTTTAACAGAACCCAAAGGCAAATTCGCAAGCCGCAATGCACTGCAAACCTTTACCCTGCTCGATACCATCGAAGAGTTTGAATTTGATGCCTGCATAGGCGGCGCACGCAGGGATGAAGAAAAAGCACGCGCCAAAGAACGCATCTTCTCCGTACGTGATGAATTTGGCCAGTGGGATCCCAAACGCCAGCGTCCTGAGTTGTGGAATATCTACAATGGTAAAATAAGCAAGGGCGAAAACGTACGTGTGTTCCCTATCAGCAACTGGACAGAGCTGGATATCTGGAATTACATACGCCGCGAAAAAATTGCGCTGCCATCCATTTACTTTTCACACGAAAGGGAAGTGCTGGAATACGAAGGACAACTGGTGGCTACTTCTGAATTTATACAGCTGGAACCCACAGACAGCGTTGTTACCAAAACCGTTCGTTACCGCACGGTAGGTGATATGACCTGTACTGCTGCTGTTGAATCAGTCGCCACCAATATCGATGATATCATCCGCGAAATAACCGCTACCAAAACCAGTGAACGCGGTGAAACACGCATCGACGATAAGGTATCTGAAGCAGCCATGGAAGACAGGAAAAAGAACGGCTATTTCTAAACAGGTATTGCAACAACATTTTATTCATCGCCGGTGCTGCGAAGTGCCGGTTTCTTAATAACCACATTTATGGATTTACTGCGTTTTATCACAGCCGGCAGTGTAGACGACGGCAAAAGCACGTTAATAGGCCGTTTGCTGTACGACAGCAAAAGCATACTGATTGACCAGCTGGAAGCAATTGAAAAACAGAGTAAGAACAAGGAAGACGGTGAAATAGACCTGGCCTTGTTAACCGATGGCCTGCGTGCTGAGCGCGAACAGGGTATCACCATTGATGTGGCGTACAAATATTTCTCCACACCCAGCCGCAAGTTTATTATAGCCGATGCACCCGGTCATATACAGTACACCCGTAACATGGTTACCGGTGCATCCAACTCAGACCTGATCATTATCCTGGTTGATGCACGCAGCGGTGTGGTAGAACAAACCAGGCGCCACAGCATTATTGCATCACTGCTGGGTTTGCCGCATGTAGTGGTAGCCATCAATAAAATGGACCTGGTAGAATACTCGCAGGATGTATACAACAACATTGTGATTGATTACGCCAACATGGCAAAATCACTGGGTTTAAAAGAGGTAACCTATATTCCCATCAGTGCGCTGAAGGGCGATAATATTGTAGAAAAAGCGGCAACCACACCCTGGTACGAAGGGGAGGCGCTGCTGTCTATTCTTGAAAAAGTACAGGTACAGCAGGATATTGACCTGGAGCATGCCCGTTTCCCGGTGCAATACGTTATTCGCCCGCAAACAGAAGAACTGCACGACTATCGTGGTTATGCAGGCAAGCTGCACAGCGGTATCTACAAAAAAGGCGATGCTGTTACCGTGCTGCCTTCCGGTGTAACCAGCACCATTACGGCCATTGAATTAAATGGCAAGGAAGTGGAAGAAGCATTTGCGCCGCAAAGCGTTATACTGCACCTGGCCGATGATGTAGACATTAGCCGTGGCGATGTAATTGTAAAAAGCAATGACCAGCCAAACGTAGCGCAGGAGCTGGAAGTGCTGCTGTGCTGGATGGATACAAAACCATTGGCTGCCGGTAAAAAATACCTGCTGCAGTTAAACAGCACGGTGGTAAAAAGCGTGGTAAAAGAACTGCAATACAAGGTAGATGTAAACACGCTGGAACAGCATGCCAGTCCTGAACAGGCAGTCCTGAACGATATTGTAAAGGCAACAATTAAAGTAGCCAGGCCTGTTGCATTTGACGCATACAAAAAACTGCGTACCAGCGGCGGCGCTATTTTAATTGACGAAACAAGTCATGTTACCGTGGGCGCCTGCATGATTCAATAAACCACGAAACGAAACATCCAACGATTCAACGATAAAAGCAAAGCGATGACACAACAGCAATTTCTGTCGGCTCTTTTTCAACGCAACCAGCATGGATTTACCGGTTATCCCAGTAAAACGCTGGCTGCGGAATTTACCGACCGGTTATTTCATTTTCTCTTTGGCGCCACCAAGGGCAAAATGCGTAACCTGCTGGATGTGGAGAACGCCTACGCCAACCTGCAGGGCCATTTGCAAACCCTGCTGCAGGATGTAATTGCCAATACCCAAACCCTGCAAACCGCTGCAGAGGCCTTTTTTGAAGAAATACCTTCCATTTACGAAGTGTTGCTGGAAGATGCCAACGCCATTCTGGAGTTTGATCCCGCAGCGCGCAGCGTGGAGGAAGTGCTGATTGCCTATCCCGGTTTTTTTGCCACTGCCGTATACCGCTTTGCACATGCGCTGTGGGAGCTGGATGTGCCGGTACTGCCACGCATTTTAACTGAGTATGCACATAGCAATACGGGTATCGATATTCACCCCGGTGCTACTATTGGTAAGGCCTTCGCCATTGACCACGGCACCGGCATTGTAATTGGTGAAACAACGGTTATCGGCGATCATGTAAAAATTTACCAGGGGGTAACACTGGGCGCACTTAATGTAGCCAAAAGCAAGGGGGCCGATACCAAGCGCCATCCTACCATTGAAGACAATGTGATTATTTACTCCGGCGCCAGCATTTTAGGCGGCACAACAGTGGTGGGGCACGATAGCATTATCGGCGGCAATGTATTTTTAACCTACAGCGTGCCGGCGGCATCTGTCGTTTATCATAAAAGCGAAATACGCGTAAAAGACAACAATCCTTTTCCCGAGCCTTTGAATTTTGTGATTTAACAGGTTATCAGAAACAAGGGTGTCATAACCTGAAGTAATGGGCTATCACCAATAGTGATGTAAGCCGTTGTTCAATATGCAGCAACTTTGTTGAATCAGAAAATCAAGGCAAAAAGAATCAACCATGAAAGCAAACAGCATTTTAGAAACCATTGGCAACACGCCCCATTTGCGGATCAATAAACTGTACAACGGAAGCAGTGCCAACGTTTGGATAAAACTGGAGCGCAGCAACCCGGGCAACAGTATTAAAGACCGTATTGCCCTTGCGATGATTGAAGATGCGGAGCAGAAGGGATTGTTGAATAAAGAGAGCGTTATTATTGAACCAACATCGGGCAACACCGGCATTGGTTTGGCGCTGGTAGCAGCTGTTAAGGGGTACCGGTTAATACTGGTAATGCCGGAATCAATGAGCATTGAGCGCAGGAAACTGATGGCTGCCTATGGCGCTGAGTTTGTATTAACACCGCGCGAAAAAGGCATGAAAGGCGCCATTGAAAAGGCAACTGAGCTGGTAAACGCCACGCCGCATGCATGGATGCCGCAGCAGTTTGACAATGCAGCCAATACTGAAGTACACCGCAAAACAACTGCGCGTGAAATACTGAACGATTTTCCCGGTGGCATCGATTACCTGATTACAGGTGTAGGTACCGGCGGGCATATTACCGGTGTTGCTGAAGTATTGAAACAGCATTTTCCTGACCTGAAAGTGTTTGCAGTAGAACCTGAATTGTCGCCTGTACTGAGCGGCGGCAGTCCTTCACCGCACCCGCTGCAGGGCCTGGGCGCCGGTTTTATACCCTCCATTATGAATACGCAGCTGCTCGATGGCGTGATACAGGTGGGGAAAGACGAAGCGTTTGAATATGCACAGCGTTTTGCAAAAGAAGAAGGCGTATTTACAGGTATATCTACCGGCGCTGCACTGGCCGCAGTGGCAAAGAAACTGCCGGAAATTCCCGCCGGCGCAACCGTGCTTACATTCAATTACGATACTGGCGAAAGGTATTTATCAATAGACGGATTGTTTTAAACTAACCGCTGCATGCAGCAGATAAAAGACAGTACCGGAAGACACGGTGCGTTTTATTATTCTACTAAATTAATGAACTAATGTCTCTGCAACATACAACAGGAAAAGTGATACTGGCAGCAGCCGGCCCCGGCGACCCGGAGCTGATTACGGCCAAAGCTATCCGTTACCTTCGCCAGGCCGATGTGGTATTAACCGACCGGCTGGTAAGCGATGACATACTGAAATGGTATGTAAACGAAGCCGCACAGGTTATTTATGTGGGCAAACAATGCCGCAAAGGCAATTCCACCCCGCAGGAATCGATCAATGCACTGTTGGCGAAATACGCGCTGGAAGGCAAGCTGGTGGTGCGTTTAAAAGGTGGTGATGTATCAATTTTCTCCAATATACTCGATGAACTGATCACGCTGAAAGAGCTGGGCATTCCCTACGAAATTATACCCGGTGTAACAGCTGCGCTCGGTGCTGCTGCTTATGCAGGCATGCCGCTTACGGCACGTGAATATTCCACCGCCGTGCGTTTTCTTACTTTTTATAAAAATGAAGTGATCGCAGATGCCTACTGGAAAGAACTGGCACACACCACTGATACTTTGGTGTTTTATATGTCTGCCGATACCATTGAAGGCATTGTAACCAATTTAACCAGGCATGGTATCGATGCGTCCATGCAGCTGGCTGTAATAGAACAGGCTACCACTGCCTTGCAGAATGTGTATACCTGCCATATTCACGAGTTTAACACCCTGCTGAAAGGCAAACAATTTGTGTCGCCTTCACTCGTAGTAATAGGCAAGGTGGTTGACCTGCACCGCCAGTTTGCCTGGTTAGGCAACAGCAACAGCCAGGAGGAATATTTTAAAGCTGTAGCCCCCATGCACGCAGCCATTCTTCACCCGCAAAAACGTACAGCCCATGTTAGCAGAGCCTAATTTACAAGTGTTCAGGGAGCTGGTGAGCAAAGCTTCGCGCGATGAGCTGATCTGGATGAATGGCTTTCTTGCAGGTTTAATGCAAAGCAATGGTGAGGCCGTGCCGGCAGTGCCTGCCGTTGCAGAAGCAGCAGCAGTGCTGGTAAAAAAAATCACCATTACCTATGGCACTGAAACCGGTAATTCAAAAAAACTGGCCACACAGTTTGCTGCTGCAGCCAAGAAAAAAGGAGTTACCGTAAAACTCGCCGGGCTGGATCAATACCGCCTCAGCGATCTTGCAAAAGAAGAGTACCTGTTTGCTGTGATCAGCACCCAGGGCGATGGCGAACCGCCTGCCACTGCACAAAAGTTTTATGATCATATTCACCAGCAGCCCCTGCAATTGCACAACCTGAAGTTTGCAGTACTGGGCCTGGGTGATACTTCATACCCCTTGTTCTGCAAAGCGGCGGAAGATGTAGATGCCCAGCTGCAAAAGCTTGGCGGTAACCGTGTGTTATCGCTGGTGAAATGTGATACAGACTATGAAACGGAAGCAGCACAATGGTTTGAACAGGTAATACAATCCTTGTCAGGCACTGCGTCGGCAGCTCCTGTACCCGTGAAGAAAGCAGCGCACAAAAAGAATTATACCGGCACCATTATTACGAATATCAACCTGAACGACCGCGATTCAAACAAGCAAACGCATCATATTGAAATTGGTGCGGAGGAAGATGTGGCCTATCTGCCCGGTGACTCACTGGGGTTGATACCACACAACAAACCCGCATTGGTGGAAGCTATTCTTTCCCTCACCGGCTTAAAAGGGGATACAGAAATTGCTTTCAGGGATACAACTGCCACTGCATACGAACTGCTGGTAAAGAAGATAAACCTGCAGCACTTGCCTGAAAGGGTGGTTGCCCAATATGCCATCATTGTACAGCAGGATATTCCCGTAACACGGATAGACCTGGTTGACCTGCTGAAGATATACCCCGTAAAAGATGCGGCGCAGTTTGAAGAAGTGTTCAGCATACTGGAGCCCATCGCTCCGCGTTTGTATTCCATTGCATCTTCACCTGCTGCACATGGGAATGAAATTCATTTAACCGTGTCACGTTGCGGATTTGATATAAATGGGGAGAAAAAATACGGCCTGTGTTCAGATTTCCTGTCACAGCTGAAACCTGGCGATACGTTTGATTTTTATATTCATCCCAACAGCCTGTTCCGCCTGCCTGAAGAAAGCAGAGACGTGATTATGATTGGTCCGGGTACAGGTATTGCACCGTTCCGTTCTTTTATTGCAGAACGCGATGCGCTGGGTGCCAGCGGCCGTAACTGGCTGTTTTTTGGCGAACAGCATTTCAGTTCAGATTTCCTGTACCAGACAGAAATTCAGAACTACGTGCAAACCGGTGCATTGCACAATGTAAGCCTGGCTTTTTCACGCGACCAGGAAGACAAGATTTATGTACAGCACCGCCTGCAACAGCAAGCTGCTGAAGTATGGGATTGGCTGCAGAATGGCGCTGCGGTATATGTATGCGGCGCCAAAGCACCGATGAGCGAAGATGTGGAAGCTGCCCTGCTGGAACTGATCAGCGAAAAGGGAGCGAAAACAACCGCTGAAGCCAAAGCATACCTGGAACAGTTGCAGGAAGAGGGCAGGTACCTGAAAGATGTATATTAATGCTTACTGTACAGCAGTAAAACAAACAACATGTCACAAAACAACAATACCAATAATTTATCACCGGTTGAACGCATCAAACTGGCCAGTGACGGACTGCGCGGCACCCTGAAAGAAAGCCTGCGCAACGACTTAACCGGCGCTTTGTACGAGGATGACCAGTCGCTCATTAAGTTTCACGGCATGTACCAGCAGGATGACCGTGACCGCCGCGAGGAACGCAGCGCGAAGAAACTGGAATGGCTGTATTCTTACATGGTGCGACTGCGTTTGCCGGGCGGTTTTTTAACCCCCGAACAGTGGGAAGCGCTGCACCATATTGCAGGCGACCATGCAACAGGCATCATCAAAATAACCACCAGGCAAACCATACAGCTACATGGTATTGTGAAATCGCATATTAAACCAACGCTGCAGGATTTTAATACCGTTGGCCTGGATTCCATTGCCGCCTGCGGTGACGTGAACCGTAACGTGATTTGTGCGGCGCATCCGAAGCAATCTGCCATTCATGAGCAGATATTTGCTTACGCTGATAAACTTAGCCAGCTGGGATTGCCCAAAACGCGTGCGTATTACGAAATATGGCTGAACGAAGAACCGCTTACCGATAAAACGAAGGAAGAAGACAACCTGTACCAGGATCGTTACCTGCCCCGTAAATTCAAAATGGCCATTGCCATTCCGCCAAACAACGATGTAGATGTATTCATCAACGATCTCGGGTTGATTGCCATTATCGAAAACGAACAGCTGAAAGGCTTCAATATTGTGGCAGGCGGTGGTTTGGGTACCACGCATGGCAACCCGAATACTTATCCCAGGCTGGGTACTGTGCTGGGTTTTGTGGATACGGATGAAAAGCTGTTTAAAGCAGCATATGAAATCATCACCATACAGCGCGATTATGGCAACCGCAGTGACCGAAAATTATCCAGGCTTAAATACACCATCGATAAAATGGGCGTGGAGCAATTTAAAGCAGAACTGGAAAAGCGCTGTGGCTTTGCACTGGAACCTGCGCGCGCTTACAGCTTTACGGAAAGGCACGACCTGTATGGCTGGCAGCAGAACCATGAAGGCAAATGGTATTATACCGTGTTTACCGAAAATGGCCGGGTACTCGATACCGAAGCAGTTACACTGAAATCGGCCATGCTCGAAGTGGCGCAGGTGAAACTGGCCAATTTCCGTTTTACGGCCAACCAGAAACTGATACTCGCAGATATTGAACCGGCAAACAAAGCGGCCGTTGCAGCCATTCTTGAAAAACACCATGTACTCGCGCATACGGGGCAGGCAAGCGAAGTGCGCAAAAATTCTATCGCCTGCGTGGCCTTTAACACCTGCCCGCTGGCACTGGCCGAAGCACAGCGTTACCTGCCCCTGCTGATTGATAAAATAGAAGTACTGCTGGCAAGGCATAAGCTGGACAAAGAAGCCATCAGCGTGCGCATGACCGGTTGCCCCAATGGCTGCGGCAGGCCATATGTAGCAGAGATTGGTTTTATCGGCACAGCCTATGGCCGCTACAACCTGCATTTGGGAGGCGACCGTTACGGCACAAGGCTGAATACGAAATACCGGGAAAACCTCGATGAGGCAGCTATCTTGCAGGAGCTGGACGGCCTGCTGGGATTGTACAGTGCAAAAAGGAAAAAGAACGAAAGCTTTGGCGATTTTGTACTCCGGGAAAAAATAGTAGCAATATAAATTCACTGGCAAATATGATAACCAACCAACAGGTTATACCAACAGAAACGCAGGCAGAAAACAACGGGCAGAACAACCCGTTGTTTCCTGTTTTCCTGAAGCTCGAACAGCTGCATGTGCTGCTGGTGGGAGCAGGCAATGTAGGGCTTGAAAAACTGCATGCCCTGCTGCACAACGCCCCGCAAACACGCATCACTATCGTAGCCGGCCGTGTACTGAACGAACTGCGGGTGTTTGCAGCAGATTACCCTGCCGTACATATCATTGAACGCGATTTTGAACCGGCCGACCTGGAGGGAAAAGATGTGGTGGTAATCGCTATTGACAACAGCGAAACAAGTGCCGTAATACGCAGGCTGGCTAAAGACAAGCGGTTGCTGGCTAATGTGGCTGATACACCAGAGCTGTGTGATTTTTACCTGGGCTCTATTGTGCAGAAAGGGGATCTTAAAATTGCCATTTCTACCAACGGCAAATCACCCACCGCTGCCAAGCGCCTGCGTGAAGTGTTGAACGATGCACTGCCGGCACAGCTCAATGATGTAATCAATAACCTGCATACCATTCGCCAGCGACTGAATGGCGACTTTCAGCATAAAGTACAGCAGCTGAATGATATTACCAAAGTACTGGTAGAAACACCGGCAGCTGTAACAGAAGCGCCTGCTGCTGCGCTCAAACAACCACCGCACAAACCGCCGCTCTGGATACGCATTGTACGTGTTTGCGTGTTTGCTGTAATTTGTATGATTGTAGGTGCGGTCATTTTCTCCTACATACCCGCAGCATGGATTCTCAATGCCAAAGTATATGTGGCCAGGTATGGCGGCGATAATTTTTTGTGGATGCTGGGCGCAGGTTTCCTGGCGCAGCTGGTAGACGGGGCCATGGGTATGGGTTACGGCGTATTGTCCACTACCTTGTTAATGTCAGCCGGGGTGCGGCTGGCTTCCATCAGCAGCAGCGTACATATGGCTGAAATGTTTTCGGTGGGGGCTACAGGCATCAGTCATTACCGCTATGGTAACGTGAATAAAAAACTGCTGAAGGCACTGGCTATTCCCGGTGCCATTGGCGCTATATGCGGTGCGGTGGTAATTTCTACCATTGGCGATAAATATGCGCACTGGCTGCGTCCGCTGGTATCGGTATATACTTTTTACCTTGGCTTCCGTATTATCGCGAAAGCTTTTGCAAAAAGAAAAAAACAGAAAAAGATCACACGCGTTGGTCCGGTAGCCATGCTCGGTGGTTTCCTGGATGCCTTCGGCGGCGGCTGGGGCCCGCTGGTAACCAGTACGCTTATTTCGAGGGGCAGGAATCCGCAGTATACCATCGGTACGTCTACCTTAACCAAATTCTTTACGTCTATTGCCAGTACCACTACGTTTATCGTGATTATGCACGAAACACCGGTACAGGTAATAGCAGGGCTTATTCTCGGCGGACTAATTGCTGCACCGATTGCGGCTAAGCTGGTAGGCAAACTGCCGCTAAAGACCATGTTTATCTGCGTGGGCACGCTGGTGATCATTTGCAGCCTGCGTATTTTGTTTAAGGCTTTCTTTTAACGGACTATCATCCGGCATAAAACACCGGATTTTTTAATAAAATAGTAGTCTACTAAAATAATGGACTATATTGCGCAACCAAAACTGCTGCCGTAACCCGGCTATTACAAAACAAACAAATGCTATGCGAATTACAAGATTGCTACTTTTAATGCTGCTGCTTTCGCCCGCAGCACTGCTGGCCCAGCTGAATGGGTCGGTAGTGGTGAGCGGTAAAGTTACTACACCCGAAGGCCAGCCTGTGCCCGGCGCCGCCATACAAATACAGGGTACCAAAAAAGGAACCGTGAGTGATTCGGTTGGTCACTTCTCTTTAATTATCGGGCAGAAGTTTCCTTTCCGTATTGTCATTACTTCGGTTGGTTTTTTGCCACAGGAGTTTGAAGTAAAAAGCGCCAACACCAAGCTGGCCATACAGCTTACCACGCAAACCTATATTGCCAATGAAGTGGTAGTAACCGCGAGCCGCCAGCAGGAGAAACTGCTGCAATCGCCCGTAACCATTGAAAAGCTTGATATCAGGGCATTGAAAGAAACACCTGCTGCCTCTTTTTATGATGCCATCGGTAACCTTAAAAATGTGCAGATGACCACTGCAGGGTTAACCTTTAAAATTTTCAATACACGTGGTTTTAACGTGCCGAACAATTTCCGTTTTATGCAGCTGATAGATGGGGTAGACAACCAGGCTGCCACCCTGGGCGTACCACTGGGTAATGCCATCGGGCCTTCTGAGCTGGATATTCAAAGCATAGAAGTTACGCCAGGTGCCTCTTCTGCACTGTACGGCATGAATGCGTTAAACGGGATGTCGAACCTCATTACCAAAAGTCCGTTCAAATACCAGGGCTTGAGTGTTTACCAGAAAGGCGGCCTCAATCATTTCGATGGCAAGGGCAGTTCTGCAAAACCCTTAACCGAAACATCGCTGCGTTTTGCAAAAGCCTTTAACGACAAGTTTGCGTTTAAAGTAAACTTCACTTACTTCAAGGGTACAGACTGGTATGCAGATAACCACACAGATTTTACGCCCAACCTTAACCCCGCATTTCCCATACTCAACGGCGCCAATAATATAGCTAACGACGCGTGGAACAAATACGGCGATAACTCGAACATCAACATCACCGACCGCAACAAAAACCAATATACCGTTCACCGTACCGGGTACTGGGAAAGAGACCTGGTGGGCGATAACTCTGTTGGCAACACCAAAGTGGATGTGGCACTGCATTACCGCATTACACCGGGGCTGGAAATATCCTATGCCTACCGTTATGGTAAAATGGATGGATTCTTTCAGCGCGGTAACAGGATTGGCCTGCAGGGTGTAACCGTGCAAAACCACAAAATAGAATTAACCCACGCGGATTTCAGTTTCAAAGCATACACTTCTATCGAAAACACAGGCCATTCCTATAATATGAACCCGCTGGCCGATAACCTGGAGAAATCATTTAAATCAGACAGTATCTGGAGTGCGGATTATACCCGCGCGCTGAATGCCGCATTGGCAGCAGATGCAGATCCCACACATCCTACAGATAACCAGTTGCTGGCTGCACACCAGGCAGGCCGCGCAGCGGCCGACGCAGGGCGTTACACACCCGGTACTGCTGCCTTTAACGACCAGGTAGCAAAGATTAAGAAGCGCAATGACTGGGACATTTACCCCACCTCAAAAGATACCAGCAACCATACAGGCGGTGCGGCATTGCTGCAACGCAGCCATTTTTACCATGCAGAAGGTACCTGGAACCTGCGCAAATACATTCACTTTGCCGATGTGCTGCTTGGTGCCGACTACCGGTTGTACAAGGTGCAGCCGGACGGAAATAACTTTGTTGATTTTTCACGGCCTATTGACAAAAGAAACCAGCCCGGCGGCAATGACCTGAAATACGCAAAAACAGGTGGTTTTGTACAAGTGGCCAAAACATTGCTGAATGAAAAACTGAAGCTAACCGGTTCGCTGCGTTATGATAAGAACGATTATTTCAGTGGCAAATTCAACCCCCGTGTTTCTGCAGTATACACACTGAAAGAGAAACACAACTTCCGTGCATCTTTCCAAACGGGTTATCGTTTCCCCGCCTTGTTTGAAGCATTCAGCTTTGTAAACAACGGGCAGGTACGCCGCGTAGGCGGTTTGCCGTTTATTGAAACAGGACTGGGCTATTTCCAGAATTCTTACCTCACTACAACAGCCGATAAATACGCCACTGCTGTAAAAACATACATCAACACCACTACGCCCAAACCTACACAGGCCGAGGCTGAGGCAAAAAATGCGGGCATCCTGAAAGTGGCTAATCTCGAAGCCATTAAACCCGAACAGATTCATGCGTTTGAAGCCGGTTATAAAACAGTGCTGGCCGATAACAAAGTGTTTATAGATATTGATGGTTACTACAGCCAGTATAAAAACTTTATTGGCCAGGTAGATGCTACTGTGCCTTTAACCGGTGATGTGCAAAACCCCGATGCCAATGTGCTGCATGAAATGACTGATAAAAAATTCCAGAACCGTTACCGCGTGTGGACGAACAGCAAATCATCTGTAAGCAACTATGGCGTAGCACTGGGTGTTACCTATAATTTTTACAAAGGCTATACCGTAAGTGGCAATGCCAACTTCAATAAGCTGTCGCAGGATAAAACCAAAGACGATGCATTGATTCCCGGCTTTAACACACCGGAATGGTTTACCAACCTGAGCTTTGGCAACAGGGCAGTGACCCGCAACCTGGGCTTTAATGTGGTATGGCACTGGCAGCAAAGCTTTTACTGGCAAAACCTGTTTGGCAACGGTACTGTGCCCGCTTACGGCACCATTGATGCACAGGTTACCTACCATGTACCCAAATGGCAAAGCAGCTTTAAGCTGGGTGGTACCGATGTGTTTAACCACCGCTATTTCCAGTATGTTGGCGGCCCCACTATGGGAGCGCTGTACTACGTAACCTGGACTTTTGACGGTTTATTCAAATAAAATATTCCTTATAAAGCTCACGGCTGTTAGCCTGGGCTGCCTATCTTTTTTTCTTATCGTTTGTTTGTGCCCGGAAGGGTGGCAGCGCTTGTTCAGGTGCTGCCTTTTCTTTTTAAACAACTGTATGCTACGCATTTCCGTAATTCGCAAATTTTGGTATTGCCGTGATGAGATGCCGTATCTTTGCGCCTAAATTCAATGCATATGCCATTAATGGAATTAGTTCGTACCTCAGGAGATTATGGCTTAACCGCAACAGATGCCAACCAGCATCAGTTAAAGATTGATATACCTGTAGACCAGGGTGGTGAAGGCACGGGTTTCAGACCTATGCAGATTTTGCTGGCCGGTTTAGGTGGCTGCAGTGCTGTTGATGTGGTAAGCATTCTCAAAAAACAAAAACAGGATCTCGAAAATCTCTCTATCAAGATTGATGGTGAGCGTGAGCCGGGTAAAGAACCTTCCCTGTGGCAAACGCTGCATATTATTTTTGAAATGACCGGCCCTGTTGATCCTATCAAGGCGCACCGCGCTGTTCAGTTGTCTATTGATAAATATTGTTCAGTTGCAGAAACACTGCGCCGTGCAGGTGCTGAAATTACCTGGACCGTAGTGCTCAACGGAGAAACCGTGATTGCATAAACAAGTACACACAACGCAATAACCTTCAAACTATATAACCGCTCTCTAACATGTCTTTACACCGCAATACAAAGGCCGTACGCATTCAGACAAAACGTTCAGATGAAATGGAACACAGCACGCCGATGTTTGTAACATCGAGCTTTGTTTTTGACAATGCAGAAGAAATGCGCGGCGCTTTCTCAGAAGAAAACGACAGCAATATTTATACGCGTTTCAGTAACCCCACTGTACAGGAATTTATCGACAAGGTTTGTATGCTGGAAGGTGCTGAAGACGGCTTTGCTTTCTCCACCGGTATGGCTGCCGTATTTGGTTCGTTCATGACGTTCCTGAAATCAGGCGATCATATCCTTAGCTGCGCTTCGGTATTTGGTTCAACACATACCCTGCTTACGAAGTACATGCCTAAATGGGGCATCGAGTATTCTTATGCTGATGTGAATGATATCAGCAGCTGGGAGGCGCTTATTAAGCCCAATACCAAAATGATTTACCTTGAAACGCCCACCAATCCCGGGCTCGACGTGGTTGACCTGGAAGCGATTGGCAAGCTGGCTAAAAAGCATAATATCCTGCTGAATGTAGACAACTGTTTTGCCACTCCGATATTGCAGCGCCCGATTGAGTTTGGTGCCGACCTGGTGCTGCACTCTGCCACCAAATGGATGGATGGCCAGGGGCGTGTACTGGGTGGCGTAGTGGTTGGTAAAAAAGAACTGATCCGCGAACTGTACCTGTTCTGCCGCAATACCGGTCCGTCTATGTCTCCGTTCAATGCATGGGTGTTAACCAAAAGCCTTGAAACGCTTGATGTACGCATGCAACGCCATTGTGATAATGCAGAGGCACTCGCTAAAAAACTGGAAGGACATCCCAAGCTGAACAGTGTAAAATATCCTTTCCTGCCTTCGCATCCTGCTTATGCGGTTGCCAAAAAGCAAATGGAACGCGGCGGTCCGCTGCTGACTTTTGAACTGAAGGGCGGCCTGGAAGCAGGCAGCAAATTCCTCGATGCACTGGAATTATTGTCGCTCACTTCCAACCTCGGCGACAGCCGCAGTATTGCCTCGCACCCGGCTTCTACCACACACTCAAAGTTAAGTGCGGCAGAGCAGCAGGCCGTAGGTATTACACCAGGACTGATCCGCATTTCTGTGGGGCTTGAATACATTGATGATATCGCCAACGATATTCTGCAGGCGTTGGATAAGTGTTAGCGGGGAATTGAGTGAATAGTCAATAATGAATAAATAAAAAGAGTGCAACTGCGCTCTTTTTATTTTATAAGATAAGGCTCGTAGCTCGAAGGCTGCAGCTCGCAGATTTTTTCAGTTCAGGCTGTAACCGAGGCCTATGCTGAAGCCGGCGTTGTGGTAACTGCCTAATCCGTTATTGGGGTTATTGTTGGCAACACCGAGATCGGCATTGAGCCGGATGCTCCATTTGTTGGTCCATTCATAGCCGAACAGAATGTTGATGCCGGCATCAATGGGGCGATAGTAAAAAGCAGCCTCGGTACCGGCCGTGTTGCTGAATTTTACATTGAAACGGGCATCGCCCGGTCCGCGTACCTTTCCGCCTATACCGGCTGCAATGTACGGCCCTGCGCCAACCAGCAGGTGGCCGTTGCCTGTTTGATGTTTGAACACAACTGGTACAGGTAATTCAAGATAGTTGAGGTTGTAGGTTACCGGGAGGTTGGTGGTATTGTGTCCACGGCCGCCTTTACTGATGAATACAAGACCAGGCTGCGTAAAAACTCGCCGCCCAGCGAAGCAGCAGCAGTAATGCCCAGCTCAAAGCCGGTTTTTAGTTTATAATCGAGACCTGCGCCGTTAACATCATCACCATTGATATTGTAAAAATTAACACCGCCCCTTAAGCCGAAACTTACCTGGGCCTGGCTGTGCAATAGGGCTGAGAAGAAAAAGGTCAGTAAAAGCGGGAGTATTTTTCTCATAATGTGGCTGGTTAGGCAGTATGCAAAATACAAACGGATTACAACACCCGGTTTGATTGCAGCATCAAAACGAAATGTGTAATCCGTTTATTACCCTGTGAAGGGAGTATTTTAGTTAGACTGTTGTTTGGCGTCTGACTTCATTTTGTCGTTGGCAGTGATCAGGAACTCAACGCGCCTGTTCTGTGCACGGCCCTCTTCGGTAGAGTTGGGGTATTTGGGGGCTGTTTTACCAAAGCCTTTTGTGGTTACACGTGAAGCGGCAACACCTTTGCTTTTGAGGTAATCTGCCACAACGCCTGCTCTTCTTTCAGAAAGGCCCATGTTGTAGGCATCGGTACCGGTGCTGTCTGTGTGGCCCTGCACTTCAATATTCGTGTCTGGGTATTTGGTGAGGATGGTTACCAGTTCGTTCAGGTTGCTTTGTGCAGTAGGGCCGAGATCAGATTTATCGAAGCCGAACATGATTTTATTGTTGAATTCCACTTCAATACCCTCACCAACGCGTTCTACTTTCGCGTCAGGGATCTGGTCTTTAATTTCAGCAGCCTGTTTATCCATTTTATGGCCGATCACTGCACCGGCTGTGCCGCCAACAGCTGCACCAATTATAGCGCCGAGGGCAGTATTGCCGGCTATTTTGCCCACCACTGCACCTGCAGCTGCACCGCCGCCTGCGCCAATGGCTGTTCCTTTTTGCGTATTATTCCAGGTTTTGCAAGACGATAAAATAACTGCCGCGCTGATCAAAGCCGCAAGCGTGATTTGCAGGGATTTCATGTTTATCAGTTTTATGTTGTAAAAATCCAAGCAGGCCAATTTCTGTGCCAGGCTTGGTGTACTATGATGTAAATGTCTGATTCCTATCTAAATAAAAAACTTTTTTTATATCATTTAGCCTTCTTACTATCCGCGGTCAACCGCTGTTTGCTGCCTAATTTATTTAGCAATTTCCCAACCATTTTCTACGCCACATTGTTTACCTTCGAACGAGATTACACAAGTATGGCAAGGGAAAAAAAGAAGTCTCCTCAACAGGAACAACTAACAACAGAAGCAATTGAAGTGTTTGGCGCCAGGGAACATAATTTGAAGAACATTGATATCAGCATTCCCAAAAATAAGCTGGTGGTGTTCACCGGGGTTAGTGGCAGCGGTAAATCATCGCTTGCATTCGACACCATTTACAACGAAGGACAACGCCGTTACATGGAAAGTTTCAGCGCCTATGCCCGCCAGTTTATCGGCGATATGGAACGGCCTGATGTAGACAAGGTGCTTGGCCTTAGCCCGGTTATTTCCATTGAACAGAAAACCACGAATAAAAACCCGCGCTCTACCGTGGGTACCATTACCGAATTGTACGACTTTCTTCGTTTGCTGTATGCGCGTATCGGCGAGGCATACAGTTATAACACCGGTAAAAAAATGGTGAAGTTCAGTGAGGAAGAAATTGTAGACAACATCTTCAAAAAATACAAGAATAAGAAAATTACCCTGCTCGCCCCGCTCGTGCGCGGCCGTAAAGGGCATTACCGTGAGCTGTTTGAAGATATCCGTAAAAAGGGCTTCGTAAAAGTGCGTGTGGACGGTGAAGTGAAAGATATTACGCCCCGCATGCAGGTTGACCGCTATAAAACCCATGATATTGAAGTGGTGATTGACCGCCTGCAGGTAACAGACGATATGAAAGTTCGCCTGAGCCAGAGTGTGCAGCAAACCTTGAAATCGGGTAAAGACCTGATGTTTTTGCTGGTGCAGGATGGCAAAACCGCGAAGAACGGCAGTGAAGACGGCGGGTTGCTTACACAGTATTCCAAACAACTGATGTGTGAAGAGACCGGCATCAGTTACGAGGAGCCATCACCCAACAGTTTCTCGTTTAACTCACCGTACGGCGCATGCCCTACCTGTAAAGGCCTGGGCGCTGTGTATACCGTAAGCATGGAGGCCATACTGCCCGATCATAACCTGAGCATTAAAGATGGTGGTATTGCGCCGCTGGGTGAAGAAAGGGAAGCATACATGTACCGCAATGTGGAGCAGCTGGCCAAAAAATACAAGATCAAGCTTGACAAGCCCATCAAGGATTTGCCGCCTGCGAGCCTTAACCTGTTGTTGTACGGCAATGAACAGGGCGAAACAGAAGAGATCATTGATTATGATGAAGTAGCAGCAGCGGGTCCGTACGAAGGCGAATTTGAAGGCGTGGTACCCATGCTGAAGCGCTGGTTTGCCGGCGGCAACAGCAGCGAAAGCATACGCGAATGGGTTGAGCAGTTTATGGAGCTGAAAACCTGCCCTACCTGCAATGGTACCCGTTTGAAAAAAGAAAGTACCTGGTTTAAGGTAGATGAGAAAAATATCGCAGAACTAAGCAATGAAAACCTCGACAAGCTGATGGTTTGGTTTGGCGGTATTGAAAAAAGGCTCAGCAACAAACAGAATGTGATTGCAAAAGACATTCTGAAAGAAATACGCGAACGCCTGCAGTTTTTGCTGGATGTGGGTTTAACTTATCTCACACTGAACCGCCCCACACGAACACTGAGTGGCGGTGAATCGCAGCGCATCAGGCTGGCTACGCAAATCGGCTCGCAGTTGCAGGGTATCACTTATATACTGGATGAGCCATCTATTGGTTTGCACCAGCGCGATAACCATCGCCTGATTCATGCGCTTACCAACCTGCGCGATATTGGTAACAGTGTACTGGTGGTGGAACATGACAAGGATATTATGATGGCTGCCGACCACCTGGTGGATATTGGCCCGAGGGCCGGTAAACATGGCGGACAGATCATTTCTTCCGGCACACCGGCCGAAGTGGTGAAAACAGGCATTGGTACGGCACAATACCTCAGCGGTAAAAAATCAATCGCCATACCCGCAGAACGCAGGCCAGGCAATGGCAAATTCCTGGAGCTGAAAGGCGCCAGCGGCAATAACCTGAAAGATGTATCGGTGAAACTGCCGCTGGGTAAACTGGTGCTGATTACCGGCGTAAGCGGCAGCGGCAAAAGCACGCTGATCAATGAAACGCTGTATCCTATTTTGTCGAAACATGCGTACAATAGCAGGGTTACGCCCATGCCGTATAAAACCGTGAAAGGACTGGAGCATGTAGATAAGGTAATTGAAATAGATCAGTCGCCCATTGGCCGCACACCGCGCAGCAACCCGGCAACCTATTGTGGTTTCTTCACGGAAATACGTACCCTGTTTGCTTCAGTGCCAGAAGCCAAAATACGCGGGTACAATGCAGGCCGTTTTTCATTCAATGTAAAAGGCGGCCGTTGCGATATGTGTGAAGGTGGCGGCATGCGGGTAATTGAAATGAACTTTTTGCCGGATGTGTACGTGCATTGCGAAAAATGCAATGGCAAGCGCTACAACCGCGAAACACTCGAAATACGCTACAAGGGCAAAAGCATCAGCGATGTGCTGGATATGACGGTGGATGAAGCCTGCGAATTTTTTGAACCGGTGCATTACCTGTACCGTAAAATAAAAGTATTGCAGGATGTTGGCCTGGGTTACATTACGCTGGGCCAGAGTGCGGTAACGCTTAGCGGAGGTGAGGCGCAACGCGTGAAACTCGCCACCGAGCTGGCAAAAAAAGATACCGGTAAAACCTTCTACATACTGGATGAGCCTACCACAGGTTTGCATTTCCAGGACATACAGCATTTGCTGGATGTATTAAACAAGCTGGTAGAACGCGGCAATACGGTGCTGGTGATTGAGCACAACCTGGACGTGATAAAAGTGGCAGACCATATCATTGACCTTGGTCCTGAAGGAGGTGATGGTGGAGGCCGCATTTTATTTGAAGGCACACCCGAACAAATGATTAAAAATAAAGAAAGCCACACAGCGAAGTTTCTGAAGATAGAAATGGGATTGTAGGCTGCCGGCTTACGCCCGGATAATGGAAAGGCCGTTCAATAAAAAAGGAACGGTCTTTTTTGTTGGTATAACTGATATGTTATTTCTTTTTATATAAACTTCATCATTACTTAACATAGTAAATTTTGTATCTTGGGAGCGATAATGTAAACCCTTGAGCAGGTACAACAACGCACGATCTACACAACAACACAAAACCGGTTTCAAAGTATTGTTACTGGTGGTGTATGTGCTATTCTTCAGTGTGCAACTTTGCTTCAAATTTGCATTTGCGGCCCAGGCGAGGCCCTTCCCGATGGTGGTAAAGAATCAGTATGGCCAGGTGCTTCCGATTCATACCATGGTATTTCCCGACAGTGGAACCCGCAAGCAGTCATTTCTTATTCTCGATAAACGTTACCAGCCCGAAGATATGCTGGGTGTTGCAGTACCGGTTAGAATTAACTGGTCTGCCGGATACAGCGTTGTTAAAACTTTTTTCCCCACCATTGCCGTTTACTGGCGTAGTATTTATCACAGTACGGCCAACCTGCGTGGTCCGCCTGTTATCCTGGCATAATACCAACGCACAGGATGTAAGCATTGTATACATTTCATCGCCATTGATTGCCTGCTATTATTGTGTTGTGCACCGTAAGCCGGTGCGTAACGCAGCTTCGGCATGTTTTGTATTTACTACTGCACAGCCAACGGTTGTGGGTTTCTTGTGTCGTGATTGAATGAAACGGCATTCTCCATCTATTATTTATTATAACTGCATGAATGGTTTACTGAAATGGTTAACCACTGCGGCGGCTGTAGTGCTGCCGGGTTGTGTTAACCTGTTATTTGCACAGCAACAAACTTTTTCCCTGGCAGTGCTCATTGATTCTGCCAGTCATCATTTACCTGTTCTTTTACAAAAACAGGCCATGATCAACAGTGCCCGCGCCAATGAAACGGATGTGCGGCACCAGTTTTTACCCAAATTAACCGCAGGCGATGAAGTGTCTGTTGGTTCGGCCAATGATGTGGCTGGCACTTACCTGCCTTTCAGTGGCGTGATACATGCCACTTCTGCGGGCATCAGGGGAGAGAACAATTACCAGGCGCAAACGGGCAATATCGTATCGCTTTACGGCGAATATGAGCTGGTAAATTTTGGTTTGCGCGGCGCTAAAATAAACAATGCCATTGCCTATACGCAAGTACAGCAGGCCGATTATGACCGTGAGCTGTATTTGCTGAAATGGCAGATCAGCAAGCTGTATTTCGATATTCTTAAAACGCGGTACCAGCTTGCGGTTGATGAACAGAATATGGAACGGTACCAGTCTGTTTACGCCATTATTAAGGCATTGGCCGGCAGCGGCGTAAAAGCGGGCGTGGATTCTTCATTGGCGAAAGCAGAATTATCGAAGTCGAGGGTGGGATATAACCAGCGCAGCGGCGACCTGGCGCAATTGCGCCAGCAGTTGTCGTACCTGAGCGGCATACCTGCTGCCATTATCAATATTGATACTGTAACGCAACAGCTGAATATTGCTGCGGCCGTAACAGGCACCGATTCGCTTAACAACCCCTTACTGAAATATTACACGCAGCAAACAGTGTTGTATCGCAGTACAGAGGAGCTTGTAAAGAAAAGTTATCTCCCTAAAATAATGCTTGCCGCCGGCGGCTGGGGCAGGGGGTCGAGCATACAGTTCAATGATCATTACCAGTCGCTAGCAGATGGGTTGGGATATCAGCGTTTTAACTATGCGGCGGGTATAGGCATTACCTATGATTTATTCAATGGTACGCACAGGAAAGACAAACTGGCCGTAAGCCGTTACCAGATTGCAGCTGCAGGTTATGCGCAACAGCAGCAGCAGCTGGCATTGAACAATACTGCTGTACAGGCCGATACAGCAATTGCTACTGCATCGCACAACCTGCTTGAGTTACCTGTGCAGTTGCAGGCTGCTTCCGACGCATGGAAGCAGAAAACGGCGCAGTATAAAGCAGGTATGATTAACCTGGTGGATTTAACCAATGCCACGTTTGTGTTATATACAGCGCAACTGCAATATGCTGAAGCGCTGAATGCATGGTATGTGGCCAACCTGGGCAAAGCAGCCGCAACAGGGAATCTTGATTTATTTATTCAATCTCTAAAAAACTAGCGAATGGTTAAGGCAGCATTAAAAAGACCGGTAACGGTAATGGTGTTGTTTGCGGGCTTGCTGCTGTTTTCCATAACAGCGCTCCGTTCAATCCCTATCGATATATTTCCCCAGCTGAACTCACCCACCATATATGTAATACAGCAGTATGGCGGTATGAGTGCCAAACAAATGGAGGGTTTTTTCTCTACCCGTATGCAGGATCATTTTCTGTACATCAATGGGGTAAAGAATATTGAAAGCAAAAACACACAGGGGCTCACACTTATTAAACTGAATTTTTACGAAAACACGGATATGGCTGCAGCTGCGGCTGAAGTGGCGATACAGGTAAACCGGTGTATGTCGTTTTTTCCACCGGGGGCATTACCGCCTGAAGTGGTGCGCTTTGATGCATCGAGCTTGCCGGTTGGCGAGCTTGTATTCAGCAGTAAAACCCATTCATTGAATGAAATATTTGATATGGCCGGAACGCTGATAAGGCCGCTGTTTGGTAAAGTGCCGGGATTATCGGCTCCGCCACCGTTTGGCAGTAACGCACGTTCTGTGATTTTAAAAGTTGATCCCCAGAAACTGCGTGAATATAACCTGTCGCCCGAGCAAGTGGTGGAAGCCCTGGGGCGTAATAATGCTATGACACCTTCAGGCAATGTGCGTATCGACAGCACGATGTATATTTCTTCGGTAAACTCGCAGGAAGAGAAACTAAAAGATTTTGGCGATATACCGATAGTGAGTAACGGGGTAACTACTGTATACGCGCACGACATAGCGCGTGTGGAAGATGCAGCAGACATAGTGGTGGATTATGCGCTGGTGAATGGCAAGCGTTCGGTGTACTTTCCTATTGTAAAAACCGCCGATGCTTCTACATGGGAAGTAGTACAGAACCTGCGGGCGGAAATGGCTGAAATGCAAAGCCTGCTGCCTGCCGATGTACAGCTGAGCTATGAATTTGATCAGAGTGTATTTGTAATGAACGCAGCGAAAAGCCTGATGACGGAGGGCATCCTTGGAGCAGTGCTTACCGGGTTAATGGTGCTGTTGTTTCTGCGCGACTGGCGCAGTAGCCTGGTGGTTATTATTACCATACCCGTAGCGGTACTGGGTGCCGTGTTCTTTTTAAAGCTTGCCGGGCAAACCATCAATATTATGACGCTGAGCGGTATGGCGCTGGCGATTGGGGTACTGGTAGACCAGGCAACAGTAACGATCGAAAATATACACCAGCACCTGGAAATGGGTAAGTCTAAACGGCAGGCGATACTGGAAGCCTGTGCCGAGATCTCCTTTCCTTTGCTGCTGATTTTGCTGTGTATACTCGCTGTGTTTGCGCCTTCGTTTGTAATGAGTGGGGTGCCTAAGGCTATGTTTCTGCCCCTTTCATTGTCTATTGCTTTTGCAATGATTGTTTCATTTATCGCAGCACAAACGCTGGTGCCTATTATTTCTAACTGGTTACTGAAAGAAAGCATGTACCAGTATCACCACAAAGCTCCTGTGCACGCACATGCCGGACTGGCGCTGGATGATAATGAAGTGCAGGAAATTAACGAGCATACGGGACAGGATATCGCCCACCCGGAAGAAAATGATTTTTTCCAGCGTTTGAAAGTGCGCTTGCTAAACCTGCTGAACAAGTGGATGCCACGGCGTAAACCCATTGTTGTGTTGTACCTGGTGCTATCACTTGCCGCGGCAGGTGGGTGTTTTGTGTGGATAGGGAAAGACATGCTGCCGCATTCCAACGCAGGCCAGCTGCAATTGCGTGTACGCGAACCGGATGGTACCAGGCTCGAAATAACCGAACGTGCAGTGAAAGATATTCTCGGTATGGTAGATAGCGCTGTGCAGGGGAATGTTGCCATCACTTCTGCTTTTGTAGGAACCGTTTCTCCCAACTATGGGCATAGCAACCTGTATGTGTTTAACAGCGGCTCGCACGAGGCGGTAATACAGGTACAGCTCGGGGAGGGGTACAAAACAGATATTGATGTGCTGAAGGATGCCTTGCGTAATAAAATACAACAGCGTTTTCCTGCAATTAAATTGTCGTTTGAGCCAATTGAATTAACGGAAAAACTGATGTCGCAAGGTGCTGCAACGCCTATTGAAATACGTGTTGCATCAAAGAACATGGGTGATATGGAGCAATATGCCAACACGCTTGTAAACAGGCTGCGGGGCATTGCTTACCTGCGTGATGTGCAGATTGCCCAGCCATTGAAATTTCCTACACTGAAGATACAGATGGACAGACAGCGTTTGTCGCAGCTGGGGTTGAGCATTGATAATGTTGCGCGAACGGTATCTGATGCCACGGCATCCAGCCGCTACACACTGAAAAACCTGTGGCTCGATGATAGCAAGCAATACACCTACAACACCCAGGTGCAGGTGCCTGAGTATATGATGAATTCGCTGGAACAATTGCAGGCCATTCCGGTGGTGGCAGGAAAAATGCGCCCGGTACTGTCAGATATTGCCCACATTGTGGTTGATTCCCTGCCCGGCGAATATGACCGGGCAGGCCCCCGCAGGTTTGTAACAGTGAATGCCAATATCTATAAAAAAGACCTCGGTGCGGCTACGGCAGCTGTGCAACAGGTAATACACGAAATGGGCACACCGCCTGCGGGTTTAGTGGCTGAAGTGAAAGGCATGTCTTCCCTGCTAACAGAAACGCTCGGTTCGCTGCAAAGTGGTTTGCTTGCTGCATTGGTGGTTATGTTGCTGCTGCTCACTGCGAACTACCAGTCATTTGGTTTGGCGCTTACCATTTTAACTACAGTGCCCGCTGTATTGCTTGGTGCCTTATTGCTGTTACTGGCCACAGGGGCTACCCTTAACCTGCAATCGTACATGGGTATTATTATGAGTGTGGGTGTATCGGTAGCCAACGCAATTTTGATTGTAACCAATGCAGAAAAGCTGCGCTTCGAATACAAAGATCCGTTTAAAGCTGCGTCGGTAGCAGCGAGCGTACGTTTGCGTCCGATTCTAATGACGAGCCTTGCCATGATTGCCGGTATGGTACCTATGGCAAGCGGTTTGGGCGAAGCAGGAGATCAGTCTGCACCGCTGGGCCGTGCTGTAATTGGCGGCTTGATTGCGTCTACTTTCGCAGCCCTGTACATTGTACCCCTGGTATATGGCTGGGTGCAGCAGAAAGCTTCTTTTAAAGATGTATCTCTTTTACCGGAAAACTAAACTTCAACAAATTACTGATATGAAAACAACAATTGTTTTACTCGCTGCAGGTATTGCGCTTTATGGCTGCAGCCAGAACAAGGCATCTGAAAAGCATACGCCTGCGGCAGCAGCAGCCGGCAGTGTTTACAAGCTGGCTGCCATAACAAAAGCCGGCTTAATGCAAACCGTTAAACTGCCTGCGCAGCTGGCAGCTTATGAAGAGGTGAGCATATTTCCGAAAGTAAATGGGTATGTAAAAAAAGTACTGGTAGATATTGGTGAGCCGGTACACCGTGGCCAGCTGCTGATGACGCTCGAAGCTCCGGAACTGTTGCAGCAAACCATGCAGGCAAAGGAAAAATATGCGCGCTCCAAATCGGATTTCACATTGGATAAAGAAAATTACCAGCGCCTGCTGCAGGCCGCGGAAACACCCGGTGCTGTATCGCCTATGGATTTGTCAACAGCGCATTCGAAGATGGAAGCAGACAGCTCTTTAAGCAATGCAGAAAGTGCCAACTGGCAGTTACAACAAACCATGCTGGGTTACTTGCAGGTGCAGGCTCCCTTTGATGGTGTAATTACGGAGAGAAACGTGCATACCGGCGCATTGGTAAGTGCTGCTGCAAAAGACAAGCCCATGCTGGAGCTGAAGCAAATTAACCATCTGCGTTTGCAGGTAGATATACCCGAAGGTATTGCTGCCAATTTAAACAAGGGGCAGGATGTAGTATTTTACCTGAGCGCATTCCCGGGCAAAAAAATGACGGCACAGGTAAGCCGCATTGCACAAAATGTAAACCTGCAATACCGTACCGAACGGGTAGAGCTGGATGTGCAGAATACCGCCGGAAAATTAACGCCGGGCATGTATGCCGATATTGTGCTGGATGCAAAAGGAAATCCCAACGCGATGTCTGTACCCAAGTCGGCGGTAGTAACTTCTACTGAGCGCAAATATGTGATTGTGGTACGCGCGGGGCAAACTGTGAAAGTGGATGTTGCCACCGGTAACGAAACTGCCGCCGCAGTGGAAGTGCTGGGTGATTTAAAACCTGGTGAACAGGTAATTGTAAATGCAAAGACGATATAAAAGAGGGAGTGCGTATTTAATAGCTGCTTCGGCTGCGAATACTAATAACAAGAAGAGGCTGTCTCAAAAGATGAAGTGCCCCCTTAAAGTTAGACGCTTTTAGGGGGCACTTCAAGAAAGAGGCAGCCTCATTTTGTTTTTATAGTTATACACCTGATCTGGATATTTTTTCGTTGCAGCAGTGGTCTGTTATTGGTAACTTAAAGTATGGCCAGAGGCAATACATTATCAGTGGTATTTAAGCGCAACTTGCAAAACCAGGCAATGTTGTTACCGCCTGATTTAAATGATCTTATAGACAAGAATCATCCTGTTCGGGTAGTCAATGCAGTGCTGGATAAGATTGACATTACCGAGCTGATTCATCAATACAAACCAGGTGGTACCAGCAGCTATCATCCGCGGATGTTATTGAAGGTGCTGGTATACGCCTATATTAACAATGTTTACAGTAGCCGTAAGATAGAAGAAGCTGTAAGTCAGCATATACAATACATGTGGCTCAGTGGCATGAGCACACCCGATCATAATACCATTAACCGGTTCAGAGGCAAGCGCTTACAAAAAACATTGCAGCCAATTTTTACGCAAGTAGTGCTGCTGCTGTGTGAAGAGGGGCTGTTAAGCATCAAAGATTTATATACCGATGGCACCAAGATAGAAGCCAATGCCAACCGGTACAGTTTTGTTTGGGGTAATAGGATCCAAACAAACAAAGAGAAGATCAAACAGCAGTTAAACGAGCTGTGGCAACACGCTCAAAACGTGGCTGCCAGTGAGCTGGATGATACAGACCCCAGCAGTTTTGACAAAATCGACAGTGAGAAAGTAACCCAAACCATCGAGAAGATAAATAATGCATTGAAAAACAAGAAAGTTGATGGGAAAATACAACAGAAGTTAGGCTATGCAAAGAAACATTGGCCAGCTGCACTTGACAAGTATGAGCAACAGGAGAAAGTACTGGGAAACCAAAGAAGCAGCTTTAGCAAGACAGATCCTGATGCGACGTTTATGCGTATGAAGGAAGATCATATGCAGAATGGACAACTAAAACCGGCTTACAATGTACAAATCAGTACGAATAACCAATATATCGCCTCTTACAGTATCCATCAGCATACCACAGACACCAATACCCTCATCGTTCATTTAGCACAACACACAAGGCAGTTCCGTCAGAAACCATCCAGCGTAACAACAGACGCAGGTTATGGTAGTGAACAGAATTATCAATGGCTGGAAGACAAACGAATCACTGCGTATGTAAAATATAATCACTTTGACCGCGAACAGCGTAAAAACCTGCAAAAGGAAAAGCCTTATAGTGTAGAC
>NZ_QTJU01000019.1 GCF_003412455.1 Deminuibacter soli | reverse complement strand
AATCCTCGTTGCAAAGCAATGTCTTTTGCAAATGAACCGCTTTAATCAGCTGTATCAGAAAAAACATTACTTTACAACGAGGTCTATTATCTACAAAAAAAGTCAACCTTATTCAGGCAAGTACAAATGAATAAAAAGAAAAGCGGCCCGTTTGCGGCCGCTTTTCTTTTTTAACTTGCCCGTTGCTGTGTCCCCCACAGCAACTTTCCAATTAATGAGCGGCTGTGAGGACACAGCCACGGGCAATCTAAGGCTTTGCGCCGATCAATAATACGCGCTTCGTTCACTCACCACTGACAACTCACCACTCACTTGTATTCATTCACTATTGACTATTCACTATTCACCGTGCGAAGGCTTTACGCGCTTTGCGCGCTGGACAGGATACCCGTATTATTAATCTTGTCGAGTATTTTATGGGCTACTTCCATAGCCAGGAAGCCGTCTATTTCGCTTACTACAGTGGGCTTGTTGTTGATGATGGAATCTACGAACGACAGCAGCTCGGTTTTAATGGCATTGCCGGGTGTAATTTCCGGGTTGGCAATGGCAATGGTTTTTACGCCGTGCGGTGTTTCCAGGTCGAAGGAGAACACATCTACGTCTTCGGGTTGTTTTAGTTTAATGATCTCGGTTTTCTTTTCCAGGAAATCGATACCGATATAGGCATCTTTCTGAAACAGGCGCATTTTGCGCATTTTCTTCATGCTGATGCGGCTGCTGGTGAGATTGGCCACACAGCCGTTGTTAAACTCGATGCGCACATTGGCGATATCGGGTGTATCGGTCATAACGGCAACGCCGCTGGCCGAGATATTTTTTACATCGCTTTTTACCAGGCTCAGTATAATATCGATGTCGTGTATCATGAGGTCGAGAATAACGCTTACTTCAGTGCCGCGTGGGTTAAACTGGGCCAGGCGGTGTACCTCAATAAACATGGGTTTCAGCTGCATGTGCTGTACGGCCTGGTAGGCGGGGTTAAAGCGCTCAACATGGCCCACCTGCATTTTAATGTTGGCCTCGCGCGACATCTCTACAATTTTGCGGGCCTCTTCCATGGTATTGGCCAGGGGCTTCTCCACAAAAATGTGCTTACCCTTGCGGATGGCCATTTCGCACAGCGCAAAGTGGTGGTTGGTGGGCGCCACAATATCCACCGCGTCAACGGCATTCAGCAGGTCTTCCGGGTTCTCGTAGCGCTTTAGCTGATACTTCTCTATTACTTCCTGCGCAGTATCGTCGTTCGGGTCGTAAAAGCCCACTACTTCCACGCCGTCTATATCCTTCCAGTTGTTCAAATGAAATTTACCCAGGTGGCCAACGCCAAAAGCACCGATTCTTAACATGCAAAACGTATTAATCGGGTAAAGATAGGTAAATGAGGTTTCAAAAGTAAAAGTGAAACGGGCTTGTGGAGAAAGCCGGTTAACCGGCAGCCAAGCCGCTTTTACAGGAAGGCGGTGTAGCCCAGCACATTGTTGTGCGAGTGCTCGCTCATGTCCATTTCGCGGGCGGTTTTTTCGAGCAGCAGGTTTACCCGCACGTCAAGATCGGCCGGTAAACAGTAGCCTGCCAGCAGGTTTACCACCTGGCTGCTGGCGGTGCCTGGCAAAAAGCCCGCAGCCTGCGCTGCCGTGAGCGGGCCAATCTCAATCACTACCTCATCGCTGCCATCGTTAAAACCTTTGCCTGCAAACAGGTCAATACCCAGGGCTGATTCGCCCAGCCTGCTGCCTGTGCCTGCCGCTGCGGCAACGGGTGGCTGCGGTTGCAGGCGTACGGTAACATCCAGCTGCAGCAGCAGGGACAGCATGTTGCCAAAAAACGCAAAATCGCCGCGCGTTTCGCTGAGCAAGGGTATAAAATGAAGGAAGGCGTTGGATTGCTGCAGGTTCAGGTACCGGAATATTTCCCACTGCGGCCTGAAAATATTCACCAGGTCGGCGTAGGTATTCTTTTTATCCACCCGGTTTTCGTACAGTTCGGTTACAATGCGCAGGAAATTCATTTCTGCCTCGAAAGGGAGAAAAAACAGGCGGGTTTCTTTTTCTTCCTGGCGGTGCTGCTTAATCTGGTCTACCATGTGTATGATGCTGGTGGTAGTGGAGTAAGCGGTGCCCTGGTGAAACAAACCTTCAGGCAGCATATCGTACAAACCCTCGCGGCTGCTTTTAATGCAAATCATGTCATCACCCTGTTCGGGCATAAACTGTTCAACGGCAATTACATCTTTGGAGAAATTACGTACACCGCCACCCACAGGCCATATAAACAGCGATTCGGGCGAAACGCCTTTCTCAATCAGCTCAGCGGCCAGTACGGCAGCTTTATAGTCAGAATGAAGGTCGTTGAGCGGGTAAGGCGTGGTGGTGTTCATGGCGGGTGTTTATCCAAAATTATTCCATTTTGGTTTGATTATTGAAATGGAAGAACGAAATTCACTACCCCTTATAAAAGCTAATCGAACGAATGGACATCAAATCAGTTTTTACCAGCTACCTGTTCCTGCCTCTTATTTCGGCTATTATGGTTGTGGTAATGGCCATTTTCAACAAGAAGAACCGCATTATGAGCAACCGCCGTTTAATAGTGGCGGTGCTGATCACCGGGCTTGTATTGGGTATACCTGGACTGCTGGGTGCGCTGGATCTTAACTTTATGCCCTGGGGCTTTTTGCTTTGCCAGCTTATTTATTTGCTGCTGGGCGCACTGGCTGTTTATTTACTCAGCAAACACAATCCCGATGCCGTTGAACGGCAAAAAGGCATGACGTTTTTTATGGGCCTCATTGCCTGCCTGCTGGGCATATTCCTGTTTCAGCTGGGCTTTAATTATTTTAATGAACTGCGGTATGGTTACCTTGCCGCCACATCGGTACTGGTGTTTATGCTGCCGCTGGTTTTTTGGTGGAGTTATATGGCGATGATCGCTATCCCGTCTGAGATTTACCATGTGTGGTACTACCCGCGCGAAACTTACCATATAGACATGGACCACCTTGATTTTGACCGCCTGAAGGTACTGGAGCTGGAGCTATATAAAACAGCAGAAGATGCCACGCCGCTGAAAGTAAAAGTAAAGGCGCCGCCGAACATGGCGTTTGGCATTTGGTTTAAGAAATTCATTGACGATTATAACCAGAAGTTCCCTGCCAGCAGCATCCGTTATGCCTCTGTTGCAGAAGGCTCGTATGGCTGGATATTTTACCTGAAGCCTTCGTTCTTCAAACGCAAGTCGTTTGTAGACCCGGGGCTGTCGATTGAGCAGAACGAGATCAGGGAAAAATATACCATTTTTGCAAGAAGGGTAACCACGTTGTACCAGGAGGAAGGCGGAGAGGATAGGGTGGTGCTTGTGGATGGATAAGGCTGAGCCGTGAGTGGTCGGAGCGATTTTTTTACCGCAAAGAACACTGAGTGAAAACCCGCAAAGGGCACGGAGGATCTTAGCGAGCCGGTTTTGTCTTTGTGTTCTCTGTGGTTTTTCCGCTGTGTGCTTCGTGGTTAAAAGCGATAACTAAACAACCGCTGCAGGCGGTAACTAAAAGCTAAAAACCTTAAACGTTAAACTTTAAACGTTAAACACTATGCTATTCCCTGTTAAACACCACGCCGTTAACTGGATTGACGGTATGAAAATTTCCCGCCAGCATTTTATTGATACCGATAAACATGTGGCAGACAGCCTGCGTGATACGGCGTCTGCTTTTTTGCACAACTATGATTATGGTTTGCTGCCGCCCTTCAGGGGTAACCGTCTTGCCAGTGATTTCGAGATCAGTGAACGCGTAACCGGGCAGATAGAAATACGCCTGCGCCAGTGTAATGCCATTACCGCCGGCGGCTGCCGCATTGATTTGCCTTTGCTGGAATACGGCCACCAGTTGATTCACCAGTTTACATCAGATGATACTGCTTCGCAGGAAGACCCTGCAGCTGTTGCTTACTATTATGTTGTGTTATCGGTAAACCCGTTTGATAAAGTACCCGCAGGTGACCCCGACCCTGCAGAAATGCCGCCCAGGCACCCTTATGCCGCCAAGCAATACCAGCTGATGGTGGTGCCTGCCGCGCAGATTAATTCGGGCGAACTGGGTGTGCACCACCTGGTGATAGGGCAGCTGAACAAACAGTATGGCCGCTTTAGTGTAAGTGAACAATACATTCCTCCCTGTGCAGCCATCACCAGTCATCCCGAGCTGATCCGTTATTACGAACGCTTCAGCGCACTGCTCAACGATATTCAGCTGAACAGTTTTAAGATCATCGATAAAATTACCAGTCGTGATACCATACAGTCGCTCGCTAAAAATGTGCGGCTGTTGTGTGAGCACATGCTCAATTTTATTGCACAGGTATTTTATACTTACCGCAATGTGGCGCACCAGCAGCCACCGGTAGTGGTAGCAGGTTATTTCTCGAACCTGGCACATATTTTTTATACCACGCTGCATTACTCCGGTGCACGTGAAAAAGAAGAACTGCTCAAATACTTTTATGAGTGGAAAGATGTAACACCAGGCAATTTTGAAGAACTGCTGGCGCGTACCATCGATCTGGTGTACGATCACCACCAGATACAACAATCCATGGACCAGATAGCCCATTTTCTGCAGGTACTCGCCGCCTTATGGAGCAAATTAAGCAGCCTCGAATTTATCGGCCAGCGCCGCGAAAATATCGTGGTAGCCGAACAACAGGTAGTACAGCAAACACAGGCCAGGAGAACGTGGACGTTGCTGGATTAAGGCCCCCCAAATCGCCTGCGGTTGTGTCCTCTCAGCCGCACATCCTTGCATCGGGAAGGTGCTGTGGGGACACAGCAACCGGCTTATTATTAGTCATCAAGCCATAGAACCATCAATAAGCCGATACACGAGATGCATGCTGCTGCGGCTCTGCAGTTTCTGTAGCAGCTGGCGGCTCAGGTGCTGCCATTCTTCTTCAGTCCACTGCTGGCCGGGGACGGGATGCAGGTAAATATCGGTTGTTTTGCGCAGGCCCTCTTTGGGATGTGGCGATAACATTACCCCGCGTTCAATAGATACCTCGCTGAGGCGGCCGTTGAGTTCAAGCAAACAGAAATTACGGATATCATCGTTGGTGATAATGCGGTCGCGCGTGAGCAGGCTGTATTTATATGCCTGCAAGCGGTTTACCGGCTGGGCCTGGCTTCTGCCGCCAACGGGCTTGCTGATGAGTTGTATGCTCTCGGGTTTAATGCTGGCATTTTCAAACTGTACCAGCTGTGCGCCTACGCGCAGTTGTGCGGTAAGATCGCCCTGGGTGGTCCAGTAATCGAGGTGCATGGTATCTGCCTGTTCTTCGGGCTTAATGATGATGTAGCGTGTGCTCTCCGTCATTTCACTGAGGGTTTGCCTGGCTTTCTGTTCAACCAGCGTAAGACCCTGCTGCAGGTTTTTGAGTGCATTGGTTAAGAAGTCATAACCATAGGCAGAGAAGGCGGCACTTTCATCGCGCAGCAGCTCAAACAGGTAGTCTATTGTTTCGCGTGCATTGCGGCTGTCGAAGCGTTCTGCACCACCCATACGTATAGAGTAGGAGCCCAGCTGGTGTTGCTGGTGGTGCGTGTAGGGCACCTGCTTGTACAGCTTGCCGCTGCTGTCTGTTAAGCGGTGAACGGCAAGAAAGGATTCGTGTTGTGCGGGACGTATCGGTATAATATTACCGATGCCCTTAAAGCGATGCCGAGTGGTGTGCAGGCGGCGGTTGAGCACCGGAAATACATTTACATACACATCCATATCATCGAGCAGGGATTGCTGCATCAGCGCGGGCATGCGCAGTTCAATCCATACCAGCGGTTCCTGTAATTGGGATAATGCTCTTTCATCTATCAATGCTGCCCAGCTGTCCGGGTAATGTTTGCGTTCCAGCTGCTGCATGGGCAGGTGCTGGCCTGCAAAATTGAGGTAGTGTTTATCGTAATAAGCGGCTGTGTCTTTCGCAATTACATGCATGGTTTCATATTCATCCAGCAGGTGCGTTGCTTCGTTATTGCCGGGTACATAGTGCAGGCCATTGCGCAAACTTACCGGCATACCACCTATGGTACATTGTGCCAGTGCAAGCAGCGGGTACCAGTCTTCCCCGAACTGGTAATGATGACATTCAAAATACAGGCTCAGCTGGTTAAGGGTAGGCACGTGCTGGTTAACACGCAGGCCGATCCATAAACTGTTATTGTGGAATTGTTTCCCCTGTTTTAAAGTGAGCAATTGCTTGCGGCCTGTTTGCAGATCGCTCGACTGAATCCTGTTACCTGTAGCCGTGTATACCACCTGAACATCATGAACGGGCACATCATACACCGGTGTGAAAAACACTTCACGTTGTTCGCCGTTTGCGGGTTGCTGGCGTGCGTTGGTAGTGTATACAAAATGCCGGGTGCTGCTTACCGTATCGGTCGCTTCAGCCGGGTGCACTTTTAATAAAGCATGTGCAGGCAGGGCAGCGGTTAGAATATCGGGCGTAAGCAGGCGTGCCAACCTGTCGAGCAGGCGGCTTTCTGTATTGCGTAAATCGTTCGAGAGATTGAATAGCTCGGCCGATAAGGCTTCTATCAGCAATTTTACCAGCGGGTCAAGGTCGGTAGTGCTGCGAATGCCCCAGAAACTCACCGCATGTTTCAGCAGTCGGTTGCGGATACTTTCGCGGGAGTGGTGGTATATTTCTTCCATGGGTTATTATTCGGATGAGAGCGGGCTTAAAAACAGCGAGGTATTAAAAAAGTAGCGTTCGCCTGTATCGGTAAGGCGGGCATTCACGGTAACAGACACCCGTTTTTTGATCTCCATCATTTTGCTGAAAGGAAACAGCTTCTCCACATCGGTTACCTGTACGGTTACGTCAGTTTCATACAACCTGGGTTCATGTGCAGTGATGGCATTGAGCAGGCTCTGGCGCATTTGTTCTTCCCACAGGGTGGCGCTTACAATTAATTCAAAATCAAGTTCCCATACTTTGCAGCCATAGCTGGTATTAAAACGGTGTTCACCAAAGCGGGTGAAAATAATTAACTCAATGTGCTGGGAAATAGAAACGCCTGCATTACAGGTATCAAGGTTGGCATTGTCGAATATGCGCTTAAAACGAAACGGCTTTTTGTAAAAATCCGGTGGTGAAGGCATAGGTGTTCAGGTTATTGCAATAAAGGTAATCAATGAATGATCTTTTTCGCAAAATCTGTTCCTAAAACGGTGTTCAATTGTTCAATGGTTCAATAGTTCAATTGTTTAATGGTTTAAAGTTTCTCTGGAACCAACCTGCCGTAGAGGATACCCGGCAGGGACACCGGGGTGGGTAAATCTGCTCAGGTCATTCACTAGTGCCTGTTCACTATTCACCTCAATGTCGTTAGTTAAGTCACTTTGCGCCTCGGCTTTTCCCTGTAAGGTACCCCGGACAAAAAAATGAACATTGAAACAATTGAACTATTTGAACCCCTCCGATTCAACTTTAAACTTCAAACATTAAACGTTAAACCATCATACAACAATAATGAGCTTAACTAAACGACATTGACCCGCCACTCACTTTTGTGATTTTTCACCTGATTTATAGAACGGAATCCCTAGTTTTGCAGGAACACCCCGGCCAACGGTAAAATGAATCGCTAACCAGCCGGATATTGGAACAATAGTTGTAGAAAGTAAACTTGTTTCAAAAATGAGAAAAACACATTACGTAACCTTTGGAAATAAATCCTTAGTAAAACACCATGAAACCCGTTAACACCAGGGAGCTGAATACTGCCTACCGCAGGTTCATCCTTTACTTTCTGAGTTTTATTCTCTTCGCACTGTTATGTGTGTTCTGCTTTTTCGCTACCTCAAAACATGAACTGAAACTGCTTACTGCCCGCGCGCAGCAATACGATAAATTATTATATACCCGTGAAGATGTGACCGTGCAGTTTGACCAGATTCTGCAGCGCATGCAGGTGCTGTCGCAGTACGTAAAGGTAAACGCCACCGAAATGGATAACCAGGCGGTGCTGCTGCATGCCATTGAAGGCACCAACCAGCATGTGAAGGGTGAGCTGGAAGACCTGGGCATGGCTGCCGAGCCTGCGAGCTTTGGCATTTACCGTAACCTTACCGATCACATTAACCTGTTATCGGGTATGAAAGATTCGCTGTCGCAAACGCATTTCCAGATAGAAAGCCTGCGCAGCCAGCTGGATGACTGTTCACATACCAACCAGGCTGCCGCCCGTAACCTGAGCGGCGGATTTTAAATAATTGTTATGCAGAAGCTGAGTTTGAAAGAAAAAAGGGAACAATTTGTTTTTTTGCTGCTGCTGGCCATTGTAAGCATCGGTTTGCTGAGCTTTATTGTTTTTGGAAGCGGTTATAACAGTGGCGGTGACGTAAAGCAGAAACTGGCTAAAAAGATAAAGGAAGAAGCCCAGTTTGAAACCGTGGCAGAAGAAACAAAACCCACCATCGATTCTACCTTTAAAAAGATAATCCAATACGATCCTTCGGTGCAGGCCCTGTTTCTTGAATCGGATATCCAGAACGCCATTGCCGCTATTAAGGCTGCTTACCAGCGCAGGGCGTACGATAACCGGTACAAGTGTTTTTTACAACAGGCCCGCTTTTTTGAAATGATGTTCAGCGACAGGAAGGAATTACGTGGGAATTATAAAGACATAGAGAATTACAATAAATCGCTCGAGGACTGCAAGGTGTACCGCACCGGTTTGCAGCAGGCGATTATGCAGCGGCACCGCTAGTGCTGCTGCGATTTGCAGACGCCTTGAATAGTCATATTACCGCGAACTGCTTTTCAATCCGTCTTTAATTAACGCACAACTGCGGTGCCTTATGGCTGCCGTAGTAAAATAGCTGTTTGCCGGCAGGCATGCACGTGTGTATTAATGCGCGTATACTGCCGTATGCAGCTGCCAGTATTGTTTAATCTATTTTATGTGCTATGAGTGAAGTGTACACTTCAAACAAACCTGTAAAAACAGGCAGCAGAAACATGCTGTACCTGTATATATTGCTGGGCGTGCTGGTACTGGCCCTGGTGTTTGTACTATTGCGCAGCCTGTTTAAAACACGTACCGTAGAAGCACACCTGCTTCGCCAGGAAATTTACCTGAACGAGCCGCTGGTGTATACCGATAATACCAACGGCGCTGAAAAATGGGTATGGGAATTTGGCAACGGCGACCGGTCACTGAAGCAGAACGGCTCTTACCATTTCAGGCGTTCAGGTTCGTATATTGTACGGCTCACCATTGATGATAACCTGCGCCAGCAATTCCCGGTTATTGTAAAAGATACGGTAGCGGTAACCACGGTAAGCAATATTGCCATCAACGGTGTATCGCGCGCTACGGTGAACGAACAGGTGCGCCTGGATGCTGAAGGCGATGCCAATATCTTTGATTGGTCGTTCGGCGAAACCAACCGCGTAGATGCGCATGGCCGCACGGCGTTTTACACGTATCATACAGCCGGCAGTTATACGGTTACGCTGAAGGCCGATAAAAGCAGCGAGCCGGTTTTTCATACCATTATCGTTGCTCCCCCTTTTGATGGTGGCGTTATTGTTGACCCCGGTGCAGGCGCCGCACAAATGTCTAACGATTTCAGAGATCACCTGCAGGCCATTGCCAACGGGAAAGATTTTAATACGCATTACGGTCACCTGGTGCGCAATTACCTGTGCCAGGAAGACCAGACCACCGTGCAGGCTACGGATGAGACAGGCAGTAAAAAGACCAGCTTTTACAGCTATTGCATGGGACTTACATTTGGGCGGAATATAGTGATAGATGATGTGGGGCTAACGGTTTTGCCCAATAAAAAATGCGTGAGCGCGGTAACCGTTCAGCAGCATAAAAAGATTTAGCAACATCCCTTTTACCATAAACAAATGAACAACCTATGAAGCAACTGATGAGTGTACTGTTTGTTCTGGCAACATTCAGCAGCATGGCGCAGTTACCCAAAAAACGGGTATTGGGCACACCCACCAACTACATCAACCCCAGCTTCGCCACCATTGCGCTTGAACCCAGCGGCAACGATAAAACAATGCCGTGGATTGTGTTCTCCGACAGGGAAGACAATGTGACGTATACCAGTCCGGGCGGTTCACTGGCGTTTAAAAAAATTGCCTTTATGCAGCCCTTTGTAGTGGGTGAAGAAGACAAAGGCTATCTCAAACTGTACAAATACGACCCTGCCATGCTTACGGGCCGCAAAATGCGCGACCGCAAACGGGCCGTGAGTTTTGGCTGGATAGGCAAGGACAAACTGCTGATGTGGCAAAAATCGCTGGAAGATGAACAAACACATTTCCCGATGAAGGCACTTGCCGTAGCCAGCGGTAAAGCACCTTTAACCCAGCCGAAATACTTTTACAGCTACGATTCGGTGATACTGTATAATTCCCCCGAACTAAAAGACCAGCTGAACGAAAAACTGCACCTGCACGATTTTGTGTATGTATTTAAAATATCCGGCGATGGCCGCAAAGCCCTGGTAGGGCATGTAAGCCAGCTTACCACCGATAGTGCGCGCAATGCCATTGCAGGCTGGGTATCAACAGAAGTGATACATGCCTGGGGCAGCCGTTTGTACATTGGCCTGCCGCGTGATAATGACTATGCGCGCGATTCTCTTGCTGCTGCGGTAGTAAACGCACAACTCGAATCAACCAAAAGCAGCGTGCATCCTGCCTTCCAGATAGATCCGCTGCTGGCGCCCGGTAACCCGGTATTCCGCTCCCTACCGGTGATGGACAGGAAGCAGAATGAAAAAGGCGGTACCACCTTCCGTTCTTCTGTTGCGGAAGATGTATTCAATAAATCGCTCAACAGCGTGATCAATATCAAGGGTGCGCGGCTGGATTTTAAAACCTACCTGCAGCTGCGCCGTTTCAGCAACCAGGTGAACGTGGTGTTCGTGGTAGATGGTGGTAGCGGTATGAAGAACTACATGCCCGGTTTAACCAATACCATCCAGAACTTCGAAAGCGTTTTCCTCCAGAAGAAATTTGCCGGTTACCGTTACCAGTATGGCGCCGTGGTGTATAAAAGCAGCGATGGCTGTGGCTCAGTAAAACCCATAGCCGCTTTTCCATTGTCGCAAACGTACAGCAAGGTGGTTGATTTCTTAAACCAGCAGGCTGCGTTTACACAGCAATGTTCAGGCAATATTTACAACCAGCCGGTATTGCAGGGTTTGCAGGAAGCAGCCAATATGCTGAAAACGCACCCCATGGAAACCAACCTGATTGTATTAACCGGCAGCACCGGCAATAATGGTTTGCCGTACAGCGTAACAGAAAGCACGGTAATAGATGCCATGGTAAAAGCCGATGCACGTTTGCTTACGCTGCAGGTGTACAACAAGTTTGATCCTGCATTCAACAACTTCGTGATTGAAACAAGGCAATTGCTCGAACGCACTGCACAGCAACAGGCTGCGTTGAAGAAAATGCGCATGGTAAAAGGGGAAGGCCTTGCTGCTACACAAACGTTCAATACCTCGTTTACCGATTCGGTAACCTATTACCTTAACTACCCGGATGGCAGCCTGATACCAGGCGGTATTGTATTCCCCGGCCGTGGTGCAGTGAAAACCAACAAGGAAATGATCAGTGCGCTGAACCGTTTTGTAACAGAGGTGGATACTGATAACAAAGACATCATCCAGTCGCTCGACAGTGCTTTCCGCGAAACCGGCCGCCTGCGCGAGCGCGTAACACCGGATGTGGAAGGCTCCATTACGCAAAGTAGTCCGCCTGTGCCCGACCACCTGGGCGAAGCCCTGCCGCACAATGCCTTTAAATATTATTTTGAACTGTACTTCCGCAATAACCCGGCAGCAGCCAAACAATCGCCGCTGCAATACGCCATTATACTAAGCCAGGATGAAATGATACAGGTGAGTGATGTACTGTCGCGCATGTCGGGCGATAACCTGCAGCAGGATGCATCAGGTTTCCGCAAACAACTGTACCGCAGTTATGTAACCACAGGCGTAAACTGGTGGAACAACCGCTACAGCAAACGCGAAATACGCAGCATGAAAATAGGCGATTACTTTGAGCAGATTACCGGTATGCCGCTGCAGGATTCACTGATGAACAGCTATACGGTAAGCGACATCAAAAGCGATGGCGACTTATCGCGCGAGAACTTCGAGCTCATCATCCTGCACCTGCGCAAATGCAACCAGGTACTGAAACGCCAGCTGCAGCTGAACGAATATTTCACTTCGAACGGAAGACCCTACTACTACGTACTGCAACAAGACTGGCGCGCCGATGACCCCCGCAAACAAAAGAAAAAAGACCAGGGATCGATGGCTGGCAGCAGCAATACAGTGAATAGTGAATAGTCAATAGTGAATGACCTGAGCGAAGGGAGGGTTTAAAGTTTAATGGTTTAAGGTTTAAAGTTGAACGGACGGTTTTGCTACGATACTCGGCGTTCTTTGAGGGTTTTTACTCAGTGTCCTTAGCGGTAAAAAATCAGGGCCTTCCAATCAACCATACAACCATTGAACCATCAAACCATTGAACGCATGGTTCTCTGATTTTCAAATTTTCAAATTCCCAAATTAATATGTTGCTTAACCTGAATGAATCTGTACAACATGCCGTGCATGTGGCCAAGTCACTGGCGAAGGAACGGCACCACGGCAATTTTGACAGCGCACACCTGCTGTGCGGATTGCTGCATAAAGAAACCGGTTTCAGGCCCTTCCTGCAATCTATCGGGAAAGATGTAAACTACCTGTACGATTGGGCGGAAGTACGTATGGATGAAATTGAACCCACAGCCGTGAATGGCAATGATATAAAAGGCAGCTTATCTGTACATCACGTGTTTGAAGAAGCAGACAATATACGTGTGAAGCTGGGGCTTGACCTGGTGATGCCGGTATGCGTACTGGCCGCATTAAGCAAGCCCAATATCGGCTTCCCGGCAGAGCAGCTGAAATCGTACCCCATCAAAGAAAAAGAACTGCTGGATTTATACCTGGACGAATCAGACGCCCGCTCGGCCATTGCCACACCTGTTGCAGAACAAAACGGCAATGCCCCTGCAGGCACGGCTGCGCTGGCGCGTTATACCATTGACAGAACTGCACTGGTGAAAGCGAACCAAACCGATCCTATCATTGGGCGCGATAAGGAAATACGCATGGTGATGGAAATACTCTGCCGCCGCTCCAAACCCAATGTCATTATCACCGGTGATGCAGGAGTGGGTAAAACAGCGCTGGTAGATGGCCTGGCGCAGCAGATTGTAAATGGTGAAGTGCCTGCCAACCTGCAGGGCGCCCTGCTGCTGGAACTGGATACCGGCAGTTTGATTGCAGGCGCTTCGTACAAAGGCGAAGTGGAAGACCGCCTGAAGAACATCATCAAAGAAATAAAGGCAGCCGGTAAAATCATTTTGTTTATTGATGAAATACATGCCCTGCTCGATGCCAAAGGAGCTATCGGCAGCGGGGCAGGCAACCTGCTGAAACCCGAACTGGCGCGCGGTGAAATTACCGTGATCGGCGCCACCACGCAGGAAGAGTACCGCAAAATTATTGAACCCGAACAGGCTTTCAGCCGCAGGTTTGAAGTGGTGCAGGTAAAAGAACCCGACATGCCCACAGCCGTGCGCATGCTGGAAGTGCAGCGCGAAAAATACGAACAGCATCACCAGCTCACTGTTGAGCACCCGGCACTGGAAGAAGCGGTACGCCTGGCCAAACGCTACCTGAAAGACCGCCGCTTACCTGATGCGGCCTTTGACCTGCTTGACCGTACCATGGCTGCCATTAAAATGATGCAGGATACCTCTGCCGCTGAATTGCAGCAATTGCAAACGCAATGGCATACGCTGCAACAGCAAAGCAGCCTGCAACGGGCAGACCTGGAATGGCTGCTGAACGGCATACAAAACAAACTAAGCCCCGTACTGCTTGGCCGCTTGGATATGCCCATACCCGGCGACAACGAGGAAGACGCGGTATTGCAGCAATACATACAACAGGCCCTGGAACGCCTGCGGCAACTGGCAGCCGAAAAAACAGAAACAGTCACTGCCCAGGACGTGGCAGCCGTTATCGCTTTTAAAACAGGCATTCCCATCGGTAAAATACAGACGCAGGAGAAAGAGAAACTGCTGAACATGGAGGCGCACCTCAAACAGCGCGTTGTGGGGCAGGATCATGCCCTGCAATCGCTGGCAGCGGCCATCCTGGAATCGCGCAGCGGACTGGGTAAAAAGGGACAGCCTATTGGTTCGTTCTTTTTACTGGGGCCAACAGGTACCGGCAAAACCGAACTGGCCAAGAGCATTGCTGCATTTTTGTTCAACGATGAGAAAGCAATGATCCGTTTCGACATGAGTGAATTTAAGGAAGAACACTCTGCCGCCCTGTTGTATGGTGCCCCGCCCGGTTATGTAGGTTATGAAGAAGGTGGACTGCTGGTAAACAAAATACGCCAGCAACCGTATACTGTGTTACTGTTCGATGAAATAGAAAAAGCACATGCCTCGGTGTTCGATACGTTTTTACAGATCATGGACGAAGGGCATATGCACGACAGGCTGGGCAAGGAAGGCGACTTCTCGAATGCGCTGATCCTGTTTACCTCTAACATTGGCAGCGAGTGGATTGCAGAGCAGTTTGGCAAGGGCCAGCTGCCGGCATCTAACCAGCTGATGGAGTTGATGACGCGTTATTTCCGCCCCGAGTTTCTGGCGCGCTTGTCGGAGATTGTGCCTTTTGCACCCATTAGTGAAGAGAACGTGGTGAAAATTTTCGACATTCAGCTGCAAAGTCTGCTCGATGCATTGGACAAACAGGGCATTGCGCTCGATATTACGCCTGAAGCAAAAAAGAAACTGGCCCTCAGCGGTTTTACACCACAGTACGGAGCGAGGCAAATCTCAGGGGTAATACGCAGCCAGCTGCGCCGTCCCATATCACGGCTGATTATTTCAGGCGAACTGACACGCGGCGCAAAGCTCACCATCAGCGATTCAGAGAGCGGGCTGGTGTGGGAGCATTAGCGTGAATCGTCAGTCGTGAGTGGGAAGCCATCGAGAATCGAGAATCGACAGTCGAGATGATCTTAGCGAGTACTTTTCGTGAGTGGGAAAGGCATCGAGAATCGACAGGCGATCGACCTTCACTTTTCCCGCGGCTGTGTCCTCACAGCCGCATCGAACGGTGGTGAATAGTCAATAGTGAATAACAAGAAGACCTGGTTGCAAGGGCGTTTGTTGTCTGGCTCGCAGCTCGCAGCTTGTAGCTCGAAGCTGGCTTAAAAATTGGGCAAAGTTTTTGTTAAATACCCTTCATTCTGATATAATTTATTAACTTAACCAAATATTCCTAACCTAAAAACACGTGCTATGTTCAATTATGAAATAGGCGGTAATGAGCGAAAGATAGATGCATCAGAAGCATTTGTTGACATTTCACCCAATAAAACCCTCTTCATCCAGCAGCTCACCGATAACGAACCTATTAAACCCGAAACAGTAGAAGGGTTGAAAACGGTAGAGGATGTGTTCAATCATTTTAAACCCAGGGTAGAAGTAGCCTTTGAAAAGGTAGACGGGTCAGAAGCCCCGGAAACACTGCATTTCAACCACCTGGGCGATTTCAGTGCCAGGAACATTACCCAGCAAAGTGACCTGCTGCGCAATCTCAGTATCGAGCATGATATGTACCTCAACATTATCCGCCAGCTTAAAAGCAATAAAACGCTGAAAGCCACGCTCGAAAATCCGGAAACCAAACAAGCCTTTGCAGATGCACTGGCCAATCTCGCAAAAGAATTAAAGGAAAACCCGTAATACGTACAGGGTAAGGCCTTGCATGCATACACAGTAGTGGCTGCACTTGCCTGTACCTAATACACATAAAAAACACCGCTGCTGCAATAGCCGGCAGCCCAAACAGTACACCCATGTCAACAAACGAAAAATTGCAGGAGCAGGTAACGGAGCAGCACCAGTCCGCCTACAAGGATGTGCCTGCCGTAGCGCACACGCTTGATCAAAGCCTGCAGAAACTGGTGAAGGTTGGCGGTTTCGATTTTCTCGAAGCCATTGTAGACGGCCTGCAAAACCTCAATCCTGACCGTAAGGCCCGCAAGAAGATCTTTTTAACCGATGAGGACAAAAAGATGGAACGCAAGGCCCTGCTGAAAAAAATTGAACTATGGCAGGAGCTGCTCAGCGAAAGCAGCAGTATAGGAGAGATTATGGATAAATGCCAGGCACGCAGTGAAGTGGTGGCAGAAAGCCTCAGCAAAAACACCGGCATCGCACTCAATGCCACACGTGCGCTGGAACAGGCTTACCGCACGGTACACCTGTTTTATAAAAATACCGAAAGCGATAAACTCACCAATGTAGTGATCATGAATGCAGGCATGCATCAGCTCACTGATCTCGATAATCCGCGCTTCATTGAATATGTGGCCGAAGAACTGAAACAGAACTTCGACCGCCTTGATCTGCGCGACAATTATTCCATTGTGGTAATACCCGGTTACCTGGGATCGAACAAGGCGCTGGAGCGCTGGGCCAAAATAGCGCATGCCAACAAAGCCATGCTGGTAACTGATTTCGCCAACCTCGATCAGCCCGATGATGTGATTGACCTGTTCAGCAGCGCCAACCTTTCGGGCGGTGATATGTACAGGAGCAATGTAATTATGACCTGTAACTGGCTGGTAGGCCGCGGCAAAGTGGCGGCAGCAGGTGAGGAGGATGATTTGTACATACCCGGCTCTGCAGCACTGGCAGGTAAAATGTATTACACACTCATGTCGCAGGTAACAGCCGGTAAAAAACACGGCGGCATGAACGAGGTAGACGGCGTGCGTTTCGATCTCAAGAAAAGCGAAATATCACAGCTCGAAAAAATAGGTCTCGTACCCATGGTAAATGAGTATGGCAAGGTAATGGCCTTCTCTGCCAAAACCCTGTTCAACGGCGATAACATTGGCCTGCAGACTTACTCGGTGGTGCGCGTGTTTGACTACATCACCAAAGTATTGTTTGATTTCCTGAACCGCCGCGCATTTGAAAACTGGAACACAAAAACGGAGCATGACCTTCGTTCGCAAATAGTAAAATTCCTCGATAGCATCCAGGGCCCTGAACGTTTGATAGAACGTTTCAAGATCATGCGTTTTGAACGCGATGAACTGCAGAAAGACAGGATACACCTGGATATCCATATCACACCGTATTTCCCCGCCAAAAGCTTCGTGGTAAAACTCGACGGCCACAAAGGTGATGATGAACACACCACCTGGGCAACCGAATACGATGTCCAAAAATAAAAAAAGCCCCGCGGGGCTTTTTTTATTTAACGGATGCCGTTGGCTGTATCCCCCACAGCCAACCATGTTCGCGATACGGCTGTGAAGACACAGCCGCGGGCAACATAATGTAAATTCGCTTCGATCTTCACTATTGCCTATTCACTATTCACCAGTAATCCCATCCCTCACCCGCATCTTCTTAATTTTCATATCTTTATTACACTGGTATGAAAAACCTATTATTACTATACGGCGACGCAGACAAAACAGGCATCAACACGGCACTGTGGGAAGCGTATAAGAAAGGTGCGCAGGAAAGTGGTGCTGCCATCAGGGAGCTGCATATCATGGATCTGAAATTCAATCCCAACAAGCAATTCAGTAACCGTGTGGCCGAGCTGGAAATTGATTTGCAGCTGGCTTTGGAACAATTGCACAAAGCCAATCATATCGTGCTGTTCTGCACTGTGAACAGCGACAGCATTGCCGCGCGCTTAAGCGGCTTCTTCGACAGGCTGTTTTTACCCAACCAGGTATTCCCCGTGGGCAGTGCTTCATTCAACAACAACTTCAGCGGCAAATCGGCCCGTATTGTTTCGGTGCTGGATGAAGCCAGCTGGGAAGAATGGGTAGAGACAAAAGTGCCAACTTATCACTCCATCAAACGGTCGGTACTGGAGCAGTGCCGCATAAAACCTGTGCACACCTGCACCATTGGGTACCTGCATACATTAAAGAACGGCTATGCACAAAAATGGCTGCGTAAAATGGAAGGCTTCGGTAAAAAAATATTGTAGTGTAAAACCATTGTGATGGCAATGTTTGCGGCATCTCCAAAGATTTAAACGTTTAATAATTTTCCTTAGCCTGTGATTTTCCACCACTTGCGAACAGGTGAAAAAAACATCGATATTTTAATGCTGTAAATGGCTTAAATATTGATTAATGTGATACTTTAGCGCATCCAATCTTCAACCTGCACACCAGCACATGTAAGCCGCATGTGTGTTATAAATCCTTTTAAAAATGAATGAATCCGTGCGTATGGCTGCTATAAGCTGAAGCAATGTTTTTTCATTTTTCGTTAACCTATAAATTTTAATTTTATGGCTTTCACAGCACAATTAAATGCGGATGGTGTTCCGCAGCAAAATGTTCTCAATGCAAGTTTTTCCCTCAACAGGGATGTTGACCACAAAGGTCGTCCTTCTTCCGGCGTTTACGGCGGTACAATTGACATCGAGGTAGAATCTACCGAGAGTACAGCAGTTGTAGAAGCCATGGTAAACAGCCAGTTTAAACCTATCTCCGGCACATTGCTCTTCAAGAAAAGCGAGGAAGACGCGAAGATGAAAGAGCTGCGTTTTGAAGACGCCTACATCGTGAAGTATTCTGAAGGCATCAACACTGTTGGTCCAAACCCCATGAGCCTCCGCTTCACCATTTCTGCACGTGTATTAAAGCTGGGCAATGCCGAGCATGTGAACGACTGGCCCCAGGGTCGTTAATACTGCCGTTTTTCCATTTTATCCAATTCCTTTTTGATGCCATTGTCGCATATAGTATTCCCGATAGCGTTCCTTTCGTGTAAGGGCCGTTGCAATAACCATGAAATATCGTTATGTTAAACAACCTCGACAATCAGCCGGCAGAAGAGCCGAAGATGCAGCTGCACATCAGGCGAACACTTGAAAACAGCGCGCACACCTATGGCAGTTTTACGCTGGATGATGCCGGTAACACGGAGCAGTCACTATCAGGGTATAGTATAGAGCCCGGTGGCTTATCAGGTCCTGTACACCTGTCCGGCAAAAGGTTACCCGCAGGGGTATATCGCCTTGCATGGGAACAGGTAGCAGGAGAGGGCAACAGGCTTGTATTGTACAACAGCCTTATCAGCAAATCCCGCCAGGTAGTGTTGGGTAATACAGGTGCGCTTCCCGAAGGAAGTACTTACCTCGTGTTGCTGCAGGCACCCGGTTATACGGCCGGTTCAGGCGCCAGCATGCACGATGCACGCGCATTACAGCATAGGCTGGAAGCCAGGCTTAAAACAGCGGGCGTTGACCAGGTTGAAGTACATATACATGACAACTGATACAAAGTTTATCATCATTTAAATTCTTTTAATTATGGCCTTTTCAAGCGTATTAAGTGTTGGCGCTAGCAAGTTTAGCGTAATACAGTGCAGTTATTCATTAAGCAGAGATGTTGATCATAAAGGCCGTCCTTCATCAGGTGTGTACGGTGGCGCTATTCATGTGGAAATAGAATCCACTGAAGATACCTCTACCATCGAAACCATGGTGAACAGCCAGTTTAAACCTTTCAGCGGAAGCATCGTTTTCAAGAAAAGTGAAGAAGATGCCAAGATGAAAGAACTGAGTTTTGAGGATGGTTATATTATCCAGTACAACGAAGGCATCAATACCGTAGGTCCTTACCCTATGACGCTGAGCTTCGTTATATCTGCCCGCAAACTCAAAATCGGTAATGCCGAACACGTGAACGACTGGCCGCACAAATAGTCGTCACGGATGAATAGTTGAGGCTGTCTGCACCTTCACCGGTGCAGATAGCCTTTTTTATGCTGACAAAATGATCCGGTATGCTTACAGAAATCGAATACATTCAACTGTTCCGCGATTGTGTGGTTGATAAGGATAAATATCCTGTTATCGACAAAGTAATTGACCAGCTGCTCCAGGGCCGGAAAGTATATACCTATATTGCGAAAAGCATCAAGTACGGCGAAAACTATGTTCGCCTCAGTCATTCACTCGTGTCTGCAGATGCCGGCCTGCAACAGGTGCTGTATCCTGCAGGTGCCAGTTTCTTTACCCGCTATTATGCCGACAATACCGATTCGCCTTTTATGCCTGCACTGGGCATGGGTATGGGCAACGTGCCGTTTCCTTCAACCGGGCCGGCCAATGTAGCCCTGCCGCAGGCAAATAACCTGTTTTCGGTAAACCCGGCAGTGGATGCAGCCATGCAGCAACTGGTGCGTGTACCGCGGTCGCTCAAAAACGGCAGCACAGGGGCCGAAATTCCCTGGTATGTAATCGGGCTGATTCATTACATCGAATGCGGCTTCAGCTTTAAAAAACACCTTTACAACGGCGATCCGCTCACCGGCAAAACCGTGCATTACCCGCCGGGCCGCCCGCTTAGCTCAGAAGTGGGCGATGCGCCATATTCTTTTGTAGAAAGTGCGATGGATTCACTTTCCTTCCTGCACTTTAACACCCAGTCTAACTGGCGCCTGCCACTGTTGCTGCACAAGCTGGAACAATACAATGGCATGGGATACCAGCGCCACACACCGCCCATTCACTCACCTTATTTGTGGAGCTACTCCAACCAGTACCAGAAAGGCAAATTTGTGGAGAAGAAGATCAAGGGCCACATGAAAGCGATATTTGAGCCAGATCTTGTTTCAAAGCAAGTGGGCCTCGCTGTAGTGCTCAAACGCATGACAGACCGTTGCATCATCACAATTCCCATGCAATGAGGTGGCTGGCAGGGATACTGCTGTTGCTTGCAGCATGCAACAGTCATCAGCCGGCTGGTAACAATGGCCGGGAACCGGGCAAGGATACTGCTGCCATGCAGCGGGATACCGGCGCTGCAATAGATACGGTTACACCTGTTGGTATTGACACCGTATTTCACCGCTTTCAGCAGGGTATCCGCAATGCCCTGCCCGCACAGGTGGCCGCAGAAGTGTATTTTCCCCTGCCGGGCAGCGAAGCCTGTGCCGGCGAAAACAACAACCTGCCGCAGCCTGTTACCTACCAAAACTTCACCGCCGCTTTCGGCTGCTTGTTTAACAACGATGCGCGCGATTTAATTAAAGCTGCCACAATCAGGGAAAACCTGCACCGCGTAGATGCCACCGATATTCGCTGGGAGGCGGATTTTGCCGCCATCAAATCCCTCATCAACACCCATTACCCCGCCTACGAACTCTATTTCGAATACGCCCACACCAACGCTGCCGGCCGCGAAAAAGGCCGTTACTATGGTTACCTGTTTGCCGTAATAGGGCATGCTTACAAGCTTTGTTATGTGTACAGGAACGCGTGAGCCGCGAGTGGTTATCGTGAACCGTCAGTCGTCAGTCGTCAGTCGTGCGTGCTCTAAGCGAACTCCCTCACACAGCCAACGGCATGCACTTAACATAAACTTTAAATAGCAAACCTTAAAATCAAGTCATTGAACAATGAAACCATTGAACCTTCAAACCCTCCAATCGATTACGATGTTTTTCCAGGCATTCACCGGCAAAACCGCAGCATTTCGTGTACAATCTGTTGCAGTGGTGAAAAAGCTATTTAAATCCGTCATCTGCACCTGCAGAACGGCACATGGTTTGGGAAAGAATAAGCAGGAACCTGCAAATTCCACCCTGTTAAATTGATATGTTATGGAAAACTCAGCAACCCAAGGTTACCTGCTTAAACAGGAAATTGTCAACAGCATTATTCATGGCATCGGCATTGTTTTCGGCATCAGCTGCCTGCCCATCCTTATTTCACTGGCCATCAAAAACAACAACATGCCCGGCATTATCGGTGCAAGTGTGTATGGCTTTTGTTTTTTGATGTTGTTTACCTTCTCTACTTTGTACCACGGTTTCCAGGAAATCAACGTAAAACGCATCCTGAAAATATTCGATCACATCAGCATTTATTTCCTCATTGCAGGCACGTACACGCCTTTCCTGTTGATTTATCACAACAACTCCTTTGGTATTACACTGTTATGGATTTTGTGGAGTTTAACTGCACTGGGACTGCTGTTTAAAATATACTGCACGGGTAAGTTTGAACTGGTTTCTACCATTATTTACCTGCTCATGGGCTGGATTATGCTCGCCGGCGGACGTACGTTTTTTGCCCATATGCCCGGCCAGGTGTTGACGTTCATTTGTGTAGGTGCCGGCTTATACACACTGGGTGTATTTTTCTACCTCTGGGATAAGTATATGTACACGCACGCGGTATGGCATGGGTTTGTGCTCGGCGGAGCGATTTGTCACTATGTAGCGGTGTTGCTGGCAATGTGAGGCGCATGAGTTGTCGGGAATCGACAGTCGGCAGTCGGGATGATCGTAGCGAGCCTTTTCGTGAGTTGTCAGCCGTGAGTGGTTTTAGCAAGTCCGATTGTCCTCGCAGCCGCATCTTGAATATGTGTTGGCTGTGGGGACACAGCCAACGGCATTCGATAATGGCAAAACTATCAGCTAATCGCCAGACCCTATAAGCCTGCAGTCGTGTGTTGTGTAAAACTTTACGCAGTTTGCGGTTCTCGCTTTCACAAAAAATCACTTCCACTCAATGTCGTTTCGTTAAGTCACTGTTACACCTCCGCCTTTTCCCTGTAAAGTGCCCCGGGCAAAAATTGAACATTGAAACAATTGAACTATTTGAACCTCCGATCCAACTTTAAACTTCAAACGTTAAACTTTAAACCTGCAAAAAAAACATGCCTGTGGGTGGACACAGGCATGAGCGATGGTAACTTTTCCCGTCTGGTGGTTCTTTTGCTGACTTGCTTTACTTCTATATGATCGATTCCCTGTTATTCAAACTGGTATACCGTTACTTCCAGGTACGAGCCGCCGCTGTTGGTGCTGCCTTTACGCATCATGCGGAAGGGAAGGGCCTGCTGGTTAAAATCGTAGGTAATGGTTTCGTATGAATTAATGGCCTCCGGCCCTGTGTAATACACGCTTTTCAGCAGGTTACGGTTTGAGCGGCCAAAGTAAGGCTCGCCGTAATTGTTGTTGCCGAAGGCATTTACTTTATCGAGATAATATTCGTAAGAAATCTGGTAAGTATACTCCGTTGTACGGCCACCCTGCTGCATAACCTGCTTGCGTTGCTCGTACACCAGGTTGTCGTATTTGTAACTGTAAATGTATTCGTTGCGGCATACGTAGGAGCCATAATCATCACGGGTGACTTTCTTTGTTAAAAAGCCGTTTTTATCGTAGGTAAACTCCTGGAAATTTTTGCTGTTTTCCGTGCCGTCTGAGATGCGGGTTACCAGACCCGATTTGTTGCGCTGGTACACCAGTTGTTTGTTGTCTACTTCCCGTACAATAGTGTCGGGTTTGTCGTAGTTGAAGGAAATATAGGAGCTGTCTTTTCCCGAACTGGTGGTAGTAGTAACAAGGCGCCGGGTGTTGTAGGTATACCATTTCTGGTTAATGGGAATCCCTTCATTCAGAAGAGTGCTTGATTTAACCATGGGAATACCGGAATAGTGCAAGGTAGAGTCCTGGGCAGAAAGCTGGCTGCATAATATGCCTGATAATGCCAGCAACGCCAGTGGCAGTTTAGGATTCATGGTTTTTTAAAGGATGAGGGTTTATAAAAACTTGGGTAGGGTAAAATTAGCCGTTAAAAAGCGAACAGGCAAATTTGTTTGAAGAGGAAATACAGCTGCGAGCTACGAGCTACTAGCTGCAAGCTTGTTTAGATTATCCGCCGTTGGCTGTGTCTTCATAGCCAACACACATTAAAGATGCGGCTGTGAGGACACAGCCGCGGGCAATGTGAAGGTCGATCGACTGTCGATTCTCGATGCCTTTCACAACTCACTTCGTCCCTCCCTGTATTTCCCTTCCCTGAATGAATAAACATAACCAAGCCTTTCATCCGCTTCCAGCTTTGCTGAATGATACCCAAAGAAAGGAATATGATTCGCCGCCGCCGCATGCGCATCATTATGCGAATCACCAATTAAACACGTGTTACCGGCATGATAGCCATATTGCTGCAGCAGTTGCTGCACATTGTCTGTTTTGCTTGCGGGTGAGCCTACTATGGAAATAAAATAACTGTCAATATCCAATGCTTTGCTTACATAATGCAGTTCATCCTGCGCCGAGGCAGATACCAGGTGAAATTGCCTGTTTCCTGCCTCTTGTTGTATAAAGTGCAGGCTGTCTGCAATAAGCAGCGATTTGTTTAACAGCAGTTCACGCATCAGCGTAGAAAAGCTGTCTGCATATTCCTGCACCGTTGCTTCGCTTACTTGCTTATGCAGAATTTCTTCAAAAAAATAACGGATTTTCACAAAGCGCGACAGGCCGCCATTGTTGCGGTGAAACACCATCAGCGCATCTACCTGTTCTTTGGGAAAAGAAGCGAATATTTGTTCAAACCCAACGTCCCTGATAGGATTGGAATCCATAATAACGCCATCAAAGTCCCAGAGTATGTTGGTGAAGTTGTTAAGCATACCGGTAATTTGGTGAATAGTAATAGGCAATAGTGAATGATCCTGCGTACACAAAGGCAAATTACTTTGCCCGCAGCCGTGTGCTCACAGCCGAATCGCGAACAAGTGCTGGCTGTGGGGACACAGCCAACGGCATATCTTTGCCATTAACATTAAACATGAAACATTAAACATGAAACATGAAACGTCAAACGTCAAACGTCAAACCATCATCCTCAAACCGCCACCGAAGGCACCTTCCCAATTGTGCTAAGCGGCGACAGCTGTGGTAACACCAGTTCACCTTTCTGGGTGTTTATTTTCATCGTCATTTCTGAGAAATGGTACTTTAAACAATCCAGGAAATTGCGGATAGAGATGTTTTGTTTGCAGGTGGCGGCATACCAGGTACGTTTGCCCAGCTCTGAGGGCAGGGGGCGCGCTACAATGTCTTTGCTTTCGAGGTAAGGCTGTACAATCCAGTCGGCCATAACGCTTACGCCGAGGTTGGAATCAACCAGTTCAATAATAGCATCAGTGTAGTGAATGCGGTGAATATGTTTGGGTTTTACCTGTTGCGTTTGCAGCAGTGTTTCTATTACACTCTGGTTGCCCGCTTGCGGATCGGCATTGCCCAGGTACAGTTCTTCATTATAAAAATCGCTGATGTGGATGAAACGTTTTTTGGCCAGCGGGTGATTGCGCGACATAATGGCGAGCAACTGGTCTTCAAAAATAGGTTCGTAACGGATATTGGGATCGTTGATCTTGTTTTTAACAATGGCCACATCCAGCTCGTTGCGCAGCAAAAACTCCAGCGGGCGGTGTGCAGCTTCTGAGGCAATCTGCACATTAATATCCGGGCATTTGCTTTTGTAGTACTTAATAATGCAGGGCAGCCAATGGTAGGCAGTGTAACATTGGGTAATGATGCGTAGGTTACCGGTAAGGCCGCCTTTGTAGTTGAGCAAATCCTCCTTCAAACCATTGATTTCTGAAAGAATTACCTGGGCGCTGCGCAGGAAACGATGTCCTTCTTCACTTAATTCCAGTCTTTTTCCGCGACGCAAGAACACGGCGGTATCCATTTCTGTTTCCAATTCTTTCAGCTGGTGGCTTAACGCCGATTGGGTAAGGTGCAATGCTTCGGCAGCCTTAGTAACTGTACCTTCCTTCACAATAGTGTCTACCAATTTGAAATGATGCAATCCTATGTTCATGATAAATGGTTGATTGTTAAAATAATTATTGGTGATTTTAACAGTTGATCTACATTTTACTTGCAAAAAATGCGTGTTCACCGATCATTAGCAAAACTAATGGTTTTTATAAAATTAATTCATTTTCCTCATAGTGTAAGGAATTCTACATTTGCAATTCGGTTTAGCAATCATTCCATCAGATATGGTAAAACAATACGCGATTCGCTTGCTCCTGCTCTCTTTAGCTGGCGGGGCAAGCATTTCTATTTCTAAAGCACAGGTATTAACACTGAAAGATGCGGTTCAGACAGCATTGTCGAATTATGCAAGTATTAAAGCTAAAAACAACTATTTAAACGCGTCGAAGTCAAACGTTACCGCAGCACAGCGCGATGCCCTGCCCGACTTCACCCTGTCGGCGCAGCAGGATTACGGTACTATCAATGGTACCACCGGTCCGCTGTACGGCTACCGTGGTTTAAGCGTAGCATCCTCTGGTCCGGCCCTCGCGCACCAGAACTGGAACTCCGCATTCGGCGCATTGTATCTCGCCAACATTAACTGGGACTTCTACGCATTTGGTAAAGCCAAGGAAAAAATAAAAGTATACCAGCAGGCCGTAGCGCGCGATGCGAGCGACCTGGAGCAGGAGAAGTTTCAGCAGGAAGTGCGTGTAGCAGGCGCATACCTTAACCTGCTGGCAGCACAGCGCATTGTGCTGTCGCAACAAAGAAACCTCGACAGGGCACAGAGCTTTCAGCTGGTAGTTACCGCGCGTGCTAAAAGCGGGTTGAATGCAGGAGTGGATTCTTCACTGGCCAATGCCGAAGTATCCAACGCAAAAATCGCTTTAACCCGTGCTATTGACCAGCAGCAGCAACAGGCAAGCGAGCTGAGCGAATTGCTGGGCACCGGCCCTGCAACCGCGTACACGCTGGATACTTTGTTTGTAACACGCATACCCACTACGGCCTACGATTCTGCGGCACAATCGCAGCTCGCCAACCACCCGGTACTGCAGTTTTACAAACGCCGTATTGACCTGAGTAACGAACAGGCCAAATACCTGCGCACCTTCAACTACCCCGTATTCTCTTTGTTTGGTGTGCTGCAGGACAGGGCATCAGGCTTTGATTACGACTACGGCGCAGCCAACCCCGGCGGTTATACCCACAACTATTTTGACGGCATCAGCCCCACAAGAGCCAACTACCTCATTGGTGTAGGCGTTACCTGGAACCTCACCAGCCCGCTGCGTGTAAAACACCAGGTAGCTTCACAGCTGTGGACCTCACGCGCTTTGCAGGATGAGTATGAGCTCATTAACCAGCGCCTGAAAACGCAGGAAAGCCTGTCGCAAACCAAAATGCGCAACGCACTGGACAACTATACCGAAGCGCCCATACAGGTAAAAGCATCGAGCGACGCCTACCTGCAGAAAAGCGTATTATATAAAAACGGATTGAGCAATATAGTAGACGTAACCCAGGCACTGTACGCATTAAACCGTGCAGAAACCGACAGGGACATCGCCTACAACAACGTATGGCAGGCCCTGTTGCTGAAAGCAGCATCAGCAGGCGACTTTAACTTATTTATCAGCCAGTTTTAGGCAATAGCATTTCATCACCTGAACATTATTTCTCATGGGATTAATTAAAAGTGCGCTCCGGAAACCGATTTCCATCCTTGTATTGGTAGCGGGTTTGTTCTTTTTCGGTATCAAAGCCGTAACTACCATTAAGGTGGACATTTTCCCGGACATCGATTTGCCGGTAATCTACATCTCTCACCCCTTTGGCGGTTACACACCTGACCAGATGGAATCTTTTTTTGGTAAAAACTATGTAAACCTGCTGCTGTATGTAAGCGGTGTAAAAAGCATTGAAACCAAAAACATCCAGGGCTTAACGCTTATTAAACTCACCTTTTACCAGGGCACCAACATGGCCCAGGCCGCAGCGGAGGTAACGGGTTATACCAACAGGGCGCAGGCGATATTCCCGCCGGGATCGCAACCGCCGTTCATTCTCCGTTTCGACGCCTCTACACTTCCTGTAGGGCAGCTGGTACTGAGCAGTGAAAAACGCTCGAACAACGAGTTGCAGGATCTGGCGCTGGTATACGTTCGCGCAGGTTTCAGTTCAATTCCGGGTCTCGTTGCACCTGCACCATTTGGTGGTAACGCACGTACCATTGTTATTAAAGCTGATCCCGAACTGCTGCGCCAGCACAACATGACGCCCGACCAGCTGGTAGCTGCATTGCGTGTAAACAACCAAAGCACACCCGCAGGTAACGTTAGGGTAGGTAACCTCAACTATTTTACACCTGCCAACACCACCATTAAAAACGTGGAAGACTTTGGTAACATACCACTGTTTACCGGCGGCGTGCAGAACTTATACCTGAAAGATGTTGCCACTGTAGAAGATGGCGCAGATATCACCAACGGTTATGTATTGGTAAACGGCCGCCGTTCCGTATACATGCCTATTACCAAATCAGCTACTGCCAGTACCTGGGAAGTAGTGCAGAACCTGAAAAAGAACATCCCCAAATTCCAGGCACTGTTACCGGAAGACGTAAAACTGAGTTACCAGTTCGACCAATCCGTATACGTCATCAACTCCGTAAAAAGCCTGCTGAGCGAAGGTGCCATTGGTGCCATACTCACCGGCTTAATGGTACTGCTGTTTTTGGGTGACCCGCGTGGTGCGTTGATTGTAATATTAACCATCCCCACCTGTATTATCTCTGGCGTACTGTTCCTTTCTTTATTCGGGCAAACCATCAATATCATGACGCTGAGCGGCCTGGCCCTTGCCATTGGTATATTGGTGGATGAGAGTACGGTAACCATCGAAAATATTCACCAGCATATGGATATGGGCAAGCCCAAGGCGCTCGCCATATGGGATGCGTGTAAGGAGATCGCGTTCTCCAAACTGCTCATCCTGTTCTGTATACTGGCCGTGTTTGCGCCTGCCTTTACCATGAAAGGTATTCCCGGATCATTGTTCCTGCCGCTGGCCCTGGCCATCGCATTCTCCATGATCACTTCTTACCTCATGGCCCAAACGCTGGTACCTGTACTGGCCAACTGGTTAATGAAGCACAAGCACAAAAAAACGGAGCATGCCAATGGCAACGCACACCTTACACAGGATGAGCGCGATTTCCTGGCTTCAGGCATTCCGCCCGAAACAGAAAAAGATACCTGGAACCAGCATGAACGCCTGCTCACAGAGAAACCGAAACTTACCCGTTTTGAAAAATTCCGTAACCGCTTCATGCGTTTTATGGAACGTTGTTTCCCCAAACGCGCCCCGATTGTTATTGTATATGTAATTGGCGGCCTGGCACTGGCAGGCTGGTTCCTCAGCATCATTGGCCGCGACGTATTGCCGAAAAGCAATGCAGGCCAGTTCCAGGTGCGTATACGCGATGTAGACGGTACCAGGATGGAACAGACAGAACGCAACGTGCTGAAAACACTGGATGTAATCAACGGACTGGTAGGCAAGGAGAATGTAGAAATTACCTCGGCCATGGTTGGTCTGCACGGTTCTTCTTATTCAACCAACCCCATTTACCTGTTTATGGCCGGCCCGCAGGAAGGTGTATTACAGGTGGCGTTGAAAGAAGATTACAAGGTGAACATGGACGACCTGAAAGACCGTTTCCGTGCGAAGATGAAAGAAGTGATGCCCAACGTGAAGCTGAGCTTTGAGCCAATTGAGTTAACAGACAAAATATTGAGCCAGGGATCGCCCACGCCTATTGAAGTGCGTTTACTGGGTAAAAACAAAAAGCAGAACGAAGAATACGCGAATAAAGTAATCGAAAAATTACAGCAGATACCTTACCTGCGCGATGTGCAGCTGGGCCAGGCTACCAAGTATCCGGCCATTAAAATTGACATCGACCGCGTAAAAGCAGCGCAGCTGGGCACCAACATGAACGATATTTCGCGTTCACTGATTGCCGCAACTTCCTCTTCGCGTTTAACAGAAAAGAACGTGTGGGTTGATACACGCGTTGGCCTCAGTTACAACGTACAGGTAGAAGTTCCTGAAAACCAGATGACCAGCCCGAGCGATATTGGTGAAATTCCCGTAGCGCCCAACCAGGGCCGCCCGCTGCTGAATGATGTGGCTACCATTAAAACCGATACCGTATATGGTGAAAACGATAACGTAGGTGCATTGCCTGTATTAAGCGTTACAGCCAACATATCTGGTATGGACCTCGGTACTGCCACCAAAGATGTAGATAAAGCCATCGCATCAATCGGCAAACTGCCACGTGGTTTAACCGTTGAAACCAAAGGCCTGAGCCCGGTATTAACCGAAACGCTCGACAGCCTGCAAAGCGGTTTGATTGTGGCCATCGTGGTAATCTTCCTGATGCTGGCAGCTAACTTCCAGAGCTTCAAGGTATCGCTGGTAGTACTTTGTACGGTACCCGCGGTACTGGTAGGTTCGCTGGGCCTGCTGCTGCTCACCAACTCAACCCTTAACCTGCAATCGTACATGGGTATGATTATGTCGGTAGGTGTATCAATTTCCAACTCAGTGCTGCTGGTAACCAATGCCGAACACTTGCGTTTGCAGTACGGCGATTCGGTACGCGCAGCCAAAGAAGCAGCCAGCGTGCGTTTGCGCCCCATTTTAATGACCAGCGTGGCCATGGTGGTAGGTATGATTCCGATGGCAAGCGGTCTGGGTGAAGGCGGCGACCAGAGTGCGCCTTTAGGACGTGCAGTAATTGGTGGCCTTGTTGCCAGTACCTTTGCAGCATTGTTTATTCTGCCGCTGGTATTTGCCTGGGTACAGAAAAAAACAAGCACACAGTCGGTATCACTGGATCCTGAAGACAAAGACAGTATTCACTATATCGCTGCGGTAGACCAGGTTAACCATGCATAAAACATTGAGGCAAGTATTAACGTAACAACACATCCGATGACTAACAAATTCAGCAATATGAACCGTTATAAAAATATTACCAGGAACAGTGCGCTTTTATTAACCGGCATGCTGGCTGCCGGCACACTGCTTAGCAGCTGCCACTCAAGCGAAAGCAAGGCAGCAGAAGAAAAGAAAGAAAACGCCGCGCCTGCTGCTGCGGTAACAACCGAGGTGTTTAACCTGCAGAAAGGCCGCCTGTCGAGCGAACTGCATGTACCCGGTGAACTGATCGCTTTTCAGCAGGTTGACCTGTATGCGAAAGAAAACAGCTTTGTAAAAAAACTGTATGCCGATGTGGGCAGTGAAGTAAAACAAGGTCAGCTGCTGATTGAAATGGAAGCCCCTGAAATCAGCTCCCGCCTGGCCGGTGCAGAATCGCGCCTGAAATCGCAGGAAGCCATTTACACAGCCAGCAAGGCCAATTACGACCGCCTGCTGGAAACCAGCAAAACACCCGGCACCATTTCGCCCAACGACCTTGACCAGGCCGCAGCCCGCAAAAACTCTGACCTGGCGCAGCTGGAAGCAGCCAAAAGCGCTTACCGCGAAGTAGCCGAAACCAAAGCATACCTCGAAATACGTGCGCCCTTTAGCGGTGTAATTACCGCACGTAACGTAAACGTAGGTGCCTATGTTGGTCCTTCAGGTAAAGGTTCAGAGTTTCCGCTGTTTACCTTGCAGGAACAAAAGAAACTGCGTTTGGTGGTATCAGTGCCAGATGCCTACACAGCTTACCTCACCAACCAGAGCAGCGTAAAATTCACCGTTAAGGCAATGCCCAACGAAGTATTCAACGCACAGATAAAACGCCTGGCCGGTGCTTTGGATAACAAACTGCGCGCAGAACGCGTGGAGATGGACGTGTACAACGACAACAATAAATTACTGCCCGGCATGGTAACAGAAGTAAGTGTTCCGCTGCCTGCACGGGACAGCAGCTTTGTTGTACCAAAAACAGCAGTGATTAACTCAACAGAGAAAGTATTTGTTATCCGTTTAACGCAGGATAATAAGGCAGAATACGTACCGGTAAAAGTTGGCAGAACGGCAGAAGGAAAGGTAGAAATATTCGGCACACTTAACCCAGGCGATCATTTGGTAAAAGCAGCATCGGAAGAAATGAGGGAAGGCGCAGCACTACAGAACGTAAAAGTAACGGAATAAGCAGCCACAAACATTACAGCAGGGCACATAGGAGAGATTATTACAAACCAGTATCGTTGCCTGCCTTAGGAAGAGGCTGTCTCAAAAGATGAAGTGCCCCCTTAAAGTTAGACGCTTTTAGGGGGCACTTCAAGAAAGAGGCAGCCTCATTTTGTTTTTATAGTTATACACCTGATCTGGATATTTTTTCGTTGCA
>NZ_QTJU01000018.1 GCF_003412455.1 Deminuibacter soli | reverse complement strand
GTCTACACTATAAGGCTTTTCCTTTTGCAGGTTTTTACGCTGTTCGCGGTCAAAGTGATTATATTTTACATACGCAGTGATTCGTTTGTCTTCCAGCCATTGATAATTCTGTTCACTACCATAACCTTTGAAGTGCTCCTTAAAAGCGTCTAACTTTAAGGAGACACTTCATCTTTTGAGGCAGCCTCTTCATATTTCTATCTTTGCATAAGATAACGTCGCGTTTCATCAAATAAGAGGTCAAAATAGGTAGGAGCCGGCAATGGATCATTTTTCAATTCTGGCACTGGCTTGAATAAAAGAGCTTTATTGAAAAGTATATAGTTTGGGTATATTTGAGCTACAGCCTTTAGGAGCTTTGCTAATATTGCTTGTGATAGTTCATTGTAAGCTTCAAACAGACTTTCCTTAAACGCTACATTATACTCCACCGATAAGAGTTCTTTAATTGCTTTTGGTCGCTCTATCGGATCAATCTTTTTCAACGCTTCCCGATGTCTCTCCAAAAAGGACTTCTCATCTTCTCTGGTAATATGTGGTGATTCGTTGAAATAATAGATATATAATGGTGCAAGGCTTGATAAATGAAATACTAGCCTGGATTGATTATAAGGATCATCATAGAGTGCAATTGCAAGCGTTCTAGCACCACTGCGCATCGGATCTAAATAGTCGTCATCCAATACACGCAGCCCAGCATCTTTTAATGAAACGACAAGCTCCTGCCATTTTTCGTGTCCATCTCCGAACGCAGTTCGTATAGGTTCCAGGCTCGATGGTAGCGGCCCATAAATCCGAGTCACTAGTTCAAATACCTGCTTTTCCTCCATATTTGAAATTTTATTAAAGTTATCATTTTTTAGCAATTGTTATCGGATGGGCCAGAAGCAAATGGGATTCCTCCGGGAAGCGTCCCTCCGGTTACGGTAATGGATGTTCCAGGCATATATTGTCGTACCCAAGTCAGAAAGTAACTTTTAAAGTCCTGCATATACTGCGTCTTTCCGTTGGTCGCCTGAAGCAGTGCTTCCTCCGCCTTAAGTGAAGCATAGTCAATGGCCTGGGCGATGATGGCCTGCTGTGCTTGTACCGAAAAAGTGTAGTGAACGCCACCGCTTTCCATATGGGTGTATATGTAATAGTCATCCCATAATTCTGCATATTGGATATGCGAGGCGGCGAGGGCGCCTACTCCCCAGGTGCTAACATCATTTGGAGCCCATACCTGAATAGAGAAAGTTGCTGAAAACGTTCCTTCCGAGGCAAAGTATACAGCAGGAATATTGTTTACGATGCAGGTGTTCGTATTGGCACCGGCACCGGTGGAAGCTAATACAATGGCAGATTTGCATATATGCGGACCAGCAATAGTCAAAGGCTCATCGGACGGCACGCTACCGCCACCAGGTAAAGGATGAGGTAAGTCGGGGTCTAACGGGGAAGGTGTAACACCATCGCCGCCTCCACCACCTGGGCTGCCACCGGTGGAAGTACAGACATACACGTAAGTTGTATTGGGTACATATGTGCAAGTCGTTCCGTTTTCTGTGCCACCAGTGCAGATAATATCATAGGTGACAGTGGGATAATAATCACATGTTACCGGTGGAAGCATGCCTTTTCCAGCTACGAACTTTGGAATTTTTTGATTCTTCGAAAAACTATACTCTTCCAATTTATTTCCATCCAAATCGAACACCAATTCATAACCTTTTGCGTCCCGGTTTTTAATCAGATAATGCAATCCAGGAAGACGATCTTTGAACTGACGTTCTCTAATCAATATCGTTTCAACAACTTTGATTTGTAATTTAGCTGTAGCTCGGTTTTTTACAAAAACGAGCTCAAACCGGGAGGGGGTTTCTCGGTTGTCCTTATTGATAAGATACCGCGTAGTGGTATCATCCGAATTTTTAAAACGAAAGGGGACTTCGAAGAAAGTAGCAGTGTCAGCTTCATAGAAAAGCGCATTGTGCCAGTCTAAACTTGCTGTACTTGCAGCTCTGCCAGATTTGTCTGCAAAAGCAACCGTTCCTCCTTTGTAATTGCCTGGTGCCTTCGAAAGCTCAGCTTCAAGATTCTCCCTCGTCCATTCCGAACTTAAGCCCGCTTCTGGATTGACACTAATTTCAGGTGGTCTGCGACATTGAAAAAAGACAACGGCAATAAGCAGCGTTGTTACAATCAATACTCGTCGAATCATGTGGGATTTGTGTTGAATTCTCATAAGTGCAAAGGGATTGTGCGTAACTTTTCAGTGAAAGAAGTTGACGTTGACATAGAGGTTTTCCTTTGTCGATGCGTATTAACGCATTAAAATTAATTTGTAACACACAAACGCTCCAATAGGTGTTTTGACGGATTCTTTTACGTTTTTTTTCACCGTCTGTTTATTCACGATTCTAACCAGTAAAGTAACTAACACATCACCTTTTCCCCATTTTGTGGATCGAAATGCTAAACACAATCGCTCATGGCTGACAAAAAGGTATACCACGCTGAATACTTTGATGCGTTACCCGCATCAGATAATCTTTGTATCTCGAACTAGTCAGTTCAAATATCAAAGACTTTCAGGCTATAGAAAAATTCCCGGCGCTAAAGAGATTGGAAATCGAATACTGCCTACAGGCATGCGGCAAACCCTAACCATAGCGGCTAAAGTTTCAGCATGCAGGTAATACACCACGTTGCGGTTGTTTACCACGCATAACTGTTGGACAGAAATAAATGAATAAGCTGGTGTAGCTGATTTACTCATTGCTTTTCTCCCGAAAGCTATGAATGTATAATGCCAAAGGCAGGTCTTCTGGCTCGTTCCCCTTTGCCCGTCTTCCCGTCCTTGCAGACAGTGACATTGTAGTGGCATCGGTTACAGAACTTACAGCTGCGGGACAGCTCCGGACTTACACCGGATTCCCTTTTAATTCCCTGTTTGTGTACAGGAAAACCCAAAGCGGTGCAAATATAGGGAATGCCGGAGGCAATTTTGAAAATAATGGCTTGATGGTTCCATTGTTCAATGGTTCCGTTGTTCAATAGTTCTCCGAAGGAGTTCTTTGGACAAGGGTTCAAAAGCTCTGTTGAGATAAATTGAACATTTGAACTTTGAAACTTTTAAACGGCTGTTTGGAACGTTTACTGTGCAGCTGCGCCGGCGTATTCCTGCAACAGGTGCAGTTGCGATTGCCAGCGGGGGAGGTCTTGTTCGGGTTGCTGCAGGTGAAAGCTGATGCCATGGGTGAGGGTGGCGTAACCGGCGCTTACGGAGCGGATGCGCTGTACCTGCGCTTTGAATATGGCAAGCGGCACAGGCAGGTGATGTAATTGTTTAACGAGGCGCGCATTGGCTTGTATCTCGGTGTAACAGCCATGCCATACAAACGACAGGCTTATGTTGCTGATACACCAGATACTGCTGACCAGGGATGACTGCAGCCATACACAAAACATGAGGGTATCACCGGCAGGGGCCAATATTTCACCCAGGCTAAGCAATGTAGTATGCGGCCAGCCGTTTTCAGCAATGGCCGTCACCTGGATGGCCATACTTTCCTTACCTGCCGCTATCTGGCCGTTGAAAAGCTGCTGCAAATCGGCAGAAAGTGTGTGCTGGGTAATGCTGGCTGTAGTCATAGTGCAAATTTACAGTTTCGCCACTTGTATAAAAGGAAGATATAACTATTGTTTATAAGTTCAACAACCATAAAGCCATCCCACCATCTAACCCTCCATCTTCTGATCCCTGTCAACCATACACTTATTTTTTGTAGCAGCATTTTTAATACTCTGCATGCTTTATATTTATGCCTCATTTATTTTCTGCACACGCTGCTGCGTGATATAAACAGTAATGCCGATATGAAGTATGTTCTCCCGCTGCTTGCCCTGCTATTTGTTGCCCGTGCCGGTGCGCAGGTAAAACCTGCACCGGTTTATTTAAACAACAGGGCTCCGCTTAAAACCAACCCCTACATTGAATTGCCGCTCGGCGCCATTACCCCGCAGGGATGGCTTCGTGAAATGCTGGTACGGCAAAAGAACGGCGCTACCGGGCATCTCGATGAAGTATACTCGTTAATGGGCTCACGCAATGGCTGGCTGGGAGGAGACGGCGATCAGTGGGAGCGCGGGCCTTACTGGCTTGATGGTCTGGTGCCGCTGGCTTATATACTGCACGATACGGCACTTATTGCCAAAGCAAAACCCTGGATTGAATGGGCCATCAACAGCCAGCAGCCAGACGGGTATTTCGGTCCTTCAAAAGATTATGCATATGAACCCGGGCTGCAGCGCGACAACAGCCGCGACTGGTGGCCCAAAATGGTGATGCTGAAAGTGCTGCAGCAATATTATAATGCAACTGGGGATAAAAGGGTTACCAACCTGATGACCAACTATTTCAGGTACCAGCTGAAACAGCTGCCCGTAACACCGCTCGATAACTGGAGCTTCTGGGCGCGCTACCGCGGCGGCGATAACCTGATGATGGTATACTGGCTGTACAATATTACCGGCGATCAATTCCTGCTGCAGCTGGGCGACCTGCTGCACAAGCAAACCTTCGATTATACCGGTGCGTTTCTGCACACGCCACTGTTGTCTACCTTCGGCAGCATTCACGGTGTAAACCTGGCACAGGGTATCAAAGAACCGGGTATCTATTACCAGCAGCATCCTGAAAAGCAATACCTGGATGCACTGGATAAAGGCTTTGCCGACCTGCGTACGTTCGACGAAACTGCTAATGGCATGTACGGCGGTGATGAAGCACTGCATGGCAACAGCCCCACACAGGGTGCAGAACTGTGTTCCATTGTAGAAATGATGTACAGCCTGGAAAGCCTGCTCACCATTACAGGCAAAACCAGTTATGCCGATCATCTTGAAAAAATTGCCTTTAATGCATTGCCCACACACGTGAACGATGATTTTACAGAACGCCAGTATTTTCAGCAGGCCAACCAGGTAATGATGACGCGCCATACCCGCAACTTCGATCAGAACCACAAAGGCACCGATATCTGTTACGGCATTTTAACCGGTTACCCCTGCTGCACCTCTAACATGCACCAGGGATGGCCCAAATTCACGCAGAACCTGTGGTATGCCACTGCAGGCAAGGGACTGGCTGCACTGGTATATGCTCCCAGCGAGGTAGACGCAGTGGTGGCAGGTAATGTGCCTGTACATTTTACCGAAGAAACCGGTTACCCGTTTGATGAAACCATCCGCTTTACCTATAAGGCCAGGAACAATACCGGCAGCGTTAATTTCCCGTTTGAGCTGCGTGTACCGGCCTGGTGCACCAGGGCTTCTGTTAAGCTAAACGGCAGCCTGCTGAAAGAATACAACGGAAACCAGGTAGTGACTATTAACCGCGCATGGAAAAACGGCGATGTGCTGGAACTGGTACTGCCCATGCATGTATTTAAAAACAGCTGGTACGAAAACAGCATGTCTGTTGAACGCGGCCCCATTACCTATGCACTCAAAATAGGCGAGCAGGAAAAAACAGTTGACAGCCGGAGCGAAGCAGTGGCGTTTGGCAACTCATTCACCGAGGTATATCCTACCACGCCCTGGAACTATGCCTTACTGCGTACGCCCGACAGCCTGCTTAACACAACTTATGTTATCGATAAAATAACTGCACCCGGCAACTATCCCTGGAACCTGGAAAATGCACCCGTGCAGCTGAAGACAAAGGCAAGGCGCATACCATCATGGGGTTTGTACAATGATATGACCGGCCCTGTGCCTTACAGCATCATCGAGGGATTGGAGAAAGGCGATGCGGAAGACATTCTGCTGGTGCCCTATGGCTGCACGCGCCTGCGTATAGCACAGTTCCCTGTTGTGGTAAAGTAGCTGTTTTATGCTTGTTGTGTACACGCAGGTGGTTAAATTTACCGGGTGATCAAACTTGTTTGTATGTCCTTTTCTTTGTGTACTCCGCGTAAAATCGTTGCGCTCTCTGCGGTTATCGGTTGCATTTTATTGCTGCATGGCTATGTCCATGCACAGCTGCCCGCTGTATGGAACAATCTGCAGTCTGCCGACGCAAGGAAGCCGCTTACGGTAACCCGCTATATTACACCTGCCCGAATTATAAAAACAACAGGCAATATCGTTAATGCGGCGCAGGTATTGCAACCCGGTACCGGCCAGGCCGATTTAACCGGCAGGAATATTTGCGTGCTGCGCAACATAGGCCCTGTTAAAGCTTCCCTGCTGCTCGATTTTGGCAAAGAGCTGCAGGGAGGTTTGCAACTGATCACCGGCATGCACACCAGCGGCAAGCCGGTAAGGGTGCGCCTGCGCTTTGGCGAATCGGTTACAGAAGCATTGTCTGATACAGGCGGCATCCCAAACGCCACCAACGATCATGCTATACGCGATGAAATAGTACAGCTGCCCTGGCTGGGTAAATTTGAAACAGGCAATACCGGTTTCCGTTTTGTGAATATTACGCTGGTCGACACATTTGCAGAACTGAAGCTGAAAGAAGTGTCGGCCATGTTTGCTTTCCAGGATATTCCTTACATCGGCTCTTTTTCCTGCAGCGATTCACTGCTGAACAAAATATGGCGTACCGGTGCGTATACCGTTCACCTCAACATGCAGGATTACCTGTGGGATGGTATTAAACGCGACCGGCTGGTTTGGGTAGGTGACATGCATCCCGAAGTAGCCACCATCAATGCCGTGTTTGGTGATAACCCGGCTGTTACCAAAAGCCTTGACCGCTCCCGCGATGATACACCCCTGCCGCAATGGATGAATGGCATCAGCACGTATTCCATGTGGTGGATACTGATTCAGCGCGACTGGTATTACCACAACGGCGACACCGTTTACCTGCGCAAACAGGCGCCTTACCTGCGGCAGTTGCTGCGGTTGCTCTGCAGCAAGACTGACCATCAAAACAGCGAACACCTGGATGGGATGCGGTTTCTCGACTGGCCATCGAGCCAGGATTCACTGGCCATTCATGCAGGTCTGCAGGCAATGATGGTATTGTCGTTACAGGCAGGGGCCGATTTAAGCCGCCAGCTGGGCGATGCTTCCACCGCTGCGCATTGTGATGCAACCATTACCCGTTTAAAGAAGCATATACCCGATGCCAATGGCTCCAAACAGGCTGCTGCACTGCTGGCTTTGTCAGGACTATGGCCTGCAGAAAAGGCCAATGCCATACTCTCGAAAGATGGCGCGCAGCGCTTCTCTACCTTTTATGGTTATTACATGCTGCAGGCGCAGGCCATGGCAGGTGATTATACCGGCGCACTCAACAATATCCGCTCATACTGGGGCGGCATGCTGCAAATGGGTGCCACTACTTTCTGGGAAGATTTTGACATCAGCTGGATGCGCGATGCCAGTCGCATTGACGAGCTGCCCGTGCCCGGCAAAAAAGACATTCATGGTGATAACGGGGCTTACTGTTATATCGGTTTCAGGCATAGCCTCTGCCACGGTTGGGCATCAGGTCCCACACCCTGGTTAACGCAGCACATACTCGGCATAGAAGTGCTGGAGCCGGGTTGCCGCAAAGTGCGCATCGTACCTCATCTTGGCGATCTGCAATTCGCAGAAGGCAGCTTTCCCACGCCTTACGGCATTATCAAAGTAAAACACATCAAACAGGCCGACGGATCAGTGTCCTCATCTATCCAGGCCCCGGAAGAGGTAACGGTGATCAGGCAGTAGCGTGAAGCGTCAGCCGTGAGTGATCCAAGCGGGTACCAATTTTCGAGAATCGAGAATCGACACGTCGAGACTATCTAAGCGAGTATTAATAACTGGTTTGCTTATCGCCAAAGGCGATTAAACTAAACAAGCTTGCAGCTCGTAGCTAGCAGTTGCAGCTGTTTTGAATCGACACGTCGAGACTATCTAAGCGAGTATTCATAACTGGTTGCTTATCGCCAAAGGCGATTTAAACTAAACAAGCTTGCAGCTCGTAGCTAGCAGCTTGCAGCTGTTTTCAATCCATTAAATAATCATTTATGCAATGGGTTGCATTGTTATAGATAGCTGTAATTAAGTAATTGTTGGGGGAGTTTTGCAAAGTTTGATGGTAGCATTAACTGTACAGGCTTTGCAAAAAGGAGGGGGTAATACTAACGGTTCGATTTGTCGATGATGCTGTTTAGCAAATCATGCTGGTCTTTCATCGTCTTCTTTAAACATTTGTACTGCTTCAGTATATAGGCCAGGTTGAAACAGATGCTAATCAACAGTATGATGGTGATAACCGGGTAAATTAGTTGCATAGGCGCTGATTATAGTACCAAAATACTGTTAAAATAACAATTGCACAATTAAATTAACGGTGGTTGAACTTTAATACGTCGAATAAATCTGTTGCTTATGCAACTATTCTCAAAGCCAGTGCTGCCGTGTATTTGCGGTCGACTGGATTTGTTGGCACAAAGCATATTTTTAATTGAAATGCATGCTGATGAACGCGCAGAAATGATAGAAAAAAAATTGCTTTTACCGGTTATTTTTTCTCACGGTATTTTTGTATCCATGCAATTATTCGATCAGCACCACCTGTTTAATACCGGCCAGGACAAAACCACCGTATTCGATTTGCCTGATGCGGTAGTTCGCCTGCGCGAACAATTATTCGATAAACCGGCAGCCGACCGGCTGTTTGAAGCTTTACTGGCAGATACGCCCTGGAAGCAGGAGGAAATAAGCGTATACAATAAAACCTATCTTACGCCAAGACTTACCGCCTGGTTTGGCGATGCAGGTACGGAATATGTGTTTTCCGGCATCAGGCACCGGCCGTACCACTGGACGCCCGGTTTGCTGCACGTGAAAGAAAAGGTAGAGGCAGAAGCAGGTCAGGCTTTTAACAGCGTGCTGGTAAACCTGTACCGGGATGGCCGCGACGGCGTGGGCTGGCACCGGGATAATGAAAAGGAATTTGGGGAGAACCCCGTGATTGCCTCCGTAAGCTTCGGCGACAGCCGTATGTTCCAGCTGCGGCACAAATTCAGGAAAGAGCTGCCTAAGGTGAATATTCCATTGCACCATGGCTCTTTTTTGCTGATGGCAGGCGCTACGCAGCACCAGTGGGAGCACCAGGTACCCAAGTCGGCCAAGCCGCATGGTCCGCGCATCAATCTCACTTTCCGCCTGGTGAAGTATTAATGGCACAGAATTTACGAATACCATTTACCCGGCAAGTCTGCAGCTATTTAGGTAACCGCTTTTTCGCCACCTTTTTGCTGGTTTTTGCAGCAGCCTTCTTCTTTACCGGCTTAGCCGTTTTGGCAGGGGCTTTTTCTTTTACTCCATACGTTGCTACTGGTCGACGTTCCATTTGCTCGATGGTTTTGCGGGAGCGCACCGATTTATCTTTCAGCGTAATATCTGTTTCGCTGGCATACTGGTCGCGGTGTTTAATCAGCAGCCAGGCATTATCGCCCCAGCCTTTGGTGCGCACCAGGGCAAATTCACCTTTAAGTTTCTTTCCGTTGAGCACTACTTTCAAAGAGCCTGCTTTCAATTCCTGCAGCAGCAGTTTTTCCTGTGCTTTTTTCCCTTCTGCGGGTTCAAGCGGGGCATAATTGCCTTCGTCCCACACAATCACGGTACCAGCGCCATAATTGCCTTCGGGTATAATGCCTTCAAACTGGCGGTAATCGTAGGGGTGATCTTCCACCATCATAGCCAGGCGTTTGTCTGCCGGGTTTAAAGAGGGGCCTTTGGGAATGGCCCAGCTTTTCAGCACCCCGTCCATTTCCAGCCTGAAATCGTAATGCAGGCGGCTGGCATCGTGTTTCTGGATCACAAAGCGCAGGTCGGCCCCGGGTGCACCGCCCTGTGGTTCCGGTGTATTTTTGAAGCTTCTTTTCTTTTTGTATTCGGCAAGTTTCATGGCGTTGGTTTTGTGAAAGTGTATAAGAAATTGTGCCAAAAATGAAGGAATAGCAGTCCCTGCACGCTTTGAATGACAGGATATATGCTGTTATAACAATTGCTAACCAGGCTGGAAAGGAAGCGGGTTACCGCCGCACTTTTTGTAGTGCTATTTCCTCGATGATAACACAATATTCATTGAAGGTGAGGCTATGCTAATCTAGTTAAAGTGTATCTACAATAGCGGGAAGTTTTTGGCGAAACTCCTGATATTCGCGTTGGATAACGGCGTTGCCTGGCACGTTTCTGCGATTTGAAGCTACTGCCAGCCAGTCTCTTACTTTTCTGATTACTATATCGGGATGGTTGTTGTGCTCTTTTACGTCTACTCCATTGAGATCTGATAGATATTGCTGGTAGAGGTATTTTGTTCTTTCAAGAATCAGCGCATTTTTCTTTTTCTGTATACCGGTTCCAAACCGTTTTGCTCCCCAGAATAAACCGAGTTCATAAGGCATATTGAACCTTGGTAGCCCGTTTGTATTGGTTTCTGTCCTTGAAATGTCGTGGATGCCGTAACGGCAGCGCTGAATGCATCGGATAATCTTATCTAACCTGTAGTCTGTGGCATCATCTTCATTCAGTGCACACTGTGGTACAAACCCACATCTGTAAATGGTATAAGCAATAGCATGTAAAATGGGCATGTAGTCATCATCGAACGGACAGTTGATAAATACGTAGTCATTGTAGCCCGCCTGCTTTAATCCCATTGAACTACGATGCTTTTTTTGTTGCTTTTTTGGCAACTATTACGGCTGCAGGTATAGTTTGTCTGGTTTTTACTGCAGGTTTATCTGCATAAACCGAAGCAACAGCGGCTCTTACCCGGGCACGGGAAACAGAGGTTTGCCTGTTGGTTGTTTTGATGGTAACATCTTTTGTATGCATGTAGCAAATTTACTGTAAAGTTCCATTTAATTAGCGAACTGATATAAATGAACGGAATTTGACTATTGTGTTGATTATTAGTTGCTTGAATCTTATTTTATATGAATAGGGTTAGATTTTGCTACTGCTTTGCCCGCCCTCTAAAACATCGATATCTACCGATGGGATGACACCCTTTGCCCCAGATTGGCTACATTTGCAGTTTAATGCCGTTGTGGCTCAGCTTTTTAAAAAATGGACATGTACGATATTTGTTGCGTAGGACATATTACCCACGATAAAATTGTAACGCCTAAGGCAGAAGTGCATATGGCAGGCGGCACCTCGTTTTATTTCTCCAACGCCATCCGCCAGATGGATGTGCGTTACCTGCTGGTGACCGCACTGGCAGAAGAGCAATTCGCTTCCGTAACCGCGCTGCGCGCCAAAGGCATTGAAGTAAATGCCCTGCCCAGCGCTCACACGGTTTATTTCGAAAACATTTATCCCGAAAACCAGGATCACCGCACACAACGCGTGTTGCAGAAAGCCGATCCCTTTACGCCGGAACAATTAACCGGTGTGGAAGCCAATGTGTTCCACCTGGGCCCCTTACTGGCTGATGACATGACGGTGGAGTTTATCAAAAACCTTTCTGCACGGGCCAGGGTATCGCTGGATGTTCAAGGCTTTTTGCGCGAAGTATGCGGCCAGGATGTATGCCCGATTGACTGGGATGAAAAGAAAGAAGCCTTACAGTACATCGATATATTGAAGGCCAATGAAGATGAAATGGAAGTGCTCACCGGCCAGACAGGCGTGCGCAAAGGCGCTGCTATTTTAAATGAATGGGGCGTGAAAGAAGTGGTGATTACACTGGGCAGCATGGGTTCTGTGATTTATGCTGACGGTGTGTTTTATGATATTCCTGCCTATACACCTTCTGTAGTGGCAGATGCTACGGGTTGCGGCGATACCTATATGGCCGGTTACCTGTACCAGCGCAGCAAAGGCGCCGGTTACCAGGAAGCGGGCGAGTTCGCAGCTGCAATGGCCAGCTTGAAAATACAGTCATCCGGTCCGTTCACCGGCACTGCAGAAGATGTACTGGCCTTTCGCGAAACCAGCGAACGCAAAATGTATGTAAACAGCTAAAACAATTCAACCATTGGATAATAGAACTTAATAAAACAAAAGGGCCGGCCGGCCCTTTTGTTTTATTATTGCCCTCAAACTTTGCTTACGATATGAGAAAACCCAAGGCCACTGCCTGGAAACAATGGCAGCTTGTTGCTGCCCTAACGGTATCACTTGCCGCCTCTTACTCCGCCGCACCTGCACAGGCCGATGTGCGCATGTTGTTTACCGCACCTGCCAAAGACTTTCATGAATCATGCCCGCTGGGCAATGGGCGTTTGGGCGCTATGCTCTTCGGTGGTACAGGCACAGAACGTATTGTGCTCAACGAAATATCCATGTGGAGCGGTGGTGTGCAGGATGCTGACGATGCTACTGCAGGCGCATACCTGCCGCAGATACAGCAACTGTTGCTGCAGGGCAAAAACCTGGAAGCACAGGAATTGTTGCAGGCGCACTTTATCTGCAAAGGACCAGGATCAGGAAGCGGCAATGGCGCCAACGTGCATTTCGGTTGTTACCAAACCCTTGGCGATCTTTTCATTCAATGGGATACCATCGCCGCACCGGTACAGCAATACCGCCGTGTACTGCGTTTAGACAGCGCTGTAGCCCGTGCCAGCTGGCAGCGTGGCGGCGTTGTATTCTCCGAAGAATTGCTGGTATCTGCACCGCAGCAGGTAATCGCTATCCGTTTTAAAGCATCCAAACCAGGCATGCTTTCTTTCACGGCAAAACTCAGCAGGAAAGAACGCGCAGCATACCATACCACTAACGGTATGTTGTGTATGCAGGGCAGCCTTAACAATGCAGGCGCAGAAGGTGTGCGCTACGCCTCCCTGCTGAAAGCCTTGCCTGTTGGCGGTTCGGTAACATTAACCGATAGTACCCTCACAGTAAAGAATGCCAGCGAATGCGTGCTGCTGGTAAGCGCTGCTACTGATTTAAACTGGCCGCAGGTGCAGCAACGTGGCCCGGCACCATTGCCGGTGGCTGCGCAGGCAATAACACAGGCGCAACCTGTTTCATGGAATAAGCTGCTGGCTGCACACGTAAAAGATTTTACCGGCTATTTCAACCGCAGCAGGTTGCAATTCAACAATACCGCGGCAGCGGTAAATAACCTCAGCATGCCTGAGCGTTTGCTGCGTTTTAAAAACGGGGGTGATGATGCAGACCTGGTAAGCCTGTATTACAATTTCGGCCGGTACCTGCTTATTGCTTCCTCACGCCCGGGCGGTATGCCACCGAACCTGCAGGGTGTATGGGCACAGGAATACCAGACACCCTGGAATGGCGATTACCATACCGATATCAATATCCAGATGAATTACTGGCCTGCGGAAGTAACAGGTTTGGCAGATTGCCACCAGCCCATGTTTACGCTGTTGCAGCAGATGGCAGATAATGGTGCACGCACGGCGCAAACCTATTACCATGCACGTGGCTGGGTAACACATCCCATCACCAACCCGTGGGGATATACGTCGCCCGGTGAAGGTGCTACCTGGGGTTCAACTGTTACCGGTGGTATATGGGCTGCTACGGATTTGTGGCAGCACTACGAGTTTAAACCAGATACGGCGTTTCTGCAAAAAGTATATCCCATTATAAAAGGTGCTGCACAGTTCTTTACCGATATACTGATAGAAGAACCCAAACATCACTGGCTGGTTACAGCACCGTCTAACTCGCCGGAGAACAGTTTTATGATGGCCGATGGCAAGGAAGCAGCCACGTGCATGGGGCCAACGGTAGATATGCAGCTGGGCCGTGAAATACTGCGCGAAGCCATTGCTGCAGCTACAGTATTGCACACAGATGCAGCCTGGCGCGATTCGCTCGCCCGCATACTGCCGCAACTGGCACCCAACCAGGTAAGTCCGTCTACAGGCGCTTTGCAGGAGTGGCTGGAAGATTACAAAGAGCCGGAGCCAACGCACCGCCACATATCGCATTCCATTGCCCTGTATCCTTTTGATGAAATAACGCCCTGGAGCACACCTGCGCTGTCCAATGCCATGCGGGTAACCCTGCAGCGCCGCAATGTAGGCGGCAGCGGCTGGTCGCGCGTGTTGCGCATGGCCCTGTGGGCGCGTATGCAGGATGGGGATGCTGCGTGGAACCTGTTTCATACGTTGCTGAACCCTGCCACCTCGTTTGAAACGCATTACAACGAAGGCGCAGGCACCTATGCCAACCTTTTCTGCGCACACCCACCTTTCCAGATTGACGGCAATTTCGGCGGTGCAGCCGCCATTGCAGAGATGCTGCTGCAAAGTCATGGTGCGCACAATGTAATACGCCTGCTGCCCGCCCTGCCTTCACAACCATCCCTGCAGTCTGGCGAAGTAAAAGGTCTACGCGCCCGTAACGATTTTGAAGTAAGCTTCAGCTGGAAGTATGGCAAACCGCAGCAGGCAAAAATTGTATCCGGCAGTGGTAATCCCTGTTACCTGCTGGTGCCCGCCAAAGCAAGCATTGTTGATGCTGCAGGCAAGACTGTAACAGTGCAAACAGCAGGAGATAAGATTGTACGTTTTGAAACAAAAAAGAACGGCGCGTACCTGGTGAGATTTGGTGAGTGACAAAGCCGGTGAGTAGTGAATAGTGAATGGATTAAGGTGCATACAAAAAAGCCTCACGGTTAAACGTGAGGCTTTTTTGTTATCCAGTGCCTAAGCCGGTGTCCTCACCGGCGACAACAATATTGTGTTTAAACATGCTATTTACACAAACAATCTAACCGCTAACCGCTATCAGCTAATAGCGGTTAGCTAGCTCCTTCCGGTTAAGAAACCAATCCCGGCACTTCTACCATCTCATCTGTATCGGCAGTATAATCTACACCATTCACTTTAAAGCCGAACAGGTTATAGAAATCTGTTTTATAGCCTTCCAGGTCGCCGATGGCGGGGAGGGTTTCGGTAGTAGCTTCTTTCCACAGGGCGGCAACCTGGTCCTGCACATCGGTGCGCATTTCCCAGTCGTCGATGCGTATTCTGCCCTTGTCGTCTGTGGGTACGCCGCCGCTGAAGTACAAACGTTGTGCAAACAGGCGCTGCATCTGTTCAATACAGCCTTCGTGAATGCCTTTCTCTTTCATTACTTTGTACAGCAGTGAAATGTACAGCGGAATAACCGGTATAGCAGAGCTGGCCTGTGTTACCAGGGCTTTGTTAACCGATACATAGGCTTTGCCGCCAATGTTACCGAGCTTGCCGGTAATAACGCTGGCAGTTGCTTCCAGGTGGTCTTTTGCACGGCCAATGGTGCCTTTGCGGTACACAGGCTCTGTTAAATCGGGCCCAATGTAAGAGTAGGCAACCGTAGTAGCACCGGGTGCCAGTACGCCTGCTTTGTTCAGTGCTTCCATCCACATATCCCAGTCTTCACCACCCATTACGGCAACGGTGTTGGCAATATCTTCTTCGGTGCAGGGCTCAATGGAAATGGTAGAGACTACGCCTGTATGAAAATCGACTGTTTTATTCGTAAAGGTTTGACCGATGGGTTTCAGCACCGAGCGGTGTGTAATGCCTGTAACCGGGTTGGTACGCACGGGAGAGGCAATGCTGTATATCACCAGGTCAACCTGGCCGAGGTCGGCTTTAATCAGGTCGATGGTTTTTTCTTTGATCTCGTTGGAAAAGGCGTCGCCATTGATGCTTTTGGCATACAAACCTGCAGCCTGTGCCTGCTGTTCAAAAGCAGCGGTATTGTACCAGCCTGGAGAAGCTGTTTTACCGGGCTGTGCGGGTTTCTCGAAATATACGCCTATGGTGGCCGCATTTGAACCAAAAGCACTGGTAATGCGTGAAGCCAGTCCAAAACCGGTAGATGCGCCGATCACCAATACTTTCTTAGCGCCGTTGATGGTGCCTTTTGATTTGGTATAGTTAATCTGGTTGATGACGTTTTGCTCGCATCCTTTCGGGTGTGCCGTGAGGCAGATAAATCCCCTGATCCTGGGTTCAATAATCATAGTTGCTATTCGTTGATTTCAGAAATAGGGGGTGAAATTAGGGTAATTGGCCATTTTATCAAAAAACAGATCTCCGCAGCAGGTGCGGTGCTGTTCCCTGTATCTTTGACGCATGGCTACCGGGAAGGCAATGTTTTATCCGCCGCTGATTATTACGCTGCAGTTACAGGCAGCTGACCAGCTTTATTTCAATGAACTGCGCAACCGGTATTTCCCCGCGCATGCCAATTACCTCGATGCGCATATTACGCTGTTTCACAAACTGCCTTCCAATGAACCGCTGATTCCGCAGGTGCTACAGCAGGTAGCGCAGCGCACCGCCATTGCGTTACAGGTAAGTGGTGTCAGCAATATGGGCACGGGTGTGGCATACGCACTCGTTTCTGCAGAAACACAGGCACTACACCAACAATTGCAGCAGGCTTTTGAGCCCTGGCTGGTCAGGCAGGACAGGCAGCGCATATGGCCGCATATCACCATTCAGAATAAAGTAACTGCATTCAAGGCGCAGCAACTGCACACAACCCTGCAGGAAACCTTTCAGCCTTTCATGATACAGGCCACCGGCATCGCCACCTGGAAATACCTCAAAGGCCCCTGGCGGCCATCGAACTTCTACCCGTTTACCGGTTAAGTAACGTCAAAAGTTAAACGTTAAACCTCTTCAGCAGCTCCATAACATTTAATCCCTGCCGTTCATCCACAACAGGGGCAGGAGGGGCAGTTTTTGGGTGCTTTTGTGCCATTTTATGATTAAGTTTATAGAAATATTCTTGCCAGATGAAAAAGATTGCCCTACTGATTCACGAAGACGTGGTTTTGTCAACCGTAGCGGGCGCGCTCGACATGCTGATTCATACCAACCGGTACCTGCAATCCATCGGCAAACCGCCGGCCTTTAAAATCACCCTGGCAGGCGAAGAACAGCAGAACAATTTGCTGCATGTAGCCACCCAGTTTCTCGAATACAAAACGCTGGATGATGCCGCCGATGCCGACCTGGTGGTGATTCCTGCCTTTTACGGCAATCCCGACCTGGTATTCAAAAAACACAATATTGCACTGGAATGGATTCGCGATATGTACCAGCAGGGCGCTGAGCTGGCCAGTTTGTGCTGCGGCAGTTACATGCTGGCGCAGGCAGGGTTGCTGACCGGCAAAACCTGTACCTCGCACTGGCGCGATATTGAAGACCTGCAGCAGCGTTACCCTGATGTGAACTTTTTCTCGCACCGTGTTATCACCGACCAGGATGGCATTTATACCAGCGGTGGCGCTTTCTCTTCCCTTAACCTTATGCTGTACATTATTGAAAAAGTATGCGGCCGCGAAATGGGGGTGTGGGCAAGTAAAATGTTCTCGCTTGATATAGACCGCGTAAACCAGTCGCATTTTGCCATTTTTGAAGGGCAGCGTTGCCACAGTGACGAAGAAATACTGAAGGCGCAGACGTATATAGAACAAAGTTACCATGCAGAAATAACGGTAGAAGATGTTGCCGAAAAAGTAAACATGAGCAAGCGCAACTTTATCCGCCGCTTTAAGAAAGCCACCCAGAATACCCCGCTCGAATACCTGCAGCGCGTAAAAATAGAAGCCGCCAAAAAAGCCCTCGAACGCAATGAGCAAAGCATCAGTTCCCTGATGTACGAAACGGGCTATAACGATGTAAAAACCTTCCGCTATGTGTTCAAGCGCCTTACCGGGCTAACTCCGCAAGACTACCGCAGGAAGTTCAGCCGTGAAGCGTGATAGCAGTGAATAGTGAATAGTCAATAGTGAATAAAAGAAAAAGGAGCGCATCGCGCTCCTTTTTCTTTACACAATGCCGGCATCAACAACACAATATTTCAGTACCGAGCCTTCAAAATACGCTCCGGTCTCCGCTAATAATGCAGCGTAATTCGGCGATTTCCGCGAGAGAAAAACCGTGTCTCTGACTGAACTTTTAAACATTGAAACACTTGAACCTTAAAATCGCCGCTTTTCCTTAACTTTGTAAGGCAGCTTTATCAGTTTGCCTTATTATTTTATGTCCGATAAACAAGACCTTGCAATAGCTGCGGAGATCCGCATTGCTGTATCACGCATATTGAGACAGTTCAGGAAACAGGTAGTGAATTTCCCGGTTTCCATGACCGAACAAACAACACTGGCATTGCTCGACCAGCATGAAAAAATGCTGCCATCTGAACTGGCGGCTATAGAGCGTATTACCGCCCAGTCTATGTCGCAGGTGCTGAATAACCTGCATAGCCTGGGATATATTCACAAAGAAGTGAGTACTGAAGACAAACGCAAAATATACATATCACTCAGCAAAACAGGTCTGGAAGTGTTAAACAGCATCCGCACCAAACGCAATGAGTGGCTGGCAAATGCGATGGCCAAAACCTTAACTGCAGAAGAAAAGAAAGTGCTGAAACAATCAGCCGCGATATTAACGCGACTTGCTGCCATCGATTTATAAATAATATTGTTTGAAAAAATTACAGGTATTCCGTTCGTTACGCTACCGCAATTACCGGTTGTATTTTACAGGTCAAAGTATTTCACTCATCGGCACCTGGATGCAACGCATGGCTGTAAGCTGGCTTGTGTACCGGCTTACGCATTCGGCGCTGATGCTGGGTATTGTGAGTTTTGCAGGTTTAATTCCCTCTTTGCTGCTGAGCCCGTATGCCGGCGCGCTGACAGACCGGCATAACCGCTACCGCATCCTGTTGTATTCGCAAATCGCTTCCATGATACAATCGGGTCTGCTGGCGCTGATGGTGCTGATGCATTACTACAACATCACCGGCATTATATTGCTAAGCATAGCCCAGGGTGTCATCAATGCATTTGATACCACCTCGCGCCAATCGCTGATGATTGAATTTATTGAAGACAAAGCCGATTTGCCCAATGCCATTGCACTGAACTCCACCATGGTAAACCTCGCGCGCATACTTGGTCCGGCGCTGGCAGGTATTATACTCAATGCATTTGGCGAAGGCGTTTGTTTCCTGGTTGATTTTCTGACCTTTGTAGCTGTGATTATCTCCCTGCTCATGATGCGCCTGGTGCTGCAGCCATCGCGCAAAAACAATGAGAATATCTGGGAAGGTTTTAAACAGGGCTACCGTTATTTACAAACCCACCGCGATATACGTGCTACCATTATCATGATGGCGTTCACCAGTATTTTTGTTACCTCCTTCAGTACGCTGATGCCCGTATTTGCGCGGGATATTTACAAGGGCAATGCAACCACCTTCAGCTGGTTTGGCAGCAGTACCGGTATCGGCGCATTGTGCAGTGCCATATACATGGCTTCTTTAAAGCAAAGCAAACGCCTGCTGAATATACTGTCAACCGCGAGTGTGCTGTTCGGTTTGGGTGTACTGCTGTTTTCACTGGTACATATACTGCCGCTGGCATTGCTGTTTTTAATGCTGGGAGGAGCGGGTATGATGATGCAGATTTCTTCTACCAATACCTATATTCAAACGCATGTTGATAACCATATGCGCGGCCGCATTATCAGCTATTATGTAATGGCCTTCCAGGGCATGCTGCCCATTGGCAGCCTGATAACCGGTTTTGCTGCACACCGGCTGGGTGCACCGTTAACAGTAAGTATTGAAGGTTGCCTTGGATTGGTGTGCGCAGGTGTGTTTACCTGGTACATGCGCAGGCTGCGTGCACAGCAGGCATTAAGTGCGGATAATGTCAGTGTCGGGGGGAGTGTAGCCTAATAGGCGGCTCATGATCAGTATTTGCCCCTTGTGGTGAAACTCATGCGTGGTAACATGCATAAACACTGCGAGCGGGGTAGTGGTTACCTGTTTGCCGCTTCCCTGCAATGTATGCGTAAAGGGATCGTGCCAGCGGTGCAGGAAATGCTGGTCAAACCGTTCCATCAACACATTTACCTGGTTGTACATGGCTGTTACGGCCGTCATGTCCTGTATCTTTTCTTCCTCAAAATAAGCAGCGTACTGCTGCAGGGCAAACAACTGCGCCCAATGAATGTACACATTCGCCACATGCACCAGCAGGTTGCGGATACTGGTATTGTTAAACACCGCAACAGGCTGTAACAGGTGTTCCGGCTTTAAGCTGCAACAGTATTGCAATAATATTCCGCGGGCCTGGGTTACCAGGTCGTATTGCTTGTTTACAACAATATCAGGCTGTTCCTGCTGCATCATTAAAATTAATTATACTTGTTGAAATGCCATCTGCCGTTTATACCATTTTCTTTTAGGAACGGTTTTAGCTGTTTCAGGCTTTTATCGTAATTATGCACCGGTAAACCAGGCCAAAAACAGATGCCTGTTGTTGAATAGACAGATCGAATTATGAGAAAAATTGTTATTGCAGCAGCCTTGTGCATAAGCGCATGCACAGGTGTGCAGGCACAGCTTGACAGTACGGCCATTAAAAATGGGTGGACGATGCATTTTCAGCTCACTGCTGTATCGCAAAGCCATCCTTCCTTCAAGGCCCAATACAGCGGCCCCAACAGCCTGGTAGATTCGGCCGAAAAAGGCTTACTCAGTGTAACCACTACTTTATTTGCAGGCAAACGCCTGTGGAAGAATGCGGCTGTTTATTTCAATCCTGAAATAGCCGGCGGCAGCGGCATGAGTGGTGCAAAAGGCATTGCCGGTTTCCCTAACGGAGAAACATTCCGCATCGGTAATCCTGCGCCTGCGTTGTATGTAGCCCGTGCCTACCTGCAGCAGCATATCGCACTGGCCAATGCTACATACGTGCAAGCCAATGATGATATTAACCAGGTACAGGCAATGATCCCCGACAGGCGCATTACCATTAGTGCCGGTAAATTCGCTATCAGTGATTTTTACGATGACAATGCTTTTAGTCATGACCCGCGCACGCAGTTTTTAAACTGGAGCCTGATGAGCAATGGTGCCTGGGATTATCCCGCCAATACCCGTGGTTATACGGTTGGACTGGTGGCTGAACTCATACAGCCAGGCTGGGCTATCCGTTTAAGCGGTGTACAGGTGCCTAAAAAAGCGAACGGCCCCGAGCTGGATGGCAAGATCTTTAAAGCCAATGGCGAAACCCTCGAATTTGAGAAATCATACACCCTGGGTAAAAGGGCAGGTACTGTGCGTTTGCTGGGCTTTTTTAATACCACGCAGGCTCCCGGTTACCGCGCTACCATTAAACAAACACAACAGGGAGACAGCACCAATGTACCCGTATTTACCGGCGATGCCGACTTGCAGCATTATGGTGGCAGTAAATGGGGCTGGGGTGTAAATGCCAACCAGGATATCAGTGATAACACAGGCGTATTTTTCCGCGCCAGCTGGAATGATGGTAAAACAGCTACCTGGGCGTTCACCGAAATAGACCGCAGCATCAGCGGTGGCATACACATCAATGGCAATGGCTGGAAACGCCCCAATGATCATATCGGTGCTGCCATTGTAGTAAATGGCATCTCAAAAGACCACCGTGATTTTCTCGCGTCCGGGTTGCATGGCTTTATCATCGGCGACGGACAGCTGAACTACGGCAGCGAAAATATTGCTGAGGTATACTATGCCGCTCAGCTTTTTAAACATGTTATTTTCTCCGGTGACTACCAGTTTGTAAGTCACCCGGCATACAATAAAGACCGCGGGCCTGTGCATGTATTCGCCATAAGGGGGCATATCGAATTTTAGTGGTGGGATCACTGTCCAAGGGATTCCTTCGGAGGTGAATAATGAATAGTCAATAGTGAATAAAATACAAAAGTCCCGCCCGGCTTAGCCGGGCGGGACTTTTGACATCAGGATTGCCGCATTCAAGCATCTGCTATTCGCTATTAGCTAACAGCTACTGCAGATTTTATTTTTAAAGTGTAGCTTTAACACTTATATTTGACTGTCAGCCTTCACGCCGGTCATGGGACTTACCGGCTTCGTCCGATTGATGACTGACGCATTGCTGCCACTGCTTTATGAAACTCTAACAAATAAACTGAACCGAAGTGAAACATGTAAACCGGTTACTTGCCCTCGCTGCCTTTGCCATAGGCGGTACTGCTGCTTTTGCCCAAACAACTGTTCCCGTTGTTGTTGGTGCGCCTGAAAAAGATATTGTTATCAGCAAACACATTTATGGTCATTTCTCTGAACACCTGGGTCATTGTATTTACGATGGGTTCTGGGTAAACGAGAACCTGAACGTACCTAAAAAAGACCGTATCAGGCTTGATATTGTGGACGCGCTGAAGAAGATCAAAATCCCCAACCTGCGCTGGCCAGGCGGTTGTTTTGCTGATGAATACCACTGGAGAGATGGTATTGGCCCGCGCAAACAACGCCCGGTAATGATCAACACCAACTGGGGTAATGTTACAGAAGACAACAGCTTTGGCACCCACGAATTCCTGGAGTTGTGCAGCCTGTTGGGTACAGAACCCTATATCACCGGCAATGTAGGCAGCGGCACGGTAGAAGAAATGAGCAAATGGGTAGAGTACCTGAACTTTGATGGTGTAAGCCCTGTGACCGGTATCCGCAAGCAAAACGGGCACGAAAAGCCTTTTAATGTGAGCTTCTGGGGTGTGGGTAACGAGAGCTGGGGCTGCGGCGGCAATATGTCGCCCGAGTTTTATGCCAGCCAGTTTAAGCGGTATGCCACCTTCTGTAAAAACTACCCCAACGCGCAGCTGAAGAAAATTGCTTCAGGCCCCAATGTAGACGATTACCGCTGGACAGAAACACTGATGAAAGAAGTGCCTTCCTGGCTAATGTGGGGGCTGTCACTGCATTATTATACGGTTCCGAAAGACTGGGGTAACAAAGGCTCTGCCACACAGTTTGATGAAAAAGAATACTTCACCACCATGCAGAAATGCCTGTACATGGATGAGCTGGTAACCAAACACAGCGCCATCATGGACAAGTACGATCCTAAAAAGCATGTATCGCTGGTGGTAGATGAGTGGGGTATATGGACCAACGTAGAACCCGGCACCAATGGCGCTTTCCTGTACCAGCAAAACAGTATGCGCGATGCATTGGTGGCAGCTACTACACTGAACATTTTTAACAACCACGCAGACCGTGTGCGCATGGCCAACCTGGCGCAAACCATTAACGTGCTGCAGGCGCTGGTGCTCACCGATAAGGAAAAAATGCTGCTCACACCCACATACCATGTGTTCGACCTGTACCAGGTACACCAGAATGCACACCAGCTGAAACTGCATTTTGCCAGTCCGGACTACAGTGTAGGCGATCAGAAAATACCGGCAGTAAACGGATCTGCTTCACAGGACAGTTCAGGTGCCATTCATATATCACTGGTAAACCTCGATGCATCAAAAAAAATCAGCATCAGTGCATTGCTGCCGGCAAATGCAGGTGCCAAAGTATCGGCCAGGGTACTTACAGCTGCGGCATTTAACAGTTACAACAGCTTTGATGAGCCCAATAAAGTAGTACCTGCAGCCTTCAGCGACTTTAAGAAAGATGGCAGTCAACTGGCAGTAACCTTGCCGCCGATTTCAGTTGTCGTTTTGACAATTCAATAACCGGCAGGCCCTTTTTGATAAAAAAAACGGGAATGGATGCACTTGCATTCAGTTATCACGATTATATTCACGCCTCAAACTGAAACTTGTAGTATGAAACATCTAGCCGGTTACACCATGGCGCCCCTGGTTGCAGCAGCATTAATGCTTGCATCCTGCGGCAATAACGACAACAAAACTGCCAGCACTGAAAAAACTGATTCTGCCGCTGCTGCAAAAGCAGGCATAACCCGCGCCGACTGGGGTGAAACAGATGGTAAAAAAGTAGCTTTATATACGCTCACCAATAAAAACGGTGTGCAGGTAAAAATCTCCAATTACGGCGGCACCATTACTTCGTTCCTGGCGCCCGATAAAACAGGCAAAATACAAAACATTGTACTCGGCTTTGACAGTCTTGCAGGTTACCTGGCCAAGCCGCCTTATTTCGGCGCTACCATTGGCCGTTACGGCAACCGCATTGGCAACGCAACCTTTAAGCTGAACGGCACGGCCTATAAACTGGCAGCCAACAACGGTAAAAACCACCTGCACGGCGGCATTAAAGGGTTCGACAAACAGGTATGGGATGCAGATGCAACAGTTGATTCCGTATCGTCACTTACCCTGCATTATGTAAGCAAAGACGGTGAAGAAGGGTACCCGGGTACGCTTACCGTAGCCGTTCGTTTTACACTGGATGATGACAACGCACTGCAGATTGATTATACTGCTACCACTGATAAGGCAACTGTGCTGAACCTGACCAATCACAGCTACTGGAACATCAGTGGTGATGCCGGCAATGTAATTCTCGACGAGAAACTGCAGCTGAATGCAGACCATTACACGCCGGTTGATACATCACTGATCACCACAGGTGAAATAAAAGCAGTAAAGGGCACCCCGTTTGACTTTACCACTGCAGAAAAAATCGGCGCAAGAATAGGCCAGGTGCCAGGTGGGTATGACCACAACTTTGTGCTGAACCGTAAAGACAGCTCTATGCAACTGGCAGCTACCGTTACCGATTCTATCAGCGGCCGCAAACTGGAAGTATTTACCACCGAGCCTGGTCTGCAGTTTTATACCGGCAACTTCCTCGATGGTACCATCAAAACACCTGCCGGTGTAGCCATCCAGCAACACGCTGCACTTTGCCTGGAAACCCAACACTATCCTGATTCGCCCAATAAGCCCAATTTCCCTTCCGTAGTGCTGGAACCGGGTAAACAGTACCACACCGTTACAAAATACAAGATCTCTGCCCAGTAATATGCAGTGTATTTGAATACTATAAAAAGCAGCAGGCCAACAGCCTGCTGCTTTTTTTTGCCCCCTGGCGGGGCCTCCGGCTGTTTCCTGCCCTTTATGCACTGTTAACTATTCACTGCCCGTTTGCTATCGTCGTTTGTAAAAACCTGTTTGTCATTTTATTGTGGGTATTCTTCGTATTTAACATTTAGCGGTACATGATTTTCTTACCTTTAAGTTTAACCACTGTATACCTGCGGATTGATTGCTTCCGCGACAGCCTGTTTGTACGCACGCTGCAATGCAGCCAAAGGTATGGTTCCGGGTAAAAAAGCTGCATTTACCCGTTTTAGAAAAAGTAAGCCCTGCACATTTGTTGGTTCTCTAATGTTTCATGCATAAAAATGTATTCCTATGATCGTGCAGTTATGTGGCCTGTCAGGCGCAGGTAAATCAACGCTCTCTACCGGTGTAAAACAAAAGCTGGAAAATTATGGCGTGCGTGTGGAGCTGATTGACGGTGATGATTACCGTTCGCACCTTTGCCGCGACCTCGGGTTTTCCCGGGAAGACCGTATGGAAAATATACGGCGGCTGGGTTTTGTTGCCAGCAAATTGTCTGCCCATGGCATTGTTGTTATTATCAGTGCCATTAATCCCTACAACACAATACGGGAAGAGCTCGCAAACAGCTATGAAAATGTAAAAACCATTTACCTCGACTGCGCGCTGGATACACTGATTGCGCGTGATACCAAAGGCCTTTACCGCCGTGCCTTACTGGAGAATGGGCATCCCGATAAAATTTACAATCTCACCGGCATCAACGATCCCTTCGAAGTGCCTGCACAACCCGATATACATATACAAACAGACAAGGAAACGCTGGAACAAAGTGTAAACACGGTGTTCCGCTTCATTGTACGCCAGTTACCCGGCGTAGTAAGCCGTTTTGATTAAGCCCATGCAGCTGCTGCGGTATGCCGGTGTATAACCGGTACAACCCGTGCTGCAACTGGATGATCAATGGTTTACATTTTCTTTTACCTAACCTGTTGTATATGCAAAATAAAGTTGTTATAGTTACGGGCATGCACCGTTCCTTCACCTCGCTGGTAACGCAGTGGCTGTATAAATGCGGCCTGCATGTTGGCGATAACCTGCTGGGCGCTAACACCGGCAATGATGATGGTCATTTTGAAGACCTCGATTTTTTACAAGCCCATGAAGCACTGCTGCAGCAACGCGGGCTGGATATATCGGGTATCACCGATCATTCCATCAGTACACTTACTCCCGGTGAACTGGCCACGCTACAGGCCATGGTAACTGATAAAAATAATGCCCATGAGCAATGGGGCTGGAAAGAACCACGTACCTGTCTTTTCCTGGATGCTTATAAACAAATAATACCAGATGCGTTTTACCTGGTGGTGTACCGCGGTTATGCAGATGTGGTCAGCTCTTTGATTAACCGCCTGCATAAAGCGCACTGCGCCAAATATGCCACGCGTAATGATGTGTCGCGTTTTATATGGAACAAACTGCGCAAGCGCTGGTATAAACATGCTTTGTGCAGGAAGCTGGTAACCGGCTACCTGAAAGTATGGATACGCTACAATGAGGCCATACTGCTGCATTTGGCTGCGCAGCCTGCTGACAGTTACCTGGTAGTTAACCACGCTTTATTATACGAAAACAGCCATGCCGTGTTTGAGCAGCTGCGCGGTAAGTGGGGATTGCATTTGCAGTACGTGGAATTTAATGCGGTATTTAAACCTTTGCTTACCGGCAATACACTGGATATTGCGCGTTATGTGAAAGATAAAACCTTACTGCTGCATGCATCGGCTATCGAGAACAGTCTGCACAGCCTGTTGCTGCACAAGGGTTGGATGGTACAGGTAATACCTTCAGAAAACAGTAAGCCAATTACACGTTCTAAAGTATAGTGTTGTCAACAGAGCGCATTTAGTTAAGTTTTGCCGCCTGGTAAGGGAACGGAGCACTTAACTAAATGTTGCTGTTTTATCCGATAGCGGCATTGTAGTGGAAGATGGTTTCATCATCGCGGCTGCGGTCTTTTTCAATCAGCTTGCGCAAGCCGGTAAGCCCGGCAATAGCCTGGGGAAACAAAATGGTTTCGATGGTAGAAGTGATAGACTGCATGCCACTTTCCAGTTCTTCATCTTTAATGGTTGTGTTGTTGTCACGCAGTGCATGCAGCATTTTATCGCGGGTGTGCTGGGTAGCGCTTGCCAGTCGCTGCGCTTTGGCGGTTAGCATCCTGTAAAGCTCGTCTCGCCTGAAATCGTACTTAAAATATTTCATGTTACTCGTTTACGGCTCGTGTTTATGCATTTGAAACAGGCAGTAAAATTAGGCGTTAATTATAACCTGCCTGATATAAAACTATTATGACCTATAACAAAAAGGCATAAAGAAAGTTCACAGGTGATGCAGCAATCTGCAGTTTTTTCACGTCCGTATGGTCGCATTTACTGCGCCCGCCGGGTTTCACTGTTGGGTGCAAGCGGCAAGCAGGCATTCACTGTGCCCCCCCCAAGCTAAGCGCTATCCGCTGAAAGCTACTCGCTTGCCTTGTATATCCGCTTCGCAAGCTGGATAAAATGTTTGTTCAGCTCACTTGTTTCGCCTTTGCGTTGAATGAAATAGAAACGTCTTTCTATCTGCAGCCCTTCAAATTCCACCTCTGTTAATTCGCCCTGGCGCAATTCCTTGGTTACCGAACGCTGCGATAAAAAGCCCAGGCAATCAGATTCCACGATAAAGTTTTTCAGCGCTTCGGTACCGCCCAGCCTGGCTTTGATATTGAGATCGCTGAGCTGGATCTTGTTTTTCAGCAATCCTCTTTTCACTGCTTCCAGTGTGCCGCTGCCACGTTCGCGGATGGCGATGGGCATGTGGCTGATGTCTTTAAGACTGTATATTTTTTTCCTGGCCAGTGCACTTTTTTTACTGCATACGGCAATTACCTTGTCGGTAAGAAACGGGAGATAGGTAACGTTGTTGGGCTTGCCTTTTTCTTCGGTGATGCCGAGGTTAATCTCCTTGTTCAATAAGGCTTCGAGTACAATTTCGGTATTGCGGTTGAGCAGGGTAATTTCTACCAGCGGAAACTGCTGGTGAAAAACCGACATGGCCCTGGGCAGAATATACAAGGCTACCGTGGTGCTGGCGCCGAGCTGTAAAATACCGGATGCCTGTTGCTGCTGCTGCAGGTACGAGATGTCAAATTCGGTTTGCTCCTGTATCTGCCGGACTGTGAGCAGCCGGTCGTACAGCAGTTTGCCTGCTTCGGTAAGCTGTATTTTAAGGCCATTGCGTTCAAACAGTTTGGTCTGGTATTGTTCTTCGAGCGATTTTACATGCCTGCTGATGGCGGGCTGCGAGATATACAATTCCTGGCTGGCTTTGGAAAAGCTCTTTTGCCGTGCCACTTCCATAAATGCCAGGTGACGGTTAGATAACATACATGATGATTGGTGCCACTATTCACTGTGCGCTTCGGTCTGCTCAGGGCTGCGGCTGGTATTCGATAACTACTTTGGCATTGCGTTGTTCGGTAGAGGAAATAAACAGCTCATACCTTTTGCCACCTGTGGTAACCACCATCAATGCAGTATTGGGCGGAATGCGGCCAAGGTTATCGGCTACCATTACCAGTTCATGTGTGTTTACGCCTTCCTGCAATCCCAGCGTGATATTGATGGCTTCGTTGGATAGCCTTTTTTTGTACACCACCACTTCATTGTTGTGATACACCGTGATGGTATCGTCATCAATTTCGCCATTATCGTACAGCTGTATCTTAATATCCGGCGAATGGGTTACGATGGTCTTTACCAGTTTGTTTTCCCTTTCTGCAATAATCCTGGGCACAGGCAAAGGCCTGGGTGGCGCCAGTGTTTTGGGGGTACTTACCGGCGGGTCTGCAGGTGGTGTTACCGTAGCAATAGATGCGTCGGGTTTATGGCGTGCAGTATCTGCGCGCGGCGTTTGCGTTCTGGCTGTGCCGGTTGCAGGTGTTGTGCTGCGTTTGGGCGTTGCGGATGGGGCAGCGGGTTTGGGTTTTGTTGTTTTGGCAGTACTGCTGTTGCCGGGTTTCGTTGTTGTTTTATTGCCGGGTTTGGTTGTAGCCGGTGTTTTAGAACGGGGTTTGGCAGCAGTGGCCGTGCTGTCTTTCGGTGTGCCGGAAGGCTTGTCCGGTGCAGGTTTGGCTGTTGTAGCCGCGCTGTCTACCAGGTTATCGTCTGCACCGGGTTTTATGCGTTGCGGGCTGCGCCGTTCTTTGCGCAGCAGGAAGTCTTCTTTGGTAAAATCGCTGTTCTGCACACGCTCCAGGTATACACGCCCGGTGCCGCAATCAGTGCCCAGCGTCATGGTAACGCTGGAATACGTGCCTTCGAGGTATTCAAGTGCACCTTCCTTGTGGTATTGCAGGTAGCAGGTCATAAGGCAGGGCGTGCTGGCATCGGTGACCTTGAATTCGATCATTTTGTTTTCCTTAACAATCAGGTTGCCTGTTTTGTCCATGAAAATGCCCTGCAGATCGGCCTTGCCGTAAAACACCTTGCTGGCATAACTGTAAGAGTAGGTAACGCCCTCGAGGGAATGTTTGGGCGACTGCTTCATCTGTATTTCGTACTTGTATTTTTCACCGGCCATACCGGTGGTGTTTACAAACGTGCCGCGCCATATCCCGGTTAAATCCTGGGCAGGCAGCAACAGCGGGCAAACAGCCATACATAGCAAAATCAAACAACACTTCATAAGGTAAATGTACAATGCAATATACGGGAAAGAGCGCACAACGCATCGCGGCATGGTTTGATGGTTGCATGGCCGGATGGCTGGCCTGCTTTGTTCCCGCGGGATATCCGGCATGTGCATTTGCTTCATGCGCGTATATTCGTTACTTTTGCTACCCTTACAATAAAATTAGCTAGAGGATTTGTTTGTATGATTAACATTACATTCCCGGATGGCGCAGTGCGTCAGTTTGAAGCAGGGGTTTCAGCCCTCGACATTGCCAAATCCATCAGTGAAGGATTGGCCAGAAAAGTATTGGCAGCAAGTGTAAATGGTGAAGTATGGGATGCCACGCGCCCCATCTATACCGATACCTCGCTCAAACTGCTCACATGGGATGATACGGACGGCAAATCTACCTTCTGGCACTCTTCTGCGCACCTCATGGCAGAAGCCGTGGAAAGCCTGTTTCCCGGCGTGAAGTTCTGGGTTGGACCAGCCATTGACAAAGGCTTTTACTACGATATGGACCTGGGCGACCGCAAGCTCACCGAAGAGGATCTGGCTGCGCTGGAAAAGAAAATGAACGAACTGGCCAAACAGAACAATGCCTATGTGCGCAAGGAAATGCCCAAGGCCGAGGCCGTGAAATACTTTGAAGAAAAAGGTGACGAATATAAACTGGACCTGCTGCAGAACCTGCAGGATGGTTCCATCACTTTCTACACACAGGGACATTTTACCGACCTGTGCCGCGGACCGCATATTCCCGGTACCGGCGCTATCAAAGCCATTAAGCTCACCAGCATTGCAGGCGCTTACTGGAAAGGCGACGAAAAAAACAAACAGCTTACCCGCATTTACGGCGTAACCTTCCCTAACCAGAAAGAGCTGGACGAATACCTGGCCATGCTGGAAGAAGCGAAAAAACGCGACCACCGCAAGCTGGGTAAAGAGCTGGGTATTTTCACTATGGACGACGATATTGGCCAGGGCCTGCCTTTGTGGATGCCCAATGGTACCGTTATTATCGAAGAGCTGGAAAAACTGGCCAAGGAAACCGAAGAAGAGGCTGGCTACAAACGCGTGGTAACACCACATATCGCGAAAGAAAACCTGTACCTCACCAGCGGTCACCTGCCGTATTATGCAGACAGCATGTTCCCGCCCATGGAACTGGATAATACCAAGTATTACCTGAAAGCGATGAACTGCCCGCACCACCACAAAATATTTTCGGCAGAACCCAAGAGCTATAAAGACCTGCCGCTGCGTTTGGCTGAATACGGTACCTGTTACCGTTACGAGCAAAGCGGTGAGTTGTTTGGTTTAATGCGTGTGCGCTGTTTACACATGAACGACGCGCATATTTACTGTACCAAGGAACAATTTGCACAGGAATTCAGGGCAGTAAATGACATGTACCTGAAATATTTCAAGATATTTGGTATCGACAAATACGTGATGCGCCTGTCGCTGCATGACCCTGCGAAACTGGGCCAGAAGTACATCAACGAGCCTGAACTGTGGCTGCAAACCGAGCAGATGGTGCGTGAAGTACTGATAGAAACAGGTACTCCGTTTGTTGAAGTTGCCGGCGAAGGTGCGTTCTATGGTCCTAAAATTGATGTGCAGATATGGAGTGTGATAGGCCGCGAGTTTACCCTGGCCACCAACCAGGTCGATTTTGCGCAGGGCCGCAGGTTTAACCTGGAATACACCACCAGCGACAACGGCACCGATGTTCCCCTGATTATTCACCGCGCGCCATTGGGTACGCACGAACGCTTTATCGGCTTTTTGCTGGAGCAGTATGCAGGCAAATTCCCTGTATGGCTGTCGCCGCTGCAGGTGAAAATACTGCCCATCAGCGATAAGTTCATGGGTTATGCGGAAGAGGTGAAACAGGCACTGCGTAAGGCTAAAGTGCGTGTGGACATTGATGACCGCAACGAAAAAATTGGCAAGAAAATACGTGAGGCTGAACTGAGCCGCGTACCGTATATGCTGGTGATAGGTGAGAAGGAAATGAACGACCGCGCACTGTCTGTTCGCAGGCAGGGTAAGGGTGATGCAGGCACCGTTTCACTGGAAGCTTTCGTAAGCCAGATCAAAGAGGAAATTGAAGAAAGAAGGGCCACGCAGGACTAGCGCAGGTGTCATAAATATTTTAACACTTGTTGCAGCCGCAACAATTGATTACCTTTAGAAAGTTTTATTAACAACACATTAAAAATTAAAACCATTTTTCACTAAACAACAGTTAATGGCGTTACCACAAAGAGGCGGGGGAGGAAGATTTAATCCCAGGTTTAACAGGCAGCCGGAGCCTGAACATCGTATAAACGAACGAATCCGGGTTCCACAGGTTCGATTGGTTGGCGATAATGTCACGGTAGGTGTTTACCCGATTGAAGAAGCCCGCCGCATCGCGCAGCAGCAGGAACTGGACTTGGTTGAGATATCTCCCAACGGAGATCCTCCTGTTTGTAAGGTAATCGATTACAAAAAATTCCTATACGAGAAGAAGCGTAAGGAAAAAGAAATGAAAGCCAATGCCAAGCAAAGCGAGGTGAAAGAAATTCGCTTTACGCCTGGTACCGACGATCATGATTTTGACTTTAAAGCAAAACATGCCGAAAAATTCCTGAAAGACGGAAACAAGGTAAAAGCTTATGTGCAGTTTAAAGGCCGTGCCATCATGTTTAAAGACCGTGGTGAGTTACTGCTCCTGAAATTCGCAGAGCGCTTAACCGAAGTGGGTGCACTGGAAGGCATGCCCAAAATGGAAGGCAAAAGAATGCTGGCCATGTTTGCTCCTAAAAGCAGCAAAAAGAAATAGGAAACACGTTAATCGGTTTACCGTTTACGATACAAAAAAGCGTCCCGGCTTAACCGGGACGCTTTTTTAATGCAATAATATGAGAGGTAAACCATAGAACCATTCATCCATTACAGCTACCCTCTTAGTTCTCCGTTCCCTGCCTGGGGTCGGTGCGCTGGTTCTTCTGGAATTTTTTGCTTTGGTTGGCAGGCTGGGCTTTCTGCATGTTTTTCAGCGATTGCTCCAACAGTTTCTTCTCGTCGCTTTTGCCCTCGTCATCTTTCAGGATGGTAGGCTGCGGTGCGTGACCATCCGTGAGTTTGTAGGTGAATACCTTGCTCACGTGCGCCCAGTGGCCGTTCTGCCATTTAAAGCCCTCGTAATCGCCGTCGGGTATCAGTGTATAACGCTTGCTCTGGTTATTGTCTTCACTTACGAGATGATCAAAAATAATCATGTCCATTTCAGGATCATAGGCCATGCGTGCACGGCCCTCTTTTTTATATTCCAGGCAAAAGCGGTAGGCAGGCTGCGCTGGCTTCAGGCTGTCATTTTTATAGTCGAAGTACTGACCGCCGAAATGCGGGTTGCCGGCTTCATCGAACGTAAGCACATCAATCCATTTTTTGGTGCTGCGCATATTATTGTCGTCAAAGCCGAGCAGGGTGTAGTATTTTTTAGCGCCGGCTTTTTTCATCACAATGCCATAATAAATAGCGCCGATCCAGTTAAGGTTCGAACGTACACTATCTACCGGGTTCTGCGTAAAATCAGACATATCAATCAGCGGGAATAGCTTCAGCGAGCCGTCTGCCGTTTTCATCTGGATAGCGCCGCGCTGGCGATAATAGTCATCGTCGCGTTGAAACTGCCAGGTAAATACACGGAAAGTTGTGTCAGGTGCATACAGGGTAGAGACTGTTTGAACGGAATCAAAATCGTAATCAAAGGAATAAGGTGTATGCAGGGCTTTTACCAGGGTGCGGATAAAACTGCTGTCTGCCGCAAAACGCCTGGATGCTTCCACGTCATAAATCATCTGCTGCCCCAGCTTTTTCAATGTGTCTTCCAGCACCGTAAGCCGCTGACGGTCAGGTTTGGATAAACGTTGAGCACTGGTGCACAAACAAAGGCTGCTGAATACAATAAGTAGAACGTAACGCATAATTATTCTCCCGGGTAAAAATACAACGTTATCAAAACGTATGGCGTACCTGTTTTGTTATTTGTTGCCCAAAAAAGTTTGTAATGGCCTGCAGCGGATAGTTGTTAGTCAATAGCTTCAAAGAGAAGGAGATATGCGGGTTGACTGATATTCATCGCTGGCGTTCATTATACATTGATGCTCTCTTGCTGAATTTTTAAACTGCTTATTGCCAATCAAGTATATCGCTTTGCTGATTATTTATTCCAGTTGCTTTAAGGCTTGCGCAAAACTATCCAGGTCATTGAACCGGAGATCAATATCAGGGTGCGGGAACGGGGTTTCGGGGTGGGTAGTGGCCACAAAGACAGTGTACATGCCGGCATTGCGGCCAAACCGCATGTCGCTGGGCTTGTTGCCTACCATAATGCTTTTGGTGAAATCGATATGGGGGAAATCGGCCTTTGCCTGCCAGGCCATGCCGGGCTGGGGTTTGCGGTTAATGGCGCTGTTATCAGTATCCGGAGCAAAATAAATGCGATCTATACGGCCGCCTTTTGCCTGTACGGCGCTTAACAGCACCTGGTGTATGCTGTCAAGATCTGCTACGGTCATTAGTCCCTTGCCAATGCCTTTTTGGTTTGTGACCATTACAATGGTGCCGAACCTGCGGGCGAGTACATCAATATGGTCAAGTACGTTTTCGTATAGCCTGAACTCACCTGTGTTGAGAATATAGTCTTCTTCCTTTTCGTAATTGAACACACCGTCCCGGTCAAGAAAGAGGGTCCAGCTGCTGTTGATATTGTTGAGATCGAGCATTGATTTGAACTTTTGTGCTGCGGCAACGCCGTTTGGTTATACGGTGTCTTCGCCGCCGAAGAGCTGTTCTTCTACCAGCTGGCAAATAATATGGCCAATAAGTATATGCGCTTCCTGTATGCGGGGTGTATCAGTTGCCGGTACATTAAACAGGTAATCGCTCCATGCTTTCAGCGCACCGCCCGTGATGCCGGTAAAACCCATGGTGATAACACCCTTTTCCCGCGCAGCTTCGAAGGCGCGCACAATGTTGGGGGAGTTGCCCGATGTGCTGAGACCGATTAACACATCGCCGCTTAAACCAATACCCGTTACCAGGCGTGCATATATTTCATCAAAGCTGTAATCGTTGGCTACAGCTGTAAGATAAGAGGTGTTGCAGTGAAGTGCTTCTGCGGGTAGGGCCTGCCTGTTTTTGTAAAACCTGCCGGAGAACTCTGCTGCCAGGTGCTGTGCATCTGCCGCGCTGCCGCCGTTTCCGCAAAACAGTACCTTATTGCCGTTTTTAAAGGCATTGGTAATGGTGTTGCAGGCAATGGCAATCTGTTGCAGAAACAAATCATCCTGCAATAGTTGCTGTTTTACGCTTACAGAAGCACTGATGATATTTCTTATTTTATCCATTTCTTATCGATAGTTGTACTGAGTAGTATCAAATGTAGGCTACTGCAGCTATTGTACCAATGCAAGTAAGGTATCGGCCAAAGTTTTCCAGCTATATTTTTTCTTTTCTTCTTTCAGATAGGGCAGAAAATGCTGTTCGCCCAGCTGGTATAAACGCAATATCCCATTTGCAATGGCCAAAGGTTCGGGTGCTGTTACAACACCCACTTTCCCGTCAGGCACGGTGTCGGGCAGGCCGCCTACATTGGTTACCAGCATGGGTTTTTCGAAATGATAGGCCAGCGGGGTAACACCGCTTTGTGTGGCGTTGCGGTAGGGCTGTGCTACAAAATCTGTTGCGCAGAGATAGTATTTTACTTCGCTGTCGGGTATAAAATCGGTATGCAGCAACACGCGGTCGCCGATGTTCAGCTCGCTGATCAGCTGGTGATAGGTGTTGGCATCATCATAAAACTCACCGGCTACCAGCAGTTTGATGCCTGCGTTACGAACGGCATCTGTGGCCATGGCGCGCAACAACAAATCGAGCCCTTTGTACTGGCGGATAAAGCCAAAGAACAGGATGATTTTATCATTGGCATCGAGTTGTAAATGTTCACGCGCCTGTGTTTTGGGCAGCAGTTCACCAAACTGGTCATAAATGGGATGGTTAACCAGGGCTGCTTTTTTCTGTGTAAACTCCCGCAGGTCGCGCAGCACCTTGTCGCTCATGGTAACAAACGCATCTACCGGTTGCATAAAATAACGTGTGAAGGGCTTGTCGCCTGCACGTTTTTCATGCGGTTTCACATTGTCGGCCAGGCATACTACTTTGGTGTGCCTGTTGCTGCGGGCAATACGCAATATTGTACCCAGACAAGGCCCCATCAGCGGAAGCCAGTAACGCACAATAATTACATCGGGCCTTAGCCGCTTAAGCTGCAAACCGGTACTGATCCAGTTAAAGGGATTGATGGAATTGATGCAGACACGTATGTTTAAACCGGCAGGTGCAGGTTCAGACGAATATTGGGTAGTGCCCGGAAACATAAAGCCCGGGTATTGCAGCGAAAAGGTAAAGATGGTTACCTGGTGCCCGTCTTGCTGCAATTGCCTGGCCAGCCGTTCGCCCGAAGCTGCGATACCGCCGCGCAGGGGATGGGCGGGTGATATGATAACGATATTCGACATAGAGAGCGGGGAAATGGTGAATAGTGAGCGGTCAGTGGTGAGTGGTCAGTGGTGAGTAGAGTTGACGTTTCTGTAATACTCACTGCTCACTACTCACTTCTCACTATTTATACTCCCAGTTTTTTTTCAATCAGGTAATTGTTGCGTTCGGTGGAGTTGCGGTTGATTAATTCGGCTACAAAACCTGCGAGAAACAGCTGCATACCAATGATCATAAAGGTAAGCGAGCCATAAAAAGCAGGTCTGTTGGTGAGTGCGAAATCAGCCACAACCAGCTTGCCGATAAACAGGTAAATGCTCATGGCAAAACCGATTAAAAAACACAGCGTGCCGTACAGGCCAAAGAAGTGCATGGGGCGTTTGCCAAAGCGGCTTACAAAGCTGATGGTAGCAAGATCGAGGAAGCCATTTACAAAACGGTCCCACCCAAACTTGGTTACACCGTACTTGCGTGCACGGTGTTCTACCACTTTCTCGGTAATTTTTCTGAAACCTGCCCATTTGGCGAGTATGGGAATGTAACGGTGCATTTCACCGTAAACTTCTATGCTTTTGACTACTTTTTTATTGTAGGATTTTAGGCCGCAGTTAAAATCATGCAGTTTAATACCGGAGCTTTTGCGGGCAGCGGCATTAAACAGTTTAGAAGGCAGGTTTTTGGTGAGCTTGTTATCGAAGCGTTTTTTCTTCCAGCCGCTAACCAGGTCAAAACCGTCAACCACGATCATTTTATACAGATCAGGAATTTCATCAGGTGAATCCTGCAGGTCGGCATCCATGGTAATGATCACATCACCTTTGGCTGCTTTAAAGCCTTCATTGAGTGCCGCTGATTTTCCGTAGTTGCGCTGAAATTTTATGCCCTTGATACATGGGTTAGACTGCGACAATTGTTCAATTACCTGCCAGCTGTTATCTGTACTGCCATCATCTACCAGGATTACTTCATAAGATTTTTGCTGTTCATTAATAACACGCGCAATCCATTCGGTTAATTCGGGTAATGATTCTTCTTCATTCAAAAGCGGAACTACAATAGTTATATCCATGCCGGGAAATTGGGCTTCTTTTTATTGTTGAAAAGGGTTCTGTGCCTGCGGGTTCTTTTTGGCAACTGCTGCACCGATTGCTGATGCAATAGCGCCTACAACACCAAATGCGATGATGATACCGCCGATAGCGAAAGGCATGAAAAATTTGCGTGTCATATCAAGACCCTGCTGTATCTGCTCAGGTGTTGCCTTGCCTTCTTCAATCATCTTTTTGCGGGCCGTATCAATGGTAATATCGATAATGTCAGGGAACAATACTTTTATGCTTAATACGGTATACAGCGCCTGGATGACGATAACAACAGCGGTGATTTTAAAACCGTGCGCAAACACGTTGCCGAAGGTAACATTGCCATTGTTTTGTTTGGCATATTCAATGCATCCGTAAATGATGCCGCCGATGAGTATCAGGAAAGATACGGAGCCGAGCGGGCGGTTTTCCATTTGGTGGGTGAAATACACAACCAGGTTAAAAACAATCAGCACCAGGGAAATAATAAGGCCATATACGGCTGGCTTAACAGGTTTTGTTTCCATGTATAAAATTATTTATTCAAATGTAACTGACCTTTGTGGATAATCCCAATAACCTGGCCTTTTAATGCCTTATCAAGAAACGGCGTGTTGTACGACTTGCTTTTATTGTTCTGTTTGCTGAGGGTTGTGCTGCCTCCGGTGCTGAACAGGGTAATATTGGCGGTTGCTCCCTTTTGCACGGTAGCAGGTTCCAGCGCAAATACCGAGCGGGCGTTACCGCCAAACAGTTGTGCTATCCGTTCTGCAGACAAACCGGGTATGGCAGTGAGCACCGCTGCAAAGGCTGTTTGCAGGCCAGCCATACCGGCTTTGGCATATTCAAATTCGCAGGTTTTATGATCCCAGTTCTGCGGTATATGGTGCGATGCAATGCAGTCTACCACGCCGCTTTTCACTGCTTCACGCAGGGCCAGCATATCGGCGCGTGAACGCAGGGGAGGCGTAACCTTTAAATTGGTATCGTAGGTTTGTAAATCTTCATCACAGAAGCTTACATGATATGGTGTGGCGCTGCAGGTGATCTGCAAACCTTCCGCTTTTGCTGCTGCAATCATGCGCAGGCTATTTTCGGTAGATACGCCGGTAATGTGCAGCTGGCTGCCGGTGTAACGCAGCAGCTCAATATCGCGGTGCACCATCAGTTCTTCTGCCAGTGCAGGAATGCCGGGCAGACCCAGTTGCGTAGAAATAATGCCTTCGTGCATCAGGCCGTATTTGCCGATGCTGTCATCTGCAGGCACCTGTATTACCACGCCGTTGAATGCTTTTACGTACTGCAATGCTTTAAGCAGCAGTCCGGGTGATTGCACAGGATAAATACCATCAGAAAAAGCAATGGCGCCGCTGTTCTGCATGTCGTACATTTCGGCGAGCTCCTTTCCTTCTATGCCCTTGGTTACAGCGCCCAGCGGGCGTAAGGTAACCGGCAGTGCATTGGATTTTTGCACGATATATTCCACCTGGGTTTTGTTGTGCACCACAGGTTGCGTATTGGGCAATACAAATACTTCGGTATAGCCACCTGCTGCTGCTGCTGCTGCACCTGATTCGAGGGTTTCCCTGTACTCAATACCGGGATCGCAGAGATGGGCAAACAGGTCTACCCAACCAGCCGAGGCGGTTAAGCCTGCTGCACTGATTTCCTGCACCCCATCTTTGGCTGCAATGGAAGGTTCGATGGCGGTGATAACACCCTGTTCTATTAAAATATCCTGCGTTTGACCGTTGAGGGGAGATGATGCATCTGCTATTAATACCTGCCGGAGTAAAATATTCATGGGCCGCACAAAAATTTTTTGCAATATACTTTGTTTTTTACAAAAACCCTTTACATTTGCAACCCGTTAACGATACGGCTGTTATTTAAAACATGCTGGTTAACAGAGGTTTCGGGTGGTGGCGCAGCCCGGTAGCGCACTTGTATGGGGTGCAAGGGGTCGCAAGTTCGAATCTTGTCCACCCGACCAAAGACTTCGGTCAAATTTAGTGAAGAGGCCGTCTCAAAAGTATTTGGGGCGGCTTTTTCAATATTGGCCGGTATACCACGCTATATAGCGGAGACTTTGATTAAGTGAGGTAAAATTATAAGATCACAGGATTGTGTTAGTAGAAGGG
>NZ_QTJU01000017.1 GCF_003412455.1 Deminuibacter soli | reverse complement strand
CTTTCCTGATTCAATTGCCTTTACGGCACTGCGACGTACCTCTTCACTGAAGACGCGTCGGGTTACTAAATGTGTTTTTGCCATGTTTGACCTGGTTTTTTGGTCAACTTATTTCAGGCTCGTACAAAATCGGTGAGTGGTGAGTGCTGCCCCCTGATGCCGTTGCCGGTGTCCTCACCGGCAACCCTGTCTCGCTAAGATAATCACGAATCACGATGTCCACCTGTACTAAACAATGCCTGCAGCACAAAATAACGTTAAACCTTAAACCTTTAAACCCTGAAACAATAAAACAATTAACCCATTGAACCACTTATTGTCTTAGCTTCGCCGGATGGCGCGTTTTGCATTTAAGTTATTGCTGCTGGGCATTTACACTGTATTTTTTGCAGTGCAGTTGTGCCTGCGCTTTTCAACGCCCCATACAGATGTTACCTATGCCTGGATAAGCCAGGGCCAGGAAACAGCTGCAGCCGGTAAAACCAAACCGGTAACATTAACACAGCTGGATACCACACACAGCAAAAAAACAGGCTGGCTCAACAAACGTTATGCTCCCCAGCCGGTGATGGCCGTTAACAGCGTGGCAAAATTGCCCGACGTTACCTACCAGGTCATTAAAAAACAATACTTCACTTACAGGCAGGTAGTACTCAACCGCCTGTTACTGCATTCTTCGCTAAGGGCGCCGCCTGCATTGGGTTAACCTCACAACCCGATCGTTTTACCTTTTTTCATTTAAATCAGTATTCATGGCTTTTTCCACAGAAAGAGCGGTGGCTGTTGTAGTAGGCGCATGGCTTGTTGCAATGAGTTATACTGTACATGCCCAAAGCGCCGGTAAGCCCTACCAGCTGCAGGCATTGACAGATGCTGCTGTTCATCACTTACCCGTTATTTTACAGAAACAGGCGCAGGTAAACAGCGCAGCCGCCGTGGTAACACAGGCCAAACATGCGGCGCTTCCTTCCGTGAAAGTAGAAGACCAGCTTTCACTGGCTACGGCCAACAGTGTAAATGGGTCTTATTTCCCCTTTGGTATGGTGTCTACTTCCGGCTCCATCCGCTCAGCCAATATCAGTGATGCCGCTACCGGTAATATTGGTATGCTGTATGGCGAATATGAGCTGGAGAATTTCGGTTTAAACAAGGCAAGGGTGAACAATGCTGTCAGCAAACAACAGCTCAGCGAAAGTGATCTTGCCAAAGAAACCTACCTGCTTAAGCTGCAGGTGAGCAAAACCTATTTCAGTTTACTGCGCAATATTTACCAGCAGGCGGTTGATCAGCAGAACATCAGCCGCTACCAGGCTGTATACGAAGTAATACAGGCCGTAACTGCCAGCGGTATCAAGCCAGGTGTGGATTCTTCGCTGGCACTGGCCGAGCTGTCGCGCGCGCAGGTAACCAGCAACCGCCGCATGGGCGATGTGCAGCAGCTGCGCCAGCAACTCAGCTTTTTAACAGGCATTACAGACAGTATTGCCATTGACACTGCACGCTCGGTATATGCGGTTGATGCCCACACAATTTTCGCTGCAGGCGGCAATGATACTGCCCGCAACCCGCTTACCGCTTACTATGCCGCGCAAAAACAATTGCTGCAGTCTGCCACGCAGCTCATTAAGAAAAGTTATCTCCCCAAAATATTGCTGGCCGCGAGTTTCTGGGGCAGGGGTTCGAGTATTGATGATGCCAGCAATTATAAATCGTTAGCAACAGGATTAGGTTACCAGCGATATAACTATGGTGTAGGGGTTGCCTTTGTGTACGACCTGTTTAACGGCGTGCACCGCCGCGACCGGCTGGCCGAAAACAAGTTCAGCATACAGGCCAGTGATTATGCGTTGCAGCAACAGCAGCAGGCATTGCAAACAGCATTGCGTCAGTCGCAGACAGCCATCAGTACCGCAGAAGCCAACCTGTTGCAGTTACCGGTTCAGCTGCAGGCAGCAGCGGATGCGTATGAGCAGAAGATGGCACAATACAGGGCCGGCATTATCAATGTGATTGATTTAACCAATGCCTCCTTCCTGCTGTACCGCGCGCAGACTGATTACGTGGAAACACTGAATGAGTGGATGCAGGCCAATCTTGACAAGGCAGCTGCCACCGGCAACCTTGATTTGTTTATTCAATCATTAAAAAATTAGCCATGGTACGTGCAGCATTAAAGAAACCCGTTACGGTGTTGGTATTGTTCCTTGGCCTGCTGCTGTTTTCCGTAGCAGCCATTCGCAAAATACCCATCGATATTTTCCCGAAACTCAACCTGCCTACCATTTATGTAATTGAGCAGTACGGCGGCATGTCGCCCAAACAAATGGAAGGCTTTTTCGCCACGCGCATGCAGGACCAGTTTCTGTATGTAAACGGCATTAAAAACATAGAAAGTAAAAACACGCAGGGCTTGTCATTGATCAAGCTTACGTTTTATGAAAACACCGATATGGCCGAAGCTTCGGCGCAGGTGGCCTTGCAGGTAAACCGCACCATGGCCTTCTTTCCGCCAGGTGCATTGCCGCCACAGGTGGTGCGTTTCGATGCATCGTCGTTACCGGTGGGCGAGCTGGTGTTTAGCAGTGAAACCAAATCGCTTAAGGAGATGTTCGATCTTGTACTCACACGCATACGCCCGCTGTTTGCCACAGTGCCCGGCCTCTCTGCCTCGCCGCCGTTTGGCTCTAATGCGCGTACCGTGGTGATTAATGTTGATCCGCAAAAGCTGCGCAGCTACAATCTTTCACCCGATGAAGTGGTGAGCGCCATTGCGAAGAACAATACCATTACACCGGCAGGTAACCTGCGTGTTGACAGCCTGATGTATGTTACTGCCATTAACTCACTCGAGGAAAAGGTGAATCATTTTGGCGATATCCCCATTGCCACGCAGGGTACGGCTGCTGTTTTTGTGCGTGATGTGGCGCATGTAAGCGATGGGGCAGATGTTACGGTAGATTATGCGCTGGTGAATGGCAAACGCTCCGTATACATACCGGTGGTAAAAACGGCCGATGCCAGTACCTGGGAAGTAGTGCAGGCGCTGAAAGGCAAGATGGGGGAGATGAAAACCCTGCTGCCCGATGATGTGAACATCAGCTATGAGTTTGACCAGAGTGTGTTTGTAATGAACTCCGCCAAAAGCCTGATGACAGAAGGCATACTGGGCGCTATTCTTACGGGGTTAATGGTACTGCTGTTTTTGCGCGACTGGCGTAGCAGCCTGGTGGTGATTATTACCATACCGGTATCTATCTTAAGCGCCGTATTCTTTTTGCATATGGCCGGGCAAACCATCAATATCATGACGCTGAGCGGGCTTTCGCTGGCCATTGGTGTACTGGTTGACCAGGCCACGGTAACCATCGAAAACATTCACCAGCACCTGGAAATGGGCAAACCGAAAATGCGTGCGATACGTGATGCCTGTGCGGAAATCTCTTTCCCGCTGTTGCTTATACTGCTGTGTATACTTGCTGTGTTTGCGCCGGCATTTATGATGAATGGTGTGCCTAAGGCCATGTTCCTGCCACTGTCGTTATCTATCGGCTTTGCCATGATTGTATCGTTTGTGGCAGCGCAAACACTGGTGCCTGTTATCGCCAATAAATTGCTGAAGGCAGATCATTTCACCTATCACCACGAAACAGATCATGCACATGCAGGACTGGCTTTGAATGAAGAAGAGGTGCGCGAAGTAAACGAGCATACCAATGAAGATGCACAACATCCTGAAGAGAACGGTTTCTTTCAGCGTATGAAGAACAGGCTGATGAACCGTTTGCAGCTATGGATGCCAAAGCGGAAAGCCCTGGTGATGCTATACCTGGTGCTGGCCTTTGGTGCTGCGGCAGCATGTTTCGTGATCATCGGTAAAGACCTGCTGCCTAAAACCAACAGCGGCCAGCTGCAGGTGCGTGTGCGTGAGCCGGATGGTACACGCCTGGAAATAACGGAACAAACCACCAGGGGCATCCTGCAGATTATTGATAGCGCCGTGCACAACCATGTAGCCATTAGCTCGGCTTATGTGGGACTGGTGCCCAGCAGTTTTGGCTCCAGCAACCTGTATGTGTTTACCAGCGGCACACATGAGGCCATTGTGCAGGTAAACCTCGATGAATCGTACAAAGTAAAAATGGATGACCTGAAAGAGCGCATCCGTCATGATGTGGCCGTTGCTTATCCTTCCGTGAAGTTGTCTTTTGAACCAATTGAACTTACGGAGAAAATTATGGCGCAGGGTGCATCTACACCGGTTGAAGTAGCAGTAAGCGGTAAAAACTATGATGATATTACCGGCTATGCAGAACAACTGGTAAAACGCCTGCAGCAGGTGCCGTTTCTGCGCGATGTGCAGATAGCGCAGCCATTGCATGTGCGTAATATCAATATCACCATCGACCGCTATAAACTGGCGCAGATGGGGTTAACGATTGACCAGGTATCGAAGAGTATTACCGATGCTACCTCTTCCAGCCGGTATACCAACAAGAACCTGTGGCTGGATGAACGCTCTGCTTATACTTACCAAACGCAGGTGCAGATACCGGAGTATATCATGAACTCCGTAACACAGCTCAATGCCATACCCCTGGTAAAAGGTGCGGTACGGCCGGTGCTGAGTGATGTAGCCACACTTTCTGTGGCCAATGCACCGGGTGAGTACGACAGAAGTGGCCCGCGCAGGTTTGTAACCGTAAGTGCCAATGTGTATAAAAAAGACCTTGGCACTGCCACTGGTGCCGTGCAGAAGGCGATTGCCGATTTGGGTGAAAAGCCGGTGGGTTTAATTACAGAGGTAAAGGGTATGTCTTCACTGCTTACAGAAACGCTCAGTTCGCTGCAAACCGGTCTGCTGGCTGCTATCGTGGTAATATTGTTGTTGCTGGCTGCCAACTACCAGAGCTTTGGCCTGGCAGTAACGGTACTGGCTACCGTGCCTGCGGTATTGCTGGGTTCCATGTTGTTGCTGCTGGCCACAGGTGCTACGCTTAACCTGCAATCGTACATGGGTATCATCATGTCAACCGGTGTGTCGGTGGCCAATGCCATTTTGATTGTAACGAATGCCGAAACACTAAGACTTACTTATAAAGATCCGTTTAAAGCAGCGATTGTAAGTGCAGGTGTGCGCCTGCGTCCTATTTTAATGACCAGTCTTGCCATGATCGCCGGCATGATACCAATGGCCAGCGGCCTGGGTGAAGCAGGTGACCAGAGTGCACCATTGGGCAGGGCAGTGATCGGCGGACTGGCTGCGTCTACGTTTGCAGCCTTGTTTATTGTACCGCTGGTATACGGCTGGGTGCAGCAGAAGAAAAATTATGAAACCGTTTCGTTGTGGCCTGAAGACCACGATCAACCATAAAATCATTGAACATGAAACAGACCATTATTCTATTTACAGTGTTGCTTGCGGGCGTGTACGGCTGCTCCTCAGGTAATTCAGCTGAACACAAGCCTGCGCCCAAAGCTCCCAAACAACAATACACATTGGCACCCCTTGAAAAAGGCGGCGTAAGCGGCACCTTGCAATTGCCCGCACAGCTGGCTGCTTACCAGGAAGTGAGCATTTTTCCCAAAGTAAATGGTTATGTACAGCAGGTATCGGTAGATATCGGGTCGCAGGTGCATAAAGGCCAGTTGCTGATGACACTGCAGGCGCCTGAGTTGCAACAGGCCAGTGTGCAGGCCAGGGAAAAATATGGCCGCGCGCAGGCAGATTATACCATAAGTGTTGAAAACTACAAACGCCTGTTGCAGGCTGCTGCAACAAAGGGTGCCATTGCCCCGATGGATCTGGCTACCGCCAAAGCCCGCACCGAAGCAGACAGCGCTTTGCGCAATGCAGAAAAAGCCAACTGGCAAATGCAGCAAACCATGCAGGATTACCTGGAAGTGCGCGCGCCGTTTGATGGGGTAATTACAGAACGCAATGTACACCCCGGTGCATTGGTAAGTGCTACCGCCAAAGAGCAGAAACCCATGCTGGAGCTGAAGCAAACCAACCGCCTGCGTTTGCAGGTAGATGTGCCGGAATATGCCGGCAGCGCTATTGCAGGGAAAGAAAAAATGGATTTCTTTTTAAGCGCGTTCCCTGGTAAAAAAATGAGTGCGGCCATCACCCGCAGGTCGGGCAATATTAACATGCAATACCGCACCATGCGTGTTGAAATGGATGTGTACAATGCCGATGGTATGTTAACACCCGGCATGTATGCCGATGTGGTGCTGCAGTTAACGGGTAACAAAGATGCCTGGGTGGTATCCAAACAGGCTGTGGTTACTTCTACTGAACGGAAGTATGTTGTTGTAGTACGCAAAGGCGTTACGGTAAAAGTGGATGTAACGACCGGCAATACCAGTGCAGAAAAAACAGAAGTGTTCGGCAGCTTTGAACCGGGCGACCAGGTTATGGTAAATGCCAGCGATGAAATAAAGGAAGGCATCAAAGTGTAAGCAACTGGTCCCGGCTCAGCCGGGACCAGTTTTGTTTAGAGGTTTAAAGTTTAACGTTGGAAGTTGAACTGCCGCAGGCATCAAAGGGGGAACATACTCGCTTAGATAGTCTCGACGTGTCGATGTCTCGATTCTCGAAATTAATACTCTCTTAGATCACTCACGACTGACGACTGACGACTGACGATTCACGACAGGAGAATAGCGGGTTTACATTGACCGGCTGTGCACAAATTGGAATGGTGAAATATTTTGAAGTATCAGCAGAACTGTCTAAACTTGTTTAGCCAAATTGTCTAAACGATTGCCATTTACGCCAGCTGAAATATTACAACTGCAGTACGCTGTTGCGTTTAACCGTGATGAGCAGTCCTATAAAAAAATCTTTCTTCACTACCATCCTGCTTTAGTGCGTTTCGCGTATAGTATTACCAACAATGTTGATGTGGCGGAAGAGCTGGTGGGCAATGCATTGCTGCATGTATGGGATATGGAAGAGCGGCTGTGCGAAATTCAGCAGCTGAAAATATACCTGTTCATTGTTGTGAAGAACGGCTGTGCTGCGTGGGAGGCGCATCACAAAACACAGGCGGCGCCGGAAGCAGTAGCGTTGACTTCGTTGTATGCCGGTGACGGGCCGTTGTATCCTACAGCTGCTTTTACGCGTGTAATGCAGGCTGCCCTGCAAGAGCTGCCGTATAAATCGAAGCTGGCTTATTTACTGGTGCGGCCCACAGCCTGTACCTGCAAAGAAGCGGCTGCGGTACTGGGTGTTTCTGTTCATGCACTGGAAACACACCTGCAACTGGCATTAACACGCATGGGTACGCTGGTGAAAGAACACCTGTTGAAGAATAAATAATTATTGCAGTAAATACAGCAGTGTGCTGCTTACTGTTATCATTATAGCATATATGTCCCCTGAAAAGTTATTTTATACCTTGCTGCGCCGCAAACTATCGGGCGAAGCCAGTGCCGGCGACCTTGAGCAGCTGGGCCGGCTGGTTGCCTGTAGCCAGGAATGGCGCCTGTTGCACGATCGTTTGCTCACTCACCACCAGGATGCCGGCAACCTGCGCAACGATGCAGATGAAGCCTATGCCGCGCAATATGTAAAAATGCAGCTGAGCGGCCGGTTCGATCCTAAAACGCTTGAACCTGCTCTGCCACCCGAATCGGTAATGCCGCCCAAAGTGCTGATGTATGTAGCCATTATTGCTGCCATACTACTGGCTGCAACCTTACTGTATTACCGTTACCAACCCGTTGCAGCCTATACACAAACCAGGCATTATGAAACCATAGCCGGGCAGGTAAAAAAAATACGCCTGCCGGATGGGAGCCAGGTGTACCTCAACAGCAATTCCCGCCTCAGTTATACCGAAAACAATACCACGCAAACCCGCGAGGTGAATGTGGCAGGAGAAGCATTTTTTGAAGTGGTACGCCTGCGCAACAAACCTTTCCAGGTGTATACCGCTCAACTCTCGTACAATACCACCGGCGCCTTTTTTAATATACGCAGTTATGACCAGGACACTGCTGTGCAAACCATTCTGCTGCAGGGTGATATGGAAGTAACGCTCGGTAACCGCAGCGGACAGCGTATTATACTGGCGCCCAATGAAAAAATGACCTGTATTAAACAACCCGCTGCAGGCCCGCAGCCGGCTGATATTCTCAGCATACAAATTCTCGGCAGGCCTGCGGGCGACAGCACCGCCACAGCCGCTGAAACAGGGTGGATAAAAAATGCAGCTTTATACTAATGTGAACGGCTTTCGCCGAATACAGTATTTATTGCGTTGTTGAATCGGGAAAATACCTAACTTACCACTTCTTCCGCTGCCTGGCGGATGCCGTAAAACAAACAACGATTGCCTGGTGCCTCACCGCATAGCAGGCGCCAATATACATGGACAACCTGATTCTATATACACTCAAATCAATTTCACATCATGGCGCAACAGCATTACGATGCGATTGTGGTAGGCTCCGGCATCAGCGGGGGCTGGGCTGCAAAGGAACTGACCGAAAAAGGCCTGAAGGTACTTTTATTGGAAAGGGGACGCAATATTGAACACATTAAGGATTATGTAAATGCCAACAAGGCGCCCTGGGAATTTGCCCACCGCGGAGAACGCACACAGCAAATGATTAAGGATTATCCTGTGCTGAAAAGAGACTATCCTTTAAATGAAACCAATCTCGATTACTGGGTAAACGAAAAAGAATCGCCTTATACTGAAATAAAACGTTTCGACTGGTTCAGGGGCTACCATATGGGCGGCCGCTCGTTAATGTGGGGCCGACAAAGCTACCGCTGGAGCGATTTTGACTTTGAAGCCAATGCCAAAGACGGTATTGCTGTTGACTGGCCCGTGCGCTACAAGGAAATTGAACCCTGGTACGATTATGTAGAGAAATTCGCAGGCATCAGCGGTAACCGTGACGGTCTCCCGCAGCTGCCCGACGGCCAGTTTCTGCCACCCATGGAAATGACCATCGTGGAAAAAGACGTGGCTGCCAGGCTGAAGGCTTATTATAAAGGCCAGCGCTCTATGATTATGGGCCGCACCGCCAACTTAACTGCGCCACACGAAGGCCGTACCAACTGCCAGTACCGTAATAAATGCTGGCTGGGCTGTCCGTTCGGCGCTTATTTCAGCACACAGTCTGCTACCTTGCCTGCTGCCATGAAAACCGGTAACCTCACGGTTCGCCCCTGGAGCATTGTTACCCGCGTGCTGTACGATAAGGACAAAAAACGCGCAACCGGCGTAGAAGTGCTGGATGCAGAAACCAACAAAACTTACGAGTTCACTTCAAAAATCGTGTTCCTCAATGCCTCTACCTTAAACAGTACCTGGATATTGATGAACAGCGCCACCGATATATGGCCGGGCGGTTTGGGCAGCAGCAGCAATGAGCTGGGCCACAACCTGATGGACCACCACCTGGGCGTAGGCGCTTCTGGTTATGTTGAAGGTTATGAAGACAAATACACGTACGGCCGCCGCGCCAATGGTGTGTATATTCCCCGCTACCGCAACCTGTTTGGTGATAAAAGGGATTACCTGCGCGGCTTTGGTTACCAGGGCGGCGGTTCACGCGAAGGCTGGAAACGCGCTGTGCCTGAACTGATGCTGGGTGCTGCTTTCAAGGAAGCACTTACCGAACCAGGCAGCTGGACAATGGGTATGGGTGGCTTCGGCGAAATCCTGCCCGATCACAGCAACATGGTTTCCCTGGATAAAAATACCAAGGACAAATGGGGCCTCAATGTGCTGGCCATTGACTGCGAACTGAAATCAAATGAGCTGGCCATGCGTAAAGACATGAAGCAGGATGCCATTGAAATGCTGGAAGCAGCCGGCGTTAAAAATGTACAGGGCTGGGATGGTGATGGCACACCGGGCCGTGGTATTCATGAAATGGGTACTGCGCGCATGGGTGCAGATCCTAAAACATCGGTGGTGAACAAAAACAACCAGGTATGGGATGCCCCCAACGTGTTTGTAACCGACGGTGCGTTTATGACTTCAGCCGCGTGTGTAAACCCGTCACTGTCTTACATGGCGTTTACCGCACGTGCAGCAGACTTTGCCGTGAACGAACTGAAAAAACAAAATCTCTAACCGCATTAAACTGATTGATACATGAACAGACGTGAAGCATTATCTGCCGCAGCAGTAATATTCGGCGGTACAATCATCGGCGCCAACTCTTTCCTGTCAGGCTGCAAAACCCCTGCTGCCAAAACAGGTTTGTTTGCAGACGAAGATGTGGCGTATATGGATGAAATATCCGATACCATCATTCCCGATACACCAGGTTCACCGGGCGCCAAAGCAGCCAAAGTGGGCGCTTTTATGAAAACAATCGTTACCGATTGTTATTCACCCGAAGACCAGCAGGTGTTTGTAAAAGGCCTGCAAACCCTGAACGAGGCAGCAGACAAAGCCTATAAAAAGAAATTTGCGGAATTGACTGCAGAACAGAAAACCACGGTATTAACTGCAGAAGGCAAGGCCGCACAGGATTATGATGCCAAACGCGCCAAAGATGCGCCATCGCATTATTTCAGCATGCTGCGCCAGTTAACGGTATGGGGCTATTTCTCTTCAGAAGTAGGCGCTACCAAAGCACTGCGCTACCTGCCCATCCCGGGCAAGTTCGACGGCAGTTTCCCTTACAAGAAAGGAGACAAGGCCTGGGCGCTCAGCTAATAAAAAAGGCACGCGGTATGCGTGCCTTTTTTATTAGCCGTGAGCCATGGTGATCTTAGCGGGTATTAAAATAACCAGTACACTTATCGCCGGAAGCGATTTAGCACAAACAAGCTCGCAGCTTGTAGCCTGAAGCTTGCAGCTGTTTTCCAGTCGGGACTATCTGAGCGAATTTTTTCCCTTACCTCGCCCGCGGCTGTGTCCTCACAGCCGCTTGGTTTTAGTGCGAAGGTGGCTGTGGGGACACAGCCACAGGCACAGGCAAAACGTTAAACCTTAAGCCTGAAACAATAAAAACCATTGTTCCCTCATTTGCACACTTTCAAATTTTCAAATTCTCACATTGCTTTTGGCGCAGCCGCTTCATCCATGTAAAAGATTTCCCAATGGTGGCCGTCAATGTCGTAGAAGTTGCGGCTGTACATCCAGCCATAGTCTGTAGTAGGCTTGGCAGCTGTGCCGCCGCCGGCGATGGCCTTGTCTGCCAGTTCATCTACTTCCTGCCTGTTTTCGGCAGAGAGGGCAATAATAGCTTCTGTGGTTTGGGAACTGTCTGAGATACCCTTAGTGGTAAAAGTGCTGAAAAACGGCTCTGTAAGCAGCATGGCGTAAATGTTAGGACCTATCTCCATACAAGCGCCGCTATCATTGGTGAACTTCGGGTTAAAAGTAAAACCGATGCCCTTAAAATAATCCATACTTGCCGGCAGGTTCTTTACCGCCAGGTTTACAAATATCTGGTTTGCCATATGTTTACATTGATCGTTTAGAATAAGCAAAACTACATCGCACCGCAAAACACCAGGGTGTGCAATCATGACAAATGAAGGGGGCACCCAGGCCAACTCACCCAACAATAACCTTCAAACGTTAAACCATTGAACAATGAAACCATCTCAGGTTAGCTCAATCATCTGCGCCCGGTAAAATTTGTCACGGTAAGCCGTAGGCGTCATACCCGTGTTTTTGCGGAACAACTGCCTGAAGGTTTTGAGATCGTTGTAGCCTGCGTGCAGCATTACATCCAGCACGCTTTTGTCAGTTTGTTCCAACAGTGATTTGGCGGCTTCAATTCTTATCTTCTGCAGGTATTCAATAGGCGTAACGCCTGTGGCTGCTTTAAAACGGCGCACCAGGTTACGCCTGCTCGAAGGTATTTCACTCAGCAGTTCCTCGATAGAGGTTGCTTCACCAAAGTTGTGTTCAATGCGTTGCTGCAGGGTTTTTACCAGCTCGTCTTTGTGGTTCTGTACGGGCTGAAATGTACTGAAGTATGCCTGCTGCTCGCGGTTCATGTCTATCGCAAAATACTTCGCTGTGCGAACGGCGATGGTGGGGCCGCAGTATTTCTCCAGCATGCGCAGCATCAGGTGAAAACTGTTGGTGGCGCCGCCGCCGGTGTAAATACCCTGGTCAAACGTGGTTACCTCTGCACTCCGCAACTGTACTTTGGGGAAGTTCCTGGCAAAGGCAGGGGCAGATTGTATGTGTGTGGTGGCCGGCTTATTGTCCAGCAGACCGGTGGCAGCCAGCAGGAACACGCCTGTGCAAAAGCCGGCAATCTCTGCGCCGTTGCGGTATTGCTGTTGCAGCCAGGGAATGCATTCTATATTGGCATCAATACCGGCAGGCAGGTTGTTGCTGGCGAAGGAGGGGATCAGTATCAGGTCTTGCTGCGGGGCCGTCTGCAGCGGGTAAATGGGATGTGCTGAATAGGAAACCGGCTTGCTGTTTGCTGTATGCAGCAGTGTAATTTCAAAGTGTTCGTCACAGCCCTCTGCAGCACAAAATTCGTTGGCCGTCTCAAACAGGTCGAGCATTGCGGCCACACTCAGCAGGCGGTGGTGTTGTGTTAGTAAAATACCCAGGTGAATCATCGCGGCATTATCGTTTATGACTACCAAGATAAAGCATTTTTGGCCTGAAAGCACCCTTTATTTGTCGCGTCCTGCCGCTGTGGCATTGAGTTGTAAGAATTATATTCATGTTTGGCCAATCATCAAAAAATAATACCGTATGACACAAATAAATGCCTACATCCTAGGCAATAGTGAATGAAATGCAATCGAAGCGAACCTGATGCCGGGAATCGGGAGCCGACACATTGAGACTATCCTGGCGAGACTTTGAACCGACTGGAAAGCAATTTAGCATCAAACCATCAAACCATTTGACTGATCCGGCTGTTCCTCATTAGCATACTTTCTCCGGAGGAGTGTTTCGGACAAATCTTCAAACTCTCAAATTGTTCTCTCATGGAACCTCAAATGGCCAATGGCAAAATTTGCTATCTCGAAATATATGCTGCGGATGTGCCGCGGGCGGCGGCGTTTTATGAAACGGTGTTCGGGTGGAGTATCCGTAAGCGGGATGGAGGCATTACTTCATTTGACGACACCACGGGGCAGGTAAGCGGTATGTGGACGGCTGACCGGAAACCCAATACCAGTCCGGGTATGATTGTGTACATCATGGTGTTTGATATTCACAAAACCATGGAAGCCATTGAAGCCAGCGGCGGCAGAATTACGGAGGGGATAGGCAGGCACGCACCTGAAATAACCGCCACCTTCAGCGACCCCGATGGCAATGTGTTTGGCCTGTACGAAGAACAAAGTGCAAAACAAAGCAGTTGAGGTAATTAGTCCTTGCATGTCATTTACACACTTTCAAATCTTCAAATTCTCAAATTAAAAAAGCCCTCCCGGTTTAGCCGGGAGGGCTTTTTTTAGTTGGCATCAAACCACAATTTCGTCGTTAGCAGATCTGCTCCCTGGTTTTTAACGGCATTGGTATAGCTGTTGCCGTTGAGGGTTTGCTCAGATCCGGGGTAAATGAAACGCACTGGCAAAGCTCCATTCAACACACCTGCTACTGCGGGTTTCAGCTGCGGGTAATCGAGGCGGCGCCATTCGGCATATGATTCCAGTCCCTGGCCAAACAGGGCAATCCATTTCTGGTCACCGATAGACTGTTTATAGTTGCCTGCGTTAAAGGTTACTGCAGGCTGGTCAGTATAATTCTTGATAGTTGTTGCATCCTGTATGCCGTACTGGTTGAAGGATGCGGTGATGGCCTGTTTGTACAGGTCGGCTGCATTCTCGCCGGTTAAGCCACGTGCTGCGGCTTCTGCGCGGCCAAACAATACTTCTGCATAACTGATAATCACAGCAGGTGCATGCGGTGCCCTGAAGTAAGTACCGGGTTTGGATGTTTTGGTAAAGCCGAGGTTGCTGGCATCGCCGGGTGTTAAGCCGTTGGGTATACCCACATAGGTAAGCGGTGTGGGGTCAGCAGTTGGTGCTGCGTAAATGGGTAAACGCGGATCGTTCAGTGCACGCAGTTTATCAGTTACTGTTTGACTGATGCGGTAGTCATCACGTGTGTCGAACAGGTTGCTGATGGGGTTCTGGTTAGGCGAATCCTGGTACACCAGCTGTGCGGTTTCCGTATTGCTGCTGATGTAACCGCTGCCTTCTGATGCAATATCGGCGAGTGTTTGCGCGGCAATCTGCGGCTCGCGGTCTGCAATGCGCAGGGCTATACGCAGGCGCAGTGAGTTGGCGAATTTCTTCCAGGGGCCTATCTGGTTGTTGTACAATACATCACCGGCAATGGCTGCACCTGAAGTGCTAAGCGATGCCTGCGCGGTTTTCAGGTCGTTCAGCAAACCCAGGTATACGGTGCGTTGTGCATCGTAGGCGGGGTTGGGTACTGAATCAATTTTACCGGCCTGGCTGTAAGGAATATCGCCAAACGCATCGGTCAGCAATAAAAACGACCAGGAACGCAGCACCAGCGCCACACCATTGTAGTTGGGGTTTTGCTGCTGTTTAGAGATGCTGATGATTTTATTGAGGTTGGTAATGGCCTGTGCGTACAGTGCATTCCACATGGGTGTGAAAGCGTTGTTGGCAAAGATATAACGGTCAGGATCGGTGTACTGTATTTTGGCCCAGTGCTGTACAAACAGCAGGGACGAGTTCATGTTGTTGTCTACACCCCAATAGGTATCTGCTATTTTCTTTTCGGTACTGGTCAGCAGGTAATCGGGCTGCGGATTGGTAGCCCCGTTGGGGTTCTGGTTGATCTCTGCCAGGTCTTTTTTGCAGGAGGCGGCGCCAAGCACTGCTGCTGCAACTATGATATAGAATGATGATTTTTTCATGTACTGCATTGCTTTTCTGCTTAAAATTTAAGATTCACATTAATGCCATAGCTGCGGGTAGAAGGCAGGCTCAGGTCTTCCAGGCCCTGACCGTTACCGGTGTTAAAGGCATTTTCCGGGTCAATGTTGGGTACGTTTTTATGGATGATCCACAGGTTGCGGCCAACCAGTGCAACGGTTGCGCCCTGGAAGCCGATGTGCTTAATCCACGCGGCAGGCAGTGCGTAGCCGAATTTCACTTCACGCAGTTTTACGTACGAGGCGCTGTATATCCATGCTTCATCAAAGTTGCGCACTGCTTTGTAGTACTGCTGTGCAGAAAGTATACTGGTGTTGGCTTTGCCATCTGCAGTAACGCCGTTGAATATCATACCGTCGTCGTGTATGGTTTCACCATTGGGGCCTGCATTGCCCTGTACGGGTTTGGCAGAAGTGTTGTTGCCGGGGTAGTAGTAGTTTAAACCACCGTGTGCAGCATCCCTGCCTGGCAGTGTAAGTGCCAGTACACCCGTATAGGCACCGGTTGAGTTGGTGTTGGAGTACAGGGAGCCGCCAATGCTGGCATCAACCAGTACACTCAGGTTAAAGTTTTTGTAGCTAAAGCTGTTGGTGATACCGCCAATCCAGTCTGGTGTGTATTTACCCAGTATCTGCTGTGTGGGGTTGGTAACGGGTGCGCCGCTTGCATCTACCACAATCTGTCCGCTGCTGTTGCGGGTATAGGCATTGCCCAGCAGGCTGCCGTATGCCTGGCCTACTGCTGCTACGGTGCTTACAGTTCTGTCTGTACCCAGTACATAATTCTTTAAGCGGCCTGCATCATCGAGTGACCACAGTTTGCTTTTGTTGGCAGCGAAGTTGATATTAATGTCCCATTGGAAATCTTTGTTTTTGATCGGGGTAACACCTGCCTGCACTTCAATGCCTTTGTTAGTGAGCTTGCCGCCGTTGAGCACCTGTTGTGTAAAGCCGGTAGTGCCGCTTACATCGATGTTCAGGATCTGGTTGGTGCTGCTGCTGTGGTATAAGCTTACATCGAGGTGTGCCCTGTTTTTAAAGAAGCCTGCTTCAAAACCAACTTCAGTAGTGTTTACGCTTTCTGATTTAAGATTGGGGTTTAGTGCTTTGCTCGGTGCTGTTAACTGCGGGTTGCCGCCGAATGTAGGCAGTACAAAGGGGTATACATTCTGCAGCTGGTAAGGGTCTGTATCATTACCCACTTTGGCCCAGCCGCCTCTTACTTTTAAGTAGCTGAGTACATTGCCCTGCAGGTGTAATGCATCGCTCAGGATAAATGATCCGTTTACAGAAGGGTAGAAGTACGACATGCTGGAGATGGGCAGTGTTGAGCTCCAGTCGTTACGCAATGTTACACTTACAAATGCGTAGTTGCGGAAGCCTACCTGTGCCGATCCGTATATACTGTTTTGTTTCAGCTTGGAATAGTAGCTGGATGATACCAGGGGATCGCGTGAGTTGCTGAGCGTGTAAATGCCTGCTACAGCGAGTTTGGGCGCTATCTGGTCGTTCTCGGAATATGTTTTGTAACGAATGTTGCCTGCTGCAAGCGCATCGATGCTGAAGTCGTGGCTGAGTTTTTTGGTATAGGTTAAACTCAACTCCGTGTTGTTCTCATTTACGGTAAAGGCATCTTCTTCGTAGTTGCCGAATGGTGTGCCGTTGGTGCCGTAAGCAATGCGCAGTTTGCGGCGGTCTGTATAATAGTCGTTACCTGTTTTAAAGTTGGCATTCAGTCCCTCGGCTATTTTATAGCTCAGGCCAATGTTGCCGATAATGCGGTCGCGCTGCTGACCAACGGTGTTCTGGTTGGCAACAAAGAACGGATTGCTGTAGTAGGCATTGTTCCAGTTTAACCCGCTGCCGGTTTGGTTGTAGTTGTCGCGCAGTTTGTTGATATCTACCTGGCGGCCAAACCATGTGAACTGCAGCATGGTGCTGGTTGCGCGTATACCGCCTGCGCCGGGCAGGTTATCGGCATAACTCCTGATGTAGTTTACATTGGTGTTGAGGGTAAGCCTGGGCGCCAGTTTCAGCGAAGTGTTCAGCCTGAAAAAGTTCTTGCTGATATCGCTGTTGGGGGTAACGCCTGTTTGCTTCAGGTTGTTGTACGAGAAGCGGTAGGTGATTTTATCATTGGCATCTTCAATAGCGATACCGTTGTTATAGGTAACACCTGTTTTAAAATAGTCGCGTACATTGTCGGGGTGCGGTACAAAGGGCTGTGGTGTGCCGTCGAAGAACTGCGGCACCAGCTGGCCCTGCATTTTAGGGCCCCAGCTTTCATCTACCGCATCGTTTACTCCACCGCCTTTGCCGTCTACATAGCTAAATTGTCCGTTTGAGCCCTGGCCAAACACATCCTGGTATTTGGGCAGGGTGAGCAGGTTTTCAAAGCTGGTGCTGCTGGTGAGTGTTACACCCAAACCGTTTTTGGGTTTGCCTGTTTTTGTTTTAATCAGCACTACGCCATGTGCAGCACGTGAGCCGTACAGGGCTGCAGCGTTGGGGCCTTTCAGTACGCTGAGGCTTTCAATATCGTCTGAGTTAATGTCTGATATGGTGTTGGGGTAGTCTCTCGATGCGTTAACGCCTGTAGCTACGGTTGTACCTACGGTGTTACCCAGCTGCGAGTTGTCTACCGGCAGCCCGTCTACTATAAACAATGGCTGGTTATAGTTGGAAATGGAAGTTTCGCCGCGGATGATAATGCGGGAAGAACCCATACCGCCCTGGCTGTTGGTGATGCGTACACCGGCTACTTTACCGGCCAGCGCATTTACCAGGTTGGTTTCCTTGGCTTCTGCGATGTCTTTTGATTTCAGTTCCTGCACCGAGTAGCCCAATGCCTTGCGTTGTTTAGAAATACCGAGGGCGGTTACCACCACTTCGTTCAGGTTGCCCTGTTCTGCATCGAGCACTACCTGCAGGTTATTGGTGGCTGCCACGTATTTGATGGCATAACCCACGTATTCAAATGCCAGTGAATCGCCTGTATTGGCGGTGATGGAAAAATTACCACCGGCATCTGTTACCACACCTTTGGAGGCGCCTTTAATATGAACAGATACACCTGCAAGCGGTGTGTTGGTGCCTGCGGATGATACGATGCCGCTGATACGTGTTTGTGCCTGTACTATCACGCCCGCAAACAGCAGGGCCAGGCCTGAAAGGAGTAAATGTCTGGTCAACATAAATCTTTTTAAGCAATGAAGAAATACCTGGTATTTTTTATTTCCGGCAATGATCGGGTGTTGCTATAAGTTAGTCAGTAGGTAGTTAACGTCAAGGGACGGGCAATAAGTTCGTTGCGGCTGGCAGTAGTTGGTATCAACAACAGCAGCGGCAGTTCAATTGTTTACAACGCATGTGGGTACACGCGGTAATGGCCGGGATTAGTTGGGGGATGCAGTGGTGGCTCAAAGTCAATTTCAATCTTTTCATGTCATCAGTCATTGTGCTGCAAATGCTTGCGTGTTGTTTTCCGGCACAAATATATAAAGTCTATCTGTAAAGTAGACTTTTAATTTTTTTGAAAGGCAACGGGAGCTGATGAGCAGGTTTAAGAACAGAACACCGGTAAGTAAAAAATACCTGTGAGGACACAGTCTGGGACGGAAACTTTCCAGTATGCCCATGCCGGTGTCCCCACCGGCATGGCACGTTTGGGTTGGTGGCTGTGGGGACACAGCCACGGGCGAGGGGTGGAAGGCTTTTGTAGAGCTTTTGATGGCTTTTTTAAGGTGTCTGCCACCGGCTAGTGGCTGCCATTCATCAGTTCCTGGAACAGTTCCGCATACCGCCCCACATCCGAGCCATCCATCAACGCATGGTGCACGTGAATGGATACCGGGAAGCTTTTGCGGCCCTGGTGTTCGGTGACTTTGCCGAATGATATTTTGGGTACGCTGTCTGCAAAGCCCGAGTGCCGTGCGTGCTCAAGACTGGTGAAATCGAGCCAGGGCATGGCAGAGTAGTGGATAACGTTGTCACCTGATTTGGAGGGAACCAGTCCGGTGGATTGCTGCACGCGCTCCATTTCTGCCTTGGCTGCGGCGTGAAAAGTGGATAGGTCAGCATGGTAATCCATATACGCAAAACCAAACGTGCCATCAGGCCGGTTAATGGTAGGGGATGCGTGCACGGCATCGTGTATAAATACTTCTTTGCCTTCAATCCGGTAACGGAAGGGTTCAATGGTATTGGCTGCCCTGAGCGACTGGTACAGGTAGTACAGGAAAAACGAACAGCCCTGTTCCTTTGCACGCTGGTAAGCTTGCGTGCAGTCGATACGGATACATACGCCAAAGTATGGATCACTGAAGCCACCGAAGAAGTGGAAATGGTCTTTTCTTGCCCAGGATGCAATTGGTAATAATGTTTTCATGATTATACGAGGCTAAGCAGCTGTGTAAATGTTTCGGCCCGGTACAGGTTGTCGTGCTCAATGGCATCGCTTACGGTTTCATGTATCCAGGTGGTGTGAAAGGGAATGTGCAGGGCATGACCGCCAATGCCCAGTACCGGCAGTATATCCGATTTGAGCGAATTACCCACCATGAGCATATTGCCCGGCGGCACGTCGAGGTGTTTTACAAGTTTCAGGTAGCTGGCTTCATCTTTTTCGCTCATCACCTCAATGTGATGGAAATAATGCGCCAGGCCCGATTTCTTAAGCTTGCGTTCCTGGTCCAGCAGGTCGCCCTTGGTGGCCACTACCAGGCGGTAGCGCTGCCTTAATTGCTGCAGTACGTGTTCAATATCTTCGAGCAGTACCACGGGCTGGTTCAGCATGTGTGTGCCCAGTGCCAGAATCTGGCGCGTAAGGTCTGCATTAAATGCATCGCCTGCTATTTCGAGTGCGGTTTCAATCATAGAGAGAATGAACGCCTTGATGCCATAGCCGTACAGCGGGATATTGGCGATTTCGATACGCAGCAGTATGCGTTCCACATCGGTCTGCGGCAGGTATTGGGCCAGCAGGCGACAGAAAGCGGCTTCTGTTTCCCTGAAATAAGGCTCATTGCTCCACAGGGTGTCATCTGCATCAAAAACAATTACCTGTATATCTTTATTTTTTATCATGATCCATTGCTTTAACAGCTATTCAGTACGCCCATATCGGCGGGCTTTACCAGCAGGGCAAGTTGCGTATCTTTGCTGCTGTAGTATCCTGCAAGTTGCAGCAATGTTTTGTGAAACAGACAGCTGAAACGGATTAAAATATTACCCAAACGGAGCATGTACCAGATTGAAGGCGCTGAATTTTCGAACCTGATACGCCGTGAGTTTACGGCGGGTGTGGCTGCGGCATATGCAGCTGCTGCGCTGGAGGGCAAATTTGATTGCCGTTCGGTGAACCTGCGCGGGGGTGTGTTCAACGTGCTGCAATTCAGCTCTGATTTTTACCAGCCCCTGGCACTGCGCAAACTCAGCGACACCTCGCATGTAAGCCTGCACTTTCAGCTGGCAGGCGCTTCGGATGCAGAGATATCGGGTTTTAAAGGTAAAATGCCTTTGCAGGCGGGGGAGTTTAACCTCATGTATTGTGTTGATCCCGTAAGCTCGTACTGGTTTCCGCAGCAGGCGCATTATGGTTATGTGAGTGTGGCACTGCAACCTGATTTCTTTACCGGTTTGCTGGAAGATTGCGGTGATGCCTTTGCGCATTTGCACAACAGCATGATGCGGCAATCACCCTTTGCCTTGTTTAAAAACAGGGCATTGATCAGCACAGCACAACGACAGGTATTACAGCAGATTCAGCAGCCTGCTGTGGCCGATTCACTGAAAGGCGCTTATCTCACTGCCAAAGTAAAAGAGCTGGCCCTGCTTTGTTTGCAGGAGGCCGGTGCGCCGCAGGCACAGGATGGAGTGAGCACACATGATAGAGACCGTTTGCAGGCATTGTACAGTCACCTGCAACAACATTACCTGCAGGCGCATTCGCTGGAATTGTTAAGCAAACAATTTCTGCTGAATGAGTTTAAACTGAAAAAGGGTTTTAAACAGCTCTATGGTACTACGGTGTTCGGGTTTATACAAGGCCTGCGTATGCAACATGCTGCCTTGTTGTTAAGCAGCGGCGGAACAACCATTGCACAAACAGCTGCAATCACCGGTTATGCTTCTGAGGCTGCATTCAGCAGGGCTTTTAAACAGTTTCATGGTTATGCACCGGGTTATGTGAAAAAGGCTTAGGTATGCTGTGTTATTTACCTTTACATTTGTTGCATCACCGGTATCCGGTTTATCTTGAACCAATAAGATGTATATGCGCAGGTTTCCCATTATAATCGTTGTAGCTCTCGTATGTATCGCAACTGCATTTGTGCCCAGGCAGCAAACCAAAGTTGATCCCTGGAAGCCGGAGCAGCTGATGGAGCCTGCTGCGCTGGCGGATGTGCTGAAGAGTAATACTGCCACCAAGCCGCTGGTGATCTGCGTAGGGCCTTCGGGTGTTATCAGCGGGTCGGTAGAGACTGGTCCTGCGGGTAAGCCGGAGAATCTTACCAAACTTAAAAACCTGCTCGTTTCCCAACCGAAGAACCGTGAAATTGTATTGTATTGCGGCTGCTGTCCGTTTGAACATTGTCCCAATGTGCGCCCTGCTTTTACCCTGCTGAATGATATGCATTTTGCGCATCCGTACCTGCTGAATTTATCGCATAATATCAAGACAGACTGGATAGATAAGGGGTACCCGGTGCATTAACAGCCAGCTGCAAGCTCTAGGCTCCAGGCTACGAGCTGCGAGCTGCAAGCTGCCAGCTTGTTTGCAGTAAATCGCCTTTGGCGAGAGTACCTGGTATCTAATACTCGCTAAGATCATCTCGACTGTCGACTGTCGATTCTCGATGCGTTTATCACTGACGGCTGCCGGTAGTACCCGCTAAGATCGTCTCGACTGTCGATGCTCGATTCTCGATGCTTCTTGGCTCAAATTGCCCCGAAGGTTGTCATGTATGCACAGCTGCAACGCCGTTAAACAGGAATAATTTTGATCCTGTACAACAAAAACTAAAAGCTATGTATACCGCAACTGTTACGCAATCCGCGTCAAGAAAAGACCATGTTATTTACTGGGTATTTACCGCATTACTGGTATTACTCGATTCAGTGCCCTCCTTCTGGTTTAATTCGCAGCTGGCGATAGATGGCATACACCACATGGGTTTTCCTGATTATTTCAGGATAGAACTGAGCATCGGCAAAATCATCGGCGGCATATTGCTGATTGTGCCTGCCGTCCCTGCACGACTGAAAGAATGGGCCTATGTAGGCTTTGGCATTACGTTTATCTCGGCTGCTGTTGGTCACCTGGTACTGGATGGTATTGGCCAGGCGCTGCTGCCGCTGGTGGGGTTTATTATATTGATCGTATCGTACGTTTACTTTCACAAAACAAGAGCAGCTGCCTAGCTGTATTATACACCCATACACGTTAAACCTGCTGTTATGATTATACTGTATATTATTGCCGCCGTCATTGTGCTGGTATTGATTATCGCTGCCTTTACCGGCACTGCATGGAGTTATGAAAAATCCATCGTGATACAGGCACCCGTAAGCACGGTATGGACGCATGTTAACTCCCTCGCTGCCTTGAATGAATGGAGCCCCTGGGCCGGTAAAGATCCTGCCATGAAAAAGGAGTTCTCCGGTACAGACGGTACGCCAGGTGCCAGCTTTGCATGGGACAGCCAGCAGAAGAATGTAGGTGCAGGCAGTCAAACGATTGTTAAGGTGGTGAACGAATCTGCGCTCGATACACGCATTGATTTCCTGCGCCCTTTTAAAGGCGTGGCAGATGCAACTGTGGCGATTGCGCCTGAAACAGGCGGTACCAGGGCCACCTGGAAAATCAAAAGCAGTACGCCGTACCCGATGAATATTATCAAGGTGTTCGGGGTAATCGAGAAAAACATGGACAGGGATTTTAATGCAGGGCTTACGAAGCTGAAAGCGCTGAGCGAAGGGTAGGTTGCAACCACTTCCTGCCGGTGAGGACACCGGCATAGGCATCGTAAGGGGTACGCACCGACTGGCGACTTACGTTAAATGTCACAAACGCCACCATACTTCGTCATGTTTGCCACTCTGGTTTGCGGGGGAGATTGCTGAATTTTGAGTGATTCAATCATCGAAAAAATCCCTGTTATGAATAACGACATCGCCAATGCCCTCGACAACACCCGCAAGCACCTGCTCAGTGCCATCGAAGTATTTACGCCTGCGCAGTTTAACCGTGTTCCGTTTGAAAACAGCTGGACACCCGGCCAGGTAGCAGAACACCTGCTAAAAGCCGACGGCGGCGCGCTGGAAATGATTCACGGGGCCACTGCGATAACAGACAGGCAGCCGGATGAGAAGAATGAGATTGTCAGCGCCATTTTCCTGGACTTTAACACCAAAATGAAATCGCCTGATTTTATTCTCCCGTCCAGTGAGCCGAAAGACAAAAACAATATGCTGCAGCAGCTGAACGATAAACTCGCCGGACTGGCGCAGGCTGCGCGGGAAATGGATTTAACCAGAACCTGCACTGCATTTGAGCTGCCGGGGCTGGGGCTGCTTACCAGGCTGGAATGGCTGAATTTTGCCAATGTACACACACGCAGGCACATACATCAGCTGGAAAACATACATAAAGTAACCGCTGGTGTAATACAGTGATGGCTTGCCATAATTGACATTGCGCGGCTTGCTTATTTTGCATAGATTGTTCCCTCGTAAATTCCCTGCACAATATGTCAACGCAAACCAGGTCTTATACATTGAACAATATGGTGTCTATCATCCGGCAATCGCTCAACGGCGAGCAGCAGGATTATACACAGGGCAGTATTCCGCGCGCAGTATTTTTACTGGCCATACCGATGATACTTGAACTGAGCCTCGAAAGTGTGTTTGCCGTGGTAGACATGTTTTTTGTAGGCAAGCTCGGTGAGAATGCCATTGCTACTGTAGGCTTAACAGAATCGGTGATCACGATTGTATATTCCGTAGCCATCGGCTTAAGTACAGCAGCCACGGCTATTGTAGCACGCAGAACGGGAGAGAAGAACCCCGAAGCAGCTGCAAGCGCAGGTGCGCAGGCTATTGTGATTGGCTTTATTGTAGCGGTAACGCTAAGCGCAATAGGCATCTTCTTCGCGCCGCATATACTGGCAGGCATGGGCGCCAGTGCAGCTGTGGTACGGGATGGCGCCATCTTTACCCGCATTATGCTGGGTGGCAGTACGGCTGTACTCTTCCTGTTTTTAATCAATGGTGTTTTCCGCGGTGCGGGTGATGCAGCCATGGCCATGAAAAGCCTGTGGGTGGCGAGTATCATCAACATAATCCTGTGCCCCATTTTTATTCATTTCTTCGGATTGAAGGGTGCGGCTATTGCAACGGTCATCGGTCGTAGCACGGGTGTTGCGTATCAATGTTATCACTTGTTCAGGGGCAATGGCATACTGAAGTTTAAAGCAAGCCTGTTCAGGTTAACGAAAGAAACCGTACAGTCCATTGTAAAGATCGCCTGGCCTGCCACGCTGCAGTTTATCATTGCCAGCGGAAGCTGGATTGTGATGGCCAGGCTGGTAGCTGAAACCGGTGGTACCACTGCATCTGCAGGTTACCAGATCGCTATCCGCAATGTGGTGTTTTTCATATTGCCTGCCTGGGGGCTCAGCAATGCAGCCGCTACGCTGGTAGGGCAAAACCTGGGCGCCAGGCAGGCGCAGCGTGCAGAACAGAGCGTGTTGCTTACTGCACGTTACAATGCCATCTTTATGAGCCTTGTGATGGTACTGTTTCTCTTCCTGGCCAAACCCATCATCCATATTTTTACCGATGATGTAGGTGTTGCGCAATACGGCGCGCGCTCCCTGCAAATTATCGGCTCTGCCTATATCTTCTACGGTATCGGTATGGTAATGACGCAGGCGCTCAACGGCGCAGGTGATACCCGCACGCCAACGGTCATCAACTTCGTTTGTTTCTGGCTGTTCCAGATCCCCTTTGCCTACCTGCTGGCCAAGGGCCTTGATCTTAAATCTACCGGCGCTTTCATCGCCATTCCTGTAGCGGAATCACTCATTGCGCTGGTGGCGTGGTATTATTTTAAAAAAGGGAAATGGAAGGAAGTGAAGGTGTAGAAGTGTTGGTGGTACCCTTCGGGACGGCCGGACGTTAGTGAGTAGTGAGTGGTCAATGGTGAGTGAAAAACCGGTGCTGATGAATAGTCAATAGTAAATGAATACGTTTCGATTACTCACTATTGACTACTCACCACTCACTAGTAGAATACCGTATACAGCGCCGTTAAAATGCCGAGTATGATAATCGAGCTGATAACAAAGGCTGGTGTAACGCGGAACATCGTGGTATCCATTTCGAGGGGCTTGCCGTTGTTGCCGCTGTTGGGGCGGAGACGGCTCATGATAACCATGATGATAACGATGATAAGGAATGTGATGCCCATGCGGTCGAGGAAGGGCATTTCGTATTGAATGCTGCCGTCTTTTTGTGTTACGGGAATAGAAAAGCCCGAGCCACTCAGGAAACTAAGGTTTACAAAATTGGGGAGGAACTTAAAGATCACCGATAACAGGAAACCGCCGATGGTAGCAAACAGTGCTGCGTTGGAGGTGGTTTTCTTCCAGAACAAACCCAGCAGGAAAATAGCCAGTACGCTGGGGGCAATCAAACCCACATAGTCTTGTATAAACTGGTAAGCCTGGTCAAGCGATTGCAGGGCCGGTGCAATAACGGCTGCAATGAGCATGGAGATAATCACCGCCCATCTGCCTACACTTACCAGCTTTTTCTCAGATGCGTTCTTGTTAAAATACTTGCCATAAATATCCAGCGAGAAAATGGTGGAGATGCTGTTGGCCTTGCCTGCCAGTGATGCTACTACTGCAGCAGTCAACGCGGCAAAGGCGATGCCTTTTAACCCTGCAGGCAGCAGGTTCATCAGTGTTGGGTAAGCGTTATCGGGTTTAACCGCGCCGTTTACCAGCATTTCCTGTGCAAACAAACCCTTGCTGTGCATTACATACATGGCAATGCCGGGCAGCACTACAATCACGGGTACCAGCAGTTTCAGGAAGGCGGCGAAGATAATACCGCCACGGGCTGTTTTTAAATCAGAACCCAATGCACGCTGAATGATGTATTGGTTGCATCCCCAGTACGCAAGGTTGTTCACCCACATACCGCCGATGATCACCGAGAGGCCGGGCAGTTCTTTGTAATGATCATTGTCGCGCGGGAGAATCATGTGAAAATGATCCGGTGCTTCCTTGCGCAGGGCCAGTAAGCCTTTGAGTACATCACCGCCAAAACCGAGTTTTTCAGAGAGCAGCGACAGGGCAAGATAGGTGGTTACCAATCCGCCGATAATCAGCACCAGTACCTGTATTACATCGGTATAGCCGATCACCTTCATACCACCTAACGTTACAAAAATGGCGAACACACTAAGCCCCACAATGCACCACGCGAAGGGCACATTGGATATGCTGTGTATGGCCAGCGCGCCGAGGTACAGGATAGAAGTAAGGTTTACCAGCACATATACCAGCAGCCAGAATACGGCCATAATGGTGCTCACGGTATCGTTGTACCGCGTACTCAAAAACTGGGGCATGGTGTAAATGCGGTTTTTGAGATAGAGTGGTATAAACAATACGGCTACCAGTATCAGCGTTGCGGCAGACATCCATTCGTAGGTAGAAATGGCCAGGCCAATGGCAAAACCGGAGCCTGACATGCCGATGAAGTGCTCAGCCGAAATATTGGAAGCAATTAAGGAAGCGCCGATAGCCCACCATGTAAGCGAGCCTTCGGCGAGGAAAAATTCTTTGGTGCTGGTAGTTTTCGATTTCTTGCGACGGTAAATAAAATAACCGTAGCCAGATACAACAATAAAATAAATACAAAAAACAATATAATCTGCTACCTGAAGTTTGTTCATGCTGCGTTTTTGGTGTTGCAATATTACGACAGGCAGCAATACTTTAAAACCTCAGGTGCGCCGGCAGGTATTTAGCCACCAATGCCTCATAGTAGGGTTTCAGTGTTTGCCAGTCTGGCGGGTTGGGATTTTTCGAATATAAGTCATAAGGATTAAACAATTTCACCCAGCGCAACATTTCCCGGTCATGGTCATCCAGCAGGTACCCGTATGCACCTTCGCGATGCCAGGCGTAGAACGAGTGGTAGCGCAGCATATACAATCCTTCTTCAGGCAGGTAATCTTTCAGCATCTGGTATACATATTCGTCATGCCCCCATGACATGGTTACGTTGCGCAAACCGCATCCTTCCTGGTAAACACCGAGCCGGGTGTTAAAGCGTTCGTTGGTATAATCGGGGTTACCGGCAAAAAATTCGGGGAACACAATTTTGTCTGAATAAGCGCAGCCCACCGGGAAGGTATCACCTACCACGGCCCATTGCGGTTCGCCAAACAGGCACAGTACCTTGCCCATATCGTGCATAAGGCCTACGAGTACCATCCAGTCTGGGTGCCCGTCGGCGCGTATGGCTTCTGATGTTTGCAGCAGGTGCTGAAACTGGTCCAGGTCGGTATCGGGGTCAGAATCGTCTACCAGCTGGTTCAAAAAGTGAAAGGCTTCCCATACAGGCATTTCCTTTTTGTTAAACTGCAGGTAATCTGCCCGTTTGGCCTGTACAAAATCGAAGGTCTGGTACAGGTGGTTTAAACGGTAGAACTCTTTTACGGTATCACGTTCGGGAGTGTCGTAATTGCGGTATTCGGCCGTGGTTTTGCCGGAAGCGATCTGTTCGGGATCGGGATAACGGCGCAGCAGGTCGTCTTCCCATTCATCAAGACTGTTCAGTGGCAATGCCTGTGGATTGCTGGTGGACATATGGCGGTGTTTTAGTACATTTAATGTAAAGCAATGGCACTGCTAATGTGGCTGAATTTACCGGCTTGCGGTAAATACCGGTTGCTTTTATTTGCGAAACCGTTTTCGTGCCGTTAACGTTCAATTGCATGCCTGTTACCATTAAAGATCTTGCCCAGGAGCTGCGGCTGTCAGTGGCCACTATTTCAAAGGCCCTGAAAGACAGCTATGAAATAAGTGCCGAAACTAAACAGCGCGTGCTCGAGCTTGCCCACAGGCTGCACTACGTGCCCAATCCATACGCCAGCAGCCTGCGCAAGGGCAGCAGCAAAACCATTGCGGTGGTAGTACCCGAAGTGGCCGACAGCTTTTTTGCTTTATCCATTAACGGGATTGAATCGGTGGCCCGGGAGAAGGGCTACCATGTACTGATTTATCAAACCCATGAACAGGGCGAAAGGGAACAGGCTATCCTGCAGGCTTTTCACAATGGCAGGGTAGATGGAGTGCTGTTGTCTGTTTCGGGCGATGCGGCAGGCACTGATCATTTTGAAGAACTGTGTGCGAATGATGTACCGCTGGTGTTTTTTGACCGCGTGTGTACTACCGTCGCTGCTGCACGTGTGCAAACAGATGACCAGGTTTCGGGTTATATGGCCACCCAACACCTGCTGGAAGCCGGCTGCAAACGCATTGCCGTACTGGCTGCAGATAAACAACTGTCTATCATCAGCGACCGCATTGCGGGTTTTGAAGCAGCCATTGCAGAAAGTGCATCGCCTCGTGGTAAACACACTGTATTGTATTGCGATGCAGCTGAAGAAAACGCATACGGGCAGTTAGTAACCTTACTGCAAGGCAGCGACAGGCCAGATGGCATAATTGGTTTGGTAGAAAGTCTTGCCCTGCTTGCATACAAAGCCTGCAACGCATTACAGCTATCTATTCCGCGCGATGTAAAAGTGATGGGCTTTTCCAATACCAAAGCAGCCGCATTGCTGCAGCCATCGCTCACCACCATCACCCAGCCGGCCTTCGACATGGGCCGCCAGGCAGCGATACTGTTGTTTAAAGCACTGCAGAAAAGCCATTTCTCCCTGAAAGAGGAGTGGCATGTATTGCCCTCTGTGCTGGAGAAAAGGGCGTCTACAGGTAGTGGAGATGCTTAACTGTTAAATAGCATCATTTTATTGGTAAAGCTGTTTTTGCCTACCGCGTAACAATAAGTAGCGGCAGGAATAAAACATAGTTCAATACCGTTGAATACAGTGTGGTGTGTTTTGTCGATACTGGTTATCCACGCAATCTTGCTTTTATTTTCTGCACAATACTTCAGCAATGATTTTAATTTGCCTGGATTGTTTACGAACTGGTTGCTCCATTTCACTTCTACCATGAATGCCGGTTTTTGTTTGGGATTCACCATTACGAGATCTACTTCGCCACCTGTCCATGCTGCAAAATGTAATGGCATATTTCCCCTGTGCAACCATTGCGCAACGATGGCGTTTTCTACCATCTGGCCAAAATGATCATCGTTGTATGAGATTGGTGCAAACAATGCACAGCGCATACTTGGGTTGGTAAGATAGATTTTAAACCTGCTGTCGCGCTGAAACCTTTTGGTGTTTATACCTACGGGATACAATATTTTTATCAGGAACGCAGCTTCGAGATACTCTATGTATTTCCTGATGGTTGCTTTGTCAACGCCTGATTCCTGTGCCAGGCTTTCAAGGTTAAACTCATTCCCTGAATTGTAGGCAATTACATTAAAAAGGGAATTGAGTTCCTGTACATCTCTTATGCCGTATAAGCTGGGCAGATCGCGTAGCAATACTTTATCAATAATGTCGCTCCTGATGAACCTGCCAGGGTCTTTCTGGATTTCATCGTTAAAAATTACTTCAGGGTAGCCGCCAAAGTTGATATAAGCTAAAAAGTGGTCGTTGAGCTTGTCCCAGTCATTGGCAATGTCGAGCGTAAATGTGTGCGAGCCCCATTCGTATTGCTGTGGTGTAAGCAGGTAAGTCAGATCCTTTAAATGTAAATACTCCTGGAAAGTAAGCGGTGGCAACATAAAATCACTGAACCTGCCTGCACCTGATTCATTGCTTTTTAGTTTTAACGCTGCAGCAGCAGAACCGGATACTACAAAACGTATGTTGGTATATAAATCAACAAGGGACTTTAGATGCTCTTCCCAGTTTTTGAGGTATTGAATCTCATCAAAAATGAAATAGAAATCTTCATTGGTGTTGTCGTTTAATGCACGTTTAGCCAGGTGCATTAATTCTTCCAGCGCAATATTGTTATAAATAGGCGCATCAACAGACAGGAAGCAGATTTTGCGTGCGGGTACACCGGAAGCAATAAGCTGTTGTACTACCTGGTACAGCATTACGGTTTTCCCTACTCTTCGTGGGCCCATTAATACGGTGGCGCGGCGAACTGTGGTTAAAGTGACTTGTTTGTATAAGTAGTCAAAATACAATCGTCGTTTCAAATGTGCATAAGCAAACGGTATTTGTCCGTTGTCCCACCAGGGATTTTCGACAAGTATTCGCTTGATTATCAGTTCGGATGATATTTGTTTTAGTTTAGCCAGGTTTATTTATGCTAATTTCCAATAAAAATACTAATATAAGCGTAAATATTTCATCTTATTTTTAATTATTTAGATAAATTGCTGATATTCATTAAATTAGATTATGTAAATAAGGCGAGTTAGTTGGTGAAACAGGCTTGTAAAACCAAATAGGTGTTAACCTCCGGTACGCTTCTTGCCCCTCAAAGCCTAAAACAATGCCATGTTGAAAAATGCCAAAGCCTTCAGCAGCTTTGCTGTAAAAGATATACAGCAGGCCAAGCAGTTTTACGGGGACAAACTCGGTATCGCCGTAACCGAGGATGATATGGGCGTTCTGTCCCTTGAACTCAACGGTGTGGATGTGATGATTTACCCCAAACCCGATTATACCCCTGCCACCTATACAGTGCTGAATTTTTCCATCAGCGATATCGACAAAACAGTAGACGAACTCAACAAGGCGGGCATCACCATGCTGCAGTATGATGATCCCATCAAAACAGATGCAAAGGGCATTTGCCGCAACAGTGAAGGCCCGGTGATCGCGTGGTTTACCGATCCTTCAGGCAACATACTCAGCGTGGTGCAGCGGGAGGCGTGAGTTGGAAAGCCAACGTAGAACCATCAATCCATTTGTTCCTGGTTTTCAAATTAGCACATCTTCAAATTTTCCAATTAATTAGTTCCCCTTTGCCCAGAAGATCGCATTCCGGAACAAGGTAGTCCAGGCTTTGTTTTGAAAAAGTGCAGGGGAGTGGCCCATGAAAATATAGATGTTGCGTGCGGCATAGGAGGGGTTGGTCCATACAACGGGGTGATCGCCCATGGTAATGGTGGAGGCGGGCTGGTAAGAGGCTTCGTTTACGCTGGCAAGTACCTGTACATTTGGGCGCGGACTTTTATCCCAGGTATACCATTCGTCCTGTTCAATGGGGAAGGTATCGGGCAGGTTGCGCATGCAGGGGTGCTGATGGTTTTCCACTTTCACCTGTGCAGATGCAAACGAAGCGATGTAGTTGGTGAACCGGATGCCGCCCATAAAACGGGAAAACCATTGCCACATGGGGAAGCCGTCGAACTCGCCGAGTAAGGCAGCATGGTGCAAGCCTACCCAGCCGCCTTTGCCCTGTGTGATGTATTGTTCAAAAGCTGCCATGGCTTTGGGCGGCCAGCCATAGGGTGCATAATCCAGCTGGATGAACAGTTGGTACTTTGACAGGTAAGCGGAATCAATAACGTCGGGCTTCTGAATAAAGTCGATGGCAAAACTGCTGTCTTTTGCAAGCTGGTTTAACCATACCCGTGCAGCTGCGCTGAATGCTACATGGTGGCCGCCATTCTCTGCAATAGCCAGCGCGCGGAATCGCGGCTTTTGCGCGGTGACGGTACATGCAAAGAAACAGGTGAGGCAGAGTAATGCTGTTATATGCTTCATATCAGCTAAAATAAAAAGATTATGGTTGTGCGGCTATTAATGCTGCGGCCTGCATAAACCAGGCTGCATGCGGAATCCATTGTTCGGTCCAGCGCCATTCATTGCCTTTGTCTGCTGTTTTAAAGTCAATACCACTGCCATCGTCTTTTTCTGCACTGCCGGTAATGCCGTTGGATATGCCTCCTTTCTCAGAGCCATGCCCGTAATTGCTGTGCATGTACGGCACATTGTTTTTACCAAAGCCGTACATAAAACAGCGATCATAAGGGTTGTTGCCGAGTATCCAGTTCAATTGTGCGGTAGCAAATGCTTTGGTTGCGTTTAATTGTGTGGCAGGCATAAAAGGCAATGCATCCATGGCGGCAGTGGCCAGCGAAGCGAGGCGGGCATTTTCGCCCTGCCACCACCAGCCGGTTTCATTTGCATGCGGTATAAAGAAACTGTTTTGTACATGCCCTTTGTAGCTGGTGGTTTGCCGTGCATAGTTAAAAGGGTTGCCGGTGTTGTTGTTCAGCTGCAGCTGGTAAGTCATCGCCTTGCGGATAGTGGCGATGGCCTTGTTGCGCAATGCAGTATCTTTTTCCTGCTGTACATAACGCGCCAGCGCAACAACAGGCAGGCCTGCATCTGATGCATGCCAGTAAGGGCGTGTGCCGTCATCTGCAATAAAATAGCCGGTGGCAGTTAGGCGTGCGGTAAGGTTGTTGGCGCGTTTGCGTGCTGCATCGCGATAGGTATTGTTGCCGGTGGTGATCCATAATTCCGTGGCTGCAAGCAATGCGCAGTAATCGTCAATGATGTTTTCTTTGCCATCATCATCGTAGCGGGTATTGTTTACTTCCAGGTGTGCAAATGCACGTTCTGCAGCAGCAAGGTATTGTGCATTGGTATAACTGCCGTGTTGCTGCCAGCGGGCAATGCGTGCAAGTGCGGCAATGGCCATGCCACCACCTTCACGGTAAGCACACTGCCAGGCATTGGTGGTTATGCTGTTGGCTTCCAGTCCTGCCACGCGGCGCGCCTGCGGGTCTTTATTAAAATAGCTGAATACCACCATGCGGAAATAACCGCTGTCGCTCAGTGCGCGCATCATATAATCTGCGCCCCAGCAGGCTTCTGCTGCAAGGCTGTCGGTTAGCTGCAACTGTTGTGCAAGGGCCGGCAGTGTTTCTGCTACGCGTACCAGGCTCCAGGTAACGAGCGGTGTTTGCTGCGGGCTCATAAAATTGGCATAAGCGAGATGCGAGAAGTATTTGCTCACATCACCCGATGCATCGCACCAGCCGCCCTGCATGTTTACGCGCGTTTGGGTGCCATAGAGCAGCAGGGCACTATCGGCCTGCCATTCTTCCGGTGTATTGGCGCGTTGCCTGCGGTAATACTGTACAATAGCAGGTAAGGTGGTTTTGGCGAGCGCCTGCGTGCCGATGGTAAATGGTGCGGAGCTGGTGGTGTCTCCCGCGCTGATCATGCGCAGGCGGTAAGTGCCTGGCCTGGTGAAGCGGGTAAAATTGGCCAGGTATACACTTTGGCCGGGCAGCCATTCGGTAATGCCGCGGGTTGCAGTGGCCGTGCCCTTGTAAACGGTTTGGCCGCCGGGCTGTGCCTGCAGTATAAACAAGGGCAGGTTTTTGGGCGCGGTGCCAAGGGTAAGTACGGCCTGTTTAAAGCCATTTGCTTCATAAGCTACCTGGTTCACATGCACGGCGGGTTGTGCGCTTGCAGTAATGCCTGCACACAGCAGGTATGCGATGGTTGTAATGCGTTTCATCATGTTATGGTTCAGCTGGTGCTGTTTGCTGCTATTACAGTACCCGGTTATTGCCCGGCGTAATGTTCGCCGGGAAAGAAATTTTAAGGTGGGGTTTAACCGGCTCAGCATCAATTGCTTTCCTAAAGTAAGCATTGTTTTTTTCATTCACCCGGGCATCCTGCATTCATAAACGGAATGTGTTTTGCTGAAAGAGTGCTAACTTAACAACTGCTTCGCAGAAGCTGAAAACATCATAACCTATACACCTAACCTTATGAACCAAAAGTTAAAGGTAAACATCAGCATTGAGGGCACTGCTATCCCTCATTTCAGCACTTTTTCGCTGAAACAGCAATTCAACCAGCACCATATTTTCCAGTTACGTTTCAACCACGACCAGATGGGCGAGCCGGGTATGATATCACTGGAGCAGTCCAAAGACTTCATGGGTAAAAACCTGACAATTGAATTCGGGCTGGAAGGAGAAAAAGAACAAACCTTTACCGGCAAAATCACCAGGGTTGAATTATCGCAAAGTCATGGTTACCATGGCCTGCTCATCATCAGCGGGTATTCACCTACCATACTCATCGACCGCGGACCAGATCTGGGTTCGTATCTTAATAAAGACCTGGCGGCCATTGTGCGCAAGGCAACAGAAGATGCACCTTCGAATGACCTGAGCATGGCGATCAACCCCACCCGCACAGCACCGGTTGATTATATCATACAATACCGGGAAAGCGATTATGCTTTTATCAACCGCCTGAGTGCCGAATACCATGAATGGTTTTTCTACGATGGCATTAAACTGAATTTCGGTAAACCCGGCAACCTGGATGAAGTAGACCTGCTGTACGGTCGCGATGTGCAGAGCCTGCAATACGGAATGAGCATTGCGCCGCTGAAGTATAACCGGTTTGCCTACAGCCCGAAAGACGATCAGCTGCTGCAGTCGGAAAGCAAAAGCAGCGCCAGCGGTGTGCCCGACCTGGTGCATGCGGTAAATGCTTCCAACCAGGTGTATGGCAAGGTGTACAACCAGCCAACCGCCATCAGGGTAAGCAGCAAATCGGAGATTGATGCGCATGTAAGCAACGAATCAAAAGCCATTATCAGTGAATTGCTGAAAGTGCAGGCCAGCAGTGATAATCCGCAGGTGAAGCTGGGTTGTGTGGCCAATATCGGCATGAGCCTGCGTACGGGTATCGGTGATTTCAGTACAGAATCGCTGGGCAAATTCCTGGTTACAGCCATTGCACATGAAATGGATGGCACCGGTCATTACTACAATACCTTCGAAGCAGTGGTGAGCGATACGGAGAAGCTGCCCGTGCATGATTATATAAAACCCAATCCCGACCTGCAGCTGGCAGATGTGCTGGAAAACGATGACCCGCAGAAACAGGGCAGGATAAAAGTAAAATTCAAATGGCAGTGCAGCTGCAACGATGCAACGGAATGGCTGCGCGTGGTAAGTCCCAATGCAGGTAATGGCGATACCGGTGGCAACCGCGGCTTTTTTGTAATACCGGAGAAAGGCGACCAGGTAGTGATTGCTTTTGAAGAAGGCAATATTGCACGACCGGTGGTGCTGGGCAGTGTATTCAGCGGCAAAACAGCCAACAGCGGCGGTTTTACCAACAGCAATACCAAGGCGCTGAACTCACGTGCAGGCAGCACGCTTACATTTGATGATGGCACGCATGCCTTAAAGCTTCAAACCAGCGCTGCCAATACCCTTGACATTAAAGAACAACAGGGAGAGATCACGATTACGGCTGCGGAGAAAATTGTATTTACAACGGGCAAGAGCTCTATCACCATGACCAAAGACGGTGATATCATGATACAGGGCGTGGATGTAGGTACGCTGGGCTCCAAAAGCGTGTCTGCTGTTTCTTCTGCCGATCCCAAAGGGGCAGGTGGTTCAGGCTTTACGGTAGACCCCACCAGCATTAGCATAGCAGCCAAAGAAAAGCTGGAAGGCAGTGCAGGCTCGGAGCTGAACCTTGCCTCAAACGGCACGCTGGGCGCAGCTGCAACCGGAGATACCAACATACAGGGCGCTAAAGTGAATCTGAATTAGTATACGCTTAATCCCCGGGCCCAGATGAACAACAACCCAATCAAACAAAGAATTGCTGCGCTTACCCATCACTGGCAGGATGCCGTGCGAAACTTTCCGGATGCACGTATCTTTTGCTGGATGGGAACCGCTTCTGTTGAATACCGCATGGTACAGGCTTTTGTGCACTGGCATATCAGTGATGAAAGCGATCTCAATGATATCTTTTTCTGTTTCCGTCATCCGTTTACCGCAGCCACAGCAGCCGGTTATGGCAGGCAATTGGTCAATGGTATCGGCCAGTTCCTGGAGGCCTGGAATGAAGACCCGGAGCTGGTTTCGCAAACCGGGTATATTGACTGGGAGCCGCAGAATGTGCCCATTGCCGGCGCCGGTACCGATGCGCGTTATTTTGTGCACAACCTCGAAACGCTGGCTTCGAAGCTGCAGGTGAAAGAAGGGGAAGAACGCCTGGTGGTGGCCTTGTTTCCGCAAAGCATGGATGACTACCTGCTGTGGAGCGACTGGCTGGAGCAATTGCTGCTGGCCGGTATACCCGCCACGGTACAACTGATGGTGTATGACGGCTACCAGTACAACATGCTGCAGGATCTTATTAAACGTTATCCCGTGCTGGTGCGCAAACTGCAGCCCGATATGGATATGTTCGGCGCCATGAACCAGGTACTGGAAGACGTGAAAGCAGCCCGTGGCACCGATACGGAAAAGCAGGCCGTGAGCCTGCAGCAGCTGATACTGAAATTAACCGAAGCCATTGGCCAGGACAATGCGCAGCAGGTAAACAATTATGCGGCACAAGCCATACGCCTGTGTGAAATACACGACTGGCCGCAGTACGAGGCGCTCGTGTACTTTTTTGTGCATGGCTGGCACAGCACGGCAGAGCGCTTTCCCAAAGCACTGGAGAACATCGACAAAGCCCTCGCTAAAATTGATGCCGCAGTAAACCGGCACATAGTTACCGGCGACCAGGTGCGTTACCACTACCGCATTGCCAAAGGCAACCTGTTCTTTATGCGCAAACGGTTTGAAGAAGCTGCGGCTGAATACAAGGTATGCCTGCAATACAGCCGGGAGGGAATTGACAAACAGTTATTGCTGGGCATTTACCAGATGCTGGGCATGGCCCTTTGCCACAGCAGTCATAAAAAAGATGCCTGGCACTATTTTGAAGAAGGCTGGCAACTGTTCACCCCTGCCGATGAAGCATTGCTACAGAGCAGCGGCATTGTGCAGCACTATGCAAAAGAAATGCTGGAAGCTGCTGTAAGCGAGGCCTCAGCCAGGCCATACCGGGAACGTTTTACTGCGTTGTGGGGTGAACGCTGGGAGCAGGAACTGAAACAACAATTTCAAACACTCAAAATAACGCAACCCGCTTAAACAGGCTAACCATGCAAAAGACAGGAATCATCATTGCTGTAGTTGTTACCATCGGTTTTATCATTTTTCTGCTATGGAATTCGGCAAACAAGGCAAAGCAGTACCGTGACGAACACAAGAATTATCTCGAAGCAACGGCAATAGTAACATCGGTACGGCAAACAAGGCCCGGCATTAAACGAACTATTTCAAACGTGTACACCATTTCATTTACTACTGCCACCGGCGAAGCCGTGTCTGAATCTGCGGCTTCCATTGGCCGTTTAAAGACCTACGCAGTGGGTGATACGGTACATATTTACTACGATCCCGCCAACCCGCGGGTGGGCGCTACCGATGCTGACGGCTTGTCGATGGACAGCAATATATTCGACGGAAGAAATATACTAACCTATATCATCGGCTTATTGATTGTAGGCATTGTAATCGGCATCAGGTTTAAAAGAAGAGCCTGATACCACTTGCTGAAAAACGTTACCTAACCGCTAACCATACCACTATGGCGCTGAGAATAAAAGCAAACATCCCGCCGCCCAGGCCATCTGTAACACCGCAGCTGGCATCCAAGCATTTTGATATTGTGCTGGGACTGGATTTTCATTTCCTGAAAGTTCCGTGGCCCATTACACCTTGTCCCATTACGCCCTTTGCGGCCATGGTATTCGATCCTATGGATTACCTGCATATTACGTTGCCGGCAATGCCTGCTTTTGGAGCGGATGGGTTTTCAATACAGAAAAATGTACCGATGGGCGGTACGGTTACCGTAAACGGTTGTTACCGTGCTGCGGCTACCACGGGTGTTTTGTCGCTTCCGCCATTGTCGCCGCCATTGCCTGGTAAACTGCGCCAGATGGCCGGCCTGGCCAAGAAGTTTAACCCGCTGCATGCGGTTATTCCCAAACCGTTGTTCTGGGTGCCGCCGCTGGCCCCGCACGACGGGGAGATATCGCACGGCAGCCAAACAGTGATTACCGCCGGCTGCGAACAGAGTGCCCTGTTCTGCCATGCATTCAGCTGTGCTGATATTGGCCGCATTGTGCTGAACATGCCGACAGGTTTCTTCAACAACTACGCAACTGCTATTATCGCCGTACTGCCTTTTGGTAAACCGGTAATAGTGGGTGGGCCGTTTATAGAACACAAGTTTACCATGGCCGATCTGCTGAATGCCCTGATGATGATGGGTATTATGAAAGGCGCAGGTAAACTGTTATCCAAAGCGCTGGGCAAGCTGCTCACCAAAATGAATAAGGCGCTGATGGAGAAATTCCCGGCTTACCGTGCCCACGGTGAAGCGCTGCAGCCGCATATCTGTAATTACCTTGGTGAGCCGGTGGATGTAGGCAGCGGCCATATGGCCAGTTTGTTACAGGGCTTTGATTTGCCCGGTCAGCTGCCATTTAAATGGGAGGCGAACTATTACAGCGACAGCGGGTATGATGGTCCGCTCGGGAAGAATATCTATCACAGTTACGATATTGTATTGCAGGTAATGGAAGCGGAAGAGCTGATCCTGCTGCGCGATCAGTACGGCTGTGCTATTCCTTTTCCCTTACTTGAACCGGGCAGCAGTTTCTTTAACCCGCGTGATAAGTATACGCTGTACCGTAATGAAGAAGGCGTTTACACAGTAGCCAACAAAGGCGGGCTGGTGTATTCATTCAATCATTTTGCTGATGGTGAAGGCTGCCACAGGCTGCGTATGATCAGCGACCGGAATGGTTTTGCTATCCGCTTCAATTATGATACCCGCGGCAGGCTGGTAAAAATTTCAGACAGTGCTCATCGGGAAATACTGGTGCTGAATGATGACGCAGGTCGTATTACTTCGCTGCAGATGCCGCACCCGGATATGCCTGGTGAGCATGTGGAAGCCGTTCGTTATACCTATGATAAGGAAGGCCGCATGCTTACCTTTCATGATGCGCGCGGTTATTACAACAGCCTGCAATGGCAGGACAGGTTGGTGGTAGCACGTCGTTTTAAAGACGGCACGCTGTTTCGTTTTGAATACAACAGCAAAGATCAATGTACGGCAGCGCTTGGCCCCAACGGCTTATACAGCTACCGTTTCGAATACCACGAAGGCTATACCATTGCCACCAACAGCCTGGGTTATAAAAGCACTTATTATCACCGCGGTGGTATCGTAACAAGAATCATCAACAGCCAGGGTGCTGAAACCGTTTACAGGTACGATAGCTACCGCAACCTGCTGGGTGTGCAGGATGAGTTGGGCCGTGTAAAAAATTACCAGTACGATGAGCGCGGCAATGTAACCGGTATTGGTTTGCCGGGTCAGGGTGAAGTGAGTGTGGTGTATAACGGCTATGATCAGCCATTGCAGGTAACACGTCCCAACGGTGGTGTGTGGCAGTATACGTACGATGAGCGGGGTAATATGCTGGAACAGCGGGATGCTGAAGGTGGCATTACACAATACGAATACCTGCACGGGCTGGTAAGCCGTATTGTAAACCCGGCCGGCAATGCCACCCGTTTGCTGCACAACCGCCGTTACGAACTAAGTGAAGTGGTGTTGCCCAATAACGCGCGTGTACACTACCGTTACGATGAACTGGGCCGTTGCGTACAGCTCGAAGATATTTATGGCAACCAGCAGCTGCGCAAATACGACTTGAACAACAACATTACAGAAGTACGCGAAGCCGATGGCAACGTGCGCCACATACAGTACGACGCCATGGACAATGCTGTGCGTGCTGCAGATAAGCTGTACCAGGTAGAACTGGATTATAATTTCTTTGGTGATATCACCCGCCGCAAACAGGGTGGTACAGCCATCAGTTTTGTGTACGACAAGGAAGGGCAGCTGATTGAAGTGCGCAACGAGCATGAAGAACGCTACACTTACCTGTTGGACAGTGAGGGGCGTACCATACGCGAAACTGGTTTTGACGGTGTGGCACGGCAGTATGTGCGCGATGCGGCAGGGCAGGTGATAGAGATACACAGGCCGGGTGACCGTATCAATTTATATGAATACAATGCAGCCGGTCGTGTGATACAGGTGCAGTACACAGATGGCGCCACTGAGGCATATGAATACAATAACGACGGTCTTCTGACAAAATCGTTCCAAGGTAGTAGCGTAGTCAGTTTTGAGCGCGACCTGTTGGGCAGGGTGACAACAGAAGTACTTGCAGTCGAAGGTCAGTCCGTCGTATCGCTTGAAAATACTTATGATAGAACAGGTAACAGAACCAGGCTTTCCAGTTCGTTGGGGGCCGATATACGCATTGCTTATAACAACATGGGCGAGGCAGCTGTGATAGATGCCGGTGAATGGCACAGTAGTTTCCTGCGCAATGAGGCAGGGAGTGAATTGCAGCGCCGGATAACGGGAGGTATTACCCTTCAATGGGAGTATGATCGGTTCGGTCGCCCGGTTGAACAACAGGTGTTGCACGGCCAAACTACCCACAGGAGGCGGCATTATACCTGGGGTGTCGGAGACCGGTTGCTGGCCATTAATGACAGTCAGACAGGGGCTGTACAGCTTAAGCACGATGTTTATGGTAATTTGAGTGAGCTGATATATGGCGACGGCAAAACAATATATCGCTTGCCCGATGCAGTAGGAAACTTGTTCGAAACGAGAGATCGGGCTGATCGCAAATATAGTGCTGGCGGCAGATTGCAGAAAGCGAAGGGGGGTAGCTATCATTATGACAGTGAAGGTTATCTTATTCGCAAAGAGACTGCCGAAGGGAGCGTATGGCAATATGTGTGGAATGACAACGGCAGTTTGCAAAAGGTAATACGCCCCGATGGCCAGGAGGTGCAATTTGGTTATGATGCCCTTGGGCGCCGTGTCTGGAAAAAGTACAAACAAACAATTACACGCTGGGTATGGGATGGCAATACACCATTACATGAATGGAAGGAGTTTGATGCGCACGAAAGCACGCCGGATGATTTAATTACTTGGGTGTTTGAAGCAGATAGTCTTGTTCCGGCAGCGAAGTTGAAGGGAGATAAAAAATATAGTATTATTGCTGACCACCTGGGTACACCTAAAGAGATGTACTTGGAAGACGGTTCGCGTTTTTGGAAGGGTGAAATGGATGGTTATGGTCGTATGCGTATACAGCAGGGGGAATTAGGTAGTTGCCCGTTCCGTTACCAGGGTCAGTATGAAGACGTAGAAACAGGGTTGTATTATAACCGGTTCAGATACTACAGTGCAGAAGATGGAATTTACATCAGTCAGGATCCTGTGAGATTGGCAAGTGGTGAAGCCAACTTATACAGTTATGTTGACGACCCAGAAGGAGCGGTGGATTTACTAGGACTTGCCACCTGTAGGGTGGTTAATGGAACAAAAATCTATGGCAAGGGGCAAACAACAGGGCCGGGTCATGCGCTGTTATCTGAAATACTTGCGAATAAGCTTGCAATGAGTGGTAAATTCAAAGAGATTCACCTGAACAGATCCTATGAGGCAATTACGGGGCATTCTACCAGTCCTAGAAGAAGCCCGGATGTAACCGCTATAGACAACGCAGGTCGTGTTCATGCAATTGAAGTAGCTTCTGATCTTGATATGAGAAATCAGCAAAACTACCAGGCGCTGACCACAAGGAATAACGTTGCGCAAAGCCAGCTGCCACCAAATAAACAGGGAACTGTATTGGTTGTAGACAAACCATACAATGCTGCGAATGTTAAAACAACAGTTGATAATTGGCTTACAGGTATATAGCATAGAAAAAGAATGAACATATGATACCAGACCATCTTTCGGACTTAACAGTAGAGATCGGATCGCTTCCGGGCTTCGGTTACAATAACTGGCTCAAATCAGTTTCATGGAAAGCACAATTGAGAGATAGGGCCGGAGGTGCCCGGTTTTACATCCGTTACTGTGGAGAAAATGCAGAAGGCTTAATTATTAATGCAGATGAATATCCAATCGCTGTATATGCGGTTAGTGTTGAAACAGGAGAGAAAATAGTTCTTTTTGACGGTAGGATAAACGGTTATGATGCTTTGCTGGTTGAAGACAAGCATTCATTCATGCTCACTGAAGAACAGAACTACGCCGATCAAAATGGTGAAACGGTATTTGAAGTTTATCCCTGGGCTGCATTCAATATTGATTTTCAAGATGAGTTTCCGGGAAAGACACAATTCGATTTAACAGATGGCCGGCAAGTTGATCTTTCGTTTTTACAACGCAATGCTTTTGATGCTTTCGGAATCATTGTAAAAAACGGTAAGAATGAGTATACACGCGCTTTGGAATTAGAGCTGGCGTGATACGACCGGAATAAATATTGCGGGCAGCCAATGCTTCATACATGCAGCTATATTATAACTGACAAAATAAAATGACAGCAGCAGAGCTTAAGAAAAACGTAAAGGCTTCCCTGAAGCTTGCTAGTGAAAATCTTGAATTGAATAATATAAACAAGCAGTATAAATCTGAAAGAATATTGCTGAAGCAGGCCGATGTTGAAATAGGGGGAGATTGGTTTTCCGTTGGTGTCCGAAAAGTTTGCAGCGCATGGGGCGTTATTTGCCTTATACATTTCAGGATTTTTGTCGGGTGGTAAAATTATTGCTGTACTTCATAAACTCGACTTGTCTTTTGTAAAAAATGCGGAGTTTGTAAATTATCAGTACTTCTCGTTTTCTTCATTGAATTTCCGGAAAGAACGATTTCAGGAAAAAGACGGTCATATAAGTTTTTATGCTACAGACAATGTAGATGAAAAATGCAGCAGGGTTATTGAAAGTGCCAACAAGCTTTATATGCCTGTGGTGCAGCGTTTTTTGGATGCGGATATAGCACTGGTAGATGATATTGTTGATTATTCGTTTAACTATGGCTATCCGCTTATTTTTGCCCTGATTAGTTACTATCTGAACAATCAGGAGGCTGCGGTTCCTGATTTGCTGAAAAAGGCAAAAGAGAAAAAGTTGCCTTTAGTTTCTCCACGTTTAATGAACAGGATACCTGAACTTCAAAAAGAAGAGGTGAAATTGGATTACGTGCTGGATAAATTAAAACACTATTTTGTTTCTGCATAATGGCTCCATTACATACTATTGAAAGTTACACCACGATAGACCACACGAAACTTATTGGCAGGGATATTACTTCGGTAGGAGATATGTACAGTTTCTATCTGCGTGAGCAGAAGCTGGAAGCTTCAGGTGTTGGTAAAATTGTAGTGCAGTTTGATAGCAATGCGCTATCGCAGGAGAAAGCGATTTACTGGTTAAAGCAATCCGCCGGCCAGCAGTTTGCGCGTGCACAAAAAGCCCTGGCACAACTGGATGTATAATCAGGTGCCATAATGTGCCACAAGCTGATGTTAATGCAAACTGATAACCCTGGTTATTTTCCAGCCATTGCTTTGTTTTTTCCAGATTACGATAAACCGGTCCGGTGCAGAGGTGTCGCCTGCTTCGGGGCCGCTGATTTTATGGAAGGTGTGAAAACCCATTTCAACCGCACCATAGTCTTTGATAGGGTATACCTCCATACTGCCCTTTACCAGCTGGCGTGTAACCTGGCCGCAGATGTTTTTATGCGTGCTTTCCAGTATCTCCTTTTTAGAAGTGTTTAGTCCGCCCTTGTCGTGGTAAAACTCTATACTGTCGGAGTAAATATTGCCCTGTGTAACCAGGTCGCAGTTATTGTAGGCAGTAAAGAAAATGCTGTCCATCCGTGCAATGGTATCGAACAATTCCTGCGAAACCGGCTTTTTGCTGCCGGGGTTAACGGTATTTTGAGCGAAGCAGGCATTGCCAAAACAAAATGCTGCCATGAGCAGCAGGAAGTAGCGTTGTTTCATAGCTCAATATAAGAAGAGGAATGGATTGTTGGAGGGTTTGATGGTTAAATGGCCGGATGGTTTGATTGTTGGCTGCCCTGTCCAGAAATGCCAGGTTGCGGGGTGTTTTACGCCACCTGGGTGTCGTAACTTTACAGAAATGCCTGTTGTATGAAAACAATCGTTTTACTGCTGCCTTCCCGGGCTGTTCCCTCTTCCATTACTGGTGTGCTGGACATTTTATCGGGCACCAACCAGTATTTTACTGAAACAGACCGTGATGCGCCTTTCCGCATTGTACTGGCCGGTGATAAAAACCTGACGGGTTCTGTACTCATTGGTCCGGGTGTAGAACAACGAACGCTGGCAGAGATTGATCATGCAGACCTGGTGATGGCGCCCGCATTCCAGGGCGAACCTGATGAAATACTGCAGGAGAACGCACACCTGGTGCAGTGGATCAGGCAGCAATACCAGGCAGGGGCAGAAGTGGCCAGCCTGTGCTTTGGCAGTTATTTTCTTGCGGAAGCCGGTATTCTGAACGGCAAAATATGCACCTCGCACTGGATGGCGGCAAAAGACATGCAGCGCAGGTATCCTGATATCAAAATGATGCCCGATGTGGTACTGACCGACCAGGAAGGTGTGTACACCAGCGGTGGTGCATTTTCTTCTTTAAACCTCGTGTTGTATCTCGTGGAAAAGTTCTGCGGTAAAGATGTGGGGGTATGGGTAAGCAAAATGTTTTCCATTGACATCAGTCGTGTGAAGCAGGCCCATTTCGCGGTATTCCGCGGGCAATACCAGCACCATGATGAAGCCATACACGAGGCGCAGACGTATATTGAACAGAACTATGATAAACAGATTTCGGTAGAGCAGGTAGCCGGGCAAAGCAATATGAGCAAACGCAATTTCATCCGCCGCTTTAAAAGCGCTACCCAAAACACGCCACTGGAATACCTGCAGCGCGTAAAGATTGAAGCAGCTAAAAAAGCGCTTGAACACAGTGCGCAGGATACCGTTACCCTTGCCTATGATGCCGGTTATAACGATGTAAAAACCTTTCGCATGGTGTTCAAGCGCATTACAGGATTGACACCGCAGGACTATCGTCGTAAATACTGCCGTGCGGTTTAGGCTGTTGCGGGTTGGTGCAGGTGTTGGGTGATGTATTGTTCCAGCGTGGTGTGCAGTTTTACCAGTTCGGTATTGCGGCCTTCCCGTTTCGCTTTGCCCTGTATCACGGCATCGGTCATCTCAGTAAACATACGAACGGCATCCGGTGTAAAGCCGGTTTTCTGCAGGGTGCTTTCCCATTGGTCGTGCGGCACCTGCTGTGCAGTAATGTGTTTGTTCAGCACTATGGAAAATGCAGCTGCCACATCTGCCGTACTGTATGCTTGTGGGCCTTCGAGTTCGTATACCTGTTCTTCATTTAACGGTGCAGTCATGGCAGTGGCTGCAAAAGCGCCTACATCTTCGGGCGCTATCATGGGCAGGCGAAAATCGGTGGGGAAAAAGCCGGGCAGGGTGTTGTGTTTTTGCATCACCGGTAAATACATCATCCAGTTGCTGAAATAGTATGCAGGGCGTATAAAAGTTTGCCTGATGGGCATGCCGGTAAACGCATGTTCCAGCATGTGCGACATCAGCAGGTTGCCTGTGCCGCTGCTGTATTGCGCGCCGGCAGAGGATAAACCGATGATTTTTTGCACGCCTGCCTGTACAATTGCCTGCCGTACGCTGTTGAGCAATTGGTGTGTTTCGCCCAGTACATCTTTCTCCTTACCTGATTCGGGTGTAATGATAAACAGTACCGTTGTGCCTTCCAGTGCTTTTTTCAGGGAACCGGTGTCTTTCATATCGGCGATGGCGATGCGGGCGCCTGCCTGCCGCAACGGTGCGGCTTTTTCTTCGTTTCTGCAAATGGCTGTAACGGCTTGCCGGCCCTGCAACAGTGCCTGTACTGCAGCAGTGCCTACGCGCCCCGTAGCGCCTGTAATGGTTAGCATATGCATCGGTTTTGATGAATATGTGTTTCGTTGTAAATATTGTACCAGAAATAGCTGCAAGCTGCAAGCGGTTAGCTGTTAGCCTGTATGCAGGGTGCCGCCTGCGGCGAAAGTGGCAGTGCTAAATTCGCTGAGATCATCTCGATGTGTCGACGTCTCGATTCTCGAAATTGGTACTCGCTAAGATCACGCACGACTGACGATTCACGATTCTCAATGTTTCCTAGTATTTTCGCTGATTATGGATGAAAGCTTATACGATCTCAGAACCGTGCAGGTAACACGGTATGTGACGCCGCTGCGCGAAGGCGGTTCCATGCCCGCACTGGCAGAGGCAGACGACGGGTTTTTCTATGTACTCAAATTCCGTGGGGCAGGGCAGGGGGTAAAAGCATTGATTGCTGAACTGATCGGTGGTGAAATTGCCCGCACGCTGGGATTGAAAGTGCCCGAGATAGTATTCGCCACACTCGACAGCGCATTTGGCCGCACAGAACCGGATGAGGAAATACAGGATCTGCTGAAAGCAAGCGTGGGACTGAATCTTGGCCTGCACTACCTGTCAGGTTCCATTACATTTGACCCCACTGTAACGCACATTGATGAAACACTGGCTTCAAAAATAGTCTGGCTCGATTGCCTGCTCAATAATGTTGACCGCACAGCGCGCAATACCAATATGCTGTTATGGAACAGGGAACTGTGGCTGATAGACCACGGTGCTGCGTTGTATTTCCACCACTCCTGGCAAAACTGGGAAGCACAGGCTACACGTTCCTTTGCCTATGCGAAAGACCATGTGCTGCTGCCGCTTGCTACCCGCATGACCGAACTTGATGCGGAACTGAAAGGGAAACTGGGCAATGAACGCATACAGCAGATTGTACGCCAGGTGCCCGATGAATGGCTGCTGGCAGCAGAATCGCCATTTGCAACAGCTGAAGAACACCGCCAGGCCTATGCGCAGTTTTTAACCACCAGGATAGCCCATTCCGCAACATTTGTAAAAGAAGCCCAGCATGCAAGAGAAACAATTATTTGAATATGCCGTGATACGGGTGGTGCCAAGGGTTGACAGGGAGGAGTTCCTGAACATTGGTGTGGTATTGTATTGCGCAAAGCCCCGTTTTTTAAAAGTATTATACAAGCTGGATGCTGCACGGCTTGAAGCTGCCTTTCCCGGCAAGCTCGATATGGCCGGGCTGGAAGCCTATCTCTGCGCTTTTGAACGTATTTGCATGGGTGGCAAACAGGGCGGCACTATCGGTATGCTGCCTGCAGCCGAACGTTTCCGCTGGTTAACTGCCACACGCAGCACCATTCTGCAAACATCCAAAGTGCACCCCGGCTTTTGTGGTGAACCGGATGTTGCGCTGGTGCGGTTGTATGAGCAGTTGGTGTTATAGTGAGTAAACGAAGTGAGGCTACGGGTGAATAGTGAATAGTCAATCACTGTTGTCCGGTAAAAACGGAAAGCAGTGCTTTTTTTTGCTGTAATGCAACAAAATCAGGCGTGTGAGTGGTCGTATAAAAAGGCAAGCCCCCTTTATTGTGAAGGGAAAAA
>NZ_QTJU01000016.1 GCF_003412455.1 Deminuibacter soli | reverse complement strand
AATTGTGTTACGCTTGCAATCTTACCATAACTTTCGTTACGTACTGTTGCTTCCTTCTTTCAAAGATCTTTAACCGATAAAGCACTACTGCTTTATCCGCTACTGCTGATGTTAAGGTTGTGAACCTTCAGGCCTTATCGCCGCACCATCTTTTCTATACTTTAAGAACTTCTTTTTTCGCTTCCCACCGTATCATTTGGGGTTGCAAAGGTAAAAACTTTCTGGTTAAACTTCCAAAAACTTTTTAAGTTTTTTTCTTTCGAATTTCGCTGTTTAACTTTCTGGCCTTCAATGAACTGTTCCGTTTTATAACGGGTTGCAAAGGTAAGCGCTTTTCTCATTTCACCAAATCTTTTTAAAAGATTTTTTCTTTTTCTTCTACCGCTTAACTTTTTGACCTTCAATGAGCTTTACCGTTTTTCTTAACGGGCTGCAAAGATATACCGCGAATTGATTCCGCCAAATTTATTTCAGAAAAATACACAAAATATTTGCGCAGCACTGCTGTATTACACGGCATCTGGCAAGAACGGATAATGCACTGCCTTTAAAAACAGGCCATGTGCAGGTGCTGAAAAATCGGCCCTGGAGCAGTCTTTTGCCTCTACAGCCGCACGCAGCCCGGCGATATTGATATACCCCCTGCCTACCCGCAACATGGTGCCCACCAGTCCGCGCACCATGCCGCGCAGGAAGCGGTTTCCTTTTACATGGTACACCAAACATTCGCCTTCCTGTACCCATTCGCTCACCAGGAGTGTGCAGTTAAAGGTTTTTACCTGCGTATTTCGCTTGGAAAAGGACGTAAAATCCTGGTATTCTTTCAATACAGCGGCGGCCTCGTTCAGCACATCGAGCTGCATATGATAGGGATAATAATAAGCGCGGTCGTTCAGAAACGGGTTTTTCGCCTGGTACAGGTAATACCTATATTCCCGGGCAGTGGCATGAAAACGGCTGTGGGCATCGTCTGCTACCGGCACAATGCGTTTTACCACGATATCGGACGGAAGAATGGCGTTGAGGTTATATACCTGCCCGGGCAGCAGGGTGAGATCGGAATCGAAATGAAAGTAGTTCTGCAGTGCATGTACCCCTGCATCGGTACGGGAAGAACCCGTGAGTGCAAAAGGCTGGCGGAAGCGGGTATGGAGGGCTTTTTCTACCTCAGATTGTATGGTGAGGGCGTTTTGCTGTACCTGGAAACCACTGTAACGGGTGCCTTTATAAGCGACTTCTATGAAATAACGGGGCATGAATACTGTTTGTTGATTAAAATGCAAAGCCTGGCACAACGGTGCAATGCATTGTTGTGCCAGGCTGCAAATTTATAAACGAAGCATTGCCCTGAAGCGTTTTTTATAATAATCGTCAATTAACATGTTTTCGAGGGAGATGTAATTGCTCACATCGTACACGAACGGATAACCTGCATCGTAAAAGCGGTAGCGGGTTTCATCGGTGTAAAATAACATGCCCAGCGACTTGATTTGCTCTGTGCTGTAACATTTTGATTTAAATGCCTTGCGTGCAGCTTCAATCATTTTATCCTCATCGCCTGCGCCGGCCATGCGTTTGCGCAGTTTGGTAACGTCGTTGTCATTGGCCAGGGCTTTGCAGTTGCTGTTGTTAACCCCTGTTGCCGTAGCGGCAGGCGCTTCTGTCTTCGGCTGCGGTGATGCGGCAGTTTCTGTTGCAGCTGCAACCGGTGTAATCGCATCTTTTGGTTTGGTATAAAACGGGTTGCTGACTGTTTTGGCAGAATCGGCCGGCGCATCGTTGAACAATGGCTCGCTGGTGAGTTCTTTCTTTTTGCGTTTGCCGGGCTTTTGCGTCTGCGGCTGTGTTTGCGCAGGAGGTACTGCTGCTGTAACTACCGGTTGCTGCTGCGGCGCAGCGGCTACCGTATCCGGGGTTTCTGCAGGAGCATCTGTTTTAGGGATGAATATTTTTACGGTATCGGTTTTTTTACTGTTGAAGTCGAGAAAAGTTACCTGTGTGCCTTCGTTTTTGCTTTCCTGTGTGGCTTTAATTACACCCCGGGTAGCTGCATCATCAGCAGCAGCGGTATCGGTAACGGTTTCGGCAGGTTTGCTCTTTTCTTCCGGTGCAGGCGGTGTTGTTACCGGTTGTGTTTTGGGGGTTTGTGCAGCTGCGGTAAGGGTTGCAGGCTGTTGCTGTGCGGGCTGCGGTGCGGGTTTGGGCGCTTCTTTCAGGGTAGGGTCATCTACTACCTGCGAAAGCATATCGCCGAACATGGAATTGTCTGCAGCGGGTTTGGCAGGAGCAGTCTTTGTGCCCGCAGCCGGCTTGGTTGTACCAGTTTTTGCGGGAGCTGCGGTTGCAGCAGTTTTTGCAGGTGCTGTGGTTGCCGGAGCTGTAGTTGCCGGAGCTGGTTTAACCTGTTTTGTTGCAGCAGCTGTACTGTCTGCAGGTTTGATAACATGGGAAGCCATCACCATTTTCATGGTTTGCAGGTTGATTAAGCCCCAGCCTTTGGCGCCCAGGTTTTTTAATCCGAAACCGGCATCTACGCTGTCGAGTACAATATCAAATACCTGGGAAGGATATTTCTTTTGCGGGAAAACCACGGCCAGGTTATGCGGGCCGCTGGCTACTTTCGCGATAATCAGGTACCCGGTATTGCTGGAATTGTAGCGCTTTTTTTCCATCACCACTGTAAATGCCTCCTTGCTGTCGGACTGGATATACATGAAATGCTGCTGCTGAGAAAGGGCCAGCAGGCGGCAACCGAAGACAAGAACAATCAATAACACCAATTTGCGATGCAGTAAATGCCATTTCATCCGTTAAATATTTTTTCCGGCGGGGGTTTGGCCGCCGTTGACGAGTAATGTTCACCGGGTTAGCCGGTGCGGGTTTTGACAAAACTATGATTTGGCCGCCACAAATCGGGCCAGCTTTGCCCATTTCAAAAATATTTTAGCAACCCGGTCGCAAGGCACTAAATTTATGCCCTTGAAAATTTTTGAATGAAAAAACTATTGATCCTGCTGTGCGCAGCATCCGTTACAACGATGGCAGGCGCACAGGCCATTAAAGCAAAGAATGACAGCTGGAAGAAACAATACCGGTATACAGATACCAAGATAAACGACCTGGTACATACGAAACTGGATGTTCGTTTTGATTACGACAAAGCTTATATGTATGGCAAGGCTTGGATTACCCTGCAACCCCATTTTTACCCTACCGATTCATTAAACCTCGATGCCAAGGGCATGAACATTAATGAAGTGGCGCTTATCAACGGCAGCACCAAAACACCGCTGCAATACACTTATGATTCACTGAACCTGCGGATACAACTGGGTAAGACGTTTAAAGGCGGCGAGAAATATACGGTGTACATTGATTATGTATCGAAGCCCGATGAGTTTAAAACCAAAGGCAGCGCTGCCATAACAGATGCCAAGGGCCTGTATTTCATTAACCCCAGAGGCGAAAACAAAGACAAGCCTACACAGATATGGACGCAGGGCGAAACAGAAGCCACCAGCGTATGGTGCCCTACCATTGACCGCTCTACACAAAAAACAACGGAAGAGATCAGTATGACGGTTCCGGCGAAGTATGTAACACTAAGCAATGGTTTGCTGACAGCCCAGAAAAAAAATGCAGACGGCACACGTACCGATACCTGGAAGATGGATTTGCCCCACTCTCCCTATCTCTTTTTTATGGGTGTAGGCGACTATGCCATTGTTAAAGACAGTTACAAGGGTAAGGAAGTAAGCTATTATGTAGAGCCTGCCTATGAAAAAGTAGCACGTCGCATTTTTGGCAATACACCTGAGATGATCGCTTTTTATTCACGCATTACCGGTGTTGATTTTCCCTGGCCCAAGTACGCGCAGATCACCGGTCGTGATTATGTAAGCGGCGCTATGGAAAACACCACGGCTACGCTGCACCAGGAAAGCGCACAGCAAAATGCACGCGAACTGGTTGACGGCAATGATTGGGAAAGCACGGTTGCGCACGAACTGTTTCACCAGTGGTTTGGTGACCTGGCCACCTGCGAAAGCTGGAGCAATCTTACGCTGAATGAAAGCTTTGCCAATTACAGCGAGACATTGTGGAGTGAATATAAATACGGCGCGGATGCAGGTGCGGAGCAAAACTATACCGATATGCAGGATTACCTGCGTTTACGCGGTGAAGAAAAGAAAGACCTGGTTCGCTTTTACTACGCCGATAAAGAAGATATGTTTGATGCAGTAAGCTACAACAAGGGCGGCCGCATATTACACATGCTGCGCCACTATGTAGGCGATTCTGCTTTCTTTAAATCGCTGAATGTATACCTCAGCAACAACAAATTCAAATCAACCGAAGCACAGCAGCTGCGCCTCGCTTTTGAAGAAGTAACAGGCCAGGATTTAAACTGGTACTGGAACCAATGGTATTATGGCAGCGGCCATCCCAAACTGGATATCAGCTATGCATACGATAATGCCACCAGCAGCGCCAAAGTATTTGTAAAGCAAACACAACAAGGCGACAAGCTGTTTAAAATGCCCGTGGATATTGATGTGTATGCCAATGGTAAAAAAACACGCCACCAGGTATGGATTGGCAATGCAGCTGATACATTCGCCTTACCCAGCACGGTTAAACCGGACCTGATTAATTTTGATGGTGACAAAATTTTACTCGCAGCAAAAGAAGACCACAAAACACTGGCTGAATACATTTACCAATATACCTATGCCGGCAATTATGTTGACAGAAGGGAAGCATTGGATTATGCTGTTCAGCATATTGACAATGACACGGCCAAACAGCTGGTGGTGAAAGCCCTGAACGATCCATACAAGGGCATTCGCTCTATAGCATTGAAAGGACTGGCTGCAGAAGCACCAGACCCTACGCTTATTGCAAAGCTGGAGAACATGGCACAAAAAGATGCCAGCAGACCCAACCGTGCACTGGCCATTGATATGCTTGGTGATTTCCAGGATTCGAAATATGAGCCGCTGTTTGTAAAAGGTACACAGGATTCTTCTTATGCTGTTGCGGGAGCCTCTTTAACTGCGCTGGCCGATATCAATGAAACCAAGGCGCTGAGCCTGTTACCTGCATTAAAACAAGACGCTAAAGGTGAACTGAAAGCCAGTCTTGACCAGCTGGATGTGCTCACCAAAACCGATGCAGATTTTGATACGGTGTATCACAAGTTTACTGCTGCCACACCTTACCAGAAGTTCAACGAAACCTTTACGCTGATCAGTTATTTATCACGTATAGAAAATGTAGACCACTTTAAAACAGCGCTGGATGCGGTAACCGGTTTCAGCAATAAAGTAGGCGCTATTGTGCCGAAATATAAAACTGGTGTTCGCAAGGAGCTGGTGAAGCTGCGTAAGAAAAAAGCATCAGCTGCCGCTACCGGCAGTAACAAACAGGCTATTGAAGAACAGTTGCATTACCTGGATGAGAAGCTGGCGAAGTTATAGCTCTATTACGCATCAAAGATGGCTGTGAGGACACAGCCATCGGCGGAGAGGACACAGCCATCGGCGGAGGGAGCAAATAAAAAGAGGCATCGTGGGATGCCTCTTTTTGTTTGTTGTTACCAATCGCTGCTGGAGCCGCCGCCCCCGCTGGAACCGCCGCCAAAATCACTGCTGCTGCTACTGCTGTCGCTTGAACTGCTCCAGCTGCTGTCAATGCTGCTACTATCACTACTACTGCTCAAGCTACTCCAGCCTGACGATCTGCTGCGCCCACCGCTGGGGTTCCTGGCAACGATTACTGCAACAAGTATAATCAGCACAACCACAATAATGCAAATCACCACAAATACCCGCAGGCCAATGTTATCATTATCTGTTGACGCCGCTTCTGTTTGAACGGATGGAGTATATTCTCCTGCAATGGATTGTATTACTGCATTAACTGCATTATTGAAACCTGCATAGTAATTGCCTTCCCTGAATGCAGGGCGCATTTCATTGTCCAGAATTTGCCTTGCCGTAATATCGGGCAACGCCCCTTCCAGCCCCAGGCCTACTTCAATGCGCATTTTATGATCGTTAATGGCAGCAAATATCAGTATGCCGTTGTTCTTGTCTTTTTTACCGATACCCCAACTGCGGAAAAGCTTTAACGTATAGTCTTCTATGGGGGCCCCCTGCAGGGTGGGTATGGTAACGATCACCAGCTCATTCGTGGAAGTGTCGTTCACTGCGCGCAGCATATTTTCCAGCATGTTAAGCTCATCACCGGAAAGTACATGAGCGGCATCTGTTACAAAACGAATAGGGTGTGGTTTGGGTAAAACCTCCTGAGCACAAATACTGCCGGCCATTAAGACCAGCAGTACCAGGGAAAAGATGTATTTCATGAATAAGTTTGGGATAGGTTTGAATAGCGTATAACATGCGACTTACCAGCTTCCGCTGCTGCCGCCGCCGCCGCTGCTGCCACCGCCGAAGCCACCGAAGCCGCCGCCTCCACCGCCGCCGCCACCACCTCCACCCCAGCCGCCACGGCTGCCCATGCTGGAGAAAAGGAACGGTGCTATCCAGCCCCCGCCGCCTCCGCCACCACCGCGGCCGCCACTGCCCAGTACGAAGAAGATGATGATGAGAATGATGATAAACACAAATACACCGCCGCCCCCGCCTTTTTCTTTCTTCTCACGCGGGGCTTTGTATTCACCTACGGCAGCTTTGCTGATAGACTGCGCTGCTGCTGAAAATCCTTCATAATAATTACCGGCCCTGAAATTAGGTTTCAGATCGTTGTCGATAATGCTCAGCGCTGTAACATCGGGGATGGCGCCTTCCAGCCCATACCCTACTTCAATGCGCATTTTACGATCGTTCACCGCTACCAGTATCAATACACCATTGTTGGTTTTGGCGTTGCCGATACCCCATGAACGAAACAGTTTGTTGGCATATTCTTCAATAGGATAATCGTCGAGCGTGGGAATAGTTACAATACTGATCTGGTTGGAAGTACTGTCGTCGAGCGCTACCAGCCTGGCTTCGAGTGTTTGTAATTCTCCCTGGCTTAACACATGCGCCTCATCTACCACCAGCCTGGCCGGGTTGGGTTTGGGCAACAGGTTTTGTGCGTTGATTTGCACAACTGCCAGTAACAATATCAATAAGACTAAAATGCGCTTCATGCTGTAAAAAGAACAGGCACACCTGTGCGGCATGCCTGTTTGGTTTAATTATTTTCCGAAAACAATATCATCGGGCAATTCATTTACATCACTGCTTCTGTCGTAAGGGAAATGCTGTGCAAGCGTTTCTCCTGTTTCGAGAATGATGTTCTCGATGCCATTGACGTAGCTGTTTTTATCAAATGCAGCCAGCATTCTTTGCACGGCATTGTTCCAGAAGCTTTTTCCGGCTTTTTGAAAAATACCCTCGTCAGCATACACGGCCAGTTGCCTGTCGACCACTGCAACATACACCAGTACGCCATTGCGCTGCGCTGTTTTGTGCATATCGAGCTGGCCAAAGACTTCTACTGCGCGATCGAGTGCATTTACAAAACGGCATTTGCTTTCGATAAACAGCCGTATTTCACCACTGGTTCGTTGTTCAGCTGTTTGAATGGCCTGTACAATACGCGCCTTTTCTTCTTCCGAAAAAAACTGGCTTTGGGTTTTGCGGAACAAATGAAGCATACGGCTAAACGAGTTGATTAAAATTTAACTTCGGGTGCTTTGTCAGAACCGGCATCTGCCTGGAACCCGGCTTTGGGTCTGAATCCGAATACGCCGGAGAACAGGTTCATCGGGAATGAGCGCACTTTTACGTTGTAATCCTGTACCGCAGCATTGAAGTCGTTGCGTGATACTTTAATACGGTTTTCGGTACCCTCCAGCTGCGCCTGCAAACCGCGGAACGCATCGTTAGCGCGCAGGTTGGGATAGTTTTCACTTACTGCCAGCAAACGGCCAAGCGCGGCAGACAATTGTCCCTGTGCTGCCTGGAACTGCTGCAGTTTTTCAGGTGTAAGATCTTCGGCATTTACTTTAATCTGCGTTGCAGAAGCGCGTGCGTTGATCACATTCTGTAAAGTAGTTTGTTCAAAATTGGCTTCTCCCTTCACGGTATTCACCAGGTTGGGTATTAAATCGGCCCTGCGTTGATAATCGCTTTGTACATTGGCCCATTTGTTTTTCACTGCTTCGTCCTGTGTTACCAGTCCGTTATAACCGGCGCAGCCACAGCCGCCCAAAATGAGAACGAGTGCTACAATAACAATCAGAGCAAGGTTCTTTGTTTTCATACTATTGATTTTCAGGTTTAAATATACGCTGCAAAAGAAATACCCGGTTAATATTTTATGACAACCGGTCATTGCCGGCTATCAGTTTATGACAAAAAGATACCGTATTGCAGCGCACCACCAGCCGCAGCAACCATTACACGGCCGCAGGGCCATACAGCTGATAAAATGACTGATGGAAATAACGTATGTAGGTGAAAACAGTTTGGGAGGGGTTAAAATTCCTTTGCGAAGGCATCACTCCATTCGTTGAGCCTTTGCTGCGATAAATAGTTTTTGCCTGCTGCCACTACAATGCGGTAGCGGAAGGTAACCGCTTTACCCGGCTGCACAGACAATTCCAGGCTGTCTTTTCCCTTGCTGAACACTTTTTGTCCCAGCGGGTTGGCAGCAAACAAGCCATAACCACGCGCATGCCAGTAAGTAGGATAACCGGGATTTTGCGGGTGATCAATAATGGCTATACTTAATGGTGTATTGTTCTTTTTGCCATATAGCAGGCACCACTTGCCACGGGAGCTCCAGGCATCGTCTCCTTTTTTGCCTTCGCTGGTGAGGTAATCGCCATTGGCTACTGCGGGGCCGGGCTGCACGGTAGTAATATTACCATGCGCATCGGTAAACTGCTGCGGTTTGTTGGAGGGCAGTTCCAGTTCGCGGGTTACGCGCAGGCCGAGCAGGCCGTCTTTGGTATCGGCAAAATGCACTTCCTGCTGTTGCGCGGTTAAGGTGGTGATGCGGTCAATAATACGGGCATCTTCTTTTGTGCTGAATACAAACCGGGTATTTTCTGTAAGCAGCACCTGCTGCTGCATGTTGACCCAATTGGCCGTGTAGGATAACTCCCCGGTAGTACCGCTGCTGGTATTGGTAACCGCGGTTCTTTTAATGGCGCCGTAACTATTGCGTTTTTCAGGCGGAATGGCGTAGGAGTTATTCCAGAAATCGAGGCCGTTTACACTTTCGTAGTTCAGCCAAAGCCCTTCGTGGTGCGGGTGATCGGGCGATTCGCCGGTGCGCGGTGCCAGCGGGAAGCCCCTGGTAACCACTATTTCACCGGGTGCATAAATGGGAAACAGGATGGGTTTGGCAAGACTGTCACTATACAAAAAACTGGTAAAGGGCTGGTTATCGATGGTAACCTGAACCTCGTGTGTGGCGGGGTTATCGGTTACCTGGATGCGGGCGTTGTCGTTGTTTCGGAAAAAAGCGGAATCGGAAACGAGAAAACACAGCAGGTAGCCGTGTAACAGATAAATACTTTTCATATGCTGGCAATTAGCAGGAATGTACCCGTAATATAATGAAAAAAGGCGAGCTGATAACTGTTAGCTTTTAGCGGATAGCTTTTAGAGGTTAGTGGATAGCCTTTTGGGGGGACTTCCTGCCTTGGGGGCAGGCGCCGGTGGGGACACCGGCTTAGGCGTTAATAAAACTATGAAAGCTTTAGGAAAGCTTCGATGGCCGGTTGAAGCGGGGGAATGGCGGAGGGACAGGGATGCACGGATTACCGGAGTTATGCGCATAAAAAAGCCCGGCAACTTTAACAGCTGCCGGGCTGGAATTTATTTTAACCGGGTTTATTTTTCGCTGATGGCTGCAATACCGGGTAATACTTTGCCTTCAAAGTATTCGAGCAGGGCGCCGCCGCCGGTAGATACATAACTTACTTTGTCTGTATAACCGAACTGGTTAACAGCCGCAACGCTGTCGCCGCCGCCTACCAGGGAGAAGGCACCGGCTTCTGTGGCTGCTGCAACGGCTGTAGCGATGGCTTTTGTGCCGTGCTGGAATTTTTCCATTTCAAACACACCCATCGGGCCGTTCCAGAGGATGGTTTTTGATTTTTTGATCACATTGGTGAACTGGTCGATAGCCATGGCACCAATGTCAAGACCCATCCAGCCGTCGGGGATATTGTCGCTGGGCGCAGAGGAAGAGTTGGCAGCTGCATCAAACTTGTCGGCGATGATAGAATCAACCGGCAGGTGAATGCAAACACCTTTCGCGTCTGCTTTTTTCAGCAGTTCGTTGGCTGTTTCCAGGCGGTCATCTTCACAAAGCGAGTTGCCGATTTTACCGCCCTGTGCTTTCATAAACGTGTAAGCCATACCGCCGCCGATGATGATATCGGTAGCGCGCTCGAGCAGGTTTTCAATGATGAGGATCTTATCACTCACTTTAGCTCCGCCGATAATGGCAGTAAAAGGTTTCTGTGACTGGTGCAGTACTTTTTCAGCGCTGCTTACTTCTGCTTCCATGAGCAGACCGAACATTTTATTTTCAGCAGGATAGAACCTGGCAATTACAGCCGTGGAAGCGTGTGCGCGGTGTGCCGTACCGAAAGCATCGTTTACATACACATCGCCCAGCTTGCTGAGCTTTTCTGCAAAAGCTTCATCACCTTTTTCTTCCTGTTTGTAGAAGCGCAGGTTTTCGAGCAGCAATACTTCGCCGCCTTTCAGTGCAGCAGCTTTGTCTGTTGCCTGCTGACCAATGCAATCATCTGCAAACAGAACCGGTGTGCCCAGCACTTCAGTTAAATGCTGCACCAGGTGTTTCAGTGAGTATTTGTCTTCCGGACCTTCTTTTGGGCGGCCCAGGTGGCTCATCAGGATAACGCTGCCACCATCGGCAAGAATTTTTTTGATGGTGGGAACTGCGGCGCGGATACGTGTATCGTCGGTGATGGCGAGGGTTTGTTTATCGAGGGGAACGTTAAAGTCAACACGGATCAACGCCTTGTGACCTTTAAAATTATAGTCGCTGAATTTGCTCATGGGAGAGTAGATTTTATGGTTGCAAAAAATAACCACAAAGTACACTGCTTATTTACACAAGGGTCACTAAAAAAATCTGTGATTTGCGTTCATACGCCTGTGCTTTGTGGTTAATAAAGCCGCTTACCGCACTGCAGTACAAGTGAGTGACACAACGAAGTATCTGCCTGTACCGGTGCCGGTAAAATTTATGTTATTTGCTGATAAGGCCTGCAAAGTATTTTACAGTGCGAACCAGCTGGCTTACATAGCTCATTTCGTTATCGTACCAGCTTACGGTTTTAACCAGCTGGTGGTCACCTGAAGTGATTACTTTAGTCTGTGTACCATCGTACAGGGAACCGAAGTGGATGCCGATGATGTCGGTGCTTACGATTTCGTCTTCAGTATAACCGAAGCTTTCGTTTGAAGCAGCTTTCATGGCGTTGTTGATTTCTTCGGCAGTTACTTTTTTGCCGAGGATGGTAACCAGTTCAGTTAAAGAACCGGTGATAGTGGGAACACGCTGTGCGCTACCGTCGAGTTTACCTTTCAGAGAAGGCAGAACCAGTCCGATTGCTTTTGCAGCACCGGTGCTGTTGGGAACGATGTTCTGTGCAGCAGCTCTTGCGCGGCGCAGGTCACCTTTAGCATGAGGCGCATCCTGTGTATTCTGGTCGTTGGTGTAAGCGTGGATGGTAGTCATTGTACCTGCAACAATACCGAACTGTTTGTCGAGTACCTGCGCCATAGGAGCAAGACAGTTGGTGGTACAGGATGCACAGCTGATAATGGTTTCGCTGCCATCGAGTGTATCGTGGTTAACGTTGAACACGATAGTTTTCAGATCGCCTGTAGCAGGAGCTGAGATAACAACGCGTTTTGCACCTGCAGTAAGGTGGGCAGCAGCTTTGTCTTTATCGGTGAAGAAACCTGTACATTCGAGAACCACGTCAACATCGTGCTGTTTCCAGGGAATTTCAGCAGGATTTTTCTGTGCATATATTTTAACTTCTTCTCCGTTTACAGAGATAGAATTGTCTGAGTGAGTAACATTGGCATCGAAGCGACCCTGAGCGCTGTCGTATTTCAACAGGTGGGCTAACACCTTGGGACTTGTCAAATCATTGATTGCAACCACATCAATGCCTTCCATATTGTAAATCTGACGGAAAACCAGGCGGCCGATACGTCCGAAACCATTGATCGCAACTTTTACTGTGCTCATATATTCAAGTTTTAGGTTTTAAAAAGCACGGCAATTTACACCTATTGAATAGATTTTGAACGGATAATTTTAGGCAATTAACGGTTAGGTAACAAGTGCGCCGGGCCTGTATGCGGTTGCTGAAACTTATTTTTTATGTGTACAGGCATTTCTGAGAGGTAGCTGAATGCTCCCGGGAACACAGTGGTGGTGCAGGTTACAGCTTGTTGTAACGCGCTCAGCAATATACGATTGGAAGTTTTTTTACCAAAAAGGCAGCTATTTTTTTGGCAGAATAAAAGAACATCCTATTTTTGCGCTCCCAATCACACAATAAGTGATGGGAACACGGCGAAATGGCGCGTTGGTCAATCGGCTAAGACGCCTCCCTTTCACGGAGGAATGACGGGTTCGACTCCCGTACGCGCTACAAAGGAAAAGGAAATTAAAGTTGTGAATCCCGGTCTTCAAAAGAGGTCGGGATTCTTGTTTGTGGAGATACTGGTGAGTTGGGGAACATCGAGAATCGACAGTCGAGACTATCTGAGCAAGTACGATTCGTCAGTCGTCAGTCATGAGTGAGCGCGAGCTGCCGATCACGGCACTGGTGCTTGCCTGAAACCGTGATATTGTTTGCTATATGCGTTGGCGGGCAATTTTTTTTTGATTTCTTTTTTACCAGTTGATGTTCAATTAAAAAAAGTCCCTATTTTCGCGCCCCGCTTAACCAGCAGAGAAGCTTCAAATGGCGCGTTGGTCAATCGGCTAAGACGCCTCCCTTTCACGGAGGAATGACGGGTTCGACTCCCGTACGCGCTACGAACACAAACCCGCTCTGAGAGCGGGTTTTGCTTTTTAATGCCACTGAAGCTAATACCTGCTCCATATGCTGATTTGAACTCCAAGGAGCTAAGTGCAACCCGAATGTATTAAGAACGGTTATTTGACCGGCGTTGTATTCAAAAAAAACACCGACACGATTATTTACTCCGTCAACAATACTGATGTTGCAAACAAGGTAAGTGTGTGCCCTGTCCCGGTATGAATAATTGGCTTAGCCGTTTTGTAAACCTACAGCCCGGGGTCATAAAATATATCAAGGAGAATAAATCAAAGCCTGATCCCTGGTTTTATAAAGAGGCTAAAAAAAAGAGAATTAATAAAGGACTAATGGATTTTTTTGTTTTACGGAATATACCATTTGGAAGGTTAAAACAATACGAATAAATTTACGTCCAAAATTATGGAAGCAAATAAAGTCGGAGTAGAAGAGGAAAAGCATCTAATTCAGCTTACCCTTAACGATTATCTTGAAGGACGTCCGATAAAAGACATCGAAAGGCTCCGGAACGCCTTTCATCCCGATGCATATATCAGGACCATCATAGAAGGAAAATTGGTTCAGTGGGCACTCCCGAAATATCTGGACCTGGTTGCCCAGGTAGCATTAGAGGAATGCCAGTCCGAACTCATTTCCTATACCTGGGACGGAAATACCGGTTCAGCCCACGTGCAATTGACCTTTGCCACCTTTCGGTATATTGATCGGTTTAACCTGGTAAAGCTAAACGGAAAATGGCTGATCGTGGATAAGATATCCTATCGCCAGGAACTGCTGTAAAATGTTATTATGTGAACATGAGGGCTTGACAGCCTGAGTTAGCGTAATCCCCTTCCGAATCACATACAGAACACATATCCGCCTGCTGCGGGCTCTTCCATAAAGGTGCTTTTATGGTAAAAACATAACGGCAGAAAATTTCTGCCGTTATGTTTGAGACAAAAATGATAATCCAGATTAATATTGTAAAGTCGTGAGGGATTAATGCATAGTCGCTATTGCCAATACCGCAATAAGCAGCAGTATGCAGCACCCGCATCATATCGTTGTTATTGGTTATTTTTATACAAACCATCCTGCTATAAGCCTGATATGCATACGGCAAACACCACTGCAATACTACCCTCTCCTGCGCTGGCGCCGTACATACGCTGCTTTTTATTGCGTGAGCTGGATACCGCCGGCGAAAATGTATGGATGCCCTGTTATGCAAGACATGAATGGTTTATGCCCTTTTGCCTGCAAAGCCGCTACAAGGCATTTACGCGTCCCGGGCACAACAGCACAGCTGCCGGAGATGTAACACAACCTGCACTGGCACTGGGCATAAGCACGGGCTTTGCAGGATCTGTTTGCCATAACGGGCAATACCGCATCTTCAGCATACAGTTTAAACCGGCCGGTTTTTACCGCATTTTTGGTATTCCTGCCGCCGCATTTACCGATCGCTTTTTTGACCTGCCCAGCATAGCCGGCCCTTATGCCAGCCTGCTGCTGCAACAATTGCAGGAAGCAGCATCGCTGGCTGCGATGAAGCAACATGCCGAAACTTTTCTGCAGTATTTTTTACGGCGCAGCAAATGGCGCGACCCGCACAACAGCATTCAGCAGCTGGCAGCCACCCTGCACAATTCAGCAGAGGTACCTATTACGCAACTGGCAGCACAAGCCAATTTATCGCAGCGTACTTTTCAACGAAGATTTACAGAGCAGGTAGGTGTTTCTCCCAAAACATTTGCGCGCATTGCACGCTTCAACAGGGCGATGCAATTAAAACTGGAGCAACCTGAAAATAACTGGACGCATATTGCACATACCTGCGGCTATTACGACCAGATGCACATGATTAAAGACTTCCGGGATTTTACCACCCTTACGCCTACCGAACTTTCTGACCTTACGCCGGCGCAGGCCGAATACCACCAATACAGCAGCGCCATTACAAGTTTGATCATTACAGGTAACCCACTATATTGATTGTCGCTTTTTTACTATTCCGCCTGCATAGGCTGGTGCAGTTTTACAGTATTGTTTTACCCTGTTAACTGAACCTGCATGAAACCATTTGCCTGGATCGTATTGCTTACACTGTTTTTGAGTGCCTGTAAAAAGAACAATCCGCCGGACCCTACAACGCCATCCACTGCAGGCCCTGATACTACGGCACCTGCGGGCACAGACAGCAGCAAATTCAACACCCTGCTGAAGAAAGAAATTATCTACAACGGCAGTGGCGGCATTACCAATACCGATACGTTTGCCTACGATAAACAAGGCCGTGTAACCGCATTTACCCGTATTGCACCGGGCGGCACCAACGTGTTTTTCACCTACACTTATGATGATGCCAAACACATCGCCTACCGCCAAAACAGCGGTACAGCAGACGGTGTGTATGTTTTTGATGATAAAAACCGGTTACACCAATACACCATCACCGGTATTTATGTAACCAGCTTCACATACAATAACGACAGGCCGGTACTACAGGCATTTCAAAATACCAGTTTTGATACTGCCACCCGCAGGGAGCAATTCAGCTACAACGATAATCTTATTACTACCGTAACCCGGTACACGCTATCGGGCAAAGCGTCGGCTCAACAATATTTCAGCTACGACACAACGGTACAGCTGTTACCGGAAGGCATTTTTACGGAAAACCCGGGAGACCAGGCAAACACCATGGGCCGCAATTATGTTAACGGGAAAACCTATGCGTTCAAAGCCACTTCAGCGGCTGCGGTAGATACCACCAGCGGAATAGCGGGAGCAGCATCCACACCTGTAAATTTTACTTACGAGAAGAACAAAGAAGGATTTGCGATTACACAATATGTGAATGGCGTAAAGTTCGCCAGTTTTGAATACATCAAACAGTAAGGAAATTTATTGCAGCCACTGCACAGGCCGTGCATCCTGTTGCAGGTGGCCGGGGAGATGGCCTGTATTACGCGCGCCGCCGGCAGGCTGCCGGGTGGCACGTGCGGCAGAGCGGCTTTCACAATCATACTCTATGGTTTCGTGGAATACCATGCCGGGACGCCATACGCGTTCCAGCACGGTTCGTATGGAAGAATAAACTTTTGTTTCGGCATTTTTTATTTTCTGCAAGCCTATGCTGCGCCTGCATTGCCCAACCCTGCTCTTTTCATAACCGGCAAAGGCTTTGCTGGTTATGCCATAACGGGCAATCATATATTGCAGGCATACGGCATCTTCAATGGCCTGGGTTACACCCATACAGTCCTGCTGCTGCAGCATGGGATGTGCCGCATCGCCCGACAATGCAAGCGGGTACTGCACAATGTTTTTCACTTCCTGCGGGTAACAGTAATCGCAAAGCTTTATGCACTCGCCTGCTGTTGCGGCAATCACTGCTTTTACCTCCGGGCACCAGTTGCCAAAATAAGCCAGCACATGGTGGCACGATGCATCCAGTCCGCTTGCGGCTGCTTCGGCCACAGCAGCAACAGCCTGCCAGTGCAGCTTGTTGCCGGGCAATACAGTTACTTTAAAATACCAGTCGTTTTGTTCAAAACAATAATTGGTGCCTGGTACAAAAAAGCTATTGGGCATTTCGGCATACCCTTTCCAGCAAACATAGCCTGCATACAGGGAGGCATTGCCGGTGAAATAGTTTTTGCGTACAAAAGAATTCAACCCGTCTGCCCCAATAACCGCACCTGCCGCCGCATAACTGCCATCTGTAAAATAAAGCGAAGCGGGTTTGCCGCTGATACGGTTAATGTGCACACATTGTTTGCCTGTTTGCAACTGCCCGGGCTGCAGCGACTGGCGCAACACCTGTTGCAGGAATTGCTGCTCCAGCACAAAGGTTTTACCGGTAACAGTTCGCCTGGAACGCAAAAAACCTTGTGCAGTATAGGTTTCGGTATAATTAATGGTGGTGATATAAGGAAGCAACGGCCGTAAAACACCCAGCTGGTGCAGCCGGTCAATGGCCGTGGTACGCAGTGTTATGCAGTTGTGCAGCAAACCGGCAGGTTGCTGTTCAAATACAGTGGCTTCAATTCCTTTGCGCTGCAAGGCAACAGCAGTAAGCAAACCGGCAACTCCCCCACCTATAATCGCAATACTCGGCTCCATTTGACTGGCTTTTAAGTGAAATTGTATAAACGGCTGTAAACCTAACCGCGACCGGCTTTATTTCACGTGTTATTTTTCACACGGCGCACGGGTATTTATCACACCGGGCGCCTGAACCGTGCTTTTAGCACGGTTGCATTTTATACCAAGCTTTCAGCGGGTTGGTTGTATATCCGTTAATGATTGCAGAAAAGCAATCACTGCCTTTTGTTCCCCCACGGTTAATTGCAGCGTCGTTGTGCCCAGCGTTTGATTGCTTACCACTATTCCTTTACCGGCACCGCCGCCGGCATTGTAAAAATCCATCACCTCATCCAGCGTTTTATACACACCGTTGTGCATATACGGCGCAGTAACAGCACTGTTGCGTACGGTAGGCGTTTTAAATGCATGCAGGTAAAACGGGATGGGCAGTACTTTATAACGGCCGCTATCCTTGTCAATATGCAGTTGCGCTGCTGTGTTGTTTTGCGGCACACCCAGCACTTCAAACTCCGTTCTGTTGTAATAAGGCGGTGTTAACCCGTTAAACAGCGGCGTAAAATGGCAGGTACCGCATTGTGCCTTACCCATAAATAAATTGCCGCCTGTTTGCTGCAAAGCAGTTAATGCTGCCGTATCTCCCTGCATAAACCGGTCGTACGGCGAAGTAAACGGATGCAGGCTTTGCAGGTAGGCCGTAATTGCTTCTGCTATTTGCTGAAAGCTGAAGCATTGTTTTGTTTGCGAAAAGACATTGGCAAATGCATGCCTGTAAACAGTATCACACTGCAGCACCCGTACCACCTGCGAGGTATCACCCTGCATCTCTGCTGCATTGGTTACCACAGCAGCAATTTGCTGCACCGGCGATGCAGCACGGCCTTCCCAGAAAAAAGCAAACTGGTAGCTGCCATATAACAGTGTTGGTGCGTTGCGGCTAATGTGATAACGCGCACTCATGGGCTTGCTCTGCGGCAAGGCATCGGTAAAATATTTATCCGGCTGGTGACAGGTAGCGCAACTTCGGCTATTGTTACCTGATAACCGTGTATCGTAAAACAATTGTTTACCAAGCCGCACCAGCGTTTCGGTTACACTATCTGCCCCGCCGGGAAATGCCTGCATACGAAAAGCATTGTTGCTGAATAAACCGGCTGCATCATAGTTTAATACGGTGGCTGTTTGGATATGTGTATGCAGAGAACCGGCAAGCAAACCAATTTGTTGTTGCAGCGGAAGTGCGTAGCTGCGCAGAAAAACAAGCCGGTTAAACGAATCGAAATCTGCGTGCTGTTGCAGGTATTGCAAAGCAGATCCGATACACGCTGCTGTTTTGCCGGCAGGTTGCGCTTCAAGATAAGGCTGTAAAGTATACTGCAGTGCACTCAATGCTTCCCTTGCTTCAGCAACACCGCTTTTGAGCAAGGGTGCATTATAGCCGGTAATATGCAACGTCATTATACGTATTACCTCCAGCCGTATGCTTTCGAGTAGCTGCGCATCTGTTGCGGTGAATTGATAAAGCAGGGAAGGTAAGTCTGCAGCAGATTGTTCAATCAGTGCAGCCTGTTGCAGTAAATCCTGTTTTTGTGCCAGCGGTTTTTTATCAAACAATCCTGCTTCTATTACCTGCATGCCCACCGGGTGCTGGTACTCCATATAAGGTTCTTCAATTTCGTATTTCGCAGGCATGTCAAATTCACTGGCTGCGCTGCTGAAAAAATACTGCAGAAAAAAACCGATGCGCTGGTAATGCAGCCTGCAGTTGTACAAAGCCTGCTGCGCCTGCACAACAGATGCCCTGCTCCCGTTCATTGCCGCGATTGCTGCATGCAGCTGCCGGGCAGCCGCGGCAAAGCCGTGCGATTGCTCCGTAACATATGCCTCCACGCGCTCTACCGCGGCAGACTTTTGTTGCACCGTAATACCGGCTGTAATAGCCAGTAAACAGGCGGCGGTTACAAAAAAACGGAGTACAAGGCGCATAACAGTAAAACTTAACGGACAATGGCTATTTCAAAACGGTCTTTCACACAACCCATTTTATCTTCCACAGTATACACTGTGGCTGCCGTTGGTTTAACCGTAATGCTGCGGGTTGTTTCACTGCTTTTGTTCCAGTGGTAATTGCCTTCGTAAGAGGCCGTTAATGTAACAGCTTCACCCTTTTTAACCTTTACCTGTTTTACCTGGTTCACTTCTTTCATCATGGTGAAGTGATCGCGAATAGCGCCATCTGCACAAATCCATTTCGCGTCGAGGCGGTTGTTGTTTACTTCCAGCATCATGGCACCACCGTCTGTATCATTAGAATAGAACATTGCATTGTGCGGGAATGCCTGCTGCCGCCCACCGAGCTGCCCTGCCGAGCCGCTTACCACGTACACCGTTCCTTTGTTGCCGGCATCTTTAATATACGGGCAACTGTTCTGGTCGCCGTTATACAGGCCCGAAGCGCTGCTGAGATTGTGTTTGGCTGCGTCGAAAGTCGGCTCCATGCCATAATGTCCCTGTATCAGTCTTGTTCTTTCATAAACATGGCTGTGCCCGCATAAAACCAGGTCTACCCCATAGCGTTCAAGTATACCAATAAAATTCTCGCGTATTTTAACCAGTTCGGTTTCTGTATCGGAGTTATGCGAGCCCATGGTATAGGGCGGATGATGCCAGTAAGCTACTACCCATTGCTTGTTCTGGTTGGCCTCAAGGTCTTTTTTTACCCATTGTACCTGCGGACCGGCTGTATCGTACAAACGGTACTGGTTGTCTTCTTTGCCATAGGAATCGAGTGAAAGAAAATGCACATTGCCGATGTCAAAAGAATAAAAAGCCGGCGTGTGCGAGGGCACACCGCCACATTCGCCGTCCTTTGGCATAGAGAAATTCTGGTAATATGCAACCTGGTGCGTGCGCTGTACCAGTTCATTCACGCCGGGAAATTCTTTATCGTTATAATCATGGTTGCCCGGTGCAGGATACAGCGGGTAGTTTTTCAGCAGGTCATTTTTATAAATATTGAAAAACTTGGCCTGAAACTCCGCATCGGTGCCGTTGGTATACGCATTGTCGCCCAGCAGCACCCATGCATCCATATAATTATTGCCCAGGTATTGCAGGAAGGACTGTTTTACTTTTTGCTGGTTAACGGAGTTATTGCCACAATCGCCAAACACGCCAATACGGTAGCTGCCTGTAGTGCCTGGCTTGGGCAGCGTGTAAAAATAAAAAGAAGAATCGCCCTGGTACACCTGCGCAAAACTGCTCAATGCATAATAATAGCGCGTATGGGGTTGCAGGTTGGTTAAGTGAACAATATGCTCGGTAGTAAGTGAAGAATCATCTGCCATATTGCTGAGTGCGCCGGCTGTATTACCATAGCGAACCCGGCTGCGGGCCGCCACATCTGTGCGCCAGCGGATGGTAATGGCATTGCTGCTGGCCTGTTGCAGGTAAGGGCCGCGTATTACATTCACGCCTACTGTGCCTGCCGTTGATTTATCCTGGGCATGCAATAAACCACAAGATAATAAGCCTGCCATCAGCAGCGCCGGTATTTTCTTCATGCTGTTCTTTTGCACGAAGAAATTGTTTTATGTGCGGGAGCAGGCGCTAGCCGTATTATATCATTATTAATTTTCCGGCACCGGTAAATAAAAATCCCCGCCGTTAAACACAGCGGGGACGCGAGAGTATAAATATGGGTATTGTTTACAAGCCCGCATTCACCAGCACGGGACAATGATCGGAAGAAAACTTACCGCGGTAAGTATCTGTAAGCACGCCGTACCTGGTAACAGAAAACTGTTTGGTTACAAACACATGATCAATCAGCTCATTGCTTTGGAGGTTGTGGCCAAAGCCGTTAAAGCTGCCGTTATTCACATAAGGATTGCTGACCAGTGTGTAGCTGTCTTGCAGCAGTGTGGAGGTGGCGATAATTTTATAACAGTCTGTTTCATGACCGCCATTTAAATCACCGGTAAACACCACGGGCTTACTGCCTGCGATTGCTTTAATACGCGCCAGCACCAGTTTGCTGCTTTCAATACGGGCTTTTACACCCTGGTGATCGTAATGCGCATTGAAGAAGAAAAAGCTTTTGCCGCTTTTTTTATCTTTCAGCTGCACCCATGAGCAGATGCGCTTACAACAGGTAGCATCCCAACCGAGCGTAGGCTGGTCAGGTGTTTCAGACAACCAGAAATCGCCTTTCTGCAGTAATTCAAACTTGTCTTTTTTATAGAAGATCGCAGAATGTTCACCTGCATCTTTACCATCATCACGGCCTAACCCGTAGCGGTTGTAAGCAGGCAGGGCTTTGCTGAGATCATCCAGCTGGTTTAACAAACCTTCCTGTGTGCCCAGTACGTCAAAATCGTGAAACTGTATCAGTGCTGCAACAACAGGCGCCCTGTTTACCCAGCGGTTACCGGTATCACCGGGATTATCGTAACGCAGGTTGTATGTGCCGAAAGTATATTGCTGCGCCTGCGCCGCAACAACCAGCAGCAGGGCTGCCATCCATAATGCTAAATGTTTCTTCATGCTGTTGTGAGTTTATGTTTATGCGCACGATACCGGACGTTTAGTTCCAGCCCGGGTTTTGTCCCAGTTTCGGGTTCAGCTGGTATTCGTTATACGGAACGGGGTAAAGATATTTATAATCTTTCCATTCACGCGGCACGTTATCCAGCCAATGCAATTCACCATAAGTATCGTTGCTGAGACGCTGCGGGTTGGTAACACCACCTACTGTTTCAGATACGTTCACATAAGTAACACCCGGAACTGCAGTGGGAGCTGTGCCTTTATAAAAGCATACATCCAGCACACCATCACCGTTTAAGTCCATCGGCTTGTTCAGCTCAGGTACATACAAACCATTCCATTGTTTGGTAAGCAAATCGCCATGTTTCCAGCGCACCAGGTCAGCATACCTGAAACCTTCCAGCGCCAGCTCAATACCTCTTTCACGCCTGATCTCCAGCAATGCGGCATCAGCAATTTCAGGATAGTAATTCTGCTGCAGGTAAGTATCAGCAGCGGCAGGCAGGCCAAGATTGGCGGAGATACCTGCGCGTGTACGCAATGCAGCAATGGTTTTTGTCCAGTCGCCGGCAGACAGCTTACCCAATTCTGCCTGGGCCTCTGCATAGTTCAGCAGTATTTCTGCATAACGCATCAGGCTGATGGAATTGGTATTGGTAGTACCATTGTCGTTATACGTATCATCCAGGCACCATTTTATTGGCTGGTAACCGGTATAGGTATAAGAGAATACAGGCGGTGCCGCAACAGGGGCACCGCTGTTCACGCGCTTATAGTCGCCCATGCGGATGGTCTGCTGCAATCTTTTGTCACGGTTCTTTACTTCATTGGCAAACGTGATGGTATCATGCCCGGCAATATCAGTAAAAGGTGTACCGTTAATGGTAAGATAAGTATTGATAAACGTCCTGGTAAAGCTGAATCGCACACCATAGGTTGCACTGGTAAAATACCAGTTGGCATCGTTGAATTTAGCCAGTGAAGAACTGCTTACATCTGCGAGCATTATTTCACTTGTAACAGGTGAGTTGCTGATAAACAGGTTGCGGTAAGCGAGATCGCCGCCCTGGTTCAGGCTAAGCTTTGCGCTGTCCATTACTTTCTTTGCAGCGTCTGAAGCGCTTTGCAGCCACAGTTCGGCCGAACCGCTTAAGCCAAAATCTTTCTGGTATTTGCGGAATGTTCCTTCAAACAAACACACCCTTGATTTATACCCATAAGCTACCCATTTGGTAATGGTGCTGCGGGTTGCATCATCAGCGGTTGAAATATGCTCACAGGCATAGTTCAGGTCTGCCATCACAGAATCCATTACCTGTGCACGCGGCGTGCGGCCACTGTACAATGCACTGTCACCAACAGCCAGCGGTTTGCTGATCCAGGGTACATCACCATAGCGCTTTACTTTTTCAAAATAAAACCAGGCCCTGAAAAAGCGCGCCAGACCGACATAGTTTTCACGTGCGGCCTGCGGAACAGCGGGGTTATTGCAGTTCGCAATAAAGTAGTTGATATTACGCAGGTCGTTCCACTTCCAGCCTGTTTCCTGGCGTGAGGTGTAGGCGCCGCTGCGCAGGAAATCACTCACCGCATTACGCGCGCCATAGTCAGACAGGTCGCAGTCTGTTTTATAAGGCGTGCTAATATCAGGCAGAATGTTATAAAATGAATTGGTATATAATTTCATACCGTCTACACTGCCGAATATGGCGGCATTGGTAGCAGTGTCCTGCGGCAGCTGGTCAAGGTTCTTTTTGCACGCTACCAGCGCTGTAAAGCCCAGCAGCAGGATTAAAATCTGTTTCTTCAACTGTATGTACATGACTGAAACTTTAACTGTTATAAATTGATAGATAAACCAACGGTCACACTTTTCAGGATAGGATAGTTGTTACCATTACCATTGTTGGAATTGCCGGTGAGCAGTACGTCTGATTTACCAATGTTCTCCACATCCAGGTCTTTGGTAATTTTATACAGCGGTGAATGTGACCACAGGTTTTCACCTGAAACATACACACGTGCACCGGTGATATGTGCTTTGGCAAGCAGTGACTGCGGCAGGTTGTAGCCAATCTGGATATTTTTCAACCGGATATAACGTACATTCTGCAGGTACTTGCTCTGCTGCTGGTTCAGGATATTGCCACCCTGTGCAATATAACCGCGGTACCTCGGGAAGTAGGCATCCGGGTTAGATTCTGACCATATTTTACCCAGCTGTGATTTCATGGCATAGTTGTAAGGCCTGTTGTATTGGCCCCAGAACACATCAGCTTCACCACCAGGCCACCAGTCTTGTTTGCCTACGCCCTGGAAAAATGCGCCGATAAAGAAATTGTTCCAGTCACCGCTCAGGTTAAAACCATAGCTGTAGCGCGGTGTGCTGTTGCCAATTACGCGCAGGTCGCCGGGTTTGCTTACGGTATTGTCACCGTTGTTGATCACGCCATCTTTGTTAAGATCCTTCAGTTTGATATCGCCGGGCAGGTACTGTCCGCTGGTAGATGCCTTGAACAAAGCCTGCGCAGCTTTAGCACCGGCAACGTTATCTGCAGTCCAGTAACCATCGTTGGTATAACCCCATATCTCTCCTACTTTCTGACCTGCATAATAATTGGTGCCATCGTTTACGCCGGTCAAAGAATTGGTAGCATTGTTGTATTTGGTAATGGTGCTCTGGTAGTCAGACATCCAGGCTGAAATGCCGTAGTGGAAAGGTTTGCCACCCAGCATAAACAGGTCTTTCCATGCAAGCGACAATTCCCAGCCTGTTGTTTTCAAATCAGCATAGTTGCCTTTGGGCACGTCTGTTCCAAACACCGCAGGCAAGGTTTGACCAACGGTAAACATATTGGTGGTATTGCGTTTGTACACATCGCCTGTAATGGTAAAGCGGTTAGAGAGTAACACCAGGTCAAGTCCCAGGTCTTTTGTAGTAGCTGTTTCCCAGGTAAGGCCATCAGGCAGTACGTTGGGCTGACTTGTTTGCTGTGGCAACACACCATTAATTACACGGCCCAGCTGCGTGATGCCGAATTTTTCCTGGTAAGTATAAGAAGCCACATTACCGTTACCCAGTGAACCATAAGAACCACGGATTTTAACATCGGTGATCACGCTTGCCGGTACATGCCAGAAAGCTTCTTTGGAAACCCGCCAGCCGGCTGATACTGATGGGAAAAAGGCATAACGCTGATCTGCAGGAAATTTCGATGAACCATCATAACGGCCGTCCACTTCAACCAGGTAACGGTCTTTATAAGCATAGTTCAACCTGCTGAAGCCGCCGAGTATGGCCCATTTTTCATAACCGCCTGAAGTATTGATATTTTGTCCAAGCGCAAGATTGATATTGTTGGCATCGCTGTACACAATACCATTGCGTGCAGCAAGAAATGTTTGAAAGGTTGACTGCTCATAGTTATAACCAGCCAGTGCCTTAAAGTAATGATCCGCGCCAAAACGTGTTTCATACTCTGCATAGATATTCGATGCGAGGTACTGTGTTTGCGCGCTGCGCTGCTGCAGGTCGTTGGTACCTGTACCTACATAGGCAATTACACCTGGAGTAACGCTGTAAGGCACCTGTACCCTGCGTTGCTTTTCTGTGTTGTTTGATTTCTGGAAAGTGAAATCACCTTTAATGCGCAGGTGATCATGCATAAACTTCGCGGTAAAACCGGTTGTATTGCGAATAAGCTGGTTGGTGGTATCAATACCATTTTTACCGTATACAAAATCACCCACCGTATATGCTGCAGACTGTGTGAAAGTGCCGTCCGGGTTGTACAGCATAGAAGAAGGATGACCTTCATCTGCCATATTTCTCCAGATGCTGCCGCCTTCACCTACGTTCAGCGGGTTGTGATACGAGCGGTAAGAGAAATCTGTGTTGTTGTTGATCTGTAACCAGGAAGTGAGGTTGATAAAACCTTTAGCCCTGAAGTTATACATTTTAAAATCATCAGAATTGTAACGGAAGATACCATCCTGGCCAAAATAGCGGCCGGTGATATAATAACCCGCTTTGTCTGAGCTGCCTGAAACAGACAGGTTCTGATCAGTAGAAAAGGTATGATCCTTATACAGCAGGTGATACCAATCGGTATTGCCATAATATACATAGTTGCCGTTGGCACCAACTTCTACTTTCGGCAGGCTGGGATCTGCGTCTCTTCTTTTCAGTTCAGCAAGATAGGTTGGGGAGAAAGGCTGTGTTTTATTGATGTTCTGCGGCGTTTGTGAATAATCATTCCACGCACTCCAGGCTTCATTAAACATAGATGCATACTGGTAGCCGTTGGTTACTACATCCGGTACAGTTGTAGGTTTTTTGAAAGAGTAGTTGGATGAATAGCTGATAGTCGTTTTTTGTTTGGCCGGCGTTTTGGTTGTTATCAATACCACACCAAATGCAGCTCTTGCACCATAAATGGCAGCAGAAGATGCATCTTTCAATACTGTAATGCTTGCCACATCGTTGGGGTTGATTAATGTAGGGTTACCTTCCACACCATCAATCAACACCAGTGCATTACCGCCCTGGCCAATTGAGGTAGTACCGCGTACATTGTATGCGGGCGACTGAATAGGTTTACCATCACCCATTACCAGGTTCAGGTTGGGTACAACACCCTGCAGCCCCTGTGTAATGTTGGGGATAGACCTGTTGTCAAGCACTTCGCCACCAACCTGTGTTACCGCACCGGTAACATTGGCCCTGCGTTGTGTGCCATAACCTACTACCACCACTTCATTCAATGAACTTGTTTGTGCACTGTCCATTTTAACGGCCAGTGTAATCATATCACCTTCATTGTACAAATAACCGTCCATGGTTTTTGACTGGTAGCCTAAATAGCTGAAGGTGAAATTGTAGGTATGTCCATTTTCCAGCTGTCGAAAGCTGAACATCCCTGCATCGTTGGTTTGTGTTGCCTTACTGAACAAACCATTCTTGTCTTTTACAATAACCGACACCTGCCCCATGGGCTGGTTTTTCTCATTTTTTACTACGCCTCTTACAGCTTCTTTCACAGTCTGCGCCCCGGCCGTAAAGGCCAGCAGAACTGAACAGAGCAGCAGCGTAAGCAATTTGCAGTGCATTCTTTTTTTCATTTTTATTGGTAGTTATGGACAATACATTTCCATCTCATTTTTCAATGAGTTTTTTCATATGAACCAGCAGGCTTTACGGCATGGGTTTTATTTCGTAACCACTTCCCTTTTTGTTCACCGTTAAATCGTTTAACTGGGCAATGGTTTGCAGGATGTCTTCCAGCGAATCATTTCTGCTGAAATGGCCTGTGAATTTTCTCCTGACCAGCGTGGTATCTGCACACATAATATGCACATGGTAAGCTGCAGTGAGTTGCTGCATAATTACCGGTACCGGCATGTTGCTGAACGTTAGTCCTGTATCAACATCCTTCCTGTGTGCTGCAACAGCACCCTGGTCTGGCGCGGAAGGGTTAGCATTTACAGGGGTAAGGTTGAAAGAAGTATTGCTGAATACATACTGTTCACCTGGTTTAAGATAAGCCTGTTGCTGCCGGTGTACCAGGTTGCGCACCAGCACTTTTCCCTGCAACAGTTTTACGGAAGCAGTATGTTCTCCTTTAAAAGCATTTACCTGGAACACAGTGCCCAGGGCCGTGGTAGAAAAGCCCGGTGTATATACCGTGAAGGGCTGCTTTTCGGCATGGTGCACCACAAAAGCTGCTGCACCGTTTAAACTGATGTTGCGGTCGTTTTTACCAAAAGGCCAGTTGTAACGCACTGCGCTGTTGGGTTGCAGGGTAATTTCAGAACTGTCCTCAAGCCGTATCTGCAACTGCTTTGCGGAATAATTCATTACTACTGAATCGCGTGTTGCTGTGGCAGCAGCAAGGGTAGGTGCAGTTGTATCGGCAGTACGCTGCATTATACCATACAAAAAACCGGCTGCTGTTACCATCACCGCAACTATAGCCGCTACGCGCAAAGCCACACGCATGCGGTGTAAACGCAACACCCGCGCTTTCTTCCGTTGTTGTATGGAGGCAAACAATTGCTGCGAGCGCCGGGCCGGCAGCAGATCATCATCCTCAAACTGCAGCCACTCGTTTTCATCCAGCAGCGCATCGAGCGCATGAGGATGCTGCTGCAGCCAGCGATGAATTATTTCAGCCTCTTCAGCTGAACACCTGTTTTCTAAAAATGCACGTATCTGTGATGTAGAGATTTCCATTCACCAGTAATACGCTGCAGAAAACATTTACACCTACGCTTAACAATTCGTTAATACAGGAAGGAAAATGGATGAAGATTAAAGGAGATGTAAGGTAACACTGATCACGATCAGCGGTACATCCATATTTTTGCGGATATCACGCACTGCCTTGTTGATCTGGTTTTCAACCGTCTTTTTCGATACAGACAGGCTTACGGCAATTTCGTGGTTGCTTAAACCTTCGAGCCTGCTTTCAATAATTTTGCGGCGCATGGGAGATAAATGCCGCATGCCCTGTTTTACCAGCAATAACCGGTCGTGCACCAGTTCATCAGCTGCATTCACGGGTATATTATGCGCTTCTTCATCAATGGCAGCAACTACCCTGTTGCGGGCTTCTTTGCGCAGTATATCGATGACACTGGTTTTGGCAATGCGGAAAAGCTGAACAGACAATGGCAGTTCTGTATTCAAACCAGACCTGAATTGCCACAGTTTGATGAAAGTTACCTGCACAAGTTCTTCGCTCACCGTAACAGAGCCTGTTTTCTTTACGAAGTAGGCATACAGCTTTTGATGAAAAGCATAGTATGCTTCCTCGAATGTGCTTTCACAACCATCACGAAGCGCAGAAATACTGTTACTGTTCATTCACAGGGGTTATAATAGGCAGCCAAATTACAGCGCTTGCTACAAACGTATGTGTTAACTGATTGTTACCACACAATAACAGCTGTTAGCAAAAAACTGTGGCAGCAAAAAAAATGCATGCAGTGAAACCACTGCATGCATGTTATTCCGTACGGATTGAGAATAAAACGGACTATTATTGTTTGATAAATTCACCGTCTGCCTTGATACGCACTTCGTCGCTTACCATTGCGCTTGGGAATTTGGCGCCGATGTTGAAATCAGAACGTTTGATGGTACCGGTAACCTGTACGCCGGCTGTAGTAGCCTTGCTCATCGGGTTAGTGGTAGTGCCCCTGTATACCAGGGTAAGGCTTACAGGTTTGGTTACACCATGCAGGGTAAGGTTGCCGGAGATGGTGTATTGATTGTTACCGTTTGCTTTCAGTGAAGTGCTTTTGAAAGTTAGGGTGCTGAACTGGGCCACATCAAAAAAATCAGGAGATTTCAGGTGGTTGTCGCGCATGTCAACGTTGGTGTTGATAGAACTTACATCAGTGCTCAGTTCAACAACTGCATCGCTGAAATCAGCTTTGGCAGCAATAATAGTAACATCGAATTTTCCGAAGATGCCGGAAATATCGCTAATACCCATATGGGTAACGGTAAATGCCAGTTTGGAATGCGCAGGATCTGCTTTCCAGGTTTGTGCAAAACTGCTCAGCGTAATTAATGCGGCTGCAAAAAAAAGTACTGCCTTTTTCATTGTAGTGTGTTTTATCGGGCCCGCATGACTGGTTTTCTATTTGCGGAATCGGCCACAAAAATGGGCAGTTTTGGCGAAACTGCCACTTGATGTATGATAAGAAATAGTACCAGCGGTAAAATAAATAGCACCTGCTATGGGTACATTTGCGGACCATTATTAAATCAAACGTTTTAGCTATGCGGATCATTGGATTGGTGGGCGGTACCAGCTGGGTATCTACACAGGATTATTACCGTTTACTGAATGAAGGCGTGAACGCGCAACTGGGCGGGCTGAATTTTGCAGAATGCCTGGTGTATTCTTTTAACTATGCAGATATTAAACGTAACAACGATACCAACAACTGGGCAAGCACTACGCAAATGCTAAGCGCTGCTGCCCAAAAGCTGAAACAGGGTGGTGCAGAGGCCATCGTGCTTTGTGCCAACACCATGCACCTGATTGCCGACGCGGTGCAGGAAAATGTTCAGCTGCCCCTGATTCATATTGCCGAAGCTACGGCGCAGGCCATTGTACAGCAGCAATTACACACCGTGGCCCTGTTAGGCACACGCTTTACCATGGAAGAAGATTTTTTTACCGGCCGCCTGGCACAACACGGTATACGCACCATTATACCCGGCGATGCAGACCGCGAATTTGTACAGTATACGATTTATGAGGAGCTGGGACGTAATGTGCTGCTGCCTTCCACTAAAGAAAAATATATCCGGCTCATTAACGAACTGGCTGAACAAGGCGCACAGGGCGTGATACTCGGTTGCACAGAAATACCGATGCTGATAAAACCGGGAGATGTAAGCATTCCTGTTTTTAACACGCTGGAGCTGCATGTGCAGGCAGCCGTACAGTTTATGCTGCAGTAATTATTTTATGGCCATGGCAGATGGTTCCACCAGTCTGCCCAGTTCTATGCTGCGGCAAAGGTATGCGGCCAATGCGCGCTGGTGCGGCTGCTGCGTGGGTTTCAGCGAAGTATGGAAACCAAAACTGGATAACATTACGGCAAATTTATCAGGCGCCTGGAAGTAAAATTTTTCTGCAAGGCCTATTTCGCGGAGACTGGAGCTGCCGGTAAATTCGTATACGCTGTTGTTGCCCGCAACAGGAAGGGCTATTGATTTGAGAACAATATCAACACCCATTATATGATACTTCATGGAAGAAGTACGGCTATATTCAGTATTCATGGTTCAGGGTTTAGTATAAACGTGTGCTGTAAATTAAAACATTTACATCAAACCCTGCAATACCTCTTCGTTAATAACCATTTCGCGTTCATATAACGCAATGATTTCATCTTTCAGCCAGTCAAAAAAATGACTTTTCTGCGGAGTAAAGTTCCGGTGCAGTATATAGCCGATTTGCCAGTCTCCTGAATCTTTGGTAAGAAAGGAATTAAAGGTAGGCCGGTGTGTTGAATTGGCTGAAAACGGATCGTTGGCCCAGTAAATTACATACAGCGAATCAATAGGCGGGTATTCATCAGATGCAGAAGCCGCGGGTACGGCACACCCCGAAACGTGTATGATTTGCTTTCTCCCATGTTGGTCAATATAGTTCAGGTCACAAGTTATGTTCCACTCACGCATAAGTATATTTTAGGTAAATGCATGGCAATTGATCTTGTTTTGCAAGGCCACCATATCTATAATGCCGGTACAACGCATTTTTGCACACAGGGGCGCAATGATACAGATAAATACGGATAAGCTTTGTCAGACGCGGGCACAGCATAATTACCTATACGACTGGAGCTATTGTTTTTCACAATGTGTACTGAACAGGATTGGACTATCGGTTTCATTAAAGTAGGGTTTTCAGGGAAATTGTCTCGGTCGATGAATGAATTTAAATAATATTTTTCTGCGCACCAAGTATTAAGCTGAATAATATGATTAATTCATATATAAATAATAAATATCATTAAATACGGCTTAATAGCACCGCGATATTTATTGAAATAGCGCAGTGTTTTTTTAATTTGCTGTTATTAATCCATTGCCATGAATTTTAACGTACCCGAGTTTTTTTACCAGGGCGAAAAGTATTTTGCCAGGGTAAAAGCCGATGTCATCAGGGAGCAGGGTACACATCGCGACGCCCGTTATGATGTGGAAATATTCCGCTCCCCGCATTACCCGTGCGGCGTATTAGAAATCGTTGAAACGCTCGAAGGCGGCTTCAACATCAAACGCAATATGCTGGAAGGCGTCAGCAAGTTTATATCCCGCGATATTTACCGCTACATTTCAGAACAGTTTGACTAACCGGTTTTCCCTACCCTTCAAAAGCCGCCCCAGGCTTACGTTTTAACCCCAGTTTCCCTTCTCCCTCTTACTGATTTAACACGCCGTTCCGGCAACCCCTTTGCATGGGCATCGCTTGTGAGAACCTATTTTACAGGAGTACGCTAGTGACACATGCTGCGTATCAAAACCGGACAATTCCCTGCTTTCATATATATATTAATTAGTTGATTACTAATCGTATACATTTCCGGCACCGCATTGGTTCCGGTATATATATGCTTGTGCTACAGCCCCTGCCCTGCAGTGTGGCTGCGCGCGGGCATATAAGAACTACTGCTGACTTTTGGTGCATCACTTTAAAACAGCCGCTATGTTTAAAAACTACTTCAAAACAGCCTGGCGCAATATTGTAAAATACAAAAGCTACAGCCTGCTGAACATACTGGGCCTGGCAACCGGTATGGCTGTTGGCCTGCTGATAGGCCTGTGGATTTACTTCCAGTTTTCGTACGACCGCTTTGTACCAGGCTACCAGAGCGTGTACCAGGCTTATTATGTAGTGAACCGGAACGGCGAAATTGCCGGGCAAACCGCCACCTCTTTGTTACTGGCAGATGTAATGAAATCAGAAATTCCTGAAATAGCCTATACCGTTCAAACCGATTGGGGCAATGACCACAGCCTGATGCGGGGCGACAAAAAAATTTACCAGGAAGGCATGGCAGCCGGGAAAGACTTCTTTCATGTTTTTCCATTCAACTTACTCAGCGGTACAGCCGGCAGCGTACTGCACGATCCCTACTCCATCGTACTTTCCCGCAGCACAGCCACCGCATTGTTTGGAAAAGAAAACCCGGTTAACCAAACAGTACGCCTCGATAACACACATGACATGAAAGTAACCGGCGTGATGGAAGATTTACCCGGTAATTCTTCTTTTTCATTTCATTACCTCATTCCCTTCAGTTATAATATACTGAATGCCGAATGGATCAAAATCGCCTCCACTACCTGGAACAACAACTCGTTTCAAACCTTCCTTTCACTGAAACCTGCTACTACCTTTGAACAGGTACAACCCAAACTGAAACTAATCAACAGCCATTTTCCCGATAACTGGAAAGTAGTGCAGCCTTCTGTGAAACTGCATCCCATGAAAAACTGGCATCTTTATTCCAGCTTCAGCAATGGCAGTTATTCTGGCGGTTTTATTGAGTACGTGCGCATGTTTGCCATTATCGGCGCGCTGGTAATATTGATTGCCTGTATCAACTTCACCAACTTATCTATCGCGCAATCAGAAAAACGCGCCCGTGAAGTAGGTGTGCGCAAAGCCATTGGCTCAGGCACCGGCAGCCTGGTGTACCAGTTTTTAATGGAAACGCTGGTCATTACCTGTTGTGGCCTTATTCTTGCCTTATTGCTGGTACAACTTGCACTGCCTGCATTTAACACACTTACGGGCAGTACCATTCAAATACCCTGGCAACAGCCTGCATTCTGGGCATGTCTCGCAGCTTTTGTAGTAATCACTACCTTGCTTGCAGGCGGCAGACCTGCATTTTATTTCTCTTCCTTTCAACCGATGAAAGTATTGAAAGGCACATTCCAGGCAGGCAAACCTGCAGCCTTTACAAGACAGGTGCTGGTGGTATTGCAGTTCAGCAGTTCTGTTGCGCTCATCATTAGCACCATTATTATTTACCAGCAGATTCAATATGTGAAAGACAGGCCTACGGGATATAATTCCGAAAGACTGGTAAGCACGCCAGACAGCCGCGACCTGCAGCGCAACTTCACAGCCTTAAAGCAAGACATGCTGGCGAGTGGTGCTGTTAGCGACGTTGCCTCTTCTTCTTCTACCATAACAGGTTTGGGATCGTGGGTAGGTGTTGATAATTTTGAAGGCATGTACCCCAACGAAGTAGTAAACCTGGCAGCCGTAGATATTTCAGATGACTACTTTAAAACCGTAGGCATGCAGTTGCTGGAAGGCAGGAACTTTACGCCCGGCCTGCACATAGATACCGTAGATGTAATAGCCAATGAAGCAGCCGTAAAACGGATGCGCTTCAAATCTGGCATTAACCAACAGGTAATCTGGAATGGCAAAAAACCTGTTCGCATCATCGGTGTGGTAAAAGATGCACTGATGGCCTCCCCATTCTCTGCCGCAGAGCCTACCTTCTTTGTCTACAATCCACAGGAAAGCGGTAATATCCTGTACCGGTTGAATGATAAAATGCCCACTGCAGAAGCCCTCGCCAAACTGGGCAAATTGTTTAATAAATACAACGCAGCTTACCCGTACAACTATACTTTTACTGATGAAAGCTATGCACGCAAGTTCAGGACAGAAGTGCTCATCGGCAAATTGTCTGCCCTGTTTGCAGCACTGGCAATTTTTATTTCGTGCATTGGTTTGTTTGGCCTGGCTGCATATGTAGCACACAAGCGCACCCGGGAAATGGGCATACGCAAGGTGCTGGGTGCATCCGTAAGTAATATCTGGTTATTGCTGTCGAAAGATTTTGTGCTGATGGTACTGTTAAGCTGCGTGATTGCATCGCCCGTATCCTGGTATTTTTTGAACAACTGGCTGCACAAATACAGCTACCGCATCAGCATTGGCCCCCTGGTATTTGTTGTTGCCGCTGCGCTGGCATTGCTGATTACGGTTTTCACCGTGAGCATACAAGCCGTGCGTGCAGCCGTGGCCAACCCGGTTAAAAGTCTGAAATCAGAATAACATCCATGAACAAAACCATTTTATGCTGAGAAACTATTTAAAAACTGCGTGGCGCGGAATCCTGAAAAACCGGATGGCCTCTGTTATCAATGTGTGCGGACTGGCACTGGGCCTCGCAACAGCCGTTATTATTTTGTTGTGGCTGCGCGACCTGGTGAGCTATGATAATTTTCACACCAACAAAGACAATATCTATAAAATAATGACCATGCACAAAGAGCATGGTGAACTATATTCAGGCGATGTAGTACCCGGCCAGCTGGCAGGCGTACTGCGTGCAGAAGTACCCGAAGTGCAGTATGCCACCCGTGAAACCTTTGCAGACAATCACCTGCTGCAGAGCGGCGATAAAACCTTTTACGAACAGGGCCTGTATGCAGACCCCGATTATTTCAAGATGCTTACCTTCCCTGCATTGGAAGGCAACCCTGCAGAAGCCATGAAAGACGCAGGCTCCATCGTACTAACCGAGCAGGCTGCCATGCGTTTATTCGGCACACCGCATGCTATTGGCAAAACCCTGGTGCACAACCAGCAGCACCAGCTAAAAGTAGCAGCCATTCTTAAAAATATACCAGCCAACAGCAGCAGGCAGTTTGATGTGGTACTGCCCTTTGTAATTTTTGAGCAGGATAATAAAAACTGGCTGTACAAATGGGACGACAACCGGCTGATGACCTGGGTGCAAACAAAACCAGGTACAGATAATGCCGCGTTCAACAACAAGATCAATAAAATATTCATACAGAAAACGGCAGACACTACGGGCAGCATTTTCGCTTATCCCTTTACGCGGCTATGGCTGCATGGCGATTTCAGAAATGGCAAACCAAGCGGCGGCCGTATTACCGTGGTGCAACTCATGAGTGCCATTGGCTTGTTTGTGTTACTCATTGCCTGTATCAATTTCATGAACCTGTCTACAGCCCGCTCAGAACGCCGGTCGCGTGAAGTGGGTGTGCGTAAGGTATTGGGTGCCGCCAGGAAACAAGTGATCTTCCAATTCTTAAGTGAAGCCCTGCTAATGACGTTGCTGGCACTGGCACTAAGCATATTGCTTGCCTGGATGAGCATTCCCTTCATTAACAAAATTGCCGGCAAACAACTGGTGTTTAACCTGGGGGATATACAAACCTGGTTATTATTGCTGGGCATTGCCCTGTTCACGGCCGTTGTGGCAGGCAGCTACCCGGCCTTCTTCCTCAGCAGCTTTAAACCGGTACTGGTATTGAAAGGATTGACAGGTGGCGCCAAGGGCAGCGGCCGCTTACGCAAAGTGCTGGTTACCTTCCAGTTTGTTATTTCTATATTTCTTATTATAAGCACCATCGTTTTATACAAGCAGGTGGCTTATTCAGAAGCAAGGCCCATCGGTTATAACCAACAGAACCTGCTGGTAATACCCGCACGCGGCAACATGCTGTCAAGGGCAGAGTTGCTGCAAAATGCCCTGTCTCAAATTTCCGGTGTTACACAGGTATCATCAGGCTCAGACAACCTGGTGAACTTTAACGGCGCTGTTAGCAGTATTGAATGGGCAGGCAAAAAGCCGGGTGATGATTTCTCCGTATCAGTCACATCGGTATCCTATAACTGGATTAATACCACCGGCCTCACTTTAATAGAAGGCCGCGACTTCAGCAAAGCCTATGGCAGCGATACAGCCAACTGCATTATCAACGAAGCACTGGCCAAACGCATGGGTCTCAGCAAACCTTATGTGGGCGTTAAAATAGGTACACAAACAGTGATTGGTGTAGTGAAAGATTTCCTGTACAACAACCCATTCAATGCCCCCCGACCAATGATGGCTTCCTTAAGCAAAGCAGGCTTAAGCAATATACTGGTGCGTATTCAAAACGATGAGCACTGGCAAACAACACTCAATAAAATTGAGCATACTGTTAAAAACATTGAACCGGCATTTCCTTTCTTCTTCTACTTCGCAGATGCCGAGTTCCAGAAAAGGTTTACCGGCATCCGCTCAACAGGCCAGTTTGCCAATGCCATGGGCTGTATGGCCATTCTTATTTCGTGCCTTGGGTTATTCGGATTATCTGCCTTTATAGCCGAACGCCGCACCAAAGAAATCGGTATCCGTAAAGTACTCGGTGCAGGCAGTGTGCGTGTATGGTATACCTTGTCGCGCGAGTTCCTGCAGCCGGTGCTCATTGCATTTTTAATTGCCGCACCATTGGCCGGTCTTGCCATGGAACAGCTATTGCGCATGGTAGAGTACCGTATCTTCCTGCAATGGTGGATGTTTGCACTGGCAGGCGTTATCGCAGTAGTGATTGCACTTGCAACCGTAAGCTACCAGGGTATTAAAGCCGCACTGTCAAACCCGGTTAAAGCATTGCGGACAGAATAGCAAATGTGAGTTAGTAAACAGTCTCTTTGTGACCTTTGCGGGTTTTACCTTTGTGTTTCTTTGCGGTAAAAAATCCGTCCGCATCACATACATAAAACTCCCTTGTGCCCCAGGCTTGGTTTAACGGACCCTGGTGTACAGGGGAGTTTCCTGTTTCATCTCCTTCCCCATTGCCAATCCCATTAAAAGCCTGAGAACGGAGTAGAGCGCCCCCGGGCTACGGGTTTGTTGGGCATTAAAGCCATTAAAGCCCGCAACAATAACTTCACAAATACAAATGCCGGTGAGGACACCGGCATGAGCATCATAAAAAAGCCCCGCAATCACTACTGCGGGGCTTTTGCTGTATAAAATTCGCTCTGGTCACAAACTCGCTAAGATCACTCACGACTGACGACTGACGATTCACGAATCGTACCCGCTTGGATCACTCACCACTGACCACTCACCACGCACAATCCTCCTCATTCCGCCCGCAAACTCTTCACCGGGTTGGCTATCGCCGCACGCACGGCTTGCAGGCTGATGGTGAAAAAGGCAATTAACATTGTGGCCAGCGTAGTGTAAATAAAGATGATCCAGCCGATGCTGGTTTTATAAGTAAAGTCCTGCAGCCAGCGGTTCATTAACCACCAGGCAATGGGTGAACCAATCACCACCGCCAGCGCAACCAGCTTCAGGAAGTCGATGGATAACAACGCAACAATTGATTTTTCACTTGCACCCAATACCTTGCGGATGCCGATTTCCTTGGTACGCTGTTCTGCACTGAAAGCAGATAAACCAAACAGGCCCAGGCAGGAGATCAAAATAGCCACACCAGTGAAATAACCAACGATAGCAGACAACCGGTTTTCCGCTTCATAATTTTTCTGGAACTGCTCGTCAAGGAAATTAAATTCAAATGGATCATTGTTGTTTAAGCGGCGCCAGGTTTGCTGAATAGAAGCAATGGTATGCTGCACGTCTTGTGAATTAATGTGTACTACCGCATAACTGAAATCATCAAACCGGTCATTTAACCTGAACCCGTACGGACCAATCGGCACATGCAGGTCTTCGTAATGAAAGTCTTTTACCACCCCCACAATCTGCAGCGTGGTTTTGCTGCCCTGGAATTCCGTATACACCCGCTTGCCAACAGCATTACCGGTAGTATAACCCAGCAGGCTGATGGCCTTTTCATTCAGTACAATACCATCCGTGCTATCTGCCGGGAATTGTGCGGAATAGATGCGGCCTGCAATGGAGCGGATACCCAGTGTTTTGAGATAATCAAAATCAATAAAATTCAGTTTTATTTCTTTCCCGTCGCGTATGCTTTTTCCTTCAGCATAAAAATTCTGATCTGTTACATTGTTAATGCCAGGATAAAAAGCAGAACCGCCTACAGACAGTATATGCGAATTTTTCTCCAGCGCTTCTTTTAGCGCAGGGAACATACGCCTTGATTCATCACTGCGCAGCGAAAGAATCACCTGCTGGTCTTTATCAAAACCCAGGTCTGCCTGGCGCAGGTAACGCATTTGTTTAAAAATAACGGCCGATGCAATGATGAGTATAATGGATATCACAAACTGAAATACTACCAGCCCCCTGCGCAGCGTAACCGCAGCAAATGAATTGGCCAGCTTGCCTTTCAGTACCTTTACAGGTTTAAACGACGACAGGTAAAAAGCAGGATAACTGCCAGCCAGTACACCGGTGATCACCGCAAGCACCAGGAATCCCGCACACAGCGCAATCATGCGGCCATTGGTTAACACAATGTGCTGACCGGATACTTTTTCAAACAAAGGCAGCAACATGTACGTAAACAGCAAGGCCAGCACGTACGACATAAATGCCATTAACACAGCCTCACCAAGAAACTGCGCCACCAGCGAGGATCTTGCAGCGCCCAATGTTTTGCGGATGCCTACTTCGGCCGAACGTTTGGTAGAACGCGCCGTAGCGAGGTTCATAAAATTGATACAGGCAATAAGCAGGGTAAACAATGCGATAGATGCCAGTATATACAAATACATCGTGCTGCCGCAGGGTGTTACATCATCGGGCATATTGGCGTGCAGGTGAATATCTTTTACCTGCGTAAGAAAATGTTTTTTGGAAAAGCCCGCAGCCTGCAGGTCTTTACCTTCGTATTCCTCTACAAACCGCGGCAACTGGCTTTCCAGCTGTTTTGCATTGGCACCCGGTTTCAGCAACAGGTATGTATAAAACATGTTGTTGTTGGCAAGGTTCGTAGTGTTGCGCACAAAATCGCCGTATGAACCGCCGTACATCGACAAAAAGAAACGTGCATCAATATGCGAAGGTGTGGCAGCAGGTTTAAACACGCCGGTTACCAGGTAATCGTGATCACCGTTGGTATTGCTGCCTATATGAATCACTTTATGCAGCGCAGGCTGGTTGCCGAATATTTTGCGTGCAATGTCTTCTGAGATCACAATATCGTACGGACCTGTTATCGCCGTGTAAGCATTCCCTTCTGTAAACTGGTAAGTAAACAGTTTAAAGAAACCAGAATCTGCCGTAAACCCCTTCTGCTCGTACCAGGCTTTGCGCTCGCCACCGGGTGCCTGGTATTGAAACAGGGTTTTATCTTCCGAAAACAAACGCATTATACGGGCTGTGCCTTCAATTTGCGGATACACCTGCTGCAACACATTGGCCATTGGTGAAGGCGTGTTGCCGGTACGCTGATCAGCCCCGTTTAAAGTAAAAACAGTACCTACCTGGTACAATCGGTCGCCATGCACATGCTGTGTATCGTAACTGGTTTCATGCAACAGGTACAGCGTAATAAGCATACAGCAGGTGAGCCCTACCGTGAGACCAATGCCGTTAATAAATGCAAAAGCCTTGTTCTTTTTGAGATTGCGGAACGCCACCCGCAAATAATTCCTGATCATACGCGCTGAATATTAGGTTACTGCTATGTATAGCAGCACATGGTGTGCCCAATACAATACCAGCTGATAATTAATTATTTATCAGTCATTTAAGATGAATAAAAAAGGAATAACTGTCCGCTTTCGATACGCCCGGTGTACGTTTTATCATCTCCGGGGCAGGGCTATGTTTCCTGCAGTTGCAACAATTTCTGGCAGGCATGCTCCCGGTTTTTCTTAAAGGCGAGCAAGGTAATGGTTGAGCCGAGCGTGAGGAAAAACAGGGCAAATTCATCCCTGATACGCAGCGGGTGCACCATATGTATACCCATATCAATAAGAATGAGGGAGAGCAGAACACCGGTAAATATTTTCACCGATCCTGCTGCAAACAGGCTCGGCAGCAATACTAATTTTTTCTTGGCGGTATGCTGGTTGTATTGCTGAATACCGCTGCACACATGGTACAGGGAAGATGTTTCGGTTACTTCTTTTGCCTTGTTTCTAACACCGTGCTCCACAAAAGAAAACTGGCGTTTTTTACCGTAGTCATCAATCAGTATAAGGATATAACCATCGCGGGAGAAAATGATTTTGAAGCTGTCTACCTTTTCCCACAACACCCGCGACGGCCTGCCGGAACCTGTTACCGTAAAACCTTCCGGCTTTAACTCAAGATCAACCGATTTGATGAATTTATGTTTCATCACCACGAAAGCCAGCATAGGCACCACGAAAAACTGGATGGTGGTAATAAAACGCACCAGCTCGCTATGCCCCGCTACGCCCGGGATTATCACCGCCAGTAATCCGCTGAAAATAAACATCGACAGAAAGAAAAGCGTTCCCCTTAACGGGTAATATCGTTTGGTATGCACAAGCTGTTCATCCATGGCAACAGTAGAGCAAGATTGTATAAAATGAAAAATAAGGTTGATGATATCCTGTGCTTTCGCTTCAGTAAAAGGGCCATTTGCATAACCCGCAATCGTTTATTCCTTCACCGGCAATGCGGCAAATATAACAAATGCCGCCATATTCCCCGGCAAACTTCCACCGTTACACCGGGCTATCAAATGGAATATGCATGCAGCAATAGTAAAAAACAAAAAAGGGCATGATGCCCTTTTTTGTTTAAGATGCCCATGCCGGTGTCTCCACCCGGCATGATTCGCCTTTTATTTGTAACCAATGCACTGCCGCAGGCGATTAACACAAACAAGCATAAACTACCGCTATCAGCTATTCGCTGTGCTATTCACTTTTCAAACTCTTCACCGGATTGGTAATCGCAGCCTTAATAGATTGCACACTCACCGTACACAATGTGATGAATATAACTGCCACACCTGCACCGATAAATATCCCCGCTCCCATGTGCACCTGGTAAGCAAACGAATGCAGCCAGCGGCTCATCATCCACCATGCAAGCGGGAATGCAATACAAATAGCCACTGCCACCAATTGCAAAAACTCAACTGACAATAACAAGGCAATCTGCTGCACAGTTGCACCCACCACTTTGCGGATACCGATTTCTTTTTGCCTGCGGCGGGCAGTAAAAGCAGCCAGGCCAAACAAACCCAGGCAGGAAATAATAATCGCCAAAGCCGCAAAGTATTTAGACAAGGAAGCCACCTGCATTTCGGCTTGGTACTGCCGTTGAAAAGCCTCATCCAGGAAATGATAATCAAATACAAAGCCCGGATTCACCTGCTGGTACAAGGCACGTATCTGTTCTATTACAGCAGCTTCTTTGCCCTGTTGCACACGCACCATCATTTTAAAATTACCGGCAGAATCACCCGTTTGCAGCGACAGGAACATCGGCTTCACTACTTCATGAAACGATTCAAAATGAAAATCTTTTACCACACCAACCACATGCTTGTTCTCATTGCTTACACGCACTGTTTCGCCAAGCGGATTTTTAAAACCCATTGTTTTTACCGCCGCTTCATTTAAAATAATACCCGTGCTGTCTGTACCGTACTCCCTTGAAAAATTACGGCCTTCAGCCATTTGAATATTCAGCGTATGCAGCAGGTTGTAATCTACCCCTGCCGCTTCAAAATAAATATTCCCATCATCGGCAGTCATACCACGCCATTGCACTCCGCCGATTGCAAAATTGTGTCCCACGATATTGTGCGAAGTGCCACCGGCATCTATCACACCCCGAATGCGGCGCAATGCTTCCGTAAAACGCGCCTGGTTGCCATTCAGCTTGCCATCAGAAGCAATTACAAGCACATTGTCTTTGTTATAACCCAGGTTGCCTGATTGTATGTATTTCATTTGCTGGTATACTACCACTACCGCAACAATAAACACCACCGATAAGGTAAACTGGAATACCACCAAACCCTTGCGCGCAAACAACTCGCCCATTGAGGTACGCAGCTTGCCTTTAAGTACGGCCACCGGTTTAAAGCGTGACAAATAAAAAGCAGGGTAACTGCCCGCCAGCACGCCGGTAACCACTGCAATCAACACAGCAGGCAATACAATGCCGGTACTTAACCGCAATGTAATTTGCTTACCCGTTAAATGGTTAAACTGCGGCATCAGCAACAATACCAGCACAAAGGCAAAACCCATTGCAAGCATGCTCAGCATCACTGATTCACACAGAAACTGGCACACCAGGTTGGTACGGGTAGCACCGGCCACCTTCTTGATGCCCACTTCTTTCAAACGCCGCGAAGCCCTGGCCGTGCTCAGGTTCATGAAGTTGATGCACGCGATTAAAAGTATAAACAATGCGATCAGCGAAAACAAACGCACATACTCAATACGGCCGCCACTGCGCACACCGTCTGTATATTTTCCGTACAGGTAGTGGTCTGCATAAGGCGTGGCCATTACGCTGCGCGAAGAATCACCGGTATTGCGTGTAACAATATCTGCCAGCTTTTTATTGAATGCAGCCGGTTGCATCCTTGCTTTCAGCAGTACAAAATTGTGCGGACCAGTATTGCCCCAATAGGTTATCCAGGGTGATTGTGCGGCAAAGTATTCGAGCGATAAGATATAATCAAACTGTTCGGTGGCATTTGCAGGCATGCGTTTAAACACACCTGAAACTGTGAACGTATGCGTATGTTGCAGCTGTATGGTTTTACCCGTAATATTGCTGGTGGTGTTAAACAGGCGCTGTGCCAGCTCATCGGAAATAACAATCCTGTCCGGGCTTGCAAGCACCTGGTCTTTCTGCCCTTCCAGCAGGGGGAGGGAAAATACCCGGAAATAATCCTTGCCTGCATACTGTCCGCTGGCATTGAAATTATGTTCTCCTTCAGTCAAAGTTGATTTGGGAAACCAGCCCGCAGGTATCACTGTTACCGCATATTGTACACCCGGCACATCCCTGGCAACCGCAGCTGCCAGCAAGCCCGATGATTCTTCTGATACACCAATTTTCCCGTTGTAGTTTCTTTTCTCCATCAATTGCATCAGCCGGTCGCTGTTATCGTAAAAGCGGTCAACATGCAGCTCATCTATCACCCACAGGTAAATAAACAGCACACAGGCCAGCCCTGTAGCCAGTCCGGCAAGGTTTAACATCGTAGACTGGCGATCCTTCAGCAGGTTACGCCAGGCAATTTTGAGGTAGTTCTGGTACATGTAACAGATTTAGTCAGCAGAAAAACACTAAATACAATGCCATATCACAGCATCCTGACTATCAATTACGTAACTTAGTAATAACCATACAGGGTGTACACTAACGCACACCAATTGCCTGTTTTGGTACAACGCATATGAAAATTATCAGCCTCACACCGGTTTTATATACTGCCGATGTAAGATCAACCATCGATCTTTATGTGGGTGTACTGGGCTTCAGCTGCCCCTTCCCCGACGACAACCGGGCCACCATACATCACGGCGAAACAGCGATCATGCTCTCCCTGCCCAATGCCCACCTGCCTTTTGAAAAAGCACATTTTACCGGGTCTTTTTATTTTCGGCTGCATGATGTGGATGCCTTGTGGGAGCAATTGAAAGACACCACACAAGTCGTATACCCCATAGAAGATTTCCCTTACGGCATGCGCGAGTTCGCCATTTACGACAACAACGGCTACATACTCCAGTTTGGCCAGTCCCTCGAAGAACAACACACCGCCACCCTCGACTAAGTGGCCAACTAACCAAACAGCCCCGCTTCAGCTGAAGCGGGGCTGTTTGGTTATGAAGATGCTATATCAGGCAACAAGCTTATCAAATGCTTCCTGCTCATTTCTTCCAGACCATAATATAAACTCGGCACTCTTTGAAGTAATGGCTTCTAAAAATTCAGGCTTTATCTCTTTTTCCGTATCATTTATAATAGCCACAGCTTTTACTTCTTTCTTACTAATTCGTTCTCTCACTGGCTTAATATCCTGCCAGGAAAAAAGAAAGCTGGGAAGATTCATGGTGTTTAAGCTGTTAAACGATTTTAAAACAATCTCTTCATTTTTATGAGCAATCTGGAAATCAAACGTAAACTCTAAACCGGTTACTCCCTTCGAAATAAAATCAGGGGTGAAGATGATTTGCTTCTCATTCAGAAAATCTCTTACATCTTCTTTAAAAACCGTTGATACCTGGTGAGACGACAGCATTGCCATATCATTCAGCTCAATGATAGCAGAAATAAAGTTATGCTTTCGCTGAGGGAAGTTTTGTTCGTTAGCTTCAATCAGTAGCTCATCATTTTTGAGGAATACGCCATACGTCTGCAGTATCTTATTCGCAATCTCCTGCCTTTCACCACGGTTTAGCTTAGTGCCCGTTAACTCCAGGTTGTGAACGGTTTCCCCGTTATCAGATAAAGTAATTTTGTTCTGATTTTTTTGAACATATATTTCAATCAGATCATTGAATAACCCAGTGAAGGGCGTACTTATAGCAGCCCAGCCAGTTCCGCTATCTGCAGCAACTGCCGTTTTAGAACGCAACCAATTGTGATAGTCGTCTATCAATGGATTAATCCAATTCATAACAAACGCTGTTGTATTACAAATTTACCATTTAAGTTTATATACCTCGTAAATTCAACTATTGCACCGCAGTATTGCTCGTGAGATGCAATGCTTTTCACCTTAAAGCCGTCATACCCGTCAAGTGGAGCAGCCCATACCAGGTCTTTATATCCCTGCACATGAAAATGAATGTGAGGTTCATTTATAAAAGTACGTCCCGCATAAGGCAAAAGCTTTGCAGGAACAAACGGGTTTATCTCTTCCGGGTTCCGGTGAGAGCTGTTAAAATCAACACGGATTAATCCACTCTTCATTGTATCCTCCTGGTGATGCAACGAAATTTTAAAGACTTTCTTTTGGTTGTTCGTTATGTCTACTATAAAACGCCATTGATCATCATCAGGACTTATTAACTGTAACCTGATTTTCTCATCCCGTGGATTAATAGTACTTGAAGAAGACGCCAGCTGCTTGGGTAGTTTTAATAAATAATCGGCAAGGTACTGTTCCATTGATAGCTATAAAACATTTACACAGCCGGCGACATCAACGCAGGCCATTGGTTAATTGGGGGGAACAGATGGGCAAAATAATAAAATTGAGATAACACTCCAATTAAAACAAAAACACCGCAGCCAAACGACTGCGGTGCAAACTGTGCATTAAACCAAAACCTATTCAAACTATACCTATGACTTGTAATAATCTTTTCTCGCCTGTAAAATAGTTTCGTCGCGTTCGCGCCTCAACTGTCTTACTTTTTGCCTTCTTTCCTTGCCTGATAAAGTGTTATCCAGTTTTACCGAAGAAATCTTATCGGCATAATCATTTTTAATATCCGATACCTGTATGTCAAGCCTGGTTGGCCTGTGGTATGCTTCTCCGTAAGGGTACAGGGGGTAGCCATAATAAAAGCCCCAGGGTGAGTAAAACGGACTGTAATAACCAGCCCCTACCACCACAGTTGTGCGCGGACCCACAAAACCACCGCCGTGGTATCCGCCTGAAAAATGACCGCCGCGTTGGGCAGAAGCGCCTGTAACCAATGCCAGGGAAAGCAATACTATCATCATCTTTTTCATATCTCGTGCTTTTTGTTCTTATATATGAGACGCAAACACAAGGCAGAAATTACATGGCAGGTTTCATTATAACGTAACGCTAACAGTACAGGCACCCCAGGCTAATAGGCCAGGTTATAGTGATCGCATCATTCATTCATAACTAATTCTTTATCATACTGCCGATTCTTAAATTTCTGCACCGATTCCAATTCACATTTGCTTTGTATTTCACTACTGACCATTCACTATTCACCCGCTTTTCCTCACAACTGCACCACCCGCTTCCCATCTATAAATCTCGTATCCTTTATCGCCCCCGTACCATTAAACCGGTATTGCACCCCCACAATATCACAGGGTGCATTGGGAAAGGTTAAACTATAAGCCTCGTGATCATTCACATAAAAATGCACCTGCTTATTGTGTGCTTCTACGCGCAGCTTTACCCAGTTGCTTAAGTCGCAGCCAAAGCCCGACAAATCAGCATTGGCACTGGTTACCTGGACACCTGCTGCAGCCAGACCAATATCACCCACGCATCCCTTTGCACACAAGGGGATAATAAACACATCATTCTTACACAGCAACAAAACGCGCACATACTGGCAGGCAGCTGCTCCTTCCTTATAATCGCTCTTAACAGCAGTTTCAAAAACAAAATTGTCTGTGCGCAGCGGCCCCATATCTTTTACATTAATAAACTGCAGCTGCGGTGGCAATGGCTGCATATCCAGGTTGTGCGATTGAAGCGTTGCAGCATTTACCTCGAGGCGATCGCTGCGCAGGTATTCTTCCTGTTTAAGATACAAGGGAATGGGATCACGATGCACCAACGCCATCCAGCCGCCGGAGTTGATAAAAAGATCATGTTCTTTAACAATCTGTGCACCAATCATCAGCTTGGCCCTGAAATAACCGGGGTAGTAATAAATAGTAGAATAACGGGTTTGATTTTTAGGCACCGCCACCTTACGGCTTACATCCCAGCTTTGGGCAATAAACACCGAATCGCTCGGGCTTTCACTGGCATTATAACTAAACACCACCGAGCTGGGTACTCCGGATGCCACCGTTGTTTTGCTGCTGAAACTATAGCCGGCCGTGTTTACCAGTGTGCCGGCAGGTGCATGACTTTTATACGCAATGCTTACATACACCACGAGTAACAAACCTGTTAATCCCGGCAGCAGGTACAGCCAGCGCTTTTTAACAAGCTTCGCCGCGCGCGGGCCAGGCAATGGCCTATCCATTGCCGGTACAGGTGGGGGCACGGTGGCAGCTTCTACTGCACACTGTTGCTTAAAAGCCTGCCAGTCTGCATGCCCTGCATAACGTGCCAGCGTATTCAACGTGTTAACGGTGGGCAGGTTATCATACTTCAGTTTTCCCCACAACCGTTTGAGTGTGGTAATGCTGAGGTTCACACCGGTATCGGCGAGAATGGCTTCGCCCAGTTTTTCAAAGTCATAACCTGACCAACCGGTGCTGTCACCGCGGCCCAATTTGACTTCAACCGCCTGCAAACAATAAGGCAGGCAAATGTCATCGGCATATTGCGTCATAAAACAAACATTGTTTGTTTCCCCTGGTGTGCATGTGAAAGCGAGATACCCGTTTGCAAATCAACCGGTTACGGTGTTGCATCAACTTGCATCAACTTGGCGCGGCCTTGTTGCCGCATTGCTGTGCAGGTTTTTCACTTTTGTGAAGTACGTATCATTCTCTAAAGTTCAAACCTTACTTCTCATGTTCCAAAAATTAACCGCAGTTTTCTTATTGTTTTTATCCCTGCAGGCCATTGCCCAGAAAAACAAAGCCCAGCCTTCCGTTATTAACGTTGCCTTAACTGCCGGCAATTGGGATACGGCCCATGGCGTAGTCACCTTTGGCGAATACAAATCGAAGCAAGCCATGCAGCTACAGGGCGGTGCCACTACGGCCGTGTTAAAAGATGTTGATTTCACCGACGGCACCATCGAGTTCGACATAGAGCCGTCTGACAGGTATTTCAGTTCGTTTTATTTCCGCTATGCCGGGAAAGACAACAATGAGTGTTTCTATTTCCGCACCCAGCGTGCAGGCAATAACAGCGCCATTGATGCCATACAATATACACCCACAATAAAAGGTGTGAATTTATGGGATATGCTATTTCATTACCAGGGCAATGCCCGCTTTGCCGCCAATGAGTGGAACCACGTAAAACTGGTGATCAACGGCAGGCAGATGCAGGTTTATGTAAACAGCACCACACCCACCCTTAATATACCCATACTGGAAGGTGATAGTCCGCACGGCGCGCTTGCCTTTCAGGGTACCGTAAACATCGCCAACCTGGTAATACAGCCCGGTGCAACAGGCAATTTACCCGCCTTCCCCGGACCAGACCCTACTGCCAACGATCCCCAATACCTGCGCAAATGGTTGCTCGGCAAACCCATTGTAGTGCCCGATTCGGTAGAGTTCAGCCAGCATTATATTCCCGCAGCCAATGCTGCCTGGGATACCATTTGGGCAGAACGCCGCGGATTAATTAACCTTACCCGCCAGTTTGGCGGCAGCAAACAACGCAGGCTGGTATGGCTGCAAACCAATATACACGCAGATTCTGCGCAAACGCGCAAAATGCAGCTGGGCTTCAGTGATGATGTATGGATTTTGCTCAACGGCAGGTTTTTATATGTAGACAGGAACACCTATGGCTCTCCCATTATGAAAGAACCCGAAGGCCGCTGCACCATCGACAATACCAGTTTCAGCGTTCCGTTAAAGGCAGGCGATAATACGTTACTCATAGGTGTAGCAAACAACTTCTACGGATGGGGCATTGTAGCGCGGTTAGATCAGTTACCCGGCATTCACCTCGAATAATAGCAGAGATGATGGTTTGATGGTTTATGACCACTCACTACTCACTTTGGGGTCGGCCCTTCTTCGCCATATACGAAGTAATAATCGCCACGAACGAACCCGCTGCAAAGTTACCCAGCAACATATCAATGTACAGGATAAACAGCATTCCATTGGTTTTGCCATGCACCATATTGACAGGTGTATCTGACATAGTTCTGTCCGCCGGACCAGCAGATACCAATCCCGGCACCATGATAAATACCAGCAGCAGTGAAACAACAAAAATAACTGCAATGGCCAGGAACGTAACAACATGCGCTGCGGCGATGGAGCTGATAGCTTGTGGATCGCGTTTGCTGATATTATACATCATAGCAAATACAAACATATACGCCATGAACAAAGCATTGCCAAGATAGAGCAACCATGCCTTTTCGTAATCGGCTTTCATTAGGAAGAAGAACATCGGTATGCAATACAATAGCGCTGCTACCACTGAATATTTGAGATAAGATAAGATATGCAGATTCCTGAACATAGTTAATTGCTTTACGGATGAGTGCCAAATCTCCTGCCACAAGTTATCGCATTCAATTTCTGGCTGTTGAATAGCGCCTGCCGGGAGATATTTCCTCACCGCCCGCTATTTACTGCTGCTAAATTCACAAACATCTATGTAACCAGGAAATAAAAAGAGCGCAGTGGGCATGCCCGCTACGCTCTTTGTTATGTCTTGTTTCTTGTGCCGGAAGAACATACCGGTGAGGACACCGGCATGGGCAGGATATTTTGCCTATTCACTATTCACCGGCTCACGCCCCTCACTGCGCCAGCACCTCCACCCACCTGCCGCTCACGCCACCACTAATGGTATGATCGTACATAGCTTCACAATAAACACCCGGCCAGAAAAACTTACCCGGGTAAGCCGCATTGAGCTGCACATAATACGTAAGTGTTTCACCGGCTTTAATATTGAAATACTGGTACACCCGGTCATCTCGGATATCCATATAATCGCTGGGAGATGATTTAAAGGCACCTTCACTGTTGTACAAACGGGTATTGAGAATCTCCCATCCGCCGGGGAACAACTGCGACAAAGCCATTTGTGAATAAGCCCCACGTGCTCCCGGGTTACGTACTGTTACCTTCGCAACAAAATCAGTTCCCTGTTTAATACTGGCAGGATTAATAGGCTGGCCATTGGTGGCAGTATAGTTCACAGTAACCTGCAACACCGCAGGGTTATTATTTACCGGTGTTGTATCACCCATTAGCGGCTGCCCCTGGTTAATCACGCGTACATACAAAATGTTGTTGCCCTTGTTGGTAACCTTTATACCGGCCTTCCCGTTTTGCCAGCCAACCGTTGTTTGAGACAAAGCCGTTTTACTGTTAATGCTTGCAGACGCAGAACCGGCGTTGACAGCTGCCGTAATTTTTTCACCATTACCATTAATGCCGCTGTATTTAGCGATCGCGATTAACGCATAGGCCGTGGTTTGCGTGCTGTACCAGCTTTCCTGCGACAGACTGGCTGCCACGGTACGCACCAGCTGATCAGCTTCTGTCTTGCGCCCCATCAACGTCAAGGTCTCCAGCACCATGGCTTCATCACGCAGGTCACTGCCGAAGGTGACACCTGTATATGGTCGCGGCTGGAATGTAGTTGGCTGCCCGCTGATTAATTGTAATGCAACCTGCTGCTGCCCCATCAGCTGGTACGCAGCCGCGAGGCGCCATTTACCTTCGGGCGACAGGAACTTAAATTCTTTCAAACGGTTCATGGCAGCAAGCTCCGGAGCTTTAGCCAGTGCCAGCAGGTACAGGCGGTAAGCCTGTAATAAGTCTGTACCATACCAGGGTGCTTCTGTTACATTCCAGGCCAATGCCTTGCTGCGCTGGTATGCACGCCACTGCTGTAACAATGCTGCCGGCACATTGTAGCCTGCTGCAGATGCTTCCAGCAAAAAGTTACCGGCATAGCTGGTACCCCATTCATCGCTGGTGCCCATGCCTGGCCAGTAGCTGAACCCGCCGTCACTGGTCTGGAAGTTCTGTATCTTTTGAATACCTGCTTTAATGTTGCGTTCTACCTCGCCTTTGCGCTTATCGCTCAAATCAGTTAGCCTGTTCAGCACCAGCTGCGGGAAAACCGCTGAAGTGGTTTGTTCAATACACCCGTGCGGGTACTCAATAAGGTAGCTAAGCCGCTTCTCCAGGTTCATGGCAGGTATGCTGGATACTTCCAGTACAGCCTTACTGCTGCTGCCCTCGCCAATCATCCCGATATTGGTGTTCCAGCTTTGCCCTGCACGCAGCGTGGCTTCAGTTACCTGTGTAATGTAAGGGTTCGCATTGCGTATATCCAGCTCCACATCATAGGCTGCTTTTTCATTACCGCTGGTAGCAGTAATGTGCACAGTACCGATGCCGGTGTTCGGTTTTACCTTTGCTGTGAAATAGGTTTGCTGTTCACCTGTTTTGGTAAAGCTTACGGTTTGTGTGCCGCTCGCTTCAATAAACGGATTGGTTTGTATACCCAGGTTCACCGTGCGGATATTGTTTTCAGTAGCAAACACCGTTACCGGTATCTTCAGTTCTTCACCGGGGCCCAGTACACGCGGCAAGGTAGCCAGCAATAGCAGCGGCTTTTTCACCTGCACACTTTTCTCTGCCATACCATATGCATGTTCACCTGCTGCAATTACCATAGCACGCACACTGCCCATATATTGCGGTAAAGTAAACTGGTGTGTTTTACTGCCGCCGCCTGTGGTAAACGGCCCCATAAAACGTACCACCGGTTTAAAGCGGTTGGCCCTGCGTGTTTTGGATGCCAGCGTGGCTTCACCGTCACCGCCAATGGTAAGAATGCGTTCCAGCTCACCACCCCACGCACCGATTACATCGTCATACAAATCCCAGCTCTTTACGCCCAGCGCTTCTTTGGCAAAAAAGCCATCGTGCGGGTTGGGTGTTTTAAAGTGGGTGAGATCGAGCAAGCCTTCATCTACAAGGGCAATTACATAAGTCATGCTTTTACCATTGCTTTCAGAAACCGTGATATTGGTTGGCTGCTCAGGTCTTATCACATTCGCCATCTGTATTACCGGGTGCAGCACCGTGTTTTTATCTTCTACTGCAACAGGTATTACACCATACATGCGTATCGGCAGGTCGTTCACGGTTTGTGCATGTGGCTGTATCAGGCTTACGTTTACATATACATTCGGGGCCATATCGGCTGTTGCCTTAAATGAAAAGCGGGTTTGTCCCTGCTCCGTTTTAACCCAGTAGGTTTTAATCACCTTGCTGCCATTTTCAATGCTGATCAATGCACGTGCATCTTTACTACTGGGTATGGTGAGTTTTACTTCATCACCCACATTGTATTTCTCTTTATCGGAAGTAAAAGACAACATGGCTGCAGCAGACGCATCGGTATTACCTGCACGGCTTTGCCAGCTGTCATCATCCACGTAAAATGTTTTACCGGTTACATGCCCGCTGTGGGTATCTTTTACCAGCAGCAGGTAACGGCCCCAACTATCATCCAGTTTTACATCGTAACTGCCGCGGCCATTGCTGATGGTAACAGTTGCTTCTTTCACCAGCTTGTTGTATTCATTCTGTGTAAAATTGCTGAGCCCCTCGCCGCTGTTATCCCACCACCAGCGCCATTGTATTTTGTATAGTTCTATTTTCAGTTCGCTGCTGCCACTGAGCGGGTTACCCCTGGTATCTACATCAGCCAAATCAAAGCGATGGGTTTTACCTGCTGCAAGATAGCCCCAGGTTTTATCTCCCTCAGGCATATGCAAACCTGCATAACTGCTGAACGGGTTAAACGGCATGGCGATATTATCAATGCTGAAATTACCTCCCGGCTCAAATACTTTTACTACCAGGTTGGCCAGCAGCTGCCCCGGTGCATGGTCACCCGCTTCAAATGCAGGGCTGATAGATGCAGTGCCCGTTGCACTCAGCGCACCATCAAATATGGTTTTTGATTCTCCCGTGAAACCGGCCGTAGGGTCATCAAATACATAGTCTTTAAACTTGGGAAAAGTGGTGGTTCTTTTATACAGCTGCGCATCTACCCTTGCTTTCAGGTTTTCTGCCGTAGCGCCAAACAACCAGCGTGCACTGAGCGCTCCGGTTACCGCTGCATTTTTACCCAATGCATCCAGCCCGTTAAAATTAAGATCAATCTTCAGCCTGTTGGGCATCACGGTTTCTATCTTCAGTTTCTTCTCAAAACTGGCGCCACCTATTTTCACTTTACATAACCAGTTGCCGGTAGGCGCATCTGCATCGGTTACTGTTTTAAAGATATTAAAGCCATTGGCCGCATTGGTTTGCACCATACGCTTATACAGCTGGCCGCGGGGTGAAATCAAATCCATTTCTATGGGATGATCTTTGGGCAATGTGTTGTCTTTGTCCTCTACAATACAGCCCAGGTACAAACTATCACCAGGCCGCCATACACCACGCTCACCAAATATAAAGCCCTTGATACCGCCCGATACTTCATCACCACTCACATCAAAACGGCCCAATGGCAGGCTGCTGCCGTCATCCAGTTTCAGGTAACTTTTCTCCGTACCGCTTTTGGCTACCAGCAAATAAGGCTTGCGTTTAAAAGGTATCAGCGCCCAGCCATCTTTATCGCTCGATGCTTTGGCAATAACCTGCTGCTGGTAATCGAGCACCTGCAGTTCCACGTTACCCATGGGCTCGGTGGTAATGATATTGTTAACTGATACGAACAGGTTGTTGTTATTGCTGCGTTTGGCAGTTAAACCGATATTGGTTGCGATAATGTTGCGGCTGGCAAAACGTTCTTTGTTGAAGTACGATTTTGAGCAGGGATTGTCGCGCTGCTCCCAGTTATAGCCATAAGGGTAATACGTATCATAACGTTTCCAGAATGCATCGTCATCATCAACGCCGTTGTTATTATCATCCTCATAATATTCACCTTCTTCCCCGTCTTTCGCATCAACTGTTGTGGTGCAGGTATACAGGGAATATTCAGGTTTGAAACCGATAAACACGCGGTAAATAGCGCCCGGCTCTGTGCGGATGTATTTGTCTATATCCAGCGAAAAGCGGTTTTTCTTGTGCAGGTTCAGTGTTTTGTCATCATCCAGCTTTAACGTGGCTTCTACGAGTGGTTTGGCTACACGGCGCAGGTTTTGATCGCCGCCCAGGTTATTGTCCTGTAAAAACTGCGCTACATTGTTCTCATAAATTTTGATGATGGCCACATCTACTGCCTTCAGGTTCGTTGCATCAAAAGGCAGTACCAGTTTGCCGCTGCTGTTGGGCAGTATTTCACCACGGCCATGAATTTTTACAGCTGGCAGCCTGTTCTCAAAAAACAGGTTGGCAGAAAAAGAACCAGGAAGCTTTTCGCCATACTGGTCTTCAATACCTGCATGTACGGTTGCCGTGTAATCACCTTCCAGCCTGTTAGAGGCGTATACTTTTACTTCACTGCCCAGTATGGTATAACTCAGTTGCTCCTGGTTGCTGATAGCGATCAGTCCGTCGAGTGTTTGCCCCACAGCAAGCGGTTCGCTGAATTGTACCAGCGCGTATTGTTCTTCTTCCTGCACAGCACGCACCTGCATTACTTTAAAATCACCGATGGCAGGCACTTCAATTTCCTTTTTATCCTGCTGCTGCATACCCAGTGCAGCACCGCTCCATTGCAGCAACAATTTGCCTGCACTATGGGTGCGGCTAATGCTGTCGATTACGAATGCATGTGTTTTGTTGGCTTCGTTGTGCTGCCAGCTTATTTTTATACCGCTGCCGTTGAATGATGCCTGCAGTATTTTTTCAATATTGGCGGAGGTTTCCACATCGGCAGTTACAATTTGCCCGCTCAGGCTCATGCGTTCCTTGTTAAACGCACGCAGACCATTATCCTGCACTTCAAAAGAAGGCCTAATTGTTTGCAGGCTAAAAGTAAAATCACTGAATTTGGAGGGCACATTCATTACCTTTCCCAGCTTGAATTGCACTTCATACAACTCGTCGGGTTTAAGGTCTTCTTCAGGCTTAAACTCGATGGTGCGGGCATCTGTCCAGTATGCTTTTCCTTTAACACCCGGCGAAATGTCAAACAGGTTTTCTTTTACCGTTTCGTTAAGCGCATGGGTTACACCGGCATCTGCGGCAAGCTGTATGCGGATGGTACTTTTTTTAGATACCACGCCCGAACTGTAAGCGCTGATATACTGACTAAAGGCAGGATCTACCGCAATTACCTTGCGGCTTTTGTTACAGGCAAATAAAATACCTGCACACAATACCCATAACAGGTACCTGTTGAAAAGGGAGGGCCATACTGGCGTCAACATGTGGTTGCAATTTATAAAGTGAAAAATACTCAAACCCCGTGACTTGCCATTGCTTTTTTTCGCTGCAAGGCAGCCGGTGTTTTAACGGAACATGGTGTAAACAGCAGGCGCTGCGCTGAGGCCACCTTGCGGGCTGTTTTAAATGGACGCCCGCTTTTTATTATATTAGTAGCGTAATCAAAACTTCCCTTGTATGCCCATACGCATGGTAGACGATCCCGATGATCAGCAGGACAATTCAGATGACAATAGTGGTGGCGGCGGCCGCGGACCAGGCGGCGGTGGTGGCCTGTTCCAGTTTCTGCCGCTCCTTATCGGCCTCCTTATCCGCAAACCTATCCTGCTGCTGGTAGTACTGGCCGTTGGCGCCGTATTGTATTTCAAAGGCGGGTGCAATTTCAGCGGTTTGCAGGGCGGCAGCCAGCAGGCATCTGCCGAAGACTTCAGAACCGGCGGCGTGCTTGACCCCAAGCAATTTGACAAGGCACAGATTTACGAGGGCCTCGACCCCAGCAAGACAGATTTACCCGAAGCAGTATCCCTGCTGAAGTTTGCGCCAGACCGCAAAAACCAGGGCCAGCAGGGCAGCTGCGTGGCATGGAGCAGTGCCTATGGCGCCCGCACCGTGCTGGAAGCCGCCAGTACAGGCGCTAATCCCAACCAGCTTGCATTCAGTCCCTCGTTCCTGTATAACCAGATTAAACTCGACGGCTGCCAGGGCAGTTATATTATCCGCGCCATGGAAAACATGACGCGCGTTGGCGCTGTTCCTTTCAACGATTTCCCTTACGATGACCAGGACTGCAGCCGCCAGCCCCCCGGTTCATTAAAACAGGAAGCCACACAGTACCGCATGCTTGGCTTTACCCGTTTAACCGAAGGCGACCAGATCAACAATATCGACCTGCATGCCATCAAGGAACATTTGTCTAAAGACGTGCCGGTTGTTATCGGCATGATGGTAGGCGGCAGTTTTATGCACGATATGATGGGTCGCGATATGTGGCACCCCACTGATGATGACTATTCACAAATGGGCTTTGGTGGCCATGCCATGTGTGTAATTGGCTACGACGACCGCAGGGAAGGAGGCGCTTTCCAGATAATGAACAGCTGGGGACCGGAATGGGGCAGCAATGGTGTGGCCTGGGTGCGTTACAACGATTTCAAACGCTTTGTGCGCGAGGCGTACGGTTTAAACGCCATGCCGCTGAAAGGCGCTGCTGCTTCGCAGGAGCTGGATTGTTCCATCGGCCTGGTAGAGGCCAAAACAAAGAAATACATCCCGCTGCATTTTACAGCCGGTAACGTATTTCAAACCAATGCACCCATCAGGAAAGGCACTACCTTTAAGATGGAAGTAAGAAACAGCGCAGCCTGTTATGTGTACGTGGTAGGCCTCGAAACAGATAACAGCAGTTATGTGCTGTTTCCTTACCCGCTTAAAAACGATCCCACTAAAACCAAGTTCTCACCCTATTGCGGCATTACCGGTTACCGGTTGTTCCCGCGTGGTATGAGCATGGCGGCAGACAGTATCGGCACCAAGGATTATATGGCAGTAATTATAAGCAAAGATTCACTGAACGTGTTTCAGCTGAACGAGGCCATTAACCGCAACAGGAATATGGGTTTCCCTGCAGCAGTGGCCTCGGCCATTAAAAGAAGAAGTGTAACAGATGTACCTTTCAGCAACACAGCCGAAGGTACCATCAGCTTTAAAACACCCGTGCAAGACAGGGTGGCTGTGGGTTGCGTAGTAGAAATTGATAAACAGTAATACATGAGAAAAACAAAACAACTGCTGCTGACCGCCGCAATTTTATTCAGCCTGCTCACCAAAGTACATGCAGGCGACACAACCGCACACATCTATCACCCGGAAGCCAGTGCTGCTGCCGATATAGCCCGCGCTGTTGCCGAAGCCAAAGCAACACACAAGAATGTGTTGATACAGGCAGGCGGCAACTGGTGCAGCTGGTGTATGCGCTTCAATGCACTCACTACGCAGGATGCACAACTTGATTCTGCCATTAAAGCAGGTTATGTGGTATATCATTTAAACTACAGCAAAGAGAACAAGAACCTGCCGGTGTTTGCGCAATATGGTTATGCACAGCGTTTCGGGTTCCCGGTATTTATTATCCTGGATGAAAACGGCAACCGCCTGCATACGCAAAACTCTGCGTATCTTGAAGAAGGAAAAGGATACAGCAAAACAAAGGTTCTCGACTTCCTGCAATCATGGAGCCCCGATGCGCTGAATCCTTCGCACTACAAACAATAGCCCATGCCGCAAAATATGCAATCATTCAAACAACTGGTTATGCACCCGCTGCGTTTCCGGTTGTTTTTGTTTACGCAACTGCCTTCTGCCTGGTTTGCAGGTGTGCGTATAGTTCATATAGATGAGAAGAGTGCCATTGTTACAGTAAAACAGCAATGGTTTAACAAAAACCCTTTTCATTCGATGTACTTCGGCATATTGAGTATTGCCGGGGAAATAAGCACCGGCATACTGGGCATGGCAATGATTTACAAAAACAATCCGCCGGTGAGTATGCTCATCGTAAAAAATGAAGCACAGTTTTTTAAGAAAGCCACCGGCACCATCCGCTTCACCTGCAAGGCCGGTGAGGCCATTGCCCAAACTGTTGCCACAGCTATCAGCACCGGCGAGGGACAAACCATTACCTGCCTCAGCGAAGCACACAACGAAGCAGGTGAACTGGTAGCAAGCTTCTTATTCACCTGGAGCTTTAAAGCCAAACAACCACGACAGTCATAAAAAAATGGCGTACAATCATTGGTGTACGCCATTTTTATAAGATTACTGCAGTAACGTGCAAATACAACTACACTGCAGGTGCCGCATCATCTGCCAGCTGCCCGCTCTCTGCTTCCATTTGCGTAGCTGTTAACTCATGTACCGATTGCCCGTTTATGGCAGGTGCAAATACTTCGGTCAGCAGTATGATATTCAGCACAGCCAGCCCAAGGTTTATTTCAAGCAGTAAACGTTCATCTGAAAAATTGAGCAGCAGGTTGCACAACAGCACACCAAAATTCAGCAGGTACAGTATCTTGGGCAATTTGTGCTGGTCTGCCGCCAGCAATGCAATAATGCGCCCTGCACTCACCGCCAGCGATAATATAACAAACAAGACGTAGGGCATAGGCGGTGTATAGCCCATGAGTGGCTGCAAGGCTTCATACACGCCCCACAGCGATATCAGCGCTACAAAACCCTTCAGTAATTTAACTGCCAGGCTACGGTTGCGGCCAATATACCATGCCGTGTTTTCAGCTGCATTTGTATTTTGCTCTTTCGCAAAAAACAATACGGCTATACCAATCAAATTAATAACCGGAAACAGGCATAGTACCAGCAATAAATAATTGGTACGGTGAGTGGTTAACATACGCGCCACCAGTACATTCCACAACACGGGCAGTGTTTGCGTAACAAGCCAGATACCCAGGCCGCATTTCACTAAACACGCCAGCAGGAAAAACGGCATATGTGCAGGTATGTGGCCGAATACAAATACTTCCAGGAAAAAAGCAATATCCTTTGTACTGTTCCAGAATACATTGCATGCCGAAAACAGGATAAGCGCAAAAGCCCATTTGCTGAATACAGTTGTTTTGCTTATCAGCGAACGGTGATACTCCTTGTCGGCAACAATATTTTCAACCAGGTATATAACCGGGTAAGCAACAAACGGAACAAAGATCATCAACAGGTGTATGGTATAATTGTTCCCCACTGTTTCCCTTAAACCGTATGGTAGTGTAGGCAGAAAATAAATAAAATAGCAGGCCGTTGCACCAATAAAGTATGCGGCGATGGTAGCAGGCAAAGCATTCAGTTTGCTGTTTCCATACAACAGGTACGATCGCAGTAACAATGCCGCACCTGAAACAAGCAGCAGGTCGAACTCATCGATCATTCCGCCTTTTTGCAGGAAAACACCAGCCAGTGTAACTGCCACGCTGCCGGCAGCATATATGCCGTAACGCATCCATTTTTTGGTGAGCAGCAAATCCCATCCTATCAAAAACAACATGCCGCCATACCGCAGTAGTTCGTACAACATACGGTGCGCCGTCATTTTATCCAATGAATCGAAATAAGCTGCGCTGATGAAACGTAGCGCTACAAGTACCAGCGCGGGAATCCACAGGGTGGTGATCGTTTTTTGTTGATTTGGGTTAAATACATTCATATGTGCGGGGATTGTTGGGTTATCGTTAAATATAGGCACCAACCGCCTACACTACCAAGCAATTACGACTGAAATAATGGAAAATACCGGTTTACAGGTAATGGTGCACGCTCCGGCGATGATCTTTTTACTTAATTTGCGCCTTCCCGGCCCCAAACCGGCGTTTTATTAAAAAAAGTACATTTACAGCATGTTTGAATTTCACGGCGACCGCAAACGATATTTTGATATTCAGGTGATTAATGCGGAGCAGCATGTTATACCCTTTATCAATGCTGTTAAACCCATACAACCAGGCATGCGTGTACTGGAAATAGGCTGTGGCGAAGGCGGTGTGCTCAAGGCATTTATTGATGCCGGCTGCACTGGCGTAGGCATCGATCTCGATGAAACACGCCTGGTAAATGCCGCCATCTGGTTAAAAGAAGAAATTGCAGCGGGCAAAGCCAAATTCATCTCCAAAAACATCTATGACGCCGATGTTGACACTGACCTGGAAGGCGCGTTCGACATTATTATCCTGAAAGATGTTATTGAACACATATACGACCAGCCCAAACTCATCAGCTGGATGAAAAGCTACCTGCGTCAGGGCGGCACCATTTTCTTTGGTTTTCCGCCATGGCAAATGCCCTTTGGTGGTCACCAGCAACTGTGTCACAACAAGTGGCTGGGCAAATTACCCTGGTACCACCTGCTGCCACGTTTTATGTACCGCGGTATTCTCACCCATTACAAAGAACCGGTACGCGAACTGCTCGAAATACGCGACACACGCATCAGCATTGAACGTTTTGAACGCATCGTAAAAAAAGAAGGCTATACGATTGTTAATAAGCTGCACTATCTTATTAATCCCATTTATGAATGGAAGTTTGGCTGGAAGGCTAAGAAACAATATGCAGTCATCAGCAAGGTGCCCGTATTACGCAATTTTGTTACCACCTGTGTGTATTACCTTATCCAGGTGAAACCGTGATCGGGAATCAATTTTGTAGCCCGCGGCTGTGTCCTCACAGCCGCGGGCTCAATGTACTGGCTATGGGGACACAGCCAAACGCCGCTCAGCAACTGAGCGGCGTTTTTGTTTATGGTGCAAGTGATATCCTCACCTGTACCCCCGCCCTGGTATTGGTTACAGGGGCCGTACTCGATATGTACGGGATGGTTTTTTGCTGGTCGAAGAACAGTTTTATGTTAATGCGGTTGTTCAGTACATAGTCGATAGACGGTTGTATTTTCACTACCTTTTGTCCGCCGGTAGCATAGGCTGTTGCCTGGTCTAAACGGCTGTTGCTTTGCGTATCGTCACGAACGCCGAGGTCAATGGTAAAGTTGAGATCGTTCTGTAGTTTCTTCGCTCCTTTTTTCATACCCGGCAAAGAGAACGGCAGGTTTAACCCGCGTTTGCGCCAGCTCAATCCCATATGCCATTCTGTGCTGCGTACCTCACTCAGCTGGTAATCGCTTAAGCTTAAACTGAGCTGGCGGCTTTTCAGGAACTCGAACTTCACGTTCAGCATATTGAGCGTGGTTACATCAATACCAATCAACGGGGCAAACTGTTCCTGCACGGTAAGGTTCGGCACCAGGAAGAACGGAACAAAGTTGCCTGATATGGTATCTATAAAACCAGGCGTGCCCAGGTGCAGCGGATCATAATAGTTGAGTGCACTGGTAAAGCTGTTCATGCTCAGGCTTCCGGTATAACCATGCGTTAAGGTTACGCTGCTGAAAATAGAACTCAGCGCAGGCACATGACTTAAACCGGTGTAGGTTAAACGCCAGTTAGGCAGCGGCTTGATCCCGCTGAATGGATTGGATTTAATATTTCCGTTAGATTCGCCAATCAGCGCAATTTTATTCGGATCACGTTTGCCATATGCCGCCAGGAAGGCCGGTATCAGTACATCCTGTGAGTAACGGCCATAACCCTCGTAATAACCATCCGGTGTTTTGTTCCCGCTTTGATAAGGGTTTTTGGCAGCCACACGTTGTGATATGATCAAACGGTTATTCTGGAACTCGGTGAACGTTTGCGATACCTGGTTGGGATCGTATTTCCGGAACAAGGTGCCCAAACTAATATACGATACAGTGAAGCCACCGCTCGCATACGGACTTAAATGCCCGAAGTGGTCGCCTGTTCCCGTGGTGTCTTTAAACAACTCGGTGTATTCTTTTGAATAAGATTTCTCAATGTTCAGGTCAATGTTCAGTTCACGGATAGGTTGCAGGCTCGCAGTAAGGTTTAAGCGCTGGTCAAAGTTTTGCCTGTACAGCAGGTTGAAAGTTGAATCGCGCGTAATCAATCCTCTGCGGGCCTTATCATTCAGCCAGGCAGTATCGGGCTGTTTACCAAATACGTAACCCAGTCCCGGTTGCATGCTGTGCCAGTTTTGGCCAATAAATTTGGTACTGTCCATATAACCCGGCACACGGCTGGCAAGGTTGGCCGTGTAGTTAATAGATACCCGTTTCACCATCAGCAACAATCCGCCCGCAGTACGTACAAAGCCATTTACTTCCTGCGGCTGGTTGGCACGCATCAGTCGCGCTGCCCGTTTGGCTTCACGGCGTTGCCTGCGCCATTTGCGCAATGCTTCTCTTTTCTGTTTTCCTTTCAATCCTTTGATTACCTGCTCGCGTGTAGGCAGCGTATCCAGCGGGTTTACCTGCTGTGGTTTTGCTGCAGGGTTGTTGTTGGCCGGTGCTTTCGGTTTGGGTGTAGCAGGCATGTCTATACTGCGCAGCAGTTTTGATTTTGCATACAGCCTGCTGAAATCAAATTCACCCGTAAAGCTGTTCTGCTGGCCGTTTTCAATGGTATTGCCCAGGTTGGTGGCTAGCAGGCTTGCGCCTACCCAATCGTAGTTGGTTGAGTAACTGTAGTGTGCCTGTATCCAGTCTGCAAACGGGAACTTCTGTAAAGGCAGGTTATAGGTTAAGGTTCCTTTTTGCTGGTACATGGTGTTGCGGCCGCCTTTAAAAAAGTTCTTCCATACCGAATCGCGTTTGGCCTTGGTATCCAGCCTGCCATAAGGTTCGTCTACACGGGCATTGTTAATGGCGCTGAAGTCAAGGTTCAGTGAGCGCGACAAATCCCAGCGCAGGTTATAATAACGGTCAAAGGTGAAATACTTGTCGTATGTAGTATCTACACGTTCTACCTTGTTATCGTAAGAGTTTACAATACGTGGTATGTACATGCCAAACTGCCGGTTTACATCTGCCCTGAAGCCCAGTAATGCCGGGTTCAGGTTAAAGTTAAAGTCGCGCAGAAAGGCCAGCCAGCTACTTTTGTTTTTGATGAGTTTCGTAAACGGTGTTATAAATTTAGCCTGCCCGTTATAGGTATAGCCCAGCCCAAACCGCTGCTTGGTTACATCGTTCTTTAAAATAACAGGATTCACCTGTTCAAACTTGGTATAGGAATAAGTAAAGTCAAAATTGCTCAGGCTCCACAACTTTGGTCGCATGGTGGGTTTCGCAAACCGCACGTTGGTAAAGTTCAGTGTTTTAATGGTGGTTATATCCTGCGCCGTGCTTTTAATAGAATCACGCACATGCTTATCCCTCACCCTGCCCAGTTCTGTTTTCAGTTTTACGTCAAGGTTATAAGGGTCGTATTTGGGTGTAGATACAGTGCGGTTAATGCTCGCATATACGGGTATGCTGAAGCCTGCTTTGCGTGGTACCAGTTTACCAAGGTCGAGCTGTGTAGCCGCATCAAACTGGAACATGTCGTTCATGGCGCGTTCGGTTACACGCTGGTCAATACTACCAAACCCCGCGGTGTAGGTATTGGCCGATACTGATACGGTTCCCAGGTCTGCCAGCTGCGCATCCACACGGCCCAGTGCAGCCCATCCGCCCTGTTCATCAATTTCTGATAAACGCAGTTCGTTAACCCATACTTCCGTGTTCAGCGGCATGCCCGATTGGTCTTTCGGATTCTCCACGCCAATCAAAAAGCTGGTTACCTGCCCCAGGTTCGGGTTACCCATAATAGAGTACGTTCTGTTACCGATAATTTGCCGGTATATCTGGCTCACCGCTGCGCCACTTTCATTGCGCGTTAATTTAAGATTCACCAGCTGCTGCAGCGAGAAGTCAAGATTGTTGTCTGCAGGCCATACCTGGTCTGCTGTAAGTGCATTACCCGGAACAGTTACTTTCAGTGGTATCTTAATTTCATAATAGTTGTTCAGGAAGTCCTGGCCAATGCGGATAACTGCATTCAGGTCATTATCGCGCAGCTGCGTACCCGATGCTTCGGCATGTATAAACATCGACAGTTTACCATATTGCCTGAAGTCGAGGTTCATGGTTTTGAACACAGCCCTTGAATCGCCGTCTGCCAGGTTTTTAATACGCAGGCTCATCGATTGTTCGTTCTGCAACAGGTTTACGCCGTTGTTGCTCAGCACCTGTACACGTTCAATGCCCGGGGGGATTACGTAAGGAATCGGCTGACGGCTGCTGTTTTCTTCCACGTTAACAGCCAGCACATCCAGCGTGGTGGCTGTATTGGTGGCAATGGGTGTATAGCTTCCGGTTGTGTCAAGGTCGTAGGTAAAACCACGCCACTGGTTACGTACCAGGTTCAGGGTGGCAAAACGTGTAACCACCGAATCTTCAAAACCCGTGAGATACATTCTTACAAAACGGATAGATTTAAAGTCAGGTATCTGGCCCACTTTGGTAGTAAAGTTCTCAACCGGTATGCGGAACAAATACCAGTTCTCCGGTCTTGGCTGGCCATTGGGTACGTTCGGGGTAATCACACGCTTGTCAGTGATATAACGCGTTAAACCCACATCCATACCGGGTTTCAGGTCAATCTGGTATTCGTAGTATTCTTCTGTTTCGTTGAGGGTGTTGTCGCGGTTCAGGTCTTCGTTATCAGGATACAGGGTTGCAGCAGGTGAAAACTGTGAGTTGTTCTGGTCTGCCACAGGTGAGTTGCCCTGCGGGTTATTGTAACTTTTATAACGACCGAGTATTCCGGTGTTGGCAGCATCAAAGCTGGCATCACGGTACCATTTGTAGTTATCGTTCGAGGGGTCGTTTAATGCACCCTGGTAAACCGATGAGCCCTGTGGGAAGTTCACAGAAAGATCACTCAGGTACTGGCTGCGTTTGTTTCTTTCCTGCGCATCGTTCATACCATCAAAACCAACGTCCTGGTAGGGGCGTTCTGCCGGGTCATTGCTGAATGCCTGTGTAATCTGTATCGGGTTAACAGGTGTAACACCCCAAACACCGGTGCTGTCAACGGCCGCGGGTTGTGACGGTGTAATCAACCCGTTTTCATAAAAGCGGCGGCCATCTTTCAGGATGTCTTCGCTGATATTACCCAGGTCAATCATCAGCTTACCGCCGGTGCTCGCCTGGTTCAGCACAAACGGATCCTGCATCCAGAATTCAACAAAGGCTATGTTCGCTGTTTCAAAGTCTGTCTGGTCAATGCTGCGCATAATACCACCCCATTTTCTTTTCGGAAAACGGAAACGGCCATTGGCATCCAGTTCTGAAGTGGCGGTTTCAAAGTTGTACGGACCTTTTTCTGTTGGATAATAAGCAAGGTCAAATGTGGAAGTCTGTACGTCAGTAATGTTGGTGGTACGCTGCGGAAACAGTTCGTTGGTAAACACCGCACGCGTGCGCGGGTCACTCAATGCATCCAGGTCTTTACGCAGCGGGTTGTTGGCATTGTTTTTATCCTGCAGTACCGGTTCAATGCTGTACCATGCCAGCTTGGCCCTGTTTTTACCATAGGGCAATGAATCTACCAGCGTTGCTTCCGGGAACAGGCCATTACCTGCCGGTGTAGAGGCCAGCGTCCAGTTTACAAACGGGTAACGCAGATCGATGTTGGTGCTCGTTCCTTCAAAGTCATCAATGTACACAGCTCCCTGGTTGCCCTTACCTATCTGTGAAGCGTGACCGGGTTTTAACGCCGCTGCTTCACCATAAGCATTGATGCTACTCATGGCATTGCTTTTATAAAACGGCAGTTTATTCAGCAACCTCGTAAGGCCCGGCCATTCAGAGCGGTAGTTGAAGTCAACACCATAAATGGTATTGCTGATGGGGTCATCACCAATATCCATCTTTGTAAAAAACGGGCGTTCGCCCAAATGTTCAATGGTGGCACCGATGTTCAGTTTACTGCTGGCCTTATAGTCCAGGCGCAATCCCATAAAGTTGCGTTGCTGCAACCCAAAGCCTGCGTTGTTTTCGTACTGCACATTTACCGGCACGCCCGAGTTAAGAATGGCCTGGTTAATTATTTTGAGTGAGCCGATGCTGTAATCAATTACATAATCCACGTTCTCCCGCAACAGTTGCCCGCCTGCTGTTACCGTCACTGATCCCGGCGGTACGTTAATGGCATTCAGCGATATTTCATTCGTGGTGCTGCCCTTGGCTGTACCCTGTGCCACAAAGCGGTTGAGGTTAGCATGTGTTTGCGCAATGGCTTTGATAGAATCGTACAAAGCGTAAAACACATATTTATCTTTCAATGCCTGCGGCTGCCCCTGGAAGGCAAGTGAATCCAGGTCACGGCCAAATGGTTCCAGTACGGGGAAGATGATTTTGCCCTGCTGTGATAAAACAGTAAATCCTTCCACGTAATCGTACACACCATCAGGCAATGGATCATTGCGGTTGTTTAACCGGTCAAGGTTCAATACGTTCAGCAGTGTTTTACCCTGAACAGCGGGCGCACTTTCAGGCAGGTATGGTTTGGTACCGCCGCTGGGGTCCTGGTACAGGATATTGAGTTTGAAGTCCTGCTGTTGCAGGTTGTTTACATCCAGCGAGTAAACGTTTTTCATCATCAGGTCCCAGATAGGCAGGTTGGTGCGCTGTGATGTAGCTTTCAGCAATTTCAGGAACAGTACTTTCTGCACTCCCTGTGTTGAATCAACGGTTACGTCCTGCGAAAACTCACCCACCTGGTAGGTGCGGCCGTTATAGGTATATTGATAGGCTACACCTAAAACATCATCCGGCTGCAGCTGCTGGTTCAGTGACAAAAAGCCCACCTGCGGGTTAAAGTAATATTCGGTGGTATTCAGCTTGCGCGCAAATGTTTTCTCGTATTCGTTTACCGGTGTTAATCCCCTTGACTGCAACAGGCTGTTTACAAAATTCGGGTTGCGGTTATTGGGGTTGCTTACCAGGTAACTGTATAATGTGTTGGCGCCATTCTGCGGCAGTTCGTTGGTGGTAGTAGGTGTGTTAATGGGGTTGTACGGATGTGCTTCACCAAGGTCCATCAAACCTGCCACATAGCGCGCATCCGTAGCCGTACCGGTACGGTTGGTTACCCATACTTCCATACGCAGTATCTGTACCTGGCTGTTTACCACGGGCAGTTTGCTCATGGTTTTATTATAGTTGTTGCGGAAGTACTGCGCCAGCAAAAAGTGTTTGTTCTCTTCGTAATCGTCCAGCTTCTTGTTCAGCGTTTGGGTAAGCCCCCCGCCTTTCAATGCCACGGATTGTTTTTGCGACCGCTGGTTGGCCAGCGCGGCTGTTATCAGCAACCGACCGAACTGCAACTGGGTTTTTATACCAAACAGGCTTTGCACGCTGCTCACCAGTGTACCCTTGCTTTGAAACGAAATATTACCTGCTTCAATGGATTTGATGATTTCATCATCCATACCGCGGTAATCAAGCTTCAGCTGGTTTTCGTAATCAAAGTTGGCGAGGGTATTATAATTAATCGGCAGCTTCAGTTTGTTACCGATATTGCCAATTACCTGCACGTTGGCGTTCATGTTAAAATCCAGGCCGCCTGTTCTGCGTGCGTTTTCAGGTAGTGTGGGGTTTTTAATATTCTGCCCCTGGTAACCAAGCGAAAGATCTACTGTACCGGAAGGGCGGATATCTATCTTCAATCCATTGGAATCAGCGCCAAAAATGCGATCGAACAGTTTATTGTACATCTGCATCCTGGGCCTTGCCACCTTTTTATTCAGATCATAGAGGGTATTCGCGCGCTGGTTAAAATAATCATCTTCTGCCTGCCGGCTCTGCAGTTTCCAGAATTCTTCGAAGCTGAGATAAGTAGGCTTGCGGAAGTACTGGTTGCCTACTTTTTCAATAATATAGTATTGTTTGGTAACAGGGTCGTACTCGATGGTGCGTTTCAGGTAACTGGTATCTTTGAGGTCAAAAGGGTTCCTGTTTTTCCAGGTAAAAGGGTCGCCGCGGCGGTCTTGTAATGGAAAATGCAACGAGTCTGACCTGCGCGCAGTACTGTCTTTCTTCTGGGAAAAAGCGGGTACGGCACAGCATAGCCAGGTAACTGCTGTTAAAAGGAGTATACGGGTAAAACAAGATTGCTGAGTCAATTTCTAGTTAGCTCTGTTTAAGTAGAATTCTCGCTATAGCTTACAGGTTTTTAAGTGCTGATTTGATTAATTGCTCCAGTCCGGGTGCATTATCCCCGTGTTGTTTTAAAACCTTCTGTACGGCTGTTTCAGCGGCATTACGAGCTATCCCCAACGCTACCAGGGCCTGCAGTGCGTCGTTTTCAACGGGTTGATGTGCAGCAGTGGTGGTGGTCAGCGGGCTGTCCATATGCTGTTTGGCCAGTTTCTCCCTCAGTTCCAGTATCAGCCTTTCGGCTGTTTTCCGGCCAATACCCTTGATGCTTTCAAGCAGTTTGGCATTTCCCTGTACAATGGCTTTTACAATTTCCTCTGGTTTCATACCCGACAGCATCATTCTGGCTGTAGAAGCCCCTATTCCGGATACACTGATCAACTGTAAAAACAATTCCTTCTCAGACTGTTCAAAAAAGCCATACAGGGTTTGCGCATTTTCAGTAATGTGAAGATAGGTAAACAGCTGACCTTTGTCAATATTACTGATCGATGAATAGGTATGCAGACTTATATGCAGGTCATACCCAACGCCATTTACATCTACCACCACCTGTGCCGGTGTTTTGTGCACAAAATTACCTCTTACAAATGCTATCATATACTGGAAACTCAAAAATAGGGTATTTCCCCACAAAACCAATATTCATCCCAGCCAGTGTGCAGGCCTTAACGCAAAGGAAACTTGGAACCCTGAAACCTGCAAGCAATTCGTAAATCAACTACCTTTGCCCACCTCATTTGAATTATTTTCGCATGAATAAAATAACAGCAGCCATTACCGCCGTAGGCGGGTATGTGCCGGAATACAGGCTTACCAACGCTGAACTTGAAAAGATTGTAGAAACCTCAGACGAATGGATTAAGAGCCGTACGGGTATAGAAGAACGCAGAATATTAAAAGGAGAAGGCAAGGCCAGCAGCGATATGGCCGTTCCAGCCATCCAGGAAATCCTCCGCAAAAGAAACCTCGACCCCAAAGAAATTGACTGTATCATTTGTGCCACGGTAACGCCCGATATGGTGTTTCCTGCCACTGCCAATATAATTTCCGACAAAATAGGCGCTACCAACGCCTGGGGTTTTGACATGAGTGCCGCCTGCAGCGGCTTTTTATATGGCCTTACCACAGGTGCCAGCTTTATCGAAAGTGGCCGCTATAAAAAGGTAATCGTGGTTGGGGTAGATAAAATGAGCTCTATTATCGATTACACCGACCGTACTACCTGCATTATTTTCGGCGACGGCGCCGGCGCTGTGCTGCTCGAAGCCAATAACGAAGGCGAAGGCCTACTGGATTCTATCCTCAAAAGCGACGGCAGCGGCCGCGATTTCCTGCACATGAAAGCAGGCGGTTCTTTAAAACCAGCCACTATTGAAACCGTTACCGCCCGCGAACACTATGCTTACCAGGAAGGTAAAACCGTGTTTAAATTTGCCGTAACCGGCATGGCCGATGTAAGCGCTCAGCTTATGGAACGCAATAACCTCTCTGCCGATGATATTTCCTGGCTGGTACCCCACCAGGCCAACCTGCGCATTATCGACGCAACTGCCAACCGCATGGGACTGCCTAAAGAAAAGGTGATGATCAACATCCATCGCTTTGGCAATACCACTGCAGGTACCATCCCCCTTTGCCTGTGGGAATGGGAAAACCAGCTCAAAAAAGGCGACAACCTGGTACTCGCAGCCTTCGGCGGCGGTTTCACCTGGGGCGCCGCCTGGATCAAATGGGCCTACAACGGCTAATTTGACAATGTGACAATTTGAAAATGCAATACAAAATAAAAAAAGCGCCGGCCCTGCCCGGCGCTTTGCTTGTTAATAGCCATTTAGTAATCTACCTATCAGGCAGTTGTATGCCATTTTCAAATTAGCGCACTTTCAAATTTTCAAATTGAGCGGGCAACTTTTGCACGTACATTACGTTTTATATATACATGAAAAATTACCTGTTAGCTGCCTTGCTCTGCCTGTGCACACTTGCTGCATTTGCCCAGAAAGAGCCCATTGAAAAAACCTGGTTTAACGAGGAAAAGACCGCCAAAATTGAAGTATACAAAGCGGTAGATGGCAAATTATACGGCAAACTGGTGTGGATGCAGGATGCCACCGACGCAAATGGCAAACCACGAACAGATAGCAAAAATCCCAACGAAAGCCTCCGCAATACCCCGCTCATGAACTATCCCATTCTCAAAGGCTTCACCAAAGGCAAAACAGAAGGCGTGTATGAAGGCGGCACTGTGTACGACCCCAAGACCGGTAAAACCTATTGCGGCAAACTTACCCTGCAGGCAGGTGGTAATGAATTAAAACTGAAAGGATATATCTGTAGTTTCTCTATGCTGGGCCGCACTTCTGTATGGACGGTGGCGCCATAAGCCGCTGTTCTTTTAACTTCGTGGAAAGTATTTTTACCAAACATGAGCATAACCATACGCAAAGCAGAGCGAAAAGATTGCGCCCGCATGATGGAACTGGTGCACGAACTCGCCGTTTTTGAAAAAGCCCCGCAGGAAGTCACCGTTTCCCAGGAACATTTTGAAGAAAGCGGCTTTGGCAGCAAACCGGTATGGTGGGCCTTTGTAGCCGAAGCCGGTAACCAGGTAGTCGGTTTCGCACTCTATTACATCCGCTACTCTACCTGGAAAGGGCAGCGCATGTACCTCGAAGACCTGCTGGTAACCGAAGCATGGCGCGGCAAAGGCATCGGCTCCCTGCTGTTTGATGCCCTGATTGAAGAAGCTAAAAAACAACACTACAATGGCATTGCCTGGCAGGTACTCGAATGGAATGAGCCCGCCATCCGCTTCTACAAAAAACTCAATGCCACCCTCGATCCCGAATGGGTGAATTGCGCACTTACCGTGGCTTAGTATAATATATTATAAAATAAAACGGATGATCCCGCTAGGTAGATCATCCGTTTCTTATAAAATCCGCTTTGGGAAAGCTAATCGCTATCCGCTATCCGCTAAAAGCTGCGCTCTAGTTTACACCATTTACCACGGCATTCTTATCAATCTTCGCAACCAGTCCCTGTAATACTTTACCAGGACCAGCCTCTGTAAATTCAGTTGCGCCATCAGCCAGCATTGCCTGTACACTTTGTGTCCAGCGCACGGCGCCGGTTAACTGGTTAATCAGGTTTTGCTTAATGGAAGCCGCGTCTGTTACGGCTTTGGCCACCACATTCTGGTAAACCGGGCATTTAGGCGTGTTAAACGTGGTTGCTTCAATAGCAGCAGCCAGTTCTTCACGTGCAGGTTCCATCAGGGGTGAGTGAAAAGCACCGCCCACAGGCAGCACCAGCGCGCGTTTGGCACCTGCAGCTTTCATGCGTTCGCAGGCAATTTCAACCCCTTTTACCGTACCGCTGATTACCAGCTGGCCAGGGCAGTTATAGTTGGCAGCCACCACTATTTCACCGGTTTCCTGCTGAACAGCGGCGCATATTTCTTCTACTTTCGCGTCATCCAGGGCCAGTACGGCAGCCATGGTTGAAGGCGTTATTTCACAGGCCTTCTGCATGGCTTTTGCGCGCAGGCTCACCAGTTTCAATGCATCGGTAAACAGTAGTGTGCCGTTGGCTACCAGTGCAGAAAATTCACCCAGCGAATGACCGGCTACCATATCAGGTACCGCGTTTTCAATGGTTTGATAGGCAGCTACGGAGTGCAGGAAAACAGCAGGTTGCGTAACTGCAGTCTGTTTCAGTGCCTCTTCGGTGCCGGTGAACATGACGTCGCTTATTTTAAAACCCAGGCTATCATTGGCCTGCTCAAATAATTGTTTGGCAGCGGTATTGGATTCGTACAGGTTTTTGCCCATTCCACTGAACTGGCTTCCCTGGCCTGGAAATACGTACGCGTGTTTGCCCATAGTTTGTTGATTTGTTTGGGGGTTTTGGTAACAGGGCGCAAAAATAATAGTAAAAGCAATTAACTCAGTGTGGCACTGATGAGCTTCATAAATTCACTGCGGGTGGTTTCTTTTTCAAACTCACCAAAAAAAGCAGAGGTAGTGGTAACAGAATTTTGTTTCTGCACACCACGCATCATCATGCACAGGTGTTGGGCCTCAATTACCACAGCCACCCCAATGGGATTCAGCGCTTCTTTAATGGCGCCGAGTATTTCGGTGGTTAACCGTTCCTGCACCTGCAGGCGGCGGGAATACACATCTACCACGCGGGCTATTTTGCTTAAGCCGGTGATCCACCCGTTGGGGATGTAGGCTATATGAGCCTTACCTATAAAAGGCAGCATATGGTGCTCGCACATGCTGTACAATTCAATATCTTTTACAATTACCATCTCGCTCACGGTTTCGTGAAACTTGGCGGAGTTGAGTATATCCACCGCATCAAGCTGGTATCCCTGCGTTAAAAACTGCATTGCTTTGGCAATACGCTCGGGCGTTTTCTGCAATCCTTCCCTGTTGGGATTTTCACCTATCAATTCAATTACCTTGCGGTAACTGCCCATCATATCGTTGGTTACATCCTCGTCGTAATGTTCTGTTTTGGTATAGGCCATTGCTACATATTTAATCTGTTATCAACAACAAATGCCAATGTATAATGGCATTTTCTCCGGCTACAATGCCGGGTATTCCACGAAGTTTCTTTCTGTTTCATACAGGCGTACCTGCAGGTCGAGCGCAGCATTAATCCGCGGCCGCAGCAGGTCGTAAATTACCCGGGCAATATTTTCTGCCGTGGGGTTCAGCTCACGGAATTCCACCGTATCGAGGTTCAGGTTTTTGTGATCAAACCTGTCCAGCACTTCTTCCCTTACAATATCGCTCAGCAATTTCAGGTCAATTACATAACCGGTAGCAGCATCGGGCATGCCGGTAACTTTTACTACCAGCTCATAGTTATGCCCGTGGAAATTGGCATTGTTACACTTACCAAACACCTGCTGGTTCTTCTCGTCAGAAAAAGCAGGTACATGCAAACGGTGCGCCGCATTAAAATGTTCTTTCCTGTAAACCGCTGTTTTATAGCCGGGCATCGTTGAATGTTTTTAACGTTGATGTATTACCCGAAATACTCTACATAAATACGGGCCGTTTCGTAAAGCTTAATGCAATGTAACTGCACATTCTCCGGCAAATGAGGTGCCAGCTGGTGCCAAATACCCATAGCCAGGTTCTCGGTGCTGCATATTTTGCCCTGCAAAAAATCAACATCTAAGTTCAGGTTCTTGTGATCTACTTTGGCAATCACTTTCTCCCTGATCAGCTTGCTCAGTTTCTTAACGTCCATCAAAAAACCGGTGTCCTCGTCCACTTCACCCTTAATGGTTACAAACAGGTCAAAGTTATGCCCATGCCAGTTTTCATTGGCACAAACCCCGAATACACTTTCGTTCTTTTCCTTGCTCCAGGCGGGGTTGTATAATTTGTGTGCTGCATTAAAATGCTCCAGTCTCGTGAGATAAACCATTCCGCTCCAAAAATTTTTGCAAAGTTAACAGATAGCAGGCAAAGCTGGTAGTTTTCCTTTTTTACCCGACCTTTGCCCACACTTATGCGTGTTGTAATTACAGCTGCCACAGCAGGCGAAATTGCCCCGGTTAAAGAAACCCTCCCCGCCCGTTATTCCGGTGCAGATGCCCCTGTTTCTGTGCAATTTCATACTGCAGGCGTAGGCATGGTGGCCACCACCTGGTCGCTTACGCGCCTGCTCAGCGAACAGCAACCACAACTGGTTATCCAGGCGGGTATTGCCGGTTGCTTTGACCACCAGGTGCCGCTTGGCGCAGTTATGGCCATCAGCAGCGAACACTTTGGTGATACCGGTGTAGAAGAAAACGGCCAGTGGCGCGATTTGTTCAGCCTGCAGCTCGATGGCCCCGATACCCCCCCCTTCGAAAACCGGGAACTGCCCAACCCCTGGCTTCAACAGTACAACCTGCTGCACCTGCCCCAGGCCCATGCGGTTACCATCAATACCATCACCACCCGGCCCGAACGTATACAACAGCTGCAGCAACACTACCGCCCCACCCTCGAAAGCATGGAAGGCGCCGCGCTGCATTATGTATGCAGAATGGCCCGGACACCTTTTATCCAGCTGAGAAGCGTAAGCAACTACATCGGCGAACGCGACAAATCAAAGTGGAAAATAAAAGACGCCATCATTAACCTGAACCAGTGCCTGCTGCAGCTAATAGAAGCAATTGATAAAAATGGTTAAATGGCTTTATGGCTGTTTTAACCATCAAACCATTCAACAACGGAACCATCAAACAGTACGATATGAAACTTACGCTCGGCTTTAGTCCCTGTCCAAACGATACCTTTATTTTCGACGCACTGGTTAACAAAAAAATTGATACCGGTGACCTCGAATTCGACGTAGTGCTCGAAGATGTGCAAACCCTCAACAAATGGGCGCTCGAAGGCAAACTCGATTTCTCCAAAATAAGTTATGGCGTGCTGCCCCTTATATTGCCCAACTATATTGTACTTAACAGCGGCAGTGCACTTGGTAAAGGTGTAGGCCCCCTGCTTATTGCCCGTGAGCCATTGCAGCCCGGTACCGATGTATCACAGCTCACGATTGCCATTCCCGGCGAAAACACCACGGCGCACATGCTGTTCTCGCTGGCCTACCCCGGCATTAAGACTAAAAAGTTCAAGGTGTTTAACGAAATAGAAGATGCGGTATTGAGCGGTGAAGCAGATGCCGGTGTCATCATTCATGAAAACCGTTTTACTTACCAGCAGCGCGGACTGGTAAAATGGATGGATCTCGGTGATTTCTGGGAAAAAGAAACAGGGGTGCCCATCCCCCTCGGTGGCATTGTAGCCAAAAGAAGCCTGCCCCTGTCATTGATTCAGCAGGTAGATGAATTAATCCGCGTGAGTGTTGGTAATTCCTTCGCGTATTATCCCGATGTATCGGAATATGTGCGCAGTCATGCACAGGAAATGAGTGAAGATGTGATGCGCCAGCACATCGATTTGTATGTAAACAATTTCTCTATCGACCTGGAGCAGCCCGGCCGCGATGCCATACACCGTTTAATGGAAGTATACAAACAGCTGCACCCCGGTCAGCCTGCGCCAACAGCACCGGTATTTGCATAAATACACTTAATCATGATACAGGGATGATGGCTGCAAAGCTTCATCCCTTTTTTAGTGCCTTTTTGTATTCATCCAAAGCCCTGTTGCGTCCCAGCTCATGCGGAACAATGGGTTCGGGATAATTGAAGCTTTCAAACTCAGGCACCCACTTGCGCACATATTGTAAATCCTTATCAAACCGTTGGGTTTGCAACGAGGGATTAAACACCCTGAAATAAGGCGCAGCATCACAGCCGCAGCCCGCAGCCCATTGCCAGCCGCCGTTGTTCGCAGCATAATCATAATCCAGCAGTTTTTTAGCAAAATAGGCTTCGCCCCAGCGCCAGTCAATCAGTAAATGTTTGGCCAGGAAAGAGGCTACAATCATACGTACCCGGTTGTGCATAAAACCCGTGGTATTTAATTCACGCATGCCTGCATCTACAATAGGATAACCGGTTTCGCCCCTGCACCAGCGGTCAAATTCCTTTTCGTTATTGCGCCATTTAATATGGTCATATTCCTTCCTGAACGAATGCCCTTTGCGCACATGCTCAAAATGTGCCAGTATCATGTGATAAAACTCGCGCCATACCAGTTCATTTAAATATACTTCGCTGTTCTCCATGGCTTGCCTGGCCAGCTCACGTATGCTTACCGTACCAAAACGCAGGTGCACGCCCATACGCGACGTGCCTGCAATACCGGGAAAATCGCGCTGGTCTTTGTATTGTTTAATCAGGTTATCACTCACATGAGCTGCCGGGAAATCATCTTCCGTACGTTCAAAACCCATGCTGTGCAGGCTGGGCAGCTTCTTTGCCTTGTGTTGGTAAAAATGGGAGTAGTATTTTTTAGCTGGGTAGGAACGCAGGTGAAAATCGGTGAGCTGCGCTTTCCACTTTTTACTGTAAGGGGTAAATACCGTGTATGGTTCACCGTTATCTTTCAACACTTCATTACCGTCGAATATTACCTGGTCTTTGTAATGATGAAAGCTGCCGCCATGTTCTTTAATTAACGCTGCGATAGATTTGTCGCGGTCAATAGCATATTGCTCATAGTCGCGGTTAGTGTATATCTTTTCAACATCGTAATGCTGCAATAAATGTTTGAAAGCCTCTATGGGTGTATCGTACAACACTTCCATACCGCTGCCCAGCTTTTCAAGCTGTTGTTGCATATGCGCAATGGCGTCGTAGATAAACGTAACGCGTGCATCTTTTTTTTCTTCCAGGTCGCTGAGAATATGCGTATCAAAAATAAATACCGGCAGCACAGGATTATTGCCTTTCAATGCGCGGTACAGCGCGGCATTATCATGCAAACGCAAATCGCGCCTAAACCACATTACATTTACTTTTGGCTTCATCAGTTCAGTTTGAATACTTAACAAGCCGCGAATGTAAATGTTTAAGATCACAGCCAACAGGCTAAACAGAAGCAGCAATACAACTATAAGGTAAAGGTACTCACCGTTTGCTTTTCGCAACGCTAAACGCTATAAAACGCACAACAAAGCGCACCACATCTATGGCATACATATTAAAAAGGCAAACAAAACTGTATACAAATGCCGCTGTAAAATAAAGTACGCGCCAGCCCCAGGCAGCATCCAGCAACGTTTGGCTATTGTAGTGAAAAGTACTAGGGATAGTAAACAATACTACTATCACAGCAGCAGAATCAAGTAAGTAAATCGCAGTTCGTAGCAGCCAGCTGGTCATAACAAATGAATTGCAGTTAAATTACAAACTTTCCGCATAACTACATTTCCTGCTTCTAAAAAATTCACTACTCACTACTCACTATTCACCCATCATCCCGCAGGGTATCGCCCAAACAAAAAAACGGTGACACTCTTTGCAGAGCATCACCGCCTTTATAGTTTGAAAAAATCAGTGGTTCCGGAATTAACCGTTGCCTTCTTCTTTTTTCAGTTTTTCTTTGATTTCAGCCAGTGCACCTAAGTCACCCAAAGTTGCTTTTTCAACTTTACCCTGGATGGTTTTAACAGCTTTCTTGGTTTTATCTGCTTCAGCACGTGCTTCTTTCTTCGCAGCTTCTTTCTCTTCAATAGCCTGCTGTTCCCAGATACGTGCATGGCTAACAACGATGCGTTTTTCATTGCGATCGAATTCGATCACCATGAACTGTGCAGTTTCGTCGGCGCCGATGCTTTTGCCGTCTTCTTTACCCAGGTGACGGTTAGGAGCAAATCCTTCCAGGCCGTAAGGCAGCTGAACAATAGCACCTTTGTCATCTTTGCGGGTAACAGTTCCTTCATGGATAGTACCTACAGCGAAAGTATCTTCCAGGGCATTCCAGGGATCTTCTTCCAGCTGTTTGTGTCCCAACTGCAGTTTGCGGTTTTCTTTGTCGATGCTCAGGATAACCACATCGATCTGCTCGCCAACTTTAGTGTATTCAGAAGGATGGTTGAAACGTTTCAGCCAGCTCAGGTCGCTGATGTGGATCATACCACCGATACCAGCTTCCAGTTCTACAAACACACCGTAAGGAGTGATGTTTTTAACCAGGCCTTTGTGTTTGCTTCCTTCAGGGAATTTAGTTTCGATAGTGCTCCAGGGATCTTCAGACAGCTGTTTGATAGACAGGCTCATTTTACGCGCATCTTTGTCCAGTGTTACCACTTTCGCTTCGTGCTCGTTGCCCAGCTTGAAGAATTCTTTTGCATTGATTGGTGTGTTAGCCCAGGTAATTTCACTTACGTGTACCAGGCCTTCAACACCAGGCTGAATTTCGAGGAATGCACCGTAGTCTTCAATGTTCACTACTTTACCTTTCACAGTAGCACCTTCGTGGATCCACTCAGGCAGCACATCCCATGGGTGAGGAGTTAATTGTTTCAGACCAAGGCTGATACGGCGTTTGTCGTCGTCGAAATCCAGTACCACCACTTGTAATTTCTGATCCAGTTTCAGTACTTCGCTTGGGTGCGAGATACGACCCCAGCTGATATCTGTGATGTACAACAAACCATCGAGGCCACCCAGATCCATGAAAGCACCGAAGTCTGTGATGTTTTTCACAGTACCTTCCAGTACCTGGCCTTTCTCCAGTTTGCTGATGATTTCTGCACGCTGTGCTTCGATATCGCTTTCGATCAAAGCTTTGTGTGATACAACGGCATTCTTGATGGCTTCGTTGATCTTCACCACTTTGAACTCCATTGTTTTGTTTACGAACTGATCGTAATCGGTAACAGGTTTAACATCGATCTGAGAACCTGGCAGGAAGGTTTCCATGCCAAATACGTCAACGATCAAGCCACCTTTGGTTTTGCTGGTAACAGTACCGGTAACCACTTCGCCTGTTTTATGAACCTCAACGATTCTTTCCCATGCGCGGTGAATACGTGCCTGTTTGCGGCTCAGGTGCAGATGACCTTGCCTGTCTTCTTTCTCAACTACCATTACTTCAACTTCGTCGCCGATGTTCAGTGTAGGTAAGTCACGGAATTCATTCAAAGAAATCAAACCGTCGCTTTTAAAACCGATGTTGATGACAACGTCTGTTTTAGTTAAAGCCACAACACCACCGGTAACGATTTCACCATCACCGATTGTGATGAAAGTGTCATCATAAACCTTGTCATATTTAACTTTTTCAGCCGGAGCGTAATGAGAAACATTGCGTTTATCAATGCTCCAGTCAAAATCATCATGCGCAGTAGCAGGTGCTGCTGCCACAGGTGCATTTGTTGTCGCAGTAGGCTCGGCCTGGGGCGCGGCACTCTCCTGTGCATCTGCGTTTAATTGTTTAACAAACAAATTTTGAAACATAACCATTTCCCGAAGGGATTTAATTTCGGGGGTGCAAAAATACAAATTATTCCGCGATTTTCCTACGTTTCCGCCGCATTCAACGTGCTAATGCCACTGCCGGCCCAAACATTAAAACAAGTATTCCCTTAAACAGAAATTTAAGCCGGGCATTAACAGTTTTTTGCATCCCGAAGCTGTATCTTAATTGCTTCAAAACCATCCCAATTATGAAAAAGTTATTACTTGCCGTAATCGCCTCCTGCCTGTTAACAGTGGCCAATTTCGCGCAAACAACAGCACCCAAAAAAGATAAGGCTGCCACTGCGCAAACGGCCAAGACCAAAAAAGACGGCACGCCCGACATGCGTTACAAAGAAAACAAAGACGCATCCAAAGCAGCCGCTAAACCTGCAGGCCCTACCAAGAAAGACGGCACCGCAGATATGCGTTACAAGGCCAATAAAGACGCAGCAAAGAAAAAAGGATAGAGAACAAGTTTATAAAAAATGCGGGCTGTCTCAAAAGATGAAGTGCCCCCTTAAAGTTAGACGCTTTTAGGGGGCACTTCAAGAAAGAGGCAGCCTCATTTTGTTTTTATAGTTATACACCTGATCTGGATATTTTTTCGTTGCAGCAGT
>NZ_QTJU01000015.1 GCF_003412455.1 Deminuibacter soli | reverse complement strand
ATACAGCTTAGTTTTTTCCCTTCACAATAAAGGGGGCTTGCCTTTTTATACGACCACTCACACGCCTGATTTTGTTGCATTACAGCAAAAAAAAGCACTGCTTTCCGTTTTTACCGGACAACAGTGATTGACTATTCACCAGTGATCTGCTTCACTCACTCACCACTCACCACTCACTACTCACTACTTCGCTTCCTTCTCCAGCTTCGGTGCGTTTTCAATCAGCGGTTTTATTACATCCGGCAAATAAGGTCTGCCGCCTTTGGCATTAATGCAGGTACCGGTGAAAACTGCCCTGGTCATTACCTTGCCATTGAGCAATATACTTTGCTTGAAATGCAGCCTGGGAAGTCCGTCCGGGTCGGCATACAGGGTACAGGTTACTGTAAATTCATCTCCTTTTTTCAGGGAGCGCAGAAACTGGATGTTGTAGCCGGACAATACCATGTAAATACCATTATGGGCTTCTGCTTCAAAATCGAAACCCAACACTTCACGGATGTAATCATGCCTGCAATACTCCATGTAAAAAGGGTAGTACAGTCCATCCATGATTTGCTGCACATCAATATGCTCGTCTTTTGCTGTATACGTTTTTGTAAATTCCATACGGCTGCAAAATTACCTTATCCTGGTGTCTGTGAATGGATCTTTTTAAAAGAATTAATGATACAAATCACAGGTGAAAATAAAACGCCCTGCACAGCATGCGCAGGGCGTTTACCAGTTGTTGTAACCATGTTTTACAGCTTCGCGTAAGCCACATTGAAATAGGAACTCAGGCTGAATGAAGTGGCCCCGCCGTTCGATGCCCATGATGGTGTAACCATGTTCATGCTGCCGCCGTCACCGTTCCAGGCCCAGGCCAATACCGTCCAGCCCTTGTTGCGTGCGTAGTCTACAATGGCCGACCAGTCTGCACCCGAACCGCCGGAGTTACCGAACTCACCCAGCATGCAGGGTTTGCCTGCGCTGGCCAGGTCGTCGATATCAGAAGTGTTGACATACCTGTTTTTGGCCTGGTTCCAGGAGCCGGGATAAATGTGTGCAGAGAGAATATAATTGCCATCGCTGATTTTTGTGCCGCCATTATACCCTTTGGCAGCAGCAGCGGCAATGGCAGTTTCCTGCCCCCAGCCCGGCACATCAATAATAATGGCGCCGGAGTACACACGCCTTACCGTTTGCATGGCAGTATTATAGGCGCTTGCGTAAGCATTTGCCGTTAGATTATGGCTGCCCCATTCGTTCATCAGGTTGATGGTAAAACTTCCGGCAGAAGCCAGCGTGGCATAATTGCTTACCCACCAGTTGGCTGCTGCGTTTAAATCATTGGTATTGTCCGATCCAAGTACCGAAGCATTGTGATAAGTGGCTATCACTGCATAGCCATTGCTGCGGGCCTGTGAAATCCAGCTTTTGGCCTGTGTTACATAACCCGGTTCAATTTCAATTCTGACAGTTTTGATTTTGGTTTGCTGTTTCATTAACGACCAGCCGAAATTGGGATTGCCGCCATTGTAATACGAAGGCTGTAGGTTAACGCCATTGCCAAAGCCATTGGTGGCTAAAACGCTGCGCTGCGTTGTGTTTTCACCGGCAGCAGGTGTGGCTGTTTTTTTACAGGAAGTGAATAAGCCTGTGCAAAGAAGGGCTGTTGCCAATACCATGATGGCAGCATTGTTGTTTTTCATATGCTTTTGTTTTTATGAATAAGCAATCGTTGTGATGATGGCAATGCAAGGCCGGGCCTGTATCAAACATACATACAGCCTGTGTTTGCGCCTGCCGGCATCTTTATGGTAAAAGGGAATAATCAAATTTAACCACCGGAGCAGGTGTGATACTAGTATTCTTTTAACAAGTTCTTGTAAAAGCTTGTCACCGGAAAGAGCTGCAAGCTACGAGCTGCGAGTTTGTTTACGGTAAATCGCCTCTGGCGATATGTATAATATTCGCAAAGATAGTCTCGACATGTCGATGTCTCGGCTCTCGAAATTAATACTCGCTTAGATCACTCACGACTGACGCCTGTATCCGTACAGGTATTGTATCAAAACCGGACACTTATTGCAGGCACGTTTTGATAACCGGTTGATAAGTAGTGAATTGCATGCTGGCATTGGCTTGGCGTTGTCTCCGGGTTACCAACTATAAAGCAGCTTATGTTCAGTAATTATATCAAGATAGCCTGGCGCAACCTGATGAAAAGCAAGATGTTTTCTTTTATCAACATACTTGGTTTAACGATCGGCATTACGGTTTGCATGATGATTTTCCTGTTTATTATGCACGAAACAAGCGTTGATAAATTTCATAAAAACGGTAATGATATTTACCGTGTTATGCGGGGTATTAAAAACGATGGAAAAGACTTCCAGGTGGCCTATTTATCCGGTCCATATGGCCCTGCGCTGCAAAACGATTTCAGGGGACAGATCTCCAAAATGGTGCGTGTAAATAGTACGGATGGATTGGTAACCATCGGCAACCGTTCTTTTCATGAAAAAAAGATTGTGGATGTTGACCCCGATTTTTTCACGCTGTTTACCTTCCCGCTGATCAAGGGCAACCCTGCAACCATCCTGAACAATCCTTCCGTGGCAGTGCTTACAGAAACCACGGCAAAAAGATATTTCGGCAGTGTGGATAATGCCATGGGCAAGGTAATTCAACTTGATAAAAGCCTGCAGTTGAAAGTAGCAGGCATTGCCAAAGATGTACCCAGCAATTCACACCTCGATTTTGACCTGGTAGTGCCAATATCGAATTATGCCAACACCGGCATGATGACGGTATGGATCAACAATGGTTTGTTTACCTACGTACAGCTTGCTCCCCATGCCAGCAGGGAGCAGCTGGAAAAAATGCTGCCTGACTTTATGGAACGGCACATGGGTACGGATATGCGTAAGCTTGGCTATCATTTTACGCTGATGCTGAAACCCCTGCAGGATGTTTATTTTAGCAGCGCAACCTATGATGGCGACGTACGTCATGGCGATAAATCAGTGGTATATATCTTTCTCTCCATTGCTGCGCTTATTTTGCTGATCGGCTGTATCAATTTTATCAATCTTTCTACGGTGCGTGCAATAGAGCGTTCCAAAGAAGTAGGGCTGCGCAAAGTAATGGGTGCCCTGCGCAAACAGATCATCGGGCAGTTTATTGGCGAATCGGTACTGGTGGCTACCATATCGTGCCTGCTGTCTGTGGTATTGCTAACACTGGTAATGCCGGCCTATAGCCACCTGCTGGGTTATTCACTCAGTATTCGTGGCAATACCGGCCTGCTGTTATTGTTTATGGGTGGTATTGTATTGGTGGTTGGTGTGCTGGCGGGCAGTTACCCGGCCTTGTTTATGTCTAACTTCACGCCGTTCCAGGCTTTAAAAGGCAAGCTGCGGCTGGGTAAGGGTGGTGCGGCATTCAGGCAGGGGCTGGTAGTAGTGCAATTCAGTATATCGGTGTTTCTGATTATCGGCACACTGATGATGACCAAACAGCTCAACTTTGTAAAAAACAAACAGCTGGGTTATGATAAGGCGCAGACATTGATGATACCCATCGATAACAATGATATTTACGACCATATGCTCAGCTTTAAACACGCACTGGAAAGCCAGAGCAGTATTGCATCGGTTTCAATGATGTCGGGTGCACCGGGCGGCTTTTTCGATACCCAGATATTTGAAGTGGAAGGACAGCCGCAGAAATGGAGTTCCAATACAGAGTATGCCGATTTCGAGTATGTAAAAACATTGGGGCTGAAAGTGATTGCAGGCCGCGATTTTTCTGCCCGATACCCTACAGATACAACCAACGCGGTGCTGATTAACAGAACTGCTGCAGCCAAACTGGGCTGGACACCGCAGCAGGCCTTGGGCAAATGGATACAGAACACGTTGCGCGACCCCGACAAACGGTATGTAGTAGGCGTAGTGGAAGATTTTAATTTCCGCTCCCTGAAAGAAGAACTGTCACAGCTGGTAATATCACCTGCGCAGGACAGGCGCATGACGCTGATTAAAATACAGCCTGGCCAGATTGATGCTGCGATGCGTTATATTAAAGCCGCGTATGCCAATGCAGCGCCGGGTTACCCGCTGGAATACAGTTTCCTGGATGAGCAGTTTAATGAATTATACCGCAACAACCTGCGCCAGCAAACCATCCTTACAATATTTGCCTGCCTGGCCATTTTTGTTGCCTGCCTGGGTTTGTTTGGACTGGCATCATTTACCGCAGCCAAACGCTTTAAAGAAATCGGTGTGCGTAAAGTGCTGGGTTCTTCTGTTAAAAGTATTGTAGTGCTTTTGTCGAAAGATTTATTGAAACCCGTGCTCATTGCCACCTGTATTGCCATACCTGCAGGTTATTATGCCATGCACCAATGGCTGCAGAACTTTGCTTACCAAACACCGATGAGTTTCTGGGTATTTCTGCTGGCTGCATTTGTTACTTTCGGCATCGCCCTGCTTACCGTAAGCATCAAAGCGGTGAAAGCTGCAGGTATGAACCCGGTAAAGAGCCTGCGGGCGGAGTAGGAAGGTTCAATAGTTCAAAAGTTCAATTGTTCAATAGTTCAATTGTTTAATGGTTTAAAGTTTAATGTTGAAAAATCTGGCTTCGCATAACAGGTCCCTTCCCGGCTTAGCCGGGAAGGGACTTTGTATTTCATTCACTATTGCCTATTCACTATTCACCGGCCCCGGCGCGTCACTCACCACTCACAATTCTGGCACAGATTTTACCCCATAACTGCTGCACGTCCCCCGGTTGCCAACTAACCTTCGCAGAAACCTGCATAAATACACCCGACTATGTTGGGATGGCGTGAATTTGTGGAAATATTTCCACACAATAATTTATTGTATAAAACGCTAATCCCAATAACCACTGAACTATGCCTTCGAAACAAGTGCTTGAGCCTGCTAAAAATGGCAATGGTACACATGTACCCAAACCCGTCAAACGATCGGCTGAAATTATCACTGCAGCACCTAAAAACATGGCTGAAGCCGACTACATAGACAGCAATACTTTGCTGCATGTATTAATTGAAATCAAGAACGGTAACTTCAAAGCCCGCATGCCAAAGGAAGAAACCGGCATCTACGGGAAAATATCCGACACGCTTAACGAAATCATCGAGCTCAACGAAAAAATGATGCACGAGTTTACACAGGCAGGCAAAACCATCGGCCGCCAGGGTAAACTTACCGAACGCATTGCCCTGCCTGATGGCAAAGGGGCCTGGCGCAGCGGCGTTGATTCACTCAATACATTGATATCCGATCTCGTGCATCCCACCATCGAAATTGCGCATGTAATCAGCTCTGTGGCCAAGGGCGACCTGAGCGAGGAAATGCCGCTGGAAATTGGCGGGCACATGCTTAAAGGCGAGTTCCTGAGTATTGCGCGCGAAGTAAACTACATGGTTAAACAGCTGAACCTGTTTTCCCGTGAGGTAACACGCGTGGCGCGTGAAGTAGGCAGTGAAGGTAAACTGGGCGGACAGGCAAAAGTAAAAGGTGTAGGTGGTGTGTGGAAAGACCTCACGGATTCTGTAAACCAGATGGGCAGCAACCTTACCGCGCAGGTGCGCAACATCGCGGAAGTAACCACGGCTGTGGCCAAGGGCGATTTGTCGCGCAAGATTACGGTGGATGTAAAAGGCGAGATCCTGGAGTTGAAGAATACCATCAACACCATGGTGGATCAGCTGAACTCTTTCTCATCCGAAGTAACCCGTGTGGCGCTGGAAGTAGGTACAGAAGGCAAGCTGGGTGGCCAGGCGCAGGTAAAAGGTGTAGCCGGTACCTGGAAAGACCTGACAGATTCGGTGAACCAGATGGCAAGCAACCTTACCGGCCAGGTGCGTAACATCGCGGAAGTAACCACGGCGGTGGCTAAGGGGGATTTGTCGCGCAAGATTACGGTGGATGTAAAAGGTGAGATCCTTGAACTGAAAAATACGATCAACACCATGGTGGATCAGCTGAACTCCTTTGGCTCCGAAGTAACGCGCGTGGCGCGTGAAGTGGGTAGTGAAGGTAAGCTGGGCGGGCAGGCAACAGTGGAAGGTGTTGGTGGTGTATGGAAAGACCTCACGGATTCTGTAAACCAGATGGGCAGTAACCTTACTGCGCAGGTACGTAACATTGCGGAAGTAACCACGGCTGTGGCCAAGGGCGACTTGTCGCGCAAGATTACGGTGGATGTAAAAGGCGAGATCCTTGAATTGAAGAATACCATCAACACCATGGTGGATCAGCTGAACTCTTTCTCATCAGAAGTAACGCGTGTGGCGCTGGAAGTAGGTACAGAAGGCAAGCTGGGTGGCCAGGCGCAGGTAAAAGGTGTAGCCGGTACCTGGAAAGACCTGACAGATTCGGTGAACCAGATGGCAAGCAACCTTACCGGCCAGGTGCGCAACATCGCGGAAGTAACCACGGCTGTGGCCAAGGGCGACTTGTCGCGCAAGATTACGGTGGATGTAAAAGGCGAGATCCTTGAATTGAAAAATACGATCAATACCATGGTGGATCAGCTGAACTCCTTCGGCTCCGAAGTAACGCGCGTGGCGCGTGAAGTAGGCAGTGAAGGTAAGCTGGGCGGACAGGCAGATGTGCCGGGCGTGGGCGGTACCTGGAAAGATTTGACAGATAGTGTAAATAAAATGGCGAGTAACCTCACCGGCCAGGTGCGTAACATCGCGGAAGTAACTACGGCTGTGGCTAATGGTGACTTGTCGCGCAAGATTACGGTGGATGTGCAGGGTGAAATTCTCGAATTGAAGAATACGATCAACACGATGGTGGATCAGCTGAACTCCTTCGGCTCTGAAGTAACACGTGTGGCGCGTGAAGTGGGCAGTGAAGGCAAGCTCGGTGGCCAGGCAACAGTAGAAGGTGTGGGCGGTGTATGGAAAGATTTGACGGATTCTGTAAACCAGATGGGTAGTAACCTGACTTCGCAGGTGCGTAACATTGCAGAAGTAACGACTGCCGTGGCCAAGGGCGACTTGTCGCGCAAGATTACGGTAGATGTGAAAGGTGAGATCCTGGAGTTGAAGAATACCATCAACACCATGGTGGATCAGCTGAACTCCTTTGGATCGGAAGTAACACGTGTGGCGCGTGAAGTAGGCTCTGAAGGTAAACTCGGCGGTCAGGCCAACGTGCCTGGTGTAGCCGGTACCTGGAAAGACTTAACAGATAGCGTAAATAAAATGGCCAGCAACCTTACTTCGCAGGTGCGCAACATTGCTGAAGTAACCACGGCTGTGGCCAATGGTGACTTATCGCGTAAAATCACGGTAGATGTACAGGGTGAAATCCTGGAGCTGAAAAATACCATCAATACCATGGTGGATCAGCTGCGTGGTTTCGCATCTGAAGTAACACGTGTGGCGCGTGAAGTAGGTACAGATGGTAAACTGGGCGGCCAGGCCTTTGTACCGGGCGTTGCAGGTACCTGGAAAGATTTGACTGATTCGGTGAACATGATGGCCGGTAACCTTACCGACCAGGTGCGCAATATTGCCGAGGTAGCCATTGCGGTGGCCAACGGGGACATGTCGAAAAAAATTACGGTGGATGTGCGCGGCGAGATATTGCAGCTGAAAGAAACACTGAACACGATGGTGGATCAGCTGCGCGCCTTTGCTTCGGAAGTAACGCGCGTGGCTCGTGAAGTGGGTACCGATGGCAAGCTGGGTGGCCAGGCCTTTGTGCCGGGGGTTGCGGGTACCTGGAAAGACTTGACGGATTCTGTAAACCACATGACGGGTAACCTTACCGCGCAGGTGCGCAATATTGCCGAAGTAACCAAGGCGGTGGCAGGCGGTGACCTGAGTAAAACCGTGGCCATTGACGTAAAGGGTGAAATCCTCGATCTAAAGAATACCATCAACACCATGGTGGAACAGCTGAACTCCTTTGCCTTCGAGGTAACGCGTGTGGCGCGTGAAGTAGGTACAGAAGGTAAGCTGGGCGGCCAGGCTGAAGTAAAAGGTGTGGCCGGTACCTGGAAAGATTTGACCGATAGTGTAAACATGATGGCCAGCAACCTTACCAGCCAGGTGCGCGGTATTGCAAAAGTGGTAACCTCGGTGGCAACCGGTAACCTGCGCCAGAAACTCTCCATTAATGCCAAAGGTGAAGTGGCGCAGTTAACCGATACCATTAACGAAATGATTGATACGCTGGCGCTGTTTGCAGACCAGGTAACCACCGTGGCGCGTGAAGTGGGTGTAGATGGTAAGCTGGGTGGGCAGGCCAGTGTACCCGGTGCCTCTGGTATCTGGAAGAACCTGACGGAGAATGTGAATCAGCTTGCACAAAACCTTACTACCCAGGTGCGTTCGATTTCTGAAGTAGCCTCTGCGGTAACCAAAGGCGATCTTACGCGAAACATCCGTGTGGCAGCAAAAGGTGAGGTGGAAGCATTAAAAGATACCATTAACCAGATGATCACCAACCTGCGTGAAACAACGCTGCGTAACCAGGAGCAGGACTGGCTGAAATCGAACCTGGCCAAGTTTACGCAGATGCTGCAGGGCCAGAAAGACCTGAATACGGTAACCAAACGTATTCTCAGCGAGCTGGCGCAGGTGGTAACCGCGCACTACGGCGCCTTCTACATTTTACAGCAGGAGGAAGAAACACGCCTGGATAAATTGAAATTGTTTGCTGCATATGCGTATAAATCAGGCAAGAAATTGCCAAAAGAATTTGCCATTGGCGAAGGCCTGGTAGGCCAGGTGGCGTTTGAAAAAGAACGCATCATTCTTTCGGATGTGCCGGGTGATTATATTAAAATCAGCTCCGGCCTGGGCCAGGCAAAACCAGCCAACCTCATTATTCTGCCCGTATTGTTCGAGAACGATGTGAAAGCAGTGATTGAACTGGCTTCGCTGGATGTGTTTAGTGACATTCACTTAGACTTCCTTGGACAGTTAACGGAAAGTATCGGTATCGTATTGAATACGATTGAAACCAACTCGCGTACAGAAGAACTGCTGGCACAGTCGCAGTCGCTCGCCGGTGAATTGAAAATACAACAGGAAGAGCTGAGAAGAACGAACGACGAATTGCAGGATAAGGCCCTGCTATTGGTGAAGCAGAAAAACGAAGTGGAAAACAAGAACAAGGAAGTGGAAGAAGCGCGCCGTTCGCTGGAAGAAAAAGCAGAACAGCTCACGCTTACCTCCAAATACAAATCTGAGTTTCTGGCCAACATGTCGCACGAGCTGCGTACACCGCTGAACAGCTTGCTGATTCTTGCCCAGCAACTGTACGAGAACGTGGAAGGCAACCTGAATGAAAAACAGATACGGTATGCGAAAACCATCCACTCCTGTGGTGATGACCTGATTCAGCTGATCAATGATATACTTGACCTGTCTAAAATTGAATCAGGCTTTATTTCTGCGAACTTCTCTGCGGTTAAATTTCATGAAATTGCCAATTTCGTGGAAACCACGTTCAAGCCCATTTCTGAAGCCCGTCACCTGCGCTTTAATATTGAAACCGACTTCGGTTTGCCCGAAATACTGGAAACAGACCTGCAGCGTTTGAACCAGATTTTGAAAAACCTGCTGTCCAACTCCTTTAAGTTTACCGAAAAAGGCGAAGTGAAACTCCGCATTTACGAAGCCAAGCGCAACTGGAAATCAGGCATGCCAACGCTCGACCAGGCAAGCCGCGTAGTAGCCTTTGCCATCAGCGATACAGGCATCGGAATACCGCTCGAAAAACAGAACATCATTTTTGAAGCTTTCCAGCAGGCAGAGGGCAGTACCAGCCGCAAATATGGCGGTACAGGCCTGGGGCTTTCCATCAGCCGCGGCCTGGCAGAGCTGCTGGGTGGCACCATTGAGCTGGAAAGCAATCCGGGTGTGGGCAGCGTGTTTACCTTGTTCCTGCCCATCGACAATCATTTTGTACTGCAGCAGGATCAGAGCCCGGAAAGCTTTGCCAGTCTTGAACTCGGTGCCAATTCGGGTGATATTGACAACCTGCTGAATGCTATCCGCATTAATAATGATGAAGAGGCCAAGAGCCTGAACCTGGTAAATGAAATGATCAACGATACCGGTGACGACCGCAGCAATATTCAGCCCAATGATAAAGTGCTGCTGATTGTAGAAGACGATATCCGTTTTGCACGCATCATGATTGAAAAAGCGCACAGCGAAGGGTTGAAAGGTGTGGTAGCCACCAGCTACCTCGAGGTGTTCGATTACATCAACCGCTTTACACCTATGGCCATTACACTCGATGTAAAACTGCCTGATACCAGCGGCTGGAAAGTGCTTGACCTGCTGCGCAACGATCTCAACTACCGCCATATACCCATTCACCTTATTTCCGGTGAAGAGAACCGTATGCTGGCCCTCAAACGCGGTGCACGCAGCTTCCACCTGAAACCGCTCGAAAACGAATCGCTCAACGAGCTGTTTGCCGATATTGTAAGCTTCGAAGAAAAAGCGCACAAAGAAGTACTGGTGGTAGAAGACAATGAACTGGAAGCCTCGCAGATTGCGAAAATGCTTGCTACAGACGGCGTGGAAATTACGCTGGTAAATACCGGTAAAGAGGCCGTTGATAAGCTGGAAGAAAAAGCCTACGACTGTATTATCCTGGATTATACATTGCCCGATATTTCTGGTGCCGACCTGGTAAACAATATCTGCGCCGTGAAGAAAAAGCTGACGCCGCTGATTGTATATTCAGCCAAAGACTTCAGCAAAACCGAAATGAATATGCTGGGCCGTAATTCCAATGCAGTGCTGACCAAGAGCGTTGAATCGCTCGAATCGCTGCTGGAGCACACTGTGCTGCACCTGCATATTGAGCACAAGCAGCTGTTGCCCGAAAAGCGGAAAATTATTGAGCAGATTCGCCGTAAAGAAGATATCTTAACCGGCAAAAATATATTGGTGGTGGATGATGATGTGCGTAACCTGTTTGCACTCACGACCGTGTTTGAACGGTATAATATCAATGTGATAACAGCCGAGAGCGGACGCGAAGCCATCAGTATTCTGAACGAAAAGCCATTTATTGATATGGTGCTAATGGATATTATGATGCCTGAAATGGACGGTTACGAAACCACGCAGAAAATAAGGCGCGAACACAAAAACAGCACCATGCCTATTATTGCCGTTACTGCCAAAGCCATGAAGGGCGACAGGCAGAAATGCATAGAGGCCGGGGCTTCTGATTATATTACCAAGCCGCTTAAAATTGATCAGCTGTTGTCGCTGATGCGTGTATGGTTGTACAAATAACCCCAAACCTAACCCAACAGTCAAGCGTAAAATGCAAACGAAAATATTAGTAGTGGATGACCGGGAAGACAACCTGCTTTCCATTGATTCGATACTGGCCCATGAAGGGTACCAGCTGGTAAAGGCCGGGTCGGGGCGTGAGGCATTGAAAATACTGCTCACTGAAATTGATTTTGCGTTAATACTGATGGACGTGAAAATGCCCAACCTGAGCGGGTTTGAAACGGCAGAGCTGATTTATGCACGCGAAAAGCTGAAACATATTCCCATTGTATTTATCACTGCCAATAGCTACGATGAGGAGAATACCTACAAAGGTTACCAGACAGGTGCGGTAGATTATATTTACAAACCCATTAACCCGCAGCTGCTGCGCGCAAAAGTGGGGGTGTTTGTAGATCTCTATAAAAAAAACCAGCGATTGCTGGCACAGGAACGCAGGCTGATTGCGATTAACCAGAGCCTCGAAAACGAAATCAGTGAACGCAAAGCTTCTGAAGAGAAAGTGAAGGTGCTGAACCAGCAGTTGCTCGATAATATCGCCCGCCTCGAATCAACCAACAAGGAGTTGGACAGGTTTGCTTTTATGGCCTCGCACGACCTGCAGGAGCCGCTGCGCAAAATGCTGGTGTTCAGCGACAGGCTTACGTATAAATACAAAGACATTATTGATGAGGAAGCCGGTGTGTACATCTCAAAAATCCAGCACGCAGGTGCACGCATGCAAAGACTGATTGAAGACATCCGTACTTTTTCCAAAATATCGGTAGACAATAATTCGCTGGTAGAAAGTGATATGAATGCCCTGCTGGGCGAGGTGCTGCACGACCTGGAAGAGAAAATACTGGCCCAACATGCCACGGTGGATATCGCACCATTGCCTTCCCTGTATGTAAACCCCGGGTTAATTGGTCCGTTGTTTTCTAACCTTATCGGTAATGCGCTGAAGTATACGCGTGAGGGTGTAGCGCCTGTGGTGCGTATCCGCGCTGAACTGGCTGTGGGCGATTTGGCTGAGCAACATACAGCCAGCCAGTTTTGCCGCATTTATGTGCAGGACAATGGTATTGGTTTTGAGCAGGAATATGCCGACCAGATCTTTGGGATGTTCAAACGCCTGCACCCGGAATATGACGGAACAGGTATCGGCCTTGCCATCTGCAAAAAAATTATGGAGGAACATCATGGCTTTATTACAGCCATCGGCAAAGTAAATGAGGGGGCAACCTTTATCGTGTCGTTCCCGGTTAAAGCACCGGTACAACAGCTGGCCATGAGCAGGGCAAGGGGAAGCGAATAAGTAAAAAAACAGCCTGACACTACAACTTTCAGGGCATTGAATAGTTAATAAATTGATCAGCGCCGGTGTATGCACCGGCGCTGTCGTTAATAACAGCTATGCCTACATCGCAGAAATCAGTGTACAGTGCATTGGCAGCAAATGTGCTGATTGCCGTTACAAAATTTGTTGCCGGTGCATTTACCAACAGCAGCTCAATGTTTGCTGAAGGGGTGCATTCGCTGGTAGATACCATTAATGAATTGCTGTTGCTGCTGGGTATTCATAAAAGCAGGCAGCCACCCGATGAGCTGCATCCATTTGGATATGGGCGTGAGTTGTATTTCTGGTCGTTTATTGTGTCAATGCTCATTTTCGGGCTGGGCGGCGGTATTTCTATTTACCAGGGTTACCTGCATATACGCCATCCGCAGGCGATTGAAGACCCTTCCTGGAACTACGTGGTATTAATCCTGTCTATTTTATTTGAAGGCAGTTCGCTGGTGATTGCGGCAAAAGAATTCAATAAAACCCGTGGCGAGCAAAGCTGGTGGCAGGCCATTAAACGCAGTAAAGACCCATCCCGTTTCCTGGTATTGTTTGAAGATGGTGCAGCTGTGCTCGGTCTGCTGATTGTGCTGGTATGCCAGTACCTGAACCAGCACCTGCACCTGCCGGTACTCGACGGCGTGGCCACTACGCTGGTGGGTGTTTTGCTGGTGTTTACTTCCATTATACTGGCGCGTGAAAGTAAAAGTCTGCTCATGGGCGAAGGCATTGGTGCCGGCACCCGGCAAAAGCTAATAGCGCTCACCGAAAATGAACCCGCTGTAAACAAAGTGCAGAAAGTGTTTTCCATGTATCTTGGTCCGGAGGAAGTGCTGCTGATACTAACGGTTACCTTTCACAACGATCTTACCACGCAGCAGATTACGGCTACCATTGAGCAGTTGATTGCGCATATCAAAAAGGAATACCCGGTTATTCTTCACATTGTGGTGTACCCGGTGAGCAGGCAGATGCAATAAAACCGGCCGGGGAGCAGACATATAAATAATTTGTGTTTATTTTTGGTGTTGATTTATATTTAGCATCTAGCACTAGCACATTATGGTGGTATTTTTAGTTGCTAAAAAGCGTTTGTTTATGGAAATGATAAAGGAACAGGATCCTACTTATGTTTTGCTGGCAGAAGACGACGACGATGATTACCTCATCTTTTCTCTTGCGCTGGAGGAAATTGCCATACGTGTATCGCTGAAGCGTGCGAAAGACGGTGAAATTCTGATGCAGTTACTCCAGGAAAAGAATCCTGATTTATTGTTTCTCGATTTGCTGATGCCCTGTAAAGACGGCAGGCAGTGCATCCGGGAAATACGGGCCAACAGCGCGTATGATTCGGTTCCCATCATTGTATATTCTTCGCTCAACGATCTCAAGGAAATTGAGTTCTGCTACCGGGAAGGCACCAACCTGTTCGCGGTGAAACCCAACAGCATCGGCGATCTCAAAAGCATACTCGAACGCATTTTGTCCATCAACTGGAAGCAGATGCTGTTTTATCCAACGTTGTCGCAGTTTGTGATAAAGGCATAGGAAGTGTGAATGGCAGCAGATTCAACTGCCATTCACACTTCCTGTTAAAATTAATTTCACTCCGGTTTAAACATGGCAAGTAATTCCTTAATAGCATTTTCGGAATGCAGTGAAGCCGTTTGATCCAGGGTAATTTGTCCGATAGCTGCGGCCCTGGTGCGCATTTGTTGTTCGTAGGCGGCTATGGCTGTATGAGTGTTTGCATGGGCAGGGTTAAGCAGGTGTTCTGCCAATTCCAATGCATCCTGCATGGCCATGTTTACGCCTTCACCGGCAAAGGGCGGCATCAGGTGTGCGGCATCACCCAGCATGGTTAAATTGGGTAATGCTTCCCAGGTTTGATTTAACGGCATGCAATACTGCGGACGCGGTATAAAACTTTCGTAAGCATTTTCAAACAGTTCATCCCATATGGTATCCCAGCCGGTGAAAGTGGCTTTAAACCAGGCAAAAACCTGTGCCTTGTCTGCGAAATTGATACCGCTGTCGCTTACCCATGTTTCCGGTGTTTTGCAGGCTGTATAAAATACCAGGCTGCCATCTCCCTTTGAACTTACGATCAATGTTTTCTCGTCACCCAGGGCGAAAATCTTTCCCCCGTTTAGCAATTTAAATATATTGGGTGTTGCTTTTGCTGCATCATACACGGCTCCTTCCACTACAGTTATACCTGCATAAAAGGGCTGAATGCCCGTGATGTAAGGACGTATTTTTGAATTGGCGCCATCGGCTGCAATAACGATGTCTGCTTGCGCTGTTGTTCCATTTTTAAAGGATAGTGTAATACCGTCGTGCTGCCGTGTAAGGGCAACAAACTGGCTATCCCATACCACGGTGCCCGGTTGCAATGAATTGAGCAATAGGTTTCTTAATGGACCACGGTCAATTTCAGGGCGAAAATGTTCGGGAGCAAGATCTGCATCGTTGCCGCCGTATTCATCAAAAACAATATGGGCATGTTTGTCAGTAATGCAGAGCTTGTCTGCACCGGGACGATAGCTGGCTTTAAAAGCATCCATCAGGCCTGCTTTCTCCAAAGCTTTCAGGCCCGATTCGTAGTGCAAATCAAGCGTAGCGCCCTGTACGCGTACTTCCCTGTTGGCATCACGTTCGTATACGGTTACAGTGGCGCCATTCATCTGTAATAATCTTGCCAGTGTGAGGCCACCGGGGCCTCCGCCTATAATGGCAATGTGTTGGTTGGTAGTTGGGTTCATGTTTTAATTTTTATGGTTTCATCATGCCTTTTGTTACCGCTTCACAACATTCCTTCAATACAGCCTGGGTGATGATTTGTACCGGTCTTTCAGCATGATCAAAATATTCGTTTACGAGATCTAACAGTGGTGAAAACAACAGGGCACGGTGCACATCCTGCGGAAGGTTGCGTATAGTGCCTGCTTTTACCTGTGCTTCGAGAAAGCGGTGCACCGGTGCAAAAAATTGCCCTTGTATGATGTTCTCCTTTTTAAAGGCGTTGTTCAACAGGGGAGATGACTTGCCATATTGAATAAGTGCAAATGCATGCCTGTTGGCAGTGAGGTAGGCAAAGGCATTGTTCCAGAGCTGTTGCACGCCGTTCACAAAATCGATGTCCTCGTTAAAATCTTTCAGCACGGCTTGTTCATAAGCGCCCAGTACATCATTGATGAATAATTTGATAAGCAGGTCGTCTTTGCTTTCGTATTTGATATAAATGGTACGGGGCGAAATATTTGCTGCTTTGGCCAGCTTCTGCATGCTCAGGTTTTCCAGCCCTTCCTTTGCAATAATTTCCAACGCAATGCTGCGGATGGCATTTTCTTTCGCTTCGTTCCTGGGGCGCATAATTGACAATTTTACCTTTGAGTGCACAAAGATAAGTAAATGTTCATTTACTTATTATCAAATCGAGCTGCAATTATCGAGCAGTATTTAAATAAAATGTGTAGTAATGTTTAAACAGTTGTTGTTAAACTAATTATAACAGATTAGCCGACCGGGCACTGCCAGCATCCTTCTGCCATCGCCCGGGCAAACGCTTTCAGCTTACAATGTTATTGTGTGCCACCCTGTGCTTTAATCATTGCAGCAACAGCCGCACGTTCAAAGAACATGGCCCAGCCCAATGGCGTGCTGTTGTGCCAGCTGTCACGCAAGGTAAGATCAGGATTGGCAGCGAGTGCGAGTTTGGCCAGTGCCGTATCGTTGCGTTGTATGGCCATATGCAGCAGGGTAATATTTCCTTCGCGGTAGCGCCGGTTTACCTCCTGCGGATTTTGTGCAAGCAATGCGGCACAGCGCTCCTGCCAGCCGAGGTCCCATGCATTGATGGCAGTATACAATGCGCCGTGCGCGATCAACCATTCTGCGGTTGCGGGCTGTTTGCAATGCACAGCCAGTTCCATCAGCGTCATTTTGTTGGTAAGGGGCGTGTTGAGTGCTGCCGGTGTAAGCGTGTTGGCCAAATGATCCAATGCTGCGGTATCGCCTTTACCGGTGGCTTCTGCCAACGCAATTTGTTGCCGGGATGGCGGATGTGTCAGGTATCGTTTGCCTGCGAGCCACCAGGTAATGCCATCCCCCGTCCATTGAAAACCGAGTGGCGTATAAATATGGCGACCCATATCTGTTGCATTGAGAATGGCGTAGCGGTAACCTTGTTCTTTTGCATGCAAACAGGCCGCAAGGGTAACGGCTTTGCCAATGCCTTTGCCGCGCGCGTTGGGTTGTACGCCCACATTGTAAATGCCCGCAACACCCAATGTCCCGGTGCTGAAAAACACGGCGCTCTGACCGGCTACTGCGCCCTGGTAAGTGGCCAGGAAACGTTGTGCTTTCGCGGGATTTCTATCACGGAAAGCCTGTGAAATCATATTGGTGCTGGCAGCGTAAGGCAGATCTGCCAGGTGCTGAATGTTTGTATCATTATCCGGTGTTATTTGTAAATCCGCCGGTGTTGTATGTTGATCATTGATCGCTTCCAGATCAAGTGCCATCCAGTACGGAAGCCAGCCTGGCTGAAAACCGCGTGCCAGCAGGTATGCCGCAAGATGCGCAGGTTGTGCAGGGGATAGCGACCAGCAGCCGCCATCAGCGGGCGGATGGGCGCGATAATAGTCCATTATTGTATCCAGTATAACCGGCGCGTTTTGTTCGGTCAACGCCGGAAACAGGATTGATGCACCCCGGTCTGGGCCGGAATAGGTCCACATAAGTCCGTCCTTTTCCTGTACCTCGCCTCCGCAGGACAATGCTTCGAGGCATGCCAGCTGTTTGTAGTTGTCGGCTGCTGCCTGTTCCAGCTGCTGCATGGTGGCGTTGGTAAGCATAGCGTTACTTTTTGGTGCTGCAACCAAAGCTAGTATTTATTGTGGCTAAAAATACAAGGTAGCTGCTGCGCCAGTCGGGTAATGGAATTGTTGGCGGGAATAAATCAAAGCCCATCATGCTGACGGGCTTTGATAATATAAATTCCTTTTATAACAATTTAGTTATTATAAGCTGCGGCGAATACTGTTGCAAAATCAGCTAACCTCCATTTGCCCCGGCTGGCAGGCTGGTGGTTGTCAAAATCTTCCCATAGTTTACCTGCACGCAGTGCAGTGCCCATTTCGGTAAAATTCTCCGCCATTTCCTGCGGTATGCCTGCCTGCAGCATGCCATTGAGCGCCTGTTCATCGGTAAAAGTAACCCATGGTAAACCGGGTTTCCCGATGGCGTTTCCCAACAGTTTAGCTGCTTCGCCGGGTGTGCTTTCATCACTGGCCAGGTAACGCACGGTTTTGCCATTGAATGGGAGCTGTATTTCTTCCGCTACAGCGGCAGCGATATCTTCCGGGTGTACCATTACCAGTCTTGTTGCTGCCGGGTAGTTGGCGCCCATAATGCCCTGGTGTTTGATCATGGGAATATCGTTGAAGAAGTTGGTAAAGAAAAACGGTGCGCGCAGGTGTTTTACGGCTACACCCGGCAGCTGGTTCAGCAGCAGTTCGGTATCGTGCACGCCCTTGATGGGGCCGGTTCCTTCACTGAGATGGGCACCGATGCTGCTGAGGTTTACCACGCGGGTAATGCCTGCGTTTTTAATGGCAGTTGCGTAACTGTTGCCTACACGGCCCATGTAGGCACGCAGATCGGGTACACCGAAATTGGGTGGAATCATGGTATATACCACATCTGCGCCGGTAAACACGCCGGTAAGAAAAGCGGCATCTTCTACCGAGCCAATGGCTGCTGCAGCGCCGATTGCTTCGATGGCGGCGGCTTTGGCAGCCTGGCTGCTGACAATGGTAACCTGGTTGCGGGCAGCGATTAATTGTATGGCCAGGGGCTTGCTGATATTGCCTAACGATCCGGTAAGTACGATTTTCATATATTTTTCTTTTTTCTGCGCCAAAGGTATTTTTGTACTTACTTTTATACAAGTACTTACCCTAAAGTGTGTATCTATGACAGCCATCAAGGAAAGCTCTACCATACAGGAAAACAAACTATACAACCGCAGTGAATGCCCGGTGATTTATGTAATGGATAAAATAGGCGGTTACTGGAAACCGGTTATTCTTTTTCACCTGCTAAAGGGCGGTAAACGGTACAATGAATTGCGCAAACTGATACCCACCATTACCGAAAAAATGCTGATCCAGAACCTGAAGCAGCTGGAGGCAGATGGCATTGTACGCAGGGAGGCAAAAGCTGTTGTACCGCCTTATGTAACATATTATTTAACCACGGCCGGAGAGGGGCTGCGCCCGGTATTGTATGCCATGGCAAGCTGGGCGCTGGAAGATCAGCAAAATACAAAGGGCGCACCTGCCAAACAGCTGAAAGATTTTCCTGCGTAACCTGCTGCGGCAATTGTGAAGAATAAGTGTGAAGGGTGATTTACTGGTATCAAAATTGATTACGTACAACCAATAACTTTTCCTGCACTGTATGCAACCTGGACCAAATACTGTTAAACGCAATTTCAAAGCTACTGAAGAGCAATACCACAAGATGGTAGAAGAAGTGGAAGACTATGCTATCCTGATGCTCGATCCGGATGGTATTGTTGTGAACTGGAACCGCGGTGCAGAAAAGATCAAAGGGTATACGGAACAGGAGATTGTAGGCAGGCATTTCCGCGCTTTCTATACCAGGGAAGACCAGGTTGCCGGGCTGCCTGAAAAACTGATAAACGAGGCCAAGCTTTCGGGTAAAGCAGTACATGAAGGCTGGCGTGTGCGCAAGGACGGTACAAAATTCTGGGGCAGCGTGGTAATTACTGCCCTGCATGACAGCGATAACGCTATCGTTGGTTTTTCCAAGGTTACACGTGACCTTACGGAGCGGAAAGCAACAGAAGACAAGCTGAAGCAATACGCCGCGCAGCTTGAATCACAGAACATGGAACTGCAGCAGTTTGCCTATGCTGCGGCACACGACATGAAAGAGCCTTTGCGTAAAATACAATTCTATTATTCCTCGATTCTTGAGAACAGTGAAAACCTGTCTGCAGAAAAGCAGCGCACCTACCTGCTGCGTGCTGCAGAATCGGCCAAACGCATGCAGGGATTGATTGACGACCTGCTGGCATACACCCGTGTTTCGGAACAGGATGAAAGATTTGAGCTGGTTGACCTGAAGGAGGTTTTTGAAGAAGTGGCGGCTTTTTACCAGGATGCCGTAATGGAAACCAGTGCCCTGTTCAGCTACGATGCACTTCCCGTGATAAAAGGAGTGCCGTTCCAGGTACGGCAGCTGTTCATGAACCTTGTAAGCAATTCGCTGAAATATCACTACCCCGGCAGGCAACTGGAAATACGCCTGTCTGCAGAAACCATCGATAATCCACAGCCGGAGAAAGAAAGTGAGTATGCAGCCAAACAGTTTTACCGCATTTCGCTGCGCGACAATGGCATTGGTTTCGATGCCATGCACAGTGAAAAAATATTCGGATTGTTTGAGCGCCTGCATGGGCGCGACAGCTATGCAGGTACGGGCATCGGCCTTTCCATCTGCAAAAAAATAATGGACAATCACCACGGCTTTATACGCGCCACCGGTGTTCCGGGCGAAGGCGCCCTGTTTGAATTGTATTTTCCTGCAACCTAACGTTTCACGGATGTAATGAGTTGCAGCATTTCGGTGGCAAGCTGCCGTAATGCATTGGTGCTGCCGGGTTTTATAAAGTACCTCACAGCGCCTGCGTTGATGCAGCGGTTTAAACCATCCTGCTGTTGCGAAGTGCTCCACACCACTTTGCTGATGCTGTTATAGCGGGTTTCTATGGCCAGTTTTTCCAGCACTTCACTGGCATTCAGCATCGGCATTTTATAATCAAGCACTAACAGGTTGGGTAAGGCTTCGTCCGGCAGCCGGGCCAGGTACTGTAATGCCTGCTGGCCATTGTTCACAGCGCTGATTTGTATGCCGGGTTCAATGCCTGTGATAAATTCTATCAGCATCTCGCGGTCATCGGGGTCGTCGTCAGCAATCAGTATTTTTTTCCTGGGGTTGGTCATTCCGGTAAAGCCTTTTCGGCAAAGTACTACATTGCAGGCATTTTTTTTACCCCAAAAGCAGAATTATTGCGGGTTACTCCTGTGGCGTACTGCCCGGTTACCTGGTTGCGTATCGTTGATATATACCGCTGAATAGTTGAATTGAACCGGCTGTTTCACTGCAAACAAGGCATATTTGCTGCAACCGGTGTTGCTATTTGTGTAAAGCAAAGTGAGCCTGCGTTACCGGCAGAATTTACAATCATTTGTTATATGTCACAGGTGTACAGTTTTATTTTTTACCTGCTTTTTGCATGCAGGTTCATCTCCCTGTTTATTTCCATTGCCAATGAAAAAAGACTGAAAAAGATGGGCGCCACAGAGTATGGCGCTTCAAACTCGGCCTTGCTTACCGTGGCCCACCTTGCTTTTTACGGCTGCTGCATATGGGAAGGGTATGCAGGCGGTGCTTTTTTTTCAGACAATCTTACGCTGGCAGGCACTATCGTATATGCATTCTCTATCCTGATGTTGTATGTGGTGATATATGCTATCAGGCATGTGTGGACAGTGAAGCTGCTGATTGCACCACGTGCATATCATACCATCAATACCGGTTTCCTGTTCCGCACCGTAAAACATCCCAATTATTTTTTGAACATACTGCCCGAGCTGGTGGGCGTTGCCTTTATATTTCATGCCTGGTATGTATTGATTATCGGCCTGCCTGTATACCTGGTTCCGCTGTGCATACGCATTAAGCAGGAAGAGCAGGTAATGAAACAGCAGTTTGCAGATTATTGACAGTATGGCCATCCTGAAATGCGTTAACGGCATTTCAGGATACAGCTGTAGGCCCATAATACAGGGCTGTATCAGGTATGGTAAGAATGGTTTCTGTTCCTTCTTTCATGAAATCGGAAAAGCTGATGCCGGTAATGGATTTAAAGTATTTGCTGAAATGCGAAGTGTCTGAAAATCCAAGATGCCAGGCTATTTCCTTCATGCGTAAACCCTGCTGTACTGCATGCCGTTTGGCTTCGAGAATAACGCGCTGCCTGATATGAAAACTGGCTGTGCGCCCGGTGATTTTTTTCACTACCGAGTTCAGGTGGTTGGGGGTTATGAGCATTTTATCAGCATAGTCTGTCACCAGTTTCTTGTTTTTAAAATTGGTGCTTACCAGGTCGAGGAATTTACTCGTGAGCTCTTTTTCGCGGGTATGCAGGCTCAGGTTTACTTTACCCTGCAGGTTGCGCATAACCTGCAATATGAAAATTTTAAGATAACGGCGCAGCAGTGTTGCTTTGTGCAGGTATTGACCGCGTTGTTCAGCTAACATGCATGTTGCTGTGTTCTGCATCGATGTATGCATGTCATACAACACATCAATGGCATTTCTTTCGGCAAACAACTGTGTTAAGCCTACATGATCCATCAGGTCAAATTCGTATTCGTTGGTGTAGGGAAAATCTTCGGTGAAGGTGATGTAAAAACCTTCAGCATCCGGACTTAACTGAATGGTGTGCGGTTTTTCCTGTTTGGTTACCAGCAGTTGCCCTGCATGCAGTGACAGCAGTTCCCCGCCTTTTTTTAATTCACCTGTTCCTTTTGTGAGCCAGGTTATTTCTACCTTTTCCCTGCCTGTTAATATGGCCAGTTCTATAATACTCGCTGCATTCAGCGGACTGATTAAAAAAGGCATTGCGTCATTTCCGTTCCTGGGATTTAAAAAATCCTCCTGCTTGTAATGGTTCATAAAGTCATGATTGTAACGCGGGATAATTCCAATATCATGCCTATGCGTAATTAATTGATTATTATTAATTTATATAGCAATTGCCTTTATTCAACCAACGAAATATCGCCAAATGATGTTTTGGGCCGCGATATAACATGATAAAACGCGTTGCATTGGTTTAACAAGCGCAACGCGGGCATACTGGTAGCCGCACGTTGCGCTTGTTGCTGGTGCCGGTAATTACAGGGCTGCTTTTGTGCGCCGCTGCATTGCCGCGTTAACAGGCAGCTTCCAGTATGCGCACGGCTGTTTCCAGCAATGCAGGCCGCAGTGTGCGGGTTGCGTATGACAGGCATAACGAGCCCTGCGTGGTAATAACGCCAATAGTATAATCGCCGGGATAACCGGATAAAGCCAGTGGTCCCATCACCGCCTGCAGCCGGTAATTGCCATAAGTTGTTGCAAAAGGCCAGCGTACAAGGTTAGAGATCATGAATTCTCTTGGTATAATAGAGTTTTGCAACACTTCAGCAATTTGCGCAGCAGTACTTTCGCCAAATATCCATTGATGTGCACCTGCATAGCCTGCAAGCAATTTTTCAGGAGCTGCAGCAGTCTTCAAATGAGTGGTGGCAGCCCTTGCCATATCCCAGAAACTGTCATTGCCATGTGCAGCATAGTGCACACTGGTTGAGCCAATGTATAATGCGGAATCTTCCCCGGCATCAATGGCAGCCCTTGTTGCAATGGGTACGGTAATACGCACCGGGTTATCGTTATGCAACGGGGATACCTGCCTGGTCGCCAATGTAAAGGCTGCGCATAATGCGCTGTTTACCGTAGCATTTTCACTGCGTGCCTTGTCAATGAGTTGTGCAGTGAGTGCGGTTGAAAGATGTACTATTGCTACGGTTGGCGCAGCCAGTTCTTTTCTTTTGAGGGCAGTAACTTCAGTTATTGGGTGGGCTGCATCTACCGGCAGGTTCAGCAGCTCATCGGCAGACGGTGGAAAAGCCAGCGGTGCCAGTGTTTCGCCGGATAATAACTGCAGGAAATCGCGGAAGATATACAAACCTGACATTCCATCGGAAATGGAGTGGTAAAAACAAAACACCAGCACAAAACTGTTTTCGTTCCGCAATAGCGTCATGCGTAACAGTGGCGCCTGTTGCCAGTTGAAAGGTGTTGCCAGTTCGTGTGCCATGGCTTGTTCCACATCAGCATGCGTATATCCTTCTTTCACACGCAAGGGTATATGCTGCCCTGGCATGGCTTTAAACCGGGGGTATTTGTAACCATTGCTGTCAATGGCTACCGAGAAAAGCGGGTGCCGCTGCTGCAATTGATCTATGGCCGCCCTGCACTGGTTTACGGTAATACCGCCGCTGATTTCAGCGCTCATTACTGCATGTACAGGGGCTGTCTGATCCAGCAGCCAGAAAATTTTTTCAGTAGACCCGAGTGGCCTGTTTTCATAACTCATAACTATCGGCTATTAAATTGTTTGTATTGGGAAATGCGGGAAGAGTGTGTTACACGAGGCGTATTGGCCAGGAATATTATCTGATGCAAAGTTGCTGTTGTGCGGTACACGGGAACATGGACAAAAATGGATTTGTTATGGACAAATCTGACGCCCGGGACAGATCGTTGATTTGTATAATTTAAACAGTGATATGTACTGCCGCTTAATAGCCTGCCAACGGAATTTTGTTGTGTAAAAAAAGGAATAGTATGTGGACGTTAGAGAACATAGGAAATCTTACCGGGAAAACATTTCTGGTTACAGGTGCCAATGCCGGTATTGGTTACGAAACAGCGCTGGCGCTGTACCAAAAAGGCGGGCATGTAATTGTTGCCTGCCGCAGTAAGGAAAAGGCAGAAGAAACCATGCGCCGGATGATGGCTGACAAACAATACAGCGGCAGCCTTGAAGCAGGTGTGGTTGATTTAGCGAGTATGACAAGTGTGCGAAACTTTGCTGCTGCTGTTGTGCAGCAACATAACCGGCTGGATGTGCTGATCAATAACGCGGGTGTAATGGTGCCGCCTGCAAGTGTTACAGAAGAAGGGTTTGAACTGCAATACGGTGTTAATTTCCTGGGCCATTTTCTGCTAACGGCCAACCTGCTGCCTTTGCTGCGCAAGGCTTCTTCAGCAAGGGTAGTTACATTAACCAGTCTGGCCTACAATTACGGTACTATTGATTTTGATAACCTGCGCCTGGAAAAACCATACGAAGCCTTTGATGCTTATTGCAACAGCAAGCTGGCCTGTATGTTATTTACCACTGGCCTGCAGCAACGTTTTGCAAACGCAGGCCTGCCCATTTTATCCCTGGCTGCACACCCGGGAATAACAGCAACCAGCCTCGCACGTAACATGTCGGAAGAAGCGATTGCTGATGCTGTACAAAGACTGGGTGCCATGATGCCTGCAGCGCAGGGTGCACTGCCTGCCTTGTATGCAGCAGTAGCTGAAAATGTGCAGGGTGGCGGTTTATACGGGCCCGACCAGGATGGAGGTTTGCGTGGTTATCCTGCACAGGGCGTGATTGGTGCAAACGGTACAGACAGTGCTGTGGCAGATGCATTGTGGCAGGCTGCAGAGGCCAGCACCGGTGCGCATCCTTTTGCCTGGCCGTTTTAATGTTGCCCGCGGCACGGCGCTGCGGATGATGTATAGTTGTGTATTGCCTGCCTGTTTTACGGGCAGTTGAAAAGGGGAGTATCATGCAAGAGCGGATTACAGAAAACGGGCAGTGTTTATTCGGGTTACAAAAAATTAAAACCACCAGCCTTGGTATGCCTGTACAGTTCCCGGTATATTCAATTTTGTTTATTCCACAGGGCAGGGGATTTTACCAGGCAGATTTGACGAGGGTGCTGTTTAATGGCCCTGTTGTGTTGTTTGGTTCGCCCTTACAGGCTTTGCAAATGAGCAGTGATGCCCCGCAGGATGTTTATATGCTGCAATTCGACAGCGATTTTTACTGCATCGAAAATCACCGGGAAGAAGTTGCCTGCAACAGGTTATTGTTTAACAGTGCATACGTGCCGCCTGCAGTGCATTTATCTGCACGCGATGCGCAGGGATTTGCAGAACTGATGATGCAGATAGAAGCAGCTTTTGCTGTGGGAGAACCTGCTGATATTGTGTTAAGGGCTTACCTGCAACTGATACTTGCCAAAGCAAGTGCCATCCAGGCAACTGCCATATCAGGGGAAGAGCGGCAGGTGCAGAAAGATCACCGCATGGAGCAGTTCAGGCATTTGCTGGATAAGCATTATGTAACCCTGCATAAGCCGAATGAATATGCTCGGCTGCTGACCATGTCGCCCAATAATTTTACCCACTGCTGTAAACGTTATTTTAAGAAATCACCTACCGAGCTGATACAGGAACGGTTGATACTGGAAGCGAAGCGGCAGCTGCAGATGACCAGTAAAAGCATCAAGGAAATTGCATGGGCGCTGCAGTTCAGGGACGAGTTTTATTTCAGCCGCTTTTTCAAGAATTTCACGAATGTATCTCCTTCTGTTTTCAGGAAGATGGCAGGTGTTTCTGCAGTGGCCGGTTTGTGTGCGTAATAAGCTACGCATGCAAACAGGCTGTGCTTCTGCGCGGTTATTTACCTACCTGTATAATGTCGCGGCGGATACCCAGCTTTTTCATTTTTGAAAACAATGTACTGGAAGGGATGCCCAGTAAATCTGCTGCTCCTTTTTTACCGCCAACCCTGCCGTTGCAATATTTCAATACTTTAAAAATATGATCGCGCTCTGCATCACTGATGGTTTTTATTTCTTCAGGTGCAAAGTCTGCGCTGCCGGCTGCGACAGCCTGGGTAACGGGCAGGTAAACATTTTTCAGCATGGTGCCTTTGGTGAGTAATACGCTGCGTTCAATTAAATGCTCCAGTTCGCGGATATTGCCGGGCCAGCTATAATTGCATAAATCCTGCAGCACCTTGTTACTGAGACCGTCCATTTTTTTACCTGCTTCCCTGGCAAAACGGTTCACGAAATAAGCGGCAAGCAGGGGTATGTCTTCACTGCGTTCGCGCAGCGCCGGCAAACTGATGGGAAATATGTTGAGGCGGTAATACAAATCCCTCCTGAACCTGCCTGCTGCCACTTCTTCTTCCAGGTCGCGGTTGGTGGCTGCAATAATCCGCACGTTTACTTTAATGGTGCCTTTGCCGCCGATGCGTTCTATTTCGCGCTCCTGCAAAACGCGCAGCAGTTTTACCTGCATATCGGGTGGCATTTCACCAATTTCATCCAGAAATAACGTGCCTTCATTGGCCAGTTCAAATTTGCCTACACGCCGTTCGGTTGCGCCGGTGAAGCTGCCGCGTTCGTGCCCGAATAATTCGCTTTCAACCAGGTTTGCCGGCAGTGCGGCGCAGTTCACTTTCACCATCAGCTTGTTTTTGCGCGGTGAGTTGTTGTGAATGGCCCGTGCAATCAGTTCCTTGCCTGTACCGGTTTCGCCCAGTATCAGCACGGTGCTGTGCGAAGGGGCAACGGTTTCTATCAGGTGATAGATTCTTTTCATAGACATGCTGTCGCCCACAATTTCTGTGTAGTTATGATTGGTATCGATCTCCTGCTGCAGGTATAGCTTTTCATCTTCCAGCTGCTGTTTGTAGTTGTTGATTTCAATGAGCTGGTCGTTGATCTTATTATTGGCAACAATGTTGGATACGGCAATGGATAACTGGTTGGCTAGCCCTGCTATAAAATGCAGCGTGCTTTCGGGTATTTCCTGCTGCTGCTCAAAAAGCAACAGCCATATGCCGCATACCTGGCCGCCTTTGCAGAATTTTGCCATAACAGCCTGGCGTATGCCGGTTTCGTAATTCACACGCAGGTACAGGGGAAGCGGTATGGCTTTACTTAAAACATCCAGGTCAAACACTACGGGCATGGCTGAGGCAATAACATGTTCAATTACGCCATCTCCGGATGCATACTTAAAGGTAATGGCCTCTTTATACTCAGGGTGATTGAAGCTGCCTGTAGCGGGATCAAGCAAAAATGCGCTGATGGTATCATCATCGTTGGTGATGCCTATAACGGTATGATTGAAGCCTATAACAGTTTTGAGCATTTTGTTAATCTCGTGCAACAGTTCTTCCTGGTTGCGCACACTGCCTATGGCACTGCTGAAAGAAAGCAGCAATGAGGTCTGGTACTGCATCTGCAGCATTTCTTCACGCGCCAGGAAGACTGCTACCCGGGCATACAGCAAATACGCTGTATCGGGCGCACGCCCGTCAATGGCTATACCGTCAGGCAATGCAGCAACCGATACTGTATGTGCGCGGGTGCCGTTGGTACGTAGGGTGCTGTTGGGTACGTGCATGGCAGGTATGCCGGAACGTTTTTTTGTACATGGCATCAGCTGCCAGTCATAGTCATGATCCGGGTATCTTTTTTTCATAGAGTGATACCAGTTTTGCACCAATGTTTTTTCGTGTTCAGAAGCAGTTTTTTGGAGGAAGTGCCGGATGGCTTCAAACAATGGTTGATCAACGGACATATGCTGTTTTCGGATTGTTTGCCAATAGGTATGCCAGTTTTAATAGTTAATTGATAATCATGTTAGTATATGGTTTGTTGTGTTTTGTTTCAACCACGATATTTCCGGATATCCGGAAATATCCGGAAGGGAAAACCCACTTCGAAAAAGTCCTACGGACAAAGTTTACAAAGGAGCCCTATGCAGCAGGTTACCTTATACCTGCTGCTATCGTGCTGAGCTTTTGGGCAAACAAAAATGGAGCTTTCCAGCAAAGTGAAGAGGCTGCTGCTGTTGCGAACTTTGTGTAACAAAAACAAAGTATATGTCAAAAGTTTGGTTTGTAACAGGAAGTGCCCGCGGATTGGGCCGTAGTCTTACAGAAGCAGTACTGGCAGCAGGTGATAAAGTAGCAGCAGCAGCGCGCAATACACAGCAATTGCAATCATTGCTTAAACAATATCCCGACCAGTTATTAACGGTAGCGCTGGATGTAAATAACCAGCAGCAGATTAATGAAGCAGTAACTGCCACTATCGCACGTTTTGGCCGTATTGATGTGCTGGTAAACAATGCCGGTTTCGGTATCATTGGCGCAGCAGAAGCTTTTACCGAAGAGCAGGTGCGCAGTCAGCTGGAAACAAATTTATATGCACCCATTGCCATTACCCGTGCGGTATTGCCTTACATGCGTGAACAACGCTCCGGCAGGATATTGCAGATAAGCTCTATCGGCGGCCGCGTTGGTTTTGCTGCGCTGAGTATATACCATGCTGCAAAATTCGGCCTGAGTGGTTTTGCCGAATCCCTGGCGAAAGAAGTAGCGCCGCTCGGCATTTTTGTTACCAGTATTGAACCCGGTGGTTTTCGTACAGACTGGGCCGGCGCCTCTATGACCTATGCCCAGCAGGTAGAAGGGTATGAAACAACCGTAGATGCACGCAAGGCCTTTATGGAGAGCGGAAAATTTGTACCGGTAGGAGACCCGGAAAAAGCTGCCAAAGCCATGATAGAACTGGTAAAAGCGCCGCAGCAGCCATTACACCTGGTGCTGGGCAGTGAAGCCATCGGTATTTTAAAACAGAACAATACCAACCGTGATGCAGAAATAGCGCAGTGGGAAAAGGTTAGTCTGTCAACCGATCATAGCGAAGCAGAACCTTTTCTTACTTCTGTTGAAGGCAGGCAATACCTGAAATAAGGATCAGCAGGAAACCGCTTTCAGCAAAATTCCGGTGAATATTGCTTTGTGCTGATCGGAAGCTGCAACGCAAAGCGTGATGGCTGCATTGGGCGGCATACCTATGGGCAGGCCTGCTTATCCTGAAGAAGTTGCAGAGTTGATCGGGTTTCTTGTTTCTCCAGGGCTGCATATTTAAGCGGCACGGAATATGTAATTGATGGCGGAACCATTCCAACTATTTAAATAGCGGTGATTACAGCCGGCTGCAGGTAACGCAGCCGGTTGTTAATTCGCTGTTATACCGTTACGGGCCGCTGTGGTTTTAGTAATTTTGTATGCTTCGTATGCTTGTTCATTGAAATAGTCAGGATGGGATTAAAAATGATAGTATGGGTAATATGATAAGAGTACAAACGCTGCAGGATTTTTATTATGAGCATTTCAACGGCATTGCTGCCCCGGCTGCAGAAGTAGAACATTTCAGTGTATTTAAACGCAATGCAGAAGGTGGTCCTGTTGCCATAGATGTGGATTACAGCAGGAAAGGATTTTATAAAATCTGCTTACTGAAAGGCAAGTGCCGGATACGTTATGCCGACCAGGTGTATGATGTGGAGGGTAACACCTTGTTTTTTGTAAATCCATTGGTGCCTTACGGTCTTGAAGTGCTGGATGACGAACAGGGCGGATATTTTTGTGTTTTCTCCGATGTATTTATCAGTGGCTCCTGCCACCTGAGAACATATCCTTTGTTCAAGCCCGGTGAATATCCCGTATTCTCCCTAACCAACGAACAGGCTGCAGAAGCAAGCGCAATATTCGAACGCATGTTAACAGAAGTTGGTTCTACCTTTACCTACAAATATGATGCGTTGCGTAACATGGCGCAACAACTGATGCTGTTTGCGCTGAAGTTGTGTTTTGCTGCGTCACGGGATAATAATAATGAAGCCAGTGCCGGTGCGCGGCTCATGGTGTCTTTCAACGAGTTGCTTGAAGGGCAGTTCCCTGTGCGGTCGGTAACACACCCCATCAAATACCGGTACCCGCTGGATGTGGCCAATGCGCTGGGTGTTTCGGTGAATCACCTAAACTTCCTGGCCAAACAAATTACGGGCAATACCACTTCACAATTAATTGCCGGCCGTTTTGTGCAGGAAGCCAAAATATTACTGGCGCACACGCAATGGAGTGTATCTGATATCGGCCGCTCGCTGGGGTTTGAAGAGATGTCGCACTTTGCACGATTCTTTAAAAAATATGCAGGACTGTCGCCAAGAGATTTCCGCAATCTCGGTGCCGGTCAACACAACCTTAGCCCCCTGAATGGTGTTGCACAACAGGGCGAGCCGGCGCAACCGCAACGGGAGAAGGCCATGCTGTAACAGCCCCGCCATTTTTCAGCAAAAAAAGCGCGCATGCAAACAGAGGAAACACACAGGGAAAAGAAGGTGGCCGGGCCAACAGATTACCTGGCCAATGAACGTACTTTTCTTGCCTGGATACGAACCGGCATAGCATTAATGGGCTTTGGTTTTGTAATTGTAAAGTTTGCCCTGTTTGTGCTGCAGGTAACACTGGCGCTTACCAATGCGCCCGTAAAGGTAATGCCAGGTGTTAAAACGCATTCAGGTGCCGTGGGTATTGCAATGATTGCCATTGGTGCCGTTGTATCTATACTGGCATATGTACGTTATGTACACACCGAAAAACAACTCAAATCCGGTGAATATACCAGTTCCCGGTGGTTACCCGCATTAGTTACCGTTTGTATTATGGTAGTGGCGATACTGCTGCTGGTTTACCTGTTGCATGGTATTGCAGAAGAAAGATAGCCTTCTTTGGTTACTATTAAGTTGCTTTGGATATCTTTAGGCCAAAGCAGCACGGCTATATGAAAAACAAGGCGTTTGATGCAGTAATTGTTGGTGCAGGCCCTAATGGCTTGTCAGCCGCCATTGCATTACAGCAGGCCGGTTTAAACGTGCTGCTTGTTGAAGCCAAAAGCACTATCGGCGGCGGTTTACGCTCTGCCGCGTTAACCTTGCCTGGTTTTGTGCATGATGTGTGTTCTGCCATTCACCCCCTGGCCATGGCTTCCCCTTTTTTTAAAACATTGCCGCTGGCAGACTATGGATTGCAATACCTGCAACCGCCTGTTGCAGCAGCGCATCCGTTTGATGACGGTAGCGCAGCAGCTTTGTTTCCTTCGTTAAAAAATACCATTGATACTTTGGATGCAGCAGATGCGGGTGCTTACCGCCGTTTGCTGGAACCTGTGATAAAAGACTGGGATATGCTATTGCCCGAATTACTGGGGCCTTTACATATGCCAAAACATCCGCTTGCCATGGCGCGTTTCGGCTGGCCTGCGCTCAGGGCTGCTACTACAATTGCCAAACGTTTTAAAGAAAATAAGGCAAGGGGACTGTGGGCAGGCATGGCAGCGCACAGTATTCAGCCTTTAACCCATTTAACCACTTCTGCTGTAGGCCTGGTATTGCTGGCTGCAGGGCATACCGGCGGATGGCCTTTGCCAAAAGGCGGCTCACAGGCTATTGCGCAGGCATTGGTGCAGTATTTTATTGCACTGGGTGGAAAGGTAGAAACAGACTTCCCGGTACACTCGCTTAACCAGTTGCCTTCTTCACACGCAGTTGTATTTGATGTTACGCCCAGGCAGCTGCTGGCCATTACCGGCGATCGTTTCAGCGGCTTCTACAAACGGCAGCTGCAACATTTCCGTTATGGGCCCGGGGTGTTTAAAATTGACTGGGCTTTGCGTGAACCCATACCTTTTACCGCAGCGCATTGCCGTGCAGCCGGTACCGTACACCTGGGCAATACACTGGAAGAAATTACCGCCGGGGAGCAGCAGGTTTGGGAAGGGCGGCACCCGGATAAACCGTTTGTATTACTGGCACAGCAAAGCCTGTTTGATGCATCGCGTGTGCCACAGGGCAGGCAGGCTGCCTGGGCTTATTGTCATGTGCCGCATGGTTCGCAAAAAGATATGACTACGGCAATTGAAAACCAGGTAGAGCGGTTTGCGCCCGGTTTTAAAGATATTATCCTGGAACGGCATGTAATGCACACCACACAGCTCGAGGCGTATAACCCCAATTATATTGGCGGCGACATCAATGGCGGCATCCTGGATATACGCCAGCTGTACACGCGGCCCGCACTGCGTTTAACGCCTTATGCCACCCCGGCAAAAGGTATTTTTATCTGTTCCTCTTCCACACCGCCGGGTGGGGGCGTGCATGGCATGTGCGGGTATCATGCCGCACAGGCTGTATTAAAAGATGTATTTCACCTGTCTAAAAAATCCCTCTGACATATGACGATTGCTACCAGGAAATTTGTATTGCCCGAAGACTGGGTGGTTGTAGTGCTCGGCGCACTGATTATTGCACTGGCCGTTTCAGGATTGGTATTGCCGGTACCGGTGTTTGGCTGGCATAACACTGCTGATCTTGCTTCCCGTGTATTTACTGCTGCCAATTTCGCTGCTATTGCATGGCAGCTGTTATTCGTAACCGTGATAGCTGCTACCGGCGCCTGGTTAACGGGTAAGGCATTGCGCACTTATATTCCTGCTTTTATCATTGTGTATGTGCTTACCATTATTGCATTGATCATTGCCGGTAACAGCCAGTTAAAAAACCTGGGACTGGAAGCCGTAATCTTCAGCCTGGTAATTGGTTTGGTGATCGGCAACTTTTTTACCTTGCCCGAATGGTTTACAACAGCTTTGTCTACCGAACTGTTTGTAAAAATCGGCCTGGTATTGCTGGGCACTTCGGTAATCTTCACCGATATCCTGAAAGCCGGTTCACTGGGACTGGTACAGGCATTGGTAGTGGTGTTATCCGTATGGTATTTTGCGTTCTGGCTGTGCAAAAAACTAAAGGTAGATGATGAGCTGACGATGATGATATCAAGTGCCGTATCTATCTGCGGCGTATCGGCTGCTATTGCTACATCCGGGGCTATTAAGGGCGATGGCAAAAAGCTGTCGTACGTTATTTCGATGGTATTGATCACGGCGATACCGATGATGATTTTTATGCCGGTGATTGCGCATTATTTTCATTTCCCGGAAGAAGTAACAGGTGCCTGGCTGGGCGGCAGTATTGACACAACAGGCGCTGTAGTGGCATCCGGCACACTGGTGGGTGAAACCGCATTAAAGTTCAGCACCATTGTGAAATTCTCTCAAAACGTATTGCTGGGTGTGGCTGCATTTGCCATTTCCCTTTACTGGACATATACCAAAAATCCCGCTGCAGCAGATGCAGCAAACAAACCCACGCTGAAAGTTATCTGGGAGCGTTTCCCAAAATTTGTACTGGGTTTTATCGGCGCCTCGTTGTTGTTTTCGTTCGTGGTTTCACCTGCTACTGCCTTACAGGTGAAAGACAGCCTGAAAAACCTGCAGGGCTTGTGGTTTGCACTGGCGTTTACCAGCATTGGCCTCGAAACCCGCTTCGCTGACCTCTTTACCGCCAGCAACAAAAAGCCATTATACGCCTTCCTGCTGGCCCAAACCTTTAACATCTTTATTACATTGGGCATTGCATTTCTACTGTTCAATCATTAGTCCATCAAAACATAAAGCCGGCAAACCATAAAACCATCATCCCATCCAACCATCGATACTTATTTGCACCCCAGGCGCAAATAAGTATCATGATTCGCACGATATGTAATAGTCGTGCTGTCCGGTTGACTTTATTTTTACGGCCTCAAATTGTCGTATGTATAAGAAATGTTTCAGCCTGGCATTGGTTTGTTTCAGCTGGTTTGCGTTGCGTGCGCAAACATTCAACATCACCAGTTATGGCGCAGTAAGTGATGGCAGCACCAACAATGCGGCTGCCATACAAAAAGCAGTGGATGCATGTAATAAAAACGGCGGCGGCATGGTGTATGTGCCTGCCGGAACCTTTGTTACCGGCACGTTTCATTTAAAAAGCAATGTACAGTTGTACCTCGAAAACGGCGCTGTGTTAAAGGGCAGCAGCAAGCTGCCTGATTATGATTCCTATACCAGGGAAGGGTATGGCCTTAACTACTATGGCATGCTGTATACGGTGAATGCAGAGAACGTATCAATCACCGGTCAGGGCACCATTGATGGCAATAACCCGGCGTTTCATGACTTTCAGCATGCGAAAAAGATAGATTCAGCGGGCACCCGGTTTACCCGACAGGGCAACAACTACCGCCATGTAAGCAGTGGTATTGGTGATGGCCCGGTGGTGCCTGATAAATTGCGCCCGCACCAGATGGTGATTTTCTCCAATTGCAAAAATGTGCGCATGCAGGCTGTAACCCTGTTGAATTCACCGTTCTGGACACTGCATTTTGCAGATTGCGATGCGGTGACGGTAGATGGTATACACGTGTGGAGCGGTATACTGGTGCCCAATGCAGACGGTATCGATATTACCAGCAGCAGCAATGTAGTAGTGGCAAATTGTGATGTGCGCGCAGGTGATGATGCGCTGGTGATCGCCGGTTATGATCATCATTTTGAAATACCCGGTTTTAGCGGCATGCGTCACGTATCACAGAATATCGTGGTCACCAACTGCAACCTGCAGTCTGCCTCAAGCGGTATACGCATTGGATTTCTTGACCAGAACAGTGTGCGCAATATCCAGATCAGCAATGTAAACATTACCAATTCAACACGCGGCATCGGCATTTTTGTGCGCGACCAGGGTTCGCTGGAGAACATTCATTTCTCGAACATGTACATTGAAACAAAATTGCGTACGGGCGACTGGTGGGGCAATGGCGAACCCATCCATATTTCTGCAGTACGCGGCAATCCCGATATACGGCAACTGGGCATCGTGCGTGATGTAACTTTCAGCAATATTACCTGCAAGGGTGAAAATGGTTTGCTGCTGTGGGGATCTGACGAAAGCATTTTGCAGGATATTAAACTGGATCATGTAACCTTACAACTTGTGAACTCCCCGCTGAACGATCTGGCAGGCGGTAACATCGATCTGCGTGGTTGCCTGCGCGAGAAAGAACAGCTGTTTGCAGCAGATATACCTGCGCTGAAAGCAAACTATATCAAAGGACTTAGCGTAGCCGATTGTTCCTTTAGCTGGGCGGCAGATATGACGCAGCCTTATTTTACCAATGCCATAGAAGTAGCGCATTACGATGGGGTAGACATTCGCAGGGTGAAAGCAACTGCTTCGCCTGCGCATGCAAAAGGGCCCCTGGTTACATTAAAAGATGGTAAAAATGCCAGCACTGATTTTCCCAAAGAGCAGGTGGCGGGCAAATAACAACATGAATCAATGTGTTTGGATAGAAGGCGGTCAAAGCAATTTGACCGCCTTTTTTATTCCGCAGCAGGTGAAGCATTGCCGTTGCCATTGGCTGCCTCACGGCTTTGTTTGTTTTCATGATGCGCCTGTTCAATATCATATTCCAGCTCTGGATCAATGTTTTGTTCTTCCACTCGTTTGGCTTTCTCCATCAGTTCTTCATGATGATCCTGCAGCCACTGCAATTGCTTTTTGCCGTACGACAGGCGCGTAAACAATACATACAACACCGGCACAATAAAAATAGAAAGCGAGGAAGAAGCAATCATGCCGCCCAGCACGGCCAGCCCGATGGTATTGCGCGCTACGGCGCCTGCACCGGTGGCCAGCACCAGCGGCATTACACCCAGTATAAACGCAAGCGAGGTCATAATGATGGGGCGTAAACGCAGGCGTACGGCTTCCAGTGTGCTTTGCACCAGTTCTTCACCGCGGTCAACACGCAACTTTGCAAATTCCACAATCAGGATGGCATTCTTGGCGGAGAGACCGATTAGTGTAATCAGTCCTATTTGCGCGTACACATTGTTCGTGAGCCTGGGCACCAGCGTAAGTGCAAGGATAGCGCCGAACGCGCTGATAGGTACAGCCAGCATAACCGAGAACGGCACAGACCAGCTTTCATATAAAGCAGCAAGAAACAGGAATACAAATACAATAGAGAACAGGAAAATGTATACCGTGGTAGTGCCTGCGCGTATTTCCTCGTAGCTGAGGCCGGAGAACTCATACGTATAACCCTGCGGCAAAACTTTGGCAGCTGTTTCTTTCAGTGCTTCAATACCTTGTCCGCTGCTGTAGCCTGCGGGTGTTGAGCCATCTACTTCTGCAGAACGGAAGATATTGAAGTGCGTGATCAGCGGTGCTGTTTCTGCGGGCTGGTAACTGATGAGGGAACTAAGCGGTAACATTTGACCGGCCTGGTTGCGCACATAGTATTTGTTCATGTTGCTGATCAGTGCGCGGTACGCAGTATCTGCCTGTACCACCACATGAAAAGTGCGGTTGTACAAAGTGAAATTGTTTACAAACAGGCTGCCCATATACGCCTGCATGGTATTGAACACATCCGAGATATTCACGCCCATTTTCTGGCACACTTCGCGGTTTACTGTAAGGTTGTAACTGGGCGTATGTGCTGCGTAATAACTGAACGCGGTGGAGATCGGCGGGCTTTTATGTGCAGCCGCAATAAACTTTTTAACCACCGTCTCAAACTGGTGAATATCATCGCTGGTATTGCCCTGCTGAATCTGCATGCTGAAGCCTGCTGCCTGCCCGATGCCCCGTATAGGCGGCGGTGGTATCACTACCACGTTGGCATTTTTAATGCCTGCTTTGGCAATACGTTCGCGCATTACTTCAATTAGTCCAGGCAGTTTTTCTCCCGGGTTTTTGCGCTGCTCCCAGGGTTTCAGCATTACGAAGATGGTGCCGTTGTTGGAGTTGGAGCCGCCATTGAGAATATTAAAGCCCGATAGTGCGGCATAATGGTTTACACCAGCTGTAGCACCTACAATGTTCATCAGTTTGGTCATCAGTTCAACTGACTGTGCTACAGATGATGCTTCGGGCAACTGGTAGGTAACGTATAAACGCCCATCATCCTCCGGCGGAATAAAACCGGAGGGTTTGTTTTTAAACAGGATGAATGTGCCGATACAAATACATACCAGCAGCAATACAATATAACGTGCGCCTTTAATAGAGCGCTGTACACCGTTGGAATACCTGCCTGTTAAACGCGTAAACCAGCTGTTGAATGCGGTGAAAAAGCGATCAACAATGGTTTTCTTTTTCAGGTGTGAGGGCCGCAGCAACAAAGTGCAAAGTGCCGGTGTAAGCGATAGGGCGATAAAGGCGGAGAGTATGACCGATATGGCAATGGTAATGGCAAACTGCTGGTACAAGCGGCCCACAATGCCGGGTATAAAGCCCACCGGTACAAACACGGCGGCCAGTATGAGCGCAATGGCCACTACCGGTGCAGATATTTCTTTCATGGCATGGTAGGTAGCCTCCTTGGGTGACATGTGTTGTTCATCAATGTAATGCTGCACGGCTTCTACCACGATGATCGCGTCATCTACCACAATGCCGATGGCCAGCACAAAGCCGAACATGGTTAAGGTATTGATGGTAAAACCCAGCGGTATAAAAAAGCAGAAGGTGCCGAGAATAGACACCGGTATGGCCAGTATGGGAATAAGCGTGGAGCGCAGGTTCTGCAGGAACAGGAACACCACGATCGCTACCAGTCCCAATGCCTGCAGCAATGTCATCAGCACTTCGTGGATAGAAACGGTGATGATAGTGACAGATTCAAAGGGGACTTTGTAGTCTACATCTGGCGGGAAGAATTTTTTCAGCTTCTCGAGCTCAATGTATACGTTTTTGGCTGTCTCCAATGCGTTGCTGCCGGGGGCCTGGTACACCATGAGGTAGGATGCGCGTTTGCCGTCTACAAAGGAATTGCTGGAAAAGGTAAACTTGCCCAGTTCTACGCGGGCCACATCTTTCAGGTATACCAGTCTGGCACCTTGCTGGCTGCTGTCGGGTATGGTTTTAACAATCACGTTCTCATAATCGGATGCCTTCTGCAGCTGGCCGTTGGGTAATACGGTTAACTCGAAAGCCTGTTCGCTTTTCTGTGGCGGTGCCCCAACAGCGCCTGCTGCAACATATACGTTTTGTGCGTTAAGGGCTGCAGTAATGTCTTTCGGCATTAAACCATAAGCGGCCATTTTATCGGGATTCAGCCAAACGCGCATGCTGAACTGGTCGGTGCGTGCGCTGATATCACCCACGCCCGGTACGCGCAGCAGGGCATCTTCCACGAATATGTTGGTATAGTTATCCAGAAAGGTGATGTTGTGTGTGCCCCTGGGTGCATAAATCGCAATCATCATCAGCATGCTCGGGTTGCGGGCACGAACGGTAAGCCCCAGTTTACTTACAACCGAAGGCAGCAATGGCGTGGCAATGCCTACACGGTTCTGTACATTAAGCGTGGCGATGTGCACATTGGTGCCTACCTTGAATGTGACGCTCACATTCATATTGCCTGAATTGGTATTGGTGCTTTGCATGTACTCCATGCCCGGTGCACCATTCACTTGTTCTTCAATGGGGATGGCAACGGTTTGCTCTACGGTTTGTGCATCAGCGCCTGTGTATTGCCCGGTGATAGAGACAGAGGGAGGCGATATATTCGGGTACTGGTCAACCGCAAGATTGAAGATGCAGATCAATCCTGAAATAATGAGCACGGTCGATATAACGATGGCTGTTACGGGGCGCTTTATGAAGGTGTTCGCGATCATCCTGCAAGGGGTTGGTTTTGGCCGCCCTTCGCATCCATGCCATGAAGGTCGCGTGATTTCTGTATTTCAAATTCCAGCTCAGGGTCAATATTCTGTGCTTCTACTTTTTTTGCTTTCTCCATCAGGTCTGCATGGTGCGCCTTCAGGTAATCAAGTTTCTTTTTACCGTACGATGCGCGGGTGATTAATACAAACAATACGGGCACAATAAAAATGGCAATGGTAGAAGCGGCCAGCATGCCGCCCAGCACGGTAAGCCCGATGGTACGCCGCGCCACTGCGCCTGCGCCGGATGCAAATACAAGCGGCAGCACACCTAGTATAAAGGCCAGTGAAGTCATTACAATGGGCCGCAAGCGCAGGCTTACCGCTTCCAGCGTGGATTGAACCAGGTCTTCGCCGCGGTCTACGCGCACCTTGGCAAACTCCACGATCAGGATGGCGTTTTTTGCAGCCAGGCCAATCAGTGTGATCAGCCCTATCTGTGCGTATACATTGTTGGTTAGCCCGGGCGCCAGTACCAGTGTTAGAATAGCGCCGAATGCACCGATGGGTACGGCCAACAGTACAGAAAAGGGTACAGACCAGCTTTCGTACAGCGCAGCGAGAAACAGGAATACAAACGTGATAGAGAACAGGAAAATATATACCGTGGCAGAGCCTGCTTTTATTTCTTCATAACTGAGGCCCGAAAACTCATAGGTGTATCCCTGCGGCAGCACCTTTGCTGCCACCTCTTTCAACGCCTGCAATGCCTCGGCGCTGCTGTGCCCTGCCGCAGGCATGCCGTCGATTTCGGCAGAACGGAAGATGTTGAAATGCGAGATGAGCGGTGCTGTTTCGGTGGGCTTGTAACTGATGAGTGTGCCCAGCGGCAGCATCTGGCCATTCTGGTTACGCACATAGTATTTATCCATATCGGAGATCATGGCGCGGTAAGCCGTATCTGCCTGCACTACCACGTGAAAGGTGCGGTTGTAGGTAGTGAAATCGTTAATGTACAAGCTGCCCATAAATGCTTGTATAGTAGTAAACACATCCGATACATTCACGCCGAGCTTTTCGCATTTCCCGCGATCTACCGTTAAGCTGTAGCCCGGTGTGTGGGCTGCATAAAAACTATTGGCATTGGCAATGGCCGGGTTTTTATTGGCTTCTGTTACAAAACGCTGCACTACTTTTTCAAATGCATGCAGGTCGTCGCCGGTACTGCGTTGTTCAACCTGGAAACTAAAGCCTGCGCCTGCGCCGATGCCGGGTATGGGAGAGGGCTGTATCACTTCTACATTGGCATTGCGTATACCGGCATCGGCAATGCGGTTTTGCAATACCGTAAGTATGTTGGGTACTTTTTCATCACTGTGTTTGCGTTCGTCCCAGGGTTTTAACTGGCAGTAAATGGTGCCGCAGTTGCTGTTGGTGGCATTGGTAATTACATTGAGACCAGACAGGGCTGCATAGTGTGCCACGCCTGGTGTGGCCGCCACTACCTTCATCAGGCGCTGCATTAAAGCCACAGAAGCGCTGGTGGAAGAGGCTGGCGGCAGCTGGTAGGTGACATAAATATTGCCATCGTCTTCGGAAGGGATAAAACCCGACGACTTACTGCGGAACAGGAAGAAAGCGGCCACACATACACATACCAGCAATACCAGTATGTATTTTGCGCCTGCAATGGATTGCTTAACGCCGGCTGAATAGGAATCCGTTATCCGCTGAAACCAGTCATTGAAACGGACGAACAATTTATTGATGCCTTTGGCCTGCTCCTTCGGCCTGGATGGTTTCAGCAACAGGGTGCACAGGGCAGGCGTAAGCGAAAGCGCAATAAAGGCGGAGATGATCACGGAAATGGCAATGGTAATGGCGAATTGCTGATACAATCTGCCCACAATGCCCGGTATAAAACCTACGGGTACAAACACCGCCGCAAGTATCAGTGCAATGGCCACAACAGGAGCAGATATGTCTTTCATGGCATGATAGGTAGCCTCCTTGGGCGACATGCCTTCATTGTCTATATAATGCTGCACGGCTTCCACCACGATAATGGCATCATCTACCACAATACCGATGGCCAGTACAAAACCGAACATGGTTAGGGTATTGATGGTAAAACCGAGCGGAATAAAAAAGCAGAATGTGCCGAATATAGAAACAGGAATAGCCAGCACAGGAATCAGCGTGGAGCGCAGGTTCTGGAGAAAGATGTACACCACAATGGCGACCAGTCCCAGTGTCATCAGCAGGGTGTCGATTACATCAGACATAGACACCTTCACCACCGTTACCGATTCAAACGGCACCTTGTAAGCCACATCGGTAGGAAAGAACTGTTTCAGCTGTTCCAGTTCTTTGTAAATGCCTTCGGCAGTGCGCAGTGCATTGCTGCCGGGCGCCTGGTATATCTGCAGGTAAGAGGCCCGTGCGCCGTCAACAAAGGAATTGCTGGCGAAGGTGAATTTGCCAAGCTCTACCCTGGCTACATCTTTCAGGTAAACGAGGGCACCGGTTTCGGGAATGGTTTTAACAATGATATTTTCAAACTCTGGTACTTTGCTTAAGCGACCATTAACAAGTATACCTATCTCAAAAGTCTGCGATTTGTTTTGCGGCGGCACGCCTGCACTGCCTGCTGCTACCTGCACATTCTGTGCATTGAGGGCATTGATCACATCCTGCGGGGTAATGCTGTATGTGGCCATTTTTTCCGGGTTCATCCAAATGCGCATGGAGAAGTCATCGGTGAAACGCGTAATGGTGCCAACACCCGGTACCCGCAGCAATGCATCCTGTACAAATATATTCGCGTAATTGTCGAGAAAGGTGATGTTGTGCGTGCCCCTGGGCGCGTAAATGGCTACCATCATCAGCATGCTGGGGTTTACGGCGCGAACGGTAACGCCAAGGCGACTGGCTACTGCAGGTAATAGTGGCGTGGCAATGCTTACACGGTTCTGTACATCCAGGGCTGCCACATCAATATCGGTACCAATGTTGAAGGTTACATTCATTTGCATAAGCCCGTTGTTGGTGCTGTTGCTTTGCATGTATTCCATACCTGGCGTGCCGTTTACCTGCTGTTCTATGGGCGTGGCAACGGTTTGTTCTACGGTTTGCGCATCAGCGCCGGTGAACTGTGCATTTACCTGTACAATGGGCGGGGTGATATCCGGGTACTGGTCAACCGGCAGCACCGCGATACAAATGGCACCCGTAAGCACCAGCACAATGGAAATGACGATGGCGGTAACCGGCCGTTTAATGAATGTATTTGCAATCATAGTTATGTCGTATCTGTCGTTAACAGTGTTTGTTCAACTAACGCCCGCGCCCGCCTGCGGCTGCCGGTCCCTGCCGGTTAGCGGTGGTGATGGGCGAGCCATCATGCAATGCCTGTATGCCATCTACCACAATCTTGTCTCCGTTTTTCAAACCTGATTTAACCAGTATATTGGAGCCGATGGTGGCGCCTGTTTCTATTCTTACCTGTATGGCCAGTAACCTGGGGCCTTTGTGCTGTGCGGTGTCTGCGCTGTTGCTGCTCCTGGTGTTTTTGCCTGCATCTTCTTTAGCCTGTTTGCCGGCAGATGAATCTGTGTTGTTGCGTAACACGGTGTCTTTGGCGAGATACACAAAGTATTCACCCATCTGTTCTACCACGGCCTTCGCGGGGATCAGGATTTGCGGTGCCGATTCCAGGTTGTGTACACGTACTACCGTGCTCATGCCTGCGCGCAGTGTGAGTTTGGGATTGTTGAATACAAGGCGTACGCGTATGGTGCCTGTCTGCGGATCTACGGCGCGGTCTATCACGGCTATTTGGCCGGTTTGGTCATAAATGGTCTGGTCGGGCAGTTGTAGTGTAAACAGTGAATCAATCCTGTGTTGTTTATCGTTTTGCAATTGCTGATAATGCTTCAGCTGTGCTTCGTTTACCAGGAAGTCTGCGGCCATGGGATTATCGGTGCTTATGGTGTTGAGCAGTGTTGTACTGGCAGTAACCAGGTTACCCAGCTTTACCTGGCTGAAGCCGATGGTGCCGTCGAAGGGTGCAGTGATGGTAGAGTAGGTGAGGTTGGTGCCTGCTGTTTTCAATGCCTGCTGTGCGGCGGCAGACTGGTTCTTCGCATTTTGCAGGGCAATTACTGCATGATCGAGTGTTTGCCTGGCCACTGCGTTGTGTTGTATCAGATATTGATAGCGGTCTGCATCCTGCTGTGCCTGCGCCTGGTTGCCTTCTGCTACTTTTACATTGGCCGCGGCCTGGTCGTAGGCGGCGCGGTACAGGCGTTCATCAATCTCGTACAGGCGCTGGCCTTTGTGTACGTGTGTGCCTTCGGTAAACAGGATCGCAGTTACATAACCGGTTACCTGTGCATGCAGGTCAACCTGGCTCAATGCCTGCGTGGTAGCCGGGTAATTGTCGTAGTACAGCACCGGCTGTGTTTGCACGGTGGTAATGTTAACGGGTACAGGAGGTGTGGGTGCGGGTGGTTTTTGCCTGCAGGCACACAGGGTAACAAGGCTTGCTGAAATACACGTTATTGCCAGTCTGTTCATACTTGTAGGAATTAATGGTTAACCGTGATAATGCCCATGGATTTCTGCAGGTCAATTTTGCTCGACAGCAGCTGGAACAAGGCGTTCTGGTAGCCTATTTCAGCGGTGATGAGGTTCGATTCTGCAGTGATCACATTGAGGTATGGAACAATGCCCTGCTGGTATTGCAGTGCAACGATGTCGTAGGTTTTACGGGCAAGGGTTACGTTTTCGCGCGTAATGCCGAGGTTGTAGGTATTGCTTTTGTAGCTGGCCAGCGCTGCGGTGTATTCTGCATAAATCTGCGAACGCAGGTTCGCTTCATCCCAGTTGTACAACTGGTATTGCAGGTTGGCGCGTTTCAGGTTTTGCGTTCGGGCAAAGCCGGTGAATAAAGGCATGCTGAGCGAGAGCCCTACAAATGAATAGGGGTAGGCGTTAGAGAAGAGTTTGCCAAAGGTGTTGTTCTGAAATTCATAGTCATAATCAAAGAATGCGCCCAGCGTGGGCAGCCATGATTTGCGGTAATAGTTCACTACCTGTCCCTGCAGTTTGCGCGCGGTTTGTAAATATTGTAATTCAATGCGCCGGTCGTACTGCAGTTGTTGCGTGGTGTCAAAAGCAATGTCCTGCTGCATGCGCAGCGTGTCGTATACTACGTTGAATTGTTGTGCTGCCGGGTAACCCATTACCTGTTTCAGCAAGGCGTATTGCGGCCTGATGTTCTCCGTGGCTTGTCTTAACTGCGCCCTGGAGTTGTTGAGTGAAATGGCTGCTTCATCATAATCTGTTTCATCTACAATGCCGCCCATGTACTGGTAATAGGCATCGTTGAGGTTTTTATTCAACCGTGTCGTGTCTTCTTTCAGTACGTTGATCTGTTGCAGCGTGAGCAGCAGGCTGTAAAAGGTTTTGCTCACTGCGGCAACAATTTCAATCTTCGTGCTGTCGGTAATTTGTTCTGACTGTTTTACATACAGCGGCGCGTATTTTTCTGCGTACAGCAATGCGGGGTTGAAGATGGTTTGTGTAACCGTTAGTACCGGTATGGCTGTATTAATAACACCATTGCGTTGTTGTGTTACGGCGCCCGTACCGCTGTTTTTTACAAATACGGTAGGCAGGGTAATGTAGTGGGTAAGGTTGCCGGATACATTGGCTTGCGGATACCAGCCTGCGGTGTTAATGGCGTTCGTGGCGCGGGTAATGGCTTCGTTTACCAGTGCCTGGTTAATCAACGGCTGGTGTTTGAGTGCATAGGTAATACAATCGTCCAGATTCAGCGCGGTTGCCGTATCTGCGGTGGTTTGTGAAAAGACTGCCGGATAGTTCATCAAACAAGCGAGCGCACAAAGGCGCAATCCCGTTACTGCTTTCATTACAGGTGTATCAATTTAATGACCAATAAATAGGTATCAGCCAGGCAGGGTTGGTGTGTTAATTATGCAGTAATGGTGCAGGATGCAGCGGGGGAATATATATACGATGCCTTCGTTACATACAATGGCGCATCGTTAACCAATATTCGGGTATTTAAACCAAATGTTTTATTAAAATGCCAGGATTGCGGGTCAATGAGTTGACTTTTTCGGCGATTGGGATCGTGAAGCGTGAGCCGTGAGTGGAAAGGCATCGAGAATCGACAGTCGAGACTATCTTAGCAAGTCCGTTGTTGAGTGAGCGCAGTGAGCCGATCGGAGGTGTTTATTAATAACTCAAACGATCGCCGGAGGCGATTTGTTGCAAACAAGCTATCAGCTAGTAGCTAAAAGCTATCAGCTGTTTTGCAGCTTGTAGCTATGGGATAAACATCCCCGCTCCATCGCGGAGCGGGGGAATACGTTACTGAGGGGTTACAGTAAAATCTTCAAAGGTTACTTCAAAGCTTTTGTTGCCTGGTGCAGCCGCTACCATGCCGATCATCGCTTTTTCTTTGGGTGGAAAATAGGCGAGACGCAGCATGTCGAATTGCTTACCGTCGAAGGAGTAGCTGATCTGTACAAAATCGCCTTTGCGCAGCAGTTTCAGCCACATGGATTTGGGACTGTCATGGCGCGGTACTACCGACCAGTCAGACACTTCCCTTGTTACCACGGCGCTTACATTCTGCACGCCGTCAACATATTCAATACCGGTTTTAATCCAGTTCTTTTCGTCTTTGCGTATCATTAATCCTGCCTGGTGAAACAGTTCATTGTAGGCGCCGGTTATTTTTACACTGGCCTCAAAATCGCCTTCCTGTTCCATATAATAAAAGGGGCCGTTGTCGCGTATAAAACCGTAGTGTGTAATACGCCAGTAATCGGTTTTGGGGTCAACGGTCATGGTGAGTGTATGGGCGTCTCCTGATGACCTGGAAGGTTGATTGTACCATTTCATTGATTGGGCGGTGGTTTGCAGACTAATAAAAGCAAATGCGATCAGCACGGCGGCTGTTCTCAGTGTTTGATGCATAAATTTCCTGTTTTTTATGTTCGTAAGGATGGTCAGGCCGCAAATTTAAAATAACTCAACTTTAAACCGCTAAACGTCCAACGTGAAACGGTTATTGCAGCTTTTTGCGGTTTTGCAGGGTAAAGTAAAGCGGGTTTGTGCGTAAATCCGTATTTTTAGTGCTGTCTCCATAAAATATCCAAAACTATGCTTCGTACACTTATTCCAGCCCTGCTGTTGTGCCTGTTGTATTCGTGCGGCAGTCACAAGGCGGTACAGTCTGCAGATAACCCTGTTGCCCTGCCGGCTCTGCCGCAGGCAGAGCGGGAGTTTCGTGCTGCCTGGGTGGCAACTGTGGGTAATATTGACTGGCCCGGTAAGCCGGGCCTTACCACTGCCCAGCAACAGGCAGAAGCCATTGCACTGCTCGATTATTTGCAGGATCATCATTTCAATGCCGTTATTTTCCAGGTGCGTCCGCAGGCAGATGCACTATATAAAAGTGATTTGGAACCCTGGTCGTACTGGCTTACCGGCACACAGGGCAAAGCGCCATCACCTTATTATGATCCCCTCGAGTTTTGGGTGAAAGAAGCGCATGACCGCGGACTGGAACTGCATGTGTGGTTGAACCCATATCGTGCGCATCACAGGGAGGGAAAAGAGATCAGCGATCAGTCTGTTGTTAAAAAACATCCTGACTGGGTGGTGCATTTAAAACAGGATTACTGGTGGATGGACCCTGCCAACAAACAGGTGCAGGACTATACAGCTGCTGTGGTGAAAGACCTGGTGAAGCGATACGATATCGATGGCGTGCACATGGATGATTATTTTTATCCTTACCTCGAATACAATAACGGTGAAGACTTTCCTGACAATGATAGCTGGAGTGCTTACCAGAAAAGCGGCGGTAAATTATCGCGGGCAGACTGGCGCAGGGATAATGTGAACACCTTAATTGAGCGGTTGTATAAAGTAGTGAAGTCAGAAAAGAAAACGGTAAAGTTCGGCATCAGTCCCTTTGGTATCTGGAAGCCGGGCTATCCTGCATCTATAGAGGGATTCAGTCAATATGATCAGTTGTATGCAGATGCCAAACTGTGGCTCAACAAAGGCTGGCTCGATTATTTTACCCCGCAGTTATACTGGCCCATCAACAAAATGCCCCAAAGTTTCCCGGTATTACTGGGCTGGTGGAAAGAACAGAACACGCAGCAGCGTCATTTGTGGCCGGGCATGAGTGTGGGACGTGATACGGCGTTTAAAACCGTGAATGAAACACTGAGCCAGCTTATGATTACCCGCGGCATGCTACCGCACAGTATGGGGGCCGTGCACTGGAACCTGCAATCTGACGTGCACAATACGGCCTTGTCAAAAGCCTTGCTGGACGGGCCTTACAAAAAAAATGCACTTGTGCCTGCAAGCACCTGGCTGAGTGATGCCATACCTGCTGCGCCTAAAATACTCAATGTGATTAAACGTGACGGCGCGGTTACCATTGGCTGGGCACATCCCAATGAAGCGGCTGTGTTTCGCTGGGTAGTGTATTACAAATACGGCAGCCGCTGGAATTATACTATCTATAACCGCAATGACCGGAGTGTAACATTGCCACTGTCATCTGCCGATAAAACACCGGCTAAGCTAACACAGGTACTGGTTACAGCGGTCGACAGAACGGGTAATGAAAGTGCACGGACAAAGGTGAGTGGTCAGTGGTGAGTGGTGAGTGGTGAGTGATCTCAGCGAAGGTGGTTTAGGGGACGTGCAATGGAATAAGGGATCACTGGTGAATAGTGAATGAAGCGAATTATTTACCCGCTAAGGCCATCCCGACTGTCGATTCCCGATTCTCGGTGTTTTGTGAACCGAGCGAAGAATGGTTGCTGTTGAGAGCGCTTGGCAATGCATCAACTTTAAACTTTAAACATCAAACCTTTAAACAATAGCATTGAACAATGAAACTATTGCAACAATTGAACTATAAACCGATACTTTTATTTGCAGCGCTTATGTTCCCGCTGCCAGTGCTGCAAACAGCCAGCGCACAGTATAAAGCAGATAAAAAGCTGGAAGGGATGCTGAAGGCTGTTGCTGATTCTTTTCATGGTGTGGCGGGTATTTATGTACACAACCTGAAGACGAATAGGGAAGTAGCGATTAATGCAGATACCATTTTCCCAACTGCCAGTATTATTAAAGTGCCGATACTGGTAGGTATGTTCGACCAGATACAGCAGGGCACGTATAAATACCATACGCCATTGGTATACCGGGATTCTATGTCGAGAAAAGGATCGGGACTGATGCAGTTTTTTAAAGACAGTACCAAAACCGATGTGCGTACAGCCATTACGTTAATGATCACCCACAGCGATAATGCAGCTGCAGTATGGTGCGAGCGTATGGCCGGTGGCGGCAGTACCATCAATACCTGGCTGGATGCGCATGGATTTAAAGATACCCGCCTTAATGCCCGCACACCAGGACGTGAAACGGCGAGGCAGCAATATGGCTGGGGCCAGACTACTCCAAGGGAAATGGCGAAACTCGCAGCGATGATACGCAATGAGCAGGCAGTAAGCCCCGAAGCAAGTCAAACCATGTACCGCATTATGACGCATAGTTTCTGGGATGAATATGCCTTGTTCTCGCTGCCTCCTTATGTACAGGCTGCTTCCAAACAGGGAATGGTAGATGATTCGCGTTCTGAAATTGTAGTCGTGAATGCGCCGCACGGCGATTATGTTTTTTATGTAGCTACCAAGAACAACAAAGATCAGCGCTGGGTAGAAGACAATGAGGCCTGGCAGCTGGCGCGTAAGGTTTCGGCCATGCTGTGGAATTACTATGAACCGCATTCAGATTGGAAGGCAGAAGCGGCTGCGTCGAGGTACTGGCAATAGTGAGTGGTGAGTGGACTGTTTCGTGTTTAACGTTGCATGTTTAAAGTTTCATGTTGTATGGTTTGTTAATGAAGATCAAAAAAGTAATGCCAACGTTAAACGTCAAACTTTAAACGTCAAACCCTAACTCTCACGCCGCTATTAGCTTGCGCGACCTGATATGGGCTACTGTTCTGTTTAAATAGGGGAACAGCATAAGCAGTACCAGGATACAAATGATAAAGCAGGTCATCAGCTCGTAATAGTCCATGGCGAAGCGTAATTGTGTTTGTCCGTTCACATTGTTAACCAGCAGGCGGTTGGCGAGTTTGGCTGCCTGTGCGGGCGGCATGCCTTCGCTCACGAGGCGGCGGGTTTGTTTGGCCAGTGCCTGTTTAACAACAGGGTTGAGCCTGGTGATATTGTCGCGGAAGGTGTTGAAGTGTGCGCTTTTACCGGTAAGCTCAAAATGGTTGATAAGGCCGATGCTGGTGCAAAAACCCATAAAACGCGCGGTAAGACAAAAGCCCGCAGCAGAAGGCCCTAATGCAACAGGAACGGCAGATACGGCATATACAATGGCAGGCACCATAATGATGCCGACACCAAGTCCCTGTACAAACAGCGGTATAAAAAACGAACCGGCATTTGCCTGCGTGGCAAACAGGAAATACATGCGTGCATGAAAGCCAAGCAGGGCAATAAAACCGGGTACCCACATCAGCCGGATGTGTTTTTTTTGTATCAGCATGCAACAGGAATAAATAACACCGGTTACAATGCCTGCAATGTTCAGCAGGTTGATATAGGAAATATGCGCAGGATCGAACCGCAGTACGGTAGCAAAAAAAGTATTGGTTACATTGGAACCGAAGCGGCAGATATACATGAGAAACAGCACCAGTACGCCGATGTTAAAGTTGCGGTAGGTGAAAATGGAGGGGTTGGTATACGGGCGTTTCATGGATAACTGCCGGATAAAAAATACAGTGAGCAGCACGGTAATAGCGATCACGCTGTATAGGATGCGGTTGTCTTCCAGCCAGTAATATTCCCTGCCATACACCAGCACATAGCCGGTGAGTACAAGCACGGTGGCGTATAATACAAAACCCTGCCAGTCCAGCTGGTACAGGGGGAATTTTACATTAAAACGTACATTGTTCATGCCGGTGAGCAGCAACAGCAAACCGGGCAGGTAAGCAAAAATGGCGAGCTGGTATACCTTGTTGTAGTTAAAGGAATCAACGATATCGGCCGTGATAAAATTATTGAACGAGATGGTGCACAGCAGCAGGCCATAAAAAACCGAGAAGCTGATTTCCCTGCCACGGCCTGTTTTGGCGCGGACAGAGATGATGGTCAGCGACAGGTTAACCAGGCTGCAAAAACTCATGCCCTGTATAAAACGCAGCGGGTACAGTACTTCCAGGCGTTTGGTAGTATAACAAACACCGGCCGTAACAATCTGCAGTACAGTGAACAGGATGAAATATTCTTTTGCTGCCAGGAAGCTGAAGAAGCGGCGTTCAAGACTGTAAAAACCTGCATAGCCTGCATAGAATAAAATGGTGGCAAATTGCATGTCTGCAGGCTCTGCGCCATAATGACCTGCACCTGCATTGATGTTTGACATGGGCAGAAAGAACAAGACCAGCCCCGGCAGTATTACCAGCAGCATGGCCAGTTTCACCAGCCATTCGGGCAGCCATTGTTTAAAAACCGGCAGCAGCGGATCGTGGGTCATAGGTTATTCTTTTTAACAGCGCTTACATTTACATTCATGCCTGCTTTCAGCAAATCCAGTTCCTGCCTGTTTCCTGCAACTTTGATGCGAACGGGTATGCGTTGCACGATTTTTACATAATTGCCGGTGGCATTATCCGGTGGCAACAGTGAAAAGCTGGAGCCTGTTGCGGGTGATAAGGATATAATAGTGCCCCTGAATGTTCTTTCCGGGTAGGCATCTGCTTCAATGTTTACAGTATCACCGATACGCATGTGCGCCACCTGTGTTTCCTTGTAATTGGCCACCACCCATTTGTCTGTTTCATTGTTCACGATATAGGCCAGTACTTCACCTGCATTAATCATCTGTCCCTGCTCAATGGTTCTGCGGCCCATGCGACCGTTGTAGGGTGCCGTGATCACCGTATAGGTTACATCAAGCCGGTGCCTGCTCAGCAATGCTTTTAAGCGGGTGATCTCTGCACGTATCACCCCCTTTTCCTGTGCTGCATCCTCAATGCGCGATTGGGAGGCTGCGTAGTTATCCTGTGCAGCTTTATAATCAGACTGGTTTACTTCCAGCGCTGCCTTTTTATCTTCCAGCTGCTGGGCTGTGGCAGATTCTGCTTTGTACAGTTTTTCATACCGGTCATAGTCCAGCTGCTGTTTCCATACCTTGGCCTTAATGGCTTCTGCCTGTGAAGCACTGGCTTCCGCTGTTTTCTGTAATGTATGCATATTGCTTTCGAGTACCTGCAGCTGTGCGGTTGCTTTTTCTATGGAAGCTTTGGTTTGTTCTTCCTGCATGTTGTACTCGCGGTTATCGATCAGCAGTAAAGTATCGCCTTTTTTTACATCCTGGTTCTCTTCAAATCTTACGGCTGCAATAAAACCACCTGCCCTTGATATAACGGGGTTGATGTATTCCTGCACCTGAGCATCGTTGGTTTGTTCAAAACGGTGCAGGATGTAGCAGGTTCTGGCGCCCCATACGGCCAGCACCAGCAGGGTGATGCCTGCGATGCAGCCGGTAATGCGGGTAATGATTTTATCGGTAATCGTGTATCTTGTCCGTTTCATAATTAAAGGTTTCCGATGATGTTTTGCAGCAGGTAATATTTGTTCTGTGCCAGTATCCTGGCAGCTTCCAGCTCAAACTGCGATTGCAGCAGCTGCACATCTGCGTCGAGCAGGTCGGTGATCAGCGATACATTGTTGAAATAGGTATTCTTTACAATGCGTTCGTTTTCTGTGGCGCGTGCTACGTTTTCACGTGCAAGCTCTATCTGCACCAGTGCTTCTTTATAACGCAGGTATACTTCACGTACCTGTTGCCGCAGTTTATCTGCCGCATCTTCATGTGCATAGGTTTCTTTTTCCAGTTCCAGCTGTGCGGCTTTTACCTTATGCGCATTTTTATACAATGATGCAATAGGGAAAGAAGCGCGTACGCCCATTACGCCGATGGAATACAGGTTGGGATTGTAAGGGTACAGCAGGGTTTGCGGGTAGGCGAAATTGAAATCGCCGTATAAACCTACTTTCGGTTGCGTATTGGCTTTGGCTTCCTTTAGCTTAATCTTCGATAACTCAGTTTGCTGCGCGGCTGCATGGTAAGAGTAGGCATGTTGCAAGGCGATGGCTACATAATCATCATAACTGCCGGGCGGGTTGAGTGATGGGTCGGCAATGGCTTCAGGCTGTACCGGCTGTTCATCTTTTTCGCCGATCAGTATGTTGAGTTGCTGGTTAGCAATGCGTATATCGTTTTCTACCTGTTCCCGGGTTAACCTGCGCCGGTTTAAATCCAGTTCCACCCGCAACAGGTCGCTTTTCAGTAGCACGCCGTTTTTATAATTCTCTTTGATCTGCGCCAGCTGTTTTTCCTGGCGTTCAATATCAGTAAGAATAAGCTGTTTGAATACGGTGGCTTTCTGTAATTCAAGGTAAGCTGCAGCTGCTTTGTAGCGTACATCCGACAGGGTGAGGCGCTGCTGTGTTTCGGCTATCTGCTGCAACATTTTGTCTTCTTCAATCTTCAGGTTTAATTTATGGCCATTGTATAAGGTGAGAAAGAAGTTGGCATCCGTTTTATAATGTGTTTGTGTAATGGCATGCTGGTAGGGGCTATGCAATAATCCATTGTCATATACAGGCAGGTTGGTGGTTTTTTCAAAATTGGCTGCCAGCTCAGCATCGGGCAGTTTGTCTGCAATGGCATCGGCAGTCAATTCCCGGCGAATGGCCACCGCCTTTGCTGCTATGAGGGCTGTCTTGCTGTTGGCGGCTGCTTTCTGCCACACATCATTGAGCGTTAAGGTAAGTGTTGAATCAGCGGACTGCTGTTGTGTTGCGGCGCTTGTAAGGCATCCTGAAAACAGCAGCAGCACCAGTGTCCATAATTTCCGGTCGTATATCATTCCTTCGTTTTGGTACGCAAAATTATCCTGTGCTGCGTATTCTCTTTTTCGGTAAATGGACAATTATTTACTGATTCCGGCCAAAGCGGTATTTTTGCATTCTCTTAGTAAGTCTAAACGCTTGTTTATGGGTTTAATCGCATCATTGCCCGAGATTAACCAACGTCCGGCTTCGGTGTTTGTAATGCATGAAAAGTCGGAAAAACTGATCCCTTTGCATACGCACAACAAAGGGCAGCTGAGTTATGTGGAGGGTGGCATTGCCTACATTACCATTGCGCACAAAACCTATGTGGTACCTGCGCGTCATTACTTCTGGATACCCAAACACCTGGAGCATGTGCTGCGTATTGCCAGTTCAGCCACGGTGCTGCGTTCCCTGTATTTTTACGGGCATGATGATGACCGGCACCCGTTTTACGCCAAACTGGGTATTTACCCGGCCAGTGAATTGCTGATACAGATGATTAACCATACCGAAAAGTGGGATGGCCGGCATGTGGAAGCGAAGGATGCGAATTTTGAATTCCTGGTTGCCCTGAAAAACCTGCTGCCCGAACTCAACAACAAAGCGCTGCCGATTATATTGCCGATAACAGAGGATGAACGCATGCTGCGTATTACAAAATACCTCGACAAGAATATCGCCGAACCGTTGAACCTGCAAAATGTGAGTGAGCAATTCAATCTCAGCCAGCGTTCGTTATCACGATTGTTTCAATCCAGCCTGCAGATCTCCTTCCTGCAATACCTTAAAACGCTGCGTATGATCAAGGCTATAGAGCTGATTGTAAAAACGAGCCAGCCTATCAATGAAATTGCTTATGCCACCGGTTACAATACCATTGGCGCTTTCAGCAATGCGTTCTACGAGTTTACACAATCAAGGCCAACAGATTTCAGGAAGAAGTAAAGTGTAAAAAAATCAAACCATTGATGAATAATGAATTGGTCAATTTGTAGCAGGCGGTCACGGGCTTTGTATTGATTTACCCATTACAGCTTCAGAAACGGTATCGCAAATTTTTCCCGGCCACTGGTAAGATAAGCGAAATAAAACCCATTGTGCAGCCTGCTCACATTCACCTGCTGCCGGATAGTGCCCTTGGTTACAGGGATCAGTTCGTTTTGCAGGATACTGCCATTGAGAGAAACAATTTCAAGGCGCAATACGCCGCTGCCTGCTGCGTTTATCACCAGGTTCATAGTGCCGGTGCATACGGGATTGGGCCATATATAAGCAGTGAAGCGCGTTACCGGTGGCTGTATGTTTACACTTACGGTATCGCTGAATAACCGGTAACCATTGCTGCCGCTGATGCTGAGGCGGTAATAGTTAGTTCCGGCCAACGGTTGTGCATCTGTATAGTTGTATTGCACAGGTAAGGCGGCATTGGTTTGCGCGGCAACTATGCCAATAGAAGTAAAGTCTTTGCTGTTGCCACTGCGCTGCACATCGAATGTGGTAATATAATCCTGCGTGCCCAGTTTCCATTGCAGCAAATTGCCAGTGCCCTGGTTGGTTGCGGTGAAGCTGCTGAGCATTGCATTTGCCGGCGGCTGAACAGCTAACAACGTGTTGGCGATGGTAAAATAAAACAGGCTGTCCTGCACATAAATGTGCTCACTTACACCGGGTGCAGCCCCTTCGGGTGGGGGTGCAGGTGTCATCTGGTTAGCCAGCCACCGCGTTTGCGTGCCGGTATGCTCTGCGAAATAGAAAGCGCCGTTCTGTGTATAAATTATGTCTCCTTTGTTGTTGATAGCCTGCAATGTGCCGCGCCCTGCGAGTTTAACCGTACTGTTGTCAGGCTTCATTAACCAGATAGAACTGGTGTCTGCTTCGATTTTCTGGTAGGCTGCAAAGCCTTTGCTGGCGGCAAATGCTATATCGTTGTTAAAGGGGATGCTGATAATAGCTACAAATGTATTGGTGCCATCTGCGTTGAATCGCATCAGCGAATCGGTAAAGGTATCAGGAATGCTGCGCAGGTACCATACGGGATCATTTACACCGGTAGTAACAGGTTTAATGCCATGACCGATGGTTTGCACCCTGCTGAAATGGTATTTAAGAAGTAATGGATCAATGGTGTTGCTTTCACTCTGTGAACTGATCAGCGTGCCATCCGGAGCCAGTGCTTTGGGTACACCCACCGGGTAAGTGTATAGTGCGCTGCTGTCTGCATTGTTTAGATAACAGCCTGTATAATCACGGTCAACCCATGCCGTGTAATTCCCGCCTGCTATAGCGCTGTTTACCGAGTTGGTGATGGTATGGTATTGGCCGGTGCTGAAATTCCAGGCCGCGGTTCCCATGGAAGTGGCATAGGCGTCGTAAGGAAAATCAGGATCTGTAGCGGCCACCCGCAGGTTTGCTTCATTATAAAACAATCCTGAAGGGGACAGTTTTTTGAGCAATGGAACCGGGCTGCCGTAATCTTCCAGGTTGTGCAGATTGGTGCTGTCAGGGATGGCGGCATTGGTATGTGTGGTTAAATCATAAATCTGGTCATTGCCGTAGCTGCCGTGTAAAATTTTATGAAATCCCACGTCTGTGATTACTTGTGCTACTGCCTGGTATGTATACAGGTTAGGACTGCTTTGCACAAATACCGTGAGCGTTGGTGCGGTATAACGGATGCTGTCGCTGCCGGTATAAGCTATATGCATGGCGACAGTTTGCCCTTCATATTGTGACAGGCTGATCAACGTGTCGATGTGTGCGCCTGCAGTGAAATGTTGTTTGGTAGTACCGTATGCCAGCTCAATTGTATAAGGCGGTTTGCCCTGGAAAATGTTCATTTTTAAAGGAAGAACCGGTCTGGCCAGACTGGTAGCCGGGGTTAACAAGCTTTCCGTAGGGGCAGGCTTCGCGTAATAGAAACTTGTGCTGATAGTCGTGTCAATATGCCCGTCGAAAACAGAACGCTGTGTAACGCTTAGTGTATAAGTGCCGGTAGAAAAGGTATCCAGTGCAATGCTTCCGTTGTACTGGTTGGGGAATGGCGCTATCGCGAGATAAGTACTGCGGTTACCTACTGTAGCTTTGTACTCGGTATTCCGGTAATAATAGGGGTTTACTACAACATTGATCAGCAACGAGCCATCCTGCACGACGGCTGTAAGCGAAAAATTCCTGAGCGAATCGTTGGTTTGTGTATAAGACAATGGGCCAGTCAGCGCAAGGCATAGTCCTAGCAACATGCATTTGATCGTTTGCATTGCAATTAATTTGGTTGATAATAAAATGGGAGCAGGATGAGGATTGAAAATTGCAGCAGGTAAACCGGAATGGTACAATTAAACTACAAAAAATGCCCGGCAGATGCAATAGGTTATGGGGTTTTCATTCCTATAAAAAATAATTATATATCTTTTTTGATAAGTGAGGCACCTGTTGCCAAGAAGCGGTACAGGTGAAGCAGCTGCAGGTGAACCGGCAAACAGGCGTATCTTTGCCATCCGCTAAAAAAGTGAAGCAAGATCATGCAAACCATCCTGATAAAAAAAGTGAGTGACAAAGAGGCTTTGGAGCAGGCGAGCGCTGTACGTTACGAAGTATTTGTACATGGCCAGGGTGTGCCTGCCAGCCTGGAAACAGCCCATGATGACATGGCGGTACACTTCCTCGCACTGGCAGATGGTGTGCCCGCAGGGGCCGCCCGCTACCGGCGCATGCCGGATGGCGTAAAGCTGGAGCGCATTGCCGTATTACCAGCCCACAGGGGCAAAAAAATAGGTGATGCACTGGTAAAAGCCATGCTGCGCGATCTGCCTGCAGGCACCCCGGTATATCTCTACTCACAGGTAGCTGTGACAGATTTATACCTGAAGAATGATTTTGAAATGGTAGGTGATGAGTTTGAGGAAGCAGGCATCAAACACATCAAAATGGTGTGGAAGGGTGGTGGTGAGTGAAAGGCGCATTGTATTTAAATTTGCGAATAGTCTGCAGGTTTAAGAAAAGTGCGCACGATTTTCGAAATCAGTTTTGCATCTGAATACTCAGGTATTGCGCTTACTTTTTTCCATTCGGGATCGCCGATAAATGCTTTCCAGCGGGCATCGTGGGCAGCCATGTCATCAAAGCAGAGCATGTAGGTGAGATTGGGTCTGCGTAAGCCAACCATGGTTTCGCCAAAAAATACAGGACGGGCACCGATCTTCTTAAAAATGTCAATTTCCCCGGCATCGTTAAACATCTCTATCTTCTTTTGCCCGGCAGATTCTGTAGGGCTTTCATAACGGCGCAGTTCAAACAGCCTGTCCTTTTTCTCCGGTACTTCAAGCTGCGGCATGTGCGCGAAGGCTTTCAGCAGTGAGCTTTCAATGCGGTCGTAGGCTGCATTTGCAGGCTCGGCAGCAAGGTAGGCTTCGCCTGCTTTCAGGTAAGCGGCGTCGTGCTGCAGTTTGTCGTTAATAGCAGCGAACGCCTCTATCGATGCAAAGGGAATCAGTACATATATGCTGGCAATACCTTTGGGTTCCAGTTCTGTGAATACACCTGCCTGTTGTATGCCGGCACGGTTTAAGGCAGGCAGGTAAGCCTGTTGCAGGTAGGTGCCGGTTAACTGTTGCTGCGCTTCACTGGTAAATTCGTAAGTGCGCAGCTCGTACCATTGTTGTTTTTTGTCGTTATGCATAGTGGCAGCGGCGTTTGCTACAGAAGCAGTGGTGGTTAATACAGCGCCTGTGGTGATGGTTGATTTTACAAAATTGCGTCTGTTCATCTTGTGTGACTGTTTTTTATAAAGGTATTTTTTTTAGCCGTCAGTTACACAGATTTATGTGTAATTTCCGCCAGTAATGCTGTGGTGAATACTGAATAGTCAATAGTGAATAAAATACAGTAGTAAACAGGAGTTGAATGCGCCGCAGGCGCTTCTGCCGAACAAGCTAACAACTATAAGCTACAGGCTATGAGCTGTTCGCTGCACTTTTTTTACGTTTCAGCATCCAATTAATGCAAAATTAGCCCCTTTGTTAAGGGCTCAACTGTTTATTGCAGCTCATAAATTCCCAATGACGATGATGAGACGATTGTTTTCTTTTGCATTTGTATGGATGTGCTGTTTTACAGGACGGGCACAGAATCCTTTTATTACCAGCATGTATACGGCCGATCCCTCTGCACACGTTTGGGCCGATGGCCGTTTGTACGTGTATGCTTCGCATGATATTGCACCTGCCCGCGGCTGCGACCTGATGGATCAGTACCATGTGTTTTCTACCGATGATATGGTTCACTGGAAAGACCATGGCGAAGTACTCCGGGCCAGCCAGGTACCCTGGGGCAGACCGGAAGGCGGTTTTATGTGGGCGCCTGATTGTGCCTATAAAAACGGCACGTATTACCTGTACTTCCCGCACCCCAGCGGCAGCGAGTGGAACAAGACCTGGAAAATAGGTGTCGCCACGAGCAAACAACCAGCCGGCGGTTTTACCGTGCAGGGCTATATCAAAGGCCTCGAATCCATGATCGACCCCTGTGTTTTTGTAGACGATGATGGCCAGGCTTACCTGTATTATGGCGGTGGTGGTACCTGCAAAGGCGGCAAACTCAAAGACAATATGACCGAAATAGCCGACACCATGCAACCCATGCAGGGACTGGAAGATTTTCACGAAGCCAGCTGGGTGCACAAACGCAATGGCGTGTACTATTTGTCTTACTCAGATAACCACGATTCTGCCGGCCAGCACAACCGCATGCGTTATGCAACCAGCAATAGCCCGCTTGGTCCCTGGAAGTCACAGGGCATTTACATGGATCCTACAGACAGTTATACCAACCATGGTTCAATTGTAAGTTACAAGGGCCAGTGGTATGCTTTTTACCACACCAGCGCCTTATCGCATTTTGACTGGTTGCGTTCCATTTGCGTAGACAAGCTCTATTACAATGCTGATGGCACCATACAAAAAGTAGTACGCACCGGCGGCAACGAAGGTGTGAAAGTTCCGGATAGTAAACCCTGATAGCATACTTACCGCTGTTAGTAAAGTAAAGCCTTCCTGCGCGAGCAGGAGGTTTTTTTGTTTGAAAAATATGTGCAGTCGTATTCAAGGTCTGTATATCGTGCAGCCTCACATTTTTATTGCCCAGGTTTTAAGTATTTCTTTGTTTTGTATTTTCAGGAATATATGGTTACTTGCGGCTTTCATCCCTTTCAACCTGACAATCATGCCGCATTATTTACTTAGAGAATCCCAAATATACTCAACGTGGGCTCGTATCAATTTCTTTATACACCGCAACTTACGTATGCAGGAGTGTTCAATTCAAAATAATTACTGCTGAGCATTCAGTCTAGCAGTTTCTCCACTGACAGAACGAAAGCTAGGAATATTGTCTGCCTGCAAGCGTTATTGCTGTGTAAGGCAACTTAGGCTTGATATAATGAGGTTGGCGTTCTGGCAGGCAATTATAAAATCAAAAGAATTATAAGCGTTACTTATGAAGACAGGATTTAGGTTACTTTTTCTGTTTGTTGTTTTTTCGACGGGTGCTGCTGGGCAGACGAACAAACTGCCAATAATGCCCTCGCCAGTTACTGCTGAGTTTGAGAAATATGTTAACTATAATGTATCCCTCTATAATGGGGTGCCGGATATTAGCATTCCGCTTTATACAATTCATCTGAAGGGATTGGACGTACCCATTTCTTTATCCTATCATGCATCAGGCATTAAATATCTGCAGGAAAGCGGCGAAGTAGGGATTGGTTGGGTTTTAAATCCAGGTTCAAGGGTGTCAAGAACAGTTTATGGGCAGGCGGATGAACGTTATAGCATGCCTGCGATAGACGAGAATATTGCCAATAACTACAGTGAAGGGTTACCAAGAGATAAATATTTATCGAAATTTTTAGCGGGTATTGATGCACATGCTCCGTTGGCTGATGATGTAACAGACAAGCTGGATGGAGAATACGATATTTTTAATTACATACTTCCCACAGAAAGTGGCTCTTTTGTTATAACTGATAGAATAAATAAAATTACCCGAACACTCGGGGGCGAAAATTCTGTCATCAGCTATGCAATAGGTCGTAAAAATGTGAGTGATCCATATCCCCGCTTTATGAATTTTGATGTGAAAGATGATAAGGGGAACAACTATTCTTTTGGGCAACACTCTGCAAGCGATCAAAATGTATTTGAATCGTCAGGCTCCGACGCATTCTTACCCACAGCCTGGGCCCTGACCAATATAACCACGGCTGTGGGCGATCAGCTGAACTTTAAATATTCTGCTGCTTCGGTTTCCGGCTGGGCAACTTCCTCGCGGACGTTTCGTCTCACCCAAGCCAACCGATGTATATATGATAATGAGGATCATTGGGATTATTCAAATGACTATGGTGATGGAACAGGATATACCACATTTCTTACTGATGAAATCAGCAACAATAACGAAAAGGTTAAAATAACCCATAATTCACGGAATCTCATTACCTCTATTGAAATACTGGATGATAAGGGGCGATTGATTAAGGAAATTGATTTTGCATATAGTAATGGAAGTGGCAATTCGCACATATTCCTTGATTATATTGTGATAAAGGATAAGGCTAAAGCCAATGTGGGAACATACCGGTTTACCTATTACAACAAAGATTATAGCGCAGGAAATTTGTTCGCTGACCAATGGGGGTACTATAAAATCGGGTCTGCCGAAAATGCATCTTTTCATTCAGAGTTTAAGGATGATATTGCTTATCAGGGCATGCAGAATTTAGACCATGTTGGTACTGTACTGGCTGACGTGGCAAACAGATCGGAAGGTGACGGAGATCCATCTGTTTTTTCATTGGCTTCTATTGAGTATCCCACAGGTGGTAAAACAAATTATCTGTATGAATCCAATAAATTTCTGAATGGTTCGGGACAATTGGTGAATGGGGGAGGAATGCGTATTTCGAGAATTACCAGCATTAATGCAGATAAGGAAACGCTGATCCGTAACTATACCTATGGAGAGAATGGTTCTGGTGTCGGTATTCCGCAAGTGTATTTAAACGAAAGCTTTTTTGAGGATGAAGGCGTTTCGTTTATTCACAGGTTAAATGGTTTAATGTTGGCAAAACGAACGATTACCTATTCCAGTTATATGCAGGGCGATATCGGGGCAACCGGATTTACGCATAGTGCCTTAACATACCCGGAGGTTACAGAACATTTTTCTACATGGGATAAAACCGATGGGAATGGAAAAATTGTATACAAATTTCAGGGAGGCCTGCAATATGATGGTGGGCCATTACCAAGATTTACAACAGATATGTGTGCGATGGATTTTCAATATGCAGGCCCTTTTGTAGTGAAAGGGTATAAATATTGGGATAAGCCACTTCAAAAAGAAATTGATTATTATTCGGGAAATCAAATTGTAAAAAAGGAGACTTTTGAGTATGCTACTGACTTCGATATATTGACAGGTTTGAAAGTTAAGCCATTCGCAACTGTTGATTCCTACGCAGAATCGGATGCGCAATATTATGACTACATCACTTCTTTCTTTAAATATAATACTTACTCTATTACCTGTGGGAAAAACAAATTGATTCGTAAAACCGAAACAACTTTTGATGGAAGTAATGGTGTAGCGGTTGAAGCTTCGTTTCAATACAATAAGAAATTCCAACTTGCTTCATCTGTAATAACACAGAGTAACGGCAAAAAGAAGTTGTCTTATTTTACCTATCCAGGAGATTACATCTCAGGCAGTGGTTTTATTGACAACATGGTTAGCAGTAATGTTGTAGCTGCTCCGGTAGAAATTGTTACTGCAATACAGGATATAGCTGGCAAAACAAACATTCTGAGTGCTGTACTGAACAGGTACAAAACCGACAAGCCTTCACTCCTGGAATCTGTTAGCCAGATGGAGCTGAATAAACCGATGCTGCTTGCTGATTTCAAATTTTCCAATGCGATTAAGGGGCAATTGCCAACCGTTGGGCAGCCCGCTATATTTTCTCCTGATAGCAGATATGTTTTGCAGCAAAGTTATAATCGGTACGATGCACTTGGTAATATTTTATCAGCAACATCAAATGGTAATGTTAAGTCAGGGTACATATGGGATTATAACAACAGGTATTTAGTCGCCAGAGTAGATAATGCATTCAACGAAGAAATCGCCTATACCTCTTTTGAGGCAGATGGCTCCGGCAACTGGGTTTTAAATGGAACATTGCTCGACGGAGCCAGTGTGACAGGCACTAAATATTTCAACGGAACAGCATCTGTTACCCTGCCTAAGGGCAATTATATGGTATCACTTTGGTCGCAACAGACGGCGGTAGCGCCATCGGTTAATAACACAGGTGGTACCTTTATAACTACAAAAAATGGCTGGAATTTATACAATTGGACACTATCCAATATTAGTATTATTTCAGTGAATGGTGCAGCCATAGACGAACTTAGGGCTTACCCCAGGGGTGCATTAATGAGTACTTCTACTTATATACCTTTAATCGGTATTGACAGCAAATGTGATGCAGCAGGCAGTGCTTCGTATTTTGAATATGATAATTTCGGGCGATTGAAAATAGTCAGGGATCAGGATAAGAATATTATCAAGCGTATCTGCTATGCATATACAGGTAAAATTACCGGATGTCAGGAAGTGGTGAAATATTTTAACGCAGAGGTAAGTCAATCCTTCACCAAAAACGATTGTACTGCAGGCATGCCGCCTTCTTCCGTTTTATATACTGTTCCCGCAGGTACTTATTCTTCCACCATAGACCAGGCAGATGCCGACCGGCAGGCTGCCGGTGATATTGCTGCTAACGGGCAACAATATGCTAACACTCACGGCGTTTGTACGTTTTTAAGTGCAGCACGACATGAAGCTTTAAGCAAAAGTGATTGTGTAAACAGTATGCAGCCAAGACCTGCTTTTATTTGGTATGACATTCCCGCCGGTAAATATTCTTCAACAGTTAGCCAGGCAGATGCAGATCAACAAGCTACAAATGAACTGAACACCACCGGGCAGGCATTAGCCAATAATTCAGGGATCTGTGTTTACTACAATAAAGAAGCATCAAAATTTTTTACCAAAAGTTGTCCGGCTGGGTACAAAGCAGACCCAATGGCATATGGCGTATTGGCTGGAAAGTACTATTCAACAATAAGCCAGGCTGATGCCGATCGCCAGGCGAACGAAGAAATTGATGCGAACGGGCAGGCACAGGCTGATGCCAATTCAAAATGTGTTTTGGCTTCTTTGGCGGTTTCCTATCATAATGACAATTTGCTGTTTGGGTATCATGTGAAATTCCAGGAATTTAACGGAAGCGCTGTGTATGATTTTCAGATCCCGTATGGAAGCGGGACATTCCCTGCAATCCCTTCCGGCTGGTATGACATCTATTTTTACAATACAACAGGAGATACATCAGAACACCTGTACGAGATGAGTTGTGGTTTTTCTGCTGTTGGAGCGGATGGCTATATTCCAGCGATTCTCATTGACCAGGATTGTTCGGGCATTTCGATTTACTAAACCCTATTGAGCAATAAGCCCTACAGGCTTTTTCAAAACTGTAATTGTATGTTTTTATATAACGGTTTAAGAGTTTCATTGCTGGCATTAGGAGCTTGTTTGTTATGTGGTATGGTATATAGCCAGGTTAATACGCCGCAATCCGGGCAAACAGTTGGTACTGCCACTCGAACACCGGCAACGCTTAAAGCAGAGAATTTTTTCTCAACTGATCAGAATCTGATCCGTACCTGGCAGCCCAGGAAGCCTTTTGTGAACGATGCTGATGTAATAAGTGCAGATCGTAGCGTAAGCGAGGTAAATAAAACAACACAATATTTTGATGCCTTGGGCAGGCCACTGCAAACGGTTGGGTGGCAGAATTCTCCTCTGAAGAACGATATCGTTACGCCAGTTGTGTACGACGATTATGGCCGGGAGCAATATAAGGCGCTGCCGTATACTGATTTAAACGGAACAGACGGCGCTTTTAAAGTTCATCCTTTCGCAGATCAGGTTGGGTTTTATACAAATAGCTACAAAGATGAACAACCGGCATATAAAGGAGAGCAATTTTTTTATAGCGAAACAGAATATGAAGTATCTCCATTAAACAGGGTGTCTCGTTCATTTCAACCAGGAAATAGTTGGAATGGCAGCGAGAGGGGAATAGCTATGCAGTATCTGGTAAATACGGCCACTGATAATGTCCAGTTATGGGATATTGACTTTACAGACATATTGTATGGAAATGACAATACCAATATCAATGTGCCTTACACTACTGGGATTTATAGTAGTGGTCAGCTATACAAGAATGTAACTACAGATGAACATGGTAAACAGGTAATAGCATACAGTGATATGGAAGAACATGTCGTATTGAAACAAGTACAGGTCGATAGTGCCGGTGGGTGGTTATCTACTTATTATATATATGACGATCTGGGAAGATTGCGCTGTGTATTGCCTCCGTTGGCGGTGGAAGCTGCCAGGAAAAATAACTGGACTGTATCAGCCACTTCTTTAAAGGAGCTTTGCTTCCGGTATGAGTATGATAAGCGTGGCCGTATGCTTGCAAAAAAGGTGCCTGGTACTGCCTGGGTATATATGGTGTATAATAGACGTGACCAATTGGTATTTACTCAGGACGGTAATATGAAAAGCAAAGGGCAGTGGATGTATAGTTTTTATGATAATCTCGAGAGGCCTGTTGAATCGGGGATAATGACTAACTATAACGGAACGGTTGCTGATTTGCAGACCTACATGGATAATGTAAACCAGGCTGTTGTTACAGACATTGTTTTGAATAACTGGGATGGAACGACGACGAGCTACCAGGCAAGCAATAGTGTTGTATTAGGAGAGGGCGTATTTATTGATGGCAATGTAGCGAGTGTTACGATTGACATTGTTGACGGAGCCGGATCAGGTGCAAAGGCCGGCGGAACGCTTACAGCGCTTACTATAAATAGCTATGATGACTACAGTAATACTGCTAAAACTTTCAATAGTACCTATTCGCTAAAACCAGGGACAGGCGATAATGATAATGCCGAAGCGGCTGTTTCGGATGCGAGCAAAATGATAATGGGTAAGGCTACTATAGCGCGTTTGCGCATACTAGCAGATCCGGCTAATTTATCTGCTGGTAATTGGCTTGAAACAGTTAGTTTTTATGATGACAAAGGTAGAGTTGTACAGGTTCAAACTGATAATTACAAAGGAGGTACTGATGTTTCAAGTAACCGCTATGAATTTACAGGCAAGATTGTCAGTAATTATCTGGTGCATAACAATGTTGCAGGTGATATAGGAACTGTTACTGTGAAAACTGATTTCTTATTTGATCACATAGGCCGACTAATTAAAATTAGCAAGCAACTTAACGATGATCCCTCTACAAAAAGAGTAATAAGTAGTCTTACTTATGATGCATTGGGCCAAATGAAGGAGAAGCAGGTTGGACAACAACGGTCTAACGATGGAACGTTATTGGATATGCCGTTAGAAGACCAGAAATTTGCTTACAATATTCGGGGATGGTTAAAAGGTGTTAACTGGAAATACAATGATAACGGGAGCGTACCGGATATAGCCCAGGGCAAGAGATGGTTTGGAATGGATTTGAGTTATGACTGGGGCTTTGGCACTAACCAATACAACGGAAATATTTCCGGCATGAGGTGGAAAACAGGAGGTTCAAGCAATGAGCGCGCTTATGGGTACGCTTACGATGGGGCCAATCGGCTATTGAAAGCAGACTTTACCCAAAACAACGGTGGTTGGAATACCAGTGCCGGGCTGGATTTTAGTATGAAGCTGGGCGATGGCATTGACTGGGCAAAGGCTTATGATGTTAACGGCAACATTCTGTCGATGTCACAGAAAGGATGGATTGGTACTAGCAGTGATGATATCGATAAATTGACTTATCATTATTACCAGGATGCTAACAAGCTTTCAGGCGTTAATGACGAAAAAAGTACAGATAACAAGCTGGGAGATTTTGTAGACAATAATGCCAATGGAGATGATTATGGTTATGATATAAACGGTAACCTGATTACAGATAAAAATAAGCATATAGCCAATGTTTCAGGCACAACCGGAACAGATATACAGGCTGGTAACGGTGGTATTATATACAATCATTTAAATCTGCCCTGGCAGGTAACTGCATTAAATACTGATAACACAGTTAAAGGGGTAATAACATATATTTACGATGCTGCAGGTAATAAGCTGGAGAAACGCGTTGCAGAAAATGCTTCAGCCAGCAATCAGCAAACCGCCATTGAAACGGTTACAAGCTACATGGATGGTTTTGTTTATGAAAATAACAAGCTGCAGTTTCTAAGCCAGGAAGAAGGGCGTATCCGTGCATTGCGGGATGGCAGTGGTGTTACAACAGGCTATGCATATGATTATTTTTTGAAAGACCACCTGGGGAATGTGCGTATGGTGCTTACTGACGAAAAACAAACCAGTCAATACCCTGTCGCGACATTGGAGGCGGGCGCAGTAGCGACTGAAAAAGGCTTCTATGATATTCAGGATGCCAACATCATAGCAAAGGCAAGTGTCAGCGGCTTTGCCAACGCAGCAGGGCAGAATTATCTTAATAACAATGGAAACCCGCCTTATAATACTAATCCTCAGAGTAATGTAAATGCTGAAAGCCAAAATTTGTATAAACTGAACCTAAACGGTGCAAAAATGGGTCTCGGTATTACCCTGAAGGTAATGGCAGGTGACCAGCTAAGCATCTTTGGTAAATCGTATTATTTTCAAAATGCACCCACAAATGATGCAACGCCGCATATCAGTGCTGCTGAAATATTCGCCGGTTTAATCGGTGGCCCCAGTGGTGGCGCAACTGCTGCACATGGTGCGGTTACTGTAGAACAATTGAATACGCTTTCTGGAACGGTGAGCAGCATTGGTAGCTTTATCGGCAATAATGCCAGCCAGGATGGAGTAGGATCAACACCGCGCGCATACATTAATTATTTGCTATTTGATGAACAATTTAATTATGCAGGTGGTGGTGTTAGTAAAGTAGGCAGCAACGGTGTTATTAAAGATCATAGGGATGATCTGAGTAATATCCAGGTTTCACAAAACGGCTACATCTACGTATATTGCAGCAACGAGAGCCCGGTAGATGTGTTCTTTGACAATCTGCAAGTAGTGCATGCACATGGGCCCTTGCTGGAAGAAACACATTACTACCCGTTTGGGTTGACGATGGCGGGAATTAGTAGTAAGGCAGCTGGTAAGTTGGAGAATCGATTTAAGTATAATGGGAAAGAGTTGCAGAGTAAGGAGTTTAGTGATGACTCAGGATTGGAGCAATATGATTATGGGGCAAGATTTTATGATCAACAAATAGGTAGATGGCATGCGGTCGATCCTATGGCTGAAAAGTATGAGTTATTTACACCATATTCTTATGTGTTGAATGATCCATTGAATATGATAGATCCTGATGGAAGATATTCAACACATACCGATGCTTCAGGAAATGTTTTAGCTGTTTATAATGATGGTGACTTGGGAGTTTATAAACATGATGATGCGAATTCTAAGGCTGATATTGATGAAGCAAGGGGCGAATCTAAAACAACTGCTGGAGGTGGGACGAAAATGGGAGAGACTGAGTATTGGGATGAGTTTATTGTACCAGGTACGAATAGAGCAGAGGGTAAAATTGAGTATGGGAAGGATTGGAAAGAGACCATAGATAAGTTGCATGACGAAACTAGGGGAATGGATTTAATTCAAATTGGAGAAAACTCAAAGTTGCATGAGAAGTTTGATCTTAAGAATAAAAAAGAGTATGCTGCAAGCGGTGTTATGACTGGTAAGCTACTTAACGGTAAATATGCGACAGCAAGATCTGCTGGCAATTATTTAGCTGGATATAATGGGCGGTGGGGAACATATATGGGGCTTTATATTGGTTATTATACTTATATGAAGCTTGCGGGAGCTCTCAATCAAGGCAAGTATAATAAGGTTAATGCAGTTAAAATATTTTTTTGGGGAGTTAGTTATGGCCCAGATCCTTGGTATGGAGAAGATGAATATAGCGGACGCAGAATTAAAGAAGGCTGGTTTAGGGGAACTGATCCCAAATGGTAATAAGAATAATATATGAGTAAGAAAATTTTAGTTGCTTTTTTTTGTTTATTCTTTTTAGTGATTGTCATAGTTTTTATAATTCTACCAGATAAAGGTTCGCAGGAAATATTTGAAGTTGTTGCATTGCCTGATAGCACGAACCCTCAACTTTATCTAAAGAAGATGAGTTGGGGCTTGACTTCAGATAAGCAAATTGTAGCCATATCGACAAATGATAAGCATGCATTTGACTCAACTAGTAAAGGGGACTATATCTATCGAGGGCTTAGCTCTTTTTTCTATAGATTGAAAGGTGATTCCTTGTTTGTATATGTTCCTGAGGCCTCTAAGTTGCCTGTCGAGATCAAGTCTAGCATTAAAGTTGTTCAAGTAGAATTGGATAATGTTGCAATGATGAATTTAATACAAGGGGACAATTATAAGAAGCAGGGGTTGAAGGCTTTTTAGTTTTTCCAGGAAAATAAAACACAACGTCCCCACACCACGGGGCGTCGTATTTCTATGACCCCATGCATATATTTTAATCATGCCATCTCTTCCATATTCAAAAAAACTTGTCTAGCTTGACTAGATGAATACCAGTATAAGCTATTTACCTGAACATAAATAAAACCAGTTACGGTAGGTAACGGGTATATTGCCCGCGTAGAGACCCCGGAGAAGGTTATTTTATTTGGCAGCCATGCCACAGGCCGCTGGGTGGAGCACCGGTTTACCGAGGGCGGTATAACCTATGAGTATATCAGCGACTACAATATACTGGTGATTACAAAATCAGGAGATGCGCGTAAGGATTATGAGTTGCAAGACCTGATAGAGAACCGCTGTTTGTATAAAACACCTGTTACGGTGATTACGCATGATATAGATTTTGTAAACAAGATGCTTGTGGAAGGCAGTATTTTTTACCGGTATAGAAAAAGAAGGCATCCTGCTGTACGATGCGGGCAATACGCCACTTGCTGAGCGTAAGCCTTTAAGTGCCACAGCAGCAAAAGCGATAGCGCAGGAGTATTTTGATAAATGGTATTACAGCGCCAAAGGTTTTTTAAAAGGCGCAGGGATCAGTCATGTGCATTATCGCGCCATCAGCAAAATTGTGCGGCAGCAATGCCAGGTATTTGGCTTGCCGTATCATTATTATCCTACCATGCGATCGGCCATCTCCTCACACGTGCGCATTATGCGTATGCTGGGCAAAAAACACCATAAGGCCTGATTGTGAATAGTAACAGTCAACAGGCATGTAACGGTTACATTTTGGCCGGATTGTCTTATTTCTGGCAGTAAGCATTATTTTACAGCACCTAAAACTATCTGCCATGCGCAATATGCTCAAAGCTGCCATAATAAGTATAGCCATGCTTACAGCTGGTGCGGTATATTATTCTGTGGCCTGTACAAGGGTGGTGTATAAAGGCACCAACGGAACCATTCTTACGGCCCGCTCAATGGATTGGCAGGAAGATATCGGCACCAATCTCTGGATTTTCCCGCGCGGTATGCAGCGCGACGGCAGGGTAGGCCCCCAATCACTCAAATGGAAGTCGAAATATGGCAGTGTGATTGCTTCTGCCTATGATATTTCTACCAGTGATGGTATGAATGAGAAAGGACTTGTAGCCAACCTGCTCTGGCTGGTTGAATCGGAGTATCCAAAATGGGATCAGCAGAAGCCCGGTTTAAGCATTGCCGCCTGGACACAATATGTGCTGGATAATTTTGCTACCGTGGCAGAAGCCGTACAAGCCATGCAACAGGAAAGTTTCGTAGTGGTAAGCGATTATATGCCCGGCCATCATCGCTTTGCAACATTGCATTTATCCCTTTCAGATGCTTCGGGCGATTGCGCCATCTTTGAATATGTTGCCGGTAAACTTGTGATACACCATGATCCTTCCTATACTGTTATGACCAACTCACCCATATTCAACAAACAGCTGGCGTTGAATGAATACTGGAAGGAGATTGGCGGCACCATTATGTTGCCCGGTACCAACCGTGCATCCGATCGTTTTGTGCGCGCTTCTTTTTACAGCGAAGCCATTCCTAAAACAGACAATACGCGGCTGGCTGTAGCCAGTGTGTTTAGTGTTATCCGCAATTGTTCTGTGCCGCTCGGTATATCAACACCCAATCAGCCCAATATTTCCTCCACCAGGTGGCGTTCGGTAAGCGACCACACCAATCTCGTGTATTATTTTGAAACAACGCTTACGCCCAATACCTTCTGGGTCAACTTTCGCGATGTGGATTTTTCTGAAACAGCACCGGTAAAAAAACTAACCCTCATCAATGGTGAAACCTATGCAGGCAATGCAGTAAAATCATTTACTGAAAGCAAGCCTTTCGTGTTCCAGGGCCTGCAATTGGACTAAAAAGACAAACCGATGCCCGAAAAAGGCAAACCATTTTGCGGTTCAGGAAAAATGTAATAACTATGTTTAAACAATAAATATACCCCCCTTAACCCTAAGCCTGGTTATTTAACCAAGGCTTTTTTTGTCCCTTCCTTTCCCGGGAACCCTTGCTGCAGCTTCATTCCCGGCGGCAGGCCCATCAATGTTCTGCCGTTATTATATTGCCCTGGTGCATGCATTACCCTTCAATCACTGAAATGACAAACACTGTTGCTGTTGCAACAATATTCGCGTAGCGATAATTCTACAAGTGTTTTGTTGACAATTTGTAAATGCTGTTATATATTGAGCAGGTAATCAACTTACATACCCATATCCGTTACGCTATGACATTGCTTGTTGCCCTGTTGGCCGCCGATTGCCTCTGCATATGGCTGGCGCTTGCTACCTGCCCCTCGGAAGAAGAATTGTACCCGGGATGTGTGCCGGAATAGTTTAACTGCCATCCGTTAACTGCTTAACCTGCACAATGTATTTTACATAGTGCAGGTTTTTTTTATACAGGAACATATGTAAAGTTTAACGCTTTGCTGTTTAACCTTCACACAATCAACAGGCGAAAAATCTACAGTTTTAACAATGTCAACCTGGCACATTTCATACAAGGCTGTATATAAGTTGTTTAGGAGCAATTGTTAAAACGAGCACGGCTTTTGCAGTATGTTTAATCGTTTAAACAATTATCGTATCTTTGTACCTGATAAGCGAGGTGAAAGATAACGTGAACCAAAAATTGAAGTCATGAAACATTTTAAAAATATTGCGCGGATCGAAGATGATATGGCAGGCAATGCATTCCAGGTGGCGGGTATTAACAGTAACAACGGATACTCACTTGAAAAAATCTGGATGGCCAATACATCAGCAGGTCAAAACATGCAATTGAAATATCCTGAAACTGAATTTGTTGAACACCGGCATGCCATTATTGAAGATGATGGTATTGACCTGGTACTTATCTCCAAACATTCTGAACACAACCTGGAGATACTGGGGGAGGCCATCAGGGCCGGCAAACATGCCAGGATAGTATAAACAAAAAAACAAGTGTTAATAGCGGGCTACAGCCTGTAACACAAATCACATAAGTTAAATGGATTGCCTGCTATAAACCATAGCAGGCAATTTTTTTTAATACTAACAAACAGTATTTAGTAAACAAACAGAACAATATGAAAGCGATCACAATGACTATTACAACAGGCGTATCAGGCAAGCTGGTGCGTTTATTGGCTGCTGTAAAAGAGCAGTCGGCCAACCCATTTGGCTTAACCAGGGAAGCGCTGCGCAATGCCGTTTTTGTACCTGCAAAGCAGGGCGACAGGCACACAAAACCCGGCAAAAGCAAAAAAGCGAAAATCAATTATTTCGCCGGCCCGCACTGTGGATTTGGTGCTCATGTATAAGCGTGTTTTTTTTATCGTTTTGTTTAAACGATTAAACGACTAATTTTGCCGTACAGTTTCATTCGATTGTAACGTATGGAAAAGAAGTCGATCAAAGATGTTGCAGAAAAGGCAGGTGTATCTACCGCATTGGTGTCGTATGTGTTAAACAACCGCATGCAGGGGCGTATCAGCGAAGCTACGGCAGCGCGCATACGCAAGGCAGCAAAGGAGCTAAACTATCAACCCAACCGTATTGCACAAAGCTTAAAGCTGCAGAAAACCCGCACCATCGGGTTGATTGTGGCAGATATTACCAATACCTTTTCTTCGCAGATAGCCAGGATTGTTTCAGAAGAAGCCCGTAAAAAGGGTTACCTGGTTATCATCGGGAGCGCGGATGAAGATGCGCAGAAATGCGCTGCCTTAATTGAACTGTTTCTCAGCAGGCAGGTAGACGGCTTTATTATTGCCGCTGCAGACAATACAGAAGCCCAGCTAAAAAAACTGCTTAAGCAAAAAGTACCGCTGGTGCTGTTCGACCGCTATTTTCCTTCCCTCAAAGCAAATGCTGTTACTATTGATAATTACCGCGCATCCTGCACGGTAACCGAGCACCTTATTGCAGCAGGTAAAAAAAGAATTGGCATTATTGCATATGAAACCGGGCTGTTTCATTTGCAGGAAAGGCTGCGTGGTTATAAAGACACCCTGCAGCAACACCGGCTGGCTGCCCCTGCCTCGCTCACAGGTTTTGTAAATATTGATAACATTGAACAGGATGTGGCCCGGGCACTGGATGTAATGCTCTCATCCAGGGGGCGAGCCGATGCGATTTATTTTACCAGCAACAAACTGGCGGTGGCCGGTTTAAAAGTGCTGGTAGAACGCAATATTGCCATACCCGGAACACTGGCAGTGGTATCGTTTGACGAATCGGATTCTTTTGATTTTTTTCATGCCCCGCTTACTTATGTTAAACAGCCGCTGGCCGGTATTGGCAGCGAAGTGGTAAGTATGCTGATCAGCCAGATGGATATGCCTGCCAGTAAAATTACCAGCAAGGTGCTGGATGCCATACTTGTGGCCAGGGCTTCTTCGCAGCCTTCCTGAAACGCCGTTCATACCTGTCAGCGGACTGATGAGCTTCAGGAGCAAGATGCTGGTATTTACCAATTGGATATGGAATTATTTTACCTACGATAAAGGCAACCGTCCTGTGCTGTTGATGCAGGGAGGATTTTTTATGCCTGTATGCGCAAGCTTTCCACTGCGTGGTATAAATCTGTTGCACGTTGCAGCCAGTGTGGTATTTCGTTTACAGCGGCTTCCTGCTTAAATTCTTCGTGCTGGTATTTTGCATGAAACCCGCTGCGGGTGCGCATGGCAGCCCATGCTGCTTCACTGGCCTGTATACCGCATGCTGCCAGTGTTTTGCCGGTAAGCTGTATGGCGCCTTCGTTGTAATTCAGTAACAGGGTGTTTTTATCTGCTGCAGCGATCATTAGTATCTGTTCAAAGTATTTTTCCAGCACCCTTGCCATGTATTCATTAAGATTGCTGCCGGTGATTTCCGGTGCAGTAAACCCAAACACTTCCGGTTCAATAATACCAGGTACGGCCTGCATGCCGCGCCGTTTTTCATGCGAGCGTACCACTTCGGCCGGGTGGCGGTACAGCAAAATAAAGGGGAGTTGCGGGTATAGCTGGCGTAACTGCCGGTAATAAAGCAGGTGCCAGCTGTCTGTTTTTACAAACAGGTGCTGTTCGTTGCCGGTGCGCCGGGCGCCATAAAACTGCATGCCTGCGCGTAAAAGAGCCTCAACCGGCCACTCGTGCGGCATTTGTGGCTGTTGCGCCGGCATGCGCAGAATATGGTCAAAAAACGGCACTTCTGCCAGCACGATATTATGTGGCAATTGCGACAGCATTTGTGTAATAAGCGTAGAGCCGCAGCGCGACACATGAAAAACCAGCGCAGCAGGGGCAATGGCATTTATGGCCGCACCCCATTCCGGAAGCAGCTCCCAGCTGCTGATGCTGCGTGTACTGCGCATGGCGTGCTGTGTTCGCGCTTTTGAAATGGTTTCATCAAAAAACGGGTCGGTATAAGGAATGTTTTTAACCGGCAGCCAATGGCATTCAATACCGGCAGGTGTGGCCTGCAGTTTATAGGGTATCCAGTTGGCAAGTGCCTGTGCAATGTGCATGTGGCAACAATTAAAATATGGGTGATTGGTGCAGTTGCTGCTCCAGCTGTTGCGCCAGGGCCATGCTTGTTTCAGTGCGCTGCAAACGCAGCGCTGCAATAATTGCCAGCAGCTCGCCGGTGTTAACGGTATCGGCTACCTGGTGTGCCAGCGGCGCGGCGGCAAACCAGTTTTTCACCCAGTCGTTTACACCGCAGTCTGCCACCAGGTGAATGCGGCTGGTACTGCCATTGTTAACCACACTGTGCGTTTGGTGTACGTTTACATACCAGCATTCCCCGGCCTGCATATGCAATGGCGTGCCTGCTGCATAAAACACGACTTCGCTGTTGGTAAATACCGGGAAATGCAGGCGCACTTCGCCCTGTTCAAAACATAAATCATGGTCGCGATGGGGTTTTATATAAGCGCCGCTTTGCATGTTCATGAGGCGTACTGCGTGCAGCGGGCATTGCAGCTGTGCAAGCAACTGCTGTATGGCCGGGCATTGCCGTAGCAGCGGTGTATCGGCATACGCACTAATCTGCGGCTTCGGGCAACAGGGTATTGCTGCCACCGGGTGAGCGAAGGGCGATGGCGGTCCATTCCCCTGTATAATGTGCCGTATTAAAATGGGCATGCCATTGTGCAGGCAGGGCTTCTACTTCCTGTTGTACGGCTTTTACAGGATAAGGCAGGTGCAGCCGGGCAAAACTGATCATACCGGAAGATACTGTTTACAAATGAGCTTTCCGGCTGTTCATTGTGTGCAGGTTAATGCCTGTGATTGCGGAGCCGGGAGAACCTGCCATTCCGGTGCCTGTATTTACCCGTTCTGCAGGTGCACCTGTTCTTCCTGTTTAAACCGGTTAATTTCATCGAGGTAGTCCATGGCTTTTACTACAGTTGTCCATTCTTTCCCGCCCATGAGCAGGCGAAACCATTTTTTGTGCCTGTTTTTATAATCGATCTGTTTGTACAGCCATATGGCCAGCACGGTAAAAAACAGGGTAATGGGAAAGGTGATCAGCCAGAAACGTGCACTGCCGTAATCAATCCAGCTGGAATGCCAGAACCAGGTGCAGTAAAAGGGCATCTGCAGCCACAATATCCGGATTGCCTTAAGCGTAGATGCCTGCAGTTTGGCCAGTTGCTGCTGCGTACCGGTTACGCTTTCGCTGTAGCTGATGCGGCGTATCAGTACAATATGGTAGATGTATAATATCACGGCCAGTAAATTAAACAGCAGCAGCATGCCTACCGATATGGTGAAGTAGGGGTTTTTAAACCAGTTGCCCCATACCAGTACACCCAGGAACAGGCACCACACAATACCGAGTACCACGATACCTGTTTTAAACCTGCCGAGTGATTGTAACCTGCTTTGTGCTTTGTGCAGCTGCAGGTATTCTACGGTTTGCATATGCACAACCCAGGTTTGCATGTTCAGTATCCTGGCTTCTTCCAGCTGCCTGTTGTAGGCTTGCCATATATTTTTAAGTTCATGGTCTTCCATATGCCTTTGTTTGAGTGTTACGCATTTGTTGTTTCAATTTTTCCTTGATGCGGCTTATTTTGGTGGCTGCATTGGTTTCGGTGATGCCGATGATGTCGGCAATTTCGCGGTATGTTTTTTCTTCAAAATACAGGATGATGAGCGCCCTGTCCAGCTCGGGCAATGCTGCAATATGCCGGTGCAGCAGCGCAATGCCGCCACCCGCATCGGCCTCTGCAGGCAAATCAGGCAGGTCGATATGCATTTCTGTAAAAGGAATGGTGTTGCGTGTTTTCTTTGTGCTGCGGTAATAGGAGATGGCCACGTTCAGTGCCACCCGGTACATCCAGGTTGAGAATTTGTAGTCAGGGTTGTACGTTGAATTGGCTTTCCAGAGCGTGAAGATGATTTCCTGTGCCAGGTCTTCGCGGTCTGCTTTGCTGGTACAATAGGCATTGCATATTTTTAGCAGGATGCCTTTGTTGGCTGCCATCAGTTGTACAAAATCGTGCTGGGCTGTGCTGTTATCCATTGTTTTTACCGCTGCTTATGTATGATACGCAGGCAGGGCTGAAAAATCACACTTGTGCCCGGTTATTTTTTAAATTTAATTACAGGGCCAGTGCACCTGTCCAGAATTCAAACGGGCGGCCCCTTCGTTCATCGTTCTTAAAAAAGCCGGCCATGGTAATGGTTTTGTGACTGATAAAGCTGTTATCGGCAATGCTGCGTAAATGCACGGTGCGCCAGGTGCCTGTGTTCAGGTATATTTTCCCGTTTTTATTGTTGTTGTAACTCCCCAGCGGCACCAGTTCGGCATAATGGGTATGTCCCATCACAAAAAAACTGTAGTTGTGCCTGGCCGAAAGCTGCAGTGCGTAAGCCCGGTAAGATTCCATTTTATCCTGCCCGAATTGGGTATGGTCTACCAGCCAGCTAAGCGGGCCGATGCCGATAGCATTCACTACCCAGCGTGCTATGGTCATCTGCATTTTCAGTTTCCGGGAGGCTGCTACCAGCGGGCTTTTTACAAAGTTTTTCAGCGCAATATTGAGTGCATGCCTGGTGGCTTTATCGAGCAGGTCATTGTCAAGATCGGCAGTTTGCGCTACCTGCATTATCCAGCTGGCTGCGAGTGTATAGGGGCGCAGGTTGTCGATCTCTCGCAGGTTGCGCACAAAGTTTTTTACCTTGTCGCTGTTGCGGTCAAGCCCTGCCTGCTCTACAAGGTATTGCTCTATGCCTGCAGGTATCATGTTCAGCAGTTTAATCACCACCACATCACCTACCGATGAAGCATCGCGGTGTGGTGTCTGGTAATTGGTTTTATCAAACTCATCTCCATGTTCGGCAAACACGCTGTGGTTGTTCTGGATAGTTTCAATGGCCACGCTGTCGCTGCGGTGATAGGGAAAGGGGGTGTTGAGAGGATTGGCTAATCCCAGTGCTCGGATCACTTTATTGCGGATGGTATCCATGCGTGGGTCATCTATATAAAAAAACCAGTCATGGTTGCCGATCATATAATGAATGTTCACTTTCACGTTTACTTCACCCACGGCTTCGTGTACAATTTTTTCTGTTGCTTTTTTTGTGTCTGATGCCTGCTTCATGGCTGCAGGTATTTTGATATCGCCGTTATGGGCAATGCCTTCCAGTATGCGGAATGAGCCTGCATTGTATTGCAGTATGCCATCGACGATTGTATTTACCGTTGTAAAGAATTCATCCTGCCAGGGACTGCTCCATGGCAGCACGCTGTCCGGCGCCTGGTTCCACTGTTCAGAGCGGATCATGTCAAGAATGTCGCCGAGTAAAATAATGTCAAAGCTTTCAATGGGCTGGTATACTTTTTCACAGCCTGCATCTTCCCGGCAGGTGGTGCAATGGCTGCCTTTACAGCGCCACGATGCATCATAGGCCATATCGCTTAGCCTGCCGCGAAACAGCCTGAATGCAGCTTCGCTGATAATTTCGCCCGAACTGCCATCGGTTAAATGCAAATCGCTGATGATTACAAGCATGGGACAAGCAAAGGTTTGAATGGTTGTACAGATTCAATGGTTTGATGGTTGTATGGCTTAAGGCTGTGATTACTAAAATAAATAAATTAATCAGTATGTAATAGCTATTTGGTGAAACCCGCATGGGCACTGATTCCGGGAAATGTGATTTATCACTTGACAATTTGCCGATTAACAAGTATTTTGATTTTGCATATATCATTTTATCCTGATCTGTAGTTAAGCTGCCATACAAATTTTCCCGCATGACAACACATGGAGCCTTATCTGTTATTGCCGGTATACAACCCGGCGCGTTACCGCAATTAACTGAATTGCTTGGCAGGATAGAAGCCACTAAAGAAGCTGCAGACGGGATTATTCCCTTCACCGGCATGCCGGATGTGCACTTTGCGCGTTTTGTGCTACTGCTGAACAGAACAGATGTACAGGGGAATGTTATTCCCGATTCGCTGTCTTTTGTAACCGATTACGATGGCAGTGAAACAGCGCACCTGCAACAGCTTATCAGTATTGGCGGACAGGGTTTGTGGCAGGTGTTTTCGTACTGCGCCAATTTCCCGGCAGGTAATTATGATGCAGCAAAACTGCAGGCTTACCTGTTACAGCACAAACAAAAGAACGCAACGTTTTATGTAGGGGTTTCAGGCAGGTCGGTACAGCAAATACGCAATGAGCAATTGCTGCGCGACGAGATTGAGCAATTTGCTGATGCCAGCCAGCCACTTTTCGCCGGTAAAAATCCACTGGCCATCCGCCAGCAGATTATTGAGCATGTATTTGCCATGCCCGCATTCGGCTGGGCACACAGTCCTGAGCCAGGCATGTCGGGCGGTGCAGCCTTTGCGCATTGGGGCAAACTGGTGCTGGTAATACTGCTGGTATTGGTGTTGTTGCCCGTATGGCTGCCCCTGCTGATTATATGGGTATTGATAGTACTGGTGCAGGAGTTGCGCGACCGGCCCAGGCCCAATGTGGTTACCAAACAGCATTTGCGTGAATTGACTGAGCGTGAAACCGGCATGGTGCAGGCACAGTTTTCGGCAGTAGGCAATTTAAAGCCTGGCAGTGTGCGGTTGCATACCGTAACATTTTTGCTGGGGCTCACCAATTTCCTGGCACCTTACCTGTTCAGCAAAGGCAAGCTGTCTGGCATACCCACCGTACATTTCGCGCGCTGGCTGATTATCGACGATAACCGGCAAATGCTCTTCCTCAGCAACTACGACGGCAATTCCGAAAGTTACCTGCGTGATTTTATCAATATCGCGGCCAAGCAGTTAACGTTGCTGTTTTCACATACCATGGGGTATCCTGAAACAAGACTGATGTTGTTTGGCGGTGCTGCACATGCGCGCGAGTTTATGGACTGGGCCAGGTGTTACCAAACCGTTTCGCAGGTATGGTACAGCGCCAATAAAAATGTATCTGTTAAAAATATTTATACCAATTCAGCCATCCGCAATGGTTTATACGGCAAACCAGGTGAAGAAGAAGCATTGAAATGGCTGCGGCTTATTTAAACCTTTGTTATGGAAATTATTGAAAAGGAAGATATACAGGGCATCATTGTAAAAGGCTATGCCCACCTGCCTGCCTGCAAGTTTGTGCTGCTGGGCATGGGCAGCAAACAGGCCGCACAGCAATGGCTGCAGCTGATTGCACAGAACATTACGCGTGGCAGTGAAAAGAAACCACCTGCTGCAGTAAACCTGGCTTTTACCTATGAAGGTCTGAAGGTACTGGGACTGGATGGAAGCAGTCTCGACACATTCCCGCTTGAATTTGAAGACGGCATGACCACCCCGCACAAGCAACTGTTCCTGGGTGATTTTGGTAACAGTGCACCTGATAAATGGGAATGGGGTGGCCCGCAGCAAACACCCGTTCATGCATTGCTGATGTTGTATGCGCCGGATGAAACAAGCCTGCAGCTGCTGTACGATATGCAGCGGCAGCACTTTGCACAGTTTCAGCTGACTGAAATAAAACGGCTTGATACAGCTGTGCTGGGGCAGCGCAAAGAACATTTTGGCTTTCACGATGGTATTGCGCAGCCAACCATTAAAGGCCTGGGCAAACAGGATACACCGGAGAACACTGTTGCGGCAGGTGAATTTATACTGGGTTATAAAGATGCGTATAACCAATATCCCGATACGCCGCAGGTGCCCTTACTGCAAGGCAAGGAATCATCGTTGCCGCCGGCTGTAAAGCCCGGTATGCTTGATTTCGGGAAGAACGGCAGTTATCTCGTATTCAGGCAGATGGCGCAGGATGTACAGGTGTTCTGGCAGTATATCGAAAGCATTACCATGCAGGATGGCAAAAGTGATGAACAGGCCATGATACAACTCGCTGCTAAAATGGTGGGCCGCTGGCCCAGCGGTGCACCGGTTAGTGTTTGTCCTGACAAGGATGATACTTCTATGGAAAGCAGGGATGATTTTGGTTACCGGGCAGTGGATAGTGCAGGACTGCGTTGCCCGATTGGTTCACATATCCGCCGCACCAACCCGCGTGATGCCATGGATGCCAGCAGCAGCAAGTCGATGGAGATTGCCAACAAACACCGTATACTGCGGCGCGGCCGTTCTTACGGCAAACCTGTATGTGATAGCCTGGAGCCTGCAGAGATATTGCGTTCCAAAAACTTTGAGGGGGAACGCGGGTTGTACTTTATCTGCTTTAACGCTGCCATTAACCGGCAGTTTGAATTTATACAGAATGCCTGGGTAAATAATCCCAAGCTGTTGGGGTTAAACCACGAGCGTGACCCGCTGATTGGCAATAACGCACACCCGGATGATGCACATCAATGCGGCTTCTTCAGTGTGCCGGCGAACGGGTTGCGCAGGCATTACAGCAATATTCCTGATTTCACCACCGTAAAAGGCGGCGCTTATTTTTTTATGCCCGGGCTGCATGCATTGGCTTATCTCGCTGCCCGTTAAAACTGCTATTGTATGAGTATGTCTTCTTATTTTAAAGGATGGGCTACCAGCACCCCTGTACTGCGCACCGCTTTCTCGGTGTTACGCAATGTAGCGCCTGTTGCGCGTTTTGGTAAAACCATTGTGGTTACGCGTTACAACGATGTACAGGATGTATTGTTACGCGAAGACGCGTTTACTGTACATGAAATAGACGGGTATAAAATGGAGGTGATGGGCAATCCCTTTGTACTGGGCATGGATGCTTCGGAAGAAGCCACGCGCGACAGGGCCATGCTGCAGCAGGTGATCAAACGCGAAGATCTTGTCCTGATCAGGAATATGATACGTTCCATCGCTGCCGACCTTATACAACAGGCTGCTCCAAAGAAACAGATTGATACGGTAGATGTATATGCACGCCTTGCAGCCGTGCGCCTGGTAGCACAGTATTTTGGCGTACCTGCCGATGAAAAGAAAATGATGGAATGGCAGCGGGCCATTTTCAATGAGGCCTTTGTTAATTTAAACAATGATAAAACAGTGCACGGGCGCGGCATGGTTGCGGCTAAAGAAGTAGCTGTACATATTGCCGGTTTAATTACCCAACGCAAGCAACAACAGCAACCGCTGGAAGATAATGTACTGAACCGCCTTATTGCCAAACAGGCTGATACTGCCTGGCTGGATGATGATGCAGTACGGCGTAATATACTGTGTATCCTGGGCGTGGTAGAAAACACCAGCAAGGTGGTAACCCATGTGATTGACCAGCTGCTGCGGCGCCCTGAGGTATTGGCGCAGGCCAGGCAGGCTGCGGTGAACGGTGATATGGATACGGTGCATGATTACGCGTTTGAAGCCCTGCGCTTTAACCCGCACAACCCGGTGATACTGCGGTTTTGTAAAAATGGCGCAGTGATTGGCAGTGGCACCCCGCATGAAAAAAAGATTCCCGCAGGCAGTACCATTTACGCGGCTACTTTATCTGCCATGTTCGATCCCTCCACGGTAGCAGCGCCCAATGAATTCAGGCCGGGGCGCAAGGTAGATTGCATGCATTTCGGTTATGGTCCGCACCTGTGTACAGGCCGCTATATCAGCGAAGTAACAGTACCCGAACTGGTGGCTGGTTTATTAAAATTACCCAACCTGCGCCGGGCACCGGGCAGTGCAGGCCGCATTGTTTATGAAGACCTGGTATTCCCGAAGAGCCTCACCCTGCAATTTGATTAATGCAGGCTTCAAATATAGAGAAGAGGCCGTCTCAAAAGTATTTGGGACGGCTTTTTCAATATTGGCCGGTATACCAAGCTATATAGCGGAGACTTTGATTAAGTGAGGTAAAATTATAAGATCACAGGATTGTGTTAGTAGAAGGGCGTTTGTTTGATTGATTTAGCCTGCTTTTTTAGGCTATTTTCTTTCTTAAGTTGTGTG
>NZ_QTJU01000014.1 GCF_003412455.1 Deminuibacter soli | reverse complement strand
AAAGCAATGTCTTTTGCAAATGAACCGCTTTAATCAGCTGTATCAGAAAAAACATTACTTTACAACGAGGTCTATTATCTACAAAAAAAGTCAACCTTATTCAGGCAAGTACATTCATTCACTATTGACTATTCACTATTCACTGAAAGATCTTCGATAACGTTTCCGTAAAGCGTTGGATGCGGTATTGCTAAATGATGTATTATTGGCGAAAAGATCAACAGGCGTATGCGATTAAAACAGTCATGGCGTTGGTTTGGACCCAACGACCCGGTTTCCCTTCAGGATGTAAAACAAACAGGCGCTACAGGCATTGTAACGGCATTACACCATGTACCGCATGGCGCTGTGTGGACAGTGGATGCCATTGAACAGCGCAAGAAAGAACTGGCTGCCTATGGCTTTAACTGGGATGTGGTAGAAAGTCTTTCCATACATGAAGACATCAAAACACGCAGCGGCAATTACCTGCAGTATGTTGAAAACTATAAAGTATCTCTACGCAATATTGCAGCATGTGGTATTCCTGTTGTAACGTACAACTTTATGCCGGTAAACGACTGGACACGCACCGACATTGCTTATCGCATGCACGACAATTCAAAGGCGCTGAACTTTAACTGGACAGATCTCGCCATTTTTGATATTTACCTGCTGAAACGTGCCAACGCCGCAGCTGCCTACCCCGAAGCCATTGTGCAGCGTGCTGCCAGCCGTTTTGCACAATTCACACAGCTGGAAACCGATACCCTGGTAGATACCGTTTTGTTTGGCATACCCGGTGAAGAAAGAAGAAGTGTGGATGCCATGCGCAAACAACTGGCTGCCTACGATGACATTAACCACGCAACGCTGAAAAGCAATATGGCTTACTTTCTGCAGCAGGTAGCACCTGTAGCAACAGAAGTGGGTGTGAAGCTGGCCGTGCATCCGGATGATCCCCCGTTTGACATACTGGGCCTGCCGCGCATTGTATCCACCCACCAGGATCTGCTGGATGTGCTCAGCGCAGCGCCTGAACCTGCCAATGGTATCTGCTTCTGCACCGGCTCACTCGGCGCCAACCCGGTAAACGATTTGCCGGCCATGATTAAAGCACTGGATACGCGCATTCATTTTGTACACCTGCGCAATACCAAACGGGATGCAGAAGGCAATTTTTACGAAGCCGATCATCTCGATGGCGATACCGATATGTATGCAGTAATGCGTGAACTGCTCACCATTCAGCAAAAGCTGGATACGTCCATTCCCTTCCGGCCAGATCATGGGCACCAGATGCTCGACGATATGGATAAGATCACCAACCCCGGTTATTCAGCCATTGGCCGTTTACGTGGCCTGGCCGAACTGCGCGGACTTGAATTAGGCGTATTGCGAAGCATGGGATGGGAGTGAGAATCGTGAGTGGTGAATAGTGAGCGGGTGGGGTCACTGTCCAAGGGCTCCTTCGGAGGTGAACAGTGAATAGTCAATAGTGAATGAAAAGCCGGCAAAAAGTATAATACTCGCTAAAATAGTCTCGACGTGTCGATGTCTCGGCTCTCGGAATTAATACTCGCTAAGGTCACTGACGACTGACGAAAAAAAAGGCTATCCGTTTTCGGATAGCCTTTTTTTGTTATGCGATCAAACCTGAATTAGTGGCCTGCTGGCTGCTGACCAGGTTGCTGTGGCATAGCACCACCGGGGAAACCGGGCTGTGCAGCAGCAGGGGCTGGTGTGGTTACATCGGTAACTTCGATGTCGAATACCAGTGTTGAGTAAGCAGGAATACCGGGCATTGCCTGGTTCTGGTAACCGAGCATGGCAGGTACATAGATAGTACCTTTACCGCCTTTACCAAAGAAAGGCAGCGCTTCGTGCCAGCCTGCAATTACCTGTGACTGACCCACTACTACAGGGTAAGGCTGTGTATGACCCTTGGTAGTATCCATGTTGGTGTCGAATACTTTTTTCTCGCCGCCTTTTGCATTGAACAGGTAGCCACGGTACATTACCAGTGCCTGTTTGCCGGAATCGGCTTTGTTGCTCTGGTCGCCGGGGTTGCTCACTACTACAAAAGTACCTTTCTTGCTTTTCTGTGCTTTTACGCCCATTTTGCTCAGGTCGCCTTCAATAGTTGCAATTTCACGGTTGGTTTCTGACTGAACTTCGTTCTGGTAGTCGGCAACCATGTCAGCTTCTGCTTTGTATGCTTTCAGTATTTTGATACGGCCGGTAATAAAACCGCCGCGTGTAAAGGTTTTGTTGTAGTCGGGAATAGCGCCGAGTTTTTTCAGGGTATCCACGCTGTATTTGAAGATAAGGCTGTCACCTACGCTACACAGGGGCAGCAGTTCCATAAATGTACCGCGGCCGCGCTGGCTGCTGTCAACGGTTAAGAAACCGGGCATTTTATCGAAAGTAGTGGCAAATGTGGTATCAGCTTCGGGGATACCGATGAAGATATTGAATTTGATAGCGGTGCCGCCTTTCAGCTTTTCACCACCTTTACCTTTGATAATTTTATACGTGAGGCCAGATTTTGTTTTTTCGTAGTTAACACCCTGGCAGGCAGTCATGGCAAACATAGCAAACGCTGCCACACCTAATAAGAATTGCTTCATGTTATTGTAGTTGAACTTCATATTGTTGAATAACCTGTTTGAATTTCTCTGTTGTTTGTTCGAGGCTTTCGCTGCTGCGGCCGCCTGCAGCGTTTTTGTGTCCGCCGCCTTCAAAGTGCGTGCGGGCAAAGGTGTTTACATCAAAATCGCCCTTGCTTCTGAAACTCCATTTTCTTTCTTCATCCCTGTCTATCACCAACGCACCAAAACGGATGCCTTCAATGGTAAGCAGGTAGTTAACAAGACCTTCAGAATCGCCGGTTTTGATATCAAATTTCAATAGATCAGCCTTGGTGATGCTCATGATGGCTGTATTGTATTCGTACAATACATCAAGGCGGTTAAGCAGGGCATGACCAATAAAGCGCAACCTGTTCTCCAGGAAATTATCATAAATGTTTTCGTGGATAGGGGTGTGCTTCAGACCAAGATCTTTGAAATGCGCAATAATGCGGTGTACCGATGCCGTGGTGCTGGGAAAGCGGAACGAACCGGTATCCGTCATTAAGCCGGTGTACAGGCAGGTGGCAATGGTTTCATTCAGCACTTCGTCATAACCTGCTTCGGTTATAAAATCGTACACCATTTCGCAGGTAGAGCTTTTCGCGGTATTGCTTGCGCCGTAAGCAAATGCTTCTACCTGTGGTTGCTGGTGATGGTCAATTAATATGCGTATGCCTTTTGCTGCAGCCACCACCGGCTCAAAATGACGGGTGCGGTGCAGTACATTAAAATCAAGACAGAAAATCCAGTCAGCCGCCTTTACCAGCGCTGCAGATTTTTCCCTGTTAAGATCATAATCAATCACCTGCGCGCAACCAGGCATCCAGTCCAGGAAATCAGCCCAGTTAGTGGGCGATATAACGGTAACATCATGCCCAATGGCTTTCAGGAAATGATACAGCCCAAGCGCAGAACCCATGGCATCGCCGTCAGGCTTCTGATGCATGGTAATAACGGCCTTTGAAGGCTTTGACAATAATGGATAGAAGGCTTGAATTGATTGCATAGGAACGGCGGCAAAATTCAGGGATTCGTCCCACACCTTCAAATCTAATTTCCGGGAACCAGCGGCATTATCCCGTTTCCCAAACTTTTTTCCCAAAATTGGTGCAGGGGTATAGTTAATTCCTGCTTCAATGACTACTTTTGCGCGCGTCAAATACGGCAAGTACAACTATGAGTAATAGAACATTCACAATGATTAAGCCTGATGCTACTGCAAAAGGCCACACTGGTGCTATCTTAGACCAGATTATTAAAGCCGGCTTTACTGTTAAAGCCATGAAATGGACCAAACTGACCAAAGAGCAGGCTGGTGCTTTTTACGCTGTACACAAGGAAAGACCTTTTTACGGTGAGCTGGTTGACTTTATGAGCAGCGGGCAGATTGTTGCGGCAATTCTTGAAAAAGACAATGCTGTTGCCGATTTCAGGAAACTGATCGGTGCAACCAACCCTGCACAGGCTGAAGAAGGCACCATCCGTAAAAAATTCGCAGCTTCTGTAGGTGAAAACGCCGTACATGGCAGCGACAGCGATGAAAACGCAGCTATTGAAGGCAGCTTCTTCTTCTCTGGTCTGGAGATATTCTAGTTGGCCCGGTGCCAACAGGCAGTAAAAAAGGTGATACAAATGCTATAATGGCTGTTTGTATCACCTTTTTTCATTGGAATTACACTAAAAATGACTGCCAAAGTTTGGAAACTGCCAAAATTACTGGCAGTCGATGTTGCGGCACTGATTCGCACTTGTTAAACTTTATTAACAGATGCCAGGCTGTCGGATGATCATTATGAATACGGTCTGGTTGTGCAAATGCTTTTAGCAGCTGCTTTTAGCGGCGGATTTGTGTATTAAATAATTGTGTACTATGAGCGATAACTGATTTTAAAAAAAGGCCTCTTTTTTCATATTGGCATGGTTTTTTCTAAAAAATCAATGTTTTTTAAGGGTTTAGGGTTGAAAAAGGGGCGGTTGTTTCCAACTGCCCCTATATTTTTTATAGCAGGTGCTCTGCTCAAAATTTTATCCCTTCACATACCAATTACCCGTTATCCGGGCCTGCAGTTCACAACTCCCGGCTGCAATAGCAAATTATCATTTTGGGCATTTCTAAACCTTCAGCTTTCCCAGGCTTCCATTGCGCGCAAACAAGGCGTCTACGCTTTTTTCTACTGCAGGGTCTTTTTCCAGCGGCGGCGCATGGTGCGGTTTAATGCGTGCATCAATAATCATCGGTCCGCGGCAGCCCCAGTGTTTGAATTGGGTGAAGGCATCAATACCATAGATATCGTGCGACGGATTGCTGCGTGTATACGTAACCCAGAGATAATTGTTTAACGTAGCGCCGGTAAAGGCGGCATCATCGGTAATCACCAGCAGGGGCACCTGCTGCAGGGCATCGGTTTTATCAACCAGCTGTTCATTTAACATAGCCATTTCACGCTGTGCCTCATCGTAACTGGTAAAAGGTTTTGCCTGCAAACAAACCACGCCGGGCATGGCCAGCACAGGATGATTAAACTGTTGCAGGTTGTACAAGGCAGCGGGTATTTCTGTACACAGCTGTCGCTTTATTTCACCATATGCAGCAAATACTACCTTGCTGCCTGTGTTGAGGCCGGTACCGGAGTAATCCAACGTATCAATAGTGGTATTGGTAAAGAAATGAATGTCACGGGTAAGATCCATACGTTCGAGTATGTACTGCATGGTAGCCTGTATATCGTGTATGGACAGGCGGTTGGTGGGGTCGGCTGTAATAAACAGGAATTTGGCCAGGCTTAGCTGACCTGTGCCGAGTATGCGATTGGCCAGCGTCAGCAATTCAGCAGGTTGTTTTACCTGCGCATACGGTGTGTAACGTTCGCTGCCAATAGCCAGCAGCAAAGGGTGTACGCCTGCGGCATCAACCGCATGTACTGCTTTAACACCCGGTATTTCTTTGGGAATAGCATCACCCGTAAGTGCATGAATCAGTTCGCCAAAGCTGGTATCTTCCTGCGGCGGGCGGCCCACTACAGTAAATGGCCAGATGGCATTATTACGTGCATAGACTTTATGCACCCGCATTACCGGGAATGGGTGCGTTAAACTATAGTAACCGAGGTGATCACCAAAAGGACCTTCGGGTTTGGTTTCGTTGGGATAGACTTCTCCTGTTATTACAAAATCCGCATCTGTGCTAATGCAGTAGCCATCTTTGTACGTATACCGAAACCTGCGGTCACCCAGCGCACCGGCAAAGGTAAGTTCACTTAAACCTTCGGGCAGGGGCATTACTGCAGAAAGGGTATGGGCCGGCGGGCCACCTGCGAATATGCTTACTTTCAGCGGTTGCCCTTTGGCATTGGCAGCAGCCTGGTGCACGCCGATGCCGCGGTGTATCTGGTAATGCAGTCCTATTTCCTTATTGGTTACATAGTCGTTGCCGGTAAGCTGAATGCGGTACATGCCCAGGTTCGATTGCATAATGCCGGGGTGATTGATGTCCTCGGAATACACCTGCGGCAGGGTTACAAAAGCACCGCCATCCATAGGCCAGTGCTGAATAAGCGGGAGATCACTGATCTGTATTTCCTGCGCCAGTACCGGCTTAGAGGCAGGGTTGCGCAAAGGCAGGGCCTTCCACGCGGCCATGGCGGCAGACAGGTTGCTGAAGGGCTTCTTTAAAGCCTGCATAGGATCATTCTTCAGTGCAATCAGCTGCTGAATGACAGGTATCGTGTCCCGGAAAATAAACCGGCTGCGCTCCAGCGTGCCGAATATATTCGATGCTGCCCTGAAACGGCTGCCCTTCACATTTTCAAACAACAAGGCCGGTCCGCCTGCCTCGTACACGCGCAAATGAATGGCCGCCATTTCGAGGTAAGGATCCACTTCTTCTTTAATGCGCACCAGGTGTCCGTTTCTCTCCAGGTCGGTTAAACAGGCTTCCAGCGATGAATAGGGCATACGTATATATTAAATGGTTGGGGTGGTTAGGATTGTTGTACGGCCTGCACCAGCGTTATGGCTTCGCGGGCCTGTTTTACATCGTGCACACGCAGTATGTGTGCGCCGCCCATTAGTGCAATGGTATTGAGTACGGTGGTGCCATTCAATGCCTCTTCGGCACTGATGCCCAGGGTGCGGTAAATGGTCGACTTGCGTGAAATACCCACCAGTACCGGTCGTTGCAGTACCGAAAATAAGGGTAATTGCTGCAGCAGGCGAAAATTATGTGCATAGGTTTTCGCGAATCCATAACCGGGGTCTATAATTACGTCGTTTATACCGGCCAGGCGGCATGCTTCGGTTCGTTCAATAAAGTAATCGATCACCTCGCTGGTTACATCTTCATAGCTGGCCAGCTGCTGCATGTTTTCGGGTGAGCCTTTCATGTGCATGCAGATATACGGCACCTGCAGTGCGCCTGCCGTGAGCAGCATGGCTTCATCAAGCAGTCCGCCGCTGATATCATTAATCATTGCAGCCCCTGCTTTTACCGCTTCACGGGCCACATGGGCATAATAGGTGTCTGCTGAGATAATGGCGTCCGGGAAAGCGCGGTGTATGGCTTCAATCACCGGCACCACGCGGTCAGCTTCTTCTTCGGCATTTACCTGCGGCAAACCCGGCCGCGTGCTTTGTCCGCCCAGGTCAAGTATGGCTGCACCCGCTGACAGCATTTTACCGGCCTGCGTTACAGCCGCGTCAATGGTGGCAATGCGGCTGTTGCCGTAAAACGAATCGGGCGTGGTATTAATAATGCCCATCACCACGGGCTGGTGGAGGCTGAGCAATCTTCCGCTGCAATTGATCGTAAACATTGTTTGCTTTCCTTTATTTTTGGTGCCGGATGCAAACTTAGCGTAGCATAAAGATATGAACAACACAATCCAACAATACGACGAGGCGGTAGCAGGCTGCAAGGACATATTTCTGAAGAAAACAAAAGATTACGGCACCTCATGGCGTGTACTGCGTACCATTTCCGTGGTTGATCAGCTGTTTATCAAAGCGCTGCGCATACGTACCCTGCAGGATAAAAAAGAGCAGAAAATAGGGGATAACATCACTTCCGAGTTTAAGGCGATTGTGAATTATGCCGTTATCGGCCTCATCCAGCTTGAACTGAAAGTGGCGGCCATTGAAGATGTGGAAGTGAGCAAAGTAGAGCAGTGGTACAACAAAACCATTGCACAAACCCGCGCCGTGATGGAAGACAAAAACCACGATTACGGAGAAGCATGGCGCGAAATGAGCCAGGAAAGCTTTGCCGACCTGATTCTGATGAAACTGATGCGCATACGCCAGATACTCGCCAACGACGGTAAAACCATCGTAAGTGAAGGCATCGATTCCAATTATACCGATATATTGAATTACGCCGTGTTTGCGCTGATACTGATTGGCGAAGGCAAACACGCTGCTTAACATAACCCTTAACAACAGGCAGCTGGAAAACACCTGCCGCAACACCGCAATGGCATGAAAACATTACTTACCCTTATTCGCTGGATTGTTGGTTTGCTGTTTATATTCTCCGGCCTGGTAAAAGCCAATGACCCGCTTGGTCTCAGCTATAAAATGCAGGAGTTTTTCGAGGTATGGGGCTGGCAATGGCTCAATAATTACGCGCTCGCACTTTCCATTGTAATGAATGTGTTTGAAGTGCTCGCCGGCGTGGCGGTGATTGTGGGCTGGCGTATGCGCCTGTTTAGCTGGCTGCTGCTGCTGCTCATTGTTTTCTTTACATTCCTCACGGGCTATGCACTGTTGTCGGGAAAAATAAAAACCTGTGGCTGTTTCGGTGATTGTTTGCCTTTAACACCACTGCAATCTTTCCTGAAAGACCTGCTGCTGACGCTGCTCATTGTAATACTCTTTATTAACCGCAACAGGATAAAATCTGCCCTGCGCACACCCGTACCGCAGGTGTTGCTGCTGGCCGTATTGGTAGGCGCTGCCGGTATGCAGGCTTATGCACTGCAGCACCTGCCGTTTGTTGACTGCCTGCCTTACAAAAAAGGCAACAACATTCTGCAGCAGATGGAACCGCCGGCAGGCTCGGTGATCGACAGCTTTGCCATCACGTTCAAATACAAAAAGAATGGTAAAGAAATAGAGTTTGACCAGGCAAATATGCCGGCAGATCTTGATTCTACCTATGAATACGTTGACCGTTACGACAAGCTGGTACGCAAAGGCAATGCAGTACCGCCCATTGAAGATTTCGCGATGACAGCGCACAGCGGTTTTGACACCACGCACGAAATACTGGGCCAGCAGCGCAAATATGTGCTGGTATTTGTGCAGCACTTCAATACCTGGAACAAGTCTGAGGCGGCTTACAAAGCCATGCTGCAAACCGCGCAGGCACAGCGTATGCCGGTGATCGTGGTTACACCTGCCGCATCAACGGCAGTCCAGCTGTTAGATACCACCAAAGTAGCCATTGTTACCTGCGATGCCACTGTGGTAAAAACAGCTGCCCGCGTGGTGCCTACATTCTTCCTGATGAGCCAGGCCAATGTACTGGAAAAGAACAGCTACCGTGACGTGGCCGGTTTTGTAGACGCCATGAAGAAATAATTTAACCGCTCATTGATTCACTGCTTATTTAATACCACACTATGCTTCGTTTTATTACACGCAAACTTTTATATGGACTGCTGGTACTGGCGGGCGTAGTGATGCTGGTGTTTTTCCTGTTCCAGGGTTTTGGCGATCCGGCACGGCTGGTGCTGGGCCAAACAGGCGACAGTGCCACCATGCGCAACATTCGCCGGGAGCTGGCGCTGGATCAGCCCAAATGGAAGCAGTTTGTACTGTACATGAACGATGTATCGCCTGTGGGCGTGCATACACGCGAAGAAATACAGCAAAAACAGCTGAAGGGCTTTTTTATTGGCGGTGAAACCAAACTGGGTATTAAACTGCCGTACCTGCGCCGCTCGTACCAGAGCAAACGCAATGTATCTGAAGTATTGCTGCAGGCCCTTCCGGCCACTTTTGTGCTCGCGCTCACCGCTATGCTTATCGCTACCGTGCTGGGTATTTTACTGGGTACGCTGGCAGCGGTAAAACGCGATACCTGGCTGGATACCAGCGCAGTGTTTTCCAGCGTGCTGGGCATATCGGTGCCTTCGTTTTTTATGGGCATCCTGCTGGCGTATATTTTCGGGTTTGTGCTGAGCAATTATACCGGCCTGCATATGACCGGCAGCCTGTTTGGTGTAGACGCTTTTAACGGCAGCACACTGCAGCTGAAAAATCTTATCCTGCCTGCCATAACACTGGGCATACGCCCGCTGGCCGTTATTGTGCAACTTACGCGCAGCGCCATGCTGGATGTGCTGAACCAGGATTATATCCGCACTGCCTATGCCAAGGGATTAAACAGGCGGCAGGTGATCTTCGGTCATGCCCTGCGCAATGCCTTAAACCCCGTGATTACTGCAGTTACCGGCTGGTTTGCCGAGCTGCTGGCAGGCGCTTTTTTTGTTGAATACATATTTGGCTGGAACGGCATCGGTCGCGTAACTGTAGACGCCCTGGAAAAGCTCGATTTCCCCGTAGTAATGGGCAGCGTGCTGATCACCGCGAGCTGTTTCATCGTCGTAAACATTCTCGCCGATCTGCTCTACGGCCTGGTAGACCCGAGGATAAGAATGTCGTAAATCGTGAGAGGAAAATACATCGAGAATCGAGACATCGACACATCGAGACTATCTTAGCGGGTATTAATGCTGCACTTTCGCCGCAGGTGACTTTGGCCAAACAAGCTCGCAGCTTAAGCCATTGAACCATAAAACCATTAAGCCATCCAACCATTGATTCGGTTCAAACATTGGTTCTTTCATTTTCAAATTTTCAAATCAGCACACTTTCAAATTATTCCCTCTCTCCCTTGCTGCTGTTGCGTTTTAGCGAAAATTTAATAATGCAGTTGTGCATTTTTATCGCTGTTTAATGTTTAACTTTAATCTCACTCCGTTCCCGATTGCATAAAAAATTGCCTGTTGATAGGATCCTAACAACGTACATGCTTCAATCCCTACGCCCGGTATTTCTTCCTGATCATTTAAAATCAATTGTATGCGTACTATCTCCGCTATTCTTGCGGCAAAGGGGCCGTTGTCAAATACCATGGAGGCAAGCGCTACCGTGCTCGAAGCCCTTGGATTGATGCAGTGTTTGAATACCCAGTTTGTAGTGGTGATGCGTTGCGGCAAATATGCCGGCGTGTTTACCGAAAGTGATTACACCCGTAAGGTAATTCTGCGCAACAGGCATTCGCACAATACCTTGCTGCACGAGGTGATGACAGCCGATTTGCCATTTGTATCTGAGCTGGATACCGCAGGACATGCGATTTTGATGATGAACCTGTATAAAACCCGCTACCTTCCCGTGTTTGAAGACTTTGCTTTCTCAGGCATGATTACCTTCAACGACCTGATGCGCGAAGCCATGCGCGACAAGGAGTTAATGCCCTTTATGGAAGAAACCATACTCAGCAGGTCTGCATCAGAAAGCATGAGCAGGGACGCACTGTATTAAGCAGTTCATTTGCTTGCAATAAAAATTCCGGGTGAAATATGCGGCGCAGTGCCGTAGGGATAATCATATAAACAGAACAGCGGTTACTGTATCACCACTTCGCGAACCATTTGTTCGCCCATTACTTCATTTACCCTTTCTATAATCTTCTTCTTCTGGTACATCAGCTCCTGCTTCAGTGGGCCTACATTTGTTTTGATAAACAGGGTGTGGTTTACAATCTGTACTTTCTCCGTGTACTTGGCAATGGTTTTACCCATAATCTGCTCCCATAATTCTTCTATCTGCAGGGCACGGATACCGTTCTTCAGCTGGCTTTTGTTGAGGAATTTTTTGATGGCTTCGCCGATGGTAAGTTCAGACATGGAACAAAGATAGTCAGATGTTTCAGAGTTTCAATGTTTCAAAGTTCCAGAGTTTCAAAGTTTCAGAGTTCCAATGTTCCAGAGTTCCAAAGTTCCAATGTTCCAGAGTTCCAATGTTCCATTTGGTGCCTAATTGAACTATTGAACAATTGAACTTTTTGAACAATTGAACCATCCAAACAATTGAACCATCCAACAGATTGAACCTTCTTCACAGCTCGATGATCCCGAATGGTACGGCGAGTTGTTCGAGCGCGATATGCAGTCGGTCATGATGCGTGTCGGTAATAAATACCTGGCCCTGTTCTTCTGTACATACTTTGTGCAGGAGGTTGTGCATGCGTTGGGCGTCGAGTTTTTCGAATACATCATCGAGCAGCAGCAGGGGGGCAAAGCCGTTGTGCTGTTTCAGGGTAATAAATTCGCCCAGCTTCAGGGCAAACAGCAGGCTTTTGCGCTGGCCCTGCGAGGCAATGGATTTAAATGGCTGTTCGCCCATTTTCATCACCAGGTCGTCTTTGTGAATACCGGCACCGGTACGCTGCAGGTACAGGTCGCGCTGGCGGTTTTGCTGCAGCAGGCTGGCGAATGACTGGTTATTCAATTGGCTGTCGTAATTGAGGGTTACACCATCGTTGCTGCCTGCAATGGATTGGTATTGCGCCTCCACAAGCGGGATAAACTCAGCGGCGAATTTTCTCCGTTCTGCGTAAATGTCCTGGCCTTTAGCGTACAGCTGTTCGTCGAGAATATCGAGCAGGGCCTCGTCGAGGCGGCGGTGCTCGGCTGCTGCTTTCAGCAATCCGTTGCGTTGCTGTAATATTTTGTTATAATCGATCAGTTGCTGCAGGTAGCCGGCAGAGAGCTGGGCCAGCAGGGTATCGATCATTTTACGGCGTTCTTCACTGCCGCCGGTAATGAGCTCGGTGTCGTCGGGCGCAATCATTACACAAGGATAGCGGCCAATGTGCGAGGAGAATTTTTTGTACTCGCTATCGTTCAGGTAAAATTCTTTCTTGTTGTTCTCGCGCAGTATGCAAACCAGTTTCGCGGTTTCGCCGTTTTTCTCGAACAGGCCTTCAATACGCAGTCCCTGCATGCCGTGGTGCACGCTCTGGCTGTCGGGCCTGGAAAAATAGCTGCGGGTGAAACAGAGGTAGTAAATAGCGTCGAGCAGGTTGGTTTTGCCGCTGCCGTTGGGGCCGCTGATACCGGTGACCCGGTTGGGAAACTGAAACTGCTGGTATAAATAATTCCTGTACTGTGTAACGGTTATGTGCGGCAGATACAACATAAAGCTGCAAGTTAGCCCTAAACAGCCAAACAGGGGCGGGGATAAAATTCACAAACAGGATATTTTTAACCATTAACCCCTATATTTGCCCCTCAAATTTTAATACCGTGGCTACCAAGTTTTCAAAAGAGACATATTTATACTGGTACGAGCTCATGCAGCTGATTCGCCAGTTCGAGTTAAAGGCAGAGGAAATGTATAAAATGGCCGGTAAAATTCGCGGTTTTTTCCACGCTTACATCGGTCAGGAAGCCATTGCAGCAGGTTGTATGACTGCAACACGCCAGGAAGACCCATTTATTACGGGTTACCGTGACCATGGTCTGGGTTTGGCGAAAGGTATTTCTGCCAATGCTGGTATGGCCGAACTGTATGGAAAAGCGACCGGTTGTGCGAAAGGCAAGGGTGGCAGTATGCACTTTTTCAGTAAAGAGCATTATTTCTACGGCGGACACGGCATTGTAGGTGCGCAGATTGGTACAGGTGCAGGTTTGGCTTTTGCTGAGCAGTACCGCGGTACAGACAATGTGGTGCTGTGTTTCTTCGGTGACGGTGCTGCCCGCCAGGGTTTGCTGCACGAAGCGTTTAACCTGGCCATGCTGTGGAAGCTGCCGGTTGTATTTATTTGTGAGAACAACAACTACGCAATGGGTACTTCAATTGAACGTACTTCAAACGTGGTGGATATTTATAAACTGGCCGATGCTTATGAAATGCCTGCTGATAAAGTAGACGGCATGAGCCCTGAGGCCTGTCACAATGCGGTTGCCCGTGCGGTAAAACGTGCGCGTGAAAAAGGCGGCCCTACTTTGCTGGAAATGAAGACTTACCGCTACAAAGGCCACTCAGTTTCTGATCCCCAGAAATACCGTACCAAAGAAGAAGTGGAAGAGTACAAAGGCAAAGATCCTATCCAGGTGGTATTACAAACCATTCTTGACAACAAATTCGCTACCAAGGAAGAAATCGCTGCGATTGACGCACGCATTAACGCCGTAGTGGAAGAAAGCGTTAAATTCGCTGAAGAAAGCCCATGGCCGGATGACAACGAATTGCTGAAAGATGTGTATGTAGACCAGAACTATCCGTTTATTGTTGACTAAGCGGAGTAACCTTATCATCTCTTATAAAAACATACTGTAAATTTTATGTCTGATAAACAAGTGCAGGAAGTTGAAGTAAATGAAGCGCTGGTTAAAGCGCAGAGTTTCTGGCACAAATATCAAAAGCCTGTTGTTTCGATTGCAGTTGCTGCAATAGTAGTAGTAGGCGGCTATTTCGGTTACCAGAACCTGGTAGTGAAACCGAAAGAAGAAAAAGCCGGTGAAGCCATATACAAAGCCCAGGAATATTTTGCAGCCGATTCGCTGCAGAAAGCCCTGAACGGAGACGGATCCAGCAAAGGCTTTTTGTATGTTGCACAAAACTATGGCGGTACTAAAATCGGTAACCTGGCTAAATATTATGCCGGTGTAAGCTATCTGCACCTGGGCGATTATGCCAATGCCATTAAATTTCTGAAAGATTTCAGCACAGACGCCAAACAGGTACAGATGATGGCCTACGGCTGTTTGGGTGATGCTTACAGCGAGCAGGATAAAAAAACAGAAGCAATTGAGTACTACACCAAAGCTGCTTCTACTTTTGAAAAAGATGAAACCAATTCATCTGAATACCTGTTCAGGGCAGCCTTGCTGACCGAGCTGTCTGGCAAAAACGAAGAAGCGCTGAAATTGTACAAACAGTTGAAAGAGAAATTTCCAAGAACAGATAAAGGTTTCCAGGCAGATAAATACATTTACCGCCTGAGCATCGAAAAAAACGACTTTAGCGTAAAATAATGGCAACAAAAGGAAATACGGCATTAAACGAAGGCATCCCTCAGTTGAAGGATGCCTTTGTAGTTATGGTGAAAACCGAGTGGAACGCAGCGATCATCAACAAGCTGGAAGCTGGCGCAAAAAAGATATTCAAGGCACAGGGTATCAAATTCAAAACCATTACCGTTCCGGGTGCTTTTGAAATACCGTTTGCCATTAAAACCTATGCAGAAAGCGAACAGCCTGCTGCGGATGCATTCATTGCATTCGGCACGGTAATACGTGGCGATACCCCGCATTTTGACTATGTATGTAAAGCCGTAACAGACGGCGTAGTGTCACTGAACCTCACGCTGGATACACCCGTTATATTCGGTGTATTAACCGTAGAAAACGAACAGCAGGCATTGGAGCGCGTAGGTGGCAAACACGGTCACAAAGGCGAAGAAGCAGCCGTTACCGCAGCGAAAATGATTGAGCTCACCAGGAAGCTGAGAGGAGGCAAGTAGGAACAATTTGGGAATTTGAAAATTTGAAAATGTGCTAATGAAAAGAATGGCCTGATGGCTATGTATTCATTCACTATTGACTATTCTCCAAAGGAGTCCTATGGACACTACTCACCCGTGCGTTGTGCTTACTTACCACTCACTACTCACCACTCACCACTCACTATCATGAATGTTCAATTATTTATTCCCTGTTTTATAGATCAGCTGTACCCGTCGGTCGCATTCAATATGGTTAAAGTATTGGAGAAGGCGGGGTGTACAGTGCAGTACAATACCAACCAAACCTGTTGCGGTCAGCCGGCATATAATGCAGGCTTCAGGAATGAAGCCAAAGAAGTGTGCACCAAATTTGTGAAAGACTTCAGTGGAGCCGATTATATAGTGGCACCCAGCGCCAGCTGTACCGGGTTTGTGCGCAATTATTACCCGCAGCTGTTCAACAACTCCTCTATGCACAACGAAGTGAAAACACTGGGTGAGCGTACGTACGAGTTGTCTGATTTTTTAATCAATGTACTGGGTGTTGACGACCTTGGTGCAAGACTGGATGGCAAAGCCACCTACCATGACAGCTGTGCTGCCCTGCGTGAATGCAAAATCAAACAGGAGCCGCGCAGGTTGCTGCAAAAAGTAAAAGGACTTGAACTGGTAGAAATGAACGACGTGGAAACCTGCTGCGGCTTTGGCGGTACATTTGCCGTTAAGTTTGAACCCATCAGCATTGCCATGGCCGATCAGAAAATTACCAATGCCGCCGCCACAGACGCGCAATACCTCATTAGCACAGACATGAGCTGCCTGATGCACCTCGATGGCTACATCAAACACAAAGGCAGCAACCTGAAAGTGCTTCACCTGGCCGAGGTGCTTGCCAATGGGTGGTAAGGAACTGTTTAAAGTTTAAAGTTTACTGTTTAAAGTTCACAGTATATATTATAAAGAGGTTAACGTTAAACTTCAAACGTTAAACCTGAAACAATCAAACAATTCTAACCAATAACAATATCTCTCCATGTCACACTGGCTTATCAAATCGGAACCTTTTAAATACAGTTGGGATCAAATGGTGAAAGACGGCGTTACCTTTTGGGATGGCGTGCGCAATTACCAGGCCCGCAACAATCTCCGTTCTATGAAGAAAGGGGATAAGCTGTTTTTTTATCACAGCAATGAAGGCATGGAAATAGTAGGCATTGTACAGGTAGCCAAAGAAGCTTACCAGGATCCTACAACGGATGACACTAACTGGGTAGTAGTGGATGTAAAGCCCGTAAAAAAACTGAAAAAACCGGTTTCACTGGTGCAGATGAAGGCAGACGAAAGACTGGCCAATTTTGCACTGATACGCCAGGGCAGGTTATCTGTTTGCCCGGTAACGGATGAAGAGTGGAAAATTATTATGGAACTCGCAGGCGAAAAAGCAAAATAAATCAGCTGTTGTACCTGCACCTGTTGCAGCAATAAACTTTCACCGATGGCAAAGAAAAAACTGGTTGTATTAACAGGTGCTGGCATCAGCGCTGAGAGCGGTTTGCGTACCTTCCGCGACAGTGATGGATTGTGGGAAGGGTATAACATTGAAGACGTGGCCACACCGCGCGCCTGGCGTAAAGATCCGCAACTGGTGCTTGATTTTTACAACTACCGCCGCCGTGATGTACTGGCTGCGCAGCCCAATGCAGCGCACACGGCCCTTGCTGCCCTGGAACAGGATTTTGACGTACACATCATTACCCAGAACATCGACGACCTGCATGAGCGTGCAGGCAGCACACATATACTGCACCTGCATGGTGAAATTCTCAAGATGCGCAGCGAACGCGATGAGACACTGGTAACCGGTATTACAACAGATATAACGCTGGGGCAGCTGGCCCCCGATGGCGCACAGTACCGCCCGCATATTGTATGGTTCGAAGAACCTGTTCCCCTTATTGAAGAAGCCGCGGAAATTACATCTACCGCCGATATACTCGTTATTGCCGGCACATCGCTGGTCGTGTATCCTGCTGCCGGTTTACTGCATTATGCACGCAAAGGCATCCCCAAATTTATCGTTGATAAAAAAATCCCGCACACCAACGTGGTGATCACTCCCATAGAAGCACCTGCAACGGAAGGCATGCAACAGCTGCAGGTGATGCTGAAACAGTACCTGTAATCAGGTAATTTTATCTATCATTTGACGGATTAGAGGAATTTGTCATGCATTCTTTTGGTAGGGTTATCATTCTTATTTAACATTGTTACAATATGTCTTTGCCCATAACAGAACCCTGTTGCAAAGGCTACCCTTAAAAAAACAGAATGATGCCCTTCAAACCTACGGGGAAAGTTGTGTATTGCCGATACGCAATGTCTTTCCTGCTGCTGCTTATCATAGGTATTAGCCAGGCGTTTGCAGGTGAAACACCTGGCAGCAAATCTGCTTCTCCTTCTTATGTTTCCGCGCTGTTTCAGAAGATACAGGATAGCGGCCGTTATGCAGGCAGGCTCGACGCCAAGGCACTTACCAGTTTGCCTGTAGGCATTCCCAAAGAAATTAACGGCCAAACCTATATCATCGGCATCGACAGTGCCCGTTTTACCACGAAAGGCGGTTTTTTCAGCGTATACATTGAGTTGCCTGTTCCGGGTACAGATAAAACTATGGCCTTTGGCGCCAAGAATGTTGCCTTTAACCCGGGCGGCATTTCACTGAGCACCTCTACCAAACTCATCCTGCTTTCAGCCGATACCATTGCATTAAACGATCATGTTGACCTGCTGCTGCCTGCTGATGGCAGCAACTATGTGGAATGGGACTGTAACGGCTTTAAAGACGTGAACCTGCATGGCCAGTTTCGCTTTGATTCGGGCATGATAAAACCGCTTGACCACAATGGTTATGTATCGGCTGATTTTTCGGTAAATGCCAAAGACATTCACAACATACTTGCTACCGTAAACATTGCCCCCTTTGCGTTAACCAGTGTACCTGATTTTACGTTTAAGGTAACCAATGCCGTGGTAGACATGAGCGATATTGCCAATCCCGCCAGCATGCCGCTTTCGGGGCTGGATGTGAAAGGCGAGGATGCGATGTTGTGGCGCGGTTTTTTTCTGCAGGATTTGGAAATAAGCCTGCCCACACAGTTTACACAAACCAATGGCAAGCGCCCGGTGATCAGTGCCAAAAACATGCTGATCGATGACAACGGCGTGTCGGGTGATTTTGCAGTAGAAAACCTGGTACAGCTGGGGAATGCATCGGCAGGCGGCTGGCCTATTTCGATTGATAAAATCGGCGTAAGCTTTAAACGCAGCCAGGTAAGCGCCGGCACACTGGCGGGTTTAATGCAGCTGAGTTTTTTGAGTGAAGATACCTTGCGTTACAGTGCCACCATGGGCATGCAGGATAATGACCTGAGTTATGCGTTTAGCATTACCACCACTGCAACCCGCAACTACAACTGGTTTGGCGGCACGCTTACACTTGATAAAAACTCAACTGTTACACTACAGAAAGTAAAAGACGATTTTGTAGGTGGTGCCGTGCTCAACGGTAAAATGAGCATCAACAAAGGGCTGCTGAATGTACCGGATGTAGCTTTTCAAACACTTACGCTGTCTACCCAGAAACCTTACCTGCGCAGCGGCGTATTCAAACTTGATGGCAAGCTTGGGTTTTCGATGGCCGGCTTCGGCATATCGCTCGATTCGCTGCAGCTGGGTTTGATGAACGGACAGGTAGCCATTGGCGCCAAAGTGAAACTGAACCTGATGGATGGGGCTGATAAAAGCTTTACTGCCAGTTCATCGTTTGTAGTGACCGCCAACCAGGTAGAAAAAACACAGACCGTCCAGGTAGGCAAGGAAACCATACAAAAAACCAGCACCAGCTGGAAGTTTGATAAAGTAAAGATCAATGATGTTGCGCTAACCTGCGATGTGCTTGCGTTTCATTTAAAAGGCAGCTTAACGCTGTTTCAGCAGCACCCGGTTTACGGCAACGGTTTTAAAGGCAACCTGGAGTTTAACATACCCGGCTTAATACCCGAAGCGCGCGCCAACATGTACTTTGGTACAAAAGATGCTTACCGCTACTGGCATGGCGATTTGTATGTGTCTACACACCTGTCTGTCGGCATGCTGGAAATAACCGGCCTCATGGGTGGTGTATCGTACCATATGGAGCGGCCGCCGGCATTCGATCCCTTCAAGGCACAGGCCACCGTGAAAGACAGCATGATCAATAACACCGAAGTCTTTGCCTATGTACCCTCTGCAGATGCAGGACTGGGACTGATGGCCGGTGCTTCGCTGGCGCTAAGCGGGGCCAATACACTTGTTAACGCCAACGCCATGCTTGAAGTGCAGTTCGGCACCAACGGTTCGTTCCGTTATGCGCAATTCGACGGGGCTGCATATGTGTTGAGTAAACCGGAGAAGCCGCAGAATATACAGGACACAGTGGTTAAAACCAGTGCACCCATTTGCGGCAAGCTGTACATGCGTTTTGATAAAACCAACAACACCTTTAATGCCAACCTCAAAATATATGTAAACGTATACGGCATCATCAGGGGCACCAATGCCAATAACCTGATGGGCGAAGCAGTGATGTATTTTTCACCTGATGACTGGTGGGTATACATTGGCAAACCTTCGCAGATGATGGGACTGACCATTGCCGATATTGCCACCGTTCAATCGTATTTCATGATTGGCAGCAAGGTAGAGAACATGCCGCCACCGCCTCCTGAAGTAACCGGTGTGCTCACGGGCATTAACGCCGACTTTATGCAGGCAGAAAACGCCATGTCTAAAGGTCAGGGCATGGGCTTTGGTGCACATTTTAAAGTAGGTTTCAACTTCGACAAAGATGGCATACCCATCTACGCCTCGTTTGGCATAGGTGCGGGTACCGACATATTGCTGCGCAACTATGGCGAGGCACGTTGCAAGGGCAGTGAAAACCCCATTGGCGTAAACGGATGGTATGCATCGGGCCAGGCATATGCATACCTGCAGGGCAAGGTAGGTATCAAAGTAAAAATATTCGGGAAGAAGAAACGCTTCGATATTGTAAACCTCGCTGCTGCTGCGTTATTGCAGGCCAAGCTGCCCAACCCATCGTGGATGCAGGGAGCTGTGGGCGTAAAGTATTCCATACTCGGCGGTCTCATCAAAGGATCGGCCAGCGTGAAAGTAACCATCGGTACGGAGTGTGAAATAGTAGGTGCCCGCGAAATAGAACTGCAGGTCATCAGCGATATTAAACCAGACAGCAATTCAACCAATGTAAGCGTATTCGCCACACCGCAGGTGGCATTTGCACTGCCGGTAAACAAAGCCTTTTCGATGATGAACAACGACGATGAAATGGCTACTTACCGCGTGCAGGTAGATGAGTTTAAATTATCAGATGCCAAAACCGGTGTTATCAGCAGCACAATGACATTAAGCGATGATGCCACCTCAGCATCACTCAACCTGCGCGATATATTACCGCCCAACAGCAGTTTAACCGCATCGGTAAAAGTGCACTTCGATAAACAGAACGGCGCAGCCTGGGCTCCGCTGGTAGAAGAAGGTGTAGTGAATTATGAAGTAAAAGCAGCAACCTTTCAAACAGGCGAAGCACCGGATAATATTCCCTGGGAAAATGTGGCTTACTGTTACCCGTTGAAACGGCAGTATAATTTTTATCCCGGCGAGTACCCGAAAGCCTATATAAAACTGAAACGCGGCCAGCCTTATTTGTTTGCAGGAAAAGACGACAAGGGCAGCTGGAAAGTACAGGCGCATTTTCAAACACCACAGGGTGCAACCGCCGATGCACCGGTAAGCTATGATGCAGCCAATACACAGGTAAACCTCGATTTGCCCAATGGTTTGAAAGCAGCATCCATTTATCATTTTTCATTACTGCGTTTGCAGACAGATGGTGTGCAGGCAAAAGACAATATTACACAGGCAACGCATACCGATAGCGGTAATGATGATACCACCACCATCACGCAAACCAAACTGAAAGGCGTAGCCATGTCGGGCGGCAGTAAAGTGATGCTGGAAAACGATTTCCGCACCAGCCGTTACAGCAGCTTTACGCAAAAGATGAACGCCTTTGCCAATGCCTATGATGTGTTTGATGTGGCAGAGGGCTATATCAGCGTAATAGGTAAACGTTTTGATGCACCGGAAACATTCGACCGCTATGAATTGAACAGCGATGCAACATTTAATACCCTGCCGCTGGTAAGCGCAGCAGCATTGCCGCAGAACAACTGGCTGCAGCAACAGCTGATGCCGCTGCTGTATAATGGGTATCCGTTTGTAGCCGATTTAACCATTACACACAGGGATACTGCTATATCGGGCGGCATACCACCAATGCGTGCCGTGCAAACCTATAACAACGATGACCAGGGATACGATTTAACCGATGACGACATATCCGAAGGGCAGGCTGCCAGCAAACCGGGCCGCTGCAGGGTGATGTATTATGTTTCGTACGTAGGTAACATGGATTACCACGAGCTGCTGAACAAGGCTACCGATAATGTGCTGGCAGGAAAAGCGGCATTTATTAATAACCCGTCTGTACAGCGTTTGCTGGTATCGAAATATGTTGACCTGCAGTCTAAGCAGGATTATCCTGTGCAGTTAACTTATCGCTTGCCGGGCACCAGGCAGGTAACCTCTTCGGTACAATACAAAATTCATTTTTACTAATGCAAATACTGCATCACTATATGAGAAAAACAGTGGCTACAGGCATGTTGTTATGGATATTGGGCAGCACAGTTGCGCAGGCACAGGAAAACGGTATTACTGCACTGGCAAGCGCCAGGAAAGACCGCATTGTGCTGCGCTGGGTGCCTACCAGTTTCGTGGTATGGCAGCTGGGCAGCAAGTATGGGTATAAAGTAGAGCGCTTTACCATTGCACGCGACGGCAAACTGCTGCTTACCGACAGCATTAACAAGCCTTCGCAGCCCGTGGCCTTGCTGGAACCCTATACGCAGATGCAGATGGATAACCTGTCGCGTACGGATGATAAGGTCGCGATTGTACGGGAAATGATATATGGTGAAGGGCAAAAGAATGTATCTCCCGACAAAGGCATCGGTGCATTTTTAGAAAACAGGAATATACAGGACTGGCGCATGGGCATGGCCTTGCTGGCCTGTGATTTTTCCAATGCTGCCGCACGCAGCGCAGCGCTGTATTACGAAGATAAAAATGTACGGCCCGGTGAACGTTACGGGTACCGCATTTCTGTGGCCAGGCAGCCGGTGAATGCGCATGTAGACAGTACGGTGGTAGTGGCTTCACCCGATGAGCCTTCTTTTTTGCCGCCGCCGCGTGAGTTCAGGGCCGATTTTACCAATGGGGTAGCCGTGCTGTCGTGGTATACAGCCATGGACAAAGGCATTTATTCTGCTTACATCATTGAACGGTCAACAGATGGTAAAAACTATGCACCGGTAAGTGAACTGCCTGTAATGCCGGTAGAGGCCAATAAACAGTCTGGCGATTCGTATTATAAAGATTCGCTGGCAGATAACGAAACACACTATTATTACCGCATCAAGGGCCTCACGCCATTTGCAGAAACTGGTCCGTACTCGAAAATAGTAGACGGGCAGGGACTTTCAACACTGGACAGGCCCATCGTAGATTCGATAGGCATCATTAGCAATAAAACCGTATACCTGCAATGGCTGATGCCAGCCTCATTAAAAGGACAGGTAGCGCAGATACAGGTAACCCGTGCGCCTGCCATACAGGGGCCATATACACAGGTAAATACACTGCCGCTGAATACAACGGCAACGCAATACATCGATCAGCACCCGCTCAGCAATGCCTATTACCGTTTGAAAGTAGTAACCAAACGCAAACAAACCGTATACTCCTTTCCCTACTTTGCACAACTCATCGATACCATAGCGCCCGCCAAACCGGAAGGGCTGGCCGCCACTATCGACAGTGCGGGTATTGTACAGTTGCACTGGGCATCCAACAAAGAAAGTGACTTACAGGGCTACCGCGTATTCAGGGCCAATGCAGCTACGGAAGAGTTTACTGAAGTTACACAACATATCTGTGTACCCGCCAGGTATGCCGACACCGTGAATATTCATACACTTACCAAAAAGGTGTATTACAAGATTATTGCAGTAGATAAAATGTTCAATACCTCGCCATATACAGATTCCATCGTATTGAACAGACCGGATATTATACCTCCTGCCGCACCGCTGATGACCAGCGCAGTAATAGTTGATTCGCTGCACGGCATACAGCTGCAGTGGAACAACAGCAGCAGTGATGATGCCGTGCGTTACGCATTACTGCGTACCAGTAAGCAGCATCCGGCAGATACCATAAAAGTGGCAGCATGGGATTCGGCACATGTACCTATTGCTTATACCGATACAGCCCTGGTAATGGGCAGCACCTACAGCTACCAGCTGCAGGTATGGGACGATGCAGGTAACAGTGCAGCTGCACGCAGCCATGATGTGCTGTTTGAAAACGGCAGGCGGCCAATGATACAACCCTTTGCCGCAGCAGCCAACAGGGACAAAAAGACCATTGAGCTAAACTGGCAGTGTAACAGGAAAGATGTAAAGCATTTTGTGGTTTACCGCTCTAAAAGTGATACACCCTTTATACTGTTTGCCACACTGCCTGAAGGCACAACCGCATATACAGACAAAGCCATTTTCATCGGCAATACCTATCGCTATAAAGTAAAGGCCGTTTTGCAAAACGACCTGGTTACTGAAATGAGCAAGGTTGCTGAAGTTAAATTTTAATAGTGACTATGAAAACATTGCATTTTGCAAAGGTGTTTTTGCTCACCGTTTCATGCATGGGCATAGCGGTTTTTGCTGCAGCGCAAAACTGCTCCAGGTATGTGAGCATTTTTTCAGATGCCCAACTGGCAGGTGCTGACTGGAAATACAAACATTGTTGTGCGGATTCTTACAAGAATGAAGGCAATCCCTATTATACGAATTTGCCTGCGTACAACAACAAACTCATGTATATCGACCCGGATATACCTGCCGGTACACCCAGTTATTATTTCCCCACCTGGAACCCTACCATGGGTAATGATTGTACCGGGGGCAATGTATGTATATCTACCACCAGCCCGGGACGTGTATTTACCGGTGGCAGTTTCAGGAAAGCCAACGATGTAAGGGTTGTGTACAAATATGATAATCCATATTATTCGCAGGGCAATGCAGCGCAGCAGCCCAAGGGAGTGGAAAATGGAAGCTCGGTAATTTCCGGTACTGATATTACGTCTTTCTGGTTTTCACCATATAACAATGGCGTTGGTAACAAAATCATCTGGCTGGTAGATTTATGGAATGAAGACTGGGGCCGTAACCACAGCGCACACGAGTATCATTTTGCCTATAGCAGCTTTACCATTACCGTTGAACGGGGGCCCAGCTGGAAAACCAATGTGCCTTTTACGAACGTATGTGCCAATGATAATACGCAGTACAACCTTGCATCTTATGTAGACAATGCTTCCGGTGTAACATTTACGGTTGATAACAACAGCACCCCTGTAACTTATTATCAGCCCAGTGCGTATGCGCCAGGCGTGCAGCATACTATTACGCTGCATAAAACATATGCCAATGGAGCTTATGCCAAAAACCTGGTGGTAACCACCCTGCAGGCCGCACCTGTGGTAAACACGGGCATGATTATCCGCAAGAATTCCTGCGGTGATGTAAACGGACTGGTAAAGAACGGGCGTATCACCATACCTGCCGGGGCTATCACTACATCGCCTGCAGGCAGCAATATACGCTGGATACTGAAAAAAGGAACCAATGCCAGCCAGCCCTGTAAAATTGATTTTTTGCAGCCTTCTTCATCTGATTGCGGTGTAATTGAACAATGGAGCCAGGGTAATGTGCCTTCAACCAGTGCTATTGTGATCAATAACCTGCCGGCAGATTCGTACAGTTTGTGGATTGTGAACGCAGGCGAAACAAGTGGCAATTGTTACCAGGCTATCCCGGAAACCATCGGGCTTTATCCTGATCTGCAGATAGCAGTAGATAATAACCCTGCACAAACACACACCATCAGCTGTTACAATGCAGGCGACGGACAGATACGTGTGAGTGCCGCCGGTGGCGACCTGGATGCAGCGGATAATGGCAGCTACCTGTTTTCATTAACGAAAAACGGGGTGCCTGTGAATGCTTCAATAGTGGCGCAGGACGCAGGCAGCATTACCTGGGGTGGCCTTGCAGCCGGAGATTATGTAGCAACAGTAGACAATGCCTGCCAGCCTTCAAAATCAGTACCTGTTACACTGGCTGATATTGTACCTGTAAGCGGCTCTGCCAGTGTACAGGACCCTACCTGTACTGCACCTGCCAACGGCAGCATTACAGCGAATGCAACCGGGGGCGCAGGTAACTTTATTTATACCCTGTATAACAACGACAATAATACACAGCTGGCACAGGTAACTGCAGCGCAGCCGCAGTATGTATTCAACGGCCTGCCTGCAGGCAATTACCGGGTAGTGATCACCGATGCACTGCATCCCGCCTGTACAGGCTACAGTACAGTAAAATCGCTGGCGCCTGTAGTGGCATTAACACCGCAGCTTATCCAGCAAACCAATGCAAGTTGTGCCGGTTATAACGATGCATCACTGTCGTTCAGCGCTACAGGAGGCACACTCAGCTACCGGTATACGCTTACCGGCGGCAGTTATAATACAACCAATACTACCGGTGCATTTACCGGGCTTTCAAAGGGTGATTATCAACTGGTGCTGAAAAACAGCAATGGAACCTGTACAGATCAGCAAACAGTAGTATATACCATTAGTGAACCGCAACCTTTGGCAGTTACGCTGCAGGCAACCAACGTAACCTGTAACGGCGATGGTGACGGTGTAGTCAGCAGTACTGCTGGTGGTGGCTCAGGTAATTATTCCTACACCTGGCAAGCTTACCAGGGCAGCAGCTGGCAAACAGATAATTTTAATAGTGGTACAGATTATTCATCGCTCGCGCCGGGCAGGTACCGCCTGGTACTCGGCGACCGCAACAGCAATGCGGCATGTATAGTGGTGTCTGAAGAAAAGATCATTACACAACCTGCTATCCTCAATATAAGCCAGGTTGTTATCAGCGAAGCAGTTTGCCTGGCGGATGGTGCACCGGTTGCACTAACGGTGACCGGGGGCAATGGCGGCAACCAGTTTTTTTATAACAATGGTGCTGGGCATACCGCTATTGCAGCGGGTGAAGCTTTACACCAGTCTGGCGACTATATTTTTAAGGTGGTTGACCAGAAAGGATGTGCGTATGAGCAACCGCGTTCCTACACCGTTACGTTGCCGGATGCAGCGCTGAGCTTTAGTTCAACAGCAACAAATGTATCGTGCAATGGCCTTAGTGATGGAGCGCTTATCGTAACACCAACCGGTGGTAACGGGGGCATTTTTACAGGCTACCAGTTTAAAATTAGCGGTACCGGTTATAACAAGCCATATGCTGCAATAACGGGGTACAGCCAGCTACCGGCCGGCAGTTATGTGGTTACCGTGAAAGATGGCAGGGGCTGCGAAGTGCCGCAAACCATAGCCATTACGCAACCGCAAACACTGCAGTTTGCATCGGTCAATGTAAACATTGCCTGTTATGGCAATGCAACCGGCACTATTACACCTGCTGTTACCGGCGGTACATTGCCTTATGCTATTTCCCGCGACGGAACAGCGGTAAACAATAACCAGGCGATAACGCAGTTGCCTGCCGGTGATTATGTGTTTCATGTAAAAGACAGTCATGGCTGTACGGTTGATAAAACAGTAACCCTGGTAAACAGTTATGCAGCTTTAAAAGAAACAGGCATTTCGGTATATGATATTCATTGCCGCAATACGCACGGCCATGTCGCTATCCAGGCAAGTGGCGGTGATGGTAACTATCACTATGAATGGTCAACAGACAATTGGAATACCGCACACAATTACCTGTTAACCGATAGCCTTACTGCAGGCAACTATGCTTTCAGAATTACAGACGGGCAGGGTTGCGTTACGCCCGTACAGGAATCTGTTTCTATCACAGAACCGGGTACTGCGCTGGCTTACAGCGAAACCATATCCAACTATAATGGCGTAAACATTGCGTGTTATGGCGGTGCTACCGGTTGGATTGAAGTGAATGCCACCGGCGGTAATGGAGCACCGTATAACAACAATTATATGTATGCCCTCAATAGCGGGGCATATGGTACAACGGCACGGTTTGAAGGGCTTACAGCAGGGAATTATACGGTATATGTAAAAGATGACAGGGGATGTATTGTACAGAAACCATTTACATTGGTGCAGTCTGCAGCATTGCTTAACCTCGGCTATACGCAGCAGCACATTCAGTGTTTTGGTGAGCATACAGGCAGCATTGCCGCAACAGCGGCAGGAGGTACTGCGCCTTACCAGTTCAATCTTTCCGGCGCAGGCTGGGGCAATAATGGCAGTTTTGCGCAGCTGGCTGCAGGTACTTACCAGCTGCAGCTGAAAGATGCCAATGGTTGTACCGCAGCAAATGACGTAACACTGGTAAACAGCTTTCCCAAACTGGAAATAGCCAGCGTGCAGTTCAGCGATATAGTTTGTTTCAATGATAAGGCAACGATTGCACCTGCTGTAACGGGTGGTGACGGCCAGTATCATTACTGGTATGCTGCCGATGGCGGAAGTTACCGGGAACAAACCATCACCAACCAGTTTACCTCTGCGGTATATCAATTGCAGGTGCGTGATGGCCAGGGTTGTGTAGCCGATGCAGGGCGCCGGTTTGAAGTAACTGCCCCGGTGCAGGCGCTTGATTTTGCCTATGTCTTATCTGACTATAACGGTGTCAATATTTCGTGCTATGGTGGCAGCAATGGCTTTGCCACGCTCACGCCATCGGGCGGTAACGGGGCAGATTATACTGGCTATACTTATGCACTGGATAACGATGCATATGCTGCTGCGAACCTGGTTGAACACATCAATACGGGAGCACACACCCTGCATGTGCGGGATGCACGTGGCTGTACGGTGGCCAAACAGGTAACGCTTACACAAAGCAGCCTGCGTTTAACCATATCGGTTGTACGCATACAAAACGTAAAATGTGGCAACGATCAGAACGGCCGTATCGAGGTAATGGGACAGGGAGGCTCAGGTCAGCTGCGGTATTCACTCAACGGTGCACCGGCACAGGGTTCACCTGTGTTTGATAACCTGGCTGCAGGTGATTATGTAGTAAGCGTGCTGGATGTTAATAATTGTAACAATGATATAGCAGTGTCGGTTAAAAGCGCTTATCCTGCCATTGCTGTGAATGGGTTACAGGCAAAAGACATTGTATGTTTTGGAGATAAGGGACAAATTAATCTCAGCGCTTCAGGCGGTAACCAGCAATACAGTTTTGAATATGCGCTGCAGGGCGGCAACTACCAGCCTTTTCCGCAGGATGCCAGGTTTGATGCAGGCAGTTATACCGTACGGGTAAAAGACGGCGCAGGCTGTTATTCAGCAGAAAGTAATGTGCTTACTATTACAAGTCCGCCCGCTGCATTGGATGCTGCTACTGCTTCTACAGATTATCATGGTGTAAATATTTCGTGTTATGGTTTGCAGGACGGTGGAATTGCCGTAAGCGCGTTTGGTGGTAACGGCGGAAGTTACAGCGGTTACCAGTATGCACTGAACAATGGTACTTACCAGGCCGAAGCAGCATTTGCCGGTTTAGGCGAAGGCAATTATATAGTGTATGTGAAAGATGCCCGTGGTTGTACCATACAGCAGCAGGTACAATTGCGCCAGCCGCAACAGCCACTTGTACTGCAACTGCTGAACCAGACTGATGTGGTTTGCGCAGACAGTCTTACCGGCGTGCTCCAGGCCGGCCCTGCAGGTGGTGTGCAGCCTTATCGTTTTGCGTTGGGCAGCGACTGGCAGAACAGCAACAGCTTTTCCGGTTTGCACAGTGGTGTTTATACCATTCGTGTACAGGATGTAAACGGCTGTGTTGCTGCATTACAGGCAACTGTTAAAGATTTATACGATCCTGTTGCTGCTGCCGTTACCAACAAGGCAGTGAGTTGTTATGGCTTGTCAGACGGGGCCCTGCTTGCAACAGTAAGCGGTGGCGATGGCACTTATACGTATAGCTGGCAGAACAAGCCTGCTGCTTCATCGCAATTGCTGAATATACCTGCAGGTACTTACGGGTTAACGGTTACCGATGGTCACCATTGCAGCAGGAGTTACCAGTATGAAATTACGCAGCCTAAAGCGCTGGGCATGAAAGTGAGCGCGCAACCCATATGCGAAGACACCTATGCCGGTATAATTAACGCAGTGGCTACAGACGGTACATTACCTTACCAGTTTTCGCTTGATAAAAATACCTGGGCTTCCACACCCGTATTTGCAGGATTACCTACCGGCAATTATTCGGTCACAGTGAAAGATGCGAATGGTTGTGTGGTAACGAATGATATCGCCATTGTGAAGAACAACATAAAGCCTGATATCAACTTCCTGGTAGCGAGCAGGCAAAATGCAAGGGATACACTGGTGCTGAAAGAAATCAGCAGCCCGGCACCTGATTCGGTAACCTGGGCTTTCGATCCCCTGGCGATTGTTGTAGGTAATAACCCCGATTCGCCACGCATACGTTTTGCACAGGATGGACAGTACTGGGCAGCCATGACCGGCTATTTCAGCGGTTGCGCATATACATTGAAGAAAACCATTTTTGTTAACCCGTACGATGCGAATGCAGGCCCAAGTTATATAGTGCCGGTGAGCATTATTGATACTGCCGGTTTGTATCCGAACCCCAATAACGGCCAGTTCCGCTTTCATGTAAAATTAAACCGGAAGCAATCGGTGATTGCCTGCGTTATCAGCAGCACCGGCACCTGGATGGCCAGGCAGTCGTATGACAGAACAGATTTGATTGACGATAATATGTCGCTGGGAACAATCCCGTCGGGCACTTATATTTTCCGCATTATTACGGAAAATGAAAGCCGCGACATTATGTTCCTGGTAGGCAGATAAACCCGGCCAGAACCCTTATTAAACGTGTACTATGATACGTGCGACCCTGTATGTAAACGCGCTGAAAAGCGGTGTGCTGCTGTTGCTTGGTTGCGTTTGCAACTACGGCTTGCATGCGCAGTCGCTTGACCAGCTGAGCCTGAAAAAAGGCATTACCATGAATGGATCTATTGCAGCCAATACTGTTGGATATGCCGCATCGGGCATTGACAACCGTCGCGATCCGTTTACCTGGTATGCCAGCGGCAACCTGAACATTGTTGCTTTTGGCTATGCCATGCCTTTCAGCTTCAGTTACAGCAACCAGAACCGCAGCTATTCGCAGCCTTTTAACCAGTTCAGGTTTGCGCCCACCTACAAATGGGCGAGGGCTACATTCGGCACATCGGGCATGACGTTCAGTAACTATACGCTGGCAGGTCACCTGTTTAACGGCGTTGGTATAGAGTTAACCCCGGATAAATGGCATGTGTCTGCCATGTACGGCAGCCTGCAAAAAGCAGTTCCGTACGATGCAACCAATAAGGATAGCTACAACAGGGCCGCATTTGAGCGCAAAGGATATGGTACCAGGGTAGAATACAATGACAGGGGTAATAGCTATGGCATCGCTGTATTTCATGCAAAGGATGATCCTGCTTCCATACCGTTTATACCGGCTGATGCTACTGTTACGCCACAGGAAAATTTAGCCGTGGCGTTTACGGTAAAACAAAATATCGGCAAACATCTTTTCGCTGACCTGGAATATTCTGTTTCTGCACTTAACCGTGACATACGTTCCGGTACAAAAGGGGCAGATACTGCTGTGCCTTCCTCCAATTTGCTCAGCAGCTTTTTAAAATCAACCGGCTCTACCCGCTATTTCGATGCAATACAAGCCGGTGCAGGGTATAAAGGCAGTTTTTACAGTTTGCAGCTGCGGTACGAACGGGTGGCACCTGATTATACCACGCTGGGTGCCTATAACGTGGTAAACGATATGCGCAACATTACCGTAGCACCCTCCGTGCAGTTATGGCGCAATAAAATCACACTTTCAGGCAACGCAGGCATACAAACCAACAACCTCGACAAATCAAAAAGCAGTGCCACCAAACGCTGGGTAACTGCCGGCAACATCAATTTTATACCTGAAGAGCACTGGATGATGAGCGGCTCTTATTCCAACTTCAGCAACTATACCCGTGTAAGGCCGCTGGTTGATCCGTATTTCAACAACCAGCTGGATACGCTGAACTTTTACCAGGTAAGCACCAGCTATAACACCATGCTGATGCACTGGTGGGGCAATAAAGAGCAAAAGCAAACCATTACACTTACCGGCGCCTACCAGCGTGCAAGTGAAAACAGCACACAGTCAGATTCAGTATCACTCAGTAATTTTTACATGACCAATGCGGCATATGCCTACAATTTTATACCGCAGAACCTCACGTTAACATCAGGCATTAACTATTATATCAACAAGGCGCCGGGCCTGCGCACCACATTCGCCGGGCCTACCATCAGCGTAGCCAAAGCCTATTACCAGCAACAGCTGCGTACTTCACTGGCGGGTACGTACAATGTTACCAAAGCCACGGTTGCAGGGGGTGTTGCTACCTCTTCCGGTGTGTTCAATACTACGCTAACGGCCAATTTCTCGCCCAGGCCAAAGAAAGAGGAAAAGCATGTACGCGGGCATAGTACCATCGGGGCATCGCTTGCACTGCTGCACAGGCAGGCAGCAACAGGTGCACCCGCATTTACTGAATTTACCAGCAATATTAACTACGTATACAGTTTCTAATGTATCACAACGCTTCATACCACCCGAAACCTGCTGAAAAAGCTACCGACCGTCAACCAATGCGGCTATTGCGCTGCGTGCTGCTGGGCATACTGTTATTTGCCCTTGCGTGGCAGCCTGCAAAGGCGCAGGGTATTTACCCGGTAACTGCCAGCACACAGATAGTACCGCCTTACAGTGTTTACCTGCCCGACTATGCTGTGCCCGGTTCTGACAAACTGCGCGTGATTCTTGTGCAGAACGATTTGTCGCAGCCCAGTTACCAGGTGCGTTTGCGCCTGCGCGTGGAAATGAATGGCAGACTGATTATGCAAACTGCTGCCGGTTTTATGCCACAGCCTATTACCTTGTCGGCAGGAGTGCCCACCATTATCAGCGGTGCTGAACTGAGTGCTTATCTTGACGACCGCAATATAGAATTCACCGGCGGCTTCAGCAGGGACAGCTACCTGCAATCGAAAGCCCTGCCTGAAGGTGCTTACCGCATTTGTTTTACTGCCTACGATTACCGGCGTGCCGATAATGTTCAGGTGAGCAATGAAGGATGTAATATTTTCTATTTCCAGAAAAGTGATCCGCCGCAGCTGAACCTGCCGGTATGTAATAGCCGCGTTACCATGCTTAACCCGCAGATGGTCACGTTTAGCTGGAGCAGCCGTAATACACCCAACCCAATGCCGGGTGCAGGTACAGAATACCAGTTTGAATTGTTTGAGGTGCGGCCTGCAGGCAGCAACCCGGATTATATTACGCAAAGCACCAAACCGGTGTTCAGTGCAGTAACAGAATCGCCGCTGCTGATATATGGCCCGTCTGAACCGCTGCTGCAGGATAGCATGCAATATGTATGGCGTGTACAGGCCAGGGATAAAGATGGCCGTGCATTGTTTTCCAACAACGGGTACAGTACCAACTGCACCTTTACTTATGCCGGTTTTGATCCGTTTACAACGTACAATATCACGAAACCCGATCTGCATGCGCAGGCCACCGGCGAGCGAACCGCGCATTTGTACTGGCAGCCCGCCACTACCGGTGCCGGGTATAAAACAGAAGGTTTCCGTTTGCAGTACCGCGCCAAATCTGCCGACCCTAAAACAACATACGACTGGTTTTCAGAAAGCCTGACAGATACCGCTTACAACTTATACAGCCTTGAGCCGGATCACGATTACGAGGCACGTCTGCAATGGAAGGTATCGGGCGTATATGGTCCGTACAGTGACCTGGCACCATTTCATACCAACCCGCTTACAGTGTACCGTTGCGGTGAAGAAGGCGGCCCTGTTGCAACAGGTACAGGCAAGCCGTTAAACGCACTCATAAACGGCATGATCGTAAAAGTGGGCCAGTTTGATATGCAGGTATTGCAGGCCCAGGGTGGCAATGGTGTATTTACCGGTTACGGTTCAATCACTACGCCTATGCTGGGCTTTAGCCTGGGCGTTCAGTTTAAAAACATCACGATCGACGAAAACAGTGTAATGACGCAGGGTGAAGTAATGGCACTAACCAATGGCATACAGGAGCTGAAAGATGCCGTGAAAGCAAAACCCAAACCTGCTGCAGCCGGCAGCACGCCGCAGCAACAGCTGCTGGATTTGCTGGGCGAACTGGCCAACCTGGATATTACCGACAATATCAGTGATATCAAAGATATCGTGAATGATGTGAAAGCACTTGAATCGCAGCTGCCGCCCGATCAGAAAGAAAAACTGGACAATGCTGTAGCAGCCATTGTTGAAGCAAAGCAGAATTACGACGATGCACAGAATGCCTATAACAATGCCGCCAGCAACGACGATAAAAAAGCCGCGCAGCAAAAAATGGACGCCGCGCAAACCGCCTTTATGCAGGCGAAGCAAAGTATTGCCAGTGTTAGCGCAGAATATGCTGCTATGACTGGTACCTGGTATGAGCGTGCGCGGGGCTTTCTTGGAGCTTACAAAGGCGGAGATTCAGATATGCACACGGCCAAAAGCTGGCATATGCAGGTAGATAGCGCAATGAATATTGTAAGAGGCATGGACAATGTACCTGACAGCCTCATTCAACAGGCAATACAGGCTGCAGATGCAGCAAAAGAGGCATGGACTGCATTGGAAAACGGAAGTGCATCACCGGCATCTGATGAAGCAACTAAGGGGCCCTCTCTGGATGTTTGGGATAATTTGTATTCACCGGAAGCTATACGGCTTGCAAGGGCTGAAATAGATGCTATAGAAGCTGCAGCTGATTTTTTAGATGGTAATCAGGATAAAATACTCACTGAGTTTACGTCGTTGGGTAACCCAAGTGATATTGTGTATACACCTGACGGCAGAAAATATGAAACAAACGGAACTGCTGCCACTTACAGTGTCGAAGTAAATGGCACACTTTCCGCTTTTGTTTACAATAAAGATAAAATAAGGTATATCGCAGCATATACTTATGACAGGGCTACGAACAAGCGAACGAGATTTAGTGGTTATGTGAAGGAGACAATAGTCAATATATGGGACAAGAAGGATTCTACTTTCAGTTTCGAAAAAGCACGACGTTTAGGTTATGTATTTGATATTGATAATGTGTGGAGATTGGTAATAAAGAATGCAGACAAGGTTGAAATGATGCAGAAATATTTCGACACCTATGGAGATATACTAACCAATAATGATTCCACAACAAGGAGAGAAATATTGGAGTTATTGTCTAAACTGCCAGGGTACATACTGATTATTGACAAGGACCAATATTACATCGGATACCGGGACCTGATGAAACTGAAGAAGCACTTGGAAGAAATCTTAAAACTGGTAAATCGTAATGTGGTTCGGTTGCAGGAGCTGATTGACAATTACAAAAAAGTGAAGGCTGATAAAACCGCCGACCAGATATGGACTGAACGTGCCGCAATAGTAGCTAAAATTGTAAGCGCTGGCTTGTCAAAATATGTGCCTACGCCTTTAGATGAAGCCAGGTGTGAGATTACCAAGTTGCTGGAAAAATGGAAAGTGTCTTTTACCAATGAAAACAATCATGTTGCGGCACTAGGTAATTTTGAATCATTAACCACGCAGCAGCGTTTGGATTTGCTCGACATCATGTACGATGCTTCTGATTTATATACTTCTGCCTGGGGGGTAAGCGGTACTAATTGTGGACTTGCCAACTTTGGGGAAGAAATTGTAGATGCAGTATTGAAATTCGCAAGTAATGAGGACAAGGTTCAGATCATTAAACATTTCCTGGCAAATCCTTCTATGATTAGCAGGTTTTACAAAATGATCGATAATAAAATGCCTTTCCCGATACCTGATGATAACAACTTCGATGTCTTTATCAGGGAAGTAATTAAGGCCAATTCGGCTTACCGGAAATCTTTGGGGCAGAAGCCAACTGATCCGGCCCTGGGTACAGCCGGTGCTACTAAAATTAAAACCATCCTGTGGCAGGGCAAAACATCGGCAGAACTTATAAAATATGTTACTGTTAATGATAAGGGCCAGCTACAGATTGCGCACATCGGGTTGGATTTATCGCCGGAAAAGGTGCTGTTGCCTTTGATTATGCCAATGGCTTCAGTGAAAACCGTAAAAGTTGAGTATTCAGATCCGATAGATCCGCTGGAGACGGTGAACCTGGTGATACCAGAACCCAATGAAAGTTATTTCCCAGAACTGTCAACAAATCCTTCAGATTATCCCATTACCATTCCTGTGCCAGCGCTTTCTGCCGCGTGGATGGTTAATAAGACTACCAATGCGCGCATTCAAACAGGGATTGATCTTGCGTTGATTGCGCTTTCTGCAGGAGAATATGGTGCTGCCAGAGGTGCATTGCAGTATATATGGATTACTGCTAAAATAGCAGTACCAACATTTGACGTGTTCCTGAAATCAGATGAAGGACACAATTTCATCAGAAAGGCATATGGGCTGAATAATTTAAAAACTGGTACAAAGGAATATGATTCATGTTTGAAGAAGGCCGATAAATTTATTGAGCGGTATGCATACTTTACAATGGCGGTAAACCTTGGCGCAGTGGGTGAGGGTATTTACACGTCCTATAAATCTGTGCGGAGCGGCCTGGATGATATGCGCATGGCAGATGCATTGTCTGACGCAGAAAAAGCCAAATTGCAGAATATTGAAAATGAACTGCAGAGCTTTGATGATGCACTCCCATCTAACTTTAAATGGAGCCGCGTGGCCAGCAAAGCAGATGAGTTAATTGATGCTTATTATGATGCTTCGCTGAAAATATTTAAAAATGCAATGAAGGCCGATAAGGCTTATTTAAGTATTGTGCCGGGCAAACAGCTAATTGCGTTCACCAACTATGCAGCGGCCTATGTAGTAAAAACTGCCAGGGATGCTACCAAGGTAACTTATGTTGCTTTTAAAGAATACATTGCTGCAAGGAATGCTGCCAGGGTAGAAGAAGAACTGAATTCAATACTTGCATTGTTTAAAGATGCAGATGTAGCAACCGAAAGTAATTATAACCAAATAGTAGCGTTATTTAAGCAGGTACAGGATGAAGGTAAAATGGCAGAACTGCTTGCAAAAATGCCCGCTGAAAAATGGAATCTTGTGGCCAAATTTATTCCTGAACTTAAGCAGGTTGAAAGTGTGGTGGATGACTTGAATGCAATGGGCTTACTGGAGAAGTTCCTGGATGATCTCTCGGTGAGCGAAAATTTTGGCAATTGGATAAAAGCCAATGGGAAAGATGGAATTGGTTTATGGAAGAAACTTGCATCAGCCGGCAGAACAGGAGTGAGATCGGATGTGGGGGCACTTGAAGCAATTAAAAAGATCAGGAAAAATCCTATGCTCAGCAAATTTGAGGGGATGGAAGAAGATTTGCTTACGTATTCAGGTTGGAAAAATAATGGCGTTGCCAAATCGTACCAGGAAGTGCTGGAAAATATCGATGCCTTTTTAACACAGCTGGGCAAAGCCAACATTGAATGCGAAAACTGTACTTATTTATTCTCCAGGTTTGAAACGGCCGCCAATAATGACAAACAAGCGGTGTATTGGATTATGGACGATATTGCGCGTGATGGGAAAACTTTCTCCAATAAAACAATACAAATTGAGTATAGAATACAGGAGGGTAAGCGTATTGATGTGCGTATTGCAGGTGAGGATACATGGATTGAATACAAGTGGTATGCAGGGGATGAAACCGTTGATGCCGGCACATTCGTCAATGAGTTTATCAGTAGGGATCTGAACTATATACCAGATATAAACAAGTTGCAATGGCGTATCAACGGACAAAAGCTTAGCAGGGAAAAAGTTTTTGACTATCTTACTTCCGCAGAAGGGCGAAAAGCACTTAATTCGTTAACCAACGAACGGAAAGCAATTTTGTTTGGAAACGATTTTGATTTGGTAGAGGGTGTAACGAACGAGGACATTAATACATTTTTGAATAAATACTATTCTTCTATTTTTAAATAAGTTGTATGTATAAGGAGTGTTGTGTGTTTTCTGATATGCCGGTGGATGTTTATTTTGACAAGGGTAATGTGTATTTCGGAAAAGAATACTGTATATATCACATCAATGATAATCTGGAGCTCAGGGAGCTATTTGTAAATGACAACACCTCTTATGGGTTTGAACAGGCAATAACAGCGCGTGTGGTTGTACGGGATAAAGACAAATTATCGGTTTACAAACAGGGACTGCTTACAACAGTTCCGCTTATGTATGGAAGCAAGCGGCAGGGAAAGTATTTTGGAGATGATAACTTTCTGTTAAGGTATAAGGAAGAAGATACATGGCGGTTTGGCTTATTTGATTATGAAGGTAAATTGTTGTGGACGTCATTGAATGCAGCGCCTTTTTTTTGTATCGGCGGCGAGGCGGTGCTGGCATTGGCAATGACGGATGAGGGGATAATTAATGGCTATTCTCAGGCAAATGGAGAGCTGAAGTGGAAACTTAATCTGAACAATGTGCTGCGGGCAACCAAAGCCAAAGCACCCACAGCAGGCATTATTTTTAATAACCAGCTTTTTTTCTACACTTATGATATAGAGGATCCGGGAAACCAGGCAACCTTTAGCGTAGATATGCATAGCGGCGAGGTGCTGCAAGAATATCCATATCTACACGGCAAACTTCAGAAGGCCGGTGCCGCTATCTACAGGGTTGGTTGGTATATTGTTGAAATGTTCGATCTGCTTTCCGGTAAGTATGCGGGTATTGACCTTCAAAATGTTCTTAAAGAAAAACAGCTCCATATGAATTACAGCCTCTCAGTTGTAACAGATGAGCAGCTAGTTTACTTTGTGGATGGTGCAAGTGTGCCTACCAACCAGGTTTGTGTGGTGAATTTAACGAATAGTAGCATGGTGTGGCAGCACCAGCTGAATATTGCTGAACAAGGGCATATAAAACAGTTGCATGTTTCCAAAGAGCGTCTGTTTTTGTTGTGTACAGACAACAGCTTGCGAGTGTTCGAAAAGGAATAATTGATTCGAGCTCTGCTTTAAAAATCATGCACCAGCTGCCTGAACGAGCTTCGCAAGCCAAAGCTGAAGAAGGTTTCCTGTTTCTTCCACTGGCTGTTGGTTTCGCTGCGGCGGCCTACGGTGAGCTCTAAACGCAGGTTGTTGGCAGGGTTCAGCAAAAAGGCTGCTTTGCCCTGCACAAATACTACATTGGTGCCCAGGCCCTGCAGCAGGTAGTTGCCGTACTCATATGCGCGGGTATCATAAGATTTAAAAATATCGTGTCCGAAATTATACCCCGCACTGTCCAAACCTTCGCGTGCATACATCACTTCTCCGCGAAAAAACCAGCGTTTTATGCGATAGTCTGCTATGTTTACCCATTCAACAAAATTAGCACCCATCGGGTGGGCAAGCGGCAGGTTATCATGACCATAATTGTTCAGCGTGCTGCGTTCTGAAAAAGTAAACGGGCGCGCAAAATTGGTTTCGGTTAATACATTCAGGTTGGCTATACCAAAAGCATCATTCGCCCTGAAACCCAGCTGGCCGCCGAATTTGTTGGCCCACCAGCCTTTGCCTGCTTTCAGTTCTTTGATCTTGAATTCATCAAGCAACAACTGTCCGTATAAAGCAGATTTACGGCCGGTGGCATATTTAAGGTTAAATCCAATCAACGCATTATCAGGCGAACCATTGGCAAATTCTACCGGGCGTAAAAACAGGATGGGGTTTAAATAACTTACATCAAACCCGCGCTTGCCGGTTGAATCAGAATCCTGCCATATCACCGATTCAAACAGGCCAATGGAAAACTTTTTGGTAACATTCCAGTCCAGGTAGTTGAAGGCGCCCCATTTTTTTCGATAGCCATTGTCGTAAGATGACATGGGGTAAGCCATATCAATAAACTGTGCCCACATGGCCGTATACTGTACCTGCCCGGCGGTAAATTTCAGCTTGAAGAAAGGGTAGTTAAATGCGTTATCGGATAGCAGCATTGACCGGTAACCATCGCCGATAAAATTTTTATCATAACCCAGTTGAAAATCGAAATACTTGCCTGCCTTGTAATTGATGAGGGCAGTAGAGTAGGCGAAGTCGTATGCATGATTCAACTCATGCGGTTTTACTTCACCAAGGCCGCCCGGCATTACCCCTGTGGCTTCTGCAAAGTCGCGCGTGTATTGCGGAAACTTGCCCTGGTTCTCGTAAAACTCAGAACGGAAGGTCAGGTTATTACCTACTTTTCCGCTCAGCGATACGCCGCGTGTGTTGAGCCAGTTGCCGCCGTTAACGCTGCTGTGGCCCGCCTGCCAGTCGGGCAGAAAGCTGATATTAAAACTATAATCTTTGTCTTTTATCACCACCAGGTCTTCGCGCAGCAATTTGCGGTAAACCCATCCTTTAAAACCGCTGAACCTGGCAGAATCTGTTGCCGGCAAATCAAACTGTGTTTGGGTGCTGAAATCGCGCATAGAAGAATGCACATTGCCGCTGTCACCTGCGGGTGTATAAAAGCCGAGTGAAAAGGGGCGTCCGCCATTTTGTGCATTTGCCTGCTGGTAGCCACAGAGAAGGAACACCGTAAAAAACAAAACACACGAAAAAAAGGGTTTTATATACATAAGATATTGATACACCTGTTGAAATACAACATTCCACCCGGCTGTTACGTTTGAAATACTTAAAAACGCGCAAAAATAAGGAGAAAGGATATTCAGTAGTCACTGCAGGGTAAAACAGGCTTGGAATGATAAAGTATTTAAGTTTACAGATTGATAATAAGCGTATTGAGTATTTTATATTGCTTCATTCATTAAACCTGCAACTCCTATTATGGTCATAGCTGAAAAGCGCATGCACGATCCCGGGAATAACAGTAAACCGGTGCCGGCTATCAATGCAGGCATCAAACGTTTTAAGGGCAAATGGACGCCGGCGATGGCGCAGCACCTCGCGAAACGCACTTTGTTCGGGGCGTCTCCGGATGATATCCGTTTTTTCGCGGGCATGTCTCTGCAAAAAAGTGTGCACCAGTTACTGAATGCAAATGAGGCCATGCCAGAACCGCCGCTGCATTATTTGAATGACGAGAGATTTACCGATCCTGATGTGCCGCTTGGCAGCACTTGGGTAAACCAGCTTACTTACACAGGTATGAATAACAGCAGGCGTGAAAATAGCTTTAGGGCCTGGTGGGTAGGATTGATGATAAACCAGGAGCGTAGTTTACGCGAAAAAATGGTGTTGTTCTGGCACAATCACTTCGTAACTGAAATGCGCAGTTTAGGGAATGCTTTATATGGCTACCGCTATAATTCGTTGCTGCGTACGCATGCGCTTGGCAATTTTAAGGTGCTGGTGGCTGCCATAACACGTGACACCGCGATGCTGCGTTACCTCAATGGTCAGTCAAATACCAAAAAAGCGCCGGATGAAAACTATGGCCGTGAGCTGCAGGAATTGTTTACCATTGGTAAGGGACCGGGTTCGCATTATACAGAAGACGATGTGAAAGCTGCTGCACGGGTGTTAACCGGTTACGCCATAGACACCAAAACATTGACCAGTAATTTCATCGGCAACCGCCATGATGATACAGATAAACAGTTTTCTGCTTTTTATAATAGTACAGTTATCAAGGGGCGCAAGGGCAATGATGGAATACTTGAACTCAATGATATGCTGGATATGATTTTCGCGCAGGAAGAAGTATCGCGCTTTATTTGCCGGAAATTATATCGTTTTTTCGTGTATCATGTAATTGATACAATCACTGAGCAAAATGTGATTGAGCCGCTGGCGAAAACTTTTCGTAAAAATGATTATGATATCAAACCCGTATTACAACAATTGTTTGAAAGCAAACATTTCTATGATGCCGGTAACAGGGGAGGAATGATCAAAAGCCCGGTGGATTTTACATTAGGCTTGTGCCGTGAGTTTAAAGTTGCTTTTCCTCCACCACAAGACTACGTGAACCAGTATGGCCTGCAGCAGCAGTTATACCAGCAGGCTTCCAACCTGCAGCAAACGCTTGGCGATCCTCCCAATGTGGCTGGCTGGCCTGCTTATTACCAGGCACCTCAATACGACAAGCTTTGGGTGAATTCAGATACGTTGCCTAAGCGAAGCCAGTTCTCTGACCGTATGATGCTGTTTGGCTTTAATACAAAAGACAAAACTAAAATTTTAGTTGACCCGGTTGCATTTGCCAAACAAACAAGTGATCCCGGTAATCCCGATGTGCTGATCAATGAATCGGTGCATTTGCTGTACATGGTAGAACTGCCGCAGAAAGACAAGGATTATATTAAAACCAATATCCTGCTGTCTGGTCTGCAGGGCATGGCCAGTGATCATTACTGGACACAGGCCTGGCAAACCATGCTCACAAAACCGGCGGATGCGGCTAACCTGAAAAACGTAACAGGCAAACTGAAAAACCTGTACAAGTACCTGATGAACCTGCCACAATACCAGTTAATGTAAACCATATGCAGCAGGCATTACAGCTTGCTGCAACAAGATGCCAGTAAAACAAGCAATCATGAAAAGAAGAGACTTTCTTAAAAATACAACTGCCGGTGTAGTGATCCCTTACCTGGTAAACGGCATGCAGGTAAAAGCTATGGCAGGCACACCGCTGATGAACGCCATGTCGCGTTATATGAACGATGACCGCGTGCTGGTGCTGATACAGCTCAATGGTGGTAACGATGGGTTAAATACCGTGGTGCCATTTGATCAGTATGCGGCATACCAGGCAGCACGTACCAATATTGCCATTCCGCAAAACAAGGTGCTGCGTTTGAATGGTACCGAGCAAACAGGTTTACACCCGGCGCTGTCTGGTTTACAGCAGTTGTACAATGCAGGTAAACTGGGTATTGTGCAATCTGTCGGTTATCCCAAACCCAATTTCTCGCATTTCCGCGCAGCAGATATCTGGATGACGGCCAGTGATTCGGACAAGGTGCTGAATACGGGCTGGGCAGGCCGTTATCTTGATACAGTGTTCCCGCAGTTTCCGCAACAATATCCCAGCGCTGCCATGCCCGATCCGCTGGCCATCCAGGTAGGTTCTGTGGTTACCACTGCTTTACAGGGGCCTGCATTCAGCATGGGACTTGCCATCAGCAACCCGGCAAACTTTTACAACCTTATTGAAGGCAAAACAGATGTGGATGTGAACTCCAGGTGGGGCGAACAAATGGATTACCTGGAAACCATGTCGCTTAAAACCGATGAGTATGCCGCGGTAATTAAACAGGCTGCCATGAAGGTGACGAAGCAGGGCGACAAATATCCTGCAGCAGGCAAAAACAGCCTGGCAGACCAGCTGAAGATTGTGGCAAGAATGATCGGCGGCGGCCTCAAAACAAAAATATACATGGTGAATATGGGTTCGTTTGATACGCACGCAAAACAAACCGATACCATGGATACTACAACAGGTTCGCATGCGCAGCTGCTTACAAAACTCTCCGAAGCCATTACTGCTTTTATGGACGACCTGGATTATTTAAAAGTGGGCGATCGTGTAATGGGGATGACGTTTTCTGAATTTGGCCGTCGTATAAAATCCAATGCCAGCGGCGGTACGGATCATGGTGCAGCTGCCCCCATGTTTTATTTTGGCAACCAGGTAAAAGCAGGTGTTGCAGGGCACAGTCCTGTATTGCCGGCTACTGCTTCGGTGAACGACAATATTGACATGCAGCACGATTTCAGGTCGGTATATGCCACCGTATTACAGCAGTGGTTTTATCTTGATGCGGCCGATGTGCAGCGTGTGTTAGGTGGTGTGCATCCCTTGCTGCCGATTGTGTAAGTGTGGTTTTGCAGGGAAAATTCAAGAGAGCAAATCGTACAAAGTAAAAAGGTCCCCGAAGGGACCTTTTGATTTACAACCCATCATAATGAGTTCGGCCACCTTATCAGAGGTTAGCCTGTATTTTTTTATCGAGTACTGATTTAGGCACAGCACCGATTTGTTTGTCTACTACATTGCCACCTTTGATAAACAGGATGGCAGGGATAGAAGTGATGCCATACTCAACGCTGAGGTTGGGGTTATGGTCAACGTTTACTTTGCCAACGTTGATTTTGCCATCGTATTCTTTAGACAGTTCTTCAATAACGGGTCCGATAGCGCGACAAGGTCCGCACCATTCTGCCCAGAAATCTACTACTGTTAATTTGTCGCTATCCAGTACGCTGGTCTGGAAGTTCGCATCGGTCAGTTCTAAAGCCATATCAGAGAATTTAAATTGTTTAATAATTGTTACTGTGATAGAAGGTCAAATTTAGCTCCAATTCTCAAATGCAACTGTTTTGACTTTTCCACCTATGTGATTTGTGACGGAATAGCGGGAAAAACCTGACAGTGAGGCAGCGGGTGACAAAACTGTGTAAAGGATTAATTGATTGATTATTAAACTGTTATAGAAAGAGAAGTGGAAAATCTGCCTTAATAGATTTCTTCTATGAGGCGATAGAATTTGACAATGAGCAGCAGGAATGATGGATAACCTGTGTATGAGGCAGTGGTGACGGTATTTCAAAAAAGGCATGTGCACGCGGGCATAACGGCGACGATGTATACATGTGTGCCGCCTCTATATTGGCTGGTAAAAAACAGTAGGTTTTGAATAGGAAATGCAGCGCGTGCGGTAAAACTACACACCTGCAATGGGGGCAGTGATGTTATGACAATAAATTCTGCCTGGCCAGGAACTCCAGCTTTCTGTTGGCATCTATCAGCTGGTCGGTAAGTTCGATGTTTTCTTTGCGGAGGCGGAAAACTTCGTAGGCTTTTTCGATGTAAATGCGGATATCATCTTCCTGCCAGGGCTTGGTCAGGTACTTATACACCTGGCCGCGGTTGATGGCGTCGATCACTGCATTGATATCGGTATAACCGGTAATTAAGATGCGGATGGGGTCGGGGTACTGGTTGAGTATGGCTTCGAAAAATTCGATGCCGGTCATCCGGGGCATCCGCTGATCACTGAGCAAAATATGAATGTTTTCTTTTGCCAGTATGCCCATTGCTTCTTCTGCTGATTCTGCTGTGAAAACGGTAAATGTTCTTCTGAAAGCAGCTTTAAACGCCAGCAGATTGTTGGGTTCGTCGTCTACATAAAGTACTGTAATCTCTTTCATGCTGTCACACGATGCAAATAACCTGCTTTTTTAATGGGGGTAATTGCTAAACAAATCTCTTAAAAAGCTGCTACACCAGCAATTAATTATAGCTAAAAATTTGTCTATTCTGCTTTTTGTTGTCAATATTGCTACACCATAACTTTTTAATATGCCGTTAACCCCTGTTTTCCTTGTTGAAACTTTGAAAAATAGTGCAACAAACTCGCTGAAAGAGAACAATTTACACACCCCTGTTTTTTACCGTTTAAACAATGAAAAAGATGCTGCAGCACTGCAACAATTGTTGCATCAAAACACGCATATAAGGGTGTACAATACACTTGCTTCACAGCTGAAAGAACTGGTTAAATCACGCACACCTTCACGCACCTTAACAACAGCTGAAATTGAAGCAGGCATTAAGCATATTTTAAATGATACGGATGCCGATGCCTATGGTGTATGGGTGTATTATCCATGGAGCAGCAGGCTGGTGCATATACTGGATGAAGCAGAGTTTATTGAACTGCGTACAGATCGCAACCGCTATAAAATTACACTGGCAGAACGCGAGTTGCTGGCAAAGAAAAAAGTAGGTGTGATAGGGCTTTCCGTTGGTCAGTCTGTATCGCTTACATTGGCCATGGAGCGTACGTTTGGTGAGTTGCGTATTGCTGATTTTGATGAGCTTGAAATTACCAATCTTAACCGTTTGCGCAGCGGTGTACACAACATGGGTTTAAAGAAAACGGTAATGGTGGCAAGAGAGATTGCAGAGATAGATCCGTTTTTAAAAGTAACCTGTTTTCATGAAGGCATTACTGCTGAAAACATGGATACGTTTTTACTGGGCAATGGCAAGCTGGATGTGCTGATTGATGAATGTGACGGCGTGGATATCAAAATCAACTGCCGCATAGCTGCCAAGAAACACCAGATACCGGTGCTGATGGAAGCAAGCGACCGCGGCACGATTGATATGGAGCGTTTTGACCTGGAGCCCAACCGCCCTATACTGCATGGTTATGTAGAGCACCTGGATATTTCAAGGGTGAAGGAACTGAAAACAAACGAAGAGAAGCTGCCGTTTATATTGCCGATTGTGGGTATCGAAACCATGTCTGTTCGCCTGAAGGCATCGGCGGTGGAAGTAGGCAAAACCATTTCTACCTGGCCGCAGCTGGCCAGTGCGGTTACTTTTGGCGGTGGTGTTACAGCCGACATATGCCGCAGAATGCTGCTGGATCAGCTGCGCCAGAGCGGCCGCTATTTTCTTGACCTGGATGAGCTGATCAGCGACCCGGTAAAACCTGCTCCTGTGCTGGATGATTATGCGGGCATAACACCGCTTACCCAACAGCAGATGGCTGAGCTGGCGGCCCAGGTAACCGTGCCTGCCACAGCAACACCTGTTACAGGTGATGAAGCAAGGCAACTGGTAGAAGCCGCTGCACTGGCGCCTTCTGCAGGCAATAACCAGCCATGGAAATGGTATTTCAACAAAGGCAGCCTGCTGCTGTTTCATGAAGCATCCCGTTCGGCTTCCTTTGCCGATGTTGACAATATGGCCTCGTATGTGGCGCTGGGCACTGCGCTTGAAAATATAGCGCTGAAAGCAGGCGCTATAGGCCTGAAAGCAGGCGTGCAGTTATTCCCGCTGCAGCACCAGCCGCAGAACCCGGTAGCGCTGGTGCATTTTACCAGGGAGCAGCAACCGGCTGATGAACTGGTGAATTATATCGCTACACGTTATACCAACCGCAACAATGGTTCGGGCAAAACAATTGATACGGCTGTTTTTGATGCCATGCAGGCTGCCATAAGCAAGGTGCCGGGCGCACAGCTGCATGTGCTGCATACCACAGAACAGGTGGCTGCCATGGCCGATATTATCGGCCCCTCAGAAAAGCTGCGCCTGTTTATACCGCAGGGGCATTACGATTTGTTTGCCCGTGAACTGCGCACCACAGTAGAAGAAGCAGAAGCAACCCGCGATGGCCTGGATATGCGTACATTAAGTCTTACCGCACTCGAAGCAATCGGTTTAAGGGTGTCCCGCGATTACCGGGCATTGGATTTGCTGGATCAATGGAACCTGGGCTCAGCCATGGAAACCATGGCGCGCAAGGGGGTAACCAGTGCCGCTGCGGTGGGTGTGGTAACCATGCCGGGATTTACGGGCGAAGATTTTATTAACGCGGGCAGGGCCGTAGAGCGGATTTGGCTTACCGCCAGCCGCAGCGGGCTTTCCATGCAGCCGATGCTGGCCCCGCTGTTTCATTTTGCCCGGTTAAACCACCACCATGGCAAAGGCATGGCCGATCATATTCAACGCCAGTTTGCGGCATTACAGGCAAATTTTCGTAAACTTGTCAATACCCAGTCAGAACCTGTTTTCATGTTCAGGCTGTTTTACGGTGACGAGCCCCTGGTGAAATCCCTCAGGCTTAATCTGGATGATATTTACATACAATAGAAGAGACAATCAATGATTTCGGTAAAATTCAGGGCTTTTCCTGCGGTGAACGATCCTGAATCATGCCGCAGGTTTATTTTAGGGCATCGTAAAGTATTAGAGGCTTATGGTATTACCATGATCACTTCCAATAATGCCTACTGGATGGAACATGCCAATACCTATGTTATATTGGCTGAAGATGCCGATGGTAATGCAGTTGGCGGCGTGCGCGTGCAGATAGCCGATGATACCCACCTGCCCATTGAAGATGCGGTGGGCAATGTTGACAAGCGTATTTACGAGGTGGTGAGCAAGTACAAATCGTCACGCACGGCAGAGGCATGCGGTTTATGGAATGCAAGGGAAGTGGCCGGTATAGGACTGAGCTTTTCCCTGCTGCGTGCAGCCATAGCCCAGGCCGGTTTGCTGGGTGTACAAACGTTGTTTGCCCTTGCTGCACCCGTTACCGTGAATATGTGTCTTAATGCAGGTTTTGTTATTGAACGAAGCCTGGGAAAGGATGGCTTTTTCAACTATCCCAAGTTAGACCTGGTGGCTACCGCGATGTTTATTGATAATATTGCCGACATGAACAATGCCAGCGATGAAGACCGCAGCCATATTTTTGAGATCAGGAAAAATCCCAGTATTGTACGTATGGAGACAGGGCCCAAGGGCACGGCTATTATTGAATATAAACTTTTAGAGAACGCTTGCGAAACAGAAAACAAATAACTCTCCGGCTCATTTACCTGTTTGTTGCCCTGGTGCTTGGGGGCAATAGTATTGTAAAGGCACAGGCCCCTGTTATTACAAACGAAGCAGGACTTACCTGCCGGTTGTCGGTGCTGGAAGACAAAACTGCGCAGCTTGATGCAGATGCGGTAAAAAATGCCGCCTTTACACCTTTGCAGAGCAATGCGGTGAACTATGGCCTGTCTAACTCGGCTTACTGGATTAAAATAGATGTCACCAACCCCTCTCCACAGAAAGAATTTCTTTTCGGCATACGCAATGGCACCATTACAGAAGCTACGCTGTATGTAAAAGACAGTACCGGCCATTACCGGCAAACCGGCGCAGGCGGATCTACCATACCGGTTAGCCTGAAAATATTCAGAACACAGTACCCGGTATTTGATATGTACGTGCCGCAGGGCAATAGTGTTACCTACCTGCTGCGCATTAAAAGCGATGATGTACTTGACCTGCCTTTCCAGCTGAACACCGAATCAAAAATCCACGACAGCATCAGTGCCGATCTCTATATTTTCGGGATATACCTCGGTATTATCCTGATCATGTTTTTGTACAACCTGTTTATCTATCTTTCTGTAAAAGACAGCAACTACCTGTATTATGTGCTGTATATTTTAACCATCGGCATTACGCAGGCTTCGCTGAAAGGTTTTTCCACCCGGTTTTTCTGGCCCGATAGTCCCTGGCTTATCAGCCAGGCGCACAATGTATCCATCGCCCTGTCTGGCATAGGATCGCTGTTGTTTGTGTTACAGTTTCTGCATGTGAAACGGTTCAGCAAGCGGGTGTTCTATTTCTTCCTGCTGCTGATGGCAGTGTATGTGGCAGGTATTGTTATCAATCTCTCGGGCAATTATATGCTGTCGCAGCAAATTTTGCAGCAGAACGCAACGGTGGTAGCGCTGTCTATTATGTCGTGCGGCATATGGATCATGCGCAAGGGCGTGCGCGAGGCGGTATATTTCAATATCTCCTGGTTCTTTTTCCTTGCAGGCGTGATAATTTATATCCTGAAAGATGCGGGCATACTGCCGTTTAACGATTTTACCAGCAATTCGATACTGATTGGTTCGGGGCTGGAAGTTTCTTTGCTGTCGTTTGCGCTGGCAGATAAAATCAATACCTATAAAAAGGAAAAAGAAGAATCGCAGGCCATGTCGCTGCGCATATCACAGCTCAACGAACAACTGGTAAGGGAACAGAACGTGGTGCTCGAACGTAAGGTAACCGAACGTACCGAAGCGTTACAGCAGGCCAATGCCCAGCTCAGTGAAACGTTACAGGATTTGAAGGAAGCGCAGATGCAGCTGGTGGAAGCAGAGAAAATGGCCTCACTGGGCCAGTTAACGGCCGGTATTGCGCATGAGATCAATAACCCCATCAACTTTGTAAAATCGAATATCAAGCCCCTGCGGCTGGACATACGTGACCTGTTTGAAGTAATTGGCGAATACGATGCCCTGCACAGTAAAGACATCAACGACATACCTGCAGCCCTGAAAAAGATCGACGCACTGAAAACAGAGATTGATATGGGGCTGGTGAGTGCAGAAATTACCAACCTCATTAAAGGCATTGAAGACGGTGCAGAACGTACAGCAGAAATTGTACGCGGACTGCGCACCTTCAGCAGGCTCGATGAAAGTGAGTTGAAACTGGTGAATGTGCACGATGGTATTGAAAGCACCCTGGTATTGCTGCGCAACAATATACCGCACCAGGTAAGCATCATTAAAAAATTTGAGGCAGAAGGCAATATTGAATGTTATCCCGGTAAACTTAACCAGGTGTTCATGAACATACTCAATAACTCGGTTCAGGCTATCAATGCAAAAAAAGATAGCATGGAAAATGAGTTTATTAGTATCTTAACAAGAGATATTGCAGACAACTGCATTGAAATTTCTATCAAGGATTCGGGTATCGGGATGACGGAAGAGGTGAAACAGAAAATATTTGAGCCATTTTTCACTACCAAGGAAGTAGGGGAGGGAACAGGTTTAGGCATGGCTATTGTTTTCAAAATCATCGGATCGCATCATGGTAAAATCAATATCGTATCTGAACCGGGAAAAGGTGCGGAATTTATTATTACACTGCCATATCTGCAATCTATCATCTAAAGCAAGCCCATGAATGTCACTGAAAAAATAACGGTTCTATACATTGATGACGAGCCCAATAACCTGCAATCCTTCCAGGCTACCTTTCGCAGAAAATACCATATTTTAACGGCGTCTTCGGCTGCCGAAGGCATGGGGGTACTGAACGAGCACCCCGAAGTGCATGTGGTTATTGCCGACCAGCGCATGCCTTATTCCACCGGTGTGGAATTCTTCAATATCGTACGCAAATCGCATCCAGAACCCATTCGCATACTGCTTACCGGTTATACTGATGTAGAAGCCATTGTAGACGCGATTAACAAGGGTGAAATATACCGTTACATAAAAAAGCCCTGGGATGAGGTGGAACTGCAGAACGCCATCCAGAACGGCTATGATATGTACATCACCCGCGGACAGCTGCACCAGAAAATTGATGAGCTGGAGAAAAAGAACAGCGAACTGAACCGCTTTGTGTACAGCATTTCACACGACCTGCGTTCGCCGCTGGCTTCCATTATGGGGATATTAAGCCTCGCAAAAATGGAAGATTCTGTAAAAGACCCCAATAATTACATGGGGATGATTGGTACCTGTGCAGACCGGATGGATTTATTTATCCAGAAAATTATTGAATACTATAAAGGCCTGCGGGCTGATGATGAGATTGTGCCTATTGATTTTACTTCTTTGCTGAACGAGAGCATCGAGATGTGCCGCATGCAAAACCCGGCCATACAATTCGAGCTGTCTGTTTCGCAGGAGGATGAGTTTTACAACGATGCATTCCGGTTGTCGATTATTATGAATAACCTTATCTCCAACGCCGTAAAATACCAGAAAACCACGGAAGTGCAGCCAAGGGTAAAAGTGAGTGTGCATACCACCGCCGAAATGGCCAAGGTAAGTATTGAAGACAATGGCATTGGTATTCTTGACCAGCACCTGAACAGTATATTCAAGATGTTTTTCCGCAGCAGCAGCAACACCTCCATTTCAGGTGTGGGCATCGGGTTGTTTATTGTAAAAGAAGCCCTGCAGCATATTGGCGGCGACATCAGCGTACACTCTGTATTTGGTGTGGGCACCACGTTTACGCTTACTTTACCCAATAAGTCGCCGGTGGTGTATGCACGCTGATGCCGTTATGCGGCAGGGCTTGTACACTACATGTCAAACAGGCCTGTGCAGGGTACAGGCTGCTTCAGGCGGTTGCTTTCAAACGCCAGCTCAATAATGCGGATATTGTTGTACGATTGCTCGGGTTTTACCTGTAATGGTGCGCCGTTCACAATGGTATTGTATAAATCCACATAGTAGTTTCCGTAATGGCCTTTCTTTGAGGGATATTTCTTTTTAATCACTTCACCGTTCACTGCCGTGTGCAGCAAGCCAAAATGTTCTTCCGGTTCCTGGCCCCAGTTGTCCCCCACAGGCATGGCGCCCTGCTTCAGTAATGCTTCCTGCGGGTCTTCCCCATATTTAATAAAAGAACCTTCGCGGCCGTGTATCATGTAGCGCGGGCCTGGTTCACGAACAAGCATCCCACCTTTAAGTATTACTTTGTTAAAACCATAATCCAGGTGCAGTTCAAAAAAATCATCTACCCGTGCATGCGGGCGCTGGCAACGGATATCGGCATACAGCGCTTTGGGTAAACCAAACAAACAAAGGGCCTGGTCAACAATATGCGGGCTCAGATCGAAAAATACACCGCTGCCGGGTATGTTTTCTTCGCGCCATGCATTGGGTTTGGCTTCGGGACGGTAACGGTCGTAATGCGCCTCGTAAGTATGTATTTCGCCCAGCAGCTGCTGGTCTGTTATTTCCCTGATGGTTAAATAATCCGATACATAGCGCCTGTTCTGGTACACACTTAACACTTTGCCGCTGTTGCGTGCGGTGGCTATTAACCCGAGTGCATCATCGCTGGTAATGGTGAATGGTTTTTCTACCACTACATGTTTCCCGGCGCCCAGTGCTGCTGCGGTATAGGGTACATGGGTATCGTTGGGTGTGGTAATTACCACCATGTCTATGTCTTCCTGCAGCATGGCATCAATGTCGCGCACAATCTTCGCATCGGGAAACAGCTGTTTCGATTCTTCCCTGCTGCGTTCGAGTACGGTTGTTACTTTAAACTGCGGGAGGGTGGCCAGAAAGGGGGCATGCATAACTTTGGCCGCTACGCCGTAACCAATTAATCCTACTTTGATAACTGTTTCCATCTGTTTGTTTTTTCAACCAGGCTTACCGCATACTTTATGCCAGCCCGCTTTGTGAATGCAAACAAAAGTAGGAAGAAGCGGTGAGATGGTTAGCGCTGATTTTCGAATGCTTTGGTTACCTGCCAGTCGCCATTGTGCCACTGTATGGTTTTAAACCGGGTGTTGTCTTTGTTGTGGATATTGATGAAGTACACATGATCGGTGGGCAGTTCCAGCTCGGCTATGTTGTTGATTTTATATTCGTCGAAGTTTCTGCGAATATCTTCTGCTACATTATAGGGCAGGTGTTCTTCGGTATATACCAGTTCATGGCATTGCCATACGCCGCCTGCGGTATAAAACTGCATGTGTTTTACATTGTTTGCTTCAAAGCTGGCTACCCATCCGCCGTCTGATGTAATGCTCCAGTTTTCATCTGCAGGTGAGCCGGATTGTTTTCTGAAATCACGCACGGCTTTTATGTTTACGGTTTTACGTACTTCTGCAGGTAATACAGAACTTACGATGGTGGCGGTTTGTGCGCTTGCTTTTTCTGCACCTGCCAGCAATAATGCAAGCAGCAGGATGATGAGGTTCTGTTTCATGGCTGTTGATTTTATTGTATGCCATAAAGCTACTGTGCTATGCAGGGCAAGTCCAGCGCGGTTGTGTGGTTGGGGTGTTTGGGTGAGTGGATGGGAGACAATCGTGAGTGGGAAAACATCGAGAGCCGAGAATGGACAGTCGAGATGACCGAAGCGGAGATTTTTACCGCAAAGTGCACAGAGGAATACACACGGAGCGCACGGAGGATTTGAGCGGAATATTCACCAAGGAGCCATTGAACAATGACACCATTGAACCATTAACCAGCGGTTCTTCCGGGTTGCAGTTTGCGCAGCAGGGCGTCTTTGCGGCTTTTGGATACGTCGACGTGGCTGTTATCGGTCATAACAAGGTAGCCGCCTTCGCCGCGGATGTATTTGGTGATTTCGTCGAGGTTAACAAGGTAGCTGTTGTGTACACGTGTGAAGCTGTATTCATCCAGCATTTCTTCTATTTCCTTGAGCGTGCGCGATACGGTGAGCTTTTGCTGCTGTTTCAGGTACAGCGTGGTATAGTTGCTGGCAGAGGCACAGTAAATGATGTGGGCAATATCAATAAGCTGCAGCCCTTCAAAAGTAGGCATGGCTATTTTACGCATGCTGGCAGCGGGTTGCTGCATTTTTTGCAGCAGCAGGCCCAGTTGTTCGTTCAGGTTGTTGCCTGCAGGTGTGCGTTGCAGTTTTTGTATGGCCTGCTGTAACTCTTCACGGTCTATCGGTTTCAGCAGGTAATCCATGGCGCTGAAGCGGATGGCTTTAATGGCATACTTGTCGTAACTGGTGGTGAAGATGAGGTTGAACGATACGTCCTGCAACTGTTCCAGCAGCTCAAAGCCATTCATGTGCGGCATTTCCACATCCAAAAAAACCACATCGGGTGTTTGCTGCCTGATGGCGATCAGTGCTTCGTGGGCCGAGTTGCAGCTGGGTAATATATAAATACCGGGGTGGTATTTCTCCAGCAGGGTTTGCAGCACCTCGCATGAATTGGGTTCGTCGTCTACAATCAGGGCTTTCATCATAACAATGGATTTGTATTAATCAGGTAAAATCGGGAATGGTTGTTCAACAGGCAGCTTTATGAGTATCTCAGTGCCACAGGCTTCACCATAGGAATCAACAAGATCAGTTACTTCCAGCGTTACTTTTTCCTTGCGCTGCTGTTGCAGCAGGCCCAGCCGTTCTGATGTAATGCGCATGCCAAAGGATTTGCGGTTGTTGGCAGATTTGCTTTTGAGCTCTGCTGCTTTTGCGCGGCCGATACCATCATCGGTAATACGGCAGCACAGGTAATCTCCTTCGCTGTACAGGTGTATGGTTACCAAACCCCTGGTAGGCTTGTGCAGCAGGCCATGCCAGATGGCGTTTTCTACAAAGGGCTGTATCAGCATGGGCGGTGTGTACAGCATATCTGCATTCAATGCTTCTTCGCATTCAATGTGGTAACTGAAGCGGTCGCCAAAGCGTACCTGTTCCAGTTTAAGATATATATCCAGCATCTCCAGTTCTTCTGCCAGTGTAATCTGGTTTTTATCGCCGTTCTGCAATACCAGCCGTATCAGCCTGGAAAACTTGGTGAGGTAATCAGCCGCGGTTTCCGTTTCATTTTTCAGGATAAAGCGGTTGATGGAATTAAGACTGTTGAAAATAAAATGCGGATTCATTTGTGCATGCAGGGCGCGCATCTTCAGTTCTGCCGTATGTTTTTCAAATGCTGCCTGCTGCCGTTCACTTTCTGTTTTCTGCAACTGCAATTCCTGCTCCAGCTGTTCGCGGCGTATGTGTTCGTTCCTGCGTTTGAGCATGTTGTTGCGCAATACCACAAAACCCAGCAGCAGTAAGGCGCCTATGCCTGCCAGCAGCATGTTGATGCGCATGTTGTTGGTTTCGCGCTGTTGCTCCAGCTGGCAAATGCGGGCCTCGTTTTCCTGGTTCTTGATAGAGGCTTTGTAAAAAGCCAGCTTGCGGGCCGATTGCTCCACGTCTATCGAGTTGTTGAGCGCCGTGTAACGGGTAAGGTACACGTAAGCACTGTCTGTATTGCCGGTGCTGTGATACGCGTGCCATAACAATGCATTGCCATCGCGCAGGTATTGTGCTGCACCGGTGCGCATGGCCAGGTCTATGCTTTCGCGCCCGTATTGCAATGCATCCTGGGGGCGGTTAATATCGAGACTGGCCTGGCCAAGCAGCTGCAGCGTTTTGAGCACCTGGTTATTGTCTTGCCCGTGCTTAAAAAACTGGTAAGCGGTAAGCAGCATTTCCATGGCCTGTGCATGTTGCCCCTGCGTAAGCAGTATCTGGGCCATATCTGTTTTGGGAAACATGGCATACCGCAGTTTCAGCAGCGAATCTACCTGCATGGTATCTATATGGTGCAGCTGTTCCTGGTAACAGGCAACGGCCGAATCGTACATGCCACGTTTGAAGTATACATTGCCCATGTACAGGTACGGTGCTTTTTGCGATACATGGTATTTGCGCCTTTGTTCTTCTGCCTGCCTGAAAAAATCCATTGCCGCATCAATGTCATCTATCGTATTGTACAACTCGCCAAATATCACCAGTGCGTATACTGTGCCCACAGAATCTTTAGCCCGTATGCTGCGCTGCAGGCCTTCGTTGCAGTATTCAAATGCTTTGCCGTAGTTGCCCATTTCCTGGAACATACAGCCCAGCATGCTGGTGGCTGTGGCTGCAATGCGGGCTCCTTCTATATCAGCAGGGTTAGCGGCTGCCGTGGATATCAGCGCACGGTATACTTTTTCGCCTTCTGTAAACCGGCTCTGTGCATACAGTGCAAAGGCTAAACAATTCAATGCATCCAGCACTTCCCGGTGACGGCCCAGCTGTTCGTTTAATTCAAAGGCTTCCCGCGCGGCAGTTTCTGCTTCCGGAAAATTGCCGATCTCTGTTTGCAGTTTGCTTTCCAGGTAACGGGCGTCTGCCAGGGCCGAGGTGTATTCCAGCTCTTCCGCAATAGCAGCAGCCTGTTGTAATTGCTTCATTGCCGCGCCGGTGTGCTGCAGCAGCTGGCGCCTGGCCTGCGCAATCAGGGTATCGGTGCCGGCCTTTGTAGCAGGCTGTTGCCGGGCTGTAGCGTACTGGCAAACGCAAACGAGCAGGGTAATGAAAAATAGCCGCATGTGCACTTTCCTTTTCTCTTTATAATGTACAAACAATTGTGCGCACGGAAGTACGCTTTTTTATGAACGGCAGGCAAGAGGGAATGAGTGTTTGACGGGTTTGGGTGAGTGAGTGGGGGACGAGAATCGTGAGTCGTGAGTCGTCAGTCGTGAGTGATCTTAGCGGGTATTATTATCTTAGCGGAGATTTTAACCGCAAAGAACACAGAGGCAAAACCCGCTAAGATCACAAAGGGAGGTGGTAACGGTAAAACAATGCCCCGCGATCGAAGATGGCGGGGCATTTTATTCACTATTGACTATTGACTATTCACTGGCTTTTATCACTCACCACTCACTACTCACCACTCACTGTTTCAGCGTGGGCGCCAGTACTTTGGGGTCGCCATCGATTTTTTCGGTGTAGTGGAGGCCCAGGATGCGGGCTACAAGAGGGTATACATGTACATTTTCGAAACCTGCAATGCGCTGGCCCTGGTTAAAGGCCGGCCCCCAGGCATAAAAGGTGGCGTGCATATCGGGCAGGGCCGGGTCGAAGCCGTGTTTGCCGGGCATGGGCCTGCGGGTGTTCATGCTGAAAAAGCGGGGCAGGTGCGGAACCAGTATAATGTCGCCAAGGCGGTTGTAACGGTCGTCTTTTTTGCTGTAATGCCAGCGTTCGGGCATGTTGGCAGGGAGGTAAACATCAAACGAACCGGAATCTTTGGCCTGCTGCTGCAGGGCTTTGTAAGTGGGTTGTACGTCTTTTTTGTCTTTCGCGTACAGGTGCAGCAGCGCATCGCCCCAGGGAATGTAAAATTTGGTGGTGTCAATCACTGAAGGCAGGGCTATCGGGTGTTCAATATCCGTTTGCGTCATGCCGTGGTCGCTTACAAAAATGAAGTTTACCGGGAGGTGCAGTGAATCGACTGTTGCTACCAGTTTGGCTACGCTGGAATCGACAAACTGAACGGCGGCAGCGGCTTCCTTGCTGTCTGGCCCGTACATATGCTCCTGGTGATCAACGTCGGATAAATAAAAGGTAATGAAGTGGGGTCGCTGGTTTTCAGGCAATTGCAGCCATTTTTTCACTGTGCCGATGCGCTCGTCGATGCCTGTTGCATCGTTGAAATTGTAATAATAGGTAGGACGAACACCCTTGATGGCGCTTTCTGAGGCTACCCAGAAATAGCTGGCGGTTACCATTTGCTGTTGCTCGGCAAGCACCCACAGGGGCGTGCCGCCATACCAGGAGCTGTCTGCCACGGCCTTTTTATTGCCCATGGTATAGGATGCCTGGCGGTTTTCATCGTAAAAACCATTGTCTACCAGTCCATTGTGAGCAGGGTACAAACCGGTAACAATGGTATAATGGTTGGGAAAGGTAAGTGAAGGGAATGATGGCTGCATATAATCGGCCTGTACACCGCCGGCGCGCAGGCGCTGGAGGTTTTTAGCGTTGAATTTGTCGGCCAGGTCAGCGCGGAAGCCGTCTGCAGAAATCAGGATAACATAGGGTTTTTGTTCCTGGGCCGGGCTGTTGAAGCGGTTAGGGACTATTTTCTGCGTGGTATCCTGGGCAAAACTGTGCTGGGTAAAGGCCAGCGCCAGGAGAAATGCGACTTTTCTAAGCACCATAATTTGTTTTTTACGCGCGCAAAATTCGAGTAACGGGACGAGAAATGAGCGCCCACGGCAAAAATTAAGGGAATGATAGCAGATCTTGAATCGTGAATCAATGTCATTTAGTTAAGCGTGATTTATATTTTTACCGCAAAGAACACAAAGGGAAAACCCACAAAGTTCACAAAGGAACCGTTAACTAAACGACATTGAATCGTGAATTGTGAGTGGGAAAAATACTGTGTCGTTGTCATTGTGCGTAAGAATGTGGCTGTGGGGACACAGCCACGCGCATAATTTTATTCACTATTGACTATTCACTATTCACCGGCTTTTTTACTCACCACTCACTAATCCGTTACGCTGCAGGAGCGTGATGATATCGCTGTAGGGCATGTTTTCCAGCTGAGCCCTGGTATAGCGGTTTAACAGGCTTGTGCTGCGGCCGCCTGCTACGCTGCCCGGGATAATGACGTAGCGGAATTTAAGACCCGTGTAATTGTAAAAGGACAGCAGTTCGATTGTGCCCGGTTTTAAGCCTACCTGGCCAAAATAGGTATTGGCGTTTACCACACTTTGGGTACCATCGCTGCCGGTGAACGTAAGGTAGGTTAATACCACACCACTGTCGAGAATGGATTGTGTAATACCGGGGGCGCTAATGCTTTGAAAGTAAACGGAATCACTCCTGATTAATGACATGTTTAAAGTAATCCAGGGAGAATGGATTACGTTAGCCGTACCTGTGTCGCCCTTGGGCCCTTCTGTGCCGTTTTTTGAACAGCCGGTGTTGATGCCCATGTACAGAATGCTGCCAAAGAACAGCACCAGGAATAGCAGTTGCTTTTTGTGCATGATATGTTCTTTAATAATGGTATTAGGTTTAAAACACATTAAAGATAATCATATCATGCACACGTTACAACACTAGCGGTCGTTTAAACCCACATTTACGTCCACATCGGGGTAATCCATCAGGAAAAGGGCCATTTCATCGTTCATCTGGAACCCGCGTTCCATGGTATACATGCTTATTTTGAGGTTTTCTCTTGGTTCGTAAAAGTTGAAGCGCAGGGAAGCCTTGCCGGGGTTGGCTTTTACATTGTTCTCGATAAACTCCACAAACTCTTTGGAGATGGCTACAGGGTGTGCACTGATCTCCAGCTGTTTGGTGAGCGATTGTTTTACGGTTTCGAGCAGGTTGATGCTGCTTACCTTAAACTCGTAGCTGTCGCTGTTGAAGCGTTGTTTAAAGAAGCCGTTCACCATTACGTTCTTGCCTTTTTCAATGTAGTTCTGGAAGCGCACGTAATCATCACTCCACAACATGATATCGGTTTTGCCGGTGAAATCTTCAATCACCAGTATGCCGAAGTTGCGGCCTGTTTTGGTAATGCGGTGCTGGGCATCGGTTACCAGGCCGGCGAGCCTGAAGTTGCGGCTGCCAACGGTTTGCAGGTTAGATGGGGTGTCTTTTATTTCATTGAAATCGGCCAGCGTCATAATGCCGTAATGCTTCAGCTCAAACTTGTAATGATCCAGCGGGTGACCACTGAGGTAGATACCGGTGACTTCCTTTTCAAAGTCGAGCCTTTCGGTTAGCGACCATGTTTCGCAGGGCGGTAATTTAGGCGGCGGTATTTCCTGCATTACTGCATCGCCAAACAGGCTGTGGGTTGACTGGTGTTTGTTGGCCTGGTACTGGTTGCCAAACATAATCACACGTTCCAGCCCGCTTTTTTGCTCGTTGGGTGCTGTAAAAAAATACTGTGCACGGTGTATATCGGTGAAGCAATCAAATGCGCCGGAATAAATAAGGCTCTCCATTGATTTCTTGTTCACCGCACGCTGGTTAATGCGCTTTACAAAATCGAATATGTCTTTGTAAGTGCCATTCAGCGCGCGTTCTTCAATTATGCTTTCAATGGCTGCTTCGCCCACGCCCTTCAGGCCACCGAAACCAAAACGGATAATGCCCGGTTCTTCAATGGGGGCGCCGGGTTTTTTATTTACCGCGAAGCCTTTGGTTGATTCATTGATGTCTGGTCCCAATACCTGCAGTCCCATGCGTTTGCACTCTTCCATGAAGAAGGTGATTTTTTCAATGGCACCTGCGTGGTTGAGTACGGCGGCCATGTATTCGCTGGGGTAGTGTGCTTTGAGATAAGCGGTTTGGTAAGCCACAAACGCATAACAGGTACTGTGCGATTTGTTGAAGGCGTATTGCGCGAAGGCTTCCCAGTCGGTCCATATTTTATCCAGCTTATCGGCAGGATGTCCTTTGGCCTGTGCGCCTTCCAGGAACTGCGCTTTCATTTTATTCAGTACCGCGATCTGCTTTTTACCCATGGCTTTACGCAGTACGTCGGCATCACCTTTCGAGAAGCCGGCAAGACTTTGTGACAGCAACATTACCTGTTCCTGGTATACGGTGATACCATAGGTGTCGGCCAGGTATTCTTCCATCTCCGGCAAATCGTAGGTAATGGTTTCGCGGCCGTGTTTACGGTCAATGAAGTTGGGGATGTAAGCGATAGGGCCCGGGCGGTACAGGGCGTTCATCGCAATAAGGTCTGCGAATTTATCGGGCTTCAGCTCGCGCAGGTATTTCTGCATGCCCGGACTTTCAAACTGGAATGTACCGTTGGTTTCTCCTTTCTGGTACAGCTGGTAGGTTTTTTCATCATCCAGCGGTATGTAGTCGATATCTATTTCAATACCGAAATTCTTTTTGATAAGGCCCAGTGCGGTTTTGATGATGGACAGGGTTTTGAGACCCAGGAAGTCCATCTTGATTACGCCTGCATCTTCAATAATACTGCCCTCGAACTGGGTAACCCATAAGTCAGAATCCTTTGCGGTAGATACGGGCAATAATTCCGTAAGGTCTTTCGGGGCAATGATGATACCTGCGGCGTGTATACCGGTGTTACGTACCGAGCCTTCCAAACGTTCGGCTTCGCGCAGCACCTGCCCGCGGATATCTTCACCCTGGTATATATCGCGCAGCCTGCGTACGTTATCGAGGTCTTCAGGGCCAAGGCCTTCTTTTTCTTCGAGTGATTTGGCGCCGTCTTTCGATGTAATGGGGGCCTGTAACACGCGACCCAGTTCAATACCCGGCTTGTCGGGCACCATTTTGGCCAGGGCATTTGATTCAGGCAATGGAAGATCCAGTGCGCGTGCCACATCTTTGATACTCATTTTGGCGGCCATGGTACCATAGGTGATAATCTGCGCCACCTGTTGTTTGCCGTATTTCTGCACCACGTAATCAATTACACGCTGGCGGCCTTCATCATCAAAGTCGGTATCAATATCCGGCATGCTTTTACGATCCGGGTTCAGGAAACGTTCGAACAGCAGGTTGTATTTAATGGGGTCGATATTGGTGATGCCAATGCAATAAGCCACTGCACTGCCTGCGGCCGATCCGCGGCCCGGGCCGATGAATACACCGAGGTCACGGCCTGCCTTGATAAAGTCACTCACAATAAGGAAGTAACCGGCAAACCCCATGGTTTTAATGGTGAACAACTCAAAGTCTATACGCTCGCGTATGTCTTCCGTAATCTCGCTGTAGCGCGCTCTTGCACCTTCGTAGGTAAGGTAGTGCAGGAAGTTCCACTGGTTGATGTTGGCATCTTCTGTTGTCTGAAACTCTTTGGGAATAGGGAATGCAGGCAGCAGGATGTCTTTCTTCAGGTTCAGCACCTCGATCTTGTCAACAATGGCGTTGGTATTGTCGAGCGATTCGGGTATGTCGTGGAAGAGGCGGTTCATCTCTTCCGTTGTTTTGAAATAGAACTGGTCGTTCGGGAATTTAAAGCGGCGGTTTTTGAACTGCAGCTCATCATTCACAAAGTCGTCGAACCCGGGTGTGCTTTGCTTTTCACCAGTGTTAATACAAAGCAGGATATCGTGGGCATTGGCATCTTCGCGGTCGGTGTAGTGACTGTCGTTTGTGGCAATGACGGGTACATTGAATTTCTTCGCGAATTTCAGCAGCACTTCGTTGATGATGCCCTGCTCTTTAATGTCGTGGCGTTGTACTTCAATGTAGTAGTCTTCACCAAAAATATCCAGCCACCATTTGAATTCCTTTTCTGCTGCTTCTTCACCATCGTGCAGGATGGTTTGGGGCACATAACCGCCAATGCAGCAGGTAGTGGCAATAAGTCCTTCGTGGTATTTTTCAATCAGCTCCTTATCTATACGCGGGTACTTGCTGTACATACCTTCGATAAAACCGAGCGAGGTAAGTTTGATGAGGTTCTGGTAACCAACTTTATTTTTGGCGAGCATTACCTGGTGGTAACGTTCGTCTTTTACTTCTTTGGAGAAGGATTTTTTGTGCCTGTCTTCCACCACGTAAAATTCGCAGCCTACCACGGGTTTAACCACGGGCTCGGTAATGTCTTTGCCTTTTTCGTCTTTCCCGATGACGCGGGTATTTTTCCATGCCTGGCTTACAAATTCAAATACGCCGAACATATTGCCATGATCGGTGATGGCGAGTGCGGGCATATTGTCTTTCGCTGCTTTTTTATACAGGCTGTCAATAGAGGCCGCCCCGTCGAGCAGGGAGTATTGCGTATGGGTGTGTAGATGCGAAAATTTCATAATCGTACGTAGCGCTGTTTTTTAACCGCAAAGGGCGCAGAGGGAAAACCCGCAAAGGCCACAAAGCGATATGGAACTAACGGCGTAATACGCTTGTGATGAGATCGCTGGCGCGGAGGTTGGTATGATGCCGGATTCTGTAATTCCGGTTGCGTTTGCACTTATTCCCAGGTTCTGCATCTCAGGCGTCCGCCGTCTGCAAATGTCGTAAAAAAGCAGGGTTTGAACAGCTTGCAGTTATCCACAAACTGGTATTATTTAACAATATACAAAAACTTGTGCAGGTTTGTTGGTGGCAAAGCGCAGGACAATTATATTGCGCAAATGTTGATGAAGAACCGGAAATTGGGCCTGTGCTGCTGTGTAGCCTTATTGGTGTTTTCAAGCTGTAAGAGCCTGAAAAACGCAGGATCGGCCGACCATTCCAATTCAGCACCTGCAAAACAGGGCAAAAAGAGCGGTAATGTACAGTTTATTGACGGCATCGCCGTAACGCCGGGTACAATCGTTACTTCCAAACACAGCTCTAACGGCGATATTCCCGGCAACAAAAAAGTGATTTATGCACCGCCGGATGATGTGAACTCCACCCATTTTAATATTGAAACAGCCGACTGGCTGCAGCTGAAATACGCCATTGTGCTCGATGCCTCCATCGAGAAACTAACCAATGTTGATCTCCTGAAGATAATTGACCATTGGTGGGGCACCCGCTATGCACTTGGCGGCAGCACCGAAAACGGGATTGACTGCTCGGCTTTTTCACTCACAGTAGAGCGGGATGTATACGGCAAATCGGTACCACGCACCGCACAGGAACAATACGACCAAACCCAGCGTGTAGAAGAAAATGACCTGCGGGAAGGTGACCTGGTATTTTTTCATACCAGCGGGCGCAAAATATCGCATGTAGGCGTTTACCTGCTTAACAACAAATTTGTACATGCATCTACCAGCGGTGGGGTAATGGTAAGTGATTTGAATGATACGTACTGGCGGCCGAGGTACAGGGGAGCGGGGAGGATCGGGAAGTTGTGAGGGGTGAGTGGCGAGTGGGGAATCATTGGTGAATAGTGAATAGTCAATAGTCAATAGTGAATATAAAAAAGCAATCGTCCCGGTTAGTGTCGGGGCGATTGCTTTTTTGTTATAAAGCGGTTGGCAAAATATCCGGCAGGTGTGGCAAAATGTTGCGCAGGTGTGTGCGCAAGGCCGGCAGGTGTCTCCGCAATTGCGGCAGGTGCGTACAAACAGGGCGCAGGTACCTGCGTTAAGGCGGCAGGTAACTCCCCAACTGCGGGCGATGACTGCGCAGTTGCTGCAGGTGGCTGCGGTAGTTCCGCAGGTAGCTGCGTAATATGGGCAGGTGGCTGCCGGGTTAGCGTTGGCGCCGCAATTTCGTGCGGAGGGAATGCCGGAATTTGAATTTTCTGCTATAGATTCGCGGGCAATTATTTCAACTCAAAATATAAACCTGTAACCATATTTAACTGCATGTCGTTTTCCTGTTGCCTTTTTCCCCAACCATTTATTGTTTTATAATACCAGCTTTTTGATGTGTTCCGGCAGGGGCCTTCAAAAACTGTTAACCGTTTTGGCCTATGCTGCTGAAGATGGTGGGTGCGTGTTTGCGGGTACCGGAGGGCGATGTGTTGGCTTGTGTGTATGGGTTGGAGTTGAATATGGATTGTAGAATATCTAATGCACCTAAACATGATGAGAAGGATTGTTACCGTTGTTTTATTGCTGTGTTATTTTCCGCTGGTACAGGCGCAGGTGATGAAAGCTGCGTCATCCGGAAGCGGTGGGCCGTTCCAGGTGGCGATACCGGAATTATTGCCTGCTTCGCCGGATGCCACTGCGTTTGTGAAAGAAGGGATAGGTAATGTAAACCTGTCAACAGGTGCCATTGGCACGAGGATACCGCTGTATGAAATAAAACTGGGTAAATTCTCTTTCCCCATCAGCTTATCGTACAGCAGCCAGGGGATGAAGGCCGATGAAGTGCCGGGCAGGATGGGACAGGGATGGACCATCAGCAATACAGGGATGCTAACCCGCAGTGTGAAAGGTACGCCCGACGAAACATCGCAGCGTATACCGATGCCGGCTGGTATTCTTGACCCCGCCGATTTTTCTGATGCTGTTTACCTGTATGCAACTGCTGCGTCGGAAGGCACCAGTATTATGGACACGCAACGCGACGAATACAGCTTTAATGTAAACGGTGTTTCCGGGAAGTTTGTAATGGATGATAATGGGGTGCCCTTGTTAACCAGCCAATCGAATGTAAAGCTTACCGGTGTACCGGGTGGTAATTTTACTTTAACAACACCTGATGGTGTGGCGTATACCTTTGGCGGTATTACTGAGATTACCAAGAGCTTTACTGTTGCAGGGACTATTGTAAAGAAAGACAGGATTATTACTGCGTATTTTTTAAAACATATCACGCTTTCTAACGGGGAATATATTGATTTTAGTTATGCGCCTATTACCACGCAGGTGTATACCGGATTGAACCAAACGTTGCAGGAAGGTGTGATTGGTGGTACAACCTGCGATAATGGCTGCGGTACTATTTTATACAATAATGTAATGAATCGTGTGGAATATGAAACCAACTATCTTACCGGTATCACGGCATCTAATGGTTTGGTGATAAATTTCGCTTATGAAAACAGGCCTGACCAGAGCGGCGATAACAGGCTGGTGACCATGACTGCGCCGGGCAAGACTTACCATTTTCAATATTATGATGTTCCTTTCTCCAGGAATGAAGTGCAAAATGTAAACGACCGTTTCTTTCTTACCAAGGTATCGCAGGTGGAGATTGACCAGCACGAAAATACAAGTACGCATGACTATTTACTTGAGTATGACCATATAGAAGGTGTTGCAGGACCAGTATCGGGGCGGCAGGACTTTCTCGGATTTTATAACGGGCAAACCAATACCTGCGCCTGTTTAATACCGCCTGTAACGGATAATAATTACCAGATTGACTGGGGTTTCCGCAATCCTGACTGGAAAGCGGCCATGCAGGGTGTATTAAAGGCAATTACGTACCCTACAGGCGGGCGCGAAGAATACACTTATGAGCCCAATGTAACCTCGGCCTGGGGTACGCCTGCGCCTGTATACCGGCATACTGATGTGAGTGGCGTTGGTACAGATGGAATTGGGACTATCTACACATCAGATATAGTAACCGCCACAAAAGACCAAAGCGCTGCACTTACTGCAACCTGTGATGTTCGGGATGCAAGTGATCATATACGTGACCCTAATGCCAAAGCGGTAGAAGTGGTTGTATATGACAATGGTACACAGGTGTACCGGAATTTCGTAATTGGTGAAGATCGTTCTTTGTTAAGGAACATAGACTTTTTTGCCGGTCATACTTACTATTATACGATCAGGGTAATCGGCGCTAAATATGTTGGTACCGGATCAATTCAGTATGACATAAGCGGAACACAGCAGGTAGTTAATTTTGCCGAGGTGCCAGGCATTCGTGTAAAACAGATCACCTACCGTGACCTTGTTTCGGGCCAGTCTCATAACAAATACTATAAATATACGTCGCTGGATAAGCTCAATGAATCCAGCTGCCAGTATACGCCACCGTCTTTTCAAAACAGGATTCAATTTGCCAATACAAGTTGTAATGGAGAAGTGGGAGTTTGTACAAGAGATTTGTACACATCCAGTGGTACTACCAGGGCTTATGAAATATCCGGCAATTCGCCTGTTTACTATAAATCTGTGATAGAAAGTGACGATGCGGGTTTTGCAAACGGCGGTACTGAATACACTTTTGCAGACCTTGACAATGGTTCCCTGTTTGTTGTTGCCCGCGGTCAGCAGCAGTTTCTGCTTCCTACAGATCAGCAACCGACATTAACAGGTACCGTTCTGCGCACCAGGGTGTTTGATAACAGGTTAGTTATACTGACAGATAAAAAAGATGAGTATGAAGTGTTAAACGGCACTGATACACGCAACCTTTCTTCGGTATACGTGCGTAAAAATTATCAGCCTGATATAAACCTGGGTAACAGGATGGATTGCTTTGATATAATAGTGGCGCACTATGTAAATCGCTGGAACAGACTGAAGCAAACCACTACTACCGAGTACCTGGCAGGAGGGGCGGTAACGAAAACAGTGCAGTATGCCTACGGCGATGTGGTGAATACAGAACCGGTTGCCATTACTACCAATGACAGCCGCAAACAGGTGTTGCGCAGTGAAAAGAAATATCCCACGGATTTCCCGGCTGATCCTATTTATGCCAAACTGGTAGCCACCAACCAGATTGCTACACCGGTTGTGGAAACCGCTTACCTGAACGGGGCTTTGCAGGAACAGAAGAAGACCATTTATGATGACTGGTTTGGAGACAGCAAGGTGCTGGAACCGAAAACAGTACAGGTGCAATTATCGCCCGGTGATGCACTGCGTGATGAATTGCTGTACAGCCAATACGACCAGCTTGGCCACCCCATGCAATTGCAGAAAGTTAACGATAAACCCATTACTTACCTGTGGTACCAGCAATACGGCTTACCGCTTTGCCAGGTGGATAATGCGCAGAGTGACCAGGTGGCCTGTACCGGTTTTGAACTGGATACCTGGGGCAATTGGGTGATGGATAACGGAAGTATCAGCAATGCAGCCTATTTCACGGGTACCGGAAGTTTTACCGGCGCTATTCATAAAAATATTGCTACAGCCGGAACCTATGCAGTGAGCTTGTGGACCAACAGTACTGCTACCGTTAACGGTGCAAGTGGTAAGCTGGTAAAAACACACCAGGGCTGGCGCATGTATTACTGGGAATTGCAGAACCCTTCGGTTGTTACGGTGCAGGGAACCAATATGGATGAAGTGCGGTTGTATCCTAAAAACGCGGCGATGGTTTCGTATAACTATATTCCCTTTGTAGGTCCGACATCAAAAATGGATGCCAACGGAATGGTGCAGTATTACGATTATGACCAGTTAAACCGCCTGGTTGCAGTGCGCGATATAGACAATAATATTCTGAAACAATACCGTTACGATTATATGGCAAGCGGTGTATTAAACGATGCTGCTACCTGGCAGCCAACCGGTAATACCCGTGCAAAGCCTTGCCCCGCAAACAGCAATTATAAAACTGCTTTATTGCAGGTGGAACAAAAAGATGTAAATACCTCCAGCAGCACTTATGCACAAACGCGCTGGACTGATGCGGGTATTGATGTTTCACTTCAAAACAATGGTGTGTGGGTAAATACAGCTACTCCTTTGCGTTGTGTGGTAAGCAATTTTACAGACAATACCGGTGAGCAGGAGCAGGAACAGACTGATGTGAACCCGTGCAGCAGTACGTACAATCAGAAGCGGTGGAACAAGCTGGCCGGACAGAATTTTACTGCCTGCCCGGTGCCATGTGTCAATTGTGTGGCGGAAGGGATGAAGTGCATTAACAGGGTTTGTTATGCAGGCACCAAAGTGGTTACGGCTTCGGTAAAAAATTCGGAAACCAGCTGGACGTGTACGTACCACTACGAGTTCCCGGATGGAAGCCGGTCTGCTGACTATACTGTTCAGTCATCCCAATCCTGTAATGCACAATAATCTATTGCCAAGGTTAAACCATCATGCGTTATTTTCAATCTGAGCCCATGTTTCATTCAAAACGTATTCTTTCTTTTCTTAGCTATATATGCATTGTGCTGGCGGTATGCTGTACTACAGCCCGTGCGCAGATGCAGATACTGGGGCCTGTTAGTGTAACAGGCAATTCAAGCCAATGTTATTCCACCCGTACAGATACTTACAATTGCAGCCCCACAGGTTTTTGCTGGACGGTTACCAACGGTACCACCAGTTCTTCCCAATGCGGCGGTGGCGAGGTATTTGCTGCCCTTGCTGCACCTGTTCCGCCCCCGGGCAGCTGCAGCGACTATCCTTCAACCAGCGTGACCTTTGCCGATGTGGATGTGGTGACGAGTGCTACCGTGCAGGTAAATGACAATTGCGGGCATAGTAAAACCATTACCGTAACCGTTAATCCACGCTTAAAAAACGTGGTTATCAGCCCCGGTTTGCTCAATGCCTACGTGGGCCAGCAACCGGGTACTTTTACCACCAATACACCCACCGGTGGTAACGGCACGTATACCTACCAGTGGCAGGTATCGGCCAATAACACCAGTTGGACCAATGTTAGCGGCGCTACGGCTAAAAATTATAGTCCGGCCATACCCACAGCAGCAGGGGTACTGTATTACCGCGTACTGGTAAGTTCCGGTGCAGAAACATTTACCACTGCATCAGCCAGTTTAAATTCAGGCGTATATGCCACACTTGACGGCGGTACGGCTTACCCGGATGCAGATGCCATTTACCCGGGAACATCAACCGCCTTCTTTTATGGCACGCAGGCAACCGGTGGTATTGGCACCTATACCTATCAGTGGCAGGGTTCAACAGACGGTGGCGCGCATTGGTTTAACCGTACAGAAGCTACGGCCACAGCACTCTACATGATACCGCCTGTACAAACTGTAACCACCTGGTACAGGCGCATGGTAAGCGACGGGGTAAGCCAGGCATACACCAATGTATTTGCCGTGAATGTGTTTCCGCCATTGAGCGATGCAGGAACCATTACAGCTACTGCAAACACGTGTTTTTCCGGAGGTAGTCCGGGGTCAATAACCGGCACCACACCAACAGGTGGTATAGGCGGATATAATTATCAATGGCAGTCATCGGCAGATGGCAACAGCTGGACAAACGTATCCGGTGCTACTGCTGCTGCCTATACACCTGTAAACCTCACCACCAATATTTATTTCCGTCGCCAGGTTAACTGCGATGGCACCCTGCTGGCAAGCAATAGCGTATTGATAAACGTATACCAGCCATTGCGTGTTGCTATAAACCCGGGCGGTGTGGTATATATTGAACCAGGCAATTCATTGCCCACCTTTGCGGTATGGCAGGTATCTGGCGGAGACGGCAGCTATACTTACCAGTGGCAGGTATCGGTAGACGGCAGCAACTGGACGAATATAACCGGCGCGAATGCCGGCAGTTATACACCTGCTGCGATAACGGCCAACAGTTTGATACGATTGCAGGTGAATGATCTTGGCAGTTATGTTTACAGCGCTGTAGCCAGTATCATATACCCATTGTCAGGCGGCACTATACAGGCCAGCGCCGGAACCGTAGCGCCAAACGGCAACATTACCCTTTCAAGCGTTCAGGCACCCTCTAACGACCGGTGCGAGGGAAATTATATCATCATATGGCAAAGCAGCACAGACCAGGCAAACTGGAGTGACCAGCTATCAGCCAGCTACAGCGGACTTACACAGCCTACCTGGTTCAGGCGTATGGCGAAATGCGGTATAAATACTGCTTATTCCAATACCGTGTTTGTAGGTATCGGCCAGGTTGCACAGGGCCATTTACCCACTACAGAAACAGGAGCAAGCGCAGGCAGCGGCACGGCTTATTTGCCTGCAGCTTCACCAATGGCCACACCGCAACACTTCAACGCTATTCAAACAAGGGATTTCCTGAAACCGGGCATACTTGATTTGAATACAGCTGATGGGCAGACCGCATTAACCGATATGCACCAGGCCACTGCTTACTTTGACGGGCTGGGCAGGGCTGCGCAACAGGTAAGCTGGCACGAAGGAGCAGGCGAAACCGATATTGTTACACCTGTTATATATGATGAATACGGAAGGGAAACACACAAGTTTTTGCCCTATGCCAATGGTACAGACGGTAACTATAAAACAGATGCGTTTACCAGCCAGGCCAACTTCTATAAAAGCAGTTATGCAGCACAGCAACCTGCCTTAACCGGTGAACATTTCTTTTACAGTAAAACCGTGGTAGAAGCATCCCCGCTGGCGCGGCCGCTGAAAAGCCTGCAGGCCGGCAATAGCTGGGTAGGCAGTGAGCGTGGCGTGCAGCAGCAGTATATGACCAATACAGCAGCAGGGGATAATGTACGCGTGTGGACGATTGCCAATGATGCTGCCATACAGGATGATATCAATATCCCGGTTGCCGGCAATGCTTATGCAGACGGTACATTATATAAAAACGTAACCCTTGACGAGAACGGCAATGCAGTAGTAGAGTACAAGGATTTTGATGACCATGTGATCCTGAAAAAAGTACAGAACGGCGCAGTGAATGCAGACTTCAGCGGTTACACCAACTGGCTTTGCACTTACTATATATACGACGATTTGAACCAGCTGCGGTTTGTAATACCACCCAAAGCAGTAAACGCCGCCATTGGTGCCAACTGGATACTGCAGCAGGATGTGGTGAACGAACTTTGTTTCCGCTATGCCTACGATGCCCGCCAGCGCATGATTGCCAAAAAAGTACCGGGCGCAGGCTGGGTATACATGGTATATGATGTGCGCGACAGGCTGGTATATACACAGGATGCCAATATGCGGCAGAACAGCAATGCCTGGATGGAGACGGTGTACGATGACAGGAACAGGGTTATCCAGTCTGGCATGCTGCAAGGATACACCGGGGATCGTGCTGCCCTGCAACAAACATTAACCGGGTTGGTAAACGTTGCGGCAAACCTGGTGGTGAGCCAGTATCAAACCGGCCAAACGCTTTACCAGGCAAGTAACAGCATTGAGTTTACGGATGGATTTGCAACGCCTGCAGGTGTTGAGATTACCGGGGAAATAATTAATTCAGATGTTACCAACCCAGCACCTGGTTCAGGCAATTTTGTGCCGCTGATTTATACCTATTACGATAACTACGAGTGGACACAGAAGAACCTGGTGACTGCTTATAACACGTTGCTGCCTGCTGGTAATAGCCTGTATGCAGAAACAGTGCCTGGTGCGCGTAATGAAATGTTGAATGGTGTGGTAACAGGTAAGCGTGTTCGCGTGCTGGAAGACCCCAATAACCTGGAAGCAGGCAAATGGCTGGAATCAGTAAACTTCCCTGATGAAAAAGGCCGCATGACCCAGGTACAGCAGGAGAATTACAAGGGAGGACTGGACGTTGTTACCAGCCGGTATGATTTTTCGGGCAAGGTGCTGAGCAGTTACCTGGTGCACAACAACCCTGCGGGTAATATCAATAATCACCGTGTGCTGACGCAGTTTAGTTATGACAATTACGGCAGGCAAACTGTCATTGCCAAAACCATCAATGACAATGGCCAGCCACGCATTATTGCAGTGAACAACTACGACCTGCTGGGCAAGCTGCAAACGAAACAGCTAGGCCAGAAATTGGATAACAACGGCCAAACCCTGCCTAATCAATACCTGGAGCAGCAGGATTATGCTTACAGTATACGCGGCTGGTTAAAAGGACTGAACTGGAAAGATTACGGGCAAACCAAAACCTCGGCCATTGACCAGCGCTGGTTTGCGATGGACCTGAGTTACGACTACGGCTACCAGTCGCCCGCTTTTAACGGCAATATATCCGGTGCCCGCTGGAAAACACAGGGCGACCCGCAGGAGCGTTCTTTTGGGTATGGCTATGATAATGTAAACAGGTTACTGAGTGCCGAGTTTAAACAGTACGATGCGGGCAATGCTTCGTGGGGCAACCCCGGCGGCATTGACTTTAGCGTTAAAATGGGGGATGGGCTTACCGCAACATCAGCCTATGATGAAAACGGCAATATACTGGCCATGCAGCAGAACGGCTTTAGTAAAATGGCTTATCAATCCATTGATCAGCTGAGTTATGCTTACACCGGCAACAGCAACAAACTAAGCAGCGTAGCAGATGCGGCCAATACTACCGGTGCCAAACTGGGCGATTTCCAGGATGGCAATACTACCGGCGCAGATTACAGCTATGATGTAAACGGCAACCTGGTACAGGATAAAAACAAACAGCTTGCAGGCATCGTTTACAACCACCTGAACCTGCCCTGGCAGATTACCGCCAACACCGATGATAACAGCAGTGTAAAAGGCACCATCAAATACCTGTACGATGCTGAAGGCAACAAGCTGGTGAAACAGGTAAACGAAGCCGCCAGTGCAGCCAACGGCAATACGGCCAAACAAACCATTACAGACTATGCCGGCGGCTTTGTGTATGAAAACAACCTGCTGCAATTCTTTGGCCAGGAAGAGGGGCGTATACGGCCGCAGCTGAACACCGATGGCAGCGTTAAAGGCTATGCTTTTGACTATTTTTTGAAAGACCACCTGGGCAACACACGCGTGGTGCTTACTGATGAAAAACAGCAGGATATTTACCCTGCTGCAACTTTGGAAGGTGATGCAACCAATGGTGCGCTGGCTGTTGAAAAGAACTACTACAGCATTGACGAAAACAATATTGTAAGCAGACCTTCCGGTGTGCCTGATTATGCCAACAACAATGGCATTGCCAACAATAATCCCAACTCGCAAACCACTGCCAACAGCGCCAAAATGTTTAAGCTGACGGGTGGCGGTGCCAGTGCAACCGGTTTGGGTATTACACTGAAAGTAATGTCTGGCGATGTGATTGATATTTTCGGTAAATCGTACTACAATACGGGTAACCCCGGCGGCAATACAGGTATACCTACGGAAAGCATACTTTCCGGCTTGCTGGGTACACCCGGTGGTACGCAGGCAGCTGCAGCGCATGGTGTAACAGCTGCCGGCCTGAATGCCATACCCTCTGCCATCTCGGAAATTCAGCTGCTGCAGGCAGACCAAACGACCGCCAGCAATGCCAGCAGCACTACACCCAAGGCCTTTATCAACTACCTGTTTTTTGATGAGCGCTTTAACTGTGTAGGTCATGGTTTTAGCATGGTAGGTGGCAACGGTACACTGAAAGATCACTACAGTGAACTGCAATCGCGCAAAGCACCTGCCAACGGTTACGTTTATGTATATTGCAGTAACGAAAGTCCTGTAGCAGTTTATTTTGATAACCTGCAGGTGGTACTTAACCACGGGCCATTGCTGGAGGAGACGCATTATTACCCGTTTGGGTTAACAATGGCGGGGATTAGCAGCAAGGCTGAGGGGAAGGTGGAGAATCGTTACAAATACAATGGTATTGAGTACGATAGTTCTTTGGGGTTAAATGAGTATGAGGCGCATTACAGGGATCTGGATCCGCAGATTGCAAGATGGTGGCAGGTGGATCCGAAGATTGATGATATGGAAATGTGGAGCCCGTATGCATCAAATTACAATAACCCAGTTAGTTACAGTGATAATTTAGGTGATTGGCCTGATTGGCTGGATAAAGCGGCCCAAGTTGGTAAAAAAATAATATCAGAAGGAGCAACCGGGCTCTTAGGTGTAGCCAATGCTTATAGTTCAGATAATGTTGGAGGAGTTGGTCGGGTAGATGGTAGCAATTTAAGTGGTGGGGCAGGAACTGCTTTTAGGTTCGGGCAGAAAGTAGGGGATGTTTTAGCTTTGGCAACCGGCGGAGTGGAAGCCTTGGGAGGGACGCTTGCGACTGTTGCCTCGGGCGGTACACTGTCTTTGGCAAGTGTAACTGTGGCATTACATGGAGGATTAACAGGAACTGTTGCTGTCAAAAATTTGATAAACAATAATGTGCATAGCGAAGGCGCATCAGATCAGTCTGCACAACAATCATCCAAATCTAAAAATAAGCCTAATGAGAGTGGTACTCCAAACTCGAGTAAGATTGAAGGAAAAGATGCATCAGGTAAAACGACAAAATATAGTACTTATGATGAAAATGGAAATATTGTAAAACAAGTAGAATCTGATAGAGGAGTTGATCGTCACGGAGTACAAGGGGCAACTAAGAAAGTACCTACATACAATACTTTGCCAAATGGGACTGTTAAACAAGGGAAATACAAAATAGAACCTGCTACCCCGGTTGAAACGCCTCCGGGTAATAATACAAGATTATAGCTATGAATATAAAGAGTTTAATAAATGCAGATCTTGATTTGCTGATTGATTATAATCAGGCAATGCAATTGAATCCGACAAATTGGGATATTAGTGAGTATGTTAACTGGAAATATGATATGAACGCGGCTTTGGCATTCAGTAAGTTCTTTTTCCCTGATTTCCTGGAAGTGGATGGATGTATTATACTTGCTTTTCGCTATAATACAGAAAGTTTCGCTGCCTGGAAGGCCCATTTTGAGGGAAACATTCCTTTAATAGAAGCTGCATGTAATAGATATGAGGTCGCTGATTATTTCTTCAATACAGATATTTATACAGACGATGAACACTACCACAGAGCTTTGATTGCATTTGCACATGTTTTAAAGTCAGCCTGGGAATTTGGCATTAAAAACCTGTTTCCGGATAGAATTTTTGTATTTGAATTATTTGAAAACCAAAAAGAAACGAGTATTACGTTTTATTCCCAAGCGGTATCGGGTGAAATAAACTAGTGCTCCACAAAAGCACCAATCTATTTAGGTTGGTAAAATTGTAATAGATTAAAGGGAACAACCTAAGTTGCCTTTTCAAATTGTTTGTGCAAGTTTTGGGAAGAGTTTGTTCTGCCTTTTTTAAGCAGAAGGCTTAATACTATATCAGCGATTGATAGATGTTAATAATTGACAGATACAAAACATTACAGATTGGATATCCGGTTGGATGGCATCGCAATGCGATGGAGACTGGGAACATGAATATGGGATAAAGACTGAGACTACGGATAATCCCGGATGGAGTGTAACGATCGATTTGGCCGATACCGCATGGGAAAACTTAGAGTTTGATTGGATTCTTATTGAGATAGATGACAATAATTGGTATGGTTATAAAGTAAAGAATAAAAAGTTTTTCGGCACAGGGGACTTGAATAAACTAGAGCTTTTACTGGAAAAGTTTAAAGAACTGATTGAGAACAATGATAGAATGCCTGGATTCAATAAATAATACATCAATTTTTATTGAAAACATTTACTTATTTAAATATTGATAAGTTCGGGTATTGGGAAGAGTTTGTTCTGTCGTTTTTTTAAATTGAAGACTTAATACTACATCAGCAACTGATAGACATTAATAATTGACAGATGCAAAACATTATAGATTGGATATCCAGTTGGATGGTATCGCAATGCGATGGTGACTGGGAACATGAATATGGGATAAAGATTGAGACACTTGATAATCCTGGATGGTTGATAAAAATTGATTTAACTGATACTGAATTGGAAAATTGGGATTTTGACGGAGGGCTGGTTGAGAAAAACGATGATGATTGGTATACTTATAAAGTGGAAGATAAATGTTTTACAGGTGTGGGTGATTTATTCAAACTGGAGTTTTTATTGGGAAAATTTAAAGAACTGGTTGAAAGCAATGGCGGTTATGAACCAGGATGTTAAACAATAACATATTTGGATGATGAGGAAATAATGAGCAAAAACAGATTATATACTGATAATATATAATTGATACAGCGGAGCAAAAAACATGTAAAGCAAACTTAAGTAAAAATAAAAGCCAAGTTAGTGAAACATGGAACGTTTTATTTTAGAAAAGATAGTTTGGACAGATGATGATTTTGAAAAAATGGGATGGCATGACAATACTGTTCATGCAATATCTTTTGGCAGCAATTACGAATTTTTGCTGGATTTAGATTATATCTTCGAATGGAGTAGCGCCAAGGGGGAAAATGTGTTTTATGAATTTTGGGTTTCACCATGCACTTTGATTTTTGAGAACGTTAGCGATTTGAATTTTAATATTACCATTACTGAGCCATTTTTGCTGGAGATTGCAGATGTAAAAAGAAGTGACCCCAAAAGGCCTCTTAATGCAGATTATATTAAACGAGAAATTGAATATCAATGGTTGATTGAGACAAATCAAGGTGACATAACTTTTAGATCAGTTGGGTATAAACAATTTGTGAGACGAGAACCGTTGTTAATAGATAGTCAACAGATTAGTCTTTCTAAACGTGGTGGAATTTCATTTGACAGGCAATAAATAATTTATTAGGTAACGTATCAATTAAGCCCGGCATAGTCGGGCTTAATTGTAGTTAGCGTCTAAGGCTGTCAATACGGATAAAAACTATGATGGACAAGTTGAACAAGCTGGAATACAAGCAGGTGAAAAAGCTGCAGAGGAGTAAAAATAAATATATCGGGTGTTTTTTGCGCTGATATTAAGCGCATGTAATGAAAGCGTAAATACAAGGTTTGATAATGCAAAAGTCGAACTAGCGGCAGCCAATTTGAAATCTAGGATGATAATGACCGCTGCATATAAAGTAGTAGTTCAGTCGTCAAATGATAGCGTTAAAAAAACAAAGGCAATATTGCTATTTGAAACTCTTTACAAAACAGATGAACTTATCAATAGGCTTAATACAGACTTGAGCACATATAAAGAGGGTAATGCAGAAAATATTAGCAAGGTAAGAGAATTGTTAGTGGATGGGGATTTAGGAGATAGTTTAAATAACTGTTTAATGAAAAATTTAATAAAGGCGCGAAATTTTTCTGGGAATCCTCAACAGGTTCATAAGATAGATAGTCTTAAAAATATTATTTTTAAAACTGCTTCTTCCGATAAAAATTGGCGGGATGAATTATTCGGCACTACTAATTCAGTAGGTGCATCGTTCATTTTACTTGGATTGCAAAAAGAAGTATACAGTATTGGGTCTATAGCTTTTTCGGGGAATGATTTAAAGTAAGATGTTTGATAAATGAATCTAGAACTATTGGTTATAGAATGCTGTAATAATCTGATTTCACGCTACGGATTTGAAGTTAAGAGCGAAGGTAAGTCAGGTAAGACAGTATTCCTTTTTAATCAAAAGTGTATTCTGAAATTTATTTATGATTACGGCGATATCGGTTGTAATATAGTAGATCCTATTGATAAAATTAAGTCAGATGCTTTATCTAAAAACGGAAAGGTGCTGATAGGTTATCCGATGTATCCGGCATGGGCGGGAACGAATTTACCCCAACGATTTAAATAGTTATTCAATTAGCGGAACTGTGTCGGAGCAGTTAATATGCATCGCCAGTTTGCTAATTGATAAATTACCACATGTGCTTGAGGGAGATTTTAGCTGGAAACATATTTTTGATAATTGAATAAATTGTTTAGGATTAATAACCTCAGTCACTGATCATCGCTGGTTTTCGATGGACTTGAGTATTTTAACTAAGTTAAATGGAGGCCTTGATTCTGTAGACAGGTTAATAGATGCTAAATATGGTAAACGCAATCAAAGAAAAATATCATGAGTTTGGTGATGCCAAAATTGAAAGGATTGAATATCGGTTAGAGGGCGAACAGTCTAAATACTACATGCTATCTATATATCTTGTTTGTTTTAACTGGCCGTCAGAGAAATGGGAAAATGTAAGGCTTGACTTTTGGGATGTATTTGTGTTCAGGTATGTAGATACGATAAAGCTTCGTAATTCGGTTGTGTTTGAAGCAATGTTAGTTGAAGATGAGACGGGAATTATATGCGACTTTTATCCAATTCAGGTTGATGGGCTGGGAAAATTAGGAGAGGATCCAAAGTCTAGTTTTGTGGTACATAGCAGAACTATTGCTTATGAAGTATTGTCTCCGATTGATTAGTATTGAGATCAATACGAGTTGTTGAATTTGTATCTAATGGCTTACAATTTATGTAGATTGGCGGGGGATGCTTGCCTTGAAATGATTACTGTTCATATATCGAAAGGTGATAGGGTGATTTCACATTTTGCTAATTATATCGAAATATTTGGATCAGAAAAAATAGGAAATGATATACTCAGAAGAGATGCGATAAGAAAGGGTATTTACTATTTGGGTTAGCTAAAACAGTTAGTGGATTTGGAATAGGAATTGACCCCTATCTTCAAGTGCTAGAAAATAATATAGATGCAAGTATTGGCGCAGCAATAAAAAAGATATTAGAGACAGATGATGCTAAAAGAGTTCCCGATCCTAAAAATTGGAGTGAACACAGCAAAGAGTTTTTGAGAAAAACAGGTTTGAAATCTTCAAAAGAACTTAATAAAACAACCACCCTTTGTTGTGGCTAAGCGGAAAGAAAGGGAGTTTGAATGGGTGCAGCGTATCATTAGCAATGCCAGAATGCTTATTGAACCAGGTAAAAAGGCATTGTTTGATGAATGGGAAAAAGAAGCCGGCAAAGCCTATTGAAATGATACAATACTCGCAAAGCTAGTCCCCAAAATAAATAAACTCTTTATTACATTCACCCACAGGATATTGCAAGGTATACCGGTACATGTACCTGATTTTGTAGCTATTTTTTTCTTCTATTTGCATTGTAAGCGGGATGCTAATGCCATTCGCCTACAACTCACTCGCCGCATGCTTCAGCTGCTGTACCACTACCTTATCTATCGGCAATGTCACCGTATCGGGGTGCAGCTCGTGCCAGGGTACCCAGCGGAAGACTTCACTTTCGCCGTTGGGGTCGGCTACCTGGTGAGGAGCGAAGTCGAAAGGTTGGGTTTTTGTTTCCAGGTTTACTGGCTCATCGGCTATGACGTAGTAGTAGATGCAGATAATCTGGTCACGGTTGTTGAAGGCCGAGATCTGGAAAAAATCAGTGGTGTACAAATGTGCACCGATGGATACATCGAGGTTGGTTTCTTCTTTAAACTCACGCTTCAGGCATTCGCGGGTGCCTTCACCAAATTCCAGTCCGCCGCCAGGGAACTTGGTAATATAGGCGCCGCGGATAAACTCGTCTGCTACCAGTACACGTTGCTGGCTGTCCATCAGGATGCCGTAAACCCGAACATTGAATAAACCGGATAAGGTGCTCATAAATGTGTTGCGTTAGGTGATTGCTTGCCCTACAAATATATTCTTATCCGGTTTATCCGCTGCATGTGGTTTTACAACCTGGCCTGCAGGGTTAAAAAGAAACTTCTGCCATCTGCAGGTACAATGCCGGGGCCGGGATAGCTATCTGCCCGGCGGGTGAAATATTTCGCATTGGCCAGGTTGTTTAGTGAACCTGACAGGCTGAAATGTTTGCTGATACGGTAATCGGCAGAAAGGTCCATGATGTTGTAGGCAGGCACAAGTCCGTCGATGGCATTATCGGTATAGGTGGCATTGGTGGCATCGGTAAACTGTTTGCCGGTGTACGAGAACTGGTAGCTGACAGCCCAGCGGTTGTGGCGAACGGCAACACCGGTTTTAAACACCACATCGGGCACAAACTCTACGCGCCGGCCTTCTATCGCGCTTTCCTTGCTGTGTATGTATTTGGCACTGATTAAAGAGAAATTCGAAAACAGCGATACAGCAGTGGTTGCTGCAGGGCCTTTTATCCATTTCCAGATATCGGCTTCTGCATAGGTTTCCAGGCCGTAGTGACGCGATTCGGCTACGTTGGTGCGCAGGTTATAGATCAGGAAATTGGTGGCATCGGTAGAAAGAATGCTGCCTATTTTGTTGTTGTAATGAATCATGAACAGGCTGGCATCAAAATTAAAAATGCCCGTGCTTTTGCGTATGCCAAGGTCTGCAGAGTACCCTTTTTCATCCTGCAGCGAACTGTCAACCCGCAGGTTGGGGTTGAGTGTGCGCAGGTCGTTAAAGTTAAGTGCCTTGTAGTTCTGCGATATGTTGGCGTACAGCTGGATGGGCTGAGTGAGATTATAGGTAAAGCCAATGCCGCCAAGCAGGAACTGCCGCTTGTTCTGTTTGTTATCGGTGATCTGTTGCGGGTTAATGGGGTTGCCTGCAAGGTCGAATACTACGTTTGTATAAGTGCCTTGCGCGCGCGTGGTAATGTTCTCGTAACGCACGCCGGGTATGATGTTGAGCTTTGGTGTAATGCGGAAAATGTTTTCGGCAAATACGGCGGTATTGTGGTTGGGAAACACGTAATCCGAGTAACGCAGGCTGTCTGATGCCTTGGTCGGGGTGAACGTGAAGTCGCTGGCATTGCCGCCTGAGCCGTTGTTGCCATAGCCCTGCTGGCGGTTGGTGTGCCCGCTATAGTAACGAAAACCAACAAGCGCGGTAGCAGGCATGTTGCCGATGTTGTATTGATATAGTAACCTGCTTTCGTTACCCCAGTTGCGGTAATGATCAATATACAGGTTGCGGTCGCTGCCGTCATCTATGCGGTTGATGAAGGTGAGCAGACCAAGTGCCTGCCTGTTGGCCAGCAGACCGAAGAAACGGGTGTTGAACGTGAGCTGCGGGTTAAGGTGGTAGTCTAACGATACGGCGCCGAGGTTCCAGTTTACTTTAAACCAGTTGCGCGCGCGTACAGACTGACGCGGGTTTTTCGCAAAGTCTGCATCGGTTAAGCCACCGGGCTGGTGCTCCAGGTAATCGAGGTGCGTGTATTGCGCGGTTACGGATAGTCTGTTGTTGAAACTATAGGTGGCCGCTGCATAACCGGTATTGGCATTGAACGCTGAATTGGGCCGGTAACCATCGCCTGATTTATGCTGGAAGAAGGCGTAATAGTTCAATTTGTTTACTGTGCCGCCAACGCTGGTTGCAGTGTTGAAAAAGCCGTAAGAACCGCCGGTGAGGCGGGTGTTGATGGCAATCTTTTCGCTGTCTGAACCGTGGTTCATTTTAAAGTTGATCATGCCGCCGAACTGTGTGCCGTATTGCAGGGAGGCCGCACCGCGCACAATTTCAATACGCTCTACTGCTTCAGCAGGTGGTGTGTAGTAACTTTCAGGGTAGCCCAGTGCATCAGCGCTGATATCGTAACCGTTTTGCCGGGTGTTGAAGTTGGATACGCGGTTAGGACTAAGCCCCCTGCCACCAATGGCCAGTTGTATGCCGGCACCATCATTTTCCCAGATGTTCAATCCTGCAACTTTTGCATATAACTGGCGGCTGTTGTTGGTGGCCTTGTTAGCCACCATGTCTTTCATTACTACCACTTCTGTTTTTTTGCCTGCGTAAATAGCCATGCCTTCTACATCGTGCAGTCGCGTAAAGCCGCTGTGCAGCTGGCCGGCGGCTTGTACCACCACGGAATCCAGCTGTCGTGTGCCGGTGGTTAAAGGCACTTGTACAAACAGGTTGGTGGTACCGGCTGTGATGTTTTTGTTAACGATGGTATAACCCACGCTGCTTACCTGCAGTATATAATTGCCGGGTGGTATATTGGTTAGCGTGAAGTCGCCGTTTTCGTTGGTAACGGTGCGATAGCCGGTGTTTTGCAATACTACCGTAGCACCGGCAACCGCATGTTTATCGCCGGTTACGGTGCCTGTAATAGAAATAGTTTGCGCGCGTGCCGCAGTACATACAAATAAAAGAAACAGGATATAAAAAGCTTTCATTACCGGCTTTGTTTGTTGGTAAAGGGTAGTACCCATGTATTGTGTTTAAACCAGGTGTTGTTTTCATTGGCCAGGTTCACTGTGCTGTCGATATACAATCTGCTGCCGCTGCCGTTCAGGGTAACATAACTGTGTACGGTTACCTGGGGCTGCGCAATGCCCTGCTGCTGGTAAACGTGTTTGAGTATGTGTGCGTATTGTAACATCATATCGGGTTGCGTTTCCATCATACGTTCCTGGTAAGGCGTAAGAAAGGCGCGGTTGTTGACTTCAAACTTTTTGCCGGTGGCTGCATCTTTTACATAAAAGAATGTGGTGCCGCCTTTTTCCATCAGCATTACACGCCATGAAAAACGGTAGCCTTCTTCTGTCCACAGCAGGGTGCCGGGGTACAGCATATAGCGGAAGGGCAATAGTACCTGGGCCGCGAAATACAGTGCCAGTAAGTAAAACAGCATACGCTGTTTACCGGGCCGTACCGGCAGCAATACGGTTTGTTCCTGCGCAATGGGTGGCCGGGAAAACCAGCTTCTTATTGAACTGATCACTTTTTTATGAAAATCTTCAGAAAAGAATATCAGGGTAGCGCTCATCATCAGGTAGGGGAACATGCCTATCTGGAAAAGCACTGCTGTTAATACATGGAAGATGATCACCAGCACATAACCAAAACGCCGCGTGGGTTTGGCCAGTAATAAAAATGCAATGCAAAGGTCGAACGAGGCACCTCCCCAACTGAAGAAGTAAGCGGTGAATTCATATTTCAGCAGCGGTCCCAGTACAGGAATGTCTGCTTTCGCTGGCAGCCATATTTTCAGTGGCATGGCATTGAGCAGCCAGTCTTTCGTGAGTTTGGACAAGCCTGCGCAGCAATAAATAATACACAGCTGGTACTTGAACAGCAGTATGCTCCATGCAGGCACCTGTGTTACTTGCAGCGAAGGTTTACGCAGTACATCTACTGAGCAATAGCGGTGTGCAGGTACCAGTGTAAGTAAAAAGGCGCAGATGGTAACAAAGTAGTAATGGTTAAGGTAATAGGTTTTATCGAGCAGTTCTGCATAACAGAAACACAGGAAAAACACCGGTGCCGCAACCCGGTAAAACAGCCCGATGCAGATGCATAGTGCTGCCAGTGCCATCACGGCGTACAGGGCATACATACCTGCTGCCGGTAACGGGTGCAGCCATTCAAAACCTTCAAAAGGGAAATGATAGGTGGGCACTACATAAAAATCGTGTACCCATCCCTTGCACATAAAACGCAGGGTGCTGATAAAAAGCACGGCCCCGAAGGCCATACGGAGTACGGCCAACGGAGCAATATGCCTGTATCGTGTAAAAAAATTAGTCGCCATCGTCATCCTGGAATGAAATTTTGATGCCCAGTGCAGAGCTCATGTCCACTTTCAGCAATACCGTCATTTTACGGATTTCGGTGTATGCATCGTTAATGGAGCTGGCATTGTTGCTCACGCCTGTTGAAAGCGGTTCAGGTAATGCCTGGAACTTCGTGATCAGGGTGGTGAGCTGGTTGGTGATTACATCATTGAGCGATGCTCCATTGTTCTGTGCTTTGGTGGCAGCTACTTTGGCATTCAGCCCGGCCAGGTAAATTTTCTGGTAAGCCTGTGCCTGTGCAATCAGCAGCTGGTCAGACAAGCCGCTGTAATAGCCTTCCACTTTGGTAGGCGCTTTGGGCAGCATCGATGGGCCGTACAAGCCAATGGGAATACCCACTTTGTAGTTCTGCAGGTTAACATCAAAGTCCAGCACATAGGCGTTCAGCAGCAGGCTCAGTGAGCTGCCTGCATCCACACCGGTTGCTTTGGTAAACCTGGCCAGGTAATTACCGCCAGCAGGCGACCATGCGGTAGCCACTGCTGCTGCCTTGGTTTTGATTGAACCAGACAATGCTGCGAGGTATTGTTTGGCGCCTGCTGCATTGGCACTGGTGGTAAAACGCGCCAGTACAGCATCGTTGCCATTGCCAAACAACAGGTAGTCGATGGCAGGAAAGCCTTGTGCTGCATAGTTGGCCAGGCCGTCGATGGCATAGGTGGCGCCGGCAGTATTGCTTTTGATCAACGCCGTATCTGTAGGAAAGCTGTTGGTGAAATGCGTGGTGAGAAAAAGGTCTGCTGCAGGACCAAATTCAAACTCACTGATTGCTGCCCAGTTTTTATACGCGGTTTTAAACGCATTTTGCGCAGCAGTTAACGTGGTGGCTGTTGGTGCTGCATTAAACGCAGTAATGGCCGCATCCAGCGCTGCTGTGCCGGTGCCCAGCTGCTGGTAGGCTGGCAGTATAACATTGGTGCCGAGGTTTACCAGTACCGTATCGCCGCCGCTGTTGCCGCCGCCGGTGGGTGGTGGTGTGGTGTCGTTGTTGCCCGACTTGCTGCACGAGAACAATACCACGGCTGCACACAAAGCGCTGCCAACGATTACTGTTGCTAATTTTTGTGATCTCATGGTCGATGTATTAAATGAGTAAGCTGATACCCGGCCATTGTGTTTGCCCAGGTATCAGCCGTAAAAAAGAAATACGTTTACAGGTTAGCTTTCACATTATCCCAGCCGTAAATGCTGCTGATTTTATTCAGGATGGCATCAATGCCGGCAGGTGTAATGTTATAAAAGTTGGTGCCATACAGGGTTAACACGGCCTGGTAATCGGCATCGCTGATTTTTTTGTGTGCGTTGTATTTGAGTGCTATCCAGAAACCGAGCGATTCAGACAGGTTGCCGCATACAGCAGCTGCACCGTTGGGCAGGTTGCCTTTTGCTTCGTTCAGTTCATGTAAAGCTGCTGCCGCTTCCATTGTTTCGAAGAAAGGAATAATGATGGCGGCCTGCTGTAATGCAGTGGCGTTGTCGTTCGCTGCCAGCGCTGCACGGCCTTTCAGGAAGGCATTGAGCAGGGTTGGGTTTGAATTGATGCCGGTAAGGTTGGCAACGGGCTTGGCGATGCCTGAATCAATCTGGCTGGTATAAGAGCCCCAGTATTTAACACCTGTTCTGTTGGCAGGGAAGTTGGCAGGCACACACCAGAGGTAGAAAGCCTGGTCCCAGGCGTGTTGTTTGGCTGCTGCGCTGATATTGCTGTTGAGTGAATCGCCCAGGTATACATCGGTAATCTGGTGGCCAATGTATACACCCATCATGGTTTTGGTAAAGAACTGGCGCCAGTAAATGCCGTTGGCTGATAACAGCGTTTTTCTTGAACTAACGCCCGCAACACCATTTGATGCTACCTGGCCCGTTGCGCTGGCAGCTGCAATGCTGTCCATCACCCCTTCAATAAGCGCTTGTGCTGCTGTGACAGTGCCGCTTTTCAGCTGTACGCCTGAAGTATTCAGGTGTAGGGTTGTGCCGTTAAACACTGTATCAGTAAAATAGTTGCCGGTATTGCTGAACATGCCTTTCAGCGTAGCGCTGCTTACTACCGTACCTGCATTGTTACCGAGGTTGATGGTGTTTTCTATTTCGGCAAGCATTGACAAGGTTGTTTTTGCCTTCAGTGAATCTGCATTGCTGAAATTATAGGTAGTAGGAACGGTGTAGCTTGGAGTTGCATTGTTGTTATCGTCTTTTTTGCAGCTGGTGGTGAATAACAATGCTGCCGATGCAAATCCTATAAAAGGAGTTAAAGTTCTTTTCATAAATGCTTTTGGTTAATTGGCGGCAACATTACAGCGCGAAAGTGTCGTACTGTTTACGCTTTCGGGAATACCGGCTTACGGAATCGGGAAACAAAAAAAAGTTGCATAAAATGGTATAGGGCAGGCAACTCCCTGCAGGAGTGTTACGTTTATACAAGGTTCGCGTGTTGTGAACGGGGGCGAGGGCAAAAAACAGTGAATAGTCAATAGTGAATGAAATACAAAATGCCACTGTCGCTGACGCGAACAGTAAACTTTAAACCTTCAAACCATTAAACATTTAAACAGTCCTTCTTTAGAACCACTTTTTCTTCATGAAATACCAGCTGATCACGATAGAGATACCCAGCGATAACAGTACGGGTATATAAAATGCGTGTGAAGAGTGGGAGAAGGGGATGTCTACGTTCATGCCGTATATGCTGGTAACAAGTGCGGGCAGCGAGAGTATGATGGTGATAGAGGTGAGCCTTTTCATCACATTGTTCAGGTTGTTGCTGATAATGCTGGCAAAGGCATCGAGGGTGCTGCTGAGGATGTTGGTATAGATGTTGGCCATTTCCAGGGCCTGGCTGGTTTCTACAATCAGGTCGTTGAGGTAGGCGCGTTCTTCTTCATTAAGACCGAGAAAATCGGTGCGTTCCAGTTTCATCATCAGCAGTTCATTGCTGCGCAGCGCGGTGATGAAATATACCAGGCTTTTCTGGATACGCATCAGGTACAGCAGCTCTTCATTGCGGTTGCTGTCGTACAGTTTCTGTTCGTACAGGTTACGCTTCTGGTTAATCTCCTTCAGGTATTCCATGAAGTTCTGTACAATTTTCTCAAACACTTTCAGCACCATCATGTTCCTTTTATCGGGATGGCGCTTCTCAAAGGTGTTGAGGAATTTTTTGATGGCGCCGTTGTCGAAGGAGTTCACCGTTACAATCTGGTTATGGGTTAAGATAATACAGATGGGAATGGTGATGTAATAAGCATCGCTGTCGTTGAAGGAATTGTTTTCAGCCGGTGTTTTGATCACGATGAAACGCACATTGTCTGCCAGCTCAAAACGGGGGCGTTCATCTATATCGAGCGAATCGCGTAAAAACTCGATAGGTATGTCCAGTGTTTCGCTGAGGTCAACAAATTCTTCTTCCTTAAACGGCGGAACAAGGTTTACCCAGGTGCCGTTTTCAGGTTTGTCGATCTCTACTGTCTGATGGTTGATATTCTTAAAAAACTGGATCATAGTTCGTTAGTCGTGCCGCGAAGTTAACCTTAGCCGGGCAATACAGGGAATTAAGTTAATAAAAAGCTTTGACAAAGCGGGCTTAATATGCATGTGGCAGGGCTTTTTATGCGTAGTAAATAGTTAACTTCACCGCTGAATTCTTATCTTTCGCCATGATCACCAAAGCAGCCATTACAGCGTTAAACGAACTATTGCAGCTACCGGCAACAGGCAATGAACAGGATTGGGAAGTTGAACTTGCAGATAAAAACAGGATTGCCGGTTTTGTAAATGTTGCGCATACGGCCAACCTTTCTGCAGCGGAGCGTTTTGCATTGGTAGCACTGATCCTTTGCTCTTACGAAGAATTTCTCTGGGACGATTTTGACAATGGCAATGTATTGTGGAAAACCATTGCGGAAGTGCTGAACCAACACAAAGGCGCGTACGATGAGCGGCTGAATTACTGGGCAGTATGGAATGCAAAAGAGCGGGCAGACTGGTTTGCGTTAACGCCGCTGGTAAGGAAATACCTGAAGCAGGGATAGTGCATCCCGGAACCAGCCCCCTTATTCTATCACTTTGTTAAACACCTGAATATGTTTATTACTGATGCTATCCGTGCATTTGGCGGCTTTTTAGATTATAGCTGGGGTACCCTCAATCCCGTTATTGCCAACAAACAATATACATCCAATGAAAACACATTGGCCGAATGGCTGCAGCTGAACTGGGAACTGCTGGTTGTACAGCCGTCATTACCCGCCGGTAATGTATTGCCAGTGTATGGCAATGGCCTGCTGGTTTGTGAAGATGGCAGCCGTATAACTGCGCCCGCAGTTGTGCCTGATTACATTATTTATGCAGTGCCTGCAGAAGAAGTGCGGGATGTACTGCATCATACAAAGGCAGGGAAAGGTGCTTTCCGTTTCAGCAGGCTGGTAGGGTTTGAAAACGGGAGCTACAGCAACAAGCCGCCGTTTGCCTATGTACTTACACACGATGAAACAGGAAGCATGGAAAGGGTTTGGCCGCTTGCGCAGGTGCAGTTTGTGTTGCAGCGTGTATAAATAAAAAGCTTCCTTACCACAATGTAATAAGGAAGCTGTAAGTTATTGTGATGGCTGTTTATTCCCCAACAGAAACCTTGCCGCTGAAAACAAAGTCTGCCGGTCCGCAGAGCCAGATGTTTTCAAAACGTTCTTCCCCTATTTTATCGTATTCAACTGCCAGGTGGCCGCCCAGTGTTTGCACTTCTATGCGGTTAAAGCCTTTTTCGTTGTGCGCAAAAACCAGCGCAGCAGCTGTTACACCGGTACCGCAGCTGAGTGTTTCATTTTCTACACCACGTTCGTAGGTGCGTACAAAAATGGCGCACTCGCTTTTTTCCTCCACGAAGTTTACATTGATGCCTTCTTTCGCAAAATCGTTGCTGTAGCGTATTTCACGGCCTTTGTTAAACACATCGAGCTTTTGCAGGTGGCCGGCGCTTTTAACATAGTGCGGTGAACCGGTGTTGAGCACAAAATCACCGTAGTATTGTTTAATGCCGTCTACATCTTTCATTTTAAGATATACCCAGCCATTGTCTTCAATGGTGGCATCATGCGGACCGTCTATGGCAATGAAATGATACTTGTTTTTATGAATACCCTGGTGGTAGGCGAATTTAACGAGGCACCGTCCGCCGTTACCGCACATGGTGCTTTCTTTACCATCTGCATTGTAGTACTGCATTTCAAAATCGTAACCCGGTTTCTGCTTCAGCAGCATCAGTCCGTCGGCACCAATGCCAAAGCGGCGGTTACATAATTTTTCTACCTGCTGGGTGGTAAGGTTGATGTTTCCTTCGCGGTCGTCAATGATAATAAAATCGTTACCCGTGCCCTGGTACTTAAAGAAATGAATGTCCATGATCTTGTCGTTACTCCTTTTATTCTAACTGTAAAGTACCTACTTTTTTGCAAATTATGCCATAACCGGCAGCAAGGTTAACAGTTTGTATTCCAGAACACTATCGGGTGTTAGTATGCAAACAAAAATCCCCGGTAAGCCAACAGCCTGCAATACCTGGTATGAATGCGGGTGGCCGGCTTGCCGGGGAAAGGTGTATGTGATAGCCGTTACACGCTTACGTTGAAATCGCGCAGTGCATCGTTGAGGCTGGTTTTAAGATCGGTGCTGGCTTTGCGCTGGCCAATGATGAGTGCACAGCTTACCTGGTATTCGCCTGCAGGGAATTTTTTGGTATAGCTGCCCGGGATAACCACGCTGCGTGCCGGTACGCGGCCTTTGTATTCAACAGGCTCACTGCCGCTTACATCTATAATTTTAGTGCTTTGTGTTAATACCACGTTGGCGCCCAGTACGGCTTCTTTTTCTACTACCACACCTTCCACCACAATACAACGGCTGCCGATAAAACAACCATCTTCTACAATAACCGGGGTAGCCTGCAGGGGTTCCAGTACACCGCCAATGCCAACGCCGCCGCTCAGGTGAACGCCTTTGCCTATCTGTGCGCAGCTGCCTACGGTAGCCCAGGTATCAACCATGGTGCCTTCGTCTACAAATGCGCCGATGTTTACATAACTCGGCATCAGCACCACGTTTTTAGCGATATAGGCGCCATAGCGGGCTACTGCATGCGGAACGGCACGTACGCCAAGTGCTGCGTAATCTTTTTTCAGCAACATTTTATCATGAAACTCGAACGGGGGCAGGTTAAATGTTTGCATCTGCTGTATGCCGAAATACATTAAAATCGCTTGTTTTACCCATTCGTTCACCACCCAGCCATTGTCTGAAGGTGAAGCAGTGCGCAGACGGCCTTTGTCAACGTCTTCAATTACCGCTCTTACCGCGTCGGTATAAGTGGCATCTTTTAATAAGCTCCGGTCGTTCCAGGCCGCCTGAATCAATTGTTGCAGTTCCATTTTGAAAAATTTTCGCAAAAATAGGGTCTTTGCAATAAAAACACCCGTAACCTGCCGGGTATCTCTCAAATCCCCAGCACATCCTTCAGTTTCGCATAGCCGCTTTTACTTACAGGCAGGCGTGCGCCGGTTTGCAGTATGGCCTGGTGATTTTCTTTTTCGTAGGGGTCAATACGCGTAATAAGCTGTACGTTGATGATGTACGAGCGGTGCACGCGCACAAATTGCTGGGCAGGCAGCAATGTTTCAAAATGCGCCATGGTTTTGTTTTTCAGAAACACGCCTTCACCTGTATGAATTTTTACATAATCATCAGCAGCTTCCAAATATTGTATGTTGGGTATGGGAATGATCTTGATTTTGGTGCCATCTTTTACCACCACGCGGTTTTGCTGCGCCGGTGTGTGTGCAGCTGTTTCCAGCAGGGCCTGTGTATTATCGGTATTCGCGGCAGCGGTGTTTTGCCTGGCTGCCAGCCATTTTTGTACGGCCTTGTCAAACCGTTCCCGGCTAAAGGGTTTCAGCAGGTAGTCGGTGGCATGCGCTTCAAATGCTTTGATGGCGTACTCCTCAAACGCAGTAGTGAAGATAACGGCAGGCGGCTGGTCAACCAGCTCCAGCATTTCAAAGCCATTGATCTTGGGCATTTGTATATCGAGAAAAATAATATCGGGCTGATGCCTGGCAATGGCTTTCACGCCTTCAAAACCATCGTTGCATTCTTCTGCTATTTCAAATTCAGGATAATGCTGCAGGTACTCGCGTACAATGCTGCGTGCCAGCGGTTCGTCGTCTATCAGTATGGCTTTCATCATGCAGGTTGTGGTATAGTTAAGGTGGTGATAAAATGGTTGCCGATGGCGCTGGTTTGTAGCAGGTCGGTTCGTGCAAACAGGAGGAACAGCCTTCGTTGTATGCTCGATAAGCCAAAGCCCGTGCCTGTACTGGCTGCTGCCGTATCAGGATCAAAGGGGTTGCTGATGGTGATCAGCAGCTGCTTGTGCTGCACAATTGCTTCCAGTGATATTACCACGGCTTCGGTGGTATCGTACAGGCCGAACTTAATGGCGTTTTCTACTACCGGCTGTAACAGCAGGGCCGGCAAACGCTGGCTGCAGGCGGTTTCACTGCATTGTATACTGGTTTGTAACCGGTGACCGAAACGTACTTTTTCAATTTCAAGGTATAACTGCAAATGATCCAGCTCTTCCTGCAGGCTTACCCAGGCATGTTCTTCCTTGCGCAGGGTGCCGCGCAAAAAATCGGACAGTTGCTGAATCATGTGCCGCGCTTTCTCGGGTTGGGCACCGGTTAATGCACTGATGGAGTTTAAGCTGTTGAATAAAAAATGCGGCTGCAGCTGCTGGCGCAGTTTAAACAATTCTGCCTCGCGTGCCAGCCGTTCCGCATCACTCTGGCGTTTGGCTGTTTGTGCCTGTTCCTGCTGTGTGTACCATAACAGGCTAAACATGGCCATGCAGCCAATCATCAAAAAATCGAGCGCAAAGCGCAGCCCGGTTGACTGCCGCAGAAACAGGGCATAATCACTGTGTATGCCGGTAAGCCAGAATAAGAGGTATTTGGATAACAACAGGCAGCATCCGCTGAGGCCAAGACTAATGATGAGTACATACCAATATTTCTCATGCCTGGGCAGGTAGTACTGCATGTTGTTGGTAATAAGCAGGCAGCTGGCTGCAAGCAGTATATTGCTCACCAGGCTGTCTTCCAGCGCCAGTGTAATATCCTGCCGGTACTGGTAAACAGCCAACGTGTGAATAAATGCACCGGCAAGCCACCAGGCAATGAATGTGTAACGGAAACTTTTATCTGAGAAGGAAGAGGCCAACAGCAATGGTTTAAAGGGTTTGCAAGAATTGTTCTGCATTTTCTGAAAGCAGGTGCGCTGCTTTCAGGTTGGTTACATGAATAAATGAATCGGCATCTTCTTCTTCCTTTATTTTCGAATACAGTTCAGCGCCGTCTATCAATGTATCGAGTTTGTGCAATTCGCTTACATTGATAAATTTCCATTGCACAAGCGTTTGTTTCGTATTTAAAAACGTTTCCTGTTCACGGTCGCCCAGCAGCTGCGCTTTATTGAATGCATGCAACTCATCTTCTGCTGCAATTAAACGCAACTGTTCATCAAACTGGGCAGTATGTTCGCCTGCGCCGCAGATGATGCGATAAACGATTTTTGCAAGATACCAGTTCATAGAAACAATTTGAAAATTTGAAAATGTGAAAATTTGAAAATGATATAACCACTTACAAAATTCACTATTGCCTATTCACTATTTACCTCCGAAGGAGTGATCACCCGTACTCCGCTAAATCATTCACTACTCACCACTCACTAGGTGAAGCTGTTCACTTCAATTCCGCCGAATACTGATGTGCCTCTCAGTATAATGGTTTTCGCCGGGTCGAGTGCGAGGCCGTTGGCAGGGCGCTTGTCTTCCATGCCTGCGAATACGGCCACTATTTCTGATTTAATGTTCCAGTGCGGCGGTACTATAATCTTGGTGCCGCCAAACACCTGTGTTACTTCCAGTATTACGGGCGACTGTATATCGGCCTGCGAAAAATCAATTTCCGAACCTCCCATAAAACACGTGATCTCGCCACCCTGGAAATTTTTGCTCACGATCTTTTTCTCAATTCCACCGAATACCACTACTGAATCGAGGTATTCCCCGGCCATCTGTTCTGTTGCACCAGTTGCAGTATTGACGGGTGCAGGTGGGTTCTCCTCAAAAAAATCGCGGTGCCTGCGTCTTGAATCACGGTAATTGCGTTTCCAGTCATCCTCGTCCTTCCACCTGCGTTTGGGGCGGAATATAAAGGCCAGTCCAATCAGTATTACAATGGCCGGTGTGCTGTACTGTTTGAAATTGGAACCCGGGAACCAGTCGTCCAGCGAAAGAAAACAGCCAATGAGCATCAGTATTAGTCCTGCCGGGCTGCGGAAATGGCTTTTAAAACCAATGAGCACACCCAGGGCAATAAGACCTGTGTTCACTGTAAACAGCCATTCGGGCAAAGGGGCGCCCATGGTGCGGGCTAGCAGTAAAATGCCAATTAAAACCATCAGCAGGCCTGTCCATATATGATTGTGCTGTTTTTTGTACCGGGTACCTTGTTCCATATCCTGATTTGTAAGTCAAAAATAGCAGATGAGCTGCGCCGGGGAAAGTCGTTTTAGGTTATGCCGCCTGGTTTTACCGGTTAACGGCATAAAAATGCCGGTGAACCGTGGCTAATTTTTGAAACAATGACCGGTAAACCAAACAAATGCATAGTTTTTGCCATCTTTGCGGGCATTTTACTGGCATCGCCCAGCAAACAACCGGAAGATCGGTATTAACCCAACAGAGATCTGTACTATGAACATTGGATTTGAAGCAAAAAGAGCCTATACAAACGGAACAGGACTGGGCCATTACAGCCGCACGCTCATCAGCTCGCTGGCGGCTTATTATCCCGGGCACGAATATTTCCTGTTTACGCCCAAACATACCAACCGCTTTAACGCACTGAATTTTGCGAATGTGCACGAGGTTATTCCATCCCGTTTTCCCGGCAATATTTTCACCTCGGCCTGGCGCAGCAGCTGGGTGAAGAAAGATCTTAGATTGCTGGATATCAATCTGTATCACGGCTTAAGTCATGAAATACCCATGGGTATTGCCCAAACAGGCATACCCTCGGTGGTTACCATGCACGACCTTATTTTTGAACGTTACCCCAACCAATACAAACCGCTGGATGTACTGATTTACCGCAACAAGTTTAAATATGCATGTAAAAATGCCAGCCGTATTATTGCCATCAGCAAACAAACACGCGATGACCTGGTGCAGTTTTACCAGGTAGATGAGAAAAAAATAGACATCTGTTACCAGAGCTGCAACCCGGCATTTGGCGAACAGCAAACCGCCACACAGCTGCAGCAGGTAAAAATGCGTTACAACCTGCCGGACAAATTTTTCCTGTACGTAGGGTCGGTGATTGAGCGCAAAAACCTGCTGCTGATTTGCCAGGCTTTGCGTGCACAGCCTTCCATTACCATTCCGCTGGTGGTGATAGGGGATGGTGGCGCCTACAAACAGCAGGTGCAGCAGTATATTAAAGACAATGGCCTTACCGGCAGGGTGATTTTTTTGTCGGATAAAACCTCGGCACAACTGCCCGGTTACCAGAGTGCGGCCGATTTCCCGGCCATTTACCAGCAGGCACTTTGCATGATATACCCATCGGTGTTTGAAGGTTTTGGCATACCCGTGCTGGAGGCCTTGTGGAGCGGTTTGCCGGTAATTACCAGCAACGTATCGTGCCTGCCCGAAGCAGGCGGTGATGCGGCATTGTACATTGACCCGCACAGTGTATCTGAAATGGCGGCCGCTTTAACGGATGTGGCCGGCAACAGCGCCCTGCGCGATACCATGATTGAAAGGGGCTACCGGCATGCACAACGTTTTTCGCAGCAACAATGTGCCGAAGCGGTAATGCAAACTTATCTTCGTACCGTATGATAGAAAACGACTTTACCGCCGATGTAGAACAATGCCTGCAGGTACTGCAGCAGGGCGGCATTATAGTATACCCCACAGATACCGTGTGGGGACTGGGTTGCGATGCCACCAACAGCGAAGCTGTGGAAAAGATTATTGCATTGAAAAAGCGACCGGCCGAAAAAAGTTTCGTGGTGCTGGTAAGTTCAGAGCGGGAAGTGCTGCAATATGTGGCAGCGCCTGACCTGGCCGTGTTCAGTTATCTTGAACAGGCGCCGAAACCCACCACGGTAATTTATGAAAATGCGATAGGGCTGGCCGATAATGTACTGGCAACCAACGGATCGGTAGCCATGCGTATTTGCAGCGATGCCTTCTGCAAGTATCTTATCAAACGGTTCCGGAAACCTATTGTAAGCACATCAGCCAACACCAGCGGCATACCTGCGCCGGCATTTTTTAAAGACATAGAACCGGTGATTGTAGACGGGGTAGATTATGCCGTACGTTACAGGCGTTCAGATACCACGCCTACCGAACCATCGGCCATTATCACCTGGCAGAACGGAATGATTCACTTTATCAGGAAGTAACGTATGAATAACCATTTGTCGAAATAGTTAAAATGCACGTTAACAGATTAGGATATTCCTGTTCTTTTTAGTAGTTTGTTAATAGAAGTGCCTTTTCTTATTTACTGTTGTGTACAGCATTGAAAAACTCCTATATGACAAGGGTTATACTTGACATACCTACAGACAAAATGCGGTCATTCGTGCGTTTGCTGCATGAATTAGGTCTCGATGGCAGCTCCATCCGCCAGGCCATCCACGCCCCTTACAGGTTAAAAAACCGCGAGAAGAACCTGCTGCGTAAAATATACCGTTCTTACCTGCTGTTCGATTGGGAATTTTACAGCAATGAGCTGGAATTTGAATAAGGAAAACAAATAACATCGATAAAAAAATCCCGGGTTGTGATACCCGGGATTTTTATGTATGGCAGCAAACGGCTGTTGTATTATACGGCAGTATTGCCCATTTTTTGCATGGCAGCAATAGTTTGTGCAATGGAGTAACCATTTTCCCTGAATGTTTGTTGTAACACTTCGGGGCTGATGTTATACTTCCTGGCCCAGTAAGCTATTTCTGGTGACTTACTGAAATTGAACTGTACATTATTGGCGCCCGGATTTTCTTTAAACACGGCCTTTGACATATTCGCTAAAGTTTGCAGTTAACAAGCAAATGGTATGCCCCGTGTTTTTTACAGTGATGCTACCGGTTTTATGTACAGTTGAACCGGCTTTTGGGGAATGGACTGTGTATTTTTGTAAGCAATGCCGCACTATTTTTTCTCTTCTTCTTTTTCCTTTTCTTTCTCTGAACTGTCTTTGTCTTTTTCGTTGTTAAACTCGCGCAATCCTTTACCCAGCCCACGCATAAACTCGGGTATTTTTCTGCCGCCGAATAATATCAGTACTACTACTGCAATAAGTAATATTTCCTGGAAACCTAAACCGCCCATGGTACATGTATTTAAGTGAATAAAAGGGAATCAATGTAAGGTACGAAATAATCGCATGCGGCAAGATTTGCATGTTTTAGCTAAATCGCGCTGCCATGCATCAATTGGTGCCGTGAATCGTGAATCGTCAGTCGTGAGTGATCTAAGCGAGTATTAATTTCGAGAATCGGGACATCGACACGTCGAGATGATCTTGTCGGAAAGTCATTCCTCCATGTGCCATTGCCGGTGTCCTCACCGGCAACCTCCGCTTCGGTCATTCACTATTCACTACTGACTATTCACCGTTTTTTCACTCACCACTCACCACTCACCACTCACAGTCCTCACAACTCATTCAGCTTAAAATATCCCATTGACATTTTATCTTCAGGGGCAGGTGCAGCCAGTGGTGTAACAATTACGCTGTACGCCTTATTCATTGCAGGCGGCAGTATATCTTCTATCTCGTAAATATCATCTACATCAATACCGTACTTGTCATCTACATGTGCAGACTGGCTGTGTTTAAAAAAGGCCGTTTCCTTTGCCTGTTTAACAGCAGCTTCCCTGGTATGGGCTACTACCAGCATGCGGTAATGAAACTCGTCAAATTCGTTGGGCTTGTAACCGCCAAGGTTAATGAAAAACACCCTGGGCTGGTTTTGCTGAACAGCAGCAGCTACCCGTGTTGCAATGCTGATGCGGTAATTGCCTACAACAGTTACCTCGCGCCATGCATCAATGTGTATTTTAGGTGCTGCCTGCGGCCAGAATGCAATGATACCGGGCACCAGGCTCTTTAAGTCGTTGCCAATGCCAAAATAAATATCGTGCTGTTCGGTATGGCGGCCCGGCGGTTTGCAGCCCAGCAGCAGCATGTACAGGTTTTGTTGTGTGGTCATATCGGGCAGTGAAAATAAAGGATTTGCTTTAACTGCAGCAACGCTTTACTCATCGTGTTTGCTTTTTTGCAGGGCCTGGTGAATGGCATCATCATCGGCCAGGTAATATTTCTGTACAGCTTTTAAAGCATTGTCCAGCTCATATACCAGGGGAATGCCGGTAGGTATCTCCAGGTTTACGATGTCGTTATCACCGATTGTTTCCAGGTATTTGATCAATGCGCGCAAACTGTTGCCATGCGCGGCAATGATGACTTTTTTGCCTGCCTGTATTTCGGGTGCAATGGTGTGCTCCCAGTAGGGCACTACCCGGGCCACCGTGTTTTCAAGACTTTCAGTTAAGGGTAGCTGGGCGGGTGGTAAGTGTGCATAACGGGTATCGTTACCGGGGTAGCGTTCATCTTTTTTATCGAGTGCGGGTGGTGGCGTGTTGTAACTTCTTCTCCAAGTATGTACCTGTTCATCGCCATATTTGGCGGCTGTTTCGGCCTTGTTAAGGCCCTGTAAAGCGCCGTAATGACGCTCGTTCAGCTGCCATGCCTTGGTAACCGGCAGCCATAGCTGGTTTACTTCATCCAGCACAATGTTCAGTGTTTTAATGGCTCTTTTGAGCACCGAGGTAAAAGCAATATCAAAAGTATAATCTTCTTCGCGCAGCAGCCTGCCGCCGTGGTGTGCCTCTGCGATACCTTTTTCACTGAGGTCCACATCTGTCCAGCCGGTGAAGCGGTTTTCAAGGTTCCACTGGCTTTCGCCATGGCGTATCAGCACCAGTTTTTTCATATCCGTTTATTTTGCAAAGGATATTAACAGGTGTGCTGCACAAATGTTTTACTGTGTTTGTATTTCAGGAACTGTGCCGTGGAAATTCTTCAGGCGGTACACGCTGAAATAACGGCAAACCTTGCCGCCGCGCAAAACAGGGTAGGTACCTACTGAATCAATATGGGCAAACTCCCCGCTGTACAGGCCGCGTACATCAGAATTATAATTGGAAGGCACAATGCAGTAAGCATCCCGCAGCTGCGAGCCTTCCTGCTGCATGGCATAGGTATTCATCCATACGTAATGGTGCAGGTCAAACATATTGCCCATGCCAATTACTTTCATGCCAAGCGGGCGTGCAATGTAGTAATCAGTATGTGCTGCAGGAAACCATTTATTGGAAATGAAAACACTACCGGGCGCCATTTTGCCTGCCGCCACATCGCGCTGCTCAATCAGCGCCATTTGTTTTGCCGTTTGATCCCAGCCGTACATGTCCAGCGTAAAATCGCCGGAGCCGGCATTGATAGCTGTTTTCTTGTTGCTGAGTGTGCCGGGAAAGTGGTTCACCAGTAGAATGGCGCCCACCAATGTTACCATTAGCAAGCCCATGGCATAACCTGCGCTGCGTGGCATGGTGCGCTCAGGCGCACACCGTGGTGAAAAGTGAATGGCCACCAGCGGTATCAGGGTTACATAGGCTGGTCCGCTCCAGTGTGGCAAAGTATCATTGAACATCGACATGCCTATCAGCACGCCGATCATTGGCAGTGCAATCAGCAGCGATGCTTTCATAAACGGTGAAGCGTGCTGTGGTTTTCTTTTAAGGAACAGCGTAACGGCAATGGCCGTTAAAACAAAATTGATGGGGTTGTTGTACATAATTTCACCCACTATCTCGCGCAGGAAACTATCTGACTGAAATTGCAGGTGATGTGTACCCACGCGCTGGCTGTGAAACTGGTACGTAATAAAGTTGTTATCGTAGTTCCAGAAGAAGATGGGCAGTGCAATGGCAAAACAAACCACGAAGCTGATGTACAGCCATGGGTTACGCAGCCACTCGCGTTTATAGAAAATAACATACAGCGCAAAACCGAAACAGATAAACACGCCGTGTATTTTACTCATAATGCACAGGCCGGTAAACGTACCCAGCAGCAACCATTGCCAGCCTTTGGTTTGTTCACTGGTAGTAAGTATGGCGATCATGTAAATGGATAATACCCACCATAACATCTGCGGTGAATCGGGCATAGCAAACACCCCTGCGATAATGCTGCTGTAAAGTGATGTGGTATACAAAACCGCTGCGGTAAAACCTGCCTTTTCAGAACTGATGCGTGTAACCAGTTTGTAGATGAACCAGGTAGCCAGTCCGCCGCACACAATACTGCCCAAACGAACGAACAATTCGCTGTACTGGAACAACAGGTTACCGGTAAATAACTTGATCATGAAAGCGATCATCGGGGGATGATCGAAGTAATTCCATTGAAGATGCTGGCTATAGGTCCAGTAATACACTTCATCGTTACCCAATTCAACAGCAGACGCAACGATGCACCTGCCCAAGGTGGCCAATACAATCAGCCAGATCAGCGATTTTTTGTACATGTTTACAGTAGGTAAAGTAGGTTCTTTTTAAAGAGATCCCCTGGATCGGGGGCAAGATAGAACTTACACATCAAATTTGATGAAACGGACAATTGATTTAATGGTGCTTTAACAGCAATCGCCGGATTGTCTGGTATGGGTAAAATTCATATATGTTATATGAACGGGATTACGGTCATGAATCGCCAGGGCAATGGACAAGGAAATGCAAAGGGAACCCGTTTCGGTGAACAACCGAAGCCATCGGGGGCGTGTGCACTGGATCGATATTGTATGGCTGACAGTCTTTTTGCTGCCCCGGTAAGATAGCTTATGTTTGGAAAGAACAATTCAACCATTCAACAATCAAACAATCCAGCCATCATTCCACGATCTGACGCCATTACGATATTCAACGCAGCCATAGCAGCGGTACAGCCGGGCCGGCTGATGCAGCAGCATTTGGTGGCAAACGGGGAGGCAGTTGTTATTGCAGGGCATGTATTGCCGCGCGCTGCTTTCAGCAAACTGTATGTGATTGGTGCAGGCAAGGCAGCAGCTGCAATGGCTGTTGCGGCAGAAGCAGTGCTGGGCAGTTTAATCACCGGCGGTTTGGTAACCACTAAATATGCACATGCTTTACCCACACAAAAAATACAGGTGAGGGAAGCGGCGCACCCGGTGCCTGATGAAAGTGGTGTACAGGCTGTGCGGGAAACAATACAGTTGTTAAGTAAGGTTACTGCGCAGGATGTAGTGCTTTGCCTTATCAGCGGCGGCGCTTCTGCCTTGTGGTGCGATGTGCCTGCATCGCTGACGTTGGAGGCGATACAAACCACGTTTGACCTGCTGATTAAATCCGGCGCAGGCATACATGAAATCAATACGGTTCGTAAACATTTATCCGGCATCAAGGGCGGGCAGCTGCTGCGGTACTGCAATGGTGCGCGCGTTTTTTCACTCATCATCAGCGATGTGCCCGGCGATGCACCGGAAGTGATTGCCAGCGGCCCTACGGTTGCAGATACCACTACCTTTCACGATGCTTATGCTGTGCTGGATAAATACCGTTTACTGCCGCAATTGCCTGCTGCTGTTGTGCAGTACCTGCAAAAAGGCCTGCTTAATGAAATAGCCGATACGCCAAAACCCGGCGATGTGCTTTTGCAGCATGTAGTGAATACCATTGTGGGCAGTAACCACCTGGCTTTGCAGGCTGCTGCAGCACAGGCGCGGTTGCTGCACTATCATACACATATTGTTCCGCACCTGGTTACAGGTGAAACCACAACGGCAGCAGCTGAACTGGTGCAAATGGCTGCAACTTACACCGGCATAAAGCCGATATGTATTTTACAGGGCGGCGAAACTACCCTGCAGGTAACAGGCAATGGCAAAGGCGGGCGCAACCAGCATTTTGTACTGGCTGCTTTACAGCAAATAGCTGTACAACAGTTAAAAAATGTACTTATTTTAAGTGGCGGTACCGATGGCACTGACGGCCCTACAAATGCTGCCGGTGCAGTTGCAGATACAGGTACGCTGCAACAGGCTGCAGCAAAGAAGCTGCGTTTGCAGCAATACCTGCACGAACACGATGCCTGGCATTTTTTCGACGCAGCAGGCGGATTACTGGTTACCGGTCCCACACAAACCAATGTAATGGATATCATGATGGCACTTGTATACTAAATCAGCAGCATGACCCAGTTTCGAGAATCGAGAATCGACACGTCGAGACGATCTCAGCGGGTGGCTTTCGTGAGACGTCAGTCGTCAGTCGTGAGTGATCTTAGCGAGTACCAGTTTCGAGAATCGAGAATCGACACGTCGAGACGATCCAGCGGGTGGTTTTCGTGAGACGTCAGTCGTCAGTCGTGAGTGATCTTAGCGAGTACCAGTTTCGAGAATCGAGAATCGACACGTCGAGACGATCCAGCGGGTGGCTTTCGTGAGACGTCAGTCGTCAGTCGTGAGTGATCTTAGCGAGTACCAGTTTCGAGAATCGAGAATCGACACGTCGAGACGATCTCAGCGGGTGGTTTTCGTGAGACGTCAGTCGTCAGTCGTGAGTGATCTTAGCGAGTACCAATTTCGAGAATCGACAGTCGACACTATCTTAGCGCAGCACATCCTTTCCTCTTTTCCTCCGCGGCTTTTTTATTCACTATTCACTATTGACTATTCACTGTTGTCCGGTAAAGTTTTAAAATAAGGCACAAAAAAAGGGGCCGAAGCCCCAGTTATCAGATAATTTTAAGTTACCACACCAAAAATTAGCCTGATGCGCAAACA
>NZ_QTJU01000013.1 GCF_003412455.1 Deminuibacter soli | reverse complement strand
CGAACAGAGAAGTTAAGCCCCTCATGGCCGATGGTACTGCACCAAAATGCGGGAGAGTAGGTAGCTGCCATATTTATTAAAAAGAAGCCTTGTTCGCTCTGTTGCGGATGAGGCTTTTTTGTTTGGGAGATACAGCAAGGTAACAACACCCAGCTGTTAGCGGATAGCTGCAAGCTTTTAGCGAAGCACACAGCAGCGTCGCAAGACGACGGCTTTGAGTTTTACCTATTGCCTATTCAGTATTACCTATTGACCAGTGATCCACCACACATACTTCCCTACGCTTTCAATCACTCACTACTCACAACTGACCACTCACTACCAGCCGCTCACAACTTCCCCTGACATCTCATCAGTTACCACCCCGCAGGCACGTTTGTTGTTGCGGAAATATGTACATTTATCTAAACCAAAAGAGGAGCAGTTATGGCTTTTATAGATTATTATAAAACGCTTGGAGTGGATAAGAATGCATCAACAGATGATATCAAAAAAGCATACCGCAAACTCGCCAGGAAATACCATCCCGATTTAAATCCCAACGATACCGCAGCGCACAAAACCTTTCAGCAGCTGAATGAAGCCAATGAGGTGCTGAGCGATCCGGAGAAGCGTAAAAAATACGACCAGTACGGCGAAAACTGGCAACATGCAGAGCAGTTTGAACAGGCACGCCAGGCGCGTCAGCAAAGCGGTTCTGCGGGCTGGGATGAGCAGGCGTTCAGTGGTGGTGCAGGCGGCGGTTTTGAAAGCGAATCAGGATTCTCCGATTTCTTTGAATCACTGTTTGGCGGTGGCGGACGTTCGCGCAGCAGGCGCAATACCCATTACCGCGGGCAGGATCAGTCGGCCGAGTTCCAGGTAAGCCTGGCCAGCGCTTATACCACACACCAGCAGGTGCTCACCGTAAACGGGAAGAATATCCGTATTACCATCCCTGCGGGTATTGAAAACGGGCAGGTGATTAAAGTGAAAGGGCATGGTGGCGAAGGCATTAATGGCGGGCCCAACGGTGACCTGTACCTTACGTTTGTAATACCCCCCGATCCGCGCTTTACACGTACCGGCAATGACCTGCATATGACCGTTGACCTGGATTTATACACCGCCGTATTGGGTGGTGATGTAGTAGTAGATACGCTCGACGGTAAAATAAAACTAAAGGTGCCGGCCGAAACGCAGAACGGTACCAAAACCCGCCTTAAAGGCAAAGGGTTTCCTGTATATAAAAAAGAAGGTGAGAAGGGTGATCTTTTTATTACCTACGCTGTTAAAATTCCTACCAACCTGAACCCGCAACAAAAAGAACTGTTTCAGCAACTGGCCAATATGTAACATTTAAAATTGCTTTCTATGGCATTAGAGGAAATGATTGCGGCTGAAGAACTTTGTATGCACTACCAGGTGCCTATGTCGTTTCTGCAAAATCTGCAAAACATGGGTTTGCTGCAATGCAATGTGGTAGAAGAGAAACTGTTTATCGGGTACACGCACCTCGGGCAACTGGAAAAGATGATACACCTGCACTACGACCTCGATATTAATATTGAGGGGATAGAAGCCATTCTGCATCTGCTGGAGAAAATAAACCACCTGCAGCAACAGGTACTGGTTTTACGCAACAGCACCCATTAGCTTGGGCCATTCGCTGCAGCCAAACTTTAAACATCAAAACATTAAACAAAAAAGCCATGACCGCGGTCATGGCTTTTGTATATCAACAATCCTGTAAGCTTAGTGCGCGTAATACTGACCGGCAGGTATTTTAAATACCCTGCTGCGCTGCAGTTTTACAAACTCGCTGTTGCTGTCTGTATGTGCCGAAACCCAGGTGTTGTAGGCAGATTCATTGGTGGCACTATTGAATATCCACTGGTTGTAGGCTTCAAAAGTGTTTTGCTGTACCAGCTGCTGAAAATGATCAAACAAACGGAAAGGGTATTGTTTGGCATATTGTGCAGTCCAGTCCTGCGTAAATTTCGTGCGTATTTTATTGAGCGCATCCGGTGTAACACCATCATTGGCCAGGTTGCTGTATGTGGCGAAAGTGCCGGCAATGGCCCTGGTAAAAGGTGTACCCTGTTTTACATAGCCATTAAGCAATGCAGGCGAAGAAAACAGTTGTTTATAATCATCTGCAAGCATCACCTTGGTAGAAGCAGTGCGGTCTGTGAGGCTCTCAATATTAATGAATATTTCTCCATACAGCACAGCCCAGAGCAGGTTGCCCTGCTGATCGTAATAGTGGGCGGCATTGAGGTAATTATTGCCATTGTTGGGGTCAATTTCAATACCCTTTTCCCAGTATTTGATGGCATCATTGAGCTTGTGCTGAACAGCCAGCAGATCGCCTGTTTCGCTGTACAGTATACCGCTTTTGGGGAAACGTGCCAATCCTTTTTTGTATAACTTCTCACAATCTGAATAGGCTGCGGTTGCTTTATAGCAAAGGCCCAGCAGCTGGTAACAGTCGTCATCAGCATCGGGGCGTTCAATCAGCTTCTTGCCTGTTTCCAAACCATTGCGGTAATCTTTGCGCATATAGTAAGCATAGGTAAGGTCTTTCAGGATGTTCACATTATTGGGCTGCTGCTGGCTTGCGCGCGTGAACAGCATAATGGCATTGTCTAAATCGCCCTTGCGTAAAAAAGCTTTGCCATTTTCATAAGTAGAACTGGCTGCAGTGGTATCCTGCGCATGGGTAAAGGTCGCGGTGGTACTGATTAGTAAAACACACAATAAAATCTGCTTCATAACAATCATTCTTCTATTGATAAATAAGATGTGTTAATAATCCATCTCTCAGTTTGGGCTCAAACCAGGTGCTTTTGGGAGGCATTACATTACCGCTGTCTGCAATGGCAAATAATTGCTCAATGCTTACAGGGTACAGGCTGAATGCAACCGCCATTTCCCCGCTGTTAACGCGCTTTTCCAGTTCGCCCAGTCCCCTGATGCCGCCAACAAAATCAATGCGTTTATCTGTACGCTGGTCTTTGATGCCCAGCACCGGATCGAGCACATTGTTCTGCAGAATGCTTACATCCAGCACACCAATGGGATCGGTGGTAAAAGTACCTGGTTTGCTCTGCAGCAGGTACCAGCTACCGTCTAAATACATGCCAAAGTCGTGCAGTTGCGTGGGATGTACCGCCTTGCTGCCCACCCTGGTAACGGTGAATTGCTTTTCCAGCGTAGCCAGCAGTTCTGCCGGGGTAAGCCCGTTAAGGTCTTTTACCACGCGGTTGTAATCCATTATATACAGCTGGTTCGAAGGGAAAAGTGTTGTTAAAAAGTAATTGCTGCCTTCTGTAGCGGCACTGCCCAGGGCCTTGCGCACTTTGGCGGCAGAGGCTGCGCGGTGATGCCCGTCGGCGATATAGGTTACCGGTACTTCAGTGGCAAATAACTGTGTAATCTGCTGAATGCAGTTATCGTCGTTTACAATCCACACAGTGTGTTGTATACCATCTTCAGCAGTGAAATTGTATACAGCATCTTTGGTGTTCTTCCATTTGTCAATCAGGGTATCAATATTTTCCTGATTGCGGTAGGCGAGAAACACATTGCCTGTTTGGGCGCCGGTTGTTTTGATGTGGTTAATGCGATCCTGCTCTTTTTCAGGGCGGGTAAATTCGTGTTTTTTGATGATGTCTTTTTCATAATCATCCACGCTGCTTACGCAAACCAGTCCTGTCTGGCTTCTGCCATTCATAATCAGCTGGTAAATGTAATAGCAGTCTTTTGCTTCGCGGAACAGCAGGTCGCGCTTGATAAACGCATCGAGATTTTGTTTGGCGCGTTCGTATACCTGCTGATCGTGCATGTCAACGGTATCGGGTAAGTCTATTTCACTTTTGGTGATATGCAGAAAAGAATGCGGATTGCCTTGTGTTTCAATTTTAGCCTCTGCACTGTTCAATACATCATAGGGTTTACTGGCAACCTGTTTGGCAACCTGTGCCTGCGGCCTTAGCGCTTTGAATGGTTTAATAACAGCCATAAGAATCGGATAACATCCTTTTGTTTTTGGAAAATATTGGTTACGGCGTTTCCTCTTTGTGTGTATTTGTTAGTTGTACCTGTTGGCGAAATCTTTCATTAAATCGCACATGGCCTGTACACTGCTTAATGGTAATGCATTGTACATCGATACGCGCAATCCGCCCACGCTGCGGTGGCCTTTAACGCCCACCATACCCAGCTTTTTACATTCGTCGAGAAAAGGTTTTTCCTGTGCAGGATCCTTCATCACAAAAACAGCATTCATCAGGCTGCGGTCTTCCGGTGCAACGGTGGCTACAAAATTCGGCAGCGATTCAATGGTGCTGTACAGCAGGTGTGCACGTTCTTTTGCCTTCTGTTCCATCACAGTCAGCCCGCCGTTTTCTTTAATCCAGCGCAGGGTAAGCATGCTCAGGTATATAGCGAATACAGGCGGCGTGTTTAACAGCGCGCCTGCTGCAATATGCTCGCGGTAGTCCATAATAGGCGGAATGGTGCGACTGATTTTGCCGAGTATGTCTTTTTTAACCACTACCATGGTTACACCTGCTGCACCCATGTTTTTCTGCGCACCACAGTAAATGAGGGAAAATTTGTCAAACGCCATGGGGCGGCTGAAAATATCACTGCTCATATCTGCCACAAGCGGTACATGGGTTTCAGGAATATGATGCCATTGTGTACCCTCTACCGTGTTGTTGGTGGTATAGTGCAGGTAGGCCGCATCGGCTGGTATGGTAAAATCTTTATTGATGTAGGTATGATTCCTGTCTTTTGAAGAAGCAACCACATTTACGTTACCAAACAGTTTGGCTTCTTTAATGGCCTTGCTTCCCCAGATGCCGTTATCGCAATAGGCTGCGGTGGCATTGGTATCGAGCAGGTTCATGGGCACCTGCATAAACTGCGTGGTGGCGCCGCCGTGCAAAAACAGCACTTCGTACGAATCGTTGAGCTGCATTAAGTCTTTTACACTTTGCTGTGCCTCGTGCAGCACTTCTTCAAACCACGATGTTCTGTGACCGATTTCGAGGATAGAGAGGCCAATATTGTTGTAATTGATAATGGCTTTGGCGGCTTCTTCCAGTACCGGCTGCGGTAAAATAGAAGGGCCTGAATTAAAATTATGCATGTTCATCCTTGTAAAATCCAGTTATATAAGCATGGTGAATAATCAATCAACTTCCGTAATGCCGCCTGAGATAGCAAATTTCATGGCTTCGGCCGGACTTGTATCTTTTAAAGGTTTGACTTTGTCTCTGGGCACAAGATAAGTAATTCCTGAAATTGCGTAGGAATAGGGCACATATACCACCATATGGTCTTCCATATCAAAATGCGCAGCACTTTCCTGTGTAATAAACCCGATGCGCCAAACGCCGGCAGAATCAACGTTTACGAGCACCGGTTTGTCGAACTTCTTTTTATTGCCCGAAAAGGCTTCCAGGAAATCCTTTACAGAAGTATAGATGTATTTAACGCCGGGCGTATTCTCCAGCACTTTATCAAATACATGTACCAACCTGCTTACAAAGAAGAAAGAGGAAATCCAGCCAACAAACAGCACAATCAGCAGTGCCACTACAAAGCCAAGGCCCGGTATGCGGCGGAATTCGCCCGATTCGCTGGTATACATGAGTTTGGGAAAGAGGTCGTGCAGAATGTTGGGCAAAATGCTGTCGACCGCCCTGAACAGCCACAACACCGCATAAACGGTAATGCCGATGGGGGCGAGAACAACCAAACCCTGGAAAAAATACTGAATCAGTTTACGCCAGTGCAGTGCAACGAAAACCTTTCTCTTGAAGGTTGACATGATGATGATTTGAAACACGAATTTCATGAATTGTGCTGAATTATCGGGCGCAGTGCTGTTTAATACATACGAAAGCCTGTTTTTACCACGCTGCAGCTGCGTAAATGCAGCTTCATTCATCCATTTATACGACCGCTGGCCCCTAAAATGAATAAAATTTAGTCACGGAAACTCTGATTACAAAAAAAGTTTCCATAGTTTTACCTCCGATTTTTAGCGTTATGGAAATGAGAGACAGAATACAGCAGAAAGCAGAGGAATTGTTCAGCAGGTATGGCATCCGCAGTGTAACCATGGATGAGATTGCCGGCCAGCTGGGGATATCCAAGAAAACCATCTACCAGTCGTTCGAAGACAAGGAAGAGCTGGTGGCTGCCGTATTTGAGGGGCATATGAACAAGAGCAGGGATTTGTGCATGGCCGACAGGGACAGATCGGTTAATGCGGTACATGAAATTTTTATGGCGCTTGAAATGATGGAGGAGATACTCGCCACCATGAACCCGTCTATTTTATACGACCTGGAAAAATACCATCCGGGCGTATACCAGAAGTTTATTGAATTCAAGAACAGCTTTATGTACACCAGTATTGTGGAAAACCTGGAAAGAGGCATAAAGGAAGAGTTGTACAGGGCAGATATTAATGTAGATGTGCTGGCCCGGTACCGCATCGCCAATATTATGATTGCCTTTAACCTGGATGTTTTTCCAAAAAACAAATACAAGGTGGTGGAAGTGGAAGAAGAAATACTGATACATTTTTTGAATGGCATTGTCACACCGAAGGGCCTGAAACTGTTACAGAAATATATACAGCAACGCAGAGAACAAAAGCAGATTTAGTATACAAAAAAAGCAAATATGATACATCGCAGTACAACATTATTGTTGTGCATGGTAACCCTTATTGCCTGTACGGCCGCTGCACAAACGCGGGATACGGCTGCCACTGTGCATGCCTTCTCGGTTCAGCAGTGTGTTGAGTACGCCCATAAAAACAACAACCAGGTAAAAAACGCCCTGCTCGATTTACAGGTACAGCAGCAAACCAACCGTGGCATTACCTCTGCCGCCCTGCCGCAAATTAATGCAACCGCGGGTTTAACAGACTACCTGAAGATACCGGTAACCCTTGTACCTGCCGAGTTTTTCGGCGGCGCTGCAGGTACCTATGCACCCGTTCAGTTTGGTACCAAATACAACGCCAGCGCAGGCATTAACCTGCAGCAGGTGCTGTTCGACGGGCAGGTATTTGTGGGTTTGCAGGCACGGCAAACCTCTATTGATTATTACCAGAAGAACATCGAGATTACAGAAGAAAACATCAAGGCCAACATATACAAAGTGTATTACCAGCTGGTGGTGAGCAAAACACAGGTAGACCAGATTGACGCCAACATTGAACGGCTGGAAAAGCTGCTGCACGATACCAAAGCCATGCACGACAATGGTTTTGCAGAATCGCTGGATGTAGATAAAACATCTGTACAGCTCGCCAACCTGCAAACTGAAAGGCTGAAAACAGTGAACACCATTAACAATGGCTACCTGGGTTTGAAAATACTCATCGGCATGCCGGTGAAAGAAGAACTGACACTGACAGACAACATCACCGACGAAGACATTAAACAGAACGCGCTGGACAGTGCTTACCAGTATGAAAACCGAAAAGAATACCAGGCACTGATGCTGAGCAAAAAGCTGAACGAGTACAATGTAAAACGGTATAAACTGAGTTACTTTCCCTCGTTGTCGTTAAACGGTGCTTACAGCAAAGCCGCATACAGAACGGAGTTTGACGTGTTTAACAAGGGCGACTGGTTTACCACCTCGTACATTGGCCTGAATGTATCGATCCCGATTTTTGACGGATTGCAAAAAGACGCCAACATTAAAAAAGCACGCCTGCAAACACGCCAGGTAGAAAATCAACTGGAAGACCTGAAACTGAGTATCGACAACGATGCCACGAAAGCAAGAAACGATTTTAAATCGGCCATTGCTACCATCGACTACCAGAAACGCAACATGACGCTGGCGGCGAATGTGTACAACCAGACAAAGAAAAAATACGAGCTGGGACTTGCATCCAGCACAGATTTAACCAATGCCCAAACCGATTTGCGTACTTCTGAGAGCAACTATATATCTGCGCTGTACGATGGAATTATAGCCAGGGTAAATTACCTGAAAGCAACCGGACAACTTAAATAACAAAAACTACAAACCTACAAACCAAGATATATGCAAAAGTTGGTGAACATAGGAATACTCGCCATCGCTGTAACCTTCGCTTCGTGTGGTGCAAAAACAGATGACGGCACGCTGGCCGCTAAAAAAGCAAAGCTGGAGAGCCTGAAGAAAGAAGTAGCAGCGCTGGAAAGTGATATCGCTAAAACAGATACTGCAGCCGGCAAGGAAGAACGCCCCAAGCTGGTAACCATCGATACATTGAAACCATCCGGTTTTACCCATTATATAGACCTGCAGGGTAAGGTGGAATCGGTAAACGTATCCAACGTAACACCACGCACACAGCCCGGTCAGGTGAAAGCGGTATTTGTAAAAACAGGTGATATAGTAAGCAAAGGCCAGGTACTGCTGCAGCTGGATGATGTGGTAGCCAAACAAAACCTGCGTGCTGCAGAACAGGGATTAGGCTCGTTAAAAGCACAGCTTGACCTTGCAAAGGAAGTATACCGCCGCCGCAAAAACCTGTTAGACCAGGGTATTGGCACAGAAGTGCAGGTACTGTCTGACAAAACCAGTGTAGACAGCTATGAAAGCCAGCTGAAATCTGCCCAGGAAAATGTAAAACTCGCACAGGAGCAGGTAAACTTTACCACCGTTCGCAGCGACCTCGATGGTGTAGCCGATGTAGTAAACATACGTGTAGGTGAAACCTTCAGCGGTGCCAACCAGATCAGGATTGTAAACACACATGATCTTAAAATAACCACGCAGATACCGGAAAACTACCTGGGCCGCGTGCATGTGGGATCGCATGTAAAAGTTACCCTGCCCGATATTAACCGCACCATTGATGCAATAGTAACCGTTGCTGGCAAACTGATTGACCAGGACAGCCGCAGCTTTTACATTGAAGCTAAAATACCCAGCGACAAAGACTTTCATCCCAACCAGCTGGCCCTGGTTAAAATACAGGACTACAGCGCACCTGGTGCCTATACTGTTCCGCTGAACACCGTGCAGACAGACGAGAAAGGCAAATACGTAATGGTGGCTGTAACAGAGAAGCAGAAAGTGATAGCGAAGAAAAGAGCCGTTGTTATTGGTGAACTGTATGGCGACCGTATTGAAATAAAATCCGGTTTGCAAACAGGCGATCATGTAATTGTTGATGGTTACCAGAGCCTGTATGAAAACCAGCTGTTAACAACTGATGCCCGATAGATCAATCCATTCTAATTGCCTAACACTGATAGTATGAGTGTATTAGAGAATATAAAAGACACGTATAAAAAGTTTGGGCCTACCAACTGGGCTATTTCGAGTAAAACATCTATCTACCTGATGATGTTGTTCGTGAGCCTGGTGGGTGTGTACAAATTTGCGACCCTCCCCAAAGAACAGTTCCCGGACATTGTGATACCTACAATATATGTACAAACCATATATACAGGTAACTCTCCGAAAGATATCGAGAACCTGGTAACCAGGCCCATCGAAAAACAGATCAAAAGCATCACCGGTGCCAAGATCAAAAAATTCACCAGCACCTCGCAGCAGGACTACTCTGCGATTATGGTGGAGTTTGATACGGAAGTAAAAACAGATATCGCCTTACAGAAAGTAAAAGATGCGATAGACAAGGCCAAGCAGGATTTGCCTACAGACTTAACGCAGGAACCCACCGCACTGGAAGTGAGCGTAAGCGATCAGCCCATTATGTATGTGAACCTGAGCGGTGATTACGACATGGTGCGTTTGAAGAAGTTCGCGGATGATATGAAAGATCGCCTGGAAGATTTGCCGCAGATTAACCGTGTAGATATTGTGGGTGCACCTGAACGTGAGTTCCAGATTAATGTAGACAACTACCGCATGCAAAGCGCCGGTGTTACCTTCGATGATATCAGCAATGCAGTATCACGTGAAAACATGGACATCTCCGGCGGCCTGCTCGATGTGGGCAACATGAAACGCAACCTGCAGCTGAAGGGGCAGTTTAAAACTGCTTATGATATTCAGAAAGTAGTGCTGCGTAACTCAAAGGGATCGCCCATTTACCTGAAAGATATTGCAGAGATTAAAGACACTACCAAAGAGCGCGAAAGCTATGCACGACTGGACGGCAAAAACGTGGTTACGCTCAACATCATTAAACGCAGCGGTGAAAACCTGATTGAAACCAGTGATGGTGTAAAGAAAATGGTAGATGAAGCACGCGGCGTATTATATCCCAAAGACCTGAAAGCCGTGGTAACCGGTGATCAGAGCACCAAAACAAGAACATCGTTTAACGACCTCGTTAACTCTATCGTGATCGGTTTTGTGCTGGTGTTGATTGTACTGATGTTTTTCATGGGTGTAACCAATGCCTTCTTCGTGGCGCTATCTGTACCGCTGAGTATGTTTGTAGCCTTCTGGCTTTTACCTGCTGCAGATTTAATTGTGGGCACGCACGTAACACTCAACTTTATAGTACTGTTTGCGCTGCTGTTTGGCCTGGGTATTATTGTGGATGATGCGATTGTGGTAATTGAAAATACGCACCGCATTTTTACGGAAGGCAAAGGGAAACTTTCTGTAACGCAATCGGCACGTATGGCTGCAGGTGAAGTATTTGTGCCTGTACTGGCCGGTACCTTAACCACGCTGGCGCCGTTTTTCCCGCTGCTGTTCTGGCCGGGCATCATTGGTAAGTTCATGGTGTACCTGCCTACCATGCTCATCTTTACACTGGCGGCATCACTGGTAGTGGCTTTTATCATGAACCCGGTATTTGCGGTGGATTTCATGAACCATGAAGACCATGAAAACAAAGAACCGAAATCTGCCATCTTTAAAAAGAAAGGCTTCTGGATTGCGATTGTATTGGCCATATTGTTTGATTTAGCCGGTGCTACTTTCTGGGGCAACCTGCTGTTGTTCTTTATGCTGCTGGTATTGTTAAGCCGGTATGTACTGGATGGGGCTATCCACTATTTCCAGCACCACGGATTGCCGTGGATTATGAGCCATTACGAAAACCTGCTGCGCTGGGCATTGAAAGGCTGGCGCCCGGTGTACCTGCTGCTGGGTACAGTTGGCTTGCTGATTGTATCGTTCATCATTTTTGTAATAGCCATATCAACACAGCATGTGGGTATTACCTTTTTCCCGAAAGGTGATCCCAACCAGATATATGTGTACCTGAAACTGCCGGTAGGCACCAATGTGGAATACACCGATTCTGTTACCCGCGTGCTGGAAGGCAGGGTTAACAAGGTGCTGGGTATTGTAAATGGTAAAACCAACCCCGCGGTAGAAAGTGTGATCAGCAACGTGGCAGTTGGTGCAAGCGACCCTACCAGCGGCGACAGAAGTACGCGCAGTGAGCTGGGGCGTATACAGGTATCGTTTGTGGAGTTTGAGAAAAGGGAAGGAATTTCTACCCGCCCTTACCTCGATGCCATACGTGCCGAGATGAAAGGTATTCCCGGGGCAGAGATCAGTGTAGACCAGGAAAGCAGTGGCCCTCCTACTGATCCCCCGATCAATATTGAAATAGCCAGTGAAGAATTTGATGACCTCACCAAAACAGCCGTGAACCTCAAAAACTACCTGGATTCTATACAGGTGCCTGGTGTGGAAGAGCTGAAGATGGATATTGATTTAAAGAATCCTGAGATAACCTTAACTGTAGACAGGGAGCGCGCCCTGATTGAAGGCGTATCTTCTGCGCAGATTGGCCTGGCTGTGCGTACAGCGTTGTTTGGTAAAGAAGTATCGAAGATTAAAGAAGGAAAAGACGAATACAAGATCCAGCTGCGTAACAATGAGCTGCAACGTCACAGCCTGGTTGACCTGCTGAATATGAAAATATATTTCAGGGATATGGCCACAGGCGGCTTTAAAAACATACCCATCGCCTCGCTGGTAAAGGTAGAGCCAACCAGCACACTGGGCAGTGTAAAACGTAAAAACCAGAAACGCCTTATCACCCTGCGTTCAAACGTGCTTACTACCAAAGGGTTTAACGCTACCGGTGTAAACGCAGTGCTGGCTACACACATCAAAAACTTTAAGAAATTACCTGATGGTGTTACTATCAAACAAACCGGCGAAGGAGAGCAACAGGCAGAAACAGGTGCATTTTTGTTGAATGCTTTGGCTATAGCACTCGGACTTATTTTGCTGGTACTGGTATTACAGTTTAACAGTGTGAGCAAGTCGGTGATTATTTTAACAGAGATTATATTCAGTGTAATTGGTGTATTGCTGGGCTTCTCTATCACCGGTATGGAAGTATCGGTACTGATGACTGGCCTGGGTATTGTTGGCCTGGCAGGTATTGTGGTGAAGAATGGTATCCTGGTAATTGAGTTTGCCGACGAGCTGCGCGGGCGCGGTATGAAAACACGTGAAGCGGTGATTGCTGCAGGTAAAACGCGTATTATCCCGGTGCTGTTAACAGCGCTTGCTGCGATACTCGGGTTTATTCCCATTGCAGTTGGTTTTAACATCAACTTCATCACCATGTTCTCTGAACTAAACCCGCATATTTATTTCGGCGGTGATAACGTGGTGTTCTGGAAACCATTGTCATGGACCATCATATTCGGTTTGGCTTTTGCCTTCTTTATGACGTTGATTATTGTGCCTGCGATGTACCTGATATCAGAGCGCCTGAGAAGACCGATGCGCCGGATGTATGGTGGAAAATGGATTTCGATGATGGGTATTCCGCCGCTTACATTCCTGTTCATTCCGCTGGTGTTGGTAACGATGGTTGTACACCGGGTTAAAAGAAGAAGACGTGCCAGGAGGCTGTATGGTAATCCGAAAGTAAATGAGGCATTTACCGGCAGCTGGTTCTAAAGAAAAAATAGTCAACTTTTCGGATACAGTAGGTTTTAGTCCTTTAAGGAAAATCGCCCTGATTCTTCAGGGCGATTGTTTTTTATAGCGGTATTGTATGGTTAGGGAAACTGTTCGGGATTTTTGCGCTCGTGCATTAAAAAGGCATATTCGGCAAGCAGCAGCAGTTGCTCGTATAATTCGATGTGCATACTGCGTTCGGTATGGTGCATGCCTTCTGCGTAGGCGCTGCCATCGAAGGTTTTGAACCAGTCCCATAGGTTTTTTTGAACGAATTCAAGATTTACGGCCTGTGTAAATTCTTCAATTACAAGCGAGGGGTTTTCGTAATGTTCTTTGCGTAAGGAATGAAAATTATTGATTTGGTTACTCATTGTATGGTAATTAAGTGTTGCCCGCGCAGGCAGCTTTGCTACTCACGACGATAAATTAATAATAAGTGCATGGTAAAAAAGCTGCGGGCATACAGCAGCCGTGTATCGTTACGTTGTTATTGCTTTTGCATTGCCCCGGCAGCCCAGATTAGCGCACCCCGGCAAAAACAATGGTATAAAAACAACGCAGTTGGTGCAAATGGATATTGCGGATGCATTGGCAGGCCGCGCCCGTTATGCAATGGCAGAATATCCTTAATACCATAGTGAACAAAGATACCAATATATCAATATACCAATATATCTTTTCACCTGCTGGTATCAATTAAAAGATACGTAACCGTAAGCCGGTAAACCGTTTGTAGCTGCGTTTATCCGCCGTCAAAACAATTCATACAAATGACTGTGACGAATGTGGCTTTACCTGTAAATTGCTTAAAAAATACAACATGATTCAGAATCACGAAATAGACTACCGCATTATTGGTGAGGAGATGCAATACGTTGAAGTAGAGCTCGACCCCAACGAAACTGCGGTGGCAGAACCGGGTGCCTTTATGATGATGGATGAAGGCATCCAGATGGAGACGATTTTTGGTGATGGCAGCCAGCAGCAGAACGGCGGTTTGCTGGGCAAACTGTTCAGCGCAGGCAAACGTTTGCTGGTTGGCGAAAACCTGTTTATGACGGCTTTTACCAATGTAGGCAGCGGTAAAAAACACGTATCGTTTGCATCACCTTACCCCGGTAAAATCATCCCTGTAGACCTGCTGCGTTTGGGTGGTCGTGTTATTTGCCAGAAAGATGCCTTTTTATGTGCGGCCAAGGGTGTGAGCGTGGGCATCGAGTTTCAACGAAAACTGGGTACCGGCCTGTTTGGCGGTGAAGGTTTTATTATGGAAAAGCTGGAAGGTGATGGTATGGCCTTTATGCATGCGGGCGGCCATGTGCTGGAGAAAGAACTGATGCCCGGTGAACTGCTGAAAGTAGATACAGGTTGCCTGGTAGGCTTTACTGCGGGCGTTGATTACGATATACAATTTGTAGGCGGTATCAAGAATACCCTGTTTGGCGGAGAGGGCGTGTTTTTCGCCACTTTACGCGGCCCCGGCAAGGTTTGGATACAAACGCTGCCCATTAGCCGTTTGGCCGGCCGTATACTGCAATATGGCACCTATAAACGCCGTGAAGAAGGAAGTGTGCTGGGTGGCCTGGGTAACCTTTTAGACGGCGATGGTTATTAGGAGGAACAAAGCCATTAAGCCATACAACTATCAGGCAATAAAAAAGCTCCCGTGATACACGGGAGCTTTTTTTATAGATCGTACAAACAGCCTTGTTAGTTCCTGTTGCTGGCCAGGCGGGACAGCAGTTTCAGGATTTCGATGTACAACCAAACAATGGTTACCAGCAGGCCAAAAGCGCCATACCATTCCATGTATTTGGGAGCACCCATTTGTGCACCTTTTTCGATCATGTCGAAATCGAGCAGCAGGTTAAGGGCAGCGATAGCTACTACAAACAATGAAATACCAATACCCAGCGGGCTTGCATTGTACATGAAAGGCATGCTTACATGAAACATACGCAATACCATTGCGATAAGGTAAAACAGGGCGATACCGGCAGTAGCAGCAAAAATCACTGATCTGAATTTTTCGGTGACTTTGATGATCCTGAAGTTATACAGCAGGAACATGGCCAGTGCAACAGCCAGCGTTAAACCAACAGCCTGGAAAATGATACCAGGGTATTGTTTGGCGAAGGCGTTGTTGAGTATTGCTGATATAGCACCTACAAAGAAACCTTCCAGCAAACCATAAATGGGTGCGAGGAATCTTGCAGTGGTAGGTTTAAATGACATGATGAGCGCGCAGATAAGACCGCCGATTACACCTGTCCACATCAGTGCGGTAACAGTTGAATCCTGGCCGCTGTAATACAGTTCCCATGTATAGGCAGCGCCGCCGATAACCATCAGCATCAGAAAACCGAATTTGGCTACAGAGCCGCGTACAGTCATCACGCCGTTGTTACTGGCCTCTAAAGAACGGTTAAAGATTTTTTCGCTTAAGGTGGGGTTACCTGATTGAAAAAGAGCCATAGAATATCCTTATTTTTAGTAAGATAAAAGTACTGAAATAACCGGTATTACAAGTGTTAAACCTTAATTGCTGCCGGGCGTTTTGAGCTTCGGATAGCTGGTAATGGTTTCAAACACGTAACGCGGATTCTGTTTGAGTGTATTGATAAAATTATACAGTGAATCTGCATCTTCGGGATGACGGAACATGCGGTCGTGCGAGAGTATCACCACATGCTTTTTGGTATGGCTTTCACCCCTGTTCATGGCTTCTTCCACCAGTTTCAGCATGCTGGTTACGCTTTGCACCGGCCTGGCGGTTTTGTGGTTGAAATTCCATTCCACATCCCAGCCGATCACGTTGTACTGCAGCGAATCGAGCAGCAGGGTAACCGGTTTTACCAGTTTGGACGCCCTTACTTCGCCTTCGCGCACCCAGGCACTGTTGCCCGGCAGGCGAATAATTTTAAAAGGCACCTGCAGGGATTCCTGGGCCTTTAAAAAGTCTTCCATGGCCATTTCGGGGTGATCGTAAAAATAGTGGTACTTGTTATTGGCATGGGTAAAGCTGTGGTTGGCCAGCAGTATTTCAGGATAGCCATCGCGGATGCTGTCTACAATATTGCGCAGCGCGCGGTCATCAGCATGCATACCTACCATAAAAAAAGTGGCTTTTATGCCAAGGTCTTTTACGATATGATAACAGTTCATGGTGCCGTTTTGGGGGCCATCATCGAACGTGAGGTAAATGTAACATTTACTGGTATCGTAAGAGGTTGAATCCCATGCAAATTGATGGGAACTGTCTTTTTTCGGCATTACAGCTTTGGGTACCGTGTCGGCGGCGCCTTTTTCAACACCGGGGGTATCCCCACCTGCCGAATGGCGTTTGGTTTGCGGACTGTTGCTACAGCCGGTTAACAACATAACGGTGTTTACTGATATATATAACAAAAGGCCAAACGCCTTCTTCTCAAGCTTTACCAACATACTCAGTCGCGGGAATTGAGGATAAAGATATTGTACCGGAACCACTTTTACCTGAAAAAATCGTGTAACCGCCGGAAAATTTAACGGTTACGATCTGCGGAAATTCGCCGACAAAGCACTTATAGTTAAGTACCTTTGCGGGGTTTTTAAGAAATTATAAGCGCAATTATCAGATAATAGCTATGAACAGAACCGAAGCTGTTTTGCAGGATGTAGTGATCAAATTTGCAGGTGACAGTGGTGATGGTATGCAGTTAACAGGCCAGCAGTTTACCAACAATACGGCCTTAATGGGTATTGACCTGGCAACCTTCCCCGATTTTCCTGCTGAAATACGTGCGCCACAGGGTACTTTACCTGGTGTGAGCGGTTTTCAGCTGCATTTTTCTTCAGACAGAATTTATACCCCGGGCGATTTATGCGATGTGCTGGTAGCCATGAATGCTGCTGCACTGAAAGTAAACCTGAAAGCCCTGAAACACGGCGGTAAAATTATTGCCAACGTGGAAGGTTTCGATACCAAGAACCTTCGCCTGGCCAATTATGCCGAAGGTGTTAACCCGCTGGAAGATGGCAGCCTGGAGGGATACGAATTAATTAAAGTGGATGTAACCAAGCTCACCCGCGAAGCGTTGAAAGAGTTTCCTGAGCTGGGTATGAAAGAAAAAGACCGCGCCAAAAACATGTTTGTGCTGGGCTTTTTATACTGGATGTACAACCGCAGTCTCGAAAATACCATCAGCTTCCTGAATGAGAAGTTTGGTAAAAAAGAGGTGATCCTGAACAGCAACATCAAGGTATTGCAGGCAGGTTACAACTATGGCGATACTACCGAAACCTTTACCACGCGTTACCGCGTAGAAAAAGCGAAACTGCCTGCAGGCAGGTACCGCAATATTATGGGTAACCAGTCGCTGGCCCTGGGTTTGATTGCTGCTGCGGATAAAAGCGGTTTACCGCTGTTCCTGGGCACATATCCTATTACGCCGGCTTCTGACATCCTGCATGAATTAAGCAAACACAAATCGTTTAATATCCGCACTTTCCAGGCCGAAGATGAAATTGCGGGCATTACTTCTGCCATTGGCGCAAGTTATGGCGGCAGCCTGGGTGTAACCACAACTTCAGGGCCTGGTATGGCGCTGAAGGCAGAAGCCATGGGACTTGCAGTAATGCTTGAAATTCCGCTGGTAATTGTGAACGTGCAGCGTGGCGGCCCTTCAACAGGTTTGCCTACCAAAACAGAACAGAGCGACCTGCTGCAGGCTTACTACGGCCGCAACGGTGAATGCCCTATGCCGGTTATTTCGGCCAGCACGCCGAGCGACTGTTTTGCTGCTGCTTATGAAGCCGTGCGTATTGCGGTACAGCATATGACGCCGGTAATTTTGCTGAGCGACGGTTATATTGCCAACGGTGCAGAACCCTGGAAATTCCCGGTAGCAGAAGACCTGGATCCGATTGCTGTAAGTTTTAAAACACAGCTCGGTTTCGACGAACATAAATTTATGCCATACCTGCGCGATGAAAAACTGGTACGTCCGTGGGCGGTACCCGGCACTCCCGGACTGGAGCATCGCATTGGTGGTATTGAAAAACAGAATATCACCGGTAACGTAAGCTACGACCCCGAGAACCACCAGCTGATGGTGAAAATACGCCAGGAGAAAGTAGACAAGGTGGCTGATTATATTCCTGACCAGCAGCTCGACAGTGGCCCGGCCAAAGGCAAGGTGCTGGTACTGGGCTGGGGCAGTACGTATGGTGCTATTAAAAGCGCTGTGCTTGAACTGCAGGCCCACGGGCATGCAGTGAGCCATGCACACCTGCGTTACCTGCGTCCTTTCCCTAAAAACCTCGGCGATATACTGCGCAACTTTGAGCACATACTGATACCCGAATTAAACAACGGGCAGCTTATTAAAATTATCCGTGACCAGTTTTTGGTAGATGCAAAAGGATACCACAAAATAATGGGTGTGCCTATAACCAAGACAGAGCTGGTAGAGGTGATCAAGAAACTGGTATAAGATTTTTTTATAGGTGATAGGTTAAAAAAAGTGGGCAGGGAACTGCTCACTTTTTTATTGCGGGTACGGGAGGATTTATAACTGACACATGGCTACGGGCGTACGCGTGTTAATACCAGGTTGTCGGGCCACATAACGGGGCAGGGTTGTTTGCCCTTAACAGGCGTGCGGATGTTATCGAAATAATTGCGCATGCCCTTCCAGGTTATGTGCTCCGCATCGCCTGTGGCAAACGTGATAATACCGATATAGATATGGCCGCATTCAAGTAAATGCATAACAAGGTCTGCCTGGTTGATAAATCTTTTGGCGGTGCTTCCGAAAATGGTATACACTTCGCCGGGATCGCCGTTCCTGAAACCATTCAATACCACACTGCCGTTTTGTACATACCGGAAAAAGCCAACCAGGTTGGTGGTAAGCCGCCGGCCGGACATTATTTTCAGGCTTTTGAAATTAAAGAACTGGAAGATGAGCGAATCGTTGTCTTTTGTCCAGGCCCATTTTCCAATGAATTGCGGATACCTGTTAATGGTATCGTATATTCTTTCTTCCGTTGTGGTTTGCGCGTTTAGTTGCACACAAAGCAGCAGCAGTGTTAGCAGTTGAATGATTTTCATGGCAGCATTGTTTATTGTCCGCAATCTTTTGAGGTTACCCTTATAATAGCGCCCGATGAAGCAACCCTTCTTTTCCAGTTGGTGAAATTGGTGTCTGACTGGTATACAGATATGCCTGCATCAAAATCGCGGAAGCATTTCAGCCATGCTTTTTCCTGGTTGGCCTGAGTATCCAGGTACACCCATCCGCAGGCGTTTTTGAGGTACGACATGAGACTGAAAATCTGGTCGTCTGTACTAAGGTAATTATCATGAAACGTTTTCCATTTAACCGGGTCATATACTTTGGCCACCTCGGCCTTGTTTTCAGGTGAAGTCATGGCAAGGGTGAGCTGTGTCCGCGGCACCAAGAGCCAGCGCAATAAACCTTTTCATTGCGGTTAGTTTAATTGAAGAAATTGTTGTGAAGGCGTTGCGCGTGCGCAACAGTTGGTGCAGCTGAGATGCGCTGCAGCGAAGGGATAGAGAATAATACGAAACATTACCAGGTAGTGTATGTAATGCAAAGCTGATCTCTTTGAGATTGCTTTGTTTAATGCGAACTGGCTGGTAATAACGGCGCCATTATGCCTGCGGAGTAATATTGCCGTTTGGTTGCCGTGCTTAATGTAGTATGCGTTTGGGAAAATAATGCCAAGAACATGTTATCGCTGCACAGCGAATTTCGATAGCTAATATAATAGTATCTGATTATGTAGCTGTATTTATTTCGTTCAGCTGCCTGATTTCTCCAATGGTTTAATTTTCTTCTTGTAATAAGGGCAAATAGCGCGCAGTCCGCATTCGCCGCATTTGGGGCTGCGGGCCAGGCAAATATAACGGCCGTGCAATATCAGCCAGTGGTGGGCAATATGTATCTGCTCTTTTGGTATATACTGCACCAGTTGCTTTTCTGCAGCCAGCGGTGTGGTGGCATTGCGTGTAAGGCCCAGTCGCGCAGCAACCCTGAACACGTGGGTATCTACTGCCATGTTGGGTTGTTCGTCAATAACAGAAGTAATCACGTTGGCTGTTTTTCGCCCTACACCGGGCAGCTTTACCAGCTCTTCTACCGTCATGGGTATTTCACCGCCAAAATCATTCACCAGCATATGGGCCATGCCGATCAGATGTTTGGTTTTGTTATTGGGATAAGAGATACTGCGTATTAAAGGGAATAGCTCGTCAAACGTAGCGGTGGCAAGGGTTTGTACATCGGGGTATTTTGCGAATATGGCTGGCGTGGTCATGTTCACCCGCTTATCGGTGCATTGGGCAGACAATACAACGGCTACCAGCAGCTGGTAGGGGCTATCGTAAATGAGTTCTGTTTCTGCTGTTGGGTTATGCTCCTGGAAATATGCCAGTACCTGCTGGTATCTTTCTTTACGCGTCATAGGGGCAAAGATAGGAATAGCTGTTAGCTGCAAGCGGTTAGCGTTTAGTTTTTCTCGTTGAGGAACTTAGCGAAGAACTTAGCGACTTTTTAACCGCTCCGAAGGAGTTCTTTGGATAGAGGACACTAAGGGAAAGCCCACAGAGGGCACGGAGAATTTAACGGAGATGGGAGCGTAGACTTTAGGGACTGATGATTTACGCTTTTTCTTAACAAACCGCGTTACATAAAATCCGTCCAACAGGCAAAACTGGCCTGATTTTTTTAAATACTATGTGCAGGCCGTTAACCCTGTTAAAATTGAGCATATGAAAAAGACCTACCGCATATTGATCATCGCCCTGCTGCTGGCTGCTGCAATGCCTGTAAAGCGCACTGTTGCGCAGGCGAGTATAAGCATCGACTTCAATACTTTTTATAATGAGTTAAGTCCGTACGGGCGCTGGGTAGATAATCCAACTTATGGCCGTGTATGGATATGTAATGACCAGGGCTTTGTGCCTTACAATACCAATGGTCACTGGGTGTATACCGATGAAGGGTGGACATGGGTATCGGATTATCCCTGGGGATGGGCGCCGTTTCACTATGGCCGCTGGGCATATGATAATGGCTGGTACTGGGTGCCCGGTTATGAATGGGCACCTGCCTGGGTAAGCTGGCGCAACAGCAATGACTATTATGGCTGGGCGCCGTTGAGCCCGGGATTGAGTGTATCAGTCGGCGCTTCGTTTGGTGCTATCCCTGCCAGTCACTGGGTATTTGTACCAACAAGATATATTGCCAGCCCGGTGGTGCATAACTACTATGTTAACAACTCACGCAATGTTACCATCATTAACAATACCACTATTATCAACAACGTGCATACAGGCGGTAACAATCATGTTCAGTATGTTGCAGGGCCCAGAAGGGAAGATGTAGAAAGAGTATCACATACCACTGTGCGTGCGGTAAACATTAACAATGCGCAGGCACCCGGCCGTACGGTGATTAACAACAACACGGTAAACATATACCGCCCTACGGTTAACCGTACCGTAAATAACAACAACGTGCATGTAAACAACAATACGCACGTTAACAATACGCATATTAACAACAACCAGCAGCATGTAAATGCAGCGCCTGCTACAAGGCCGCTGAACCAGCAGCATATGCCGGCAAATGCACCACAGGCGAATCATGTTAACAATGCAGCGAACGCGCAGCAGCAACATACACAACCAAGGCCGCAGCCACATGTGCAGCCTGCACCGGGGGCGCAACCACAACAGCAGGCACAGCATGTGCAGCACAACCAGCCGCATATGGTAACACCGCCACCGCAGCATCGTGCGCAACCTGTACCGCAGCAACATGCGCAGCAGCCCGTGCAACATGCACAACCTGCACCAAGGCCACAGCAGCCACCGGTACAACATGCACAGCAGGCTCCAAGACCGCAGCCACAACCGGTACAGCATGCACCGCGGCCTGCGCCACAGCAACAACGTCGCTAAACAAGAAAATAATGGTTAAACAACTGTATATGCCTGGCCCTTTGCCGGGCATATTTTTTTGAGAAGAATGCTACAGGGATGAAGATGTTTTCACCGTTTGGCGAACGGCTTTTGCCTTTTGCAGAATAAGGGCTATGGATTGTTGGCGGGGCATGTGCAGCGGCGCTTTTTCAAGACGGCCGTGTGCCTCTTTAAGCACCTGGAGTTTCTCGCGTAAACTCCAGCTTTGTTGTAATAGCAAGCTAATCCTTTCTGCCTCTTCTTCCGGCAATTCGCCGTACAGATAGAGGAGCAGGTCTTCAGTGGTACAGTGTAACATATTAGCGAAACAATAGCGGTAAAAAATAAATAACTCTATCAATAAACGACAGGCATTTCAAGATATTGCCTTTGTATTATTTTTTTCCTTCAGATGGTGCTTCTACCAGGTACACATCTTCATTGTCACGTTTCATATAAAAGTTCTCCCTGGCGTATTTCTCCAGTGCTGCAGGGTTATTCTGCAAATCAGCCAGTTGCTTTTTGGTCTTTTCTATTTCGTCGAGGTAAAACTGCTTGCTGGTCTGTAAGGCTTTTAATTGCTTTTTGCGCTCCAGCTGGGTGAAGATGTCGTTGTGATCGAAAAAAAGCATCAAAATGGCAAACAGGGTAATGGCAAGCAGGTACTTGTTCTTTACAATGCTGATAAACCCACGCACTATTTTCATAAACTACAATGATTATTAAGCCTTAGTAAAGATAGGCGGATCGTGCCAAAGTTACAAGTAACAGTTATGTACAAGTGTTGATTGTTGATGTTTAAAGGTTGATGTTGCAAGGCGGATTGTGAGTGGTGAGTGATCGTAGCGAGTACGGGGGATCGAGGGCGTGCGTGCTATTTTATTTACCGCAGAGAACGCAAAGAAGATAACCGCAAAGTTCGCAAAGGTTGTGCATTGAGCGAAAACGGGCAGCGGGCAAAAGGCCGGCTAAGCCATTGAACAATAGATCAATATAACCATCACGCATAAAAAAAGGCCGCCCGGTTGAGCGGCCTTTTTTATGCGTAGGATGAGCTATTTTCCGAAACGGATTTTGCCGTTGGGGTAGATGCCGTTTTCGCCCAGTGCTTCTTCAATGCGGAGCAGCTGGTTGTATTTGGCCATACGGTCGGTACGGCTGGCGCTACCGGTTTTGATCTGGCCGCAGTTCAGGGCTACAGCGAGGTCTGCGATAGTGGTATCTTCTGTTTCACCGCTTCTGTGGCTCATGATGGTAGTGTAACCATTTGCCTGTGCCAGCTGTACAGCGTTGATGGTTTCTGTAACGGTACCAATCTGGTTAACCTTGATGAGGATACTGTTGGCAATACCGTTGTCGATACCGCGTTTCAGGATTTTGCTGTTGGTAACAAACAGATCGTCACCAACCAGTTGTACTTTATGACCGATTGCGTCAGTCAGTTTTTTCCAGCCATCCCAATCTTCTTCGGCCATACCGTCTTCGATAGAAATGATGGGGTATTTGTTCACCCAATCAGTCCAGTAAGCTACCATTTCATCGCTGCTGATGGTTTTGCCGCTGCTTTTGTAGAAAGTGTAGTTTTTACCGTCTTTCATCATTTCGCTGCTGGCGGCATCGAGGGCGATACCGATTTGTGAGCCGGCTTTGAAACCTGCAGCTTCGATGGCTGCAAGTACAGTTTCAATGGCTTCTTCGTTGCTCTGGATATCGGGAGCAAAGCCGCCTTCGTCACCTACGTTGGTGCTGTAACCTTTTTTCTTCAGTACAGATTTCAGTGTATGGAAGATTTCCACACCCCAGCGAAGACCTTCGCTGAAGCTGGTTGCACCAACAGGTACAATCATGTATTCCTGGTAATCGATTTTGTTATCTGCATGAACACCACCGTTAAGGATGTTCATTAGGGGCATAGGCAGCACGGTGCTGTTTACGCCGCCAAGGTAGCGGTACAGGGGTAAGCCGCTTTCGAGGGCACCTGCTTTGGCTGCAGCCATAGACACGGCCAGCATGGCATTAGCGCCCAGCTTGCCTTTGTTTTCGGTACCGTCCAGTTCAATCAGTTTTTTATCCAAACCAGCCTGGTCTGTAACGTTCCAGCCAATCAGCTGTTCGGCAATAATATCGTTTACATTGGCAACGGCTTTCAGAACGCCTTTTCCAACATATACACTTTTGTCATTGTCTCTCAGTTCAACGGCTTCATGAATACCGGTTGATGCACCACTGGGAACTGCGGCACGACCCAATTCTCCGTTTTCGGTTAATACATCAACTTCTACGGTGGGGTTACCACGGCTGTCTAATATCTGACGGGCATGAATGTCGGCTATGTAGCTCATGATCGTTTTATTATTTGATTTTAGAATAAAAAATTTGCTTGCTGGCCTGCAAAGAAACAATCTTTTTGTTATGGGCGTGCATGAAATTACTATAAAGTGGCTTACTGCTGCGCCAGTATGTCAATGAACTGCTGTTCGGTAATAATTTTGATGGTATTGATCTTCTTCGCTTTTTCCAGCTTGCTGCCGGCATCTTCGCCTACTACTAAAAAATTGAGTTTGCTGCTGACACCGCTCACCAGCTTGCCGCCATTGGCTTCTACCATGGCTTCTGCATCGCTGCGTTTCAGTTGCGCTAAAGTACCGGTAAACAGGAAAGTTTGTCCGTGCAGCGTGTCTTTGCCTGTTTGCGCCGTGCTTTTCTGGTTTTTGAGCTGCAGGCCCAGTGCTTCCAGCTGTTTCAGCAGGTGTATGTTTTGCTCGTTGTGGAAGAACTTGTAAATGCTCTGTGCCACTTTCACACCAATATCTTCCAGCTGCTGCAGGTCTTCTTCCGTTTTGTTTTCCAGCTCAAACAACTCGTGTACCGCATTGGCAACGGTTTTGGCGGTTGTTTCGCCTACAAAGCGGATGCCCAGTGCATAAATAAGGCGGTGTAGCGGCTGTTGTTTGGATGCCTCGATGGCGCTGCGCAGGTTATCGATTGATTTTTTGCCAAAGCCTTCCAATTTGCTGATGGCATCGAAATCGAGTGTGTAAATGCCGGGTATATCTTTCAGCAGGCCCAGTTCGTAAAACTTACGCACGTTCGCTTCGCCAAAGCTCTTGATGTCCATGGCGTCTTTGCTTACAAAATGAATCATGCGTTCTACCACCTGTGCCGGGCATTCCAGGTTAATGCAACGCCATACCGCTTCTTCCGCTTCTTTAAACAGCTCGCTGTTGCATACGGGGCAGTTTTTAGGGAAGTGGATGTTATGGGCGTGTGCAGGGCGCAGTTCAGGGAATGATTTTACGATTTGCGGTATAACATCGCCTGCGCGTTCAATGAGCACTGTATCGCCGAGGTGCAGGTCTTTCTCTTTAATGTATTCTTCGTTGTGTATGGAAATGCTCGATACGGTAACGCCGCCGATGAATACAGGATCTAATTTGGCAACGGGTGTAACAGCGCCTGTGCGGCCCACCTGGAATTCAACGGAACGCAGCACGGTAGTGGCCTGGCGTGCTTTAAACTTGAAAGCCATGGCCCAGCGCGGGTGATGGGTAGTCATACCCATATCATCCTGCAAAGCCAGGTCGTTTACTTTAATCACCATGCCGTCTATTTCGTAAGGCAGGGTATCGCGCAGTTCTTCAAAATCGTGTACGTGTTTAATTACCTCGTCAATCCCTTTTACCACCTGCCGTTCTTTCTGTGGTGAACGAAAGCCGCAGTTCCACAGCAATTGCAGGGTGCCGCTGTGGGTATCGAGCAGGTGTTGTTTGTTGTGTACGGGTTCTTCGCCGGGCTGGCCGTCTACCGCAAACTGGCGGCCATCGGTCATGGTATAAAAACTTACATGGTATAAAAAGGCTTCCAGGTTGCGTTTGGCTACTTCGCGCGGATCTTTCATGCGCAGGCTGCCGCTGGCTGCATTGCGCGGGTTGGCGAGGGCTGCCAGACCCTGTTCTGCCTGCTGATCGTTGTATTTCTGGAAAGCGGCCTTACTCATGATAATCTCGCCGCGTATTTCTATCTGCTGAATGCCGTATTGCGAGAAAGGCGCGCGCAGGGGGATGGAGCGTACCTGGCGTATATTGGTGGTAATGTCTTCTCCTTCCACGCCATCGCCGCGGGTTACGCCGCGTACCAGCAGGTCGTTTTCGTAAATCAGTGAAATGCTGGCGCCATCGAACTTGGGTTCAATGCAGTAGGTCATGATTTCAAGCCCGGTGAGTTCGCGGGCCTTGCGGTCCCAATCGACCAGGTCATCGGCATTGTACGAGTTTTCGAGGGAGAGCATGGGCACCAGGTGCTGCACCGTGGGAAAGTCTTTGCTAAGGCCCTGGCCCACGCGTTGTGTGGGCGAATCGGGTGTTATGGAGCCGGGGTTTTCGGCTTCGAGGTGTTGCAGTTGCTTGTACAGGCCATCGTACTCGGCATCTGCAATCAGGGGATCGTTGAGTATGTAATAACGGTATTCATTGTAACGTAAAACATCGCGCAGCCGTTCTATATCTTCAAAAGGAATATTTTTCACTTTCAGTAATGCGGTGGTTGCTGCGATGTTTATCTCTGCTGCTTTATCTGCTGAATGCGCCATATGCGAAATTGAGGGCTAAAGGTAAAGCGAAACGGTAAACCCTTTAGCAGCAGGCATGGTAAAAATCTGTATACCAAAGGAATACCGGGGTTTCACCGAAGGGCTTTTGATTTGTGACTGCTAAATAGTGTACTTTAGTGTTGTATTTTTTTGCTCATGAAGAAAGAAACCGCTGACATACCAATACCCGTAAAACCGCAACCTCCGCTGGTAAAAGATGTGCATGCGCTGGTGGCTTCTTACCCAAGCGTTCCCATTACGGTAGACTGTGTGATTTTTGGTTTTGATGAAAATGAACTGAAGGTATTGCTCATCCGGAGCGATCTGGAAATGTTCAGCGGCAAATGGTCGTTGCTGGGCGATTTTGCCGGCGACCAGGAAGAGCTGGATGATGCCGCCTACCGCGTAATGTGCGACCGTACGGGTATGGATGATGTGTACCTGGAGCAGGTGCGCACCTTCAGCAACCCCCATCGCCACCCTGGCGGCAGGGTGCTTACCGTGGCCTATTGCTCGTTGCTGAATGCGGAACACCACCAGTTAAAAATACTGGACAATGAGCTGCACTGGCACAGCGTACGCAGCCTGCAGGAAATGGCATTTGACCACAAGGAAATACTCGACTATTGCTATAAATGGTTACAGAAACGCATGCAGGAGCATCCGCTTGGTATTAACCTGCTGCCGCAGAAGTTCTCGCTGCGCGAGCTGCAGAACCTGTACGAAGTGATACTGGATGTTAAGCTCGACCGCCGCAATTTCCGCAAGAAATTCTTTTCGATGGACCTGCTGACAGATACCGGCGAGTATGAAGATGATGTGCCGCACCGGCCGGGCAGGTTGTATACGTTTAATTTCAAGAAATACGAGAAAAGCAAACGCAACTGGATAGGGATTGATTTTTAAACACCTGTTCAGCTATGCAATTGGGCGCAAACTGCGCCCCCACGCGGCATACCGGCGGCATTGTAACGCCGAATTTTTTTTTATGCAAGCGTATTTCGCCTACATTTACCGAATAACAATGTGTTTATGCTATATTCCATGACAGGGTTCGGAAGGGCCGAGCAAACAATAGGGGACAAGACATTTTTGGTAGAAGTGCGTTCGCTCAATGGCAAGCAGTTTGATTTGCGTTTAACCCTGCCGGCATTGCTGAAACCATTTGAATTTGATGTGCGTAATATTCTCAGCGAGCAGCTGGAGCGCGGCAGTGTGGAGTGTTTGATTACCCTGAAACAGAATGGCGCCTCCAAGCCGGTGAGCATTAATACAGAATTGGCCAAGGCTTATTTTGAGCCGGTAGCCCGCCTGGCCAAAGAGCTGCAGATTGAAACAGATAACCTGCTGAGCACCCTGCTGAAACTGCCGGATGTAATTGCCCCCAGCACCGAAATACTGAGCAAAGACGAGTGGAGCAGCTTTGAGCGCATACTGCGTGATGCCCTCACGGCGCTGAACAACCACCGCACAGAAGAAGGTAAATCGCTGGAAGCCGATTTGCTGGGCCGCATCCGCAATATTGAAACACAGCAGGACGTAGTGAGCAGCCTGGAGCCGCAGCGCAGGGCCAAGGTAAAAGAGGGCCTGGTGAAAGTGCTGGAAGAACATGTAGGCAAGGAAAACTACGATCCCAACCGCCTGGAGCAGGAGCTGATTTATTATATCGAGAAAATAGACATTAGCGAAGAGCAGGTGCGTTTAAAGAACCACTGCGATTATTTTCGCAACATTATTAAAGAGAAAGAAAAAAGCAAGGGTAAAAAACTCTCCTTTATTTTGCAGGAAATAGGCCGTGAAATCAATACCACAGGTTCCAAAGCCTACGACGCGCAGATACAGCAGTCGGTAGTATTGATGAAAGACGAGCTGGAAAAAGCGAAAGAGCAGGTATTAAACGTTTTATAAAGTAAACCGTAAGGGAGTTTCAATAACGGTACATGAAAAAGATTATCCTTTTTGCTTTGTTGGCCATGGCATTGCTGCAGGCCTGTAAACGGATAGATGTTTACGAAAAACTGGCTTTTTTCCCTAAACACGAATGGGTAAACACGCACCAGCCTGCCTTTACTTTTGAAATTACGGATACAGCCCATCCCTACCAGCTGTTTTTTGTAATGCGCCACAGTGATGCATACCGTTACCGTAACATATGGCTGAACATACAGGTAAAAGATCCTGACAGCACGTACAACTTTACGCGGGAGTTTAAACTGGCCGATGGCGAAAAATGGCTGGGCACCGGTATGGACGATATTTATGAGCACCGTATCCCGTTTGCAAATGGGGCGCACCTGCTGAAAAAAGGCGACTATACCTTTACCTTAAGCCAGATTATGCGCGAAGATACCCTGGGCAATGTGCTGAATGCGGGCATACGGGTAGAAAAGGTGGCACCGCAGCAATAAGACACCTGCACCTTATTATAATATTATACAGAGCACTCCTCCCTTGCGGGGGGAGTTTTTTTATGCTTTAACCTGCCGTGCAGCTAATTGGTGCAAACAGTGGTCATCACAGGTACTATCAGCCTGCCGTTAAGCACTCATGCGGTCATCCTTTTTGCAATCGGTTACATTATTTCGGGGCACTATCACTTCAGCTATTTTTAACCCAGGCTATTATTTTTTTAACCTTTTGTGTATTTTTTACACAGAAAAGGTTTTACATTTACTTTAACGAAAAGTTTTTGCCATCATGACCACAAAACAACTGCTCCGAAGTGTGCTATGCATGCTTGTGCTATGTTTTGGCCTTACCACCCTATGGGCCCAAAACAAGACGGTCTCCGGAACCGTTAAAGATGAGAAAGGAAGTCCCATTCAAGGCGCATCAGTCGCCGTAAAAGGAACCACCAGGGGGACAACCACCAACGCTACGGGTTCATTCACCATTTCAGTTAAACCAGGAACAACAACACTTGTGGTGTCTTATGTGGGTTACACCTCACAGGAAATAGACATCAGTTCTTCTGCAACGGCCGATGTAAGTTTAAAACCTGAAACAGGTTCACTGAACGACATTATCGTGATCGGCTACGGTACTGTGCGCAAAAAAGATCTGACCGGTTCGGTTGCATCTGTTGGCGCGAAAGATTTCAACAAAGGTACTTTTACTGCGCCCGACCAGTTAATTCAGGGTAAGGTAGCAGGTGTACAGGTATTAAACAACTCTGGTCAGCCAGGTGGTGCCACCACGGTAAAAATCCGCGGTAGTTCAGCGCTCACCGGCACCGGTTCTCCCTTGTACGTGGTAGATGGTATTCCTTTGGATGGCCGTTCTGCCCGTCCGGCATTAAATGCCACCGGCCTGGGTAACTCACCTGCCGGTAACCCGCTCAACTTTTTGAACCCTGCCGATATTGCTTCGATCGATGTGCTGAAAGACGCCTCCGGTACAGCGATTTACGGTTCAAGGGGTGCTTACGGTGTTGTGCTTATTACTACTAAAAAAGGAACAAACGGCCAGCCAAGACTGGATCTTGGCGCTTCTGTGGGTACCAGCCATATCATGAAACAGATTGATATACTGGATGCCGGCGAATACAGGGCCGCTTTAAAATCATATAACCTGGATGCGACCAACCGTGATTTTGGCGGAGACGTTAACGCGATGGATGCTATCCTGCGTAATGCTACCACGCAAAACTACAGCCTGGCTGTAAGCGGTGGCAACGAAAACGGCCACTACCGTTTATCTACCAACCTGCTGGATCAGCAGGGTATTGTTAAGAAAACAGATTTCAAGAAATATTCAGTTGGCCTGAATGCCGGCTTCAAATTCCTTGAAAACAAAAGGCTTGGTCTTGACTTTTATGTTGTAGCCAGCCAATATCTTGAAAACCTGGCACCCATTACCAATGACGCCGGTTCTACAGGCAGTTTGATTGGCCAGGCTTTACAGTGGAACCCCACCAAGCCTTTGCGCCTGGCAAATGATTCCCTGAACATCAGCGGCGCTATTGTAAACCCGCTGGCCATGTCTGAAGCTTACAATGACCGTTCTAAAGTAACCAGCATACTGGGTGCTATTTCTCCTTACTACAAAATTACCAATGACCTTGAATACCGCATGTTGTACAGCATTAACTACAGCACCGGTATCAGGAGAAGTATGATTAACGAGTTTATCAACCTCACTGATTATACCGGTAAAGGCGCTGCGTACTATGGCAACAACGAACTGATTACACAGCAGATCACCCACACCTTAAACTACAACAAACAAATTTCCAAGAATTTCAGTCTGAATGCCCTGCTGGGTATCGAGTACCTGAAATTTGTAAATAAAGGTGCTACCATCAAGGCATTTGGCCCTGCCGGTGGTTTTGGTAACTACGGCCTTGATTACACAGATTACCTGCAATATTCTGATCCTGCCTCAAGAAGCATTACTTCTTTTGTGGATCCTAAAACAGCCCTCATGTCATACTTTGGCAGGGTGGTGCTGAATTACAGAGACCGTTATGTATTCACCGGAACACTGCGTGAAGATGGCTCAACCAAATTCGGTGCAGACAACAAACACGGTTACTTCCCTTCTTTTGCCGCTGCATGGAATATCAACAGGGAAGAGTTCTTTAAATCAAATACCATTACCAACCTGAAACTGCGTGGCAGCTGGGGTAAAACCGGTAACCAGGAATTCCCTTCAGGTTCTTCACTGCGCAAATACTCTTTCACCGACAATGGCGGTACTGCACAGGTAAACAACCAGAACGATTCGCTGAAATGGCAGTCTGATGAGCAGTACAACATTGGTATTGACCTGGGTATCCTGAAAAACAGGATCACCATTACAGCCGATTATTTCCACAAGAAAACAACCGGCCTGTTGTTCCCGACCACCCCTATTTTCCCTGCTCCGCCAACGTCTGCAGTAACCTGGAAAAACCTCGATGGCCAGGTGATAAACAAAGGCTTTGAAGTAAATGTAAACGCCAGTGTAATAGAAGGCAAGGCGTTTTACTGGTCAGTAGGCGCTAATGCCAGCTTTATCAAAAATATGGTATCTGGCCTGCCTGCTCCCATCTTTACCGGTAACCTGAGTGGTCAGGGTGTATCTGGTACACAGGTGGAAGTGATTGCAAACGGTTTGCCCATCAATGCATTCTGGACAAGAGCTTATGGTGGCCTGGATAAAGCTACCGGCCAGTCTATCTATCCGGATGGTGACGTTCCTTCTTACCAGGGTAACCCTAACCCCAGAACCCTGCTCGGCTTCAGCACAACAGTGGGATACAAAAAACTGTCGTTCACTGCCAACCTGAACGGTGCACTGGGTAAAGATGTGTACAACAACACATTCAACAACGTTGTGAATATCGGTAACCTGAACAAGGGACTTAACGTTGCCAAAGTATTTGTTGAAAGTCCTGTACAGGAAGCATTCAGCAACCGCGTTACTTCTTCTGCCAGGTTTATTGAGAACGGCAGCTACATGAAATTTGCGAACGCTACACTGAACTATAATCTTGGCAATGTGGCCAATGTTTTCAAGAACATCAATTTTTACGTAACAGGCTCCAACCTGTTTGTAATAACCAAATTCAAAGGGTTTGATCCGGAAGTGAACGTGGATAAGAACCAGAATGGTGTGCCTTCTGCGGGCATTGAGTACACGCCTTATCCTACAGCAAGAACATTCACACTGGGTGTTAACTTTTCACTTTAACAACGATCAAATTGTATTTTATGCGATACATAAAAATATTCATCCTAATACTTGCATCATCCCTGTTGCTGTTCAGTTGTACGAAGCTGGACGAAACTTTCCAGGGTGATGCAACCGAGGCCCAGGTTGGCAGTGGCGGTACCTCAAGTGTAGACGCCCTGCTGAAAGCGACGTATGCCTCTATGCAATTCAATTACCAGGATCAGGGTAATGTGTTTGCCATGACCGAAATGACCACCGACGAACTGATTGCACCTACACGCGGTCCGGACTGGGACGATAACGGTGTTTGGCGCGTGTTACATGCGCATAAATGGGATGCAGACAATGTGCATATCCGCGACTGCTTCACGGGCTTATTGGGTACTACCTTCAGTGCAACAGACCTGCTGCGTTTTAACCCTACCACACAACAGGCTGCTGAAGCCCGCTTCCTGCGCGCATTTTGTATGTTCACCGTACTAGATTGCTGGGACCAGGTGCCTTACCGCGACCCGGGCGAAAGCACACTGAACCCATCAAGGGTACGCAAAGGCACTGAAGCGCTGGATTATATTATCACAGAAGTGGAAGCCATCAAAAACGATTTGCCTGATGGCCCTGCTTCCAAAGCCAATAAATGGGCTGCAAGGGTATTGCTGATGAAATGTTACCTGAACAAAGGCGCTATCGCCAACAGGGCAGCACCTACATTCGACAATGCCGACATGCAGAAAGTAATTGACCTGGCCAACGAAATTGCCGGAGCCGGTAAGTTCTCTATCGCCACCAATTATTTCGACAACTTTGCCCCTGCCAACGGAAGCATTTCTACAGAGAATATCTATACCGAAGAAATGGTAGGCGGCCAGAGCAAAGGTGGTACCGGCAACAACGTTCGTTCACGCTGGCACTTAACCATGCACTACAACCAGAACCCGAGCGGCTGGAATGGTTTCACTACCCTGTCTGACTTCTACGGCAAATTCGATGCTACAGATCAGCGTCGTGGTATTGCTTACAACGATGGCAGTGTTAACCCCGGCAAACGTGTAAACGTAGGCTTCCTGGTAGGCCAGCAATACAACCTTACTACCGACGCGCCATTGAACGACCAGACTGGTCAGCCACTGGCATTTACGCCGCAGGTACAAAGTGTTGAAACCGGCACCAACCTGGAAGTTACCGGTATCAGGGTAAACAAATATCCCATTGACTATGCGAATGATAACAGCGGTAACGTAGACAATGACTATGTATACTATCGCTATTCAGACGTATTGCTGATGAAAGCAGAAGCCATGCTGCGCATGGGTGATGCAAGCGGCGTAACACTTGTAAACCAGATTCGCGCTGCCCGTGGTGTTGCACCGCTGGGAACACTTACACTGGACAACCTGCTGGATGAACGCGGACGTGAATTGTACTGGGAAGAGTACAGGAGAAATGACCTGATCCGTTTTGGTAAATTCCTTACCCCATGGCAGGAAAAACCGGATGATGATCCCAAATACCTGCTGCTTGCAATTCCCAACCAGCAGCTGGCGGTTAATCCTAATTTAAAGCAAAATCCCGGTTATTGATTTAACCTGAAATCATAAAAGGATTGTATTTTACAGGGGAAGGCCAGCCAATGGCCTTCCCTTCTTTTTTAAATAACTTGACGATATGCTGCGTTGCCATTATGTTGTATTAGCCCTTGCCCTTTGCTGTGTTTGCGCATGCAGACAAAAGCAGCAGGATGCCACTCTTTTCCAGCTCATGAACAATACAGGCATCGCGTTTAACAATGAAGTCACCGACGGCAAACTGGAGAATGGCTTTACTTTCCGCAATTTTTACAATGGCGGTGGTGTAGCCATCGGCGACATTAACAACGACGGGCTGGCCGATGTATTCTTCACCTCAAACATGGGTAACAACAAACTGTTTTTAAACAAAGGCAACTGGCAGTTTGAAGACATCTCTGACAAAGCTGGTTTAAAGCAGGACAGCATGTGGAGCACAGGTGTGGTATTTGCTGATATCAACAACGATGGCTGGCTGGATATTTACGTATGCAACTCAGGCCATATGAAAGATGGCAACCGCAGAAATAAACTCTACATAAATCATCACAACAACACCTTCACCGATTCTGCTGCTGCGTATGGCCTCGATATAAAAGCCTACACCACGCAGGTTTCTTTCTTTGATTACGATATGGATGGCGATCTTGATTGTTTTATGATCAATAACAGTCCTATCCCCATTAATACACTGGGCTATGCCAACCGCCGCGACCTGCCGGAGCATGAATGGCCGGTAGCCAATTTCCTGAAAGGCGGGGGAGACCACTTATGGCGTAACGACAACGGGCATTTTACGGAAGTAACCAAACAGGCCGGTATACATGGCAGCCTCATGAGCTTTGGTTTGGGCGTATCTGTTGGCGATATTAACAACGATGGTTATCCCGACGTGTTTGTATCCAACGATTCGTACGAGCGCGACTACCTGTACATTAACCAGAAGAACGGCACATTCAAAGATGAGTTTGAGCAATGCATGCAGCACGCCAGCTTTTCATCCATGGGGGCAGATGTGGCAGATATCAACAACGACGGCTGGCCCGATATCTTTACCACAGATATGTTGCCTGAGGAGGATTTCAGGTTGAAAACACTGGGCTCATTTGATAATATCGACTTGTACAGAAGCAAGCTGAAAGCAGGTTTTTATCACCAGTTTATGAAGAACTGCTTACAGCTGAATTCGCCTGAAGGCAAGTTTGCCGATATTGCCAACTACAGCGGTGTTGCAGCAACAGACTGGAGCTGGGGCGCATTGCTGTTTGATGCTGACAACGATGGCTTCAATGATATTTATGTGTGTAATGGTGTAAACCGGGATGTAACCAACCTGGACTTTATGGATTTTTTTGCCAGTGATATTATCCAGAAAATGGTACTCACCGGTGAAAAACAGAACGTAGATGAAGTATTGAAAAATATTCCCCGTACACCCATGGTAAGCAAAGCCTACCGCAATATGGGAGATCTGCGTTTTAAAGATGAAGGCAGTGCATGGGGTGTCACCAAAGCATCCTTCTCGAACGGGGCGGCTTACGGCGATCTTGATAACGATGGTGATCTTGACCTGGTGATTAACAACGAGAATGCGCCTTCGTTTGTATACCGCAACAATGCGCGTGAACTGAATAAAAATCACTACCTCGGTTTTGTATTAAAAGGTAATGCTCCTAACACCTTTGCCATTGGCAGCAAAATAAAACTGTATGCAGGCGGCCAGTTGTTAACGCGCGAACTGGTGCCCAGCAGGGGCTTTCAATCCAGCATGGATTATAAGCAGCTGATTGGCCTGGGCAATACCAACCGCGTTGATTCGGTTGAAATTATCTGGCCTAACTTAACACATACCGTGTTACAGCACGCGCCTATTGATACCGTACTGGTAGTGCAGCAATCAACGGCATCAGCTATGCCACCTGCATTGTCCGCGAAAAAAGAAGCTGCACTATTGCAGGAAGTAAAAACCAGTTTTGATAAACATAAAGAAGACGATTACATTGATTTTTACTACGAACGGGATATACCCGCCATGCTCTCCCGGGAGGGCCCGCGTGCAGCTGCAGGTGATATAAACGGTGACGGGCTGGAAGACATTTTTATAGGAGGTGCAGCCGGGCAGGGCGGGCAGCTATACCTGCAAAATGCTGCGGGAGCATTTGTAAAGAAAGAGACGCCTGCTTTTAAACTGTATGCCGACTTTGAAGATGTGGCTACATTGCTGTTTGATTGTGACCATGACGGAGACCTCGATTTGTTGGTTTGTCCGGGTGGCAATGAAGCCAGCTTTACCGACCGGCAGTTTCAGCTGCGTTTATTTAAGAACGATGGCAAAGGCAACTTTACCATAGACACACAAGCCTTCCCGTCCAGTGATGCCAATATCGGCGTAGCAGCAGCCAATGACATAGACGGCGACGGTGACCTGGATTTGTTTATCGGCGCACGCAGTGTACCGGTAACCTATGGCGCATCGCCTGAGAGCAATATTTATATCAACGATGGGAACGGCCATTTCTCTGTAATGGCTGCTGCGAAACCATTGCAACGCCTCGGCATGGTTACGGGGGCTGTATGGGCCGATGTTGCCGGGGATAAAAACAAAGAGTTGATTGTGGCAGGCGAATGGATGGCGCCGCATGTATTTGCGTTTGCCAATGGTACTGTAACCGAATTACATACCGGCATGGAAAACCTGTTTGGCATGTGGCAAACAGTTGCTGCGGGTGATGTAAACGGTGATGGCAAACAGGATTTGCTGTTGGGCAATATCGGTCCCAACTTTTGCCTGCGCCCGGATTCTGCACATCCTGCCAAACTGTGGCTGGGCGATTTTGACGGCAATGGCAGCACGGATAAAATTGTTACCCGTACTGTAAATGGGAAAGACATGCCTTTCTTTTTAAAACAGGACATGCAGGACCAGATGCCTTCCATCAAAAAGCAAAACCTGAAACATAGTGCTTATGCACAGAAAACAGCACAGGACCTGCTGGGTAAACAGGCAGAAAAAGCGCTGGTAAAACAATTCAACTATGGCTATTCGTGTATTGCTGTTAACCAGGGCAACGGCACATTCAGCATACAGCTAATGCCTGCAGCCGTACAACTGTCTTCTGTAAATGCAATTGTATGTAAAGACATAAACGGTGACGGATATGCAGACATGGTAACAGGCGGCAACCTCAGCAGCCTGCTGCCACAGTTTGAACGGCTGGATGCGAGCTTTGGCAATGTGCTGCTGAACGATGGGAAGGGCAATTTTCGCAACCTGCCTGTGTCCCGATCCGGTTTGCAGGTGATGGGTGTAGTGAAAGATATTCTGCCTGTAAACAGCAAAAGCGGGCAGGGGCTATTGTTTCTGCGGAATGATGATTACCCGGTACTGTACCGGTATGCAGCGGCGGCAATTGCCACACATTAAAAAGTGTTTCGCAGCATTGTTGTAATATTAGCTTTTAATACCTAACCGGCGATAAAATATGATTCAGCTAAAGCGGCATTGGTGCCCAGGCATATGGTTTACGTTACTGGTAATTGCCGGCGTTTCGTGTAAAAATAAAACAGCCACGCAGCCCGCCATGTTCGAGGTGCTCGACGCAGATGCTACCGGGCTGAAGTTTACTAACCAATTGCACCCGACAGATCAGTTCAACGTGTTTCATTACATGTACTTTTATAATGGGGCAGGTATTGGGGCCGGTGATTTTAACAACGACGGTTTAACTGATCTGTTCTTTGCATCTAACCAGCAAAGCAACCGGCTGTTCCTGAATAAAGGCAACATGCATTTCAGCGATGTAACCACCGAAGCGGCCATACCGCAGGATGGCGGCTGGAGCACCGGCGTATCGGTAGTGGATATCAATAACGATGGCCTGCTCGATATTTATGTTTGCCGGGTTGGCAAATACGAAATACTCAACAGTCATAACCAACTGCTGATATGCAAAGGCATCGATAAAAACGGTGTACCACAGTATGAAGACAAGGCAAAAGAATACGGTCTTGATTTCGCAGGCTTCAGCACGCATGCCGTGTTTTTTGATTACGATAAGGATGGCGACCTGGATATGTACCTGCTGAACCATTCCATTCACCAGAACGGCACCTTTGGCCCAAGACAAACGTTATTGGGCACCGCGAACCCCTTTTCGGGCGACCGCCTGTTTCGCAATGAAGGCAATGCAAAGTTTACCGATGTTACCAAAGAAGCCCATATTAACAGCGCGGTGATTGGTTACGGACTGGGTGTATCGGTGGCTGACATTAATCTCGATGGCTGGCCGGATATTTATGTAGGCAATGATTTTCACGAAAACGATTACCTGTACATTAACCAGCACGATGGTACGTTTAAAGAAGAAGCTACCAAAGAAATGATGCATACCAGCATGTACTCCATGGGGGTGGATGTAGCTGATGTAAACAACGATGCCTTCCCGGAGATCGTTTCGATGGATATGTTGCCTGCTGACCCCTATATTCTGAAACGTTCGGAAGGGGAAGACCAATACGATGTATTCAACCTCAAAATAAAAAATGGGTATAGTTACCAGTACACGCGTAATAACCTGCAGCTGAACCGTAAAAACGGTGTATTCAGCGAAGTGGGTTTGTATGCAGGCATGGCTGCAACAGACTGGTCGTGGGCACCACTGTGGGTTGACTTTGATAACGATGGACTGAAAGACCTGTTTATTTCGAATGGCATTCCCAAACGGCTGAACGATATTGATTACATCAACTACGTATCAAACGATGAAGTGCAGATAAAGATCAGGAACAACAACCTGGATCAGAAAGACATGGCGCTGATTGATAAGTTCCCGCAGATCAAAATCCCGAACCGTTTCTTTCACAACAAGGGCAATATGCAGTTTGACGATATGGCTGCGAACGTGGCCAACGATCAGTCAACCTACTCGAATGGCGCGGTGTATGCCGATCTTGACAACGACGGCGACCTGGATATTGTGGTCAACAATATCGACGATCCAGTACTGGTATATGAAAACAAAACCAATAAAGCCAAAGCTGCCAATTACCTGAAAGTAGATTTGAACGGTACTGCGCAGAACAAGCATGCCATTGGTGCGCGCCTTATTGTATACGCAGGAAGCGATGTGCGCACGTACGAGAAATACCCCGTGCATGGTTTTTTATCCAGCATGGAGCAGCCATTGCATGTGGGCATCGGCCACACAAAAATCGATTCCATTTTACTGGTATGGCCCGACAATACGTATGAACAATTGCATTGGCAGCAGGATACCGGGAAGACCTTGCTGGTGAACTACAAGCCCAACCTGCCGGTATTTGATTTTGCTGCCTTTACCCAAAAACTTTCTGTTAATCCCGGTACGGCAGTAAAAGATATTACAGCGCAAACCGCGCTGCAATACAAACATGAAGAAAATCCCTTTGTAGAATTTGACAGGGAGCCGCTGATTCCACGTATGGTATCGCGTGAGGGGCCTGCACTTGCAGTAGGCGATGTAAACGGAGACGGGCTAGAAGATGTATTCATCGGTTCATCCAAAACATTTAAACCGGCTGTATTTACGCAACAGGCATCCGGAAAATTTGTGCGCCTGCCCCAGCCACAACTTGATGCAGACAGCATGTACGAATCAGTAGATGCCGTATGGATAGATGTAAACAATGACCACCACAACGACCTGGTGATTGCAGGCGGTGGTAACGAATATTATGGCTATGATGACAACCAGCTGCCGCGTGTATACCTCAATGATGGCACAGGGCACCTGAACCGGAAGAAAGACGCTTTTGACAGTGTGTATGTTACTGCATCCTGCGTTGCGCCGGTTGATTTTAACCATGATGGTTTTATTGACCTGTTTATCGGCGGAAGAGCCGAACCCTTTAAATATGGCGAAACACCCCGCTCGTACCTGCTGCAAAACGATGGCACCGGTAAGTTTAAAGATGTAACAGCTGCGTATGCAAAAGACCTGGCCTATATTGGTTTGGTTACCCAGGGCTGCTGGTTTGATATTGACAAAGACGGTGACCAGGATTTACTGTTGTCGCTTGAATGGGATGGCATTTGTGCCTTCATCAACAACAACGGCCATTTTGAAAAGAAATACCTGACCACCAACAAGGGCTGGTGGAATTTTATATTGCCCTGTGATATAGACAACGATGGCGATATTGACCTGGTAGCGGGTAACCTGGGCTTAAACAGCAGGTTGAAAGCAAGTGCAGATCAACCGGTGCGTTTGTATTACAACGACTTTGATGATAACGGGACCAGGGAACAGGTATTGACGTATTATCTTGAAAACAAAGAACTGCCTTTTGCCAACAAAGATGAGCTGCAACGCAAAATGCCTTTCCTCAAAAAGAAATTCCTGTATGCAGAAGATTTTGCGAAATCGCCCCTGCACGGCATATTCCCTGAAGCGAAGCTGAAAAGTGCGAAAGTATTAACTGCTGATTATTTCAGCAATGCAGTATTGATCAACGATGGTAAAATGAATTTTGCTACAGTTGCATTGCCCTGGCAGGCGCAGCTGTCCTCGTACCGCGCAGCAACTGTACTGGATGTAAACAAGGACAGTTTGCCTGATTTATTATTGGCCGGCAACATTTACGACAATAACATCCAGATGGGGCGTAACGATGCAGACTACGGAACAGTGTTGCTGAACAAAGGCAAAGGCCGGTTTGCAGCAATGCCCATAAATGGTGTAATTGTAAAAGGCCAGGTACGTTATATTAAACCCATTACCATAAAACAGCGCAAGGCATGGATACTGGCGCGTAACAACGACAGTACGATGGTAATACAGTTAGCGCAACCCAAATAAAATCAGAATATCGGGAAACAGATACGGGTAACCCATTTGCTGGTGTCGGTTTCCCTGCTCCTGTCTGTTAACAGCACGGCATAAGGTATTACCGGCTGCATGCGGTGCGTATCCTGCACATATTGCTGCAGCTGTGCAAAAGCCCAGCGTACGGTGGCTTCCCCGCCTTTTACTTCTGTTACGGCAATAGGGCTGTGAATCATTTTTTTGGGAACAACTGTGCCATTGCCCGGTAATAATTTACCGGTTGGTATGGCTACCATGGCTTCGTATTGATTACTTCCCTTTTCCTGGTTCACATTCAGCATGGGTGGGTTAATGGTATGTGCGCCGCTGGCTGCGACGTATTGTTCAATACTGGCAACCAGCTGGTAAATATCAGCAGTGCCGGGGTAATGGTCGTAATAAGTTTTAATGGCAGCGAGCGCAGTATCCTGTATTTTGGTTTCCCATACCGGTATGCCATATACATTTTCATTTTTGCCCATAAAACGCTGCATCGCCAGCATAGCAGCATGCAAGCTTTGTTTTAGTTCACGTGCATGAAAATAAGCTTTCAGTTTGGAGAAAGGAGAGCCCCCGGTGTATACAATGCTGCCCCAGGTAATAATAGTGGTATCAATCTGGTAGGGTATCAGCAACATGGTAGAGGCATGTGCACTGCCTGCATCGCTGATGCGGATACTTAATGCGTTATTGGAAGTGCTGTCTGGCTGAAACGTAAATCCATCCAGTTCATAAGGCTTGCTTTTAACTGCGCCGGGCCACCAGCGTTCCCAGCTGTTGTTCTGCATAGTTCGTCGTACACCATTGAAAGTACATTTTACATACAATGATTCACCAACCTGTAAACTCGCGGGAATAAACCAGTAAATGAGGCCTGTACCTGCTGCTGCCACTATAAGACAGCCGATCATCCATTTTTTCATATACAACCGTTGTAGGTATGCGCAACACCGGCAGCATACCACTGTGCAAATAAAAGTGTTTACCGGAAATCAACCGAAAACAGCAGGATATTTTAAATGAATTTAATTGTGTACAATTTACATAAAAATGTATATTGCCCTCCGAACGATTTGCCGATATGATTAAAATTGCCCGCTGCTGCCTGCAGTTGTTTACTTGCGTGTTTACCCTGCAGGTGTTTGCTCAAAACACAGATGCGTGGCATATTCAAACCGGCGATATCAATCCTTCCGGTTATTACGGTGTTACTGTTGCCAATGGCATGGTAGGCATTGTTTCTTCTCCCGATCCGTTTAAGGTAAAAGATGTGGTGCTCAACGGCGCGTTTGATTTATATGGCCGCGGCCGCGTAAGCAATATCCTGAAAACCTTCAATTTTGTAAACATGTACCTGGAGGTTGACGGGAGCAGGATTGAAAGTTTTAAACAGGTGCAGCATGTACAGCAAACGCTGGATATGCGCCATGCATCGCTAACCACCAGTTTTGTTATTGGCGATAAAGCCGCCGTACAATATACCTACTATGCCTTACGTCACCTGCCTTACAGCGCGCTGGTAGATGTTACCGTAACTGCGCAGAAAGACATTGAGCTTACGCCTGCCAGTGTTATGGAAGCGCCGGATATGCTGAAAGACGTGCAGAATTACTACAATGAAATTGACCGGCCGCATGTTAAAATTGCCCTGCTTACATCAGCAGCAAAAAGTCCTACCGGCAAACTCACCCTGGCTGCCTCCAACAGCTTTTTATTTGATGAGCCACATGGCAGTGAGCCTGCGGTAATTCATGAAATGTGGGACAATAGCATGCACCTGCTCAAATTCCGTAAAAAGCTGAAAGCAGGTGAGCGCTATCACTTTGCAGTGGTGGGCTCTGCCATTACATCGGCACAGCACGACGACCCGCTGAATGAGGCCGAGCGGTTAACCATTTTTGCTTCACTGGAAGGCACGCAGCGTTTGCTGCAGTTTCACAACCGCGCATGGGATGAGTTATGGAAAAGCGATATTGTAATAAATGGTGATGACAGCACGCAACGCGATGTGCACAATATGCTGTACCATCTTTATTCCTTTGCACGGGAAGGCACGGCATACAGCTTATCGCCCATGGGCCTCAGCGGACTGGGTTATAACGGCCATGCTTTCTGGGATACGGAGCTATGGATGTATCCTGCCTTATTGTTGCTGCAGCCTAAAATAGCCGAATCTTTGCTGGAATACCGTTTTCAACGCCTGCCCAACGCCAGGCACAATGCTTTTTCGCATGGGTATAAAGGCGCCATGTTTCCCTGGGAAAGTGCTGCCAGCGGCAATGAAGAAACGCCGGTATGGGCGCTGAGCGGCCCGTTTGAGCACCATATCTCTGCAGATATTGCACTGGCTGCCTGGAACTACTATTGTGTTACACAGGATAAAGAATGGCTTCGCACGCGGGGCTATCCCTTACTGAAAGAAACAGCCGATTTCTGGGCCAGCCGGGTAGAACGGAATGGCCCGGGCCACTACGATATTAAAAACGTGGTTGCTGCCGATGAATGGGCCGAGAACGTTGACAATAATGCTTTTACCAATGCAGCTGCCAAAGCCAACCTGCAGTATGCCACCGCTGCAGCAAAAATACTGGAGCTGGCGCCTGATGCAGACTGGATGCAGGTGGCAGCCAATATTCCCATATTGCATTTTGCAGATGGTGTTACCAAAGAACATGCAGCCTATAACGGTGAAAAAATAAAACAGGCCGATGTAAACCTGCTTGCTTATCCTTTGCGGGAAGTAACTGGCTCAGCTGCGATTGAGAAAGATCTCGCTTATTATGAGCCAAGGGTAGGTGAAGGTCCGGCCATGACACATGCCATTTTCGCAATACTGTATGCGCGGCTGGGTAAACCGGATAAGGCATACCAATCGTTTAAAGAAGGGTATACCGCCAATATGCGCCCGCCGTTCGGCGTGCTGGCCGAAACAGCTACCGGCAACAACCCCTATTTTGCCACCGGTGCAGGCGGTATGCTGCAGGCCATGCTGAACGGTTTTGGCGGACTGAATATCTCAGACAACGGCATTACGCAGCTGCCGGTAAAATTACCCGCGGCCTGGAAATCTTTACAAATAACCGGCGTTGGAATACAGAAAAAAACGTATCTTGTAAACAAGTGAGGAAACTTACTGCCATATTACTGCTTGCTTTGTTCCTGTTCAATCTTGCCGGTTACAGGATATGGTTCTACTATGCCCGGCAGCAGGCTGCCCGGCAATTTGAGGCAGCTATAGATCACAGTCAATATAACAACGAAGATCTCATTACCATTTCTGTTCCCATATCTATGCCCTACCAGGTTGAGCAAAGTGAGTTTGAGCGTGTGGATGGGGAAATTACCCTCAATGGTAAAGTGTATAAATACGTACAACGCAAGGTAGCCGACGGCATGCTGATACTGCAGTGTTTGCCGGATGAGCGAAGCACGCATATCAAAAAAGCGGGCGATGCTTACCTGCAGTTTGCCAATGATATCAGTGCCACCCAGGATCATGCAAAAAAAGCCGGGCACCCACCCGTTTCCGGAGTTGCTAAATATTTGTTCAGTGACTTTATGCCGGCCGGCTATGCAGCCTGTGCCGCACCATACACACTAATTTCTTCTGCAACCTACGCGGTTGCCTGTTACCCGCTCGTTAACGCCGCTACGGCACTTCCAGACCAACCACCCGAAACACGTACGTTTCTTTAAAGCAAAAACTTTTCAAAACTTTTCGTTAAGGGACGGTGTGTGTCTACATGCCATCCCCATTTTTGTTTTTATTCATTGTTATTATTTCCTCAGCCCTTTTCAAAAAATAGCCGGTGTTGTACCGGGATTTAAATTGTTATGAAGTTATCGCTGATTGCAGGCTGCTTTGCAGTGCTGCTGGTATCGTGCCAGGTTAAAAGAGATTATGAAACTGTATTGCACGATCCTTTATTGTATTGCAACACCGTTCATGAATTAAACCAGGTAGTGATGGGCAACAATTTTACACCTGTTGTGGCATCACGCAATTATACGTACGCGGCTATTGCCGGTTATGAAGTAATTGCAGGCGGAGATCCCGCACATTATCATTCCCTCGGCAACCAGCTGCATGGCCTTGGCCAGCTGCCTGCCGTTCCCGCAGGGAAACCAATTGATTTTCCATATGCAGCCCTGCTGGCTTATTGTCGCGTTGGAGAGGCCGTTACCTTCCCGGAAGGCAGTATGAAAGAATACGTGGACAGCATTAATAAAATGGCGGCAGATCATGGCATGCCCAATGACATGATCACCAATTCGCAGGCTTATGCAGGCGAAATAGCCAATGCCATTATCGCATGGAGTAAAAAAGACAATTACCTGCAAACAAGGAGTGCATCTAAATTCACGGTGATCGATACACCGGGCCGTTGGGTACCTACACCACCTATGTATGCACAAGCCGTTGAACCGCATTGGGCCGAAATACGCACACTGGTGCTCGACAGTGCTGCCCAGTTCAGGGCAGAAGAGCCGCCGGTGTACAATATGACGGACAAAAAAAGCAAGTACTTCACCGAAGTAATGTTGATTAAACATGCGGTTGACAGCCTCACACCAGAACAAAAACACATTGCAGAATTCTGGGACGACAATCCCTTTAAACTCAATGTTTCGGGGCATGTTATGTTCAGCACCAAAAAGTTTTCACCAACCGGTCACTGGATGAGCATTACCGGCATTGCCGCTAAACAGGCGAAAGCCGGTTTCAGTACCACTGTATATGCCTTTGCAAAAACCTCTATCGCTTTCTTTGATGCATTTATCCAGTGCTGGGATTCGAAATATCACTACAACACCGCGAGGCCTGAAACTGTGATCAACAAATATATTGATGCAGACTGGCATCCGTATTTACAAACACCCGCTTTCCCTGAATACACTTGCGGCCACAGTACTATTTCATCTGCCGCGGCCGAAGCATTAACCAATGTATTTGGCGACAACTTTGCCTACACCGATTCTACCGAACTGGAATTCGGAATTAAAAGCCGTTCCTTCCCATCATTCCGTGCTGCAGCTATTGAAAATAACTGGGCCCGTTTTTATGGCGGCATTCATTTCCACAACTCCTGCCTGGTTAGTAACGAATGCGGCAAAAAAGTAACCGGCCTTGTTGTTGAACGGTTGCAGATGAAAAAATGATGGAAGAATGGTTTCATTGTTATAAAACATTGCTGCGCATTGACGGTGCAGCATGGACTTGACTACTGCTTTCAACGCTGACCCAAAACGTACAACTTTAAAACATCAAACATCAAACCTGAAACGGTAAACTGACTGCTTTTATGAAAAAGATACTTGCCATTGCTATACTTGCATGCCTTTGTGTGTGCATACACATTACTACTTTTGCACAGGGTTGTGTTGCCATTCGCAGTACAGGCGGGTTAAGCAACCTGCAACATGCATCTGCTGCTGATACCATGCCTTCATGGTCGCTGAATATCAATAACCGTTATTTCAAATCATTCCGCCACTACGTAGGAAAAGAAGAACAGAAACAACGCCAGGAGCAGGGTACAGAAGTGATCAATCATGCCTATGCCATGGACCTTGCGCTAACACACAATATCAACCAGCGCTGGTCTGTAATGGTAGATGTGCCCATTATCAGCAACGCACGTTCTTCCCTGTACGAGCATGGTGGCAAAGAACGCCGCAGCACCCATTCTTTTGGTGTGGGTGATATTCGTTTTGCAGCCTATGCCTGGTTACTGAATCCTGCAAAAATGCCGCGTGGTAATGTGCAGGTTGGTCTTGGTATTAAACTGCCTACCGGCGATTACAAATTCCAGGATTATTTCTATGGCGCAGATTCAAGCAAAACACTGGGGCCTGTTGACCAATCCATACAGCTGGGTGATGGCGGCACCGGCATTACCGGTGAAATCAATGCCTGGTACAACTTTTCACGCGTTATCAGTGTGTATGGCAATTTCTATTATCTCTCCAATCCAAGAGAACAAAACGGTGTGTCCTCTGCACGTGGCGCAAAAGCTGCAGCTTCGGCTGTTGCCAATGGCAGTGATATTATGAGCGTGCCCGACCAGTTTATGATACGTGCAGGTGTTAACTTTCACGTGAATAAATGGAGCTTTAGCGCCGGTGTGCGTGACGAATGTTTGCCCGTGCACGATTTAATCGGTGGCAGCAATGGTTTCAGACGCCCCGGTTATATTATCTCAGCTGAGCCCGGTGTTAACTATACCTTCAAAAAGCTCATCGCTTACGCTACCGTACCTGTTGCATTGGTGCGTAACAGAACACAAAGCGTTCCCGATAAAATTACCACCCAGTTAACGGGTGTATACAAACAAGGCGATGCTGCATTTGCTGATTATGTAGTAAATGTAGGCGTGGCTATTAAACTGTAACCCTCCAACAAATTGCCATGAAACCAAAACTACTGTATTGCATACTGCTGCTGCTATGTAGTGCAAGTTGCCTGCAGCTGCAGGCCCAAACCGATCAGGATGCCCTGATGATGGACAAGAACAATTTATGTATTGGTCCCATGTACAGCCATAGCAGCTGGAAAAAATACTGGGAAGGAACTTTTAAACGCGATAACCAGAACCTCGGTACGGTTACCACGCAAATGGTCAGCATTATGGGCAACTATGGCATTACACGCCGCCTGAACGTGATGGCAGGTTTGCCGTACATATTTACCAAAGCATCAGCCGGTACATTGCACGGTTTGCATGGCCTGCAGGATGTAAATGCCTGGATAAAATGGATGCCAGTGGAAACCTCCCTAGGTAAAGGTGTATTCTCGGTATATACACTCGGGGGCTTTTCTTTACCGGCTTCAAATTATACGCCCGATTTTCTGCCCATGTCTATTGGCCTGCACAGCAAAACCTTAATGGCCCGGCTGATGCTCGATTACCAGGTAGGTGGCTTTTTTGTAACAGGCTGGGGCGCTATGAACTGGCGTAGTAATATTCATCTTGACCGCACCTCGTATTACACCACTTCACTGCATTTAACCAATGAAGTGGAAATGCCTGATATGGCTGCATTTCAGCTGCGTACCGGTTACAGGAGTGATTACCTGATTGCCGAGGCTATCGTTAGCAACAATACCACCATCAAAGGCTTCGACATGCGTAAAAACGATATGCCCTTTCCCAGTAATAAAATGAATATGACCACCGCAGGCTTTAACGTAAAATATACGCTGAAGGCTGTAAGCGGCTTGTCACTGATCGGTGCCGGTAATTACGTAGTGCACGGCCGCAACGTAGGCCAGGCGCTTACACTGGATGCGGGTATATTTTATATCATTGATTTTACCCGCAAATCAAAAATTGTTTCCTCTTCTAAAACCAACGTACCATGAAAAAGATAATTGGTTTAAGTGTGCTGGTACTGGCGGCTGCAGTAGCCATACCACTGGCCTGTTCAAAAGGCGTAAACGACCGTACGGCAGATATTCCTGCGCTTACACCCACAGCTGCCGATGCAGATGCCGGAACCTGGAAACCCGTGCTGGTGGCCCGTGCCGATACATTTACACTTGCCGCACCTGCTGCGGTTAACTCGGTAGGGTATGTGGCCGAGCTCAATGAAATAAAAGGCATGCAGCGCAGTTTGTCGCAAGCCGATGAAGACAAAATAAAATACTGGAGCGCAGGTGGTGTGCTGCGCTGGAATGAAATACTGCGCGGGCTGGTAGCAAAATACAATTTGCCTCCTTACCAGAATGCAGATGGCACTTATCCTGCGCCCAATTCAGCAAATCCCTTTGCTTATCCTTTGTTCCCATTTGCCAACCCGCCGTATGCAGCACGTGCGTATGCATACATCAGCGCAGCGCAATACGATGCACTGGTAGTGGCATGGGCTTTAAAGAAAAAATACAACCGCGCTGCGCCTTACCAGGTTGACAGCACCATTCAGCTTAAAGCCGGAAAAGCCGGTGTTAGCGCCTATCCCAGCGAAGCTGCGGTACTGGCAGGTGTAAACGCCGAGATGATGAAACTGCTGTTTCCTACAGAAATAGCTGCCATTGAAGCCAGGGCCGAAGAACAGGAGCGTGCAGCCATTGCAGCCGGTGTTGCTTCACGCAGCGATATTGTTGCCGGTGAAGCACTCGGCCGCCAGATAGCGCAATTGTTTCTGGCGCGCGGCAGGGCCGACAATGCCGGCAAGGCCATTGGCACACCAACAGACTGGGCCAAACTGGTGAGTGATGCCCAGGCACGCGGCGAAACGCCCTGGTATAGCCTGGAAACGCCCAAACGCCCGCCCATGCTGCCTTTGTTTGGTGCAGTAAAACCCTTCCTGTTCGATTCTGCTACCTGCGTATCACTGCGCCCCGGTCCGCCGCCCTCCACCGGCAGCGACCAGATGAAAAAGGAAACAGAAGAAATTTACAACTACGTAAAAGATGCTTCACGTGAGCATTTGCGCATTGTACATTTCTGGGCCGATGGTGCCGGAACCTATGCGCCTCCCGGTCACTGGGATGCCATTGCATCAGAAGATTTTATTCCGATGCACCTGAGCGAAGTACGCTGGGCACGCAACATGGCATTGCTGAATATGTCGCTGATGGATGCGGGCATTGTATGCTGGAATACCAAATACTATTACTACAACCCGCGCCCAACGCAAATGGACAGCCGTATTAAAACATTAACCGGTATCCCCAACTTCCCGTCTTATATATCCGGGCATTCTACATTCAGTGGTGCTGCTGCTACCATACTTGGCCACCTGGTGCCAGAGCGGGCGCAGGCTTATGCTGATATGGCGCAGGAAGCATCTATGTCGAGAATGTACGGTGGTATTCACTTCCGGTCAGATTGTACAGTGGGTTTAACAGTTGGTCAAAACGTTGGGAAATATGCTATACAGCGCGCGCAGAATGACGGCGCAGAAAAATGACAGGTATTGTACTGTATAAAGCTTTTTTAAACATGAGAAACACGATTGCTGCAATAGCATTGATTACTTTGAGCGCAACAGCTGCCAGCGCGCAGCAAACACCATCCGATACCCTGGTTAACCGTGTGATGGATACTGTTACGGTAAACGCCTGGTTGCAACGCACCGGGCATTTTATGCCTGGCGTGGAAGGCACTTCCATTTATGCCGGTAAAAAAACAAACGTAGTACAGCCCGATGCTGCGCAGGTAAACCTGGCACAGAACGTATCGCGCATGGCTTTCGCCAAAATACCCGGTTTGAATGTATGGGATATGGATGGCGCAGGTACACAGGCAAACATTGGTTCGCGGGGTACTGATTCACACCGTTCCATTGAAATGAACATGCGGCAGAATGGGTACAATACCAACTCTGATATGTTTGGTTACCCTGAAGATCACTATACACCGCCCATGCAGGCTATCGAAAGAATAGAACTGGTACGCGGTGCTGCTTCACTACAGTTTGGCAGCCAGTTTGGCGGTATGATGAATTATGTAATGAAGCAGGGCGACAGTACGCGCCCTATAGCCATTGAAAGTGAGCAAACAGTTGGCTCCAACAACTTCTTTAACTCGTACAATGCCATAGGCGGTACCAAGGGTAAGGTAGATTATTATGCCTATTTTGATAACCGCAGTGGCGATGGCTGGCGCCCCAATGCGAGGTTTAACTACCATGCCTATTATGCCAACCTGCGTTACCACCTGGGTACCAAAGGCAGTATTGCCCTGCAATTCTCACGTATGGATTATGTGCAGCAGATCGCCGGCGGCCAGTCAGATGCGCAGTTCTACAGCAATTCCCGACAGTCGAACAGAACCAGGAATTTTTTCAATCCCGAAATCAATATTCCTTCACTGCTGTTCAAATACCAGTTCAACAGCAACACCAGTATTGATGTAACCACACATGCGTTGTTTGGCCAGCGCAACAGCGTGCAGTTTATTGCTACACCTGATGTAAGTGATACTATCAACAAGGCATTGGGTACGTATAACCCACGCCAGGTTGACCGCGATTATTACAACGGTTTTACTACCGAAGCGCGCGTGCTGCACAAGTACAATCTTGGCGGTAATACCAGCAGCCTGGCAGCAGGCGTGCGTTATTTTACCGAGTTAACCAAACGCAAACAAAAAGGCAAGGGCACCATTGGCAGCGATTTTGACTTGTCGCTCACTTCACCTTATGCCATTGACCTGCGCCTGCATTCAAACAACTATGCAGTGTTTGCAGAAAACCTGTTTCAGCTGGGTAAGAAATTATCTGTAACACCGGGCTTGCGGTATGAAGTGATCCAGACAAAAATGACCGGTGTTATCAACAACGCTACTTACCCTGTTTCGTACAAGGGTAACCGCAGCTTTCCGCTGGCAGGCGTTGGCTTGCAATACCAGGTGAACAACAGCGTGCAGCTGTATGGTAACTGGTCACAGGCTTACCGGCCTTATATTTATGCAAACGTAACACCTGCCACACAGATAGACCAGATTGATCCCAACCTGAAAGACAGCAAGGGATACGATGCTGATTTTGGTTTCCGCGGCAACTACAAAAACGTGGTACAGTTTGATGTGAACGGCTTTTACCTGTATTACGGCAACCGTATTGGTTTGCTTACCCAAACAAAAAATAATACGACCTATCTGTTAACTACCAATATCGGCAATGCCGTTTCAAAAGGTGTTGAGGCTTTTGCGGAAGTGTCGCTGGCCAAGCTGTTCTACGGCCGTCATGCAGGCTTTGATGTAAGTGTGTTCAGTTCTTTTGCCTACACACATGCCCGTTATACCAGCGGCAACCTCAGTGTAAGCGGCGCTAATAAATCGCTGGCAGGTAACCAGCTCGAAAGTGTGCCCACTTATATTAACCGCGCAGGCATTAACGCACAGTACAAACAGTTCAGCACATTTTTACAATGGAGTTATGTAGGCAAGTCGTTTTCAGACGCCAACAATACCGTTTACCTGGCCAATGGCTCGGTAGGGGTGGTGCCGGATTATCACCTGGTAGACTGGAGCGCGAGCTGGCAATTTGTGAAAATCTGCCGCTTAAGCGCTGGTATTAATAATCTTACAAATAAAGCTTATTTCACCAGGCGTATTACCATGTACCCTGGCCCCGGAATATTACCTGCAGATGGCAGAACGTTTTATGTTTCTTTGGGCCTGAAGTTGTAACTTAATGCCATGCCAGGAAGAATCAGCAGGGTTTTGTTCGATATGGATGGCGTATTGATAAATTCCAATGCCGCGATTGAAACGTTCTGGTCCGAATGGGCCAGTAAAGAAAAACTAGCCATCACTGAAGCCGATATACGGCACAAGATACATGGGCGTCCTACGCTTGAAACTATTGATTTGCTGTTTGCCGGTTCGGCAGACGAAACAAAGCAAAACATTTACAGCGAGGCCCGGCTTTTTGATATTACCATGCGGCCGCTGTTGCTGCCAGGCGTTAAGCGGTTTGTTACCCAGCTGCACGCGGCAAGCGTGGTTACCGGGGTGGTAACCAGCGCACCCGCAGAACGCATTACACATATGCTGCAGCCGCATGGTATTTATCATTTGTTCAATGCAATGGTTACCAGCGAAGACTATACAAAAGGGAAGCCCGATCCCGAGCCATATACTGTAATGGCCACCCGGCTGGCAGTAAAACCATCCTGCTGCCTGGTGTTTGAAGATGCTGACAGCGGCATCCGCGCAGCGCTTGATGCAGGCATGCAGGTAGTAGCCGTAAATAACGCCTTTGAACACGAACGCGTAATTGGTCATATCCCCGATTTTGCCGGGATAACCATGAACGGTGCTTCAATTCTCCACAATGGTAACCTGCTGGCGCAGATCGATTTTTCTTGCTAATTTCGACCGATCAAAATTGTTGCCATGCGTAAATTATTATTCGCAGCATTCATGTTAACCAATGTAGTTGTAAAAGCACAGAACAGCAACAGTTTACCACCCGACAAAATATATGGCATCCTGTTCAGGGATGTACAAATGAGCCATATTTTTAAAGACGGTAAAACCTTTGTGGATTGTGTTCCCAAAAAAGATCCGAAAGAAATTACCCAGGACTATCGTACCATCCGCAGCAATCCCGCCATCCGTTTTTCACTGGATATGTTTGTGCGCGCCAATTTTTATGAGCCGGTAAATCCTGCCAATACCTACCAGTCAGATACAGGTGAAGCCGCAGCCATCCACATCAAAAAACTGTGGACAGTGCTCAAACGCATTCCGGATACCGTAGTGGCAGGCAGCTCTTTACTCCCATTGCCCAATCCATACATTGTTCCGGGTGGCCGCTTCAGGGAAATTTATTACTGGGATTCGTATTTCACCATGCTGGGCTTACAGTCCAGCGGCGATGATGAAATGCTCGAAAACATGGTGAAGAATTTTGCCTACATGATTCAGCAGTATGGCCATATCCCAAATGGTAACCGCACGTATTTTCTCAGCCGCTCACAACCGCCCTTCTTTGCTAAAATGCTGGGCTTGCTGGCCGAGAAAAAAGGCGATGTGGTGTATGCCGAATACCAGTCGGTACTGCAGGCAGAATACAATTACTGGATGGATAAATCAGCCCCTACCAAACACAAGGTGTATATGCCCGATGGCAGTGTGCTGAACCGCTATTACGACCAGGATGTAGTGCCCCGCCAGGAATCTTATGCAGAAGATTCCACCACTGCCATCAATTTCAAAGGCAATGTGCAAACCCTTTACCGCAACCTGCGCAGCTGTGCAGAAAGCGGCTGGGACTTTAGTACACGCTGGTTTGCCGATGGCGAAAATCTTTCCAGCATACAGGTGATTAATATAGTGCCGGTTGATTTGAACGCATTGCTCTATCACCTGGAACTAACGCTGAGCCAATCGTATAAACAAACCGGTAACATGCTGCAGTCATCTTATTTTAAAAAGATTGCTGCCCGCCGCAAGGCATCCATGAACAAATACCTGTGGAATGCACAGGACGGCTGGTACTATGATTTTGTGATCACTGAAAAAAAGCAGAGCCGCGAAATGACCATCGCAGGTATGTCGCCTTTCTTTTTTAATGTAGCACCAAAAGAATATGCTGCTGCTGCCGCCAAAGTGGTGGAAAGCAAATTCCTGAAACCCGGTGGTGTGGTAACCACGCTTAAAAATTCAGGGCAGCAATGGGATGCCCCCAACGGCTGGGCACCTTTGCAATGGCTCACCATAAAAGGACTGGAAAACTACGACCAGAAAAAGCTGGCTGCCGAAATAGCACAACGCTGGGTGGCATTGAATGTAAAAGTGTACAAAAGCACCGGCAAACTCATGGAAAAATACAATGTGGTAGACACCCACCTGGAAGCAGGCGGTGGCGAATACCCCTCGCAGGACGGCTTTGGCTGGACAAACGGGGTACTGCTTAAACTGATGCAGCTGTACAATATCAACGAATAAACTTAACCGGGTAACTGAACGCACAGCCGGTGTTGCGATTGCGTACTTTTGTAAATTAACAGGGTACGCAGCTGCACACCGGCTGCGCAATTTTTACGCTATGGATGCTAAAAAGAAAGACTATGCTACCGTAACCATTGTATACTGGTTTCTGCTGCTGTACATAGTAGCCGTGCTGGTATGGTGGTTTATTGCCTTACAGCGCCAGAACAACCAGATGTATATGTTCCGCGTGCAGGAGCTGAAAAAGGATGATCCCGCCTATTTTGAAAAAATGGTGGAAATAGAAGCGCAGCGCAAAAGTAAAACCACGGCATACGTAGGTGAGGGCGCTACGTTTTTATTGCTTACCCTGGTAGGGGCCGTATTTGTGTACCAGGCCACCCGCAGGCAAATACGCCTTTCGCACCAGCAGCAGAATTTTATGATGGCCGTAACCCATGAGCTTAAAACACCTATTGCTGTTACACGGCTTAACCTCGAAACCTTACAAAAGCGCAAGCTGGAGGAAGCACAGCAACAGAAACTCATCAGTAACACCTTGCAGGAAGCCAACAGGCTTAACGATCTATGCAATAACATTCTTATTTCCTCACAACTGGAAGCAGGCGCTTACCTGCTGAACAAAGACGAACTAGATCTCAGCAAACTGGTGGATGATTGCGTGCATAATTTTGCAGTGCGTTACCCCCAGCGGCAAATTGAAGGGCAGGTGCAACCCGAATTGTACGTTGAAGGAGAAACCGTGCTTTTGCAGATGCTGGTCAACAACCTGGTTGAAAATGCGTTAAAATATTCACCCAAAGAAGGAAAGGTTACGGTGGTGCTGAAACAGAAACACCAGCACGCTGTTTTGTGTGTAATGGATGAAGGCGCCGGTATCCCCGATGCAGAGAAAAAAAGGGTGTTTGAGAAGTTCTACCGCATAGGCAGTGAAAATACCCGTAAAACCAAGGGCACCGGCCTGGGTTTATACTTAAGCAAAAAAATTGTGAACGACCACAACGGGCAAATAGCCGTTACCGATCATTTACCAAACGGCAGTAACTTTACCGTAACCCTGCCTTTAACCTGATGCATAGTCAACTGCAACAGGAAGGCAATAAACAAAACATATGAGTAAGGATACAAAAGGCAATATATTACTGGTAGAAGACGAAGAAAACCTGCATGAAGCACTAAAGCTGAACCTTGAAATAGATGGCTACACCATTACTTCGGCCTTTAATGGCAACGAGGCCCTGAAAGCCGTGGGCAATGAATATTTTGATCTCATTATCCTCGATATCATGCTGCCTGAGCTGGATGGCATCAGCGTGGCAGAAAGCGTACGCGTGCAGCACATTGACGTGCCTATTCTCATGCTCAGCGCAAAAGACAGCAGTGCAGACCGTGTGCTGGGTTTAAAAAAAGGCGCCGATGATTACCTTACCAAGCCGTTTAACCTCGAAGAGTTGCTGTTGCGCGTAGAAAAGCTGATACAGAAAAACAAGAAACTGCAGGATCGCGAAAGCATCGGCAATATTTACAGCTTTGGCGACAATACCATCGACTTCAATGCACAGGAAGCCACCACCTGGAACGGGCAGAAAGTACAGCTCAGTAAAAAAGAAGCCATGCTGCTGAAGCTGCTTATTGAAAACAAAAACGAGGTGGTAACACGCGAAAAGATTTTACAGGTAGTATGGGGCTACAACGTTTACCCAACCACCCGCACCATCGATAACTTTATTCTCAATTTCCGCAAATACTTTGAGCAGGACAGCCGCAGTCCCCGCCATTTCCATTCCGTTCGCGGCGTAGGGTACAAATACAGCGATTAACAAAAGTCATTACGGTAATAACCTGGTTGCCCGGGAAGTTATGCCTTCAACTGCTGAATAATATGCTGCAGCTGTGCCATTACCTGTGGCCGGCTGTCTTCATGTAAGGCAGAGGCATACAAGGCCATATCAAATTGTGCATACAAGCCGGCGCATTGCTGTACCAGGCTATCGCCATGTTGCTGCCGCAAAGCGTCCAACAGCTGGTGGGTGCCTGCATGGGGCATGTCCAGTTTCTCCTGCAATGCCAACGTAAGCAGCTTACGCGCACGGTTATAAAACTCCCGTATGTCAGGCTCATTGTTCAATCTCGAAGCTGCTGCCGAAAAATCAGTCGGGGTAACGGTTACCGGTACAACCGGTTTAGCCGTAACAGGTGCGGCAGGTGTTTGTGCAGGTGCCTGTGCGGTAGCAGCGGAGGCTGCGGCAGGTTGTTTGGCCTTTTTATCACGGCGTGTCATCACCCACCAGGCAAGTAATACGGCAACGGCAATCACCGGTACAATCCAGATATATTTCCGCGTGGTAAAATCTTCTGTAATAATCGCAGGGTTGTCTTTCAGGCTATGTTTTACCGCCCTGCTGAAATGGAGTGGAATACTATCTGTATGCACCACTTCATAACTGCCTTTTTCAGGATCAAAATAATTAAAGCTGATGGCCGGTATTACTGCATTGCCTTCTTTTGAACCCAGGAAAGGAATATTGTAGGTTTTGATGCCGCGCACCGGGAAATTCAGTTTGTCGATATTGTCTTGCTGCACCGGCTCAAAATGATCTACACCGGCAGGCCAGTTAATATTGGGTAAGGGTACACCGGTAATATTGCCGCGGCCTTCAATGCTCAGCTGCAGGGTATTGTTTTCTCCTGCTGGCACATCCGGGTTCAGTGCAGTGGCCTGCATATTGAAATGACCAACAATACCCGAGAAATCGGCGGGTTTGTTTTTATCGGGCAGGGGTTTTACATGTATGGTCACCGGTTGACTGCTGAACGTTGCCGAGAAGGGCTGCATATTGCCGGGGTTGCCTGCTACTAAAAAATCTGCATCGCAGGCAACAGAAGCAGTATCCAGCGGCAAATCGCCTTGCTGCAAAGGCACCAGCTGTACTTTGCGTACCATGATTACGCGGTACAGTTTACCATTTATTTTTTCAGCAGGAGATGCTTCATCTGTCGTCATTTCTGTTACACTGCAACCCGAGAATGCAGGCTGGCGTTTAATCCTGGGCTGTATGCGTATGGCGGTGTACAGTTTGTATTCTACCAGTATGGGCTCGCCGGCATAACAGGTGGTAGCGCTTACATGCAGTTTTACAAATACATTGTCGCGCATTTTCTTATCAGGTGTTTCCCCGTTTTTCAGTACGGGGTCACGTAAAAACGGGTCGTCATCCTGTACATCGTTGTCGTTAAACAGGCGTTGCAGGGGAAAAGGTGAATTGCCTGCATTGTTGTTCTGCGGTGAAGGATTGTCTTTATCCATTACGTTAACAACGGTCGACTGGCAGGTGTACTGCTTATTGTCTGCCGTAATGGTAGTGCCGGGTACTTTCAGTTTACCGGCCTGTGCAGGCATCAGGTCAAAAATGTAACTGCTCGAGCGGCTGCCCTGGCCGTTCACATACGTTTCCTGCTGGGCAAAAGAGGGGCCCGAGATAATGTTCCACCCCACAAACTGCGGTGCAACAAAATCGCGCACATCATTGCCATTGGTTACCTTGTATTCAACACGGATGGCATCGTTCCTGTAGATTTTTGCAGCCGAAACAGACACCGTAAAACCGGTTTGGCCCTGTGCCCGGAACAGTGCAAAGATCAACACGAGACAACTGATAAAGTAGGATGGACGTATCATGCATTACAAATATAATTGTAGTGACAATGTGTTGCTTCAGCAGATGGTTAATGAGCGGTTAAGATACCGTTTGAAGAGGTGGTTTGAACAGGGTGCGCAGTCAGAATGCGAAAAAATTGCCGTAATCATGTAAGTTTGCGGCATGTCATTCCCTTCGATAGAAACCATTATAGATTTTCTGGAACCTGTGAACACGTACGAATTATCGAACGATGAGGGTTTCCGCGACGTGCAATTGGGAAAACATATTGCCGTGTATGAAGAACAGTTCCCCGATTTAACCGGTATTGATATTGTACTTGTAGGTTGTGGCGAAAACAGGGGCGGCGGTATACCCGCCAGCGGTACAAGTGCGCCCGATGCGGTACGTAAAATATTCTACAGCCTGTATCACTGGCACCAGGATGTGCACGTGGCCGATGTGGGTAATGTAAAGGCAGGTGCTACCCTGGCCGATAGCTATGCTGCCCTGCGCGCAGTGGTAACCGAACTGGTATCGCACGGCAAACGGGTGGTGATACTCGGCGGCTCGCACGATGTTACCATCGGTCAGTACCAGGTGTATGCTGCGGCAGAAAAAATTATTGAAGTGGCCTGTGTAGATGCACGTATTGATATGGATTTCGACAGCGTGGTGCCGGCAGATAATTTCATGCTCAGCATGCTTACTTCAGAACCTAACTACATCAGGCATTACAGCCATATCGGTTTCCAGAGCTACCTGGTGCACCCGCACATGCTCGAAACTATTGACAAACTGCGGTTCGACTGTTTCAGGGTAGGCCGTGTAAAAGAGCATATTGAAGAAATTGAACCGGTTATCCGCAACGCCAATATGTTCAGTTTTGATATTGCTGCCATACAGCATTGTCATGCACCTGCCAACAGGCTTACGCCCAACGGTTTTACCGGTGAAGAAGCCTGCACGCTGATGCAGTATGCCGGTATGAGCCCCACTATTGATACCATCGGCATTTACGGCTACCTGCCTTCGCAGGATGAGTATGAGCTTACTGCCAAACAAATAAGCCATATGTTGTGGTACCTGATGGATGGTGTGCTGAAAGGCAAGGAAGAAGCGCCGATGAGTGCCAACCACCATTTCAATGAATTTAAACTGGCTTTTGCCGAACTGGAAGCCACCTTTTTGCAAAGCAAAAAAACAGGCCGCTGGTGGATGCAGCTGCCCGATGAAACCTATATCGCCTGCAGTTACCGTGATTATGTAACCGCCGCCAACAACGACATCCCCGAAAGATGGCTGCGCGCGATGGAGAGGAGTTAAAATAAAAAAATCCGGTATAAAACCGGATTCTTTGGGGGTGACCACTCTATCTACCAGATTTGAGTGCGTTGTTCTTTGGGTTTATACATTTTATCTCCCGGCTGCACACTAAATGCGTCGTACCAGGCATCAATATTTACAATCGGACAATTGGCTCGTGCTTCTCCGGGTGAATGAGGGTCGGTGAGCAACAGCTGCGCCTGTGTTTCAGGTAATGCATTGCTGCGCCAAACCTGTGCCCAGCTCAGGAAAAAGCGCTGGGTGGGAGTGAATCCGTCTATTTTCTTGCCTTCCTTAAACTCGGGCGTTTTGGTAAAGGCTTCGTAAGCGATGTTTAAACCGCCAAGATCGGCCAGGTTTTCGCCTAAAGTTAATTTTCCGTTTACATGCAACGTATCGAGCACTTTGAATGCATCGTATTGCTTCACGATTTCATCGGCCTTTGCCTTGAATTTGTCTGCGTCTGCCTTTGTCCACCAGTCTTTCAGGTTGCCATCAGCTGCATACTGGCGTCCCTGGTCGTCGAAACCGTGCGTCATTTCATGACCAATTACTGCACCAATACCACCGTAGTTTACGGCGTCATCTGCACCAAAATCAAAGAACGGGAACTGTAAAATGCCCGCCGGGAAAGCGATTTCGTTGTTAGACGGGTTATAATAGGCGTTAATGGTTGGCGGCGTCATACCCCATTCGGTTCTGTCAACCGGTTTGCCCATGCGGTTTACCATATAATTGTATTGCCATACCGCACAGCTGTGTACGTTGCTTAGAAAATCGTTGCGCGTAATGGTAACACCGTCATACGTCTTCCAGGTATCGGGGTAGGCAATTTTTTTGGTGAATGCCTGCAGCTTTTCCTGCGCGCGCTGTTTGGTTTCATCACTCATCCAGCTCAGGCGTTTAATGCGCTCTGAGAAAGTGGCTTGCAGGTTGTTCACCAGGTCGAGCATTCTTTGCTTGGCCTCGGGTTTAAAATATTGCGCCACGTACAGCTGGCCCAGCAAATCGCCAAGATTGTTGTCAATCAGTCCGCTCATGCGTTGCCAGCGTGGTGTTTGTTCTTTCTGGCCGGTCAATACCTGGTTAAAAGAAAATGCTTCGTTTACAAAGGCGCTGCTCAGGTAAGGCGCCGCACTTTTCAAAATGCTCCAGTGCAGGTAAGCCTTCCACTCGTGCAGCGGCACAGCGCTCAGCAGGGCGTCGGCTGTTTTTACAAACTGCGGATTGTTCACCAGCACACTGTCTCCGGTTTGTACCTGCATTTTGGTAAACAGGTCTTTCCAGTCCCAGCCCGGTGTTAAAGTAGCGAGGTCTTTTACGGCGAATTTGTTATATGTTTTATATGGGTCGCGCATTTCCACGCGGCTCAGCTGTGCTTTGGCCAGTGCGGTTTCAATACGTATTACGGCATCGGCGCTGGCAGCTGCGGCAGTTGCATTTTCTCCGCTCAATGCAAACATGTGCTCCAGGTGGGTGCGGTAAGCGGTACGTATTTTCATGCTGCGGCCGTCATCTTTCAGGTAATAATCCCTGTCTGGCAGGGAAGTACCACCCTGGCTTATCTGCGGAATGTATGCGGTTACATTTTTACGGTCCTGTCCAATGAACATGCCAAACAAAGGCGCGCCATAACCCTGTGTACGCAGGCTGGCGAATGCGGTAAGCAAACCGTTTACATCGCTGATGGCAGTTATTTTATCCAGCTCGGCTTTAATGGGCTGAATGCCTTTGGCTTCAATGGCGGCGCTGTCCATACCGCTGGCATAAAAATCACCGATCATCTGTGCATTGCGGTCTTTCCCGTTTTGGGTGGCAGTTTCCAGCAGGTTGCGCAGGCGTTTGGAGCTTTCTTCACGCAACACGTCAAAACTGCCCCAGCGGGTTTTAGAACCCGGAACCGGGTTGCTTTTTACCCAGGCGCCATTGGCGTAGCTGTAAAAATTATCACCGGGTTTTACCTCGGCGTCCATATTGTTTTTGTCAATATAGGCTTGCTTTTCAGTTGTTTTTTTACCTGGTCCGGCTATAGCCGTTGTGCCGGCAAGCAGCAATATGCCGGTGAGCCAGTGATGGGGAAGTTGTACTTTCATTGATAAAATTTATACGGGCATTAAAAATATTGTTTTAACGTATTGCCTTGCAGATATTTGGATGAAAGTTGGTAATCCCTAGGTGAATATGCTATGATAAAAATGAATTACGTACTGTTTTCAGCAGCCAGTGTGCTGCTGTGTTCCTGTTCTGTATCAAAACGAATAAACCGTTCAGCCCAACACCTGGTGCAACAGCAGCCGCTGAATACGGCGCATGTCGGCATCAGTATTATGGATGCGGCCACGCAGCAGTTTGTGTACAATTACCAGGGCGATAAATATTTTGTACCGGCCAGCAATACCAAGTTATTTACCTGTTATGCAGCCATGAAATACCTGGGCGACAGTCTGCCCGGGCTGCGTTATGCAGAAGACGTGCAAGCCATTTATGCACAACCCACTGCAGACCCAACCCTGTTAAGCCCGGATTTTAAACAGCACCCGGTAATGGATTTTTTACAGGGCAGCAACAAGAAAATTGTATTGGGCAGCAGCCAGTGGCAGGATCATGCTTTTGGCTACGGCTGGACATGGGATGATTACGAAGCCAGTTATATGGCCGAAAGAAGTCCCATGCCTGTGTATGGTAATATCACCGTATGGAAGGGCCGTACTGCCTTGCCTGCCTTGTTTACCGATTCGGTTGTATACGCAACCAATAGTACACAAAACAAATACAGCCTGCACCGCTCACGCAACAGCAACCTGTTTTACACCGTAGCTTCACAGCAGGCATTTACGGCAGACGCCATTCCTTTTGTTACCAACGGGCTGCAGGGAACGGCGGCCATTTTAAACCAGCAGCTGAACGGCAGGGTTACTGTGCAGCCGCAACTGCCTGCCGGCGCCACCAAATTAATTCACTCACAGCCTACCGATTCCTTGCTGAAAATTACCATGCACCGCAGCGATAACTTTTTTGCAGAACAAACCCTGCTCATGGTAAGCAACGAAAAACTGGGTGTAATGAGTGATGCCCGCATTATTGACACCTTGCTGAAAACCGATTTAAACGATCTGCCCCAGCGCCCCAAATGGGTAGATGGAAGCGGCCTTAGCCGGTACAACCTGTTTTCCCCGCAAGACCTGGTAACGGTGCTCAACAAAATCAAACAATCCTTTGGCTTTAACCGCATCAGCGCCATCCTGCCCACCGGCAACACGGGTACGCTTGGTGGTTATTACCCAAAACTGCAGGGTGCTATTTTTGCGAAAACAGGTACGCTGAGCAATAACCTGGCACTGAGCGGTTACCTGGTTACCAAAAAACACAAGACATATATTTTCTCCATCATCGTGAACAACCATATGGGGCAGGCAAGCGCCATCAGGCATTTGATTGAAACCTTTTTAACCGGCATTTACGAGAAGTATTAAAATAATTTTCCTGCAGGTGCAAGCGCCGTTGCCCGGTTAGGGTGATGGCGTTTTTCATTTATCTTCGCGCCATGTTATACCCGCTTATCCGCAGCATATTATTCAATTTTCCTACAGAAGATGTTCATTATTTTTCCATGAATATGCTGCGCAGCGGCTGCAATGCAGGTTTGGTGCGCGGGTTAATACAATCTGCCTTTCAATACAAACATCCGCAACTGGAGCGCGAAGTGTTTGGCCTCAATTTCAGCAACCCTATTGGTTTGGGTGCAGGCTTCGATAAAAATGCCCTGTACCTGCAGGAGCTGGAAGCGCTGGGTTTCGGCTTTGTAGAAATAGGCACGGTTACGCCCCTGCCGCAGGATGGTAACGATAAGCCCCGCCTGTTTCGCTTACCGGCCGATAAGGCGCTGGTTAACCGCATGGGCTTTAACAACCACGGCGTAAAAGTGATTGCCGCCCGCTTGCAGCAGTGGCAACACAAAAACGGTAGCAGGCCGGGCCGCATGATTGTTGGCGGCAACATTGGTAAAAACAAGGTTACACCTAACGAAGACGCCTGGAAAGATTACGAGATCTGTTTTACCACCCTGTTCGATCATGTAGATTATTTCGTGGTAAACGTAAGCTCGCCCAACACCCCCGGCCTGCGCGAGCTGCAGGAAAAAGATTCGCTGCGCAAAATTTTGTCGCACCTGCAAACACTCAACCACAACCATGCACAGCCCAAACCGCTGCTGCTGAAAATAGCGCCCGATTTAACCGAAGCACAACTCGACGATATTATTGACCTGGCTTTTGAAGTACAGCTGAGCGGATTGGTGGCTACCAATACCACCATCAGCCGTGAAGGGCTGCAAACGCCGGCAGCACAGGTACAAAATATCGGCGCCGGCGGACTAAGCGGCAAGCCTGTGCAACAACATGCTACAGAGGTGCTGCAATACCTCACCAAAGGCTTGCAGGGAAAAATACCGGTTATTGCCAGCGGCGGCATATTTACGGGTGAAGATGCGGCAGAGAAATTTAAAGCAGGGGCAGCGCTGGTACAGGTGTGGACAGGCTTTATTTACGAAGGCCCGTCTATTGTAAAAAACATCGGCAAATACCTGGTGAATCACCGGTAATGTCGTTTAGTTAACGGCTCCTTTGTGAACTTTGTGGGTTTTCCCTTTGTGTTCTTTGTCCATAGGACTTCTCCGGAGCGGTAAAATATAAATCATGCTTAACTAACGACATTGAATCACCATTTGTAAAAAGAAAACTGCCTGCGCAGATACTTGTTTAACGCCGTTTGGTAAAGAGCCGCCCCGCAGCTGCAGGCCATTCTGCGTATTTGCACAAAAGTATTTGCCCGGTGATAAAAAACAGCTCGTGAGAAAGATGTTTGCCGCTCTTCCCGGCAGGCAGTGGGTACGCATACAGAGTTGCCTATATTTGCTTATCTATAAAATTGGACATGGAACATTTATTTACAGCCGAGAGTATCATCAGTTTTTTTGTGCTGGTAGTACTGGAAATTGTGCTGGGTATCGACAACGTTATCTTCGTTAGTATCATCATGAGCCGCCTGCCCAAGGCGCAGCAGCCCAGGGCCCGCTTACTGTGGATGGTCTTTGGTATCATCATGCGCAGCCTGCTGCTCATGGGCTTAAGCTGGTTGCTGAAACAGAAAGGCAAGGCTGTGTTCACCATCGGTGATCATGGGTTTGACCTGGCCAGCCTGGTAATGATCGCCGGCGGTTTATTCCTTATTTACAAAACGGTGAAGGAAATTCACGCCAAGCTGGAAGGGGAAGAAGAACATATGGATGAGGCCAATAAAAAGCCCCTGAAGTTTAGCAATGCCATTTTCCAGATTGTGTTAATTGACATGGTGTTCAGCTTCGACAGTATTATTACTGCCGGTGGTACCGCCAAACATGTAGAAATTATGATTGCCGCGGTAATACTGGCCATGTTTATCATGTTCCTGTTCAGCCCGGTGATTGCTTCGTTTATACAAGACCATCCCACCATTAAAATGCTGGCCCTGTCGTTCCTGGTAATGATTGGCCTGGTATTGCTCATTGAAGGCTGGAGCAGCGAACAGGCCGAAAGCCTGCATCTGAAAAACTATGTATACTTCGGTATGGCCTTCTCGTTCGGGGTTGAAATGCTGAACATGCGCGCCCGGCGAAAGACAAAAGCTGCAAAAAGCGGACATGCCTCATAAAGAATGTATAAAAAGGTCTCCGGGCCAACTTTAAACTTCAAACAGTAAACTTTAAACCAAATGCGCTAAACTAAACCACATCGACCAACGATTCACACCTGCTTCCCCCTGATTCACAGCATCTTATTATTTAACCATCATTTGGTTTGGCTCAAAGTGCTGCAAACCCTAATTTTGCGCAATCTTTGAACTAATGAGCAATAAAATTTCCTCCAACGAATCTGTCCCTTCTTCAAAAAAGAAAATCATTGTTTTAGGTAGTGGTCCTAACAGAATTGGTCAGGGTATCGAGTTTGATTACTGTTGCGTGCATGGTTTATTAGCCATTAAAGAATGTGGTTATGAGGCTATTATGGTGAACTGTAATCCCGAAACCGTATCTACCGATTTCGACATTGCCGACAAGTTGTATTTTGAACCCGTGTACTGGGAACATTTGTGGGAAATTATTGAGCTGGAAAAACCGGAAGGCGTAATTGTACAGCTGGGCGGACAAACCGCGTTGAAGCTGGCCAAAAAACTCGAAGCCAAAGGTGTGAAAATCATCGGTACTTCGTTCGATAACATGGACATTGCCGAAGATCGCGGCCGTTTCAGCGACCTGCTGAAAGAGCTCAATATTGCTTATCCCGCTTATGGTACCGCCTACACTGCCGATGAAGCCATTGAAGTGGCCAATGCAGTAGGTTACCCGGTACTGGTTCGCCCCAGTTATGTATTGGGCGGTCAGCGCATGCGTATCGTGATCAACGATGAAGAAGTTGAAAAAGCAGTGGTAAGCCTGCTGAAACATATCCCGGGTAATAAAATCCTGATCGACCATTTCCTCGACCGTTGCCAGGAAGCAGAGATCGACGGTATTTTTGATGGGGAAGATTTTCATGTAATGGGTGTAATGGAACATATTGAACCTGCAGGTATCCACAGCGGCGACAGTAATGCCGTGCTGCCTGCCTTCAACCTCACACCGCTTGAAGTAACCACCATGGAATACTACGCCGAGAAAATTGCGCGTGCACTCGATATCCGTGGTTTAATCAACATACAGTTCGCGATAAAAGACGGTAAAGTATACGTAATTGAGGCCAACCCAAGGGCATCACGCACTACACCGTTCATCGCCAAAGCCTACCAGATACCTTACCTCAACATCGCTACCAAAGTAATGCTGGGTGAAGCCAAACTGAAAGACTTTACCATAGAGAAAAAACTCGAAGGTTATGCAATCAAAGAACCTGTATTCAGCTTCGACAAATTCCCGGGTGTTAACAAAGAGCTGGGCCCTGAAATGAAGAGCACCGGTGAAGCCATCCGTTTCATCAAAGACTTACGCGATCCTTACTTCCGCACGCTGTACAAAGAACGCAGCATGCACCTCAGTAAATAGCAAAAAAAAGCCGGCTCATTTGAGCCGGCTTTTTTTTATGGTTAGATGGCTTAATGGTTCAATGGCTTTTGTATTCAACCATCAAACAATCAAGCCATCAAACAATTAATTCAGATACTTCGTCAGTTCAGGGCTATCAGGCGTCACCTTGCTGTCGAAGTGTGCCAGCAGTTTGCCGTTTTCGTCGAGTATGAACTTGTTGAAGTTCCAGCTGATGGTGGCATCCAGTACGCCATTCTCAGCTTTGCTGCACAGGTATTTGAATACCGGTGTGGTATTGTCGCCTTTCACATCAACACGGGTTGTGAGCGGGAAAGTAACGCCGAAATTTTTCTCGCAAAAGCTTTTAATATCGCTGTCGTCTTTATACTCCTGGCCACCAAAGTTATCAGAAGGGAAACCAACAATCACCAGGTTGTCTTTGTGGGCTTTGTATAAAGCTTCCAGGGCTTTGTACTGCGGGGTAAAGCCACATTTGGATGCGGTGTTCACAATGAGAATCTTCTTGCCTTTAAATTGCGAAAAGTCTATTTCGCCACCATCGAGCGACTTAATGGTAAAGTCGTAAATGTTTTTAGCGGCTGCTTCGCTTTTGGGATGATGCATATGACGCGGTTTGCTGTTACCTGCCGCACATATCAGTAATAACGACAGGATGGTGAATAGGTATTTCATATTTCGGTTTTTAACAAAATTGGCTGGTAAAAGTTACAATATAAAATCCGGCTGGCATTGCTATGTTTTATTTAACAGTAAAGGCTGCGGTGGCAATACTTAACCTGCTGCCCGGTACGGCAAGCAGGGTATTACCGCAGGCTTCCAGGGTGGCGCCGGTGGTAAGCACATCATCAACCAGCAATATATGCTGATTGTACAGGCTGCTGGCATTGGCCAGTGAAAATACCTGCTGCATATTTTGCCAGCGGTTAATACGGCCCTGTTTGGTTTGTGAGCCGGTATGTACATCGCGCACAACAGCAGTGGCATTTACCGGCCAGCCGCAAACGCCGGATATGCCCTGCGCCAGCAGTTCGGCCTGGTTATAGCCTCTTTGCTGCAGCCTGCCTGCATTAAGCGGTACCGGTACAATGGTAGTAACCTGGTTAAACCGCCCGCTTTGCTGTAACTGGGTACCCATTAATGCACCCAGCCATATGCCTGCGCTTTGGTTGTTCTGGTATTTAAGTGATTGCAGCAGGCGCTGCACCAGCCCGTCCTGCACAAAATAAAACGCACTGCCTGCAGCCTGCACCTGTGTACGGCCATAGAAAACTTTTTCAACCGGGTTACCTGGTCTCGCAAAAAAATTGGTACTGCTCAACTGCTGCATACAAACAGCACAGGCAATTTGCGGATGATCGAGCGCGTCATTGCCACAGCAGGTGCAATGGTGTGGAAAAAGCAGCTGTACCACATGCCCGAGGTATTTTTCAATAGAAGCAATCACGGCTACAAATTACAAGGTGATACTTGCAAATGCAAGCATCCATATATACGGGATAAACTGAACGGTGGCTGCCTGTATCACCGGAATTTTTTACGCACGCACCATTTTCCCGTTAGTAAAGCCCTCCCCCCCAATCCAACATTAAACATCAAACGATAAACCTCCAACGTCAAACTTCAAACGTCAAACTTCAAACATTAAACCTTCAAACGTCAAAACAGGTAACGGTACACTTCATCTACCCTTGCCAGTGATACTACTTCGATAGAGAAGTTGCGGTTATCGAATCCTTTTTTGTTATAGCGCGATACGATGATTTTTTCAAAACCCAGTTTCTCTGCTTCGGCAATGCGTTGCTCAATGCGGTTTACTGCGCGAATTTCACCATTAAGACCAACTTCGCCGGCAAAACAGATTTGTTCAGGCAGCGGAACATCTTCGTACGAAGAAAGCAGGGCGCATATAACCGCAAGATCAATAGAAGGGTCTTCCGTTTTTAAACCGCCTGCTATGTTCAGGAAAACATCCTTCAATCCAAACTGGAAGCCACCGCGTTTTTCCAGTACGGCCAGCAACAGCTGCAGCCTGCGCAGGTCGTACCCGGTAACCGTACGTTGCGGAGTGCCATACACACTCTGTGTTACCAGTGCCTGTACTTCAATAAGCAGGGGGCGCATGCCCTCCATAGATGCAGCAATGGCACTGCCGCTGAGCTGTTCTTCTTTTTGCGTAATCAGTATTTCGCTCGGGTTAAGCACAGGGCGCATGCCTTCACCCGTCATTTCATAAATACCCAGCTCTGCCGTGCTGCCAAAACGGTTTTTAAGTGTTCGCAGAATACGGTAGGCATAATGGCGGTCACCCTCAAACTGCAATACGGTATCTACCATATGTTCCAGTATTTTGGGGCCGGCAATGTTCCCGTCTTTGGTAATATGCCCGATCAGGAAAACAGGTGTATTGGTTTCTTTGGCAAAGCGCTGGAATTCAGCCGCGCATTCTCTTATCTGTGATACGCTGCCTGGCGATGATTCAATAAGGTTGGACTGCAGTGTCTGTATCGAATCTACAATGATCAGCTGTGGCTTCAGCTTTTTAATTTCCTGGAATATGCTCTGGGTGTATGTTTCTGTTAACAGGTAAAAGTTATCATTGGATACTTTCAGCCTGTCTGCACGCATCTTGATCTGCTGTTCACTTTCTTCACCGCTGATGTATAAGGTAACAATATCGGTGAGTTGTAAGGCATTCTGTAAAAACAAGGTGCTTTTGCCAATGCCTGGTTCACCTGCTACCAGTATAATGCTGCCGGTAACAATGCCGCCGCCGAGTACACGGTTCAGTTCAGTATCGGTTGTTGCAATGCGTGTTTCTGTTAAAGTGGTTACGTGCTGTAAGGCGATGGTCTTTTGTAAACGTGGTTCTCCGTGGTATTGCTTCCAGTTGTCTGTTTTGTTATTGCCTTTATCGAGCACTTCTTCTACAAACGTGTTCCATTGATTGCAGGAAGGACACCTGCCGAGCCATTTGGTGCTTTCATATCCACAATTGCTGCAGAAGAATGCAGTTTTGATCTTACTCATGGCATAAAGATACTGGCAAGGGTAGTATTAATAACGATAAACAGGTAGTGTGAACAAGTATGTACTGATAAAAAACAAGCGGAAAAGAAGAAGGATTGCTGCGGAGCGGACAAAATAAAAGGGCCGGCACGAAAACCAGCCCTTTACTTACTAACCCATTAAATTCTGCCACTAAATTACAATAATGACCTACATTTCAAAATTATTTTTTGTGCTTGTTGAAAACTTTTGAAGGCTGAAATGCTTGTTTTTGTGCCTTAATGGCGCTTTTTAAATCGAGTTAATGTCTTTTTGTCAGCAAGGTTGTAGCGGCTGATTTGCTGCCTAAAACGGGCTTTGCCGGGTGTTTACGTATCCCTTACCCTGCCCGGTTTCCCCGGGTAATTAATTGACAGCTTTGGCTTTTAAATTTTTTTTAAGCTGCATTTTCTCTCAAAATGTTTAAGTTTGGTTAAATCTTATATCATTTTCACATAGTAACGTGCTTTTTTTGAGCCGGTGGGGCCGAAATTGATACATTAAAAACTAATTGCATGAGAAAATCGCTGCTGGCCATCCTATGGATGTGCCTTACGTTGCCCCTATTCAGCCAAACCCGTACCATCTCCGGCAAAATTATCGACGCAAAAGACAGTACGGCTATCCCGGGCGCCACCATTACCATCAAAGGAAGCCGAAGATCGGTGGCTTCCGACGCAAATGGCTCATTTTCACTGCAGGCCGATGAAAAGGCTAGGGAGTTGGTCATTTCTTCCGTAGGTTACATTAATAAAGAAGTGAATGTATTGCATACCAGTTCGGTGCTGGTGGTACTTAGTGCCAGCGAACAGTCGCTCAGTGAAGTGGTAGTGGTAGGTTATGGTACCAGGCTGCGCAAAGACATTACTGGCTCGGTAGCCAAGGTAAATGCCGGCGATATTGCCAATACGCCCGCCACAAGCTTCGAAAGTGCCATCCAGGGCCGTGCATCCGGTGTGCTGGTAAGCCAGCAAAGCGGTAAGCTGGGCCAGGGTATCAATATCCGTATCCGCGGTGCCTCATCGGTTACGGCAGGCAGCGATCCGCTGTACGTGGTAGATGGTATGCCGGTAACATCGGGCGACCAGTCAAGTACAACTGCTGCTACCAACCCGCTGGCCGATATCAACATGAACGATATCGAATCAGTTGAAATCTTGAAAGATGCATCTGCTGCTGCCATTTATGGTTCACGTGCCTCAAACGGTGTGGTGTTAATCACTACTAAAAAAGGTAAAACAGGCAGTTCGAAAATAGACCTCGGTTATTTTACCGGTTACCAGAAGCCTACCCGCAAAAGGCATTTCCTTAATGCCCAGCAGTACGTTGATTACTTTGAACAGGCTGCACTGGGCGCTGCCAGGCAGGATGTGCTGGCTGGCTACTATGATAATATTGACGATGCCATTGCAGATGAAAAAGATTACGTAGAAAGCCGCTTTACCCGTTATGCTGCCGGCAAGGATACCTGGAAAACAGGCGCAGTAAATACCGACTGGCAGGATCATGCTTTTCAGAATGCACCGCTTTCACAGTACGACCTGAATGTATCAGGCGGCAATGAGAAAACCAAGTTCTTTCTTTCCGGCCAATACCTCGATCAGAAAGGTATTATCCTCAAGAACAGTTATAAACGATACGGTGCAAGGCTTAACCTTGAACACAAGGTGCGCAGCTGGCTTACCGCAGGTTTAAACCTCAGCTTTGCACGTTCACTTAACTACAGGGTATCTGACGATGACCAGTTCTCTACACCGCTGCAGATTATTGCGCTGTCGCCTATTACACCTTACATCGATCCCCGTACCGGCTTAACCAGCGGTGCGCTGGATACCACAACCGGCAGGCCCAATACCAACTACCCTGTGTATTACAACCCGGTGCTGAGTGCTGAAAACCAGTATTACCATACACTGGTGAACAGAACAATCGGCAATGCATTTTTAAGCGCAGCCATCACTAAAGAACTCTCGTTCCGTACAGAGTTTGGTATGGATCAGCTAAACCAGACAGAAGATATCTACGGCGGCAAGCTCACTGCGCGTAACTCCGGTGTGCCTGATGGTTATGGCGCCTATTACACTACGCAGATCATCAATATCAACACCAACAACTATTTCAACTTTAATAAAACCTTCGCCACCGATCATAATATAGATGCGGTACTGGGTATGAGCTATCAAAGCTACCACCGCGACTATAGTCAGGCAAAGGCAGAAGAATTTCCGAGTGATTTGTATGTGAAACTGGCCAGCGGCGCTTCCAAAACCGAAGCCTATACCAGCAGCAATGCCAACGCCCTGGTTTCCTATTTCTTACGGGCCAACTATAAATTCCAAAGCAAATACCTGCTGGGTATCAGCGGAAGGATAGATGGTTACTCTGCTTTTGGTAAAGACAACCGTTATGGTTTCTTCCCCGCTGCTTCTGCCGGCTGGATACTGAGCGAAGAGAAATTCCTGAAAAATGTATCATGGCTTAACTTCCTGAAAGTAAAAGCCAGCATAGGTTTAACCGGTAACAACCGTATTGATGATTATGCAGCCCTTGGCCTGTACAGCGCCACTGCCTATGGCGGGCAGGCTGGTCAGCACCCCACACAATTGCCCAACCCCGCCCTTAAATGGGAAACCACGCTGGGTACCGATTATGGTGTGGAAGCAAGCATATTGCACAACCGCGTAAGCATTGAAGTAGATTATTACGAACGCCATACGAAAGACCTGTTGCTGAATGTAGATGTACCCGGTACATCGGGCTTTTCCACACAGCTGCAGAACGTAGGCAAACTGCGCAACAAGGGTATTGAATTTACCCTGAATACCACCAATGTGGTTACCCGCGATTTCAAGTGGACTTCTTCTCTGAACTTCGGCGCCAACAAAAACAAAGTAACCAATCTTGGTGGCCAGGTAGTGGGCAGCGGCGTTAACCGCGCTATGGAAGGCCAGCCCCTGGGTGTGTTTGTAGCACGCGAGTTTGCAGGAGCTGATCCCGCAAATGGCGATGCATTGTATTACAAGAATACGCCAAAGGCAGATGGCACCATTGATCACAGCACTACCAACGATTACAACGCAGCTACAGATGTAGTGATCGGCAACCCCAACCCTGATTATATTTACGGCTTTGGTAACACCTTTACCTATAAAGGTTTTGATCTCGATGTATTGCTGCAGGGCGTACAGGGTAACCAGATATTCATGCAGGGTGGCCAGTACATGTCTGCCAGCGGCAGTAACGGTTTCGATAACCAGACTACCGATCAGCTTGCCGCCTGGAAAAAGCCGGGTGATATTACCATGGTGCCTGAAGCGCGCTTGTTTTACCCGAACGGTATCGGCAACAGCAGCCGCTATATTGAAACCGGTTCGTACCTGCGCGTGAAAGCAGTAACACTGGCTTATAACCTGCCCAAATCGCTCATTGGCAAAATTGGGTTTGAACGCATCCGCATTTATGCCAAGGCCCAAAACCTGTTTACCATCACCAAATACAAAGGATGGGATCCTGAAGTAAATGCTGATTACCTGGCAGGTAATATTAACCAGGGGCTTGACTTTTATTCAGCTCCGCAGCTGAAGAGCATTGTATTCGGTGTAAACATTGGCCTGTAAAAACCCAACTAAAACTGCAAGTAATGAATCGTACAATATATACCATACTCACTGCGTCAATTGTTGCTGTGCTGGCAGGCTGTAACAAGCAGCTTGATCTGAAGCCATCTATCAGCATTGCCAATTCCGACGCACTTTCCAGCACCGATGATGTGAAAGCTGCCATGAAAGGCGCTTACTACGATTTTGCGAGTTCTGATTTTTATGGCGGCCGTGCCTTTATGGGCCCCGATTTACTGGGCGATTACAATGAACTGAACTGGTCAGGTACCTACCAGGGCTTTACCGATATATACAACAAAAAAATTACGGTTGACAATAATTTTGTAACCTCCACCTGGCTGGCCGGTTATAAAGCGATTAACGATGTAAACAATGTACTCGCTGCATTGCCTGTTGTAAAAAGCAGCAGTATAAAAAGCGATCTTGAGGGCCAGGCAAAATTCATCAGGGGCGCTGCATTGTTTCAGCTGGTGCGCTTGTATGCCAAAGCCTGGAACGATGGTGACCCTGCAACCAATGACGGTGTGCCTGTTATACTTACCCCTACACTTGGCATCAGCGATTCGCTGAAAGTAAAACGCAGTACAGTGGCACAGGTATACGCACAGGTAATCAGCGATCTGAAAGATGCGGAAGCGGAACTCGCACCTACCAATGGTTTTTATGCAGGCAGTCTTGCAGCCTCAGCCATGCTGGCACGTGTATACCTGCAGAAGGGTGATTATGATAACGCTGCGCTGGAAGCTGATAAAGTAATCGGCTCCGGTAAGTTTCAGCTGATGAAAACATTCGCAGAAGCGTTTCCGTCCATCGATCCGCCTGCACCTATTGCCAATACTGCAGAAGACATACTGGCCATGCAGGTAACCAATACATCGGGCACCAATGGCTTCAACGAGTTTTATGCATTAAGCAACAGGGGTGATATACAAATGACGAATAATCATTTTGCCCTATACGAGGAAGGAGATGACCGTGCTAATTTCTTCAATGAATCAGACGGATCATATTACACGCAGAAGTTTGACAACCTGTATGGCAATGTACACACCATTCGCCTTGCAGAAATGTACCTGATACGTGCCGAAGCAAACTTCAGGCAGGGTACCAGTGTTGGCGCATCACCTGCCGATGATATCAATGCCATCAGAACAAGGGCATTGCTCGGCCCAATTGACGAAGCAGACTTAACACTGGACGAGATTTTATTGCAGCGTAAACTTGAACTATCATTTGAAGGATTTACCCTGGATGATGTAAAAAGATTAAAAGGAAGCGTTGGGCCAAACTATCCGTGGAACGATGGCCGATTGATTTACCCCATTCCGCTGCGTGAAACACGCATTAATCCAAGCCTAACACAAAACCAGGCATATAAATAAATATTATATTGATTTTGAATCGATAAGAAACACAATTTTTTTTAAAATTCTTTTGTACTAAAGTTGTTCGGTTATAAGTTTTTCAATATTTTTAACCAATCGATAACAAATCGCGAAATTTAGAACTTACTAATAAAACTGGTTGCAAAACCAGATATTTGATGCACATGAGAGGCCCTGCCGTTCACGGTGGGGCAAATCTTCCGGCCGCTGTTTCCGCTGAAAGATGATCATTCCTCAACCCCAAACGCCGCTTACATGCGCCTCAACTAACTGCTGTTATTTTTTTGTATAAACGCCAATCTTCCTTGCTTCGCCAGCCATACAATACGCATGTGCTTTACAGCCCTTTAACTTAAGCACTCCCCGGAGTTCGCGTAACTGCTTTTCTTCTATACAAAAATCCCGCATCAAATAAACTGTTGCTTACGTAACAACAGTCCCTTTGTTTTTTGCTTGCATGAGCATATGCCCAACTATTGCGGCCCTGTAAAGAGTGGCTGTACCCATTGCTATTTCTAAAAACAAAAACTGCATATGCTTTATTGACTTTCTCTTCTCACCGCCTCTTTCAGGCTATTAAAAAAGCCCGGTGCAATTTGCGCCGGGCTTTTTTGTATAGGAAACCGGGTTACCGGTATCAGAGTTTGATTTCTTCTTCGTTCGCATCATAAAAATGGAACTCGGTAAAATAGTAATCCGAAGAGCTTTTGATTTTAATGGGCATTTTGTATTTCCTGCGCCATTTAAACCGGATAGAGAAGATGCCCTTGGTAAGATGCGAGTACACGATGGGGTGCACTACCAGGGTTAAATTTTTGTGCTGGTGTGATACCAGGTAATGCAGGCGTTTTTCAATTTCATCCTCCAGCAGCATGGTAGGTGCCACTTTGCCCGAGCCACCGCAGCTGGGGCATGTTTCAGTGGTGTTGATGGTTACCTCGGGGCGCATGCGCTGGCGCGTAATCTGCATCAACCCGAATTTGGAAATAGGCAATACGGCATGTTTGGCCCTGTCTGGGCGCATAAAGCCTTCCATGGCTTCCTGCAGCTTCTTTTTATTCTCAGGAAGCTTCATGTCAATAAAATCCACCACAATGATACCGCCAATATCACGCAGCCTTAACTGGCGTGCAATTTCTTCGGCAGCTTCAAGGTTGGTTTCCAGTGCATTTTCTTCCTGGTTATTGCTTACGCTTTTGTAACCGCTGTTTACATCAATTACATGCAATGCTTCGGTATGCTCAATAATGAGATACGCACCACTGGGCAGGTTTACGGTTTTACCGAACGATGATTTTACCTGTTTGGTAATACCATACTGGTCAAACACGGCCGAGCCATTGTTGTGAAACACCACGATATCGGCTTTGTGCGGTGCAATTTTCTGCACATAGCTCCTAGTATCGTTGTAAATATTTTTGTCGTTGATCACCACGCGGTTAAAATCTTCATTCAGCAGGTCGCGCAGAATGCTGGTGGTTTTATCCTGTTCGCTCAGTACTTTGGCAGGGGGCTGTGCACCTTTCAGGTTGTGCTGTATATTTTTCCAGGTATCTATCAGCGTGCGCAGGTCTTCGTGCAGTTCGGCTGTGTTTTTACCTTCAGCGGCAGTACGTACAATTACACCAAAGTTTTTGGGCTTAATGGCCTCTACAATTTTCTGCAGGCGTTTGCGCTCGTCAGAAGAATGAATTTTTTTGGAAACGGCAACGATATCGTTAAACGGTGTAACTACTACAAAACGGCCGGGGAGGGAGATTTCACAACTTAAACGCGGGCCTTTGGCGGCAATAGGCTCTTTTAAAATCTGAACGAGGATATGGGGTTTGCCATTCAGCACCTCGTTTATTTTGCCTGTTTTAATAATCTCCGGTTCAATCTGGAACTTCGAGAAATCGAACCCGTTGGGGTCCTTATCGGCCATGGCCAGTTGGGTGAACTTGAGGATAGAGCGGGCGTACGGACTTAAATCGGTGTAATGCAGGAATGCGTCTTTTTCAAATCCTACATCCACGAAAGCGGCGTTTAACCCTGGTATCAGTTTTTTAACCTTACCCAGGTACAGGTCGCCTACGGCAAAATTTGCGTCGGCTTTTTCGTTATGCAGTTCCACGAGCTTTTTGTCTTCCAGCAGAGCTATCTCCACGCCGGTCGGGGCTGCATTTATAATTAATTCTTTATTCACAAATAGCAACTTTAATTAGTTATTATCCTTTTCTTATTTCCATTCAGTAACGGGTAGCACAAAAGTGTCAGCACAACAAAAATCCCACAGAATCCAGCCACTTTTGGTTGATAAGGAAAAGGTAAAGTTGCGAGGCGGAAGTCAAGGAATAGCTGTCTGTTAAGGTATAAATGCCGGGCAGCCTCTTACAGCTACCCGGCACTATACTATTATGACAGTAAGATAGAAGTTTTAATTATTTATTCTTCTTCTTATGACGGTTTTTTCTCAGTCTTTTTTTGCGTTTGTGTGTCGCGATCTTATGACGTTTTCTCTTTTTACCACAAGGCATACTCGAATAAGTTTTAAGTTATACAATGAAAAAAAGTTATTGTAATGCTTTGATGCGTTCTTCAATCTCCTTCTTCGCTTCCGGAACGCCGATCATCTGTTCTATTACACGATACCATTTAATGGCATTGGGTTTGTCGCCTTTGCGGTCGTAGGTTTCGGCCAGGTTTAATATGGCTTCCATATTGCCTGGTTCCTTGTTTACGACTGTTAAAAAGCGTTCAATGGCTTTATCATACTGGCCGCTTTTAACACCACCCAAACCCAACACCAGTTGCGCATACATATTATCAGGGTGTGCTTCTGCTACCTTGCGAACGGCTAAAATGCCTTCCATCGGGTTGTCAGAAACATTGCCAAACATGTAGCAGGCACCTAGTCCAACACGGCTTGAATCGTTGGCCGGGTTTAACTCCAGCGCCTTCTCAAACAATGTCTTAGCCTGTAAACCCATCCAGTTTTGCATGCCTGGATCGTTTATCGCCATCAGGTTGTCTAATAACAAATGGGCTGCAAAGGTGAGACTTTTTTCAGAATTTTCCAACTTGGCTGATTCGGCCAGGTAATAAAGTCCCAGTTCGTGCTGGTGAACAGTGTCTTTCCAGAAGTGAGAAAGCTGGCGGTAGGCGTCAAGCTGCTGCGTTTTTACATCGCCGCGGGTGACGTTATTTTCAAGATGGGCAATAAAAGCCTGCTGCTCAGGTGTAAGCTTTTGCTTTGCCTGTGCAAGTAAGTTTTCCGTGCTAACTGTTTGGCTATTATTTCCGGCAGCATTGGGGGATGATGCTGAAGTGCTTGTTTTTTGAGGGGGAACCGTTTTGCCAAAGAAAAATAACAGAACCAATAATACAAGGCCTGAGCCTACTAAAATAAACTGCTGCTTTTTCACGAAGTAAATTTGAGCTGCGAAGTTATTCTACCTTGCGCATTTCTTTCACTTCGTTAACGAATTCTTTAGAGGGTTTGAACGCAGGGATAAAATGCTCAGGAATTTCCACCGCAACATTCTTCTTGATATTACGCCCGATTTTAGCGGCCCGCTTCTTCGTGATAAAGCTGCCAAAACCACGTATGTAAATGTTTTCCCCTTTGGAAAGATTTTCCTTGATCTCTTTCAACATCGTTTCCAGTGTAACCAGTACATCCACTTTCGGGATACCGGTTTTGTCTGAAATATTGTTGATCAAATCTGACTTTCTCATTTTTTTAGCTGTTTATGCTTGTTTAGACTTATACACATCTAAAATAAAACAAAAAACCCGATGTCAAAAGAAAAATGGTTTTTTTTTGAAAGATGTTTAACGCTGAATCGCAGTTGTTTGAAGGCTTGCAGCGCGCGCATAACTTTCACCAAGGCCAATTGTTCTACGGGACCTCTTCACCAAACAACAAAAACGGGGAATTGTTGAATTAAAGTTTCATTTTTGTGAAGTGAATCATTCAGTTATAACGCAACGCCTGCTGCAATGGCATAATTCCGATAATCTCCGCCAAATGCCATGGAAAGGTGAAAAAAATCCCTACAAAATATGGCTCAGCGAGGTAATTCTGCAGCAAACAAGGGTAGAGCAGGGCTGGTCGTATTACGAAAAGTTTATATCAAACTATCCCACCATACAGCAACTGGCGGCTGCGCCCGACGAAACAGTGTTTAAACTATGGGAAGGCCTGGGCTACTATAACCGCTGCAAAAACCTGTTGTTCACTGCCCGTGATATTGTGCAAAACCGCAATGGCATCTTTCCTTCCACCTACGGGGAAATTGTTGAACTGAAAGGTATTGGTCCGTACACGGCAGCAGCTATCAGCTCTTTTGCCTTTAACCTGCCGCATGCGGTGGTAGACGGCAATGTGTTTCGCGTGCTGTCGCGTTTGTTTGGCATCAGCACGCCAATAGACAGCACGGCTGGTAAAAAGGAATTTACTGGTCTGGCGCAGCTGGTACTTAGCAAAGAGCAGCCGGCATTGTACAACCAGGCCATTATGGATTTTGGTGCTACCGTGTGCAAACCCGCGCTGCCACTATGTAATCACTGCCCGCTGCAGCAACAATGTATTGCCTATAAAGAAGGCCGGGTAAATGCATTGCCTGTAAAAGAGAAGGTACTGCAGAAAAAAACGCGCTGGTTTACTTACTTTATACTGGTTGCCGGAGACAAGGTACTGGTGCATAAGCGCGGCGCGAAAGACATTTGGGAGAACCTGTTCGAGTTCTATTTACTGGAAAGTGATGACAAGATTATCTGGGATAAGGCCACGGCCCAAACCTGGCTGCATGAGCAGTTTGGTAAAAATGCAACAGCTGTAAATCATATTTCCCCCTTGCTTGCGCAACAGCTTACCCACCAAACCATCAAAGCCTGGTTTATTGCCGCCACACTGGCCAAAGTGCCGGCCAACCTGCAGCATTACACCTGGCACCCGGTGAAAAACCTGCCTGTACTGGCATTCCCTAAAGTGATCAACACTTACCTGCAAACAGGCGCTTTTCAGCAAAGTCTTTTTTAAAAACATTTTGGCATGAATTTTTTTATTGTATTTTACTTTGTTTTCAAAAAGAAATTAATTTTAATAAGGTGTTGAAATATTGTAAATTCAACTACACTTACAGTGTTTCATGAAAGAAAGTGAAAATATTTTCAGGCGAATAAAACCTATTGTATGAGAGGCGTAAATAGAGTAATGCTCATTGGTAACCTGGGCAAAGATCCGGATGTACAGTACCTGGAAGGCAATATTGCGGTGGCTAAGTTTCCGCTGGCAACAACTGAAACATACAAAGACAGGGCCGGCAAGCTGATATCGCAAACAGAGTGGCATACAGTGGTTTTATGGCGCGGACTGGCGGAACTTGCGCAGAAATACCTGCACAAGGGCAGCCTGATATATGTGGAAGGACGACTGAGAACCCGGAGCTGGGAAGACAAAGACGGCAACAAAAAGTTTGCAACTGAGATTGTAGGCGATAACCTGATCATGCTCGATAAACGCGGCGATGGTCACGGCGGTACCTATCATTCAACCGGTTCGGGAACTGATGCCCTCGAAGGCTACAGCGCGGATGTGCCCCCACCACCACCGCTAACCGACCCTACGGAAGGATTACCATTCTGATTTAACATACAGGTGCATTACATATACACAAAGAACATATTTTTGTAAAACCAAGGGCCGATCATCCGGCCCTTTGCGCTTGTAATTATTCATTAAAAAATAGCAAGTTTGAACCCTCACTCGGTTGTTATACGCGGTATTGCTCAATTGGGATATGTAGCTGCTGATATGCAGGCTACTACCATATTGGTTATCCTGCTGGTGGTACTGCTGGGCTTTTCATTCGCCGTTTCGGGCGCTGAAGTGGCCTTTTTCTCGCTTACCCACAAGGATATCAATATGCTGAAAACCCGTCAGCAGCACCCTTACAAACGCATACTCGACTTACTCGAAGACCCAAAATCATTACTGGCTACCTTACTTATCGCCAACAGTTTTGCCAATATCGGCATTATCATCATTTCCAACGTGGTAATTGATGACCTGTTTACACTCAACAATATTTACATTCCCTGGGTACAGTTCCTCATAAAAGTAGTGGCCGTAACAGCTGTACTGCTGCTGTTCGGCGAAGTAATGCCCAAGGTAATGGCCACACAGAACAACATCCGTTTTGCTAAAGATGTGGGCTTTTTGGTAGAAGCCATCAGTTATGTGTTCAGCTTTATGGGCAAATGGCTGGTAAAGTATTCTGATGTAATTGAAAAGAAACTTGCCAACAAAAACAGCGGCAGCTATACGCTGGAAGAGCTGGATCACGCCATTGACCTTACTACCGACAGCTCTGCTTCTGAAAAGGAAAAGAATATTCTTAAAGGCATTGTGAAGTTTGGCAATATTACCGTTAAACAGGTAATGAAAACCCGCCTCGATGTAAGCGGTATTGACTTCAACAGCAGCTTTGCCGATGTAATCAATAAAGTGGAAGAACTGCACTACAGCCGCCTGCCGGTATACAAAGAAGACCTGGACGATGTGGTGGGTATTATGCATACCAAAGACATGCTGCCTTATCTTGGCAAGGAAGCCGATTTTGACTGGCATTCGCTGATGCGCACGCCCTATTTTGTACACGAACAGAAGCTGATTGAAGACCTGCTGAAAGAGTTTCAGTCCAAACGCATTCACTTTGCCGTAGTGGTAGATGAATTTGGCGGAACCAGCGGTATCATTACGCTGGAAGATATTCTTGAAGAAGTGATCGGTGATATCAGGGATGAATTTGACGAAGAAGACAGCAACTTTAAAAAGCTGGATGAAAATAACTATGTGTTTGAAGGCAAAATCATGATCAATGATGTTTGCAAAGGCATGGGGCTTGATTCAGACACCTTCGACAATGTAAAAGGTGAAGCCGATTCGCTGGCCGGCCTGGTACTGGAAATTGCCGGTGATATTCCCAAAGTAAACGAAGTAATACCAAGCGGTGATTTTGAATTTACCGTGCTGGAAATGGTGAAAAACCGCCTTCAGAAAATAAAAGTTACCATAAAGCCGCAGGAGTAATACTGCGGCTTCTTTGTTAAATCTGCCTCCCGTATTGCGGCACCCTGTATTTTTGCCCCGCAACAGATATTATGCATACACGAACACCGGCCTTTCTTTTAACCGCTATTACACTCATCACGGCACTGGCCTGTAACAGTACGTTTACACCACGTCCGCGCGGGTACTATAAAATCAGTTTTCCCGAAAAAAAGTACCAGTTGTTTGATCAGCCCGGTTATCCCTATTCTTTCGAATATCCCGTGTATGCCAATGTGGTAAAGGATTCTACGTTCTTTGGCGGTGAAACCGAAAACCCGTGGTGGATCAATATCAACTTCCCGCAGTTTGGCGGCCGTGTATACATCAGCTATAAAATAGTTGGCCAGTACAAGCTCGATAAACTGTTGAACGATGCGTTTAACATGACCAACAAACACGCTGTAAAGGCCAATGGCATCGACGATTCGCTGATGGTTACCCCCAATGGTGTGCATGGTATGTTTTTTAAGGTGGCAGGTGATGTGGCTACTGCCAACCAGTTTTTTGTAACCGATTCTACCCGGCACTTCCTGCGCGGCGCCCTGTATTTTGATGCCACCCCCAACCAGGATTCCCTGGCCCCGGTTAATGCCTTCCTGGTAGAAGATATGCGGCATATGATTAATACGTTAAAATGGAAGGGTAAATAATATTATTTTTGCTGATTAATTCATGTGTGATGATTGTAATTGATCAGGTGCTTATCAGCGATGAAGTGGTTGACGAACATTTTGTTTGCGATTTAAGCAAATGCAAGGGTGGTTGTTGTGAAGATGGTGATGCAGGCGCGCCCCTTGAAACACAGGAGCTTGACCAGCTGATTGCCGTGTACGATGCCGTACTGCCCTATATGACGCCCGAAGGCATTAAGGAAACTGAACGCCAGGGAAAATATATTTACGACCGCGAATTTGGCTGGGTAACTCCCACCATTAAAGGCGAAATGTGCGCCTACGGTTACCGCGATGAAACCGGTACGGTTAAATGCGCCATCGAAAAAGCGTATCTCGAAGGCAAAATAGAATGGAAAAAACCCATCAGCTGTCACCTGTTTCCCATTCGCATACAACGCAGCAAACAGGACCCCGATATGGAATACGTGAACTACGAGCCGCGTGAAGACCTGTGCAAGGCCGCCTGCAAACTGGGCAAACGCCTGAAAGTGCCGGCGTATGTTTTTTTGAAAGAAGCAATCATCCGCAAATACGGTGAAGAGTTTTACGATACGCTCGACCAAACAGCCAAACACATCAAAGACAGCCAGTAACTTGTTATATGGGCGCGAATGTTGCAGTAACCAATCTGTACTTTGCGCCCTTTTTTGTCCTCACCGCAACCGCATCTGTTGTAACGCGAAAAAATTGATGGTATGAACGAATCTGCAGCAAGTTTTATAGCCAAAAGCACAATCAAGTCAGCCGACCTGGAGCACAGGCGTAAAATCAACTTCAACATCAGTCGTTACAACGCTGCCGTACCGGGTGGTAAAGAGCAATTTGCCGATGTAATGCTTGCCCGTGAGCACGCCAAGAATGTGAAATGGCGCGCCATTGAAACGCTTGATCAGCAACTCGAAGAATTTGAACTGCAGATCACCAAACGCGGTGCTACCGTGCTGTGGGCCGAAACAGCCGAGCAGGCACTGGAAGAAATAGGTAAAATATGTGATGCCAAACAATGCCGCACAGTGGTAAAGAGCAAGAGCATGGTAACAGAAGAAATTCACCTGAACCATTACCTCGAAAACCGCGGCATAGAAAGCATTGAAACCGATCTCGGCGAATATATTCAGCAGCTGGATGGAGAACCGCCTTACCACATTGTTACCCCTGCCATGCACAAAAGCAAGGAAGATGTGGCCAAACTGTTTGCAGACAAACTGGGTACCGACCCCAATTTAACCCCCGAACAGCTTACACTGGTTGCCCGCAACAAACTGCGCGAAAAATATGTAACCGCAGAAATAGGCGTTACCGGCGCCAACTTTATTATTGCCGACAGCGGGGCCATCGCATTCACTGAAAACGAAGGCAATGCCCGCCTTAGCGCATCATGGCCTAAAACACACATCGTAATTGTAGGCATTGAAAAAGTAATTCCTTCACTGGCAGATCTCGGATTGTTCTGGCCGCTGCTGGCCACCTATGGCACCGGGCAAAAGGTAACCGTATACAACACCATTGTAAGCGGTCCGCGCCAGCCGGGTGAAGTAGACGGGCCGGATGAAATGTATGTGATACTGCTCGATAACGGCCGCACCAACCTGCTTAACGCCAATACGCGCGAAGCCTTGTACTGCATACGTTGCGGCGCCTGCCTCAATGCCTGCCCTGTATACAAGAACATTGGCGGCCACAGCTATGGCACTACCTACAGCGGCCCTATTGGTAAAGTAATTACGCCCCACCTGCGCGGCGTAGATGAATACAAACACCTGAGCTACGCATCCAGTTTGTGTGGCAACTGTACAGAGGTATGCCCCGTACGCATTAACCTGCATGAATTACTGCTCGAAAACCGCAACATCGCGGTACAGGAAGGGGATAGCACTTTCGCTGAAAGAATGGCCTGGAAAGCCTGGAAAACGGCCAGTTTAAACCGCGGCATGATGAATATTGGCAGCGGTAAAACCAAGAACTGGGTGGTGAACAAGGTATTCAAGGGCTGGACTACCCACCGCAGTGAACTCAACTTCAGCCAGAAAACATTTAATGAAATGTGGAAAGACGAGCATGGTAAAAAGGCATAACTGCTTTTTTACCATGGCCTGGTTTTATTCACTGTCGCCCCGCTGGTGCTCCTGGAAGCGTACGTTGCTTTCATCGAGTATCTGCAGCAATTCCTCACGCCCCTGTTTGGTAGTGGCGCTGGTAATAACGCTTTGCGGTAAAAACTGCCAGGTTTGCAGCATAGAATCAAGAAAGGCCTTTACATTGGCCTGTACACGGCCGGGTTTCGATTTATCGGCCTTGGTAAACACCAGCGTAAAAGGAATCTGCCATTCGCCCAAAGAGTTTACAAACTCGAGGTCAATTTCCTGCGGCTCATGACGGCTGTCGATCAGTACGAATAAATTAATGAGATTATCACGTTTGCGCAGGTAGTTTTCAATCATCTGCCCCCAGCTGCGGCGCTTTTGCTGCGCCACTTTTGCATAACCATAACCCGGTAAATCTACCAGGTACCAATTGCTTACCGCGCCTTTTTCAGAACGGCTGCTGGCAACGGTGAAATGGTTGATGCTTTGTGTTTTACCCGGTGCCGCCGAAGTTTTAGCCAGTTTCGAATTATTGCACAGCATGTTGATAAGCGATGATTTGCCCACATTACTGCGCCCGATAAAGGCATACTCGGCCCGGTCGGCTTTGGGACATTTATCTACCGACGGACTGGATATCAAATACACTGCTTTCCTGATGATCATGCCGCAAAGAAAGCGAAAAATGGGCTAAATGACCAGATTGTTGGATGGTTTGATGGCTGCGGAGGGAAAGTATATAAAAAGCGCTTCCGGCTACAATAGCCTGCACGGAAGCGCTTTTTTTGTTGTGGCATATGTTAGCTAACCAGTACGTTGCCCGTCATTTCCTTTGGAATAGGCAGGCCCATAATGGTTAAGATAGTAGAAGCGATATCGCCCAGCTTGCCGGCTTTAATGGTGTTGTATTTGCCATCGTTGCTGATAAGGAACAGTGGCACTGGATTAAGCGAGTGCTGCGTGTTGGGCGAGCCGTCTTCATTTACCATGTTATCGGCATTGCCATGGTCTGCAGTTACCAAAATGGTATAGCCATGTGCCAGACCGGCTGTAACCACGCGGTTTACGCAGGCGTCAACGGTTTCGGCGGCTTTTATTACAGCTTCAAATACACCGGTATGACCCACCATATCGGTATTGGCAAAGTTGAGGCAAATGAAATCTGCTGATTCTGCTTCAATTTCAGGTACCAGTTTATCGGTAAGCTCGTAAGCGCTCATTTCAGGCTGCAGATCGTAGGTAGCTACTTTGGGAGAAGCTGCCATTAAACGTGTTTCACCTTCAAAAGGCACTTCACGTCCGCCGCTGAAGAAGAAGGTTACGTGCGGGTATTTTTCTGTTTCTGCAATGCGTATCTGTTTTTTGCCATTGGCTGCAACTACTTCACCCAGTGTGTTGGTGAGGTTGTCGTTTTCAAATACCACATTCACTCCTTTAAACGTTTTATCATACTCCGTCATGGTAGTATAATGCAGGTTCAGCTTATGCATACCGAAATCAGGCAGGTCTTGCTGGGTAAGTACTTCAGTAATTTCGCGGCAGCGGTCTGTACGGAAGTTGAAACAGATAGCCACATCCCCGTCTTTAATGGTAGCCAGCGGTTGCTGATCGCCGCCGATGATCACCGTTGGTTTGATAAACTCATCTGTAATGCCTGCTGCGTACGACTGTTCAACCGCTGCAATGGCATCGGTAGCCTTAGCGCCTTCGCCATTTACCAGTGCATCGTACGCCAGTTTCACGCGCTCCCAGCGTTTGTCGCGGTCCATTGCATAGTAACGGCCGCTTACGGAAACAATTTTACCTATGGAGTTATTGAGGTGCGCCTGTAATTCTTTTAAGAAGCCCAGGCCGCTTTTGGGGTCTGTATCACGGCCATCGGTAAAGGCATGAATATATACATCCTGCAGGCCCTGTGCTTTACACACATCACACAATGCAGCGAGGTGTTTAATATGACTGTGCACACCGCCATCGCTTACCAAACCCAGCAGGTGCAGGGGTTTGTTGTTTGCTTTGGCAAATTGAATGGCTTTTAACAGTTGTGCATTTTGTGCAAATTCGCCTGTGCGGATAGCTACATTAATGCGCTGCAATTCCTGGTACACAATACGGCCGGCACCCAGGTTCAGGTGACCTACTTCACTGTTACCCATCTGGCCGTCGGGCAAACCTACTTCTTCACCGCAGGTAACGAGCGTCGTGTTCGGATATTGGCTGTATAAACCTTTTACAAAAGGAACATTTGCATTCTGGATGGCATCTGTAGTTTTGCTTTTGCCCAGTCCCCATCCGTCCATGATAATCAGTATTGCTTTCTTGTTTTCCATGCGGCTAAAGTTAGGGCAATTTGAAGATTTGCAGGAAGCCCTTATCTTTAGCGGGAGAATATTAACGAGATTTGGCATGTTTTTAGCGCCAGGAGAGGCAGAAATTTTCCCTTCAATATGAAAAAGATCATGCTACTAGCCGGTTTCGCACTGATACTGGCGGCTTTCAGGGTTGGTCCGGACGCTGACAGCATAGTATCCGCCCTTAAGCAAGGCAATGCGGAAATGTTGAGCCAGTATTTTGATAATATACTGGATATCAAGCTTCCCGAGAAGGACGAAATTAAAAACGTTGGTAAAAATCAGGCTGGTATTACCCTCAGGAACTTCTTTGAAGAAAACCATGTGAAGAGCTTTGAGCCCACTTCGCAACGTGAAATGAGTGGTACCATGTACATTGCCGGTAAGCTGCAATGTGCCTATAAGGCTTATAATGTTACCATGATGATGAAGGCTAAAGGTGATAAAATGTCGATCATTACCATCCGTATTAACAGTTGATTGGATTAAAAATAACATTAAAATTTTCCAGCGGGCCGCTCTGTCAGAGTGGCCCGCTCTTTTTAGCTTTGCACCCATGAATCAGCAATTTAACCAGCAGTTACACGAGCTTATCAGCGCGGCACTGAAAGAAGATATAGGCGATGGCGATCATTCTACCCTCAGCGCCATCCCCCCGCAACAGCAGGGCAAGGCGGTGCTGAAAATAAAGCAGGATGGCATACTCGCAGGCATGGAGGTAGCAGAAAAGATATTCAAACAGGTAGAGCCCGGTGCTGTATTCACGCCTTTTAAAAAAGACGGTGATGCCATGCACACGGGTGAAAAAGCCTTTGAAATCGCCGCTTCCATTCATACCATACTCAGCTGCGAACGGCTGGTGTTAAACTGCATGCAACGCATGAGCGGCATTGCCACCCTTACGCATACCTACGTTGAAAAACTGCAGGGCTACCATACCCGCGTACTCGATACACGCAAAACAACGCCCAATTTCCGTTTGCTGGAAAAAGAAGCTGTACGCATCGGCGGCGGGGTAAATCACCGCTTTGCGCTGTATGATATGATTATGCTGAAAGACAATCATATTGACTATGCAGGCGGACTGGAAGCTGCCATTAACCGTGCATGGGATTATGTGCAAACCCAAAAGCCCGGCATGAAGATAGAAGTGGAAACACGCAGCATTGAGGATGTAAAGGAAGTATGCCGTATTGGCAAAGGCAAAGTATTCCGTTTGATGGTAGATAATTTTACACCTGCCCAGGTGGCAGAAGCCATGAAAATAATTGATGGTGCATTTGAAACAGAAGCGAGCGGTGGCATTAACCTGCAAACCATTACCAGTTATGCCGAAACCGGTGTAGATTACGTAAGTGTTGGCGGATTGATTCACCAGGCGCAGAGCCTTGACCTGAGCCTGAAAGCCGTTCTGGTATAACCCCAAAATCAGTAACCCATGAGCAAAAAAATTAAACCCGATACAAGAGGTTTCGTATACAGCACAGATCCCGGTTTCCAGTTTGAACCTGAGCAAAACGAAGCACAGGCCACCTTGCCACCCGCACAGCAAAAGCTGCGTGTACGGCTCGATACCAAACAACGTGCAGGCAAAGCCGTAACGCTGGTGCAGGGTTTCATTGGCACTGCAGAAGACCTGGAAACACTGGGCAAGCAACTCAAAAACTACTGCGGCACCGGCGGCAGCGTTAAAGACGGTGAAGCCATTGTTCAGGGCGACCAACGCGATAAAGTGCTGCAATGGTTGTTGAAGAATGAATACAAGCAAACGAAGAAAGCAGGTTAGGGCAGTGGGGGTTTTCCTAGAACATCAAACTAAACACCGTGCCCTCACCTTCGGCAGACTGTACATGAATATTACCCTTGTGCAGCATCATGATTTGCTTACACAGGCTAAGGCCGATACCGCTGCCGTTTTTCTTGGTGCTGAAGAAGGGGATAAAAATTTTGTCTACCACTTCTTCGGGCATGCCGGTGCCATTGTCGGCAATATTCAGCACCACTTTACCGGTTGAAGAAACCACGCTGCCGGAGAGCGTGATCAATGGTTCCGGCTGTTCTTTCACAGCATCCATGGCGTTTACCACCAGGTTAATAAGTACCTGTTCAATCAGGTTAATATCCGCTTCAACCGTAAGCAGTGGATCTTTAAGAATTACTTCCAGCTCAATGTTTTTCTGTTCAAGCGTAGGCGCCATCAGCTGGTGCAGGTTCTCGAACATTTCGCTGATGAACACGCGCGACAGGTTGGGCTTGGTAATCTTATTCAGGTTGCGGTAAGTTTCTGCAAATTTCAGCAATCCCTCACTGCGGCGTTTGATGGTTTCAATACCCAGGTCCAGGTCTTCGAATACATGCACCTGTCCGGGTGGCAGCTCTGCTTTTGAATGGCTGAGCCTTGTTTTCAGCGTATCGGCCAGTGAAGAAATAGGCGCAACAGAGTTCATGATCTCATGTGTCATTACACTCAGCAATCGCTGCCAGGCTTTAGATTCCGTTTCATCCAATGCCTCGTTTACGTTTTGAAAAGCCACCAGTTTATACACCTTGCCATCTGTTTGAAAAGCGGCAGTAGTTACCAGGGCCTTTAATGCGTTCTTATCTTTCAGCAGGGTTACAATTTTGCTCTCGCCGTATTTGAGGCTGTTTATTTCTTCATACAGGTTGGGGTCGCGTTTATCAAGCGCCTGTATGTTTTTAAGATACGGAATACCCATCAGGCGTTTAAACGATTCGTTGAGCCAGGATATTTCACCTGTTTCCATCTCGTACGAGATAATGCCCGTATCTACCAGTTCCAGTATCTTCTGCAGGTACTGGTACTGCGTTTCGCGTTCGCGGCTAATGTGCTTGAACGTGGCGTTGATATCGTTAAAACCCTTACGCAATGCGCGTAATTCAAGCGGGGCCTGCTTTACATCAAAGTTGCGGGAGAAATCGCGGTAGCGCACCGATTCAACAAACTGTTCCACCTCTTCCTGCGATTTGCGGTGAAACCGGTAGAAGTCGATCAGCTGCAGCAGTATTACCGGGGCTACAAAAAACAGGTATAGCCACGAATGTTGCAGGGTTAAATAAGAAGCCAGTGTGATGGTGGCAAATAAAAACGCTACCCGCAAAATCAGGCTCCATTCGTATCTTCTAAATGTCATATTTATTCAGGCGGCGGTACAAAGCAGTGCGCGTTAAACCCAGTTCCTTTGCCGCTTTGCTGATATTGCCGTTATGTTTTTCAATTACTTTTAAAATGGTGTTGCGCTCCATGGTGCTCAGCTTGTAATCTTCTTTTTCATCATTCACTTCGCTGGATGCTGCTTCAATGGGCGAGAACAAGAGGTCTTTCGCCTGCAGGTCGTCACCTTCAGCCATAATCACCGCGCGTTCAATAGTGTACTGCAGCTCGCGCACATTGCCGGGAAAGTGGTACGATTTCAGTTTTTCAATAGCACCGGCCGATACTTCCAGGTTCGGCTTCATGTACTTCGCCGTGTATATTTTAATAAAATGTTTGGCCAGCAGCACAATATCATCGGCCCTTTTGCGCAATGGCGGTACGGTAATTTCAACGGTGTTAATGCGGTATATCAAATCCTTCCTGAAGCGTGTTTCATTGGCCAGTTCGCTCAGCGGCACGTTGGTGGCGCATATCAGGCGTATATCTACCGGTACGGCATCATTGGCGCCCAAACGGGTAATCTGCCTGTTTTGCAGTGCAGTTAACAGCTTCGCCTGCTGGCGCAGTGATATATTACCAATCTCATCCAGGAACAGCGTACCGCCGCTGGCAGATTCAAAACGGCCTATACGGTCTTCCCGCGCATCAGTAAACGCGCCCTTTTTATGCCCGAACAGTTCGCTTTCAAACAGGCTGTCTGTAAGTGCACCCACGTCCACTTTCACAAACGCATTTTTGGTGCGGATGGAATGCTGGTGAATGGCTTTGGCAATAAGATCTTTACCGGTACCGTTTTCGCCCAGTATCAGGATATTGGCTTCCGTGGGCGCAATCTTTTCAATCTTGTAAAAGATGTCCTGCATAATTTCACTTTCGCCCAGCAGTTCAGAGCCGATAATTTTATCGCCTTTGCCGTTGGCAGCGCTGGTTTTGCCGGCATCTTTCTTGCGCAGGGCCTCTTTAATGGTTTCAATCAGGCGTTCGTTGTGCCAGGGTTTTACCACAAAATCGGCTGCCCCTTCTTTCAGAGAACGAACGGCAAGGTCAATATCGCCATAGGCGGTAATCATAATCACCGCAGCGGCAGAGCCCAGCTCTTTTATTTTACGCAGCCAGAATAACCCCTCATTACCGGTATTAATAGAACTGTTGAAGTTCATATCGAGCAATATCAGGTCGAACGATTGTTTAGACAGCAGGTTGCGGATGTTTTCCGGGTTTTTCTCGGTAACAACTTCTTTCGATTCGGTTTTCAGCAGCAGGCGAACCGCCGTAAGCACATCCAGATCATCGTCAATAATCAGGACGGAAGCATTTTTCAGATTCATGTTAATGGGAACTTTCGATGTTAATATTACAACAAACCGTTTGAAATAAAACTATATGATACACAATCGCTAACCAATTTATCACCCGGTATACCATAAACCTAAATTGTTGGTTTTTAATACCTAACAGGTACAGCGTACAATATGCTGTATCAAAAGCGGACACTGTGTGTTCGCTTTGATACAGAACAGACACTGGTGCAAACCTTAACTATTTGTAATTCAATAGCAAATTGGATTGGCACAGGTTTGAAAACAGAAGAGCAACAAGTTTTCCCATGTGCATTAAAACCCGTTGTCTTTACCTCGGGTGTTTTTTAAAAAAAGAAAAAATTCAGAACAGATGGACAGAGTGTTACAAAAGAGAAAATGGACTACAAAGAAGTTGCTTACCATAGGCGGTGTTACTGCGCTGGTAGTACTTATCGGCGCCAGCTATTATTTTACTTCGGGTAATTCAAAACTGAATGTGGAGACCGACCGTATCACCATCAGTGAAGTTCAGAAAGGCACATTCCAGGAAACAACCCCTGTAAACGGCATTGTTTTACCCGAAAACAGCATTTACCTCGATGCCATGGAAGGCGGCAGGGTGGAAGAAAGATATGTGGAAGACGGAACGATTATGAAAGCGGGCCAGCCTATCCTGCGCCTGTCTAATACCGATCTTGAGCTGAGCCTGGTGAACCAGGAAACATCGGTGTTTAACCTGCTTACGCAGATGCAGATTGCACAAAACGCCGCACAGCAGAATACCGTGAGCAAGCTGAACCAGATGACGGATGTTGACAATACACTGAAAGAAGCAGAACGTATTTACCTGCTCGATAAACACCTGTACGAACAGAAAGCCATCGGCCTGCAGGAGTTTAAACAGGCAGAAAATACCTACAACTATAACCTCCAGAAAAAAGAACTCACCAAAAGAATTCTTTCACAGGATTCGGTTTCTACCAAACAGGGTGTTGAACAGGCCCGCCAGCTGTACAATGGCTCGCAGAATGCCTTGCAGCTTACCCGTAAAAAAGTAGGCGACCTGGTGGTACGTGCCCCGGTTGACGGACAGCTTACCTCACTGGATGCAGAAATTGGCCAGAACAAAAAACAGGGCGAGCGCCTGGGCCAGATAGACGTGCTTACCGGTTATAAAGTACGTGTAGATGTGGATGAACACTACCTGTCGCGTATTATCACCGGCTTAAAAGGCACTTTCAGCTTTGCTGACAGCAACTATAACCTGCAGATTAAAAAAGTATACACACAGGTAACCAATAACCGTTTCCAGGTAGACATGGAATTTATAGGTAAGGCGCCCAAAGGCATACGGCGCGGACAAACCCTGCAAATTCTGCTGGCCCTGAGCGATGCCAAACAGGCCGTATTGTTACCAAGAGGCGGGTTCTTCCAGCAAACAGGCGGTAACTGGATATTTAAAGTGAATGAAAGCGGTACAATGGCTTATAAGGTAGACATGCAGCTGGGCAGCCAGAACCAGGATTACTTTGAAGTAATGCAGGGCCTGAAACCGGGCGATAAAGTAATTACCAGCAGCTACGAAAATTATGGCAACATACAAGAGCTGGTGCTGAAGAAATAGTCACCCGATTCACTAAATTGTGACCACCTATATAGTAACATGAAACAGTGATACGTCAACTGTAAACACTTAAAACTTAAACTTAAACCGAATTGTCATGATAAAAATTTCTGCGCTTGAAAAGGTTTACCGCACGGAAGAAGTAGAAACAGTAGCGTTAAACAAATTGTCTTTTGAAGTTAGAGACGGCGAATTTGTTGCAGTAATGGGGCCTTCAGGTTGTGGCAAGTCCACACTGCTGAATATACTGGGGTTGCTCGACGATCCTGATGCAGGCAGCTTTTTATTCAATGGAATTGAAGTAGCGCACTTCAACGAACGCAAACGTGCCGATTTGCGTAAACACAATATCGGTTTCGTATTCCAGAGTTTTAACCTCATTGATGAACTCACTGTTTTTGAAAACGTGGAACTGCCGCTGATTTACACAGGCGTAAAACCTGCTGAACGCAAAAAGCGCGTAGAAGAAGTGCTGGATAAAGTGCAGATCATGCACCGCCGCAATCACTACCCCCAGCAGTTATCAGGTGGTCAGCAACAGCGTGTGGCCGTAGCCCGTGCCGTAGTAAACCAGCCCAAGCTGATACTGGCGGATGAGCCCACCGGTAACCTCGATTCATCTAACGGTAACGAGGTAATGCAATTGCTTACCGATTTAAATGAACAGGGTACAACCATTGTAATGGTTACCCATAGTGAACACGATGCCCGTTACAGCCATCGCATTATACGCATGCTCGACGGACAGACTGTTACAGAGAATATCAACAGTTTGCTCTAAAAAAATAATTTATGCCGGACCTGTTATCCATCTATCGCAAGCACAAGAATGTTTCAGCCAAAACTATTTGCTTTTTGTTGGGGATGGTAACTGCCGGCATATTTTTTCTCTCATACAATTATGCCGCCAGAAGGGCCGCAACCAAAACTACTGAAGACTGCCAGGGAAATGCTTCCATGCCGGGCGTTCATATTTCTGTAAGCGAATCACCGGGCAGTGATATTACGCCCAACGCTTTATTCAACAGATTTTTCTAACTGGTCAACCCCATTCATTCCAATGCTCCGTAATTATTTTAAAACGGCATGGCGCAGCCTGCTGCACAATAAAGTATTTTCCATTATTAACCTTGCAGGATTAACTGTTGGGTTGGTTTGCTTTATGCTGCTGGCCATCTGGCTGCGGCATGAAATGAGCTACGACCGTTTTCATGAAAAAAGCGATCGCCTGTACATGGCGTATAATAAGGCAACGCTCGATAACCAGGTAAATTGCTGGGAAAGTTCTCCATCTCCGTTGGGCCCTGCATTAAAGGCCGAGTTCCCGGAGATAGACCAGATGGTGCGTACAACAGGTGAGCAGTTTTTGTTTGCTTATGGTAAGCTGGCATTGAATGGCAGCTGTTTTATTACAGACAGTTCTTTTTTAAGCATGTTCAGTTTCCCCTTGCTGCAAGGTGATAAGTATACTGCGCTGCGTGATGCACATGGTGTGGTGATTACCGAAACATTCGCCAAAAAGATGTTCGGTAACGAAAACCCGATGAACAAAACGGTAAAGATCAACAATACCACCAACTTCACAGTCACCGGTGTTTTAAAAGAACTGCCTGCCAATACCGTTTTCGGATTCGATTACCTGCTGCCCTGGAGCTTTTTGAATGAAATGGGCTGGGATCGCCAATACTGGGGTAACAATGCCTTCAGAACCTATGTAACGCTGAAGCCGGATGCCAGCGTAGATGCCGTAAATAAAAAGATCGCCGGTATTACCAGGAAACACAGCGGCGGGCATGAAAAGGTAGATGTGTTTTTATATCCCTTATCACAATATCACCTGCACAACAAATTTGCAGAAGGCCACCCTGCCGGCGGGCGCATCGAAATAGTGAACCTGTTTATTGCAGTCGCTTTCAGCATACTGCTCATTGCCTGTATCAACTTTATGAACCTGAGCACCGCACGCAGCGAAAAACGTGCAAGGGAAGTTGGCGTACGTAAAGTAGTAGGCGCCGGTAAAAGCGGGTTGGTACTGCAGTTTTTGCTGGAATCAATGTTGCTGGCCATCACCTCGTTTGTACTGGCAATAGTACTGGTAACCCTGCTGCTGCCGGCTTTCAGCCAGCTAACCAGGCAACAGCTGCATATCGATTTTGCCCATCCCTTTATATGGCTGCTGGGTGCAGGCGCCACCTTGCTCACCGGTTTGCTGGCAGGCAGTTACCCTGCTTTTTATCTCTCTTCGTTTAAACCCATCGTAGTACTCAAGCAGAAAATTGTAACCGGCAAAGCCTCTGTTACACCACGCAAAGTACTGGTGGTTACACAGTTTGCCTGCTCTACGGTATTTATTATTGCCACCATTGTTATTTATTTCCAGATACGGTATGCCCAAAACAGGGATGCAGGCTACAACCGCGACAATATTGTATACGCCGGATTATCCGGGCAGCTGGGAGATAAATTCGATGCGGTAAAAAACGACCTGCTCACCAGCGGTGCTGCTGTTGCGGTTTGTAAAACCAATCAATCGCTCGATAATGCCCGCAGCAATAGCTGGGGGTTAAACTGGCCGGGCAAAGACCCCAATGCCAATATCGTATTCGATATGATGGCCACCACCGGCGATTTTGAAAAAACCTTTGATATCAAAATGACGCTGGGCAGGGCCATTGACGGGAAGAATTTTCCTACAGATTCAACTGCCTGTATGCTCAATGAATCGGCGGTAAAGGCCATGGGACTTAAGCAGCCGCTGGGCGTGCTTATCGACAAGGATTTTGTGAAATGGCATGTGGTGGGCGTTTTTAAAGATTTTGTATGGGGCTCACCGCTCGATGTTACCAAACCCATGATGATTGAAGGGGCCGACTGGTCGAACATCATTAATATACGCCTCAACCCCGCACGCAGCACACAGGCCAGCCTGGCTGCCATTGGCAACATCTTTAAAGCATACAACCCCGATTACCCGTTTGAATACAACTTTCTTGATGAAAAATATGCACGCAAGTTCAGGGATGTGCAAATGATGGGCACCATGGCCAAACTTTTTGCGGCGTTAACCATATTTATCTCCTGCATCGGTTTACTGGGCCTGGCATCGTTTACAGCGGTACAGCGCAGCAGGGAAATAGGCATACGCAAAGTGCTGGGCGCTTCTGTACAAAACATAGTGCTGTTGCTGTCGAAAGAGTTTTTATGGTTAATCGCCATCGCCTTTGCTGTGGCACTGCCGGTTGCCTGGTACATGATGAATGGCTGGCTGCTGCAATACAATTACCGCATCGGCTTATCGTGGTGGATGTTTGCCGCAGGCGGTACTGCCTTGCTGCTCATTGCTTTTGGCAGTGTAAGCTACCAGGCCATAAGAGCTGCCGTAACAAATCCGGTAAAAACTTTGAAAACAGAGTAACATTTCTGTACCAGCATCGTTTCACAGGCAAAACATTACCAAAAACAGTAAAACTGCCCTTGTATGAAAAAATACTTTCTTTTGCTCGCAGCCCTTTTGCCAGGCATGATCCTGCTGGCGCAATCAGATGACCAGAAACCTTATTTAACCAAATCGCTCAGCGATCAGCATATTAAAAATGTAGAAGTAGGCACTTCGGGCGGCAGCATTACAGTAGCTGGTTCTACAGCTTCCGAAGCACGTGTTGAAGTATACATCAGCGGTAACAAAAACCTGTCTAAAGAAGAAATAGAAAGCCGTTTGCAGAAATATGAACTCACTGTTTCTGTAAATGGAGACAAACTCACTGCCATTGCCAAAAGAAAAAGCGAAAATTTTAACTGGAACAACAGCGGTTTAAGCATTGCCTTTAAGGTATACGTTCCCGGCGATGTATCTACCAGGCTGGGTACCAGCGGCGGCAGCATTCACCTGTCTAAACTCAATGGAGAGCAAAATTTCTCTACCAGCGGTGGCAGCCTGCATATCAATGATATGACTGGTAAAGTACATGGCAGCACCAGCGGCGGCAGCATTCATATTGAAAATGCCAAAAGCGATGTAAACCTTACTACCAGCGGTGGCAGCATAGAAGCCAGCAATTGCCAGGGCACTATTTCACTGCACACTTCAGGCGGTTCGCTGCACCTGGAAAATTTGAACGGAACCATTGAAGCCAGCACCAGCGGCGGCAGTATCCACGGCACTAAAATAAGCGGCGACTTTACCACTTCTACCAGCGGCGGCAGCGTTCACCTCGATGACCTGGCCTGCACACTCGATGCATCTACCAGCGCAGGTTCTATCGATGTGGCTTTTAACACACTGGGCAAATCTGTAAAACTGAGCAATTCAGGCGGTAATGTTTCTTTAAGCATACCCGGCGGTAAAGGACTGGATCTGAAACTGCGTGGCAACAAAATCTCTACCACCCAGCTCAGCAATTTTAAAGGTGATGTGGAAGAAGGTTCTATCAACGGCCAGCTTAATGGCGGCGGCATACCTATTAAGGTAGACGCAGGCGGCGGCAGAATTAACCTCGCTATACGCTAGTTAATATTGCCCTCTTTGTGAACTTTGTGGGTTCTACTTTGTGGTAAAATATCAGTCATAGCATTGATACATTATATCTCATATGCATTGAATGCTTTATAAGAAGCAGGCGAAAGCCTGCTTTTTTCGTTTACAGGTTGTTCCATAGCGTTCAGCAAGCGTGCGTTTTCGTACAGTTATAGAAATGTGGTTTGGGTTAGTTTATTGATTGTAAGTAGTTTGTGCATTGGCATAGCCCTTGGAATGAAGTTGCCGTAATGAATCTACCACTGCACTTAACACGAGGCGTATGTTGAAGAACCATCTCAAAATAGCATGGCGCAACCTGATGAAATACAAATTCATCTCTTTCATCAACCTGTTTGGTCTTACAATAGGTTTAACCTGCTGCCTGCTCATTGCTACCTATATTATCCATGAACTCAGTTACGATAAATACAATACCAACGCCAGCCGCATTTACCGCGTAACACGCAGTTTTACCACTACTGAGGGCAATATTTCCCTGCACCTGGGCACCGTGGCGCCGCCCATTGGTCCGCTGCTGAAACACGATTTCCCCGATGTAGAGCAGCAAACCACCCTGTTGGGTATGGGTACTGCGCCATTGCGTTATGAGGATAAAAAATTCAACGAAAGCAACGTATGTTTTGCAGATGAAAACCTCAGCAAGGTATTTACCATGCATATGGTAACAGGCAATATAAAATCCCTGGCCGAGCCCTTCTCTGCATTGCTTACCGAAGCACAGGCGCAGAAATACTTCGGCAATACCAACCCGATGAACAAGATGATTCGCCTGAGCAACCAGGTGAACTTTAAGGTTGCCGGTATTTACAAGGCGTTTCCGTCTAACGCGCATATGCACCCCGATATACTGCTGTCATTTGCTTCTTTGAACGATAGCACGCTCTATGGGGCGAAAAACCTGCAAACCAACTGGTTCAATAACTCCTTTTTTACCTACCTGCTGTTGCCGGAGAATTACCCGGTAAAACAGATGGAAGCCCGTTTCCCTGCCTTTCTTGATGCGCATGCACCACGTAGCAGCACAGGCATGATGCCTTCTAAAATATCTAAGCTGTACCTGCAGCCATTAACCAGCATACACCTCACTTCACACCTCGATAGCGAAGCCGAAGAAAACGGCGATATCAAACGCGTGTATATTTTCTCCGTAATCGCTTTGTTTATACTGCTTATTGCCTGTATCAACTACATGAACCTGTCAACCGCACGCTCTACCCTGCGTGCAAAAGAAATAGGCATACGCAAAGTAGTAGGCGCCAGCAAAAAAGAACTGCTGCTGCAGTTTTTGAGCGAATCGGTACTCATCTGCTGGATGTCGCTGCTGCTGGCCTGTATACTGCTGAAACTGGGCATGCCCTGGCTCAGCAAAATATCGGGCACCGATTTATCCATTGGCATGTTATTGAAATGGCAGGTATTGGTACCCGTGCTGCTTACACCATTTATTGTAGGGGTGCTGGCAGGTTTGTATCCTGCTTTGTTCATGGCTGCCTTTCAGCCGGTGAAAACATTGAAGGGATTGTTTAAGGCAGGCTCAAAAAGTATTTCTTTCAGGCAGGTGCTCGTGGTAGCGCAATTTGCCATTTCCATTATACTCATCATTACCACGCTGGTAGTATACAGCCAGCTGCGTTACATGGAAAAGAAATCGCTTGGTTTTGATAAATCGCAGGTTGTAACCATTCCGTGGAATATTGCTATCGGCAATCGCTTTGAAGCCATGCGTAACGATCTGTTGCAGCAGCAAAGCATTAAAGATGTATGCCGCGCATCACGCATACCCAGCGGCAGGCTGCTCGATAACAGCAATGCAGCTACCGTAGGCGATTCTATACGCCCGGTGAACCTGGAATTAAAATACGTGGTGGCCGACTACCACTTTATTCCCACATTTGGTATTACCATGGCAGCAGGACGAAATTTCTCCCGCGACTATGGTACAGATTCTACTGCATTTATCGTAAACGAAAGTGCCGCGCAGATGATTGGCTGGAAAACACCGGAAAAAGCAATCGGCCAGCGTTTTAAATATGGCAGCACCATTGGTACCATCGTTGGCGTAATGCACGACTTTAACTTTGAATCACTGCACCAGAAAATACAACCGCTGATACTGATACCTACAGACGGCACAGCGCAGCCATTTAACCGTATAGCCATTAAAGTAACAGGCGCTTCTTCCGCCACGGCAATTGCACAGATACAATCCGTATGGAAACACTACCTGCCCGATGAGCCGTTCGACTACAACTTCCTGGACGAACGTTTCAGCCAGTTGTACGAGGCAGAGCGAAGGCAGCAAACCATTTTCACGCTGTTCAGCTGTATCGCCATCTTTATTGCCAGCCTGGGTTTGCTTGGTTTGTCGGCTTTTACCATAACACAGCGTATCAAAGAAATAGGCGTGCGCAAAGTATTGGGTGCAGATACGGGAAGCATTGTACTCATGCTGTCTAAAGACTTCCTGAAACTGGTAGCCATTGCAGCTGTGGTGGCCTTCCCGGTAGCCTGGTATGCCATGTATCAATGGTTGCAGGCATTTGCTTACCGCATAGGCATGCCATGGTATGTGTTTATCATTGCCGGTGTGCTGGCTGGTTTGGTGGCACTTGTTACGGTAGGTGTGCAGGCTGCAAAAGCTGCCATGAATAACCCTGTGAAAAGCCTGCGGTCTGAATAAATAATTAAACTGCTGCTTGCGTTACTTTATAAATTAACTGAACCATGTTACGTAACTTCTTAAAAACTGCCTGGAGAAACCTGCTGCGTCATAAAACAGACAGCCTGATCAATATTGTTGGGTTGTGCGTTGCCTTCACCTGCGCGCTGTTATTGTTTTTAAGTGTGTTTTACGAGTATTCGTACGATCATTTTCAACGCAACGGCAAGGATATTTACCAGCTGTATTTTACCGATCACAAGGCTACGGGAACGGAAAGGGGTACTTCTATGCCAATGCCGCTGTACCGCGCGTTATCACAGGCTTATCCGGCCATTAAATACATTGCGCGGCATGCAACGGGATCGGCCTATGTACGCTATAAAGACAAAGTAATTGATGAGAAGCTGTTATACACAGATGCCGCTTTCTTCAGCATGTTCTCCTTTCCCTTGCTGAAAGGCGAAAAGAACACCGTATTGAAATCTCCGAACGCCATTGTGCTGCGCGAGAAAATAGCCAAAGCTATTTTTGGTGAAGAAGATGCAATGGGCAAAATGATTGAGCTGAAACAAGGTAGTGAGTGGAAACCGTTCGTGGTATCCGGTGTAGGCGGCGAATTCCCGGATAATACAACCGTTGGTTATGATATTGCCATTCCATTTGAGAATCATCCCGAAGCGGCAGACCGCTATAACAGCTGGGATAACCAGTTCTTCAGCATTTTTGTGCAGCTGAATAACCAGGTGTCTGCGAAAGCATTTGAACAGCAGCTGCCGCCTTTTGTGCACCAGCATTATGCAGAGAGCATCAAGAGCCTGAAAAGAGACGGCGGCAAACCGGATAAAAACGGCGAAATGATGACGTTGAACCTGCTGCCCCTGTTCAACCTGCACACCAATACTGAATTTAATAATGTAGGGGCTTCCATTTCTGCCAGCTACCTGTATTTGCTGCTGGCCATTGGTATACTGATTGTGGTAATTGCCTGTATCAACTTTATCAACCTCAGCATAGGTCGCTCACTCACACGCTCCAGGGAAATTGGCCTGCGCAAAACACTGGGTGCCAACCGCAGCCAGATTATGCTGCAATTGTGGGGAGAAGCCTTTTTACTCTGTTTAATTGCGCTGGTACTAAGCTGCCTGCTCTGCTGGTTACTGCTGCCGGGCTACAAACAGCTGTTCCGCATGAATATTGAAAAATCACTGTTACTGCAGCCTGGCACCTGGTTGTATACAGCAGCAGGTTTTTTAGTGGTCACACTGCTGGCAGGGGTTTATCCTGCATGGGTAATGGGGCGTTTGCGCATTGTGAATATATTAAAGGGCAGTGTAAGCGTATCACGTTCGGGCAGGCTGCGCAACGGGTTAATTGTACTGCAGTTTGGTATCGCGATATTCCTGATTACCTGCACACTGGTATCGTGGAAACAGATTAATTATTTACGCACCCAGCCGCTTGGCTTTAATACATCGCAGGTCATCAGTATTCCCGTAAACGGACAAATATCCGGTACTGCGGCTGAACAGCTGCTGCGGCAAAAGCTGGCTGCACGCCCTGAAGTGCTCAGCGTTTCCGGCATTTATAATAACCTGGGCAGGGGCAAAGATAATTCGAGCATGAGCTCCCGGATGGGCTTCGATTACAATAACCATACGGTAGTAAGCCACTGGTATGGGGTAAGCTACGATTTCGTGAAAACACTCGATTTGCAAGTCACAGAAGGGCGCGACTTTTCCCGCAGCCTGGCAACAGACAGCGCTGGTGTGGTAATCAACGAAGCCATGGCCGCAGCACTGAACGATAAAGACCTGATAGGTAAATTCCTGCCGCTGGATAATGGAAAACTGCAGATACTGGGCATTGTAAAAAACTTCAACTTCCAGTCTTTACATAACAAGGTAGAACCCCTCACACTGGTGTTGAATAAAGAGTTTGGTGTAAACTATATTCTCGTTAAGGTGCAACCTGCCAACCCTGCAGGCAGCATGGAACTGCTGAAAAGCGCGTGGAAAGAAATAGCCCCGGGATCTGAGTTTCTCGGCTCATTCCTCGACGAGAATGTAAATGCACAATACCGCAATGAAGAACGCCTTACCCGCATATTTGTGATAGGGGCGGTTATTACCATTGTGCTCAGCTGTATGGGCTTACTGGCAATGGTAATACTGATTGTGTCGCAGCGCGTAAAGGAAATAGGCATACGCAAAGTACTGGGCGCATCTGTAAACAGCCTGGTGCAGCTGGTGGCGAAAGATTTTATTGTGCTGGTACTGGTGGCTGCTTTTATCGCCTTCCCCATTGCCTGGTATTTTATGCACAACTGGCTGCTCGATTTTGCTTACCGCGCAAGCATCAGCTGGTGGATTTTCGCTGTGGCCGCAGCGCTGGCTATTGTAATAGCCTACGCTACCATTGGCCTGCAGGCATTCAAGGCTGCCATGCGCAACCCCGTTAAAAGCCTGCGTTCCGAATAAATCTGTATCCTTAAAAATAACTGCTTATGCTGGCAACAAACATCCGCCTTGTATTGCGCAACATGCGCCGCGACAAATTGAACAGCACCATTAACATTGCTGGTCTGGCTATCGGGATGGCCTGTGTATTACTGATTGTGTTGTATGTGACGGATGAGTTACGATATGATCAATTCTTCAGCAAATCGAAAAGTATTTACCAGGTAAGCCTGCATGGCAACTTCGGCGGGCAACCTTTTAAAGCGTACAATACACCACCGCCTGTGGGTGCTGCATTGCAGGCGGCATTCCCTGAAGTAACATCATATACCCGGGTATACCGCATTGGTAATGCCGTTGTGCATGAAGATGGCAGCAACAGCACAAAATCTTTCACCGAAAAAGAGATCCTGGCCGTAGATTCCAATTTCCTGGACATGTTTGATTATGCATTGCTGAGTGGCCATACCACTGGCCTGCAAAACCCGCACAGCATTATGCTCACCGAATCCGCGGCAAAGAAATACTTTGGTACCACACAGGTTACCGGCAAATTGCTGCGGCTTGATCATTTTGCCGATCCCTTTGTGGTAACCGGCGTACTGAAGGATGTTCCGGAACAATCATCCATACAGTTCAGCATGTTGCTGCCGGTAGCAGCATGCGAAGCAGTAAGACATTTTAGCTGGAGCTGGGTATGGTGTCAGATGAATACTTACGTTACCGTACAGCCGCAAACGGCCAATAAAGCGGCTATTGCACAGCTGCAAAGCAAGTTTCCTGCCATGGTGCGGGTGCAGGCGGCAAATGCCTTTAAACGCATCGGGCAGCCTTTTGATGAGTTTCTGAAGAAAGGCGGTAAATGGGATTTTGAGTTGCAGGCCTTAACCGATGTGCACCTGCATTCGGCCAATATCGGTTCTGCCTATTCCAACCTGGGCGATATAAAGTACATATACATTTTTGCCGTCATAGCACTGTTCATCATCGTGCTTGCCTGCGTAAACTTTATGAACCTTGCCACTGCACAGGCTGCCCGAAGGGCTAAAGAAGTGGGCGTACGCAAAGTGCTGGGCTCGCAGAAAGGGCAACTGGTAAAACAGTTTTTAACAGAAGCCATGCTGTACAGCTTTACTGCTGCACTGGTTTCGCTGCTGCTGGTATGGTTGCTGCTGCCCTTGTTTAACACAGTGGCAGGCAAACAGCTGCAGTTTACGGCTATGTTGAGCAATGGTATATGGCTGCTGCCGGTTTTGCTTACGCTGTTCACGGGTTTGCTGGCGGGCAGTTACCCTGCATTCTATTTAACGGCATTTAATCCAATCGAGGTGTTGAAAGGCTCGGCGGTATTTGTAAAGGGCAGGGGCGGACAGCTTATTCGCAATGGGCTGGTGGTGTTCCAGTTTACGGTGTCCATTGCGCTTATTATTTGTACCGTAATGGTGTTTAAACAGCTGCAGTATGCGCGCAGTAAAGATCTTGGCCTGCAAAAAGACAATGTGGTGATACTGCCCAATGCTGCCAAGGTAAAAGGCGATGTAAACACACTGCGCAATAACCTGCAGCAATTGCCGGGTGTTACGGCCGTAACGGTTTCAACAGGTGTGCCTGCAAAAGACTTCAGTGACTTTACTGATTTTTATGTGCCGGTTATTGCCAATGTAAAAGAACCGCTGTCGAAAGATGTAACACTGAGTTCTTTTATTACCGATGAATATTTTATTCCCTCCTTGCAACTGCAATTGCTGCAGGGCCGTAATTTCTCCAAAGCATTCGATGATTCAGCCTCTGTTATAGTAAACGAAACCACCGTAAAACAGGTGGGCTGGAAAGAGCCGCTGGGCAAGTATCTTACCTATCCCGGTGGCAATAACCAGGTGTTTAAAGTAATAGGTGTGGTGAAAGATTTTAACCTGCAATCCCTGCACTCCGAAGTAGTGCCGTTTGCGCTGTTTTACACCACCTCCAAATCATACGATATCAATACGGCATTTGTAATAGCCCATGTACAAGGCACGCACCTGTCCAATACATTGCAGGGTATAGAGAAAAACTGGAAACAGTTTGCAGCAGATGTGCCGTTTGAGTATTCGTTCCTCGACCAGGATTTTGAAGCACTGTACCGTGCTGAAGAGCGCATGGGCGTGGTGTTTGGCATATTCACCACTTTGTCGATACTGGTGGCCTGCCTGGGTTTGTTCGGCCTGTCTGTTTATATGGCAGAGCGCCGCACCAAAGAAATGGGGGTGCGCAAAGTATTGGGCGCATCCACCGAAATGCTGGTATCCCTGCTCTCGCGCGATTTCCTGAAACTGGTATTTATTGCTGCACTCATTGCGTTTCCGCTGGCATGGTGGGCCATGTATACCTGGCTGCAGGATTTTGCTTACCGCACATCCATCGAGTGGTGGATATTCGTGGTAGCAGGTGTGCTGGCAGCAGTGATTGCCTTGCTTACGGTAAGCTTCCAGGCCATTAAAGCAGCTACGGCCAACCCGGCTAAAAGTCTGCGTGCAGAATAGCCGCACCAACTTGTGCAATTCACTTTTTCATAATCACCGGTATAGCTGGTATGATACGGCACCCGCAAAAAGAAATGATTCCGTTTTCTTTTTTGCGGGTGTTGTTTATTTTAACGGGCGCGTTCATGTATCAAAACAATACAAAAACTGTATCGAAAGCGTACACAGTACTTGCGTAAATTGCTATAACTTGCTGTGGATCAAATAATAAACTGATTGGCATGTATTTGTGCCTTAACGGTCAGCAACAGAAATGAATTAACGTATTATGATAGAATTAGCACATATCTCAAAATGGGTGAATGTTGGCGGCAACAGAACCTTTATCCTTAAAGATGTAAACCTTTCCATCAAAGAAGGCGAGTTTGTATCCATCATGGGGCCTTCCGGTTCAGGCAAATCAAGTCTGCTCAATGTAATAGGCATGCTCGACAATGCAGACGAAGGCGAATATCATTTCCTGGGTGAAGCAGTGCATGCCATGAAAGAAAAGCAACGCACTGCTTTGTACAAGCAATATATCGGCTTTGTATTCCAGGCATACCACCTCATTGATGAGTTAACCGTATACGAAAACATTGAAACACCCCTGATATACCAGAATACCAAGGCTGCAGAACGCAAAGCCATTGTTGCGGATATGCTCGACAGGTTCCAGATTGTTGGTAAAAAAGACCTTTTTCCATCACAGCTTTCCGGTGGTCAGCAGCAGCTCGTGGGTATTGCCCGCGCACTGGTGGCCAAACCAAAACTGTTGCTGGCAGATGAACCTACCGGTAACCTCAACTCCAAACAGGGAGAGGAAATTATGGAGCTGTTTAAAAAACTGAATACGGAAGACGGCGTAACCATTATACAGGTAACCCACTCTGAAAAAAATGCGGAATACGGCACCAGGATTATTGATTTGCTCGACGGCAGAATTGTAAACAGTTAAAACAAGTACGATGATCAAAAGGATAATAGGAATCCTCTGCGCAGGTGTCGCACTTGTAGCACAGTGCCAGGCCCAGGATTCTGTTTACAACCTGCAACAGTGCGTGGATATAGCACTTAAAAATAACGTGGATGTGAAGACCGCGCAGTTTACCATGGAAGGCGGCAAGGTAAACTGGGATCAGGCCAGGGGTAATATGCTGCCGTTTGTATCTGGCAATATCAACCACTCCCTGAACCAGGGCCGCAGTATTGACCCCTCGAGCAATAGTTATATTTCACAGAACTATACAGCTGCCACCTACAGCTTAAATGCCTCTGTAGTGCTCTGGAATGCTTCCAGCATACAAAATGCCATACGGCAATACAGGCTGGCGTACAATGCCAGCGAAATGGATTACCAGCAAACAAAAGAGAATACCACCATTGCGGTGATACTCGCTTACCTTACAGTTCTCAACAACCAGGAGCAGCTGAACATGGCCATTAAACAGGCCGATGTAACCCGCACACAGGTAAACCGTTTCCTGATACTGGACAAAGATGGTGCAGTTGCCCCGGGCGACCTGTACAATATGAAAGGCCAGCTGGGTACCAATGAACTGGCTGTGGTAAATGCACGCAATGCACTGCGCACTTCGCAGCTGAAACTTACACAAACACTGAATATTCCTTATACCGATCAGTTTAAACTGCAACCGCTGGATGTAGCCAGCATGGCTGTATTGTACCAGGGTGGTTCAGAAGAAATATTTGAACTGGCAGTGCACAACCTGTCGCTGGTTAAAGCAGCCGACCTGCGCGAAGAAAGCGCCATGAAGGGTATTAAAGCTGCTGCGGGTCAAATGTATCCTACCCTGTCGCTCGGCGGTAATGCGGGTACCAACTATTCCAGCGTAAGTACCTCACGCGGTGAATCGCTCGGTAAAACAGATATCCTTAGCTCCGACAGCTATGCAGTAGATGCGAGCGGCAACAAAAATCCGATTTATATTACACAGGAGAACTTTGCATCCAATAAAATCGGCTACTTCGACCAGTGGACAAATAACTTCAATACCGGTGTGTCACTGGGTTTGAATATCCCCATTTTAAACGGGTTAAGCGCCAAAAGCAAACTGAAACAGGCGAAGATTACCGAGAAGCAAACATCGTTTCAGGCAAAAACTATCCGCACGCAGTTAAGGCAAAGTGTAGAGCAGGCATATGTTGACATGATTTCTGCTTACGACCGTTATAAGAGTTACAACCAGCAGGTGGCAGATTATGGCGAATCATTCCGCGTGGCACAGATAAAGTTTGATGCGGGCGCCATTACATCGGTGGATTACAATATTGCGAAGAACAATCTTGACCAGGCTGCGCTTGGATTGATCTCTTCCAAATACGATTATATACTGCACGTAAAAGTGCTCGATTACTACCAGGGCAAGCCCCTGTTCTAAAAAAAGAAAAGGCCGTCTGATGGGGACGGCCTTTTTTATGTTTACTGGCCTTGTGCCAGACTGTATCCTTTTTTATCGCCAAATACATTCAGCAGCTCGGTAGAGCATACTTTAAAATCTTCGGCGATGCGCTTGTACAGCGCCATAATATCTGTTTGCGTAACAGCAGTTTCACCTACACTTTCAAAGCGGCAGCAATACTGTTCAACCAGGTTGGTAAACACAGAGCCTTTGGGCCATACCTGCGTACCGCGGTTGCTGATGGTAACCAGTTTAAACAGGTCGCCTGTTTGTTTCAGCGCCTTTTCTGCAACAATGCTGGGCTGTTCAGTGCTTTCAATAAACAGGTCAACACCCACTATTTTCACACCGTCTTCATCTTTAGAGAAGATCATCGGGTTTTTGTCCAGTTTAAAGGTAGTAGGTGTAATCGGTTTGTTGGGCAGCATGGGTTTGGCGCCATGTGCCGGTGTTTTACCGAAATTGGCCGTGATGGCTTTAGAGAAATCGGTGGTATTGACAGATGCAGTGCCTTTGGTACCGAAATCGCCGGTGTGTACGCCCTGCTCCAGGGTATACAGTAAGGCATTTTCAATCATGGCAGCGCTTTCCATTAAACCTAGGTGGCGCAGCATAGCCAGGCCGCTGAGCAATAGAGCGGTAGGGTTGGCGATGTTTTTACCGGCAATATCAGGGGCAGTGCCGTGTACTGCTTCAAAAATACAGATGTGGTCACCAATATTGGCCGAAGGGGCAAAGCCCAAACCGCCTACCAGGCCTGCGCAAAGGTCAGATACGATATCACCCTGCAGGTTGGTAAGCACCACGGTATCAAATAAATCAGGACGGGTAACCAGCTTCATACACAGGTCGTCCACAATAACGTCGTCTGCTTTCAGATCAGGATAGTCTTTCGCTACTTCATAAAAACACTCGAGGAACAGGCCGTCGGTGAGTTTCATGATATTCGCCTTGTGACCGCAGGTAATGCGTTTTGCGCCGTTTTTGCTGGCCATTTCAAACGCATACTTAATTACCTGCATACTGCCCGGGCGGGTAATAAAACGGCGGCTGAGAGCCACATCATGCGTAATCATGTGCTCGATACCGCCATAGGTATCTTCAATATTTTCACGAACCACCGTAATGTCAATGGGAATACCTGCCTTGCTGAAAACGGTATCAACGCCATGCAGCGTCTGGAATACCCTTTTATTGGCATATGTGTTCCAGGTTTTACGGGCGGTTACGTTTACACTTTTCACGCCTTTGCCCTTCGGGGTTTCCATCGGGCCTTTAAACAGAATGCCCAGGCTCTCAATGGATTGCTGTGCTTCCGGCGTCATGCCGTTGCTATAACCTTTGTCAAACACCCATTTTCCCATGTCCACAAATTCGTAGGTCAGCGGCACTTTGGCTGCTTCAAACACAGAGAGGACAGCTTCCATTATTTCCGGCCCGATACCATCGCCTTTTGCAACAGCAATTTTCGTCATAGAGAATGAAATTTTGAAGTGAAGAATAAGAAAAGCGCTGCAAAGGTACTGAGGCGGGGGCATTTTTACTGTTAAATCAGACCTCTCCGCGCCAAATTCTCCCGGAAACGCAACCCGGCGCTCATTACAGCCGTAACGATGGCGTTACATCCATTTATCCTAACAGCCGTTAACCTGCCTGAAAATGCCCGTTTCCGGTTATCTTGGGGCTGGCCTATTTAAGCAGTATTTCCTTAGTTTTACAGTAAGCAAGCAATGTGTATGGTATCCAAAATATCCGAAGGCGTAGAAATAAGCGTTGAAACGTTTTACCAGGCAGATTATAGCAATCCGGCCAACAATGAATTTATGTTTGCTTACCGCATTACCATCGAAAACCACAACAACTTTACCGTACAGCTGCTGCGCCGCCACTGGTTTATTTACGACAGTAACGGCCAGAACCGCGAAGTGGAAGGAGAAGGGGTAGTAGGTGTGCAGCCGGTATTACAACCCGGCCAGCAATTTCAATATGTAAGCGGTTGTAACCTCCGCACCGAAATAGGCCGCATGCAGGGTACCTACCTCATGGAGAACCAACATTCCAAAAACAGGTTCACCGTTAAAATACCGCCCTTTGATATGGTAGTGCCGTTTAAAAACAATTAATAAACAGCCAGCTTGTAGCTGATAGCGTATAGCTTTTAGCCTGGTACTTCCTGCAGGAAGTTACTCCTTCGTGCCCTGTTTTACCGAACACAGGGCAGTACATCGCTACACGATGGGTGACACACAACAGGCTAACCGCTAAAAGCTGATGGCTATAAGCTTCGAGCTACAAGCTGCGAGCTTCGAGTTCTTTATCGTAGCGGAGATCTGTTAATCATTGGTAAGGTAAAAGATAAAGCGGAATTTATAAAGTGTGTAACGATTATAAATTCCGCTTCGTGTGTATATGCAATGGCTGTTTAAGCTCGTAGCTCAAAGCTCGCAGCTTTTTTCTTACCTCGGTTTATACCTCGTTTCCTCAAACAACTGCCTTGCCGGTGTGCGCATGAGCTCTTCCAATGATTTGCCTTCGTTTTTAGCCATCCATTTCTTTACAATCTGCCAGCCGCTGAACTGGGATAAATTACCGGGCGATTGATCGCCGAAGGCATTGGTTTTGGGGCCGTCGGTTACATAATCCCTGATAACAACGGGGTCGGCATTGTAGAGTAAATCGTTTTGCAAAAAGAAGTTCCAGATGGTGGCTTCGTTTTTATAACAGGCATCCAGCTGCGCTTGTGTGTAACCGGTTTTTAAACTGTCGGCTGTATAAGGCAGCAGCTGGTCCATCACGTACAAACGCTTGCCGTTTTCTATCATTTGTTCCATCAGTGTTTTGCCGGCAGTGTTGGCGGGGAACATGTCTTCAATTAGGTTGCGCACACAGTTCACCGGTATGTAAGGCGCTTCAAAACGGCGTGCCTGGTAGTCGGGATATACTTCGCGTATGTAATCGGTCTGGTATAACGAAAACTGTTTGCCAAGATACAGCTGCAGACCTACTGCAAAACCGGATGAGGTAAGCACATTGCCGTATCCTTCAATAGGGCCGGTGAAGCAAATAATGCGTGCGGGTATTTTATAACCGGGGAAATAATGATGTGTTAGCTGCAGCGCAAGATGTAAAGATTGTTCTGCATTTTTTATATCGGGAAATACTTTCTGTACTGAATCGTATACCGGTTTGTAATCGTGTATAAACTGTTTTACTTTTTGCAGCACACTGTCTTTCTGCGGCGGCAGAGCAAGAATGTTGTACAGGAAGTCGGGCATAAATTCGGGGTACAATTGCTGCAGTTTATCCAGCGCGGCTTCCGTATGGTTGGTATCGATGGTGAAAAAATCGCGGTCGAAGCGCTGCACCTGCAGGCTCACTTTTATTTTAGATACATCGGGCACCTGCCTTTTGCTGCCGCACGAGGCCAGCGCAAATACAACGAAAAGAGAGAGTACTGCTGCAATTTTGTTCATGTTGCTGCGAATTAATACAAAACGGATGTAAAGGAATGTTAAGTTTACGCGGTAAAAAACGGTTAAACCGGTCGCAAATTGCGCAAATCTGGTTATTCCTATCAAGTAATTCGTGAAATTCGCGTATAGAAATTTGTGTTTATGAAGATTATCCTGGCACAGCAGAACTATCATATCGGCAATTTTGAAAGCAACAGAAAGAAGATTATTGAAGGCATTCAGCAGGCCAAAGCAATGGGGGGCGACCTCGTGGTTTTCAGTGAAATGAGTGTGTGCGGTTACCCTGCGCGTGATTTTGTAGAGTTCAATGATTTTATTAATAAATGTTACGAAAGCATCGATCTTATAAAAGAACATGCCGATACCATCGGTGTGCTCATCGGCTCGCCTGCGCGTAACAAACAGGTAGAAGGGAAAGACCTGTTCAACGCTGCGTTTTTCCTGTACGAAAAAGAAGTAAAGGCAGAGATTCACAAGACCCTGTTACCTACTTACGATGTGTTTGATGAGTACCGTTATTTTGAACCTTCGTGGGAATGGAAAGTAGTACCCTTTAAAGGCAAAAAGCTGGCGGTGACTATTTGTGAAGATATCTGGAACCTCGGCAACAATAACCCGCTGTACCGCGTGTGCCCCATGGATCAGCTGATTACCCAGCAGCCCGATGTAATGATTAACCTCAGCGCTTCTCCGTTCGATTACCTGCACGATGAAAACCGCAAAGCCGTGGTGAAAGCCAATGTGGCCAAATATGGCTTGCCAATGTTTTACTGCAATGCCATCGGCAGCCAGACGGAAATTGTATTCGATGGTGCATCGCTCATATTTGATAAACACGGCAACCTGTGCAAGGCCCTGCCGATGTTTGAAGAAGCCATTGACGGCGCTGTGTTAAACGACGATGGTAGTCTTGATGCAGCTGTATTACAGGCAGCAGCCGGTATTTCCGAAGAAGAAACCATGCCCGCCGGACTGGAGGAAAAACACAACCTGGCGCAGGTGTACGATGCGCTGGTAATGGGTATCCGTGATTATTTCTCCAAAATGGGCTTCACCAAGGCCATTCTCGGCTCATCAGGTGGTATTGATTCGGCAGTAACACTGGCGCTGGCCTGCGAAGCATTGGGTAAGGATAATGTGCGTGCCATACTGATGCCCTCGCCTTATTCAACCAGTCACTCGGTAGATGATGCCGTGCAGTTAAGTAAAAACCTCGGCAATCCTTACGATATCATCCGCATCGATAATGTATACCAGTCGTTACTGGACACGCTGCAACCTGTTTTCAACAACCTGCCTTTTTCACTGGCAGAAGAGAACATGCAGAGCCGCACGCGTGGCAATTTGCTGATGGCTATTTCCAACAAGTTTGGTTATATACTGCTCAACACCTCTAACAAAAGCGAGCTGGCTACCGGTTATGGTACCCTGTATGGCGATATGGCCGGCGGCTTGGGTGTGCTGGGCGATTGCTACAAACTGCAGGTATACGAACTGGCGAAATACATTAACCGCAACAGCGAAATCATACCGTACAATATTATCACCAAGGCACCAAGCGCCGAGCTGCGGCATGACCAGAAAGACAGTGACAGCCTGCCCGACTACCAGGTGCTGGACAAAGTATTGTACCAGTACATTGAAAAACGCCAGGGGCCTGCCGAAATAAAAGCGCAGGGATTTGACAGTGCGGTGGTAGACCGTATTCTGAAACTGGTAAACACCAACGAATACAAACGCAACCAGTTTTGTCCCATCATCCGTGTATCGCCAAAGGCATTTGGCGTAGGCCGCAGGGTGCCGATTGTAGGTAAATACCTGGCCTGATGCGCTTGGTTTTAAGCCACTGTTTGCGCGCCCTTCGGGTTTTCCAACGTTAAACTTCCAACGTTAAATTGTAAACCGCCGCGGGATTGGTCATTATATAGTAAATTACGCAACAACAAACCGAATCACACACACATGAAGAAAACACTTCTACTGCTGACAATGCTGATACCTGCCGCGCTTTGGGCCCAGGATGGCAGCGTTACCATAAAAGGTCAGCTCAACAATGTAAAAGGCGCTAAAAAGATATACCTGCTGCACCGTGATCATGGCGGGCTGGTAATTGACAGTGCAACAGTTACAGACAACCAATATGTGATAAAAGCCAAAGTAAGTGAACTTACCCAGGCCGTGCTGCTGCTGAATACATCCAATGGCCGCGCGCTGAAAAGCGAAGGCGATGCAGCGCCCCTGTTTATTGAACCAGCCAGCTTTTCTATCACGCACAAAGATTCACTGGCCAACTTCACCACTACAGGATCTGTACTGAATGATGAAGCCAAAAAGCTGAAAACAGCCGAGCAGCCGTTTAACCAGAAAGGCGCAACGCTGAATGCTGCTTACCGTGCAGCGCAGGCGAGCGGCGATACTGCCAAACTGAAACAGCTCGATGCAGAAGGTGATAAACTGGAAGCTGATTTGAAAGAGCAGGTGTATGGCCCGTATGTAAAGGGCAACCCCAACTCTCCGCTGGCTATTTATGCATTGAACCTGTATGCAGGCTTTGCTGATATCGATGTTGCCAAAGTAGAGCCTTTGTACAATTCTTTACCTGCCACTGCGCAGAACTCTAAAGGCGGTAAAGATTTTAAGCAACGCCTCGATGCAGTAAAGAAAACAGCCATCGGCAGCGAAGCGCTCGATTTTACACAGGCCGATACCCTGGGCAAACCGGTAAGCCTGTCTTCTTTCCGTGGCCATTATGTGCTGGTTGATTTCTGGGCCAGCTGGTGTGGTCCCTGCCGCAGGGAAAACCCCAATGTGGTAAAGGCTTTCAACAAGTTTAAAGACAAAGGTTTTCATATCATCGGCGTATCGCTTGACCAGCCAGGTGCACAAAAATCATGGCTGGATGCCATTCACAAAGATGGCCTGGTTTGGACGCATGTATCCGACCTGCAGTACTGGAACAATGCAGTGGCCAAATCATACGGCATCAACTCCATCCCTGCCAATTTCCTGATTGATCCTTCAGGCAAAATCATCGCCAAAAGCCTGCGCGGGGAAGACCTCGAGAGCAAGCTGGCGGAGGTGTATAAGTAGCGTGGTATCGCCGGTTCCGGCGAATGTACCGTGTTCGAGAATCGAGAATCGACAGTCGACAGTCGAGACGATCTCAGCAAGTCCGATGAACAACAGAATAAATAAAAGTCCCGTCCCCGCTAAGCCGGGATGGGACTTTTTATAATGCCGAAGCCAGTGTACTCACCGGCGTTTCTTCTCTGTGATCTTTGTGCGGCGTTTGCTCTTTGTGCGCTCTGCGGTTAAAATTGTACCCAGCTATTCGTGTGCTACCATCAACGGGATATGACTATGAAATGCCAGGCGTTTGGTATGGCTGCGTTTGAACAAGCCCTCGAACCAGCCATGTTTTTTGGGGATGGTGATCAGCAGGTCTACTTTATTGGCCACTACAAACTGTTGTATGGCTTCTGTAAAATCATCGTTCTCTATAAAGAAATAAGCAGGTTGCTGTTGCTGAAACAATGTATCCAGTAACAACATCTGGAAAGCCTTGTCATCAGAAGGCTGCTGTTTTTGCCCGCTGATGTTTACCACGCTGAAGGCTGCGCCGGTAAGTTGTAACAACGTCTTGATAGGTTCTACCGGTGTTGTTTGTACCACCTTCTTTAAATCACAGGCAAGTGCAATGGCTTTAATAGGCTGGTAACTGCAATCTGCCGGTACAATGATCACCGGTATATGTGCATGTTTGGATACGCTGATGGTGTTGCTGCCTATCAGCACTTCTTCTACCTTATCGCCGCCGGTGATACCCATTACAATAATGCCTGCGCCCGTGCGGTCAATCACATCGCCGATGCCCTCGGCCAGTACATTGAATTCGCAGAGGGTTTCTATGGAAATGCCCGCAGGTACCAGCGGCTGAATGGTATCTGCAAAATGCGACAATCCCTCTTCGCTGGCGGCTTTTATTTCTTCCAGGTTAAACAGCTGAAGCGTGGGCATCATAGGGTCGGCGGTAACCGGTATCTGGTAAGCATTGTATAAAATGATTTTGTCTGCGCCTATGGCTGCTGCCAGTTGCAGGGCATAACGGGTGGCATTCTTGGCTGTTTCAGAAAAATCGGTGGGTACCAGTATCGTTTGCATAACGGAGTATTTATGTTAATATAACAAACTTTGTGCAGTTATTGCAGCGCTATGCTGTTAAACGCGTTTTGCCCCGTACTGTTCATTTGCGCTGGTAAAAATAAACAGGCGTGTGCTTACCCTCGCTCACGGTAATAAAACCATCGTTACTGGTGGTAAAGCAAATACCCTCGCCCTGTTTTTCTTTGCGGTAAGGCAGGCGCAGGGCCGGGCGCTGCATGGTTTTGTATACCGGTTCGTGTGCTGCGCGTTTCCAGTAATAAACGCTGTCGTAATTTTTTATCACCACTTCACTGCCGTTTGCGGCAATATCGCCCGAAGTGATATAGGTGTAAGGTATCTGCGCATGCAATTGTAAGGTTATCTGCGATTGTTTGAAAATGGCTTTCAGCGGTGCACTATAGATATGTACATTTTTTTCCCGCTTGCTTACAATATACAACAGGCTGTCTACCGGGTCAATCATCAGGGTTTCTGCATCTCTTGGCCCATCGGGATAGGTGAGTACCGTTTTGTTGTAGCGTTTTATCTTTCCTTCTTTCTGCGCCGCAGTGAACAGCTCATTTTCATCAAAGGTATAAACGGTGATGTTAGCGCGTATAGCATGGTTATCCCCTATATCGCCGAGGTATACAAAAGTGCCGGGCAGGTAGCCTATGCCGCTGGCAATATCTTCACAATCTAACACCAGCTCATTAAAATTGGCAACACCCTGCGCGCTGCCGTCTCTTTTCATTAAAAATACGCGGGCTTTATCACCGCTGTCGTTGTGCAGCCAGTAGTAATCATTTTTAATATGCGAGGGCGCCACACCCGATGCTTCATCCAGGCGTTTATCTGCAAGTTCACCCACTTTGGCAGGTGATTTAAAGGGCGTGTTGGCAGGGAAATAAGCTGCACGCTGTCCGCAGGCATAAAACAGGGAAATACAGCACAAACTGCATAACAGGGAATAGCGCATAAATAGGTATTGAGTAGCTGTCAAAACCAGCATTTATTTGTTTAAAGTTAACACGAGCTTGCCAAACTGCGTGGCATCATCCATTTTACGAATAGCGTGCTCTGCGTTTTCAAAGGATAGTATCTCATCAATAACGGGCTGAATGCGGTATTGTTGAAACAGGGCTACCATTGCCGAAAACTCTTCGGGTGTGCCCATGGTGCTGCCCAGTATATTAAGTTGTTTCCAGAATATTTTCTGCGGGTTTAAGGTGGTAATAGGCCCCTGGGTGCCACCGAAAAATACAATACGTCCGCCCGGTTTGGCAAGGTCAACAAAGTTTTTAAAACCATCACCTGCTGCACTGTCGGCTATCACGTCAAAGCCGTTCACCATAGCCTGCAATAATTTATGCCAGCCATTCATGGTATAGTTTACACCACCGGCAGCGCCTAGTTGTACGGCCTTGTCAATTTTGGCATCATTGCCCGATGTTACATACACCTGCACCCCAATGGCCACTGCCATTTGCAGCATCAGCAGGGCCGTGCCGCCGCCAATGCCGGTAAGCAATAGCGTATCGCCCGGTTTTAACTGTGCACGGGTAAATAAGGCGCGGTAGCCTGTAAGGCCGGAGAGTGGAATGGCTGCTGCCTGCTCAAAAGAAAGATGGGTCGGTTTGGCGTGTACCTGTGTAACCGGAACGCTTACGTATTCTGCAAAGCAGCCTTGCCGCGGCAGACCGAGTATCGTAAAATCAGGTCCGTTAAAAGCCGGGTTATTACCCCAGTTCATGGCCGGGTTAATAATCACTTCCTTGCCCAGCCAGTGTTCATTCACTGCTTCGCCAACAGCAGCTACAATACCGCTGCCATCACTGCCAAGTATAGCCGGGTAGCGCAGGTTGGCATACTGCCCCTTTTGTATCCAGTAATCACGGTGGTTAATGGCCGCAGCTTTTACCTGTACCAATACCTCATTTTTTTCCACCTGCGGCAGTGGTACTTCCTGCACTACAAAAGGTTGTTCTTTATCTGGACAAACGAGAGCGAGCATGGATAGATGATTAGATTGTTAGATGGTTTTATGGTTTGATTGCTATGATGCATACAATCGTACAGCAAGCTAAACATCTTTCCTGATAGCCATCAAACCGATAGCTATTCAACCATAAAAAAGCTTCTTCGTCACAGCCATTAAGCAATGCAACCATATAACCATAAAAAAAACCGGCCTGAAAGCCGGTCTTTTTTTTATAAGTTTTCTATGATCCCTGCGATGCCTTGCCCGCCGCCGACGCAGGCGGTGACAATGCCATATTTCTTGTTGAGACGTTTCATGTCGTTTAACAGCTGTATGGTAAGTTTACAGCCGGTACAACCCAGCGGGTGGCCCAGCGCAATGGCGCCGCCGTTGATATTTACGATAGATGGGTCAAGACCCAGTTCACGTATAACGGCTACAGATTGTGAGGCAAACGCTTCGTTGAGTTCGATAAGCTCAATATCTGCAAGCGACATACCGGCCTGTTTCAGCACTTTAGGTACTGCAGCCACAGGGCCAATGCCCATAATGCGTGGTTCAACACCTGCGCTCGCGCAGTTTACCAGCCGGCCAATGGGTTTTAACCCCAGTTCATTCACCATGCGTTCGCTCATTACAATTACGAAAGCGGCGCCATCGCTGGTTTGCGAACTGTTACCTGCTGTAACGCTGCCACCAAGGGCGAATACCGGTTTCAGTTTGCCGAGTGCATCGAGCGATGTATCGGCACGTACGCCCTCATCGGTATCTACCACATAGTTTTTGGTTTTGCGTTTGCCGTTTTCATCCACATATACCTGTTCTACAGTAATAGGCAGTATACCGGGTTTAAAATAACCATTCTCAATGGCGTGCTGTGCCTTCTGGTGCGAAGCCAGTGCAAACGCATCCTGGTCTTCACGGCTTACCTTGTATTCTTTGGCTACTGCTTCGGCAGTGAGGCCCATGCTTAAATAATAATCGGGTTCTTCTTTGGCAATAGAGTAGGCGGGAACGGTTTTCCAACCCGAGGTAGGCACCAGGCTCATGCTTTCTGTGCCGCCGGCAATAATACATTCGGCCATACCGGTGCGTATTTTGGCAGTAGCCATGGCTATGCTTTCCAATCCGCTGGCGCAATAACGGTTAATGGTAATCCCTGCCACGTCAATACCCAGCGCGCGGGCAGCGATAATACGCCCGAACTGCAAACCCTGTTCTGCTTCAGGAACAGCGTTGCCTACAATTACATCATCCACACGTTTGGGATCGAGCTGGGGAACGGTGCCCATCAGTCCTTTGATCACTTCAATGGCCAGGTCATCGGGCCTGAAAAAACGGAGACCGCCTTTTTTGCTTTTTCCAACAGCTGTTCTGAAACCGGCTACGATATATGCTTCCTGCATGGCAAACAGTTTTAGTAACCAAATATACTGGAAAAGAAGAAAGAAAGTTGTTTATGCAACCATAAAGTGTGGGGATAAAACCGGCTTTGCCGGGTGCACACCCTTACCTTCCAAACATCCTGTCCAGGTAATCCTCCTTAAACTCCAGGTACGTGGGGCTGCCGGTAGGGGTTACGTTGGGGGTATTGCAGGTAAACAGCTCTTCAGTGAGCTGCAGCATTTCTTTCTGCGTTAACTGCTGGCCCGCTTTAATGGCCTGCTGGCGTGCCATGCAGCGTACCAGTTTTTCGCGTTTGCTGAACTTGATATCGCTGCTGAAATGTTTAAACTGTTCAATCAGCAGCTCAATGGCGTGCTTTTCGTTGCCCTGGGTTATATCTGCAGGTGTACCCTGTATAATAAAACTATCTTTTCCAAACAGCTCTACCTGGTAGCCGATGGCGTATAAATCGGGAAGCAATTCATTAAGCAACAGGGCATCGCCGGGAGCCAGCTCAACCGTTACGGGGAACAACAATTTCTGGATAGCCATACTTCGGCCATGGGCTGCCTGACTGTAGCGTTCGTACAAAATGCGCTCGTGTGCCAGTTGCTGGTGTACCAGTATAAAACCGCTGTGCGTAGGGGCAATTACATAAGTATTGTGCAGCTGCAGCAATACAGCATTGGGTAATACCTGGTTGGCGGCGGGGGGCTGCTCGTACAGGTGCCCGCTGGCGGGTTGGGAAATGGAATCTGTTAAGCTATAACCGCTTTCTGTACTCGGGAAAGCAGGCATACCGCCCTTGCCAACGGTTTCGCTATTCAGCAGGTCGTAGCCTTCTGCGGCAGGCGGGGTGAAAAACTCCTTCCAGTGTTTCAGTTCGCTTTTGTTGCTGTTGCCGGATGGCTCAATAAAATGCGCCTGGTTTTTCTGGCTGAAAGTTTTAAACAGCTTGCTGCCCGAAGTATCCTGTTGCTGTTCGGTGGTAAACGGCTTGCTTACGGCATCGAGCTGCTGTATCTCGGCATTAAGGGTAAAATCGAGCGAGGGGGCAACGGAGAACTGCGCCAGTGCATGTTTTACAGCTGCCTGTACAAATGCGTAAATGATCTTCTCATCTTCAAACTTGATCTCCTGTTTGGTGGGGTGCACATTGATATCCACCTGGGTAGGGTCAAGGTCAATGTACAGGGCATACAGCGGAAAGCTGTCTTTCGGAATCAGCTCATCAAACGCGCTCATCACCGCATGGTTCAGGTAGGCGCTTTTGATATAGCGGTTGTTTACAAAGAAATATTGTTCACCGCGTGTTTTGCGGGCAGTATCAGGTTTGCCTACAAAACCGTAGATATTCATATAGTCGGTTTCTTCTTTCACATTCACCAGCTTGGCCATAAACTGGTTGCCAAGTACCTGCACCACGCGCTGTTTCAGGTTACCTGATTCCAGGTGAAACACCTCCTGCCCGTTGCTGGTTAAGCTGAACATGATATGCGGGAAAGCCATGGCCACGCGGATAAATTCCTCCACAATGTGTTTGGTTTCGCTGGCATTGCTTTTCAGGAAATTGCGGCGTGCGGGCACGCTGAAAAACAGGTTCTTCATGCACAGGTTGGTACCCACTGGTGTGGCGCAGGGCTCCTGTTTCAGTACCACGCTGTTTTCAATATCTATGCAGGTACCCAGTTCATCTTCTGCGCGGCGTGTTCTCAGCTCCACCTGTGCCACGGCTGCAATGGAAGCGAGTGCTTCACCGCGAAAGCCCATGGTGCGTATGCTGAACAGATCGTCGATCTTTTTTATTTTGCTGGTGGCATGGCGCTCAAAACACATGCGTGCATCTGTTTCGCTCATGCCCTTGCCATTGTCTATCACCTGCAGCAAGCTTTTGCCTGCATCCGTAATGTATAATTTTATTTCAGTTGCGCCCGCATCCACTGCATTTTCGAGCAGCTCTTTCACTGCGCTGGCCGGGCGTTGTATTACCTCGCCCGCGGCAATCTGGTTAGCGATACTATCGGGTAATAATTGTATGGTATCCGGCACTTCGTTCCTTTTTTTTGAATTGGTAAAAGTACGATTTTCAAAGACAATCTTTGGGTGAATAGTGAATGATCCGGCGAAGCCGGATTTAAGCGGGTGTTATTTCCGGGGCTTCAATCGTCAGTCTAAATGCGCCTCCTTCACCGGCGCGACTTGAAGCCGGCGGCAAAATGCCGGTGGGGACACCGGCATGGGCTGGCTGGAAAGAAAAGCGGCGCTCCGCGCGCTTTTCTTTATTCACTATTGACTATTCACTGTTGTCCGGTAAAGTTTAAAAATAAGGCACAAAAAAAGGGGCCGAAGCCCCAGTTATCAGATAATTTTAAGTTACCACACCAAAAATTAGCCTGATGCGCAAACATACCTTTTTTACCGGACAGCCGATCTTTACCCAGGTACTT
>NZ_QTJU01000012.1 GCF_003412455.1 Deminuibacter soli | reverse complement strand
AGAATCCTCGTTGCAAAGCAATGTCTTTTGCAAATGAACCGCTTTAATCAGCTGTATCAGAAAAAACATTACTTTACAACGAGGTCTATTATCTACAAAAAAAGTCAACCTTATTCAGGCAAGTACAAAGTTTAACGTTAAACATGAAACTTTTAAACATCGCTGCTAAATCGATAAACTCCGCAAACCCAATATTTATAATACTTGCAAGGGTTTTGCTAAAATTTTTCTGTTTGCACAACAGGGTTGCAAAATATTTTTTAGCAACTCAGCATCAGCGCTTTTTCATTGAATTTCTTCTAAAACGAACGCTCCCTAATACTAACACCTGTAAGTTTTTAAGCGCTAGATTTGTTTAAAACTTCCATTATGCCTGTAGTAAGTACATTAGCCGCACCCAAACAACTTGCACGCCTCGGCTTAGGCAGCCATGTGCAGGTGCATTACCAGCTACAACCCCACCAATTGATTGAGCAAACCCTTCAGTTAAACCAGGGCGTACTGAGCGATACAGGTGCGTTGTGTATTAACACAGGCCAGTTTACCGGCAGAAGTCCGCAGGACAAGTTTATGGTGAAAGATGCACTCACCGAATGCTCCATTAACTGGAACAATTTCAATATCCCTATTGATGAGCAGCATTTTATACAGCTAAAGCGGAAAATGATACATTATTTAAACCAGCGGCGTGAAGTATGGATACGTGACTGCCAGGCCTGTGCCGATGAACGTTACCGGTTCAATATCCGGGTAATTAACGAACACCCGTGGAGCAACCTGTTTGCTCACAATATGTTTATCCGCCCCGGTGAAGACGCACTGGAAAACTTTAACCCCGAATGGCTGGTGATACATGCACCTGGGTTTAAAGCCACTCCCCTTGAAGACGGTACCCGCCAGGAAAACTTCGCTGTACTCTCCTTTTCGCACAAAACCATTTTAATAGGCGGAACAGCCTACACAGGAGAAATAAAGAAAGGCATTTTCACCATTCTCAATTACCTGATGCCAAAAGAAGAAAATGTGCTGAGCATGCATTGCAGCGCCAACATGGGCGAAGCAGGTGATGTGGCAGTTTTTTTTGGTTTAAGCGGAACCGGCAAAACCACGCTGAGCACCCATCCTTCCCGCAAATTGATTGGCGACGACGAACATGGCTGGGCGGCAGACGGTATCTTTAATTTTGAAGGAGGTTGTTATGCCAAGTGTATTAACCTGCAGGCTGAAAAAGAACCCGATATTTTCAACGCCATCCGCCCTGGTGCGCTGGTAGAAAATACCCGCTTTTACAACGGCACACAGCGCATCAACTTCAATGATGGCACTGTAACCGAAAACACGCGTGTAAGTTATCCATTGCATTTTATACCCAACAGCGAGCCGTCTGCAAAAGGGGGTATTCCTAAAAACATCTTCTTTTTAACCTGTGATGCATACGGTGTGCTGCCACCTGTAAGCCAGCTTACACCGGCGCAGGCCATGTATCATTTTATCAGCGGTTATACCGCCAAGGTAGCCGGCACTGAAACAGGCATCTGTGAGCCGAAATCTACATTCAGTGCATGTTTCGGCGCACCGTTTATGCCTTTGCACCCGGTGCAGTATGCCGAAATGCTGGGGCAGAAATTAAAACAACACAAAGTAAATGTATGGTTAATCAACACCGGCTGGACAGGCGGTTGTTACGGCAGCGGTGAACGCATTTCGCTGGCCCATACCCGTGCCATGGTAGATGCAGCCCTCAACGGCAGCCTGCAACAGGTGCCGTACGAACAGCACCCGGTGTTCGGGATGATGGTTCCGCAGCAGTGCCCCGGTGTACCGGCCTGTTTACTTAACCCGCGCAACACCTGGAAAAACCCGGAAGCCTATGATGCTCAGGCCAAAGAACTGGCCGGGCAATTCAGGCAGAACTTCTCCAAATATATGCGCCAGGTGCCCGAAGAAATATTTTTTGCTTCACCCTTGGCAGATTCAAAAATTTGAGTACATTTAACAATCCAATTCTTTCAATAATTTTTGAAAGCAATTGCCACGGCCCTTCTTCGATTGCTATGACATAATAAAAACTCCACCGGCTTCGGTGGAGTTTTGTTTTGTATAATAAGTTGTAAATGAGGTTTAAAACAGGCCGAACAACATGCCGTCTATCTTGCTGATAATGTCCCCGAAGTCTTCTTCGCTATCGGCAAACTTGTTCTTGTCAACGTCTATTACCAGTATCGGGCCCTCGGTATAACTGTCAATCCACTTGTTGTATAAATCGTTCAGCTTTTTCAGGTAATCGAGGCGGATGTTTTCTTCATATTCACGGCCGCGTTTCTGAATCTGGCCAACCAGTGTAGGCACCGATGCTTTCAGGTAAATCATCAGGTCTGGCGGTTGCACCATGGATTTCAGCGTTTGAAAAAACGCATAGTAATTATCGAAATCACGTTTGCTCATCAACCCCATTTCGTGCAGGTTGGGCGCAAATATGTTGGCATCTTCATAAATGGTTCTGTCCTGTATCACGGTTTCTGTACCGCGGTGAATTTCGAGCAGCTGGTTCAGCCTGCTGTTCAGGAAGTAGATTTGCAGGTTAAAGCTCCAGCGTGGCATGTCTTCATAAAAATCCATGAGGTATGGATTATGATCCACGTCTTCAAACTGTGGTATCCAGCGGTAGTGCTTGCTTAATAATTCCGTTAATGTGGTTTTACCTGCACCGATATTACCGGCTACGGCAATATGTTTTGGTTTCTTCGCTTTTGCCATTTTACTTATTTCGGGTTTCAATCGGGTTACAGGTTGCAGGCAGCAATACAACACAAACCTTCACAGGTTAACAACTGCAGGCATGCTGCCTTACGTAATCACTCGGGTAACGGATACGTTGTTGTTGCAACCGTAGCTGCGTTTTAATGCATTACATGGTATGCTTACCTTCAAGCTGCAACTAAATATAATGTACACCTATTGCATCGCGCACCGCTTTAATGGTGGCGTTGGTGTTTATCCGCGCTTTCTCTGCTCCGTCGCGTATAATTTTGTCGAGCAGGTTTTTGTCTGCCTGAATCGCAGCTGCCTTCTCACGTATGGGATGAATAAACTTCGCCATATCTTCTGCCAGCTGCTTTTTCATGTCACCGTAACGGATGACGCAATTGTTGAAATCGGCATTGAACTTCTCCAGTACATCCGGGCTGCTCACCAATCCCATCAGCGTAAAAAGGTTTTCGATATAATCAGGCTTTTCAGCATTCGGTTCTGTGGGACCGCTGTCTGTTTTTGCCTTCATTATTTTTTTCCTGATCAGGTCATCATCATCTGCCAGGTACAAGGTGCTCATCTGGTTTTCGCTCTTGCTCATTTTACCGTTGCCATCAAGGCTCATGATCTTGGCCAGGCTGGTGCCATAATTAAACGCCTGCGGCAAGGGAAACACTTCACCATAACGGTGGTTAAAACGTTCCGCAAAGTTGCGGGTCATTTCCAGGTGTTGCTCCTGGTCTTTACCCACCGGCACTTTCACTGCGCGGTGCACCAGAATATCGGCCGCCATTAATACCGGGTAGGTTAGCAATCCGGCATTCACGTTGTCGGGCTGCAAACGCACTTTGTCTTTAAATGTAGTGGTTTTTTCCAGCTCGCCTTTATACGCCAGCATATTCAGGTACAGGTACAGTTCAGATACTTCAGGCACAGTGCTCTGCACATACAATGCCACCTTTTCAGGATCCAGTCCGCAGGCAACGTTTTCTGCAATTACCCGCATTACGCTGTTGCGCAGTTCCTTTGTATCGGGGTGCGTGGTAAGACTATGCAGGTCGGCCACAAAAAAATAACAGTTGTATTCATCCTGCATGCGCACATAGTTGCGCATGGCACCAAAATAATTGCCCAGGTGCAAAAAACCGGTAGGTCTTATTCCGCTTAAAACAACTTCCTTCTTCATAAGCGGCGAAGATAAGACAAGTTACAGGTTTAACCGAGACCGTGCATGGACAATCGTCTCCGTGAATCGTCAGTCGTGAGTGGAAAAAACATCGAGAATCGAGAATCGACACTTCGGGACCGTGAATCGACAGTCGTGAGTGGAAAAACCATCGGGAATCGAGAATCGACACTTCGGGATTATCCAGGCGAAGACGGGTTGCCGGTGGGGACACCGGCAACGGCAGCGTAGGGATGACCTTCGCTTCAATCACTCACTACTGACTACTCACCACTCACCTGTTTTCATTCACTATTGCCTGTTCACTATTCACCAAAGGAGCCCTATGGACACCAGTACCCCCTTTTTCCAAAAAACCTACGCGCCAACCACCAACAGCTAACAGCTTCTTCCTATTTTGCGGCCAAATTTCCGGACATTTCTTTCGAAACACCATCCATATTAGATTCTCCGATCGAGTACCTCAAAGGCGTAGGGCCGCTGAAAGGTGATATGCTGCGCAAAGAACTGTCGGTATTCACCTTCCGTGATTTGCTGGAGCATTATCCCAACAGGCACCTCGATAAAACAAAGGTGAACACCATCCGCGAAATAAACGCGCAAACCGAATTTATACAGGTAGCCGGAACATTGCTCAATGTATCTGTACTGGGCGAAAAACGCGGCAGGCGCCTGGTAGCGCAGCTGCAGGATAAAACAGGCATACTTGAACTCACCTGGTTCCAGGGCATACAATGGGTGCAGAAAACACTTACAGCCGGGCAGGAATACCTGGTATACGGCCGCACCAGCGTTTTCAATGGCAAGCCGCAGATTACCCATCCCGAAATAGAATTGCTGCGCGATACAAAGGCAGATGGCAAAGCGTTTCTTGAGCCGGTGTATCCTACTACTGAAAAACTCAAGGCACGCGGTTTAAACGGCCGGCAGATAGGCAAACTCACGGCTGCACTGCTACCGCAGATCAGCGAAAAAGATCTTCCTGAAAATATCCCGGCACGCATACTGCATCACCTAAACCTGCCCTCCCGCTACCATGCTGTTTGTGCACTGCATTTCCCTGCCAATGCCGATCAATACCAGGCGGCCCTGCAACGCATGAAGTTTGAAGAGTTTTTCATGGCGCAGATAAGGCTTAACCTGGCCCGCTTAAACAGGCACCGCCACAGCAAGGGCGTAGTGTTTGAAAAAGTAGGCGACCTGTTCAATACCTTTTACACCACATACCTGCCCTTTGAATTAACCGGTGCACAGAAAAGAGTGCTGAAAGAAATACGGCAGGATACCGCCCGGGGCCACCAGATGAACCGGCTGCTGCAGGGTGATGTGGGCAGCGGCAAAACCATGGTAGCTTTACTAACCATGTTACTTGCCGCAGGTAACGGTTACCAGAGCTGCCTGATGGCGCCTACTGAAATACTGGCCCAGCAACACTTCGCGGGTTTAAGTGCACTGCTGAAAGATTTACCCGTACAGCTGCGCCTGCTTACCGGCAGCACCAAAGCAGCAGAAAGAAGGAAAATACTCGCAGGCCTGGCCGATGGCTCTATACAAATGGTAGTAGGCACCCATGCGGTGATTGAAGAAGCCGTGCAGTTTCAGAACCTTGGCCTGGCCATTGTAGATGAGCAGCACCGCTTTGGTGTAGCACAGCGCGCCCGTTTATGGGAGAAGGCAACTGTTCCGCCGCATGTGCTGGTAATGACAGCTACGCCTATTCCGCGCACACTGGCCATGACTGCCTACGGCGATCTCGATTACAGTGTAATGGATGAGCTGCCGCCCGGCAGGCAACCCATTACCACCGTGCACCGCAACGAACACCACCGCGCCAGGGTAATGGACTTTATCCGCACCGAAATAGAAAAAGGCCGCCAGGCTTATATTATATACCCGTTAATTGAAGAAAGTGAAAAGCTCAGCTACGAAGACCTGATGCAGGGATACGAGCAGGTAAAAAGCTTTTTCCCCGAGCCAAAGTACCGCATCAGCATGGTGCACGGCAAACAGCCGCCCGAGCAAAAGGAAACCAATATGCAGCGCTTCGTAACAGGCGATACGCATATTATGGTAAGCACCACGGTAATTGAAGTGGGTGTAAACGTACCCAACGCTTCGGTAATGGTAATTGAAAGCACCGAAAAATTCGGATTGTCGCAATTACATCAATTGCGCGGCCGTGTGGGAAGAGGTAGCGAAAAAAGCTTTTGCATTCTTTTAACTGGTTCCCGCCTCAGCAACGACGCACGCGAACGTATTGGTATTATGTGCGCAACCAACGATGGCTTTAAAATCGCTGAAAAAGATCTTGAATTACGCGGACCGGGCGACATTGAAGGCACCCGGCAAAGTGGTGAGCTAAACTTTAAACTCGCCAGTCTCGTAAATGATAAAAGCATCCTTGAACTGGCAAAATTTCATGCCGGGCAGCTTTTAGACGCAGATGAGGATCTTGCTTCAGCAGAGAATTTACCACTAAGACAATTCCTTTTGTCTCAGAAAGGAAAAACTTCCTGGAGCAAAATTTCCTGAACAACTTTTTCGCGTTGGTAAGCGTTGTATTTAGTAACTTATATATAAATTGTTGAGCTTGGAAACTATTTCCAGAATACTGTCCGTTGCCGTTGCCTTGCTGGTATGGGATATAGCACAGGCGCAGGCTTTGGAGTTTACCGAAAACAAGGGACAGTGGGAAAAGCGCATACAATTCCAGGGTGATATTTCCAATGGCGTATTCATGTTGCATAAAGATGGCTACCGCATATTACTCAACAACCCCGACGATGTAAAACGCATTACCAGCTTCTATCACGGCGCTACACATACCGGCACACCAGGCATACAACCCAATGTTACTACAGCCCGCACCAGCGCCGAAAATCCAACGGCAGGCGGCGGAGGTGTAGGTACTGCCGGCTCACCGGCTGCCGACATGGTGCTGCATTCGCATATATACCAGCTGCGCTTTCTCAACGCCAATGATACCGCTGCCATTACCGCCATACCCGATAAACCGTTAAACAGCTACAATAATTACATACTGGGCAACGATCCCTCCAAATGGGCATCACACTGCACCGTATACCAGGCCGTGCTGTTTAAAAATGTATACCCCAATGTAGATGTGCGTTATTACACCGATAACGGCGCACTCAAATACGATATTATTGTAAACCCGGGCGGCGATCCTGATAAAATAACCCTGCAGTTTGACGGCGTGGATAAACTGAGCCTGAAAAACGAACAGCTTTCCATCCAAACATCTGCCGGTACGGTAAATGAGTTGAAGCCGTACACCTATACTTCAGGCAACACTGGCAGAACCGATGTTGCCGCAAAATATGTGGTAAAGGGTAATACGCTTAAATTCCGCGTTGGCCAGTACGATAAACAATCCACGCTGGTGATAGATCCCACGCTGGTATTCTCCACCTTTACCGGCAGCCGTGCCGATAACTGGGGTTATACCGCTACCTACGATAACCAGGGCAACCTTTATTCAGGCGGCATCGTATTTAATAACGGGCGTGGCGGAGGCGGCTTCCCGGTAAACAATGGCGCTTATCAAACAACATTCCAGGGCGGTGTTCAGGGCGATAATGCAGCCCCCAACGATGTAGCCATTATGAAGTTCAGCGCCAACGGTTCGCAGCGTTTGTACGCCACCTATCTGGGCGGCAACGGTAATGAGCAGCCGCATAGTTTGATTGTAGACAATGCAGGCGAGCTCATCATTTCAGGCCGTACCAGTTCAACCAACTACCCTACCACTGCACCCAATTTTGGTACCTGCGGTAAGCTGGATATTTTTCTTACCAAGCTGAATGCCACCGGCGGCGGCTTGATCGGCTCCCGCAAAATAGGCGGTGCAGATGATGATGGCGTAAACATTGCCACCAAGTACAATTCCAACACCACCAATACCGGCGCAGTAAGCACACGCCGCAATTATGGCGATGATGCGCGCAGTGAAGTGCTCATCGATAACAGCGACAATATTTACCTGGTTACCCAAACCCAGTCATTGAAAGAAACAGACAGCGCTTCAGGCCTGTTCCCTGTTACTGCCAATGCCTTTCAGCCAAAACCCGGCGGCGGCCTGCAGGATGGCGTGGTGATAAAAGCCAGCAGCGATCTTTCTACCATTTATGCCTGCAGCTTTTTGGGCGGCACCGGTAATGATGCGCCATTTGCAGTTGCACTCAACCCTGCCAATAACCATGTATATGTAGCAGGAGCAACGGCCAGCACCGATTTCCCGGGTATTGCAAGGGCCAATGCCGTTATCGGCGGTACTTATGCCGGCGGCGACTGTGATGGTTTTGTAACAGAGCTTAACAACGACTGCTCATCACTGCTCAACAGTTCTTACTTCGGTACATCCGGGGCAGATCTCGTGTTTGGTGTGCAGTTCGACAAGCTGGGCTTTCCTTACATCACGGGAACCACCACCGGCTCATGGCCTGTAAGCAATGCGGCCTTCAGCCAGAATAACGGTAAACAGTTTATTTCGAAATTAAACCCCAACCTGGGTACCTATGTCTACTCCACCGTATTTGGTAAAGGCAGTGCACTACCCGATATTTCGATTACTGCATTCCTGGTAGACCGTTGTGAGAATGTATATGTTTCAGGCTGGGGCGGTGGTATTAATGCAGCAGAAGGATATAACAGCAATGGCACAACAGGCTTAACCACCACAGCCGATGCGATTATTGCCAACTCGCCGCAACGCGACGGAGCAGATTTTTATTTTTTTGTAATGAAGAAAGACGCCGTATCACAATTATATGGAACCATGTTTGGCCAGAACGGCGGCGTTATCAACGACCATGTTGATGGCGGTACCAGCCGTTTCGATAAACAGGGCGTGATATACGAAGCCATTTGTGCAGACTGTAATGGCGGCGGCGTGTTTCCCACCACACCCGGCGCATGGAGCCAGACTAATGGCGCACTGCCCAGTTTCTGCAACCTCGCAGCCATTAAAATTGCTTTTCACCTGGCAGGCATTGCTGCAGGCCTGCGCGCTACCATTGACGGCGTACCCAACGATTCATCGGGTTGCGTACCGCTTACCGTTGAGTTTACCGATACCATGGCCATGGGTAAAACCTACCAGTGGTCGTTTGGCGATGGCTCACCCGATACCACCACAGTTGTTAACTCGGTGAACCATACTTTCACGCAGTTGGGCACCTACCTGGTACGCCTTATTTCAAGCGATCCCGAAGCCTGTAATGCGGCAGATACCGCTTACATGCATATAAGGGTACGCGGAGACAAGGCACCGGTTTCATTTGCCTACCGTAAACTGCCGCCCTGCGATTCACTGAAATACGAATTCAGGAATACCTCGAAAGCACCGGTAACACGGCCATTTACCGATACCTCGTTTGTATGGGATTTTGGTGACGGCAACGTTACACCGCCAACAGGTACACAGATAGTGACACACAGTTATACAACACCAGGCACTTACAATGTGGTATTGCATTTAATAGACACATCCTATTGCAATTACCCTGATTCTGCGCTGAAGCAGATACGCATATCGCCCACTGTAAAGGCAGGCTTTGAAACACCGGCCGCAGGCTGTTACCCGTATACCGCCAAATTCAGCAACACCTCGCTCGCAGGCCAGCAGTTTTACTGGGATTTTGGTGACGGCACTGCCTCGCAGGAAGTAGAACCTGTGCATGCTTACACACAAACCGGTACCTTTACCATCAAATTACTGGTAATTGATTCATCGGCCTGTAACCTGAAAGACAGCATTTCAAAAACCATTGTAATAACCCCTAACCCCACGGCATCGTTTACTTATTCACCCGTACCGCCGCAATCGAATACACCGGTGAATTTCATGAACACCTCAACAGGCGCTGTAACTTATTTATGGGAATATGGTGATGGTGACACCCTGCGCACTACGCTGCACGACACCACTATTCAGCATATTTATGAAGCTACCAGTATTTATAAAGCCTGTTTATATGCCAGTAACCAGTACGGTTGTACCGATTCGGCCTGCCAGGCCATCAGTGCCGTGGTTACACCGCTGGTAGATGTGCCCAACGCATTTACGCCAAACGGCGACGGAATTAATGATGTGGTAATGCTGCGCGGTTATGGCATTGCCAAACTCAATTTCAGGATTTATAACCGCTGGGGGGAAATGGTGTACCAGGCTACCGACCCCAAACAAAACTCGGGGTGGAATGGCCGGTACAAAGGCACTGTACAACCACAGGATGTATATACCTATGTAGCCGATGTGGTTTTCTATGACGGTTCCACTTACCAGAAGAAAGGAGATATAACTTTGTTAAGATAGAATAAAGCGGAGGTTTGATATGCTATTGATTTTTCAACGCCATCCAGGATGGCTCTGTACCCTTTTATTGCTGCTGGTTGCATCTGCAGCCAACAGCCAGGATTTGCATTTTTCACAGTACTTCAATGCTCCGCTGCTCGTAAACCCTGCCAACACAGGTTTTGAGCCGGATGCAGATTACCGCCTTGGCGTTAACTACCGTAACCAATGGGCGAGTATTTCCAACAACCCTTATAAAACATTCAGCGTATGGGGCGATGCGCAGCTGTTTAACCAGCGCTTTGAAAATGGCTGGGTAGGCATCGGCGGTGCGTTATTGCGCGATGTGGCAGGCAGCGGCAACCTCTCTTCTACCAAGGCATACGGCTCTGTTGCCTATCACCAGATGCTGGGCCTCAGCAGCCTGCTGAGTATGGGCTTCAGCGGCGGACTGGTAAACAAAAGTGTTGACATCAGCAAGCTCACATTCGACAACCAGTGGAACGGCAAGTTCTTCGATATTACCATTCCCAGCGGCGAGCCGTTTGCCTACAGCTCTGTGTATTATCTCGATCTGCAGCTGGGTGTAAACTATGCCTGGTTTCCCAACGAAAACACTTACCTGAATGCAGGCGTAAGTGTAATGCACCTGAACAAACCCAACGAAAGCTTTTTTGCACAGAAAACAGCACTCAGCGAAACCAACCGGAGAATGACTTTCTTTCTCAATGGCTCGTTTAAGCAAAACGACCAGTGGATACTGAGCCCCAACCTGTATTACAGCAAAATGGCCAATAGCGAGGAACTGGTGCTGGGTTTGCTGGCCAATTACAATCTCAGCGGCGATGGCAACACGCAGCTCATAGGCGGCGTTTACGTACGCAAGGGAGATGCTGCCATACCTATGGCCGGCTACCAGTGGAATGGCTTTAAGCTTATTGTAAGCTACGATGTAACCACATCGGGCCTCAGCGCATACAACCAAAGCCGCGGCGCCTACGAGCTGTCTATTACCAAAACCGGCCTCATCAGCCCGGCTGCACGCGGTACCAAATGCCCGGTGGTGCGGTTTTAGGTTAACTTATACGCATAAAAAAACGCAGGGCATTGTGCCCTGCGTTTTTTTATATAAGCTATTAAATCTTGTCCTGGTCATCATCGCCCTCATTGTTGTTTATCAGGAAATGATCTTCGTTGGGAAAGTACCGGCGGTATTTCTCTGTTACTTCCCTGCTTTGCGTTTTACCGTTGATAATAAGCTGGCCATCTTTCAGCTCAATCCGGTAGGGCTTATCCTTTTCAATCAACCCGTCTTTCTGCAATGCACTGGTAAGCGCTTTTATCTGTTTCAGCTGTGCCTGGGCGGCTTTCATTTGCACGTGCGCTTCTGCCAGGCTTTTCTGCACCTGCTCATGTATAGCCCTGGTATCAATGTTAACATGAATGCTGTCCAGCTTAGCCTGTGCCAGCCCGGCTTTTACCTCTGCTTCAATCTTTGCCATGTCTACCTGCTGCATTTCCAGTTGTGCCTGCTGCATGGCTTTTTGCACTTCTTTCATCGACTGCTTCATCGATACATTTACTTCTTCCTGTATCTTCTTCCAGTCAACATTGTTTACAGCGGCCATTGCCTGTTCATGGATCTTTTTAAAATCAATGTTCGCCAATGCATTGTTTACCTGCGTGTCAATGTCCACATCCAGGTGCGCCAGCTGTTTGTCGAGGGTTACCATCTGGCTATCGAGGTTGCGCATGGCCAGGTTTAAGTCAACATCACTGTTTAGTTGATATTCATTTTTACCATAACGCTGTTTACGGGATTTGGTGGTATCTCGGTCATCGTATGTTCGGTCTGCGTTTTTATTGTTTTTCTTCCCGGCCACCTGCCAGGCAAAAGCAGAGATGCCAGTAAGCAGCAGGCACACAATAAGTATATAACGGGATGATGAAGTCGCATTTTTCATAAATTTTGATTGACAGTTTATATTTACGAATTAATTCGTAGCAAACATACGACAGATTTCGTAAATACCAAATACCGCTCTCTATTTTTGCAGTTTTTAACAGGTTCCGGTGTTTTTACAGCTGGAAGGTTATCAAAAACCCGGCAAAACAATTCGTTCTCATCTAATGCATTGCCCGTATTTTTACAAAAATTTCAAGGCATGCAACCTGTTCTTGCGAAAGGAAAAATTACTAGCGATCACCTGGCCACATTTAAAGAAATTGCCGGCGCGTCTTACGTACTGGCCGATGAAGAATCACTCCATCATTACGGGCACGATGAAACCGAGCACCTGGTATATTTACCCGAAGTGGTAATTAAACCGCGTACTGCCGAAGAAATCAGTGCCATCATGAAAATATGTAATGCCGATGGCATCCCTGTTACCCCACGTGGTGGCGGTACCGGTTTAAGCGGCGGCGCATTGCCTCACCTGGGCGGCGTGCTGCTGTCTATGGAACGCTTTAACAGCATTCTCAGCATAGACGAACGCAACCTGCAGGTAATCACCGAACCCGGTGTTATTACCGAAGTACTGCAGGATTCTGTAAAAGAAAGAGGCCTGTTTTACCCGCCAGACCCCAGCAGCCGCGGTTCCTGCTTTATTGGCGGTAATATTGCCGAGAACAGCGGCGGACCAAAAGCCGTGAAATACGGTGTGGTAAAGGATTATGTGCTGAACCTCGAAGTGGTATTGCCCACCGGCGAAATTATATGGACAGGTGCCAATGTACTTAAAAACTCCACCGGTTATAACCTTACCCAACTGCTGGTAGGCAGCGAAGGCACGCTGGGTATTGTCACTAAAATAGTACTGAAACTGATACCGCTGCCCAAATACGACCTGCTGATGCTGGTGCCCTTTGCTTCGCTTGAAAAAGCCAGTGAAGCCGTAAGCGCCATTTTCCGTGGCGGCTTCACACCCAGCGCACTGGAACTGGTAGAAATAGATGCGCTACAGATTGTAAGCAAAATGGTAGACAGCCATGCCGTTCCGGTGACAGACGATATTGCCGCCCACCTGATTGTAGAAGTAGACGGCAATAACCTCGATGTGCTGATGAACGATATGGAAGCCATTGCTACCCTGCTGCAGGATTATGAAGCAGGCGAAGTGTTTTTTGCCGACGATGCCCAACAGAAAGCCGAACTCTGGAAACTGCGCCGCCGTGTGGCAGAAGCCGTAAAAAGCAGTGGCTACACCATTGAAGAAGATACGGTGGTACCGCGTGCCGAACTGCCCAAACTCATCAGGGGTGTAAAAGAACTGGGCCGCCAGCATAATTTTCATGCCGTGTGTTATGGCCATGCCGGCGACGGTAACCTGCACATCCGCATTAAAAAAGAAGGTACTGCCAACAGTATGGACAATGCTGAAATGAACAACAGCCTGCGCGCCTTATTTGAACTGGTGTACAGCCTCGGCGGCACCATCAGCGGCGAACATGGCATTGGTTTGATTCAGAAAAGTTATATGGATATCGTGTTTGCCGATGCAAACCTGCGTTTAATGCGTGAAATAAAGCAGGTATTCGATCCTAACAATATTTTAAATGCCGGCAAAATTTTCGATTTACGCTAAACCTTTACGTTTGTATGAAACTATACAGTATGTTTAAACGGATTGCCTGCCTGCTTTGCATTACCTTTGCCTCGTCACAGCTTTTTGCGCAGGGTATTACCCCTACGTACGAAGATGGCGAACCGGCCCCGCAGGAACACGGTTTTAACCGCAACAACATTTTCCTCGGCGGCAGCGTGAGCCTTGGTTTTGGTACCGGCTACTTCAATATCGGCGGCAACCCCGAAATAGGCTACAGTTTTTCAGAATGGCTCGATGCAGGTGTGGCTTTCAACCTCAGCTACTACAGCACCAAATACTACGACTACAGTGGTTACAGCGATGCCAACCAGAAAAGCTTTAACTATGGCGGTGGTGTGTTTGCACGCCTGTATCCCATACGCAACGTGTTTTTGCAGGTACAGCCCGAGTACAACTGGTCTAAGTACACCTTAACCGATAACTCATCAGGCACCCAGCAAAAAAGCACGTTCAGGGTAGGTGCACCCAGCCTGCTGGCAGGCATTGGCTATTCACAGCGTGTGGTTGGCAGCGCCAGCTTTTACACTGTGCTGCTGTTTGACGTAAATAAAGATCCCAATTCACCATACCGCAACTACGACGGGAGTTTTATACCTATCATCCGCGCGGGTTTTAACGTATATCTTCACCCAGGTCGTCGGTAAGCTCAACAGGAGTGGCGTACACGGCAAACCGTGTGCGCCAGTCTTCGTGCAGGAAACCCTGCAGCTGCGTATGATTGATATGCCCCATCAGGTGATTGTAATATCCTGCTGAGTTCAGCAGGATTATTTTTTTATTGTGGATGTTGAGCGCGTTCCACGTAAGCATTTCAAACATTTCATCCATGGTGCCGTTGCCGCCCGGTAGCACAATAGCCGCATCACACAGGTCGTACATCATTTTCTTGCGCACATGCATATCTGCCACTACATGCAGTTGGGTAAGGCCCTTGTGCTGCCGCTCCCACTGCACCAGCACATCAGGAATAACACCCACAACCTCCCCGCCGGCTTCCAGTGCCGCATTGGCTACTGCACCCATCAGGCCTACATTGCCGCCGCCATATACCAGCGTAATCTTATGTTCTGCCAGCAAACGCCCCAGTTCACGGGCATGCTGCTCGTACAAGGGATCGTTGCCCATACGCGATCCGCAAAAAACGGCGACTGATTGATATGCCATACACGAATTTTTACCTGCACCAATTTAAAGGTGATTTGCCATTTTGCCCGGATAATACGGATATTTGTTTCTTAACAAATTGTGTTGTGCTGCCGATGATTCCCTGTTTTATCATCCCGGCACACCCGAATTAGCCCATTAAACAAAGGATAGCCCCCATGTCACCAGCCTTATTGTTTTCTTTTGTAGTCGCCTATTTTGTGCTGTTACTCTGCGTGGCCTGGTATACCGGCCGTAATGCCAACAACGATTCTTTCTTTATCGGTAACCGCAACAGTAACTGGATGCTGGTAGCGTTCGGCATGATAGGCACCACCCTCAGTGGCGTAACGTTTGTAAGCGTACCCGGCGGCGTAGGCAAAAGCGCCTTTGCCTATTTCCAGATAACCCTCGGGTATGTGGTGGGCTATTTTACCATTGCCTATGTGCTGCTGCCGCTGTATTACCGCATGCAGCTTACTTCTATCTACAATTATCTTAATCACCGCCTCGGTATAGTATCGTATAAAACCGGTGCCTCTTTCTTTATTCTCTCGCGCGTACTGGGTGCCACTGCCAGGCTGTACCTGGTGGTCAACATCCTGCAGGATACCATTCTCAGCAGTTTTGGCGTGCCTTTCTGGGCAACCACGCTTATCATACTGCTTATGATTCTCCTGTACACTTACGAGGGCGGCGTTAAAACCATTGTATATACCGATACGCTGCAAACTACCTGTATGCTGCTGGGGCTGATCATTTGCACTTTCTATATTCTCAACTACCTGCACCTCGGTTTTGGTGAAAGCCTGCACTTAATGGGGCAGCAGGGTATGACCAGGGTGTTTAACCTGGATGTAGACAGCAAACACTTTTTTGTGAAAGAATTTGTGGCCGGTGCGTTCATCAGCTTAACCATGACGGGTATGGACCAGGAAATGATGCAGAAGAATATCTCCGTTAAAACCCTGGGCGATTCACAAAAAAACATTGTGACCATGACGCTTACCCTGGTGGTGGTAATTGCCCTGTTCCTGTTCCTTGGCGGGCTGCTGCACCTGTATGCAGCACAGGTAAACGAGCCGGCAACAGGCGATAAGCTGTTCCCGGCCATTGCCCTGCACCATATGCCACCGGTGGTTTCGGTGATCTTTATCATTGCGCTGATATCGGCCCTGTTCCCCAGTGCCGATGGTGCGTTAACCGCCCTCACTTCTTCATTTTGTATAGACCTCATAGGCATGCAGCGCAGAACCGACTGGAACGATGTACAGAAGAAAAAAATACGCCAGCGCACGCACCTTATTTTCGCAGCCCTGTTCCTCGCCTTTGTAATGCTGTTCAAATGGATCAACAATACCAGCATGGTAAATGTGATACTGCAGATTGCCGCTTATACCTACGGTCCGCTGCTGGGCTTGTTTTCATTTGGCATTTTAAGTAAGCGTGAAGTAAACGATAAGCTGGTTCCCATTGTTTGTTTAGTGGCGCCGCTCATTTGCCTGGCCATTGATTTAAACCAGGCTGCCTGGTTTAACGGTTTCCAGATAGGCCCTGAATTGCTTATCCTTAATGGTGCACTCACTTACACAGGTTTATTCTTCATCAGCAAACGCAAAACTGCCTGATATGGATCTGGTACACCCGCTTGCAGAAAACTATGCAGCAGCGCATACTTCACCCGAAGATGCACTGCTGCACGCAATCAATGCGCAAACACAGCAGCACGCGCAGCCGCATATGCTCAGCGGGCATGTGCAGGGCAGGCTGCTGGAGTTTATCAGCTGGATGATGCAACCGAAGTATATCCTGGAAATAGGCACATTTACAGGCTACAGTGCCCTGTGCCTCGCTAAGGGACTGCAACCCGGCGGGGCGCTCCACACCATTGAATTGCGGGAAGAAGATGCTGCCCTGAGCCGTGAAAATTTCAGTCGCAGCGATCAGCATAATCTGATACATTTGCACACCGGAAACGCGCTGGATATAATACCCACCCTGCCTCATGCCTGGGACCTGGTTTTTATAGACGCCGATAAAACCGGCTATACGGCATACTACGAGATGCTGTTACCCCGTTTAAGCAAGAACGGACTGATTATTGCGGATAATGTGCTGTTTCACGGCCAGGTGCTGGAAACACCCCTGAAAGGAAAAAACGCCAAAGCAATAGATGCATTTAATAAACATGTACTGAACGACGAACGATCAGAGCAGGTATTTGTTACTGTGAGAGACGGATTGCTGTTCATTAAAAAGAAACAGGCGTAAAACACTGTTTTACCAGGCCATCGAACAAAACCATTGAGACAAATGAAAAAATTCCTGGCAGTTATCTCAGTTATAACTATTGCCCTGGGTGCAAAAGCCCAAACAAGCGCTGTAGCCAATTACATCAACACCTATAAAGAACTCGCCATCAGCGAGGAAATACGCACCGGTGTTCCGGCATCCATTACCCTTGCACAGGGTATTGTAGAAACAGAAGCCGGCCAGAGCGACCTGGTGAAACAATCCAACAACCATTTTGGCATTAAGTGTAAAAACGAGTGGACAGGCGCCAAGGTGTATCATGATGATGATGCCAAAGGCGAATGCTTCAGAAGTTATGGTTCTGCAGAAGAATCGTACCGCGACCACTCCGATTTCCTGAAAAACCGCCCCAACTACGCCTTCCTCTTCACCCTTGATCCTACCGATTACCAGGGCTGGGCAAAGGGCCTTAAAAAGGCCGGTTATGCGACCAGCAATGTGTACGCCCAGATGCTCACCAAAATTATTGTAGACAATAACCTGCAGCAATACACGCTTACCGCCATGGAGCGCAAACGCAATGGTGGCAATGATCCTGTGTACGCCCGCAACAATACGCCGGCTGTACAGCAGGGCAGCAATGCACCGGTTGTTACCGACAACGATGCACAAACCGAACAGAAAGCAGCTGCCGTAACACCTCCGCAAAAAAGCGCGCCGGTAATGGTAGCCCAAACGCCCGTTAAAGCACCCGCCTACCCCAACGGTGTGTTTGCAATCAACGACACCAAAGTAATTTATGCCGCAGAAGGTACTTCCCTGTTTGCCGTAGCCAATTACTACAACCTGCGCTACAAAAAACTGCTCGATTTCAACGAGCTTGACCAGGTTGACATACTCAGCAACGGGCAGCTTATTTTCCTGGAAAGAAAGCCTAAAAAAGGCGCGAAGGACGTACATACCGTAGAACCCGCCGAAACCATCGCGCTCATCGCACAACGTGAAGGCGTTCGCCTCGAAAGCCTGCTGGACTACAACCACCTCACCAAAGGACTGGAACCGCTTACCGGTGAAAAGATTTATCTTCGCGGCAATGCACCTGCGGCGCCCAAAACCACGCGCGACAATAACCGCATGGCTGCAGCCAGGTAACCAGGCACCGCCCCGGTTATTCCCGGTTTAAATTAATGGAATAGTATACAGATATGACACTTGTAAAAGTTCACGATAAACAGTTTCACCCGTACCTGACGCAGACCATGATTCACGATAAGCTGCAGGAAACAGCGGCTGCCATCAATGCCGACTATGCAGGCAAACGCCCGTTGTTTATCGCGGTATTAAACGGATCGTTTATGTTTGCAAGCGACCTCTTTAAATACCTTACCATTGATGCGGAAATCTGTTTTATCAAACTGGCTTCTTACAAGGGCACCAAATCAACCGGTCATGTCATTACAGCGATTGGCCTCGATACCGATATTACCGGCAGGGATATTATTGTACTGGAAGATATCATCGACACCGGTAAAACCCTCAGCCAGTTTTTACCACAGCTGATCAACCAGCAGCCCGCTTCGCTCAAAATAGCTGTGCTGCTGCACAAACCCGAAGCCACCGTTTACCCGGTTCATATTGATTACTGCTGCTTTTCCATACCCAATAAATTCGTGGTAGGTTATGGACTTGACTACGACGGCCTGGGAAGAAATCTGCCTGAAATTTACCAACTTCACGAATAAAGATTTACATTTATTAGTTACGTTTTTACTGGCAAAACCCATTATACAACCCAATTGAAGCCTGTACTGTTTGCCATATTACTGCTGGCGCTGTTACCGTGTAAGGCCCAATACTATCTCCGCGGCGAGGTTAGGGATGAGCAAAACAAACTATTGCCCAATGTAAAAATATGCCTGGCCTCAAAAGGTGCATTGCCTTTTGCAACAGGCAGCGGCGGCGCATTCGGTATTCCCACATCACGCCCGGTTGATACCATCAGCCTGCAGCTGGAAGGCTTTGAAACACTGAAAACCGCTGTTATCTCCAGCAAATACCAAACCCTGGTATTAAAACAACTGCCGCAAACAGCTGCCGCACGCACACACAAACTGCTCAGCTTCAGCAAAAGCAAACGCGAAAACAAGCCGCTTTCACTGCACGATGGTGAAAGCTACAACAACCTCATCGAAAACAATTTCCAGGAAACAGAGAGCAACCCCGAAACAGGTTTTGCACTGAATGTAGACAGGGCCTCATACAGCAATATCCGCCGCTTTCTGAACATGGATTATGAAGTGCCGCCCGATGCCGTGCGCATTGAAGAAATGCTCAACTACTTCGACTTTGGCAGTCCCGATGGCACTTATCCTGAAGGCCGCTTTACCAGCTACAGCGCGTTAACCAGTGCACCCTGGAATAAAAAGAACCAGCTGCTGTTTGTACGTTTACAGGCACCCAAACTCAACCTCGACAGCGTGCCACCCAGCAACCTCGTGTTCCTGATCGATGCGTCCGGCTCAATGGATCATCCCAACCGCCTGCCCCTGCTGCAGGCTGCACTGCGATTGCTTGTTACCAACCTGCGCGCGCAAGACAGTGTTTCCATTGTTGTGTATGGCGGTAATGTTTCTGTACTGCTCGAACCCACTTCAGGCGCCGATAAAAAAACCATTCTCAATGCCATTGACCAGCCTTCTGCACATGGCACCACACCCGGTTCTACTGCCATTAAACTGGCTTACCAGATGGCACACCGTTCGTTTATGCCCAACGGCAACAACCGCGTAATTATTGCCACTGACGGCGATTTTAATGTAGGGCAAACATCAGAGAAAGAACTGGAAACACTCATCTCCGAGCAGCGCGAATCGGGTATTTACCTTACCTGCTTAGGCATGGGCATGGGCAATTACAAAGACAGCAAGCTGGAAACCCTGGCCCGCTACGGCAACGGCAATTTTGCCTATCTCGATAACATCAATGAAGCAGAAAAAGTACTGGTGTCTGAGTTTACCAAAACCATGTATGCTGTTGCCAACGATGCTTTTCTCAACATCCGGTTTAACCCGCAGTTTGTAAAATCTTACCGCCTCATTGGTTTTGATAACCGCGAAGAAGCCCTGAAAGACAGTACTGCCGAACTCGAAGGCGGTATTATTGGCTCCGGCCACGGGCTGATTGCCATGTTTGAAATTGTACCCAACGAAGAAAACAACAACCAGCATACAGACGATAGCAGCAATACCATTACCATTGGCCGGCTGGCTACCATGACGCTGCATTACCAGCGCCCGCACCAGCTAAGTGAAGAACAGGTGCAGCATTTCACTGTGCCTTTTCATTTTGAACAGCCGGCCCTGCTCGATCCATCCCTGCGACTGGCCACGGCCATTACCATGTTTGGCGAACTGCTCAAACATTCCCGCTTTGTGCAAAACTACACCTGGACCGATGTGCTGCAACAAGCCACTGCTGCCGCCGATCCCAAATCAGCCGTACAAATGGAGTTCATTGCCCTCGTACAAAAAGCCCAAAAGCTGTACACCCGCAAAAAGAAGAAAGACGACCAATAAAGGATGTGAATCAACAATCGGGATGAGCTAAGCGCGAAGTCTTTCACGCAAAGTCCGCAAAGAAGCAAGGGCGCAATGGGGAATAAGTCTCTGCCCTGTATTCCATTTTCAAATTTACACAAATTAAAAAGGCCGGTAAACATCCCTGTTCACCGGCCTCACTTTATGAAGAAAATCGCTTATATCGATTAACTGAATACCTCTTTCACCTTGTCGAAAAAGCTTTTCTCGCTTTTACCCGGCTGTGGCTGAAAGTTCGGGCTCTGCGCCATTTTGTCCAGCATGGCTTTCTCTTCAGTACTTACATGCTGCGGCGTCCACACATTCACCTGTATCAGCTGGTCACCGCGTGAGTAGCCCTGTACTTCCGGGAATCCCTTGCCTTTCAGGCGGAATATTTTACCACTCTGCGTACCGGCCGGGATCTTGATTTTCGCCCTGCCATCAATGGTAGGTACTTCAACCTGCGTACCAAAAACAGCATCGGAGAAGGAGATATGTAATTCATATGCCACATTCAGCCCGTCGCGCTGCAGGTCTTTGTGTGCTTCTTCTTCAATCAGGATAATCAGGTCGCCCGGCATGCCGCCACGTTCACCGGCATTGCCTTTGCCGCTAAGGCTCAACTGCATGCCTTCAGAAACACCGGCAGGTATGTCAATGCTCACCATTTCTTCACCATATACACGGCCTTCCCCTTTACAGGTACCGCATTTGGCGCTGATGGTAACCCCTTCACCATTACAGGTAGGACAGGTTGTTACGGTTTGCATCTGGCCAAGAAAAGTATTGGTCACTTTACGCACCTGGCCGTTACCGCCACAGGTGGTACAGGTTTGCACACTGTTTTTGTCTTTTGCGCCTGAACCGGAGCAGGTGCCGCAGGGCACATATTTTTTAACCTTGATGTTCTTGGTAACACCTTTGGCCATTTCTTCGTAGTTCAGCTTTATTTTAACCCGCAGGTTGGTGCCACGCACACCTCTTGAGCGACCGCCGCCTGCGCCACCCCGGCCACGGCCACCGCCGCCACCAAAGAAACTGCCAAACAGGTCGTCTCCGAAAATATCACCGAACTGGCTGAAAATGTCGTCCATGCTGCCGCCATAACCACCGCCGCCACCGGTTCCCGGGGCAAAAGCAGCATGGCCAAAACGGTCGTACTTTGCACGTTTGTCTGCATCACTCAATACTTCGTATGCCTCGGCAGCTTCCTTAAACTTCTCCTCTGCCGGTTTGTCGCCAGGGTTACGGTCAGGGTGGTATTGCATGGCCACCTTGCGATAGGCTTTCTTGATCTCATCTGCAGAAGCAGATTTGCCTATGCCAAGGATTTCATAAAAATCTCTTTTGTTCGACATCTGATAGTCAGCTTTTTGCCGGGGCAATTAAAATACACCGCGTTTGCTCCGGCACAACGCAATGCAGGTAATACAGTTACTTGCCAACCACCACTTTGGCGAAGCGAATAATTTTATCGTTCAGGTAATAGCCTTTCGTTACTTCATCCAGTACTTTGCCTTTCAATGCTTCAGCAGGGGCAGGTATTTCGGTAATGGCCTCGTGTTTTTCCACGTCAAAATCGGTATTTACACTTTCCATCACTTTCACCCCTTTTTGTTGCAGGGTGCTGCGTAATTTATTGAATACCAGCTGTACCCCTTCTTTTATCTGTGCCACATCAGTTGCGGTCTGCAGCTGTTTTTCGGCACGGTCACAATCATCCAGCACATCCAACAGGGAAACAATTACTTCTTTACCTGCGGTCTGCGTCAATTCCAGGCGCTCTTTGGCAGTTCTTCTCCTGAAATTGTCAAATTCAGCCATCAGGCGCAGGTATTTGTCTTTTTGTTCCTCCAACTGAGCTTTCAGCTGGTCTGTCTCATTTGTAGGTGTGGCAGCTGCATTTTCGGCAGTTTGATTGTCACTACCTGCATTTTCAACAGCTGTTTCCTGATTTTGCTGCAATTCTTTCTCGTCCATAGTTGAATTTGTATTAGCCCTATACTGGTCAAAATTTTTGCCAACGCAAGATAATGGGAAAAATTGGCAGGAGATAATACCTTTGCCGGATGATCAAGGTGATACTGAAGAAAAAAATAGCCCCCAGGATAGCCAACGGGCACCCATGGATTTTCGCCAACGAAGTAGATAAAATTTCCGGGGAAGTTACACCCGGGGAAATAGTGGACGTATTTTATGCAGATGAAAAATTTGCAGGCCGCGGTTACATTAATCCTAAATCGCAGATACTCGTACGCTTACTTACCCGTAAAAAAGAAGATATCAACGAGCAGTTCTTCTACAACCGCCTGCTCGATGCCTGGAATTACCGCCAGAAAATAGGTTATACCGAAAACTGCCGTCTTATTTTCGGCGAGGCAGACGGCATGCCGGCCCTGATTATCGATAAATTCAATGATTACTTTGTTATTCAAACACTTGCACTCGGGATAGACCAGTGGAAACCTGCCATTGTGCAGGCACTGGAAAAAATATTCAAACCCAGGGGCATTTACGAACGTAATGACGTTCCTGTACGCGAACTCGAAGGCCTGCCACAGCAAAAGGGCTTTTTGTCAGCCCCGTTCCCTACTGAAATCACTATCCGGGAAAACGGGCTGCAATTTTATGTAGATATTGAAAATGGCCAGAAAACCGGTTACTTCCTCGATCAGCAGGATAACCGCCGCGCCATTCAGCATATTGTAAAAGGTGCCGATGTATTGGGCGCCTTCACCTATACCGGTACGTTTGAACTGCATGCTGCTCATTACGGCGCCAAATCTGTATTGGGACTGGATATCAGCGCCAATGCCGTGGCACAGGCTACCCGCAATGCCCAGCTGAACGGTCTCGACAAAATTGCCCGTTTTGAAGCAGTGAACGCCTTCGATGTGCTGAAACAATGGGCCAAAGACGGCCGCCAGTACGATGTGGTTATGCTCGACCCGCCTGCCTTTACCAAAAGCAGGGAAAACATCCAGAAAGCAATTACCGGTTACAAGGAAATTAACCTGCGTGGTATGAAACTCGTGAAAAACGGCGGTTTCCTTGTTACCAGCAGCTGTACCAACCTGGTTCATCCTGAATTATTCCTGCAAACCATTGATATGGCCGCCAAAGATGCACGCAAGCGCATACGCCAGGTAACCTTCCAGGCCCAGGCCAGCGATCACCCGATTATCTGGGGCATGGAAAACACGAATTACCTGAAATTCCTGATCGTGGAAGTCACGGATCGTTAACCAATGCCGGAGGCATCGGTTAGATGGTTGGATTGTTAAATGGTTGAATGGCTATTGATTAAACACGCAAAGAGGTTGGGCTTCGCATACAGCGAATGTATCCGGCAACTTTGCGTGTTTTTTGTTGCACAGACATATTAACAATGAAACAATAGAGCCATTAAACCATCTATGAATTACTTGATGACCTGGAATTTGCCGGTTTCAATAACACGGCCGGTGCGGTCTTTCAGCTGGAAGACATAGATGCCGCGGAAATAATCGTTGAGGTTCACGATAATTTTGCTGTTGTCAACAGGCATTTCAGTGATTTTCTTGCCTACAAAGCTGAAGATGAGAAGTGTGTAGGATTTATCGATGTCTTGCGGAAATTCAAAGTTGATAAAGGCGGTAGCAGGGTTGGGATAGTATTTAACGATCTTCACATCATAAAACAATTCATCGCCGGCAGCATTTGCTTCCGGGGAATGGAACGAGGACGCCAGGCAAACCAGTGCAGCCACGAAAATACCTGTGATCAGCCGCCTCGTGTTCCAGTAAAATTGTTTGTGTAAAAATCTAACCATTCATTTTTTTTATCATACAAGATACCCGTAAATATCCCTGCACAACAGTGCATCGCACGTACTATGCTAATATAGCGAAAACCATGCGCAAAAGCGCCGTTTTAAAGGCAGCTTTTATTATTCACCTTATTCATTGATCCGTACCGGCCTGCCAAAGCTGCCGGTACGGACAAATTTAACTAGTTCAGCGTGGCCAATGTTTGACGGATAGCATCAAAATCAGGCTGTTCGCCAGGTGTGGCACATACTTCCGCGTAACGTACAATACCTTCCTTATCAATTACAAAAGCGGCTCTTTTACTTACGCCTTGCATTTCCAGCGCCGGGAATATATCGTACAATACGTTATATGATTTGGAGGCCTGTTTATTAAAATCGCTCAGCAGGGGAAAATTCAGCTGCTGCTCTTTTTTAAATTTATCAAGGGTAAAAACCGAATCTACAGAAATACCGAAAACCTGCGCATTGGCATTATTGTAGGCGGTAATGTTGTCTCTTACACTGCACAATTCAGCTGTACACACACTGGTAAATGCCAGCGGAAAAAACAGCAATACCACATTTTTACCTTTTTGATCTAACAGCGATACCTTGTTTTTTTCGGTATCAAATAATTCGAACACCGGTGCTTTTTGTCCTGCTTCAATTTGCATATCGGATACTGTTTTTATTTCGCCAAAACTATTGATTATGGCGTGTATTTGCTCTTAAGGTACGTAATAAAGTAGTTAATATTTAATGGTTCGCCGGTTACTTTGCGGCACAGGTCTTCACTTTCCAGCAAACGGCCTTCTGCATGTATATGTTTACGCAACCACTGCAGCAAAGGTTGGCTGTTGCCGCTGCGCAATTGTTCTTTCAATTGCGGTAACTGCTCATTGGCCTTGGCCCAAAACTGGCTTGCATAAAAACTGCCGAGGCTGTAGGTGGGAAAATAACCAAAACTGCCATGGCTCCAGTGCACATCCTGCAAACAGCCGTTTTTATCATCGGGCACTGTTACGCCCAGGTTGTCGTGGTAAAGCTGGTTCCAGCGGGCAGGGATGTCCTGCACGGCCACTTCACCGCCAATCAGTTCTTTCTCCAGCTGGTAACGCACTTTTACGTGAAAATGATAGGTGATTTCATCTGCTTCCGTGCGTATCAGCGATGGTTTTACTTTGTTGATGGCTTTGTAAAAATGTGGCAGTTCAATACCGGCGAGGGCTTCCGGGAAATAGCCCTGCAACACCGGGTAATAGTGCTGCCAGAAATCAATGCCACGGCCCACGCTGTTTTCCCATAACCTGCTTTGCGATTCATGAATGCTCAGCGAAGCATATTCTCCGGATGGCAGGCCGTAATCCGCATCAGGCAATCCCTGTTCGTACAGGGCATGGCCCGCTTCGTGAATACAGCTCCAGGTCATATTGGCAAAATCCTGCTCATCAATACGGGTGGTGATGCGTACATCTTTTGCGCTGAAATTGGTGGTGAACGGATGTTCAGATATATCCTGGCGACCGCTCTGCAAATCAAAGCCCAGTTCTTTTACCAGGTACATGCCCCAGTCCCACTGCTTTTGTTTGGGATAAAAACGGTGCAGGAAACTTTCATCAGGCTGCGGCTGTTGCGCTATCTGTGCCATTATCTGCTGCAGCGGCCCGGTAATGGCGGTAAACACAGCATCGAGCTTGCCTACATCCATCGATTTTTCATAATCTTTTACCAGCGCATTGTAAGGGTGTGCTTCATAACCCAGCAAATCGGCCTCCTGTTTTTTCAGTACCACCAGTTCGCCCAGCGCACCGCTGAAATGACTAAAGCTGTTTTCCCTGCGCGCAGCGATCCATGCATTGAATGCTTTGGAAACGGCCTCTGACAGCTGGCGTACAAATGCGTTGCTGAATTTCTGCTGCTTTTCAATATCCTCTGCAGTCAAGGCAACATTGCGTTGCTGCTTTGCATCGAGGTCGCCCCTGCCCTGCAGTTCTTTTACCAGGTTCACCAGCTGCGCATCGGTGCTGTGCGCATGCGCTATTTCACTCAGCGTTGCCAGCTGGCGTGCACGCCCGTCTGCTCCCTGTGCGGGCATATAGGTTTCCTGGTCCCACTGCAGCACGGCAGCAGCGTATTTTATATCCGCTACGCGGCGCATACGCTCGCAGAAGTCGTTGTATAAATCGTTGGTAGATTGTTGTGTGAGCATATCACGAAGATAACAATTCAGCGTTGCTATGCAGCGCCCGGGTGAATAGTGAATAGGCAATAGTGAAAAAACCATTGAACAATCCAACTATTAAACAATCATATTCTCATCTCCGGCACCTCGCCGGACACAACCAGCCGCCCTGCGGTTTTGCTTTTAATTTCATCAATGCTTACGCCCGGTGCGCGTTCCAGCAGCAGAAAACCTTCAGGTGTAACTTCAAGCACGGCCAGTTCTGTAACTATCTTTTTTACGCAGCCGATGCCGGTTAAGGGCAAGGTGCATTGCGGCAGCAGTTTGCTTTCGCCTTTGGGATTGGTGTGCTGCATGGCCACAATAATATTGCGCGCACTGGCAACAAGATCCATGGCGCCGCCCATACCTTTTACCATTTTACCGGGTATTTTCCAGTTGGCAATATCGCCCTGGTCGCTTACTTCCATGGCACCAAGTACTGTGAGATCAATTTTGCCGGCGCGTATCATTCCAAAACTTTCTGCGCTGTCGAAGAAAGCGCCGCCGGGCAATACAGTAACTGTTTCCTTGCCGGCGTTGATTAGGTCTGCGTCAATGGCAGCCTCCTCTGGGTACGGACCGGTACCGAGTATCCCGTTTTCGCTTTGCAGAATTACCGTCATACCCGCAGGTACATAATTCGCTACCAGTGTAGGAATACCGATGCCGAGATTCACATACATCCCGTTCCGCAGTTCCTGTGCAATGCGTTTTGCAATGCCGTATTTATCTAAAGACATGATGGTTGAATGGTTGGATGATTTGATTGTTGGAGGGGAAACTCACGACTGACGATTCACGATTCCCGCAGCTTCACTGTTTTTTTCTCGATGCGCTTTTCATACCCGCTGCCCTGGAAAATGCGGTGCACATACACGCCGGGTACATGAATATCGTCGGCATCAATCATGCCCGGCTCAACCAGTTCTTCTACTTCTGCAATAGTAATATCGCCTGCCTTGGCCATGGCCTGTGAAAAATTGCGGGTGGCTTTGCGAAAAACGAGATTGCCCATGGTATCGCCCTTCCAGGCTTTTACAATGGCAAAATCAGCAGGCAGTGCATATTCCATCAAATAACGTTTACCGTTGAACGTACGTTCTTCCTTGCCTTCGGCAACTTCGGTACCTACACCTGCGGGGGTAAAAAAAGCGGGGATGCCCAGCGCGCGCATGTGAATGCGGGTGGCGAGTGTGCCTTGTGGCACCAGGTCGACTTCCAGTTCACCACTCAGCAGCTGGCGTTCAAACTCGGCGTTTTCGCCAACATAACTGCTGATCATCTTTTTAATCTGCCGCTTTTGAAGCAGCAAACCCAAACCAAAATCATCTACACCGGCATTGTTGGAGATACAGGTTAAGCCGGTGATATTGCGCTGCACCAGCGCAGCAATGGTATTTTCAGGAATACCGCATAAACCGAAACCACCCAGCATCAGTGTGGCTCCGTCGGGTATATCCCGGATGGCCTCCGTGGCACCAGAGACTACTTTGTTCATATAGCAAGCGTTTAATTAACTGTGACTATTTCACGTCTGCTTTCGTATCCAGCTTTTTGGGCTGAAACTGCTGCATACGCGTTCTTTCTGCCATGTTCGACAGCGAATCGTTCAACACCTTGTTGATGTTGGGATGCATGAGGTAGAAATTATAGCTTTTGTAAAAAGCTTCTTTGGTTGTATGGTGAATGGTAAATACATCCTGGTATAATTCAAGGTGTGTATCTTTCTTAATCTTATTCGTGTCTTTCTGCATTCTCAGCGATGCCAGCTGTTCGGCACGCAGCAAATCCCATACAATCACTTTCATTGAATCGGGCGTAATAATATCCTTGCCTGGTTTGTTGTTGCTTTTACATGCCAGCAAACAACACATGCCCGCGCAAACCATCAGTTTCTTCATCGTAGTTCCTGTTTGTATTTAGCCGAATTGGCTACATCTATCTGGGAAAGTAATTCTGCTGCCAATGCTTTATCCTGCGGTGCCGCTTTCTTAAACACACCGGTATATTCCTGCGTTTTGCCCTGCATCAGGAACTGCATAATCATGAGATTGGGATTTTCCTGGTTGATGCTCTGCAGCCTGCTGAGTGATTCCAGTATATTTTTCCTGCCGGCGTTTTCATTGTCATACATGCTATCTAATCCGCCCCTGTAATGCGAATAAATGGCATCGTGCAGCAGGTTGTAACGGTTGTTGTTGAAGTTTTCGGCCAGCCAGTAACGGTTGCGCAAGCCGTCAAATGCTTTCCATCCGCTGATATCGCGCGATTCCGGAGCATTGCTTACAATGTTCTGCGCACGCTGAAAAAAGGGCACGCCCGATTTTAATGCATACGAATCATAGTCAATGCCCAGTATAATATACGCGTAGTACGCGATAGTGGCGGTAAGATTACCCACAATGGGATCTGTGCCCTGTACCCTGTTTTCATTAAATTCTACCGGCTGAAATTCCACATACTTAAAAGCAAAATCGGCATCCTGGTAATTCACGATAGGGCTTTGGTACGAGCTGTTGTACACAGGGCGCGCTGCCTGCACGGTAAGCGTGGCCTTGTAAATATCCGTTTGCGGCATATCGGTGATGGTGATCAGGAAATTGCAGGTTATTTTCTCCTGCGGCTGAAACTCGTCGCTCGTCCATTTGCGGCTGTTGAGCAAATTGGTGAGCTGTGTTTGCAGGGTGTTGAAGATGTTCTTGTTCACCGAAGTGGGCACTTTCTGCGCCAGCACGGTTACCCTTGCCTGCAGTTCCTGTGCCTGCACCTGTGTGGTGAGCAGCAATACGGCGATTATAAGACTATACTTTAGGCGCATACAGCTTTTGAATAATGTGTTCAACAATTACAGCAGCAACGGCATCTTTGGGCATTACGCCGTGTGTGGTGGTACCACCGTCTTTGTCAAAAATGGTAATGGCATTGGTATCAACGCCAAAACCGGCCTCCTTATTACGCAGCGAGTTCAGCACAATCATGTCTGCGTTTTTATTGCGCAGTTTCTGCATGGCATGTTCGGTTTCGTTGGTGGTTTCCAGCGCAAATCCTGCCACAAACTGGTGCGGTTGTTTCAGGCTGCCGAGCGACTGTAATATATCGGGTGTTTTTACCAGTTGCAATTCCATTCCGCTGCCGGTTTTCTTGATCTTCTCCGGTGCAGCCTCCACCGGCCGGTAGTCGGCCACAGCGGCACTCATCACCGCTATTGCGGCGGCAGGAAAGGCCGAAATACAGGCCTCGTACATTTGCTGGGCTGTTTGTACACGAATCAGCTCAATACCCTCGTATGCGGGCTGTAATGCCGTAGGACCACTAACCAGCTGCACAGCCGCCCCCTGCAGGTACAGCGCGTTGGCCAGCGCAAAGCCCATTTTGCCCGAGGAATGATTGCCGATAAAACGAACGGGGTCGATGGGTTCGTAAGTGGGGCCTGCAGTCACCAGGGCAGTTTTGCCTGCCAGCGCCAGCTGCCTGAAAACCTGCGCTTCCAGGAAACGTATAATGGCTTCCGGTTCGGCCATACGGCCTTCGCCAAACAAACCACTGGCCAGCTCACCCTTGCCAACAGGAATGACCTTGTTGCCAAATGAAGCCAGCTGCTGCAGATTTTGCCGGGTGGCAGGGTGGTGCCACATATCTTCATCCATGGCAGGCGCTACAACCACCGGGCAGGTGGCAGACAGGTAAACGGCCAGCAGCAGGTTATCGCATTGGCCATGGGCCATTTTCGCGAGCGTATTGCAGCTCAGCGGTGCAATCACCATTACATCGGCCCAGCGGCCCAGCTCCACATGGTTGGCCCAGGTAGCCTCATCTGCCAGGTTTACCAGCACCTTGTTTTTTGATAAGGTAGCCAGCACCAGGGGCGATACAAAATCTGCCGCAGCAGGTGTAAGCACGGTTTTTACTTCCGCACCGGCCTTAACCAGTTCCCTTACCAGCAAAATGGACTTATAGGCTGCAATGCTTCCTGTAATGCCTAACAATATCTTTTTTCCCTTCAGCATATCGGTAATACAACTTAAAAGTAACAAAAAACGACAGTGTTCAACTGTCGTTTCTATTCATTTTACAGGATATGTCTATCTGAATAAATCCTCATCGTTTTTGCGATGGTAAACCTTGTGCTCCATAAATTCCTGGGTAGCCAGGATTGCTGGGTTAGGCATTTTTTCGTAAGCCCTGGAAATTTCAATCTGCTCTTTGTTCTCGTGTATCTCTTCCAGGCTGTCTGTATGACTGGCAAACTCTTCCAGTTTGTTGTGCAGTTCCTCACGCAGCGCAATATTGATCTGGTTAGCCCTTTTAGCGATAATGGCTATAGATTCATACAAATTGCCGGTATGGTCTTTAATGGCCACCAAACTCTTTGTTTCAACCACATTGGTTGTATTAGCGCTGAGTTGCCGTCTTAGCTTGCTCATTTTTTATATTTTTTATGGAATTGATGGAAAGTGTTTTATAATCATTTACTTCTTTCAAATATTTGCTCTGCGGGAAACGCTCGGCAAAATCTCCTGCCTCTGAAATCACTTTTTCATAGCGTTCCTGCTGCTTGTCGCTGAAACTCATACCGGCGTATTTGTAATACGAACGGATAACAAGCATTTTATAGTCATCGCTTTTGTCAGATTCGGGGTAATCTTCCATCAGGGTGCTCAGCGCAATGGCCGCAGCCCTGTAATAACCCAGATCGTAATACAAAGTAGCGCTTACATATTCTTTTTCTTCGAGCTTCGAGCGGCACAGCTCCAGCAATTCGGTAGCCTCTTTTGTTTTGGCGCTTTGCGGGTGCTGGTTAATAAATGCCTGCATTAAGCTCATTGCCTTGCTGGTATTGGTTTGATCCAGTTCCAGTTTGGGACTTTGTTTGTAAAAACAGTAGGCGCGCATGTATTCGCACTCTTCTGCCCTTGCACTGCCGGGAAAGTTCTCTGTGTAAGTCTTGAAGATATTTTCCGCGTTCAGGTAATCTTTCTGGTAATAGTAGCTGTAAGCATTCTTGTAAAACAGGTCTTCGTAACGCGAAGTACCCTTTACATAAGGAAAAAGCTCGTCAAACAGCTGCTGTGCGTAGGCGTACTTTTTTTGCGCGTAATAATTCTCCGCCATTTTGTATTTGTACTCATTGTCCTTGCTTTTCAGCACCTTAGAAAACTTGGAGGCACAGGATGTAAGTGTTACAGCGAACAGCAGTATGTAAAGATAAACGGCTTTAGTCATAAAGAAGGGCAAAATTAGGCTTTTACGCGCAATATAAGCACAGTGATTTTTTAAGCATGTGATTGCCAGTTAATAAAAGCATAAAAAAAACCTTCCGCACTAGACGGAAGGTTTTTATGGGCGCAAAAAGTATTAAACTTATTTAGTACGCTTCAGGTTCGGGTGAGGAGCAGGTACTGTGTTAGGACCTTCTTCAGTTGTACCCTGCAGGTCAACTGTGTTGTTGTCACCTTCCTGGCCGTAAGTGAAGATCAGGCGGCTTTCAGAAATACCTTGTTTTTCGATCAGGTAGTTTCTTACAGCGTTCACGCGATCCCAGCTTAACTGCTGAGCACGTTTGTCAGAAGCACCGTAACCAACCAGTTTCACTTTACAAGTAGGATTAGCGTTCAGTTTTTCAGCTACGCTGGCCAGCAATGCAGTTGCATCTTTAGTCAGTTTAACTGTACCGCTTTTGAACTTGATGCTAGGTAAGTCAGTGATTGCGCACTCGTTGGCTGGTTTGTAGTTAGCCAGTTTGTCGCGCAGTTCTTTACAGCATTCTGGTTCTGGGCAGTTACCAACACCATCAGCGTTAACAGGGAAACATTTCTGAGGTGTCAGCAGTTCTTTGTCTTTGTAGTCAGGAACACCGTCACCATCAGTATCTTTTGCTACACCATGAGAATCAACAGGTGCACCGGCAGGAGTGTTTGGTTCCTGGTCGAACTGGTCTGTTACACCGTCACCGTCTGCATCAGGCAGAACAGGGGTCGGGATTTTCATGTGTTTGGGAGCATTCAGCTCGTTGTAGATAAAGTTGTTGGGGTTGATCCACCACAGCGGAGCCACTCTTCTTGCAGAGTTACCCAGCGCGTAGTTGAAGCGGATGCTGGTTAAGCTCCACACGTCATTGGCATTACCGCCTTTGTAAGCATCCAGGTAATCATAACCTGTCAGCGGAACGGTAAACCTTTGTTCAATACCGATATTGAATTTGTCGCTCACTTTGAAGGCTACACCTGTACCAAAGCTGGCACCGTGCATCAGTGCCCAAGCGTGACGGCCGTTAACTTCAGCACCACCAAAAGTAGTGATTAAGCCAGACTGTGTATTAGCTGAACCGTTTTGACCATAAAACAAAGCATAACCATCGCTTTGTCCGCCACCAGGATACTGGAATTTAGTTCTGCTGGCAACCAGGTCATAACCTGCCAATACGTACCAGTCAACTTTAGGATTGCCCCTGTAGTGGCTGAGTGCGTTCAGAGAGAAGATCACGTCCAAAGAACCCATGTGAGTCTGGGTTTTGTATGGTACCTGACCGATTGAAGTGCCATAAGCACTGGGTTCACCCTTGTCCAGCTGACCAAAGTAGCCAAAACGCAGAGAAACTACGTGGCCGAGCGCCTTTCTCAGAGAAAGACCACCGCCGATGCCTACTTTAGATTTCACGTCTCCAAAAATGAAAGACGGCCCTACCGCACCGCCAAGTTCCCACATGTTGCGTGGTTTGGGGGGATAAGGATACTGATTGTTGATGAACTCGTTGTGCTGAGGCATGTTGCTGGTAGAAACTTTCGAAGAGTCTTTCCACCAGTCCGCGTTAGCGTCATTCTTTTGTGCAAATGTGGCTGTTTGAACCAGACCTAAAAGGCCTAAGATCCAAGTGTACTTTTTGCTTGCCATAGGTATAATTTAAATTTTTGTTTAATGTTTCCCTACCTAGATTACTACAATGTATCCCGGCAAAGTTAAATATTGGTAATAAAATACCAAATTTTTACAATTTATTTTGTCATGTTTTATTTGAGCTTAGACAGCAATGGGCATGCCAATGTTGCGTGGACTATTTAAATTTTATTTCAGGTATATTGCAGCCAAGTTTCAACAATGGAATTAGCACGCAAGGTTATATCATCAGAACTGGCTCAGTTTGAGATACATTTCAGGGATGCTGTAAAAAGCCGTATCCCTTTGCTGGACAGGATTATGCAGTACCTGGTACGGAGAAAAGGCAAGCAAATGCGACCCATGTTCATTTTTCTGAGCGCCCGCCTCGGGGGCCCGGTAAATGATGCAACTTACCGTGCAGCATCGCTCGTAGAACTGTTACATACCGCAACACTGGTACACGATGATGTGGTAGACGAATCAATGGAAAGAAGGGGCTTTTTCTCCATAAATGCACTCTGGAAAAACAAAGTGGCTGTTTTAGTGGGCGATTATCTGCTGTCTAAAGGCCTGCTGCTGTCGTTGGACAATGAAGATTTTAAAGTGTTACAGATTCTTTCACAGGCTGTTAAAATGATGAGTGAAGGTGAACTTCTCCAAATGGAGAAATCACGCAAGCTCAACCTCGATGAAACTATCTACTTCGATATTATACGGGGAAAAACTGCCTCATTACTCGCATCCGCCTGTGCAGCCGGGGCTTATACCACTTTCAACGATATCACCAATACCGAGAAAATGCGCCTCTTTGGTGAAAAAGTAGGGATGGCCTTCCAGATTAAGGACGACCTGTTCGACTACGGCAGCGAAAAAATAGGCAAACCTACCGGCAACGATATCAAAGAAAAAAAGCTTACCCTTCCGCTTATTTACACACTCAATAACTGCGATAGTGTATTGCGCCGTAAATTGATTTACATCATCAAAAACGAAAACACCCGGAAAGACAAGGTTAAATTCGTGATTGATGCAGTACAGGATGCCGGCGGCATGGCTTATGCCACACAAAAAATGCTGCAGTACAAGGCCGAAGCCTTAACCGTATTACACGAATTTGAAGATACCGAAGCACGCAGGGCGCTGGAAGAACTGGTAACCTACACTACCGACAGGCATTACTAAGGTTATCTGCCATGCGCGCAATGCAGTTGGTTACAATAACTGCAACCCGCACCCTATAAACATTAAATGGTTACTACATCAATGCAAAAACGCTGGAACATATTACAGGCGCCTGCTGTTACAGTAAGTGCATTACAGGAGACGCTTAAAATCAACAAAACCATTTGCCAGCTGCTGGTTCAGCGAAAAATAACCAGTTTCAGCGAGGCAAAGTCTTTTTTCCGGCCACAACTCTCCGACCTCCACGATCCCTGGCTGATGAAAGACATGCAGAAAGCCGTAACACGCGTGCAGCAGGCTTTCGCAGCAAAAGAAAAAATACTGGTATTTGGCGATTACGATGTGGACGGCACCACTTCAGTAGCCAGCATGTACCAGTTTATTCATGCCTTACACCCGCTCTCCGATTTCTATATCCCGCACCGCTATAAAGAAGGGTATGGCATTTCACTGCAAGGCATTGAGTTTGCCCGCGACAATGGCTTTACCTTGATCATATCGCTCGACTGCGGTATTAAATCCGCCGATTTAATTGCCCATGCCAAAACACTCGGCATCGATTTTATCGTGTGCGATCACCACATGCCCGATAAAATACTGCCGCCCGCAGTGGCCATTTTAAATCCCAAACAGCTCGACTGCACTTACCCTTACAAGGAATTGTGCGGCTGTGGTGTGGGTTTTAAACTCATGCAGGCACTGGCCTATACCCTGCAACTGCCCGACAGCAGCTACCTCCGCTACCTCGACCTGGTGGTAACCGCCATCGCCGCAGACATTGTGCCCATTACCGGTGAAAACCGCGTACTGGCTTTTTACGGGCTCAAAAAAGTAAACGAAGATCCCTGCGCAGGCATCAAAGCACTGATGCAGCTGGGCAACGTAACCAGGGAAGTACAGATTAACAGCCTCGTATTTGTAATAGCCCCGCGTGTGAACGCTGCAGGCCGTATGGACAATGCACGCAAAGCCGTACAGCTCTTCGTAGAACCTTCGCTGGACAAGGCTTTGGAATTTGCCGAACTGCTGCACAACGATAATACCGACCGTAAAGAAGCAGACGCCAGCATTACCGAAGAAGCACTGGCACTGATACATGGCGATGAAATAATGCGCGCGCGCACCACCACCGTAGTGTTTCGCGAACACTGGCACAAAGGCGTAGTAGGCATTGTAGCCTCCCGTTTAATTGAATCGTATTACCGCCCTACCATTGTGCTTACACGCAGCGGCGATATTGTGGCAGGCAGCGCACGCAGCGTAAGCGGTTTTAATTTATACGAAGCCATTCACGCATGCCGCGATCACCTGCTGGGTTATGGTGGTCACTTTGCCGCAGCCGGCATGACGCTGCTGCCCGAAAATGTTACCGCTTTCAGCAATAAGTTTGAAGAAGTGGTGGCTGCTACTATCACCAAAGACCTGCTGGTGCCCGAAATCATTATCGATGCTGAGGTCACATTTTCCGAACTCTCGCACAGCTTCTTTGGCATACTCACACAAATGGAACCCTTTGGCCCTGAAAATATGCGGCCGGTATTTGTAGCCAAAAAGGTAACCGATACAGGTTTCTCTAAAATTGTAAAGGATCAGCATATCCGCTTTGTGGTAAAACAACACAATATCACCTTTACCGGTATTGGTTTTAACATGGCTGCCAAATTTCCGCAACTGCAGCTGAAACACCCGGTAGACATAGTGTTTACGCTGGACATGAATGAATGGAACGGCGAAAAAACATTACAGCTGAAAGTAATTGATTTCAGGTTAAGCGAGCTGTAAACAGCTTTCCCATAAAAAGAAAACCCGGTGGCATGCCACCGGGTTTGTTATTTACAAACGTGTTGCTGACTACATCAACTCAACACTTCTGTTAATGAAATTGGTTAGGCTGGCGCCTTTCAGCAATCCCTGCGATAACAATGCAAGATCTGCCAGGTTGCGGATTTGCTTTCCTGCTTTTGCCTGGTCTGCTTCCTGCAGCAATGACTGGTAAATTTTGTGGTTACCATTCACAGTAAGTGTTACTTCATCGGGCATGGTAGCATAGAAGGCAGTCATACCGCCACCTGCAGCCCCCATATCTTTCATGCGGCGCATAAACTCAGGGCGTGTAGCTACAACCGGCGCTGTTTCTGCACTCAGTCCTTTTACTTCCACCGTCATACGCAGCTCAGGCGCATCAAACTGGAACAGTTCTTTCAAACGTGTTTCTTCATCGGCAGAGAGTACACTTGCTGCGTGCTCCTGTTTATCAATCAGGTTGTCAACAATATCGGCATCTACACGGGTAAAGCTCACACCCTCCCATTTCATTTCCATATTGTTGATAAACGCAGCATCAATCAGCGTTTCAGCCTTAATTACCTTGTAACCTTTGCCCTGCGCAGCTTTGATGTACGCATCCTGCTGAATGGGATCGGTTGTATAAAGAATAACGGTTTTACCGTCTTTGTTTTTCTGTAAAGCTTCTGTTGCGGCTTTGTATTCTTCCAGCGTGTAGAAGGTACCACCTGCCGCATCTTCCATTACCAGGAATTTGTTGGCTTTGTCCAGGAATTTGTCATCAGTCATCATACCGTACTTCACAAACAGGCCAAGACTTTCCCATTTTTCTTCAAACGATTTACGGTCGTTCCTGAAAATCTCTTCCAGTTTGTCTGCTACTTTCTTCGTGATGTGCGCGTTGATCTTTTTCACATTCGGATCGCCCTGCAGGTAACTGCGGCTTACGTTGAGCGGGATATCCGGGCTGTCAATGACGCCATGCAGCAACATCAGGAACTCTGGTACAATGTCTTTCACCTCATCGGTTACAAACACCTGGTTAGAGTACAGCTGAATTTTATCTTTCTGTATTTCGTAGCTCTGCTTAATCTTGGGGAAGTACAGGATACCGGTGAGGTTAAACGGGTAATCCACGTTGAGGTGTATCCAGAACAAAGGCGTTTCGCCATAGGGATACAGCTCACGGTAAAACTGCTGATAGTCGTCTGCAGTTAATTCAGACGGCTTTTTAACCCAGATAGGATTGGTATTGTTGATGGGCTTTTCTTCAACAACCTCGTCGGTTTTTACTTCTTCACCTGCATCTTTGAAGTAAATGGCCACCGGCAGAAAGCGGCAGAACTTTTCGAGGATGCCACGGATACGGCCCGGTTCCAGAAACTCCTGGCTTTCTTCGTTAATGTGCATCACAATGCGGGTGCCCCTGTCTTCCTTGTCAATTTCGTACAGTTCAAATTCAGGGCTGCCGTCACAGCTCCAGAATACACCCTTGGTGTTTTCGCGAAAGCTTTTGGTGAAAATTTCTACCTTATCGCTCACCATGAACGAGCTGTAAAAGCCCAGGCCAAAGTGACCGATAATGTTCGCGTCTTTATATTTATCCAGGAACTCTTCAGCACCGCTGAAAGCCACCTGGTTAATGTATTTATCTACTTCTTCGGCAGTCATACCAACACCCCTGTCAACAATGCTCAGGGTTTTGGTTTTGGCATCTACAATTACATCAATACGCAGTTCGCCCAGCTCGCCTTTCGCTTCTCCAATGGAAGAAAGCGTTTTCAGCTTCTGGGTGGCATCTACCGCATTGCTCACCAGCTCCCTTACAAAGATTTCATGATCACTGTAGAGGAACTTTTTAATGATCGGAAATATGTTCTCTGTCTGAACCCGTATCTGGCCTTTTTGCATAAGTGCGATTTTTTTGTTTTCTCACATCAAAGTCAATACCAACCGGCTGCCGACTGACAGGATGACCGCCCTGCAAGGCTTGTATCTGTTTTGACCGTCAGAAAGCGCAGGTTACGCCCCATTGTAGCCCGGGTTTGCGGCAGTACTACCTGACCGTCTCTATGAGCTTCTCCCTATTTTCCCTTTCCTGCTTTTCCGGCTAACCGGCTAAAAACATCCTTGCATCAGCACAAAACCGTAATACCCGCCAGGCAAAATGCCCCCGCAAAACTGTCAGTTTGCGAGGGCATTTCTATAGATAACCGGATTGGTTATTTCTTGTTAGTCTTGTTTTTCAGATCCTGCACTTTTTTCTGTGCTTCCATCATCTGTGAATAACGCTCCTGGAATTTGCTCTGCGTTTTAGGGGCTTTGCGTTTCTCCTCAATTTTGGCCATGATTTTATCATGATCAATAATGTAGTGCTGTATCACAAACTGCAGGGCCAGGGTTACCAGGTTTGATACTGTATAGTACCAGGTAAGGGCCGATGACAGGTTATTGAATACAAAGAACAGGATGAAAGGGAAAATATACGGCATGTACTTCATGGCAGGATTGTCCTGCGTAGGCGTCATGCTCATGTTGTAGATAGAGATCAGGAAGCTGGTGATGATCGCCGTAATGGTGAACAGGCTAATATGGTCGCCGATCAGCGGCAGTGAACGGTGGAAATTTACCACCATATCAGAAGCCGAAAGGTCTTTCGCCCAAAGGAAGCTTTGACCGCGCAGCAAAATATTGGCGCTGAAGAAGCTTGACAAGGCGAAGAATATCGGGATCTGCAGCAATGCCGGGATACAGCCGCCGAGCGGGTTTACCCCTGCTTCGCGGAATAATTTCATCTGCTCCATCGCAAAGCCCTGCTGGTCGCTGCCGAATTTCTTCTTCAGCACATCCAGTTCAGGACGCAGCAATTTCATTTTGGCACCGCTTACATAGCTGGAGTAAGTAAGCGGGGAAATAACGATACGGATAAACAGCGTAAGCAACGCAATTACCCAGCCATAGTTACCAATGAAACCGGCGAAGAAATTAAACACCGGCATAATGATCCAGCGGTTAATGTATTTCACAAAAGAGAATATGCCTGAACCCAGGTCAACGATATTCTCCATTTTGTTATCGTATTTCTTCAGGATATAATAGTCATTCGGACCAAAATACAGCTGGAAGGGAACGGTTACAGAAGCACCTGCAGGCACCTGCACTTTAAAGTTGCTGGTGGTGGCAAACAGCTCATGTGAAGAATCTGACTGCTGTGTAAACTCAGTAGCACCGCTCTGTATCTTGTTTTTGGCAGCAACCAGGGTCACATTAAAAAACTGCTGTTTGATGCTTACCCAATCAGTAGGTTTTTCAAATTCCTTTCTTTTGGCATTGCCGGCAATTTTGTAATCATAACCACCGTCTTCCACAAAGCACACGCGGCTTTGCTGGCGTTCGTAGGTTACGGAAGCCTGTTGTTGCTGCATCATGTAATCCCACGCAATGTTCATGGAATTGCCGTTAAGCAGTTTGTCAGCGCCGGTGAGCGATACATTCCAGTCAATCAGGTAATTGTCTGGCTTAACAATATACTGGTGTGTAATGCTTTCGCCACCGTTATCAGAGAGCGTGAAAGTAATAGCCTGGCTGCCGTCTGCATTTTTAACTACCTGGCCTGCGTTGAAGAACAGCTCTGACGTTTGCGCTGCGTGGCCATTGGAAGTGTTAACATTGTACGACAGGTTATCTTTAGCAGTACCGCCCATGATGACCTGGGTACTGTCGGTGCTGCGGTATTTTTTCAGTTCTACGCTTTTCAGCTGTCCGCCCTTGTTGGTGAAAGTGGCCTTCATGAGGCTGTTTTCTACAACCACCAATTGTTCGGTACCATTGGCTGCAGAGGTAAAATTGCCTGCTTTGGCAGCGCGGAGCAATGAATCTGTGCGAAGTGAATCAACCCTTGCTGCAGCGGTGTCAGCAATGCGGTTGTGGGCTGCAATAACTGCGGCGGTTGAATCAGCTATTCTCTTTTTTTCAGTGAGAACGGCCTGCTGCTGTTTGTTGGTATACCAGAAAAATGCGAAAAAAAGCACACCCAGCAAAACAAAACCGATAATCGTATTCTTATCCGTCTTCATAAATTGAAACAAAAAATTGAGCGGCAAAGGTAATCATTGGCAGACAGATTGCTCCAGCAAGTTTTATAAGCTGGTTTTCAGCCAGATGAGCGGCATGTAGTTCCCAGGTCGCGGTTTATTGTGGAGCGGTGAGCAGGCAGTAGTTCCCTCACTCACCACTCACTATCTCCCTCCCCCCGGGCAGTTCCGCTGCAGAAACTCTGTAAACGTACTTGCCAGGTGTTCAGATGTTCCTTCCCCCTCATAAATACCATGCGTACGGTTAGGATATACCATCAGCTGAAACACCTTGTTGTTTTTGATCAGCTCGTTAATCACCATTTCCGCATTCTGGTAATGCACATTGTCATCACCGGTGCCGTGTATCAGCAGCAATTTACCACGCAGGTTTTTCGCATACGTAATGGGCGATCCTTTTACAAAGTCTTCCCTGTTTTCCTGCGGAATACCCATGTAGCGTTCCTGGTAAATATTATCGTAGGTAAGCTGGTTGGCTACTGCTGCAATGGCAATACCGGTTTTATAAATATCGGGGTATTGAAACAGCAGGTTCAGCGTGGTAGATCCGCCGCCGCTCCAGCCCCATACGGCGATGCGACTGCTGTCTACAAACGGCCATTCCAGTATTTTCTTTGCCGCCATCGCCTGGTCGCGTATGTTAATGCGACCGATGTTGCGGTAAATAGCCTGGCGCCAGGCCGTGCCCTTGGGAGCCGGTGTACCACGGCCATCCAGGCTAATCTGTATATAACCATCGTTGGCCAGGCTGCCAGTGTATAACCCGTTGTAAGCCGCGCCGTATGCATCACGTACGGTTTGCGAAGCAGGCTCGGTATATACGGTAAACAGTACCGGGTATTTCTTGGTTGAATCAAAATGCAGTGGCTTTACCATCCAGCCATCGAGTGTAATGCCATCTTCAGTAGTTACCTGGAAAAACGTGGCCGGACTAACTACTACACGCGACACTGCGCGTACGCCATTGCTTTTAATGACTTCGTGCGCAGGCAAACGAACCCAGTCGCGCGTGCCCGGCGTATTAATGTTGGAGTAGCTATGAGAAGCATACATGCCATTGGGCGATACATCGTAACCGTGTGTGCCTGGCTGCGTGGCAGGTGATAACCTTACAGAATCACCGCTGCCATTGGCATTAATGCGATACAGGTATTGCTGCGTGGCATTATAGGGCGATGCCATAAAATATACATTACCCGTTTTATCATCAATGGCGTTGATGCTGATAACATCATAGTTGCCCTTGGTTGCCAGCTTCTCTGATTTGCCATCGCGGCTTACAAGATAAATATGACGGTAGCCATCCTTCTCAGACACCCACAAAAAGTCTTTCCCATCATGCAGCCATTCCCAGCCGGCAGCTTCATCTGCAGGCAGGGCCTTTACATCAATCCATGCCTTGCTGGTTTCGGTGATCACCTGTTTGGCTGCACCGGTAGCAATATTGCAAATGAAAACATGGCTTTCGTTCTGTTTCCTGTTTAACTGCTGCAGGATGATTTCGGTATTATTCGCCGCCCATTCCATACGTGGAATATAGTGCTGGCGCGTATCACCGGGCACCTGCATCCAGCTGGTTTTGCCAGAGCTTACATCTACCACACCTACTTTGCACGCAGAAGGGTCTTCCCCTACTTTGGGATACTCAACAGGAACAGTAAAAGAATAAATAGAATCAGTATTGTTGATCATGAGAAAGTTGCGGATAGCGCGCGCATCAATCTGCCAGTAGGCAATATGTTTGCTGTCTGCACTCCACCTGAAACCATCACGGCAGTCAAATTCTTCTTCATAAGCCCAGTCGAATGTGCCGTTAATCAAACGGTCAGTACCATCTGTGGTAAGCGCTTTCACCGCACCTGTAGCCACGTTTTCTGTATACAGATTGTGCCGGCTTACATAGGCCACCTGTTCGCCATTGGGTGAAAATTTCGCAAACATGAGTGAGGCAGCGGGTTGTTTTTTACCCAGCTGGCTCAGCTTGCCACTGGCAACATCCAGTACCCAGTAATCGCCGCGGGTATCCCTGCGCCATACGCGCTGGCTATTGGTATAGATGAGCATTTTTTTGCCGTCTGCCGAAAAGCTGAAGCTGCGCACTTTTAACGGGGCGCTGCTTCCGGCAGGTATCAGTTTTGCTTTTTCAACCACGGTTTCGTGTGTAAACCCGGGCAGGGTGTACCTGGCAATTTCTCCATTCTCGGCTTTGTAGTAAGCGTCGCCGCTTGTTGTCCACTGAATGTTTTGTGCAATGGCCTGCTGCCACAGCAGCGCCGCCATGCAGGCAATGCATAAGCGTAATCGTTGTTTCATCATGTTATAGCGTATCGCGTTTGAGGAAGTAAAAATAGAAAAAGGGACTGCAACTTGTCCTATTGCAGTCCCTTTTCATTGTATCAGGAAGAAAATAATTAAATGATTTCACCCTGCAAAACCGGGTTCTTCAGCGAGCTTTTCTGCTCATTGTATTGTTTGGCAGCAGCGACAAATGATACGAACAGCGGGGCAGGTTTTTCTACCGTGCTCTTCAGCTCGGGGTGATACTGCACACCAATAAAGAACGGATGTGAAGGTATTTCCATAATCTCCACCAGGTTGGTTTCAGGGTTGCGGCCGCTGAATACCATGCCTGCTTTTTCGTACTGTTCCTGGTATTTGTTGTTAAACTCGTAACGGTGACGGTGACGTTCGCTGATGTGCAGGTTATTGTAAATCTTGTGTGCCAGCGTACCTGCTGTAATTTCACAGGGGTAAGCGCCCAAACGCATGGTACCGCCCATCATGGTAATCTGTTTCTGCTCTTCCATCATATTAATAACGGGGTTGGCAGTATTGGCGTCCATTTCGGTGCTGTGCGCGTCTTTAATACCCAGTACATTACGGCCGTATTCAATTACCGCCATCTGCATACCCAGGCAAATACCGAAGAAAGGCAGCTGCTTTTCACGCGCATACTGAACGGCAACAATTTTGCCTTCAATACCACGCACACCAAAGCCGGGTGCTACCAGCAGGCCGTCGAGACCTTCCAGTTTTTCTGCCACGTTTTCTTCGGTAATATATTCACTGTGTACGTTAACCACCTGTACTTTCACCTCGTTCATGGCACCGGCATGTACAAAGCTTTCCAGGATAGATTTGTAGGCATCCTGCAGCTCAATGTACTTGCCAATCAAACCAATGGTAACCTTGCTTTTAGGGTATTTCAGTTTATCGAGAAAGCCCTTCCATTTATCCAGTTCAGGCTCTTTGAAATTGGTGATGCGCAATTTTTTCATACAAATGAGATCGAGTTTCTCGCGCAGCATTTCGAGCGGCACTTCATAAATGGTTGGCGCATCCATGGCCTCGATCACCGCTTCTGTTTTTACATTACAAAACAGCGCAATCTTGCGTTTGATATCATTACCCAGCGGCTCTTCGGTACGGCATACAATCACATCGGGATGTACACCTGTTTCGCTGAGCATTTTTACGCTGTGCTGTGTGGGTTTGGTTTTTAATTCTTTGGCAGCCTTCAGGTAAGGGATCAGTGTAAGGTGCACTACTACCACATCTTCTTCCGGCAGCTCCCATTGCAGCTGGCGAACCGCTTCAATAAACGGCAGGCTTTCAATATCGCCTACAGTACCACCTATTTCTGTGATCACGATATCGTATTTGCCTTCCTTACCCAGGAACAGCATGCGGCGTTTTATTTCATCGGTAATGTGCGGCACCACCTGAACGGTTTTACCCAGGAAAGCGCCCTGGCGTTCTTTGTTAATCACCGTTTGGTAAATACGGCCGGTAGTTACGTTGTTCGATTGGGAAGTATAAATGTTCAGGAAACGTTCGTAGTGGCCAAGGTCAAGATCGGTTTCTGCACCATCTTCGGTTACATAACACTCGCCATGCTCGTATGGGTTTAAAGTTCCCGGATCAACGTTGATATAGGGGTCTAACTTCTGAATCGTAACACTTAAACCGCGCGCCTGCAGCAATTTTGCCAGCGAGGCCGCGATAATTCCTTTACCCAAACTACTGGTTACCCCTCCGGTAACAAAAATGTACTTTGCCATAACAAGATGGTTAAAAAACGTATTTATTAAGATGATCTTTTACCTGTTTTTGTTGGAGCCGAAGACGGAAGATAGCATGGGCAATGCCTGTATCAGGTTTCCGTTGCGTCGCACCCTTTGCGACCAGTACAATACCGTACAAAAAAAGATTTGGCTATGCCTGCTGCCAGCCATTGCGCAAAAGATAATTATAGTACAGTAATTAGTTTGAGTGGTCATGCAAAGCTACGCCAATTTTTGCTTCAAAAAAAATGGCAGCGCCGGGGAAATTGATTTTAACTGTTCAACAAGGGGCAGTATTCATGCTATTCATTTTCCTGCAAAGGCTTGCGCGCAGCCGGCTGTTTTGTAATTTCCCGGTTTGCCTTTTCCGGCAGTAACCAAAACACTTCACCTTATGAACTTCATCAAAAAGCTGGTTATACCCAGCGAATCGCGCAGCAGCGAGGCCAGGCAAAAGCTGGGCCTGCTGTTCAGCCTAGTAGTACCACAGGCAAATGATTACCGGATTGTATATGGCAACTACCAAACGGAAACCGCCAGCATAACCAAACGAACGTTTACATATTACAATTATGCTGTAGGTTATCAGCCCGGTACGTTGCAAATAGCTGTTGTGGGTATAGATGCTGCGCTGAGAGAAGCGTCTTCTCCCCTGTATTTTAACCCGGCCAATCTTAAAAAAGCAGGCAAAGGCTTTTCACAGGCCTATTATTTTGAAAACCTTGCGGGCGATTCCGTTTATTTCCGGGTGCCGCCGTTCACTTTGCGTTTTGGCAGCGCCAGCCAGTTTCAGCCGCCCATTTTCCAGGAAGAAGAGGAAAAGCTCTTCAAAGCGTTCTTTAAAACAAACTTTGGGAAAGAGGAAAAGCTCTTCAAAGCGTTCTTTAAAACAAACTTTGGGAAAAAGAAGTAACCGTTAAGCAACGGTTACATATCGTTCACTATTTTTTTATAACTGGTTACCACGCCTTTGATCAATGATGAACTAAAGCCCTGGTGTTCCATTTCGTTTAAGCCGGCAATGGTACATCCCTTGGGTGTGGTAACTTTATCTATTTCCTGCTCAGGATGCGTGTGGCGGGTCAGCAGCAACTCAGCTGCGCCTTTCACGGTTTGTGCGGCAATCAGTGAAGCCGTTTGCGCATCAAAACCTATTTCAATACCACCCTGTATGTTGGCACGTATATAACGCATGGCATATGCCGTACCACAGGCGCCCAGCACGGTCGCTGCATCCATCAGCTTTTCTTCAATCATTACGGTTTTGCCCAGCTGGTCAAACAGGTTGGTTACAAACTCCTCCTGCTCAACCGATGCATTGTGTTTGCAAATGCAGGTAATGCTTTGCTGAATGGCAATGGCCGTATTGGGCATGGCACGGAACAGGGTAAAATTGTTGCCCAGCACTTCCTGTATGTCTTTAATCCACACACCGGTAATCACGCTTACCAGCGCATGTTTTTCCGGGTTCAGGTGCGGCTGCAGTTTCGATAAAATATCTTTTACCTGGAAGGGTTTTACGGCCAGTATCACCCAATCCGCATACTTAACAGCTTCTTCATTGTCGCTGGTTACCAGCACGCCCTTTTCTTCGAGTGAACGGAGTGTGGCAATATTGCGCTTGGTAACAATAATGTGTTTGGGCGAAATAAAACGGCTGCTGATTAAACCCTCTGCTATAGCGGTGCCCAGGTTGCCGCCACCAATAATGGCTATTTTTTTGCTCATAAGCTGGGAATAAGATTTATGAAATTGATCTCTTTGACTTTTGAAAAGTCCTTATCTGCCGATACCAGCGGAATATCAAACTCTAAAGAACAAGCAGCGATCAATGCATCTGCCAGCTTAAGATTATATTGAGATTTGAGCCAGATGGTTTGTTGACGGATCTGATAGTTATAATCAATGTAAAGGCATTCTTTAAAAAACTGCTGCAGTACTTTCCTGCTCGCAGCGGTCATTCCCTTCCAGCCCAACAGTTCAATTTCTGACACGAAGGAAATAGCCAGCTTTTTCTGATTGACAAATGGATAAATGGTGGGATTCTGGTTCAATGCATATAAAACAATATTCGTGTCAATCAGGATTAAATCTTTATTCATCACGCCACTGTTTTTGCAGTGTCAGCGGATCTCCACCCGTCCATTTTATCTTACCCGCATATTTTGATAAGTCGACCGGTTTCAGCTTATCCGGTAGGGAAGCAATGATTTCTGTCGCCTTCTTTTTCGTTACTTTTTTCTTTACCTGGATGGTCATAAGTACAGGTTTTGGCTAAATTTAGTATTTTTTCCCCAATGCCAGGTAATGGCGCACATAGTCCTGCACACCTTCTTCCAGCGAATAAAACGGTTCGCTGTAACCAGCCTGGTGAAGCTTGTTCATATCGGCTTCTGTAAAGTACTGGTATTTGTCGCGTATATCCGCAGGCATATCAATGAATTCAATGTTGGCCTCTTTATCCAGCCCGGCAAACGTAGCATTCACCAAATCAATAAAGCTCCTGGCTTTGCCTGTGCCAAGGTTGTAAATGGCAGATACAGGCTGCTGCTTCATTAACCAGTAGATCACTTTCACCACATCTTTCACATACACAAAATCACGCAGCTGTTCACCGTCTTTATACCCCGCTTTGTGGCTCCGGAACAGTTTCATATGGCCATTTTCCCGTATCTGGTTAAATGCATGGAATATAACGCTGGCCATGCGTTTTTTATGCGCTTCATTCGGACCGTATACATTGAAGAACTTAAGTCCGGCCCAAAACGGCGGATGTGTGGCCTGCTGCAGTACCCACTTGTCAAACTCATTCTTGCTTTTGCCATAGGGATTCAGCGGCTGCAGTTCATTTACAATGCCATGATCATCTGCATACCCGTGTTCGCCATCGCCATAAGTAGCTGCAGAAGAAGCATAAATCAACGGCACCTGGTTAGCGGTGCAATATTCCCATACCTTCTGTGAATATTCCAGGTTCAGCTCCTGGTGAATGGCGTAATTGAATTCAGTAGTATCGGTACGCGCGCCAAGATGAATGATGCAAGCCGGTTTCACCGATTGCTGCAGCCAGTTAAAAAAGTTATACCGCTCTACAATTTCACTGAACTGCTTGTTTTCCCAGTTACCCCTTTTCGCTTCCACTCCAAAATCATCTACCAGCACCAGGTTGGTAAAGCCATTATCATTAAGATATTGCACCATGCAGCTGCCAATAAACCCTGCCGCACCTGTAACCACGATCAATGCCTGTGTATCTGTAATCTTATCTGTCATCTTTGTTCTGTATTATGGATTGCTTGTTCCAATTGTTCCATTGTTCCATTGTTCAATTGTTCAATTGTTCAATAATCTTAAACTTTAAACCTTAAACTTTTAAACCCTTGAACAATGAAACATTTGAACTCTTGAACATTTAAACTATTGAACGCGTAAAACGCGGCTTCGCCGGTGGCAAACCTAAGCCAAAACCCCGAGCCTCCCAAGCATGCCCGCAGGCGCAAAAATCCCCTTTGTAACCTGGATGAAGGGCCCAACCCATTACATTTTTTTAAATATTTGAAAAAAGCGTTCATTTTATACACAGACTACGAACAAAAAAGGCAAAACATTACGAAAATCAGGTTTTTTGGGACTTTTTTCCACATTTTTGTATTTTCGAGTTGTTATTCTTTGCAAATTAGCTTTGCTTTGTCCACGCAAAAATCAAATACCATATGTCTTTACGATTTCAGGCAATCAACAACTTAACAGATTTGGAGGAGGTGAAAGTAGAAGGCCCATCCAAAATCACGGCCATTTTTGGCGAGAATGTGTTCACCCTAACAAAAGCCCGCCAGTTCCTGAGCGATGAGGCTTATAAGAGCCTGATTGCCAGTATCAAAGGCAGCAAAAAAATTGATCGTGTAGTAGCCAACCAAATTGCCAACGGTATCCGTGCATGGGCCGAAAGCAAAGGTGTTACCCACTTTACGCACTGGTTTCAGCCTTTAACCGGTACCACTGCTGAAAAACACGATTCTTTCTTTACCATTAAAAGTGATGGCACGGCTATCGAAGAATTCGACGGCGCTGCGCTGATCCAGCAGGAGCCCGATGCCTCTTCTTTCCCAAGCGGTGGTTTGCGCGCAACTTTTGAAGCACGCGGTTATACTGCATGGGATCCTTCTTCACCCGCATTCATCATCGAAATTGGTTTTGGTAAAACCCTTTGTATTCCTACCATTTTCGTTTCTTATACAGGCGAATCACTCGATTACAAGGCTCCCCTGCTGAAAGCGCTCGAAAGCCTGAACAAGAGTGCCGTAGAAGTATGTAACTACTTTGATAAAAATGTTACCAAAGTAACTGCTACCCTCGGCTGGGAACAGGAGTATTTTGTAATTGACGAAGCCCTTGCCAATGCACGTCCTGACCTGGTACAGTGCGGCCGCACCGTATTCGGCGCTTCACCTGCAAAAGGCCAGCAGCTGGAAGACCACTACTTCGGTTCTATCCCCGAAAGAGTATACGCTTTCATGCGCGATTACGAAAACGAAGCCTACAAACTGGGTATTCCCCTGCGTACACGCCACAACGAAGTTGCGCCTGCACAGTTTGAGTGTGCGCCTATCTTCGAAGAAGTAAACCTGGCGGTAGACCACAACACCCTGCTGATGGACATCATGAGCCGTGTTGCCAAACGTCACAAACTGAAAGTATTACTGCACGAGAAACCTTTCGCAGGTATCAACGGTAGCGGTAAACACAATAACTGGAGCATGGCCACCGATACCGGTGTAAACCTGCTGGCTCCCGGCAAAACGCCGAAAACCAACCTGATGTTCCTTACATTCTTTGTAAATACCATCAAAGCGGTACACGATTATGCCGATCTGCTGCGTTCTGCCATCGCCTCTGCCGGTAACGACCACCGCCTGGGCGCAAATGAAGCTCCTCCTGCCATTATCTCCGTGTTTGTGGGTCAGTACCTCGCAAAAGTGCTGAACGACATAGAAACGCGCGTAGGTGACAAATTCGACGAGCAGGACGAAGCCATCCTGAAACTGGACCTGCACCGCAGCATTCCTGAACTGCTGTTAGACAATACCGACCGTAACAGGACTTCTCCTTTTGCCTTCACCGGTAACAAATTTGAGTTCCGTGCAGTAGGTAGCGCAGCCAACTGTGCCAGTGCTATGACCGTGGTTAACACCATTATGGCCGACACACTGAAAACCTTCAAAAAAGACGTGGATGCATTGATCGAGAAAGGCGACAAAAAAGAAATCGCTATCATGCACACCATCCAGAAATACATTGTTGAAAGCAAAAAAGTAGTGTTTGAAGGTGACGGTTACAGCGAAGAGTGGGAAAAAGAAGCAGAAAAACGTGGCCTGGCCAACGTAAAAACTTCACCGCTGGCGCTCGATGCCATGATTACCGACAAGGCCAAACACCTGTTCGAATCAAACAACGTATACTCACATAGCGAGCTGGAAGCACGCCACGAAATTGAACTGGAAAAATACATCAAGAAAGTTCAGATCGAAGCACGCATCATGGGCGACCTGGCCATCAACCACATCATTCCTGCAGCTGTTAAATACCAGAACACACTGGCAGAAAACATCAAAGGACTGAAAGCAGCCGGTTTACCCGAAAGCGCTTATGCCAGCCAGCTGGATATCCTGAAACAATTGTCTGAGCACATCCAGGTGGTGTACACTAAAACCGACGCCATGGTGGAAGCAAGGAAAATTGTAAACAACATGACAGAAAGCCGCACCAAGGCAATTGCTTACGAAAGCCAGGTAAAAGCGCCGTTCTTCGATGAAATCCGCTACCATGTAGACAAACTCGAACTGCTGGTGAACGATGCCGACTGGACGCTGCCTAAATACAGGGAAATGCTGCTGTTGCGCTAATTACCTGTTGTTTCATTTGTTCTTTATCTATTGGCATAGATACGGGGCTGTCTCCTTCCTGGAGACAGCCCTTTTTTATTGTTAAAACCGCCGGGCGGTTGTCGCAGAAAAAACGGCATTCATCGATCCATGGCCTTCTTTTCCTGCTGCAGATGTTAATCCGCCGTTAACCAGTTAAACCTTGCGGAAAGGCCCGGGTCTATCTTTCATTAGCAACAAAAAAAATGAATGCAATGAAAAAGATACTCTTCCTCTTCGCGATCGTATTGTTTGCAGCAGGCGCTGCACAGGCACAGACACAAGACAGTACTGCTGTAAAATCGCAGCACCAGCACAACCACATGGGTAAAGCGCACCACAAGAACCCGTTCAGGGAACTGAACCTGACAAAGGATCAAAACGATAAAATAAAGGCAATCAGCCAGGACGGCAAGGCTAAACGACAGGAAATAATGAACAATACTGCCCTGTCAGACGCAGACAAAAAACAGCAGCTGAAAGCATTGCACAACAGCAACCGCAAGGCAATAGCAGCTGTGTTAACGCCCGACCAGCAAACAAAGCTGAAAGAAATGCAAAAAAATCGTCGCCAGCATTCGCCCAAAAACCAGGGTACTTCACCGAATGACACCACACCCGCTAATAGCTAAGGCACGTTATTGGTAATTTCACTACTATAAATCTTAAAATATGAAAAAGATTATCGCATGCCTTGTGATGGTATTATCACTCACAGCCCTTCATTCATACGCACAGGACGGCGGCGGAGACCGCGCAGCCAGAATGCAGCAAATGAAAGAAATGCAGAAACAAAGACTGAAAGATTCATTGCAGATTGATGACGCAAAAGCCGAACAGGTTGTCAATATCCAGTTTGAATCTATGCAGCAGCAGCGCACGATCTGGCAAGACCAGTCTATCAGCGCCGACGACAAAAAAAGCAAAATGGCCGATCTCAGCGCCAAAACAAAAGACAAACTGAAAACCATTTTAACCGACGACCAGATTACCAAACTGGAAGCCATGCAACGTAACCGCATGCGCCAGGGCGGACCAGGCGGACGTGGTGGAAGAGGCGGCGATAATGGCAATAACTAATCATAGTGTTTCGTTTAGGAACAAAAGGGTTTCATACCGCGGTATGAAACCCTTTTTATATCCCTATCGGACAATATTTAGTCGTTACTCGCCAACAAGCCTCAAACGAACCTCAGACGATCATCCGACGAACCTCGGGCGAACCTATCAAATGCACCAAACAGGCAAACTTGCACCGCTATTGCCTATTCACTATTCACCAGCGATCTCCTCACTCACAATCCAACACCTCTTCCGCCAACCCAAACGAGAGCGTCATCCCTGCACCACCAAGGCCATTTACAATGGTAACCCCAGGCGCCACGGTTTCTATAAAATCGGTTTCCCCATTCGTGCGTTTGGGATAAATACCATTCCAGCTCTGAATAAGATCCCAGTTTTTAAACTGCGCAAATGTTTTCAGGTAATCCAGCACCAGCTGGTTCATCCATTGCTTATCAAACGGGTCGTGTACCAGCCCGTATTCGTGTGTGTCGCCAATCGTTAATTCGCCTTCCCCGTTTTGCGATACCATTACGTGAATGCCCCATTTCAAATAATCGGGCATTGTGGCTTCATACTGTTTGCGCAACTCAGCTAAAGCAGGCGCTACTTCAAAAGCTTTGTAATGAATCATGGATAAACCACCGCATAATGACGGACCAATACGCCAGCTGTCTGGCTGCGCAACCAGGCGCATCATCTGCAGCTTGCACTTGGTAAAATAATTCGCGGCAAACACTTCAGGATACAGGGTTTCAAAGTCTGCGCCGCTGCATATGTAAATGTTGTCTGCCGTATATTTTTTCCCGCCTGCCAGTACCGTATTGCCCTCAATGGCTGTAGCAGCTGCGTTGAATATAAATTGAGTGTGATATTTCGAAGTAAGATAAGCAGGCAGTTTTTCAATGGCCACGCGCGATTCAATGATCATTTCATCGCCGCTCCACAAAGCGCCTTTTAAACCGCTGGTATTTACAGCCGGGGATTTGGCAGCAGCTTCTGCCGCAGTAAGCATACCCACCGGGCGAAGGCCCTTGTTGGCGGTTACAAACTCTTCCATCACCTGCAGTTCAAGATCGGTATAAGCCAGGTGCAGGCTGCCCACCTCATCGCGCCACAGGCCGGCCTCGCTGCACACCTGTTGCCATATCTGTTTGGTTTTTACTGCGCGGTTATACATTTTACCGTTGGGCTGCCCCACAGGCCATACCATACCAAAATTGCGGATAGATGCACCCACCGCACGCTCGTTTCGTTCAATAACAGTAACCTTAACACCACGCTGTCCAAGACTGCGGGCCATAGCAAGCCCTACAATACCAGCGCCAATTACAATAGCTGTTTGCTCATGCATAAGAAGTTCCCATTTGAATTTGTGAAGAATGATATTTTTTTCTGAAGTAGAGCATTGCAGCAATGGTACCTGCAACGCCCAATATACTGATAACAATTACCGCATTGGTGAAAAAGGTTGTCCATGACACATGCAGACCGGTAAACTGTTTAATAAACAGCACCGCCACACTGCCCAGGTAACCGAACGAATCGGCCACATACATAACAAAACCTACATTGCCCTTAATACGGTAACTCGCAATCATGCGCTCAAAATACAGGCAGTTAAACGGCACATAACTCAGGTACAATCCCGCCCCTACCAGCATAATCCATACTGCGCCATTAACCTGTTGGTGCGAAAACAGCAGGGTGCTTACCAATGCCAGCACATAACCACCCATAATAATGTAATGATTAATGATAAAGGCTTTGATATTGCTTTTCACCATAATCAAAAAGCTCATGCACAACAGCACCACGATAGAAATAGGCACTTCCGTAGCTGCGAATATAGAAGGCTGGTTGCCATAGCCCAGCTCGTTCCACAACTCGTTGGCAAAATTATCCCTGAAATCGCGCAGTACAGTAAGCAGTACATAGGTAGTGATAATTACCGTAAGGCCTGGCAGGTAGGTTTGCAAAAACGCAGAACGTTCGGTTTTTGTCATGGGCTTGCGCTCGCTGCGGGCACTTACATCTGCAGCAGTAGGTGCAGGCATATGGTTAAGCAGCCAGGTAAACAGCAGCATGGGTACAAAAAACAAAGCGCCTGTATAAAAAGGCATCCACCATTCAGATACATGCCAGTTAAGCAGGATATACTTGCCTACCGTTTTTACAATACCCGATGAAAAAATAAAACTCACAGACAGAACTGCGCCCATGTACTCCGTTGCCCTGCGGCCTTCGAGAAAGCTGAACACCAGCCCCCATACCATGCCCAGCGGAAAACCGTTGAGCAGCAGGAACACGATGTTATACGGTGCAGGTGTAATGGCAAACAGCAGCAATGCCAGCCACGACCAGGTAATCAGCAGTATAATACTCGGTGCTCTTTTATCGCCCTTCATACTGCTGATAAAGCGGATGCCATAAAACTTGCTGAGCATATAACCAATTACCTGTGCAGTAACCAGCCATATTTTATAGTCAATGTGCAAAAACTGCTCGGTGTTGTAACCTGCCGCAGTAAACGGTTTTCTGAATGCATACATACAACAGTACACGCCGAAAGAACACACAGCGGCAAAGGTAGAGACCAGCCATGCCGGTGCGGTGGTTAATTGTTGTTGCAGTTTACGGGAGATGATCATAGCGTGCAGTTAGTTGTCGTTTAAATAATCCACCATCATTTTCTCAAAATGCGACAAGGGCAGCAGCACCGTGTCGGTACTTTTGGCCAGCTCATCCCAGCGGCGCACCTTAATGATGTCTTCAAAAAAGGGGTGGCGACTGAAGGCAGCCGCTTCCGTATCGCTCATGGGGCCACCCTGCCATTCCAGTGTTTGCAGGCTGGCAGGCGATAATTTTGCGCGGTAGCCGGGGTCTGTAGCCACCAGGTAACGCTTGGCCTGCACATGCATATCAACCATCGCACAAATGCGGTCAGAAAAACCATGCTGTTTTAAATACGCTGCCCCAATGCCTTCATGGTTTACCACGCCATAATCGCCCATGGCTTCTGTAGGCTGTTCGTGTTTCAGTAAATGACCGATATCGTGTAAAAAGGCGCCCAGCACCAGTTCCATATCACCACCCTCGGCCAGTGCCTGCATGGCACACTGTATCATGTGCGATGACTGGGTTACCGGTTCGCCGTCGTAATCTGCTGCGCCATGCTGTTTAAACAGCTGCATAATGCCGGCAGCTATCTGTTGATTTTTGTCTGAGTGAATCATGCCAGTCTTAGTTATTATTGTTCAAGTAAATTGCTCACAGGTTTAACCACAGGATGTGCAGGCACAAAATCAAAGCCCAGCAATGCAGCCATGGTAGGCGCCAGCTGGCGTTGATACAATTGCGTATGCGTATCTTCTCCCAATGGTTTTATACCGGGGCCCATGGCTGCCATCCATATCTGGTCGGCATCTTCCACTTTGGCACCATGATCACGCCATTGTTTTTTAATCTTATCGCCACGGCCATGATCGCAGGTTACCAGTAGCACCGTATTGTTGGCATAACCGGGTGTTGACTGCAGCAGGTGCCATATATCGGCAATCATGGCATCTTCGGCGTGTGCTGCTTTCAGGTACTGATCGTACAAACCGCCATGCGCAAAATCATCTGTTTCATCAAAGGCAATGTACAGCACACGTGGCTTATTGGCTTTTAAATATTCACGTGCAGCGAGGTAGGTAATTACATCCGGGCGCACACCGATGGGGCGCGGTGCCAGGCGTTGAAAATCGTTCGTGAGCTTTAATACGGCTGCATTGCCGGCCAGCGTATCAGTATCAGTGTTCACATAAATACCGCTGCGCTGTGCGTTGAGAATATAGGGAAACACATCCCAGGTAGTAAACGCAGCCACCTTGCCTTCAAAGCCTTTCTGTTTGTTGATAAACTCCAGTACATTGGTGTTTTTGTTCAGCACCTTATCGTTCGAGTTTACAGCTGTATCAGGATAGCCGGTAAAGATTTCGTTGTAGCCGGGATAAGAGAAACGGTATGGGTTGGTTACATTCACATAACTGCCTTTGTTGCGGTTGCCGAACAACTGGCCTTTGGCAACCACTTCGCTCCACAAAAACGGGAACAAGGTGCTGCGGCGCGCATTGGCGTCGTTTACCCACCACTTCTTTTCTTCTTCTTTGGGGTCTTCTGTAAAGGCATGAATCAGTGCGCTGTCTGCGCCGCCGAATACCTCTTCCCAACGCATGCCGTCGAGGGTTACAATTACCAGGTTCTGCGCCTGTTTATGCTGCGCATGCAGACCAGTGAGGCTAAGCATTACTGCAAGTGAGAGTGCGATTTTTTTCATGGTATACACTGTTATAAAAAGAAGTAAGCAAAGCCCCGCAGGGCTTCGCTTTACACTTTATGAAAAACCTTGGTTTAGTTGCTTTTCAACAGCCACATGGTACCGTTGATATCATCGTTGCCGCTGTACTGGTTTTTAAGCGCATCGGTATAGTTGGTGGTATTGGCCGAACGTTCTGCAGAGGGGTACTGGAAACGCTTGGGAATACGCTCACTGTTACCTGTACCCGGACCAGTGGTAAACACCGGTATTTGTGTTCTGCGGTTCTGGTAGTAGGCTTCCAAACCCGAATGACGGAACAATGCCAGGTATTTCTGCAGCAATATTTCTTTCAAACCATCGGGGTTATTGCCGGCATAAGCAACCGTAGGCTGGCCATAGTATGCTGCAAAATCAGTGTTTACAGTATAGCTGTCATACGTACCCAAGCTGGCACCTCTTTTCAGGAAGTACACAGTTAATGAACCTGTTTGCGGAATACCGTAAAAAGCCAGTGAGGTAAGCATACCGGTTTTGTAGTAGCTTTCTGCATTGCCGCTTATCCAGCCGCGGTTAATGGCTTCTGCAATATTGAAACACTGTTCTGCATAACCTACCTGTATGCTGGGCTCGCCTGTATAACCATCATAATAACGTTTCCTGTTCAGCAGTGAGTACACGCCTGCATTGGTTTCCTTGTACATGTCACCCAGGTCTTCGCCGGGGTCAGCACCAACAAATGCGTCAAAGCTGGTGGCTGCAATGCCTTTGTCCAGTTTGGCTGTTGCAGGCTCGGCTGTTACAAACACACGCGGATCTTTTAAAGAAGTAAGTAGCCCGATGTAAGTACCCGAAGTATTGTAACGCAGGGCATCGTTACCAAAGTTATTCTTGTTGTTGGGATACAGGTTGGTAGGCGCGATATAGAGAAACTGGAGGTTATCATTGGCATCCTGCAGCAAGGGGTATTTGCCGGGGTTGTTGATGATATCCGCAAACTGCTGTTTGATGTTCAGGTCAGCATCTGCTACCCTGATGCTCAGGTTAATGAGCAGGCGCAGCCTGTAGGCATTCACCACTTTCTGCCACTGTGCCAGCGGGTTGGAAGTGCTGCCGAAATAAAAATCGCCTTTCAGTGTCTGGCCTTCGGCTGTGTTGCTGCTTGCCTTGCTCGCCAGCTGGCCCAGGTCGGTATTGGCCGAATCGAGCCATTTAAACGCCTGGATAAAGATCTCTTTCTGCGTATTGTATTTCGGTGTAAGCGTAGCTTCCCCCTTCAATGCATCGTTCATGGGCAAATCACCCACTTCCAGGCTCATTTTGGTAAAGAAATAAGCCCTGAAAAATTTACCCAGCGCCTCGTACGGGTTTACCGCTTCACCGCCATAGGCAATGGCCTGCGCTTCCATTTTCTGTACGTTCTTCAGCGTGTTGTAATAATCATCCATACCGCCGAAATCGTATTTGTTATTGCCATAATAATCGTAGTTACAGCAATAGTACTGGCCCCATCTTTCCTTCATGGTATAGGGCGCATCGTACATGTTAAACAACACGCCGTTGAGCAGCAGTGAAGGCTGCACGGTGGTAGGCACGTTGGGGTTTGAGTTAAGACTGTCGAAGCTTTTTTTACAGCTCGTGGTTAGTACCACCGTACCCATTACAGGCAACAGCAATAACCGGTATATTAATTTTTTCATACTATGCTTGTTAATGGTGTTTAGAATACAACATTCAGGTTAATACCATACCTGCGGGTAGTGGGCGATTGCAGTACTGACAGCGAGGTAGGACCGTTGTACTGGTCAAGATCCACATCTTTAAAGCGTTTGTCGCCATAGAAGTAAATCAGGTTGCGGCCTACCAGCGATACGGTTACCTTGCTCATAAATGTTCTGTTCAGCCATTTTGCAGGCAGATCGTAACCAATGGTTACTTCGCGCAGTTTGGCGTAGCTTTTACTCATGAGGTTCGATTCGTCGATGCCGTAGTATTTACTTACATAGTCCTGTACGGTTGCCACATTCTTGTTGGGCGCAAACGTGAGGTCTTTGTAATTGTCAATAGCACCGGTAGTAGAGTTGTAGTTAATCTGGCCGCTGGTTAATACCACACCTTCACCTACATATACACCTTTGTAGTTGGCATCACCTGCATGGTCGTTATCGGCTGAACGGGCGGCACCCAGTGCACCTTCTGCAGTTTCTATGTTACGGCCACCGCGCATGGTTTTGTTGCGCATGTAATCAACCATTTTACCACCTACGCTTCCGTCAAACTGGAAGCCCATCGACAGGCCGCGGTAGCTCAGTTTGTTGTAAATGCTCCATGCATAATCGGCATTCAAATAACCCAGGAACTGTGCAGCACGTGAATCTGTTAAAGGTTTGCCTGCGTTATCGTTGATAATTTTGCCATCCTGTGTTCTTACAAATGCAGTACCGTAGAATTTATCTACACGGTCGCCTTTTTTATAGAAGGTGTTATACAACTGCTGTCCCGGAGGCAGCTCGTCATATTTTTCACGGAAGGTTGACCAGTTTACCAGCACATCCCAGTTAAAGCCTGTCCTCGTTTTTACCGGTGTGCCCTGCAGTGATACTTCATAACCTGTTTTCTTTGTTTTCAGCGCGTTCAGATAGTAGTACCCGTAGCCGGTTGAAGAAGAAATGGTGTTCTGCAGAATTTGCGGGCCATCTACGTACTGGAATGCAGTAGCGCTTAAGCCCAGCCTGTTTTTCAGGAAGCGGATATCAAAACCTTCTTCATAGTTTACGCGCGTTGCGGTTTTGATATTGGCGTTGTAAATATTGTTGGTATAGCTCGCTGAAGGCTGGTTGTTGTAATTTTTGTTCACCGAGTAAGCGGCAATTAATGCATAGTTAGGTCCGCCATAGGGTGATAAATAGTTGTTGCCATAACCCAGCGGGTAATCGGTAATGCTGTGGCCTGATGGTGAACCGCCCAGCGCTGAAATTGTTGAGAACGGTGCTGTACCTACTTCTGCACTGGTAGCATCGGCACGTACGTTCGCATAAGATGCACGCAGCTTCAGCAATGAAATAGCTTCAGGCAGTTTTACATAATCAGAGATAACGGTAGATACGGATACGCTTGGGTAAAAGAACGACTGGTAACCGATAGGCGCTGCAGATGATTTATCCCAGCGGCTGGTAAAACCAATGTTTGCATATTTACCCAGTGCGGCGTCCAGTGATGCATAACCGCTGTACACACGCATATCGCTGGCAAAGCTGCTGGCCTGCACAGGGTTCAGCGAATTGCTGAAGCTGTATACACCAGGCACGCTTAAATAATCGGTAGAGGTAAAGCTGGAGTTGTAGTTAAAGAACCGGCCGGTACCTCCTACCAAACCGCTCAGGCCCAGGAAGTCACCCACGCGGTAGTTGAAGTTCAGCTGCAGGTCTGTATTGTTTTCAAACAGGCTGCGGCGGTCTTCGCGGTAATCACCCTGGTTCTGCTCACGGCCATAAGGGTGGGCGGAATAAGGCATTTTTTCATTGCGCAGCAGGTCGTACGTAGTGATCTGCGTACGGGCCAGCAGGTTCAGGTGGTTGTCAATTTTATACGTAGCAGCTACATAACCGAAAATATCGTTTTTGTAGTGGCCGCGTGTCCACTCTTTCACCATGAACCATGGGTTGTGGTAACGCTGGTATTCGGCAAAAACAGACTGTGTACCTACTTTACCAGGCTGCCAGATGCCTTTGATATCAGGCGCATTCACATCCCAGTCAGCACCTGTCCATACAGCCATGTTGTAGATTAAGCTGTTGGGACCATAATCCACATCCGGGAAGTTGGGGGTATACTGCCTGTTGTAGTTCAGGCTACCTTCCACTTTTAAACGTGAACTGGGATTGTAAGAGCCGTACATGTTAAAGTTGGTAATGTTCAGCTGCTCGTTGGGAATAATGCTCTGCTGGTAAGAATGCGATAGAGAAAAACGCAGGTTGTAGTTGTCACCCGAAGTGCTCAGCGAAATATTGTCGGTGGTTTGGAAACCTGTACGCAAAAAGTGCTTCAGGTTGTCTTTACCGCGTGCAATAAACGGTGTTGGCTGAATATGACCTGTCCATACCTTACCACCCGGGAAAGTAGTGGTGAAAGTGGTGTTGGGATCGTATTTGCCATCATACTGGGGAATAAGCTGGCCGTTGAATTTGGGACCCCATACGTCATAATCATTGTCATTCAGGCCACCGCCCTTACCGTCACCGAATGCATACAGTTCGTTTTCGCCTGGACCGTATTCATCCTGCGTACGTGGGAAAGCGATAAAACCTTTATCAAATGAGTTGGTAGAGTTCAGCTCAACAGTAAAGCCTTTTTTCTTCAATCCTTTTTTGGTCGTGATCAAAATGGCACCATATTGTGCACGGGCGCCATACAGGGCAGCAGCAGTTGGCCCTTTCAGTACGGTGTAGGTTTCCACATCATCCGGACTGATATTCCAGGTGTCTGAGCTAATTGGCACACCATCTACCACATACAGGCTTATTTCGTTACCGCGCAGGATAACGGTAGGTTTGCGCAGCAGTTCGGCAGAAGGGCCTACAGATAAACCGGCGATTTTACCGGTTAAGCCTGTAACCGGGTTTTGATCCCTGGCTTTTACCAGGTCTTCACCCTTGATTTCCTGAACGGCATAACCCAGCTTCCTGGTTTCTTTCTTGATACCGAAAGCGGTTACCACCACTTCGCTCAGCTGCTTGGAAGAAGCGTTGATTTCGAGGTCGAGAAACGCGTCGCCGGTTACATCCACCAGCTTCACATCATAACCTACATAAGAGATGGTTAAGGCGTCACCTTTGGCAGATGGAATGCTGAAAGCACCATCATTACCGGTGGCTACGGATTTGCCCGATACACGGCTTGCAATGGTAGCACCGGCTACGGGATTTTTGGAAGTAGCGTCTGTAATCTTCCCTTTTAACTGGAAAGATTGCGCAAACACCACACTGAACATGAAAAGGGCAATTACGGTAAGTAACGGCGCCCTGAACCTTTGGGATAGTTGCAGATTCATAAGTGTTGTCAATTAGTTGGGTGACAACACAAATCTACCCGGCTCTATCCCGAAGGACGAAGAATGGGCGTTAACAAATAGTAAAGTAATTGTAAACTTTTAGCGCTTAACAATTGCTTAATTTTAGAATCACTAAACTTTAAAGTATTTTATTTAACATTTAGGAAGGATCGTCAAAAAAGTAAAATACCAGCATCGTGCAATCGTCACTGCTTAAACAGGTGGTTAAATGCGGTTTCCTGGCATCATAATAAAAAGAGTCCCCTTCTTCCAGCACATATATTTTATCGTCGATGGTATACTGCATGGCCCCTTTAATCATATAATCAAATTCGTAGGCATTGGTAGAAACAAAACCGCGCGGCGCATCTTTTTCCTGGCGGTACAGCACCACATCTACCAGTTTGCCGTTTTGTTTGAAAGAAGTAATACGCCTGTAATAGGAACCCTGCTTGTATTCGCGCTCTACCGTCTCGTACTGGCTGGCTTTTATCAGCAGTGGCTCATCGGCCTCTTTCATGGAGATATTGTCGAAAAACTCGTTCAAATCAACCTGCAGGGCCTTTATAATGCTCAGCAGTACTGTTAATGACGGAACGGTGCGGTTGTTTTCGATCTGTGAAATAAGGCCCTTGGTTACGCCTACCGATTCTGCCAGCTCCTGCAGGGTAATACTGTTCTCTTTTCGCTTTTCCTTAATGCGGTTACCTATTTGAAGAATAATATCATTTTGCATACTCAACGGTTTAATGGGCTCTTGCAATGTACATAAATCCATACGCCACTGCCTGTTTATTCCGGCATATGGGCTAAAGCTTCGGGCAATATATATAAACAAAAAGGTCCCGGCAAAGCCAGGACCTTTATCTTAAGATTATCGTTGTACGTGTTTACTTCATTTTAAAGCTTTCGAGGAACTTGGTATTGAAGTTACCGCTCCTGAAATCTTCGTTCTGCATCAACTGCAGGTGGAAGGGGATGGTGGTTTTAACACCTTCAATCACGTATTCGCTGAGGGCACGGTACATGGTATCGATGGCTTCGTCGCGTGTACGTGCCACGGTAATGAGCTTGCCGATCATGGAATCGTAATAGGGCGGAATAACATAACCTGCGTATACATGGCTGTCTACACGCACACCGTGCCCGCCGGGTGTATGCAGCGTGTTGATGCGGCCCGGTGAAGGACGGAAATCATTGTACGGGTCTTCGGCATTGATACGGCATTCGATGGCATACATCTGTGGCTCGTAGTTGCGGCCGGAGATTTTTTCACCCATCGCAATCTTCAGCTGTTCTTTAATCAGGTCGAAGTTGATCACTTCTTCTGTTACGCAATGTTCTACCTGGATACGTGTGTTCATTTCCATGAAGTAGAAGTTGCGGTGCTTATCTACCAGGAACTCGATGGTACCTACACTTTCATAGTTAATGGCCGATGCAGCTTTAATAGCTGCTTCACCCATTTTCTGGCGCAGTTCTGGCGTCATGAAAGGAGAAGGTGATTCTTCTACCAGTTTCTGGTGACGGCGCTGGATAGAGCAATCGCGTTCGCTGAGGTGACAAACAGTACCATAACGGTCGCCTGCTACCTGTATTTCAATATGGCGCGGCTCTTCCACGAATTTCTCCATGTAAATGCCGTCGTTTTTAAAAGAAGCGGCTGCTTCTGCTTTTGCTGTGTTGTAAGCGCGTTCCATCTCACTTTCTTCCCATACCACGCGCATACCTTTACCACCACCACCGGCTGTGGCTTTCAGGATAACAGGGTAACCCACCTGGTTTTTAGCCAGGTCAATGGCCTGTTCCAGGCTTTGCAGCAGGCCGTCGCTGCCCGGGATAACGGGAACGCCTGCTTTAATCATGGTTTCCTTGGCAGTGATTTTATCGCCCATGGCATTAATCATATCCGGCGTGGGGCCTATGAATTTAATACCATGATCACCGCAAATCTGTGCAAAACGGGCATTCTCGGCCAGGAAGCCGTAACCCGGGTGAATAGCGTCTGCATTGGTAATTTCTGCAGCAGCCATAATATGGGGAATGTTGAGATAAGAATCGCTGCTCTGGGGCTTGCCGATACAAACAGCTTCATCCGCAAATTTTACATGCAGGCTGTCTTTATCTGCTGTAGAATAAACAGCCACCGTTTTAATACCCATTTCCCTGCAGGTGCGAATAACGCGCAGGGCAATTTCGCCACGATTGGCTATCAATACTTTTTTAAACATCAAACTAATTTGAAAATTTGAAAATGCGGTGTAATGGTTCGATGGACAGATGGTTATATGGTTAATGCAACCATTCAACAATGCAGCCTGCAACCATCAACCAGTTAAGGTTCTACCAGGAATAATGGCTGATCGTATTCTACCGGGCTGGCGTCTTCTACCAGTATTTTTACGATTTTGCCGCTTACTTCACTTTCAATTTCATTAAACAATTTCATGGCTTCAATAATGCACACCACTTTACCGGGTGCAATTTCGTCGCCGATTTCTGCGAAAATGGGTTTATCGGGCGAGGGACGACGGTAGAATGTACCAATCATCGGGCTTTTAATGGTAATCAGGTTGTCTTTCTGCGGTGCAGCAGCAGGTTGCTGTGCGGCAGGCAGTGAACCGGCTGCAGGCGCTGCGGCCAGCTGCTGTACGGGAGCCTGTGCGTATATGGGAGCTGAGGGGGCAGCAACTACGGTCTGTATCTGCTGGTCTTCTTTCTGTTTGATAGTGATCTTAAATTCTTTCTCCTCAATGCTCAATTCCCCGATGTTGCTCTTATTGATAATCTTAATCAGCTCCTGAATTTGTTTAAAGTCCATACGACGTCAATTTTTGGGGTTTTAGTAAGTTTCTCGGCGTTTTTAGCTGAAAACGGGTGGCAAAATAGGTAAAATAGACAAAATTCCACCTTTTTTTTCAATTTTTTGCCATAGGGCACGGGATGAAAAAAGGGATGGTTTGCACCACCCCAAACAAGTATATCACCAGAAGGTTTATTCTTTTTCTTTTACTCTTTCTACGTACTCACCGGTTTTGGTGTTTACGCGGATCAGTTCGTTCTCATTTACAAACAGGGGAACGTTTACAGTGGCACCTGTTTCAATGGTAGCAGGTTTTAATGCACGGGTGGCAGTATCACCTTTTAAACCCGGTTCGCAATAGGTAACCAGCACTACAATTTTCTCGGGCAGCTCGGCACCGATAGGTTGTTCTGTTTCATTGTTGATGAAAACATACACTTCAGAACCTTCTTTCAGAAACTGGGGCGCGTCAATCATTTCTTCGCCTAAAGCAATCTGCTCAAAGGTTTCATTATTCATGAGGTTATAACCCGAATCATCTTTATACAGGTACTGGAAGGTTTTCTTCTCTACACGCACAGGAAAAATGTTCTCACCGCTGTTCCAGGTTTTTTCAATGGTACGGCTGTTGTCAACGCCTTTTAATTTTGCCCATACCTTGGCTGCCGCGCGGGCAGTTTTGTTCTCACCAAACTCTACCACTGAATACAGACTGCCGTCCAGTTTCAAAATCATGCCACGGCTGATATCTGATGTAGTTGCCATAAAAAATTTTGTTGATGGTTTAATGTCCTTTAACAACCGGCCCGGCGCCGGATTTTTGCAAAGTGTGGCAAATGTAGGGATTACGGTTGAAACCTGCATAAACAGGCAGGTATTTTACCGTATTCAACATTTTTCCCTGAAATTTGAGCCAAAATGAAGTCTTCCATGAAAAAAGCAGCCCTGGTTATTTTGTTACTGGCCGGATTTTTCACCGTTCATGCCCAACGTGATATCAGTTACGACACAACCGCCCCTTACCGCCACCACCCCGCTATTCCCGATTTTAAATTGCTGCAGCCAGACAGTACCTGGTTCAACAGCGCCGATTTACCCAAAAACAAGCACGTAGTTATTGTATACTTCAATCCTGATTGCGGCCACTGCCAGCAGGAAGCCAAAAGCATGATTGAACACAAAAGCGAATTAACCAACGGTGCTTTTGTATTTGTAAGTTACCACAACCCGCAGCAGATTGGTGAGTTTGTAAAAGAATACAAACTGAAAGAACTGGCGTATGTGGTAGCCGGACGTGATACCCAATATTATATACCTTCCTTTTTCCGTATAAAATTCACACCATTTGTAGCGGTATACGACAAAAAAGGTAACTTACAGAAAACGTTTGAAGGCGGTGCGGAAATTGACGCATTGAAGAAAGAGCTGTCCCTTTAAACAATACGTTGTATCCGGCGTTTTTCTTTCAGCAGGCGATCCCCCTCGGTATTAGTCACATCATTCCATAGAATTTTGTCATTTAATTATACCCAATTAAACAGGATGCTATATGAAAGTAACAGTAGTAGGAGCGGGCGCTGTAGGTGCCACTTGTGCCGACAATATTGCCCGCGCTGCTTTATGCGAAGAAGTTGTACTGCTCGACATTAAGGAAGGGCTTGCCGAAGGCAAAGCGCTGGATATAACCCAAACCGCAACACTGCTCGGTTTCGACACAAAGATTACCGGCAGCAGCAACGATTACAGCAAAACCGCCGGCTCACAGGTGGTGGTTATTACTTCAGGCATACCCCGCAAACCGGGCATGACGCGTGAAGAACTTATCGGCACCAATGCCGGTATTGTGCAAACCGTAGCACAAAACATTCTCCAATACTCCCCCGATGCCATTATTGTAGTGATCAGCAACCCCATGGACACCATGACTTACCTGGCACTGCAAAGCACCGGCCTTCCAAAAAACCGCATCATTGGCATGGGCGGTATTCTCGACAGTGCCCGTTTTAAATGCTATCTCAGCGCTGCACTCAACTGCTCTCCTGCCGATTTAAATGCACTTGTTATAGGCGGCCACGGCGATACCACCATGATACCGCTTATCCGCTACGCCACCTGGAACAGTGTGCCTGTTACACAGTTCCTGTCGGCCAATCAACAGCAACAGGTAGTGTCCGATACCATGGTAGGTGGTGCTACTTTAACCAAACTCATTGGCACATCTGCCTGGTATGCCCCCGGCGCAGCAGGTGCTGCATTGGTAAAAAGCATTCTCCGCAACGAGCAGCGCCTGTTCTCCTGCTGTGTTCACCTCGATGGTGAATATGGCGAAAAAGACCTCTGCCTGGGTGTACCTGTAACCATCGGCAAAAACGGCTGGGAAAAAATCATCGATTACCGGCTCAATGAGACCGAACAGGCCCAGTTCGCCAAAAGCGCCGAAGCCGTTCGCAGCATGAACGCCGTACTGCAGACTTTATCGTAGCGGTTTTGTGTTTCAAGTTTCAAGTTTAATGTTTCAAGTTCCATTGTTCCAGCGTTCAATAGTTCAATTGTTCAATTGATTGCATTGTTTAATACCCCTGCCCAAGGCTGTGTCCCCACAGCCGACGTATAGGCTATCTGTCTAAATTGAACAATGAAACTTTTGAACAAAACACTCATCGCCGATACCCACACACAAAAGCCATGTCCAACATTAAACGTTCAACGGGAAATCTTGAAACAGGAAACAGTTCTGTTTAGCGCCGGTTCCAGCGTTCAATAGTTCAATTGTTCAATTGATTGCATTGTTTAATACCCCTGCCCAAGGCTGTGTCCCACAGCCGACGTATAAGCTATGTGCCTAAATTGAACTTTTGAACAATGAAACTTTTTGAACAAACACTCATAGCTGATACCCACACACAAAAGCCATGTCCAACATTAAACGTTCAACAGGATATCTTGAAACAGGGAACAGTTCTATTTAGCGCCGGTTCCAGCGTTCAATAGTTCAATTGTTCAATTGATTGCATTGTTTAATATCCCTGCCCAAGGCTGTGTCCCCACAGCCGACGTATAAGCTATCTGCCTAAATTGAACTTTTGAACAATGAAACTTTTGAACAAAACACTCATCGCCGATACCCACACAAAAGCCATGTCAAACATTAACGTTCAACAGGAAATCTTGAAACAGGGAACAGTTCTATTTAGCGCCGGTTCCTGAGTTCAAATGTTCAAAAGTTCAATTGATTGCATTGTTTAATATCCCTGCCCAAGGCTGTGTCCCCACAGCCGACGTATAAGCTATCTGTCTAAATTGAACTATTGAACAATGAACTTTTGAACAAAACACTCATCGCCGATACCCACACACAAAAGCCATGTCCAACATTAAACGTTCAACGGGAAATCTTGAAACAGGAAACAGTTCTATTTAGCGCCGGTTCCAGCGTTCAATAGTTCAATTGATTGCATTGTTTAATATCCCTGCCCAAGGCTGTGTCCCCACAGCCGACGTATAAGCTATGTGCCTAAATTGAACTTTTGAACAATGAAACTTTTTGAACAAACACTCATCGCTGATACCCACACAAAAGCCATGTCCAACGTTAAACATTAAACTTGAAACGTTAAACCGAAACAGGTTAGCCCCTTGAACAATTGAACGCTTGAACTATGGAACCTTCAAACTATTGAACCTTCTTAATCCCCTTCTCCACCGCCTGCACAATGGCCGGGATATCCTGGTTGTTCATGCATTTAAAATGACCTTTGGGACATTTTTTATACCCTATTTTACTGCAGGGACGGCACGAGAGGCCATTTACTTCAAACACAGGGGCATTTACTACGGCATTGCCGTAATAGGGTGTCATACCAAAAGCAGGGACCGTATTGCCCCACACAGAAATGATTTGTTTTTTAAAAGCAGCCGCCACGTGCATTAAGCCGGTATCGTGTGTTACCACCAGCCTGGCATTGCGTACCAGGTGCGCGCTTTCATTGAGATTGAATTTGCCGCAGGCATTGTAAATTTTAACTGTATCCTGTGCGGCAATCAGTTCACCTGCTGCCCTGTCTTCAGGGCCGCCCAGCAACACAACAGGGTGTTGCAGCGAGGCGCACAACTGCTGCAGTTTGGCCAGCGGCAATTTTTTGGTATTGAGTGCAGCACCTATTACCACGGCTACGTAACCGGCATGATGGCTCATGGGTAAATCGGTAACAGGCACCTCATCTTTGGCCGGAATAAAATAATCCAGCCCGCGCCCATCGTTCACCACACCCAGTGTTTTGGCAGCATCCAGGTAGCGATCAACGATGTGCACCGGCGGCATGCGGTTTATTTTAAGTGCAGTGAGTAGCCATTTCTGCACATTGAGTTTATTGAACGAATAAGCAGGCACTTTTTTTAAAGCCCGTTTAATGCGAAGGGTGCGCAGGTTATGATGCAGGTCTATAATGCAGTCGAACTGCTCAGCCTGCAATGCTGCAATCATCGCATCCCAGTCATCGCCCAGCACATGCACCTTGCTTACATACGGGTTGCTGTTAAGCAGGGTGGCAAAGCTTTTCTTGGTTAAATAATGCACCTCCGCCTCCTGCACCTGCTGTTTAACGCAGCGTACAACAGGCGTTGTTAATACAATATCGCCAATGGATGATAAACGGACAATCAACACCTTCATAACAACTTATTTTACGCTGCAATGCGTGCTGCACAGCTATTCTTCTATAAAATTCAGATCCCTGCCGTAGGTTTCCTGTATTAAAATGGTGGCTACAACGCCGATGCTCATTACAATAACACCGGTAATCCATGCACCGGTAATATAGTCACCTGTTGTATTGCGCAAAAACTGGAACAACATTAACACCAGCGGCAGCATGCCACGCACCATATTGGGCACTGTAGTGGCAGCGGTAGCGCGCAGGTTGGTGCCAAACTGCTCGGCCCCCATGGTTACGAATATGGCCCAGAAACCGGTGCCAAAGCCAAGACCGGCTGCAATAATGTACATGTTCATGGCAGAGCCGTTATACTGTACGGTAAAATACAGTATCATAAACAGCGCCGTGATGGCATAAAACACATACAAGGCTTTTTTACGGCTTTTGAACCACTGGCTTACAAAACCGATTAATATATCGCCGATAGAGATACCCGCGTAGGCAAACATAATTGACTTGCCCGCGTCAATAGGTTCGGCAATATGCATTTCCTTGCCAAACTCTTTTGAAAAGGTAACCAGTACGCCAATCACAAACCAGGTGGGCAAACCAATGAGAATGCTCAGCAGGTAACGTTTAAAGCGTTCGCCTTTTTTAAACAGCATGAAAAAGTTACCGCGCTGCACATCCAGCTTTTTCACTTCATGAAACATGCCCGATTCAAAAACGGAAATGCGCAGTAGCAACAGCAGCACACCTAGGCCGCCACCAATAAAATAACAGGTACGCCAGTGAAAGTTCTGTTTAATAAAAAAGGCTACCACGGCACCGGTTAAACCCAGCCCCGCCACCAATGAAGTGGCCACGCCCCTTTTTTCTTTGGGTATTAATTCAGATACCAGTGTAATACCGGCACCCAGTTCGCCTGCCAGGCCAAGTCCGGCAGCAAAACGCACCCAGGCATACTGGTGCACATTCTGTACAAAGCCATTGAGTATATTGGCGGTGGAGTATAATAATATAGAACCGAAGAGCACACTTAAACGGCCGCGCTTGTCGCCCAGCACACCCCAGAAAATACCGCCAAGCAAAAGGCCCGTCATTTGGAAGGTAAGAATGGTTTCGCCCTGGTTGCGGATCTCGAGGTCGGTTAACCCAAGCTCGTGCAAACTGGGCACGCGGATAATGCCAAACAATAACAAGTCATAGATATCTACAAAATAACCCAATGCCGCTACCAATACCGGGATTGATAAAATTCCTAGCTGTTTCTTAACGTTCGTCATATAATATATCTGTTATTAACTATTGGTTGGAGTTGAATCTTTCTTCCTGCCGAAGAAGATTTTAATGATAACAGGTAATGTGGTAATCAGGATAATGATAATGGTAATGGCTTCAATATGATCTTTCAGGCTGAAGTTGTATTTAGACTGAACCCAGGCCTGTAAAAAATGCCCGCCGAGAATCATGGAAGTTACCCAGCAGATACTGCCGATGATATTGTAAAAAATAAAAGTAGACCTGTTCATTTTTACAATACCCGCAATAATGGGAGCAAACGTGCGGATGATGGGCAAAAACTTGGCGAGAAAAATAGTGCCTTTGCCGTACTGCTCATAAAACTCCTGCGCTTTAATCAGGTGTTTCTTTTTAAACAGCAAGGTATCCTTTCGTTTAAACAATAGCGGACCTGCTTTATAACCAAACCAGTAACCTGCCGCGTTGCCCAGCACAGAAGCAATCACAATCATCAGGATAATGATGCTGTAGTGTACGCCGAAAAACTCTGCAGCAAAATCCTGGATATACAGGCCGGCAGCAAACAGCAGGCTGTCGCCCGGCAAAAAGAAACCAAGAAACAAACCGGTTTCAGCAAAAATTACGAGCAGCAGTACATATAACCCGCCGTTATGAATAATCCATTCAATAAACTGCTGGAGAATACCTTTTTCCATGTTGAGTGTGTTAATCTATTGGATTTGTTAATGCCTTTTCCCATTTACTCACCACGCTTGTAGCCAGGGCATTGCCCAGCACATTGGTAGTGGTACGGAACATATCGCAAAAATGATCGATGGGCAAAATCAGTGCAATGCCTTCCGGCGGAATATGAAACATGCCGCAGGTGGCGGCCACCACTACCAGCGATGCACGGGGCACACCGGCTATACCTTTGCTGGTAAGCATCAGCACCAGCAGCATGGTAAGCTGGGTGCCAAGGTCGAGCGGAATGTGATAGGCCTGTGCAATGGCAATGCTGGCAAACGTCATATACATCATGCTGCCATCGAGATTGAACGAATAACCTAACGGTAAAATAAAGGATACTATTTTATTATTGCATCCAAAACTTTCCAGTTGTGCTGTTAATCTTGGAAACACCGCTTCGCTGCTCGTGGTACTAAAGGCAATCAGCAGCGGGCTGCCAATACGTTTCAGCAAATCGGGCAAACGCTGTTTCAATATCAGTACCCCCACCAGCAACATTACTACCCATAACAGCGCAATACCCATAATGAAATACAACAGGTAGGCACCGTAAAACGAAAATACTTCAAAACCTCTTTCAGCTACCACAGCTGCCAAAGCCCCCAGCACGCCAACCGGCGCAAAGTACATCACATAGCCTACCATTTTCAATACAATATGCGCGGCTATATCCAGCGCACGCACCAATGGTTTGGCTGCCTCGCCTATGGCAGCGGCGGCCAGACCAAAAAATACAGCGAACACAACTATATGTAAAATTTCGTTGGTGGCCATAGCCTGTACCACACTTTGCGGCACCACGTGTTTTACAAAGTCTTCCAGTGTAAAACCATGCGTACCCGCAACAATATCACTGGCCAGGTGTGCGTCGGCAGTGTTTAAGCTAATGAGTTTACCGGGCTGGGTAAGATTTACCATTAACATGCCCAGTAATAATGATACCAGCGAGGCAGACACAAACCACAGCATGGCCTTGCCGCCTACACGGCCTACAGATTTTAAATCGCCCAGTTTCGCAATACCTACTACCAGCGTTGTAAATACCAGCGGCGCTATGATCATTTGTACCAACCGCAAAAAAATGGTAGTCAGCAGCCGTATATTTTTGGCAAACCCCGTTATATATGCAGGAGAAGTATGTTCATGCACCACATAGCCTATTGCCATACCTACTATCATTGCCAGAATAATATATAAGGTAAGGCCATTCAGTTTTTTCATGCAGCACTTTTGATTAATTGGCGCAATATAATACTTATAACGCAAGTTCATTGATCAGGCAGGCGATTACAGCAGCTTGTCAATGATCGTATTATGATGGTGTACCTGGTCAAAAAGCAATACAGCCCTTTGTCATATAACATATTTAGGTAATGTAAATTATTATTCAGTTTTAATGCAATTGCTGCAGTTTGATAAAAGTTTTGATCCGGTAAATGAATAAATCCTTATTTTTCCAAATCGTTTTGCTAAAAATTCAACGCTATTTATGAGCTTATTTGTTAAGAAACCTTTGAATCAGTTATTGGCGCAGGCTGCCGATAGTGAAAAGGGTTTGAAACGTACCCTTGGAGCAGGAAACCTTGTCGCACTCGGTATTGGTGCCATTATTGGCGCAGGTTTATTTGTAAGAACGGCAGCAGCATCTGCTGAAGCAGCCGGCCCCGGTGTTACCCTTTCTTTTATTGTTGCAGCAATAGGCTGTGCTTTTGCCGGTTTATGTTATGCTGAATTTGCCTCTATGATTCCCATTGCAGGCAGTGCCTATGCCTACTCTTATGTAACCATGGGCGAACTGGTAGCCTGGATCATTGGCTGGGCGTTGATTATGGAATATGCACTGGGTGCAGCCACGGTTTCTATTGCATGGAGCGAATACTTAAATAACCTGCTTGGGGGGAGCATTCCATACCAATGGTGCCACTCGCCGTTTGAAACCTTGCACAAGGTAGTAGGACAAGTCAATATTGACCAGATTGCTACTGCAGGTGCCGACTTTGTAAAAACTGCCAAAGAAGGTTCATTGATCTTAACATCTGAACAATTTTCAAAACTGCCTGCTGCTTTAACCCCGCTGGTACAGGTATCGCATGGCATTATGAACCTGCCTGCATTGGTTATTTTGTTAGCGCTTACCCTGCTGTTGATTAAAGGCACAGAAGAATCTGCCAAAGTAAACTCTGTGATCGTATTTATTAAAGTAAGCATCGTATTACTGTTTATATTCCTCGGCTGGAAATTCATTAACCCCGCCAACCACACCCCTTACCTTATTCCTGAAGGAACACCCGGCCATGAAGGCTTCTTCAAACATGGCGCAGGCGGTATACTAGGTGGTGCGGCTATCGTATTCTTCGCGTTTATTGGCTTTGATGCGGTAAGTACTGCTGCACAGGAAGCCAAAAACCCCAAGAAAGACATGCCCATCGGTATTCTTGGCTCACTGGTGGTTTGTACCATTTTATACATCCTGTTCGGTCACGTACTCACTGGTGTTGCCAACTGGCAGGAGTTTCAGGCAGCCGGTAAAGAGGCTTCTGTAACTTATGCTATCAAAACCTACATGAAAGATTATGCATGGCTGGGTACTGCGGTTAACATCGCCATCCTCGCAGGCTTCTCTTCTGTAATATTGGTAATGCTGCTGGGCCAGAGCCGCGTGTTTTATACCATGAGCAATGATGGCCTTATTCCAAAAGTATTCAGCGACCTGCATCCCAAATTCAAAACACCTTACAAAGCCAATATGATCCTGTTCGTATTTATTGGCCTGTTCTCAGGATTTGTACCAGGCAGCGTGGCAGGTGACCTTACCTCTTTTGGTACCCTGTTTGCATTTGTGCTGGTAAGTGCCGGTGTATGGATTCTGCGCAAGAAAAGCCCTGAACTGGAACGTCCGTTCAAAGCCCCGCTGGTACCCATTGTCCCAATACTGGGTATTGTTATTTGCGGTGGTATGATTGTGGCGCTGGACAGCCAAACCCTGAAAGTGGCATTTGCATGGATGGCCATTGGCCTGGTGGTATACTTTACCTACAGCAAAAAACACAGTAAACTGCGCGTACCGGAAACCACCGGGAAAAGCACGCAGCCTGCACAGAGAGAAACAGTATAGCTGCTGTATAGATAAATCATTTACGGCGTAAGCCAGCGCAAAGCCCTTTTTCAACAGGAAAAGGGCTTTTGCGTAAATCAATTGCTTCGTTTAATTTTGCCGGAAAGAAAAAAGTTAATCAAATAACCATAGCATGGGAAGGATTTTTGAAGTTCGTAAAGCCACGATGTTTGCCCGCTGGGACAGGATGGCCAAACAGTTTACCCGTATAGGGAAAGAGATTGCGATTGCTGTAAAAGCCGGCGGCCCCGACCCGGCCACCAACCCTGCGCTGCGCCGCTGTTTTCAGAACGCCAAAAGCGTAAACATGCCGAAAGACCGTGTAGAAGCGGCCATCAAGCGTGCACAGGGTAAAGAAATGGATAACTACGAAGAGATATTATATGAAGGTTATGGTCCGCATGGCGTGGCCATACTCGTAGAAACAGCCACCGACAACCATGTTCGCACGGTAGCCAACGTAAAAAGTCATTTCAACAAAGGCAACGGCGCCCTTGGCAACAGCGGCAGCGTTAGCTTCCAGTTTAAAAAAATGGGTGTGTTCAAATTAAACCCTGCCGGTTTAAACATCGATGATCTTGAACTGGAACTGATTGATTTTGGCCTGGAAGAACTGGGCGAAAGCACCACTGAAAACGGCGACCCCGTACTGGTATTGCGCAGCGCCTTTACCGATTTCGGCAAACTGCAGAAAGCACTGGAAGATAAAGGCATCACCCCTATCAGCGCCGAGCTTGAATGGATCCCCTCTACCACCGTTCCTGTAACCGACGAACAGGCAGAAGATATCTCCAAATTAATCGAACGCCTCGAGCAGGACGAAGATGTGAGCAAGGTGTTTCATAATATGGGCTAGTAGCAGATGGTTATATGGTCAGATGGCTTGATTGTTATGAGAAATAATCATCTGGCTTCTTAATAAAAAAAGTCCCCGGCTGTAATTACAACCGGGGACTTTTTAATTTATATGTCAGCGAAATGTTTAACCATCAAACAATCCCAGCCATCTAACCATTCCCTCGATTATTCAGTCACCATCTCCATAATCACTTCAATAATATCTTCTGCATTGGGTTTGCTGAAATAATCGCCGTCGCTGCCGTAGGCCGGGCGGTGTGCCTGTGCGGTAATGGTGCGTGGCGCCACATCGAGCCACTGGTAACCGCCCTGCTGTTCCATTACATGATTAAACATATAAGCAGTAGCACCGCCGGGCACGTCTTCATCAACAAATACAATACGGCTGGTTTTCTTCAGCGATACCAGTATGTCGTGGTTAATGTCAAACGGCAGCAGGGTCTGCACATCTATTACCTCGCAATGTATGCCCAGTGCGGCGAGGCGTGTAGCGGCTTCCAGCACAATGCGCAGGGTTGAGCCATAGCTCACCACTGTAATGTCTGCACCTTCGCGCACCACTTCAGGTATACCCAGCGGAACAGTATATTCAAGCAGGTTGGCCGGTAATTTTTCTTTCAAACGGTAACCATTCAGGCATTCTACCATAATGGCAGGGTCATTGCTTTGCAGCAGTGTATTGTACATACCAATCGCCTGCACCATATCGCGGGGCACACATACATACATGCCACGCAGCGAATTAATAAGCATACCCATAGGCGAACCGCTGTGCCAGATACCTTCCAGCCTGTGGCCGCGTGTGCGGATAATGAGCGGGCAGCTTTGCTGGCCACCGGTACGGTAATGCAGTGTAGCCACGTCATCGCTCAGTGTTTGCAGGCCATACAATACATAATCCAGGTATTGAATTTCGGTAATAGGGCGCAAACCACGCAGCGCCAGGCCTATACCCTGACCGACTATGGTCAGTTCGCGGATGCCTGTATCAAATATGCGGCTGCTGCCATGTTTGTCCTGCAAACCTGCAAAACCCTGGTTCACGTCACCTATTTTACCAACATCTTCACCAAAAGCAAGTACCCTCGGGTTGTGTGTAAACAGCTGATCAAAATAGCGGTTCAGCACTTCGTAGCCGTTGAGCATTTGTGCATCGGCCGGTATATGCGCCGCAACCACCGGCACTTTCAATGCGCTTTTAGGGCCTTCGTTGTATAAGTCTGAATTATATAAAGCTTTATTAACCTGCTTCAGTGTTTTGCGGAATGCTTTCACCTCGGGTACAGAAGGAGAATGCGGTGCTGTTTCCAGCGCCAGCGACAATCCCCTGAAAATATCCCTGCGCAAAGGTTCCCGGTTGTTTTCAAGATCTGTGGCCAGGTGCTGCAATTTCTGGTAAACTTCCATATCGTTTACCACCATGCTTTTCACCATTTCCGCAGCCTGCAGCGCCTGTTCTTTAATAGGCTGCTGGTATTTTTGCCAGGCCCTGTTTTTGCTTTCGCGCACCTGTTGGCGAATGGTCATTTCCATTTCACCCAGTTCTTCTTCTGTGGCAATACCGTTTTCAAGCACCCATTCGCGCATTTTGCGCAGGCAATCCCATTCTTTCTCCCATTCCAGTCTTTCAGCGCTTTTGTACCGCTCATGACTACCGGAAGTAGAATGCCCCTGCGGTTGCGTAATTTCTTCTATGTGAAATACAGCGGGAACATGCGTATCACGTATTTTCTGCAAAGCGGTTTCAAACACCTCGCACATGCCTGCATAGTCCCAGCCCTTGAGGCGGTAAATATCCAGGCCATTGGTATCTTCTTTTTTCTGGAAGCCTTTTAAGGCAGCAGAGATAGAACCTTTGGTGGTTTGCAGCGAGGTGGGAACAGATATGCCATAGCCATCATCCCATATAAATATAGCCAGCGGCACCTGCATTACACCGGCAGCATTCACCGCTTCCCAGAAATGCCCTTCAGATGTAGATGCATCGCCGATGGTGCAGAAACAGATTTCATTCCCATTGTCAGACAGGTTTTTCATTCCCTGCAGCTCACGCACCTGCCTGAACGATTTGGAGGCTGCTGCAAGGCCGAGCGCGCGTGGCATCTGGCCTGCTGTGGTAGAAATATCTGCTGAAACGTTCATCAGGTTGGCAATGGGTGCCCACTCACCATTGGGTTCGGTGATACGGGTAGCAAAGTGCCCGTTCATTTGCCTGCCCCTGCTGAAAGGTTCGTTATTAATATCCGGATCGGCATACATCTGGGCAAAAAACTGCTCCACTGTAGCCAGTTGGGTTGCAAACATAAAGGTCTGGTCACGGTAGTAACCCGCGCGCCAGTCGCCCGGCTGAAAAAACTTGGCCATGGCCACCTGCGCCACTTCCTTCCCATCACCAAAAATGCCAAACTTCGCCTTGCCGGTAAGCACTTCGCGCCTGCCCAGCAAACTTGTTTCACGGCTTTCCAGTACTACCCGGTAATCGGCCAGTACCATTGCGCGGAAACCTTCGTAAGACAACATATCGTCTTTAACCTGAATAGTGGTGGGTGAATTTTCCATGTAGCAAAAATATTGATTTAGAGGGTAGTGCGGTCAATTTTAAAAACACATGACAGTTTTGTGAATAGCGTGTTTATTACTTGAATAAATTGATATTTGTTAAAATCGGTCCGCTGATCAAAATTCTGAAGTTTCTTAATAACTTTAAGCGCTCAAACCACAAATCCATGAAGAAAATCATTCTTTTCGCGTCTATTCTGATAGCAGGTACCGCTGTGAAGGCCCAAACAGCCGCAACCCCGGCCCAGCCAACACAAATTACCCCTGCTGCAACAATTGAACAGGTGCTTAAGTTTCAGGAAGCTGACCATGAAATGGGTAAAATCCCTTACGGCAAACCCGTAGAATACGATGTAACCATCACCAACATCAGCAAAGATTCTGTGAAAATACAGAATGTTCAGGCTGGCTGTGGCTGCACTACCCCCAAATGGAAAGCTGGTCCGTATGCACCAGGTGAAACTTTCAAAATAACTGTAGGTTTTAACGGTTATACCGAAGGCCATTTCAACAAAAATGTAACCATTTATTTTGCAGGTGGCTTAACCAAATTTTTGACTTTCCACGGCGAAACCTTTAAACCGGCTGCCACCACGCCAACAACGAAATAACCACCAGATATGAAAAAACTGTTATTCATTGCCACACTTTTTGTAAGCATCGCTGCATTTGCCCAAACAAAAGCTCCGCTGGAGTTTGCTTCTACAAAATATTCTTTCGGCAAAATCAAACAGGGCACACCAGTGACCACTGAGTTTAAGTTTACCAATAATGGCGACAAACCTGCCATTATTGAAACTGCTACCGCAGAGTGCGGCTGTACCACACCTGATTACCCTAAAACACCTATTATGAAAGGTAAAACAGGCGTTATCAAGGTTACCTACAATGCCGCAGCTATGGGCGCGTTTACCAAACACGTAAATGTAAAAGTGGCCAATACCCCCGAACCCATTGTTTTAACCATCGATGGCGAAGTGGTAACTACTGCTAAAACAGGTAAATAAAATAGCTAGTATAAAAAAAATGGCCGCCCACCGGGCGGCCATTTTTTTTATACTATGGCTGAATGGCTCAATTGCTTTATGGCTGCATACATTCAACCATACAACAATTTGCTGTAGGTTTGCGCCATGTCACAGTTAACCATCAGTCAGCGTGGTCAGCAAATGCCGGCCTCGCCCATACGCAAGCTGGTTCCGTATGCAGAAGCAGCCAAGAAAAAAGGGGTCACCGTATATCATTTAAACATTGGTCAGCCCGATATTGAAACGCCCAAAGCAGTGCTTGACGCAGTGCGCCACGCCGAGTTTAAAGTGCTGGAATACAGTCATAGTGCCGGCAACGAAAGCTACCGCAAAAAGCTGGTTGAATACTATAGCAAGGTAGGCATCAACGTTAACCACACACAGATACTGGTTACCACGGGCGGCTCTGAAGCTATTTTGTTTGGCTTTATGGCTTGCCTTGACCCGGGTGATGAAGTGATTATTCCTGAGCCTTTTTACGCCAACTACAATGGATTCGCCGTTGAAGCCGGTGTAAAGGTGGTACCCATTGTTTCGCATATTGAAAACGGTTTTGCACTGCCCCCCATCTCCGCTTTTGAACAAGCCATTACCCCGCGCACCAAAGGCATTGTCATCTGCAATCCCAATAACCCAACCGGTTACCTGTATAGCCGCGAGGAAATGGAAACGCTGAAAAGCATTATCCAAAAACACAATCTTTACCTGTTTTCTGACGAAGCTTACCGTGAATTCTGCTACCAGGGCGAACATTTCAGCGCCATGCAGCTTACCGGTGTGGAAGACAATGTGGTACTGATGGATACCATTAGTAAGCGCTACAGCGCCTGCGGCGCGCGCATTGGTGCCTTTGTAACCCGCAACCAGCAACTGCTGGACGCTACCATGAAGTTTGCACAGGCCAGGTTAAGTCCGCCCGGATTGGCCCAAATAGCCGGCGAAGCTGCAGTAGACCTGCCGGATGACTATTTTGACGAAACCAAGGCCATGTACCTGGAGCGGAGAAATGCCCTGGTATCCAGACTGAATGCTATACCCGGCGTATTTTGTCCCAACCCGGGCGGTGCATTTTATGCAATGGCCCAATTACCCATCGACGATTCAGATAAATTTTGCCAGTGGCTGCTGGAAAGCTTTGAGTACAATAAACAAACCGTGATGCTGGCTCCTGCCACCGGGTTTTATGGAACACCGGGTTCGGGCAGGCAGGAAGTGCGCCTGGCTTATGTTTTAAATACAGAAGCCATACACAAGGCAATGGATTGCCTGGAAAAAGCGCTGGAAGTATATCCCGGACGAATCAAATAGGCGAATAAAGGGAAAACCGGACAGGAATAATCATATATATATTTAAAATATATTATTGTTTTGTTCTTAAAAATCCTTTATTTTGTTCTTAACAAGGAATTAAAACAAATATTGATTTATTTTTAATATTAATTCCGGCACCAACAAACGATACTTTAAGACATTTCCGAAGGGAATATCTTTTTTCATATGGCAAGCAATCGAAGACGGCCCGTTGTTTCAACAATGGGCCCTTTTATTTTATAGTTAACCGGTAAGACCAAAAAGAAAAATAAAGTCCGCAAAAACAAAACCACAGCAGGCATTGCAGAAAGTCTTTTAAAAAAAGAAGCCCTGTTGTGAACAACCGGGCTCAACCAAAACTAACTGCTTTATGAGAAAAGAGATTACTTGCTTTTGTTAGTAGATACGTAGTGGTGGCTGAATGCTGACCGGCGAATTGTTAAAGGTTCGCAAAAGATAGCTATAGAAGTTATCTTGTGTTATCCATTACAGCCAAACATTGCCATCATGACGCTGAAACAACTGCTGCCCCTGTTAGTACTTATCCCTTTTGCATGTTTCGCCCGCGAAAAACCCGGTGCAACCGTTCCCTGGATCACCTATGAAGCAGAGCAGATGCGCCATACGGGTAAAATACTGGGGCCCGGATATAACCCATACCAGGTAGAAACAGCATCCTCCAATCAGCAATGCGTGCAGCTGGGCAAAGGCCAGTACGTTGAATTTACTGCCAGGGCAAAAGCCAACAGCCTTGTAATCAGGTACAGCCTGCCGGATGATGAAAGCGGCAAAGGACTTACCGCTACCCTGGGAATTTACCGCAATGGCCAGCGCATCCAAAACATACCGGTTTCATCGGCACTATGCCGGCTATACGGCAAATATCCTTTTACCAATGACCCGGCTGCAGGCAAACCGCGCAACTTTTATGATGATGTACGCATTACAAACATCTCCCTTGCCAAGGGCGATGTAACACGCATTCAATTGAACGCACAACCCGGGGAAAGCCCAACCTGCATCATTGACCTGGCAGACCTGGAAAATATTCCACCGGCTTTAAAAGCACCTGCCAACTCCTTATCCATTACAAACCCGGCCTTTTTACAACCCGGCATAAAGGGCGACTATACCGGTGCATTCAGAAAATGTATTGACAGCGCGCAGCAAACAGGCAAAAGCGTATGGCTGCCTGCCGGCACATTTATTATTACAGGTGACCTTCTTATACCCGCAGGCCTTACCATTCAGGGCGCAGGCATATGGTATTCCACCTTAACCGGTAACGACAGTTTATATACCGATGCAGCTAAACGCGTGCGGCTAAAAGGAAACGGCAGCAATATTCACCTTGCAGACTTCGCTATCACAGGCAAACTCAACTACCGGAGCGACCGCGAGCCGAATGATGGCATTGTTGGTTCATTCGGCACCCACTCAACCATACAACGCCTGTGGATTGAACATACCAAGGTGGGCATGTGGATAGAAAATTCAGACAGCCTGCAAATTGACGATTGCCGCCTGCGCAACACCATTGCCGATGGTATTAACTTCTGTGTGGGTATGCGCCATTCTGTAATAAACAATTGCACCGCGCGCAATACCGGCGACGACTGTTTTGCCATTTGGCCGGCTGTGTTTGCCAAACAGCAGTACAAGCCCGGTTATAACCTTATCACACATTGCACCGGCCAGCTGCCTTTTCTTGCCAATGGCGCAGCCGTGTATGGCGGAGAAAACAATGCAGTAAAAAACTGCTCCTTCACTGATATCACTGCGGGATCAGCTATTTTAATCAGCACCACCTTCCCTACTGCCACCAAAAACAACAGCACCAACAATAACTTCAGCGGCACAACGATCATAGAAAATTGCAGCATCACCAACAGCGGCGGCTTTGATCATGAATGGGACTGGCGTGCTGCCGTGGAAATATGCCTTGACAAGCGTGACATCGCTGGCATTCAACTGCGCAACCTGGTTATTCAAAACAGCCTGTCCAACGCAGTAAATATAATCGCTAAAAACGAGGTGGATAAGGCAGGTAAACTATCCAACACACTATTCAACAATGTACAGATAAACGGTTATGGCATTGCCACAAAAGAAAGCCATGCCCTGTATATTTCACCTGCAGCGCATGGCAGTTTAAAAATGAATGATTGCAACATAACTTACCCGGGAAGCACGGAGCAGTTTAGCATTACCAGTACACATGCACCTGAATAAATTACTGCACCAACTTACACTTTACATAAAAATTCCTGTCTGCTGCAATAGCCGCAACACCAGTACCAATGGGCATTTTCTGCCATTGCGTGTCCGGGTAAATGAATCGCGCCGGCTGTGGCCCTGCGGTTATTTTTACCGGCATATCAAAACCATCCACACAGTTTGCCCAGCGGTATTGTAAAGTATCATTCCTTAAAGCATACTCCAGCACCGGAACATTGGTTGAACGTAAATACTGATCGAATACCTTTGAAAAATCCCGGCCCGTAACCTGGTTCAGTACAGGCAATATATCAGTTGTACTTACCAGCGTGTCGGGAATAGTAATGCTGAATACCACGCCATTGTCCGGCTCATCATACGCTGCGCGTTTGCAGGGCAACCATAATGCCCCGCCTGCTGCCTCGCAGGCAATACTCATCCACGGCCTTCCCTGTTTGTCGGCCGACCATATCCAGCCTGCATCCCATGGTGGCCGTTTAGCCGCTACGGGGTTACCTTCGAAGTGAACGGTAATGCTTACTGTTTCTCCCTTTGAAATAGCTTTGGGAAAACTTACCTGATAGGCAGTTCCCTTTTTCATAAATGGCAATGCACCTTGCTTCCAGGTAACAGCAGTTATTTTCATTGGCTCCAGCAAATCCAGCTGCAGCAATCTTCCTGCCTGCAAAGCCCGGAAGCGGATGGTATTGGTACCGGCTAAAAATTTCTTGTTGTAATCTGGTGTAATGCTGATGGTGTAGTGCAGCAGGTTCCACCAGCTGTATTCGGGAATAGTACCTGCGGGCATGTGCTCTTTACCGGGCTGGGCACCTGCAGTGCAAACAACGATTAATAAGCAAAGGAGCTGTATCAAAGATTTTTTCAAAGCAGTCTTTTCCAGCTATAACGCGGTTTGCTTTCGAAAATTGCTGAACCCACTTTACTTAAATGAGAACTTGAAATTACCTTTGATTACATGAAGCAAGGCTCATTTATCAAAAGCACCCCATTGCTGAATGATACCGTTTTTGAAAACACGGTACTATTCATCACAGAATACAATGACAAAGGCGCAATGGGCTTTATCATCAATCAGCAATTCCCCCGCAAATTAAACGAGCTGGAAGCGTTCAAACACATCACCCCATTCCCCCTATACCTCGGCGGCCCCGTTGATCAGGAGCATCTATATTTTATACACCAACGCCCCGACCTGATAACCGGAGGCACCCCAATCACCAGCAGCATCTTCTTTGGAGGAGATTTCCAATCCGCCATAAAACACATCCACAACAACACCCTCACCCAAAAAGACATCAAAATATTCATCGGCTACTGCGGCTGGGATAACCTTGAACTGGATGAGGAAATAGCGGAAGGCAGCTGGGTTGTACTGAACATAGAAGACAACCCAAACAATGCTTTTTTATGAATACTGATTAAATAGCATAAAAACGACTATTTAAAAGGTTAATATTAAACTGGTAAATCTTTGTTCCGATCCGGCAACGGTGTTGTTCTCCTTAAACGGTAAAGGTGTCCATTATAACACAATACGTATTTCATATTTGTTTGCTCAGCAACCGCCTTTGCGAGGAACATGTTTAAAAATTACATTACCATCCCGTTCTGCATATTCGCACGATACTATTGGGTATGAATACTTGGGCGCGTACGATACGTTATGGCTTCGTATAAATATCTTGTCGTTAACTTTCAGGCTCAGCAATTGTCCAAGTTGAGACTTTTCCGGCTCAAACGTTACAATGTAATCAACATCATTAATCCTGGCCATCACACCGAAACCCAATCTTGATCCTGGCGGAAGAGAAAGAGCGGTTATAACAGCCTCCATATTGGTAAAAGCACTTATCTGCTTCCATATGTTAGCAATACCGGCATGCACTTTTCTACCTGCGGGAGACACTTCCCATTCTTTGAACTTTATACCTTCAGGCGTAGCCTCCCATTTTTTCAGTTCGGCTTCCCTTTCAGCAGCAGAGAGGGGTTTTGTGGTTGGCCTTTTGGAAGTTTCATTTTTAATTTCGCGATTAGCAAATACTAGTCCGCATACCACAACCAGTGGTAAGATCAGCGCATAAATAACTTTTTTCATATTTTTTGTAGGTTTAATTAACATAGATCTATCTGCTGATAAATCAGATTCGTTTAAAGCATTTTTTTTATTTTCCATATCCTTCTAAAGTTGTTGCAGCGAAATTATCCTGATCCCTTTCAACGCGGGGATTTGGATTGTAAATAAAAATGTAACCTTTGTAAATAAATGGTAAATAGTATGTCTGAAAGCCGAAATCTCCTTTCCGGGAAACGCAGGTACCTGTTGGGATTGATACTATTCCTGTTTATCTCTCTAATCTGCGTGGCTTTCAGTATAACTGGCGGTGACGACTTTTATACTGCCAGGAGGGAAGTTTTACTTCGGAAGATAGGAGATGAACTACTCACTCAGTCGGGCGACAACAAATCAAGGGTTCTTCCGGTAAAAAAGATCGCAGAAAATGAATACCAGATCAGGTTTGAAAATGAGCTTACTTTTCAACCAGATTCGCTGGTGAATACTACCCGGCGTTTGTTGGCTAAAGACCCTCTGGCAAGTGATTATGTAGTTAACGTTCTGAACTGTGGCAATTCCAGTGTAGCCTATGGATACGCCATAGCTAACAATAAAAAAGATGATATTGTAGCTTGCAGGGGAAGAGTTCAACCCAAAGGATGTTACATGGTAAACATTAAATTTAAACCGACAGGAATAAATACAGCAAAGAATATATATGTGTTGGGTAGCCTGTCATTTTTAGCATTTGTTGGTTTCATTTTTTTTAGATCGGGCAAACCGCGAAGCGCCGCGCCTGGGGCTCAAAATCCTGGCATGTTAACTTTGGGCTCGGTGTTGTTCGATGCGAAGAATCGGCAATTGACAATAAATGGGAAAACCATAGACCTCACTGGAACTGAAACGCGACTGCTGCTTATTTTTGCTTTGTCTCCTAATGAAACTATAGAGAGAAGCCGACTTCAAAAAGAAATATGGGAAGATGAAGGTGTTATTGTGGGGCGCAGCCTGGATATGTTCATATCAAAACTTAGAAAAAAACTGGAGCCTGATCCCAATATCAACATTGTTGTTATACGTGGCAAAGGATACAAACTTGAAATTAGCGCTTAAGGAAGAATCGCTCCGTTACCTTAGGGTTAGCTTTTAGCGCCCTGATGATTGGCTAATCCTGACTGGCTCAACCGCAAGTTGTACCCCGGAGCCGTAAATGAGTACAGTATGCCGTATGCATAAAAATAAAGCCCCGCATTATACGGAGCTTTTGTAGCGAGATCGGGAGTTGAACCCGAGACCTCCGGGTTATGAATCCGACGCTCTAACCATCTGAGCTATCTCGCCAATGGGCGGCAAAAATAGGAGTTAATATGATTACCGCAAACAGTTTGCTGAAAAATTTTATAAAAAATAGGCAATCAGCACATTAGCCCCCAAAAATCAAAATGCAACAATTAAACTATTGAACCCCAAAACCAACGTTAAACCTTAAACCTCCAACTTTAAACCCTCCTCACTTCACGTTTTTCGAATACTCCTCCAGCATTTGCTTTTCCTTTCTCGACAAAGCTCCCATCCCGCGTTTGTGAATTTTATCGAGAATCTGGTCTATCTCCTGCTGTTTCTCCTTGCGCTCCACATTATAGCGTTGGTCAATGGTGTAGTTGCCATTTGATTTGAAAAATAGTTTATTCACCAGCAGCAACGACGGGTTAGCCACCATGGCATAGATAAAAAATACAATCGGTAACAGTATACATAAAATGGCCATATAATTTACCGCCAGCACACCGGGATAAAGCGCAATGGCAATCAACATTCCTACCAGGGCGCCGCCAAGGTGTGCATCGTGCCCAACGCCTCTTTTTCCCGAGCGGATGCCATAAATAGAAAACAGCACAAAGGCCACACCATACAGCCAGGCCGGCAGGCGGATGGGCAGCGGAAATAACCCGATTTTCATGCCCGGCAGCAACGCAATACAGGCAAATACCAATCCTATCACCGCGCTGGATGCACCCACCGAAGAATAACCCGGTTGATTGCGGTGCAGGTACAAGGAGAACAGGTTACCCCCTAACAAACTCCCGAAATAAATTACCAGCATTTGCCAGCCGCTGAGCACGGCAGCCATATCGTACCCGAAGAAAAACAGGGTTACCATATTCAGAATAAGATGCAGCCAGCCCGAGTGCAGAAAGCCGGAAGTGACCAATCTTTTATAATCTTTCTCGTGCAGCACTTTACCCACCTGGAAACGGTAGGCATAATAAAAACCGGTATTGTTAAACCCGAGGTAAGAAACAAGCACATTTGCAACAATCAAAACCAGGCTTATGATAGCAACTTGCGACATATAGTTTAAGGCTTTTCTTTCAATTAATCCACACCGCAGGTTATACAGGGCGGCAATTGTTTTTATTACAAAGAAACAGTTGTGTTTACAATTGAATATACTAAAAAAGGTTATTTTTTCCTGATATTGACGCATGATTCACGGCCCGCTTTCTGCCGCCGGTACATTTTAACACTTACAATCCCTTACTATCAGGCGGGTTACTTATTTTTCCTGCTTCAATAACACAACCATGACCCAAAAACCATCCGGCGCATTTGTCGCCGCTTCGTGGGTAGCACTGCTGCTCGGCTTCGTAGGTTTCAATATCGGCCTGTGGAATGCCACCATGCAACTGAATGAAAAAGGCTATTATTTTACCGTGCTCATGTACGGGTTGTTCTCTGCAGTATCTGTTCAGAAATGCGTACGCGACCGCCTCGAAGGCATACCGGTAACAGATTTGTACTATGGCATCAGCTGGGTATCCATCCTGTTAACCATTCTATTGCTTACCGTTGGTTTGTGGAACGCGACTATTCTGCCCAGCGAAAAAGGATTTTATGCCTTTGCCTTTCTGCTCGCCATTTTTGGCGCCATCACCGTACAGAAAAACACGCGCGATGCACAGGCTGCCAAAAACAGTGTGAAACCTGCCGGCGAAGTCTCTAACCATTAATTTATTCAAAGTCCTCCCGGTTAACAGGAGGACTTTTTTAGTCCGCAAGTTGAATTGCCCGGCCCCAGTTTGTTCCCAACAGGCGCTTCCCATGCCTTAGCCCAAAAAATGGAACTTTTAAACCCTTGAAACCTATTGAACTACCCCCTCAGCAGGTTCAGGTAAAATCAATTACCTTAGGTTATTACCTTAACACCTGTTTCATGCACTATAAAAGAATGCCCATTGAAGCCGAATCGCCTGAAGAATTTGGCTACGACCGTATCAGCAATAATTTATCAGAAAGCTCCATCAAGGATAAAACCCTGCAACAGCTTAACGTAACGCTCGATATAGCGGGATTGGTACTCTTTTATGGTGACCATAAGGGACTACCAGAATTGCGTGAGCAAATTGCTGCACAGGGGCAGGGACTAACTGCAGATCATGTACTGGTTACGGCCGGCGCTGCAGGCGCACTTTTTATGATCGCCACTGCCCTGCTTACCAAAGAGGATCACCTGGTAGTAATACGCCCCAACTATGCCACCAATATTGAAACACCCAAAACCATCGGCGCGCAAATCAGCTTTATCGACTTACATTTTGAAGACGGTTTTGCGCTCGATACCCAACGCATTGCAGCAGCCATTACACCTGCCACCAAACTCATCAGCGTAACCGTTCCGCACAACCCCACCGGAACCATGATAACCCAGCAACAAATGCAGGAGATCATCGCCATTGCAGAAAAAGCGGGCTGTTATGTATTGTTTGATGAAACTTACCGTGACCTCAGTTTTAATACACCGCTTCCGCTGGGCGCTTCGCTCAGTCCGCTTGCCATCAGTGTTTCATCCATGTCAAAAGCATATGGCGTGCCCGGCATACGAACCGGCTGGCTTATTACACAGAACAATAGCCTGTTGCAACTGCTGCTTGCAGCCAAGGAGCAAATCGGCATTTGCGGCAGTGTAATTGATGAAAATATCGCCAGCTCAATACTGAAAAAGCGAACGGAATTGATGCAGGAAAACCACCTGCGCATTCAGCACAAACTGGCCATTGTGCGCGAATGGATACAACAGGAACCAATGATCAGCTGGATACCACCGCAAGGCGGCGTAGTATGTTTTCCACGGATAGATTTGCCTGATGAAAAAACAGCCGCTTTTTATGAGCGCTTGCTTCACCAACACAAAACCTACCTTGCGCCGGGGCACTGGTTTGATATGCCCGACCAGTATTTCAGGCTGGGGTATGATTGGCCCACAGAGCAGGAACTGCGCAATGGGTTAGCAGCTATTTCAGCAGCAGCACGCGAAGTATAGCAATACCAGGGGCATTAACCCGTATAAAAAACAACAGCCATCCGCTTGTAGTGGATGGCTGTTTCTATTTTTAGTTGTTGCTCACTTGCTGTGAGCGCTGCCTTTGCTGTTGCTGCTGTGGCCGGCGCTTTGCAGATTCACCATGACCTGCATTGGCTCCCTGCTGCTGGCCATGCCCATGGGCACGTTGCTGCTGGTGCTGTTTAGGACGTTGGTGCTGGCGTTGCTGTTGCCTTCCGCCACGTTGTGGCTGTTTCACCGGCTGCAGGGTGAGTGCAATGGTAGCAGCTTCGGCATCGCTCTGCGCAAACGGATGTTCGTGCTGCACAGGAATCTGCTGTGCTGTTACCTTGTGAATGTCACGCAGGTTAATGCGTTCTTCTGCATCACAGAATGACAGTGCGATACCTGTTTTCTGTGCCCTGCCGGTACGGCCAATACGATGCACGTAAGTTTCAGGCACCTCAGGCAAATCGAAGTTAATCACATGCGACAGGTCGTCTACATCAATGCCACGCGCAACAATATCTGTTGCTACCAGTACAGTCAACTCACCATTTTTAAAATTGGTAAGCGCGCGCTGGCGGGCATTCTGTGATTTGTTACCGTGAATGGCTTCTGCTTTAACACCCGCTTTGTTCAGGTGCCTGGCAATTTTGTCTGAACCATGTTTGGTACGCGCAAACACCAATGTGCGGGTAATAGCCAATTCTTTCAGCAAATGCACCAGCAAAGAAGGCTTGTCGTTTTTAGCAACCATGTAAACAGACTGCTCAATTTTTTCTGCAGTGGAAGAAACAGGTGCTACTTCTACTTTCACCGGGTTTTGCAACAGCGAATCGGCGAGGCCGGCTATTTGCACAGGCATGGTTGCAGAGAAAAACAGTGTCTGCTTTTTCGCAGGTAATATTTTGATGATCTTTTTAATATCATGAATAAAACCCATGTCCAGCATGCGGTCGGCTTCATCCAATACAAAAAACTGCAGTTGCGCAAGGCTCAGCAGCCCCTGGCCAATAAAATCGAGCAGGCGGCCCGGCGTGGCAATCAATACATCCACACCACCGCGCAATGCATTAACCTGCGCCTGTTGCGATACACCGCCGAATATGACGCAAACCTTCAAACCGGTATGTTTGCCGTAAGCGGTAAAGTTTTCTTCAATCTGTAAAGCAAGCTCACGGGTTGGTGTTAACACCAATGCCCTGGGCGCAGTGCTTTTGTTGCGTGGTTGCTGCGACAGCAACTGCAATATGGGTAAGGCGAACGCGGCTGTTTTGCCGGTGCCGGTTTGTGCGCAACCCAGTAAATCCCTGCCCTGCAATACCACGGGAATGGCTTTCTGCTGAATGGGTGTGGGATTTGTGTAACCTTCCTGTTCTAACGCACGCAATATGGTGTCGGAAAGTTGTAATTCTTGAAATGTCAAAATCTGAAGTTTATTTAATCAATACCATCACACACTAATTTAACGGATGTAATGGTGAATATATGCTCGTCATCGTTATGACCTTGATGTGCTTTCAGGGAGGGAAATTATCTAAGTCTGCTAAGAGAGAGAATATTTTAACGGGGCAAAGATACTGTAATTTCCCGGAATTTACCAGTTCCAGGCTTAGCAGCTATATATCAACCGTTTAGGCAAAGAACCAGGGCATATTTATCTACTATGATCCTAAATGTATAGGCACAAAAAAAGCAGAAGTCCGATAGGTGCTCCTGCTTTTGTTTTGATCGCTCAACGGTTAGTAACCAGGATTCTGGTACATCTTAACCGGATCAAGATTGTATTCAATCAGTGGTATGGGGAAATATTCATCCTTCCTGGTGAAGTTGCTCAGGTTGGCCAAACCAAAATCACTCTGTTTTTTGGCATGCATATAATCAACCAGTTCATCAATGGTAAAGAAACGCAGCAAATCAAACAAACGGTGATGTTCAAATGCCAGCTCTACGCGGCGCTCATGCAGAATGGCCTTTTTAAGCGTTGGGCAAACAGATGCATAGAATGGATCATTCAGTGATACCTCATAGGATGGCAGCTTAGCCCTTTCACGCACTAAATTCAGGTATTGAATAGCCGCATCGTTGTTGCCCTGGTACATATTTACCTCGGCCAGCATCAGTATTACATCAGCATACCTGATCAACGGCCAGTTGTTGCCACCATATCCTTTATCGGTTGCACCGCTGCTGCTGTCACGGTATTTCGTAACAAACCAGTCCTGGATATTGGGATCATTGGCAAACTTCATAGAGAATGTTTTGCGCAGATCATTGCTTTCAAATTCATTCACCAGGTCGTGCGTAACATTGTTACCTGCACCGCCCGCCTTTTTAAGCGAATTGATAAATTCACCTTTGGCCTGGTTGTCAGCTGCAACATTAGAATGGTAGTTGAGATCACCCTGGATGTTTACAATCTGCCAGATCAGCTCAGGACAGCTATTTTTCTTGGTTACGTCGAAAACATCAGCATAAGGAATCTCAGACAGCTTGCCGAACGTACGCAATTTATAACATGCTTCCAGGTAGTACTTCGCACTATCGAGGCTATTGTTCTTGGCAGAATCAAAAATGGTTGACATGGTCAGGTATACCTGGCCCAGTATCGCATCAGCTGCAGCAATGGTAGCCCTTCCGCGCGATGCATCTGTTTGTGTGGCAGGAAGATTGCTGCCCGCAGCATCTCTCAGGTCAGCTACAATCTGTTTGTACACCTGCGGACGTTTTACCCTGAATGTATTGGCAGTAAGTTCATCGGCCTTCAGAAACCTGGTAACCAACGGCACATCACCCCATTTGCGCACCAGGTGAAAATACATCACGGCACGTACAAACTTAGCCTCTGCTGAATAAATCGTTTTGTTCGATGCATTGGCAAACGGTACCTGGTCTATATAAGTCAGTACCGCATTACAACGTGTAATGGTATTAAACAGCGATGTCCAGTGCGACTTCAGGTTTGAATTCGTAGGCAACAGTGAATAGTTGTTGAACTGGAACGGTTCGCCTGAACTTGACTGGTTATCATTCGTACCGGTATCATCAGAACGCTGATCGGTAAACAAATCACTTTCTTCACCAATATTGTTACTGCTGCGCAATGAAGTGTAAATACCGTTTACTGCCAGCAATATGTCAGATTCTGTTGAATAGTACTGCGGAATGGTTACAGAATTGGGATTGGATTGCACCAGGAAGTCCTTTTTGCACGAAGCAAATCCCAGCGCAGCCAAACCTGCTATTGTCAAAAATTTATAACGCATTAGATTGTTTTTTGAATTAAACTAGAAACTCAGTTTAGCACCTACATTAAACGCCCTTACCAGCGGATACACACCATAGTCTACACCAGGTGTTGCATTTGCACCGCTGGCGTTATTGCTGTAGTTGTAGTCAACTTCAGGATTGTAACCTTTGTATTTTGAAATAGTGAATGCATTGCTTACGCTGGCAAATACACGTACACCGGTTAAGGTATTGTTGGTCAGTTTATCCAAACCTGGTATTTCATAGGCAAGTGTTAAATCAGTACACCTGAGGAATGAACCGCTCTGCAGGTAAAACGTAGACAGCCTTGTACTGTTGCTCTGCGTACCAGCCCTTGAAGCACGGTAAACACTGCCATTGCCCGGACGGCTTTCGTTACGGTAACGGTCGTCCACTACTGAGTATTGGTTGCCAGAACCTTCCATGTTGAACAGGTAGTAATCCTGTCCGTCGAGAATTTTATTACCATATGAACCGTTGAAAGAAGCATTAAAGCTGATGCGTTTGTAGTTAGCACCGATGTTAAAGCCATAAGTAAATTTGGCGTAGGGAGAACCGATGATGCCAAGATCATTCGCATCTACCACACCGTCTTTATTTACATCTTTAAAGTACAGATCACCTGGTTTCAGCGGGTTTGTCTGGGCAAGTGAACGCGCAGGTCCCTGCAACTGGTAACCTTTGGGGAAGCTTTTGTTGTTGGCTTTATAAACAGCATCGTCAGCAGCAATACCAGCCATATCTTTTTCACGAACCATACCGGCAACCTGGTAGCCATAGAACATACCTACAGGCTGACCTTGCTGGGTAATATGGGTAAGATAAGAACGCTCAGCACCGGCAGTAATAATGGTGCTTGCACCACCCAGGCTCAGCACTTTGTTCCTGTTGATAGAAATGTTACCGCTCACATTCAGGTTAAAATCCCTGGAAGAAATGGCTTTCGCATCAACCTGGAAATCCCAGCCTTTGTTCTGCACTTTTGAATTACGCAGGTTGGTTAAGATAGTGTTGCCACCTGAAATCGCAGACACATTGTTATTAAACAACAGGTTGCGGGTTTGGCTGATGTAGTAGTTGGCGATAATGGAAACCCTGTTTTTAAACAGGCTCAAATCTGCACCAAAGTTATACTGCGAGGTAGATTCCCAGCCAAGGCGGTTGTCTGTGATCTGACCGGGCCAGTATGCCGTTGAAATAACGTTACCGGTACCAAGTGCTACACCACCGGGAGATGCCATTGTTTGAACAGCACTGTAGTTACCAATATTATTGTTCCCGCTTAAGCCCCAGCTTGCACGCAAACGCAGTGAAGAGCTGTTACCCAGCCAATCCTGGTAAAAAGATTCTTTTGAAATGTTCCAGCCTGCCGAAACAGAAGGGAATGAACCCCAGCGCCTGTCTACGCCAAAACGGGAAGAACCGTCTGTACGGAAAGCCGCACTAGCAAAGTATTTACCGTCATAGTTATACAGCACGCGTGCCAGGTAGCTGTTCAGCGTATAAGTGCTTTTACCACCGGTTACAGCAATCTGTCCGGGCGCACCAGCTGTTACTTCAGGAATCAGGTCATTCTGAAAACCTTTGGCAGTAGTAGTTACTACATCTGTATAAGTCTGCTGCGCTGTATAACCTGCCAGTACATTCAGGCTGTTTTTACCCAGCTGCTTGTTATAGTTCAGGGTAAACTCTGCCAGCTGGTCTTTCTGACCAGTGGTTTGCGCTACCGCATTCGCTGCAGCAATAGCATTGGGTGAATAAGGAGGATCAATACCGGCACTCAAACTGGTAGGCAGGTAATAATCATACTTCTCGTTATAGGTCTGGTAACCGAGATTGGTTTTAAACACCAGGTTTTTCAGCAGCTCATACGTTGCATAAGCATTGTAAGTGCCGCGGCTGCCTGTTCTGGTGATCCTGGTACGCTCAGCAGTTGCAACCGGGTTTTCTATACTCTGGTAACCATAGTCGTTTGCCTGTGCGGCAGCAAGGTTAGTAGCCAATGAACCATCTGCATTGTATACAGGCAGGTTAGGCATATAGATCAATGCACCAAATACGGGGCTGTGATCCCAACGGCCTACCTGTGTTTCTTTATTGCTGTTGGCAGTATAGGCAATGTTTGCGCCTACTTTCAGTTTGGCATTTACATCACCGTCAATATTAGCCCTGAAGTTGGTACGTTTCTGACCAGTGTTTACCATAATACCATCCTGGTTCTGGTAACCACCGCTTATTGCATAACGCACACCTTTGGCGCCGCCTGTAAACGCAAGGTTATGCCTGGTGAACAATGCATTCCTGTACAACGCATCCTGCCAGTCGGTATTGATGGTTGGCGCAATTACTTTCTGGTTGGCATAATCATACAGTCCAACAGGAATCTGCACGCTACCGGCGTTACCCACATTATTTACACGTGTCTTGTTGTCATCAGAAAAATTGGCATCACTCCATTGGTGGCCGGTATTCAGCATCAGGTCCCTGTAGCTGTTGTTCCTCGCATCTACTACCAGGTCAACAAACTGCGCGCTGTTCAGCAGCTTCACTTTTTTGCTCAGCTGATCAACACCAACCTGGAAATCATAATCCAGCCTGCCTTTACCTTCTTTACCGCGTTTGGTAGTAATCAATACTACACCACCCGCAGCCCTTGAACCATAAATAGCAGCAGAAGCCGCATCTTTCAGGATATCGATGGATTCTATATCATTGGGGTTGATGTAAACATCATTACCAGCAGGGTAACCATCAATTACATACAAAGGCTCAGTGCTGGTATTGATAGAACCTACACCGCGCACCCTTATTTTAATACCGCCATAAGGAGAACCGTCTGTTTGTGAAACCTGCACACCGGCAACTTTACCTACCAGTGCCTGGCCCAGTGAAGGAGTAGCAAGGTTCAGTTCTTTTGCTTTTACGCTCGATACCGAACCGGTGAAATCACTCTTGCGCACCTTCTGGTAACCTACAGCTACCACTTCATTCAGCACATTTACTTCACCTCTCATTTTTACATTTACTACCAGCTCTTCCGCAACAGGTACATCCTGTGCAGTTAAACCTACATAGCTAAAATGCAGCACAGATCCCTCTTCTACCGCAATGTTATAAGCACCATTGGTAGTAGTAGCTGTTTTTTTACCGGTTTTGTTGTCGCTGATCGCAACACCAGCCAGGGGGGCACCATTTTCGTCCTGCACAATACCACTCAGCATGCGTTTTTTATCGCTTGCAGGTAAATCGTTCGAAGGAACATATTTCAGCGTCACATTGCTGCCATCCTGCAGGTAATGCACGCCATAAGTCTTCTGCAATACTTCTAATGCAGCATGTAAGTCAGCAGCATCAATAGTTACCTGCTGCAGTTTTACTTTTTTCAGAGCCTCATCATTGTACGAAAAGTTGGTTTGAGGAAACTGTTGCTGCAATGCCTGCGCAACTTTCGACAAATCAGTCTTCTGCAGGCTGATGTGTGCCTGCTGTGCCAGCAACAAATGTGTATTGCCGAGCAACAAAAAAACAAATAGCCACCACCTGTTTTTTCTGAACAGTTTGCGCGGGACAGAACTGTTACAGGGGTTCACCTGTGCATTTGTAAACATACTGTGTATTGATTGTTTTATTTTATGTAAAGTGTATCACTCGTCTTATTAAACCGTATATCCCATCCAAATGAAAGGTGCCTCAACAGCGCCGGCAGTGTTATGTTACTGAAACGTGCCGTTACCTTTTTATTAGCCATCTCATCCCTGTCATATTCAATATGAACCCCATACCTGGCCTGCAATTGCAATAACACATCGGTCATCGTTGATTTATAAAACACCAGCTTGCCTTTTGTCCAGCCGTTAATGTCTTCCGCAGCCAGCTGCTCTATTTGTTGTTTACCGGTATTGTTGTTATAAATCAGCAATTCACCGGGCATAAGCACCTTGCTCACTTTACCATCGTTCTCTCCTACACCTATTTTCCCGTTCTGCAATGCAATACGCACTTCACTTGCCGCAGCATAGGCAGCTACATTAAATGCAGTGCCATACACCTGCGTAAACTTTGTGCCCGCCATTACCGAGAAAGGATGTTGTGCATCCTTCGTTACCTCAAAGAAGGCTTCACCGCTCAGCTGCACTGCACGGTTTTGTATAAAATCTTTATTGTACTTTAACTGCGAACAGGCATTAAGCCAAACCACAGAACCATCAGGCAGCATTAGTTTCTTTTGTTGCTTGTACCCGGTGGCTACCACCATAAAATCAGGGCCGGTGAATGTTGCAGCCTTCGCAGTTATGCCTTGTTGCTGCGTAGGTTTCAGCATCAGCCATGCCCCTGCCAGTGTAACCCCGAGTAAGGCAGCAGCTGCGTACCATCTCAACTTTGAACGATGTGTGCCATTAATAATCACAGCCGCATTTCTTGCAAACGTTGGTTGTGCATGCAGTGTTTTAACCAGTCGTTCCTCGTCTGCAGCAGTTAACAATGGCCCTTCCTCTTGCTGCTGCTGTACCAGCTCGAACCATTTTTTTAGTAATACAATCTCTTCAATTGAACATTCACCGCGCATATACTTGTTAAGTAGCCCGGTAACGTCCGGTGTTTTTTGCATAGCAATCAGGAGTGTTTGCATAATAGTCTCACACAGGTAAAAAAAGAACTACTCCTTTTTTTGAGTTAATATTTACATAACATTGGAAGAATACAGGCAGCTTTCACCCTCTTTGTGCGCTTTGTGGGTTTTCTCTTTGTGTCCCTTTGTGGTAAAAAATAAGACGCGCGCTTAACAAACAAAACAGGCCGCAGTAATACTGCAGCCTGTCTCATATTATTTCAATTATATTAACCTTTACGCAAGCCGGGATGCTTGCACACTATAGCTTTGACAACGCTGATGCAGGCTATTCAATACCGGAACATAACAAAGCAGGTGCAGCGAAAACAACAGTGAAGTAATTTTCACTGCTGCATTCCTGAATCGCCTTCTTAGTTTTTGCAGGTGATTTTTTACAGTATTAGGCGATACCTGTAATACCGCCGCAATCTCTGCAATACCTTTTTGCTGCACTACACTTAATATATATACCTTATGCAGCTGCTCTGGCAATGCAGCAATTTCAGCTGCAGCCATTGTTTCCCGCTCTGCGCGTAGCGCATTTTCAAATACTTCGGGCACTGTTACCTGCTCATTTGTCAATTGTTGCCAGGTTTCCAGCTGCCGGGCATTCAGTTGCTTTTTACGCAGGTAATCAAATATTTTAAACCTGGCCATACTATACAGGTAGGGGAATATCCTGTTCTCAATAACAATAGATGCACGTTTTTCCCAGATGTCCAGGAATACCTCCTGCAATATATCTTCTGCGGTAGCTGCATCTTCTGTAAACTTGTAGATAGCCGCATACAATACCTGCATGTACCTTCTGTACAACTGTTCAAACGCATTTTTGTCATTACCATTCCTCACCTGCAGCCAAAGCAGCAGATCAGTTTCCTCATGTTCACGAACTGGGTGCATCACTTAGTTTGTATTTACCAGTTTACCTTCATGCAGTGCACATTATTGCTGCGCGACGATGTTACTGCTACTCCGTTTTGATCATTCTTCAGGAAAGTAAATCCTTCCAGCTCATCAGGCTTGTCTGTTTCCGACACTTTGATTACTGATGCCGTGCCTTCATCCAGCGACTTTGCAAGGTCAACATAAGTAAAGCGCCATTTGCGACCTTCTTCCTGGTTCTGTATCAGCACCAGTATATTTTTCTCCGGCAGGTAGCAAAGATTTTGTACCCAGGGTGTGCAAGCAAATTTCTTTACCACCATACCCGGCTCACTCGTTTTACTTGCCTTTGCCAGCAATGCAGCATCGTACAAACGAACCTCGTTACCTTTATTGCCATAATCAGCAGTGGCCACATACCATTTGCCTTTGTATTTTACATACTCTGGACGACAGCCCTGTATACATGCATCATCTTCTATTGTACTGATCAGGTTATTATCAAGCGTGCCCGTTTTCAGAAAGCCCTCCCAGTTAATCTGGTAAATCAAAGCCTTCCACAAAGTGCCTTCTTTGTTCAAGCGCACGCTGTTACCCACAAATACAGGCATGCCTTTGTGATAGGCAATACCCGTTGGATGATTGATCACATCTTTACCATCCTGTGTAAACCTGTATTCATGGCCTGTATACACCAGGCTATCGTTTTGTACATGGTAAGTACGCATCATACCCACCTCGCGGTCGCCATAGAGGTATACCGTGCCATCCAAAAACTTTGCACCCTGGCAGGCCCCCAGTGAATCGATGGTAGCAGAACGGCTGATTTGCATCTCAATGGAATAAGGATGATGCGGCAAAAAAGCGCACAACAGCGCGAACGCGCATGCCGTTGCGGCGAAGGCAATAATTTTCATACTTCGGGATATATAAATTAAATGAACTATTGATACATTAACTGCAATGGACTAAGGGTCCATCGGTTCATAAGGGTTAATCTGCAGTGATTCGATGGCAGGATAAAACTCGCGCTCTGTATCAGACAAACGCTTGCCCAGTTTGTAAGGCATCAGCTGCAGTTCTTTCCTGCAGCGGCCTTCCATAGCATCGATATAATAACTCTGCGATTTATCGGTTGAAGTAATACAGGGTTTGTCAAACGGCATATGATACCTGAAGATAATACGCACGCAGTTGCGCATATTGGTAGTGGTATGGCGTGCATGCGGATCAACCAGGATAGCTTTCTCCGGTATACCCATTGCTTCTATCAGGTATTTTTTCATTTCAATGGCTTCATTGAATTTTGTTTTGTACGGATGTACACAACCGCCTGATACCATGATAAACGGCGCCAGTCCTTCGCGGTAACGCAAAGCAGCAACCCTGCAACGTAACATGCCTTCTGCACTAATGGCCACACCCTGCTCTTCCGGACCAGCACCCGGTACCAGTATCAATGTGTACTTATACTTGCTCCAATTGGTAGTGGCAATAGCATTGTAAGCCGCCTTATTCACTGTTGAAGCCATTGGTTCAAAGTCTGCCGCACTGTTGCGCTCATTCATTTCAAGAAACCGCAGCGCACCATTCAGGGGAATAGTGAAAAACAAAGCACTGTCCTTCGTTTCCTGGTGAATGGCATCTGCCGCATCATAAGCCAGTGCAGCATATGCTTTGCGATGCACGTCAAATGCAATGGAATCAATTTTAGGATAGTTGGGTGCATTGCCTTCTGCATACACGCCAATGGTATAGTTAATGCCCTTTGCATCCTGCTGCCATGCCTTTACCAGCAAGGAATCGGGTTGCTGCTGATACAAAACATAACAGCCCGATGGAATCAGTTGCTGTTTTACCAGCTTCGCCAGTGCAGGCGATTGTTTATATAGTTCGTACAAACGGCTGCTTACGCTTGCAATCTCTTCATCCGTAAACTTCAATGCGCCCGTATAACAAAAAGCACTGTTACAGCTTTTTAATGCTGCAGCCAATGCCGCTGTTTTATTGCGCGCCATGTTTGCAAATGCAGTATCCTGTTGCAACAGTTTTTTTACTGCCGCATCATTTTCCAGTAAAGTAAGCAGGTAATAATTTTTAGATTGAACCATAGCCGAACGGCTGCTACCCGGCTGCGCCAGTTTATAGTTGGCCGATGGCCCCTGTAATTGCGCCTTTGCAAAGAGGGAACAACAGAATACAATTGCCAAAGCGAAGAGGCCTTTTACCGGAGATGCTGACTTCATAAATACCATTTGTGCGCTGCAAATTGCGGCCGTAAATTGTAACAATCCCGCTATTAAATATGATGCAATTGTTAACTTTAACTAACAACCGTACATATATCCCCGCAAACGCAGCAGGGGTAAGCATTTGCAAAAATTAAGCAAATTCTTTATATTTAAAACGGTTTAGCAAATCTTGCGGGAAGGTTTTAAGGTTTAATGTTGGAAGTTTAAAGTTGGAGTGTTGGAAGAGGTTCAAAGTGGAAAAGTGCAAACAATGGCTTAGCTAAACCATATTGATTAGCGTTTACTGAAATAAACGTTTAAAAATTAATAAATGGTGGGAAGTTTTTTTTCTTTATGTGCGGGACTAAGTCTTTGACTTAACGGAAAGAAATAACTGGAAGACGAGTAAAACTAAAAATTACAATTATTAAATTATAAGATTTAATTTAGTAAAAAAGTTGGGTTAGTTCAGGGTAAGGGTTCAAAAGGCCTTTATTATGAATACTAACCCACGCAGGAACAAGTCCAGATACAAACTGGTCTTGTTGGTGCTGAATACTGGCGTACTCGTCATCAGCATCCTGGATAAACTTGTGTCGTGTCTACAACGTTTATTCCAGCTATTCAAGTGACACACTACCGCCCGCAAGGGCGGTTTTTCTGCTTAGTTTAATGGAAATGAAGCATTCGGCCTTTTCCAAATAAACCTTTCAGAACACTAAATTAAACTAAAAAGTTAATAAACTGAAAGAAAAAGCAAGAAAATTAAAAATAAAATTTTCAATTTGATTAATTGCTTATGAATGAGCTAGATAGAGGATCTAAAGAAGATAGTAAAGAATGGGAAGGAATGATTGAATATCTGCGTAAGCGAAAAAAAACTTATGAAGCGGTTGCAATGTTATTGGGCCTTAAAGGGCCAACCTTATCCCGTTATAGAAAAGAGCTCAAGACAAAAGAGGTGCCTGCTAACGTTTTCGAGAAAACAAAGGTGCTTTTTGAAAAAGAGAAGCGCATGGAAGACGATCCGGCAAAATATAAAAAATCAGTGCTCGGTAATCCTATTCCTTTTTTTACAAGCCTAACTGATGCTATCGCCAATAAGCCTATTGATAACTTCCTTGTCTTATCGGCAGACTATCCTGACGGAAGCTTTGCTTACGGTACCTATCTGGATGAGATGTATCCACGTATAAAACCAGGCACCACCTTAATATTGCAACTTGTGAAACATTGGCAATATTTACCAGAAGGTAAAAACAGGGATTATCTAGTATTGACAAAAGATAGTATTGAATATCTTCGGCATATTGAAGTAACACCTGAAAAAACGCATCTCGTTTTAACAGCTGAAAAAGACACTGTTACACCGCATACTTTACCTTTCAGTGAAATAAAAGCAGTTTTTCTTGTAAACGGCACAATAACCAGGCATTAAAATGGAATATGTTATTCCATTTTTTATTTACTTTCCATAATAAGTGTTAACTTGACACCAATTCCATATGAAAAAAGAACAGTATGTCATTGGTGTCGACTTTGGCACCGATTCCGTCAGGTCAATCCTGGTCAACGCAGCCAATGGGAGCGAAATCGCCTCCGCCCTCTTTTATTACCCGCGCTGGAAAAAGGGCCTCTATTGCCAACCCGCCACCAATCAATTCAGGCAGCACCCGCTCGATCATATCGAAGGGCTCGAATACACCATCCGCAGCTGTATTTCACAGGCAGGCCCCGATGCCGCCGCACAGGTAAAAGCCATTTCGGTAGATACCACCGGCAGCTCACCCGTAGCCGTAAATGAACAGGGTATTCCGCTTGCACTGCTGCCGGGTTTTGAAGAAAACCCCAATGCCATGGTGGTACTCTGGAAAGATCATACCGCCGTTAAGGAAGCAGAAGCGATTAACCGTCATGCCGACACTTTCACCACCAACTACCTGCAGTTCGTAGGAGGCATTTATTCATCCGAATGGTTCTGGGCCAAACTGCTGCATATTCTGCGTGAAGATGAACAGGTGCGTGACGCCTGCAGCAGCTGGGTAGAGCATTGCGATTACATTCCCTTCCTGCTTACCGGTGGCAGCAATGTTAAGCAACTGAAACGTGGTGTTTGCAGTGCAGGCCACAAGGCCCTGTGGTCTAACCTGTTTGGCGGCTTCCCGCCCGATGGTTTTTTTGCATCACTCGATCCCCTGCTCAAAGGCTTTACCGCTAAACTATTCACCGAAACATATACTGCCGATAAACAGGCAGGAATGCTCAGTGCCGATTGGGCTAAACGCCTCGGCTTATCTACGGATGTTGTGGTAGGCATCGGCGCGTTTGATGCGCATATGGGCGCCGTTGGCGGACAAATTGAGCCTTACTACCTCAGCAAGGTAATGGGCACCAGTACCTGCGATATGCTGGTAGCACCACTCAGCGAAGTAAAAGGCAAGCTGGTAAAAGGTATCTGTGGCCAGGTGCCTGGCTCTATTATCCCGGGCATGATGGGCATGGAAGCAGGCCAGAGTGCCTTTGGCGATGCCTATGCCTGGTTCAGGGATTTGCTGAGCTGGCCGCTGAACAATGTATTATCGCAAACGCAGTTGGTTGAAGCCGACACTGCCGATGCGCTGATTAAAGAAACCAGCGATGTCTTGCTCAAACAACTCAGCGAAGCCGCTGCCACCCTGCCTTTCAGCGCAGGCACTGAACTGGCGGTAGATTGGTTCAATGGCCGCCGCACGCCAGATGCCAACCAGGCGTTAAAGGGCGCCATCACCAATTTAAACCTGGCCACAGATGCGCCGCGCATTTTCAGGGCCATTGCAGAAGCCACCTGCTTTGGCGCAAAGGCTATTGCAGACAGGTTTGTACATGAAGGCATTCCTGTGAAAGGCTTGATAGGTATGGGTGGCGTTGCACAGAAATCACCTTTTATTATGCAGATGATGGCCGATGTAATGAACATGCCCATCCGCATACATCGCTCTACACAAACCTGTGCGTTGGGTGCTGCCATGTTTGCCGCTACTGCCGCAGGTATTTATAATAAGGTGGAAGATGCCATGGAGGCCATGGGGCAGGGTTTTATCACTACCTATCTTCCGGATGAAACAAAGGTGCCCTTATACGCACTACGTTACCAGCGGTATTTACAAACCGGTCATTTTCTTCACCAGCAATCCATCAACGTATAATATGTCACGTTATCAACATATACAGGAAGCTGCCTATGCAGCCAATATGCAGCTGCCGCAGCTGGGTTTGGTATTGTTTACTTTTGGAAATGCCAGCGCAGCAGACGACGCTATGGGTGTGTTTGCCATAAAGCCAAGCGGCATGCCCTATGCAGACTTATCACCTGCCAAAATGGTGATCGTTGATTTCGATGGTAAAACGGTGGAAGGCACACTGCGCCCATCTTCTGACACACTTACCCACGCCGTATTATACAAACACTGGCAGGGCATCGGTGGTATTGTACATACCCACAGCACGTATGCCACCGCATGGTCACAATCGCTGCGCGATATTCCCCTGTATGGCACTACCCATGCCGATCATACCACCACCAGCATTCCCTGCGCCCCACCCATGAGCGACGAAATGATTGCAGGCAATTATGAATACCAAACCGGTTTCCAGATAATGCAAACCTTTGCGGAGAAAAAGCTGGATTACCATGAGGTGGAAATGGTGCTCGTTGGCTGTCATGCACCCTTTACCTGGGGCCGCACTGCCGCACAGGCGGTATACAACAGTGCCGTGCTGGAAGAGCTTGCACGCCTCGCCCTGCTTACTGAGCAAATCAACACCCAATGCGCTATCATGAAAGAAGCACTCATAAAAAAACACTTCGAGCGCAAACACGGTGAGGGCGCCTATTACGGCCAGGAATAAATAAAGCATTAAACAAAACACGCAACATCAATCATCGCCATATGATCAACTTAAAAGCCCTCGAAGTTTGGTTTGTTACCGGAAGTCAGCACCTGTATGGTGAAGAAACATTACAGCAGGTAGCCGCACACGCGCAAACCATTGCAAACGCCCTCAGCAGTGCATCGCAGATACCGGTTACTATAGTCTATAAGCCCACTGTTAAAACAACCGAAGAAATCTATCATACCTGCGCAGCAGCCAATAACGACACCAACTGTATTGGCATCATTGCCTGGATGCACACTTTTTCTCCGGCCAAAATGTGGATAGGTGGGCTGAAAATATTGCAGAAGCCCTTACTGCACCTGCATACACAATTCAACCGCGATATTCCCTGGGGCAGCATTGACATGGATTTCATGAACCTGAACCAGAGCGCACATGGCGACCGCGAGTTCGGCTTCATGGTAAGCCGCCTGCGCCGCAACCGTAAAATAGTGGTGGGGCATTGGGAAGCCACCAACGTACGCAGCAGCATCGGCGACTGGACACGTGTTGCTGCCGGCTGGCATGATTGGCAGGGCGCCAGGTTCGCCCGCATTGGCGACAATATGCGCTACGTAGCCGTTACAGAAGGCGATAAAGTAGAAGCCGAAATTCAGTTTGGTTACTCCGTAAACACCTACGGCATTGGCGACCTTGTAAACATCATTGACACCATTAGTGATAAGGCAGTTGACAATCTGGTAGAAGAATATGCAGGTACATATACACTCGCACCAGCCTTGCACAAAGGAAACAACAAACACCAGCACCTGCGCGATGCGGCACGCATTGAACTGGGCTTAGCCAGCTTCCTGCAGCAGGGCGGCTTTAAAGGATTTACGGATACTTTTGAAGACCTGCATGGCATGATTCAACTGCCCGGCATTGCCGCACAACGCCTGATGGCTTCGGGCTACGGCTTTGCCGGTGAAGGCGACTGGAAAACAAGTGCCCTGGTACGCGCCATGAAGGTAATGGGCAGCGGCCTCAACGGCGGCAACTCTTTTATGGAAGATTACACCTACCATTTCGATCCCGCGAATCAATTGGTACTCGGCTCGCACATGCTCGAAATTTGCCCCAGCATTGCAGCAGGCAAACCTTCCTGTGAAGTACATCCTTTAGGCATTGGCGGCAAGGCAGATCCTGTACGCCTGGTATTTAACGCCCCCGCAGGCCCCGCACTCAATGCATCGGTGATTGATATGGGCAACCGTTTCCGCCTGCTGGTAAACGAAGTGGAAGCAGTTACCCCACAACACGAACTGCCCAACCTGCCCGTAGCACGCGTACTCTGGAAACCTTACCCAGACTTGCCCACAGGCTGCGCAGCCTGGATACTCGCCGGCGGCGCCCACCATACCTGCTACAGCCAAAACCTCAGCAGCACCCAACTCGAAGACTTTGCAGATATGGCAGGCATTGAGTTTGTATTAATCGGCAAAAACACCACCATGCGCGATTTAAAGAATGAACTGAAATGGAGTGAAGCGTACTATCGCTAAAAGCGTGCAAATATAACAAAGCCCGCAAACACGCATTACAACTGCGTATTTACGGGCTTTTATCTTTATCATATCTTGGGATACCGGTTGTACTGCCGTTATGCATCCAGCAGTTGCTGCAGGCGCTGAATCAGTTTTACTGCTGATGGTAACATGGCTGCTTCCAGTTGGATATTGATAGGCACTGCAGGCAGGCTAAGCGCGCCCATTACTTCAACAGGCACATCCAGCCAGCTGAAACAGGCATGGGATATGCGCCAGGCAAGTGCTTCCGCAAAAGAATTATTTTGCTGTTCTTCGGTAAGCACCAGGCAACGGCCATGTCTTTTTACTGCGTCGAAAACCAGCGCTTCATCCAATGGATACAGCGTGCGCAAATCAACCACTTCTACCCTGCCATACAGTTTGGCAGCCGCAGCCTTGGCCCAGTGCACGCCCATGCCATAGGTAACCACACAAACACTGTCGCCCTTGTTGATATTGCTTTCCGCAGCAGTCACCACCACATTGGCTTTGCCCAGCGGCAGTATATAATCTTTATCCGGTTCAATAGTTTTGGCATCTTCCGTACCCGGCACCTTGCTCCAGTATAACCCTTTATGCTCAAGCATAATTACCGGGTTAGGATCATAGTAAGCAGCTTTCATCAAACCTTTTAAATCAGCTGCATTGGATGGAAAACAAACCTTCAGGCCTTTGATGCTTAAAAGTGTAGATTCAATGCTGCCGCTATGATACGGCCCGCCGCCACCATACGCACCTACAGGCACACGCAGTATCATGGGAACAGAAAATTTACCGTTGGAGAGATAACTGGATTTCACCAGCTCAGAAGCCAGCTGGTTAATAGCAGGGTATACATAGTCGCCAAACTGCACCTCAACAATGGGGCGTAAACCAACAGCTGCCATGCCAATGGTAGAGCCTGCAATATAGGCTTCCTGTATGGCTGTATTAAACACACGGTGATCACCAAACTTTTCTGCCAGTGTAGCCGCTTCACGAAATACACCGCCCAGCGTGCGCCCCACGTCCTGGCCATACAGCAAACATTCGGGATGCTGCTGCATAATCTCTTCAATGGCATGCAGGGCTGCATCTACCATAATTGTTTTTTCACCGCCAACAGGCATACGTGTGCCTTGTTCTTCAGTGATGGGTGTTGGCGCAAACACATGGTCTGCAACTGTAGCCGGGGCAGGGTCTGCTGCAGCCTGTGCCTGTCTAAAATCGCTGTATACCTGCTTTACAGCCTCACGCTCCAGCTGTTCAATATTGTCCTGGGTAAATCCATCCTGCAGCAATAAGCGGCGCAGTTTGGGGTAAGGATCGTTTTTGGCGTGCGCTTCCAGATTCTCCTTACTGCGGTAAAATTCGCGGCGTACACCACTGGTATGATGCGCCAGCAGCACCACGGAAGCATGCACCAGCACAGGCCCGCGTTGCGAACGCGCATAACGGAAAGCTTCTTCCATTACCGCGAAGCTGCTGAGCAAATCAGTACCATCTGCCTGCAGGCGATGCAAACCTTTAAAACCGGCTGCATATTCCCAGGCATTCATGGCACGTGCCTCTTCGGCCGAAACGCTGATACCCCATTGGTTATCCTGCACCAGGTAAATAATGGGCAGCTTCTTCAATACAGCAAACTGCAATGCTTCACTTACTTCACCTTCTGTAATACTATTGTCGCCAAAAGAACAGAGCACAACGGGAAACTCACCATTTTCGCCACGGCGCAGCGCAGCGGCGTTTACCTGGTTCAGGTATTGAATGCCCTGTGCAATACCGGTGGATGGAATTGCCTGCATGCCCGTGGCACTGCTCTGGTGTATAATACGTGGTTTGGTGTTATCGGTACTGCTGGGGTGGCAGTAGTATGAACGGCCCCCTGAGAAAGGATCATCGGCCTTGGCCAGTAACTGCAGCATCAGTTCGTGGGGTTCAAATCCCATCGAGAGCAGCATGGCATCGTCACGATAGTACGGACTTACATAATCACACGATTCCAGCAGACTGCCTGCAGCGATCTGTATAGCCTCATGACCTGTTGCCACTGCATGCACATACCTGCATGCGTTTCTCTCCTGCTCATACAGCATGGCCATGGCACGTGCTGTTGCCATTAAGCCAAATGCACGGGCAAGCTCGTTGGTAGATAACATGCCGCAAATATCGGTGTGCAGCAGCAACAGTCAACTAATTTTTTACAGATGAACCCTTATTTTACTTCCAGCGTAAACATCTTCTTTTCTTCCAGGAAACCTTCCAGCACATCACCCACCACACATTCGCCTACGCCTGCCGGGGTGCCGGTAAAAATAAGATCGCCGATGTTGAGGGAAAAAAACTGGGATATATGTGCAACGATGGCGTCAAACGAAAACAGCATATCACTGCTAACGCCTTGCTGAACCAGTTCTTCGTTGTTTTTGAGAGAGAAATTAAACGGTTTCTTCAGCATTTCGGGTGTTAATTCAACCCACTCGCCTACTACAGCCGAATTATCCCATGCCTTGGCTTTTTCCCAGGGCAGCCCTTTTTTCTTCAGCTCCTGCTGTACGTCACGGGCGGTAAAATCAATACCAACCGTAATGGCATTGTAATAGCGGGATGCATGACGCTGTTGAATGTATTTGCCGTTTTTGGCCACACGCAACACCAGTTCGGCTTCGTAATGCAGCTCGTTAGAAAACTCGGGATAATAAAATGGTGTATGCTGCTGCAACAAGGCACTTTTGGGTTTCATGAAAATAACCGGCTCGTCGGGTACTTCGTTCTTCAGTTCCTTGGCATGATCAGCATAATTACGTCCAACGCAAAAGATTTTCATAGATAGAAGTTATGGTATAAAAGATAATTCGAGTATTAAGGCATGGGCTTTCTGCAAAGAATGCACCAATTGCACGTCCCAACTCAATTATATTTTAAGCTAATTTAAAGAAAGCTAATGATTTATGATAAGGGAAAATTCAAATTATTTACAGTGTTCATGGTTCTTTCGATACCAATTGCGGCAAATTGCTCTATAACTTCAACACATTTATCTATTTTCTGTTTAACCACCGGTACTTCCTCCGGAAACCATTTTCCCAGCACAAAATCCACCTGCATACCCTTCGGAAACTTATCACCTATGCCAAAACGCAGCTTTGGATATTTATCGGTACCCACCATCAGCTGAATATCTTTTAACCCGTTGTGCCCTGCATCGCTGCCTGCGCCGCGCAGCCGCAGTTTACTCAGCGGCAATGCCAGGTCGTCTACCACGGTGAGCGTTTGCTCCAATGGTATTTTCTCCTTGTCCATCCAGTATTTAAAGGCTTTTCCGCTCAGGTTCATATACGTGGTAGGCAGAATGCAAACAAAAATTTTGCCCTTCCATTTTACTTCCGCCACTTCGGCCAGGCGGTCGGTTTTAAACATACCGCCATGTTTAACGGCAAAAGCATGTACCACATCGAAACCTATATTGTGCCTTGTGTTCGCGTATTCTGCACCTATATTGCCCAATCCTACGATAAGAAATTTGCTCATTGCTGTAAAATTAAACCCCGCTGCCGGGCTTTTCAAAAATACAGTGCAAATCTTAACTTCGTGCGTTATCTGCTCAATCCCCTCGTCTATTGAAAACAAAACCAGCAGCCAAAGGGCTTTCCGCCGCTTTGCACCAGTTACTCAGTCAGCCCGATTCTGCTTCTACATTTGAAGAACAGCAACGCAACCGGCTTATCTCTATCTGCCTGCTTATTGCCATCCCCTTCATGGTTACTTTTTTGTGCCTGAATATTATTCAGCACCTGTATTTCCAGTTTTGCACCACGTTTCTGCTGCTCGCCGGTAACCTCACCATTTTATATTTTAACCGCAAAGGCAGGCATTACACGGCCCGTGCTGTATTAATCAACCTTAGCGTGGTACTATTTGCCGTGCCTGCACTTTTTTACCGCAATGGCGCCGAAAATTACCTGCTGCTGAATATTGTGATCACTGCCATCCTGTTCCATAACAAATGGCATATGTATGGCTTCAGCACCCTGAACGGGTTGTTGTTCCTGGCCATTAAAACCGTGCAGTACCACAACCTCGACCAGCAATCGGTTTCATGGGAAAGACTGATGGTGAACCTGCTGCTGATGGTATTGCTGCTGGTGCTGAGCCTGCATTATTTTAAAAGCACGCACCGCAACCACAAACAAACGATTGAGCAAAACAACAGGCTGCTCAGTGAACAGCAACAGCAGTTGAATTTGCAAAAACTGGAACTGGAAAAGCAAAACCAGCAATTGCAGCAGCTGAACCAAAGCAAGGAAAAGTTGCTTACCATTATTGCGCACGATATGCGTTCGCCCATTGCCGCCCTGCAAAGCTCACTCGAACTGCTGCACGAAGAGTTAATTACCCAAAGCGAGTTCGAAGAAATTGCCGGCCAGCTGGGCACCCAGGTAGAATCACTGCAGGAAGGTTTAACCAATATGCTGCACTGGAGCAAAACACAGATGAACGGCATCAGGGCAACGCCTGCTGATTTTCCCCTGGCGGTATTGGTCAATCAAAAGGTAGAACTGTTTAAGCAGGCCATCGATCAAAAGCAGTTGCAGGTGCAGGTACAGGTGAGTGAATGCTTGCAGCTGCATGCAGACCGCAACCATTGCAAGCTTATTTTGCGCAACCTGCTGAGCAATGCCATTAAATTCAGTTATCCCGGCGGTCGCCTCAGCATTACTGCCGCGGAAGAAGAAAATATGGTACAGGTAAGTATCGCTGATACAGGCAAAGGCATGCCGCCCGAGAAAATGCAGCAATTGTTCGCCGGTAAAGACATAGCCAGCACCAGCGGAACGATGAACGAAATAGGCACAGGCATTGGTTTACTGCTGTGCAGGGAGTTTGTGGAAAAGAATGGCGGTTCTATATCGGTTGCGCCCAACCAGCCTTCGGGCACAGTGTTCAGTTTTCGCTTACCGGCAATAAAAAACCCCGCATAAATACGGGGCTTTTTGTAAGCTATAAACGACGGGTTTATTTTTTCTTTTCTGCTGCTTCTTCCTGTTTCAGCTGACGCGTCATTACCACAGAAGCGATAGGGATACGTGGTGAGTTCAGGATTTCCATATTCTCAGCTTTCACGTCTTCAACGCGAACGTTACCGTTCAGTTCAAGGTTCGTAACATCAAGCTCGATATTTTCTTTCAGGTATTTAGGCAGTGTTTTTACTTTCAGCGCCTTGATTTTGGTAACCAGTTTACCACCGGCTTTAACACCAGCAGATGCACCAACCAATTTCAGCGGCAGTGTAGCAACAACGTGTTTATCTTCTACCAGTTCCAGCAGGTCAACATGGATCAGCTCGTCGTTCACTTTGTCAAACTGAAGATCTTTCAGGATACAAGTGTATTTTTTGCCATCTACGGTAACTTCAGCTAACTGAAATTTTGGTGTGTACACCAGGTTTTTGAAGCTTTTTGCCGGAGCAGAGAAATTAACCTCTGTAGCACCCCCATAAATTACACCTGGCACGAGTTCCTGAGAGCGAAGCTGGCGGGTGGCTTTTTTGCCATATTCGGTCCTCAGTTGTCCTTCGATTGTAATTGTGTTCATTGTTATGCGTATTTAAAATTAAACTGACTGTTGTATTATTTCGCTCTCCTAGATTCTTTCAGTTGCGAATGAATAAAGAGGCTGGTAATACTTTTGTTTTCGTAGGCATTGCGGATGGCGATTGCGAACAAATCGGCCACGCTCAGCACCTTTATCAGCGGATGTTGCTCTTTTAACGGGATGGTATCGCAAACCACCAGTTCTTCGAGCACGCTGTTACCGATATTTTCGTAAGCTTTTCCGCTTAGGATGGGATGTGTACAAAGGGCGCGAATGCTTCTTGCACCTTTGTCTTTCAGTAACCCGGCAGCTTTTGCAAGCGTTCCGCCGGTGTCGCAGATATCATCAATTAAAATGATGTCTTTGCCTTTTACCTCACCTATCACCACCATGCTGGCTATTTCATTGGCTCTTTTGCGATGTTTGTCGCAAATAACCATTTCGGCGTTAAAATAGCTGGCAATTTCCCTTACACGATTGGTACTACCCACGTCCGGGGCGGCAAAGGTAAGGTTTTCGAGCTTTAACTGCTCAATATAAGGGATAAAAATAGCGGAGCTGTCGAGGTGGTCAACCGGGATATCAAAGAAGCCCTGGATCTGGGGAGCATGTAAATCCATGGTAATCACCCTGTTAGCACCTGCAGATTCGAGCAGTGTGGCTACCAGTTTCGATCCTATGGCCACACGGGGCTTGTCTTTCCTGTCCTGCCTTGCATAGCCATAATAAGGGATCACTACTACAATGCGGTAGGCACTTGCTCTTTTTGCCGCATCAATCATCAGCAGCAGTTCCATTAAGTTGTCAGACGGTGCAAAAGTGCTCTGGATAAGAAAAACATAGTCGCCGCGGATACTCTCGAGGAAAATTGGCTGAAATTCCCCGTCACTAAACTTCTGAATATTGATTTTTCCTAGCGGTGCACCAAAACGTTGGGCTATTTTCTCGGCAAGGACCTGCGATCCGGTGCCGGAAAATATCTTTACTGATGGGTTCATAGCAATGCAGAATGAGCGGCGAAGATAGGCAGGGAAAAAATGATATCAACGGGGCATCGCTTAATTTTTACTTGAAATGGGGAAAGTGGAAAATTTAAGGAGCGGTTCAGGAAGCCGGGAATATCTTTGTGGAGGAAACCAAGGAAAGTAAAATCTATGAAAGGCAAACCAATAAAACAATGGGCGACAGACGATCGCCCAAGAGAGAAACTAGTGCAAAAGGGCGCTCAAAATCTTAGCAATTCCGAATTACTGGCTATTGTAATCAACAACGGCACGCATTGTTTCAGCGCGGTAGATATTGCCAAATCGCTGTTAGATTGCAGCGGCAACGACCTGCACAAACTGGGCCGTTTAACACCCAAAGAAATTTCAAAACTTAAAATACGCGGCCTGGGCGAAAAGCGGGCCATGTCTATCGTGGCAGCACTTGAGCTGGGCATAAGGCGTAATGCAGGCAGTAAAAAAGAAGCCATTACACACAGCACCGATATGGTGCATTATTTAAAGGTGCACCTGCAGTTCAAAAAGCAGGAAGCCTTTGCAGTGGTATTCCTGAATGCCAATAATAAGGTGAATCACTTTGAAATTATCAGTGAAGGCGGTATTACCGGTACCGTTGCCGATCCCCGGGTTATTTTTCGCAAAGCGCTGGAGCACGAAGCGGTAAGCATTATTCTCTGTCACAATCATCCCAGCGGCAGCCTGCGCCCCAGCAGGGCCGATAAAGAACTTACCCGTAAATTAAAGGAAGGTGCAGCCTTGTTTGATATACAGGTGCTCGATCATATTATTGTAAGCGAGGAAGGTTTTTACAGCTTTGCAGATCAGGGTTTGCTGTAATCTCGTTTACATAAAAGCCAGTAATAACTCCCGGCGGTGCCTGCCGGGAATTATTTTATTGCAGGGCAGCGGTTAAGCCTGTGCGGTAGGTCCGCCAAAAGTCATGGGAATTTCTACCTGCTCCAGGTCTTGTATAGCGCCATTGGCAGCTTCGTAACGGTCTACATTTTCCTGCAATGCACGCATAAAACGTTTGGCATGCATGGGCGTTAAAATAATGCGCGATTTTACACGGCTTTTGGGCGTGCCGGGCATTACGTTCACAAAATCAATTACAAATTCAGCATGGCTATGCGTAATGATAGCGAGGTTGGCATAGGTACCTTCTGCCACTTCTTCACTGATTTCTATATTAAGCTGATTCTGCTGCTGATCGGCCATATCGTTGATTTTTTAGAGATAAAACAAATGCTTCCGGTTGCAAGCTGCGCAAATTTAGCGGTACTGCCAAACGGGGGCTGGTATTTTATGGGAGCGGCGCCAGGTAACGCAAAAGCAAAAGGGGCTGTTTCAGAAGAAACAGCCCCTTTTAAACAAGTACTATGAATTACTGAACACCACCGCGGGTATCCCACCACATCTGCTGACCCCAGAAGTAGTCTTTCACTTTGGCAATAGATTCGCCACTGTTGGCGCCATTCAAAGTAGTCTCTTCTGTTGGATAAGGATAGCGGAAAGGCGCACGGTTGTGACCAGCGTAGGCCGAACCTCTTGCAGCAGGCAGCAAAGGAACGTCTGTTCTTCTGCTTTCTGCCCATGCTTCATGACCGTCTTTAAATAAAGCGATCCATTTCTGCAGGTATATTTTCTTAACATCACCGTTCCATGCAACGTTGCTACCACCAAGATAGGTGTTCACAGCAGCCGGGTTGGTAATGCCATTTTCAGCCAGAGAAGCTTTCACACCTGCTTCATAAGCATCCTGTGCAGTAGCGCCTGCATTCCATCCTTTAGCAGCAGCTTCGGCGATGATAAACTCCACTTCAGCATAACGCATGTAAGGGGTAAAGCCTGTAGCGTTTTCACGGAAAGCAGTACCAATGCGTGAATATTGTGCCAGTGTAACCTGACCCGGAGGACCAATTTCAACACCGCGGTATGCACCATCTGCAGTTGCAGGCTTTGCATATACAGGCAAACGGGGATCTGCCAGGCTGATTAAAGTTGTAACCAGCGGTTCGCTCACAGCATGATCGTCCCTGCCCTGGTAATCGGCTGCCCATGGTTCGATGTAAGGATCGGTACCAGGCCAAACAAGAAATGCGTTATCGTCATTGCTTTCAAAAACAGGGTACTTGCTCTGGTTACCCAGGATCTCTTCGATATTTGCTTTCGCCGCGTCGGGTGCAACATTCGAAATACGAATCGCTAAACGCAAACGCAATGAGTTACAGAATTTCTGCCATTTTGTGATATCGCCATTGTATATCAGGTCACCTTCGCCCAGTTTATCTATTGCATTTGTTGCAAACAAATCGCCTGCTGTTTTCAGGTTAGCGATTAACGCGGGGTAAATGTTTTCCTGTTTGTCGTATTTGGGAGTAAGATAACCAGAATCACCTTTTATGGCGTCAGAAAACGGAATATCTCTCCAGGTATCAGTAGCTTTCTGAGCAATAAAAGTCTGGAATGTTAAAGCCGCAGCCTGCATATTAACCGCTTTGTCGTTTTTAGCAGTAGCGATAACATTCGCCAGGTTTTTCAGGTCACGGTAATAATAAGTCCAGTCATTGCTTACGGTACCTGTTCTGAATACATAGCGCGCTTCATCGATGTATTGAATTTTACCAAGATGACCAGCATAGGTTTCTGGTTCATTCATGTCGCCCCATGCATCGTAGAGGTGAGCGCCAAAGTCTTCGATGGCATATGCCAACACGTTGGTAGTAGGTGCAACAACCGGATGGTTCGGGTCTGTATTCAGCTCCTCGAACTGTTTAGTGCACGACTGGCCTGCTATTATCAGCACACTGCCAGCTATTATATTGATAACTTGTTTTTTCATGTAATTACTGCTGATTATAAATTAACATTCAGTTTCAAACCAATGCTGCGGGTAGAAGGGATCTGGTATTGTTCAATACCCAGGCCATCGTTACCAACACCAAAACCAGAAGTTTCAGGATCTACGTGCGCCCTGTTGCTTTTATCGGTATGCAGCAATGCCACATTATGAGCAAACACTGATACACCCATGCCTTTTACCCAGCCTATGCGGTTAACAAATTTTGCAGGGAAAGTGTAAGCCAGTTCAATTTGACGCAGTTTAACAAAGCTACCATCGATGATAGATGTTTCACGACCACCGTACAGGCTGTGGAAATAATCCATTGCGCCAACACGGGTAGTGTTTTCTTTACCATCAGCAGTAACAACACGTTGGTTGCTTAATACATCTTTACCAACAACAACACCATTTTCACGGATATTGCCGGCAGCGGTATAATCAAGCACACCAGTGTAAGAACCAAACCAATCGGTAACACTGAAGAAATCACCACCTTTGCGAACGTCGATCAGGAAGCTAAAGCGGAAGTTGCGGTAGCCAAAGCTGTTGGTGATACCACCCACCCAGTCAGGCGTGATATTACCCAACTCAACAGGAGTTCCGGTAAAAGTAGGCAAGCCATCTGTACCTACGATAATAGCGCCGCTTTTATCACGTGCAAAACCAGTACCTCTGATTACACCGAAAGCTTCGCCGGGAATAGCATCCACCGTTGTGCTCCACGCAGAGGCAATGTTGAAAGAAGACAGTTTTTGACCAGTGATAGGATCTGTGTATAGCTTGTTAACCTTATTGGTATTTTTAGCCCAGTTAACAGTAACATCCCAGTTCAAACCTTTAGAAGAACGGATGATACCAGCATTCAGCTGCAACTCCAGACCTTTATTCTGAATTTCACCTGCGTTCAGGTTCAGTTTGCTGAAGCCTGTTGCATTTGAAATATTTACTGCCATAATCTGGTTAGTAGTATTCTTGCTGTAGTAAGTCGCGTCGAAGTTAATACGGCCTTTCAGGAACTGCAACTCTGCACCGATTTCACTACTTTTTGTAAACTCAGGTTTCAGGTTTTTAGCAGGTAAAGTAGAAGCAATCTGGTACAGTGTAACGCCATTGAAACCAGCAGCATTGGCAAGATATTCGCCCACCAGCTGATATGGGTTATCACCGCCGCTACCAACTTTAGCCCAGCTGGCGCGCAGTTTACCATAAGTCAATACATCAGACTTCAAGTTCAGCGCATCTGTAAAAATCCAGCTTAAGCTAACTGAAGGATAGAAGAATGACCAGTTAGTCTGAGGCAGGGTAGAACTCCAGTCGTTACGGCCGGTAACATCAAGGTATAACCAGTTTTTATAACCAAGTGAACCCTGTGCATACAAGCTGTTGGTGCGGAAGCTCAGATAGTTCTGACCTGTTACGGGAGCACCTTTTGCATTGCTGATGGTAAACAGGTTGGGAACAGTTAATTTATCTGCACCCAATGTTGAACTACGTTGGCTAACGGTGCGGTAGTTAGCACCGGCAGTATAGCTCAGCGAGAAATCTTTATTCAATTTGCCGTTACCTGTCAGTATCGCATCAGTATTCATTTCATTCAATGCATATTGATACTGCCTGAATTTACCTCCGCCCCATAGGTGCTGTGAAGCACTCACTAGGGTAGAGTTTGATTTATTGGCAGTTAATTCCTGGCGCAGTTCATTTGACCAGTCATCACCAACACGCACCATTAAATTAGCCCAGTTGCTGAATTTATAGCCGAGGCTAAAATAACCGAGTACCCTGTTTTTGTGACGTGAGTTCAGGTTGTTGTTGATGCTGAAATACGGGTTGTCATGGTAGTTGCTGTTCCAGTTGTACGGCATACCACCCACAAACTCATCTTTGTAATGTGCTTTCAGATCTGCCACATCTACCTGGCGACCAAACCAGCTACCCAATGATTGCATAGGGTTAAACTCGTTATATCCCTGGCCAATCAGGTTGTCATTATCCGTTTGAATGTAGTTGATCATCGCATCAGCCTTCAGTTTGTCGGTAAGGTTCTGCGTAGTGTTCAACTGCACGGTATATCTTTTCTGATCGGTATTCGGAATGGCACCAACCTGGTACTGATGACCGAGCGCCAAACGGGTATTACCTTTATCAGTATTAGAAGTTAAAGCCACACTGTTGTCAACAGTATAACCAGTCTGGAAGAAATTCTTTACGTTGTCTGGATGAGAAATCCACGGTGTAGCAATCCTGTTGCCATTGGCATCAAGCGGGCTGTTGTACTGAGGCAGTTTCAGGCCAATGTCCAAACGTGGACCCCAGCTTTCATCAACGCCATCGTTAACGCCGTTGCCAATACCATCTTTATAAGAGAAGCCCACCTGCTGTGCCCACTCTGCATAGCTTTGCGGGTTAAGGGTAGGATCTACACCAATATCTTTCAGGTTCAGGTTACCTGCCTTGAATTGGTTGTAATAGAATTCATCACCATACCAGCCCTGACCATATTTGTTTTGGTATTTAGGCAGGATAGCCAGGTTTTCCATTGAAATACCACCTGAATAGTTTACGCCAATACCTTTATTGCCTTTACCGTTTTTGGTAGTGATCAACACAACACCTTTAGAGGCGCGTGAACCGTAAAGGGCAGCAGCATTGGCACCTTTCAGGATAGAGATTGATGCAATGTTGTTTGGGTCAATATCACTGATACCACTGCCATAGTCAACAGCACCGGTAGCGCTGCCTGTAGCAAAGTTGCTTACCGGAACACCGTCTACTACAAACAAAGGCTGGTTATCGCCAAATGAATTGTTACCACGTAAAACAATACGTGTACCAGAACCAACTGCACCACTCGCTGCTGTAATTTGCGCACCCGCAACTTTACCAGACAGGGAGTTCAGTACGTTGTTTTCGTTTGAACTGGTTAACTCTGAAGCTTTCACTTCCTGGATAGCGTAACCCAATGATTTTTTCTGACGTGAAATACCCAGGGCCGTTACCACAACTTCATCAATAGTGCGGGTAGACCTGGTTAATTTTACTACTACATTGTCACCTGTTACAGGTGTTTCTGAAGCGGCGAAGTTGAGTGCTGTAATTACCAGCACATCGCCATTCTTGGCATTCAGCTTAAAGTGACCCTGTGCATCTGAAGTTGCGCCATGCGTGCTTCCTTTAATATGGACAGAAGCGCCTTCAATGGGCGTCCCTTTTTCATCGGCAACCGACCCGCTAATGAGTCGCGTTTGACCTACGGCTGTCATGATGCACAATAACAGCACCGGGAACAATGCTACAAGTTTTCTCATGTTGTTGATTTGTTTTTTAAACACCTAATACCCCGTTATAAAAAAAGTTCAGACAATAAAATTCCCTTCCGGTTTTTTTCGATCGAAAAAACCGGTTGATGACAAGCATAATCCTGCCAGGTCGCTTATGCAACAACTAAACAGGCTGGTGAATCTGTAGCAACAAAAATTTCAGATTACATCAATCACACATGGAAATTGATTTTACATCAGAGAACCGTAATGTCAACAATTGCTCGTGGTAAGAAGGAGGCGATGATAAGCCTATATGCAACTGCATACGCGGGGAAGTAGCCATGCAGGCATAAAAAAAACAAGTTTTTTCCATGTTAAAACCGGACGAATTAAATTATTTGACACACATGCTTTTACCAGCTCTGGAAGGTAAAAGAGTAAATTCTCTTAGAAGGGTGCAGTTAAGCAATACCTTCTAACTTAAGCAGCAGGAGGGGGTAAAATTAAAGTTAAATAATTAAGAAAAAAAACGTTTACCCTCACTTATTTGTTAAAAAAACTATAAAAGGGCCTAATGGTTTGTTAATTCGGAGCCAATAACAGGTTAATTTTTAATTACTTGATTGATAAAAAAGAGGCGCATTGGCGCCTCTTTTTATACATCTGTCCAATTTCATTTTTTAATCATGCAAATCAAGCAGCCATATAAACGTTTTTGCATTACTGCTGATAACTAAACCGGGGGCATCGGTAATGGTAAATGCTACGGCGTATTTGTGATTATTGTAATCACTTTTATCCAAAGCAAGTGATACACCAAACCTGCCTATGCGGTGATTGGCCGGTATGGTAACTGTTGCGCTGGGAATTGTAATCAGGCTTGCAGGCAATGGCTCATACGTATCGTCGTTTGCTGCGTTGTAGGCAGCAATGGCAGCAGTATCAAGCTGCACGGTTACTTTATAATCTTTGTTAATTACCTGTGGCGAAGCCAGGTTTAGTGCGATAGCTGTGTCGAGATGCACTACCGGGGTAGTATCAGACAAAGTATTGCCGTTTGCATTATTGGCGCCGCTGGCATAACTCGGAAATTCAATAACCGGCTGCGTATTGGCTGTATCCAGGAAATCATCGCTCTTTAAGCATGATCCGAATGCCATCGCAATGCAGGCGAGTAATATAAAAAAGGATGTTCTTTTCATCATTTTCAGTTTTAGAAGGATAACTACTTACAATTACTTACTCCAGAAAATAGCCTTGTATTTGTCTGCAGAAGTTTGCTTTTGCATGGCAACATTTGCGGTGTTGTTGTCAAATTCTGTTTGTGGATATAACAATCGCTCAGGAATTACATTCGTGGCAACACTGGGGTTTAACGATGGCTTGGTACGATCGGGGAAACCGGTACGGCGCCATTCGGCCCATGCTTCCAGTCCGTCCATTTCGCAAAGCGCTATCCATTTCTGGTAAATGATGGTTTTAACCGGGTTGGCAGATGCGGCAATGTTTATGCGGTCATCAGCTGATCCATCAATGTAGGCATCGGCAGCAGTTGCACCGCCGGGTACACCCAGGTAACGGAACGATTCTTCTACTCCCTTCCTGAACAGGCTTATATAATCACCGGTAATATATCCTTTGTAGGCAGCTTCAGCCTGCAGCAGGTACGACTGACTTGCCGACATCAGTACTGCATCCATCGCAGCGCTCTGCAATACACCCGGACCAAATGTGCTCAGCGTAGCCACCGGCCTTGCGCTTACACCATCGCCCAAAAAATTACCGTCATAAACACCACTGGGACTTTCGGCGTATAGGCGGCCCAGGCGCGGATCAGCACGTGCTGCCAGGTAATCGGTCATTGTTTTGTTGGCTATATAAAACACGTGGTTGGCTTTACCATTTTTACCGCCTACCTCAAAACCATAGTTATTCCACAGCGGGCTTTGCTGGTTAACCGCATCGGTATAGCCGGGGTTTACACCTGCTTCCTGTGACAAAAAACCGCTGCCTTCGGTTTGAATGGCAGTGAACTGTTGTTTGATGTAGGTTTGATCACCATTCACAGACTGGCGTATCAGAATGCGCATTTTGATGGTATTGGCAAACTGCACCCATTTGGTTTTATCACCTTTAAACAAAACATCTGCCGCATCATCTGCACCGCTTTGCGACGCTTTTAACGATATAATTGCACTGTCCAGGTCGGTGATTAATGAACGGTAAATAGTGCTGTCTGTATCGTATGCAGGCCTGATATTACCGGACGGATCAACTGCCTGTTTGTAAGGAATGTTGCCATAAATATCCACCAGGTCTTCAAACACCAGTGCGCGCATTACTTTGGCGGCGCCGGATAATACAGAAGTTGCATCACTGTTGGCGATTACAAAATTGTAGTCGAAAATATTGTGGTACTGGCCTTCCCACAAACCATTTGAATACGTGCTGTTGAGCGTAAATAACTCAATCTGCAACTGTGCACCTGAAGCAGAATAACTGGTGGTACGTGCAGTGTATCCCATCCATTCGCTGGCGAAAGCAGCTGTAGCTGTACCGGTTGAGTATACTGCCTGGCCCAATATCATGGCTGCAGTATTATTGAGTGCACTGGGAAATACGTCTTTGCCTTTGATGTCTTTACTGGGCACGCCATTCGGGTTCTGAAGGTTTTTGTCCAGCTCCTTCTTACAGGAAACTGCACCTGCCAGCATTCCCACAAACACCAGGCTGCTGTATATTTTTTTAATAATTGTCATATAAGTCATGTGTTAGTGGTTAGAAAGTTGCGCTTAAAGTAAAACCAAAACTTCTCAGCGGAGGCAGCTGGTACTCTGATGTAGAGCCTATCGCATTACCAGAACCGGAATCACTGAACTCAGGATCGGTATATGGATTGTTTTTAGGACGCCACATAAACAGGTTTTGACCAACTACTGCGAAGTTGAGACGTTTTACCACTTTGTCGAAGCCCATGCGTTTAACCGGCAAATCGTAGCCTAAAGAAAGCTCACGTAATTTCCAGAATGAGGCATTAAACACATATGGTGCACCAATGCCATTGTACACGTTAGCCCAGAAGCTGGCCACCTGGCCAGACGTGGGAACGGTTGTATTAGGCACATATTTACCATTATCGAGGTATGCAGAATTAGGAATGATAAAGTGCTCCCTATTGGTTGCACTGTTTTCTGAGATACCGGCAAAATCGAGTGCATTGCCCAATGCAGCAATACCTTTTGCACCACCACGATAATCAAACACCGCATTCAGTGTAAGACCTTTAAAGCTGAAGTTGGAGTTTAAGCCCAGCATGTACCTGTAGTTGGTATTACCCACTGCTTTCTGCGTTGTATTGGCAGAAGGCATGCCTGTGCTTTTGTTTACGATAATACGTCCCTGGTCGTCGCGGTTCCAATCGGTTACCATCAGCGTAGGGTAAGAATTACCTGCGATAGCCCTGATGCTACCTACCGTGTTGGTACCATATTTTATATCCTGCAGACCAACGTTGTTCAAGCCGCGTGAAGGATCTATTTCTTTTACTTTATCATCCAGCTGTGTAAAGTTGGCGTTGAAGTTCCATTTAAATGCACCGAATTTCAGCAGCGGTGTCAAGTGCAGTTCCAGTTCATACCCCCTGTCGAGTACTTTACCGGCGTTAACCACGTACGTAGCAACACCCGATGCGTTGGACGTAAGCAGGGGCAGCGTTTGGTTTTTAGCTGTAGTAGAGAAACCTGAAGCTTCAAAACGGATACGATCGTGCAGGAAGCCGATTTCAAAACCTACTTCGGCAGCACCATCTTTTTCAGGTTTAATACCGGTTTGCACTACGCGTGTACCCAGTGAATAACCGGGCAGGTTACCATAAGGGAAACCAACACCTACCGTTGTGGTAGGATACAGGTAGTAGGCACTGAAGGTTGGCATTGCCAAACCATTGTTGCCATTGGCACCGCTGTTATTCAGGAAACCAATGCTGGTGGTATTGGGGAAGCTTACGTTACCGGTAATGGCATAACCAGCCCTTATTTTCAGGAATGAAATGGTATTGCTGTTTTTCAGGAAATCCAGTTTATCGCTCAATACGGCTGAGAGATCCACACCACCATAACGGAAGCTGCGCTTGGTTGGTTCCAGGATAGACAGCCAGTCATTGCGGAACGAACCATGCAGGAATAACCATTTGTCATAACCAATAGTTAAATCAGCATATACCGCCTGTGATCTTGCTTTATAATCAAGATCCTGGTAAGCGCTTCCATCTGCATTGGTGCGTTTGGTGTATGAGTTGGGAATAGACATGGTGGCCACTGCCTGGTTAGAGTACCAGTAACCATGGCTGTTGCGTGAACGGTAGTTAGCACCCACGATACCGGTGAAGTCGAAACTGCCTGAACCTTTCTTGATGGTGAAGAATCCATCTGTATTCAGGTCGTCGTACTTAATCTTGATAAGCTCTGATTGGTAAGGCAGGTTTGCATAAGAAGAGGCTGTGTTACCTGCAGACCATGGATCGGTTTGTGCAATTGGCGCAAATGCATAGGCATCGATATGAGCCGGCGCATCGATGGTTGTTTTGCTGTAACCGCCGCGTGCAGAGAATGACAACCAGCTAAGCAATTTGTAATTCAGCTGCAGGTAGCTGGTGAGTGCATTGTTGGTATTTTTTGCGCGGGAGTGAAATACCTGGTACCATGGATTGGTATAATAGGCATTGATGTATCCTGAAGGAGATGCAAAGAAGTTGTGGTCAACATCTTTAAAATCTTTCAGGTTAATGTGCGGCGGCTGGTTAATAACACTCCAGTAAACCGGGCGATACTGTGTACCACCTGAGAAGTTCAAACCTGTTTGATCTGTTACCTGGTGACTATAGTTAAAGCTACCGTCTGCGCTAAAGCGGCCAAAGTTCAGTCTGCCGCCAATACGACCGCTGGTACGTGTGTATTTATCGTTATATACAACACCCTTGTTCACTACGTTCTGGCCCGAAGCAAACAGGCTGCCCCAGGTTGTACCGGTGCTTACTGAAAGGTTGTTCTGTTCGTTTAAGCCTGTCTGAAAGAAATCTTTGCGGTTGTCTTTAATGGCTTTGTACGGGCCATAAATAATCTTACCGTTGGGATCAGGACCACCAATCGCAATCTGTGCCAGCGGGAAGTCGAGATCGTTGTAGGCAGGACCAAAGTTCTGGTTCTCGAAAGGCGTGGCGAGTGGTTTTCCGGTAAAGGGATCTACATAGGTTACACAACCGACACAGCCGGTAACAGGATCGTTAAAACCGCCGCCTTCACCACCGTACGGACCATATTCAGTTTGCAGTGCAGGCATGTAGGATACCTTGTTCCACATGGTTGTGTTGCGGTAGGTAACAGCCAATTTTGAGCGCGCCCCTTTTTTGGTGTTGATGATCATTACACCGTTGGAAGCATCTTTACCATACAAAGCAGCAGCGTTGGCGCTTTTAAGGATAGATACATTCTCTACGTCATCAGGGTTCAGGCTCGCGATATAACTTTGTTCAACAGGTATACCGTCTACTATAATCAACGCAGTATTGTTACCGGTTAATGAACGGTTACCCCTGAAAGTTATTTTCACGTTAGGGTTTACACTGTTATCGGCCAGGCGTATTTCCACACCCGACACTTTACTCGACAAACCGTTGGCCAGGTTGGTAACCCTTGCCTGCGTTAGCTCGGCGTTGCCAACAGTTGCGGTTGAATAACCCAGTTCTTTGGGCTGGCGTTTAATACCGAGCGCCGTAGTAACCACCACTTCAGACAAAGTATTTTGTTCTTTGGTCAATGTGATGAAAAGCTGTCCTGCAGGAATGGTTACTGTTTGGGCGGTATAACCTACTGCCGAAATCACCAGCTTATCGCCGGATTGTGCTTTAATAACAAAAGTACCATTGTCATCGGCACTTACACCGGCACGGCTGCCGGAGATCTTGACAGATGCGAACGGGATGGCTGCCCCGGATGCATCCGTAATCTTTCCACTTACGGAACGGATTTGAGCTGAGGCAATGGCTATACTTACAAGCCATAATACCACCAGCATGAAGGAAAACTTCCTCATAAGTCAGGATTGGTTTTGTTGATGATGATTGTTTGTTTTGGTGTAGCTGAATAACGGCATAGCGATGCCCTGGCTGTGAAACAGCCTTTATTGCCGGCCTTGGTACAGGACATGCGAAAACACCCGGGTTTTATACCGGATCATGGAGGTGGTTTTGCAACCCCGCACGTTTGGCTGTAAACACTAAAGTTTATGGAAACGGGTGCACTTGCACCGGATGCAAGGCAAAATCGGGTAAACGCCGTAGCATAGGTTTACGTCGCTTTGGGCAGGCAGTTGTGCCGCAGTTAGCAGTGGTTCTCATGTGAAGGAATTTTATTTAATACACAATGGGTTTTTCGGTTTTTTTGGAGGAAGTGTTGAGGAAGTGCGACTTATGTTAATCAAATTAACATATTAGGTAAATATACTATTAAATTTCAATCGTCCAAATTACCCACATCCTTCTTCCCGGTTATTTGCAAAAAAAATGTAGAAACAACATTCCTCATACCCCTATTGATATTCAGCTATTATTCCAATCAATCATTTCAGGTAAAGCATACAGGCCATCCGCTCGGATGGCCTGTATATATGTATGCCAATCAATAATCATCGTCAGGCCAGTTTGTTCTGGCACACCCCTTTAAGATATAAGTAGTGGGGTCTCCTGCCAGTTGAACTTCCATATAAATACTGTCGCACACTACACCTGTTTTTGAATGCGCGGCCTTTGGCAATACCTTGCCATTGGCAAATGTAACGCTGGGCGCCAGGGTTGAATCAGCCGGATAGTATTCATTACCTGAATTGGTACCGGCGAAGGTTTTGCCGGCAAAATCAGCTTTTGCCTTGGCCTTAAACCCGAAAATATTTTCGCCGTCATCTATCCATATGGAATCTTTGTTTACATCGTCATTGTAGGTATATATTTTAAAACGGGTACCGCCAATATCATCAGAGCCCACCAGCACGCTTACCCACCATTCACCGGCTACAGGAGATGCCGGCAGTTTTTCAGGATCCAGCAAATTGTTTTTGTAGCAGGAGGAGATACACACCGCTACAAAAAGCACGATCAGTATATTCAGTTTTTTCATCGCTTAATGTTTAATTGTGTTGATGAATGCCTATTGCTTGTGCCATTTTCTCAGTGTACCATTTATATTCTGCGAAGGAATGGTTACTACGTAGGTTAATGCTCCCGAAGCGTCAAGTGTACCTGTACCATTCAATGCACCAAAGCCTGTGGGCTGCACTGGCATAGTGATATTGGTACCGTCTGTGCAGATAAACAGGCAGGGAATGGTGGTTGCCGCACTCCAGCAATTGGAAGTGCTGTAAAAGCCTTCCGCCAGTTTTACTACGGAAGACAGCGTGCTGGGAGACGCTATGTAGTAGTAACTGCCCGAAATATCTGTACCGGGTGTTTCTGCAACTGGCAGCACCGCAACAGTGCGTGTAGCGGTGGCAGCAAACCCGTCGGCATTTACGGCACTGTACGTTAGTGTATACAATCCCGGGGTGCTCGCATCTACCGAACCGCTTACGGTAACAGGTATATCTTTTCCCTGGGCTTCGGCTGATGCGCCGGGATCGGTAAATGTACCGCCTTTTACTATGGACATGTAGGGATCACCTTTCAATGTTACAGTGGCGTAATAGGTAATGGTGGAATGCCCTACTGTTCTGTCGTTTTGTGTTACGTCGTTCTCTTTGTTGCAACCAAACAGCAGCAGTGCAGTGGTTATGGTAAAGAGTAAATATTGTATGGTATATTGTTTCATAATATAGATGTTTTATTTACCCCACCATACTGGTGTTGAAATGGGTACCAGTGCCGGTGCATTTGCATTACGTGATGTTTCTACATAAGGATATACCAGTCGTTTTGGTAATAAGCCTGCAGCCAATGTTGTGCTTGCCGATACCACGATCTGGCCAGGCACATAGTTGATGGCATTTGAATACACCGGACTTGTTTTGGGATAACCTGTACGGTTTTTATCGAAGAATGCCTCAAGCTGGTGGGTACCGTAGGCGAAGGAGGCCCATTTTTGTACGATGATTGCTTCGATCTTATCTTCTGTTGAACCTCCTGTGGGAAACTCATACGCTCCGCCGGGTGCAACAAAACTGGTTCCATCCTGGCCTACATCAGTAAATGCCTGCAGTACGCCCTGGTTGTACAGGCTTTGTGCGTGCGATCCATCACCATAGCGCACATCAGCCTCTGCCTGCAGAAAATAGGATTCTGCTTTTGAAAGAAACAGTACCGGATCTGTGGCAGATTGCACAAACACTGTTGCCGCTGTATTACCATTGCGATCGCCCTGGTCGAGTGAAGTGGCACCGGTTGATCCGAAATAGCTTACAATACGCGGATCGGAGTTGGCAATTAACCAGCTTAAGAAGGTTGTACTGGCCCTTAGGTTATCGCCGGTATTGAGCTGGCGGATGTTTTGTTCGTACATGGGGTTATCCAGACCGGGTGCGTCAGTAAATGTGGTAACACCTGCATTATTGGTCAGGAAGGTAGCACCACTGCTCAGTAAATCTGTAATACCTGCCTGCGCCACATCTGCATGCGCATTTACCATACGCAGGTATAATTTCAGCTTCATGGTATTCGCAAACGCAATCCATTTATCCAGGTTGCCGTTAAACAACAAATCCGTATTGGCATTGGAAGGAGTAAATATCGTGCTGGTACGTGCTGAGAAGTCTTTTCCCAACGCTGAATCAAGCCCCTTGATCAGGTCCTGGTAGATTGCATAACCATCATCAAATTTCGGCTGCAGGTTACTCGTTCCGGCCAGGGCTTCGGTGTAAGGTATTTTGTCGTACAAATCTACCAGCTCTCCGGCAGTGTAAGCCTTCATTGTCCATCCCAGCAAATAGAATGTCCAGTCACTTGCCGCACGTGCCTTGTCAATTACATATTGGTAATTTTTAAGACCATTGGCAAACAACAGTGTGTACGGGCCATTTAAGTCTGCTGTTTTTACGTTGTACGCATCTATGTAGATGTACTGGTTGGCAATGGCAGATTGTGTAAAATGCTCAGCCCACAAACCACCCAATATGCCAAGGTCGCCGGCTGCGCCTGCTGTACCCAGTACAGCTGCAGGAAATACAATAAACGGTGTACCCTGTTCAAGCGATGGATTGTTTGGATCCTGGTTTATATCGAGGTGTTTTTGACAACCGGTTGCAGCAAGCAGCACCGATAGTAAAGCAACACCCAGTAATGTTTTTATATTCATGATGTTGAACTGCATACTTTAATTTTTTCAATTAGAAACTAGCTCTCAATAAAAGACCTACCTGGATAGACACAGGTGCTGCACGGAACTCACCCAACTCACTGGTAAGATCATTACCCAGGTTGCCTGCCTCAGGATCGAGGTAGAGGTTTGATTTGGGTGTCCATAAAAGCAGGTTACGTGCATAAGCACCCACCGATAAGCCACTTGATGCAATTTTAGAAGCCCAATGCTGCGGCAGTTTATAAGAAAGCGTCACATCCCTCAATTTCAAAAACGATTTACTGATGATGCGCTGGTAGTAAGAGCTGCCGGGGTTGGTGGTAGGATAAAAATAAGAGTAGAAATTATCCGATGTAATGGCTGTGCTGTTGGTAGCATATACATCTTTACCACTGGCATCTGTTCCGGTAACCTGTACTGAATTGGGTACTACAAAGGCATTACGATCGTTAAATGTGGTTAACCTGCCGTTACCCACAAACAATAACAGATCGGAAGTACCACTGTACATTACACCGCCAAACCTGAAATCGAGCGAGGCATTCAGTGTCCAGTTTTTGTAGCTGAAGGTGTTTACCAAACCCATCATGTAGTTGTACTGTGTGCTACCGAAATCGCCCTTTTGCTGCGCCGCTGTTGGCAAGCCTTTGCTGTCTACAATGATTTTACCATCTGGTGTGGTGGCAGGCACAAGTGCGTACATTTCAGCAACCGGCTGACCGGGTACGGCACGTATTTCAGCATCGTAGGCTGTATTGAGAATTACATTGGAAGGACCACCATTGAGGTTATTTACCTTATTCCAGTTTTTGGTGTAGGTATAGGTCATTGACCAGTTAAAGTTTTTGCTTACAACCGGTTTCACATCCAATGCCAGCTCAACGCCTTTATTGGTAATTAAACCAAGATTCTGCACCAGGCCTGTATAACCAGATCCCGGAGCAATAGGCACTACGAGAATCTGACCATCTGTGCGTTTGTTGTAGTAAGTCGCATCAATACCAATCCTGTTTTTAAAGAGGCGTGCTTCCAGGCCTGCTTCCAGTTCTTTGGTAATAACCGGTTTCAATGCAGGGTTACCAATAGTATTGGCAATTCTGAATGCAGATACACCATTAAACGGTGAAGTGATGGAACCAAACGGCAAACCTACCAGCGGTGCTGTAGGTGTTCCGGCAGTTAACACAGGGTACACCTGGTATGGTTCAGCATCAGAACCTGTTTTACCATAACCCACCCTGAACTTCAGGAAAGATACAGGGCTATGCGTCATGTCGAATGTTTGTGAAGCTACCCATGCGAGGTTTCCACCCGGATAGAAGATAGAATTTTTATTGATGGGCAATGTAGAAGACCAGTCGTTGCGGACGTTACCAGACAGGAACAACTGGTTTTTGTAACCCAGTGTTGCCTGTGCGTACAAGCCAACACGTCTTCTGAGGCTGTTGAAATCAGAAACAACGGGTGGCAGTTTGCTGTTTGACAAGTTAAAGAACCCTGGTATTACCAGGTTGGTAACCTGTGCAAATTCATTGCGCTGATTGCTCTGGTAGTAGTTGGCACCGCCGATCACTTCCAGGTTCAGGTCTTTGTTCAGGTCCTGGTTGTATTTCAGGATCAGGTCCATGTTAATGATACCATAGTAATCGGAAGCCTGCGATACTGAACCGAAGTCTTCTTTTCTTGTGGCGCTTTCTACGTTGTTACCATCATTCCAGCTGTCTGGCGATGGTTTATTGGGTTGTTTAAAGCCCAGTGTGCGGGCATTGGTAAAGTCACCACCCAGCCTGTATTGCAGGCTCAGGTAATCGGTGAATTTGTAATTCATGTCGAGGCTACCGAAAAAGCGATCTAATTTTTGAACGTTACCGTTTTCATTCAGCGGGTAATAGGGGTTTTCGGCGTAGGGGGTAAAGTAGTTGTCTACGTTAAAGAACTTGTTGTTGTAGGCGGAGAAATCTTTGATTGGTATATCAACGGGTATTTGCAGCAAGGCTTCAAATGTTGACTGACCATCGCTGCCGCCCTGGCCTGTAAACGGTGCGTTCTGTTTACGGTTGATGTAGTTGAAAGAAGTATTGATAGAGAATTTACCGTAGTTGCTGTTGGTTCTTAAAGCGAACGTGTGCCTTTCAAGGTAATCGGCTTTGGTAGGCAGCACGCCATCGCTGAACACGTTACCATAAGAGAAGTAAAAGCGGTTGATATCTGTACCACCGGATAAGGCGATGCTGTTGGTGAGCTCAGTACCGGTATTGTAAAAATCGCGGATATTATTTTTGACAAAAGAGAACGGTTTAATGAGCTGTGAATTATCAACGGTAGCACCCCAGGGGCGCATTTTACCATCCAGTCTTGGTCCCCAGCTGCCATTTTCAGACAGGATAAACTGGCCGCCCCATCCCTGTCCAAATTCATTCTGCATTTCGGGCAGCTTCCCTACTTTACTTAAGTTATAGCCACCGCTGTAATCTACCCGCAGCTTGCCGGCCTTACCTCTTTTGGTGGTGATCATGATAGCGCCATTTTTGGCAGTAGAACCGTACAGTGAAGCAGCAGCTGTGCCTTTGAGCACGGTGATGCTTTCTATATCATTGGGGTTAATGTTGGTCATACCATTACCAAAGTCGGTATTGCTGGTTCCGTTTGTTTGGGCTGAAGGCGAAGCATCACTTAACGGCACACCGTCAATTACGTAGAGCGGCTGGTTGCTGCTGCCTCCGCCAATTACACTATAGCCCCTGAGCACCACCTTGGTAGAAGTACCGGGGCCACCTACGTTGGAGATGTTGGCACCTGCAATTCTGCCCTGTACCCCATCGAGCAGGTTTACCGGCGCGTCTCTGTTCAGCACGTCGGATGTAACGGTAGTGGCAGTGTACCCCAGTTTGGCCTTGCTCCTGCTTTGGCCCAGGGCAGTTACCACCACTTCCTGCATTACATTGGCAACGGAATCGAGTGAAACATCAATGGATGAAGAAAGGTTGGAGATACGTACCTGTTGTGCGTGATAGTTTACACCGGTAATCAGCAATACATCGCCCACTTTGGCATTAATGAAAAATGTACCACTTTCGGTAGTGGTAGTACCTTTCGATGTACCTTTTACCTGTACAGAAGCGCCTTCAACCGGCTTGCCGGTTTTGTCCTGCACTTTACCTGTAACTGTACCGGTTTGCCCGGTGGCTGTTATGATGCACCATAACAGAACCGGGAAAATAAGCAACAATTTTCTCATGAAATTATGGTTTTTGAATTGGTGACACAATTGATGATTTCCAGGCAATACACTGCCTGCCCTCTTTTCAGAAGGTTTTTCTCATGTGTTAATAGGAATAAAATCAGGAGGCTATCAATGCCGGGGCAGGTCCCTGTGTGAAAGACATAAGCAGTTAGTTGTAACGCAAAGCGTTAAAACAAAACAAAAACAGTAGAAAATGCCTAAGTCGAAAACACCGGGTACTATTTTTCAATACCGGGCTGCTGTAACAGCAGCTAATACAAACAATTCCTGTACACCAAACCATTAAAAGACATTCATTGCCTCAATTGTTCATCACGTACATCAGGTTGTTGCCAAACACAGCGGGTTTAAAAAGCTGAAGAGATGGTTACGCAAACGTAAACAGGGGCAGTAGGACAAAATGGACGTTTACCCATTTCAATTGTTGACTGCACATGACGTTCTAAACGTAGTAGACATTGAAATAAATGTTAATTATGTTAAAGCTAAGTTAATAAAACGTTAATCACTAACATTTGTCAGCTTTTTCAGGGTGCAAGGAAAAAAATAGGCACTTCGGCTACTGCTTAATATTTTTGCAGCATGTTAATACTAGACGGAAAAATTGCCGCAGAATCGGTAAAAAATGTATTGCAACAGGAAGTTCAGCAACTGCTGGTCCAGGGCAAACGGGCTCCCCACCTCGCAGCAGTGCTGGTAGGCAACAATGGTGCAAGTGAAACATACGTAGCCAGTAAAGTAAAACAATGTGCAGAAATCGGGTTCGAATCTACCCTCATACGCCTGGACGCTACCGCTTCTGAGGGCGAACTGCTCGATACCATCCGCCAGCTGAATGACGACGACAACATCGACGGCATCCTGGTTCAGCTGCCGCTGCCCAAACAAATCAGCGAACAAAAGGTGATTGAAGCCATCAACCCAACGAAAGATGTGGATGGTTTTCACCCGGTTAGCGTTGGTAAACTGGTGCAGGGACTTGACACGTTTATCCCGGCTACCCCGTACGGCATTATGCTGATGCTGGAGCATTTTAACATTACTACCAAGGGTAAACATGCCGTGGTAATTGGCCGCAGCAATATTGTTGGCCGCCCCATGAGTGTTTTGCTCAGCAGCAACCTGCCTTATGGCAACTGCACCGTTACTTTATGTCACTCACAAACGCCTGACCTTGCAGCTGTATGCCGCGAAGCAGATATTATTGTAGCTGCCCTTGGCCGCGCCGAATTTGTAAAAGCGGATATGGTGAAAGAAGGCGCCGTGGTAATTGACGTGGGTATTACCCGTGTAGACGACCCTACTGCCAAAAAAGGTTACCGCATTAAAGGCGACGTAGCCTACGCCGAGGTTGCGCCTAAAACCCAGGCCATTACGCCCGTTCCCGGTGGCGTTGGTTTGATGACTATTGCCGGTTTGCTGAAGAATACACTGGCCGCCTATAAAAGAAGAACAGGGCTGTAAACCCCGGTTTACCTCTTTTTTTAAATACCCCATTGCCTGCGTGCTGTTAACAGTAGGCAGGCATTTTTTGCATTCTGCCACCCTATGCCTGGCTCCCCCCCGTTATACCTTTACTATACCGTGGCCTCGCGGGTTTTTCCATTACCTTTGCACGATGTTATTAATGAAGGAACAAACAGGCACGCTCCCGGTGATGGAATCTTTTTACACCATCCAGGGTGAAGGGTTTCACCAGGGAAGGGCTGCCTATTTTATCAGGCTGGGTGGCTGCGATGTGGGCTGTTTCTGGTGCGATGTGAAAGAGAGCTGGGATGCATCCAAACACCCTCAAATGACCATTGATACCCTGGTGCAGGAAGCCTCGGCTTTCCCGGGCAGGCTGGCCGTAATTACCGGCGGCGAACCCCTGATGCACCAGCTTGATGCCTTAACAGGCGCCTTGCAGGAAGCCGGCTTTGAAACCAATATCGAAACTTCCGGCTCCAGCGAACTGAGCGGTAGCTGGGACTGGATTTGCCTTTCTCCCAAAAAATTCAAGGCGCCACTACCCGGTATACTGCCCCGCGCCAATGAACTGAAAGTGATCATCTTCAATAAAAGCGATTTTGAATGGGCCGAGCAGTATGCTGCACAGGTATCGCCCTCGTGCAAGCTGTATTTGCAGCCTGAATGGGACAAATCGGCCCAGATGACCCCGCTGATCATCGACTATATTAAGGCCAACCCGAAATGGGAACTGAGCCTGCAGGTGCACAAATACATCAACGTACCTTAACGGCAGTTTTTTGCGCTGGCTATGCAGCGGCGTATTTCAAACGAAATGGCATTATGAAAAACATATTCTTAGCAGTTAGTATTTTGTTCTGCGCTGCAAGCGCCATGGCCCAGAACGGTCAAAAGCCGGTAAACAAGAAATCGCTCGAAGCATATGAAAAAGCCATGCTGCAACTGCGCGACGGGCTGGTGAAAGATGCCATTCCCCTGCTGGGCAAAGCCATTGAATACGACCCCGCCTATATTGAACCCTACCTGTCGATGGCAGGTGTGTACGGGGAACTGAAAGAATACCAGAAAAGTGTTGACTATTATGAAAAGGCGCGCAGCCTGGACAGCACTTATTTCAAATACTATTGCCTGCCCTACTCTATCAACCTCGCCGGCCTCGGCAGGTTCGAAGATGCACTGCATGCAACCGATAGCTTTTTATCTATTCCCAACCTCAACGAAAAAAGCGTACGCGGCGGCAGAAGTGCCAGGCATTGTTATGAGTTTGCCATTGACTATGCGCAAACACATCCTGCTACCGGTTATGTGTTTCAACCGGTGAACATGGGCGACAGTATTAATTCGCCGCAGGCTGAATACTACCCTTCTTTTACCATTAACGACAGCGTGTTTGTATTTACACGCCGTGGCCAGGGCATCAGGGAAGATTTTATGCAGAGCCTGAAAACACCTGCAGGTTATACCAAAGCTTCGGTGATCAATGGCTCTATTAACAATGAACCTTCCAAAGGCGCTATCAATATTTCACAGGATGGTGAGTGGCTGATTTTCGCCGGCAATTTCGGCAATAAGGGTTTTGGCAATTTCGACCTGTATATTTCCTACAACACGCCCAATGGCTGGAGTGAACCGGTAAACCTGGGCGGCAATATCAATACAGAATACTGGGAAAGCAGTCCCAGTCTCAGTTCTGATAAAAATGCGCTGTACTTCAGCAGTGACCGGCCGGGTGGTTATGGCGGCAATGATTTGTACGTAAGCTACCGCCAGCCCAACGGGAAATGGTCGCCCGCAGTAAACATGGGCCCTACCATTAACACCAGGGGTGATGAACTGGCTCCCTTTGTGCATGCAGATAACCAGACACTGTATTATACCTCCAGCGGTCTGCCCGGTTATGGCGGTACCGATTTGTATGTACTGCGCAAAGACAGCAGTTTAAACTGGGGTAAACCGGAAAACCTGGGGTATCCCATTAACACCATTGAAAACGAAGGCAGCTTGTTTGTAGCATCGGACGGTGTTACGGCCTACTATGCCAGTGACCGTGCCGATACACGCGGCCAGCTTGATTTGTACAAGTTTGACCTGCGGCCCGATATTCGCCCTGCACGCACCTTATATGTGCAGGGTTATGTAACCGATGCCGATACCCATAAAGGTATTCCCTGTACCGTAGAACTCACCGATAATGTAAGTCGCAAAGCACTTACCCGCCTGCAGACTGACGAAACAGGCTTTTATTTTGTAACACTGCCGGGCGGTAAAGACTATACCTTTACCGTGAACCGCAAAGGATATTTGTTTTACAGCGACCTGTATATTTTATCCAACAAAACGCCTGACAGCACCTATAAAAAAGACATCGCCTTGCAGCCCATCAGGCTCAATGCAGGGCTTACGTTCAGGAATATCCAGTTTGCCACCAACTCATTCCAGCTGGAGCCGGTGAGCACAATTGAACTGGATAAGCTGGTGCAGCTGCTGGGTGATAATCCTACTTTGAAAGTGCAGATCAGCGGTTATACCGATAACACGGGCAATGCAGCAGACAACCTGAAATTATCTGCCAACCGCGCCAAATCGGTAGTTGATTACCTGGTAAGCAAAGGTATTGCAGTTACGCGCCTCAGCTCGAAAGGTTATGGTGCAACTATGCCTGTAGCCAGCAATGCCACCGAAGAAGGCAAAGCGCAGAACAGGCGCACAACGTTTACCATTACCGGTTTGTAAACAGGTGCAGCCGGCTGGTATAAGTTATGACAACCGGGTTCTTTGTTTTTACAAAAAACTTGTGATTGCGGCATGCACTTTGTAAATTGTAGGTTCCAATAATCCGATATTGTAAAAGCCGCTGTTTTCTTCCCTGGCCCGTACCATTTGTCAATTTATTCCCGTACGTATGTTACATGCTGACCTGTTATACCAGCTGGCGTTGCTGCAGGTGCCACAAATAGGCACTGTTCAGGCAAGGGCCCTGGTTGAATATTTTGGAGATGCCAGGAGTATTTTCACTGCCCGCAAAAAAGAACTTGGCGCACTTGAGCAAATAGGTGAGGTGCGCGCAGGCAATATCAAATCATTCCAGTCTTTTCAAAAGGCCGAAGCAGAGATCGGCTTCATCGAAAAATATAAAATACAGCCGCTGTTTATTACCGACAGTGCATACCCGCAACGGCTGCTGCATTGCAACGATGCACCAACCCTTTTGTTTTACCGCGGCAGCGCCGATCTTAATACCGCCAAGGTGGTAAGCATCATAGGCACGCGCACCAATACCGATTATGGCCGCGAAGTAACCGGGCAACTGATCAGCGATTTATCGCAACACAATGTACTGGTGGTAAGCGGGCTGGCCTTCGGCATAGATGCCATTGCCCACAGGGCTGCATTACAGCACGGGCTGCCAACAGTAGGCGTGCTGGCGCATGGCATGCATACCCTGTACCCCTCACTGCATAGATCACTTGCAAAAGATATGCTGCAAAACGGCGGCCTGCTTACCGAGTTTACCCACGAAGTAGGAGCAGACAAGCACAATTTTCCCAAACGCAACCGTATTGTAGCCGGCCTGTGCGATGCCACCGTTGTGGTAGAAACCGCTCTTAAAGGCGGCAGCATTATTACCGCCTCGCTTGCCAACAGTTATAACCGCGAAGTATTTGCCTTCCCCGGCAAAACCACCGATGCCAAAAGCAGCGGCTGCAATGAGCTGATACAACAAAACAAAGCCATACTGCTGAAAAATGCGCAGCAACTCATAGAAACCATGGGTTGGGAAACCCCGCAGCGGGTGATTCGCCGCAATACGGCCACTCCCCTGTTTATTGATTATTCTGCCGATGAAAAAATATTGCTGCAGGTATTAACCCTGTACGACGAACTGCACATTGATGAACTGCATTCGGTAAGTAACCTGGCGCCCGGGGTTGTTGCCGCTTCATTGCTTAATCTCGAATTGTATGGCATGATACAATCAATGCCAGGGAAGCGGTACCGGCTGATTGCGGGGGTGTGAGGGGTGAGTGATCTTGTTCCCTGTTCGATATTCAAATCGTTAAATATTTATCAAGATTTGTGCTGATTGTGTGGTGGCAATAAATTAGATAAACGTGTCAGATGCGTTTCTGCACAGGCACTTGAAACCGCTTGCTGCATTGCCTGTTAGCGCCTGAAGGATGCATTTTGATGGTGGCCCGTTAACTAAAATTTGCCTCATATCTGTTTAGGACACTATCTTTGCACATGGCAACAAGAAATACTTCTTCCGGAAACAACTCCTATCAATCAAGATTTTTTGGCGAAGGGCTCACATTTGACGACGTTTTGTTGATGCCCGCTTACAGTCAGGTCTTACCACGCGAAGTAGAACTCCGCACTAAATTAACCAAGTCTATATCCCTCAACATTCCCATGCTCTCTGCAGCCATGGATACGGTTACCGAGGCCAATCTCGCTATTGCGCTTGCACGCGAAGGTGGACTGGGCATATTGCATAAAAATATGTCTGTCGAAAAACAGGCCGACCAGGTACGTAAAGTAAAAAGAAGTGAAAGCGGGCTGATCCTCGATCCCATCACCCTGCATATTGATGCTACCATTGGTGATGCACTGCGTTTAATGAAAGAGAACAGGATTGGCGGTATTCCCATTACCGATGCAGCAGGCAAACTGGTAGGCATACTTACCAACCGTGACCTGCGTTTTGAAACCGACCAGCGCATTAAGATCAGCAAGGTGATGACCAAAGACAATCTTATTACCGCGCCGGAAGGAACAGATATGAAAAAAGCGGAGCAGATACTCCGTCAATATAAAATTGAAAAACTACCCGTTGTAAGCAAACAGGGTAAACTCATCGGCTTAATCACCTACCGCGATATTCTGCAGCTGAGCAATAACCCCAATGCAGTAAAAGATGCCTATGGCCGTTTGCTGGTAGGTGGTGCGCTGGGTATTACAAAAGACCTGAAAGACAGGGCGTATGCCTTGCAGCAGGTAGGTGTGGATGTGGTGGCGCTTGACAGCTCGCACGGCCATACCAAAGGCGTGATCGACGCGCTGAAAGCACTGAAAAAAGATTTCAAATCCCTCCAGGTAATTGCAGGCAATATTGCAACCGCAGCAGGTGCCAAAGCACTGGCCGATGCAGGTGCCGATGCAGTGAAAGTGGGTATCGGGCCTGGTTCTATCTGTACCACGCGTATTGTGGCAGGTGCAGGTGTTCCGCAGCTCACCGCTATTATGGAAGCTGCTGCTGCGCTGAAAGCAAAAGGCATTCCTGTTATCGCTGATGGCGGTATCCGCTATACCGGTGATATGGTAAAAGCCCTTTCAGCAGGTGCACAGGTAGTAATGATGGGCAGCGTGTTTGCAGGAACAGAAGAAAGTCCGGGGGAAACCATTATCTACGAAGGCCGCAAATTCAAGGAATACCGCGGTATGGGCAGCATCGGCGCAATGACGCAGGGCAGCGGCGACCGTTATTTCCAGGAGGGTGCCGACGCCAAGAAAATGGTACCCGAAGGAATTGAAGGCCGCGTGGCTTACAAAGGTTACCTGAGCGAAATTGTTGCACAGTTTACCGGTGGCCTGCGTGCAGGTATGGGTTTGGTTGGCGCCAAAGACATCACCGCATTACAGCAGGCAACCTTTATCAAAATAACCAATGCAGGTATGCGCGAAAGCCATGCCCACGACGTGGAAATTACCAAGGAAGCACCCAATTACAGCAGAAAATAAATATTTGCTGCCTGTTGCCAGCCGGTTATGTATTCCGGCGCTTCTTTTGCAATACATTATACAACAGCCCCGGTTACACGCCGGGGTTTTGTTTTTAAATCTATTAACTTAGCGGCCATTATGATCGAGATAAAGAACATCAAAAAGAGCTTTGGCGAAAAAACCATACTGCAGGATATCAGTGCGGTAATGGAAGCTGGTAAATGTAATCTCATCATCGGCGCCAGCGGAAGCGGCAAAACCGTGCTTACCAAATGCATGGTAGGCCTGTTTAAACCCGACGAAGGAGAGATCATTTATGACAAGCAGAATATGCTGAGCATGAGCGATGACGAGCGCAAACAGCTGCGCCAGCAGATAGGCATGCTTTTCCAGGGCTCGGCGCTGTTTGATTCCATGACCGTTGAACAGAACGTGATGTTCCCGCTCGACATGTTCTCCAATCTCAGTTATAAAGACCGTAAGAAAAAGGCCGACGAAGTGCTGGATAAGGTGGCCCTGAAAGAAGCCCATAAAAAATTCCCTGCCGAGATAAGCGGCGGTATGAAAAAAAGGGTAGGCATTGCCCGCGCCATTGTGCTGAACCCGAAATACCTTTTCTGCGACGAGCCCAATTCTGGTCTTGACCCGCAAACCTCCCTGCTGATTGACAAGCTGATTAAAGACATTACCACGGAATATAAAATTACCACCACGGTAATTACCCATGACATGAACAGCGTGATGGAAATAGGTGACCATATCGTGTACATGCACCAGGGCAAAAAACAGTGGGAAGGTTCTAATAAAGACATCATTTATTCGAAAGACAAGCTGCTGAACGACTTTATTTTCGCTTCAGACTTCCTGCAGGATGCTAAGGAAATGCGAATGATGCAGGAAAAAGGTGAGATTGAAAAAAACGATGAACGATTGTGACCGGTAATACCTATTTTTGCCCATCCTTAAACGCAAAATTGAAAGGTTTGCCATGGCAGTTTTAGTAAATAAGCAATCGAAGATTATAGTACAAGGATTTACCGGCACAGAAGGTACATTCCACGCATCGCAAATGATTGAATATGGCACCAACGTGGTTGGCGGTGTTACGCCCGGTAAAGGCGGCTCTACCCACCTCGACAAACCTGTATTCAATACTGTGGCCGATGCGGTAAAAGCAACAGGCGCCAACGTAAGCATCATTTTCGTTCCACCGGCATTCGCAGCTGATTCTATTATAGAAGCGGCTTCTGAAAACATTGAGCTGGTAGTATGTATTACTGAAGGCATTCCTGTACAGGATATGGTAAAAGTAAAGAACTACCTGCAGGGTAAAACCACCCGCCTCATTGGCCCCAACTGCCCTGGTGTAATTACCGCAGGCGAAGCCAAAGTGGGTATCATGCCTGGTTTTATCTTTAAACAGGGCCGTATTGGTATCGTATCCAAATCTGGTACCTTAACTTACGAAGCAGCTGACCAGGTGGTGAAAGCCGGTTTGGGTATCAGCACTGCAATCGGTATTGGCGGTGACCCGATCATTGGCACTCCTACCGTTGAAGCAGTTAAATTGCTGATGAACGATCCTGAAACAGACGGTATCATCATGATCGGCGAAATCGGCGGCAGCATGGAAGCTGACGCAGCACGCTGGATCAAAGACAATAAAACAAAACCTGTGGTAGGCTTTATCGCAGGCCAGACAGCGCCTCCCGGCCGCCGTATGGGTCACGCAGGTGCCATCATTGGTGGTGCAGAAGATACAGCAGAAGCCAAAATGAAAATTATGGCTGAGTGTGGTATCAGCGTGGTAGCAAGCCCTGCAGACATTGGTAAAACCATTGCCGCAGCACTGAAAAAGTAAGCATCCACTTCTACTATAAAATCCCGCACATGCTGCGGGATTTTTTTTGCCGTTCCCCTTCACTAAATGGCATTGCTTTACGTATCAGGTTGTATCAACTACTTTTAACAACCGTTAGGATAAGCCCGACACCTGCTGCGTACCCCGGTGCAAGCGCTTACCGCCCGGCAAACTATTAAACCCTTATGCATTTTTCTTCTTTCCGGCATCGTTATTCCGGTAAACCTGTATTTTGTTCACACAAACAGCCCAAAATGAAAAACAGACTGTTATTGATTTTATTTGGCTTATTGTCTTCTGCTGCCCTGCATGCACAAAAAGCAGATACCGCTTTCACTGCCCGCTGGCGGGAGGCCGACTCCCTGGTTGATAAGCAATCACTGCCCAAATCTGCGCTGGAGAAAGTAAAGCACATTTACAACATGGCCGTGCAGCAACACAACGAAGGGCAGGCTGTAAAGGCGTTGATATATACCATTAACCTGCAAAGCCTGACCAGTGACCAGCATGTGGACTCGCTGGTGATCAAAATAAAAAAACAATTGCAGTCGCCTTTTTCTACTGCACACAAAAGCATGCTGCAGGTAGTGCTGGCAAAACTATATACGGCATACTACAATGCTTACCAATGGGAAATCAGGGGCAGAAGCAAAACCACGGGTATAACTAAACCCGATATCGCCACCTGGAACAACCAGGATTTTTATACAGCCATTACCGGTTTGTATGATGCAGCACTTGCACCTGCGGTGACACTGCTGCAAACATCCGTTACAAAATATGCACCGGCAATGGAAGAAGATATAAATTCAGGCAAATGGCGGCCCAGTTTGTACGATTTTATTGCGAATACAGCCATCGACTTCCTGAACACTACGGGCCGGCAGCTTGCTGTATTACCTACATCTACGCCCGGCAAAATTGCACTGGCACCTTTCAACGAATTGCTGGCCTGGCAGCCTGCGCCGGGTGACAGCTCGAACAACACACGCATACTGCGCCTGTACCGCCAGCTATTGCAGCAGCATTCAGCAGACAGCAACCCTGCCGCTTTTATTGATGCAGACATTAACCGCATCCGCTGGGCAAGACAGGAAACAAACCTGGCAGATAAAGACAGTCTTTATGCACATGCCCTGCAGCATATAACCAATATTTACGGCAGCAACCCTGCGGCCAGCAATGCCTGGTACCTGCAGGCACTACTGCTGAGTGATGCGTCTTATACGCCGCTTACAGACACAGCGAATCGTTACAGCAAATTGAAAGCGCTTGCTATTATACAGCAGCATGGCAACCCGGCAGACAGTCTTAACCAGGGTTACCGCCTGATGCGCAAACTGCAGCAATACATTGAAGACAAACAGGTGAACATACAGGTAGAGCAGGCCAATTCACCCGGCATTCCGTTCCGCGTGCTGGTGTCATACAAAAATGCACCGGTACTGTATAGTAAAGTTATAAGCGTAGGCTTTGAAGCAACAAACGGTGAAAACCTTTACAACAGCGATGAGATCTGGAAAAAAGCAGCCGCTGCAAAAGCTGTATTAACATCCACACAACCTCTTCCCGTTACAGGTGACTACCAGCAGCACAGCACTGAAATAAAAATAGATGCACTGACACCCGGCAAATACCTGCTTATCGTGAGCTCCGGCGCAGCATTTAATGTTACTGATGCAATGGCTGCCCAATATTTGGTAGTGTCTGGATTGGCTTATACCAAACACAGGCAGGATTATTTTGTACTGAACAGGGAAACAGGCGCCCCCGTAAAAAACGTAATTGTTCAACTACAGAAAATAAAGTGGAACAATGAAGGGAAAAAGGTGTACAATAAAATCGGGGAGCTTGCAACAGATGCCAACGGCTATTTCAACCCGGGCAAAGTGCTGAAAGAAGGCAATGATTTTATTGTACGGCTGGTAAATGGTAACGATACGCTTTATCCTTCCGGCTCAGAATACATACCTTACACCAACCGCTCTCAAACAAACGAATCATCCGCTACCAACCTGTCTTTTTTTACCGACAGAAGTATCTATCGCCCCGGGCAGACAGTTTATTTCAAGGGTATTGCCTTACATGATAAATGGTTCAATAAACGCAATGAAACTACCCTTCAACTACACGACAGTGTATGCGTGCAATTGCGTGATGTAAATAGCCGCATCATTGATTCAGTAAAACTGGAAACAAATGAATACGGTTCTATTGCAGGTAAATTTACGCTGCCACAAACAGGCAACCTGAACGGCAACTACTCACTCGGTGTTAAAAAGGGCAACGGGTACATGTCATTTCGTGTGGAAGAGTACAAACGGCCTACTTTTTATATTGATTTCGACACACTACGCAACTCCTACCGTTTAAATGATTCGGTTGTGGTAACCGGCCAGCTGAAAAGCTATGCAGGTGTTGCGTTGCGCAATACCGCTGTACAGCTTACGGTAAACCGCATGGTGCATTATCCGTATACCTGGCTTTTTTACAATCGCATATGGCCGTCTGCACAAGCGGAACAGGTGAGTTTTGAAACGGTAAACACAGATGAAGCCGGCAGGTTTACCCTTCGCTTTATTGCAGCACCGGCCAGCAATGCACTTCCGCAAAACAATCCTGTTTTTGATTTCGACATAGCCGCTACTGCAACTGATAACAGTGGTGAAACCAGAACCAACACCACCAGGCTCAGCGTATCTTATAAACCAGTTTTACTGCAATGGAGACTACCTGAAACCAGCACCATTGACAGCTTCAAAACGGTAAAAATAGCCACCACCAATCTTGCCGGTATACCGGTTACAGCCACAGTGCACATAACTATTTCTCCACTGCAGCATCCTGAACGACTTACACGTACGCGTTACTGGGAGCAGCCCGATCAGTTTGTAATGGACAGCATTGCCTACGTTAAATTGTTCCCCTACGATGCTTACAAAAATGAAAATGATTTTCGTAACTGGCCGCAGCAGCAGCTGGTGATCAGTGAAACACTCGCCACCGGTGCAAACACCCTGAGCATATCCCGCAAATTACTGCCAGGTATATATGTTGCGGCAGTATCTGCCATAGTACAAGGTGATACTGTTACCGATAAACAATACATTCAGCTGTATAACAATCAATCCCTGCCTGTGATGGCCTATAACTGGCAGTATAACGGCGACCAGCATATTACACCCGGCAAAACAGCCAAACTTACGGTAGGTTCTGCAGCTAAAGATGTTCACCTGATCAGTTATAGTATTGACGAACGCGACAGCGCCATCTACCAATTTAAAAAAGTCTCTGAAGCAATTACCACCATTGAAGCGCCGGTTACTGCTTCAACTGGTATTTTTTACACGTTCGTAAAACACAATCGTTTTTACACAGGCGGCAGCAGTTATCAGTTACAGGATGAAGACAGGGCCATCGACGTAACATACAGCAGCTTCCGTGATAAAACAATGCCTGGCAGCGCAGAACAATGGACCATTCATACCAGCCGCCAGGGCGGCAAAACAAACGCCGCAGAACTGCTTACCGGCATGTATGATGCTTCTTTGGACCAGTTCATTAAACATGACTGGGCAATACCCGGCTTACGTAATTCACGCACGTTTTATGCAGAATGGAATAACTCTGCTGATTTCGATGCACAGGAAGGTATTCGTAAAGGCGGCATTGCGATTAACGAAGATTTATCTGGAGATCAGTATGACAAATTATTGCCGATTGAACTGCAATCTGAACGTCCACCTATCCGCCTGAGAGGAGCACATGTAGTAATGAAAAAGGTAGCGCCAGGCATTGTCAGTGATGATGCCGTGTTCGGTAATGTTGCAACCCTTAGCTATAGCACTTCAATAGAAAAGCCCGCTGCAGCCGCGCCCCCGGCACCGCAGCAGGAAAGAGAAGAAGCGCAGGCAACAGCAGCGCCGGCCGCCCAATCACTCCGCACCAATTTCAACGAAACCGCCTTCTTCTTCCCGCAACTGCTGGCAGACAGCGCAGGCAATTACAATATCAGTTTCACCATGCCCGATGCCGTTACGCAATGGAAATGGATGAGCCTGGCACATACCAAAGACCTCGCATTTGCTTATACGGAAAAACTGGTCACTTCACAAAAAACGCTGATGGTGCAGCCTAACCTGCCCCGCTTTGTACGCAATGGTGACCAGCTGGAATTCAGTGCACGCATCAGCAACCTGAGTGATCAGGAACTGAGCGGCCAGGCAGGTATACAGTTGATTGATCCTGTTACCAACCAGCCTGTTGATGGCTTGTTCCAGAATGTATTCCCGATGCAGTATTTCACTGTGGCAGCCAATGGCACGGCCAGCGTGAAATTCCCGGTATCCATACCGTTTAATTACAACCAGCCGGTAACCGTTCGCATTACTGCAACTGCAGGCAAATACAGCGATGGCGAGGAACATGCTCTGGCTGTACTAAGCAACCGCTCCCTGGTTACAGAAAGCATGCCCATACTGGTAATGGGCGACGGCAGCAAAAACATCAGCTTCAGCAAGCTGCTGCACAACGAAAGTGAAACCCTCACCCAGCAAGGTATTACAGTTGAATTCAGCAGTAACCCATTGTGGTACGCCATACAGGCCCTGCCTTATTTAATGGAGTTCCCGCACGAGTGCGCTGAACAAACCTTTAACCGTTTATATGCCAACCTGCTGGCCACACAAATAGTACAGCAACACCCGGTGATCAAAACCCTGTTTGAGCAATGGCAGAAAGATTCTACTGCCCTGCGCAGCAACCTGCAAAACAATACCGAACTCAAACAACTGGTATTGCAGGAAACACCCTGGGTGGCAGATGCAGAGAACGAAGCCACGCAGCGTAAAAACCTGGCACAGTTGTTCGACCTTGTTAAAATGCAGGACAACACTACCAGCGCGTTGAACAAACTAAAAGACCTGCAATTATCAACCGGTTATTTCCCCTGGTTTAAAAACGGGCCCGATGACCGCTACATTACCATTTACATTCTGAACGGCATCAGCAGGCTTAAAAACCTGCATGTACTTACGCCAGCCATTGAAGCCAGCTTGAACAATATTGCCGCCCAGGCATTGCTGAACCTTGATGCAGCTGTATTGCGTGACTACAAAGCCAGCCTGAAATACAGCAAACAGCCAGGTGCAGGCTCCCCGCAACTGCAATACCTGTTCATGCGCAGCAGCTTCACCAACATACTGCTGGCCAATAAAACAGCTTTCAATTACTACTATACCCAGGCAAAAAAACAATGGGCAGGCGAAAGCAATTATAACAAAGCGCTGATCGGGTTAACCTGCCTGCTCAACAACGACCAGGTGCTCACAGAGAAAAGCATTCTGCCTTCTGTGCTGGAAAATGCCGTGGCAGACAGCACCAGGGGCATGTACTGGAAAGATCGGCAAACCAGCTTCTGGTACGCATCGCCCATTGAACACCAGAGCCTGATGCTGTTACTGGCCGAAGAAATGAACAAACGCAAACCTTCAGGCAAACTGGCATCAGCCATCAGCGATATGCAAACCTGGTTATTGCTAAACAAACAGGCCAACAACTGGAAAACCACTATTGCAACAGCAGATGCCTGTTATGTGTTACTAAACGATCAGCCCAAATTAGATGCAGTACCCTTGGTAAACATTACGCTGGGCGATACACATTTCAGTAACGATAACGGTGAGCAATACCTGAAACAAAACATCCCTGCCCAGAAAGTAAACAGCAACATGGGTAATATTACCGTTCAGGTAAAAGGCAATGCAGGCAAACCATCCTGGGGTGCAGTGTACTGGCAGTATTTCGAAGACTATAACAAAGTAACCGGAGCCGGCGGGCCGCTGTCTGTTAACCGCCGCCTGTTTGTGCAAAAAACAACAGCCACCGGCCCTGTGTTAACACCCGTAAACGAAGGTGATGAATTAAAAACCGGCGACAAAGTCGTGATACGCCTTGAAATACGCAGCGACCGCGACCTGGATTATGTGCACCTGAAAGATACACGCAGCGCCACCATGGAACCTGTAAACGTATTAAGCGAATACAAATGGCAGGACGGGCTCGGGTATTATGAAACCACGCACGATGCCAGCACCGATTTCTTTTTCAGCCAGCTGAACAAAGGCACCCACGTATTTGAATATCCCGCATTTATTACCCATACCGGTAGTTTTACCGCAGGCATGGCCACCATACAATGCATGTACGCCCCGGAATTTAATGCGCACAGTGACGGTATTAAAATCAGCGTGCAGTAAATCATTATTCAACGGTTCTACTATAAAAGAGGCCGGCCCAAAATTGGGCCGGCTTCTTTTTATTGCTTTCTTTGCAGCATGCAGGTTCAGTACATCATAGTTGGGCAGGGCATTTGCGGCACATTTCTCAGCTGGCAGTTAATGCAGGCAGGGCAAAGCATTTGCGTGATAGATACCGCACAACCTTTTTCTTCCACCAAAGTGGCAAGCGGCGTAATTAACCCGGTTACCGGCAGGCAGATTGTCACTACCTGGCTGGCAGAAGAGCTGCTGCCTTTTTGTATGAACAGCTATACAGCCATCGGCGAAACCATTGGTGCCGATGTTATTCAAAACTGCCCGGTAATGGCGTTTCCGCCTTCACAGCAAATGCAGGAAGCCTATGCAAAAAAAATGCAGCTGCCCGGCAGTTATATTCAACCGGTTGCCGAAACAATACAACAGCAGTACGACCCGCTTTTTTATTTCAGGCATGGCGTGGTGGCAATTAATCCCTCGCTCCTCATACAGCTGCACCCATTGCTGAAAGGCTGGCGCAGTGTGCTATCGGGTAAAGGAGTGCTGAGAGAAACAGCTTTTGATGCGGGTCGTTTAGCATTACATGAAGGCAGCGTGGCATACGATGATATACATGCTGAGAAAATTATTTTCTGCGATGGCCTCAATACATTCGGCAACCCGTGGTGGGGCAAGCTGCCGTTTGTAGCCAATAAAGGGCAGGCACTGATTATTGATGTGCCGGGTTTGCCGCAAAGCAATATTTACAAATTCGGGCCAACCACATTGGTGCCCTGGTACGATGGATTGTGGTGGGCAGGCAGCAGTTATGAAAATGATTTTGAAGATGCGCTGCCAACAGATGCCTTCAAAAAAGCCGCTACCGCAGCATTGCAAACCGTGATACGGCAGCCGTTCACCGTGGTTGATCACCTCGCTTCCATTCGCCCGGCCTGTATTGAACGCAGGCCGTTTGTGGGTTTTCACCCGCAATACCCGCAGATAGGCATACTCAATGGCATGGGCACAAAAGGCTGTTCGCTGGCACCCTATTTTGCGGCGCAGCTAACGGGCTACCTCGTAAACAATACACCCATTATGCCCGAAGCAGCTGTGCAGCGTTTTGCACGCAGCCTTGCCCGCGGATAGTAATAACCAGCACTTTGGCCGCCGGTACAATTCACCGTTTAATAGGCCAGCAGTCCGCAGGTATGGGCATCCGTGAAGCCGGTACACTGGTAACCAATAATACCAGCCGTTTTGTACCGCATCTTATTGCATAAAACAGTTCAGGAGTTCACAGGTTGCATAGTTTCATTTCAACCTGTGAACATTGAAACCGCCTGAACTATTGAACTGCATCTACAGCCATACTTCCATACGTATATCAGCACGCGCATAGGGTGTTGTCGTCATGGGTATTTCTTTAAAACCCAGGCTGCGGTACAGGTTCAGCGCTACTTCCAGCCGCCTGTTCGATTCGAGCCACACACGCCTGGCCCCCAAAGCCCGCGCTTCTTTCAAAGCAGCTTCGCACAGTTTTTTACCAATATGTTTGCCCTGCACGGCAGGTGAAACACCCATTTTTACCAGCTCATATTCAGCCTCGCCTGTTTTCACCAATGCGCAGGTGCCCACAGCCTTGCCTTCGTATACAGCAAATAAAATGCTGCCGCCTTTGTTTATAATATAAGTTTCCGGGTTGTCAAGCTGCTCCATATCGTGCGGCTCTACCGCAAAAAATTTCTCAATCCATTCTATGTTCAGTGCTTTAAAAGCTGCGGCATACTCCGGCCGGTAGCCGCTGATGGTTACTTCGTTGTTCATACCTTTTATATTTCCTGGAATCGTTTATAATAATTCTGCTCGTCCAGCAGGGCCTCCATTTCTCCCAGCGCTGCAAGCAGGTTGTTTTGCTGCAGGGCAAACAGCTGGTTGTTCAGTTTCTCTATTTTCTTCCACACCTTTTCAAAAGCCGGTAAACTCTTCTGCCCTTTTTTAGACAGGCGCAGCAGGCGTTTGCGGCTGTCATCAGGCGATTTTACCGATTCGATATAGCCTTTCTTCTCCAGCTCTTTGGCCATATGAATAACAGCGGGATGCGAAAAACTCAGTTCTTCGGCAATCTCCATAATACCAATGCCGTTACGGCGGCTAACCAGGTAAAACAGGATAAAATGCCTGGTTTCAAAATCCAGGTCATGCTCCTTGTAAATACGCTCTACATTGCGCGCCAGGTCGTCGCCTAAACGGCGCATACGCGCTCCGATTGCTAAGCCGCCAAGGGCGTTGATGATGTTCTCAGGCATTGCGATAGGTAAATAATTACGTAAATATTTACCTAAATATACAAAGCTTTCCAATTTCCACCATCTTTGTTTTTCAACTGCGTTATATGATGCCAATTATACAGCTGGTGCGCGGCGATATTACCACCATACATGCCGATGCCATTGTAAATGCTGCCAACAGCTCCCTGCTGGGCGGCGGCGGTGTTGACGGCGCTATTCACCGTGCAGGCGGCCCGGCTATTCTTGAAGCCTGCCGCGCCATACGCGCCAAACAGGGCAGCTGCGCTGCAGGCGAAGCCGTGATTACTACCGGTGGCAAACTGCCTGCACGTTATGTGATACATACAGTGGGACCGGTATGGAACGGCGGATCAAAAAATGAAGAGCAGCTGTTGGCCAATGCTTACCGCAACAGTTTGAAACTGGCGCTGGAACATGGTATTAAAACCATTGCCTTTCCCAATATCAGCACCGGCATTTATCATTTTCCCAAACAACGCGCTGCAGCAATTGCCGTGGAAACCGTACAGCAATTTTTTGCTTACAGTACGGCGATAGAGCAGGTGCTGTTTGTTTGTTTTGATGAAGAGAATTACAACATTTATCAAAAGCTGCTGCACACCTGATGTGCAGCCTTATTTTGCAATTTTGGAAGAGAAGAAAGTTATGCCAATGCCGCTGCATACGATAATACCAAAAGCCACACGCAGGTTAATGGCTTCTGCCACATAGCCCATCATAGGCGGTACCAATAAGAAGCCGATATAACTTACAATAGACACGCCCGCAATGGCATGCCCGGGTGATAACCGCGTGTTTTTGCCCGACACTGCAAACACCATGGGTATTACGCAGGATATGCCAAAGCCGGTTAATATAAAACCTGCCATGGCCGCATAGAAATAAGGAAAGGCAACTGCGATGCCCAAACCCGCTGCAACCAGCAAACCGCTTAACTGCAGCAGTTTTTTTACCCCGTATTTGTTTACCAGTTTGTCACCGGCAAAGCGCGCAGCAGCCATGGCACACATATACACGGTGTATCCCAAACCAATATGCCCGGCCGCACCTTTTACTTCATGCTGAAAATAAATCACACTCCAATCGTACATAGTACCTTCCACAGCCATGCTGCAAAATGCCACCAGCCCCAGTTTCAGCAAAGGCCTGTCTGGCAGTACCAGTATCGGCTTTTTACCGCTGCTGGGCACATCCTGTTTTAAGGTATCACCAAACGAAAAGGCAATCATGATCAGCGTTGCAGCACCTACCACCAGGAAGTGGTACAACGGCGATACATTGGCCGATAACATATAAGTACCCAATGCTGCCGCAGAAAAACCCGCCACACTCCATATGCCGTGAAAGCTGGCAATAATAGATTTATTGTACAACTGCTGCACACCTACGGATTGTGCATTTACCGCGATGTTTAAAAAGTTGCGTGAACTGCCAAACAGGAAAAGAATAACACCCAGCTGCCAGCTATGCTGCACAAGGCCCAGCACAGGCAGCAAAACGGCATACAGCAAAGCGCCGCCCAGCATTATGTAGCGGCTGCTGATGCGGCTTAACAGTATACCGGTAAAAGGCAGGGTAAGCAACAGGCCCAGCGGCATGGCAAACAGCAGGGTACCCAGTTCGGCATTGTTTAAATGCAGCTGTTGTTGCAGCGAGGGAATACGTGAAGCCCAGCTGGCCAGGGTAAAACCGGAGATAAAGAAAAAAACAGCCACCGCCACGCGCGTACGCAGGGCGGCTGAATAATTTTTACTTGCAAACACAAGGTGACTAAACATACTAATGAGATATAACTGCCCTTACATATTTCGTGTTTTCGACGCCAGCAGCGTGGTGCCGAAACCGAGTACCGCGATCAGTGTAAACGACCAGCGCAAACTGGCGGCCTGTGCAATAAAACCAATCATGGGCGGACCAACCAGGAATCCAAGGAAACCAATGGTGGAAACCGCTGCCAGCGCCACACCGGGCGACATGGTTTTCGATTTGCCTGCCAGTCCGTATACCAGCGGCACAACTGATGATACACCCACACCCACCAGCAAAAAGCCGATGGTTGCGGTAACAATATTCGGAAACAATACCGACAATAACAGCCCGGTGGTAATAATCACGCCACTACCCTGCAACACTTTTGTAACGCCGATGCGTGTAACCACCCAGTCTGCCGCAAGGCGTCCGCCTGCCATGGTACTCATAAACGCCACCAAACCAAACGTAGTATAGGCTTTGGGAACTGCTACCACTTTTTCAAAATAAATACCGCTCCAGTCAAACATAGTACCCTCGCTTACCAGGCTGGCAAACGCAATTAAACCCAGCTTCCAGATATAGGCATCGGGTTTGGCAAATACCGGCTGGTTGGTGTTGCCAATATCTTTGGGTAATGTGTAACGGTACGAGGCCAGCACCAGCACCACCGTACCTGCGCAGATTAAACTGAAATGAAAAAACGGTGGCATCCCTTTCGATACCAGGAAACTGCCGATAGCAGAACCGGAGAACCCGGCCAGGCTCCACAAGCCATGAAACGATGCCATGATAGAACGGCCATATAAATTCTCAACACCCACAGCCTGCGTGTTTACAGCAATGTTGAACATATTGCTCCACAAACCGAAAAAGAAAAGTATGCCTACCAGCTGCCATACGGCTGTTGCCAGGCCAATAAGTGTAAGTGTAAGGGGATATAAAAGCGCAGCAAAAATCAACACTTTACGGCTGGTGAATTTGGCTACTGCCCAGCCTGAAATGGGCAAACTGCACATCAGCCCTACCGGCAATGCAAACAGTACACTGCCCCAGCCTGCATCGTTCAGGTGCAGTTGGTTTTTAATATCCGGTATGCGGCTGGCCCAGCTGGCAAATGTAATGCCCGCAATAAAAAAGAACACACTCGTTGCAATACGGAACGAGCGGTTAACATCAATGGAAAGAGACAGGTTCATCTTACTAATTTGTTGTTGGTATGGCAGCAATGTTCTTTCCGCAAATGCAGCAATCACAGCACTTTTATACCCAGGGCTGTATAGGGTTTCAGTAAATCACTGTCGGTGCTTTCTTCGGTTACAATGGTATCGAGTTCGGTAATATCACACACTTTATAAGGCTCGGCAGTGCCTATTTTATCGTTGGTGGTTACTGCCACTACGCGGTTGGCGCATTTAAGCATTTCGCTTTTTACTTCTGCTTCGCCATAATCGTTGGTACTGATGCCTATTTCATGATGCAGGCTGCACACGCCGATAAAACAGGTATCTACCCGCATGCGGCGAAACATGCGCAATGCTTCCATACCCATGGTTACCTGCGAATTTTTAAACACTTTTCCCCCGGCAAGAATCAGTTCAACAGAAGGATGATCGGCCAGCAGGGCTGCAATGGGTATATTGTTGGTGACCACAGTAATGGCCAGGTCGTGCGGCAGCATACTGGCAATGGTATAAGTAGTGGTGCCGCCATCGAGCAGTATTACCTGCCCCGGCTGCAGCAAACCCAGCGCTTTTTCCGCAACCTGCTTTTTATTATGCTCCAGTAAATGAATACGCTCTTTAAACGAATGCACGTTGGGCGAATGCGGTATCGCTCCTCCCCGCACTTTCATCAGCAAACCATTATTTGCCAGCAACTCAATATCTCTTCGTACCGTATCTTCCGATACCTGCAGGGCGCCGCTTAATTCGCCCAGGGTCACTTTCTGGTTATCCTTCAGCCGCTGCAAAATAAAGTCTAAACGCTCTTCTTTCAACATCACTTGCAATATTTTACTTCAAATTTACATCAACTTTGCAAATTATTGCAATATTTCGCACTAAATTGCACAAAATTGCAAGTATGAAGCGCGTTATTATCGACATGGACCACGTGATGGCAGACATTACCAGTCAATACATTAGCTATTACCAGCAGCATAAAGGCATTACCGTAAACCGGGAAAGCCTGCTGGGCAAGCCCGAAACAGAAGCATTTCCCGACAGCCAGCTGGTGCGCAGTTTTTTATATATGCCCGGCTTTTTTCGCACGCCGCCGGTTATTAAAGACAGCCAGGCCGTAATTGAAGCCCTGAACCAGGTGTATGATGTATATATTGTTTCTGCAGCCCTGGAATTTCCGCAGTCACTGGCAGAAAAAGTGGCCTGGCTCAACGAGCACTTCCCTTTTATTACCTGGCAGCAGATTGTATTCTGTGGCAGCAAAAAAATTGTACATGGCGATTATATGATTGATGACCACCTGAAAAACCTGGACTATTTTGAAGGTGAAAAACTCTTCTTTACCGCTACCCACAACATACACATCGACAAACATACCCGCGTAAACAGCTGGAAAGAAATAGCCGATATGCTGTTACCCGGCGGTTATGCGTCAATCGGCAGCAAATTGCAACAATCAGCCGCAATTTAACGCAACACCCATCGGCCATTTCGGTTATATTTGCGTCCCTTGTGTGGTTGCCGCAGCCGGTTTCCACGCAAGGATTGAGGCTTGAAAGGCCCTGCCGTTTCAAGACGTTTCATTCAATTACAAAACGCAACAGTATATGTACCGCTCACACACTTGTGGTGAACTTAGAATCGGAGACGTTCAAAAGGAAATAACCCTCGCCGGCTGGGTGCAGACAGTTAGAAAAGTCAGCAAATCGCTCATTTTTGTCGACCTGCGCGACCGTTATGGCATCAGTCAGCTCGTGTTTGAAGAAAATATTTCAGCCTCGCTTGATGAACAATCCATCGGCCGTGAATATGTAATACAAGCCAAAGGCGTGGTACGTGAGCGTTCCAATAAAAACCCGCAGCTGGCCACCGGTGATATTGAAATAGTTGTTAGTGCTTTCCAGATACTCAATAAATCTGCAGTACCGCCTTTTACCATCGACGACAACACTGATGGCGGCGACGACCTGCGCATGAAATACCGTTACCTCGATTTACGCCGCAATGCAGTAAAGAAAAACCTTGAACTGCGTTATGCCGTAAACCGCTCTGCCAGGAACTACCTGCACGAGAACAATTTCATGGATATTGAAACCCCCTTCCTCATTAAATCAACGCCCGAAGGCGCACGCGATTTCGTAGTGCCTTCCCGTATGAACCCCGGCCAGTTTTATGCACTGCCGCAATCACCCCAAACATTCAAGCAACTGCTCATGGTAAGTGGTTACGACCGCTACTACCAGATTGTAAAATGTTTCAGGGATGAAGACCTGCGTGCAGACCGCCAGCCCGAGTTTACACAGATTGACTGTGAAATGTGCTTTGTAGAACAGGAAGACATTCTGCAGATGTTTGAAGGGCTGGTACGCCGCATCTTCAAAGATGTAAAAGGTATCGATTACAATGAAGTGATTACCCGCACCACCTGGGATGAAGCCATGTGGCAATATGGTAATGACAAACCGGATATCCGTTTTGGCATGCAGCTCGCCAACCTCAAATTCCCTTCACACACATTCCCCGGCAGGCATACTGCTTTCGGTGAAGGCAAACAGGGACTGGAAGGCGCAGGCTTTGGCGTATTTGATAATGCTGAAACCGTTATTGCCATTGCAGTACCGGGCTGCAGCGAATACACCCGCAAGCAGACCGATGAACTGACTGAATGGGTAAAACGCCCGCAGATAGGCATGCAGGGCCTGGTATACATTAAATACAATACCGACGGCACGCTGAAAAGCAGTGTAGATAAATTCTATACTGAAGACAGGCTGAAAACCATTGCTGCAGCCACCAATGCACAACCCGGCGATCTTATCCTGGTTGTTGCAGGCCGTGAAGAACGCACCCGTAAAGCAGCCAGCGAACTGCGCCTCGAAATGGGCAAACGCCTGGGCATGCGCAGGGAAGATGAATTTAAACTGCTGTGGGTACTCGATTTCCCGCTGTTTGAATATGCAGAAGAAGAAAACCGCTGGGTAGCGCGTCACCATCCGTTTACCTCACCCAAACCGTCTGATATCCCGGTAATGATCGGCAACTCACCGGTGATCGATAACCCCGAGCAGTACCTTGAACATCCGTATGCAGGCATCAAAGCCAATGCATACGACATGGTGCTGAACGGTAATGAAATCGGCGGTGGTTCTATCCGTATTTTCCAGCGCGAACTGCAGGAGAAAATGTTTGCTGCACTGGGTATGAGCCCCGAAGAAGCCAACCACAAATTCGGCTTCCTGCTGGGTGCATTTGAATACGGTGCGCCACCACACGGCGGTATCGCTTTCGGTTTCGACCGTTTGTGTTCTATTCTCGGCGGCAGCGAAAGCATCCGCGACTTTATCGCCTTCCCCAAAAACAACAGCGGCCGCGATGTAATGCTCGATGCACCCGGCACAATTGATGACAAACAATTTGATGAGTTGCAGATAAAACTCAACCTGAAATAGCAAAAGCGGCCTGCGGGCCGCTTTTTTATTGTTCAATTGCTTGATGGTTTGATGGTTATTGCCTAAATTACTTTCACTTCGAATTGCAGCTGCCGGGATACGGGTATCCCTGCGGCTGCTTTTTTTTTAAACTGTACCGAACTGATTGCCCATGAGTATTTCCGATTTGCTGCAGCAATATGCCAGCGCTCCCGGCATCTGGGATGAAATGAAATGTGATGCAGGCATACGCGACCATTACCAGAAAGTATTTACCGCACTCCGACACATGGATATGCCCACTATTCAGCAAAAAGAAATGCTGGCCGGTGAGCTGTTTATGAACCAGGGCATCACTTTCACCGTATACAGCGACAACGCAGGTATTGAACGTATTTTCCCATTCGACATTATTCCCCGTATTATCACCGGCCGCGAATGGGACACCGTTGAAAAAGGCATACAGCAACGCCTGAAAGCGCTGAACCTGTTTTTAAAAGACATTTACAACACCCAGCAGATTATTCACGACGGCATTATACCTGCTGCACTCATTGCCTCGTGCCCGCATTATACCCGCGAAGTGTTCGGCATACAGGTACCCTACGATATTTATGTGCACATATCCGGCATAGACCTGATACGTGGTGAAGACGGCCGCTTTTATATACTGGAAGATAACCTGCGCACCCCGTCGGGCGTAAGTTATATGCTTGAAAACCGCGAAGTAACCAAGCGTATTTTCCCGGATATGCTTTCTGCCAACCAGGTGCGGCTGGTACACAATTACCCGCTGCTGCTGCACGAAATACTGCTGCAGTTGTCACCAACCCAACTCGCCAATCCCACCGTGGTATTGCTCACACCAGGTGTGTTTAACTCCGCTTATTATGAACATACCTTCCTGGCCAGGCAAATGGGCATTCCCCTGGTAGAAGGCCGTGACCTGGTGATCAACAACCACAAAGTGTTTATGAAAACAACCAACGGGCTGGCACAGGTACACGTAATTTACCGCAGGATAGACGATGAATTTCTTGACCCGCTGGCCTTTAAGGCCGATAGTGTGCTGGGCGTACCTGGTTTGCTCAGCGCTTACCGCAGGGGCAATGTTGCCATTGTAAACGCAGTGGGCAATGGTGTGGCAGACGATAAGGCTGTGTATGCCTATGTACCTGATATGATCCGTTATTACCTGAATGAAGAACCGATACTGGCCAATGTACCCACCTATCAGCTGAGCGATCCCGCAGCAAGGGAGTATGTATTTAACAACATCAGCAGCATGGTGGTAAAACGAACCAACCAGAGCGGAGGTTATGGTATGATTATGGGCAATACCGTGCAGGAAGCCGAATGGGAAGCAGCACGCAAGACCATTGAACAGGAGCCGCGCAATTTTATTGCACAGCCCATTATCAAATTGTCTACCGTGCCCTGTTTGATAGACGGCCGTTTTCAGCCAAGGCATGTTGATTTGCGGCCCTATGCATTGTGCGGCCCCAATGGGATTAAAATTGTACCCGGCGGACTAACGCGTGTGGCACTGCGGGAAGGCTCGCTGGTGGTAAACTCATCGCAGGGCGGCGGCAGCAAAGACACCTGGATTATTGATGAATAAAACTCCCGGCACATTTTATCTTTTGCAACAACTACTCAACATCGTTAAAAATATCAGCCAATGCTTAGCCGCATAGCCGACGCCTTATTCTGGTTAAACCGTTACATGGAACGCGCAGACGGATTGCTGCGCACTACTTCTACCCATTTTACCCTATCGCTCGACAAAGGCGTTAACGGCCCGCTTAACTGGCGCCCGCTGCTCGAAACCTATGTACCGGGCAATGAAGCTGAAATAAGCGCGCTGGAAAACGATACACAGGGCGCATTGCAGAAACTGATCACAGATACTGGCAATCACAATTCACTCAGGATACTCATCAGTAAAGCCCGTGAAAACGCACGCGGGGTGCAGGATCACATCACCAAAGAAATGTGGGAAGAAGTAAACCAGCTATACCATGTAGTAAATCACCCTGCATTAAATAACCGGCTCAATGCACACCAGGCCATGGATGTGCTGGGCCTTTTAAGCCGCCACTGCGTAATGTACAACGGCATTACAGATATCACCATGGCGCGTGGTACAGGCTGGAGCTTTATGAACATTGGCAAGTACCTGGAACGCAGCCTCGAAACCATTTTGCTTACAGACAAACAATTCGGCCGTATTGGTTACCGCATGGACGATGCGCAAGATATTATGCAATGGCGCTACCTGCTGCTGTCGCTTTCGGGTTACGAACTGCATCTCAAAAGTTACCGCTCTGTTCATTACAACAAAAACGTATTGCAACAGGTACTCATTAACCGCGATTTTACCCGCTCGGTTATCTATTCCCTTAACAGGATAGAAAAGCACCTGAAAGACATCCCTACGGATAACCAGAATGCAGACCACATAAGGCTTTGCAGCAACTTCGGCCGTTTATTCAGCAAAGTGCAGTACCTTGATTTTGATACACTGAACAACCAAACCCTGCGGCCGTTTCTTGCCGAACTGCAAACCGACCTGTCCACCTTTGGCCAGCTGCTTGGCCAGCATTTTTTTTCCTATTCTTAAATTCATGCAATGCCAGTTTTCAAAATCCATCATATTACGCGTTACGAATACGACAGGCCGGTAAAAGAAAGTGTCAACGATATCCGCATTTACCCATACCAGGGCCCTGACCAGGAAGTGCTGCTGCACGAGCTCAATATTACCACGCACCCTGAAATACAGACCCATATTGACTATTGGGGCAATAAAAATGGCGTGTTCAATGTATTGCAGCAGCACACACAGCTTATCATAGAAAACAGGCTGCTGATACGCACCGTAGCGCCTGCACAGCTGCGCATCAACTTTCATGGCAGCTTTGAACAGTTACACCAGGAGTGCGACAACCAGCTGCAACTGCTGGAACTGGCAGCACCCGATAACATCAGCAGGCAAGCCGGGATTATAGCCATAGTGCAGGAATTGCACAAACCGGGCAAATCTGTTGCAGCCACGGTAGAGTATTGCAGCGAATATATTTTCAAGCATTTTAAATACAACAAAGGCATCACCAATGTAAACACTACGGTGGATGAGATACTGCAACACCATGCAGGCGTTTGCCAGGACTTTGCACACCTGATGCTGCAAATATTGCGCACGCTCGGCATCCCCGGCAGATATGTAAGCGGTTACATATGTCCCAATAAAAACGGCATGCGCGGCGAAGGCGCTACCCATGCCTGGGTAGAAGCGTGGCTGCCTGGTTATGGCTGGGCAGGCATTGACCCCACCAACAATGTATGGGTAACCAATACACACGTAAAACTCGCCGTGGGCAGGCATTTCAACGATTGCAGTCCGGTAAAGGGCACCTTTAAAGGCCCGGCAAAACAACAGCTGTCGGTATTTGTGTCGGTGAGTTATGAAGACGGCCAGGTGTTTGAAGAGATCAACAATGTGCACCTCAACCCGCATGCCGGTGAGCAGGCCGATGCGCCGGCAGACAAAACTTTTGCCCAACAACAATAGAAAATATCGCATCTTGCAGGAAGAATAAACCGCACGGTGACATTCATTATCCGGTAGTACCGGTGATGCAGTTACAGGCGGTTATAAAAATGCAGCGGATGAAAGGAATGATCGTATACCGTATCTTATCTTTTTTTGTGAATTTGTTTGCCGTACTTCTTGCAGTATCGCTATTGCCGGTAATTTCTATGGCGCTTGCTTCTCCGCCGGTGGCAATGATGGCTTTCCTGATGGTGGGTGTAATATTGTATGCATGGTACTCCAACGTATTTTTCAGCATTGTCATCATCCGCAAAGAGCAGTTTACCCGCAGAAAAAAAGACTGGCTGGTAGTAAACAGCTTTCTTGCCATTGTGTACAGCTTCCTGTATACTTTTGTTTGCATTGTTGTTATTACCCATCCTGATATTCTGCGTACTACGGTAAACCAATTGCCAGTGAAAGTGTCCACCCGCTTTATGGAAAACGTAGTCATTACGATGCTTTCGTTTTCTACCATATTGCTGGTACATATTTTCTGGACATACTACCTGATCCGCAAAAACAAAGATTCTATTATCGACGACACACCCACCGACACGGAATAACCTTATAATTTAATCAGCTGCCAGAAAGCAATCTCCCTGTGTTTTACAAAGCCCAGCTTTTCATAAATCCGTATTGCATGCGCATTGGCACTCAGCACCTGTAAAAAAGGCAATGCCTGCTGTGTATGAATGTTTTTACACACATGCGCCACCAGCTGCTGTGCATAGCCCCTGCCCGTAAAATCAGGATGCGTAACTACCGCGCTTACTTCTGTAATGCCCTGCATTTTCAGGCGCTCCCCTGCCATAGCTACCAGCCGGCCGTTTGCCCGTATGCCATAGTAATTCCCCATTTCAGCGGTACGGCTTTTAAAAAAGCCGGGCTGCACCAGGTTAATCAGGGTGAGCATATCAGTTTTGTCGGCCGGGGTCAACTGCAACACATTTATTTCGCTATCCGTGCGCGGGGCAATCAATACCGGGCAAATCATTTGCAGGCAGTTCAGCCTGTTCCCCTGCTGCCACATGGCGGGTATTGCTGCCGGGAACTCACCTACCAGGTACACGGTTTCTCCTGCTGCCACCAGCGGGGTCATCTCGTGCAGCAGACCGGGCGCAGCATTTTTGCCTGCAATAAACGGCACCACATCGGCCGGGTAACGCTGTGCAAGCGCTGTGCCTGCAGCAAAGTGCCGGTGTACGGTTTGCAGCGCGTGCCATACCGGGTTATTAAGCTGTATTAACTGATCGTTCGTCATAGCTGTTTAATGAACAATAAAGGTAAATATTTACGTAAATATTTACCTATTTATTTGACCAGGAAATTTTATCCCGGGAAAGCCGCTCTTTTGCTAAATAGCTTAGTAGTTTCTGCAAATTGCGTACATTGCCACTGCTATGAAACATGCAATACCACTCGCTGAACGCATGCGCCCGGCTACGCTGGACGAACTGGTGGGGCAACAGCACCTCACCGGCAAAGGCAGCATACTGCGCACCGCAATCGACAACGGCAGCATACCTTCCATGATACTGTGGGGGCCACCGGGTGTGGGCAAAACCACCATTGCCAATATCATTGCGCACACCCTGCAGGTACCGTTTTACCAGCTCAGCGCCATCAGCAGTGGCGTAAAAGATGTGCGCGAAGTAATCGAGGCCGCTAAACAGCAATTGCACGCCATCCTGTTTATCGATGAAATTCACCGCTTCAATAAAAGTCAGCAGGATGCCCTGCTGGGTGCAGTAGAAAAGGGCACCATTACACTTATCGGTGCTACCACTGAAAACCCTTCATTTGAAGTAAACGCGGCCCTGTTAAGCAGAAGCCAGGTATATGTACTGAAAGCTCTTACGCACGAAGACCTGGTGCAGCTGCTGCAGCAGGCCATGCAAAAAGATGAAGTATTAAAAGAATATAAGATTGACTTGCAGGAAACCGCTGCACTCATCAATATATCCGGCGGAGATGCCCGCAAACTGCTGAACCTGTTTGAACTGGTTATTACCGCTGCTGCCAAAAACAACCAGGTCACCCTTACCGACGACCTTGTGATGCAGGTAGCCCAGAAACGCGTAGCGCTTTACGACAAACAGGGCGAACAGCATTACGATATTATTTCCGCATTCATCAAAAGCATGCGCGGCAGCGACCCCAATGGTGCCGTGTACTGGCTGGCCCGCATGATTGAAGGGGGCGAAGATGTAAAGTTTATTGCCCGCCGCATGGTAATATTTGCCAGTGAAGATGTGGGCAACGCAAACGCAAACGCCTTGCTGCTGGCCAACGCCACTTTTGACGCAGTTAGCAAGATCGGTTACCCCGAAGCACGCATTATTTTATCACAATGTGCTACTTACCTCGCTTCTTCACCCAAAAGCAATGCCTCGTACGAAGCCATTGGCGCTGCGCTGGCAGCCGTAAAACAATTCGGCGATTTACCTGTACCCCTGCACATACGCAATGCCCCTACCCGCCTGATGAAAGACATGGACTATGGCAAGGGATATAAATACGCGCATTCATTTGAAGGTAATTTTGCAGAGCAGGAATACCTGCCCGAGCAATTAAGTGGCACACCATTTTACAACCCGGGCGCCAATGCAAGGGAAGAAGAACTGCGCCGTTTCCTGAAACAAAAATGGAAGAATAAATACAACTATTAATACAATGGCCGAAGCATTGGCCGGTTAACCGATATCGTGTTTCAGCAAACAGGGAATCGGTTATCTTTCCCTTACAAAACACAACGCATGAGAAAACTGCTACCGGCCCTGCTTGGCCTGCTGTTGCTGCAGCAAAGCACACAGGCACAAACTACCATACAACGCGACAGCGCTATCGCACGGATGGTGCAGGCTGTATCTGCCGATTCGCTGCAATCGTACATCAGCACACTTGTTACCTTCGGCACCCGCAATACATTAAGTTCAACCACCGATGCACGCAAAGGTATTGGCGCAGCCCGCAACTGGGTGCTCGGCAAATTCAACCAGTTTGCCCAAACAGCCGGCGGACGGTTGACTGCCGTGATTGATACCACCAACTTGCAGCCCGATGGCAAACGCGTAGATGCGGTAACCAACCTGGGCAATGTAATGGCCACGCTCAAAGGCACCGATCCCAACGATACACGCATCTTTATCATCAGTGGGCACCTCGACAGCCGCCGTACCGATGTAATGGACCGCACCAACGATGCACCCGGCGCCAATGACGATGGCAGCGGCTGCGCAGCCGTACTGGAATGCGCACGCATCATGAGCCGGCAGCAGTTCCCGGCCACCATTATTTTTGTTACGGTAAGCGGCGAAGAACAAAGTCTGTTGGGAAGCACCTACCTTGCCAACAAAGCCAAAAAGCTGGGCTGGAATGTTACGGCCATGCTCAACAACGATATTATGGGCAGTAACAACAGCAATGAAACCAATATTATTGAAAACACCCGCATACGTGTTTTCAGCGAAGGACTGCCTGCTTATGAACTGGATAAAAAAGCAAAATTCATTCGCCAGATGGGGCTCGAAAATGATGGCCCTGCCCGCCAGCTGGCCCGTTATGTAAAGGAAACCGGCGAGCGTTATGTTGACAATCTCGAAGTTGTGATGGTTTACCGCAACGACCGTTTTTTACGCGGCGGCGATCACTCCCCCTTTGTTGACAATGGTTTTACCGCGGTGCGCATTACTGAAATGAATGAAAACTTCAACCACCAGCACCAGGATCTGCGCACGGAAAAAGGCATCGAATATGGCGACCTTACCAGGTTCATGGATTTTGAATACCTGCGCAAAAACACGGCACTCAACCTCTGCAACCTGGCCAACCTCGCATCGTCTGCCGGCGCCCCCGATGAAGTAAAGATGGACGTTAAGAACCTCACCAATTCAACATTCCTTTACTGGAAAGCGCCTGCCACCGGCACACCCAAAGGCTACTACGTATTGCTGCGCGAAACAACCAGCGCAGTATGGCAGAAGAAATTTTTCACAACGGCTACAGAAATGCGCCTGCCATATTCAAAAGATAATTATTTCTTTGCAGTGCAATCCGTCACTGCAGCGGGCAATGAAAGCCTGCCTGTTGTTCCGGGTATTGGGAAATAACAAAACAGCAGTTATGGCACGTAAAACAGTGTATAAGTTTTTTGATGAATTAACGCCGCATGAGCTGTACAATATCATTCGCCTGCGCAACGAAGTATTTGTGGTAGAACAGAACTGTGTGTTCCAGGATGCGGATAACAAAGACCCGAAATGTTACCACCTTATGATATGGGATGATACTGTACTGGCTGCCTATACAAGGCTGGTACCGCCCGGTATATCCTATCCCGAAATGTCTATCGGCAGGGTTGTCTCCAATCCCTTATCACGCGGCACAGGTGCAGGTAAAGAACTGATGCAGGCTTCTATTGATGCCTGTATGCAACTGTTTGGCGAAGGGCCTATCACCATTGGTGCGCAGCTGTATCTAAAAAAATTCTACGAATCATTCGGGTTTGTACAGTCCGGCGATGTGTATGATGAAGATGGCATAGACCACATCATTATGAAAAGAGCATAACAAGAAGAGGCCGTCTCAAAAGTATTTGGGGCGGCTTTTTCAATATTGGCCGGTATACCACGCTATATAGCGGAGACTTTGATTAAGTGAGGTAAAATTATAAGATCACAGGATTGTGTTAGTAGAAGGGC
>NZ_QTJU01000011.1 GCF_003412455.1 Deminuibacter soli | reverse complement strand
CTGCAACGAAAAAATATCCAGATCAGGTGTATAACTATAAAAACAAAATGAGGCTGCCTCTTTCTTGAAGTGCCCCCTAAAAGCGTCTAACTTTAAGGGGGCACTTCATCTTTTGAGACAGCCTCTTATCATAATGAATACACCGGGAAGCTTAGTTGCCGGGAGGGTTGGTTGGTGGTTTAGGCGGTATATGACCTGTTTCGCCACCGGTATCCGCGGTTGCTTCTGAGTTGGTACGAACGGTTGTTGTGTGGTTATGATTAGGGCATGCGAGTGCCATAACCATGGCTATAAAAAGCTGGAACATTGTTTTTGATTTTTTGGAATTAGAAAAGGTGTTACACCCGGCAGCAAAGTGCCGGTGCAACGTTGAGGAGGTAAGCAAGAAGCGCTTCTTGCTTTGTTTGGGAAGAATGCGGGCCTTGGGGCAGAAGCTTATAAACGCTTCCCAGGCCGGGTACAAACCGCTGCTTCCGCAGCCCGCTGAAATTCATTTGTACAGTGGGCGCCCATTAGCCAGGCAGGCGTCCGATGAATTTCGAAAACGAAGATAGGACGGTGTAAGTGGTTGATCCTAAGGTTGTTCCGGTAATTCCGGTCATTCCTTTCAGATTCCGGTAATTCCGGTGAGATTCCGATAATTCCGTTAGTAAATCCTTATAAATACTGAAATGTTTCCCGATTATGAATTGCTGGTATGGCAGGACTACCAGAAAAAAAAGACTGCCAATGTGCTCCCGGTAAGTTTAACTGAGCCTACACCCGGTCAATTAAAAACTGAATGCGCCGCTGTCTGCAATGTGCGCTTTAGAAAAAAAGATGAGAAAATATTGGTGGCTGTGTTTGGAAAAAATGACGACCTGAAAGGGTATTTAACAGCGATTGATCAATACAAAACAGACCTGTTCAAGTCACTTGTAAACTATTTGAAACAAGAAACCAAGAGTACAAGTAAGAAGAATATAGAGTTGTTGGCCTGGCTGATCGACTTTGAGCCAAGACCCTTCGAATACGGAAAAAAATATGTCATTAAAGAGGAGGAAAAAGAAATTTTTGAAGAGATAGAGGAAACAGAGAAAGAAGCAGACGTTATCGCTGAAGGTGTGAAAGAGGAAGGAGAAACAAAGAAGCCAGAAGCCGTTAACCCACCCACAATAATACCCGGCAAACCACACCCGTCTTCCAAAATCAGGAGCATAATAGCAGCGGTTGCACTTTTACTAGTGGCGGTAGGTGGCTTTACCTTGTTTCACCTGTGGCGGGCTAGTAATACACAAATGGCAGCAACCCTGCCGACCGATAATAATGATACTACTAACAAGCACCTAGTTCCCGGGCAATGCATGCACTGGACAGGAGATCATTACGAAGTTATTGCCTGCAATCCGGGTACCGGTGACACGTTTAACCGGGTACCGCTTGATACAGCAATACTTAACAATTTTAAGCGAATAGTTCAATGGGATACAATTACTTATAAGTCAATAGGTTTTGTGTGGTATGTGAAGGTCAACCGTGATAGTTTAGAATATTACACTTCCAGCGGCTTCCACCCAATATACAATCAACTACGCCTCAGGCAGATTACCCGTTATATTATTGACAAGCATATACTCCACTAGAGTGAATGAGTATGTTTCAGGCATGTAAGTGCGTGTGATTTACCCCATTATGTAGAATACCGTATCAATAAAAAATAAGATATCGCCCTGGTTAAGAACATTTTCATCATGCATATCTTCAAGTGCCAGGTTAAATTCATTATTATAATAGTCCTGGCGCCTGCTTTTCGCAAAGCCGTTAAAATTCAAAAGTTCTTCAATAGCCTCCAATGCTGCATTTTCGCCTTCAATAAAGGGTTGTTGCAACACAGCCAGGAGCTGATTTTCATTTTCTGTAAAGCCTAACAGTGAATATCCTGTATTAGGAAAAAATAAATTATGCAGGCACAGGCTGGTAAAAAACTCTGTCCACGTGGCATAGTAGCTCGCGTCATTGGTTTTGATAACTTGTCGTCCGGTATGTGCCAGATAAACAATAGATTCTCCACCGGCAGCAATACGCCTGCTGCCAGAGGGGAGTTTATTTAGCCAGAGATGGTTGTTTTGAGTATGATTTTTTAGGAAGCCAGTTTGCTTTTCTTTGAGGATTGCGCGATCCGCGAATTCGCTTTTATTCGTTGCACTTGTTCCAAAGCTTTGGCATAGGAGATTTCTGATTGCTGTGCAAGAATCTCCCGGCCTCTCCTGGAGTTCTCCTCGAATGATATTTTGAAGTTTTTGGCGGATGTCATCAGCGATCATTTAGACAAAACTAAGAAAAATCGCATAGAACAGAAAGCGCCCGCCCTATTCCTTCGCTCTCGTAAAATTTCTTTGTCCATAGGGTTCCTTCGGGGTGGGGTTTCTTTTGGGGAATAATGCCGGGGGAAATAGCCTCCCTGGAATTTTACCCTACTGAAACCCTTTTTTACGCCATTTCCCCCAAAAACCAGCCATAAAACCACAAAAACCATCAAACAATTTAAATTTATCCCGTCGCTTTTTTTCTTTCAAACACCTATTCCCTTACCTTTGCCGCCAAATTGAAAAAGAACATTTCATATAAGTAAGAACCCTGTTCATTCAAAACCTTACTCAATTAATATATGGCTAATAAAGGTAAGATCAAACAGATCATCGGTGCGGTGGTAGACGTACAGTTCGAGGGCACACTCCCCGAAATCTACAACGCCCTGGAACTCACAAAGGAAAATGGTGACAAGCTGGTACTGGAAGTACAGCAGCACCTGGGTGAAGACAGCGTGCGTACCATTGCAATGGACGGTACGGAAGGGCTTGTTCGCGGCCTGGAAGTAAGAGATACCGGAAGGGCTATCGCAATGCCTACCGGTGAAGGCATCAATGGCCGTCTGTTTAACGTAACCGGTGACCCTATTGATGGTTTACCTGCCGTTGATAAAACCAATGGCCGCGCCATCCACGCCTTACCTCCCAAATTTGAAGAGCTGAGCACAGCTACCGAAGTACTGTTTACCGGTATCAAGGTAATCGACCTCATCGAACCTTATGCGAAAGGTGGTAAAATTGGTCTGTTCGGCGGTGCGGGTGTAGGTAAAACCGTATTGATTCAGGAGCTCATCAACAACATCGCCAAAGGTCACGGTGGTTTGTCAGTGTTTGCAGGTGTAGGTGAAAGAACCCGTGAAGGGAATGACCTGCTGCGCGAAATGATTGAAGCCGGCATTATGAAATACGGCGATAAATTCGTTCACTCCATGGAAGAAGGTGGCTGGGATCTCAGCACTGTTGACATGGAAGGACTGAAAGATTCAAAAGCGACTTTCGTTTTCGGACAGATGAACGAACCCCCCGGAGCACGTGCACGTGTAGCCCTGTCAGGCTTAACCATCGCGGAATACTTCCGTGACGGCGACGGCACTGGAAAAGGTAAAGACATCCTGTTCTTCGTAGATAATATCTTCCGTTTCACACAGGCCGGTTCTGAAGTATCAGCCCTGCTGGGCCGTATGCCTTCAGCGGTGGGTTACCAGCCTACACTGGCTACTGAAATGGGTTTGATGCAGGAACGTATCACTTCAACTAAAAACGGTTCTATTACCTCTGTACAGGCGGTATACGTACCTGCGGATGACTTGACCGATCCGGCTCCCGCAACTACCTTCGCTCACCTTGACGCGACTACGGTATTAAGCCGTAAAATCGCTGACTTAGGTATTTACCCTGCGGTAGATCCCCTGGATTCTACTTCACGTATCCTTACACCGGCCGTTGTAGGTGACAAACACTACGATTGCGCCAACCGTGTAAAACTGATCTTACAGCGCTATAAAGAGCTGCAGGATATCATCGCCATCCTTGGTATGGACGAGCTGAGCGACGAAGATAAACTCACCGTTGCCCGTGCACGTAAAGTACAGCGTTTCCTGTCACAGCCTTTCCACGTAGCTGAACAGTTCACCGGTCTGAAAGGTGTATTTGTTAGCATCGACGATACTATCCGCGCATTCAACGCCATCATGGACGGTGAAGTAGACGAGTATCCTGAAGCTGCATTCAACCTGGTGGGTACACTGGAAGATGCCATCGAAAAAGGTAAAAAATTACAGGCTCAGGCACAGGGTTAATTTGAAAATGTGGAAGTGTGCTAATTTGTCCAATGAACTCCTTTGGAGAAAATTTTAGCGCGAAGGTTTTTCTCTTTCATTTTCAAATGGTCAAATCACAAATTTCAAATTGTTATGACATTAGAAATATTAACTCCTGAAAAAAAGCTCTACAGCGGTGAAGTGTATGGCGTTCAGCTGCCCGGTATTTCCGGTTTGTTTGAAGTGCTCGACAAACACGCTCCACTGGTTAGCGCTTTGGGCAAGGGCCGCGTAAAAGTGCTGAAAGACAAAAACAATTTTGTGCACTACAGCATCAATGGCGGTTTTGTAGAAGTACTCAACAACAAGGCAACTGTTCTGGTAGAAGGCGCAGAAGCCATCGATTAACTTTACCTGTTGTTTTAAATAATACGAAGCCTTCCCCGTTATCCGGGAAGGCTTCGTCATTTACAGATTTAATTAATGCGTTCACGGTGAGTTAATGTAATAAGATGAGCCAAATGCATTAATTTTCCGCGCGATTAATATTTCAACCCGCCTGCAGGCAACACACCGCAGCAATCGTTCAAAGAACAAAAAGTAGTGCTCCCGGCCAAGGTGCAGTTTAATGCCGGGCTGCACCGGCAATTGATGAACGTGTGGGCATACAGGGTGAGCTTAACTACGCACGCCAGCGAGCTTATAACGAGTTGCTGCTCGGTGCACTGGTGCAGTACAATTTAACAGGCTCTTCATTCTCCAAGCATATTAATAGTGCTTTAACGTTTGCGCTAAAACTCTCTTAAAATAGGCAGGCGCATGTAACCATACCCATTGTTTTCGTTCTTAATAACGTATCTGGTTTTGAGATATGTTTTGTACTCCTAAAAACGAAAACAGACATTATGAGCACTAGAATTTTACTGCTATGCACAGCTTTTGCAGCAGCAGTTGCGGGAACGGGTTGCACCAAACAACCACTGGATCACATTTCACAGGATGAATCGCGTATTTACATCACCAACTTCGATTCAACAGCCAACTTTAAATCGTACAACACCTACACTATCTCCGATTCTGTCGCGGTGATCAGCGATCAGTCGCACAAAATGGAATCAGGCAGCACAGACCAGGCTTACCTAGCTGCCGTTAAAAAATACATGCAGCAACAGGGCTATACCTACGTTGCACGAACCGCCAACCCCGACCTCGCAGTAAACGTAAACCGCATTTACAACACCACTTCCGGTGTAATCAGTTATGGTGATTACTGGGATTACTACGGCGGCTACTGGGATCCTTTTTACTACGGGTACGGCGGTTATGGTTACGGTATTCCTTATTATGGCTACAGTGTGTATTCCATTACAGAAGGCGCCATGAGTGTGGATTTGCTTGATCTGAAAAATGCAGCGGCAAAAAAAGAGATCAACATTATCTGGACTGGTCTTATACGCGGCTCAGGCATCTTCAACACATCTGTTGCCGATGCACAGGTGCAGGCGCTGTTTACACAGTCGCCCTATCTCACCAACAAATAATTACTGGCATATCTATCAATCAAAAGCATCATTATGAAACGTATGAATATCGTGCTTACTGCCTGTATACTGTTGCTGGCAGCTGTATCGGCCAAAGCACAGGAAGGAGGTTTAAAAGTTGACCTGTATTATAACTACAGCAACCCGGTAGGAAGTTTTAAAAACAACTATATATCCAACAGCTCGCCCCGTGGTGTGGCCGGTGATGTGATGTACAATATCAACAGGCAGTGGAGTGCAGGCCTGTATTTCGGTTACCAGGATTATTACCAGAAATACCCGCGCAGCACATACCACACCGCACCCGGTGAAGATATTTCTGCCGTGGTATCCAACTCTGTACAAACCGCACCCTTTATGGCCAAAGGCGTTTTTACACCATTGGGTAACAAGCTCAGCATTGTGCAGCCTTACATTTCAGCAGCTGCCGGTGTAAATTTTATTACCGATAAACAATACCTCGGCCAGTTTGGAACTTCGAATACCGCAGGCCGTTTTATTGCGCAGGGTGGCGCAGGTGTGCAGATAAATTTTGGCAGGCTTAGTGATGCAGGCATTACCCTGGGGGCAGTTTACAACTATGCACCATACAACAGGTTTGGTGTTGGCTCGCTCAACAGCATCGATTTCCAGGCAGGCGTGCATTTCCCGCTGCGGTAACCTGGTTTCTGCAAGGCAAAGGCTGTGTAAACTGTACAGTGGAAGGTACAGGATACACAGCCTTTTATATAAAATGCAGTTGATTAATTCAGTTGCGGATCAATGGGGTAGTGGATCAGCTGTTCAAAATCGCCGCCCATCTGTTTCAGTGCTTCAGGCCATATCTGGTTTTCATCGGGCATAAATACCAGCTTGCGGTTGCCGGAAGTGGTGAGCCAGCTTTTTTCCTCCAGCTCCCCGGCCAGCTGTCCTTCGCTCCAGCCGCTGTAGCCAATAAAAAAACGGATATGATGGGGCTTTATTTTCTCTTCCTGTATCAGCTCTACCAGTGTGGCAAAATCACCGCCCCAGAAAATGCCATCGGTAATTTCAACACCGCCCTGTATCAGGTCGGGCCGCTGGTGTATAAAGTGAATGGTATCCATTTGCACCGGTCCGCCATAAAACACCGGCAGCTGGCAGCCGTCAAGATCATTTACCAGGTCGCCCACTACCTTATCATACTTCCTGTTCAGCACAAAGCCAAAGCTGCCTTCCGACTGGTGCTCACAAATAAAAACGGCAGTGCGCATAAAGTTCGGATCTTTCAGGAAGGGGTCCGCGATCAGTATTGTTCCGGGTAATACTCTTTCATCCATATCAGTAAATTACTATATTCGGTTCATTTCAGGAAAAAACAGGGCCTGAAAAACAGCTTTACAAGTTGTTAATGATACGCCCGGCGTATACATTATTCAATCTATTCCTGTAGGTTTGTAACAATGAAGAAGGTTTTTCCAGCCATTGTTGTATTAATTGCACTTTCTTTAGCCGGTATCATCGTTTTCCAGATATCCTGGCTCAAGAACCTGTTACAGGTACAGCAACAAAATTTATTTCAAAATGTTGATTATGCCGGCATTGAAGTAGCCAACGATTTAAGCAGGCAGGCTTCGGGTGCCCAGGTGCACGTACACCTGCACAGCCGCCAGCTGCCGGGTTTGCGCATGGCGCCCAAATACGAACTGGGTATCATTAAACCGCCCCAGATATCAGAGCGTTACACCGATTTTGAAATATACGACAAGCTCAAAAAAGCCTTCGACAAAAAGGGATTACACAAACTGCGTTTTGAATTTGCCGTAGCCACCGCTAATGATTCTGAAGGCTGGCTGCTCGAAATGCAATCCCGCAATTTTGCTACCGCAATACTCGATTCTACCAAAAACAATCCGCAGATCACCATTCCCATCAGCCCCGAAAGCGGCAGCGACCTGGAAGGACTGGTTGGTTCAGAACGCCTGGTAATATTGATACCCGACGTTAAAACACAGGTATGGCAGTCTCTTGTACCCCAGATCATTGCTTCGGGTGTGTTTGTACTGATATTGATCGCCGCATTTTATCTCACCGTAAAAACCATGCTCAACCAGAAAAAGCTGAGTGAAATCAAAAGCGATTTCATCAACAACATGACGCATGAGTTTAAAACACCGCTGGCCACCATATCGCTTGCAGTAGATGCATTGCGCAATGAAAAAGTGCAGAACGACCCGCAGAAGATGGGCTACTTCAATGGCATTATCAAGGAAGAGAATGTGCGCATGAACAAGCATGTAGAAACCATTCTGCAGGCCGCACTCATGGAAAAACAGGAATTGAAATTAAACCTTGAACGCCTGCATGCACATGATATCATTAACCATGTAATGGAAAATTTTGCGCTGGTGTTACAGCAAAAAAATGCACGGCTTGAAACTTACCTCAATGCATCCAACGATTTGATTGAAGCAGATGAAGTACACTTCACCAACCTGATCTCCAACCTGGTTGACAACGCGATCAAATACTCCAAGGAAAACCTGCTTATCAAAATCACCACTCATAGCAGCAATAAATTCCTGCTCATCCGCATTGAAGACAATGGCATCGGCATGAGTAAGGAAACGGTGAAACGCATCTTCGAAAAATTCTACCGCGCCCATACCGGCAACCTGCACAATGTAAAAGGCTTTGGCTTAGGCATGAGCTATGTTAAAACTGTAATCGATATTCACAAGGGAAGAATAAAAGTAGACAGCGTATTGGGCAAAGGCAGCACCTTCACCGTAGAAATGCCCCTGCTCAAGGAAGCCTGAAAATGTTCAAAAGTTAAAAGGTTCAATTGTTCCAATGGTATTCCATTGTGTCGGCTCACGCGGCTTATTTCCACAACAAACTTCCATCTCCATAACTCAGGAAACGGAAATCGTGCTCCATGGCATAATTATAAATGGTGCGCCAGTTATCACCCGTGATAGCAGCAATCAGCAACAGCAAAGTTGATTGCGGCTGGTGAAAATTGGTGATTAGTGCATCTGCCACTTTTAACCGGTAACCCGGTGCAATAATAATCTGTGTTTTTACAATCAGCCGTTCCAGTGCATTGGTGCGCATCCATGCGGCAAGTGCCTGCAATGCAGCAACCGTGCTTGTTTCAGCCTGTGGTGTTTGGTAGGGGGCCCATTGCTGTACATGCATGGCGGCGGGTTGCAGTTGCGGTTGTTGCAACACTTCTACGCCCAGCCAGTACAAACTTTCAATGGTACGCAGCGAAGTAGTGCCTACAGCGATCACCGGCTTTTGTATGGTTTCAATGTGATGGGCAATGTGTTCAATCAGCTGCAAAGGCACATCCATAAACTCGGCATGCATTTCATGCGCTTCCAGGGTTTCGCTTTTCACCGGTTTAAATGTGCCGGCGCCTACATGCAGTGTTACATATTGCTGCTGTACCTGTTTGCTGGCCAGTGCCTGTTGCAGTGCGGGTGTAAAATGTAACCCGGCTGTGGGCGCTGCAACCGATCCGTCGTGCCGGGCATACACGGTTTGATAACGTTGTTTGTCTTCTTCTTCTGCTACACGGTTTAAATAGGGAGGCAAAGGCAGCACGCCTGCAGCATGCAGCAGTTCGGCAAAACTCAGCGAATCATCATCCCATTCAAATTCTATGAGGAAGCTGTCGCCCGATTTTTCCAGTTTATGCGCCTGCACCAGCACCGGGTGGTTGTGTATGGTAATGGTTTTTTCCAGCGCACCTTCTTTCCATTTTTTTGCACCGCCTACCAGGCATTTCCAGCGTACACTTTTTTTCTGCAGCATGGCCGTGGTAATGTCAGGATAATTGTCGCCCGGCTCCAGGCAAAACAGTTCAATGGTGCTGCCGGTAGATTTCTGAAAAAGCAGCCTTGCTTCTACCACCTTGGTATTGTTAAACAGCAGCAGGCTTTCTGCGGGAATGAAATCCGGCAAATGCCGGTAGTTGCTCTCGCTGATAGTACCGTTACGGTACACCAGCAGTTTGCTGGCATCGCGTTCGGCCAGCGGGTAGCGGGCAATACGTTCGTCGGGCAGATGGTAGGTAAAATCTTTTATGCTGATATGCCGGGGGTGTAAATGCATGGCGCGAAAGTACAATTTAGCGCTGAGAGGTGTATTTGCCGCAATGCAAAATGAAATTGTGGTGGCAGTTGCCGGACAAAATGTTGAAAAGTGGGAGATGGCCGGAGGGGCCGACAGGCGGATAAAAAACCATGCGTTACTTATCCACAGGTTATGCACAGTAATTCACATCTAAAATACAGGAAGGCCGCAGGATGGGCGTTGTAAGCCATTGACTGAGGGGAGTTTAAGTCATTTCGGGCATGTGGAAAAAATAGCCAGTCCGAATGTTGGCATGAAAGTGGGAAAAAGTGTTATTTTGTGGTAATAAATGGTGAAAGTATAGTCAAACTACATAAATGATTGGTTTTCTCGGTGAATATGAAGCTACGCTCGACGCAAAAGGGCGCTTCCTGTTACCGGCAGGCTTTAAGAAGCAGCTGCCGGAGGGGGAGGGCCGCTTCATTATTAACCGTGGGTTTGAGAAATGCCTCAGTTTATATCCTATACAAAGTTGGGAACCCATTTACGCAAAAATTAGCCAGTTAAACGATTTTGACCCTAAAGTACGGGATTTCCGGCGTCAGTTTTTAGGTGGCGCTTCAGAAGTTGAGCTCGATGCCGCAGGGCGATTGTTGTTACCGCCCACTTTAAAAGAGTTTGCGGGGCTTTCAAAAGATATCATACTGGTGGCAGCAACCAATAAAATTGAAATATGGGATGCTGCTAAGTACAAAGAGCTCTTTGAAGCATTCTCGGCAAACGCTTTCAGCAGCCTGGCTCAGGAAGTAATGGGCGGGTTGGGGAATGGTTAAGTATCATCAAACAATAATGTTTTAAAATAAATCCATGAGCGAACAGTCTGGTGAGATGGGTTCTTCGTATCACGTTCCGGTTCTGTACCGGGAAGTGCTCGATGGGTTGGCGATAAAACCCGGTGGTGTGTATGTAGACTGTACGTTTGGCGGTGGTGGTCACAGCCGCGGCATTTTGCAGCAGCTGAACGAAAACGGCCGGCTCATTGTGTTTGACCAGGATGCCGATGCGCAACGCAATGTGCCTGCCGATGAGCGGGTGTTGTTTGTTCCGCAAAATTTCAGGCACCTGCAACGCTTTCTGCGTTTGTACAAACACACAGCGGTGGATGGTATACTGGCCGACTTGGGCGTAAGCAGTCACCAGTTTGATGAAGGAGAGCGGGGGTTTTCTACCAGGTTTGACGGCCCGTTAGATATGAGAATGGATCGCCGCCAGGAAACAACCGCAGTAGATGTGCTGAAGACTTTAAGTGAACAGGCATTACACAAGTTATTTGAACAATACGGGGAAGTGACCAATTCAAAAACACTGGCGAAGCACATTGTGCAGCAACGGCAGCATATGCCGCTTAGCAGCATAGCCAATTTTAAAGCCATGTTGCAGCCGGTGGTGAAAGGCAATCCCAACAAATACCTGGCGCAGGTTTTCCAGGCGCTGCGTATTGAAGTGAACGATGAAATGGGGGCACTGCGCGATATGCTGCAGCAGGGAGTTGAAGTGCTAAAGCCTGGTGGCAGGTTTGCGGTGATCACCTTCCACTCTATCGAAGACAGGCTCGTGAAAAACTTTTTCAGGCAGGGCACATTTGAAGAGGAAGATGACAACCCGCTGCTGCCTACACAAAAAACCGTATTGCTGAAACCGGTTACTAAAAAACCTGTATCAGCATCGGAAGAGGAATTGAAAAAGAATCCACGCTCACGAAGCGCAAAACTGAGAGTAGCAGAAAGAGTATAAATACCGGCGGAAAAAAAAGAATATGAGTGAACAGCAGGAGCAAATACAAAACGGTAGTGCCGGTAAAAATCCGCTGAAGCGCTTTTTCCGGTATGAATGGATACTGGGTAATATCCGCTTCTTCCTGTTCCTGGCAGTGCTGGCAGTGGTGTATATCGCCAACGGGCACATGGCAGATAAAACCATCAGGGATGCAGATAAAACCGGGAAAGAGCTGAAAGAGCTGCAGTACGTATACAAAACGCTGAAAAGCGAAGTGATGTTCAGGAGCCGTGAATCAGAAATAGTACGCGCAGCAGAACCGCTGGGTTTAAAAATAGATAGTGTGCCGCCCGTACGCATTGTGCTGGAAAAAAGCGGTGATAAAAAGGATTAACAAGGCAGGCGCAGTTTAACGTAGGTATCCCGTACAACTTGCAATAAACGCTGTTGAAAAAAGGAGAAAGTAATTGTGGAAGTAAAGCGTGACATATTATGGCGTGTGTATCTCTGCTACATGGTAGTAGCTGTGGTATGCGTGCTCATTATCGGGAAGGCGTTTTACATTCAGCAGGTACAGGGCAGGTACTGGCGCAGCATGAGCGACAGCCTGCACCAGCACATAGAAGAAATAGACGCCGAACGCGGCACCATTTATAGTGAAGACGGGCAGATGCTGAGCACCAGCATTCCGCAGTTTGATATTTATATCGATTTCGCCGCAGACGGTCTGCGCGACAAAAGCGGTAAACGCTTCAGGGAAAACGTTGATTCGCTGAGTATTTGTTTGTCTGCTTTGTTTAAAGACCATACGGAAGCGGAATACCGCAAGCTGCTGAAAGACGGCTACCGTGAGAAAGACCGTTATTTTTTGCTGAAAAGAAAAATCAGCTTCAGGGAATACGAGCAGTTGCGTGCATTCCCGCTGGTTCGCCTGGGTAAAAACAAAAGCGGTTTTATTGCTGAAGTACGCAACATTCGCTTAAACCCTTACCAGATGCTGGCTTTCAGAACCATTGGGCTGGACAGGGATTCGTTTAAAGTAGGTTTGGAAATGACCTACGACAGCATACTCAGTGGTATCAAGGGCAAAAGGCTGGTGCGTTATATCGGTGGTGGTGTAAGTGTTCCGGTAGATGATGAATTGCAGGTGGAATCTGAAAACGGTAAAGACATTATCACCACACTGGATGTACACATACAGGATATCGCAGAAAATGCACTCATGAAAACCATGGTGCAAAGCGAATCGGCCAATGGTACCTGTATTGTAATGGAAACAAAAACCGGTAAAATACGCGCCATCGCCAACCTGGGTCGCAGGACTGATGGCAGTTACTGGGAAGATTATAATTACGCCCTTCGTGCAACCGAACCGGGCTCAACCATTAAACTGGCTACGCTTTTATCTGTACTGAGCGATGGTGGAACCACCATTAATGATCCGGTAGAGGTAGGGATGGCCGGTAACACGTTTGTAGGCGTACGCAATATTGTGGATGCAGAACCGCATCCCAAGGCCGTCCTTTCTGTGAAAGAATGTTTTGCGCACAGTTCAAATATAGGCATGGGTAAAATTGCGTTCAAGGAGTTTGCATCCCGGCCAGACAGGTTCAGGACTTACCTGCACAAGTTCAGGTTGGATACCCTCACCGGTATTGACCTGCTGGGAGAAGAGAAACCGCGCCTGCCGAAAATGAGCAGGAACAATGAAGGGCTGCATGCAATGGTAACCATGAGTTTTGGTTATGCCATACAGGTAACACCGCTGCAAACACTCACCCTGTACAATGCCATTGCCAACAACGGGGTAATGATGAAGCCTTACCTCGTGAGCAGTGTGGTGAACGATGGTGCCGTGGTAAAGCAGTTTGAACCAACTGTGCTGCAGGAAAATTTTGTAAAACCTGCAGTAATAAAAGATGCGCAGGAATGTATGCGTGCTGTGGTTACCGAAGGTACAGCCATGGCTTTGTTTAAAGGATCGCCCTATACTGTTGCCGGCAAAACCGGTACGGCCAATGTGGCCGATGGTAAGTTCGGATACGATGATGGTGTATACCAGGCATCGTTTGTTGGTTACTTCCCTGCTGATAACCCGCAGTACACCTGCATCGTGGTAATTAAAACAAAACCACATGCAATTGTGCATTTTGGCGGTGCACTGGCAGGGCCGGTGTTCAGGGAAATATCCGACAGGTTGTATGCGATGTATGTAAAACAAAGTGCACCTGTGCAAATGGCCATCATCAGCAAACCGGATAGTAACTATTACAGCTACACCGGTATGCGCAAAGAAATGAAAGCCCTGTTTAATACGCTGCAGATCAGCAGTGCCGATTCAGGAGCAGGGAACAGCGACTGGGCCAAGGTGTACCGCAGGCAGGATAAGCCAACCGTGGCAGATTTCACCGTAGGCAACAAGCAAATGCCGCAACTGGAAGGAATGGGTTTGAAAGATGCTTTGTACGCCTGCGAAAACATGGGACTGAAAGTAACGGTTAAGGGAAGGGGCAAGGTAGCCGGGCAATCAATTATGGCCGGGCAGCCGGTTGCAAAAGGACAGATAGTTAATCTTCAGCTGAATTAAGCTGATAAAAAATAAAAACGCTTGAGCACACTACAGGACATATTATACAAGGTTCCCCTGCAGTCAGTAAACGGAAATACTGCACTGGAGGTAAAGGACATACAAATCGATTCACGCCGGGTAACCGACGGATCGGTGTTTGTGGCCATACGTGGTGCGCAGGCAGACGGGCACCTGTTTATAGAAAAAGCCATTGAGCTGGGTGCCATTGCCATTGTTTGCGAAGCCATGCCTGCACAATTGCAAGCGGGTATTACTTATATACAGGTACAGAACACACACGAAGCGGTTGCTTACATGGCGCATCATTTTTATGGTGAACCTTCTGCACACCTGAAACTGGTGGGTGTTACAGGCACCAATGGCAAAACCACCATTGCTACTGTGCTGTACAACCTGTTTACTGAGCTGGGCCACAAATGCGGCCTTGTAAGTACGGTTGAGAATAAAATAGCAGGTGTTATTGTTCCGGCCACACATACAACGCCCGACGCGGTAAGCCTGAACGCATTGCTGAAACAAATGCTCGATGCAGGTTGCACACATGTGTTTATGGAATGCAGCAGTCATGCCATACACCAGCACCGCATTACCGGCTTGCATTTTACCGGTGCACTGTTCAGTAACATTACACATGACCACCTCGATTATCATAAAACCTTTGAAGAATACATCCGTGTAAAGAAATCGTTTTTTGATAACCTCGGTTCAGATGCATTTGCTATCTCCAACCTCGATGATAAGCGTGGTATGGTGATGCTGCAGAATACGGTAGCAAAAAAATATTATTACAGCCTTAAAACCATGGCTGAGTTTAAAGGCAGGATACTGGAAAATGCATTGACCGGTTTAGTGATGATGGTGAATGAGAAGGAAGTGCATTTTCGCCTGATTGGCGAGTTCAACGCCTACAACCTGCTGGCCGTATACGGTGCCGCGGTAAACCTCGGCGAAAACAAAGAAGAAGTATTGCGTGTGCTGAGCATGCTTACCGGCGCGGAAGGTCGTTTTGACTACATGGTAAGCGGCCAGAAAATCATCGGAATTGTTGACTATGCACATACACCCGATGCGCTGGAAAATGTGCTGAGCACCATTAAGAAACTGCGCAAGGGGCATGAACAGATTATTACCGTTGTGGGTTGCGGTGGCGACAGGGATAAAACCAAACGCCCGATAATGGCAAAGGTGGCTGCGGAGTTAAGTGACAGGGTTATTATGACAAGCGATAACCCGCGCACAGAAGATCCGCAGGCTATTTTAAACGATATGGAAGCAGGACTGAACATAGCGGCGAAACGAAAAACCATATCCATACTCGACAGGAAGGAAGCGATAAAAACCGCGGTGAGCCTGGCAGGGAGAGAAGACATTATCCTGGTAGCCGGTAAAGGACATGAGAAATACCAGGATATCAACGGGGTAAAACACCCGTTTGATGATAAAGCGGTACTGAGGGAAGTGTTTGCATTGCTGGAAAAGTAACACAGGAAACAACAATATACGGGATTGACTATTTAAAAACCATTATGTTATATTATTTATTTACCTGGCTTAAACAACATCACAACCTGAGCGGTGCGGGACTGTTCCAGTTTATCACGTTCCGTGCAGCGCTGGCTATATTGTTGTCGTTGTTTATTGCTACGGTATACGGCAAACGTATCATCAATTACTTAAAGCGCAAACAAATAGGTGAAACCGTTCGTGACCTTGGATTAGCCGGTGAGCAGCAGAAAAAAGGTACGCCTACCATGGGTGGTATCATCATACTGCTGTCTATTCTTATTCCAACGCTGTTGTTTGCCGATTTAAATAAAGTATACATACGCCTGATGCTGCTGTGTACTGTATGGTTGGGCATGATTGGTTTCCTGGATGACTATTTCAAAATCAAGGCACGCAAATCAGCGCAGGCCAAGGGTGAACAATACAAAAAGAAAGATTCTGACGGGCTGGCCGGTAAAGTGAAAATCTTTGGCCAGGTTGGTTTGGGTATTATTATAGGTGCAACGCTCTATTTCAACAACAGTGTAGTGGTAGAACGTGAAATGATCAACGACCAGAATGTGGCAAGCAGCATTCATCCCGGCGATCGTCCGCTGAATATTATCACACGCCAGATGGATGGTAAGAACAGGGATTTTGCACGTGTAAAAACACCCATCACCACCATTCCGTTTGTAAAAAACCATGAGTTCAACTACAGCAGGTTAATTACCTGGATGGGGCCATGGGCAGAGAAATATACCTGGGTTATTTACATATTGATCGTAACATTTATCATCACTGCCGTATCCAACGGGGCCAATTTAACCGACGGGCTGGATGGACTGGCAGCCGGGGTGAGTGCGATTATTGGTGCAGGCATCGGCATATTCGCTTATGTAAGCGGTAACTACCGCATAGCCGATTACCTCAATGTAATGTATATACCCAACCTGAGTGAGCTGTCTATTTTCATCGGTGCGTTTGTGGGTGCGTGTATTGGTTTTCTGTGGTACAATGCATTCCCGGCGCAGGTATTTATGGGCGATACGGGCAGCCTGGCATTGGGTGGTATTATCGCTTCGCTGGCAATCATTATCCGCAAGGAATTACTGATACCTATTTTCTGCCTGGTGTTCCTGGTAGAAAGCATGAGTGTGATACTGCAGGTTAGTTACTTCAAATACACCAAGAAAAAGTTTGGGGAGGGGCGGCGTGTGTTTTTGATGAGCCCGCTGCATCATCACTACCAGAAAAAAGGGTTTCATGAAAGCAAGATTGCAGTGCGTTTCTGGATATTGACTTTGTTGTGTGTGGTATTCTCGATCATCACTTTAAAAATACGCTAGTGCATGGCCAAACGATTAGTGATACTGGGCGGCGGTGAAAGTGGTGTAGGTGCGGCCATACTTGGCAAACAGCGCGGTTACGATGTGTTTGTAAGTGACGGGGGCGCGTTAAAAGATGTGTACCGTAAAACACTCGCTGAACAGGGAATTGAATTTGAAGAAGGAAAACATACGGAAGAAAAAATACTGTCGGCAGATGAAGTAATGAAAAGTCCGGGCATACCTGAGAAGAACGAGATGGTGAAGAAGATAAGGGCAAAGGGTATACCGGTGATCAGTGAAATTGAACTGGCGTACCGGTACAAGGGCAACAGCAAAATAGTAGCGATCACCGGCAGCAACGGCAAAAGCACTACCACCTCGCTGATTTACCATATCTGCAAACTGGCAGGGATGGATTGTGCGCTGGTAGGCAATATCGGGTACTCGTTTGCGAGGCAGGTGGCAGAAGATCCGAAGGACTTGTATGTGGCAGAGATCAGTTCGTTTCAGCTGGATGACATTCAAACCTTCAGGGCCGATGTAGCATTGCTGCTGAATATTACGGAAGATCATTTAGACAGGTACAATTACCAGTTTGAGAATTATATAAAGAGCAAGTTCAGAATAACAGAAAACCAGACAGCCGGAGATTATTTTATCTACTGCGAAGACGATGAAGTGATTATGGCGCATTTAAAATCAATATCCATCACATCTAACCCATTGCCATTTACCATGAAACAAGAAGTAAAAAAAGGCGCATACATAAAAGGAGACCAGATGATGTTACGCGTTCAGGAAGAGCGGGTGAGCATGAGCATCTATGACTTTGCTTTAAAAGGCAAACACAATCAGTACAACACTATGGCAGCAGGTATCGCAGCCGCTACACTGGGCATCAGGAAAGAGAAGATCAGGGAAGCGGTTAAAACATTTGAAAGCCTGGAGCACCGTATGGAGCATGTGGCAACCGTGCGCGGCGTTGAATTTATCAACGACAGCAAGGCTACCAATGTAAACAGTACCTGGTATGCGCTCGAAAGCATGAACAAACCCACCATCCTTATTCTCGGTGGCGTTGACAAAGGCAATGACTACACGCTGATTGAAGACCTGGTGAAAGAAAAGGTAAAGGCCATCGTTTGTATGGGTACCGACAACCAGAAAATTCATGAAGCATTTGGCAGCACCGTAGCTAAAATAGTGGATACTGCCACTGCCAAAGATGCGGTAACCACTGCATTTGAACTGGCCGGTAAGGGTGATGTGGTACTGTTAAGCCCGGCTTGCGCCAGCTTTGACCTGTTTAAAAACTATGAAGACAGGGGCAAGCAGTTTAAAGAAGCAGTAAACGATTTATAATAACAACATGGTAAACGAAACATCCGATAAACTTTTTTCACAGTTCTCTTCCGTTGACGGGGGGCGTTCCGGCCTTTTGAATAAAACGAAGGGTGATAAGTTTATTTGGGGTATCGTGGTGTTGCTGGCAATGATTTCATTGCTGGTAGTATACAGCGCAACGGGGTCTCTGGCCTATAAAATGTACAAGGGTAATACCGAAGTGTACCTGTTTAAACAGCTTTCGTTTATTATCCTCGGCATACTGGTTATTTATTTTTTACACCGTGTTAATTACACCCTGTATTCGCGGGTAGCCATGATATTGTTCGCGATATCAGTTCCGCTGCTGATTTATACGCTGTTCTTTGGTGCACGCATCAATGAAGGCAGCAGGTGGATTAAACTGCCGGTAATTAATATGACCATTCAAACCAGTGACCTGGCCAAACTGGCGTTGTTTATGTATTTATCGCGCCAGCTGAGCAAGAAACAGGAGCAGATCAAAGACTTTAAAAAAGGCTTTATCCCGCTGATTGTACCCATTGCCATTACCTGTGTGCTGATTATGCCGGCGAACCTTTCCAATGCATTGCTTACAGGAGCCACTTCGCTGCTGCTGCTGTTTATAGGAAGGGTAAGTGTAAAACATATCCTGCTGGTAATAGGTGTGGCGCTGATACCGATTCTGTTTATAGTAACGGTGGCGGTAACTACTTACAAGGGGCCGCAACACGAAACAACGGCCAATACACACCAGGCCACAGCTGAAAAGATTCACGGCTTTGGCCGTTTTGGAACATGGGTACGCAGGGTGCAGGATTTTATTTATGCCAAAGATGAAGAAGTGCCTTACCAGGTACAGCAGGCTAACATCGCCATTGCCAATGGCGGTGTGTTGTTTGGATTAGGTCCTGGTAACAGCAGGCAGCGTAATTACCTGCCACAGGCATACAACGACTTTATTTATTCGGTGATTATTGAAGAATACGGATTGGCAGGCGGAGCATTTATTGTATTTGTGTACCTGATATTCCTATTCAGGTGCATCCGCATATTCAGGCGATGTCCCTATGCGTTTGGTGCATTCCTCGCATTGGGATTAAGTTTTACCATGGTGATACAGGCCATTGCCAACATGGCGGTAAATGTGCACCTGGTACCGGTAACAGGGGTAACCCTGCCGCTGGTGAGTATGGGAGGCAGCTCGTTTTTGTTTACCTGCGCATCTGTTGGTATTATATTAAGTGTGGCGCGCAACGTAGAGCAGATGGAAGGAAAAAAAGAAGAACAAACGCCGGCAGTAACGGCACAAGCAGCTTAACGCAGCAGCAACATGAAAAAAATAATTATAGCCGGTGGAGGTACCGGCGGACATATATTCCCGGCCATCGCCATTGCCAATGCCATTAAGCAGCAGGCACCCGGTACCGACATCCTGTTTGTTGGTGCAAAGGGTAAAATGGAGATGCAGCGCGTACCACAGGCTGGTTATTCCATCAAGGGAATTGATATAGCCGGTTTTAACAGGAGCTCTTTGATTAAAAACCTGGGTCTGCCCTTTAAGCTGATCAAAAGTTTTTTCCAGGTAAAAAACATTATCCGCGACTTTAAACCTGATGCGGTGATAGGTGTGGGTGGTTATTCCAGTTTCCCGGTGCTGCGTTCGGCACAGGCGAAAGGCATACCCACTTTCATACATGAGAGCAACTCATTTGCAGGTAAAGCGAATATTATGCTCAGCAAAAAAGCAACGCAGGTATTCGTGGCAAGTGAAGGCATGGACAAGTTTTTTCCTGCAGAAAAAATAAAGATCACCGGTAATCCGGTACGTAAGGCCATCGTAAATGCACACGCAACCCAAAAAGAAGCATTGCGTTTTTTTGGATTGGACGATAGCCTGAAAACCTTGCTGGTGGTTGGTGGCAGTCTGGGTGCACGCAGCATTAACCAGGTAATTTCATCACACGTGCAGGATTTTGAAACCGTGGGGTTGCAGGTGATCTGGCAAACAGGTAAAAACGGCGCGGAAGCCTATATACAACGTGGTAAAAGTTTTGAGAATGTGTGGGTGAGTGAGTTTATTACCGAAATGGATAAGGCTTATGCGGCGGCCGACCTGGTAATATCAAGAGCAGGCGCAATGGCAGTAACAGAATTGTGTGTGGCGAAAAAGCCGGTGATTTTTGTGCCATTCCCATTTGCGGCAGAAGATCATCAAACGGTGAATGCGCGATACCTGGTAGAAAAAGAAGCGGCCATACTGGTGAAAGATGAAGAGGTACAGGCCAAATTATATCCTGCGCTGGTGAAGCTGGCCATGGATGAAGAAAAGCAGGAGAAATTGAAAACGAATATCGCAAAACTGGCAGTAACCAATGCAGATGAAGTGATTGCCGGCGCGGTATTAAGTGCGATATAAAAATAAAATGTGCAGGGCGTTTTGAACGGTGATACGTTAAGCTCAATAAACAATGGACAAACTCAGTAACATACGGAAGGTTTACTTCATAGGTATCGGCGGCATAGGTATGAGCGCGCTGGCCAGGTATTTCCAGTCGAAAGGCGTGGAAGTAAGCGGCTACGATCGCACAGCAACGCCGCTTACCAAAGAACTGGAGCGCGTGGGCATGCCCATTCATTACGATGAAAACGTGCACCTCGCGCCCAAGGATGTAAACCTGGTAGTATATACTCCCGCTATACCTGCCACCAATGTAGAGCTGCAGTTTTACCGCAGCAACGGTTATGAAGTAGTGAAGCGAAGTGATGTGTTGCAGTGGATTACAGAAAGTTCATTTAACGTGTGCGTTGGCGGCACCCACGGCAAAACAACCATTACCACCATGGTGGCGCATATGCTGCGGCACAGCGGTTATGGCTGTAATGCTTTCCTGGGTGGTATTGCAGCAAACTATGGAACTAATTTCTGGCCGAACGACCGGAATGTGGCGGTGATTGAAGCAGATGAGTACGACCGCAGCTTTTTGAAGCTGGTGCCCGATGTGGCTGTGGTAACAGCCATGGATCCTGATCACCTGGATATTTATGGCACGCCCGAAGCGGTGGAAGATGCCTTTGTGGAGTTCTCCAAACGTATTAAAAAAGGCGGCTGCCTGGTAAGCAAATACGGATTGAGCCGTGACGCAGAACTGAGTGGTGATACCCATTTCAGGTACCATTTCAATGATACACGCGCTGATGTGTATGCGGCCAATCTGCGTGTTGAAATGGGATCGTATGTATACGATGTAATAAGCAAAGACTGGACTATCAGCAATGTTTTATTGCACATGGGTGGGTTACATAATGTGGAAAACAGTATTGCTGCTATTACAGTTGCCAGGTACATGGGTTTACCTGATGAACAGATTAAAGCAGCCGTAGCAGATTTTAAAGGAGTGAAACGCAGGTTTCAATACATTTTAAAACCTGCGGCAGATGAAATAAATAAAGGGCATGTGCTGATTGATGATTATGCACATCACCCGGAAGAATTAAAAGCATTGATAACAGGGGTTCGGAGCCTGTATGGTTCGCAAAAGTGTACAGTCATATTCCAGCCCCATTTATTCAGTCGCACACAAGACCTGGCAAACGGTTTTGCAGAAAGCCTGAGCCTGGCCGATGAAGTGGTGCTGCTGCCCATTTACCCGGCCAGGGAACTGCCGGTACAAGGGGTAACCAGTTCTTTGATTCTCGATAAAATGACCATTCCTGCCAAACACCTGCTTACGAAAGAGGAGATGCTGGAATGGGTGCAGCAACAGCAACCGCATTTGCTGGTAATGGCAGGCGCGGGTGATATTGATGCATTGATTAAGGATGTGAGTAAAATTTTATCAGCCAACAGTTAACGCAAGCATGTGGAAGAAACGCATACAATTTATTGCCTGGTGTACGCTGGGAGCAGGCATCCTGGTGTTGCTGGTGATGGCTATGCGTAAAAAAGACGAAGCGCAGTGCACAGATATCAAAATTGAAATTGAAGGTGCACAGGATCATGTGTTTGTAGATGAGAAAGATGTGCTGGATGTGCTGAAACGCAATGGCGCCGCGGTAAAGGCTCCGCTGGCAGGTATCCCGCTTCGCAGGCTGGAAACCATACTGGAAAAGGATGCGTGGATTAAGGAAGCCAATTTGTTCTTTGATAACAACCATGTATTGCAGGTAAAAATTGAAGAGCGTGAACCGCTGGCAAGGGTGTTTACCAAGCAGGGTAATTCATTTTATATCGACAGCAGCGGCAAACGCCTGCCGCTGAGCGATAAGTTGTCTGCCCGTGTACCCGTATTCACTTCGTTTCCTTCAGAGCGCGTGCATTTGTCGGGGCCTGATAGCGCGGTGCTGCAGGATGTGCGTCACATAGCAGACTTTATTGCACGCGATTCGTTCTGGGTAGAGCAGGTGTCGCAGATAGACATCACATCGCAGCACACGTATGAAATGACACCCGTACTGGGCAACCAGGTAATTATGCTGGGCGATGCGAGTGATCTGGAAGGCAAATTTGGCAGGTTGCTGAGCTTTTACAAACAGGTGTGGACGAAGACCGGCTTTGAGAAATATGAAAAAATTGATGTGCAGTACAGTGGCCAGGTGGTAGCAGTGAAGAAAGGTACGGCTAAGCAGGTGATTGATTCTGCCAGGGCCATGGAGGTATTAACCAATGGCATGGCGCAGGTGAATTCCATGCTGGGCGATACCAGTGGTGTAAGAAAGCTGGCTGCACAGGCAACATTGGCAAAGGCTGTAAAAGATACGGCGCATACGGCAGCAGCAGCACCGCCCAAACCGCCGGCAGTGCGGCCTAAACCGGGAGCAGCAACTGCAGCAGGAAACAAACATCCGGCGGCAGCGGCCAAACCACCGGCAGGTACAGCAGTACATGGCGGTGCACCAAAACCCAGGGCGGTTATGCCGGCCAGGAAAAACAAACGATAACAACAACTTTCGACAAATAACAAACAACTAAAACACTTATTTATGAACCCGAATGAAGCACCCATTATTGTGGGTCTGGACATTGGAACAACGAAGATTGCTGCCATTGCCGGACGCAAAAACGAATATGGGAAACTGGAGATACTTGGTTTTGGCCGGGCCAACAGTTCTGGAGTGCAGCATGGCCAGGTGCTCAATATTGACCAGACCATCAAAGCTATTCAACAGGCTTTGGCCAACTGCAGTGAGAGCAATCCCGACCTGGAAATTAATGAAGTATACGTTGGTATTGCAGGCCACCATATCAAAAGCCTGCAAACCCGCGGTGACCTGGTACGCCAGGATGCCGAAATTGAAATACAACGCTGGGAGGTAGAGCAGCTGATCGATAACCAGCGCAAAACCTTTATCCCGGCAGGTGATCAGATTATCGACGTGATTCCGCAGGACTTCCACGTAGATAATTTTCAAAACATTAAGGACGTTGTTGGATACAATGGCGTGAAAGTTGGTGCCAATTTCCACATCATTACCGGCGACAGGAATGCCATCCGCAACATTAACCGTGCGGTGGAAAGAAGTCAGCTGAAAACAAAAGACCTGGTGTTGCAACCACTGGCTTCTGCTTCTGCTGTAATGAGTGAAATAGATATGGAAGCAGGTGTGGCCATTCTCGATATCGGTGGTGGTACCAGTGACCTCGCTGTATTTTATGAAGGCATTCTGAAACACACTGCAGTAATTCCGTTTGGCGGCGAAAACATCACCAACGATATCCGTATGGGTTTGGGTGTATTGAAAAGCCAGGCAGAAGCCATGAAGGTGCAGTTCGGCAGCGCGCTGGCAGATGAAGCAAAAGCCAATGCCTTTATCACCATCCCTGGTTTAAAAGGCATGCCTGCCAAAGAAATCAGCGTGAAGAACCTGGCGAATATTATCCAGGCGAGGATGAGTGAGATCCTGGATTTTGTTACCTATCATTTAAAACAGGTTGGTCTTGACAACCGGGTATTAAACGGCGGTATCATTTTAACAGGTGGTGGTTCACAGCTGAAACACCTGATACAGTTAACGGAATATGTAACCGGCCTCAATGCACGCATTGGTTATCCCAATGAGCACCTGGCGGTAAATCATATAGATGAGCTGAAGAAACCCATGTATTCAACCTGTATTGGTTTAATACTGAAAGGTTACAGCGATTACGAACACAAACGCAAGGAATTTGAAAACAGGTTCAGAAGGATTGATGTTCCGGAAAGCCTGAAAAAAGATGAAGTGGCTGAAGTAGCAGTAAAAGGGCCGGTAGCGGAAGTTACCGTGGATATGCGCAAACGCAAAGGCATTAATAGTTTCTGGGATAAATTCAAAGATGGTATCATTGACCTGTTCAAAGAAGAAGGAGATCACGAAATCAGATAATATTGCGGGCTGCAATAAACAAACCGGTACCCTGGTTATGCATTGCAACCCATTGTTAACCTATTTGACCCTTTACCCTACTCTATTGAAAATTACTTACTAATCCATTTAAACGTAGAACTATGATACACTTTGATTTGCCTAAGCAAAAATCATCCATCATCAAGGTACTTGGTGTGGGTGGAGGAGGAAGCAATGCTGTGAATTATATGTATGCACAGGACATTGAAGGTGTTGATTTCATCATTTGTAATACAGATGCCAAGGCTTTGGAACAAAGCCGGGTACCTAATAAAATTCAGCTGGGGCCCTATCTTACACAAGGGCTGGGTGCAGGGGCAAACCCTGTAGTGGGCAAGGAAGCCACAGAAGAATCACTCGAAGAGATCAAACGCATTTTGGAAGTAAATACTAAAATGGCTTTTATATGCGCAGGTATGGGCGGCGGCACCGGTACAGGTGGTGCGCCTATTATCGCGAAAATTTGCCGTGAGCTGGGCATTTTAACGGTGGGTATTGTAACAACGCCTTTCGGCTTTGAAGGTCCGCGCCGTCACCAGCAGGCAGAAACAGGTATTAAAGAACTGGAGCCGTATGTAGACACCTTGCTGGTGATCAGCAACGATAAACTGCGTATCCAGTACGGCAATCTTAAAATGAAGGAAGCATTTGGCAAGGCCGATAATGTATTGGCTACAGCTGCCAAATGTATCACCGATATCATCAACAGCCGCGGTCATATTATCGTGGACTTTGCAGACGTATGTACCGTAATGAAAAACGGTGGTGTAGCTATCCTGGGCAGTGCAGCAATGGAAGGTGAAGACAGGGCGCAGCATGCTATTGAAGAAGCACTGAACTCTCCGTTGCTGAACGATAGCGAAATTCAGGGTGCCAAATGGATTCTCATCAACATCAACAGCGCCGAAGGCGACCATGAGTGTACGATGGATGAGCTTGAAATCATCAACAACCACCTGCGTATGCAGGCTGGTCCCAATACCGATGTAATTGTGGGTATGGGTTACGACAACACGCTCGACCGCAAAATTGGTATCACGCTTATCGCTACCGGCTTTGAACACAAAGATCCTTTCAAGGTAATGGAAGCAGCTGCGCCTGCATTGCCCAAAGTAGAGAAAATTGTGATGACCCTGGGGGTGGATGGTGAAGAAAAAAAGATGTATCACCAGCAGCAGAAAGCACAGCAGGCGCTTCCTTTTGAAGAAAAAGATCCGTTTGCACCGCACCTGTCTGATGGTAATACCCCTGCACCTGCAGTGGCAGAACAGCCTGTTGAAGAACAGCAGCTGCCCGAGCCTACGGTAGCGCCCGACGGTTCTTTGTATTTTGAACTGAGCACCGAGATCACACAGTCTGTAAAACCTGCTGAACCGGTTGAACCAACCGAACCGCAGATGCAGTATGTTGAACGCCCGGTAAGCAATAGCACCAATACAACAGCCGGCGGCTTTTTAAATAAGCCATCGAATATTTACGCGCAGCAGCCTTCAGGCAGCACACAGCAACCGCAGGCCCCTCAGCCACAGGCGCCGCAACCGCAGCAACAGCGTCCGCAAGCGCCAACTGCCATGCAGCCATTGCAGCAGGAGCCCCAGAAACAGCCGGTGAAGCCGAAAGAGCAGGAAGAAACAATGGATTTTCAACTGGTGATTAAAGACGAACCTGTACCAACACAGCCGGTTCAGCAAATTACCAGCTACGATATCGATGATGCGGAAGAAGACCAGAAACGCCGTGCAGCAGAACGTATCCAGAAACTGCGTAACCTGAGCTTTAACATGAGCAGTTCAGGCGACAATAGCAGCGAGTTTGAAAACGTGCCTGCCTACATCCGCAGAAACATGGATTTGTTTGGCAACACCTTGTCTTCAGTAGAAAACTTCTACAGCAAGTACACGGTGAAAGCAGACGAGAACAATGACGGTAAAATTTCAACCATCAATACTTTCCTGGATGGTAAAAAACCGGATTAATCATATTGAAAAGCTCTCTTAGTGTTTTTAGTTGTTGTTTCCCTCCCGTTTCCCGGGAGGGATTTTTTTTCCATACAGGTTGCGCATAAGCCATAATTTTACAGGAACGATTAAAACAAGCAAATGGCAACGGTAACCATTACGGGTGTTACGGGGTTAGTTGGTAAAAGACTTGCACAGTTATTACTGGAAAAAGGCTACCGGGTAATCGGCCTTAGCCGCAGCGGTAATGCACCCGTTATTGGTGTGCAAATGGCCAGATGGGATATTAAAGCCCAAACGATTGATGCCACAGCGATAGAACAGGCCGATTTTATTGTGCACCTTGCAGGCGCCGGTGTTGCAGAAAAACGGTGGACAAAAGAATATAAACAGGAAATCATTGACAGCCGTGTAAAAAGCGGTGAGCTGCTGGCACAGGCCATGAAACAGCACAGCAATAAAGTACAGGCGGTGGTCTGCGCTTCGGGTGTGGGCTGGTATGGTGCTGATACAGCTGGCAGCCGCGCAAATGGTTTTGTAGAAACCGACAAGGCTGATGATGATTTTTTAGGCAAAACCTGTGTGGTGTGGGAGCAGGCCAATAACAATATCGGTGCGCAAACTGGTGTGCGCGTGGTGAGCATCAGAACAGGTTTGGCAATGAGTAACGACGGCGGTGCATTTGCCGAGTTTAAAAAGCCGCAGCAATTTGGTGTTGCCGCCATCTTTGGATCTGGCGAGCAGGTGATCAGCTGGATACATCTCGATGATCTTTGCCGCATATACATACATGCCATTGAAAATGCACAACTGCAGGGCGCATACAATGGTGTTGCCCCGGCACCTCTAACCAATAAGCAGTTAATGCTGATGCTGGCGAAAAAGCTGCGTGGTAATTTTTATATCCCCATTCATGTGCCTGCCTTTGTTTTAAAAACCATGCTCGGCGAAATGAGCGTGGAGATTTTAAAAAGCTGCACCGTTAGTGCCGCCAAAATAAAAAGTACCGGCTTTACTTTTCTATACCCTTCTGCAGAAGCAGCGCTGGAGGAGCTATTGAAGAAATAAGTTTGAGTGGATACATGTATCAACAACTAAATATAAACAATGGCAACAAACAAAATAACGCCTGCAGATATTGAAGTAAGGCGCATAAAAGACTTTGCTTTTTTTGTAAATGAATCAATGTTCGACCAGGAAAAAATTCAAACCATTGAAGTGCGGTTTCAGCATAAACTGGATATAATGCAGGCCATCAGTTTTACGCTGCGAACGGTGTTTATTTATCCCGGTGTAGACGACCTGATCGCAGATTTACATGTAGAAAACGTTTTCGCTGTTAATAACCTGGAGCAATACAGTGATGGTAAAGGTGGCTATAACCTGCCGCATGACTTGCTGGCTATCATCGTTGGTGAATCTGTAAGTCACAGCAGGGCTTTATTCCAGAAGAACATTGCAGGAACTGCATTCCAGGGCCTAAACATCCCGATGGTAGATGCTATACAAATGACGCAGTCGTTGTTCCCTGACACAACTGCGCCTTCAAAAGAATATTTCGTTTAAAAAGCAAGCGGCGTACAAATGCAATACTGCATGTACGCCGCTTGTTGTATGAAAAAAGCAGTAAGCTTATAAATCTGCTGTTTCGAGTTTGCGTTTGCAAAGGAAGAAATACAGCGTAAGGTAGATGGCCGACATCAGTAAGAAAGAACTTACCGGTGGTGGTGCTTTTACCAGTTGTTCTACCACGCGCCTGAAAAAGGGAAACCGGATGAGCCGGTCTGTTGTTTCAAGCGGCAGGTAAGAGCCTACCGGGTTGAAGTAATGGTTGAGCAGGCCGCTGAGCATGTTTTCGAGTACCAGCGAATACAGGAAAAACAAGCCAATTGCCACACCTGATCTTTTTAATACAATACCTGTAAGCAAGGCAAACGCAGTATAACTCAGTGCCTGTATAAAAAAGTAACCGACATATTCTATTTTATCGAAGCTAAAGCTGCTGCCTCCCGATAAGCCAAAGCCCACGGCAGTAAGGAATACAAATAGTGTTGCAGCCAATGCAATAATTACCGTGAGCAGCATTTTTACAAAAATGAACTGTGTTCTGCTCAGGCCATCAATAATATTCTGGCGGTGCGTTTTATACGTGTATTCGTTGGTAATGGAGGTAATGATCAGCAGGCCGGGAATAAACAATAAAAAGCCGCTCACGTAAGTTATGCTTTGCCATACCTCTGGAAAGTCAAATGGCGAGCCTACCACTTTTTTTATCAGCGTATCGGCGGCGGCGGCCTGCTCCGGTTTTTGAACGGGGCCGGTGCCTGCATTGATGTGCGCGGTATTCTGAATATTGAACATAATGTAATTGATGCCAAAAATGCTCACCATAAACAGGATAGACAATACCCAGAACGTGCGGTAGTTTTTTACTTTCAGCCATTCTATTTTTAATAAATGCAGCATAACGATTAGTTGTTGGTGAGTTCGAAGAATTTGGTTTCAAGACTTTTCTTTTTCAAATGCAGGTGGTTGAGTACCGTGCCCTGGTTAAAGCAGTGCTGGTTAATCTGCTCCAGGTTAGCTTTTCCAACCGGGTAAGAAAGCAGCAGCACCTGGCCATCCTGCTTTACAGAAGAGTAGCCGTTCATGCTGTTTACGGCCTGCTGCAGTGCTTGTATATTCGCTGCGCCTATTTCCACCACATCTTCATTTACCAGTATTTCATCAACTGCACCGGCTGCAATAAGTTTTCCTTTTTTAAGAATGGCCACATGGGTACAAACCTTTTCCACTTCATCAAGCAGGTGGCTGGCCATGATAATGGTTTTGCCTTCTGCAGCCAGCTGTTTAATCAGGTTACGTATTTCAGCGATACCTACCGGGTCAAGTCCGTTGGTAGGCTCATCAAGCACCAGCACATCGGGGTTGCCGAGCAGGGCTGCTGCAATGGCCAGGCGTTGTTTCATACCCAGCGAATACGTGGTGAATTTGCTGTTCCTGCGTTCGTACAGGTTTACTTTTTTCAGTACAGTATCAATATCATCCAGGCCTCGTTGTTTTATTTCAGCAGTAATACGCAGGTTTTGTACGGCGGTGAGATAATGATAAAAATTAGGTGTTTCGAGCAGGGTGCCTATTTGTTTACGCAACTCTGCTGAAGAGGGTTGATCAAACCAGCGCAGGTTTCCTGCGCTTGCACGCAGCACATCCATGGCGATACCCAATAAAGTTGTTTTACCGCTGCCATTGGGGCCTAAAATGCCGAATACGCAACCTTTGGGAACGGTGAACGACACATTATCGAGTGCCTGTATGGGGCCATAGTTCTTGCTGATGGTATTAAGGGCTAGAACAGGTGTCATGTATCAGGAATTATTTGCTTTGAAGATAAGCATACTGCAGCAGTATCTGTATGCTGAATGTGTAAATGGCGCCAGGTTACAGCAAACGGCAAGTGTGGCTGACCGGTTGCGGCAGCCTGTTTGTTCAGGTATATACATGCGAAAGCGCCCCCTTGTTATTACAAAGGTGCACTTACCAACAGGCTGCCATATTATTGTTACCGCTACGCGGTGTTGCTACAGGGCAATCTGTTTTTCCTGCATTAGTTTTCGTAAGTTGATTAAGCCGTAACGCATGCGGCCCAGTGCAGTGTTAATGCTGCAGTTGGTAAGCTCTGCGATCTGTTTAAAACTGAGATCGGCAAAGTGGCGCAGTACAATTACTTCACGCTGCTCGGCGGGTAATTTCTCGAGCATGCGGTGTACACGGTCGTGGTTCTGGTGCCGGATGATCTTCTGCTCCGGCGATTCTTCTGCCACCTGTATCCAGTCGAAAATGTCGTTGTTGTCGCTGTCTACGATGGTAGGCATCCGTTTCACTTTACGGAAATAATCCACACACAGGTTGTGCGCAATACGCATGGCCCAGGGCAGGAATTTTCCCTCCTCGTTGTAACGGTTGTTGTGAATGGTGTCGATTATGCGGATAAATGTTTCCTGGAATAAGTCTTCCGCCAGGTATTTATCTTTTACCAGGAAGACAATTGAACTGAACAATTTATCTTTATAACGGTTGATCAATGCTTCAAAAGCATGCAAATCGCCTTCACTGAAGGCATGCACCAACTGAGTGTCGGTAAACTGTATAAACCTCCTCATAAACGGGTTTTTTAGGGGGTGTAAAGGGTTGAATGTCAATAATATGGGTTAAATTAAGCCTTTATGAGTAGAGATTTTTCTATATAGAATAATTTTAATGAATTGTGAATGTTATGTGAATATAAGAAGAAGATTTGTGAGAGCTGCACGTTAAGTGCAAAAAAATTGTGAATAAATATAGTTTAGTATAAGTAGCTTGCTAACTGATAGCAGAATCTGAAGAAAAAGGGGAATAATGAGCAAAACAGCAACAAAAACCGCCGCCCGGCCGGAACTTACTTCCACTAATGAAATTCTCGTAAAAGGTGCGCGGATCCACAACCTGAAAAACGTAACGGTTGCCTTTCCCAGAAACAAATTTATCGTGGTTACAGGCGTCTCAGGCAGCGGAAAATCTTCGCTGACCATCGATACCCTGTTTGCCGAGGGACAGCGGCGTTATGCAGAAAGCCTGAGCGCTTATGCCAGGCAGTTTATGGCACGTATGGTAAAGCCTGATGTAGATTACATCAAAGGGCTTTGTCCGGCTATTGCCATTGAACAAAAAGTCATTACCCGCACGCCACGCAGTACGGTAGGCAGTATGACGGAGATTTATGATTACCTGCGCCTGCTGTTTGCACGCGTGGGCCGTACCATTTCACCGGTAAGCGGGCGCGAGGTAAAGAAAGATGATGTGGCCGATGTAACGGCAGCCGTTAAACAAATGCCGGAAGGCACCCGTGTAGTGATACTGGTGCCGTTTAAGCAACATGCCAAACGCGAGGTGCGGGAAGAGCTGAACATACTGATGCAGAAAGGTTTTTCGCGCATGTATATACGTGGTGCAGCAGGTGAAAAAGCTTCGCTGCTGCGTATTGAAGAGCTGCTGGAGCAGGATGACAAGGCCCTGAAACAACAGTTGAGTAAACAAACATTACCCAATACGTATGTGCTGATTGACCGTGTGGCCGTAAAGGAATTTGAAGAAGATGACCTGCACCGCCTGTCTGATTCAATCGGTACTGCGTTTTATGAAGGCGAGGGTGAAATGTTTATTGAAATAGACGGTGATCAACTGCAGCACTACAGCAACAAGTTTGAGCTGGACGATATGCAGTTTGAAGAACCGGTACCCAACCTGTTTTCTTTCAATAACCCTTATGGCGCCTGCCCAACCTGTGAAGGTTTTAGCCAGGTGCTGGGTATTGATGATGACCTGGTAATACCCGACAGGCGGCTGAGTGTATATGAAGGCGCTGTTGCTCCCTGGAAAGGGGAGAAACTGGGCTGGTGGCGCGACCAGTTTGTAAAAGGCGCCAAAGCTATCGACTTCCCGATTCACAAGCCCATTGCTGATTTAACACCATCGCAGTACAGACTGCTGTGGGATGGCAAGGGTTCTGTTTACGGCATACATGCCTTTTTTAAGGAGGTTGAGCAAAACCTGTATAAAGTGCAGTACCGTGTGCTGTTAAGCCGCTACAGGGGCCGTACATTGTGTCCTGACTGCCATGGTTACCGTTTGCGTAAGGAAGCGCTGTATGTGCAGGTAGGCGGCAAAAATATCGGAGAGCTGTGCGAGTGGCAGGTGAAAGACCTGCTGCAGTGGTTTGACAAGCTCACCCTTACCGAGCACGAAAACCAGATAGCGAAGCGTATACTCTTGGAAATACACCAACGCATACAAACGCTGGTGAGCGTAGGCCTGGGTTACCTCACACTTAACCGCCTGGCCAATTCACTGAGCGGTGGCGAAAGCCAGCGTATACAGCTAACCCGCAGCCTGGGCAGCAACCTTACCAATTCCCTGTACATACTCGACGAGCCTTCCATTGGCTTGCATTCCCGTGATACCGAACGTTTGATTGAAGTGTTGAAACAGCTGCGCGATCTCGGCAATACGGTGGTGGTGGTGGAACACGATGAAATGATGATGCGCGAAGCTGATTACATCATTGACATGGGGCCACTGGCATCGCACCTGGGCGGCGAAGTAGTGGCTGTAGGTAACTACGATCAGCTGGTTGCCAACCCCGACAGCTTAACCGGCAAATACCTGAAAGGAGAGCTGAGCATTGACCCGCCCAAAAACGTGCGCAAATGGCGGGAGAAAATAACGGTAGAGGGCGCCAGGCAAAACAACCTGAAAGATATTTCGGTATCGTTTCCGCTGAATGTATTGTGCGTGGTTTGCGGTGTGAGCGGCAGCGGTAAAACAACCCTGGTAAAACAGATACTGTACCCTGCATTGAAAAAAATGAAGGGCGAAATAGCAGACAAAGTTGGTTTTCATAAAGCTATTACCGGTGCGGTGGAAAATATCAGCCAGATAGAAATGGTGGATCAGAACCCGATTGGTAAATCATCGCGCAGTAACCCTGTAACGTATATCAAGGCGTACGATGAAATCCGCGACCTGTATGCGAAACAGCCGCTGGCAAAAATGCGCGGCTTCCTGCCCAAACATTTCTCTTTTAATGTAGACGGCGGCCGTTGCGACGCCTGTAAGGGTGAGGGCGAACAGATTGTAGAAATGCAGTTTCTTGCCGATGTACACCTGACCTGCGAAGTATGCGGCGGCAAACGTTTTAAAGAAGAAGTGCTGGAAGTGCAATACAAAGGCAAAAGCATTTACGACGTGCTGGACATGAGTGTGGATGATGCCATTGAATTTTTTAAAGAGGATAAAGCGCTGGCCAAAGCCATACAACCTTTACAGGATGTAGGCCTAGGTTATGTAAAACTGGGCCAGAGCAGCGATACCCTTAGCGGCGGTGAAGCGCAGCGTGTAAAACTCGCCAGCTTCCTGGGCAAGGGCAAAAGCAGCGGGCAGATACTGTTTATCTTTGACGAGCCTACCACGGGTTTGCATTTTCATGATATCAAGAAACTGCTGGCCTCGTTCCAGGCGCTGATTGACCAGGGGCACTCACTGGTGGTAATTGAACACAATACCGACGTGATCAAAAGCGCCGACTGGGTAATAGATCTTGGTCCCGAAGCCGGCGACGCAGGCGGCAACCTGGTATTTGAAGGCGTGCCGAAAGATTTGAAGAAGGTGAAGGAGAGTTATACAGGGAGATTTCTGTAAGCCGGAGGCTTACAGAAAATTTGGGAATGTGGTAATTTGAAAATGTGCAAATGGGAAAACCCAAGTCTCTTAATGGGGGTAATGTGCTAATGGAAAAAGATCAAAGCGAGCATAAAAGCTATTGGAAATAAGACGGCAGGTTGTTTGTTTTGCCTGTATAAAATGACAGCGCCCTTGCATGTTTCATGAAACAATGCAAGGGCGCTTTTTTGTTTTAGTATTCTCAAATTAGCACACTTTCAAATTTTCAAATTGGCGTTACCGCAGCCTATCTACACTTTTTATCAGCTTTTCGTCCCTGCGCATACCGCGGATGGCTAGTAGGAGGAAGATGGGAATGGCGACTGCGAGTATGGATGTTAAGTCGTATTTGCCTTCGTTGGGCACAAATTTTTTAGCCTCGGTAACGTATACCACAATGTTAATGATAGACACCAGTGCGGTGATTACCGTTACCAGTACCTGCCTTTTCCGGTCTTTATACAGGAAAATGGCCACCAGTGAGGCAATGGCTACTGCTACGGTTAATATGGTAAGCACCAGGCTTTCGCGGGCATCGAGTGAAATGAATGTTTTTACATTATTCACCATTTTATTGCCGCTGAAGAACGAGAGTTTGAGTGTAAGAAAGGCTACTGCCGAGGCCAGCAGCAACCAGATGGTTTGTACACGTTGAATCATAAAGCGTTGTTTGGATGAAAGCTAAACAAGATACAAATTGTTACCGCTTTTGTTGCTTGCCCTGCCAGGTATTTCGCGGCAGGGTAAGCAACAACGCCTGCCGATTAACCCATTTCAGGATACAGTACAAACTGGCTCATGAAGTTGTTTACTTCACCTTTAAGTTGTGCCAGCAGGGTTTCATTATCGGGATTGGTTAATGCTTTGTCAATGGCATTTACCACAAATTCCATATGCTCTTCCTTCATGCCGCGGGTGGTAATGGCGGCTACGCCAAAACGAACGCCTGAAGTAACGAAAGCGCTTTTATCATCAAAAGGAACCATGTTTTTGTTGGCAGTAATGTCTGCCAGGCCAAGCACGTTCTCTGCTTTTTTACCGCTGATGTTTTTGTTGCGCAGGTCAATCAGCATCAGGTGGTTGTCGGTACCGCCGCTGATAATCTGGTAATCTTTGGCAACAAATGATTTGGCCATGGCCTGTGCATTTTTAACTACCTGCTGTGCGTAGCCGGTAAACTCATCGCTCAGAATTTCACCGAAAGCAACTGCTTTGGCAGCAATCACGTGTTCCAGCGGGCCGCCCTGTGTGCCCGGGAATACCGCCAGGTCAATCAAATTGCTCATGGGGCGGATATTGCCTTTCGGATCTTTCAGTCCAAGTGTATTGTCAAAATCCTTGCGCATCATAATGATACCGCCACGTGGCCCGCGCAGTGTTTTGTGCGTAGTGCTGGTTACAAAATGACAATGATCGAAAGGATCGCTCAGTAAGCCTTTGGCGATTAAGCCGGCGGGGTGAGCAATATCGGCCATTACAAAAGCGCCAACTTCGTCGGCTACCTTGCGGATGCGGGCATAATCCCAGTCGCGGCTGTAAGCGCTGGCGCCGCAGATGATGAGTTTGGGTTTTACTTCGCGTGCTTTTGCTTCGAGCATATCGTAATCAACCAAACCGGTTTCTTTTACCACGCCATAAAAATGCGGTTTGTACAGTTTGCCGCTGAAGTTAACGCCGGAGCCGTGGGTAAGGTGGCCGCCCATGCTCAGGTCGAGGCCAAGAATATCATCGCCGGGCTGCAGAATGGCCAGCATTACTGCGGCATTGGCCTGTGCGCCACTGTGCGGCTGTACGTTGGCATATTCAATATTGAAGATCTGTTTTAAACGGTCAATTGCCAGCTGTTCAGTCTGGTCTACAATTTCGCAACCGCCATAGTAACGGCGACCGGGATAACCCTCGGCGTATTTGTTGGTCATTACATTTCCCATTGCTTCCATTACCTGTGCACTGGTAAAGTTTTCTGAAGCAATCAACTCGATGCCATGGCGCTGGCGCTCTAACTCTTTACGAATCAAATCAAAAACCTGGGTATCCCTTTGCATGTGATTGGAAATTTGGCGCAAAAGTACGAAAACCGGGGGAGAGTGTAAAAGACCTGATCTGCCAATTCCCATGTTATGCAATCTTTTACTATTTTCACGCCCTCGAACAATGTGGGTAGGGCGCATGTTGAAGAGGAACTTGTAAGAGCAGGCACCGGCAGTAAGCGAAGCCGCAACGTGAAAAAACGGGTACAGGGGATCAGCAGAAAGACATTGATCTCTACGCAGTTGTTGCCGGGCATAAAAATGATTTCGAAAATGAAAGCGATTATTCCAGTAGCAGGTGCAGGTACTAAATTAAGGCCACATACATATACACAGCCTAAGGCACTGATACCGCTGGCAGGAAAAACCATCCTGAGCTTTATCGTAGACCAGCTGCACGATGCAGGCATACAGGAGTTTATTTTTATTGTTGGTTACCTGGGCGAAAAAATCCAGGAATATGTAAAACAGACTTATCCGGATCTTACCTGTCATTTCGTTTACCAGAACGAACGCCTCGGTACAGGTCATGCCATAGAACTCACCAAATCTATTGTAAACGACGACGAGGTATTTGTTGTACTGGGTGATACGATTTGTGAATACGATGTAAAAGAAGTAATTGAAAGTGAGTACAGCATGCTGGGCATTAAAAAGGTAGATGATCCCCGCAATTTTGGTGTGGCAGAGCTGGATGACGACGGTTTTATTGAGCACGTAATTGAAAAACCGGCCATTCCCAAAAGCAATATGGCGCTGGTAGGTTTGTATAAAATAAAAGAAAGTCATTTTTTATACGAATGCCTTGAATACCTGTTTAAAGAAGATATCCGCAGCTATGGTGAATACAACCTTACAGATGCGCTGGATTGCATGCTGAAGCGTGGTGCGAAATTCAAATCGTTCAAGGTGAAAAACTGGTTCGATTGCGGTAAGAAAGAAACCCTGCTTGAAACCAATGCCATCCTGCTGAAGAAATACGGCGCTGTAGTGCATGAAACGGTACAGAACGAAAACGCCATCATTATCCCCCCTGTAAGTATCGGCCCCGGCTGTACACTGAAGAACGCGATTATTGGTCCGCATGTGGCCATCGGCGCCAATACCACGGTGTTTTTCTCTACTGTGCGCGACAGCATCATTGGTTCTTATACACACCTGTTCGAGGTAGTGCTGGACAATTCCCTCATTGGCAGCGATGCCAGTGTAAAAGGGTTAAGCCGCAGCCTGAATATCGGCGATAATACCGAAATCGATTTCGGGTAAATTGTATGGGTGTCACCCTTCAGGGTGGCTGGTGACGAGCTGCAAGCTGATAGCAGCGAACCTGTTTGAGGTGCTTTCGGGCTGATTGGTAAGTAAACATTTTATCCTTGTTAGCGATAATAAAAAAAGTCCCGCCTGGCGGGACTTTTTTTATGGGTCATGAACTTAAGCGCGTTTAAAGGCCCACTTCATCATTTCCCCCCAGGTTATTTTTTTGCCATACATGAGTATGCCGGTGCGGTATATTTTGCCTGCCATCCAGGTGGTGAACAGGAAGCTGGCCACCAGTAACAGTATGCTGCTGATGAGCTGTACATAGGTTACCGTGCCTGGTACGCCATAGGCGATGCGCGCCATCATTACCATGGGCGAACTGAAAGGTATAATGCTGGCCCAGATGGCAACAGGGCTATCGGGTACCTGCACAGCGTTGGTCATTACAATGAAAGAAAAAATAATGGGCATGGTTACCGGCACTGTCAGGCTGCGTGAGCCTTGTATATCTTCGGTTACACTGCCAACTGCGGCAAACAGCGATGCATAAAACAGGTAACCGCCCAGGAAGTAAAAGATAAAGCAGCCGATAATCAGCGGCCAGTTGGCGGTGCTGAGGTTGTGCTTCAATTTATAGATGGCCTGCGCTTTTTCGCTGGCCTGCATCATGCCGCCGCCGGGCATAACACCACCATTTTGCTGCAGGGTTTGCACCTGTTGTAATGTTTCGTGCGGAACAAAACTGGTGGCCAGTGCAGAGAGCCCAATGATAAGTATACCCCACATTAAAAACTGGGTAAGACCGACAGCACCGATACCGATAATTTTACCCAGCATCAGTTCAAAAGGTTTTACGCTGCTTACCACTACTTCGGCAATGCGGTTGGTTTTTTCTTCCATAACGCCGCGCATCAGCATCATGCCATATAGCAGCATGGTAAGGTAAATAAGAATACCGCTGCCATAGCCTATGCCATAGGCAAGTCCCTGGTTGCTTTCACCGCTGTTATTGCCTTGCTTCAGCACCGCTTTGAGTGAGCTGATGCGGGCTGCATTGTGAATAGAATCCAGCTTTTCGCGTTGTACGCCTGCCTGCAGCAGCATGCGGTTTTCCAGGGCAGCGTTTACACTGTTTTCAATCTTGCCCATGGTCATCATGCCCAGTGATTTCTTCGATACAATAGTGTATTCGCCCTGTTTGTTGTTTGAGGCAGGCACTATCAGTAAGGCTGTATAACCTTTGCTCATGAAATTGGCAGTATCTACCTGCTGCGGGAAACTGAACTCCACATCGCCGTCGCTTTTAATACCGCTGTGGAAATAGTTTTGCGTGTCGGCAACGGCAACGGATACTTTTTCCTTGCCTGCAATGGAGAGATAAGTAGCGCCTGCAATAAACCCTACAAACAGCAGGGGTGTTAACAGGGTGGTTAATATAAAGGTCTTATCCTTTACGCGGCTCAGGTATTCGCGTTGCAGGATGAGTGAAATTTTGCTCATGTGAAATGCTTTTGCAGTGTATGGTGATGGTTTACTGTACCGGTTGAAATGCCCGGGTGATTGCTTTGGTGCCTTCTACCTCGCGGATAAAGATGTCGTTGAGGGAAGGCAGTATTTCGTGAAAGCTTTCGATGGTGATATCCTGCTGTATAAAATACTGCAGCACATCGTTGCTTTTGTAGCCATCGCTGATACTAACTTCCAGCTGTTTGGGCGATACAGCTTTGGCAGTGAAAGCCGCATGCTGCGGTGTTTGCACGGCTGAGCCCAGCTGCAGGTGAAATTTGTTTTCCTTGAACTGCTGTTTAATCTGGTTTACACCGCCATCGAGTATTTTTTTGCCGAGGTTTACCAGTACAATCTTGTCGCATATTTCTTCTACCTGCTCCATGCGGTGTGTGCTGAAGATAATGGTAGCGCCCTGTTTGGCGAGGTTAAAGATTTCATCTTTGATCAGGCCTGCATTAACGGGGTCAAGACCGCTGAAAGGCTCATCCAGAATAACCAGTTTGGGTTCGTGCAGAACGGTGGTAACAAACTGCAGCTTCTGGCTCATGCCCTTGCTCAGGTCTTCCACCTTTTTGTTCCACCAGCTTTCCATTTCCAGGCGGCGAAACCAGTATTTAATTTTTTCCATGGCTTCAGCCTTGCTGAGGCCCTTCAGCTGCGCCAGGTATAAAGCCTGTTCGCCTATTTTCATTTTCTTGTACAAGCCGCGTTCTTCGGGCATATAGCCAATATAACGCGCATCACTGGCTGCGTTAAAGGGCTGGCCGTTAAACAGGATCTTGCCTTCATCCGGGTAAAAAATGCCGGTAATCATACGAAGCAGGGTGGTTTTGCCTGCGCCATTGGGGCCAAGCAAACCGAAAATACTGCCCTGCTCAATAGAGAAGCTGATATCATCCACGGCTTTTTGTGTGGCATAATATTTTTTCAGCCCCTGCAGTTCAAGAAGCGCCATACGTAACAGGTTTTGGTGTGAACAGCGGTACAACAATGGTTGCGCCGCCGCATATGCATTATTAGTGGATGAATTTACCGAATTATTACGGGTGGTGATGCAGGTTATAATACCTTCGCTCCGATTTTAAAACCATTCATCCAATGCGTAAGATATTTACCCTGAAAACGATATGTTTTGCAGCTGCTTTAGCCCTTATTACCCTGCTCACATCGGGCTGGGGTTTTCTTGTACACAAAACCGCCCACCAGCTGGCCGTATACGAATTGCCCGGTACACTGCAGGGCTTTTTCTTCCATAACCTCGATTACCTGGAGTATAATGCACCCAGACCTGATATCAGGCGTAGCCAGGACAGCACTGAGGCTTCCAAACATTTTATTGATATTGATGCCTATGGTAACAATGCCATACATGAGCTGCCGCTGAAATGGTCTGCGGCAGTGGCAAAATATTCTGCCGATACCCTGTACAAATATGGTTATGTGCCTTACCACATCATATATATGAAAGAAAAGCTGACTGCTGCGTTTAAGTCGGGCAATAAAGACAGCATTCTTTTTTATGCGGCAGATCTTGGTCATTATGTAGAAGATGCACATGTGCCCCTGCACACTGCAGTTAATTACGATGGGCAGCTGACCAACCAGAAGGGCCTGCACTCCCTGTGGGAAAGCATGGTGCCTGAACTGGAGATCAGTAATTACAACCTTAGCACCACACACAAGGCAACGTACCTGAAAAAGCCCGATGAAGCTGTATGGAATGCCGTTCGCGGCGCCTACGCGTTGCTGCCCGATGTGTTTGGAAAAGAAAAAGAAGTATCTGCACAGTTTACTGATGCACAGAAATACCGTGTGCAGGTGCGCAAAGGCAAAGAGTATAAAAGTTATACCACAGAATTTGCCAAAGCCTACGCTGCTGCATTGAAAAATACGATTAATGAACAGCTCATCCGCTCTGCCAACCTGGTAGCCGATTTCTGGTACACTGCCTGGGTAGATGCCGGCAAGCCTGATGTAAGCAAGCTGTATACCGCGCAGGCTGATGAAGCAACCAGCCTGAAGCAGCAGCTGGATGCTTTTCACAACAATACCCTGATACAGCAACACCTGTTGCGCGCAAAGGAAGAAAAAAGCAGCGAATAGGGGCGCTGGTGAAGCCATTTCGAGAATCGAGAATCGACAGTCGAGACCATCTTAGCGAATTAGTGATCGGAGCTTAAACAGGAAAAGAGCGCAGCGCGCTCTTTTCCTGTTTAATTCACTATTGACTATTCACTATTCACCAGTAAAGCAACTTCCGCCGCAGGCGGGTAACGCCTTAACCTTAACTTACTGCTGCTATGGCAAGTGCTACGCGCTCACCGTCCATGGCTGCGCTTACAATGCCACCGGCATAACCGGCACCTTCACCGCAGGGGTACAAACCCTTTATTTGCGGGTGTTGTAAGGTAGTTGGGTCGCGGGGTATGCGTACCGGGGAGGAGGTGCGGCTTTCTGTAGCTACTGCAATGGCTTCGTTGGTGTAATAACCGCGCATTTTTTTGCCAAAGGCTTTGAAGCCACCCTGCAGGCTTTTAAATACAAAACCGGGCAGGGCCTGTTGCAGGGAGGTGCTGTGTACGCCGGGCAGGTAACTGCAATCGGGCAGGGAGGCAGAGACTTTGTTTTCACAGAAGTCGGCCATGCGTTGTGCAGGTGCTACAAACAAGCCGCCGCCTGCATTAAACGATTTTTGTTCTACTGCCTGCTGAAAATGCATAAGCAGCAGCGGGTCGGTTTCATTAAACTTTGTGTTGGGTGCCAGTGCACTAAACAAGGCCGGTTGTTTGCTGAAATACTGGAAAGCATCGTGCTGGCTCACCTGTACCACCATACCGCTATTAGCGTAAGGGTTGTTGCGTTTACTGGGGCTCCAGCCATTGACCACCAGTTCGCCGGGGCTGGTTGCTGCGGGTGCAATAATGCCGCCGGGGCACATACAAAAGCTGAATACACCGCGGCCATCAACCTGCTCAACCAGGCTATACGATGCGGGTGGCAGTTCAACCGGGCGAACCATGATATCCCTTGCCACAGCTGCCACCGCGGGTACGCTGCAATGGTATTGAATGCAATCAATGAGCGACTGCGGGTGCTCGATACGCACACCCAGTGCAAAAGGCTTTGATTCAATAAGCAGGTTATGGCTGTGCAGTAATGTAAAGATGTCACGGGCAGAGTGGCCTGTGGCAATAATAACAGCATGGGCCATAAACCGGTCGCCGCTGTGTGTGGTTACGCCCTGTACCGTTTGGTTGTTAAGTATAAACCCGGTTACTTTTTGTTCAAACAGGAATTGCCCGCCACAGGCAGTGATTTGTTCACGCATGGCAGTGATAATCTGCGGCAGCTTGTTGGTGCCAATGTGCGGGTGCGCATCGAAAAGAATGCTTTCTTCTGCACCAAACTGTACAAAGGTGTTGAGGATGCGGTTAATATCGCCTCGCTTGTTGCTGCGTGTATACAGCTTGCCATCGCTGTAAGTGCCTGCGCCGCCTTCGCCAAAGCAGTAATTGCTTTCGGGGTTTACTACGCCTTCTTTATTCAGCGCAGCCAGGTCCCTGCGGCGTGCACGCACATCTTTGCCTCTTTCAAGTACAATGGGCTGTATGCCTTTTTCAATCAGCTGCAGGGCTGCGAATAAGCCTGCGGGGCCTGCGCCTATTACAATGGCTTTTTTGGTTGCCTGTGTTACATCGGGGTATTGAACAGGCTGCAGCGGGCGTTGCTGAAAAGGTTCATCAATATAAGCCTGAACAGTGAGGTTAATCCAGGGCTGTTTGCCCCTGGCATCAATGGAGCGTTTGGTAATATAAAAGCCTGCAACCGAAGCCGGCTTTTTGCCTGCAGCCTGTGCAATATAGCTGCGTATAACAGATTCGTCTGCCGCTTCGGAAGGCAGCAGCTTTAAACTGAGTTGTTGTTGCATGCGTGTTAGGTATTTATCCTAAAAAAGTTGACAATAAAAAAAGGGGATTACACATCCCCCTTTGCAAAAATATACAATTACCGGCTTATGGCATGCATTAGCCGGTAGTGAATGCAAATGCCGTTAAAACACCGATGTTGCCTGTGTGAAAATTACCTGGCTATTGGTTTATAGCTGATAGTTGCCGGTTCAAACTCAGAAGGGCAAATCATCTACTACATCGCTGATGCCTGGCGCGGGGTTGCTGACATTATAGCCAGTGTCGTTGCCTTGCTGCGGGGGTGCATCCTGGCCGAGTTTAACGGTTTCCATGCGCCATGCATCGAGGTTGGTGATAAAGTTCTCGCGGCCATCTTTCACCCATTTAGTGCCTTTGATGTTGAAGGATACTTTTACATCATCGCCCAGTTTAAAGCGGTCGGGCATGCTTGTTTTATCCTGAACACATTGGAATTTAATATAATTGGTTATGGTGCGACCATTGATATCTTCAGATTTTTCAATGACGAACTCTCTTGTTTTGAAAGTTTCTGTGCGTTGAACAATATCGAGCCTGGCAACGAGCTTGCCGGTAATTTCGAATGACATACGATAAAATTTTAAACCCCAAACCTACACGATTAAATTGATACTGCATAGGCGGCTGTATGTGTAATTGATTTGCTTTGGACGTAAAAGAATATTTTGTTGGTGTTGTTATATAAATACTGGATAATCAAACTAAAAAAAATATAGCAGCTGAAAACAAAAAATTAAGTGATGGCAAATATTAAAATGATGTATCTTCAGAGATGTGACGCTTAACTATGAAACTGCACCTATCTGTTACATTACTTACCTTCTGGGTGATTGCTTGTACGAATGCCAAACGAACAGTGCAGGTGCAATACAGGGATTATGAGCTACGCGCATCTTACCGCACAGACAGTGTAATGCAACAATTTCTTCAGCCTTATACAGACAGCCTGTACAGGTATATGCACACCATTATCGGTTTTGCAACGTTTACGATGTATAAAAAACAGCCGGAAAGTGCTTTGGGCAATTTTTTGGCGGATGGCATGCGTGCTATGGCGGAGAAAAAGGCAGGTGTGCATATAAGTGCGGCGTTCATCAACTACGGCGGCATCAGATCGGCCATACAGAAGGGAGAGGTTTCCGTTGAGGATATATATGCGCTGATGCCTTACAACAACGTTATTGTGGTGCAGAAATGCAAAGGCAGTATTGTTCGCTCCCTGCTTGATCATGTAGCAGGGCGCAGCGGATGGCCATGCTCAGGCATCAGCATGAAAATACGCAGCCGGCAGGCGCAGGATATTGTGATTGACGGCGCACCCCTGAATGAAAATGCATGGTATTATATAGCAAACACTGATTACATTGCCGGAGGCGGCGACAATTGTTTGATGTTGCGTGGACAGGAGCAGGTAAGCAGCAATTATTTGTTCAGTGATGCAATGGTTGGATACGTGCAATCGCTTACGCAAAATGGAAAAGCCATTGGCGCAGCCGTAGAAAACCGCATAACCTATGCACCTTAACAGGCGATCATTTTTCAAAGAAACGGTTACATCATGCAGTACTTTATTTTTTTCAGCGAAAGCTGCGCGACAGCTTGCTGACGAAAAGGCATGCATTACATTACTGCATACGAACGATATGCACAGCCAGCTGCAACCCTTTCCCATGGATGGCGGGCGCTGGCAGGGCAGGGGCGGTATACAGGCAAGGGCTGCATTGATTCAGGAGATCAGGAAAACAACAGCACAGGTATTATTATTCGATTCAGGCGACTTCTTTCAACCATCACCATTGTTCAGTTTGTATAAAGGCGAACCGGAGATAAAGGCCATGAGCCTGCTGCGGTACGATGCAGTTACATTGGGCGAGCATGATTTCGATGCAGGCATTGATAACCTGTCGCACCAATTACAGCATGCCAGTTTTGCAGTGGTGAATTGCAATTATGATTTCAGCGCCACCAGTATGAAAGAACGGGTAGTGCCGTACAAAACATTTGAGAAGGGAATTATTAAAGCAGGTGTATTTGGTATAGGAATTGATTTGAAAGGGCAGACACAGGCAAACTTGTACGGCAACACAAAATGCCTTGATCCTATCGCCGCTGCAAATGAAACTGCGAACGTTTTAAGAACAAAAGAGTACTGTAACCTGGTTATTTGCTTGTCGCACCTTGGGGATAAATATTTTGACATGGGGATAATGAGTGATGAGCGGCTGGCACAACAATCATACGATATAGATGTAATTCTGGGTGCACACACGCATCGTTTTTTCGATGCGCCGCGTGTATATAAAAATCGCCGGAACAGCGACGTAGTCGTGCATCAGGCGGGTTGGGGCGGTTTGGCATTGGGGCGTTTGGACATAAATATTTCAGGAGGCGGAAAGAAAAATTTGGTTCATACCAATACTGTTATTATTGGCGAAAAAACAAGTGACTAAAAAATTTTTTTTTCAACATTAAAGGTGTGATATTCGCCCTCCTGTCCCAAAAAATTTTTTCAGTGCATTGAACGAATTTTTTGGGATTTTTTTCCCTGGGAATATTCATTACTCATAATAAATCGTTTATCATTTACTATGACCAAAACCGCTGATATAGTCTGGGCAAATTGCTTGAAGATTATCAAGGATATAGTAGAGTGGCAGCATTTCAAGACGTGGTTTGAACCGATCAAGGCGATTGAGGTAAAAGAAAATGTGTTGATGATTCAGGTACCCAGCCAATTCTTTTTTGAGTACCTGGAAGAGCATTACGTGAATCTCCTGGCCAAAACATTGAAGCGGGAACTTGGAAAAGATGCACGCCTGGAATACCGCATCATGGTCGACAGTGGTAACAATGGCCGCAATGGTACCATGGATGTGCCTGCCAGCACTGCGCGCGTATATACCAATAACGAAATGGACTTTCCGCTGGTGATCAACAACCCGGTTAAAAATCCTTTTGTTATTCCCGGTCTTAAGAAAATGCAGATCGACCCGCAATTGAATCCTATTTATACATTCGATTCATTTATAGAGGGCGACAGCAACCGTGTGGCACGAAGGGCCGGTAAAACCGTAGCAGAGAAGCCTGGCGCTAACTCATTCAATCCGCTTGTTATATATGGCGGTGTGGGGTTGGGCAAAACACACCTTGCACAAGGTATCGGTAATGAAGTAAAGCGCCTGCATCCCAACAAAGTGGTATTGTATGTAAGCAGCGAGAAGTTTATTAACCAGTTCCAGGATCATAGCCGCAACAATGCTATTAACGACTTTATACATTTCTACCAGCTTATTGATGTACTGATAATAGATGATGTGCAATTTTTTGCCCGCGCTGAGAAATCGCAGGATGCATTTTTTGCCATCTTCAATCACCTGCACCAGAGTGGCAAACAGCTGGTGCTCACTTCAGATAAGCCACCGAAAGATCTTGATGGCATGCAGGAACGCTTGCTGAGCCGCTTTCGCTGGGGCTTAAGCGCCGACCTGCAGATTCCTGACTATGAAACCAGGATCGAGATACTGGAGCGCAAAATGAAGAATGATGGTTTGGATATGCCGAAAGAAGTAGTAAAATACGTGGCATATAACATTAATACCAATGTACGTGAACTGGAAGGCGCTTTAATTTCACTGCTGGCACAGTCATCCCTCAACAAAAGAGAGATTGACCTGGAGCTTGCAAAAAAGGTACTGCGCAATTTTGTTAAAACAAGCAGCAAGGAAATCACCATCGAAGCCATTCAGAAAATGGTTTGTGAATACTTTGATGTATCGTACGATAAGCTGTTGCAGAAAACCAGGAAACGTGAAATTGTACAGGCACGCCAGATTACCATGTATCTCGCAAAAGCCTTTACCAAAAATTCGCTTAAAACCATTGGTGAACATTTCGGCGGCCGTGACCATACCACGGTAATACACAGCTGCCAGACTGTTAAAGACCTGATGGATACAGATAGCCTTTTCCGTGAAAATGTAATGGAGCTAACGCAGAAAGTGCAACTGGCCGCCATGTAATACCTGTACCACCCAACTATAAACTTATCCGTGCCCGGCGAATGCCGGGTTTCTTTTTGCCGGTAAGTGACTGGTAGTGATGCGTATAGCGCTGCAATGCAGTGAGGCTGCAGGATACGGGCTGCGGCAAATATTTATTCAAAAAAATTACCCGATAAACTTCGAAAAATTTTTGTGATTTCATCAAAACTCCTATTTTTGCAACCCCTTCCAATACGGAGGAAAGGTTGGTGAGGTGGATGAGTGGCTGAAATCAGTAGTTTGCTAAACTGCCGTACGGGTTAAACTGTACCGCGGGTTCGAATCCCGCCCTCACCGCTTGATGAATAATCAAAGACTGTCAAAAGCCCGCAAATATTGAGTTTGCGGGTTTTTTGCGTTTGGGGGAATAGCAAAAAATTGCAAGGTATATCCAATAGCCCATTTACCAGGTTTAACAGGTCTTTGAACCAACGTTGAAACGGTTTTCTCACCAGTAGGAATTGTGCAAGGGAAAGCATAGGTAACGTCGGTTGCTGCTTACTATAAACCGGCAATCATATTGTCAACATACCATGTGTTGCATCAATACAATTGCCGGTTTAATTACAATGCCCGGTTATATAAAGCTGCAGTTAAGGTATTAATACCGGCTGCGTAAAATGTGTGCCTTGCGGCGTAACCAGTTGCAGGTGATAATAACCGGCAGGCAGGTTACGCGTTAAGGGCCAGCTGTAGTTGGCTACGCCGCTTGTTACGGTTAACTGCGTTTGCAATACAGGCTGGTACAGGTTGTTTACCAGTATCACCTGGTACTTGCCTGCAGGCAGGTTGGTTAACTGCAGCCCTATGGTGCCGGTGGTAACGGGGTTGGGGTATACCACTATTTTTGCTTCAGCGGCTGCCTTCTTCACAGGTCTTGAAGTTGATTCAAGGAAGCGCACATAGTTCAGGTTAAAACCATAACTGCCGATAACGATACGCAGTATATGCTGGCCGGCTTTTAACAGCGGTGTAGTTACCGAGGCCGACTGATAAGTTTGCCAGCCACCGGTATTGGGCAGGTTCACGGTGCCGGAGATATTTACCCCATCCATTTCAACCTGCAGTTTACTGCCGTTATTGGGTGAGGCTGCTCTTACCTCCAAGGTATAAACACCGTCCTTTAAAACGTTCACGGTATATTTCATCCATTCGCCCGGTTCTGTAGAACCCACATCGTAGCCGCCTTCGCCACATACTTCCGCATCTACGCTTTCGCTGGGGCGATATTGATTGCCGCCCTTGTTGGCAGAATCATTGTCAAAATAAGCAACACCTTGTCCGCCGTTGTCGAAATTCTCTGCTTCAACAATACCCGGAATAGTATAGGGGGCGCCCAGGTAAGGAGATAGCCCCACAGGTACAGTAACGGTGTCGACGGCATAAATGCCCGCATCAACCGAAGTAACACGTATTATGGCAGTGCCGCCGCCAACAGCATGTACTTTACCGGCAGTATCAACAGTGGCAACAGCGGTGTTATCCGATGTCCAGGTAACTGCTTTATTGGTGGCAATAGCGGGCGTAATAACCGCTGCAAGTTTCGCAGCAGAATCCGGTTTTATCGTACGTATGGGCAATGGGATGGAGATACCGGTAACATTTACTTTGCCAAACGCATAGAACTCATGGATTGACCAGAACATTCCGCCTTTGTAACCGGTTTGCGTAACACGTACGTAACGGCAGGCCGTATCAGGGAAAGTGATTAAAGTCATACCCTGCAAGCCATTGTCGGAAGCAACGGGATTGCTCCAGTGCAGGGTGTCTTTGGCAACGCGCACTTCATATCCTGCGGGAAAATCGTTGATGCTCTGCGTTGCATCCAGCACCACGCGGTGAATGGTATTGATCGTCTTCATGTCAACCGTAAAGGTTTGACCGGGCACTTGCTCTGCGTTGCTATCCCAGCGGGTATAGTCGGTGCTGTCGAGCGCATTTTGTGCAGCCCTGGTATTGGAAGAAGCAAAGGCTGTCCAGCCATGGCGGTCCAGTGCACCTTTTATTACCACCGTATACGCGTTACCCAGGTTGTTTTTGAAAGCAGCTGTTTTGGCCGGAACGATGCCTGTGCTGTCCATGATGGAGGAGCGCACAGAAAAGTTGGCTTCCTCACCGTTTTTCAAAATAGCCGGTACCGGCCATACCGATGCGTTGTGCATATTCAACCTGCCGCTTTTGATGTCTGCAAAACGTAAATTGCCGGCCTGTATGAAGCCGGTGCCCTGCAGGTTAATGGTACCGCCATTCATAATGAAACTTTGCCCGGGGTAACCGGTGAAAGTGCCATTGTATAAATTGAATGTACGGGAAGCGAAGCTGGCAGAAGTTTTAAAATTGGAAGTGCCGGTGTCTGCATCGTTTTCCTTGGTGGTAATTGCGCCCGCGTCAATAAAATCGAAGCCTGCGGTGCCCATGCCCTGGAGGTTGATGGCAGTAGAGGAGCCATCTATTTCCATACCATGGCAAATGCCTGATGCACCTGCTCCTTCACTTAAAAACAGCACACCATTTGCCGGACCAAACACGAAGTTGTTAAACAGCACTTCGTTAGAACAATTACCCAGCGTCAGGAAGTCCTGGCTGGAGTGGTTATAGGTGTACACGGGACCATTGTTATTGCTGGGCGCCGAGTTAGGCCAATTGCCCCATTCGTCGTCACCGCCTACAGCAAAAGCAATCGGGTTTACCTGTGCATTGGAAATCTGCCCGCCGGCTGATCCGCCGCCAACACGTATTACGCTTTTAAAGAACTGGCCTGTGATAAAATCGACATAGTGGTTATCACATTTATTGGTAAACAGGTCAATACCCTGGTATACGGCGCGCATGGCAATGTTTACGATATACACGTTAGCGCCGCTTGCGCGTATGGCATAGGGATAGGAGATGATATTGGCCGGGTAATTGGCTGCATAGGTTTGCTCAGGGTAGTTAATGGTTAGCCCGCGGATGCCGCTATTGGCTGCCAGCGTAATAAAGGGTGTACCGGTTGGTACGTTTTTATCTGCATGCGGCTCCAGTATGGCGCCCTGGCTCATGGGCAAAGCACTAATGTCGGAAGCACCTTTCAGCTCAACACCTGCAGGCACACTGAGATGCCCGTTGAATTCGTATTTGCCTGGTGGTAAAAACACAATGCCACCACCATCTGCCGCCGCTTTGTTTAGCGCAGCCTGTACAGCACTGGTGTTATCGGTTACCCCATCGTGGCGCGCATTGAAGGGTGCATCGGTAACCACATACAATGCCTTGCGGGCGGGCTGGTGTGTACCCTGTACAATGGAGGGAAATGCAGGCATGTGCGGTAAAGTTACCGGCACACTGTCAATGATACCCACAAAATCGGAATTGTTTTGTATAGACTTCGCATTCTTAAAGCGGTTGGCGGTAACCAATCCCCTTGATTTAGATTGCAACACGATCTGCGGTGCGGCATTGTTGAAATCACAATCAGAAGGCATAAACGTGCCGCCGCCTATATCCACTTTACCCGTGCCAATGGTACACTGTTGCATGATAATGCGCGCCAGGCAGGTGGAATCGGCCTTTACTGCGTTTTGTGAGCCGCTAATGGTACAGGTATGCAGTTGCAGTGTGCCATCGCTGTTACTGCCGCCGCCAATGGCCAAACCGTTGGTACAGCCGCTGGTTATTACACGGGAGAACAGCACACCAATGCCGCTGATACCTTCTGCATAAATGCCTGTTTCGCAGTTGGTGAGGTTAATGGCATAGTTCTGTGCATTGGGTACGGTGCCCGGACTTAAAACAGAGGGCGCAGCATGGTAACCGATATGGTAACCTTCGATGTCCATAAAGCTCGTATATGTCCAGTCGTTGCGGCGCATCACAAAACCAGTACCGTGCTGTTTGATCCATGATTCAAAACTGCTGCCTGCAGCCGGTGCATTGGGCAGGCCTGAACCAGACCAGTAGCCTGGCGCAAAATGGATGCTTTCAATATGACCTACATCAGCTATACCGTCTATTTCCACGCCACGTGACAACGGTGTGCCATAAAGCCCATTGATATTAGGCACCGATCCGCCAACAATACAAACCACACCGCTGTAAGCATTTACCAGTGTCACATTCCTGGTGGTATTGCCATTACTGGTATAGCTGAGCGCTGCGTTGCCATACCCGATAGCAGGTGGGTAGGGTGTAATGTTGTCCGGTGTTTGCTCCGGGTACCAGATTGCCAGGTCCATTACGGCTGCGGCGGAAGCAACGGAAATAAATGCTTCACTGGTTTCATTGCCCCTGCCGGCATAGGCCATCAGGATGGTGCCTTTCACCGGCTGGCCTTTTACAGGCTGCTGCCATTCGCCACGCAGGGTAACTCCTTTGGGAATACGCAGCCTGCCCTTGATTACATACTTGCCGGTGGGTACAAACAGGGTACCGCCCCCGATAAGCCCCAGCGAATCGAGGCGTTGCTGGAAAATGCCGGTAACATCGGTTGCCCCATCGCCGGTTGCACCATAATCGGCCACGGAATAGCCAATAACCGGTGCATCGCTGGTAGCAAAAGCAGGTTGAATCAGTCGCCATTTTTGTGCAATGGCGCAGGAAGTATGCGCCCCGAACAGTAACAGGATAAACAGAACTCGGTAAAAACGCCCGAAAGAGGGGGAGCGTAGCACTCGATTCATTTGAAAGGGGTTTTAGCTTGGTTAATTAAAATTGTAGTTTCCGGGGTGATCTTGTAAATCGTTGGTACGTTTTTAATGCGGTTTTTACATGGGGCGGGTTGAGTGATGTGCATATAAAACCGGGCATGCAAATTTGTGCGGGAATGATGTGTAAAAGCGATATATATCAACTAAAAAGTTGTATGAATTACCGAAAGCGGGCTACAAGCGCTGCGCACTTTGTGCAGCAAGTTTTAAGCGTGAAGCTTATTGGAAGGCGTTTATTGGGTGGAATAGAAGGAATTCTTTGGTATTAACACAGGGTTAATAGCCAACTTAAATATGCCAGGTGAGTTTTGAATAAGTATCGGGAATATTCCGGCAGCATAGTTAACTGCCTTTTAGATGGAAGAACTGTCCTTGAATTTTGGCCCATTTCTGCATTTTGTTTAGCACTGGTTGCAAATTGGTACCTGCTGGTGTCAGGCTGTATTCTACTGCGGGTAATGCTGTCTTAAGGACTTCCCGATTTACTATGCCCGTTTTTTCAAGATCTTTTAATTCTCTTATCAGCACTTTGGGCGTAATTCCGCTGGTTGCCCTTTCAAGTTCATTAAACCGCTTTTTCCCTTTCATCAATTCCAAAATTATCTGGATTTTCCATTTGCCAGCTATAACCCGCATTGTAAGTTGCAGCGATTCCAAGTTGTATTTTTCGACCATCGTACCCTTGTTGTAAGCCTGTTTTATGAATCGCTCTTTTTTTGCCATTATATTATCTCGGATGTGATGCTAATGGGCAACAAAATGCATAGACACGCTGAATACATAGCAGTGCAAGCTGCAGGGCGGCTACCAGTAAGCGGTTGACTTGTTTCGGAAAAAATCGCGCGGTGTTTGACCGGTAAAAAGCTTAAAATCCCTATTGAAATGCGGCTGGTCATAATACCCGTTATCCAGGGCAAGATCATAAAACGATACTGGCTCAACATACTGCTTAATAACCGCCTTTATTCTCACGATTGAAGAAAACTGTTTGGGTGTTGTACCCGCGAGCTTTCTGAATCTTTTCTCAAATGCGTCCTGACTGATATAAAGCTCATTGGAGAGTTCGCGTATATTAAGCCTGCCTCCGGCGGCATTTATTCTTTCAATAGCATTGTATATTAATTTGTCCACCTGGTAGCCCTGTAATCTTTCGATTAAATACTGTTCTATTAAACGAACTGCCTGGGCATTGTTGTGCGCATGCCATAATTGATCCTGAAGAGTTGATAATCTGCCTGCGCTATCGAAGTTTTCCATCGACAGGCTTAACTCAAAGTATTCATCCAACGGTTCTTTGAAAAAAGCTGCCGCCCCGGTCTCTTTAAATAAAACGATGATTGCCGTGGTGTTTTTTTGGTAATGAATAAATCGGACTGATTTCTGTATTCCCGAAAATGTCGTTGCGGGTAGTTGAGCCAGATAATTGTCGTGGACACTGCCAAATTCACCGCGTATGCGAAAAGCCAAAGAAAGCGCTGTGTCTGGCAGAATCTTATTTATCCTTTCTTCTTCACATTCAACCAAACGGTATCCCTTTATAAAAGGTCTTAAAGAAACAGCTGGTAAAAAGGTTTCTATTTTCATCATCTTTTTGGTTTTGCTGTGACCATGCCTCAAAGTACTTGTTACGGATACTCGTGTGTTATTGTTTTGAGTGCTGACATTTTCAACTACTGAACCCAGTCAAAGTGCCGGGACGGCATACTTCTAATTATCTTTTGATTTGTGCTGTTGTAAAAGTCGCGTCGCTGAAAACTACATTTCACTTAGTTGTCCAGTGTGTTGTATATGGATCTTTCCATTTTTATATTTAGTCTTTTAATAAATTCCTGCGGCTGGATATTCAAACGCTGAAATTCTCCCTGAACAGCATCTTTTGCCTTGCTTAATGCTTCCTTGTTTTCCCATATAGCAATAGTTATCAGTGTCATATTGCCTTGTTCATCCCTGGATTCAAATGCCTGCTGACTAATTAAGCCAGGCAATGTTTTGATGAACTTACCTACCGTCTTTGTTTGGCTGAGTAACTCATCGATAGAACCGGCAGGGATAAATAGTTTATCTATTAGCGCTACATTGCCGGCATCTTCTGAATGAATTTCTTTTGCTTCAATAGATTCCTTTTCGTCTTTCATTTTCGTCTCAGTTTTTGATTTTGATAAATGATTTGGATTAGCCTTTAAAACGGAAAGAGCCACCATAAACAGTGCGGTGAATAATATCCATTTCTTTGACATTTTTGATTTCATGTGTTGCATTTTTATAAATGCAAGTTGAAAATAATTCTAACCTAAACATTGTATAAAATCATTAGTTTTCAATAGCGCGATATAGGGACGAAGGAGGTTGCTGTTTGAGGCGCTCCACTATAGTTAACGCCAGGCTGTTGAGTTGTAACCTGGCTGGCATGTGAAGCCGGCCTCAGATCGAAACCGGGTTTCTTTTTTGCTTACGTAACAAAGAAAAGACAACAAGCAATTCAATTTGTAAACGTTACCGGATGTCAATATGCAATGTTTACGATGGAACCAAAAGTTTCCGGTGCATCAATTATTGTCAGCATAAAGTTTGCCAGGTCGGCTCTTGCGATACTGAATGGTTTTCGTAAAGGAGTGTTTACAGCCGTTCTGTATTTACCTGTTGCTGTTTTGTTGGTCAATCTTGCAGGTCGTACGACTGTCCACTCGACAGGACTTGCAGTGACGAACTTTTCCATCAGCCGCATATCAGTATACGGACCTTTTAATATTGGTTGCAACACCAGTTTGACTAATAGCCTGGTAAAAACTCCCATTTCTTTATTGGTTTCTAATCCGCCTGCAGATACGCAAATCAAACGTGGCGTTCCTGCCTTAACCATTGCTTCTACAATATTTTTAATTCCTTCAGAATAGATTTTGGTTGGCTTCGTACTACGACCAGAACCCAGGCAGGAAATGACTGCCCTTGTTCCAAGCAGTTTTTCTTCGAAGGTTGCAGCAACCAGTACATCTCCCATGGTAATAGTTAAATTTTTATGCACCAGGTTAAAAGCACTTATGTCTCTGACTACAACGGTTACCAGGTAGCCTTTTTCCAGGGCCTGTTTTACTACTTCGTAGCCTGTACCGCCTGTGGCTCCGAAAACTATAATTGCATTCATGTTTGTATATATTTCGTTTACGTTATTTTATTGTATAAAATGATACGTTTACGATATAAATATACTAATAACGTATTACTTATTTTATTTTTACTTCGAAATCACAATAAATGTTATGAATAAAGCTGTGGCATTGATCACTGCATGGGGTGACTTTGATGCACGTTACCCGGAAAGTAGCCTTGAAGACTTTTGCAGGTATTATCTTAATACGAATGATACAAAATCGACCGCTGTCGCAAAATCGCCCTGGCAAATGCCTGTATCAACTGATTTTGTTTTGATGAGGCTCGTCGGAAGGATTTACAAACTTCATTCCTTTTACGCTGCAATTGCGATGGATGGCACGGGAATAAATACTTCGGAAGAATTTTCATTGTTGAACGCCATCGACGGTCTCAATGAACCACGTAAGACAGAGGCTATCTCCAAGGCATTGTTCGAGCTTTCAACAGGCAGCGACATGCTAAGTCGTTTAAAGAAGATCGGTTATATTTCCGAGTATGCGGATGCGGAAGATGGCAGATCCAAACGCCTAAAGATGACTGCCAAGGGAAGTAAAGCTTTGGCAACATGTCGTAAAAGGATGAACCTGCTTGCCGAAATGGAGTTTCATGATCTTACAACAGATGAGAAGAAACTTTGCATTCACCTCCTCAATACGGTTGACAACAAATTCTCTGCGGCATGGCTGTTACATAAGGGGAAACGATTTGAGGATATTTACAAAGAAGTAACAGCTGAGCCGGTTTTGTCTGCAAAAAATAATCGTTAAACAAGTTCAATGCCAGGAGACTTGGTCATCCGGCAATCATGAATCATTACAATGATGGAACGACTTGGAGACCATACTATAGTTGTTTGGTGGAGTGGTTTCTTTTTGTGCCAGTGAATCCAATAAAAAGTAAATAACTTTCATTGACGTAGATCAAAGATTTTTCAAGGAAACATTGTTAGTTTTTTGGGCTTTGTGGGGGCGATGGAATCAGATTCGCGGGTATAGCGCCAATCTGTAATAATACACCAAGTCTGTCGCCCTGCATCCAGGCGTGAACAATTTTGCCACCTTCATTGAATTGGTATATCACTATTGCATTATCGGTAACCGGTTTATTACTTGCCGGAATTCCACGGAATGGCTGGGTATTGTTTCCCTTCCAAGACCATCTCACTATTACCTTATCATTGTCTGCGAGTAAATCCTCGATGGTCCATTTCATATCCGGAAATCCTGCCACAATGGTTGTCACCGCTTCTGAAAACCCTTTTACTCCTTTTTCACCGCGTATGCCGACGTATTCTTCAGACACAACGCTTGCAAGTTGATCAAATTGTCTTTCGTTCAGAAGATCTTCATATAAATGACGGATCGTTTCCTTATTTCTTTCGAGTGTTTCACTTGTTTTCATTTTTGTACTGTAAACGTTTTTGTGTGTATCCTGCTGCTGTGCTTTGGTAGAGGACAATGTGAATATCAAAACAACGATGATAAATAGTTTTGTAGTCAATGACATAGGTGATGGTTTTAAGTGGTTAATTTATTAATGCCTTGCAGCCCCAAAAATAGACGACCGCAATAGCCCTGAATTGTAAATAATCAATTTTGTAAACTGGGCTTACGTTTACCAGTAAAATCCCTGCTTAAAAAAATGGGAAGGACTTTCACCTGTGAAAGTTTTAAACCCTTTGATAAAATGCGATTGATCAAAAAAGCCAGCAGCATAAGATAATTTGGTGAGATCAGCTCCGTTCTTATAATTTTGAATGGCCGATCTTAGCCTGATTATTGATGAAAAATGTTTGGGGCCAGTGCCTACCTGACTTCTGAATTGCTTCTCGAATGAATTGACGTTTGTATTTAATAGCTTTACCAGCTCGGAAATTTTGAAATTACCGCTTGTTGATTTAATCAGTTTTACTGCTTCAGTTACTAAGTCGTAAGTGGCCCTGTATTTTAGATTAGTATTAAGCAATTCCTCTACCAGCCTGATGCGCTGATCATGAGTGGGAGCTTCAGATAGCTGTTCTTCAATCTTCTGGATTTGCCAGGCTGGCAACAACTGGTCAAGTGGCGTACTGTATCCGGCCGTTTCGTGCAAAGGGGCATTGAAAAAAGCTGCTGCTGCGCCCTCCCGGAAATGTACAAGCAGCACACCAGTATTGCAGGTATACCGGATAAGACGGGAACTTGTACTTATCCCAGTAAGGCAAAACGCCGGCAGCGGCGCGTGAGGTGAATTGTCTGAAAATGTAGTTCCCCGGAATCGAAAAGCCATCACAAGGGAGGTGCCAGGTAAAATCCTGTTTACCGTTTCTGTGTCGCTTTCGACGATCATGAAACTATTTACAAAAGGTTTCAACAATTGGGATGGTTCGAACTTTTGAATCTTCATGCTTGTCACTTTAAATTCATAATGATTCACGCATCAAGGATGGGATAAACCGCATATTTTGTAAATCTACACAAATTAATATTTACTTCGCAATCGTACTTAATTTTGTTAATTTGTGACGTATTCGATATAATTTTATTTTTGGATGATCCGTGGTCTTTACCTGGGGTAAAAAAAAATTTGGATAACCGGTAGGGTAAAGCCAATGTTAACTGTTATATCAGGTAAAACGGCCGGAGAATGTAGTTTTTTAAACATTGCGGAATATTTATAATGACTGGCGATAGGCAGGGTAACCTTAAAAATGATGAGGCGGAACGTATGTTTGAAGCAGTTTTTAAAGAGAATTTTAAAAACCTGTATGCGTTTGCCTATACTATTGTGAAGGATGATAGCACCGCCAAGGAGATCGTTCAGCAATCATTTACCAACCTTTGGCAAAAAAGAGAAAAACTTCAATCAACGGAATCATTAATCCGCTACCTCTATAAATCGGTGTACCATACAGGCCTCAACCACTTAAAGCATCTGAAAGTAAAAGCGGTCTACAAACAACGTTATTTGCAAAATTCTGAAAGATTAACAACAGCTTCAGAGCGATTGCAGCAAAAGGAAGTGGAGCAAAAGATAGCAGAAGTGTATAATGAATTACCTGAGAAAAGCCGCTTGATCTTTCAGTTAAGCAGGTATGAGGGATTGAAATACGCTGAAATAGCAAGAAGATTGCATGTTTCTGAAAAAGCAGTGGAGAAGCATATAACCAAAGTTTTGAAAATATTCCGGCAAGAGCTGAAAGACTACTTGCCATTTATTTTTATATTATGGATTATACAGTAAATGTCTAATGGCAAAAAAAAATAAAAATAGAGTAATAAATGACGAAGTTTTAGCACGGTATATCACTGGTGAATCAGGGGAAGCCGAATCTGAAACAGTTAGACACTGGTTAGACAGCGATGAGAAAAACAGGCGTTATTACGAAATATTTTTGCAAGTGTCATCTTATGCGCAATCCGGAATTTACACTGATCACATTGATGAGGAAGCTGAATGGCGAACTTTCCGGGCCAACATTGCAGGGGCCGGCGTTTCTCTTCCAGTGCGAAAGGTTTGGTTCCACCAAAAATTAGTACGCATCGCAGCTATATTTGTCCTGGTGAGCGGCCTGATTGCTTTTTATCTTTTGGAAAGCCAAATGTCCGGCCCAAAAAAGGAATTGTTATCCGGCCAAGCAGTACTGACAGAAATAATGCCTGATGGCTCCCGCATAACGCTTAATAAAGGGTCTGTCCTGTATTATACACCGTCTTCTTATAATAAAAAACGCCATGTTCAGCTAACGGGAGAAGCTTTTTTTTCTGTAGCTCCAAATAGGGAAATACCTTTTGTCATAGATTTACCCGGTACAGTAGTAGAGGTGGTAGGTACGTCGTTTAATATTAAAATGACAGATAATAAAACAGAAATTATCGTAGAAACAGGAGCAGTACAGGTTAAAAAAGGTAACATGGTTTTTCACCTGCTTGCCAAAGAAAAGGTTACACTTTATAAAGATGATATGACGGCCGTTAAACAGGTCAACGCCGACTCTTTATATAGTTATTACCGCACGAAAAAATTTGTATGTAAAGGGACGCCTGTTCGCGAGTTGATTGTGGCGCTAAACAATACTTATGATACACATATTTCCCTCCAGGATGATAAAGACGGCGATATGCCCATCACAGTGACTTTTATGGGAAAGACAATAACCGAAATATTACCTGTGATATGCAGTACGCTGCAACTTACAATGGTCGAGCATGGTAATACAGTCATTCTTAAAAAAAGAAGCGGGCTATAATACATGAATCAACCTGCACTTATTAAGCGACTGATAATTTTGCTATGCCTGGCCTTTCCTGCAGTGGCAGGAGCGCAGCATTTGTTGGATAAAAAGCTTGCCTTTTTTTCAGTTAACAAGGCTTCTTCCGAGGAAGCACTTCTACAGCTTGGTGAACTTGGGAATGTGCATTTTTCTTATAAAACAGATATCCTTGAGCCGGGACAGACCGTAAGCCTGTCTGCTGAAAACAAGACTGTTTCCCAATTGCTTCGCCTGCTGTTTAAAGAGAAATATGAATACGCGGAGCACCAGGATTTTATTATTATAACGAAACGGAATTCTTACTACATCATAACAGGCCAAATATCAGATAAGGAAACGGGCAAACCACTGGACAGTGTAATGGTATCTTCTTCATTAAATGGGCTTTTTGCCCTTAGCAATAAGGATGGTATATTCCAGCTGAAAATTCCTGTTGGTTACCCGATGGGTTATATAGTTTTAAAAAAGGAACTCTATCTGGATGTTTTCATAGATATAACAAAAGCTTCAGATCATGAGCTGGCTGTACAAATGCAGGCAGTTAAACCCTTCGAACTTATGCCGGTTACTACGCTTGCCCGGGAGGCTGGCAAACATGGGCATATACTTGCGAATCCATTTTATAATACATCAAAAAGGTCGTCTGGCTTCGAAGCGGCTGGCATATTTAATTCCAACACAGGTAATGCTTATAATTTCCAAATAGCAGGGGCCGTAAATATTGTGGGGAAGTCGCTAAAGGGGGTGCAGGTGGCAGGTTTACATAACCTCGTAATAGATTCAACCAGCGGTATACAGGTTTCTGCGTTAGTAAACAAAACCGAAGGACCGGTAAACGGGATGCAGATTGCGGCAGTCAATCACGCGGGTAAATTAAGGGGGGTGCAGATTGGCTTAATCAATATTACAGACAGTTCCGATGGCTATAGCATAGGCCTGCTGAATTTTGTACGTAATGCGGGTGGGTATCATTCACTGTCATTATTCGCTAGTGACCTCATGAATACAAACCTGGCAGTAAAGCTTGGCAATGCCAAATTATATACCGTATTTATGGCAGGCATGAACATCGTGAGAGGTAAAAGACTATACGCCGCAGGAATCGGCTTAGGGCACGATATATTGCTGACAGATAAACTCGCCATTTTAACAGAAGCCAATTATCAGGCCGTTAATGCCGGCAGCTGGGATAATCGCCTGTTGCAGCTAAAATCATCACTGAATTTAAGGCTCAGAAAGGGTGTTAGTTTTTTTGCTGGGCCGGTTTTTTACCATTATACCAATGGTCAGGGTAATACAGTTGAGGGATACAAAAATATGCAGGCAGCCGGATATAAGGCAGTAAGGTCATGGACCGGATGGCAGGCTGGTATTACCTCAACAAATTTATTGTGGTCACCTGGCAAACAATATGTGTGTGCTGACGACAACTGGTCGATACAAGCAGGGGCAGGGGGCGGTATTTCCTTTGATGTTTTTGATGCAGCAGAATGGGCGTCTGTTGATCTGCGTGTGCAAAAAGGAATTAAAGATTATGATATGGTGTTAATGTTTACTGCAGGGCTTAATCATCGTTTTAACCGGTCTTCAGCCATTAATGATATCACCGCCTTATATACGCCCGGCACCACAGATTATATTGCCAAACTTGGACTTAAAGTGTTTGTAATACGCAGATTTTATGTTGCGGCTGAACTTGGAAGTACCTTGAATAAAGTTGCCAGGAAAATATATAACGAGGATAAAATTACCAACCGGAGACGTTTTTTATGGTCGCCTTCTATAGGATGGATGGTGGGGCGAAAGTGGGATATAAGCGCTCGCATAGAAAGTGTTCATACACCTTTGCTGTTACGCTGTGCATACACGCTATGGAAAAGCAGGTAACAACCATTCTGAGACCGTTTGTTTATTTATTTTGAATTAACTCTCCAATCATTATCATCTGCTGTATTTCTGCAGGGAAATGGCAAACGCCAATCTGAAACGAACACCCGATGTGATTGCGCATCAAAACTTCTTGACATGATATTATTTAACAGTGCTCGTGGTAGGGTTTAGCTGCTCACTCCTGTTTTTTATATATGGTAACAAAAAGAAGAGTGGTCTATTACCTGGTAGACGGTGCACATATAAATGTGATGCAGGAATTATTGCAGCAGGGTCATTTACCTAATATAAAAAGAATAGTGGATGAAGGCACATTCAGAACAGCAACAACGTGTTTTCCTTCAACAACAGGGCCGGCTTATCTTCCCTTTTTAACAGGCCATTTTCCCGGCTCCATGCATATAACAGGTATCCGTTGGTTTGACAAAGAGGAGTTCAAACGCAAACGCTGGAGAAATAAAGAAGCCATACGCTCTTACTGTGGCCCGGAGGCAAATCTGTTTAATTCTGATATGCCCGGTGATAAGCCTACATTATTGGAGCTGCTCGGGCAGAGTTATAATGTGTATAACATGATCACGCGCGGAGTGCCCGATAAATTCGACCTTGGAAAAAAAGGCAAAAGCCTTTTGTATTTGCGAGCGCATTTTTTTGGCAGAAATCACCCTGTTGATGAATTGGGGCATAAAAGGATAATGGAGATGCTTCGGAAAGGAAATGATTTTGATTTTCTTTTTGCTGTATTCCCGAGTGTTGACTGGGATTCGCACTATTATGACATCAGGGATCAACGAACCATCCAGGCGTATAAAATAGCGGATCAGAGCCTGGGCGAACTTCGCGAATTTTTAGAAAAAAAGGGTTGGTGGCAGCAAACGCTCTTTGTGCTCAGTTCTGATCATGGCCTAACGGCAACTCATACACATTTCGATATAGCCGACTGGCTGACTGAGGCGGGCCTGCCTTCAATCAGTCACCCTTTTATCTGGAAAAAAAATCCTGCTGCATCAGTCTCGGTGTCGGGCAATTCATTTGCAAGTCTTCATTTGCTGCATCATGAAGGTAGTGGACCACTCGGGGAATCATCGCTGGTAAACAGTTTTGGAGAAAGCCGCTTACAGCAGCTGATACAAAAAGAGGCAGTTGATTTTATTATCTACCGTGGCAATGAACCCGGCGTATTATGTGTCCATAATAATGCGGGCAAAGCCCTGATTAAAAAAACCGGAAACCGGTATAGCTACTTACCCGAAACGTCCGACCCGCTTAGCCTCGGATCAGCAGTTTTTGCAGATGACCACCGGGAAGCGCTTGTGAAAACATTTGACAGTTTATATCCTGACAGCCTGGTGCAGGCAGAGCAGCTGTTCAGGAGCAAGCGCGCGGGGGACATGGTGATCTGCGCAAAAAAGGGATATGATTTGCGGGACGCCTGGGAGATACCGGAGCACAAGGGTTCGCATGGTTCATTGCACCGCGAGCATATGCTTGTACCGCTTATCTATAATCAACAGCATTGGGCCCAACATCCGGCAAGAACTGCGGATTTATTCAGTACCCTCCTGGACTGGATGCATAAGCCGATACCACCTTCTGAAGGAACTTCTTTAATCGTGCAATAATTACAATTTTATGATGGCATCAAATACGCAAACTGACAATAGGAAAATTCTGTCACAAGATCAAAAGAACAATGCCCAGGCCAGTTTAACGGAAAACAAAATACCCATAATAAAATCGCAGCAAATTGTAAGAGGCGCCATTGTGTTCTCGCTCATCACAATTGCCGGCATTGCGGCCGTTTTCTTTTACAATAATACAGGTAAAACCTTTGAGGTACTTACATTTATTAAACCCGGGTACCTTGCAATATGTCTTTGTATGTTATTTATAGACCTGTTGCTGGGCGGATGGCGCAATCATATTTTTGTCAGGAAGATTGCACCTGGTATTTCTGCGTGGACAAGTTTTAAAGCCAATACAGCTAATATGTTCATGGGGGCCATTACACCCGGACATAGTGGCGCCGGTCCTGCTCAAATATACATCTACATGCGCAATGGGCTCAACTTTATTAGTGCCTTTGCCATTGCTCTTATCAGCATGGCTTCCACTTTGATCTTCATGCCACTGGCAGCGCTGACGGCCTTAATGCTCGGGAACCAGCACCTGGAAAGCGGCATAGTTTTTTCCCTGCTTAAGTATGGATTTAGTTTTTTTTCCATTTTTCTATTTGTGTTTTTGCTTGCGTTTAAAAAACCTTTGTTGGTAGGAAATGGAATAAAAAAGATGGCCATTTTTGTGTCATGGATTTTGCCAAAAAGAAAATTAAAATTGCAGGCATGGTCACAAAAGGCTTACGACAATATTTCCAGGTACCAGCAAACATGCCGTTTACTGCTTAGTGAGCATCCCGGCCTGTTCCTGTTAAGTGTACTTATTACTATCGCATTGTACCTTAATAAATATTGCATGCAGTGGATGATACTGAAAGGGCTTGGCATTCATGCTGACCTATTGCAGGTAATGGCCGTTCAGGTACTGATACAATTTATGATCTACTTTGCTCCAAGCCCCGGCGGCAGTGGATTTGCCGAAATCAGTATCGCGGTTCTGTTTCAACGTATAGTACCGGTTTCAATAATGCCTGTTTTTACCTTGCTTCAAAGAGCCTTTTTACTATTTTTTCCTGCTATCATCGGTGCTTTCGTGGTGATCGGAAGGTTGAGAAAGGATGTAAATGATGCCACTTAGCCGCACAAAATATAGAGTGGTCTTCCGAAGAAATTGTAAAAAATCAGTGATTTGATTAACGGAATTATTCTGGATTGATTGTTGCTTTTTCACATAAAAAAGCAATGAAACATCCTTTTCAAATAACGATCCCATCTTCTGTTATCGATGATTTAAAAAATAGACTTGCCGCAACCCGCTGGACAGATGAAATAGAAAATGAGAAATGGGACTACGGCACAAATAAAACCTATTTAAAAGAACTATGTCTTTATTGGGAGAAAACTTTTAACTGGCAAAAACAAGAGGAGTATCTTAATTCTTTTCCACAGTTTAAAACAACAATCAATAAGACGGAAATACATTTCCTGTATCAAAAAGGGGAAGGACAAAATGCTATTCCTTTACTTCTCACACACGGATACCCTGATTCATTTGTGCGTTTTTTAAAGCTCATTCCACTTCTTACAAAGGCGGACGAAAGCGGATTGTCTTTTGATGTGATCGTTCCATCCATCCCGGGCTACGGGTTTTCGGAGATCCCTACCCAAAAAGGAATGAACACAAAAAAAATTGCAGGCCTTTTCGCGGATTTGATGAGAAAAGAACTGGCTTATGAGAAATTCGCCGCACATGGTGGTGATTGGGGCAGTAGCATTACTGAGCAGCTGGCATTATACCATGAAAGTTCCCTGCTATGTATACATTTAACCGATGTACCTTTCGGACATGGCATAATGCCATTGGAAGATCCCAGCAAATCAGAAGAGAAATTTCAGAAAAAAACGCAAAGGTGGGTGCAAACAGAAGGAGCATATTCCGCTATTCAAAGCACTAAGCCACAATCTTTATCATATGGGCTGAACGATTCACCAGCCGGACTGGCAGGATGGATTATTGAAAAGTTCTATACCTGGAGCGACAATCACAGGGCGCTGGAATCCGTATTTACCAAAGATGAGTTGCTTACCAATCTTACCATTTATTGGGCAACGCAAACGATCAATTCATCCTTCAGGATTTACCACGAGGAAATCCAGGAAATTATGCAGGCGATTTATAATCCGCTGGTAAAGTTTAATCCCTTGAATAAAGCGGGAGATAAAACAAAAATACCGACGGCGTTTGCATTGTTTCCAAAGGACATCTCAATACCCCCGCGTGCGTATGCAGAAAGATTTTTTAACGTTCAAAGATGGACAGAGATGGCTGCAGGTGGGCATTTTGCCGCGATGGAACAGCCTGCATTACTGGCGGAGGATATCAGGAAATTCATAGCAGCGGTAAAGTATTCTATTTCTACGGCCATGAGTGAATAAGTTTCAATATCTCAGCAATCGGGAAAAATGCTGCGGTAACTGCCAACAACGGCCTGCCGGTAGTCAACACTTTTAACAGCAGCAACTTTTGATAAATAAAGCGATGGCATAGCGCAGCGGTGATATTACGGTTTTTTGGTATGGGTATGCAATATACTTTATGGCCTTCCGCTACATTTTGTTTTGACGATGTTATATTGGTCTGCACTTAATGAAAAATAATGTAGTTTAGTGGCATTGCTTGCTTTCACAAATTTTGTTAGTTGGATACGATTGCCGAACTGAAACAGAATAATAAACTTGCATTTGACGAGTTGTATTACCGCTACCATGAGCGTATCTATTTTTATTTCCTTGGTAAGTCCAAATCAATCTTTATAGCGGAAGAGGTTACCCAGATAACATTTATTAAACTTTGGCAATACAGGCACAACTTATCAGAAGAATTTTCTATATATACGCAACTATTCAGGATCGCAAAAACAAGCTTTGTTGACGTAATAAGAAGGGAAAAGAATATGCATCAACACAGTCATCTCACTGAAGACAGCGACGCCCAAATTAATGATGTGTGGGAAAAGATAAAAGAAAGAGAACTGCGTGAAACTGCTGACAATATCATCAAACAAATGCCTGAAATGCGCCGGAAGGTTTTTGAAATGAGCCGGGTGGAAGGAATGACTTATAAGGAAATCGCAGATGAACTGTCGCTTTCCGTTAAAACAATTGAAGCGCATATGTCTCAGGCGCTGAAACAGCTCAGGAATTTAATTGTACTGCTGTTATTTCTTTTATGCAAATATTTTTTTTAATGCACTAAGGGTATTTGCCTTTTCTGACGTATACTTTCATAATAACATCATTGGCCAATGATTGACCAGGTATTAATGGAACGTTTTTTCAGGAATGAGTGTACAGCAGAAGAAAAGGCTGCTGTCATAAAATTTCTGGATGAAAATCCAGACGCAATAGACCTGTTTTTATCCGAAAGTGAATCTTATGAAATCGCTGGCAAGCTTATGCCCGGAATATCACAGCAATGGCTCGGAAAAATTCACCGGGAAGCTTTTGAAAAAGCGTCTGTTGTAAGACTATTCAGAAGGCTTTCAGTGGCAGCGGCAGTGGTGATCATTGCCGGATTTGCAATCTTTAAATGGCAGCAGGAACGGATAAAAAGCATCAATCCTCCGGTAATTGCGGTAAAAGAAAGCTCGCAGCCCGGGATGGTTACTTATAATAACAGCACGTCAAAAGAGGAAAATATTATTCTTCCGGATGGATCTTCTATCAGGTTGGCTGCATACAGTTCTGTAAAGTATAGCAGCCAGTTCAAGCAGGATAGGGAGCGTATTGTTTATTTGGATGGCCAGGCTTTTTTTGATGTAAAACACGATAAGGCAAGGGCTTTTATTGTTAATGCCGGTGACATTGCTACGATAGATATAGGGACTACCTTCCGGATAAGTAACAGGAAAGGCGAAGATAATATCAGGGTGAGGCTTTTTACCGGGGAAGTGCAGGTGAAATTAAACGGGAACAATAAAGTGGTTATACCAAATAAAGGGCTGCTTTCTCCAGGTGATGAATTCGTTTACTCCAAAAAGCTTTTGACTGCATATATCAACCGGCCATCCAATAAATTGCTCGTAAAAGCAGGCTCATCAAAACTATCCGGTCCGCCAGCGAGGCCAGACTGGTTTAAGTTTAACGGACAGCCGCTTTCAGAGGTCATTGAACAACTGGCAAATTATTACCAGGCAGAGATTTATTACAATCCGGCGGATCTTAAAGACAAATACTTTACCGGTAAGTTTGATCGGACGGATTCACTGGAGAGGATGCTTGATGATATTGCTTCTTTAAATGACCTGTCGGTCATTAAAACGAAGAATAAGATCATTATCCGCAAATAAGTTGCATCCGTTTCTGTTCCCTTAAGCCGGCGGCATGCCGCTGCCGGAGCAATTAATTATTTCAACATTTTTAAACGAACTACTTGCTTATGAAATCTTCTCTCATTGGCCGGTGGGTATATTGTTATGCCCTTACCGGACTGATTTTATTATTTATCCCCGCATTATGCGATGCCATGCCGGACGGTTCGAGCGTAAAAGGTATTGTGCGAAACGAAAAGAACGAAAATATCGCCGGCGTTTCAGTAACGGTCACTAATGCTAAAACGCAGTTCAACGCAGGCGTGCAAACAGACAGTAGTGGTGTATTCTCTTTTTCAAATCTTCCACCCGGAAATGGCTATAGTTTTACGATTTCTTCTGTCGGTTATGAATCTCAGACCTTATCAGGCTACCAGTTGAAACCCGGCGCTACACTTTCCGTCATTGTTAAATTAAAAGAGGTAACAGCTGCGCTCAACGACGTTGTAGTGGTGGGTTACGGAACCAGCAGGAGGAAAGACCTGACAGGTGCTGTAGCTTCGGTGAAAGGTAAGGACCTGGTAACGCAGGGTGTAAACAGTGTTGAAAAAAGCCTGCAGGGCCGTTTGCCCGGTGTGGCAGTTGAATCCGCCGGCGGAGACCCTGGCTCAGGAACAAGGATACTTATCCGCGGCGTGGGAACGCTTGGCAATGCAACTCCGCTGTATATCGTAGATGGTATTCCCGTTGCTTCCATCAGTAACCTGCTTCCCGGTGATATTGAATCCATCGATGTTTTGAAAGACGCTTCAGCCGCCGCCATCTATGGTTCAAGGGCAGCAAATGGTGTAGTGCTTATATCTACCAAAACCGGGAAGACCGGTAAAACCCAGATCAATTTCGCTGGCAATTACGGCCTTCAGAAGATTGCCCGCACGCTCGATGTATTGGATGCACAGCAATGGGCAGAAGTCAGTAACCAGGCGCATGATGCTGCAGGGTTACCCAGATTGGACATTGCCAAAAATCCCGAACAATTAGGCAAAGGGACAGACTGGCAAAAAGAGATATTCAGAACAGCACCCGTGCAGAGTTATGAAATGAACATCAGCGGCGGCAGCGATCAGACAAAGTATAGTATTTCGGGCGGCTATCTTGACCAGCAAGGTATTGTGAAGGTCACGGGGTATTCAAGATATAATTTGCGCATCAGGTCAGAAACAACAAAGGGAAAATTTAAGATTGGTGAAACGGTGTTGTTAAGTAAAGAGAACTGGAACAGGATTCCCTCCAGTGGCGGCAACCCTGTTGGCGGTGCTGCCAAGTCCATCCCGGTATTTGAGGTATATGATCCAACAGCGTTGGGAGGTTTTTCCGGCGCCTACGGACCGGTAGTGAACATCATCAACCCGGTGGCCCAGCTCAACCTTATCAAAACCAAAAACGAAACAAACTCCGTATTGCTTAACCTTTATGCAGAGTACGGCATTACAAAGGATTTAAAATATAAATTTAATGTAGGCCATACACTGGCTTCAGGAACCGGCTACAACTATACGCAGCGCTACCAGGTGGGCGCGCTGTTTTCCAATCCCACCAATGTGCTCAATGAAAGCCAGGATCAAAGCAAAATGCTGCTTTTAGAAAATACACTGAACTATGACAAAACTTTTGGCAGGCATAAGCTACAGGTGCTGGTAGGCTACACCATGCAGAAAAACAGCTACCGTTTCTGGTCAGAATCAAACAATAATCTGCCCGATGGGCTGGATGTACAGGATGCGGGTTCAGGTACGGCAAGTGTTGGTGGCAACAGGATAGAGAGCGCATTGCTGTCGCAATTGGGCAGGATTGTTTATGGATATGACAACCGCTTCCTGTTCACCGGCAGTTTCCGCCGGGACGGATCTTCAAGATTTGGTAAAAATAACCGCTATGGGAATTTCCCTTCCCTGGCAGCAGGCTGGAATCTTTCGGAAGAAAAATTTTTTACTCCTCTATCCAAAGTCTTCGATGCGTTTAAACTAAGGGTAAGCTACGGCGAATTAGGCAACCAGGAAATTGCTGACTACGCATATATCCCTACGATTGCCTCCAATGCCAACTACGCTATCGGCACAGATCAACACAAATGGTTTGGTGCCATACAACAGGCCTTCGCTGATCCGAACATTAAATGGGAAAACACAAAAACTGTTGATATTGGTATTGATGCCGCGTTATTCAATAACAAACTGAATATTACCGCCGATTATTTTAAAAAGAAATCAACCGATGTATTGTTAAATGTACCCATTCCAGGCTCTGTTGGCTCTGTATCTAACCCAGTGACCAATGCCGGGTCTATTGAAAATCACGGCGTGGAAGTCGGTGCCTCTTATACCGACAGGATCAATAAATTTAAATATACCATCGGCGCTACTGCGTCGGTTATCAGGAATAAAGTGTTGAGCCTGGGCGAAGGCAACCAGCCTATTTATGGCGGTCAACCAACACAAAACGGCGCTTCAACAACTGTGACCGGTGTTGGCGGCCCAGTGACTGCTTTTAAGCTGATTCAAACCAATGGCATTTTTAACAGCCAGGAGGAAGTAGATAATTATCTCGGAAAAAACGGCCAGAAAATTCAGCCCAATGCAGCTCCCGGTGATATTCGTTTCGTTGATGCCAACGGTGACGGTAAAATTGATGACAATGACCGCGTCTATTGCGGAAGCCCCTTTCCCAAGCTTGAATATGGCGTAAACTTTGCCGCATCATGGAACAATTTTGATGCTGCTGTTGTGGTGCAGGGAATGTACGGTAACAGCATTTACAATGCTTTCCGCCAGGAACTGGAAAGCATGAGCTATGAGTTTAATTATTCTACAGCAACACTCAACGCCTGGACCAGCAATAACCACTCTAACATTCCGAGGGCTATTATCAGTGACCCGAATGTAAATGACCGAACCTCTGCACGTTTCCTGGAAAGTGGCGCCTATGTTCGATTGAAGTCATTACAGCTCGGATATAATTTCTCACCGGCCTTGCTCCAGCGTGCGCATATCAGCTCACTCAGGGCTTATATCAGTTGTGATAATCTGTTCACCATTACCAGCTATAAAGGGTATAACCCTGATATCGGCAGAACCGGTTCCATTTTTGACCGTGGAGTAGATTTTGTTTTCGTGAGCTATCCTCTTCCAAGAGTGGTAAGCTTTGGTATTCAAATGTCCTTTTAGCCTTTCAAACTTTTCATATGAAAAAAATATTTTTTTATATCACTTTAATAGCCGGTATAGCGTCCTGTTCAAAGGATACACTTGATAAAGTAAACCCGAATGTACTGACGTCTGACACTTACTGGAAAAATGAAACCGATGTGTTGCAGGCAATGGCAGCTACCTATTACCTGCTGCCTGCATATAATTCAGGATATTGGAGTACGCGTGGCGTAGAAGTAACCAATGCAAGGGGGGATGATTTTTTTATCCGTAACGATGTGACAGACCTGTATAAAATTTCTACTTTTATCAACACTGCAGATAATGCTATCGTTACCAATATTTTTAATAATCAATACCAGGGAATATTTAAGGCCAACCAGGTGCTTGCCAATATTGACAGGGCGGCATTGACGGATGATAAAAAGAAAGTGTACCTGGCCGAAGCGAAGTTCTTACGGGGCCTTTTTTTCTTTAACCTGGTCATCAACTTTGGAGACGTTCCTCTCCGCATTTCTATTCCTTCATCCAGTAGTGATTACAACCTGGCTAAATCGCCGGAGGCAGATGTTTGGGCGCAGATATACAAGGACTTTACAGAGGCTGCGGCCGATCTGCCTGTTGCATGGTCGGGTGAATGGTTGGGGCGCGCTACGAAAGGTGCGGCGCTTGGATATTTGGGTAAAGCTTACCTGTACAGTAAAGATTATGCGAATGCAGCAACAACCCTTCATCAATTAACTGCATCCCCGTTTGCCTATGCCTTGCGGAAAAATTATGAAGACAATTTTACTGATGCCTTTGAAAATAATGAGGAATCACTTTTTGAGGTGCAGATACAGGATGCGGGGGGCCCTTATTTCTGGGCTGGTAACAGCTCGCAACTTGCACTCGGCACCTTCACGGCCCAGGAATTTGCGCCTTCTGAAGTTGCCGGCTGGTTTGAAGCCGCCCCTACCGACAAGCTACTTCATGAGTTTGAAAAAGAAAAGACGCAGAGTGGAGATTATGATCCAAGGATGTATGCAACGCTGGTATGGGATTATCCTGGTGCAACTTATTATAATAAGCCTTTCAAATCATTTGCGCTCTGGTCAGGTTTTCATTCCATGTTCAGAAAATATCAAAACTGGAAAAAAGACAATGAGCTGACAGGCTCTAACGGCAGCTCGTTTGTAACAAGCATCAATGAAAGGGTGTTAAGGTATGCCGACGTATTGCTGATGCTCGCCGAAGCGCTTACCATGGATGGCAAGGTAGGTGAAGCATATCCTTACTTAAACCAGGTACGAAACCGGGCAAACCTTGCACCGTTCCCGGCCGGTACAGATAAGGATAAAATGATGGCAGAAATACGGCATCAGCGGATGATTGAATTTGCTCGGGAAGGTACCCGTTTCTACGACCTGAAAAGATGGGGACTGCTGCAACAGGAATTAACGAACAGCGATAAAGTAGGACGAGAGTTCTTTATACCCAAAAAGTATGATTATTTCCCGGTTCCACAGGCCGAGATCAATACCAATCACCTGGCAGAGCAAAATCCTAATTGGTAACCTACACAGAAAAATGATGAAAAGAATATGGGTAATCATGGCATTTGTACTTATAGCGGCAGGTGCCTGTTCACAGGAATTAAGTTTTGATATCAGCAGGGTTCCCTTTAGTTACCGTGGATCATACCTTGCCATTCACCGGTTGACGAATTTGCTTAATGCTTCTGCCAAAAACGAACCGGATGGAATCATACTGAGAAATCTTTCCCGGCGCAAATTGTTTGACCAGTTTATCCGGCTCGAGGTTGTAGAAGATGGTAAAACTGTTACCCCTGAAATCATCGCCACACCCGGCCTGCTGACGCTGAAAACAGCGCGGGGAAGCGTGCAGTTTTGCTTTGAAAACGGGAATACCATTCGTGTCAGGGGCACGGCCCTGGGCCTTCGCATGAAGCCGCTGAATGAATGCTATGCCGTGGAAATTAATAAAAGGATCAGGCTGACCACCGGTGGTGCGAACGGTTTTTTTTGGATGATATCTCCTTTAGCAGGAACAATCGAACAAAGCGGGGACATCCCGGACAGCACAAAGCCGAATGATTATAGCCGGTATCTTGCAGAAGCGCAGCCTGGTAAGGATGGCACCTTTGAACTGGCGATAGAAAATTTTGTGAGCGAGTGGCAGCCCAGGGAATATACAAAGAACTTTGACCTATGTGCGGTGCAGGCTACCGGTGCTTTTACTGCCTGGATGAATAAAATGCCCCGGTTTAAAACTGGTTATCAGCAGGCAGCAAAGCTGGCGGCATATATTAATTGGTCATGCCTGGTAGCCGCCAGGGGGCAAATGAAAAGGGAAGGCATGCTGATGAGTAAAAACTGGATGAACCAGATATGGTCCTGGGACCACTGCTTCAATGCCATTGCAATGGCCCCGGTTGATGCTGCGGTTGCATGGGACCAGTTTGCCTGTGTATTTGATCACCAGAGTGAGATTGGTTCACTGCCCGACAGCTTTGACGATGAGAAGGAATTATGGGGTATTCTTAAAACGCCTGTCCATGGTTGGGCTTTGCGAAAAATGATGGAAAATAGCAAGATGGTAACGCCCGAAAGAATGAGAGCGATTTACCCGGCGCTGGTGAAATGGACCAATTTCTGGTTTGATTTCAGGGATCCTGATAAAAATGGACTGCCCCAGTATAACCATAGTTATGAATCTTTCGACGATACGCCGCCTTTTGACGTAGGATTACCTGCCGAAGCCCCTGAACTGGCGACTTTTCTTATTGTTCAAATGGACGTGCTGGCAGAGATAGCTGCCAGGCTGCAAAAACCAGCTGAGGCAGCGAAATGGACCTTAAGGGCAGACGCATTAACTGCTACACTCATCGGGCAATTATGGAAGGGCAATAAGTTTGTCGCACGCAATGTAAATACAGGTAAATGGAATGAAGAAGGGGACAGTTTTCTTTCTTATGTACCGTTGTTGCTTGGCAAACGGCTGCCACAAAATATTAAAGAGCGTTTGATCAGGGATCTGAAGCAAGCCGGTGGTTTGATGACACCCTTCGGTATGGCAACAGAAAGCTTAAGCAGTCCCTATTTTAATACGAACTCCTACACGCGTGGTTCGATATGGGCGCCGGTGAATTATATATTGGTTGATGGGTTGAAAAGTTGTGGCGAAAAGGTATTTGCTGAGCAAATCGCCAAAACCTATTGTGCACATCTGGCAGCAAAGGAATTTCCTGAAAGGCATGATGCCCGTACCGGGGAACAGAAATCTGACCCGGAATATACCTGGACCTCCAGCATTTTTTTGATTCTCGCATCACAATACCTCAACAAATAAATTTGAATAAATGAACCTGTTTGTAAAGCGTTTTTCTTTGTTACTCTTCCTGCCAGCATTGGCGGTGCTCTTAGGCATGGCACCCCCAAAAAAGAAAGTGATTTTCTTAGGAGATTCCATTACCTATGCCGGCGACCTGGAGGGCGGGTACATCCGGATGATGCGTGATACGCTGCAACACAACGGCAGTGATGATCGCTATGAACTGGTGGGCAAGGGTGTAGGCGGCAACAAAATACGTGACCTGCTCGCCAGGATTGAAACCGATGTCATCCAGCAACAGCCGGATATTGTTTTTTTGATGATAGGTATTAATGATGTGGGATTTTTCACCTGGCAGCCGACTGTTGGCGGCACCTTTCCTGATCAGTATGAGCTTGGATTATCCTATATCGTAAAGCGCTTACAGGAAAAACATATCAGCGTTATCCTGTGTACGCCCACCATTATCGGCGAAAAAAAACACGGCAGTAACCCGATGGATAAACAGCTGGATCAGTATGCAGCTATCATGCAAAAGGTGGCGAAAAAAAATGGCACGCTTTTCTGCAACATCCGCAAAGTATTTATTGATACACTCAAAACAATTAACCCGAATAATCAACAAAAGGGTATTCTTACGGTAGACAATGTGCACATGAATGAGAAAGGCAATAAGCTGATCGCTGAGACCTTCCTGCCCTTTTTGAAATAACCACTGACTTCTTCAGAATTTAATTTGTATTTGAAATGAAAATAATTGCTTTTTTGCTATTGTCATGCATATGGCTAACGGCAGTAAACGCCCAGGATAAGATGCATGTTGCCGAGCGGCCGCCTATGGGCTGGAATAGTTACAACTGTTATGGATCGGCCGTTCATGAAGATGAAATAAAGGCCAATGCCGATTACATGGCTGATAAACTTAAGCCTTTTGGATGGGAATATATTGTAGTAGATTTTCTATGGTCATATGATAACCCGCCTGGCTCCAATCTGGGGAATGTATCTCAAAAAAATCTCGAGGACGGCTCATTCATTCCCTGGCTATCTATGGACCAATATGGGCGGCTGCTTCCTCACCCTAATAAATTTCAGTCTGCTTTTAATGGTCACGGGTTTGGTCCGTTGGCGGATTATGTGCATGGTAAAGGACTGAAATTTGGCATTCATGTCATGCGTGGTATCCCAAAGCAGGCGGTGTGGGCCAGGTGCCCGGTGCTGGGAACGAATGGCATTACGGCCGATATGATTGCAGACACGACATCCACGTGTGGCTGGAACAACCATATGTACGGCCTGGATATGAATAAGAAAGGTGCGCAGGAGTATCTCAATTCGCTTCTTAATCTGTATGCTGACTGGCAGGTAGACTTTGTAAAAGTAGATGATCTGTCACGTCCTTATAGTGCTGCGGAAGTGGAAGGTTATAACAAGGCGATTGCTGCGTGCAGGCGTTCCGTAGTATTCAGCCTTTCGCCAGGTGAAACGCCGCTTGCACAAGCCGCTCACGTGGCAAGGTATGGCAATATGTGGCGCATGGCAGAAGACTTTTGGGATAACTGGAATGAGGTGCTTAATATGTTTCAGCTTGCAAAAAAATGGGAAGGCAAAGGAGGACCGGGACATTGGCCCGATGCCGATATGCTGCAAATCGGAAAACTTTCTAAAAGAGGGCCTGTTGGGGCAGAAAGGTACAGCAGGTTCACTGACGCGGAGCTTTACAGTCACATGACCTTTTGGTGTATCTATCGCTCTCCGCTCATGCTTGGTGGAAACCTGCCCGAAAACAGGGCAATTGAAGAAACATTATTTACCAATAGCGAAGTATTGAAAGTGAATCAACATGGAACTAATCCGCGGGAGTTGTCAAACCAAAATAATCAAATGATCTGGGTCAGCGATGCGGAAGATGGTAAAGCGGTTTATGCCGCAATATTCAATTTGGCGGATACTACCCGTCAGTTAACACTGGACTTCAAAATGCTAAATATGAAAGGGAAGGTGAGCCTGCGTGATCTGTGGGCCGGGAAAGATTTGGGAACATTCAGTAAGACGTATCAGACTTCTTACCCGGCACATGGTTGTATGCTGCTTAAACTTTCTGTTAACCAATAAACCGATTGTTGTGAAATACTATGCCGTCGCCTTCTTCATATGGGGCTGTTTAAACCTGTCAATACAGGCATGGGCGCAGCAGATGCCGTCTGCGATAAAACAGTATCAGCAGGTTCAAACAAAGCTTGCCAGGGGTTGGAACACCTGGAACACAGGCAGTGTTTTATCACAGGTGCATCTTCCGGAAGGCCTGGCGATTGACTTACTGTTAAAGGATACGCAGACAGGCGAATATTTAAAAACAGCGCTGGCCGGTTCACCAGGCGTAAAACTGAGTTTGGCAAAACACAGCAATACCGGGGATTATACCTGCCTGGTGCTGGAATGGCATAAGATCCGCTTGAAAATACAGTCCGCTACCACCGGTGATGATTTAGTGATGCAAATTGAACCCCTCGGTCCAAATTCAAACGGGGCACTTATCATCGAGCCTCACATGCTTTGGGGAAAGGGCGGCGTGCTGCTGCGGAAAGAAAACTTATATCTGAAAGAAGAAGAGCCATCCACTGCTTATGCATTTATCAGAAGCAGGCGTACAGGTATCTATACAACAGGAATAACAACGCCTGACAGCTATCAGCAACAGGCCGCAGCAAGTCTTGGCAAACGGGCTGATTCACCCGTTACTATTTCTACGGGTGTTGCAAGAACCAAAGAAGAAATTAATACAATATTGCAACGCGCTGAACAACGGTTACAGGTAGAACATGACAGGTACGGCGCTGATAGCGCTATATATGAAGCAATGCAAACAGTTCTTAATTGGAACCTGGTCTACGATCCTTCGAATAACCGGGTAATAAGTCCGGTAAGCCGTTACTGGAGCGTGAGCAGGGGCGGTTATGTGCTGTTTTGCTGGGACAATTATTTTGCTGCCTGGATGTTAAGCGAAGTAGACAAAGCCCAGGCTTATGCCAACGTGGTAGAAACAACTGCTATCATCGATGAAGCGGGTTTTGTTCCGAACCATAACGGCGCAAACGATATTAGTTACGACCGTTCCCAACCACCTATTGGGTCAATGGTTGTTAAAAGATTATATGAAAAATTCCATGATAAATGGTTAGTCGAGTTATTGTTTGACCGGTTATTAAAGTGGAATCGCTGGTGGCCAAAGCACCGGCAAAATGGTACTTACCTGAGTTGGGGATCTTCGCCGTTTGCAGGAATGGATTCCTCCATTTACAAAGAATCACCCATGCAACGGGCGATGTGGGAATCTGGACTTGATAATTCTCCGATGTATGATCATGTGCCTTTTGACAGTATAAAGAAACATACCATGGAACTTGCGGATGTCGGGCTTTTGAGTTTGTACATTGCGGATTGCCGGGCACTTGCATCGCTTGCACGAACTATCGGCAGGCAAAAGGAAATGCATGAGCTCACTCAAAGAGCGCAGCAGTACAATAAGGCATTGGAGACATTATGGAGTGAGAAAGATGGTATATACCTGAATAAACGAACAGACAACAACACGTTTTCCCACCGGCTCTCTCCAACGAATTTTTATCCATTGTTAACGGGCCTAACAGATAAGGCCAGGGCTGAAAGAATGATTAAGGAACACCTGATGAATACGACGGAATTCTGGGGAGACTATATTATACCCTCTATTGCGAAAAGCGATAACGCTTATAAGGACAATAACTATTGGCGCGGCCGTATCTGGGCACCTATGAATTTTTTGGTTTATCTGGGCTTGTGTAACTACCATGTCAAAAACGTCAGGAAGGAGTTTATCAGCAAATCAGAAAGACTGTTACTTCAAAGCTGGATACAGGAAAGGCATATTTTTGAAAATTATAATGCGCAGACCGGCGTTGGCGGTGACGTTACTAATAGTGATCCGTTTTATCATTGGGGAGCGCTGCTTGGTTTTATGGCTATTATTGAAAAAGATACAAAAACAATAAATTAACACGTTGCTGCCTGTTATCATAAGTCAATAAATACTCCTCCATTTTTTACCAATTGTTCATTGCGCAGCTCCCTGATGCCCTGTAGCTTTGACGCTTCAAAAAAGGAGATAGGATGAGCAGAACTTATTGGATTTTCGGCTGTAAACTTGAGATACTTGCCGATGAGCAGGACACAGCCGCTTCGTATGATTTGATTTTGGGTACATTGGCGCCGGGTGTAGAAATTCCTTTGCACAAGCACCACCGGTACACCGAATCACTAGTTGTAATGGAAGGCGAGATCACTGTTTTCCTGGAAGATAGTACCCACATAGTAAAACCCGGGGAGCATGTATTTATTCCAAAATTAACACCACATGCTGTATTAAGCACTGGTGCTACAGCAGCTAAAGTGTTAACGGTTGCCAGTCCCAGCAGTTTTGCCAGGCTGATACGTGAAACAGGCATTCCAGGCAGGCAAGATGGTGCAGCCCCCGATCTCGATAACGACCTGGGCAGCTTTGTGCGTATTTCTGCTGAACTGGGCGATGAACTACTGGGGCCTCCCGGTACCAGACCATAAGCATTATTCATAGCGCGGCTTTTGTATAACAAAGGCCGCGTTCTTGTTATCTGCTTAACTGCCGCCGTATTCTGCTAAGCGACTGCGGGGTAATATCAAGGTAAGAGGCAATATCACCTAAGGCCGCAGCCATGGCCACTTCGGGCTGTAGCTCCAGTAGCAGTTGGTATTTTTGTATGGCTGTTAACCCCAGGTAGGCATTTTTGCAATTGATCATATCTGCCATGGTAACATGGGTCATTTTATTGATGGCATCCTTCAGATAAGGGAATGATATGTAAAGCGTATGAAGATCAGCTATGGCGATGGACAATAGCTCGGTATCCACTATTGCCTTTAAGCCCTGCAATGCTGGTACATCATCGTAATAGCTGTACAAAAAGCCCATAAACTGGTGCTCCCGCATAAAATAGTAAATCGCATCGCGTTGCCCGGCACGCGGCAGCGTTATCTCCAATAAGCCTTTGTTGATAAAGTAAAGAACGGTGGCTTTTTCCCCGGCTTTGGAAAGTATATGGCCGGCCTTGTACATAATGGGAGTAAAAGCCTGGCGGATAAGCAGCTGGTCTGCTTTGGGGATAGTAGTAAAGCGTTGTAAATGGTGCATTAGCCGACTGTTCATACCTGCATTATTTGTTACAGCCATTGCATTAAAACAATAAGCCATCCTGCAAATTAACACTGCAATGCGCGCAATGTTGTGGTTGTTTCCCTCAATATCATGGTTGTTTCACAAGGTTGTATACGCTTAAGGATCACCTGCCGGCAGCCGGGCCTGTCGTCTTTGTTCCAAAGCCACCTGCCCGTAACCAATACAAAAACGCCTGCAGGTTTAACCTGCAGGCGTTTTTGATCGTGTATTGTATGTTAAGGCGAATCAGATTGCCTTATTCGCGGCGTTATAAATTTTGCGTTGTTTCCAGTTGTACCAGGTGCCGGGCATTGTTTTTTTCATCAGGCTGTCTATGTTGCGCATGCCTATTACATTCCAGCCGCCGTTGATTTTGCCTTTGATGGTTTTGTTCCATGCGCGCAGGCTCATAGCAAAGCCGCTTTCGAGGTACTCCATATGGTGCCAGTAACCACTGGGCATAAACAGGGTATCACCATGTTCCAGTATCACATCGAGGCCGTGGGTAAATGCCAGTGCCGGGAATTTATTTATGTCGATTTTGCTTTTCTCTGCATCATAATAATTGCTGAAGTCGGCAAGGCTTAGCACTTCAAAGGGTTTGCGGTAAAGTTTGTATTGTTCTTCTTTCGGAAAAAGCAATACCCTTTTACGGCCGATAAATTGCGTATGCATAATGTTGGGCAGGTCTATATCGAAGTGCATGTGTGTAATAGAACCCTTACCGCCTGCAAACATGGAAGGCATGCTTTTTAAAAAGCCTTTTACATAATCAGATGGCCATATGAAATCATCTTTTAACTGCGGTGCATGGGAGAAAATATTAAAGAAGAAAATACGCCATTCAGCAGGCCCGTTGCTGATCATGTCAATGTATTCACCAAATGTAGTATAACCATCTGCCTTGTTAATCGGGGTAAAAGCATCGCTTTTTATGTTGTTGTAGATGGGAATTTTTTTGTCGCCTGCAACTTCTTTCAGGTAGTTCCATGTCCATTTTTCATAAGCCAGCCATTGCTTCGACAGGTTGCGCAGCACCACCGGCTTATTCTGGTTGTAGTATTCCTGTATGAATGCTTCCGGAGTAATATCGTTTACAACCTCTACGGACTGAAGATACATTTGCTTACTTTTTGTAAATGTACCTCCAGTTCATCTAAATAAGCCGTATATTTTGATCAAATGCTGCAAACGCGTTCAGACTGGTCTTTTTTAACATTTCTATGCCTGTGCAAACGGTAATTGGTTGCCTTATATATGCTTTCGTTGTACAATATGTTACGCAGCTTTCAGATTTTTTACAGGGTTGGCAATGGCTGCAACAAACCCCCACCAGCTGATGCTGACGCGGTAAGCAAAACCCTGCGCCACTGGTGCATAGCCCACCATGCCTTGCCTTGTGCCGGATTGTTCGCTGGCGATACACCGGGCGTGCGGGTTGGAACGCAGCATACAGCAGCAGGGAAGTGCCGCAATGCGGCCATTACATTGTAAATTGCAGTACAATAAAGGCTGTGCAGGCAGCCCCGGAATATGTTACAATAAAAGCATTATTTATGAAAGCGATTTGGCAGGGTGCAGTGATTGCAGAGAGCAATGATACCATTGTGGTAGAAAACAACCATTACTTCCCGGAAAAAGATGTACAGCTTGCTTATCTTGAAAGCAGCGAGAAACACAGCATTTGCCCATGGAAAGGAGAGGCTTCTTATTACCACGTAAATGTGGATGGACATAAAAACAGCAATGCGGCCTGGTATTATCCCAAACCCCGTGCAGCAGCACAGGAGATTGCGGGTTATATCGCTTTTTACAAAGGTGTTGAAATAGTGCCTTAAACAGGTTCGCCTATTTGCACGGAGGTCATGGTTAAAGAGCCTCCGACTGCTTCATCATTAAAGAAGCTTATTTCATCCCTTGCAGATTGCAGTCCGAGTGTATACAACAGGGGCAGGTAATGCTCCGGTGTTGGTATGGCCAGCTTACCGGGTGTGCCCAGCCGGCTGTAATGAATCAGGTCTGCATGATTGTGGGTGCTGATGTGTTGTTTAAATACCTCGTTTATTTCTATCGCCCAATCGTAACCGCCGCCGTTGATCATCTCCCATGAAAGCATGCGCAGGTTATGCACCATATTACCGCTGCCAATGATGAGCACGCCTTTGCTGCGCAGGTGGTATAATTCACGCGCCAGTTCATAATGCCGGGCAGCATCTTTTGTATAATCAATACTTAGCTGCAATACGGGGATATTAGCCTGCGGGTACATATGCCGTACAACTGTCCAGGTGCCATGATCCAGGCCCCAGTCGTGCGAGAGTTCTACTTTGGCAGATGCAATACCTGCCGCCGTATCTGCTGCCAGCTGCGGGTTGCCGGGTGCAGGATACTGCACATCAAACAATGCTTTCGGGAAACCGCCAAAGTCGTGAATAGTAGGCGGCTGCTCCATAGCCGTTATTTTAGTACCCTGTGTAAACCAGTGTGCAGAAATTACCAGCACTGCAGCAGGCACAGGAATAGTTTGCGCAAGCGTAGCCCATTTATCGCTGAACATATTGTGTTCAATACCATTCATGGGTGAGCCATGGCCTACAAACAATACAGGCATTGCCTTTGGATAATAAGGCAGATCCCGGGTAAACTTCCTGAAATCGGATAAGGTATTCATAACGCCTGTAAAGTTACGCCGCATATATTGCCCCGCACTTGAGGTATGATAAGAAACAGTGTACGTATATTTGCCGGTTTTTAAAGAAATGTTAAGGAATGGAACTGGCAGAAGGCATTTTGTTCGCATTGTTATGGGCATCGGCAACAGCGGCAACTAAATTGGGCATACGATCGGCAGATCCTTATTTGCTAAGCTGCCTGCGTTTTACTGCGGTAGGCATTTTACAGTTGTTGTATGTATACGGCATTCGCCGCGGGCGTTACACTGTACCGGCCGGCAAACAGTTTAAACAGGTGCTGATACTCGCACTGCTGAATATCTTCCTGTACATTGGCGGTTTTGTGACTGCAGTAAAAATGGTGTCAGCCGGTTTAATCAGCCTGTTTTCGGCAACCAATCCCCTGCTTATCACTTTGTTTTCTGCCATATGGCTGCACCGCAAATTAACCCGCGCAGAATGTATTGGTATGGCGATCGCTTTTACGGGTTTGGGATTGGCAGCTTATCCTAATTTGCGGGAGAGCCATGCAACGGCTGCCGGTATCGCAATATTGATTGCAGGTATCAGTGCAATATCTGCGGGCAGTGTGTATTATGCAAAAATTCAGCTGCCGGTTCACCGTTTGGTGGTGAATGCCTGGCAGACTTTTCTCGGTGGACTTATGTTTATCCCCCTGGTGTTGCTGAACCACAACAACACTTACCTGCATGCAGATGCGAATTTTTATCTTTCTATCGGCTGGCTGATTGTGCCGGTATCAATTATTTCCTATGGCTTATGGCTGAACCTGCTCTCTAAAGACACGGTGAAGGCGGGCATGTGGCTGTTTATAACGCCAATGCTGGGATATGGCATGGCAGCCGTGGTATTGCACGAGAAAATAACTGCCTGGGCTATAGCGGGAACCTTGTTGGTAATTACGGGACTGTGGCTGTCGCGCAAAAGAAAAGAGGTGGTGGTAAAAATGAATGGATAGAAGTTTAAAAAAAGAATGCAACTTATTTTGTTGTGAAATGTAAATCCTTACCTTTGCACCCCGCGATTGAATAAATCACGGCCTCGGGAGGTAGTTCAGGCCGGTAGAATGCCTGGTTTGGGACCAGGAGGTCGCAGGTTCGAATCCTGTCCTCCCGACTAACAAGAAACCCGCAGCGAATAGCTGCGGGTTTTGTTTTTTACGGTAGGCCGCAGGTTCCAATCCTGTTCTCCGGGTGCTTAACTAGCAGATCAGCAATAACCTGCTTTGTCCGGATGTTTCCTCCGGTGCACGGTGAACACAGGGCAGGGCCTGGCTTCCAGGATAATCAACCGCCAGCTTCCACAGGTTACCAGGGCCTAAGTTTATTGGACGTGCACCCGGTTTGGCCTGGTAATGCAGATCAAAGAAATGTTCACTTAAGAATGATTCAAAATCTTCCTCCGCTCCGTGATATAGTTTTTTGAGTTCATCACGTATTTCAGGGATGAGTACTTTTTTTATACCCTGTGCATTGGGCAATATTTCACTCGATTCACCATGATAAGTACATAAAAAAGTATCGGTTGGTACAGGAGAGCGGTCTACATGAAAAGAATAAACATCGGTTGAAAAAAAAGGGTAGGCATCATCCCGGTCATAACAGCTGATCACATTAAGGCTTGGTGATGCGCCATGCGTTTTCAATGCTTCCCAATCATGCAAGAGTATTTCGCGGGCAAGTTGCCCTTGTTCACTCAACTGAAGTTCACGAAGTTCCGCTGGTTCAATTACTGTTATATTCCCGCTTAACGCTACCTTTTCAACAATTTCAGAAAAATCACCCGTCAGATTACGCGTCCAGCAAATTGCATTCATCTCTCCACTAAATGGCGTGGAAACAAGGTCCTGAAAATTCGTGACACTACGAATTTGATGCGCATCGTAAGATGAATCTGTCATAAGGATAAATGTATAGTCAGGCGAAGGCAAATACTGATTGAAAAACTTTCGATGAGAATAAGTGCAAAGCTAACAGAAAATGTGCAGCCGCGATCTCATATGCACAGGCTATCCAGGTCTATGATAAAGAGGGGCTAATTAAAAAAATCCGCCGGTTGCATTCATTCAGTGAAGCTCCGGCGGATTGTTGTTGAATAAGCTCTGTACTTACTAAAAGCGGTAGTTGATACCCAGGCGCCAGTTGCGGCCTGCTTCAGCCTGGGTGTAGTAGTAAGCTCCGTAAGCTGCGCCGGAGTAAAGATATTTATCGGCCAGGTTGTATACGTTGCAGCTGATGCGCAGCCTGTCTTTTTCCCAGAAAATGCCGCCATCAAATTTGGTGTAATCCGGCAAAGCCTGTTCACCTGTTGCGCCGGTCCAGGTCCAGGTGCTGCGTTCGCCGAGGAAGGTAAAGCCGCCTGATACACCAAAGCCTTTCAGGATGCCGCTTTGTATTTTGTAGTTCAGCCAGGCATTGGCAGTGTGTTTGGCGTAGCCCGGCACTTTGTTGTGCAGGGTAGCTTTGCCTGCTGCGCTGGTATCGGTTTTGGTGATCTGGTTATCGGTTAACGCATAGTTGGCAGTAAGGGTTAAGCCGGGAATGATTTCGCCATGCAGGTCAAATTCAATACCCTGTGCCCTTGTTTGTCCCAGCTGTACAACGTACCGGCCTGTAGGATCGCTGGGGTCGGTTGAGTTTTCGTTATTGCGTATAATGCGGTAAACAGACAGGCTGCTACCCCATTTGCCACCAGCCCAGTCGCGTTTAACACCTACTTCCATATTGTTGCCGGTAAGCGGTTTAACAGATTTGCCGTCTTTACGGAAGCCTGTTTGCGGAACAAATGCCTGATCCAGCAATGCGTACACAGAAGTATTGTCGTTAATTGAATAGCTGAGGCCAATGCGTGGTGTTACCCTGTTGGCTTTTGAATCTGCAGCGTATTCGCTTGCTTTAACATGCGTGTACCTGCCTGCCAGTGTCAGGCGCAGTTTGTTATTAAGGAAGCCCAATTCATCCTGTACATACAGGCCTACCAGGCTTTGCTTAACAGTACCGTAAACACCTGCACGTTGTGCAAGGGGAGTGGTTCTGTCCCATACAGGATAACCGTTAGAAGGGAAACCGTAAGAAGGGTTGGCATAATTGAACTGTGCATCCGCTTTATCCAGGTCGTGGTTCTGGTTCCAGTCTGCCATGTAGTCTTTTTCATTGGCATCAATACCTGCAAGAATGCGGTGGTGAACAGCACCTGTTTGCACATCGCCATTCAGGTAAGCCTGTGCAAATTTTGCCGTGCTCACCGCATCCCAGATGCTTACATTGCGGATCATGCTATCGGCACTAACCGAGGTAGCCCACATAGAAGAGCCAACGCCACGATAATCGTAGTAAGAAGCCTGTGCAAATAATTTCCAGTTATCATCGAGCTTGTGTGCCAGGCTTAACGTGGCAATCTGTTCGGTGATGTTGGTTGGTTCCAGTCCCGGGTCAAGAATACTGAAATCGCGGGGCAGGGTAGCATAACCTTTTGTAGAGAATACATAGTAACTGCCCACGTTAGATGATTTTACGTGCTGGCGGATGTATTCTGCAGTAAGCGTAGTGTTATCATCCAATTTAAAGCTGAGCACAGGTGCAATACTGTAGCGATCATTGAACTCATAGGCACGGAAAGAATTTTTGTTCTGGTCCATCAGGTTCAGCCGGTACAGCACTTTTCCTTCTTTATCGAGTTTGCCGTCAAAATCCAGTGAGGCACGGTATAAATCATAGCTGCCCAGGGTAATGCTGGCTTCACCTTTTGTAACACCTGTTGGTTTTTTAGTAACCACGTTGTAGATACCGGCCGGGTCACCAACCGACATCATAAAGCCGGCAGGTCCTTTCACAAACTCCACATGATCTACAAAGCTCATATCTTCTGTTAATGGCGACCAGTAAGAAGTAATGGTATTCATGCCATTGCGGAAAGCAGAGAGGCGGCTGCCGCGTGCGCTGATATTGGTGTACAGGTCGCCCCAGTGTTCGAGGCGCATTAAGCCGCTCACGTTGCGGATCAATCCGTCGCTCATGCTGGTGATTTGCTGATCGGTCATCACTTTGCTGTTCACGATCTGTATGTTCTGCGAAACATCAATGAGTGGTTCGTTAAGGCGCAGGGTAGGTGATACCTGCCTTGCGTTGTAACCATTCCTGCCAGATTTTACTGTAACGTCCTGCAGCTGCTGGCCGGATACTTTCAGCATAATAGATACTGAAGCCGTTTTGCCTTCGGTTACCGTTACAGGCACAATACTGCTTTCGTACCCTACCAGGCTCACTTCCAGCTGGTAATCGCCGGGTTTCACATTGTCGATGCTGAAGCTGCCATCTTCTTCGGTGAGTGTAGCTTTTTTGCTGCCCTGTATATTTACAGATACTGCTGCTGCAGGTTTGTCATCAGCAGTAAGCACTTTACCTTTGATATGCCCGTTTTTATTTTCATTATCTCCTTCACCGCCGTTTGCGATGGCATGTACAGCCAACAGCTGAAAACACAGCAGGAACAAAGCAAATCCCCGTAGCCAATTCATCTTATTCATATTTTGCATAAGCCTTTGTTAAAAATGCAAAAGTGCACCCTGCACGTCCAGATGGCTGACGCTATCGGGAATTTGATTTACGCAAAACGAAAAAAGGAAATTAACAACGATAATATGTTTTCATTAGTATTACAGGTTGTTTCAATGTGTTGGAATGACACAATTGTTAAAATATCAGTCATATCTGAAAGGCTTATGTGGCAGCTTCCAGCTCCAATGATTGCGTTACATTAATCTGCTGCAGAAAATACGCATCGTGCGATACTACCAATAGTGTTCCTTCGTATTCGTTGATGGCCCCTGTTAAAATCTCCATGTTCTGAATATCGAGGTTATTGGTGGGTTCGTCGAGTATAATGATGTCCGGGGCATTAGTATCGATGGTTAGGCAGCAGAGCATCAGCCGCATTTTTTCTCCGCCGCTAAGTGCTGCACAGCATTTATTCCAGTGTTCCCGGGTAAATAAAAAACGGCTGAGGCGGTTTTTTATTTCATGTTCCTGCAGGGCACCTGTGTTGTATTGCTGTGCCTGTTCATATACACTGCGTGTGTTATCAACCAGGGAATATTCCTGGTCAACATAAATGGCTTTTACTGCTGCCCTTTCCAGGGTGCCTGATGTGGGTTGTAATGTGCCGAGCAATAGTTGAATGAGCGTTGTTTTGCCGGAGCCATTCTGTCCTTTAATAGCCAGCCTGTTGCCGCTTACCAGCTGAAAGTCAAGCGGGGTGCTCCACAGCGGTTGGCCGTTGTAACTGAAATTGATATTGGTTGCAGTGGCCAGTATCTTGCCTTTGTGCAGGGACGTGTTGTTGAAGCCTATGCGCATTTTACCGGCATCGGGCAAGGTTTGCCGCAGGTGGGTGAGTTCCTGTGCAATGGCGTCAATTTTATCTGCGTGCACTTCCTTCATACGGGCCGTGCTTTTCTCTGCATTGTTTTTAAACGTCTTCATCGAAATGGTGGGCAGGCCTGCCTTCTCCTGCCTGCGTTTGCCGCGGGCATCCAGTTTCTGCTGCCGCTCCATTGATTCACGTTCTATCTCTTTAGCCTTACGCAATGCTTTTTCTTTGCTGCGCACGTCTTCGTTCAGTGCATCCTGTTCCAGTGTTTTCTGCTCACGGTAAAAATCGTAATTGCCGCCATATACGGTAATGCCGCGTTTGCTTAGTTCGCACACGGTGTTCATCAGGTTTAGCAATGTACGGTCGTGGCTTACCACTACCAGTGTTTGATTGGTGTGTTGTATATAGCTGTACAGTTTATTCCTGCCTGCGGCATCGAGGTGGTTGCTGGGCTCGTCGAGCAATACGATAGCCGGTTGATGTATCATCATGCCTGCGAGAAATACTTTTGTTTTCTGTCCGCCGCTGAGTGTGTCAATCGGTGCGGCTAAACTAAGTCCGTGCAGCTGCCAGTAAGCCAGCGCTTCATTGCAGCGCTCTTCAATACCCCAGTCGTCGTTCAGCAACGTATAGTTTTGTTCGCTTGTATCGCCGCTGAGTATTGCCTGCAGGGCCTGCAGCTGCTGATCAATATGCAGGGCCTGTGCAATAGTGAGGCCATTGAACTGGCCAAACAGCTGCGGCAGGTAATACGGTACAGCTGATGCATTTACCGTTCCGGAGGCAGGCTGCAGTTCGCCTGCCATTATTTTTAACAGTGTAGACTTGCCGGCGCCGTTGTTGCCGGTTAGCGCAATTTTATCGTGTTTATTAACAGTAAGCTGGATGTCGCTGAATAACAGATCCCTGTTAGGGTGTGTATAGGTTACACCTTGCAGTATAAGCATAATTTCTTTCTTTAAAACGGGTAAGAATGTGCAGTGTACCCTGATAGGGCACTGCCGTTTTATGTGTTGAAAGAAATTATTTTTTCATCTAAGGGATGTTCGTGAGAAAATCTTGTGCTTTGCTGCTGCAAATATAGCAAAAAATGCACATGCTTCAAAAACAGGGTGTTAAAATGCAGGTTTGGTATAAGGGAACAGCTGTGCATCTATACGTTGCTTTTGCCTGAAATGGTGCCGCATATGTATTTCTGCAAAGTGCAGCCATTCTGCTGCGTTAAAATATCCCAATCCGGGGTGGCGGCTTTTACCGGTTGATGCTTCAACAGGATAGCGGGCACATAAATCGTTTACCTGTTGCTGAACAGCGTGCAGCTGCTGTAACAGGGCTTCTTTGCTGGCAGGCTGCGGTACGCTTGATACGGTGGCAGGGCCTTGGATAAGGGTATCGGGAAAGGCATTGTTGCGGAGCATTGTGCTGGCATGCGGATGCATTACCTCATTGCTGTTGGCAGTGCTTTGCAAACAGGCAGCCATTTCATTGATAAAATAAGCAGTATCAGCTGCAATGTGTACATATACCTGCCCCAGCGACCATGCTGCTGCTGCGGGCTTTGTGCAAAGCATTTCGAGTGTGTAGCTATCAAGGCTATCAATCCACTGGCTGATGGTTTGGTTAAACTGTTGTAACAGGTGCATGTAGTATTGTTTGGCAGCAGTAAAGTTAAAAAGCCCAGGCAAAGTTTAAACCATATGCCGGGGCTTTTATATAAGCGGTGATTTTATTTGGCGCGGGTGAATTTCATTTCCATCGATTTAAACTGCTGGCCTGTTTTAGGATCTGGTCCCCACATCTCCATTACCTGGTTGTTATCATCAACCAGGGTGAGCACTTCTTTTAAATCGCATTCGATATTGTTGGCCGGATTTAACATGGTGCCGGTATAGGTAATGGTTTTGGCAGTTGAATCCCAGGTACCTTCCATTTTAGTAAGGCCGGTACCCATATTGTCTATCCATGTATTAATGAATTTCTTTTTGGCATTGTCGTATGCAGTAACAGACACGCCTTCAAAAGGCATACCCATGAAGTTGCCACTGAAGTTAGACATCTGGTAGCGGCCACCCAGCATCATTTTGTTGACCATTTTGGCCTTGGCGGTGCTGGGCGGCGCGCCTATGGCAGCCCAGGTAGTGGTTTGCACGTTCCAGTTGCCATCGGCCCTGGCCAGTGCCTTGTGTATATCGCCAGGTGTGGCATAGGTCATCCAGGCTTTCATTTCGGTGGCAGAATCTACTGCAATCCATTTCTTTTCACTATTGGTTTTGGCGGGTGCTGCAGCAGTGGTATCGGCTGTTTGTGCAGCAGTTGTGGTAGCTGTGCCGGCATTGTTGCAGGCAGTAAAAGCAGCTGCCGTTACCAGCAGCGCGAGTAATGATTGTTTCATACAGCAAGTTTTTAACAAAGTACAAAAAACTGTACCCGGTTGCAAGCTTTTTCGATTAATGGAATAGCCTGCTGTACTATACCTGCAGGTTTTTACGCAGCCGGCAAAACAACTGCTGCCGGTACCGGATAAATGTTGCAGCTCCCTCGCTATTGAATGGTTTTAATTACCCGGCAGGGATTGCCTGCTGCAAATACATTAGCCGGTATATCACGTGTTACTACGCTGCCCGCACCGATGGTGGTGTTGCTGCCGATGGTTACATTCGGACAAATAATTGCACCGCCGCCAATCCATACATTATCGCCGATAGTGATGGGGCCTGCCAGTTCAGGGCCTTTAATGCGTTCTGCTGCAACAAGCGGATGAAAGGCTGCATAGATTTGTACCGCCGGACCCATTTGCACGTTGTTGCCAATAGTTACCAGTGCGCAATCGAGCACCACACAATTGAAATTCATAAAAAGGTTATCACCGGCTTTTATATGTACACCGTAATCGCAATAAAACGGCGGCTGAATATCTGCATTGCTTGCGGTTCCCAGCAGTTGGTACAGTACTGCTGCACGCGCTTCTTTGGGTGCTGCGATTAACTGGTTGTATTCATGCAGCAGCTGTCTTGCCTTCACGCGCATGGTTGTTAATTCGGTATCCCAGGCTTCGTAGCTTTCGCCTGCCAGCATTTTCTGTAATTCGGTTCTCATGAGATGGCTGTTTGTTGATAAAACAGCTGTGAGGAGTGATTGTTTGGCAATAATGAGTGATTGAAGCGAGCCTGATGACCGGAGCGGATTTTTTAACCGCAGAGAACACGAAGTAATACACGGCGGGTACAAAGGATATTAGCGGAGGTTTTTTTGTTGCAGCAGGGCTTTTCCTTTGGCAGATTCTGCATATTCTTTTATGATCCTGTTTCGTTCGGTTAGTAGTTTGGTCATGTAGCGGGTGAGTATAAGCCGTTCAAACAAGCGGCCTGCAAAGCCAAAGGGCGACTGAAAGATGAATACGTCTTTCATCTGCACCATGCCATCTTTCCATTCAAAATAATGATCGTGCACAATGCTTTTAAATGCACCTTTTAACTGCTCATCCCTGAAATGACCGGGTCGGTTGTATGCGGTAATTTTTGACGATAACCGTTGCCTGATGCCAAAGTGTACGGCCTGCCAGGTTACAAATTCGCCTGCCCCGATTAATCCACTGGTAACGCCATCAACCGCTGTTTCATTGGTTGCGGCAGTGGAAACCTTGTGCAGGTCTATGCTGCGCGATAAATCGAAACAGGTTTCCAGGTCGCTGTGTATGTAGGTAATGAGTTCTATTGCCGGCATGTTGTCACGGGGTTGAAATTGTGCAAGGCAAAGTTACGGAGAACAGGGTGTTAACCTGCAGCTTCCACAAATGAATAGTGCTGGCATCAAACTGCTTTTATATAAGTAATGGAATATATTTTATTTATTGCTGATGCATGATGGTGCGCTGTGCGGGTTTATTAACCATAAGGTAATATTGCAACAGTAGCTTTACCGGGTTATCCTGTGTACTATGAATTATATAATCCTACTGGGCGTTTTTCAATCACTGATCGCGTTACTGTTGTTACCTGCAAGCCAGCAAAAGCGGCCTGCCAATGAATTGCTGCGCTGGCTGCTGGCGTGCATTTGTGTGCATCTTACGCTTAAGTTCCTGATATTTACTACCGGTCATTATACAGAAATGCGCAGGGGCTTTAATACGTTTATCGGTTTGGCCTATGGCCCGCTGCTGTGGATGTTTGCACAAAAGCTGCGTGACGACAGGTATCGTCCTGCCAAACACTGGTACTGCTTTTTACCGGCCATTGCCAGTTCGGTGGTATACCTGTTTATTGCCACATACACGGTGATTAACCACGGCGAGCCGCTGGTGGTGATGCACTGGTACAACACCTTCACCCTGTATGCAAGTATTGCCAGCATTATTTACCCCATCATGTCATTGCCCATAGCGCGGTCACTTGCATCGTTCTGGAACATAGAGCGCCGTTTGCTCACACAGCTCTCGGCAGGATTACTGTTGCTGTGCTGTTTGGCCATATTCGGTTTGCTGTTACCGATGATGCCGGGGATTGATATGGACAAAGCAGGTATTACCATTCGCGTGATTGCCTACGCCGGTTTGTTGCTTGGGTGCGTGCTGATTATACAGTACGAGGTAAGTCTGTACCGCATACTCGGCAAAACCATTGACGCAGCAGAACCTGTTGCGTCTGTGACTGAACCCCTTATTGTAGCGAATGAAACCTTAACTACTGCAGTGCCTATTGTACCGGCAGTAGCAGAAGTAATACCATCTGCAGAAGAAATATGCGAAGAAGTCAATCTAACCCCAACGCGCAAGCTATTACTGGCTGAAGATCAGCAGCAGGCATTGATGAACCGCCTTACCGGTATTATGGAACAGCAGAAACCCTATACCGATGCCGCCCTCTCGCTCGAAAAACTGGCTGCCTTGCTGAAGATACCCCGCAACCAGGCATCTGAACTGATTAACCATTGCACCGGCAAATCCTTTTATCAATACATCAATGAGTACAGGATTAAAGAAGTGATCCTGTTGCTGGACAAATGCAGCCGGCAGCAAATTGTGCCGAATATACTTTCCCTGGCATTTGATGCGGGATTTCATTCCAAATCGTCCTTCAACCTGTACTTTAAAAAAGTAACAGGGCATACGCCTTCTGCCTGGTTAAAGAAAGACAAACCGGCCTTGCATGCGGCAGAAGCGTTTACCGTGATTACACAAAAAACAGGTGCGGCGCAGTATTGTTAACCTTGGCTTAATATGATGCAAATTGTTGACAATGAATAGCCGTGAGTATTTTTAGATACCTGTTTGGGCAATAAAGTGCGGTGGTATCCAGAAAGTCGACTGCGTTTTTTTTGAAGTGCAGCTTTGCGAAAATTTTAGTTTGTATGTTTCACTGCTTATTCAACAAGCGCTATCGCAACATGCTGCTGGCCTGCCTGCTGGCGCCCGTGCTTTCTGTAAAGGCACAGGTTATTAAAGGCATTATTACGGGGAAAGATGGTCAGCTTCCCGGTGCAACCATTACGGTTAAAAATACCGGCCGCACTGCTGCTTCCGATCTCGCGGGCAGCTTTACACTCAACGCACAGGCAACGGGCAAAATAACCATACTGGTTAATTATGTGGGGTACGATACCCGCCAGCTGGAACTGGATGTGCAGAAAGGCACCAACGATGCAGGCACTATTGAACTGCAGCCTGCACAGGGCCGCCTGGCCAATGTAATGATCAAAGGCACCATGGCGCCCTCACAGGCGAAGGCATACAGCATTAAAAAGAACTCCGTAGCCATCATGGAAGTGATTGCCGCAGATGCTATCGGTAAACTGCCGGATCGCAATGCCGCTGAAGCTGTACAACGTGTGCAGGGTGTGGCGGTATCACGCTATCATGGCGAGGCCGACCAGGCTACGGTACGTGGTACACCATTCGCGTGGACTTCCACTCTGTTCAACGGCACACACCTGCCGGCAGGCAACCCCCAGGGTACAAGGGCTTCCCTGCTTGATGTGGTGCCTTCTGAAATGATACAGTACGTACAGGTAACCAAAGCCATTACACCCGATATGGAAGGCGATGCCATTGGTGGCGCCATCAACTTTATCACCCGCACCGCGCCAACAAAACGGATGCTGAATGTGAGTGCAGCAGGCGGGTACAACAATTTCTCTAAAGACGGCACTTATAACGCATCGATTGTATACGGTGACCGTTTCTTTCACAATAAACTGGGTATTATCATCGCAGGTGCTTTGTGGGACAGGAAGTGGGGCACCGATTCTTACGAGGTGGCTTACAATACCGGTCTCAGCAATCCTGTGCAGCAGAAATCGATCAGCACGCTGGACTTGAAACGCTATATGGGTACGCGCCAAACGTACGGCAGCAATATTGGGTTGGAGTACAGGTTCAATGCATCGAACAAGGTATTCGCGCGTGGCATGATCAATAAGTTTAACGACATACGCCCGGTATATGAATCATGGTACGATTTCAACAACAGCCGTTACCAGTATACCTACCGTTATTCTTATTATCAAACCAAACTCAATGGCGGTGAAGTGGGTGGTGAGCACCAGCTGGGCAGCCAGCTGAAACTGGATTGGGCAGTATCTGAACATACCTCTTCTTATTACCTGCGTACGCCGCCTACCAATGGCAATAAAGGTTTGCCGATTGCGTACTTCAGGCAGAAACTCACCAGCGGATTCGGTGGTTTGGCCAGCGACGGCAAGAAGTACCTGGCAATGGATTCACCTGACGGCAAGGGCGATGATGCCATGAGCATACAGGCGCATCCGAACAACCCGGCTGAACTGATGGACCCAACCAAGCTTACTTTGCAGCAGCTGGTTATTGCCGCCCTGGATAACAGCGACAAAGACAAGGTGGTGCAGGTAAACCTGAAGCATACAGTAAACAGCCGCTTTTCGTTGAAGTATGGCGCCAAGTATCGCAACAAACAAAGAGATGGCATTAACCAGGCATCGTATGTATACCTGCCGGGTGCAGCGCTGGGCATTCCCAACTCACCTGCGCTGCTACAGCTGAGCTCTTTACAACGCACCAGCTTTCCCAACAGGGGCAGCTTCTTCAGCGAGCTGGGGAATGCATACAACAGTGCTATTGTAGACCCGCTTACCAAGCAGCAGTTGTTTGATTTGTACGATACTGCCTTCCTGCGTAAGAATGGATTTGGCAACTACTCACCTGCCAGCAATGCTACGCTTATTTATCATGGTCATGAAAACGTAACTGCCGGGTATGTAATGGCCGATTATGATGTTACCGATAAACTGCATATAACAGGTGGCGTGCGCAATGAGTACACTGCATTTGAATTAAACAGTTCTACACTTACCACCAGCGGTGCAGGTACCAGGGTGTCGCCCATTTCGGTGAACAAACAGTACAATTCACTGCTGCCGATGTTGCATGCTAAATACAGCCTGAACGATCAGCTGAATATCCGTGCGGCTTTTACACGTACGTTTATACGTCCCAACTTTACTGATCTTAATCCCGGTGAATCAAGCGATTTAACAAAGAGCCCCATTACTATTACCAAGGGCAACCCTGATCTTAAACCCACATACTCGAACAACTACGATTTAATGGGTGAGTACTACTTCACTAATATCGGTTTGCTGAGCGGCGGTGTGTTTTATAAAGACCTGAGCAATGTAATCTTCACCGATCAGTCTGCCGCTGTGGATAACACCGGCGCCACTGTGCTTACTTCACAACCCAAAAACCTGCAAAAGGCATCCCTGCTGGGCTTTGAAGCTGGTATTAACAAGCGCTTCGATTTCCTGAAGGGCTTCTGGAGCGGGTTCGGTATCGAGTTTAACTACACGCACATTCATTCCAGCACGCATGTGCCGCGTGTGGTTGGTGGCAAAACGGTGATTGATGAAACCAGCTTACCCAACCAGAGCAAGCACCTGTTTAACGCCATCCTGTTTTATGAAAGAAAAGGCGTGATGGTTCGTTTGGCGGGTAACTACCGCGGTAAGTCTGTTGAAACATTAAGCCAGCAGCTTGGTCCGCAACTGTACACCTGGGCCGACAATTACTTCACCATTGATGCCTCTGCCTCTGTAGCTGTAGGCAAACGCATCAAGTTATTTGCAGAATTAAACAACCTTAACAATGCCCCGCTGAAGTACTACCTGGGCGATCCGCACAGGCCTACACAGGTAGAGTGGTACAGCCAGCGCGGGCAGGCAGGTATTCGCTGGGATATCATCAAATAGTGAGTTGAAGGTTTAATGTTTGAAGTTTAACGTTTAACGTTTAACGTTGGAACAGCGCGAAGTATTTCGGGAAGAAAAAGCCCATCGGCATTTTACTTATTTAAAATAAAACTAGTAATATGAAAAAGTTATTATTCAGTATGGTGTGCTGTATGCCCTTGTTTGCCATGGCACAGCTGGCCGACAGTGCAACAAGATTAGTGCATGTAAAAGGCGCAGTTAATTTCCGCGATATTGGCGGATACAAAACAGCCGACGGCAAAACAGTTAAATGGAACAAACTGTACCGTTCTGCAGATATCGGTCATTTAACAGACAGTGATGTGGATACACTTACCAACCGTCACATTAAACAGGTAGTTGATTTTCGTGGTGTGAAAGAATCGCAGCAATCACCTGATCGTTTGCCCAAAGGAACGGCTTATATGCTGATGCCTGCCGGCAGTGACAGCCTGCCTGATGCGAAACAAATGATGGCGCTGATTAAAGCCGGTAGCTTTTTGCCTGAGTTTTATGGCAACCCCCAATACCTGGGCGCACGCTACAAAGGCTTTTTCAGCATGCTGCTGACTATGCCCAATGATGAGGCGTTGCTGTATCATTGCACCGGTGGCCGCGACAGAACAGGTATGGCTACAGCCCTGCTGCTGTATGTACTGGGTGTGCCGATGAAGACCATTGAAGCAGATTTTACCGCATCCAATGCTTACCTGGAATCCATGAACCAGAGCATGTACCAGGGAATGGTGCAGGCTACCGGTACAGACCTGGAAACAATCAAGAAGAGTTTTGAACTGCGTCCCGAATTGCTGCATGCAATGTTTGCCGGTATTGAAAAGAAATACGGCAGCGTAAGCAACTTTATGCAGACAGAACTGAATGTTGGCCCTAAACAAATAGCTGAGCTGAAGGCGATGTATCTGAATTAACACAGCAGGCAAAATCTATTGTACGCCGGGATGAAGTGAATGGCTGCAGCCCCCATTGCAGCTGTGCACACATCCCGGTTTTTTATACGCCTACCGGAAGCGGTCGCTCACCTTGTAAAACACGGCCGGCGCCAGCTGGCGAAGCCCGCTTTTCTGGATAATTGGCTGTGTAAGACTGTCGCGTGAAAACCCGGGCTGCATGTATACCAGCACATAATACCTGCTATTGGAGAAAGGCGCATGAAAGTCGGTTGGCTTGATGGATACAAAAGTATAGTTACCCCGCATATACGCGGTATCATGAAAAGGGATGTAGTAACTGTCTGTGCTGATCCAGTGGGAGTGGATGCGCTTCATCGTACTCAGCAGCCCGGCCACACGGGCAACAGGGTAGTGGTATTCGTGCAGTGTATTTACAATAGCAGCGGTATCAGCAATGTTGAATTCCTTGATAATACGGAGTTCGCCGGTAAACAATTCAAACGACAGGTGTGTGAGTTTGGGATCGGTAAAGCCGATAGACAATGGTTTACCTGCTGTTATTTCACGGTAGCTGCTGATGATGGAATCAAGTGTGCCCTTGTTGTGTTTGTAATAGCGGGTAGAATACGTTCTGGGCGATGTACAGGCAGCCAGCAAAAGCAGGCTGCACAGCAGGGTGTGCATTGCAATGGGCGCTATGTTTAACGTTCTCCTCATTTCTTTTCAAGTAGGGTAATGCCGTAAACAATGTTTCTGAATTTGAGCAGGGGCATGGTTTGTTCGGTTTCCCCGCCATAGTCCCAGTAGCGTATGGTGATATCGTTGCCATCGCCATCTGTATGCTCCAGTCGCTTCACTACAATAAAGTGTGTGGGCATGTGCAGCTGGGCAAACTTCAGGTTGCTTCTTTTATAGGCGCGTTCATGATCAAAGAACAACACCACTTCACCTTTCTTCTGCAGCTCCTGCACGGTTTCAACGATGTATTTATTGGAAGGGTGAATCAGGTCGCTGCCCATGGCTGTTACCTTATACGATAAAAAGTTGCGTGCCATGCCGTTGAACTTGGCAAAGTTGGTGGCTGCATATAGCGTGTTTTCGTTGCCGGGGTCGTACTTGAGGTCAACCAGGTTCAGGTAGCCTTTAAAGTTATCAATCATGGTCAGAAACCAGAGCTGATCGGCCGGGGCTATGTCCATACGTCCTTTCAGTTGCAAGGTGCCTGCGTATTTTTCTATGGGCATGCTGGCAACAAGCCGTAACCGGCCATAACGCGCATGCCCCTGTTTATACAACTGCACTATCAGGCGTGTGTATCCCAGGGGGTCGTTGCAAAGCATAACATAAGAAAGCGCAGCATAGCTGCAGAAATTGGTAGCAATGCCCTGGTACAACAGTTCGGGGTTGCCCACATTGCGGCGCACATTTTTAATAAACAGTACGGGATTAACATTGGGCCATACCTCGCTTTTGGGGAGGGTGCCCACACTATCCAGGTAAGCCAGGGCCTGTGCGGTGGTAGAGGTGGGCGTGTGCGCGTGCGGAACATCGTTGGTGGTATGTGTTTTACTGTAATAACACCCGGTGCTGCATAACAATAATGTGATGTACAGCAGATGTTTCAACAGTAAAAGCGTTCTATGCTCCATTCAACAGATTGATTTTTTGCCGGCAGCGTATATAAAGATAGCGAAACAGTGGTATCGGAAACTATTTAACACGTTCAGTGCCAGGTTTGTTGGGTATAATTCCGGGTGATAAATGCGTTCTTTACAATAACCTGTACGATCAGTATATACACCAGCAGCTGCCGGTTGATACCATTACGCCCAATACCGAATTTACCATTCACAACCTGGCCAATGCAGGTATTGAAATGGTAGAAGTGCCGGTAACCGATTTTACAGAAGAGCAGTTTGACCGCGTGTTTCCATCAATACCAAGGGTTCCTATTTTACCCTGCAGCAGGCAGCCAAACACGTAAGTGATAACGGACGTATTATATACATAGCCTCTGGTACTACTTCATTCCCGGTGCCGTCGTTTATATCAGGCCAGCATTTGCTGGTAAATGGAGCGGCGACTAATTAATTTGAAAATTTGTCCAAGGGACTCCTTCGGAGAAAGTGTGCAAATTTGATGGAAGAATTGATGGCTGAATGGTTTGATGTTGAACAATTGCACTAGTTTTAAGCCAAATTACTAAGTATGAAAAATCTGTTCAGGTACTTGCTGGGTGCGGCGGTTTGCATCAGCGCATCTTGCGGTAACAAGAGCAATAACACCACGGCTACAACAAGCGATTCGGCCATTGTTCCGCAGGCGCCTGCTGCGGCGGTATCGGGTAAGCATTGTTTTCTGCGTGTATCGGGTGGCGAAAACCGCGATACGGCCAGTGTACAGGTGAGCATCAGCAACAATGAAGTTTCCGGCACCTATTCCGAAGCCATTTATGGAAAAGACAGCCGCAAAGGCACACTGAAAGGCACGTTAAAAGACAGCGTGATCACTGCCAGCTGGTACTTTATGCAGGAAGGTATGAACGATACCCTGCCTGCTGTTTTTAAACTGGGCAACGGTTTGCTCACGCAAAAGACCTATAGTTATGATGCCAAAACAGGAAGGCAGTTTGTAGCAGATACCAACCGCTTTACGGTAGGTTATATTGAAGTGCCCTGTAAATAAAATCAGGTTGCGTGTGCTTTGCGTTTCTGTTGTCGGAAATGCAAAGCACACGAACCATAATTACTGCAATTCGTTCAGCACGGCCTGCAGGCGTTGCGCTAATGTTTCAAATGGTGTATAACCTCTTGCCAGCAGGTGCAGTTTGTTTTCTTCTACCTGTATAAATACACAGGGAAAGCCGGTCACCTGCAATTGTTTTACCAGTGCAAATTCCCCGGCAGCCAGTTTCTTGTATGTGGCACTTTCCAGTTTGGTATAAAAGTTATCTGCATTAATATCATATTTTTCCAGCAGGTGGCGGTAAGCTTCATTATCGGTTAAATCCCTTCCTTCATAGTTTAAGGCATATTGCAGATCAGCAGCAAAGGCAACCTGCTGCTCAGGATAAAACTCTTTGAAAATGCACAGCGCCACTGCCGATTTTTCTGAATTGGGATACCAGTCGCTTTGATCAGGATTGAAAATATGCCACAGGAAATCTTCCCCGAATTGCACACCTGTTGTTTCTTCCACCGTTTTATAGGCAGATTGTATATAACCCGCCGTGGCACTGATGTGTACCGGTTGCTCGGGTAATATCATACCGCCGGATAATACTTCTACCGTAAGCTCGGGATGCGCAGCTACCAGCTGTTTCATTACACTGCTGAAGCCATAACACCAGCCGCAATACGCATCGTAACAATAATAAAGAACAGGTTTCATCTTAAATAAATGGTTAGATGGTTGTATGGTTTAATGGCTGTTTGCCATGTTTATAACGCACAGTTTTCATGGTAATTGATGAGTTCAATAGGGGCTGCGGGTATTTCGTAATCATGATACCTTTCAAGAATACTGTTCAGCGCTGCTTCCGCCGCTTCACCTGTGCGCAGTTGCACCAGTTCACTGCGCAGTTCTTTGGGGTTGGGCAAACCTTTCAGGTATTTCATGTAATGACCGCGCATTTCATAAATGCCGTTTACCGGCCCCTTCCAGGCCAGTAGTCCGCGCAGGTGTTCCCTGCACACATCCACTCTTTCTGCAACCGTAGGTGGCGGCAGCAATTCGCCTGTTTGAATATGGTGTTTCACCTCGCGGAAAATCCAGGGGTAGCCAATGGCTGCGCGGCCAATCATAATACCATCCACACCGTACCGGTTTTTGTACTCCAGTGCTTTTTGCGGGGTATTGATATCGCCGTTGCCGAATATGGGTATATGTATGCGCGGGTTGTTTTTTACTTTGGCAATCAGGCTCCAGTCGGCCTCGCCCTTGTACAGCTGGCTGCGGGTGCGGCCATGAATGGTGAGGGCCTTGATACCGGCATCCTGCAGGCGCTCGGCCACTTCTTCAATATTCTTGGTCTGCTCATCCCATCCCAGCCTGGTTTTTACCGTTACCGGCAGGCGGGTGGCTTTCACGCAGGCTTCGGTTAAGCGGATCATCAGTTGCACATCCTTCAATACACCCGCACCTGCGCCGCGTGAAACGATGCCTTTTACCGGGCAGCCGAAATTGATATCGAGCAGGTCGGGACTGGTGGCATCGATAATTTTGGCGGCCAGGCTCATGCTTTCCTCATCCCCACCAAACAATTGTATGCCTACGGGCCGTTCCGATTCCAGTATATCGAGCTTTTGCCTGGCCGAAATGGCCTTGTGTATCAGCGCCTGGCTCGAAATAAACTCGGTAAACAGCAAATCGGCGCCGTTTTCCCTGCACACAGTGCGAAAAGGCGGGTCTGTCACGTCTTCCATGGGCGCCAGTAACAAGGGGAAATCGGGTAATTGAATCTGGTCTATCTGCATCACATCAATAAAATCGCAAAAATACACTAAATACGATAGATGGTGCGGCGGGCACATGGGGCTGCATTTGTATCTTTGGTTCTATGATCAAAGCGTATAAACTGTATACCGGTGAAGATGGTCATTCGCACGTGATTTCCGGTTATGTTGAGCAGCTTCATTTGTCAGAAGCCATTGGCATCCGTTTCCAGGAAACCGAAGCGCATTCGCACTACGACTGGCATACGGCGCCTGATTTGCAGTACGTGATCACCCTCACCGGCACGCTGGAGTTTACGTGCAAAAATGAATGCTTCACCATTCACCCCGGCGATGTATTGATTGCGCTGGACACCACCGGCTCCGGCCACAAATGGCAGCTGATAGACAATGCCCCCTGGAAGCGCGCCTATGTGCTGTTTGAGAATCCCGCGAAAATCAACTTCATACCGGGGGAATAACCGGAAAGCCATCGAGAATCCAGCGTCGACACATCGAGACTATCTAAGCGAGCCCCGATCGTAGCGAGCAGATCAGGGAAGAAGATATTGCCGCAGGCTTAGGCCCAACAAGCTAACAGCTAGTAGCTTGCAGCTTATTGGCTGTGCGGACACAGCCTGCGGCAGGCTTTCAACCATAAAGCCATAAAACCATCTATCCATCCTGAAAAAGATTTACCTTAAATCATCGTTACGCCGCGGGCATTGCTTGCACTGAATAGAGGCAGTTCGGCGCGGCCGGATAGAACTGACTAAACAAACTACTGCAATGGCACAACCAAACAACCGGTTTCTGGCACTGGATGTATTTCGCGGCATGACTGTTTGCTTTATGATTATCGTAAACACACCGGGCAGCGAACTGTATACTTTTGCCCCCTTAAAACATGCGGCCTGGCATGGTTTTACTCCTACCGATCTCGTTTTCCCTTCCTTTCTCTTTGCCGTGGGCAATGCCATGAGCTTTGCCATGAAAAAATACACTGGGGCAGGACGTGCAACTGCGCTGAAGAAAATACTCAAACGCAGTGTACTGATCTTCCTGCTGGGTTACCTGATGTACTGGTTCCCGTTTGTACACCAGTTGCCTGATGGCAGCTGGGCAGGCAACCCCATTGGCAACACGCGTATTATGGGTGTGCTGCAACGCATAGCCCTGGCTTACCTGTTTGCTTCACTGCTGATATTGTATTGCAAACGCAAAACGGTGATGATTGTATCGGCCGTGCTGTTGCTGGGTTATTGGGTGGTATTGCTGCTGTTCCCGGTGACAGGCGCCGACCCGCTGAGCATGACGGGCAATGCAGGCATGCGGCTGGATGAATGGATACTGGGTGATGCACATTTGTATCATGGGGAGGGTATCCCGTTTGATCCCGAGGGGTTGCTGAGTACACTCCCTGCTATTGTAAACGTGGTGCTGGGTTATTTTACCGGTTTGTTTATTCAACAGAAGGGCAAAACCTACGAGGGACTTACCAAACTGCTGCTCTGCGGCTGCCTGCTTATTTTTACGGCCCTGGTATGGAACATGGTGTTTCCCATCAATAAAAAATTATGGACCAGTTCATTTGTGCTGAACACCGTGGGTATTGACCTGGTGCTGATTGCTGCGCTGATATACCTCATAGAGTTTTTAAACGTGCGACGTGGCACGGGTTTCTTTACCGTGTTCGGTAAAAACCCGCTGTTTATTTACCTGCTCAGCGAACTGCTGGCCATTGTACTGTTTACCATTCACATGGAGCCCAAACTGCATTTATACGGCTGGCTCAACAAGTATATTTTCCAGGCTGCAATACCTGGCCCGGTTGGCTCATTGCTGTTTGCCGTATTGTATATGCTATTGTGCTGGTGCGTGGGAAAAATACTGGATATGAAAAAAATTTATGTACGCGTATAACTGCGGTTGCAGTGAGGCAGCTGTTGCAGCAATGATTGCAGTGGCTGCCCGCGTACCCTTTTTACTTACTACTCTGATAAAAAACGATTGAATGAAGAACCTTTTGCTGCTTGCTTTTATTGCGGTTTCCTTAACTGGTATTGCCCAGAAGAACAATTTTAATCCCCGGCAGCTGGCTGTTAGCTGGCAGGTGCTGGAAAACGGCTACCAGGGTGAGGCGCAAAGCGCTACTGCTTTCACTTTTGTAAACAAGAACAAAACACCCCTGCCTGCCACTGGCTGGAAGATCTATTTCAACTTTGGCCGCTCTGTGCTGAAAGCGATAGATGGCAATGTCACTGTGCAGCACGAAAACGGCGACCTGTATTCCATTGCACCGGCTGCCGGTTTTGCACCGCTCGCACCGGGCGATAGTGTGCGCATCGGCTTTACTTCTGAAGCATGGGTGGTGAATTTTACCGATGCACCCAATGGCCTGTTCCTGGTGTGGGACGGCGCTTCAACAGGTACCAGCCTGCCTGCGGTGAACATTATCCCATCTACACAGCCCAAACAATACTTACGTTTTAAAGGAGATAAAATTGGACTGGTAACTGCGCAGGATTTATTTGAGCAGAACAAAAACATTACTGATGTACCTGCACAGCAACTCACCAAAATACTGCCCACACCGGTGGCGTATGCAGAAACAGGCGAAGCATTCGCACTGCCTGCATCTGTAAACATTGCGTACACGGCAGGCTTTGAAAACGAAGCGGCTTACCTGCGCACACAGCTGAATGCCATTGCACCCAATGCAAAACCGGTACATGCCGAATTACTGAAAGACGCTGCTGATAAGGCTGTGATTCATTTGGAACAGGGAACCGAACCGGAAGGTGCTTATTCCCTGGAGGTAACGGGTAATGGTGTAACCATTAAAGCCGGCAGTGCTACGGGTATATTTTACGGCATACAATCCCTGCTGCAACTGGTACCGGTAAATGTATGGGCAGGTACCAGCAAAGCGATACAGCTGCCTGGTGTTAAAGTATACGATGCGCCGCGTTTCGGCTACCGTGCCTTTATGCTGGATGTGGGCCGCAACTTTAAACCAAAGTCAACAGTGAAGAAAGTGCTCGACCTGATGGCGCTGTATAAACTCAATACCTTTCATTTTCACATTACCGATGATGAAGGCTGGCGTATTGAAATTGCCGGGTTGCCTGAGTTAACGGCCATCGGCAGCCAGCGCGGTTACACTGCTACCAATACCGATCACCTGCAGCCGGCATACGGCTCTGGTCCGGATGTGAATAATACACAAGGCTCCGGTTATTATACCAAAGCAGATTTTATTGAACTGCTGCAATATGCCAACCAGCGTCATATACAGGTGATACCTGAAATAGAAGCGCCGGGCCATGCCCGTGCCGCCTCACGCGCCATGTTTGCACGGTACCAGCATTTTATGGCTGCAGGCGATACGGCAGCTGCTAAGGAATACCTGCTGCATGATGTGCAGGATGCATCAAAATACAGTTCTGTTCAAAACTGGAATGATAATGTAATTGATCCTGCCATGCCTTCTGTGTATCATTTTATGGAGAAGGTGGTTGATGAGCTGCGCAATATGTATGCGGCAGCAGGTGCGCCGTTAACCACCATACACATGGGTGGCGATGAAGTGCCCGCAGGTGTTTGGGAAAAATCTCCTGCTTTTGCTGCATTGAAGAACAGTAACAGCAATGTGAAAACCACAGAGGATGTATGGTACTATTTCTATGGCAAACTCAATAACATTTTACAACAGCGCAGGTTGTTCTTGTCCGGCTGGGAAGAAACGGCACTGCGCAAGACCAAACTCGACGGCAAGCCATTCCGTGTACCCAATCCTGATTTTATCGCCACACCTTTCCAGGTAGATGTATGGAACAATGTGCTGGGCGATGGCGATGAAGACCTGGCCTACAAACTGGCCAATGCAGGTTATAAGGTAGTGCTGAGCTGCGTTACCAATAACTACCTGGATATGGCGTATTACAAAGACTTTGATGAGCCGGGTTATTACTGGGGCGCCTTTATCGATATAGACAAACCGTATGGTTTTATCCCGTTCGATTACTTCAAAAACGCTGTTGTTGACAAAAACGGGAATGCGGTAGACCAGTCGCTGTTTGTCGGCAAACAGCGTTTAACCGATTATGGCAAGAGCAATATTGTTGGCGTAAAGGGATTGCTGTGGGCAGAAACCCTGGTAGACGAAAAGCGCCTGGAATACATGCTGCTGCCCAAACTGCTGGGTATTGCAGAGCGCGCATGGGCCAAAGACCCTGAATGGGCAACCGCTGATAAAGCTGCTATGCCACAGCTATACCGGCAAGCCTGGAACCAGTTTGTAAACCGCATAGGCAAGTTTGAACTGCCCAGGCTGGATTATTATGGTGGCGGCTATCAATACCGTATACCTGTGCCAGGTGCCGCTGTAATAAATGGTGCAGTAACAGCTAATATACAGTTGCCCGGTTTGGTGATCCGCTATACCACCAATGGCAAAACACCTGATACCAAAAGCGCACTGTATACAGGGCCTGTAACTACCAAGGGAACCATTACATTTAAAGCATTTGATACGCGTGGCAGAAGTGGCAGGGCTGCGGTAATTGTAAACCCGTAAATCAGGGTTTGCGCCTGGGCAGCACATCCAGGCGTTGAATGGGGATACTGTCTGCCGGTGTCTTGTTGCTGCTGCGTGTGTTGCCGATGTAAGTAAGCTCAATCACAGAGCCGCGTTTGGCAGTCTCCATAGGTTGTACGGTAGTGGGGCCGCTGGATACAATGGTGCTGTCGAGCGCGAGGTATATTTTATAGCCATCGTCTGAAATGGCGAGGTCGCGGTAACGCAAACGTCCTTTAAAATAGTTGATCGTATCACTGATCACGTGTTCGCCTGTAGCATCCAGCTGCAGGCGAATGAGTTTTCCCCCTTTCAGTGTGGTAACCAGCAGCGAGTTTTTCCAGCCGGGAATGGCAGTGGAGGTGTATACCGATACACTGCTGGGCGCTTCAGACGGCCAGGTGGGTTTTTCGGGGTCGTTGTTGCGGATGCGTGTCATCACGTTGTTTAAAAACGCATTGGTATTCGGGTATAGTGTTTTAATGGGATCGCGGTAGCTGTCGCCCATGGCTTTGGCATTGGCTGCTTCGCTGTTGATAAGCGGGTAGCTGGTATGCCAGGGGCCGGGCAAACTTGCTTCTGCGGTAACACCTGCCGCAAGGTGGTCGTAGTTGCCATCGTTGTAACCAATTACCAGCGGGTGGCCATAATTCTTTCCTGCATCAACCATATTAATCTCATCATCTGAAAAAGGGCCGTGTTCTGCTGCATACAGGCGGTAGTTGCCGCCAATGAAAGCGTACGCCAGTCCTTGTGCATTGCGGTGTCCGTAACTCCATACCGCACTCTGGTGGTCGGCTGTGCAGAAAGGATTGTCGTTCGGTATCCAGCTGTTGTAGCGGTTACTGTCAGCATCAGGATATACATTAAACCGCAATATCTTCCCTTCATACGAATCGATGTTCTGCGCATGGTTGGGGCGGCCTGCGTTGTCAAACTGCCCTGCACCCATATCGCCTACACTGTAAAAAAGATAGTATTCGTTGCTTACGGGAGCTATCAGCAGGCGACCTGCGTTGTGATCGCTGCTGCCGGGTATGCTGTCGCACAGCACCACTGGTGATTCCAGTTTTTGCCGGGTGCTATTGTAGGTGTACCGAACAATACGGGTGGTAAAATAACAGCCGCCGAAGTTTTCTGCGCAGCCATGTCCCTGTTCGTTAACACCTGCAAAGTGGTACAGGTAGGCGAGAAACACATAAGGCTGGCCTTTCAGTAACCGCGGGTGAAGGGCCATACCCATTAGTCCGCCCTGCGGCCAGGGTTTACCGCCGTCTGCTGAATCGGGTATTACATCGTAGCGGGGAAAATCGCGCTGGTTATTGAGATCGAGCAGCACAGTTTTAACGCCGGTAATGGGGTTAATACGCAATACACGGTATCCCTTGGCCTCGGTAACCCACAGGTACTGGTCGGGGCCGTACGTAACCTCCCAGGGATCGCTGAGCTTGTCGGCAATGAGGCGTATGTTGAACAGCTCACCCTGCGGACCTGTAATTGCCTGGGCACGCAGGGCAGTGCTGAACACAAAACTCAGTAAAAAGGGCAGTAAAAGCCGGTGCAGATATTCCATATCTTTGGAAATATGGTATTGCTTTGCCAAAACAATGCCTGAATTTTAAACCCGTTATTATATGATGCGTACACTGTTTTTAGTATTGTGTATCGGTTTGCAGTTATGCGTGCATGCGCAGGAACTCGATTTCCCTGATTTCAGAAGCAAGAAGGATATGTTCTCTAAAATGCAGGAGAAAGATATCCGTGCCGACCTGGCCACTTTTACCATGACCGGTATTGATGAGGGCGCAGGTAAAGAGCCCCTGCAATCTATCCCGGTTACTGACTACGGTAAGGATTTTATCACTTTCTCCGGCAACGATGTTACAGTTACGCTGCGTTCGGGTCCATTCCTGGCAGACAAACACAAACTTGCCTATTCTGAAGAACACCTCATTAAAATAGACAACAAGGGCTATTTCGGCAACTACGGCAGTGTGCCCAAAACAACGGTGAGTGCAGTTACGCTGACTATTGCCGGTGATACTATCGCCATACCCGCTGCAGCCTATACCGATTTCTGCAACCCGGTGTTTACCTACAACGATGCCGGCAATGGTAAGCTGAAGCCGTACGGTGGTGTGTATTTTTCAGGCGATGGCAAGAAGATATACATTTACCTGCTGAAGAAAGAAGAAGGCGGCAGTTATGAAATTACCTGGGTTATTTCCAATAAAACCTACCTGCGCAGGGTAGTGGATTATGGATTTCTGAAGTAACCAACAACTCATAAAAAAGCCCTCCGTTTTTAAGCGGGGGGCTTTTTTATTTAGTGGCGGCCATGGCCGTGGTCATGATCATGATCATGATCATCACGATCCCAATGGTTGTTGTGATCGTTGCGGTCGTTGCGTACAACCGTACGGTTATACATCGGGTGACCTTTTACCACATAATACCTTTGATCGCGGCTATCGCGGATAACGGGCTGTCTTCCGTTCCAGTTCCTGTATCGTGCGTATTGTGCTTTGTACCTGTTATCGTGCAGGTAAGGTTCACGTTCATTGATCACCACTTTATAACCCCTGTACAAATCGTAGTTGCGATAAGCAGGAGGCAGGGCTGAAGCCCTTACCCAGCGGTTGTTTTCGTAATAAATAAAACGTCTTTCAGGTACATAATAATATGCATCGATATCGGGCATGTAGTAATAGTCTACATGATCATAACCCGTAGGTCCCCAAACAGGCTGGTTGCCTATATTTACATTTACGTTTACGCTAACCTGTGCAGCAGCAGTATTATAATACACCATTCCGCTCATCATTAATCCGGCTATCAGTATCATCTTTTTCATACAAACAGATTTATGCCTGTATAGATTCAAAACAGATGCCAGCAGCATTACAAAATGTTGCTGTAATGTGAAAGCGTGAAAGGCAGGGGCTTTTAGCGGTGAATGCGGGCAGAAGAGCGGTGAATTGGTGAGTGGGATCACTGGTGAATAGTGAATCGGCAATAGTGAATGAACGGAGCGGAGATTTTACTGTAGCGAATATCGTTGCGGTGAGGACACCCGCAACTGCTTTATAGGTTGGTATCCGCTAAGATGGTCTCGACTGTCGACTGTCGATTCTCGATGGCGGCTTTCTCACTCACCACTCACTACTGTCGATTTCTTTGTAAAACGTTGCTGTATGATCATGGCCAGGGAGGCCGACAGGATACCTATCACCATACCTGCACCTGCATCGAGCGGGAAATGTTGTGCCAGGTAGATGCGCGAGTAGGCTACCAGTATGGCGTATAAGAAGCCCACTGCTACCCACCAGGTGCCGGGTATCAGCAAACACAGGAACAGGTAAATGGTGAATGCAGTTCCGGTATGTCCGCTGGGGAAACTGGAAATGGTATGTACCTCTACAAACGGAACCGTATGTATCAGGTTGGTTTCATGAATAGCCCTGATGGGGCGCGCTTCGCCGGGGCGTATCCAGTGTTTGCCTATCTGCGTAAATGCAGTGCTTAATAAAAATGCGGCAATGGCCATGGGTAAGAACTGCTTTTTCTTAAGCACAAACAGCAGCACCAGTAATACGGCAATCCATACCAGTCCGTCACCCATGTAAGTCCATGCAGCAAAGAAATAATCTGCCACTATACCGAGGTTGGTATTCAGCCATAGAAAACATTCATTCTTGCCAAGTATGGCCGAGGCACTCAGGGTAAACATGGCCAGCATGGCTGTTAACTGAATGCCTTTTTTGAAAGCGGCTATATTAAGGTGTTGCATGTTGCTGCAAGATAACGGTTGTGGGTGATTCAAAAATATCGTGCGCCTCTGCCTTTATTTCCAGGTGCAGGTGCAGCTGCAGTGAATCGAAGAATTCCTTCCTGCTGATCACGAGCGCCGAGGGGTTTGCTTCCAGCGCTTTGCGCAACGAATCGATGGTATGATAACGCGGAATAACGCCAGGCATATAAAAGTTATAACCGGGATTGTACAGCTGGTAACTCAGCACCGGCTGGTGTTGTACCAGCGCCAGCGTTTTGCTTACCGGGTTTTGCCTGTACAACACAGGATACACAATATGCAGTCCCAGCATGTTGAATGCAAAAAAGGCAACAGCAAGTGCTTTTACCAGCTGTGTCCAGGTGGCATTGCGTTGTTTTATAATGAGCCATACTATAAAGCCAACCGGCACCACCAGCAGCAGCAATGCCACACTGCTAACCGATGCAGCAGCCGGTTCGCTGCGGATAGCAAGGTATCCTGCCACAGGCACAATGGCTAAAAACACGGCGATGATGTATACGGGGTATTTGCGTGAACTGATTTCACCCGTGAGCAATGCTGCTATAAAATGCCCGATCATCACCGCTGCAAAGGGATAACAGGGCATAGGATAATTAGGCAGTTTGGTGCTGGATATGCTGAAGAATATCACGAACACGGCAAACACAATTCCGCCAAACTGCGGCAGGCTGCTGTTAAAAACTGTGTGCCCCTTCTTTACCAGTTCACCTGCAAAGCTCATAAAGGGCAGCAATCCCACGGTAACGAACAATAAAGGCAGCAGGAAAAAGCCGCCATGCCCTTCCTGCGGATCAGCGAAGCGGTTAAGGTTATGGTCAATAAAAAAGCCTTTGGTCCATGCACCATCTGTAGCCCGGAATACGGCAATGTACCAGGGCAGTGCAATACAACACAGCAGTATAAATGCCGGCACCAGGTGCCAGGTGCGCAGTGGTGCCCATCGCTTTTTGATGATTACCCAGCTGCCGATACATAAGCCCGGCAAAGCCAGTGCTACCGGCCCTTTCGCCAGTGTGGCCAGTGCAAAGGCAATAGCTGCAATGTATAGCTGTTTGCTATTGTTTTCCTCTATCCAGGTGTAGGCGCTGAACAATCCGAGTGTGATGAATAAAATGAGGTAGGGATCCGGAACGGATAACCTGAACTCGAATAAGTAATGCGGACTGGCCACCAGCACCAATGCTGCACACAATGCGGTGAATGCATTGCTGTGGCGTTTGGTGTAACCGTAAGTAACTAACATGGTGGCAATGCCTGCCAGTGCGGAAAAAAAACGTGCTGCAAACGCGGTGTAGCCGAAGATGCTGTAAGCGGCCATCATAAAAAAATAGTGCAGCGGTGGTTTGTCTGTGCGCAGTGCGCCGTTAAAAGTGGGTACCACCCAATCGCCCCGTTGCAGCATTTCGCGTGCACATTGGGCGTTTTTAGCCTCATCTAATATATAGATGGGTGTTGCGCCAAGGTTAACCAATAATAGAAAAGTCAAAATTCCTGTCAGTAATAACCATTGCTTCTTTGATCTGTCCTCCCCCATTTCCTGTCTGTTTAAGAAGCAAAGTTACAAAACTGTTAGTTTTTCCCGCCCATGCCGGTGTTCCCACCGGCATGATGTGTTCAATGTTGGCTGTGAGGACACAGCCAACGGCAGTTGCTAACTCATCACCATTTCGCGTGCATTTTCCAGTGCAGCGGTGGTGGGTTTTTCGCCGCTGAGCATCTGGGCTATGGTGAGTATGCGCTCTTCTTGCGTAAGCTGGCGGATATTGGTGGTAATGGCGTCGCCCCTGGTGCCTTTGTACACAAAGAAATGCGCATCTGCCTTGCCGGCAATCTGCGGCTGATGCGTAATACAGATAACCTGGCGGGCATCAGCCAGCTTTTTCATGATAATACCCACCTGTTTGGCGGCTTCACCTGAAATGCCGGTATCAATTTCATCGAATATCATGGTGGGCAGGTCAATGGATTGCGCCACGAGCGATTTAATGCACAACATTAAACGACTTAATTCCCCACCGCTGGCCACTTTGCGGATAGGCTCAAAGCGGTTGCTTTTGTTGGCGTCGAACAGGAAGTCTACCTGGTCCATGCCATAAGCGTGCAGTGCGGTGTCGGTAACAGCCACTTTCAGGCGTGCATTGGGCATACCTACCTGTGCGAGCAGGGCATTCACCTGCTGTTCCAGGGAAGGTGTTTGCTGTTTGCGGGCGGCAGAGAGGGCGGTGGCCTGGCGCTGTGCTTCGGCGAGCAGGGTGGCTACTTCTTTTTCTTTCGCGGCAATGGCGTCGTCTATATTCAGTACAGCCTGTAATTTCTGCTGCAGTTCGTTTTGTAATTGCAGCAGTTCGGCAGTGGTTTTCAGTCCGTGTTTCTTGAGCAGCTTATAACCCAGGGCCAGCCTGTCGTTGATGGTCTCAATGCGTTTCTCGTCAAACTGCACGGCATCGTTCAGGCGGTCTACTTCACCGGCTATGTCCTGCAGTTCAATGTGCGCGCTTTGCAGGCGAACGGCAATGGCGGCTACATCGCTGTGGTAATCTTTAAACTGCAGCAGCTGGCTGCTCATTTGTTTAACCAGGGTGAGTATGGGCTGCTCGCTTTCTTTCAGGTCGTAGTACACGCGGTTGAGCGTGGTTTTGATGCCTTCTGCGTGGGTAAGCAGCTGCAGTTCCTGTTCAATGTTCTCCAGCTCGTTTTCTGCAAAGGCGGCTTCTTCCAGCTCGCTGTACTGGAACTGGAAATAGTCCAGCTCTTTGTTGAAGTTCTGCTTCTGTTCCTGCAAGCCAGCGAGCTGTTGCTGTTGCTGGTGCCATTGCTGGTAGGCGCGTTTATAGGTTTGTACTGCTGTTGCCTGTCCGGCCAGTGCATCCAGCACCGTACGTTGAAAATCGGCGTCGCCCAGTTCCAGGGTGTCGAACTGCTGGTGCAGATCAACCAGCAGGGAAGCCAGTGCGCGCAGCTGCTGAAGGGTAGCAGGCGTATCGTTGATAAAAGAACGTGATTTGCCGTTGGCAGCAATTTCCCTGCGTATGGTAAGTTCTGCTTCTTCTTCCAGGTCATTGCTTTGCAGGAAAGCGGCGATAGCAGGTTTACCGGCTACCATAAAAGTACCTTCAACAAAACATTTGCTGTCTGCCTGCATCAGTACCGAGGTGTCTGCACGGTCGCCCAGTATCAGGCTCAGTGCGCCCATCAAAATACTTTTACCTGCACCGGTTTCACCGGTTATGATATTCAAACGCCCGGAGAAGTCGATGTTGAGTTCATCGATAATGGCGTAATTTTTAATGTGCAAACTTTTGAGCATAACAATTTCAGTGGCCAAATATAAAGCATCGCGCATTCGCGCGATGCTAATTTGAAAATTTGAAAGTGTGGTAATGTGAAAATGGAAAGCCGGTGTGAAGGGATCATGGGTGAATAGTAATAGGCAATTGTGAATGACCAGGGCGAAGATTTTTTACCGGAGCGGAGTTAGTTGCCGGTGAGGACACCGGCAACGGCGTATTATGTCCGCGGCTGCTTGCGCAGCGCGGACGAGTTTGCTGCCGTTGGCTGTGTCCCCACAGCCAACCTGGTGAAGCCACATCATGCCGATGAGAACACCGGCACGGCCAGCAGCAATAAGATCCGCTTCCATCAACGGCTCGCTTAAATAGTCTCGATGTGTCGATGTCCCGATGATCGAAATAGTACCCGCTAAGTTTATTCACTATTGCCTATTCACTATTCACCGGCTTTTGTTACTCACGACTGACTATTCACGGCGTCATTGCCCCTTGCACCGCGCAATGCCTGCCTTGGCTTTCTGGTCGAGGGAATCTTTGTATTCGTGGTCATCCATGTCCAGGCATTGCTGGTAAAAAGCCATGGCCATGGCTTTTTTGCCCTGGCGCTCGTACATATAGCCCAGTTGCAGGGCGGCGCGGGCGGCGAAGTATTCGGGGCGGTGTTCGCCGAGTTTAATGGCTGCCAGGTAGGCTTGTATGGCGGCTGCATCATGACCCATATCGTCGTAAATGCGGGCGAGGCGGTAAGCGAATTCGAGTTGCTCTTCGGGTTTGGCGAAGTATTCGGTGTTTTTACCTTCCAGTATGGCCAGCGCTTCTTTGTTGTAACCGCCATCGCTCAGCAGGCGGGCTTTCAGCAACAGGGCATTGGGCCAGGTATTGTTTTTGGCTTCGCGCTGCGCCTGTTTGTCGGCATCGGTATCGGTAGCGCCTTTTTTCAGGATCAGTGCACGGGCGTTTTCTGCAGCTGCGGTATTGCCCTGCAGGTAGTAACACCAGCTTAATTTCTGGTATACATCTTTCACATAAAAGCGGCCCTTGAAATGGGTGAGGAATCTTTCAAACGAGCGAATGGCATCGGGCAGTTCCAGGTGGCGCATGCGTGCGTAGCCCAGTTCAAAATCCCATACGGAGGTGGCCATGTATTCGGCTGAGGGGTTGCGGAACAGGATTACCTGTTTGCCGTATTCATTTCTTTTGTTGTTGATGCCCAGGTTGGCGGCCATGTAGGCAAACAGGTGGTTGTTTACCACATCAAGTTTGTTGCCGGCGATATATTGTAACACCTCGTCGGGTTTGTTCTCGATGTAAAACACCAGGTAGCAGTAGTAAAACTGGGCTTCGTTTAGAAACTGTTTGGCCTGCGGATCGTTGCTGTTGAGGAAGCTGCGGAAAATCTGCATGCCGTCTTTAATGGAGCCCTTCATACCAAACAGGCTGGCGAGCCATTTGTACCCGTTGGGAATAGTGCCTACGGCTACCTGCAGGGGGCCATAAATAAGATCGTTGGGGGCAAAGGAGGGAAATGCCTTGCGGTTGTCTTTAATGAGCGAGAAACCACGCCTGAAGTCCCAGCCTGCGCTCCAGCGTTCGCCGAACTTGATGGCTACTGCTGCCTTTTGTAAGGTAACAATGGCGCGGCAATAGCGGTAGTAGGGGGAGCTGTCGGGCCCTTCGGCCAGTTTATCGAGCCTGGTATCGAAATGGGGTTTGCGTTGTTCGTACTGGGTGGGATCTTCATTAAAAAACAACTCGAAAAAGTCGATATAGTTTTCGAGGAAATCGGGGATGAGGTTATCGGGGTTCTGGCGGCGCGCTTCGGTGATGGTGGATTGCGCTGCGGACAGTTTAAGACTGGTGACTTCATTATACGCTTTCTGGCAGGTGCTGTTAAAGTCGAATACTTTCTCTGCCAGGCTATACAGCGGGGAGCAGAAAAGCAGCAGCACGCACAAAATCCTGGTCAGCTGTTGATTCATAGGCCGAAAATAAAAAAGGGCACTGTATTACAGCACCCTTTGAAGGAATTTTATCAATGATTATTTGATTTCAATTGCGTTGTTCAGCTCGTCGTCAACGAGGATACGTCCGCAGTTTTCGCAAACCATTACTTTTTTGCGCTGGCGGATTTCGCTCTGTTTCTGAGGAGGAATTGCATTGAAGCAACCACCGCAGGCATCCCTTTCAACAGGCACTACAGCGAGGCCGTTACGGTAGCTTTTGCGGATACGGTCGTACGAATATTGCAGGCGCTCATCCATAGCCTTGCGTGCTTCGGCAGCGAGATCGTTGAAATGGTTTTCTTCTTTCTCCGTGTCTGCAATAATTTTCTGCAGTTCACCTTTCTTGTGCGTCAGTACGCTTTCTTTGGAAGCGATCTGTTTTTTAGCATACTCCAGGGCCTTGGCTTTATCGGCCAGTTCTTCGTTTGCGTCGCGGATATGTTTTTCGGCCAGTTTACCTTCGAGCTGCTGCATCTCAATTTCTTTGTTGATGGCTTCAAACTCGCGGTTGTTTTTTACGGCCTGGCTTTGTTTCTCGTATTTCTTAACCAGTGCATCCGCATCTTTAATGGCATTTTTCTTTTGTTCAATGAACTCAGTAATACCATTGATCTCTTCCTCAATACGCGTTCTACGGCTGTTTAAACCAGCAATCTCATCTTCCAGGTCACTCACTTCCATTGGAAGCTCTCCCTTCAAAATCTGGATTTCGTCCAGTTTGCTGTCTATTTTCTGCAACCTAACAAGGGCTGAGAGTTTTTCTTCTACAGAAAAGTCTTTAACGGTAGCCATATATATGTTTCAAGTTTCAGGTTTCAAGTTACAGGATGGCGCTTGCATATGCAGCCACCTGAATTATCTGTTTGATTGCCAGGAGCACCTATACGAAATAGTGGACAGGGTTAGTGGCAATTTCGGATTTAAGGACGGCAAAGGTAGGGAATTTTGCCAGCAAAATGTCAAACAGTAAATCTATGGTAAATTGTTCGCTTTCCCAATGCCCGATATCTGCAATTACCAACCGGCTGTTGGCATCAAAAAATTCATGGTACTTAACATCAGCTGTAACGTATACCTGCGCACCTGCTGCCAGTGCCGCGCCTGTTAAAAAGCTGCCGGCCCCGCCGCACAGGGCTACTTTTAATACCGGGGTGCCCAGTAAGGGGGTATGGCGTATCACCTGCAGACCAAATGCCTGTTTCAGCTGCTGCAACAGCCCGGTTTCGGTGCTTACGACAGGCAGTTCGCCAATAAGGCCGCTGCCAATCTGCTGGTAATCATTGTTAAGCGCCACAATATCATAGGCCACTTCTTCGTAGGGGTGTGCGGTGAGCAGGGCCTGTATAATGGGTTGCTGCAACACCGCCGGGAACACCAGTTCCAGTTTCAGCTCTCGCTCGGTATGGCGCTGGCCCTGTTCACCCACAAAGGGGTGGGTGCCTTCGCCTGCCTTAAAAGTACCATCGCCTTCGGCAGAAAAGCTGCATTCGCTGTACTGGCCAATTTGTCCGCCCCCGGCTTTGAACAGTGCATTTTTCACCTGTTCGGCATGGGCTACCGGTACAAAAGTGTACAATTTTAACAGGGTGCCTTCCTTCGGCACCAGGATGCGGCGGTTGATAAGCCCTATTTTATCAGCAATACGGGCATTTACGCCATGCAGTACATTATCGAGATTGGTATGAATGGCGTAGATGGCCACATCGGCTTTGATAGCGGCAATAATGGTTTGCTCCACGTAATTTCTGCCGGTGATCTTTTTCAGTCCCTTAAAAATAATGGGATGGTGCGCCACCACAAGGTTGCAGCCGCGGCGAACAGCTTCGTTTACAACGGCTTCGGTAACATCGAGTGTGCAAAGTGCGCCGGTGCATTCCCAGCCGGCAGACCCGGTTAGCAGCCCGGCATTGTCGTACGATTCCTGGTAAGCCGGCGGGGCCAGCGTTTCCAGTTCCCTGATGATGTCAGCAATTTTCATGGAAGCAAGATAAGCAGCGATAGCGAGAATCGAGAGGCGACAGTCAAGATGACCGGAGCGGGTATTACTCGTGAGGCGTCAGTCGTGAGTGATTGAAGCGGGTCCAATTTTCGAGCATCGACAGTCGACACGTCGAGACTATCTAAGCGGGTATGTTTACTATTGCCGGAGGCGATTTTTTGCAAACAAGCTCGCAACCTGAAGCTGTCTCGCGCCGTGGTTAAAGTGTGCCGCCACGCCCGCCGCAGGCGGTATGCCCCCACAAGCTTGCAGCTATGCGCTTGCAGCTGTTTTTCTTTAGCTTTGGATCATGGATACAGGCCATTACATGATGCTTAACGGGAAAATACTGCCGGCTGAAACGGCTTGTATTTCAGCAGACAACCGGAGTTTTCGCTATGGTGATGGTTTTTTTGAAACCATGAAAATGCTCAATGGGGTGTTGGTGTTGGGGCGGCTGCATATGGAGCGGCTGTTTGCCTCGCTGGATACCCTGCTGTTTCAAAAGCCGCCATTGTTAACGGCCGAAAGCCTACAGGAAGAGGTGCTGCGGCTGGTACAAAAAAACAGGCACCAGCGTGCGGCGAGAATACGTATCACGGTTTTCAGGGGAGACGGCGGTTTGTACGATGCGGAGAACCTGCACCCGAATATATTAATCCAAAGCTGGGAGCTGCCGCCTGCAGCGGGGCGTTTTAACGAAAACGGCCTGGTAACCGGGGTGTACACCCGCGCACGCAAGGCTGCAGATGATTTTTCGCATGTAAAAAGCAATAACTACCTGTGTTATGTAATGGCTGCCCTGTGGGCCAAACAGCAGCAGCTGAATGATGCCTTGCTGCTGAATACCGGCGGCAGACTGGCAGATGCCACCATTGCCAATATTTTTGTAGTACACGAGGGGATCGTAAAAACCCCGGCCATTACAGAGGGGTGTGTGGGCGGGGTAATGCGCAGGCACCTGCTGGCGGCCATGCATGCGGCCGGTATACCGGCACAGGAAACCCGGCTGGAGCCGGAGGTGCTGCGTGAAGCTTCGGAGGTTTTTTTAACCAATTCCATCAATGGTATCAGGTGGGTGCATGCTGTGAACGACCAGCATTACCGGCATAAGGTATCTTTTATGCTGTACAACGAGCTGGTTTTGCCGGCTTGGGCGCACTGAATAAAACAATGGATTGTACCGGCAACCTGCAGGCATTCCCCGTTCACTGGAAAAATGGATGAATAACGGAAAAACAGGTGTGCCGGATTTTGCAATCATCTTTTCCTTACTTTTAGCCCGAAATGCTGCTTTAAATGGTTATAATCAATCGACTATTCATCATAATAATGTTTTGCGCAAGCCTGGTGACAGGGTATGCGCAAGCCCCTAAAACCGTTGCCGATTGTACCGTGCATTTTCAGGTGTCGGTAGGTGACGATGGTGCTACAGACACCCGCACCACCAAAACCGTTTACCTGCGTGGCCGCGATGTACGCATTGATATGCAAAGCCCCGAGTTTACGCAAACCACCCTGTACAATGCACTCAGGGGATCGGCGGTAATACTGCGCGAAATAGGCGGGCAGAAATACATGTCAACCCTGGATGCGGATAAATGGAAAAAGTTCAACCAGAAATACGATGGCATGTCTGTTTCGCTCACCAGCGAAACCAAAACCATACTGGGGTATGAATGTAAAAAAGCCGTGGCCACTTTAAAAAGCGGTACGGTGCTGAATATTTTTTATGCGCCGGCCATTGTGCCGTCCATCGCCGAGAACGATTACCAGTTTAAAGGCATCCCCGGCTTTGTGCTGGAGTACGAAACCCAGGGCGATAAAGACAAACAAAAGATCCGTTTTGTGGCCGTATCCATGAACCTTGACCCGGTACCGGCAGTGAAGTTCGAAGTGCCGAAGTCGGGGTATAGGATTTTGTAGTTTAACGTTCAACGTTTAACGTTTCACGTTTGAAGGTTTAATGTTTCAGGTGAACTGTAGTTCAATTGTTTCATAGTTTAAAAGGTTCAAGTACTGCAGGATATTTATGTGGCCTTCCTTTTCGGGGAGGCTTTTTTGTGTTCCCGGAATGGCATAACGAACAAGGGAGGTAAAACAGCCCAACGTTAATCTTTAAACGTTCAAACGTCGCCAAATTGAACTTTTGAACTCTTGAACAATGAAACAATACAGCTTGTGAGCGAGGGGGACAAGCAGGGTATACAGCCCAACGTTAAACGTTCAAACGCCGCCAAATTGAACTTTTGAACTCTTGAACAATGAAACAATACAGCTTTGTGAGGGAGGGACAAGCAGGGTAAACAGCCCAACGTTAAACGTTCAAACGTCGCCAAATTGAACTTTTGAACTCTTGAACAATGAAACAATACAGCTTATGAGCGAGGGGACAAGCAGGGTAAACAGCCCAACGTTAAACGTTAAACCTTAAACTTCAAACAGAAAAGATTTTCCACGAAAGTTTGTACTAACGAAAAGCCGGAGTAGAAGGCGTTTTAAATTTGGCCAGTGGCACTTTCACTTTGTATTTGTAAGGAAATACGTAAGTTGTGTTGCCGCGTTCAACGCGCATGAAGGAGGTAACTTCCTGTGAGGAAGGCGCGAGGGTAATGGTTTCTGGTTTGTCACCCTGGTTGTCGAAATCCTGGATGCTTTTAAAAGGAAAGCCGCTTACAGTCCGGAGAGAAGGAATGTTGTAAACTTTAGAATATTTGTTCAGGTTTTTTAGGCTCACCTTATTTTTGCTATCATCAGAAGAGCCTGAAAATGAGGCAACAGCAACTTTTGTAACGCACAGGAGCGCGATTACAGCAGTTATTAAAATCCGGTATGGTTGCTTTTGCTTCATATTCTACCTGCAAATTTAGTGATTTTCTCTAAAATATTTAACAACTTTTTATTGATTTTGTTAAAACGGATAAAATACGAAAAAGTTACGGCAGAATTGGAAATATGCGCGATTTGATTTACTTTACATAAACCTAAGGAACTATGAGAGAGAATCCCTTCCGTGAAGACAGAGAAGAATTGAAGGAGTTGCTGAAACAATACGAGAATTTGCGATCGGGCCGGGGACACGCTTTTCTTGAAGAAGATGCCTTTGAGCGTATCATCGACTATTTTGACGACCGTGACGATTTAACCAGCGCACTGGAAGCAGCCGAAACCGGCTTGCATTACTTCCCTTACTCCTCCCAGTTACTCATTAAAAAAGCCGATTTATTAATTGCCACACGCAAATACCAGGATGCCCTGGATGTGCTGGAGCACGCCGAACTGTTCGACAGCACCGATATCAACCTCTTTATTTTAAAAACCGATGCCTACCTGGCGCTCGACCAGCAGGAGAAGGCCGTTCAGCTGTTACAGGAAGCCCTGCTGCAGTTTGACGGGGAAGAACGCATTGACCTGCTGTTTGAGCTGGCCGATGTGTACGACGATTACGAAGAGTTTGACAAGGTGTTCGACTGCCTGAAACTGATACTGGAAGAAGAACCTTCCAATGAGGAGGCCCTGTATAAAATCTGTTTCTGGACCGATTTTACCGGTCGCAACGAAGAAAGCATCCGCCTGCACCATAAAATAATCGAAGACCTGCCGTACAACGAGCTGGCCTGGTTTAACCTGGCTGCCGCCTTCCAGGGCCTCAAACTGTACGAAAAAGCCATTGATGCTTACCAGTACGCCATTGCGATTGACGAGAAATTCGACTACGCCTACCGCAACATGGGCGATGCCTATATTCGCCTGCGCAAATACAAGGAGGCCATTGAAGCGCTGGAAAAGGTACTGGAGCTTACCCGCCCCGAAGAGGTGATTTACGAGGCCATCGGCCATTGTTACCACCGCATGGGCAACAACGCACAGGCCAGGTTTCACTACCGCAAGGCTTCGCACATGAACCCGGACGACAGTAAACTGCACTATAAAATTGCCCAGACTTACATTAACGAGAAACACTGGGAAAATGCCGTAAAACAGCTGGAAAATGCCATGCGCCTGCAGCGCAATGTGCCTGAATACAACCTGGCCATGGGCGAATGCAAAATGGAACAGGGCAAAATAAAAGAAGCCATCCAGTGTTTCGGGCTGGTGGTGCGCAGCAAACCAAAATTTGTAAATGGCTGGGAATCATTAATCCGTTGCCTGTACAAGGGCGAATTTTATGAGGAAGCAGCAGAACAAAGTCTGGCCGCGCTGGAAGCTACCGAAGGCAAACCCGTGTTCAGTTATTATTACAGCGCCGCGCTGTTTGGCATGGGCAAATCGAAAGAAGCCCTGTTACAGCTGGAAAAAGGACTGGAAACATCCCCCAAACTGCTCAAAAAGTTCCTGGAACTGCAACCGGTGGCTTTACAGAACAACCAGGTGGTAGATTTGATTGCCCGGTATAAAAAGGGTAAGAAAATGTAAAGGTCTGCTCATAGCAGGCTGATGAACTTATACCAATAACATTGCCGGTGGAGACGCCGGCAATTGCGTTTTTAGGGCAATTAAGAATCAAAAAAACGCAATTCCCCGGCGTTCCCTATTTTTGCTTCCGCAAAATGAATGATAATGATGAATTTTTTCTTATCGCAGATCCCTGAAAGAACAGCCCAGCCCCGCACGTACGGTTTAACAATGGTAATGGACAAAGGGTTAAGTTTAAATGAAGTGCAGAACTTTATGAGCGTATCCCACCCGCATGTTGATATAGTGAAGCTTGGATTCGGCACGTCATTCGTTACCCCTAACCTGCGTGAAAAAATTGAATTGTATCAGTCATACAATATTCCCATCTATTTTGGCGGCACCTTGTTTGAAGCATTTTTGATCCGTAACCAGTTTGAAGATTATATTGCCGTTTGTAAAGATTACGGTATTTCCTACATGGAAGTGAGTGATGGTTCTATTACCATTCCGCATGCAGAGAAATGCGGTTATATTGAAAAATTGACCAAATACGGCACTGTACTGAGCGAAGTGGGCAGCAAAGATGCGGCACACATTATTCCTCCCTACAAATGGATTGAACTGATGCGTGCTGAACTGGAAGCAGGCAGCTCGTATGTTATTGCCGAAGCACGTGAAGCCGGTAACGTAGGTATTTACCGCGGTTCGGGCGAAGTGCGTGAAGGTTTGGTAAATGAAATTCTCACCCAGATTCCCGGTGAAAAAATTATGTGGGAAGCACCGCAGAAAGCACAGCAGCTGTACTTCCTCGAACTGCTGGGTTGCAATGTAAACCTCGGCAATATTGCGCCTACTGAAGTTATCGCGCTTGAAACCATGCGTATCGGTTTACGCGGCGACACATTCGATCTGTATCTCGACAAAGAAAAAAACAAAATATAACCAATGCGTACATTCGGTATCATTGGATTCCCGCTGTCGCATTCTTTTTCGCAAAAATACTTTACGGAAAAGTTTGCGGCAGAAGGGATAACCGACGCCGTTTTCAATGCTTACCCGATGGAGCATATTGCGCAGTTAACGCAGCTGCTTGAATCGGAACAAACGCTGGAAGGCTTTTGCATTACCATTCCGCATAAACGCAATGTGTTGCCCTGGCTTAGCCATGTATCACCTGCTGCAGAGCAGATGAACGCATGCAACTGCGTACGTGTAAAAGGTGGCCGGCTGTTTGGCTACAATACCGATTGCACCGGATTTCAGCGCTCGTTTACACCACAGCTGCAGTCGCACCACACACAGGCCCTTATACTGGGCACAGGCGGCGCTGCGGCAGCTATTGAGTACACGCTGAAGCAACTGGGCATGCCTTACAAGTATGTATCGCGTACACCGCATGAAAACTATCTCACGTACGACATGCTTACAGCGGATATAATGGCTGCTTACCTGGTTATCATCAACTGTACACCGCTCGGCACCTATCCCGATGTAGAAACCGCACCCCCCATACCATACGAACTGGTTACCCCGCAACATTATTTGTACGATGTGGTGTACAACCCGCCGCTCACCCGCTTTTTACAACACGGCACTGAAAAGGGCGCAGTAGTAAAAAACGGCTATGATATGCTCACCATACAGGCAGAGGAAAACTGGAAGATATGGAATGATGTGGTGAGTGGTGAGTAGTGTCACGACTGTCGATTCACCACTCACGTTTCATGCTGAGCTCCGCTATCGCTGCTGCAGGCACGGGTACTTTTTTCTTCTGCGCATAATCGTAACACAGCATGCCTGTTTTGGCTTTGGCGGCAAGCTGGTTGCCACCGGCATGTACCAGCTCCATGCGATAATATAAATCGAAACCAATTTTATCAAAGCCCGTTGCTGCAACGGCAATTTCAACTACATCGCCGTGGGCGAGTTCGTGTTTGTATTCAATAGCTGCATCTGCCATAATAAGACCGCAGCCTTCAAAACTAAGTTCGGAATAACCGTGGTGCAGCAGAAACTGTTGCCTTGCTTCGTGCAATAATGATAAGAAAACATCATTGCCTACATGGCCGCCATAGTTTAAATCGGTGATGCGGATGGGAATGCGGGCGGTGAAATTAAACTGATCGGGCAACTGCACTTTTACTCTTTCCATACCTGGTTATTGATTGAGGATACACCGCAAAATACGGTAAACATTGTATTGCGCGCTGAATGCGATGAATGTTCACCCTGTTCACAATTCTGATTTGCCGGATTGCTGTTGAATAAAACTGCCTCTTTTAACTCAGCATTTACTTTCTACTTTTAATCAGGAATAGCGTTAAGCACCTGTTAATGTGCCCCCGGTTTTGCCCCACTGCCGTACGGCAGGAGAGTGTCAATGACAGCAAAAACACCGGGCTACTACAATCCCGATATAGCGCCCGATACGCTCGAAGCCCTGCTGCAGTTCCCGTTTATTGACGATGCACACAACCTGCATTTCGCATCTGACGGGCATGTGTGTTTTGGAGGGCTCGATATTTTTAAAGTATAGCAACGACGATATTTATATGTCCAGTTTTTAACTGGCAACGTCCAATACAGGAAGAGACACAGCCAAATCCTTACTTGACGTTGGTTTATTGAGCTTCAAAGGGCAATTGTTAGTAAAAGATCCGTTACGTCTGTAATGGATCTCTTTTTTGGGCTATACCGCTTTCTTCAAAAAGGCAATCAGCTGCTGCATGGCCTTTGCACGGTGACTGAATTGCTTTTTCTCTTCCACGGTCATTTCCCCAAAAGTGCGGGTATCGCCATCAGGTATAAAAACAGGATCGTAACCAAACCCGCCGTCACCCTTCGGTGCACGGGTAATGACGCCCGGGCAGATGCCTTCAAAAAAATATTCCCTGCCTTCCCACAGCAGCGATATCACTGTTCTGAAGCGTGCCCGGCGGTTGCTTTCACCTTCCAGCTTGTGCAGCAGCTTGTCTACATTGGCCGAAAAATCACGGCCTTCCCCGGCATAGCGGGCACTTTTTACGCCCGGCTCGCCATTCAGCGCCGTTACTTCCAGCCCGGTATCTTCACTAAAGCAATCCTGGTGAACCATGCGGTAAATGGTGGTCGATTTTTCGGTGGCATTGGCCTCCAGCGTATCGTGCGGCTCGGGAATATCAATGTCAATCCCTGCTTCCTTCAGGGTAATGATCGAAAAATCACTGCCTATCACATTGCGTATCTCGGTAACCTTGTTTTCATTGTTGGTGGCAAACACCAGCGTTTTCTGCATCATAAATTGAAGATCTTTTTCAGGCTCAGCCATAATTTGCTCTTTTCCAGCTTGGCTTCAGGAGTAGTGCCCAGCAGCGCGCGCAGGTCGGGCGCAGTTAAAAAAGTGCAGTTGTCAAACTGCTGCACCTGGTAGTGCGGTATATCAAACGCCAGCTTAACCGATGGCGCAGGCACATTAAACAGGAAAAAATAATTCGTTTTGGTTTGCTCCTTAATCTGTTGATAGGTAAAACCGATATGCGCGGTATTCACAATTGCTACATCGGCCAGGTTCAGCTTGCACGCGGCAAGTATCCCGCTTAACAACTGCAGGCTGTCATCGGCCAGGTATACATTTTCAGCATCGTTCACCAGTAAAACAATGCCGCGCGCATTATCGCCCAGGAACCATTTCGATGGCGTAGGCATGGCAACAGGCGGCTTTTCAGGTGCCGGAGCGGTATCGGTTTTCGCCTTGTCAGGGGCAATTTGTTTAAAATTGTCATGCGCTATTAGCGTATCTTTGTATAAAGCGGCCAACAAAGTATCAGGTATTTGAATATTGTCTAAACCGGGCATATTGCTGATATTAACGGTTGTTAGTTTTCTTTTTTTTGTTTCTTTGTACAAATTTATAGTGTTATGATCGATGCTTTAGAAATACCTGTAACCAGGGTGCAGACAAGTAAATTGAAAGATTTTAGTTTTGACAGTCTTCCTTTCGGTAAATATTTTACCGATCACATGCTCGTGGCCGATTGTATTAACGGCGAGTGGAAGAACATTGAAATTAAACCCTACCAGCCCCTGATGCTGGATCCGGCACTTGCGGCGCTGCACTATGGTCAGTCTATTTTTGAAGGCATCAAGGCCTATAAAGATGCTGCAGGCGAAGCGTTTATCTTCCGCCCTTACGATAATTTCAGGCGCTTTAACCAGTCGGCCAGCCGCATGGAAATGCCCGAAGTACCTGAAGAAATCTTCATCGAAGGCATGCGCCAGCTTGTTGAAGTGGAAAAAGACTGGATTCCTGCCAAAGCAGAACATTCACTCTACATCAGGCCATTTATGTTCGCTACCGACGCGGTACTAGGTGTAAAACCTTCTGATACCTATAAGTTCATGATCCTGTTAAGTCCTACAGGCCCTTACTATGCTGCGCCCATGCGTATTTACGTAGAAGAAGTATACACACGTGCCGCACCCGGTGGTGTGGGCAATGCTAAAAATGCCGGCAACTATGGCGGCAGCCTGCGTGCTGCGGTAGAAGCTAAAAATAAAGGCTACGACCAGGTGTTGTGGACAGATGCGCACGAACACAAATGGCTGCAGGAAGTAGGTACCATGAACGTGTTCTTTGTATTCAACGATAAAGTGGTAACCCCATCACTCGAAGAAGGCACCATTCTCGAAGGCGTAACCCGCGACAGCGCTATCACCGTGCTCGGCGAAATGGGCATTAAAGTAGAAGAACGCCGCATCAGCATCGATGAATTGATCGAAGCATACAAGGCAGGCAAACTGAAAGAAGCATTCGGTACCGGTACGGCCGCTACCATTTCTTTGATCAAAGAATTGCGCTACCAGGATTTTGTGATTGAAATCGATCCTGAAAAATGTACTACCGCACACGAACTCAAAGCCAGGCTCACAGCCATTCGCAACAACGAAGTGCCTGACCGGCATGGCTGGATGTTTAAAGTATAAATAACTGATTATTTTTTGTATAGAAAGTTCCGGTGTGCCAGCGCATCGGGACTTTTTTTATGTTGCAGGTGGTGCAATCGTAAGACTGCATTGGTTTTTGGCTAGCAAACGGGAACCGGAAAACAGAGGATATGGGACAATCGTACTTAATCACCAGGATCTATAAAAACTTACTCTTCGGGTAAAAGGAAAACGTTTCCTTCAGGTCGTAGTTAATTTTATCATCGTACTTGTGCGTAAACAACTCTTTGATCTTCTCGTCTGTTTCAAGCACTTTTTCTCTCAGGTTGTTGCTCGCATAAGCATCTTTCAGGATTTTAAAGGCCAGCAGTTTGTAAATGCGCAAACAGTTAAACTGCGATTCGCTGTATACTTCGTTGGCATACTGGATGGCAAGATTGCTGTTTTGTTTTTTCTCGTGCAGTTTCGCCAGTAAAAGTGCAGAGAAGGTGTTCAGCATACTGTCTGCCTCCTGGAAGCTGTTGTTTTTATGGTGCACCAGCTGCAGTATCGATTTTTCGGTAGCTGGCTGCAATCCTTTGCACATCAGTGATGCATACTCGTGCAGCAGCTGCAGGCTCCTGTTCAGGAACTGATAGGCATTGCCGCCGGCGTTAGACAGCTGTTGCTGCAGCATAGCCGATGCGCTGTACAGCCGTTCATAATCTTCAGTATACAATAATGCATGGGTAAGCAGTAACATGCTCAGGTAGTTCAGTTCTGTGTATGGCGCCTGTGTCAGTTGCAGTGCGGCCAGCTCATCAATCAATGCCTGAACAGAATCGTTTTTAAATGAATAACGCGCAAAATCAAGCGTGTACTCCATCAATTTTTCCTGAACAGTAATGGCCGCATTGTTTTCATGACGCGATAACTGCCTGTATTCACGCAGGTACATTTCTGCATTCTGCACTTTCAGCTGCAGCATCGAGTTTACAAACAGCAGGCACAGGAAATTGTGTTTGTATATCTTGTTGTCGCAAATGCGGGCCAGCGTGTACAGCACCTTTTCCTTGTCAACACCGCAGTAGTGATAGTAAATGCCCTGTTCAAAGAATGACTGTATAAAATGATGCTGGCGTTCAAGCGGCACCAGTATTTCATTGCGCTGCTTGTCTGTGTCGGTGAGTTCAACCAGGAATTCGAAATACACAAACTTGTCTTCTTCAGGCATGCGCTGCGCGCAGAAAATTTCTTCAATGGAAGAAAAGTTAAACGATTGCAACAGGTGCAGTAAAAACCATTTCACAATGGATTGCTTCATGTGTGAAAATTCCTCGCTCAGGTAAATACTGTCTATCAAATGCCTGGTTACATTGTACTGCTGTTCTTTCAGCAATACCCAGCTTACAAAATAATTCTCGAGGAACGGGTTGGTAAAATTAATCTTCGGAATAGGAAAGGCCGTGTTACCGTACTCCTTTTCTTCAGTTACGAGGTAATCATCAATCAGCTGGCAAAAAGAAGAGGCGGTAAGTGCATCTTTTACCAGGCTCCATTCTTTCAGTTCAATATTATTCTGTCCGTAAGGCGAAGCTTTCAGTTCCACCATTTTCTCGATAATCTTCGATTTGGTGGAAGTATGTGCATCAAACAGGAAATAATGTTTGATATCTGTTTCAATCAGCTTGTAAATAATCTGTTCCTGCGAACGCTTGCGGGTGAAATTGGTATTGATGAGCGTGCAGAAAATATCGAGGTAGCGCGGGAAGCTGATGAGGTTAATAAAATCGGTGGAGTAGCAGGCAATATCATTTTTATCTACCTGGTGCAGCTGCAGCACCTTCTCTATTTCCGAGAAATTGAATGGCAGCGTATGGTTCTGGTAATTTTCCTGCGGGTAAGAATCATCAATAAAGATACGGTTCATGAAAAACGAGGGATTAAAATAGGCCTGCACCAGCTTTGACCATGCGGTGGGCCGCAGCGACAGGATGATTTTAATCCAGCTGTATTCATTATTGTAGTTAATAAATTCAATGATGTTTGAATAAATCAGCTTCAGTTTGTCTGATGAAAAGGCGCGGTCATCAAAGCCATCGATAATCAGCACCAGCCTGTCTTCCTTGTTTTTTTCTGCTTCCAGCACGGCAATATCATTATACAACAGCCCGAGGTATTTATTAAACCATTCAAACAAAGAATGTTTGTAGGTGGCAATGGTGTGAATCTGGTGAATGTTGATAAAACAGCAAATGTCGTTCGGGTACACGGCTTTGTCATCCAGCCACAGTTTAAGCGCTGAATGCGCAAGACCAATAGACTTGCCTGCGCCCGAAGGGCCAACGATGGGGGCAATGGATTTGCCGGTAAGCAGGAATTTCTGGATAAAGGAGCTCAGTTTTTCGCGCTCGATGGTTTTGGTGAAATGAATACCGGATGAATTTTTCAGTCCCTGAAGTGTGTACTGTGAATGTTTTGTGCACAGCATTCGCAGTTCCTGCCACTTGTTCCCTCCATGCATCTGGCGTTCATTGGGTGCCTGGTTCAGTTCATAAAAGCTGTTCCAGTTCTCATACCCAAGATAAGTGGCAAGTGTGTCGAGTGTGTAAATGGAAAAGTCAAAACTGCGTTTCGCAAACCCAAAAAGCCGTTTCAATGTCGTTTCACTGATGGATTTTTCGGTCTTTGAATAGATGTCGCTCGATAGCACCTTACAATCGGCGGGTAAGAGGTTTTTTTTGCCGAATCGTTCTAAAATTTTGTCTACCAGTGTTTTAAGTAGGTTCTCGTCTAAAAACATTCTCATAATCCTAGGGTTTTTAAGGAAAAAATGATTGGTAATACAGCACTTGTTCAGAGTGAAAGAACTGAATAACGACCGAATAACCCAGTTCTGAATGAAATGAACAAAAACACGAACAGATTACATAGTGAATAGCCCAAATCGAAGGAATATAATGAATACTTATAATTTGTTTATCAGGTTAAATTTGTTAAAAATTCATAAAAAGCCAAGCGTGCAGGATGGAAGCAGGCTTAAAAAACAATGACCCTCTGGCTTTTCTTAATGAACCCTTAATCCAAACATCCTATCTCATACCATCCAATACTCCCATCTATTTGCCTTTTTGTATTAAAAAAATTGCTTATTCAAATAGCCTGGATAACGCTTGTTCAGTTAAAAACTGCTTATGATGAACATTTACCCTGGTCGCTCAAAAAACTTTCGCAAACTGATTGCCTGCGTTTTCATTGCATGCTGTTCATTTGCAGTGAACAACCTGGCGGCACAAACCCAATATCAGCGGGTGTATGCCACCACGCAAACCACCGGTAATTCGGCCTATATCGCCAATGCCGCGCTGGCCGCAGACGGTAACCCGCAAACAGCCTCTACCATTACCCCGCCGCTTCTTTTGTCCAGTGCCTACCAGCAGCTGCGGTTCGCCTCCAATGTACCGGCAGGCACACCTGTTCACTTCAAGGTAGAGCTGGATGGTTCGCTGCTTGCTTTACTGGGTAATTCCGTACTGCGTTTTTACAGCAACAATACTGCACAGGGCGCTGATATTCCGCTCAACAGCGGTCTGCTGGGCCTGCAGCTGCTGAAAGGTACCAACCAGTATGAAATTATTCTTACACCACCGGCGGGTTCAAATGGTATCCGGTTTACCATTAATTCGGTGATTACACTGTCCGGTTCAGTAAAAATATTTGATGCTTATTACAATACTGCTGCCGCCGGCCCGGTAAATTGTGCAGGTGTGGCAGATGAACTGCATGGCGTGGTTGACCCCCTGGGTATTGCAGGGGCCTTAAGCGGCGTAACCAATCCGGCCAATGCCATTGATGGTAATATAAACACTTACTCCACGCTGGCCCCGCTGGTCGGCGCTTTGGAGTATACGCAGCAAACCTTTATTTTCCCCGGTATATCTCAGGCCGGTGATTCAATACGCGTACGTATTTCCCAACCTGCAGCACTGCTCGATGCCAATCTTCTCAGCGATCTGAGCATCGTGGCCTATAACGGAGCAGATAGTGTTGGCGTGTTTAACAGCAGCAATGGCTTGCTGTCGCTCCGGTTACTGGCCGGCGCTACCAACCAGGCCACGTTAAGCTTTGCACCCACGGCTGTGTTCGATCGTGTTCAGGTGCGTTTTGGCGGCGTAGTACAGGCTTTGAACAGCCTGAATATTCATGAAGTGCAGCGCGTTATTCCTGTTCCGGTACTGGCTGCGGCCAGTGTAGCGCCGGTTATCTGCACAGGCGGTACGGTTGCGTTGAATGCCACGGTTCCTGCCGGTGAAACGGTGAACTGGTACAACCCGGATAAAACCCTGGCCACTACAGGCAACGCTTATACCACGCCTGCGCTCAGCGCATCTGCTACTTATTATACTTCCGCATCGCGTACAGGCTGTACCAATACTTCTGATACACTGCCTGTTTATATTGCCGTTAAAACCATACCTGCCGTGCCGGTAGTGGCGGCTGTGAGCACGGTTTGTGCAGGCAAAACCACTACTTTAACGGTTAGCAATCCTGTTGACAGTTTAACCTACAACTGGTATACTGTGCCTGCAGGCGGCGCGCCTGTTCAAACAGGCGTGTCGTTTACAACCCCGGTACTCACAGCAGGTACTACCTATTATGTAGAAGCTTCCAATGGTACCTGCACCAGTCCAACCCGTGCAGCGGTAACCGTGGATGTAAGTACATTGCCAGGCACTGTTGCGGTAGCGCAATCTACCGTTCAGATCTGTGCAGGCAGCACTGCAACCTTCACCGTTCAAACGCCCGGTACTGCCGTTACCTATAACTGGTACGATGCGGCTACAGGCGGCAATCTTGTTGGTACAGGTACCAGCTTTACCACGCCACAGCTTGCTGCCGGTACCACTTATTATGCCCAGGGTATTAATGCGGCCGGTTGCACCAGTACCACACGCACACAGGTGAATGTGGTGGTGAATGCGCTGCCCGTAACACCGGTATTAACCAATGCCAGTGTAAACATCAACCCGGGGCAAACGGCCACTTTTACGGTAAGCAACCCGGCAGACAGTATTTCCTATAAATGGTACAGCACAGCTACCGGTGGTTCTGTATTGCAAACTGGCAACAGTTTTACCACCCCTGCCTTAAGTGCTACTACCAGCTATTATGTAGAAGCTGTGAACAATAACAGCGGATGCACCAGCAGTGCACGTGCGCTGGTTACAGCCAATGTAATAAATGAGGTGGTGTGCGGATATGCTGCTTCGCAATCAGTTACCGGCCTTGGTGTTTGTTTGTTGTGTAATGTGGCAGATGGAGACAATGCCATCGGCAGCGACCTTACCAATTATTCTACCATCACCACTTCGGTAGGTGTGGGCGGTTATGGCCAGCTGTTTAAATTCGGCAATACTTTTTATCCCGGTGATAGTATGAGCTTTGTGCTCGAGGTGCCGGGACAGCTTATCAATGCCAACCTGCTGGGAGGTATTGGTGTGCAAACCTACAGCGGTAACAATGCCAACGGCGATTTCATTATACTCGACAGCGGTGTGGTGCACCTGCAGTTACTGAATGCAGGCAGCAGCAACCTGTTCAGGGCTACGTTGCCGGTTACCAAATCTTTCGACGGCGTAGCTGTTACGCTGCAGGGACTGAATGTATTAAGTCAGCTGAGGATATATGGTGTACAGGCTTATGTTGGTACACCGAAACTCGCTTCTGGTAATGGTTTGATCTATGCAAATGATCAGCAAAGTCCTGTTTATACCGGAGTGCTCTGTGCCTTGTGTGCGGTAGGCAACCCGGTGCTCGCGGTTGATGGTGATACAACTACTTATTCAACTATTACTTCAACGCTGGGTGTTGCCTCAACAGTTGGGCAGCTTCTCAAATTTCCTGGCAGCTTTAATGCAGGCGACAGCATACAGCTCGACCTGGAAATTCCCGGCCAGCTGATTGGTGCCAATGTATTGGGTGGACTTGAACTGGAGACCTATACCAATAATACACCCAATGGTAATCCTATCCGTTTAAATGCCAATACCGTTCGCCTGCAATTGCTGGGCGGTGGTAACAAATTTAAAATAACGGTTGCAGCCAATCATGCATTCAATGGCGCAGTGGTACGTATTGACGGTGTAGCGGCAGTGGCCGGTAACCTGCGGGTATATGATGCCGCAGTTTCCTATAGCAGCCAGAATGTAATAAACGTATGTAACGGCTCATCTGCAACGCTGAATGTCATTATTCCAACCAATGCAACCATTAACTGGTACACCGTTGCAAGCGGCGGTACGCCGGTATTTACAGGCAATAGTTACACAACGCCGCCTGTTACTGCCAATACTACTTTATATATTGAAGCATCACGTTATGGTTGTATAAATCCCAACCGTACACCGGTAAATATTGTGCCCAACGCCATACCGGCAGCACCAACACCCAATGTTACCAGCGCAACTATTTGTCCGGGTGATTCTGTTAAGTTGTATCCCACTGCACCGGCCGGTGTTATCTTCAAATGGTACAGCGCTGCAACCGGTGGTCAGCCAATATATACCGGCGACACCCTTATCGCAAAACCAGCCACAACTACTACTTACTATGTTGAGGCAGTAAACAGTGGTTGTTCAAGTCAAACGCGCACTGCGGTTACTGTTAATGTAAATGCACCTGCTGCCGATGTTGCAGTAAACCCTACTGCTGCCACCATTGGCGTAGGGCAGAGTGCGAGCTTTACGGCTACTTCTTCTACCACCGGAACCGTGTTTAACTGGTATGCACAGGCTACAGGCGGAACGCCGGTGTTTACAGGGCCTACATTTAATACGCCTGCATTAACGGTATCAACCACTTACTACCTCGAAGCGGTAACTCCGGGTAATTGTGTACTGGCAACGCGGCTGGTGGTTCCGGTAACTGTTGCAGGAAGCAATGGTAATCCTGTACCATGTGATGCGGCTACTACGCAAACCAATGGGGTTAGTGCCGGGTTGATTTGCGTTGGTTGCGGCGTGTTCAATCCGTTACTGGCGATAGACAATGATACTACCACCGGTTCTACACTGGCAATTGTTGCCGGTTTGGCCGGCAGTTATGTGCAGCAAACGCTGGGCTTCCCGTTTGCCGGTGATGCGGGTGATACGGTACTCATCAGCATTACATCTCCTGCATCTATTGCCAATGTAAGCGCATTGGGTGGTTTACAAGTGGGCAGCTTTAATGGCGCCACATTCAACAACGATCTAACTACGGTGGGCAGTGGTGCAGCGATTACTGTAAACCTGCTCTTCGGTGGAAATACAGCCATCATCAAATTTGTGCCGCAGCAGGCTTTTGATAAAGTACAGGTGCGGCTTAATTCTGGTCTTGCAGGGCTAATCAACACCGTACAGGTAAACTATGCGCAGCGTATTAAACCCGCAGCCGTGCCTTCTGTCAATAGTCCTGCCGTATGCCAGGGACAGGCGGTTGCGCTCAGTGTTACCGGCAGCCCCAACACAACTTTCAAATGGTATACACAGGCAAGCGGCGGATCTCCATTGTTTGTGGGAAGCAATTTCCAGACACCGGCACTGGACAGCACAACAACCTATTATGTTGAATCGGTAAGTGCTACAGGTTGTGCAGCTGCAAACCGTACACCGGTACAGGTAAGTGTGGGGGCTGCTCCGGCTGCGCCTGCAGTAACCAACAGCACTTTAAGTACCTGCGCGGGCAATACAGCTACTGCCGGTGTGCAGAATCCTGACAACAGCTTTACCTATACCTGGTACACTACAGCAACAGGCGGTACAGCCGTTGCTACCGGTGCATCGTTTACTACCGGTGCTTTAAATAACGATACTACTTTCTATGTACAGGCTTCCAATGCGGGTGGTTGCGTAAGCAGCAGCCGTACACCTGTTCATGTTACTGTAAACAGCCAGTTACCACCGCCGGTAGTGGTGAATGGTAACAGCGCAAATGCCTGCGCCAACAGTGCAGCAACTTTAAGCATACAAAATCCGCAAAGCGGAGTAACCTATAACTGGTACAGTGCTGCTACCGGTGGTGTACTTGTGGCTACAGGCGCCAATTTCACATCACCTGTGGTAACTGCAGATACTGCTTATTATGTAGAAGCAGTGAATGGTACCAATTGTGTAAGTCCGAGAACAGCCGTTGCGATAACCGTAATACCAGCCCCTGCTGCGCCAACCGTAGCAGTAACACCGTCAAGTGCCGCCGTCAATCCCGGCGATCCACTGTCTATGACTGCTACCTCTGTTACGCCCAATGTGTCGTACAACTGGTACCTGCAGCCATCAGGCGGCGTGCCTGTGTTTACGGGCGGCACTTATAGTCCGGCAGGTGGCATCAGCGCTACTACTACCTACTATGTGGAAGCGGTATCCAATACCGGCGGATGTGTGAGCGCCAGAACCCCGGTAACCATAACCGTAAACCCTGGTGTTAACCTTAGTTGTGATGTTGCCACTTCTGAATCTTCTACCAATATCGGCGTGTGCCTGCTGTGTGGTGTAAGCAATCCGGGCGGGGCTGTGGATACGGACAGTACCACATTCTCTACCATTAATGTTACTGCGGGACTGGGCGGTGGATATGAACAAACGCTCATCTTCCCAACGCCAAGCAATACAGGTGATTCCCTTGCCATTCTGCTTGAAGTGCCGCAGAACCTGCTGTCACTGGGCGTGCTCTCTAATATTTACCTGCACACTTTTAACGGTGCAACAGATAATAATGACCAGCTGAATGTTACAGACAATGCAATCATCCGTGTATCTGTAGTGCCGGCCGGAAATAAATTCCTGGTGAAATACAAACCTGCCAGCATATTCGACAGGGTACAGGTAGAATTAACAGGCCTTGCTACTGTAGCCGGTTCTGTGAATATTTACTATGCAAGCCGCCAGGTTGCGCAACCTGTAGTGACAGTGCCAAGCGTTACCATCTGTAGCGGAACAACTGCTACCTTAAATGCTACTGTTTCGGCAGGTGCGCATGTAGAATGGTATGCTGCTCCTGTGGGTGGTACTGCATTGCCGGGTGCCAATACAGATGGTACTGTGTTTACAACACCCGTACTTACTGCCAATACTGTTTACTACGCACAGGCAGTACGTAATGTAAATGGTTGTTACAACCCGAACAGGGTGCCTGTAACCGTGCTCATTAATCCTGCACCAACTGCGCCACCGGTAGTTACAGCCAATGTGGCTGTATGTAGTGGTCAGGCAGCTACCCTGCAAGTGGCTAATGCCGACGCATCTGTTACCTATAATTGGTACACCACAGCAACCGGTGGTACACCTGTTGCTGCAGATACGAGTGTGTTTGTTACCGGTGCGCTTACTGCAAACGCCACTTATTATGTAGAAGCCGTAAACGGTACGGGTTGTTTCAGTCTCACACGCACAGCGGTAAATGTAACCGTGAACGCCCTGCCGGTAACACCTGTGGTGGCTAACAACAATACTGTTATCTGTTCGGGCAGTGTTACACTTGCCATCAGCAATCCCGATCCTGCGGTTACATACAACTGGTACAATGTAGCAAACGGCGGAAGTATTATCGCCACCGGGTCTTCATTTGTTACTCCTGTATTAACGGATACCACTACTTATTATGTTGAAGCCATAAATGCAAGTCAGTGCAGTGCCGGTGCACGCACCATGGTAACTGTAAATGTAAACCCGCTGTTGCCGCCGCCTGCTGTTATCAGCAATGCAGTTGCAGTATGTTCAGGTACTGCGGCCTCGCTGGCTGTGCAGAACCCTGCCGCAGGCACCATCTATAACTGGTATACTACTGCAACCGGCGGAACAGCTGTGCTGGTTGGTGAACAGGTTACAACAGGTCCGTTAACTGCTAATGCTACCTATTATGTTGAAGCCGTGTCTTCAGCTACAGGTTGTGTGAGCAGCAGCCGCACTGCCGTGAACGTTACGGTAAATGCATTACCTGTTTCTCCTGTATTGGCCAATGCCAATGTAAGCACCTGCGCAGGCTCAGCCGTAACACTGAGCATACAGACCCCGGCAGCAGGCACGGTGTATAAATGGTATGATGCCGCCACCAGCGGTACATTGTTGTACACCGGTGAAAACTTTACAACACCGGCATTAACAGCCAGTGCCACTTATTATGTAGAAGCTGCCAATGGCAGCGGATGTATCAGCAGTACACGCACTGTGGCAACGGTTACAGTAAACCAGGTACCCAATATACCGGTAATTGCAACGGGCAGCACCACGTCCATCTGCGCCAACAGCAGCGCTACACTTAGCGTGGCTAACCCAGGCAATGGCGTTGTATACAATTGGTACGATGCAGCTACAGGCGGTAATATGGTTGCAACAGGCAGCACTTTTGCAACTGGTCCGTTAATGCAAACTACCACCTATTATGTTGAAGCAGTTGGCGAAAGCGGCTGTATCAGCGGTGCACGCGCAAGTGTTACGGTAACAGTAAATGCTGTGCCGCTGCCGCCAATAGTAACCGGTAATACCACGGTGTGTGCAAACAGCACAGCTACGCTGGGTATTTTGCTGCCGCAGCCCGGCATTACTTATAACTGGTACGATGTAGCAACCGGCGGTACGCCGCTGTTCTCCGGAACCAGCATTACAACCGGTCCGTTAACAACCAGTGTAACCTATTATGTAGAACCGGTTAATGGTGCCTGCGCTGCGGCTACCCGCACACAGGTTACTGTAACAGTGAATACAAGGCCGGATGCGCCTGTTATTGTCAATACGCCTGTAAGCGTGTGCTCGGGTAAAACAGCTGCGCTGACAGTCTCCAATGTACAGGCCGGCGTTATTTATACCTGGTACGATGCAGCCAGCGGCGGCAATGTGGTAGGTGAAGGGTCTTCATTCACCACCCTGCCGCTCACTGCAAATGTGACCTATTATGCAGAAGCAGGAAACGGTACCTGTACAGCATCTGCACGTACTTCGGTTGACGTTACTGTGAACCCGCTCCCTGCTGTACCGGTAATCGCTTCAGGCAGCACGCTTACTGTATGTAGCGGCACTACTGCCAGCCTGCAGATCAGCAATGCGCAGCCGGGCGTTGTTTACAACTGGTATGATGCGCCGGTTGGCGGCAACCAGGTGTATACCGGTGCCAGTATCACCACGGGTGTATTAAATGCCGATGTGACTTACTATGCAGAAGCAGTAAGTGCTGCCGGATGCACAGGCAGTGCACGCACTGCGGTGGCCATCACGGTGACCACTAAACCAGGTGCGCCTGTTATTGCTTCGGGCAACAATACCAGTGTGTGCAGTGACGCAACTGCGGCCCTTGCTATCAGCGCACCGCAGGCAGGTTATACCTATAACTGGTACGATGCTGCAACCGGCGGCAACCTGGTATTCTCAGGTACGCAGGTAACTACACCTGCACTTACTGCCAACACAACTTATTATGCTGAAGCCGTGAATGGCGCCTGCCAGAGCGATACCCGCTCACAGGTTACCATCACTGTTTCTCCAAGACCGGATATACCTGTTGTAGCAGATGGCGGATCTGTTACCTGTGTACAACAGGCCGGTACCCTTAGCGTAAGTAATGCCCAGTCAGGGTTAACCTATAACTGGTACGATGCTGCCAGCGGCGGTAACCTGGTGGGTACAGGCTCTTCGTTAACTATACCGGGCTTAACGGCAACTGCTACTTATTTTGTTGAAGCATACAATGGTACCTGCCCCAGTGCATCGCGCACCAGCGGTACCATAACCGTAGTGAGCCAGCCGGCACAACCGGTGGTTGCTGCAGGTGGAACCAGTGTGTGCACAGGTGCTCCTACTGTGTTAAATGTCAGCAACCCGCAAACAGGTATCACCTACAACTGGTACGATGCGGCTGCAGGCGGCAACCTGCTGTCCAGTGGCAGCAGTTTTACCACAGGTGCTATTACAGCGGCTGCCAGTTACTATGTTGAGGCCAGCGTAAACAGCGGTTGCCGTTCTGCAAGAACAGAAGCACAGATCACTGTTACGCCGCCGCCTGCCGTACCTGCTGTTGCAGCTGCTGATGTGAATACCTGTGCAAATGCAGGTGCACTGGTTCAGGTGGAAAATCCGCAGTCTGGTTATACGTATAACTGGTACAATGTGGCCATGGGTGGCACACCTTTGTACACCGGGCCTAACTACGCTGTTACTGCTGTAACCGGCAATACGGTGTACTATGTAGAAGCTGTGAATCCGAATGGTTGTGCCAGCGTGGCGCGTGCTTCGGTGAATGTAAATATTGTTCCTGCGCTTGCAACACCGGTAGTGAGCAACAGTTCGCCCATTGTTTGTCCGGGTTCAACGGTTACGTTAACAGCCAGCAGTCCGGGTGCCACAGGGTATAGCTGGTACGCATCTGCGGCCGGCGGTACTGTTATTGCGTCGGGCAGCAGCTTTACTACGGGTGCTATTACTTCAGATACTTCTTTCTATGTGGTGGCCAACAACAGCAACGGTTGCAACAGTGCAGTGGCACAAGCTGCCGTTACGGTAAGAAAACCATTGCCAGTGCCTGTGATCAGCGTTGCGGGTACTACGGCTACTTCAGTAATATTCGCGTGGACAGCAGTACCGGGTGCAACAGGCTACCAGGTATCAACAGACAGCGGTGCCACTTTCACACAGCCCAGCTCAGGGCCCAACGGGTTAACCCATACCATCAGCGGTTTGCAGCCTAACCAGTCTGTTTACCTCACCGTGCGTGCATTGGGCAATACCGATTGTGAAACAGGTGTGTGGGCAACGCCGCTGAAAGGCACAGCTGCCAACCCGCTGGGTGATGATGTGTTTATGCCAAACTCATTTACACCGAACAGCGATGGTAAAAACGACTATTTCAAACCATACGGTAACAATATTGCCAGCTTTGAACTCTACATTTTCACCCAGTTTGGCTCCGAAGTATACCATTCATCTGATACACGGGGATGGGATGGCAGAGGCAATGGCCAGATAGAACCTGTTGGTGTGTACATCTATGTTGTGAAAATCAAACTCAACAACGGTACCACTATCAGCAAAAAAGGTGACGTCAACTTAATAAGATAATACTATGAAAAAAATTGCAACATCCTGGATACTGTCATTGTGCTGTATCCTGTCAGCTTCCCACGTGAGTGCCCAGGTTGACCCGCATTTTACGCAATACTTTGCCTACCCGTTGTGGTTAAACCCGGCGCTGGCAGGCGTTATGGATGGTGACTACAGGGTATCGGCCAACTACCGTAACCAATGGAGTAATATCGGCAGCGGCTATTCATCAGTAGGTGCTTCAGGTGAGTTTGCCACTGATAAAAACATGAACCTCGGTTTGAATATCATGAACCAGACTGCAGGTAACGGCGGTTACAATTACCTGAACGCCTATGCAAGTTTTGCTTACACCGGTATCCGCTTCGGCTCGCAGGGTTACCAGCGTTTGTCGCTGGGTATACAGGCCGGTTTGCTGAACAGGCGTATCGATCCTTCCAAGCTGCAGTTTGGTGACCAATGGAACCCGGTAACAGGGTACAATCCCAATAACCCCACCAGCGAGGTGATCACCAATTCCAATTATTCGCATTTTGATGCAGGTGCGGGTGCAGTGTTTTATGATGGCGACCCCAACAAAAAGGTCAATGCCTATATCGGTGGCTCTGCTTTTCATTTAACACGCCCTGATGATCCGTTCCTGTCTGAAAGTAAAGAGAAACAAAAACTACCCATCCGCTGGGATATACATGGCGGCTTGCGTATCGCAGTGTCTGACAATATCAGCCTGTCGCCCAACTTCCTGTACATGCGCCAGGGTGGTGCAGATGCCTCATCTGTAGGTTTGTACAGTGCTATCAAGGCCAATACATTTACCGATCTGTTCCTCGGCTGCGATGTGCGTTTTCACGATGCAGTGGCGCCGTATGTGGGCTTTCGTTACCAGAACCTGCAGCTGGGCATGAACTATGATATCAGCACTACCAAACTTGGTTCGCTGGCAGGTTCTACCCACTCGTTTGAAATATCGATTTCTTTCATCGGCCGCAAACCCAGGCAGTTTCCGCAGGAAAACTTTGTATGCCCGCGCCTGTAGCCCATTGCTGTTACGGCAGGCAGCTGCGCCGCGTTATGTATTCAACCACAGGCCGCTTTACTGAATGTACACATATGAAACCTATAAAATTGAAACCAACAGTCCAGTATCTGATGCTCGCATTGCTTATTGGTTGCGTACTGCCCGCAAGCGCGCAGTACGTGGTGGATTTTAAGCGCACAGCCGACATCTATTTTGAAAAAGGCGATTACTATACTGCTGCACAGTATTATGAAAAATACCTTACTGCAAGGCAGATTAACCTTGGGAGCTCGCAATTTCTGCCCTATACCTTTCACCAGAAAAAAGCGAAGCCTACTTCCAAAAAAGAAATAGGCGACAATACAGCTGTTATTTACCGTCTTGCAGAATCCTACCGCCTGTACAACGATTTCAGCAGCGCAGGTCACTGGTATGAAGAAGCACTGAAACGCGATTCAACCGGTGTGCCGCTGGCCAGGTACTGGTACGGGGTATGCCTGCGTGCCGATACCAAATATGCAGAAGCCGAAAAAGAACTGAACCGTTTTTTAACAGAATACAAGCAAAACGATGACTACGCCGACAAAGCCCGGAAAGAACTGGCCAACTGCCGGTTTATCCAGGAACAGTTTGCCAGCAAAAGCAAGAATAAATACAAGATGCGCAGGCTGAACAGTTTTATTAACCAGGGTGGCGCCAACTATGCACCCATCTGGGCCAATAACACTACGCTCATGTTTACTTCGTCGCGGCCCGACAGCGCAAAAGTGAAGGGCGCCAATAAAAATCCCTATGTTAATTCCCTGTATAAAACACTGATTGTTCGCGATACCATTATGGGTACTGTAGAAAAGGTAAAAGTGAAAGACACCCGCGAAACGCAGCAGGGTGTAGCGACCCTTTCGTACGACGGTAAAAAAATGTTCCTCACCCGCTGGGTAACGCAGGATGGCCGTAACATCGGCGCCCTGTACAGCAGCACCTGGAACGGTACCGAATGGGCTGAGCCTGAAAAACTCAGCGCCCTGATCAATGTACAGGGCTACAGCACAGAACAGCCCTTTGTTACCTCAGATGGCAAGTACCTCATATTTGCCTCTGACAGGCCCGGGGGCGCCGGCAAATATGATTTATGGTACTGTACCCTCGACGCATCGGGCAATCCCGGCGCGCCGGTTAATATGGGCACAACCATCAATACCCGGGATGATGAAAATGCACCCTACTATCACGAGGGTACCCAAACCCTGGTCTTCTCCAGCAATGGAAGGGTAGGTATGGGCGGGTACGATCTGTTTGCCAGTAAAGGCGATTTCTCTTCCTGGGAAGAACCCAGAAATCTCGGTTTCCCCGTAAATTCCACCAAAGACGATATTTATTTCACCAGCCACGATACCAAATACCTGCTGAAAGACGCCTATTTCAGCTCAGACAGGAGTTCGGTGTGCTGTCTCGAATTGTTTAACCTGCGCAGGCCTAACCGCGAAGTGAGCGGCAAAGTGTTGGACTGTGCTACCCAGGCACCGCTGGTAGGCGCGAGCGTTAACGTGGTAGATACCGTGCAGAACAAGATCATTTATACCCAGAGCATCGATGCAACCGGCAGCTACACTTTCGAGCTGGAAGATGTGCGGCCACTGAAGGTAGTGGCTACCAAAAACCACTATCTTACCGGTTATGTAATGCTGACCAATCCGGGGGAAGAGTTGGGAATGGATACGCTGATCAGCCCCACTTTATGCCTGAATCATGAAGATACCGCCAAGCCTTACCCGGTTAACCGGCCGGTGGTAATGAAAAATATCTTCTATGATTTTAATAAATCCACCCTGCGGCCCGAATCGTACCCGGTGCTTGATACCCTGGCTGCTGTAATGCGCATGTATCCCAATATGGAAATTGAAATGAGTGCCCATACCGACAGCAAGGGAACCGACCAGTACAACCTGAAACTGTCTGCCGCCAGGGCACAGTCGTGCGTGGATTACCTGGTTAAAACAGCCAAAATAGAGGAAGCCCGTATTCACAGCAAGGGATTTGGCGAGTGCTGCCCCATAGCGCCCAATACCAAACCGAATGGTGCCGACAACCCCGACGGAAGGGCCCTGAACAGGCGAACCGAGCTAAAAGTGCTGCATTATTAAAAATAATTGCCGGGCGCCGGCAATACCTGCAAGTATCCCGCGGGCGTTCGCCCGCGGGATACTTTTTAGATTGAAAAACAGATCATTATATAAAATCGGGGATAAATCCCGGAAGAAAACTTATTTTTGAACATTCGCGCAAAGTGTTGGTTGATAAACCGGCAGACATTAAATTTTTCAGGAAAAGACAGGTTTTTTTATATTTTTTTGGAATTTGTTGCAGCCAGTGCTACCTTTGCCGTCCCAAAATTTTAATCGGTTCATAATGCCTACAATACAGCAATTAGTAAGAAAAGGTCGTGAGATCATCAAGGCAAAAAGCAAATCAAGGGCTTTGGATGCTTGTCCGCAACGTCGCGGCGTTTGTACAAGGGTGTATACAACTACTCCTAAAAAGCCTAACTCAGCTTTGCGTAAAGTTGCCAAAGTGCGTTTGACAAACAAAGTGGAAGTTATCGCTTATATCCCTGGTGAAGGTCACAACCTGCAGGAACACTCAATCGTGTTAATCCGTGGTGGTCGTGTTAAAGACTTACCCGGTGTACGTTATCATATCGTTCGTGGTAGCCTGGATACCGCTGGTGTGAAAGATCGTAAAAAGAGCCGTTCTAAATACGGTACTAAAAAAGAAAAACCGAAAAAATAGTCCGTTAATACTGCCTGTTTATTTCATTTGTAGTGTTACGGATGAAAGCGGGTTCGCCCGCAAAGCGGCAGCATAAAGGATCTTTACTATAAAATCTTTAATGCAAGAATACAATGCGTAAAGCACAAGCAAAAAAGCTTCCATTGGCTCCCGATGGTCGTTTCAACGATAAAGCAGTTACCCGTTTTGTGAACAACTTAATGTGGGACGGTAAAAAAAGTGCTGCTATCATCATCTTCTACGACGCAATTGACAAAGTGAGCAAAATCACTAACGAAGATGGTTATGAAATCTGGAAAAAAGCATTAAACAACGTTACACCTGCCGTAGAAGTACGCAGCCGTCGTATCGGTGGTGCTACCTTCCAGATCCCTACAGAAGTTCGTCCTGACCGTAAAATTTCACTGAGCATGAAATGGTTGATCCGTTACAGCCGTGAAAGAAATGGTCGTACAATGGCCGACAAACTGGCAAACGAAATCATCGCAGCCAGCAAAGGTGAAGGCGCTGCCTTCAAAAAGAAAGAAGATACGCACCGTATGGCTGAAGCCAACAAAGCGTTCTCTCACTTCAGAATCTAAGTCCTATAAGGTCTTACAACTTTACTATATTGCCAACAGCCCCGTTTCCGGGGCTGTTTTGTTATGTCCGGAGAAGCGCGCAGGAAGGTGGAGCCGCATTAACAGTAAACGTTAAACTTTTAACATAAAAGCGCCTTTCGCTACCCAACCGCGCCAACTTTGCAATGCGCTGCTTAATTTGGTTGCCTATGAACATCCTGCTGGTTGAAGACGAATCTGCTGTTGCCTCCTTTATTCAGCGTGGCCTGCTCGAAGCCGGTCACCAGGTAGCGCTGGCCATGGATGGCAACACCGGCCTTCAAATGGCGCTGGCACATACTTTTGACCTGCTGCTGCTCGATGTAATGCTTCCCGGCATCAATGGCATAGAACTGTGCCGCAGTTTCCGCACACAAAACACACAAACACCGGTGCTCATGCTCACCGCCCTTAGCGCTACAGAAAATGTGGTGAACGGGCTCGATAGCGGGGCCGATGATTACCTGGTAAAGCCCTTTAAGCTGGCTGAACTGCTGGCCCGCATCCGCTCACTTGCACGCAGAAGCGGACAGCCGGGCACACCAGCTGCCAATATGCTGCAACTGGCAGACCTGCAGGTTGATCTCGATGGCAAAACCGTACAGCGCAATGGCCGTTCCATCACCCTCACCGCCACTGAATTCCGCCTGCTGGTATACCTGCTGCAAAACAAAAAGCGTGTGCTCAACCGCATGGAAATCCTCGAAAATGTGTGGGATGTAAATTTTGACATGGGCACCAATGTGGTGGATGTATACGTGAATTATCTGCGCCGTAAAATTGACAAGCATTTCAGTCCCAAACTAATACACACCGTGGTAGGCATGGGCTATGTACTGAAAGAGGTATACGATCATGAAGATTCAAATTAAAATAACCCTGCTGTTTACCCTGCTGGCAGTTGCCATTATCCTGCTGCTGAGCGGGGCTGTATACTATTTCGCCAATCGTTACTCTTTCCGCGACTTTTATAAACGTCTCGAAATACGCGCCATTATAGCCGCCAAAGCCAATCTCGACAGCGATGTAAACAATGTGTCGCTGTACAACGAAATAAGGAAAGAGCACCTCGAACGCCTGCCGGCAGAGCAGGAATACATTGTGGCACTTGACAGCTTAACCAAACACTCCCTGCAGTTTCCGCAGCAGTTATACAAACAAACCCTTGCTGAGGAAAAGGCATTTTACCGCAAGGGCGACCTGTTTTATGCTTCCCTGCTGTATCCCGAGAAAAATCCCACGCACATGGTGGTGATTGCAGCCAAAAATGAATACAGCAGCCAGCAGCTGAGCAACCTGCGCAATATCCTGCTCACGGGATTGGGCGTAGCCATTATCGCCGCTGCCTCGGTAGGCTGGCTGTTTTCGAACGAGGTACTGAAGCCGATACGGAATATCAGCCGCCAGGTAAATGATATTAACACGCACAACCTGCACCTGCGCCTGGAAACAGACAATCGCAACCGCGACGAAATATGTGCGCTGGCCGAGACTTTTAACGACATGCTTAACCGCCTGGAGACTTCTTTTGATACGCAGCGCAATTTTGTGAGCAATGCCTCGCACGAGCTGCGAACGCCCCTGACAGCCATTATCGGCGAAACAGAGCTGGCCCTTGCCAAATCGCGCGATGAAGCGCAGTACAGGGCAGCTTTGGGCATTATTCTGAAAGAAGCCGAGCGCCTGAACCACATTACCACCTCGCTGTTAAGCCTGGCGCAAACCGGCTTTAATGGCCAGAAACTGCAGCTTGAACCGGTAAGGGTAGATGAACTGCTACTTTCGGTGCAGGAGGCCGTACACAAAATTTATCCCAACCGCCTGCATATTGATTACAGCCTGATGCCGGAAGATGATACCAAATTAACCACAGTGGGCAACCACCAGTTGCTGAACCTGGCCATCAGCAATATCGTGCTCAACGGCTGCAAATACTCCGGCAGCGGCAAGCCTGTAATGCTGGCGCTCACGGCCACGCGTGAAAATATCCTCATCATTGTAAAAGACCAGGGCATCGGTATTCCTGAAAAAGAATTGCGGTTTATTTTTGATCCGTTTTTCAGGGCATCTAATTCATTGTCATTCAAGGGTTATGGTATTGGTTTGCCGCTTACCCGCAACATTTTACGCATGCATCACGGCGATATAGCTGTAAGCTCGGTAGAAAACCAGGGCACCATTGTGCAGGTTACCCTGCCTATTGCATGAGGAACAGAAAAACTACATTCTAATCTCTTTCTAATCTCTCTCTAAAGCCATTCTAATAAGTGCGCCGGAAACTTGTATTCTAAAATAGAAACAGGATGAAACGCATTGTAATACCAACAGATTTTACCATTGGCTCGCTGCAGCTGGTGGGCGAGGTGGCAGCGCATTTTCCCGGCAGCCGGTTACACATTACGTTACTGCATGGCATGGAAATGCCTACAGGTATTCTCGACCTGCTGTTCCTGGGTAAACGCAACGAACACAACGAAATGGTAACCCCGGCATTTGCCAATGCCTGTCAAATCATAGAAAACAAATATGCATCAGTACTGGAGCAATTAACAGTGCAGTTTGTGTATGGCAACAACCGCAGGGTAGTGCAGCATTTTTTGGACGCAAACGATATCGGGCTGGTGGTGTTGCCTTCGGATGGTCTGAAACCTATGGCCGATCCGCAAAGCGTTGACCTGGCTGCATTGCTGAAAAAATGCCGCGTACCGGTGTTGGAACTGCCTGTAAAAACCGCAGCCGCAAAAGAAAAAGTATTGCTGGCCGATTTGCTGCTGGCCGGCTAATTCATTGAACACGAAATAAAGAAAAGGAGTAGTTATGCTGCTGAAAGAAAGAATTCCATGGAAATATGTGCTCGGTAAAATACGTTACGAGCTGCTGATCATCCTGGTGTATACAGGCATTATCGCTTTTTTATACGAGGATTATCACATCAAACACTTTACCATTCCCCTGGCTGTGCCCATGATATTGGGTACAGTGCTCTCACTGCTGCTGGCCTTCCGCAGTAACCAGTCGTACGACCGTTGGTGGGAAGCGCGCATTATCTGGGGCGCTATCGTGAACGATTCGCGCACGCTTACCCGCCAGTTGTTGAGTTTTACCGGCAATGGTAATGTGGAAGAGCCAGTGGAAGTGTGGCGCAGGAAATTCATCCACCGGCAGATAGCCTGGTGTTACAGCCTGGGGCAATCACTGCGCAGGAAAGATGCGTTACAGGGGTTAGACAGGCTGCTATCGAAAAAAGAACTGGAGCACCTGAAACACTACGATAACAAGCCTTCGGCGATACTCGACCTGCATGGCCGCGACCTGGTAGCGTTGCTGCAGAACGGCTGGGTGAACGAATACCAGCAGGTGGCGCTGGACAGTACGTTAACAAGGCTGTGTGATTCGATGGGTAAAAGCGAACGCATTAAGAATACCGTGTTCCCGGCCACGTACAGCATGTACATTCATTTTGCGATGTTGTTCTTTATTGTGCTGCTGCCGTTTGGCTTCCTGGAAGTGTTTGGCTATGTAACCATTCCCATGGTAACCATGATTGCAGCTTCGTTCCTGCTCATTGAAAAAATGGCGATTCACCTGCAGGATCCGTTTGAAAACAAGCCTACAGATACACCGGTAACCACGATTGCACGCGGTATTGAAAAGGATCTGAAACAATTGCTGCGCGACCAGCAGGTAACACTGCCCGAGCTGCCGGCTACAGAAAAATATTACGTTTTGTAAGAAGAGGGTAAAGTTGAATGATTGCTGAAAACACGAAGGCTAATGCCGGGTGTCAGGGTTTACCGGCGGCCTTCGGGGCTTACCAACTGTATTAGGTATGCACTGCTCCTGCACCGTTTCCACGGACGCAGGGGCAGTTTTTTTACGATCAGTGCTGCCGCTTCGCGTGCAGGCTTTCCCAGAGGGAGAATGCGCCGGCTCCTTCCAGCAGGAAGAATAGCAGCAATATGTTCATGGTTACCACAATCCAGAGGTCAGAGTAGGGAATAAGCACCCGGTTGTTTTGTTGTACGGTAATCACAAAAGCGCCGATCAGTACAGGCAGCATCAGCAGGCAGGATAGCCGTGTGCACAAGCCTACAATGATGAGCAGCCCGCACAGCAGGTGGCCGATCACGATATACAGCATAACGTGGTTGGAAGGCAAAAAAGGCAGTAAACCGCTCTGTTCAATCACATCGCTTACGGCCTGGTTAAAGCGGATAAATTCGAGGCCTTTGGCAAAGAGTGCAACCCCTAAAAAAATGCGGAGCAGGTCAAAAATGGTGGGTCCATCGCTGTTATCCCACCGGTCGGTATGGTTCAGGAGTTTCATATGGCATTATATTTTACAGTATATAAGTTACGTCATTTTTTTGCTAAGGGCTTCAAATTGTGCCGGTTGCATCATATTTTAAGGGCCTTTAAATGTTTTTACGGTGAAATGCTGTGTGAAATTATTCTTAAGCATTTTTTATTCCGGGGGTAATTCTGTACAATCTGTAATAATTAGTACCTTTGCCGCTCGAAAATTTAAAAACATAAAATTTTTATGGCGGACTTGAGATTTCAACGCAATTTTGGTATTGCCGCTCACATTGATGCCGGTAAAACCACAACTACCGAGCGTATCCTGCGCTATACCGGTATGATTCACAAAATTGGAGAGGTGCATGATGGTGCCGCTACCACAGACTGGATGGAGCAGGAGAAAGAAAGGGGTATCACCATCACTTCAGCTGCCGTTAGCTGCCAGTGGAACTTCCCTACAGTAAAAGGTAAAGCCGACGCCAATACTAAAAAATACTATTTCAATATCATCGATACTCCGGGTCACGTGGACTTCACTGTAGAAGTAGAACGTTCAATGCGTGTTCTGGATGGTCTGATTGCCCTGTTTTCTGCGGTTGACGGTGTTGAGCCCCAGTCAGAAACAGTTTGGCGCCAGGCTAACCGTTACAAAGTTCCCCGTATTGGTTTCGTTAACAAAATGGACCGTTCCGGTGCTGACTTTCTGATGGTGGTTAACCAGGTTAAAGAAATGCTGGGTGCCAAAGCGGTTCCCCTGCAGCTGCCTATCGGTGCAGAAGATAACTTCACCGGTGTGGTTGACCTGATTAAAATGAAAGGTATCATCTGGCACATGGAAACAGAAGGTATGACATTCGATGAGATCGATGTACCTGCTGACATGGTAGACGAAGCCAATGAATGGAGAGCGAACCTGGTAGAAGCCGTAGCTGAATACGACGATACCCTGATGGAGAAATTCTTTGAAGATCCTAACAGCATTACAGAAGCTGAAATGCATGAAGCGATTCGCAAAGCAACCATCGACCTGAGCATCGTTCCGATGATGTGTGGTTCTTCTTTCAAAAACAAAGGTGTACAAACTGCACTGGATGCGGTTTGCCGTTACCTGCCTTCACCTGTTGATATCGAAGATACCGTTGGTACCGATCCCAGCACCGGTGAGCCTATCACACGTAAAGCTGATGCAAAAGAACCATTCTCTGCACTGGCTTTCAAAATTATGACCGATCCATTCGTGGGTCGCCTGGCATTCTTCAGGTGTTATAGCGGTCACCTCGACGCTGGTTCTTATGTACTCAACGTAAGAAGCGGTAAAAAAGAGCGTATCAGCCGTATCATGAAGATGTTTGCGAACAAACAGAACCCTATCGATTTCATCGAAGCCGGTGATATCGCTGCGGCTGTAGGTTTCAAAGAAATTAAAACCGGTGACACCCTGTGTGACGAAGATCATCCTATCACCCTCGAAAACATGTTCATCCCTGAGCCTGTAATCGCTATCGCTGTTGAGCCTAAAACACAGGCCGACGTTGATAAAATGGGTATGGCTATTGCTAAACTGGTAGAAGAAGATCCTACACTGCGTGTAAATACCGATGAAGATACCGGCCAAACCATCCTGCGTGGCATGGGTGAGCTGCACCTTGAAATCATCATTGACCGTATGCGTCGTGAGTTTAAGGTAGAAGTTAACCAGGGTGCGCCCCAGGTTGCTTACAAAGAATCTTTCGGTACTACTATCGAACACCGTGAAGTGTTGAAAAAACAGTCTGGTGGCCGTGGTAAATTCGCCGACATCCAGTTCTCAATTGGTCCTGCTGACGCAGAATGGCTGAAAGAAAACGAAGGCAAAAGCTTCCAGTTTGTGAACGATATCTTTGGTGGTTCTATCCCTAAAGAGTTTGTTCCTGCTATCCAGAAAGGTTTTGAAACATCAATGAGCACCGGTGTACTGGCAGGTTACCCTGTTAACAACATGAAAGTGCGTGTATTTGATGGTAGCTACCATGATGTGGATTCTGATTCTATGAGCTTTGAGTTGTGTGCCAAATCCGGTTTCCGTGAAGCTGGCCGCAAAGCAAAACCCACACTGCTTGAGCCTATCATGAAAGTGGAAGTACTGACGCCTGACCAGTATATGGGTGATGTAACAGGTGACCTTAACCGTCGCCGCGGTATGCTGGAAGGTATGGACAGCCGTGCCAACCTGCAGGTGATTAAAGCCAAAGTTCCATTGAGCGAAATGTTTGGTTATGTAACACAGCTGCGTTCACTGTCATCTGGCCGTGCAACTTCAACCATGGAGTTCAGCCATTACAACCCTGCTCCTAACAACATCGCTGAAGAAGTGATTTCTAAGAGCAAAGGCAAAGTAAAAGTAGAAGACTAATTCCCTCCATACTTTTAAACGGCCCCCCGCATCAAACGGGGGGCTGTTTGTTTTTAGGATGGCCGGGTGCCTGCCTCAAGACCGGCATGCCAGGGAAGGGGCCTTAAAATGTGTTTGCGGGCGGGCTTGTTCATGGGTGCTAACGAACCATTAATAGCTAACCGGCAACAAGGGAGGGGATGTCTTAAATCCACCTCTTCCTAAAGAATTTGACGCAGTGCGGAAAAATAGTTCACCGGTTTTTCATCGATGTTGCTGCGGCGAAGTAAATGCTGCATAAGTTATTGATAAACAATAATATTTCGCTGTAAATTGTACCCCGGTTTTTCCGCTGAAATACTTGTCAGATCTGCATTTTCGGGAGAAATGTGCATATTTTAAGGCTTTTTATAAAAATTAGTCACAGAAAATCTTGAATAATCCAATTCATAAACATACCTTTGCGCTCCCAAAAGGAAATACTGGGTAAAGGTTATGTCTCAAAGAATCCGAATCAAATTACAGTCATACGACCACAACTTGGTAGACAAATCTGCCGAGAAAATTGTTAAGACAGTACGCAGTACTGGTGCAGTAGTTACAGGTCCAATTCCTTTGCCTACGCACAAGAAAATTTTTACCGTGTTGCGTTCACCGCACGTTAACAAGAAGAGCCGTGAGCAGTTCCAGCTTTGTACGCACAAGCGTTTGCTGGATATCTACACATCTTCTTCAAGAACAGTAGATGCGCTGAGCAAGCTCGACCTGCCTTCAGGTGTTGAGGTAGAAATTAAAGCATGATGAGTTGCCATACGGTGTATGGCTTTCAACAGGCAAGTTCTTTTGAAGTAAATTATATTGTCATCTCTCAATCAACCTGCCCGTGGGGTTGGGAAAAGAGCTCTGATGTAAGATAGTATCACGCTGTTATGGTGCCAACACCATGGCAGGATATAAATATAAACAAGCCCTTCGAGGTTTGTTTACCACCGGTACTTCCCCCGGCTTCGTTTACCTCATGAATGGTAAACATTGCGTTTCAAAAGTGAGATGCAGGCTGAACAAAGGAAAAGGTCGGTGGCAAACAGGGGATTGAACCCTTTGAATCTGCCCAAGGATTGAGTGGCAGCAAATGAAAAGGGATGTCCTTCCAACCTTGCGGGGCAAAAACCGCAAAACAAGATGAAAGGAATTATTGGAAAAAAAATTGGGATGACCAGCATCTTCAGTCCCGATGGCAAGCAGACAGCCTGCACCATCATTGAAGCTGGCCCAAACGTTGTAACCCAGGTAAAATCTCAGGATACAGACGGTTACACTGCATTACAGTTAGCTTTCGGCGACAAGAAAGAAAAGCATGCTACCAAGGGCGACATTAATCACTTCTCCAAAGCCCAGACTGCTCCTAAGCAATTCGTAAAAGAATTCCGCGATTATTCTCTGGATAAAAATTTAGGCGAAACCGTTACCGTTGACATTTTCACTGAAGGTGAAAAAGTTGATGTGGTAGGTACCTCAAAAGGTAAAGGTTTTCAGGGTGTTGTTAAACGTCACGGCTTTAGCGGTGTAGGCGAACAGTCACACGGCCAGCACGACCGTCAGCGCGCTCCGGGTTCAATCGGTGGTTCTTCTTATCCTTCACGTGTATTCAAAGGTATGAGAATGGCCGGCCGCATGGGTAACGACCGCGTTAAAATCAAAGGTCTGAAAGTGGTGAAAATCTTCCCTGAAAAGAATTACATCTTAATCAGCGGTTCTATCCCGGGACATAACGGTTCCATCGTTTTAATCCAGAAATAAATCTTAATCTGATCACGATGCAAGTAGAAGTTTTAAATACAAAAGGACAAAAAACCGGTAGGTCAATTGAGCTGCCGGACGATATATTCGGTATTGAGCCCAATGATCATGTGATCTACCTGGCTGTAAAACAATACCAGGCTGCTCAGCGCCAGGGTACACATAAAGTGAAAACCCGTGCTGAAGTACACGGTGCGAGCCGCAAACTGCACCGCCAGAAAGGTACCGGTGGTTCTCGTAAAGGTAATATCCGTAACCCTTTGTATAAAGGTGGTGGTACTATCTTCGGACCTAAACCACACGGTTATGGCTTTAAGCTGAACAAGAAAGTGAAAGACCTTGCTAAAATGTCTGCACTGGCTTACAAAGCAAAAGAAAACGCCATCGTTGTTGTAGAAGACATTAACTACGATGCTCCTAAAACCAAAGTATTTACTGAAGTATTGAAGAGCCTCAATGTTAACGGTAAAAAAACCTTGTTTGTTTTACCTGAATACAACGACAACCTGTACCTGAGCCTCCGCAACATTTCAGCTGTAAACAGCACATTACTGGCCGACATCAGCACGTACGATATTGTAAACGCCGATGTTCTGGTAATCACTGAAAACGCAGCGAAAGTATTTGTTGATGAAGCTGCTGCAGAAGCCTAGTAAACGTGCCGGTTTGGAAATGTGCAGATGAACTTGAAGCCATCAGAAATTTCCGGAACGCCAATTTTCAAAATTCTCAAATTGAGATAAGATGAAACTGAACGAAGTTTTAGTAAAACCAATCCTGACAGAAAAAGCAAACGCCCAGCAGGAAAAACTGCACAGGTATGCTTTTAAAGTAAGCCGCAAAGCCAACAAACTGGAAATTAAAAAAGCAGTTGAAACTTTTTATGGCGTATCTGTAACGGAGGTAAATACCGTGGTTGTGCCTGGTAAAAACAAAACCCGCTTTACAAAAGCCGGTTTTATCCAGGGTGTTAAGCCTGCTTATAAAAAGGCTTACGTAACCGTAGCAGAAGGTGAAGCAATTGACCTGTACGCTAACATTTAACCCCCTTGCCGCAGGGCAGGGAAGGAAGGCTGATTCAACCGCCGCAAAGTGTTGAAGATTTTAATCAAATTTCCCTGAAAGGGGATAGGGGTAAAAAGAACCAAAAATGGCATTAAAGAAGTACAAACCAATGACCGCAGGCACACGCTGGAGAATCGGCAATGCCTACGCTGAAATCACTACCAACGAACCTGAGAAGAGCTTGTTGGAGCCAATCAGCGGCACAGGTGGTCGTAACGCTCAGGGCCGTCGTGCTATGCGTTATATCGGTGGTGGTAACAAAAAACACTATCGTATCATTGATTTCAAACGTAACAAACGTGATATCGCTGCGAAAGTAGTGTCTATCGAATACGATCCAAACCGTACCGCTTTCATCGCACTGTTGCAATATGCAGATGGTGAAAAACGCTACATCATTGCCCCCCAGGGTCTGCAGGTTGGCGCCACTGTAACAGCCGGCGACGCGGTAGCTCCTGAAATCGGCAACGCATTAATGATGAAGAACATGCCTTTGGGTACCAATGTTCACAACATTGAAATGCAGCCTGGTCAGGGTGGTAAATTGGCCCGCAGCGCCGGTGCTTCTGCACAACTTGCGAACAAGGAAGAAAAATATGCAGTATTGAAAATGCCAAGCGGTGAACTCCGTAAAGTATTGATCAGCTGTTATGCAACTGTAGGTGTGGCCAGCAACAGCGACCATAACCTGGAGACTGCAGGTAAAGCCGGTGTAAACCGCTGGAAAGGTATCCGCCCACGTAACCGTGGTGTTGCGATGAACCCCGTGGATCACCCAATGGGTGGTGGTGAAGGTAAATCTTCAGGTGGCCATCCGAGAAGCAGAACCGGTAAATACGCTAAAGGTGAAATTACCCGTACACGTGGTAAAGGATCTGACAAACTGATCATCCAGCGCAGGAACGGTAAAAAATTAAGCAAATAATCAACTTGTTAAAATGGCCCCGGTGTAACAGCCGGGACAAATAAACAACTTACTATCAACTATGGCTCGTTCAATTAAAAAAGGTCCGTACGTAGACATTAAACTCGAAGGCAAAGTATTGGCCATTAACGAAGGCAAAGGCAAAAGAAGTGTTATCAAAACCTGGAGCCGCCGTTCAACCATTACGCCCGATTTTGTGGGACACACTTTCGCCGTACACAACGGTAACAAGTTCATCCCTGTTTACGTAACAGAATTCATGGTAGGTCACAAATTAGGTGAATTTGCCCCTACCAGGAACTTCAAAGGCCATTCAGGCGCTAAAAAATAAATCGTTTAACATTTAAAGTTTGAGGTTTAAGGTTATAGTTAACATTAGGCCTTAAAACCGAAACTTTGAAAGCATAATACAAATGGAAGCAGTAGCGAAACTTAACAACTATCCAACAGGCCCACGTAAAATGCGTTTGTTAGCCGATGTTATCCGCGGAATGCAGGTGGAGAAAGCCCTTGCTATTCTGGAATTTCATCCTCAGCACAATGCGGTGCCTTTGGCCAAATTGCTGAAAAGTGCTATCAGCAACTGGGAACAGAAGAACAATGGTGCCAGTGCAGCAGACAGCAACCTGGTGGTAAAAACAGTTTTTGTTGATGGTGGCCGTATTTTGAAACGCATGCGTCCTGCACCGCAGGGCCGTGGTTACAGGGTACGTAAACGCAGCAATCACGTAACTATAATAGTTGATTCAAATAATTAATAAAACCTATTAAACCATTATATGGGTCAGAAAGCAAATCCAATTGGTAACAGGTTAGGCATCATCCGCGGATGGGAAAGTAACTGGTATGGCAGCAAGAAAGATTTTGCAGCCAAATTAATCGAAGACAACAAAATCAGAACATACCTGAATGCCCGTATCAACAAAGGCGGTATCGCTAAAATTGTGATCGAGCGTACACTGGGTAAACTGATTGTTACTATCCATACGTCTAAACCTGGTATCATCATCGGTAAAGGTGGTAACGAGGTTGATCGCATCAAAGAAGAGCTGAAGAAATTGACAGGTAAGGAAGATGTACAGATCAACATCCTTGAAATCCGCCGTCCTGAGCTGGACGCTACTATTGTAGGCGATACCATTGCCAGGCAGATTGAAAACCGTATCAACTTCAAACGTGCTATTAAAATGGCGATTGCCTCTACACTCCGCATGGGTGCAGAAGGTATCAAAATTAAAGTAAGCGGTCGTTTGGGTGGCGCGGAAATCGCCCGCAGCGAAGAATTCAAACAAGGCCGTACGCCATTACATACCTTCCGTATGGATATTGATTACGCGAACGTGTTTGCACAAACCGTTTACGGTAAAATCGGTATCAAAGTATGGATCTGTAAAGGTGAAGTACTCGGTAAACGTGAACTGAACCCGAACCTGGTTAGCGGTGGTAAAAACGAAGCCGGTGGCGAGAGAAGGGAAAGAAGGGACGATGACCGCAGAGACGGTGACCGTCGCGGCGGCGGAGACAGAAGAGGCGGTGGTGATCGTGGCCGTGGCGGCGATCGTAACCGTGGTGGCGACAGAAGAAATTAACCTGAAGCGCCAATAGTAAACAATAACTAATCACTCTACGAAAATATTTGCTCCTTCAGGGGAGCACAGGAGGGTAAAATGTTACAGCCAAAAAGATCGAAACACAGGAAAATGCAGAAAGGCCGCATTCGTGAAGTTGCCAAAAGAGGCACTTACATTGCATTTGGCTCGTATGCTTTAAAAGCGATGGAACCCATCTGGTTGAATAACCGCCAGATTGAGGCTGCCCGCCAGTCTATGTCCCGCGCTATGAAACGTGAGGGAAATATCTGGATCAGGGTATTCCCTGACAAAGTAATTACCCGTAAGCCACTTGAGGTGAGGATGGGTAAAGGTAAAGGTAACCCTGAGTTCTGGGCTGCCGTAGTAGAACCAGGACGCATTTTATTTGAATGCGACGGTGTTACACCGGAAGTTGCGCAGGAAGCAATGTTGCTGGCTGCACAGAAACTGCCGATCAGAACCAAATTCATTGTAAGAAGAGACTTACAGGGCTAACGTGATAATTTGAAGATGTGCCGGAGTGCATGTGCGAACAGGCACAACAGCTGAAGTGAACATTTTCAAATTTTCCAACTTTCAAATTTTCAAATTAGAACAATGGCTAAGAAAACTGTTGAATTCAATAACGGACTGAAAGATCTGAGCGAAGCGGATCTGAAAGCCCGCATCCAGGACGATGAATTGCGTTTGAAGAAGCTGGAGTTTGCACACGCAATTTCTCCGCTCGAGAACCCAATGACCATCCGCAACCTGAGAAGAGATGTTGCCCGTTTAAAAACGGAAGTATCTAAAAGGAAACTGGCAAAATAACTAAAGCTGTGAGCCTCGAGTGCAAGGCCGCTGGCTTATACACGAGGTGACGAACAACATTGCTCAGGGCATAAGCTCGGAGCTCAAAGCTAAAAATTATAACAATGGCTGAAAGAAATTTGCGAAAAACAAGGATCGGGGTGGTTAGCAGCAACAAAATGACAAAAACTGTCACTGTAGCTGTAGAAAGAAAAGTAAAACACCCTATCTACGGAAAATTCGTTAAAAAAACTACCAAGTTTCATGCACATGATGAAAAGAACGAGTGCACTATCGGTGACATCGTGAAAATCATGGAAACACGCCCGCTGAGCAAAACAAAGCGCTGGAGACTGGTAGAAGTAGTAGAAAAAGCGAAATAATTGCACTTAGTGCGCCAAGCTGCTTGCAATGGCCTTAGCCGGCAGCAGCCTCTGAAACCATATTCTTTTAATTGCTCATAGCTCGAAGCTAAGGGCTCAAAGCTAATAAAGATGATTCAGCAAGAAAGCAGACTCAATGTAGCTGATAACAGCGGCGCTAAAGAAGTGCTTTGTATCAGGGTACTGGGTAACTCTGGCCAGGACTACGCCAAAATTGGTGATAAAATCGTGGTAACCGTTAAGGATGCCATTCCTGCCGGCGGTGTTAAAAAAGGTACTGTATCTAAAGCAGTTATCGTACGCACCAAAAACAAATTACGCAGGAAAGACGGTTCATATATCCGTTTCGACGACAATGCAGTGGTACTGCTCAACAACTCTGACGAGCCAAGAGGTACCCGTATTTTCGGGCCAGTAGCCAGGGAACTGCGTGATAAAGGTTACATGAAAATCATCTCTCTGGCACCTGAGGTATTATAGTATGAGTGGTGAATGGGAAAATTATTTACCTTTGCCGCCCCAAATCTAAGCCCTCAACTCCGCCTGAATACACGAGAACCAGGTGGAAAATGAGAGATAGTAAACAGAATTAAGCAACAGGGTTGACCATAAACAACAACAAATGAGCAACAGATTTAAACCTAAATACAATATCAAAAAAGGTGACTCCGTAGTGGTGATCACCGGCGATGATAAAGATTTGAAGAAACCACGTACGGTTTTGGAAGTTATCATCGAAAAAGGCCGTGTGGTTGTAGAAGGTGTAAACATCATCACTAAACACACCAAGCCTTCTGCCCAGAATACCAAGGGTGGTATTGTAAAAAAGGAAGCTCCTATCCATATCAGCAACGTAATGCTGTGGGATGCCAAAGCCGGTGCAGCAGCTAAAGTAAAGCGCACCAGGGAGAATGGTAAATTAGTTCGTATATCAAAAAAATCCGGGGAGGCCATTAAATAATGAGTACCGTAAAATACACTCCGAGATTGGCAGACAAGTACAAAAATGAAGTTGTACCTGCCTTAATGAAAAAGTTCGCCTACAAAAGCATAATGCAGGCTCCCAAGCTGGAGAAAATCTGCGTTAACCGCGGTGTAAACGGCGCTGTAGCGGACAAGAAAATGGTAGACGTGGCAGTTGAAGAACTGTCTAACATTACCGGTCAGAAAGCGGTAGCTACCCTGAGTAAAAAAGACATTTCTAACTTTAAGTTGCGTAAAGGAATGCCCATCGGCGCCCGCGTTACACTGCGTGGTGAAAAGATGTACGAATTCCTGGATCGTTTGATCTCCGTGTCTCTGCCACGTGTGCGTGACTTCAAAGGTATCAGCGACAAGGCATTTGATGGCCGTGGTAACTACACACTGGGTATTACCGAGCAAATCATCTTCCCTGAAATCGATATCGATAAAGTGAGCAAAATCACTGGTATGGATATCACTTTCGTAACTTCTGCCACAAGCAATGAAGAAGCTTACGAACTGCTGAAAGAAATGGGAATGCCTTTCAAAAACATCAAGAAAGACAATCAATAAAATTCCAAATACCAAATCCCAGATTCCACAGTATTGTTTGGGATTTGGCATTTGCCCGAAGGGCTCCTTCGGAGAAAACAGAAATCATAAATCATGGCAAAAGAATCAGTAAAAGCCAGACAGAGAAAGCGCGAAGCAATGGTTGCTAAATTCGCAGAGAAGCGCGCAGCTTTGAAAGAAGCAGGCGACTACGCCGCTTTGGATCAATTACCCCGCAATGCTTCTCCTGTTCGTTTAAAGAACCGTTGCCAGTTAACTGGTCGTCCTAAAGGATATATCCGTTACTTCGGCATTTCGAGGGTTACTTTCCGCGACATGGCACTGAATGGTAAAATTCCGGGTGTTAAAAAAGCCAGCTGGTAAGCCACCGGCTCCGGAAATGTGTTGAATGGCTTGTGAGGGCTATTGATATCAACTGATTGTAAATTTTAAATAACTTTTCCAATTATCCCGCTGGTTTGCGGGACGTAGGAGGGCAAATAATATGGTAACTGATCCTATAGCAGACTTCCTGACCAGGATTCGTAACGCGCAATTGGCAGGTCACAGAATAGTTGAGATTCCTGCTTCTAATCTGAAAAAGCGCATGACTGAAATCCTGTATGATCAGGGTTATATCCTGAAATACAAGTTTGAGGATGATAACAAACAGGGCTTAATCAAGATAGCCCTGAAATATGATCTCACTTCTAAACAGCCTGCTATCCGTTCCCTGGAACGTGTAAGCCGCCCGGGTTTGCGTCAATACGCAAAACCTGCTGACTTTAAAAGGGTAATCAACGGTTTGGGTATTGCCATTGTTAGTACATCGAAAGGTGTAATGACCGACAAACAGGCAAAAGCCGAGAACGTTGGTGGTGAGATTCTGTGCTATATCTACTAGTATTGAATCAGCGATTTGAAAACCGCAAGGTTTTCAAATCGCTTTTTATATAACGGTACTGCGACACTTAAGTTTTCTACGCGGAACTGAACACGCAGTATTGACGGGAATAATAAATTTTCAAATTTTTCAAATTAACTAATTATGTCACGTGTAGGTAAGAAGCCCATCACCGTTCCTGCTGGCGTTACCATTACAGTTGGTGCTGATAATGTTGTTAGCGTTAAAGGCCCGAAGGGCGAACTGAAACAGGCTGTTGACAGGGATATTGTTGTAGAAGTAAAAGATGGTCATGTAAACATTGGCCGTCCTACAGATCAGATCCGTCACAGGGCTTTACATGGTTTATACCGTGCATTGCTGGCTAACCTGGTAAAAGGTGTAACTGAAGGTTATACCAAAAACCTGGAGCTGGTGGGTGTAGGTTATAAAGCCGCAAACCAGGGCAATATGCTCGATTTGTCATTGGGTTATTCTCACAACATCCTTTTCGAAGTTCCCAAAGAACTGAAAGTAAGCACTACTACCGAAAAAGGTCAGAACCCCAAAATCTTCCTGGAAGGTATCGACAAACAACTGCTGGGCCAGGTAGCTGCGAAAATCCGCGGTCTGCGTAAACCCGAGCCGTACAAAGGTAAAGGTGTTAAATACAGCGATGAATTTATCCGTCGTAAGGCTGGTAAAGCTGCTGGTAAATAATAGCCAATTTGAAAATTTGAAAGTGTGTAAATGCGGCAATGCTTTCTTTACCATTTTCAAATTTTCTCCGAAAGGAGCCCGTTGGGTAAATTCACAAATTTTCAAATTATTCTCCGGCAGTATCGGGGAGTTTAAATAAACAACAATGGACGCTAAAGTTTTAAGAAGACAGAAGATCCGCTACAGAATCCGTAAGTCTGTTTCAGGTACACCTGAAAAGCCCCGTTTATCTGTTTTCCGCAGCAACACTGACATTTATGTTCAGCTGATTGATGACGTTAACGGTAAAACACTGGTTTCTGCCAGCACAAAAGATAAAGACATCAAGGCGCAAGCCGGTACCAAAAGCGATAAGGCGAAACTGGTTGGTGCAGCTGCTGCACGTAAAGCGGTTGAGCTGGGTGTAACCAAAATTGTATTTGACCGTAGTGGTTACCTGTATCATGGCCGTGTTAAATCGGTTGCTGATGGTGCAAGAGAAGGTGGTCTTCAATTCTAATCAACATCTAACATCGTATAAATCGATATAAATGTCTAAAGTAAACGTAAATAAGGTTAAAGCCGGCGGCGACATTGAACTGAAAGAGAAAGTTGTTGCCATTAACCGTGTAGTTAAAACTACTAAAGGCGGCCGTACTTTCAGCTTTTCTGCTCTGGTAGTGGTAGGCAATGAGAACGGTGTTGTAGGTCAGGGCCTGGGCAAAGCGAAAGAAGTACAGGAAGCTATTACCAAAGGCATTGAAGATGCTAAGAAAAACCTGGTAAAAGTGCCTGTAATGCACGGAACTATTCCCCACGAACAGCTGGGTAAAGCAGGTGCAGCGAAAGTATTGATTAAACCCGCCGCTCATGGTGCTGGTGTAATTGCCGGTGGCAGCATGCGTTCTGTACTGGAAAGCGCTGGCATCACCGACGTACTGGCAAAAAGCCTGGGTTCAGCCAATCCGCATAACGTGGTAAAAGCAACCATTAAAGCTTTAACGCTGGTGCGTGAGCCAATACAGGTAGCTAAAAACCGCAGCCTGCAGCTGAAGAAAGTATTTAACGGATAGTATGCTCCCCCTGCCCCGGGTAGGGGAAGCGTTCGTTCTGATAATTTTTTAAATTTTAAATATCCCCTTTCGGGGTTTGGGATATGGCAAAGATTAAGATTACACAAGTAAAAAGCGGCATCGACCGTCCTGAGCGCCAGAAGCTCACTTTAAAAGCGCTTGGTTTAAACAAGATGCACGCTTCTAAAGAAGTAGAAGCCACTCCACAGATCCTGGGTATGGTTGCCAAAGTAAACCACCTGGTTAAAGTGGAAGAGGTAAAATAAATGGTTGAATTGTTTGATGGTTTGATTGTTTACTTTGTAAGCCATCCAGCCATCTAACCATTAAGCCAGTATACAATATTTTCAAATTCATAAAGCGAGGGGAGATTCCCCGTTGAGTAAAAATCGATAAAATATGAAACTGCATAATTTACAACCTGCAGCAGGTTCTACACATAAAGAGAAACGTTTGGGCCGTGGTGAAGCGAGCGGTAAAGGTGGTACATCTACAAAAGGTAACAAAGGTGGTCAGAGCCGTGCCGGTTACCAGCGTAAAAATGCCCACGAAGGTGGTCAGATGCCTATCCAGAGAAGGATCCCTAAACGCGGTTTCAAAAACAACAACCGTGTAGCATACAAAGTATTTAACCTGGCGCAGGTTCAGCAGATCACTGAAAAATATGGTATCACTGAATTTTCTCTTGAAAATTTGTATATCAACGGTCTGGTTAGCCGTACCGATTTAGTTAAAGTGCTGGGTAACGGCGAGTTAACTGCAAAAATCGCCTTTAAGGTAAATGCCGTAAGCGCTGCTGCCAAAACAGCAATTGAAGCTGCCGGCGGAACAGTTGAAGTTTTGAATTAAATTTTGACGATATTTGCCAGACGCATCGATTAGGTGCGTCTTTTTTGGTTTTACAGAAACACACAATTTAACCACAGTTCAGTGAAAAAATTAGTTCAGACTTTAAAGAACATCTGGAGTATTGAGGAGTTGCGTAATAAAATTGTTGTAACTCTGGCACTGGTAGCCGTTTATCGTTTCGGCACTCATATCGTTTTGCCAGGTATCAATCCTAACTTGCTTGCAGCTGCTAAATCCAATACCTCTAAAAACGGGCTCTTAAACTTATTTGATTCCTTTGCAGGCGGCGCCTTTTCACAGGCTTCTATTCTTGCACTGGGTATCATGCCCTATATCTCTGCTTCCATTTTTATGCAGCTGATGACCATCCTTATTCCACAGATGGCCAAAGTGCAGAAAGAAGGTGAGAGCGGACGTAAAAAAATTAACCAGTGGACGCGTTACCTCACGGTAATCGTTACCCTTTTCCAGGCAGGCGCTTATGTGGCTTACCTGAAAAGCCCCGGTTATGCAGAAGCCATTATTCCCGCCTATGCACCCTACTTCCTGGTATCTACTGTAATCGTATTAACGGCCGGTACATTATTCGTAATGTGGCTGGGCGAAAAAATCCAGGACAAAGGTTTAGGTAACGGTACTTCTATCATCATCATGGTGGGCATTCTCGCACGTTTCCCGCAATCACTGGCGCAGGAATTTACCGCCAAGTTTGCAAAAGACGGTGGTGGTTTGCTCGTGTTCCTGATAGAAATGGCAGTATTGATCGCGATTATCATGGGGCTCATCATCCTGGTTCAGGGTGTTCGTAAAATCCCGGTTAACTACGCGAAACAGATTATCGGCAACCGCCAGTTCGGTGGGGCGCGCCAGTTTCTGCCTTTGAAAGTGAACAGCTCAGGTGTAATGCCTATCATCTTTGCACAGGCCATTATGTTCCTGCCTACCCTGTTCTCTTTCACTAACCTCGATTCAGCAAAAGGTATCGTACATATTTTCAGCGATCACAGCAATGCCTGGTACATGATTATCTATGCAGTAATGGTGATAGGTTTTACCTTCCTGTACACTGCCCTGATATTTAACCCCAAGCAAATGAGTGAAGACCTGAAACGCAACAACGGCTTTATCCCCGGCGTTAAACCTGGTCAGCCTACTGCTGATTACATTGGCGCCATCATGGATAAAATCACTTTGCCTGGTGCCATCTTCCTGGCGCTGGTGGGTATTTTACCCGGCTTTGCACAGCGTTTGATGGTTACACAGGGCTTCAGCACCTTTTTCGGCGGTACATCACTGCTGATTATGGTGGGCGTTATTCTCGACACACTGCAGCAGATTGAAACACACCTGCTGATGCGTGAATACGATGGCCTGATGAAAGGCGGCCGTTTACAGGGACGCCAGGCTATGACAACAGCCAGTTACTAGTTTCTACTAAACAATATTGATGAGTAACCTGTTGGGCCTACCCCCGGCAGGTTATTTTTTTAAGCGGCATAGCCGCAGGGGAATAAACACATTTGATAGTTTACTAATGAGCAGGGAGCGTAATATGATTATTTACAAAACAGAACCGGAAATTGCCATTATGAAAGAAAATGCAACACTGGTAAGCCAGATGCTTGCAGAAGTGGCAAAGGTGCTGAAACCCGGTATGACGACCTTACAGATTGACGAGTTGTGTAAAACCTTTATTGCCGACCATAAAGGCATTCCTACTTTTTATGGTTACAGCGGTTACCCCTACAATATCTGCGCATCGGTAAATGATGTAGTGGTACATGGTTTTCCCAACCACAAGCCTTTGCAGGATGGGGATGTGATATCCATTGACCTCGGTATTACCCGTAATGGCTTTGTGGGTGAACATGCGTATACCTTTATTATGGGAGAAGTAAGTCCGGAAGTGCTGCAGCTGGTAAAGGTGACCAAAGAATCACTTTATAAGGGCATTGAAAAGGCAACTGCCGGTCACCGTATTGGTGATATTGCTTACGCCATACAGGAACATACTGAACGCAAATACGGTTACGGGGTAGTACGTGAACTGGTAGGCCATGGTTTGGGCCGCCGCATGCACGAAGATCCGCAGGTGCCCAATTACGGCAAACGCGGCACCGGCCCCAAACTCAACGAAAACGTGGTACTGGCCATTGAACCCATGATTAACCTGGGTAAAAAAGAAATATACACCGAAGATGATGGCTGGACCATACGTACGGCCGACGGCAAACCTTCTGCGCATTTTGAACACGATGTGTGCGTGAAAAAAGGCAAAGCTTTGATTTTGTCTGACTACAGCATTATCGAGGCTGCGGAGAAAACCAATGCCAATCTCAATACGTCTTATTTCGCTTAAAAGCGGTTATATATAGTGCAGGCGTGGTGTGCAGAACGCCGCGCCTGTTTTGTTTTAAAGGATGCTTTGTATGCAACAGAACGCAAAAACACTGGTAGTAATAGGAGGCGGCGCAGCAGGTTTTTTCTGCGCCGTAAATGCGGCGCGTATGCAACCCGGTTTGAAAGTGGTGTTGCTGGAAAAGACCGCCAAGCTGCTGTCGAAAGTGCGGGTAAGCGGTGGCGGGCGTTGCAATGTTACCCATCATTGTTTTGAAATACCCGAGCTGGCGCAGCGTTACCCGCGCGGGCAGCAGTTTCTGAAAAAAGCCTTTCATTGGTTTAATGCAACGGATACCATCAGCTGGTTTGCCGAACGCGGCGTGCAGCTGAAAACCGAACCGGATGGCCGCATGTTCCCGGTGACCGACAGCTCGCAAACCATTATTGACTGCCTGCTGCGGGAAGCCAATGCGCACCAGGTAGATATACGGATGAATACTGATGTGAAATCTGTTACCTGCCTGCAACCGGGATTTGGCTTGCACACAGCTGCAGGCACTACCATACAGGCCGATTACTTATGTATTGCGGCAGGTGGTTTCCCGAAAGCGCTGCAATTTGACTGGCTGCAGGCCCTGGGCCATTCTATTGAAACACCGGTGCCATCGCTGTTTACGTTTAATATGCCGGGTAACCCCATTACCGGTTTAATGGGCGTAAGTGTGCCCGATGCGCTGGTAAAAATAACCGGTACCAAACTGCAGCAGCAGGGGCCGGTACTTATAACACATTGGGGATTAAGTGGTCCGGCGGTGTTGAAATTATCAGCCTGGGGCGCCAGGGCACTGGCAGACGTGCACTACAAATTCTCAGTCCAGGTAAACTGGCTGCCAGGGTATAATGAGCAAACCCTGAAGGATGCCTGGCCGGGTTACCGCCAGCAGCTGGCCACGCAGAAAACAGGCCATAAGAACCCCTTTGGGTTGCCTAACAGGCTTTGGCTGTACCTGCTTCAGCTGAGTGATATTGACGCCGAAATAAGGTGGGCAGAATTGCAGCAGAAGGCACAGAACAAGCTGATACAGCTGCTAACGGGGCAGACTTTCGCGGTAGATGGCAAAACGACATTTAAGGAAGAATTTGTAACCTGCGGTGGTATTAAACTGCAGGAGATTGATGTGAACACCATGCAAAGTAAAAAACAGGCCGGATTATTCTTTGCCGGTGAAGTAATGGATGTGGACGGGATAACCGGCGGGTTCAATTTCCAGAATGCCTGGACAAGCGGGTTTATGGTGGCGAAGACAGTAGCGGGACTGAGCAATACAGATGCTTGTTGATGGCTTTATGGTGTTATGGTTCAATGGTTTTATAAAAAATGAGGCCGTCTCAAAAGTATTTGGGGCGGCTTTTTCAATATTGGCCGGTATACCACGCTATATAGCGGAGACTTTGATTAAGTGAGGTAAAATTATAAGATCACAGGATTGTGTTAGTAGAAGGGCGT
>NZ_QTJU01000010.1 GCF_003412455.1 Deminuibacter soli | reverse complement strand
GTCCGGTAAAAAAGGTATGTTTGCGCATCAGGCTAATTTTTGGTGTGGTAACTTAAAATTATCTGATAACTGGGGCTTCGGCCCCTTTTTTTGTGCCTTATTTTAAAACTTTACCGGACAACAGTGAATAGTCAATAGTGAATAAAACAAAAGCCCGCAGTCAAAGACTGCCGGGCTTTTAAAGATGCTTTCGGATACGCTTCGATCATTCACTATTGCCTGTTGACTATTCACCAGTGATCAACCTCACACTAGCACTGCCTGCGATGCAAACACCTTGTTAAGATGCTCATTGTATTCCTTCACGCTTTTCACTACGTCTGCATTTTTTTCTACATCATGAAAGTGAATGCCGGGTAACTGCTGCATGCCGGTAAACGCATTCATCCGGTGAAAGCCGAACATTACGCCCTCGTCAACATTGGTTTCTTTAAAAAACTCCCCAGGTAAAGTAAATGCTTCTGCAGGTGCATTCCACGATGTAGTGAGCATGTATTGCCTGCCGTGCAGCATACCGCCCGTGCCGTAGTTAATGGCGGGGTTGGCATGCGAACGGCCATCGCTGTGGTAAATGCCCTTTGCATGCCCTTCGGAAAACACTTCGTCAATGTATTGCTTCAGCTTGTACGGCACCTGGAACCACCATACGGGTATGTGATAAATAATCACATCGGCCCAGCTGAAATTATCCACTTCTGTTGCTGCATCATAAGGCTGGTTGATATTTGTGACACGTATCGCTGTATCAGGCTGTGCTTCAAAAAAGCGGGTGGTGGCTTCGGTAATGGTGGCGTTAAAACGGCCGCCTGAATGACCAAATGACTGTCCGCCGTTGATGATAAATATCTTTTTCATTTGCTTTTCTAATTAAGAATACAAATTTACCCTGCCTTATCTACTATAAAAATTAGATAAATCATAGCTTTGTATCAGAATAATAATACATCATATGGTTAATCTCGAGTGGTTCAGAACCTTTAAAGCCATTTATGAGACCGGTACACTTACCGGTGCAGCAGATACGCTGTATGTGTCGCAACCCGGTGTGAGCCTGCATCTCAGCTCGCTGGAAACCTATGTGGGCTACAAGCTGTTCGACCGCACAGCGCGCAAAATGGTGGCGACAGAAAAAGGGAAGATGCTGTATAATTATATTTCCGAATCGTTGCTGAAAATGGAAGAAGCAGAACGCATTTTTCACAAAAGCACAGAAGCAGGCAAGCCCACCATCAGCATTGGCCTGTGTTTCGAAACCTTCCAGTTTACGTTGGAATCATACCTGCCTACGCTGCCGTTTAATGTGATCATCAAGTTTGGCGAGTATCCCGAAATGCTGGCCGATCTTGACAATGGCATACTCGACCTGGTGATTACGCCGCAAAAGAGCGAGCACAAAAACATACAATACAAGGCATTCTCGAAAGAGAAAATTGTACTGGTGGCAGGCGCCAAAACACCTGTTACTGAATTTAACAAGTTATCGAAGAAGAACGACCTGGAGGGTATGCAGGCCTGGCTGAAACAGCAAACCTGGTACGGCACTGCCGGTGATATGGAACACCTGATCCGTTTCTGGTACATGAACTTTGGCAAGCGCCCTGATTTTAAACCCAATTATATTGTGCCCAATATGTGCAGTATTGTGCGCTGCATCAGTAAAGGAAAAGGCATTGCCATTATACCCGATTTCCTGTTTAAACACGAGCTGGAAAGCGGCGATATCCGCGTGTTATGGGAAGGCATCAACATCATGGAAAACACCCTCCATTTCGCCATGCGCAAGAAAACCATGTATGCCGCACAGATAGAACGCATACAGGAGATCTTTGAGCAGGAGATGTTATAGGAAGAAAATCAAACAATCAAAATATCGATCCATCAGGCAATCATGACATACTTTAAGCAATTACAGGATTTATTACAGGTAGAAAAACAGCGTGACCAGGAATTATACCGCCAGTTGACGGAGAACAGTTCGGTGGCGGAAAGAAGAACAAGCGGTTTAACCTGGTACCCGGTGGCCATACGTGGTACGGAGATGGGGCGTGGGGATTATATTATTGTGGAAGTGGAGCGTACCACGCACCAGGATATTGTACACCAGCTGCGCTTTGGCGTATCTGCTGTGTTGTTTTCCAACCACGATGCAAAGAGCTGCCGGGAAGAAGGGGTGATCTCTTACCAGGGCGGTAACCGCTTAAAAATAACCCTGCGTACAGATGAGTTGCCTGAATGGAGCCGTGACGGCAAGCTGGGCATAGACCTGTTGTTTGATGATAACAGCTACGATGAAATGCAGTTTGCGCTGCGCAAGGCAACCACCCTGCTGGAAGAGACTGCTGAAGGGCGTTTGGTGCAGGTACTCACCGGCGAAAAGCAACCGGCCTTTAATGAAAAGCAGGCGCCGGCAGTGTTTCCGAAGCTCAATACGTGGCAGCAGGCTGCAGTGAATAAAATACTAACGGCTTCAGATGTGGCAGTAGTGCATGGTCCGCCCGGTACCGGTAAAACCACTACACTGGTACAGGCTATTAAGGCATTGATAGAACAGGATCGCAAACAGGTACTGGTGGTAGCGCCCAGCAATACGGCAGTAGATCTGCTGAGCGAAAAGCTGTTTAATGAAGGACTGAATGTATTGCGCGTAGGCAATCCTGCACGTGTGTCTGAACACCTGATGCGCTTAACGCTCGACAGCAAGATGAGTGAGCACAGCAGCATGAAGGAAATCAAAAAACTGAAGAAGCAGGCCAATGAGTTCAGGGATATGGCCCATAAATACAAGCGCAATTTTGGCAAGGAAGAACGGGAGCAACGCAAGGCCCTGCTGAATGAAGCGCGGAACATAATGAAGTCTGCCGATGCTACCGAACAATACATCATCGACGACCTGCTCACCAGGGCTCAGGTGATCACCGCCACACTGGTAGGTGCAAGTCATTATACCGTACGGCACCTGCGCTTCGATACCGTGGTAATTGATGAAGCAGGGCAGGCGCTGGAACCTGCGTGCTGGATTCCTATTGTTAAAGGACGCAGGCTGGTTATGGCAGGTGATCACTGCCAGTTATCACCCACCATTAAATCCGAAGAAGCGGCAAAGGCTGGTTTAAACATTACCTTGCTGGAAAAAATTGTTGCCCGGTATCCCGGAGCTGTGGTGCTGCTGGAAGAGCAGTACCGCATGCACCACACCATCATGGGCTATTCTTCACAGGTGTTTTACGGGAACCGTTTACAGGCGCATGCATCGGTGGCAGACAGGGTGTTGTTTGAAGGTGACCAGCCCCTGTGTTTTATCGACACCGCCGGTTGCGGTTACGAAGAAAAGCAGGAGGGAACCAGTACCAGTAACCCGGAAGAAGCGGCTTTCCTGTTCAGGCATCTTACACAAATGGTCACAGCCTTGCAGCAATACTATGCGGCAGATGCGTTTCCATCCATTGCCGTTATTTCGCCCTATAAGCAACAGGTAGAACTGCTGAAGGAACAACTGCTGCATTCACCCGCGCTGCAGCCTTTTGCACAGTCCATCACGGTAAATACCATCGACAGCTTCCAGGGCCAGGAAAGGGACATCGTGTACATCAGCATGACGCGCAGCAACCCCGACAGCCGTATCGGCTTTCTTTCCGAAATACGCCGCATGAACGTGGCCATGACCCGCGCCCGCAAGAAGCTTGTTGTTATCGGCGACAGCGCCACGCTCTCGCAACTGCCATTTTATGCAGATTTTATCACCTATGCAGAACAAAACAATGCGTATGACAGTGCATGGTCATTTATGGAAGGATAGGTTCAATGGTTTGATTGTTCAATGATTTGATTGTTCAATGGTTTAATGGTTTAACGTTTGAAGTTTTCCGGTTTCTGCAGCGGCTGTGGGGACACAGCCGCGGGCGGGCAAAGAATAAATTCGCTGCGATCATCTCGACTGTCGATGTCTCGATTCTCGAAATTGGTACTCGCTGCGATCATCTCGACTGTCGATGTCTCGATTCTCGAAATTGGTACTCGCTGCGATCATCTCGACTGTCGATGTCTCGATTCTCGAAGTTGGTACTCGCTGCGATCATCCCGACTGTCGATGTCCCGATTCCCGATCTCTGTCATTTCGCAGAAAAAGCTGTACATTCAGTACGTTATGTAACCGTTACATTTAGCTGGTATATGCGGTTCTGCCTATATTCGGTTTGCCACAGGCGCCGAAGCTGAAACATCTGCCTATGACATTGAAAAAACTCCTGGCCATCAGTATTGCCGTACTCGCATTTTTGCAGGGGTACGCACAGCAGAAAGACATCTCTGCACTCGACACCGGAACAATTACCAATTATTCCGCCTACAAACGATCCCTCAGTTTTGCCGGTTTGCTGCAAACGCGTTACCTCGCCTCCGTTACCAAAAACGTGGATGTAAATGGCAAACAGTTCGATCCGGCCGCCAGTACCAAGGGTATTACCAACAGTTTTCTGATCAAGCGCGCGCGATTGCAGGTAAAGGCCAATGTAAATGATCACTTCTCCGCCAATTTCATGATCAACTTTGCAGAGTTCAACACCGAACCTGCCAACAAGGTGCTGGAGAATGCCTACATCAAATACTCCCTCAACAAGTATTTCAATATACAGGCCGGGCAGTTCCGCCCCTTCTTCGGTATTGAAGATGCGATGCCGGTAGATATCATCCGCACGCTGGATTATTCCAACCAGTACTATGCCTTTGGCAGCAATGGCTGGCAGAGTTTCCAGATAGGCGTGTCTATTTATGGTAACATTACCAAAGAAGACGATGATTTGCCGATGCGTTATTACACAGGAGTGTACAATGGCAATAACCGTAACCAGGCGCTGGATAACGACAACAGTAAAAATGCCTATGCCCGCATAGAGGCCGATCTTAACAAAACCACCACCATCGGTTTAAACGCAGCCATCGGAAGCCAGGGTTCAGGTACCGGTAACGCCATTGGTGCAGATATCATAACCCGGTTTTCCCTTAGCACCAAGTGGAAACTGCTGCTGGGCGGGGAGTTTAAAAACGGCACCAGTTTTACTACGTACAAAGCCGATACTGCGACCAGCAAACCCGGGTTAAGCCAGTACAGGATGCAGGGCTTTTATGTATTTCCCATTTTGCGGTACGAGCCGAAACGCCCGCGTATCAGGGCGCTGGAGCTGTCGTCACGGTACGAGTATTTTGATGAAACCTATAAGCAGAACAGTAATCCGCGGCAGACCATCATTCCCAACTTTACCTGGATTTTTGCTGATAACCTGTATGCTGCATTGCAGATGGGTGTAGCGATAGATCTGTATAAAAACAAGGTTCCGCTTACTACGGTCAATAACCACGGCCTGGCCTATGTGCAGCTGCAGGTGCGCTTTTAATGAACAAACTATCATCTTATTTATATGAAAGAAGTAAAGCCCATACCGTTGCTGATCACCGTTGTTATTGGTGTCGTCATCTGGTTTATTCCTGTGCCCGAAGGGGTGAAGCCCAATGCCTGGCATTTGCTGGCCATCTTCCTGGCTACCATCTTCGGTATTATTCTCAAAGCCGCATCTATGGGTACGATGGCCATGCTGGGTATTACGCTGTGTGCCGTAACACAGGTACTGGCACCCGGTGACCCTGCAAAGGCGATTGGCAATGCATTGAGTGGCTTTGGTAATTCCACCATCTGGCTCATCGGGCTGGCGTTTTTTATTGCACGTGGTTTTATTAAAACAGGATTGGGTACCAGGCTGGCGTATTATTTTATCCGGTTGTTTGGCAAAGGGCCGCTGGGACTGGCTTATGGGCTTAACATTGCCGATCTGATACTGGCGCCTGCTATTCCCAGTAATACGGCAAGGGCAGGTGGTGTTATCTTCCCCATCATGAAATCCATTGCCGTAAACATGGGCTCAGAACCGGATAAGCCGGAAACACACCGCAGGATAGGCGCTTTTCTTACACTGAGCAGCTACAATGCGAATATGATTACCTCGGTGATGTTTTTAACCGCCACTGCCAGTAACCCGATGGCGCAGAAGTTTGCGAAAGACCTGGGTATCACCATTACCTGGGGCAGCTGGGCCATTGCTGCGCTGTTGCCTGGCCTGGTGTGTTTTATAGTGCTGCCCTTGTTCCTGTATAAATTCTACCCGCCTGAACTGAAGAATACCAAAGATGCACCTGCTATGGCAGCGCAGAAACTGAAAGAAATGGGCCCTGTAACAGTGGCGGAATGGCTGATGGTGGTTACCTTTTTTGTACTGCTGATACTATGGATTTTCGGCAACCTGTTTGCCATGGATGCTACTACGGGCGCATTAATCGGGCTAAGCATATTGCTGCTTACCGGTGTGCTTACCTGGGAAGATGTAAAGGCAGAGAAAGGCGCATGGGATACTATTGTATGGTTTTCTTCGCTGGTAATGATGGGCTCTTATTTAAACTCGCTGGGTTTTATCGGCTGGTTTGGTAACCTGATCGGCGCGCAGATTTCGCACCTGAGCTGGCAGGTGGCGTTCCCCCTGATTATACTGGTGTACTCTTACTGTCACTATATGTTTGCCAGCGCTACCGCACAGGCTGCAGCGATGTATGGCGTGTTTCTCGCGGTGGGTGTATCTGTGGGTGTGCCAGGTACCATGCTCGCTATTTTCCTGGGTGCGTGTGCAACGCTCATGGGTTCGTTAACGCACTATGGTCATGGCCCTGCACCGATATTCTTTGGCAGCACTTACGTTGATATGAAAGACTGGTGGAAACACGGCTTTTTTATCAGTGTGCTGTTTCTGGCCATCTGGTTCGGCATAGGCGGCCTGTGGTGGAAGGTGTTGGGATTGTGGTAGGCAATGCGTTTTACCAGTACATTTGTTGCTCACCAATGGGTAGCCATGAGAATGTACCACTGCTTATACCGCGGCATGATTGTCCTTTTTTGCAGCACCGCTTTATTGCAGGTGCAGGCGCAGCATAACCAGCCACCTGCTTATAAAAATGCCTCCCTTCCTGTTGAAACAAGGGTGAAAGACCTGCTTGCCCGCATGACCGCGGAAGAAAAAGCAGGCCAGCTGCTCACATTGCTGGGCTGGGATATGTATGCTAAAAATGGTACTGCAGTTACCACCAGCGCTGCATTTGAAAAGGCAGTGGCTGACCAGCATATCGGCATGCTATGGGCCACTTTCAGGGCCGATCCATGGACTAAGAAAACACTCGAAACCGGTCTTACCCCTGCATTGGCAGCCAAAGCGGCCAATGCTTTACAACAATACGTTATTACACATACCAGGCTGGGCATTCCGCTGTTGCTGAGCGAAGAGTGTGCACACGGGCATATGGCCATCGGTACCACAGTATTTCCCACATCTATTGGTCAGGCAAGCACCTGGGATGCTCCATTGATTCAGCAGATGGCGGCTGCCATTGCGCGGGAAGCAAGGGCCCAGGGCGCGCATATCGGCTATGGGCCAGTGCTCGATCTTGCACGCGAACCGCGCTGGTCGCGCATGGAAGAAACCTTTGGTGAAGACCCGGTACTCATCACAGCTATGGGAACGGCGATGGTACAGGGCTTCCAGGGAACAGGTTTTAATACAGACCATACGGTTATTTCCACACTGAAACATTTTGCTGCCTATGGCTCACCGGAAGGCGGCCACAATGGCGGCATTTCCACCACCGGTTTGCGCGAACTGCAGGAATGCTACCTGCCGCCGTTTAAGGCGGCTGTACAGGCTGGTGCAGCATCGGTAATGACTTCCTACAACGCTATCGATGGCGTGCCCTGTTCGGCCAATGCCTGGCTGCTGCAGGATGTGTTGCGCAAACAATGGGGCTTTAAAGGATTTACCGTTTCTGATCTGGGTGCCATACCCGGACTGCAGTTCACGCATCATGTTGCTGCCTCTAAACAAGAAGCTGCGGCCATGGCCCTGAAAGCCGGTGTAGATGCAGATCTTGGCGGTGACAGTTATTATACGCCGCTGCTGGCAGCCATCAAAGCCAAACAGGTAAGCATGCCGCAGCTGGATACAGCTGTTGCGCGCGTACTGCGGCTGAAGTTTGCTATGGGCCTGTTTGAGCATCCCTATGCAGATACTGCTGCTGCGCAACGTGCAGCCAATAATGCTGCGCATGTGGCGCTGGCCAAACAGGTGGCGCAGGAATCCATTGTGTTGCTGAAGAATGAAGGCGGTTTACTGCCGCTGTCCAAATCCATCAAACAGATTGCGGTGATTGGTCCTGATGCAGACAATGTATACAACCAGCTGGGCGATTACACCGCACCGCAACCGGAAGGCAAGGTGCTCACCATACTGCGCGGCATCCGCGAAAAACTGCCTGCAGCAACGGTTACCTATGCCAAAGGCTGTGCTATACGCGATACATCGCATGCAGGTATGGATGCGGCTATTGCAGCAGCCCAACAGGCAGAAGTGGTGGTATTGGTGCTCGGTGGTTCCAGTGCGCGTGATTTTAAAACATCGTATGCCAATACCGGTGCAGCACAGGTTCAATCTGCCGAAACCGCCGTAAGTGATATGGAAAGCGGCGAAGGCTTCGACCGTGCGACGCTTGATTTAATGGGGTTGCAGAACGAATTGATGCAACGCATTGTAGCGCTGGGCAAACCCGTGGTGCTGGTGTTGATTGAAGGCAGGCCATTGCTGATTAACTGGCCTGCAGCGCATGTGCCTGCCATTGTGAATGCCTGGTATCCCGGCGAGCAGGGTGGTGCTGCTGTGGCAGATGTGTTGTTTGGTGATTATAATCCTGCAGGGCGTTTGCCGGTGTCTGTTCCCAAATCTGTTGGCCAGCTGCCGGTATATTACAATTACAAACCCGCATCGCGCCATGGTTATGTGGAGATGGATGATACGCCCTTGTACAGTTTCGGGCATGGGTTAAGTTATTCCACGTTTGCTTACAGTAACCTGCAAACACAGGTGAAGGGTTCAGCAGCTAACTGCACGGTAACCGTTTCTTTCACGGTTAAAAATACCTCGGCTACTGATGGAGATGAAGTACCGCAGTTATACCTGCGCGATGAGGTGTCAAACGTGGTAACGCCTGTTCAGCAACTGAAGCGTTTTGCAAGGTTGCACCTGAAAGCAGGGCAGGCGCAGCAGGTGCAATGGCAGCTTACCACGGCAGACCTGCAGTTGTTAAACACACAGCTGCAACGGGTGGTAGAACCGGGCACGTTCACGGTAATGGTGGGCGCTTCCTCAAAAGACATACGCCTGAAGGGGCAATTTGAGGTGAAGTAACCGGCAATCGTCAGTTGTGAGAAGAAAGCCGTCGAGAATCGGGAATCGACAGTCGAGATGATCTCAGCGAAAGCTGGTTGCCGGTGGGGACACCGGCAACGGCGGCTGTTTTATTCACTATTCACCTGTTTGTTCTTCACTCACTACTCACCACTCACTATTCCACCGGGAAATACAAATGAAACGTGGCTCCCGCGCCGGGGCGGCCTTCTGCGGTGATGATGCCGTTGTGGTTCTCGGCAATTTTTTTGCAGATGGCCAGGCCGATGCCCGTGCCTTCGTAGGCTGTTTTTAAGTGGAGACGCTGGAATACCAGGAAGATGCGTTCACTGAATTCCTGTTCAAAACCGATGCCGTTATCTGCTATGCTGATATGGTGGTATGGTGCGGTAGTATCTGCGCCGCTGTGTGGTATGCTGGTACCGCTGATGATAGCGGCGTTTATGTTGATAACCGGCGCAATGCCTTCCCGCGCAAACTTCAGTGCATTGGAGAGCAGGTTGGTAAACAGTTGCTCAAACTGGAAGCGCGTAACAAACAATGTCGGAAGCCGGCCAATATGTACCTGCGCTCCTTTTTCATGGATGGGCTCACTCAGGTTGTCGAGCACGTGTTGCAGCAACAGGTTAAGGTCTACCGTTTCGGGGGAAGTGCCGTCGTTGCTGGTTTTGGAGAACGCAAGCAGGTCGGTGATGAGTTGCTGCATGCGTGCAGCAGATACATGAATACGGTCGAAGTAGTGTTTGCCGCCGGTAGACAATTGCTGTTCTGTTTCGAGGATGCGGGAGACGAAGGTTTTTATTTTACGCAATGGCTCCTGCAGGTCATGACTGGCCACATAGGCAAACTGTGCCAGTTCGTTGTTGGAGCTAAGCAGTTCTTCGTTCGATTTCTTCAGTTCCTGCGTGCGTACCAGCACCTGCTCTTCCAGGCGGTTGGTAAAAAGCCGGTGTGCATGTATATCTGTGCTGGAGCCAACCCACATACTTACGGAGCCATCTGCATTTTTCAGTGCCTTGGCGCGGGTAAGATGCCAGCGGTATTCGCCTGTATGCTTGCGGAAGCGGTGTTCGGTATGATAATCCGCGCCATTGCTCACCGCTTTTCGCCACGAGGTTACGCTCGCTTCCCGGTCATCTGCATGTACCAGTTCCAGCCATTGATCGCCCAGCAGTTCGCTTACCGGCAAGCCGGCATAAGCCATAATGGCTTCACTGAAATAGTTGATCTGGCCATCACTGTCTGCCGTCCAAACCAGTTGCGGCATGGTGTCTGTAAGCAGCCTGAATTTTTCTTCACTGGCGCGCAGGGCCAGCTCAATCTCTTTGCGTTCGGTAATATCACTCACTGTTACCATAATGGCATCTACACTGCCGTCGTTTTCAAACAGTGGGGCATATTCAAAATCGAGGTAGTATTTCTTTAAGCCTTCCGGGTTTTGCACCCAGGCAATAGCTTCTTTTTCACTGTAGGCTTTGCCGGTATCGCGCACCTGCTGTAATAACCTCGGGTATCGTTGGCCTTCCAGTTCAGGAAAAACATCCAGCAGCTTTTTGCCGTGTACTTCTGCCGCTGTCTTTTTCCAGATATTGTTCAGCAGGGTATTGTTGGCCATATCAATCACAAAGTCTGGTCCCTTGAATATCGTCATGGCAATGGGGCTCTGTGTTACCAGGCTTCTGAAATGCGCCTCGCGCTGGTTCAGTTCATATTTGGCATGCACAAGCGAAGTTACTTCATGTGCTACCACAATCACGCCGCTGATATGATCATCCAATTCCCGCAGGGGCTGGTATACAAAGTTGAAATAACAGGTTTGCAGTTGTCCGAAGCGGTTTAGCACGGCAGCAAATTCAGAACCATAGTAGGGAATGCCCGTATGCAGCACACCCAGCAGCAGGGGTTCTACCATGGGGCGTACTTCGGGCAGTACTTCAAACAGGGGGCGGCCTACAAACTGGGCTGCCGTTTTATTGATGATTTCGAGATAGGCGGCATTGGCCATTTCTACCACCAGGTCTTTCCCGCGGAAGATGGTAATACCTGCGGGTGCCTGTTCTACAATGCTGAAGAAACGCCCGTCAGGGCTGTTGTGTGCGATTGCCGTGTTCAGCCATTCGCTGTTTTGTAACTGTATATGTTCGTACAGCTGGTTAATTTGCTGTTTTAACTGCAGCAGTTCGTTGTAGTCTGCGGGTGTTGCTTCCATGCCTGCAGGTGTTGCACTAGTCTCCATGCGCAGTTGCGTTTCTGCTACATCGAGCAGGGCAAGCAGGTGGGCAGATAGTAGCTCCAGCTGCGACAATCCCTGTTGCGCGCCCGCTGTATTGCCTTGCTGGTGCAGGTGTACCAGTTTTTCTGCAAAATGATGCAGTTCGCTATGTGCTTTTTCCAGCTGGTGTATTTCAGGGATATGTCCGTAGGAGGGCAGCGCATGTTCGTGCAGCCATTTGTAAACATGGCAGGCGCGGTCAGATACATCCGGCGCTTCAGTACCGGCGAGGCTGTACAGGTACAGGCGCAGTTGTGTTTTAAAGGCTATATGGCGTGCTTTTGCAAGCGCGAAATCGAGTTCAATGCTGTTCATTTCAGTTGCATGGGCTGTGCTGACACAGCGGCCGGTTGACCGGGTATTCCGGGCGGTGATTAAATACACTACAGCGGTGGCTGTTGGTGCTGGTGCCAGTCAATGGATAACACGTTGCTGATCGCTTTTTTCAGTTCTTCAAACGAATCGGGTTTGCACAGGTAATAACGGGCGCCCTGCTGGTATACGCGGTCAATATCCTGCTGCTGTGCAGAGGTGGAGTAAATCACTACAGGTATATTCCTGAATTGCGGAAATTGCTGCATTTCATGCAGGCATTCAAAGCCGTTCTTCCTGGGCATGTTCAGGTCAAGGAAAATAATATCCGGTGCAGCAGGCTGTTGTTCACGCAGCAGGTGCATTAATTCAAAACCGTCTGAAACGGTCGTGAGCAGCGCGTTTTCGGCCACAGCCATCAGCGCGTCGCCAAACAATAAACAGTCATCTTCGTCATCATCAGCCAGAAAAATCCATTTCCCCGCGTTCTTGTTCATAGCAATAAAATTAGCTTTTTTTCCTTCAAAAAGAAGGGCTTGTTTGCTGCAATCGTTTACTTAGCCACGCTGCTCCGTTAGATAGTTTCTGTTGCGCACGCCAAACCCGTAAATTCTATTCAACGAATTAAACAGAACCATGGAAATGGTGAAACAATTCACCGCGCCGTTTATGCTACCGGGCAAAACGGTTATCTTTGGTTCCTTTTCTTTTACCCTTTAGTATACTACAGATGTCAATCAGAATTTTTGTAACAGGCGGCACCTTCGACAAGGAATACAATGAACTCACGGGTGAACTGTTTTTCAAGGAAACCCATTTGCCCGAAATGCTGAAGCTGGGCCGTAATACGCTCGAGGTATCTGTACGTACACTGATGATGATCGACAGCCTGCATATGACGGATGAAGACCGCAATCTCATCGTTTACCAATGCTCTAACAGTACAGAAGATAAAATTGTAATTACACACGGTACCGATACCATGACCAAAACCGCTGCGCTGTTGTCTGAAAAGGTAAAGAACAAAACCATTGTACTTACCGGCGCCATGATTCCCTATAAATTCGGCAGCTCCGACGGGTTCTTTAACCTCGGCAGCGCCCTGGCTTTTGTGCAAACCCTGCCATATGGCGTTTACGTAGCCATGAATGGCCAGTATTTTAACTGGGACAATGTGCGCAAAAACAGGCAAACCGGTAAGTTTGAAACACGCTCCTAGTTTTACTGCTGGACTATCTGCAGAACAGTAATTGGACTACCCGAGTTCACCGTATGCATAGCTTTGAAATGCATAAACATTGCATTATCATTTCAAAGTAAACCATGCAGGAACGTTTTCTTTTGGCACGCACACAGCCTGCAGCTTTTGCAGCCATGTTACAACTGGATAATTACGTAGCCGGCACAGCAATACCGCTGCTGCACCGGGAGCTGATTAAAATACGGGCCTCCCAGCTCAACGGATGTGCATTTTGTACAGACAAGCATATTCAACACGCATTGCAACTCGGCGAAACACCCGAACGCATTGTCCTACTCCCTGCCTGGCGCGAAGCGCCGCATTTTACACACGCAGAACGCATCATCCTCAGCATGACCGAGGAAATCACGCTTATTCACCACAGCGGATTAAGTGATGCAACCTGGCAGCAGGCTATCTGCACATTTGGTGACACCCTTACTGCGCAACTGGTAATGGCTATAACAGTGATCAATTCCTGGAATCGCGTTGGCATTGCCAGCGGGCGTATTCCTGTTTAATGCAAAGCGCACCGAACCATTCAACTTTAAACGTCAAACGTTAAACCATCGAACAATTAAACCATCCGGCGAAGAACCCGAAATGAATGGAATGAACATTGTCGAAATGCCTAACAGCCAATACTTTTATGATGGCTGTGGCAGGTTTTTAGGTTTAAAAAGCAAAAAAAGGCGCCTGCCGCAGCAGGTGCCTTTTTATTAAGTAGTTGGTTTTAACCCGTTTTATTTAGTCAGCATAGACACAATGCTGGTGTATTCCTGGCCGCGTGCATAATCCATCGCGGTATAACCCAGGTTGTCTTTTGTATTGCGGTTGGCGTTGTATTGAACCAGCAGGGCAACAATATCGTTGTGGCCGAACGTAGCAGCGAAAATCAGGGCTGTTGCGTGCATGCAGTTGGTTTTGTCGGTATCGGCACCGGCAGCCAGCAGCATTTTAACCGCAGCAGTATTGCCTTTCAGGCTGGCGAGCATCATGGCTGTATTGCCTGCTGCATCCTGTGCGTCGGGGTTGGCGCGGTACTGTAACAGCATTTTTACGGTAGCAGTGTCGTTTTTCAGTGCAGCAGCTGCCAACAGGGAGTTGCCGTTGCTGGTAATGGTGTTCGCATTCAAACCAGTGCTCAGTTCGTAACGCAGGTTGCTGGTATTGCTGTCTTCTGCAGATTCGAGCAGAACACTCTGGGCAGATGCAGCTTTGATAGCGGTAACTGAAACAAAGAGGATGAAGAGCTTTTTCATTGTAAATGTTTTTTATGTTGTTATAGTGTTTTCGGAAGAACCAGCCTTGTTGTTGTTTGACGACGTAAAATTGCAACCTGCGCTGCTTCTTTTTTCTCCCCAATCTTCGCGGGATATACCCCCCAATTTTAGGGGGGATACAGCCGGTACGGGAGCGCAACTCCTTATTTTATTGACTATTTATCCTTTTATATGAAGATTGCGCTGATTGATGATCACAGAATGTTAACCGATTCTGTCAGGAATGTGCTCTCCCTCGACCCGGCGATAGAAGAGGTGAGAACCTTTATCAGCGCAGCCGTATACGTAAAAAACAAAGACAGCTTCTGGAACCCCGATATTATTATTACCGACCTGCTGATGCCCGGTATCACCGGCATAGAACTGATTGAAGCGGTTAACCGCGGGGCTGGCAAAGCACCGCTGCCGAAGTTTATTGTGCTTAGCTCCATTACCGATGTGCAAACCATTAAACAGGCCATACGCGCCGGCGCCATCGGTTACCTGTCGAAAGACACATCTATCGAAGAACTTACCGAAGCCATACATGCCGTGCACAGCGGGGAACAATACATTGCAGCCAAGCTCAAAAACAGTCTTATCAGCAATGTATTTACCGAAGAGCAGGTGGTATTGCATTTATCACCCCGTGAAAAAGATGTGCTGGAGCTGATGTGCTCGGGCAATACCGTAAAAGAAGCGGCTTTTAAGCTTAACCTGAGTGTACACACGGTACAGAGTTACCATAAAAACATCATGAAAAAATTCAAGGTAAACCGTACAGCCGATCTCATTGTATTCGCCATGCAGAAGGGGCTGTACAATCCTACACTGAAATAGACCCGGATAAACCAAGCAATTGCAATGATTACCAGTAACGTGCATGCCAACAATCCTTTACTCAGGGGTGTCTCCATCCTTGTGGCAGACGACAGTTACCTGAACATTCGTGTGGCAGGCAAGTTTCTGCAGCAATGGGGTGTGCAAATGGACTATGCGCTGAGCGGTAAGGAAGCAGTTGAAAAAGTGCGCGATCATGCGTATGCACTGGTGTTTATGGATCTGCAGATGCCCGGCATGAGCGGACTGGAGGCCTGCTCTGCCATACGCCGGTTGCCGGGTAAGGCGCATGTGCCCATTGTGGCACTTACGGCCGATAATGCCTGGGAAACGCAGGCCGAGGCGCTTGCCGCAGGCATGAATGCCTGCCTGGTAAAACCTTTTGAACCGGATGAATTGTTCAATATGATCTCCATGTATATGTAAAACCACTTTCCCGATTGTATTCACCATTTAACCGAACTGCTTTGAACAACCACAGTACCCCTGCTGCCCCCGCGGCCCTGTCCGCAGCTTCAGAAGGCATACCTACACCCGGCGATGCGCTGGGCGAAGAATTGCTGCTCAACAACCGCGACCTGGCCATTACCTGCACCATCGCCGGTTTTGTACTGGCGGTTATCAGCGTATTGTTTGTGCATTTTCAGCCGCAGGCAATGGCTTCGCAGGTACAGCAATGGTACCTGTACCTGCTGTATGCGCTGCTATTGTTGTTTACCACAGGGTGGCTGCTGCTGAAATTCCTGCTGGGCAGCGACGATACGCCGGAGCAGAAAAACAAACGTACCCGGCGCTTCTTTATTTATGGCTATGTAGCCGTGCTGCTGGCTGCCGACCTGTTGATTGCCACGCTTGCCACAGACATCACGGGTATGTGGCTGTTTGCCTGCTGGTATATATTTACCCTTATTACCCTGCCTTTTTTCCAGGTGGTAAAACCGCTGGTGCACCTGCTGCTGGCGCTGTTGCTGCAGGCCCTGTCGGTACTGGTATTGCGGCAGGCAGGCATGCAAAGCTGGCTTGTTCCCTGGCTGGCTGGCAGTTCGGTGCTAATGGGTGCTGCCTACCTGCTGGGCAGCAGGGTGCACCTTGCCATTACCCGCCAGGTAATAGCCGCCCGGTTAATGCGCGAAGAATATGTAGATATACAGTTCAAACTGCTGCAGAATAACCAGCTCATCCGCAAAACCGTGCACGACCTGCGCAATCCTGTAGCCAGCATACAGCTGCTTACCGAATACATGCTTAAATATTCCGCTACCGGCGATGATGAACTGAGCGGTAACCTGCAGTCTATTCTCGAATGCTGCCAGCAAATGAACGGCGCACTTACCGATACCATCAAACAGCGGCACGAAGCAGGTACCCCCTAAAATTGGGGGTGTTAAACCGGGGTAATAGGGGTGAGGCGGGCAACTGCGGGGATATTACTTTTACAGCATACCCAATCCGCAAATCCCAAAGCCTTAAAGTATGAGAAAGATCAAAGCCGCTATTGTTGATGATGAGATACATAACATTGCCATTATCCGCAATATCCTGGAAACACAGTGCGAAAACGTCAGCATCGTTTTTACTGCCGATAATCTCGAAGAAGCCCGCGAATTTCTTACCGCTAAAGAAGTGGATGTGCTGTTTGTGGATATAGAACTGCCAGAAGGCAGCTCGTTTGAATTGCTCGCCACCATCCCCAATCCCAAATTCGAAGTGATTTTTGTTACCGCTCACCAGGAGTATGCACTCAACGCCATTAAAATGGCAGCGATGGATTATATCCTGAAACCGGTAAATGCCGGCGATATTGTAAAGGCCATTCAAAAGCTGCAGGAGAAAGAAGAATTTGGCGGTCTGACCAAGATGTTCAGGAACCTGATGCAAACCCAGAACGCCTTCTCTAAAATAGTAGTGCATGTAACAGATGGGTACGATGTGGTAAACGTAGAAGATATCGTATACGTAGAGGCGCTGGACAGCTACAGCAAACTGCGGCTCATGAAAAACGAATCGTACGTCACATCCCGTTCGCTGAAAGAGTTTGAAGAGTTGCTGACGGAAAAAGGTTTTTACCGCATCCACAAATCGCACCTCGTTAACCTGCGCCACATCATGAAAATTATAAAAGGTATTGCACCTGCAGTAGTAATGGCCAATGGTGCCTGTATACCCATCTCAACCAGGAAAAAAGAACAGTTTTTTGCTGAGCTGAAGGGAATTATCGCTTTCTAGCTATAACCCCGGTTTTTCTTGCAGGCCTGCAACCCCTGTCCGGTTGCGGGCTTTCTTTTTTGGATGGTTCGATTGTTTGATGGTTAAATGGCTCAATGTCCTTTGGACTGATAGTCTCGACTGTCGACTGTCGATTCTCGATGGCTTTCTGCCTCACTGTCGACTGTCGATTCCCGATGCATTTGGGGACAAACTGTCTTTTTTTTATTTTTGCCTTACCAAAACACCTGCAAGCGCCCGTGGCATCGGCGGTTAGCAACCATCAACCGGCGGCCCTGGGGCTTCGTAATGGCATAATATTCAGGAACGTACAATTGATATTTATTAAGGATTATGGATGTAGCGCGTTATTTAGACAGGATCAATTTCAGGGGAGAGATTAAACCGGATATAGCTACCTTAACAAAATTGCACCAGCACCACGTTTTTCATATACCTTTTGAAGCACTGGATGTATACTATGGTATACCGGTAATTTTAAACGAACAGCATCTTTTCTGTAAAATTGTTGAACACCGGCGGGGTGGGTACTGCTACGAGGTAAACGAACTGTTCGCCCGCCTGTTGCAGAAACTCGGTTTTGCCGTGCACCGCATTTCGGGCCGCCTTGCCTCGGGCAATAAATTCGGCCGCGAATTTGAACACATGGCCCTGCTTGTTGAAATTGACCGGCAGCAATGGCTGGTAGATGTAGGCTATGGTGATTTTGCCCTGCAACCCCTGCTCATAACGCACGGCCACATACAAAACGATGGCCACAACGAATACCGCATACAGCACGGCGTAGTAGCAGATGGCGCCACCTACTGGCAGACCGGTAAATGGAACAGTATCAAACTGTGTTTTGTAACCGATTATATTTTTACCACCACTCCCCGCAGCATCACGCATTTCGAAGAAATGAACCGCTGGAAGCAAACCTCCGGCGAATCTAAATTCAGGCGTACTGCTATTTGTAGTATTCCCACGCAAAGTGGCCGCGTAAGCCTGGTAGGTAACCGCCTTATCATTACAAACAATAAAGAAAAAGAAGTACAGCTATTGCATAGTGAAATCAGCAAACGTGTTGCCCTGCAGCGGTACTTCAACATCCATTTCCCGGTAGATGAAATGACGCATCCCGGCGGGCTGGCCAATGTGCGGCAGGCCGTATAACTGCGGAAGGATATAAAAGCAAAAGCCACTTCAAAACGAAGTAGCTTTTGTTTACCAAACAACCAATGAACTATATGCTTGGTAAAGGCGGCAGGCATGCATTACCGGGTCAATGCGGATGATATGTACAACAAGTTCACTGTTTTGTCAATTGCTTACTGTGCTGCTTGTGAATAGTTTTGAGGTAGATAAACAATCATCTATTTTGTACTGGTAGCCGTTCATCGCAGTAGATAACATTGCGTTGACCGGCATTTATTTATTTTAGCGCACTCAACCAACCAAACACTTAAGTATGAAGACCAGGCTAATCCTGCTTTTTGTTTTCGCCACCGCCGGTAAATTGCTGTACGCACAGGATAGTATAACCGTAAGGGCGCACCCGAGGTATGACAGTGTAAGCAGGGCACACCGGCACTTCTTCGGCGAGAATTACCGTAAAGAATATGCAGCACTCACCACCGTACCTGTTATACATCTTTCTACAATCAAAGGTGGCTTAACCGTAGTAAAACAGGGTGGCGGGCACCAGTCACGTTCGCTGCGCCTGGTTGATAAAAATGGAAAGGAATGGGTACTGCGCAGTGTAGACAAATACCCGGAGGTATTATTGCCCGAGGTATTGCGTCAAACCTTTGCCAAAGACCTGCTTACCGATAATATGTCTTCGCAGCATCCTTTTGCTGCATTGGTAGTACCGCCGCTGGCAGCAGCAGCAGGCGTACCGCACAGCAACCCGATGATCGGGTATGTGGCTGCCGATCCTGTACTGGGCGAATATGCCCCCACGTTTGAAGGTACTTTGTGTTTGCTGGAAGAAAGAGAGCCTGATGGCAATTCAGACGATACAGACAAAATGTATGCAAAGCTGCAGGCCGATAATACGATCGGGTTCGACAGCTCCCTGTTTTTACGCGCACGCCTGCTCGATTTGTTTATCGGCGACTGGGACAGGCATGAAGACCAGTGGCGCTGGGTGGCAAAGAAAACACCGGATGGTAAAAAGTATATCGCTGTGCCGCGCGACCGTGACCAGGTGTTTTACATTAACAGCGGCGTAGTGCCCGGCATTGCAGATGCGAAATGGCTGTTGCCCTTTTTACAGGGCTATGGTCCGCAGATAAAAAATCCTGCCGGCTTTATGTGGGAAAGCCGCAACATGAACGGCCAGTTCCTGTGCCAGTTTACAGAAGCAGACTTTATGCGCATCACGCACGAGTTTCAGGCTGCCATGACCGATTCGCTGATAGAAGCTGCCCTGCGCAGGTTGCCTGCCAGCGCGTATAACCTGCGCCACGACCAGTTTGCACGCGACATGAAAGCAAGAAGGGAAAATTTGACTGCTGCCATGCAAAGCTATTATCGTTTTTTAAACAGAATTGTAGACATCCGCCTGTCAGATAAAAACGAAATGGTGGCCGTTACTGATGCAGGCAGCAAAGGCATGCAGGTAACCATTTACCGTTTAAATGCAAAAGACCAGCAGAAAGAGCAGTTGTTCTCCCGCGCATTCGACCCGGCTGTAACACAGGAAGTGCGCCTGTTTTTAAGCGGTGGCGACGACAGTGTATATTTCAACCGCAGCACCAATGCCATTAAACTGCGCGTTGTGGGTGGCCCGGGTGAAAAGAAATACAATGTCGCTGCACTGGACGGTCGCACCAGCTTATACGATACCAGGCAGGATGCCTTTTTTTACGGCAAACCCAACGAACTGCACAAGCACCTGCATGGTGATACCAGCTTTCGCCACACAGATCTGTATAACTTTACCATGCCGCTTGCACTGGCAGGTATCAATGCCGATGATGGCTTTTTGCTGGGCCTTGGTTTCAGGCATATACAGAAAGACGGCTTCCGGAAAACACCTTATTCCGGCTTGCAGCAACTGCTGGTGTCGCACTCTTTTTCAACAAGAGCCTACAGCGTAAACTACCGCGGTGAATGGATGCAGGCCATTGGTAAAGCAGATATCGTGCTGCAGGCTGTAATAAAAGCGCCCAACAATACCATCAACTTTTTTGGCCAGGGTAATGAGACAGATTTTGTCAAGTTCAGTGGTTACAGAACGTTTTACCGCGCCAGGTTTAATACCTATGCCTTTGCACCTGCACTGCGCTGGCGCCTGGGCAAGGGAACTTCCATCAGTGCCGGCCCTGCGGTACAGTACTATCACATGAATACCGACGAGAACAAGTACCGTTCGGTATATGTACCTGGTTTAATTCATTCCTACGACAGTTCAACTGTTGGGGCAGACAGGTGGCATGTAGGCGGTATCGTAGCGTTTGAGCGCGATAAACGCAACAGCGTGTTGCTGGCTAAAAGCGGTACCTTATTGCATATAGCCGCTGCCGGTTATGGCGGCGCCAACGATGCTTCAAAAGCATATGGCCAGGCTACGGCAGATTTCTCTTTTTATGTGCCGCTCGGCACACAATCGCTGGTACTGGCCAACCGCACCGGCGGTGGCGTAACCGTAGGCAATGCTGCTTTTTACCAGTCCCTGTTCCTGGGCGGACAAGGCAATTTGCTGGGCTACCGCCAGTATCGTTTTGCCGGTCAGCACAACATATACAACAACCTGGAGCTGCGCTGGAAACTGGCGAATGTAGGCAGTTATATATTGCCGGGTGAATTTGGTTTAACCGGCTTTTATGATGTTGGCCGCGTATGGGAAAAAGAAGATCATTCCGATAAATGGCACAACGGCCTGGGCGGCGGTGTGTACTTCTCGCCCCTGCAAATGGCCATGGTGAAACTCGTGGCAGGTCATTCAGACGAAGGATGGTACCCTTATTTTACATTGGGAATGCGGTTTTAGGCGCTACAGGTTGAACGTTTCTGGTTTAATGTTTAACGTTTTCCTTGGCGTAACCCCGGTTTGGCGGCATGCACAATGGAGTGTATGCCGCTTTTCTTTGCACGATAAATGCGCTAAGATTGTCTAAACGGCCGATTCCCGATGTTCTCCAAATACGCACGACTGATGTCTCAATGTCGTTTAGTTAACAGCTCTTTGTGACCTTTGCGGGTTTTCCCTCTGTGTTTCTTTGTCTATAGGACTCCTTCGGAGCAGTAAAAAATGTCTGCCACGCTTAACTAAACAAGATCGGCTAACGTATGCCGGCGCACGTTGCTCCCGGCTCTCCGAAAATGACTACTTTTGCCCTTTAAATGAATTTGCGTTGAGTGCGTCCGTATTATTAATCACACCGCCTTTTACCCAGCTGAATACCCCTTACCCGGCTACAGCTTACTTAAAAGGCTTTCTGAATACCAAAAACATTACTTCCTTCCAGAGCGACCTTGGCATTGAAGTGACCTTGTCTTTGTTCTCGAAACAGGGACTGGCGCAGCTGTTTGCCGGTATCAACGGTAAGGAAGCGCCTGAGGGCGGGTATTCAGACAACGCCAAACGCATGCTCGCCTTGCAGGATGATTACATTCATACCATTGATGGTGTGATACTTTTTCTGCAGGGCAAAAATCCCACACTGGCACACCTTATTGCCAAACGTGATTATTTACCCGAAGCATCCCGCTTTGCGCAGCTCGATGATTTAAACTGGGCTTTTGGCTCAATGGGTATGCAAGACAGGGCCAAGCACCTGGCTACCATGTACCTGGAAGACCTGAGTGATTTGATGACCGAATGCGTGGACAAACACTTTGGCTTTAGCCGTTACGCAGAAAAGCTTGCACGCAGTGCCAACAGCTTTGATGAGCTGCACCAGGCCCTGCAGCAGCCTTACACTTATATTGATGAAATCATGCTGCAATTGCTCGCCAATCACATGAGCAGCGTACAACCCATGATGGTGGCCATTTCTGTGCCCTTTCCCGGTAACCTGTATGCAGCCCTGCGTTGCGGGCAATGGATAAAACAACAGTATCCCGGTGTGAAAGTGGCCATGGGTGGCGGTTTTGCCAACACCGAACTCCGTTCACTGAAAGATGAGCGCGTGTTTGCCTGTTTTGATTTTATCACACTTGATGATGGGGAAGCACCCATTGAAAACCTGCTGCAATACCTTATGGGTACTAAAACGCAGGATGAGCTGAAACGCACGTTTGCCCTGGTTGATGGCAGGGTTACCTATATCAATAACGCAGCCTGCAGCGATTACAAACAAGGCCAGGTAGGCACACCTGATTATGGTGATTTTTTGCTGGACAAATATATATCAGCCATTGAAGTGGTGAACCCTATGCACAGCCTGTGGAGTGATGGCCGCTGGAACAAGCTTACCATGGCGCATGGTTGTTACTGGGGTAAATGTACTTTCTGTGATATTTCGCTCGATTATATCCGCCTGTACGAGCCGATTGCAGCGCAGCTGCTCTGCGACAGGATGGAAACCATTATTGCGCAAACTGGTCAGAATGGTTTTCACTTTGTAGATGAAGCTGCACCACCTGCGCTGATGCGTGCACTGGCACTTGAAATTATACGCCGCAAACTCACCGTGACCTGGTGGACGAATATCCGTTTTGAAAAAAGCTTTACACGCGATTTATGCCTGCTGTTAAAAGCATCCGGCTGTATCGCTGTCTCCGGCGGACTGGAAGTAGCGTCAGACCGCTTGCTGGGATTGATAAAAAAAGGGATCACTGTTGCGCAGGTAGCACGGGTTAACCGCCATTTTACCGAAGCTGGTATTATGGTGCATGCTTACCTTATGTACGGTTTCCCTACACAAACTGCCCAGGAAACCATCGACTCGCTGGAAATGGTGCGCCAGATGTTTGAAGCAGGCATCCTGCAATCAGCTTACTGGCACCAGTTTACCATGACGGCGCACAGCCCTGTAGGACTGGAACCGGAAAGGTTTGACGTAGTGCGTGAAACGCCTACCGATGGCCCGTTTGCAAACAACGACCTGGAACACAGCGACCCAACAGGCGCAGACCATGCCAGCTTTGGCTATGGCTTAAAGAAGTCATTGCTGAACTACATGCACAATGCCTGTTTTGATTTTCCATTACAGAAATGGTTTGACTTTAAAGTGCCCAAAACAAGCGTACCGCCTGACTTTATTGTAAAAGCGCTCTCCGAAGAAGAATATGCGCAAGCCAAACCTGCTACCAAAATGGTATGGCTGGGCAATCAGCCGCAGGTAGAACATTATACCAAATCGAAAAAAGGCAATCACTGGGAAATGACTTCACTCACTTTCCAGGGCAGAACCAAATCGGTAAACATCAGCGTAAACCAGCCGCAGGGCATCTGGTTGTGTGATATGTTGCAGAAGCTCGCAGCATCCAATCTTAAAACCTACACCTGGCAGGAGGTAAAAGAAAACTACGAAGCCGCAGGCCTGGAAGATTTTGAATTGTTCTGGGACAATAAACCGGTGAATTCGCTGGTGAAATTCGGCCTGCTGCGTTTATAAAATAAAAACCGGGTTCAATAACAGTTCAATTGTTCCACTGTTCAATAGTTTCAAAGTTCAATAGTTCCAGCATGCCAAATTGAACACTGGAACTTTTTAAACGCACGAAGTGCATGAAACTTTTAAACCTTTGGAACGCGCGCAGCGCATGGAACGAGTAGCTGTTAAGGCAACTTCTTAAGTGTTGCAGTTTCTGTGTCTGTGTAGGCAGTAACACCTGTCACTGCACCATTTGCGTCACGTATAAATGCCCATTCAATAGCGGCATAATCCCAATCAAACACATCCTTTTTGCGGTAGCCAAGTTCACTGAGCGGTATACCGCCATCTTTTGATTCCAGCAACAACCGGTTGTTCTTTGTGCTGAACTGAAACATTTTTTGTTTGTCTGTTACATACTTCCCTGCATATTGCTGTAATGCATCGCCAGCCAATGGCTGCGGTGCTGCAACGCCGCTTATGCGGGCATTGATAAAGAATCGCTCCTGTCCTTTTACATGGAAGTCATCAGGCTGCATGCCTGGTACAAAACGCGTTTGCCAGCTGCTGTCAGGATAAATAAAATCGTATTGGTGAGGCGCCAGCGTAACCTGCACCGGCATATGAAACGAAGGCTCTTCTGCCTGCCAGCGATAATGAAGCGTGATGCCGTTTGGCTGAGCGGTTACCTGCACCTGCAGCTCGGGTAAATCGGTATGCAGCAGGTATTCGTTAAAGAAATACGTGTAATCGGTATGTGTGGCGTTGTTAATGTACCGGATAATGTCATCCGCAGTTACGGTTTGATACCGGAACTGTGTTTGCAGTCCACGCATAAGGTTAAACCAGCTACTGTCGTTGTTGATCACATGACGCAGGGTATTCAGCATTAAATTTCCTCTTGTGTAAATATGATCAAGGTCGTAGAAGAAATGGTTTACATCACGCACACCCGTAACCGGTTCCTTGCGGCCAAATTTTTGCTGCCGGTAGTAAATGGCGGTAAAGGTTGGGCTGTAATGCTGAGCGCTCATCAGCACGGCCGCGAAATCTGCAAAGCCTTCGTGCACCCAGAAATCTGCAAAATCTTTCACACTGATATTGTTGCCCCACCATTCATGTGCAGTTTCGTGCCACATGGCTTCAATATGCTCGTGTGGATTAAAATGTTTTGTCTCTAATGCGCCAACACTAACAGCGCCCTGGTGTTCCATGGGGTATACCGATTCCATTAATGTAAAGCCATCGCGCGCAAAAGGGTAAGGACCGAATGCTTTTTCATAAAAGCGCAGCATGGGTTTTACATAGCCAAACAGCTGCTCCGCATTTTTACGGTGCTGCCGCAGGCAGTAAAACTGCAGGGGAAGAACAGTGCCGTCGCTGTGTTGCAGGGTATCTGTCCAGCCAACATAGTCACCGATGTTCACCACCACATTATAATTATTGATAGGGTAACTTACTGCCCAGTTGTACTGTACCTGGTTACCTGCTACCGTTTGCTTGGATAACAACCGGCCATTGGATACTTCGGGCAGTCCTGCCGGCAGGGTTACGGAAATATGCATGCTGTCCGGCTCATCGCTGAGGTGATCTTTATTGGGCCACCATAAGCTGGCGCCTGATCCCTGGCAAACGGTTTCCATCCACAGCAGGCCATTTTCATCATGTTTCCAGAAAATACCGCCGGTCATGGGAATACTGGAATCCGGCACTTGTGGTTTGCCGTGGTAAAACACGGTAATACTGCCCGTATCGCCGTGGTTTACGTTCTGCGGAAACTGTACATACACGGCATCGTATGCTCTAGTGTAAGTCAGCGGCTTTTCTTCAAACAATATTTTTTCAATGGTCATATTGGCGAACAGGTCAATCTGCAGCCTGTTGAATGTGGTTACTGCTTTATAACGCATCAGCACGTATCCGCCAACAGTATGTGCACCCGTATCAATACGAACATTGAGGTGGTAGAAGGTAACATCATAACAGCTGCGCAGGGGAGTTAACATGCCGCGGAGCGTGTCGCTGTAGCTAAAGCCATTGTCCCTGTTGCCATAGCGGGTAATCAATGAAGCATCATCGGTTAAACCGGTTTGTTTAATCCAAAGTGTTGTATCTGCGCTGGTCTGCAAGCCGCGGATACTGCCGTCAGCTGCGCGTACAAATTGCAACGCTGCGCCGGTGGTTGAATCGGCGATAGCAAACCGGTCTGTTGTAACCGGCGCCAGGAAATGTGCACGGCTGCCATCAACCGCACAGCGCAGCCGGGTGTTAAACAGGCCAACCCTGATAGTATGGCCTGCGCTTTTTGAGGCGTAGGTGCCCAGGTATTCGTTCGGCTGGGTAAAGGCGGTAATGGTGCAGAAAAACAGGAAAAAAACGGGGAACAGGTACTTTGGCATATGGTGTTGTTTTGCCCGGTGAAGTACGTGCGGCGGTGGTTGCTAACCTATGCAAATCCGGATTTGCATACTAATTTTCCTGTTTTTGCAGGTGGTTTTGGACGAATTCCTTGGGGGTACACCCGGTGTGCAGCTTAAATGCACGCTGGAAAGTAGCCTGTGAATTAAAGCCGCAATCAAAGGCAATACCCGAAATGCTGAGGTGTTTGTTGGCGGGATCGAGCAATCGTTTTTGCGCTTCACCGGTGCGGCAGCTGTTGACAAATTCGTTGAAGCCCTTTTGCATGCGCTGGTTTAACACGGCGGAGATGATTTTAGGATTGAACTGGATTTTTTGTGCCAGGCTTTGCAGGGTGAGATCCGGATCGAGGTACAGCTTGTCCTGTTCCATCGCATATTCCAGGGCCGTCATGCAACGTTGAATGTCGGCTTCGGGAATACTATCAATAAAGGTAGTTGCCGCCGCTTTTTGCTGTACGATGTATACAATTTTAATTTGCTGGTACCCGGCAAATGCAATCCAGTAGATAAAAAAGGCGAGGTATATTTCTATCGGGTAGTATTGCCAGTAGTAGACTGCCGGCCAAAACCGCGGCATTACTATCGTACCTAACCACATTACACCCAGCACTGCCATATTCCACACAAAAGCGGTGAGCCACCGGCGGGCCATGGTAAATTCAGTTGCAGGCAAATGAGTATTGGCAGGAGTGAACCGCCTGAATAATAACAGCGTGCGTACCATGAATATCCAGAAATACACTACGCTCAGCGGTTCTGCGAAAGCGCCATACCAGGTATCCAGTGCCATGGGATGCATGCGCAGACCATGCCCGTGCAGAAAAAGCCATACATCTGTCCAAAGCAATACCCGCAATGCCAGCATGATCCATACCGGCAGAAAGTACCATTTAATGCGGGCAGGCTTTTGAGGGTATATAAAACTGTAAATGTAGAGATATACGCAGGGGCCCAGGCCAAAGATGGGCACAAACGTAAAGAACTGGAATGCGATGCTGTTGGTATTGGTGCTCCAGTTCAATGTTTCAAAACCATTATAGGCGAGAATGAGCATAAAAAACGCCAGGGCGTATTGCTGTAAGCGGCTGTGCGCCCTGCTGAACAGCAGTGTGATACCCAGCAGCAGTGCCTGTATGGCACCAAGTAAAACAATCAGCGAAAACAGGCTAAGCGACATAAGTGTTCCGGTTGCTGCTGTAAGATAACTAAATCCGGGTTCAATACAGTTCCGGCGTTCAATAGTTTCAAAGTTCAATAGTTCAATGTTCAATAGTTTCAATGTTCAAAAGTTTCAGCGTTCTCCGAAGGGAAAAAAGGCAAAGTGAACGCTGAAACCTTGAACGCGCGCAAAGCGCATGGAACGCACGAAGTGCATGGAACGCGCAAAGCGCATGGAACGCACGAAGTGCATGGAACGCGCAAAGCACATTGAACGCACAAAGTGCATGGAACACGCAAAGCGCATTGAACGCGCAAAGCGCATTGAACGCACGAGGTGCATGGAACACGCAAAGCGCATTGAACGCACAAAGTGCATGGAACGCGCAGAGCGCATGGAACGCACAAAGTGCATGAAACGCGCAAAGCACATTGAACGCACGAAGTGCATGGAACACGCAAAGCGCATGGAACGCGCAAAGCGCATTGAACGCACGAAGTGCATGGAACGCACAAAGTGCCTGAAACGCGCAAAGCGCTAAAGCGGCATCCTGATGACCCGGGCCGCATTGCCTCTCTGCGTATGCGTGTGCTGTTCCCATTGTTGTTGCGCGCTGGCCAGTTGCTGCTCCAGTTGCCAGGCCGCGAGCTTTTGCAGCAGGCGTTCTGTGGCCAGTTTTTTATTCTGGTGTTGTGAACGTGTGTCACTTGCCAGCACGCTGATGCCCGATGCCACATGTATGGCCCATACGGCCGATTCGGTTTTGTTTACATGCTGGCCACCCGGCCCGGAGGCGCGGCATGTGGTATAAACGATGGTGCCGGGTGGCACTTGCTGTGCTGCGGGTTTAAACACCTGCAGACTTACAAACCAGTTTTTGCGCTTGTGCATGCGGCGGTAGGGGCTTTGCGCCACCCATTGCACGCTGCCTTCCCAGCTGGCTGCAAAAGCTGCTGCGGCGCTGCCTTCCAGCCGCAGCAAAACAGACTGCAGGGTGCCGTTGAGCTCTCCGGGTGTTTGTTCTGTTACAGTAGCGGTAATGCCCTGTTTATCTGCGTCTTTTATCAATAGCGGCACCAGCCTGGCAACAGCCCTGCAGCATTCTGCAGGGCCGCGGCCGGCCGATACCTGGATAAGGATTGAATTGTGCATTGTTATATGTTTTAATCTTTGTTCATGCGCACAATACGTGGCATAAATTTCCCCTGAACAGTTACCAGCTGCTGTTGCTGCTGCATTACCTGTTCAATGTTTTTATAGGCTGCCGGTGCTTCTTCCGTGCTGCCGCCGATCAGCGTTACCTGCTGTTGCGACAACAGTTTATTGAGCGCAGAACGGGTAAAGTTTGCTTTGGCGCTCTGCCGCGACATGGCCCTGCCTGCACCATGCGATGCAGAGTACAATGATTGCGGATCGCCTTTGCCGCAAACAAGATAACCGGCTGTGGTCATGCTGCCGGGTATAATGCCTGGTTCATTTTCATGTGCAGGCGTAGCTCCTTTGCGGTGCACAATGGCATTGCTGCCATTGATGGTTTCCTGCCAGGCAAAATTGTGGTGGTTGCTGATGCTGTTCATCACCTGCAGGCCCAGTGTTTTAGCCATGCTGGCGTGTATGCGTTCATGACAGGCAGCGGCATAATCGCCTGCCAGGTTCATGCTCAGCCAGTATTCCTGTCCGGCTTCGCTGTTCATATCAAGCCATGCCAGGTGCTGCGCATACGAAGGCAATTTGCAGGTGTCGCGCGCCAGTTTTGAATAATGCATGGCAATGGCTGCGCCCAGTCCGCGCGAGCCCGAATGCGAAAGCAACGCCGTATACTGCCCCGGTGTAATACCCAGCTGGTTGCCTGCGTAAATTTCGATGGTGCCGAACTCTACAAAATGATTGCCGCCCCCTGAACTGCCGAGCTGCCGTGCAGCTTTACCGTGCAGGCTTTTAAGCAGGGGCGTGGCTGAAAACGCATTGCTGTCGAGTACGGCATGCTGCTGTTTTGTTTCAAGTCCGCCTTCCATACCAAAATGCGTGTGTGCACGTATGGCTTCTTTCACCTGGTACGCATAGCGCTGTACATATTTTTCATTTTCACTAAAAATAGTAAGCGCCATACGGCAGCCGATGTCAACACCTACAGCATAGGGTATCACTGCATTTTGTGTGGCCAGCACACCGCCAATGGGCAGTCCGTAGCCGCCATGTGCATCAGGCATCAGTGCACCCTGTATGGCAACCGGCAATTGCAATGCGGTATGCATCTGTTGCTTGGCGCTGCTTTCTATGTTTACGCCGCCGTATACCTTGCAGGGTACCATGTCGTTTTCGTTGCGCAGTGCATATACGGTGAACTTTTTTTCTGTTGCATCACCGCAAAAATGCTGCGCCAGTTTACCCCAGATCATATCGGTTGTATAAAGCGCGGGTTGCGCCAGTATCTCCTGCAAACGTTGTACAATGTGTGTTTTGCTTTCGTGTTTGCAGTGTTTGGCAATAATGCCGAGTGCAATGCTGCGGCCAATATTGGATGTATAGCCGAGCTTGCTCAATTCTTTGAGTTGTATTACAGTTTTCATATACTGTGCTGCATACAATGGCGCATGCGTATTGCAACGCCGTGTACGCGGTTTACAGGCAGGGCATAGCCCAATTATGCGCATGCAGTCAGTGCATTGCCATACCTGTTCTGTTACGTAAAATGGATGAAAATTTCCGGCGTGAAGTAAATGCGGTTACTGTGCGTAACCTGGCCGGCTTAGATGATATGTGTGTATTGTTCCAGCATATATAATACCCTCCGCTTGCAGTTAAGGGTTATTGAATAATGTGCCGCAAAGATGGAATAATTTTTCTTTTCACCAAATTATAAAATAATGTAGCTTTAATCACTCCCCGTGTAAAGCTGTTTTATTAACCCCTAAATCTACGCAAATGCGAAAAGTACTTGCTCTGGCGCAATTTTTTTTTCGATGATAAGGATTGTCACATGGCAGACAATATCTGCAAACTTTTTTTAAAGAAGATGACATTGACTGGGGTCATGCCCAAAGCAAGTTCGTGATGTTTGCATCCGCATTTAAACAGATGCAGGAAAAGATCAGGAAACGTGCAGGCAGTACAGCCCTTGCCGCAAAATAGACTTAGTTCCGGATTTCTCCACTACAGCGCACCCGTTAATGCGGGGGCGCTTTTTTATGTATTCAACTGCGTTTCTTCTGTAGCTGCATCGTTTAAATAAGCAGCCGGTATCTGCCTGGCAGATTTGATGTGCAGCTGTTTCATCTGCTCTGCCTGTTGCACCACATTGCCGCGGCCTGTAGCCAGCTGCCGGAACGCATCATCATAAGTGCCCTGCAATGTGCCCAGCACTTTGCCTATCTTCTCAAAGTTGTCGATAAAGCCCGCAAGTTTATCATACAGCTTACCTGCACGCTCTGCTATTGCTTCTGCATTTTTATCAATGGCGTCGCGTTTCCACATATCGTAGATCAGTTTCATGGCCAGTGTAAGATTGGCCGGACTGATCAGCAGTACTTGTTTTTTATAGGCGTAATGCTGCAGTTCAGGATCGTGCTGTAATGCCGTGATATAAGCCGCTTCAACTGGCATAAACATAATCACCATATCCAGCGAATCATTGATCTGGCTATAATTTTTGCTGTGCAGCCCGTCAATATGATTGCGGATAGATTGCTGCATGTTCCTGAGATGTATGGGCATCAGTGTTTCGTCCTGCTCGCGGCATAACTGGTCATAATGCACCAGTGATACTTTTGAATCGATAATGATGATGCGGTTGTCAGGATATTTGACTAAAACATCCGGCCGTATGCGGTTGCCCTGTTCATCCTGCGATGTTTCCTGTGTAAAATAATGAATGCCTTTCTGCAGGCCGGAGTAGGAGAGTATGGATTCAAGAATCAGTTCACCCCAGTCACCCTGTTTCTTGGTGTTGCCGGTTAATGCAGCCGTCAGTGCGCGTGCTTCTTTGGATAAGGTTTCATTCAATGTCATCATGTGCTTTACCTGCTCGCGCAATGAAATCCTGTCGTCAGATTCTGTTTTGTAGGTCTTCTCCACCTGCTCTTTAAAAGCAGTGAGATTGGCCTTCAGCGGCGCCAGTAAGGTGTCGAGTTCTTTCTGTTGTGTTTCGTTAAACCGCTGCGTTTTTTCGTCAAGGATATTATTGGCCAGCAGCGAAAAATCTTTTTTAAGTGTAGTGCCCAGCTGTTCCAGGTCCTGTTTTTGTTGCTGGTACAATTGCCGCTGGTAATGCAGCTTTTCTTCAAGGGCGGCCAGCTGGCGGTGTGTTTCATGAAGGGAGGTATTGCTTGCATCGAGCTGATGCTGCAGGTGTTGTTTGTCCTGCTGCAGGGTTGCTTTTTCGCGTTCCAGCACAGCGGCAGTTGTGGAAAGTTGTATGTTCAGTTGCTGCTGCGTTTGCTGCTCTGCTGCATGTATTTGCGCCTGCTGTCGCAGTTTGTTGTAAAAAATAAACCAGGTAAGCAATATGCCGGCCAGCAGTGCGGCTGCTGCGGCAAGTACAGTGATCATCATAGCGTGGGCATTAATAGGGCAATATACTTAAAATGGCGCTAGCTGCGAAAGCGACACCATATACACATAAAACGCTGCCATTTATGCGAGTAACCGTTACAGTTTATTTGCATAAAAGCTTTTGCATACTTTTATCTCATACAGTACAATTTTCAATCGTTGTTTCGTTCGGCATTTTAGTTTTGGTTCCTTTTAAAGAAATGCGCCCCGCCTCTTCAGGCGGGGCCTTTTGCAAAAAACAGCGTATTTTAGAACAGGCCTAACAGGCTGCACAACAAATCTTGCCGCAATGAAACATCTATTCTTCCTGCTGCTGTTATTGCAGCTGCTACAGGCGAATGCCCAGGACAATATGCCAACCTACCGGCCGCTTTTTCATTTTTCTACTGATTCCAACTGGATCAATGATCCCAATGGTCTCGTATACCACAACGGGCAGTATCACCTGTTTTGCCAGTACAATCCCTTTGGCGACAAATGGGGGCACATGAGCTGGGCGCATGCGGTGAGCAACGATTTGTTCCACTGGCAGCAACAACCGCTGGCCATCCCTGAGTTCACCAATCCGGATGGCAGCACCACTATGATTTTCAGCGGCTGTGCCGTAGCGGACAGTCTTAATACTTCCGGCTTTGGCACAGCGGCACAGCCGCCCCTGGTGGCCATGTATACTGCGCACATTGAAAAAGGCGGCAAGGTGCAGTCGCAACAGCAGCAGCTGGCTTACAGCACCGATGATGGCAAAACCTGGACGCGTTATGCAGGCAACCCGGTGCTCGACATTAAAAGCACCGAGTTCAGGGATCCCAAGATATTTTGGTACACGCCAGGCAAACAATGGATACTGGTACTGGCCAAACCCGATGAATACAAAGTGCGTTTTTACAGCTCTCCCGATTTAAAGCAATGGACCTATCTCAGCGATTTCGGCGGTATCGGTGACATCAGTGAAGTATGGGAATGCCCCGATATTACGGAAGTGCCGGTGGAAGGCACTGCAGAAAAAAGATGGCTGCTTACCTTGTCCGCCGGTCACGAAGTAAAAGGCTACCGCGCCATGCAATACTTCACCGGTGTATTCAATGGCAAACAGTTCATCGCCGACCAGGCACCATATCCTTTGTATGTTGATTTTGGTAAGGATTATTATGCAGGCATTACCTGGAACAATATACCTGCCGCAGACGGGCGTGTTATTATGCTTGGCTGGGCCAATGACTGGCGTTATGCCAATGATATACCCACCAAAGGCTTCAGGGGGCAGTACGCAACGCCGCGCGTGCTGCAGCTGCGCAAAAAAGACAATGGGCAGTACCGCCTGCTGCAATGGCCCGTGGCCGAACTGGATAAACAGGTAAAGCAATCACACACGCTGCCCGGCTTTACGGTTACCAGTGGTGAACATCCCTTGTACGAAAGCGTCATACCTGCACTGGACATATCGTTCGATGTTACCCTGCCGTACGCCACCTCTGCAGGCATAGCACTGCAGCAGGACAGTGCGCACACCACCATCATCTCGTACAACAATGCCACCGGTAACCTTGAAATAGACCGCTCCAATGCCGGGCTGCACAATTTCAGCACCCTGTACACCGGCCTGGATACATTGCATGCACCCGGACTGGAAAAAGCCAGTTTTAGAATTGTATTCGATGTGTGTATGCTGGAGGTGTTCGTGAACAACGGCGAATACGTACTTACCGACCTGGTATTTCCCCTGCAGCCGCAAACCGGTGTTGTAGCCTTTGCCAATAAGGGTACAGCGGCGTTCTCCAATATTGTGGTGAAGGAAATAAATAAAACAGTGCATGAACGTTAATGTGCGTAAACCCTGGTACCGGCATGGCAGGTTATTACTGCCGGTATTCGACTTTATACGGCAATTGAGATGAACGAGGGTCGAACGATGGTTGGACGGTAGACGGACGATGGCCGGGCGAACAAAGAAAATACTGTTTTTTAGACTTTTTCCGGTGCCTCACCAGCTTAAACCGTCATCGGGCTACGGATTAAAAAAGGGCGTATCTGCATAAGATACGCCCTTTTTTAAGCTATTGCTGGATGGGTTAGTTCGGATTCTGGATCGCGATTTTAACCGCGATGTCACCATTGAAAGGAGCCACATCGGGATTCAGATTTTGCGCATACGGATCAGATGCAACAATGGTTACCGTACCAAGCGTATGCAGGGCAACAAAGCTGTAACCCGCTACTACATCAGGAATGGCTTCCCATACATCAGGGCTGGTAGTGTTACTGGCATTGGTGGTAAGGTATACCGACACCGCACCATAGTCTACCGTTGCCTGTGTTACTTCCGGTACCGGGATATCCACTTTAAAACCATTGCCATAGTCGCCCGAAGTAGCTACCCACTGGTTGGGGTGAATGGTGTACTGTACCGTAGTGATGGGGTTAATGGTAGTGTATTCTTTCTTACACGACGTCATAAACAGTGTGCTCAGCAAAAGAAACGAAAGCAGTAAATACTTCATGTTAGCCTGTTTGATTTTGAAAACGAAGATGGTAAATTATAGCATATCCCGTACCAGTTTTAGGGAAAACAGCCTTGTTCATCGGTTATAATGTGCTGAACAGCCTTGTTTTCCTTTCCGGGATACCGGTATAAGACTGCTATTTTCTTATTACGTTTAAAGCCCGTTTTTGTTACACCATACTGCTGTGACCGTTACAAATTGTTATTGCAGCAGGCATATTTTACTTTTATGCTACAAACAATTTTCAAGGGGGAGGATACTATGCACGGTAATGTGCACAAAGATTTCAACACCCGGCTTTTCGAGGCCGGGTGTTGTATTTAACGTTATTCAGTATTGTTCATTGTATAAGGGCTTAATTATTTCTTAAATACCTGGAAATATTGCCGCTATTGATCGTTCAATTCGTGTAATACTTATTATTGTGCGCTGCGGGATTGCAAAGTCCCGCCTTTTATTATACCGATACGATGATCAAACAACTGTGTACGATTGCTTTTGCCGGCTGCTCATTGCAACTGGCTGCCCAGCGGGTGAACTGGCAAAACCTCGATCTGAACAAAGACAGCGTTTTTGGCGCCAGCACCGAAAAGGCCTACCGTGAACTGCTGCAAAACAGGCAGGCAGCCCCTGTGCTGGTTGCAGTAATAGACGGCGGCTCTGATACCGCACATGAAGATTTAAAAGACATACTGTGGACCAATACCCGCGAAATTCCCGGCAATGGTATAGATGATGACCACAATGGTTATGCAGATGACATACATGGCTGGGATTTTATCGGCTCTGCCAAAGGTGATGTAAACCAGGACAATACCGAACTGGTGCGCCTGTTGCGCCTGCTGCAGCCGCGTTTCAGCCATTTAACCAGTGCCGGCGGGAAAAGTACCGATACTACCGGCTACAGCGAATACCTGCGCCTGCAGAACGAATACAACCAGAAACTGCAGGAAGCCACCATGGCACTGCGCAATACGCAACGTTTCGGCGATATCATTGATGCCATTGTAAAACGTATTGGCATAGATGCCCCTGCTGTGGCTGATTTTAATGCTTACAAACCGGCCAACGGCATCGAGAAAAAGGTGGTGGAAATCATTGTGCAGCAAATGCAGGATGGCAAGTCATATGCAGCTATCCGCAAGGATGACATTGGCGGTACCATCGACCATTTTAAGCAGGAGCTGGATTATCACCTCAATCTTTCCTTCGACCCGCGCGATATGGTGGGCGACGATTACAACAACGCCCGTGAACGCTACTATGGCAACCCGGATGTTACCGGCCCTTCTGCAGACCATGGCACGCATGTGGCCGGCATTATTGCTGCCAGCCGCACCAATAATAAAGGTATCATGGGCGTGTGCAATGCGGCAAAAGTAATGGTCGTACGCGTGGTGCCCGATGGGGATGAGCGTGACAAAGACGTTGCCAACGGTATTCGTTATGCAGTTGACAATGGCGCAAAAGTGATCAACATGAGCTTTGGTAAGTCGTATTCGCCAGGCAAAAGCGTGATAGATGAAGCGGTGAAATATGCCATGAAAAAAGACGTGCTGCTGGTACATGCAGCCGGTAACGATGCCAGCAATAACGACAGCGTTACCAATTTTCCCAACCGTGTATATGCTGATGGCAGTGGTGTTGCAGCTGCCTGGATTGAAGTAGGTGCATCGGGTATTAAAGATGATGAACACCTCGCGGCCAACTTCTCGAACTATGGCGCCCGCAGTGTAGATGTGTTTGCACCCGGTGTGGATATTTACAGCACCACACCCGGCTCCCAATATGGTACGCACAGCGGCACCAGCATGGCTGCACCGGTGGTTACAGGCATTGCGGCCACCATCAGGGCTTACTATCCCAAATTAACGGCTGTACAGGTGAAAGATATTATCATGCGGTCTGCCGTAAAAATAACACACCCTGTTTCCATCAAAATCAACGGTGCAGAAAAACAGGTGCCTTTTTCGGCATTGTGTTTATCAGGCGGGATAGTGAATACTTACGCGGCACTGCAGCTTGCAGCAACAGAGTAACAACGTTCCATACAGGTAAATACGCCTGCGGCAATGGCCGCAGGCATATTTTTTTATGTTAGTTAATCACGCTGTAACCCGTGTAAATAAAGCGGCTCAGCTCACGCGTAACCATACCGGCCATCGTGTTTACACTGTTTTCGTTCCGGTGCTGTTCAAAACGCTGCGCCCACAACTGTATGCCATTGCCTGCAGAAACCAGTTGTACGTTGAGATAATAATAATCCAGTTTAAAACGTACGCTGCCGGTGATAATCATGTTGGCACCCAGTTGCAAACCGGCATCGCGCAGGTCGGCAGTTTGCTGTGCACACTTGCGTGCGCTGAAATAAGATATGACGGCAAAGCGCGAAGAACAGGAGAGATCGGTACTGATTTGCTCACACAGGTCGTCAATCAAATAACGGTGTGCATTGTTGGGACTGATATCAAGAAAAGGGAATACTGCAATAGGTGTGTTTGTGGCATGTATCATTGGCTGAATGGGAGAGGCTGCAATATGCGGTGGCATATTGGGTTCAAAATGCGGGATATAGGAGCCTTTGGGAACACTGATACGGATATTGTCGTGTTTGCCATCGCTGTTGTAATAAGCCTGAAGGGTTTTGCGAAGCCTGAGTGCGTAAATGCGTATCACCGCTTCGTGCTGCGGGTTAAAACTGGAGGTGCGGCCCAATCCTTTTACTGCAATGGTATATTCTTTCAGGTCATTGCCACGGCCGGCAATCTTTTCTTCCACAATAAAATGCAGGAAAGCAGATAATACTTTTGAAGCAGTGAACTCGTGAAACAACAACACTTTATGCAACTGCGTAAAAATTTGCTGGTCGCTAAATGAAGCGCTCGGGTAGAGGTTCCTCATATGTTCAATTTTGACAGGTTATTCAATGCAATACTGTACATCCCGGTTTATAACCGGTTAGGATATGGTTTTTCCTTACGGGACTGACAGGGAGCATCCCGGTGATTGTTAGTATTTAGTGCAGTTTCCCAGGGTAGATAATCTTACGAATTAATGACTGCTAAAACTGATTGGAGGTTATGCTTGCGGGGGCTTAGGGAGGCAAACGTTTACTATAGGAAATTACTCTTAATGTTTTAATGTTGCAAACTTTGTTTAACGTATTTCGACAAATTAACATGACTGCGTAACAAAAACAATCAAACGTCCGTTACAAAAGTTCTTGCTGTAAACAGTTACCTTTGCGCTCTATTTTCATTCATAACCATGGGCAGCAGCAGATGATGGGTAGATCAGCAGGGTTAGTAACAGCAATGCTTTTGCTGGTTTTAATGGTGCACGCGCAACAGGCAGTACGCATCAGTAATAAAGAGGAACAGCATATTTTCACCTATCATGAAATTGATGTGCTGGAAGACAGCACCGCTCGCATGCGCTTTGAACAGCTGGATACAGCCGCATTTGGCATAAACACCACCGGAACCCCGCAAACACATCGGCCTGCCGCTGCTTATTGGTACCGCATTAAAATACACCACGACACATCGGTTAAGCAATCCTTCCTGCTGGAGTTTTTTGACCAAACCATTGATGCCATAAGTGCTTATGTGCCAGATAAAAATGGCCGCTACGATTCAGTACAACTGGGCGATAGCAGGCCTTTTAAACAGCGCCTCTTCAACCATAAGAACTTTGAGCTGAACATTCACAACGACAGCACGCGCGACCTGGTGTATTATTTCCGGGTTCAATCATCCCAAACTGCAGACATTATTATTGTGCTGCGCACCGTGCACAAGTTCATTGGTTATGCGCTGGATGAATACTTCTCTTTCGGCATTTTCTATGGCATGATTCTCATCTTCAGCTTTTACAACCTGATTATGTTTATCGCCATGCGGCAGCGTCAATACTTATGGTATATTTTATATATATTAAGTGTTGGTCTTTTTGAAATGAGCACCGATGGCATTGCCTACCAATACCTGTGGCCCCGTTCTCCGCGGTTTAACCAGTACGGTTTTGCGCTTCCTTTAATGGGAATGAGCATTTTTGCCCTGCTGTTCACCCGTGCCTTATTATATGTAAAAGCCCGCGCCCCGCGGCTTAACCGGGTTATCAGCTGGGTAATAGGTGCCCGGGTTTTGTTGTTTGCCGGTGCGGTTTGCTTTGCGCCGCAATGGCTCAATTATAAGTTTATTGATGTAGTGCCGCTGTTCCTCGCGTTCTGTACCGGTATTTACATCTGGCTCAACGGCTACCGGCCTGCACGCTTTTTTGTGCTGGGCTACAGTTTCCTGTTTGTGGGTTGCGTGCTTAAGTTGCTGATAATGCTGGGTTTTACCTGGCTTAACAGCAGTATTATATCCTATTACAGCCTGGGTTTTTGCTTTGTAATGGAAATGTTCTTCCTGTCGTTTGCCATTGGCGATAAACTACGCCTGCTGAAAAAGAAAAAAGAGCTGGCACACCGGGAAATCATCAAACAAATGACCCTGCGGGCCGAACTGAAAGATTCCCTGAATGCCGAACTGGAACGCCAGGTGCAGGAGCGTACACAGGAGCTGGTAGATAAAAACGAACTGATTGCCAGCCAGAACGAAGAACTGAGCGGGGCCAATGAATTGTTGCAGCAGCAGGCAGAAGAAATTTCCCGCATCAACGCCCTGTTGCAGCACGATAACGAAGAACTGCAAACCAGCGTAAAAAAAGTAAGCCGGGCGCGCGTGCTTTCTGCCCAGGTTGATTTTGAAGAATTCAGCCGCATATACCCCGACCGTGACAGTTGTTTCGAGTTTCTCGCGCAGCTGAAATGGAAAGAGGCCTATGCCTGCCGCAAGTGCCGGCACGACCAGTATTTTGCCGGTCACCTGCCTTTCAGCCGCCGTTGCACCAAATGCGATTATGAAGAATCGGTAATGGCAAATACCATTTTTCAGAACACAAAAATACCTATTAATAAAGCTTTCTATATGATCTTTCTCATCTACACATCCAAGGGAAAGATCTCTTCACACAAGCTCGCAACCCTGCTCGACATACGCCAAAGTACCTGCTGGGCTTACCTCAACCGCGTACGCACACTTATGGAAGAACGGAAAAAAGAGCTCCGGGACGCCGGTGATGAAGGCTGGAGTAAGCTGGTACTGTAAAATTTCTTCATACGGCACGGAACCGTATCACAAAAAAAATCCTTTCACCTCCTGTAAAACAATAAACGATTGTTACAGAATTATTTCTGTAACGCGTAGGTGTGGTAGCGAACCGTATCAATTAGATTGCAATAGTCTATAAATCAATAAGTTGTGTTAAATAATTTTGTTTTTCAAAATGAATTGCTGCTAATTTTGTCTTGTTAAGATTGTTCTAAAATCAACCTTCAATGAAGAATTTGCTTGCTTTACCGCCACCGGTGTAAAACCGCGCCTGTAACGGACAATGGCTCAGAATTACTACTCCTATCTGTAGCTGCCGGCAAATTTCCTCACATTTATTTTTTACTTATTTAAACACATTATGAGACAACGACTATTGCTATTGATGTCTTTTTTGCTGATGTGCTGTGCTTCATGGGCGCAGAATATCACAGTAAAAGGTACCGTTACCGATTCACTCGGTAAAGCCATGCCAGGTGTATCCGTTCACATACCCGGTACTACCAAAGGGGTAACCAGCGGTATAAGTGGCGACTACGCCATCTCTGTCCCTAAAGATGGGCTGCTTGAATTCTCTTACATAGGCTACAAAACGGTAACCGAACCAGTAAGCGGCCGCGAACAGATCAATATTACCCTCATTGCCGGTAATGCCCAGTTGGAGCAGGTGGTAGTGGTGGGCTATGGTGCACAACGTAAAAAAGACCTCACCGGATCTGTTGCTGTGGTAACTGCAGCCGATATTGCCAACCGTCCCATTGTTAATGCCGGTGAAGCTTTACAGGGTAAGGCGGCAGGTGTGCAGGTAACATCCAATTCAGGTAAGCCAGGCGCAGGATTATCTATCCGTGTACGCGGTTCTACCTCTATCAGTGCTTCAAACGATCCCCTGTATATTGTAGATGGTATCCAGACAACCGATATCTCTGCCTATAACCCCAACGATATCGAATCTATTTCTATCCTGAAAGATGCGGCTTCTACGGCTATCTACGGTACACGTGGTGCCAACGGTGTAGTGATCATCACTACCAAAAAAGGCGCAAACGGTAAATCAAGGGTAGAAGCAAATATGTACTACGGCACCACATCGCCTACCAAAAGGCTCGATGTGCTTAATGGCCAGCAGTACCAGCAGTACATGAATGAATCGTATGGTCCGGGCACTATTACCGATTCCATGGTTAAAGCCAACAATGTAAACTGGCCCGATGAAGTGTTTCGTCACGGCAACCAGCAAAACTATCAGCTGGCAGAATCTGGCGGTAACGATAAAACCACGCATTATGTGTCGCTGAACTACAACAAACAGAAAGGCATGATTCTGCCTACCGAGTTTGACAGGGTTACTGCACGTGCCAATCTTACTTCAAAAGCCACCAACTGGTTAACACTTACTACATCCAACATCCTGTCGCGCGTAAACAGCAATGATATCACCGATAACCAGGGCGTTGCACGTGGTGGTGTTGTATTGTCTGCCCTGGGCACACCGCCCACGGTAGGTCATTATACTGCCAACGGGCAGATTGCACAAAACCCCTTATCCGGTTGGGAAAACCCGCTGGGTGCCATTGAAGGCCAAACTACCCGCAACCGCACAGACAGGCTGATCAGCAGCATGGGTGCAGATGTGAAATTCTTCAAAGACCTGGTGTTTAACTCGCGTTTTGGTATTGATTATACCAACTACCGCAACCAGTATGCGGTAGATCCGCTGTTAACGCAGAATGGGCGCAACCAGCAGGGTTTCTTCAGCCAAACAAGCAGCACACAGCTGGTATGGCTGAGCGAGCAAACACTGAACTATTCGCATGCCTGGGAGCAGCACCATTTTTCTGCACTCGCAGGCTGGACAGCACAGGAAAGCAAATGGGATCAAACCTATATCTCTGCCTCAAAACTGCCAGTGGCTTACAGGCTGCAGGGATTTGACCAGAAATTCGACCTGTCTACCAATAAAAACCCTTCGTCTAAATCCATTGATGAATGGGCTATGATCTCTTACCTGGGCCGTATTAACTACGACTTCGCAGGCAAGTACCTGTTCCAGGCCAATGTGCGTATGGACAAGTCTTCCAAATTTGCACCCGGTAACAGGAATGCAACCTTCCCATCATTATCCGCCGGCTGGAGAATTTCGCAGGAAGATTTTATGCGCGATGTAAAGGTGATCAACGACCTGAAACTGCGTGCCGGCTGGGGTAAAGTGGGTAACCAGGAAGGTATTCCAAGCTATGCGCGTTATACCACATCATCTATCAACGCCAACGACGGAAGCCTGAGTTATAACAATATTGCACCGCTGAACCTTGGTTGGGAAAACACCACCCAAACCAATATCGGTGTAGACATTACCCTGCTGGACAGGCGCCTGACTGCTACTGCAGACTTCTACGTGAAGAAAACAAAAGACCTGCTGGTAAACGTACCGGTGGGTGGCGAAATTGTTTCCAGCTTTTTGCTGAACAGTGCGAAAATGACCAATATTGGTGAAGAGTTTTCTTTATCGAGCAAAAACATTGTAGGCAAAAACTTTAACTGGAATACCGACTTCAATATCTCCTTCAATAAAAACAAGGTAGATTATATCGTTTCCGGTGTTAAAGCCATGCCTTCCTTCGGTTCTATTTATGAAAGAGGTAATGCCGTTGCCCTTGCAACCGGTTATGGCCTGGGCGAATTTTATGGTTATAAAGCTGCAGGTGTTGACCCCAATACCGGTAACCAGCTGTACCTGAGAAGAGATGGCAAAGCTGTTCCGTATTCGCAGACCAGCCCCGACGACCGCCAGTATCTGGGAAGCGCACAGCCTGATTTCATTTACGGTATGAACAACACGTTCTCTTACAAAAACTTTGACCTCACTGTGTTTGTACAGGGTTCACAGGGCAACAAGATCTTCAATGGTCTGCGTGTTGAAACAGAAGGCATGAAAGATTCCCGCAACCAGAGCACCGCTATCCTGAGCAGGTGGCAGAAACCGGGTGATGCTACCGATATGCCTGGTGTTAGTCCTGGCAACAACGATAACTCACAAATCTCTACCAGGTTCCTGGAAAACGGTTCTTACCTGCGTTTCAAAACCATTACACTGGCTTACAGGTTTAACCCTTCATTGCTGAACAAAATCGGCCTGGGATCTGCATCGCTGTATGTATCTGCGCAGAACCTGTTTACCATAACCAAATACAAAGGATTTGATCCGGAAGTGAACACTTATGGTAACGATGGCAATTTGTCAAACAAAAACGTAGCGCTGGGTGTGGACTATGGTGCATATCCCCAGCCTAAAGTGATACTCGTTGGTTTAAACCTGAGTTTAAAATAAGATCTCCCTCATTTTAAACAACAAAACTCAGTTCAAATGAAAAATAAGATAATTACCGGTGGTGCTGTTTTGATGAGCATAGCCGTTTTCAATAGCAGTTGTTCAAAATTACTGGACAAACAACCGCAAACAAATGTGATCAGTTCAGTAGATACCACTGCACAGATTTCTGCTACAGATGCAGAAGCCTCTATAAAAGGCTTGTATACCTATTATAAAAACAATGCGCTGGAATGGTCGGCCTTTGACAGGATTACCAATGGTGATGTGCTGGCAGACAATGCTTATGCGGGTGGCGACAACAGCGATAATATTACGATCGACAATTTCACTTTCAACTCGCTTAACGGCAATATTAACCGCGACTGGGCCGATGCCTATGCGGTAATTGGCCGGGCAAACATTTTGATTGATAACGTAGCACACAGCAAAGACGCGGCTTTCACAGCTACGAGAAAAGCACAGATCACCGGTGAGGCAAAGTTTTTCCGCGCATGGAATTATTTTGACCTGGTAAAATTGTATGGACGTTTACCATTAAAGCTGAAACCTTCTGATGCCACTTCTTCAGAATCGTTGTTCAATTCATCACTGGTAGCACAGTCCTCAACAGACAGTGTATACGATGCCATTCTGAGCGATCTGTGGTATGCAAAAGACAATGTGCAGGATGTGGGCGCCAATGCTTCAAAATACATTGTGTCAAAAGGCGCTGTATACGCCACGCTGGCTAAAGTGTACGCTACAATGGCTACACCCAAATGGGATTCTGTGAAGTACTACAGTGATTTAACTATCCCGCAGTACAGCATGCTGAGCGATTATACCTACCTCTGGGATAACGCGCATAAAAACAACAGCGAAGCCATCTGGGAAATTAACTACGATGGTTATAATACCGGTGATAAAATCGGTAACTGGTTTCCTTCTATTCTTGTTGGTTTTGACAACGGTCACTTTGCAGGCGGCGGCTGGAAAAAATTCAGTACGCCGGCGAACGACCTGGTCAATGTTTTCAACGCAGAAAATGATCTTATACGTTTGAATGCATCCATCACTTTCCTGGATATCAGCGGCCAGTGGACGGATAAAAACTGGCCTGTTACACACTATCCTTTTATTACCAAATACAACGATCCGCAAAACGGTACCAATGACTTTTACCTGATACGCCTGCCGGATGTGTTGCTGCTGAAAGCGGAAGCACTGGCGCAAACAGGAGATGTTTCAGGCGCCATGAACCTGGTTAACCAGGTAAGGGCAAGGGTAAACCTCGGTGCAAAAACTGCAGCCAGCGCCGCTGAAGCCCTGGATGCTGTTTTACTGGAAAGAAGGCTGGAACTGGCATTTGAAGGACATCGCTGGTTCGATCTGCTGCGCACAGGAAAAGCACTGCAGGTAATGAATGCAGTAAAAGATGGTAACGGTCAAAGCCTGAACTACAATGTGCCTGCTTACCGCCTGCTGTATCCTATACCGCAGAACCAAATTGATCTGAATCCCAAGCTCACACAAACGAGCGGTTACTAATCTATACAACAAGGAAGGCGGAAATAAATTTTCCGTCTTCTTTTGTTTAACTTTCTATGATGAAACATACAAAATACTACAGCATAGCCCTGCTTAGTCTGTTGGTTTTGGGTGTAAAGGCCCAAACCTGGCAGCCAATATCCGCAGCTGCACTGCAACAGAAAAAAGTGGTGGTATATGTTACCGCCGACAGTTCTGACAAAAAACTTGCCATCACTGACACTCTGCATTTCACCGATTTTGGTCAGCCCCTCGAAACACAACCCTGTGTGTTTATCGATGCCACACATCGCTTTCAAACCATGGTGGGTATGGGTGCTGCCTTAACCGATGCCTCGGCTGAAACCTTTTACAAACTGCCTGCAAACAAACAGCAGGAATTGATGAAGGCCTTTTTTGACAAGAAAAACGGCCTGGGTTACACATTGGCACGTACGCATATTGCGAGCTGCGATTTCTCCAGCGATACCTACAGCTATGTGCAGGAAAATGATACGGCATTGAAAACATTCAATATCGATCATGACCGTAAATACCGCATTCCGTTTATTAAAGCCGCCATCGCTGCTGCAGGCGGCAGCTTAACAACTTTCGCTACGCCATGGTCGCCCTATGCCTGGATGAAAGACAACCATGACGTGCTGCATGGTGGCAAATTACTGCCACAGTACCGCCAGGCATGGGCCAATCACTATATCAGATTCATTAAAGCCTACGAGAAAGAAGGCATACCTATCTGGGGGCTTAGTGTACAGAACGAACCCATGGCCAAACAAACCTGGGAATCTTGCGTGTTTACCGCAGAAGATGAAGTGGATTTTGTAAAAAATTATCTCGGCCCAACCCTGCACAAACAAGGCATGGCCGGTAAAAAACTGATGGTATGGGATCACAACCGTGACCTGCTGTACCAGCGTGCTGCTGCCATACTCAACGATCCACAGGCTGCGAAATATGTATGGGGCGTGGCTTTTCACTGGTATGAAGACTGGACAGGTGGTGGTAAAATATTCGAGAATGTGAAACGCGTACACGAAGCCTTCCCCAATACCAACCTGATGTTTACCGAAGGCTGCAATGAGAAATTTGAGTTTAAAAAGATCAGCGAATGGAAATATGGTGAAACCTATGGCCGTTCTATACTCAACGATTTTAACAATGGCACAGTTGGCTGGACAGACTGGAACATCCTGCTCGATGAGAAAGGTGGTCCCAACCATGCAGGCAATTTTTGCCTGGCACCTGTACATGCCAACGTACAAACAGGTGAAGTGTACTACACCAGTGCTTTCTATTACATCGGTCATTTCTCGCGCTTCATCCATCCGGGTGCGCAGCGCATCAGCAGTGCATCGAGCAGGGGACAATTGCAAACAACTGCCTTTATCAACAAAGACGGTTCTGTTGCAGTGGTGGTGCTGAATGAAACCAAAGACCGTTTACCCTTCCGCCTGTGGATACAGGGCAAAGCTGCCGAAACAGTAAGCCTGCCGCATTCTATTATGACATTGGTGTTTTAAAAGATCAGTTTACAGACGACCGCATTATTTTTTGAACAGGATTGTATGATGATGAATAAAAGATATATGCAGGCTGCTGCCGCAGTGCTTTTGCTGGCAGGAACAGCAGCTTGTACAAGTGTAAAGAAAAACAGCAGCGCGCAGCAAACGCAAACAGGTGTTACGGCGTGGGTAACCGATGCCGACAACAGCCTGTTTTTTGAGCCGCAAACCATTAACGGTAGCAAGGCCGCAGCAAACATGCCGGTCATTACAATCGATGAGCAGCAAACCTTCCAGCAAATGGACGGTTTTGGCTGCACACTTACGGGGGGCAGTGCACAGCTTATTCAGCGCATGACGCCGGCTGCACGTACTGCCTTATTGAAGGAATTGTTTGACACCACCGGCCGTAATATTGGTATGAGCTACCTGCGTGTAAGCATCGGCGCGTCTGACTTGAATGACCGCATTTTCAGCTACGACGATATGCCCGCAGGTGAAACCGATTTTGACCTGGAGCATTTTAGCCTGGCCCCTGATGAAGCAGATGTTATCCCGGTATTACAGCAAATACTGGCCATCAATCCGCGTATCAAAATACTTGGTTCGCCATGGTCGGCGCCTGTATGGATGAAGAACAATGGCGATACCCGCGGCGGTAGTTTGTTACCGCGTTACCAGCCTGCTTATGCGCAGTATTTTGTAAAATACATCAAAGGCATGCAGCAGCACGGTATTAACATTGATGCCATTACCATACAGAACGAACCGCTGCATCCCGGCAATAACCCCAGCATGCTGATGCTGCCCGCGCAACAGGCAGATTTTATCAAAAACAACCTGGGGCCCTTGTTTGCATCGGAACACATCAGTACAAAAATTATTTTGTACGATCACAATGCAGACAGGCCTGATTATCCCTTGTCTATCCTGAACGATCCTGGAGCCAGGAAATATGTGGATGGCTCGGCATTTCACCTGTATGGCGGCCATATTGATACACTGGCATCAGTGCATGCAGCTTATCCTGACAAGAACCTGTACTTTACAGAACAATGGGTGGGTGCACCGGGTAATTTGAAAAAAGACCTGGATGAGCATGTGCGCAAACTGAGCATTGGTGCAGCACGCAACTGGTGCCGTACCGTACTGGAATGGAACCTGGCAGCTGATCCCAAACAAAACCCGCATACAGACCGTGGCGGTTGCAATGGCTGCCTGGGTGCAGTAACCATTGCAGGTGATACCGTAAGCCGTAACCCTGCGTATTATATTATTGCGCAGAGCGCCAAACTGGTGCGCCCGGGTTCGGTGCGTATTGCCTCAAACGAGCCGGAAGGTTTGAAAAACGTGGCCTACCGCACACCGCAGGGTAAAAAAGTATTGCTGGTATTGAACACAGGCAGTACAGCTAAACAGTTTTATATTAAAGACAGTCATCAGCAGGTGGCTGTATCGCTCAGTCCCGGGGCGGTAGCTACGTATACGTGGTAACAGGGAAACAGTATCGTTGTTGTACAACCGGCAGTGTCATTGAGCGCTGCCGGTTTTTTTATAACAAATTAAACACCCACAACCGCCCGTTTACATCGGGTAGGGATACGGGTTGTGTAAATACGCTGTATTGTTGTGTGCTGCTGTTGTTGCCGAAGGTCCACAGCCAGTTGGTAATGGTTTGATTGGACAAGGTAAAAAGTTGTGAAGCCTGCCGGTTAATGTCTTCGCGGTTGATAGCGCTGTTGCGCAGTTTTGCCATGGCTTCGCCGAGTATATTGGGCGGCTGTTCGCCGGTGCTGCTGAGTTGCAGCAGTGCTGCAGCCTGGCTGTTTACCCAACCTGTATAAGTGGTTTCATCAATAAAAATAACTGCCTGCGGCATTTGTTGCAAAATGGCAGTAAAGCGGGATACAGATTGCTGCAGCTGCTGCTGTTTCCAGCTTTGCTGCAGCACGTTTCTTACGCGGGCGCCGGCACTGTCAATAAAGTTCCTGAAATGTTCATCACATACCTGTACTTCACTCCAGCCAAGCACAATTATACTGGTGCTGCTTTCGCCGGTAACAGGGATCATAACTGCCGATGATAAAGCAGTTAATATTTCTGTGAACGTATCGTCGTTATAGGGAATCTGCTGCCAGTATACATTGTCGTAATGATTGGCTTCAAGAAACTGGCTGATAGGGGCGGGGTGCAGTACCAGCTCGTTTAAATATTCAGGAATGGCATCGCTGATGCGTGCGGTAAAGGCATCTTCCAACACTACCTGCAGCGCCATATAGGCGCCGGTAAGCTCTTTCAGCAGTGAAATGCTGAAAGCTGTAAAACCGGTCATGTCCTTTTCTTTATCCCACCTGCCGGTTTCGCTGTAAAAGTAAAGTAGTTTGTTCTGCCAGTGCTGCACGCTGTTTGTTTGATGCGGTTAAAGAAAACCGGCAATTGCCTGGTATACTTCCCCGGGGGCACTCATGTGCGGGAAATGCCCGTGTGTATTCACCTGTACCAGTTTACTGCCCTGCAGGTGCCTGTGCAGGTAGTCGCCTACCACAACAGGAACTGCAATGTCGTTGGCTGTTTGCACTACCAGTGCAGGTATGGTGTTTTTGGCAAGATCGGCCCTGTGATCTGATTCAAAGATAACTTTGGCTACAGCCAGCGCTATATCAGGGCGTATGGCCTGCAGGCCTGCTGCAAAAGTTTCAGCAAGCTGCGGGCGCTCCGGGTTGGCCATAGCCAGTGCAGAAAAGCCGCTGGCCCATGCCTGGTAATTGGTGCGCATGGCATCGTACAACGCTGCAAGGTCTTCCGGGTTGAAACCACCGGTATAGTTTTGGGCAGGGTCGTTGAGGTACCGCGGACTGGCACCCAGCATTACCAGCCTGCTGAAAAAAGCAGGATACTGGATGGCGGTAAGCATGCCAATCATGCTGCTTACCGAATGCCCTACAAAAATGGCGTCTTGTATATCAAGGAGCGTAAATATGTCTTTAAGATCTGCCACATAACCATGTAAGGAGTTGTAGCGTACCTGGCTGTAAGCACTCATGTCTGATTTGCCGCCGCCCACATTATCGTACATAACAATGCGGTAGTCTTGTTCAAAATTGGCGGCCAGTTGTGTAAAGGTCGTCTGGTCAATCCCAAACCCATGCCCGAATACGATGGTGCGGTTAGCGCTGGTGTTACCGGAAACGGTAACATTGTTTTTCTGTACCAGTTTATCCACTTGGTAAATATATTAAACTGTAAACATACAATGTTGGCCGGTTTATTTACTAAAAAAGGGCTTAAATTACCCTTCAAAATCAAAACTTTGGCTTCGCCGGTATGGTAATGTCCCGGTATATTTCAACCAAACTGTCATGCGTACTTTTTCTATCATCTTTTTATCATTTTGCAGTTGTATGGGTTTTAGTCAGCCGAAACCATCGCTGGACAGTGTTGCCGCTCATATCGGGCAGTTGCTGTTGCAGCACAAGGGAAATTTTGCCGTAGCGTTTAAAGATCCAGCATCCGGTAAAACGCTTTTTATAAATGAACATGCCTTGTTTCATGCTGCCAGTACCATGAAAACACCTGTTATGATGGAAGTGTATCAACAGGCTGCAGCAGGTTTGCTTTCCATGAATGATGCTGTCCCGGTGCACAATCATTTCAAAAGTATTGCAGACAGCAGTGTGTACACACTTGATTCGGCAGACGACAGTGAGCATGAACTCTACACTAAAATAGGCACCAATATGCGGCTGTACGACCTGGTATATGCCATGATCATCCGCAGCAGTAATCTTGCCACCAATATTGTTATCGAAAAAGTAGGAGCGCCCAACGTAATGCGTACCATGCGCCATATGGGAGCACAGCAAATACAGGTGCTGCGCGGGGTAGAAGACAACAAGGCTTTTGCCGCAGGTTTGAACAACAAAGTTACTGCCTACGACCTGATGTTGTTATACGAGGCGCTGGCAAACGGCAGGGCCGTGAATGCAGCTGCGTCAACTGATATGATTGATATCCTGCTGCACCAGGAATTCAATGATATTATACCCGCCAGGTTACCGGCAGGTGTGAAGGTGGCGCACAAAACAGGCAATATTACAGGTGTTCACCACGACAGCGGCATTGTATACCTGCCTGATGGCCGAAAATATGTATTGGTACTGCTTTCCAGCGGCTGGGATGATGAAGGGGATGCTATTGCAGCAATGGCGGAAGTATCAAGGCTGCTGTACAGCTGGATGATAACATCGTGAATCAAATCAAACCATTAAACCATTTTCTTCAACGACGATCCCCGCACAATCAAATCACTCTGCAATGTAATGGTGGTATCAATCGGGCTTTGGCCTGGGTGCAGCAGGCGGTCGATCATGTTTTTGCCAACGATTTTGCCCATTTCAAAACCTGCGTAGTGGATGGTGGTGAGGCCGGGTTCCACAATCTTGGCTACACTGTCGTTGTTGAAGCCAACGAACGCAATATCCTGCGGAATGCGAATGCCTTTTTCCTTCAGGGTTTGCATGCAGATAGCTGCACAGAAATCATTGGTTACAAAAGCGGCATCCGGCATGGGTTGCATGGCAGCAATGGCATGTGCTGCGTCGATAGAGGCTTGTTCACTCAAGTCATTTTCCATCAGCAGCGACTGATTCCAATTAATGCCTGCTGCTGCCAATGCCCGCTGGTGCCCCTTTAAGCGGTCGGCATATACATTGCGCTTCAGGTTACCCGTTACATGGGCAATGCGCTTACAACCCTGCTGCAGCAAATGTTCTACGGCTTTAAAGCCTGCTTCTTCATTGTCAATCACCACCTTGGTGCCTGCTATGCCTGTTTCTACCCTGTCAAAATAAATCACCGGTATGCCCTTTCTTTCAAAGGGGGTGAAATGTGTAAAATCAGTGGTGTCGTAGGCCAGTGAAGCAATCAGGCCATCTACACGTTTGTGAAAAAGGTTGCGTGCATTGGCTGCTTCCTTGATATAACTTTCCGAGGAGTGGGCAATAATCAAATCGTATTGCGCTGCGGTGGTAACGCTTTCAATACCTGCTATCACAGAGGTGATAAAGTTGCTGTTCAGTTCATGCACCATAATGCCAATGGTATGGGTACGCTGCATGCGCAGGTTGCTGGCAAAATTATTGGCGCGGTAGCCCAATTCAGCCGCCAGTTTAGTAACTTTATCCTTGGTCTTTTTACTGATAGCCGGGTGATCTTTTAATGCCCGGCTTACCGTTGCCGGCGATAGGTCAACGGCTTTGGCAATATCATAAATAGTGATATCTTTTGTTTGCTCCATGTTGCAGTTTGGCAGATTTTAACGGGGTGGGGTGCAATCGGTTACCTCCTTATCAGCTATTAAAAATAGGGAATTTTTTAAAAAAAGTCATGCAATCGGTTGCATCTGTCCCGAAGATGCCTATATTCGGGCAGCCGAATTGCTTGCCCTGTTTTTCCCTTGTTATGGGCAGGCAATAAGGTGTTCACTTTTTTATTGCAAACGATATGCTTTTACTGGGAATAGATCTCGGAACCTCTTCAATTAAAGTGTCGGTAGTAGATGCCGCAACACAGCAATGCATCGCTGCTGCGCAATATCCCGATTATGAAACACCTGTTATTGTGGCAGAACATGGCTGGGCAGAGCAATCACCCGATACCTGGTGGGAGCATGTTCAGCAGGCTATCTTAAAGGCACACGCCACTAAAAAATACAATCCACACGATATTGCCGCCATCGGTATTGCTTACCAGATGCATGGCCTGGTGATCGTAAACAAACAGCAGCAGGTATTGCGCAATGCCATTATCTGGTGCGATAGCCGCGCGGTAACCTATGGCAATGCTGCATTTGATGCATTGGGTGCCGATTACTGCCTGCCGCATTTACTCAATTCCCCCGGTAATTTTACCGCAGCCAAACTGGCCTGGGTAAAAGCCAACGAACCCGCGGTGTACGACCAGGTTGCGCAATTGATGCTGCCGGGCGATTTTATTGCCCTGCGTTTAACAGGCGCAGCCACTACCAGTGCCTCCGCTTTATCAGAAGGCATTTTCTGGGATTTTACAACCAATAGTGTTTCCGGCGAACTGATGCAATATTTCGGGTTCAGCAACAGTATGATTCCCGTACAGAAAAATGTATTTGCCGAACACGGTCTGCTCAGTGCCGATGTGGCTGCTACATTGCAGCTGAAGCCCGGCATACCGGTGGCTTACAAAGCAGGCGATCAGCCTAACAACGCATTGTCGTTAAACGTGCTGCAACCCGGTGAAGTAGCAGCTACCGCAGGCACTTCGGGTGTAATTTATGGTGTAAGCGATGCGTTGACCTACGATCCTTTGTCGCGCGTGAATACGTTTGCGCATGTGAATCATACGGCACAGGCGCAAAGACTGGGCGTGCTGCTTTGCATTAATGGTACAGGCATCCTCAACCGTTGGGTGAGGGACAATTGGAAAACAAGTTATACAGAGATGAACGAACAGGCAGCCGCTATACCTGCAGGCAGCAATGGTTTGCTTGTAATGCCTTTTGGCAACGGCGCAGAACGCATGCTGGAGAACAGGCTGCCGGGCGCGCAGTTCAACAACATTGATTTAAATACACATACACCGGCACACATATTCCGCGCAGCACAGGAAGGCATTGCATTTGCGTTCCGGTACGGGCTGGATATTATGCGTGCCTCGGGCATGAACCCCTCTGTAATACGTGCAGGCAAGGCCAATATGTTTTTAAGCAGTGTATTTACCGAAGCATTTGTAAATGCCACCAATGTGCCGGTAGAGCTGTACAACAGCGATGGCAGTGTTGGTGCAGCCCTGGGTGCAGGTATTGGCGCCGGCATATTTGCCAGTGAAAAGGAAGCATTTGCCATGGCCCAACCGCTCGCGTTGATAGAACCCAATGCACAAGAGGTTTACGGCGATTTATACAATAGCTGGAAAAGCCTGCTGGAAAAGCAATTATAAAAAGAAGTAATAACATCAGTGAACGTATAAAAAATAAAATTATGTCAGTTTTAATTGGTGAAAAAGAATATTTCAAAGGTATAGGCCAGGTAAAATACGAAGGCCCCGATAGTGATAACCCGCTTGCTTTTCGCTGGTACGATGCGAATAAAGTAGTGGTCGGCAAAACCATGAAAGATCACCTGCGTTTTGCCTGTGCTTACTGGCACAGCTTTGTGGGTAATGGCGCAGATCCTTTCGGCGAACCTACACACCTGTATCCCTGGAACAACCATACAGATGCCATACAGCGTGCGAAAGATAAAATGGATGCGGCATTTGAGTTTATTACCAAAATGGGCATGCCTTATTATTGCTTTCATGATGTAGACGTAGTGGATTATACCAACGATATTGCGGAGAATGAAAGAAGGCTGCAGGCGCTGGTTGAATATGCCAAACAAAAACAAACCGCTACCGGCGTTAAGCTGCTGTGGGGTACAGCCAACCTGTTTTCGCACCGCAGGTATATGAATGGCGCTGCCACCAACCCCGATTTTCATGTACTGGCCCATGCAGGCGCACAGGTAAAAGCAGCACTGGATGCTACAATTGCGCTGGATGGAGAAAACTATGTGTTCTGGGGCGGCCGCGAAGGTTATATGAGTTTGCTGAATACCAACATGAAAAAGGAGCAGGAACACCTTGCCCGTTTTCTGCATACCGCAAAAGACTATGCACGCAAACAGGGCTTTAAAGGAACGTTCTTTATTGAACCCAAACCCTGCGAGCCTACCAAACACCAGTATGATTATGATTCAGCAACGGTAATCGGTTTCCTGCGCCAGTTTGATTTGCTGAATGATTTTAAACTGAACATTGAAGTAAACCATGCAACCCTGGCCGGTCATACTTTCCAGCACGAGCTGCAGGTGGCTGCCGATGCAGGTGTACTCGGTTCTATGGATGCCAACCGCGGTGATTACCAGAACGGCTGGGATACAGACCAGTTTCCCAATAACATTGGTGAATTAACCGAAGCCATGCTGGTAATACTCGAAGCCAATGGTTTTGGCGGTGGCGGTATTAATTTTGACGCTAAACGCAGGCGCAATTCAACCGATGATGCAGACCTGTTTTATGCACACATCGGTGGTATGGATAATTTTGCGCGTGCGCTCGTTATCGCCGATAATATCCTGCAACATTCTGAATACAAAAAAATACGTGCAGACCGTTATGCATCGTTCGACAGCGGTAAAGGAAAAGATTTCGAAGCAGGCAAACTGTCGCTCGAAGACCTGCGCAATTTCGCAGCTGAAAATGGTGAGCCTGCAGTGAAAAGCGGCAAACAGGAGTACCTGGAGAATTTACTGAACCGTTATCTCTAGCAACAAGTGTGTTCTATACAAGTTTATTCAAGCGCCGGGTTTCGACCCGGCGTTTTGTTTAGCCGTAACACGTCAGCCGCAAAGGCATCGGGAATCGACAGCCGGGATGATTTCAGCGGGTATTAAATTTTTCATACCGCAAATGAAAAAGGGCTATTCCATACCGGTGAAGTATGGAATAGCCCTGCGGATGCATTAGTTGCAAGTGGTATACTTGATATCGCCTGGGATAACCAGTGTGCCGCTGTTGCAAATCTGGTTGTCGGTATTGTAGGTGGCAAAGGTTTCGTAAAAACGCACGTTTTTATCGGTGTTGCTGCCCAGTTTGTTGTTTTTGATGATCAGGGTTGATTTAACCACGGGGTCTGTACGGCGGGTATCTACCATAATGCTGGCCATGCCCGGTGTAACCTTGCCATTGAGGTTGCCGCTGTTGTCAACGGTGTTGTTTTCAATATCAATTTTGCCTGCGCCCAGTACCAGGATGCCGAGTGCAAAGCTGTGATTGATGCTGTTGTCGTGTACATTGGCGTGTGTGTAACCACCCAGGCTTATGCCGTTACCCTGTGCAGTATTGTATTCAAAGCCGCTGTTGCTAACGGTGTTGCTGTAAATTTCATTCGTGCCCTGGTCAGCGCCTGAAAGCTGGATACCGCTTCTGTTGGTGCTGTCGATGATCATATTGTTTACAGTAATATTGCCAAGACGCAATGGCCGGGGATAAATAACCGAACCGCTGCAATTCACTGCACGTGTGCCATTGGGGTCTGTACTGCCGAGGTACATGCCTTCCTGGGTTACATTGTGAATGCGGCCATCGTGAATATGAATATCTGAAATGGTAAAGTTGGGATACTGCAGGCTGTCAACACAGCTGCCTTCCTGTTTTACCCAGTAGCCATAAGTTTTCCTGGTAATGTCAATGCGTTCTACTTCAATATTGGATGAATGGCCGTGAATGTCAACACCCACGCCGCCTTTCACTGCATCGGAAATCAGGAAACCATATTTGTCGCTTGTACCGCTGCCGGTTAATTTGATGTATTTACAGCTGGAGAATGCAAAACCTGCTGATAAACGGATCTGTGCCGCTTCATTAACAATTACCAGCGGATCGCTTTTGGTGCCATAAAAATTCTCGAACGAACAATAGCTCCAGTCATTTTCTTTTAATACCAGTGTATCACCGGCTTCATAGCTGAAATCTTTACCGTTTGAGTAAAAGCCTTTGTCACCGCCCTGTTTCAGGTAAATACGTTTGTGTTTTACACCGGATGGAGGTGTTACCGGTGTAGAGGGGGTAGATGGTTTACCCGGTGTTGCAGGTGTTTGATCATTAGCTTTCTGGCACGCACACCATGTCACCAATGACGCCATGGCTCCAATTACAATAGTTCTTTTCATGAGATGGAATAAATCAATAAATGGTTTAAAACGGATGTATACGTATGGTTTTTTAAGGTTGGGAGGGCTCATGCGCAGGGGAGTTTTGGCTTGGTTGTCGAATGCGCACCTAAAAACAAAAAGCATACCGCTGGTATAAGAAATATTTATCGGGAAAGATATTTCTTTAATTACGTATATAAAACCGCCTTAACAATCACAATAAATGATTGAATTTAAAATGTCAAAATCTGCTGTTTTTTTTATTTAGCGCGTTTTTCTGCGATATAGCCATTGTAAGAAATAGACTGCCTGGAGGTGCTGGTTACCTGTAGCGATGCATACCCGTCGGAAGAAATACGCAGGTTCATCTGCTGTACGGCGTTGTAGTCTTTCGGTATTATCGTTACATCCCAGCCACCTTTCTTCTTTGGTGTGAGGGTGTAGGTGAAGTTCACTGAAGTAAACTGTATGCCGTTGTCGGACGAGTTGTAACCGGCAGAATAAGCCCTGCCGAAGTAAGGCAGGTAACTAACCAATGTATCTTTTGTAATGGAGAGATCATAATCGCTGGTCAGTGTTCTTGAGCGCCCGCTCATCGGGAGCATGGTCTGGGCTTTAAAAACATATCGCTGGTTGTTTACCAGTTGTTGTACACGGGCTATCCTGGCTTCTTTCTTAGACTGGCTATTCTGTGCAGATACTACGGAAAAACTGCAGGTGGCGGTTACCATCAGTAACGCGTAAACAGCACGTAAGCTACTCATACACTGTGTTTTGATAAATTTACATCATTAACCGCTTTTTTAAAAGCTTTTGCATTTTATGCAGGCGGATTTCCTGACCTTTACGCCGCTTTTAACAAAATACCTTTCATTTAAAACAGTCACCCGGCGATGCATCGTATAGTTATTCCCTTTTTAACGGCCATGTTGTTTTTCGTGTCAGCAGCCCGTGCGCAACAGGTAAATTATGCTTTCAGTGTGGTACCGCTGGGCGTAAAAGGCGGTATGGATGAAAGTAATCTTTCGGCATACATGCTGGCACCTGCAGGCAGTAACAATTATGTATGTCTTGATGCTGGTACGCTGCGCGCCGGTATTGATAAGGCGGTGCAGGCCGGTGTGTTTACGGTACCCACGGGCAATGTACTGCGTCAATATATTAAGGGATACCTTATTTCACATGGTCACCTGGATCATCTTGCCGGTATGATCATCAATTCTCCGGATGATACGGCCAAAAATATATATGGCATGCGTTATTGCCTGGATATATTAAAGGACAAATACTTTACCTGGACAAGCTGGGCCAATTTTGCCAATGAAGGTGAAAAACCGGCTATCGGCAAATACCATTATGTTACGCTGGAAGAAGGTGAAGAACAGCCGCTGGCAAACACGGATATGCTGGTGCAGGCTTTTCCTTTAAGCCATGTAAACCCTTACCAGAGCACGGCCTTCCTGGTGCGTAAAGACAGCAACTATATTTTATACCTTGGGGATACCGGTGCAGATTCAGCAGAGAACAGCGACAAGCTGCAACTGCTCTGGAATAAAGTAGCACCGCTGGTAGCTGATGGCCGGTTAAAGGCCATCATGATTGAAGTCTCTTTCCCCGACGAACAGCCGGTAAAACAATTGTTCGGTCATCTTACACCAAGATTGCTGATGCAGGAATTAAGCAGGCTGCAGGCCATTGCAGGCACATCCCTGCGCAATTTCCCGGTTGTGATTACACACATTAAACCATCGGGTGCGCAGGAAACAGCCATTCACAATGAATTGCAACAGCAGAATGCAACAGGTGTTAAACTGGTATTCCCGAAACAAGGCACCAGGCTCCGTTTTTAATTACTGTTATACTTTGGGCAGCTGGTAACCGTTGTGGTAAGGTTTCAGCAGGTATTCCTTATTTACTGCATCGTCTGTAAACTGGCCTGCGCCTGTATCCCAGGTTAGTTTTTTGCCGGTGCGGTAAGCGATATTGCCCATTTGTGCCATGGTGGCGATATGCGCGCCATCCTGTATGCTGCAATGCAGGTTTGCCGCTTTGCGTGAGCGTACAGCTGCAATAAAGTTTTCCCAGTGTTTGTTCAAACCATTGTCTGCCGGTGTTACCAGTGGCTTGCTTACTTTCTGTTTGCTGTTCTTTTCTTCAATTACTTCCCAGCCGCCGCGGTTCAGTATCAGCGTGCCATTGTTGCCGATATAGGCAATGCCGTGATCGCGGTTGTACGAGCCATTGTCGATACCCATGGCCGAATCCCACACCACGTTAAAGCCATCAAATTCGTAAAGGGTGGTTAAGGTGTCCGGTGTTTCTTCTGCCAGTTCAGGATAGGCAAACCGGCCGCCCAATGCTGCTACTGATTTGGGCGTGGTAGCTTTCATGCCAATGAGTGCATAATCGAGCAGGTGTACCCCCCAGTCGGTCATTAAGCCGCCCGCATAATCCCAGAACCAGCGAAAATGAAAATGGAAACGGCTGGCGTTGAAAGGCCGTGTAGGTGCAGGGCCCAGCCATTGTTTGTAGTCCACGCCGGGAGGTGGTGCACTGTCTGGCCGTACCGGTTCAGGATGCATCCATCCCTGGTAACACCATACCTTAACGGTACGTATATTACCGAGCTGGCCGCTTTGCACAAAGCTCACTGCATCCCTGAAATGCTGCTGGCTGCGCTGCCACTGGCCTGCCTGTACAATGCGGTTGTAACGTTGCTGTGCTGCCACCATGGTGCGGCATTCTATAATGGAATTGCCAACCGGCTTTTCCACGTATACATCTTTACCTGCTTCGCAGGCATGTATCATCATTAATGCATGCCAGTGGTCGGGCACGCCGATAATGACGGCATCTATGTCTTTACGGTCAAGCACTGCGCGGTAATCTTTGTATGTTTTCACCTGTGCAGCATCCACATTTAGTGCAGGCAGTTCGCCCATGCGTTTGGCCAGTACGGCATCATCAATATCACACAGGGCAACCAGCTGTACACCCGGTTGTTTCAGCGCTGCGGTTACATTGGCCCAGCCCATGCCATTGATGCCGATGGCACCGATGCGAATGGTATCTGAAGGCATCAACCGGTTGTTGAAAACAGCAAAGGCAGGCTGACTGATAACTGAAGCGGCCATACCACTGGCCAGCAGGGTAGTGCCTTGTTGTAAAAAACGTCTGCGTGAAGACATGGCAATAATTTAGATTAAACAAGCAATAACGGAAAATACGAAACAATCGTGAAATCATCGGGAATCGAGACATCGACAGTCGGGATGAACTAAACGGGTGCTTTTCGTCAGTCGTGCGTGGAAGATGCAACGAGAATCGACGATCGGGACTACCGTAGCGGGGGCGATTTGTACGCTTTACCCGCCGCCGCAGGCGGATGATGAACCAGGCAGGCTATCCGCTATTTGCTTAACGCTATCCGCTGTTTTTCTATCTTTACTTTTCAAGCAACATGCATGCAACAGGAATTTGCAAAATACCATGTGCCACATGAAGCAGCAGGACTGGAATGTTTTGAAGGGGCTTTTACCCAACAATGCTTTCCCTGGCATTATCATGAAACCTACACCGTGGTAATGGTGCATGCAGGTGCAGCGGTGTATGATTTTAACCGGCTGCAGCTGCAGGTAAATGCAGGTGAAGTGCTCGTGGTAAATCCCCTGGAGCCGCATTGCAATTATGCAGCAGCCGAACCGGGGTGGACGTACAGCGTGTTCTTTTTACCTGTTCATGCTTTTGCACATACTAACTGTGCCGTTCCTTTGTTTAACCGCTCTGTTGTTTGTACACCGCAGGCATATACTGAATTAGCGAAACTGCATACGCAACTGAAACATACCGCAGATGCAACGCTTGTGCAAACAGGCATGCAGCAGGTAGCAGATTGCCTGTTGCAATTTGCAGCTTATACAAAAGGAAACCAGCACAGCGATGAACGTTTGCTGCCGGCGCTTAGCCTTATGGAAAAAGAGCTGTACCGCAAACTATCCATAAACGAACTGGCCGCCTCCTGTTTTATGAGTGTATCGCATTTTCAGCGTGTATTTAAAAAATGCATGGGTTTAACTGTACATGCTTTTCTGCATATGAAGCGTATGGATGCAGGACGCAGGTTATTAAACCAGCGCCTGGAAATAGCGGCCGCTGCACAGGAAGCGGGCTTTTTTGATCAGAGCCATTTTCATCATTCCTTTAAAAAAATGTGGGGACTAACCCCGGGCAGCTACCTGGCAGAATAGCATTATTTTACAAAGCAGCATGCCGGTTGCAGGATAATTTTGCACAAAAACAAATATGCATACACACCAGTATACCGCAGGCATTGAATGGACAGGCAACCAGGGCTCCGGCACCTCTGGTTACAAGGCTTACAGCCGCAACCACACCATACAGGTGCCCGGCAAACCGGAAATTCCCGGCTCATCTGATCCCGCTTTCCTGGGTGACAAAACCAGGTATAATCCCGAAGAAATGTTGCTGATTTCGTTGTCTGCCTGCCATATGCTTTGGTACCTGCACGAATGTGCAGTAGCAGGGGTTGTGGTTACTGCCTATACCGATGCAGCCACCGGCACCATGCAGGAGGATGCCAATGGCAGCGGGCGTTTTACGGGCGTAATACTGCACCCGAAAGTGACGGTGGCAGAAGGGCATATGACGGAAAAAGCCTTACAACTGCATGAAGTGGCCCACCACAAATGTTTTATTGCCAATTCGGTGAACTTCCCGGTAAGTCATGAAGCGGTAATAATTTGAAATGTACTAAGGTGAGAGCGGATAGAAACGGGCGCTTGTCACATTGGATATGGATCGGGATAGTGGTGGGTACTACACGAGCGGTGTTTGCCTTATCTTTGCGGCGATGGATATTAAGTGTACGGACAGGGAACTGTTTCTTTTTAAAAAAATTGCGACGGCGAGCCAGGAGTTGGGGGTAGCCAGCTACCTGATTGGAGGTTTTGTGCGTGATAAAATCATTGGCCGCCCTACAAAAGATGCAGATATTGTTTGCCTGGGCGATGGCATTGAGCTGGCCCATGCAGTGGCCAACCGCTTTAACCCCGTGCCCACAGTCGCTTTTTTCAAAACTTTTGGTACCGCTCAAATCAAATTGTCCGACCTGGAAGTGGAGTTTGTAGGCGCGCGCAAAGAAAGCTACAGCCGCGACAGCCGCAAACCCGAGGTAGCACCCGGTTCACTGGAAGATGACCAGAACCGCCGCGATTTTACCATCAACGCGCTGGCAATCAGTTTGAACAGGGAAAATTACGGTACCCTTATCGATCCATTCAACGGCTTGGGGGATATTGAGGCGAAAATTATACAAACCCCGCTGGCGCCCGACCAAACTTTCAGCGACGACCCGCTGCGCATGATGCGGGCCATCCGTTTTGCCACGCAACTCAACTTTACCATTGCAGAAGCCACGTTTACCTCTATCTGCAACAATGCGCAGCGTATTAAAATAGTATCGCAGGAACGCATTACTGATGAACTGAACAAAATAATGCTCAGCCCAAAACCATCTCTGGGCTGGGATTTGTTGTATAAAAGCGGCCTGCTGCAAATCATTTTCCCGCAAATGGTGGATTTGCAGGGGGCTGAGTATATTGACGGGATGGGGCATAAAGACAATTTTTACCATACCCTGCAGGTAATTGACAATGTGGCCGAACACAGTAACGACCTGTGGTTGCGCTGGGCTGCACTGCTGCACGATATCGGTAAGCCGCCAACGAAACGTTTCGAGGAAGGCCATGGGTGGACTTTCCATGGCCATGAAGTGGTGGGGGGCAGGATGGTACCGAAAATATTCAGCCGGCTGAAACTGCCCATGAATGAGAAAATGCGTTTTGTGCAGAAACTGGTCGAGTTGCATTTGCGGCCTATCAGTTTAACAAAAGAGAACATCACCGACAGCGCCATTCGCCGCCTGCTGTTTGATGCGGGCGAAGACATAGAAGCGCTGATGATATTGTGCAAGGCTGATATTACCAGCAAGAATAAATACAAAGTGCGCCGCTTTCTGCAGAATTACGAACTGGTAGCAGCAAGGCTGGAGCAGGTGGAAGAGAGCGACCGCATACGCAACTGGCAACCGCCGATAACAGGCGAGATTATTATGCAGACCTTTGGATTAACACCCGGCAAACAGGTGGGAATTATCAAAGATGCGATCAGGGAGGCGATACTCGATGGGGTAATTGCCAACAACTATGAGGCAGCGCATGCGTACATGGTAGAACAGGCTGCCGCACTCAACCTTAAACCGTTACAATAACCGGCGGGTGAACGGTATATTTTTTTTTTCGACTGTTATCCATATTTTAGAGCAATAATTGATCAGAAACTAATGGCCGTACTAAAGTTCAGAGTGTATTTTGAAGAAGACGATGCTGTTTATCGTGATATTTCGATCCTGCATACGCAGAACTTCATGGAGCTGCATTTCGCAATCCTGAAGGCGTATGAGTTTGACAACAAACATGCAGCAACCTTTTACCGCAGCAACGACAGCTGGCAGCGTGGCCGTGAAATAAGCATACAAAAATACGATAAGCCTTACCGCGCCGAACCCCTGCTGATGGTGGATACCATGATTGGCAGTGAAATCATTGATCCCAACCAGAAATTTGTGTACGTGTATGATTTTGTACGCAACTGGACTTTCCTGGTAGAGCTGATCAATGTTTCAAAAGATGTAAGCACGCGCATTACTTACCCCGCTATTATCCGTGTAGAAGGCATCGGGCCGCAGCAATACGGCACCAAAAGCCTGCTGGGCGATAAATTTGTAGACATCGAAGAGAAATACGACCTCAACAAGGGCGCCGAAGGTTTTGGTACCGAGGGCGACAGCGATAGTGATGATGAGAGTGACGATGATGGCATGGATGAGGAACTGGGAGAAGACCATGAGGAATAGTCACCAGCTGGTTCTATAACTGGATGGTTGTATGGTTTATACAATTCACGATTGACATAATTGAATAGAGCAGGCAGTTTTTATTGCCTGCTTTTTTATTTTGCGGTGAGGGCTGCGGTAGTTACTACGAGGGCGTCTTCTGCCAGCCCGCAGGCTGCATCGGGCACGCGGCAGTTTTCACCAATGGCCTTACGCAGGTAAAAACTGGCAAAAGTGGCTGCTATTGCTGCTGCGCCGCCAATCAGGGCGCCGGTGAATGCTTTTTGGCCTGCGGCTGTGTATAAAGTGGCGCCTGCTATACCGCCGGCAACGGCGCGGCCTGCCAGGCCCGGGGCATCGGTGCGGTTGGGTATGCCGGGTATTTTGTCGCCGCACATTTCGCCTGCGGCCAGTGCAGTAAAGGCAATGGCGGTCCTGGACGAACAGAAAAAGTGTACCAGCTTGCTGTTGGGATCTTTTTTACCCTTCATGGCATAACAAAGGGCGGCAGGGGCCGAAAATGCGCGCATGCCTGCAATAATGCCCATTGCCAGGGCTTTGGCCAGTGGTGGTTTCATATGAATGGTTTATGTATGAAGTGAAAAAAACATGCCAGTGCAGCATACCCGGTTGGCACCGTACTTGCCGGGGTTGTAAAAAACGATTCGCCATGATAATTTGTGAAAACCTGCCTGCAAACTTTGATATCCTGTACAATGAAGCAATGGTAAAAGTAGAATCGAAATGTGATACAGACCAGATGCGGTTTGTGGTGCATTTGCCCGAGGGAGAGAAGGAAATATACCTGATTGCCGATCATCTTAAAAATGAATCCTGGCACGAAGCCTACAAAGGCGAAACACCCATGGCCGAAACATTGGGCAAACTGATTGAACGTTATAACAATTCATTATAAACGCCATTCGCAAATGCGTGCGTTGAAATTGAAATATTATATATCCTGGAAATTATTGTGCTGCCTGCCGTTGAACAAACGGGGAGCCCAGTTGCGCCAGCCTGTGCTGCGGGCCATTTTGTACTGCTGGATGGCATCCAGTATCTGCTGTTTAAACTGCCTGTATTCCTGCAACAGGGAAGGTTTTACAATATAGGCTGCAATATTGGGTGCAGCGGCTTCTGTTTTATAATAACTGGGCATAGTGCCAGACATCAATACAAAGGGTACCTGCTCAAAAGCGGGAATGTGTTTGCATTTTTCGCTCATTTCCCAGCCTGTGCTTCCCGGCAGGCGTATATCGCATAAAATACCGTCGGGCAGGGTGCGCTGGTGGTTCAGTATATCGGCTAACTCATCGAAGTTTTCCGCAAAACCCACAATATCAATTTCCCCGGTTTCTTCCAATGCACCGCTGATAAACAAACGGTCATCAATATCATCTTCTACTACAACTATTTTAATCGGCATGCTTGCTGGTATTGTTACACAATTCTTTCCTTTCTGGATACAAACAATAGTCCACAATTTTATCAATGTAAACCAGGCTTCGTATGTGGCAATTTTCCCCAATTCAGGCGATTTCTGCTGTAGTAAAACAACAACGGGGCGCCTTTCAGCACCCCGTGTCCCTTGAATCATCTCCTGTCTGTCGTATTTGTCCGGCCGATGCTGATTACCAATACTGGTAGCCCATTAATCTCGCCAGTTCAATCTTAGCCATACACAGCTGGTATTGGTACTGCAGCTGTGTTAATAAAGCCCGCTGAAAGTTGGCGCTTGCATTGGTGAGGTCCAGGTTGGTGCCTGCACCGTTCAAAAAGCGGCTGGCCGCAATTTGTTCTGCTGCGCGTGTTTGTTCTATCTGGGTGTATGTATGTTCAATGCTCTGTTCGTTGGTGTGAATATCGGTGAGGGCCTGCATAATGTCTTTATGCGTGGTGTTGTTCAGTGTTTCAACGGCCAGCTGGTTTTGCCTTACAATATTCTGCGCCAGTTTTACCTGCTTGTTCTTTTTACCGCCATTGTAAATAGGAATGTTCAGGCTGATGCCTGCCGCATAATTGAAGCGGATATTGTTTACTTCAGGCACGTACCCGTTTTTCCAGCCGCTGCTGGCGTTCAGGTTAATGGTGGGTTTATCGCCCAGTTTGGCCACGTTTACATCACTTTCGGCCTGTTTAATTTTATCATTGGCCAGGGTAAATTCCAGGTTCTGTGTTTGCGCCTGTGTAAGGGCTGCGGCTGCATCGCGCTGTGCAATATCGAAGTCAAATGCGCTGCCGCTGCTCTGTTGTATGCCGGTGGTATAACTTAACAGGTTAAACTGTTTCTGCAGCTGGTTTTGCAGGGTTATTTTGGTGTTCTGCTCTGCATCAATGTTGGCCTGTATGTTCAGCAGGTCAATTTTAATGGCATCACCGTTTTTCAGCTTGCTTTCTACCACGCGTTTGTTCTCGTTTAAAAAGTTCAGCACGCTGTCCTGTATGCTGATGGCTTTCTGGAAATAAACCAGGTTGTAGTAAATGTTCGATACCTGGTATGCCAGCTGTGTGCGTGCATAGGCTACATTGTCTTTTGCATACTGCAGATCGGTCTTTGCTTTCTCTACATTCATTTTAATGCGGCCGAAATCAACCAGCTGGTAACTGGCGTTTACGCTTGCATCTACGTTATGCACCGGTGCAAACTGGAAATCTTCCAGCTCGCCATTGGGGCCGATGGGGAAGGGCAGTACGATTTTCGGTTTTACATAATTGTAACCGGCATCTGCAGTGATTTCAGGCACACGTATACCTGCAATATCAACCTTCTGCGATGCAGTGGTGACGCTGTTTTCAGCTTCCTTCAGTTTGGGGAAATAACCGAACGACTGGTTAATCAGTCCTTTCAGTTCGCTGTTCACCTGTACCTGCGCAAAGCCGGCATGTGCGAGTAAAACAGCGGTGGAGAGTATCAGTAACTTTTTCATTGTTTATCTTTTCTAATAATCAAAACCTGTGTACCTGCTGCCAGGCGTAACGGGTATTAATGCGCCTCGGCCATGGCTTCTTTTTCGGCTGCCAGTTCTGCCTTGCTTTTTTTCTTCACCTTTAACAGGAATACAAAGGGCAATGCTGCGATAAAGAAAATCGCGATAAGCCTGAATGTATCCATGTAAGCCAGGTAGTATGATTGTGTTTCTATTTTAGCATCGATAATACCATAGGCCTGGTGGGTGGCAGTTACGAGGTCGCCAGTTTTGGCGGCCAAGCCTTTGGAAAGCGTGTTCACCTGGTCTATCAGTTTGGTTGAATTAGCGGGAACAGCGCCTACCAGGTCGTTACGGTGCTGGAAGTATTGCTGGCGTACATAAATGTTGGCGAGTGCAATGCCTACGGCACCACCCAGCTGCCGCAGCATGTTGTTGAGCGCAATACCCGAACCGTAATCCTTTGGCTGCAAGCCTGCTACTGCCTGGTTGGTCAGCGGCAGCATCATGCACGAAATACCGATAGAGCGTATACAAAGCGGGATGAAGAAATCCCATTTGCCTACATCGGGACTTACCAGTGAAGACTGGTACTGGTACAAACCAAACATGAGAAAGCCGATGACCACAAACGGAATGGGCGATACGCCTTTGGCCAATATTTTACCCATCACCGGCATTAATACAATGGTGATTAAACTTGGTGGAAGCAGCGATACGCCTGTTTCGTAGGCCGTAAAGCCCAGTACTCTTTGTGCCAGCAGCGGGTATACAAACACCGAAGTATTTAACCCGATACCTGCGATGAAGGTGAAGGTGGCCGTGGTAGCAAGGTTGCGGTTACCCAATACACTTATTTTTACAGCCGGGTTCTTCTGCTTCAGCTCCCACAGTATAAACAGGATAACGCCCACTACGGCAATGGCACTGCAGATGCGGATATTGGTACTGGCAAACCAGTCTTCTGTTTCACCGCGTTCCAGTACATACTGCAAACACCCGATGCCGGCCATGAGCAGTAAGATGCCTGTATAATCGATGTGTACATTCTTCCTGTTTTTACCCTCGTTCGGTTTTTTAGGCACGTAGGCGTAAGCCAGGATAGTGGCGATAATACCGATGGGAATGTTGATGAGGAAGATGGAAGGCCAGCTGGAGTGCTCGATGAGGTAACCACCCAATGTGGGCCCCAGCGTTGGGCCAAGTACCACACCCATACCAAACAAACCGGATGCAATGGGGCGCTCTTCGGGTTCAAATGCATCGAACAAAATGCCCTGCGATGTACTCAGCAACGCACCGCCGCCCAAACCCTGCATAAAGCGCCAGATAATAATTTCAACCAGCCCTGTTGACTGTGCACACATGTACGAGGTCACTGTAAACAAGATCATGGAGGCTATGTAATAATTTTTTCGTCCAAATAACTCAGCCATAAACCCGGTAAGCGGGATGATGATTACGTTGGCAATGCCGTAAGACGTAATCACCCAGCTGATATCATCAATGCTAACCCCCAGTCCGCCGGCCATGTCACTGATCGCCACGTTCACAATCGACGTGTCAATCAGTTCCATGATAGCCGCAGTAACCGTGGTAACCACGATGATTGCTCTAGCAAATCCTTTAACTGACATATCTTTAGTTTATCGGTACATTCACGTCCACGCTTAAACCTGCGCGCAGTATGCGGCGGTATTGTTCTATATCCTTGATCGCAATCTTAACGGGTACACGCTGGGTTACTTTTACAAAATTGCCGCTGGCGTTATCGGGAGGTAATAAAGAGAATCTTGCTCCTGTTGCTTCACTAAGGCTGGTAATGGTACCGGCAATAGGCTGACCGGGGTAAGCATCCAGTTCCATATCTACTTCCATGCCTTCATGAAATTTCTTGATCTGTGTTTCCTTGAAGTTAGCTACCACCCAGTAGGTAGTATCGTTTACAATAGAAAACAGGGGAGTGCCTGCCTGTACAAACTGGCCTGCGGTAATGTTTCTTTTGCCTATTTTACCGGCAGCAGGCGCATAAATTTTAGAGTAGGATATTTTGAGCTTCTGCTGTTCAATGGTTGCTTTTTTCGCATCCAGTGCGGCTTCTGCCTTGGTGATGCTGGCTTTGATAACAGAGATGCGGCTTTCGGCGCTGCCAAGCCCGGTTTGGCTGTTGCTTACTTCCTGTTGTGCCTTTTCGTACGCAAAACGGCTGTCATCGAGTTGTTTTTTGGTGATCGCCTGGTCTGCAAACAGGTTTTTGTTACGGTTGTAATCTTCCAGCGCCTGTTGTGCTTTTACCTTATTAAGGTCAATATCGCCGTGGTTAACACCCAGTGAAACCATGGTGCTGTTGAGCGATGCTTTTGCGTTGGCAATGTCTGCTTCAGAAGCTTTAACGTCTGCTTCCATCTGCAGCAATTGTGTTTGCAGTTCGTCGGTGTCCAGCTCAACCAGCAACTGGCCGGCTTTTACACTGTCGTAGTCATTCACTGCAATGGTTTTTACATAGCCCGATACCCTGGGTAATACAGGGGTTAACTGTGTTTCAACCTGCGCATTGTCTGTTGATTCGTGGGCCAGTGCGAAGGAAATTTTCTTGAATCCGTAGAAGCCGCCTGCAATAACCAGAACAGCGATCACTGCCAGTCTAACCGGTGATTTCTTTTTCTTTGCTTCGTGTTGATGATGTTGATTCGCTTCCATAACGCGTATTTGTATGTGTGTACTTTTTATTTGATCAAATTGGTTTGCACCATGGCACGCAGGTGCGCTTTTACACGGTGCCTGAACTGTTCATCTTCATATGGTATGTAAGCGTCGTCGCGGTTTAACATGCGGTTGCAGAACCTGCGGGAAGAAACGAGGTAGTTCACGGTGCCGAAGAAAGTGGCCACCAGCAGGTCTACATCTGCGTCTTTAAAATCCCCTTTCTGAATGCCCTCCCTGATCAGGTTTTTCACGGCCAGGCTGTTGGGAGCGAGGCTGCTCACGATCATATCCTGGAGGTGTGTGCGTTTGCTGAGCATCAGCTCCTGGTGAATTACGCGGTGAAAATGACGGTTGGCAAACAGTCTTTCCACGTGCATATACAGCAGCTGTTCCAGCTTATCCCGGTGACTGAGCAGGACGTTGTTCAATATTTCATCTATCGAAGAGCGGATAGTATGGGCCTTGTGCAAAATGATCTGTTCAAACAGCTTTTCCTTCGACCCGAAATAGTAGTTAATCATAGCCAGGTTAACGCCGGCAGACTGGGCTATTTCACGGATAGAGCTGCCTTCAAAACCTTTTATGGCAAAAAGCTCGATGGCTGCATCTATAATGATCTCCCGCTTATCCGTATGCATGGTGAAATAGATTGATGACGTCGCAAAGTTAAACAAACGTTTGAATCAATCAAATGATTGTTTGATTAATTTGGCTAGCTAAAAGGGCGGATTATGTCAATTGATTGATTTTTAATTTCTTATTTGGAAAGATTTTTTTTCAACCTGCGGACAGAAAGGGTGCCAGTTGAACAATTGTGCGCTATGGCAAGCGTACGCTACCTACAGGGAAAGCTTACCCGGCCGGTCGAGGTGGCCTGACGATGTTGGTGTGGCTGGTGCCGGGAAGGATAAATGCCGCAATGTTGCTATTTTGCATTTAACTGTACACCCATGCCTACAAAGCCGATGACTGAAGCCAATACCGAAGAAAAAATCAAACGCGCCGCCCGGCGCATATTTATAGAAAAGGGATATGCGGCCACCCGCACCCGGGATATTGCCGGTGAGGCCAATATCAACCTGTCGATGCTGAATTACTATTTCCGCAGCAAGGAAAACCTGTTTGAAACGGTGATGGTGGAGAGTTTTGCGAGTTTTATTGCCGGCCTGAAGGAGAACCTCGACGATCGCGCCACTTCGCTGGAAGATAAGATTACTGCTTTTGCGAGCAATTATATTGACCTGATGCTGGAAGAACCGGGTTTGTACCTTTTCCTGGTGAATGAAATACGGCATAACCCCTCGCTGCTGCACCGGTTAAGTTTGAGCCAGGCCATTAAACAAACCTATTTTATGCAGCAGCTGACCGAAGCCATGGCCCGCAACCCGCTGTATGCACACATGGAGCCAACACAATTTATCCTGAACGTATACGCACTCACCATTTTCCCATTTGCCACGAACTATATTTTCCTGGTGCAGGGAGAAGAAAAGGTGAGCTTTCACAACCAGGTGCTCGAACGCAAGGCATGGATTGCGCGCTGGGTGAAGGCGATGCTGGAGATGGGTGAGGGAAGTTTGAATGTTTGATTGTTTGAAAGTTTAATGTTTAACGTTGAGGCTTGAACTTCAATAGTTCAATGGTTCAATAGTTCAATTGTTCAATTGTTCAATGTGTAAAGTTGAGCCTTGAACTTTTGAACGTATGAACTTTTTTGAACCTGGCTCTCCAGGGGTTCAGATGTTCAATTGTTCAATGTGTAAAGTTGAGGCTTGAACTTTTGAACGTATGAACTTTTTTGAACCTGGCTCTCCAGGGGTTCAAATGTTCAAATGTTCAATGTGTAAAGTTGAGCCTTGAACTTTTGAACGTATGAACTTTTTTGAACCTGGCTCTCCAGGGGTTCAAATGTTCAATTGTTCAATGTGTAAAGTTGAGCCTTGAACTTTTGAACGTATGAACTTTTTTGAACCTGGCTCTCCAGGGATTCAGATGTTCAATTGTTCAGTGTGTAAAGTTGAGCCTTGAACTTTTGAACGTATGAACTTTTTTGAACCTGGCTCTCCAGGGGTTCAGATGTTCAATTGTTCAATGTGTAAAGTTGGGGTTTGAACTTTTGAACGCATGAACTTTTTGAACTTTGGCTCTCCTGGTGATTGCGCTGTTTGTGCTGGGCTAGCACATTCTTTGCGTGGTAATGGACATGAGTTTAACCAGGTATCATCAGAAACGCAGTTTTAAGGCTACGCCGGAGCCGAAGGGGCGTGTGAACAGGCAGGAAACGGGATTGCGGTTTGTGATTCAGCAACATGCTGCCTCGCACCTGCATTATGATTTCAGGCTGGAGATGGAAGGTGTGCTGAAAAGCTGGGCTGTACCTAAAGGGCCGTCGACAGACCCTGATGTAAAAAGACTGGCTATGATGGTGGAAGACCATCCTTACGACTACCGTGATTTTGAAGGCGTAATACCGGAAGGCAATTACGGTGCAGGTACGGTGATTGTGTGGGATGAAGGCACTTATGAGCCTACACCTGATAAAAAGACCGGCACCAAAAAAGCGCAGGAAAAACTATTGCTGCAGGAGCTGAATGCAGGCAGACTAAAATTTGTACTGCATGGTCATAAACTGAAAGGCAGCTTTGCCCTGGTGAAGTCTGGCGGCAGGGGCGAAAATGCCTGGCTGCTGATGAAGCTGCAGGATAAGTATGCGACAACGGATGATATAACCCTTAAAGATAAATCGGTACTGAGCGGTAAAAATCTTGCCGGAGTGGCAAAGTCACCACAACACCTGTGGACAAGCAACCGCAAAAAAGCGGCTTCTCCCAAACAAGTGGCAAATACAGTAATGAAAGCAGCCACGCAGCCGGCTGTAACTGCCTTAAAAAAGAAAGCGCCTCACAATACTGCTGCTGCAATTACAGCCTTACTCAAAAAAGGAACCCGCACTGCTTTCCCGGAACAAATAAAGCCCATGCTGGCCACACGGGTAGACCAGCCATTTGACCATGCAGACTGGCTGTATGAAATAAAGTGGGATGGGTACCGCGCTGTGGCTTATGTGCGCAAGGGCAAGGTACAGCTGCTGTCGCGCAATAACCTGTCGTTTACAGAGAAATTCGCGCCTGTTACTGCATCCCTCAAATCTTTTCCCGGCGACGTAGTGCTGGATGGTGAAATTGTAGCAGTGAACAATACCGGTAATCCTGATTTCCAGGCTTTGCAGGGCTACCTGAAACATGGTGCAAAGGCGCATTTGCTGTACCAGGTGTTTGATGTGCTTTGGTACAACGGCAGGGATTATACACAGCTGCCTTTGCTCGAACGAAAGGAAATATTGCGATCCCTGTTGCCGGAAGAAGATGCGGTAATTCGTTTCAGCGATCATATAACGGGTGAGGGTAAAGCCTTTTTTAAAGCAGCATTGGAGAAAGGACTGGAAGGTGTGATGGCCAAAGATGGCAATAGTACTTATGATATCGGTGCGCGCAGCAGTAGCTGGCTGAAGGTAAAGAATGAACAATTTACAGAAGCCATCATTTGCGGGTTTACCAAACCCCGCAATAGCCGCAAACATTTTGGTGCAGTGGTGCTGGGAAAATATGCAGGCAACAAGCTGGTGTACATAGGTCACAGCGGATCGGGTATCAATGATAAAGACCTTGCTTACCTGTACCAGTTGTTTCAGCCATTGATTACAAACAAACCTCCTTTAGCAAAGGTACCTAAAACCAATATGCCGGTTACCTGGCTTAAGCCCAAACTGGTATGCGAAGTAAAATACACGGAGTGGACAGCTGATAAAAGTCTGCGCCACCCCATTTTTATGGGCCTGCGTGAAGACAAGACTGCCCGCACTGAAAAAAACGAAAAACTATTACATGTGAAAACAAAGAAAACCACCAACGCTGCTGCACCAACGGCAGCAGCGAAGAAGTCTGCCTCTGTTAAAAGCAGCAGCACCAAAGCAGCGCCTGTAACACGTACTGCATCCCGAAAGGCGGCTGCTATGCCGCAGATGATTGCAGCCAGCAACAAGGAAACAGTGCTGAAAGTAAACAAACATGAGCTGGCAGTAAAACACCTGGATAAATTGTACTGGCCGAAAGATGGCATTACCAAGCGGGACATGCTGAACTACTATGGCGCTGTGATGCCTTATATGCTGCCTTACATGAAAAACAGGCCGCAATCGCTGAACCGTACACCGGATGGCATTGAAGGCCCCAGCTTTTACCAGAAAGATGTAACGGGCAAGGTGCCTGACTGGATTACTACATTCCCTTATGTGAGTGAATCGGATGGCCTGGAAAAACAGTTCCTGGTATGTACCGATGAAGCCAGCCTGTTGTACATTGCCACCCTGGGCTGTATTGAAATGAATCCATGGCACAGCCGTGTGCAAAAGCCGGATAACCCCGACTGGTGCGTGATTGACCTTGACCCGGATGACAACAATACGTATGACCAGGTGGTTGCTGCGGCACTGGCGGTAAAGGCGGTGCTGGATGATTTTAATATCACGGCTTATCCCAAAACATCCGGTGCATCGGGTATGCATATTTATATTCCGCTGGGTGCAAGGTATAGTTATGATCAATCCAGGATGCTGGCACAATTGATTGTTACACTAACGCATGACCGCATACCGGATTTTACGAGCCTCGAAAGAAGTCCGGCCAAACGCAAGGGCAAACTCTATCTCGATTACCTGCAGAACCGCACCATTCAAACTATTGCAGCGCCTTACTCCCTGCGGCCCAAACCGGGCGCTACGGTGAGTACACCGCTTGACTGGCTGGAAGTGAAGAAGGGACTACTGCCTTCAAAATTTACGATACGCAATACGCTTGCGCGCATTAATAGTGTAGGCGATTTGTTTAAACCTGTGCTGGGCAAAGGCATACAACTGGCGAAGTTGCTGCAGCAGATGAAAGCGGCATCGTGAGCCGTGAGTGGGAAAACATCGGCAATCGAGACATCGACACGTTGCGATGAACGCTTAGCAAGTATTTAAGTGGGATCACCGGAGCGAAGATGAGGTGAGGATGCTTTTGTTCTTATACGGTTATATCTAAAGTCGCATCTGCTGTTTCATTTGCAACCGATTGCAGAGTTTCTTTTCTGAAAGGTGCGTGACCGCTGGCTCCTTTAAATAGTAAGTAAGCGCCGCACAATAACTCTGCATAGCCACGCTGATTGTCTTTGCGCAGGTTACGAACGCCCGCTGCAATTAAGATAAAGCCCGCCATTGCTGCAATCAACTGTTCGGTCTTTGACAGGCGGGGATGCGCTTGTTCATTGATGATATTGGTAAAGTTGCCCATGTTTTTTTACAATAACCAACACAAGAAGTATGCAAGCTGATCATTTGAGCTACCTGTGTAACGCCCGCCTGGCTATTGGGGAAAAACTTACTGTGAACTGGTGAAAAGAAGCACATAAAATCCTTTGCTGTATTGGTTTTCGGTAGTTGCAGAAAGCCCAGGCAAAAGCCGGACAAAAAGCCTGTTGAGGGGCTGCAACCGGAAGATTTACCGGATAGTTCCAATGAAAATGAAGGGAAAACGGGAAGTGGTCTGCGGCAGGATTCCAACTAAAAATAAAAAATGTTGAAGAGGCTGAAATGCCCGCCACACGCGGCTTTTACGAAGTAATGTGTAAAAGCCGCCTTGTTTGGTAGGGTATTAACAAACACTTGTTTGTTTATTTCTTTTTCAGTCATATTTTGCCTTGGGCATCATGAGGTGTGAAACCTGAAATCCTTTGCCAGCAAGGGCTCTGCATTTCTTTAACAGGTTTGGAATAATAAAATCCATCAAAACTTGTCTTGTACTGCCTGTTGCAGCGGTGTACTTTTGTGTCATGATGATTGATTAACGGATCACTTCACACGAATCAGTCACAAAGATTGCCACTCCATCTGAAATATATTTTTCGACAACATTGTATCATCAGGCATTTAAAAAATATATCAAGATATGAAATCAATTCGTACAGCAGCAGCAAAAATCATGGGTATCGCTTTCGCAACAGTAGTACTGGTATGTGGCGCAACAGCAAGCAAAGCGAACGGTAAAGAGAAAAAAGTGGAAGAAGCACGCAGCGAAAACCAGGTTTCTATTGAATACGCTAACAGCGTTGACAACAGCGTAACTTTCCGCGTAGCTTTCGAAAACCCTACAGCGCAGAAATTCACTTTGATCGTAAAAGACGACGCAGGTGACATTATCTACAAAGGTCAATTCGCAGACGCTCATTTCAACAAAACAGTGAAACTGATGAAAGAAGACAGCGAAATTCACCCACGCTTTATCATCCGTACAGGTAACCAGGAAATCGAAAAAGCTTTCGTTGTTAACAGCAACACTAAAGTGGTAGAAGACGTAGTGGTAACCAAATTATAATAATTTTTTAGGTTAAACGATTTGAGTTAAAAAGACCATGGCTTTTGTCATGGTCTTTTTTTTGTGGCTATATATCAGCTGAAGCAACAGCGGCTGCAGATTGTTTTTCAATATGCCCGGCATCGGCAGCATGCCGCTGTTGTGCTTTGGCAAGCAGGGATGAGATAGGGCAGTTGCCCGATAATGCCCGGTAAAGCAGGTAACCGCCTGCCAGCAACGTAAGCTTGGGCGTGTGTTTGTACACCACGCTTAGCAAAAAGGTGCCGGCAATGCCGGAAATTATCCGCGAAGGATTGCTCACATTCAGCTGGCTCAATGTTTCGTACAACCGGTTTGAACCGGGTTGCGGTGCTGTGAAGATATTTTCAGCCATAGGTCATCATTTTATCTTAGATGGTTCAAAAAGCCTGCAATAATTCATTACGGCAGAAAATATCCCAGGACTTTCTGCATTCTGCCTTCCGGGCTAAAAAATGTCTACAAACGGGGAAAGGGCAGTGGTATTCATTCTACACAACTGCTGCAAAAATGGTCATTAAGCAAACGTTAACGATTGCAGGGCATATGGTGCTGTATTTGAATGGTGTACTAATATTTACCTCATTTAAAACGCTAGCCTATGCAAAGCAAGGCCAATATAAAGGGGCATCCGCTGCATCCCATACTCATTGTGTTCCCGGTCGCTTTTTTCACCGGTACTTTGTTTTTCGATTGCTGGGGCGCGTTCAGTGATCACGCGCCTTATTTTGATACCGCCTATCATTTGCAGGTATTGGGCATATTCACTGCGCTGGTAGCTGCAGTGCCCGGTTTTATTGATTACCTGCGCGTGGTACCGCCGGAGAGTTCTGCCAAAAAAAGGGCTACCAGTCATGGTTTGCTGAATATTGGTATGACGATAATGTTTTCCATTGCCTGTATCTACCGCCAATCACTCAATGCCCATATCACTGTTTTGCTGCTGCTTGAAACAGCAGGCTTTGCATGCATGGCCATTGCCGGCTGGATGGGCGGCACCCTGGTATACCGCAACCAGATTGCTGTACATAACCTGTATGCAGAAGCCGGGAAATGGAAAGAGGAATTGATTGATACACCCGGCAAAAGCTTTGTGGTAGCGGCTTCGGGCGAGTTAAAGGTGAACCAGCTGAAACTGGTAATCATTAACGGCAAACGCATTGCCATTGGTAAAACTGCAGAAGGATATGTTGCTTTTGATGATCATTGCTCACACAAAGGCGGCTCACTGGCAGATGGTGCAATGATATGCGGTACGGTACAATGTCCATGGCATGGCTCACAGTTCAGTGTTACAACAGGTGCCGTGAAAGCCGGCCCGGCAAAAGAAGCAATACCGGTATATCCTGTATCAGAGCACGATGGAAAAGTATATGTGACACTGGAGTAACGATTACGACGTTACTATTGCTTGTTCTTTTTAGCAATAGGTTCGGCTTCCAGGTGTTCTTTTTTAAACCGTTTCATTTTAGACTGCGTGTTTAATGCGGCATCTTCAATAGTATGGCTGCAATTGAGATTGACTTCTTTTTTGGCCATTTTAGTGAGTTGCACGTAAAATGTTTTCAGCATATTCAATTCTTCTTCCGTAAGGTCTTCCACATCAATCAAACGGTTGCTGGCAGCGGCATTGGCTGCTATCAGCTCGTTTAATTTCAGATGGATGGCAAGGGTGTCTTTGTTCTGTGTTTGCTGGATAACAAATACCATCAAAAAAGTAATGATGGTAGTGCCTGTATTGATCACCAGTTGCCAGGTATCTGAAAAATGAAAGATGGGGCCTGTTATAACCCATACTACGATCATTAAACAGGCTACAATAAAGGCGGTGGAACTGCCTGTAACCTTCGTGGCTTTGCCGGAGAATTTGTCGAATAATTTTTTGGAGCGCATATGGATTTGTCATTATAGGTTTACGGTGCAATGGTTGCCGCTGTTGAAGCAAACTGTTGCACTGCTAAAATAAATTCAAACATCATTCCGCTAAATGCAGTGCGCATAAAATGATTTGCGGAGGTATTTCTGCCACGGAGAAAAATGCAGGGACGGGCACCGGTAATGGCTGGTAATTAATTAAAAGACTGTTTACTATGTTAACTGTTGAAATTAAACCGGATACAGGTGATTGAACAGGCAGTGCGCGAAATAGCGCAAAATTTCGTAAATTCATTTGAAAACCCTATTGTTCATTAATTATTAGCCGGATATAACATGAAAAACTTCACTGTACAAGTTGAATACGATGGACATAACTATGAATGTTATGTGCAGAAGCTGAAAGATAAAGAAGACAATGTTTACATCGTTAACTTTTTTGCCAATACATTAATCAAACAATATCAAAGCAAACGCATTGTATTGTGTGCACAACGCCTCAACCTGGGCAATGCTGTAGAGCATCCCGTAGCCGCTGCCAACAACCTGCCTGCGTTTGAAGCCAATTTGTGGCGCGCTATCTGGTTAAATGATAAATAAACTTTAGTTGGTGTGGTGATGTGTGGCCTGGTTATGCTGCTCTATCAGCCCGCCAACTTCCTGTATCTTGCATTCATAAGCCGCTAAATAACTCAGGTACTCAGACAATTGGGCATCTGTGATATGGAAGCGGCTTTCTTTTTTCTCGAGGTTTACCACCGAGTGGTCGGGGAAGGTAATGCGGTAATTACCGGCGCCCCCGGGCATTACTGATAACAGGAATCCTCTGAAGTCGATTGTGAAAGACTGGGTGTCTTCTTGCTGGGATGCATGCATGCTGACGCGTTTTTCAGGTGAAAAATGATTCATTTTTTAAGGAGGGAGCATTGCAGCTGATGGAGTTAGTTCGTAGGGCCGGAGTGGTGTTTCATCTTAGCAGGTAACAGCGGGATTAACATGATTAAAGCTAGTACAATTGCGCCAAAATACCAATTAAATCTACCGCTGTTTGCGGCCATTCTACCGTGTACAACCCAGTTAATATCACAGGTGCCCGGTCTGCCTCTTATTTGAAATGCTGTCACCCGCTTAAGGGTAGATGCGTGTTGCTCCCAATCTGCTGCAGGTAACTGTTACCGTTGGTACTGTGTTGCATCTGGCACAGTTTTTTTCCGGTTTATATAAAATGAGAACACCCGATGCACATTAACCTGGAAAAATTGTACGACCGCGCCTACGACTGGATGATTACTGTTGGTCCGCGTATTATTATTGCCGTTTTGATATTTGCGCTGGGACAGTGGCTGATACGACTGCTCAAACGCAAATCGGGCAATTACATGCACCGCAGAAACATTGATGCCTCATTGCAAATGTTCTTCCGCAGCCTGTTTTACGTAACCCTGCAGGTATTGCTTATTCTGTTGGTGATGCAGATTATGGGCCTGCAGCTCACCATATTCGCCTCTATCATTGCTGCTTTTGGTGTGGCAGCCGGACTGGCCCTTTCAGGCACGCTGCAGAACTTCACCAGCGGGGTATTGATATTGCTGCTGAAGCCTTACCGTGTAGGCGACAACATTATTGCGCAGGGGCAGGAGGGCACCATTACCGCTATTGAAATTTTTTATACCGTGATGACGGCCTACGACAACCGCATTATCATTATACCCAACAGCAAACTCTCCAACGAACTCATCATTAACCTCAGCGAAGAAGGCAAACGCCGCATGGATATCGAAATAAAACTGCCGTTCCCGAGCGATTACAGCACAGCAGAAAAAATTATCCGCGAAACGGCAGCCAACAGCAAGGCAGTAATGAAAGAATCGGAAGTGCGGGTAGGTGTATCGCTGATAGAGCCTGATGGCTACCGGGTTATTGTAAATGCATGGGCCAGGGCACACGGTTTTATGGATGACAAACTGTTGTTTCAGCAGCAATTGGTAGATGATTTAAAAAACGGCGGGGTAAAACTGCCGGGAATGTAAAGCGAGCGTTATGAAAAATATATTTACCAAACAGGCATTTGGCAAGGGATGGAAGCTGCTCACGGCCTCCTTTTCGGGCTTTTCAAAAGACAATGGGTTTAAACTGAGCGCATCCCTGGCGTATTCTACCATATTTTCCCTGGGGCCGCTATTGTTGCTCATGATGTCGCTGGCGAGTATTTTCTTTGGCCAGGATGCCATTGAGGGCCGGGTATTCCAGCAATTGAACGACCTGATTGGTGCAGGAGCAGCCAAACAGGTGCAGGATATCATCCGCAACATACAATTTTCAGGTAAAACCCATATGGCACTGATAACCAGCATTATAATATTGATAGTGGGTGCTACCAGCCTGTTTATAGAAATACAGGATTCACTCAACATCATCTGGCGGGTGCGCGCCAAACCCAAGAAAGGCTGGCTTAAGTTCCTGCAAAACCGGTTGTTATCATCGTCAATGATTATTTCCCTGGGCTTCCTGCTTGTTGCATCTTTAATTGTAAATGGATTGGTGGATGCATTGAGTGCCATACTATCCCGCTATATTTCGGATGTGGCTGTGGTACTTATGAGCATCATTAATATGCTGATCACCTTTATCGTGATAGCCTTGCTGTTTGGCATTATGTTTAAATTTTTACCTGATGTAAAAATCAAATGGCGCGATGTGCGTACCGGCGCCCTGGTTACAGCCGTTTTCTTTATGCTGGGCCGTTACCTGATTGGCCTGTACATTTCTACCACAGGTACCGGCTCTACCTACGGCGCAGCCGGATCGATCATCATTCTGCTGGTATGGATTTATTATACCGCCGTTATTTTTTACCTCGGCGCCGAATTTACGCAGGTATACAGCGAAACATACGGCACCCGTATTCAGCCGGCAGACTATGCTGTGCATGTAGAACAACACGAAATTGAGCACGATGTAAATACCCTGCCGTTACAGCACCCGGAGCTGAAGGAACAGAAATAATGGAGTTTAACAAATTGATTGTTAATTTGTTGTGTGGTTTAATTGCTTTTCAGCGACCGGTACGACCGGTTTATTTTTGTAGCAGTGCAGGAGGGCAGTAAAAGCTGCTGTTACCTGTAATAAACTGCGGGGCAGCCAAAATATGTGCGCATTTAAAAGATTTACTTCATCATATATGCTGTAACCTGTAATTTTACCGCCCAACAGTTTTAAACGTATTATGCCGCAGTATCCAAACCGACAGTTTTTAGACTTTGAGCAGCCGATCAAAACTTTGTACGAAGAAATTGATAAACTTAAGCAGACGGCAGAGAAAAGCAAGATCGACATGTCTGACAGTATACGCAAACTGGAAGACGCGATTGATGATAAAAGAAAGGATATTACCAGCCATCTTACGCCCTGGCAGCGTGTACAGTTAAGCCGTCACCCCGACAGGCCTTATACCCTGAAGTATATTGAGAAAATGACCACCGCTTTTATGGAGCTGTATGGCGACCGTAATGTAAAAGACGACAAAGCGATGGTGGGTGGTTTTGCACAGCTGGATGGCGAAACCGTGATGTTTATCGGGCAGCAGAAAGGATCGAACACCAAGATGCGCCAGCTGCGCAATTTTGGTATGCCTAACCCCGAAGGTTACCGCAAAGCGCTTCGCCTGATGAAACTGGCGGAGAAATTCAATAAGCCGATTGTTACTTTAATAGATACACCCGGTGCGTTCCCTGGCCTGGAAGCCGAAGAGCGCGGACAGGGTGAAGCCATTGCACGCAATATTTACGAGATGATGCGCCTGAAAGTGCCTGTTATCTGCGTAATTATCGGTGAAGGTGCCAGTGGCGGTGCCTTGGGTATTGGTGTGGGCGACAAAATCCTGATGATGGAAAACGCCTGGTACACGGTGATTTCTCCTGAAAACTGCAGCACCATTCTGTGGCGCAGCTGGGAGAAAAAAGAAGTGGCAGCCGAACAGCTGAAACTCACTGCCACCAATATGAAAAATTTCGGATTGGTTGATGAAATTGTTCCTGAACCAGCCGGCGGTGCACACTGGGATTATGCAGGTGCAGCTGAATTAATGAAGATATCCATTCTCAGGGCTTTGGCCGAAGTCAAGCAGGTGGCGCCTGATACGCGCATCAGCAACAGGATTAACAAATTCTGTAAAATGGGCTTCTGGGATGAACTGTAAACCGTATCAAAGTTCAATAGTTCAAAAGTTCAAGACGTTCAAAAGCTCAATTGTTCAATCTGAACAGATGGGTCTGTCTGAAACCATTAACCTATGGAGCAATTGAACCCCGGTGAATGCCGGGATTAATTCATTAACATAGCTGCCGGCAACACAGTTGCCTTGTCAACTGAAACCGGCTTCTGCATTATAACCAAAATATGTCTTTGCGTCAACAACTGAAAGGTACCGGTGTGGCACTGGTGACACCTTTTACCAACGATTTCCAGGTAGATTATGATGCGCTGGGAAAAGTAATTGATCATGTAATTGATGGCGGTGTGGAATACGTAGTTACACTGGGCACTACCGGTGAAACACCAACGCTGAACAAAGAAGAAAAAATAAAGATCGTTCTCTATACCTACGATAAAGTAAACAACCGCGTTCCTGTGGTGGTAGGCATAGGCGGCAACAATACTGCTGAAATTATCAGCGACCTGCAAACCTATCCGCTTGATAAGGCCATCGCTGTATTAAGCGCTGCCCCATATTACAGCAAACCTTCGCAGGAGGGTATTTACCAGCATTACAAAGCACTGGCAGCTGTATCGCCCAAGCCTGTATTGCTGTACAATGTACCGGGCCGTACAGGCCGTAATATGACTGCGGATACTACTGTTCGCCTCGCTAAAGATGTGCCCAATATTGCCGGTATTAAAGAAGCAAGCGGCGATATGATGCAGGCTATGCAGATACTGCGCGATGCACCGGAAGACTTCCTGGTGGTAAGCGGTGACGATTCACTCGGTGTACCCCAGATTGCCTGCGGTATGGATGGTGTAATCAGCGTAATTGCCAACACACTGCCCAAACAGTATTCAGAACTCGTACGCCTGAGCCTGAAAAATGATTTCAATGCTGCCAATGCCATCAACAAAAAACTCTTAAACGTATACGACCTGTTGTTTGCAGAAAACAATCCCGCCGGTGTTAAAGCCTATATGGCACACCAGGGCCTGCTGCAAAACAAGCTTCGTTTGCCCGTAACGCCGGTAAGCGATGCGCTCTACGACAAAATAGGCAAGAGCCTGGAGAAGTTGTAAGAGAAATCGTCAGTCGTGGGTGATCTTAGCGAGTATCAATTCCGAGAATCGAGACATCGACAGTCGAGACTATCTTAGCGAGTGCCAGATCGAGAATCGAGATATCGACACGTCGAGACTATCTTAGCGAATTTTAATAGTGCTACTTCCGCCGCAGGAGGTAGCGCTAAACAAACTAGTAGCTATCAGCTTGAAGCTTGCAGCTGAAAAAAAGAGCGTGATGCTCTTTTTTTATTTATGGCAGCTAACTGCTAATTGCTAACAGCTAAAGGCTGCATCCTTAGCGAGTACGAATTTCGAGAATCGAGACATCGACAGTCGAGACTATCTTAGCGAGTGCCAGATCGAGAATCGAGACATCGACACGTCGAGACTATCTTAGCGAATTTTAATAGTGCTACTTCTGCCGCAGGAGGTAGCGCTAAACAAACTAGTAGCTATCAGCTTGAAGCTTGCAGCTGAAAAAAGAGCGTGATGCTCTTTTTTTATTTATGGCAGCTAACTGCTAATTGCTAACAGCTAAAGGCTGCATCTCTATACATGCCGCGAAGCGGCTCACTTCCATACATAACATTCACATAATATGCGTGCCGCTTCATTTATCAAACAATTACTGCAATTTAGTGCCGTTAACAAAAGAGTACATCCTGTTAACCGGCAACACAGTCTATCCAAGATTATTTATACAACCCTAACGCTCCTGGACAAGTAACACGGAAAAATAAAGGCGGCCGCAAGGCCGCCTGCCGTATTTTAATAATTTGCAGTATGATTAAACAAACACTCTTTGCTTTTTCACTGGTATGCAGCACGGCTGCCATGGCACAACCCGCACTTGATGTACAGGGGCATCGCGGCGGGCGCGGACTAATGCCTGAAAACACCATCCCTGCCATGTTACACGCTGTTGACCTGGGTGTGCGCACGCTGGAACTGGATTGCGGTATCAGTGCCGATAACCAGGTAGTGGTATCACACGATCCGTACATGAATGGTGTTATTATGCTGAAACCCGATGGTTCGCATATTGAAAAAACAGAAGAAAAACAATACGCGCTGTACAAAATGCCGTACGACAGTATCCGCCGTTTTACAGAAGGTACTTTGTTTTACCCGCAGTTTCCGCAGCAGCAAAAACTGGCTACCTATAAACCTACGCTGGCCGCGCTGATCGATTCAGTAGAAGCCTATGTGCGCCTGCATCATTTGAAGCCGGTGTATTATAACATTGAAACCAAAAGCCAGCCCGCAGGTGATGGTGTTTATCATCCTGCACCCGATGTGTTTGTACAGCTGCTGATGCAGGTGATCAAACAAAAAGGCATTACACCAAGGGTAACCATACAATCGTTCGACCCCAGAACATTGCAGGTGCTGCATAAGACCGATCCCGGTGTGGTTACTGCATTGCTGGTAGAAAACAAGGATGGTTTTGAAGCCAATATTACCCGGCTGGGTTTTACACCGGTGATTTATAGTCCGGCCTATAAACTGGTAGATGCAACACTGGTAAAACAGGCACACGACAGCAAGGTAAAGGTATTGCCCTGGACAGTGAATGAAGAAGCCGATATGAAAGCCATGAGCGCGTTGGGTGTGGATGGTATTATATCTGACTATCCCGACAGGCTGGTAAAGCTGTTTGGCAGCTACCAGTAGCCTGGCGCTGATACCATGCAATATGATTTGTGAACCATACTCCATACAGGGTATGGTTTTTTTGACCTATTTTCAATCCATGAAAAAGATACTTGCAGTCTTGTTCTTATGCAGTGCCTGTGCACCTGTTTGGGCACAGTTTTCCATTCGCTTTGTGGTGAACTCCATCGCCACCAAAAAACAGGATGATATTTATGTTACCGGCAGTTTCAACAACTGGACACCCGATGATACCAAGTATAAACTGAAGCCCTTTGGTCCTACGAGACGCGTAATTGTGCTGAAAGACATGCAGCCCGGCAAGTATGAATTTAAATTCACCCGCGGCGGACTGGATAAAGTAGAAACCACGGCAAAAGGAGAAGACATCGACAACCGCGTGGTGGAAGTGGCCGGTGCTGATGTATCGGTTGATGTGCAGATACCCGGCTGGAAAGATGATTATCCCGATAAGCCCAAACCCTTTACCGCAACCGCACAGGTGCATTGGCTTGATTCTGCATTTGCCATACCGCAACTGAACCGTACCAGGCGTATATGGGTGTACCTGCCCAAATCATATAATGTAACCAAAGGCAAATCATACCCCGTATTGTACATGCAGGATGGTGAAAACCTGTTTAATGAACAAACCGCTGCAAACGGCGAATGGGGGGTAGATGAGTGCCTGGATTCGTTGCAGAAAATAACCGGCAAAGAATGTATTGTGGTAGGCATAGCCGGTGGTGCTGAAAAACGCATCAACGAATACAACCCTTACGACAATGCGCAATATGGCAAAGGTGAAGGCAAACAATATGCAGAGTTTTTGGCCAGAACCCTGAAACCCTTTGTAGACATGCATTACCGCACCGTAAAAGATCCTGCACATACCTGGGTGGCCGGCAGCAGCATGGGCGGTGTAATCAGTCTGTATGCAGTAATGAAATACCCTGATGTGTTTGGTGTGGCCGGTATATTGTCGCCGGCATTGGATACTGCCGTTGGCCTGGGTGCAGATGCACAGCAAACCAACTGGACATCTATGCCGCGTTTTTATTTCTACACCGGCGGTAAGGAAGGCAATGCCTCTGTATCTGCCATGGACAGGCTGATGGATGTTATTCAAAAGAAAAACCGCTACGACACACGACGCAGCTTTTACCCGCTGGGTGAACACAATGAAGCGGCATGGCGCAAAGAGTTTCCTGCATTCTATCGCTGGCTGGTACAGTAAAATGATGGCGGTACAAATCCCATACACAATGTTTAGAAAGTTCCTGCTTTTACTTTTGCCTGCTGCCTGTTGCTGCAAACCGGTGCTGTCACAAACAGACAGTGCTTTTGCGCGCAGCGTAGTTGATACGCTCACCGGCACCTATTTCTGGGGGCGCGGTTATACCAATAATGGTATGCAGAAAGCAGCCGCTTACCTGGAGCAGCAATTCCGCAACATGCAATTGCAGCCATTAAACGGCAAAGCATTTACGCAGCCCTTCAGCTACCCGGTAAACACTTTTCCCGGCGCTATGGAGGTAAGCATCAATGGCAAAAAACTGCAGCCCGGTGTGGATTATATTGTAGCGCCGCAAAGCAGGGGCGTAAAGGGCAATGGCAGCCTGGTGCCTGCAGATACCAACCAGTTTGTAAACCCTGCACACCGCATTATGGTGATGAAAGAAGACAAACTCACCTGGAGTGCAGAACAGGAGCAGGCCGATTTTACCCTTATCCAGCTGGATAAAAAAAGGTTCCCCGAAACACCGCAGACCATTACCGCTGATATTGACAACAAAATGGTGCATTCCTTTGCTACAGCTAACATAGCCGGTGTAGTAAAGGGTACCCTGTATCCCGATTCCGTTATTTTTATTACCGCCCATTACGATCATCTCGGCGGTATGGGTAAGGATACCTATTTCCCGGGTGCCAATGATAACGCCAGCGGCATCTCCCTGCTGCTTACGCTGGCGCGTTATTATGCGCAGCATCCGCAACACTGCAGCATCGGGTTTATTTGTTTCGCAGGGGAGGAGGCAGGTTTGGTAGGCTCCAAATACTTCAGTGAACACCCGCTGGTGCCCTTAAAACAAATCCGTTTCCTGCTCAACCTCGACCTGGAGGGAACAGGCACAGAAGGCATTACAGTGGTGAATGCAACCGAATACCCGGCTGCGTTTGCACAGCTGCAGGCCATCAACAATAAAGCCGGTTACCTGCCCGGTATAAAAGCAAGGGGCAAGGCTGCGAATAGTGATCATTACTGGTTTTCAGAACAGGGCGTGCCTGCCTTTTTCCTGTATACGATGGGAGGCATCAAAGCTTATCATGATGTGTTTGATCGCGGCGCTACCTTGCCACTGGATCATATCAATGGTCTTTCAGGATTGCTGAAGGAGTTTGTAAAGCGCCTGGCACAGTGAATGATGAATCTTAGCAAGTCCGATCGTCAGTCGTGAGTGAAAAAGGCATCGAGAATCGACAGTCGACAGTCGGGATGATCGTAGCGAAATTTTCAAACCACAGAACAATAAAACCATCAAGCCATCGAACCATCCTACAAGATCCGGTAACTCACCCCTTCAAGGGCCAGCTGGGTATTGGGAAAGATGCTTTGGGCCTCGGTAAGGAAAGGTTCCAGGGCTTCGTATTTGCTGCTGAAATGGCCAATGAGCAGTTGTTTGATGCCGGCCAGCCGGGCAATGGTGGCAGCTTGTTTGGATGTAGAATGAAAGCGGTTGGCTGCCCGTTCAATAAGGTTGTCGAGATAGGTGGCTTCATGATAAGCCATGGTAACGCCTTTTATTTTCGCAGCTACTTCGGGATTGAAAATCGTATCTGCACAATAGGCATAACTGCGGCCCGGTGTATTCGGGATGGTTACCCATTCGTTTTTTACCGTTTCACCATTGCGGGGTTCATAATCATCGCCGTTCTTCAGGCGTTCATAAAAATAACCGGGGATATTGTAGGCAAGGGCCTGTTCCTTATTGATCTTGCGTGGTTTCCTGTTCTCGCGGATAATAAAGCCCCAGCATTCAATGCGATGGTAAACAGCAAAACATTCAATCGAAAATTTATCTTCTGCCACCAGCACGCCTTCCTGCTGCAGGGCGTGAAAGTGCAGCGGAAAGGGCAGCACAATAGCTGCCACATCAAGCTGTGCCTGCAGTATACCCTGAAGTGGTGCAGGCGCATAAATATGCAGCGGATGTTCGCGGCCTAAAAGCCCCATGCTGGTAATTAAACCAATCAACCCGAAATAATGATCGCCATGCAGGTGCGAAATAAGAATGTAATTAATGCGGCTTCTGCGCACCTTGTACCGGCTTAACTGCATTTGTGTGGCCTCGCCGCAGTCCAGCAAAAACAACTGCTCGTTCAGGGTAACAACCTGTGCCGTGGGGTGCCGGTCGTAAGCCGGTATCGCCGAATTATTTCCCAGTATGGTTACGCCAAACAGCATGCTGAACAATTGAAATAAATGTAAGAATAATAACGGCAGGGCCCTTGCCATACCTGCTGCAAACACCTGCCCGCCGTTTGTAATTACAGCAATATTAAATGAAAAATTGATGCCGATAGTTTTACTACACAAGCAATACTAAATTTGTTGGATTTCCCGTTATATTTGCCTGTTATCGCAACACATGGCAAATAAACTAAAAACGAAAACGCCGCCTCCCCCTAATCCCGATGAACTGAAACCGGAAAAAGAGGTGGAGGTGACGGTGAAAGAGATTGTGAAAGACGAACGCACCTACAAAATTGCAGGTGCCGTTAGTTTGCTTTTTGCTGTATTTCTTTTTATCGCATTCAGCTCGTACCTGTTTACCTGGCAGGAAGACCAGGATAAGGTGTTTCAATTCGGTGCAAAAATCTTCAGCACTTCCGATATCAGGGTAAGCAACTTGCTGGGGGTGCTGGGTGCTTATACGGCACATATTTTTATTTACAAGGGATTTGGTTTGTCTTCCTTCCTGTTCTGTACTTTCTTTTTTGTGCTGGGCGTAAACCTGCTCTTCGGACGTAAGGTATTCAGTCTGGCCAAAAACCTCAAATATCTGCTGGTTGGTTTGCTGGTGCTCAGTGTAGCATTGGCATTTTTTACCAGTGGCAATGCTTTTCCCTGGGGCGGTGCCATGGGCGAACTGCTGGATGCATGGGTAGAGAAATGGATCGGTAAAACCGGTACCGGCTTCCTGCTTATCTTCTCTGTGTTTGCTTATGTCATCTGGCGCTTCAATCCAACCTTCCGTTTGCCTGAGCGCAAACCCAAACCGGTGAAGCAGGCAACAGAACCTGCAGGGCCAGTAATTGCACCGCTGGGTGTTGTACCCGCAGAAGCAGGGGAACCAACGGAAACAAACACAGCCATTGCAGCAGAGAACAAACCTGCTGTTCCCAATAAACTGAAGAAAGATGGAAAGAACGTGGTAGTAATACCGCCTTCACAACCGGTAGCTGCGCAAGACCCGTTAACGCAGTTTGATGTGGTGGAAAGAGAACTGCCTGCTGAACCTGTTGAACATCTTACCCTGCAGATCAATAACGAAGCAGAAGCCGAAGAAGCGGAATACGAAGAAGAGGCGTATGATGAACCCGTAGACGAAGAGGCAATTGAAGAAGAAGCATACGATGAAGAAGCCGGAGAGGAATATGAAGAGGAAGAAGCCGAAGAACCGGAGCCTGAGCCGGAACCCAAACCGCGTTCTAAAAAGCCCACACCCGAAGAAATTGCAGCAGCAACAGAACTGGTAATAAAAGAGGTGCCTGAAGAAGAACCCGAAGAGGAAGCACCTGTTGCAGTGAAACCCATGGCCAACTATGAGCCTACGCTTGACCTGCGGGATTACAAACATCCATCACTGGATTTGCTGGAAACACATGGCAGCGATAAAATTGTACACGACCCTGCAGAGCTGGAGGCCAATAAAAACCAGATCATCTCTACGCTCAAGAACTACGATATCGCCATCCAGCGCATCAGCGCAACAGTTGGTCCTACGGTTACCCTGTACGAGATTGTGCCTGCACCCGGTGTGCGCATCAGCCGTATCAAAAACCTGGAAGATGATATTGCATTAAGCCTTGCAGCACTTGGCATTCGTATCATTGCGCCGATACCCGGTAAAGGTACCATCGGTATTGAAGTACCGAATGTGCGCAAAAGCGTGGTAAGCATGAAAACCCTGCTGGCGTCTGACAAGTTCCAAAACACGGCGTTTTCATTACCGGTGGCTATTGGCAAACGCATCGATAACGAAAACTTTATTGTTGACCTTGCCAGCATGCCGCACTTGCTCATGGCGGGTGCTACCGGCCAGGGTAAATCAGTTGGTATTAATACACTGCTGGTATCATTACTGTACAAAAAACATCCTTCACAGCTGAAGTTTGTACTGGTAGATCCCAAGAAAGTAGAGTTAAGCCTGTACCGTGTAATTGAAAAACACTTCCTCGCCAAATTGCCCGGTGAAGAAGAATCCATCATTACCGATACCAAGAAAGTTATCTATACGCTCAATGCACTTTGTATTGAAATGGACAACCGTTACGATCTGCTGAAAGAAGCCGGTTGCCGCAATATCAAAGAGTACAATGAGAAATTCATTAAACGCAAACTCAACCCGCAAAAAGGGCATCAATACCTGCCGTTTATTGTACTGGTGGTAGATGAGTTTGCCGATTTGATTATGACCGCAGGCAAAGAAGTGGAAATGCCGATTGCGCGCCTCGCGCAGCTGGCGCGTGCGGTAGGTATTCACCTGATTATTGCTACACAGCGTCCATCGGTGAACATTATTACCGGTACCATCAAAGCCAACTTCCCTGCGCGTATTGCGTTTAAGGTATCCTCTAAAATAGACAGCCGCACCATTCTCGATGCAGGTGGTGCAGAGCAGCTCATTGGCAAGGGTGATATGCTTATCAGCTACAATGGTGAAATTACGCGCCTGCAATGTGCTTTTGTTGATACCCCCGAAGTGGAAAGCGTGGTGGAATTTATCGGCGACCAGCGCGGTTACCCGCAAGCCTTCCTGCTGCCGGAGTATGTGGATGAAAAGGAAATGGACCGCGGCGATTTTGATGCCAGCGACCGCGACCCGCTGTTTGAGGATGCTGCACGCTTGATTGTACAGAACCAGATGGGCAGTACCTCGTTAATACAACGCAGGATGAAGCTGGGCTATAACCGTGCAGGCCGTTTGATGGATCAGCTGGAAGCAGCCGGTATTGTAGGGCCTAACCAGGGCAGCAAGGCACGCGAAGTGATGGTTAAAACCGACAGCGACCTGGAAGAAATACTCGCAACATTGTTGTAACAACATAAACACGCCTGCCGTGCAATGCTGCAGGTAAGTTAATTGTATCACATTTACCGCCGGAGAACCCGTTTCTACCGGCGGTGTTTTTTTGCTGCAAACACCGGAAATGCTTGCAGGGAAAGGGTTTTGGCCATTGTTGATATAAAGTAATGCATTGCCAATGAACGGGATAAATGTTAAAAGCTTTAACTGTTATTTCGGGTTGGCATGCGCTTTGACTATCTTTGCGCATCAGAAAAACAATACAGATGAAAAAGTTGTACGTTTTATTGTTATTGGTAGCAGGCTCAGTAGGATTGGTACAGGCGCAGAACGACCCCAATGCAAAAAAAATTCTGGATGGTGTAAGTGCCAAACTCAAAACCTTTAAAGGTGTAACAGCCAATTTTACCTACATCACCAAAGACAAAAAGAACGCGAAGAAAAATGCAGTAAACGGTAACATCAGCATTAAAGGACAGAAATATTACATCAAACAGGGTGCGACAGAAATTTTCTGCAACGGCGCCCAGACCTGGAACTTTAATGGTGAAAATGAAGTAACCGTTACGCCAGTTGATAATGATTCAAAATCATTAAGTCCTAACAAAATACTGTCCGATGCCTTTTACGATAAAGATTACAGCTACAAACTGGTTTCTGCTGCAGGCACCTATAATGAAATCCTGCTGACACCGGTGGATAAACGTAAAAATTTCAAACAGGTAACCGTATACGTTGACAAAGTCAAAAGCATGATCACCAAAGCGGCGGTACTAGACAAAAGCGACAATACCATCGAATTTGTACTGTCTAATGTAAACACCAATGCAGCGCTGGCAGACAACAAGTTTGAATTTGACCCTAAAAAGCACCCTGGTGTTGAAGTGATCCAGTAGTATTGAATAGTAAATAATATTAATATGAACCGGGCGGCATAACCGCCCGGTTTTTTATTTCCTGTAACTGCCGTTGGGCCACTGTGAAATTTTCGCAATTCGTGCTTTCTGCCCTGCGCACATTGGATATTTTGGTGCATTTTTGCAATGGATGAAGAAGATTATTATCACGATCGATGGCTTTTCGTCATGCGGCAAAAGCACACTGGCCCGTCAGCTGGCGCAGAAACTGAACTATGTGTTTATTGACAGTGGTGCCATGTACCGTGCCGTTACCCTGTACTTTTTGCGCAACCACATTAACTGGGAAAAAAAGAAAGACGTAGAAAAGGCATTGAGTGAAATTAATCTCAGCTTCCAGTACAACGACCAAACCGGCAGAAGCGATATTTACCTGAACGATGAAAACGTGGAATTGCTGGTACGTGATATGCTGGTGAGTGAAAATGTAAGTGCTGTATCCACCATCCGCGAAGTGCGCGAATTTGCCGTAGCGCAGCAGCAGCAGATGGGTAAAAAGAAAGGTATTGTAATGGATGGCCGCGATATTGGCACCACCGTATTCCCGAAGGCTGAACTCAAAATATTTGTAACCGCCGACCCGGCAGTACGGGTAGAGCGCAGGTTTAAAGAGCTCTTCGAAAAGAATCCCCAGATCACCATTGAGGAAGTAAAGAACAACCTGGAAATGCGTGATTATATCGATAGCAACCGCGAGGTTAGTCCCCTGCGCCAGGCAGCCGATGCAATTGTACTCGACAACAGCAACCTTACCCGCGATGAGCAGCTGCACAAAGCCCTGCACTGGGCAAAAGAAAAGCTGCAGCAGGTGCAGCATGTGTAGGGATCAGCGTAAGTCATGATTGATCTTAGCGAGTACTAATTCCGAGAGTCGACACATCGACACTATCTTAGCGAGTATTATACTTTTTTGCCGGAGGCGATTTACACTAAACAAGCTTGCAGCTATGCGCTTGCAGCTAAAAGCTACTATCAGCTACCAACAACAAGGCCGCAAAGGGTAACTTCATTGTCCCTTGCGGCCTTTGTATTTTTTGCGTTTAGTACGGTTTTACTCTCCTGTTTTTAAACTCCTGGCAGGGTTGGCCAGGGCAGCTTTTACCGACTGGAATCCGATAGTAGCAATGGCGATAAACACCGCAATAGCACCTGATATAAGAAACACCACCCAGCTGATATTGGTTTGGTAAGCAAAGTGGTGCAGCCAGTTGTGCATAATGTACCAGGCCACCGGCGTGGCAATAACAATGGCCAGTAACACCAGTTGTATAAAGTCTTTCACCAGCAACTGCACAATCATGGTTACTGTTGCGCCCAGTACTTTTCTCACGCCTATTTCGCGTGTGCGTACCTGGGCAGTGTAGGCTGCCAGGCCAAACAATCCCAAACAGGAAATTAGAATGGCAATGCCTGCAAAAACCTGGAACAGCGAGCCTGTACGTTGTTCGTTGCTGTATAACTTATTGAACGTTTCGTCAAGAAACGCATATTGAAACGGGTATTTCGCATTGTATTGTTTCCATTGCTGTTCCACCGCGGCAATGGCTGCCGTAGCGCCGGTACCATTGGTTTTAACATACAGGAAGGAAGCGGATGAGGGCGAATAGAAAAAGATGGAAGGTTCAATCTTCTCTTTCAGCGAAGCGAAATGAAAGTCCTTCACCACACCAATGATTGTACCCTCGGTTTTCCATAGCCTGAACCGCTTGCCGATAGGGCTTTTGATGCCCGCATTGCGTACAGCCGTTTCATTCAGGATAAAATGGGTAGAATCTCCCGGAGTGCCGCTGAAATTTTTACCTTCCAGCAGCTGCATATTAAAGAACGGGATAAAGTTATGATCTATCGCCAGCGGGTACATCATCATGGTTTCTGTGGGGCCTTTACCATCCCAGGCATTGTCGCCGGTTTGATTATTCAGATCCACCACATTGTCCATGGCGCGCGTAACATCCAGTACGCCGGGTTGTTTCAGTAAATCGGCTTTAACCGCATCATAATGCTGGTTCATGCCGCGCATATAAAGGGCAAACACATTGGTCTTGTCAAAACCAAGCTGTTTGTTGTGAATATAAGCCAGCTGCTTGCTGATGATAAAAGTACCTGTAATCAATATCACCGAAACGGCAAACTGTGTTACCACCAGTATTTTGCGGAACAATACATCGCCGATGCGGGCAGATATTTTTCCTTTCAATGCCTTCAGCGGTTCAAAGGAAGAGAGCAGTATGGCAGGGTAAATGCTGGATGCCGCAACAGTGCCGCAAACAGTGCAGCCTATTACCAGCCACATATGGTAGTTGTTGAAATGCATGGCCAGTGTTTGCCCGCTGATATAGTTAAAGCCCGGCAGCAGCAGGTACATCAGTACAACGGCAAACACGGTGGCAAACAAAAACAGCAGCGTAGTTTCTGCCACAAACTGGATAAACAGTTGCATACGTGCAGCGCCTACAATTTTACGCATGCTTACTTCACGCGCACGCAGCATAGAGCGCGCGGTAGACAGGTTTACGTAATTGATGCAGGCAATAACCAGTATCAGCAAGGCAATAATGCCGAACAGGCGCACGGTGTCAATACCACCGTCTGAGCCGTCTGCACGGTACAGGTGCAGTTTGGAGATCGGGTTCAGCAGGTATTCTATGTCGGTATCGTCTGCCTTGTTGCGCAGGTGAATATTGCGCAGCTGGGTAGATAGCTTACCGAGGTTCACGTTATCGCGCAGCAACAGGAATGTGGTATAGTTAAACTGGATAAAGTCGTTGTAAATGGTTCTGCCTTCTTTGTTGTTGGCATAACCCAGCTGCGCGCGTAACGACATAGGCAGCAGCAGATCATTCTTGATGGTGGAATTTTCCGGGTAATCCATCATCACACCGGTTACGGTAAAAGGGGTTTGGTTCGGGTCGTCTGCCTTAATTACCTTGCCAATAGGGTCTTCATCCCCGAAATATTTCTTCGCCGTACCGGCGCTCATCACTATTGAATGCGGATCTGCAAACACAGTTGACTGCTGTCCCTTCAGCAGTTTAAAATCAAATACGGTAAAGTAGGAGGGATCGGTAAACGAGCAATTGGTTGCCTGGAAAACTTTGTCTTTATACGTAAACTGCGAATACCAGCCATTACCGGTAAGGCGAACCATATCTTTCACCTCGGGCAATTCCTTTTTGGCCATCTCTGCAATAGGTGCGGTTGTAACGGTCCATATCTGCCTGCTGGTACCGGTGCCCACCATGTTCTGCAGACTGTATATATTGGATGCCTTTGCATGAAAACGATCATAGCTCATTTCGTTTTGCACCCACAGCAGTATCAGCATGCCTACGGCCAGCCCCACCGTTAAACCGGAAATATTGAGTAACGAGTAAAACCTGTTTTTAAGCAGGCTGCGCCAGGCTGTTTTGAGATAGTTTCTGAACATAAGCTTAGTTTTAACCCATAGGGGTCGTGAAAACCAGGGCCAATGTTGTACCGATCTTTCAAGTTGCTGAAAATGAATGCATAATGAGGTGATGGCCAGTCTCCGCTTGTACGCTTTTGATACAGCGACTGTCCTCTTTTTCTAGTTGCCATAGGCGGTAATCAGCGCATCAACCTGGTTTTCGGTGTTATAGTACCCCGCCAGCTTGCGGATTACTTCTTCCACCAGGGCATCAGGGCAACTGGCACCGCTGGTAATCAGTATCCTTGCCGGGTCGGTTGCAGGCAAAAAGTTAGATTGCAATGAGGTTTCCTTGGTGCGCCAGTTACAATTGCGTATTTCGTTGCGGCTGATGATTTTATCTGCACTGTCAATAAAATACGTAGGCAGTTGCTGTTCGCACAGCTCTACCAGGTGCGAAGTGTTGGATGAGTTGTAGCCACCTACCACAATGGCAATATCTGCGGGTGTCTGCAGCATGCCGGTTACGGCTGTCTGGTTATCGTTGGTGGCATAACACAGCGTGTCGCGGGTGTCGGCAAAGCGCTCGCCGATATTTTGATCGTTCAGTTGAAACTGCTGCTGCATTACCTGTTTCAGGTATTCGGCAATAGCCTGGGTATCGGTAGCCAGCTGGGTGGTTTGGTTTACCACGCCAATACGCTGCAGGTCGCGCGTAATGTCGAATCCTTCGCTGTAATGGCCTTTGAACTCATTGTAAAAGTCTGCCGCGGGTTTTTCGCCGGTAATGTACTGTGCAAGCGAAATGGTTTCTGCCATATCATTCACCACCACCGTAGGCGTGTGGGAAGAGGCGTGTGAAAAAGTAGCGCGTGTTTCTTCGTGCTTGGGCTTACCATGCACCACAATACTGTAACCCTTTTGCGCAATCTGTTCACTGCGGTTCCATACTTTTTCTACAAAGGGACAGGTGGTATTGTAGCGCTCTGTATGAATGCCTTTATCGTTCAATAATTTTTCTATCTGGAGGGTAGTACCAAAGGCCGGGATAATCACCACATCCTCAGCCGTGAGCGATTCAAACGGGATGAGCTGTTTGCCGTAGGTATCCTGTAAAAACTGTACGCCGCGTTGTTCCAGGTCGGCGTTTACCTGTGGGTTGTGGATCATTTCACTCAACAGGAAAATCCGTTTGCCGGGATTCTCTTCAATGGTACGGAAAGCGATTTCAATGGCGTTTTCCACGCCATAACAGAAACCGAAATGGCGGGCGAGATAAATATGCAGGTGGCCAAAATCGAGCAGGGTGGGAGTGAAATCCTTTTTCAGCTTGTCATCCAGCTTGCGTTTTTGTTTAATGGCACTGATTAAGCCGCTGCGGTATATATTCGGAACATTGAACTGCTTCATAAAACGATTCTCCGGGTCTTAAGAAAGTGCAAAGGTAGGAATTAGCTGCAAGCTTCGAGCTACGAGCTGCAAGCTTTAAAACAGCTGCAAGCTTTAAAACAGCTGCAAGCTACAAGCTGCTAGCTGATAGCCTGTTCAGACGCTAGCCTGAGGCAGTACCATTTCCACCGGTCGCTTCGCTAAGATAGTCTCGACTGGAAAGCAGCTGCAAGCTTCAGGCTACGAGCTGCAAGCTTGTTTGTGCTAAATCGCCTCCGGCGATAAGTATACTGGTTATTTTAATACTCGCCAAGATAGTCTCGACTGTCGATTCTCGATTCTTGACGGCTTTCCTCACTTCCCCGGCCCCGTACACCAGTACACCACACCATCCGTCGTCTCGTACACTACCTCTGTATGTTTGCTTTGCCTGATGTATTGCTCGCTCAGCAGGTCCTGGTCATCTACATTGCGAAACCATACCACGTAATGTTCAGGGTTCGTAACGTAATCATTGATATCGCCGGGCGAATTGGTGTGCGGCAGGGAAATGCCTGTTACACCGGTTACAAAATACAGGGCGTCGCTGGCATTGGAGAAGATGGAATAATTGGGCTTAAACAATTCATGGTGCTGTTTCAGGTATTGGCAAAACGGACTTAACCGCCAGCTGTCATCAGTGTAACCGGCAATGCCGAAGTCCCGCACTTCATTGTACATGTAACGGGAAAAAGCATATTCCCCTGCCCAGAAAAACAAACCTCCTGCGGTTAAGGCAACACCCAGCCGCACGCGTACCGTACGGTTCAGGCGCTTAAACACAACCGGTACCCAGCTGGTGAAGGTCCACAGCAGCGGGATATACAGGGGAGATAATAACCGGCTGTTAATGGTTTCGTAGCGGGAAATAGTGGCAGAGAGCAGCATAAAAGCCGCATAGCCGAAAAAGAAAACAGTGGCAATGTTTTCGTAACTGCGCACATTTTTATTGCGCAGCCACCGGTAGCCGATCAAACAGGCGCTGCCTGCTACCAGTGCGCCGCCGATAAGACTGGCAATGCCGTAATGATTGCGCATAAAAGGGAGCCAGTCGCACATAACCGTGCTGAAATAATGCAGGTTGGCGCTGAAAGGCGTAATGCCTTTTTCACGCGGTCCGGTTAATGTATGCGAATAGCCAAAATTGACGTACAGGTTAATCACCAGCAGCGAAATTGCCGTAAAGCCGAACAGGATAATATGCGCTGCTTTTTTCTTCCAGGGCAGGGTATTGTCCATCAGCAGTATGAGGCCGCCGGTGCCGATGAGCGTAACCCCTGCGTAACGGGTAATACAGGCAGTGCTGGCGCAGAAGCCAACGGCCAGCAGGGAGGGGATGCTGTGCGTGTTGCAATACCGGCGCAGCAGTGCCATAAAAACGATGCTGAGAAAAATAAACAGGGTTTCACTCCATAGCATATAATATACTTCCAGCAGTGCGGGGCTGATGGTAATGCAGCCGAGAATGAAAATCTTGTACCAGCGGTTGTTGTACTTCCAGCGTTGCATCATGCAGCCGCAGAGGTAAATAAGCATACCGAACAGGGCGCCGTTAATATAAGGGCCTGCAGGCAGCGGGTCAACGCCGGTAATGCGGTAAACGGTACCCAGGAACAGCGGGTATAGAACGGGAAAATCAATCAGCGGCATGTGATTGTAATCGCGGATGCCGGTATGCGCGTAAATGCTGCGGGCTGTACTGGTGTACACAACCGAATCGGGCGAAATGCCAATGCCGCCATAGTGTGCAAACAGCTGAACCAGCATAAACCCCGCCAGTGCAAAAAAAAGCGCGTCATAATTAAGGCGCGGTGAAATAAAGGAAAGGTGTGTTCTCATGCAGTTGCAGGGTTGTTCATGCTGCGAAAATAAGGATGCGTTAAATATGTCGGTTTAAAATCTTACTTTCATGCCTTGCTAATCCAAAACTTTCGTTGCTGCCATACCTGCTGAAAAAATCAGCTCGTAGTGATTTGCCCTATGGCAAGCAGGCAGTTCCGGGTGCGGTTTAGCGGCATAAACGCGATAAACACTACGTTATATGGGGGATTTCCAAATCAAAAAACAATCCAAAAAGTATGATGCCATTATTGTTGGCTCAGGTGCCGGCGGCGGCATGGCAGCATACACACTAGCAAACGCAGGACTGAAAGTTTGCCTGATTGAGGCAGGACCAATGTTCGACCCGCAAAAAAATGTTACCCAGCTCAAAAACCCGTGGGATTCACCCAGGCGCGGTGCCAGCACCAGGTTCAGGCCATTTGGTGATTTTGACGCCTGTTACTGGGGTTGGGAAGTAGACGGTGAACCGTATACCCATGCACCCGGAACAGAATGGGATTGGTTTCGCGCCCGTATGATAGGCGGCCGTACCAACCACTGGGGTCGTATTTCATTGCGTTTTGGACCGCGTGACTTCAAAAGAAGAAGTATTGACGGTTTGGGCGATGACTGGCCGATTGGTTACGAAGATGTAAAACCTTATTACGACAAGGTTGACCAGCTGATTGGTGTGTTTGGCACCAACGAGGGATTGGAAAACGATCCTGACGGTCATTTTCTTCCTCCGCCAAAACCCCGCCTGCACGAACTGATGATCAAGAAGGCAGGCACGGCTTCAGGCATCCCGGTTATTCCTTCCCGCTTATCTATTCTTACCAAGAAAATCAACAACGAACGCGGCCAGTGTTTCTTCTGCTCACAATGCGGACGCAGCTGCCAGGTGTACGCTGACTTTTCTTCTTCTTCCGTCCTGGTAAAACCCGCTATTGCTACAGGTAATGTAGACGTGGTGGTGAATGCCATGGCACGTGAAGTATTAACCAATAATGATGGCCTGGCTACCGGTGTATCGTATGTAGATAAAACCGACATGAACGAGTACCAGGTGTACGGCCGCACGGTAATACTGGCTGCCAGCGCCTGCGAAAGCGCACGTTTGCTGCTCAACTCCAAATCACAGCGCTTCCCCAACGGTTTGGCCAACTCAAGCAACGTGGTAGGTAAATACCTGCACGATAGCACAGGCGCCGATATGGGTGGTGTAATTCCCGCACTGTTCGACCGCAAACGCTACAACGAAGATGGCGTTGGTGGTATGCACGTGTATACGCCATGGTGGCTGGATAACAAAAAGCTCGATTTTCCGCGTGGTTACCATATTGAATACGGCGGTGGTTTTGGTATGCCGCTGTACGGCTTTAGCTGGGGCATTGAAAACCTCAATGGCAAGCATGCAGTAAAAGGGCAGGCAAAACCTGCCGGTGGTTACGGTAAATCACTGAAAGAAGACTACCGTTATTTCTACGGCGCACACGTAGGTATGGCGGGCAGGGGCGAAGCCATTGCGTTTGAAAGCAACTATTGCGAAATTGATCCGGATGTGGTTGACCAGTTTGGTATCCCTGTTCTGCGTTTTAACGTAAAATGGAGCGACCATGAAATTAAACAGGCCAAACACATGAAAGAAACCTTTGCGGAAATACTGCACAACATGGGCGCTATTTCTGTATGGGGCAACGACGATGGTCCTGAAAACAACTATGGTTTGCACACGCCTGGTAAAATCATCCATGAAGCCGGTACGGTACGTATGGGTAGTGATCCTAAAAAATCAGCACTCAACAAATTCAGCCAGGCACATGATGTGAAGAACCTGTTTTGTGTAGATGGCGGACAGTTTGTATCGCAGGCCGATAAGAACATTACCTGGACTATCCTGGCATTGTCTATGCGCGCGAGCGAATACATCATTGATGAAATGAAGAAACAAAACCTTTAATTTTCTTACGCTGCTAAATCGTTTATACAATGGACAGAAGAAAATCCCTCAAAGCATTGATGGTAGGCACCGTGTCTGCCGGCGCGCTGCTGGAGGCTTGTAAAACCAGCGATAAAAAAGGTGCGGAAGCCAAAGCCGCGGCCGACCTTAGTGCAGGCAACCTCGACCGCATGAAGGAAGAAGTAGCACATTACAAGCAAATCACAGCGAATAAATTTTTCACCGAGCATGAGATGGCCACCATCACCATACTGGGTGACATCATTATCCCGCGCGATGAAATCAGCGGCTCTGCCTCTGACGCCAAAGTGCCCGACTTTATCGAGTTTATCGTAAAGGAAAAAGAAGAGCACCAGGTACCCATGCGTGGTGGCCTGCGCTGGCTTGACCTGCAATGCCTGAACCGGTATGAAAAAACATTCCGCGAATGCAGCCAGCAGCAGCAGATTGCCATGGTAGATGAAATCGCTTATCCCGAAAAAGCCAAACCCGAGCTCAAAGCCGGTGTTGCTTTTTTCAGCTTGATGCGCAACCTCACTGCCTCGGGTTTTTACACTTCAGAAATCGGCGTAAAAGACATCGGCTACATGGGTAACAAACCCAACCAGTGGAACGGTGTTCCCGACGATGTGCTGAAGCAATACAACCTGGCTTATACCGAAAAGGAACTGAAGGAGTGTATCAGCTTTACTGCATAAAAAAGGCCCGGTTAACCGGGCCTTTTTTATGCAGTAGGTTCAATTGTTCAATGGTTTGATAGTTCAATTGTTCAATCTGTTCTTTGTGCTCGCTACGATCATCTCGACTGTCGATTCTCGATTCTCGAATTTGGTACTCGCTAAGATAGTCTCGACGTGTCGATTCTCGATTCTCGATTTTCGATGGCTCTCACGGCATCAGCACATTAGGTATTACATGCACCACGCCGTTTGTGCAAAGAATGTTGCCGGGGTTAATATAATTGTATCCCTTGTTGGCAATTCCTTTTACGTAACCCACAGGGAATGCAGCCACGGTATTGATGTGGTTGCTGGGGGCAGCGGCAAGGGTGGTATGTTCGTCAAAGAAACCAAGATCGCTGCCAAAGAAGCGGCTGCCCAGCACATGGTATTTCAGAATGTTGGTGAGCGTGGCCACCTGGTTGGCATCGGTAATGGCGTTGATATTGGCAGCAGAGTTATAGGGCGCGGGCATTTTGGCAAATGCCGTGTTGGTGGGTGCAAATACGGTATAATCACCATTGCCTGTAAATACACCCGCCAGGTTGGTTTTAACCAGTGCTGCGACCAGGGTGCTGAGATTGGGATTGCTGATTGCAGCCTCCGCAATATTGGTTACCGGGAAGGCCAGCACACTGCTGATAACGTGTATCACCCCGTTTTTTGCATACACATCGGGCACCAGCACCAGGCTTTTACCGTTGATGCCGATTAAACCCAGGTCTTTTGAAAAGTACACCGTGTTGTCGTTAGATGCACCTTTGGGTTTGAGTGTTGCTGCCTGGCTTCTTCCGGGTGTGATATCTTTATATCCCACTTCTGTTCCCAACACATGATACAACAACAGGGCTTTTAAAACAGCCAGCTGGTTGGCATCGGTAATTTTAGAGATGGAACTGGCCTTGTTAAACGGCGCAGGCAGTAAAGCAAAAGCAAGATCGGTAGGGGCAAACACCGTTAAAGTGGCTTTGCCATTATCAATCGCAGTATTTAAACCGGTAACATTTAAAGCGGCCGTCAATGCGCTGAACAAAGAAATATGACTGGCAATGTAGTAGATAGTGGCGCTGCTGCGGGCGTTCTTGCTGATATCGGCAGACTGTGCAAGCTGCTCATTAATAGATATGGCCTGGGACTGGGCGTTGGCGGGCAGTTGATTCTGGTACGTTAATCCTTCGCTGCGAACCTGGGCTTCGAGTACTTCATCATTTGCAACCGGTACCACGGGTGTTTGGTCGGCTGCTTCCTTACGACAGGATGTTACGGCGAATACTATACCTGCACACAATAGTATTACAACCATATATCCCTGGTGCAATAACTTTTTCATACAACAATCGTATTGTTAACTATTTGGTAAAACTGGCAGTATTTGTTTTTGTTTACAGGGTGCATAAGTTTTTTCAACAGAACAAATGCACGTTTCAAACAGGCACATTATTTTAAGCAAAAGCGAACCCTGCCGGCGTTTTCCGGTTATTATGCTGGTGCATTTACCGCTAATGAACAATGCAATCATTGCAGGTATTACAGGCACCGGTATTATACAAAGCGAAACAGGTTGCAGCATTTGTTGTTCATATCGTAACGGTTACGCCTGTTACTTGCTGACTGGTAATATATTTGATCATAATTTGTAATAAATCGCAGTATGGAACAAAGAACGCTTGGTAAATCGGGCATCAGCATTGCCCCACTGGTGTTTGGCGGAAATGTATTTGGCTGGACAGCGGATGAAAACACTTCTTTTCACCTGCTCGATCACTTTACAGGTGCAGGTTTCAATTTTATTGATACAGCAGACGTATACGCACGCTGGGTACCGGGTAACAAGGGCGGGGAATCCGAAACTGTTATCGGCAAATGGCTTAAACAGTCTGGTAAACGCAACCAGGTAATTATCGCTACCAAGGTAGGCAAGGGCGCACCGGATGGTAAAACATTGTTGTCGCGCAAGTATATACTGCAAACCGTGGAAGAATCACTGCAGCGTTTGCAAACGGACTATATTGATGTGTATTTTTCGCACGATGATGATACGGTTACACCACTCGAAGAAACCCTCGGCGCTTACGATGAATTGATTAAAGCAGGTAAGGTAAGAAGCATCGGTGCTTCCAACTATTCAGCTGCGCGCCTGCAGCAGGCGCTGAACATCAGCGCAGCAAACAACCTGCCGCGTTACGAAACATTACAGCCGCTGTATAACCTGTACGAACGGGAAGTATTTGAAAAAGACCTGGAAGCAGTGTGCCTGAAGGAACAGGTGGGTGTGGTGAGCTTTTTTTCACTGGCCAGCGGCTTTTTAACCGGTAAGTACCGTTCTGAGGCTGACCTGGGTAAAAGTGCGCGCGGAGGTGGTATTAAAAAGTACCTGAATGCACGCGGACTGGGTATTCTTGAGGCACTGGATGAAGTGGCTGCCGATTACAGGGAAACACCTACACAAGTGGCCCTGGCCTGGTTAATGGCCCGCAAAAGCGTAACAGCACCTATTGCAAGTGCTACCAGTGTTACCCAGCTGGAAGACCTGGTAAAAGCCGCTTCACTGAAGCTGAGTGATGCAGCCATTGAAACACTGAACCAGGCAAGTGCCTGGCAATAATGTGAAAAGGATACATATAAATATCTTCTAAACTTTAGTACTTTAGCTAACCCAATCAAACACATGGGTTGCTCTTTATTGAGGAACATAAAACTACACTATGCGTAAATCTCATTTTATACCAGCTGCATTGCTGGTTATGCTCACCGCCTGTAATTCAGGTGCAGACAACAAAACTGCGGGCGATTCAACTGCAACTGACACATCGATGAAGATGTCTGATTCAAGCATGCACCACATGGATTCTTCATCTGCTGTTGCACCGGTTCCTGCTATCCCTGCAGGCGCCAAAGTGTTCTTTAAAAACCTGAAAGATGGCCAGTCAGTAACCTCTCCCGTTAAAGTGGAGTTTGGTGTTGACGGTATCAAACTTGATTCTGCCGGCAAACTGAAAGATGGCAGCGGTCACCACCACCTGCTGATTGATGCGGGCGATTCACTGGCACTGGGCACCGTGGTTCCAAAAGATTCTACCCACCTGCATTTCGGTAATGCACAAACACAAACCGAAGTGAAACTGGCCCCGGGTAAACACAAACTTACCCTGCAGTATGCTGACGGCATCCACCGTTCTTATGGCGGACAGCTGGCTAAAAGCATCACGGTTGACGTGAAAAAATAAGTACAGCCCAACGCTGAAAAATACAGGAGAAGACCGGTTATGTGCCGGTCTTTTTTTGTAATATCGGTCTGCAGAAAAATAATCATCACTTATCCCTTTCGCAGTACAAAACCTTCATATGATACCAGCCGCCTATACTGATTTTTACCGTCGCGTAGTGGGCAAGTTTGTTTCCCTTACCGATGAGGAGTGGGCAGTGTTTACCGGTTTTCTTACCCTGAAAGAACTGGGTAAAAAAGAGCTGTTCACCGCAGAAGGCAAGGTGTGTACGGAAGTGGCTTTTATTGTATCGGGTTCATTCCGCCTGTACTTTATAAAAGACGGCATTGAATACTCCAATTATTTCTGTTTTGAAGGTGACTTGATCAGTTCCTTTAAAAGTTATCTTACGCAAACACCCGGTCACTTTACCATCGATGCCATGGAGCCTTCGGTATTGCTGTGTTATACCTACCAGGGCATGCAGCAGATGCTGGCGCACCCGCTGATTGGTTATAAAATGGAACGTTACGGCAGGCTGGTGAGCGAGTACCTCAACTGCTGTTATGAAGACCGGCTGGAAGGTTTTGTAACCCAAACACCGGAAGAGCGCTATTGCAGCCTGCTGCAATCCGGTTACGATATTATGCAGCGTATTCCCCAGCATTATGTGGCCAATTTTCTTGGCATTACACCCGTTTCACTTTCCCGCATCCGCAAAAGACTGATGGAAAGCCGCAGTGCTTTATAAAAATGGCGGCATGCCGGTTTCTTATCTTTTGTTAACGGTTTGAGCGGGCAGGCACTGCTAGCTTTGTGTTACAAAATCAAAACAACATGCATACTATTTTAGGCGCAGGCGGGGCAGTAAGCAACGTATTACAACAACAACTGGAAGCAAACCATTTGCCCGTACGTTTAATCAGCCGTAAACCCATTACCAGTACCGGCAATACCACCTGGGTAAAAGCCGATCTGTTACAATACCATGAACTGGCAGCCGCTGCCGAAGGTTCAACCGTTATTTACCTGTGCGCAGGCTTACAATACAACATCAAGGTGTGGCGCGAGCAATGGCCGGTGATTATGCGCAATGTGATTAACCTGGCCAAAGCCAATAAAGCCAGGCTTATTTTCTTTGACAATGTTTACATGTACGGACTGGTAAACGGTGTTATGACAGAAGAAACACCTTATCACCCCGTAAGCGCCAAAGGCGAAGTGCGTGCAGGCATTGCCGACATGCTGATGCGCGAAGTAAAAAACGGTGAACTCAATGCCAGCATATTGCGCGGCGCAGATTTTTACGGTGCAGGTGATAAAAGCTTTTTCGACCTGATGGTGCTCAGGAAATATGCTGCAGGCAAATCAGCACAATGGCTGGGTAAAACCAATGTGAAACACAACTTCACTTATATACCCGATGCAGGCAGGGCAATGTACCTGCTGGGACAAACACCCGCCACAGACAACCAGGTATGGCATGCGCCTACGGCTGCACCTTTAACCGGTAAGGAGTTGATGGAAATGGCTGCGAAAACCTATGGTGTTAAGCCGGGCTATTCTACTATTCCCAAGTTTATGCTGCGTATTCTTGGATTGTTTAACAGCGATATCAAAGAAATGCCCGAGATGCAGTACCAGTATGTATACGATTACCAGTTTGGCTCTAAGAAATTTGAAGACTATTTCCAGATTAAGCCCACATCATACGAAGCAGGTATGGCAGAACTGAAGAAGACAATGTTTAAACCAAGGTGATCAATCGTACGTTGAAATACATCGACAATCGACAGTCGAGACGATCTGGGCGAGTTCCGTTTAACCATCAAGCCATCAATCCATTCAACCATCCAAAAAGTTAACTTTCGGAACGGAATATAAATCGCAACTTTGCGGCCTGAAAAAATCTGGTACCCAATGGATGGCAGTAACGGCTTTACGATTTTATTTTCATTCAACGACGAACGGAAAGAATTTCCTTTTATTAACGGCAGCGACCGTTTTCAGGCGTATGTTACCAGGAAAGACATGGATGTGCCGGTGTATTTTGTTACGAGGCTGCATCGTTACGACGTGTACGAAGTAACGGCGCTGATTGCGAGTTACCAGCTTACCCGCGCAGAGACTAAACCGGGCGTGCATAACTGGATGGAAATCCGCACGCGGCAGAGCAATGCATTTATGGAAGCCATTGGGCAGGCCATTGACGCTCAGGAGAAGGCAGGCGTTAAAATGGTGTATTAAAGGCAAACCCCGGTCACACAGGTCAACGTGCGGCCGGGGTTTTGTATGTTTAGTAACCCAGGGTAAAACGTTTGCGGATGAATTGTTTTTTCTCCAGTTCGTCTGCCAGCGCTACGGCCAGGTCTTCTACCGAAATTTCACTTTTGCCGGCTGCATCAAATACCGGTTCATCGGTGCCCAGGCGAAACTGCGCGGTGCGCGTGCCGGGATGCAGCATAATAGCCGGGCTAAGGAACGTCCAGTCCAACCCGTTTTCTTTTTTCAATTCTTCATAATAATCACGTGCTGCGGCAGCGCCGGTTTTCCATTGTGCGGGAAACTCAGGTGTATCCACCAATTGCACACCGGGTTTAATGTACAGGCTGCCTGCGCCGCCAATGACCAGCAAACGGGGCACACCGGCATCTTTTGCCGCCTGCTGAATACTGCGCGAGCCTGCCAAAAAATCGTTGTACAGGTTCTCATCTGTAATGCCTGCGCTAAAAGCACTTAATACGGCATCATGGCCGCTCAGCAGGGGCGTAAGCGCACCGGTATTGTTTACGTCGGCTGCTATTACTTTTAAATTCGGGTTTTCTGTGGTTATTTTAGCGGGGTTGCGTACAATCGCCGTTACCTGGTGACCGCGGTTCAGCAATTCTGACAAAAGTGGTGTGCCTGTGAAACCTGAGGCGCCGATCAATGCAATTTTCATATTCGATGGTTTTATTTGTAATAAAGTTTGTTACAGTTATAGGTAAAAAATTAGTCAAACCGATCTGCAAACTGCTGCAAGGTGGTTTGGCCCAGCTGTTTTTCCAGCGCCCGCTCAGCCTCTTCGTATAAATTATCCAGGTGCTGGCTTACCTGCCTGCCCACTGCACAATCGGGGTTCGGTGTGTTTTTAGCATTACCCAGCAGCGCGTTGTTTTGTTTAACAGCCTGGTATACCTGCGATAATAAAATGGTTTTTGCGGGTTTAGCCAGCCTGCTGCCGCCGTTTTTCCCTTCCTTGCTTTCTATTAACCCAAACTCCCGCAGGTTCAACAACTCTTTGCGTACCAGCACAGGGTTAATATTGATGCTGCCTGCCAGGAATTCTGATGAAATCCATTCCTCGTGCAGCTTCGACAGCAATACCAGTATGTGCATAGAGATCGCAAACCGGCCGTTGTTCATTCTGTAATTTTATTTGTTACAGTACAAAGGTAATAAAAATGGTTTGATGGAAGCATTGTTTGATTGTTTTGAGACATTTTTTAATTTAAACAGGCAGGATCCGTGCAATAGCCGCCTGCCTGGTAGTGGCTTGTATAAATTGGTAAAATGAACGGGCGGCGGGGATATTTTCAGCATGGTTATGGCTGGATAGCTTTTGTTGAACGCAGGGCTTTTATTTTACCTGGAATGCTAATCAACTTGGGAATTAATGCTATTTTATTTAGTATTTTTATGCTAAATGAAAAGCCTGTGAGTGACCGGATAATGGAAAAGCTCAGCATACTGTCTGATGCTGCCAAATACGATGTTTCGTGCGCTTCGAGCGGGAGCAAGAGAGAAAACCACAATAAAGGATTGGGTAATGCCAGCAATGGTATTTGTCATGCCTACACAGAAGATGGCCGTTGCGTATCGCTGCTGAAAATACTGTTGACCAATTTCTGCATTTACAACTGCGCCTATTGCGTAAGCCGCAGCAGCAATGATATTCAGCGTGCGGCGTTTACCGTGCAGGAAGTGGTTGACCTCACCATTAATTTTTACCGCCGCAATTATATTGAAGGATTGTTTTTAAGCTCCGGCATTTTTAAAAATGCAGACTATACCATGGAGCGGCTGGTGCTGGTGGCGCGCAAGCTGCGTACGGAACACAAGTTCAACGGCTATATCCATCTTAAAGCCATTCCCGGCGCCAGTGAAGCCCTGCTGCAGGAAGCGGGTTTGTATGCAGACAGGCTGAGTATAAACGTGGAAATGCCTACGGAGCAAAGTTTACAATTGCTGGCGCCTGATAAAAAACGCAACGATATGCTGCAGCCCATGCAGTACCTGCAGCAGCAGATCAACGGTTATGCGACAGAGAAAAAACGCATCGCCAAAACGCCTTTGTTTGCGCCTGCCGGTCAAAGCACGCAAATGGTGATTGGCGCTACACCTGAAAACGACTGGCAAATACTGGGCATGGCGCATTTGTTTTACCGTAAGCTGCAGCTGAAACGCGTGTACTATTCCGGTTACGTTCCTGTCAGCCATGATAACCGGTTGCCGGCCATTGGTACGCCTGTGCCTATGGTCAGGGAAAACCGGCTGTACCAGGCTGACTGGCTGATGCGGTATTACGGATTTGACGTGCGCGAAATTGTGAATGAAACCTACCCGCACCTGGATATGGAGATAGACCCTAAACTCAGCTGGGCGCTGCGCAACCTGGAGCAGTTCCCGGTAGATGTAAACAAGGCCGATGTATCACTGATTATGCGGGTGCCGGGTATCGGGATACAATCTGCCCAACGTATTGCAGCAGCCAGGCAACACAGCCGCGTGAATGCAGATTTGCTGCAAAAGCTGGGCATTGCTTACAACAAGGCCAAATACTTTCTTGCATTGCCATCGGGCCATATGCCGCGGCATGATTACACGGCTGCGCAGTTGCGGGAACAGCTTGTACGCATGCAGCAAAGTAAGTATCAAGCCAATTTTTCACCACAACTACAATTGTTTTAACATGGTAATGGTATTATACGATGGCAGTTTTGAAGGGTGGCTTACTGCTGTATTTGAAATATATGAATACAAGCTGGCGGATGTGCAGTTTGCACAGGAGCATGCCTGCAATCTATCTATGTTTCACAGCAGGCATACAGTGCAAACCAATGCAGCAAAGGCACGCAGGGTATGGCAGTCGCTGGTGCAGCGCAATTCCATTGATGCAGCCAATGCGGTGTATCATACTTTCCTGAGCGAGCAGCAGGGGATAGATGCGGTGTTGCTGCGGTATATGCAGCATGCGTTTAAACAGCAGAAACCGGTAGAAACGGATTACAGTCACCCTTCGGTGATCACGGTGATTCAAACAGACCGCAAGGTGCGCCGTGAAAAGCACCGCATGGAGGCGTTCATCCGTTTTCAGCTCACCGGCGATGGTTTGTATTATGCCATTGCTGAGCCCGACTACAATGTGCTGCCATTGATCAGCCGGCATTTTGAGCAGCGTTATGCCGATCAGCGCTGGGTGATTTATGACGGCAGGAGAAAGTATGGCATTTACTACGATCTTAAACAGGTAAGCACAGTGCAGATGCAGTTCTCACAACAGGTTCAGGCATCTGCAATACAACAGGCTTATGATGAAAATGAACAATTGTACCAGCAGTTGTGGCAGCGTTATTTCAGCAGTGTTAATATCAAGGCGCGTAAGAATACGCGTTTACACCTGCAGCACATGCCGCGGCGGTACTGGCGTTATTTGCCGGAGAAAATGCCAGAGGGCCGGTGAATGGTGAGGGGATCACTTGTGAATAGTGTCCATAGGACCTCCTTTGGAGAATAGGCAATTAGTGAATGCGGGCTTTATGCATCCGTCGGGAATGAACATTAAACTTGAAACCTTAAACCTTAAACCGGCTTTCATTTGCATTTCAGCATCCAGGTTTCGCGTATTTTTTGCGGGGCACCTTCTTCCTGGGTGGGATAGGCGTGCGTGTGCAGGAGGTGCAGGGAGCTGAGTTTTTCGGGAGCAGCGGAGAGCCGTTTGGCGATGGAGAAACCACATTCGTTGAAGAAGACTTCTGCTGCTTCGAAACTGTCGAACTTCTTTTCTTCTACTTTGTGGGCGGCAAGAAATTGTGCGGTAGCATCATCAGGTTCAGGTGCGCCGCCTTTCTTTTTGATATAAATATCGCCTGTTATCCAGTAACCGCCGCGTTCCATCAGTGCATTGTGCACAATTACACACAGCTTGCGTTTTTCCAGTTCGTTAAGGTATACCAGCAAACCCTCGTTGAGTATAACAACCGGGCCTTCGGGCAGCAAGGCCAGTTGCTGCAGCATGGCATTGGCATCGAGGGCATTGATGGCAGCCACTACCAGGTTATCGCGCGAAAGATCGCGGGTGGCCTTGATTTCGTCAACAATGCGCCGCTTGGAATAAATGATTTCGGGCAGGTCTGAATCGATGTAAAATACAGACGGGTCTTCCGTCATAGCCAACCCGCGGAAGGAGTAACCGGCGCCTATTTCAAAAATGTTTTTGATACCCGATTCCATGAGCAGCTGGTCTACTGTCCAGTAACGGTTTTCAAAATGCACCAGTCGTTTCAGGAATATGGGTGTAGCTGCTTTCTGTGCCATCTGTTCATAACCCAGTTTGCCCCATATAAGCTCGGCAGCTTCACGGGCATAAGGTATATGCGTTAAACCTTTGGCCAGTAACAGGCCGGTGGCGCTTGGGCTGATAGTGCTGTAATCGCGGATGGAGGAGCGCATGGTAACCAGATTGATGGGGCAAACAATGGCAATGCTTTAACATATGCGTATATGAAACTACAAAATTAAACCCTGAAAACACAGTCTTTTGTGGAAATGATTGCGCAGCGAACAGTGTTTCTACTGAACAGAATGCGCATTACAAACGGTAAAACAGGGATGGCATAGTTTTTTTGAAGGATAGGGTAATTAAATCCATTTGTATGAGAAGCATATTATATCTGTTAGCCGTAATACTGATTATAGGATGGTTGCTGGGCTTTTTCGTATACAGCGCAACCGGTTTAATACACATTCTGCTGGTGCTTGCCGTTATATCCCTGTTACTGGGCTTAATACGCGGCGGAACCAATGTGTAGCCTTCAACCGGAGGCATGGCAGCAGTCATACATAACCATACATCAGTTAAGGCCCTGCAGTAAACATTGAACACACAACATATTCACCATTCTGGTGCCCAGGCGTACCCGGATGGTGAATATTTTTTTATACGGGATACTGTTTTTTGCAGCAGGGAAATAAAAAGATAGTTTTGCCGCTTCTAATAAGCGTGTATGAAAGGGAATTACAGCCAGCTGAGGGCCATGTTAGCTATTACGAAAGGCAGTGTCAGGTCTATTTTTCGCAGTCCTTCAGCGGTTTTCTTCAGTCTGGGTTTTCCGCTGGTATTTATACTGGTATTCGGTTTTCTCGGTAAAGGCGGGGGCGTTTCGCTGGATATTGCATTTGCCAGGCAAACCGACACCACCAACGAAATATACCAGAAAATCAAGTACCAGTCGGGTTTCAGGGTAAAGGAGGCATCCGGGGAAATTATCCGGGAAGATCTTGAAAAAGGCCGTTTAACTGCTGTGCTTAACATCCAGAAGGGCGGTGCAGCCCATGCCGCTTACACGGTACATCTGACTACTTCAGAGGCCGTGAACCCCAGGAACATACAGATACTGCAGTCTATCCTCAAGGGTATTGTGGAAGAACTGGATCAACAGCGCTTTCCCGATGCACCTACAGTTGCGCAAATTGATGCCCATGTGCAACAGATCCCCGGCCGCGTATACCGCTCCATTGATTTTATTTTACCCGGACAGCTGGGCTTTTCGTTGCTCAGTGCGTCTATATTCGGCGTGGCGTTCCTGTTTTTCAACCTGCGCCAGCAACTGGTGCTGAAACGCTTTTTTGCAACGCCCATTACACGCCCGTACATTATCATGGGGGAAGCGTTGAGCAGGGTATTGTTCCAACTGCTTACTGCGGTGATTATCGTGGGCATCGGCACTTTGTTTTTTCATTTCACCCTGGTGAATGGTTTTATCACTTTTATTGAAATCATGCTGCTGAGTTTTATTGCACTCATCGTATTTATGGGCGGCGGTTTTATTGTAAGCAGTGTAGCCAAAAATGAAAGTGTGATACCCCTGTTTGCCAACATACTTACGCTGCCGCAGTTTTTGCTGGCAGGCACTTTTTTCCCGATAGAAAGTTTTCCCGGCTGGCTGCAGCCTTTGTGCAGGGCATTGCCGTTAACGCATTTCAATATTGCTATGCGCAACATTGCTTTTGAAGGCGCAAGCCTGGTCAGCTGCTGGCAGAATATCGGGGTGTTGCTGATTTGGGGAGTGGTGGTATATGGGGTGGCGATTAAGGTGTTTAAGTGGGAGTAGTGGGTGGAGGAACTGGTGAATGAACTTAGTGTTTTTCCGTGAGACGTCAGTCGTGAGTGATTTAGCGAATAGCAAATTCGGAATCGAGACATCACAGTAGAGGCTATAAACTTCAAACGTCAAACTTCAAACATTAAACTTCAAACGTCAAACCCTTAAACTATTAAACTATCGAACAATTGAACTATTTGATTAAACATATACAAGCTTACAGCTTGAGCTAAAAACTTTTTCTTATGCGTTTTGTAAAATTGGCGCTTATCAGCCTGGTGGTTTTGTTTGTGTTGACAACCTGTATAGGGCTGCTGTTTTCTTCCAAGGTGGTGGTGACAAGGTTAATTACCCTGAAGCAACCGCCGGCCAAAGTAATGGCTGCAGCGGGGGATATTAGCCAGTGGGGTAACTGGATGGAAGGGGTGAAGGAGAATGGTCTTACCGTAACAAAGGGGGATGGAAAAACGGTGCAGTCTGTTGCTGCAATTGGTACAACTACCATCACGGTTACTGCGGCAGATGCACAGCAGTTTTTAACTACCTGGAGAAGCGCACGCGGTTACGAACAACACAGTGGCTTTGTGCTGTCGCCCGATGCAGCAGGCACTTCTACTACGGTTACCTGGTTTTTTGAACAGGATTTGAAATGGTATCCATGGGAGCGGTTTGGCTCTATGATGAATGATAAGATATTGGGTCCAACGATGGAGAAAGGATTGGAGGGGTTGAAGAAATTCGTCTCTAACTAAAAAGTCCCGCCCAGGCGGGATTTTTTAATTAGAGAATCTGAGAATTTGAAAATGTGCAATTTGCCGGAAGCAGCATTTTTTATGGTTGGATGGTTTTATGGCCGGAGTTTTTTCAAGGCATTCTATAACGCCTTTTTTGATTGATATTGCCTGGTTTTCACTTCTTAATAAAAGCTTAAAGTACAATAAAGTAGGCCGGGCGTTGCTGAATAATTAACTGATTATTAATATTATATTATTTTTATTCACTATATTTTGTGTAATACAGCCACTTAAGCGGGGTACAAAATGTCAGGTATTTTGGCATAACCGCGGGTAATTCATCAAACGTTTCTTATATTGAATTATGAACATTCTGGTAACGGGCGCAAATGGGTTTTTAGGCCAGCATCTGACGTTATTTCTGGCGGCGAAAGGGCTCCGGGTTTGGGCTACAGGCCGTAACGAATGCCGCATTCCGGGCAAACAGGTTTTTGAATATATCTCCGCTGATTTAACGGGCAGGGATGCGGTTAATGAGCTGATAAAAACCGTGCGTCCGCAGTGTGTAATTCATACGGCTGCCATGAGCAAACCCGATGAATGCCTGCTGCGTCCGGAAACCTGTTTGCAGCACAATGTAGAGGCAACGCATTACCTGCTGGAAGCATCTGTGGAGTTATCGAAGAACGTTCACTTTATCTATGTATCGACCGACTTTATTTTTGGTGAAGGTGGTCCGCATACAGAAGATACCCGCCCTGAACCGCTGAATTTTTACGGCCGCACCAAGTGGATGGCTGAGCAGCTGGTAGAACAGAGCGGTTTGCCTTTCTGCATTGTTCGCCCGGCGTTTATTTACGGCGAATTGTGGGAGGGCATGCGCCCCAGTTTTATTCAATGGGTGCAGCAGAGTTTGGCAAAAGGCCAGTCCATTAAAGTAGTGGGCGACCAATACCGCACACCCACGTACGTGCTTGATTTGTGTGCCGGTATTTACGCCATTGCCACGCAGTTGAAGACAGGTCCTTTTCACCTGGCAGGCGACGAAGTAGTAACGCCTTACCAACTGGCTGTTACCACTGCCGAAGTGCTGGGACTTGACAAGGCACTGATTGAGGAAGTGAGCGCGCAGACCTTCAAAGAACCGGTACAGCGCGCAAAAAGTTCCGGGTTAAAAATCGACAAAGCCCGGCAGGAGCTGGGTTATAGCCCGGTTACCTGCAAAGAAGGCATCGCACGCAGCTTTAACTATTTCTGATATGGAGCAGCAAACACCTTTACAGAAGTATTTTGCGCAACGGGTTAAAAACGTGTTCAACCACCTGCACGATTTTGACCTGAATGGTGATGATACGTCGCTGCACGACTTCAGGGTGGAGATGAAAAAGCTGCGGGCCGTAGTAAAATTCCTGCAACAGGTATATCCCAAACAAAAACTCAAACGCCCGGCTCATTTGCTTCGCGCAGTATTCCAGGAGGCCGGTGAAATACGCGAGTACCAGCTATTACAGCAATGGCTCGAAAAACATCGTTTAAAGGCCATACAGGAGCATTATTTTCCTGCCCTGCGGCTGGAACAGATGATGATGGCATTCCGGCTGCGGAGTGATCATTACCAGGCCGATTTCAAGGAAATTATTGAACACAGTGCACCGTTTGTAGCCAGTACAAATGAAATTCTGGCAGAACAATATTTTGTAGACCTGAACGCACACCTGCAGGAAATGACCAACGGCGACCTGCCTGCCACTGAATGGCATGAACTGCGCAAGCGCATTAAACAATGGCTGTATGCCATTAACTGGATACGTCCGGAAGAAGCAGCTGAAAAAGAACCTTCCCTTTCGTACTACAACAAACTGCAGGAGCAGATAGGCCAGTGGCACGATCTTGAAATGATACGCGACAGTTTTGCACAAAAACAGATTTATTTGTCGCAGGATATTGATGTGCAGAAAGATTTCAATATTGCCGCCGAAAAACTCAACCACTCCATGCGCTACCGCGAGCGCCAGATAGAAGAAATGCTCTCCCGCCAGGCGGCGTGAAGCCGTGAATCAATTCGGGAATCGACAGTCGACACAGCGAGATCATCTTAGCGGGTATTCAATAACTTCTACTTATTGCCGAGGCGATTTACTGCAAGCAAGTTTGCAGCTGTTCCCTGTCGTGCATGATCGTAGCGTATTAAAACTGTTTGCCTTTGCGGCCTTGCTCCCTTGCGATCTTTGCGTGAAATGTGGTATACACTCAACGTCGTTGACGGTTTAACTAAACAAGTTATCAGCTTAAAGCTTATTACTGGCTTTGAATAAAATAAACGTCCCGATTGCGAAAAAAGCCGTAATTTTTATTGGCTAAAAACTAACTATATTATGAGGAAACTTTTACCAAAACTGTTGGCTCCTCTCACCTTAACTTTTGGCCTGTGTGCTTCTGTGGCCAATGCACAAACCGTGGCTTACGCGGTAACTTCAGACAGTCTTATCGGTTTAAACTGGAACGTGTTCCGTGCTGTTGACCTGGGCAGTGGTGCAGGCGGCGATGCATTGGGCCGTGCGCCGGTAACCGACAAGGTGATGAATACAACCGGGGTAAGCAAAGTGGCTGCCTGTGCGTATGACCGCACATCGGGCAAGCTGTATTTTGTGGTGCTGCCCATGAATGATTTATACGTGGTAACGCCCAATGGCCGTAATATCCCCGAGAAAATAGGTACGTTGCCACTGCCTGCGCCTGCCACACCGGGCTCTGAAGAAAACAATATTACGCGCATGGCAATAGGTGTGGATGGCCGTGGCTATGCCCTGAGCAATAACGGCAACCACCTGTTTGCGTTTACGGCAGGCAAGCATCCGGTGATTACTGAACTGGGGGCTTTGAAAGACGCTGCTTCCAACGGTGCACAGTCTGTGCACACGCCGCTGAACAGCTGGGGCGGCGATATGGTGGCTGATGTGAATGGTTTCCTGTACCTCATTGATATGTACAACAAGCTGTTTAAGATAGATGTAAACAAACTGGAAGCTACGCTGCAGGGCACTATACAAGGTTTGCCGCAGGGCTTTTACACCAATGGTGCTGCCGTTGATGATAACGATAAACTGGTACTAAGCTCGGTTACTTACGATAAGGGCTACTACCTGCTGGATATGTCTTCGCTGAAAGCCACGCCTGCTGCAGGTTCTAAAGGGGTGTACGGCGCATCTGACTTAACGAGCAGCAACCTGCTGTATGAAAACCGGAATAAAGACGTGGCCGTAAAAACCATACAACCGGCGCAGGACGTCAATCCCAATATCAGCGTATGGCCTAATCCCGTTACCAACGGGCAGTTCAGCGTGATCTTTAAGAATGTACCCAAAGGCGCCTATACGGTGCAGCTGATGGATATCAAGGGTAACCTGTTCAGTTCTTATGTAACAAAAGTAGATGTAGCCGGACAGAATATTGTATACCGTTATGGCAGCGATGTGTTAAACGGTATGTACTTCGTGAAGATTATCAGTGCCGATGGTAAAACGCACAGCACACACAAGATCATTGTTGCGGCACAATAATAAATAGCAAACCTGCCCGTTAGCTGTAATCCATACCTGTCCATAAATAAAGCTATCCGCTAAAAGCTAACCGCTATCCGCTCTGCTCTATCTTTGTAGAAAAGAAGGTTTATGGAAACATTGCCTGTTGATATTATTTCCAGGAAAGACGAGATTACGGCTGCGTTTTTCGAGCTGGTGGAAACGCATCTGGCTGAACTGAAGCAGCGCAAGGTGATACGCCGTTTTGCTGCGCATGATTTTGCTGCACAATTGTTTATACACCCCAGGCATTTAAGCAATACTATTAAGCTAACCACCGGTCAGTCACCCTGCACCATTATGGAAGAACGGGTTACTTCTGAAGCGCAGCAAATGCTGGCAGATACGAGCTTGTCTGTCGCGGAAGTGGGCGAGCGGTTCGGGTACGTGGAATCGTCCAGTTTTATCAAGTTTTTTAAGGGCATGACCGGTACTACGCCCTTGCAATACCGCAAAAAAATAAAAGAGCCTTCCTGAGAATCTGAAGCTTGAACTATTTTCCCTGCACCGGTGCGCAGTAGTTTTGTGTGATAAAACAAGAAAAATCATATATAAGATGACACAAACCAGGAAAATAGCCCTTATCACCGGCGGTAGCCGCGGACTGGGTAAAAACATGGCGCTCAGTATTGCCAAGCGTGGTACCGATGTGCTGTTCACCTACAACAGCAAAAAAGACGAAGCCGATGCAGTGGTAAAACAGCTGGAAGCAGCAGGCATAAAAGCGGCAGCGCTGCAACTCAATGTGGCTGACATTAAAAGCTTTGACAATTTCTTCATGCAGGTACGCAGCACGTTACAATCCGTTTTCGGTGCAGATAAAATCACCTACCTTGTTAACAATGCAGGCGTTGGTTTTCATGAGCCTTTCGCAACAACTACAGAAGAGCAGTTCGATAATATGCTCAACATCCATTTTAAAGCTGTTTTCTTTCTCTCGCAAAAAGCATTGCCACTGCTGGAAGATGGCGGTGGCATTGTAAATGTATCTACCGGTCTGGCGCGTTTCTGCATACCCGGCTCCAGCACCTATGCTGCTATGAAGGGCGCAGTAGAAGTACTGAGCCGTTACATGGCCAAAGAGCTGGGAGCAAGGGGCATTCGTGTAAATGTGATTGCACCCGGTGCTATTGCAACTGATTTCAGCGGTGGTCTGGTGCGCGACAATCCTGAAGTAAATGCCGGTATCGCCGCACAAACCGCACTGGGCAGGGTAGGCCGCCCGGATGATATCGGTAGCGTAGTCGCCTTCCTTTGCAGTGATGATGCCAAATGGGTGAATGCACAAAGACTGGAAGCTTCAGGCGGGATGTTCTTGTAATAAAGGGATTACTTTTCAACCATTGCCCGGGCCAGGCTATATCATCACAATACATTCCGTTCAAAGGCCTTGTTGCCAAACAGGTAAGGCATCAGGAAGCTGGCGCTGCTGCCGATGATAATGATCATGCCGATGAGCAGTTGCCTGAATTCAATGGTGAGTTCGTGGATGGGAGAGCGTACCACACCGGTGGATTGCCAGATGCAGAACAGGGTAAGCGCTGCAAACAATAGCATGTAAACCGCGTTGCCTGCGCGGCCCAGGGCCTGCTGCAGGGCATAGTAAACAAGTCCGGCTATTACCAGTAGTATATGGCAGCCAATGATGATAGAGGGTACATTGATAATAGCCGATAAGGTAAAGCCGGTGTTGAAGCGGTAAATAAAGCCATACAATAAACACGTAAGTGTGGCTGCAATGCCGCAGAAAAGGCCGGTAAGCACGGCTTTGGAAAAACGCGTTTGCTGGTATTCGTATATGTGCATGGTAAATGAATTGACGGGTGAATAGTTATTGTTGTTTTACAGAACGGCGTACCAGCCTGCGCCCGCGTACCATCCACCTGCGTGTGATGCGTGGTGATTCAAAGTGTGCGCTCTGGTAACGGCTGTCGCCATAATATTTTAAGATATCTGCCGAAGTAATATAACCGGTGTACTGCATGCTGTCTGCATCTTTCACCACAGCCAGTTTGCTGATGCCAAACCTGCCCATCAGCTCTGCTGCGGTAGCCGCATTATCATTCAGCAGAACAGCAGGTGCATTGTGCACAGTGCTGCCCGGCGCTGCATGGTACAACTGTTGTACGCTTGCGCCCTGTAATACGTCAGGCTCATACGCATCGGGTGTTTTAACACCGCGGCGGATGATCTTTTCTGTCATAATGCTGCCTTTCATCAAAAAGAAAGAAACGGCATATGCTGCTGCACAGGCGCCCAGTAATGGCAGCAGCCCATTGCTTTGCCCGGTGGTTTCCAGCGCAAACACAATAGACGTAAGCACTGCGCGTGAAGCGCCGGCAAACATAGCTGCCATGCCGATAAGTGCGGCAGTAGGGATGTTGATGCCTGCATCAGGAAACAGGTGCTGGCCCAGTATGCCCAGTGCAGCGCCCAGTGCGCCGCCAATGGTGAACAGTGGTGCCAGTGTACCGCCCGATGTGCCGCTGCCGAGTGCAATAACCCAGCTGATGAATTTGAGCACGCACAGGGATAAGATCAGTTGCAAAGGCGCATTGCCTTCCAGCAAATGGCTGATATTGCTGTAGCCCACACCCATGGTATACGGTGCAAAGTAACCCACTACACCAACGGCCACTGCACCTATGGCTGGCCACCACATAAAATGGATGGGCAGTTTTTCAAACAGGTCTTCTACACCATACACCGCTTTGGTGATAAAGGCTGCAGCCACACCAATAAGCAAACCGCCGGCTACATAGGCGATCAATGCACTGCCGGAAGCCACAGGTATGGCAGGCATTTCAAACACCGGGTGACTTTCAAACAACAAGAGGTGCATGCCTGCGCCGGTTACACAAGCCAGTGTTACCGGTATAATGGAGCGCGGAGAAAATTCAAATAACAATAATTCAATGGCGAGCAATACAGCCGCAAGCGGGCTTCCGAATATGGCCGACATGCCTGCGCAGGAACCTGCTGCCAGCATGATCTTTCTTTCTGCCGCAGATATATGCATCAGTTGACCGGCTACAGAACCCAGCGCACCACCCGTGGCAATAATGGGGCCTTCTGCACCAAATGGTCCGCCCGTGCCTATAGAAACCGCTGCAGACAAGGGTTTCAGGAAGGTCATTCCCCAGGGTATCTTGCTGTTGTCAATCATGATCTTTTCCATGGCCTCGGGTATACCATGACCGCGTATGGCTTTGGAGCCGTAACGTGCCATCAGTCCTACGATAAGGCTGCCTGTAATAGGCACACCTATTACCAGTAATCCCAACCGGTTACCTGCAGGTGAAGCGGGCGCAAAGGAAAAACGGTGGTAAAAAGCGAGTTGGGTAATAAAGTCAATCAGGTAAACCAATCCGCGTGCAACAAAGCCAATGATCACTGCATTTAAAATGGCTTGCAGGCACAGGTAAACCACGCGTTTGTTTACAGGCGCAGTGCCTGCTGTGCTGCCCGGGCGTACAGGCATGCCGGTAAGGGAAGGGGAGATGGGTATAAATTCCTGTTCGGTATTCATGATACTGCCTTTGATGCTATTAAAGTATTGCTTATTTAATATTATACGTGCAAAATTAGTTATAAAATGAATTTAAAACATGGTTTGTGCAATATTTTAGAATAATGTTGCATTTTGGTAAAAAGCCTTATTATTGACGCATGCAAAATGGTAGCTGTAATTTGAATGATTGTTTCCTGTGCAGGCATTGTATGCCTGAGTGGAAGGCATTGATAGCGATAGAAAAGCAGAATGTTTTTGTTAAAAAAGGACAAACAATTTTCTCAGAAGGTGACCAGGTAACCGGTATTTACTTTGTTTACAGCGGCGCGGTAAAAGTGCACCAGTCATGGGGTTCAGAGAAAGAGCTGATTGTACGTTTTGCTGCAAAAGGCGATTTGTTGGGGCATCGCGGACTGGTAAAACAACATACCTACCCGGTATCTGCCACTGCGCTGGACGATACGCTGCTTTGTTATATTACACAGGAGTTGCTGGAAGCCACCTTTAAAACCAATCCCGCCTTTACCTATGTATTGATGCAGCAGTACGCGATGGAATTGCAGCAGGCAGAGCAGCGCATGCGAAACCTGGCATTGATGGAGGTAAAGGGGCGTGTGGCTGAAACGCTGCTCACCATAGAATCGGTGTTTGGAAAAGACAAAGAGAAATACATAAGCATTCCTGTAACCCGCCAGGATATTGCATCACATGCGGGTACTACCTATGAAACCGTTTTTAAACTCTTCAACGAATTAACTGCACAGAAGATCATTGCCACCGAAGGCAAACGTATTAAGATCAGTAAACCGGGTAAGCTAAAAGAACTCGTGGGGAATGGTTAAGTGATGTCGTTTGGTTAGCGCCGCTTTGTGAACTTTGTGGTTTTCCCTTGCGTTTCTTTGCGGTAAAAAATATCAATCATGCTTAACTAAACTGTATTGACTGGTGAATGGCTGGATGCTCCATCGCCGGAATGATTGCTTTATTCCGTACAACAGGTGTCCGCTTTCGTACGTTCCGGGTACAGGGATTTCTGGTTATATAATTGATTGTTAATTAATTGTATCACTGGCATAGGGTCTGATTTACCAGCCTAAACGTTTGCACATGTTCTTCAATTTTTTCAAAACAGCCTGGCGGAATCTGGTAAAGAACAAATTTTACAGCACCATCAATATTGCTGGCCTGGCCATTGGGCTGGCGGTAGGGATCATGATTTTGCTGTGGGTGCAGGATGAGTTTTCGTACGACCGCTTTCATGCAAATGCAGGTCATATGTACAAACTCAATGCACATCTTGGTGAAGGTGCGGCAGAACAGGTATGGAGCCCGCCTGCTCCGATGAGTGTGTTTGCAAAGCAAATACCTGAAGTGGAAAAAGTAGTGAGAGTAATGGGGCGCGACGAGCAGCTGGTGATTAACTGCAATGGCAAAAAGTTTGTTGAGAAGAATGCCGCCTTTGCTGACAGTAATTTCTTCCGTTTTTTTAGTTTCAGGTTACTGAAAGGCAATATTGCTGTTCCTTTTTCTGATATCAATTCAGTGATACTTTCCCAAACAGAAGCAAGGAAGCTTTTTGGTACTGAAGATGCTACCGGCAAAACGCTGCAGATAAGCAAAGAGAATTTTGTAGTATCTGGTATTATGGCTGATTTTCCGGCCAGCTCTTCCATGCATTACAGCATATTGTTTCCTATGACTTATTACGGCCGCCAGTTTACTGCCAGCGGCGGCAACATGAACTGGAAAACCATTGACGAGGATTTGGGTGATTATGGTTTTGAAGTTTACCTGCAGTTAAAACCCAATACCAATACTGCAGCAGTGGGTGATAAGCTGAGCAAAATTTTCTGGCAACACCGCAATGAAACCTTTGGTACACGTTTTACCTTACAGCCTTTCACTTCCATACACCTGGTGGCCAGTGACGGCAGTACCGGTGCATTGCAGATAACGCGCATATTTTTAATTGTGGCTATCCTGATACTGGTGATTGCCTGTATCAACTATGTAAACCTTTCTACTGCGCGTTCCATGCTTCGTGCAAAAGAAGTAAGCATGCGCAAGATTATTGGTGCAGCGCGCAAGCAATTGTTTTTGCAGTTTATTGTAGAATCTGCGCTGCTGTTTATGCTGGCATCGCTGCTTGCGTTTGGCATCATTTACCTGCTGATGCCTTTTTACAATGATCTTTCCGGCAAGCAGCTGCACTTCAGCTTGTCTGACAGCGGTATATGGCTTGTTGTTGGCTGCGCCATTACCGGCACGCTGATGTTGTCTTCTGTGTATCCTGCCTTGCTGCTGTCGTCATTTAAACCCATGCAGGCAATGCGCGGGAAAATTATTGCCGGCATTGGTAATGTGGCATTCAGGAAAACGCTGGTGGTTACGCAGTTTGTTTTTTCAGTGGGGTTAATCATCTCTACTATTGTAATCGGCGGCCAGTTAAAATACATCCGGGATAAAGATCTCGGGTTTGATAAAGAGCAGGTGTTTTCTTTCTTCCTGGATGATAAAATGTATATGCATTCAGAAGCTATACGTGAACAGCTGGCGAAGAACGCAGAAGTACTGTCGGTAGCGGGGTCGGACAATACGATGTCGAATACGCAGGGCATGACAACCGGCGATACAGATTGGGAAGGCAAGAACCCCAATACTTCGATGCTGGTGCATGTGAACCGCATTGATGAACATTTTATACCCTTGCTCAAACTCAAACTTGCTGCAGGGCATAATTTTGCAGGCGATAAAGCCGATTCGATGCATTTTATTGTGAACGAAGCGGCGGTGCGGCAAATGGGATTGAAAGACCCGATAGGCAAACGCTTTCAGCTGTGGCAGACAAAAGGTATTATTGTTGGTGTAACCAAAGACTTCAATTATAGTTCCCTGAAGAAACAGGTAGAGCCGGTGGTGTTTACCTACAAAACCAGGCTGGTTGCGGTGAATGTTAAAACGACTGCCAAAGGCGCAGCAGCCGCTGTTGATGCAGCGCGCAGTATATGGAACAGCTATGGCTCTGAATACCCGTTTAACTATACATTCCTGGATGCTGATTTTGATGCGATGTACAGAACCGATCAGCGCACCGGCAAGCTGTTTAACCTGTTTGCCCTGGTAGCAGTAGTGATTTCGTGTTTGGGTTTGTTTGGCCTGGCTACCTATACTGCGCAGGTTAAAACAAAAGAAATGGGTATCCGCAAAACACTGGGCGCAACTGTTGTGCAGTTAACCACATTACTGGCAAAAGACTTTGTGCAGCTGGTACTGCTTGCCTTTGTTATCGCATCTCCGCTTGCATGGGTGGGCATGCATTACTGGTTGCAGAATTACTCTTACCGCATTGGTATTGGCTGGTGGATATTTGCGCTGGCCGGGTTTATGATGATTGCTATTGCATTAATTACGGTGGGGTACCAGGCTATCCGCACGGCGAGTGCAAACCCGGTTAAAAGTCTGAAGGCAGAGTAAGGTTGCTGCATGCTGATACAAATGAGAAAGGAAGCGCTGTACAGTGCTTCCTTTCTGTTTTAAGAGTACCGGTTTGGCTAGTATTTATTGCGATATGCCCAGTTGTATGCGGGCGCTGTAGATGCTGGTATACAGCTCATCTACCGGTACGGCTTTGCGCGAATCTTTATTAATGTCTTTCCCTTCTTTTGACCATAGGAAAGGGTAGAAGCTGTATGCCTGGTTGCCGTCGAGCGCTGCAACTTCTGTCTTCCAGCTTTTCCAGCGCAGTGTTTTATAAAATGCTCCAAGATCTCCTTTAAAGCAGAACTGCAGAAAGTCAGAGTAGCCCATGTCTAAAGAATCCCAGGTAAGTGTATCTGGTGACAGGTAATAAACATTGCCGGCGTCTTTACCCAGTGCGCCGCCATTGATGGCAAAGAAACCGCCGGCTGCATCGTCGGCAATTAAGAGAAATGCAGGGCGGTCACCAATTGCTTTTATTGATTTGCCTACATTCCAGTCAGGGAGGCTTCTGTTCAGCTTTGTGCTGCCTGAGCCGAGAATGCGTATCCATCCATTGTCAATCAGCAGACCACCTGTAGCATAAATAATAGCGCCCATGGGCGAACGTGTGGTAACCTGTGTTTTGTATAAGGCATCACGTCCTTTGGCTGCATCAGCTTGCAATATTTCTACTTTGTTGGTGGCTGCATCTATCCATTGTTTTACCAATGGCCAGGCAGGATCGGTGATGTTGATTAAATCAGTAACGGGGCGCATGTTGTTTTGAGCCGTTGCAAAATATGCACTGCTTAAGCAAAACAGGGATAGTATCAGTTGTTTCATGTTTACGGAATGTGGGCTAAATATAAAACAAATAGGAAAGCAATAAAATTATCCGCCGGTAAAGCGCCTTCCTGCTGCCGGCAACTGATGAACACGCTGAACTGTGCGGTTTATACATTCCCGGGGCATGCATTTTGTTTATAGCTGTAATTTATTGATTTTTATTTCTGATAAACAACAGTGATGATTCCGTTCTGCGCAAACCATGTTGCAACAAGGGTTTTGTTGCATTCATTTTTTTCATTATTTATTTTTTTTATTGAATTATTCATTTAATTTGTGGACAAGGAACCGCACATCCTTACAAACTAACTGTACACTTACACTTTACAACATTCCGATTGCGAGGTCTATTTTAATAATCCGGAAAGTATGCCCGTACTTTTCAAGGGACTGGTATGCTAGTAAATGTAAAGGCGTTATGAGAAAAATGGATATTGAACTGGTTGGCAACATGCAGCTGGATGATGTTTCTGCTTTTGATGAACTGTACTGGAAATATCATCAGCCTGTTTACCGTAATGTTATCAAGCTGATTAAAGAACCCGAGGTGGCGGAAGACATCCTGCAGGAGGTTTTTATCCGTCTTTGGGAAAACAGGGCCAAACTGGATCCAACGCAATCTGTAGCCGGCTGGCTGTTTGTTATCAGCTTCAACTTGTCTGTCAACTACACACGCAAGCGCATGCGCGAGCAGGCATTACACAAATCCATGTTCAGCAGTGCGCAGGAACAGGCAGCTGATTTTCAGCTGTACGAGCGCCAGCACAAACTCCTGGAAACCGCTATAGCGCAGCTTTCCCCGCAAAAAAAGAAAATTGTTACACTCTGTAAGCTCGAGGGCAAAACCTATGAGGAGGCTGCCAATGAGCTCAATATATCCCGCCATACCGTGAAGGAATACCTGTCTTCTGCCATGGTTAATCTCAACGACTATATTAAATCGCATGCCAGGGAAAAAGACTGCATGCTGCTATTGCTCGCATTTATGGCAATACAATAGCGTAATGTATTAATATAAATTATATATTAATTTTTCTTGAAAATATTGTTAATCATACCCCCCTGCTTTTATCAACCGGGAGTATTTAATGTAAAAACTGCCCTTGAATAATAGAAAGGAATTTCTACAACAATTACTGGGTAAGAACACATGGACAAACACCGAACAGGAATGGCTGCGCGATTATCTGGACAACAACAATCTTTTTGAGCTGGAAGAAGTGTTGCGGCAGATGTACGATGAAGATGTTGTTGCAGATAGCAGTGCAGCAGATGAAGAGCGGTCGAGGCGCATGCTGGGCCGCATACATCAGCGGTTGTACAAGTCGAAGGTGAAATCCATGTTCCATATGCGCTGGCTGCGTTTGGCAGCCGCTGCTGCCGTATTTATCATAGCTGTAACAACAGCGGTAAAATGGATAGCAAAGCGCAGCAATGCCGACACTGCCAGGTGGCAGCAGGTAGTTACTGCTTCGCGTGAACGCAAGGTGGTGCACTTGCCCGATGGATCGGTAGTAACCATGGAAGCGGGCAGCAGCCTGCGTTTCAGGGAAGGAACAAACGATACGGAACGTGTTGTATATATGAAAGGGGAGGCCTTTTTTGACGTAAAAAAAAATCCTGAACGTCCCTTCATAGTGTATTCGCCTTTGCTGAAAACAGTTGTAATGGGTACTTCCTTTGAAGTAACCGACGATTCGGCAAATGCAAAAGTAGTAGTAGTTACAGGTGCGGTGCGGGTTGAACCCACAGGTTTTCATGCGCAGGGCGTAGTGTTGCATCATGAAGAAGCAACAGTGTATGGCGCATCAGATTTTACGCTGAAAAAAATGCCCGAACCGGCAGAAGCCAGGTTTAATAAGCAGCGCAGCGAAGGCAGGTTTGTTTACAACGGCACTGCCATGAGCACGGTTGTAGCTGATGTTGAACGGTATTATAAAGTCAATATCCGTATCAGCGATAAAATGAAGAATTGTTTGTATTACGGCACATTTGACATACATGACCGTATTGGCAAAGTGCTGAAGATAATTGCCTTGTCGATGAAAGCGAACCTGAGCGAAAAGGATTTGAACAAGACGTATATATTATCCGGCGGTAATTGTAACTAATCAACCCCAAACCCTGCTGCCAACATATAAGTGATCGCGTGTTTGCACATGTGGTAAGCCGTTCTGTGCTTACCTGCTGTTTTCCATTTGAAAAAGAAAAGGCAACGTATTTCCTGGTGCATTTACCGGGATGGTAGTCTGTTGCTCAAAATGAACGTATCAACCAAAACCAATTATGCAAAAAAAGAAAGGCGACTTTGTGTTTAATCCTCCCTCTACATGGCTGAGTTTACTGTTGCTGTTACTTTTCTCCATTTCAAGTGGTGTGCAGGCGCGTGGCCATCATCCGAACATACAGGCTGCGCTTGACAAGAAAATCTCCATTGAATTTAAGAATGTAGCGTTGAAAGAGGCGCTGCTGAAACTGGAACAGCTGTCTGCCGTGTCTTTCTCTTATGTAGAGAACAGCACTATTTCGGCAGCCAAGGTAAATATTGGTTTTAAAAACGAAAAGATTGCAGACGTACTCACGAAAGTACTGGCTCCTTTTTCTTTCAGTTATACTGTGGTAGACGACCATATTGTAATATGGAGCAATGCCGATAAACAGGGCAAACAGAAAGGCAATGCAGCTGCGGCCGACAACAATCAGTTTGAATCTAACCAGCCGATACACCTGAAAGGAGTGGTCACCAGCGAAAAGCAGGTGCCGCTTCCGGGTGTTTCGGTGATGATCAAAGGCAGGGCCAAAGGCACTGTTACCGGCGATAAGGGACAATTTGAACTGAGCGATGCCGGTGATTCGGCGGTACTGGTATTTTCCATTACCGGGTATAAACAACAGGAAGTACCTGTAACAGCAGCAAAAGACGGCTTCCTGGCTGTAGTGTTAAAAGAAGACGCAGGCAACCTGCAGGATGTGGTGGTGACTGGTTTCCAGAACATCGACAAGAAGAAGTTTGCAGGTGCTGCCGTTCGTTTAAAAGCTGAAGATATTAAGCAGGATGGTATGATTGATGTGAGCAGGATGCTGGAGGGCCGTGCCGCAGGTGTTTCGGTTCAGAATGTATCAGGCACCTTCGGTACTGCTCCTAAAGTGCGTGTGCGTGGCGCAACATCAATCAACGGTGATAATAAACCGCTGTGGGTAGTAGATGGTGTGGTGCTGGAAGATATCATCAATATTTCTAACGATCAGCTCTCCAGTGGTGACCCTACTACTTTGCTGGGTTCTGCTGTTGCAGGTTTGAATGCCAACGATATTGAGAGCTTCGACATTCTTAAAGATGCCTCTGCCACTGCATTGTACGGTGCAAGGGCGATGAACGGCGTAGTAGTGATCACTACCAAAAAAGGCCGTGCAGGCAGCAAGCCGGCAGTTAGCTATACGGGTAACTTCAGCACACAGCTGAAACCTACCTACGGCAATTTCGATATTATGAACTCGGCAGAACAGATGTCTGTACTGGCCGAACTGGAAAGAAAGGGGATGCTTACTTCAGATATTCTTTCGCGCGGAGACATTGGTGTGTATGGCAAAATGTACAGCCTGCTCGATGGCGACAACAATGGCAACTTTGGTTTACAGAATACACCCGAAGCAAGGCGCAAATTTTTATTGCGTTATGCAAAAGCCAATACAGACTGGTTTTCGTTGCTGTTCCGCAACAACCTGATGCAGGAACATTCACTGAGCATTTCATCGGGTACAGACAAATACCAGAGTTATTTTTCAACCAGCTTTTATGGCGACAATGGCTGGACGATTGCGGATGACGTAAAGCGTTATACCCTCAACTTCAAGAACAACTATAAACTAAGCGATAAGTTCTCTGCCGGTTTTACCACCGTTGGTTCCGTAAGGCAACAGCGCGCTCCCGGCGCACTCAGCAGAAGCAGCAACCCGGTGGAAGGGCAGTTTGACAGGGATTTCGACATTAACCCTTTCAGCTACTCACTCAATACCAGCCGCACGATGACTGCTTACGATACCACCGGCAAGCTGGAATATTTTACCAGGAACTTTGCGCCTTTCAACATCATCAACGAGCTGCAGAATAATTACATGAAGCTAAATGTAATGGATGTGCGCCTGCAGGGAGATATGAGCTGGAAGTTTGCCCGCAACCTGAAGTATGAGTTTGTAGGTTCACTGCGTTATGTAAAATCAAGCAACGAACACGAGGTAACGGAGAATTCCAATATGGCGAATGCCTACAGGGCTGCAGGCAGTTCAACCATTAGGCAGGCAAACAAATTCCTGTACAGCGACCCTGATAACCCCAATGCAGAACCTGTTGTGGTATTGCCTTACGGCGGCTTTTACAATCGCACAGAGAACTCCCTCGCCAACTATGATTTCAGGAACAGTGTAAGCTTTACCAAAAACTTCGGTCTGCACTATGTAAACATACTCGCCGGTCAGCAGGTGAAATACGCCGACAGGCAGGAGGCTTCCAACACCGGTTATGGCTACCAGTACGAAAATGGTGGTGTGCCGTTCCTGGACTACCATATCCTCAAATCTACCATTGAACAAAACTTCCCTTACTATGGCATGCGCAAAGATTACGACCGCTTTGTGGCATTCTATTCATCGGGCAGTTATGCATTCGACAATAAATACAACGTTACCGGTACGGTTCGCTACGATGGATCCAACAAACTGGGGCAGTCGTCTAAAGCACGCTGGCTGCCAACCTGGAGTGTGGCCGGTTCATGGAACGTGGAAAGGGAACATTTTCTGCAGGATGCAAAATGGCTGGACTTCCTTACCCTGCGCGCAAGCTATGGCTTAACAGCGAGCATGGGCCCTGCCACCAACTCAACCGTTGTATTGCAGAACGTGAGCACCAACAGGCCTCACCTCAGCGAAACAGAATCTGTAATACAGCTGGCGCATTTGCAGAACGATGATCTTACCTGGGAAAAACTGTATACAACAAACATTGGTGCGGATGCCGGTTTCTTCAACAGGCGCCTGACCATTTCGGCAGATGCCTATACAAGAAAAAGCTTTGACCTTATCAGCATCATCAAAACATCGGGTGTGGGTGGTGAAGTGTATAAAGCAGCCAACTATGCAGATATGACTTCGAAAGGTATCGAGATCACCATCGGTGGTGAGCCTGTTCGCTCCAAAGATTTTAACTGGAGAACCAATGTTACGTTTGGTTACAATACCAACAAAATTACCAATGCGAAGAATGATCCCATCATCTTCGACCTGGTGCAGGCAGAAGGCGGCAACAAGGAAAATTATCCTGTACGCAGCCTCTTCTCCCTGCAGTACAAAGGGCTTGATCCCAAAAACGGTTACCCGCAGTTTGTAAATGAAAGAGGAGAGGTGAACCCGAATGTAAACCTGCAGGATGATTCAACACAATACCTGAAATATGAAGGTGCAGTTGATCCGCCGGTAACAGGCGGTTTGAACAACACATTCCGTTACAGGAATCTTTCACTGAATGTATTTGTGAGCTACCAGTTCGGCAATAAAATACGCATGGCGCCTGCATTCAAAACCGGTTACTCAGACCTGGATGCAATGCCGAAAGAATTTTACGACCGCTGGGTAATGCCGGGCGACGAGCAGCACACCAATATCCCGTCTATACTGGATGCTTATGAGCAAACATTGCTGGGTGGTGCTTATCCTTACAACAACTACAACTATTCTTCTGCACGCGTGGTAAAAGGCGACCTGGTACGTTTAAAATCCGTATCACTCACTTACCAGTTACCGGCAACAGCGGTACGCCGTATCGGGTTCACCGGTTTGTCTGTATCGCTGAGCGCGCTGAATATGTGGCTGATCTATTCCGACAAAAAACTGCACGGACAAGACCCTGAGTTTTTTAACGCAGGCGGTGTGGCGCAGCCAATTCAAAAGCAATTCACCCTTTCTTTAAAAGCAGGTTTGTAAACAACGAAGAATGAAAAAGACGACCAATATTATCCTTTTACTTGCTGCGCTGGGATCTGCCGGTTGCAAAAAGTTCCTGGACAAAACGCCTGACAGCACACGCACTGACCTGAGCACACCGCAGAAGGTGTCTCAGCTGCTGGGAACGGCTTATCCGCAGGCCAACTACATTGTATTCTGTGAAGCGATGACCGATAACGTAGAAGATAAGGGGCTGGGCGTGCAGGACAGGCCCAACAGTGACCCGTATGCTTTCCAGGACGTACAATCCAACCAGCAAGATTCTCCCGAGTTTTACTGGGATGCCTGTTATGCAGCCATTGCTGCAGCCAACCAGGCGCTGCAGGTATGCAATACCGCGCCAGACAGCGCAAATTACCGCGCCCAGAAAGGAGAAGCATTGTTGTGCAGGGCTTACGCGCATTTCATGCTCGTGAACTTCTTCTCCAAATCATACGATGCGGCTACTGCTTCAACTGATATGGGTATACCCTATGTAACAGAACCCGAAACAGTAGTGTATAAAAAATATGACCGTAAAACTGTGGCCTATGTGTATGATATGATTGAGAAGGATATGCTGGAAGGCCTGCCGCTGCTGAATGATGCAGCCTACAGCGTGCCACGTTATCATTTCAACCGTGCTGCAGCCAATGCCTTTGCTACGAGGTTTTACCTGTTCAAAAAAGCGTATGATAAAGTGGTGAGTTATGCCAACAACGTATTCCCCGATAATAGCATCGGTAATAACATGCGCCCGTGGAATACAACTTACTACACGCAAACACCGGCAGAATTATTTAATACCTATTCCAATTCAACAGAAGCAGCCAACCTGCTGCTGGTTGAAACGCCTTCCGTATATGGCCGGTATGTAGCCAGCTACCGGTATGGTTTAACCTATAACCTGGTGAGCCAGGTAGTATGGTCGCAAAATGTAACAGGTGCACAATGGTGTTACCCTGTGTACTCACGCGGAGAGCGAAACTACTTTGTACCCAAGCTTACCGAGCATTTTGTAAAGAGTTCTGTAAATGCCACTATCGGTATGCCATATGTAATGGTGCCGTTGTTAACCACAGAAGAGGTGCTGTTTAACCGTGCAGAAGCGAATACATACCTGAATAACACAGCTGCAGCTATTGCCGACCTGAACCTGTTTGCCAGCAAACGCATACACCTGTATGATGCTACGCAGAACAACATTACTGCCGACAAGCTGGAGAACTATTATTACACCAGGAACCTGCAGCAGGCGCTGGTATTGGCTATCCTGGATTTTAAACGGGCGGAGTTTTTACAGGAGGGGCTGCGCTGGTTCGATATTATGCGCTACAAGGGAGATGTAATTCACTACACCTCAACAGGGCAGCTGCTGGAACTGAAGCCGGATGATCCGCATCGTATTTTCCAGTTGCCCGATGCAGTTAAAACATCAGGCATACCCCAAAACCCGAGATAAATTATTTCAGCATACTAATACTTAAGAAATTATATGAAGCTCCTGCAAACAATTTTGCTGTTCGCGCTGCTTGGTTTTTCCCTGGCTTCCTGCTCAAAAAAAGATGATTTGAGCGGCGCGGATAATATACCCGGTCTGGGTGGCGATACCTGGGCCAAAAGCGCCATAGATCAATGGATACTTGATACGCTTACCAGCACCTACAATATTGGTGTAAAATATAAGTGGGACCAGTTTGAGTTTGAGCTTGACAAAACGCTGGTACCTCCCATGGAAAGCAAGGTGCAGCCCGTGCTCAGCGGCATTAAACAGGTTTGGATAGACAACTATGTGATTGAAGCAGGAATGGTATTCTTTAAAAAATATTGTCCCAAAACATTTGTACTGTCTGGCGGCGCCAGCTGGAACAGCAATGGTACCATCACACTCGGTACGGCAGAAGGCGGCCACAAAGTAGTGATCTATAATCTCAATGAATACAGAACGAAAGGGATGCCCGGTTTTGTGCTGGGTGATTCATCGGTTCCCATACAGATGTACCATGTAATTGAACACGAGTTTGGTCATATACTTCACCAGACGGTATTGTATCCGCAGGAGTTTAAACAGATCACGGCCGGCAAGTATACCTCCAACTGGAACAACGTATCTGACATGGAAGCCTGGCAGGAAGGTTTTGTTACACCCTATGCCATGTCTGCCTTTGATGAAGATTTTGTAGAGATGATCTCTACCATGCTTACACTGGGCAAAGCAGGTTTCGATAACATTGTTAACAGCATACCACCCGGCACATCTGTTAATGGCACCACGCAGGAGCAGGCGGTGTCTGCATTGCGCCAGAAAGAAGCCATTGTGGTGAACTACTATAAAAAAGTGTGGAATGTAGACTTCTACAGCCTGCAAACCAGGACAAGACAGTCTATCGAAAAACAGATTTATTAGCGGTTGTTTAAAAAGATTTGAATGAAAAAAATTATCCTATACCTGGCCGTTGCGGCAATAGCGGTGGTTTCCTGTAAAAAAGATGATGACCATCCGTTTTCCGCATCGCCTGATCAGCGGCTGAACGATACACTGGCCAAGTACCAGCATTTGTTAACACAGTCGGCCTATGGCTGGAAAGGTTTTATCCTGCCGGCTGACCTTAGTAACGGCATCTTCAGCTTTTACTTCAAGTTTACTGATTCGAACAGGGTGCAGATGTTCTCTGATTTCGACAGTGCTTCTGATGTAACCATGATGGAAAGCAGCTACCGTTTAAAAGCGTTGCAGCAGCCATCGCTGATATTCGATACGTATTCTTATGTGCATGTGCTGAGCGACCCCAACCCCGGTACCAGCGGCAATGGTGGGGCTTATGGCGAAGGGCTTGGTTCTGACTTTGAATTTGCAATTGACGGCGTGTTTGGTGATACCCTCAAGCTTACCGGGCGCCTGCACAACAGCAAGGCCTTTTTGCTGAAAGCAACAAAGGAAGAGGCGGATGCCTATTATAACCAGCAGCATGGCAACAAAGCGATATTGAACTACGGCAAAATGCTCACGTATTTCAAACGGCTGAACTATAACAGCAAAGCGTATGATATTGCGATTGACCGGCTGGCGCGCAGCGTTCATTTTACCTGGATAGACAAAAGCGGCGGCAAGCAGGAAGCGGTAAGCGGCTTTTACTACACAATCAATGGCATTGCCCTGTATCCTGCGTTTACGGATGGTACGGATAAAATTACCGGCTTTGATAACATACAGTGGGATAAAACCAACCGCTCTTTCTCCTGCTCCATCAACAGTTCGTCTGCAGCCATCACGGAAATTGCAACACCCGTATGGGTTGATACCAGTGCACCGCGTGCCTGGTGGAACAGCGGCGTGTGGGCAAGCGTGTATGGTTTCCATATCAACGGCGTGGATGATGCACTTGGTGTAACCACTATACCCGGTTATTCTTTCCTGGAATATTATGTGCAGCCCAATGGCCCTGATTACGATGCTATGGTGGCTTTTTACGACAATGCCAACGGTCTGTTCGGCAATGCCATTAAGCCGCCGGTGTTTTCGCCTGACGGACGTATTGTGTTCACCAATCTTGGTACACTTACGGCGCCGGCGCCCAGTACAGGTGCTTCCAATATCATGAAAAGGGTTATTACGCAATTAACCATAGCGCGTGGCTATTACCTGGTTGCAAAAAGTGATGGAACGTATGATATGGTAAGCGCAGCCGATGGAAGGGCCTGGCTTACCTGGCAGAAATAATGTTGTGCACGTGTATAAATGAGGTGAACATGAAAAAATGGGCGATCACTTTAACAGGCAGTTTGCTGTGCAGTTGTTTGCTGGCGCAGCAGAAACCGCAATATACCCAGTATGTGCTGAACCAGTATATCATCAACCCTGCACTCACAGGCATTGAAAATTATACAGACCTGCGTGTAAGTCACCGCAGGCAATGGAACGGGCTGAATGGTGCGCCTGTAACAACCTATTTTACTGTGCATGGCGCATTGAACAAGAAAGATTACCGCACCACTGCCACCTCATTCGAGATGCCGGGTGAAAACCCGCGTGGATCTGCTTACTGGGAAAACTATACGGCAGCAGAGCCGCACCATGGCATTGGCATGCAGGTGATCAATGATAAGGCAGGGCCCATTAAAACATTCACCGCACGCGCTACTTATGCCTATCACCTGGGTATTAGCCCAAGCACAAGTATTGCAGCAGGTATGGGTATTGGTGTGGAGAATACGTCGCTGGATGCGGCCAGCATTAATTTTGGTGACCTGGTAGCTGACCCTGCGGTAAATGGCAAGGGATACATTAATGCATGGCATCCTGACATCAGTGCGGGTGTTTACCTGTATGCTGCTGATTATTTTATTGGTCTTTCCGCACAGCAGATTGTGCCGCAGAAAATAAGCTACAGCGGTAATAAGGCAACGGTAATAAAAGATGCACTGGTACCGCATTTGTTTGCCACAGCGGGTTACCGTTTTTTGTTGAGCGATGATATTAACTGCACGCCATCGGTTATGCTGAAATATGTGCAGCCTTTGCCTGTGCAGTTTGAGGCCAATATAAAGCTGCAATACAGGAGTGCAGCGTGGGTAGGAGCCAGCATACGCCAGCGCACAGGCTTTGCGGCCATGCTGGGTGTGAATTTGTCTAACACGGTAAACCTGGGTTATTCGTACGATTATACCACTTCGCTGCTGGGAACGGTAAGCAATGGCACGCACGAACTGATGCTGGGTTTCTTATTGGGCAACCGGTACGACGATGGTTGTCCTAAAAATGTATGGTAATAAAAAGATGATGATAGCGGTATAGTTTCTCATGTATTCCCATTTAGTTAATACCAAGGTTTTGTTTCTACATGACCTTGTTCTTTAAAAAGTAAACAACAAAACAATCATAAAACTGCAATCAAATGAAAAAAGTACTGTTTGGAATGATCGCTGTGTGCGCATTAAGCTTTGTCGCTTGTAAAAAAGGTGATGCCGGTCCTGCTGGTCCTGCCGGTGCAAATGGCGCTGCCGGCCCTGCCGGCTCTAACGGAGCAGCTGGTCCAGCCGGTCCCGCAGGCCCTGCCGGTGCAGTAGGTACAGCCAATGTTATCTACTCAGATTGGCTGGATGTGGTGTTTGATTCTACCGCGAATGGGTATGTTGCAGGCATCACTGCTCCCAAGCTGACGGCTGATATTGTTAATTCAGGTGAGGTAAAGGTATTTTTCAACCTGGGATCTACTGCAGATGCCTATGTAAGCCCGCTGCCTTACGTGGAAACATTTAATGGTATGGCCTTGTCTGTACGCGCTAATTTTTACGTAGGCGGAATTGACCTCATCTCTGCCGATGTAGATCCTTCAACCTTTGTAGATGCCAATGGTGACAAGAATTTCCAGTATAGGTATGTATTGATTCCCGGCGGTGTTGCTGCCGGCAGGGCAACAGGTGTAAACTGGAATGATTATAGCCAGGTTGCCAAATTCATGAGGTGGGAAGACTGGTCTACCATCAACAAAAGACACTAGCCGCAGCTGCCTGTACTGCAGCTGTTACAGCCGCAGCACAGCAGGACTTAGCGGACAATTCAGCACCCCGGCTTAGCCGGGGTTGTTTTTTATAGCTTAGTCCTGTACATGTAATACAATCTTCCCCTGTTTGCCGGGCTGGTAACCCAGCTCAAAAGCCTGCCTGGCCTGCTCAATGGGAACCACAGTGGCAATAACAGGTTTTACGATACCCTGGTCAATCAGTTTACCTATTTCAATCAACTGCAGGCGTTGTGCAGTAACAATAAAGAACACGCCTTTCACACCGGGCAAAGCATCCGGCTGTTCTATCGGTTCGCCTGCAACAGACACCAGTATGCCGCCGCGCTTCAGCACCTTCCATGATTGTTGCCGGGTACCGCCGCCAATGGTGTCGAGCACCAGGTCCGCATCTTTCACCAATGCTTCAAAACGTTGCGTTTTATAATCAATCACTTCATGTGCGCCCAGGCTTTTTACCAGCGTGGTGCTGGATGAAGAAGCGGTGGCAATTACATGTGCGCCTTTCCACCGGGCCAGCTGCACTGCAAACAATCCCACGCCGCCTGCTGCACCGTGGATCAATACTTTCTGACCTGCTGCAAGATTACCATGATCGAACAACGCCTGCCATGCTGTAAGTGCGGAAAGCGGTACAGATGCAGCTTCCACTGCATCGAGCGTTTTGGGTTTGGGCGCCAGTACGCCGGCTTCCACAGCAATATATTCTGCTGCCGTGCCATTGCGGAAAAAAGAGGTAAGGGCATATACTTCATCACCAACGGCTACGCCATTTACGCCGGGCGAAAGCTTTTCTACCACGCCGCACAATTCATGGCCTGGTATAGAGGGCAGGCGGCTGTTGCCTTTTTGATCGGTATAGGTAGGCTCCCAATCCAGTTCATTGCGTGTTGTGCCCGATGCAAGTACTCTTACAAGTGCATCGCCGGGTAATAAAACAGGATCCGGTGTTTCTTCAAATACCACTTGTTCTGGTCCGCCGGCTGCATGTAAAAGAATAGCTTTCATGATCGTTTATTTTTGAAGCGCATTTATAACCAAAGCTATAAAGCAAACGCAACGGGGCAAAGGGGCGGGTGGCGCAATTTGATGTATAATTTATCGGGGGAAGAGAGCGGCATTTTTATTGTTCAAGCGTGCGGTATTTGTTAACGAGTTCAACTACATTGGTTACCCCCATTTTTTCGAAAATGCGGCTTTTGTAGGTGCTGACAGTATTGGCCTGCAGGCTGAGCTTGGCGGCAATTTCTGAAAGGCTATCGCCCTGCACCAGCAATTGGGCTACTTCCGTTTCACGGACTGAAAGATTACTGATGCTGCCATAGGTACCTGCACTTTTTTTATTCAGCTGTGTTAACAGGTGTTGCTTTACCTGGTCGCTGATATACACTTCCCCGGCCATTACGGTGTGATAGGCCCTGAGAATTTCGCGCAGTGCAACAGTTTTCATCACATAACCGTTGGCGCCTGCCTGCAGGTACATGGGCGCATATATTTCTTCCTGGTAGGCAGAATAGACAATGATTTTTGCATCGGGCTGTTTCAGCCTGATCACATCAATCATACTGATGCGTTCGCCACCCGGCATGCTGATGTCAAGGAAAATTAACTGCACCGCCTGGCGGGCCAGGATGGCAATCACCCCATCGAAGCTGTCGGTTTCCGAAATGGTAACACCCGTTACGCTTTTTTGCAGGTAAATCTGGAGGCCATGCCTGATCAGCGAATGATCATCGGCCAGCAGGATATGGATTGAATCGGAGGGCTGCATGAACGGCAAAGTAAAGGCAATTTAATGAACGAACATTGATTTCGTTGCCCGGACAATAAAAGACTGTTATATGTAACGGTGCGGGGTATTAAAAACGCAACCGTGCTGCGGTGTGCCTGGTGCCGGCACAACGCTTTTCTGTAAAGGATTTCAGGGAAACAACCGGTTAAAAAACACTGTTTCCGGGTAATATAAACACCGTATTCAATTTTGCTGCTCCCCGGTGATTCCTGCCTGAATGCAGCTGGTGAACTGCTATATGCGTTTTGAACGGGCGGTGAGATGATCGAGCAGTTTTTTCTGCTGTTTGATGGTTTTGTTTACCGCACGGATACCCCTGTAATATTTAATCAGCAACAAGGCCGCAATAATCAGGAAAGCTGCGATACTTAAAGAGGTGATCATTTTGAGGATTTAGGCGCGCAATTTAGAGCTATAAGCTTTTAGTGCTTGTAGTGATACATCTACAAATGCGTGGTGTTTTTACGGGAAAAACCGGGAGGCATGCTAATGTTCACCAGTATGATGCGCTTTTCCTTCTTCCGTGCTGCTGAGAAAGTCTTCGACAAGTGCTGCCGTTAGTAGAGCCGCCGCCATGCAGCAATACCAGGGGCGCTCCTTCGCCGTGTATTTCGTAATAAAGATGTAAGCCGTTTACATCCACATAACCGCTGGTGCTGTCTGTTTTCATGGAAGCTGTTTGCATATTCGTTGTTTGATTGGATGAGGAAGTATGTTGTCTTGCATGTGCTGTGTTAATGAGCACAAGGATGATGGGCAAAAGCAGCAGTTTTGGTTTCATCTATTGCGGTTGTAGTAATTAGCTGTGTGCGTTTACCAGCAGATTGTTGAGTTTGTGCAGCATTTGAATCCAGCCGGGATGTGCGCCGGTTTGTTTGGCAAGGGCTTCACTTACGGTCTGGTGCAGCAGCAGCATGGTTTTACTGCCACGGTCTTCAAAGCTGAGTGTAACAGTGGTGTCGCGCGGCCAGTTGGCGTGCGGGGTGCCGGGCTGCCCGTCTACAATATTGCCGTGTTCATCGGCCAGTGATAAAGTAAACACCAGCCTGGAAGGGGCTGCTATTTCCAGGTACACGCCTTTGGCCCAGCAGTCACCTGCCACGGGGTGGTTAATACATACCAGGAAACTGCCGCCAACACGTACATCCATGTGTTTGATGCGTGCGGTGCAATTGTCCGGCGCATACCAGGCTGCCAGGTGTTCGGGATTAGTCCATGCTTCAAACACCAGTTCACGCGGGGCGTCGAACAAATGGGCAATGTGTACTTCGTTGTCTTTACTTGTTGTCATGCTTTTTATTTTGCATTTGATGAAGGTATTTGTCTAATGATTTAAAGCGCTGGTGCCAGTGTTTCTTATACTGTTCAACCCAGCCTGCCACCTCGGTCAGCGGTTCCAGCCTGGCTTCACAAAATCGTTCCCTGCCTTCCTGCCGTATTACCAGCAGGCCGCATTCTTCCAGAATTTTAATGTGCTTGGTAACGGCCTGGCGGGTCATGTCGAATGTGCCGGCAAGGTCGTTGTGGTTCAGGGCTTCCTGGGCCAGTCGTTCAATAATGGCTCGCCTGGTGGGGTCGGCTATTGCCTGGAAAACATCTCTGCGCATGGTATAAAATTCGTTTATGCAACTGTTCGGTTGCTAAATTAATGCAACTATTTGGTTGCACAAAGAGAAATTTCAAAATTTGAAGATGTAGAATAGAAGTGGGGCATGTTCTTCCTCTTTTCGTAAAACGATTTCCTTTTTGAGGCTGTGTGCAAAAGGCTTTACATGGAGATTTGCAGTGATGCGGCTATGTACTGTATCGGTATTGTTAACCTTAGTCCGGCCATGTTGCGGGATGTAAAAGAAATCAGCTATGTGCAGTTACCAGAAATTGTATTATCACGAAAACATCGGTTACGTATTCCGCTGTGTGCATTGCAAATGCCTGCAACTGGCTTTTGGCAATGTATTGCTCACTTTTGAAGAAAGCATGCTGGGTGATTTTATGCAGGTGCTGGATATGCACGAACAGAGTTACCGCAACATGCCTGATGAAGGCGTGCGCCAGATACGTATTCCGCTGCCTTTTGAAGGCATGGCCCTGCTGCTGAGCAAAAGCGAACTGCGGCAGCTGATACATATGACCGACGGCGCAGATACCGAACTGCGCGTACTTGCGCTGATGGAGACCTTTGGAGACCTGAAAATCTGAAAATGTGCCATTGCTTTTTCATGTTTCCATTGCCACATTTATACATTCTTTCCGGTTTCCGGCGAAAAGCCTTTACCTTGCAGCACACAAAAACAATCAGTTGAGAAATAGCGGGGCAGCAATATGCAGGCGCAGCAGGAGTAATGTGCAAAATAAACTAAGGAAATTTCCATAAATTAGTTATATTTTGAGTAGTATCCGGTTGTTTGCTGCAGGAAGCACAACAGCGTAACCTCTATTTTAAACAAAAAACAATTATGGGCAGATCGCAGGAATCTTTCAACAAAAGCGAAAACGAAAAAAAACGTCAAAAAAAGAAACAAGAGAAAATCGAAAAAAGAGAAGAACGGAAAGCCAATGGTGGGAAAGGTAAAAGTTTGGAAGACATGATGGCTTATATTGATGAAAACGGTAATATCACTGATACGCCGCCAGATCCGAACAGGAAAATCGATATCAAGGCAGAAGATATCCAGATTGGCGTGCCGAAACAGGATGCCGCAGCGGCAGCAGCCGATAACCTGAGAAGGGGCGTGGTTACTTTTTTCAACGAAGCCAAAGGGTTTGGTTTTATCCGTGATCAGAAAACAGGGGAAAGCATTTTTGTGCATGTTAACGCCCTGAACGACCGGATTAAAGAGAACAACATCGTGGTCTTTGAAGTGCAGCGGAATGCCAAAGGACTAAATGCGGTGGATGTTCGTTTGGACAAATAATTCTCCGGGCAGCGGGTTGCCTGCCACATTGTAGCCCACTTACTTGCCCACTCATTGCCATCCCTGGCAACACATTGTTTAACAGACTGCGTACTGCGCAGTCTCCACACAGTGCATCACTACAGCATGCATAACGGAAACCTGCTGGTAAAGCAAACGGTTGGTGTTTGCGGGGTACCGTATTGCCCTGTTTTCAGCAGCTGCAGGTTGATAATAAATAATTAATATTCCATACACAGCTTACGGATACCTTTGGGGCAAAAACGTTTTTGTAAAAAGAAAACGCGGGTGTGCCCGTTACAATTGTATGAAGAAGTTGATCGCCTTTTTTAGCCTGTGCCTGCTGGGTGGCAATGCTTTCAGCCAGGTTGAGCATGTTGTAGTCATCACCATTGATGGTTTCCGGCCCGATTTTTACCTCGATTCGTCCTGGAAAGCCACACAGCTGCGCCAGCTGATGAATGAAGGGGTGCATGCAAACGGTGTTAACAGCGTGTTTCCTTCTATGACTTACCCTTCACACACTGCAATTGTTACCGGTGTGTGGCCGGTAAAACACGGGGTTTATTACAACAACCCGTTTGAACCCAACGGTTCTACCGGTAAAAACTACTGGAACGACAGCTCGATAAAAGTGCCTACGGTGTGGAGTGCAGCACAGGCTAAAGGCCTTAAAGTCGCTTCCCTGCTTTGGCCGGTATCTGCCGGTGCACCAGTTATGTACAATATTCCTGACATTGGCAGCATGGGTGAAAAAGTGCGCGAACAGTACTCAACACCTGCCGGGTTTATAGAGGAGCTGAAAGCAAATGTATTTAATGGTGCCTCCCGCCTGGAATATGGCAAAGACCACAATATTGCCAGCATTGCGGCTTATGTAATTAAGAAGGATCAGCCCAATTTGATGACCATTCATTTCTTTTCGGTTGACCATTTTGAACATGAGCAGGGCCGCCAGGGGGCATTGGTGCAGGCTGCTATCCGCGATGCCGACAGCAGCGTAGGCATTATTGCCGATGCGCTGAAACAAGCCGGCATATGGGATAAAACGGTGCTGATTGTTACCGGCGATCATGGTTTTATGGATGTATCCACTGTTGTTAATCCCAATGTGTGGCTCACCAAGGCAGGGCTGATTACCGATATCAAAAAGGACGAATGGAAAGCGCAGTTTTACTCCGTAGGCGGTTCCAGCTATTTGTATCTGAAAGATAAAAACGATACCCAAACGCTGGCGCAGGTAGAAAACATCCTGGCGAATCTTACACCGGAGGAGAAAAAATACATCCGCATCATCAGTCGCAAACAGCTGGATAAGGTAGGTGGCAACCCTGAGGTGGCGCTTGCCCTGAGCGGCGAAAACGGGGCTGCCTTTGGCCCGGCAATGAGCGGGGATGCCATTAAGCCCGGTCATGGCGGCGCACATGGTTATTATCCTGATTTCCGCGAAATACGCACCGGGTTTGTAGCGTATGGTCCGGGTGTAAAAAAAGGCGCCGCTATTCCTGAAATGAACGTACGCGACGTGGCGGCTGTTATTGCGCATTTCCTGCACCTGAACCTGCCTGGTGCAGATGGCAAGGTGCCTGCGCAGCTGCTGGCTAAATAATAAAACAGGATCTTATTGATAGCAATGCCGCCCCGGCTCAGCCGGGGCGGCATTTTTTTGTCATCTGCCGTTTACATAAATGCCTTGCAACTGCCTGTTAAAGCGGCTACATTTATGGGGTAAAAGCTATCAGATGGAAATAACTTATCGTTCAGATGCCTTACCTCCCGTTGAGCAGATTATTGCACTGTACAACAGCGCCAGGCTGCCGAGGCCGGTTAATAACCCGGAACGCATGCAGCAGATGTTTGCACATTCGGATATCGTGATTACTGCCTGGCATGATGATGTGCTGGTGGGTGTTTCGCGCGCCATCACCGATTGGGTGTGGTGTTGTTACCTCGCCGATCTGGCGGTGCACGAACAATACCAGAAGGCAGGTATCGGTAAGCAACTCATCCGGCTTACGCGTGAAAAAGCCAGCGCACAATCCATGCTGCTGTTGCTTTCTGTGCCCGATGCCATGGATTATTACCCCAGGGCCGGTTTTAAGAAAATAGAGAACGGTTTTATGATGGGCCGTTCTGTGTAGCAAAAAAGTTAACCGGCATGTCCAATCCATACCTGTGTATTTGTTACAGTAGTACAGGGTTGATAATTCATCACACAAAATCTACAAACAATGGAAGAGTTTATCCTCATCTTCAGGCATGAAGACGGCAAGAAAGTAGCTTCACCGGAACAGATAGAAGTATGGATGAAGCAAACCATGGATTGGATAGGCGGCATTGCAGCTCAGAACAAATTTGTTGGCGGTAATGGTTTGGTATTCGACGACAGCAGGGTGGTACACCACAACAGTATTGTTACCAATGGCCCTTTCGGTGAAATTAAAGAAACCATTGGCGGATACGTAATCGTAAAGGCTGATTCAGTAGAAGAAGCAGTGGCGTTTGCCAAGGGCTCACCGGTATTGCAGGGCGAGGGCAATACGGTGGAAGTAAGAAAATTCGCCAAACGCGACGGCGTTCATTAAAACAATAAAGTCCCGCAGGTGCAATACTTGCGGGACTTTTATCTATGCAGCAACAGGAGCTTATACCACACTTGTTCAGAACAGAGTACCGTAAAATTGTTGCAGTACTCTGCAAACGTTTTGGCCTGCAGCAGCTGGAAATGGCGGAAGATATTGCCAGCGATACTTTTCTTACCGCAGCACAATTGTGGCCGCTGGATGGTTTGCCTGCCAACCCTGTGGCGTGGCTGTACCAGGTTGCGCGGAACAAAACCATCAATTACCTGCAACGCGAACGTTTGTTTAAAAACAAGATTGCAACGGTTATCAGGAAAAGCAGCGAAACAAGTGAAACAATAGACCTGTCTGCAGAAAATATTATCGATAGCCAGTTGCAAATGATGTTCGCCATATGTCATCCCGCAATTTCAGCAGAAGCGCAGGTGGGCTTGTCACTGCGCATTCTCTGCGGTTTTGGTATTGATGAAATTGCAGATGCTTTTTTGTGTGCAAAAGATATCATCAATAAACGCCTGTTTCGTGCAAAGGAAAAACTGCGTGAAGAAGGCATTCGCATTGAAATGCCGGGCATGCTGCAAATGGATGCGCGTTTGTCTGCCGTGCTCACCACTATTTACTTATTATTTAATGAAGGCTATTATTCTGTAAGCACCAATCATACCATACGCAGGGAGCTTTGTTTTGAAGCCATGCGTTTGTGTAATATGCTGGTGGAAAATACGGCCACCAACAAGCCGCAGGTAAATGCGTTACTGTCGCTGATGTGTTTTCATGCCTCGCGTTTTGATGCGCGTGTGGGCAAGAATGGGGAGATGGTTCTGTATGAAGAACAGGATACCGGGTTATGGAATACGGAGCTGATCAGCAGGGGCAGTTATTTTATGCATTGTGCGGCGAATGGGGCAGCGCTGTCTACCTATCATCTTGAAGCAGCGATTGCATTTTGGAGCACGCGCAGGGCGGATACACCGGAGAAATGGGAGCAGGTGCTGCAATTGTACAACCGTTTGCTGCAACTGCAATATTCCCCCATTGCTGCGCTTAACAGAACCTATGCACTGGCCAAGGTACAGGGTAAGCAAACCGCTATTGCCGAAGCGGAAAAACTGCAGCTTACCGGTAACCAGTTTTACTTTGCACTGCTGGGTGAACTGTATACCGGCATTGATAACAGCAAGGCAAAAGAACATTTTGCACAGGCCATTGCACTGGCAAAGAACCCTGCTGATAAAGAGCAGCTGCGAAAGAAGATGGAGAGGGTGTAATAGTTCAATTGTTTAATAGTTCAATGGTTCAATGGTTGGCGAAGGTTAAGGTGGTCTTTGCCAGGTAAGCGCCTTTTTCAGCAATGCCGGCATTTTCTGCGCTCCTTTTTTATACGATACAAAAGGCCACCCGTGGATGGCCTTTTTATTTTCAACTGTGTGCGTGGCATGCATTTTATGCAGGGACTTCGCTGCCGCTTTTTACAGCGGCTTTGATTTTGGCGGTGATGGTTTCTGCGGCGCGGAGAGCCAGTGCTGCAATAGTAAGCGTGGGATTTGAAGTGGCTGTGCTGGGGAAGGCGCCTGAACCTACAAGGTACAGGTTGCTGTGATCCCAGGATTGCAGGTCTTTGTTCACCACTGATTTTTGGGGATCGCTGCCCATGCGGTGTGTACCAATGCTGTGACCCGCACCGCGGAACTCAATGGTTATCTCCTGCGAACTGCCTGTAGGTTTAAACTTCATGGTGCCGGGGCCTCCCTGCAATACCGTTTTGTTGTCGATGTTAGCCTTGCCCAGCAGCTGATTGGCTACTGCCTGTGCATAAACATAACCATCTAATGTGTATTGGGGCAGTTTGTACGAAACTGTTGGTCTTGGTATGCCCATGGCATCTACTTCGCTGCTCAGCTGCACGCGGCTTTCCATGGTTTCATCGCCTGAAATGGTTTCCAGTTCAAGGGCAAAACGTACCTGTGATTGTACGGTTTCCTTAAGTTTGGCTACCAGGTCGGGGCCGTATGTTTGTGCAATACTGAAGCTCCTGGCTGCGCCGATGAGGTCGCCCACATTGTAGCCTGGTCCGCCGTAGGGCCATGACCAGCCATCGTTACCTATTTCGATACGGAAAGCAGCTGTTTTGGGGCGTTGTTTGGGATCGTTTCTAAATGATTCAATGCCCGAGGTAGACATTGGCCCGCGGTAGGGGAATACCGGCTCATAACCACTGCCGCTCATTTTTTTCACGTTGCCCCATACCACCAGGCAAATATGGTCCATCAGGTGACGGCCCACCATATCACTGCTGTTGGCCACGGTTTTATTGTTTTTCCAGGGCGAGTTCAGCAGTAATTTGGCTGTTTCTACCGCATGTGCAGCAATTACATATTGTTTGGCTGAGAACAGGATTCCGTTGCCGGCGCCACTATTGGGATCCCAGCTTTTACAGAAGATGCCGCTGATCTGGTCATCCGCGCCTACCTTCAATTCAACCGCTACGAAACGCGGGGCGAAAGTGACATATTTGCTCAATGCGGGATCACTGGTTATTTTGCTTACGTGTACACCCGCGTCGTACTTGGCGTTGATGGGGCATATGGGTACACAGCTGCTGTTGCCCATACAGGCCGGGCGACCGTCGTATACTTTGGTGTTGCGGCCCTGCGGTGTGCCTACAACGTTCAGGGCATTGCCGTCAATGGTTTGTCCCTGTAACCTGGTTTTAAGCACGTTGTCGAGGTAGCTTTGCGGTACCGGCGTCATGGGGTAGCTTTCGCTGTGTTTGGCGCCCATGGCATTGTCTACAGTAGGGTCACCTGCAACACCTATTTCTTTTTCCGCCTGCGTGTAATATTTTTCGAGATCGCTGTAACCAATGGGCCAGTCGTAACCGCCCGGTACCGGTGGTTTGTATACGCTCATTACTTTAAAATCGTCGGGAACAAAACGCAAACACGTGCCCAGCCAGTGTTTGGTGGTGCCGCCTGCCACGCGTTCGTAGGTGCTGCCATAGGCGTAGGCTGCTTTTTGCTGCATGTAATTGCCTTCCTGGTCTTTCCAGTCAACCCCATTGGTGTTGTTGGAATTTACACCGGGTGAAGTGGGGCGGGGAGCGTATATTTTTGAATCGGCCCAGGAAACATTCGGGTCTTTCGGCTGTGGCCAGGGGGCACTGGGATCTTTAATGGGAGCGGAGAAATATTTATCCAGGGCATCCTGCTTTACAGGATATTGCTGCGCTACATTTGGTATCACGTCACCCGCTTCCACTACCAGTACATACAGTCCGTTTTTGGCAAACTGGTAAGCCATCTGGGCTCCTGCGACGCCGGAACCCACAATTACTACATCATAGTTTAAAAAGGCCATAGTGCGGTGTTTTTAGATTAATAGAATTTGTTGTACAAACCGGTGTACTGGCCGTCATCAGTGGGTTTCATTTCCCAGTAAAACGGGGTTATTTCCGGCGCCCAGGCCATCGGATGGCAAAGGGTTACTTTCCATACCAGTGCTTCCTTATACTGGTTACTGGCAGGTGTGCCATACCAGGGAACAGGAACAGGCGCTCCCTTACCAAACCCATCCAGTGTTCTGTTCCAGTTGGTGGTGCTGTTGTACCAGATAAGGATTATGTCGCTGCAGATGCTGTAGCTTTTTACCAGCTGCGCAAGATGGGCAGGTGTGGGGTTTGTATTCCAATCGTTGATCAACTGCAGTAAGGTGTCGTTACCATTATTTTGGTTGTTGGGTCTTTCCAGCAACCGGTTAAAATACACTACCGCCAGTGGGTATACATTGGGCTGCGTGATGTCGAGGGGTAAACCGGTAAGGCCCTGGGAAATCTGTATAAAGGCGGCCATTTTCCTACTATCTACCGCATCTTCAGGTTTGTCAGGACGTTGTCCTTCCGGGCAACCTGTATCAATCCAGTTTTTAAAAGTCTGTATCCATCCGTCGGGCCATTTGCCTGGCACTTCGGGCATAATGTGTACCTGCGGCAGTTTGCTCCAGCCCACCATGGCCATGTTGGGATCGTCGTTTGGCTGTAAGGCGAGATAAATGCTGTTGGCCCATTTCTTTACTTCTTCGTAATTGTGCAGGTTAAAATAATTACCCATCATCACCATATCATACTGGCTGAACATGGGGCGTATGTTCTGGTAGTAAGTGGGGTTACTGATGGCGTTGTTATTTGTTGCATAAGAATTGATCATACAACTGTTTTTAATAGATTATTTGTTGGGGTTAAGGTAGATGCCCAGCGAATCTTTCCCGTCTGGTGAAGTCACTGCCTGCTTCAGCAGAATAATGCTCCACATGAAGTTGGTCTGTACGCGCTGGTTGGGTGTGCCCTGCCTGAAAATGTTGTTGTCTGGTTGTACATCGCCTGCGCCAATGTACGAGCCGATGAGCATGGAGGCAGGTGAGGGATCCATATTGGCCGTAGGAAATGCCGCGGAGTGGTGACAGCTCATACAGTTACTGCGTACGCCAAGACCACGCGAGAATTTATCGTACAGCACAATGGGTGCAATAATGCTGGGCTCGAGGTAAGGGTTCTGTGATATAAATGGCTGTTTGTTTTTATCGATCATGTAATAACAGGGCATCATATCATAGTGTGTGAACGGCGGTTTCACGTTGGCGCTTGCAGGCGGTGTTTTGGAAGGATGCGGTGACCACCAGTAGGTTTGCCAGGTCCAGTTCTGGAAAAACTCGATAGAGGTTACGTGGCAACCGATCAGCAGTGCCAGATCACCTGTTTTCATACTGTCGGGCGAAACGCCGCCGATGGTGAAAATATTACCTGCTTTAATATAGCTGATGTCAGCAGGAGCAAGCGGCAGGTAGTAGAAATAATCGCGTCCTACAACTTCGTATTGTGTAAGTGTGGTATCGTGCAGGCTGCCGTCTTTGCGGGAATATTGCGTGGTAAAAGGTGTGCCTGGTGCAATGTTCTGGTTAGTGGGGTTAAACAGCACCCATTGTGTCCAGGTAGTGCTTACCGGGCGGTCGGGATCTGTTGTACCGGCAACCGTCATAGAAGGGCCTTTCCAGTAGGGAATAAGCACAGGTTTGTCTGGGCTGGCCACAATGAAGGTGGGTTTCAGCATCATCGATTTTTTCGCCTCAAAATCAGTAGGTATTGCTTTTACCTGATTTTTCTTCAGATCGGTGAGCGATTTCAGGTAATAGAACTGGTGCGCGTCTACATAGTCCAGGAACTCTTTGGAGTATTTGTTAAACGACATCACTTCACCGCTGTGTACATCGGCCGAGGCTTTACCTGCTGCGCTGGCTGCCTGGCGCGGGCCATGAAACCGGAGCGTGGTGCGGGCTGCGCGGGTTGCAGGCGGGTTAAATACTTCATACTCATCCCACCAGGTATTGAATACGGCCATGCTTACCTGCGGAATATGGTACTTGTCTGCCGTGTCTTTTACCGGGTATTTCTGTTCGGTAAGGGCTGTTAATCCGCCCCATAAATTCCATGCATGTGCTTCAATGGAAGCATCGTCAAATTTGTTAACCCAGCCTTGTATTTCACCGGGTTTTGCGAAGAGGGAAGAATCGATGGGCACATACGCCAATTCCTGTGGGCCTGTTCCAACTTTGGTGGAATCGTTTGTTTGCTGGGTTTGTGCGTCGTGTGAGCTGCATTTGCTCCAGATGAGCGAGTAGGCAAATGCAATAAGCAATAACATGGTTGCAGTTTTTTTCATAAGCTGTTGCCTGGTTGGGTTTGTGTTACGAATAATAAAAGCATTGATCGCATTGTTTGCTGCGTAACGGGAGAGGCGGCGTAAATGTAATGCGCGTTTTTATTTTGTTCGAATCACCATTGCCTATAGTGCATCAATGGTCCGTTGGTGCCTTGGTGTAATGGCTTGCAGTATTTCGGCTACATCATGAATTACTGTTGTATATTTTTCAGGCTGGTTAATAACAAAAGAGCTGAGTTTTTTGAGAGAATTTTTCTGCAGCCTGGTGCCGGCAAAGCTTACGAACTGTTTTTCGGCGCAGCTGAAATACCCTTTGTTAAAGGCAACGGTAATAAACCCGTGGTTGTACAGCTGGTGCAGCAAATGCGCGAGGTGGGACTTTTTATCAAAATCCCATTTTACCAGCACAAGGTTATCGGCTTGTGAAAAGCAGTTGAATATGGCAGATTTATTCTTGATCAGCCGCCGTTGCAACAACTGGTGGGCCAGCTCTTCGAGCCTTCCCTTGCCTGTCCAGCATAACCGTGAAACAGTTTCTGAAAGCCTGCGGGGCTTGCGCGGTGCTAAGGCGAAAAGATGTTGCAGCTGCTGCAGTTCGTTGAGCTTTTTAAACGCATTGAACTGAAATCCCAGCAGGGTACAGCTGGCTTTGCTGCTTTGCGCAATGGCTTCGAGCATGCCTGCTGCGTTCTGTGGGTGTTGTTTTAAGAAATCTACCACTACTGAAAAAACAAGATCGGTAACTAGTATTTCCGTGCGGGTTTTGCGGTCATTCTCTGTAATGGCCGCCAGCTGGTGGTTTATTTCTGCGAGCATGCCCGAAGAGATAAAGCCCATTTCTGTATCCGGGTGATGGCAATGCTGCAGCAGGTGTAACATTTTGTCCATGTAGACAAATACCTGGCAACCTGCTTGTGTATAATGGTAGGAGCGTGCAATGGATGGGTAAAAGCCGTCTGTTGGATGATCAGGCAAAGCGGGTATTGTAGATAACATATTGGTGTAATTCGGCGGACGTTAAAGTAGACATTTGCCGTAACACCACCCTGTTCAGGTTGCTGAACGCATGATTATTTTGTTTAATGGATGTAGGGTATTGCAAAAAAAGATTATTTGTTGTATAATCTGGGGGTGATGGCTGAATGGTTTTAACCATTCAACCATCCAGCTTTAGCCGTTGTACGCTTTTTCCAGTGCGGCGATATCGATCTTTTTCATCTGCATCATGGCGTTCATGGCGCGGCCTGCTTTTTCTTTTTCGTTGCTCATCAACAGTTTGGGCAGTATATCGGGCACCACCTGCCATGACAGGCCAAATTTGTCTTTCAGCCATCCGCATTGCTGCGATTTGGGGTCTCCGCCTTCTGTGAGCTTGTTCCAGAAATAATCTGTTTCTTCCTGGTCTTTACAGTGTATGATGAAGGAAACTGCTTCCGTGAATTTAAACAGCGGGCCGCCATTGAGACCGGTGAAAGTTTGCCCTGCCAGTTCAAATTCAACCGTCATCACAGTTCCTTCGGGCATATGGTGTATTTCGAAGCCTTCTTTGCCGTAGCGGGTGAGGCGGTTTATTTTCCCATCTTTAAAAATGGAAACATAAAAATTGGCTGCTTCTTCTGCCTGGTTGCTGAACCATAAGTTAGGCGTAATTTTTTGCATTGTGGCCATCGTAATCGTTTTTAGATGTTAAGTAGGTGTTTACAGCGGTTAACAATGTAAGCGGTACTCCGCGTGCATTGTTGACAACCTGCTGCAAATTACACGAATGCATTGGCTGTGGTGAAGGGTAAACATGCCAAAACAGGGGCGTTGAAGGGCCAATTTGCCGGGTGGCGGGCAGCAGCAGACAACATAGTGTAGAAAAAAGAGCTGCGTACAGGTGTTATTGTAATAACAAATGGGGAGGCTGTTGGTTGAAGAGTGTATGCGAATAAAAATCCGCTATCGGCGGCACGCAGGTTGTTTTGAACTACTATGAATTCACTTTTTCAGTGCTTTCAATTCAGCCATAAAAGTATCGGCGTCTTTTTTATTACGAATAGCCATCGATAAACTATCGCTGCTTGTATTAGTAATTTTATAAGAAGACTGGCGACCAGGTTTTGACTGAGCGGACAGCTTTTTAATTTCGTCTATCTTACCCTGGATTTTTGAGTTCATGTTCAAATATACTTAATTTTTTAAAGCTAACATGTAATACCGGTACAGGTCGTGCCGGATTCGTTGATAGTCAAACGCTTCTGGCCTTGGTTTGAATAATGGGATGCCTTCTGCGCTGCGTTCTATGTCCAGTTGATTGCGCAACAATTTTACATACCAGTCTACACCAATCGAAACAAAGAAATCCTGCATTGTTGTTCTGTTTGTAATAAACATGCTATGATAAAGTGTTGCACGAGTATCATCTGAACCGTCAAAGCCGATGTGCATATCAGGGAACTCTGTTAAAAAAGTTAATGCAAATAATATGGCTGTGGAAAAAACAAGACTTGAATCTTTATGTCTTAGTCTAACTGTGTCATCAATTCTATCTGTACTTACGGGTGGCCCCATTGAAAGGTTATATACATTGGGCAAAAGTGGATCAGGATGTGGTTTAATAATAACGCGCAACAGTACTTCGTTGCCGCTCATCTGTAGTGCATAAAACTCGCCGAGGCTTATCCGGTCACCAATTGTACCTGATATAAGTCTGTATGTGTTGTTTAAATCAATATTAATCATTGCCAATGAAATTCATAGATTCCTGCAAAGAAAATTGTATGTTTTTAAATTATAACTGATGAAACTGTTTGTTTTGTTCATCCCTGCAAATGCTTGTGTTGTGTAAAGAACAAGGCCCGGCTAAATGCCGGGCCTTGATGTATGATAGGTTAACAGCTTGTCTTATCAAAGCTGCCAGTGTTGTTACTTTTTCAAATTCAGCAACAGTGTATCCAGTTTTTCCAGCGTGGCCGTCATGCCCTGTTCCATGCCCATTGCAATAACCTGCTCCAGGTCTGAAATTGATGTGTAGGTAACAACGGTTTCTACCAATGCGTTTTCTCCCTTGTCGGTAAAGGTTACCACCCATTGTGCACGGGGCAGGTCTGGGTTGATTTCACCTGCTTCGTTGCTGAAGGCATCAGAGGAAGTGTAATAATCAATCGGCTTGATTTTAATGTATTCTGTATAGCCCCAGTATTCCGTTCCGTTGGGTTCAACCATCGCATAATGCCAGTGGCCACCTTCACGGAAGTCCATTGATTTTGTCTTTGTGGTTAAAGGGGCAGGGGCAAACCACTGGTCGAGCAATTCGCTTTTGGTGTAGCAATCCCAAACCAGCTGGCGGCCTGCTAAAAATTCACGTCTTACGGTCAATGTGTTTTTTTCCTTATCTGCGATAAAATCAAATTGCAGGTTGCTGTTCATTATTTCTTTTTTTTGATTGTTGCTAAAAGCTGATCGAGTTTTTCAAAGCGGCTTTCCCAGATTTTCCTGAACTGTTCCAGCCATTTGTCTATCTCTTTCATTTTGTCAATTTCAAGTTGATAGTAAATCTCCCTGCCTTCATATTCCTGTTTCACCAGTTCGCATTCAGTCAATATTTTCATGTGTTTCGAAATGGCCTGCCGTGTCATATCAAAATGATCGGCAATTGCGCTGGGGGTCATGGCCTGTATGGCTATTAAGGCGATGATCGCTCTTCGTGTAGGGTCGGCAATGGCCTGGAAAATATCTCTTCTCACGGAAGTTTTTTTAGCTGTTGGTACGGTTGTCTGGTCGTTTATTCATATGAACTAATGCAGGCCTGGGAGATTGCTGTGCAACGGCAGGTTTACCGGCCAATCAACGGCAGGTACTTGCTCCTGTCTTCAATCATTGCCCAGCCGATAATTGCGATTAAAGCAAATACAATGGGTAAACCCGATGGCGCAGCGGTAATGTTGGTAAGCAGGATGCCGGTTAATACAGGCAGAAGAATAAGAGCGCCCAGTGCCCTTGTTCTGGGTATAATGAATAACAAACCGCCAATCAGTTCTGCGGCGCCAACCAGTGGCAAAAGCCAGCTTATTTCGGTAAATGCCATACCCATTTTAGCCATTTTTTCGGGCATCTCCTTTGGCATGGGCATGTAGTGGAAGAACTTGTCCAAACCTGCGTTTACAAACATCAGGCCGGCCAGCAGGCATACAACAAAGAGAATTTTACTTTTCATAAGTAGTTGTTTTTAGATAATAAACCAATCGGTTGCAAATATATGCGCAACTGTTCGGTTTCGCAAATGAATTTTAAAAAACATTCCGGGTGCGTGCAATTGTGCAGGGGCTTTTCTGCCGGTGCTGAACTGCGTCAGGCTGAAAGCATATTTTGTACAATGGCCAGCAATTCGGCCTGGAAGCTTACACCCTTATCTTCATTGTACCATTGCTGCAGTGCAATTTTCTTTTCTTCATTGGGTGCATGTGCGTCTGTCAGCTTCCTGTACAGTAACTGGCAGGTGGCAGGGCGCGGTCCCCATATAGCAAGGTCTTTGTTATGGCGGTCTGCAATAATCAGCCTGGGAATCGATTTGGTTCCGTTGGTAAGATAGTGCTCAATTAAAAAAGGTGGTGTGTCTCTTAAGTGGTAATCAGTTGTAATCAGCGGTTGCGCTGCCGTAAGGCGGTGTATAAAGGGAATGGTGTGCGCCGCATCGCCGCACCAGGGCTCAGTAATGATGGTCCATAATTGTTCTTCCTGTATATTGTTTATTGCTGTTGCCAGGTTGGTATTCAATACACCGTGTTTTAACCAGCGCTGCTGGCGTGTCCAGTTTAACCTGGTGTAATTTATATACTCAGGTTTATCGTATGGTGCAGGTGGCGCGGTGTTGTTCAATATATCCCGGAACGTTTGCTGGTAGGTATCGAAATTCATATGCGTTTTGTTTACAGTTCCTGTGCCGGGTGATGCAAGCTGAATGCACATTTTAGCAGCAGGAAGTTGACAATGCCGGATGCGTGCTGTACTTTGTAAGCCATTAGCCGGAACAATATAAAAAACATTGTTTGCCCGGCAAACATTCCGCTCGTCTATTGCTGCCGCCGGTGCCGTTAGTAACGGTTACGCAGGTAAGTTGTGCCGGTTAAGCCCCATTTCCTCATTGCATCCAATTATACCATTTATATGAAGTATCATATAATTACCAACCGGCGCATCCTGGTTGAAAACGGTATTGAAAAAATCGATACCACCAATGATGGCCTGCCCACAGATACCCTTCGTTTTGCCACATTCGACAGCACCAGTACCGATCCGCAGGCGTATACGTTAATTCCCGACAAGGCACCATCACAACCGGGCGCGGCAGTAAACAACGTAAACCAGTACGATGTACAGTATTACTTTAACGACAATGAACCGGTGAAGGTGGGGTCGGAAAAATTTTTTCTTGACCTGTACCATGAAATGGCTTCGCCGGATGGCGGTGATGTGCTGGTGATGTATCATGGGTTTAACTGCGACTGGAAATGCGCGATCGACAACCTGCGCAATCTTGAAAAATGTTTTGTTGGTGCAGGCAGTCCCATCAAACACCTGGTCATATTTTCCTGGCCCTCACGCGGGTCGGTAATGCGGTACAAATCGGATGTGCTGGATGCCATTACTTCGGGTGTGGCCATCGGCCGTTGTTTCCAGTTGCTGTGCGAGTTTTTCTATGAAGCATTTAACGGTTTAACTGCCAGGCTGCCGAAGCCGTGCAATAATAAAATTCACCTGCTCTGTCATTCCATGGGCAACCGCGTGCTTGAAAACATGCTGGCGAAGCTGATTTCAGACGGGAATAAATTCAGTTCCATTTTTGAAGAGATTATACTGGCTTCGCCTGATGTGGACAATATCTGTTTTGAAGACCCGCAGCCTTTTTCCAGGCTCAACAGCCTGGGCAGGCGCATTCATGTGTATTACAACCGCAACGACCTGGCGCTTACCGTGTCGCGCAAATACGAAAACCCGCTGAAACGACTTGGTACAGACGGCCCTTCCTCATTGAATAATTTACCCAGCCATATTTATATCATCGATTGTACGGAAGTGGCCTGCCAGACAGACCCATCGGTTAACAATACCCTTGTGCAGCACTGGTATTACGACCGCGTTCCCAAAGTATACAACGATATACTCAGCGTGCTGAAAGGAACGAATGACGAGGCCATACAGGCCAACCGCGTAAAGGTGAGCGATATCAAATACCGGTTAACCTGACAAACCGGTATGAGCTGCGGCCGGTGAGCGCATTGCCAGGCAAAATATACGAATACGAAAAGGCTGCATTCACAAAGGCTTTGAAAGCCTGGGGATAAATGTGCTGACTATCGGTAAATTCGACGAAATAACGCTTGTTTTTAGCGCAAATTCCGGCATCAGCCGGCAACCCGGCAATACCGGGCCGCGTAACCCGGAAATAGAATAGTTTTAGCGGGATAAATTTGATATTTTAGGGTAAGAATCGGGGCTTGCAATTTTTCCTGCTGTTGGAAATCTTTTCTTTGCAAGACTGTCTGTTTCGACGAAAGGTTATGCAGTAGTTTTACTGCACCTAACAGGCCGTCTTAACAGGCCGGAAATTACACGTAGCTTGCCCCTTTATGGCAGCCATCCTGCAAGGATACGGATGCCTGAAAACTGGCAATGATACCAACAATGATGAAGTTCCTGCAATTAGCTGCTGTGTTTTTCTTTTTGGTCATATCTGTACAAGCCCAGGATATCACCAGGAGGCAGGCTGATTCTTTGACCAGCTCCCTCACCGGCCAGGTGGCCGATACCGACCGTTTGAATACCCTGCTCAGGCTTGCCTCGTTTCATGTTCACCAGCGGCACCTGTCAGATACCACCATCAATGCCGTTAATGCTTATATAACCGAAGCGCAGCAGCTTAATAAAAAACTGAAATATCCTTTCTTTAACGAGAATATCCAACTCATCCGCTCCGGTTTGTACAAGGCACAAGGCAATACTGCTGCAGGTAAAACTCTGCTTGCCCGGCTGATTAATCAATTGCAGGATGGCGGTGACAAAGCCCTGCTTGGTAAAGCTTATTTCGACATGTCGGAGTATTACAGCGGTGATTTTTTGTATGAAACCATGCGTACCCGCATTGAATACCTGCAACTGGCCATTGCCGCTTTCCAGGAAACAACCCATTGGGTAGAGCTGGCCCGCTGTTACCGTTTTCTGGCCGACCTGCACCAGATGACAAACGATAATGCCGCCGCATTTGCTGAAGTAAGAACTGCGCTGAAATACTATGGGCAGGCGGGGTATACAGAAAACCAGGGCGCCTTATCGCTGCTGGGCCGTATTTATTACGAACAGGGCGATTACAAACAGGCACTCAATTACGAACTGATGGCCCTGAAAATAGCTACCGGCAGCAGCGACGACAATGTGCGGCTGATTTGCCAGATCAACAACAACATCGGGTACACTTATTTAAAACTGAACGAAAACCAGAAAGCTTTGCAGTTTTTTTTGCAGGCACTGAGAATAGCTGAGCAGGAAAAAGACAACGCTACCGTATACCTGCTTGCCGCAAACGTGGCAGATACCTACCTCATCCTCAACGAGCCTGAGCAGGCAGTAAATTTCTTTCACCAGATTACCCGGAAATTCGAAATGCCTTCGAGCCAGAAATATGAAAGCGGCGATTATGGCATCAGTCAAACCTACCTCAAAATTTACCTGGCACTGAAGCAATACGACAAAGCAAGGTATTACTGTGAACAACTCATCAAACAAACGCAGAACCCGAACATCAACCTGTTCTGGCTAAGCCGCTACTATGAACTGATTGCAAGGTTTTATATTGAAACAGCCGATTACGAAGCCGCGAAGCTGTACCTGCAGAAAGACAAAGACCTGGTAAGTTCAAGAAATGATTTGTCGGGCATGGCGCAGAATTACAAGCTGTGGTTTTCGCTTGATACGGCCAGCAACAAATACAAAGAGGCTATCAGCAACCTCATCAAATCAAACGAACTGAAAGATTCCATTCTGAACGAAACCAAGAGCAGGCAGGTAGCGCAGCTGGAAGTAGAGTTTGAAACAGAAAAGAAAGAAAATGAAATAGGCTTGCTGAACCAGAAAGCCATACTCGAAAACACCAAGCTGAAACAGGCCGATTTTGTTAAGAACGTTACCATTACCGGCGTTATACTGCTGCTGATTATCGCAGGTTTATTGTACAAGCAAAGCAACCTGCGCAAAAAAAGCAATGTGATTGTGACCCATAAAAACGAATTGCTGCAAAGCCTGCTTACAGAAAAGGAATGGCTGTTGAAAGAAGTACACCACCGCGTAAAAAACAACCTGCATACCGTTATCTGCCTGCTTGAATCGCAGGCCAGGTACCTCGAAGAAGATGCGCTGCGCGCTATCGAAAGCAGCCAGAACAGGATTTATGCCATGTCGCTCATTCACCAGAAACTGTACCAGTCAGACGATATTGGCACCATTGATTTAAAAAATTACCTGAACGAACTCACCAGTTATTTGTCAGACAGTTTTGGCTCACCCATGCACATCGGCATGTATTTGCAGGTAGATGAAGTGAAATTAAACCTGTCGCAGGCCATACCGCTCGGGCTTATCATTAATGAAGCGGTGACCAATGCGTTTAAGTATGCATTCCCCGATAAACGCCCCGGTAAAATTACGATCGACCTGAAGCAGGCAGACAACCATATCAAACTCCTGATCAGTGATAACGGCATTGGTATGCGCAACAGCAGCAACGGCAGCCTGCCCAAATCACTGGGGCTCGATTTAATGCGCGGCCTTACCATGGAATTGCAGGGCCGTATTTTCTTTGAGAACGACAATGGCACGCGGGTAAAGGTGATTTTTCCCATAGAGGCGCTCAGCGTTGCTGTTGACACAACAGACACTCATGTGTTTCACCGCGCAAATATGCTTGATATATGAAGACCAAAATATTGATAGTGGAAGATCAGTTTATTGAAGCCAATAACCTGAAAATGATTCTGACCAATGCCGGTTACGAAGTGTGCGGCATTGCACCTTCGGTTGAAGAAGCAATGGGGTTGATAGAGCTGGAAAAGCCGGATATGGTATTGCTGGATATTCATTTGCGCGGCCCTAAAACAGGCATTGATCTTGCGCGCACACTGATGAACCGCAATATTGCTTTTGTTTATCTTTCTGCCAATTCAAACAAGCAAACGCTGGATGCAGCCAAAATAACCAATCCCTATGGTTTCCTGGTAAAGCCTTTCAGGGAGCGCGACGTACTGGTAATGCTGGAAGTGGCCCTGTACCGCTATCATGCAGAACAAAAAAGCATACAGCATTTAAAGAAACCGGTACTGCCTTCAGGCACAGAACAAACCGGGTTTAAAGATATGATCGGGCAAAGCAGGGCTTTTATGGCCGTAATGGACCAGGTGAAAGTGGTGGCCCGTTCAGAGACTTCTGTGCTGATACTGGGCGAAAGCGGCACAGGCAAAGAGCTGGTGGCGAAAGCTACACACCAGTTGTCTGACAGGCGCAACAAACCCTTTGTTGTGCTCAACTGTGCTGCATTGCCGGCCGAGCTGATTGAATCGGAATTGTTTGGGCATGAAAGAGGTTCTTTTACGGGCGCATACGACAAAAGAGTGGGCAAGTTTGAGCTGGCAAATGGCGGCACTGTATTTCTCGATGAAATAGGAGAGCTGCCGCTTGATTTGCAAAGCAAGTTCCTGCGTGTGCTGCAGGAGCGTGAAGTGGAATCAATCGGTGGTAAAAGAAAATCGGTAGATGTGCGGGTGATCGCTGCTACCAACCGCGACCTGGAAAGGGAAATGGCCAACGGCCGCTTCCGCATGGATTTATATTACCGGTTGAATGTATTTCCTGTGCTGCTGCCCCCGCTTCGCGAAAGGCAGGAAGATATTGCCTTGCTGGCCAACTACTTTGTTGATGTGTTTGCCAGGCGCATGAACAAGAATGTAAAGGGCATTGCAGCGCCTGCTTTAAAATCAATGCTGGCTTATGCCTGGCCCGGCAATATCCGCGAACTCGAAAACATTATGGAGCGCAGTGTGCTGCTGGCCAACGCACCGATGATTACCCATGTATCACTGCCAACAGATAACAACAAGGACAGTCAGGCTGCACCAGGTGATCAACGCATTAAAACCATTACCGAAAACGAAAGAGACCATATACTGGCTGCGCTGGAAAAATGCGGCTGGAAATTATACGGCACAGACGGTGCTGCAAAAATGCTTGATATAAATCCCTCCACCCTGCTGTCGCGTATGAAGAAACTCGGGATAACCAAGAAGGTGGCAACAAAGGATTTTTAAGTTGAGTTCTGTTTTGCCAGCCGGGTATTAGTTGGTACGATTGCCGTTCCTGTATTCCCTGGGTGAAAGCCCTGTTTTGGTTTTGAACATTTTAGTGAAATGGGAGGGGTGCTCAAAGCCAAGCCCATAGGCAATTTCGCTGATGGATTGGTTGGTGCCCCACAGCAGTGACTTTGCTTTTTCTGTTAACTGCAGGTGCAGGTGTTCCTGCGTTGTTTTACCCGTGTACCTGCTCAATAAATCAGACAGGTATTTGGGCGATATATTAAGCTGCGAGGCAAAATATTTTACATCAGGCAACCCTGTTGCAATCAGTGTATCTTGGGCAAAGCAGGCATGCAGCAAGCGTTCAAAACGCTGCACAATATCGTTGCCGGATTTTGCCCTTGTTAAAAACTGGCGGTCGTAAAACCGGTTGCAATAGTTCAACAGCAATTCAATATTGCTTACAACCAGGCCTTGCGTATGCTTGTCGATGTTCTGTGTATATTCCCGTTTTATTTTATTCACGCAATCCTGCAGCAATTGTTTCTCCTCATCCGAAACATGCAGCGCCTCGCTGGTATCGTATAAAAAAAACGAATACCGGTGTATTGTTTGCCCGAGTGTTGTGGCATTAATCAGGTCTGGATGAAAAAACAGCGCCCAGCCTTCTTCCAGCTGCACTTCGGGGTCTGAGCTGATGACCTGCCCGGGCGCTGTAAACAACAGGGAGCCTTCTTCAAAATCGTACTGCTGCCTGCCATAATGCAATTTGCCTGTAAAACGTTTGCAGGAAATAATATACAGCGACATCCGGAGCGATACATTTTCTGCAAACAGATTGTGCCGGATGGTGCTGAGGTCAATAACCGAAACAAGCGGGTGCTGTGGTTTGCCGCAATCGTAATAACGGTGCAGCTGGTTGATGGAACTGATTTGGATAAGCTTGTTTTCCATGTATCAAAAATACAAAATACCCTAACCGGTTATTGTTGTTATTGTGCGTTGTTGCCAAAGAACAGGTTGTCGAAATAGGCGAGAAACGCTTCCTGGCCCATATGCTGCCTGCTTTCATATAATTGCCTGCCATCATTGCCTGCTATATATCTTAACTGCTTTTTACCATCGGTGGCGGCTTCAAATATAACCTCCGCAATGTTTTCCGGCGGGGTCAGGTTTTCTGGCAGTAACAGGTTGCTCATTACCTTATCTGCCTGGTCAAGTATGGTTTGATAAGCTTCGGTGTTATGCTTTCCATACAACATGGAGCGCCCTGTATAATCTGTTCTGATACCGCCCGGCAGGATATTCTTGATGCCGATATTGAATTTCGATAACTCAAAATACATACTCTCGCTAAAGCCCTCAATTCCCCATTTGGTAGCGTGGTACAGGGAGCTGAAAGGGAAGGCCGTTATACCGCCCATGGAAGAAGTAGTGATAAAAAGTCCTGTTCCCCGCTGCCTGAAATACGGGATAAAAGCCTGCGTTATCCTGATAACGCCCAGCAGGTTTGTATTGATAAGACCGGTGAGCTGTTCAGCTGAATAACTTTCCAGCGGACCATACATGCCATGTCCTGCGTTGTTAAACACCACATCAACGGTGGTGAGTTTCGTTGCAACGCTTACGCAGTCGGCAATCTGCTGCGGCTTTGTAACATCCAGCGGTAAAAGTGTAACGTTATCCAGTAAAGCCAGTTCCTGTTCTTTTTCGGGAGCACGCATGGTCGCAATCACCTGCCAGCCCTTGCGCTGGAACAATTTCGCGGTTGCCTTTCCCAAACCTGAGGATGCACCTGTAATAAAAATCGTCTTTGCCATTGTTGTCTTTTTTATTCAATGCAAAGTTGGATTGGCCAGGTTGGCAAGAATTATACTTATTTCCGCATTACTTATACTTTTGGCGGTTATTGGTTAAATAAACGCGATAAGACTGATAATCAATTGCTTTCAAGCATTTTTGTTTTTCCGTAAGCTTCACAACATAAATTTGGCGCAGCGCACAACTACGGGGGGCAATAATGTGTTTATTCTGTTACCATAAACTTACCAAAATGGAAAAAGAATCAAGCGATATCAGTAAATGCCCGTTTCATAATGGCAGTTTAAAGCAGAATGTGGGTGGTGGTGGTACCCGTAACCGCGACTGGTGGCCCAACCAGTTAAAGCTGAATATTCTGCGCCAGCACTCGTCTTTATCCAACCCCATGGGTGATGATTTCAACTATACGGCAGCTTTCAAAAGCCTTGACCTGGAAGCGGTGAAAAAAGACCTGCATGCGTTGATGACCGATTCGCAGGACTGGTGGCCGGCTGATTTCGGGCATTATGGTCCCCTGTTTATCCGCATGGCCTGGCACAGCGCGGGTACATACCGCGTAGGCGATGGCCGCGGCGGCGCAGGTGCAGGGCAGCAACGGTTTGCCCCGCTTAACAGCTGGCCCGATAATGTGAGCCTTGATAAGGCCCGCAGGCTGCTGTGGCCTATCAAACAAAAATATGGACGTAATATTTCATGGGCAGATTTGTTGATTCTTGCCGGTAATACCGCCCTCGAATCTATGGGCTTTAAAACATTCGGTTTTGCCGGCGGACGTGAAGATGTATGGGAGCCGCAGGAAGATGTGTACTGGGGGGCTGAAACCACCTGGCTGGGCGGCGATCTGCGTTATGCGCATGGTTCCCCGGGCGTGGTGGAAGATCATGGCGTGCTGGTATCAGATGATGATGAACCGGCTATCCATTCGCGTAACCTTGAAAACCCGCTTGCTGCCGTGCAGATGGGTTTGATCTATGTGAATCCCGAAGGCCCGGATGGCAACCCCGATCCGCTTGCTGCTGCCATAGATATACGTGATACATTTGGCCGCATGGCTATGAACGATGAAGAAACAGTAGCCCTCATTGCAGGCGGGCACAGTTTTGGTAAAACCCATGGTGCTGCACCTGCAACGCATGTGGGCAAAGAACCTGAAGCGGCAGATATGGAAATGCAGGGCCTCGGCTGGCGCAACGACTACCGTTCGGGCAGGGGCGCTGATACCATCACCAGCGGGCTGGAAGTTACATGGACAACAACGCCCACCAAATGGAGCAATAACTTTTTTGAAAACCTGTTTGGCTTTGAATGGGAGTTAACAAAAAGCCCGGCAGGCGCACAGCAGTGGGTGGCAAAAAATGCGCCGGGTATTATTCCCGATGCATACGATCCTGCCAGGAAACATGCACCCACCATGTTAACCACTGATATCTCTTTGCGGGTAGACCCTGTGTATGAAAAGATCTCCCGCCATTTTCTCGAAAACCCTGATGCTTTTGCAGATGCCTTTGCACGCGCATGGTATAAATTAACGCATCGCGATATGGGCCCCCTGGCGCGCTATTTAGGCCCTGATGTACCAAAAGAAGAATTGCTTTGGCAAGACCCCATTCCTGCCGTTAACCATGCCCTGGTTGATGAAAACGATATCGCAGCACTAAAGGACAAAATACTGGCATCAGGATTAAGCGTGTCTCAACTGGTGTCCACCGCATGGGCTTCTGCTTCTACCTTCCGCGGTTCTGATAAACGCGGAGGCGCCAATGGTGCGCGTATCCGCCTGGCGCCGCAGAAAGACTGGGAGGTGAACAACCCCGCACAATTGCAGCAGGTATTGAACACGCTCGAAGGCGTTCAGCAGGCATTCAACGGTACACTGCAGGGGGGTAAGAAAGTATCGCTGGCAGATGTGATTGTACTGGCCGGCTGTGCAGGTGTTGAAAAAGCAGCGAAAGATGCCGGGCATAACATCACTGTGCCTTTCACGCCCGGCCGTATGGATGCTTCACAGGAACAAACCGATGTGGCATCATTTGGTTACCTGCAGCGTGCAGCCGATGGTTTTCGCAATTACCGTAAACCAACACCCGGTGTATCTACCGAGGCATTGTTGATAGACAAAGCGCAATTGCTCACGTTAACTGCGCCTGAATTAACCGTGCTGGTAGGCGGTCTGCGCGTATTGAATACCAATTATGATGGTTCTGCACACGGTGTGTTTACAGAACGCCCCGGCCAGCTTACCAACGATTTCTTTGTAAACCTGCTTACCATGAATATTGTATGGCAGGCAACAGGTGAAGACAAAGAATTGTATGAAGGTAAAGACCGCGCTACAGGCAATGTAAAATGGACAGGCACACGTGCAGATCTTGTATTCGGCGCAAACGCAGAACTGAGGGCTGTTGCAGAAGTATACGGCAGTGCAGATGCGCAGGAGAAGTTTGTAAAAGATTTCGTTGCGGCATGGAATAAAGTAATGAACCTCGACAGGTTTTAATTAAATAAAAAGCCAACGGCCCGCTGCGTAAATGTAGCGGGCCGTTGTCATTTGTTCGCGTAGGGCAATGTTGTGTTTAATCTTTTAGTGCAGCGTTCAATAACCGGTTTGCCGGTGCCGTATTCGTGAATGGTAAGTTGAACACAGTTTGGCGAGATACTCACACAACTGTTTTGTGCAAACAGCTGCGTAAATGAGAGCGCCAATAAGGTAAAGCCGCAAACTTCGTGGAAAGTAACGGGAATAACCTATGAGATAGGGTGGGTGTTAGTGACGGAGTTTTTCCAGTTCTTCTATCATAGCTTTCCGCGTTTTATACTGTAGACTAAGCTGGTCAACCAATTGCTTCACCATATCTTTTCCTCCTTCCAGAGCCTGCAGCTTTTTTAGCACATTCCTGATAATAACATAATGGTTACGCCCGGCATTCTGCGCAGCATAGCCTATCAGTGCTACTTTGTAAATAGCTAATATTTCCCTGGGAAACCTGGCAGATAGCCGTTCGGAGTAATTGTCAACAAATCCCAGCCGTGGATTCTTTTGAAGCAAATCAAGCAACCTGTCCAGGTAGCCTTCCTCTATATAAATGGCAGGAAGCGTTTTTGAGTGTGCCTGAAATGTTTCATCTGTATTTTGCAGCTCTTCAATAATGCCTTCTGAAATTTCAGGCCATTCATTGGTTGAGTAGGTGCTTTTAATGATTCTGTAATATTTCATATCACCACCTGAGAACAACTCTTTGGCAATAGTTCTCACGGCAGGAATGTCGTTAAGCTCTTGTGATAGCTGAAGCAAAATCTCTTTATAAGTAGCAACAGTTCCCGGGTGCTTCTTTTTTTGGGCTATTATAATTCCTTCGTCAATAAGTCTCTTTACTGTAGCATAGTCTTTTTCCTGCAATAGTTCTTTAATCAAATCAAGCCGCAATGTTGAATAATGCAGATTGTCCAGTCGTAAGGCATTGGCTACGGTAGTATCCCCCATTTTTTGCAGCAGGCTTATTTTGTATTCAAGCAACTGTACTGTCTCGGAATCACCTGAATCGTCGTTTTTTCTTTTAGATAATCCCGATAATTTCTTATCGAAGAGTTGTAATAAATGCAGTTGTCTTTGTTTGTCGTACGCGGCATTTATAAGGAGATTTAGCCAATCGTCGTCAAAACCAACTAATTCATATTTTTTATTTCTGGCTTCGGTTTCAGCTTCCCTGAATATGTGGTCTTTGAGATCATATGAAATATCAGTTTCACAAAGTTTAAAAAGTAAGGCAAAGCCCTCTCTGATACAATCACCGGCTCCTCCGCTGCTGTCATCCATACTGGTCATCATATCTTGCACATTCGAGATTACTGCAAATGCAATATCGGCTGTTACAGAAAAAAGTCCTTTGTGGAAGGCTTTTTTAGCGTTATCCAACAACCCGTATACAGGTTGAATGGCCCTGGCTGCATTTCGATAATCAATAAACCCATATTTGTCTTTAGCCGTTGCAGCCGCTTTCCTAATTATTTGTGCATAGGTAGATGTACCGGCATAACTCAGCCTGTCTGAAAAATGAACTGTGAGCATATTTCTGAAATCTGCATGTTTTTTTGCGTAATCAATAACAAGTTGGCGAAGCTCTTTTTCAGGAGCGTCATTCACCATGTCACTGATCGTAGTCTTTGCTGCTGCTTTTTCAGATATCTTTTTTTTGTCCATAGGGGTGTTTAATTCATTAATTCATGAAAGCGCACGAAACATTTAGCTGTTCTAACCTGCACTTTGTTATCAGGTTCAAAACTCTATATCAAACCCAAAGACTAAAGTAAAAACCTCCTGCATAAAATTTTTAAAAGCAACAGGTTTCATTATATTCCAGGGATCATTAATCCTGCCTTGAATTTGATCTATATGTAAGAAGGTAATTAAATGCAGTTTCGCGTAAGATTTCCCGCCCTTTAATGGCTCTTTGAACATTGAATCAGTCAGAGGGAAACAAAGCTCGGTTGGATTAGGCGTATGGCTAATCGGGATGCCTATAAAAGTACCTTCCGCCTGGCAAACTTCTTCAATAGAAATCACTATTACTGGATGTATTAACTTTTGATCATCCGGGAATGCGAAATCAACATGATATACGTTCCTTGCTTGTATTGCCATCGAGTGAACGGAGAATGTTTTTGTTGGTAGACTTTAGAATTGCCCTGGTCTCATCGCTTATAGTTTTATTGCCTGTATCCTTATTCAGCTGCTTCCTGAGCGTACGCTCGATGGAATGAGCTAATTGCAAATTATTTTCTATCATATGAATCAGGCTTAAGCGAATTTTCCTGGATCCTGTTCCAATAGAAAGATCATTGAAGTCCGAATGTAAACTGTAAAGACTGTCAATGATACGTGTAAAAGCTTCATGAATAGGCTGATTCACTGTTGCGAGGTGTTTCTCTTTTAATTGGGTAGAAATCGCAGACAGAGAAAGGTGAAGTTCTTTTTGGCTTTGTAATGCCCTGGACTGAAGCAGCGAAGTTTTAGGATAGTACAAGGTTCGTACGAAACGCATAACAATATGCTCAGTTTTTTTAGACTTTACAGTTGCCTGCGACAGTCTTTTAGACTGATTATTAATTGTATCAGCAATATGGAAGGAATTATGAAGATCTAAAGTAACCATGAGATTCCGGTTTTATATGCTCATTTTACAACGCACATATGTCGTTCCAAATTATGGAACACAGTAAAACTAGCAAAACATTTGGTAAACTGTAAACCTCTATATCAATAAATACCCTTAAAAGTTCATTTTGCTGCTGGTCAAATCACTTTTAGCACCCTGGAGAGGCTTAAATTGTCAATAAAAAAGCCCCGCACGCATGCAGGGCTTTGTGTCCCGGATTGGATTCGAACCAATGACCTACTGCTTAGAAGGCAGTTGCTCTATCCAGCTGAGCTACCGAGACCTGAATTTTCAGGCCTTGTATAATTTTGACCGGCCGCAAAAGTAATTTTTAATTAGTTTGCAACCAAACAGTTTTGCAAATATGCAGGTAAAAATTGAAGAAAGCTGGAAGGAAGTACTGCACCAGGAATTCCACAAGCCGTATTTTGAACAGCTAACCGCCTTTCTGAAGACTGAAAAAATGCAGGGGAAGGTCATTTATCCGCCCGGCAACCTCATTTTCAATGCATTTGAAAAAACACCATTCGGCAAGGTGAAGGTCGTTTTGCTGGGCCAGGATCCTTACCACGGGGCCGGACAGGCTATGGGGCTCAGCTTTTCGGTGCCTGCCGGTATTACACCGCCGCCTTCACTCGTGAATATTTACAAGGAGTTACACAAAGACATCGGCATGCCGATCCCCAAAACCGGCGATCTCACCAAATGGGCCAAACAGGGCGTGCTGCTGCTCAACGCTTCGCTTACCGTTCGCGCCAACGAACCCAACAGCCATAGCAAAATAGGGTGGACGCAGTTTACCGACGCTGTTATCCGCCATATTTCAGAGGAGAAAAAAGGCGTGGTGTTTTTGCTCTGGGGCAGGTTTGCACAGGATAAACAGGTGTTGATCGATCAAACCAAACACCATGTGCTCAAAGCTGCCCATCCTTCGCCTTTTAGTGCAGATAAGGGTTTTTTCGGCTGTAAACATTTCAGCTTAACCAACGAGTTGCTGGCCAAACAGGGCCAGGATCCCATAGACTGGTCCATATAAGCGCAGGTATTATCCTAATTTTGATTTAACCATTACGAAGATTCATGAAACTGTTGAAAGAGGTATTTGGACGTATATGGGCATTGTGGGGCGCACTCACGTTTATTGCTACCATGCTCATTGCAATATTATTTTACCTGGCTTGCTTCCTGCTGCCCGAACCGCGCGCTGCCCGCTGGCACCGCGCTGTATCGCGTGTATGGATGACGGTATACCTGAACCTTATTCTGTGCCCGCTGAAAGTAAAAGGCGCTGCCAATTTTAAAAAGAACCAGCCCTATGTGGTGATCTGTAACCACAACAGCCTGATGGATGTGCCGGTAACCACGCCCTTTATGCCGCACGCGAATAAAACCATCGCCAAAAAAGAATTTGCACGCGTGCCCATATTCGGCTGGATTTATGCGCTGGGCAGTGTGCTGGTTGACAGGGATAGCGATGAAAGCCGCCGCAAAAGCGTAGAGAAAATGCGCAAGGTGCTTGCACTTGGCCTGGACATGGTGATTTACCCCGAAGGCACCCGCAACAGAACCGGCAACCCGCTGAAACCTTTCTACGACGGTGCTTTCAGGCTGGCTGCAGATACGGGAACACCCATTATGCCCGCCCTCATTTTTCATACACAGAAAGTATTGCCTGTACACAAGCCCTTTTTTATGTGGCCGCATAAACTGGAAATGCATTTCCTGCCACCCGTAAAAGCAGACGGCAGATCTGCCAAAGACCTGAAGCAGCAACTGTTTGAAGAAATGTGGAATTACTACGATGCCAACAATAAATAATGCCATTGTAAATGCCGGTGTCCTCACCGGCATTTACAATGGGCTGCGTTGCTGTTCCGGCACAGTTAACAATCGTACACACAGGTAAATGATTTTTTTTATTGCGCGGCGCACATAACAATCCAGCTGATGAGTTGCCGGATAAAGTGAATAAAAGCCCTTTCTGTTAAAACGGTTGGTGCGGCCGGTATTGGCTGAACAATTCTGCAGATCAGCCGTTTATCAAAACAATGAAACACCGCAAACGGGTTTATGAGCCTATTGAAAACTATGGCATAATCGGCAACATGCGTACGGTTGCACTGGTATCGCTGTCAGGGTCTGTTGATTTTATGTCGTTCCCGCAATTCGATTCCCCGGCTGTATTTGCGGCGCTCCTTGATGCTGAAAAAGGTGGTTATTTCTCTATTGAGCCGCAGTTAAAAGAGTATCATACCAAACAGCTGTATATTCCCGGCACTGCCATATTGCTTACCCGCTTTTTTGCTGCTGATGGCATTTCTGAAATCACCGATTATATGCCGGTATTGCAGCCCAACGGCCGCTGTGCCATTGTACGTAAGGTAACAGCCGTACGTGGCGCCATCAGTTTTCACATGCATTGTTGCCCGCGTTTCAATTATGCCACTACCGCACATACTGCAAAGAAAGCAGACCACAGCATTGTGTTTGCAGCAGAAGAAAAAAAGAACCCCATTAGCCTGCGTTTATTAAGCGATGTGTCGTTTGGTGTACGCAACACGAATGGGTATGCGGCTTTCACTTTGCAGCAATCACAGGAAGCCTGGTTTGTGCTGGAGCTGGTGGAAGATGATGCAGCAGTGCCGCGGGTAGATATTGAATTTTACAAGCAACATACTTACCGCGAAACCATTGCTTACTGGCGCGGCTGGCTCAGCAAGTCTACTTATGAAGGGCAATGGTCAGATTTGATTTTCCGCTCTGCCATCACGCTTAAATTGCTTACCTCAAGCGTGTACGGCTCCGTTGTGGCTGCACCTACTTTCAGCTTGCCCGAAGTAATAGGCGGTAACCGCAACTGGGATTACCGCTACACGTGGACGCGTGATGCGGCCTTTACCATGTATGCTTTTCTGCGGCTGGGTTTTATAGAAGAAGCCACGGCATTTATTAACTGGATAGAAGAACAATGCCTGCAACACGATGCATTACGACTGATCTACGGGGTAGACGGGCACGTTGACCTGGAAGAAAAAGAGCTTACACATCTCGAAGGATACAAAGGCTCAAAACCTGTGCGTATAGGCAATGCAGCGAATGAACAATTGCAGCTGGATATTTTCGGCGAGCTGCTCGATACGATTTATATCTACGAAAAAGAAAACCGCGGCTCCATCACTTTTGCCCTGTGGACGCAGATCACCAAACAGGTGCAGTATGTTATCAAACACTGGAAACAGGCCGATCATGGCATATGGGAAATCCGCAGCGAGAAAAAAGTGTTCCTGCATACACAGCTCATGTGCTGGGTGGCGGTAGACAGGGCTATGAAACTCGCCAACCTGCGTTCGTTTCCTTACCCGCTGGCGGAGTGGCAAAAGCACCGCGATGAAATGTACCAAAGCATTTACCATAATTTCTGGAATGAAAAGAAACAGGCATGGGTGCAGCACACAAACAGCGATGCCGTAGATGCCAGTGTATTGCTTATGTTGCTGATGCGTTTTGTATCGCCACAGGATAAACGCTGGATTGCTACCATGAAAGTGATTGACCGGGAGTTACGGCTTGATGTGCTGATTTACCGCTACCGCAACAATCCCGGTAATGTAGACGGGCTGGATGGCGAAGAGGGCACGTTTAACATGTGCTCGTTCTGGTATATCGAATGCCTGTCAAAATGTGGTTATGTAGATACGGCGATCGAGAATTTTGAGAAGATGCAGGGATATGCCAATCACCTCGGTTTGTTCAGTGAGCAGCTCAGTAAAGGGTGAACACCTGGGCAATTTTCCGCAGGCATTCACCCATCTCGCGTTAATCAGTGCGGCATTGGAATTAAACCGCAAAGCTACCCGCTATAAAAAAGGTAAGGTGCACTAATCCTTGATTTGTATTTGTGCAGGGCGCTTGCTCAGCGAAGTAACCTGCCAGGTTTTGCTGAGATCGTATTTCTTCTTTTTACCGCCGCCGCCAATTGTGCCCAGCCCGCTGCCGATAGAAATACCAACACCACCGCCGCTGCCAAAACTGCCCATACCCAGTCCGCCGCCGATAGATACACCACCACCGCCGCCGCCGCTGCGTCCGCCGGCTTCAGGTGGTAAGCCGTCAATCAAAAAACCGACGGCAATGTTTTTGCCCAATGCATGTTTATCACCATAAATGGCGTTCAGCGGCACTTTGGCTTCATACACCAGTTCGCCGGCAGCGTTAAAGTTGAGGTTCACTTCTACACCGGCGTCATTGCTTTTGCCGTAATCGTAATAGTTGATCTCGTCGTTTTTATTAAAGCCGCTCAATGAATAATCTTTCAAATCATCCAGCTGGGTGGTTTGGTTGGTAATGGCCGGCCTGTTTAAAATACCTTTGCCGCGATGACTGCTCATTCCGGTGGGGAAGCCAATGCTGGCTGCATTCAGGTCGGTCATCTCGGCGTTTGTGTTAATCACCACCGTCATACCGCCCTGCAGTATTTTTTGTTGCGTCAGCTGCTCTTTTGTGCTGAGCAATATGTATAAGCTGGTACTGTCGTTGGTAATGCTGTAAGCAAATTTCTCCTTGCGTGCAAAATAGGTAAGCGGCTTGTGCCAGTCTCCGTCGTCCCCGTCAATCAATATCGGCTGCTGCTGCCAGCTGCCGGTGGTTACCTCTGCTGTGGTTTGCTGTGTGGCCTTGGGGCTGCCGCAGCTCATTGCCGCCGTAGCGGCTGCCGCCAGTAACAAGATGGTATAGGGTGCTTTTACCGTGCGCATATCATTCGTTGTTTTGTTCTTATATGCAGCTGCTTTCTGTAAGGAGCTGCCTTGCAAAAATAACAATAGTTGGCAAGCCAACTGCTTATTTAACACACCCTTAAACCCGCGCGGCTTAGTCTTTTACACGCGTCTTTGCAGGCTTGCAGGTGTTCTTAACGGGCTGTGTTATCCTGTTTGTTCAATGGCTGGGTAAGCATTTTTACACGCATCATGGTGGCGATAGATAAGGCGCGCTGCTGCATGCGTGCTGCATTGTCGCCTTCAAACAAAGCGGCAATGGTTTGGGTGAAATATTGCAGCCAAAGGTCAAAATGGGTATGTTGCAAAGGTGACTGGCCGTTTAACAGCCAATGTACCTGCATGGGGTTGCCGTGGTAATCGCCTGCGGCAAACAGTACATCATTCCAGAAACCGGTTACTTTCTCCACGTGTTCCGGCACATCAATCCTGGCCACATCAGTAAACAGGAAGGCCACACGTTCGTCTGCCAGCATCTTTTGATAAAACTCAGTCACTATCCGGTGTATATCCGCACGGGTTTCAATATCTCGCTTCATGCGGCAAAATTACAGTAATTCTGCCGGGCTTAAAAAAGACTGGTTTGCGTAACTGCAGGTGTTGCCATGTGCCGTTCAGGCGCGCCATTGCCGCCGATGGTGTATACGGGAGTTTCTTCGTAGCGGGATGCTACCGTGATATGTGTATTGCCTGCATGCGCAGTAAACAGCGCATGCACCAGTTGCGGGTGGTTGTTTTCTTTGGAAAGATGCGCCAGCAGCAGGTGGCTCATAAACCGGGGCCTGTGCTGTATAAATACTTCCAGCGCCTGTGCATTGGAAAGATGTCCCTGCCCGCCACGGATGCGGTTTTTCAGGAAAATGGGATACCGCCCTTCATCCAGCATGCGGGTATCGTAATTGGCCTCCAGGAAGGCGGCATGGCATTGCCTGAAGTGTTGCACCAGGTTATTGCAGGGTGTACCAATATCGGTAAACACGCCTACGGTAATATCGTTGCAGGTAATGGTGAAGCTATGCGGTTCAATGGCATCGTGCTGCTTGGTAAATGCTTTTACCGATAGCGCGCCGATTTGTACAGGCATTGTGTCGCTGAAAGCAATTACCTGGTCACGGTCGAGTATTAGTCCGCCATGCTGCAGCGTGCTGGCGGTAATGTATACCGGCAGGCTGTATTTCCTGGCCAGCACAGGAATGCCTTTAATGTGGTCGCTGTGCTCGTGCGACACAAAGATGGCTTTCACCCGTTGCATCGACAGCCCCAGCCGTTTCATCCTTTTCTCCGTTTCCCTGCACGAAATACCTGCGTCTACCAGGATGGCCTCGTCGTTATTGCCAACATAATAACAATTGCCATTGCTCCCCGAATTCAGTGATGTAATAAATAACGACATAACAATTGCAAAGAAAGCAAAAAAGCGCGAATCGTGAAAGGAAGAAGAGCTGCAAGCTTAAGCTACAAGCTGCAAGCTTCAAGCTACGAGCTGCAAGCTTCAAGCTACGAGCTGCAAGCTTCAAGCTACGAGCTGCAAGCTTGTTAGCGTAAGTCGCCTCCGGCGAAAGTTAATACGCGCTGCGATCACTCACAACTCACAAATAATTTGCTAAGGTCATCACGACTGTCGATGTCTCGATTCTCGAAATTAATACGCGCTGCGATCACTCACAACTCACAAATAATTTGCTAAGGTCATCACGACTGTCGATGTCTCGATTCTCGAAATTAATACTCGCTGCGATCACTCACGACTGACGACTGACGATTCACGACTGCCGCTTCACGTCTCAGCAACCCCACTGAAACCACCGCACACACCACCGGCAATACCAGCGCAGGCAGCAGGTTGCTTTGCTGTTCACCGGTCGAAAACAATTGCAGTAGCAGGGAGATGAAAGAAAGTCCAAGCCCTGCGCCCATGAAATAAGCCGTAGTGGAAACGCCTGCTGCAATACCCTGTTTGTGGGCAGGTATGTGTTGCAACGACAATACGGTTACGCCCGGGTATACGATAGACATGCCCGATCCTGTTACACACAGCAGCGACAGCAGTACGGCGGCCAGCGGGTAGGGTATAAACATTGCCACGCCCAGTAACAGGCAGCCGGTAAGCATCAGGCACATGCCCGTGATGGCTGTTTTTACCGGCTTCAGTCTGGCGAAAAGCACCGGCACAATAAACCGCGTTACCAGTGTGCTGAAAAAGCTGAAAGGGAACAGCAGCATACCGGCTTTTGCTGCGCTGAGGTGCAGGTTCTGCTGCAGAAAGACAGAAAGTAAAAACAGGTACCCGATAAAAATACCACCCAGCAGCAGGGTGCAGCTGTTGCCTGCAATAGTGCTGCGGTCGCTGAACAGCTGTACATCAATCAGGGGGTTGGTGCTGCGCCGTTCCCTTTTGCTGAAAAGATACAGGCATGCCAGCATAATAACCACGCTGCCAATGGTGAGCAGGTAATGTTCTGGTAGCTGTGCAAGGGTATGAATGCAGTAGGAGAGCAGTAGTATCACTACCGTAAGTAGTATGCCCCGGAAACCGCTGCCTGATGCAGACCGGGCTGCAGCCGGCGCATCTTTGCCAATGCAGCGCCAGGCCAGCACCAGTACGGCAAGTATTACCGGCACATTGATAAAGAAGGTCCATTGCCAGCCCCAGTAAGTAGCAATAATGCCGCCCAGTGCCAGTCCGCTGCCCGAGCCGACTGCTGCAAAGGCGCTGAAAGTGCTCAGGGCGCGGCTTCTTTCTTCCGGATCAGGGAACGTGTTGGTAACAATAGATAATGCAGCGGGAACAGCCAGCGCTGCGGCCTGCCCCTGTAATGCGCGGCATGCCATCAGCCATTCAAAACCGTTGGCAAACCCTGCCGCTGCCGAAGCCGCAAGAAACAAAAAAGAGCCGAGCAGGAAGATGTTTTTCCTGCCCCTGGTATCTGCCAGGCGCCCGCCTGTAATCAGGAAGCCGCCATAAAATAGTACATAAACAGTCTGCAGCCATTGTACCGTGGCGCTGTCCTGGTGAAACTGGTTTTGCAGCACAGGCAGTACCATGTTGAGTACGGCAATATCCAGTGCTTCAAAAAAAATAGCGGTACAGGCTACCCAAAGTATCAATTGTTTATTCATAACACAGCGCTTTATCGCCGTAAAGTTGGGAAGGGCAGTTGTTTATTCCATCATTTAATTATTTTTTGGAATAAAAAACCATTTTTATCAGGAAAAGCTAAACTTTGTGCTGATTTACCTGCTTTAAATAATCAAAACCGGCACAGATGTACGTCTTTAAGCTCGACGATAAGGATTTATCTATTCTGCGCCTGCTGCAGCAGGATGCAAAAATAACCGTGCGTGAAATTGCCGCCCGGCTGCATTTAACCACCACGCCTGTGCACGAACGTATCAGGCGCATGGAAGAACAGGGGGTTATCAAACAATATGTGGCGCTGGTAGATCATACAAAAGTAAACAAGGGGCTCATTGTGTTTTGCCATGTATCACTAAAGGAACATACCAAGCAGGCAGGTGGTTTGTTTCTTGACACCATTAATGGCTTTGCGCAAATCACCGAATGTTACAACATCTCGGGCAGCTTCGATTTTATGCTGAAGATTGTGGTGGCAGATATGGAAGAATATCACCAGTTTTATGTAGACCAGCTGGGCGAAACGCCGGGCATCAGTCATATGCAGAGTTCTTTTGTAATGGGCATCATGAAGTACACCATGCAGCTGGTTTAGCTTTTTTTAATTCCCCGGTCACCGCCATTGTATTATATTTGGTTACTCCTCCTGTTTAAATAATTCAACGATAGCCGGCGCTGGCCGGGATGTACTGCTGCTTTTATGCAGGTAACAGCCTGCACCGGATTGATATACATAGCTAAGTTTTTGTTAAACACCATCGCTGTTTTTTATCTGACACCAAATTTGCTGGTACTGCCCATAAAAAAAATATGCGGCCGAACCGGGTTGTTTGGTTAATTGCGCACTCTATCATTACAGCACAAACACTATGAACTCATTGCCGCAAGAAATATCCGCGCAACGCGTAAAAAAAATGCTGGAGCAGTATGCCCCGGATTTTGTTGCGGAACAAGATATTGCCGAACTGCTGCACACCGAATCGCCCGATGTGCTGCAGGAGTGCATGGACTTGCTGGAGCCTGGTGCTGATGCAACCTTGTTTATACCCGCCATTTCCCGCTTCCGGAGCGATGCGCTCTGGCTTACATTAGATCCCGCTGTTCCGCGAAAAGATATACCAGCCCGCCGCCCGCGTACAATGGCTTTGCTGCGCATGGCTGCCGTACTGGGTGGTACGGTGTTACTAACCGCCGCCGTATGGCGCGCATTGTATCCTTCATTCAAGCGGCAATTGCTTACTGCCAAAGGTGCAGCTGCCGTAACCAAAGGTGTTGTACCCGGCACTAATAAAGCTACCCTGCTGCTGAGCGATGGTTCTGCTGTACTGCTCAGCGATGCAGGAACAGGTATGGTGGCCCAGCAGGGCAATGTGCAAATATTGCAGCATACCAGGGGCAGCATCAGCTGCATTACCACAGTGGGTAAGCCACAGGCTGGTTACAATACACTGGTTACACCCAGGGGAGGCCAATACAATATTATACTGCCGGATGGTACTGCCGTTTGGCTGAATGCAGGTTCATCCCTGCGTTACCCGGTGCAGTTTACCGGTAATGAACGCCGGGTATATGTTACAGGTGAAGCCTACTTTGAAGTAGCACCTGATAAAAACCGGCCCTTCCGTGTGCACGTACAGTCTGCAGCAGCAACCGGTAAAACGGAAGTGATTGAAGTGCTCGGAACCCGTTTTAATGTGAAGGCGTACAACGATCACATCAAAACCACGCTGCTGGACGGCGCCATAAAAATAACCGGCGATAACAACACGGTATTACTGCGGCCCGGCCAGTCGCTAACCCAAACGGCCGGCAACAACGCAGCCCCGGTAAAACAGGCCGATACAGAAGAAGCCATTGCCTGGAAAAATGGTTATTTTCTTTTTAAACATACACCGGTGAAAAATGTTATGGAACAAGTGGCTGCATGGTACAATGTGAACGTGAATTATACAGGCGCAGCCGATTTTGAATGCAATGCCAGGGCCATCAACAGGTCGGTGCCGCTCACTGAATTGCTTCACCTGCTTGAATTAACCGGTAAGGTACGCTTTAAGGTACAGGATCACAGTGTTACCGTAATCGCATTATAGCATTACATCTTGTAATGTCATCGTTGTTTTCTCATGTTATATCAGGGGAATGTGTCTACATTCCTCATTTTTTTGCAGCAATTCCAGGTGCATTCAACCAGGCCGACCTGCCAACAAACATATCAGCGTTGTTACTGTTATCTTTCTACCATGAAAGCAGTTGTTATTACCCAGCCCGGTGAACCGGAAGTATTGCAGTGGACAGAACAGCCTACACCAGTGCCTGCACATGATGAAGTGCTGGTGCAGGTGCTGGCAGCCGGTATTAACCGCCCCGATATTATGCAGCGCCAAGGCAAGTACCCGCCGCCGCCCGGTGTGCCGCAACACATACCCGGACTGGAAATAGCCGGTATTGTTACCCAATGCGGCGAAGCTGTAACGCGCTGGGCACCGGGCGATAAAGTCTGCGCACTGGTGGGCGGCGGCGGTTATGCTGAATATTGCACTGTACCTGCCGCACAGTGTTTGCCCATGCCTGTTGCACTGAGTTATGCGGCAGCGGCATCGTTACCCGAAACAGTATACACGGTATGGAGCAATCTTTTTCAGCGCGGGCAATTGCAGCAGGGCGAACGGGTGCTGATTCATGGCGGCAGCAGCGGTATTGGCGTTACTGCCATACAGCTGGCCAAAGCTTTTGGTGCAACCGTATTTGCAACAGCTGGCTCTGCTGAAAAATGCCGCGCCTGTGAAGATCTTGGTGCCACCACCTGCATCAATTACCGCACGGCAGACTTTGAAGCCGTACTGCAATCACAAGGTGTACACGTAATTCTCGACATGATAGGAGGGGACTATATTCCAAAGAACCTGCGGCTGCTGGTGCCTGATGGCCGTTTGGTTTTCATCAACACCATGAAAGGCAGCAAGGCCGAGATAGACATGCATTACATCATGCGGCAACGCATTACCATCACAGGCAGCACACTGCGTAACCGGGAGGCGGCATTTAAAGCTGCATTAACCAAAGCTGTAGAACAAAAAGTATGGCCACTGATTGATTCAGGAAAGTTTCAGCCGGTAGTATACAAAACATTCCTCTTCACAGAAGCCGCAGCAGCACACCGTTTGCTCGAAAGCAGCGAACACATCGGGAAGCTAGTGCTGGTGCGTGAATCGTGAGACGTCAGTCGTGAGTGAGAAGGCATCGAGAGCCGAGAATCGACAGTCGGGATGATTTTAGCGAGTGTTATCGTGAGACGTCAGTCGTCAGTCGTGAGTGATTGTAGTGGGTAGTATAACTATTGCTGAAGGCGATTTACACTAAACAAGCTTACAGCTCGTAGCTTGAAGCCGTTGAAGTCTTTGTGCGCTCTGTGTAAAATCTTTGTGCCCTTTGTGGTTAAAAGTATCCCCGCTCATTCGCCACAGGCGAAGCTATCCGCTAAATGCTTACAGCTGCTATTTAATGGAAATTCTTCTTCGTATTGCAGATATTGTTATAAATTCCAGTCTGAGAAACATTCACGTATGCAAATTGATCACTACCTTAAATCCGGCATCGTGGAGGCCTATGTTAACGGTTCTGCCACGCCCGAACAAGCTGCTGAATTTGAGCAGTTGCTACCCGAACATGCACAGTTGCAACAGGCACTGGAGCAATGTATGGCCCGCTTTGGAAAATTAGCATGGGCCGATGAACACCGGCTGGTACATAAGCCGGGTATGTTCAATAAAACAGCGCCGCTTCCCGGCACCTATCATGCAGTGACGGAAGATGAAGCAGACACAGGCAGCAGGGAAGACAGTGATTTTGTAGCTGCCACAGTATCATCTCCCACCATACGGGTACACAAATACTGGCGCGGCGTATTTATCGCGGTATTCTTTTTGTCTAAATTGTTTCTTGGCCTGTTTATCTATTACCTCGTACAATACCAGAGCGCGGTGAAGGAAATTAAACGGCTTGAGCAACAGGTGAGCACACAAGCAGCGCCTGTAGCCAGGTAACAAGGTTGTGTGCATATAACTGTTAACACCGTACCGTATTTTGAAACCACGACAACACCTGAAATCAAACAACATCCAGGCATATGTGCTGGGGTTGCTTTCTGTTGAAGAAGCGGAAGAAATGGATATTATGCTGTCGCTGCATCCGCAACTGCAACAGAAAGTAAATGAATACCGGCACCTGCTGTACAGTAGCGGGGACAACGGGCCGGTACCGCCTGCACATACTACCTGGGAGCAGATAGAAGCAATCATCAGGCGCCTGCCTGGCAATAATGTTGAACCGGAAATAACTTTTTCTCAAAAAGTCAAAGCTGCGTCCGGCGGGCGTTTGCTGCGTGTACGGGAGAATACGGCAGCTATTTTTATACAACGCAAATGGGTAACCCGGCTACTGTTGTATATGGCTGTAGCGTTGTTGTTACTAAGCGGTATACTGCTGTTGCAACACCATTACACGCAAAAGATACAGCGCATAAAAGCTTTGCAGGAGCAAATACACCAATCGCAATAGATGGCATAACCTGTTGAATGGAATGAATAATTCCAAATACAATGAATTTTAATTTGTAATACGCAGACTTATTCATTAAATTTGGATACCATCAAAAGAAGTCCGCTTAAGCTGTGCTCGTAAGCATAGTGCAGGTTCAATATCCTCGTCAAGCCGGGCAAGTTGCTAACACCACCTGTTTATAATCAACTATAAACACAACGTGTGCTGCATGCCTTGTCTGTATCTCCTATGATTATCGATTTTCCGTAACAGTTATTCACCTTATTCACATACTTGGTTATGCCTTGTATGGCGCAGATGTGTTATGCATTTCCGCCGATACAGGAACTTCAATGGCGCAGCATGCAGGATGAAGAAAAACACATACTCCGGCAACAGACCGATGCAGATACGCGGGAACATATTGCCTATTTAAAGGTGCTGTTCCTCAATATTGCAGCAGGTGATGCTGTTGCATACAAGGAGCTGTTCGATTTGTACAAGCAACGCATATTTACCGCAGCTTATAAAATGACGCGCTCGCAAAGCCTGTCTGAAGAAGTGTTGCAGGATGTGTTCCTGAACATCTGGGCCTGCCGCACTTCGCTGGTGCATGTAGAGCGGCCGGGCGCTTACCTGTACCGCATTATTTTTACTTCGGTGGTGCGTTATCTTAAAAAACGCGGTAACGAGGCAAGACTGGCAGAGCTGGCATTGCTTAAAACCAAGAAGCATGTAAACGAAACAGAAGAGCGCATGGCCGGCTGGCAAACAGAAAAGCTGATACAAAAAGCCATTGCCACACTGCCGCCGCAAAAGAAGCTGGTGTATAAAATGCGGCAGGAACAGGGATTGCAATATGCTGAAATTGCCCGCCAGCTCAAAATTGCCTCAGGTACGGTACAGAATCATTTTCATGAAGCCATTCGCCTTATCCGGCTTTACATCAGCAAACACAGCGTAATGCTTGTGGCTGCAGCCATGCTTTGCAGCGTGCTCTGTTGTTAAACACTTTATCCAAAAAAATATTTTTACTTCCACTGTGTGATTTTGTTCGTGCCACACTCTTTATTGTGTATTGCCAACTAAGCCTGTGTACAGCAGTGGCGCAAATGGTTAATGCGTTCGGCTTTTTTTTCCATGGCAATACCATCATCATTGAATTATTCAAAACGGGGGATAATAGCTAACCTGGAAGATGCCTTAAATCTGCTTAATGGAAAATGTATAACGTATTTTCTCATGTAGGATTTAAATCAATTGAAGGAAGTGTTTCCACACTTCCTTTTTTTATTGAAAGCAGTTGGTTTTTAAATCATCAGCGAAATACAGTACCGGCAATAGAAATGTCTGTTATACACAAAAAAAATCTCCACTGTAGAAACAATGGAGATGCGATTCCCTTTTCTTAAGTCCTGGTGTTCAGAAAGTTTTTGCCCATGGCACAAACCTGCTTTCGCAGGGAGCGGTCAAATAATGTTATAAGTTGCGTGCAAAATATTTATAGGAATAAAATGGTGTTTTGTGTATTGTGAAGTGGTTGGTCAGCTGGTGATATCCTTTTGGTAAATCGTTCCTTTCTTACATAAATTTCATTCAAATTCCTTTTATTCTGGTAATCATTTCAGTAAATATTTTTCACGATCACTTGGGATATTTTTTATATAATATTAATTTAATATCTGTTAAGCAACAATGTCTTTATGGGATGTTCTTTCAACCTACACTTTCCAGTTGCTGGTGCTTTAATACTTTCTGAAATTCGGTTGGGGCAGAATGAAAATACTTTTTAAATGCCCTGGTAAAATTGCCGCTTTCGCCGTAACCCAGCTGAAGGGCTATATCGCCAATGCTTTCAGTGTGTTTCTGCAGTAATGCTTTGGCCTTGCTCATGCACTGGTTTTGTACATAACGGCTAATAGGGATATTGTATTTGTGCTTGAAATTTTTCTTCAGCGTGTTCTGGTTAATGTGAAAACGTTTGCTGAGACTGCTGATGTGGCAATGCTGCACATGCGGCTCTTCAGCAATATATTCGTGTATTTCGCTAATAATTTTATCATACTGTAAGGGGTTACTTACAGCCTGGCCGCTGGTAGTTTTAGCTGTGTCTTTTTCATAATAATACAGCAGTTTGTAAATGGCACTGTTAATGGCCAGGTCAAACGATGCCCCGTCTACTTCACTGTAGCGTATTTCGCGGAATAAAGTCTGGATGTTTTTGTTCATGCGTTCGCGGATAAGCGGCTGCCCGGCATTGCTGGCAGATTCAACCTTATCAACCAATGCCTGCAGGTGCGGGTATTTGCGTGCAATGGTTTTAAGGTAAAACGGACTTAATTCAATCTGCATCAGTTCGTATTCACCGGGTTCAAACGCGGCTTCAATGTTGCCTGTTGGCAGGTAAAACATATCATACCTTGTTTTTTCCAGTACTATTTTACCGAAGCCGTTTAATACAACGGGGAAGCTGCCCTGCAGGGTGTAATGCAGTGCAATAACGGGTTTGTCGCTGTGAGGATACAACGTAACCGGTTTGTCGATAAAAAAGCGGTAAACAAAAACACTGAATTGAGGCGTTTTCAATTCCTGTTGCAGGATAGCGCCAAAGTCGTACAGCTTGTAAGTAGCCTCAGCCCATGGGGCTACATGTTTTTTCAGGTGTACGGGTAACGATGCGGTGGTGCCGGCATCTGTTGCTTGCAGGGGATCAATAAGGATTTTCATAGATGATCAATGGTTTTTCAATGGATGCTTTTTGTTATAATCGAAGTTTGGTTCGCATTTTTCAAACACCCGGATACAACACCGCGTATAAAACCTGCTTTTACTGCATAGCCTATCACAACAGGCATGCCCGTGTAATGCATATGCATTCAGTAAAGCGTATACGTTTTAAACAATACAGGTGCAGGTTCCCGGTACGGATACCTTGCTTAGAAAAAGGAATGGAAGTATTATATGGATGACACTGGGGATATTAGCAAAACATGACGCCGCCTGTATTTCAGCGATAAGGTCCACAAAATGGAATCTGGAAAAATTCTGTTTAAGAGATCTTATAAGCAGTCATGCATTTTCTAAACCATTTGAAAATTAATAAAAAAATTAAATATGAAAGTGATTTTTTAACAATCTTTTTTTCAAATGGAAGGGAGAAATTTTACCAGGTTAGGTAAATCGATTTTTCTGCGGATATGCAACTACATACCCGCAGAAAAATGTTTAAACATTAAGCTTCGTCAACGTTTTCTTCAAGCCACTCATCGTAATCTTCATACCAGTTTACCATCTCTTCCATAAATGAAATAAGCTTTTCCTTGTCACCACCAAAATGTTCTGAAATGTTATCATACTCGGCAACAATATCAAATGTCTCCGTATCATCATTCCATCTTGCCAGGAACTTGGGTGCCTGTGTGTGCAACACATATTCACCGTCTTCATCATCCATGAAATTATCACAAACCAGATAACGCGGAATTGCAGTCATATATTCAGTTTTAAATGAAACAGCAAGGTACGCATTTGCACTTCATTGAACCTGCTTCCCGCATTTTTTTGCTGTTACTTCCTGTAAAAAAACAACATGGCTTGCCCGTTGCTTTTACGTAAATTCATACAATGCCAACACAATCAACTGCTTTAAAAAAAGTACTGAAGCCTTTGCATATTTGGGCCATTGCGGTAGGACTGGTTATTTCAGGTGAATACTTTGGCTGGAACTATGGCTGGGGTGCTGCCGGCACCATGGGCTTTTTACTGGTTACCCTGGTGGTTACGGTGTTGTATGTAACATTTATTTTCAGTTTTACAGAGCTAACCACCTGCATACCGCATGCAGGCGGTCCATTTGCATATGCCTATCGTGCACTGGGTGCAACCGGTGCATTGCTGGCAGGTTATGCCACATTGATAGAATTTTTGTTTGCAGCGCCTGCCATTGCTTTTGCATTGGGCAGTTATGTGCATTTCCTGTATCCTTCAATGGGGGTAAAAGCAGTGGCGGTGGGTTGTTATGTGCTGTTTACTTTCATTAACCTGCTGGGCATAAAAGAATCCGCACGTTTTTCGCTGCTGGTTACCTTGCTGGCGGTAGGTGAGTTGCTCATCTATTGCGGCATTGTGGCACCTTCATTCAGTGCTGCCAATTTTATGCATCATGCCATGCCGCAGCATTGGGGCGGTTTGTTTGCAGCAGTGCCGTTTGCCATATGGTTGTATGTATGTATTGAAGGCGTGGCCATGGTGGCAGAAGAAGTAAGGGATATTAAAAAAGATATTCCCAAAGGATATATCTCGGGCATTGTAACCCTGATGCTGCTTGCATTTGCCGTAATGATACTTACCGGTGGCATTACCAACTGGGAGCGGCTCAGCAATATTGACTACCCGCTGCCCGAATCAATCGGCATAGTGCTGGGCAGGCAAAGCAGCGTTACACAATTGTTTGCAGGTATTGGTTTGTTCGGGCTGATTGCATCGTTTCACAGTATCATTATCAGTTATTCACGGCAGGTGTTTGCGCTGGCCCGCAGCAGTTACCTGCCTGTTGTGCTGTCGCGCGTAAACAAGCGGTTTCAGACACCGCACTGGGCATTGCTTGCAGGCGGATTTATAGGTCTGCTGGCGATGTTGTATGCCGATACCAGCAAGCTGGTGATTGTATCTACCCTGGGTGCAGTAGTGATGTACGTGATTAGTATGATCAGTCTTTTTGTGTTGCGGCGCAGGGAACCACAACTGCAACGGCCGTTCAAAGCGCCGCTGTACCCGTATTTCCCGGCGATAGCGCTGGTATTATCGCTCGTTGCATTGGGTACCATTGTATATTATTATACTTTACTCAGCGCCTGGTTCTTTGGCGGCATGCTGCTGGTAACCGTATTGTTTTATGCAACAGGCAGGCATCGCCGCAATGCAGCTGCCGATACATCGTTTACTGTTTTACTAACTGAATAACCGCATGTTCAAATATTCTATAGGCCATACCACATATAGCTTTGCAGATCTGAAAACATTGCTGGCCAGGGCATCGCCCCTGCGCTCCGGGGATGTGCTGGCAGGTGTGGCAGCAGCAAGTTACGAAGAGCGGGTAGCAGCACAACTGGCATTGGCAGATGTACCATTGACGCGTTTTTTACACGATACCGTTATCCCTTATGAAAAGGATGAAATAACCCGGCTGATTATTGATACGCATGATGCAGCCGCATTTGCACCCATCCGCAGTTTTACGGCAGGTGAACTGCGCGACTGGCTGCTGAGCGACCAGGCAGATACCGTTACATTGCAACAGCTCTCACGCGGACTTACTCCCGAAATGGTGGCAGCTGCCAGCAAGTTGATGCGTAACCAGGATTTGATTAGTGTAGCACAGAAATGCAGCGTGGTAACACGTTTTCGCAATACCATCGGCTTGCCCGGGCGTTTGTCGGTGCGGCTGCAACCCAATCATCCCACCGATGATTTGCGTGGTGTAGCGGCTTCAATTATTGATGGCTTATTGTACGGCAGCGGTGATGCAGTAATTGGCATTAATCCCGCTACTGACAACCCGCAAACCACAGCCAGGCTGTTGCATATGATGGATGAGTTGCGCAACCGTTTTGCCATTCCCACGCAAACCTGTGTACTGAGCCATGTAACCACTACGCTGGGTTTAATAGAACAAAAGGCCCCGGTTGACCTGGTGTTTCAATCCATAGGCGGAACAGAACAAACCAACCGCAGCTTCGGGGTAAGTTTGTCGGTGCTGAAAGAAGCGCATGAAGCAGGCTTGTCATTGCAGCGTGGCACAGCAGGTAACCAGCTGATGTATTTTGAAACAGGACAAGGCAGTTCGCTTTCGGCAAATGCGCATGCAGGGGTTGACCAGCAAACCTGTGAAGCACGTGCTTATGCAGTAGCACGGCATTTTGATCCGTTACTGGTGAATACGGTGGTGGGTTTCATTGGCCCCGAGTATTTGTTCGATGGCAAGCAGATTACCCGCGCTGCGCTGGAAGATCATTGCTGCGGAAAATTACTGGGTCTGCCCATGGGCGTGGATATCTGTTATACCAATCATGCATCGGCCGACCAGGATGATATGGACAACCTGCTAACCCTGCTGGGTGTGGCGGGCTGCAATTATATTATGGGCGTGCCGGGGGCAGATGACGTGATGCTGAATTACCAGAGTACATCTTTTCACGATGCATTATACATACGCAGGTTGCTGTCACTAAAACCGGCGCCCGAATTTGAGCAATGGTTACAGCAACAGGGTATTACCGATGAACGCGGGCATTTATTGCCGGTTACAGCAGCGCACCGGCTGCTGGGACAATTTGACAATTTGAAGATGTGACAATTTATCTGAACGACTACTGCGGAGTAATGGCGGCCTTGCAGCTGTGCGGAATTGAGTAGCCGGTTTTGCAGGATTTCGGCCGCTTATTCTCCTGCTAAGCGAGGTGCGGCGCGTTTTTTTTTTACTATAGTAGCGTTGCCATGCCCGCAGTTGTTAAAACAAACCTGAAAAACGCACATACACGCAGAAGGATAATTTATCAACTGTTGTTTCCAGGGCTATGCAAAGTGATAACTGATTGATTTTACCCATAATTGTGAAGGTTTTTGACAATATAATTTACTAATTTCCGTTTAATAATTCCCGATGACCCAACCGCTTAATACAACCCTTTTTACGGCCGTAATAGCCGATCCCTGGTCTTCACTGTGTGCCTACACGCCGGCGCGCATTGCACTGGGCCGTACAGGGGCAGCATTGCCGCTCAAGGCATCACTCCGGTTTAGTCTGGCCCATGCCCATGCAAGGGATGCAGTATATACACCATTACAAAAAGAACTGATTACCCAGCAATTAAATAATGCCGGCATTGCCGTGTTTTCGATGCACAGCGAGGCGGCAGACCGCGACCAGTACCTGCAGCGGCCTGATATGGGCCGGCGTTTGGAACCGGGCGCTGCACAGCATTTGCCGGCATCCGGCGTTTGTGAAGATGCACTGGCCATTGTTATTGCCGATGGTTTATCGGCTACTGCAGTAAATACACAGGCTGTCGCACTGGTGCAGTTGCTGATGCGAGAACTGGCTGCAATTAAAATACCGGTGCTGCCTGTCATCCTGGTGCAGCAGGGCAGGGTGGCTATCGGCGATGCCATCGGCAGCCAGTTACAGGCAGCCTGCACATTGGTATTAATAGGCGAGCGACCGGGTTTAAGCGCTGCCAGCAGCATGGGGGCTTATTTAACCTTCGGGCCAAAAGTGGGACTAACCGATGATGCACGCAATTGTGTATCCAACATTCATCCCGGCGGGTTAAGTCTGCAGGATGCGGCTGCCAAAATTATGTACCTGCTGCGCGAAGCCTACCGCCGCGGTTTATCGGGCGTATTACTGAAAGAAGAAAGCACCGCCGCTGCACAGCAGTTACCGGGCGATCCGGCGGCTTAAATGCCTGCAAAAACGGATATTTTAATGTTGGCTTAACTGGTTATTAAGGTAATACTGTGTGCGATTGGGTAAATTTACCTTGCCTGTTGTGTGTAAAGCACCAACCGGTTTTGAGGAGCAATCAACAACGTCTTTCTGATTATTTTTTGTATAGATTTCCATTGAAGCCCTGGTATTCTTGCCGGGGCTTTTTTATGCCTGCCCCAATAGCGCTACTTTTGCGGCAAAAAGGCAAGTATGGCACAGGCATTTTTATTCGATTTGAACGGAACAGTGATCGACGATATGCATTACCACGCCAGGGCATGGTACGAGATTCTCAACAATGATTTAAACGCCGGTTTAAACTGGGACCAGGTAAAAGCCCAGATGTACGGTAAAAATGAAGAGCTGCTGATCCGTATTTTTGGCAATGGCCATTTTACACGTGAGCAGCTCGACCGTCTTTCGGTTGAAAAGGAAAAACGTTACCAGCAGGCTTATCTCCCCGAAATGGCGCTGATTCCCGGCCTGCAGCAGTTTTTTGAGCAGGCAGTACTACACCAGGTACCCATGGCCATCGGCTCGGCGGCTATTCCTTTTAATATTGATTTTGTATTGGATAACCTGCACATCCGCCATTTCTTCCAGGCGGTGGTAAGTGCAGATGATGTGGCCATCAGCAAACCGCATCCTGAAACCTTTTTAAAAGCTGCACAGCTGCTGCATGCCAGCCCTGAAAACTGCGTGGTGTTTGAAGATGCACCCAAAGGCGTAGAAGCTGCATTGAATGCAGGGATGAAAGCTGTAGTGATTACCACCATGCACGGCAAAGAAGAATTTGCACAATACCCGAATGTGCTGTTTTATATCAGTGATTATACCGATCCGCAGCTGAAGCAGTTGCTGGGTTAGTGAGTAGTCAGTAGTGAGTGGTGAGAAGGGGATTACTGGTGAATAGTGAATAGTCAATAGGCAATGGACCGGAGCGGAATTTGTCACCGGCGGCCGTTGGCTGTGTCTTCACAGCCACGATACGCGGCGTAACGCTTGCCTGTACAGGATCCGCGCCGGTTGTGCACTCACTACTGACTACTCACCACTCACTTTGTATTTCTGTACGAGCCTGAAATAAGTTGACCAAAAAACCAGGTCAAACATGGCAAAAACACATTTAGTAACCCGACGCGTCTTCAGTGAAGAGGTACGTCGCAGTGCCGTAAAGGCAATTGAATC